>CAVQNG010000001.1:0-414271 GCA_963713825.1 uncultured Acidobacteriota bacterium
CTCCGATCGAGAGCTGCACTGGACAAGCGCAAGCTATCGAAATCGGAACCTCCGCGATCCGAGCGGCCATGTAAGTGAGTCTTGCGAAGGGCCAGGCGTTACACGTGTGATCCGGTCGCCAGTATTCGGACTCACGTCATCCTGATGGTGGCCACCGGCCTCATGGTCGTGATGGTCACGCTGATCATCCTGATGGTGGTGCTGGTCCTGGTGGGGCTGTTGCCCCTGACAGTCGTGGTCATCGTCAGGGTGAGTCTGGTGAGCCTGGTCTAGCGTTGGGTGGCGAGCTGTCCCCTCATCACGCTGATTGTGTTTGTCTTGCTCATGACTACTGGTCTTGTCATCAGTCTGTTGACCTGCCGCTCTCCTCCCCGCAGTCCCAATTTGGGTCTCGGCCGAGGCGGCAGTTTACCCTCCTACTCATGCGCCCACTTCACCCTTGTGGGGAAGCATCGGCGATCAACGGCGGTTCTGATCGCGCTCCTCTGAATGCTCGCGGGCATTCCTCGCCTTCCAGCGAAGTGCCGGATGATGGCGTACCCTGTCGGCTAGATCTGAGTTGGCTGGGAAGATCAGTTCCGGCTTGAGCTCGCCCGTCTGCAGTCGCTCGCAGAACTCCCTTTCTGGCTCGGTGAGGCTCAGCAGAGGCTCGAGGACCGCCCAAGAGGCCTCTCGGAGCTCGTTAGCCCCGGGGCGATCATTGGGGAGAAGCATTGGGTGGAGGAGTCGAGTCACGTCCTCATCGCGAATCCTGTCGAGCCTCTTCTGGTCGTATTCGTAAAGCGGTCTCGGAAGGGTGCCCGCAAGGGCGATGAAGACGGATTGCATGTACGCCGGTGGCCAAGCCTCGGATGACAAGCTCGGCAGACGCGCGACGTCCCAAGCGTCTCGAGTGGCGGCTCGGTCGAGCAGTGCAACCAGTTTGCCGGCGGCGATCTCCGGCCAGGACAGAAGAGCGACCTGAGGGCCTGGTTCGTCGCCGCCACGCCAGATACGTCCGCGTTGGGCCGGCAGTAGGCAGACCCGGTGGAGGTAGTTGACATCCACCTCCAGTCGGTCAGCCAAAGCGTCGCTGAGCCTCCGATACGACAGGTAGTGCTTTCGACTCGCATGCGACTCAGCCGACCGTTGCACCGCATAGCCTTGGCTGCGCCCGATCGCCTCAACCGCCTGCTCTACAAGCGGACGGTTCTCCAGCATCTGCTGGCGATCGGCTGCACCAATGAAGTTGAAGTCCAGATCGACCGACAGGCGATGGGGTGCGCCGAAACAGAGGTTGAGCGCTGTGCCTCCCTTGAGGACGAGGCAATCCCCAAGCAAGGGATGCCGGTCGATCTCTGACAGCAACTCGGCCAGGCGGATGACCTTTTCGAGGGTGTCGACCCGGTAGCCTGTCCTCTCCGCCAGCCGCAGGAGCGCTCTAGCGGTTGGCAGCATGGTCATCGGCGGCAGTCAGCAGTGTCTCCGGCACGATCAGCTTCCAGCCTGAGACGAGCCGGCCTCCGCGAAGCCCGCGAACGAGGTACTGGTTTTGCCTCAAGCCCCACTTGTGGCACATGTCGAGGAATGGCTGAGGGGTCGACCACTGTTCCCGGTTGCGCTCGGTTAGCCAGCCCACGGCTGCCCAGAGCGTCCGCTCGTCGTAAGCCTCAAGGACCTGGCGAAGGCTGTCAAAGTCCATTATGGAGAAACCGATTATTGATTCGAGGAGCTCCTCCAGTCCTCCGACGCGATGCGGCCGTCTGAATCCCTCGACGAGAGTGCGCTCCGGGCCAGTCGTGACGAGGTGCTGTACCTGATTGGCGACCGATCGAGTTCCGATCATCTGGAGTTCTCCACGCGCCAACGGCTTCGGAGTGGCCAGGAAGAGTATTCGGGTGGGGCCGACTTCTATGGGCTCTCGGCGCCGGTCGCAGTGGAGAGTGCATTCGTGCCACACGGAGTGAGCCGCACCCAGGAGCTCGAGGGCGCTATGGTAGGCGAAGATCCCATTCGGACGAGCTGCCTGAGCCACCAGGAAGGCATCGGGTAGATATTCTGAGCGTCGAGCCCCGGTGGAACCAACGCATAGACGCCCCGCGCAACGGCCTTGATCCGCCCTGTGGCCAGGTGGTGCTTGAGCTGATTGCGCGCGGAACCCTGGTTTCTCTCGTCTCCGCGGACGGCGGCCAGTTGTTCCAGAGAGAAGACGGGATGGTCGGCGAGGAAGACGTCGAAGTCGAAGGAATGCATTAGGGCTCGGTTCCCAGGTCGGTTTGTGGGAGTGGTTATCACTTTGCAGACTTCCGGGTAGGAAATTTACCCGCAATCAGACAAAACGTCAACTGTTATGCTGCTCTTATGGTTGAGGCGGTCGATGCCAATCGGTTGCAGCGCCCGAAATAGCGGGTACGTTTCGCCGACTATTCGAAGCCCGCGCTAGACCCGCTACATCTGGTCCCAGAGGGGGGAGGAGGTCTCTGGAGGGTTAACGGGCGCGACCTGACCCCTTCAGAAAGGAGGGCGGCGCTCGGCTTGTGCGGATCGGGCCGGGTGCCTTGCATTAGGGTGCTACCTACCCGCTGGGGTGGTGCATGTAGAAAGGCGCGGATGTATCGTTGATTGAGAAACCGCAAGGCAGAATTGTCGACCTTTCCAGCGGGGCAGAGGCGAAAGCCCGAGAGATTCCTTGTGCGTGGCGGCGAGCTACTGGAGGGAGCAGCATGAGACCTGTGCAGTTTCGAGTCCTCATCGGCGTCTTGGGTTTCTGTGTACTTGGGACGCTGATTCTTGGCAACCAGAGCGGCGGGCAGCAGCCGTTCATCCCTGACGAAGCCTCCACGGGCTCCCTTGACACCGAGATAGTGAGGTGCCAGCTCAGCCCGAGCCCCGAGGTGGAGGTGCTTTACCTTGGTGGGTACGGGGGGTCAAGCTTCTACGCGGCTCAATATCGCCTGTTCGGAGACGGTCGCCTTGTTCGGGAAATCGTGCCTCAGACGAAGCGCGTGAAGCCCATCCGGGTAGACGAAGTGGAGCTCGCTCAGGATGACCTGGATCTGATTGTCGAGACGATTGTCCGTGGCCGTCTCGCCGCTGCGACGCCCGAGAACCTTCAGGAATCACTGGAAGGCCGGAGGCTCGCGAACGTTGAAGACGCCTCGAACATGGTATTGCGCGTTCAGTTTGCCGCTTGCGACTCCAACGCTGGACTACTGGAGCCCTTCTCCGCTGAAGTGAGTATTCCCGCACCAACGTTCCAGGCAAGGAGATTCCCAGAGGTCCCAGAATTCCAGGCTTTGCTCACGGTTTATTCCGCACTTGAAGCCTACTTCCCAGTGCCCGTAGCTGAGGCCCTTGGCGACGGGCAAAGTAGAAACAGCGAATGACCAAAGCACTGCACTATGCTGTCGCTGCGACGTTGCTGGCGGTCACGATTGACCCTGCTATCGCAGGCTCCTATCTCGACGTCGTAGACTGCAAAGGCGGTCTAGAGAGTGACCCCACGGTAGGGTGCTTCCCCGGCGTCCCAGCTGTGCAGCACCCGAGTTGTGCGCCCGACTGCGAGATCACTCCTAACGGAATCACCCACCCAATCTCGTACACTGGAATACAGACGAGTCTGCCGGTTCGAATCTGCGTAGACGCCACCCACCCAGATCTGGTGCCGATAGTCGATGCCGCGATAGACAAATGGGAGGGGTTGGCTCCAATGATCGACAACTGCCGAGACTGTGGCACGTGGGAGCACGGCCCGGCGGCGTCAGGAAAACCCTTTGCATTTACGGTAGTGCTGCATGAGCTAGGTCACTGTGCCCTCGCGCTTGAACATGTCGATCGAGTCGCGCTTGACAGCACAGGAACGGCATACGTGCCGTCAAGCTTCACTAGATCCGTAAAGGCAGCTAGAGTGGTCGGCGCAATAGACGACGGCCTTGACGATATTAGAGGTTCAGCCGATGACTACCATGCCGGAATACTAGGGCCCGCGGAATCGGTCTCGTGGTTTCGAAGCAGCGACAATGATCCATTTATTGTCGACTCGACGGTAATCGACATTACCACCTACACAACCGCACGCGCTCGCCTTCCGGCGGGCGATACTTGGGGTGCGAGCGCCAACATGTGCGTCTATAGTCCGTCCTTTTGCGACTCCAATCCGCCTCCGCATCGCAACGAGTCTCAAGCGGTCATGTACTCTGCCATCGGCGAGTGATCACTCTTCTTCGCCCTCGGAGCTGACGATGTGAACATGCTCAAAATGGCACGGACCGGGGTTGATCGGATAGCTAACACCTCGGATGACTACACAGTCGATCTCGTGAATGTGGGTAATTGTTCGAACACCCACGAGATCAAAGTAACGATGGCAGTCTTACCATTCGAGACCTTGGGTGCCTGTGGTGGAAAGGCCGTTGACTATTCGTTTGATCCCGGCGATCCTGATCAAGCGCGCCACTTCTCAGTAGTGTTCCAGGATCCTGGCGGGGAACTGATCGTCGAGTTGAACTCAACCAGAAACTGGGACTACGCGATACCCCTATTTGCGAATAGCTTCGAATCGGGCGACACCTCGGGTTGGTCTATGACCGTGCCCTAGCTCTACGAGAGTTTCCAGGATAGTTGATCGCGCTGACCCCTACCGATCTACAGCATGAGGGCGCTTCACCCCTTTCTGATGCGGTCGATCTGCGAGCTTCGAGCCCTTGTCGGCCCTGGGCAGGGATGCCTCGGCAATTCAGCCAGCAGATGAGAATCTCGATTCGAAGACTCTGTGAGGCCGTCACTGACCCGCAGTGCCCGTCAAGAGATTCTCGACCGTCAGGAGTAGGTCCGGCAAGTCCTGTCGAATGAGGTGCCAAACGATCTCGTGGTCGATCGTGTCGTATCCGTGCGCCAGGATGTTCCGGAAAGCGACGATACGAGGTATCTCGCCGCCGCGTCTCGAATGTCTTCCAGGTACTTGGGCGAATCAGGCTGCATAGAGGAGTTGCCGCGTCTTCTCGACGGAGTCGACGAAATACGGGTTGCGAAGGCTACGCCGCGTCAGAAGATCCACTTTGCGACCGAAGAGCTCTTCGAGTGCCTCGAGCAGACCGAAGTACTGATCGGCGAGGCTCATCGATTCAGTGGGTCGGAAGTCCACGAGAAAGTCCAGATCGCTATCGTCGCGTAGCTTCCCAGTCGCTGCCGAGCCAAAGACTTCGAGGCTCCTGACCTGGTATTGGAGGCAGAGGTCAGCCAGTGCATCGCGCTTTGCTTCGATCGACGGGATCATGATGAGGACCTCTCCTGGCCAATTCTAACCCGGAGTGGAATCGACCAAGGCCGATGTCGGTGGGATCCGGCCTGGCCGCAGAGCTGTGGAAGCAACTCTGTGAGCGGATTGTCTCGAGCGCTGGACGTGGGGCGGTGAAGGGCGGAGGTGCAGTCCGGTTTCAGTCTGGCTGACTCGGACAGCCGGATAGACTCGAATGACTCCCTCGAGTTGAGTGACAGCATTGCTTCGGAAGTCCCGCAGGCGGGCATAGGCGGATCCGAACTGCGCCTCTAGGCTCTTCCACGGAACCACAGTCGGTTTTCGCAGATAGCTCATCCTGTAGGTGAGCCAGACGTAAAGGTCGATAGCGAGGGGCGATCTTTGAAGCTGACTGAATCGCTCGGAGATCGACGGGGACCGCGGAGCGCGTGATCTCTTCGAAGAAGCTCATGGGTCAATACGATCTGCGAACGCCAGCTTGGTGGTCGTCGGGAACAGCTTTCGCGAATGGCTTCAGCCACGCAGGACCACCCGCAGTCACGAAGGCGGATCCAGAGGATCGTTGGAGCGAGGCCTACGGAGGTCTGCCAACTAAGCCGCATTGATAGGAGTCGGCGAAGCTGCTCATGAAGCCGCTGCGCGGTGCCTCGCGGTCCGCTGATGGTCGACAGTCCCAGCTTGCGAGCCAGGTCGTTGGGCGTTGCGCCGAGATGGATCCTCGGGTTCTTGGTCCGGACCGCTTCAGTCGTCAGCCAGGAGAGCAGAAGACGGGGATAGGAGCCGTAGGGTAGACCAATGCGTCCGAGGCGCGCTCAGTCGAAGGCGAATGACGACCATTGACCCGCTCGAACCGATGGCTCTCAGGCCGGCGATGGGGGAGGGTGGTGAGGACCAGGATCCGCGGCATGAAGCCGAGAGCACCGGCCGACAGGGCGTCTACGGACTCGACAGAGAAGAGGTCCTCTGCGAGGGCTCATGGGCAGCCATCAAGGACAGCACCTGACAACAGAGAGGTAACAATTTTGGTAACAATGAAGTACAACTGAAGGCCGTAATCGGCAGCAGACGACATTTACGCCTGTCGGCGTAAGTCGCTTGTTTTGTTGTGGTTGCGTGCTGTCGTCTGTTGTGGTTTGCGAGTTTTCAAAGGACTTAAAATCCTTCCTCCGCAAGGAGATGCGGGTTCGAATCCCGCCTCCGGCACCATCATAAACCTCTCAATTTAAGACACTTACGAGACTTGCGGAGTCTGAGGCAAGGTCGGTCGGGGCGTCGTTAGGGGCGAGAGGTAACAATTTTGGTAACAATGAACTACGACAGACGCCCGTAGTCGACAGCAGTTGGAGATTACGCCTGACGCCGTCTGGATGGCGCTCCTCAAACTCACTCTGGAACCCTGCCGCGCTGCCGCGCTTCATCGAGGGCCGGCTCGATGAACTCGGCCAAGCGCTGAACTACCTCCTTGAGCTGAATCCCTTCGCCAAGGCCGCTATTCTTGAGAAAGGCACTCCACTCGGAGTCCTTGCTGCTCCAGAACTCCTGCTGGAAAGCGATCGGTAGGCCATCGGGGAGGGGCGTCTTGCGCCGCTCGAAAGTCGCGGCGATCGCACTAGCCAACTGTGCACGATCGAAATCGAACTCCTTCGCGAGCATCCAAAGATCGTAAAAGTCCTTCATTCGAGTATTCGCGATGCCCAGAACGACCATCGCCTGGAACTTCTCGGCCACAACAGTCTCGGGAGGGTAGGCACGGAGCCTCGGAGCCGGAAGATCGAGGAGAGTCGGAAATGTGATCTCTGTGGGCTCGGGAGTCACGGCATCTCCGAACCCGATATCGACCTGGAGGGGAATACGGGTGGTGTGCATCCGGCCCTCGAGGCGTACTCTGACACCCATGTACTCGCTGGGTTCCCGTATCTTGTGCACGCGGATACTCTCGGGTGGGAACTCGAGTCCGTCGGGCTCTACGTCGATCCGGCACACGTCGTCGAACAGTTCTCTAATGTGATCGGGGTTGCTGTCGCCACTACCTGCGAGGTCAAGGTCACGGGATGGGCGGTAGACCTCTTCACTCCACACCGAGAACAGCATCGCTCCCTTAAGGAGGAATCGGTCGGCGTGGCGAGAACGGCTCAGCCGGTAGAGGAGGCGTTCGAGGCCGAATCTGGTCAGCGTGAGCTGGAAGTCCTCGTCTCTGGCGCGAGCGAGGTTGAGCAGCCTCTGGCGGATGGATGCCGAGAGGTTCTTCACGCGGCGTCCGCTCATGTCAGCGACTCCAGATAGGGGCGCATGACGTTGGCGACGCGGCAGACCTTGGCGTAGTGCCAGAGGTCATCCATCGAGCACTTACGCTCCCGCCAGCAGTCGCGAACCGCTTCGAGGGCCACGTCCAGGCCGATCTTGTTCCGGTACTTAAAGCAGTCCGCGACGGTCTTGGCAGGGCAGTAGATCCGGACGGCAGTTCCCTCGATCCGATGCTGTTCGACACCCTCCGTGAGAGCGTCTCCCGAGAACTTCACAACTCGCAGCGGCGGGCCGCCAGAAACGGGTTTCCAAGCTCGTCGATCCACTGCCAGCCAAACCTCACGTGGGAGCTGCGTCGTTAGTTGATGGAACTGCAGGGCTGAAAGCAGACAGACCACGCCGTGGGGGACGAGGCGTGCGGCTTCCACCAGCGAGCGGTGTGCGCTGGGCTCGGCGTTGGGCAGCGTGTACAGCCCGCGGCCAACGCGCACCACAACGCCGTTCATTGTCAGTCTTCGCAGATACTCTCGTGAGACGCCAATCCGCTCGATGTCACGCGATCGGACAACCCCTCGTTGCCGGACGAACTCGACGACCTGCTCTACCTTGGTTGTGGCCATGATCCCAAGCTCACGAGTTCTTAGTTGACAATACCTTGCCAAATTGTACTATGTGATTAGGTTTTGTCAACTCGTTTCCGGAGTCAGATCCGGAAGTCGGACTCGGCTCCACCAATTCCCTTCCCCTCTTACCTTTCCCTGTGCCTCCTCAATACTCGGCTGCCGATTGGGTCATCGCTGGAGGCTTGTTCTTGAGCGGAGGTCGGCCGCATCTCCGGCGCGAATACGTTCGCCAACGTTTTGAGGTGGTGAGCGATCCTCTCGTGCGGTGCAGCCGCGCTGGCGCTGGCCAAGGAAGGGCCCTCCTTCCTCGAGGCAGCCCGCGTAGGAGAATCCGAGCCGAGATCCGCGCGTTCAGGCGGCTTCGCGCCACTCGTACCGGTGGTGGAGTCCTCCGACACGAGGCATCGCCACGACCTTGGCAGTCGGCGAGGGCTGTGGTGTCACGGGCCGGCCAGACGGAGTGTCCTTGCGGAGGCCGAGATGCGTCCGGTCGTCATGGAAATAGTCGATGTAGGCCCGTGCCAGCCGCACGGCGTGGCGCTCGTTGAATAGGACAACGTGATCGAGGAGCTCACGGCGGCATCCGCCGATCCACCGTTCAGCCACAGGATTCTGCCAAGGGCTGCGATAGGAGATCCGGCGCGGCTCCGTGCCCATCGACTTGACGAACCCAACCACGGCCTTGCTGAAGATCGAGTCGCGGTCGAAGATGAGATGCCTCGGCGCAGTTTCGAAGGGGAAGGCTTCCCGCAGCTGCTGGATGACCCAGGCGGCGGTGGGGTTGAAGGTGGCGTTGAAGTGAAGGATTCGTCGATGCTCATGGTGGATGACGAACCAGCAGTACAGGACGCGCATCGAGGCGGTCGGGACCGTAAAGAAGTCCATGGCTGCGATGTGCTCCTTGTTGTTGCGCAGGAACGCCAGCCAGCGTTGGACGACATCGGGATTCGCAGGGCGTTGTGGCATGTACCGGGAGACGGTCGCCTCGGAGACGGTGAAGCCGAGCTTCTCCAGTTCACCGTGAATTCGCGGAGCTCCCCAATCGTTCTCGAGAGCCATTCTGTGGATCAACTCGCTGATCCTCCTGTCCACTCTCGGCCGCCCTGGGCCCCGCTGGTGTCGGGAGAGCTCAGTCCAGTAGCGTCGAAAACGCTCGCGATGCCACTTCACAACGGTCTCCGGCTTCACGATGACTAGGCGTTCGGCCCAGCCGCTCCACGCTCTCCTCATCGCCACCCAGAATGCGCGGTCGGCGTCATCGAGCTGCGGGCGAGGTCGCTTCTGCTTCAGCGCCTCGACCTGCTGTTTCAAGGCGACGTTCTCGAGAACAACATCGGACTGCGCCCGAAGAGCCACTCGAAGCCCTCGGACAAGGAGAGTGATGAGCAGGAAGAGAAGTCTGGGCATGGCCGCGCAGGTTGACGGAATCCGTTGTCGGGCGCAATAGCCAGCCGCCAGGTCGGAATACTTGTGCCGCAAGGCGTTGAATCCCCGGGCGGATCCATTCTGAGGAGCGACAGGTCGAACCCCTGACCTCTTGAATGCCATTTCGTGTTACAGCTCGTGCGGTGAGGCACAGGGAGTTGGCTCGAGGTGGGAGGAGTCAGACGAAAACGGCAGTCTCTCGGATTCGCTTGTCCCGCTGAGTTCCTCTCAAACAGGCGAGTCTGGCTGAGTGGGTGAGCAGATGGTGAGCAGAGACTCGCGGGCACTAGGCTCAGAACGTCTGTCCGAGGCCGACATAGATCTTGTACTCGGGATCTCCATCTCGCCGGTCCAAAGGGAAGGCGAGGTCGAGACGCAGTGGCCCGATCGGCGAGTCGGCGCGAAGACCCGCACCCACCGATTTGAAGAGCATCGAGCCCACATCTTGGCGGGTGGCCCAGACGTTCCCTGCATCGAAGAAGGCCACACCATTGATGATGCTCCAGATCGGGAATCGCAGCTCCTGGTTGGTGACGAACATGGCCTCTCCGCCCAGGGGAATGCCGTCCTCGCTGATGGGACCCAGACTGTTGGTGGGATAACCACGAACCGAGAATTCACCACCAGCGAAGAGCCGATCGAAGAAGGGTAGCTCCTCGTCGTCTCTCGCCTCTCTCAGACCAGTCCGGTAGTTGTGCACCCAGACCAGCGCGCTATCGCCCATCTTGACCAGCGGAATCTGGGGTTTCACTTGGCCAAACCAGCCGTATCCCGTGTAGTCACTGCCCAGATTCTCGCTGGCAAAGGAAAGATCGGACCCCAGAAAGACCGTTACTCGATCTGTCGAGGTCTCGAAGAAGCTCCTTTCCCCTGTGTCAAACGACACCTGCCAGCCGGAGTAGGGGCTGACGACCGTCTTCTCCCTAACCCCGGAATCGGTCGTGGTCTCTGTGACGCTCCTCTTGTAGACCGTGTAGAGCCGATGAATACTCCTCTTGCCCCAGGGAAAGGTGAGTTGAGCCCAGGCCTCCTGAGTGTCGGCAACAACACTGTCTTCGTCCGCGCCGTTCTCATCCATCTCCTCGTCCGGTTCTGTCGTGCTAGTCACAGGTAGCTGCTCCTCACGACGGGTCTCGAGAAAGAACTCCAGGTTCTTGTTGGTCTGTCGAATCCGCGGTATCGACCAATAGAGCCGCGCGTTGCGTTCCAAGGTGGCGTAGATGAGCCGCAACCCGAGGGTCTGACCACGACCCAGGAAGTTCAGGTCTGAGATGTCGGCCACAACTCCAGCCTCGCGCGTGGACTCGGCTCGCACACCGTAGGTCACTCGGTAGCGGGCGTGCTCCTCGAGCTCAATTGTGATGGGGGTGAGAACCGATCCGCTTTCTTGCTTGGAGGTCTCCTCACGCCGGATGGCGATTCGTTGGAAGATCCCGGTGCGGGCCAACCGGCGCCTGGCCTCGGTGATGCTGCTCGGACTGAGGAGCTCTCCCGGCTCGAGTTGGGACACCTCCTTGACCCAGGCCGGTGAAGACGCAGACAAGCCCTCGGTCTGAAGCTCACCGATCCTGTGTTCACGACCCACCTCGACCTCGTAGAAGAGATCGAACTCCCCAGTCTTGCCGCTGGCCGCCTCTTCGATTCGTGTCTGAACGGCAGCGCTGGCGAAACCCAACTCCCGAAGGTAGTCCTCCATCAGGAACGAGGTACGAGCGATCTGACCCACGCTGACGGGGTCTCCGGCCCGTAGCTCCCTGGTCTCGTCAAGGGCCTCCTGCAGCTCCGCATCGACACCCAGTATCCGCACTTGTGCCAGATGCCGCCGAGGCCCCGGATCGACTTTCACCTCGAGGACGAGTCCATCTTCAGAGATCTCCCGAGACAAGATCTGGGCCTCCGAGTAGCCGACGGATCGCATGGACTGACGGAATAGCTGATCCGCCACCGGCTCGCCCACGGCCAACTCGACTCTAGAAAGCCTCGACGCAAACAAGCCCACAAGACCCGCCGCCACATCTCCCGGGACACCCAGGAACGCCAGATTCTGGGGATTCACCAGTCGGCCACCCTGACTGTCGACTCGAATGACTCGATTGCCAGTCAGATTTCCTGACTCCTCGAGTTCCGTGGTCACTTGAACCTGCGGATCGAGGAATCCACGGGCCCTGAGAGCTCGAACCGTATCCCGCCTGATCGTCTCCAGGGCCGGTGAGTCCTCCATACCCGTTGGCTGGTAGAGGGCGATAATGTCCTTCCGAGCTCTCTTCTGGGGGCGTTCACCTGTGAATTCGAAGTCGACCCTCGGTCCCGGCTCGACGGCAATGCCGACTCTCACTCGGTTTCGAGGCGCAGGTTCCACTTCGACCAACACATCCGCTGCTGGAAAACCCTTGCGAGCCATCGCATCCAACATATCGATCTCGATGTCGAAATCGTCGCTTTCGGCCACCGGCTGCCCTTTGCGCAGACCTGTTGCTCGCCTCACCCGTCGCTTGCCGACGCTCCCCTTCGGCGCCTCGAGATCGATCGCTTGCAGCCGCGGCAACCCATCCTCCGCGGACCGACCTCCACCGAACTCCAGCATCTGCTGGAGCGTCACCCCGTGATTCGCCTGATCGTTGCGGAAGATCTGTGCCCGCAGGCTCGGCGCAATGGCGAAGTTCTGCAGATTGACGATGTCCGTACGACCTTCCGCCTCGCGTGGGTTCTGGGAGAGGACATACGAGATCTGAGGGGTAAGGTGATACGACATCGTGATCCGCGCCGTCGTATCGGTCTCCCCCATCAGGGGCAGCGGTTGGACGCTCAGCTCCACGGTCGGCGAGCCGCCGGTAATGGACTGTAGAAAGCGGTTCTGGAAGTAGCTCGTCAGACCGGTGGCAAATTCGTCGGCCTGGAAGGCGTTTGCACCGCTCTGTGGGTTGTACCGATCCCAGAAGCCACCTCCCGGACCCTTGTCTGCCGATGCCGTGCTCCAGACGCTGTCCCATTGACTCCGCAGACGGGGATCCTCCGACGAGGTGGTCGTCTCGAAGTCCATTCTCGGTGGTTCGCCAGAGACTCCCGAAAAGACCAACGCACCCGAATCGATGCGGACGGTCTGTCCGTAGGCAGAGACCAATCCACCCGGATCGATATCGATGGTTCCTGCGATTGTCGGGTTGGCCAATGTGCCACGAACCCGTATCAGCTCCCAATCGGCTCGTAGATCGGCCAGATTGTTCTTGACCCGCACACCCTCCCTGGTGACCAAGTTGATATCCAGATCCGTGTCCTCTTGAAAGGCCGAGCCACCGGTCGAGAGATCGGTGGCATTGAACATTCGGATCAGCTCTCTTTCGAGCTGGATGTTGCGCCGCAGGGAACCGCGCTCGACGTCAATATTGCCGGTCAGTCTTCGGCGCCCGTCCTGAGGCCAGGTCAAATCGAGGTTGCCATCAGCCGATACCGTCAGACCGTGATCGAGGCGATACCGGACGCCTGCGAACTCGGCAGTCAACCTCAGGGTCTGATCGTCGCCTTGGCTGCCAGCAACCGTCACCTCTCCACGATTCAGCCGCATCCGGATCTCACGGATCTCCAGGCCTGAGGGTCCGTAGATGATCTCCAGCTCTGGCTCACTGATCCGAGTACGGTACTTGCCCGGCAGGACGACACTCGCTTCCGGGCCCTTCACGTGAATCTCGGCAATGAGGTCGTCGATCGACCCCTGCGCGGTGACAGCCAAAGAAAGCGGTCCCGTCGCTACACCTCCCGCCAAGAAGGGCGTCAGAGCCGATGAGTCCACGGTGCCCTTCAATTCGAGATCGATGTCCTGAATCAGAGCCGCAAGCTCACCCCCGACAGTCCAGTCAGGATCGACTTCGGCTGTCAGCCTCAGGTCCAAGGGTGCCTCTGTCCCCGGACCCACGTAGTGCAGGCGAGCCGGCTTCAGCAGGACCTCACCCTCAGAGAGATCGATTCGCAGGTCGGAGTCCGAGCGTATATGGCTGTCACCATGCCGGACATCCAATCCCGCCACCTCGAGCGTGCCGATTGCCGCCAGAGGATTTGCTGGTTCCAACGAGATCAGGGCATCGAGGACGCCTTCGATCTCGAAATCGGGTAGATCGATATCAGCGAGAAAGAGTCCTATCTCGGAGGTGCGTCCTAGACTCAAGCCTTTGATTTCCAGGTCGAGCGACCCGGAGTCGAAAAGAACCGGGAGGCGGGTCAGAGCCTCCGAGTCGGGAAACAGGCCCATCAGCGCGGCCAACGGAACCGAGGCCTCGATACTGCCCGGCACACTGGCCGTGCTGACGTCCAGTGCCACCGTTCCACCGTTTAGCCGCGCGTTGATATCGAGTCGCTGGATCTCCTCGTTCGGGCTGAAGAGTTGCAGGGCAATCGTCGCGTCGCGAATCGGTAACTCCACCTGGGCGCGACCTTCGGCGGCGAACTGCAGAATCTCGTCGCGAGGCAGGATCCCCCGAAGACCGCCAGCGAGACGCTTGAGGTCCAGTACACCCTCCTCGTAGGAGACTTCGACGGTGAGGCTCTCCTCCGCGGAGGGCACCCAGATGGCTGTCCCTGCCAGCGCAAGGGAGTCCAGGGAACCGCTCGCTTCGAGATCCGCCAGCAGACTCCCCTGGAGCCGATCCCTGATCTCTGGTGAAAGTCGGGCCAGAATCTCCTGACGATGGACCAAATCCGGAACCAGTACTTCCAGGAGCTCTTCGAGTTTCGCAAGGCTCACCTCCAGGTCTGGAAGATCGAGGTGAGTCGACGAACCCTCGAGGGACCCCTCCCGAATCCGTTCGAACCCGGTGAAGTTCCACCCACCTTCGGCCCTGCGAGCTCCCAGCGATTCGGGTAGTAGTTCCACCTCGAAGGCCAGGTTCGACATTGAAGTCGCGCGTGCCGAGAGCCTCATCAGGATCTCTTCCTCCATTTGCCAGAGCCCGTTCAGTTCGAGATCTGGAGCTTTCACCGGGCCCTGTGCGGTGGCGGACAGAGAGATCATTCCGGCAGGCCGGAATCCGCCCAGAGCCTCGGCGGCGATTCCTAGCTTGTCTACGAGGCTTGTTAGATCGTTCTGTTCAATCTCGAGTTCAAAAGACTCGATTCTCGAGTCAGCGAGATCCTCCCAGCCGGGCACGAGAATCCGGGCATCGAGCTCTCTCGTCCCCTCAGAATCCGTTAGCACCCTAGCCCCCAGATCGACGAGCACACCATCTTCGGGATTCGACATCGCGCTCGCCCGGGCCGAGAGTTTCAGCAGCTGCTCGTCCGCCAGTCGCCAAGTTCCCTTCAAATCGAGATCTGGGGCAACGACTGGGCCCTGTGCAGTGGCGGACAGAGAGACCGATCCTGCAGCTCGGAATCCACCCAGAGCCTCGACCGTGACGCCTAGCTCGTCGAGGAGACTCGTCAGATCGGTCTGTTCGATCTCGAGCTCAAATGACTCGATTCGCGACTCAGCGAGATCTTTCCAGCCAGGCACGAGCATCCGAGCATCGAGATCTCTCGTGCCCTCCGAATCCGGCAATACCCTGGCCTGCAGATCGACAGCGACAACGTCGCCGGAATCGGTTTCCACGGAATCCTGCGCCTCGAGTCTCGCGAGGACCAGCCCCTCCTCCCCACGACGCCATCGAATGTCGAAAGAACCACGAACAGAATCGTTGGCTGGACCACTAGTGATTGCCGCGAAATCGAACCTCGTCTCGAGTTGTGCCAAGAGGTTCAGCTGGGTGCCTTCCAGCACGACTCCTTCCCAACCTGCCTCGGCCAGCAGGGGGTCGAACAGCTCCATCGGAAGATCTACGATCTCGGCCGAGATCGACCCTGTCAGCAGCGGCCCCGCGGAGGGAGTGACTTGGAGGTTGCCTTGGAGATCGATCGAACCGCTGCGAGTCAGATCGGGCACCAGCTTGGCGAGATTGGAATGCAGCTCGACCTCCAGGTCGATCGGAGCACCCGACTCCAGGCGACCGCTGCCGCTCGCCTCGAGCTCGAGGCCTTCCCCCTTCACCTCGAGCAGATCGACTGCGAACTCACGATTCTCATCAGCCGAGAGCTTCGCGCTCAGCCCTGCGACAAGGGTCGGACGTCGATGGCTCTCGATGGAGAGTTCTGCCTCCTGAATCTCGAGACCAGCCGTGCCGTCCACGAGAGAGCCTGACACCGACACGCCCCTCGCACTCCATCGATCCATCCACTTGTCCAGCTCAGACGAGACCCCCGGAGAAATGACCGATCCCCCGACAATTCGGAGCTCATGGATATCGAGTGACGGGAACTGACCCTCCGAACCCTCTTCCCCTCGTTCGGGAGCCTGAGGCAGAGGCGCCCCCAGATCGACCTCGGGTTCGGTCATTCTTGCGTTGTAGATCTGAGGCCGATCCGAAAGGAGAGATCGCCAGCCGAGTTCGGCCTGGACTTCTGGCACCACGAGGAATGGATCAGAGTCTCCTCCTCGCCAACGCAGCTCGAGCTGTTCCAGACGAATCCTTCCTGCTCCCAACGAGATTCCGAAATCCCGTGCGGTCGCATGAATGCCGGTGGCCTCTTCGAGTGTCCCGCCTGCCCATCGCAGAATCACGCCCCGTACAGAAGAGGATCTCAGTCCCAGAAAGCCCACCAGACAGAGGAGCAAGAGGACCGTGACCGAACCGATGAGCGCAGCCGTGAGGACTCGTGGCCATCTCCAGCGGCGCCTCGACTGTGGCTCTGGGGAATGGTCCATATCGGATGACTCAGAACAGCCGCTCACTCAATGGGGATCCCGAGCTCTTCGCCCAGCGTCTCCGCTTGAAGTAGGCAATCATATCCAGAGCGATCGCGATCATGACGGCCCGGATCGCGGGATCGCCCACCCCTCTATTGCTTGGGGTCGGCCCACAGCAGTCTGAACCCGGGAAACTGAGATGGCTGCGGGTCGAACGACTCCGGTATTGCCGGCTGGTTTCCGTCTCGTACCGCTGCCACGGAGGGCGTCATGATCTCGATCCCCGCTTCGTTGAAGAGATCGAGGACGTTCTGGCGAAGAGCTGATTCAATATGGCGTCTTCTCTTGGGTTCCATGGTTTTCGCGACCAGGAGGTAGGAGACCGCATAGCTGTCGAGCTCCGTCTGCATGACGAACGGTTTCGGGTCGGTCTCGATGCCCTCGGTCTCCAGAGCCGCCCTCTCCATCAGCTCGTGCACCCGCCTCCAATCCGTGTCATAACCGATGCCGGCCGGGATGAGAATCGCCAGGCCGTCTTCTCGGGTTGCAGCACTGAGATTGACGATATCGCCGCTGAGCACTTTGCCGTTCGGAATGGTGATCGCTTCATTTCCCCACGAGCGCACGCGGGTCACAAAGAGCCCTTTCTCGATGACGTCGCCTTGGACATCGCCGATCTGCACCCGATCGCCATTGCGAAAGGAACGCGTGTAGGTCAGAACGACTCCACTGATGATGTTGTTTATCGCCGCGGTGGCGCCCAGAGTGATCATGGCGCCGATGAAAATGGAGAATCCCTGGAAGATGTCCGAGCCAGCACCTGGGAGGTATGGATAACTGACGATGATCGTCAGCAGGATCACGGCGATGCGCGCGAGCCGGTAGGTCGGAACTCCCCACTCGGGATCGAACCCGGGAAAAGAGATCTGCCCATTTTCAATCGCAGTCGACGCCACGCGGAGCAGCCGGAGCGAGTAGACGCTTACCGTGACGATCACGATAAGTGTGAAGAGATTGGGCAAGTACGAGACGACCGAAATCGTGACTCGTCTGAACGGGGCGAGGGCGTAGGGAGCCAACTGACCGGCGAACGGAGCAGTAGCCGGAAAGAACCCGAGCACGATTGGGATGTAGAGATAGAAGGCGCCCAAGCCCGCAGCCCACGCCACGATCTTGAGCCCCACCCGAAGGGTCTGTCCCAGTCTTCGCCGCGAAACCAGAGATGCCCTCTGGAACTGGACGGTCTCGCCCCTGGATACCCACGTGTCCAACTTCTTGCGAAGGCCCTGGTAGCCCTTGGCAATCAGGGCCAGCACAAAGAGCAGAATCGCAGTTGCCACGACGGTGTAGACCGTGCCGCGCAGAAAGGTCGTCAGCTGCGTGGATTGAGAGTGGGGACTGAGGTTCGCAAGGAACCAATCGAGACTGGCGGCCCGCCAGAATAGGCCTACGGCGACAATACCCAAAAAAATCGTTGCGTAAAGAGAGACGCGCCGCCATCGTCGAATGCGCCGTTCTCGTGACTCGCGGAGCAGCACGATCCTGAGGATGATCTCCCGCACGAGGAAGGCCAGCAGGAAAATCACGAGCGGTTGGACGAATGCAAAGACAACCCATACCGGAAGTCCGAGCTCTGTGGTCATCCATTGGCTGATCGGTAGATTGTCCATAGAAGAGCTCCTCGCAGACTATGCCTCGCTGGAGTCAGCCCCCGCTGGGCCGCTCATGAGAATGGTTCCGTCGATGTGTACATCGCGTTGCGGAAAAGCGATGACGATGCCGTTCTCTCGAAACAGCTCATCGATTCGAAAGCGGATCTCGCTGCGCAACAGCCGCAGGTTTGCCCCGGGTCGGAGCAATGAGAAGAAGAGGGCTTCGAAAACCAGCGAGCTGTCCCCGAAGTCCTCGAAGATGATCCTCGGCTCCGGATCGTCCAGGACTTCTTCCCGTTCACGGACTGCCTGCTCGAGCAGCTGTGCGACCTTCCTGACCGGCGAGCCATAGGCAACACCGACCCGGACGGATGTCCTGATCTCCTGGTCCGTCAGCGTCCAGTTGACGACCGGGTTCTCGAGGAAGTGACTGTTGGGAATGACGATCCTTACGCTGTCCAGGCGGCGGATCCGAGTCGACCGGGTACCGATGGTCTCGACCCTACCCAGGGTCCCATCGATCTCGAGCAGATCGTCGACGCGGATCGGCTGCTCGCCCATGAGGATCCAACCGCTGATGAAGTTGTTGATGATGTTTTGGGCTCCGAAGCCGATACCGATTGCGATCGCGCCAGAGAGAAAAGCAAAGGTCGCCAGTGGCACGTTGAGCATGCCGAGTACAGCCGGAACCAAGGCGATCAGAACAGCTATCCAAAGGGCGCGACGAACAATCTGCACGAGATTCGCGTCCCGACCTCTCGACAGCATCCGTTTCGAGATCGCGTTCATGGCCCAGCGAGCCAAACCCAGAATCAGAAGGATGACGATCGGGACGCTCAGGACCTGAGCGACCGTGACCGGCGAATCGCCGAACTGGAACAGCTCAATACTCAGAAAGCTCGAAATCTCAGCCATTACAAGAACCTTTCAGTGTGGAGTACTGGCAGGGAATCAATTCAAGATCAACTGCAACCGCACATTGAACCCCGAACTGTGACCGACGATGCCCAAGCGGTCGAGCGAGATATCCCGATAGTTCACACTGAATTGCGAGATCGGCGTGAGCCACCAATTGACACCAAGCGACAGGATGTCCAGCTTTCCACCCTCGACTGTGCCGTCGGTCAGATCCAGGCGCGAGTATCGGGCGGCGAGCTCGACCGCCCCCCACCCACCCCGGTTGACCGGTCGGCTCACGGGTAGCGGGTTGAACACGCCGCTGCGCTTGCGATACCCACGCATCTCGCCCGTGACCGCCCAGGCGCCGGTAAAAGAATAGCCGCTAAACTCGGGATCTCCCGATTCTGCCGCATCGACCCCGACGCCAAAGTACTCGGAGCCGAGGAGAAACGGCCCCTTGCGCCAGTAGGCCTCCAGGATCCAGGTCTGAGCGTCTTCTGCCGAGATGGCTCCCGAGTCGGCGAAGAGCGGTGCGTTGAAGAACTCCGGTCTGGTCCGGTAGCGCAGGGGCTGTTTCGCGTCCGAATGCCTCAGCCCGAGCCCCACGTGCAGCAGGTTGCTCTCGTCCTTCGACACCGCCGGCACCCAGGTCAAGCGGCCCGTGTAGTTACTCGTCGTGTCACTGAAGGACTCGTCGCCGTCGATCCAGTTGTTGAACGCCCCCACCGCCCAGGTGAACCACTCCCCGCCGGTCCCACTGAGAGCGAGACCGTGCGTGCGGGCGGGCAGGAAGGCGTCGTTGGCAGCGGCACGCTCCTGCATGGGCAAGAACGACAGAGCCGTCAACCTCTCCATCGACAGGGTCTCGCGGAACTTGCCGACGGTGAGGGTCAGGTCAGCGGGCAGAGGAATGTCGAGCCGGTAGTCGACGAACTGGAACTCGTCATCCTCCCTGACGTTGAATCCCCTGTCGAATGCATTGGTGGCGACAAACACTGTATACAGCCACGGTCGCTTGAAGTTGAGCGTGCCGACCACGCCGCCCCGGAAGCCCCGGACCTTGCCCCCTTCGAAGTCCTCGAGCTCGCCGACCTGCTCCTGGCTCTCAGCGTCCTGGCTCAACCAGAACTGGCGATCCAACATGAGGGCTCCGGTGAACAGACCCGAGATCGGTTTGGTGTCGAACTTGTTCCACTTCCTGCTGTCGTAGTACCGGATCGGAACGGCCATCGGTGGCGGCGTGTAGGCCCGCCAGGCTCGGGCCCTGGGCCTGTCTTCGGGAGACGAAGGAGGTGCCTGCGTGAGCTCGTTCTTAACGATTACCCCCGCCCGAATCGCGAAGCGTACATGCGGCTCTGTGTCCAGCAGCACGTCGAAGTCCACTCGTGGATCCTGGTCGAGAATCAAGAAGCTAGCGGGTGTGCCAAGGACAAGCTGCCCAAGGAGAAAACCGCCGCTCGCGTCGACACCGACGTCGCTCGACTGGATGACGAGGCTATCTTTCGTCACAACGACCAAATTGCCGCCGACGATGAGGAGGTTGACGGGGACGTCGTGCTTCGGCGCGTCGCGACCCGCCAGCCGCACGTTCAGGACGAGGATCCGCTCGGCGTCGGCGGCGTGGGCGATCGGCGCAACCGCGAAGACCGCCAAGAGGAGAATGGCGAGTGGCGTTCTCTTGATCATCGGTGTTGCTCCTCTCCGCACGGCTCGTAGAGCGCGTGAGACCATTGCCCGAGCGCCTCCAGCAATACCTCACCAGCAGCACCAGAGGGTGGTCGCGTTCCGATAGCCGTGGCCAGGGTGATGGCCACATCTACCGTGTGAACGCGGCGCGAGACGGTCTGCGGCTCGATCCCGTTCCCTGCGAAGAGGATCGGCACATAGGTGTCGTATCGCCAGGGCGAGCCGTGCACGACCGCCACCGACAGCCCGTCCAGGTCGTTGATGAACCAGCCGGGGTTGAATACCACATAGATATTTCCCGACCGCGCGGCGTTGTAGTTGTTCAGGACCGCTCGCGTCAGCTGGTTGTCGGGGACCGTGCCGCGCTCGAGCGAGGTGCTCGGAACCGCGTAGGAGACGGCGGCAAAGGCGACCAGCTCTTCGGCGATGGCGCTCTCCAACGCCGCGAGGTCGATGTCGGGGTCGTTGATGATCTCGCTGGTCAGGTAGAGATAGGGGTGGTCGTAGCCCTCGATCATCGGACCTTCGATGCCGAACTTGATCTTGATGCGCGCGACCACCGGGTCCTTGTCCCATTCGTCGGGCGAGACATAGTCGGCCGGAATACCGAGTGTCTTCAGATATCCCGGCGCTTCGGGGCCGCCATGATCGGCAGAGAGCACGATCAGCGTGTTCTCGAGCCCGATCTCCTGATCCACAAAGGCGAAGAGATCCGCGAGCGTCCGGTCGAGTCGCAGGATGTTGTCCTCGGACTCGAGGCTCGAGGGGCCGAAGAAGTGGCCGATATAGTCGGTCGCGGAGTAGCTGACGCCGAGGTAGTCGGTGATCTCATCCTCTCCCAGCTCTTCCTCGGCGATGACGGTCTTCGCGAAGTCCGTGGTCATTTCGTCGCCCGCGGGGCTGATTGTCAAGAAGGTCGAGAAGTAGGGATTCTCGGGGGTCGTGAACTCGTGGGGGAAGGTGCGGCCGTAACTGCCGAGGGAAGCCTCCCACTCCTGATCGTCGCGATCGCCGAAGAGGTAGGTGTCGATCGGGTGCAGCAACTTCCAGGCGGTATCGGCGTAGCTGTCGGGCAGCTTCTTGGCGTTCCAGTCGACGACCCACTGGGGGTACTCATCGTAGTAATAGCTGCTGGTCACGAACTGGCGGGTCGCCTTGGAGAACCAGAAGGCCTTGCCGGCATGGCCCGCCATCGACACCGCTCCCCGATCCTTGACCGAGACGCCGAAGACCTTGGCTTTGCCGGCAGTGAGCGAGGCCAGCTCGTCGGAGAACGTCGTTGTCAGTATCGCCCTCGGCGAGCGACCGTCGCTGGTGGCAGCTCTTTGAGTGGGGTCGATCTCCGTATCGGCATCCACATCGGCGCCCTCGGTCAGCAGGCGAGTGTCAGGATCCTCGATGTTGTAGGTCGTGACCCCGGTCGTACGGTCGAACCAGATGTTGCCGATCATGCCGTGGGCCGCGGGGTGTGCGCCGGTCGCCAGGGTCACATGGCCGACGATGGTCTCCGTGTTGGCATGGGCGTGGTGAGCATTGTTGTAGTGAATGCCCTCCTCGAGCAGGTACCGCAGCCCACCTTCACCGAGCCGGTCCGCGTAGCGCGTCGGCAGGTCGCCCCGGAGCTGGTCGACGGTGATCTGGAGGACGAGCCTGGGTTTTTCCAGCGTTGGTGATGGCCCCGCCACGGCCGTGGATGCCAGGGCCAGCATGAATATCAATCCCGAAGTTAGGTGTTTCGCCATGAGTCCCTCCTTGAGATCGTCTCAATCGTCGAGCAAATGTTCGGATACCCAATCGCGGACTTTGGCAATAGCAGCTTGCGACTCAGCACTCTCCGGGAGCATCGGCACAAACACGTGGGGCATGCCCTCGTATATATCGAGCTTCACCGTCTGACCCGACTGATCAAGCCCCTGATAGAGACGGATGAAGTTGCTGAGGAAGATCTCTTTCGTACCCCCTTGGATCAAGGTTGGCGGGAAGCCCTGCTTGAAGTCGCCGTACACAGGGGAAACATAGGGGTTCTTGTGATCCTCTGCATCAGCGTACGCAAGTGCCGCAGGCCCAAGAACGTGTTCATAGGTGAAGTATGGCTCGGCATCGCGGAGCGTCGCGTAAGTGTCACCGGTCTCGGAAATATCCGCCCAGGGAGACCACAGTACAAGCGCCGCGGGCATCTCCATACCGAGGTCGCGCATTTTGAGCGTGACACCCGCCGCGAGGCCACCGCCTGCGGAGTCACCATAAAGGACAATGTCGTCGGCCGTGAAGCCCTGCTCGGCCAGTGCCTTGAAGACGTCGACGATCGCGTCGGTTGTCTCCTGCCACTTGGAATGCGGCGCCAGCGTGTAGTCCACCGCGATGACGCGCAGACCGGTTTCTGCGGCGAAGAACATCGCCGCCTCGATCACGGCCTTGGCCGAGTTCAGCACGTATGCGCCACCGTGAGTGTAGACTGCGATCTTGTCCGTGCTGGCAAGTTCCAAAGGCGTCACCTCGACGACGGGAATGCCGCCGATTTCGCTCTCCTCGTAGGTCACGCCAAACGCTGCGGCCTTTTCGTCTGCCTTTGCTTCCTTCACCTCGTCGTTGGCGGCCTGCACGGCTTTCCAACCCTCGAGGTCATCCGGGGCAGGCATCGGCATTTCGCGGTTTTGACCCTTTTCGGAGAAGAACGCGCCCCATTCAGGCGAGATCGTCTCCGGGACGTTCGCCCACAAGGGCGTTGTGTCCTGCGCAGCCGGCGGGGAGGAGGCCTTCCCCGAGGGATCGCCAACTTCCTGCGCATCGTCGGCACACGCTGCCAGGATTCCGGCACATAACAGAAGCGCCAATCGTTTCATTCGTCTCTCCTTTCGCGCAGTTGAGTGTCATCAGAGGTGCCGCAGCCCTCGACTATTCCACCAGCTCAATCTCACCTGGCTGCCAGCTCCTGTCGAAGAACGCCTCCGTCGGGCTGTAGAAACGCAGCAGAGAGAACCAGCCCTTGCCCGGGACGGTCTGAATCCAGTTGTTCTCTTGTCCGGCCGGCGCGCTGGGGCCGAAATAGATGTCGACGGACCCGTCCGCGTTCCAGTTCAGGTTGTCGCGGACGTCGTTCTTGCTCGGAAACGGCTGACCGGTCTGCAGCATGGAACGGGTCTGCGGGTCGTAGACCACGATCGAAAAGAACGCCTCGACCGGAAAGTCCTTGGGCAGGTGGAGCTTGTAGCTCTTCCCACCATCGAGGTAGTCGCCGTTCTCATCGAGATAGCCCCATAGATACTGCGAGCCAGCACCCACCAGCTCCAGCACCATCGCTGGCGTGTTGACGGTCGCGAAGTAGTAGAAGTGGGTCCGGGCGTCCAGGTTGCGGCCACCCATACCGTCATCTTTGAGGTACTCCCACGATCCGCCCAGGAAGCCCTCTTTCCAGTAGCTGCCCTCGTAGACGAAATTCGTCTCGTCGCGTTCGTACCAGAAGATGGCTCGCGAGGTGGCGTTCCCTACCGCAACCGCATCCTCGAGGATCTTCCTCATTCGCTCGTCGGGTGCGAACGGCATGCCCTTCTGAACACCGACTGAAGCGAAGAGCCCCCGCAGCTCCGGATCGAGCATTTCCATCGGCTCCCGGTCGATGACCGTGTGCAGCTCTTCGAAGAACTTGTAGTCGTTGGCGTGGATGGTATTGAACGCTTTCTCGGAGCCCGAGATGAATTCCATGGCGGGCGGATTCTCCGCGGTGGCCAGCGGATAGATCTTCAGACTTTCCCGCCACATCTTGCTTGCGGCATCGGGTTTCCCGTCGACGAGAAACCCGCGCAGAATGAGCCAGTTCACAAAGCTCGTCGACCTGGCCGTGAAGTAGCCGTCAGGGACCTCACCCTCGTAGCCGGGGGGCAGAATCAGGTACTTGCCTCCCTTGCCGCGGTCGGGACCGGGCGCCCCCATGTCGATGACGAAACGGAAGTAAGCGTCGTTGACCGTGCCGGGACCGGCGCCGGGAGGGATCTCCACAACCGTTGGGCCGTCCTTCTCGAGGTCGAGAAACGCTGACGCATAGACGGTGTCGGTGTTGCCGGTGAGAAACAGCGGATTGCTGTCCATGAGCCGGTCGAACACGATGACTTGATTCGAGCTATTCGCCCCCAGGGAGATCGACCCCAACCGGAGTCCTTCCACCGACGTCGCCGGTATCCCGTTGAGGAAGGTCTCCACGCCACGCAGGAAATCGAGGTTGTCGTAGACCAGAGCGGCGGTCTCCTTCGTCGGAATCCCGTCGAAGAACTCGAGGCGGCCGAGTCTCGTTTCCACCTGGTCCGGAGTCATGATCGACTCCGGAATCTTGTTATTGAACCCCGGTGTCACCTCCTGGGCGAACCCGGGTGTTGCCGCAAGCATGGCGCCAGCGACTACGATCAGCGCGGCCACGGCGTACGCGGTCGGCCAATGAAACCTCTGTTTCTTCATCTTGGTCTCCTCTTCAGTTCAGATCAGTCGTCTACCTTCGTCACTTCCAGAATCGGTAGATGCAGCGCGTACAGGGTCTCGAGCAGCCCGTGCAGCGCGGCCTGGTCGGGAAGCCGCCCCTCTAGGATCGTCCGAGGCTCATCTGACCCAGGGCTCGACGTGGTGACCTCCATTCCGCCGAGCCGACGGCGCCAATCCTTGCTCACCACGCCCTGGATCACGATGCGGTATTTGGCGGGACCGCCAAAGTCGAAGGCCGCCATGTCATTCGAACTACTCACTGGACCTCCCCTCCCGGTTCTTCACTGTCGGGGCATCCGTCCCTACTCATAGGAATCCAGCGGGACCTTCGACCACTGGTACCCGGCTTTGCCCATCTCGAAGCCCCGGTCGAAGAGCTTGCGCATCCACACCGGATCGAACTGCTCCGTGGGCACCTCGTCGAAATCTTCCGGGATGAAGGCCAGGTTGAAGTTCAGGCCGTCGCGCGCTGCGAGCGTGTAGATCCTGAAGAGATCGCCGATCCCCTGAGTCCGGATCAGCGAGCCGATCGTGCGACCGGCGATCGGAAAGACCCTTCGATTTACCGTGGCTCCCGCGACGTCGAGTCGGGCGTTGCGGATGACGTACACGTTGGGCGCCGTAGGCACCTCCAGCTTCTTCAGGACCCGGCTCCAGTCGAGATTGGGAGGGTACAACACGACCTGCGAGGTGGCGCCACCGTCGACGTGCAGCTCATCGAAGCGCTGGCCGTTGGCCTCGACCTCGATGGCGACCGGTGGAAAGGCCGCCGGGATCGACGCCGAGGCGAGGATGATCTGACGGATCAGGTCCAGTGCCCAAGGCTGTCCGCTCATCGCGATCGTGTGGATCCTCCACAGCACCGGTCGCTGGGCGTCGAGGTTGGTCGTGGCAATGATCAGACTGCGGCCCCTGCGACCTTCGGCGGCGATGGCCTCGAGCACGTCCTCGTCGATGTAGCGAGCCAGCAGCGCCGCCATTCTCTCCGTGCCCATCACCGCGTCGTTGGTGACCACGCTCAGCTTGCTGCGCTTCTTCAGCAGGTCCTTGGTCGAGTAGAGGGTGTACATCTCCTCGAGGACATGGTCGTAGTCGGAGCCGAGATAGGCCCAGGGCGCCGTGAGGGCCCCCGTGCTGATCCCGGTCACCATCTGGAACTCCGGCCGGTCTCCCTTGGCGCTCCAGCCGGCCAGGAGGCCGGCGCCGAAGGCACCTCTCGCACCGCCTCCGGAGATCGCGAGGTAGTTGTGCGGCGTGCCGAAGGCCGCCGAGAACCTCGACTCCAGCTCCTCCTTGCTCTGCGCCAGCCACGCGTTCTCGAACGGCGGCGCCTCGTCGGCAAAGTACCGCGCGTACTCGATGTCCGGAATGGAGGCGGTCTCGTAGAGCTCGACCGGTAGCGGATTGCGCTTGGGTGCCGAGGCGCAGCCGCTCAGCGCGGCCGCCACGACTGCCACCAGCAGCAAAGTCATGATCCTCTTCCGCCGCGGCTCGTCAGGTCGCATGATTCCTCCTCCTCTTGCGATTCCGCCCGTCGTGTTCGACGACGGGTGGCTGGCTCATGCCCACAGTGTGACTCGGGGCGTCACGCCGCGCATCCCACGAAACGTGGCAGAAATAGGGTAGGAACGAGGGGGATCAGGCTCTGGCCTGACCTCGGGCGGGTCAGTCCGGAGGGTTGCGGTCGAGGACTCCAGCCGCCACGGCGCGCTCGACCGCCTCTCTTCGGCTGTGAGCCCCGAGCTTGGAGTAGACCTGTTTGAGGTGACTGCTCACGGTCTGGGACGAGATCTTCAGGCGGGCCGCGATCTCCTTGTTCTGAAGGCGCAGGGCGAGCAGCTCCAGGACGTCCAGCTCGCGGTGGGTCAGGGCTTCAAGGGTCCCTCCAGCGACCGTGCGCCGCCCCTGGCGCTTCCCCGTCTGGGCGGGTTCGGCCTCGGCCGCGCGCACTGATCTGCCAGTGGGAGCACCAAAAGCGGTCACGAGGCGCTCGACCCGGGTAGCGAATTCACGCTCCTCGGGGAGCTGGTCGAGAAGGTCTACCATGGGAGTCCCCAGCTCGACGAAAGGAAGGACGATGTCGCCCTTCTGGGCCATTGTCACGGCCCGCCCGAGATTCTCGAGAGCTTCTTCCGTCTTATCCTGCCTTTCGTATGCCGTGGCCAGAAGGGTCAGTACTCTGATCAGTTGGCAGATGTTGTGTTGGACCTCGACCACCTCGGCACACTCCAGCAGCAGCTCTTCCGCACTCGCGAGGGCGCCTGCCGACCCGACCGCCATCATTGCGCGGCATCGAGTGATCGACGGTATATCCAACCACCAGAGCAGTGCCCCTTCAGGCGGCGGCGCGGTCGCTCCGAGCCAGCGTATTGCGGCTTCCGATTGTCCCTGCAGGATGGCGAAACGCGCCTCCGCGGACACCGCCAGGCTGTCCATGGCGGGATCCCCGAGGGGAGCGACATATTCGCTGAGAGTCTCGAGCGCCGCCCGGGCCTCCTCCTCCCGCCCCAGCGCCTGATAGGCAAGCATCAGACCGGTCATCGAGTCGACCGCAGCCCGCGCGTGATGGATGAACCGGTTCGCGACGGATCGCCCCAGATGCTCGACCGCCGCTCTCCACTCACAGCGCTGCAGGTGAATCACCCCCTGCATATAGCCGGTCCATATCCGCACGTACGCCGCGGAGCCACGCTCGACGAGCGTCCACATTCTTCGGTTCGCCAACCCGGCGCCGAGCAGGTCACCGGCCACCACGTGAATGAACACGCGGGCGATCAGCAGCCGGGCCTCTCGCATCGCTTCGACCGACTCAGAATGCGCAAGCAGGTCGTCCAGGAAGCGGAGGCCCTCCTCCTTCCGGCCCACCATCTGCTTCGCCTGCGCGAAGACGAGTTCGGCATTGCTCCGGAAGTCCGCGTGCGACACGGGAATCTGCTCGAGACCGACGTCCAGGTGTTGCAGGCTTTCGGCTCCGTTCCCCATGAGCCAGAAGACGTACCCGCGACACACCGCGAGTTCGCCGCGTACCTGCTCGTCGCCGGATTTATCGCCGACCAGCGATTCGACTTCAGCCAGAAGCGGCGGCACGGCTTCGACTTGGTAGTAGTAGTTCAAGGCAATCCAGGCACGAGCCGTCAGAAGCTCTGCGTGCTGCTGCACGGTCCCTGTCGAGACGAGCTCAAGCCACCTATCGAGGACGTACCACTGGCTGTCATTGAGGGCTTCGTGTCGGTGCTGAATGACCAACCATACGGCCCGCCTCATGTCTTCGGCCGCCAGAGCGTGCTTGATCGCTTCGTCTATCAGGCCTTCCTCCTCGAAACACTGGCTGGCCCGCCGGTGGAGGGCCGCGACGTGATCCGGACCGCGCCGGCGCTCGAGCTCGCTCACGAGCAATTCCTGAAAGAGGTGGTGATACCGGAACCACTCGCGTCGGGCATCGAGAGACACCGTGAAGAGGTTGCTCCGGCGCAGCTCCTTCAGGAATTCGGCGGCTGTGAGTTCGGTCTGGTCGTCGGTGCTCGGCGGTTCACATACCGCGTCGAGTACCTCCACGCAGAAACGATCGAGAATGGATGATGCCAGCATTCGGTCCCGAACCTCGGCGGTCTGCGCAGCCAGCACCTCTCGCAGCAAGTACTCCTGTATGTCCGTCAGGCGCCCGGGCAGTCTCTTTAGAAACGCATCGGCGTCGCGGACATGCCGCAGCGCCAACGACACGAGCCGCAATCCAACGGGCCACCCCTCCACCTCGCGCTCCAGGTGTGTCAGCGCCTCATCACTCACGGAGACGTCCGCTGTCGTGCTCAGAAACTCGCTCGTTTCGTGCCCCGTGAACTGGAGGTCCCGCAGGCGCACCTCGTTGATGTGGTGGGCGGCTCGCAGGCTCGGCAGGTCGAATGGCGGATCCTGGCGAGTGAGAACGACAAGGTGAAACTGGGCCGGGGGGTGATCGAGCATCCGGAGCATCAGATCGTGCACGGGCGACAGAGGGTCGATCCGGTGATAGTCGTCGAGCACGACGGAGCACGGCGCGTCCATCGCGTCGAGGTCGTTGAGCAGATAGCCGGCCAGGACCGGAACAGGAGCCAGCGAACCTGCTGCCAGGAGCTCTCGCGTGGCGTCACAAGAGCCGGGCGACACGGTATCCACGGCGGCAAGGAAGTACAGGAGGAATTCCCTCAGCCCGCTGTCACCGGCATCCAACGACAACCAGGCGATGGGGCTGTCGAGCTGCTCGACCCATTGGGCGACCAGCACACTCTTGCCGTAGCCGGCCGGGGCCGATACCAAGGTCAGCGGCACCTCGAGGGCCCTGTTCATCGTCGGGATCAGACGCTCCCGGTCGATCAGCTCTACGGTCAGCTGCGGCCGATACAGCTTGGTCCGCAGGATCGGTTCAAACGCCGGGGTGCTTTTGCCCGGATCGCTCTCCATCTACTTAGAGCTCCCCTTCCGCTTCGCGATTCGATCTTGGGCCCACTGACTCGATTCCTCGGTGGTGGCGCTGCGCCGCGGCCGCTCGAAAGCCGGAGCTGGCCGACCTGGTGCTGCGAAGGTCCGATGATACCGTGCCCGAGAGGGCGCAACCGTGGCTCATGCCGAAACCGAGCTCACCCTAAGCAAGCCGGAGGGGGGTCGCTCCAGTGTGGGAGGGTGTGAAGGGGACGGCGAGCGTTAGCGAAGCTAACCCCTGACGTCATGAATGCCATTCAGTCGGTCATCTTCCCGTCGTAGGAGGATTTCCTGGGGTTCTCAATTGAGAAAGGGGTCGTCAATCGACAGCGAGATACGGTCGAGTGGACGCAGTGACTATCTCTAGGGTCGAAACTGAACGTGAGGTGGGGAAGGGTGGAGATACAGGCCATAGTCGGATCCGATCTGATCCTGCAGACCCTGCCATGGAACCAGTGTCGGTTTCTTGAGATAGCTCGTCCGGTAGGTGAGCCAGACGTAGAGGTCGACCGCGAGGGGAGATCTCCGCAGCTGACCGATCGCTCGCAGGTCGACGGGGACCGCGGAACGCGTGATCTCCGCGAAGAAGTGCTGGCCCAGGAGTACATGTGATCGCCATGTCGGTCGTATTGCGAACAGTCGTCGTAACGGGTTGAGCTCCCAAGCCGCACCCGCAGTCACGCACGCAGTGCCAGCCGATCGCGGAGCGAGGTCCAAAGAGGTCTTCCACTCGAGCCGCATTGATAGCAGCCGGCAAAGCTGCTCCTGAAGCCGAGGCGCGGTGCCCCGGGGACCACTGATCACCGACAGCCCTAACTTGCGAGCCAGATCGTTGGGTGTGGCGCCGAGCTGGATCTCCGGGCTCTTGGTGCGGACGGCTTGGGTGGTGAAGTAGGCGAGCAGCAGTCGAGGGTAGGAGCCGTAGGGTAGGCCAACGCGTCGAGGCGCGCTCATCCCCACGGAATGGCGACCGTTGACGCGCTCGAACCGATGGCTGTCAGGTCTGCTGTGGGGAAGGGTAGTGAGTACGAAGAGCCGCGGCATGAAGCCGAGGGTTCCTGCTGTGAGGACGTCCTCGGACTCCAGAGACAGGAGGTTCTCCGCTCGAGTCAGGTGGGCCATAGACGACAGCACCTGACAACACAGAGGTAACAATTTTGGTAACAATGAAGTACAACTGAAAGCCGTAGTCCACAGCAGACGGCATTTACGCCTGTCGGCGTAAGTCGCTTGTTTTGTTGCGGTTGTGTGCTGTCATCAGTTGTGGAGTGTGAGTTTTCAAAGGACTTAAAATCCTCCCTCCGCAAGGAGTTGCGGGTTCGAATCCCGCCTCCGGCACCACCTTAACCTCAACAGAAGACAAGACTTACGACTTTTCAGGTGCTTCCCTTCGGACCGCTTTCCAGGTCGGAGGTAACAATTTTGGTAACACTGAACCCCATAAGACGACCGCAGTCGACAGCAGTGTGCGACGAGTTTCCGCCTCATTTGCTCGACGACTCCTCGGAAATGGACTTGGAAAGGGGCTTGGACAGGAAAAAGAGCCGGGCGCGAAGGCCCGGCTCCGGCACCATCATCGAAATCAGTGTTCAACGCAAAGGACTGGACAGAATGAGGCCTTTCTCTCGGCTAGGTAACCAGGCCTAGTTCCCCAGCTGCTCTTCAAGAGCCAGTGTGGACGCATCGAACATTTCCTCGAATCCTATTTGGCTCTTTACAAGACCCTGCTCGAATACATACCTCATAATGGACTCCAACTCCTTTCGGTTGGCCTCCACTCCGTACTTCCAATAGTTCGTGCCCATGAGACCACGTGTGCTTTCAAACTCGTCAGAAGCCCAGGGCAAGGTGACTCTGTTGACCGTTGTGCTCTGCAAGTTCTTATAGGCCAGATCCTTCGCCTCGGAGTACATTTCAAACACCGCTTTCGCCAACCAGGGATTTTCGGACAGGGCGTCCTTCCGGATGGCGATGACATGCATGATCGGGAACATTCCGGTCTTGGAGAAATACGCCTGCTCGGTCTCTTTGACGTTTGGAAAAAGCCGTCGGATCCTCGGGTCACCCTCTAAATACGCCTTTGGCGTGATGGCGGTGATGAGGGCGTCACACTGCCCGCTCAGGAGCAATTCCGATTCGTCGACCCCTTCCGGGCCTCTCGTAATTGGAAAATCGTCGGCAAAGTAGTAATTGGCGAAGCCCGAGTTCAGCGCCCCTCCATCCGAGCTCTTCGTGGTTTCGATCCACTGCAGATCCTCGGCCTTGACGCCATATTCATCGAGGAGGAAACCCCGTATCCAGGTATGGGAGCTCATTCCGTATCCGGGCGTGCCGACCCTTTTCCCGACGAGGTCTTCCGGCGTCTCGATTCCGGAGTCAACATGAACAAAGACATTCTTGTGCCTGAACTCTCTCGAAACAAATACCGGAATCAAGGAATAGCCACGGAAATCCTCGTTGATATATCTCGTGATGTAGGGAATCAATCCGAGTTCCGTCACCTCATATTTCTGTTCAGATCCGAAGGCCAACCGATTCAAGGTGTAGATATTCGAGACCTCGAAATTCACATCAGCTTCTGCGATGGATACATGACCGTCCATGATGGCTCGTGTCCGGTCATAGTCGTATCCGGCAATGTTGAGGGAGAGAGTCTCTTCCTGTTGACCCGAATTGCATCCGGCAATCAGGAATAGAGCAGCGGCAATCGTGACACCGGTTTGAATCCGTACGCTCATTTGTTGATCCTGTTCTGGTCTTCAGTTCTCACTACTCCAGCCCTGAAGAGCTCTCGAGTGAGCATGCCTGATTACTCGGCAGCCTTTCGAGCCGCGTAAAAATACTCCAGCAAAGCCTCAGTCTCCGGCCGGAGATTGGCGATGCCTTCATAGGGTTTGCCGTGTGTCTCCTCACGATCCGGGAACCTCTTCTTCAGTGCCTCGTGACGCTGACGCATGTCGTCGAAGTACGCGACCGACCACATGCCCGTCGCCAACAAAGGCTTTGTTTCCTTGAGGTCTCGATACAGATCGAATACCGGTAGCGCGAAGCCGGGCGATCCCGGCGCTGGCCAGTGTGCCTTGAACTGCTCCTTGATTGTGGCCTGCAGATGAGCACCCTCGTAAGCGAACAAGTAGTCGCGACGGCCATATCCATCACCATTCAAAAGCAGCGATGTCTGATTCAATCCGTCGACGACACGGTCCCGGGGAATGTACTGATCCGCCTGTGCAATGACCGCAAGCGTCGTGTACCAGTCAGTGGCATGGACGATGTCTCCGACAAAGGTATCGGCTGGTATGACATCCGGCCAGCGGACATAGGCGTTCACCCTGATCCCCCCTTCCAAAGTGTCTCCCTTGAAGCCACGGAAGACCATTTGGGAATAGCCGGATTCAGGCATGGCCTGGAACATGGGGCCGTTGTCGCTCATGACAACGACCACAGTGTTGTCTTCAACGCCGGTTTTTTGCAGCGCCGCAAACAGATCACCAAGGTGATCATCGAGGTCTTTCATGCTCTCGACCCATGTGCCACCGTTGGCGGTTACGAATGTTCTGTTTCTGCGGGTAAAATTCACCGGAATCTGTGGCCAATAATTGAGAAAGAAGGGCTCATCCTCGGCCGCCAGCTGATTCAGCTTCTCAATCACCTGCGTTTTATAACGCTCGTTCAGAGCGTCATAGTAGGCATAATCCAGTGGTTTTCCAGCTTCTGCACCCCATTCGTGCGCTTCCTCGCCGGCAACGGCATCAACACCCAACACCCAACCTGAAGGCCGGAAGTTCTTGTCCAAGCGATAGTTGGGTATTGTTTCGCGCACCGCAACATTGTCTGCAAGGCGATCATCTTCCGACTCGGGGGTCATGAAGTTGAAGGTCGCCTGGTTGTGAAGGGGGAAGCTGGCAGTATCAAAACCCTGGTTGTGGGGCATAGCCTGCTCAATATCGCCCTGGTGCCACTTGCCGATGTGTGCGGTGTTGTAGCCAGCCTTTTTCAGAATCTCGGCAAGGGTGACTTCATCCTTATTAAGCCCCGTTCCTTCCGGCGGCACGATTTTCGGCTCCAGCATGTGACTGCGCACGGGCAGACGTCCGGTCAAGAGGGCGGTGCGGGTGGGCGTGCAGGTGGGTTCTGAGTACATGCGGGAGAACGTTAGGCTTTCCCGGGCGAAAGAATTGATGTTCGGGGTCGTATAGCCGCGGACATGGTTCAGCACGGGGTCACCCATCTCGCCGAATCCCACGTCGTCGATCAGCACAAAGAGAATACTGGGGCGCTTTCCGCCGTTGGCATCGCGCACTTCTTCAAGCTTTTCTGCAATCGCCTCGTCTTCCTGCGCCCATCTGTCACCGTGCTGCGCCAACAGCATGTAGTGTTCCGCATCGTGCTGGATGGGTTCTTGTGCCTGAACTCTATTTGCTGGGGTCAACAGAAGGAGCCCCAAGACTGCTCCTGTAACCAAAGATCCGGATCTTTGCTTCAACATAGCTATTCTCCTTTCGGAATCTGACTGTCGTTTCTTCATATCGAATCTTTGGGAGTTACCCTCACCTCTGGGTTCTCTCATATGATCGAACTTCCGACCTCGTCGAGGGTGATTCAACTCGTGTTATACCGTTTTCTAAGGCAGGGCGACATCAAAAAGTTGCACGGGTCGATTCTTGGATGGAGCCGACGGTGAATCTTAGCCGTGGTAGAGAAGTACAAGGTGGAAATGAGCCCCGGAACATCAAACCGTAACGCGACGATTCACGCCGCGCACCAGGACTGCGACAGCCTGGAAGACTTCGCAGACGCCACCAGTGGATGGGAGCTCGATTGGCAGCAACTGGATCGGGGGCCGTTCAAGGCGAGAGTACTGCAGGTCGAGACGCCGTCAACCTTGGTGAGTCAGTTCCGGGTCAACCGAAAGTTTCACCAGCGGGGCGTGAGCCCTCCCGGGATGCGGACATTCGGAATTGTCGGTGTTCATTCATCCCCGGTGGAGTGGAAGGGCCGCGAGTGGTCGAAGAATCAGATCGAGGTCTTTCCCACATCTGATCTCTACGAATCCTTGTCACACCCAGGATTCCGAGGCGACGGGTTGTCGATCCCGGAGGACCGAATCCGGTCGACGGCCAAGACGCTTGGTCTTCCAGATCCTCTCGAGCGCTTGCCCGCAGGGTCTTGTTTCGTCGAGTCGGATCCTAGTCGGATGGAAGCACTTCGACGAAGCCTGGACCAGTTGTATTCAGCAGTTTCGACCCAGGGCGATGTCACGCTCGATGAGGCGGCATGCTCCGAGATAGAGTTCGAGATCCACTCTGCGCTCGTATCTGTTCTCGGGTCGGGTCTCAATACCGATGTTCACTCCCCACCTGCGACCGTTCGATCCAGAGCATTGCGGCTGGCTCTGGATTACATCGAAGCCAGGGCCGACGCTGCGCCGAACATTAAAGACATTTGCCTCGCTTCGGGCGTGAGCTATCGGACCCTCAATTACGCCTTTCTCGAGCATTTTGGGGTCGCGCCCAAGCAGTACCTCCAAGCGGCGCGTCTTGACGGCGTGCGCAAGGATCTCCGAAAGCTCAGACCGCATTTCGCCATCATCGACGCGGCCAACCGCTGGGGCTTCTGGCACATGGGCCAGTTTGCGGCGGATTACCGTCGCCATTTTGGCGAGTTGCCGTCGGAAACGCGCGATCGTGTGAAGTAGATCATACGCTCCGAGATGTTTGCTTGATGTTTGCACGAGCCCTAAGTCGAGCCGAGGATTTGCGAGCTTGGAGTCGGCTGGTCCGGGGCGTCGGCTTCGGGCTGACGCGATTAGAGATCCGCCGCGACAGCATCATCCCTCGAGCGCGACCCGTTGATCGGGAAGGAGCCGTCCGCTCCTCAGCGAGTTGCGGGAAATGGGTTCCAGGACTATCTGTGCGGTCGGGCCTGAACGTGGGGTGGGGAGGGGTAAAGCTGGAGGCTGGTGTCAGTCTGGGCAATGCGGACAGCCGGGTAGATGCGAAGGACATCTGTGAGGTGAGTCAGGGCCTTGCGCCGGAAGTCTCGCCGGCGGGAATAGTCGGCTCCGAACTGGGCCTCGAGACTCTCCCAGGGAATCGACGTCGGCTTTCTTAGATAGCTCATCCGGTAGGTAAGCCACACGTAGAGGTCGATTGCCAGGGGTGAGCCGCGCAAGCGGCGGATCGCTCGCAGATCCACGGGGACCGCGGAACGGGTGATCTCCCGGAAGAAGTGACGGTCGAGAACCACCCTGGGATCCCAAGTCGATCGACGCAGGAGAAGGCTTGAGGCGAGTGCTTGCAAGGACGGATTGGATGTGGATACGAAGCGTTGACTTCGGGCCCCGGTGCAAGTGTCCTCATATGATCGCCAACTCCATCGTGTCGATAGGAGCCGGCGGAGCTGATCCTCCAGTCGACGTGCGGTGCCACGCGGTCCGCTGATCGTCGACAGACCCAGCTTTCGTGCTAAGTCATTGGGCGTAGCGCCGGGATGAATCTCGGGGTTCTTGGTTCGAACCGCTTCAGTGGTCAGGTAGACGAGAAGCAGCCGCGGATAAGAGCCGTAGGGTAGGCCGACACGCCGAGGTGCCCGCAGTCGGAGCGTGTGGCGACCGTTCACCCGCTTGAACCGGTGGCTCTGTGGCCGGCGATGGGGGAGGGTGGTGAGGACCAGGAGGCGCGGCATGAAGCCGAGTGCACCCGCGGTCAGGGCGTCCTCGGACTCCAGAGACGAGAGATTCTCCGCTGGGCTCACGAGAGCCATCAACGACAGCACCTGACAACAGAGAGGTAACAATTTTGGTAACAATGAAGGACAACAGATGCCCGTAATCGACAGCAGACGGCAATTACGCCTGTCGGCGTAAGTCGCGTGTTTTGTTGCGGTTGCGTGCTGTCATCTGTTGTGGAGTGTGAGTTTTCAAAGGACTTAAAATCCCCCAGCCGAAAGGCTATCCGGGTTCAAATCCCGGCTCCGGCACCAAGTTAACTTACACAAATAGATGGACTTACGGAGCTTCGGGATATCTTCGTCCGGGCGCTCTTTGGGGCAGTGGTAACAATTTTGGTAACACTGAACCACAACAGATGGCCGCAGTCGACAGCAGGGTGCATCGCATCTGCATTCAGGGCCTGGGGACCGGTTGTGGTCGAGCAGCACAGCGTTCGGTGATCAGCGGGGCGGACCGGGGCGTCGTTGAGAAGCACTCGCGCGGTCAGGTAGGCTTGCTGCATCGTGGAGCACGACACGACCCTCCTGCGCACCAAACTGCACCGGCCGACAGTGGCCGGCGACCTGGTGGATCGCCTGCGGCTGGACGAGCTGATGGACTCTGCTTTGGAAGTGCCACTGACCCTGGTCTCGGCGCCGGCAGGGTACGGCAAGAGCATGCTCGTCAGTCACTGGTCCGAGTCGCAGGAGATGGCTCACACCTGGGTATCTCTCGACGAGGCGGACAGCGACCTGTCGGTTTTTCTGAGCTACCTGCTGGCCGCGGTGAGGAAGATCCTTCCTGAAGCCTGCCCAGAAACGGAAGCCCTGCTCCGCGCCCCCAATCTGCCACCGCTGAATGTGCTGGCCAGCATTCTCACCAACGAACTGGACGCGATTGAAAACCCGTTTGTTCTGACTCTGGACGACTATCACGGCATCGAGCCGGCCTCCGAGGTGCACGACCTGCTCAGGCTTGTCCTGGAGCATCCTCCGCAGCCCCTCCACCTGGTGCTGGTGACCCGGCGAGACCCGCCCCTGCCGATCGCGTCGATGCGCGCTTTGCGTCAGGTGAACGAAGTGCGGCTTCAGGATCTTCGGTTCAACGACCGGGAGACTTCGGACTTCCTTGTCGCCACCGCCGGCCTCGAGATCAGTGACGATTCCCTGGCCAACCTGCAGCGGCAGATCGAAGGTTGGGCTGTGGGCTTGAGCCTGGTCTCACAGTACCTACGCCATCACGAGGATCCCGAGGAGTTCTTGAAGAGCTTGAGCGGCGGCATTCAACTCACCCAGCAGTACCTCGTGCAAGAGGTCATCGCGGGACGCTCGCCCTTGATGCAGGAGTGGTTGTTGAGGACGTCGATCCTCGACCGGTTCTGCCCTGCCCTGTGCGATGCGGTGTGCGCTGGTGAAGGGGAGTCTGGAAGCGATGATCTCGATGGCGATCAGTTCATTGAAGCGCTGCTGCGGGTCAACCTCTTCGCTATCTCCCTGGACAGTCGGGGGAAGTGGTTTCGGTATCACCATCTCTTTCGGGAGTCGCTCGAGAAAGAGCTGCAGCGCCGCCTGGAACCGGGCGAGATCTCCGCACTCCACCTGCGAGCCAGCGAGTGGCTGGAGTCCCGTGGGCTGATCACCGAGTCGATCGAGCATGCCCTGAGAGGCGAAGACGTCGAGAGCGCAGCCGACCTGATCGAACGGCATCGGCATCGGGAAGTGAATGCAGATCGCTGGTATGTCGTCGGCAAGTGGATGGCGAGGCTACCGCCAGAGATCAAGCAAGAGAGGCCCGGACTCCTTTTGGCGCAGGCATGGATTGCCTTTTGGCGATTCGAGCTTCCGAGACTCCCCCCGCTCCTCGACCAAGCGGCTCGGGTCCTAGGCGACGTTTCGGTGGAGCCGGAACTTGCGGGAGAGCTGGATTTCCACCGCGGCAACCTGGCGTATTGGGACGGTGACTGCGAAGGTGCCGTGAAACCTCTGGAGCAGGCGCTGGAGAAGACCAGGGGAATCGGCGGCATCGTCGCGGGCAACGTCGAGATCATGCTCGGCCTGGCCCGCTGCATGAGTGGCCGACGCGAAGTGGCAATCGAGGCTCTCAACGACCGGATTCGGACGGTTGATGCCCAAGACGTGATGCTCCTCTCTCACCTGATCGCCACTCTCGTCTATATCCATATCGCGTCTGGCGATCTGGCCTCGGCCCGTCTCGCTGCGGATCAACTGCGGTCGATCTCGAAGAGAGCACCGATGCACAACACCGCCGCCTGGGGTCACTACTTCGTGGCGTGTACGTGCTTGCACTCACTCGAGCTGGGCCGGGCAGCCCAGGGCTTCGCCGACTCGGTTCAGCGCCCATATGTCTTCGAGCCACGAGCGGCTGTCGATGCTTTCACGGGTCTTGCGCTCGCGCAACAGCTGGCCGGAGAGGACGGGCAAACTGAGAAGACCATGGCGCGCCTTTTCAGTTTCGTTCAGGCAATGAACTCTCCTGACTACTTGATCATGGCCCATGCCTGTCGTGCCCGACTGTCCGTTCTGCAGGGCGATGTGAGGTCCGCTATCGAGTTGACAGGCTCCCTCGGCGAGGATTCCGCTCTGCCAGACCTGTTCACCTGGCTCGAGATCCCTGCGATCACCCATGCGAGGGTCCTGATCGCGGCGGGGTCCAAGCAGGGCCTGACCCGGGCAAACGAGTTGCTCCAGACCATCCGCGAACGAAGTGAGACCTGGCGGCTCAGGTGCCAGACGATCGAAGTAACGGTACTTCTGTCCTTGGCCCTGGAAAAGCGAGGACTTGCCACAGAGGCCGTCGAAGCTCTCCAAGAGGCGGTAGAGCTGGCGCGGCCAGGGGGCTGGGTGCGGCCCTTCGTCGAGGCTGGCCCCACGATGGCCGAGATGCTCGAGCGTCTGGACGAGCAGGAGGAATCTGCTGGATTCGTCCAGCGAGTGTTGACGGCCTTCGCTGCAACCGGCGCTCCTGCGCCGCCGCCGGCCCCGCTCGAGGAGCCGAGTGCTACTGCAACTGCTGCTGCGGCCCCTGCCCCGACCCCGAAGGCTCTCGACGATTTGACCGATCGCGAGCTCGACGTGCTCGAGCTGCTGGCGCAGCGCCTGCAAAACAAGGAGATCGCCGCTCAGCTCTGCATCTCCACCCATACGGTGAACTATCACCTCAAGCACATCTACGACAAACTCGGTGTCCAGAGCCGCCGCCAGGCTGTCGAGCAAGCCGTGGAGCGTGGGATCCTCGATCGATCTCGGCTCTGGGGCAAACCGTCCGCGCCGCGCCGCCAGTGAGACGGTACCTGCCGTAGGCGCTGGGCGGAGTCAACCCCCTTATTTCCCCCCCATTTCCCCCACACTCCTGGGGATGCGGGCCTACCGCGGAGTGCTTAGGCTAGGGGTGGCCGTGAAGACGACTGCCAGATCGAGGTATCTTGCGACGCTGATGATGGCCTCGAGCTTCATCGGTTGTGTCGCGCACACCAGCTCACCACCCGCCTCCATGCCACCAGAGTCTCTCGAGCTCCGCGAGCCGTCTGCTACTCAGCTCTTCTCCTACGAGCGCCGAGAGATTCCGTTCAAGAATCGGATGCTGGACAAAGAAGAGACGTCGCTCTATCGCGTGCGCTACGTCCGCTTTCCCTCGATCGGTGACAACGGTCAACCGGGCAATCTCGTAAGGGGCAAGTACTACGAAAGCAAGTTGCAGGGTCGGAAGCCCATGGTCGTGGTGCTGCCTATCTGGGGTCGGCATGTCTATCCACCCGAAAAGATCACCGCTCATTTGCGGCGACGCAGCCGCGGCCACGTCAATGTCTTTCAGATGGAGGGTCCGAATCACCTTCTCGATTGGCAGGGCCTGGCCTCCGCCCCAGATGAGGCGTCCTATCTGGATCTCTGGAAGCAGGGCGCGCAACGTGAGTGGGTGGCGATCACCGATATTCGCCGCATCCTCGATTGGGCGAAAACCAGGCCGGACTTGGACTCCGAACGCATCGGTCTGGTGGGCTTCAGTCATGGAGCCATGGTGGCCGGGGCCGTGGCGGCGCAGGAGCCCCGATTAGCTGCGACCGTTCTGGTCATGGGTGGTGCGCTGGCCCACCAGGTGCTGGCGCAGTGCCCGCTGACCCGTAGCGCCCCGGCCAGATCGAAGGCCGTGACCGAGTTTGGATGGAGCCCGGACGAGCTCGAGCAGCGGCTCCAGCCGATCTTCGCGCCCCTGGATCCGGCAAGCTATCCGGGAAGGGTCGATCCGCAACGGGTGCTGATCGTCGAGGCGGCGCAGGATCAGTGCATGACCGAGACCGCCCGTGAGGCACTCTGGGAGTCGATGGGTCAACCGGAGCGGATACTCATTCCGACTCGGCACAAGCGGGCCTTTCTGGGAATGACACCGCTGGGATTCAACTGGCTCCGTCACCGGATTGGCGACTTCCTGCTGCGAACCTTGGAGCTGCCAGGGGAGATCCCCTAGGATTCTGCGACTCCCTTAATTCCCCCTCGATTCCCCCTTATTCCGAGGGATTCGGGGCCTGCCGGGGACACACAGAATGTAGCTGTGGCCCACGGAGGTGTGAGATGAAGTTCGAAAGGTCGCTTTTCGCCAGCGTAATCGGCTGCTGCCTGGCTATCGCCTTGCTAGCCAGCCCGACCGAGGCCCAGTTCCTGGGTCACAACTTCACCGGTGACATGGGTCTGATGTCCGGCACCCAAGGGCCACCCGGTTGGAATGTGGCGGCAGTGTATCTGCGCTACGACGGCGAGACCCTGCGTGGCCCTGACGGGGAGTCGATCGCGATCGACCCTGACGAGCAGGGCTCGTTGGATGCCAACGCCTATGCGGTCGCCATCACCTGGGTTGCCGAGAAGAAGATCCTGGGCGGCAACTACAGCTTCGGGATCTTTCCCGCCTTCACCGACAACAGGTTCGAAGTGCCGATTCTCAGTCTGGATGAGAAGGTCGATACGGGCTTTACAGATATCTACATCCAGCCCATCAACCTCGGTTGGCACAAGGAGCGCGCCGACTACATCGCGGGTGTGGGGATCTATGCCCCCACGGGCAGCTACGACGTCAGCGCCGACGACAATCTCGGATTGGGAATGTGGAGCTTCGAGCTCTTCGGTGGGACCACGGTCTATCTCGACAAGGCCAAGAGCTGGCACTTCGCCACCTCGGCCTTCTACGAGATGCACTCCGAGAAGAAGGACACCGACATCAGAGTCGGCGACATCCTCACCCTCGAGGGCGGCCTGGGCAAGTCCTGGATGCAAGGTGCGCTGACCTTCGGGATCGCGTACTTCGCCCAGTGGAAGGTCACCGAGGACCGGGCCGGAGAGCTGCAGCCCATTCTCGACGAGCTCCAGCTCGGCAGACACCGGGGCTACGGTTTCGGACCGGAGCTGACCGTGCCGATCGCCACAAGCAAGAAGCTGATCGGCTTTATCAACGCTCGCTTCCTGTGGGAAACGGGCATCCGCAGCCAGCTGGAGGGAACTGTCTTCACCCTGGCCGCCTCGTTCCCGATACCGAGCATCGCGCTGCAATGAGACCCCAGTTGGGTCTGAACATCAAGAAAGGACTATGAAATGGGACTTTTTGGAGACGACAAGAGGCAGGACGAACAGATTGCGGCCCTGGAAGAGCATATCCGCATCCTGACCGAGACGGTTCAGGCCAATCAGGTGGATCTCATTGAGGGCCGGATCGTTCTGCTGGCGCTGCAGGCGCAAATTAATGAGAAGGTGTCGGCAGCAGATGTCGACCCGACGATTGTTCAGCTCAACGAGGAGCTGACGACCGCACGGGATCAGCTCGAAGAGGCCACGGCCGCCGCCTCGGAGAGCTGGGCGACCCTGCAGCAGGGGGTCCGTGACGCGTTCGAGACGCTGCGTACCAGCGTTCGTCAGGCGGCGGAGAGGGTCAAGCAGAGCTGACGCAGGCAGCACTCCTGACTCGACGTACAACCCAGAGGGTGTCGTAAGGAGGCCCCAATGCCAGATCTGGAAGACCAAGCACTCGAGGTAGATTCGTCACAGGACCGTGCCGAGACAGAACCCTCGGGTATTGCTTTGCCGAGCTTGCAGTCCATAAGCTGGTCGCTCATCGCTGGCGGTGCCCTGGGTGCCCTCGCCAACCTGCTGACCGGCCGGCGCAGACTGATGGACTGGATTGTGCCCGTGAGTCTCCTCGGCCTCGGAGCCGGCGTGCTGCTCCAACAGCGTCAGACCCGATTGGAAGCTACTCAGCAGACCATCATCGCCGAGCTCGACGCCTTGGACCCGATCGCCCGAGCTCAGGTGTTGCAAGCGGTCGCCAAGGAGCAGCTCGGCTGGGATTCCGACGACGACTAGGGCGTGTCCTGGTCGGCGAGCTCGACGCCAAGTCGTGCACCGAGTAGTCATCGACCTGGCTCTCTTCCGCATGGACGGAGATTCGATTGTGCGGCTTTCTTGGCAGGTTCTGAAACCATCTGTAGCCAGATTCAATGCCGCGGATGCGCCAACTCACTCGGCCGCATTGTCGTACTCGATGATCTTCTCTCTCCCGCCCATGCTGTTCATCATCCTCTGGGCCGCTAGCTTTTTCTCCGACGAGAGGCTCGTGCGAGAGGCAGTCTTTTCCGAGTTTGGAGGGCTGGTCGGTGAGGAGGGAGCAAGCCAGGTGATGGCAACGTTGGAAAGGATCGAGTTTCGTCGGCCTGGTTGGTGGGCTACCGCTGTCGCTGCGATTACCATGCTGTTGACCGCCTCCACGGTAATGGTCTCCGGGCAGAAGGCGCTCAACCGCATCTTCAGAGTTGAGTCTGATCAGCCAGCGAATCTGGGCCTCTGGCGATTCGTTCGTGACAGGGTGGTGTCCTTCGCGATGTTGGTGACGCTCGCCTTCATCCTGTCGGTCTCGTTGATACTCGGGACACTCGTCAACCATTTGGGGACATGGCTGGGGAACTGTATCGGGCCGCTGTCGGGCTGGGTGACGGCCCTTGACTCGGCCCTGCTGGATCTCGGTGCCATGACGCTGCTGTTCGCAATGCTGTTCCGCTATCTGCCCGACATTCAGCTGCCCTGGAAAGAGACCTGGTTGGGAGCCCTGCTGACGGCGGCCCTTTTCGCGGTCGGCAAGTCCCTGATCGGTCTGCTTATCGGCCGCAGCGAGATTGCCAGCCTGTACGACGCCGCAGGCAGCGTTCTTGTGCTCATGCTGTGGGTGTACTACGCTGCGGCCATCTTCCTCTTCGGAGCCAGCATCACCGCGGTCCGCGCCGAGATGTCGGAGACGGCGGCAGGAGCCGTCAAAGCAGAATTCAGTGCCGGAATCAGGGCAGGAGGAGAGTAGCCCAGCATGACGACCAGGAGGAAACGGCCATGACACACGTTCGTATCATTCTCAACGGTAAAGGGGCCGCCAACCCTCAGGTTCGCGCGGCCATTGAGCGGATTCGAGAACAGGGGCAGACGCTCGAGGTGCGGGCCACCTGGGAAGGCGGCGACGCCGCCCGGTATGCGCAGAAGGCGCTGCACGATGGTGTGGGAGGTTCAAAGGCACAATGAAGACGACGGCGACCTCGCGACCGTCCTTGGGTAGCCTGCTCAAACGATACAGGTGGCTGTATCTGCTGGGCTGGCTGTTTCTGGCCTTGATCGCGCTGCTCGCGCAGTGGCTGGGCCCGGCGCTATTCGAGCAGCTGCGTTGGCTCGTGGATCAAGTGGCGCCGTCTGCGTCCCTGGGGTGGAAGATCGCGCTGGCTGTTGTCGCTTTGATGGTCGCTCCCATGGCGGCTGGCATCGTCGCCCAGTTCCTGCTGGGTTACCTCAAAGGGCGAAGCAGCTCGAATGCGCTCCTGCAGATGCAGGAGAAGCTGTTCGCCGAGATCGAACCGGGCGACGAGCGCGGCTATCAGGTGGCCTTGCTCGCCTGGCCCAACCCTCAGGTTCGAACCCTGGCGCTGGTGACCGCCACGTTCGAAGAGTCGGCCACTGGCCGTCAACTCGCCGCCGTCTATCTCCCCGGCACACCGGACCCGACCAAGGGCTCGATCAAGGTCGTCGCGCTGGACGACCTTACTCTCATCGGTTGGACCCTGGACGACGTCACCTCGTTCCACCTCACCTTCGGCTCGGTCAGCCCCGGAAGCTGCTGAGGCTCCCTCATGAACGTCCAACGACTCGCGACAAACTGCACCATCGGCGGCTGTCTGGCTGTCGCGCTATTGGCGGCGATAGCGGGGACGCCGGTCGCGGCCCAGAGCGAGCCCGAAATCGCGACGCTGCCACCCGATTCGGCTGCCGGGCCGAGCCCGATCCCGGATGTCGACATCAGTGCCCGGTCCGCCTTGGCACGGGAGCTGGAACGGGGCGCCGAGTCGAAGATCACGCCGGATGAGCGCCTGACCCAGATCGAGCAGGCCTTGCCAGTCGAGCAGCAGCGCATCGCCGCGCTGGTAGGGCAGACCGACGAGCTCCTCGAGACCGCCGGGAGCACGTCGCTGATCCGGGAGACCGAAAAGGCCTCGGTGCGGTCCCGAGACCGTCTCGACCGCTGGATGCGGGACCTCTCGGCGCGCACGAATGCCCGGGCATCGACGCTCGAGGAGCTGCAGGAGGAACGGTCGGTCTGGGAGCTGACGCGGGACCTCGAGCGCGAGGACCCGCTGCCCGAAGCGCTGGAGAACGAGATCACGGAGGTCATCGATCTCCTTCGGGCCGGCGAAACCCGCGCCCGCACGGCAAGAGATTCGGTGCTCGCGCTGCAAGCCAGTATCGCGCGGCAGCAGAGCGTGCTCGAGGAGATCCTAACGCGTCAGCGAGAAGAGGTCTCGCGGCGCACAACGGCGATCTTCGAGGTCGACAGCCCTCCGTTGTGGAAGGTGCTGCGCGCCCCTGCCGAGCGGGGAGGGGTTGTCGATCAGGTCCGGATTCTCGTGCAGCGGCAGTGGCAGGACCTGCGCGGCTACGTCGCCGAGGAGGGAGCCCGCCTGTCTGCCTGGTTGTTTCTCTGGGTTGCCCTGGCGGCCTTGCTGATCTCTTTGCGCCACCGGTCGAAGGCGTGGGTGCAGAAGGATCCGTCGCTGGATCGAGCGGTCTCCTTGCTCGATCGGCCGATTGCCGCAGCGGCGGTGCTGATTCTGGCCCTGACCAACATCGTCGACATCCAGGCACCCACGGCTTGGTTGGACGTGCTCAACCTGGTACTGGTGTTGGCCCTGCTGTTCTTGCTCCTCGGGGTGTTGGACAAGTCCCTGCACCGCATGCTGTATCTCCTGATCCCGCTCTACTTCTTCTTCCAACTGGTCAATCTGGCGCCGGTCGCATCCCTCGTCCACCGCCTGGCCATCCTGGCCTTGGGCCTCGTCGGGGTCGTGTACTGCGTCTGGTTCTTGCGGGTCTTGCGCGCAGACCCCGATCGGTTACCACCGGCCTGGCAGCGAGCTCTGGAGCGCGGGATGCGCCTGGCGATCTTGCTCTACGCCGCGGGAATGATCGCCAACGTTCTCGGTAGCGTTCGCCTGGGAGCCTTGGCCGTCGTGGGAACCACCGATGCGGTCTTCACCGGGATTATCCTCTGGGTCGTCAGCGCGCTCTTGCGATCCATTGTCCGCGTCACCCTCGTCACCAAGAGCGCACATCGTCTCGGCATCGCCCCTGAGCACACGGATGCGGTGCGCGACCAGCTGTTTCGCCTGATCAGCCTGGTCGCCGTGATCGTCTTCGGTGTCTTTGCTCTCAGAGGCTTCACGCTCTACGAGCCGGTGGCAGACAGGGTCAGGAGCATCCTGGGCGCCGAGCTCTCCATCGGTGAGTTCTCGCTCAGCTTGGGGGCTGTCCTGACCTTCGTCCTCATCATCTGGCTGTCGGCCAAGCTTGCGGCGCTGGTGGAATTCGTGCTCGGCAAGCTCCTCCTGCCACGGACGCGGTTGTCGCAGGGAGCAGCGCATGCTGTCTCTCGGGTCAGCCGCTACACCGTGATCTTCTTCGGCTTGCTGGTGGCCATCAAGGCCCTCGGCTTCGATATCAGTCAGGCGGCGATCGTGGCGGGCGGTCTCGGGGTCGGCATCGGCTTCGGCCTCCAAAACGTGGTCAGCAACTTCGTCTCCGGCCTGATCCTGCTCTTCGAGCGGCCGATCCGGGTGGGCGACATCATCGAGGTGGGGACGACGAGCGGCCAAGTGATAGAGATCGGCATGCGGGCCACTGTGGTCAGTACCTGGAGGGGCTCGGAGCTGATCGTCCCCAACTCCAAGCTCATCGCTTCGGATGTCGACAACTGGACCTTGCATCACGATCGGCGACGGCTCGAGATCCCGGTCGGGGTCGCGTACGGCACCGATCCGGAGGTCGTGGCGAAGCTGCTCGTAGATATAGCAGCGCGTCACCCCAGGATCGACGCCTTCCCCGAGCCGCAATGTCTTTTCCTGGGATTCGGCGAGAGCTCGCTGGATTTCCAGCTACGCGCCTGGGCAGAGGCAGGCGAATACTTCGGGATCGAGAGCGAGCTGCGGTTCACCATTACCCGAGCTCTGGACGAAGCCGGCATCACGATCCCCTTCCCGCAACGCGACCTGCACCTCCATCCCGCGGGCGGGCAGCTGCCGGCCGATTCCTGACCCGACCCGGATCCGAACCCCCTCATTTCCCCCTCGATTCCCACTTGTTTCAAGGGATTCGTAGTGATCTGCGGTGCATCAGCATAAATAGCACTGCGAATCTCATCTGGCGGAGTCAAGCGCCCAGACAGGACCGTAAGGAGGACGATCATGGATGAGTATCGAAGCAAGACGTGGCGGCAGGTCACCTGGATTGCGGGTGTATGGGTGCTGGTGGCCGCGAGTCTGATCGCCGTCGGCTGTGCACCTCAGGGGTCGCCTGAAGGTGAAACCACTGCAGCGGCAGCGGCCGAGCCGGCGCCACCGACCCAGATGAAGATGACCACGGCAATTCCGGAATCGATCACCACTCCGGACAGGGTGGAAACCTCCATCGGGACCTTCGAGTTCTTCGATGGCGTGCCCACCAAGAAGAGCACGGAAATGGCCTATGACTTTTTGGACAAGGTCAATGCCTACAAGGCACTTCTCAGCACCATTCCCACCGTTTCCATCAACGAGCTGCGCCGGGGCCAGGCGGCGGTCGGTGCGAAGACCAGCAACCAGATCTGCATCTACGACACGCTGATGGATTCGAAGTCGCTCGTCCTGACCGGGAACACCTCCACCATGTATGCGCTGGGCTTCCTCGACCTGGAGAAGGACGGCCCCACGGTGATCGAGCTGCCGCCCGGCATGCTCGGCGTGCTCAACGACATGGGCTTCCTGCACATGACGGACCTCGGTGCGGCCGGCCCCGACAAGGGCAAGGGCGGCAAATACCTGGTGCTGCCTCCCGGCTACGAGGGTGACGTGCCCAAAGGCTATTTCGTCGTGCAGTCCAAGACCTACAACGTCTGGAACTTCATGCGCGGCTACCTGGACAAAGGCGTGAAAGCGGCGTCCGACAATATCCGCAACAACCTCAAGGTCTATCCACTGAGCCGCGCCGCGGATCAGCCGACCATGGAGTTCATCAATGTCTCCGGCAAAGAGATGAACACCGTTCTCCCGACGGATTACACCTTCTTTGAGCGCATCAACGAGGTGGTCCAGAAAGAGCCGGAAGGCTTTCTCGACCTCGAGGTCCTCGGCCTGTTGCGGTCCATCGGCATCGTCAAGGGTCAGCCCTTCAATCCGGATGCCCGCATGAAGGCAATCCTGACCGATGCGGCAGCCATCGCAGAGGCCACGGCGCGGACCATCACTTACTACCCGCGCGTGGCCGGTCAATACGCCTGGGGCGACATGGAAGGGGCCTGGGTCGTACCGTTTGCCGATAATGATTCCACCTGGATCGAAAACAGCGCCCGGAAGATCGAGAACCAGATCTACTACCACTACAACTGCATCGTGGTGACGCCGGCGATGGCCGCGGCTCCGGATCCTGGCAAGGGCTCCGAGTACGTATTTGCCTCGCTGGACACGGAGAAGAAGATCCTGGAGGGCTCCAAGAGCTACAAGATGACCCTGCCCGCGAATGTCCCCGTTGCGGACTTCTGGGCAATCACCCTCTACGACACGCAGACGCGCTCGCAGCTGCAGACCGACCAGCAGTTTCCGACGCTGGACACCTACACCGAAGGGTTGCAGAAGAACGAGGACGGCTCGTACACCATCTATTTCGGGCCCGAGGCACCCGCGGGCCAGGAAAGCAACTGGCTTCAGACCATTCCCGGCAAGAGCTGGTTCATTGCCCTGCGTATCTATGGACCCGAACAGCCCTGGATCGAAGGCGCATGGCGGCCGAGCGACGTCGAGCTGGTCGCATAAGAACCCAGGACGTTTAGAGGGCGGGGTTTATCCCCGCCCTCTACAACGACCCGAGAATGAGAGATGAAATACAACGAAGTCACTGAGAACCGCCCTGGCCGTATTGACGGCCTTCTGCTTGATCGGCGCCGCATCGCCGAGCCCGAGAGCTGATCTGAAAGGAACCGTTGTCGATGAAAATCACATCACCCATCAAGGTTGTCTTGGCCGGGCTGGTAGCGGCCGGGCTGGCGCTTCCGGTCCAGGCGCAGGAGGACAACACCGGCACCAACCCGGTCAACTTCACCTACGACTTCCGGCTGTATGCCGAGATGGCGAGCCTGCCGATCGACGACAGCTCGCTGATCACCAACACCGTCGAGCTCCGCTGGCCCTTCGGCCGCGACGTCGCCAACCTCAAGGGGGTGGGAGCCGGCAGCTTGTACCACGACCTGGGCAGTCGGTTCGGGACGCGCGTCCGGGCACGCTACTCGAACCTCAGCGTCGACGTGCCGGGTTCGAATACGTACACGCGTCTCGGGGATCGGCGATATGGATGCGCGGCTTCTGTACCTGCCGTACATCGGCAAGAAGACGATCCTCGCGGTCGGTCTCGAGGGCTTCTTCGCCACCGCTACCAACGACGCCCTCGGGTCCGGCAGGACCTCGCTCGGACCGACCGTGATCGGGGTCTTTCCCGGTCTGGTTGGCCGCGGGAAGCCTTTTCGCGCCCGCCTACCAGTACGTGTTCGACGTCGGCGGCTCGAGCGATCGCGCCGACATCAGCCGCAGCCAGCTCGACCTCTACTTCGTGTGGACGCTTGCCGGCGGCAAGAACTGGCTGATCGTCGATCCGCAGGTCATCTTCGACCACGAGAACGACAGGACACCGGCGCTGACAGAGATCGAGTGGGGCTTCATGATCGCGCCCAAGGTCGGCATCAGTGGCTGGCTGCGCCCAGGGGCCGGGATCGGCGCAGACCGGCTCTACGACTGGAACCTCGAGGCGGGCATCAAGTTCGTCTGGCGGTGAGGAAGCGAAGGGTCAACGAATCAAGAGTTGGAGGTAGAGATGAAGCAGTCGCTCGAGGAGCACCCGCACCCACCCGGGGTTTCCTTGACGGAAACCGGGCCATAGAGGCGACGATGACCCTTGATTCGCAATCGGTGCGCAGGCTGAATGTTCCGCCGGCCTTGTCCGACCCGGAATACTCGGCCTACTCGTTGAGAAAAGATTGAAAGGAGAAGGAGAGATACTATGAAAAACAAAATTACCAACCGAACCCTGCTGGCAGGACTGCTGGCAATCGCGCTGATATCTTCCGCTGGTGCGGCCGATAAGCCCAATGTAGTAATTATGCTGTCAGACAACATGGGATACGGTGACTTAGGCAGCTACGGCAGCGGCGGTGAGCTTCGGGGCATGCCGACGCCACGCATCGACCAGCTGGCAAGCGAAGGGCTCATGCTCACTCAGTTTTTCGTGGAGCCGGGCTGTACACCGACCCGCGCGGCTTTGCTGACAGGCAGATATTCTCAACGTGCAGGATTGGGAAGCATTATTATTGCCGGTACACCCAGCACACTTCAGGATAGTGAGGTGACGCTTGCCGAACTGTTCAAATCAAAAGACTACGCCACTGCCATTGTGGGTAAATGGCATCTGGGTGAAGAAAAGCAAAGCCTGCCCATTCACCAGGGCTTTGATGAATACCATGTTGGGATTTTACAAACCACCGACGGTACATTGTATCCGGATGGTATGCGTAGAAGCGGTATACCGGAGGCAGAAATTGCCAAATCGCAATGCCTCTATCTGGGAATCAGAACCCGGAAAGGATGTGTTGAAAAAGGTCCGTCCCTACGATCTTGAATACAGGCGGCATATCGAAGGTGACATAGCGCAAGCCTCCGTGAAGTACATCAAAGAACAGGCAAAAGAAAAGAAACCATTCTTTCTTTATGTGGGATGGTCACATGTGCATTATCCGGCCTTGCCTCATCCCGACTTTGAAGGGAAATCGAGTGCCGGGCTTTTTGGTGATGCTGTGATGGAACTTGACTACCGTACAGGACAGGTGCTTGACGCCATAAAGGAGGCCGGCATTGAAGACAACACCATCGTTATATGGCTTTCCGACAATGGGCCGGCTACAACCCAGGGGTCCAACAACGATTTCCTGGGCAGTTCACCCGGACCGTTCCGTGGAGAGGTTGGTGATGCACTTGAGGGGTCACTGCGCGTTCCGGGAATGATCAAATGGCCAGAAAAGATCAAACCGGCGAAGAGCAACGAGATGGTAGCTATCCACGACTTTTACCCTACATTGGCCAATATTATCGGGGCTAAAGTACCAACTGACCGTGCCATTGATGGCGTCGATCAGGGTGATTTCTTCCTAGGCAAAAACAAGCAGTCAGCGCGCGAAAGCCTGATCACGTTCATGGAAGGCGAGGTTGCTGCAGTGCGCTGGAAGCAGTGGCGGATTTATCCAAAGCAATTCATTTCATCTGCTGGCAACCCGTCCCTCATGGGCGTGGGCGGCTATCGTGCCGAGGGGATGGGTTATCCTTCTATTTATAATATTGCCCGTGATCCACGGGAACAATGGAACCAGAGTTGCAGTCTCTGCCTTTGTGCTCGGACCGTATATGAAGATTGTGGGCGAATACCAGAAGTCACTGGAAAAATATCCCAATCCACCAGCCTTCAGCATGACAAAATTTGCGAAGTAACGAGGGCAAGAAAGCATTGCATGCTGCGCCGGGGATTATCCTTGGCGCAGCATACATGACTAAAAAAGAAAATTGGAGTCTTAATAATGTCAAACATCCTCAAGGCGATGGGGCAGGAACGGGCTCATACGATCCCGATGAACGCGGCTCCCTGGACGCCAATGCGTACGCGATTGCCATCACGTGGGTGGCCGAGAAGACCCTCCTGGGCGGCAACTACGGCTTCGGGATCTTCCCCGCCTTCACCGACAACAAGTTCGAGGTCCCCATTCTCACCCTCCAGGAAAAGGTCGATACCGGCCTCACCGATGTGTACATCCAGCCCATCACCCTTGGTTGGCACAAGAAGCGCGCCGACTACATCGCCGGCCTCGGAATCTACGCCCCCACTGGCAGGTACGCCCCGGACGCCGACGACAACCTCGGCATGGGGATGTGGAGCTTCGAGCTCTTTGGAGGCACCACGCTCTACTTCGACGACGCCAAGAGTTGGCACTTCGCCACCACCGCCTTCTACGAGACCCACACTGACAAGGAGGACACGGACCTCAGGGTTGGAGACATCCTGACCCTCGAAGGCGGCCTCGGCAAATCCTGGATGCAGGGCGCGTTGACCGCGGGCATCGCCTACTTCGCGCAGTGGAAGGTCACCGACGACCAGGCGGGCGAGCTCCAGCCGATTTTCGATGAGCTTCAACTCGGCAGGCATCGCGGCTACGGCATCGGACCGGAGGTCACCATCCCCATCGCCACCAAGAAGAAGTTGATCGGCTTCATCAACGCTCGATTTCTCTGGGAGAATGGGATCCGCAGCCAACTGGAGGGGACCGTCTTCACTCTCGCCGCATCGTTCCCGATCCCCAGTATCGCGCTACAGTAGAGGAAAGCGGTCTCTCACCCCAATGACCAAGACGGACCGGAGTGCCTAATGGGAAAGAAGCTTCAACGTCGCTCACCAGAGGAAAGGCGCAAGCGAATCCAGTGGCTCTACCTGCTCGGCTGGATCTTTCTGGCTGTAATTGGACTCATAGTCAATTGGGTGGGCGTACAGCTATTCGAGCAACTGGACTGGCTCGTGCAGTGGCTGGTGCCGTCTGGGTCCTTGGCGTGGAAGATCGCAGTGGGTGTGATCCTCCTCATCGCAGTGCCTCTGGCGGCCGGCACGTTCGCGCAGTTCCTCATGGAGTTCTTCCATGGGCGGCGCAACGTGGACGCGCTGATGCAGATGCAGCAGAAGCTCTTCGCGGAGTTGGAGCCCGGCGATCAGGGGTATCGGGTGGCACTGGTCGACACTCCCAATGCGAGTGTGAGGTCTCTGGCGGTCGTCACCGGTACCTTTGAGGAATCCGAGACGGGCCGCGAACTGGCCGCCATCTTTCTTCCCAACACCCCAGATCCGACAAAAGGCTCGATGCGAGTCGTGCCAGTGGAGGATCTTTCCTTCACCGGCTGGACGGTGGACGACCTCACCACCTTCCATCTCACCTTCGGATCGGTCAGTCCAAGAACCTGCTGAGATCTGCGCTCGGCACTCTGCGTGGCCTTGCTCTGCAGTCAGGAGAGTCGTAGAATGACTCATTGTGAGTCACTAATGACTCGAGCGATGAACGGATGCCGACCATGAAACAGCTGACAATTCGAGGATTCGACGAGCCGCTCGAAAGACGCTTACGAGAGATGGCTCGGGAGCAGGGAATCTCGCTCAATCGGGCCGCGCTGGCGCTCATGCGCCGAGGTGCCGGTGTGTCCGAGAGCCGTGATGCGATCGACACGGTGGGCTCCGGCTTGGACAGCTTTATAGGCGTCTGGTCCGACGAGGACGAGGCGGAGCTCCTAGAGGCCCTCGAGCCGCTCGAGCAGATCGACCCCGAGCTCTGGTCGTGAGGATTGCTCTCGACACGAACGCCTACTCGGCCCTGATGAGGGGCCACCGGGATGTCGCGGTATTGATTCGCCGCTCGGAGGTAGTTCTGGTCCCTGCCGTCGTGGTCGGTGAGCTCATCTACGGGTTTCGGCTCGGCTCTCGCTTCGAGGAGAACGCTGCCAGGCTCGAGGCATTTCTCTCAGCTCCTTCCGTGGACCTGCTGCCAGTTACCTTCAGCACCGCGGATCGGTTCGGCCGCATAGCGGCAGCTCTTCGGCAAAAGGGCACCCCGATACCGACGAACGACATTTGGATCGCGGCCCAGGCTATGGAGGTGGGCGCGGATCTCCTGTCCTCGGACTCTCACTTCGGCGCGGTCGATGGCCTGGCGTGGCTGGCCTTCTCGTCTACGGAAGAGGACAGTGTGCGCGAGCGGGTCTGGAAGTATCACGCCGGCCAGGCTCCCTGAGCCCCACTCATATCCCCCCTGATTCCCCCCCATTTCGAGGGATGCGGAGGCCGTTGCCCGGCCTCAGAATGACGGTGCACAAGGAGGAAGTGACGATGTCGAAGTCGCCAGTAGAGAGAGACATCGAGTTCGGTGGCCCCGCCACCTATCGCATCGTCGTTCAAGGCGAGCTGACCCAGGACTGGAGCGGGAGGCTCGGTGGCCTGCGGATCGTGAACTGCAGCAGGGAAGGCCGGGCCGCCCGTACGCAGCTCGAAGGGCGAATCCGCGACCAGGCGGAGCTCAGCGGCGTGCTCGGCACCCTCCATGGCCTTCACCTGCCGATCCTCGAGGTTCTGGAGATCGAGGGCGAAGAATGAACTGGCTTCGAAGTTCGCCTCGGCCTCAAAGGAGGAAAGTGATGAGACGAAATGCAAAACAAGAACGACTGACCCTCGCTTGGGCTGCCGGCCTTCTGGCGGTGACCGCCCTCGCATGGACCACAGTCGGATGCGCGCCGCAGGGTGGGTCGCAAGGTGATACCTCCGAGGCTCAGACAGCGGTCGCTCCACCGACGATGAAGATGACCACCGACATTCCGGCATCGATCACTGCACCGGATTCGGTGGAGACTTCGATCGGCACTCTCGAGTACTTCGACGGCGTGCCGAAGAAGGAGACGGTCAAGACCGTGTACGACTATCTCGACCGCTCGCGGGCGGTCAACGTCTATCTCAACTCGATTCCCGCCCTGTCCATGAACGCCCTGCGCGAAGGACAGGCCGCCATGGGCGCAGATTCAAGCAACAAGATCGTCATCTATGACAACCTGATGGACTCCAAGACCATCCTGCTGACCGGCAATACATCAACGATGTACGCTCTTGGGTTCCTTGACCTCCTCAAGGACGGTCCGACTGTCATAGACCTGCCGCCTGGCATGCTGGGCATTCTGGACGATATGGCTTTCAAGTACATGGTTGACCTCGGCGTCGCGGGCCCTGACAAGGGCAAAGGCGGCAAGTACCTCGTCCTGCCTCCTGGTTACAAAGGTGATGTTCCAAAAGGATACTTTGTCGTTCCTTCCAAAACCAGCGGTGTATGGGTCTTCATGCGCGGGTATCTCGATAAGAGCCTGCCGATCGAGAAGGCGATCCCGGGCGCTTCAAAGAACATCCGGGACACGCTGAAGGTTTACCCGTTGTCGACCGTGCAAAACCCGCCGGTGACGGAGTTCATCAACGTGTCCGGCAAGGACATGCACATGATCCTCCCCAATGACTACAGCGCATTTGAGAAACTGCATGCTCTGATCCAGACCGAGCCGGATGACTATCTCGGGCCGGAAGCCAAAGGCATGATGGCCGCTATAGGTATTGAAAAAGGTAAGCCCTTTGATCCAGATGCACGGATGAAGAAGATCTTGACCGATGCGGCTGACATTGCCAATGCCGCTGCCCGCGCGATCAGCTACTTCCCGCGTGACCCCGGCAACCTGACCTTCAAGGATAGCAATGCCTGGGTTACCGCCTACGCCGACAAAGACACCACCTTCACCCGCAACGGCGCCTATCGTCTCGACCCGCGCGTCCTTTTCCACTTCGGCTACATCTGCGTTTCTCCGGCCATGGCCATGACCGTTCCTGGAAAAGGCTCCGACTACTCCATGGGAATGCTCGATTCCAAAGGCAACGTCCTGGATGGTTCCAAAACCTACAAACTGCACATCCCACCGAATCCGCCAGCCAAGGACTTCTGGGCCATCACCATGTATGACACTCAGACCCGTTCCCAACTGCAGACCGATCAGCAGTTCCCAACCCTTGGAAGTCAGGATAAAGGCATTAAGACCAATCCCGACGGATCGATGGATATTTACTTTTCCCCGAAAGCCCCCAAAGGCATGGAAGGCAACTGGCTCCAGACCATTCCAGGAAAAGGCTGGTTCATTGCCCTGCGTATCTATGGGCCCGAACAGCCCTGGATCGACCAGACCTGGCGTCCGGGTGAAATCGAGCTGGTTCAATAGCGCCTTGTAGTCGATGATTGGCGGCTGGTTTCTCCGCCACCATGACAGAAATAGGGAAGAAGGAGGAAGCGATGAGAACCGTACCGCTATTCGCATTGGCTTTGGCCAGTCTGCTGTCCACCGGCCTGGTGGCCGTCTCCTGGGCTGCACCGCCTGATTTGAAGATGATCACGCAAAAGCCTGAAATGAAAATGACGACCCCGATTCCGGAGAACATCACCACGCCGGATAAGGTCAAGACGCCGATTGGCACCCTGGAGTTCTTCGACGGCATTCCGATCGGTGACACCAAGGATGCGGTTTACGACTACATGGATCGGGCCCGCGCGGTACAAGTCTACGTGGCTACGATACCGGCGGTCTCCACCTACAGCCTGCGCCAGGGCAGCCTGGACATGGGGGCGACCGCCAGCAACCAGATAGTGATCTGGGAGCAGCTGGGAGACTCGAAGTCACTGGTGTTGACCTACAACAACACCTCGCTCTACACCTGGGGTTTTCTCGACCTGGAAAGAGACGGCCCGACCGTGGTTGAGGTCCCGCCCGATGTGCTGGGCGTATTTGATGATGGTTACATGCGCTACCTGAGCGACTTCGGTGCGGCCGGTCCGGACAAGGGCAAAGGCGGCATGTATCTTGTCCTGCCTCCGGGTTACAAGGGCGACGTGCCAGAGGGCTACTTCGTCGTCAAGTCCACCAGTTATGTGGTGTGGAACTTCATGCGCGGCTATGTCAGGGGCAGTGTTCAGGACCCCGCCAACGTCAAGAAGTCCGCCGACAATATCGTGGATAACCTCAAGGTCTACCCGTTGGGAAAAAAAGATAATCCGCCGAAGACCGAATTCATCAATATGACCGGGAAGTATTACAACACGGTCCCGCCGAACGACTTCAGCTATTTTGAGCGACTCAACGAGATCGTCCAGAAAGAGCCGATCAGTTTCATCGAGCCTGAAACGCGCGGCCTGATTGCGGCCATTGGCATCGTCAAGGGTAAGCCCTTCAAGCCGGATGCGCGGATGAAAGAACTGCTGACCGAAGCTGTTGCCATCGGTAATGCCTACGCGCGCGCCAATACCGTGTTCCCGCGTGATCCCGGACAGCGTATCTACGGTCCGGACAGCGAGTGGGTCATGGCCTTTCCGGACAGGAATGCTTTCTTCCTGGCCGACGGCGCCCGCCGCTACGACGCACGCTTGTGGATGCACTACAACGCCGTTGTCGTCACGCCCGCCATGGCCGGCATCAAACCAGGCCTTGGTTCAGATTACGGCATTGTCGGCATGGACTCGAAGCAACGGCCCCTGGATGGTGCGAAGACCTACAAGCTGCATCTGCCGCCCGACATACCTGTCAAGGATAACTGGTCGGTGACCATCTACGACACGCAGACCCGTTCCATGTTGCAGACCGACCAGCCGTCCGCCGGTATCAACAGCCTGGGTGCGGGGATCAACAAGAACTCCGACGGCTCCATCGACATCTACTTTGCCCCGAAAGCGCTGAAGGGCAAGGAGAGTAACTGGATCCAGACGATCCCCGGCAAAAGCTGGTTCATCCTCCTGCGCATGTACGGGCCGCTTGAGCCCTGGCTCAACAAAACCTGGCGTCCGAGTGAGTTGGAAGTGGTGGAGTAGTTCGCCGGAAGAAAGCAAAGGGCGGGACGAATCAAATCTCGTCCCGCCAAAGATAATTGGAGAAACAGATATGAAATCCAAATCACTTGTTGCCCTGGCCCTTGCCGGACTGATGATGGCTGGTATTACCAGCACAGCATGGGCGCAAACCGGAGAGAAGAGCATTTTTGACCTTGCCGCTGCCGAAGTGAAATTCAAGCCCGGAGGCTTCAAGCCTGCTCCGGCCAAGATTGACACGCGGTACGGCGCCCTGGAATTCCCCGGTGGCTATCCAACCGAAGAGACCAGGCAGAAGGTCTACGATGAGCTCGACCTGCAGCGCGCCACTCAGCTGTACCTCGATATGTATCCCGCCCTGTCCATGCGCGGAATGATGCTTGGAACGGCACGCGATTACGGAGCAAAGAACAGCTCGGATATTTCGGTTACGGCCGACCGGCTGGATTCCAGCGCGTTGTTCCTGACTGGCAATACAGAAAGCATCTACGCCATGATCGTGTTTGATCTCAAAGTAGATGGCCCTACGGTTTTTGAAGCGCCCGCCGGATTGATGGGACCTGTGGATGACGCGAACTTCCTGTTTGCTTTCGATATTGGCCCCACCGGCAAGGACAAAGGCAAGGGTGGAAAATACCTGCTTCTTCCTCCTGGTTACGAAGGGGATGTGCCGGACGGCTACTTTGTATTCAAGTCGCCGACCAATCGTCTCTTTTCGTTTGTTCGCGCCAACGCGGCGGTGGTCGGAACCGGCGAGAAAGCGATGGAATTCTTCCGCAAGAACGCCAGGGTTTATCCATTGATGACCGGCCCCCGTGAAGGCAAGTTCACCAATGTGTCAGGAATGCCCATCAATACATTGGTTCCGGAAGATGCCACCGCTTTCGAGTGGATGCATGACATCGTCAACTATGAGCCGGCCGAAGCCTTCGGCAAAGAAAAACTGGGGCGTCTCGCATCGATCGGCATTGTTCAAGGCAAGCCGTTCAACCCCGACGCCCGCATGAAGAAGATCCTGGACCAGGCCGCTAAAGAAGGCGTGGCGATGTCCCGCGTGATCGCATTCGACAGCCGCCAAGCCGCGGCGAAGGTCTATCCGAATCGCAGTTGGGAGAGTCCCTACATCGGCGATAGCTCGAGCTTCGACCCTGACGGCTACTTCAATCTGGAGGCGCGGACGACGTTCCACTTCACCGCCGACGGCATCACGCCCGCCATGGCGGCCCAGATGCCGGACGGATTGGGTTCCCGCTACCAGACCACCTACAAGGATAAGGACAACAAGTACTTTGACGGCAACAAGACCTACAAGCTGCACATGCCGCCGAATGTACCGGTCAAGCTGTTCTGGGCGGTGACCGTATACGACCCCTGGACCCGCTGCGAGATCCAGAGCCAGCCCTACCCGAGCATCAGCAGCCAGCAGAATCCGCTGCCGAAGACCAATACCGATGGCTCCATCGATATCTATTTCTCCACGAAACAGCCGCAAGGCGTTGCGGCAGAGAACTGGGTCAAGACCCTGCCGGACCAGGGGTTCTTCGTCTACATGCGCTACTACGGCCCACTCAAGGCCTTCAATGACAAGACGTGGGTGCCCAATGATGTCGAGCTGGTGAAATAGACGCAGGATGAACTGTTCCGGACTGAATCAAGGAGATTCGAGATGAATGAGAAACGGCTGCCTTTTCTGACGGCGATCCTGGTGATCCTGGCCGCTACCACGGCCTGGGCAGAGTCACCGACGATGAAGTACACCACCAAGATCCCGGCCAACGTCATTACCCCCGATCGCGCGGAAACCCGCCTGGGGACGCTGGAATTCACGGACGGCTTTCCCACCGCGGAGACTTCGGAAAAAGTCTGGGACCACATGGACTTCTCCCGCGCCGTCGAGGTCATGATCATGACCACCCCGGCGGCCTCGCTGCAGGGCTTCCGCAAGGGCATCCAGAAGTGGGGGCCGGATAACGAGACCATGATCTATTGGGACGGTCGCTTGGATTCCAAGGGCCTGCTCCTGACCGGAAACACCACGGTGGTCTACACCTTCATGTGGATCGATCTCAAGGACGGTCCCATGGTCATGGAGACCCCGCCCAACGTGTTGGGCATCATCGACGATGCGTGGTTCCGGTACGTCTGCGATTTCGGCAATGCGGGCGACGACAAGGGCAAGGGCGGGAAGTTCCTGCTGGTGCCACCCGACTATGAAGGCGCCATCCCCGACGGCTATTTCGTCAAGAAGTCCAGGACCTATGGCCATTGGCTGGCCATGCGCGGCTTCATGACGAACTTCGACCCGGATCCGGTGGTCAAGAATATGAAGGACCACTTCCGCCTCTACCCGCTGGGCAGTGCGCCCAAGGAGGTCAATTGGGTCAATACGGCCATGCAAGATTTCAATACGCTACATGCCCAGGACGCTACCTTCTATGACGAGGTCAATCTTACGGTTCAGGAAGAGCCGGCATCGTCCCATGATGCGGAGGTTCTCGGACTGATGGCTTCCATCGGTATCCAGAAGGGCAAGCCCTTTGCACCGGACGCTCGGATGAAGAAGATCCTGGCCGAAGCGGCCGCCGTGGGCACCGCCGCCCAGCGGTCCATCCTCTTCCGCAACCGCGACGAGAACGTCGTCATCTGGCCCGGCAGCAAGAGCTGGGAGATCGGCTTCGCCGGCGGCAGCTATGAGTTCAACAACGACGGAGTCAGCCTGATCGATTCCCGGGTCCGCTTCCACTTCTATGCGACCGGGATCACGCCGGCCATGGTCAAACCACCGGTAGGCGCGGGATCGCAGTATGTAATTGGCCTGCGCGACTCCGAGGGCAAGGCGCTGGATGGCAGTAAGACCTATAAGATCCACATCCCGCCCAATGTTCCGGCCAAGCGGTTTTGGGATATCACTGTCTACGATAACCAGACCCGCTCCCTCTTGCAGACGGACAATCCCTACCCAGGAGTCACCAGTATCGATCCGGCCACTGTCGGGAATGCAGACGGTTCCTACGACGTCTACATAGGCCCGAAGAAGCCCGATGGAAAAGTGAACTGGATCCAGACCGATCCCAGCAAGGGCTGGAACATGCTGTGGCGGATCTACGGTCCGACCCAGGTCTGGTACGACAAGGGCTGGCGGCCGAGTGAGATCGAGCTGGTGAAGTAGTTGAATCGACAAGCCTCGAGGGGGACGGGCGACGACCCGTCCCACTTCCTCGATCCAACAAGCCAAGTGGCCTCGAAAAGTCGACGCAGAAAGAGGGACACGCCGTGAAGAAGAAATCTCTCCCCATCCTCGCCCTGGCTTGGGTGGCTGTGGGGCTGCCTGCGGCATCGGCCGATGAAGGCGGGGCTAGCTTCTGGCTGCCTGGGCAATACGGCAGTCTGGTGGCGACCCCGGCCGACCCCGGCTGGTCGTTGCCGTTGATCTACTACCACGCCTCCGCGGACGCCGAAGGCGGCAAGGAGTTCTCTCTCGGCAGCACGATCACTCTGGGGGTGGATCTCGGCGAGGACCTGTTGATCGTGGTGCCGACCTACACCTTTCACAATTCTGTCTTCGGCGGTCAGGCGGCGATCAGCATGGCAGCTTTCTACGGGGGAGTGGATGTCGCCGCCGCCGCCACGCTGACGGGTCCGGGCGGGGAGATTCTGTCCGGAAGCGTCAGCGATTCCGCCACCGAGCTCGGGGATCTCTTCCCTTCCGCTTCCTTGCGTTGGAATCACGGGGTGCACAACGGCATGACCTACGTGATGCTCGGCGTGCCGGTGGGAGCCTACGACGTCGATCGCCTCGCGAATCTAGGCACCAATCACTGGGCAGTGGACGCCGGCGGGGGCTACACCTACTTCAACACCAAGACCGGCTTGGAGTTCTCGGCGGCGGGTGGCCTCACCTACAATTTCGAGAATCCCGCCACTCACTACAAGAACGGCATCGATGCGCACCTCGGTTGGGGCGCTTCGAGATTCACGTCTGAGCAGGTGCAGGTCGGTCTGGTGGGCTATTTCTACTACCAGATTACCGGTGACAGCGGCGCCGGTGCCGTCCTGGGCGACTTCAAGTCCCGCGTCAACGGCGTCGGGCCGCAGTTTAGCTACCTCTTCAACCTGGGCAAGAAGCAGGTCTACCTGAACGTCAAGGGCTATTGGGAGTTCGGTGGTAGGTACCGGCCCGAAGGCTGGAATACCTGGCTTACCCTGTCTGTGCCGATCGGTGGATCATCGTGACAGCAGGAGCCCTCGCAAGGAGATCGAAATGAAAGCGACAGCGTGGACCACCTTCGTTCTGGCCGGAGTGCTGACCATCGGCCCGACAACCCCCCTTTCCGCCGCCGACATACCCACCGAACCGCTTGGCGGCAAGCCGCCGGCGGACACGAAGGCGTCGTTTTCCGATTTCGATACCTTCAAGGATCAGGTGCTATATCAGCGCGCCTTCGAGGCCGTTCTGTGGTCCGTACCGATGGTCAACAAGCTGGGCCTGCGTCGCGGCACCTTTGCGATCGGTGGCGGCGACAACGTGGTTCTCGCCTGGTCGGCGGGCGTGAAGCCCTATTTCGAGGCGCTGACCCCGAACAATGTCTCGCCCTACGTCAACTGCACGATGGACCTCAGCCAAGGGCCGGTCGTGGTCGAGGTGCCCCCGGCGAATGACAAGGCTGGCCTGTTCGGGCAGATCGCGGATCACTGGTATCAGACCTTCGTCGACATCGGTCCGATCGGCATCGACAAGGGCAAAGGCGCCAAGCTGGTCCTCACCCCTCCGGGCTGGACGGGCGACATCCCCAAGGGCTTTACCGAAGTCAAGAGCCCCAGCTTCCGCATCGATTTCGCGTTTCGCAACGTACCGTCTCCAACGGGAACGCAGAAGGATCTCGACGCGCTCGCCAGCAAGGTCGCCGTCTACAACCTGTCGGAGCTTCCCAACCCGGCGCCGACGAAGTTCATCGACCCGTTGAATGAACGCTGGCCAACGCTGGCGCGGTATGACGAGCGCTGGTTCGAGGACCTGCACGACATCATCAGCATCGAGAACGCCATGCCGCGGGACAAGACGATGATGGGCCTGCTCAAGACCATCGGGATCGAGAAGGGCAAGCCCTACGCCCCAGACGACGAGACCAAGGCGATCTACCGCAAGGCGGTGGTGGACGCCTATCACTACATGCAGGCGACCTTCGAGCGGGAACTACCAGGAGAAGGGTGGTGGGACGACCGCAAGTGGCGCAACATTTTCTTCCACGACGAGAACATGGGCTTCACTTGGGAGACGGACACCCTGGTGGATTACGACATGCGGGCGGTGCGCCCATGGTTCTCGGCCATCTATTTTCCGGCGAAGGTCGCAGAGAAACCGGCGACGATGTATATCGCCACGATGCATGACGAGAACGGCAACCTCATGGAAGCGGGCAAAACCTACTCGCTGACTGTGCCCAAGGATGTGCCCGTCAAGCAGTTCTGGTCGCTGACGATCTACGACCGCGAGACCTTTACCTTCATCTACTCGCCTCAGGAGCTTCCGGGCCTTTCCTCGCGCGATACCGACAAGATGAAAAAGAACGATGACGGCAGCGTGACGCTCTACTTCGGCCCCAAGGCACCCGACGGGCTGGAGGCGAACTGGATCCCGACCTCCGGCAAGGCACCCTATGCCATGTTCCGTTTCTACGGCCCCGAGGAGGCTTTCTACAACAAGACCTTCAAGCTGGAGGATGTGGAGCTGGTCGAGTAGGCGAAATCCCACTCATTTCCCCCTCGATTCCTTCCTATTGTGAGGGATTCGCCGGTCGGCCGGGGGTTGGAGAATGGGAAGGCAAAGGATAAGGCTAAGGGGGTTGAAACATGCCTGAACAGTCAGAAACCCAAGATATCGAGTTTAGTGGGCCAGCCACCTATCGCATCGTTGTCCAGGGGGTTGTGAACCAGGACTGGGCCGACCGTCTTGCCGGGCTGAAGATCAGCACGGTGAGCCGAGGTGACCACTCCGCCCATTCGACCCTGGAGGGGCCGATCCGCGATCAGGCCGAGCTCAGCGGTGTGCTCGAGACCCTCTACGGCTTGCACCTGCCGATCCTGACGGTGGAGAAAGTGGAAGACACGAACTGATCGATGCAGCCATTCGATCGCAGATCGAGGGCCTCGGCTTTCCTGACCATGAATTCTGGCCATTGCTTCTCGATTGCAGGTAAGACCCTGTCATGACGCGAAGCCACGCCATCCGCTGGTTACGGTTTGCCGGCGTCTGTATCGCCCTGGCTACCGTCGCTGCAACACCAGCGGTAGCGAATAAGACTGACCAGATCCACATCGCAGGGATTGTGATCGTGGGTGAGGTCAAGAGCCTCGAACGGGGCCGACTGCGGATCAGCACCGACTTCATGGGCACGGTCGAGGCGGACTGGGCGCAGGTCACGCGACTCGACAGCAAGAAATGGTTCGAGGTCGAAGTCCGGGACGGTCATCGCTATTTTGGCAACATCGTGGACAGTGGCGAAGACAGTGTCCTCGCCGTTGAAGGCGACGACACCACGGTGCGCCTGCCGTTCTCTGAGCTGGTGCTGATCAATCAGTCGAAGGAGGGCTTCTGGGGAAAGATCGACCTCAGTCTCGCCCTGGGCTACAGCTTCGTGCAAGCGACCGATACCACTCAAGGGTCCATCACCGGTGATGTCAGCCGCCGGACCCGACGCTTCTACAGCCAGTTTCATCTGCTGTCGATCCTCAGCGAGACGGGTGATGACCGCTTCACGCGCAACGATGTCTCGTGGACCATCACCCGGGCCCTGAAGGGCCGCTGGACCTATGATGCCGCAGCCGAATTCCAGAGCAATGAGAGCCTCGGGCTCGATCAGCGATACCTTTTGCGTGCGAGCTCCCTCTATCGAACCCTGCGCACCGACATCAGAGAGCTCGCGTTGGGTGCAGGCCTCGCGGCGGTCCGTGAACAGTACAGAGGCGGCGAGCCAGGTGACAACAGTTTGGAAGGCACATTGACGCTGCGCTACTTTGCCTTCCATTTCGACGATCCCGAGCTCGAGGTGAAGGCATTCCTCACCGCCTACCCCAGCCTGACGTTTTCGGGAAGGTGGCGCACCGAGTTCCAGGCGGAAGTCAGTCGAGAGCTGGGTTGGGATCTTTTCTGGTCCCTGAATCTCTACTGGTCCACCGACAACAAACCTGTCAGTCCGGGAGCTCAATCCAGCGACTTGTCGATCACGGCATCTTTGGGTTGGAAGCCGTAGGGGGGCGGGCCTGCTGGGACCTGTCCCGAGATGGACGGTAGGTGAGTCGGGGAACGCAAAAGGACGAGACCCTGGTCCCGCGAACTCACACGAGCGACATCGTAGATACCCAGGACGAGACGGAGTGAGAGCAGGAATTTCCGCCGGAAGTCGGAGAGCCGCCCATAGTCGGCGCCGAACTGATTCTGAAGAGCTTTCCAGGGGATCAGGCTCGGTCGGCGAAGGTAGCTCATGCGGTGGGTGAGCCAGATGTAGATGTCGATGGCAAGCGGCGAGTGCTTCAACTGGTGCACTGCACGCAGATCGATCGGCACGGAAGAGCGAGTGATTCCCTGGAAGATGGCGCGGCTGAGGACAACCTTCGGTCTCCAGGTCGCCGGTTTCCGCGGCAGAACTCTTCTGAGGAACTGTAGACCAGTATCACCGGTAATGATCAGACCGTGGCCGCTTTCGTGGGAGCTCGAGTCTTTCGAGAATCGCCAGTTCAGTCGAGTGGTGAAGAGTCGCTCGAGCTGGTCTTGCAGCCGATAGACGGCGCCTCGCTTGCCGCTGATGGGAGTAAGGCCTAGCCTGCGAGCGAAGTCATTGGGGGATCGGCCGAGTTCGATCTCGCGGCTCTTCGAGCGAACTGCGGCGGTGGTCAAGTAGATGAGGATGAGGCGGGGATAGGAGCCGTAGGGTAGGCCAATGCGTCGAGGTGAGGACATTCGAAGAGAATGCTGACCGTTGACCCGCTCGAAGCGGTGACTCGTAGGCCGGCGGTGGGGAAGGGTGGTGAGCACAAGGAGGCGCGGCATGAAGCCGAGGGCACCAGCCGACAGGGCGTCTACCGACTCGACAGGGAAGAGGTCCTTCGAGTGGCTCATGGCAGCCATCAACGACAGCACCCCACAACACAGAGGTAACAATTTTGGTAACAATGAACGGCAACTGAAGGCCACAAATGACAGCAGACGGCATTTACGCCTGTCGGCGTAAGTCGCTTGTTTTGTTGTGGTTGCGTGCTGTTGTCTGTTGTGGAGTGTGAGTTTTCAAAGGACTTAAAATCCCCCGCCTTAGGGCTTCCGGGTTCGAGTCCCGGCTCCGGCACCAGCTTAACCTCAAGTAAATGTTGGACCTAAAGCGTTTCAGATGAGGTCAACCCGAGCGCCGTCTAGGGCAGTGGTAACAATTTTGGTAACACTGAGGTCCATAAGAGGACCGCAGTTGACAGCAGACTGCAACGACTCCGCTAGTCTCTAGAGAGGTTCGCGATAGACGTCGCTGCGGTGCCCGACCTTGACTACATAGACAGTCAGCCGATCGTCTTCGATGGAATAGACGATTCGGTAGGGCCCCTGTCGAATCCGGTAGCGATCGCGCCCGGATAGCTTCTGGCAGCCGGGTGGCCGTGGATCCTCAGCCAACTGCCGGATCTTCCGTACGATCCGCTGCCGATCCTTCTTGCGAGAGATCGCCTCGATCTCCTTGGCAGCGGATCGCTTGATCAGGATCTCAAATCTTGCCACGCCGTTTGAGGTCCTTGACTACCGATTCAAACGGCAGATCGGGCTCGGTTGCCCTCTCTTCGAAGGCTGCTAGATCTTCGGCGTCTTCTGCCAACGACAGCTTGACAGCTTCGTTGACTAGCTGGGACAGGCTCCGGTCCGTCTCGACTGCCTTCAGGCGAAGTGCGCGGTGAAGTCCGGGATCAAAGTAGACGGTGGCGCGCTTTTGGCTGCTGGGCATAATGCAGTCATTATAGCGTTAAAACGTTAAAACGTCTACAGGTTGAGTAGGGGCCATTGCTGCTCACGCGTCCTGTCCGAGAATAGGATCGTGTTGCATCTATTGCTCAGAGAATGGGTTACGCGCGGGTAGAAGGCGTCAGTGTGAGCCGATTCGCACTTCGTAGGGTGCCAATGGTCTGCTCACAGTCCATGCGGCATCGCGATCGCGACGGTCGCGGTAGTATCGAACTGGCTCAGTTGGCTTGGGTCAGGATGGTCTCGACAACTTCCAAAAGACCTGGCAAGTCCTGTCGGATCAAGTGCCACACGATCTCGTGATCAATCGTGTCGTATCCATGTGCCAGAATGTTCCGAAAGGCCACGATTCGGGGTGTGTCGCCAATTCGGCCTGCTGTCTCTGAATCGGTGCGACGCAGCCTGTTGAGCGCCTCGCCGATGATCTCGAAGTTCCGCTCGATGGCTTGGCGCAGGAGACGATTCTCGAGGTAATGGGCAAGGTCGCTGTCACGGGTCTCATCGAGAACGAACGCCGCCGCGTCTCGGATGTCCTCCAGGTACTTGGGTGAATCAGGCTGCATATAGCACTTGCCGGGTCTTCTCGACGGAGTTGACGAAGTAAGGATTTCGAAGACTGCGGCGGGTCAAAAGGTCCACCCTGCGGCCGAAGAGCCTCTCGAGTGCCTCGAGTAGTCCGAAGTACTGGTCGGCTAGGCTCATCGAATCGACGGTCCGAAACTCCACGAGAAAGTCCAGATCGCTATCTTCGCGGAGATGTCCGGTCGCTGCAGAGCCGAAGACTTCGAGGCTCTCAACGTGGTATTGAGAGCACAGGTCGTCAAGAGCCTCGCGTTGCGCTTCAATCGTCTTGATCATTCTCAGAAACCTCAGTCCATGAATTCTAACCCCGGGGCGATGTTACCCGAAGGCCTGGGTCGTCGAGACGGGGCGCTGACCTTCGAGAGCTTGCGCCTGGGTGGGTCTTTTCGGGTTCGAATATGTGGCGGAGAGGGGTAGAGGCGTAGGCCGGAATCAGTGCGGCCGACACGACGGATCTCATCGTCACGGCGCCCCTGCGCAGTTCAGAAGAGGTACTTGACCATCGTCTGGATGCGGGTGGCGTCTCCATCGTCGCCGTCCGCGTTCTCGCGCGTACCCCACATCAGCTCGATGCCGGTGCTGAGCTTCTCGCGGGGCGTCCAGATCAGGTTCAGATGGCCCACGCCGCCGCTCTGGATGGCGTCCGGTTCCCGCTCGCCGATGTTCTCGAGGTCCGTCCACGCGAAGGCGAGGTTCGACGCCAGGGTGTCGGACCACGCGTGACCGAGCCCGAGGGCGGCGCTGTAGCCCTGTCGGGTGACGAGCCGGCCGTCGGGAGTCAGGTTCGCGTTCGCGTCACTGCCGGTGAGCGCCATGATGGTATCCGGCGTGCCGTCGCCGTAGGCCAGGTTCCAGGTGAAGAAGTTGGCGCTGCTGCCGAGGTTCTGGCGGCCGCCGAAGATCAGAGCCCACCCCACCGCGGTCGCGTCAGGTCCGACTCCTTCGCCGTCCCAGTGGAGCTGCTGTGCGAGGGCGGCCAGCGTTCTCACGCTGTTGGGCCGCTCGTGGGTGAGGCGCCCGGCGAGCACTGGCAGCTGTGGGCTCGCGCTCCCTCCGAGGTTATACGGGTTGTAGATGCCGGAGGTCTGCAGCTGCTCCAGCCCGACGGCCCAGCTCCAGCTCGAGTTCACGTCCTGCTGCCAGCGGACCTGCGGGGTGCGCGTCCCGAACAGCGCGTCGCCGGCACCGAAGTCGATTGTGAAGGGCAGCGACGCCAGCTCGGCAATCGTGGTCCAGGTCTGACCGACGAGCAGGTTGCCGTAGACGATGTAGGCGTGCCGCAGCCGTGGGGAGAGCGAGCTCTCGTCGAAGAAGTCCACCTCGAGGAAGAACTGTCCTGGCGGCCCGTCCGGCCCAGACTTGCGGACGTCGAGGTTCACCCGCGTCTCGCGCACGAACATGTTGAAGTAGCCGGAGCGCTCGGCCTCCGGCGAGCCTTCGACAGGGATCTGGGCGATCAGGAACTGGTACTTGTCCCCCGTGCCGTCGAAATCGTAGAGCGCGTCCAGCTTGAAATAGCCACCGATCTTCATCCGGGAATCGGTGCCAAACAGCGGCCACGATCCCGGGAAGGCGTCGTCCTCCAAATCCGACGCGGTCATGACCTCGTGCGAGTCCTTGGTCTGATTCGGGTCCGTCTCGAGCCGTTCCGGCGCGACGTCGTCCGATCCGGCGGCCGCTGTCTCACTGTCGGCCGTTGGTGCGGCCTCGGGCGCGGCTCCCTCCTCCGCGGCTCCCTCCTCCGCGAGCGCGGTGTCAAGCCGCCGTTCCAGCTCGTCGAGCCGCTCGATCTGCTCTTCGAGGCGCGCCCTCTCCTCGGCGAGCTCGCGGCGAAGCTGTTCCGGGTCCTCGGCGTCTTGCGCGCCGGCGATCGACACGCCGAGACAGAGCGCCGCCAGAAGAAGAGTTGAGTAAAGTCGCCAGCGCATCTTAGGCCTCCTGACTTCGAACCCTGGAGCTCCAGCCCCGCCGTTCGATCACAAACGACCCCGCCCCGCGGCCGTGCGGGTGGGGGCGGGGCCCGCGATTACCGCAGGGTGTTTTTGTAAATCTTTCCGTCCTTCATTATCATCGCGAAGTTGTTCTCCGCATCGGCGACGAGGTCGAGATTTTCCAGGGGATTACCGTCGACCAGGATGAGGTCCGCGTAGGCACCTTCCTCGATCACGCCGAGGGGCCCTTCGGTGTATGGGTTGCGCGGACCGCACAGCGCCAGCAGTGCGGCGTTGGTCGAGGTCGCCATCTTGAGCACTTCGTGCGGTGTGAACCAGCGTTCGAGCTTGGCCAGCATTTTTCCCTGCTTCTCTGCCGCCACGGGATCAAAGAGCATGTCGGTGCCGAACGCGATCTTGACGCCGATCTCTTTGGCCGCCCTGTAGATTCGGTCGGTGCCGGCGGTTACGGCCTCAAACTTCTCGGTGCTGTACGGGTTGTCAAACTGCAGCGCATCCTCGTCATTCAGGAGCGGCTGGATACTCAGCCAGACGTCGTTGTCCTTCATCATCTGCAACGTCTCATCGCTCATGAGGAAGCCGTGCTCGATCGACTTGATCCCTGCCCTGATCGCGGTCTGCGTCGCCTTGTCGGTGAAGATGTGGGCGGCAACGTAGGTGTTCCACGTCTCGGCGACATCGACGACCGCCTTCATTTCATCAAAGGTGTACTCCTGAACGTCGAGTGGGTCGAAGGCGGACGAAACGCCGCCTCCGCCGGCGATCTTGAGCTGGGTTGCGCCCATGCGCAGGTTCTCTCGGGCCCGCTTGATCACCTCCGGCACGCCGTCGGCGACCATGATAAGGCCGTTGCGCTCCCAGTAGCTCAGCGGATCGGTGCTGTTGGCCGGGACGTCGTTCTTTCCGCGAAAATCGAAGTGGCCCGAAGTCTGGCTGATTGGCGGGCCCGATGGGAACATCCGCGGACCAGGATGCTCGCCGGAATCCGTGAATTTCTTGATTGCAAACGGGTTGCCGCCGATATCGCGGACGGTCGTGAAGCCTCGCATCAGCGTCCTCTCGGCGCCGAGGAAGCCGATGATCGCGACCTCGGACATGTCGCCCGTAAACATGATGCTCTGCGGCGCGTAGGCATAGTAGGTGTGCCAGTGGGCGTCGATCAGGCCGGGAATCAGCGTCCGACCGCCGCCGTCGATCACTGTCACGTTGTCGGTCTGGATGAGAGCGAGAGGTGCGTCCGACACGGTCTCGATGAGGTTGTCCTTTACCAGGACATGCATGTTTTTGTGGAGTTTTTCGGACGTGCCGTCAAAGATGTTGACGTTGCTGATGAGCACGAGCGTCGGCGCTGGCTGGCTCGCTTCCTGAGCCAGGCTTGCACCGCAGAGAATGCTCGTCAGCAATCCGATCACGGCAACCCGTGAAGTTCTTCTGCTCCGTTGCCTATTCATGGTCCGAATCTTCTGGTCTTTCATCGATTCCCTCTATTCAGTTTTTCTGATCGGGATGCGGGTCCCGGCGTTATTCATGATCAACGTGGGATGGACCCAACGAATAACAGTTGCCGCAGGTAGGGCCCGCCCGACAGATCGTCGGAAGCGACGGCCTCAGACTTGGAGATCAATCTAGGTGAAAGTCCTCCATGCCCGGCACACCGCCGCCGAAGTCGATCGGCGCGGCATAGAACTCCTGCGTCCATCCCTCGATCGTGATCGGCTCGAAGTGGCTCCCTTCGGGCGGGTAGCGGACCGGTTGGCCCGGGGTGACACCCTCGAGCACCTGCGAGTCGTTGACGACAATGGTGCCGTTGACCACCACGTACGGGATGCCGACAGAGGGAAGCGTTCCCTTTTCATAAGTCGCCTTGTCGGTCACGGTTTCCGGGTCGAAGATGGTGATGTCCGCCACCATCCCCTGCTGGAGACGGCCCCGTTCCTGCATCGCCTTCAGTCCCATCCTGCCGAGGGGCAGGGCCGAGTTGTAGCTGGACATTGCAACGATCTGCATCAGAGGGATGTTGTTCTCGCGCGCCAGGCGAAAGGCCTTCGCAAAGCTGCCGGCCGCTCGCGGATGTGTATTGGGGAGATCCTCGTACGGGGTGTCCCAACGCAGGTCGTCGTCGGGGATCATGGGCATGCCGTCGGTGATCAACGTGACGCCCGGCAGCTGGAGCCAATCGGTGATGGCCGACTCGGGCATCTTGAAGACCAGCACCGCCCGGGTCGGTTCCTTCGCGACCATCTGCTCGCGCGTCTCCTGCGTATACCACTCGCCGGTCGCCACATCCTGGATGGTCTCTTCGTACTTGTACCCCAGGGTGTCGACCCACATCTCCGGTTCCAGGAAGACCGCGTTCAGGGCCGTGGAGCCGGCGGCATAGGGGTAGATCTCTCCCCAGACGTTCATGCCGCGGTCCCGCATCCGGACCAGCAGCTCGTGCACCAGGTTATAGCCGGGGTTGTTGAAATGGCAGGCCAGCGCCGGCGAGCCCAGGGCCGCCGCGTTGGCGAGCAGCTCCTGGATGCCGTTGGCCTCGGTGGTGTCGGTTCCGGGTGTGTAGCGGAAGTGTGCGCCGGTCTGCCGCCCGTAGCGCCCGGCCAGCACCTGCAGCTCGAAGAACTCGCGGGCGGACACACCGTCGCGCATATAGCCGAGGGTGGAACCGATGCCGAGTCCGCCCGCCTGCAACCCTTCATCCAGGAGCTGGAGGATTCTGTTGCCTTCCTCGAGGTTGGGTTGTTTACAGCACCAGCCGTTCCCTACAGCACGGCTGTTGGCGGCCGAACGTGTGTCCTGGCCATCGGTGAATCCGTCGAGCACCTCTGCACGGGCAAACTCATGAGCCACGGCCTGACCGTAGTTCACCTGGTTTTTCCCTTCCCGTTCCTTGTACCACTGGTCGAGATAGGGACCATGGGTGCCGATCTCCAGATCCAGGACCGTGGTCCGGCCATCGCGCAGGGCGAGCTTGTTGGACCAGGGCCGGTCGTAGTGCCAGTGGGTGTCGACGAAGCCCGGGGCAACCACGTGGCCCGTGGCGTCGATGGTCTCCTTGCCTTTGATCTTGTCCTTTGTGATGACGGCGATCCGGCCGCCGTTGATGCCGACATTGGCGACCGCGTCGTACATGCTCTCCGGGTCCATGACCCGGCCGTTGAGGATGACGAGGTCGTAGTCCTGGGCCACGGCGACCTGCGCAACGGCAAGGAGCCCGCAGATGAGCGCTGCCGCGCCGATGATCTTCGAGAACTTCAATGTCCGTTTCATGTTCAATCTCCTTTGGTTCGGGTTTTCAAGCTCTGACACACCTCACCACGCTCGAACACGTTGTCGTCATTGCGAGTCGCCGGCTCGCATCGTTGTCTTCTCCCAGCAGCCCGCTCAGTCCGTCGTCGTGCGCCGGATCGGCCGGCCCGGGTCGGCGTCGAGAATCAGCTCTCCCCGTTCGACGACCAGCTCGCCGTTCACCAGCAGTGCCTGCACGCCGATCGCCGGCTGGTTGGGCTCCTGGTAGGTCCCTACGTCGCTGATGGTTTCGGGGTCGAAGACCACGATGTCGGCATCCATGCCGGCCTGCATGCGGCCTTTCTTTTTCATCTGGGGAACGAACCCTTCCAGCGTCTGGGCCGGCATCAGAGTCATCTTGCGCAGGGCCTCCTGCATGCTCATCAACCTGCGTTCCCTGACGTAGGACCGCAGGATCTTGGCGAAGGTTCCGTTCGACCGCGGGTGTGAGAACGCCTCTTCCGGCAGGGGCCATGCGTCTCCCTCGTAGTTCTCGATCTCGTTGTGATCGTCCACGAACATCCAGAACATCTCGTCGGACTCGATGAGGATGTCCGGGTGCAGCACAGACGCGTCGAGCAACGCGAGGTCGTCAGGGTTTTCTTCGTCGAGAAAGTGCCAGACGATGAACGTGCCGGGCTTGTTCTTCTGGTAGTCAGCCAGCTGCTCTTCGGTCATGCGGCTGGTGCCGAGCTGGAAGTTCTCGGCGGTGGACCCCATGCGCTCACGCCAGCCGTCGCCGCTGAACATCGCGGCGCCGACCACCGTGCTCGCGGCACCCCAGGGATAGGCGCCGACGGAAATGTTGATGCCGCGCTCCATGGCGTTGTCGATCAGGGGCAGGATGGTGTGGATGCTCTTGAGTGACGTGCTGTTGATGTGGCACAGGTGCATGTGGGCGCCCGTGATCGCGGCGTTTCCGATCAGTTCCTGCACGGCTTCGAACGAGCTCTCGGGCTCTGCATTGCTGGCATAACGCACGTGGGTGAAGGTGGCGACGCCTCGTTCGGCGGCCAGTTCGGCCAGCGCGAAGTACTCCTTGTGGCCGTAGCCCGGGGCGTAGCCCGCATTGATGCCGATGCCCAGGGCACCCTGATCGAGACCCTGCTCGACCAGGTCCAGGATCATCTGCTGCTGCTCCGGCGTCGCGATCTCCATCTTCCAGTCGCTGCGGCTCTGGGCGTCCTGGAAGTAGGCGGCCGTCGCCTCGGGCTGAGTCTCCGTGAAGGTGGCGATACGAGCGTACGTCCAGGCAGACGCAGCGCCATAGTTGATGGGGAGCTTCTTCTTCGCCTGGCCGTCGTACCAGGCCGAGATCGGCAGCACGCCCGACTCCAGTTCGAGCATCGTCGTGACGCCCTGCATGGCCTGCATCCGATAGTCGCCGATGTTCTGGCCGTGGGCATGGATGTCGATGAACCCGGGCGCGACAACGTGGCCTGTGGCGTCTATTGTTTCCCTGCCACTGATCGAGTCCGTGGTGATCGAGGCGATCGTGGCATCCTTGACGCCGACGTTTGCGATGGCGTCGTACCCGGTCTCCGGGTCCATGACCCGGCCGTTCAGGATGACCAGGTCGTAGTCGGCCGCAACAACCCCTACGGCCGGCGCCAGGGCCAACGCAACCCAACTCAGCAGCATCACTGTCCGTTTCATTCTGTTTTCCCTTTCACGTTCCCTTCGTTCTTCATTCGCCTGCCAGATACTTGGCGGCGCGGCGCAGGAAACCGGGCAGCTTGTCCTCTCCGTAGGGCGGGATATAGCCGTTGGTCGAGTAGTAGACGCCGACGAAGTCGCGAGCCGGATCGATGTAGATCCCCTGGCCGACGTTGCCGTGCTTCCACAGCGCGCCGTCAGCGAACACCGCGTCGAACTGGATCGAGTTCATCAGCGGCGCCTCGCCGAAGTCTTCCTTCAGGCCTTCGAACTTGGCCCCGGCCTGGAACGCCTCGACGTTGCCCCCGGTCTGCAGTCTTTTCAACACTGTGCCCGAGACGATCGGCTCCACCGCCGTCTTATTCCAACTCGGGGTGAAGATCATGCCGAAGCGGGCGAAGTCTTCGAGGGTGGTCGAGATCAGCCCGTGCGCCACCGCCGTGCCGTCGGGCATCAGGTGCCAAAGGAAGTCCTGGCGGGCGCCGACCTTGCTCCAGACCCGCTCCTGAAACAGCTTGGCGAAGGTCAGGTTATCGAGCTTCTCGGCGGCGAGGACGAAGACCTGGGTGACCGCCGAGGAGTATCGGAACACTTCGCCCGGTCCTTCGCCCTCGAGCTGCTCGGCTTCTCTCAGGATATCGAGCCAGTTCTCCATCTCGCCGGTGTTGGGGTTCGGCGCGCCGAACTCGGCCGAGAAGAACCGCACGATGATCGATGACGGGTCGATGATCGAGTCGAGCGTCTCTTCGAGGGCAAGACCGGTCGCCATGTTCGCGGCGTCGATCATCGGGATGCCGTCCCAGTTCGTGCCGGCGAGCTCGGGGACGTAGTCGACGACGGGTTTCGAGAGGTCGATCTTGCCGTCCTCCTCGAGCATGGCGAGGATCAGGCCGACGGTCGCCTTGCCGGGCGACATCCAGATGTGGCGGTCCATCGGGTCCATCCCCGGGTAGGTCTCGTAGACGACCTTGCCCTTGTGGATCATCAGCACGCCCTGCACTCGGTGGTTGGGGTGGACGACATAGTCCGCGAGGCTCAGCTCCCCTTCCTTGGTCGTGAATCGAACCGCCTCCCCGATGGAGCCGTCGATCTTCCGTTCGAGCGGCATGAATCTCGGGTTGGGTGACGAATAGGCGGTGGGGAGGAACTCGCCGAGGTTGACGATGTAGTAGAGCGCGTGGTCGCCGCCGAGCTGGAAGTGGAAGTTGTCGAAGTGCGTCCGCGCCTCGTTGGCGAACTCGAACGAGAACGGCTCCTTCGCCACGTCGACGGGGAGCGTCGTTCTTGCTCCCGGCACCTCCAGGTACTCGGCCAGGGGATTGTCGCCGGAAGAAGCGGTTTCTCCCTCCACTGCGGCACGGTTGTCCATCGCGCCGTTCTCGGCCATGGTGGCTGAGGTGCCGTCAACCGTCCGATCGTCTCCGGCATTGCAGCCCCACGCCCCCAGCACCACAAGCATCGAAACCACAAAGCCTGATCTCAGTTTTCTACCGTTCATTTCGTTACTCTCTCTCGAATCACCTTCGCATGCGCCTTCTCAGGCCGCGCCGCGTTTCATGGCGGGCCGCTTCCAGTGCCACCAAATATGCCACACGGTCGGGTGGAGAGTCTTGATGAAAAGTTGATGAACCGAAAGAGCCGCGTCGCTGCGCCGCTATTCGTACAGGACCAGGACGCGCGGGTCGTCCGCGAGGGCGTCCAGGCGGGGGTCGAAGCGTGCACCGGGAAACCACGGACAGTGTTCTTCACGTGCATCGTGCAGAAGGTCGACGACCCGCTCCGCGTCTCCCAGCGCGGTGTACGTCATAGCAACGTGCGGTTTGGGTGTCCTGGGCAGCGTTGCAGACGCTGCCGAGTCGGCGATCGACCTTGCCTCATCGGCCTCGCCGGCCTTGGCCAGGGCGTAGGAGAGCGCCGTCATGAAAGCGGGGTTTTTGGCGGTGATCCGAGCCGTCTGGCCGCCCGCCGCGATCGCCTCGTCGTAGAGGCCGAGCCACGCTGCCATGATGGCGACGTAGGCGTGCCCCAGATCGACATGCGGCTGGTCCTGGCGAACCGCACGCTCGATCTCCAGAGCTTCCTGCCAGCTGCCGGCACAGAACAGGCTCCACGCGAGAGCGTGCTTGTTCAAGATGGAGTGTGGATCCAGCTCTACAGCGGTCCGTGTCGCCTCCACCGCTTCGTCGAGACGGCCAGCACCACGAAGGACCCAGGCACGATAGCTATGGCCGCGCGCGTAGTCTCTATCGAGCGCGAGCGCCTCGTCCAAAGCCGCAAGGCCCGCTTCTGTGTCGCGCCGCATGACGCCCTCTAGCCAGCCGAAGGCTGCGCGAGCGGAGACCAGATTCGGATCGATCGCCAGAGCCCGCTCACAGGCCTGAAGGGCCAGGCGCTCGCCGTCTGCAGGGCGCAGGTAGCCTCGAACGGTCTGATAGATGCGACAATCCGCGATCGCTGCGAGGGCCACGGCGTAGTCCGGGTCGACGCGCACAGCTTCTTCGAGCAACTCCACCGCGCGCGCGAGTGCCTCCGGTTGCTGGCGATTCGCGTCTCGCATCCCCTCGAGATAGTGGGAGTAGGCGAGAGGAGATGTCCTGGTTGTCTTTTCTGCCGTGGGGCGGCTCTCTGCGGGATCAATCCGCCTTACCGGTACCGCGAGGCGGTACCCCTGTTTCGGCACGGTTTGGATGTAGGCCTTCGGATCCGTATCGAGAATCCGCCGCAAGGAATACACACATCGAGCGATGGAAGCATACGAGACAGTCTGGCCGGGCCAGACTTGGTCGTCAATCTGACCGGACTTCGCGATCTCGCCGTCGAGTTGGACCAGAGCTCGCAAGAATGCGAGCTCTTTCGGCGGGCACGGCACGTACTCGCCACCGCGGTACAGACCATCGTCCGGTTTCAGCTGATAGTCCCCGAACTCGTACAGGACTCGTGTTGCCATTCGACGTTCCGCTCGGTTGAGTACCCAAGTCGTCTTGAGTTCTGACATTTTAGCTTTAGGGCGGCTCTGTACAACACCCCGGCAGCCTTCAGGTCGGCGATAGGGGAGGGTGGTGAGAACCAGGATCCGCGGCATGAAGCCGAGGGCACCGGCCGTAAGAGCGTCAGTGGACTCGAGGGAGAAACCGTCTCTCGCTGCCCTTATGGCTGCCATCGACGACAGCACCTGACAACAGAGAGGTAACAATTTTGGTAACAATGAAGTACAACTGAAGGCCGTAATCGACAGCAGGCGGCATTTACGCCTGTCGAGTTAAGTCGCCTTTTTTGTTGTGTTTGCGTACTGTCATCTGCCGTGGAGTGTGCGTTTTTGAAGGACTCCGTTGTCGGCCTCGGCCCAGAAACGCCTGATTGCAGTCCGGCAAGTTGCGGACCCGGTAGCGAAGAGTGAATTCGAACTTCGGGATGAGGCGATGCTAGCCGCGGCTCATTCCCAGATTTCTGCAACAACGCCACGGGAATGGACACGATTGCGGTTGACACTAGGCGCCTAGCGCCTAGGCTACTAGTAGATTGAAAGGAGCACGCGATGGGGACGGCAACCGTGAGAATTCCGGCGGAAAAGAGAGACACCCTGAGGATCATCGCGGGGATCGAAAAGACTGAGATGAAGAAGATCCTCTCCGAACTCATCGACGAGTACATCGAGCGGCACCAGGAGACGCTGGACCTTCTTTCCCGACCCGAGTGGGTCGACATCATCGCTCGCGGCAAGGAAGAGGTGGACAAGGGCGTCAAGGGCAAGAGGCTCGATGAGCTGGCGGATTGAGGTCAAGCCGTCGGCTGAGAAGCAGTACCTCGAGATCGACAGGACGACTCGCCGACGAATCAAGGAAACCCTGCATGATCTCGAGAGCGCCGAGCAGCCGCTTCTTCACCCGCGCGTGAGGCCCCTGACGGGAAAGCTCAAAGGCGATTACGGGGTAAGAGTTGGAAGCTGGAGGGTTCTCCTGGCACCTGATCGAGAGTCGAAGGTGCTCCATTTCTACGCCAATCTCCCCCGTGGCGATGCGTATTGACCTTCTGACGCCGTCAGAAACCTACATGATCTGGCGCTTGGTGCCACTGAGGTTGCAGCAGCGTTGGGAGTGACTCGTAAGACGCTGTCAGTTGTCTTGAACGCGCGAGCGGGAATCAGCCCAGCCATGGCCCACCGTTTATCCAAGGCGCTCGACTCGACACCCGAGTCCCGGCTCCGGCACCACCTTTGGGACCCGAGAATGATTTGGCTGGATCCTGGTGATGCTGTGAGCCGCCTGTTCGAGCGGGTGTTCACTGCTGGAAGGATCCTGCCGTCGGGGATCTCTACCTGATGATCGAGGCTTTGACGTCGATGGGGGTGTCGGAGTGGCCCGATATCTGGGGGCTGGTCAGACCGAAAGCCGGGAGTTCCGCGTACTCAGCCATGTAGACGGGGTCAGCTAGAATCACCACTCCGACGTCATAGTCAATTTTGTCTGGGGTCAGGCGAGGACCCGTAGCTTTGTGTCCCTGGCTTTGGCCAGGTCTACCCTTGTCGAGGTACCAGAAACGCTACTCCTGACGAGGGCCGATGTTTAGAGGCCAGGTGACGGAAACGACGCCGTGTAAACAGAAACAGGGGAGCCAGCTTCTGTCAGCAGGGTGCTGCAGGCTGCCGAGCGGGGATGGAGACCTTCGCGGGTCTCCTGTCAGTGACGAACCGTTCCAGCCGCCGGAGTTCCTGATTCCAGGAATCTCCAGGCTGCCGGCTCGAGGTGATCGATCTCGATGCCCGCTGTGAAAACGGGTAGTGTCGTGCCAGGTGTAATGCGTTGTGTCTTCGTGAGGGTGCACCATGCGACACGCCCGGTCACCCTCTTGACTCTCACGCCTCGCCTCACCAGGAGAGAAATGAACTGGCCCACCTTCAGGGGACTCGAGGATCTGATTCCCAATCCCAATCGACTGAAATCCACTACATCTCCCAGGACCGGCCTGAGGAGGCGCAGGCTGGGGGTCGGCCGGCGCGAGCGGCGGCGAGCTTCCTGTTTCGTGGGTGGAGAGTGACTCATCTCTCGATCCTGATTCTCGTCAGGCAGATCCTCTTCGGAGTGTTCCGATTCTACGCCCGGAAAGAGACCGGTGCACTACCCGAATGGGTGGATATAGCCGGTTGTCTATTGGCCAAAGAAGACTGTAGAGAACTCTTCACCGCGCCGTCGTTTCGGAACGACGGTGGGAAAGACGTGCTATGGGGAAGGCTGGCTACTGCACGGTGCTGGACTAGGCAGTGGTGTTGCCGGACTCGAACCGGTTTTCCAGATGCTCGTTACAGTTCCCCAAGGCGGCTACGGCAACCGGGTTCAGTCCATCGAGTCGAGCAGCGTGAGATAGCGCGGGTGCTCTCGGAGCGGCTCGAGGTCTCCATCATTGACAATCCAGTCCTTGGATGCGAAGCCCACGGCCACGGCCCGCTCGAGGTAGTCGATCGCTTCGTCCAGGCGCTCCGCATTCGAATACGTGCAGGCAACATTGTAGAGAACGGCCGCATCGTTTGGGTCGATCTCAACGGCCCTCGCGGCCCATTCGAGGCCCTGTTCAGTCTCTCCGATGCCGATCAATGCGCCAGAACCGAGGTAGAGAGCTCGAGCATCGTCCGGATTCAGGTCCAGGTGTTTCTCGATGACCTCGAGACTGCGATGGTGACAGTCCTTCGCCTTCTCTGATTCTCCCAAGCCGTGGTAAACGGAGCTCAGTAGACAGATCGATTGGAAGTCTTCTGGCCGAACCTCGCTTGCGTGCTCGAAGTGCTGGGCAGCCTCCAGAAGCTTGCTTTGCTGCCAGCATGAGCGGGCATAGAAGTAGTGCGCCTCGAACAGCTTGGGGTCGAGGCGAATTGCGGTTTCGAAAGCTTCCTGCGCTTCCTCGAATCTCTCCAGTAGCGACAGGGCCAGGCCACGGGAGGCATGGGCCTCAGGGCTCTCGGCAGCCAGCTCCAGCGCCTTGCGACTCGCCTCATCAGCACGCTTGAGATTCGACTCACTGTTGTCGAAATAGAGATAGAGATGGGATAACGAGTCCGCGATAGCTGCGTAGGGCGCAGCGAAGTTCGGATCGATCTCAATGGCTCGGTCGAACATCTGCAAACCGCGCTCGAAGGTCTTTCTGGTCCCACCGTAGAAGAGCCTCCTGCCACGCAAGTAGTACTCGTAGGCCCGGACGTCGACCGCAGCCTGGTGCTGGATCGCCTTCTTCTCTTTGGGGCTGAGGGTTACTTGGAGGGCCTCGACGATGCTCTCCGAGATCTCGTCCTGGACTTCGAAGACGTCCTCCAGCTCGCGGTCATAGCGCTCCGACCAGAGCAGGGCACTGTCCCGGACATTGACCAACTCGGCGCTGATCCGAACCCGATTGCCGGCCTTGCGAACGCTTCCCGCGAGCACGGTCTCGACGTCGAGGCGCTCGCCGATCTGCCCGGGATCGGTGGTCTTGTCGCCGATCTGGAAGGCAGCCATGCGCGAGGCTACCCGTAGATCCCGCACCTTCGAAAGAGCGTTGATGATGTCCTCGGCAATTCCCTCGCAGAAGTAGTCCTGATCCTTCTGCGGGCTCATGTCCTTGAAGGGCAGAACCGCGACGGAGCGCTGCTGATCCGCCTTCACCTGCTTCAACTCAGCCGGCAGATCCTCCAGATCGTTGCGCAGATCCTTGGCCGTCTGATAGCGGCGCTCCGGGTCCTTCTGCAGGCAACGCTGGATCACCCTGTCCAACTGGCGCGGCACATCGGATCGGGAGTTGGTGATGGGGTCTGGCCGATCGCGCAGAATCGCCGAGATCAAAGACGCCGAGCTCTCGCCCTTGAAAGGTCGCTCACCGGTCACCATCTCGTGCAGGACGATGCCCGCCGAGAAGATGTCGCAGCGGTGATCGACCGGCCGACCTTCGAGCTGCTCGGGAGCCATATAGGGGATCGTCCCTAGCACCAGGCCTTCCCGGGTGAGGGCCTCGGTGGGCATCAGGCTCTGATCGGTGGGTTCATCGGCGACCAGGAGTTTGGCCAAGCCGAAATCCAGCACCTTGACCTGGCCCTCGGGAGTGACCATCACATTGGCAGGCTTGAGATCCCGGTGGGTGACACCCTTGTCGTGGGCGGCAGCCAGTGCCTGGACCAGCGGCACCGCAATCTCGAGGAATCGGTCGAGATGCAAGCCGCCGGAAGGGAGCAGTTCAGCCAGGGTCTTGCCCTGAACCAGTTCCATGGTCAGGAAATGGAGACCCTCGGCCTGCTCGACCGAGTAGATGGTGACGATGCCAGGGTCATTGAGCGCAGCGACGAGCTCGGCCTCTCTCTGGAACCGACGAAGCCAATCTGGATTCTCGGCCATTTCGGCGGGTAGGACTTTGAGCGCCACCTGTCGTTTGAGCGACGTATCCTCCGCCAGGTAGACCTCTCCCATTCCACCCGCTCCGAGCTTGTCGAGAATCCTGTAGTGCGAGAGAGTCTCGCCGATCATAGAAGGCACCCCTATTCTGGATTTTCTCTATCCTATCCCAGACTTTCTGGGCAGCCTCGGCACCTTCCCGAGGGCAGGACTGCAGGAATGGCCGGGGAATGAAGAGGCTGGCTACTGCACGGTGCTGGTCCTGATTGAACAGCGGCGATCAGGATTCCAATTCTCGCTTCATGTCCTCGATCTCGGCGCGCGACCATTTTCTGAGCAGGATGACCCGGGTGTCGGCGCGGTATTGAGGGGGAACAATCTGTAGAGCTTCCTCGCGACTGTCCAGATCGGCAATCAGCCAACCGGTGTGAACACCATCCTCGCAGCCCCAGTCAGTGTTGGTAATCAGGTGAGAGCCAAGTTGCATGATGGCTTCCAGAGCTCGAACGCAACCCTCGTGTTCATTACTGTGGTGGCACTCGATGAGAAATCGCGGCACTTCCACACCTCCTACTCGAAGAAATCCTGGCGGAATTGTACCTGGTCATGGCGATCCACTCCGAGGACGAGTGGGAACAGACGGAAATGATTCGACTCGAGCCCACCCCTCGGGGTGGTGTGTGCTGGGGTCGCTGCAGCTAGGGTTTGGGAGATCAGGCGACTACCACTTTCCTCCTGAGGGAGGTCGCATGGCGCTCTTCAGGAAGATCGATCTGAGTCCGTACTGACAGCTGAAATCAGGCAGGCACTCGCCCTGCAAGTCCACTGAATACTCTTGTGCAATTGAGCTTTATTGAATCGACCTCGATGAAAGGATTCGCCCATGCCGGCAGCTCAGGTTCCAGATAGCGCGCGCGTCGTCATCATCGGTGGCGGCATCATCGGTTGTTCCATCGCCTACCACCTTGGCCATCTTGGTTGGAGCGACGTGGTCCTGGTCGAACGTGATCAGCTCACCTCGGGCACGACCTGGCACGCGGCGGGCCTGATGACCACCTTTGGCTCGACCTCGGAGACCTCGGTCGAGATGCGCATGTACACGCGCGATCTCTACGGGCGCCTCGAGGCGGAGACCGAGCAATCCACCGGATTCGAGGCCTTGGGTTTCATCGAGCTGGCCGCGGACAGGGACCGAGTGGAAGAGTATCGCCGGGTGGCGGCCTTCAATCGGATGTGCGGCAACGACGTCGAGGAGATCGGTCCCGACGAGATCAAGAAGCTCTTCCCCCTGGCCAGGTTGGACGATATCGAGGCCGGCTTCTACTTGAGGAAAGACGGGCGGGTCAATCCCGTCGACGCCACCATGGCCCTGGCCAAGGGTGCGGAGCAGTTGGGCGTGCAGATCCTCGAGGGCGTTTCGGTCACGGGCGTCAACACCCAGAACGGCCGGGCCACAGGTGTGACCACCTCTCAGGGCGATATCAAGGCGGAGTTCGTGGTCAATTGTGCAGGCATGTGGGCCAGGCAACTCGGTGCCCTCAACGGCGTGAGCATCCCGAACCAGTCGACCGAGCACTACTACCTTATGACCGAGCCGATCGAGGGCATGACGCGAGAGCTTCCCATCATCGAAGACCCCTCCTGTCACGGTTACTACAGGGAAGAAGGCGGTGGCCTGATGATCGGTCTGTTCGAGCCGGTCTGCGCTCCCTGGAAGGTGAACGGCGTCCCCGATGATTTCTCCTTCGGCAAGATTCCGCCCGACTGGGATCGCATGATGCCCTTCCTCGAAAGAGCCATGACCCGCGTTCCCGTCTCGCAGGGGGCTGGCATCAAGGAGTTGTTCTGCGGTCCAGAGAGCTTTACGCCCGACATGGGGGTGGCCTTCGGAGAAGCGCCGGAAGTGCAGAACTATTTTGTCGCCGCGGGGCTCAACTCCATCGGCATCATCACCGCCGGCGGGCTTGGCAAGATCATGGCCCAGTGGATCACTACCGGCGATCCGGGCGCGGACATCACCGGCATGAACGTGGATCGCTTTCATCCCTATCAGTGCAATCCCGAATACCGCAAGACCCGCGTGGTCGAGACGCTGGGATTGGTCTACCGGCGGCATTACCCGACCCGCATTCCCCAGACCGCACGTGATTGCAAGCGCTCGCCTTTTTACGATCGTATGAAGGATCAGCGCGCCTATTTCACCGACGTGAGCGGCTGGGAAAGCCCGGCCTGGTATGCGCCGGAAGGTCAGGAGCCCAAGGTCGACAAGCTCTCCTGGGGGCGTCAGAACTGGTTCCCCTACTGGGAAGCGGAACACAAGGCGTGTCGTGAGGGTGTCATCGTCATGGACATGTCCTTCATGGGGAAGTTCCTGGTGCAGGGACGCGACGCCGGTAAGGTGCTCGACACCATTTCGGCCAACAGCGTCAACGGCCCCGCTGAGACCATCACCTACACCCAATTCCTCAACGAGTGGGGCAAGCTGGAAGCCGACGTCACCGTGACCAAGCAGACCGAGGAGCGCTTCATCGTGGTGGTTACCGACACCATGCACCGCCATGTCGAGACCTGGATCAGGCGCCACATCCCAGGTGATGCCAACTGCTTTGTCACCGACATCACGGGCGGCATCGCCCAGCTCAATGTGCAAGGTCCCAAGTCGCGCCAGCTTCTGCAGTCCATCACCTCGGCCGATCTGTCCAACGAGGCCTTTCCCTTCCGCACTTCCCGCGAGATCGATATCGGGTTTGCGCGCCTGCAATGCAACCGCATCACCTACGTAGGCGAGCTCGGCTACGAGCTCTGTATTCCCTCGGAGCAGGCCGTGCAGGTTTACGACCACGTGGTCGAGGCAGGCAAGAGCTTTGGCCTGCGCCATGCCGGACTCAGAGCCCTGGGTAGCCTTCGCATGGAGAAGGCGTATCGCGACTACGGTCACGACATCGACAACACCGACGACGCCTATGAGACCGGTCTTGGGATGTTTGTGGATCTGGGCAAGCCGGACTTTCTCGGCAAGGCCTATTGCGTCGAAAAGAAGGCCCAAGGCCCGGCCTACAACCGACGCTTGGTGCAGGTGCTGGTCAAGGACCCCGAGCCGTTGCTCTACCACGCGGAGGTCATTCACCGGAACAACAAGGCGGTCGGCTATGTCCGCGCGGCAAGCTACGGCTTCACCCTCGGTGGCGCTGTGGGTCTGGCCATGATCGAAGCCGACGAGCCCATCGACAAGACCTACCTGGAAGAGGGCGAGTGGGAGATCGATATCGCCGGCAAGCGCTACCCCCTGCAGGTGAGCCTGGCCAGCCGCGCGATGTATGACCCAAAGATGGAGAAGGTCCGAGCCTAGAGCGCATCGACCAGAAGCGCCGCCGTCCACCTCCCAGGAGCTCCCGACCCGACCAAAGGCGCTATGCGGGTCGTCCTCTTCCCTTCGTGTGCGATTCGCGGCTCCGGCCCCGAGTCGGAACGCAAGTCAGATCTGGTATGTCCGCACGAGAGGACGTTCTGGCAGCAGCACGCTGCGTTCAGGTCCCTGCAACGGGGAGACACGAAGGCACGGTTCTTGCTGCTGCTATGAGTTATGAAAACTCACGGATTCGCATTCGTTGCACTAGTGAGTCTTGCGCTCGTCACCACCACCGGTACCGCTGCCACCTTCGAGGGTCGAGCTTGGGGCGACATCCACGTGCAGACCATGGACGGCGCTACCTACGAATTTCAATCGACCGGCGAGTTCATAGCGAGTCGCTCGACGGCTCGAGATCTCGAGGTGCAGTTGCGTCTCGAGTCGAGGGGGTTTTCGCCGCATGTGTCGGTTGCCACGGCCGTGGCCGTGCTCGTCGATACGACCCGGGCGTCGGTGATGTTGGGTCGAGAGCCCCTGCTCTATGTTGACGGCCAGCCAGCGGCTTTGCCCGATGGTTTCGTCGAGCTACCGGATGGCGGTCGGATCGAGCGCTCGAAGCGAGGGTATGAGGTCTTCTGGGCCGATGGATCGACCTTGTCCATCGATGTGCGCAAACGATTCCTGAATGCCTATTTGAGGCCTGCCGAACCTCGCCGGGGCGCGCTCTCTGGCCTGTTCGGCAACTTCAATGGCAACGCTGTGGACGATGTCGATGCCACGATGGCAGCCCTCGGCTCGGGCTCACATTCCCAAGTGAACTCTGCCCTCGCCGAGCTGGCGCGAGCTCTCCTCGCCGACGATGACGACCCCGCGCTCCTGGCTCAGGAGGAGTCGATCTTCGAGTACGAGCCGGGACAAAACACGTATTCCTTCCGACGGCCCAAGCCCACACGAGAAGCCACGCCGGAAGCCCTGACCGCCAGCTGGCGGAAGAGAGCGGAGGAGGTGTGCGTGGAGGCTGGCGTGACGGAGGCTGAACTGTTGAAGGCCTGCATCGTCGACGTTGGCTACACGCACGACGAGAGCTTTGCCGAGACCGCCGCGGCGGTTCAGGCGCGAGACCTGACCAACTGGGACTCGGACTAGGCACGCGGAGCCGACGCGGGTTTCTAGTTCTCGCCACTATCCGTCGGCGACTGTCTGATCTGCGATCAATTCTCTTCCTCTAGTACTATCGAGACGTGCCCCGCGACTTTGCTGGTTGCGCTCGAGAGCGATGCAAATGGTGCCTGACAAGTTTCCTCTGGCTGTAGTGACTGCCACCTTGCTGTTGCTGGCAACGACGCCGGCTTCTGGTGTCGCATCGAACAGTGGTGAACATGCAGCGAAGGCGAGTGCTGCGCTTGCGGACCTGGCGGATCAGGGCTTTGTCGGATCTGTGCTTGTTGCACGGGGCGGCGAGGTCCTGTTTTCCGGCGATTTCGGATTTGATCCGCAGCCTCGTGCTGTCCCCTCGTACTGGATCGCATCCATTACGAAGCAGTTTGTAGCGGCAGGGATCTTGATCCTCGAGCAGCGCGGACAGCTGAACCTCGATGATCCAATCTCTGAGCACCTATTGGACGTGCCCGCCGACAAATCGGGGATCACCGTTTTTCATCTCCTGACTCACACATCTGGGCTGGAACAGGTGTATGCGGCCGACGGTGTGACAGACGAAGTTGCCGCAAGGAACGCGCTGCTTGGAGCCCCGTTTGTATCGGAACCCGGCGGGCAGTTCTCGTATGCGAACGACAACTACAATCTGCTCGCACTAGTCCTGGAGCGCTACACCGATCAGTCGTACGAGGATTTTCTGCGCCATGAGATCCTCGAGCCGACGGGCATGCGACATTCAGCCTTCTGGGGAGAGCCAATCGAACAAGGGACCATCGTGCCGCCAGTTGCAGCGCCGTTTCAGGGCGGCACACCAGAGCCGAACTGGGGATTCAGAGGTGCCACCGGCATGCGCGCCTCGGTGGGGGACTTGTTTGCCTGGGTCCAATCGCTCGCCGGGGACGGACCGCTTGCCAAGAACAGCGTAGACCTGTTGATGGGCAATCATGTGCAGACCGCTGGTGGAACGGAGATCGGCTTCAATTGGTTTGGCGGTCAAACAGAAAGTGGCGTGCGTATGCTCTTCTCCAGAGGGCAGGAGAGTTTTGGCGGCAATGCCGTCATCTACGTGTATCCCGAACAGAATCTCACGATCATCACGGCTACCAATGCCGGCCCTGCAGAGACCGGAGAGGGGCCCGTCCAAGGTTGGTCCCGGTTATCGCACAAGGCGCTTGCTGCAATCTACCTCGACCCGTAAGGGTTGCCGCCAGCGGAAGATGGGACCGGCTGGCGTCCCCCCGGCCACCGCGATCTGTACGTAGCCTCCTGGCTCGGGATAGGACGTAACAAAGACATCGTCGCGCCCGGTCTCGTCGGAGACACAGGTGAGCCAGCGACCATCTGGCGACAGGGCTCGGTCGCTCGAATCCCTGGCAGACCGAAGCAGCGGAACTGGACAACGATGCCAGTCTCCTCCGTGGTGATCTGTAGCGACCTCCGGTACAATTCAGGTGTGACGTCAGCTTCAGAAAGACGTGTAGAGCGGGCGAAGGCTCGTTCGAGTTGGCCCATTCGCCGATATGCTCTCGGTGCTGAACCCGGAGAGAACATTCGGGGCTGGACCACCCCAACCGAGCGCTTGGCAATGATGTGGGAACTCTCTCGTCAGGCGTGGGTCTTGTCTGGACTCCCGTTGCCTGACTATCCCCGCAATCGCGCCCCTGGCCGAGTCGTTCGCCCTCGCCAATGAACGTTGAATCTGGTTTCAACGACGACTTCCTCGACATCTTGCGGGCTCTGGTCGAGTCCGGAGCGGAGTTTCTGGTCGTAGGCGCCTACGCCTTGGCTTTGCATGGCGTACCCAGGTCGACGGGCGATCTCGATGTCTGGGTGCACCCGACCCCAGAAAACGCTCAGCGAGTGCTCGAAGCTCTCGAGGCCTTCGGTGCCCCGATCCAGGCGCATGGGGTGACACTGGCCGATTTCGAGACCCCCGAGAGTGTGTACCAGATAGGCCTCCCGCCCCGCCGAATCGATTTGATGACCGGCCTGTCTGGGGTCGAATTCAAAGAGGCCTGGAACTCGCGGATCGAAGTCGAGATCGATGGGCTGCAAGTTCCGTTTCTCGGCCTCGATGCCCTACGTCGGAACAAGCAGGCGACTGGCAGGGGCAAGGATCTCCTCGACTTGCGGCTTCTGAGCGAATCGCAGACCGAGGATGAGTGACGGAGCACGCAGGCGGCCGACTGGATACGGCGTCGGTAAGTGGAACGAGCCCCGTGAATCAGGGCCGCAAACTGACCAAAGCCAGGAAGCGTCCGTCGGAACTGACCGCGCATCGGCCACTTTTGTCGAGCCCAGGTGCCTCCAGTAGGGCCAGGTCCCTCCAGTCCTCGTCAACTCCGGGCTGGAATTGGAGCAGCTTTGTGCCGCTGGCGGTGATCATGAATCCGTCCGGATGCCAGCAATAGTCCTCGTTGTCGGGGGAGATCGACACCAGCGGGGTCACGGTCTTGCTGTCGGGGTCGAGGCGCTTGATCACCCAGTTCCAGTCGCTCTGCTTGTGCACGAAGCTGAAGTGTTCGCTACCTGGGATGGCGTGAATGCTGCGACCCGCCTGGTCGATCACATACAAAGACTCGCCGGCGCCGGGGCCGACATCGACACCAGTAGGCTCGAAGAACAGCGAATAGGCATACCGCCCCCAGAACAAGACACCTTTGTCATTGCGAGCGTAGTAGCCAACCGGAACATAGCTGGTCAGTAGACGTTCGGCTTGGCCGCCTTGGTACGCCCGATGCCACACGTGTTGGTAAGGGTTGCCCTCTTGCAGCACGTAGCTGAAACGGTCATCGCCATAGGGCTGCGGAGAGAACTCGTTCTCGGCGGGTGTATTGGTGAGATTGCTTACCTGACCGTCGGCAATTCGGAATCGGAAGAGGTCGGTCTGCTCGCCGGCGCGATCGGAGGAGAACATCAGGGCCTGGCTGTCCAGGGTGAACGCCGGCTGATTGTCATAGCCCTCGCGGTCGGTCACCTGTTGGACCAGGGCGAAGTCCCGACTGATGTCGAACAGGTAGATGTCGAAGCCCTGGGCGAACAGGGGAGCGGGCACGAGTAGGAAGGAGATCAACAAAAGTCTCATGAGTGCGTCCTTTGAGGATGAATGGAACGAGGATAGCAAAGAGCATCGTGCGCAGCAGTTGGAATCCACTGGGCGGGATCTTCCAACCTCTCGTGATTTCTGCGTGGTACGATCGCGCCAACATTTCCAGCAACTGGCTGTATGAGCTGTGCGGTGGTGGGACTTGCCACACGCGCTACGAAGAAGAAACGACGCTAGGGGAGGGACCGCGATGAAGCCCGAAGGAACAACACAGCAGATTCGTCACCTGACAGGCCTCACTATCGCTCTGGTTCTGTTCCTCCTCGCAAACGCGAGTACGGGTCAAGAGATCGGCGTTATGCAGTTCCCCGAGGGCGAGGTTCAGCACGTAGTGCGTGCCGAAAGCACACCCTGGAAACCGTGTCCACCGACGCTGCCGGCCGGTTGTGAGATGGCCGTGCTCGAGGGCGATCCGCAGGGCGAGGACCTCTTTACGGTGCGGTTTCGCGCCAGCGGCACTTTCGTGATGCCGCCGCACTGGCACCCCAGGGATGAACGTGTGACGATTATCAGTGGTACTGCGGCGGTTGCTTTTGGAGCCGACAGCGAGCGCAAAGACGCAACGGAGTTCGGTCCGGGGGACTACTACGTAAACGCACGCCACGCGGTGCACATCGTCTGGATCGAGGGTCCCACCGTCCTTCAGATCACCGGCATTGGACCCTGGAAAGCAGTACCGGCCACCGAAGCAGCTCCGCCGGGCTGATCACGCCGCGCGATCGTTGCCGGGAGGCGCCTAAGCAGGAGTTTCATCGTCGCGGGCCAGGCGCTCTTCCAGGGCGACGAGTCGGCGCTCGAGCTCAGCTTGGACCTCTTTCGGGATCTCGGGATTCACGCTCATTGACGGCCTCTTGAAGTTGTGAGGACTGACCCTACTGTGAATCTCCGATCTCTACCAATCGGTGCGCCTCCAACCGCAGGCAAAAGCGGACATTGACTCCTTCGAAATAGGCACTCCATCACTGCTGTTGGGCTGTGCCACCTGGGTGATTCGCTATACTCCCGCCACCATGGTGGAGCCGCGAGGAAATGAGATGCTACCGGTTTTCCCCCTGACAGGGACGCTGCTTCTGCCAGGCACGTACCTGCCTCTCAACATCTTTGAGGAGCGGTACCTCAACTTGGTCGAGGACGCGCTGCAAGGTGAGCGCAGAATCGGCATGATCCAGCCCTGGATCCCTGGGCTCGACAACTGGGGGGTTCCGCCTCTCGACCTGCGCGATCCAGAGCTTTATCCAGTCGGCTGCTGCGGCCTTATCAATCAGCACGAGCTGCAGCCTGACGGCCGATATCTCATCGTTCTGGAGGGGGAGGTGCGATTCCGAATTCGCCGCGAGCTGGAGCAGACACGGGGCTATCGCAGGGTCAGCGCAGACTTCGCTGAATTCGAGATCGACCGACTCTCCGAGGAGCCGAACATCGACAAGCAGGAGATCCTGTCGATCTTCGATCGCTTCGCTCGACAGAGAGATCTGGACTTCGACTCGGACCTGCTCGCTGCCCTGTCCGGGCGCAGGCTGGTCAATGCGCTGAGCACCGCCCTTCCCTTGACTGCCGTCGAGAAGCAGGCCCTGCTCGAGGCCCGGTCTCTCGAAGATCGGGCCTCGTTGCTGATGACCCTGATGGGGATGGATCTCGAGCCAGGGAGTCAACCCCCGTCGTTTTCACCGCCGGCAATTCACTAGCCTGAACATCCTGCCAAGGCGGGCCAATTTCGAGCGCAGAGCTCGATAGGATGAGCGGCTCCTCGAGTTCGAGACGAGAAAGGACCGTGAGCCGAAGGAGTGTCAAGTCTGTAAGCCGAGGTATCCTGTCACCTTCGGTCGACCTCGTGACCCAGGAGATCGCTCATGTCAACTCCGGCACCCGTTGTGTTTTGTATCTTTGGTGGTACCGGTGATTTGTCCCGGAGAAAGCTCCTGCCGGCGCTCTGCCACCGCCAGCCTACGGCGCCGTGCTGGACCAGGCCGAGGTGTCGCCGGACTCGAAGCCGTCGGCGAGAATCGGGATACGAAGGCTGAACGCATCGATGTGCTCGGGGTCGTTGGTGACTTCGATTCCTGCCGCCAGAATGGCGTTGGCCGAGTTGTCGAGGTATTCCCGAAAGTCGCTATTGGGATCCTCTGGATCAGCCTTGGGCCAAGAGGTGTATCCGTTGTCCCGGAAGGCCGGAATCAGGGTGTTTTCCGTCGCCCAAAGGTCGGCCGCAACGGGATCGATGCTGACGATCAGCTCGTCCCTACGGCTGGCTTCGCTGTAGTTCGTCGAAGGACCTCCGTTCGGATGGGCGTTGATCCAGATGGCGTCGAGAATATTGAGGTCCGCGAGCTCGACTTCGCCGAGGTGAGCCCCGAGGAGGCCATATCTGATCGCGGCGTGGGAGTTCGTCCCGAGCTCGCGGGTCACTACACCCATGTAGTCCTTGACGTTGGCCGTCACGCCGTAGATGGAGTGGGACTTGAGCACCGGCAAATTGAGGAACTTGAGATGCTCGCGATCGTAGCCTTGAGTGACCGGGTCCCAGATCCCGTCTCGCAAGCTGATATAGGTGCCGAACGAGGTCTGGAACTTCGGATAGGAGACGGCCCCGTTGAGCTGAGCGTCCCAGGGATAGAGCACATATCCGTCTTCGAGATCGCTCGCCGAGAACTCATTGACCTGCGTATTACGGATCGAGGTCCAATCGAATAGAGAGACGTTATGGCCCAGATCCTGAAAATGGGACACAACGACACTCGGAGAAAGGGCCTGATCCTGAGCGTTGTTGTCGGCCCGATCGAAGTCCTCCACCGATGCGAACTGAGCGTTCTCGCAAACGACGATCTCGCCTGTAAAGCCGGACGGGTGATCGACAATGCTTCGAATCACTCCTTGCAGCAGGTCGGTATTGGTTCCACCGCGTTCGGCCCATTGATAGTTGATCTTGATCACGATCACATCGTTGTCGGCGAGGACTCCGTCTGGGCCGGAGATCCGGGTGGTGGTCGGCGCTTTGTAGAACTTGAGTCCCTGTCTACCCATGAGGTCGAGCATCGACTCGAAACAGGGAAATCGATCCCCGATCGGATCCTGCGGACAGCCGCTGACATGAAAGATCTCGGCTCGGTAGTCGGCCGGAGCCTGCAAAGAGGGTAGCCGTGGGCCTCTGGAGGCCTCCACTCGCGACAGATAGCCCCACGCACCGAATGTGGCGATGAGGCCGAACGCTGCAGCGGCAATCCCGACGATCGACTGCAGGCTTGCCAGCTTTCTTCGCAGCGCCAGGATCGCCGCGACCAACGGAGCTCCGAAAGCAAGCGTTGCTGTGGACACCGCAGCCTGTTGACAAGGGTAGGCCAGGCGGCTGGGACGCGACCCACTGCGCAGCAGGAGCCAACACAACGCGAAGACCCCCGCCACGTACGCGTTCGCAACAAACCACCGATGGAGGAAGGATCGTCTCATCGGCTCCTCCAGAAGCCAGCCGGCACCGGAGGGACTTGCCCACTCGGTGTTGATCAACCCAAGGGTAGGCTAGGTGCAACTCGAACACACCACCCGACGGGGTGGCCACGGTGCGGTGTGTCGAGGGCGAGCCTCGGCTCCTATTGGAGGGTGAGGACTAGAATCTGCCACTCAGGCTGATTGCCAGGAGAGGCGCGCTGTCGTGGTCGACGGTTCGCCGCTGTTGGGCGTCCTCATTCTCGATTCTGAGCTCGCCATCGAGGATCAGACCGGTGTAGACGACGAGACTGAGCTTCGGGCTGAAGGTGTGCATGAGCCTGGCGAAGGTGACAATACCCCGTTGCTCGCCGATGCCGTTCGGCTCGAGATCTCGCTCGTCGAGTCGAAAACGGATGTTGCGGTAGGCGCCTCCAGCACCGAGCTCCCACTTGGGACCGATCTCGTAGGCCAGTTCGAGACCTGCGGGGCCCGTCGGTCCGACGGTCAGGGGATTCGTCAGACGCCACCGCTCTGTCAGCCGCCAATCGATGCTGATGAACGGGAACCCTCGCGTTTGTCCGATGCGATCGAAGACGCCGGCACCGAAGCCGAGCTTGCGATCGGGCTGAAACGCGTAGGTGGCGGCAAGCACCACGCCCCAAGTCACCGTGTCGCTGAAGGCGGCCCCCGATGCTCCGTACGATCCGATCGAGGGGCTGACGAGCATCGTCCACTTCTCGTTGGCTCTCCGGATGACGGGCAACGAGAGGTTGAGTCCGTGGACTCTGTCCCATGGGCTGGCCGATTCGAGGACGACATCGTCCGAGAACTCGTAGTCGTGGAGGTCATAGCTGACGCTCAGCCCCAGGATCGTCTTGCGGCTGATCGGTTGGGCGACGCTGGCTCGAACTAGCAGCGTTGAGACCGAGTAACTGCCTTGGGTGTCCAGGTCGGCATCGAACTGCTCCACAAGGGAGCCCGATAGGGACCAGAAGGGCCCGGGTGGCTTGCCCTCAGCTCCGGGGGTGGGCTGAGCCCCAACGGGGCTGGTCCAGATGACCAGCAGCAGGGGCAGTATCCCGAGATGGATGATCCTCGCGGGCGACGTGATCTGGAGACTCGACATGCGCGGTATTAGAAGGCAAAGCGACGGCGATAGCAAATAGCTCGCCGATTTCTCATTCTCATCGATGGCTCAGGTTCAGGGGTCATAGGGGCATGCAGACGAACTGGCTGACAGCAGGGGCAGCGGGATCGGTTCACATGCAACGTGGTTTACGCTTCCTAACCTGGAGGCCTTCCGATCGGCAGGGTCGCTAGGGGGCCAAGAGTACCGGGTCGAACTGTTGGCTGGGGGAAAAATGAACCGCTCGGGGCACCGAAGTGCCCCGAGCAGGGGGAGGGAGGTCTACTCGGGGAGTAGAACAGTGTCGATCACGTGGATGACGCCATTGCTCGCCGTGATGTCCGCGGCGGTGACATTGGAACCATTGACTTTGACAGAGCCGTCCGCAACCACGAAGGCGACGTTCGAGCCTTGCACGGTCGCTGCGGAAGTGCCGTCGGTTACATCGATCGCCATCACCTTACCGGGAACCACATGGTAGGTGAGAATTGCCTGGAGCTTGGCTAGGTTCTCGGGCTTCAGAAGGGACTCGACCGTCCCTGCGGGGAGTGCGGCAAAAGCCTCGTCCGTCGGAGCGAAAACCGTGAAGGGTCCTTCGCCTTTGAGAGTGTCAACGAGTCCGGCGGCCTGGACAGCTGCGACCAGAGTGTTGAAGTCACCTGCCGCGATAGCGGTGTCGACGATGTCCTGGTTCTTCTCGTGGTGCATTGCAAAAATCGGCATGACGGCCACGAGGGCGAGGAGCGTGAAGCAAGATACGAGTTTGGTAGAAGTCATTTCAGCTTCCTTTCAGGTTTAACAGTTGAACTTTTAAAACATTCATAACGTGCATTATAGCCGGGAAGCGAAATTTGTCAAGTCTTTATATCTGGGAGTTTTTTGATCTAAGAAACATTCAAAGCGTTCGCATTTAGGAGACGCTCGCTGTCGCTGGAACAAACCCTTCGGCTGGCTTCGCGAATGGTGGTGAGGCCACCTGGGCGAAGGTCCCTTACCAAAATGCAGTCAGACCGTCTTGAGGTAGTCGCGGATCATGATGGCCGCCGCCGCTCCCTCGCCTGCGGCAGAGGCGACTTGCTTGGTGCTTTCCGCTCGCACGTCCCCGGCTGCGAATATGCCCGGCACGCTGGTCTCGAGGATTCGGGGCTCGGCGCGGTCGAAACCGGGAAGCGGATCGCTCCCATGCACCAGCGTGTGGCCGGTAATGATGAAGCCTTGGGGGTCGCGTCGAACCTCGGTGTCTTCAAGGAAGCCGGTGTTCGGATCGAGACCGATGAACACGAAGGCGCCAGGCAGCTCGAGCTCTTGGGTCTCGCCGCTCTCGACGTTGCGGATCTTGATCGTGTGCAACTTGGATTGCGCGCCTGCAAAGCCTTCGACAACCGTATTGAAACGAACGTCGATCTTGGGATTGCTCAACACGCTCTCCTGAATGATCTGGCTTGCACTCAGTGCTTCTCCCCTGACGAGAAGAGTCACCCGATCGGCGAAGCGCGTCAGGAAGAGGCTCTCCTCGGCTGCGCTGTTGCCACCGCCGATGACGGCAACGGGGCGCCCCTTGTAGAAGGGGCCGTCGCAGGTGGCGCAGAAGTGGACTCCGGCACCGATGTACTCGTCCTCTCCTGGGATCTCGAGGCGTCGATAGTGACTTCCCATGGCGAGCAAAAGGGCTTGGGCACTGTAGATGCTACCGTCGGCTGTCTCGATGCAATGGTAGTTCTCATGGCTGTGAATACTCTCGACCTGCTGGGCTTGGAGCAGCTCGACTCCGAAGCGCTCAGCCTGGGCCCGCAGGCGCTGAGAGAGCTCGCTGCCGGCCACGCCTTCCGGGAATCCAGGCACGTTGTCGAGGTGCATCGTGGCCGCTGCCTGTCCGCCGATAGCGGCTCGTTCCACGACGAGGGTGTCGATGCCTTCCCTTGCCGTATAGAGGGCTGCCGTTAGCCCTGCTGGTCCGCCTCCGACGATGATCAGGTCGTAGTGGTGACGCTCGGCGATGGTCTTGAGGTCCAGCTTGGCGGCCAAATCGGCGTTGGATGGAACGGAGAGCACCGAGCCATCGCCGAATGTAATGGTCGGGATGCGACGTTTGCCGGAGTTGGCTTCGATTACGAAATGCTCGCCAGCCTCGTCCTCTTCAATGTCAACCCAGCGGTAGGGAATCTGATGCTCGCCCAGAAACTGCTTGCTGCGGTGACAATCCGGACACCAAAAGGCGCCATAGACGGTAATCTGAGAATCGCTCATCGAACCCTCCAACTCGTTATCGAACAGCGGCGAGGATCAGTCTCGTTGCGGCCGCGACGGCCGCCGCTGCCGCAAGGGATACGACCCAGGACATTGGACGGCCAGTCAGAAAGACGAGGACCAACGCGACGAGAGGCGAGGTAAGGAGAGGAACCAGGGACTTCTCGGCTAGCGCCGTCCAACCGATCTGGGTCATCCCGATCTCTTCGAGTCCGGCCAAGCTGCCGGATTGGCAAGTGAGTGAGGCAGAGAGCTGATCCCTTACACCGATTTCGGCGTTAGCCAGTCTCAGGGGTCGAAGCTACGCCGGGGGCCGGCGAAAAACTCAGAAGAGTCTGGTAGTCAGGCACTCGTCGCGAACCAGACAGCGGGTTCGCCTGCCACACCTGCCTGTTCCATGACTTCGCGCAGGCGGGCGGAACCCATGAACGCCTGTGCGGCCTCGAGCGTTTCGAAGTCGTGCCAGGCCGTAACATTGTTGGGGTCGTCGACCGATTGGAAGACTGCATGGCCCTTGACGCCCATCCCAGCGCGTTCAGCGTCGAAATCGTCATAGGCCTGCTTCCACGTTGCGAAGTCGGTGACGGAGTGGCGAACAAACATGCGAATCATTGAAGCCTCCTTGGCGTTTTCGCGGAATCGCGACCGGATTCGAGCCGGCCGCATGACTCGGCACTGGTTTTCCGATCCCTCCAAGCTGTTGAGCTTTCGGCTCGGCGCATCCTAGCATCAGTCGTCGGGATTCCCCGCTTCGATACGCGCAGCACCTGTGGGAGAGTAGTCTGACTGTGGTGAGCTACATCAACCGGCCTGTGCGAGGTGCACCATGAACAAGATTCCGTTCAACGTCGTCGAACGCAATGATCTGTCGCCTCTTTGCCCTCACTGTGGCAAGGAGTTGACGGAGATCTATCGCAAGTCGAGAGGAGCAGGGTTGATTGTCGGGCGTAACAGCATCTTCTTCTGCCCGCACTGCAGAAAGGTCCTGGGATTCGGCCAGAGCCGGATGGCTTGAGACAGTGGCCCGGCTCCCGGTTCCTGAACTACCTTCTTTTCGAATCGCTATTCCACATCCAGTGAGTTGCCAGCCACTGGCCATCGGGCTGCTTGCGCAGCACTCCCAGGAATTTCCCGGCGTCGTTGATTGGCTCGGACTGCTCCTGCATGGTGTAGGACCATCGATAGTTGCAGCGCACGAAGGCCAGGTCACCACAGCCATCGAATTCCTGAGGCGTGAGGCTGAGATCGTGGACTCGGAAGTTCATTTCCTCGATCCACTGGAGCCAGGCTTCGCGACCTTCCTTGGTGGCGTGTCTGGGAGGCATGGTGACGCAACCCGGGGCCATCAGTTCTTTGACGCTCCGCCAATTATTGGCCTTCTCCAGATGCTCCATGCGTATCAGGTAGGTGTCGATGGCAGTCCTATCCATTGGCGAGAGAACTGTTGCGTCTTCGGGTGGAGCGGTGGCGATAGGATTCATGGCTTCCTCCGTTTCCAGGATCGCTGCGGGAGTCGTAGCTCCGATTCAAACCTTCGGTAGCTCGGCGGTCGTTGGAATCTCCGCGGGCAACGGAGGTGCCGATGATCCGTAGCTTTGTGTCCCCGGTCCGGCCAGGGTTACCTTTATCGAGGTACCTACCAGCCTACTCCTGCCAGCAACGCGGTGCAAATGGGTCGCCCCAGGTGAGTGTTAGTAGGCGGCTCAGTCCGAGAGAATGGTGTCGGGACCGTGAGTCTCGATGTCTTGGGAGATCTTCTCGACAATTAGATCCCGACGGGCCAGGAGCGCCCGGATTTGAGCCCTGTCGATGAGGCCTTCGAGCAGGGTGGTCAGGCTGTCACCGTTCAGGTCTTGTAGCTTTGCATTGAGGTCGTGGGATAGGCGCGCCGGTCGCTTGACGAAGTTCTCGGGCAATTCAGTCTGGGTTCGGAATGCGCGAGAGTGATCGATCAGATACAACCTCAGATCGTCATGGCCGATGAGCCAATTCTCAGTCCTGCGATCGGTGTTGTAGATCAGGGCATCGAAGAGGTGCATTGTGCTCTTCTGGCGCGCCAAATCGATGCGCTCCTGCGTTGTCAGCGACCGGCCGAGCTGCGCTTCCATGGAGGCGTTCTCGAGCCATTGGACAAGGGCGCCGTCTCGACCTTTGATCTTGCGAATCACAGCTACTGGAACTCGATGGATCCCCAATACTCGATCGAGAAGGTACGCTGCTCGCTCGTACTTGTAGCTGTCGGTGAAGTTGAGCTCGCTTCTTCCGGAACCAAAGCGGGTCCTGCCGCGCTTCACCTTGTTCACGTGTTTGAAGATCGCCTGAATCCTCTCGCCTTCGCATTCGACGACGAGACGCTTCGGCTTGGTTATGCCGATTGGTACCTCGAATTCTTCTACGACTACACCTTGGGAGAGGCAGTCCTCGACTGCGAGATCTTCGGGTCCGCGTGTTTCAGCACCGAGAGAAGCTCCTTCGAGACTGAGGACTCTCAGCGCAACGACTGCGATCCCACCGAGAAATAGAGTTGGGGTCTTCACGTCTTCCGTTGGCTGTCGCCGACTCTCGACTTCGCCAATTCGATCGACAATCGGCTCCTACCACTCATCTACTGATCGCGATCCGCTGTGGCAAACAATACCAGGTTCGAACTGCCCGCTTCGGTCCTGAAGTCTGCTAGGTTCTCCAACGGAGGGATGGAACGATGCGAAGGCAAGGCTTCATTGGCTTGGTAGCTATTCTCGCGTGCGCAGGTGCGGTGGTTGCTGACTCCAACACCGAGTCCCTGACCGAGCTCGTCCAGCAGCTCGGTGAGGTGAAGATCGAGACTCGATCGGCGGAGGAGTACGAGGTGGCTGCCGCCACTTATCGAGGGTTGTTGGGGCGACTGGAGTCGGTCGATCGAGACGCCTTGAACGTTGACGATGCGATCGACGCGGAGCTGCTCGAGGCTCGATTGGAGACCCGACTGTTCGAGATCGAAGAGTTGAGGTTGCACGAAGTGGTGCCGGTTTTCTACCTGGCTTTGTGGAAGACCAGCAGCTTGTTCATTCGCCCTTGTGCTCATCCCGACAAGGAGGTCGCCGAGTCCCGGGACGAGCTGCTGCGATTGCCAGAGATCCTGACCAATGCGCGGGCCAACCTGAAGCGACCGGCTCGCACCTGGACTGACAACGCCATCTATACGAGCCGGTACGCAGAGTTGATGCTCGGTGAGATGCTGCCCTCCGTGTGCGTCGACGATGCCGATCTGAAAAAGGAGTTTCTGGCTGCGGGAACCGAGGCCCTGGCTGCCGTTCGAGAGTTCTCGAGTTGGATGGAAACCGACTTGCTGCCCAGGTCGGATCGCTCGCCAACCTGGAGTCCTGAAGAGGTGGAGTTTTACCAGTTCGTCCACGAAGGCCTCGAGGAGTACAGCGTTGACGAGATGCTGAGGATTGCCGAGGAGGACGAGGCTGCCACATGGGCTGCAATGGAGGCTCTCGCAGCCCGGATTCATCCAACCGGTGATGTCCTTACCGTCTGGGAGCTGATGAAGGAGGAGTCGCCTCCGTGGTCCGAGGTCCAGCCCATGGCAGAACGGTATGTGGCTCTTGCCGATGGCTGGCTTCGGGGGTCTGGGTCTCACATCGTGGATATTCCGGAAGAGTTCGACTATGGGGTGCAGACGACCTCTCCCATGGGGCGCAGGATCCTCTCTTTCGGGGGAGCCTCGTACGGACCCACGATCGCGGGGAGAATCTCGGGATACTACGTACTGACCCCACTGGAGGATGGACTCACCAACGAAGAGAGACGGAGTCGTCTGAAGTCCTACAACCCCTACTGGACGCACGTCATCTCGTACCACGAGTGGGTCGGGCACAACGTGCAGCGCGCTATCGCCGAGGAGCATCTCGAACGCCCGATGCGGCGGATGTACCCGTCGATCTACCTGAGTCAGGCCTGGTCGTTCTATCTCGAGAAGCTCTTTGAGGACGAGGGCTACTACGAAGCCGTTCTACCTCATATGGAGGCGCTCAAGACCCGAATGGCCCGATTGCAAATGAGGATGTGGCGGATCCAGCGGATCCTGACCAAGCTCCGCATGGCCAAGGGCGAGATGAGCTTCGACGAAGCGGTAACGGCGTACGTCGAGAAGATCGGCATGGAGCCGACGAATGCCTTCATCGAAGTGCAGCGGGATTCTCAGAACCCCTCACCCCCCGGGCGCGAGATCATCGGCGAGATCCTCATCCTGGAGATGCGAGAAGAGTATGAGCGCCGATTCGGCGAGCACTTTCAGCTGAAGAACTTCCACGAGGCACTACTGAGCTATGGAGAGCTCCCCTTGCCGGTGATTCGGCGGTTGATGTTCGGGGACATCTAATCCGGTATTCGGTTCTTAGTCCTACTTATTGCTATATCTGCATACCTACAGAGGCTTGCTTCCGTCTGTGGACGGGAGCATGCTTGTGAGCGAAGGCTGAACCGATAAAGCAGTCAAACGTGGGGGTGTCTGCTGATGAAGACCCGATATCTGGTCCTAGTGTCGATTTTGGTTGCTTCGATTGCTGCTTCCATTCAGATTGGGTGTAGCAGCGAGAACAGCCCGACGGAGCCAACGAGTCCTTCGATCGAATCCTCGTCTCAGGTCGGCTCGGGGGGAGAAGTGGGTCTGCCCGAGCAGGTGACAGGCCCCGGAGTCGACCTCGAGAAGTTCACCAATGGTATCGATGCCGATGATCCACCTGGACCGTCGATCCCGATCGGCGACTCGGTGGAGTGGACCTATCAGGTAACAAACATTGGCGATGTGGCCCTGTCCAGTGTCGTTGTCGACGACGATCAGTTGAGTTCAATCACCTGCCCCGCAGATGCTCTGCGGCCTGGTCAGTCCATGACCTGCACGGCAACCGGGAACGCGATCGAGGGTCTCTATCGCAACGAAGGGCGTGTGCGGGCCAGCGACGGCACAAACCGTGTCTCCGATGTGGATCTGAGTCACTACACAGGGACCGACGATGCCGCCGCGGCGATCGAGGTCCAGAAGTCGACCAATGGAGAAGATGCGGATAGCGCTCCAGGTCCCATCGTCAATGTCGGAGATGCGGTCGACTGGACCTACGTCGTGACGAACATCGGCAACGTCGAAATTGCGCAATTGACGGTGACCGACAGACCGGAAGGGCCTGTTCCGTGTCGGCTGGACAGTCTCGCTCCGGGTGAGTCGACCACTTGTGCCCTCAGCGGTGGGATCGCCGTGGCTGGGCAGTACTCGAATCAGGCCACGGCCACGGCTCAGTCGCGCCTCGGCGAGGTTTCCGACACCGATCCGAGCCACTACTTCGGTTCCGATCCGGATGTCGAGCTCGACAAGTTGACGGACGGCGGAGATGGCCTGGAGCTCCCGGTCGGGTGCTCGTTGACCTGGACCTATGAAGTCACCAATACAGGCAATATCGACCTGACGGAGATCGTTGTTACCGATGACAAGCAAGGTACTGCCAGGTGCCCGAGCAGCTCTCTGGAGCCCAACGATTCCATGACCTGTCAGCTCAGTGGCACGGTAGCCGAAGGTCTCTACGAAAATGTCGGCGGCGTCAGGGCCAACGCCCAGGTGGACAATGCGGTCGAAGCCACCGACGGCAGCAGCTACACGGGGGTGGTTGTGCCACCGACCTGCGATGATGCCTACCCTAGCGAGGACATCCTGTGGCCTCCGAATCACAAGTTCGTCTCGGTGAGCATCATGGGGGTGGAGGATGCGTGCGGACAATCGACGACGATCACGGTCGATAGCATCTATCAGGACGAACCGGTGAACGGCTTGGGTGACGGCGATTCCTCGCCGGACGGAACGGGTGTGGGATCGAGCTCGGCTCAGATCAGGGCAGAGCGTTCGGGCACCGCTGACGGTAGGGTCTATCACATCGGCTTCACTGCGACAGACGATCGAGGAGTGACTTGCGAAGGCCTGGTCAAGGTGGGTGTCCCGCATGACAAGAAGGACACGCCCATCGACGGGGGGCCGCTTTTCGACTCGACGGGGAACTGAGCGCAAGGCAGCTTCGGACGGAGACTGCAGTCGGGTGTGAGACCCGACAGGGTGGGACTGTCGCTGATCGGGTATCTCCAGAATCCCTGCTCCAGCGCCTCAGCAAGCGCTACAATTCGGCATATCGAGAATAGGTCATCAAGACTCGACATCGAGTGGGAGATCTGAATGCTGCAATCGAACGAGGCCTGGAATCGAACGCTCCTCCCTGGCATCCTGTTGCTGATGATTGCTGTCAGTGGCGTGGCGTCGGCGCAGGTCTATGGCGATGGGGTTGAAGTGGAAGTGCCGACCCCGATTCACGAAATCCTCGCTGACCCGGACGCCTACCTCGGTCAGGTCGTACGGGTCGATGGACAGGTTCTGGATGTCTGTCCGAGAAAGGGCTGTTGGATCGAGCTCGGCGACGATTCGGAGAGCATGCAGATCAAAGTCGACGACGATGTCATCGTCTTTCCGTCGAATGCCAAAGGCCGGGTTGCTGCAGCTCAGGGGAGGGTCGAGGCCGTTGAGATGGGCCGGGAGGAGTACCTCCGCTACCTGGCTCATTTGGCGGCGGAGCGCGGCGATGATTTCGACGCCGAGACGGCTGAGATCGGGCCAGGCCCCTTCCGGCTGATCCGGATTCGCGGTACCGGGGCGCGGATCGAGTGATCCCCACACCTCGGGGAGTGGGCGACCTCACGATTCTCGGCTGGGTCGTCTTTCTGGCCTATTTTGCTGTTGCTGCCCTCTGCTACCGAGCCGCTACCCTTTGTTGGCGTGAAGGTGGGGGGTCGCGGCGAATGGGCCGGGTCTGGGTCGCCTTTGCTGGCGTTTTGGTGCTCTTGGGAGCCAACAAGCAACTCGACCTACACGTCTGGCTCAACGCCTATGGCAGGAAGCTCGCCGAGTCGGAAGGGTGGTATCAGAATCGAGGCATCGCCCAGGTGACGTTCTTCTCGGGTTTTGCGGTCGCCGTGCTGGTAGTTTGTTTCTTTTTGATCTGGATGGGCTGGGGGCAGCTTCGGCCGCTGGCCGGAGCATTCATGGGCCTGGCGGGTTTGGCGGCATTCCTCTTGATCAGGGCGATCTCTTTCGACGTGGTGGACTTGCGAACCTACATCGGTGGCATCAAGCTACATGCGCTTCTGGAGGTTGCCGGGCTCCTCTTGATCGGAGTCTCGGCCCTCCACTTCGTCAAATCTTCAGACCAGGTTCTGCCCTAGCGACCAGCGCCGGAGATATCAGAGCCAGCCTCGCCAGGCCAGTTTGTGAAGGAGGCCCATGATGTCGCTCGAAATCACCCCCCAGCTGAGAGAGGAGCTGCGCAGTCACTTTCCTGCGCTGGCAACCGGCAAGGTGTATCTGGAGAACGCCGGGGGCTCGCAGGTCCCTGTGCAGGTAGCCGATCGAATTCGTGACTATTTATTGGAGAGCTATGTCCAATTGGGCGCAGGCTATGGCCTCTCCAAGCACAGCACAGAACTGGTCCACCAGGCCCACTCGTCAGTCCGGCTTCTCATGGGAGGGAAGGAAGATGAGGGCGCGGTGATTCTCGGCTCCTCGGCCTCCTCGCTTCTGCAGATGCTCTCTGATTGCTACTCGCGAGTCCTGCAGGCGGGACAGGAGGTGATCGTGGCCGAGACGGGCCACGAAGCCAATGTCGGTCCCTGGACCCGGCTCGATCGTCATGGTATCGAAACTCGCTGGTGGAGGATGAATCCCGAGGATTTCTCCTGCTCGCTGGATCAACTCGAGGACCTTCTGTCGAATCGTACGGCCCTGGTTGCCTTCCCCCATGTCTCGAATCTCCTTGGGGAGATCGTAGACATTCGCCACATCACGAACTTGGTGCATGAAGCTGGAGCGCGAGTGGTGGCGGATGGGGTCGCTTTCGCTCCGCATCGAGCCATGAGGGTCTCCGAATGGGGCGTGGACTGGTATGTGTATTCGACCTACAAGGTCTATGGTCCCCACATGGCTGCTCTTTGGGGGCGTAGCGATGCCCTGGGGGAGTTGACCGGCCCGAATCACTACTTCATTCGCGACGTGCCCTATCAATTCGAGCTCGGAGGCCCCTCCCATGAAGGCTGCGCGGGTCTTCTGGGGTTGTCGGATTACCTGGAGAAGGTCGTCGGGGTGGAGGAGGGCAGTTTAGGCAGGTCGGATATCGACCAGGCCTTCGAGGTCATGGCTGCCTGCGAACAGCCGGTGCAGGCCAGGCTCCTGGAGTATCTACGATCGAGAGAAGACGTCCGGATCGTCGGCCCCGAGGTGGACGGGCCGGCAAGAGTCGGCACGATCAGCTTCGTTCATGCCGACAAGAGCTCGCAGGCCATCACCGAAGTAGTGGATCGAACCGAGATCGGAATTCGTCACGGTCATATGTATGCCTATCGCCTCTGTGAGGCGCTCGATCTGGCACCCGATGACGGAGTCGTTCGGGTCAGTCTTGTGCACTACAACACACCGGACGAGATCGAAAGGCTCATCGAGGTCCTCGATCAGGCGCTCGCCTGAACGGCCAGAATCACCTGAGAATTGTTGACAATCCGCCTTCTCCAGTCGAGAAGAGAGGAGAGCCGTGTCTGTGACACATTTCACAATTCGAATAGGTCTGCCTGCCGGATAATCGCCTTCCCCTTCGAGTAACCAGGAGAGGAGTTGTCATGGCCGAACAGGCGGATTCGCGACAGCACGAAGTAGATCGTCGAAACCTCATGAAGTCCTTGGGGCTGGGTGCCGCGGCAGCTGGCACGGGTGCTGTGGCCGTCCCAGAGGTGGCTGAATCAGCGGCCTTGGTGGGCCCAGCGATGCGGCGGGAGCGGGAGCCGGCTCGGCCGATGCCAGCGCTACCGGCCGCACCGCCGATATCGATCCTCGCCCTGAACCGGATGGGCTTCGGGCCGAGACCCGGTGACCGCGCCGCATTCAACGCGCTGGGTGGCACACCGGAAGACAGGCTGGCGGCTTACGTAGCTCAGCAGCTGGACCCTGACTCGATCGACGACAGCGATGTCGAAGCACGAATCGCCGCCGCCAACTACGACTCGGTGGATCTGAGCCCCGACCCCGACACTTACCTCCAGATCCTCTGGGCTTGGTACATCAACGACGACGGTGCGCCCGGCGGCCGCAACTCGACCGGCATCCCCCGGGATGAGCTGATCCGCGCGACCTTCATGCGCGCCATGTACTCCAAGCGGCAGCTGCTCGAGGTCATGACCGGCTTCTGGCACGACCATTTCAATGTCTATATCGACAGGTCGTCGTGGGTGCGGTCAACGATGCCGCACCTGAATCTGCAACTCCGCACCAACGCCCTTGGCAATTTCAGGGCGATGTTGGAGAAAGTCGCCAAGAGCCCCTCCATGCTGCACTACCTGGACAACTACACGAGCTCCAACGGTGGCCCCAACGAGAACTTCAGCCGCGAGCTGTTCGAGCTGCACACGCTCGGCTCCGAGAACTACTTGGGCGTGATGCCCCAGAACGAGGTGCCGAAAGACGGTGCCGGCCGGCCGGTGGGCTACGTTGACGCCGATGTCTTCGAGGCAACGCGGTGCTTTACGGGATGGTCTTTCTCCTTTGGAACGGAAGACGACGGCGACACGGGCCTGTTCTACTACCGGGCCGGTTGGCACGATCGGTTTCAGAAGTACGTACTCGGGAACTTCCTGCCGGCCGACCAGCCGGACAAGAAGGACGGCCGTGACGTCTTGAACTTCCTCGCTTCGCATCCTGGCACGGGTCGGTACATCGCGCGCAAGCTCTGCCGCAGGTTCATCGGCGACGATCCGCCGCAGAACGTTATCGATGCTGCTGCCGCAGTCTTCACCGCTCAATGGCAGGCAGCGGACCAGATCAAGCAGGTGCTGGAGGTCATTCTTCTGTCGGACGAGTTCAAGAACACCTGGGGCGAGAAGATCAAGCGGCCGTTCGAGATCGCGGTGAGCGCACTTCGGGCCGGCAACGCGAACATCACCCTGAAGATGGACCATTACGACACCAGCGACTTTCTCTGGCGCTACTACGGGACAGGCCAATGGCCCTACGGCTGGCCGGCTCCCGATGGCTACCCGGACGTTCGCGGTGCCTGGAAGAGCATGACGCCGCGCGTCATGAGCTGGCGGTTGTGTGGCTGGCTCGTCGACTGGGACAACGACTCCGGCAAGCACTACATCAATGTCCTGGGTCAGACACCGACCTCATTGCGCTCGGCCACCGCACTGGCCGACTTCTGGATCGATCGAATCCTCGGCCGAGAGATGGAACCCGACGACCGTCAGGAAATCGTCGACTTCATGGCACAAGGCGTCAATCCGGACTTCGACCTCGATTTCAGCGACGAGGACACGACCGATCGATTGCGTTCGATGGTGGCGCTGATCTTCATGTCACCCGAGTTCCTGTGGCGGTAACCAAGGCAGGCGGAGAGGAGCAAAAACCGGTATGAGCACGACACGAAGAGGATTCATCACAGGCTGCTCCGCGGCTGTCGCGGCATACGCAGGCACTAGTTTCAACACCCTGGCATTCGGTGATCCCGGACACAACGAAGAGATCCTGGTAACGCTCTTTTTGCGCGGCGGGATCGATGGCCTCAACATGGTGATGCCGATAGCCGGCGCCGACCGCGGACACTATGTCTCGGCGCGGCCCAATATTGCGGTCCCCACCAGCGGTTCGAACGCGGCGCTGGCGCTCAACTCCCAGCTCGGTGTCCATCCGGCCGCCGGAACCGGACCGAGCGGCGCTCCCTCGACATTCTTCAATCTCTATCAGGACGGCAAGGTGGTTTTCATCCCCGCCTGCGGCATGCACGAGGAGAACCGATCGCACTTCGACTCGATGAACTTCATGGAGCTTGGCACTCCGGGGACCTTGTCTACCGGCACGGGCTGGCTGACGCGACACCTGCAGTCCGCCAAGAACCTCCCTGGCGAGATCATCATGCCGGCCCTGGCCGCCGGTAATCTGCAGCAGAACTCGCTGCGCGGCAGCATCGAAACGATCAACATGAGCGATCCGGACAGTTTCTCCCTAGAGGTGGGGCCCTGGGAGTGGAGGAGCGCTCAGAGAGTCGCACTTCGACATCTCTACAACGGCACCAGCTGGTTGCATGAGTCGGGCATCGAGACGCTCGACGCCGTCGACATCATCGAGCTCAATGGTGGAAGTGGCGGCTACACCCCAGGGAACGGAGCTGTTTACCCAGGGGGCAATCTGGCGGAGCACCTCCAGACCGTGGCGCGCATGATCAAGCTCGATCTCGGGCTGCGAGTTGCGACCGTCGACTTCGGGGGTTGGGACACGCACAATGGACAGGGTGACGACGGCGGCGGTTACTTCTACGGCCATGCGGAGGAGCTGCTGAGCGCGTTGGCAGCCTTCTATACGGATCTGGACGGATCTGGCAGCTCGAACTACACGCAACGCTTGACCGTGGTTGTCATGAGTGAGTTCGGTCGCCGGCTGAGAGAGAACGATGACCGGGGCACCGACCACGGGCATGGGAGCTTCGTTCTGGTGATGTCTGGCAACGCCCTCGGCGGGGTGAAGGGAACCTGGCCGGGTCTGGCCAACCATCAGCTTTTCGACGGCGCCGATCTGGCGGTGACGACCGACTATCGACGCGTGTTGAGCGAGATCCTGATACGGCGATTGCAGAACACGAATCTTGGAGTAGTGTTCCCTGGCTATACCGACTACGAGCCCCTGGGAGTGGTGTCCGGTCCGGATCTCCCGCCGGTCTACGAGCCGCCGATCTTCGAGAGTGGGTTCGAGTCCGGTGACATGTCGGACTGGTCGACAGCGACCCCCTGATTTGGCTCGCGCTCGGCTCCTTCCGGAGCCTATCCTGAGACCGTGACCGTGAGCATGCTGGAAGAGACTTCGCCAGACTCTGGGTCGGTTGCAGTGATCCTCAGTTCGTAGTCACCGGCCTCTAGAGGGCCGAGCCCGAGGGTGGCAGCCCATTGAGCCATGGTCGGGTCTGCGGAGAGCCTGCGATCTCCGACGTTGAACGAAATTCCCTCGACCGGATCGCCATTGAGCGTCAGGAGCTCGGCGGTCATCTGCACCGATTCTCCAAGACTGTACCCGGCGAGAATGAGAGGAGTGCTCTGGCCGGGCTCGAGAACCGGTCTGACCGCCGGAATGAAGGGCTCTCCTTGAATCATGAACGGGTAGTCGTGGGTCGTCTCCTCGGCGCGCTGTCCACGGACGATCAGCCATTTGCCGGCCGGTTCCGGAAACATGGGTGCCAAGAGAGCCGGTTCCTGCTGCCTGGCATCCGGGACGCGAAAAGGAAAGACCGAGACTCCAGAAAGACCGGTTGCTGCGTTGCGAACCAGGATCCTGGCCATGTAGCCTCCTGGTGGCAGCTCGAACTGGTTCCAGAACTTGAAGCCCGTGGTCTGAAGAGTCGGACCCGCCTTGGCGATATCGATACCGACGACCTGATTGAAGAAATCCCGTACCTGGCCGTCCTCAGCAACGGCGTAGGCGTAGATCTCGGTTGAAACCGTGCTACCTGGATTGCCCTTGAGAAGGTCATCGCCGCGAATCTCGATCAGGGTAGGCACGTAGGCCAGCTCCTGAGCGATCTCGAACGGTGCTGCCAATGCCGCTGTCCCGACGAGTCCGCTGGAATCACCGTAGAGGAGGGATGCGGCCGAGAAGATCCGCTCCCGCTGAGAGACGTCAGAGTAGGGCTTGGGAGCGAAGTATCCAGGCCTGTAGTTCAGTCGGGCACCTTTGGGGTCGCCTTTGAGCTTGACCTTCAATTTGTGAAACTCGCCATCGAGCTTCAGGTCATCGGCCTGGAAGGCCAGTACGTACGTGACGCTGGTGCGGTCCAGCATCTTCTCCATTGCTACTGTCAGATTGTTGAAGTTCTCGAAGAACTCGCCACCGGTCCCATCGGCCATCATGAACAGACCTTGCTTGTTTTCGCGACGTGGTCGGACATCGGAACCCGCCCGCAGCCCGCCTATGTCTACGGCCTGAATCACGGTGTCGGCCCGTACGAACTCTTGCAGCATTCGTCCGAGATCGTTCTGAGTCGAGGTGTCGCCGAATCGCAGGTTACTGTCCACATCCTGATAGTCACCGTAGGCAGCCGCGTCATTCTGTCTTTGGATCGCCTGCTGTTCCTCGCGTGTGGAACCACCGCCCTGGCCGAGCACGATCGAGCTGTTGAAGCCCTCTGAGAGGTAGACGAGGTACTTTCGGCCGTCGACGCTTTGCAGCAGCTCGGCGACCTCCGTCATGGAACTGGCCAGGGCGAGGATGTCGTTCCTGTCACTGGCCCGACGAGAGGAGGTCTCCATCCGAGTGACCGCTTCGCGAACTTCCGCCTCGACATCGATGCCACCGCGGCCAGGACTCGGCGTTGCGGTGGTTCCCCAGGACTCGGGCATGTTGGCAAACGTCAGGCCCAGTGGGTCTCGACGAGATTCGACCAACTGAGGCAGCCCCAAGGTGTCGATCGCCACCTCGACCTGACGGCGATCCGAGGTGAAACCGAGAATGAGCTTGGAGCCGCTGGAAGCGGAGTAGGTGGCGACTCCCACCAAGTCCGTCGGATTCAGACCGGTCGACACGAGCTCCTTGGCCGCGTGCCGGGCGCGGACGATGGAGCCGGGGTCGGAAAAGGAAAGATCGAAAAACAACATGAAGTGGCGCTGGGCCGCAGCGGGGATGGGAGTTGCCATTCGGCTGGGATCGCTCTCGGAGATCGACAGGTCATAGACGTCGAAACCAATCAGATCCCGGCGTTTCCTACCGTCAATGACCTCGAAGTTCTCTGCGGTAAGTCCACGTACAGGTCGACCATCCTTCGTTACTTGTACTGGCACCTCGACTACGATCACCTCGGCCACGTCCGCATATCGGGCTTCTTGTCCGACGATGGGAAGTGAGCTTGCGACCAGCAGGCAGGTCGAGAAGGCAAGGAGACTTCCAAGGCAGGTTGTCGGATTTGAATGTATTCGCATCGTTCTCTCCTGAAAGAGAGTAGGGATTCGGCGGTGGTGTAGCAGCAGTCGAAATCCGCGCCTCAGTTGGATGAGAGCCAGAAGACTCTCCAGTCGGAATAACCCTATCAGTAGTGACTCGTTCGGTTCGTGACCGCTGCGGGAACGCGTCAACCGAGGTGTTCGATCGGATTCTCGAAAGGCGCAGAGGGAAGATCTGTTTATCGCTGTATAGCATTATAGTGGTATAGTACTATTGACATATAAAAGTATAGTATTATAGTGTTATCCAAACAGAGTGAACTGCATCAGAACCGAGGAGGGCTGCGCCGGATGACAGATCACCACCAGGAGCTCGAGAATGAGATTCGCAAGCAGAGTCACCTGCTGGCACTAGCGTGGAGAAAGGGGCATGCGGCCAAGGTTCTCGATGCATTGGCCGAAGTCGAGCCGATGGCCTGCTCGCTAATGGCCATCCTGATCCATGACCAGCTGACGCGATGGTCCCCGTATGACTGTCGCTGGCCGATGAGCTTCTGGAGAGCTGTGCTGGATCGATCGATGATGGGTATCGCCGGCCGGCAGCTGCAGGCACTGGGATCGGAGTATCGAGAGCGGTTCGGCACCGAGCCCCCTCCGATCGAAGGGGAAGGCAGGAGTCAGCACGATCCCGAGGAGTCCACCCGCAGGGTGGCGTGTCAGGCGGAGACGATTCGCCGCGCCCTGGAGACCGGTGCGCCGTTGATCCCTCCACGACCACCCGAACGGGCGCCGGATCAGTTCCTCAGGGGCAGTCAGGAGGGAGCACGATGAGCACGATGCAGCCTCAGTTCGACGGCATTGTGGCCGGAATCGAGAAGGACCCTGAGCACGGTGCGGTCCTTCACCGTGTCTTGGAGGACTACCCAGACGAGTTGGCGATGAAGATCCTCACGACTGCCATGCGTCGGGGTGTCATTACGGCGAGTGAGGCCTTCCATGTGGTTAGAGAAGGCGATCTGGATCTCAAGCAGACGGTCGAAGCGGTGGCGATGCTCGCAAAGCGTCGGGGATGCCTGACTGAAGAGGTCGTTCTGGAGGCGCTGGGCGCCCACGCGGAAGCGGTCTAATCAACACCTGCGGCGTCAAGAGGGAGGCCGAGGCGTCGGCCTTGTGCGTCTTCCGCGCCTGCTAGGTGAAGAACGCGAGGAGAAGTGATTCTTGAGCCCTGATGAGCAAGCCGGTAGGCCCGGTAAGGCCAGTAGCTCCAAGGCCGGTAGACCACCCAAGGGCTCGCGATTGGGTCCTCGCGGAGGAGAGACGACCGTAACTCCTGGAGGATTGACGAGGATCAGTGCCTATCTCGACGGTGAAGAGCGCGACGCCGTACGCCGCAGGGCATTCGAGGACGATAGGAGCATCAGCGATGTCATTCGTTCGGCGCTGCGATCCTATCTCCGAATCGACTGATCCGGCTGTCCAGACGCCGACAGGCGCCTAACAACGATCTGGCTCAAAAGATCGAGAATCTCACGACAGGAAGGTGCCGCAGTACCGGCAGTATGCCGCATCCGAGGCGTGGCCTTCGGCGCCGCAGTCCGGGCAGGCATCCGTGCGCACGGAGTGTTTTACCGCACTTGCCAGCTCGACCGTCACGATGCCGGTCGGGACCGCGATGATCGCGTAGCCGAGGAGCATCACTCCCGAAGCCAGAACCTTGCCTGTCACGGTTTGTGGAGCGATATCCCCGTAGCCGACCGTGGTCATGGTGACGATGGTCCAATAGATGGCCAACGGGATGTTGCTGAACCCGTTCTCGGAGCCCTCGATCAGGTACATGACGGCACCGATAATCACCACGAGCGTCAGTACGACTCCCAAGAAGATAATGATCTTGTGAACGCTGGCTCGGAGAGCGGCCTTGAGCATGCGCGCCTCGCCGACGAAATGGGCGAGCTTGAGAACGCGAAAGACTCGCAGCAGGCGCAGGGCTCGTATGACCAACAATGACTGCGAGCCGGCAATGAAGAAACTCAGGTAGCTTGGCAGAATGGCCAACAGGTCGACGATGCCGTAGAAGCTGAAGGCGTATTTCAGCGGCTGTCGGACCGAGAGTAGCCTCAGAACGTACTCGATGGTGAACAGGATCGTGAAGATCCACTCGACAATCCGCAGCTGGGGCCCATACTGCGTCCGGACCTCGGCGACACTTTCGAGGCAGACAGCGAAGATGCTGAGAACGATGGCGACAAGAAGGCTGACGTCGAAGGCCTTGCCAGCCGGAGTCTCTGCTTCGAAGATGATCTCGTGCAGCCTGGCACGCCAGGCCGACTGCTCTGAGGGTTCCTCAGCCATCGCTCGAACAGTATCGCACGGAGGATGTGGCGTACGAATTCAGGCTTGGTGCCTCGATCGACTCGAGGCAGTCTACTGCTGCGAGCTCGACCACGAGCTCGAGTCGCCTGACTCGAATCCGTCACTGAAGATCGCCTCTGCCGCCACATTGAAGAGATTCGGGCGATAGTGCTCGAGAGAACACCGCGTTCGCCGGGTTTGCTCGACGGAGAACTCTTCCATGCACAGGTCGTCGGTGTAGTCCATGTAGTTGTGGAAGGGATCCGAGGTGCTGCAACTGCTTGCACTCGCGGGGCAGCCGAAATTGGGGGATGCTTGCGGCAGCGTGTCACAGACGAGATCGCCATCGCTGTAGCAGCCCGGGGCGGTCTGACTACCGCAGGAGCCCTGCGGATTGAAGGTGTGTTCCAGGCCGAGGTAGTGTCCGACTTCGTGAGTGGCCGTCCGGCCCTGATCGTAGGGTACAGCGTCCGCATCGCGGCCGAACGCCGACCAGAGAATGACCACACGGTCAAACAACTCACCCACCAAGGCTCCTCCAGAGTCAGCCGGCAGGAAAGGAACATAGCCGAGGGCACCGCTAGCAGTGTTCGTGTAGATGTTCATATACCGATTGGGATCCCATGCGAGGGTATTCCAGTAATTGCCGCCATCGTTGTAGTAGGTGGTGTTGCAGGTACGTGTAATGCCGTTGGTCGGCTGACCGGTCGGCGTCTCGTCGGCGAGCCTGAATTGAACCTGGGCATCGGTTCCTAAAGACCCATTGCTGCCGGCGAGGGCGAGGAAGTCTTCATTCAGGATGTCGATCTGACTCTGCACCATGGCATCGGAAATGACGCCGTTGGTGCAGGAGTTGTCCATCAAGATGTGCACGACCACTGAGATCTCGAGCAAAGACCCCGGGGCGTAGTCAGTCGTGGGATTTGTCGAGCTCGAAGAACAATCTGAAGGCACCGGGGCACTGGTCGATCCGAAGAGCATTTCCCGCATTTCTCGGTCAGGGGTCCCACACCGGAGTCCATTGGCTCGGAAGTACTCGGACTGGACATAGGCCGACCAACTATCGAAGGTCAGGCCCTCGATCGTGATTGGCTGATCGCCTCTTGTGGAGCTTGCTGCGCCAGCAGCACTCGGCATTTGTAGAGCCAGGGCCAGAGCAAACATGGCAGCGGCTACGGTCGGCGATGATTTGTGGTCTCTCATTCTCAATGTACAGGCTCCTGTTGCTCTAGTTTGTGTTCTTGCCAGGCGACAGATCCCTCACCTCTCGGCGAGCGCACAGCACTGCGGGCGCTGCGGGGCTGCACAGCCTACTATCCGAGAAACCGGCATGCAAGGGACTTGCGACAGCCCGTTCGGCGTCAGCCGAGAATCGATCGAAGTGTCTCGAGGCTGATCTTCGCTCCGCTGAGAACGAGAACGACACGCTTGCCCCGGAAGTGATCGATCTGTTTCAGGAATGCCGCCACCGAGAGGGCGGCCGCTCCCTCGATGAGCAGGTAGTGCTTCTCGAGAATATGGCAGATCGCCTGCCGGATCTCCTCTTCGCTGACGAGGATGAAGCGATCGACCTTCTCTTGACAGATGGGGAAGGTGATGGCGTCACGCTCGATTCCGCCGGCCGCGCCGTCTGCCAGTGTCGGTTCGGACGCCAGCTCGAGAAGCCGTCCTGCTTGGATCGAATGATGCATGACAGCGGAGTTGGTCGGCTGGCAGCCAAGAATCTCGACCTCGGGGCTCGCTGACTTGAGGGCGCCTGCGATACCCGCGATCAGACCGCCACCCCCAACGGGAACGACCACGGCATCGACAGCTCCCAGTTGGCGCTCGATCTCGAGGCCGACCGTGCCCTGACCGGCGACGATCTGTCGGTCGTTGTACGGGGACATGTAGAAGCGACCGCTCTGCTCAGCCACCTGGCGAGCCCGATTCTCGGCTTCAACGCCGTCCTCTCCATGCAGCTCGAGAGTGGCCTCGAGCCGTTCGAGCGCGCCGAGCTTTGCCGCTGAGATGGTGTGGGGAACGTATACCGTTCCGGGCCATCCGAGCTCGCGAAGGAGGTAGGCGACCGCGGATCCATGATTTCCGGTCGAGGCCGTGACGATACCGGCTCGAGCCTCCTCCGAGCTCAGAGTCAGCAGCCTATTGGCGGCCCCCCGAAGCTTGAAGGAACCGGTTGTCTGGAGGTTTTCCAGCTTGAGGTACACCTCGGCGCCCGCGAGTTGGCTCAGCCAGGCTGACGGTTCCAGAGGAGTTTCGCGGATGTATCCTTGAATTCGAGCCGCGGCTTCTTGGCTGTCCCGTCGGATCTGCTCGACCGTCAACTCTCCTTGTCCTGTCAACTCACCATTCTCCAAATCTAGATTTCTGATACCGAGTGAGATTCAGTCCTGACCGGCAAATTCAGCTCGGGTTGCTTTGGAAGTGAGCTCGATTCGATGCGGCAGATGACTGCCCTGGATCCAGACGGTGTGTTGGCGATCGAGACTCTTGCGCAGCTCCGTAACTGCTTGTTCAATGCGATTGAAGGAGGAGATGTCGATGGCCTTGCCCCAGGCCGTGTCGACCCGCACCGGGCGCCTGCCCTCCGACACCGTGACAGCCGAGGGCCGACCGGTCCACCAGATCCACAGAGGTACCCTGAGATCGCGCAAGAACTGACGAACCTCTTCGACCTGATAGGCGCTGGTGTCGGTGGCATCGTGGCCGAGGACGAGAATGACCGCTCTTGGACGGCCACCCGTAGCGGCCTCGATCCCGGCGACGGCCAGGGCATCGGTGACTCTCCTGTCGCCGGTCTCCTCCGGGACGCTCACCCTGGTGAGCAGCCACGCCAGATCACCCTGATCCGCGGTGAAGGGCTGCGAGAGGGTGAACAGTTTCGAGCCATTGTCTTCGGCAGGAGACTTCTTCGCATGAGGAAACAAGAATAGGACCTCTTCACCCTTGCGCAGCGGGGTCCTGCCAGCGCTGGCTCCTCCGGTGACGGTTGCGAGCTCTCGTAAGGAATCCTTGGCAGTTTCATCGATGACCATGACGATGCGGGCGGGGGAGCGCTCGACACCGACCACATCCATCGCGCTACCGTCCTTCTCGAACCAGCCCTCCAGGTCTTGAATCGACGATTGCGATCCGCGAGACAGTTCGAGTACCAGGCCTGTGAGGTCGATTTCGGCGCCAAACCCCAGTCGAGTTCCGAAGCTCAACTCTGCTGCGTAGTGCGCTCCGTCTGGAAACTTGAGATCCGCTTCGAGTACATGGAGCTCCTCTGGGTTGTAGTCGGGCAGGCGAATGGTCCCGATGCCGTCGTAGGGCACGTCACGGCCATCGAACCGAAGTCGGATCGAGTCGGCCTGATCGAACTCGATGTGCCGCCACAGCAATTGCGCGGTATCGGGGCGCTTCGGATCCTCACCCTCGAGCAGAAAGGCGACTTCTGCTCGGGATCGCGGTAGGTTGATCCATTGAACAGCTCTATCCTGGACCTCGCCACGGTCATTGACGAACAGGGCCTCCAACTTGTGAGGCTCGAGCTGCGGTCCAAGATTGCACTCGAAAGACCAGGGTGGCGCCGATTTGCGAGCGATTTCCACCCCGTCCAGTTGGAGAACGACTGCAGTTGGGTTCCCTTCGACGATGAGATCGACCTGCTTCGGCCCGAGTACCAAGCCGAGAAACAGCGTCGCGAAAGCGATCATGGCGGCCTATCTGTGAGACCAGAAGAGGGACACCGCCACGACTTCAGCCTCTCTTGATGCGGCTGCCAATGGCGATGATGGCGGCGAAGAAGACACCGATGACCAGAATCAGGATGATCTCTTGGAATCCTACCGGCAAGTCTGACCTCCTCGTGAGCTCCCGACGGGCGAGTCAGAGGCGGATGAGAATTCGTTTGTACCAGGGGACGCCCATCTCCTTGAGCTCCTGCCGCCGATCGTGGAGCAGTCGCTTGTCCTCCTGCCGAGCCAGCTTCTGCAGGAAGGCGCTACCTTCAGACTGGTGACAGTCTTTGTACTTCTTGTTGCTACCGCAGGGACAGGGCTCGTTGCGTCCTATCTTGGCGACGTGGCGCGGGGCCGGCACGTTCGAAAAACCGGGCCACACCACTTTTGAATGGTGCTTGATTCCTCGCCTGGACATAACGAGCTCCTCTTCTGGCTGGCGGCGAACGTCAGATTCACCGCGCTGGATCCCGTCAATGCTAACGCATTGCCGGTCCCTGCCGGCTCCGACTGGGGGAAATTCGAGGTAGGACCCCGGATTCCGGACCCGAGATGGCTGGGGTCAGTCCGACTCGATGCTCAATCTGCGAGCGTAGTCGAGCAGCATCTGTTGCAGAACGGTGGGAGCTTGACTGTCGGGGTCTTCGATCCAACGCGACGCAACGCGTACGTTGGCAGCGTAGGGTGCACGATACTCGAACAGGTCGATACGGCCGTGAGGAAGCCCGTTCGGGCTGACGAAGAGAGGCAAGCCGAAGCGGTCGGGGCTCTCGGAGATCCAGAGGCGTCCAGCAGCCTCTTCGGTCGAGTCCTCGCACACGAGGCCTGATTCGAGCAGAGCTTCCTTCATCGATTCGTCCTCCGTCATCGATTCGACCTCACCAACTGCAGGGCAGAGTAGCTGGGAATCACCGGTCGAGTCAGTGATCGTGGGCGCCAGATTGGATGCAGGATGCGCCAGGCGAGTAGGAGTCTTGGATTCCGTCATCGTTTGGGACCCTCAGGATATCACCTGGCCAGCAAGTCGTCTCTGCGAGGGTCACTCGTTGGGCATCGCAATGAAACTCCCGTCGTCGACTCGACCATCCCGGACCTCGTAGATGGTGACACCCGACTCGAAGGTAAGACCAGCCGCCTCGACGTCGCTGCGGACAGAGGCGGCGTTGTGAAAACGGGTCTGAACGCCCTCGATCTCGTAGGACAGCGTTTCCCGCATGTGATCGTGGCCAGCCAGAGCCAGTGTCAGATCACGCTGCCTGAGGATCTCCAAGGTCTCTCCAGTGTTCGAGACCGTGTGCCGGAATGACGTGACACCATCCACTTCGATCAATGTCGGAGCCGGCGGCTCGTCGGTGTATCCATGCAGGATGTCGCCCGCCGTGACGAACGGTATGTGTTGGAAGAGCACGACAGGAGTGTCCTCGGAGATCGCCGCAAGGTCCTGTCGCAGCCATTCGAGCTGTGTCGCGTCGACGTGCCCGTAGTACCAGAGATCGTCGAAATCGACGCTGTCCAGGCCGACGAAGTGGATGCCGCCGGCGTTGAAGGAGTAGTAGGTGGGGCCGAGGAAGTGGCGATACATCGCCTTGCCGTACAGCGGGTGCTCTGGGCTGACGAGCGATCGATGTCGCTCGATCCCGAATATCTCGTGATTCCCGGCAACCGTCAGTACGGGAGCGGTGAAGGCAGCGATCTCCTGAAGGAAGAGCTCGTAGTAGCCTGTCGCCTCGGCTTCGTCGACTCGCAGCGCGTCGTGGATCAGGTCACCGGTGATCAATACGAACTCGGGTCGCTGTTCCTCGACGATAGCGCGCAGCTGTCGGATCCGTGGCAGGGTCTCTTCGCTCAGGTGGACATCGGAGGCGTGAACGAACCGAAAGGTGGTTCCCCTGTCGGATTTCACGAGTGGAAAGTCTGCTGTAGTGCTCTGGACGTCTCCACCAACGCTGTGCCAAAACGTTGCAACCGACTCGTACTCGTCGGGAGCAGTCACGAAGACGATGCCATCGCCGGGATCTGGGAGCTCGTACCGCCCTCCAGGTCCCGTTGTCACGACAGCCTTCTGGTTGGAGACGGCCACTCCGGCCAGGCCGTTCTCATTCGTGTCAAGGGTGCCATTCTCGTTCGCGTCGAAGTAGACGACTCCGGTGACCGTCGAAGGCAGCTCCTCGGCAACCAAGAGGGAGGAGGAGAGGCCTAGCAGAAGGCTCAGGCCGACGAGAAGGTGCGCTTCACTCCACCGTCCGGATAATGGCTTCTGTGAAGTCCCGGGTCGATACATGGTTCTCACCCTCACGACAGAGGTCAGCGGTCCTGAGTCCAGCCGAAAGTGTACCTTCTACGGCCTGTTCGATGGCAGTCGCCTCAGCCTCGAGGTCGAGACTGTGACGCATGAGCATTGCCGCGCTCAAGATGGCACCGATTGGATTGGCCGTGCCGTTGCCCGCGACATCGGGCGCCGAGCCGTGCACCGGCTCGAAGAGGCCATTCTGGTTTCCCCCCTGTCTCATGCCGAAACGGACTGGAGCTGCGGCACCGGCTTCATCCATCCGTGACGGTCTTCGATCGCACCGCTGGTGATGCCGAAGAACTCCTCCTGCAGTCGCTGTGTAACGGGCCCTCGCACTGCATCACCGACCGGAATCCGATCGACAGATCGCACCGGGGTGATCTCCGCTGCCGTGCCGGTCATGAAGAGCTCGTCACAGAGATAGAGCATGTCGCGGGTTACGATCTCCTCCCGCACGTCGAGTCCGAGGTCTGCAGCCAAACGGATGGTGGTGTTGCGTGTTATGCCGGCGAGGATCGAAGAGCCGAGGGGGGGAGTGATGATCGCGCCGTCGATGACCAGGAACAGATTCTCGCCTGCCCCCTCACTGACCACGCCGTTGTGATCCAACATGATTCCTTCCTGGAAACCGTTGCTCTGGGCTTCGACGGAGACCAGTTGGTTGCTGATGTACTGCCCCCCGATCTTGCCGCGCGGCATCGCTGAGCCTGGCGGTAGCCGTCGCCAGGAGCTGACCCCAGCGTCGATTCCCTTCTCGATAGCTTCGGCACCCAGGTATCGCCCCCACTCGAAAGACAAGATGGTCACGACGACATCACACTGCAGGGGATTCAGACCCATGGCCCCAACGTTCCTGAAGGCCAGAGGCCGTATGTAGCAGGAGGCTAAGCAAAGCGAGAAGCGTCGCGGGCACACTGACTAGGGACCTCGAGGCGAAGGTTGGCAGGACAGCGGCGTAGGCAGCCTTTCGGCTGGTCTTCAGCATGTTGGGCGGACTGCACGCAAGGTGAGCGATCGAAGTCAAGCGTCAGTCGGCCAGACGTGACTCGGCCCCAAGAGGCGACCCGGGAGGATCGCCTCTTCGAGCTGATGCTGAAACTCTAGGCTAGAGGGTCTTCGACCTCACACTCCTATTTGGACCTGGATTTCATCCTGGGGGACTTCTCTACCGGAGCAGCGCCGAAGAGATTCAAGCACTTCCCTGCAGAGGACCAACCTGAATAAGTGGGAAGTGATCCAGTTTCATGGCAAGGCAACGCTCATCCTTCGGGTCGATCCGAGCTCGAGGGATCTCGACCATGAGGCAGCTCTTGGAGAACTGGTGGGTGTCTGGCGGCGACCTTGGGTTCGTGATCCCCTTGGAGGCCCCGTGAACACAACACAACCCCAGGCGGCAGATAGTTGCTGCTGCCACCTGGGGCCGGAAGAAACGGTGAACTAGCGTTGTTGATCGTCACCCACGATGACGATCAACAAGAGACTCACTATTTGACCTTGGTCTTGAACCCGGTCGGTGCATTCGCTGGTCTGGCTACCCAGAAGTCAAAGCAGGTCGTGGTCATCTGAATCATCGTCCAGCTGTCGTTCAGTCTGCCAAACTGCGTATACCGGTTGAAGGAGGTCATGCTGCAGGAGGCGTTGCCAAAGGGCTCGCCGATAAAGGTCCAAGAGGCTGTCCCCTGCGTTTCGCAGGTACCGTGGAAATCAGTTCTCGAGACCGGAAAGCCGCCGGGGAACCAGTTTCGGATGTTGCCTGCGTAGATGCTGTCTCCAACGAAGTCTGCGAATCCTGTGGGCGGATCAGGGATCAGTGCATCGACAGGGGCGCCAAACCACTTTCCACTCGTGCCGCTGAGGAGGGCATTGGCCTTGCCATTCTTGATGAAGTCAAAACAGTCGATCAGGTTTCCACCGAGGTCATACACCGTGTAAGACCTGGGGCCAGGTTGGACGGCGTTTGCCGGTGCCGCGGCCATGACGCCGACCAGGACGATCAGCAGGGAAACGACTACACTCGCTCTCATGCTCATAAGCGTCTCCTTTTTAGAAGTGGCTGTAAATCTTCAACCCAAAAATACTGCTTCCCTCACTTCCCTGTCAAGGGGTTCGGCAGCGAATTCTTGGTGGCTATGGATTGCCTGGGTTGCATGGAAGATCGCCCCGAACTGCATCTTGCCGCCGGTCTCGCGACTACCGGCGGCACATCAATGCCAGTGGGCAGCGCCGGAGTTGCCAAAGTGCCAAAGTCGGACTAACCTAGGCGATCGGCAGATTCCACTGATATCTGCTCCGAGGAGACGAGGACTCGTTGGCATGCTGAGATTCAGAGCTTTGGGATTGCTGTTGAGCGGCGTCCTGTTCGCGATTGCACCAGTCCCGGGATTTGCCCAGACGCGTGGCTTGGAAAGCGATGCGAAAGCACTTCGCATTCGGCAGGAGATCACCGACTCGAGAATCTCACCGCCGACCACAGAGGTGATGATCACGACTCTGGGGAGAGGTGCTTTTCGAGTCGATACCGAGCTCGACGCCGAGGGTGGGCCCGCGGTTAGCTCCATCTTCCGAGTGGATAAAGATAGCTTTCTCATTCTCTTCCACGACACCCAAGAGGCCGCGATTCAAGACAGGGAGCTGCTCAGAGTCGTTGCCGAGCGGCGACAGGCTCTCGAGGAGCGACTCGAGGAGCGTCTGGCTGAGGATCCCACCGGCGAGGCTGCCGCACACGCCAGGATGCTCGAACTGCGGAAGGAAACAGCGCGGCTCGAAGCCGAGCAGAACCATGAGGGCAAAAAAGTCGGCAGGCGATTCGAGAAGACCTCGGAAAGCGGTGAGCTCCTGGGATACCCGTGGAACAAGTATCGACAAGTCCGGGACGGTTTGCTGGTGCAGGAGCTCTTGGTCACGCCGTGGGCGGACCTCGGCATTGGAGATGAAGTAGTGCTGGTTTTCGAGAGGTTGTCCCGTTTCGCCGAGGATTCCTTGGAGATTGCCGGCGGAGCCAGTCGAATGGAGAACCCCTACGAGCCGTACTTGGAGCTCGGAGGTTTTCCCCTCGTCATTCGCTATTTCAACCCTCAAGGCGAGTCGATTGCGGAGACTCGGGCGGTCTCTATCGAAACTGTTATGGGGAACGGCATCTTCGAGAACCCCGGATATCCCGAGAAGGGAATGGCCGAAGACCTGACCGAGCTCGAGTGAAGTCGGCCGCCGGCAATCGTTCTTTGAAGTCCAACCCTGTCGGATGCGTGTAGAGTCTTAACAGTCAGGAGTGTCGTCACCATGAAGCTTGAAAGTCTTGTTGCCTTTGCCCTGGCCATCGGGATTTGCCTGCACGGAACGTCAGAGGCTCAAGTAGGACTATGTGATCATTTCTGGTGTGATGGGGTGGACTATGCAGTGGGCAGCTTTCCCTCCGGTGTCGCGGCAGCGGACTTCGATGGCGACCGTCGCGTCGATCTCGCTGTGACCAGCGAGTCGCCCGACAAGGTCGGCGTGCTTCGCAATGTCGGCAACGGAAGATTCGCCGCACCTGTGAACGTTTCACTGGCCGGTGGCAGCGGTCCGCACTCCGTTGCGGCAGCCGATTTCGACGACGACGGCGACGTCGATCTCGTGGTCACTCGTCACAACGAGAACGATGTGCAGTTGCTGATCAACACCGCCGGGGCCTTTTCCTTGGGTGCGATCACCAGTGTCGGTGGGACCGATCCGAGGCAGGTCGTGACGGGAGACCTCGATGGCAACGGCTTCATGGATGTCGTCACGGTGAATCGAGGTTCGGACAGCATCTCGGTGCTGCTCAACTCGGGCGGTGTGCTAGTAGCGGCGGTGACCTATCCTGTCGGCGCCGACCCCAGGAGTCTGGCGATCGGCTATTTGGACAACGACGCCGACCTCGATCTGGCAGTCGCCAGTCATAGTGACCGAGAGGTCGAGCTGTACCTCAATGCTGGCTCGGGGGCCTTGGTAGCAGGCTCGAGTCTCTTCGTGGGCGCTAGCCTCCGACCAGAGGGAGTCGCGATCGGCGATCTGGACGCCGATGGCGACAGTGACATCGCCAGCAGCACCACGGCGTCGGTCGGTGGTTTTGTGAGCGTATTCCTGAATTCGGGCTTTGCAACATTCGGCGCGCCAGTCCACCACGATTCGGATGCAACCGATCCCTCGGCCATCGTGATTGCGGATTTCGACCTGGCGCTGGGCAACGACATCGCCGTCCTTAACGGAGAATCTCAGAACATATTCACCGGTGATCCCGAGTGGAAAGTGGCGGTTCTGAGCAATCTCGGTGCGGCAGACTTTGGCAGTCCGCGGCTCCCCGAAGTAGGAGCATCTCCGGCGGCTCTGGTGGCTGCCGACCTCTTCACAAACGGAGCCCCCGATCTGGTCAGCGCCAACCAAGACGAAGGCACCCTCTCGATCTTGAAGAACAGCAATGTGATCCTGGCGAGTGGTTTCGAGTGGGGAGACACCTTTCCCTGGTCGGGGACCGTTCCCGAGCTTCCCTAGCGGAGGCGGCCGAAAGAGGGTTCGAGCTCCTGCCTGGCCCAATGTTCCTTCGCTCCCAAAGACGGTAGGACTCCGACTAAGAGGGGCCTTTCACCAGCAGGCCGATGGCCTTCAACTGCTCAGTGTCTTGTTCCAGGGGGCAGGTTGAGCAGCAAGGCTGCCCCACTATTGGCAGGAGTCGAACGGGCCGACTCAGGTGTGCGATCTCAGTTTCCGATCTGTCCGTGGAGGTCCAGGGCAGAAGAGACCAGGTCGACATTTTCCACGGCGTTGTCCTTTGCGGCGCGGCCCCCAGGACCCTACTCCCAGATGACATAGGCGAAACTACTTTCGGGCGCTGCGGCCACCCTCAGAATCCTGGCTATCCCGAGAAATGGCTAGCCGACAAGGTGAGGGTGATCGAGAAGCGGAGCTTGACCTGTTTGCGGTCGGATCTGGAGAAAAAACGAGCGCCGAACGGCACAGAAAGGAGAAGAAGCCGCCCGGCGCTCATGACCTCTTATCGAGGTACGGACGTAGAGTAGCCGGGTTGCAAGAGCCCGAGAATTGCCTCTGGCGCCAGGATTCTGGCCCTCCGCGCCAGGATCAGGGCACGGTGGCGGTCCAGGCAGACGTGCCGCCCGACTCGAACCCGTCGCTGAACATGCTCGTGCCGACCAGGATGCCGACCTGGAATCCTGTCGCCGTCTGGCTTTCGACCTCGATGGCGATCTCGGCGGCTGGATCTACGAACAGCTCTCCCACCCTCCACATGACGCCTTCAGTGCTGGCATAGTCCGCTGGAGGATCATCTTCATCTACCACCCAGGCCGGCTCCGACCGCCCGGTGTTGACCTCGTGGATGATGACCATCCGGTCGCCAGCGCCCGAGCCCGGAATCTCGGCCTCGTAGTTGCCGACAGCTTCCCGCACCTCCACTGTGTAGTAGTGGCTGTTGCTGCCGTTGATGGGAATCTTGGCCGTTCGATAGGTGGCTGTCGTGGCGCTACCCAGCGGATCGATGGTCACCCTGAAGAAGCCCTCGCCGGGCACCACGTACTTCTCGCTTTCCTCCAGCCAGCCGAGCCGGTCCTTGTGGTAAGAGGTCACGTGCTTGCCGAGGTTGCCGTAGACGGGGTCGTCCACGGCATAGCCGGTGGCCGAGCTCATGACGTCCCAGGGACTGTCGTAAGGGTTCGAGTCGCCATCCGAGTTGTTGGCGTGCGGCAAGCCGAAGCCGTGTCCCATCTCATGGGCGATGACGCCTTCCTGTGCGAACGCCCAGGGCGGATCCCAGGTCGTCCGCCAGCTCTTGCTGACGCCGTCCAGGGTGGCATAGCGGCCACCGCCCCAGGCACAGCAGTCGAGTCGGTCGTTGAACATGAGATTGATGCCCTCGAAGCCCCCACTGCCGCCCAGCGAGAAGTCGATGAACGGGTCTGCCGCGGCAGTGCAGTCGTTGAAGAGCTGGCTCAGGTTGGCGCCGGTGCCGCTTCCCGGGGTCGGAACATAGAAAGTGTGCGTGTTGGGTAGGTTCTTCCAGTTCACCGCCGTACTGCCGACGATATCGATGGCGTCGTAGGAGACTTCCCTCCAGTAGTGGTCGAGGCGTCCCGGCGCATTGGCATACATGCCCTGGAAGTAGCTCAGGTTTTCGGGCTCCGCCCCCTTGTCCGAGAACTTGCAGGCCAGAGTCACCCATGGCTTGGATCCCAGAACCGCTTCTGTGGAGCTCGACTCGAGGCCTCTTGGTGAAGGCAGAATGCGCAAATTCGTGGCGCGACGTCGGCCAGATCGAGGATTGCCGTCCTCGACAGTGACCTCTACAAACCGACGGTTGATGGCCATGACTCCTCCGGCCTCGGTCAGAGTGGTGCCGTCGATCACGACTTCGGAGACTTGGCCGCTCGCATCCGCAAGGAAGAACTTGAGGTGCGCAGGACCATGAATATCTGGCCCAGGATCGCCCCAGACAACGTCGAGCCTGCCGGTCAGTGTCGCGGCCGAGAGTGGCACGGACACAACAGTAGCCAGCACGACGAAGCAGACCAGAAACGCCGCGTCGAAGGCTGTCGAAGAACGAGAGACTCTGGACATAGGTACCTCCCTGTGGCTTCCTGCTGGAGATTGAGTTGGCCTCTCCAGTCGGAGATCACTGGACCTCGATCCAGAATAGCGAGGCAAGTGAAACGCCACTGTGACAGGCTTCACTCTCGTCGTGGTCGGTATTCAAGCGTTTCGGGTGGTTGGTTTTCTCGAGGGGCGGCAATTGGTATTGTGTCCCTCTCAATCTGGGGGACACAAACATGAAATACGGGAACTACTTCTTCGCTTTGCTCTTGATTTCGGCCCTGGGCCTACTGTCTTGCTCGGGTTCGACCGATGACGCGTCTTCGGAGGGTGGCGGGTCTGTGGCAGCATCGGGCCACCATCCCGTCGTCGTGCTGCTGTTCGATGGTGTCCGAGTCGATCACCTCGGGAGCTACGGCGCGGCAAGTAGCTCGACGCCGAGTCTGGACTCCTTCGCAGGCGACGCGATCCGATTCGACTGGGCCTTCGCGCAAGCCTCGGACGCGACAGCCTCGATGGCGTCATTGCTGACGGGCCTCTATCCCACCACCCATGGGCTGGTCGAATCCGGCGATCGACTGGTCGATGAGGCCGGTACCCTGTCGGAAGCCCTGGCTGCGACGGGACTGACGACGGCTGCCTTCTTGAGCAGCGGAGAGCTCTTTGAGGGTCTCGGATTGGACCAGGGATTCGAGGTCTTCGAGACGGGTCCCCAGGCTCTCGATGGGGCGCTGGCCTGGGTCGGCCAGAATGCCGGCTCGGACTTCTTCCTGGTCGTCGAGGTGGGCTCAGTGTCTGCCGCTGCGGTGAATGCTGACGATGCCGCCGCGACCTACTCGGCGCAGGTCGAAGCCCTCGACGGGGCGGTAGGTCGGGTCCTCGAGGCCCTCGATGCTGCTGGACTGGGTGACAAGGCGACCGTCGCGGCGGTCTCTCTGTCCGGTTTCGAGCTGGGCGAGCACGGGGCTGTCGGGCAGCCATCCATGTACTCTCCTGAGACGCATGTTCCGATGTTCCTGAAAAGCGCCCAACTCCCCAAAGGTCGGTCGATCGACAAGATCGTGGAGGTGATCGATCTCGGACCGACGCTGATTGCGTTGCAGGGTGAGGAGCCGCCGGTGGACTTCCAAGGTCGAAGCCTCGTTTCCTTGATCGAGGGAGCCGGAACGCCGCCCTACGTGGCCTTCGGAGAGTCGGCCGATGAGGCAGAGTACTTTGCTGCCCTTGGAGGGTACCGGTTGGTCCAGCCCGGGGCAGAGGCCCCCAGCGAGCTCTACGACTTGACGAGCGACCCTGCAGAGCAAACGGACATCGCCGCCAATGAAGAAAACCGGGTCACCGTTCTGGAGGATCACCTCGGTGCGTGGAAGAAGATGGTCTCAGCCGCTTCTCTCGACCCCGATCGGCGAACCGAAGAGCTCGACGACGAGGCGCTCGAGCAGCTCAAGAGCCTCGGCTATATCCAGTAGCCCAGCACCGCTTCTGGGCTGAGCTCTGGATGGTTTGGGCTGTCCCCGGGGCCTGAGGATCAGCTCCGATAGATCGAGCTTCCAACCATTTGCTCGGGCTTCTCGATACCAAAGAACTCGAGAATGCTCACCGGTAGGTCGAGGATCGAAGGAGTGGCTTTGCTGACCCTGTGGCTCGAGAACAGGCTGCCAGGAACCAGATCGCGGGCCATCGAATGGTCACCACTCCAGGCCCAGGGGTTGAGGTCGATCGTCGTGGGACCCGTAGCGCCCAGCACCGAGGGTGACGAGTTGCGGTAACCGGGCGTGTATCCAACCAGCAGCTCCGGCATCATCGGAGTGGCCTCTCCAACGTACATACCGTCTCGTGGGTAGACCTTGGCGACAGGCCGCTCTCCCGTCTCGGGGTCGGTTATGGACTGCAGCTCGCGGCTGATACGGGCCGTGATCTCTCCCGCCTTGGCAGCCTCGACAATGCCCTGTCCCTCACGGTTCTTCAAGTTGAGGTAGAGACCGTTGAAGCCGACGCCGTAGGCCACGGTCTGCGCCCAGTCGATGTCGGTGATGGCCGTCTCCACCTTCTTGGCAGCTTCGGACTTGAGGGTCAGATAGCCGTTATCGCGCAGCCAGGTGTTGAGATGGAACTGGCGACCGAATTGGGCGAACCCGTGGTCGGAGCAGATGAGTACGAGGGTCTGGTCGTCGATGGCGGGGAGGACCTCGCCGACGATCTCGTCCATCCGTTCATAGAGATAGGGAATCCAGGAGCCGAATCGGGCGTCGGATTCGGCGTGCTTGGGATGGGAGGCGTCCATGTTGCGCCACAGCATGTGGGCGTCCTGGTCGGTAGACGAGACGTAGAAGTAGAAGAGTCCGTCCGAGAACCGGGACCACTGGTGATGAAACAGGGCGAGGCGCTCCTCCAGGATGAGCTCGGCCTGCTTGACGTATTCCTCGTCATTCAGGATCCGGTAGTCGAAGGCCTTGGTGTCGCAGGGCAGACCCTTGGTCCAGAACGAACCGATGTCCCGGGCGATCTCGGCGCCAAATTCCTGGGGATAGGTCACCGGCGCAGCCTGATTTGCGGGGTCGATGTTGATCGGCGTGGCGTAGAGCTGGAAGTGGGGCCGCAGCTGCTTGACGAGGAAGCGGACGATCCCGCTCGCCGACCCGAGCACGGGAAGGAGATCGAACTGCACCGGGACCCAGGGTGAGTATTCGCCCACATTGAGAACCAGCGTCTCGCCCTGGAGGTCGATCCGAACGGCATCCTCTTTGGGGTCCAGGTAGACCTCGAACGGGGCCTTGACGTTGTCTGCGAAGGGTTCGTTCGAGCCGGATGGAGAGACGAGAGAGTTGACGGGGCCCAGCAGGTTGGCCCGGACGACGTTCTGGTTGACATCGACGTACTGCACCGTGCCACCGGAGATATCCGGGTAGTGTTCGAACGGATCGGAGGTCCAATAGCTGAAAGAGCCATAGGAATCGATCAGATCGGGCGTGCCCATCCCCGCGATTCCCTTGGTCGCCGTCTCGTCGATCGGGAAGTTGGTCGGGATCTTCGAGATCCAGGCTGGGATGCCCTGTTCCGTGAGGTACGCCCAGAAGGGCTTGCCATTGCGCAGATTGACCGGACCACCCCCTTTGATCGGCAGATGAACATCGCCGAAGCTGATGGTCAGGTCTGGGGCGGTGTTCTCGTAGATGGAGAAGATGGGCATATAGGTCTTGGGATCACGGGCAATGAAATCGGCGATACCGTGACCTCCAGGAGTCATGCCGGTGATGAAGCTCGACCAGGCCACCGGGCTCAGAGCCGGCATGGTCGTGGCCAAAGGCAGAAATGAGCCCATCTCGGCCAGTTTCTTGAAGTTCGGAGCCCGGCCGGTGTCCATCAACCCCTTGATGATGGTCGGATCCAGTCCGTCGAAACCGAGAACGATCGCCTTGCGACCGTTGGCGCTGCTGCGGCCGCAAGAGGTGAGGAGAGGGAAACTGGCGCCGGCAGCTCCACCAGCCATGAGCTGTAGGAACCGGCGGCGGTCGATAGCTGAAAGAAGGCGTGGGTCGTCGGACATGCTGGCTCCTCTGACTCTGAAACAGCGTCGAGTCTCTTCTTCTGGAAGTCTAGCTCTGCTCGAGATGATTGAACAGACCACCGTTGACCTGATCTGCGGCCTGGCAGGCTGGTGGTTGTGACAGCCTCGGGAGACAGGCCAACGGCAATTCCGTGACCCTCACCCTTCATGCCGAGTTTCCAGTCTCCAGTCAGAGGTAAAGAGCAGTTGGTGCTACTCTCATTCGCGATGAGTCGTCAGGATTTCGTTGTCGAATAGGGGGCGTCGTGAGAACTGAAATCACTACCTTCGTGCTCTTGTCGTGTTGCTCATTGATTCTGCAGACCACTCCTTCGAGGGCGGAGGAGGGCGAAGCGCCAAAGGAGAGCTCGGTGTCCTTTGTCGGACCCGACTTCAAAGATGTGATCAGCCTCCGAACCGCCGGTTCTCCCAGGGTCTCTCCGGATGGAACTGCGGTTCTGTACACAGTCAGGGAGGCAGATTGGGAAGGCAATCGATTCGACACGGAAATCTGGCTTGCCAGGGAGGGTGAGGAGCCGTTCCCACTGACGCGTACCAAGGACAACAGCAGCTCGGACGCGCGGTGGTCTCCCGACGGCAAGAAGGTGGCATTTCTCGCCGACAGAGGCGACGGCTCACAGATCTGGCTGATCTCACCATGGGGAGGGGAGGCCCGGGCGCTGACAGCGGTCGAGGACGGAGTCGCGGGGTTCGAGTGGTCCCCGCACGGGACCCGATTGGCTGTTGCGGTCACCGATCCACAAGACTCCGACCGCAAGAAGCTGGAAGAAGCTCTTGGCAGTTTCTCGTTGGAGGACCAGGATTTCCAGAACACGCACTTGTGGCTGCTGGACGTGGAGGGTGCGCTTGCCACTGCGGCCGGTGCCGAGCTCCCCGATGAAGAGGACGCGAGCGACGAGGTGGCCGCAGGAGAAGAACAGGAGGACCCCGAAGAAGACATCCCCTCGCCATTTTCGCGGCTGACCGGTGGCAGCGAGTTCACGGTGGACACCTATCGGTGGTCTCCTGATGGCAATTGGATTGCGTTCGACCACATGCCGGATCCCCGCATCGAGTCCTCCAGTCGTGCCGATATCTCGATCCTCGAGGTCGAGACGGGGGAGATTCGACCTCTGGTGACGCAGCCAGGGCCCGATAGTGACCCATGGTGGTCACCTGACGGTGAGTGGGTTGTATTTTCTACCGGTGACGGTGATCCTGCGTACTATCTGAATACGGAGGTCGCCAAGGTACCTGCGGCCGGGGGCGATATCGATGTACTGACGGAGGCTTTCGATGAGAATGCGAGAGCCGTGGCCTGGCTGGACGACGGTATCCGTTTTCTCGCTCTCGATAGGACGACCCGGAACCTGTACAGGCTCGATCCGGGTACTGGAGCTGTCGAGAAGGTGAGCATCGAAGGCGCCCCACTCATCCTGTGGTCGGTGGACTTTTCGAAGAACGGACAGACGATGGCTTTTCAGGCCGAAGGCGTGGACACCCTCGATGAGGTGTACCGTGTCGAGGCCGGCAGCACCAGAGCGCTGCGGGTCAGCAGCACCACCGAGCAGACGAACGGCTGGTCGGTCGGCAACCGTGATGTGATCGAGTGGGAGAGCCAGGACGGAGCCATGGTCGAAGGCGTCTTGCTGACACCCGACGACTTCGATTCGGGCGTCGAGCACCCTCTACTGGTCATCATTCATGGGGGCCCTGCGTGGCTCTCGTTCCCGGCCCTCGCCTACACCTACGTTTACCCTGTCCAGCAGTGGCTCGAAAAGGGAGCGGTGATCCTGATGCCCAACTATCGCGGTTCGGCGGGCTACGGTGAGACCTTTCGTTCGCTGAACGTTCGCAATCTGGGTGTCGGGGACGCATGGGACGTGTTGTCCGGAGTCGATCACCTTGTGGCCCAGGGATTCGTGGATACCGATCGCATGGCTGCGATGGGTTGGAGCCAGGGGGGATACATCTCGGCTTTCCTGACCACCTCCAGCGACCGCTTTGCGGCGATCTCGGTCGGGGCCGGTATCTCGAACTGGATGACCTACTACGTCAACACCGACATCCACCCCTTCACCCGCCATTACCTCGAAAGCACGCCCTGGAGCGACCCCGAGATCTACGCCAAGACCTCGCCCATGACGTATATCAACTCCGCCTCGACACCGACCCTGATCCAACACGGTGAGCTCGACCGCCGTGTGCCCACGCCCAACGCCTACGAGCTCTATCAGGGGCTCCAGGATGTCGGCGTGCCGGTGGACCTGGTGATCTACAAGGGCTTCGGACACGGCATCCGCAAGCCCAAAGAGCTGCTCGCGGCCGTGTGGCACAACTGGCAGTTCTTCGCCAGATGGATCTGGGACGAGGACGTGGTCATCCCAACGGAGTAGGTCTTCGAACGGCGCCCTACATCGCTTCCAGGCGGTCTCCTCGAGTCGATGTGAGCCCTTGCTTGATCAGCTTCTCGTCGTCGTGTTCGCTAGTGGGTACCTGGACCTGGGTCCCTCGTGGCACGGCATCAGACCAAGCTCCGGATGACAAGTGCGGCGTAACTGTGAGTTCCCTCGATCAGGTGGGCGCTGAACCGCTGCGGTCCGCCATGGTCAGGGGGCGCATCCACGACACGCAGAGTCGGGTCCAACGCGAATTCGAAGGCGTCGAGGCCATAGGGTAATCCCTCCCCGATGGATTTCAACGCCGCTTCCTTCAGGCTCCAGAATTGGAGGAAGGTCCGCCGGCTCGCCAGGCCGCCTGGTCCTTCAACGACCTTGGCCTCGGCCACCGAAAAGAACTGCTGAGCGAGCTCTGTAGCCTCCAGGTTTCTCGATCGATCTTCGATGTCGACACCGACCCCATGCGTCGACGACCATGCCCCGAGAAGACCGAAGCGGCAAGAGGAAAAACTAAACCAACATCTCGGCAAGTCGGACAGGTGCGGACGGCCGTTTTCTGTCTCGTCGAAAGCGATCTGCGACAGGGGCTGTGACGATTCGAGCGCACGAGCGCCGCAGAAACGGCGAAACGCCCGGCGTTGTTGGAACCGGGCCTTGTCACCTTGTGTGACGAAGCGATCGGCCCTGTGCGACTCGGAATCTGACAGGACTGATGCGCAACGCCTCGTTACCTCTGGATCGCGCGACACCGGCGCATACAACACGTGAGCGGCGTGACGCGCCGGCGCCGGTGTCAGATCGCGAGAACAAGCGGCGAAATAGTCCTTGATCGGATCGCTACCGTTTCTGGTCATCTGAATCGAAGAGCCTTTGGACTGGCTGAGAGACTAGGGGAGGCGAGAGTCAATCCTCTCCCACCGGCTCCGCGGGGCTGCCTTCGTATGTGGCAGTGGACAGGTGCATCTCCTTGAGGACCATGCTCAACGGTAAGAGCGTTGTCTCAGGCTCGATGACCGCACCGCCCATTACCGTGGCGCCGAAGCTGATGGTGCTGCCGTCCTGGATTTCGGTCAGCTTCACTTTCAGCATCATGTTCTCGAAGGTGTGAAACTGCAGCAAACCGTTGACCACGCAATCGTCGCCAAATCTCACCGCGTTCCAATCGTAGGCCTGCAGAGGCGAGGCAAGGATGGTCCGTTTGCCGATCTGACACCCCATCCATCGCAGAACAATATTCGAGAGTGTTGTCCCGGTGAGAATCCGCAAGGGTCTTATACACCAGGCGAAGAAGCAATCCTGGGTGAAAAAGTAGGTGTAGTGCCGCCAGGACCAGAACGGTGTCGAGTGCGCAGAGCCCCATTCACTGCCGACAAGGACCTTCTTGATCACGGCGCAGAACGCAATCAGGATGACCTCCGCGAGAATCAAAGCAATGAACGCGCTGAGGATCAGGGGCCCGCCCAACCGCAGCAGGCTGGTGTACAGAATCACATAGACGAGTATGTCGGCGATGCGCAGAATCCCGATGCTGAGAACATCATTCAGGAAGACCCGCGCCGCGAAGAGGGACAGACTAGGCAGTTTCTGGGCTCTGTTCTCCGCCTCGAAGTCCGCGCTCGCAAACCTGACAGGCGGGTTCCCCGCCACCGTGATCGGCTCGCCGAGCCGCGATCGCATCTGGCGCCGGAACTGTATGTCATTGCCCAGGGTAGAGGTGCCCAGTAGGAAGTTGGACGGGAATTGCCCGTACTCCGCGACGCAGTTGTTACCGCTGAAGAAATTCTCGGGCATGTCGAGCTGGCGGAGCTTGATGTGCTCGGCACCATAGTCGAGCATGTTCGTGAAACAACCATTGGACCAGAACACCTGCGAGTCGGCGCTGGCAAGCTCCGGGACGAGGTTGAACATGACGTCGCACTCCGAGGCGCCCAACCGCGGGAAGCGCATGCCAGCGAGTGCCCGCAGGTATTGCCCAGTGATGGTCCAGGTCCACTGTCTCTGGATCTGGTTCATCTTCTTCAGTCTGTACAAGAGGAGAGAGCCCTTGAGTCCACGCGAGGAATACAGGCCGGGGGAGGCGGGCGTGCAGCGAAGAAAGAGGCAAACCAGCACTGAGATGAGAACGATGGCGACCCAGGTGGTGATGAAGGCGTAGAGGCCCATTTGCCAGACGATCTCGTGCAGCGGCGTCACTTTGAAGTATTTGCTGGCGATTTCTGTTTCTTTGACGGGGATGAAGTTGACGGCAATCCAGCTGACCACGGCGGTGGGGACTACCATGAGCCAGAAGTCCAGGAAGACATTCATCAGAATGTTGAGCGTCTCCATGACCCAGAACGGGTGCCTGACTTCGCAAGTCTCGGCGGTGCGCTGCAGTTGGGTGCAACGGCCGCTGAAGCGCGCCGGGGCACCCTCCCACATCTCCTCCGCACCCACATCGCTGAGGATGGGAGTCAACGGAGCGATCCAGGTGCCGCGGCCTACCGTCACGTCGTTGGCGATGGCTGCCCGCATGCCGATCTTGCAGCCGCTCTCGAGGTGAACAGGGCCGATGTGCAGCTCCTGCCCCAACCACCTCGACATGTGCAGGTAGGCTCCGGTCTGGATCGCGACATCGTCCCCGATGGAGAGTAGGTCCAGCGGCCCATTGAACTCCACGTCGTGCGCGCACTGCAGGTTGTCACCCACGGTCGTCCCGAGTCGCCGCAACACGTATGCCATAAGGGGGGCGCTGCGGAACATTGTGCGCAGGGGGAAGAGCACCGAACGTTCCAGCCGCCCGATACACCAGGTTCTCAAGTGCATCCTGCTCCACTTGGGGTAGACACCCGGCGTCACCTTGTTCTTGTACAGGTGACCGCCCATGAAGAGCTTGATCCCCATGACCCAGAGCAGGCTGGCGAAGGGCAGGGCAAGGGCAATCAAGTACATCAAGAAGCCGACGCCAATGAACTCCCAGGGGCCGGCGGTCATGAAGAACTCGCCGATCTCCGAGAAGGCGATGAGCCCCAGGAAGCCGATCAAGGGGGGGGAGTACAACAAGGACAGGAAGAGGACCTGCAGAGTCGTGAAATATCCCGTGGAGAGCACCCTTGCCGCAGCTTCATCGCGCTCCGTGCTGTTCCGGTCGGTCTTCACCGCAGCCACGGGGGTCTGGGAGGCCTCCTGGAGTTGCCGTGGGCGACTGGCCACCTTCCGTGCCGTGTCGCAGTCGCTGAGCAGAGCCCGGACCGGGACCGCCCATCCTGCGGTTTGCAGGCGTTGCGCCAGTCGCGCAATGACGATCGAGTGCCCGCCATGGTCAGCGAACACATCATCCCATTCCAACGAGGTCTCGAACACGGCTCTGCAAATCGTCAGTACTTCCTCACAGCCCGGTTCCAAGTCCGGATCGGTGTCGGGAGGCGGGGCTATCCCTGAATCTGTGTCGAGCGCTCCCTCTGCTTCCGGCTTGGCGTTGGTCAGTAGATGAGACAGGTTGGGTAGGCTCCCCCGGTCGATCTTCCCGGACACCGGCTTCATGACGAATTGCTCCACCAGGAAGATCCTCGTCGGGACCGCTGGCTCCGGAAGCTGTCTGGCCAGGGTCGCTGTCACCCGGGCAGCCCACTCCGCTGGCGCAGGAGCGACCACCGAGATATCAGCCTTGGAGATCGACGGAGCACTTACGAAGGCAACCAGCTCCTCATTCTGATAGTCCAACACAGCTGCTTCGATTTCCCCGAACTGCGTTTGGAGTATGTCCTCAACCGCTTGCGTCTCGACTCGGTGCCCGCGCACCTTGAGCTGTGAGTCGACTCGGCCGAGGAAGTGCACTTGTTGCGTGCGGATATCTATCCTGCATTTATCCCCGGTGCGGTAGAGGCGGCCGAACCGAGGGTGCGTGATGAATTTCTGGGCCGTTTGCTCCGGCAAGTTGCGGTAACCGCGCGCTATGTGCACTCCACCAATGCAGAGCTCGCCGACTTGCCCGTGGGGCAGTGGGCGGAGCTCGTTGACCTCGAGGATGACGTAGGTGACGTTGGCGAAGGGCGAGCCTATGGTAACGGGCTCTCCCGCTCGCAAGCTCTGGCGGCTCGTGTCGGTGCTCGCCTCGGTGGGACCGTAGGTGTTGATGATCTGTCGTCTGCCACGCGTCCACGGCTCCACGAGCGCGGTGGGGAAGGCTTCGCCCGCCGGGACGATATAGCGGCACAGCGGGTACGGCAGATCCAGCTCCGGGTCTGGTGTGAGGGTGGTCAGCAGCACTGGGGGACAAAACAGCACAGTGACCTCGGCTTCACGGAGGACGGGGATGAGGTCCGGACCGGACCGGAACTGCTCCTTGGTCAGCATGACCACGGCACAACCCGACACCCAGGCGCTGTACATCTCGGAGATGCTGCCGTCGTAACCCAGCGACGAAGTGAGCGAGGTCGCATCCATTCCAGGAATGAGATCGAAGTAGTCGGCATAGGTCAGTGCCAGGTTCACATAGCCTGCGTGTGGGCACTCGACGCCCTTGGGCATCCCGGTCGTTCCACTGGTGTAGAAGATCGTTGCCAGGCGCTGGGCGGGGTCGTCCAACCATGACGGCGGCTTTCTTCGGGGGATCCTTTCGGGCAACGCCAGCAAGTCGAGCGTCGGCAGGTCGCGGAACTTGTCTTGCCCCCGCGTGAGAATGACCACCGGCTGTGCGTCGTCGAGCATGTGGGCTATCAGGGCTTCCGGCAAGGTGGTGTCGAGGAACATCACCGCACCGCCAGCCTTGAGAATGCCGAGGTGAGAGGCGACGATTTGCCAGTTGTCCTGCGACATGGCCACGGCCACGACCTGGTCCGGACCTGTAAGGAAGGGAGAAAGGGCCGCCGCGACGCTCTCAGCTCGGACGTCGAGCTCAGCGAAGGTCAGGGACTCCCCGGTGTGGGGAATCTGCAAAGCCGTGAGATTTGGGAACTTCCTGGCGGAGCGGCTGAAGATCTCTGTAAGCCACCGGACGCCTTTCTGATGCGGAACGTTCAGGAGATGTCGGTCGCCAAAGACATCCGTCAAGCTGTATGGGCAAACGTCCGCCCGCCCGTCCGGCACTATCTCCGCCGCCCAGAGGTATCGCCTCCAGGCCACATACGTTAGTAAAAGGAAGACCAGGAAGACGGCTGTAAAGATAATTGCTGCCAAGTGCTGTCCTCACATGGCCGTGAAGCCAAGACCCTTGGTAGCCTGGCTCCAACCGCTGAATCTGCCCCTCGTTGCTTTTGGCGACGGGGTGTGGTCAATCAAAGTACCGCTGGAGCGTTCCGTTGCGACGAATGTCCAAGGTTATGCAATGAAATCCACCACCCAGCATCTTAGAGTGCCGCAACTTCAGGCGGATTACATCCAGACCGTGCTTCTCCAAGAGCTTGATCAGAGCTGTCTGGTCTTCATCGACTACGACCAGTTTCGGATTGATGCTCAAGACATTCATGTCGATCCAGTTGCTACCGATGCTCTTGGCTAGATAGTCGGCATCATATCTATCGGTGTTTTCCATCGGTGGACTGTAGATGACTTCCCATTGTCGAAAGATCTCAGGCAGGGTCTCGTCGTTGATCCGCCCCGGATTGCAGAGGACCAAGCCAGGGCGCAAAGCTGCAAAGGTCGAGTCGATATGGCTGCCATAATAGACATCTTTGAAGAAGTGAACCCGAAAAGCATCGCCCAGAATTGTCTGCAGCCATTGCCCACCCAGTTCATTGCCCGTGCCGCTGACCAGATAGAGCAAATCCTGGCCGAGACGCAGGACGTTCGCTGCATCGAAAGCTGGTTCATCGTTCCGTGGTGTGGGCTTGTTCAGATCCACCTCGAACAGCGAGTCCAACAGCATGGGTTTGGGGGCGCTGAACCACTTGGCTCCCGACCTTAGATAGTCGACCATCATCGAGCGATAGCTGAACGACTCCAAGGCGCGGCTGCGGATGACATTGGGCGTCTCGATAATCTGATCGCCGATGACCAGAATGATGTCGCGGGGACAATAGTTGTAGTACCCCTCGGACTCCCAATGGATGGTGGAAAACTTGGCCTCGTGTGGCCATGTCTCTGGGCGTCTGACGGTGATGCCCAAACCCTCCAGGACGGCAGCAAAGGTATTCAGATCCTCTTCCGTCTCCTCGATGATCCGCTCTGGGAAAGGGCCCTGCGGAATCTCTTCCAGTGGACGGCCGGGAAATTCTGCCAGTTGGGTACTTCGGTCTGCTGTAGGAAATCTCGCACGCAGCGGATTGCCGACAATCACTTCTTCCAGTGGATCCCACTCGTTGCAACTCCAAACGACTGACATATGAATCAAATCCTTTTTTGTCCGGGGCTAATGAACGCGGCTCATCCGCCGAGTCCACGAAGTGGATCCCCACCTTTGCCCCTGATTCCCTGCAGATCCGAGACGCGCCGACACAGCCAAGGCTCCTTCTTTGCCCCGAAGGACCTTGGCTGGCCGAACGGATTACTTTAGCCCTTGCAGCCTATTCGACGGGTATTGATTCCCACAATGCGCTGTTTGGACAGACAACAAGCTCTCGATTCTCTTGGTCAATTTTCGAGGCCGGAGAACCCTCGTAGTTGTCCCAGAACAAACCCCACTCCTCAAAACTAGGCGCTACCACAATAAACAACAGGTCAGTTTCACCCATATTGGTGACGGCGACCGGGTGATAGACCCAGGCCTCCAGGTTTTCTCCACCCTTCATTCCCTTTGCAGCCTCGAGCCACTTGGCAGCACCTGCTTCCACCTGCTTCTCAGTTGCATCATCGTCCAGCTCACAGTGGAAGACCTGCGAGACTCTGACCGCATAGGCCGGAGCGGCTGCAACCATCACCACGGCAAAGAGCATCGCGGAAACAAGCATCAATCGAATAGCTTTGTTCATAACCTAATCTCCTCTCGAGTTAGTGTTTCGAAGCAGTATTCCGCACAGCGAAGGGGCCTGCCCCCGAACAATTGTGCAAGGTCAGTCTGAACAATAACACCTGACCTGATCCACTGAAGGACACATCTACTTCCGACTTACTTCTCCAGTTCCATCTCTCCGAGCCGCCAGGTCTTGTCGTACCAGAGCTCGAGCGGACCATAGAGGCGGAAGATTGTGTTCCAGCCCTTGCCGGGAACCGTCTGAACCCAGTTGTTACCCTGGCCCTCAGGCGCTTCGGGTTGAATGAAGCCACACTGCGCTGCCGCATGAAGAAGCTCGGAATCCAACGACCCGGACGCTAGGTGGAGCTCGCTTCATGCTGACGGCGCAGAGGCTGGAACTTCAAATAGGTCAGGCTGCGCCACAACCATTCAGCTGGCCCGAACCTGAATCTGCCCAACCACCAGGTGCAGAACATCAGCAGTGTCACAAAGAAAAGAACGGCATAGAAGGTGGTGGCGGCCGGCCCCAACAGGAAAAGCTGACCAAAACCCCATCCGTAGAACAGCGTGGTGAACATCACCGTGCTGAACAGATAAACCGTCAGGGCCATTCTCCCCAGGTTCTCGAAGGGCCGAAGAGCGGTTTGCCAGCCCGGCCTTTGCGCCAGTAAGACGATCCCCGCGCCATAACCCAGCGCCAGCGCCGTCGAGCCATAGGCAAAGAGCATGTCGCCAAGAAACCGGACCCCGCTCGATGCCGTGGTCTCGGTAAAGACTGCGTAGCCAAATTTCTGGATCAGCCACCACTCAGCGAGTGCGCTGGCTACCCCGATGCCAATACCCCAGCCAAACACTCTGCGGATCAACGGGAGATGGGGCGCGACGTCGTAGAGAATCCTGGTCCGGCCCACGAACAGGCCAAGCAGGAACATCGAGAAGATTGCAAGACTCGATTCGGGGTCGTGCAGGTTTGACCAGATCCGTGGCGGAATGGCGAAAGCATTTTCCCGGAAGACATCCATAGGGGAACCCAGGAAAGGATGATCCACCCTCAGTTCGGCCAACGGAAGCGAATCTTCCCACTGGGCATCCAGGTCATCGCTGCTTTCTGTGTGAACCAGATTACCCACCGGGAAAGCTGCGAGGAGAAGACAGGCCAGAATCAGGAGCGTACGGGGCCGGACATTGCGGAACGCCACGAGTATCAGCCCCAGCATGGCGTATTCCATCAAGATGTCGCCGTCGAAAAACAGGGCGTGCACCATCCCAAAGACGAACAGGATGGTCAGTCGTCTGAAGTAGAACCACAAAGACCCGCCCTCGTGTGACATCGCCTTGGCCAACTGCAGTGCGAAGCCCAAACCAAACAACAGGGAGAACAGGCGCCAGGATTTGGTTTCGAAGAACGCATGCATCCATGTACTGAAGGCGCGATCGAGAGTGCCAGTCCACTCGGGAGCATCAGCCCCGAAGTTGTACATATTGACGAGCAACACCCCGAAAAGAGCAAATCCACGGACTGCGTCAACGGAACGGATGCGAGCCCCCGGATCGGTTGGGCCGACTCGTTCTGAACCTGGCATGCGAGCCATTCTCTGCTTCTATGACCGGCAGATCAATCCTGGCAGGCGGGAAGACCAACACTCCAGGTGGATCAGTTTTTGAGGCTCGACCACCGGCCGGGTAGACCGCGAATTGATCCAGAGCTCTTGAGACTCATCCGTCGGATGGCCACTACAAACCCACTTTGGGGAGCGCCGCGGATCCACGGCGAGTTGCTCAAGCTTGGGATCGAAGTCTCTGAGCGCACTGTCTCTCGCTGGATGCCGAAGCGACCGAAGCCACCGTCCCAGACCTGGCGAGCCTTTCTGGAGAACCACCTCAAGGACTTGGTCTCGATCGATTTCTTCACCGTTGCCTCGGCGACCTTCCAGATCCTCTTCGTCTTCGTCGTCCTCACCCACGACCGGCGGCGCGTGGCAGGCCTCCAGATCACCGAAGTGCTCATCGCTCCCCGGTCGCCTTGGCAGAATCCGTACGTCGCGCGGCGTCAAATGGAAAACCGTACTCCTTGTTATGATGCCGCCATGAAAAAACTCGTCGTGTTAGTAAGTTTGTTCGGAGCCATTAGTCTTCCTCTCGCGGCCCAGGACTCTGAGCCAACCCAGGTTCCTGAACCGACGCAGACTCCTGATGTGATCACGGTCCCTGAGCAGACCGATGCTCCAGAACCTGCCCAAGCTCCTGGGCCCTTGAGCCCCCTGGAGAAGGCTCTCATTCAGAGTGCCTACGATGGGAAACTGGCTGAGGTCCAGGTACTGGTTGCCAAAGGCGCCTCTGTAGATTTAGCCGATAAGAAGAAACGCACGCCGCTTATTCTGGCTGCATATAACGGTCACACATCTGTTGTCGAATTTCTCTACGGCAAGGGCGCGGATATCAACGCGAAAGACAGCGGGGGCCAAACCGCGCTGATGCACACGTGCAAACGTTCCTTTAACGAGACAGCAGCGTTCCTGCTGAAGAACGGCGCGGAGGTAAATGTCCAGAGTAGGAAAAAGGGTGTCACCGCCTTGATGATCACGGCGGTGGCGGGCAATGTGGAATTGGTGCGCATGCTGCTTGATCGCGGGGCGGATGCAAATCTCACTGATGTCTTTGGTAACACTGCCAAGATTCTGGCCGAGAAAAAGGGGAATTCGGCCGTGGTTGATTTGCTGTCTGAGCCGCCAGCAAGTGGTTGACCGGGCGCTGGAGAACGTCACGCCCGCGGACGTCTACTACGGTCGCCACCGAACAGTGCTCCCCGAGAGGGCCAGGATCAAGCGGCTGACAACGCAGCGCAGAAAGAGTGAGTACGGGGCTGCGAAATCAGCCTAGCTCCGAACCATGAACCGTCTCTTGGAAATCGACTCCGACTGTCCGAAATATTCGGACGACGTGCACACTTCGGGGTTGGTTTCACATAGCCATCCTTCTATAAATGTGTACTTCTCTCAGCACTGTCGATACGATTGCCGTATCGGTAGTGCCTAGAAGATCGTTGACCGTCGGGATTCATGCCTAAGGCTTGTACCACCGACGAAAAGTAGCGAGTACTTTCTTGGTTTTAAGAGGATCTATAGACGCAAAGAGATACTTCCTCTCTTCAAGGAATCGAATGAAGGTTTCGTTAAACCCCTCAACTCAAATTGCGAGGTAACAACCATGTGCGATGACCGTGCGAAACGATGCGTGCTGGCAGTCCCTCCTCTGGAAAATTTCGGGTGCCTTGTTGATCACGCTGCTTTGCAGCCCCGTCTATGCTCAGCCGGCGAATGACGACTGTGAGAGTGCCGCCGTCCTGCCAGGCTCAGCTCCATTCCCCCCCTATACAGTCCGTGTTGACGCTACCAATGCCACACTCGACCCCGCCGATCCCCTGCTCAGCTGCAACGCCGGCGGGGATGATGACGGCAACCAAACCGTTTGGTATGTCTACACACCAGATGCCAGCGGATGGGTCGACTTCAATACCTTTGGCAGCACGACAGCTGGGGGCGGTGAACTGGACACTGCGCACGGCGCATTTGCCGGAACCTGCGATGCCCTAACTCAAGTCGCCTGCGTAGACCAGGGTCTCAATGACAGCCTGGATGTCGAAGTGGAAGCAGGGACCACCTACTACATCAAGGTTGGTCAATTTGCTGGTGGCAACGATGCCGGAACTGTCGTGATGAATGTTGAAGAGGGTGTCCCGCCGATTGAGCCGGCTAGACTGGTTATCGAATCCTCGAACAATGGCACCTCCGCCCCGGTGAGAGATATTGTTGGTGGGTCTGCACCTATTTCAATTTCCGCGGCTCAAGCGGAGAACATGATCGAAAAACTTGTCGAGATTCCGAATTACGTGCTTGCTGACGGCGAGTCTTCGAAACCCGATGCGGGACCTGTCGGGTCACAGGTCGCAGGCAATGGTGAAGTCAGATGGAACGGTCCGGCAGATCTTCTGCAAGTTTTCGAAGGCGGAGAAAACGATGACAACGCCTTTACCTTTGGTTTTCTCATAGCTCCGCCCGACACGGTAGGCGACGTCGGTAGAGACCATTACGTACAGATGTACAATCTGCTGACGGAGATCTTCGACAAGGAGGGCAATAGCGTTCTCGGACCGTTTCCGACCTCCACCTTCTTTACCGGAATGTCTGGAAATTGCGCAATCAGTGACGATGGAGACCCGATCGTCCTCTATGACGAGGAAACGGACCGTTGGCTGGTGTCACAGTTCCTGGCTTCCTTCCAGGATGGCCTCTGCATAGCCATTTCGACCAGCGGCGACCCGACCGGCAGTTACAACCAGTATGAGTTTGACTTCACCGGTATCGGGTTTCCCGATTATCCGAAGTTTGGCTTCGCAACCGGTGCCATCAACGTGATGGTCAACCTGTTCTCCCCCTTCCAGGGCTCTGCGCTGGGCGCGATCGACAAGTCCGAGATGTTGGCTGGAGAACCGGCAACGATGGTGCTCTTCACCGGAGGCGAAGACGCTAATTATGCATTTGGCTGGGTTCCTGGTGACAACGATGGTCCGGTTTTCGACAACACGCTGCCGACTTTCTTCACCACTCTCGGAGGTTCCGGCGATACCATCTTCGTCGCGGAAATTACGCCTGACTGGGCCACTCCGGAGAATACTGGGCTCGGCTTTGACTTTATCCCGGTTACGCCATGGGACAGCACGCTCTGTGGTGCTTCGCGCGGTGCTTGTATTGATCAGCCGGGTTCGGGTACGGAGAACATTCCCTTCCTGGAAGGTATTACCGACCGCCTGATGCACCGCGGGCAGACCCGTGATTTCGGTAGGCGCAAGAAAGCCATCCTCAGCCATACGGTGGATGTGGACGGCACGGGCAAAGCGGGTGTGCGCTGGTATGAGCTCTGGAACCACAAGGACCGAGGCTGGACGCTGAAGAAGGAAAACACCTTCTCACCCGACGGTGACCACCGCTGGATGGGTAGTATTGCGATGACCGCCTCTGGTAGTACTTGCCTGGGATATAGCATCTCAAGTCAAACTACCTACCCGAGTATTGGCATTACCGGCCGCAAAGGCACGTCGAACCACATGAATATTTTTGAATTGGTGGCTTTCGATGGCAACGTTGCTGGGAACGTGCAGCGGTCAACGGCGAGATGGGGTGATTACAGCGCCATGTCCATCGACCCGGTAGACGACAGCTGCTGGTACACCCAGGAACATGCCAAGCCAGGTTCCTTTATTGACGAGATATTCGGCTGGGGTACCCAGGTGATGCAATTCTCAGTCAGCGGTCGCGGTCGCGGTCAAGGACGCGGACGATGACTAGCGGGACTGTGCCGTGGGTTGCAAGGCCTGAACAGGTCTAGCCCCATGGGGCAAGAGAAGTACAATGGGAGGGTCTCGTTGAGGCCCTCCTTTTTTTGAGACGAGGTAAGCAGTGCATGGTTCAAGGCGGGCCCGTCTGCGTCAATGCTGTAAGGACTGCAACCCCATTCCGTTCCTGTTGGCGGCGATCTGCCTGGTGGGTTGTCTGCACACCGAGATGCCAGTGAATCCCCCTGATACCGGTATCAGAGGGACTGTGCTTTGGGGCCCGGTCGAGCCCGGACCGTCCAGGCTTGGACAAAGCGACGAAGCGCCGCTTCGAGCTACCTTTCTGGTACAGAGTGCCGGCCGCGAGGTGGCGCGATTCAAGTCCGACGCCAAGGGTAGCTTCGAGGTCTTGCTGCCTGCAGGCGACTACGTGATCGTCCCGGACCAATCAACGCCCATGCCCGCCCCACAGAACCAGAAGAAGTCAGTAACCGTGCCGGCGGACGGCTTTGCCGTCGTCACGCTCAGGTTCGACACCGGCATGAGGTGATTGAGGCATCCCCCGACAGCTGGACCGGGTATCTGCGAGAATTCTCATAATCCGTAAGGAGGCAGAGAATGAGGGGCAGCTCACCCCTTTTCTGATCCACCCGATGTGCGAGTTTCGGGGGATGCCTCATGTCTGGTCCCATCGACTGCGGACTCTATGGTACGAACGACACAGCCGTCGGTGGATACCAGATTCGGCGCTCACGCTTACGCTGTTCATCGATTGCAGCGACCGAAGTGGAATAGGCTGTGCCCGAGACAAGCTCGGGCAGCCGAGCCTGCGTCCCGTCGATCATCGGGCTCTTCCAAGCTGCACCGTCTCGAAGTCTGTTGAGAGTGACCTCGTACATGATCTGCACCGACGAGAGACTGCGCGACGGTTGCCACGTCAAGACGTATCTACCGCGGTCGATCTGCCGAATCTCCAAGCCGGTCGGGCGCGACGGCGGAAACCACTCGGGCTCGCCCAGATAGTACGAGTAGCGACTCTCCGAGCCCCACGTATCTTCGGCGTCAACGAAAGGCACTGCGAACTGGCCCTTGACGAGGACGTGCGCAGCGTTCGTCAGATACTCCCTTGGAAAGATCCAACCGCCTGGCAAGCAGTCGGGATACTGCGGGTTTTGCCGCAGCCAGTCGAGGGTTGGTAACGCCCCGTCCGGCGTGCGCAGAATGACGCCACCCTTGAAGTAGTTGGCGTCGGCGACTCGCCAAGTGCCGTCGAGCGACACCTCCGTTACGACGTGAACCGATGGACTGTAGGCCGATGGCAAGAAGGTGATTCTGGCATCCCATCCCGCGGCAAGACAGAGCTGCCGGACGATCTCAGCTGTATGCCAGCAGCGTGCGTCATGCAGCTCCAGCAACTCGTGCGCTGCCGTGACAATGGTCTGCTGATCGGTTTCGAAAGGGCACTCCAGGGGATTGTGCCACGTGGCATCTTGCACGAACCGAACGATCGCTTCCAGCATTGCCTGCTTGCTGGAGCGCGTCTGCAACACGTTCGACAGCACCTCGCGTAGGTACTCCCTCTTGGAAGTGCCCTCGAGACGGGCACGCACGAATTCAAGCTTCGTCTGGTTGTATCCGTTTGTCTCAGCCGTGACCTGAGTAGCCGGCAGAATGAACCACGGTATCCCGTCTCTGACCCAGTCGCGCTTGAACCGCCACCCGAACTCGTACCCGCATTGTCCAGCGCTATCACTTGGCACTGTGCGCACCCTCGAAAGCCAACCGCTCTCGGAGCCGATCTTCTAGTCGGCCTTCGCTTTCCCTTCCCCCTGCCCCATGCTGCCCCCCTTCATTTTCTCCAACTCACCGCGAATCACCGTGATCGCCTGCCTCATCAGCTCGCTGTCATTCGACTGGCCGCTCGCGTTGAGATACTCCGCAAACTCCGACAGATCAGCGACTGTGCTCTCCATCAGTTCCACTTTCTTTGGATTGAATCCACCCATGGCAACTCCTTTCCGTTAAGTGATGTTCTCCGCATACCGATAGCTCGGCACGAGGTTCCTGATCTCGTTCATGTCCTCCTCGGCGATCGGATTCACTAACTGCTCGAAGCCCATGTTGACGCCCGGTGAGAGCCGGCTGATCGCTTCGTCCACGCTTGGAAGCTCCGATGCGCTCTTCACGAGGTCGGTCAGCTCCGTGAAGACTTCAAGTGCATATTGGAACATCTTTTGTCTTCGCGCCCTTCTGAAGGGCGCCGGAAGACTGCCCGCGCCCCACTTGAAGCCGCGAGTCCAATCCGACACAACTCCCATCCATCTCTCCATGAGACCGCTGGACACGGCATGGAGCCACGCGATCTTCGGATCCGCAAACTCGTAGTCGGGATTGAGGTAGTCGCCCTTGAGCTGTCCCTGAGCTTCAAGTTCTTCGTAGATCGGGGTCCCGGTATAGACCGAGAGGCGACTCAGCAACTCGAAGATGAGATAGGACGCGTGGCGCTTGAGGAACGCGATGTTGGCCTCGATATCCTCCAGTGTGGTTTCGGGATCGAACATGATGAACCCAGCGTTGATCTCGATCCCATGCCGATGAAGCACCTGGATAGCACGTTCGTTGATCTCTGGTGTGGCGCCTTTTTGGAACCGGCGAAGAACAGCAGCAGAGGCGGACTCGATTCCTATAAGGGCGCTCTTGAGGCCCACCTCACGCAACTGATGGATGACCTCATCATTCACCTGTGCTGCAGTAAGCAAAGCAATGAGAGTCAGGTCCTGTAGGCCGCTGCCTTTAATCGCGGCGCAGAGTTGACGAATGCGTTCCGATCCCTCCTGTCCAACTGGAATAAAGCTGTCATCGGCGAAATCGAACCCATCGCATCCTTCTCGTTGGTGGAGCTCGACCATTTCAGCGACGATGTTGTCGGCGCTTCTGGCTCTCCACCCGCAACCATAGAACGCTTGGACGCTGCAAAACGAGCAGCGATACTGGCACCCGCGACTGGAGACCATGGTGGCATAGCGAATGCCGCCATACTCCGGGGGCATGAACTGCCGCTTGGGAAAGGGTAGGGTATCCAGGTCCTGGATGAGATCGGCGCGAGGCCCGACCACGACCTCATCTTGGTGCCGGTACGTGACACCGTGCAGGCCCGCGAGCTCTTTGCCGCCGAGGACTCGAGTGGCCAGATCATGGAGGGGCTCCTCTCCTTCGCCCCGGGCGACGGAGTCGAAGCAGTCGAAATCTCGCAGCAACTTGTCGTGAGCGACGGTTGGGAAGTGGCCACCGATACAGATGTGCGTCGATGGGCTGTCGCGCCTGATGGCTCGGGCAACTTCCACGACCTCTGGAAAGCCGAGTTGGGAGGTGGCGCTGATCCCGACGAGCCGATAGGCGCTTTCTGACACTCGGCGAGCGACGTCGGCCGTCGTCGACTCTGTGCCGAGTACCATGTCACTGACGTCGGCGCGGATGCCTCGTGATTCCAAATAGGAAGACAGGTAACCGATACCGAGATGATCGTAAGTCTTGTCCTCGGCGCGAACACCATCGAATGGCCTTACGAGCAAGACGGCCTGTCCATTGCCAGCCTGGTCGATTGGCACCGATCCTCCAGGGGTCCTCCGCTGTGACTGCACTGTGGCTCGATTCTTTAGGAGACATGGCGTCCACGTCAAGCCCGTCGAGTCGGGCCCTACTCAACTAGGAGAAAGTGGCGGAGGGGAAGGGATTCGACCACGGAGGGCTAATGTGCGTGAACGGTCGCCGGTTTTCAAGACCGGTGTCTGGCTTGGGTCGACCTTTAGTGGAACTGCAGCAATTCTGACCACAGCCCTATCGTGGTCCACTCAGGGATCACCTGCACCGGTCCAACGTCCTGGCTTGGAAGAGGATGAACTCTGAGTCCGGTGGGGGAGAGAGTCGTCCCTAAAGTCTCTCGGACTACGACAGACCACGCTCCAGAGTGTTTGCTCTATGTTTTCTCGGGCCGTTTTGGAACTTAAAGTAATACTTTAAGTGTGGCCTTTAAACTCTTTGTTCCCAGAGGGATAAAGTGGAGCCGACGAGCGGACTCGAACCGCTGACCTGCTCATTACGAGTGAGCTGCTCTACCAGCTGAGCTACGTCGGCTCTGGGTGGGCTTCGATCCAGCCCGGAGGCACAAGATACTAGGCGATTCGACGGCGCGGAGCAAGATCCGTGTCTGACACTTTCGCTGGTTCGCGTCAGGCGCGGCTGGACCTCGTTCCGGTATGCTCTGGGACCACGGTATGAGCCAGGACCCCGCCATTACCAAGCGTGACCAGTCTGTGCGCAAGACTCTGGTCTGGGTCCTCGTCCTGAATCTGGTCGTCGCCACGGCGAAGCTGGCTGTCGGCTGGCTCAGCTCCAGCATCAGCATGGTGGCGGACGGCTTTCATTCCCTGACGGACAGTGCCTCCAACATCGTCGGACTGATCGGCATATCACTGGCTGGCAGACCCCCAGATGAAGATCATCCCTACGGGCATCGGAAGTTCGAAACCCTGGCGGCCCTGATGATTGGAGCCCTCCTCGCGTTGACGGCATGGGAGGTGCTCAAGAGCTGTCTGGAACGATTACGAGAGGGCGGAACGCCTGAAGCGACGCCGCTGACGTTCTGGGTCATGGGCACGACCCTCCTGATCAATCTCGGTGTATCCACTTGGGAGCGGCGTGAAGGGGCCCGATTGAAGAGCGACCTGCTCAAGGCAGATGCTGCCCACACGCAAAGCGACGTCTACGCCTCGCTGGCGGTGATTGCGAGCCTGATCGCCGCCCGGATGGGCTTCCCTCAACTGGATCTAGTAGCGGCAGTCGTCATCACACTGGTGATTGCGCGAGCCGCCTTCCAGATTCTGAAGGAGAACGGCATGCTGTTGGCTGACACGGCCATGCTCCCAGCCGAAGAGGTGGCGTCGGTGGCGACTGAGGTGCCAGGTGTGCGTTCTGTCCACAAGATTCGCACCAGGGCGACGTCACGGGGAGGGAATGCGGATTTACACGTCCAGGTCGACGGTGGTCTGCCGCTCGAAGAGGCACACCGAATCGGTCACGCTGTCGCGGACAGACTCAAGGAGACGCTTCATTTCGAAGACGTACTCGTTCACGTCGAGCCCCCCGACTAGGGACTCCGGATTAGAGCTCGAGGAATCTACTTTTTGCGACGGGTGACCGAGCCTTCGAGGGACTTGAATTGGCGACCCTCTTCATTCGTGGTGTAGCCGACGACGACAATCCGGCCATCCTGCGATAGATCCATCTCGACACGGCGGTCGATAACGAAGCCCGTAGCGGGGTCGCGGAAGGAGCCAAGGATTACGAGCTTCTTGCTATCCGGGTCGAACTTGCCGGTTTCGAGCAACATCGCCGTCGAGGCGGAATCGATATTGAGCAGCTCGTACTGGGCGGCCTCGTTGTTGTAACCGATAAAGCCGAGGGCCTCTAATACCACACCATCATCCGAGCGCACGTAGATCTCCTCACGCAGGTAGCGACCTCCGAGAACCCAACGTCTTTCGACGCTGGCGGTGATCGAAACAGGGGCGGAGTCAGGAGCGTCCCAGATCGTTCCCTTGCCTTCCCAGGTGCCCACGATGGCTTCGAGGACCTGGTGGCCGTCGCCCGGCTCTCCGAGGCTGGCGATCCAGGAGTCCAGATCTTCGTCGGGTTGAATCTCCGTCGGCGTCGCCGGCTGTGCCTCGGCGACTCCACCCAAGGTCAGCACAGCGATAATCAGAGTGGAGAGGAGAATCGACAGCGGTCGAGGTCGGTAGGTCATGACGGTCTCCTTGCCCGGTCGAGCAGGGGGTGATTAGCGATAGGAACGCCTTTTCGGGCGAGCGGCCTTCTTGCGGGACTTTTGGCGGTGCTGACTCCTCGGCACGCTGCGCTGCGAACCGTGCTTTCGATGTCTGGTCGATTGTCGTTGTGCCCAAAGTGCAGCTGGTAGGCCGAAGAGGACCAGGGTGCCTGTCGCTTCGAGGAGAGAGAGGAGATACTGCCGGCGTGTCACTTGCTCGGTCATCGGGAGTCGATTGTACTGCAGGCAATCTCGCTGGAGGGGTTGTCAGGCACACGCCCTCGAGCGGCGGGACAGGCTGAGTCGGATTGGCTTGATCAGCCGGCCGCCGCAGCGGGCTCGACTTCGACCTCGGGCTCGGGCTGCACCGCATCGAGCTCGACAGAAACCAGGTTCGAGACCCCGCGCTCTTGCATGGTCACTCCATAAAGCAAGCTGGCTGCTTCCATGGTGAGCTTGTTGTGGGTGATGACCACGAACTGCGTGTCGCCCGACATCGTCCTGAGAAGCTCCACGAAGCGCAGTGTATTGATGTCGTCCAGTGGAGCGTCGACCTCGTCGAGGATACAAAACGGCGATGGCTTCGCTTTGAAAAGGGAGAAGAGCAGAGCGATCGCCGTCAGCGCCTTCTCACCACCGGAAAGCAACATCAGATTCTGCAGTCGCTTGCCTGGGGGCCGGGCGACGATCTCGATGACCGTTTCCAGCACATCGTCCGGGTCGAGCAGTCGCATCTCTGCTTCGCCGCCGCGAAACAGCTCGACAAACGTCTTGCGGAAGTGCTCATTGACCGTTTCGAAGGTCTCTTTGAAGCGCTGGCTCGAAGTCTCGTTGATCTCTCGAATGGTCTCTGTGAGGCGCTTGACGGAGGCGCGGACGTCTGCCCGCTGCTCGGTGAGGAAGATGTGTCTCTCCGACTGCTCCTCGTACTCCTTGGCGGCCAGGAGATTGACCGGTCCGAGCCGTTCCATTGCCTGCCGGCGGCGGTCCAGGTCGACCTCGAGCTCGTCGAGGTTCTCCGGTGGGGCGCCGACTTCCGCGGGCGGCGCTTCGTTGAACTCCTCCTGGAAGAGGCCCACCAGGTGTTCTGATTCCTGTTTGAGACCCGCTTCCTTTACCCTGACTTCACTGGTCTCAGAGCGTAGCTCGTCCCTCTGATTTCGCGTCACCTCGATCTGTTCTTCCAGCTCCCGGACCTTGGCCCGGTGCTCGTCGAGTCGTTCCTGGACCGCCAGAACCTCTTTTTGCGAGATGTCGCGATTCTCGAGTGCCTGCTGCAGCTCCTGCTCCGAGCTCTTCATGGCCTCTCGGATCTCTCGGTCGCGGTTCTCGAGGTTCGATTCCAGCTCCGTCCACTGCTCGATCTGGTGTCGGTGCTGTTCGATCTCGCCCAGATAGCGAGTGATCTCGTCTTCGCTCGCCTCGAAGCGTTGCGCCAGCAATTCGAGGTGGCCCCGCCGGCTGACTCCAGAAGTGCGGGTCGCCTCGCGTTCCTGACGAACTTGATCGACCTCCTTCTGGGCGGCATCGAATGCGGTCTCCAGCTCCCCGTGACTGACTTCGCTGCGGTGCAGCCTCTCGGCCAGGAAGGCGGCATCGTCGGCAACCTTGCCGATCTCCTTGTCGATGTCCTCGACTTCCTGCTGCAGCGTCCTGTGCTCTTCCTCCAAACGGTGCTTTCTCGCCGCAGCATCTCTCAGGCGTGCCTCGGCAACTGCGAGGGTCTGTCGAGCTTCGGAGATCTCGGCGTCGAGGCGGGCGATCGAACCCTCTTGTTCTCTGTGCTCGGCGGCCAGGGTCTCGATCTCCTGCGTCACCGCGGCGAGTTCCTTTTCGAGGGGCGGCAAGCGGTCCGCGATCGCGGCCAGCTCGTTCTCGCGCTCGAGCTGTCCCGGCCGAGCGCCGTGCCCCTGGACGTGGAGGACTCCGGCCTGAGCCCAGAGTCGGTCGCGGCTGATAAAGGCGATACCCGGATGCGAGCTGGCTAGGCGCCGAGCATCCCCAGCGCTTTCGACAAGGTAGGCCGGCGGTAGAGCATTGACCACGTCCTCTGGCAAGGAGAGCGCATCGCCCAAAGATGACCGGATCGCCGGGTCGTCTGGAGTTGCGGCGTCGGAAGGGAGCCCTCTCGGCTGCAGCAGGCTGCCGGTGGTTTGGCTGTCCTCCAGTGCCCGAGCCAGATCCAGAGCATTCACTCCGGCCTGCAAGACGACGGCATTCTCGAGCTCACCAAGATAGAGGTCGAGACTTGCCGTCCATTCCTCGGGCACCTTCAGGCTGTCACCGAGGAACGCAGCGTTCTCCAGGCCGGCTTTGGAGAGAGACTCTCGAATCGCAGCGCGACGCCTTTCTTGCTCTTCGGAGAGCTGGGAGAGCAGACGCTGCCGCTGGCTGAGGTCGGTGAGCTCTTGTTCGAGCTCGTCCTGCGTGCCGGCCAACTCGGACTGCCGCCCCTTGAGCGCATCCAGCCGAGTCCTGTGCTCGGTGATGAGAGCCTCCTGTTCACCGACCATCGAGTGCAGCTCGCTCGTCGTCCCGTCAGTCTCATGGAGGTGTTTGTCGGCGAGAGCTACCTCGCGAGACTTCTTCTCCAGTTCTTGCTCGACGTGCCGACTCCTCAACTTGCCCTTCTCCCGCTCGACCTGCTCCTGATGGAGTCGATTGCGCAGCCCTGAGAGTTCGTTGATGGAGGAGAGAAGCCGCTCGCGGAGTGAAACCAGGCGCTCTTCCGCTTCGTTGGTCAAGGCCTCGACCTGCGCGATCCGGGCTTCGTCCTCGTTGACCTCGTTCTGAGCGCGGTCCCGATCCTCGCGGAGCCGGGTCACACGTTCCTGGCGTTCTGCGAGACCGCTCTCCAGCTGTACCAGACGGGCCTGGCGCTCTTCTGCGGTAGCGCGGCCGCCGGACACTCTCTCCGAGAGCTCCTGCAACCGCTCTCTGGAGCCTTTCAGGAACTCCTGCTTGCCTTCGATGCTCGCGGCGAGATCGGCGACCTGGCTGTGCCGGTCGGCCAACTCGCGGGAGAGTCTGTCGAGCTCCTCCCGACTTTCGGCGTGGGTCGCCTCATGCCGATGCAGGCTGGCGGTTTGTTCGCTGTCGCGATTGACCAGCTCCTCGACCTGAGTGCGAAAATCACCCAGTCTGATCTGAAGGTTGGTCCATCGGCCCTCCAACACTTGCCGTAGCAGGCTGTTGTAAGCCTCCTGCCGCTCGCCGAATCGCCGTGCCGCATTGGATTGGCGCTTGAGGGACCGTAGCGATCGTTCTACCTCGGAGACAATGTCGTCGAGCCGGGCGAGGTTGGCCTTGGCTTCTTCCAGCTTCATTTCCGCCAGGCGTCGGCGCTCCCGGTAGCGAGTGATGCCAGCGGCCTCCTCGAGCAACCGGCGGCGCTCTTGGGGCTTGCCGGACAGGATCATGCCAATCTTGCCCTGCTCGATCATCGAGTAGGCCCGGATCCCCAGGCCGGTATCCATCAGGAGATCCCGAACGTCTTTGAGTCGGACGACCTTGCCATTGAGCAGATACTGGCTCTCGCCGGTTCTGAAGATTCGACGCCCGATGCGGATCCGCCCATCCTCGGCCTGGGCGAAGCCATTGTCGGTGAGCAGCTCGAGATTGACCTCGGCCATGCCGAGGGGGCGGCGCGTCTTGGCGCCGGCGAAGATCACATCTTCCATCTTCTCGCCCCGCAGGCTCTTCGCACTGCGCTCTCCCAGCACCCAGACGAAGGCGTCGGCGATGTTGCTCTTGCCGCATCCGTTGGGTCCGACAATCGCGGTCAGGCGACCGGAGACTTCCAGGTTGACCGGATCGACGAACGATTTGAAGCCCGAGAGCTCGAGGCGGTTGAGCTTGAACATGGCGTACAGATTCCCTTGGCGGCGGAGGATACCAGAGCCGATTGGCCCACCACAAGACCTTGTGGTGCTTGCAACGGCAGGGCGCGAGATCTAGTAGTGGTCGATCCGGCTCCTCTTGCGGCGGCGCACCTCTGGCACTTCGACTGGTCAGGGGGGCGAGAGAGTTGTTGACACTCGAGACGTGGGCGGCATACCATGCCAGCGATCTGGAGGGCTCGCCTTGTCAGGCGAATTGAAGCTCAAAAAGAACGTTCTCAGCGAACAGCAGATGTCGCGAATTCTTCGCCGCATGGCGGGGGAGATTCTCGAGCACAATGGGGGCGTCGAAGGCCTCACGCTGGTCGGCATCCGAACCCGGGGAGTTCCCCTGGCCGAGGCGCTGGCCGCCGAGATCGAACGATCCGAGGGGCAGAAAGTGCCTATCGGCGTGCTCGATATCACCCTCTATCGCGACGATCTGTCGGTCATCGCACCTCAGCCGGTGGTGAAAGAGACGCGGCTCCCGGGTCCAGTGGAGGGTCAGACGCTGGTGCTGTGTGACGATGTGCTCTACACCGGCCGAACGATTCGGGCGGCCTTGGACGCTCTGACAGACTACGGACGTCCGAATGCAGTGCAACTGGCGGTCCTGATCGACCGTGGACACCGCGAATTGCCGATTCAGGCCGACTTTGTAGGCCGCAAGATCGCCTCCGATAGGGACGAGCTCGTCGAGGTCCGCTTCGTCGCCACCGACGGAGAGGACAAAGTCATGATCATGGAACCCGAGTAGACATCGATGACACAAGAGGGATGGACCCGAAAGGACCTGGTTGGAATCGCGGATCTTTCGCCGCAAGAGATCCAGCTGATTCTGGACACGGCCGAGTCGTTCAAAGAAGTATCGGAACGCCCGATCAAGAAGGTGCCGACGTTGCGAGGCAAGACCGTGGTCAACCTCTTCTTCGAGGCATCGACCCGAACGCGGTCCAGTTTCGAGATCGCCGAGAAGCGGCTCTCGGCCGACAGCTTGAATTTCTCGACCTCGACTTCCTCGCTCTCCAAGGGCGAGAGCCTGGTGGATACGGCTCTCAATCTGCAGGCGATGGCGCCGGATCTGCTTGTCATCCGACACAGCCATCCCGGCGTGCCGCACATGCTCGCAGAACGTCTTCCTTCCGGTGTCGTCAACGCCGGTGACGGAGCGCACGAGCATCCGACGCAGGCCCTTCTCGATGCCTTGACAATTGTGCAGCACAAGGGGCGGTTGGACGGCCTCAAAGTCTCGATCGTTGGTGACATCGAGCACAGTCGAGTCGTTCGGTCCAACATCCATCTTCTCAACAAGATGGGGGCCGAGGTGACGCTGGCGGGCCCCCGGACCATGATGCCGATCGAGGTGGAGAAGCTGGGGGTCAACGCGGTCTATACCTTGGAAGAGGCCATCAGAGGCGCCGATGTGATCATGATGCTCCGGGTTCAACTGGAGCGACAATCCCGCATGGCCTTTCCGTCGACCAGGGAGTACTTCAATCTCTTCGGATTGACGCGCGATCGCCTGAAGCGGGCCAAGCGCGGGGCGATGATCATGCACCCGGGACCGATGAATCGGGGCGTCGAGATCGCCAGCGATGTCGCCGACGGTCCCCACTCAGTCATCCTGGAGCAGGTTGCCAATGGAGTGGCGGTGAGGATGGCAGTTCTCTATCTGTTGGCCGGAGCCCTGCAGGAGGCAGAATGAAGCTGGTCGTACGAGGCGGAAGGGTAGTCGATCCCAGTCAGGATCTGGATGGCGTCTTCGAGATTCTCATCGAGGATGGGCTTGTCGCCCAGGTCGACGAAAAGGTCAAGGGCATCCGTGGTGCCGAGGTCTACGAGGCCAACGGCATGGTGGTGTCGCCGGGGCTCATCGACATGCACGTGCATCTGCGGGAGCCCGGCCAGGAGTACAAGGAAACGGTTCGGACGGGCACCCTCGCTGCTGCTGCGGCGGGCTTCACATCGGTTGCCTGTATGCCCAACACGGCGCCTGTGATCGACAATCGGTCGGTGACGGAGCATGTGATGAAAGAGGCCAGGGAGGCGGGTTTCGCCAGGGTCTTTCCCATCGGGGCGGTCAGCAAGGGACAGCAGGGTGAGGAGCTGGCGGAGATCGGAGAGATGGTGACAGCCGGAGCCGTGGCCATCTCGGATGACGGATTCCCGGTCTCGAATGCCGAGCTGATGCGCCGCGCCCTGCTCTACGCCCAGCACTACGACATACCGGTCATCCAGCACGCCCAGGACCTCGATCTGAGTGCCGGTGGAGTCATGAACGAAGGGGAATGGTCGACGCGCCTTGGACTGCCGGGCGTGCCTGGCAGTGCCGAAGATGTGATGGTGGCGCGCGATGTGTTGCTGTCTGAAGACACGGGCGGCCGCTACCACGTAGCCCACCTGTCGACAGCTCGCAGCCTGGATATGATTCGTCGGGCCAAGGGGCAAGGCCTGGCTGTGACGTGCGAAGTCACCCCTCACCACCTTGTGCTGACGGACGAAGCTGTCAGCGAAACAGGGTTCTCCACCAACACCAAGATGAACCCGCCACTGCGCTCCGAGCGGGATCGAGAGGCGCTGCTCAACGGCCTGGCGGACGGAACGATCGATGCGATCGCCAGCGACCATGCTCCGCACCATGCCGATGAGAAGGACGTCGAATTCAGTGCAGCACCTTTCGGCGTCATCGGGTTGGAGACGAATCTCAGTATCTGTCTCGATCGCCTAGTCAGGCCCGGGATCATCTCCCTGAACCGACTCGTAGAGCTCTTCACGGTTGGCCCTGCCCGGGTTTTGAACCTCCCTGTTGGCACCCTGAGGCCGGGAGCTCCGGGAGACCTGACGGTCTTCCACCCCAAACGGCCCGTCACAGTCAGGGCGAAGCGATTTCGTAGCAAGGCTCGCAACACCCCGTTCGAAGGTTGGCGGCTCCGAGGTCGGCCGATCGCCACGATCCTCGGCGGACGGGTTCTCAGTCGTCCCAAGCAGTAACACGAATCCCGCTCGGGACTCCGCTCGAGCTGCAGCGCCTCTGCGATAATGCGGCCATGAACGATGAGCTACTTGCAGGCGCCGTGGCGGCGGCCCAGGCTGGCGGCGAGGTGCTTCGTCGCCGGTTTGGAGACAGCTCGCTCGACGTCCAGACCAAGTCCGAGAACGACTTCGTGACGATCGCTGATCGCGAGAGCGAAGAGGCCGTACTGAAGTGTCTCGAGGATCGGTTCCCTGGGCACCGTGTGCTGAGCGAAGAGGCGGGCTATCGAGGCGGTGACGCCAGCGAATTCGAGTGGATCGTAGATCCTCTGGACGGGACAACCAACTTTTTGCAGGGGCTGCCGACCTATGCGGTTTCGGTTGCGTGCCGCAAGGGAGACGAGATGCTCGCCGCCGCCGTTCTGGCCCCGGACCGTGGTGACCTGTTCACGGCCTGTCTCGGCGGTGGCGCCTTCTGGAATGATCGTCCGATCTCGGTGTCCAGCCGCGAGGGCCTGAAGGGGGCTTTCCTGGCCACGGGATACCCGTTCAAGGCCAAAGCGGCTCTCGGCCTCTATCTCGATGTGTTTCGAGACGTCTTCCTCGAAGCGCGGGCCATTCGGCGCTGCGGTGCGGCGGCTCTGGACCTGGCCTATACGGCTGCCGGAATCTTCGACGGGTTCTTCGAGTTTCGGCTGTCTGCCTGGGATGTGGCTGCCGGCGGGCTGTTGATCGAGGAGGCTGGAGGAGCCGTCAGCGACCTGAATGGGGGGCGGGATTTCTTGAGGACCGGAAATCTGCTTGCCGGCTCGCAAGCAGTGCAGGCGGACTTGCTCGAAGTCCTCGGTCGGCACGCTGGCGAAGCTGAGCTGGACGGGCTTGTGGAAAGGCCCTCAGTCGGTTGAGACGACTCGTGCTAGGGTCTTTTCGGAGCCCTTATGGCTGACGAAATTCCCGATCGGGAACCTGTTCTCGAGATCCAATTCCATCCCGCAGGAATCCGGCGGGGCGTCGGCTATCTCTTCTTGAGGCGGCGTCACCTACGACTCCTGGCGGTCTCTGGAGTCGGGCTGGCGCTCTTGGTCTTGTTTGGTTTGATCGTCACTCCGAGCGTCGTGGCGAATCGATTCCGACTTGCCCGGTATCGTCAGTTAGCAGAGGAGCGCAGCCAGCAAGGCCGTCGTCTCGACCAACTCACCTCCGAGCTCGAAGAACTGGCCACTCGTAGCGAGGAGATGCACCTCAGGACGGGGCGCATTCTCTTGACCTACGGGTTGGACAGCGAGGATTCGATCGGTCAAGGCGGGTTCCCCTACAGCTCTCCGGAGCCGATCACCACGATCTACTCGGACGCCGTTCAGCATGGGCAGGACATGAAGGCGCAGGTGAGCGAGCAGGTCGCCGTTCTGGATACATTTCTCGAGGAACTGGAGACCTTCGAGTCGGCACACAATGAGCAGGTGCGAGTGACACCTTCGGTCTGCCCCCTGCCCGAGCGGCAGTTTGTGCTCACCAGCCCGTTCGGTCGGCGGCGGAGCCCATTCACCAAGCAGATCGACAACCACCCCGGGTTGGATCTGGCGGCGACGTCCGGCACCGAGATTCGTGCACCAGCCGATGCCGTGGTGGTCTTTGCTGGGCGCTATCCGAGTCGGCAGAGCGTCTCGTGGTGGAGATATGGGAACCTCGTGGCGCTGGCTCACGGCGACCGCTTCATTACGCTGTTCGGACATTGCGACGAGATCGGTGTGAAAAGCGGACAGCAGGTGGAACAGGGTGAGGTCATCGCCACGGTGGGCAACAGCGGATGGAGCACCAGTCCACACCTACATTACGAGGTGCGGCGAAGAGAGGAAGACGGTAGATTCGCGCCGGTCGATCCGAGAATCTACATTCTGGATCACCAATGGCGCGACGAAGAACAGATCCTGATACGGGCCCGGCAGGCGCCCGACCTGTCCGACTTCGAGCCCTTGCCGCGCCTGATCGCGCGGTAGTCGGAGCGTTGGCGCGATCGAACTGGGAGCTCACAGCGATGTCCAAGCAAATCATCAGCAGCAAGACACCGACCATGATCATCCCGCAAGGTACCGAGATTCACTCGGATGCCCACGGTCAGCTCAATATCAGGACCCCGGGGAATCTGGTGATCGAGACCTCGGGACATTACGGGATTCTCGAATCGCTGCATGGCTCGATTCGTATCGAACCCGAGGCTGACGTGGAAGCCGTCCAGGTCCGCTGCTCGGAAGCCTGCTACGTGCAGGGAAATTTGACGGCCTGGAAGGTGTCTGCGCACTCCTTGCAGCTGGAGAGTCAGGCCAGGGCAAGTATCGTCTTGCAGGACACCAAGGAGCTCTCGATCGGCAAGGGAGCGCAATTGGTCGGTAACTTCTCCTCTGAGAAAGAGCTCTTCGTCCTTTTCTCCCGATTTGCCGAGCAACTGAAGACACTACCCCTATTCGCCAGACGGAGCTCCGAAACCCAGGAGCTGAGCGAAGGCGACGATTCCGGGACCCTGGTCATACCCATGACCCGAGAGCCCGAGGAGATCGCGGCCGAACCCGATCACTCTGTCAGCTTGCATTCCGAGCTTCCTGATCCGCTCTTTTTCGCCCTCATACTCCTCGAGCGCGAGTTTGCTCGCTCGGCCTACGGACCGACATCCCAACGAGTTATCGAGGAGCTCATCAAGCTGCTCCAGGAAAAGGACCTGGAGGCTCTCAGTCTGACCTACAGGACGTTGTGCGGCAGGATCGTCGAGCCCGGTGGTGATATTCGCCGCGCCTTCGACCTGATGGAAACGTACTTCAGCGCGCTGTCGCCATGAGCACACTCGAGCGGGCGCAGAAGGTGGCCTTCTGGATTGCCGCGGTCTGCGCTGCGCTTGGATTCGTCACCAGTGCAGGGTGTGGACCGATCTCCGATCTGCCAGGTGGGCTGGCTGGATGGCTTCATCCAGTGCTCCTGATCGGTGGGATCGCGGCAGGGTTGACGGCCGCAGCCCGCAACGACGAGATCGATCGCATTCGCTGGAGAGTCGTCGAAGACTCGATGCTGACGAGCGATGAGCGCGACTATGCTCACCGCAATGCCGAACGGGAGAGGCGGTGGGCCTCCACGGCTTTCCTCTCGGCTCCCCTGATGCTGGGATACTGGATGGCCTACCAGATCGAGGGCGGTGGCCGTCGCCTCGATGCCCAGCTGCTGCCGCTGACTGCTGTAGTGGGCTCTGTAATCGGCTATCTGCTGGCCAGGATGCGAGCGCGGCGCCGCGAACCCCGAGCCTGAAGTCTCAGAGCGATGTGGCTCGCATGACCTCTTCGTAGGTGGTGACGCCTTCCGCCAGCTTGCGCAGTGCCGACTGACGCAGGGTCCTCATGCCGTGGGTGACGGCCTCCCGCTTGATCTTCGGTGCATCGGCGCCTTCGAGGATGAGCTGCTTGACGAGATCGTTGATCGCCAGGACTTCGAAGATCCCGGTGCGCCCGAAGTAGCCGGTGCCACGGCACTCGAAGCAGCCGGCGCCGCTCTTGACCTTGATCCGCTTGCCAGGTGCCACCGACAGCATCAAGGTCTTGATCTCATCGCCGCTCAGGTAGCGGTCTTCAGCGCAGTGTGGACAGACCTTTCGCACGAGACGCTGAGCCATGGCCCCAGCCAGCGTCGAGGTGACCAGGTAGCGCTCCAGGCCGAGGTCGATCAGGCGAGTGATCGAAGAGGCTGCATCGTTGGTGTGCAAGGTGGAGAACACGAGGTGGCCGGTCAGAGCGGCTTGAATGGAGTACTGGGCCGTCTCGGGATCGCGGATCTCACCGACCATGATGATGTCCGGATCCTGCCGCAAGATGTGCCGCAAGGCAGCAGCGAAAGTGACGCCCGCCTTGATATTCACCGCCGTTTGGTTGAAGGCGGGAGACACCATCTCGATCGGATCTTCGATGGTCGTGATGTTGAGCTCCGGAGTGGAGATGGCGGTGAGTGCAGAGTAGAGGGTCGTCGTCTTACCTGATCCAGTTGGGCCGGTGACAAGAATGATGCCGTGTGGCCGGGTGATGAAGTTGTTGAACAGATCGAGCTCGTCGGGGTAGAAGCCGAGCGAGGGGAGATCCTGGATGAGAACCTCTGGATCGAAGATGCGTAGCACGAGCTTCTCGCCGAATGCCACTGGCAGCGTCGAGACCCGAAGCTCGATTTCCTTGCCGCCACGTTGGGTCTTGACCCTGCCGTCCTGGGGACGACGTTTCTCGGCGATATCCAATCGAGACATGGTCTTGATGCGACTGACCACTGCCTTGTGGACGATCTTCGGCACCGTCTGGATATCGTGTAGCACCCCATCGATGCGAAAGCGAATCAGGCAATCCTCGCGCTTGGGCTCGATGTGGATGTCGCTCGCCCTGGTGTCGTATCCGTGCTGCAGCATGAACTCGACGGCATTGACGATGTGCTGGTCGCTGGACTCGATCTCCGCCTCGTCCTTCATCCGCACCAGGGCTTCGAGGTTGCCGAGATCGATGCCCTGAGAGAGGTCCTTCTCGGCTCTCTTCACCGAGTGGCGCAGACCGTAGAACTCATTGATGCCTTTGAGGATGTCGGGCTCGGAAGCCACCAGCAGATCGATGTCCCTCTCGACGATGCGGCGAAACGAGTCGATGCTCTCCAGGTCATAGGGATTGGCGCAGGCCACCTGCAGTCGGCCATCCCGCATTCCCAGAGGCAGCATGCGGTGCCGCTTGGCGAAGGGCCTCGACATCCTGCTCTCGATGAGGTCCGCATCGAGGTCGAGAGGATCGATGCGGACGAACTCGAGATCGGCGTCCGCTGCGACCGCCTTTGCAATCTCGACTTCCCCCAGGACGCCGGATGGATCGCCAGGACTGGGGAACTGCAGACGCTGGATGACTTCGTAGCCCAGAGCGTGCTGTTCGTAGGCTCGATAACCGTTGTCGTCACCGCCCACCTGCTTGGATTCCTTGAGGACCTGCGACACCTGACCGGCGGTCAGGAAACCCTGGCGCTCGAGGATCTGTGCAAGCAGCTTGGGGCTGAGGCTCATGGTTGCGGCCGTGGACTTCCGCTGAACTAAGGACAATGCTTCTCGAAGCGTAGGTGAGTTTAGCAGTAGCTTCTGCCGGCGGCTGTGCCAGGTTCCACCTCCTTCGAGGGCCGAAGGTACAATCGTTCCCTGAGCGCAAGTACCTGTCATGTCAGTATCCGTAATCTCTTTGCTCCTGGTCCTGGGCTGCGCAATCGGTTTCGCCGGCGCTGATCTGCTGCGCAAAGTGCTGGCGCACCGGCTTCACCCGGTGCCACTGCTCTTCATTCTGGCGGCCGGAATGAGCCCGGCATTTGTCGGCTGGTGGGTTTGGTCAGGAGCAGCCGCTCCGACGGCTGGCTACTGGGTTCCAGGCTTGGGGTCGGTGCTCCTCAATGTCATCGCCAATCTGGTCTTCTTCGAGGCGGTTCGGATTTCTCCCTTGAGTCTGACGATACCAATGCTCTCCCTGACGCCGGTCTTCACTTCGCTGCTGGCGGTCCCGCTTCTGGGTGAGCGGCCTGGAAGTCTCGAGTGGGTCGGCATCGTGGCCGTGTTTCTCGGCGCCTTCTGGCTGAATGTGGATCGTCGGGGGACACAGCCAGAGCTGCCGATCTGGAGACGACTGGGCAAGGAGCGGGGAAGCCTTCTGATGATTCTGGTCGCAGCCCTCTGGTCGCTGGCGTTGCCTCTCGACAAGCTGGCGCTCCGAAGTGCGAGCGTTCCAGTCCATGGGACCCTGCTCAACCTCGGGGTCGCTCTGATCCTGGCCGCGGTTCTCGTCAGTCGCCCTGGGGGGGGACGTCTGGGCGAGGTTCGTCGGTGGTCCGGTCTCGTCACCGCTCTGGTGGCGGTGAGCGTCATCGCTCTCGGACTTCAGCTCGTGGCGATTACACGAGTCTGGGTTGGACTGGTCGAGACCCTGAAACGAGCCATTGGTTCTCTGCTGGCTCTTGTGTCGGGTTGGGCCTTCTTCGGTGAGCAGGTGGATGTTCAGCAAGTGTTGGCAGTCCTGCTGATGGGGGCAGGAGTAGGTCTCGTCCTGCTCTGAGATCGAAGCTCCGACGCGGCGCCGGGAGACTAGGAGCTGGGCCAGTCCTGCTGAAGACGTGCTGTGGAGGTCCAGTGGGCCATCATTTCGGAGAGTGAGTCGCCGCCCAGCTTCTCCAGAAGAGCGTCGGCAAGGACGAGTGCCAACATGGCCTCGGCGATGACGCCGGCCGCTGGCAGTGCGGTGACGTCACTACGCTCGTACTGAGAGATCCGCTCCTCCATGGTGTCGATGTCAACGGAGGGCAGTCCAACGGCCAACGTCGAAATGGGCTTCATGTAGGCGGTAACGATGACATCTTGTCCGTTGGTGATGCCGCCCTCGGTGCCTCCAGCGCGGTTGCTGGAGCGCTGCCATCCGGCCTCCTCGGCGAAGAGGATCGGGTCGTGGGCCTCACTGCCGAATCCGCTGCTGGCCGCAATGGCGCTGCCGATCTCGACGGCCTTGACTGCGGGCACGGACATGATGGCCTGGGCGATGCGGCCGTCGAGCTTCTCGTTCCACTGAACGTGGGAACCTAGACCGGTGGGGACCCTGTGAGCGATCACGGTGATGCTGCCCCCCAGCGTGTCGCCGATCTGCTTGGCCTGATCGACCATCTGCACCATCTCCGGCTCGAGCTCGGTATGGACGGCTCGCAGGGGTGAGCCGTCGTCCATGGCGCTGAGGTCGGCCCAAGAGGGTGTCGTTCGATCGAGTCCAACGGGTCCAAGTGAGCGCACGCCGCTCTTGATCTCCACCTCGAAATGGGCCAGGAGCTGCTTGGCGATGGCACCTGCAGCCACTCGGGCTGCGGTCTCACGCGCCGAGGCGCGCTCGAGGACATCCCGGAGGTCTCGACGGTCGTACTTGAGGCCGCCAGCCAGATCGGCGTGGCCAGGTCGGGGTGACCGGAGTCTGCGCTGCTCTGCTTTGGCGACATCGAGCTCGAGAGGATCCATGACCTCTCGCCAGTTCTCGAAGTCTCGATTGGCAATCCAGATGCAGATGGGCGAGCCGAGTGTCGCTCCACCCCGCAGCCCGCCCTTGAACTGGATGTCGTCCTGTTCGATTTGCATGCGCCGGCCTCTGCCGTAGCCATGCTGCCGACGACGCAGCTCGCGCTTGATCTGGTCGCGGTCGATGCTGAGGCCGGCCGGCATGCCGCAGAGTATTGCTGTCAGGCCGGGGCCGTGACTCTCTCCCGCTGTCGTGACTTGGAGTCGCCGCATTTGGCAGTCAGCCTATCAAGAGTCCGTGCTGGGGAGTGGGGTCGCCAGTCGGTCGAACGGTGCTCTGAGGGGCTCTGGGGTTCGGCAGAGACGGCCGGTCTCGGCGTTCACCCAGACATGCTCGGTCAGGCCGGTCGCCAGTAGATCGTCCTGCCGTCTCACCTCGTAGGCGAATCGGAGCCGGCGGCTGGCGAGCTCGGCCAGCCAGGCATCGACCTCCAAGGTATCGCCGTACCGCGCTCCGAGTCGATACTCGACCTGACAAGCAGTGACCATCAGGTGGTAGCCGAGCTCCTCGATCTGCTGGTAATGGAAGCCGGACAAGGTGCAAAGGCGCGTCCGCGCGAGCTCGAACCAGACCAGATAGTTGGCGTGGTGAACGACACCCATCTGATCGGTCTCGGCGTAGCGGACCTCGACCTTGGTCGTCGAGCGGACAGGATGGTCTGACATCAGCCGATACTGTAGCGCAGCACGGTCCAGAGAATCTTGTACCCAGCCAGAATCGTGCCGCGAAGGGTACCCGTGATCTTCGAGACCCCGACCCGTTTCCGATAGCTGACCGGCACCTCGGTGACCCGGAGATCGTGCCGGAGGGCCTTGACCTGCATCTCAGCCGTCCAGCCGAAATCTGGATCGGACATGTCGAGGTCTTCGAGAGCCGTCCAAGTAATGGCTCGAAATGGGCCGAGGTCCGTGAACCGGTGGCCATACAGGACCCGGATCATCGAGCAAGCGATCAGATTGCCGGCCCTGGCTTGCGGTAGCAAAGCCCCGGCCTCCCTTTCGCCCAGGACGCGAGAGCCGATGACGAGATCTACCTCACCGCTTTGGATTGGTGCTACCAGCGACGGCAGCTCCTCGGGATGGTCGGAGAAGTCTGCATCGAGGAAGACGACGACATCGGCCGGCTGATGTTGGCGTAGATAGGCGAGTCCGCACAGGCAGGCACTGCCGTAGCCGGGCCGTGGCTCGCTGACAACCTGCGCTCCGCCAGCGGCCGCGACTTTTGCGGTGGCGTCGGTCGAGTTGTTGTCGACGACAACGATCCGGGAGACCGGAGGCCGAGGGATGGCGGCCAGGACAAGGGGAAGAGAAGCCTCCTCGTTGTAGGCCGGAATGACCACGTCGATTGAGGGAGTCTTGAGCGGCATCGGGAAGGCCAGAAGACGGGGCCTTCAAGGCCTGCGGTACGTTATCATTGCTGCGGTCGTCGCGGGGGCGCTTGACGCCCCCGCGATGGCATCTAGCCAGGCCAGTCGACGACGAGACGGAGAGGTCAAAGGAATGGGACGCAAGATCCAGGCGGTCAAGGGAACCCGGGACCTGTTGCCACCTGATACGGCGGTATGGGCTGCGGTGGAGCGAGCCGCACGAGAGACCTTCGGGGCCTATGGCTACTCCGAGATCCGAACTCCCATTCTCGAAGATACGGAGCTCTTCGTGCGCTCGGTCGGTGAGAGTACGGACATCGTCGGCAAGGAGATGTATACCTTCGCTGATCGCAAAGGGAGGAGCCTCTCCTTGCGGCCCGAGAGCACGGCCTCGGTGGCGCGAGCTTTCGTTCAGCATGGAATGCAAAGCTCCCCATTGCCCCTCAAGGTGTACTACATCGGTCCGCACTTCCGCTACGAAAGGCCGCAGAAAGGGCGCTATCGGCAGTTCTTCCAGATTGGAGCGGAGCTCTTGGGCGATGCCGGGCCTCAGAGTGACGGCGAAGTCATTCTGATGCTGGTGCGATTTCTCTCCGTCCTGGGCTTCGAGGGACTTGTCGTCCAGCTCAACACTGTGGGAGATGAAGAGTCGCGACAGGCCTACAAAGAGGGCCTGCTGGAGTTCTTGAATCCCCAGCGTGAGGCCCTGAGCCCTGATAGCCAGCGCCGTCTCGACAGCAACCCGCTGAGGATTCTGGACTCCAAGGATCCGGCGGATCATGCAGTGCTCGAAGGGGCGCCACGGCTCGAGAGTTTCCTGAATGACGAGAGTGCAAGACACTTCGAGGCCGTTCGTTCGATGCTGGATCGCCACGATGTCGCCTATTCCGTCGAACCGCGGTTGGTGAGGGGACTCGACTACTACACCCGAACCGTGTTCGAGATCATCGCCGAGGGACTCGGCGCCCAGGACGCCATTGTTGGCGGCGGACGCTACGACGGACTGGTCGAAGAGCTGGGCGGTCAGCCGTTGCCGGGGATCGGATTCGCCATCGGTGAAGACCGGTTGATCGAGGTGCTGCCGGAGAGTTTCCGAAGCAGGGCCCTGCAGAAGTCTCTTCTGACTGTGGCTGCGGTGCCGCCGGTCTCAGCCGCCGAGGCAGTGGTTCTGGGGGAGGAGCTTCGCAGCGCGGGCTTCGCTGTACTCGCGGAGCTGGCCGATCGCTCTGTTCGGTCCGCCCTGAAGCGGGCCGATCGAGCCGCAGTCCGATGGGTCGTGCTGATTGGCGAGCAAGAACAGGCTGCAGGGACCGTGACAGTGCGAGATCTCGACAAGGGTAGTCAGGAGACGATGCCTCGTGAGGCTCTCGCGAACTACTTGAGGAGAGCGGAATGAAGCGCCGTGGAGCGGGAACGATATCGGCCGCAGATGTGGGTGACCGGGTCAGGCTGCAGGCTTGGGTTCGCCGCCGGCGAGACCTGGGCGGCCTTATCTTTCTGCAGCTCAGAGACTACTCCGGAGTTGTTCAGGTGGTGGTCCGGCCCGACGAGCAGCCTGAAGTCGCCAAGAACCTCGATGCCGTGCGGCTCGAATGGGTGGTGGATGTCGAAGGGGTGGTCGAGAATCGCACGCCGGAGAACATCAACCCGGAAATGGCGACCGGCGAGATCGAGGTGATCCTGGAGCGGGCGGAGATTCTCTCCCGGTCGGAACCTCTTCCCTTCGCAGTCGATGGGGAAGTCGACGCCACCGAAGAGACACGACTTCGATATCGCTTTCTCGATCTGCGCCGACAGGAGTTGCAGAGCAATCTGAGGCTGCGGCACAAGGTCACCCTGGAGGTCTTGGAGCATTTCGACGAGCGGGGGTTCATCAACGTCGAGACGCCGATTCTGACTCGTTCGACTCCCGAAGGGGCGAGAGACTATCTGGTTCCGAGCCGGGTTCATCCCCGGTCGTTCTACGCCCTGCCGCAGTCCCCGCAGCTTTTCAAGCAGATTCTCATGGTGTCCGGCCTGGACCGGTATGTTCAGATCGCCCGCTGCTTCCGGGACGAAGATCTGCGCGCCGACCGTCAGCCCGAATTCACCCAGGTCGATGTCGAAATGTCGTTTCCGACAGAGGACGAGATCTTCGAGCTCATCGAGAGTCTGTTTGCCAGGATCTTTCCCATCGCCGGCATCGAGCCCGAGGTACCGTTCCCAAGGATGACCTATGAAGAGGCCATGCGGCGATTTGGGACGGATCGCCCGGATCTGCGATTCGGGCTGGAGATCGGCGATCTCACCGGCCTTTTGGCGGCAAGCGAATTCCGCGGCTTCCGTCAGACCGCGGCCGATGGCGGAGTCATCCGGGGGATCAGGGTACCCGCGGCTGCGGGTAGCAGCCGGCGGCTGATCGAGGGGTGGGCCCAGCTGGCTCGAGATCATGGTGCCGCCGGGGTGTTGACGCTCAAGAAGACCGACGGCGAGCTACAGTTTCAGGTCAAGGGCGTGCTGAGCCAGGAGGAGATGGGTGCCGTCGCCGAGCGTCTGGGAATCGCTGATGGCGACTTGGGACTGATTGTGGCCGGGCCCAGTTCGGTAGCGTCTGCAGCCCTGGGCGCCGTTCGTTTGAGCGCTGCTCGAGAGCTCGATCTGGTGCCGGCCGATCAGCACGCCTTCGTCTGGGTTACTGAGTTTCCCCTGCTCGACTGGGACGAGGATTCGCAACGCTGGTACGCCTGCCACCATCCGTTCACGAGCCCCGATCCGAGAGATATCGATCGTCTCGAGACCGACCCAGGTAGTGTTCGCTCTAGAGCTTACGATGTCGTCATGAACGGTCTGGAGCTCGGGGGGGGATCCATCAGAATTCACGACAGCGATGTGCAGCAACGGGCCTTCGCCGCTTTGGGGATTGGGGCGGAGGAGGCTCGAGAGCGCTTCGGCTTCTTATTGGATGCGCTGCGCTATGGTGCGCCGCCTCACGGTGGTCTGGCCTTGGGCCTGGACAGGATCATCATGGTGATGGCCGGTGCCTCCTCGATCAGGGATGTCATCGCTTTTCCGAAGACGACCTCGGCTACCTGCCTGATGACCGAGGCCCCTTCACCGGTCGATGCCGCGCAACTCGCGGAGCTGGGAATCGCCCCGGCCGATGCCGGGGAATCGAAAGAGCCTGAAGAGCAACCGGAAGACCCGGAATCTTGACCCGTTACGACCTGCGGCTGCGACATCCTTCGGGCGAGACTCCGATCTCGGTCGGGGATGGAGTCCTTGCTGACGGGTCAGGTGACCTCCAGGAATGGGTGCGGCAACGCCGTGTTTTCGTGATCAGCTCGCCGAGCGTTCTGGAGCTTCACTCTGCGGCGCTGGTGTCCCTTTCCGAACAAGCAGGTGGCTGGCACATTCTCGAGGTTCCGGATGGTGAGGACGCCAAGAGCGTCGATGTTGCGGCCGACCTGTGGGCCAGGATGCTCGAGGCGGGGGGAAAGCGAGATAGTGGAGTCATCGCTTTCGGTGGAGGGAGTGTTGGAGATCTCGGCGGATTCGTCGCTGGGTGCTTCATGCGGGGCCTCGAATACGTTCAGCTGCCGACGACCCTCCTGGCGCAGGTCGATGCAGCCGTTGGTGGCAAGACCGCTGTCAATCTGCCGCAGGCCAAGAACAGCGTTGGCTCGTTTCATCACCCCGCGCTCGTGTTAGCAGAGACGCGTTTTCTGAAGACACTTCCGCACGCAGAGTTGCGCTCGGGCTTGATGGAAGTCCTCAAGATGGCAGTCATTTGCGATGCGGAGCTCTTTTCGGTGCTAGAGCGAGATCTGGATCGTCTGCTGGAGGGCGATGCTGCCCTGTTGGCCCCGGTCGTGGCTGCTGCTGTCCGCGGGAAGATCGACATTGTCGAACGGGATCCGCTAGAAGCTGGCGAGCGGATGCTGTTGAACCTGGGACATACCCTGGGGCACGCGCTCGAGGCCAGCCTCGACTACCAGTCACTTCGGCACGGTGAGGCGGTTGGGTACGGCATCCTCTTCGCCGTTCGATTGGCAGCGCAACGAGGGTTCTCGGAGGAGACAGCCGGGCGTATCCGCGAGTTGGTGGAGCGATTCGATCTGCCGCGGATTCAAGCCCCCGACGCCGATACGTTGCTGCGGCTGATCGGACGAGACAAGAAGGTCGGCGAGGGGGGGTGGCGCTGGGTTCTGCCAGTCGAGCTAGGCAACTGTGAAGTCGTTTCCGGCCTTGCCGAATCAGCAGTCAGGCACGAGCTCGAGGTCTTTCTAGCCGAGCTCGAGACTACTTCGTAACAGCCCAGATCCGAACCATCGGAGAAGCTGGCTACTGTGAAATGTGGCACGGGAGGGACCCTTGCCCCGGGGCTATAATCGGCTCGGCGATGCGGCTCGAAGCCCGTTCGATGGTTCGGGTCGGCCCTGGCACGTGGTGAAAGGTAACCGGGAAATGGCATCTTTTCTCAGCATATTCAAGCGCTTGAAGCTGCGCCATTTCCTGTTCGCTCTGCTCCTTTTGGCCGGCATCATTCCGCTCGCCTTCAGCAGCTTTCTCGTCATTCGCCAGAATCGGGAGATCCTCGAGACTCAGGAGAAGGGCTACCTGACGCGATCGACGCAGTTCCTCTCAGTGGAGCTGGACAATCACCTCGCCTCGACGCGGCGCCAGTTGATGCAATTGGGCCAAGGTCTGGTCGCGATCCCTTCGAAGTCGGGTATGTCCGACAAGCTCCGTCAACCCTGGGTCCAGGAGTACCTCCGTGAGTTTCTCTCCACGGATCCGAATCTGGTGGGGCTTCGTGTTCTGGGAACCGACGGTGTAGGGCCCTATATCGCCGCGATCCGACAATCACCGGGTTTGAGAGCGCAGCTCGACGGAGCTTTCGCGGAAGCGGAACAAGTAAACCTTGTCGTCTATCGCTTCCTGACACTCGAAGAGACCGCGGACCCGGTCGCAGTTCTGGCGGTGCCCATTGTCGACTCGAGCGGGCAGCTGCAGCTCTTCGTCGAGGGAGTGACCCGCCTTCGAAGGATGGAAACGCTCTTTCAGCAAGAGGCTCGGGGCGAGGTGTCGGTCTTTCTGATCGACAACCAGGGCAGCATTCTGTGGGGTGGGGAGGCGACCGAGGAAATGCGCCGTGCGGTGCGCCGATCTCGCCTCGTTCGCGACTTCGTTCAGACCCCATTGAACATGACCCAGGAGTACTCGGTGGTCTCTGATGGGCATGAGGAGAGGATGCTGGGTAGGGTCGGCCCTGTCGAGGAAGCGGGTTGGGGCGTCGTGATGCAGCGGCCAGCAGCCATCGCATTGGCCGCTGTACAGGAAATGGTCTTCAACACCGCGGTCTCCACGGCAGTGCTGATCGCGTTTGCACTGGGTATCGCCGTCGCCGCGGCTCGAGGAGTGAGTCGACCGATTCAGGAGCTGGCCGATACCACGCATCAGATCGCGGCTGGAAACTTCGGTCAGCGCGTCGAGTTGGGAGTAGCCAGTCAGGAGATCAGGGAGCTGGCCGACGACTTCAATCGCATGAGCGATCATGTGCGCAGTCATGTCGAGCAGCTCAAGCGGGCGGCGCAGATCAACCGGGACCTGTTCGTCGGCTCGATGCGGTCCTTCGTGGCGGCGATCGATGCCAAGGATCCCTATACTCGGGGTCACTCCGAGCGGGTCGCAGCTTACAGTCGAACCATCTCGAAGTTCCTGGGTCTGTCGGAGGAAGATCGTCATCAGATCTGGGTTGGAGCCCTGCTCCACGATGTCGGCAAGATCGGTATCGAGGACCAGATTCTGACCAAGGTCGATAGACTGACGGATGCAGAGTACGACGTGATGAAACAGCATACGGTCATCGGTGCACAGATCATGAGTCGAATCGAGCAGCTCAAGGAGATGATCCCGGCGATTCGTTGGCATCACGAAGCCTGGAACGGTGAGGGTTACCCGGATGGCCTGCAAGGCGATCAGATTCCCCTGTCGGCACGCATCGTCGCGGTGGCCGATACCTTCGATGCCATCACCACCAACCGCCCGTATCAGACGGCTTACGATACGGCCTTTGCAGTCGAGACCATTACCAAGCTGGCGGGGAAACGCTTCGATGTCGATGTGGTCTCGGCTTTCCACCGTGCGTTCGAAGCCGGTCAGATCAAGAAGCGGGAAGTGCCGTTGCCAGTTGCTCCTGCTGATGACAAAGCAGCCGTCGCCAACTGATCGTCCTCCCCGCAAGTCTCCGCCATGCCCTTCCAGTACGTTCTGGCGAATCTGCTGGCTGATAATCCCGATGCCGAGGCGGCCCTGTTTCTGGACGACGCCGGCGAGACCGTGGATTTTGCCTGCGCCGATCAAAGTCCTTTCGAGATGCGTCTTCTCGGGGCCTACCTGGGTATCTACCTCAGATTGATCGGCGAGATGATCTCCGGGGCCGAGCTAGGGGCCACCCGGCTCTTCCATATCGAGAGAGCGCGCCATCATCTACACCTCATCGCCCTGCCTGACGGTTACTACTTGGTCTTGGTGCAGAGTCGGCCTGCCATGGTGGGGAAGGCTCGCTGGAGCCTGCAGGCCGCCGCTGAGCAGCTGAAGTCAGAGATCTTCTGAGCTCTCCTTGCATCCCCCGTGAGGTCGGGATCGGATAGCATTCGTTCCCATGAATGACGAGGACACTCTCGATCTAGCGCCCGAGACGGCTCCTGCCGAGACTGAGAAATCGGGCTTCTGGGGCAAGCTGAAGAAGGGTCTGTTCATGACCCACACAGAGTTTCTGGATCGGTTGGACGCGGCCGTGGAAGGCCGCGGAATCATGGATGAAGAGACCTTGGAGCATCTGGAGGAGACTCTCATCGGCACCGACTTGGGAGTCGAGACGGCCCTCGAGTTGATCGACTCGGTCAAGGATCGGGTCAAGGGCTTCGAATCAAAGGACGTTCTCAAGCTTCGGCAGATGCTCGTCGATGAGATGGCTATCCTCCTTCTGGATGCGCCCCAGCCGACCGCCAGAGACGATCGGCCGACGGTCACGCTCGTGGTCGGCGTCAATGGCGTTGGCAAGACGACATCGGTAGCCAAGTTGGCGCGGTGGTCGCAGGAGCGGGGTCAGCGAGTCGTGATGGCGGCAGCGGACACGTATCGCGCCGCGGCTGTCGAGCAGCTTTCTTTGTGGGGTGAGCGGCTCGGGGTGGACGTCATCAGACAGGCTGCTGGAGCCGACCCGGCAGCCGTGGTCTTCGACGCCTTGCAGGCAGCGAAGGCTCGTCAGGCCAATCATGTGATCGTCGACACGGCGGGCCGTCTGCACAACAAAGAGCATCTGATGGAGGAGCTCGCCAAGATCAAGCGGGTCGTCGATCGCGAGGCGGCCGATTGGGACCGCCGGACGCTCCTCGTGCTCGATGCGACGACCGGACAGAACGCCATCAGCCAGGCTCGGGAGTTCACCCGCGTCGTGGATGTGGATGGGGTGCTGCTGGCCAAGATCGATGGCACGGCCAAGGGAGGCATGGCAGTGGCAGTGGCGCGTGATCTCCGCCTGCCGGTGGTCTATCTCGGAGTCGGCGAGACGGCCGACGACCTCATTGAATTCAGGCCTCGAGACTTCGCCAAGGCACTATTGGGCTGAAATGCGGTGGACGTCGCAACCTCCCGATCCGTTGCATTGCTGGGTCGGTCTCACCCCCCGATCGTGGCCTGGAGATCCAGGTTTGTGGGTCGATCTGGCCCGTGGAGCGCTCGGGACTGCTTCTGGGACTCGCCGCGAAGTACCCGTGCAATGGGATGCCGAGTTTCCGGATGAAGTTGTGTATCTGCCACCTGTTTGCGAGGCGCAGGAGGGTCAGCGAACACGACTTGCCACCTCTCTAACGGAACATGGTGTTCCTGTTCTCCTGCAGCGACCCGTGGGTCCCGCCGCGGGAGGTGCCGCAGATTCGGTTGTCTTCGACCCTCTCGAGGTTCTCCTGGCTGGTAATTTGGACTTGCTGGGCGGACTTCCACCCGCCTCGAAGGTTGTATGGCCATTGATCTCTGGTCTAACCGACGACCGAACCCGCTGGGTGGAAGGGCTCGCCGCACTCGAAGCGGCCGGGGTGGGGCACGTACAACCGTTAGCCTTGGACCTGCAACCGGCGGACAAGCGCCGGCTTGTCGAGAAAGCTGGTGAAAAGGTCTTCCACGCCCTGTTTCACAGCGAGCAGCCTTCGGAACGGGCGTTTTCGAGACTGGCTGCGGAGCGAGGCTTCGGGCCCTTTCTGCCGCGGTCATTGCCGGCAGCCGGTGCGAAGCGCCAGAATCAACGCCTCTCCGAACAGCTGGCCACGGCCGGAGAGCTCTGGCTGAGGGTCGGCCGCTCGGAATCGGGAGGACAGGATCTGTATCGATCGGCCCGGTTGATCGATCGCGAGGGACACGATCTCTCAACTCTCTGTCGAGAGGGCAACCTGGGAGTATTCCCTTGGCTCGACCCACTGAGCTCCCAGGTGATCACCGAGTTCGTGACCACGGGTACAGCAACTCTCGTTCGGGAGCTGGAAGCAGAGTACCTGGAGTATTCGACCTAGCCCGGGATCCTCGCCACCAGATCGATCTCTACGAGCCCACCCATCGGCAGGGCCGCGACCTGCACCGTCGAGCGCGCCGGCCGGTGCTCGCCCAGTGTTTCGCCATAGAGGGCGTTGAGCGTCGGGAAGTCGCCCATGTCGACGATGTAGATGGTCGCCTTGAGAACATCGGAGAAAGTGCAGCCGGCACTCGAAAGAACCTCGGTCAAGTTGGCCAGAACCTGTTTGGCCTGGGCTTCGAAGCCTCCTTCGACGATCGTGCCGGTCGAGGGATCGAGGGCGATCTGTCCGGAGGTGAAAAGCCAATCGCCCTGGCTTACGGCCTGAGCGTAGGGTCCAATAGCAGCCGGCGCGTCATCGGTGTGGTGGAATTGCATGGGGTTGCCCTCCTGTCGAGTGGGTCGGATCGGCGCCGCAGATCAGGCGCTCATGATTGAGTGTCGCTGGGCTCGGGATCCTGGTTAGCGTCGTCGGCGAGAGCGCCGATAAAGGGCAGGTTCCGATAGCGCTCATCGAAGTCGAGACCATAGCCCACGACGAAGACGTTACCGATCTGGAAGCCCGAATAGTCGATGGGAACTTCGACTTCGCGGGCCTCGATCTTGTCCAAGAGAGCGCAGAGCTTGACGCTCTTGGCGCCACGAAACCGCAGCAGGTCCAGGATCGTCCGCAAGGTATAGCCGGTGTCGACGATGTCTTCGATCAGAAGCACGTCACGGTCGCGAATGAATAGATCCAGATCCTTGCGGATTCTCACCTCACCCCTGGCGCTGGTGCCAACGTAGCTGGAGGTTTGGAAGAAGTCGACGGCGACAGGAACCTCGACCTGTTTCAGTAGATCGACCATGAAAAAGACGGAGCCCTTGAGCACGCCTATGCAGACCAGAAGCTCGGTGTCGGCGTAGTCACGGTTGATCTCCTTGGCCAGTTCGGCGACCCGCGCTTCCAGGCTATCGCGGGAAATCAGGACTGTGGGAGACGTCGCAGTGTTTTGAATGCTCATGACGTAGAATCAGCCGGAACCCGGAGGGTAACATGGTCGAGCGCGACGTCAATCCCCTCGCAGGCCGTCATAGGGCCTTGTCCGTGCGGTTCAAGGCCGCATGGGCGTTTCACCAGCTCCTGGTCGGAATGCACCGGACGCAGATTCTGGAGCAATTCGACGACAGGTCCGGGGCGTTCAAGAGTGCCTTCGAGACCTTGAAGAAGGCCTCGGAAGAGCTCGAAGGAGCGGCCACCTCGGACTCCTCGGTCGTGCCGGCCCTGCTGGACACCCTGGAAACGCAGGTGAGCGATCTGGAGGCGAGCCTGGCCCGGACCGAAGGGTCGATCTCGCCGTCTCATGTGCGCCAGTTCTTCCAGCAGGTGCGCTCGTTCGACGAGCGGATCCTGATCGACATCATTCGCTTCTATCAGTGCATCGAAGGACTTGGGGAGTGGGACAAGGACCGGTTGGACAAGGCCGATCTCGTAGTCAGTCGGCTCGCGGAGTCCATCGCCGGTACGGAGCTGCAAGGAGATCGGACCCGCCTGAGGAAGGTCCTACAGGCCCTGGCGGTGGCGGATGGTGATCCCGACACCGAGGAAGTCGCCGAAATTACGAGCCTCAGTGCGACTTTGCAGGATCTCCGCTCGGAGGTGAGGTGGGTCAAGACCTTTGATGAGCTGCATGAGAGCAAGCTGGTGCAGCTGTATCGGGCCCTGAAGCACGACATGGGACACAAGCTCTTCCACCCCAATCTTCTGCCTCTGGTAGCGGATGTCAACAATGCCTTCAAGCACAAGGTCGACGAGCTACGCGAACTGGAAGAGGACAAGATCGTCAGCGGATACCGGACCTTCCTGCAGGGCCCCGAGAAGCCAGCCGCAGGTGGCCCCGAGTTGGACGTGGCCTTGGCTGGCTTGCAGCGCCAGCTCGATGATTTTGAAACCCGGGCGAGAACCGAGAATGTTCGATTGGACGAGCTCGCAACCCTGGGAAAGAGTCTCAAGGATGTGAGTCGGAGGTTTCAGGACCGCTTCACCTCAGCTGAGGTCGAGGTCGGTTCGAGCCCGGCAGTCAAGAGTGCAGCAAGCGCCCGTCCGCGTGCGGCAGCGGCCGAAGCGCTGATGCCAAATCTCGATGCGGTGCAGCCGTTCTGGGATGAGCTGATGGCGGCGTTTGCAGGCTTGGGTTCCGATCTCGACCCTAGGAGTGCGAGCACCCAGGGAGCCGTCTTGAAATATCGGCTGGAGCCTCGGGAGGTCGCTGCGTTTCAATCTCTCGGAGGGGAGGTGCGGACCGGGTCTGGTCTGGAGCAGTTCGTCTTGGCTGCCGTGGCCCTTCGGCGCTGTATCAGCAGTGTGGTGGATGACATTCAGGGTGCCTTGAGCGAGGCTCCTGGCACAACACCCGATACAGTGCTCGAAGAAGCGAAGCGCGTCTCCAAGGTGGGGGATGCCTATCTCAAGCACTTCTCCCATCTCGTGGATTCAGCGGTGTTCGACGGAGATTTGGAGGCCGCCAGGACATTCCAGGTACTCAAGATGCGCTTCATGCGTGAATACTCCGGCTTGTTGAACCTGATCCCGCGCCTCTCGACGCAGGCCTCCCTCGATGCGGCGGGCTTGCCGATCGAAACAGAGAATGTGGACGGTCTGTCTGCCGGCTCTTTTCAGAATCAGCCACCCAGCAAAGGCGACTAGGATCAGGGCCGTCGATTCGTGGCGGCCAGGCGGGGGTTGGAAAGGAGGGCTGTCAGCAGGCTCCGAAGTCGACCGGAAGCCTCTTTTCCTTCCTGCAGAACCTCTTCATGAGAGACACCGCCGCTTCCCACTCCGGGAGCGAGATTGGTGATGACCGACAGGGCGAGACACTCGACACCCATGTGGCGTGCCGCGATGATCTCGAGCGCGGTGGACATTCCCACCATGTCGGCTCCACTGCGGCGCAGCATGGCTACCTCGGCCGGCGTCTCATAGCTCGGGCCCGCCACTGCGGCATAGGTTCCCTGCCCAAGAGTCAAGCCGAGATCCCTCGCCGATCCAAGGGCCAGAGCGCGGAGTCTCTCGCTGTAGGGCTCGGTCATGTCGGGGAACCTCGGACCCCACTCACTCGGCAGCTCTCCACGCAGGGGATTGAGGCCGGTGAGATTGATCTGATCTCGAATCAGGACCAGGTCACCCGGACGTTGATCACCACGCAGGCCGCCAGCGGCGTTGGTCATGATGAGCGTCCGGGCTCCCAAACTCGCTGCCAGGCGAATTGTGAAAACCGTTTGATGGGCGTCGTAACCCTGATACGAATGCAGTCGACCCTTCAGATAGAGAACCTGTCGGCTTGGGCCTGTCGCCAGGAGCTGCACCTTCAACGGGTGTCCCTCGATCTGGTGGGTCTCGAACGGCAGCCAGTCGGCCAGAGCATTCTCTCGGCCCTCTGGATCTCCAAGTTCGACGGCGAGGCCAGAACCCGAAACCAGCACGACATCGGGGCGAGGCCAGCCCAGACCGTCCCACCGCTCGACGGCTCGATTCAACTCTCGACGCATCGTATTCACAGAACAGATGGTACCAGGGTGGTGTCGGATGTCCGATACCATTCCCTTGGCGTGGGCTTTTCGCCAGAGACTGGATCGATGCCTCCGATCCATCAAGGGCAGGCAGAGCCCCTGGAAATCCGATATCGTTCCCCGCAGTCATCGGTGGTGGCGTCGGCGTCCCGGAGGGAACTGCCGCCACGCAAAAGGGGGAGATGAGGACATGTCGGAGCTCGAAGCGCAGATTTCCAATCGACGCCAGAAGCTGCACGCCTTGGCCGAGGGAGGTATTGCTCCCTATCCCAGACGAGCCGAGTTGGACGCGGAACCTGCCGAGGTGCACGGTAGGTACGGCGAGCTCGATACCGAATCTCTGGAGACCGAGGCCATTGCGTTGACGGTGGCAGGACGGGTCAGGGCGCTGCGCAAACACGGCAAGACAGCCTTCGTGGATCTGCATGATGGTGCTGCGAAGCTGCAGCTGATGGTCCGCCGGACAGAGCTCGATGAAACGAGCGCCACGGTTCTCGAGAATCTCGATGTCGGCGACTATGCCGTAGCGACAGGGACACTGATTCGGACTCGCACCGGTGAGCTGACCCTGGCGACCAAAGCTCTGACGATACTGGCCAAGGCGGTGCGGCCGCTGCCCGAGAAATGGCACGGCCTGACGGACGTGGAAGCCCGCTATCGCCGCCGATATCTCGACCTGCTTTTCAACGAAGACTCTCGTCGGCGCTTCGAGATTCGGGCCGCCCTGGTTCATGGCCTCCGCACGTTCTTGAACGAGAGAGGCTTCCTCGAGGTCGAAACACCGATGATGCAAGCCATGGCGGGGGGGGCGGCTGCGCGTCCCTTTGTGACCCATCACAACGCCCTGGATATCGACCTCTATCTTCGAATCGCTCCGGAGCTCTATTTGAAGCGGCTCCTCGTCGGCGGTTTTCACCGTGTCTACGAGATCAACCGGAGCTTTCGCAATGAAGGCATCTCAACGCAGCACAATCCAGAGTTCACGATGCTGGAGTTCTACTGCGCCTACTCGGACTATGAGCAGTTGATGTCTCTCACAGAGGAGATGGTGTCGACCCTCGCTACCGAAATCCTCGGTGAGCCGACCCTGGATTGGAACGAAACCCGGCTCGACTTCGGGTCACCCTGGCATCGATTCACGATGCGAGAGGCCATTACCAGGTTCGCAGATGTCTCCGGACAGAGATTGAACCACCTGGCGGATCTGCTGGCGATCTTCAGCGAAAAGGAGTTGCCCCTGCCAGCGGTGGTCAAGAGCTCCAAGCACCCGGTCCTGCAGTGCTCGTCCAGGCAGGACTTTGAGGACCGCTATCCGGATGTCGATCTGCCTGAAGGTTGGTACGGGCGCGCTCTGGTGGCCCTCTTCGAGGAAACTGTGGAGGATCAATTGATCCAACCCACTTTCATTACGGAGATTCCGGTGGAGGTCTCGCCGTTTGCGAAGGTCTGCCCAGATGACCCACGTTTTACAGAGCGGTTCGAGCTGTTCATCGGTGGCATGGAGATCGCGAATGCCTACTCGGAGCTCAATGATCCGGAGCTGCAGGCGCAGCGATTCCAAGAGCAGGTCCAGGCCAGGCAAGAAGGCGACGACGAAGCGCATCGTTTCGACGAGGACTATATTCGGGCCCTCGAGCACGGCATGCCGCCAGCCGGGGGGGAAGGAATCGGTATCGACAGGCTGGCGATGCTGTTCACCAACGCTGCTTCGATACGGGATGTCATCCTGTTCCCTCTGCTGCGCCCAGAGACGATCGATGAGTAGGTCGAGTCCAGCGTCGCGGACGGCTTTCAGTGCCCCGGGGAGTCGAATGGATGAGTAGGCTCCCGCTGCCGCTGTGGGTCGCCATCCGGTACCTCAAGAGCACCCGTCGGGATGCCTTTATCACCTTCCTTTCCATGACCGCGGCTGGAGGGATCGCGCTGGGAGTCGCAGCCCTGATTCTGGCCCTGGCTGCACTCTCCGGGTTCCAGGCTGCCCTCAAGGGGGAGGTGTTGGCACGAACACCACAAATCGAAGTCGAGTTGCCGAGTGGCGCCAATCCGGAGGAGGCCAGACTCGCTGTCCAGGACACCAGTGGGGTACAGACAGCCCAAGTCGTCGTTCGAGGAAGAGGTTGGCTTCTGGCACGCGGCCGGTCGAGATCCGTCGAGATCGTCGGCTTTGCGGGCGACCTGCCAGAGCTGTTCCCCGGGGCTACTTCGCGGTCCCCAGGGTTGTACCTCGGGGATGGTCTGGTCAGTCTCTGGGGCTTGGAACCAGGTGATGTAGTGGAGGTCGTTTCCCCGGTTCCGACGCTGACCCCCGTGGGGCCACAGCCTCGTGTTCGTCGTCTCGCCGTCCTGGGTAGCTTTGCCGCCGGTCGAGCGGAGCAGGAAGACCGCCTGGCCTTGCCAGTGGCCGAGGCGCGGTTGCTCCTCGGGCGTTCCGCTGTCCATCGCCTGCTGGTGGATTGCGGGGATTTGAGCACCGCTTTGAGAGTCGCAGAGGATCTTCCTGCCATGCTGCCGGCCGGCAGCACCGTTCGAACATGGCGTGATCTGAACCGGGTGTTGTTCTTCGCGCTGCGGCTGGAAAAGACCCTCATGTTCGTGGCGGTCTTCCTGATTGTGGTCGTCGCGGGGATGTCCCTCGTTTCCGATCTGACTCTGATCCTGGCCAGCAAGCGACCCGAGGTCGGTATGCTCGGGGCAATGGGCGCACCTCCCACCTCGCTGCGGCGCATCTTCCTTTGGTTGGGAGGTCTCCTGGTCGGCCTGGGGGCCCTGAGCGGCCTGATTCTCGGTGTTGGTGGCTCGTGGCTACTGGATAGGTACGAGCTACTGACCCTGCCAAGTCAGGTCTATTTCCTCGACCATGTGCCGTTTTTGGTGCGGGCGCGGGATGTCCTTGCCATCGTTGGTACGACGGTTGTGCTGACCTTCGCGTGCTCTTTCTACGCTGCCCATCGAGCCGCCTCGCTGTGGCCTGTGGAGGCGCTGCGACGATGAGTGTCTCCATTCGGGCGAGCGGGGTCGAAAAATCCTATCGAGATGGAGAGCGGCTGGTTCAGGTGCTCAACGGCGTCGATCTGGAAGTGCAGCCTGGGGAGTTCGTCGCGATTGTCGGTCCGTCTGGGTGCGGCAAGTCGACCTTGCTCCATCTGCTGGGGGCTCTTGACCTGCCGGATGCCGGCGTCGTGGAGATCGACGGCCAGGGCCTCTCCGACCTGGGCCCGCGCCGACTGGCAGCCTTCCGGAATCGGACGATTGGATTCGTCTTCCAGTTCCAGGAGCTGCTGGGGGACTTTTCAGCCCTCGAGAACGTCATGCTGCCTGGTCGCATCGCCGGTCAGAGCTCGGCTGTGGCTGAAAAGCGAGCCCGCGGCCTGTTGGAAGAAGTCGGACTGGAGGCACGCCTGGACCATTTTCCCAACCAGCTGTCCGGCGGGGAACGTCAACGAGTGGCTTTGTGTCGGGCGCTGTTCATGGAGCCCCCACTGTTGTTGGCCGACGAGCCGACGGGCAACCTCGATCCGGAGAGCGGGGCACAGGTATTCGAACTGATGTTGGACCTCCAAGAGCGGCACGGAACCACGGCTTTGGTGGTCACGCACAACCCGGAGCTCGCCCGCCGTTGTGGTAGACTCCTCGCACTCGAAGGCGGCAAATTACACGCTGAGCGCCGCTAGTTCCGCCTCTCGAAGTCCATTCCGCTGCGGCGTTTGGGAGTCCATGACGAGTGTTCGAGAAGTACAACGAGAAGGCTCGGAGAGCCCTCTTCTTCGCGCGCTACGAAGCCAGCAAACTCGGTAGTCGGGTTATCGAATCCGAGCATATTCTGCTTGGAATTCTCCGTGAGGGTGAAGAGAGCGTTACCGAGCTCTTCCAACGTCTGAAGGTCAAGCCTGAGGAGCTGCGCAAGCAGATCGAAGGAGAGAAGGTCTTCGTCGAGAGAATCTCATCGACGGCCGAGCTGCCTTTGTCGGAGGAGTCGAAGAAGGTCCTGGCCTATGGCTCCCACGAGGCCGAGAGCATGCTGCACGCGTCGGTCGGCTCCGAGCACCTGTTGATTGGTCTGTTACGGGTCGATGGCTGTCTGGCGATGCGTACTCTGACCCAACATGGGCTGGATCTCTACACCGTCAGAGAAGAAGTCCTGGCAATAGCCAAGGAAAGAGAGGCTTCGCAGCAGAAAAGGGAACAGCCCTTTCTGGCGGAATATGCCCGCGATCTGACTTTTCTGGCGGCGCAGGGGACCTTCGACCCTCTCATTGGACGCGACAGCGAGGTCGAGCGGATCGTTCAGATCCTCTCTCGGCGGACCAAGAACAATCCGATTCTCCTTGGCGAGCCAGGCGTGGGCAAGACGGCGATCGTCGAGGGCCTGGCACAACGTATCGTCGAGGGACAGGTGCCAATGTCCCTGGCCCAGAAGAAGATCCTGGCCCTGGATCTCTCCCTGATCGTGGCGGGAACGAAATACCGAGGACAGTTCGAGGAGCGACTCAAGGGGATCCTCGGCGAGCTCAAGGACACCCAGGACGTGGTCGTCTTCATCGATGAGATTCACTCGTTGATTGGCGCTGGTTCGGCCGAAGGCTCCCTGGATGCAGCCAACATCCTCAAGCCAGCCCTGTCTCGCGGTGAGGTCTCTTGCATCGGTGCGACAACCCTGAAGGAGTACCGAAAGTACATCGAGAAGGACCGCTCCCTACTGCGGCGGTTTCAATCGATTCAGATCGAGCCTCCCACCCAGGATCAGACCTTGGAGATTTTGCAGGGCGTCAAGGAGCGGTACGAGGCTTTTCACAAGGTGCACTACACCGACGGAGCCCTGCAGGCTGCCATCTATCAGTCCACTCGCTACATCGCCGATCGGCATCAGCCGGACAAGGCGATCGACGTGATCGACGAGGCCGGGGCCAAGGTGAAGCTGCGTCGGGTGCGCGATACCCAGAACGTGCGGCGTCTGGAGCGGGACATCGGCGACATCGTCAAGGAGATGAAGTCGGCGATTTCCGACAAGGAGTTCGAGAGGGCGGTGTATCTGCGGGAAAAGGAGATCGAGCTGCGGGAAGATCTCGAAAGGCTCCGAACCCACACCGAAGAGGATTCTGTCCTCCAGGTGACGAAGAAGGACATCGAGGAAGTGATCGCTTCGTGGACGGGAATCCCGGTCTCGAGCCTGCAGAGCGAAGAAGCCGAGAAGCTGATGCAGATGGAGCAGACCCTGCGAAAGCGGATCGTCGGTCAGGACTACGCGATCAGCGCCATCAGCCGGGCAATTCGCCGGTCCAGGCTCGGCGTCAGTAATCCAGAGCGTCCCGTCGGGTCGTTCATCTTTCTCGGCCCCTCGGGGGTTGGCAAAACCGAGGTCGCTCGCCGGCTGGGCGAGTTTCTGTTCGGCAGCCAGGCTTCTCTGATTCGCTTCGACATGAGCGAATACATGGAAAAGCACGCCGTTTCCAAGATGATCGGTTCGCCGCCCGGCTACGTCGGGCACGATGAAGGGGGGCAACTGACAGAGCGCATTCGCCGACAGCCCTATTCGGTGATTCTCTTCGACGAGATCGAAAAGGCTCACCCAGACGTGGCGAATCTGCTGCTGCAGATTCTGGAAGATGGCCTGCTGACCGATGCCTACGGGAACCAGGTCGACTTCAAAAATGCGATCGTCCTCATGACTTCGAACATCGGTAGCCAGTTGGTCCTGCGCGGTGGTCGAATGGGATTTGGAGAATCGGATAGCGGCAAGGAGTTCGAGAAGCTCGAGCAGGAGATTCTGGCTTCGTTACGCCAGTCCTTCAGCCCGGAGTTCATCAACCGGGTCGACGAAGTGATCGTATTCAATCCTCTCGGGCAGGCCGAGCTCAGGGCCATCGTGGATATCTTGCTGGAAGATGTCAATTTGACACTCGGGGAGCGGCGGTTGAAGGTCGATGTGTCGGATGACGCGAAGCAATGGTTGTTGGAAAAGGCCGGGATCGACCCGTCTACTGGGGCCCGTCCCCTGCGACGGACGATTCAGCGCCACGTTCAGGATGCTGTTTCAGAAGTTCTGATTGCCAGACATGGGGAGGTCATCGGGCTCATCGGAATCACGGTCGAGAATGATGAGCTGAAACTCCATCCGAAGATCGGAGAATCACTGGTCAGCCAGGACTGAGGTGCCGGGGATCGGCGCCAACCGACGGCGGCAAGCGGCTTGCATGGAACCTGCTGCAAGTCGGTGATCCAAGCCGGTCTTCGTTGCGTGACCTGTATCCAAGTGTATTCGTCGGCATCCGCGAGATCGTTCTGCCCATGAAGATTCGAACCAGTCATGCCCTGTTGATAGGTCTCCTGATAGCGGGAGCCCTGGTGATTCCGGCGCGAGCCCAGAACCTCGAGGGGCAGCCGATCCAGGAAATCGTCTACCAGGGACTCGCGTCGCTGACGGAAGATACCCTCAACTACTACCTCGGCCTTGCGGTCGGGGATCCCTACGACTCCGGGACACTGAACGAGAAGATGCATGCTCTTTGGACGCGCAACCTGGTCGATGACATCAAGATCGAGACGGCGCAGGCAGAAGGTGGCGTCCGGCTGGTGGTCACGATCCAAGAGAGGCCGGTTCTGCGTTCGATCGAGTACGAAGGGCTGAAGCGGATCAGTCGGTCGGACATCAACGAGAAGGTCCTTTCCGACTCGATTCGGGTGCGCGAGGGGGATTCCATGAGTCTGGGTGAGCTCCACAGACTCAAGGCCGCAATCGAAGAGCTGTACGCCGAAAAGGGCTTTCGGCTGGCCGAGGCCAACTACACCATTGAAGAGGCCAATCGATCCGATCGCCGGGTGGTCTATACGATCGATGAAGGCGACAAGGTCAGGGTCGGTGAGATCGACTTCGAAGGCAACACCGTCTTCAAGGACATGCGATTGCGCTGGTCGATGGGCGACACGAAGGAGTCCAACGTCATCACCAAGGTCATGAAGAAGGACATCTACAGCCCCGCGGCTCTGAGTGAGGACCTCGACGCCGTTCGGGAGCTCTACTTGAAGGCGGGCTACAAGAACGTGGTTCTGGGCGAGCCGAAGATCGAGGTAAGGCCCGTCAAGGGTGGAGAGGCTGCAGGCCCCGACGTCAAGCGCCGGCTCTTCATCACGATCCCCGTCGAGGAGGGAGATCGGTGGAAGCTCGGCGAGATCACGATCGAGGGCACGGATCGGTTCCCGGCAGAGGTGTTGCTGCGGCAGTTCGAACGCCCCAAGGGAGGTTGGCTGCGGTCCAAGGTGATCGACGAGGGCCTGGAGACAATCCGGGAGCTCTATTCGAATACGGGCCACTTGTTCGCACAGGTCGAGCCCGAGATCGTCGAGAGACCCGATCAGGTCGCCGATGTGATCATCCATGTTGATGAAGGCGAGCAGTTCCGTATTGGTCGGATCGAGTTCTCGGGCAACACCAAGACCAAGGACAAGGTGATCCGACGTGACATGAGCATTCAGGAGGGCCTGGTCATGAACACCGGGGCCCTGAAGAACAGCCTGCTGCGTGTCGGGCAGTCCGAGGTCTTCAAGATCGATCAAGAAGATCCGGTGGACTTCGACATCAACCAGGAGGAAAAGCTCGTCGACCTCACCATTCAGGGCGAGGAGGGTGAGCGGACCGAGATGCTCTTCGGCGGTGGCTTCAGCGAAGTCGATGGATTTTTCGGTCAGTTCTCCTTCAGGACGAGGAATTTTCTGGGTCGAGGAGAGACCCTTGGCGTTTCCGCGCAACTGGGGTCCCGACAGGACATCTTCGACTTGTCCTATTTCATTCCCTGGTTTCTGAACAAGCCCCAGAGTTTTGGTGCGTCGATCTTCAAACGCCGCATCGACTACAATTTGCTCACTGGACAAACGGTATTTCAGGACAACATAGGTGGCACGCTCACCTATGGCCGCAACCTCGGGATTTTCGGCCAGTTCACCACGACCTTCTCCCGCTTCGACTCTGATGAAGCGCGGACCGAGTATGACCTGGAAGGGAACCCGATCACCCAGCAGCTCAACCGCAAGGTCGCGATGCTTCGCTGGGCCGTAGTGAGAGATCGAAGGGACAGTCGCCTACAGCCGACCTTCGGTAGTCGTGCCAGTATTTCGCTCGACCTGGCAGGCGGTCCGCTGGGCGGCAACACGGATTTCTGGCGACCGCAAGGCTCGTACCAGAAATTCCTGCCCATGACCAAGGGCCGCTTGCGTACGGTTCTGGGCATGAATGTCAGGGCGGGCTACATCGAGCCGATCGACGACACGCCGCTGTACTTCAACGACCGGTTCTATCTTGGCGGCGAGAGCAGTGTGCGGGGCTTCAAGTATCGGTCGATCTGGGTCAGGGACTCCGAAGGCAACACGGTGACCGACCAGTCGGGATTTCCTCTCGGGGGCAATCGGTCGATCCAGCTCAATATCGAAGCGATCTTCGTCCTGAAGGGGCCGTTCCGCTTCCTGTTCTATACCGATGGCGGCAAAGTCTACGGCGATGACCAGGACTTCGACTTCCAGAATTTCCGCATCTCCTCGGGAGCCGAGCTGCAGGTGACTGTCCCCATGTTGGGCGCTCCCCTCCGCTTCATCTACGCCTACAACATCAATCCATTACCTGACGATCGATTCGAGACCTTCCAGTTCAGCATCGGTCCGGGTTTCTAGAGTCAGCCAGGAGTGTGAGCTTCATGAGAACCGGTAGGAAGACGACTGTTCGCTCGTTGGCGAGCCTGTTGGTCGGAGCGTGGATCGCAATGTCAGCGGGTTCGATTGCGGCCCAGCCAAGTGGAGCCTCGACCTCCACCACTGTAGGGGTCATCGATGTTCAACGACTGGTGCTCGAGTCCGCGAAGGGCCAAGCGGTCTTGGAGAGGCTGCGAAATCTGACGGAGCAGAAACAGGCCGAAGCTGATGCCATTCAGCAGGAGGTGCGGGACCTCCAGGCCAAGGTGCAGGCAGGACGTGCGGCGTTGTCCGAGGAACGGTTGGCGGAGGTCGAGAAAGAGCTCGAAGACAAGATCATCGAGTACCAACGGTTCGAGGACGATGCCGAGCGCCAGATGCAAGAGGAGCAGGCTGGTGCGTTCGCGGAGATCGAAGACGAGATGATGCCGATCATCTCCCAGGCCGGTGCGGAGTTGCAGTACACTTTGATCTTCAACAAGTTCAGTAGCGGACTGCTCTACGCTAAGGAAGAGGTCGATATCACCGACGAGATTTTGGAGCGCTACAACGCGGCGACGGCGGGAGACGACTAGATCTTGAGCTATCGATTGGCCGAGTTGGCTGAGCAAGTCGGCGGCGAGGTGGAGGGCGACCCCGATCGCCTGATCGAAGGAATTCGCGGTCTCGAGTCGGCCGGTCCTGGTGATCTCTCTTTCCTCGCCAATCCGCGCTACCGAAAGAGCGCCATCGAGAGTCGGGCCGGTGCTCTGTTGGTGTCAGCTCCGTCCTCGGAACTGGGCCATGACTTGCTGATCGTGGCGGACCCCTACTTTGCTCTGGCCGAACTGCTCGATCTCCTCTATCCGCCACCGTCCCGTTGCCCTGGCGTTCACTCGACCGCTACGGTCGGTGAAGGAGCGGCTATTGATGCCAGTGCCAGACTCGGACCCTACGCGGTCGTCGGAGAGGGCTCGAAGGTCGCCGCGAATGTCGAGCTCCACGCCCATGTGGTGATAGGGAGGGACTGTCAGATTGGTGCCGGATCCGAGCTCTTTCCAGGAGTGGTGATTTACGATGGCGTCAGGATCGGGGAGCGTTGCCGACTCCATTCTGGTGTCGTTGTCGGTAGCGATGGGTTCGGCTATGCGCAGCATGCAGGGACTCACGTGAAGCTGAATCACGTCGGCTCTGTCGTGGTGGAAGACGACGTGGAGATCGGCGCCAATACAACAATCGATCGCGCCCTCCTGGATGAGACCCGTATCGGAGCCGGAAGCAAGGTGGACAACCTCGTTCAAATTGGGCACAACGTGGTGTTGGGGCGCGGCTGCCTGCTCATTTCACAGGCCGGCATCTCTGGTAGCACGCGTCTTGGAGATGGAGTGATCGTCGCTGGACAGAGTGGCCTCAGCGGTCATTTGAAGCTGGGCGACGGGGTGCAGGTGGCTGCCAAGTCGGCTGTATTCAAATCAGTCGAGGCCGGCAAGAAGGTCGCCGGAATTCCGGCGACCGACGCATCGAGCTGGCTCCGCCAGCAGGCCATGGTGGGGCGCCTCGTCGAGTTGGGGAGACGGATTGCCGTCCTGGAGCGCCCTGCAGATGAGGGAGAAGAGGAGAAGAAGCCTTGAACGGCCCGGATGATATTCGAGATTTCAGTTGGATCACCTCGATCCTGCCGCATCGCTATCCGATGCTCTTGGTGGATCGCGTCTTGGAGATCGAGCCCAAACAGAAGATCGTCGCGATCAAGAACGTGACGGCCAACGAGGAGTTCTTCAATGGGCATTTTCCCGGTAGCCCCGTGATGCCTGGGGTGTTGCTGGTGGAGGGGATGGCGCAGGCCGCCGGGATTCTGGTTCTGCATGATGATCCTCGCCGGGCTGACAAGCTTCTCTTCTTCATGTCCATCGAGCGAGCACGGTTCCGGCGGCCCGTCGTACCCGGGGATCAGATTCGGTACGAGGTCGAAATGCTGCGGTTGCGCCCGAGACACTGCAAGCTCAGTGGTAGAGCTCTTGTCGACGGTCAAGTTGCCGCCGAAGCCATCTGCAGCTCGGCCCTGGTGGATCGCTGAGCACCACGGAGATTTTCCTGATTCAAAGAAGCGCCGGAGGGCACTCTTCTTCCTGCCATCGAAAGCAATGTGATGCAACAACCAGTCGTCTTGGGCGATGGCCGTCGGGCCGGGCCAGCAAGGCGATTCAGGAGTATCGGACACCATGGGGAACCTGATTCACTCGACTGCCATCATCGATCCGGAAGCGGATCTAGCAGACTCCGTGCGGGTGGGCGCTCATGCGGTCATCGGGCCCCAGGTCTCGGTCGGAGAGGATACGGAGATCGGTGCCGGGGCCCAAATTGGCGGCTACTCGAGGATAGGCAAGGGCAATCGCATTTTTCCGCAGGCCTGCGTGGGGTTCGAACCACAAGATCTCAAATTCGGCGGCGGTGAGACCTGGCTCGAGATCGGCGATCGAAATGTATTCCGCGAGTTCGTGACGATCCATCGCGGGACGGAGAACGGCGGTGCCGTGACAACCATCGGCGATGACAACTTGTTCATGGCCTATTCTCATGTCGCCCACGACTGTCACGTCGGTTGCCGAACGATCTTCAGCAATGCCGGTACTCTGGCCGGGCACGTCGAGATTCAGGACGATGCAACCTTGGGCGCTTTCAGCGCCGTCCACCAGTTCTGTCGCGTCGGTCGCTATGCCTATATCGGTGGTTTCTCGGTCATTACGAGAGATGCCTTGCCATGGGTCAAGACCGTAGGGCAGAAGCCGCTGTGCTACGGGGTCAACACGATTGGGCTGGAGCGCAAGGGGTTTGACAAGGCGACCATCGAGCGGCTGCAGTCCGCCATGCGGATCCTGTTGAGGTCCGGTCTCAATACGACCAACGCGGTGAAGAAGCTGCGTGAAGAGTTGGGCGGTGATGCGGAAGTCGACTTTTTGATCGACTTCGTCGAAAGCTCGAAAAGGGGCGTAGTTACAGCCATCCCCGGCAGGCGGGGTGGAAGGGGAGGCGTCTCCTGAACCAATCTCGGGATGCGGTGAGGATCGGCGTCGTTGGCACCGGCGCCTTGGGGCGGCATCACGTTCGAATTCTGGCGGCAGATCCGGCCGCCGAGTTGGTGGGAATCTTCGATACGGATCGCAAGGTCGCAGAACGAGTCGGCAACGAGTTCGGGGCTGAGGTCTTCGATGACCTCGACAGCCTTGCTGAGGGCTTGGAGGCTGCCGTGGTGGCTGTGCCGACTGTCGACCACTGTGAGGTCGGCTGCAATTTGCTCGAGCGTGGAATCCACGTATTGGTCGAGAAGCCAATTGCCTCGACCTTGGAGGAGGCTGACCGTCTGGTAGCAGCCGCGGGCGATCGGGTTCTGGCCGTAGGCCACGTCGAGTACTTCAATCCGGCTGTTCAGCGGCTCATGGGGGTCGAAGGGCAGGCGGGCTTTGTGGAGATACACAGGCTGGCAGTCTTTACGCCTCGAAGCCTGGACATCGATGTCGTGCTCGACCTGATGATCCACGACTTGCAGATTCTTCATGCACTGGACGACAGCCCGGTCTCCGAAGTGCGGGCGACGGGTATCAGTGTGCTCTCATCGAGAATCGACATCGCCAATGCCCGAGTGGCTCTGGAGTCCGGTTGCGTCGCCAACATCACCGCATCGCGAGTCTCTTCGCAGAAAGTGCGGAAGTTGCGGGTCTTCTTTCCGGATCAGGGGTACTACTCAGTGGACTATCAGTGGCAGGAAGTGCAGGGATTTCGACTGCAAGTGGGTGACGAGAGTCGAAATATCATTCCAGACCCGTTATTGGTGGAAAAGAGAGAGCCTCTCAAAGAGGAACTTGGAGCCTTTCTGGCGCGGTGCCGAGGTGAGGACTCGGCGCTGGTGGATGGCCGGCAAGGTCGACGGGCTCTGAAGACAGCCTTTCGAGTCCTGGAGGCCATTTCGGCCTGACCTCGAACCAGATTCGGACCCGACTCGCTCTGGTGCTGCCAAGGCCCAGGGTATCCAGACAGTTGCTCTCGATAGGGAGTCTGACTTGGGAGCAGCGAAGGGAGACAAGATGAGCGACATACGCATTGGAGTCATAGGAGGAAGCGGCCTTTATTCCATGGAGGGCCTGACGGTGGAGGAGGAGCGAGTGGTGGAGACGCCCTTCGGTGAGCCCTCCGATGCCTTCATTCTCGGAGATCTCGATGGTACGGGGGTCGCCTTTTTGGCCCGACACGGCAGGGGACACCGCTTGTTGCCTTCCGAGCTCAACTACAGAGCGAACATCTATGGATTCAAACTGCTCGGTGTAGAGCGTCTACTCTCGGTGAGTGCTGTCGGATCGATGAAGACCGAGTATCGTCCAACTGATATCGTCGTGCCCGATCAGTTCTTCGATCGCACGCGCCATCGAGCCGACACCTTTTTTGGGGACGGTCTCGTGGCCCATGTCTCCTTGGCGAATCCAGTGTGCCCGGAATTGGCCGAGCTCTACTTCGAGTGCGCCAAGGAAGCTGGAGCGCGAAGCCATGGCGGGGGAACATATCTCTGCATGGAGGGACCTCAGTTCTCGACTCGTGCCGAGTCCGAGATCTACCGGCAATGGGGCGTGGACGTCATCGGGATGACCAATCTGCAGGAAGCCAAGCTGTCGCGAGAGGCGGAGATCTGCTATTCGACACTGGCGATGGTGACGGACTACGACTGCTGGCACGAGGAGGAGGAGGACGTCAACGGCCAGGCGGTCATGGAGGTCGTTCAGCAGAACGCCGCTACCGCGCAAGATGTGGTCCGGAGGGTCATTCGCAGGGTGCCGAGCGAGCGCACTTGCGGGTGCGCCGTGGCCCTGCAAAATGCGCTGATCACCGAGTCGAGTCTGATCCCCCTCGAAACCAGGCAGCGGCTGGACCCAATCGTCGGCAAATACCTGGCCTCGAAAGACTGATATCGATGGCCAGAATCCTGATCACCAACGACGATGGCGTCTTTTCGGAAGGCCTCAAGCTGCTGGCTGAGGCCCTCGGCGAGATCGCTGAGATTACCGTGGTGGCGCCCGACCGGGAGCAGAGTGCTACGGGGCACTCCTTGACCCTTCACCGTCCACTGCGGATGCAACAATTGCAGGAGAATTTCTTCTCGGTCGATGGAACGCCGACCGATTGCGTCAATCTCGGCGTGCTTTGGTTGATGAAGGACTCACCGCCGGATCTGGTGGCATCGGGGATCAACTTCGGCTGCAACATGGGAGACGACGTGACCTACTCGGGGACTGTCAGCGCGACCTTCGAGGGTACCTTGCTGGGCATTCCCTCGGTCGCTTTCAGTCAGGAGGTGGGCGAAGAATTCTCCTTCGAGAGGGCAGCCAAGTTCGCCCAACGCTTCACGGAGGTACTCCTGAAGGAGACCCTGCCGGAGGACCTGTTGCTGAATGTCAACATTCCGGCCGAGGCACCCTGTGGCGTGGAGCTCACTCGACTCGGGAAACGGAAGTACAAGCAGGTTGTCGTCGAGAAGGAAGACCCGCGAGGAAGGAAGTACTTCTGGATTGCCGGTACCCCCGAGTGGCAGAGAGAGGACGGCACCGACCATGCGGCGTTGTCGGCCGGCCAGGTGTCGGTGACGCCGCTCCACCTGGACCTGACGGATTATCGCGGCCTCGAATCCTACAACGAGCTGCGTCATCATTTCGACGGTTTGACCGAGGACCTCGACCGTTGAAGCACGAGCTCACCTATCAGAGAGACCGGATGGTGCGGCTGGTTGAGGCGCGAGGTGTGCGCGACGCCCGGGTGCTGGGCGCCATGCGTGAGATTCCCCGGCACATGTTCGTGCCGGAGCACATGAAAACGCAGGCCTATGGCGACCACGCACTGCCGATCGGCGCCAAACAGACGATCTCACAGCCGTACGTAGTTGCTCGTATGACCGAGCTTCTCAAAGTCGAGTCGGGTCATTCGGTACTCGAGGTTGGGACCGGGTCCGGGTATCAAACGGCCATTCTCTCGAAGTTGGCAAGACGCGTCTTCAGTCTCGAGCGCATCTCGGACCTGGCGCATCATGCCATCGATCGAATGCGACAATTGGGCCTCGAGAATGTCAAAATCCAGACTTTCGATGGCACGGTGGGGTGGAGCGACATGGCCCCGTTCGATCGCATTCTCGTCACCGCTGGAGCGCCGAAAGCCCCGCAGCCATTGCTCGAGCAACTGCGCCCAGGTGGACTCCTGCTCATTCCGGAGGGAGGGCGCGATGAACAAAGGCTGGTTGTGTATCGCAAGCTGCGGCAGGGCGTGCGCCGATCGGAAGGTGAGAGCGTGATGTTCGTGCCCTTGTTGGGACGCCACGGATGGGAAAAGGAGGAATAGGTGAGTCTTCTCAGGGACCTTTGGCACGATCTGCATGGCCTGCTGAGTCAGCTCCTGCATTGGGTGGAGGCCTTCGCCGCCACCTCCTATGGAGGCTGGGCGCTTTTCGGACTGGCTTTTCTGGAGAGCAGCATTTTTCCTGTGCCGCCCGATGTCCTGTTGATCGCATTGTGCCTCGGCAGACCCGATCTGTCTTTCTGGTTCGCGGCGATCTGCGCCCTCGGCTCGGTGCTGGGTGGGATTGCGGGCTATGCGCTGGGGTACTACGGGGGTCGTCCCCTGTTGCTCAAGATGTTCGATGTGGACAAGGTGCGGGCCGTGGAGCGCTACTACGACAAGTACAACGCCTGGGCTACCGGAATTGCTGGCCTGACACCACTGCCTTACAAGCTCTTTACGATTTCGGGAGGAGCGTTCGCGATCAACTTCAAGGTCTTCCTTGTAGCGTCTGCCATCTCCCGTACGGCTCGTTTCATGATGGTCGCCGGTTTGATCTACGTACTGGGAGAGACCGCCAAGACCTTCATCGAGAAGTACCTCAATGTTCTGACCATCGCCTTTGTGGTGCTGCTGGTCTTGGGATTCTGGTTGATCGGTCGATCGGCGACCAAGGCCGGCAACAGCACCGAGAGCAACGCAGGTTGAAGCCTCGAATGGCACCGAGCGGCGCCAACTGAAGACAGGAATCGGAGAACAGGTACCATGGATCAGCTCAAGTCATACATCCGAGAAGTACCGGATTTCCCGAAGCCAGGGATTCTCTACTACGACATCACAACGCTGCTCGAAAACGCCCATGCCTTGCGCATGACGATCGATCAGTTTGTCTGGCTGTTTGCTGACTTGCACGTCGACAAGGTCGTCGGCATTGAATCTCGCGGTTTCATGTTCGGCTCGATCGTGGCCTACAATCTCAACGCCGGCTTCGTGCCAATGCGCAAGCCGGGAAAGCTACCGGCGCACACTGTCGAGCAGACCTATGAGCTGGAGTATGGCGAAGACCGGCTCGAGATGCACAGCGATGGGATCGCTCCCGGAGAGCGGGTACTCATCGTCGACGACCTGATCGCGATCGGCGGCACAGCGGCGGCAGCCGCCCAACTCGTGGAGACAGTCGGTGGCGAAGTCGTGGGTTTGGGCTTTGTCGTCGAGTTGGGATTTCTCGAGGGGCGCAAAAAATTGGAGGGATATTCGGTTGAGTCCCTCATCAAGTACTAGACGGATCGCCGCTTCCAGTGTGGCCAGCGAGTAGAAGAGTGCGTATAATCTGGCGTTCGTCGGCGGCTGTAGCTCAGCTGGATAGAGCTGGGGCTTCCTAAGCCCTGAGTCGGGGGTTCGAGTCCTCCCAGCCGCACCATGAGCATTCATCAGACCATGGCTCGATCCGATCCGGACGATTTTGAAAAATGAACCAACGACTGACGCGAAAAGAGATCAAACGTGACCAGGTGCAGGAAACCCTGGCCGGAATCATGGAGTTTCTGCGCGAGAATCTCCGCACCCTGCTCATGCTTGGCGGCCTGGTGTTGCTGGCCGTGGGTGCAGCTGCCGCCTACTGGAGCTATCGAGACAGCAAAGAGATCGAGGCCAGTGAACAGTTGGCCAAGGCGATTCGGATCTACTCGGCGGAAATCACCGATGCACCGGCTGCGACGGACCCGGGTGCTCCCACCTACCCAGATTCGATGAGCCGCGATGTGGAGGCTCGCAGTCAGCTGGAGCTCGTCGTCGGTGACTTCGGCAGCTCCGACGCGGCGGCAATTGCAAAGGCCTATCTCGGAGAGCTCGACGCCCGGGCCGGGGATCTGGATGGCGCTCGCCAGCTTTGGGAAGAGTTTCTAGAGTCCCATGGCAACAATATGCTGGCCTCCGAGGTGCGCTTGAACCTCATGTCCGTGGACCGGGCTCAGGGTCGGGGTCAGGAGCTGATGACGCAGATTCGAGCCATGCTTGCAGAGGCGGAGACCGATCTGCCGAAAGATGTGCTCCTCGACCAGCTGGCCCTGACACAGCGCGAGCTCGGCCTCGACGCGGAGTCGCGACAGACCTTGCAGCAGCTGCTGGACGAATATCCCCAGTCGGTCTATGCAGCACAAGCCCGTGCCGAGCTGGGGACCAGTGCCCCGGCCAGCCCGCTGGCCGGCTTCTAGTGCCCAAAATGCCTCGCTCCCGACGGTGAGCAGTCCCTATCAAATCCTGGCCCGCAAGAGACGTGGCCTCGCCTTGGATGCCGACGATCTGGCGGCCATCGTCGCTGGCGCGAGTGACGGCAGCTGGGGTGATGGGGAACTGGCTGCCTTCTTGATGGCGGTGGCGATTCACGGACTGGCCCCGGAGGAGATCCACCGGCTTACCCTGTCGATGCTGCAGTCTGGAGACTGCTGGGACCTGGCGAGCGATTTCCCTGGCGTTGTCGACAAGCACTCGACGGGAGGCGTAGGGGACAAGGTCTCGTTGGTACTCGCTCCTCTGATGGCGGCAGCACGAATACCGACCGCCATGCTGACCGGTCGAGGACTAGGCCATACCGGGGGGACCGCTGACAAACTGGAGGTGGTGCCGGGTCTCGACCTCGAGCTGAGCCGGGCCAGATGTCTGGGAGCTCTGGAACAGTCGGGCATGGCGATCGGCGTCGCGACTGCGGACATCGCCCCTGCCGATCGTCGCCTGTATGCTCTTCGCGACCGAACAGCCACGGTCGACTCCCTGCCTCTGATCGTCGCCAGCATCCTGTCGAAGAAGTTGGCTACGGGGGCGGCGGCGGTGGCCTTCGATGTCAAGACGGGGGATGGCGCCTTCATGCAGTCGTCCGACGATGCCATCGAGCTGGCTCGTCGATTGGTGGATACCTGCGCTGCTCTCGACTGTCGGGCCAGTGCGCTCGTGACCGATATGAGTCAGCCTCTTGGGGACTGGTCGGGGCACACCATGGAAGTCGCCGAGTCGTTTCGGTGCCTGGCGGGAAATGGCCCCCCGGAGGTCATGGAGGTGGTCTACGAGTTGGCTGTGGAGATGGCCAGTCTGGTCGAGAGTCCAATGAATCGAAAGGACTTCGAGGAGCTCATCTCGAGTGGGATCGCACTCGAAACGTTCGTTCGCTGGGCCACGATCCAGGGCGCCGAGCCGGAGTGGTTGGTCGCGCCAAAACTCGCGCCGGCACCCCATGAGGTGGTCTGCGAGGCGTCGCGCAGCGGATTCGTTTCTCATGTCGCAACGCGGGAGCTCGGTCTGCTTCTGGCGGAAGCCAGCCATCCCGAGGGGCCGAAGGGGCCGCTGGATGCCGAGGTAGCGCTGCGGTACGGCACCAGATTGGGCGACTCTGTGGCGGCAGGCCAAGAGCTTGCCCGACTCTATCTCCGCGCTCCCGACCTGCGTCTCGAGGAGCGCTTCATGACCAGCTTCACGATCGCAGATGCTGGTGCTCCCCCGAGGCTGATTCGAGATCGAGTTCCTGCACCCTGAGATCCCCTAGGCACCTGGGTGGTGTTCGAGTCCCGCCCTCAACGTGAGCTGCGGCCGAAATTGCTAGCCAGCTTGGCGAGGTCGTCGCCGTCGACAGCACCGTCGTTGTTGGTGTCTGCCAGGGAGCTGTATCGTGGCTGACCCCGTCGCGAGCCGAAACTGATACCGAGGAGGGAGAGGTCGAAACCGTCGACTCTGCAGTCGCCGTCGACATCGCCTTTGAGGGCCACGGCACCACCGACGCTGTACTCACCCATGACGCGATTGGTGATGTTGGCCGGCGCGGCGGTGTCCTCGGATCGGACTCCGACTCGTCCGGCGCATCCGATGTCGCCCTTCTTGACCCTGTAGGTCAGCGTCACCCTCTTGCCGCTACCCGAGACGTTCGTCGGCACTTCGCGGCCGTTGATCGTGAAGTAGGTGGCCGATTTCCGAACGGAGCTGTCGGATTCGTGCAGCTTGGCCCAGAGGAAATCGTTGGTGTTGAGGTTGGATGAGGATCCCGATTTCGAAAAGCCGCTGTTGACAGGGGCCAGGGTGTCGATCCCGAGGATCTTGTCGGCAAAGATCTCGGCCAACAGTTGGAACCCCGCGGCATTCGGGTGTCCCACCGGGTCGTTGGTGTTCTGGTAGTAGTAGTTGTTGAAGACCGAACGCCCGATATCGGTGAGGATGGCATAGGGCTCGGCGGTCGGTCTGGAGCTCGTGCCGATGTCTCGCACACCGACCACATAGTTGAAAGTAACGCGGTTGTCCGTGTCCTTGTTGGCCCAGGGCGGTCGCGGAATGATGGTGGCGTTGATCAGATCAAGGCCCCTGCCCATCACCTTGCGGCCCATCTGGTCGAAGTCACTGACGACGCTCTCGAGCGAGTATTCACCGCTGATGATCCTGTCGATGTCATTCGTACCTTCCATCAGGATCACGGTGTCGGCCGTCGCCTCCTGCTCCAGGACGCTGTCCAAGCGGGTGAGGCCCTGCGAGACCCGCTCGCCACCCAGGCCATGATTGTGGACGATCGCGTCGGTTTGACCGTCCTCGCGCAGCAGAGTCTGTAAACGCCTCGGGTAGCCTCCCAGACCCTCCTCGTCGAAGGGCTCGGAGCCCTTGGTGATGCTGTCGCCGAAGGCGACGACCTCCTGGCCGTCAGCAGGGGACAGCAGGCCCAGAATCCCAATCAGCAGCAGGCACCCATGGCGCGTGGCCAGCCTCATCGATTGGCTCCCCACTGGGCGGTCGTTTCACGGACCGAAGGAGAGCGCAGACCGACCTGGTGCGAGCTTGTCCAGGTCAGAACAGGCTTTTCGTCCCCAGGCCCAGCGACCGAGGCTCGCCGCACGACACGTCCCGTGGCCTGAAGCTCCAGGATCGACCAGGACGCGGTCGAGGCTGAATTGAAGAGCAGAAACGTCTTTCGTCCAAAGGAGGTGAGCTGCGGATCGACGGATCCCTTGTCGCCGACGGTCTGCGGCGCCTGCCAGCGAGAGCCATCGAAGCTGGAGACGGTCAGTCGATAGTCGTTGCCGTCGAATCGACTCCAGGCGATCAAAGCGCCGTTCTGGGTTGCGACAACCTGGGGTGTGATGTCGGGCCAGGAGTTGTTGCCAGTCAGTCGTCTGGGTGCAGTCCAGGTGCTTCCCGTCTTCTTCAGGCTCCAGTAGATCTCGTCATCGTGGCCATCGAAGGCTGCCCAGGTCAGGAGCCAAGACCCATCGCTCAGTACTGTTCCCGTGAGGCCGGTCTGACTCCCTTTGATCGGAGGAGAGACGATCTCGACGGGCTTCCACTCGGACCCGGTCCAGCTGGCGGCCCTCACCGATAGGGATCCTGAGTGTTGACCTTCAAGCCAAGCGAGTCCACTCACTTCTTCTCTGGTGACCATCAACCGTGGTTGAAGCCGCAGAGATTCGGTCTGGGAGGCGGGCTCGGGCAGGCGCTCGAGCCCAGCCGCGCCCTGTTCGAGGACGATGATCTTCTGCTTCCCCGCAGCGGTCTGGGTCCCGACTGCAGCCCAGCCGGAACGGGTCTCTGCGAAATCTGTCAGACGTTCTTGCGATCGCAGGCGGACCTGCTTCCGACGCCCCCCAGGCTGTTCGACCGTGGCTTTTCCCTGCTCTGCAACCAGGAGCAAACCCAACTTGTTGTTGGAGGGCTGCAGAATCTCGGAACTGTCGCCAGCCAGCGAGGTAGAGCTGATGCCGGCCAAGATCGAGAACAGTAGCAGTCGCCGAAAACCCATGACAGGGCCGATCCTAAGCGGCCCACAGCCCGGTGTCAATTGGCAGAATCGCTCTTCAAGGAGGCTTGCCGAGTGGCGTTGTCGCGCCTATCATGCATCGCATGAGGGCAGCAATTCTGGCGGTGGGCTCGGAGCTCCTGGGGCCGGATCGACTCGAGTCGAACTCCCTGTACCTGGCGCAGACCCTGCGCCGTTACGGCGTAGTCCTGGTTCGAAAGTCGATTGTCGCAGACGTGGTTGACGACATCAGGCGAGAGTTGACAGCTTTACTAGGGGATGCGGACCTGGTGCTGATCTGCGGAGGTCTGGGCCCTACGGCCGACGATGTGACTCGAGAAGGTACGGCTCTGGCAGTGGGGCGTGGGCTGGCCGAGGATGCGGCGCAGCTCGAGGTTCTGAAAGGGAAGTTCGCTCGCTTTGGAATGCGAATGGCGGACACGAATCTCAAGCAGGCCGAGGTGATCGATGGAGCCCGGGTGCTGCCCAATCCTCGCGGCTCTGCACCTGGACAGGCTCTCGAGACCGATGGGAAGTCGATCTTCCTGTTCCCAGGTGTGCCAAGAGAGTTGAGAGGGATGGCGCGATCCGAGCTGGAGCCGTGGCTGGAGGAAGAGACGGAGGGCGAAGCGGTGGAGACGCGCGTCTTGCGGATCGCCTGCGTTGGAGAATCGACGTTGGAGGAGCGAATTCTCCCGGCCTATACCGAGTTCGGCAGAGAAGCGCTTTCTGTGCTGGCCTCGGCCGGAGAGATCCAGGTCCGGGTCACGGCTACGGGTCACTCGAAAGACCGATCGGCCGCCCTGGATTCGATGACCCGACGGCTTCGGCAGCTGATCGGTGACAGCGTCTACGCGGAGGGCCAGGGATCGTCTCTCGAAAGCGTGGTCGGGAGCCTTCTGGCGGGCCGAGGAAAGACGGTTGTGACAGCCGAGTCCTGCACCGGTGGGTTGATTGCCAAGAGGTTGACGGCGGTGCCGGGAAGTAGCGGGTACTTTCTCGGAGGAGTGGTGACCTACGCGGACCGCATGAAGCGCCAGTTGTTGGAAGTACCGGCCGAGGTGCTCGAGGAACACGGTGCGGTTAGTCCGGAAGTCGTCAGTTGGATGGCGTCAGGGGCCCGGCGCTTGCTGGGGGCCGACTACGCGCTGGCCGTGAGTGGCATTGCCGGACCAGGGGGAGGAACAGACAGCAAACCGGTAGGCTTGGTCTACATCGGCCTGGCAGGTGACGGTGAGCCTGAGGTCCAGAAGCACCAGCTGCTCGGAGATCGCAAGCGGGTGCGGTGGATGGCGAGTCAGTGGTCTCTCGACCTGATGCGCCGCGAGCTTCTGCGAACCGAGGGCGGAGCAGAGCAGGTACCAGACGTTGCGGAATGGAGAGGCGAATGAGGCTATTCGTCGGACTCGAGATACCGCGCCCAATTCGGCAGGCCATGCACGAGAGGACCGCACGACTGAGAGACTCCCTGCCCCAGGCAAGTTGGGTCGCTGCCGCCGACTATCACTTGCTGTTAGCCTTTCTGGGAGACACGAGTGAGCCCGCCATGGGCAGCGTCCGAGCCGCGTTGTCTGCGGCATTCGGCTCGCACGAAGGCTTCGACGTGCAGCTCGCTGGTGCTGGAGCCTCGCCACCCATGCGCCCAGCTCGGGTACTGTGGATCGGTGTTGAAGACAAGACAGGACTGGAACGTCTGCACCGAATCGTCTGGGAAAGCCTGAACAGGGTTGTCGACATCGAGGCCGACTGGAAGCCATTTCACGCCCATTCGACGGTGGCTCGATGCCCCCCCAAAGCCTGGACCCGGCGCTGCGTCGAGGTCTGGTGCCGCTCCTGCTCGGGCCGAGTGGGAGACTCTTTCCCGGTTCGCCGAGGCGCCCTCTTCAGCTGTGAGTCCGGCAACGGAGACCCGAGGTATCAGGTGATCGAGACCTATCCGATGAGGGGATTTCATTGACCTGGATCGGCCTGGTCGTCGGGGCCTACCTGCTGGGTTCCGTACCCTTCGCTTATCTCGTGGTCCGAGGACTTTCGGGCGTGGACATCCGATCCATTGGCAGTGGCAACGTGGGCGCCACGAACGTCTTGCGGTCTGCAGGAACTCCGGCAGCGGCTGCTGTACTGGTATTGGACATAGCCAAAGGTGCTGCTCCGGTGGTCCTCGGGCGAGCACTGGACGCCCCGCCTGCTGTCCTGGGCGCCTGCGCTTTGGCTGCGGTTCTGGGCCATGTCTTCCCGGTTTTTCTCGGTTTCCGCGGTGGCAAGGGCGTAGCGACAGCCGCAGGAGCGATCGGAGCGCTGAGCCCGGCGCCCATGCTGGCAGCTGTTCTGGTTTTCGGTGTGACGGTCGCATGGAAGCGGTACGTATCGCTGGGCTCGATGCTGGCGGTGGCGAGTTTCCCCCTTTTCGCTTATGTTTTTGGCAAGCTCGGGTGGATGGAGCCGATGCCGCGAGTCCTCCTGCTCGGAACCACCGTGGCAGCTGGACTGATCCTGATGCGCCATGCGGAGAATGTGCGACGCTTGGCGGTGGGCAGGGAGCATCGGTTGGGTGATCATCTGGAAGGAGATGGAGCGTGACGCGAATAGCAGTCTTGGGAGCGGGATCCTGGGGCACGGCCCTGGCGGTACATGCGGCATCTGCTGGCTGTGATGTGCGACTTTGGGCACGGCGGCCCGACCTCGCCGCGGAGCTGGCGGCGAATCGAGAGAACCTGGTCTACCTTCCAGGAGTCGAGCTGGCGGCGAGTATCGAGCCCACGTCGAAGATGCAGGATCTGGCGGATTGCAGGATCTTTCTGGTCGTTGTCCCTTCCCACGGCTTTCGAACCGCTGTCCGTGGCCTATTGGATGTTCTCCCAGACAGGGACGAGATTCAGCTGGTCTCGGCCACCAAGGGCATCGAGACCGAGACGACGGCTCGCATGAGCCAAGTAGCCAGTGAAGAGGCCGATGCCAAGGGCAGAGACCTGTGTTTCGCTACCCTGGCCGGACCGACATTCGCCGCGGAGCTGGCCGTCGGACAGCCGAGTGCCGGGGTCGTGGCCTCGAGCACTTCCGAGATCGCGGTAGAGCTGGGTGAGTTGCTGGCCACGCCGCGATTCCGGCTCTACTCGACCGACGATGTCGTGGGAGTCGAGCTCGGCGGTGCCGGCAAGAATGTCATTGCCATTGCGGCCGGAGTCGTCAGCGGGCTGGGTCTGGGGCACAATACGCTGGCGGCGCTGATGACCCGAGGGCTGCACGAATTGACCCGTCTGGGAGTGGCATGCGGAGGACAGCGGCGAACCTTCTCGGGTCTGGCTGGAATGGGTGACCTGGTCTTGACCTGCACCGGTGGTTTGTCTCGAAATCGGCAGACCGGGATTCAACTGGCGGCTGGCAAGACGCTGCAGCAGATTCAGGAAGAAACGTCAATGGTGGCCGAGGGAATTCGCAACTCGTTGTCGATGACTCGACTGGCACGCAAGAGTGGCATCGAAATGCCCATCACCGAGCAGATGATGAAGGTCATGTACGAAGGCAAGACGCCGCGCCAGGCCCTCGAAGATCTGATGACCCGTGAGCTCAAGGCCGAGGCCGAGCTCTGACATCGAAAGGGAAACCATGAGCGATGACCACGTGGCGGACTCTGCTCCGGCCAGGCTCGAGGGGCATCAAACGGTGCTCGTCCTGGATTTTGGAAGTCAGTACACGCAGCTGATTGCCCGCCGGGTGCGCGAGAACAGGGTCTATTGCGAGATCTTGCCGTTCGACACCTCGGTCGCAGAGATCGAAGAACGATCGCCAGTTGGCTTGATCCTCTCCGGCGGGCCACAGAGCGTCTATGAGCCAGGAGCGGTGCATCCTGATCCGAAGCTGTTCGATCTGGGTATTCCGACACTGGGTATCTGCTATGGAATGCAGGTAATGGTGCACCAACTCGGAGGTGAGGTGGAGGCCTCCGACAGCCGCGAGTACGGCAGGGCCGAGGTCGATGTGGTCGATCCGGGCTTGTTATTCGAGGGTCTCGGCGAACGTGAGACCGTGTGGATGAGTCACGGTGATCGCATCGTTGCGTTGCCGGAGGGATTCCGGGTCTGCGCCTCGACGATCAATGCCCCGACGGTGGCACTCGAGAGCTCGACTCGCAAGATCTTCGGGATTCAGTTTCATCCCGAGGTGTCGCACACCGTGTCGGGAGGCGAGATCCTACGCAACTTCCTCTACGGCGCCTGCGGGGCGGTGGGCGATTGGGGTATGGCCTCCTATCTCGAAGAGGCGGTGGAGACGATCAGGAGACTGGTCGACGATGGCAGGGTGTTGTGCGCCCTGTCGGGAGGTGTCGACTCGTCGGTGGTTGCGATGCTCTTGCACAAGGCCCTCGGTGAACGGATGGTGGCGGTCTTTGTTGACAACGGTGTGTTGCGCAAGGGAGAAGGCCAGCAGGTGCTCCATAGCCTGCGCGATGGTCTTGGTCTGCCAGTTATCGGTGTGGATGCAAGCGAGCGATTTCTGGCGGCGCTCGAGGGTGTCGACGATCCGGAGGAGAAGCGGCGGATTATCGGTCGCGTCTTCATCGAGGTCTTCGAAGACGAGGCCTCGAAGCATGGCGACATCCACTACCTGGCCCAGGGCACGCTCTATCCAGACGTCATCGAGTCGGTCTCGGTCAAGGGGCCGTCGGCGGTGATCAAGACTCACCACAATGTGGGCGGACTGCCTGAGCGACTCGGATTCGAGCTCGTCGAACCGCTCCGTCTCCTCTTCAAAGACGAGGTGCGACAGCTGGGTCGAGAGCTGGGTCTTCCAGAGGAGTTTGTCGGTCGACACCCTTTTCCAGGTCCCGGTCTGGCTGTGCGAATCCTCGGCGCAGTAACTGCGGATCGGGTAAGTCTCCTGCAGGAGGCTGATGCCATCTTTCTCCAGGAGCTACGGGAAGCTGGTTTGTACGACAAAGTGAGTCAGGCCTTTGCCGTTCTGTTGCCAGTCAAGAGTGTCGGCGTCATGGGCGACTATCGAACCTATGAAAACGTCATCGCGATCCGCTCCGTGGATACGCAGGACTTCATGACCGCGGATTGGAGTCCCTTGCCTCACGAGCTGCTGGGAAGGGTAGCCAGCCGGGTGGTCAACGAGGTCGCTGGTGTCAACAGGGTGGTCTACGATGTCACCAGCAAGCCGCCTGGCACGATCGAATGGGAGTGAGTCCGCAGTTTCAGTTGCTCTCCAGGCCGCGTTGTCATCTCTGTCATGAGATGGAGACTCTCCTGCGCGAGGTACTGCCCGAGCTGGGACTTGAATTTTCCGTCCACGACGTGGACTCCGATCCAGAGTGGCGGCGCCGATTCAGCGGCGTGATTCCCGTGCTCCTCCGGGACGGACAACCGGTAGCCAAGGTTCGCCTCGATCGTCGGCAGCTGATTCGGCTGGCAAAGCGCCGGCGCCGGACAACGTGAGTCGCAGCCGCAGGAGAGGGTTCGTCAGCCCTCGTCCAGAATCAGGGGAGCCAGGCGCTCGGGATTCTTCTTGAGGTACTTGGCCAGGCGCGAGGTCAGCGAAGCTTGCAGGCGCTGAGGACTCGCTCCACCGTTCTTGGGCAGCGGCATCCAACCACCAGCCATCATGCCGTGACCGCCGCCCTTGCCGCGCTTGCCCAACAAGCGGCGCATCAGCCGGCCGGCGTCAGCGCGCGGATTGGTCGTACGAATCGACAGGTAGAGTCGGTCATCGAAGACTCCGGTGGAAAAAGACCAGGTTTTGCCTTGGAGGCGTAGAAGGAGGTCGGCGATCTCGGGAACGATGTCCGGTTGGGCGACCTCTCCGACGTGACTCACGACCAGCGTCTCGACCGACTCGACGTGCTCGAGCGCCTCGTGAAGGGTTCGATAGTAGCTCTCGGGAAGTGGGGGAGACTGAATCCTGGCCAGGGCTCGCAGATCGGCCGACGAATGCAGCCCATCGTAGACGGTCTTGTCGGCGCGGACATATTGGCGTCCGAAGTCCTGGGTCTCGGTGCGAATCGCATAGACGAAGGCCGTGGCGTCTCGCTTGCTGATCTCCATGTCGGCCGCCAGCAGATACTCAGCGAGGATCGTGGCGGTGGCTCCGTATTCGGGCCGGAGATCGACGAAGGGGCTCTGCTGGGTGGCGCGACGGAGCGGGTGATGGTCGAACACCAGGTCTGGCGTGACTTCGTCGGGAAGCTGGTTGTTGCCGGTCTGGGGTTGCGAGTCGACGAGAGCGAAATGTCGGTAGTGCTTCCAGTTCAGATGGCGGAGGTGACTCAGTCGGATGCCCAGCACCTTGACCATCTGCTGGTTCTCGGCCCTGCCGATGATGCCGGTGTAGGCCGTGGTCACACGCCTTTTGAAGACCCGGCGCAGTAACTTGCTCAGGCCGGCCGCTGCGGCGATCGAGTCTGGATCGGGATTGTCGTGCATCAGGACGAGCCAACGACCGGTGCTCGTTCCTTTCTCGACGTAGTCGGCAAGCTCCGCCAGCTTGCGGCGCGTCAGATCAGTGATCATCGGGCTTTGAATTCTATCGCAGGGCCGAACATGAGTAGCATTACTCGTCGGCGAAGATCTTGCCGGGGTTGAGGATGCCAGCCGGGTCGAAGGCACTCTTGAGAGCGCGCATCACCTCGATCGATCCTGGTGGGGCAGCCAGCGGGAGATAGCGACGCTGGCTCCAGCCAATGCCATGCTCTCCTGTTACGGATCCGCCGACGCTGGTTACCCACTCGAAGAGCTCGGCTTCGGCGGCATCCCGATTCCGCTTCCAGGTTGCTGCCGCGAGGTCGCCGCGCATAAGGTTGACGTGCAGGTTGCCGTCACCCGCGTGACCGTAGCAAACAGCTTCAAGCTGTCTGTCTTTGGCCACACGCCTTGCCTTCTCTACGAGGTTTGCCAGCTCGGATCGCGGTACGACGGTGTCGGCCTCCTTGTATACGGAGTACTCGCGCACCGCGATGGCGATCTTCTCTCGAATCTCCCAAAGTCGGCGCTGATCGCTGGATTCTTGAGCGATGATCACCTCGACCTGCTCCTGCTCGTCGAAGATGTCGGAGGCCTTTGCAGCGCGTTCGAGCAAGGCGTCGGAATCGTCTCCATCCAACTCGAGGAGCAGTAGAGCGGCGGCGTTTGCCAGCTGGTCGGGAATGGGGGTCAGCCTCGCGACCAGCTCGAGGGCTCGAGCTTCCATCAGTTCACAAGCGGCGGGGTCGACGCCCGCGACGAACAACCGGCTGACAGCTCTTGCCGCGGCCTGTAGAGAAGAGAAGGGGGCGGCGAGAGTCAATCGGAGCCGGGGCATGTTGGTCAGCTTCAGTAGAGCCGCTGTCACCACGGCCAGAGTCCCCTCGGAACCGATCAGGAGCTGTGTCAGGTTGTATCCGGCGGCGTTCTTTCTCGTTGCGCTGCCAGTGCGGATGACCGTGCCGTTGGATAGCACGGCCTCGAGGCCGAGAACCCAATTCCGGGTCGTGCCGTATTTGCAGGACCGCGGCCCGGCGGCATCCTCGGCGATGTTTCCACCGAGCTGGCAGCTGTCATGGCTGGCGGGGTCGGGTGGATAGAACAAGCCGAGGTCTTCGACGGCGCGCTGCAAATCAGCTGTGATGAGACCGGCCTCGGCCTCGACCGTGAGATTGACTTCGTCGATGAAGCGGATTCGATTCAGGCGCTCCAAGGAGAGACTGAGTCCACCGTACACAGGCAGGGCACCGCCGGATAGCCCTGTGCCTCCGCCGCGGGGAGTGACGGCAAACCGCGCCTCTCCAGCGAGCCCAAGAACTGCTGCAACCTGTTCTTTCGTCTCTGGGAGGGCGATGGCCTCTGGCCGGAACTCGACATCTTCAGTTTCGTCGACTCCATAGGCGCTCAACGCGACAGGGTCGGTGAGGACTCCGTTGTCTCCCAGAAGCTCTCTCAGGCGGCTCAGGGAGTCTGGGGTCAGCGGCTCGAATTGGGTCATTGTCGAATCGGTATCGTGAATTGGACGTATCGCCAAACCGGGCTCCATTACCAACCGTGTATTGTAAGACGATCGTGCCGGCAAGCCGAGCCAACGAGATTCGGGACCGAATCGCTGCGATTCGATACATGGACTACCACTGGAGCCTGAACGACCGCCACCGGGTGGAATAGCTCGACTCGCCGGCCTCGATTCGGCGGTCAAAGCAAGTGGGAGGCGAGCAGCGAAGCCAGTCCCAAGAAAGACAGGAAGCCGGTGATGTCGGCAATTGCGACGACAAGAACCGAGCTGCCCAATGCCGGGTCGAGATTGAGGCGTCGGAGCATGAGCGGTATGAGCGCTCCGACCGTCGAGGCGATGAGAAGGCTTGTGGTGGAGGCCACGAGCAGGACCCCACTGAGGACCAGGTTCCGCTCCCAGAGCAACGCGGCCAGAGCGAGAATCGAGCCCACGATGACACCGTTGACAAGACCTACGCTGGCTTGGCGGCCGATCACCCGCCAGGTGCGCCGTAAGTCCATCTCACCGGTGGCCAGGCTTCCGAGCAGCACCGTCAGGGTCTGTTGGCCAGCCAGGGCGCTGGTCGCTGCGACCGGATGCATGAAGGCAGCCAGAATCACATACTTGGCGAGGACGACCTGAAACTGTCCGATCACGCCGGCCGCGACGAGTGCGCCGGCCAGGCCCGCAAGGAGCCAGGGCAGGCGAAACCGCAGGATTCGAGCCAGTGGCGTCGCGAGTGTCTCTTGGACCGACAGGCCCCCCAGCCGGTACAGGTCCGCAGACGCTTCTTCCTCTAGAACATCGAAAACATCATCGACCGTAATGACACCGGCCAGTTTCCCGTCGAGATCGAGAACCGGCATCATTGGGAGGTCATAGCGCACGAACATACGGGCCACATCCTCCTGCGGCGCATCGACCTGTACCGATATGAGGTCCCGGCTCATGATGTCGCTGAGCCGACTCTCAGCCGTAGCGCTGAGCAGCTGCCAGAGCTTCACCAGACCGATCAAGTGTCCCCGATCGTCCGTCACATAGAGATAGAACAGACGCCTCGACTGGGCCAGGCTGCGAATGCCCTCGAGCGTGCTAGCCAAGCTCTCGTCGCCACGGAAGAAGACCACATCGGGGTCCATGATTCCCCCGGCAGTGGTCGCACCGTAGAGCATGAGGTTGTTCAGATGGGTGGCCAGAGCCGGCTCCAGAGAGTCGAGCAGTGTCTTGCCTCGTTCTGGATCCAACTGGTCCAGCAGGTCGACAGCATCATCGGCTGGCAGTCTGCCTACGATCACCGCTAGTCGATCATCTGGGAACTCGTCGAGGACCTGCAACAGGGTCTGGGGGTCCATTTCGCTGAGAGTCGGAGCGGCCAGACGGAGCTCGAACAAGACCTCGAGCAGGCTGTCCTGCTCATGCGGCTTCAAGAGCGGGAACAGAGGCGCGATGTCAGCCGGGTGGACGCGGGCGAGGGCGCGCCGGAGCTGTCTCTTCGACGGCGACCGAATGAGGCGCAGGATCAACTTCTGCCTCTGTCCATGAGCCAGATTGTCGAGATAGGTGCGCTGCTTTGCCGCCATCGAGGGAATGTTACGATAAAGCACCTCGCGGCGGCCCCTTGGCCCCGGAGACGGAGCGACAGCCTGGGCAAAATCGGTCATAACTCACCTGCACAGATAGGTCATCGGGATCCATGATTCAAGAGCTCATTCGTATCGGACCGATCTCGATCAGTCCCTTCGGGATCCTGTTGGCGGCGGCTTTCCTGGCGGCGATGATGCAGCTTCGGTGGGGACTGAAGTACCTTGGAGCCGGGGATGCCGAGGACGCCGGAGCGATTCTGGTCGCGGCCGTTCTGGGTGGAATTCTGGGTGCCAAGATCTACTATGCGATGCTGTACCGGGATTGGCGCCTCATCTTCGACCGCGCCGGGCTGGTTTGGTACGGGGGATTCATCTTGGGCGCCCTTGCCGTGCTCTGGGTGGCTCGCCGTCGCCAGCTGGATTCCTGGTCGTTGGCTGACGCGGCGGCTCCTGCCCTGGCCCTGGGCTATGCGGTCGGTCGGATCGGCTGCTTCCTCGTCGGTGATGATTTTGGAATGCCGACCCGTCTTCCCTGGGGTGTGAAGTTTCCGGCTGGCGTTCCGGCGCCAACGACCGCTGGCTTGATGCGTTACGAGTACGGCGCCGAGATTCCACCCGAGATCCCCGACACCGAGTTGATTGCTGTTCATCCGACGCAGCTCTACGAGACCCTCGGCGCTGGCACGATATGGCTGATCGGAGTCTGGATGTTGCGGCGGGGTGCCCGGCGCGGATCGACGACGATCGTAGTTGTCTCGCTGCTCGCCGTGGAGCGCTTTCTGGTGGAATTTCTGCGGGCCAAGGACGACCGATTCGTGGGGTCGCTGACTCTGGCGCAGGTCTTGAGCCTCGTGGTGCTGGCCATCATGGGCCTGCTGTGGATGAAGATGCTGCCGTCGAACAATCGTGCGAAGCGGGATGAGGACAAAGCGCGTGCATGAGTCTCGAGCCGATGCGGCCGTATTGGATCTGGTGGTCGTCGGAGCAGGACCGACTGGAATCGCCATCGGAGCCGAAGCGAGAAAGGCTGGCATGGACTTTCTGCTCATCGACCGGGGTCCCCTGGTAGCCAATCTGCTGGCCTTCCCGACCTTCATGAGGTTCTTTACGACCCGGGACCTGTTGGAGGTGGGTGGAATTCCCTTTGCCGTCCCTGAGGACAAGCCGGATCGGCGGCAGGCGATCGCCTACTACCAGTCGGTAGCGCGTGCCTTCGAGCTGCCGCTGGCTGTACACGAGGAGGTCACCGAGATTCGTCGCGAGGCGGGGCTCTTCCGCCTCGGGAGCCGATCCGAGGACGGGGAGCTGGCGCGCCGTACGAAGGCAGTAGCGCTGGCCACCGGGTACTTCCACAACCCCCGTCGACTGGGCGTCGAAGGTGAGGAGCAGCCGTGGGTGAGCTACAGGTACTTCGAGCCGTATGCCCACTTTGGCAGAGACGTGGTCGTAGTCGGAGGGGGCAACTCGGCCGCTGAGACGGCTCTCGAGTTGTGGCGCAACGGCGTCAAGGTGACGCTGGTGCACAGGGGTGAAACCCTGAAGCCGTCGATCAAGTATTGGCTCAGGCCCGATGCGGAGAATCGCATCGATGAGGGCTCGATCGAGGCGCACTTCTCGTCCACGGTGGTTGGCTTTGGAGACCACGAGGTCGAGATCGAGAGCCCGGAGGGCAGGAAGCGCCTACCGGCGGATGCGGCCTACGTTCTTATCGGCTACACACCCGAGGTGGAGCTGATGCGTCGGTCGGGCGTCGAGTTGGATGACGAGACTCTCGTCCCTGAGTTCGACGATGACTCGTGCCAGTCGAACGTCCCAGGCCTCTACCTGGCTGGAACGCTGCAAGCAGGGCGTCGCACGGACAAGATTTTCATCGAGAACTCGCGCGAGCACGGCGCGAAAATCGTGTCTCACCTCAGGAACCGGCTGCAGACAGAGGCCTGAAGATCTCGAGGGGGCGCGCCACGGAGGCACGCGTCTTGCGTAGAGAATGTAAGGAGCGCCTCCCTTCTGGCGCATTAGCCTAATTCACGGCACGCTTTGAACCCCGGAAGATGTCATGCGGTGTCTATTCGAGAGGACGATGAAGCTAAGAACCGCCATTCTGGCCCTGCTGGCCGCGACTTCCTTGCATGCCCAGGAGTCTCCTGGCGCCCTACCGGGCGTTTTTGGAGAAGTTCTCGATGTGCGGGTGGTCAACCTGGAAGTGGTGGTCACCGATCGCGACGGGGTACCGATTTTCGGCCTTGGCCCGGATGCCTTCGATCTGAAGATCGATGATGAGAGCGTCCCCATCGAGTATTTCTCAGAGGTCCGAGCGGGAGTTGCCGGGACCGCAAAGCAAGAAGAGCCCGTTCTTCCCGGACTGCCCGCTCTGACCGTGGGCCAGCCCGTAGGCACGAGCTACCTGGTTTTCATCGACGAGTACTTCTCGATTGCCCGGGACCGCGATCGAGTCCTGGAGGCCATGAAGAGCGATTTGCCGCTTCTCGGTCCTGCAGACCGCATGGCTATCGTGGCATTCAACGGTTCGGATCTCGAGATGATCTCGACGTGGAGTCAATCTGTGCCTGAGCTGGAGCGCGCGATCGATACAGCTCTCGAGCGTCCGGCGTTCGGCCTCCAGCGCTTGGCCGAGCAACGTCAGTTCGACTACGACCGGACACTGGGAGCCCTTTCTTCGATTCGGGCCGGCGAGATGGCGAGCGATCGGTTCCTCAGAACACAACTCGATCCTGACGAGCGGTTCTATTTAGAGAGACTGACCGACCAGGTGAGCCGCTCAGTAACAGCGGGCGCTTCCACACTCCGGAGCTTCGCAGAGCCTCCCGGCCGGAAGGTCATGCTGTTGCTGTCTGGAGGATGGCCGTTTTTTCCCGCTACGTTCCTGGGTCCCGATATCTCGCCAACGGTTCTGAGCTGGGAGCTGGCAGATGGGCAGGCTCTCTTTCGCCCTCTCACGGATACCGCAAACCTGATCGGATATACGCTCTATCCCGTGGATGTCCCCGGGTTTGCCGATTTGCTGGCGAACGATTCGACGGTCCTCAGGGAACCGCAGGTCGAAGAGCTGGCTCGCACCGGCATTCGTGGGCATGACGCATTCCTGCGCCAGCAGGAAGTGCACTACACCTTGAGCTACCTCGCCGAGGAGACCGGCGGCGCCGCTTTTCTCGACGGAGCCAGGCTGGATGCGCTGAGCGAGGCGGTGTCGGATACACGGTCCTACTATTGGATCGGCTTCACTCCGAGTCGGGAGTGGGACGACAAACGGCACAAGATCGAGGTCTCCCTCCGCGAGAAGGGCTTTCGAGTGCGCTCTCGAAGAGACTTCCTGGACTCATCGAGACAGCATGAAGTGGCGATGGCCTTGGAGAGCACCCTGCTTTTTGGAAATCCGGCTGGCCAGGGCTCGCTGCGGGTGGTCTTGGGCGAGGTGAAGAACAAGGGCCGGCGAAAGATGGAAGTGCCGGTGAAGCTCGTAATACCCTTGGATGAAATTACTTTTCTACCGTCAGAGCAGGGAGAGGTCGCTCAGATAGAGCTCATGGTTGCGGTGCGCGACGAGTCGGGCCGCAGAGCCGATATTCCGGTCGTCCCTCTCGCTTTCCAAGCTCAGGGGGCAGGCTCCCCCGGAGCTTTTGGGAGCTATGACTTTTCCCTGCAGCTCCGCCGGCAGCGCAACGACGCCGTGATCGCTGTCGTCGACGTTGCAAGTGGTAGGATCCTTTCTGCCAGCGTCGAGATTGAGCCCTAGTCGGCCAGCGCCGCTCCTGGAGCCAAGTCAAGAGGTCGAGATTGATGCATCGAGGAACTGTTCAGATTCTGAGCCTTCTGCCGATCCTGGGGATCGGCTTAGCCTTCCCCATGCTTGCCCAGGAGGCGGGCGAGGTGTCGGAGGAAGAAGGGTCGTACGTCGAGACGGTGGATGTGACTGTCGTCAACCTCGATGTCTACGTGACCGACAAGAAGGGTGTGCCGATAACCGGACTGACTCGCGATGACTTCGAGATCTTCGAAAACCGCCGGCCGGTGGCCATAACGAACTTCTTCGCGGTCGAGGACCGAAAGCCGGTCGAGGGCCAACTCGTAGGCAAGGTCGCTGCACCGGAAACTCCAGTCATTCCCGGCATGCCCGAGGGTGAGCAGTTCGCCCTTCCTGACGACCAGAAACTGTCCCTGGTCATCTATGTCGACAATTTCAACATTCGACCCTTCAACCGCAATCGGGTCTTCCGCCGGCTGAGGGACTTTCTGGTCGAGAAAGTGTCTCGTCATGATCAAGTGATGTTGGTGACCTACGACCGATCGCTACACATGCGCCATGATTTCACCAGCGATCCGACACTGATTGCCAGTCAGCTGTTCGAGCTCGAAGAGTTGGCGGCCTTCGGAGTGCACTGGGACTCAGAGCGTCGCGACGTGCTGCGAGATATCAATGATTCCGACACATTGGCGGCCGTGTCCTGGAGGGTTCGACAGTTCGCTGAGAGTGGTTACAACGATCTCAGCTTCTCGATCGAGGCGATCAAGGAGATCGTAACGTCGTTGGCCGGTCTACCGGGCCGGAAAGCCATCCTCTACGTCAGTGATGGTCTTCAGATGCTGCCTGGAGAGGATCTTTACTATGCGTTGAACCGCAAGTTCGGCGACTCGTCACCGCTGACGGAAATGCGCCAGTTCGACGGATCGAGGCGGTTTCAGGAGTTGACGGCCCATGCCAACTCGAGCGGCGTGACCTTCTACACGATCGATGCGGCGGGGTTGCGCGCTGGAGGCGGGAGCAGTGTCGACATGAGCTCCGCAGGCGAGGCGGGTATGGCCTCCTTCGTCGACAGTATGTACATTCAGAGCTTGCAGTCCCCACTCCGCATGATGGCTGACGACACAGGTGGTCGCGCCATCATCAACGCCAACGATGTGGGACCGGATCTCGACAAGGTGGCGACGGACTTTTCGACCTACTACTCCCTGGGGTATACGCCATCGCACGGCGGCACGGGGCGCTACTACAAGATCGAAGTCAAAGTGAAGCAGAAGGGCATGCGGGTGCGCCATCGCAACGGTTATCGCGACAAGCCTTTGATGGCCCGCATGACCGATACGACTCGTGCCAGCCTGATCTACGGCTACGACTACAATCCCATGGGCTTGGTTCTGCGCGTAGGAGAGCCGGAATTTGTCGAGAAGGACCTGTTCGATGTACCGGTGCTGGTAGGAATCCCTCTCGGAGAGGTTACGCTGCTTCCGATCGATGAGGCCCAGGAAGCCAAAGTCAAACTGTACTTCGGGGCCATCGATGAGGGCGGGGACATGTCGGAGATCTCCGAGGTCCCGCTTGCCATCCAGATCCCCAATGCCGAGTTGGAAGAAGCCATGGGAGGCTTCTACCCCTATCAGCTCCAGCTGCGCATGAGGAAAGGGCCGCATCGAGTGACCGTGGGCCTTTGGGATTTGCTGGGAGCAGAGGAGTCTTTTGCCAGCAAGAATGTGAGGGTGGGAGGCTAGTGGGCAAGAGAATCGACAGCTGGATCGAGTTGTTTCAGTCGCTCCGGGACGCTTTCCTCGGAGTCATGGAGGCCGAAGTGCAGTCGCTGCGACTGGATTTCGAGCTCACCAAACGGCACATCGGTCAGGCCATTGGTTTCGCTGCTCTCGCGGTATTCATCTGTTTCTGGGTGATCGGTGTGGCGGTTCTTCTGCTTGTGCAGGTCGCCAGCATCTGGCTGCCAGACTGGGCGGCCTCGCTAGTCGTTCTGGCCTTCCTGAGCCTCTGTGGGATGGGCCTGGTCGCAGCGGCGCGGCAGCGCCTGCGCCGAATCGAGGCACCGAAAGCGATGATTCGTCGCCATGTCCAGGAACACATGGATTGGTGGGAAGAAGAGGTCCTGCCAGGTTCCGATGGCGCCGAGAGTCGACCCGATTCCCTCTCCGAGAGCTCCCGAAACGGCGATCAAGAGAGTTCTTGAGCTCGAATCTCACAGACAGGCGACAGGACTTCGAGCGGCACGTCCGCATTTTGCGTCAATCGTTCGATCAGGAAGTGGGTCGGCTGCCTCGATGTGTCGGTAGATGGTGCCTCCCGACAGTGGCACTGATCGCCGGATTCACTTTAGGTCTAGGCAGAGGCCGGCACCGGCACTAGAGGGTGCACGACCCCAGGCCGACCGTGGATGATGATTCCGGGTGACGCTGCCTACGGAGTGGGCCCCGAGACTCAGTCAGCCTTGGGACGTTTGAATACCATGGCTATGTTGTCGGTGGCGCCGCTCTTGAAATTGACCGAGGTGATGGAAATCAACTCCCAGCCTTCTTCGCCCAACACATTCAGCTCGCGGACGGCATTCGGGTCCAGTCGATAGTTCTCGCTCCGGATGTTGATGATGTGGTATTCCCATTTCGTCATAGCTCACGCTCCTTCCCCAGCGGCTCCCATCTGGTGGCTACAGACTCTCTATCCTGAATTCTAGCCCAAAACGGTGCTCGAAACAGGCGACTCGATGGGGCTCGTCTTGGCGCTCTATGGTGCTGATTGGCGCACCAACAGGCGCGAAATCGGGCACAATAGAGCTGTTATGGACGCTCCAAGGTGCTGTCTGACGGTGTTCACCAAGCCGGCCCGCCCAGGTCTCGTGAAAACGAGATTGTTGGGGGAACTGTCCGCGGAACAGGCAGCGTTCCTGCACAGCGCGTTCCTTCAGGATCTTCTCGAACGCATGCAGGTTGGAGCATTCGAAACCAGGCTGGCATGGGCTGTTGGTGCGCAAGAGGCTCTGCCGCAGTCGTCGTTCGAGGCATTTCGGCAGACAGGCGAAGAGTTGGGGGACCGACTCTTCGCGGGACTGAGTGCGATGCTGACAGAGTTCGAGCTGGTCGCAGCAGTCGGCAGCGATCACCCCGATCTCCCTGCCGCAGTCGTTGGAGAGGCGTTCGGGAGGCTGGCCTCGGGCTGTGATGTGGTGCTAGGCCCAGCAGCCGATGGTGGCTACTATCTGGTGGGTGTCAAACGGCGAACCATTCGTCGCGCGATGTTCAGCGGTATCGACTGGAGTACTGATCGCGTTCTGCAGCAAACTCTGGATCGGTGTTACCAATTGGGCCTGAGCGTCGAAGAGCTGACTGTGTTGGAGGATGTGGATACCCCAGCCGACCTCCGACGGTTGGCTTCGCGGTTGGTCGCCTGCACGGGACCGTCGAGTCCTGCCACCCGGAGTCTGCTCGAGGAGTGGGGGATGATTCCAGTTCTAGGGAGGACCCAAGGATGAGAATCCTGACCGCCGAGTCGATGAGTCGTGTGGACGAGGTTGCTACGGATGACTTCGGAATTCCGAGCTTGGTGTTGATGGAGAACGCTGCACTCGGATTGGTCGAGGCCATTGCCTCGAGCTACCCGGAAGTCAGAGCCGTGGCGATCTTCTGTGGCCCAGGCAATAACGGCGGCGACGGACTGGCCCTGGCGAGGCATTTGGCCATTCGGGGTTACCACCCGGAGTTGACACTTGTCACCGGTGGCAAGAGCCTGACCGGCGATGCGGGGGTTCAGCTGGAAATTTGTCGGGCTCAGGGCCTGGAGATTCGAGAGGTCGGGCCTGATGATGGGGTCGAGAGTTGCGTCGATCTGGCCCGGCGGAGCGACCTGGTCGTCGATTCCCTGTTTGGAATTGGGCTTGGACGACCCCTGGACGGCCAATTCGCAGCCTTGGTGCAGGCCCTGAATAGGCTTCCAGTACCGCGCCTGGCCGTCGATCTGCCGAGCGGTCTCAAGGGGAGTCTCTCGGAGATACCGGGTCCGCACTTGAAGGCCGATCTGACAGTGACTTTTGGCGCGCCGAAGGTTGCCCATGTGTTCCCACCCTCCTGCGATGCGGTAGGCGAGGTTGTCGTTGCCGATCTCGGGATCCCGACGGAGATCATCGATGAGGCCGAGGGAGACTTGCACCTGCTGACTGGTGAGGAACTGTCGGTCGCGTTGGAGCCGCGTGCGGAAGCGAGCCACAAGGGGGACTTTGGACATCTCGTGATTTTGGCGGGGTCTGTGGGCAAGGCGGGGGCTGCAATTCTGGCCGCACGGGGTGCCGTTCGTAGTGGTGCCGGATTGGTCACGGTAGCGGCGCCAGAAGACATCGTTCAGACGGTGGACCTTGGATCCCTGGAATCGATGAGCTTGCCTTTGCCGGTGGATGGCTCGAGCGGATTGAGCTCCTCCAGCCGGCAGATATTGCTCGAGTTCTCGGCCGACAAAGAAGCTCTCGCCTTAGGCCCGGGACTGGGTCTAGCCGCAACGACAGTCGAGGTCGTCAGACGAACGGTGCTCGAGGTCGAAAGGCCCGTCGTACTGGATGCCGATGGACTGAACGCTTTTGCAGGGGATCTCGGGGTCTTGTCTGGGCGGACCTCTGCAACGATCCTGACGCCCCACCCGGGGGAATTGGCACGACTTCTGGGCCGGCCAACCGGTCATGTCCAGCGGGAGAGGGTCACCAGTGCCCAGGAAGCCGCGGTCATGAGTGGTGCAATCGTGGTCTTGAAAGGACACCGGTCGCTCATTGCCTCGCCTGAAGGTGAGGTATTCGTCAATCCCACCGGCAATCCCGGCATGGCCAGTGGTGGCATGGGAGATGTGTTGACCGGGTTGATCGGCGGATTTCTCGCTCAGGGGTATGAGCCGCTTGTCGCGGCGCTCCTCGGCACGTATCTGCATGGGTTGGCTGCTGATTTGGCGATCGCGGGAGGGTGTAGCATGGCGGCATTGGCTGCGAGCGATTTGCTCGCAACGCTCTCTGAGGCATTCTCGGAGCTCGGTGGCACATGAGGGTTTGGCGATCGGGCAGCGAAGAGGAGACAAGGGACCTCGGCGTCACTCTGGGGCGCGAGCTCGTGCCGAATGGAACGCTTCTACTGTCAGGTGAGCTGGGGGCAGGCAAGACGGTGCTGGCGCAAGGGGTGGCAGCCTCGGTCGGTGTTCCCGCGAACCAGGTCCAGTCGCCGAGCTTTATCTTGATTCGGGAGCATGAGGGATCGGGTGGGCGCTTTGTTCACATCGATCTGTATCGACTGGAGCTTGGCGAGACAGAGGCCCTGGGGCTAGATGAGCTTTTGGCGGGAGAAGGCGTGAAGGTCGTCGAATGGGCGGAAAGACTGCCGCACGCTCCGACCGCTGCCATGCATTTGTCGATTCACGTTGATCGGGAGAGTCTCGAACGAGAGATCGTCGAGACTCGGCCTGGTCAACAGGAAGAGTTCGTGGAGAGTTCGATCCTTCAGGGGCGGAACATTCAGGAGGACGATAGATGACGATCAAGAAGGTCGGAGTTCTGGGCTGTGGGCTGATGGGGGCTGGGATTGCCGAAGTTTGCGCGAAGGCGGGTCACACGACAGTGATTCGCGAAGTGGACGAGAGTTTTCTCGAGCGGGGTATGCAACGAATCGAGCGCTCTCTGGGCAAGGCTGTCGACAAGGGTAAGCTCGACGCCGAGCAGCGGGATGCCGCTCTGTCACGGATTTCGGGGACAACCGAGCTCGAGCCCCTTGCCGACTGTGACCTGGTCGTGGAGGCCATCATCGAGCGCTTGGAGGAGAAGGTCGAGACCTTCGCGGCGCTCGACAAGACCGTTCAAGGGCAAGCGCTGTTCGCCAGCAATACCTCGTCCTTGACCATTACCCAGCTGGCGATGGCCACGAATCGGACCGATCGATTCGTCGGCCTGCACTTCTTCAATCCGGTACCGGTGATGAAGCTCGTCGAAGTCGTCCGCACGTTGATGACGAGCGACGAGGCGATGCAGCGAGCCCTCGACTTCGTCACAGGCCTCGGAAAAGAGGGAGTCTCCTGCAGGGATAACTCGGGTTTCATTGTCAATCGGCTCCTGGTTCCCTATCTCCTCGATTCCATCAGGGCCCTCGAGGAGGGGGTGGGTTCGATCGAAGACATCGACAAGGCCATGCAGCTGGGCTGCGGATATCCCATGGGTCCTCTGACATTGCTGGACTTCGTGGGCTTGGACACTACCTACTACATCGCCAACATCATGTTCGAGGAGTACAGAGAGAAGCGCTTCGCGCCGCCACCGCTGCTCAAGCAGATGGTGCAGGCGGGAAGGTGTGGACGCAAGAGTGGTAGGGGGTTCTACGACTACGGTCAGAAGTGAGTCTCACCGGCGGTGGCTGGCGTTCATGTGGATAGCCATCGACTCTTGTTAGACTCAAACTGTGATGGAAGTTGCCCCAGTGGTCTGCGAGCAGCTGCCCGCGAGGCGCCTTCGGGCGACCGCAGAGACGCCCGATATCAGAGGAGGCTCGTACCATCTCTGAGGCGGCGGGCGATCCCAGCCATTTATCGGTGCGGCGACGGCCGCCAGTGAATCCTCGATGTCGATCGCGGAAGATCGTCGTTGTTCCATCCTGTGAACGGATCCGGCGTGTCGTAAAGCCATGAAGACAGTGACTATCGCGGAAGATCGTCTCGAGGTGCTGTTCGGCACCCGGGACGAGAACATCAAACGTATCGAGCGCGCCTTTGGCGTCAGTGTGACAGCCCGAGGGGGCCAAGTCCGAGTCGAAGGAGAGGAAGGTCCAGCAGTCCTGGCAGGAACCCTCCTAGAGCAATTGTCGCATCTACTGGAATCGGGCTTCCCACTTCAACCGACGGATGTGGAAACTTCGATTCGGGTATTGCAGGAAGAGCCGACGACGTCGCTGGTGGAGTTCTTCCTGGGCGATGGCGTTCTGGGCACGGTGCGGAGACTGGTACGGCCCCGCAGTCTGAGTCAGCAGATCTATCTCCAGGCGATGTCCGATTTCGATCTGGTCATCAGTATCGGACCGGCTGGAACCGGCAAGACCTACCTTGCCGTGGCGATGGCGGCTGCAGCTCTGAAGGAGAGGCTGGTGCGTAGGATCATCCTGGCCCGTCCTGCTGTGGAAGCCGGCGAACGGCTCGGGTTTCTGCCAGGAGATCTAGTGGAAAAGGTCAACCCCTATCTTCGCCCGCTCTATGATGCTCTCTACGACATCTTGGGATTCGACAAGGTGGGGCGGTTGATGGAGAGAGGAACCATCGAGGTAGCTCCCATCGCTTTCATGCGGGGCCGGACGCTCAACGACAGCTTCATCATTCTAGATGAGGCACAGAACACCACCAGCGAGCAGATGAAGATGTTCTTGACCCGTATCGGCTTCAACTCGAAGGCGGTGATCAACGGTGACATTACACAGATCGATCTCCCCTCTGGTAGGACCTCGGGCCTCAATCAGGCGAGACAAGTCCTGAAGTCGGTGGCAGGGATCAAGTTCATTCGATTTACGGAGAAAGATGTGGTCCGGCACCGACTCGTGCAGAAGATCGTCCGGGCCTATGACCAGTTCGACCAGCAGAAGGCGGCTGCTGAGAACGAGCAGGGAAGCCACCATGAGTCGTGATTTGGAGCTGGTCTTCCAGAATCCCGGGAGGTTTCGCGAGAGCAGGGCCCCACATCTTCGACGATGGCTCAGCGGCCTGGTGAAAGAGGTCGCCCCGCAGGCGGACAGCTTTGCCGTCAACTTCGTCAGTGAGGACGAGATGCGTCAGTTGAATCGAGTATTTCGAGATCGCGACGCACCGACCGACGTTCTCAGTTTTCCGGGTGAAACGAGTGCAGAGGGGTGCCACCTTGGTGATGTGGCGATCTCGGTCGAGGCCGCGAGACGCCAAGCCGGGGACAGAGGAAGGTCTTCGTACCGCGAGGTTCAGACCTTACTCCTGCATGGAGTGCTGCACTGTTTGGGCTACGACCACGAAACCGACAACGGCGATATGAGTCGATTGGAATTTCGTTTGCGCCGCAACTGGATTCGCGATGACGAGTAGCTCCCTGATGTCCGCCAGCCTTCTGGCCCTCGCTCTGGCGGTCTTCACCGTGCTCGTGCAGGTTCTCGCCGCGCTGCTCGACCGTAGTGGCCCGATTCGCCTGCGCTACTGGGCGGAGGAGGCGAGTGGGCGAGTCTTGGGACTGTTCGAGGAACCGCTCAAGTTCGAGGTCTTTCGGTACCTGCTGAGCTGGTTGGCGAGGATGGCGACCGTGGCGCTGTTCCTGGTCCTGCTGGCGGTAACTCGGGGTCTCTGGTCGCCGCCATGGCTCGCGGCGATCGTCACAGTGGGACTGATTCTCGGCGCTACGGAATTGGTGATTCGATCGTTGGTCGGTCGGGATCCGGAGCGGGCCTTGCGCCGCTTCACTGGTATTTACCGTGTCGCGTTGTTTTTCTCGATGCCGTTGATCTCGGTCCTGGCACCGCTGATGCCAGCAGCTGTCGTAGAACGAAGGGAGGATGAGGGCGAGGTCACCGAAGACGAGATCGAGGCGTTCCTGGATGTGGGAACCCGCGAAGGGATCTTGGAGCCGGGCGAGGACGACCTCATTCAACGCGTCATTGATTTCGGGGATACGATCGTAAGAAGTGTGGTGACCCCTCGCATCGACATGGTGTGCGCGCCTGTCACCTCGAGCCTGGAGACACTGGCAGAGCTCTTTCTGTCTTCGAAGCACTCCAGGATTCCGGTCTTCGAGAAATCGGTGGATCACATTGTCGGCATTCTGCACATCCGTGACCTTCTCGCGGGCCTCAGAGACGACGCAGCTCCGAGTGCTGTCGAATTGGCCATGGAGCCCTACTTCGTGCCAGAAACGAAACCACTCAACGAGCTGCTGAGCGAATTCCAGGCCCTGCATCTGCAGATGGCGATTGTTGTCGATGAGTACGGCGGCACCTCCGGCATGGTGACAGTCGAGGATCTACTGGAGGAGATCGTCGGAGAGATCGAAGACGAGCACGATGAGTCGGCACCCGTGAACGAGCAACTCGAGAATGGTGGCTGGCGACTCGATGGACGAGTTCCCGTCGAGAGCTTGGACGAGCTTTTCGATGTCGAGCTCGAAGAGGAGGCCTTCGAGACCATCGGCGGGCTGATCTTCGGAACCCTCGGGTACGTGCCTCAGCCTGGGGAGAGCCTGGAGATCGGCGGACTCGAATTTCAAATCGAGAGTGTCGAGCAACGCCGAATCAAGTCGGTTGCCGTGCGCCTTTTGCCACCGGTCGATGAAGGGGAGGCGAAGTGAACGACTCCGATCTCGGTAGCGGCGGGGGTGTGTCCCGCGTGATGCGGGCCGGCACCGTCGGCTTGGTCGGCCGTCCGAACGCCGGGAAGTCCACCCTCATGAACCGTTGTCTGCAGGAGAAGCTGGCGATTACCTCCGACAAGCCTCAAACGACGCGACAGAGGCTCGTCGGTATCCTGAGCGGAGATCGGGGCCAGATGGTGTTCCAGGATACACCTGGCATCCATCGCCCCAAACACAGGATGAACCGGCAGATGGTTCGCTACGCCGTCGAGGCGCTGGGCGATTCGGACGTTGTTTGCATGATGACGGACGTGCACCAGTCGTTCGGATCCGGCGAACGGTACCTCCTTGACCTCGTAGCCAAGGCTGAAGGTCCTCGAGTTGCGGTCCTGAACAAGGTCGACCTGGTCAGCAAGCCGAGCCTGTTACCCCGCATAGCCCTTTACTCGGAGACGGGGCTCTTCGACGAGATCGTCCCGATCAGTGCATTGACCGGGGATGGAGTCGATCTGCTCTTGGACCTCCTGTGGGGCTTCCTGCCCGAGGGTGATCCAATCTACGACCCGGCTCTGCTCACCATTCACCCGGAGCGGTTCCTGGTTTCCGAGCTGATTCGAGAGAAGGTCCTTGCCGCGACACGAGAGGAGTTGCCCTTTTCGACGGCGGTCCTCTTGGAGCAGTGGGAGGAACCTGAGGGATCCGAAAGCGAGCGCGGGACAGTGAGGATCTTTGCTTCCATCCTGGTGGAGAAGTCGGGCCAAAAGAAGATTCTGGTCGGTAGCAAGGGCTCGATGATCAAAGAGATCGGCACCTTGGCACGCCTCGAACTCGAGGAATTTCTCGGCCGGCCCGTCTATCTGAAGCTCAACGTCAGGCACGAGGCTGGCTGGCGGGAGAACCAGCGGCTCCTGGCAGAGTTGGAGGGGCAGGCCGCCAGCTGGAGCCGTTAGGCTCCGTCCCGTTGCACCGACGGCTTCGGTGCCTCAGTCCTTCTTGTTGGTGTCGAGCTTCCGGAAGGCGTCAGCCAGGGCGTTGAAACCCTGCGTGGGCTCACTCTGGCGCTGCTCCCGAACGTAGCTCTTGTAGTCGTTGCGACTGCCCTCGAGGGCGGAACCCTCGAGAGTGAGCGAGATCCGCTGACGACGTGAGTCCACCGATACGATCTGCACCTGGACCTCCTTGCCGGGGGGGTAGACCCGTGCCAGCGAGGCGTCGCGAGGCAGCGAAATGACGGCGGCCGGCAGCAGTCCGGTGAGTCCTGGCTCCAGCTCGATGAAGGCCCCAAAGCTGGTTGTTTTCTCGACCTTGCCGGTGACAACGCTGCCGTCGGGAAATCGATCGTGAATCTCCTGCCAGGGGTCGGGCTCCAGGGCGCGCATGGACAGTGATATACGCCGTCCCCCTTTCTCGAGCTTCAAGATCTTGACTTCGACCTCCTGGCCGACCTCGAGGACATCGCTCGGATGCTCGATTCGCTGCCGGCTCATCTCGGAGACGTGCACCAGTCCCTGAACACCGCCGAGATCGACGAAAGCTCCGAAGTCCGTAAGGCTGGCGACACGGCCCGTCACCACACTGCCGGCTGTCAGTTTGCCACGTGCCTCCGAGCGAACCTTGGCCCGCTCACCGCGCAAAAGGGCAGCTCTCGAGAGGACGACCCTGCGCCCCTTCTTCTGGACTCTCAGAACCTGGAACTCGAGGGTCTTGTCCAGGTACTCACTGGGATCCTTGGCGGCGCCGAGCTCCATTTCAGAGCGCGGACAAAAAGCTGTTGTCGACCCGACGACGACGTGAAAGCCACCGTTGTTCCAGCCAATGACGCGTCCCTCGATCTCCGCCTTGTCTTGCATGGCCTGACGTAGGGATCGTACTTCCTCGTTCTCCCCGGTGGCTGCAGAATCGCTGTCTGCCTTCTTCGGCTCCGGGACGGTCTCGGCCACGGCTGTTGCTGCGGGAACGGTTGCGTCGCTCGATGCGACCTCGGTCGTTGCTTCGGAAGTGACTTCTTCGCTCGATTCGACTTCGGTCGTAGCTTCGGCAGCGACTGCCTCGCCCTCCACCACAGTCTCGGCAGCGACCTCTTCGCCCGCCTCGCCCTCCACCACAGTCTCGGCAGCGACTTCCTCGCCCGCCACGACCGCAGGAGTAGTTTCGGTGGTTTCTTCGGAGGAGTCGGTCATTTCAACAGGGCTGGCGTCTTCCTCCAACGGAGGCGAGACGGATTCCGAGGGTTCCTCAGGCAGGGCAGATGGGGATTCGACGTCTTTTTGACTCACGATGCGACGACCAGACTTATCGAGTAGGGGTGTGGGGCACGACGACTGTGACCGAGAAACCCTATCATAACCGACCGTCGTGCGGACAGTGAATAACCCGGCATGTCAACGCTCGGGACGAATGGCCTGGAGAGCCTTGGGATTCTGAAGGGAGGAGAGGTCTCCGAGCTCTTCCTGTCCCAAGTACTTGGAGCGGATCAGACGTCGCAGGATTTTGGCGCTACGCGTCTTCGGCAGATCCTCGACGTAGAGCACCCTTTCGGGGCGGCCGAGCTTGCCCAGGTGGCGAGCTACGGCGTCAATCAGGTCTCGTGTCATAGCCTCCGATGGGGCATGGGGTGGCCTGAGCACCACAAAGCAGACTATTGCTTCGCCCTTGACGTCGTGTGGGATGCCGATGGCGGCGGCCTCGCTGACGAGGCCGGTCTCGATCAGGACCCCTTCGATCTCGGCGGGACCAAGCCGCTTCCCCGCTACGTTGAGAGTGTCATCCGCTCGGCCGCGCAAGAACCACTGCCCGTCCTCGTCGATAATGGCCCAGTCGCCGTGGTTCCAGACATCCTTCCAAGTCGACCAGTAGGCCTCCAGGTACCGTTCCGGATCGTTCCAAAGACCCCGGGTCATGGAGGGTGCAGGCTCAGTCGCAACCAGGTAGCCGACCTCCTCTCGAATCGGTGAGCCCTCTTCGTTCCAGACGTCGACCGCCATTCCCAACCCGGGTCCGACCAGACTGCAGGGCTTGATGGGCTGGACCGGCAGGGGAGAGAGGAAGCAGCCGATGAGATCCGTGCCGCCGGCGATGTTGATGATCGGGCAACGCTTGTGACCAATGGTCTCGAAGAACCAAGTCCAGGAATCCTCGTCCCAAGGCTCGCCCGTGGAGCCGAGAATTCTCAAGCTCTGCAAATCGTGGTTGGCGGGCACCTCGTCTCCGGCTCGCTGCAGAAGTCGAATCGCGGTTGGAGAGATGCCGAGAGTCGAGATCTGGTGTCTCTGCACCATCTCCCAAAGCCGACCGGGGCCCGGCCAGTCGATGGCCCCCTCGTAGAGGTAGACAGTGGCGCGATGAAACAGGCCGCCGATCAACATCCAAGGGCCCATCATCCAGCCGATGTCTGTCAGCCAGAAGAAACGATCGGCTGGCTTCATGTCGAAGGCGTAGCCGACCTCCTTGGCGATCTGCACCAGGCTGCCGGCATGGCTGTGTACCGTACCCTTGGGTCGCCCAGTCGTGCCCGAGGTGTAGAGAATCAAGGCCGGAGCCATGGATTCGACGATTTCCGCTGCGACTGGATAGCCGCTGCCGAGCTCGAGGAAGGCCTCCCAGTCGAGATCCAGGTCCTCATTCCACGGCACGTCGGCCTCGCCTCGCTGGAGAACGATGACCTTCTCGAGGGAGGGTACCGCCGCGACGGCTTCGTCCGCTTGAGGTTTGATCGACAGAGTCTTGCCGCGCCGTGCAGAGCCTGCCGCGGTGAACAGAATCCGAGCCTCTGCGTCGTTGAGTCGCTCGGCCACTGCCGCGGGAGCGAAGCCGCTGAATATGGGGATGAAGATCGCTCCGATCTGAATGGTGGCGAACATCTGGATGGCGACTTCGGCGGTCATCGGCATGTACGCTCCGACCCGGTCACCCTTGCCGATACCGAGTGCCCTCAAGGACGCCGCACACCGGCCCACCAGGTCCGCGAACTGATGGTAGGAGTAGCTCCGCACGGTACCGTCCTCGTGCTCGGCGACAAGGCAGGTCCGGTCTCTATCTGCTTCCCCTTCGGCGTGCGCGAGACAGTTCCGGGTGAGATTCAGACGTCCGCCGACGTACCAGTCGGTCCAAGGGATGCCCTGCGAGGAATCGCGTACCTTGGTGAACGGGGTCTCGAACTCGATCCCCAGATCGTCGACGATGGCTTGCCAGAACCACTCCTGCTCGGCGACCGATCGCCGCATGAGGGCATCGATAGAGGCAATCCCGTGCCGTTGCATCAGGCGGGTCACATTGGCTTGGTCGAAGAGCTCTGGGGTTGGGTGCCAGACGAAATCGGACATGTCTCACCTCTCTGTCATCAAGTCTACGATAGGGAGGCGGCCAGGTCGCACCGAACCGTGGTGTAGCATCCTCGAATGGACCGCACCAGGATGGTCATCGCGAACCTGATTGTGTATCTGGGCTTGTCGCAGGGAGGGGGCCTTGCCGAGTCTCCGCTGGCCGGGAGCCAGCGGCTCGATATTGTCGATCGTGCGATCGAGTATCACGGCGGCGACCGCTTTCGGGAGAGTCGGACACGACTCGAGCTGTGCTCGAAGCCCGGCTGCTCCGAAGTCTCAGCCGCAGTTCAGGGCGGCCTGTACGAGTTCCGCGTCAGAGGACCTTATCGTGGGGGCGAGCGTGAAGTACTGGTGACCAACGACCGGGTTCGGCATTGGCAAGACGAGCTCGAGGTGGAGGTGCCGCCGGAGAGCCAAGCGGCGCTGCGGGATTGGGCGATGGGTCGAGTGTACTTCTGCTTCCTGCCCTTCCGGCTCAACGACGAGAGTGTCATCAAAGAGGATCTTGGCCTCGAGGAGTGGTCTGGGCGCAACTTGCACAAGGTGAAGGTGACCTTCGTGCCTGGAACGAGCACGGACGCCGAGGATCAGTTCCTCTACTGGTTCGACCCGTCGAGCGGCCGCCTTGAGCAATTCGCTTACAGCTTCGTGGGTAGGCCTGGCGGACTGAGGTTCAGGCAGCTCTCCAACTTTCGTCGGGTCGGTGGTCTTCTGTTCTTCGATCAAGAGAACTGGGGTGCTGCAGGTGACGAGCTCACCGTGGACGAGATAAGCCCGGCTTTCGTCGCTACGATGGAGAAGATCTCCTCGGTCGAGCTGAGGAACATCCAGGTCGACGATCCGACCGGCACGATCGACTGATCAACCAGGGGTGGCTGGACTGGCCAGACGGCCGTCCAACTCGAGCGCAGCGGCAGCTCCCTGCATGGCTGTAAGGACATTTTCTGCGTGCTCCCAGAGCTCCAGCTCGCCGTTGAACGAGTTGCGACTGAAGTCGTTCGTTGCCAGCTCGACCTCCTCGCGATTGACCCCAGCGGCGAAGGCCCTCTCCTTCCAGCGCTTCTTGACCGATTTGAGCTTGACCTCGCGCACGTCCTTGCTCGGTCGAATCAGCGCTGCGGCGATGATCAGTCCGGTGATCTCGTCGCAGGCCAGAAGTGCGAAGTCCATGCGGTACAGTCGCTCGACACCGGTGCCTGCTGAGTTGTGGGACAGAATTGCCTGAAGGATCTCCTCGGGACAGCCGGCCTCTCTCAAGATAGGGATGCCCTTGGCAGGATGCTCTTCCAGAGTCGGATGGATTTCCCAGTCGAAATCATGCAACAGCCCGGCGAGGCCCCACTGGTCGGGATCCTCTTCGAGACGAGCGGCGTACCAGCGCATAGCAGCCTCGACCGCCAGCATGTGGCGTCGGAGACCGGCGGCTTTCACGTTCGATTCGACGAGTTGCCAGGCGGATGTGCGATCGAGAGACGAAGACATACCGAAGCCTCCTTCAGGGCAGGTTCGGGGGTTCTAGACCCCAGCCGTCGAGAATCCTACTCGATGAAGAGATCGGCCAGAAGGGGCTGCGTTGGATCGACGGAATAGGGCTCGAAATCGCTGACTCCGGCCGCCCTCAGAACCTCTTCGTCAATGAAGAAATTGCCGCTACATTCGCGACTCGGCCGCGTCAGGACCTCGTACGCGGCATCGGCGACGATCTCGGGATGGCGGGTGCCCTCTCTTGGGATGATCCCCTCGAGCATGCGCAAGGCGGCAGTGTCGATCACCGTCTTGGGCCATAAAGCGTTGACCGCAACACCCTTTGCTTCGAATTCGGCTGCCATTCCCAGGACACACATACTCATCCCGAACTTGGACATCGTGTAGGCGCAGTGGTTCTCGAAGTTGCGGGCCTGCATCTCCAGCGGCGGGGACAGGACCAGAATGTGTGGATTTGCAGACCTCACCAGGTGAGGCAGACACTTCTGGGAACAGAGGAACGTGCCACGTGCATTGACCGACCACATGAGATCGAAGCGCTGCATCGGGGTCGCGAGCGTGCCTCTGAGGAAGATCGCGCTCGCATTGTTCACCAGGACGTCGATACCACCAAAAGTCTTCACTGTCTGTTCGACCGCCTTCTCGACCTGGTCTTCGTAACGAATGTCCGTTTGAATCGCCAGGGCCCTGCCCCCAGCTGCTTCGATCTCGGCTGCCGCCGACTGGATGGTCCCCGGCAACGTCGGATGAGCCTCTGTCGTTTTTGCGACGACCGCGATATTGGCTCCGTCGGCGGCCGCTCGCAGCGCGATCGCCTTGCCGATGCCTCGGCTGGCGCCAGTAATGAACAGCGTCTTGTTCTTCAAACTCGGCATGGTTGCCTCTCTGTCTCAGATCTCGGAGCTGGGTGCCAGGACCAGCTCATGCATCATCGGGTCCCAGGGCACTCGAAAGTAGCGGTTGCTGCCGTAGTAGGCGAAGTTCGAGACTCGCGAGGTGTACAGGCAAGCATAGGCCTCGAGCTGACTGGCGAAGCGGGTCTTGCTGGTGCCCTGCTTGAAAAAGGGTCCCCAATAGGGATTGAACGTGGCATCGAGCTTCTCCGACCAGCGGGCCTCGCGGCCGAGGACCTGCCGGAGCTCCGAGGTGACCGTGTGCAGACGCTCCTGGATCTGCTCGAGCTGGGCACTTGCGAATTCGGTTTCTCGAGAAGAGCTTTTGGTAACGAGGAGAAGATCGCGCAGGTGGTCCATCTGGTGCCCCAGGTGTGCCAATTTGTGCCGCAGTGCGATGCCCTCGTCGAGGTACGCTGCGAGCTCAGAGCGTTGGCGGATCTCTTCCTCCAACTCGTGGACGATCAACGTCGTGCGCCAGGTGGATTCGAGCTTCGAGGAGACGATGTCGCCGTAGATGTGATCGCCCACATAGAGGACGCTTTCACCAGGGCCTTGGATCAGCTCCATCATGCCTTCCAGGCACCCACCCCGGAATCTGCCGTGCCACTCCGGGGTGTCGACTTCGCCGACCACCTCACCTGCAGCGCAGAGCTCTTGGAAGGCCTGCTTGCGGCTGAAGAAGTCGGGCTTCCCAGCGCCCACGACGATGAGGTCGAAGAACTCCTCCCAACTGTCCAGACCTGGCAGCAGATCATCGAGAAGATAGGACGCAATGGCTTCTGCGTAGCTCCAATCCGAATTGGTGAGCAAGAAGAGCCGTCGTCCGCCAAGGGCCAGGCGAGCCAGCGCCAGGCCGAGCTCCGGATCGCGGTGCAGATAGCGTGGCAGGTCCGCCACAACCTGCTGCTTGAGGGCCCCCTGGGCGTGGACCCAATCGATCGCTTGTCGTAGATCGTTGAAGATTCCGCGAGGCGATGGCAGCGGCGAGTCCTGCTGGTGCTTCGTCAACTCGATGAGCTCGGCGTATAGGTTGGCCTCGGGTAGCTCGAAGAGGCTATCGACGTGGTAGAAGCGATCGCTGGCAGGCTGGATGGGTTCGTAGCGATAGAGATGTTTGAGCTGATGCCGGTCGAGACGCTGCCGTCCCTGATAGGCCAGATTGACGAAACGATGGCGACTCATGCGCAGCACCGCTCCAGATTCCTTGTCGATGAGGAGACCGCGGCGAGGAAAGTCCGGTCTGAAGCGACAGTCGCGAATCGTCTCGGGGTAGCCGTTTTCTTGAATCAGCCGTTCCACAGCCAGTTGGAAGGTGAGCTTCTCGAGAGGCAGCCGCCGATAGTCGGCCAGAGTCCAGTCGAGGTCGAAGCCGACGTACCGTATGCTCTCCATTCTGAGAGCCCGATTGACGAAGATCTGCCGTTCCGGGGGAGGCTCTCCATAGTGCGGCAGAGCCGTAGCCATGCGTTCGGCGAGCTCGGGCCAGATTCCATTGGACAAACGGCGTGACAGTGAGGTCATTGCAAATCTCGAGGGTCGAGGTCTCTCGTCGGAGGAGCGTGGCTGAAGTTCTGAAGGTCGGTTCGTGGTTGACTCACGATGGCGCGATCTCGCGGCGAGTGTGAAGTCGATCGCAGACCTCGGGGAGGAGTTCCTCGGCCGGAGAAGGGAGAATTCTCAGATCGGGCCATGGCGAGGTGCCATGGCCTCCCGGGTCGATGGAAAAGATCGGAATCCGCCTGAGGATGCCTGCCCGGAGAAAAGTGTCCGTGATGCCGACGGAGAAAGAAGTGCCGATGAAGAGCATCAGGTCGGCGCTTTGGGCCACCGCCTCGGCTTCGGAGAATCTGTAGTCCTGATGCTCTCCGTAGTACTCATCGAAAAAGAGGACGTGAGCCCGCAGGAGTGAGGCGCACTCCGGACAGGTTGGCAGCGTCTGCTCGGACGGTGCGGAGACGAAGTCCTCGAAATGGGCCTCGTCTGCCGCGAGAGAGCCTCTGGGCGAGCCGAATCGACAGCCGACCTTCGAGCAACGGACTCGGTCGGAGGTGCCGTGAATCTTGATCATTCTGGAGCTGCCAGCTGCTTCGTGAAGAGTGTCGATGTTCTGGGTTACGAGGCAGAAAGAGCCACCTCGCTGGGTGTGCCAAGTCTCCAGGTCGACCAATGCGGAGTGTGCCGCGTTGGGCTTTGCCGCAGCTACGGCCTCGAATCGCTTGAGGTACCACTGCCACTGGCCCACCGGGTCGCGGCGAAAGTAGTCGAACGTGGCGAGCGATACGTCGCTCTGTCGCCAAACAGCTTCCGGGTCGGTGCCGCGAAAGGTCGGAATGCCACTAGCCTGACTGATTCCAGCTCCGGTGACGACTGCCAGCGATCCGGCTTCGAGGGACTCGAGGGCCGATCCCAGGGCCTGCACTTGTTCTTCCATTCCCTGTAGAGGATACCAGGCGTTCAGGTGGGCGGGCCGGCGCCGAGAATCAAAGGAAGTAGAGGGTGTCGTCGACGAGGGGGTGGCGAGCAAAGGTGTGTCTTGCCTTGCGGAAGCGAAAGAACTCCTCGAGGGAATCGTCCCCGTCGAGGTCGGTTTCCAGCTCCTCCTCCAGTTGATCCAGATCCTCTCCCGCCTCCATCCGAGCCATCATTTCTTCCATGCGGGGTCCGGGTTCGAGGCCGGCAGATTCGCTGAATCGACGAAACAGCCCCGCCAATTTGCGTGGGTCCTCGTCGTCGCCGACCTGACTCATCTCCTCCATCATCGAGCTCATCACTCCGGCCAGGCGTTCATCATCGAGGTCTCCGAACGGGTCGGGCTCCTCCTCGCCACTGTGTTTCAGCATCGCGAACCGAGCTGGGCGTCGCTCCAACCCAGGTTTCTCGCACTGCGGGCATGGCGGTCGCGTCTCGGTGTCAATCGTGGCGGAGAAAAAGTTGAAAAGAGTGTGGCAGTCTCGGCAGTAGAACTCGTAGATGGGCATGGCAGTGGATGTCAGGTCGGTGGTCTGAGATAGTGTGGCCAGCGTCGGTGACCATCGTTGCCTTGGCTGCAGAGTTATCTTACACATCGCGAGGCTGTGGCGGCTGAAGAAGTGTCGGTCCCTTGTGGGGAGTTGGTAGGAACATAGAATCAGCTGGACAGGATGGCGACATGACCCACGAGTCCGAACCGCAGGATCGAACCGACGTGCGAGGCCCGACAAAAGGAGCCCCCGTCTCTGGCGGACCTCCTCCGAGCCCTGATGGAGCGCCGGCGGAGGCATCGTCCAGCAACGCTAGTCGAGTCGCTGCCGGGATTCTGTCGAGTCGTGCGTTCGGATTGCTGCGCGAGTCGGTCCTGGCCTTCTTCTTCGGTGCAGGACCGCACGCCGATGTCTTTCGAATCGCCTTGCGCGGTCCGAATCTGCTGCAGAATCTCCTCGGGGAACAGACTCTCTCCGCTTCGTTCATTCCGATCTACTCGCGAATGGTCGCAGCTGGCAAAGCGGAAGATGCCGGGCGTTTTGCTGGTGCCATCCTGGGCTTGCTGATGGCAGTGGGGTCGTCGGTGGCTCTGCTCGGTATTCTCTTTGCGGAGCCCATCGTGGCGATCCTGGCTCCCGGCTACCTGGGAGATGCGGCGCGAGTAGGGGCGGGACTAGCTGAGGTGGACCGCTTCCGACTCGCCGTGCAGGCAGTGCGAATCGTTTTTCCAATGACGGCCGTGCTCGTTCTTTCGGCCTGGTCTCTGGGAGTTCTCAACAGCCACCGGCGATTCTTCTTGGCCTACTTCGCGCCGGTGCTGTGGAACATCTCCATCATCTTGGCACTCTGTCTGACGGCTATTACAGGCTGGCAGGCGTATGGGGGGCCTGTACCAGCATTGGGTGAAACGACCTTTCGCAATCGACTCCTGATCGCCGCTTGCATTGGCGCCCTGATTGGAGGAGTGCTGCAGTTTGCCGTGCAGCTACCTGTCGTCTTTCGACTTCTCAAGGGCTTCCGTCTATCGGTATCGCCCCAGGTGGAGGGCGTTTCCAAGGCACTAGGAGCCTTCGCACCGTTGGCGGCAGGTCGGGGTGCAGTGCAGCTCTCTGGGTACTTCGATCTGGTTTTGGCGTCCTTTCTGGTTCCAGGCGCCATCGCCGCGCTGGGATGGGCACAGATTCTCTATCTGCTGCCGATCGCGCTGTTCGGGGTCTCGGTGGCTGCTGCCGAGCTACCCGAGTTGTCAGTGCAAACGGCTCGCGCCGATCAGGCTGTCCTGCTCTCTCGGCTCGACGCTTCGATCCGAAAGATGGCTTTTCTGACAGTACCGACGGTGCTTGGCTACTTGTGTTTGGGCTTCTATTTGGTCGGCGGGTTGTTCCGGCGGGGCAACTTCGGGTTGCAGGACAATTGGCTCGTCTATCTGGTTCTGGCTGCGTACAGCCTGGGCTTGCTTGCCAGCAGCACTTCGCGACTTCTCAATAACGTCTTCTACGCGCTGGGAAAGACCAAGGTCCCGGCCCGGGTGGCTGTGGAGCGAGTCGTGCTCTCGGCTCTTGTCGGCGGAGTATCGATGCTCTGGCTCGATCGCGTTCCCGTCAGCCGAGTCGCCGGACCGGCAGCTGGAGGACGTGAGCTATTCATGGGTGCAGTGGGGTTGGCCTTGGGGGCATCGCTGGGAGCCCTGTTCGAGCTGTGGCGGTTGGCGAGCGCTTTGGATAAGCAGGGGTTGGGCCTCCGACTGCCTGCCAGGTCCATTGGCAAAATGTTGGCGACGGCCACCCTGACCGTGGCGCCTGTCGCCGTGATGCTGATCTACATGAGATCGCTGCCAATTCTGGTCCAAGCCGTCGTGGCTGTGCTCGTCTACGTGGGGCTCTATCTCTCCGTGGCGCGGCTCGTCGGGCTTCCGGAGTTGGGCTACTGGTTGGGTAGTTTGGGGAGAGGGACCCGATAGGACCAGGTTTCGAGAGGTAAACAGAGAACAACCACTGGAGGGTGGCTATGAAGATAGCGATAGCGTCCGATCACGCCGGATACCGATACAAGGTAGCGCTAGCGACCCATCTCACTGAGCTCGGACACGAAGTGGTGGATTTCGGAACCGATTCCGAGGTCTCGGTCGATTACCCGACCTTCATAAGGCCGGCAGCGCACGCGGTCTCTGCTGGGGAGTGTGAAAGGTTGATCGTCCTCGGCGGTTCAGGGAACGGCGAGGCCATGACGGCGAACCGTGTTCGAGGAGTCCGATGTGCCTTGTGCTGGAGCGAAACCTCGGCTCGCCTGGCACGGCAGCACAACAACGCCAACGGTTTGTCCCTCGGCCAGCGTCTGGTGTCTCTGGAGATGGCATTGCTGATCGTCGATGTCTGGCTGGAAACGCCGTTCGAGGGCGGGCGACACGTCCGCCGAATCGAAGCAATGGATGCAGTAGAGTAAACCGATCTAGCAGAAAGAGCCATGGAACAATCGCTTGTCAGTGTATTTCTGGGCCTCGGCCTGAGTGCTGCAACCGGCTTCCGCGTCTTCGTTCCTCTGCTGGTGATCAACCTCGCGGCGCACGGGGGATTCCTCGAGCTCTCACCGAAATTCGGCTGGATGGAGAGCAGCACTGCCCTGATCGCTTTTGGTGCGGCCACGCTTCTGGAGATCGTCGCCTACTACGTCCCCTGGTTGGACAACCTCCTGGATTCTGTCGCCACCCCGGCGGCGGTCGTCGCGGGAATGGTCGCGACGGCGTCCGTGGTCACCGGCATGGATCCGATGCTGCGAATGATCCTGGCAATCATTGCGGGTGGTGGGCTGGCTGGGGCAGTTCAGATGACAACAGCCACTGGTCGACAGATCTCCTCTGTCACCACAGCTGGGCTGGGCAATCCCATTCTTTCGACCATCGAGTTGGCTGGCTCGCTGGGGCTTTCGGTCCTGGCCGTTTTGGTGCCAGTGATGGCAGGTTGCTTGGTGCTGCTGGCCCTGATTCTGGTGGTGCGCAGATTACGCCGAAGACGCTCTGGCCCCTAACGAGTCCTGCAGAGGAGGTTGGTTTGAAATCTCTGACCCAATACCTGTCTATGCACGTGAATGAGCGAATGGGGTTCGAGAACATCACTCGGGAAGTGACGGCAGCGGTTCGTAAGAGTGGTGTCGGCGAGGGACTCTGTCTCGTGAATGCCATGCACATCACCGCCAGCGTGTTCATCAACGACGATGAGACGGGCCTGCATGAGGACTATCGCGGCTGGCTGGAGGACCTGGCTCCGTTCGACCCCAGCCCCGAGCGCTATCACCACAACCGGACGGGTGAAGACAATGCAGACGCCCATCACAAGCGACAAATCATGGGCCGAGAAGTCGTGGTGGCTGTGACGGAGGGGCGACTGGACCTCGGTCCGTGGGAGCAGATCTTCTACGGCGAGTTCGACGGCAGGCGCACCAAGAGAGTGTTGATCAAGGTCATTGGCGACTAGAGCAGGGGGCGGATGCTCAACACCGGGAGCGGGCGCGGAACACGACGAGGCTTGTGGCACCTGTGGGTGGATACGGGTGGCACTTTCACCGACTGTGTCGGTCAGGATCCGACGGGAAGAACCCACAGAGCCAAACTGCTGAGCAGTAGCTGTCTGCGGGGCATCGTAGTCGGAATGCCGGGTCCCTCGAGGTTGGTCCTCGAATTGGGATGGGAGCTACCGGCTGCCTTCCTGGAAGGTGCCGGAGTGCGGCTCCTTGGTGCTGACGGTGAGCTGGCGAGGATCGTTCATCATGTCGGTCCAGGTTGCGAGGTCGAGCTCGATCGCTCGGTCAGCGATGTCGAGACAGGAACTCCGTGCGAGATTGTCATCGCAGAGGAGGCACCCATCCTGGCGGCCCACCTGGTGACTGGTACTCCACTGGCAGCCGCATTACCGCCGATAGCGATGCGTCTCGCCACGACGCGGGGCACGAACGCGCTGCTGGAAAGAAGGGGTGCCCGGACTGCCTTGTTCGTAACCCGTGGCTTCGCCGACCTTCTCGTCATCGGTAACCAGCAGCGCTCGAATCTGTTCGCTCTCGCAGTCTCCAAGCCTCCTCCGCTCTATGACACGGTCGTCGAGGTGGAGGAGCGACTGGACAGCGATGGCGCGGTGGTTGTGCCGCTCGACCTCGAGTCGGTTCGAGAGAGCGCTCGCGAAGTTCTCGGGTGCGGAGTCCAGACCGCGGCTATCGCCCTTCTGCATAGCTATCGGCAGCCGCAGCACGAATTGGCTTTGGCCGAAGAGTTGCGGTCGATCGGATTCAACCACGTTTCATGCTCTGCGGAGTTGGCGCCACGAATCAAGATCGTGCCGCGCGCGGAGACCACGGTGGTGAATGCCTACCTTGCCGAGGTGATCGAAACCTACCTGGGGCGGGTCGTAGAGTCGCTCGCCGGTGGGAGGTTGCATGTTCTGACCAGCGCGGGCGGGCTCGTGCGTGCCGGGGAGTTTCTGCCCAAGGACAGCCTCCTGTCCGGTCCGGCTGGCGGCGTCGTCGGTGCGGCTCAGGCGGCGCTCCGCTCTGGTTTTCCACGTAGCCTGGCGCTGGATATGGGGGGAACCTCGACCGATGTCTCTCGTTTCGACGGCGACTACGACTATCTCTTCGAGACCCGAGTTGGAGATGCCCACCTGATGGCACCAACCTTGGCGATCGAGACTGTCGCCGCTGGAGGTGGCTCTGTCTGTCATTTCGATGGGCATCAGCTCAAGGTGGGACCACAGAGTGCAGGAGCCACTCCTGGTCCGGCCTGTTACGGGGCTGGTGGACCCTTGACGTTGACCGATATCAACCTGCTGCTGGGGCGTCTTCAACCAGACGCATTCGAGATTCCGATCGACATCGAGTTGTCGCGACAAGCTGCAGTCCGTCTTCAGAGCCAGGTCATGAATGCCGATGATGGGCCAATTGCGATGGTAGAGATGCTCGAAGGGCTGCTCGACATCGCCAACGAGCGCATGGCAGAGGCCGTGCGTCGCATTTCCATAAGACGAGGCTACAGTCCGAGCGACTACGCCCTGGTCGCGTTCGGAGGAGCGGGTGGTCAACACGCCTGCTCTCTTGCCGAGATACTGGACATCGAGACCGTGCTGGTACCCGCGGATGCGGGCCTTTTGAGCGCTGTTGGTCTGGGTCAGGCCCGTGTCGAGCGTTTCGCGGAGCGACAGATTCTGCAGCCATTGAACGAGGTGGCCGATAGCCTGGCGTCGATTCTCGAGGTCCTCGGGCGGGAGGCCGCAGAGGCGGTCGAAAGTGAAGGCGTTGACAGGTCCGAGGTGGAAGTGCGTCGTCGATTGGTTTACATCCGTTTCAGCGGGCAAGAGTCCAGTCTTGCGGTAGAAGCGAATCCGGAGAGTCCATTGCGAGAGTCGTTCATTCAAAGCTACACGGATCATTATGGCTATCGACCCGAAGACCGCACCATCGAAGTGGAGTCGGTACGAGTCGTGGCGTCGTCAGCGGGCACCGCACTGGAGTTCATGGAGAGCTTTGAGCCTGCAAGAGAGTCGATAGTAGAGGGTCCCTCACGACAGCAGGCCTTCATCGGCAGCGATTGGAGGTCTGTCATGGCATACGATCGTGCCTGTCTGAGGGCGGGCTTCGATTTTGCCGGTCCTTGCCTGGTGTTCGAGCAGCATTGCTCGACGGTTGTCAATGAAGGGTGGGTCGGGCAGGTCGATGAGCACGGCTGCCTGGTACTGAGTCGGCAGGGTCGAGGGAAGCTCGACAATGACTGAGCGCCAGGACCGATCCAGAGCCGAAGCGGTCGAGTTGGAACTCTTCGTCCACCGATTTTCGGCGATCGCCTGGCAAATGGGCGAGGCCCTCCGCCGTACCGCGCTGTCCGTGAACGTCAAGGAACGATTGGATTTCTCCTGTGCCCTTCTGGACCCGGAGGGAGAGCTGGTCGTCAACGCGCCCCACATACCCGTTCACCTGGGTGCGCTCGGACTCTGCGTGCGTACCGTCAAAGACGTCTTGCCCCTTGGCCCTGGAGATGTCGCGGTAACGAATCATCCCGGATTTGGTGGTTCCCACCTACCGGATGTCACCGTCATCTCCCCTGTCTTTGGTGTGGCGTCTGCAAAGGGTTCGGGCGAGAGGCCACTGTTGGGCTACGTCGCTAGCCGTGCTCATCACGCGGAGATCGGCGGCAGCCGGCCGGGCTCGATGCCGCCGGGGGCGCACAGCCTGGCCGAGGAGGGTGTCGTTCTCGAGCCTCAGTACCTGGTGCGGTCGGGAAGACCGATGTGGTCCGAGATCCGCCAGCGACTCACCGAGGGCCGGTTCCCTTCCAGGGCGGTGGAAGAGAACCTGGCCGACCTGGCGGCTGCTGTAGCGGCGAATCAACGAGGCATCCTGGCACTTCGGGAATTGGCTCAACTGCATGGTGTTGGTACGGTCCACCACTACATGAACGCCCTGAAATGGCAGTCTGAGACTCGGGTCCGCGAGGCTCTCAGGGGTCTCGGGGATGGCACGTTCCAAGCTACGGAACAGCTCGATGATGGCTCGCCTCTCGCCGTGTCCCTAGAATTGTCGGATGGGCGGGGAGTGGTTAGTTTCGAGGGCTCATCGCCGGTGCATCCCGGCAATCTGAACGCCACACCGGCGGTCGTTCGCAGCGTTGTTCTCTACGCCTTTCGCTTGCTTCTCGACCGACCGCTACCGCTCAACGAGGGTTTGTTGAGAACAGTGCGATTGGAGATCCCCGAGGGGATCCTGAACCCCCCTTTTCCGTCCGACCCTCAGATGGCTCCAGCTGTGGTAGGTGGCAATGTAGAGACCAGTCAGCGTTTGGTGGACACCTTGATCAAGGCCCTCGGGCTGGCCGCATGCAGTCAGGGAACGATGAACAACGTTCTGTTCGGAAACGAGGACTTCGGTTACTACGAGACCGTATGCGGAGGCTGTGGAGCAGGGGAGGGATTTGCTGGGCAGAGCGCCGTCCACAGCCACATGACAAACACCGCCATTACCGACCCGGAAGTTCTCGAGCATCGTTACCCGGTGCGGTTGGAGTCGTTCTCCATCCGGCGCGGCTCGGGTGGACGCGGTGTGTTTCGAGGCGGCGACGGAGTCGCGAGGGAGTTTCTATTCCTGCAACCGATGTCCCTGTCCATCTTGAGTCAGCACCGGGTCGAGGCTCCCTATGGCGCAGCGGGTGGTGGCAGGGGCTCTCTCGGCCGGCAGGTTGTCAGGCGCGCAGGCGGACAGGAAGTGTTTCTGGAAGGTGTCGATGGCTGTGAGGTCGAGCCGGGCGATCGACTGCTGCTCGAGACACCTGGAGGGGGCGGTTGGGGTCGAGCGGAGCCGGGAGATGCCGAGTGAAACGCTTGGCATCCATCCTGCTGTGGTCGGTGATCGCAGCCGCGTTCATCGGACCGGGGACGGTGACGACAGCGGCTTCTGCCGGTGCCACCTACGGGCTGAGCCTTCTCTGGGCGCTGCTTTTCTCGACGGCCGCTTGCCTCGTCTTGCAGGAAGCCAGCGCCAGACTGACCATTGTTTCGGGGCGAAATCTCGGTCAAGCGCTACGTGACCAGTATCGGGCCGGGCCGCAGAAAGGAGCCGTGCTCTTCCTGGTCCTGGGAGCCATCGTCGCGGGATGCGCAGCCTATGAAGCCGGCAACATCCTGGGTGGAGTCTCGGGCGCGGTGATGGTGACCGGATGGCCGGCTCACCTCTTGACGCTGGGGAGTGGAGTGATCGCCGGCGCGCTGTTGTGGCGCAGCCCTCCACAGACCGTGGCGCGCAGCCTGAGCCTGGTCGTGGCAGTCATGGGTTTGGCTTTTCTTTGCACGGCAGTACTCCAGCGCCCCTCTCTAGGAGAGATTCTGCGAGCCAGCCTCGTGCCCTCGATGCCTAGAGGTTCGGGCCTTCTGATCTTGGGACTGGTGGGCACCACGGTAGTGCCCTACAACCTCTTCTTGGGTTCAGGTATTGCGGCCGGGCAGGAGCTGCGGGATTTGCGCCTCGGCTTGATGGTCGCAGTCGGGCTCGGGGGGCTCATCTCGATGGCGGTGTTGGTGACGGGAACTGCGGTGGAGGGCAGTTTCTCGTTTCTTGCCTTGTCCGAGGTCTTGACAGTAGAGCTCGGCAGCTGGGCTGCGAGTCTATTTGCTCTTGGACTCCTCGGAGCCGGACTCTCTTCAGCCATTACCGCGCCGTTGGCGGCGGCCGTGACGGCTCGCAGCCTGCTTCAGGAGGACGGGGAGGATGACCGCTGGAGTCCGACTGCCTGGCGATATCGATCGGTTTGGATCGGGGTGCTGATGTTTGGACTCGGTTTCGGCCTCAGCGGCGTACGACCTGTCCCGGCCATCATCCTGGCGCAGGCTCTGAACGGCTTCTTGCTGCCGTTGGTCTCGGTATTCCTGTTTCTGGCCGTCAATGACCGAAGACTGATGGGAGAAGCCGTCAATGGCAGGCTGGCCAACGTTGCCACCCTCGGTGTGGTTTGGGTCGCCATGCTGCTTGGGGTGACAGCCGTATCCAGGGCGGTTTCAAGTGCTTTCGCTCTGCCACCCCTCGGTGGGTTTTGGCTCGTCGTGGTTTCCAGCTTCGTGATGCTGCTGTTGGTGGTACCGGCGTACCGAAGCCGGCGAGGTCAGTGAAGGAATTGACCGCCCCAGCGCAGCAAATAGGAGGGAGAGAGTCGATCAGCGGACAGAGGCCAAGGAACTCACAGAAGAAAACGACGCGGCTGCCCTCCAGAGGGTGACGGTGCGGGCGAGCATGAAGGCAGCCAACGAGGCCCACAGAAGGTGGTTGTTCTCGAAGCGAAGGGCTAGCGCTGCAATGGGCAAGAAGACAACGAACGTGCTTATCAGCATGGCGTTTCTCAGCGCTCGTCCGGCCGTCAGGCCGAGAAACAGTCCGTCGTAGATATAGGCCAGGGAACCGAACAGCAGCACTGGGGCGAGCCATGGCAGGTACTGGAGAGCGGTTTCGACAGTTTGTGGGTGTGATGTCAGGAGGCGGATAGGGGCCGCTGGCCGGAGGATGGCGAGCGCTGAGAATGGCAGGGCAAAGGCGAGCCCAACCCTCAAGGCGAGACGCTGAAGGCGCCTCAGAGCGCTTCGGTCCCCGGTCCCGAAGAGAATTCCCGCCAGACTCTCCGTGGCGAAAGCGGCGCCGTCGATGAGGTAGGCCGCCAACATCACCCAGCGGAGGAGAACGGCGTTGGCCGCCAGGATCACGGTGCCGAGTATCGAGCTGAAATTGGTGAACAAGGCGAAGGCACTGACCAGTGCGATGGTCCGCAGCAGAATGTCCCGATTGAGCCGCATCAGCTTCGTTAGAGCCTGCGCCTGCCAGACCTCCGACCAGACCCAGGGAACCTCGCTCCTGCGGGTGCGGAAGAGAACGAGAGCCGCCACGAGCATGAGGAACTGACTGATTGTGGTTCCGAGACCGGCTCCGAAAGCGGCCAGGTCCATCTCCACGATGAAGACATAGTCGAGGATGACGTTGGCGATATTGGCCACCGCTGTCATCACCAGAGCCGCGCCACTTTCTTCCCTGCCGAGGAACCAACCCAGAAATACGAAGTTGGAAAGCGTGGCGGGTGCCGCCCAGATGCGGGCGTTGAAGTAGGCCCGTCCCGCTGCTTCTACTTCGGGTGCGCCGCCAAGCAGAAGAAAGCCACTCTCCCTGAGTGGAACTCGGAGAATCAGAATAGCCACAGCCAGCAGCCAGGCGAGAAGAAGTGATCGGTAAAGGGTACGAAAGACCTCTCCCGTATCGCTACGACCGACAGCCTGCGCCGTGGTGCCAGTCGTACCCATGCGGAGAAACCCGAACGACCAGTAGACGTACTCGAAGATCACCGATGCAAGAGCGACACCGGCGAGAAAGTGAATGCTCTCGAGGTGTCCGAGCAGCGCGGTATCGACCAGGGAGGCTAGCGGTACCGTGATGTTCGCGACGATGTTGAGAAATGTGAGACGGGCAAAGCGGCGACGTAGATCACCATTCTTGACACTCGTCTTGTGGTCGATCTCGGATTGCATGCCCTGTGCCCGATGGCGCGATCGCTGTTGGTGACGATTGGTGGCGGGCGATAGACTATCCCGAGTTGGAAGGCAATGAACGAAAGGGTTCTGAGGTATGAGAACGCAATGCAGGAACCGAGTGATTCGAACGAGCCTTGCGGCCCCGATTCTGGTGCTGCTGACGACAATTGGCTGTGCCACCAATCCTGCGACAGGCGGCCGCCAGTTGATGCTGGTGAGCCAGGAGCAGGAGTCCCAGATGGGTCGCCAGCAAGACGAGCAGATCGTCGCCAGTGGCCAGGTCTACGACGATCAAGACCTGCAGGACTATGTCCAGGGCTTGGGCTCCCAGTTGGCTGCGGTGTCCGAGCGACCCGAGCTGCCGTGGACCTTCCGGGTTCTCGATGACGACATTGTCAATGCTTTTGCGGCCCCGGGCGGCTATATCTACGTCACCCGCGGGATTCTCAGTCATCTCAATTCGGAAGCGGAGTTGATGACCGTGCTCGGGCACGAGATCGGCCATGTGACCGCTCGACACTCAGCCAACCAGATCAGCAAGCAACAGCTCATGGGGATGGGGTTGGCGGTGGGCATGATTCTGGAGCCGGCGGTAGCGGCCTGGAGCGATGTGGCGCAAGCGGGCCTCGGCCTCGCGGCGTTGAAGTTCTCGCGAGACGACGAGCGCCAGGCGGACAGACTCGGTCTGCGTTACATGCTGGGTGCGGGCTACGACCCTCACCAGGCGCCGGAGGTATTCGACATGCTCGATCGAGTGACCCGGACCAGCGGCAACGGTGGAATGCCAAGCTGGGCGTCGACCCATCCGCAGCCGGAGAACCGGACCGGTCTGATCGATCGGCAGCTGGCAGAAATGGAGCCTCTGCCAGTCGATCTGACCGTCGAGCGGAGAGGCTATCTACAACGACTGAACGGACTGGTGTTCGGGCCAGATCCCCGGGAGGGATTCTTCAGAGACGAGTTGTTCCTGCACCCTGGTTTGGCATTCCGCATCGATTTTCCGCGCGGCTGGAAGACCCACAACGCCAAGGACCTGGTCGCCGGTGTGAGCCCGAATCAGGATGCGGCCATCGTCCTGGGTTTGGCAGAGGAGAAGGATGCGTTGCGGGCGGCGGAGAAGTTCGTGCGGGATGAAGGTGTTCGCGGTGAGAGTCCGAGAACAGGCCGAATCAACGGTCAGCAAGCAGCATGGACTCGATTTGAAGTGGCAACGGGAGCCAGTTCCGAGGACTTCGCGGGACGGGCTCTTTTCGTGCTGCATGGGGACCTGGTCTTCAGGATCGTCGGCTATGCCCCACGTAGTCGCTGGAGCGGCTATGCGAAGACGGTCGAGGCCGCGATGCAGACCTTTGCCAGGGAGACCGATCCGCAGGTCCTGAACATTCAACCGGCCCGCGTCATGCTGGTGCAGGCCGACTCCGCCATGAGTCTCAGCGAATTCTGCCGACGCCATGGATCGAGCATCTCTGTCGAGGAGGTGGCGCTGCTCAACGATCTTCGTCCCAATGCGAGCGTCGAAAAGGGAGACCTGATCAAGCTGGTGATCGGCGGCCCACCGGCCGCAGCGAAACGCTAGATGCGCTCCTGCTCCGAGATTTCTTCGAGCCATCGCTCGGCATCGATCGCAGCCTTGCAGCCGGAGCCGGCCGCGCTGATGGCTTGTCTGTAGATCGGATCTGTAGCGTCGCCACAGGCAAAGACACCCTCGACGTTGGTTCGCGTCGAGGGTTCCTGAGTCTCAATGTAGCCCACATCGTTCAACTCCAGCACATCCCGAAACAGGGCCGTGTTGGGAGTGTGGCCAATGGCGACGAAGACTCCATCACAGGGAAATTCGGACTCCTCGCCGGTTTGCGTGTCTTCGAGTCGGACGCCATGGACCTTGTCCTCACGACTGCCGATGATCTCGATGACCTGCTTGTTCCACAGCCAATCGACCTTGTCGTTGGCCCGAGCTCGGTCCTGCATGATCTGCGAGGCGCGGAGCTCGTCTCGTCGGTGAATCACCGTCACTTTGCTGGCGAATTTCGTTAGAAAGACAGCTTCCTCGAGGGCGCTGTCACCGCCGCCGATGACGACGACCTCTTTGTCTTTGAAGAAGAATCCGTCGCAGGTTGCGCAGGCGGAGACTCCATAGCCCATGAGCTCTCGTTCCGACTCCAGGCCGATCTGTTTGGCACTGGCTCCAGTGGCGATGATCAGGCTGTCGGCCAAGTAGCGGTCCTCGTCGGTGCGGATTTCGAAGGGTCTGGTCGCTAGGTCGACCGCGGAAACCGCTTCGAACTTGACCTGAGCGCCAAAGCGCTTCGCCTGGGTCCGCATCCTATCCATCAGCTCCGGTCCCAGAATACCGTCCGGAAAGCCCGGAAAGTTCTCCACGTCGGTGGTGATGGTGAGCTGTCCGCCCGGTTGAGTGCCCTCGAGAACGAGGGGGTTGAGGTTGGCCCTGCCGGCATAGAGTGCGGCGGTCAGACCAGCAGGTCCCGAGCCCATCACGATGACATTGAAGTGGTTGTTGTCAGGGTTTCCGGTGGTCGACATGATTGCCTGAGTCTCCTGCGTCCTCTCTGAATGTCGATTCGGCGACCGGAGACGATACCGGTCGGTAAAAGGGAAACCAGTATAGCAATCGTCGCGCCGTGGGGGAGAATGGGCTATGCTCTGCGGCGCGACTGTGACAAGAGCGAGGTGCTTAGAGAGTCGATCTCGGGTCGATAGGCCATACCAGGAAAGGGAGAAGAGTCGATGTTAGCCAGTGAAGAACTGCTGTCCGCAATGAATCAACAGGTTGGTAACGAGTTTGGAGCGTCCCTGCAATACGTGTCCATTGCCTCCTATTTCGACCGCGAAGCACTGAGCGGCTTGGCTCGGTTCTTCTACCGGCAGGCCGACGAAGAACGTGATCACGCCATGAAGTTCGCGCACTTCGTCGTCGATGCGGATGGGACTCTCGAGATTCCGGCGATACCTGCTCCCAAGAGCGACTTCGCCAGTGCGGAAGAGGCCGTGAAGTTGGCACTCGAATGGGAAGAAGAAGTGACGCAGCAAGTCTACAATCTGGTCGATATCGCCAAGCGGGATTCGAACTACATTGCCGTCCGGTTCCTCGACTGGTTTGTCAACGAGCAGTTTGAAGAAGTAAACACCATGAGTACTCTCCTACATGTCGTGAAGCGGGCAGGCGAAGGTGGCCTGCTGCACGTGGAGGAATTTCTGGCACGCGAAGGTGGGGAAATTCCGCCACCAGATGTCGATCTAGGGTAGCAGCCAGGCCGAAATCCGACCCGCAAGTGGTAGTTTGTAAAGGGGGCCTTTCAGCTGGTTGTGGCTGCGAGGCCCTCGATGATTTCCAGCACGTTGGAGGCGCCTCCACGCGTCAAGTTGTCCATCACTGCCCACAGTTGGTAGGAACCGGGAGAAGCTGGAACGGCACGTAGATCGGAGATCAAGATCTCTTCTCGAGCTGCTGCGTCTGTTGGGCCCGGAGAATCATCCTCACCGGCTTCTTCGATTCGGGGATGGGAGGTCAGGCACGCCCGCACCCGATCGATGCCAGGGTCCTCCTCGAAGCTGATGAACAGATTGCACGCTAGGCTGTGAAAGACCCCGGCCTGGACGACTTGCAACGCAAGGGCCGGAACTTTGCCGAGAACGGCAACCAATTGATCGAGAGTATCGGAATCGACCGTCGAGACCGGTAGGAGGTTGAAGGCAATCTGCTTGCCGAAGACCGTCGTTGGCTTGTCCTCCTGCATGGCGAGAATCGAACGGGCTTGATTGAACAACTCGTCGAGCCCCGCTTGCTCCTTGCCCGAGGCCGGCATCAGTACTTGTGCAACGGCCAGGGTCGGTCCCAGGTCCTTCAGTGGCTCCAGGAGATGTGCCAGAAGGATCGTCATCGGTGACGGACTGATGATCACCTTGGCTGTTTGATCTTCGATGGATGCCGAGCCGATACCGGCCACCACCGGTATGCCGGCTGACCACTCACCGGACGGATCGACCACCATCAGGGTCGTGGCAGAAGAGAGACCCGGCGGGCTCTCGATCTGTCTTCGTTTGCCGCCGAGCACAATTGCGAAATCGATTCCGTCGAGAGTTTCCACGCTGCATTCCTGGATTAGGGCCGCATCGCCAGCGAAGTCGGTGACGGCGCCGATCTGATCCTCTTCTGTCGCCAGGAGACGCACCTCGGACCAGAGCTCTTTGCGACGGCTCAACTCCTGTTTGATCTCCTCGCCGAGCAGCGATTGCGGATTGATGAGTGCCAGGATGGTCATGATCGATTCTCTGAAGACTCGGGCTGCCGGCGTCGAGTGCCTGGATCAGCAAGACCCTCGGCGCCCGAATGCCTGGCAGGGACTGGGTCGAACCTACGGTTTCTTGGACCTGGCCACCACGGTTTCCCCTTCACAGAGGCGGTCCCCTGGGTGAACCAGAATCTCGTAGTTGTCGGAGAGCATCAGATCCACCCGAGATCCGAACTTGATCAAGCCCATCAGATCACCCCGCTCGACTAGGTCGCCGGGAACCAATCGACAGACAACGCGTCGCGCCACCAGGCCAGCAATTTGTCGCACCCCGATGAGGTCTCCGTCGGAGCGGCGAAAGATCGTCAGATGGTTCTCATTGACGGTTCCCGCCTGCGGCTTGAAGGCGGCGATCTTGCGTCCGCTGGTGAATCGACTTTCAACGACTTCACCGCCGACAGGCGCGCGTTGCACGTGAACATCGAAGACGGACAGGAAAGTGACGACTCGCTGTACATCCTCACCACTGTCGGTCAGTGACGGACTTCGATCGATGCGAAGGATACGGCCGTTGGCCGGCGCCAGGATGCTGTCGTCGCCGGCGTTCGACTTCCTGCTGGGGATTCGGAAGAACAGCAGGACGAGAACGGCGATGCCGCCCAAGGCGACTGCCCAGGTCGTTTGTCGCAATAGCAATAGGACCAGGGCCGCGACTGCGAGTGGCAGAACAAACGGCTGTGATTCTTTGGCGAAGGTCATTGGGATCCTGGGATTGGTCGGGTGGTGAAGAGGGCTCTGCCTACTACACTGGATCGCCTGAGTAGCCGGTCAGGCCGGCGCTTCCTGGTTTCGGTGTTGCCGCAGTATGGCTTCCATCTGGTCCTTGAGGAAGAGCTTCTGGCGCTTGATCTGCTTCTCCTCGCGCTCGTTTCTCTCGGAAAGGAGGGAGTTTTCGTGGAGCTGGATGAGTTGTCGCTCACAGTCCTGGTGCTTGTCGAATAGGGAGCGGAATTCCTCGTTGTTGGCGAGCAACTCCTCCCTCAAGATGTCATCTGTCTTGGCCATCCTCTGTACCTCCTGGCAAGATTTGATCCATCCCCCGCAGCACGAGGGATTGATGGGTTGGTCGGTCTCCGATCACGGACTCTCGATTCGTCGTGCGGTCCTGCTCCGAGTCGGTCGGCAGAGAGCCATCAGAGGCGGGATAGATCCAGCGACAGGCACACGACAACGTGAGGTCAGAATAGCACTGGCGTCAGGGTCGATCAAGACGGGTCGGTCGGTGGGAGCCCCTCGAGATCGGTAGCTAGGACCAGTGCAGCACAGCCATCGGCGTAGTAGCTGGGGCGACGATAGAGGATCCGAAATGAGAACCTCCGATAGAGAGCTAGGGCGGGCGAGTTGTCAGCTCGAACCTCCAAGAAACAGGTGGCAGTGGCATTCTCCCTCAGGCGGCGAAGGGTCGTGGCAAGGAGCTGCGAGCCTATGCCCCGGCCGCGAAAATGGGGCTCGACAGTCAGTCGGAGAATCTCGGCCTCGTCCGCAACCCGTCGGATTGCGATGTAGCCGATCGGTTTACGGGTCTGGGCATGAATCGCTACCAGCAAGACGGAGCCGGGATTCTCAAGCTGTTGAGCGAGGGCACCGGAGCTCCAGGGGCTGGTCATGCCCTGTTGCTCCAGGCTCAAGAGATGGGGCAGGTCGGCGGGCGAGCCGGTCTCGATTGTCACTTGAGGATTCGGCAGGTCCCTGGAGCCGTTCCGGGCTCCCTTGTCCCTCATTAAGGTCGTATGGCCGCGGGCTTGGCTGCCGGGGCCTGTAGGTAGAGTGGCTGAACGAGTCCGGCAGGGCTCCATTCAGCACTGTGCCTTCTTGCGTGGAGGCTCAAGGCATGCGCCGCGAGTGGGGGAGGTGTCAGGACCTGGTCTCGGAACTCCGGCCGCTCCGGAGCCGTGATTTCTCGTAGGCCAAAGCCGATGAAAAGGTCCGCCCCTGCTGCTACCAGTTCTTCGGTGGAGACCGATCGCGGTTCGGTGAGCGGTTCAGGGACCACACCCGACCGAAAGGTCTGGACGAGCCAGCTCTCGCGGATCGACTCGACCGCAGAAATTACGACCTGATTCCTCTCTTGAGAGAGGGAAGCGAGAGTCTCGAAGGTGGTCAAAGTCGTGGCTGGAACGCCCAAAGCTTGATGAAGACCGAGGCAAGTCGCGAGCCCAACCCGCAGTCCGGTGAAGCTGCCTGGGCCTCTCAGGGCCAGGATCCCTTCCAAGTCGGAGACCCTGGAGGCGGCTTCGGCTAGCAAAGCGTCGATCATCTGAATCAGATCTTGTGAGGACTTTCGCCCCGGGCTCTGGCTCTCGGCGAGGATCTTTCCATCTCTGGCTAAGGCAGCGCTGACGATGGGTGATCCAGAGTCCACCGCCAGTATGAGTCGGGTGTCGACCTCGGTCCTGTTCAGCATCACGACTCGCTATACTGACCCATCATGTCGAGCTCCGTCCAGCTCACGCCCATGCTTCGCCAATACCTCGAAGTCAAGGCAGAGCACGAAGACGCCATCGTGCTTTATCGCATGGGCGACTTCTACGAGATGTTCTTCGAGGATGCCGAGAAGGCGGCGCCTATTCTGGAAGTCACGCTTACGGCTCGAAATCGGGGTAAGAAGAACGAGGCCCCGATGTGCGGCGTGCCCCATCATGCAGTTCAGCTGTATCTAGGGAAGTTGCTGCGAGCCGGTTTGAAAGTGGCTATCTGTGATCAGGTGGAGGACCCAGCCCAGGCCAAGGGACTCGTCAAGCGCCAGGTAACACGGGTGATCACTCCCGGGACGGTCAGCGATCCAGAGTTGCTCGACGGCGAGGAGGCTAACTACCTGGCGAGCGTGGCGTGGAACGAAGATCGCGGCGGCGGAGCGTTTCTGGATATCTCGACAGGCAGCTTTCTGGTGCGTCGGTGGACGAGACTGGAGGACTCCCTTGATGATCTGGCCCTACTTCGGCCGCAGGAGATCCTGCATCGAAACTCGGGTCTACCGCAGGGGCTGATTGATTGGATGGATGCGGAGGGCATCTGTCGGACGCCTGAGTCGGAGGAGGACTGGCCGCGTCCCGCACAGGCTGCGGAGTTGGTTTGCAGACAGGTAGGGACGTCCACCCTGCAGGGATATGGGTTGGACGATGACGAGCCTGCCGTCCAGGCTGCTGCAGCTGCTCTGCGCTACGCGAGAGAGACCCAGCAGAACGATCTTTCGCATGTGAGCGAGCTGCGGGTCAGCGAGGTGGCTGACAACCTGGTTCTGGATGCGACGACGGTGAGCAATCTGGAGATCTTTCGCAACCTGAGGGACGGCCGCCGTCACGGCTCTCTGCTCGGTGTCCTAGATCGGACCGTGACTCCGGCGGGTGGACGCTTGCTGCGTGAGTGGCTGAAACGCCCTCTGAGAGATCCGGCGAGCATCGACGAAAGGTTGGAGGCGGTCGCCGAGCTGCTGCATGAATTCGAGCTTCGTTCCGAGGTGAGAGATCTTCTGGCCCAGGTCGGGGATATCGAACGCCTTGCATCGAGAGCAGTACTCGAAACCCTGACACCACGCGAGGCTGCGACCCTGCGATCGGGCCTCGAGCGCTTGCCTGCGATCGTCGAGCTTCTTTCGGCTGTGCAATCTCCTGCCCTGCAAGAGGTCCATGGGACCGATGTCGTCGCAGACCTGGCTGCTGAGCTGGGTCGCTTGATCGAGGAGAATCCCCCCGCCTCCCTGAAGGAAGGAGGGGTGATCAAGACTGGTGTGGATGAGGACTTGGACCGTCATCGATCGCTGGCTCAGGACAGTCGACAGCACATCCTGGCCTTGCAAGAGGCTGAGCGATCGAGGACAGGGATCGCCTCGCTGAAGATCCGCTACAACAAGGTCTTCGGCTACTACCTCGAGGTGACGAAGGCCAATCAACACCTGGTTCCCGAGGACTACATCCGGAAGCAGACCCTGGTCAATGCCGAGCGTTACGTGACTGCAGAGCTGAAGGACCTCGAGGAGAAGATCCTGGCCGCCGAAGAGGAGCAGCTCCGCTTAGAGGACGAGCACTTCAGACAGGCGCGGAGCATGGTAGCCGCGCAGTCAGTCCGCCTTCTGACCGCAGCGGAGGCGGTAGCCAGGCTCGATGTGCTGGCGACATTCGCGGAATGTGCGGCCAGGAACCGATACACGCGGCCCGGGGTGAGCGAATCCGGTGGTGCCATTCGGATCATCGAAGGAAGGCATCCAGTGGTCGAAAAGCTCGGGGACGAGGTGTTCGTCCCGAACGATACCGAGCTCGATAGTGAGACGGAGCAGGTCGTGATTCTCACCGGGCCCAACATGGGCGGCAAATCCACTTACCTACGTCAGACCGCTCTGATTGTGCTGATGGCGCAGGCCGGCAGCTTCGTGCCCGCCGAGTCGGCCTCGATCAGTACCGTCGACCGGATCTTCACCCGGGTGGGAGCTTCGGACGATCTGACCCGCGGCGAATCCACCTTCATGGTGGAGATGATCGAGACTGCGAGGATTCTTCATCAGGCCACGGCCAGCAGTTTGGTGATCCTCGATGAGGTCGGGAGGGGAACCGCAACCTTCGATGGGCTCTCCCTGGCGTGGGCGATAGTCGAGCATCTACACGAGCACAGCCGACCGAAAACGATATTCGCAACGCACTACCACGAGCTTACGGAGCTCGCCACGATCCTCTCCAGGGTTGTCAATCGCACCATGGCCGTGAGGGAGTGGCAGGACAAGATCGTCTTCCTTCGACGGGTCAAGCCCGGCAGCTCGGACAAGTCGTATGGCCTTCACGTGGCCAGGCTGGCGGGAATCCCCAGCTCCGTTATCGAGCGCGCTTCTCAGGTTCTTCAGAATCTGGAGGCTCACGAGTACGACCTGAGCGGCAAGCCACGTCTGGCCAAGGGAGTCGAAGCCGGGGAGGGGCAAGCGGACCAGATGATGCTGTTCGCGCCCGCCGAAGAGGTCGTCGCCTCGGTCCTGAGGGAGGTCGACCTCGAGCGGCTCTCGCCTCTTGCAGCGCTCAATCTACTGCACTCTTTGAAAGACAGAGTGGATGAATGAGTCTTCAGAACGGGATGTCGTCGTCTTCCGGCTGGGCCTGGAAGTCAGCTGGTGGACCCGAGCTCGAAGAGGCACCTTGAGAGCCTCCATCGGACCCACCACGGGCTCCCAGCATCTGGAAGTTCTGACAGATGACCTCGGTACGGTACTTCTTCTCGCCGCTCTGCTTGTCGTCCCATGAGCGGGTCTGAAGGCGCCCTTCGACATAGATCTGCTTTCCCTTTGTGAGGTACTGGCCAGCGATTTCGGCCTGCCGACCCCAACAAACGACGTTGTGCCACTCGGTCTCTTCCTGCCGATTGCCACTTTGGTCCTTCCATTTGCGATTGGTGGCGAGGCTGAAGGTGGCCACGGGCTGGCCCGAAGGCGTGGACCGAACCTCCGGATCGCGGCCAAGGTTTCCTACCAGGATGACTTTGTTGACCATTCGCTTGTCTCTCCTTGTCTCGGTTGAGGTCCGCTATCATAGCGCTTTCGTCACTGCGATTTCCGATCGAAGTGAGATTCACTCCGACAGTACTCGAAGCTACGACCCATTCCCATGAGACGTGATCGATGCGCCTGATCTTGCAACGTGTGAGCTCGGCCTCTGTAGCGGTCGAAGGCGAGACCGTCTCCCGCATCGGGGCTGGGATGGTAATTCTGGTGGGAATTGAGAGGGGGGACGGCCCGTCTCAGGTCGCCAAAGCCGCCGCAAAGGTGCGTCACTTGAGAATCTTCGAGGATGCCGACGGGCGGATGAATCGAGACATAAAGGAGAGCGGGGGTTCGCTTCTGGTCGTCTCTCAGTTCACCCTCGCAGGGAGCCTGGCCAAGGGTAGACGTCCCTCTTTTGGCTCAGCGGCGGCGCCGGAGGAGGCCGAGCCTCTGATTCAGGAGCTCGTCGACCATCTCCGCCTGCTCGGTGTTGCCGTGCAGACGGGCCGATTTCGCGCCGAGATGGAAGTCGCCCTGGTCAATACGGGGCCAGTGACCTTTCTCCTGGAGTTCGAGCCAGCGAAGGCCGGTTGATCGGATGTGAAAGCTCCCGTGGCGGGTGGGGAGCTCAGGGAAGTATCGGTAGGAGCTCGAGTGGCACCGGCATGAAGGTCAGCAAGAAGATGACCAGGCTGATTGTAGCCAGGGTTCGCCGCCGGCGATCGAGGCCGAGCCTACCGTCGAGGACAGGTGGGTGACGAGGACGCATGATGAGAAGGACGATGCTCCAGAGCCACCAACCAGGCCAGAGAAAGCCCATCAGGGCCAGCAGACCCAGTAGCCACCACGAAAGCGAGCGAAGTCGTCGCCCGAAGGCCGCGTAGAAGATGTGACCTCCGTCCAGTTGACCGACGGGAATCAAGTTCAGGGAGGTGACGAAGGTCCCGACCCAAGCTGCGAGCGCGAAGGGGTGAAGGTTGAGGACCGAGTTGGCGGGCAAGGGGCCGTGGAAGAGATAGGTCGTCGCCGCCATCAGAATTGAAGTTCCCGGCTTCAACAGCAGCAAGCTACCGGGAAGATCCCAATCGACCTCTACAATCGACACCGGTTGAGAGTTCGCTATGCCATAGAGCAAGAAGGGTAGTAGGACCAGAAAGCCTGCGATCGGTCCTGCAGCGCCGACATCGAAGAGCTCCCTCCGGGTTCGGATCGGTGCTCGAATGCGAATAAAGGCGCCGAAAGTTCCGATCAGCAAGGGAGCGGGAATGAAGTAGGGGTAGGTGCTCGAAAGGTGGTGTCTCCGGCACGCGATGTAGTGACCCAATTCGTGGGAGAGGAGAATCGCCAGAGTCGGTAGCGAGAACGCCAATCCGAGTCGCAACAACGGGCCGTCGGACCAGACGGTGCGAAAGATGTAGCCGGTAAGGGCGAGAAACTGTTGTAATTGCCCCAGGAAGATCCACTCGACGGCAGGCACCAGGTCAGTGACGACATCCGTTCTCGTGGAGAGGCAGAAGCCTGCCCCAAAGGTGGTTGTCGTAGCCAGGGTTGCCAGGAAGAGCCCCCCTGCAAGAAGAAGCTGTGAAGGGCTATCGATCTGGCCGGTGCTGGTGGCCTTGGCCTGATCGTCTCCATTCGCCGAGCCGGACCCTTGGCTCCGATTTGCCTCGGGAGGGCCGTCTGACGATGGATCGGGCGGTGGGTAGGAAGAGCGCCCCGGCCTCACGTTCAGAGGTTCTTCAACTCTTTGCCAGGTTTGAAACGAACGGTCTTGCCAGGTGAGATGGCGACTTCAACTCCGGTCTTGGGGTTGCGTCCGACGCCCCGCTTCCGGTCTCGCACCTGAAACACTCCGAAGCCGCGAAACTCGATTCGTTTTCCCTCGCTGAGGGCGTGTTTCATGGCCTCGAAGATCGTCTCGACTGCGAGAGCAGCTTTGACTCTCGGGACATCCGAGTTTTCGGCGACGCGGTTTACGAGATCGGCTTTGATCATGTCGGTCGTTTGGGGCGTCAGAGTGTAGCAATGGCCAAAAAAGGTGTCAACGACACTGGGCACAGGGTTCTCGAATCGCTCATTTTCGCTCCGATGCCTGGCGAAGTCGGGCTTGTTTTTGCTCCAGAATGCACCGTTCGAAGGCCTGACTCGCCACCGTGGTGAGGTGGCGAATCAATTCCAGATCCAGCGCCTGGAGACCGAGGGGACCACGATCACCATAAATCATGCTGACCAGGTGGTCCTGGATGCGCAGGGGGAAGACGGCACATTCGTCAGCCAGATCCTTGCTCCAGCAAGCCGCCAACTCCAGATGAGGCGACATCTCGGGGAGCTTGCCAATGAAGAAGCTGCCACCTTCGCGCAGATTGAGGAAGATCGACGGTTCATTGAAGGGGACCCTGAATCTGCCGAGTCTCTCCCGGTCGAGTCCAGGTCCATGCCCGAGCCAGCCGCAAACCGCACCCTGGCGAACCTGAAAGACGAGCACACGGACGAAGAACTGCGCCAGGTAGTCGATGAGAATCTGTCCGACCTCCTCTGGATGTCGGGTCGCCGCGAGTCGAGCCTCTACGTCGCCGAACTCGATCACTCCTTCGGAGCTCTGATCGCGAGTGTAGAGGAACGGTGAGATATTGCTCCCGGGCTCTTCGAGGGCCGCCTCGGTACCGAGATTGGCGAGTTCCTGGTCGGACAGCGGAATGCTGTGGGGACTGGATTCCTTGGTAGTCTTCTGAGATTCCGCCGCCTCGGTTTCGATCTCAGTCCCGTCGAGGTCGGGCGGCACCTGTCGGATCGGAACGACTTGGGAAGTTGGGCCATTCAGATCGTCTAAGTGGACGAGTCTGGACTCGGGGTGCACTCCAGAGGAAACCTCTGGAGGCCGCTGGCGCTGCTGGTCGAGCAGATTCTCCAGCTTGGCGAAACGCTCGGACAGCGGCGCGTTGTAGTACTGAGCCAAGGCGGCCACGAGCCGGACCTGGCTCGCGATGTGGACCTTGAGCCGCCGCCCGATAATGAAGGACAGTTCGTCCTGGAGCCAGAGGTTGTCGACCTCTAGCATCGCGATTTCGACGCGAGGACCCGAAAATCGAAAAGGAATGGCCTCGTAACGGATGGCGATCCTGGCGGGAAGTAGCTGTAGGAGCTCGTCAGGGATGTCGCGCAGGTCCTCGGCCGTGGCGACGGACACGCCTTGCTGTTCGGCCAGGATACGGTCGAGAAGACCCTCCGAGATGGCACCCATTTCGAGGAGGCACGAGCCCAGCCTGCCGCCGATCTCCCGCTGCTTGGAGATCGCCAGTCCAAGCTGCTGTTTGGTGATCCAGCCGTTTTGGAGTAGCAGGGTTCCGAGTGATTGCATACCCAAGGATTCGGTCTCCAGCCCGGAGGCTAGCGTCTAAGTTGTTGGTATGTGGCTACTTAGACGATTCAAGCGGATTATAGGTGGGGCACGGTTGCTTGTAAAGGCAGCGCAGCGGTTGCTATCCTTCCGGCCGTGAAAGCGCGATGGTTGTACCTGTTGGCCGCACTCCTGTTGCCGTCCTGGGCTGCTGGGGAGCATGTAGACGAGACCGGCTCCTACCATCTTCTGGTAGCACAACTACTAACAGAGGAGGGCGACTACCGCGGCGCGCTCGACAGCTTCGAGGCAGCCATCGCCTTGGCTCCGAGCGACGTCTATGCACGGCTCGAGTACGGTCGATTGCTGCTGCGCCTCGGCAGATCCCAGGAAGCAGTCGCTCAGGCCACAGTAGCCAGGGAGGTGGCGCCTGAGCTCGATGACGTCTTGCTGTTCTATGCAGAAGCGCAAATGAGATTGGCCCAGGAGGATCCATCCGCGCTGGAGAAGGCGAGGCAGGCTCTAGAAGAGATTCGCGCCCGCCAGCCAGGCAACATCGAGGCGATGGTAACGCTTGGACAGATCTACCTCGGTGAGTCGAGGCCAGATGAAGCAGCGGCGGTGTTCAAGGACCTCCTCAGCCGACGAGCCGGGAACCGGATGGTGTTCTCGCTCCTGATCGATTCCCTGGTGCGCGCCGGGAAACCGGAGCAGGCGGAGCAGGCGATGCAGGACGCCTTGGATGTCGACACCGGATTCACGAGGGCTCGCTTGAGCTTGGCTCAAGCACAGAGCGAGCGCGGCGACCATGCCGGTGCGGTCAGGACGCTGGAAGGGGGACCGAAGGAGGTTCTGGCCGACCCCGAGGTGCGACGGCGCCTCGCATTTGAGCTTCATCAATCGGGTCAGTACTCCCGTGCCCTCCAACTCATCGAGGAGATGCTGGAGGAGGATCCGGGCTACTACCCAAATCGCTATCTGAGGGCCCTCAGCCTGGCCGCCCTGGGCAGAGAAGAGGAGGCGATTGTCGTCACGCGCGACCTAATCAAGAGTCACCCGATGAATCTGGATCTCGGGATTCTCTTGGCTCGGCTCCTGGAAAGCCGCCAGGAGCCGGAAGACGCAGAGGAGACGCTCAAAGCGATCGAAAGGCGTCTGCGCTCGGCTGGGCAGATCGAGGATGCGAATCAAGCCCGAATTCAGCGCGGACTGTTGCTCATGCGGCAGGCCCAGTGGGACAAGGTCGTGGGGCTGTTCGAACCGCTCATCGGTCAGGAGATTCCGTTGGGCGATGTAGACATGGCGATGATCCTGGTGGAAGCCCTCGTTAGAGCTGATCGACACGGCGAGGCTCTGGAGGTGTTGTCACGCTTCGAGCCGAATTCGTTGGCACAGCGCCAGGGTTGGGCGAGGCAGGCGGATATTCTGTTGCAGTTGAATCGAGACCGCGACGCTGAGGAGGTTCTCTCCCGTCTGTCCGCCGAAGGAACCCTCGACGACTTGACGCTCATGGTCGAGGTCTACCAGTCGCATGAGCGCTACGAGGAGTCGATCCCAGTGCTGGAGCGCGCTCTCGAGCTGGAGCCTAGCTCGACCAGTTTGTTGTTCTGGCTGGCGGCCGCCAACGAGCGCTCTGGTCAGAGGCGCCAGGCAGAGGACCTGCTGCAGCAGCTCCTGACGATCGACCCGGAGTTCGCACCTGCCTTGAACTACTTGGGCTACATGTGGGCCGAAGCCGGAGAGAACCTCGAGAGGGCGTTGCTACTGATTCAGCAGGCGGTGGAGCTCGAGCCGGGGAACGGCGCCTTCATCGACTCCTTGGGTTGGGCGCATTTTCAGCTGGGTCAGTACGAGGAGGCACAAGGATTTCTCGAGAAGGCAGCCACACTGGTGGGGGATGACGCCGTGGTCTTCGAGCATCTGGGAGATCTCTACGTCGCTATTGGTCAGCTCGACAAGGCAAGGACGGTCTACGAGCGGGCCATCGATCTCGAAGCTGAGAACTCAGCCGCCGTCAAGGACAAGCTGAATCGTCTGGCGAACCCGTGAGCTGAACGGGTCGATTCCAGACCGAACTGGAGGGCCCGAGCGACCGAACTCGAGCCGCTTTCGACGCACCGCCGGCCAGGCTCACCTCCGATGTCCGGTTCGACCCTGATGAGCTATCTCGACACTACCTCGATCCGGGCACTGGGCTTGACGGCCCTGGCTGCCGTATTCGGGCTGCACTGTGCGACGACGGTTCCAGGGCCCAAAACCGAGGCGGAGCCGGGGAAGTCGGACAGCGCCTGGACGGTGCCGGCGGAGGCCCTGGGCACGCAACGGCTCTTTCGCGTCAGGTATGAGGGGCAAGATGGGCGAGGCGGAATGAAGCTGGTCTTGCGACTCTCTTCCGAATCGACATTCGAGGTCTTGACCAGCGATGCGCTGGGGCGGCCGCTATGGAGCCTCCAGACCAGTGAGATGGAGACACTGCTGATCGATCACCGCGCCAGAGTGTTCTGTCGGGCCTCGGAAGTTCGCCTTCCGGATCCGGTGCTCGCGGCCATGCCGTGGCAGTCGCTACCACGAGTTCTACTGGGCTACCTACCGACCAAACCGGCGAGAATCGAGCGACGCACAACCGACGAGATCGACTTTCGCGGCGAGGACGGCAGGCGTTGGACATCCAGGCTCGCGACCGGCCAGCCGTCTTCCTGGGTGCTATGGGAGGAAGACCGACCGGTATTGTGGTGGAGTCGACAAGGAGAGGGCGGCATGGTGTCCCATAGGCAAGGCATCCAGATCAAGTGGAGAGAGATCGTCAGCGAACCCCTACTGGATCCTGTCGCCGAGCTTCAGATTCCGTCGGGCTACCAAGTCTCTGAGTGCAATGCGAACGACCTACCGTAGCTTTGCCAAGGTCAATCTGCACCTCGAAGTGCTGGGATTGCGTCCTGACGGGTACCACGAGTTGCGCACGGTGTTCCAATCAGTGGATCTTTGCGATCTGGTGAGTCTGGAGATTGCTGGCCGCGGGGTCCAGCTGGAGGTCGTCGACCAGGGGCTACCATCCGATGGACGGAACCTCGCCTACAGAGCCGCGGCGCTCTTTTTGGAGACGTGGCCCTTGGCGGACGGAGTTCGTATCACTCTCGAGAAGCACATCCCGATGGGTGGCGGGCTCGGAGGCGGCAGTAGCAATGCGGCATCTGTGCTGCACGGCCTGCGAGACCTTCTCGATGCAAAGCAGGCGAGCGACGGTCAGTTGGTCCAGCTCGGGCGCAGCCTTGGCGCCGATGTACCTTTCTTTTTCACCGGCGGCACAGCTTTGGGGTCTGGACGAGGCGATGAGATCACAGCGTTGCCAGATCTGCCGGAGCGGCAGATCTGGCTTGTAACTCCAGCTGTGGAAGTCTCGACCGCCTCGGTGTTTCGAGAGTACAGGGAATTGACAGCGGATCAGGAGGTTTCTAGTATGGGTCCGCTCGTCTGGGGGGAGGACGCGGATTGGGGGGTAGTGGACGGGTCGTGGAATGACTTGGAGACCCTCGTGACGAGTCGATTCCCCGAGGTGCGCCGCGTATATAATGCGCTGGTCGAGGCCGGAGCAGGCCTGGTGCGGCTGTCCGGAAGTGGCGCTACCTGCCTGGCATTCTTCGAGGGTGCAATAGAGAATGCCGAGTTGGCAAGCAGGTTACCGAGCAACTGTCGTGTGTTTCGAGGTCGCACACTGAGTCGCTCTACGGTTCAGAGACTTCGTGTCGTTCAGTGAAGGGGACAATTCGATGCTCATCACCGAGGTCAAAGTTTTTCCAGTCGACGAAGAAAAGCTGCGGGCCTTTGTCTCCATCGTCTTCGACAACTGCTTCATGGTCAACGACATCAAGGTAATCCAGGGCAAAGATGGGCTATTCATCAGTATGCCGAGCCGCAAGAAGCGCAATGGGAAATTCAAGGACGTTGCCCATCCGCTCAACAATGAAACTCGGAAAATGCTCGAAGAGCAGATCCTGTCGGAGTATGATCACGTGTTGTCTGGGCAGAGCTCAGGTGAAGCAAGGGACAAGAGTCAGCCGGTGCCGCCTGCCAGAGAAGAGCCGCCCGCGGTCAATCAATTGGAAGAAAATCTCGAGAAGAAGAGCCTCGAGGAAGTAGCAGAGATGCATCTGAGGGATTCCTTCTGGAATTCCTGATCGGATCGACTCGGGGAAACAGGAGCTTTGCAGATCATTCGGGTGCTCTCCTGGCCCCGCAAGCTGGCTCCGCGGAGATTCGAGAAATCGATGGGCGGTCTCATGATGGGGCGTCGCCAAGTGGTAAGGCACCGGACTTTGGATCCGGCATTCGTAGGTTCGAATCCTACCGCCCCAGCCATTTAAGCCACTTGTCCGATGGGGAAACATGTGATGTACGGTGATCTGAAGGTTTTTGGCGGGCGAGCACACCCCGGATTGGTCCGAGAGATCGGTGAGTACCTGAACTTGGAACTCGGGTGTGTCGAGGCATTCAATTTCTCCGACGGCGAGATCTTCTGTCAGATCGACGAGAATGTTCGCGGGTCGGATACCTTCGTCATTCAGCCAACTTGCACCCCGGTCAATGAAAACCTCGTTGAGTTACTGATTCTGCTCGATGCCCTCAAGCGCTCCTCGGCCTCCCGAGTCACGGCGGTGATTCCGTACTACGGCTATGCCCGCCAAGACAAGAAGGACCGACCGAGGGTTCCGATTACCGCCAAGCTGGTGGCGGACCTGATATCGGCGGCTGGAGCCGATCGGATTCTGACGATGGATCTGCATGCCTCACAGATTCAGGGCTTCTTCGATGTGCCGGTCGATCATCTTTTCGCGGCGCCGGTGCTGCTGGAGGCCATTCGCGAGTTGGATATTCCGGATCTGATGATTGTCTCCCCGGATGCCGGTGGCGTCGAGCGAGCGCGGGCCATCGCCAAGCGACTGGATGCTGGGCTGGCCATCGTCGACAAGCGCCGCGAAGCACCGAATCGGGCCAAGGTCATGCACATCATCGGGGATGTGGAGGGGAGAAGCGTTCTCCTGATTGATGACATCATCGACACTGCGGGCACTCTGACTTCGACAGTACAAGCGCTGCGGGACAACGGAGCCGAGCGCATACTCGCCGCGGGTATTCACGGAGTCCTGTCGGGTCCTGCCCTGGATAGAATCAGGACGTCTCCCCTGGAGACGGTCCTTGTCACGGATACAACGCCTCTCGAGGAGAAACTGAGCCAGTGCGACAAGCTCAAGCCACTGTCAGTGGCGCCCCTCCTGGGTGAGGCCATTCGAAGAATTCACGAGAACAGCTCAGTGAGCTCACTGTTCGTCTAGCCAGTTGGGAGTCCTTTTTTGTCATGAGTGATATCACCCTCGAAGTTCAATCACGCGAAGAAACCGGCACCAGCCCCAATCGGCGGCTGCGTGCCGCGGGTTTCATCCCCGCTGTTGTCTACGGTGGCGGCTTGGATCCTGTGGCCATTCAGGTCGAACGCAAGACCTTGCATGATCTGTTCAAACAGACCGGTGGCGAGAATGCGGTTTTCCTGCTCAAGATGGCGGGCACCGATCAGAAGCGCCACAGCATGGTCCGGGAGCTGACGATCGATCCCATCACCCGGCAGGTGGTCCATATCGATTTTCTCAGGATCCTGATGACTGAAAAGGTCAAGGTCCAGGTTCCCATCGACCTCGCAGGAACACCTGCTGGCGTCAAGAACGACGGCGGCGTCCTCGATTTCATCACTCGCGAAGTCGAGGTCGAGTGTCTTCCTGGCGACATACCTCAGACTCTGGAGCTCGACGTCACCGCCCTGGAAATAGGGGCGCACTACGAGGCCAAGGACCTCGAGCTGCCGAAGAGCGTCGAGCTGATGGTAGAGCTCGACAAGGTCATCGTTGCGGTGGCTCACAGCCGTGTAGCTACCGAGGTGGAAGAGGCCGAGGCGGAAGCCGCAGAGGCAGGGCTGCTCGAGGAAGAGGCTGCCGAGCCCGAGCTCATTGGACGTTCGACAGAGGACGAGGCCGAAACCGAGGACGAGTAGGGAAGGGGTCGGCTCTACCCCGGGTGTGGTTTTGCTGGCGCAGATCCTGTTCGAATCCCCTCCGGTACCCAACCAGCGATGAATGGGGCAGGGGCACAAGAGGTGAGCGGCGGAGTTCGACTCATTGTCGGCTTGGGCAACCCCGGGGAGCGCCTTCGACGGACGCGCCACAATTTGGGTTTTGCCGTCGTCGAGGAGTTGTCGAGCCGTCGTGGTAGCGCCTTCGATCGTGTGGAATGTAAGTCACTGCTGGCAATCGAGCCTGCTCTGATACTCGCTCGACCACAGACCTACATGAACCGCAGTGGCTATGCCCTTCGTTGTCTGGTGGAGAAGCGCGAGTTGAAGGCGGAGAACATTCTCGTCGTCTTCGATGATGTTCACCTCCCTTTGGGGAAGATCCGGTTTCGCAAGTCCGGAGGCCCGGGTGGACACCGGGGGATGGAATCGGTGATTCAGAATCTGCAATGCGAGACGATCCCGCGACTCCGACTGGGAGTAGACAATACCGAGGCAGGGTTGGAGGGTGACGCTCTCGTCGAGTTCGTGCTTGCGCCGTTTCTTGAAGCGGAGCTCGGCGAAGTGGAGGCGATGATCGGTCGAGCGGCAGATGCCTGTGAGCGCTGGCTGGCTGACGGCGTCGAGGCGACCATGAATGAGTTCAACCGGTAGTTGGGCGATAGACCGTAGGCGAGCGGCAGTCTCGATCCGAGGCGAGGCGCGCCATCTTGGAGGAGGAATCTGATCGTGGACATGATGAAACTGATGTATCTCGTACCGATCTGTGGAGTCCTGGCGCTGTTGTTCGCCTGGATTCGCAGTGCCTGGATCCGGCGGCAAGATGCCGGTAACGAGAGGATGAAGACCATAGCCGGACACATCCGAGAAGGTGCGATGGCCTTCCTGGGTCGTGAATACCGTGTTCTCTTGATCTTCGTTCTCGTCGTCGCAGGACTTCTTTCCTGGGCCAACGCCGGCAAAGCCGAAACCTCTGCTCTGATCGGACTGTCCCTCATCGCCGGTGCGTTCTGCTCGGCCTTGGCCGGATTCTTCGGCATGAGGGTGGCGACAGCGGCCAATGTCAGAACGGCGTCAGCAGCTCGCAACAGCTTGAACGAAGCCCTGCAGGTGGCTTTTTCTGGCGGTGCCGTGATGGGCTTCAGTGTCGTGGGCCTCGGGGTGCTGGGGATCTCGTTGCTTTTCCTGCTCTATGCCGGGATCTTCGAATCGGGCAATCCTCAAGCCGACCTGATGAGGGTCGTCACGGTGCTGACTGGATTCTCATTTGGCGCCAGCTCCATCGCCTTGTTCGCCCGCGTTGGGGGTGGCATCTACACCAAGGCCGCTGATGTGGGCGCTGATCTCGTCGGCAAGGTGGAGGCCGGGATTCCGGAAGACGACCCACGCAACCCAGCGGTCATTGCTGACAACGTCGGCGACAACGTCGGGGATGTTGCTGGTATGGGTGCCGATCTGTTCGAGTCTTATGTGGGATCGATTATCGGTACCCTGGTGCTGGGTGCCAATGCCACGCTCTTGAGCGGCGAAGCCTATACCCCCATGCTGGTACTTCTGCCCATGGTCCTGGCCGGCGTCGGAATCGTCGTCTCGCTACTCGGTACCGCTCTGGTGCGCACCAAGGAAGGGGGCGAACCGGGCAAGGCGCTACACCGTGGTCCGATGTTCTCGGCGGCCGTCATGTTGGTCGCTATCTGGGGGTTCTCGAAGTGGCTTCTGGCGGATACCTATGTCATCTCGGGAGTCGAGTTCACGGCTGCGGGGGTGTTCTGGGCGACCTTGGCAGGCCTCGTTGGTGGTGTGCTGATCGGCTTGATCACGGAGTACTACACCTCTGAGTCGAGGAAACCGGCACAGGGAATCGCCAAGGACAGCCTGACCGGTGCGGCGACGAACATCATCTCTGGGCTGGCGCTCGGCATGCGCTCCACAGCTGTGCCGGTGATCGTCCTGGTGGCGGCGATTCTCGTGGCGCACGATCAAGCAGGGCTCTATGGGATCGCGATTGCCGCACTGGGGATGCTCTCCACGACCGGAATCCAGCTGGCTGTCGATGCCTACGGTCCCATTGCGGACAACGCAGGTGGGATTGCAGAAATGGCACAGCTGGGGCCGGAAGTGAGGGAGCGGACCGACAAGCTGGACGCAGTAGGCAATACGACTGCAGCGATCGGCAAGGGCTTTGCGATTGGCTCGGCGGCGCTGACAGCACTGGCGCTCTTCGCCGCCTTTCGAACGACTGTTGGGCTGGAGACCATCGATCTGGCGAATCCGAAGGTCATGGGAGGTCTCTTCCTGGGAGCCATGCTGCCGTTCCTCTTTTCGTCCATGGCGATGCGGGCCGTCGGCCGGGCCGCCTTCGAGATGATCGAGGAGGTGCGTCGTCAGTTCAAGGAGATCCCCGGGCTTATGGAGGGCAAGGCCGAAGCCGACTTTGCGACCTGCGTGGACATTTCCACCCGAGCCGCCATCAGGGAAATGGTGGCCCCTGGATTGCTGGCCGTGATCGTTCCGGTAGCTGTGGGCTTCTGGGACACAGCGGCGCTGGCGGGGGTCTTGGCGGGTGTCACGTCGTCGGGAGTCATGATGGCCATCTTCATGGCCAACGCCGGTGGAGCTTGGGACAATGCCAAGAAGTACATCGAAGGCGGGGCCCATGGCGGCAAGGGATCCGATGCTCACAAGGCGGCAGTGGTGGGAGACACGGTTGGAGATCCTTTCAAGGACACGGCCGGTCCCAGCCTCAACATCCTGATCAAGTTGATGTCGGTAGTGGCGCTGGTCCTGGCGCCTCTGCTCGTCTGATGTGGAGACCGGGGATAGGTTAGGAGCGGAGAGATATCCGGATTGGCAGTTGATTTTGGCCAGAGATCGGCTAGAATCGGCGGCCAGCAGTCTCGAAGCGCCGGCTAGGCTGGTGCTTCTATCCATCAACCTCTCTGTCCCCAGCTGATCTGGGGACTGACAAGGCCAGAGGGAGGATTCAATATCTATGCGTGAGTACGAGTTGATGTTCGTGGCTGACCCTCGTCTCTCCGACGAGGAAGTGGTCGGTCTGAGCCAGGATTTTCAGAAGATGATCACCGATGAGGGTGGAGTGATCGCCAAGGAAGAGAGCTGGGGGAAACGGAAGCTGGCTTATCCGATCAACAAGCTGACGGAAGGGCACTACGTGCTGCTGCATGTGCAGAGCGAAGACAGCAGCCCGTTCGGCATGGCGCGACAGAGGATGCAGCAGAGCGACAACGTGCTGCGGTATCTGACGGTCCGCATGGACGCCGGTCGCCTCAGGACACGAAAATCTGACAAACCGGCAGCTGAAGAAGCAGCGCCCACCGTCGAAGCTTCGACCGAGACGGCCGCAGTCAGCGAGGAGGAAAACTAATGGCACCCGCAGCCAGAGGTTCGGGCAAGAAAAAGTTCTACTTTCGGCGTCGGAAGGTCTGTCGAATGTGTGCCGACAAGATCAATACCGTGGACTACAAGGACATTCGGTTCCTCCAGCAGTATCTGGTCGAGCGTTCCAAGATCCTGCCGCGCCGGATCTCGGGTACCTGCGCCAAGCACCAGCGCGTCATTCAACAGGCGATCAAGCGGGCTAGACATCTGGCCTTGCTGCCCTATACGTCGGACTAGGAGGGCATCATGCAAGTCATCTTGATGCAGGACGTCATGCACACGGGCAAGCGGGGCGAGATCGTCAACGTCAAGCCGGGATACGCGCGGAACTTTCTCATTCCCAAGGGATTCGCTCTCGAAGCGACGCCGGGAAACCAGAAGTACTTCGATCAGCAGCGCAAGAAGATCGATGTACGACATGCCAAGGAACGTGATGCGGCTCAAGAGATCGCTGCGGCGATCGCCAGCCTGCAATTGCGCATTGCCAAACGGGTCAGTGAGGCGGAAACGCTCTACGGATCGGTCACGGCAGGTGAGATCAACGAGCTCCTGCATGAGAAGGGCGTGACTGTCGACCGGCGGCGCATCGATCTCGAAGGTGGAATCAAAACCCTGGGTGAGCATCTGGTCAGGATCGAGCTTCACCCCGAAGTCGTTGCGGAAGTCACGGTTACTGTCGAAGCGGAAGAGTAGGCCAGATGTCGAGCCCGGAGTCGCCCAAGCCGGATCCCTCGATCGAGGACTTCATCGGCGAGCCGACGCGTGATCTGTCGGCTTGGCGCTGGCTTTGGGAGGGGAACCACTCCTTTCCCGTAATCACGCGGCGGCCGGGGGTGATGGGTTGGGTCGAGCATCTTCTGAAGCGGTTCTCCCGCTTGTTCAGACCAGCCGTAACGCTACCCCAACACGACCTGTGGGTGCGTCAACAGACCTTCAATCTGATCGTGTTGGAGAACCTCGAGTTCCTGCAAAGGGCACCGAGCGATTTCATCCGAGACCTGCGACAGGTCCGTGACGATCTGGTGAGAGATGTCCAGAACAATCACCGGCGCATCACCTACCTGGAGGCCTTCCCGCGGGAAGTGCTGACCGATTTCAATCAGCATACGGATGCCCTCTATGCCCTGATGGACCAAAGGCTGGACCGATACCGCAGAGAGAGCAAGCACTATTGGAGTCGATTGGGAAGCTTGCTCGCTCTGGTCGCCGAGTCTGGTGAGGAGCCGGTCAGCCAAGCGGCGCTGGAAGAGGCTTGGCGCGAACAGAGCTACCTGGAGCTCGAGGATCGCTTCCGGGGCACCCGCGAGGAGATCTCGGACAGGGCCCAGGCATATCTGGGCCACTTGGAGGGTAAGGGTTCGATTCTGGACCTGGGGTGTGGTCGCGGCGAGATGCTTGCTGTCTTGGAGGAGCACGGTCTGACGGCGCGAGGCGTCGACCAGAGCGAGGAGATGGTGTCTCACTGCAGGAACTTGGGTCTGACCGCTGACAGGATCGATCTCTTTGGCGCGCTCGCGCAAGCGCCAGAGGGAAGTCTCGGGGGGGTGCTCTCCGTGCACGTGATCGAGCACCTCGAGCCGACAGATCTGGATCGTCTTGTACGACTGGCGTGGCGAGCCCTGGAGCCAGGCGGGAGCCTGATTCTGGAAACCCCGAACCCTCTCTCGCTGGTGGTGGCGGCAAGAAATTTCTGGCTCGACCCGACCCACCGTAGGCCGGTGCATCCGGCGACACTCATGCTGCTGTTCGAACAGGCTGGATTCGACCCGGTCGAGCGCCTCGATCTGCGCCCCTTCGAGGTCGAGGATCGCCTACCCGAGATCGATTTGTCTGATCTATCCGAAGACATCAAGCCCGTGGCGGATCACGTCAACCGGCTGCGGGACCAATTGGATGAGCTGCTCTACGGGTTTCAGGACTACGCCATGGTGGGTACCAAGCCCGAGTAGCCGCACCTCCCCGACACGAGTCAGCCGTCTTCCTTTTCCTCCGCCCAGGATTCCTGCACCAGAGTCCAGTCCTCGACATCGTCGGGCATGCGCTCGCCAACTTTGGGCAGGTAGAAGGGGCGCTGTTGATACCAGGGAAGCTGGAGGATCCGAGCGCTCTCCGGATCGAACTGTCGGGCGGGCTCCGTGCCGGAGACGAATGCCTCGGAGATCACATTCTGGGCTCCCGGGCCCGGCAGCATGCCGGTGAGATACTCGACCTGCATCTCGACAACAGAAGGCGGGCGAACGAAGGATGATCCTGCCGCGAGCCAACCCTCTTCCAGTCCAGTTTCCACGATCGATTGCCAGATAGGAAGTGCCGCTGCGGCGCCGGTCATGTTGCGGCCGATCGAGCGATTTACGTCGTGGCCCACCCAGGTCAGGATCGTGTGGGTGGGTGTATAGCCGACGAACCAGGCGTCGATGTAGTCGTCCGTCGTGCCGGTCTTGCCAGCCAGGTCGAGATCGAGGCCGGAGACACGAACGGCTGTTCCCCGATCCACGACTCCCTCGAGAATGTGACCGAGCACAAACGCGATTTCGGGCTCCATGGCCTTGTGAGCGCGCGGCTGGTGGGTCTCGAGATTCTGGCCGTCTGGGGTGCGGACGGCTTCGATCAAGTAGGGCTCCAGATAGACGCCCTGATTGGCGATGGCGGAATAGGCGCCGGCCAGTTCGAGTGGAATGAGCTCCGCAGAACCGAGCGCAAGACTGGGGTAGGGGGGGAGGTTGGAGCGGATTCCACAGCGCCGTGCGAAGTCGATGGTGTGCTCGACCCCGACGATGTCCATCAGCTTGGCAGAGCACACATTCATCGATTTTTCGAGCGCTCGACGCAACGTCGTGATGCCGTAGTACTGGCGGTAGAAATTGCGTGGAGAATAGCTGGGCACGTTGTTGGCAGCCGGAAAGACGGTCGGGCCGTCGAAGATCGTGTCAGCAGGAGTAAATCCGGTTTCGAGCGCCGAACCGAAGACGAAGACCTTGAAAGCAGATCCCACCTGTCGTTTCGCCTGCGTCGCGCGATTGAAGCTGCTGCGGTCGAAATCCCATCCACCGACCATGGCCCTGACCGCTCCGGTGGCCGATTCCAAGACGATCGCGGCGCCTTCCAACTCCGGCTCCTGCTCCAGGTGGACGATATCGAGCGGTGCCCCTTCCTCTTCCGTTGCCGCGTGAAGGCTGACCCAGACGACATCGCCTGGCTCGAGAATCTGCTGCGGGTTCTGGTGCCGCGTCCACTTCATACCGTCGGACTCGAGCAGCAGGTTCACCTCGCCGATTCTGAGATCGGCGCCGCGCGCGCTGACGGCCATGACCAGGGCTTCGTACCAGCTGCCGGCGGTCAATTCGACATTGCGCCAGGAGGGCAGCTCATAGCCCGCCAGATCGTCGGTCTCGACCTTGCGGAGACTTCCTCGCCAGCCGTTTCGATGGTCGAGTCGGATCAGCCCCTGTTCGAGAGCGGTCTCTGCCGCGCTCTGCACCGGAGGATCCAAAGTCGTATCGACCTGCAGGCCCTGCTCGAGGAGACCCTCGGCACCGTAGGTGGACTCCAGGTACCGACGCACTTCCTCGGCGAAATATGGTGCCCGGAGGTCCTTCTTTCGATTCGGCACGACGAGCAATGGCAGATCGATAGTTTCCCGGTACTGCTCTGCGGTGATGTAGCCCTCTTCCCGCATGCGCCGCAAGACGTAGTCACGTCGGGTGATGACCAAGTCAGGGCTTCTATAGGGACTGTAGGCGCTGGGCCTTTGTGGAATCCCGGCCAGGACAGCCGCCTCGGCCAGGTCGACGTCTTTGACGGTCTTTCCAAAGTAGGCACGCGAGGCGGATTCCATACCGTAGTTGCCATGTCCCATGAAGATCAGGTTGCAGTAGAGGGTCAGAATCTGCTGCTTGCTGAAATTCTTCTCCAACTCGACTGCGAGAAGTGCCTCCTCAGCCTTGCGCTGCCAGGTCTTCTTGGGGGTCAGGTAAAGCTGACGTGCGAGTTGCATGGTGATGGTCGAGCCGCCCATGGCAAGTCTGCCTTGGCGTAGGTTCTGGGTCATGGCACGCAGCACGCCCTCAGCGTCGATTCCTCCATGCTGGAAGAAGTTGCTGTCTTCCGCGGCCAGGATCGCGTTCTGGAGAAGGGGTGGGATCTCTCCCTCTTCGATCAGCACACGCTTCTCTTTCGCGTAGGTGGCGAACACCTCGCCGTTGCGGTCGAAAAGACGTGTGATCACTCCAGGGGAAAAGTCCGCCAGGGACTCCACCTGGGGCATGTTGATGATCGAGGCGACACCCACACCGCCCAGAACGCCGAGGAGAAGTGCCAGCGCCGGGGCTGCGATCCATACTGTCAGCTTCGATCTGGAGCGCTGTCGGTGGCCACTTCGAGTGGCTGCGGGGGTCCTCTCGGACCTGTCAGAGGTAGAGCTCACGCGTGGAGATTATAGTCGTCTAGGCCAGTCTACGCATCGCGTCTCGGTCATCGAGGGGTCAGATCCTGGCTGATTTGCGACGGTCGGGAGCGAAGAATAGAATGCGTTCATAGTGAACTTCGAAAGGTCCGATGAATCGAGTGCCGACGCCACCTGAACAGAGTAACGTCGATATCGACAGGGAGCCGTTTTCGCCGCGCGGTCCCCAGTCGAAGTGGACCGGTAACTCACGGCGGGCACTCTTGGGTTGTGGAGCGCTGATCGTCTTGCTGGGCATCGGCTCGGTGGTCTTTCTCCTCAAAGCGAAGGACCTTTTCGGCTGGATGATGACCGAGCTGGAGGCGCAGGTTGAGGAGTCCCTTCCGGCGGATATCACCGAGCCCGAAAGACAGGAACTGGCGGAGGCCTTCGACGCCGTTGTCGACGCCGTCGAGGAGGACCGTGCCGATGTCGTCGCTCTTCAGGATCTGCAGAAGATGCTTCGAGAGGCCCTCGGTGAAGGCCCAAAACGGTTCAGTCGCCAGGAGATCCAGGGCTTGATCGAAGCTCTGGATCGGGTATCGGGTAGAGAGCCGGGCGACACCACCGATGATCCACTGCCGGATCCAGCCGGCGTCTCCGAGTCGGTTGGGCTGCCGGCGGTGCCCGAACCCGCCCACCGAGCTGCGTAGGAAACACCCAGTAGAATCGTTGGTATGGAGAGGTTCAACCTCGAGTCCCCCCTGGTACCGCAGGGTGATCAGCCCCAAGCGATTCGGCAGCTTGTGCAAGGACTCGAAGCGGGTCTGAAAGAACAGGTTCTGCTAGGTGTCACCGGTTCGGGCAAGACCTTCACCATGGCCAAGGTCATCGAGGAGGTGAATCGGCCGACCCTGATTCTCTCCCACAACAAGACGCTAGCCGCCCAGCTCTACCAGGAGTTCAGGAGCTTCTTCCCACACAACGCCGTAGAGTATTTCGTCTCCTACTACGACTACTACCAACCCGAAGCCTACGTGCCTCAGAGTGACACTTACATCGAGAAGGAAACGAGCATCAACGAGGAGATCGACCGACTCCGCCTGCGCGCGACCAAAGTGCTGTTCGAGCGCCGTGATGTGGTGATTATTGCCTCGGTGTCCTGCATCTATGGCCTCGGATCGCCCGAAGCGTTCTTCGGCATGCTCCAGTTCTTCGGGATCGGCCAGGACGACGGTATGGAAACGGCACTTCGAAAGCTCGTGGAGATGCAGTACGAGCGGACGTCGATGGATCTGTTCCCCGGCAGCTTCAGGGCTCGAGGCGATGTGCTCGAGATCTTTCCCGCCTATGAGGAGGCCGGCTATCGAATCGAGTACTTTGGCGACGAAATCGAGCGCATCTGCCGATTCGATTTACTCAGAGGCGACTCAGTGGAGGAACTGGATCGGATCGCCGTGTTCCCAAAGACACACTACGTAACTCCCAGGGATCAGTTGGAGTCGGCGATCGGTGGTATCCAGAAAGAGCTCGAAGAGAGGCTGCCTGATCTGGAGTCCCAGGAGAAGCTTCTCGAGGCTCAGCGACTGGAGCAGCGGACGCGCTTCGATCTCGAGATGCTGCGGGAGATCGGCTACTGCCATGGGATCGAGAACTACTCCAGGCATCTGTCGGGTCGACAGCCTGGTGAGGCGCCGCCGACCCTGTTGGACTACCTGCCGGACGATGCGCTATTGATGATCGATGAAAGCCATCAGTCGGTGCCGCAGGTCAGGGGCATGTTCCACGGCGATCGATCCCGCAAAGAGACGCTGGTCGAATACGGCTTCCGGCTGCCGAGTGCTCTGGACAATCGGCCGCTGACGTTCGAAGAGTTCGACAGCCGTGGACACCAGAGAATCTACGTGTCGGCGACCCCGGGTGAGTGGGAATTGCAGCGCTCGCAAGGGGTCATCGCCGAACAGGTGGTTCGACCGACAGGTCTTCTCGACCCCGAGATCGAGGTGCGGCCAGCCAGCGGGCAGGTCGACGACCTGCTGGCCGAGATCCGCCGCGTAACGGGGCTGGGTGGCAGGGTGCTGGTGACGACTCTCACGAAGCGGATGGCGGAAGAGCTGACGCAGTACTTGTTGGAAGTGGGAGTGCAGGTGCGCTACCTTCATAGTGACGTCGAGACTCTCGAAAGGGTGGAGATCGTGACCGACTTGCGCCGTGGGGTGTTCGATGTTCTGGTTGGGATCAATCTGCTCCGCGAGGGACTGGATCTGCCCGAAGTGGCCCTCGTGGCTGTTTTGGATGCCGACAAAGAGGGCTTTCTGAGAAGCGGTACCTCGCTCATCCAGACTGCCGGCCGCGCGGCGAGAAATCTGGAAGGCCGGGTGTTGTTCTATGCCGACAGGATTACAGACTCGATGCGGCGGGCGATGACCGAGACCGATCGGCGTCGGATTCGGCAGCAGGCGTATAACGAAGAGCACGGCATCGAGCCGAGAAGTGTTCTCAAGGACATTCATAGCCCGCTCGTAACCATGAGCAACCTGGACTACTTCTCCCTCGGTGATCGCCTACCTTCGAAGGTGGGTGAGCGGTCGGGGCTGCCATTGAGCCAGCAGATCGAGAGCCTCGAAAGGGAGATGAAGGCGGCCGCCAAGCGTCTCGAGTTCGAGGAGGCAGCCGCGCTTCGAGACGAGCTTCGCGAGCTCAAAGAGCTCCAGATCTACAGCAACTGAAGAGTCGTGCACACCCTTAGACAATGGTGAGTCCTGCTCTTCAGCAACGTGTCCGTGAGCTGCCGGACAGGCCTGGCATCTATATCTTCCAGGATGCAAGTGCACACCCTCTCTACGTCGGCAAGGCCACTTCGCTGCGCAAGCGGGTGGCGAGCTACCTTTCCGGCCAGCATGAGCCTCGCATAGCGACGATGCTCTTGGAAGCGGCCGACATCGAGTTCGTCGTCACCGATACCGAGGCCGAAGCTCTTCTGCTCGAAAATAACTGGATCAAGGGCCGGCGACCGCGGTACAACATCTTGCTGCGGGACGACAAGACCTATCCCTACGTAAAGTTGACATTCGACGAATATCCGCGGGTGGCATTCACCCGTCGGCTGGGCCAAGATGGCGCCGCCTACTTCGGGCCCTACTTGCCTGGTGGCCTGGCACGTCGTGCCATCAAGCTGGTGCAGAAGCTCTTCGAGATCAGGGTTTGTCGAATTGACATCGACGGTTCACTGCCTCGCCCCTGCCTCTATCACGACATGGGGCGGTGCCTTGGTCCGTGCGTCGATGGGCTGACGACGAAGGCGGCCTATGACCAGGCAATCGCAGCAGCGAAGCTGTTCCTGGCAGGTAGGAACGAAGAGCTGCTCAAGCGTTTGCGGCGTGAGATGGAGGCGCATGCCGAAGCCATGGAGTTCGAGCAGGCCGCCAGGGCACGAGATCTGATTGCCGAGATCGAATCGGTGACCCAGCAGCGCAAACTGTCGTCGGTGCGCGGCGAGAATGTGGATGTCTACGGGGTGCACACGGCGGAAGGCAATGCTTCGATCTGCGTTCTGGTGATGAGAGATGGTCAAGTACTGGATCGTCGGGAGCTGTTCTGGGAGGGCAGGCAGGAGGTCTCGGCGGAGGGCGTGTTATCGGAACTACTGCCCCAGATCTACGAACGGACCACTTTCATTCCTGGCGAGATTCACCTGCCTCTCCCTATCGATGGGCAAGAGAGTCTGGCCGCGTGGCTGGGCGACCGGAAAGGCGAGAGGGTGTTCATCAGGCTGCCGTCCCGGGGACCGAAGGCGCATCGCGTGGCGCTGGCTCAGAGGAACGCTGCAATGGCCCACCGGCGGAGATTCCGCACCGATCAGGGCAGCGACCTGATGGCGCAGGCTTTGATGGCGCATTTGGGCCTGCTGGAGGCGCCGCGTCGGATCGAAGGTTTCGATGTCGCGACCCTGCACGGGGGAGAGACCGTGGCCTCGTTGGTAGTGTGGGAGCAAGGACGGATGCAGAAGTCGGAGTATCGGAGCTTCAACATCAAGCATCTCCAGCAAGCCGATGATTTCGCGTCGATCCACCAGGCTGTGTTGCGGCGCTACCGCAGGCGGTTGGAAGAGCTCGGTGCGATGCCGGACCTGATCCTCATCGACGGAGGTCGGGGGCAACTCAACGCTGCCTTGAGCGCCCTGGTGGAGCTGGGGGTCGAAGAGACACCGGTAGTCGGGCTCGCGAAGAGGGAGGAGGAGTTGTACCTGGCGCACCGTCCGGACCCGCTGAGGCTACCTCGACGTGACCCGGGTTTGAGGCTCCTCCAGCAGATCCGGGACGAGGCTCATCGATTCGCCCTGTCCCGCCATCGCAAGCGCAGGGTCAAGAAGTCCTTGACGAGCGAGTTGGACGGGATCCCAGGTATCGGTCCCCGTCGGCGCAAGCTGCTACTGCGGCGGTTCGGAAGCGTTGCACAAGTGAAGCAAGCCCGATTGGAGGATCTGCAGGAAGCTCTCGGGCCGGTGGTCGGAAGTCGAGTGTTCCAGGAGCTCGGCAGCGGTCCGGCTCGATTCGAGGGTTGATCACTTCACAGAGAGGCCCAGAGCCGTTCTGTAGAATGAGCGTACACAGGTCCTGTCCGAGCTATGCCTATCGAGCCCAGAGAGCCGTCCGAGATTCGATTCTTCGACGCAATACGCGAGGCCTACCTTGAAGGCTGGACCGGGCGACTGGGTCTGAATTCGGCAGATATCAGGGGCCAGCTGTTCTTTGTGGCGGGCGACCTGTACCTCTCTCCCGAACACCCTTTCGAGGCGGCAGCGAGCGCCTGGGCGAGCTCCCTCAGGGCTACTCAACGTCAAGCCAGCGGACAAGGGGAGGAGGAAGGTGGGGTCTCGCGCCGATCCGAATCGGCGATTCGGAATCAAGAGAGCGCCGAAAGTCGATTGGCAACGAAGCGCCTGATCTCTGATCTCACCGATCTTCTCGATCCATGCGCCAGGGAAGCCTGTCATTTCGTTGATGGTGCCGGACAGATTCGCTTGGACCTGATTGGGCCATTGCCAACCGGCAGACTCATCATGGAAATATCGGTTCGAGGCGTTGACGAGGGCGGACTGCTGCGGCAGCTCGGTGGTGAAACTGCCATCCTCGTCGCTTCGTCGGCCGAGGAAGTGGGCCCTGTCGGGTTCGAGCTCGATCCTCAGGAGGCTTTCCTGTTGTCCCGCCTCGAAAAGCCCCTTTCGGTTGGCGATCTCTTGCAGCAACTGAATGTCGAGAAGCTCGAGAGCTTGCAGCATCTCTGTCGCCTCCTGGCGGTTGGTCTGATTCAGGGTGAGGTCGGCGTGGCAGGGGACCGTGATTCTTCTTCCTTCGGATCGGAGCTGGTACAGCGCCTTTCGCAACGCATTTCCGAGAGCCTGGAGAAGGAGCCTGTGACGCTGGCTACGGACGATCATCGCGAGTTACTTGGCAACCTCCTGGGACGAATGGGCGAGATGACGTACTTCGAGCTGCTCGCTGTGAGCCCGCAGAGCGGCGTCGAGGAAGTCCACCGGGCCTTCATGGAGTTGGGGCGGATGGTCCATCCCAGCCATGCCGATCGACTGGCGTTGGCAGGGGGTGAAGGGGCTCTCGGCCTGCTCCTGGAACGCGCTACCGAAGCTTATTTCACGTTGAGTGACTCCGAGCGGCGGGCCGAGTACTTCGAAAAAGTAGGGCCACTGCAGATCAATGAGGAAGACGCGGCGACGGCCGAGGAGCGCCAGGAGGAGATGAAAAGCGTAGCGCGTCGCAATTTCCAGTTGGCGCGCAATTTAGCGGATCGGCAGGAGTTCCACGCCGCGATCCAACTCCTCGAACAGGCTGTGAAGTCGGCCCCTGAAAGCGAATATCTCGCGCTGCTCGCAGAGTGTCAGGCCTACAATCCGCGGTGGCTCGACCGAGCGGTTCAGAACCTGTCGAAGGCTGTCGCGATGAGGCCCGACGATGGGGCGCTGCGCTTTCGCCTCGGCTACCTCTTGGAGCGGCGGGGCGATACGATTCGAGCTCGTGAGGAGTATGAGGTGGCTCTCGAGAAGGGACCCGAAGTCATTGCTGCCAGGGAAGCTCTGGAACGCCTTGGATCCCGGAAGAAGTTGGCCGATGAGAAGGGCCAATCGCGGTGGTCCCTTCGGTCCTTCTTCGGCAAGGGACGGTAAGCTGGCGAGCCAAACTGGGAGAGGCGATGGCGTCCCACACAACGGGCACTGCCATGGCACGGTAGAATAGGTCCAGCGCCGGAGTGCTCCAGGCGATCGCCCCTCGCTTCCGCAAGGCAGTTCGAGGGGAGGAAAGTCCGAACTCCGACGGGCAGCATGCTCGCTAACGGCGAGGCGCGGCGACGCGACGGAAAGTGCAACAGAGAGAAGACCGCCTGCTCCGAAAGGAGTCGGTAAGGGTGAAAGGGTGCGGTAAGAGCGCACCGCCCGGCCGGTGACGGTCCGGGGCACGGTAAACCCCATGCGGAGCAAGACCAAATAGGGAGGCGAGACGCAGGTCGCCCGTCCTGCTTTCGGCCGAACCACCTTTGGGCGGTGGGCCGAAACCGTCTCCGGGTAGGTCGCTCGAGGCCAACGGCAACGTCGGTCCCAGAGGAATGATCTGCAGTGCCAGGTCAACGGCGCGACAGAATTCGGCTTACGGAGCACTCCGGAGCTTCTTTCTCGAGTTGAAGCCCTTGCCAGGCGGGAGTTCAGTTGATCGAGCCAATGCTGTCCGGTAGTCTCGAACGCAATCATGAGTGACGGTGACCGCCTATGAGCCCCGAATTTGTTGTCAGCAGTCGCGAGCGACCGGCCGATCGAGCCCTCGAGGTCGAAGCCGGTGATTTCGTGTTCCAGGAAGGTGATCTCGGCACTGAGATGTTCATCATTCAGGAGGGAGAGGTCGAGATCTTCCAGCGAGTCGGCAATCAAGAGCGGCAACTGGCGATTCTCGAAAAAGGCGACTTCTTCGGCGAGATGTCGATTCTCGAGGAGCTGCCTCGGAATGCCAGTGCCAGGGCGTCGACTCCTTCACGACTCATCGTCATCGACGGCGCCACGTTCGATTCGATGCTGCGGTCGAATCCCGAGATCGGTGTGCGCATCATGCGCAAGCTCTCTCGACGGGTTCGAACGACGGATGAGCTGCTCCACAAGATCCTGGACTCGGAAGAGGAACGCCTGGAGCTTGCCACGAAGCTGAGACCACAAGTGATCGAGGTCGAGCCCGGCCCCGGATGTCTCGGGCATGCAGAATCGGGCACGGTGTTCGCGTTGCCGGCCAACGGTTCCGTGACCATCGGTCGTCAGGATCCGGTCACTGGTATCAGTCCCGACATCGATTTGACATCTGTCGATCCAGAGCGTTCCAGCAGCCGCCGACACGCCAAGATCTACCGGGAGGGGCAGATGTATCTGTTGGTGGAGGACATCGGTGCCACCAACGGCAGCTTCCTCAACGGCAAGCGAATCCGTACTGGTGTCCCAGTCGAGATCAAGTCTGGAGACCAGGTTCGGTTCGGTCTGGTGGAGCTCTCCTTTTCGTGCGAGTGAAGCAGGGCCTGGCCAAAGACCTGTTTCTGTGCGGGGCCGCAGAGACCCTCGTTGGCCTGGATCCTCCTGATCGTCGTGTCCTCGATGTCTCTTGAAATCGACAGTCCTCTGACAGCCCTGCGGGGCATCGGTCCGGTGCGAGCCCGCACCTTGTCCACAGTCGGTCTCCGAACGGTGAGAGATCTGCTGTATCGACTTCCCTTTCGGTACGAAGACCGACGTCAACTGTCGGCGATCGGCGAAGTTTCGGTGGAAGGGGCCTGCACTCTTTCTGCTCGTATCACCGACCTGAAGAGGATTCGCATCCGACGCCGGGGCCTGTCAGTGGTCAAGGGTTGGTTGGAGGATGAGAGCGGTCGATTGCCAGCAGTCTGGTTCAACCGTCCCTATCTGATGCAGCAGGTCGAGGCAGGGGAACGGTATCTTCTGCATGGCCGTGTGCGTCGGCAGGGGGAACGGCTCGAGATGATCAATGCGAGCTGCGAGCCTCTGAGCCAGTCACTTCTCGGGGGCCGTATCGTCGCCGTGTACAACTCAGCCGGCGGTCTAGGGCCCGCATTGCTGCGCCGACTCGTAGGCAGTGCCCTGGACGAGTTGCCGCTCGAGAGTGTCGAGGACGAAGTTCCGGCCGATCTCAGAAGACGTCACGGGCTGCCGCCATGGGGGCAAGCAGTGGTCCAGGTGCATCGTCCTGACGACTCCGTGGATGTGGGATTGCTCAATGAGCGTCGAAGTCCGGGCCATCTCAGGCTGATTTATGGCGAGCTGCTGGAACTTCAGGTCGAGCTTTCCCTGCTGCGGGACTTCGAGACTCGGCATGAGAAGAGTCATCGGTACGCGGACGAGGAAGGTCCGAGGAGAATCATGCAGGAGGTCCTGCCGTTTGAGCTGACTGGGGCTCAGAAACGCGTCCTGCAAGAAATACTGACGGATATGGAGAGCCCATACCCGATGCTGCGCCTCTTGCAGGGGGATGTTGGCAGCGGCAAGACGATTGTTGCAGCCCAGGCCCTCGTCGTGGCTATGCATAATGGCCTGCAGGCTGCCTTCATGGCGCCCACCGAGCTCCTCGCGGAGCAGCACTTCCGGACGTTGAAGCGGCTGCTGGAACCCAGGTTCCACCTGGCGCTTCTGACGGGTTCAGAGGTCGGGTCTGCGGTAGTTCGGCGAGGTCTGGCCAACGGCGAAATCCAGTTGGCCGTCGGCACCCATGCTCTCATTCAGGAGGGCGTCACATTCGACAGACTGGCATTGACGATCGTGGACGAACAGCACAGGTTCGGAGTGGCGCAACGCCAGGTCTTGCAAGAGAAGGGACAGCGCCCTGACATGTTGGTGATGACGGCGACGCCAATCCCACGCTCACTGGCTCTGACGGTCTATGGGGACCTGTCGCTGTCCATCATCGACGAGCTGCCGCCAGGGCGCACGGAAGTGGCTACCAAGATCGTGGGACAGGAGCGCCGCGACAGGGTCTATCGATGGTTGGAAGAGCGTCTCGAGGAGGGGGGACAGGCGTACGTGGTCTTTCCGATGATCGATAGAAGCGCGCAGGTGAGGTGCTCTTCGATCTCTGACGAGGGCGAAGCCCTGCGCAGCGACTTGAATCGATGGCCATCTGCCGTGCTCCATGGCAGAGTCGACAGCGCAGAACGTGACAGGATCATGGAGTCTTTCGGAGCTGGCGACATCAGGCTTCTGGTGGCGACCTCGATCATCGAGGTCGGTGTCGACGTGCCACAGGCAACCGTCATGATCATCGACAGCTCAGAACGCTTCGGTCTGGCTCAGCTTCACCAGCTTCGTGGAAGGGTAGGGAGGGGGTCCCAGAAGTCCTATTGTGTTGCCTTGCATGGCGAGCTCACGGCCGAGGCCGAGCGCCGACTGGAGGTCTTTGCAGGTACTGCGGATGGGTTTCGAATCGCCGAGGCGGATCTCGAGATCCGAGGCCCGGGTGACCTGCTGGGCAAGCGGCAAGCTGGTGAGCCGCTTTTCAGGGTGGCCAACATCGTGGCGGACCGGCAGTGGTTAGAGAAGTCTCGCTTTGATGCGAGCGAGCTCATGGCTGACCTGCAAGGGAAGAAGGTAGATCCGTTCGTCCAACGCATGGAGAAGCGGGCCAAGGGTCAGCTCAAGCGACTGACCGGGGGTTGAGCATGAGGGTGCTTCTCGTTGCCAATACTCTGCCGCCCAGAGATGTCTCAGGAGTAGGCGAACAGGTTCTGCAGCTGGCTGTTGGCCTGGAATCGGTCGGCCATCAGGTCGAGGTTCTGGGACGAGGGCCGGCTGGTGCGAAGGGCCCAAAGCTCCTGTTTCCCCTGACGATTGTGCCCGCCTTCCTCGAGGCACTCGGTCGATTTCAGCCGCATGTGATTCAAGTTCATGAGTCAGACGGCGTAATGGTAGCTCTCCTCACCAAGATCTTGAGCCCAATGTTGGAGCCGAGTCCCCAACTGGTGGCACTTCAGCAGGTGAGCTATCTGGAAGAGATGAGAGCGGTTCGCTCGCTCAGGTTCGACGGCGAGACTCTCGGTGTCCCAGGTGCGAGGGAGTGGTTTTTCCGCTTCGTCAAAGCCCCTGTGCAGATCGCTTTCGGCTCGCTGACCGCCTGGCTGAGCGATGTCGTGCTGGCGCCGAGCCGACAAACGGCACTCGAGATCGAGCGAGACTACGGGGTCGATTCCGTCCTGATGTTGCCGAACGTTACCGGCGGACGGCCAATCGAGCCTACTCCGACTGCTGTTGTCCAGGAAGAAGCCGGCTATTTCTTGTTCGTTGGGCGACTGCGCATTCGAAAGGGAGTCGAGATTCTGCTCAACGCGGTCTCGTCACTCACGGCAGCGGGGAAGCCGGTTCAACTCGTTGTGGTGGGAGATGGTGAACATCGTGCAGCGCTCGAATCAAGGGCTCGCGATTTGGGGCTGGAGGAGACGGTGCGTTTCGTGGGAGCGTGTGATGCAGCTACGGTTCGGATGCTGATGTCAGGCGCTGCGGCCCTGGTGGTCCCATCCATTTATGAGGGAATGCCCTTGGTCGTGCTTGAAGCGATGGAGAGCTCGCTTCCCGTGGTGGCCAGCGCGGTGAGTGGAATGCCTGAGATCATCGCTGATGGGCAAAGCGGGTGGCTGGTGCCACCGGAAGACGTAACCGCGCTGAGCGGGGCGTTGGCGGAGGTCCATGACAATCCACGAGAAGCGATACGAAGAGGCGAAGCTGGCAGGATCCTTCTCGAGAAGCGCTTCAGACCGGAGCACGCCGCCAGTGTCTGGTGTAGATATCTGGACAGCGCCGTGACGGTTGTGTCACCGATCGCAGAGGAAATTGATCGGCCGGACTCATTCTTGGACAAAGGTGGCGCGAGATGATGGGCAGGGCTCTCCTGATGGTGGGTTGGGTAGCCACTGGAGGTCTGCTGCTGACGGCGGTCCTGGGCTATCGGGTCGGATTGCCGGGAGCGATGGGCTGGCACCTTTTGGCGGCCCTGTTCTCGACTTTGCTGCTGTTGTTCTCGCACTCCTGGATCCTGTTCTATCTAATTGGCACCGGTAAAGCGATCAAGTCCGCGGCGAAAGAACACGGCCTCGATGACTCCCTGGCGGCCCAGACTCGGGAGTTCAAGAATCGCAGCAATTCCTGGTTGATGCTCGCCATGATGGCTGTCATGGCGACATTCATCGTCGGCGGCGGTGTGGCGACCACGGTGCTGCCGCCATGGTCGCATGCCACGCTGTTCTGGGTGACCTTGGTGATTCAGGTCTGGACCCTGGTCATCGAAGGTAGGGTGATCGGCGACAACGAGCGCCTGATGCGGCTCGTGGATTGTCAGGTCGAAGCTGCGCTGCCGCCCGAAGCATCGCCATAGATCGCTGCAAAGGCTCGGGCGGCCGAAAACGAGCGCGAGCCAATGCCCTGTCCTATAATCACCCGACGCCTGAGGAAAGACCTCTCGAGCCAACGTTGGCTTTCCCAATCGTGAATCGCAGCAGTATCGAGGCAGAGTCTAGGCAATGACCACCGAGAATGTCGTCCTATCCGGGATGCGAGCCACCGGACGCATCCATCTTGGTAACTACTTCGGCGCCGTCAAGAACTGGGTCGAGTTGCAGGATCGTTATCGATGCTTCTACTTCATCGCCGACTGGCACGCCCTGACAACGGACTATGCAGAACCGTCCAATGTCGGTGGCAACTCGCTCGAAATGCTGGCCGACCTCCTGGCGTCGGGTCTCGATCCCGAGCGCTGCGTGATTTTCGTTCAATCGATGGTGCCCGAGCATGCGGAGTTGCACCTCTTGCTTTCGATGATCACTCCGCTCGGTTGGTTGGAGCGGGTTCCGACGTATAAAGAACAGATCAAAGAGCTGTCGAACAAGGATCTGTCAACGTACGGCTTCCTGGGATACCCGGTTCTGCAGACGGCAGACATTCTGTTGTATCGAGCCCAGTTCGTCCCTGTAGGAGAGGATCAAGCCAGCCATCTCGAGCTCAGCCGAGAGATTGGACGTCGGTTCAACAGCTACTATGGTGAGATCTTCCCGGAGCCCAAGGCCTTGTTCACGCCGACGCCGAAGGTGCCAGGACTCGATGGTCGAAAGATGTCGAAGTCCTACGGCAATACCATCGACTTGTCCGATACCCCTGAGGAAGTGACCGCGAAGTGTCGGCAGATGTTCACCGATCCGCAGCGGATTCGCCGCATGGACGCAGGGCACCCGGAGACCTGCAATCTGTTTCAGTTTCATCGACTCTTCTCGACACCCGAGCTGCAGGAAAAGGTGGCCAGCGAATGCCGTCGGGCCCAGATAGGCTGTGTCGATGACAAGCAACTGATCGCTGACCAGATCAACAGTTTTCTCGATCCGATTCGAGCCAGGCGGGAAGAGCTGTTGAAGAGCAGAGACACCCTGCTGGACATTCTCAACGAGGGTTCCGCGAAGGCTGCAGAGCGGGCCCGAGAGACGATGGATCAGGTCCGATCCGCCCTTTCGATCCAATATCGATAGGCCGGCGAAAAGAGCCGCAGATGACATCTTCCGTGAGTGGCAAGAGTAATCTGCCTGAAGCCTGGCGAGTGCAGCTGCCGGTCTTCGAGGGTCCTCTGGACCTTCTGCTGCATCTGATCAAGATCAACGAGGTGGAGATCTCCGACATACCCGTGGCGGTGATCTGTGACCAGTTCGACGAGTACCTGCATCTCATGGAGGTGTTCGACCTGGATGTGGCTGCCGAGTTCGTTTATGAGGCCGCCGTGCTCATTCATCTCAAGTCGAGGATGCTGCTGCCGCGTCGAGCCGACGAAGACGGCACCCTGGAGGAAGATCCTCGCCAGGAGCTGGTGGCGCGCCTCCTCGAGTACCAGCGAATCAAGGAAGCCGCGCAGTCGCTGGCCGAGCTGCACTCCTTGCGCCAGGGACTTTGGACGCGTCAACCGCAGCCCATCGATCTCCCCGCCGAGGACGACTCCGTCGAATTGGAGGAGGTCTCGCTATTCGATTTACTGGGGGCATTCAAACAGGTCCTGGTACGGTACGAGCACGAGCACCCTGACCCTTTTCAGATCCATCGGGAGACTTTCTCGGTCCGCGGCCAATTCGAGCGTCTGCTGGCGCTCCTGGATTTGGATCGCCCCTATGATCTGCTCCTCGATCTCAGACGTCGCAGCTGCCGGTCGGAGGCTGTGGCGGCGTTCCTGGCGATCCTCGAGCTGGCTCGGTTGGATCTGATCCGATTGCACAAGACCGGCGGAGGGGAGATACTGCTCTACCGCACCTCGAAAGAGCTGCAGGCCCACGAGTTGGAGGCGATTCAGGGATGACCGAGAATTCGGAGATCGAGGCGGCGCTAGAGGCGGTTCTCTTTGTTGCTGCCGAGCCGGTAGACCGAGCCAAGCTGCTCGAGATCTTCGGCAAGCAGGCTCAGTCCGAGGCCGCAGGTGCCTTGGAGCGAGTGATCGAGCGCTACGGTGGCGGCCCCGATAGGGGCATTCGAATCGAGGAAGTGGCCGGTGGTTTGAGGCTAGTGACTCGGCCTGAGTTGCATGGCTATCTGCGCAAGTTCTTCGAGGTTTCCGGTAGAAGTCGCCTTTCTATGGCGGCGCTGGAGACGCTGGCGATCGTGGCATATCGTCAGCCGATTACGGGCCCGGAGATTCAAGAGCTTCGAGGAGTCAGCCCGTCAGGGGTTTTGAAGACCCTCCTGGAGAAGCGATTGGTGCGGATATCAGGGCGCAAGAAAGTGGTCGGGAAGCCCTTTCTCTACCGCACGACACGTGAATTCTTGATGCACTTTGGGCTCGAATCGCTCGAGGATCTTCCGCCCTTGGAAGAGTTCGAGGAAATCTTCGGTCCAGAGGGCATGGAACCCGCAGGACAGACCGCGGCGGACCCCGTTGTCTCGGCGAGGCCCGAACCGGTGGCGGACGGGGCGGCGTCCGACAAATCGTGAGCCAGGAGAGACTTCAGCGCATTCTCTCGCGGGCCGGTATCGCCTCGCGGCGCAAGGCCGAGGAGATGATTCGGGACGGGCGGGTGACCGTGAACGGTCGGGTTGCCGAGGTCGGTGAGAAGGCCGACGCGCTGGACGATGCCATCAAGGTCGACGGGCGTCGATTGAAACCGATGCCAGGCAGCTTTCACTACCTCGTGTACAAACCCAAAGGCTACATGTCCACGCGACAGGATCCCGAGGGACGGCAGACCGTTTTCGACCTTCTTCCACCGAGATTGCGCAAGAATCTGGTCATTGCAGGTCGTCTGGACTACAACAGCGAAGGCCTGATGATTCTGACAGCCGATGGAGAGTTGGCCCATCGCCTGGCTCACCCGAGCTTCGGTTGCTCGAAGACCTACCATGCCAAGGTCAAGGGTGTTCCAGCAGAGGAGTCCATCGCCAAACTGAAGGCCGGCATTCTGTTGGATGGCAAGCGCACCACGCCGGCGAAAATCCGGTTGCTCAAAGGCCCCCGAGGTGGCAAGGGTGAGTCGAACTCCTGGTGGGTCGTTGAGCTGCAGGAGGGGCGCAATCGGCAGATTCGCGAGATGTTCTTTCGCATTGGTAACCCAGTCCAACGTCTGATTCGGGTCGGTATCGGTAGGGTGTCCGATCGAGAGCTTCCCGTGGGTTCGTACCGAGAGCTCAGTGCGCAGGAGGTCGAGTCACTAAGAACCGGCAAGCCGGTGAGACGTCCGAAGCGCAAGAGCCGGCACCGTAAGCCCCGCGGCGGAGAGCGATGATGGACAAGCCCATTGTCGTGGCGATCGACGGCACCTCGGGGGTGGGCAAGAGCACGGTCGCAAGGCGATTGGCGAAAGCTCTGAATCTACCCTATCTCGAGACAGGTGCGATGTACCGCGCGCTCGGCTTGAAGGTTGACAAGCTGGGTGTCGATCCTCTGAACCAGCGGACGGTAGAGGAGCTGGCCGTCGACCTGGATCTCGAACTGCGCCAGAGACCGGATGGGAACGTCGAGGTTCTCCTGGATGGAGAATGCCTTGGTGAAGAAGCTCGACAGCCCCGAATCTCGGAGATTACATCGGCCGTCTCGGCCTACCCAGGGGTGCGACGGGTCATGGTCGAACACCAGCGGTCGTTCGCCGGCTCGCGAGGGGCTGTCGTCGAGGGGCGGGATATCGGCACGAAAGTGTTTCCGCACACCCCCCATAAGTTCTTTTTGCAGGCACCCCTTGAAACCCGAGTTCGTCGACGCCTGAAGCAGCTCGAAGCTTCAGGGCAGTCGAACTTGAGTGAGGACGAGCTGATCCGAGAGGTCCGCGAGCGCGACGTCCGTGATTCCACCAGAGCAGAATCACCCCTGACCATGGACGGTAGTTACGAGGTCATCGATACCGGGTCGCGGTCCGTCGACGAGGTTGTCGAGGCGATCCTGGGCGAGATCCGCCAGAATCGCTGACAGTCGCCTTGCCGTTGTGATTCGCTCAGGAGCACAACGAGAGAGCCTCCCAGTCACCAGGTGCGGTGAAAGGGAGGCTCGATCGATTGCGGCTCGGTTCGTTTCTTACTTGTGGTTGCTGATGAACCGCCCCCAGTGGCGCGAACCGAGATGCTTGATGGTGGTGATGCGCTCCTCGGCCATCCGATCGGCAGCGACGTAGGTTGGGACCTTCTCCTCTTTGGAGATCTGGAAGACCCGCATCAAATTCAAATAGATGCCACGGGTCATGCGCAGGGCCCGCTCTTGGTTGTAGTCACCTGTCAACTCGTTGTACACGTTGATCAGGCCGCCGGCGTTGATGACGAAGTCAGGAGCGTAGAGGATGTCTCTCTCGTGCAGGGCGACGCCGTCGATCTGCTCGTTGTGCAGCTGATTGTTGGCCCCGCCTGCAACGATGCTGCAACGCAGCTTGGGGATGGACTCCTGGTTGAGACCCGCACCGAGTGCGCAAGGCGCCAGCACGTCGCAGTCGACCTCCATGATCTCTTCGGAGGAGACGATCTCGACACCCAGGTCACTCTCGGCCTTGGCAGTCTTGTCAGGGTCGATATCGGCACCGATGACCTTGGCGCCTTCATCGACCAGGTACTTGGCAAGGTAGTAGCCGACGTTGCCGACGCCCTGCACGGCAACCGTGAGTCCCTTGAGTGACGGTTCGTCGTTCTTCCAATTGGCAGCGGCCTTGATTCCTTGCAACACTCCGTACGCTGTCACGGGTGAGGGATCACCACTGCCGCCATGGGCAGGGGAGACGCCAGTGACCCAACGCGTCTCGGACAGGATGACTTCCATGTCCTCCATATCCGTGCCGACATCCTCGGCCGTGATGTAGAGACCGTTCAAGGACTCGACGTAACGGCCGAAGGCGCGGAACAGCGCTTCGCTCTTGTCGGATTTTGGGTCACCCAGAATGACTGCCTTACCGCCGCCGAGGTGAAGACCTGCCGCTGCTGCTTTGTAAGTCATTCCACGGGACAAACGGAGCACATCGGTGAGGGCCTCGTCAAAGTCCTTGAAAGGCCACATACGAAGGCCGCCCAAGCCTGGGCCGAGGGTGGTGGAGTGGACGGCGATGATGGCCTTCAGTCCTACTTCGGGATTCGAGCACAAAAGCACGCGCTCGTGACCCATGTCCTCGAGTCGTTCGAAAAGCTCCATGTTCCAGGTCTCCTGATCAGGTCAGAGTTTGGACGATCCAGTTGTCCGTCAGGCTTTCTCGTGCGGCAGTTCCCGGACAAGAACCCATGGTTTTGGGCCTCGGTTCCTCTGTTCTTTCCTCAGTACGGAGCTGCCGTCGCTGGCCTGAGCGGACGACCGGCTGGAATAACAGGTCGTACCCTCTCAGGGTACTTCGAATCATACTCATTTTACTCGAATCGGACCTGGGGCAGCAAATCCCCAGGAGCCGCTTAGAGAGCGCTCTGCAGGAGCTAGAATGAGACGTTGTGCGACGAGGAAAGGTAGCGGCCCAAATCCGCAGATGGGCCCTGGATGTCGGCTTCGATCCGGTTGGGATTGCACGCCTTGCACCGTCCTCCAGAGCGCGAGCGGTTCGACAGTGGATCGAGAATGGCGACCATGCAGGGATGGCCTACATGGGCCGACGGACCGAGCTGCGTCTCGATTCGAGAGAGATCTTTCCTGCCGCGAGGAGTGCCGTTTGCGTGGCTCTTCAGTACAGCCCACTGGAGGGCGTTCAGGCCATCGAAGGGGACCTCTGGCCTCGAGTCGCTCGCTACGCGAGAGGTGTCGATTATCACGATTTCATGAAGAGGCGGCTCGAGCTGCTGGCGGACAAGGTGAAAGAGGCCTTCCCAAGCTGCGAGACTCGTTCCTATGTCGATACCGGGCCCGTTCTGGAGAGAGAGCTCGCCGAGCGTGCCGGGTTGGGCGCCATAGGCAAGAATACGATGCTCTTGAACGAGACGTCCGGCTCTTGGATGTTGCTGGGCGAACTGTTCTTGAGCCTGGACCTCGAACCGGATACTGCTGTCGCTGATCTCTGTGGTAGTTGTACGCAATGTCTGGAGGCCTGTCCGACCGGTGCCCTTCCAGCGCCGTACCGATTGGATGCCAATAGATGCATCAGCTACTGGACGATCGAGCATCGGGGACCGCTGCCGCGGGATGTGAGGCGTCAGATGAATGGTTGGGTGTTCGGCTGCGACCTGTGTCAGGAAGCTTGCCCTTGGAACGAAGATGTTGTTCGAACCAATCAGCCAGAAATGCTACTGCCTGCCTGGAGAGCGGAGTTGGACCTGACAGGCCTGTTGCGGATCGATCGTGATCAGTATGTCGAGCGTTTTCGTGGCAGTCCCATGAAGAGGACGAAGCAAGAGGGGTTGCAGAGAAATGCGGCCGTCGCGATGGGTAATTCAGGTGAGTCGCGTTTTGTTCCCGCTCTTCTGGAGGCACTGGACAATGAGAGCGGGTTGGTACGACTCCACGTAGCGTGGGCGCTAGCGGAGATCGGTGGGGAGGCGGCTTTTGCTGGCCTGCAGGCGCGGCATGCAATCGAGGCAGAGCCTGAGGTCGCTCAGGAGATCGAGTGGGCTTTGTCACGGTTCGAGTCCGCGGGTGCCCCGAGCGCCCAAAGTTGTCCTGAACCCTTGGGTTGACAGTCCAAAGGGACCTTTCTATACTCTGAAACTTCGGGTTCTAAACGACTTATCGGAACTCGAATTTCCCGCCGTAGGGAAAGACAGACCCTTGGTCTGATCCCATTGTCAAGGAGGAATGTGTCTTATGGAGTCCATGGACGACAACGACCGTCAGGAGACTGACGTTACGTCCGAAAAGGACAACGATCGTCAGGAGACTGACAGTACGTCCGAAAAGGACAACGACCGTCAGGAGACTGACAGTACGTCCGAAAGGATCGAAGAGAAGGAGGATTTCGATTACGAAGAGATGGTCACTCTCTACGATGAGAGCATGCGTCATCTCAGTGAGGGACAGATCGTCACGGGGCGGGTCATCACGATCAGCCCGAACCATGTGGTGGTCGATGTGGGGTACAAATCCGAGGGTTTGGTTCCGATAGCGGAATTCGTCGATTTCGAGGGCAATCTGTCCGTCGACATTGGCGACGATGTTGAGGTACTGCTGGAGCGCACCGAAGATGCGGAAGGTCACGTCCTGCTCTCCAAGCAGAAGGCCGAGAGGATGATGGTCTGGTCGGATATCGAAAAGAGCTACAAGGCAGGCGACATCATCCATGGTCGGGTCATCGACCGGATCAAAGGTGGCCTGACTGTCGATGTCGGTATCCGTGCCTTTCTGCCGGGCTCCCTGGTCGATATCAAGCCGGTCAAGAACCTGGAATCGCTCCGCGGACTGGAGCTCGAGTTCAAAGTCATCAGTATGGATCGGCGCAGGAACAACGTTGTCCTGTCTCGGAAGGCGGTTCTCGAGAAGGAGTTTGCCGCCAAGAAAGCAGACACCCTGACCAGGCTCGAAGAGGGCGTGATCCTCGACGGTGTAGTCAAGAACATCACGGACTACGGTGTTTTCGTCGACTTGGGAGGCATCGATGGTCTCCTTCACATTACCGATATCTCCTGGGGTCGAGTCAATCACCCTTCAGAGCACTTCGCGATCGGCGACGAAGTCGAGGTAGTCGTGCTGAAGTTCGATCCGGAAACGGAGCGAGTGTCACTGGGCTACAAACAGAGGTCGGAAGACCCCTGGTCCCTGGTCGACAAGAAGTACCCTCTAGGCTCGAAGGTCCGGGGCAAGGTTGTGAGTCTGGTGGACTACGGTGCTTTCGTCGAGCTCGAGGAAGGTGTCGAGGGCTTGATCCATGTCAGCGAGATGTCGTGGACGAAGAAGGTCGTCAATCCGGCCAAGATTCTCGAAGTTGGGGACGAGGTAGAGGCCATCGTGTCGGAGCTCGATCTTCCGCAGCGGCGGATCAGCTTGTCCTTGCGTCAGGCCGAACGGAATCCGTGGGAGGAGTTGGCGATTTCCCATCCCGTCGGCAGCGTGATCGAAGGCAAGGTGCGGAACCTGACGGAATTTGGCGCCTTTGTGCAGATCACCGAAGAGATCGACGGACTGATTCACGTCTCGGACATGAGCTGGACGAAGCGGGTCAAGCATCCTGGAGATGTCCTGAACAAGGGCGACGACTTGCGAGCTCGGATCACGAATATCGATGTCGAGAATCAACGCGTGTCCCTGTCGATCAAGGAGTTTCTACCCAACGAGTGGGACAGCTTTGTCGAAGAGAGCCAGGTCGGCGACACCGTTACGGGCCGAGTGGTCAACGTCACGGACTTCGGTCTGTTCGTCGACATCTTCGAAGGCCTGGAAGGTCTGGCCCATGTCAGTGAGATCGAGAGTGGTGCGACTTCTCTGGAAGATCAATACTCGGTCGGTGAGTGGGTGAGTGCGAGGATCTTGCGGATCGAAGAGGATGACAAGAAGGTGGGCCTGACCATGCGGGGTGTTCCTCAGCCGACAGCCGACGAGATCGCTGCGTTGGAGGCTGCTCATGCCGAGGCCGAGGCCGAACCTGATCAGGTGGCGACGGAGGCAGAGCCGAGTGACTCCGAGGCCGAGGATTTGGTGGAGGCTTCGGATGACGAGGCCGTCGTCGAGGTAGCCGACGAATCCGACGCAGTGGTGGAGTCCGCCGAAGCGGACCGGCCGAAGTCGAGGCTGAAGACGAAGACGAAGCACTCGAGGCAGAGGTCGAAGTAGCCGACGAGTCCGACGCAGTGGTGGAGTCCGCTGAACCGGCAGACGAACCGGCCGAAGTCGAGGCTGAAGTCGAAGTCGAGAAGGAAGAGGTCGCAGCCGAGAGCTCGGAGTCAGAGGGTGCCGAGGCGCCAGAAGAGGTCGTGGCCGACGAAGAGTCTGTCGAGGATGCCGAAGAAGCCGCTGTAAAGAGTGCGGAATCGGAAGATGTGGCAGGGCAGGGCGAAGTCGTGGCCGAAGATGAGACCGCGAAGGTGATCGAGCCCGCGAGTCCGCAAGCGGCAGCATCGGAGGAAGATCTCGAGTCGGAGAAAAGCGAAACAGCCTCCGCTGACGAAGCCGCCAAAGAAGAGGTCGAGGAGAAGGTAGACTAGGTCCAAGTGGCGCTGGTTCGGTCCTTGGTCGGGAGCTCGTTGCGAAGTCGCTGACCCAGTCCCGGCCTCGACGAGAGCGAGATGTGCAAGTGAGGGGTGGAATGACGAAAGCGGAATTGGTGGAGCAAGTTGCGGAGACAACGCAGCTCACCAAGAAGCACGCCGAGCTCATCGTGAATACGGTTTTCGAGAGTATCGTCGAATCGCTCAAGGAGGGCGAGAAGATCGAGCTCCGGGGGTTCGGCAGCTTTCGAATTCGCCAGCGCGGATCTCGGATCGGTCGCAATCCCAAGACCGGTGACCGGGTCGAGGTCCCTCCGAAGCGGATCCCCTACTTCAAGCCAGGCAAAGAGCTGAAGGAACTGCTGAATAACGACTCCTGAGTCCGGTGATCGGCAGGGCCCATGCAGACGCTGCTAACCCCGTGGAGGTTTGCCTACATTTCTGAGACTTCCTTGGAACCCGAGGGTTGTTTCTTTTGTGCTGCCGCAAAGCAGCCGGACGACCCGCAGCGTCTTGTCGTCGCGGTGGAGCGACATCATTTGGTGATGCTCAATCGCTATCCCTACACGAACGGTCATCTGATGGTTGCTCCCCTTCTGCACCTGCCCAATCCGGCGGTCGTCGGTGAGGAGGCTCGAGCCGAGTTTTGGCCGCTGGTCCTGAGGTGCCAAAGGGTACTTCAGCGAGCCTATGACCCGGACGGATTCAATATGGGGATGAATCTGGGGCGTGCAGGCGGTGCCGGGGTGCCCGAGCACTTCCATTTCCATGTCGTGCCCCGCTGGAGTGGCGACACGAATTTCATGAGTGTTGTAGCTGAAACGCGTTTGCTACCGGAGGAACCGGAGACGATCCGTCAGAAATTGCTGCCTCTGTTCGAAGAAGAGGAGGGAGTAGATTGAACGAGAAAGACCCGGTTGCCGGATCTCCCGCCCTCGGTGAAGCAGATCTTCCCAAGGTTTTCGGCACCCTGGCAGTAGCCTGGTTGGTGCCTGGTGCAGGGCACTTTCTGCTCGGTAGGCGAGGCCGCGGCGTGGCCTTCTTCCTACTCGTGCTGGCGGCTGTGGTGACGGGAATTCTCTTGACGGGAAACCTGTATCGGGTCCTGCCGGACCAACCACTGACGATTCTGGCGACTCTCGGTTCCATGGGAATGGGTGCGCCCTATTTCTTTCTTCGGTTCTACCTCGGATACCAGGGTGACCTGACGTCGGTAGGCTATGAGTACGGCACGGCCTTTCTCCTCACGGCGGGATTGATGAACCTCTTGTTGGTCATGGATGCCTGGGACATTGCTCGCGGAAGAAAGGAATAAGGGGTAACGCCTCTATGCCGATCAGTCATTTCTTTCTCATGACGCTCTACGCCCTGATCGTGAGCCTGTTTTTCGCGATTCTGTGGCGGCGCAATCGCCGCGATCAGGTCAGACTTCTGCTGCAAATGTTCCTGGGCCTCGTTGGGGGTGCGTTGCTTCTGGCCTGGCTCATGTATCCGTTTCCTTCCGGCCCACCTGCACCGATACCTTGAGCCACGGCCCGACCTCGGTAGAGGGGCGTATCGAAGAGCCGATGGATTTTCGCTCCCTTTTGATGGTCGCCGGCGAAGCGTCTGGCGACATGCACGCGGCGCGGCTGGCGAGTGAGATGCGCCGGCTCCGGCCCGACCTCCGGGTCTTCGGGATGGGGGGGGCGGAGTTGAGGGCAGTGGGAATGGAAGTGTTGGCGGACAGCGCTGATATTTCTGTGGTCGGGATCAGTGAAGCCATCAAGGTGCTACCTCGGGCGCGCGAGATCTTCCATCACCTGGTGACGGAAGTGGAGGGCCGGGATAGCGGGGCCGCCGTCCTGGTCGACTCTCCCGATTTCAACTTGAGGCTGGCCAAGGCTCTGAAGCAGAGCGGCAGAAGGGTCATCTACTACATCAGTCCCCAAGTTTGGGCTTGGCGCAAGGGACGCGTGCGGCTGATCTCGAAGGTTGTCGACAAAATGATCGTGGTCTTGCCCTTCGAGGTCGATTTCTACCGCAGGTACGGGATCGAGGTCACCTATGTGGGGCACCCGCTGGTGGATGAAGTTCCCAGATTGGATCACGTTTGGGATACCGAGCAAGCTCCCTCAGGACCATTCACCATATCCCTGCTGCCAGGTTCCAGGCGTAGTGAGGTGGATTCCATCCTCCCGACGCTCTTACAGGCCGCCCGCGAATTGGGACGACACCTGGAGATCCGATTGCAGTTGATCCAGGCCAGCAGCCTGGAGCGAAGCTATCTGCAGCCTTTTGTCGAGGCCAGTGGCTTGGAAGTGGAGTTCGTCGACGAGGATCGGTTCGAAGCGCTGGCAGCTTCCCATTTGGCCCTTTGCGCTTCGGGTACCGCAACCCTCGAAGTGGGATTGATCGGAACTCCGATGATCGTGGTCTACCGGGTTCGTCCGTGGACTTATCTTCTCGGTCGGTTCTTGGTCCGCCTGCCCAACGTAAGCCTGGTCAACCTCGTTCTGGAGGACCGGGTCGTCCAAGAGTTGATTCAGGGACAAGCCCGACCGGCTGCTATTTCTGAAGAAGCAGTACGCCTCCTGACCAATCAGGGTAGGATTCGGCGGATGAGATCTTCCCTCCGGGAGCTGTGGGTTCGTCTTGGCGAATCGGGCGCTAGCCGCCGAGCCGCGGAAGAAGTCGTTGAATATCTCGATGAGATAGCTCGTTGAGGCGACCCAAGAAGGACAACGATTGAAGCTCCTGACCTTTCTACTGCGCTACTTTCGCCACTATGTCGGCTGGGCTGTGCTCGCCGCGGTCGCCGCGCTGTTGTACGGAATTCTGACAGCGGGCATCGTCGCCTTGATCGAGCCGATCTTTGGCGAGGTGTTGCTGGCCGGGGATAGCTCTCCCGTTGGTCTGTCAACTCCCGATCTGCCAGCGCCGGGCGATACGGATGGCGAAGCGACCTCCAGGCTCCAACAACTGGCATCTCACTTCCAACTCAAAGACCGGCTAGACGACGGTTACCAGAGCGTCAAGCGGCGTTTCGGAGTCGATGAGACGAACGTTGTCTACTTTCTGCCCTTGCTGGTGGTTGGGATCTTTTTGTCGCGAAGTCTCGCGAACTTCATCAGTGGGTACTCGTTCCGGCGCATCGGCTTGGGAATGACTAATGATCTGCGGAATGACCTTTACCGGAGGGTCCTGACGCAGTCGAGCCGGTTCCACGCTGCACATCCCTCGGGAGAGCTGATCAGCCGTGTCGTCAATGACATTGGGGTCATGCAGAGCGCTGTCTCCTATCAAGTCGTGGACTTGGTGCAGCAAAGTCTGACTCTCGTCTTTCTGGTCGCGCTGTTGTTGTCGACCGATTTCCGGCTCGCCATAACGTGTCTGGTGCTGACTCCCATATTCCTGTTCCCCATCGTCAGGTTCGGCTCCAGCATGCGAAAGACCAGCTACCGAAGCCAGGAACGGATGGCGGATCTGGCAAATCTGGTCGGAGAAGGAGTGAGGGGACACCGGGTAGTCAAGGCCTTTGGAATGGAGGAGTTCGAGATCGGGAAGTTCCGCCAGGCCACCAGGCGTCACCTGAGGGTCAACCTGTGGGCTCAAATGCTCTCGACTCTCTCCAGTCCCGTAGTCGAGTCGATGGGAGTGATTGGCGTCGCGGTACTGCTGATCTACGCCGGACTCCAAATCCGGGCCGGAAGCCTCTCTGCACCCTTGTTCGTAGCGTTCCTCATAAACCTCTTCTGGATGTACGAGCCGATTCGCAAGTTGAACAAGGTCAACCTCGTGCTGCAGCAGTCGCTGGCTGCTGCTCACCGAGTCCATGACGTAATCGAGGTTCCGAACGAAATCGTGGAGGCACCCGACGCTGGCACGCTGGAGACTGTGACCGAGGGCGTCAGTTTCGAGAGTGTCTCCTTCGCCTATGAAGAGCAGCCAGTGCTGCAGGATGTCAGCCTGAGTCTTCGAAAAGGGGAAGTCGTGGCCTTGGTTGGACCCTCCGGGGCGGGAAAGTCGACTCTGGTCAACTTGCTGCCACGGTTCTTCGATCCCAATTCCGGGGTCATCGAGATCGATGGTATCGACATCCGGAAGCTGACGCTGAAGAGTTTGCGCTCTCTCATCGGTCTTGTAACCCAGGATACGGTTCTGTTCGATGATTCGATTCGGGCCAACATCGGTTACGGCAGGAGCGATCTGCCGCTCGAGCAGATTCGAGAAGCTGCCGCCGCCGCCTACGCGGACGACTTCATCATGCAGACCCCGGCTGGTTACGAAACCGGCATCGGTGAGGCAGGCGTGCACCTCTCGGGTGGCCAAAGGCAGCGTCTGGCAATCGCCCGCGCTCTGCTGAAGAATGCGCCGATTCTCATTTTGGACGAGGCGACATCGCAGCTCGACTCGGAGTCGGAGGCACTGGTGCAGAAGGCTCTATCGAATCTCATGGCCGGTCGCACGACTCTGGTGATCGCTCATCGCTTGTCGACTGTCATGAATGCGGATCGAATCGTCGTGATGGACGGTGGCAAGATCGTGGAGCAGGGTGATCATGAGCATCTACTGGCCGTCGGTGGGCTCTATCGGCGACTCTATGACCTGCAATTCGAAGTCTGAGGATTGATCTCATGCGGAGCATGACGGGGTTCAGTCGGGCCTCTGGGGAGAATCAGCGATTGCGGCTGGAGGTGTCCATCCGGACTGTGAACCATCGTCACCTCGACATCACGGTCCGAGTTCCAGAGGAAATTCGCGAGTTCGAAAGTCCAGTTCGCAAAGCGGTGGCGGAAAAACTCACCCGAGGGCGAGTAGAAGTCCGGATCGATGTTCTCTACCTCGGTGGCGAAGTGCCGCAGGTAGAGATCGAGGACGATGTCGTGGCAGCCTTGCGACAGAGGATCGACGGGCTCTCTGCGAAGGGCTGGATAACGTCGGAGTTGAGCTTCATGGATCTCATGAAGTTCCCAGGTGCGGTGCGGGCTTCGTCGGGTTCGGTGGAGTTCGGATCGGAGGACGCCGAGCTCTTGATCGAGACGGTCGGCAGGGCGGCAGAGGGAGTTGTGGTGGCCCGGCAGACGGAGGGAAACAGTCTCAAAGTCGTTCTCGAGGGGTTGGCGGCAGATCTGAGCGCAGTGGTGACTGCAGTAGAGGGAACCTGGGAGGATGTGACGGCAGACCTGCCCGAAAAGCTACGAGCCAGGGTGGAGGAGCTGCTGCAAGCCCCAACGCCGGCCCTGGACGAAAATCGGTTGGCGCAGGAGGTGGCCATACTGGTAGAACGCGGTGATGTTCGCGAGGAGCTGGACCGCCTGCGTTCGCATCTCGAGCATCTCCGTGAGCTGGTCGGACAAGAAGGCCAGGCGGTGGGAAAGCGTCTGGACTTTCTCGCTCAAGAGATCTTTCGAGAGCTCTCGACTTTGGCAGCGAAGTTCCGCGACCCTGCGACCGTTCAACGGGTCATCGATGGCAAGTTGGTGTGCGAGCAGATTCGAGAACAGGTGCAGAACATCGAGTAGGCTCGGCGCCACCAAGCGATAGGTGTTTCGATTTCAAATGCGAAAAGGCGAGCTGTTTCTGTTGACATCGCCGTCGGGGACGGGCAAGGACACCCTCATCGATCGGGTCCTCGAGGACGAGATCGGTAGGAACGGAGCCCTGTGGCATTCGGTTAGCCACACCACCCGGCGGCCGCGAGGCAACGAAGTGGACGGTGAGCACTACCACTTCGTAGATCGTGCAACGTTCGAGGCGATGGCCGCGAATGGAGAGTTCCTGGAGTTTGCCGAGTACAACGCGAACCTCTACGGCAGCTCGGTCCAAGAGGTAATGCCCAGGTTGGAGAGGGGGATGGACGTCATCCTGGACATCGATGTCCAGGGCGCCGAGCAGATCCTGGAAACGATGCCGCAGGCCCACGGGATCCTGGTGCTGCCACCCTCCTACGAGACCCTCCGGGACCGGCTGCAGGGGAGAGGTCAGGAAGACGCTCTGCAGATTGCCGAACGACTGGCTGTATCTGTTTGGGAAATAGAGCGTTACGAGCTTTTTGGGTATGCTATTATCAACGATGACTTGGACCTCGCCGTTTTGGCCCTGACGGCGATCATCCTGGAAAAGCGCCTGCGGCGAGACAAGCAGAGAGAGCGTATCGAGACTATCCTTCAGGGTTTTCGCTCGGCTGTTCAGGGCGAATAGTCTTTCTGTGCATCGTCGTCAGTTCGGCTGTAAACGTCGAGGAGAGTTGTGAATATGGATCGAATGCCTGAGAGAATCGATAGCAAATTCCGGTTTGTGCTGCTGGCTGCTGAACGCGCCGAGCAGATGCTACGCGGTGCCCGACCGAAACTGGAGATACCGGACAAGAAGGCTACCCGGATCGCGATGCACGAAATCGCCAATGATCTGGTGGAATGGGACTTCGGTCCGGCTCCTGAGCCCGTGATCGAAGAAGAGGAATCGGCTGAAGAAGCAGCGCCAGCTGAAGAGACGGAGTAGCAGCCTGTCTGAATCGACCCGAGCCGCTGGCCGCCAACTGGAGTGGGTTGGCTGCCGGTAGTTGGCGGTCGACCCCGACGAAAGGACGGAAATGCCTGAGTCCCTGAACGTGCTTCTTGGAGTCAGTGGGGGCATCGCCGCATTCAAAGTTCCAGAGATCGTGCGCAGCCTGCGGCTCAAGGGCCACGCGGTCCGCTGCGCCATGACCCACAGCGCTGCCGCCTTCGTGACACCGTTGACCTTGGAGGTTCTGACCGAGGCGCCGGTCTATCGCGAGGAGTACCTCGAGGCCAACAACAGCGGTGAGGAGCTCCACATCAGCGCTGCCCGTTGGGCCGACGTGATGTGCGTGGCTCCGGCCACCTGTAACACGCTGTCTCGGTTGGCACTAGGACTGGCTGACGATTTCCTGGCCACGACCTGCCTAGCATTCACCGGTCGACTCCTCGTCGCACCCGCCATGACAAGTGAGATGTGGGAGAAGTCGATCATTCAGGCTCATGTGGCCACCCTCCGAGAGCGGGGCGTCGAATTTGTCGGGCCGGTGGTGGGGCCGCTGGCGACTGGGGAAATCGGCATGGGGCGGATGGCCGAACCCGAAGAGATCGTTGCCGCAGTCGAAATGACGCCCAGGAGGGGAGACCTCGCGGGTAGGACAGTGCTTGTAACGGCGGGCCCGACACAGGAACCGCTGGATCCCGTCCGATTTCTTTCCAACCGATCCAGCGGGAAGATGGGCTTCAGCTTGGCTGCAGAGGCGGCGAGCCGTGGGGCGAGGACTCTGTTGGTGTCGGGACCCGTTGCTCTGCCGACGCCCCGCGGCGTCGAGCGGTTCGATGTTGCCACGGCAGCCGAGATGGCCGAGATGGTTGAACGGCTGGCACCGCAGGCCGAAGTCGTGATCATGGCGGCGGCTGTCGCCGACTTCAAGCCTCGAGAGGTCTTCGAAACGAAGCTCAAGAAGGGGGCCGGGCCACCGGATCTGAAGCTCGAGAGCACCCAGGATATCCTGAGCGCGCTTGGTGAGACGGCGCCGAACGCCCTGCGGATTGGCTTTGCCGCCGAGACCGGTGACCTCGAAGGCGAGGCGAAGCGAAAGCTGGATGAGAAGGGGGCGCACTGGATCATCGCCAACGATGTCTCGCGCAGTGATATCGGCTTCGAAGTCGACCTCAACGAGGTCACGGTCTATCGACGCGATCAGCCCCCGAAAACGATCCCTCGGCAGGCCAAGCGGCAGATCGCGAGACAGCTTTTCGATCTGGTGAGGCAGGAGTTCGAAGAGCTCGAAAGGTGGAAGGCCAGCCAGGGTGAATGAGCTCTTGGAGTACCTGCAGGAGATCGGCTTCGAAGATCTCTATCTGCCTAGAGCTGCAAGCGATTTGGCGACAGAGGACAAGGCGGCGGAGCGAGTGGCGTCGCCACCGCGGTCGGAGGGCGCTCTCGAGCGCCAGGCTCGCCTCGTGGGTCTCGAGGAGGAGGCGAGAGATTGCCAGCTCTGCAATCTGTGTCAGGGACGGCAAAAGGTCGTGTTTGGCAGCGGGGATCCGGACGCCGACTTGATGTTCATCGGTGAAGGACCGGGTGCCGAGGAGGATCGGCAGGGACTGCCATTCGTAGGTCGTGCTGGGGAATTACTGACGAAGATCATCGAAGCCATCGGCTTGCAGCGCGAAGGTGTCTATATTGCCAATATCGTCAAGTGTCGCCCACCAGGAAACAGGGATCCAAAGCCCGATGAGGTGGCGCAGTGTCGGGCCTATCTGGAGCAGCAGATCGATCTGATCGAGCCCAAGATCATCGTTCTGTTGGGTCGCGTAGCGGCTCAGACCATGCTGGGCAACGACCTCACACTGGGAAGAATGAGGGATCAATGGCATCGCGTCCGGGAAATCGAGACGAGAGTGACCTACCATCCCGCAGCGCTGCTGCGCAATGCGTCATTCAAGCGACCGACTTGGGAAGACATGCAGGTGGTACGTGACCGGCTCGCAGAAGTGTCGGCCAGATGAACCGCTTTCCGAGCAGGTGTCCAAACCGTCGCCGAGTGGCAAGCGGTTGTTACAATAGCCGATCATGACCGTCGATTCGCTTCCGGCCTCGATAGAGGTCGCAGATCCAGAAGGCTACGAGCCCGAGGTGAGCATCATCGTTCCTGTGCTCAACGAGGCGGGGACGGTGTTGGAGCTGTCGCGCCGTGTAGCCGAAGTCATGGAGCGAATCGGGCGTCGGTTCGAGATCCTCTTCGTGGACGACGGGTCCTCCGATGAGACAAGACAGCGGGTCAAAGAGGCGCACGAGATCGACGATCGAGTCAAGCTCGTCAGCCTGCGACGAAATTTCGGCAAAGCCGCGGCCCTGTGCGCCGGCTTCGACCATTCGAGTGGCCAGATCCTCATCACCATGGATGGTGACCTTCAAGACGAGCCGGATGAGATTCCGCGCTTCCTCGAGAAGCTCGAGAGCGAGAACCTCGACCTGGTCTCTGGCTGGAAGCAACAGCGGCAGGATCCGGCATCGAAGCGCTATCCCTCGCGGCTGTTCAATTGGGTGACGAGAAAGCTGGCCAGTGTCGATCTGCACGACTTCAACTGTGGTTTCAAGGCCTATCGACGGGAGGTTCTGGACGAGATCGCCCTCTACGGCGAGTTGCACCGTTACATTCCCGTCCTGGCCAGCCGCCGCGGCTTCACTCTCGGCGAGCTGTCCGTGGTGCATCATCCCAGGGAGCATGGAACCAGCAAATACGGTTGGGATCGTTACTACAAGGGACTTCTGGACCTGATTACGGTGCTGTTCATCACGAAGTACACTCGCCGGCCACTTCATCTGTTCGGCATGATCGGCCTGAGCTCACTCTTTGTGGGTTTCGGAATCAATCTCTACCTGGCAATTCTCTGGCTGTCGGGTCAGACTTTGTCGAACCGGCCTTTACTGCTGCTGGGGATCCTCCTCATGCTGCTCGGAATTCAGGTGCTCACGACTGGCCTGATCGGCGAGATGATCACGTTCAAGAACTTCAACCGCACCGACACCTACTCGGTCAAGGAGCGAGTGGAGTAGGGAAGCTCGCACTGAATCTCCTCTTCCTGACCCAGACCTACCCTCGCTTCGCGGGCGACACGGCAGGGCCCTTTATTCGGGACCTGGCGAGAGCTCTGGTTCGCGGCGGAGACCGCGTTACCGTTCTCACTCCGCACGCCGAGGGCGTGGCGCCTTCCTGGTCCGATGACGGAGTGGATGTAAAGAGCTTTCGCTACGCCCCGGAGCGCCTGGAAGTGTTGGGCTACGGCCGTAGCCTGAGCTCGGACGAGGCAGTTAGAGCTACCGCCGGTGCCGTCGCTCCGCTCTATGCGCTGGCAGCTCGGACGGCGGTGTCACGAGAGAGCGTTGCTGAGTCCTACGACCTGGTACACGCTCATTGGGTCGTGCCGAACGGAGTCGTGGCAGGACTTGCAAAACTGCGGGTCCCCCTGGCCGTGGGTTTGCACGGCAGCGATGTCTTCATGGCGGAAAAGGCGCTATTCAGGCCGTGGGTCAGGATGGCGCTCCAGAGAGCCTGTCTGCTAACGGGCTGCTCACCGGAGCTGGTGGAGCGCGTCTGCGAGTTGGGATTCGAGCGGTCACGGTCCGCGGTGATCCCGTACGGCGTCGATGTGGAACTCTTCAAACCCGACCCCGAGAGACGCGAGATCTGGCGTCAGAAGCTGGATCTGCCGCCCGACGCGGTGGTGGCGTTGGGCGTCGGTCGGATGGTGACGAAGAAGGGGTTCCACATCCTGATTCCGGTGCTGGCTGAGATTCTTGAACGGTTCCCCGATTTCCATCTCGTGCTTGCCGGTGGCGGTGATCGGCTCGAGGAGTTTCGGCAGAGCTCATCAGATTGGGCAGACCGGGTGCATTTCCCCGATGTCGTCCTGAGAGACACGCTACCCGATCTTTATCGAGCAGCAGATCTATTCGTTCTTCCTGCAGTGCACGATAGCAAAGGGAACGTCGATGGTCTGCCCAACGTCATCCTCGAGGGTATGGCGAGCGCCCTGCCGATTGTTGCTTCGGGCATCTCTGGTATTCCTTTGGCGGTAGCCGAAGGGGAGCAAGGACTGCTCGTAGAGGAGAATAATCCCGAACAGCTGTCCCGGGCTCTGACCCGGCTCCTCGAGTCCCCCTCGGAAAGAGCTCGTATGGGAGCAGCGGCTCGACGCAAGGCCACAGAGGAGCTCACATGGACTGTAGTAGCGGGGCGTTACCGCAAGGCATATGAGGCTGCCCTCGGATGGGACAATGACGGCTCCCAGCGGATCGTCAGCGGGGCTCCAACGAATCAGTGATGCTAGCTGCTAGATGCGGAGATCGGTCAACATGAACTGGGCCAGGGAGTTGGTTTCATCGCAGAGCGGCCGCAGCCTCGGCCTGGAGGAGCAGCCACCAACAACGGGCGAAGAAGTTCCGTGGCTTGTTGCCTACGACCTCGATCGCAGCAAGGGACAGGAGCTTGTGCGGTGCTTGCCAGAAAGAGCCTGGAGTCTCTGGCGATACAGGGAGCTGCTGCCCGTCGAAGACTTCGAGGGGCGGATCGATCTGGGTGAGGGTGGCACGCCGTTGGTCCGTGTCCGCAGTGCGCCGCGGGATCTGGAGGTCTGGCTGAAGGAGGAAGCGGGGAATCCGACCGGATCGTTCAAGGATCGGGGTTTGTCGTTAGCGGTGAATCGAGCCAGAGAGCTGGGTGCACCAGGGGTGCAGCTGCCGAGCGCGGGGAATGCTGCGCTGGCGACTGCTGCCTACGCCGCGGCTGGAGGTTTGCGCTGCCGCGTAGCCCTGCCGGGCGACACGCCGGGTATCATCGTCGATCGGTGTCGGGCGTATGGCGCCGAGGTTCTTCGCAGTGGAGCGACTCTCGTCGATTCGGCTGCTGCGCTGGCTACCTTCGAGGATGGGTTCTGGGATCTGTCGACATTTCGTGAGCCCTACAGGGTTGAAGGCAAGAAGACCATGGGGCTGGAGCTTGTAGAACAGCTTGGATGGACCGCCCCTGACTGGATCTTCTATCCAACCGGCGGTGGCACTGGCATCGTCGCCATGTTCAAGGCGTTCCAGGAGCTTCAGGTACTGGGACTTCTGGGAGACAAGTTCCCCCGATTGGTTTCCGTTCAGATGGAGGGCTGCGCACCCATTGTCCGAGCCTTTGACGCTGGGCACGAGCGAGCCGAAGAATGGCAGAAGCCAGAGACACAGGTTTGGGGACTTCGAGTCCCGAGGTCGCTGGCGGATGCGCTGATTCTGCAAGCCCTTCGCAGCACGGGCGGAGTAGCTGTGAGTGTTCCTGAAGAGAGCCTGGGGGAGATCCAATCTCGGTATGCCCAGCAGGAGGGACGCTGGCTGGGACCCGAGGGAGCAGCTGCGGTGGCAGGATTCGAGAAGCTGTGGGATGAAGGCCGAATCCAGCCGGGCGAGCGAGTCCTGATCTTTCAGACTGGGCACCCGGCAAACTACCTGGAGCGATAGGGCATGGGCCCTGAGGTCTGAAAAGGAGGCTGTGAAATGGAGATCCAAGACCTGATACTTCTGGAAGGCGCCAGAACTCCGATGGGGGAGTTCGGGCAGTCCTTTGCACACTTGTCAGCGCTGGAGCTCGGTGCGTTGGCTGCCAAGGAGACCCTGGCGCGAGCAGCGATCGACCCCGAATCGATCGATCACACGTTCGTCGGCAATGCTCTGCAGACATCATCCGATGCTATCTACGGGGCCCGTCACGTGGCTCTCAACGCAGGCGTTCCGAAAGCGAAGCCGGCGCTGACGGTCAACCGGCTCTGTGGCTCGGGAATCCAGTCGATCATCTCCGGCTCTCACGCCATCCTGCTCGGCGAGGCCACGACCTGTCTGGTAGGGGGGATGGAGAGCATGTCGCAGGCACCCCACTGTATCTGGGGTGCCAGGCAGGGCTTCCGTCTCGGCCAGGGCAAGCTCGAAGACCTGCTCATGGCTTCGCTCTACGATCCCTATTGTGGCTGTTTCATGGCACAGACGAGCAACAATCTGGCCAATGACTATGGAATCAGCCGTCGTGAGCAGGACGAGTTTGCGGTCGAGAGCCAGCGTCGCGCTGCTGCCGCTTGGGAGACCGGGCGATTGGCGGAGGAGGTGTTTGCAGTGGAGGTGGGGAGAGGTAAGCGGAAACGACTGATCGAGCGCGACGAGCACTTGCGTCAGGAGACGACCCTCGAGCAACTCTCGAAACTGCCACCGGTCTTTGGTGAGGACAGCGATGTTACGGCCGGCAATGCCTCGGGAATCGTCGATGGTGCGGCGATGTTGGTCTTGACCGCCGACAAGGGAGTTCAGGGTCGCTCAGAGCGGCCTCTCGGACGGATTCTCTCCTGGTCGACGGTCGGCGTAGAGCCTTCCAGAATGGGCATCGGGCCGGCTCCTGCGATCAGCCTGGCTCTGGAGCGAGCCGGTCTGTCGATGAAGGACCTCGACCTGTTCGAGATCAACGAGGCTTTCGCCGGTCAACTCCTGGCGGTAGTGCGCGAGATGAAATTGGATCAGAGCAAGCTGAATGTCAACGGTGGGGCAATTGCTCTAGGCCACCCACTGGGCGCGACCGGCAGTCGTTTGGTGCTGACTCTCCTGAAGGAGCTCCAGCGTCGGGGTGGCGGCAAGGGTGTTGCGGCGGCCTGCATCGGCGGCGGCCAGGGGATTGCCATGATCGTCGAGGCTTTCGCATGATCGATCTCGCAGGGCTCAGGGTGCTGGTCACTGGCGGTAGCAGAGGAATAGGAGCTGCCTGTTCGCGGCTGTTCGCAGCGTCAGGGGCCGCAGTAGGCGTGCACTATCGAGCCAACGAGCGGGCGGCGGCTGCCGTCCTGGAGAGTCTGGAGGTCACCTCGACTCAACCGCACTTCAAGGTGGCAGCCGATCTGGCTGATCCCGGGGGTGTGAACGTCCTCTTCGAAGCTGTGGAGAAGAACTGGGGCCGTCTCGACTGCTTGGTAAACAACGCAGGAATCTGGATTCAAAATCCGCTGGCAGAGTTGAATGTACGTCGGCTCGAAGAGACCTGGGCGATCAACGAGCGCGCTGTCTTTCTCTGTGCGTCGAAGTCGATCCGCTTCTTGAGTTCCTCGCAGGATGGCAACATTGTCAACATCAGCTCCACCGCTGGGCAGAGGGGCGAGGCTTTCTACAGCCCGTATGCCGCCAGTAAGGGTGCGATGATCTCGGCCACAAAATCGTGGAGCTCTGAGTTGGCGCCAGAGATTCGCGTCAACGCTGTTGCTCCGGGTTGGGTCGACACGGAGCTGTGTGACGAGGCCTTTGCGGATGGAGGGCGAGAGGCCATCGAAGAGACGATTCCCCTACGTAGAGTGGCATCGCCTGAAGACATCGCTGGAGCGGTAATCTTCCTGGCATCGCCACTCGCGCGGCACATCACGGGTGAGATTCTCAACGTCAACGGCGGCAGCGTCTTGGCTGGCTGAGACAAGAAACTCGACTCCAATTTCGTCTATTGACCCTGAAGACGCCATTGCGTCTCCAAGGAACGTCGAAATTGGCAACCCAAACCTCTGGGCAGCGACCGAGCCTTCTCCGCGAGCTGCCCCGCGATGAACGTCCCCGCGAGCGACTCCTAGCCAATGGTAGTGCTGGCTTGTCCGACGTGGAGCTGGTCGCTGTCCTGTTGCGAACCGGGAGGCCTGGACAATCAGTGCTCGACCTGGCGCGGAACCTACTGCGAGCCAGCCAAGGATTGAACGGTCTGCTGGGAACCGGGCCCCTGGCGTTGCGGCAAGCCGGCCTTGGACCGGCCAAGGCAGCATCCCTGCTTGCCGCGGTCGAGCTGGCACGGCGTTTTTCGAGGGCCCGAATGGCCGATCGTGAGCTGCTCAAGGATCCACAGTCGGTGGCTTCGTACCTGGAGTTGCGCTACAGCCTCAAAGGGCAAGAGGTCATGGGTGCGCTCTACCTGGATACGCGCAATCGTCTGATAGGAGAGACCGAGTTGTACCGGGGTACCCTGAGCCGCGCCGCCGTCGAGCCGCGTGCGATTCTCAAGCAAGGTCTCCTCCGGGATGCTGCCGGCCTGGTTCTATTTCACACGCATCCCAGCGGCGACCCGTCTCCCAGCGCGGAGGACCTCGGATTCACCCGTCGGATGGTCGAGGCAGGCGAGCTCGTGGGGCTGCATCTCGTCGACCATCTGGTCTTGGGCTCGGGTGGAGCATGGACCTCACTGCGACGCCAGGGTTTCTGCTAGGTCTCTGGTAAGCTCATGTCGTTTCGAGGAGGGAGCCGAGCATGTCATCCATTTCCATCGAGCAGTTCTTCCAGACCGAGTTGAGGGTGGCTACCGTCACCGGGGCCGAGCCGATTCCGAACTCCAAAAAGCTCTTGAAGTTGATTGTCGAGCTCGGAAGCGAGAGTCGTGTTCTGGTGGCCGGGATCGCGCGACAGTACTCCACTGAGGAGCTGGTGGGAAAGCAGGTTGTGGTCGTCACCAACCTCGAACCGGCCAAGCTCATGGGCGTCGAGTCCCAAGGGATGGTTCTGGCTGCCTCGGTCGAAGGCAAACCGGTGCTTCTGCAACCCGGTGAGGCAGTGCCTAGCGGCACTCCGGTCAAGTGAAGAAGGCCGAGCCAAGCTACGTTACGTCGGTCATCGATTCCCACTGTCATTTACAGAGCCTGTCGGCAGACGATTGTCAGGTGGCGATCGAGAACGCCAGGTGTCGGGGTGTATCCGGCTTTCTGGTACCGGCGCTGCGTCTGGAGGACGCCGACGGGATTCTGTCACTGTGCCATCGCGAGCCTGACGTTTGGTGCGCCCTCGGAGTCCACCCCCACGAGGCCTCCTCATGGACGGCCGTTCACCAGAAGGCGTTGGCGGAGCTGGTTACCGATCCGAAGGTGGTGGCGATTGGCGAATGCGGTCTGGATTTCCACTACGACCTGTCCGACCGGGATGCTCAAGTGTGGGCCCTACGTGAACAGTGGGACCTGGCGATCGACCACGGTCTGCCTGTTGTTATCCACAACCGTGACAGTAACGACGTCATGTTGGATCTCCTCGAAGGGGCTGCTTTCGAGGCTCTCGAGGGAGATTTCCACTCCTTTGCTGGCGGTCGAGAAATGGCCGAGGTGTTGATTGGCAGAGGGTTCTATCTGGGCTTTTCCGGTATGGTGACGTTCAACAGCGCAGAGAATGTTCGGCAAGTTCTGCCTCATCTCTCTGTCGAGCGTATCCTGGTCGAAACGGACACTCCATATCTGGCCCCGGTGCCTTATCGGGGCAGGCCAAGTAGGCCTGGTCATGTGATCGAGGTGGCAGCCCGGGTGGCCGACGAGCTGGAGATCGAGTTCGACGAGCTGTGCCGCTCGACCAGTCAGAACTTCTATCGGCTTTTCCCCAAAGCAGTCGGCAGCTAGACCGGGTTTGGAATGTCCTCGAAGCGGACCTCGATACCGAATTTCTGAGCCAGGTGATCCCCGAGAGCCATGATGCCGAGGCGTTCGGTGGCGTAGTGGCCAGCGGCGATGAAGTGCGTGTTGGTTTCGCGAGCGACATTCATGACCCACTCGCTGGCCTCGCCGGTGATAAAGGCGTCGAGCTCGTCTGCGATGGCGTCATGAAAGGAGCCCTCTGCTGCCCCACTTATGATTCCAATGGTGGCGACGTTCTCGGCCCCCTCGAAAAAACCCAGAGGCTCCTGTTGGAAGGTCGATCGGCATCGATCGAGGAGCTCCGAGATGGGGATCGCCGCCTCGAATTCGCCTTTGAATCCGATGCTGAGGCCAGAATGCTCCCCGAAAGGTCGAAGTCGGGAGAGTCCGAGGCGCCGAGCTGCGATGGCATTGTTTCCAACCTCGGGATGTCGATCGAGCGGCAGATGGTAGGCGATGAGATTCAGTCCTCCCTCGATGAGCTCAGCCACACGACGGCGCTGGAAGCCAGTCAGGACTCTGGGCGTACCCTCCCAGAAGATGCCGTGATGAACGAGGACTGCGTCGGCTTGCCCTTGGCGGGCCCGTTGAAAGAGCTCTTGGCAGGCTGAGACACCGGTCACAATCTTACCTATGGTCGGGACTCCTTCGACCTGCAGGCCGTTGGGACAGTAGTCGGTTCCCTGATCCGCTAGAAGATACTCGTGTAAGAACGAAACAAGGTCGTCGCGTTCCATATTGACCTCGGAGATGGGACTATCGATGCTCATGGCAATCACTCCTCCTCAGTTGGGCCCTCGTAGCCTGACGGCCGTCCCGCCTGCGACTCCGTCCTGGATACCTGCTCACGAATGACTTCGAATTCCGAGTGGCAGGCCATGAAGGCATCGACGATGGCAGGATCGAAGTGGCGGCCCCGATCGACCACGAGGCGTCGAACAGCTTCTGCATGAGCCACGGCCCGTTTATAGGGGCGATTGCTCGTCAGGGTGTCGTACGAGTCCGCCAGGGCCACGATTCTGGCCGCCAGAGGAATCTCTCCGCCACTCAACCCTCGCGGATAGCCGCAGCCGTCCCATCGCTCGTGGTGGCTATAGGCGATCTCCATTGCCATTCTCAAGAATCCATGGGTCGCGAACCGTTCGACTACCGAACGCAGCGTATCGCCACCGATCGTGGAGTGAGTCTGCATGAGTCGAAACTCGCTGCTGGTCAGGGGGCCCGGCTTGCGGAGGATCGCATCGGGGATTCCGACCTTGCCGATATCGTGCAGTGGACTGGATTTCACCAGCTGGTCGATGTAGTCGTGGCTCATGCGACCTGCGTAGACACCGACTCTGAGCTCATCGGCAAGACGACGACAGTAGGCCGCGATGCGCTCGAGATGGAGTCCCGTTGTGCTGTCCCGTGATTCAGCCAGCTTGGCCAGAGTGAGCAGCGCGATGTCACGCGTCTCGCGGATCTCCTCTGTTTGCACCTGAACCAGCTGCTCTAGACGGGTCCGATAGCGGTCGTTCTCGCGCAACAGGTCATGGCGCTCGAGGGCCCGCGAAACGGTATTCGAGAGGAGCTCCCAATCGAAGGGTTTGAGGAGGTAGTCGTAGGCGCCCTCGCGGAGACAGCGCCGCACGGTCTCGAGATCCTGATGGCTCGAGACCATGACAACCTGAACGTTCCTGTTGCTCTGCTTGAGGCGATGCAGCAGTTCGACGCCGCCGACGCCTGGCATCCGTATGTCGGTCAGAACGAGAGCTGGATCAGGATACCTTGCAGTGAGAGAGAGCGCTTCTTCTGCCGTGGCAGCAGTGCGGCACAGATGCCCGCGCTCTTCCAGGTAGCGCGAGATCAGAGCCCGGATCTGCTCTTCGTCGTCTACGATGAGAACGTAGTCCGACGAAGAGGCGATCGATCGGGGTGCGGCCGGTGCACCGGAAGAGTCGCTCATGCGGAGATCGACGGAGGCGCCGATTCCTCCGCCCTAGTTGCGATCCCGTCGCGGGCCTCGGGACCCGCCGCCGCCACCGCGACGCTGATTGGAGCGCGGTCCGCGGCCGCCACCGGAATCGCGCCGCTCCGGAGGTGGTCCTTCGTACCCCATGCCTTCGTACTTGGCCGGATCGTAGTCGGGGGCCTCCATGATGACGGCCTTGCGAGAGAGTCGAACCTTGCCCTGCTCGTCGATGTTGATGACCTTGACCTCGACGCTGTCACCTTCTTGAACGATATCGGTCACCTCGCGCACCCGATAGGGGGCCAGCTCACTGATGTGAATGAGGCCGTCGGAACCGGGAAGGATCTCGACAAAGGCGCCATAGCCTTCGATTCGGCGCACGGTTCCTTCGTAGATCTTGCCGATCTCCGGGGTCTCCGTGAGGCGCTCGATAATCTCTCTGGCGCGCTTTGCGGCGACACCGTCTGGCGAGGCGATGATGACGGTGCCATCATTCTGCACATCGACCTCGCACCCGGTCTCGTCGATGATCGAGCGGATGGTCTTGCCTCCAGGCCCGATGATGTCGCGGATCTTGTCGGTGGGCACCGACATGGTGTAGAGGCGGGGTGCGAACTCCGAGAGCTCTTCCCGGGGTGTGTCGATGGTCTGCTGCATGATATCGAGAATGTGCATGCGGCCGTTGCGTGCCTGGGCCAGGGCCTCCTGCATGATGTCGCGGGTGACGCCCGCGATCTTGATGTCCATCTGCAATGCTGTGATGCCGTCGCGGGTACCAGCTACCTTGAAGTCCATGTCTCCGTAGTGGTCTTCCTGACCTGCGATATCGGACAGCACGGCAAACCCGTCGCCACTCTTGATGAGCCCCATCGCCACTCCGGCGACGGGTGCGAGCATGGGAACTCCGGCGTCGAAAAGGGCCAGCGAACCGCCGCAGACGGTAGCCATGGAGGAGGAACCGTTGGATTCCAGGATGTCTGAGACGACACGAACGGTATAGGGGAAATCGTCTTCGTGCGGCAGTAGGGGAGTCAGCGCTCGCCGGGCGAGGACGCCGTGACCGATCTCGCGTCGGCTGGGGCCGCGAAGGAACTTCACCTCGCCAACGGAGAACGGAGGAAAGCTGTAGTGCAAGATGAACTTCTGCCGGCTCTCTCCCTCGTACTCCTCGATAATCTGGGCATCACGGCTGGTGCCGAGGGTAGCGGTTACCAGAGCCTGGGTTTCGCCGCGCGTGAACAGAGCAGACCCGTGGGTGCGAGGTAGGGGCCCTACTTCCACCTCGATGCCGCGAATCTGATCGAGGCTCCTGCCGTCGAACCGCGTGCGATTGGTGAGGATCTCCTGTCGCAGGATCTCTTCTTCGAGCCGCTTGATGATCTGCTTGATCTTCTGTGGCTTGTCGTCGTCCTCCTCGGCTGCGGATTCGAGATACGGCTCGATAGTTGCTGCCACAGCCTCGCGCCGTTCGAACTTTCCGGTCGTATGGAGCGCGGTGGAGAGAGAGTCGTAGAGGTCAGCTTTGACTTGCTCGAAGAGCTCGGCGGAAAAGGTCTCCGGTGCGACCCACTCGGGTTTCTGAACGCCGACCTTGCGCTGCAGCTCGAGCTGGGCTTGGATGATCTTCTGGATCTCCTGGTGCCCCTTGTAGATGCAGTCGAGAATGAAGTCCTCTGACAGCTGATTGGCACCAGCTTCCACCATGACCACGGCCTCTTCAGTGCCGACGACGATCAAATCGAGATCGGAAACATCACGCAGGCTGTTGGTTGGATTGAAGACGAGTTCGCCTTCAACGAGACCCACCCGAACCGCCCCTACCGGGGTGTAGAACGGAATCGCTGAGACGGCCAGGGCGGCCGAAGCTCCGTTGATGGCCAGGATGTCGGGATCGTTCTCTCCATCAGCGGAGAGGACCAAAGAGATGATCTGGGTCTCGTAGTTGTACCCTTCGGGGAACAGGGGCCGCAACGGGCGGTCGGTCATCCGACAGGTGAGGATTTCCTTTTCGCTCGGACGGCCCTCGCGCTTGAAGAAACCTCCCGGAATCCGCCCTCCCGCATAGGTGTACTCACGGTAGTCGACGGTCAAAGGGAGGAAATCACGCCCGCTGGCAGATTTCGCCATACAGGCGGTGCTCAAGACGACGGTGTCGCCGCATCGAGTGACACAAGAACCGTCGGCCTGCTTGGCGATCTTGCCGGTTTCAAAGGTGACGGTCGCGTCACCAACAGTGACTTCACTTTGCTGTTTCATATCTTTTCCTGTTCGCTTGGCTTGCGCGGACTTGACCGGTCCCGACTCTAGACTGGGTTGAGCAGCAGTCAGGGACGGCCAGTGAATGTGCCGCCGCGGAGCATTCTCCATGGCGCGCACAGGCGCAGGGTTTCTCTACTTGCGGATGCCCAGTCGCTCGATTGTGGTGCGATAGCGCTCGAAGTCCTGCCTTTTCATATAGTCGAGCAAACGTCTCCGCTGCCCGACGAGTTTGAGCAAGCCCCGTCGGCTGTGGTGGTCCTTGGCGTGAGTTTTGAAGTGCTCGGTCAGCTCGGTGATCCGATGCGTCAGAAGCGCCACTTGCACCTCGGGAGAGCCTGTATCGTTCTCGTGCAGGCGGGCCTCTTCAATAATCTGTGTTTTGACCTCTTTGGTCTGGGACAACGCTACTTCCTCCTTGCTTCTCTAGACTTCTATCTTTCGCAAACAACGCATGCTAGCACAGCGCGCTCTTCGCGCGGACTAGGAAAAAACGATCTTCGGTTGAACCAATCCAACCTTGCCGCTGCCGATCCTCTCAGCGACTGTTCCGACGGCAATCAGTTGACCACGACGGTCGACGAGCTTCACCCAATCGCCTTCTTCACCATCCAGGTCTCGGAACAGGGCGGACTGACCGTGAATGAGCCGCTTGGACTGTTGGCTGTCCGTTGCGAGCTCAGGGAAGGGGAGTGGTACCTGATCGATCGGAACCCACCCCTCCGCGGGGGTCTCGTTGGCTTCTGCCTGCAGGCTGAGATGTTCCAGTGTCACGGCCCGATCGACGTCAAACGGGCCCACCTTGGTTCTTCTCAGCTCGGCGAGATGAGCCCCACAACCGAGGGACTGACCGAGGTCGTGGGCCAGGCTTCGAACGTAGGTTCCTGACGAACACTCGAGTCGGAAGGGCAGAACACCTTCCTGCAGCGGTCCCGTAGCGGCCAACTCGTAGACTGTGATCTCCTTTTTCGACTCGGGAACCTCTTCGCCGCGGCGGGCCATTTCGTAGAACTTCTCGCCCTTGAACTTCTTGGCACTGAAAGGTGGAGCGGCTTGATCGAGCGTGCCGACAAGCTCCTCCATGGCAGTGGTGACGATCTCGGTCTCGAGGTCGGCGATCGAGGCCTCGGCCGTGACTTCTCCGTGTCGGTCGTAGGTGTCAGTGGTGGCACCAAACCGAATCTCACCCTCGTAGATCTTCGGGGCTCGAATCAGGAAGCGTGTCAATCGGGTGGCGCGACCCAGCGTGAGCACAAGGAGACCTGTCGCACCGGGGTCGAGTGTCCCACAGTGGCCGATCTTGCGCTGTCCAAGGATCCTGCGTACCTGCTGTACCACGTCATGCGAGGTGCAGTCGGGTTCCTTGTCGATTAGGAAGAGACCATCGTGCATGAGTTCAACTCAGTGCCGCTTGAAGCTCGCCAACGACGGTCTGCCGCAGATCCTCGATGGGGCCGTCGGCCATGTAGCCAGCGGCATTCCGGTGGCCGCCTCCATCGTGCTGGCGAGCGATCTTCTCGACATCGATGTCACCGTGGCTTCGCAGTGAAACCTTGAACTGGTTCTTGTCCACTTGTCGAATCAACGCCACGGCGTCGACTCCCGCAATCGAACGAGGATGATCGATCAGGCCCTCGGTGTCGCTGGTCGAGGCACCTGCGCTGTTGAACATCTTCTGGGTGACGATCGCGGTAGCGACGCGCTCGTCGTGGATTTCTAGGGTCTTGAGCATTTCTCCGAGTAGGCGCAGAGCGGACTCTGGTTGACTCTCGTAGAGCCACTGAGATACCTGTTCGGGGCGGGCCCCTTCGGTGACGAGCGCCGATGCTGCGGCGAAGGCGGCTGGCGTCGAGTTGGCGAATCGAAAGCCCCCTGTGTCGGTCACCAGCGTCAGGTAGAGCGCAGTTGCGGTCTCCTGATCGAGGTTGACCATCAGCCCCTGGGACAGGCGATAGATCATCTCGCCGAGGGAGGGGGCGGCGGTGTCGATCCAGTTGACCTCACCGTAGTGCTCGTTGCCGAGATGATGATCAATATTGATGATCGGCATGTCGGCCAGTTGCTCTTCCAATCCACAGCGATCCAATGTCGGGCACTCGAGGACGATGACGCCGTCGAATGCGTCTGGAAACCCAGCGGGTGGCTCGCTGCCGATGTGGATTCGATCGCTGCCGGCCAGGGAGCGGTAGAGCTTGGGTGGTTCGTCTCGGCTCCAGACGACGGCTCCCTTGCCGATCGCCCTCAGGATGCGAACCAGACCCAGTGACGAGCCGATCGCATCGCCATCGGGGTTGATATGGCTCGTAATGACGTACCGGTGTCCGGCGCGGAGCCTTTTGAGGAGGTTCTCAGGTGCTTTCGTGTTCGTTGTCATGAAGATTCTCCAACAGGTCGCTGATTTTCTGGCTGTACTCTGGGCCACGGTCGAGTTCGAAGATCAACTCGGGAATGTTGCGCATTCTCTTCAGGTCCTTGGCGAGACAAGAGCGAATGAAGCCCTGGGCATGGCGCAGCGCTTGGACGCTGGCCTCGCGCTCGTCGTCCGTGCCGAGAGTGGATACCTGTACGACAGCCCGTTTCAAGTCTGGACTGACATCGACATCCGATACGGATGCCATTCGCACGCGAGGATCCTGAATACGACGCAGGATGATCTGCGAAATCTCGGTCCGCAGCAAGTCCTCCACTTTGTGGGTTCGTCGGCTCATCCTGCGCTTTCTAGATACTGAGGCTCCCACGAGAGCAACAGGGCTCCCGGTGTGTCCTCGACGAGATTTCTGATGCCCTGCATCATGCGCTCCATCTCGGACCGGGAGCGATGAACGGCTGCTATGGCGATCTCGGCCCGCTGATGCAGGTCATGGTAATCGGTCTCGGCGATAGAGACACGATAGCGATGATGAATTCTTTCCATGATGCCTTTGATGATCCGCCGTTTCTGCTTGAGACTACGCCCCTCCGGAATGTGAAGCTCGAAGACTGAGATGACGACCACCATGTTGACACCGGATGGCGCCCTGCCGGACGAAACGCCCTTCTACGTCGTGTGTTGCCGGTAGAAGTCCCTACTTCTGGCTCGAGGAGCCCCTCGGTAGCGATGCGTCGCTTGGAGAGCGCTACCCGCTTCAGAGAGTTGGTGCGACCTCTTCTTGGATAAATGCCTCGATTGTGTCTCCCGGCTTGACGTCCTGGTAACGGTCCAGGCGGATGCCGCAATCGAAACCGGTTCGAACTTCGGATACGTCATCCTTGAAGCGTCTCAGGGAGCCGATCTTGCCCTCGTAGACCACGATATTGTCCCTCAAGAGCCGTACCGACGCGCTGCGAGGGATCACTCCCTCGACGACATGACATCCAGCGACCACACCCAGTTTCGGCACACTGAAGGTATCGCGGACCTCCGCGCGCCCTGTCTGCACCTCCTTGAAGGTGGGTTCCAGCAATCCCACCATGGCCTTGCGGATCTCATCACTCAGCTCATAGATCACGGTATGGAGTCGAATGTCGACTTCTTCCTTGTCAGCCAGATCGGTCGCCTTGCGTTCAGGTCGCACGTTGAAGCCGACCACGACCGCCCCCGATGCTGAGGCAAGGATGACATCGTCGGTTGTAATGGCGCCAACTGCAGCGCGAATCACCTGCAGCTTGACCTGGTCGGTGGAGAGCTTGCCGAGCGTGTCTCGAAGAACCTCGACGGAGCCTTTGACATCCGCCTTGAGGACGATTGGTAGCTCCTTGATCTCGCCTTGCTGAATCTGGCTGAACAACTGCTCGAGAGAGGTCTTGCCGATGCTCGGTGCGAGCTCTCGTATCCGCTGCTCATGGTGTCGGAACTCCGAGATGGCGCGGGCCTTGGCCTCCTCTTCGACGATCTGGAAGAGGTCCCCAGCCTCCGGAACGTCTCCGAATCCCGTCACCTCGACGGGCGTGGCTGGGCCTGCTTCCTGAATCTTCTCGCCCCGGTCGTCCATCATGGAGCGGATGCGGCCCCACGTGGCACCGGCCACGAAGATGTCACCGCGCCTCATGGCACCGTTCTGAATGAGCACGGTAGCAACGATGCCTCGACCGACCTCCTTGCGGGCTTCGAGAACCACGCCCTGCGCCGGAAGGTCCGGATTGGCTTTGAAATCGGCCAATTCGGCGGTCAAGAGGATCATCTCCATCAACTCGGGTATGCCCTCATTCTTGAGAGCAGAAATAGCAACGGAGACTGTCTCACCGCCCCAATCCTCGACGGCCAGGTCGTGCTCGGCAAGCTCCTTCTTGACGCGATCGGGGTTGGCGTCCGACTTGTCTATTTTGTTGATTGCGACGAGTATCGGTACGCCAGCAGCTCGGGCGTGGTCGATGGCCTCGACGGTCTGGGGCATGACGCCATCGTCAGCGGCTACTACGAGAACCACGATGTCGGTTGCTCTTGCGCCCCGGGCGCGCATCATGGTGAAGGCTTCGTGACCTGGTGTATCCAGAAAGACGATCTTCTTGCCGTTGACATCGACCCGATAAGCACCGATGTGCTGGGTGATGCCGCCGAACTCGCTTTCGGTGATTTTCGACGATCGAATGGCGTCGAGGAGTGTGGTCTTGCCGTGGTCGACGTGCCCCATGATCGTCACTACCGGGGCTCGCGGAGAGGTAGCGGCTTCTTCCTCATCGAGCTCCAGTGTCTGCTCCTGCTGGAGCTGCATCTCTTCCTCGAAGGTGACCTCCGTGGCTTCAATACCATGCTGTTCGGCGATCTCGAGAGCGAGCTCGGTCTCCAAGACATGGTTGATGGTGGCCATGATGCCGCGCCTGACGAGAACCTGAATGAGGTCTTTGGCCTTGACGCCCAGCTTGTCGGCGAACTCACGGACCGTCATGCCCTCGGAGAGGGTGATTGGCGAATCGGGGGCCGTCGTCTTGAAGGTCAGAACCTGGCCGGCGCCAGCGCCCTCCTGCTTCCGACGCTCGGCCCGGCGCTCACTACGGCCCTTCGACAGGTCGACTCTGCCTACGACCCTTCTCGCGCCCTTGACCGGTGCAACCGTAGCTCTGGGGGTCTCGATTGGGGTTGTCTCCGTCGTCGGCGCCTCGGCGCCACTTGCGGAGGTCTCCTTGCCGACAGCGGAGTCGATAGTCTTTGCTCCGACGGCAGGATCGGCCGGAGCGGTGGTCGAGGTCGCCTCTTCAGAGAGCGTTACCTCAGGAGGAACGGGAGTCGTCTCGACCGGCGGCTTGTCGACCTTCGGCGGCTCGGTAGTCGGTAGCGTCTTGATCCGAGGCTCTACCCTCTGAATCATGGGTCGGCGGCGACCCGGACGAACCGGGCTGGTAGGCATTCTTCTCGGCGCCGGTCTGCGTCGAACGGTCGTCGTCGTGGCGCTCGCCTTGGCCTCCTCGTCCCTGAGAATGACCTCGCGAGGCTGTGGAAGCCTCTTGCCCTCCAGGATGGCTTGAATAACACCGGTGTCGATCTCGGGGTTCTCTTCATCCAGGCGGACGCCAATGGACTTCAGCTTGAACAGGAGGTCCTGCTCCGGAACGCCCATCTTCTGCGCCAGGTCTCTGACCCGAATCTTTCCCATTTCCTATGAAGCTCCCCTGTACCGTTGTCTATGCATTTCGATCCGGCTCTATTCTTCTGCGGTCTGTTTGTCAGCGGCCGGATCTTCGGCGCTCGTTGGAGACTCTTCCGCCGGCTCCTCGGACTCGGCGAGCGCGGTGGCATCGGCTTCGCTCTTCTCAGCCTCGGCAAGTGCCTGGCTCAGGGCAGCCATGAAGTCGTCTCCCTCGTCCATGACTGCTGCGGCGAGCTCGGGCTCGGCGGCTCCATCTCCGTCTTGAGTGGGCACCTTGCTCAGGCTCTCGGCCTGATCGGCGGCCCAGGCCAGGATGGCTTTTGCGGTCTTGGGTCCGACACCTTCGACGGCTTCGAGTTGCTCTGGCGCCGCGGCCAGCAGAGACCTCGAGGTCGCCGAATCCAGCCTCCTCGAGCTTCAAGGCCATCTTGGCGCCGACGCCAGGAGCGGACTTGATCGAGAACTCGGTGGCGCCCCCTTCGGGCATTTCCTCAGAAATCGCAGTTTGCAGGAGGTTGGCGAGCGCCCCGGCGACCTCGTCCTTGATGTCGCTTTCACTCTTGATCTCGATCTGCGAACCGAGCAGCTCGGCTGCAAGGCGAACGTTCTGCCCTCGCTTTCCGATTGCCAGCGACAGCTGCTCGTCTTCGACAATCACATCGAGATGGGGCACCTCACCATGATGTGTGACTGAGACGCGAGTGATCCTGGCAGGAGCCAAAGCGCTTTGTGCGAATGTAACCAGGTCATCGCTGTGCTCGATGATGTCGATCTTTTCGCCGCGCAGCTCGCGAATGATGGACTGCACCCGGGAGCCCTTCATGCCAACGCAGGCACCGACAGGGTCGACGTCGCGCTCGCGACTGACGACCGCGACCTTGGCACGCTCACCCGGTGCGCGAACGGCCGCCTTGATCTGTACAGTGCCGTCGTAGATCTCGGGCACCTCCATCTCGAAGAGCTTGACGAGCAATCGGGGATCGGTGCGGGAGAGGACCACCTGCGGCCCCTTCGGCTGCTGATGGACTTCGACGATGACGGCGCGAATCCGTTCGCCCTGACTGTAGCGCTCATGACGGGCCTGCTCGCCGCGTGGAACGACAGCTTCGGTTCGACCAAGATCGACGATGATGTCGCCGCGCTCGAATCGTTTGACCGTACCGTTGACCACCTCCCCGACACGATCGATGAACTCGTTGTAGATCTTTTCCCGTTCGGCTTCCCGAATCCGCTGATAGAGAACCTGTTTGGCAGATTGAGCCGCGATCCGGCCGAGTCCTTCCGTTGAGATGGGGATATGGATCTCATCGCCGACCTCAGCGTCCGCCTGATGATCCTGGGCTTCCTCGACAGTCCACTCCGAAAGAGGATCCTCGACTTCTTCGGCGACTGTCTTGACGATAAAGGCCGCGAACTTGCCAGTTTCGGGATCGAATGTCGAGCGCACAGGTGCTTTGATTCGGTGCTGCTTCTTGGCTGCAGAGGCCATCGCATCCTCGAGGGCCGATATCCAGCGCTCGTAGTCGATGTCCTTCTCTCGCGCTACCTGTTTGAGGACTTCGCTGAGGTTCACTTCAGCTGTCGGTGCTTGTGCCATGTCAATCTGTTCCTAGAGTTCCGGCTCGAGGCGAGTCAGTTCAACGTGTTGCAGTGAGATGTTGAGGCTCTCACCGGTGGACGCTTCTTTCACTGCGACCTCTTTACCATTCTGGTCGAAAGCTTCCAGAGTACCCACTGTAGTCGTCTTGCTATTCGTAGCAGGATCACGCCAAGTGATCCTGACCTTGCTCCCGAGGTATTTGTCGTAGTCGTCTTGGCTGTAGAACTTGCGGTCTAGGCCGGGCGAGCTGACTTCGAGAAGATATCGACTGCTGCCGAATGCGGCCACGTCGAGAAGGGCCGAGGCATGTCGCGACACCGTTTGGCAATCGTCGACGGTGACACCCTCCGTTCGATCGATGATGAGTCGCAGCACACTACCTTGGAACTCACAGTCCAAGAGCGTGCAGCCGGACGCTTCGGCGGCGTCGGCCAGGTCATCCAGGAGTCCTGGATCGAGAGGGCTCGATGCATTCATCTACTTTCTCTGAAGCTCTTTTTAGGCAACAAAAAAAGTGAGTGAACCACCCACTCACTTCGTCGCCTGACAAAGCCAGCACCGAGAGTATAGTCGATCGTTCGGCAGTCTTCAAGGCAGTCTAGGCCCCGCATGGTCGATCGGCGGTCGGCAGAACCGGAGTGCCCCCCATCAATCGCTCGTCGAGCGGACGCGGTTCGATCGGCTACCAGGCCTGTCGGCTTTGGGCTCTGCCACTTTGGCACTCTCTGTCTGAGAACGGTCGCCCGATGGCTGCAATTGCAGGGTGCGGTGTCTGGCAAGATCTTTGCTAGACTTTCACTCAGTTGCTTCACACGATTGTGTGAGGAAAGGAGTCGCAACCGCAAATGAAAGTACTGACGAAACAGAATCTGGTTACGCTGGTGGTCGTCTTCGGGGCGATCATCTTCGGTATGGTCCTGGCTGGTGGATTGGGACTTACCCCCAAGGGGCAAACCTCACCCGAGCCATCTCCCGCCACTCCCGCAGTGGCATCGGTCGCTGGCCAGAGCGCTGGTGGCCTGCCGAATTTCGCCGACCTGGCGGAGCTGGTCTCGCCGGCTGTTGTGACGATCGAAGCATCGACCTTCGAGCGCACCCGGGGAGGGCGGATGTCGGATCCCTTCGAGTTCTTCTTCGGGCCCCGGCGCCGTGAGCAGCAGGGGGAGCCCGAAGACGATGAGTTTCGATCGGATTCTGGCGGTAGCGGTTTCCTGGTTAGCGCGGACGGCCTGGTCGTAACCAACAATCACGTTATTCGAGGGGCTGAGCAGGTTCGCGTGAGAATGGGCGACAGCGCCTATGACGCCGAAGTCAAAGGTGTGGATGCTGCGACTGATCTGGCGCTACTGAAAATCGAGGCCGATGACGATTTACCTTTCCTTCCGCTCGGCGATAGTGACGAACTGCGGCCAGGCGATTGGGTCATGGCGATTGGAAGTCCTCTCGACTTGGCCGATACGGTGACTGTCGGGGTGGTAAGTGCGAAAGGTCGGCGAATCAATATCAGTCAGGAGACGAGCTCTTTCGAGAGCTTCATTCAAACGGACGCAGCGATCAATTTCGGCAATTCCGGTGGACCTCTGGTCAATCTGTCGGGGCTCGTAGTGGGGATCAACACGGCCATCAACTGGGGTTCGGAGAACATCGGATTCGCCGTGCCTGTCAATATTCTCAGGCAGGTACTACCCCAGCTGCGGGACCACGGGCGGGTGCGTCGGGGTTACCTCGGAATCGGTGTCAATGATGTGACCGATCGAGCTGCTGAGGCTTTCGGCCTCGAGTCGACCGATGGGGCCCTGGTGAGCAATGTCATTCCGGGCCTACCCGCTGACGTTGGAGGGCTGCAGGCCGGCGACATCATCTTGACGGTGGATGGCCGCCCGATAGCCAATACCCGCGAGTTGATCGACTATGTTTCGAATCAAGGTCCGGAGGCGACGGTCGAAGTGGAGATTCTGCGTGATGGGAAGCGCCTGGAGAAGTCCATCCAGCTCGCTGAGCGTCCTAACGAGACGGGCGAGGCCGAAGAGGAAGAGGGCTCTGAAGATGCCGGCATCGAGTGGCTTGGCCTGCGATATCAAGACATCACCCCTGGACTGCGCTCCACGCACGGACTCCCGGAGGATGTGGTCGGCGTGTGGGTGACCGAGATCTCGCCGCGCAGCCCCCTCTACGACGAGGGTGTTCGCTCCGGCCAGGTGATCAATGTCATCACCGAAGTGAATGGGCGTAGTGTCAGAGGTGTTGCCGAGTTCGAAGAGCTGGTGCGCGACGTAGAGTCGGGAAGTCGTCTGCGCCTCTATCTGCGAAGATTTGGGCGCGGCCAGGAGCTGCAGCCGCTGTTTGTTTTTCCAGCAGTTCCCTGATTCAGCGCGATCTTTCGAGTGTGAATGGGTCGGCCCCGGGAGGGGCCGGCCCTTTTTTGTGCAACTGCTCGGGGTCTCCATTTCGGTGAGGAAGATCCGAGGTAAACTCGAATTGACATCATGAGCAAACCGGAAAAGACCACTCAGGCAACCGTGCTGATCGTCGACGACGAGAGCGCCATCCGCGACAGCCTGCGAATGGTCCTCGAGTACGAGGGCTTGAACGTTGTGGAGGCCTCCAGTGGAGACCAGGGGCTGCAGCAAGTTCGCCGGGTCCAGCCGGATGCGGTGCTCCTGGACATCAAGATGCCGGAGTTGGATGGACTCCAAGTTCTGCAGCTTCTCCGGGAGCGTGGGTACGAGATGCCGGTCATCATCATTACGGGACATGGCGATATCTCGACTGCTATCGAGGCAACGCGCAAGGGTGCATTCGATTTCTTCGAAAAGCCTCTGCAGCGCGACCGGGTTCTGCTGAGCTTGCGCAATGCCCTCGAAAGCTATCGGCTGCAGCAGGAGAGTCAGACCTATCAGGTTCGGGCCGACGAGTTGATCGGTTCTTCGGAGCCGATGCGAAAGCTCCGCGAGACAATCAAGAAAGCCGCGCCTTCGACCGCAACGGTGTTGATTACGGGTGAGAGCGGCACCGGCAAGGAGTTGGTTTCGAAGGGGCTTCATCTCCTCGGCTCGCGTCGCGACCGACCCTTCGTGCAAGTCAATTGTGCGGCCATTCCAGATGAGTTGATCGAATCCGAGCTCTTCGGACATGAGAAAGGCAGCTTCACGGGAGCGGTTCGCAAGCAGGTCGGCAAGTTCGTGGCCGCCGACGGTGGCACGATCTTTCTCGATGAGGTCGGCGACATGTCACCGCGAACGCAAGCGAAGGTCTTGCGGGTGCTGCAGAACGGGGAAGTCGAACCCGTGGGGTCGCATCAACTGGTGAGAGTCGATGTGCGAGTCCTGGCGGCTACGAACCGGTCGCTCGAGGAGGAGATCGGCGAAGGGCGGTTCCGCGAAGATCTTTACTACCGCCTGAATGTCCTACCGATCGGCACACCTCCACTGCGGGAGCACCTCGAGGACATACCTGAGCTGGTGGAATACTTCGTCCGCCGCTATGCGGCTGCCAACAACTTGCGTCCCAAGGAGTTCTCGGACTCCGCCATCCGCAAGCTCCAGACGATGGAGTGGAAGGGCAACATCCGCGAGTTGAAGAACATCATCGAAAGACTGTTGATTCTGGGAGAGGACGCTTCGATCGAGGGCTCGGATGTGGCGGCGTCGTTTGGTGGTCAGCAGAATGACCTGACCGCCCTGCTGGGCTCCGCAACCACGCTGAGGCAGTTTCGTGAAACCGCGGAGCGGCTCTTCCTCGTCGAGCAGCTCGACAGGAACGACTGGAACGTGACGCGGACTGCGAAGGCCATCGAGACGCCGAGAAGCAACCTCTACAAGAAAATGGAGCACTACGCCATTCAACGGGCCGGAAGCAATGACGAGGACAACTGAAGCCTGGTTGCGGCAGCAGCTGATCGACACCGGGGCGCTGCTGGAGGGGCATTTCCTGCTCTCCTCGGGTCTCCACTCCGCCGGCTATGTGCAATGTGCACTGCTGCTGGAGAATCCTCGCCGAGCGCGGCAGATCGGCGAACGACTCGCCGAGCAGTTGTCGGATCTGGGGCCGGATTCCGTTCTGGCGCCAGCCCTCGGAGGACTGCTGATCGGTCACGAGGTGGCGGCCGCTCTCGATGTTCCCTTCCGATTCACGGAGCGGGTGGGGGAGGGAATGGCACTGAGAAGGGGATTCGCTCTAGAGCGGGGTGAGAGGGTCGTGCTGTTGGAAGATGTGGTGACAACCGGCCGATCTTCTCTCGAAGCGATGACTGTGGCCAGAGATCACGGGGCTCGAATCGTCGGTGCGGGATCGATCCTCGATCGGACCGGAGGGAGCAACCCTTTCGACGTGCCGTTTCGAGCTCTGCTGGCCTTGCGCCTCGAAACCTACCCCGTCGAATCCTGTCCACTCTGTGCGGCAGGCGACCCGGTCGTCAAGCCGGGCAGCAGACCGGCGCGGTCGGGGGAGTGAGAGTGCCGCTTTCTTGACCCCTCGAGGGGCGGTTGCTACGATCGCTAGCGTTCAGCCTGTCCCATTTCTTTTCGACGATTTACTCCCAGTTAGAGTCGAGATCATGCATATCGAGCTCAGTGAGGAACAGTGTTTATTGCGAGACTCCGTTCGGGAGTTTGCAGAAGAGGTCGTGCGGCCTCGCGCCAAAGAGATCGACGAGACTGGGGAGTTTCCGCGACAGTTCTTTGCGCAGGCTGGAGAGCTCGGACTGACAGGGGTGGCGATCCCGGAGGAGTACGGAGGTGCCGGAATGGACCCTCTCTCCTACAGCATCGTCATCGAAGAGATCAGCCGGGTTTGTGCGAGCAGCGGGGTGATCCTGTCGGTCAACAATTCCCTCGTTTGCGACCCGATCCTGAAGTTCGGCACCGACGAGCAGAAAGACGTTTTTCTGCAACCACTCGCCCGAGGTGAGAAGCTCGGTTGTTTTGCGCTGACGGAACCCGAGGCTGGTAGTGATCCAGCGGCGATTCGTACGACGGCAGTGCGAGATGGCGAAGAGTACATCCTCAATGGCAACAAGGTGTTCATCACGAGTGGTACGGACGCCGACGTGGCGATCGTCTTTGCCACTGTTGACAGGAGCCTGAGGCACAAGGGAATCACCGCGTTCATCGTGCCGGCCGAGACCACTGGCTACAGTCACGGCAGCCATGAGTACAAACTCGGGGTCAACGCCTCCGGCACGACAGAGTTGTCGTTTGCGGAGATGAGGATTCCCGTGACTCAGAGACTGGGCGAGGAGGGCGGCGGGTTCAAGGTGGCAATGAGTGCCCTCGATGGCGGCCGGTTGGGGATTGCCTCACAGGCCCTCGGAATCGCTCAAGGGGCGTTCGAAGAAGCTCTCTCATACTCGATCCAGAGAGAACAGTTCGGGCGTCCGATCGCCGATTTTCAAGCGATTCAGTTCTATCTCGCGGACATGTCTACGGAGATCGACGCCGCCAGACTCCTGACCTGGAAGGCGGCATGGGCCAAAGGCTCGGGCCGCAGGTTCAGCCTCGAGGCCGCTCAAGCGAAGTTGTTCGCTTCCGAGATGGCGCAGAGAGTCACCAGCAAGGCTCTGCAGATCCACGGGGGCTATGGCTACATTCGGGAGTACAACGTCGAACGGTACTTTCGAGATGCGCGGATCGCGGAGATCTACGAGGGCACGAGCGAGATCCAGAAGATGGTGATTTCAAACTGGGTGCTGCAGAACACTTGAGCGCCAAACTGGGCACACATTGGGTAGCAATCAACCTGTTACAATCGAGCCGCTTGAAAAGCTCAGAGACTGGTTTTCAATGAGCTGAGCGATTTGGAGAGCCTATGAGTAAGACGATTCTCTTGGCCGACGACAGCCTGACGATCCAAAAGGTGGTCGAGCTGACTTTCATGGAGGGAGACTACAGCGTCTCCTCTGTCAGCAACGGTGACGATGCCTTGAGTCGCCTCGACGATTTGGCGGTAGACCTCGTAATCGCTGATATCCATATGCCCGGGGCCTCGGGGTATGAGATCTGCAAGGCCGTGAAGGATCGCAATCCAGACACTCCTGTGCTGCTATTGGTAGGCACTTTCGAGCCGTTCGAAGCTGCCGAGATGGAGGAGTGCGGTGCCAATGGGCATCTCAAGAAGCCCTTCGATTCGCAAGAGCTCGTTCGTCTCGTGGAGGAGATGTTGGGTGACGGCGATGGCGGGGAGCGAGCATTCGAGCTCCATACAGTCGAGGAAGGTGCTGACGGCGGAAGCGGGGAAGAGGATCAGGCGGCAATCGACGCGTCGGGTTTCGGGGCAGTGGTCACCGAGTTTCCGACGGGCGAAGCGGATTCTGTTGAGTCCTTCGAGGTCGAGATCGGTGAGGCTGGAGAGGACAGTGCAGAAGAGGTGGCAGTGGAGGAGTTCGAGGAGACCGTGGAGCCAGAAACGGAGGTCCAGGTGGAGATCGAGGATCAACAGGCTATAGCACTTTCGGACGACGACGTGGATCGAATCGCCCGCCGGCTGGTCGAGCTGTTGGGTGACGAGGTCGTCCGCGAGATCGCCTGGGATGTGATCCCGGATCTCGCCGAAATCGTCATCAAGGATCGTCTCCGGGAGCTCGAGAGTCAGGTTGACTGAGCGGCGCAAGAGTCCAGCCATGCCTCGTTACGGCAGCGGCTGAATACAATCCCATCGAGCACGTACAGATTCCGCGGTTCCAACGGACCGAAGGTGGCTTGACCCATTTTGAGGTCTGTGCCGAGCTCGAGGGGAGTCGGCAGGCAAGGTGATTCGCCTGCCCATCGGAAGGACTGATTTGATGGAAAAACGATTCGATCCAGCGGGCTATGAGGCGAAATGGCAGAAACTCTGGTCCGATGAGGGGTACTTCGTCGCCGAAGCGCCCTCTTTGAAACCCAGCTTCTGCATCATGATTCCTCCGCCCAACGTGACGGGCAACCTACATGCCGGACATGCCCTGCAGACCACCATCCAGGATCTCCTGACCCGGTGGAAGCGAATGAGCGGCTACAACACCCTCTGGCTTCCCGGCACCGACCATGCGGGCATCGCCACACAACTCATGGTGGAACGACAGCTGATCGCCGAAGGTACCGATCGCCAGAGCCTGGGGCGTCAGGCCTTTGTCGAGCGGGCCTGGGATTGGACGCGCCAGCACAGCGGCCACATTCGTTCCCAGCTCGACCAGTTGGGGGCCAGCTGCGACTGGAGCCGCGAGCGCTTCACCCTCGATGATCGCCTTTCGACGGCGGTACGCGCGGCATTCGTGAGGCTTTACCGGGACGGACTCATTTCCCGCGACGAGTACATGGTCAACTGGTCGCCGGCCCTCGAAACCGCCATCTCCGATCTCGAAGTCGAGATGAGGGCCGTGAATGGCGCGCTGTACCACATCGCCTATCCGGTGAAAGGGTCTGACGAGCGGATTGTGGTCGCGACGACCCGGCCGGAAACGATGCTGGGTGACACTGCGATCGCCATGCATCCAGAGGACTCCCGTTACTCGCACTTGCTGGACGGCAGGGCAATGTTGCCTCTGATCGGTCGTGAGCTGCCCTTCGTTACCGACGATGTCGTAGATCTCGAGTTTGGAACCGGGCTGGTCAAGGTGACACCGGCCCACGATCTGACCGACTTCGAGATGGGGCGACGACACGGCCTGCAGAGTATTCAAGTCATCGACCGGCAAGGCCGAATGACAGCAGAGGCTGGCGACGAGTTCGAAGGTCTCGACCGCTTCGAAGCCCGGGAGAAAGTCGTGCAGATGCTCGAGGACCAGGGGTATCTCACCAAGGTCGAGGACTATGCCCACAATGTCGGGCACTGCCAGAGGAGCGGCGTTCCCATCGAACCGATGGTCTCTACGCAGTGGTTCATGGATGTCGAAGGGATGGCAGGTCAGGCATTGGCCGCCGTCTCGTCAGGGAACCTGCAACTGGTGCCGGACAGCTGGAACAAGACCTGGAACCACTGGCTGGAGAACATCCGGCCCTGGTGTATTTCGCGTCAGCTCTGGTGGGGCCACCAGATTCCGGCGTGGTACACGGACGATGGGAAGGTCTTTGTTGCTGAAAGCCGGGAGGAAGCCGTCGCGTTGGCGGGAACCGACCAGCTTTCTCAGGATCCAGACGTGCTCGACACCTGGTTTTCCTCGGCCCTGTGGCCTTTCTCGACGCTGGGATGGCCCGAGAAGACGGACGATTTCGAGACGTTCTATCCAACCGATGTCCTCGTAACGGGGTTCGACATCATCTTCTTCTGGGTGGCTCGGATGGTGATGACCGGGCTGCACTTCACGGCTGAAACGCCCTTTCATGCGGTTCACCTCACGGGCCTGATTCGGGACGCTGAAGGTCAGAAGATGTCGAAGACTCGGGGCAACACAGTAGATCCACTCGACCTTGTGGAAGAGTATGGAGCCGACGCGGTGCGCTTCACGCTGGCCATCCTCGACAGTCCTGGCCGCGACATCCCTTTGGACCCCGACAGGATGGCCGGATATCGTTCGTTTGGAAACAAGATCTGGAATGCGGTGCGGTTCTCACTGGCACGGGTCGGGGATGCGAGGATTCAGGAGAGTCTGGATCCCTCGGATCTGGCAGCCCCTGAACGATGGATTCTGTCTCGATTGTCGAAGACCGCGGCCGAGGTGAACGAGAAGTTCTCTGACTATCGTTTCGACGAGGCCTGCCAGCGCCTGTACCACTTCTTCTGGGGCGAGCTGTGCGACTGGTACATCGAGCTCTCCAAGCCCGCCCTTTCGGGCGAATCGCCGCGACCTGAGGTCGGGGAGGTCCTGCTCACGGTCCTGGATCGCAGCCTTCGACTACTGCACCCTGTCATGCCGTACCTGACGGAGGAGCTGTGGCAACGCCTCCCCGGGCGCGAGGGGATCCACGCGTCCACTATCTGCCTGGCGCCCTATCCCGAAGGTGAGAGTACGTGGGACGATCCCGCCACCGAGGAGAAGATGGAGGTCTTCTTCCGCATCGTCGCCTGGGCGAGGAACCTGCGAGCCGAGCTTGGGGTGCCACCCAGAGACAAAGCAATCCTCTACCTTCAGAGCGAGAATCCAGAGGTCGAGTCCTTCTTGGGCAATCTGGAGGCCATGGCACTACCACTCCTCCAGCTTGAAGCTCTGAGACTGGAGTCGATGCCGGAAGAGGCACACAGTGATGTCATCGCGGGTGTGGCCGTGGGCTTGGTCATTCCGGAGCGCGAGCTGAGCGCCGAGGATCGGCAGCGACTTGTCGTGGAAAGGGAGAAGCTCCTGGCGCAGCGTGAGCGAACTGAAGGGTTACTGGCGAACGAGGCGTTTCTCGCCAAGGCGCCCGACCAGGTCGTGGACCAGAATCGTCGACGCCTCGAAGAGATCCGTGAGCGGTTGGAGCGACTCGAAGCGGGGCTGGCTGGTGAGGAGGGGCCGGGGCCTTCCTGAGTTGTGGGCCGACCGAACACAGTCTGCCGAAGTCAGTAGGCGTCTTGGGGAGAGTGCAAAGCGAGGCATGAATTTGGGTCGGCTCAACGATGTTCTGAAACGCCGGACAGGGGAATTCGCTCCCAATCGGGTGCTCCTGGAGAGCGTCGATTCGACCAACAACCTGGCACTACGCCTCGTGAGGTCGTTCTTGGATCGGGAGTCTTTGCCGCCGAGAATTCTCGTTGTAGCCCTGCAGCAAAGCTCGGGCCGAGGTCGTCAGGGCAGACGCTGGGTGAGTCCAGGTGGGCAGGGGGTGTATCTGTCTCTCGTCGTCGCTTCGCGGGGGCCCGACGACCTGGCTAGTTTGCCTCTTCTCGTCGGCGTCGGTCTTGGTCAGACGATCTCCGAGATCTGTAGCTGTTCCTGCCAGCTGAAATGGCCCAATGATTTGCTGGTCGACGGTAGAAAGGTTGGTGGCATCTTGATCGACTGCATCAGCCGAGGCGTCGTGGGCACGGCAGCGGTGATAGGCATCGGCGTAAACTATCGTCAGAGCCATCGCGTCGCCGAGGCCGGCGGAGTTGCGATGGACGAGATCGCTCTCGAGCTGCCGTCCTTTCCCGCGGTCTTGTCGGAGCTCGTGGTGGGTGTCGAGCAGCAGATGACTCATCTAGGTGACATGGGCTACGCGTCGCGCCGGTTTCGAGAAATGAGCCTCCACCGGCCGGGCGACACGGTGCAGTATCGGACGGATGAGGGCCTCCAGCGAGCAAGATTCTCGGGTCTCGATGAGAGGGGATTTCTCGTGCTGCAGAATGACCAGGGGATGATTCGCCTTGGTGCGGGCGAGGCTATCGAGGAGTGGAAAGAGGATGACCATGAGTCATGAAGACCTTCTGATTGTCGTCGATGTAGGGAACACGAATACCGTTTGCGGCGTGTTCCGAGAGGACGAGATCCTGCGGGATTTCCGGTTCTCTACCGACATCGACCGGACGGCGGACGAATACGCTTCCCTTCTCCTGCCCCTGCTGAGCGCTGCAAAACTGGATCCAGGGGAAGCCTCCGGCGTGATCATCTGCTCGGTCGTTCCGCCTCTGAATCTGACCTTCGAGTTGCTGTCCAAGCGCTACTTCCACCAGGAACCCCTGTTCGTCGAGCCCGGAATCAAGACGGGGCTGTCGATTCGGTATGAGAACCCGACGGAAGTCGGGGCGGATCGGATCGTCAACGGCCTTGCAGCCCGGGAGCTCTACGGGGCGCCGGTTGTCGTGGCGGACTTCGGAACGGCGACGACGTTCGATGTCGTCAATGCCGAGGGCGAATACGCTGGTGGCGTCATCGCGCCTGGACTGGGCATCTCCGCCGAGGCTCTCTTCTCACATGCGTCTCGCCTCTATCAGATCGATCTGCGGCGGCCCAAGCATCTTGTCGGGCGTAATACAGCGGGAGCGATGCAGTCGGGCCTCTACTACGGTTATGTCGGGCTGGTGGACGGTATTCTGGCTCGCTTGATCGGCGAGTTGGGGACAGAGACGACCGTCGTCGGCACAGGCGGCGAGGCCGACCTCATCGCCAGTGGCTCGGAGTACATTCGCGAGGTGAATCCGCAACTGACGCTGCTCGGCTTGAAGATGATCTATGACCGAAACCGGTAAACGTGCCGGGGACATGCAGACCTATTTCGAGGCGATCGAAGGTACCTTCATTCGTCTGCGAGGAGCCCCGCTGCTGCTGTCGCCGACCGATTGGCAGGTCGCCAACGAGTGGTATGAAGCCGGAATCCCCTTGGAGACCGTGAATCGGACCCTGGAGGAGGTGTTCTCCCGACGCGAGGAGCGGGGAGGGAAGGGCCGCGTCCAGAGTCTGCGCTACTGCTCGGAGGCGGTCCTGAAGGCCTGGGAAGAGACCCGGGAGCTGGAAGCCGGCGGGGGACGGCAGCGCGCTATCGCTGTGGATGTGCAGGCGCGTCTTTCTTCTCTGGCTGACAGTCTGCCCGCCACCTTAGGAGCTCGGGAGGAGTGGGTGGGGATGATCAGCTCTTTGACTGGAAGCTCCGACGAGGTCGAAAGGACTCTGACCAAGTTGGATTCAGAGCTTCTTCAGGCGGCCGAAGAGTCCCTGACAACAGAAGATCGAGAGCGGCTCTCAGGTCGTGTCGATGGGGTCCTCTCGAGTCTCCAGCATCGACTTCCCGAGGAGGAGATCGAGGCCGCCCGCGAACGAATCTGGCGCGGAGTCCTGCGTGAAGTGACGCGGTTGCCCCTGCTCTCCCTATTCTCGCCTGAGGCCCTGACGGCTGACCGCGACTCCAGTTCCTGACCCGCCAGAACTCGTCACCTCCAAATTCTTGCAAGATCGATCCGGCTGACTCCGTCAGGAGTCGTGTGGGGCCTTCATCATGGCCGGCGCTGCCGGTGTCTGCGGCCTGTCTTGCGGGAGTGCTGCTCGCCGGGTCTGGCGCGGCTCGAACGATTCCAGGGGCCGTGGTTCTGCTTGGCCTTGGACTCTGCCTGGACGGGAGGCTCAGATCGTTGACTTCCGGGGTGGCTCTCGGGCTCATCGGTGGATGGTCGGACGTACCAGAGAGAGGACCAGGGCCCGAAGTTCCAGTCGTTCTGATCGCTCATCTCGAGGGGCACTGGAGCACATCGCCGGAAGGCGCCGCGGCTGTGGTCCGTGGGGAATGGCTGCGGGTTGGGGAGCAGGTCTGGGCCTGGGATGGTAGAGCCGTGATTTCCCTGCCTCTCGGGATGGTTCAGCCGGCGTCGCGCCGACTTAGGGCTCGAGGCTATCTGAGGAAACCGGTGCCGCTGGCCAACGGAGTGCGAATGGCGCCCTCTGGTTGGCACTTGTACATCAAGTCACCGCACTTCATCGAGGCGCTTGCGGAGAAAGGGCCGCTGGCCTGGTTTCATCGCCTTTCAGTGGTCCTGAGAGGCAGAATTCAGAGCGCCCTGGAGCATGACGAAGTCGAGGGTTCTCCAGGGGCTACCCTGATTCGGGCACTTGTTCTCGGGGACAGCTGGTCTGTTCCAGGCTCTTGGAAGCGGTCTCTCCAAGCCTGTGGTTTGTCTCATCTGCTGGCTCTTTCCGGGCTGCATGTAGGCCTACTTGCCGGCATGGTTCTGCTCCTGACCTTTCGGCTGGGGATTGGCGCTCGCGCGATGATGCTCATGACCTTGGCCTTGGGCTACCTGATGTTTGTCGGACCACGTCCTTCCTTGATCAGGGCTTGCTCGATGCTGGTTGCCGCTTGGGTAGCGCCATGGTGGCGGCGATGCCCGGTTCCTGGCAACGCCCTGGTGGCCGTTGCTGGGGCGATGGTGACGACCGAGCCTCGATTGGTCGGTGATATCGGTTTTCGCCTGACAGTTTCGGCCACGGCGGGGATCATCGTCCTGTCTCCGATCCTCGAGCGCCGATGGACCCGTTTGCCGGCCTGGCTAGGCCAATCCTTGAGCATCACCGTTGGAGCGCAATTGGCGACGCTCACCTGGGCCCTGCCGATATTCCACCTCCTCACTCCAATGGCACCAATCTGGAATCTGGTCGCTGTCCCCTGGACCGGTGTAGCGCTGGCGATTGGGGCTCTTTGGGGCCTGGTCGCCCTTGCATCACCCGATTTGGCGGCTGCAATGGGATTCCTCGTCGACCTCGCAGCGGCGCCCTTCAGAGCGGTGGCGACCCTTCCTCCGACCGTGACTCGGCCGCACGTGGTCGATTTGGGCTACCTGCAATCGCTGAGTCTGGCTGTGGTGGCGCTCGGAGCACTGTCCGGTCGGAAGGTGATTCGATTCGTATGTGTCGGCATCGCCACGGTGTCCTTGGTGAATGGATTGATACCGGTGCCAGGGCGGACTGAGCTGACTCTGCTGGATGTCGGTCAGGGCGAATCGATTCTCGTTCGAGACGGGCGCTCTGCTGTGCTCCTCGACGGTGGGGGTTGGAGGCGCGGCGATATCGGCAGTCGGGTGCTGCTGCCGGTACTGGCGAGCCAGGGTGTGAAGCGGCTGGATGCGTTGATTCTGAGTCATCCCGATCTGGATCATTGCGGTGGTCTTGTTCAGATTGCCTCGTTCCTTCCTGTGGGGGAGGTGTGGAGTTCTTCGGGCTGGAGTGCGGGGGGGTGTGTGAGTGATCTGTATGGTCTACCCAAGGTGAAGATTCGCACCGCTTGGGCCGGCGATCAAATGCAGGTTGGAGCATGGAATCTCCAGGTGCTCAATCCACCGCCTGGTTCGCGTCGGGGCATCAACGATCGGTCCCTGGTGCTCATGGCGACACTAGGCGATCACACCTTTCTCTTGACTGGCGATATCGAAACGGTCGCTGAGCGCCGACTCGTGAGGGCCTACCCCGAGGCTCTTCAGGGCGTAGATATCCTGAAGGTGGCGCACCATGGCAGTCGTACATCCTCGAGTGCGGAGTTTCTGGATCATCTGCAGCCCTCGTTGGCCCTGGTTTCCGCCGGTGTTGGAAATCGCTATGGGCACCCAGCTCCGCAAGTGATGGAGCGACTGAGGGCGCGAGGAGCCTTGGCCCTGCGGACGGATGAGCAGGGCATTGTCCGTCTGGAGATTGATCGATCCGGAGCCTTGAGGATCCACCTTCCTGGGATACCGCGCCCCTTGGAGTAGGCCCTGACCACTCCGGATCCGAGAGGAGACTCCGGGGTGGCGCTTCCAATCACGGGGTAGACTTTCCCGCATGTCACCCGTCCTGGTCATCGTCGGACCGACAGCGGTAGGCAAGACCGACATCGGTCTGCAGCTTGCCTCGAAACTGGATGGTGAGATCGTCAGTGCCGACTCATTGCAGGCCTATCGGGGATTCGACATCGGAACCGCGAAGCCAACCCCTGAGGAGCAGAGGCTCGTCCGTCATCATCTGATCGACGTTCTGGATGCGAGCGAGGACTTCTCGGCCGGAGCCTTTGCACGGCGTGCGAGGGTGGCCATCTCGGAAGTGGAGCAGAGGCGGAAGCTACCGATCATCGTCGGCGGTAGCGGATTCTATCTGCGGGCCCTGCTGAGTGGCCTGAGCCAGATACCAGCGGTCAGGCCGGGCATACGCGAGGAGCTGAGGCAACGACTCGAGCAGCAGGGCTTGGAAGAGCTTTCTGCGGAGCTCCAAAAGGTGGACCCGGCGACAGCTGAGAGACTTCGACCGGGAGACACGCAGCGCGTTCTGAGAGCCCTGGAAGTGGCGATCTCGACAGGCCGTCCTTTGTCCGCCTGGCATTCTGATCCTCCAGCTGTCGAATCGACTCTGCAGGCAGTTCGCATCGGATTGACCCTGGAGAGGAGCCTCTTGTACGATCGCATCGCGCACCGGGTCCATCGCATGATCGAAGCCGGATGGGTGGGAGAGGTGGAAGAGCTGTTGAGTCGGGGGGTAAGCCCTCATGATCCAGCGTTCCAGGCGATTGGCTATCGGGAGTTGGCCGCGCATCTCGCCGGTGAAGTTTCGCTGGAAGAGGCTATTGAGGGGACTATTCGAGCAACGCGCCGCTTCGCCAAACGGCAATTGACCTGGTTCCGCAAAGAAAGAGACATCCACTGGTTCGCGGCGGAGGATCTGGAAGCCGCTAGGCAGACGATTGGGAGCTTTCTCGCGCGGCTGGGATTGGGAGTAGGAGATGGCAAAGCCGACAATCAACATTCAGGACGGGTTTCTTTTTCAGGCCCTGAAAGCGAACACACCGGTAGCGGTACAACTGACGACCGGTGATCGTCTCATGGGTCTGCTGAAGCGCTTCGATCGGTTCGCTCTGGTGGTAGAAACGGATGGGCAAGAGATTCTCGTCTACAAACATGGGGTCGTCACTGTTGAAACAGCCAGTGCTGAAGAGTAGGCCTCTTCAGTCCGCCGCGACCTCGGTAGCGCTCCTGGGGATTGGAGTCCTACTCGCATTCCTCGGCAGCTGTGCTGGTGTCGACAAGCCGGAGCCAACCCCCCGGCTGCCAAGTGAGGATCTACGCTTCCTCGTGCCTCCGAGCACTGGATATCCGCTCGCACTGAAGCCTGGAGAGGGCGAGCGTGTCGATGCAGCCTTCGAGAACCTGATTCGGGAGGGTCAACGGGACAATGCTCTTTCCCTGAGTCAGCAGGCTCTGAGCCGAGATCCGGACTTCTATCCTGCGACTGTCCTGGCAGCGCAAGTCGCCTTTGTGGATCGGGATTTCCACCGAGCGAAGGAGCTGTTGACACCTCAGGTGGCAGAACTCGCCCACTACACGAGCTGGCAGTTGCTGCTCGGCAGAAGCTCAGAAAAGATGAGCGACCTCGTTTCGGCTTACGAAGCCTATGAGAACGTGGCTGAGGCCACTCCGGTGGCGCGTTCCAGGACCCGGGAGCTCGGGCCGAGGGTTGCGCAGGTTCTGGCCCAGCGCATCGAGAGCGACCTCCAGAAGGGGAGCTCCGAGGAGGCGATGACTGAGCTCGCCCGCATGGAGAAGTGGCTTCCGGAGGAGACCCTTACTCTGGAGTCTGTCGCGGCGGTCGCCCAGGCGACCTCGAATCCAGAGGCCGAACTGAAGGCCGTGTCAAAGCTCTCTGCTCGCGATCCCGGCGATCGCTCGCTGGCTGAGCGGCAGGCCGTTCTCGAGTTGGAGGTCGGTGACGCCGGCGCTGGATTGCGCATCTTCCAGGAGCTTGCGTCGGAGGATCCGCAGGACGCAGAGCTGCAGGACCAGTTGGCCCGAGCCCGGTTCTTGTGGCGACTACAGCTTCTACCTATCGAAGCACGTGGTCTGGTGAGCCAAGCGGAGTTGAGCCGGGGAGATTTCTCCGCCATGCTCTACTGGCTGTTTCCTGAAGTGAGGTACGGTCAGAGCAGACAAGTACGAATCGCTAATGATGTTCTTGACCACCCGTATCGCGAAGAGATTGTCCGAGTCGTCAATCTCGGAATCATGGACATCGACGAGAGATTGCATCAGTTCTCTCCGAACGATGCCGTCACCCGAGCTGAGGCCCTGACATCGATGGTGCGACTTCTGATTCGAAAGCAACCTCCACTGGCCTGTGTCGGCGGATTGCAGAGAAACGCCTCTCTCGATCTCGACACGGTCTGCGCAGTCGTTGCGAGGTGTGGGCTGATCGCTGCCTCCTCGGACTGCAGGCCGGCGGCGGCTGTTTCGGGCACCGAAGCCGTCGAATTGAGCCGTCTCACACTGAATCTGCTCGGGGTTCCCCAGTAGAGGAAGAGGATGTGATTCCTGGGAGTAGAGAGGCGACTCCTATGCAATTGCATCCTCAGACGATCTGATACGATTTTCGCGAAGGGCGCGATGGCCTCTTTCGTTCACCTACATCTCCACAGTCAATACAGTCTTCTGGACGGTGCGAATCGTCTAGATGATCTCTTACAGGCAGCGGTCGAGAACGAGATGCCCGCCGTCGCGCTGACGGATCACGGCAACATGTTCGGTGCGATCGACTTCTATCAGAAGGCGAGGCGCGCCGGTGTCAAGCCGATTCTCGGGATGGAGGCCTACGTCGCCCAGGGCGATCGGACCGATCGGCAACCGAGTCGCAGCAGTAGCAATCATCTGGTCCTGCTGGTGGAAAGCGAACAGGGATACCGGAATCTCATCAAGCTGACCTCGCGCTCCTACCTCGAGGGCTTCTACTACAAGCCCCGAGTCGACAAGGCCCTGTTGGCGGAGTACAGCGAAGGTCTAATCTGTTTGTCAGCCTGTCTGAAGGGAGAGGTCAACCAGAGAATCCTCGAGAATCGTGAGGCGGACGCGGAAGCCGCTGCCAAGGAGTTCCTGGATATCTTCGGGCCGGGCAATTTCTACCTGGAGTTGCAGGACCACGGCATTCCGGAGCAGGCCCAGGCCAACGAAGTCCTGAGGAAGATCTCCCGCCGCCACGGCATACCGTTGGTGGCGACGAATGATTGCCACTATCTGAAGCAGTCCGACTCGTTCGCCCATGACGTCCTTCTGTGTATCGGCACACAGCGCAATTTGAGTGACGAGGGAAGGCTGAAGTACGCCTCCGATCAGTTCTACCTCAAGACCGGTGAAGAGATGGCCCAGCTCTTTCCAAAGGACCCCGAGGCCATTGAGAACACCCTGGCGATTGCCGAGCGCTGCGACATCGAGATTCCTTCGGGAGATTTCCATCTGCCGGAATTCCCTTTGCCTTCTGGGTACGATCTGGACTCCTACTTCAAGAAAGTGGTGCAGGAGGGGCTGCAACAGCGCCTGGCCGAGCTGCGCAGTCAGGGCTCTCCAATGCTGAAGGAGTTCTCGGAGAGCCTCTACCACGAGCGGTTGGCGACCGAGACGAAGATCATTCTGAAGATGGGCTTTTCGGGTTACTTTCTGATCGTTTGGGACTTCATCCGTCACGCCAGGGAGCAGAGCATCCCAGTTGGTCCCGGTCGGGGCTCCGCTGCGGGCTCACTGGTGGCCTACGCTCTGCGGATTACCGACATCGACCCTCTGCGCTATAACCTCCTGTTCGAGCGCTTCTTGAATCCGGATCGGGTCAGCTTGCCCGATATCGACATCGACTTCTGCATGCGTCGCCGGGGCGAGGTCATCCAGTACGTCAACGAGAAGTATGGCCGAGACCACGTCGCGCAGATCATCACTTTCGGAACGTTGGCAGCCAAGGCCGTCTTGCGCGATGTCGGCCGGGTCATGGGGATTCCCTATTCGAAGGTCGATCGCGTCGCCAAGCTCATCCCGGACATGACCCGCTCGCTCAGTGAAGCGGCCAAGTCGGTCGACGCACTTTCGAAGGAGATCGAACGGGATCCGGAGGTGCGCGAGATCGTCGAGGTCGGCAGTCGTCTCGAGGGGCTGACCCGCCACGCCTCGCTACACGCGGCCGGAGTGGTGATTGCGCCCCGGCCCATCGACGAACTCGTACCGCTCTACAAGACGAGCAAGGATGAGGTTGTCACACAGTGGGACAAGGACGTCATCGAGGATCTCGGACTTCTGAAGATGGACTTCCTGGGCCTTCGAACCCTGACCGTGATCGACGACACCTTGCAGATACTTCGTGAGCTAGGAATGGAGCTCGACCTCGATCACGTGCTGCTGGACGATGACGAGACTTACAGGTTGTTTTGTGATGGTCGGACGAGTGGCATATTCCAGTTCGAATCCACTGGTATGAAGGATTTGTTGCGGCGAGCCCAGCCGTCGAAGTTCGAGGACCTGGTGGCGTTCAACGCTCTCTATCGCCCCGGCGCCTTGTCGGTCGGCATGGTCGAGGAGTACATCAAGCGCAAACGCGGAGACAAAGCGGTTCGGTATGCGCTGCCTGAGACACAGCCCATCCTGGAGGAGACCTACGGCGTCATCGCCTACCAGGAACAGGTCATGCAGATCGCGGTCGATGTCGCCGGGTTCACGATGGGAGAGGCCGACATCTTGCGTAAGGCCATGGGCAAGAAGAAGCCCGAGGTCATGGCTGAGCAGAAGGAGAAGTTCATCCAGGGTGCCACCGCACGAGGTGTCGCCAAGAGAAAGGCTCAGGAGCTTTGGGAGTACATCGAGCCCTTTGCCGGCTATGGATTCAACAAGAGCCACAGTGTGGCCTACGCGATGCTGGCCTACAAGACGGCCTACCTGAAGGCCCATCACCCAGTCGCGTTCATGACAGCGATGCTGACCTCTGAGATGTCCTCCAAGGACAACGTGGCGAAGTACTTTCAGGAATGCCGGGAGATGAACATCGATGTCCTGCCGCCAGACATCAACGAGAGCAGTTGGTCGTTCACCGCGGTCGGGGATTCCATCCGATTTGGGCTCGGAGCGGTCAAAGGGATCGGCGAATCGGCTGTGGAGGCCATTCTGGAAGCGCGTCGACACAGCGGCAACTTTCGCAGTCTGGCCCATTTCGCGATGGAAGTGGATTCGAAGTCCCTGAACCACAAGGCGATGGAGAGTGTCATCTGTGCCGGCTGCTTCGACACCCTCGGGTTCCACCGCAGCGACCTCCTTGCCGCGCTCGATCGCATCTTGGACTACGCTCAGAAGAAGCGGCGGGAGAAGGAGGCCGGGCAAGGGAGCCTTTTCAGCTCGGAAGCCTTGCCTGAGCCGCAGCCGGTAGAAGGTTCGGAGGTCTGGAGCGAAAGGGAGAGGCTACATCGCGAAAAAGAGGCCTTGGGCTTCTATCTGACCGGGAATCCCCTCTCCGAGCACCAAGGCAAGCTGTCTCATCTGACCGATCACACGACGAGCTCGGTGAGGTCCAACGGCGAGGGGAGCGTCCGAATCGGCGGCATCGTGACCCGGTTGACGCAGAGCCGAATCCGCAGCGGACCGAATGCGGGCCGGATGATGGGTAGGTTCATGCTCGAGGACCTCGAGGGCTCTGTGCCGGTCGCGGTTTTCGCAGATCAGCTCCAGAAATTCGGTCATCTCCTCAAGGACGAGGCGATCGTCGTCATCAAAGGCATGGCGCGAGATCGAGGCGCCGATGTCGAGATCACTATCGAGGATGTGACGGCTCTCGAGCAGGTCGACAAGTCACTCATTCAGGAGTTGGTGATTCAGCTACCGGGAGACCTGCAGACCGCGAAGATGCTGCAATTGAGAGACATCCTGATCGAGCACACGGGAGACCTGCCGGTTCGCATGGTCATTCCCGTGGCTGGTCGAGAGGTATCGATCAGTCCGGAGCAGCGCTTCCGTGTGCATCTCGACCAGACCTTGGTAGATGCCGTCGAGAAGGTTCTGGGGCGCGGGGCGCTCCGCAAGCTCTACGGCGAGCCACCTGTTGGCGTGAGCTGAGTCTTCAGTGCGCCGTTCGATTCCTCTGAGCCCCGAGCAACATCAGACTCTGGAAGATCGCGCGAACCAGGTACACCCTGGCCTGCTCGACGCGATTCAGAGCACTTCGCAGCGACTCGGCTGTCCGGTCTTCGTGGTAGGTGGAGCGCCCAGAGACCTCGTCTCATCGAATCCGATGGGCGATCTGGATCTCGTAGTGGAAGGTGATGGCGAGAGTTTCGCGCCAGCTCTGGCCAACGCTCTCGGTGGGAAGGTGAAGAGGCACCCGCGGTTCTTCACTGCGGAAGTGGAGTTGCCCGGAGGGCGACTCGACGTGGCTACCACGCGTCAGGAGTACTACGACTCTCCAGCGGTGCTGCCCAGCGTAAAGCCAGGGCCATTCGAGGATGACCTGAGAAGGCGCGACTTCACCGTCAATACCCTGGCGATCGAGTTGGGAAAGGGCCCGCCATTTGCGATTGAGGATTCATACGAGGCTCTGCGGGATCTGAAGGAGCATCGGCTGCGGGTACTTCATGATGAGTCCTTCATCGACGACCCGACGAGGATCCTCCGTGGAGTCCGGCTCGAGAGCCGCCTCGGCCTCAGGCTGGACGAGGTGACGGAGCGTCTGGCAACAGGGGCCGTGAAGGACGGCGTGTTCGACTCTCTCAGCAGCGATAGGTTGCGTCGAGAGCTCTTCCGTCTATTGGAACCGATTGGCTCGATCGAGACCCGGCTGCAGAGGCTCGATGAGCTCGGCGTCCTGAGCGTGTTGTCCCGGGATCTGCAACTGTCGGCGGAAGATCAGGCCTGGATTGGCAGAGCAGCAGAGAAGGCAGAAGGCCTCCCCGTAGATATCGCTGACGTCGAAGGCTGGCGCCTGGCTTTTCCTGCACTCCTCGGGGGTCTCGACCGGACGGCAGTAGAGTCGGTAGCTGCTCGACTCGCGCTGCGGCCGAACGAGAGGGAGTGGCTGCTCACATCGCGCCTCGACCTCGATCATGCTGTGGAGGTCCTGCGTCATCCGGATTCGAGGCCGAGTGATGTGGATCGCGCGCTTGGCCCCCTGCGCTCCGAGCAGATAGCGCTGCTTCTGGCCGTGACCGAGTCGCCGGTGGTGCGGCAGGCCCACGCATGGCTCGATGATTGGCGCGCTGTTCAGCTGTCCTTGACCGGGCAGGAGCTCCTGGAAGCGGGCATCGCGCCTGGAGCGTGGATCGGTCGCGCTCTGGACTCGACCCGCGAAGCCCGATTGAACGGTACGATTACCGCCAGGGGGGAATTGGACTTCGCCCTGAATCTGCTGAAGAAGGAGAATTCGGGGGCTGAGATCGAATGAAGACGTCAGCACAAGTAGGCTGGGCTCCTGCGGGTCGGTGTAGCGCTATCTTGGCGAGTGTCTGCGTGACCCTTGGGGCATCCCGAGCTGGAGCAGAGGTGGATCGTCGTAGCCATGAGCTGGTGCGGCGGGAGTGCCGAGCTGTCATCGATACCGAGGACGTGACGCTATTCGCGAACGGCACGGTCCGCTTGATCTCCAAGCACGACGAGGAGCGCTCCGTCCAACTGACCGAGCTGACGCCGGACGAAGTGGAGGCATTCCTGCGCCGGGTGAGAGAAGTCGATTTGTCGGAGGAAGACCCCATCGGCGTGACATTGCAGGGAGATTGGGTCGAGCAATGCCAGCTCTATCTCGACGTCGACCCGGAAGTCGAGCCGGTGAGGTATCGATTCGGTCGCTATGACAGCCTTTCACTCGGCCTTTCCAGGGTCAACCGGGTGGCCGATGACCTTCTTCAGGTCGTCCTGGAGCGGGCTCCCACTGTGGGATTGCCCTATGGGTACGTTCCCGAGCCAGGGGACGTTCTGGAGCGGGTCGACGGAGTCCTGTTCGAGGTCATCGGACTGACCGGGGACAAGAAAGGCATCGAGCTGATCGGCGTCGAGCAACCTCTGACCATCTATGTGCTCAATGAAGCGGTCGGCCAGCAGTTCAAGGCATTGGTGAAAAAGCGAAAATTCCCGTGACGAAGCCCGGGGTGCGGATCTCTGCGGGGAAGTTGAGAGGACGGAGTCTGGCGGTGCCGGCCAGCGCGCGGCCCACTTCGGCCCGCCTCCGAGAGGCCTTGTTCGACATCTGGCAGCACCGAGTTGCGGGATGTCGATTTCTGGATCTATTTGCTGGTAGTGGAGCTGTCGGCCTCGAGGCTTTCAGCCGAGGGGCGGACTCTGTGGTCTTTGTTGAGATCGACCGAGAAGCCTCTCGGCGGCTGCGGATGGTCTGCGCTGAGCTGGCACCGGATACAAGCACGGTGTTCCAGGCCAATCTGCCAGGTGAGCTGGACCGAGTGATGCGCACGGTCGGGAGTGGCTTCGATCTGATTTTTGCCGATCCGCCGTACGACTTTGATGCGTACGCGGAGTTGTTGGCGTCGCTCGCTGATTCCCTGGAGATGGGTGGAGAAGTGGCGGTCGAACACTCGGTTCGGAGGGAGCTGCCGGAGTTGCCAGAAGGTCTGACGCGCCTGGCTATTCGGGACTACGGGGAGAACCGGATTAGTTTCTATGCCGTCGGTGAGTGAGCTCTGCCGGAGCTGGAAGGCGCTCAGGTCGTGAGGAAGAAGGCGAGCTCTTCGAGATTGATTTGAAAGTCGACGTTCTTCGTCCGCACGGACGGGTGCTGCTTCAGCTGGGTCGGAGCGAAATTCAGCACCGCCTTGATGCCGCTGGCGACAAGATCGTCATAGCAACCCTGGGCTGACGAAGCCGGAACAGAGAGAACGGCGATTTGGGCCCGGGCTTGCGGCACGACCTCGGGGATCTCACGACTGTGGTGGATGACCAGGTGACCGATCTTGCGCCCGACCTTTCTGCCGTCGACATCGAAAGCGGCGACGATTCGGAAGGGCTTGTCATTGACGCTCAGATAGCGAGCCAAAGCGCTTCCAAGGCTACCCATTCCGACCACTGCCAGATTGTGAGCCCTGTCGAGCCCGAGGAGGCGATTGAGACTCTCAGCGAGATCGTCGATCCGGTAGCCTGTTCCGCGGATGCCGAATTCGCCAAACTGTGCGAGATCCTTCCGTATCAGCGGTGCTGAGAGCTCGAACTGCTGCGCCAGTTGAATCGAGGAAACATGGGTCGCACCCGATCTCTGAAGTTGCCGCAGACAGCGTAGGTACACTGATAGGCGGTTCAGCGTGAGGGTGGAGATTTGTGCTGGCTCGGCCATGGCGAACAGGTGAAGGCAAAGTTGCAGGAAAACCGCGGTCGGCGCTGTAGGCTCGTGACAGGCCGCCACGTTGTGAACGATCTCACAAGCGCAAAAGCGAGACAAGAGGGTTTTGGGGTCGAAGGAAAAATCGACCACCACCGCCATCTGGCGATCGGTTACGATGTCAGTTGTTGATTGGCCGAAGAGGAACTTGTGGTGCGAAAGGGGGGACTCGAACCCCCACGCCCTTGCGGGCACAAGGTCCTGAACCTTGCGCGTCTACCAATTCCGCCACTTTCGCGGCCAAGAGGGATTCTAGGGAGGGCAATCGAAGGTGTCAACTGAATTGAGCGGCCTGGACGGGGTGACTCGCCAGGAAGTGCTAGAGAGGCTGCTACAGGCAGGCGCACGAGGGCTGGAAACCGACCAGCTCCAGAAAGCTCTTGCTGCTGACTGGGAAGCGGCGGCTGTCGAGAAGGCTCTCGTCGAGCTCCAACGAGACGGCCTGGCGGTCGAGTGGAATCGCCGCTGGATGGCCGTCCGCCACACGGAGTGGGTCGCCGGGCAGGTGAACCAACTCGAAAAGGGCGATGCCCTCATTCGATCCGGCGATCGCAGAGAAGCCGGATACTTCGTCTCGCGACGCAATCTCAAAGGCGCCATCGACAAGGACCGGGTTCTTGTTCGCAGGGTCAAGACATCTCGTGGAAAGCACGACACTCGGCTGCCGGAAGCCACGGTCGTGAAGGTGCTGGAGAGACCTCTCAGGACCGTGGTCGGCACCTTGGACTGGGAAGGGGATCGACGCTGGTTGGCGCCGTTCGATCCCAAGGTGAGCCTCGATCTGGAAGTGGTCGATGGCGACAGGATGCTGGAGGATCAATACGTTGTTGTCGAGGTGCTGGAGCCCAATAGAGGCGAGCGAGGGAGATTGAGAGGGCGAGTCGTGGAGGTCCTGGGAAGTGCCAGCTCACCCGGAGTGGACGTTCTCGTCATGCTGCGCCATTTTCGGATCCCTGACACGTTTCCGGGCGAGGCCCTGGCAGAGGCCGAGCGCTTCGGGGAGGACCCGGCACAAAGCGATCTCGTGGGACGCCGAGATCTGACAGCCGCGATAGCAGTGACGATCGATGGTGAAACCGCCAGGGACTTCGACGACGCCATCACCGTCCAGAAGCGATCGGATGGGGGGTTCTCCGCCGGGATTCACATCGCTGACGTTTCTCACTATGTGCCGGAAGGACAGGCTCTGGACCTCGAGGCCTTTCGCCGGGGTACCAGCGTCTATTTCCCGGATCGGGCAGTTCCGATGCTTCCAGAGTCTCTGTCAAATGGACTGTGCTCCCTACGACCGGACGTTCAGCGATTGACACTCTCGGCGTTCCTCGAGTTCTCCCCTGATGGGGAAGTGGAGTCTCGGAGCTTCCAAACGACGGTTATTTGCAGCAAGAAGCGCCTCACTTATGGCGAGGTGCGGAGACTACTCGAGGCGCCTGAGCCAACGGACGCGCAAGAGTATGGCGAGGTTCTGCCGGCCCTTCGCGCTGCCGAGGCGCTGGCGCGGGTGCTCAATCGCCGCAGAATGGAGCGCGGCTCGATCGACTTCGATTTGCCCGAGGGGAATGTGATCCTCGATGAAGAGGGTTTTACCGTTGGAGTGCGACCAGGGGAACGCAACATAGCTCACCGAATCATCGAGGAGTTGATGATCGCTGCGAACGAGGCTGTGGCCTTCCACCTTGATACGCATGAGAGCCCAGCTGTCTATCGAGTTCATGATTCCCCGCAGCTGACGGCACTGGAGGAGTTGCGCAGCGTGGTCAAGCCGCTGGGTCTGAAACTGGAGGGAGATCTGGAGCTCTTGAACCCCGCCGCCCTGCAAGCCCTCCTGAAGCAGGTCGAAGGGAAGCCGGAAGAGCCGTTTGTCGCCTCGCTTGTCCTGCGATCCATGCAGCAAGCTTCTTATGATCCGGATTGCCGGGGTCACTACGCTCTCGGGTCCACGCACTACACGCACTTCACCTCGCCAATTCGTCGATACCCCGATCTCCTGGTGCATCGCCAGCTGAAGCGCTTGAGTGAGCCCTCCGAGTCAGCCGAAGCAGCAGACTCGATGCTGGAACGCCGGTTGCCGTCGATCGCAGAGCACTGCAGCTTCACCGAGAGGCGCGCCGAGCGCGCCGAGCGCCAATTGCTGCAATGGAAACTGGTGCGGCTCCTGGCCGGTCGGATCGGTGAGAAGTTCTCGGGCCGGATCACCGGAGTGCAGCCATTTGGACTGTTCGTGCAGCTGAGCGACTATTTTGTCGATGGTCTGGTTCCCATCCGATCCATGGCCGACGACTACTATGTTTTCGAGGCGGACAGTCATCGGTTGGTCGGCCAGGAGAAGGGACGCGTCTATCGACTTGCCGATCAGGTCGAGGTCGTCCTCAGTGGGGTCGATCCACGGCAGCGGGGCCTGACTCTCAGCATCGAGGGTATGCCCGAGCCGCGAAAGCCGCCACGGCGGAGGCAACGCCGCCAGCGTCCAAGGTAGTGGTTCCCAAGGTTCAGGTTGCTACACTAGACGCATGAGACCCGTACCTCGACTTGCCTGCGCGCTCATGATGGCCCTGGGGATTTTTACCCTCGCCTGCGGTACCTCCGAGGAGCAGGAGAAGCTGAATACGGATGAGATTCAGGCCGCCCTCGAGAGCTATCTGCCAATTCTGGGAGAGGTCTACGCAACCGGCGATCTGAGCCTGCTCGAGGGCCTGGCTGCCGAGAAGGAGATCGCTCGCATCCACAAACGGATCGAGGATCTGTCCTATCAGGGGCGACGGCTGGTGCCCACGTTCCGCGCCCTTACGGTCGAAGACGCCAACGTCTGGAACTACTCTAACTGCTATGTCACGACCCTCGAGATATGGGATCTGGAGGTCCGGGCCACAGGCGTGGAACAGGTCCTCTCGAGCCAACTCGAACAGTCGAACCGGGTCAAGTATCAGTTGAAACGTGAAGATGGTCGCTGGCGGGTCCTCTTTCGGACCATTCAATAGGGAACGGTATGGGCGTCACGCCTTCGGTGGCCATTGTCGGCCGACCCAACGTCGGTAAATCGACGCTCTTCAACCGCTTGCTGCGGCAGCGCAAGGCCATTGTCCACGATCAGCCGGGAGTGACTCGCGATCGGATCACCGGTCAGATGGAGTTCGAGGATGACCGCGCGGTGCTGCTGGTGGACACCGGTGGCCTGGTGCCGGGTGACGATGATGTTCTGGGGTTGAATCGGCAGGTACTCCTGGCAGTGGAGGAGAGCGACCTCTTGATTTTCGTCGTGGATGGCAAGGAAGGGCTTGTGGCTGCGGATGAGACCGTCTGGCAGGAGCTCAGAGAGTACTCCAAGCCCTCGATCTTGGTGGTGAATAAAGCCGACACGCGGGCCGCGCAGGAAGGTCACTACGAGTTCTATCGACTGGGCTTTGAAAAGCAGATTCTGGTCTCGGCGGAGCATGCCATGGGGATCGGGGAGCTTCATGAGGCGATTGCCGAAATGCTGCCGCCCGCGATCGCGCCGGAGGAGAGCGAGGCTCCGCACCTGGCCATCGTTGGCCGACCCAACGTCGGAAAGTCCTCCTTGCTGAACCGCATTCTGGGGAGGAACCGAGCCCTCGTATCCCCAGAGCCCGGCACCACCCGAGACCCAATCGACACTCTGATCAGTAGTGGTGACAAGGAGTATCTCTTGGTCGATACTGCCGGTATTCGGCGCCGCAGCCGGGTGTCAGGGACGCCAGAGGAGCTGGCGGTCATGATGGCCAGGCGTCAACTGGATCGGGCGGATGCCGCACTGCTGGTCATCGATGCTTCCCAGGGGATCACCAGTGGAGACTTGGCAATTGCTGGAACCGCATGGGAGCTGGGTCGGCCGAGCGTGGTGCTGGTCAACAAGTGGGATCTGTTGGACGAAAAGAAGCGAGAGGACCTGGATGAAAGCTGGGAGAGACTCGAGCAGCTGCTGGCGAGCCCTTCGAGGGTCAACATCTCGGCCTTGACGGGGCGAGGAGTCGAGAAGGTCCTGCCGGCAGCGGCAGAGGTTCTTGCACTGTTGGCGACCCGCCCAGGGACCTCGGAGCTGAACCGAATCATGGCCACGGCCGTGTCGCGGCATCGGGCTCCACACCTGGCTGGAAAACCCTGGAAACTACGCTACGCCACCCAGGTCTCCTCTACGCCACCGACCTTCGTCGTCTTTGCCAACCGCCGGCTGCCGCGCCAAGCGCCTTATCGAAGGTATCTAGAGAACTTCCTCCGCGAAGCGCTGGGGTTATGGGGGATTCCGATACGTTTCGTAATCAGGACGGAGTAGGGGTCCAAATGCGGTTGCCAACGTCAAAAGCGGCTTGATGATCGTTGGTTCTGGTCATATACTTCATGTAGATTCTCAGAAGTGATACTTGAGGTCTCACTCTGTGTAGTGCTAATGGTGAAGAAGCCCGCATCGCAGTCGCCGCTCAAGAAAGGCCTGACGAAGGGAGACCTGGCTGGGTTGGTCTATGACCTGCATGGTGGGCTCACCAAGAATGAGGCCGTCGAAGTTGTCGACACGATCCTCGGAACCGTCAAGGCGAGCCTCCTCGAAGGGCGCAAGGTCAAGATCCCGAACTTCGGAGTCTTCGAAGTGACACGGCGCGAGGGGCGGCGTGGCGTGAGCCCGGTCAGTGGCGAGTCGATCTTCATCCCGTCCCACAAGGGCCTGAGCTTTCGTCCGGCAAAGAAGTTGCAAAGTGCTGTCGAGGACTCGCGGTCCGAGGACTGATTCGCGATCACGTGCTGTTCATCGAAGTAATGGCTGGGTTCGCATTCGCGAGATAGGAGTTATCTGGTGGCAAAGAAGCTCTATTACAAAATCGGTGAAGCCTGCAAGATCTTGGACATCCAGCCCTATGTGCTGCGGTATTGGGAGACGGAGTTCTCCTCTCTGAGTCCAAGCAAGAGCAAGTCTGGCCAGCGCACCTACACGGAAGACGATCTCAAGGTCATCGGGCGCATCAAGGAGTTGCTCTATGAAGAGGGCTTCACGATCGCCGGCGCCAAGAAGAGACTCGAGGGCGAGCTTGAAGGTGGGGGTCTCAAGCCCCTGAAGCCGGTCGATCTGGGCGGGAAAACTCCCCCGAAAAAGACGGCAGCTACCAAGCCAGAGAAGCCGCCGAAGGCTCAGTCAGGCAAAGCTGAGGAGAAGGAGAAGGCGGCGGAGCCGGCGAGTCCGAGCGGGGAAGTCGAGTCCGGCAGAGTCGAAGAGCTCGAAGCCGGAATCGAGGCCGCTCTTGGGCAGGCACGGGAGATCCTCGCCCTCCTAGATACGGGTTCCAAAAAGAGATAAGATCCCGCTTCCGGTCGGGACGTGGCGCAGCCTGGTAGCGCACCTGAATGGGGTTCAGGGGGTCGCGAGTTCAAATCTCGCCGTCCCGACCAATCAAGTACCTGCAGATAACCGAGCACAATCAAGCGGTACATAGCTTTCCCAAGGGAAGCTCTCTACGACTGTCTGCGATTCGCCTCGACAGGCTACGCTGGAATTGTTGCTCCCACAGGGTCCCAGCAGGACAGGGCCTACCCATCCTGCCCGTACTTCTCCAGCAGGGCCTGAAAGCGGGGGTGGTCGCGAAGGGGATCCCAGCGAGGTTCGCTCCGCAGTAGAGGTACCGATAGAGAACAGGGGATCGAGAGAAGATAATCGAGTCGATCCACCGCAAGACTCGTTTCACCCACCCAGGAATAGATCTCTGCGAGGTGCATGACTTGAATGCACCCGATATAGGCGTCCTTCGCGACCGGCTGCAACTCCACCGCCTTCCTACCTGCTTGGATGGCCTCGGCCTTCACGGGGAGCCTACGATACGGTCCTCTGAGAAGTACCTGCTTCTTGTTCAGCGGTGGCTTGAAACCGAGGCACGAGAGACCCACTTCGACCGAACCGATGTCGCATCCTGGCCCTTGTGGATGAATGATTCCTCGTTGATCGACACCTACGCTCCAGTCATCTGAAGGGATCACGTTGATGGCGGGGCTCTGTACCAGAGGCCGATGCTTCCCAAGAAGGATCGTCTCTTGCTCATGGCGTGGTCGCCCTTGTTTGTCAAATCATACGATCGCCCTACCTAGTGCCATCGGCCTTGGACGTAGGCGCCTGAGGCGTGGTAGTGTCTCGGAACTCAATTCGGATTGTGCAGTAATCCCCCGCCGCGGATGTCATGCCTTGCGCGTCCGCGTCGACTGAAAGAGACGAGTCGAAGGAGACGCCTCATGACGCAACGTTGGAATACACCCGTCTGGCCGACGCTGGCCCTTTGCACCTTGATACTCGCGACGCTGGCCTGCGGTGGAGGTGGCGCGGGCTCCGAGGGATCGGGCTACGCCGTGGCCGACGAGAGCGGGACGACTCCCGCAGTCGAGGCGTCCCCAGACCGCGAGGATCGTGTCACCGTGGTCGAGTCCAGCGCGACGCTCGAGGGGGTTCCCGACGCCTGCTCGCTCCTCAGCGAGAAGGATCTCGCAGATCTCCTCGCGGTCGATCCTTCCGAGATTGATGTGCGGGCCGTTCCGGGGTCGGACAGGTGGCACTCTCAGTGCGACTGGAGGGTCGGGTCCGGTCTGAATGTGAGTCGCCGATTGGACCTTACCGTTCAGGCTGCCTACATCCGTGCCGAGTACGAGGCGGGCATCGCCACTCTGCCCTTTTGGAGCGGCGGCACCGACTTCACGACGGATGACTACGTGCTTTGCATCACTGCCGTCCCGGACGCGGAGTTGGTCGAGTATGATCCGCAGTTTGGCGCCGGCGCCTATCTGATCAAGATAGGGTCCCTCACCTATCTTCGCGTCGAATCCAACGTAGCTCTGGCCTCCGTGCCCGAGGGCATGCCCGACAAGCTGATCCTCAGGCTCTCGATGAGTGGTTCGGACGACTGGCTCGAGGATGCGAGGCTGCAGTTCGTCTTGGACTCTGCCAGTCGAGCTCTTCACAAGCTCGAGTCGGAAACCGGCTGAGCCTCGGAGGCGGCCTGTCCCAAGCGGCCCACTCTGGAAGCGGACTCGACGCTGGCGGCAGCCGCGGCGGTCTTGGGGTCCTTCGTGTTCTGAGTCCCGACTCTGCAAGAAGGAGGCGAGGACCTGGATGCTAAGCCTTAATCTGTAGTGACTACAGAGGACCACCTTCCAACTCTTGGCGGTTTTGGTCGAGCGCGGGCTCATAGCAGAGCTTCGTCGCCTTGAAAAGCGCCGAGGCGAGGCATATCCCCCACGAAAAGACAAGCTGAAGCGAGGTCGCCCGATCCGGCTACTGCACGATGATCGACCAGGCGGAAAGATCGCCTGACTCGAAGCTGTCGACAAGGACAGGGCGGCTGGCGAAGCGCTGCGCTTGCACCACATCAGACCAGGCCGGCAGGTTGAACGCGCCCTGGCTCTCCCACACCACGACGAAGTTTCCCTCCGGATCGACCGAGGCTACCTTGGGCGACCCTTGCGCGTAGGTGGTGTAGGAGTTGACCTGGAACTGACCTCCTACGGGCCTCCCGCAAGCATCGAAAAACTGCGCCTGAACGCTGAGGGTGGTGGTATCCGTACCGTACGACCCTTCACTCTCCCACGCCACGATGAAATTGCCCATGGCGTCTATACCGACTGCGGGCTTGTATTGATCTTCGGTCGTGTAGGAGTTGACCTGGAATTGGCCGCCCACAGGCGTGTCACTGGCGTCGAAGCGTTGCCCCTGGATACTCCACCGAGAGGTATCCGTGCCGTACGAGCCATAGCTCTCCCAAACCACGACGAAGTCTCCCTGTGGGCCGACTGCCACCTCAGGCCAGTCCTGGTTGGAAAAAGTGTAGGTATTGACCTGGAAATCAATCCCTTTGGGCGTGCCATCGGTTTCGAAGCGCCGCGCCTGAATGCTGCTGGAAGAGGTATCGGTGCCGTACCCGCCGGTGCTGTACCAGACCACGACGAAATCGCCCTGCTCGTCCGCGGCCACTTCGGCCTGCTTCTGTGAACCGGTGGTGAAGGCGTTGATCTGGAATTCTCCGCCCAGGGGGACCACTTCTTGTGCCGGCGCCATCCCTCCAAACAGCAACAGTCCAACCACACACGTCGTCCGCAGCTTCATGGATGCCTCCCTTCCATCGAAAGTCGACTCCTGCGCCACCCTTCGGAAGCCCGGCGGTCCTTAGGTCCTGGTCGGAGATGAGGACCCGTGGCTTTGTGCGCTCGACCTTGCGGTCGGCTTACCTTTGTCGAGGTATACCCACGAATATCACGAGATGGCTCTCGGCACACCACCCGCAGGGGTAGGCCACGCACCAGGCGCACTCTCTCCCCTGTGGGGAAGGGAAGGGAGGGGGAGGGGAGGGTCCTATGGAACGGATCTACGCAGGAACCTCGGCAGGTTTGTTCAGCAGCTCGTCGACGGTCGTCACGGTGGCTCCGTAGGCCATCTTCAGGTAGTCGAGGGCTTCGTCTTCGTCAATGCCGTCGAATGCACAGACAGCGTCGCGCGGAATGGTGATGTCGTACCCCCGAATAAGAGCGCCGTAGGAGGTGTGACGTACGCAGATGTGGGTGTGCTGACCGGTGACGACGACCTCCTGGACACCCAGGGCCTCGAGCTGCTCGTGGAGGCCGGTGCCATCGAAGGCCCCATAGACCCGCTTTGGGGATAGCCATTCATTCTCTCCCTGCCGGGGTTCGAGCGCGCCGATGACCCGTGCGCCGGGATCGCCCTCCATGGCGTGCTCTCCCCAGACCTTCAGCTCTGGGTCGTCCGGCCGATGGGCATCGTTGGAGAAGACGATGGCCCAGCCATGATCGCGTGCATGATCGAGCAGCCGTCGTAGCGGGTCGATGATTCGTTCGGCCCGGGGATTGGCCAGCTTGCCATCGACAAAGTCAACCAGCATATCGACCACGATCAGTGCTTTCATATCGAATTCCTCCCGTCGAGAGGCGGAGTATAGCGGCTCCGGGAGTGAGTCAGTTTGGGGGCGCTGCCGCGCTGTCGCAAACGAACCGGGATAGGACTTTGGTGAAACGACGGACTTCACTGCCAGAGCGCGCGTCCACTGCTACCCTGGAAACCGATGTCGACTCGATCCGCTGCGGTTCTGATTCAGGTTTGTCTTTTCGTACTTCTTGCGGAGTCTGCTACCGGACAGGAGGTCGTGTTCAGCGACGGCTTCGAGTGGGCAGATACCAGCGATTGGTCTCTGGTGGAACCGCCGAGATGCGACAGGATCGAGTCGTTCGATCGAGGCCTACAGCCAACGACGGAGCTGCACGTCTCGACAGAAGGTGACGACGTCTCGGGCGATGGCTCAATCGGCAGTCCCTACGCAACCATCGAGAAGGCAGTCGGTGAAGCAGTGCCGGGAACGGCGGTGCGCATTCATTCCGGTACCTACAGTGGTGGTGTCTACCTGGCGGCGGTCTCCGGCACGCTCGACGCGCCGATCTGGATCGGTGGAGCAGTGGGGGAGACCCGACCGAAGCTGGTCGGAGGAGCGACGGGCCTTCATCTGGTTCGAGCCAAGTACGTGGTGGTTCACGATCTGGAAGTCGAGGGTGCCAGTGCCAACGGCATCAACTGCGATGATGGTGGCGACTACAACGATCCGCTGGCCTCGCATCACCTGACCTTTCGCGGCCTGTCCATCCACGATATCGGAGCTGGAGGCAACGAAGACTGCCTCAAGCTCTCTGGTCTGGATGACTACTGGGTTCTGTTCTCGGACTTCGAGCGCTGTGGAGGAGGCCAGTCTGGAAGCGGGATCGATCATGTCGGATGTCATCAGGGACTGATTGCTCGCAATCGATTTCAGAACCTGTCCGCCAACGCCGTGCAGTCGAAAGGTGGAAGTCAGGACATCGAGATTCGCTGGAACCACTTTCTCGAATCCGGGGCTCGCAGCCTGAATCTTGGCGGCAGCACGGGGTTCACCTACTTCAGGCCTCCCCTGTCCACCAGCGCTCTCAACGCCGAAGCGCGAGACATTCGAGTCATCGCCAATGTGATCGAAGGTTCTGACGCCTCGGCGGCCTATGTCGGCTGCGTTGGCTGTCTGGTGGCGAACAACACGCTGGTCGATCCGCACAACTGGATTCTCCGCATTCTCCAGGAAACGACCAGCAGTGGCTCTTATGGCTTCGAGGAGTGCCGAGACGGTGTCTTCGTCAATAACCTCGTCTATTTCGAGCGCGGTGACCTGTCGACCTACGTCAACGTTGGTCCGGACACGGCTCCGGATAGCTTCACCTTTGCGAACAACCTTTGGTATGCCTGGGACAATCCGGCGCAATCGGAGCCCAATCTGCCAGCACCCGAGGCCAACGGCATCTATGGGCAGGATCCCGAGCTCGATTCGCAGCTGCGAATCGTCACGAGCAGTCCGGCCGCTGGTGCAGGGACGGGTACTGTCTGGACGTGGGGTGACCTCGACGGTAGGTGTTACTCGGGACCTCCCAGCATAGGCGCTTTCGAAGCTCGACCTGTCCATTGAAACGTCGATGTTGCACTCCGCAGTGAGGCGTTGCGACGTAGTAGCCTTGGGCTGCCGGTGGTTGCACCGACAGCCGGTTCTGCGGGTAGGTGTCTGCGAATGAAGATACTTCGAGGACTTCGGAGTTGGATCGCATGGCAGAAAGTGCCAGTCGACGATCTGTTGATCAAAAGGCCCGCCAAGGAGGCGGCGATCGCGACCACGTTCGCGGTCCTCTACGTCCTGGCCGCCGTGGTGACAGGCCTGCTAATTCGTTGGAAACCGCTGCCTCTGCTGGGCTCAGCTAGCTTCATTTACGATTTCTGGTACTCCATCGTTTTCAAGATTCTGCTCCTTTTGACGATCCCATTGCTCTGGTACTTCCGGCAGGGCTATGCACTCCGAGATCTGTCACCGAGTTGGAAGTTGAGTCCTAGGAGCGTTACTGTGGTCACGTTCGCCTTCTTCGCGGGGCTCGGCGTCAATCTTCTGCAGGGCAGACTGGACCTGGTCATCGAGGGGGCCGCCAACTTCTCAGCTACGGAAAGAGGGGTTCGTCTCACGGCAGGTGTGGTGCTCCCTTTCCTGATTGCAGGCTTTCCCGAGGAGTTCGTCTACAGGGGCATCCTCCAGACTCGGCTGGAAAAGGTCGGTGGGAGACTTGCTGCCATCTCGATCTCGGTCCTGCTGTTCACGGCCTGGCATATCCCGACCCGCTATCTGCTGGCCCAGGGCGTCGAGGGGTCGGCCGGCGACCTCTCGTCTGTCGTTCTGGGCACGGGGGTACCCGTCGCGATCGTCGGTCTCGTCTTTGCGCTGCTGTGGGATCGCTATCGGAATCTACCGGCGCTGATCGCGGCTCATTGGGGAGTGGATGTGCTGCCGGCGATCATTGCCTTTCTGGGAATCGACTACTAGACGGCTAGCCGCATGAGACGTTGTTCCAGAAGGCCTCGCCTGTATACCGACTCGCCGCCTTGGCGGTCTCGGAGGTAATACAGCAGTCCTGGATAAGGAACGTCTCACCCGGCTGGACGACTATTGAAGTCGGCAGCGACCAGTCGACCGTTTCCAGCAGGGTGTCTCCTTGAAATGCCCGAACCTTGCCTCGGAGGTTGTTGCCGCAACCGGTGCCGGTGTTGCGATAGCTCTGCGAATAGGAGCACTCGAGTCCGAGCCCGGAACAGAGGCCGATCTCGACCCCGCCATTGGCTACCACGTTGGCCGCGGTTACTTCCGAGGGTGGCTCGGTCGGGCCACCCCCACCCCCTCCAGATCCCACGCCCTCGCCGCAGGCGGACAGGACGAGCAGCAAGACAAGGGGCAAGAGCCTCATAGGCTTGATCACCAGAACTCCCATAAATCAGCGGCGACGATCGAGAAACCGCACCTCAAGTGTAACGCTCCAGAGGGTGCGAATCGAGAGCAGGAGCTCGCCCGCTGCTAGGGCTCGACGAAGGCGATCCCAGCACGGAAGATCGGGATGGAATCGCCATCTGTGGTGCGCTTCGTTTCGGAGAGGCGACACCAGCGGACCCTACCCTGCACGGTTGCGTTGGATCTCCCGATTCCGAAGGTGAACGGTCGTTCCTCGAGGACCTTCAAGGGGCTGTGCGACTCGACGCCTGCACCGAACGCCGTGATGTCGACAATGCGGCCCGAGATGGGGCTCTTCAACGCGAATCCGATCGCCGGCTCGCGGTCGAGGCGTCGCTTCTCGGGCCGGTCGGTCATTCTCTTCTTTCGATGAGATTCCGTGACACCTTGTCGCATGAGTCCGTCGCTTTCTCGTCGGTGCAGACGGAGGCACTTCATGGAAGAGCCGGCTGATTGCCTGTTTGTAGCAGATTGCCATTCGGCTGGACAACACCCTCGGGGGTGGCGCGGCACCCCTCCGATCGGGCGGGAAACACATAGCGATATGGCTTTTAGGGGATTTGACTCGACCAGGCCGCTGTGTCACCCGACTCGAATCCGTCCTTGAACAGGATCTCTGGGCAGTCGACGACGGCACGAATCGCGAAATCGCCGCCGACCCCTAGAGCGCAGGCGTCGAACCAGAAACCAGGGGGAATGGCGTAGAGGCCGTTCTTCACTGCTTGGCAACCATCGATATCGGTGACAAGGCTCGGTCCTGTAACCGGAGGCGCCTCGAAGAAACGAAAGTCCACGACGAGAGTCTCGCCAGTCATCACCGCAATTGGTGGAACGACCGGGTACTCGTTGAAGAAGCCGTCGTTGAGCGCGGGGGCGGGGAGCTTCGCCAACTGGGATCCGGGGGTGGGAAAGGCTCCAATTTCAGAGATGGTGATCGAGTCTCCCAGGGTTTGACCGGAACCACCAGTTACCGACATCCAGAGGACCTGGACCGCCGTGAGATTTCCTTCGCAGGTCGAGGTGAGCCAGGCCGCCGCCCTTTCGCTGGCCGCGAAGCCCGCCTGAATCGCTACATTGCTGAAATCTTCGATGGAATCGTTCTTGAGCACTGCGGCGTCGAGTCGAGCCGAGCCAGTCCACAGGCAGGCCAGGATGGCAAGAAGGGAACGTCGACCGACGCTGAGTCGGATGCCTCGTCGCTGTCTCATGAGCCAGCTGCTCCTTTTTCGGAGTCTGACTGACGAGTCTAGCCAAGGGCGAGCGCGCGCGCCGCGACATTCGTCACAGCTCTCTGAGAGCTCGGGTGCTCTGCTACTGGACCTCGTCGGACCAAGCCCAGGTATCGCCCCACTCGAACCCATCCGCGAGGAAGATGAAGGTGTTGACCAGCACTCCGACATCCTCGGAATCCTGATTGGCGGTGACCAGATCGTCGGACCCGTTGCCGTCGAGGTCAGCGGCGGCGAGTCCAACCGGCTTCTCTAGAACTCTAACTAGGAGGGGCGGGTTGAAGAAGCCGGCGCCATCACCCAACAGGTTCCCCATTCGATTGGTTTCGAGGTTCGTGAGTGTTAGATCGACGGAGCCATTGAGGTCGAGGTCCTTGGCAATCAAGGCTCTGGGATTACCTGTGTCGTTGATCGGGTGGTTCTCATCGGTTCTGAAATGTTCGGGTGCGCCAAACTGGCCAGCGCCGAGATTCATGAACGTGGTAGCGAAATCTCCTGCCGGCCCCGTCGTCACCACCGCAACATCGACCTTCTGGTCACCGTCGAGGTCACCTGCTGCAACGCCCCCGCTCGGGCTCAAGTCGGTGCCAACAGCGAGACTCGAATCGAGTCCGAGGATGCCGCTGCCGTCGTTGAGGAGGATATCGACCATACCGGTGTCGCTGCTGGCGACGGCAAGGTCCAAGCTACCTTCGCCGTCGAAGTCGGACAACGCCAGTCCCCGTGGACCCGAGCCAACGGCGTATGCAACCCCAGAGGACAACACTCCCGTGGTGTTGAACAAGACTGAGACGTCGGAGGAACCTCGATTCGAGGTTACGATATCCACAAAGCCATTGCCGTCGATGTCTCCCGCTGCGATGTCACTTGGCAGAGTACCTCCCACTCCGGTGGTTGCTCCGAGCGACAGAACGCCACCAGTATTCGTCAGGACTTGCACGTCGTTCATCCCCGTCAGCGTGACCACGAGATCGAGGTCCTCGTCGTTGTCGATATCGACAGCTACGACAGAATGCGGTGCACTACCTCCGGCTAGTGGGATGTCGAGGGCTGGATCGAATTGTGCGCCCGCCCTGGAGTTCATCAGAATGGCGAGTTTGTCATCACCTTGAACCGCGACCGCAATATCGGTCCATCGGTCGGCGTCGAAATCAGCGAGGGCCACGCCGGTTGGATTGGAACCTGCTGCAAAATAGTAGGGGCTGCACCAGCGTCCGGAGCAAAGGACCGGAGTGGATTGGGCAGCTCCGCCCAGGAATGCTGCTGATGCCGTGATTCCGACTGCAAGTGCTACCGATAGCTTCATCGAGATACTCCTTCTTGGTCTGATCCTGGCGAGTTGGCTGCCTCGAGGTGATTCTGCTCGGCGAGACTACACCAGAACGACCTGTAATCGGGTGATCAGGATTTGCGAAGGTGGCTCAAGGAGGCGAGTTCCGAGATAGAATCGAGCTGGCGAAAGGAGGCTCCGAATGCAACTCTCACGCCGTTGTTGGATCGTCTTGCTGGCTTTCCTGCTTGGACCCGTTCCTCTGACATTGATCTCAACCGACTCTGCGCTTGCGCAGACCGAAGAACAGGAACTGATACCCGAGTTGGAGAACGAGTGGGATACCGGTTTCGAACGTTCGGATTCCGGCAACGTTGCACAAACTGCAAGGACCGAGTACGCGGCAGGCAGTCGGAATCTGACCCAGGCTAGAAAGCTCCGGAAACGGATTGCCGAGACCGACGATCCGGAGAAGCGGGCCAAGCTCGAAGAGAAGATGGAGGCCACTTATGGGAGCGCGGCCAAGTCTTTTACCGAGGCGATCGGCTTCGCCCCGAAGATGTCGGAGGCCTATGCAGGTCTCGGTGAGACCTTGAGGGATTGGGGGAGGCTGGACCAATCGCTCGAGGTTTACGCGGCAGCTGTTCGGCGGTTCCCGGATGACCTCGAGAACTTCGAGGGCTGGGCGGAGACCCTGATGGAGTTGAACATGTTGGGCAATGCCACGAGCGCATACACGAGCTACGTCGATTCCAATCCGGACCGGGCCGCGATACTGCTGGAAGTGATGGAGGACTGGTTGAAACGCCGGCGGGCCGATCCTGGGGACCTAAGGCCCGAGGACGTCGAGAGATTGGCAGGATGGCTGCAGCAGCAGGGAGCCGGCTAGATCCGCCTCAAGGGTAGGGTGTAGAAAATGCGTGACAAACAGGACGATTCCTGCTAACCTAAGGGCGAAATGGCGGATCTAAGTTGATCTGCCGAGGCGGCTAGGGCAACGAACAAAAGGACCTGAAGCAGGCTTTGGTCCTTTTTTTTTGTGCCTTCGGCAGCCAGCGTTTCGAGCCGGCAATTGGAGTCGACATCGAAGCGATCCAATACTAGGCGGCACGTGCCCGCAAGGAAATGGGCGCCGGTTTGCACGGACTCTCGGGATTACCGGCTCCAGTTAGTAGGAGAAGTAGATGAGCGTTACAGGAATCGTAAAGTGGTTCAACGACACCAAGGGCTTCGGCTTCATTACTCCGGATGACGGGTCGAAGGACTGCTTCGTCCACCATACCGCGATCCAGGGAAGTGGCTTCAAGTCGCTTTCCGAGGGCGATCGGGTGCAGTTCGACGTTGTCCAGGGCCAGAAGGGCCCGGCAGCCGAGAACGTGGTCAAGATGGACGCCTAATTGACCTGCGCCTGAGGCGCGAAGGTTCAAGGGCCGCTCCGATTCGTCGGGGCGGCCCGTTTTCTTTTGTTCTCGATGCAGGTTGAGTGATCTGCGATGCAAAGGCCATCACCGGGTCGGAAAGAGCCGAGCTCTCTGATGAGCGCGGGCCAGACCCTTCTCATGAGGGTGGTAACCACCTTCTACAGGCGAATGGTCCTGGTCGAGAGAGAGCTCTCTCCTCCGCCTCCAACGCCGGTCGTGCCATTCCCGGTAGAGATCGGTGGCCTGAAGCTCTCGACGGACTTGGCTGGTTTAGAGGGCTTCCGTCCGGCTCTTTCCAGAAGGTCTATTCTGGAACGATTGCAGAAGGGCCACAGCTGTTTCGCGGTCTGGCTCGACGGAAGAATCGTTCATACCGCATGGGTAGCGGTCCAACGGGCAAGAGTCGAGTATCTGTCGAGAGACATAGTCCTCGAGAAGGACGACATCTATATCTTCGACACGTACACCACTGCCGAATTCAGGAACCTGCACTTGGCCCAGTCTCGGGCCGCCTTTGTGTCGAAGTACTACTCAGCGCGCGGGTTTCGGCGCTCGTTGGGACTGGTCGCCGTAGAGAACAAGGCGGGGCTCGCCGTACCCGAAGTTCTCGGATACCGTCGCATCGGCTCCTACAGCGCTCTTGGTGTGAGAGGCTGTTGCCGCACCTGGAGCGAGCCCTGCCTGGGAGAGAAGATCCCCCCACTCGTCAGAATGACCTGAAATCACTGCCGTCAGCCGCGTTCACACTCAAGGCAGAGCGGCGATCCAGGAGCCGTCCTCGAGCCATTTCTTGCGTAGACCATCGAGGATTCCGGTGCCTTCGAAGGCCGCCAGGTAGTTCTCCAACAGGTTGCGCAATTGGGGATCCGAGGGCGAGAGGGCAATTCCAATCGGCTCGATCGACAGGGGCTCGGTAAGGGTAGCGAGGCCCCTGTCCGGGAAGCGGAGCATCGTCAGGATACAGATCGTCATGTCGGCAACCAGAGCATCCACCTCGTCATTGAGCACCATGTTCACCGCGGTGTCGTAGTCCTTCGTGGTCACCAATTGGGCCTCTGGCATGACCAGTTTCACGAACTCCTCGCTGGTCGAGTTTCCCAGAGCCGCCAGCTTGAGGTCCGCGCGATTGATCTCTCCCGATTCCTGCGCCGCCGCCAGGGCCTTCGAATTCGTGAGGATCGACTTGCCGGAGAGCATATAGGGGCCGACGAACGTGGCATCGATGCTTCGTTCGGCGGTGATCGCCATTCCGGAAAGGACGATATCGACCTCTCCCGCCTTCAGGGTGGCCATGAGATCGGGGAAAGGCTTCTTGACGAACTCGGTCTTGACCCCCAGGGCATTGCCCAGGAGGTTCGCAAGATCGACTTCGAGGCCAAGAAGATCTCCTGTGCGGCCCGTCGCGTTCAGGGGCGGCTGGGCTCCGGAGAGACCGACGCGCAACTCACCGTTCTTCACAATGCGCTCGAGCACAGGGGCGTCGGCAGCCATACCGACCCCGGCTGCGAGCGTCATCAATACAGCCATCAGGGCGATGGCAGACCATTTCTTCATCCACATGGGGTTGAGCTCCTTTCGCGACTCGCCCGTGATGGCGAGCATGCAGGTTGTCTAGAACCGCTCTTTGGCGCGTGCTTTAGAGACGGTTTCGGTCGAGAAGGGCGTAGAAGAACCCCTGGTCGAAAGTCGGCACAGGGGCTTTGAGTGATTCCGAGCTGTTGCTACTTCTATGACCTGCCTTGGAGGCCTTCGATGTCGAGGCTTCTGGCTTTTTGAATGGCGAACTGCAGATCGTCGGCGACATCAGCCAGGGCCCGCCGCTCGCTTTCCCGGAGCTCGATGTGGCTCAGGATTCCACCGAGACGCCGAATAGCCTCTGCTGCGGCCTCGACGACTTCGTTGGCCATCCTCTCCGCAGCGAAGCTCGCTGCGTCGCCCCGGTGCTTGAGGTACTGGTCTGCCAACCGGTCGATTTCTTCCAGGTTCAGCTTTCGTTCGCTCATCATCGATTCCCCGCCCAGATACGAATTCCCCACGGGCCACCTTCAAGGCCCGAATTGCCTGCCTGACGATACCAAGAGATAGCAAAAAGTCAAAGTATCGCCTGAGCTTTTAATGCCAAAATGGCATAACCAGGAAGATTCGTATCAGCCTGGCTCCTGTCGGCTCAGAGCAGATTCTGTGACGAGACGATCTCCAGGGGACGGTTCTTCTTCCAGCTGCCGCGAGTGAAGTCGGGGAAGTCGACGGGCTTGCTGCGGTTCGCAACCGAGGTTTCCGTCAGTTCGCAGACGACGCTCCAAGCCGCTGCATCGTAGACATCCATATCGGTGGGGGTTCCCGATCGAAGGGATTGAATGAGCCGAAAATCCTCGAGAAAGTCCATGCCCCCGTGTCCTGCTCCCTCCGCCGCCTTGGCCAGCTCGAGCCAGAGGGGATGCTCGAACTCGTCGCGATACGACTCCACTGTCTCCCAATCGTGCTCGGCAGATCGCCCCTCGACGTAGACCCGATCGGGGTAGCCAGTGACGGTACCTCGGGTCCCTTGGACGAGGTTGATCCTGCTGTACGGACGCGGGCTGGTCGTATCGTGTTGCAGGAGAATCGTTCGACCGAGCTTGGTTCGAATGAGACTCGAGTTCATGTCACCCAGGGCGTAGTGTCGGCGTCGAGGATCCTCGGGGGTCAAGTGCTCGTCCGCATACAGGTCCAGGCCCCGCGCGTTGCTGCTCATCGATACCAGGAAGTCGAACTGGTCGCCACGATTGATGTCGAAGCACTGCGCGAGCGGTCCGAGGCCGTGCGTTGGGTAGAGGTTGCCATTGCGATCGATGGAGTGTTCCAGGCGCCAGAGACCTTCGTTCTTGTCGCTGAACTTGATGCTCCTGAGGTCATGGATATAGGCGCCTTCCGCGTGCAGCAGCTCGCCGAAGAGTCCCTGACGGACCATGTTGAGAATCATCATTTCTCGTTGCCCGTAACAGCAGTTCTCCATCATTACGCAGTGCCGCCGCGTCTTTTCTGCCACTTCCACAAGGCTCCAACAGTCGTCGACGGTGTACGCCGCTGGCACTTCAACGGCAACGTGTTTCCCGGTCTTCATGGCTTCGACGCAGACCGGGACGTGCCATCGCCAGGGCGTTGCAGTGAACACCAGATCGATGTCGTCCCGTTCACAGAGTCGGCGGTAGTCAGTCTCGCCGCGGGTGTAGAGGTCGGGTGCGGCCTCGCCACTTTCGAGGACCCATTCCCGAACTTCGCGGGCCCGGCTCTCATCGATGTCGCAGAGGGCCTTGACTTCGACTCCTTCGATCTTCAGGAAGTTGCGCACATGCCAGCCACCCTGCAGGCCGATGCCGACAAAGGCCATTCGAACGGTGTCCAGTGGTGGCGCCGAGAACCCGGTCGGAGGGCGGTAGTCCTCGCTCTGACCTTGGCCGCGAGCAGGACTCTGGAGACTGAGAGCAGCCGCGACGCCTGCCATGGTCGAAACCCTCATGAATTCTCGTCGATTCGTACCTTGGGTCACGCGTTTCTCCTTTCCATCATGAGCGTAGTCCTGCAATTGGAATCGAGGCTGCAAGGGAGGAGCATCAAGAACCCTTCCCAGAGATCCTGCCCCAAGCACGAACGAGCAGAATGCCGGCTGCGGCGGCGACGGCCGCGAGTGCGGCGCTCAGGAGGTAGTTTCCGTAGATCCAGTGGCCTACCGCAAACAGGGCACTGTAGACGGCGAAGCAGCCCGCCAGCATGGCCATGACGCCGGTGGGAACATCCCACTCAGCCTCTCCGGCGGCGATCGGGTCACCCGCGGCGGCGGCACGCTCGATGACAGCCGTCCATCCTGGTCCGCCTGGCCTGGTCCGGCGATAGAAGGATCGCAGTTGCCTCTCATCCGTCGGTCGCGTCAGAAAAGTGACGCCCACCCAGGCTACAGTGGTCAAGGCGACGCCGATGAGCAGCTCCTGCCAGCTCTCGAGTGTCGGGCCGCCTGTTCGAGCCGCAGCTCTGTGTTGCAGGAAGAGCACCAGGGCGACGCTGAAGGAGACCACCATCGCGGCGAGCTCGCTCCAAGCGTTGATGCGCCACCAGAACCACCGAAGGATGAAGAGCAGGCCGGTTCCCGCTCCGATCTGCAGCAGGATCTGAAAGGCCTGCAAGGCATTCTCGAGTTGAAGAGCGAGGCTGGCTGCCAGCAGCATCAGAATGACAGTCGAGATTCGACCTACCAGAACCAGTTCCCTCTCATCCGCGGCAGGACGCAGAAAGCGGCGATAGAAGTCGTTGACGACGTAGGAGGAGCCCCAGTTCAGGTGTGTCGAGATGGTTGACATGTAGGCGGCTGCCAGGGAGCCTACAACTACGCCCAGCAACCCGTGAGGGAGGAAGGTCAGCATGGCCGGATAGGCCAGATCGTGGCGCAGCACTTTGGGGTCGATATGCGGGAAGGCGGTGGCCAGGGATTCGAGATCCGGAAAGACGATGATGGAGGCAAGCGCCACGAGTATCCACGGCCAGGGCCGCAAGGCATAGTGAGCTACGTTGAAGAACAGGGTAGCGGCAGTGGCATGGCGCTCGTCCTTCGCCGCCAGCATCCGCTGCGCCACATACCCTCCACCGCCGGGCTCCGAGCCGGGATACCAGGCAGCCCACCACTGAACGGCGAGAGGAATGAGGAAGAACGGGACCACGAGGGCGGGATCGGAGAAGTCGGGGAGAAGCGACAGTTTGTCCGCCAACAGGTCGTTTTCGAGAAGACCTGCCAGGCCGCCGACTGCTGGATGACGGAGCGAATAGACAGCGGCTGCGATCGAGCCGGACATCGCGACCACAAAAAGCAGCGCATCGGTCCAGAGAACTCCCCGCAACCCGCCAGCCGTGCTGAAAACAACTGTCACAACGAGGGCGATTCCGACAGTTTGAAGGGGCGACCAATGGAGCATCACGCCACCGATCTTGATGGCGGCAAGGGTGACCGATGCCATGACCATGATGTTGAAGAAGACGCCCAGATAGATGGCCCTGAAGCCCCGGAGGAAGGCTGCCACCTTGCCGCTGTAGCGCAGCTCGTAGAACTCGATGTCGGTCATGACACCGGAACGGCGCCAGAGCTTGGCATACACGAAGGCAGTCAGCATTCCGGTCAGCAGGAATGCCCACCAAACCCAGTTGCTGGAGACCCCTCCAGTCCGTGTGAGGTCGGTGACGAGGTTGGGCGTGTCGGTGGAGAAGGTCGTTGCGACCATGGACATACCCAGTAGCCACCAGGGCATGGACCGACCCGAGAGAAAGAACTCCGAGGAGCTTCGGCCGGCGCGGCGGGCTGCCAAAAGACCGACACCGACGGTGAGGGCGAAGTAGCCGAGGATCAGCAGGATGTCGACGCGATTGAGGATCATGAGTCGGGAGTGATCTCCATTGCAGGGGCCCCTGCGTCCGTGAAAAAGAAGGTTGCGGAATCTCGGTGTTGGGGGAATTCGCGCCAGTAGGCTTCTCTAAAGTGATACTTGAACTTTTCGGCTTCGCCCCTGGGAACGAGAGCCCAGACCGCGCCGCCAAAGCCGGCACCAAAGGCCGAGGCAGCGACAGCGCCGAGCTGGCGAGCTTTGGTGGCCAGAAACGAAGTTTCAGCGATCTGATTCCCGAGTAAGGACTCGGCCAGATGCATCGATTCATCGATCCACTCTCCGAATCGTCCCAGGTCGTCGGCCTCCAGCGCTTTCGCGGCGCCCGGAACGATGACCTCGTTCTCCTGCTCGAAGTGCTGGAAGCGGGAGATCAGCTCGTCGACTGTGAAGTCGGAGTCCTCGAGATGCCCGCCGAGAGACCCGAATGTGTCTGCCGCCCCTCGATCCGCGGCCAAGATCGAGCCCAGGTCCGACAGGTTCCGGCCTGTAGCCTTTCTCCAGACTGCCGCGACGGCCCGAGATTGAAGCGACAGACGGTTGTACTCGGCCAGGGCAGAACCCGTCTTTTCGGCCTGGATACCGCTGGCCGCGATAACAAATACGAGATCCGTCGGCAATCTGATCGACCTCTCGAATCGGACGGGCGAGTAGCTGTACTGGACAATGCGACCCTCCTGGCCACAGAGAATCGCGGTGTGATCCTCGCTTCCACCGAACGTACCGACGCCCACGGCCCCTGCGAGGGAACCGTGAGAGTACCCGTTCTCCACAGCACCAAGGTACCCAGCAAGCGCCTCGCGGGTGGGGATTGCCTGTCGAAAGGCTTTCCTGTCCTGCAGGCTGTTTACCCTGGCAAGAGCCAGGAATGCACCGACGACAAGGGCACTCGAGCTGCTGAGCCCGGCGGCCGCGGGCAGATTACTGATAAAGGACAGGTTTGCGCCGTGGGTCAGGCTGGGGAAATTCTGCTCCAGCCGGCGCGCCACCTCGACGAAGTAGGTTCGCCAGTCCTGCCGTCGATTCGTGGTCTGCTCATCCAGAGACAGCTCGAAGCTCTGCTGAGAACGAGCGTCGACGACGAAGATGTTTCGGTCCCTCCTGGGAACCACGATCATTGCGATTCCCTGCTCCGTGGGAGCGATCAGGCTCCTGCCGCCGGCGTAGTCGGTGTGCTTTCCGGCGATCTCGATCCGGCCCGGTACCCAGATCAGATGAGCCTTGGAGCTCTCGGCAAGTCTGGACTGAAGGGCGGTTGCCGCCTGCTCGAAGAGAGGACCGCTGCCTTTCGACAGGGTTGGATGGGTCGAGGCGAGCCTCTCCGAACTGGTCAGGTCCTGCAGCTGCCACGAGCCGGTCAGAGAGCGACCTCCAGGTTCTCGAGGTAGGCGGCGATAGGAGCGATGTCCCCGCGCTCGGACAGATCGAGTACGGCCGCAGTCGAGGTCGATACCCGAAAGATCTCACCCAGTTCGTCGATGGCGAATTGTACGGCGGCGGTCAGCTCCAACTCGCCCCGCTCTGACAGGGGGATCTTCTCGCAAGCCGGAAAGATAGCCGGGGAGAACCGCCAGCAGTTCAGACTGACCAGCACGGGCTCTGGAAGCGACGCATAGGTTACCGAATCGGGTTTCTCGACAATTCGGGTCAGCGTTTTTGTCGAGTCCGCCTGGACAATTGCGAAACGTGCCATTCTGTCCCGATCGAGATTGGACTCTCCACGCTCCAACAGGCCCGCTCGATCGAAGGCCACGAGGCCGGGTCCCTCGAGAGCCTGCAGGGCTCTCAGGACTTCTACGGAGTAGTAGTTGTCGCCGTTGAGAACCGCGAACTCACCATCCGCTCCGACTGCCATTCTTGCCGCCAGCACGGCGTCGGCGGTTCCCTTCGGTTCGGCCTGTGTCACAAGCTCGATTTGAAGCCGGTCGGTGTCGAGTCCTCGGCAGTGACTGACCAGGTCGTGCTGATGAGGAGAGACTACGAGACAGACCCGCTCGAAGTCAGCCTCCGCCAGGGCCCCGAGACTGTAGTCGAGGAATGGCCGCTTGAAAGGAATCAGTGCCTTGACACCGGAATCAGCGGTGTCTTCTTGTTGGGACGTAACCGTGGCGGAGGTGTCCTGCTGTCGCATTCTCTTGCCAATGCCGGCAGCCAGAATCACGGCAGTGGGCACCGTCATGAACGGTCCTCCTGAGAGATCGAGCGGCGCACAGGACTGATTGTCTGCATTGCCCGGAAAAGTAACAGATAAACCTCTCGAAATGGCGAACCCGCAGAGCAACTCGAGTTACGAGGCAGTTCGGGTGCGGGAGATCGAAGGTGGGATTCGGATCATCAGTACCAGCGCCGCTATCGATGCCAAGGAAATCGCTGGCGCAGCGCCAACGTCCGTCTGAAGTATCAGTAGGCTGTCCTCTCCAGGTCCGCTCAGACCAGCGCATTCTCTATAATGGTGCTGACGTAACTGGAGGGAGGTGTCGTGCAGCAGCCTGCGGTCATCTGGGGCGTTCTGGTCGCGATTCTGTTCGGTGCGATCGGCTTTGCCCTCTGGCTGTTCTCGAAGCAGCCTGCACCCGCCACGGCTGGAGTGGAAACGAACCTGCCGAGCTCAGTGAATGGCTGGCAGCGGGCCCCGGATAGCCAGCACTACGATCCAGAGAGCATCTTTTCCTATATCAACGGACACGCCGAGGTGTATCTCGCCTATGGCATGCGGGGTTGCGATGCGCAGCGATACATCGGCCCTGACGGCGAGCCCGATCTTATTCTCGACATCTTCGAAATGGCATCGCCCGCCGATGCGTTCGGAGTCTTCACTCACGACACCGAGGGTGAATCGGTTGGGATCGGTCGTGACTCTCGATACCGGTATGGCTGGCTCTCCTTCTGGCAAGGCTCTCACTTCGTCTCGATCGTGGCAGAAGGGGAGAGTGAGCTCTCCGAGCAGGCGACTCTCGAGTTGGGCCGGCTGGTTGCGGCTGGGCTCCCTGCAGAAGGCGCCATGCCGGCGATCCTCGAAGCCCTGCCTGAAGAGGGGCTGGTAGCTGGAAGCGCCCGGTACTTGCATCACCCACAGATTCTCAATACTCACCTGCCGGTGGATGCGGAGAACCTGCTGGAGGTAGGAATGGACACCCCAGCGGTCCTCGGCAGATACAACCGGGAATCGGCATGGGCCTACCTGTTGATCATCGACTATCCGAACGAGGAGAGAGCGGAGCAGGCGGAGCGTAATCTGCTCGAACGACTGTCTACGAATGTTGCAAGAGCAGACGCAACGGCCTCGGAGTCCGGGTTCTCTGCTTGTCGGCGGGAGGGGATGCGCCTGGCCGTAGTCGCGGAGACGCCAGATGGGGAGTGGGCACAAGGCCTTCTACAAACTGTTTTCGATTGAGGACTCTCGACATGAAGAAGAGGCACTCGGGGATTACACGCCGCGGATTTCTTCGTGCCACATCGAGCTTGGCAGCCGGCGGAATCGTCGGACTCGGGAGCCAGGGGTATGCGAGCACCATCGGTTCGCAATCTCCGGCAAAGGCCGCTAAAAGCCGAGTCGTGCTGGTCAGAAATCCCCAGGTAGCGGTGGCGGCAAACGAGGTGCCACCGGAGCTGTTGCACGACATGCTCAATCAGGCCATGGCTGCTTTGATCGAGGTGCGGGATCCGAGCGAGGCGTGGGGACGGCTCTTCTCGGCTGAGGATGTTGTCGGAATCAAGACCAACGTCTGGCGGAATCTGCGCACTCCCGAAGCCCTGGAACAGGCCATCCGAACAGAGCTCCTCGAAGTCGGCGTGTCCGGATCCGATATCGCGGTGGACGATCGTGGCGTGCGGACCAGTGAGCTCTTTCGTCAGGCCAGTGCCATGATCAATGTCCGCCCAATGCGCACGCATCACTGGTCCGGACTCGGCACCTGCTTGAAGAACATGATCATGTTCGTGCCGAGACCGGCGGACTACCATGGCGATTCCTGTGCCTCCCTCGGAGCCATTTGGCAGCTTCCGGAGCTCGCCGGGAAGGTGAGACTGAACATCCTGGTCCTGCTGACGCCGCAGTTTCATGGTGTTGGCCCGCACAGCTTTTCCTCTCGGTTTACCTGGCCCTATGGCGGTTTGTTGGTGGGAACAGATCCCGTGGCAGTCGACGCCACTGGGGCGCGCATTATTCAAGCGAAGCGGAATGAGTATTTCGGTGAGACAAAACCGATCAGTCCGCCACCCCATCACATTGAGATTGCCGACACCCGTTATGGGCTGGGCAACGCCAGCCCCGACAGAATCGACTTGGTTGAGCTCGGTTGGCAGGAGAGCTCCTTGCTTGGATGAGGGTGCCACGATTGAAGATCCCAAGAGAAGACGCGCCCAGCGCTGAGCATCCGAGGACCGATCGAGAGCAGCCTGGTGGGGGAGAGTCCTCGAGCCTGGTGGGCCGTCGGCAGCTGCTCCTGACTTGGGGACCGGTGGCCCTTGCAAGCCTGGTCCTAGGCGGTGCGGGAAAACTGCTCAGAGATCGTCCAGGCCGCCACCAACCCGTGAATGCTGCCAGCCTTCCAGGCAGGCGGGATTGGCGGGCAGCGCCCCAGGCTCCTGGCCAGATAGCCCTGGCTGGCGGATCGGGTCCTGCAGTGAATGTACAACGGGCCATCAGCGCTTTGGGTGGCATAGGAGCCTTTGTTGGACAGGGCCATCGGGTGGTGATCAAGCCGAACTCCGCCTGGGATCGGACTCCAGAGCAGGCCGCCAACACCAATCCGGAGCTGGTGGGGCAGCTGGTGCGCATGTGTCTGGCTGCTGGGGCTTCGTCTGTGATTGTCGCAGACTGCACCTGCCACGATCCGGACCGGGCTTTCGCGCGATCTGGGATCGGTGACGCTGCACAGGAAGCTGGTGCCCGTGTTGCCCATCAGACTCGTGGAGGTACCGTAGCGCTCGATCTCGGTGGCACTCAGCTGGGCTCATGGCAGGTCTTGCGCTCTCTCGCAGAAGCGGACCGCGTCATCAACGTGCCGGTGGTCAAGCATCATTCCCTGGCCAGAGGAACTCTGGGAATGAAGAACTGGTTCGGCGCCCTGGTTGGGCAGAGGTCGCGACTGCATCAACGCCTGCCGCAAGTCTCGGCAGAGCTGGCAGACGTTTTCCGACCGACACTCACCGTCGTCGACGCAACTCGAGTTCTGGTAGGGGGAGGGCCGACTGGCGGCTCTCTCACACTTGTCCGCGACCTGGATCAGATCGCCGTTGCAACGGACCCCGTAGCGGCGGATTCATGGGGGGGATCGCTGTTGGATCTGGGAGCACGTGAGCTGCCTCATCTAGACATCGCGCGTCGACTGGGTCTAGGAACTCCGGACTGGCAGTCGGTCTCGATCCAAACCTGAATCGTGCCTACGACCCATCCAAAGAAGGGCTTGCGCCCTCGCCACCTGAGAACCGTTGTTCAGACCTGCTTCCTCCTGGTTTTCTGTGGCCTGTTCCTGGGGCTGTCCTGGGCTCCGATCCGCGGCGAGCAAGCCTCTTTCTTGCTGGTTCTGGACCCCTTGCCAGCTGTCACGACAGCTCTGGCAGACTGGACCCTGCCGCGCTGGACCTGGGTGGGATTGGGCGTCCTCGCTCTGACAGCGGTCTTTGGCCGCGTCTTTTGTGGCTGGGTCTGCCCGCTGGGCACTTTGCAGCAGCTCGTGTCCTGGGTGGCTGGGCCGCGCAAGCGCAAGTCGGTGGAGCGCAATCGATACCGACGCTGGTTCAGTCTCAAGTACCTGTTGCTCACAGCGCTCCTGGTCTGGGCGGCCCTGGGCGCCAACCATGCTGGGTGGCTCGATCCCCTCCCACTATTGCATCGTGGGGTGGCGGCAGGTCTTCGCCCACTCTGGCATGGCGGTGTAGTACCTGGAGGCTGGGTGGCGTTCGGCCTCCTGGCTTCGATCTTGGCAGCTTCGGCCTGGATGCCACGTTTCTTCTGTAGGGCCCTCTGTCCGTCCGGGGCCCTGATGGGCCTGTTTTCGCGGTTGGCTCCGTTTCGGATCCGCCGACACGGTTCGACCTGCACCGACTGCAATCTGTGTCTGATGGCCTGTCAGGGTGCGGATGAGCCTCTGGGGAAGCACCGGGTCAGCGAGTGTCACGTTTGCCTGAACTGCCTGGATGCCTGCGGGCAAGAGAGCCTGAGCTACAACTCGCGTCCCAGTCAGCCACCGGCCGATGCCATGCCCCTGGATGTCGGACGGCGCAGATTTCTGACCACCGCGGTCGCCTCCGCTGCCATCGCCCCCGTGCTCCGAGTCTCTGGATCGGGGTTTGGCGCCCGGGCGCACGACGCTGTTCGCCCCCCTGGAGCTCTCTTCGAGGAGGCCTTCCTGGCGCGGTGCATCACCTGCAGTGCGTGCATGGCCGCCTGTCCGACGGGAGTCATCGTTTCGGATCTGGGGAAGACCGGCGTCGAAGGGCTGTTCAGCCCGGTTCTGGAAATGAGGCGTGGCTGGTGTGAGCCCTCCTGCTTACGGTGCATGGAGGTCTGCCCGACGGGCGCTCTGACGATCGTCGATGTCGACGCCAAACAGGCGATCGGAGGCCCACCGGGTTTCAAGATCGGTACTGCCTTCATGGATCGCGGGCGTTGCCTGCCCTGGGCGATGGACATTCCCTGCATCGTCTGTGAGGAGATGTGCCCCACGTCTCCCAAAGCTATCTGGTTGGAGACAGTCGAAACGACGCGAAGGGATGGCAGTCCTGTCGTTCTGCAAAGGCCGCACGTCGAGCCATCGATGTGCACCGGCTGTGGCCTTTGCGAGAATCGCTGTCCAGTCGGTGAGAGTGCCGCAATCAGAATCTCGAGCGCCGGTGAAACGCGAGATCCCGACAATCGGATGGTCCAGTCGCCAGCTTGACGAAGAGCTTCAACGGTCTTTCTGCCTGTGGGATGGCTATCGTGCGTCGACGAGCCGTTTGCACCGATGTCTCTGAAGCGGTAAGTTAGCCCGCATTATGAAAAACCTAACCGGAATTGTCGTTGTTTTCGTCGCAGTTCTCAGCCTGATCCCTGGTGTAGGCGTCTGGGGAGCAGATGCGATTCCCGCGCCTTCGGACGTCGCGGCCCCACCGACCGATGCCCAGGTGACGGCCTCGGGGCTGGCTAGCAAGGTCCTTCAGCCTGGAACCGGCACCGAGCACCCGGCTGCCGCCGATATCGTCAAAGTGCACTACACCGGATGGACTACGGATGGCGCCATGTTCGACAGCTCTGTGGCACGCGGCGAGCCCATCGGTTTGCCCTTGAACCGTGTCATCGCGGGCTGGACCGAGGGTGTACAGCTGATGGTCGTCGGAGAGAAGCGGCGTTTCTGGATTCCGGAAGAGCTCGCCTATGGTGGACAGCCGGGCAGGCCGGCAGGAATGCTGGTCTTCGATGTCGAGTTGCTGGCGATGCAGAAAGCTCCCGAGCTACCCACTGCGCCGCCGGATGTCGCGGCACCTCCGGCCGACGCTCAAGTGACGAAGTCGGGGTTGGCTAGCAAGGTTCTGATGGCCGGAAACGGCACCGAGCATCCAAAGAAGAACAGCAAAGTGACGGTTCACTATACGGGCTGGACGACCGACGGCGAGTTGTTCGACAGCTCCGTGGTCCGCGGTCAACCTACCTCCCTCGGCCTGAATCAAGTCATTGCTGGCTGGACCGAGGGGGTGCAGCTGATGGTCGTCGGGGAAAAGCGGCGTTTCTGGATTCCCGAGAAGCTGGCCTACGGTGGTGAGGCTGGCAAGCCGGCCGGCACCCTCGTGTTCGACGTCGAATTGATCTCGATCGACTAGCGTCGGTGGGCCGGTGACTCCTGTGTCGCGCCGCAGGGCCGTCTGAACTAACCTTCGACAGCCGCGGCGTAGGAGCCTGGGAACAGGGCCGGCGCTTGGCCATCCTGGTCGACGGGCTCGATTCTCGCAGCACAGACTTTGTATTCCCCGGTGCCGGTGACTTTGTCACCGGCATCGGTTGTCAGGTAGTTGGTGCGTGCCTCTGGAAAGTGGAACGGCATCCAGATGGCGTGGCGGCGAACCTGTCGGCTGATCATCGCCCGACAGCGCACGCGACCTCTCCGGCTCACTACATCGACCAGCTGCCCATCTTCGACGCCTAGCTTGCGGGCGTTCGAAGGATGGATCTCGACGAAGGCCTCTGGCTGCTTCGTAGTCAGGCCCTCCGACCGCCGCGTCTGGGTCGCTGCATTGTAGTGGTAGAGAGTCCGACCGGTGGACAGGACCAGAGGGAATTCCGGGTCGGTCTCCTCGAATGGGGGAGAGTAATCGACGGGTTGAAATAGACCTTTCCCACGCAGCACGCCGTCTCTGTGGAGGTACTCGGTGCTGGGTGCATCCTCGCTTGTCACAGGCCACTGTAGCCCACCTTCCCGAGCTATCCGGGCATGTGAGATGCCAGCAAATTTCGGCGCTAGCGCAGCCAATTCGGAGTAGATCTCAGCTGGGCTGGAGTAGTCGGGCTGCTCGAGACCGATTCTCTTCATGACGTCCAGAATGATCTGCCAGTCGGCTCGCGCCTCACCGGGGGGATCGACTGCTCGGCGCACGAGCTGAACCCGCCTGTCCGAGTTTGTGAAGACGCCCTCTTTCTCGGCAAAGCAGGCTGCGGGGAGGACGACATCGGCGAAGCGACAACTCTCATTGAAGAAGATATCCTGCACGACCACGAAATCCAGCTCGTTGAGGGCCTTCTCGACGCGCCCCACATTCGGTTCTGAGATGACGATGTCTTCGCCCATCAGGTAGAGACCGCGAAGCCTACCGTCACCCATTGCTTTCATCATCTCGTTCAGATTGAGGCCCGTGGTGGAGCTTTGCTCGACTCCCCAGGCAGCGCCGAACTTCTCTCGCACTGCCGCCTCTTCGGCGCGCTGGTAGCCCGGATAGAAGACCGGCGAAGCACCGGAATCGTTGGCCCCTTGGACGTTGTTCTGCCCTCTCAAGGGGTTCAAGCCGGCTGAGCGGAGGCCAAGGTGTCCGGTCATCAACACCAGATTCGACAGGGCGTAGACGTTATCGGTGCCACATGTGTGCTCAGTAATTCCCAGTGTGTAGTAGATCCCCGCCTTCCTGGTCGAAGCGTAGGCGCGAGCCACCTCTCGAATACTCTGAGCGGGAACGCCTGTCGCCGCCGCCGCTGCTTCAGGGGTATACCGGAGGACGGTCTCTCGAACGGCTTCGAAGTTCTCGGTATTGGCTTCGATCCAGGGACGATTCTCCAGACCCTCGGTGACAATGACGTTGGCCATGGCATTGAGGAGCCAGACGTCCGACCCCGGTTTGAGCTGCAGGTGCCAATCGGCAATCTCGGTCAGCCAGATGGCTCGCGGGTCGGCGACCGCCAGTTGGGCCCCTCTCTGCACTGCGCGCTTCATCTCCATGGCGATGATGGGATGTGCCTCGGTCGTGTTCGATCCGGTTACGAAGAGGAAGTCCGCGTCCCGAATCTCGGGGATCGAGTTGGTCATCGCGCCCGCTCCGTAGGTGGTCACCAGACCGGCGACCGTGGGAGCGTGTCACGTAGCGGCGCATTGATGGACGTTGTGGGTCTGAAACCCCGCGCGAGCCAACTTCTGCATCAGGTAGTTCTCTTCGCCCGTGCAACGGCTCGAGCTGATGAAGGCCAGCGCATCGCCACCATGCGCTGCGGCAACTCCGAGCAAACCCGCGCTGACCCGATCCAGGGCCTCATCCCAGGTCGCCGGGACCAACTCACCAGCATCGTTGCGCACGAGCGGCTCCTGGAGTCGATCGGGATGATGGATGAAGTCGTTGGCGAAGCGCCCCTTGACGCAGAGGTTGCCGTCGTTGACGGTCGTCCCCGGTGGCGGACTGGTCACTTTGACGACCCGATTCGCTGCGACGTCGACATTCAGATCGACCTGGCAGCCGACTCCACAGAAGTTACAGGTCGTGCGAACCTTGTCGAGATCTTTCTCGGGTTTGCCCCAGGCCAAGGCCGACTTCTCGGTCATGGCACCGGTAGGGCAGACGTCGATGCAGCCGCCACACAACTCGCAGGTCGTGTCGGTCAGGGTGCGCTCGTCGGCTGTCGAGATCGTGGTCCTGGCTCCTTTGAAAGCCAGTGTGATGGCGCTCACCGCCTCGACTTCGTCGCAATACCGGGTGCACAGAGAGCAGGCTATGCATCGATCTGGTCGATACTGGATATAGGGATTGTCGTCCGCAGGGCGCCCCTGTCTGGGAGAGTCAACGGGAATCCACTCGCCAGCGGTGCCGTAGTGTTCTGCTAGATCATGGAGCCGTGAAGGGTTGTTGTCCTCCGCCAGCTCCCGATCCTGAATCGTGTCGGCGAGATGGAGAGAGAGAATGAACTGCCGATTGCGCGCAACTCTCGGGGTCGAAGACCGAACCACCATCCCTGGCGACACGCGGGTCGCACAGGCCGGTTGCATGAGATTGGAACCCTCGACCTCGACGAGGCAGATTCGACAGGCGCCTGCCGGTGTCAGGCGATCGTCGTGACACAGCGTAGGAATCTCGACTTCGGCTCGGCGAGCGGCCTCGAGGATGGTCTCACCGGCCTCATAGTCGAGCTCGTTGCCATCGATAATCACGAATCGGCTCTCAGTCATGGTATCTAGCTACCTCCCGATTTCGGATCCACTCCGAACTCACTTGGAAAGTACTTCAGTGCGCTGGTCAGGGGCAGAGCGGCGGCCTGCCCGAGTCCGCAGATGCTCGCTTCGCCCATCCCCCATGCCACGTCTTGCACATAGGCGAGGGCTTGCCGATCGCCATTGCGGTAACGCTCGAGCGCTTGCCGCAGGATCTGGGTACCAATGCGACAGGGTGAGCATTGCCCACAGGCCTCCTCTTCGAAGAAGAGGGCCTGGGTCAGGGCGGCGTCAACCATGTCGACCGTGTCGTTGAGCACGACCACTCCCGCAGATCCCAGCATGCTGCCAGCGTCGCGAAGGGAGGAGAAGTCCATCGCAACGTCGATGCTGGAGGCGGGCAGGAAGCCACTGGAAGCACCGCCGGGCGAGAAGGCCTTGAGGTTCCCTGTCACGCCACCCGCCAGATCGAGCAGCTGCCGCATGGTCGTTCCCATGGGGGCCTCGTAGACGCCGGATTTCGCCACGTGCCCCGACAGACAATAGAGCTTGGTCCCTGGCTCCGTCAGGCCGAGTTCTCGGAACCAATCACCACCACGGCTCAGGATGCTGTGTAGACAAGCGACCGACTCGACGTTCTGAATAAGCGTCGGCTTGCCTCGAAAGCCCTTTTCCACTGGGAAGGGAGGTTTCATCCGCGGCATTCCCCGTTTGCCCTCCAGTGCCTCGAGAAGCGCTGTCTCCTCGCCGCAAATGTAGGCGCCGTGACCGTCCACGAAGTGCCAGGTGACGTCGTCGTCGATGTGACCAGCGTCCCGAGCTTCCTCGAGCGCTGTTTCGAGCGCGCGACGAACTCGGCCGAATTCGCCTCGCACGTAGGCATAGACGTGGCGCGCTTGCAGGCACTGGGCGGCGATTGCCAGACCTTCGATGACGAGATGGGGCCGTCTGAGAATGACCTCGCGATCCTTGAAGGTTCCGGGCTCGCCCTCGTCGGCATTGAGTACCACGTAGCGGTCTGTCTCTGCTTGTTCGCGGATCGCCTGCCACTTGATATGAGCAGGGAAGCCAGCTCCGCCGCGACCTGTGAGGCCCGAGCTCTCGAGCTGCCCGACCACCCAGTCAGGCCCCTGGGAGACGGCCTCCCGAAGCGCTTCGTACTCGGCAGAGTCCGCCGCTTCGAGGTCGATCGCCAAATCAGGGCTACTTGGCGAGCTGTTCGCCTTCGCGATCGGACTCTCTTCGGTCGGGTCCCAGGAGGCCGGAGCCTGATCGCAGCGGCCCAAGCAGGAGGCGAAGACAGCTGGCTTGCCCGCAGTAGTCAGCTCCGACATCAGATTGCGGCAGTCGGAGAGTTGACAGGTCAAGCCCTGACAGACTCGAATTCCCGCCTCGGGTTGCTCGAGGAGAGAGAAAAACGTCGCAACGCCGTAGATATCGGCCTCGGGTACCAGCGTCTCGCGGTGGACCTGCGTCGCGACGCCGGTGCGCCGTCCTCCAGCCTCTTCGAGCTTTTCGAGAACCTCTTCACGACGAGCATTCTTGGGCTGCATGTTCAGGACTCCCGACTGCGAGTAGGCCTTCAGCTGAGGAGCTCGAGGCTTTTCTCCGAGCGGTTGGCTGACCTCGATTTAGCGATCGAATCTACCATAACGGCTGTCGATCCTTTGGCCTGTCGGTCGGTAGGCGACCGCGACTCATCACCGGCGGATCAGGGGTCTCGATGGCAGGCAAGATCTCTGGTCCGCGATAGAATTGGCTCGATGAGGCGAGAAATCGAGATCTACCGACCCAAGAATCACATTCGAATTGTCACCGCTGGCGCGCTCTTTGATGGCCACGACGCGGCGATCAATATCATGCGGAGGCTACTGCAGGCCTCTGGGGCCGAAGTGATCCATCTCGGTCATAACCGGTCGGCAGCTGAGATCGCTGAATGTGCCATCGAGGAGGATGTGCAGGGGGTCGCCATCACTTCGTACCAGGGCGGACACCTGGAATTCCTCAAGTATCTGCACGACTTGTTGGGAAAATCCGAGGCCGACATCCGAATCTACGGTGGTGGTGGGGGAACCATCCTTCCCGACGAGATCGAAGAGCTTCATGCCTATGGGATCGATCGGATCTTCTCGCCGGACGATGGTCGATCTCTCGGCCTGCAGGGGATGATCAATGAGGTCCTGAAGGGTTGCGATTTTCCAACTGTGGAGCCGCCGCTCGAACCGTACCTGACGGCGCTTCAGGGCAGAAGTGCAAAGGCCGTCGGGCAGATGATCTCGTTGGCTGAGAACTATCCAGACCTCGCACCAGAGATCGACGAGGCTCTGAGTGGACTAACCGTTGGGGTTTCCACGCCGGTTCTCGGCATCACGGGCACGGGCGGCTCCGGCAAGTCCTCGCTGGTTGACGAGCTGGTTCGCCGGTTCCTGCCGGATTTTCAGGACAAGACGATCGCTGTTATCTCTGTGGACCCGTCGAAGCGCAAGAGTGGAGGAGCCCTGCTGGGGGATCGTATTCGAATGAATGCGGTCTACCACCCCAGGGTCTACATGCGGTCGTTGGCCACTCGGCAGTCCAATCTGGCGCTCAGCAAGTACGTTCGCGAGTCGATCGAGATCTGCAAAGCCTCGGGGTTCGATCTGATCATCGTCGAGACTTCTGGAATCGGGCAGTCGGATACCGAAATCGTGGAGCACTCCGATGTTTCGATGTACGTCATGACAGCGGAGTACGGCGCCGCTACCCAGCTCGAGAAGATCGATATGTTGGACTTTGCCGATCTGATCGTCATCAACAAATTCGACAAGGGGGGCTCTCTGGACGCACTGCGCGACGTTCGTCGCCAGTTCCGACGCAACCACCAGGCATTCGAAGGAGACGACGAAGAGCTACCGATCTATGGAACGGTGGCGTCTCAATTCAACGATCCGGGCGTCAACCGGCTCTATGCCGAGCTCTTGAAGTGTCTCGAGGACCAGCAGGGTGAAACGTTCGAGCGGCCTGACTCGGGGACCACCGAGGGTGAGTCCAAACTCCAGGTCATCCCTCCGGAGAGAGTCCGCTACCTGGCCGAGATCGTCGAAAGTAGCGAATCTCGCGACCGCTTCGTGCAGGAGCAGTCTTCGATCGCCCGGCGGATGTATCAACTCAACGGCACCATCGAGCTTTTGCGGGCCGAGGTCGGCAGACAGTCTCTCGAGGTTGTCGAGCCCGGTGCCGATCGGGTCGTTCAGGTCATCGAGCATGAGGAGGCGGAGCCCGCATACCTGAAAGATCTCATCGACCGCTACAACACCCTCGAAGCTAGCCTCGATCCGGAGTGCCGCGAGCTAATGAAAGGCTGGCCTGCCACTGTCAGAAGGTACCGCGCCGATCGATACCGCTTCCAGGTGCGCGACAAGGTTGTCGAACAGGATCTGTTCACGGTGAGTCTGTCCGGGACCAGAATCCCCAAGGTGTGCCTGCCGCGATATCAAGATTGGGGTGACGTCCTCGAGTGGTTGCTGACCGAGAACGCGCCAGGGATGTTTCCGTTTGCAGCCGGCGTTTTTCCCTTGAAACGAATGGGCGAGGACCCGACTCGGATGTTTGCCGGCGAAGGGGGGCCCGAGGCGACGAACCGTCGTTTTCACTACCTCTCCAAGGATATGCCGGCCAAACGACTGTCGACAGCCTTTGATTCGGTAACGCTCTACGGGGAGGACCCCGATCGCCGGCCCGACATCTACGGCAAGATCGGTAATTCGGGAGTCAGCATCGCTACCGTGGACGATGCCAAGAAACTGTACTCGGGTTTCGACCTGGCTGATCCGAATACCTCCGTCTCGATGACGATCAACGGTCCAGCACCAATGATCCTGTCCTTCTTCATGAATGCGGCGATCGACCAACAGTGCGAGCGATACGTTCGCGAGCAAGGCCAGGAGAAGGCGGTTGAGGAGCGGATCGAAGCGATCTACGCCGAGAAAGCACAGCCTCGACCCCAATACCAGGGTTCGCTGCCGCCAGGCAGCGATGGTCTGGGTCTTCTGCTGCTCGGGGTGAGCGGTGATCAGGTGCTCGATCGAGAGGTCTACGAACGGATCAAGGCCGATTCGCTCAAGCGGGTCCGCGGTACGGTGCAGGCCGATATTCTGAAAGAAGACCAGGCGCAGAACACCTGCATCTTCTCGACTGAGTTCGCGCTGCGGATGATGGGGGATATCCAGGAGTACTTCATCGAGCAGGGTGTGAGGAACTTCTATTCCGTCTCCATCTCGGGGTATCACATTGCCGAAGCAGGGGCCAACCCGGTGACCCAGTTGGCCTTTACGTTGGCCAACGGATTCACCCTCGTCGAGTATTACCTCTCTCGAGGCATGCCTATCGACGACTTCGCTCCCAACCTGTCCTTCTTCTTCTCGAATGGCATGGATCCGGAGTACTCGGTGATTGGGCGGGTGGCACGCCGCATCTGGGCCAAGGCGATGCGACTGAAGTACGGTGCCAACGAGCGCTCTCAGAAGCTCAAGTATCACATTCAAACTTCAGGCAGGAGCCTGCACGCCCAGGAGATTGCGTTCAACGACATCAGAACCACACTGCAGGCGCTGTACGCCATTTACGACAATTGCAACTCCTTGCATACCAATGCCTATGACGAGGCCATTACAACGCCCACAGAGGAGAGTGTACGGCGGGCAGTGGCCATTCAGTTGATCATCAACAATGAGTTGGGTCTGGCCACGAACGAGAACCCGCTACAGGGGTCGTTCGTGATCGAGGAGTTGACGGACCTGGTTGAAGAAGCCGTCCTCAACGAATTTCGAAGTCTTTCAGAACGAGGCGGCGTCCTCGGAGCCATGGAGAGAATGTACCAGCGGACGAAGATCCAGGAAGAGTCGCTATCCTACGAGTCTCTGAAGCACAGCGGGGAGCTGCCCATTATCGGAGTCAATACGTTCCTGAATCCCGAAGATTCGGCGACGCGGGTGCCACATGAAGTGAGGCGGTCGACGGAGGAGGAGAAGGACTACGCGATTCAATCTCGGCAGGCATTCAGTCAGCGCAACACGCCAGAGGGAGCCGCGGCTCTGCAGCGTTTGCAGGAAGTGGCTGTCGAACAGGGCAATATCTTCGAGGCGCTCATGGAGGTGGGAAAGATCTGCAGCCTCGGTGAGATATCCAACGCTCTCTACGAGGTCGGTGGCCAGTATCGGCGGAACATGTGATGCGAGCGGAGCAGGAGTTCTGATGGCAGCGTCGGAAGAAGGGTTCCCTCCGATCTCGTACGCCGATTGGCGCCGCCGCGTCGACTCCGAGCTACGCGGCGCAGACTTTGCCACCGCGCTGACCTCGACAGGCTCCGAGGGTTTCAGTGTCGATCCGCTGTTTACCTCGAAGTACCCCACACAGTCTGCAAACAGGGATTCGGTCAGCTGGTCGAAGTCTAGGATCGGCTCTCTGCATCGTTGGAGGGAGTCCCAAGGCTCTACCTCAGGCAGTCGCGTGCTCTGCCAGGAGTATGGTGATGACGATCCGGTCGAAATCAACCGGAGGCTGGGAGGGGATCTGGCTGGCGGCTCGACGGGTGCCTGGCTGCACCTCGGAGCCAGAGGCTCTGCGATCTCGAGCTTGGAGGAGTTTGACGTCGCCACGAAGAAGCTACCCATTGCACCCAGCCTCTGGATGTTCTCGGTCGAAGGGGATCTCCCAACGTCGGCTGCTCTTGCGAGTGAGGCGTTCGAATCCCGTAGGGAGAGCGCCAGTGACCCGACTGTCGTGTTGAGGTTGGATCCTCTCTCAGGTCTTGGGGAGGATGCGTCGCCATCGTCAGGTCTGGATGAGGCAACGGGCGTCTTGGCGCGGGTTGTCGAGCGCTTCGGGAAGCGGTTTCCGAACTCTCGGTCCATTGTCGTATCGACAGTTGCCCTAGGCGCTGACATTTCGAGCCTGGTTCAAGAGCTCGGCCTGGCGACGGCTTCGGCAGCCCGGTACCTTCGCTACCTTGAAGATGAAGGACTGGAGAAGGCCGCAACAGCGTCGCAACTGGGTTTCTCCTTTGGTATCGGCTGCGAGGTCTTCTCAGAGATTGCCAAGCTGCGTGCAATCCGCCTCCTCTGGAGCAGGCTTCTTCTGGAAGAGGGCGTAACCGAGCCGTCAGAACCTTGGATCCACGCCGTTTGCGGCGCTGGTGGGGAGACGTTGGAGGCTGAGGCGTGGCGGCATCTGCTGCGAAGCACGACGTCCACCTTTGCAGCGATCTCGGGAGGTGCTGATGTCATCAGCTCGATTCCCTTTGCCCTGGGAGACGAACCGCACCAAGATCGTCTGGCACGAAACATCCAGCTGATCCTTGCTGAAGAGTGCTCTCTCGAGGCAGTCACAGATCCCGGCGCTGGCTCCTACTATCTCGAGTGGCTGACCGAGGAGCTCGCGCAGCAAGCCTGGGATTTCTATCGACAAATCGACAGTCGCGGTGGACTCCCACCGTCGAACCGCAGGGGACGCAGTCTGGAAGACTCGGCTAGCGGACCTGAGACGGAAGCTGGACTCGAGTCGCGTCCTCTCGACGGAGTGCCCTACACGGACACAATGCCCGGCTTCCCGCCCTTTTTGCGTGGCCCATATCCGACGATGTACGTTCGGCGACCGTGGACGATCCGACAGTACGCCGGGTTCTCGACAGCGGAGGAATCGAACGCATTCTATCGCCGCAACCTGGCGGGCGGGCAGAAGGGGCTGTCGATCGCATTCGACCTGCCAACCCACCGCGGCTACGACTCTGACAACCCCCGGGTTGCCGGAGACGTTGGTATGGCAGGCGTCGCCATCGACTCGATTCTCGACATGCGAATCCTCTTCGAGGCCATACCGCTCGACAAGATGAGCGTTTCGATGACCATGAACGGTGCGGTTCTTCCTGTGATGGCCCTCTTCATCGTGGCTGCGGAGGAGCAGGGCGTGGCACCACAACGGCTCTCAGGGACGATTCAGAACGACATCCTGAAGGAGTTCATGGTCCGCAATACCTACATCTATCCCCCGTCTGATTCGATGCGGATCGTTCGCGACATCATCTCCTATTGTGCCGTGCACATGCCGAAGTTCAATAGCGTTTCGATCTCCGGGTATCACATGCAGGAGGCGGGCGCGTCGGCCGATCTCGAGCTGGCCTATACCCTCGCCGACGGCTTGGAGTACATCCGGACAGGTCTCAGCGCTGGACTCGGGATCGATGATTTCGCTCCCCGGTTGTCCTTCTTCTTCGGCATCGGGATGGACTACTTCACGGAAGTGGCCAAGCTCCGAGCCGCGCGCCTGCTGTGGGCCGAGCTCGTGCAGGATTTCGAACCACGGGATCCCCGCTCCTTGATGTTGCGCACTCACTGTCAGACATCTGGCTGGTCCCTCGCGGCCAAGGACGTTTTCAACAACGTATCCCGGACGTGTATCGAAGCCATGGCGGCGGTGCACGGGCAGACCCAGTCCTTGCACACGAATTCATTCGACGAAGCCCTCGCTTTGCCGACGGACTTCTCGGCTCGGATCGCCCGCGAGACACAGATTCTCTTGCGAGACGAGTCAGGTACCTGCCGTGTGATCGATCCTTGGGGTGGTAGCCACTTCGTCGAGAAGCTGACCCATGACCTGGCGGCCAAGTCCAGAGATCTGATTACCGAGGTCGAGCGAATGGGTGGAATGGTCAAGGCTGTCGAAGCCGGCCTACCGAAGCTTCGAATCGAGGAGGCCGCAGCCCGCACACAGGCGAGGATCGATTCCGGCCGCCAGCCCATCATCGGCGTCAACAAATACATCTCGAGCGTGCCGGATTCGGTCGAGGTCCTGAGCGTCGACAATCAAGTCGTCAGACAGACGCAGATCGATCGACTCGTTCGCCTCCGTGCGACCCGAGATGACAAGCTGGTCGAAACCGCTCTTAGGGAGCTGACAGAGGCCGCAAAGTCGAACGATGCGAACCTCCTTGACCTCGCTGTCCGTGCGGCAAGAGCCTGGGCTACCGTGGGAGAGATCTCTGCCTGTCTCGAGGAAGTCTTCGGTAGACATCATCCGACGAGTCGTGTGGTCGGCGGGGTGTACAGTAAGGAGATGGGTGAAGGTCGAACCGAGGTCGAAACCGTTCGCAGTCGGGTAGAGGAGTTCCTCGCTCGGGAAGGGCGTCGGCCCAGAATCCTGGTCGCCAAAGTCGGCCAGGATGGGCATGATCGAGGTCAAAAGGTCATCGCGAGTGGCTTCTCTGACCTCGGCTTCGACGTTGATATAGGGCCACTATTCCAGACTCCCGCAGAAGTCGCCAGGCAGGCGGTGGAGAACGACGTGCATATCGTCGGCGTGAGCTCGCTCGCCGCCGGGCATGCGAGTCTCGTTCCGAGCTTGTGCCGAGAACTGGAAGATCTGAGTCGCAGCGACATTCTGGTCGTGGTCGGAGGAGTCGTGCCCGAGAAGGATCAACCATCTCTGCTCGCAGCCGGGGCCAGTGCAGTCTTCGGTCCCGGCACACCGATTCCGACAGCGGCAGCGGAATTGCTGGATAGCCTCGAGAACATGGTTCAGGAATGAGTTCTCCACTGGTCCACAATTCTGCGGCCGAAGGTCTGTCGAGCCGAGGGCTTGGCGAGTGAAGAACTCCCAAGCTTCAGATCGACGGACGTTGAGTGTCGATGAGTACGTCGAGGGCATCCGGCGCGGCAGCCGCAGGATCCTTGCACAAGCCATCACGCTGGCAGAGAGCCAGCAAGAGGCAGACGGCCAACAGACACAGGAAATTCTCAAACAGCTGGTTCCTTTTACGGGGGAGTCGCACCGGATCGGGATCAGTGGCATCCCGGGTGTCGGTAAGAGCACTTTGATCGATGCTCTGGGGATGCGGCTCGTCGAGTCGGAGCATCGAGTAGCGGTACTGGCAGTCGATCCTTCGAGCTCTCTGTCTGGGGGCAGCATTCTCGGCGACAAGAGCCGCATGCCCCGATTGGCTTCCGCCGATGGCGCCTTCATCCGCCCCTCGCCCAATGCTCAGAGCCTCGGTGGAGTGACCCTGAGGACGCGCGAAAGCATGCTCCTTTGCGAGGCTGCCGGGTACGACGTTGTTTTGGTCGAGACCGTGGGTGTCGGTCAATCCGAAACCATGGTTGCGAATCTGGTGGACACCTTCTTGCTCCTCATGCTTCCCGGAGCGGGGGACGAGTTGCAGGGCCTCAAGAAGGGTATCGTCGAGCTCGCTGACATCATCGCGGTCAACAAGGCGGACAATGACAACCTGGCGAAAGCGCGGATAGCCCAGCAGGAGTACATGGCGGCTCTGCACTACCTGGCGGACAAGGATGGGACATGGTCTCCTCCGGTGCTGACCGTGAGCGCCCAGACCGGCGACGGTCTCTCAGAGCTCTGGCACAGCCTGAGAGAGCACCGAACGATGCTTGTGGCGACGGGCGGTCTCGAATCGAAGCGGCAGGAACAGCTTAAAGACTGGATATGGACAGTGATCGAGGAGCGCCTCCTGAGCACCTTTCGATCGGATCCAGAAGTTCAGAAGCGACTTCGCGAGATCCAAATAGAAGTGGGCCAGGGGCGGCTCACTGCCTCAGTGGGCGCTGACGAACTGGTCCGCATCTACCGAGAAACCGGCGATTGATGCTAGGGAGTTCGGGCTGCCGTTGACAGCCCCAGGCCTGAGCGGGTACGGTCTCACCCAGGCGCTGAAACCAGATCTCGGCAGCTTCGGTTTGGTGGCCAGGCGCACTGATGGTAGAGATATTGAAGAAGGTTCTTTGACTCGGGAGAATGGGTTGAGCAAGCGGCGAAGAGCGCGAGAGATGGCCATCCAGATGCTCTATCAGAGCGACATGGGGCAGGAGTCCTGTGACAGGGTTCTGACGGACTTCAAGCCGGGTGACTACCTGAGTGAGGAAAGCGATGAGACTCCTGCGGAATCTCTGCGAGCGGTACCCGCTGTCGACTCGTCTGTTCGTAATGAGGCAGAGCTCGACAGCGCCCTGGAGTATGCCAAGACTCTCGTACGAGGTACGCTGGAGCATCTGGAGCATATCGACAAGCTGATACGCCAGCAGGCCGAGCACTGGAGGTTGGAGCGGATGCCGCCAGTCGATCGCAACATCCTGAGGCTCGCCGTGTATGAGTTCCTCTTCGAGGCCGACGTTCCCAAACTCGTCATTTTGGACGAAGCCATCGAGCTTGCAAAAGAGTTTGGCACCGAGCAGTCCGGGCGTTTCGTGAACGGCGTTCTCGACGGAATACTCAAGAGTCATAGCTTGCCAGGGAGCCTCACTTGAGCGATTTCACAAGCGGCAGCCTGGCTTCGGGACTGCGGAGGTCGAATTGAAACAGAGAATCCTTCTGACGCTACTGGCGCCGGCTCTCCTCGGGCTACTCGGCTGTGGTTACGGGCTGATGGGCCGGACCAGCAATTTGCCCGAAGACGTGACCCATATCTTCGTGGAAACTCTGCAGAACCGGACCACGCGATCTCGGATCGAGCTGCAGCTGACGCAATCCATCATCGACGAGCTGGTAACCCGACGACGCTACACGATCGTGCGGAGCAAAGCGGAGGCCGATGCCATCCTGAGCGGTGCGCTGACCTCCTTTATTGTCAGGCCGGTGCAATTCGGGGCGGATGGGCGGGCCACGGACTACGAGATCACGATTCGGGCAGATATGGATCTGATCCGAACAGGCTCGGACGAGGTCCTATGGGGCCAGGATGACTACATGTTCAAAGGTGACTACGCGTTGGAGCTCGGAGAGAACACGGTGTTCGACTTCGAGGACGCTACCATCGCGGTTGTAGGGCGAGAGTTCGCTCAATCGGTTGTCATCGATTTGATGGAAGGGTTCTAGGAAGGCCCTTCGTTCCAGACAGAATCTCCAAAAAAGAAAACGCCTCGGGGCCGTGGGCCTCGAGGCGTTGGTCATTGCGAGCTAACAAGCGCTGAGTTAGCTGGTCTCTAGATTCGCCACAGCCTGCGACAACCGCGACTTGGTCCGCGCGGCGGCGTTGCGGTGGATGATCTTCTTTTGGGCTGTCGTGTCGATCAACTTGAGAGTGTCGGGTAGGAGCTCTTGAGCTTTACTGACATCTCCGGCACTCACAGCTTCTCGTAGCTGCCGGACCGCCCGACGCATGCGAGACCGCTGCGATCGATTGCGATCCCTATCGCGCTCTGTCTGGCCGATTCGTTTCTCGGCTGATTTGATATTCGCCATCTACACCGTTCCTTTTCGAGTCTGCCTTGGATTGGATTTCTTGGCCACCGCGCGCGATTGGCGCGACGGCGGGGCAGTGTAGCCCGATCCCTATCCCGAGTCAACTCCGAGAGCGGCCAGTCGCTGTCGAGCCAGATTCGCTTCGTCGGTCCGCGGGTATTCACGAATTACATGCTGTAGCTGCAAGATTCCCTGTTCGCTCTCACCCAGCTCCAAGTAGGCATAGCCCTTCTTGAGCAGCGCGCTGGCCAACTTGTCGCTGCGCGGGTAGCGGCGAAGAATGGAGTCGAACTCGCGAATGGCCTGCTGATACTTGGCCTGGCTGAAGAACGACTCGCCGATCCAATAGGCCGCATTGTCGGCCAGCTCGGTATCGGGGAAAGTCTCCAGATACTGCCTGAACCCCAGAATCGCCAGATCGTAGTTTCCCCGAAGATAATCGTTGTAGGCTGTTTGGTACAGGGATTGGGGATCCGACGGCGGGGTCATCGGCGGCTGAGAAGTTTCGGCCGGACCCCCGGTAGCACCGAGGGTCGTCCGTACGGACTTGAGCTCTTGATTCGTGGCAGCGATCTGCTGCGACAGCTGAGAGAGCCGATAGTTCGTGTCCTCGAGATTCGCCTCCAGCTGGTCGATCTGCATGGAGAGATTCTGCACCGCGACCTGAACGTCTGCTTCGGACTTCAGGAGAGACTCGGTGTGAGCCGAGATCTGTAGCTGAAGATCGCCGACCTCCTCCTTGCTGGAGGTCTGCTTCTGAAGCACAAGAACCTGCCGCTGAATGTCGGAGAGTTGGGTATGCAACTCCTCGATGTCGCTGCTGGAAACGCAGGCACCGAGGAGGAGCGGTAGCACAAGAAGGAACAGTGGTCTTGACACTTTCACGATCGTCACCTGTCCTATCAGCCGTTAGTTGCGGCCTCGGATCACGAAGTGGGCGCGGCGATTCCGCCACCAGCACGCCTCGCTCGTCTCCTGGCATTGCGGCCGTTCTTCTCCAAAGCTGACGATCTGGATGGGACCGGCTGGAATGCCCAAAGACATGAGGTAGTTCTTGGCGGCATTGGCTCGCCGGTCGCCGAGCGCGAGATTGTACTCGGCAGTACCTCGCTCGTCGCAGTGCCCCTCGATCAGCATCTGGAACTCGGGATGGGCACGCAGAAAATCGGCGTTCTTCGCCAAGCGTTCTCGGGCCTCGGGTTTGAGGTCGTACTTGTCGAAGTCGAAGTAGACATCTCCGAGCAGACCCTGCTCGTAGGCTGCGACGTTCGCGGTCTCGATGTCCTCACTGAAGGGATCGGAGTAGGTCTCGTCAACGCTTTGCGGCGGCACCGGAACCACGATCTCTTCCACTGGCTCTTGAACCTCTTGGAGCTCGATCGTTTCTGTTGGTGCGGGCTTCTTCTTCGGGCAACCGACAAACAACAGCGAAACTGCCAAAACTCCTACCCAGACCGTCACCAGGGACTTACGGTTCATTGAGGCACTCCTTGCTTTCGGAAAGTGGCGTTTGACGTCCAAATCTGCTTTTTGAAACGAAAACCTCGCGCCAACTTTAGCAGAACGTTCCGCGGACCATCAATAGCGGAGCGAAGATCCGACCTACTCCTTGAAACCGGACCAGACCGGTGCGGAGTTGTTACCCTCGGACGTCAGTTGCTTTCGGTTGCCGCCCGTTGCATCCATCACATAAATCTGAGTTGTAGTTCTATCTCTGGTCGTTCGCTTGAGCGTATAGAGAATTCGACGCCCATCGGGCGAGAACGATGGGGTCTCGTTGCTGCCGCCGCCGTTGGTCAAGAGCCGGCTCTCCAAGGTGACGACATCCGCCACTGCAACGTCGAAATTGCCGGTACGACGTGACGCATAGACCAGTCGGGTTCCGTCCGGGCTCCAGGCGGCACCGTCGTTGTAGTTGCCTTCGAAGGTCACCCTACGAAGATTGGCGCCTTCCGCATCCATGATGTAGATCTGGGGAGAGCCGGTGCGGCTCGATGTGAACGCGATCTCTCTGCCGCTGGGGCTCCAGGCCGGATTCGTATCGATGCCAGAGGAATGGGTCAATTGCTGCAATGCGCTGCCATCCCGGTTGCAGAGGAAGATCTCGGTGTTGCCGTCGCCGATCGAACGGGCGAATGCCATTTTGAGGCCATCGGGAGAAAACGAAGGTGAGATATTCAATGAGCCCGTGGTGATGACAGGCGTCTTTCGCCCACTGCTGAGATCCACCAAGTAGATGCTGGGAGAGCCCGAGTAGTAGGAGATATATGCGATCTCGCGTCCATTCGGATTCCATTCCGGCGACATGGAGATCGACTTGTGGGCCGTGATGGGGCGCTGATTCGCACCATCGGCGTCCATCAGGTAGATCTCCTTGAATCCACTTCGGTCGGCAGCGAACGCGATGCTGGTCAGCGCCAGCCCCTGTCGGCCACTGAAGTAGAGAATGATCTCGTCGGCGAAGGTGTGGGCAATGCGGCGGGCAATCGAGGGATCCCCTCTGTACCGCTTGCCGAGCACGACCTTCCCGCTCGCCAGATCGAAGACCCGGCCCTCGAGAATCAGGCGTCCCTGGTCTTGCTTGACGTCGGCTCTCAGGAGCAACTCGTTGCGCAGCGACCGGTAGAGCTCGAAATCCCGTTCATCGCTGCCTGTGAGTGTCAGGACAGAAAGCTGCGTTGGCCCTTGCACGTCGAAAACACCGCTCTGATCGAGATCGGTTCTCAGGGTCTGCTCCAGCAGGTCGGCTGCTTCTCGTACCTGCGGACCGAGAGTCCCCTCCCTCTGAATTGCCGGCATGGCCATTCGAAACCGCGACCGTTGACGTCCCTCGAGGACAACGCTGACTTCGGGATCGCTGAGTTGTTCGTCCGTAGGGGGCGTCGATTGCTGGCCAGGGGCAGCGCCGGGGACCAACCACAGGACTGCCGCGGTCGAAAGAGATAGGGCAATCGTATTCAAAGCTCGCGTCATGCTGAAGATTCCTTGCCAGTTCATCGAAGAATGAGATTGACCCCTAGAGACTTGTGCTGGTAGCTCTGGGGAAGTCGGGGGAAGGGTGCCGCTTGTTGCACGGCCCGTAGGCCAGCCAGATCGAAGGAGTTGTATCCCGAGGACTGAGAGACCCGCACATCCGAGATAGTGCCGTCCCGACCGATTCGAAAGTGAACCGCAGCTTCGACCTGTCCACCGATCGACGGCCGCAGCCAGTTGGCGCTGATCATGGCCAGCATTTGATCGACGTAGTAGCTGTAGACGAAGTCCGGGTTATCGAGTCCGCCAACCGTGGCACCCAATGGTGATGTGCCCAGCGAGCTGCCAAGAGGGGAGCCCAGCCGCTGGCCGAGGTCGGCACCGGACCTCGAGTCCTGTCTGGAACTGGGCTGAGATTGCGGACTCTCTGCAGGCTTCGGGGTACTCCGTGCGTTCTGGTTCGGTTCGGGCAGCGCAACCTGCTCGGCCGGCAATGGCTCTGGCTCCGGTTCCGGCTCGGCCTCCTGCACTGGTGGCGCTGGTTTTGGCTTGGCTTTTTGGACGGGGGCTGGAGCAGGGGAAGTGACTCCAAGCGCCTGGACTGGAACGATCTGCACTGCGACGAATTCCAAGGGTTCGGGATCGCCGGCTGTAACCAGAGGCGCCAGTAGCACAGTCGCGAACAGAAGAACGTGCAAACCGAGGGACAGTAGAACGCTCGGCTTTCGATAAGCCTCGGATCCGCTTCGAATGCGGCTCGATAGCAGTGTGTCTAGATTCTGGTGCACGTTGTGGGCGCTATCAACTAGTCGAGCTGTTCTGTGACCATGCCGACCTGGAGAATGCCGCCCTGGTTCAGGATGGCCAGAATCTCCATGATGGTCCCATAGGGTAGCTCGCGGTCTCCCTTGAGAAAGACGGTGTCTTCGTCGCGCGCCTCCAGGAGGGGCGCCAAGCGCTCCAAGAGCTGGCTGGGATGGATCGGCTCGTCTTGTACATACACCAGGCCGTCTCGGTTGACTGAGAGAACAAGGGGGTCATCCACCCTGAGAGTGATCGGATCGGCGTCGGCCTGCGGCAGGGCGACCTCGATTCCCTGGTGCAGCATCGGAGCCGTGATCATGAAAATGATCAGCAGAACCAACATTACATCGACCAGCGGCGTAACGTTGATGTCTGCGAGCTCGGAGTGCTCCTCGTCACCGAGCCCTGAAATGGAAAAGGCCATCGGTCAGCTCGCTTTCCTAGAGGAAGTTCCTTTCTGCGAGATTGAGGAACTCCAATGTGAAGTCAGTCATCTGGGTCCGAAATTCGCGGATTCGATTGGCAAAGTAGTTGTAGCCCATGAGCGCGGGGATAGCGGCTCCCAAGCCGAGCGCGGTGTTGACCAGCGCCTCAGCGATCCCAGGTGCTACCGCCACGAGGGAGGTCGAGCCACTGGCTCCGATGTCCTGAAACGCGACCATGATGCCCCATACCGTTCCGAAGAGACCGATGAAGGGACTGGCGGCCGCGGTGGTCGCCAAAAGCCCGGTGCCACGACTCAGAAGCGCCACTTCGACGTTAGTGGCGCGTTTCAGACTGCGCTCCAGGCCCGTCAATGACTTGATTTTGTAGGACTTCTCTGCTTGCGGATGATCCTGGTTGTAGGCCTTCACTTGGGCATCGATCTCGATATAGCCAGCACGAAAGAGTCCAACCAGAGGCGAGGCCTGTAATCGATCAGCCTGCGATGCGACTTCGCTGAATCTCTGACTCTTGCGGAAGACTTCCAGGAACGAAGCGGTCTGCGACTGGCCCCGTTGGTACTGGAGGTAGCGGGCGATCATTACGGCCCACGAAGCGAGCGATAGCCCAATCAAAACGCTCGCTACGAACCAGGCCATCGGTCCACTGCGCGCGAAGAGCTCAAGAATGTTGATGCGGGAGGCACTTTCGACCTGTGCCAGGAAAAGCGGAATAGGGATTATCGGTTGCATGGGTCTCCTTGATCAGCGGGCAAAAGGTAGCACGGCTCTCTGAAGGATGTCCATGCGTGGTGGCCAGTTGAGACGCACTGCGGCATGGTAGACTTGCCGCCGAGCAGCCGCCCGTCGCGACCGTGCGAACGGCTCCGCGTCTTACCGACGGACGGTTCAATCTTGGATTACAGCCCTCGGCGTGGAGATCGATTTCGACTCACCAATGATGGGCGCTGATTCGCCATCCACGGATCTCTGAAGCGACTGTGGAGGAAGGAGGATCATGAGGATCGCCGTCTGTATCAAGCAAGTACCCGATACCGAAGCCCGCCTTCGCCTGACCGGCGACGGCACTTGGATCGACGAAGAGGATCTGTCGTTCGTGATCAACGAAAGCGACGGCTATGCACTCGAAGAAGCGCTCCAGATCGCCGAGCGCACAGGTGGGGAGGTCGTCGTCTTCAGTCTCGGCCCCGAGAGAGTACGAGAGGCCCTGCGCAAAGCGCTGGCTCTGGGTGCGGTCAGAGCAGTGCACTTGAAAGACCCTGCTTACCTTGGTGGGGACAGTCTTTCTACAGGACGCGCCTTGGCTGCTGCGCTGACGCCCGAGGAGTTCGATCTGGTCCTGACGGGCTCTCAATCCGACGATGTCGGTTTTGGCTCGACCGGTTCCGTCATTGCCGGCGAACTCGGATGGCCACACGCCTGGCTCGTCATGGGTGTCGAGCTCGACGAAGCGAGCAAGAAGGTGAAAGTATCTCGGGAAATGGAAGCCGGTATGAACGAGATCTCCAACCTCGATCTGCCTGCCGTGCTCGAAATCCAGGCCGGATTGAACAAGCCTCGCTATGCCTCCCTGAAAGGCATCATGCAGGCCAAGAAGAAGGAGATCAGCGAGCCCTCTCCGGGGGACCTGGGGCTCTCGCCGGAGACTCTGGGTGAAGCCGGAGCCAAGGTCGAAGTTCTCTCGGTTGCCTTCCCCGAGGCTGGGAAGGGAGCTCAGATGATCGAAGGGGATGCAGACACCGCCGCGAAGACCTTGGTTGACAAACTACAGAAAGAAGCGAGGATTCTGTGATGTCCGAGAAAATCTGGATCGTTCTTGAGCAAAGAGACGGCAAGATCCACAAAATGTCGTGGGAAGCGATTCAAGCCGGCCAAGCGCTGGCTGCCGCAATCGGCGGCACAGCCGAAGCGGTTCTCTTGGGCTCGGATTTGCAGGAGGTTGCCAGTCAGGTTGCGCAGACCGCCCTCGCCTCCGTCCATGTCGCCGACGATGAGAGCCTGGCGGTTTACACCCCGGGGCGCTTCGTCACGACACTCGAGAAAGCGATCGCAGTCGGCCAGCCGGCGTATGTCCTTTTTCCTCACACCTATCAGACGGTCGATTATCTCGCCCGACTCGCTCAGTCCTTGGATGCAGCATTGGTTCCCGAGGCGGTGTCCTTCGAATCCACCGACGGCTCTGTGACCTGGCAGCGCCCGGTGCTGGGCGGCAAGTTGTTCGCCAAGGTCCGAGCCAAGGGTTCGGGGCCCGTTCTGGTGTCGCTGCAGTCGGGGAGCTTCTCAGCGGACGAGGTGGAGAAGGGGAGTGCATCGATCGAGACCCTGAGTCTGGACTTCTCGGCCATGGCTCCCGGTCGGGAGATCCTCGGTATCGAAGAAGCTGCTGCTGGCGACGTCGATCTGTCGCAAGCCCCCGTGATCGTCTCGGTTGGTCGGGGCATCGGAGACGCAGAGAACATGCCGATCATGCAGCAGTTGGCAGATGCCCTCGGGGCGGAGCTAGGAGCCAGCAGGCCAGTCATCGACAACGGCTGGCTGCCACGAGACCGTCAGATCGGATCCAGCGGCCAGACCGTCACACCGAAGCTGTATTTCGCCGCCGGAATCTCAGGTGCCATTCAGCACCTGGTGGGAATGAAGGGCTCGCAGGTGATCGTCGCGGTCAACAAGGACGCCGGCGCGCCTATCTTCAACGTGGCGCACTACGGAATCGTCGGCGACCTGCATGAGGTCGTGCCGGCAGTGACGGCAGCCCTCAAAGAGGCCACGGGAGACTAGGTCGCGACAGCTCGGTGTTGCCCGATCTGCCACAGGACAACGCTGGCGGCCACTGTGACGTTGAGAGATTCCACCGGGTCGAGCATGGGAATCGTCACCAAGGAATCGGCACCCCTGAGCATGGATTCAGGCAGGCCGGCGCCTTCGGAACCCACCATCAGCAGCAACGGAAACTGGGGGCGAAATCGATCGAGAGGGATGCCCTCCCTCGGAACCAGGGCCAGTGAAGAGAGGTTTGGAGGCAGCACAGAGGAGGGGAGCTCGGCCGGCTCGACTCCGACCGCGATGGGCAGTCGCAGCAGACTGCCGGCAGAGGCCCTGAGTGCTCTGGGGTGATTCGGATGAACCGTATTGGCCGAGAGGATGAGAGCGCTGGCGCCGAAGGCTTCGCCGGTCCGCGCCAAAGCACCCAGATTTCCCGGATCCTGGATTTGGTAGGCATACAAGAAGACCTCGGACTGTGGCAGCGCTGGTAGATCCGCGAGGCCCCGGCGCGGCAGTCGGACGACCCCGAGAATCCCCTTCGGCGAGTCCGCATCGCACAGATCCTCGAGGATCGACTCAGCGACTTCAGTCACAGAGGTCGAAAGCTCGGGCAGTAACCTCTCACCCTCGGCCGAAGCGAGAAATGCAGGCGTCGCAACGATCAGCTCGAGTTTCAACCCGCCCGCGATAGCCTCTTGAACGAGGTGCGGACCCTCGAGGACGGCGTGATCGCCTTTACACCGCAAAAACCGGCGAATATCCTTGACCTTCTGATTCTTCGAGCTGACGATCATGGAAAGAGATCTTAGGGCCTTCTGGCGCCGCTTCCAAGATGGTATCGAGATCGCGGTGGCGAGCTCGGCAGCGGACAAGCTGCTGGGAGTCCGCGACGGGTTCGTTCGTTACTTCCATCAGGGTCTTGGACGACAGCTACCGATAGCCGTGGTTCCCCAGCAGATCGGGGAGCCGATGCTGGGCCTGCCGCTGAGCGATGAAGAGACGATCGAGCTTGCCAGGGACCGAGCGGCCGAGCTGCGAGAGACGTTCGGTGCTGCGTATCATTTCTATGTTGCCGCTGAAGGAGGCCTGCACTCCATCGAGATCCAGGGCAAGGTCCATTACTTTGTGCGTGCATGGTCGGTGGTTCTTGGTCTAACTGGCGAAGCCTGGGGAGGGAGCAGTTCGGTCGAGATACCTCAGCGCCTCATCGAAGGTCTGGACGACCAGCAGGTGCCCTTTGCGATTCCGGGGACGCGGCGAAAGGGTGGCATGACGTCCTCATTGACTGGTGGCCTGGAGACTCGTCGGGCCGCTGTTGGGACGGCCACATTCAATGCCGTTTCCTCGGTCCTCTACGGAATTATCGAGAGTCATCCTCTACGTCGCCAGTAGGAAGATCTTCGATCGTCAGGTCGGCCGGCTTGTCCCAGCTCTTACCGTATTTGAGGACGTCGTGCTTCAGGAGATCGAATTCCTTCTGCCTGGCCCCCGGTCGTGCATCTCGATAGACAGTGTCGCAGCGATAGCAAACCACCGCCTCTCGCAAGCGATAGTACAAGGCCAGGTCGACCAGGGAGAGGACTACGAGAGACAGTCCGTAGGTCCATGGCACCAGAATGGCCCCGATCAACACCAGTAGGCAGCCCAGACCGCGATTGAAGTCGCGCTGACGGTAGAGGTGCCGACAGCCGCAGATAGGACAGACCTCGACAGCCGGTGGATTGTCGCTCCAACCTTCTTTGTCGACGGCAATCGTGTGCTGGCAGTTATCACAATCGACACTCGAGACTCCCGAATTCAGCCGTGTTTTGAAGGGTAATCCGCAGGATTTACACTGAATCCGAATTCTCATGGCTGCCACAATCGATCAGACTGGCACGCCGGTGATGACGGTCAAGTAGAGCGCGGTGATCTCGCCGATCAGGCTACCCATGACCAGAACATACAGAATTCCGGTGGCCGACTGATTGGCCCTGCGGCGAGCACAACTCAGGGACATGATGGCCAGCAGTAGGGGTATCGCGAGACCCCACATCAAGCGGAACCAGAAGAACATCCCGTGTCCACTCAGGCCAATGAGAATTCTGAACGGATGGGGCTCGATCAGCGGGTCGACCGAGGCGGCCAGAGCGATGGATACGGCGACGATCAAGATCCTCAGAACGACGGTTCCGAGAAGGACCTGGCAGAAAATCACCAGGTGCCGAAAGCGCAATCCAGGGACCACCAGATACCAATGTCCGAGAAGCATGGTGGACAGTGACCACCCTAGCAAGAGGGCAGAGGACACCAGATCTACCGTCAGCAAGAGGCTGCGGTGGGGTAGGGGAGTGGGGTTGCCAACCATCGCCAGTCCAGCGATGAGGAATGCGGCACCGGCTCCGAGCAGGGCGAGCGCGCCGAGCCAATGGCTCAATTTCCATGCCTCTCGCCAGATGGCGCCGTAGTAAAGGAATGCGGCTACCACAGCCATCCATAGGGCGGAGGACCCGAGACCGACCAACTCTCCAAAGGGCTCGAGTGGATAGAAGATCCAGACAGCGACGGACAATCCGAGTAGCCCGAGAATGATCAGCGCATTGGTCTGAAAAAAGCCCCGCCCGAAGTCGGAACCGGGCACCCAGAATTGAGTCGTCAAAAAGCCTACGATCAGGGAGAGCAAGAAGAGAAAAAAGACTGTCATGAGCTGGTGCGTTTCATCGCCTAACTGCGGACACCCAACATGAGATAGATCGAAAGGATGATAAAGGCGATGCTGGGGCTCCACACGGCCAACATTGGCGGTAACGCGCCAGTTTCGCCCAAAGTACTACTGAAGGCGAGCAATGCGAAGAAGACCATACCCAACACGACACCGATACCGACGCCGTAGAGGGTGCCTTTCCGGCCCAGGCGAAACGAGAAAGGCAAAGCAACAAGAGACATGACGAGCGATGCGAACGGCAGTGACACCTTCTTATGCAGCTCCACCTGCAGCTCGGGGACTGCCTGGCCGCTGCCTTCGAGCTCATCGATGTACTCCTTCAGCTCGCCGTAGGACATGGCCTTGGGCAGTTTGTACTCCGATTCGAAATAGTCCGGGGTTTCAGGGTAGGCGTCGATCACTGGCTGATCGAAGACCCGAAAGTCGAGGACCTCGCCGGCATCGAACGACCGCACCCAGCCGTTTTCGAACAGCCAAGCTTCTCCCAGGTACTGAGCAGTCTCCGCAAACAACCGTCGCGTGAAACGATCCTCCTCGTTGAACTCGAACACCTGCAAGCGACTCAAGGCCTGAGTCTCGCTATCGTAGCGCAGGTAGTTGTAGATGTAGCGACCCTGGCCGAAGAGCCACTGTCGATCGGCCCTCCGGTAGGAACGTGCGGCGGTCCTGCCTTTGATGGTGTCGTCCGCCTGAGCCACGCGTGCATTGGCTGCTGGAAGAATCCTGGCTTCCAAGAAGCCGCAGAATGCCACCACCACCAAAGCCGAGAACAGTGCTGGGACAGCAATTCTGAAGAGGCTGATACCGAGGGCTTTGGTTGCCGTGACCTCGTTGGACTTCGAGAGGATTCCGAAAACGATCAGGGTCGTGACGAGGACCGCGATCGGAGCAATCTCGAAAATGATCTGCAGGGTCAAGTACTTGTAGTAGGTTGCGACGACGCCAATTCCGGGGTCGTTCTTCAGGATGTCGTCCATGCGGTCGGCGATGTCGGCAACGATGTAGACAGCAAGACCCGACAGTACGACCAGGGTGAAGACGCTCGTGAAGAGGCGAATGACATATCGATCCAGAATATTCGGGAAGCGAATGCGCAGCCTGGGTAGGCGCAGAACGACATGTGGGCTCTCGGCAGCGGCCTGAACGACGCCGGAATCAGCATCTGTTGACTCTCGTGCCATGGGAGTCCTGCGGAGCCAGTTCTTGGGACTCAACCATGGGCGTTTGCGCAGCCATTGATCGATGCCGCCCAACATGAAGGACTTGTCGCTGTTGCGCCGAATCAGGAGGTAAAGGCCGAGAGCACCAAGGACGAAGTTGGGCAGCCACATGGCGACCCAGGGCTCCAGCTTGCCAACGCGAGCGGCCTCTTCGCCATTGGTCAGCAATATGTAATAGACCATGATGACCCCAATGGACACGGCGAAGCCGGAGGAGCGACTGCCCCTACCGGTGCTATAGGCCAGAGGCAGAGCGAGCAGGCCGAACACGAAGCATGCTGCTGGAATCGAGAACTTCTTATGGATTTCGATCTCAGTAGCGAGGCGGAGCTCCTTGCTCAAGGCGGAGTTAGAGGCTTGCGCTCGAAGCTCCGTGAGAGTCTGCTCGCGGACCCCCTTTGACGTATTGGCGGTATTGCGCTGCTGAGAGGTGTACTCGTCGACCAGGACCCGATCGAGACTGGAAATCAGCGTCGTGTGGTACTTCTCGGGCGACCGAAAGTCCATTTTGTGGATAACCGCATTCTCCAGGTGTAAGATCAGACGATCTCCGGCTTCGTCGAGCCGAACCTGTCCACGCTCGGCAACCGTTACCTGATTCTCGTTACTGGGTAGATCCTCCGCAACGAAAACTCCCTCCCAGTATGGGGACTCTTGGGGAGCCTCGAAAATGTAGAGGACAAGGCCCTCCCAGTCCTGGTAGAACACCCGCGGCTCGACCTGTCGGGTGACGCTGCTACCCAGAATATCGATCCTCAGGTGTTGGAGGGCGTTGTTTCCCCGCGGCAGAGCTCCGATCATAAGGACACCATTGACAACGGTGAGCAAGGCCGAGATCGCCAGCACGGGGCGGGCCAAAGAGAAGAGACTGATCCCGTTGGCGCGCATCGCCACCAATTCGCTGTCTGCCGCAAGTCGACCGATCGCAACAAGAATCCCAAACAGAAGGGCCATCGGTATGGTCAGGACGACGATGTTGGGAAGAGTGAACAGCAGGAGCTTTCCAACCTGGGCAGCTGGAACTTCCCGACGGATGATCATGTCCGCCGAACGGAAGAGAAACTGCATCAAGAGCAGAAAGGTATAGACCACGAAGCCGAGGGTGAGTGGCCCGAGGACTTCACGGAAGACGTACTTGTCGAGCTTGCGCATTCGTAGGGGCACCGTGGCCGATTATACGGTCGAAAGGGTGCCCGCGTCGCAAAGAAGTCGAGTGCGAGTTATTGAGAAGGAGTGTCAGCTCGGCCTATCAAGGTGCCTACATCCGGAGTCCGATAAGATATATTATGTAAACCTACGCTATATAGACTGGCTCAGGAGGCCCTCCTCTGCAGGAGGCGTTCCTTACTGCTCCTTCGCTTCTTGCAGCTGGGTAAGGATTTGCTCTAGAGCCTGAATGAGATCCTGCTTGTCCACCGTGCTCTTGCGAAAGGTCAATGCCAGATTGTAGGTCTTGTCTGGCGACTTGAACCGAAACACATAGGGCTTCTGACGGCCTCTGCTTGGCGCATTTTGGCCTTGACGCTTGCGGGCTTTCGCCGCCTCCCGCAGATCGTCCCGAGTCAGCCCTCGGCTTGCAACCTCTTCCAATAAGCGGACCATTTCCCCTTCGTCGCCCCCCGACGCCTTGAGCACCTCCAGAAGAAGAGACTTTGAGAGCAGATCCAGGGCCATGGCGACGGTTCGGGCTTTCGGTGGAATCTGCAGGAGTCCGAGGCTTTCGGTGACAACGCTTCGAGATTTGCCAACCGCAGCCGCGATCTGCTCGTGCTTGTACCCATACTGTTCAGCCAACCGCCGGTATCCTTCTCCTTCTTCGAAGGGCGTCAAGTCCTTTCTCTGAAGATTCTCGACCAGGGCGATTTCGAGCGCCTCCTCGTCGTCCAGGTCCATCTCGATAACCGGCACATCGTAGAGGCCGGCCTCGATTGCGGCCTGGAATCTCCTTTCTCCGGAAACGATCCAGAAGCATTCTTCTTCGTCACTGTCGCCTCCGCGCGGACGCACCAATATAGGCTCGAGGACACCCTTGTCGCTAATCGAGGCGGTCAAGTCGGTCAAATCGCCCATCTCCGTTCGTGGCTGCTCCGGATCCGGCATGATCAGGGCCAAGGGCACCATTCGACCAACCGGCTCGACTTCCCTCGAGGTCAATTCATCAACGAAGTGAGAATCGTGTCGCATCTTGACGCGGCCGGGAAGTCCCCGCTTCTTGCCCTGGGTTTCAGACACGGCTGAGGATCTCCTCGGACAACTTGTAGTACTGGAAGGCTCCACTGGACCGAGGGGCGTAAGAGAAGATTGGTTCCCGGTAGGCAGGGCTCTCCTCGAGCCTGACACTCTTGGAGATTACGGTCTCGAACAACTTGTCTCCAAAGACCTCTTTGACCTGGTCTCGAATGTCCCGCGACAGAATCGTTCGCCCATCGAAGAGCGTCAAGACTGCTCCCAGTATCTGCAGGCGCCGATTCGCCCGCTGCTTGATCTTGTCGATCGTCTCCAGGAGATCATCCGTACCTTCGAGAGCGAAGTAACTGGATTGAATCGGAATCAAGACATGGGTTGCGGCCACCATGGCGTTGACGGTGATAATCCCCAAGGCCGGGGGTGTGTCTATGATGACGTAATCGTATCGGCGACGTACCTTGCTCAGCTTGTCCTTCAATCGATAGTAGCTGTCCAACTCTCCGAGCAACGTGGCCTCGATCTTGGCAAGGGCGATGGATGAAGGTGCGACATGCAGATTCGGTACGTGCTCCGCCTCCAAGACGACATCGGCCATGTCGATTGCTGGGTCGGTCAGCACGTCGTAAATCGTGCGCTCGAGCTGGTGAATCTCGACGAATGACAGCGAGCTGTTCGCTTGAGGGTCGAGGTCGATGAGCAGGGTCTTCAGCCCCTTCAACGCCATCGCCGCGGCCAGATTGATGGCCGTCGTGGTCTTGCCGACTCCGCCCTTCTGATTGGTGATCGCGATGATCATGGGATCGGCAGGAGTCTATTTGAACGATTCGAGAGGGTCAAGTGTGGCATCGCCCTGCTGCTCGAAAGTTGAAGCGAGCACCCTCTTGCAGACAATGTCGGCGCGCCGACATTGGAGCTAAGTCACTGAAAACAATGCTTTTCATCGTTGAGGTGAAGCGATTGTCAGGTGCTGAGGCAGGGCTGTTGCGAACAGTCTCTCTACATCTCGTAGTTGCCCAGATCATCGGATGAGGCGTCCTCGAGCCATTTTCTGAGGCGCTCTCTTTCCGATCCGTCTGCTTCGGCATCAGTCCGCTGGGCGGCCTCTAGCACCCTTTCGAGCACATAGATTGGAGCCTGGGCGCGGAGAGCCAGGGCGATAGCATCGCTCGGTCGCGAATCCAATTCGACGACTTCTCCACTGTCACCGACCTTCAGAAAAATGGTGGCGAAAAAGGTACTCTCCGCCAGGTCATGAATGAGAACTCTCTCGACCGCAGCCCTGGCAGCCAACAGGACGTCGCCGAGGAGATCATGGGTCATGGGACGCGGAACTTCGACTCCTTCAAGGCTGATTGCGATGGCATTGGCTTCGAATGCGCCGATCCAGATTGGAAGCTCAGCTTCACCACCCTCTTCCCGCAGAATTACGATCGGGGTCTTGGAGGAAGGGTCCATCATCAAACCCTGGACTTCCATTCTTCTCGCAGAACCATCTTTCTCAGTCGCCATGAGCAGAACCCTCTCGGTCGGTATTCTGCGATCCTCCGTGCACTGCGTCAAGCTCTGCACGGGGCAAGAGATATCCAGCTCGACCTAGGGGAGTTCTGTTTGGCGTCCGAGGAGGCTGTGGGGATTGGCCTTCTCGATGACAATCGGCGCAATGCTGCCCAGGGGGTGGGTCGCTGGCTCGGCTGGGAAATGGACGATCCTGTGACAAGCCGTGCGGCCGCTCTGGAGTTGCGGCTGCTCCGACCACCCTGTCACCAGTACGTCCATCTCAGACCCCACCAGCTGTTCGTTCAGGCTGCGCTGAATGGATTCCTGTACCTGAAGTAGTTTCTGAAGTCTTCGACTGGCGATACTGTCGTCTACCGGGTCGGGCAGTTGAACCGCTGCAGTCCCTGGTCTCGGGGAGTACTTGAATGCATAGATCGACGCGAACCCAGTCTCCTCGACGAGAAGGCGCGTCTGTTCGAAGTCGCCCTCCGTCTCACCCGGGAATCCCACAATGAGATCCGTGGACAGGGCCAGGTCGGGCCTGGCTTGCCTGAGCTGCCCCACGAGGTCCTTGAAGGCACCGACGGTGTAGCCACGACCCATTCGCTTGAGAATTCGATCCGAGCCCGATTGGACTGGCAAATGCAGGTAAGGGCAGATGTTGGCATGGCGCGCGAATTGCTCCACCATCCGTGGGCTGAAGTCCCGCGGATACGAGGTTACAAAACGCAGCCTCTGGACCCCAGGAATCTTCGCCACGCGGTCCAGGAGATCGGCAAAATCCCAATCACCGTTTGGTTGCCGCCAATGATTGACCGTCTGTCCCAGGAGCTCGATCTCGAGGAAACCGTAGTCGACAAGATGCTCGACTTCGCTGACGATCTCCTCGATCGGGCGACATCGCTCGGGACCCCGTGTGAATGGCACTATGCAGAATGTGCAGTTCTTGTCGCACCCTTCGATCACGGTGACCATGCCCTTGTAGGTCCCGACGCGAGAGATCGAATCGATGTCGAACTGGCGCTCTGCGGGAAAGCCTGTGGCAACGATTCGCTCGCCGGGCTGCCGGCGGGCGAGAATTTGGGATAGCTCCCCGACTCTGGCAGGCCCGAGCACGAAGTCCAGATCAGGATTGCGATCGAGAGCCGTCTCCCCCACCTGCTGGGCGACACAGCCACAGAGACCGATGAGCAGTTCTGGGTGGTCAGCTTTGAAGCGGCGATACCTGCCGAGTTGAGAGAAGACCTTGTGCTCCGCTTTCTCCCTGACACTGCAGGAGTTCAATAGGATGATGTCGGCATCCTCGACATTGCGGGTCGGCAGCATGCCGGACTGCATGAGCTGCCCTGCCATACGCTGAGTGTCCAGCTCATTCATCTGGCAGCCCCACGTCTCGATCCAGAATGTCTTTGCTTTGGAAGACCTCACGCTCCGTCCCCCCCGGGGTCTGGAGCAACCACTGGGTCTGTAATCTCCTCGTCCATCAGGTCCGGTTCACCCGGCCTTGAAATGCCGACCCCCTCCTCCTCTGCCTGCACTGGCTCCAGCTCGATGCCTTCCCGTAGCCAACCCGGCAAGGCGCCCGCCACTCTGCCTTCCTCCATGAACTCGTCCAACTCCTGCTGCTTCAGGTCGACTTCCTCCCGAGCACGATTCAACTCTTCGATCGCATGGTCCCATGCAGGCTTGATCTGGGCATCGCGATAGAAGGGATCATCCTCGGCGTAGAATCTCATTCGTAGATTGAAGACGTCTCCCTCGAGCTCTTCAATCCTTTCGTCAGCTTCCTTCCAGGCCAGTCGAATGTCGTAACCCCGATCACGCCAGTAAGCCTCGTCGAGCGCTAGATCCTTCTCGTCTCGAGTCTCCGATCCCAGGCTCTCATTCGTGATCACGGTGGTCGAGCTCTCGGTTTCCGTCAACTGCCCAGTCGCATAGTCCGACAGGTTCTTGTCGTTGATGACGATTTGGGTCTTTTGCGTCTCTCCCCGCCGATTCCTCTCCGCTCGCGCGCTCTCCACGAGAGTCATCTCCCGCTCCCCGGCCGCCGCCACCTGATCTTCGATCACGATCATCGTGTCGTCTTCTTCCAGCACCACGTCGTCAGCCACAATCGCATCGTTAGTCACAACCGCATCGTCGCTGCTCGGCTGCTCTTCGCTCTCCTCTTGAACCACCGCTGGCTCGACTTCCTCGTAGACGGGTTCGTCTTCCTCGGTCACCACGTATTCCTCGAACTCCGAGTCCTCGAGGGTGGCCTGACTGACGCTTTGTGGTGGCAAGCTGTCGGACTCGGACTGAAGACCCGAGCAAGCTGCCACAGAGAGCAAGAGTATTGCTGCTGCAGCGCAATCGATGATGCGGCGGGTCACGCGGTCAGCTTCTTCCGTAGCGATCTTCCAAGCGAACGACATCTTCGAGCTCCGGAGTCGAGACTTCGATAATGTCACAACCCTCCGGTCCGGCCGTCATCCGGTGCTGAGTTCCAGGGTGGACCCTGAAGACCATCCCAGGTCGCACTGTATGGTGGACGAGCTCGCCGTTCTCCTCGAGCACGAGCTCGTATTCTCCCTGCAGCAAATAGAGAGTCTCGTCCTTCTCTTCATGGTATTGCAGGGAGAGGGCCTCTCCTGCATTGACATGCAAGATCTTGCCGGCGTACTTCTCGGTATGGGCGAAGATCAATTCGTAGCCCCAAGGTTTGTCGACTGTGCGAACCGCAGATTCCATTCAGGATCCTCCGTCTCTGGCACTTATCGCCAGGCAAGATGTCATTCTAGGGAAGCGCAGCCTGGCGCGCCAGGTAGCTGTCAAGGCACCGCTCGACTTCGGCCGCCGAGCCCATCGTGAGGCAGCGCTCCGTGGCTTCTTCGAGCTCTCGCACTTCCAGGCTTCGAATCTGACTCTTGATCTCTGGAATCGATCGCGGGCTGACCGACAGGCGCCTGAGACCCATCCCGAGGAGCAGGGCCGTATAGCGCTGATCACCGGCCATCTCTCCACACATCGACACTTCTACACTGTTGTCTCGGGCGCAGTCGAGAACAAAGCGAATCATCCGCAAGATCGCCGGATGCAGGGGACGGTAGAGGTAGGAAACGTGCTCGTTGTTGCGATCGACAGCCAGTGAGTACTGAATCAGGTCGTTGGTCCCGATGGAGAAGAAATCCACTTCCTGCGCCAGAATGTCCGCGATCATCGCAGCTGACGGCACTTCGATCATGATGCCGAGCTTGAAGTCTCGACTGAACTCGATGCCTTCGTCTTCGAGCTCCTTCATCACTTCGTCTGCGAAGGAGCGAAATGCCAAGATCTCATCCCTTGCCGAGACCATGGGTAGCATGATCCAGAGATTGCGACCAACACCAGCCCTGAAGAGGGCTCGCAGCTGAGTCTTGAAGATGTGGGGTCGGGCCAACGTCAAGCGGATGCCGCGCAGCCCCAAGACTGGATTCTCCTCATCCGTCGCCATGACTTCGCGGGCCAATTTGCGACCACCAAGATCGAAGGTTCTTATGAGGACTGGATAGGGATCCATGGCGTTCAGGAGTCGAATGTAGGACGAGAGATGGTCGTCTTCGGTCGGCAGCTCTGGGGCACGCTCAATGTAGAGGAACTCACTTCGATACAAGCCGAGACCCGCTGCGCCGAAGCGTTTGGCGTCATCGAGCTCCTCGGGGAGGTCGATGTTGGCCATCAACTCGATCGCAACGCCATCCCGAGAAACACAGGGAAGAGGTCCCGTCTCCAGTAATCTGCGCTCCTGTTCACTCTGCTTTCTCCGCTTCTCTCCGTATTCAACCAGTTGGGCCTCGAGCGGATGCAAAATAACCGTGCCCGCTGTGCCGTCGACGATCACGGGATCGTCGTCGGTAACCATGTCCGTGACACCGTCGAGTCCGGTGACCAGGGGAATATTGAGATCCCGCGCGATGATCGATGTGTGGGAGGTCGGGCCGCCGGTCTCGATCGCGAAGGCTACGACCTGCTGTCGCCCGAGGCGAACAGCCTCCGAAGGCGTCAAATCGTGCGCCACGATGACGACATCGCTGCCGAGCTCCGATAGCTCATGGTGGGCAATTCCCTGGAGAACTCGCAACAGGTGGCGAGTCACGTCGCGAAGATCATCACCTCTCTCCCGCAAGTGCTCACTTTCGAGTTTCTCGAATCGGTCCAGGAACTCCTCACTGACCTTGTTCACGGCCCATTCGGCGTTGACTTTCTCGTCGCGGATTCTCTGCTCGACTCGCTCGAGAAACGATGCGTCTTCCAGGAGCAGGGCCTGTGCTTCGAAGATGGCCGCAAGACCGTCGCCCAGCTGCTCATGGGCCCGTTGACGAGTTGCTTGCACCTCAGCTCGAGTTTTCTGAGTGGCATTCCCCAGACGAGAGACCTCGCCTTCGACATCACTGGCAGGAATCGGGATTCGGTAAACCTCGAGGTGGTGAATGCTCAGGCAGACCGAGCGCCCGATCGCCACGCCGGGAGAGGCTCCCAGTCCTTGAAGAACCTGCGGTTCCTGCTTCGAGTCCAAGGTCAGGCCTCCTCGTCGAACCGATTCGCTATCAGGTCGGAGATCGCGTCCATTGCCTCGGTCTCATCCTCTCCGTCGCACCGCACGACAATCCGGGAGCCTTGAGCGGCCGCCAATAAGAGCACGCCGAGAATACTCTTTGCATCCACTTCTTCACCGTCTTTCTGCAGCTTCACCCGACTCGAGTATCGGCCGGTGACGTGAACCAGCTTTGCAGCTGCGCGAGCATGCAGGCCAAGTCGATTCTTGATCTCCAATTCGCGCTCGATCATGAGTCCTCTTTCACTGGCGGCGGCCCTGTGCTTGGAGTGGAGGTCCCTTCTTCCTGGAGGTGCTCACCTGCTCGACAGATCGCGCCGCGGGCCTTACCCTGGATCCAGCCAGCCAGCTCAGCAACTTCCATTTCGTTGACCCCAGGGCACCCCAATCGCACCACCATAGGTAGATTGACGCCAGACACCACCTCGATCTCACCTGGTTTATGGAAACTGGCCGCAACATTGTAAGGGGTACCGCCATACATGTCTGTGAGAATCAAGATACCGCCCGCGCCGTCCAGTTTCGACAAGGCCTCGCGAGTCTTGGCCGCCGAGTCCTCGAACGTATCGGTCCAGGACAGGCTGAGTGAATCGAATTCGGGCTCTCTGCCGAGGATCATCGCGGCCGCGTCGACCAGTTCTCGGGCCAGTCCAGCGTGCGTGAGAATCAAAGTGCTGACCATGATCGCTACCTCTCGACAACCAGTCTTGTGCAATCGTCCGCCGGCTATCTGGCGATGTCGCGGTGGATGACCCTGACAGACCAGTCACCTTCTTGCAGCCGAAGCGCCAATTCCTCGGCTACCGCGACCGATCGATGCCGGCCGCCAGTGCAACCGACCGCGACGGAGACATACGATCGATTCTCTCGGGCATAGCGCGGCAAGAGGAACTGCAGAAGCTCCTCTAGTTTCTGCAAGAGCTCGTGATACTCATCGAGTTTACCGAGAAATTGCCGCACCGCGGCATCCTGTCCGGTCTGGTCCTTCAGCTCGGGCACGAAATGTGGATTGCTCATGAATCGGACGTCGAAAAGAAGGTCTGCCCCCGTCGGAATGCCGTGTTTGAATCCGAAGCTCATCAGGGACACGACGGGACCCATCACACCTTCGGTCTTCGTGCTCTCGGCGAATTCGCGAAAGACCTGATTTCGAACCTCGTGAATGGACCAATCCGACGTATCCAATACCAGGTCCGCGATGCCGCGAACCTCGGCGAGAAGTTCCCTCTCCTGGCGAATTCCTTCCAATAGCGGCCGGTCACCGGCCAACGGATGCGGTCGCCGGGTCTCGGAGAATCGTCGCACGAGGGCTTCTTCAGAAGCATCGAGAAAAAGCAGAGTCACACTCAGACGACTGCGGTCCATCTCCCTGACGAGCCTCGGAAACTCCTCAGCGAACCCCGGAGCGCGAACATCCGTCACGATGGATATCTGCTCATGCCCCTCGACCAACTCGAGTGGGTGACTCAGGAACCGCCGTAGCAACGGTAGCGGGAGATTGTCGACGCAGTAGTAGCCGAGATCCTCGAAGCACTTGGCGACACTGCTCTTGCCCGAACCGGAAAGGCCCGTGATCAGGACGAGTCGGAGTTCTCTGCTCACGTATCGAGGTCCGCCGTGGGATGTGCACCGCGCGGACTGCGCTTCTGGCGACCAAGATCGAGCTGCTCCTCGAGCCGGCGCGCAAATTCCCGGGCCGAGTGATGCCCCTGCAGTTTCAGAACGTGGTTCCGGGTGGCGATCTCGACCAAGATCGAGAGATTGCGCCCCAATGCCACTGGCATCTTGATGTAGGGACATGGAGTATCGAGGATCTTGTACAGCGTCTCATCGAGACCCAATCGGTCATATGCCCGTTGCTCGTCCCAGGGTTCGAGATCGATAACGAGATCGATCGATTTTCGATCGCGAACGGCGGCGAGCCCAAAAAGATCCTTGACATTGATGATGCCGAGCCCCCTCAGCTCCATATGATGACGCAGTGGCTCCTCACAATAGCCCACCAGATCGCCATACGGGTATCGCTTCACCGTCACGCGATCATCTGCCACCAGGCTGTGGCCACGCGAGATCAGGTCGAGCGCACACTCACTCTTCCCTACCCCACTGTCACCGATCAGCAGCACTCCGAGACCATAGACATCCAAGAGCACGCCGTGCAGGACTGTGGACGGCACCAGGTGCTCTTCGAGGAAATACCCAACTCGCTTGATGATGAGAGAAGAGAGCGACGGCGAGGAGAAGACGGGCAGGTCGCGCTCCCGGCACGCATCCAGAAAGCCCGGCAGGGGCTCGAGGCCCTTGGTGATGATGAACACCGGCACCGGCAGCGAGGAGATGTGCTCGAAGCGCTTTCGACAAGTTTCAACGTCCAGCGTTAGAAGGAACTTGGTCTCACTCTCGCCGATGATCTGCACACGCCCGGGCTTGATGTAGTCGTAGTAACCCGCGAAGGCCAATCCAGGCTTCTGCACTCGCGGATGCGTGATGCGCTTGTTGAGGTGATCGCTGGCGCAAAGGACCGTGCAATGGAGATCGTTCAACTCCTGGCCCAGAAGCTCCCGGACCTCGACGTACTCCGAAGGGCTCGTCACGTCGAATCGCCCTCTTCCTGGAGAAGCTTCCAGATGTCCTCAGGATGTTCCAGTTCGAGCAGGCGCTCGACGTGCCGATCCGCTTTGACCCATTTCGAGATTGCCGCGAGCGAGCGCAGATGAGCGGCGGGCTGGTCGGTAGGTGAGACGACGAGAAAGAACAACCGCACTGGTTTTCCGTCTTCGCTCTCGTACTCGACGCCCTCCTGCGACCGGCCGACGGCCACCAGCACTCGGTCCAAGTTGTCCATCTTGCAGTGAGGAATGGCCACTCCGCTACCGATAGCGGTAGAGCCCAGCTCCTCCCGCTCGACGAGGCGTTGGTACATTCGATCGGGGTCCACAGCAACGCCAGACTGTGTCAGGAGGTCGGACATGGAACGCAAGATTCCCGGCCGATCCGTGCCGACAAGGTCCGGAAAGATAAGCTCGCGCCCGGTCAACGAGCCGAGGGACGGTGGGCTATCGCTACTCTGGCGAGATGAGTCCGTAGTGGTTGTCCTTGCGTCTGTAGAGAACGTTGACTTCATCACTCGTTGCGTTGCGAAACACCACGAAGCCGTAGTCGCTCTCTTCGAGCTCGATGGCGGCTTCGTCGAGGCTCATCGGCTTGATGCTGATTGCCGTAGACTCCACGATTCGCGGCTCGGTGCCGATACCGACGGAATCCTGGTCGACAATCTCGAGTGGCCAATGGCTACCGTTGTTGCGGTCCGCCTTTCGTCGCTTGTCCCTGAACTTCTTGCGTGAGCGCCGAGCTTGCTTTTCCGCCTTGTCGACAGCCAGGTTGATGGCATCGAAGATGTCGTCGGTTTCCTCGTTCGCCTGGATGAGGCCGAATCGGTGAGTAATATGAAGATCGGCTGAGCAGCGGTGCTTCTCCTGCTCCATCGTAACCCGGACATCGACCGGTTCGTCCAGGAACTTTCCGACCTTCTGCAGTTTGTCGGCCGTGAACTCGCGGATCTTGGTGTCTAGCTCGAGGTTGCGCGCAACGTATTCGATATTCATGTCTCTCCTCAATCTAGGTTCCTGTTCAGGTTCTACCCTCCACGTCTAGAAGATCTGCTTGCGATTGGTGGACGAAGGAACACCTAGCTCGTCGCGGTATTTCGCTACCGTGCGCCGCGCAATGTTGATGCCTTCACGCTGCAGCATTCGGGTGAGCTCGCTGTCCGACAACGGTCGCTTGGCATCCTCGTCGTGAATGAGTTGTTGGATCTTTCCCTTGACGGTCAGCGATGAGATATCCGAGCCGTACTCGCGATCGATCCCGCTGTGGAAGAAGAACTTCATCGGGAAGAGGCCCCGAGGTGTGTGCATGTACTTGTTCGACACTACCCGACTGACGGTCGACTCGTGCATCCCGATATCGTCGGCCACATCTCTGAGCACCATCGGTCGCAGGTACTCGATGCCCCGCTCCAGAAAGGCCTGCTGCTGGCGCACGATGGAATCCGACACCTTGTAGATGGTGCGCTGCCGTTGATCGAGGCTCTTGATCAGCCATATAGCCGAACGCAGCTTCTCTTTGATGAACTGCCTGGCGTCGGCCTGCTTGCCGTCCCCCATCATGTTTCGCAGCATTCTTCGATAGGAGTTACTGATCCGCAGTCGTGGCATTCCATCGTCATTCAACAGAATGACGTACTTCCCACTGACTTTGGCGATGTGCACATCGGGCTCGACATAGTGGGTTCGCTCGGTGTTGAATTTCCGTCCCGGTCTCAGCTGCAGGCCACGGATGCTATCTACCACTGGCTCCAATTCGGAGAGTGGCATTTCGAACTCCCGGGCGATCTGCTGAAACTGTCGCTTGAGGAACAGATCCCATGCCTCTTCGACGACCCTCCGAGCCAGGGAGTTGGCCGGCTCCCCTCGAGCGTCGAGTTGGCGCGACAGACTCTCTTGCAGACTCTGGCATGCCACGCCAGGGGGGTCGAAGCTCTGGACCAGGCGAAGAGCTTCCTCGACGTGATCCGCGGTGTAGGTAAGACCAGGTTCCTCCTGCCAGCCCATCAACTGCAGCTCCTCTTTGCTCGCCACGAGAAACCCGTCGGGATCCAGATTGCCGATGATGACCTCCGCGATCTCACGCTGCTGCTCAGATACGTCTGTCATGTGCAGCTGCCACAGAAGGTGATCGTAGAGATCCGGTTCCCGAGTGAGTGTGTTCTCGAGTGGAGGTGCTTCCCGTGCTTCGAACATCGGTGGGCCTGTCGAGCCCTCCAGGTAGTCGTTGAAATAGGCATCGAGATCGATGTCATCCATCGACTCCTGATGGTCCAACTCCTCGCTGGCAACTTCCTCTGCCTTAGGCTCGGCAGCTTCCTCTTCTTCTTCGCTGGGTGTCTCGCTCTCGAAGGTCTCGTCACCCTCCTCGAGCACAGGATTCTCGACCAACTCCTGAGCTACCACGGTCTGCAGCTCCATGCGGGTCATCTGTAGCAGCTTGATCGCCTGCTGCAGCGACGGCGTCATGACCAGCTTCTGGGACAGCTTGAGTGAGAGTTTTTGCTCGAGCGCCATTCGCCTTCAGCCTAAAGAGTGAAGTCTTCCCCTAAGTAGATTTTGCGGACTTGTGGATCGGAAGAGAGCTCTTCAGGAGCCCCGAATCGGAGGATTTCACCATTGTTGATGATATAGGCGCGGTCGGTGATTTTCAATGTTTCCCGCACGTTGTGGTCGGTAATCAGCACGCCGATTCCCATGGCTTTGAGCTGTTTCACGATCTTCTGAATGTCGATTACAGCGATGGGATCGATGCCGGCGAAGGGCTCGTCCAACAGAATGTAGGAAGGGCTCAAGACCAGGGCGCGAGCAATCTCGACCCGTCGACGCTCACCGCCCGAGAGAGCATAGCCCTCGGTCTTCCGAACTGTCTCGAGACCGAAGTGACGAATCAGCTGTTCTGTGCGCCGTTCCTGCTCCTTCTGGGGAATCTCGAGCGTCTCGAAGATCGCCCGCAAGTTGTCTTCGACGCTCAGTTTCCGAAAGACCGACGGCTCCTGGGGGAGGTAGCTGATGCCGCGCTTCGCCCGCAAGTACATGGGCAACTCGGTGATGTTCTGCTGGCCGAGAAAGACGTTCCCGGAATCGGGCTGCGTCAGGCCTACGACCATATAGAAAGTCGTCGTCTTCCCCGCACCGTTCGGACCCAACAGTCCGACGATCTCCCCAGGGTGCACCTCGATGGACACATCGTCGACCACGGCGCGGCCGGAATAGACCTTTTTCAGGTTGCGGGTGCCAAGAACTGGAGGCCCGGTCATGGCTCTCCTTCCCCGTCATCTTCGGAGCTTTCGACCGCACGATTCTCGCTTCTGACTCGCGCCGTACCGGTCACGAAGTCATAGAGCAACTCTTTGCCCTGAATTCGACCCCCTTTACCATCGATCATCACGACCGGGTTGCCTGTCACCGTGGCTTGCTCATCATCCGGACGATAGACCATGCGATCACCAGTCACGACGTGGCCGGTCTCGCCGTCCTCCAAGCGGACAGACCCCAAGCAGATGATCTCATCGAATTCATCCTCTGCGCTGAGGTGCGCCTGGATTTCGTCACTCGACATGATGCGCTTCGATTGGACTGCCCGCGCTTCGCCGGAGTACGTCAAGACTCTGGCGTTCTGGTCGTAGACCAAGCCACTTGCGGTCACCTCCAGGGGTTCTGCAGGCAGCTTCGAGGCGAGATCGTCTTCGCTCCTGGCGGTATCCTCCTCCTCGCTTTGAGCTGGACGCCAGACGGTCTTGACACCACCCGAGGCAAGGAGTCGGGACGTTTGTATCTCGCCGGTCAGTGTGTCTGCCAGCATGAAGTTCTCGCCCTGCCAGGCGCGGACATCATCGGTAAACGAGACGGTTCCAGCCAGGTCGGACCAGATCGCTTCTCTCGCCTCGATCCGGATCGGCTCGCTCGGAGACGAGCCTCCAAGTGCTGATCCGGTGCCGGAGCCTTGATACAGCACCGCTTTGGCGGGCTCACCGGCTCGTACCTCCTGGCTCTGACCGTCGTACACAATGCGCGGCGCTCTCAATTCACCCTGCTCCCGCAGAGCCCAAGCGGGCTCACCGGTCAGAACGACTTCGCTCTCGGGATCGGCCATATCCACCCTGTCACCGGTCGCCTGCAGGTCATCTCCATGCAGCTCCACATCGCCCTCCAAAGAGAAGGAGTCCAATTCACCCTTGGCGAAGTTGGCAACTGCAGAGTCTCCACAAGCACTGCGCAGGATGATCTCGGGATCGACATCCAGAAACTCGTCCATCTCCACGCCATCCAGACCTTGAGCCTGCCGCAGATCGCCATCGGTGAAGTCTCCTACGAGGTAGTCTGCTTTGATTCGTCGGCGCAGACCTGAGGCATCCTTCACTGACAGGACCGCCGGCCCATAGGGACCTCTCAAGAGCTCGGCTTTCTTCGGCACCTCGGGATCACCCTCGAGGGTAACGGAGAGCTCGCGTCCCTCGAGAGTGACGATGCTTGTCGAGCCATCCTCAGCGGGTTGCAGGAAGCCTCCGAAGACATCCCAACGGGCCTGAATGAACTCGATTCGCCGTTCGTCCTGAGACAGCGTCACAGTCAGCCTTCGGGTCCGTAAATAGTCGTCCCCCCTGCGCAGCCGAACTGAGCCCTCGGCACGCAGCAACCGACGATCACGCTCGAAGGCGAAGCGCCGACACTGCAGTGACATCGGACTGGCATCGCCGGACAAAGTCTCGACGCTGACATGGCCGGCGAGAATGAAGATATTGCGACCTGGAGTGATCCTGAGTCGATCTGCCTTACCGCGAAATCGGTCCAGAAAACGGAATCGCACCGGCGAAGAGCTGACGATTATCCTGCCGTCGTCGACCAACTCGAGTCCGTCCGCTGTCAGATAGACGCCCTGTGGCCCGGAAAACTGTACGTTGCCGCGGAAGGAGGCTGCCTGGGTCTCGAGATTGTAGAGAGCGCTGTCACTGCGGAGGCTGTACTCACCTTCGTCCTGCCGTACCATCGTCAGCTCGACACCCTGCAACTCGTAGTCGTCCTCCTGCATCGACAGAACCCGTTCGGCCTTCACATGAATGACTTTTCGACCACTCCGACTAACCTCGTAGTCGAAGCCTTCACCGGAGAATTGGAGCTCTGTATCGGCATTGTCGAGCAAACTGCCGGTGCTGGAGCGTACGGCTTCGGGTCTGCCCATCCGACCCAGAAAATACAGACCTATCACCGCTACCAGAAACCCGACCAGAGCCACGAGGAGGGCTCGTCGAATCAGACGGATCGGGAGTTCGCGAGGAGGCTTAGCCATCAGGGTTCATTCTACGTGGCACGGCACCTTCGTGGGCACTCGTTTCTGCATGCCGCTCCCAGGGCCGGGCATCCACCAGACGAAGGACAGGCCTCTTTGTATAGTCGTTCATCTCCAAACAGCCGAGAACCTCGAATGAACCTTCGAGGTCTGCTGCCCGATCTGCCCAACCCCATCCCAGCAAGTCGATCGGTGCCCCGTCCTCTCCTTCTGCAGCTATCCCGAGGTGCCCTTTTCCGAAGAGGCGAGGGCGGCCCTTCGCGATCAGGGGCCCGACGCGCAGCACTGGTTGCTGGTTGCCAATTCCGAATGGCTCGAGGCACCCGAGCTGCGCTACCAACTCGTTGTTCAGGGCCGACACCGGCATCTCCAGCTCGAATCGATACTCCCTGGTAAGAGTCTCTTCGTCCCACAGCTCTTGCGCTTTGTCTTCCCACAGCGTTCGCAGTCCTTCGAGCCTCTGCGCCGGGACCTTGATGCCGATGGCCTGAGCATGTCCGCCGAACCGCTCGTACTCTCCTGTCCAGAGCCCAAGGAACTCATGCAGATGAATATCGCTGATGCTCCTCCCGGAGCCCGTCGCCCACTCCCCCTCGACACTGAAGAGCACGGTAGGTCTGTGAAATTTCCGCGCGACTCTTCCCGCCGCGATCCCGACGACTCCAGGATGCCAGTCGTCGCTCCAGGACACGAGGACGGGCGGCAGGGGATCTCTGCCTGCGAAGATCTCCAGAGCCTCCTCGAAGGCCCGTTTCTCCGCCGCCTGGCGAGACCGATTCCATTCGTCGAGGTGTTCGGCGAGTGACGCGGCCCGGTTGCGGTCTCTCGTCATCAGCAATTCCAGGGCATCATCCGGGCGCGACATTCTGCCGGCGGCATTGAGCCGGGGCCCGATGCGAAAGCCGACATCGCTGGCCGTTACCGGCACGCGAACATCCGCTCGTCCTATCAGCTCTTTCAAACCAACGGAGCGGGTTCTGCCGAGCTCCTCCAAGCCCACCGCAGCTATGGTCCGGTTCTCGCCCACGAGCGGCACCATGTCGCAGATGGTTCCCAAGCAGGCGACTCGCAGCAAGGCGCCGACTTCGATCGAACGGTCGAACTCGTCACACACTGCCAAGGCGAGCTTCAACGCGACTCCGGCTCCCGCGAGGTTGGGGGACGCGTAGTCGTGCTGTCGTTTCGGGTTGATCTCTATCACCCCTGAAATCGGCTCCGAATCCGGCAAATGATGGTCGGTGACGATCACATCGATGCCACCGACCTGGGCTGCTTCGACTGCCTCGACAGCTGTCGTGCCGCAGTCTGCCGTAACGATGAGTGAGCAACCCGACTGCCGCGCTCGCTCGACATGCAGCGCCTGGAAGCCATACCCCTCGTCGAGACGGTTCGGCAGGATGGCCTCGGCCTCGAGTCCCGAGGCCCGAAAAACCGCCAACAGAAGCGCGGTCGCGGAGATGCCATCCACGTCGTAGTCTCCGACGATGGCAATCTTCTCGCAGCGTTCTCGCGCTGTCCGAATTCGCTCGACAGCCGCCGAGATTCCCTGTAGGTCGCTAGGTGGAAGCAGGTTCTCTGCTCGCGGGTTCAAGAAGGTGTCAGCGGACTCGAGATCGGCAACTCCCCGTCGTGCCAAGAGCACCGCGAGCCACGCTGGGGTCCCGCCCTCTTCGAGAATCCCTGCTGACTCGGGAATCGGAGCCGGTGTCCAGCGTCGGGTTGGCTGGGAAGGCAATGGCATCGGGGTCGAGGTCGGTTCGCTGCATGCTTGCAGCGCCTCGGAATCCTACCGTTCCTCGAACTCACCCAGAGCTCGGAACCGATCGTACCTCTGCTGCACGAGCTGTTCCGGTGTCAGACGTTCAAGCTCCTCGAGGGCTGTGGAGATCTTCTCGCCAACGCGCCGGCAGGTCTCGGCAATTTCTGCATGGGCTCCACCCATGGGCTCGGGGATGACCCCGTCGACGAGACCCAACTCCAAGAGGTCCGGTGCCGTCAGCCGCATGGCTTCGGCTGCCACCTCTCGTTGCTCCTGGTCCTTCCAAAGAATCGCGGCACAGCCTTCAGGCGAGATCACCGAGTAGGTCGAGTACTCGAGCATGAAGACCCGGTTGCCCACACCAAGAGCCAGGGCGCCGCCGCTGCCGCCTTCCCCCGTAATCGTGGCCACGATGGGAACACGCAGGCGCGCCATTTCGAACAGATTACGGGCGATCGCCTCGGCCTGCCCACGTTCCTCCGCGCCGACGCCCGGATAGGCGCCCGGGGTGTCGATGAGCGTCAGGATCGGCAGTTCGAACTTCTCCGCCAAGCGCATGACTCGAAGCGCCTTGCGATACCCCTCGGGCCGGGGCTGGCCGAAGTTCCGGTCGATCCGGTCCTTGGTGCCGCGCCCCTTCTGATGCCCGATGATCGCCACCGAACGGCCCTGAAACGTCGCCAACCCGGCCACAATCGCGGGGTCATCGGCGAAGGCCCGATCGCCATGAATCTCCACCCAGTTCTCGGTCAGGGTTTCTACATAGTCCAGAGTGTGCGGCCGGTCTCGGTGCCGGGCGACAAGGGTCTTCTCCCAGCGGCTCAAGCTGCCGTAGATCTCTTTCGTCTTCTTGGTCAGCTGAGTGCGAAGCGCCTCGAGCTCCTTGCGGCGCCCGGTTCCTTCCGGATAGCTCTCCAACTCGTCCAGCCGTTGACGCAGCTCGATCAGGGGCTCTTCGAATGGCACATCTTGGGAAGCCATGACTTTGGCGACGCTAGCAAAGGCCACCTGGTGAGTCAATTCGACGGTACGGTGTAGCAATTCAGAAACTCAGAGTAGCTCATGAGGATCGACGTCGACAACCAGATCACCCGGGACGGAATCCGGCAGCGCTTCCCGGACCAGCTCACGAAGGCGGCTGCCCGAGGTACTCCGGAGAAGCAGCTGGAAACGCCACTTTCCACGCAGTCTCTCGAACGGTGCCGGTGCCGGCCCTGAGATTCGCACACCGCTCGCCAACGGGTGTCGCTGGAGGGCCTGCGCGATCTCGTCCATGGTTCTCTCGGCCCTCTGGCGATGGGTGTCTCGAAGCAGAAGCTGAACCATCCGGGTGTACGGGGGGTAGTGGAATATCCGTCGGTAGCGCATCTCTTCCCGTGCGAACAGCTCGTCGTCGTGATTCAGCGCTGCCTGAATTGCGTAGTGTTCCGGATGGTACGTTTGAATGACGACCTTGCCGGGACGATCTCCTCGGCCGGCCCGGCCTGCGAGCTGAGTCAGGAGGTTATAGGTGCGCTCCACTGCCCTGAAATCCGGGAAGCCCAGGTAGGTATCCGCCAAGAGCACACCGGCCAGTGCGACCCTCGGAAAGTGGTGGCCCTTGGACACCATCTGCGTGCCGATCAAGACCTGAGTCTCACCATTGGCGAACCGCTCGAGAACCGCGGCAGCCTCTCCACGACGGCGAGAGGCATCCCTGTCCAGAACTCCTACCGAGACCCCTGGGTAGAGCTCTTGGAAGGACTCCTCCACTCTCTCTGTTCCTGCACCGATTGCTTCGAGTGCCTCTTCCTCGCAGGTGGGACAGGCAGTCGGAACTGCGACTCGAGATCCGCAGTAGTGACAGCGCAGAACGGACTCCTTGCGGTGATAGGTTCGAGGCAGGCCGCAATCATCACAGCGCATGTCTTCACCACAGGCTCGACACAAGAGCACCGGGGAATAGCCGCGACGGTTGCGCAGCAGGATGATCTGGTCACCGGCAGCAAGGCTCGAGTCGATTTCTTCCCGTAGACGCTGCGAGAAATGGACTTCTCCAGGGCGGCGCGACAGGCCCTCCTGACGCAGGTCGACGAGCACTCCCTCAGGCAAGGCCCCCTGCCCCACCCGCTCTGACAGGCGAAGTGATCGAAGCTTGCCCACCTCGAGGTTGTGCCTCGCTTCGAGGCTGGGGGTGGCGGAGACCAGTGCCACGACCGCACCTTGTTGGTAAGCCCGAAGCAGGCTCACGTCCCGCCCGTGGTACCGGGGTACATGATCCTGCTTGTACGACGAATCCTGTTCCTCATCCACGACCACCAGGCGGAGGTCCCTGACCGGGCTGAAGATTGCCGAGCGGGGACCCAAGACCACTTGTGCTTCACCAGAACGAATCCTCTCCCACTCCTGGTGACGCTCCGAAGGGGACATTGCTGAATGCAGAATCGCAGTTCGCTGCCCGAATCGCTCGCGGGCTGCCCGGGCGAGTGCTGGAACCAAAGCGATCTCCGGGACGAGAATAATGACGGTTCCGCCATCCCTGAGGACCGATTCTGCCGCTCGAAGGTAGACCTCGGTTTTCCCCGAGCCCGTGATACCGGCCAGCAGGAAAGCACCGTAGGTGCGCGAATCCAGCGCTTCGAGCAGGCCATCTACGGCGAGCTGCTGATCTCGTCGAAGCTCGAAAGGAACCGCGCTCTCGTCGGTGGGAAGCACATGGTCGTCGAGCGAGAGTCGCGACACCTGGGTGAAAGTTCTCAACACGCCCAGCTTGATCAGACGACGCACCACGGCCGAGGTGCAACCCACCGCCTCTGATATCTCGCTGAAGGTTGCGGGGCGCCCCAGGGCGGACAGGTAGTTGACCACCGCCTTTCCAGGCTTCGACCTACCACAGCTCTCGAGCAAGCTCTCGAGGTCGCCTTGCGCCAACTCCACCGCTGACTGATACCGGCCTCTCGAGCCGGCCCCTCGCGACCTGATCTCGACTCTACCTGCGGCGATCATTCGGTCGAGGGCGTTGCGGAAACCCTCCCCTCCCAGTTGCGCTGCCAGTTCTCCAACACGGCGGGCTTCTCCGCCGCGCAGGGCCTCGGTGATTTCCTGCTCGGTGGCCCCAGATGGCTGCATCAGGGCACCCGCATCAGTCAGCTTGATTCGGCCGTCGCCCCAACTCGATAGCTCCGGAGGCAACATCGTCCTCACGACATCTCCCGGCGGCGCCATGTAGTAGTCCGAAAGTGTCTTCGACAGCTCCAACAACTCGGGGCTCAAAACGGGAGATCGATCTAGGACCTCCAGGATCGGTCGTAGCGTTACTCCCTCCGGAGCAGAGCTCTGGTGGCCGAGAATCACCCCGACCATTCGTTTTCGAGCCACCTGCACCCGGACCCGGACTCCTGGCACTGCAAGCTCAGCGAGACTCGCCGGGACCGAATACGTTAGCGCTTGATGGAGTGGAACGGGAACGGCGACCTGGACCAGGGGCTGCTGAGATATAGGCTGGGAACTCATTCCACTGACCACTCGACCGATGTTACCTGTGCCCCTGTTACTTGTACCCCTGTTACCTGTACCCTAAACAAGAAAAGGCCGCCCAACTCATGGGCGGCCTGATGATGCGCTCGTGACGGACCTTCGCTGGACGCTAACAGGCCTCTACTTCGGCCAGGCGCTTTTCCATGCTGGATTCCAGCGCTCTTTCGACCTGCTTCTCGGCCTCGATCTCTTCGATCTTCTTGACGTGCGCCACTTCACTGACGATGAAGTACTTGGCCCGCTCGTACATCTTCTTCTCGCGAAAGGAGAGGCTCTTCTTGCTGCTCACCAGTCTGAGGTTCTTCAGGACCTTGGCCACTTCGGTGAGCTGCCCGGTCTTCATCTTGTCCAGATTCTGCTTGTAGCGACCCTTCCAGTCCTTGTAGGTATCGATGTCCCCGTTTCTGAGAGTCGTGAACAACCCCCGGATCTTCGTGGTCGGGCAAAGTGCCCGCAATCCGACGAGATCCAGGTTCTCTTTGGGGACCATCACCTTGGAATTATTGGAAAGAAGACGCAGATGGTAGTAGGTCTGCTCGACTCCTGCGATCGAGCCCCTTTCGATCTTTTCCACAACGCTGACCCCGTGGTTGGGGTACACGACCTTTTGTCCGATCTTGAATGCCACGTATATAGCTCCCTTTCGAAGATTCTCGGTCGAAAATGCTGTTCGGGTCGTGTAAATGCCTGATTAGCATTTACTTAGGCTTACAGATGGTACGCTAGAATCGCTGTTTTGTCAACCCCTAGCAGGCCAAACTACCCTTCCGGAGCTGACTATCTGAAACAAAACGTAACATCGAGTGCCAGATTGGCAGTCCGAGTAGAGACTGCCAAAACAACGTTAATACCGATTCTGAGGGCCTAAAACCGTTGACTCCCCTTAGACGAAAGCCTAGGATTCTCGGTGCCAGACAAGCTCACTCCATGCCGGAGTGGCGGAATGGAAGACGCAGCGGACTCAAAATCCGCCGGTAGCAATACCGTGGGGGTTCGAATCCCCCCTCCGGCACCAATCAGACGCTCCCCGACTCGGAGAACAGATTCCTGCCCGTTGGGTTCGTCGTTCTGTCCACTCCGGGCCGCCAGCAGGGCATTTTGGAGACCGACCGCTGGAAATGCCCCAAGAACGTTTAGCACTATTTCATCGAATTCCGGCAACGGGCCGATCGAGAGGACGGAGTCCAACCCCACTGCAGATCGGAGCGCAGGATGGTTCTCACCAAAGCGACCAACGCCCTGTTGTCGCGACAAAAATCGCGATTGCGAGATTTGCCAGTCCATGCACGACCACTGCGTCTACGAGCCGGCCTCGTCGGTAGTAGGCAAGAGCGAACAGCACTCCGGCGAGCGTTCCTGCAATCCAACGCTGATGAAACAAACCGAATGCTAGAGAGGATATGACTAAGGAGAACCAAGTTAGGGCCCCAGGGCGCACCACTTCGAAGTCACTCGAGATCAATCGACGCGTCAGGTATCCCCTGAAGGCCAGTTCCTCGGCTGCAGGCACGACAAGAACAGCTCCGACGAGCCTGAAGAAGACCCAGACCGACGCCACGACAAGAGGAGTCTCAGCCAGAGCCTCAGCGGGATCGAACCCGACCTGGTCGCTGGTTTGAAGCAGCCCGATTCCGATCCACATCACGGCAACGATCAGACTCAAGACCAGGTTGACGGGATTGACGAGACTCTCCTTGATCCGTTGTCGGGACAGCCCACGCCAGTAGGCCCACAGCACGGCCCCGGTGCCAATCACACGGACCGGATAGAGCCAATCGAATCCGTCGGAGAAGGCGGCAGTGACCATCCCCAGAGCCATCCAGACAACAAACGGCAGTAGGTGACTCGCCTCAGGTTGGGTCAAGCCTCGAGCCCGCTGGACTTGCGGCCTCTTCGACAAGAACCTGGAGTGATTCGCAGCCGTGGCTAGTCCGAGCGAGACTGCAAGGAATGACAGCCAGCCCACTTGAGAGTGGA
>CAVQNG010000002.1:0-51894 GCA_963713825.1 uncultured Acidobacteriota bacterium
GTTTCGACTGGTCACTTCGTAGTCACCCTCTCGGGCGACCGCATCCCCGCATCGTGCGAGAACCACCTTGGGTGTCCGCCCCAGGTTGGCGGGCCTGGTCACTTGCCAGGCCACTCCTGATGCTGGTTCTTTTGTACCGCGGAAACTGTCAAGGTCTGTCAGTGGAGTCCACCCTCCGGCTGACTACGCCCTGCAAGCTCTCACCGAGTGCGCCCAGAAAGGTCGAACTCGGGGGCCTGTGCGGGGCGGTGGAGAGGGACTCGCTCTCGAGCACCACCGCCGGTTCGTGACAACCATCCGACGACGGCCAGGGTGACCACAATCTGGGCCAGAATGACGAGCGTCAACAGAGTGACCCGCCCCGCGAGCTGGGCTTCGATCCCTACTACCTGCGGCAGGAACAAGCTCAGATTGGCCGCGTTGAACGCGATGATCCCGAGCAGCAGCCATCGCGATCCCCGGTAGATGCGCCAGCATGCGATGCCGAATCCGAGCTCCAGTAGAAACGCCAGAACGGGTGCGCTGCCGTAGAGTCCCGCACCCAGTTTGTTTCCGGCGAGGCCGGGTGCGATCGAGATGTCGGGACTGTGGGTCACCAGGTCCAACACGAGATGAGACGCTATTCCCAGCGCGACGGCGATCGCGGTCTTCGGTCTTCCGAGAGCGAATCGGATCAACGCCCACGCCGCCAGGGAAAGAAGGGTCGTCGTGGCAATGGAGTGGGACCACGGCATGTGTGCCAGATGAATGTTCTGAACTGAACGAACGGTGGCGTCGGTCGTCGTGGTTTCGACACCCATCAGGTTCAGAGCGACCCATAGGAGCTCGACCGCTTGAACAGCCAGCAGAATGAGAGCCATGCGAACGGTCGGGTAGCGTCGTTTGAGCACGAGCGCCGCGGCGGCGTGATTGATGGCGAACATTGTCAGCTCCTATTCTTGAAGTTAGCAATTGCTAACTCCGCAGTCAAAAAAAACTCCTAGCGCTTGACCAGGGCCAGAATCCTCTGGGTGAACGGCTCAGCCCAGTCGGTAGCTGGGCGGGCGAGCAGCCCGAGGTAGCCCATCCTCGAGAGCTGCTGGATTCCGCCGATGATGATGGCCGAGGTGAGATCGAGGTCGAGATCCTCGCCGATCTCCCCGCGGTCGATCGCCGAGGTCAGCATCCGGTTGATCTGCCCGACGAAAGTGTCGCCGGCGACGTCCGCCCGAACCTCGGGCCAGAAGTGCTGGATGTTGTCGGACAGGTAGATCACGACTTCGGGAGCGGTCTCGAATTGCTGGAAGAAAGTCTCGCTGTAGGCGGCGAACTGGGCCGCGAACGATTCGAACTCGCCTCCGACCACTCTTTCGAGTGCCGAGTGGAGCCACCGGTAGCAAGAGACGAACAGCTCCTGCGCCAGCGCCTCCTTGCTCCTGTAGTGCTTGTAGAGCGCTGGATTCGAAAGCCCCGCCACCGCGCCGATGTCGCGGATACTCGTCTCGCAAAGGCCCTTCTCGGTGAACAATTGGAGTGCAGCGCGCAGAATACTCTGTTTGCCAGGTGCGGCCCCCGGTGCGAGCTGTATGCCGTCATTGCTCATGGCTCGGTTTCTTCCTGTTGGCCGTAAGTTAGCATTTGCTAACCCAAGTGTCAAGCTCGACCCTCCGCAGCTTCGTCAAGGCGCCCCGACTCACCGGCAGCACCCGGTTGACCGGGGGCTCGAGCTTGACCTCCCAGTCACGACCCTCGTCCCGCCGGCCGATGAGGTGGACGCGTCGCAGGTTCACCACGTACTCGCGATGGATCTGAAGGAATCCATGGGGAACGAACAGTGGCACCAGCTCACGAAGAGGCCGCATGTCCAGCACCGGCTGGCATCTGTGCGCCTTGGAGAAACCTTTGAAGCGGCCGGCGCCCCTGCCGGCCGGGGCGTGCGGGTGTGTCCGGACCTGTGCCGGCCGGGGAGGGAGGCGGTGCAGGGGCGGGGCTTGCCCCCGCCCGTGTCATCTCAGCTGCCCAATAGATCGTCAGCCAGCACCTTGATGCCGCATTTGGGGCACTCGACGTCGCCTTCGGGTGTCACGTTGGTGTGATCGACGAATGCCAACGGGCGCCCCTGGTCGCCGAAGAGCACATCGCACCAGGGGCAGCGCACCTCGGCCTCCATCTTCGGCCGGCGGGTCTCCGCCAGCTTCTTGACGCTCTCGAGAGTAGGCGCGCGATCACCATCGAGAACCCCGGCATCCTGCATCAGCCCTACGAGCTCCTCCCAGGAAAGCTCGATCGAACGAATCTGATAGTCGAGGATGCGGATGCGCAGGCCGTCCTCGGTCCATTCGATCACGCAGCCGTCCGTCGGCAGGTGAAGTCGCCCTCGTGGTTTGCTCGGCTCGCTCATGACAAGGTGAAGGGGAGTCTACCGGTGGTCGGGTGCCCTGTCATCGAGAAATCCTCGAAGCTCGTACCCGTCACGCCCACAAGGCCCAGCGCAGCGACCGTCAAGGCCTGATAATAGACGTATGTACATGATTCGATGGAACTTAGGCCAACTCCCACCACCTCCGCCTGGCCTGCTCGATCAGCTCGAAAACCCGGCCGTCGTCGGAGTCGGTGGTGCGGCCGGTGAGTTTGCTCGTCCAACGATCAGGCAGAGCCTCACGGCCATGGAGGGCCCCGACCGCGGCACCGACGATGGCTGCGATCGTGTCGTTGTCCCGGGTGTCGTTGACGGCCCGCACCATCGCGGCCTCGGCATCGTCCCCATGGCACATCAAGATGTAGAGCACGCAGGGCACCGTCTCCAGCAGATAGGCGCCCGAGTACCAACTCTCACAGGCCTCCAGCGTTGAGAGGCCCCGTTCATAAGCGGCTGGCACCTTCTCCTCGACGAACCGCCACAGCGATCCCTGATAGTCCGGGAAGTCGCCGGCTCTCGGCCGGTAGTCCTCCCGGTGCTCGAGCTCTCTGGCCACCCGAACATAAGAGTCCACCCACCACTGGGGCTCGGGTGCCGTGGTCCTGCCCAGCAGCTCCCAGAGAATCGAGACAAAGGCCACGCAAGCAGCGATCGAGGCCGAGTCGTTGTGAGTGATCGCGGCAGAGAGGGCAGTGTCGGTCCACAGCTCGGGTGAGGGCTCTCGCAAGTGCGGCACCAGGATGGGGGCGATGCGCATCAGGGCCCCGTTGCCGGCCGATTGGGGTCCACATTTCCACCAGGGTCGTGTGCCGCCCTTGTAGTTCCGGAGGAAACCCCTCACTGTCGATCCAAGGCCGAAGATCTTGCCCCGGCAGAAGCGTGCCGCCACCCGGTCGGGGTCGAAGCCATCGTCCTCCAGCATCTGCTCCAGGGCCCAGAAGGCGAGCTGTGTGTCGTCGGAGGGGTAGCCCTCCTTTCTGCCGTTGTATCGATTCGGCAGGTAGTCGCGAATCTCCCCGTGTACCTCGCGTCGAATCTCCGGCACTAGGCCCTCGGACGTGATCCCCAACGCATCGCCAACCGCCAGCCCCAGCAGCATTCCCTCGACCTTGGAGAACGAGGTCTCACCCGGCAGTGGGGAAGGATCGTTGTCGAAGATCTCCGAGGCCTGAATGTCGATCGCCTCGTCCTTCAGAAGCTGGTTCAGCAGCGTGCGATTCGCCGTGTCAGCTGTGGTCGAGCTCATATTCGGTACTCCTTCAGTGTGCCCCGAAGCCCCAGTGGCGCATTGTCGCGGCCCCATGTTGGCATCAGTCCGGCATGCCGACAACGTCCGGCCCGAACGGTCGCGCACAGGCGGTCTTCCGACCGGTCCTCGGATGGATGTAGAGGTCACAGCCATCTCTGTGACCTTCTGCGGCCCGCCAACGATCGGCCCCCTTCTTGGGGGTATAGACGAAATCCTTGCTCAGCGACTCCTCGTAGCACCAGTCACGGGGAACAGCCAACTCCCCTGGCTCGGTCCCCGTCTGCCAGGCGTAGGCAGGGCCGTCCATTTGGCGCTCATAGACGAGCCAGTCACAGGTCGAGGTCGGCCCGCTGAGCTGATCGACCACCGCCACATCGCGGAATCGCTTCTCGGAGTCGACCCACAGGAGCCCCCGCTTCTGCAGGCAACGAACGAAGAACCCGACGTCGTTCGGTACCATGAATCCCACGCGGGTCAGTCGGCCATCGGTGCAAAACGTCTTGTTGGGGCAACCGAGGCGGTAGGCGACCACACCTCCGGGGAACTTCTCCTCCAGAGTCTCAGTCCGCACGACTACCGAAATGCCCTCGATGAGAATGCTCATGAGATCCTCCGTTCTTTGCGTCGATTGGTTCGTGCCCTACTCAATTCCCGTCCACCACACGGTCGGGCCTGACCAGAAGGGCAGAAGCGGTGAGCCGCACTCTGCTTTCTAGGAGCGACTGTGCGTCCATCGACAGCCCCGCTTTGTCCATGCGCCTTCGCAGCGCGGGCTCCACTTCCTCCCAAACCGTGTTGGCGACCCAAGAGCGCCGGCGCCAGCGGAAAGAAAGGTCCAGGGGAGAGTCTCGGCCCAGCGGGGGTAGCTCCCCGAGGCGAGATTCGAGCTCCCTGCCGAGTTGCTCTTCGAAGCTCTGCGCCAGGTGCTCCACGATCTCGGCTTCCTCGTCGGGGGACGGATCGGCCGCGACCGGTTCTTCTGCCACTTCGCCCGGAGTCTCGAAGGCCTCGATGGCCGAGCGCTCTCGCCGAGTGGATTCGCGCCACCACAAGATGAGAGCAGCGGCGCCGGCTCCCATCCCGACCAGGCCGAACAGCACCTCTGGGCGAAGCAGGTCGGGAGGAGTCTGACTCCATTGCCGGACAATCGCGCGCAAGGCGAGAAACAGAATCACGCCGACGATGAAGTTGCGAGACGAAGACTCCTGCTCAACACTTTCAGCCACTGCGTCGCGTGTCATTCAGACCTCCCGTCGCTGGATCGGTTCGCCGTAGCACAATTCCACCAACCTATTGTGCATCCTTCAACTGTCAACGGCTGACAGCGATTCCAAACGCCTTGTAAGGTGGGCACACTTCTCAATTCACCTCTCCTTCATCCTCTGGGCTAGAGACGGGAATGGCCGGAAATGAGAAAAACCGCTCATCCTGCATCAGGAGCACGGGTCTTCGCTTGGTGTCAGTGCTCGATGCCTACTTCAGGAAAGATAGCAACGTCGCAGTCCGTCTATGGAAGTAGCGGTCGAGCTAGTGACATGCAGCCTTTTATTTTCGAAAATGAACTATAATGAAAATAAAGAAGGCGCCCATTAGCGACTGTGAAAATAGGGAATTGCCATGACTGTAGTCTTCAAACCAAACTCCTTTCCGCCATTGCTCGAATGGACACCGGAGTTGGTGAGAGATCTCTCCGAGGCTGACCGCGCCATTGGTCGACTCGCCGGCGAAGGTAGCCAATGGCCAACCCCGAGTCTGTTGACGCAGGCCTTTGTGCGCCGAGAGGCCGTCGATTCCAGCCGTATCGAGGGAACCCAAACGACGCTGGAAGAGCTCTTGGTTGCCGAGGCAGGGGGTAGGGTGGAAAGCTCATCAGCGGATCTCCAGGAGGTTGAAAACTACGTGGCAGCGATGGAGTACGGTATCGACCGACTGGGCTCCCTGCCGCTTTCCTTGCGCCTCGTTCGCGAGCTTCATGCGCTGCTGATGAGGGGTGTTCGGGGCGAGCAGTCGAAACCAGGTGAGTTCCGAAGATCTCAGAATTGGATCGGGTCTTCAGGTTGCACGCTCGAGCAAGCGACCTATGTCCCGCCCTCGGTTCCTGAGATGCTCGAAGCTCTCGACCGTTGGGAGCGCTTTCTTCATGACACGAAGCTCCCACCTCTGGTTCAGATCGGCCTGGCCCATTGTCAGTTCGAGGCGATTCATCCCTTCCTGGATGGTAACGGGCGTATTGGCCGTTTACTTGTCACGCTCTTCCTTGTCGAGCGAGGCATTCTGCAGACGCCCCTGCTTTATCTGAGTGGCTTCTTCGAGGCCACCAGAAACGACTACTACGGTCGCCTCCTGGCTGTGAGCGAGAGCGGAGATTGGCAGGGGTGGTTGCGGTACTTCCTGGTCGGTGTGACACGACAGTCGGACGATGCCCTGGGCAGGGTGGAGCGGATCCACGATCTCCTGAGAGGCTGGCGTTCGGCCATGGCTGGTCAATCTTCGAGAGTGCCGGTGGCGCTGGTGGGGCTGCTCGGAGACAATCCGTTCTGGACCATCACGAAAATAGCCGAGCGGTTGGGTGTCGCTTATACAACGGCCCAACGGGCCGTTGAGGAGCTCGAGAGGGAGTCCATTCTGCAGCAGTTCGGGGACGGTAGGCGCTATCGTGTGTTCTGTGCCCGAGCGATTCTCGACATTCTCGAAGAGCCCGCCGACCTCGGGTGAAACCGTCCCACCTGGCCGCTCCACAGCGGCCGGCGCCCCTGCCGGCCACAGCCCACGCAGTAGCGGTACCCGCGCTCGAGGATCAACTCGTCGAGAGTCAGTGAGTTGGCGCCACCACTCTCCGTGCGAAGCAGGTCGGGAGGAGTTTGACTCCATTGCCGGACAATCGCGCGCAAGGCTAGAAACAGAATCACGCCGACGATGAGGTTGCGAGACGAAGACTCCTGCTCAACACTTTCAGCCACTGCGTCGCGTGTCATTCAGACCTCCCGTCGCTGGATCGGTTCGGCGTAGCGCAACTCCACCAACCTATTGTGCATCCTTCAACTGTCAACGGCTGACAGTGGTGTGGGTGAGGATTCAAGACCAATGGAAAAGCACTACGGAGGAGAGCGTATGAAGACCTCGCTAATGGTGTTGTTACCGTTGCTTACCTTGGTTTGCAGTTCCGGGCCCGAGCAGGGCGAGTTGCCTGAGATCTCTCAGTTGGGCGGTTCTCTGACGGAGATGTGTCGAGATGCTGCCCTGTTGGTCGAGGGTGAGACCTGGACAGAGGATGTGCCAACCGTTCCCACGATCAACATCTCCTGGTGCGCGGGGTATGTGCTCGGCCTGAAGGACACCGTCGCGGTCGTTTCAGCGCAAGCCGGGTTGTTCTGCGTGCCGTCATCCGCGACTTCCTGGCAGCTCATCGAGCCGATTGTCGAGTTTGCCGCTCAGCACCCCGAGTCGCAGGGGCTGCACAGGGCCGCGCTGGCGATTCAGGCGTGGTCTGCGGCGTTTCCGTGCTCTCAGGAGTCGCCGCTTTCGCAGCCTCGGCTGCTGGGTTGACCTACACTTCAATCGATGCAGAGTGAATCACAGGACCGTGCTGCCGGAACCCTGATCGGCCTGGCCGCAGGCGACAAGAACCATGGTCCCAGTGAGATGGCCTGGCGGTTGGCAAGCAGCTTGGCGGAGTTGCAGCACTTCGACCCAGAAGATGTGTTTGCCCGATACCTCGAGTGGCATCGTCAGGGTTCTTACGACACGGGTGAGGTAGCGCAGGTCGTCTTCGATCACGCGGTCGCTGGAGTCGAGCGCGGCGAGGCAGTGGCGCGGGCCCACAAGCAGCTCGATGGACTCACCGCAGGGGTCAACACGGCACACCGCGTGGCGCCGCTCGCCATGGCCTCGTTCATCGCAGACGAAGACCTAGCGGCAGCGGCCCACCGGGAATCAGCTCTCACCCATGCCCATCCCCTGGCAGGAGATACTGCAGCAGCGGTGGCGATTCTCTGCCGCAAGCTGATACGGGGATTCCCCTGGGAGGAAGCTCTGGCAGAAGCGGCCAACAGTAAGTTACCCGAGGTTGCGGCTGCACTTCGGCCAGAGGAGTCCAAGGCCGATCCGCTTTCACGTGGTGGCTTCGCGCCCGAGACGCTGCGAGCTGCCGTGTGGCACCTCAACAATGCGCGTAGCTTCGACGAGGCGCTGGCCAAGAGCCTCGAGTTCGCTGGCCCAGCAAAATACTGCCCTGTCTTGGTTGGAGCTATTGGTGGAGCCCTGTGGGGTGCACCTGCTATCCCCGAAAAGGAACTACTCGAGCATCCCCTTGTCGATGAGATCCGAGTTGTTGCCGAGGACCTGGCTTCTTCGTGGTAATCGGAGATCAAGGGGTCTGCAAAGACTTCTTTGTCACCTCTTCTTGTGACCGCATCCCCGCTCTTGACGAGAACCACCTTGGGTGTCCGTCCCAGGGTGGTAGGCCCAGCGTTGTGTCGAGCTACTGCCGAGGCGGCTGTCTCCGTTGTTGATGGAGAAACTGTCAGGCGCCGGCAGTGGAGGGGTCTAATCTGACAACAGATGAAGGAACCTCTTCTCTCATGGCTATGAGTGCTCTTTGTGCGCTATTCAACTGAAGAGACCTGCGCAGAACCCCATAATTGGAGTCGAAGAACTTCAAGCCGGGGCGCAGCAAGAGAGCGCCTTTTAGAGAGCGGAGGGGGTACGGTTCGACAGTCTCGCCGAAATGGTAGTTGGCGCTCTTCAGTAGCCAGCAACCCATCTCAAGTCAAGAGCGGAGGGAGAGGTCATGAAGGCAACACATGTTGTGAGCATGGCGGTAGTAGTACTAGCGATCTGTTTGACACTGGCGCCCTGTATCTCCGGGGCCGCGGTTGCAGATCGAATGCCGGACAACGAAGCTTCAGTACCGGCCGAGTGCCTCAATGAGGTGAGAATCTTTGGTCGAGGCTCGCAGCTCGAAGAGTGTCTAGCCGAGTACCAACCTGAGCCTGAGAGCAATGACGTCCTGGCAGCCTTCAAGGCCGACTTCGAGGACTACACCGCGAAGTCCGATGCAAAGGCGTTTGCCTTGGCGGAGGATTCATCCGGTACGGCGGCTTGGGGTTACGTCTTCGAGGCGGCCGACATAACCCAGGCGCTAGGTGGCGCCATGGAGAACTGCAAGCAGCAAGCTCTCAGATTCGAAGTGCAGGCTGAGTGCCAGATCGTGGCAATAGGCGATGCGCTCGTTGGGGCTAGCGACGACTCTGAATCGCCAACCCCAGAATCTATTGCGCAAGAGGGCGTCGTTTACGGGACCCGCTGGATCGAGGGCACTGAATTCCGAGTGGGTGTCAGCGGTGAGACCCAGGTTTGGCTCTCACCGCAGCCATCGGATCATCAGCTCCTCGTCTATATGGTCAATGGGGCGGATCGGTCCGTGACTTTTGCCCCCCAGAGCATTCGAGTCAAGGCGTTCAGGAACATGGCTAAAGGAGTTCAAGAGACATCGCTTCAGACCTTCAGCGCCGGACAGTGGGAGAAGAAGGTGCAGACTCGCCAAGCTTGGGCGGCAGCCCTAGCAGGGGCGGCTGCGGGGATGGCCAATCAGCCCCAGGCACAAAACAGCTCCGTTTATGGCAACTACTCCTCCTATGGCTCGAGCTACAACAACGGCTCCTACTACGGCACCATCACTACTTGGCCTTCAGCGCAGGACTATGCGGAAGCGAACGCGAGAACTCAGGCTCAGGTCCGGGCAATGGGCACTCAGCTCAAGCAGTCGTTCCAGGCCATGGCGAGCACTTTGATGCGGACCCATACCTTCGCGCCTGACAGCTTCTACGGCGGGGTCGTGGTCTACAAGAAGCAAAAGGCGGACAAGTTCCTCGTGACGATCCCCTTCGCCGGGGTCGACTTCGAGTTCGAATTCGGCAAGTGAGCCGGTCCACCCAGATCCGAAACAGGGTTGCCAACATAGGGAGACACCAGATGATCGTATGGGGGACCAAGCCCGTCACACGCACAGTCGACTCAGGTTCGTTCTTTTGTCCGAACTGCGGCTCCAGTCAGCACTACGAGCTCAAGTCACTTCGCAAACACGGCCATGTGTATTGGATCCCCTTGATGCCCATGGGAGACAGTCACGAATATGTGGAGTGCCAAGGCTGCCAGGAAACGTTTCGCCCAGAGGTTCTGACGTACGACCCTGCGGAATCACAGAAGGACTTCAAGTCGGAGTTCGAGTATGCGCTGCGGAGGCTCATGACTCTCATGATGATGGCTGATGGCAGCGTCGCCGATGAAGAGGTGGCTACGATCATGGGGATCTATGAGGCTGTGTCTGGTCACTCCCTGACCCGGCCCGAGGTGTTGCAGGAAGTGGTTGCAGCAAGAGAGGCCGGCTTGGAGGCAGTCGAGTACGCACAGTACATCGAGCCCTACCTCAACGATCATGGTAAGGAGTTGGTGGTCAAGGCACTGCTTTCCACTGCCGCCGCAGACGGCAAGTTCGAGCAATCAGAGTGGGAATCTCTGATCAACGTCGCCATGGCTCTCGGCATGACGTCCTCGCATGTCAAGGGGATCGTGGCCGAGTTTTCTGAGCCCGGTGACCATCCAGCCCTGAAGAACTAGGGCTAGTTGGTCTCTTCACAACTGATTCGAGGGGCCCCGTAGTGCCTCGAGAGCCTTCCTTGGCGAGGCAGCGCGGCCGGCAGGGATTCGGATTCTTGGGCGGGATCAACCTATCCTGTTACCTCGATACGGCAGACAGCGTGCTCAGCCCTTTCGATGGCGTCGTGGCGACTGGGCGCTGGTGGGCGGATTGGTGACGCCCTGCCCAACAGGTCTGCGGCAAACTCCGCTTTCACGGCCCAGTTGACCGACTGTGGGAGGGAGCCGGTGACGCGCTCGAATGATCCTGTTTCGGCTGTGGCTTTGATGATCCCTACAACCTGCCCTTTGTCATCGATCAAGGGTCCCCCAGAGTTTCCGGGCTGAATCGGCACTGACATCTGAAGAAACCCAGCATCGTCCTGAATGCCGGAGAGAGCGGAGATTGTTCCGTCCGTGAACTTGGGTGCCTCACCAAGTATCCCAGTGGCAGGGTAGCCAATGGTAAACACCCAGGAACCGAGTTCGAGGTCGACTGTGTCGCCAAAAGACAAGAAGTCAGGTGTAGCCGCATTGGTCTTCAGGAGCACCAGATCATGGTCCTCAGATGCCGCCACGAGCTCCCCGCGGACTCGAGACCCATTTGAGAAGTTGACCCAAACACTGCCGCCCCCGTCAACCACGTGGTTCGCAGTGACGACCAGACCGTCTTCAGAAACGGAAAAGCAAGTTCCACCACCGAGGACCAAATCTGCTGTATCTGCGGCAAACGGACGGAGAGCAAAGCTGCAGGGCTCTGAAGCGCAGGTCACCATGTTCACTACCAGGTTGTAGGGTTCCCCTGCCTTTGCCTCGAAGTAGACCACGGGACTCGCGTCGGTTTCGGTGTCAGTTACCAGATACTCGCCGGCTGCGTTCTTTACTCCGAGGTCCAGGTCGCTGCAGTCTTCATCACATCCAGCTAACACGAAGACTCTGAGTGACTTGTCCTTCGAGAAAGGGAACTCCTCCATTTGTTCGCTGTCCAAGGCACCAACCACATGATCGACAAGGGGTGTCAGTGATCCATCGTAGTCGGCTAACCAGTTTGAAAGCTCGTGCTCGAGAGCGTCGACTTCTGCTACTGCTTGCTGCCGAAATTCCTGGAGCCTCTCGCTTTCTGGCATGCCTGCGAGCCCGACTATGCCGTAGGCGATATATGCGGCCACAACAGATGCAGCTCCAGTCAAGACTCGACGAGCGGTCACATGGCTGTGAAGAATCAGCGAATGTCCGGACTCGTCCCAAGTCGAGTGCCCTGCCTTGTTCAGGTGGTTGTAGGCGAGAGCCATCGTGAACACTGAGATAATTGGTATCCCCAGTCCAACGCCACGTAGCCATACTCGAAAAGCCCGAGTGAGTGCTTCTGAACCACTCAGCGAAAGGCCGTCTCTTTTCTTCACCGTGATGCCAAAGATCCACTTCCCAGGCGTCTGGCCCCACTTGCTGATCAGGAAGGCCTCTACAAAGATCCAGAGAAAAGTCCCCAGCAGGTTGGTGAGAAAGCCCTCCAGCTGCAGGAAGTGCTCGATTTCAGACCCCAGCCAGAGGGCGGCTATGGCCCAAAGGGACGCGCCAAACAACAGATAGTCGATCTGTCTGGCCCAAAACCGTAGCCAGGGCCTTGGCGACTGTGCTTGCAGCACAGATTCTGGAAACTTGAATCCTTCTCCCAGGCGGGTGTCCATAGCGTAGGGAACTTATCCGGAATTGTGGTTGTGATTGTCCATGTCGACTTTCAGGTGGCTTGCCACATTGGCTAGAGCTGATGCCTCTTTCGCACTGATCCTGTCCTTCTTTCCGATGAAGCCGCCCCCAGACGCCTTTGCCACTTCGCGACCTACGTCCAAGAGGCCAAGCTTGAATGCCAGAGCCTCCTGTTGGGGCAACTCTGCTTCGAGAATCGAATTCACTTCGTCCAGGGCCTGCGTCAGGCTTCGTGTGTCTTGAAGGTACTCCCGCCACAATTCATCCGCTTGGCGCAGAACCGCCCCGCAAACCTCGCGGAGCAGGAAGTCCTCTATGCGACTGGAGCTTTCAATTAGACCCAGGAAGGCTCGCTGCTCGTCTGAATCTACGTTGCCATCGGACTCTGCCACTGCAGAGAAGACCCACATCGGCGAATAGAGGAGAGTTTTCCATCTGGAGCCTGAAAACGCCCACTGGCCGACCTGGATCAGTTGGTCGCTCGCCGGTGGCTTGGGCGCGTTACAGCGCAAACACAGGTAGGACGATTCGGGATTCGCGTTGGCGCAATCCGAGCAGGCCCAGGTTTCCACGATGATCGATCCCATTGGTCTCACTCGATAGTGTCATCGTCAGGCCCGAAGATCGCCTCACCGATTGGGGTGAAGGACAGCTTGAAGCCTTGGATCATCGCTAATGCATAAAAGAGAATGTCCATCGGAGAGAAAGTTGCGGCCATGAGGTTCGCTGAGATCTCGAGATCGAGAACAGAAAGTACCGCTGGAATTGACATGTCCTGCCCCTTGGAGACGAGAGCTACCACCACAAAGAAATTACCAAGGCCGCAGCCCAGAAGAGCCAGGGAGGCGCCCATGACACCGAATTTGGTGCTTGTCCCATGCCCAAAGTGACGGACTGCAAAGCCGACAACGAACCCGACACCGATCGCCATCCAGCCAATCTGAAATCCTGTTGTGGCGGTAATGGCAGCCCATATGAGCGCTGACCCTACTGCGGCTACAATCCCTGCAAGCAGACCCGCCACGAGATTCTCTTCACTCTTGAAGGCCTCGATCATCTGCTGGAGCTTTTGGGTATCTGGGCTGCCGAAATCGACTTCGGATGTTGCAGGGCTAACGTCATGCACAGTCATCTCTTCGTCCCTTCGCGTTCTGGTGGGTATTAGTAGACACCGGCGTAACTAGCTAGTTCCATTATGGTTATGAGTATTGAGCTTCTCAATGCAGCTCTCCACTTTGCTGCCCTAGCAACATGTTTCACTTGAGGCTTTCGGCGCTAGGTAGCTGATGATGTTGATAGTGCAATCAGGGCACTCTCCTGCTTGCATCTGGAATTCCGAGTGGCACAAGGGGCAAAAGGAGAGAGCGTCAGGGCCCGATTGCGTTGGTGGTGCGAAGACATCGTCTTCATCGAGGCCGAGGTCTCTTGCGAGGCTTAGCAACGCTTTGTAACGGCTCTGGCAGGCGGTCCGCCAGGTAGGGTCTTTGTCTCCCGCATGGATCGCCGTGTGCAACGAGTAGAGCTCCGCTCTTGCGGCGAGCCTAAATTCCGAGATCTCGAGAGTTGCAGCGACAATCGCCAGGTAGTCGAAGTCGCTGAAGAGATCCTGCGAGACGAGGATTGTTGATCTGATTGCTGCCGGCGGGGAAACGAGGCTCGCAGCAATGCCCTTGCCAGCAACAGAAAGGCCATGCAGTCGCAGGGTTCTTGTTGCTCTGAAAGTCTCAGCCAGGGAATACAGCAGCAAGAAGGCGATGAGGAGCAGAGCGCTTCGTGTCCAGGGCAGGCTATTGCCGAAGACAGACAACGGGAGGAGACAGAATATGGCGAAGAACTGGACTGTGTTGAGTGAACGCAAAGGAAATAGTAGCGACCGCACGAATGAACGACGACTCGAGACCTTTCTCAGGTCGTAAGCGTGTTTGAGTAGTGTTTCGATCCCGCGGGCCCTCTCTTCGCGTGGGAGCTCCCTTAGAAAAATGAGCAATTCCGAGAATAAGTGGGCTGCTTGCTTCGATGGCAAGGGAATGTTGAGGTAACGGCCGAACCTGACGGAATTGGCTTCGACGGATGGTTCTTCAAGTTCGCCGTAAGTCCAGAAAGCAAAGTCCCTTCTGTCGAACTGGCTGCTTGCAGATAACGCTTGCTCCTGTCGGACGAAGACTCCCTCGGGTGTGATGAGTAGCTGGCGCTCGGGTACCCTGAGAACTTCCTGCCAGGGCAGGATGCCGCCAAGATGTAGACCGTTTCGACAAGCCGTTAATGCCTGCCAAGGCCATTGCTTGACCAGCAGGTGCGACGGTCGTGTCCAATAGACGCACTCGATGAAGTAGAGGGCTACTACGAACGGCAGGAGTTCGAGTACGGCTCCAATCATGGGTCGGACATGCAACCGTTACAGCGGAGATCCGGATGCTGCGCGAACAGCAGCGCCAATCCGCGCGCCTTCTAACCCGGGAATTGATCCGACAATCCTGATGGCTTGCGGCTGAAGAGTCGTTTGATTCCACCGAGCAGGGCGAAAACGGCAACCACCACCACCTTCCAGGCCTTGGCCAGGAACTGTCCCAGCTTTGCAAAGAGTCCCAACTTGGCCGCCGCAGCACCCGCGCCTCCTGCAATGAGCGCTGTCAGTCCGTACTTCGCAATCTGATCGCCGGAAGTGAAGTCGGCATATCTGCTGCCACTGACGTAGGAGAATCCTTGAAGTGCTGTTTCGACTTCGGGGAGAAGTGTGAAGACCTCTTGTACATCGGCGACCAAGGTGGCTGAGGTGTACCCTTTGCGACCGAGCAATCGAACGTTGTAGTTACCCGACCGATCGCCTGTCCCTTCTTCTACCCCCTCGATAGCCCACACCAGATTCTTGGTGGCAGAGTCGTATTGAGGCTCCCTTAGCCAGCCGACGACGTGTAAGGCTGGGACGCCCATGGCTGCCCTCTGCTTGTTGGCTTCCTCGGTGCCGTTCTTGATGCTGTCGAGAATTGCGGCTGGATCCAGGTTGTCCTTGTCGTCGTCTTTCACGTATCCGACGTCCGCGAACTCGAAGACGAGAAACCAATTCTCGAATTCAGAAGCGGGAACCAGCATTCCAAGCTCGTTGCCACTTGGCGGGTTCCCGGCGTCCCTCATGATCTCCTGCGTGAAGCTGGCATCCGCGAATAAGTAGCCTTCTCTGACAGTTAGCTCTGCGAGCCCGTTTCCGAGTTGAACTCTAGTAGGTCCTGGGACCCATTCGCTCCCAGGTTGTCCACTTACATCCTTGGGAAGGGCCAAGACTAGGATTGCTGCGAGGGTTACGCCAAGAATTACAGCATCGGGGCGAGAGATCTCACTTCTCATGGAAGTTCACCTTTCTCTGGTAGTGAACTGATCGGTTCTCAATCTGCTAGTGCGGGGACGGAGGCCTATTGCATATCCTCTGGTGTCACGCCCAGCTTGACTGCAATGAAGGCGAACGCAGTCTGCTCGTCTTTGCTGATCTTGTTGCCCAGACTAAGGACTCCACTACCAGAGGCTTGGGCCACCTTGCTGGCCACGAACAGCAGAGACTTCTTGAAGTCCATGGCTTCGGCTGTTTCGAGATTCGAGTCCACGGCACTTTTCACGTCGTCGAACGCGGCAACGATGTCTCGGCTATCTCTCAGATATCGAGGCCACAGGTCGCTAAAACCCCTAGCAACAGAGCCGAAGACCTCGCGCACACTGGGGTTCTCGAAGTACTGAGAGTTGCCAAGGATTTCCACGAGAGCGCCAAACTCCTTTTTGTCGGCCTTGCCGTCTGCCTCCGCGACGGCACTGAACACCCAGAGTGGAGAGAATTGAAGTGTCTCGAAATCGGCAGGGCCAATTTCTCTGGCTCCGACCCGCTGCGCTCCAATTGCGCTTTCAGTGGCCGGGGCTCCGCAGCCGAGGCACTGCGATTGATCCATAGAGTTGAGATTCCCGCATCGATTGCACCGCCAGGTGGAAACATTGCTCGGGCTCTCGCCCGGCCCATCAAAGCCAATCGACTTCGCCGCCATCAGTGTCCCTCCGCAGGCTCACTAGTGAGCGATAGAGGCCCTGAGTCAGGGCCCATTGATCTTTGAACGCTAACGCTTCCACCCTACCGACGTCAGCGAGATCAGTAACGGCCCGATTGGGTGGGAAGCGGCCCACCCGTAGGGGTGGAGAAGCCGAGGCGTCTTTGCTCCCAGAGTTGGGGACTCCAAAGCGACCGACCACCTAGTGGATGACTGACTCCCTCGATAGGAAGACGCTGAGCCGTCAGGAAGAAAGATCTGGCAAGGGTTCTTTGTTACTGAATGGTTGGGAGGAGAGCGTTAAGCCTTCCTCCTATGGCAACGTACCTCTCGACTCTAGTCTCGTAGGTCTCTAGGTCTTTACCGTATTCACTCACGCTGTAGTTGAGCTTCCCTTGGCTCTTCAGACAGAGCTTTCGGCTTATCTTTTGAAGATCGGCCACGGTTGAATTGAGAGCCTTGGCGAATTCGTCGAGCGTGGAAAGGAACATACTGTGTTGTGTCTCAGCTCTGCGAGCCGCCGGGATGAGGGATATCGTGGAGCTCAACTCACTTCCCTGTCTCGAGAGGTTCGTTTCAACTTTGCAGAACTCTATTTTCTCGAAGATTCCAGGAATCGGGGTTATGTGGCGAGCGTTCGTGTCGAAGATCTGGTTGTGAATGCCGATGTACTTGCTCAATGCCCCGTTCACTTGTGTCGCCAGCTGGAGTGCTTGACTGGCCTGAGCCTGAGAGGTCACAGTCGCTAGTAGCGTTGCTGCGAGCAGTAACGTGGTGTGTAGAAGGCTTCGCTTCGGTCCCGGGCCTCTCTCGCTCATCTCTTGACTCCCTATTGGTGAACTGAGTGAACTGAATCACCGCATCGCGACTCTGTGAGGATCGTAAGAGATTAGTGTGAAGTCTGTCAGTGACGACCTCAACTCGAAGATGAATTTGCGAAGTAGTCTACTTCTCCGCCACTTCAGCGCAATGGAATTCGTCCATCTGACAGGCCGTTTGAGACTGACAGTGGAATTGAAGCCGCCCCCAACGCTGGACCAAGGGTTGTGAGAATTCTCGCAGATTCCCGGTCCAACTTTCGGGGGATGCCTCACTAGTCTGTGGAATCGTCCCTTGTGTGCCTGACTAGAGACGCTCAGACTGGGTCCAGCCAGGGGGACCGTCTATGAAACGCTTGAACGTCATCTATTTCACTGTCCTTGGCTTGCTAGCGTTCTCGGCCTCTGGCGAAGCAGGATTCAAGTTCTTTGACTCAACTCTTGTCGATGTGGTCGAGGTCGACAACGAGGTCGTTGAGGAAGTATGGGAGACGGCATACTCCTACAACAACGGTAAGGGCGCAGCGAAGATTCGCAAGAGCGGTCGATGTAAAGCAGCCAAACTCGCCCTTGAGCGAGGCTTTGAGTTCATGCAGTACGAAGAACGGGACAACGAGGATTGGGCGGTGAGCGAGGCGACTGCCACGTTCATGAAGCGCGATCGTGGTGAAGGGTCACTACCTGAAGACGCCAGGATCTACGAACTCTGCAAGTACGTAGTCCTCTGGGAGTGCAAAGGATCTGAGAGGTGGGCCCGTGAGTAGACAGCCTTGTGCCGGTTTGGGTCCTTTGGTCCCATCTCCGCATTGTCGAGCACAGTGCAGTAGCCACCCGTCTCTTCCCCTGTTGAGTTCGTAACGCCTCCCTAACCATTTGGGTGTGGTCTCGCAAGGTCAACTAGATAGGGTTTCGGGAAGGGAATTGACTATGACAGTGAAACCATGTCCAGCATGTCATCTGGTCAACCCACCGGAGGCTCAGGTCTGCGACTGTGGATACCTATTGGTGAACTCCAGCGACAATGGCGAGCCGGTAGCAGAAGAAGAGCGATCGCACGGAGGGGGTGTTCTATCGGGGCAGGGTGATGGCAGAGACTGGCAAGAGTTCGCAGCTTCGTACATCGGACTGTCGAAGAAGCGACAGTCGGAGATCTGGTCGAATCTATCGATAGAAGAAAGGATCAAGTTCTCAGCAGCTTGGGAGGCTTGTGGCTACGCCAATGTGCCCATTTCTCCTGAAGCTGCGGCGAAGTCAAGAGACCAACCGAAGCGAAGCAGAACCCTACTTCAGGAGCAAAGGCTCATATTCATCCGCAGAACCCTGGTTACCTGGAGCATCGCATACGCTGTCAATTTCGCCGTCTTCTGGTTCTCCGAAGGCTCCCATATTGACATCATCTTCGTGGTACGCCTCGCATGTAAGGCATTTCTGGTCTGGGCGGCATGGGACTTTGCAACGCACCTTGACAGCACAGCAACTGGCAGGAGGGCCTTTTACGCAGCAGTAATGTTCCTTTTCCCATTGCTGGCTTTTGTAGGTTTGCTCTTCTGGTCGCGAAGGGAAATGAGCCCGACTCTCGCTCGGGCATAGTATGTGGCTCTTGTCCAAGCCATTGCAGCATTCTGCGCGAAAAGAGGGGATACCCCTCTACCACCTCGGGTGTTGTGCCGATCCTCCACCTTTCGCGATGGTTGCCGGAGACCCGAATGGGAAGTGAAGTGATGAAGAGAGTGGCCTTGATTCTGCGCGCCTTCAACGTGCCAATCACTCTCTTCTCCGCCGAGCTCTCGGCGCAGGCATTCGAAGTAGACGGACCGATCAAATCAGATCCGATTCTCTGAGCTGGTGTGGTGATTGGAAGGGCTGAAGCAACCAAAGAAGGAGACTAACCATGAAGCGAATCACCGTGCTGTACATTCTTCTAGTTCTGAGCCTGACGTGGTTCGCAGTCGAGTACCACAGGGACACGGTTAGGGAGCTCAAAATCGGAGACCGCTGGGCTCTGAATAATAGCGAGTGGAGAGTCACGGCAGAAATCAACAAGCAGACCGAGATGTATTACTGCTGGGAAAAGGTCATGCTGAGGCTGATCGAGGTTGACAAGTTGGAAGCTCTCGACACCGAGCATGTCCGGGCAATCAACGACTCCTGCTATTCGGATCCGAAAGGAACGATAAAGCTGGTAAGCGAGATCAGACAGGAAGCTGGGTTGGAGTTTCTAGTGCGCTCCGTACTAGATCACCTACCCACTGAGACGGAGGTCTCGGAGTAAGGCAGATCGCATTCGCGGTGACCCGGCCCCAATGCATGTACCGCCCAGCACGCTAGGAATCCGTTCAGGACGGGCGCATTCTACTCGAGTGTCCTCCGAGGGGCAGTCGATCGCTTCTGGTGCCGGCGACAGTGTTCAATCGGAGATCGAGTAAGGCACCGAGGGAATGAGGCGATCATTTGCCAACCGAGCAACGGCATGCCACTGAGGTGCCAAATCACATATTAGGGCTGCCCGCCCAACCCAGTGCGAGTAAGCCCGCCATGCAAGAGTTGAAGAACTGGAACGGATGCCGCCTAGTCCTTCTCGAGGGAAAGTCTAGGCACATGGTCGAGATACCCTGCGTAGTGCTGGAAGCCCCACCTGATAATCGCTAGCGGATCAGAGCAGCGTACGCCCGTGTGGGGGTACTGCATGAGAAGGAGTGGATAGTCGAGGGCTGAAGGCTTGCCCCGCAACAGATCCGCGCCTAGTAGGAATCAGCTCAAGCTCATTGGCACTGCTGACACACTTGAGGACAGTCACTTCCCCCTCCGGGTCCTGAATAGCACGGCCCTCCGGGGCCGTCATAACAGGGTCCTCCCGGCCCGTCGTACACCGGCCCTCCTGGGCCTGAATAGCAGGGTCCCCCTGGACCGTCATACCTCGGCCCCCCAGGGCCGTCAAATGCTGGTCCCCCAGGACCGGAGAACTCCGGCCCTCCGGGGCCGTCGTAACAGGGTCCTCCTGGGCCGTCATATGCTGGTCCGCCTGGTCCGGCGTATGCTTGACCTCCCGGCCCGGCGTAGCACGGTCCACCAGGGCCAGCATAGCCTTTACACTGACAAACAGAGTCACCGATGGGAGGCAACGTTGAGCTGACGGGTGGGATACTAGGATAGGCCCTTGGGGAATCCGGCACTGAGCCGGATGCTAACTTTTCGGCCAGAATGAGCACAGCTTGGTTGTAGGCTTCTAGTGTGAGCCTTGGGTCTCGCGCCTTCGCCTGCGAGTAGGGGATCAGCTTCTTGATGGTCAAGACAAGTTCTGCCTGCGTTTCAGCGAAAACCGGCCCGCTGAGTAAAGACGCAAGAATGAGCAACATGAGGATTCGTCGCATGTCGGACCTCCCCAAAATCGTTATTGGGTGAATTCACCGTAACAAGCCCCTTTGCCCCGCAACACACCCTGATGGGTAGGGGGGTGTTGCATATTTCACAGTTGCGCTGCCGCCCAATCATAGAGGTGGAACCCATCCTTCGGACCACTTTCAGTCAAATCTAAGGTGGTATCCGGGTTCATGATTCAGGCTGTTTCTTCCTCAGTCTGCGATGAGGTTGGGCGAAGCCCCGGTCCCTGAGCAGCCCCGTCGTCAGTTCACGCCTCCTCCAAGGCCTCAACGCAGAAGCTCGCCGTGGCTTGCTTCCGAATTAGCTCGCCCTTCGGCGGTGAGCTACCACCTTTCTTGAGTTGGAAGGAGCCAGCGTCCTCTACTTGCCACACACCATCGGTTTGTAGGTGCCAGAAAGGATACTCAGGATGAGTGCTTGGGGAGTCAGGTCCGAACTCGCGGAAAAGATCCCTCAGGGGCTCCTGAACGTCTACGAATCGTGTCTTGGCGTCTTCGCCTCGGAGAATGCGGCCGAGCGCGAGAAGGGCGAGTAGGGGCTTGTGCGGTGCTCGCCTGTCCCCGTGTTTCCAGACGTTCAGAGTCTGAAATTTGTTCAGTACGTCAGAGTTTGGCGCCAGATGGGCCTCCCCGCTTCTAGGACTTCGTCTTGAATTCCGGGACTACTTGTCACCGGCGGGCCAGATCCTCCAGCTTCTTTTCCAGCTGTGCCAGTCTCTCCAACGCATCTTGCAGAGATGGGATTACAAGGATGCCTCTCGCCGGCTCTCGGAACAGTGATTCCATCTGCTCATAGAAGACACCGTCCTGATAGAGCTGCTTGGCTTTGTTAGAAATGATCCCGCGACTGCGAAGCGCTGGATCAAGAATGTCGTAGGCCACAAGTTCTGCGGCCTCTCGTCCGACTTTCCCAACAAGCCTCTTGTGCTTCCAGTATCGGACCTCAGTCACGTAGTCGGGGTTTAGGCAGGCTGCTGACGTGCCTGTAGCCACACTGCTGTCTCGGCGCAAGAGATGCTGTTCGATTCGCCTCTGGAGATCCTTTCCGCTTCCTACATAGGCTACATATCTGGATCTGCCTTGGCCGCCATACAAGGCATAGACCCCTGGAGTAGTAGGGAGGTCCGGGATCGAGGTGTGAGTAGTCATGCCAGAGCTGTTCATTCGTTCAGATCTCCATTAGTCCGAAGGCTGGGGAATCCGGGGTCGTCAGTGTCCAACGCTGGCCACCCTTCGTGGAGGTCCCTCGCATTCAATGCTGCTCGCATGATGAGGGCCTCCGAATCACTTGGTCGGCGTTGCGAGGCCCAGGAGAAGAAAGCGGTTAGAAACCGAAGCCACTGCGAATAGTTGATCGCGAGCGGATTGGCATGAAGGCAGATGACTTTTCCTGCATTTGCCGCAGCTGCGATCCCGTGAGCACCGAGGGCCATCGCCAGGAACCGGGGGTGGCGCCCGATTCGTTTCGTATTGTTCAGCTCCGCCTCGTGTTCGATCTGTATCTGGTATGGAGGATCGAGCCTCTGCCGAAGTGCAAAGTAACCTCGAAGCACGGTCTCAGCAGCTGCTACTGAGGTACTCATGGTCAGGAAATGTCTGCTGTCATATCCCTTGAGGTACATGAACCGAGCGAGTTCTGCTGCGTTTCTGTGCCTCGTTCCAAAGTCTCCAACTTGGAGAAGTTGCAGGGCAGACCAGCCTGGTGCGGGTAGGCCCATGGGAGTGAACCCGTCGGACAGGAGGTGACCAAGCTGAAACACGAAAGCGGTGAGGGGGTTAGGAATGGCCTCCCCGGTGCGGTTGAGAAAATGAATCGTTCCTGACTTGCTGATGGCCGTCAGACCGCCTCTCATGATGTCGACAGTTCCAATAACAAGGCCTAGGAGGGGGTCGTGTCCAATTGACTGGAGACGATGAGATCTTGGGTAGAAGCCATCCACTGGCACGTCTTTCACCCGGTCGTACGCGACCTTGAAGTATCTGGCGAGCCAGTTGTCAGCTGGCATATCGAGTGACCGAAGGGTCTTGGTTAAGGCACTCCCGGTCTGAGAGTGCACTCCCAGATAGACCACATCCTTCGGGATCTGGACGATGAACAAGTCAACTAATGCAGCGACTAAGCCTGCGGTGACAGTCACAGCGACGTCGTATTGGTCAAGCTCGGTTCTGATCGAGAGTCCACCCTCGAACCGAAGATGAATGTCTCGAGCTTCTTCTGGGTCCAACAGTTCATCCAAAGTGACATGGTCTACTTCGATGCTTCTCTCTTCAAGGCTGGTCCGGGCAGCGTCGCAGAGTGCGTCCCAACTGACGTTGTCGGTGTAGTGATCACGACGTTGGGCGGCCAGGGATAGACTCCTGTTCGGGGCCTGCTTGGAGGTCTCAATGCCAAGGTGCTTTGCAGTCCTCTCTATTCGATCTTCGACCTTTCCAAGGTTCTCGTCTGTATCCTGCGCCGACTCTTTCAGCTCCAGGACCTCTTCTTTTAGGTCGGCCAGATCCCTCTTGAGCCAGTTAAGTACTACTGGCAGCGATTCGTTGGAACTCAGACTGCCTCCTCCTTTTCCATCCAACTGATGGCAGTTTCGACTGCTCCAAGCGTAGCTTCGATGTCCTTGAGGCGCCTCGAGTTTTTGTCGTTAAGCGCTCGCTCCTCTCGCAGAGAAGATTCAATCTCTTTGCGCTGTTGAACAAGGGACTTGATTACCTCTTGTGCCTTCTTGAGCTGGATCTGGTTTGACAGGACGAGTACTCGAAAACTTGTTTGCAGCTTGGCCAGTTCCAACCGTGCCCTAGCGGCACCAATCTCGAGCAACAGCTGTCCGCCACCAATAGCTCCCCCACCGACGACAGCGCCAGTTGTAGCTATGAGCCACAGGCCACCAGCAATACCCGAGCCACCGGCTGCTAGGCTTCCTCCTCCAAGCAGAGCTAACCCGTGAGAGACGGCTGCTGCCCCGCTAAGACCTGCTGCTGAGCCCAGAACACCTCCGATAAGTGGCGCCAGAGCCCATCCGCCCACGGCCAGAGCGGCACCCCCACCGATCGATATAACAGTGACCTTCTTCCAGTTGAGGTTCTTCTGGGATCGTAGCGCTGCCTTTTTTGCCTTGAGTACCTGATCGACCTGAGTTTGGGAAAGGCCAAGGCTTTGTGCAACAAACGCCAGCGCCGAAGCGAAATCGCGAGGAGCGATCTTGAGATCATATGGGAAGAATGGTTGGGTGAATGCCAACTCGCACAGCAGCGGGACGGCAGTTGACTCTGTCCAGTCAGTTTTGAGTAGGGCAAGAGCACTCCCCTCGACTGTGGTTCCACCTAACTCCTCTTTGAAAGCCTGATTGAATGAATCCACCTTGATTCTGATAGCTCTTTGCTTCTTACCTTTTCGGAGCTTGTTTTTTTCGAATTCGGTAAGTTGCCTAGCCAGATCGATAGTTCCTGCTGCGATGGCGAAAGAGTCGACAGCTGCCCTGTCGGATTCAGTAATCTCCATGGTCGGCCTCCATCCTCTGGTGGTTCTGCATCTCAAACCGGCAAGTACGGGCTTTCAGCACACATCCCGTCCAGTCAACAGATACTCAAACCGATCAGCTTCGCGCGCCAGGACCTTCAGATAGAACTTGAGTTCCTCTGGTTGTAGCGTGTCAGCTCGGTGGCTAACCCAGGCATCTATGCCATTTCGAGGACTCAATCCAAAGGTCACAATTTCGGTTGCGCGGTTCCGAGCCAGGATTCGCTGTGCCAAATGCTTGAGCTGGATCTTTTTGACCGCTTGAGGCCGGGCGACTGGCGAGACAAACAAGTAGAAGTCGCCCTCTTGCCGATAACGAATTACTTGGCTGCGTCCAGTCTCAAAGGTGACTGTCAAGCGCCCCTCGCTACAACTCACCACCAAGTCATGATCAAGTCGAGCCTCGGCCCCGCCAAGTAGAGTCTTAATGTGAGGCACGTTTGGCCTCCTTGTGCAGGTCGCGACGAAACTGATCGATCGAAGTGTCCTCTTCACCTCTCCAGTACTGCTCCAGATAGTCAGCGCACCGGCAGATCCTGCGTATGAGGTACCGAAGCTCCTCGAACTGAGTCAGCTCCTGATCGAGCAAGAGATCGCCTTCCACCGTGACGGAGTAGGAATCGCGCTCGTCTTCTGGCACTGCGCAGATCTTGTCGCCGTCGATTGCGGACTGAAGTTGCAGCATTTCGCGAGCCACTCGGTCGTTCATAGCAACGGGTCCAACAGGACTGACCCCATGCAGTAGCGTTACATCACCGTGCGCCGATTTGCGGAGGGACAGGGCAAACGGTTGTCGGCGCACGGCCGGGTCGTCCAGCAGGTTTTTCTCATCCGTCGTGAGCAACAGATTGTCAAGTAGAAACGTGGTTCCATACCTTCCAGCCGGTCCATCAGCTTCATCCCACTCGATGAGTAGCTCTCGGGACACCTGTTCGCGTAGCAGCTGGAAGATGTCGAGGAGATCCTGAACCCTCTTGAACGGTTTCAGAACAAGCTTTCTACTGCCCTTGAGCAGGTGTTCCTGCACGGGAAACCGGGTCTCCAGTCGGTTTTTGATGGGTTCAATATCTCGCAGCAGCTTCGCGAATTCACTTTGGGTATCAATGCTTGGCTCGAACTTCTCCATCCGAAAACCACTGTGAATGAGGCGAAGGAACCGATTCATGCGTTCGAAGACTCGATGGGCTTGAAGTCGCTCGACGGTGTCTCCAAGGTAGGGGTACTGGACCTGAAGGAGCTCCTCTGGCGGAGCTTCTTCGTCGCGGTTGTCGAGGCTGCGGTGAATCAGGGATCCGATCCGGTCGACCCGGCCCGTACGCTGTTCCATCGCGGACGGCGTCCACGCCAAACCGTAGTGAATAACCCTCGAGCAGAAAGTGTGGAGATCCTCTCCCTCCCGCAGGACATCGGTGGACACCAGAACGAACGGGTATCCTGGCAATCTGAATTGCCTGACCAGGACGTCGCTCTTGGCACCGCCATGCATACGGCCGACGGGCGACTGCTTGCCAAGTGACGTGGCATAGAGGCGTGGCAGCTCAGGAATAGGAGCCCGCAGAGCCTCAGGGAAATTCACCGCGTGGATCAGGTCGTGGTACTCGGCGAAGAGCTGAAGTTCTCTAAAGGCTGTGAAGACTTCGGTGTCCCCAACCTGGGACTCCAGGAGATCGAGATACTCGTCAATCAACGCGGTGGACCGATCTTCAGCTTGTTCCTGTACCCGAAGTTCCATCGAACCGAGTCGATTCACGGCCAAGATCCAGAGGTCGATAAAGGCGTGACCGAGGCGGGCAGCTGCGGAAAGTAGCTCGCGCCGCCTCTCCCGGTCCTCAAGTTGCCCAGAGAATTCGCCGCCGTTGTTGATCGGCCAGAGACGCTCTGCGAGATCGGGGCGATGTCGAAGCTCGGTGAAGAAAGTGCGAGTGTCCAGGAACTCGGAGGAACCCGGCAAGTCATCTGGCACCTCGTCCACACGCCTTAGCGGCCTAGCACCATAGCGCTTCTGTCTAATAGTGCGGGCATCGCGGCTGACAGGGAGGCTGGATTCTGCCAACAGTTCCAGACCAGCCTCCTGATAGGCGTGAAAGAGTCGGAAGCGGGGGAGCCTCTTCCGCTTCCTTTCCTGGAGCCGGCTGAAGGCTAGACGGCGAAGATCATCCTCCACCTCAGGAGCTTGGCGGCCAAGAACGGCGCAAAGGGCCTCACGGGTGTGCGCCCTGGTCTGCAGAAGATCCCCGACGTAGTTGTCCTCGAACATGGTGGAGTAGAGAGAGCCCTCGCCACGTAAACGGTTCTTGCGAAAGGCTGCCCCTGAAAGCCACCCGCTCGGCCCGTCGCCACGGAAGAACCATGAGAAGAAGGTGTCCAAGCCACCTTTGTCCTCGGCCTCCCCCGTTTCTGCGAGCAGCTCTTCGTCGGCCTCGAGATCGGGTTCGTCCCTTGCTTGGTCGGAGGAGTAGTCCCTGCGGCCTCGTTTGACCTGCTCCACTTTGTACTGATCGAGGATCTGCTCTAGGGGATCCTGAAGACCTGGGTCTAGCCGCTCCTGGAGATATCGGAAGATCTGTCGGTCGTATGCCAATGACAGTTTTTCTGCAATCTCTTCGACACTCCTAATTCGGCGAACGAAAACGAGTGTCTTCTCGCCTGTTCTGAAGCTCTCTGCGAGGCTCTTGACCGCAGAATCCATCTTGGGATGGGGAAGGGGTTGTCCGAACTTCCGCCGATAGGAGGCTGCCAGTCGATTGACTGCAGGGGTATCGACCCCGTCCCGCTCCGCTTGTTCTGTCGTCTGCTCAGCCCCTTCTTCGAAGGTTGCTAGCTCTTCCTCTTCGATTTCTTTCACCCCTGAAGTCTCGAGAAAGCTCTCAAATGAGGCCAACATGCCGATCTGGAAACGGTTGTTGAACTTCTCGTGGCTCAGCACCTCGGCGACCTTCTTCTGAATTAGGGCCACGATGAGCTTCTGACGATCGTCAGGGATCTCGAGACCTTCATCGTGGATCTCGCATCCGCCGCCGCGCCATTCGCGGCGATACATATTCTTGGTGTGGAGATCGCCAGCGATCCGTAAGCCAGTCAGGCGCCGAAGAAGAAACCTCTGTGCAGCTTCGTGTTGTTGCTGCTCCGTGAGCTCGCGGTCTTTCAGTTCGGAGACAAGGCCCCCAAACCCGAACAGATCCAGCTGATTCCAGAGCTGAACATAGTCCGTTTCGAGCGGGGTGGCCGAGAGAAACAGCACTCGGTCAAAACGTGGGCCGAATTGTGGCCATTCGAGGCTCTCCTCGTCTGTGTCGGACCCCAGAACTAGCTGGATGAGCTTGTTCCTGGCCGCGCCAGAGCTACGGCCATGCTTGAGATTGTGGCCCTCGTCAAACACAACGAGGTCGTAATGCGGATGGAGAATGTTGAGAGTTCTGGCGTAGATGCTCTTGAATCGGTCCTTGTCCCGCCCGACCCGCTGGAGTAGTGGCCGATACTTCAATGGCGTGATTTGTGCGAGCTGGTTCTTCTTGCCTTGCCACTCCCGCGGATCGGATGAAAGCGGCAGGCTGAAGCTCGTCAGACGGCAGAAGAAGTCTCGATTTGGATCACGGACTGCCTTCTGTGTCCAATCAAAGAGCGAATGGCAGAAAGCCACACCCCTAGCTGGAGTGCCCTGAACGCTCTTGACTCGCTGTTCCACTCGAAGCCAATTACCGCTGACGAAGTTGCGCAGTTCTTTGATCCACTTGCGTTGGATGTTCTCGCGTGGAGCAATGTAGAGAACACGGTAGCCGGGATTGAAGTAACGAAGCAGAGACACAGCTCCCAGGGCAACGTAGGTCTTGCCCATCCCGACCTCGTCAGCGAGGTAGGCGACCCCCTCTTTCGCCAGGATGTTGTGGATGGCGACCGCACCTTGAAGCTGGTCGTCTGCCATCACCTGGGACACGGCAGGTCCGCTCTTGAAGTTCAAGAGCTCTCGAGCAGCGCCGATGGGGATGGTCTCTATTTCCCTCATTCGGCCACCTTCGTCTCCGCATGCCAAAGGAAGTTCTTCTCATACCAATCGAGAAACTCTTCGTGCTCAGAGGCATCTCCCAGCGCCAACTGAGCTTTCAGCCTCTCTGTTCCTTTGAGCTGTTCCCCGAGCTCCTGGGCTGAGCGGTTGTGCTTCTTGAAGAAGTCTGGATTCTTGGCGTCAAGTCGTCGCAAGAGTTGACGTGCCGTCAGCAACGTGAGGTATCGATTGACCAGGTCACCCTCGTCATCCGCCAGGACCTTGTCGATTAGATTCGGTAGCGAGTCGTATTTATTGCCAAAGAGCCGGTAGACAGCTTCTCGCTCGACACCTTGATCAAGTGCCTCTTCGACCCTTTTCTCGAGGCTGGCGAATGCATGAAAGATCCCGGCAAATCGATCAAACATGCTGTCTGGCCTGTCGTCGATGTCTGTGGGCACTGTAACCAGTCCCTGCTCTGCCAGGAACCGGACAGCCTTTTCCTCCAGGAACCTCTGCTTTTGCTCCGGTGACAGGAGAGACCAGAAGCGCAGGATCTCCTCAGGGGTCAGGCTGAGCAGCAGGGATGGCTTCTTGGCCATCCCCTCTTCACGGACGAGAACCGTGGCGGCTGGATGTCCCCCGACAATGACCTCGACAAAGGAGGTGCTCTTCAGGGCATGAGCGAGCCGGGCGCCGATGTCACTGGAAAGTTCAGTCCAACAATCTTGAGAGACAGGGGAAATCTGCCCTAGCTTGACTCCGGCAGAGGACAGCTCGAAGAACTCCGGTGGATCCGACTCCCAGAAGTAGCGAGCTGTTTCCGTCTGCCAGTCGTAAAGGACGGTAACGGGTGGCACCCAGACTTCTTCCGGCTCCTCCTGGTTGGCCGTCTGCTCGAACTCCGAGATCGTCTCTTTGTCCAGGAGGTCGAGCCAGAACCGGAAGCTGATGCTGCTGGGATCTGTTTCGGTGATGAATGCAGTCTCGAGATTGCCCGAAGCCGCTCGCCCGTGGGCTGCGCGAGTCAGGTTGGCTGAACCCGCGACCAAAAACTCTTTCCCTTCACTCTTCGACCAGAGGCGGTAGACCTTGGCGTGAACGAAGCGATTGGCTTCATTCTCGGCGCCACTTTCGGAGCGTTGAAGCACGGACCTCGGAAGAGTTGACCAGCCAGCGGAAGGCAGTTCGGAGACCGCATCGAAGTAGGCCCCGCTGCAGAGGGCTGTTCCATCGTCCTCCCGCGGCAGGAAGATCCGCGTCTCCTTGGGCCCGAGAGCCTCAATAAGCTCCACCAAAGTGCCGGCTTCCTCGGTACCATCGAAGAATGGCGAGATGACCTCTAGGTTGTAGGTCTCCGAAGGAAGCTTCAATTCGTGAGATAGGAACTCTGGCAAGGTTTGCTGACCGTAGAACAGCCGCGGATGGAGCATCTTGTTAATTGTGCGATAGGGCAGATCACTGGTCCGATACACAACAAACCTTCGAACCTGTTCGAGGGCCTGGTGGTCATGGTCAGTCCCTTCGTCCTTCCGAATCCATCCGAAAAAGTCGAGTAGGTCCGAGTGGAATCGGCATTGCTCCCCGGCATGGACCTCTTCGAACTGGGCACACTCGACGTTCTCCCACCAGCCGGACCGGGTGAGGTTGGCCGAGAAGACCCCTACCAGCAGGCTCTCCCAGAGTTCTTCCTCACTTTTGTTTTCGACCAGGATCAATGCGATCTTGGGATGAAAGTAGCCTTTGCGCTCGATCGGAATGCGGCGGAAATCGAGAGATGCGGAGCCCCCGCTAGTTTCCAGCGCTCGGCGGTCGTAGTAGACCGCCAGATGATCTATCGATCGGAGCTCATTCTCCAATTGAATCAGCCGAAGCTTGGGCACATGGGAGAAAGAGAAGTCAAAGAGAAGAGGTAGGACCTCTTCCTCGAAGAATCCAGGATCGAAGGTAAAGGTCGTGAAGACGGCAGCTTTGACTCGGCGCCCCGCGATCGCCTCGACGAGAGCCTCGGAGAGCACGGAGGTGGGTATCGTTCCCGCCATCAGCTGACCTTGTCCATGACCCGCGCGCCGACGGTTTTGAGGCTGTTGAGAAAGTAGGGGTTGGACCACCGATCTGGCAACTCGTCGGTAGGAACTAGCTCGCCACTTTCCTCGCGCAGACGCACGTTGAGTCGGCCCTGATCAAGACTGATCCAGGCAGCGCCCCCTCGTGCCTTCATCACGGCCCCGTTGTGTTTCAGAAGCAGGTCGACCAGCTTCTCGTAGTCCCCTGACCTCAAGACCCCTGCCATCTGCAGGATGCGAGCTGAAGATTCACCTCCGGCTGCTTCCGAAAGTCGCGGTCCGAGCTCCCGGATTGGATCAATTTCGAGGTGCAAGAGGCCGCGACCCCACGTTTCACGGATCTCGGTCGCGGCCTCCGAGGGCGTGCTTTGGTTTCGTCGCAAGAGAAAAGAGTAGGCGCTGGTCAGTGCCGACAACACGGGCTCGATCGAGTGAATCCTGTCGAGGGCTTCTGCCAGGTTGTTCTCTTCTTGTGCTCTCGCCCGTTTCACTGCTTCTGTGAGCTCCAGGAACCCAAAGGGCTCAGTCCACTCGAAGTTCCCTGAGTCATTGAGGGCCTCGAGAATCTTCCACATTGCCTCTTGGCGGCCGTTGGTGTGGTTCTGCCCCTCTCCGCGGCCGAGGACCAGGCACGTGGGAAACAGCTCTAGTTCGGCGGTTGTGAGCTCGGGCCGATGCAGTTCAGCCAAAGCTGACGCCAGCCTCTTATGGCTGCTTCTCGGATAGAAGGTGGTCTCTTCCCGTTGCAGGAATCGAAGAATCTCCTTCCCAGACCGATTCCCGGTGTAGGACAGGGGAGGAAGATACTCGGTCTCGACAAACTTGCGCGCCAACGGAGTGAGCCTATTCTCCTGGTTTTCGACCAGTCCGCTGTGCCGGGCTGCCATCGTGTAGAGACCCCAGAGGCCATAGGTCTTCTGATTGCTGAGAATCTGATAGTCCTGCTTGGCTGAGATCGTCACACTCGGAGAGTCCGCAAGACGGCGCTTGACCCGAGTGATGCCTAGAATCCCATCCCAGTCATTCAGATCCTGCGGTCGTAGAGCCTGGCGACTGTAGGCACAGAGTTGTTCAACTTTCAGAAAAAGGTTGGCGCGATCCGATTCGTCCGCCTGGCCGGATTCGACAAGCCGATCCGCAAAGTAGAGTCCAAGCAGCAGGGTCGTGAAGCCCCGAACTGAGGTTGTGACGGTCGTCAGATTGCCTACAACGCTGCGCCCGAACCTCTGCCAGATAGGAATCAGGCCGAGCGGGTCCCGCGAGCCCTTGATCTTGGCTCGGGGGTCAAGCTCAGTCAGGAAGAATGTCGGTCTGCCGTTTGCCATCGGCCTCCGCACTCCAAATTCGCCACGAATCGATTGCACCGTAGCAAGGAACGGGCGCTACGCCGCTACCCATATGGGTGGGTTGGCCCATAAGGTTGCTGCTGAAAGGGTGTCGCAGGCTTTTGACAGAACCTGTCAGTGATTCAGGCCAGCCTGGGGGCCGCGTGGCTCACGATGCAACTTCCGGATCATTACTGTTGTGATGCTACTGTCGGGGCCGAGCTACTCAGCCGATTCGCCTGAGCCTCCGGAGAATACCGATGGTTCCAACTCGAGAAGCTCAACTTTCTTCCTTTTTACCCCGATCTCACCGTCGATCAGCAGATCCAGGAGCTTTTCGCCGTCAATCAGCGTGATAGGTGCAGCCCCCGGCTCAAAGGCCGCGTGTCTAGTGCCGGCCGAGAAGTCTCCGGTCGTGATGATGGTGCCCCTGACCGCGTTCCAGCGATAAAGAGAGCCCCTCAGCGCATCAAGCACCGGTCGCTGGACATTCGACTTCTGTCGTTTGGCCTGAACGACTTCCCGGACCGAGGTGATCCCCAATTCTATGGTGCCCACCACATCGACACCCTTGTCTCCACTCCTAGCAGTGACCTCGACATCTTCGTAGCCCATCTCCTGCAGGAGTTGTCGCACTAGGTCCTCAAAGTCATACGGGTCCATTTCGGAAAGCAGATCCTGCAGGGTTTCTCTGAGCTGTCGTTTTTGCTCCCTCGAGAGCTTGCGGATCTGTTGCTCCACTGTGGGTTCTGGGCTGGCTGCTTCAAGATAGGTCAATCCCTCATCAGTGATTTGGTAGGACTGACCCACTCTCTCAATGAAACCGCGCTCCTGAAGATTCTTGAGCCTTTGGTAAAGAGTAGACTTTGCGACGGAGTCACTTCGTACCTTGGTCTGATCCTCAAGAAAACCCCGCCAGGGTCCTAGTAAATCTGCCCTTTTAGCTGGGCCCAAGTCGGATACGAGCCGAAGAAGCTCCAGGACTCCCTCAAGCTCGTCTATTCTCCTGACAGTTTCGCCTTGCGGGTGATCTAGGAAGTCTCTCCCGGTGTCAGTCAGTTCCAAGATGTCGCCGGTCTGACGCTTGAGTAGGCTGTAATTTGTGATGAGCAGCCAAAGGCCCACCAGATGCCTTGGGTTTACTGCCCGGTCTGTTCCTTCCCACGTCTTTCGAGCCCAGGTTCTCGGTTCACCGTCGAGGCGCTCCTCGATCCATCGATCTGGATCCGTCCAGTCCATTGCGTCCTGTGGTGTTCCTGTAAGCGCTGTTATGGCACTTCTCATTCCAGCAATCGATGCACCCGAAGCACCCTGCCAGATTGGGATGAGCAACCGAGCTTTCGAGTAGTCTGGAAAATGCGGTACCAATGATCGATGCTCGTCGATCATCTGATCGATACGGCCCGTTTCGAGCCAACCTCGGAGGCCAAAAACGCCTGGCCTGACGCGAACGAATGTTGAGGCTGATCCCTGGCGCCGAATCACAGAGCCGATCCGTGCATTCATGGTGGCCTCCGGGGTTTTCCCATGAGTGACCAGCCAACCGCGCTCCAGGCCTCGCTTCGTAATCTCTCTGTAGTGGAGCGGTTCGTCTGCGTCGGTGAGTACCTGCGCAGCTGCGCCAAGAAACCCGAGACCTTCTGGCTTACCCATTCATCTGCTCCCGTCACACTTCAACTGTCCACGGTGAATCTTGTACTACGACCTCATCACGTACTTTGAGCCGTCAACCCTAAACGGGCCGAATTGGAATCTACCGAACACTCTCCGGTTTCCAGACGGTTTACTGCGTGGCCAGATTAGATTCCGCAGGCCCCTGGGATTGGCCATCTCTTATCTCAATCAAGAAGCAGCTCGAGGATTCTCCCCACGTAATCATGCTCGCCCTCGGGATACCAAAGCGGGGTGATGTGACAGTCGGCGAGGCGCCGATCCATCGCTCTCTCTGCCTCCAGGTCTGCCGGGCACTCGAGGATAGCGTAATGATGCGGAAGCTGATCCCCTCCCAAGTCTTGTGCGACTTTCATGAACGTGAGGATGGTGCGATCCGTTGCCAGGCTGCAACCCAGGAAAAGGAAACTGTAGCTCACGAAAAGTCGCTTCAGAAGTGTCGGCAGCGGCGAGTCGAAATGAATGTCGCTCTCCGGCCCATAAGCTGCCTCATACTCGTCTTTGAGGAGCACGCGCTCCGCCGCGTTGTCGACGTTTCCGTGGAGTTTTAGCAGGTAGCGATCACCTGAAGGAATAGCGCGGCAGAAAGCGCTTGCGTTGCCTCTGCCGGTGACTTTCTCGATGAAGGGGACACCCTCCTGTTCGTAGACCCGCTCTAACACGCGATCGAAGTTTGTTGTGATTGCACAGCGATTGAAGAGCTTCGGCAGGAGCGTAGCAGGGCCTCCGATTCCTTCGCGGACAGCAAAGTCCCGCTCGAAGTCCCGCTCAAATCTAGCGACGCCAAGATGCTCAAGAATGTCGTTGATGGCCCCCTCGTAGTCTCCGGTTGTGCGGAGTCGCTCTTCCATCGCTCCTAGATCGAGGCCCGCCTCAACACAAAGCCGGAGGACATACTCGGTCCAGCTCGGCAGTTCAGCGGAGACCGACATTCCCGCGCCGACAAACGGGATCACGAAGCCCCTTGTTACCGCCTGCTTGAGTTCGTCGAAGGCTTGGGCGTTGCGGCCAAACTGATTGGCACAGAGAATATCGGCCTTCGTCTCCAAGTCGAATCGCCTTGCCTCCTGATCGTATAGATTGCGGTCGCCGAAATAGAACGCGCGACTCGGTTTCGCTAGAGGAATCTCGTCCTCACCTCGTTTGCAGAAGACCTGAATTTCTTCGTTCTCGCCATCGTCAATGATCTCGTCGAACCGACGGTTCTTCCCGATTCCCGCAAGTTCGTCCAGGCTGGCTTGGTGCTCAAAGCTAGGTTGTCGGTCGCTGGCCATAATGAACTCCTAAGCCTCCAGCTCTGCCACAACGGCCTCTAGAAGCCGGGAGCCGGTGTCACGCGAGTCGCATATCTGCGTTTCCAGCCGGCCAACCAAGTCCATCAGTTGCTCCACTCTCGAGATCGTCTCCCGTTGCGCCGCGAGCGATGGCGCCGGGACCTGAAAGTCCTGAATCATGCTCTTGGTCAGCGCCTGGCGAGTTGCCCCCACCTGGATCCCCTCGATCAGCGATTGAGTTACGGGGCTCGCAAGAAAGATCGACAAGAACGGCGGCAGAAGGGCCGCTTTGGGTCGAATTATCGCCACGTGCTGATTGACGCGAGCGCCCGCCATCGAGTCAGGAGCAACTGTGACTCGACCAATTGATGCCCCGGTGATATTCAGCAGCACGTCCCCGGGCTCCACGGTGGCATTCTTGAGCTTCGAGGCTTGCTCCTCATTGAGGTAAACCAGACCTGAGTAGTCGAATCCCTGAAAATAGACATTCATGGAACGGATCAGTGGGATCCCGTCGTCATGGTATGCCTCTCGCCCTCCCTTGGGAGTCGCTCCGCTGCCGATCTTCGTCGTCACGTTCTCTAGTTTTTCCGCTTCCCATACTTCGCTTGGAGAAGCCAGCTTTCCCATCGCGGCCAGTGCGAGGATCGAGGCTCGCAGATCGCTGGCCGGGATAGAGTACGACTCGTGGAAAAGGAACTTGAGGTTTGCTGGACTGGGGGCATCAGCGAAGCGGGCCAGCGACGCGCGGGCGAGCGCGGCGTGCTGCGTCTCTCGCTCCTGCTGCTGCGCCTCCAGTCGATCACACAACGCCATCAACTCATCCACCTTCGCCACGATTCGCTTCTGTTCAGCGAGGGGGGGAAGGGGAAACGGCTTGAGTGCAAAGTACCATGCCGGTATCCGCTTTTGGCCCGCAGACCCGGTCATTACTGGCACCCCGTCTGAGAGGAATCGAGGCGACTTCAAGAATATCCACACATACTCGGCAAGGACTGCCTGACCCAGCGGGCGCGCTACATGGAGCTCGGTGGTGCCAGCGCCGATCGAATTCTCAAGACCAGAGAGAATTGCTGACTTCCCATTCTGGAAGCATGGTGTGATCTTCGCTAGCACCACGTCGCCATTAGCAAAGTGCGTAAACTGCCTCCTAATATCTCCCCAAGCTCGAGTTTCTCCAACGATATCCCCTCCATATGTCTGCGGGATACCAGACATTGGAATAAATGTGGCGGGAGTGTCATCGCTGGCGTCGTTACGAGGGTTGATCAACGAGATCTCGGCCAGAGTAGTCCATTCCCAAGGCAGCGGAAGTGGCGCCTCGGCGGGAAATTCTGACCCAGCTCGAATGCCTCGAGGGCGCTTGATTCGGCCTTCGTCAATCAATTCCTCTCGTTCGCCCTTCGCGTCCTCAATAAGTGTTGATGCAGGTTCGTCGTGGGGGTCTTGCGGAACCAGGTTTCCGCAAACTGCCTCCTGCAGTACCAGTTCCCGCATCTTGTCTACTGCATTGGGAGCATCTGCGAGCAGATCAAACTTCTCGACGAAAGAGTCTGGCGTCATTTCTCTATCCGGTCGGTCGCGGTCAGGGCGTCGTGTAGTTGCTTCTTTAGCAGGGCACGAGTTTCTGCAATCTGAGCTAGTAACGCTTCGTACTCTGGCAGGAGATCGTCGACATTCCCCGGCCCTCTATCCGCGCGATGCGGATTCTTAAGGTCGAGATTGAAGTTGCCTGCCTTGATCTCATCGATGGGGACTCGCCACGCTTGCTCGCTCTCTGCCCGGGTGGCGAAGCCATCTTTCTCCGAACCCCACCAATTGCGCTCGGCCTCGAACTCCTCTATGCGAATGGGTTTAGTCTTGCTGTAGCTCTTGGCACCGGGCGGATACGGGTGCTCGTAGTACCAAACGGCAGTGGTGGGCTGGTCTTTGGTGAAGAAGAGGAGGTTTGTGCGAATGCCAGTGTAAGGACTGAAGACACCATTCGGCAGGCGAACGATAGTGTGAAGGTTGCAGTCGGCTAGCAGCGATTGCTTGATGCGCGTCTTCACGCCCTCTCCGAAAAGTGTGCCGTCGGGCAACACGAGTCCCGCCCGGCCTCCGGGCTTCAGAAGCCGCATGATTAGTACGAGGAAGAGATCAGCGGTTTCTCGCGTCCTGTAATCGGACGGGAAGTTCGACTCGATCCCGTCCTCCTCCATCCCACCAAAGGGCGGGTTAGTGACGATAATGTCTACGCGCTCCTTCGGCGTCCAGTCGCGCAGCGGCCGAGCCAGCGTGTTTTGGTGCGTCACGTTGCTGGGAACGTTGATCCCGTGCAACAAAAGGTTGGTCATGCACAAGATATGCGGCAGGTGCTTCTTTTCGATGCCACTGAAGCAATCCTGAATGGTTCGCTCGTGGGCCGCGATCTTCGCCTGCTTGCGCAGGTGCTCAATGGCGCAGATGAGGAAGCCCCCGGTCCCGCAGGCCGGATCGAGGATGCTTTCGCCGAGGCGGGGATTGACCTGTTCGACGATGAATTGAGTAACAGCGCGCGGGGTGTAGAACTCACCGGCGTTGCCCGCGGATTGGAGGTCCTTCAGCAGTTTCTCGTAGATGTCACCAAATGTATGACGATCATCGGAAGCGTTGAAGTCAATGCCGTTAATCTTGTTGATCACTTGGCGCATCAACGTGCCGTTCTTCATGTAGTTGTTGGCGTCTTCGAAGGTTGTCCGAATGAGGTTGGCGATGTCGTCACCACCGCCAGTCAGGGTCTTGAGTTTTGGCAGTAGAGTATTGTCGACGAAGTCGAGCAATTCGTCGCCGGTGATGCCCTCTTCGTTTGCTGCCCAACTGGACCAGCGTAGGGGTTCCGCAAGAGGTGATCTGTAGTCGTCCTTAAGGACTCTCTGCTCCTCCTCGTTATCATCGAAGATCTTCAGGAAGAACATCCAACCGAGCTGCTCGAGCCGCTGCGCATCGCCGTACGTGCCGGCATCCTTTCGCATGATGTCCTGGATGGCTTTGACAATTCCTGAAACGTTGGACATCGCTTATGCGGCCTCTTGAAATAGCTGGGATTCAAGTTCATGAACTGCAGCGAGGTAGTCTTCCTTACCGCCAAAGAGCTTTACGATTTCAACCGGTGTGCCGAGGGTGGTTAACGGATCGACCTTGAGGATTTCGAGTGATTCGAGGCTCCTAGTCCCGCCGTCCGCATACTTCTCAAGGAGAGCCTGAAGGACGCCTCGTGCCTGCTTGCCGTATTGACCGAACACATCCCGCTTCTTGACTCGGTCGGCCCGCTCGCGGCGTGTGAGGGGCGGCTGGTCGAAGGCAACATGACAGACGAGGTCGAAGGCATCATAGTCGCGGCCGACTTGCTCAGCGAGCTCTTCGATGAATACGCCCTTGGTCGCGAGTTCTTCGATGATCGCCTGCTTACGCTCGGCCCCGGTCCAGGCTTTCAGGAACTGGTCGAGCGAGGCGTACTCCTTACGAACGGCCTTCCGGGAGTACTCCCGCAAAGACTCGGTAATGAGCTTGCCGTTTTCGTCAAGGTACTGAACGCGCTCGGTGGCGACCGCGACTTCTACGTCGTCGACGTAGTACTTGACGGGTGATTCTTCTCCCGGAGGCTCAGGGCCGATCGGAGGATCAACAATGATCTCGCCAGGTTGCTCCTCATCGTCCTCTTCCGGCGGATCATCAGGTGGCACCGGCGGGTCGTCTGGTCCCGGTTCGTAGATCTGAACAGGATCTCCGTCGAAATCCGGGTCGGCGAAGAGAGCGGTGGCTTGCTTGAAATCCATGATCGTGAAGAAGAACTTGTTGTAGTCTTCGTTGATCCTTGTACCGCGGCCGATGATCTGCTTGAACTCCGTCATGGAGTTGATGCGCTTATCGAGCACTATGAGATGGCAGGTCTGCGCGTCGACTCCGGTCGACATGAGCTGCGACGTAGTGGCAACTACGGGGAACGTAGACTCCGGATCGATGAAGTTATCGAGCTGACCCTTGCCCTCATCGTTGTCACCTGTGATGCGCATGACGTAGCGCTTGTTAGCGGCCGCAAGATCCGGATTGGCGTTGACCATTGCCTGCCTCATACGCTCCGCATGTTCGATGTTCTCGCAGAATATGATCGTCTTGGCGAAGCGGTCGGTGGCCGTGAGGAACTCAGTCACCTTTGAAGCGACAAGTTGGGTGCGCTTTTCGAGGATGAGCGTTCGGTCATAGTCGAGGATGTTGTACTCGCGGTCCTCAATCAACTCGCCGTATTTGTCCGTTTGGCCCAGCTCAGGCCGCCACCCATCGAGGTCTCGATCGAGTCCTATTCGCACCACCTTGTAGGGTGCCAGGAAGCCGTCCGAGATCCCCTGCTTTAGCGAGTAGGTGTAGATCGGGTCGCCGAAGTACTCGATATTGGAGATCGTTTCGGTCTCCTTCGGCGTCGCGGTCATCCCGATTTGGGTTGCCGATGAGAAGTATTCGAGCACCTTCCGCCAAGCGGCGTCGTCAGCTGCGCTTCCGCGATGGCACTCGTCCACGACAACCAAGTCGAAGAAGTCCTGCGAGAACTCCTTGTATATGTTTTGCTCTTCTTCAGGGCCAGTAACGGCCTGGTAGAGCGAGAGGTAGATTTCGAACGCCTTGTCCGCAGTTCTCTTTGTGATCTTTGTCATCGCCTGGCCGAAGGGCTTGAAATCGTTCGTCTTTGTCTGGTCGGCGAGGACATTGCGATCGACAAGAAAGAGGATTCGCTTCTTGGCGCCCGACTTCCAGAGACGCCAGATGATCTGGAAGGCGGTGTAGGTCTTACCTGTACCTGTAGCCATGACGAGCAGGACGCGCTTTTCGCCACGTGCAATGGCTTCGACAGTTCGGTTGATAGCGACGAGTTGGTAGTAGCGGGGCTTCTTGCCTGAACCGTCGTCGAAGTAGTCCTGATTGGTGACAGACACTTGGGTGTCCGTGAGGCCCTTCGCTGAGCAGTACTTGGCCCAGAGATCGTCCGGAGAGGGGAACTTCTCCAAAGGGATCTCTCTCGTGACGGGGTCGGAGGCCCCGGTCCGATCGTGCTCCAGAAACGCATCCCCATTCGAGCTGTACGCGAATGGCAGATCGAGGATCTCGGCATAGTCGAGGGCCTGCTGCATCCCAGCCCCCACTGAGTGGTTGTTGTCCTTCGCCTCAACTATTGCCAGCGGAATGTTTGGCTTGTAGAAGAGGATGTAGTCGGCCTTCTTAGCTTCCCCTCGGGCAATAGTCTTGCCGCGGACAATCACACGGCCCTTGGTGAAGTAGTGCTCCTCTAGGAGCTGAGTCATGAGATCCCAGCCCGCCCCGCCCTCACCAGCGATTGCGGGAGTGATGAACTTGGTGCGGATGTCTGCCTCTGTCAGCTTCTTCTTGTCTACATTCATTTCACGACTTGATCCCCGCAACCAGACCGGTGATTCTTGACAGGCCTGAAATCGCTGCTGGTCATGATCGAGTGTTGAGTAGTGTATGAGAAGTAAGTCGCTCTAGTAGCACAGCAACCCGAAATTTCATTCGCAAGCTGAGATACTCGTGCAGCCAACTCCCCCGGCCGCACCGCCTTGCACTTTCCCCAATCCCAAAGTCCACTTTGAAAGCTGGATAACCTCTAAGAGGCCTGTCACGGAGGTTGGCGGGCCGAGTTGCCCTACTGGGTTTGTTCTTGAATGCCATAGTCCGTTGAGCAGCTACTTCTTCTGGTTGTCTTTCGAGTACATCCAGAGGGCGCGATCCAGTTCTCGAATCGAGAGTCCTAGCTCCTGCGCTAGATTCGTGCAGTGATCTCTGTAAGCCTTCCAAAACTCGAAGTTGTAGGTCGGTGGCTCGTCGAACCCGAGCGACCACAGGGCTCGGAAGTCTAGGATTGGGTACTTGTTTTGGTAGCCCCAGTGAAGTAGGGCCGAAGCTACAGGCCAGCTCACGCCCTTCAAGAGCGTGAGCACTTCAATGCGAAGTTGCTCGCAAGGGGAGGAATACGCTAGTCGGGTGGTGAATTTGACTAGCTCGGCACTGTTACTCTTCGTGTACCGTTTAGTTCGAGGTGATTTCCAGCTACAGATCTGAATGAACTCGCCCCACCTACAGTAGCCTCGCAGTCTGATTTTGGGCGAGATTTCCTCTCTCGGCAGCGCATCTCTGCTGGGGTCGTAACTCTCAAAGAGGTCGGGGATTTCTGACTTGTCGCATCGAAGGCCAAAGCGATACTGCATCTGAAACCCTCACTAGAAGCTACTCTTCGTGCTCGAACTGCCCTGCGGTCTGGGCTATGTAGGCAACCCACCGCAAGAGCGACTCAATCTCGGCTAGCGAGAGCGGCCGATCAATCAGGCACTTCAGCTCACCTCCCGCAGGTACGAAGAGCCCAGTTTCGAGTGCTTTCGAAAAGAGCTGCTCTGCGAGTTCCCCTGTGCCGCCTATCTTTCCTACCAAGCCTCCACGAGGGCTTACAAGGCCCGTGTAGAGGGACTGCTTGAATACCGACTCGGGCGGGAAACAGTAAAGGATTCCGAGAGTTGCTCCGTGTCTTTGGACGTTCAGCGAGAATCCCTTTGTGCCCCAGTTGATCGGATAGGCCTTCTTCTCTGCGAGGTCGAGAATGGCCTCAAATACGGGTCGACCGTGGTGATCAACGGCTCTAAGAAACTGGTCTTTGGTAGTCGGTGGGGACGATACTGAGGATACCTTCGCTTTGCCATCCTCGCCCTCGACTACGATGTCTTGGGACATCAGTTGTCTTCCCGAGTCGTCTTCGAAGAACGAGAACTGGACGCACGTCGTGGGAATTCCCTTCTTGCCCAGATACTCAGCGGTTTGTCGAATTGGGTCAGTGATCTGCTGGCCGACAATCACGATCCGCTGAGATTTGTTGAAGGCTACTGCCTCGTCGCTTTCGAGTTCGAAGTACCTGCGATGGTAATCGGCCAACTCGATTGACGGATCGCTGGTGTAGGTTTGCAGGATGCTCTCGAGTTGGGTCCACTCAAGTCTCTCAGCGAATGAGGCGTACTCGAGAGCCTGCGCGATCACTTCACGTGGCGTTCTGCCCCGCTTAAGTTCAAGCACAACAACGTCACCTTGTCGGTCGAGGGCTAGAAGGTCGATAAAGCCGCACAAATTCGTTGTTACCTGACGGCCGATAATGAGGAGTGTGCCTTCCTCCAAAATCCCGTCGGGGTTCCTCTCTAGCCAGGCTTCGAGCGTTGCTTCTTCGTGATCGACCTCGAAGCTCATACGAACGTATTCCTTGAAGTCATTGTCGTTCACGATACCGAATAGGCGCATCTCGAACCGTCCTTCGCGGCTTCTGGTTGATCCTCTACCAACTAGCCATTCCTATCTACGAATGCCTGGACAATCCCTGATGATCTTTCTTTCAACTCCCCGGGCCCCACCACCCGACACTTCCCCCCGAAACCTACAATCCACCGGGAGATCTCTTCGAGGCTGGAGAGTTGGATGCGGTACTCGATGGTGCCGTTGGGGAGTTCCTTCGTTTCCTCTCCGGGGTGGTGGCGGGCGTTGAGGATGAGGGGGGCGAGGGAGGGGTCGAAGTGGAGGACGACGTCGTAGGAGCCTTCGCCCTTGATGAGCTTCCAGGAGTCCTGGAGGTGGCTTTCGAGGTCGAAGTCGTCAGGGATCTCGTAGGTCTTGTCGAGGCCGCGGACGCCGCCGATACGGTCGAGGCGGAAGGTGCGGGGCTCGGCGTTCTCGTGGCAGTGGCCCACGAGATACCAGGCCTCGGAGCGCTGAAAGACCTGCCAGGGGTCGAGGCCCCGCCAGCGCTTCTTGCTGCCGGAGAGCGAGTGGTACTGGATCTCCACCGACTGGCGCTTCTGGATGGCCAGGCGAAGGGGCTCGAGGGCGTCCTGGGCCTGCGGGCCGGAGCGGTCGACAGAGGCGAGCTGCAGGGCCTGGGGCGACTCCTCGGCCATGGCGATGGCGGCATCGAGCTTCATCTCCAGGGCTTCGAGGCGCTGGAGCAGGGCCGGCTGGTGCCGCAGGGCCGGGTTGTGGAGGGCGACCTTGAGGAGAGCGTGCTCCTCGGTGGTCAGGTTCAGGGGCTTGAGGGTGGCCGTCTCCATGAGCTTGTAGCCGTACTCGTCGGAGTAGATGGGTATGTGGTGCTCGGAGAGGTCGGCCAGGTCGCGGTAGGCGGTGCGCACGGAGACCCCGAAGCGATCGGCGATCTCGTCGATGGAGCGGGGCTTCTTGCCTGCCAGCAAGGTCACGACCCCGAACAGCCGAATGGAGCGGTTCATCGTTGCCATAGTGGGCGTTCTCTAGTGTGACCTCCTGAAGGTAACAAACTGGTGGCGCCAGGTTGCCACCCGAAGGGGTGGGGCGCAATGGCAAGGGCCACATGGCCCTAGCCGGGCGGGGGCAAGCCCCGCCTCTACACCCCCATCCACGACGAGTGACAACACGCGAACGTGGTCACTCTAGCGAGGGCTAGTGTCAGGGGGTGTCAGTGGCGAAAAGGTCCTGGGGCTTGGGTCCTGCCGGGTCAACAAATCCTGGACTACCGGAACGACGGGGATATCAGCTTCCGCCCAATCGAGGCGCACGAGTTTCTCGGCGTTGACCCAGCGAATCTGGTGATGCTCGATGGGTATGAGGTCCCCGCTCAATATCTGGGCTCTGAAGACTTCGAGTCGAATGGCGTGGCCTCGAATTTCGGAAGAGCCTTCGCCGAGAAACTCGTAGACCTCGATTGCCACCCCAAACTCCTCAGAAATCTCTCGCCGAAGGGCGTCAGCTGGAGCCTCGCCTGCCTTTACCTTGCCTCCAGGGAACTCCCACTTCAGTGGCACAGACATCTGCTCGCCGCGTTGGGCCACCAGGCAGGTGTTGCCGTTCAGGATGGCAGCGCCGACAACGTGGACTTCTTCCATTTCCAAAGTCGAGTCAGTCGAGCTTGAAGTGCTCGAAGAGATGTTCTGGTAGTGGGTCTTGAAGCTTCCACTGCACCGTGACTGGCTTCTCGCCCGCCCAGCTAACGAAGTCGAGCTTTCCGCAATAGGTGAAGGGCGTCACTTTCCCCAACGTCTTGGAGTATTTACGGACGAAGAGTGGAACCTCCAGACCCTGGTCGCGGTGGTTCTGGATCATCTGGCCGTGCTTGCCTTCCTGTGTTGTGCGGTTTTGACTGACCCACTCGAACTCTGTGTTGCTGAGAAACCGATCTGCGTATTTGTGTTCGTCAGGATGCCCAGACTTGTCAAGGGTCACAAAGAGGAACAGATGTGGAGGCTGAGGAACAAACCCCTGATTCCAAACCGGTGCTTTGAAGTCCAGACCGAAGAGATCCGGTAGATCGGCCCTTTGGTAGCTCTCCCAGAGGGTCAGATGCTCCGCTGCGCCCCCATTCCTGCCCCTGGGGTTGAGATGCCAGCCGTCTTCCCTGTATTCGAAGACTACGCGGTGACTCGTACCAGGAAGGCCGGCATCTTCGCCGAACCAGGATCGGAGGACCTCTGGCAAGACATTGTCCTCTGAGCCCTCCTGGCGCATCACATTGACGGCCACTTTGACGAAGTTCGCTTCGTAGGTCTCGCCATCAGCCACGACCGGAGTCCATCCCGATGGGATGCCCTCGGTGGTTGCGCGATCCGGTAGGAACAGGATCGGCCGCCCCGTTGCGTGGGAGACTTTGCACTCGAAGCTCAGTTCTTCGGAGGAACCGTTTCGGCTCAGGTACTCGGCGAGTCGCCAATCGGCCAGTTCCCGAACGAGCTCCTGAAATGGTTCTCTCTCGTTGCTCGTGACCTCGAAGGTCGAGCGGAAGACCCCATTCCGGTATTCGAAGAAGAGACTTCCGCCCGTTCCCTTGCCGCCTGTCCAGGCCTCGATAGGGTTCTTTTCGAGGTGACGGATCAAGGCAGCTCTATCTCCGGATGAGGGTCCGAGGTCGGCTTGCAAGGCTGCAGATCGGCGCGCCAGGCGCTCGACTGCCTTGGTGAGATCCTCGACAGAGATTTCCCCGGGGAAGGCATCGCGATTCAGAGCTGCCAAGAGGACAAGCATCTTGTAGCTCTTGGTCATCGGAGTCTTCTCGAGGGTGTCGAGGAACTCGCCGGTCCGACCTTGCTTGGCGACTGTTGCTGTAGCCTCGTCGAGGCCGCCCATGTGGTCTATGAATCGAACCCAGGAACCGAAGCTCTTGCGTGCGGCCCGGGGGTTGTAACCGTCGTGAAATGCCTCGACGGCTCGTGGCCGCTCTCCGCGCCTGGCCATGAAATCGTCGTAGTAGAAACGAAGAGTCTCCTCGGTTTGCGGCGGGCGGAGGAGTGATTCGAGGATCTCGATCGCCTCGAGATCGTAGGTCACTTCACAACCCGGTGGTAGGTCAGCTTCACCCTGGCGAACGAGCTCCAGCTGGCGACGAATCAGACCGTCCTTGGGCTGGTCTAGCGAGAAGAGAGCCTGGGCCTTGATCAGGAAGATCCGGTGGTTGCCGATGTAGTCGATGACCCTTAGGTGCTCCTTGCCCTCGACCCGGCGCAGGCCTCGACCGAACTGTTGGAGCCAGAGAAGCCTGGATTCGGTGGGGCGGAGCATCATGATCGTGTCCACATGCGGCAGATCGACGCCCTCGTTGAACATGTCGACGGCAAAGACGACATCGAGCTCGCCCTTGTCGAGCTGCTCGAGAGAGCGGGTGCGAGGGTCGCTTCCGTCGCCAGAATGGACGGCTGCGCAGCGTACGCCCTGGTTGCTGAAGAACTCGCGCATGAAGTTCGCGTGGCGAAGCGAGCAGCAGAAGGCCAGAGTTCGAGTGCCACCTTTCTCTTGGTGTTGATCTAGTGCGTTTTGGGCGCGCTTCTGGGTAGCCACGGCTTCGGTCAGAGCTTCTTCGTCGAAACGGGTACTGCGCCACGGGATCTGGGCGTAGTCGACCTCGTCGGGAACGCCGAAGTACTTGAAGGGGCTGAGAAGCTCGAGTTCAATCCCCTGAGCGAGATCGCAGCGGTAGACGAGGTTTTCCTGGCATAGTGCAAGGAGGTCTCCACCGTCGGTACGCTCTGGGGTGGCGGTGAGGCCCAGCAGGAAGTCGGGCTCGAAGTAGTCGATGAGTTTGCGATAGGTGCGTGCGGCTGCATGATGAAACTCGTCGATGACGATGTAGTCGAAGGCGTCAGGGGCGAACCTTTCGAGATTCTTCTGCCGGCTAAGCGCTTGGACCGAGGCGAAGAGGACGTCTGCCGTCGGAGCCTTGCTCTTCCCAGTAAAGAGGCCCAGGTGGGCGGTGGGCCGAATGCGGCGAAAGGTGCGCCGTGCCTGGTCGAGAATCTCTTCGCGATGGGCGACGAAGAGAACCCGCGTGAAGTTGCCCTGTTCCGTATCGAAGGCTGACAGCCAGGTCTTGCCAAGGCCTGTGGCGAGAACCACTAGCCCTGCAGAGTTGCCGGCGGTTCGGGTGGCTCCCAGGGCTTCGAGCGCTTCCCTCTGGATGTGGTGGGGCTTTGGTGGGGGAGTTGTAGGCTCCTCCCGCACTTCGGAGGGCTCGATCTTGGGTGCAGGGTAGACCTTGCGCCGCTTCTCGTAGGCGTCGATCCAGGCATCGTCGAGGTGGGCGGTATTCGGGTGATTCCAGAGCCGCCCGAATCCCTCCGTAACATCCCTGAAGCCCCGGGCATCTTGGGAGAGGAGTGTCCGATAGTTCCACTCGACCCCGTCGGTCAGGGCTGGCCGGGTGAGGTTGGAGCTCCCGACCAGTGCCACTCCGTCGCCGCCGCTGGCCATGAAAATGTAGGCCTTGGGATGAAAAGAAGTTCTTGCCGCCTGGAAGACCTTGAGTTGGACCTGGTCCGGGAAGGCTGTCTCGATGTCTAGTAGTTGTCTGAGGGCGTCTGGATCGGTGACATCCAGATAGTCGCCGGCCAGAATCCTCAGGGTTCCGCCCTGTTGCAGAAAGTCGAAGAGCCTGGGCTCGAGAAGTGCGAGTCCGCTTGGAAGAATGAAGGCCACCGCCATATCGACGTGGGTCGCCGCCTCGAGATGAAGCTCGAGGTGGGCGAGCAGCGGGTCGACACCGCCAGACACCAAAGCCCGGTCGTGGGGGAGTCCAACTAGGCTTGCGGAGCTTGAAGAATCGGGCTGAGAGGGTAGGCGCGGCTCGGAGTCGGAAGGCTCTTTCAGGTAGTTCCCTTTGTCAGGAACGACCCAGCGAACTCCGCCCCTGGGATCTTCGACGTCCCCTGCGAAACGGGGAATCACGTGCAGGTGAAGATGAGGAACGGTCTGGCCTGCCTCGGCGCCGACATTGACGCCGATGTTGAAGCCGTCAGGTTGGTCCTGCTCGAGGATCTTCTGTCGGGCAATCTCGATCGCGCCGATCAGCTCTGAGCGTTCCTCGTCAGTCGCATCGAACCAGGAGGCTACATGTCGTTTCGTGATGAGAAGGGCGTGACCTGGGTTTACTGGGAAGGCGTCCCAGAGCCCGAGGATGAGGCGACCAGCGTGGAAGATTCGCTGCCCGTCGGGGGTGCAGAAAGGGCACGGGGTGCTGGTCACGGCTGCACCTCGGCTGGGGCAGGCCAGGAGCGGATCTCGAGGAGGCCTTCAAGACCGGCCTCTCGGCAGGAAGCGCAACGCCAACGACGCATGGGCCGTCGAGCGACACGAGAGGCCTGACAGACTGTGCAGCGGTGCTCGTAGCGGACGGTCTTCCGTTTGGGTGGACCGAGGCTGCTGCCCGCTTCGACTCGCAGCCTGGTCGCAGGGGGAAAGCCAGCTTTCTTAACGAGCTCCTGCCACTCCCTGCCGTGAGGTTTGGCGGTCGGTCCCCAAAGTCGAAACGCGGCAAGGTGCGCGGCCTCGTGGCAGAGCACTTCGTCCAGAATCGCGGGTGGTTCGCCGCGCAAACGGGCAGCAATTCGAATCAGAGAACGCGTTGGATAGCAGCGCCCGAGCGACCGAGTCATGCGGGTACTGAACTCGACAGTCGCCTCCTCGCTCAGCTCGGTAACCCCCCAAAGTTCGAACAACTGGCTGAGGCGCTTCCGGAGCTCTGAAGAGCTCGTCGATGGATCTCGGTCGGCCTTCATCAAGACGGATCCGATCCTAGCAGCAGCAACCGATCGGGCGGGGGCAAGCCCCGCCCCTACATCCCCCGCTCAGCCGGTCACTTCAAGGGTTTGAAATAAAACAGTTCTTGACACTGTTATAATTGGAGAGTAGATTGAGAAAGTCATGGTCAAGCCGAAGAAAGAGAAGCCGAAAGCAGACGAGCCGGTCTGGAGCCTTGCGGAGCTGGCTGAAGAGGTGGGGCTGCCCGCCAGGACAGTGCGGTTCTATATCGGCCGGGGGCTGATGCCGGGGCCGGAGAAGGCGGGCAGGGGGGCCAGTTACGGGCAAGAGCATCTGGAGCGGCTGCAGGAAATCCAGCGGCTGCAGACCAACGGGCTTACCCTGGCGGAGATCTCCATGCGAGGCGAGGAGGTGGAGTCGGCTTCTCTGCCCGAGCCGGAAGCGTGGTGGACCTACGGGATCGCCGACGGGGTGGAGGTGCGGGTGCGAGCCGATCAGGCACCCTGGCGCCTGCGACAGATCCGTCGCGCTCTGGCAGAGCTCGGCAACAAACTCGACAACACCCAGGACCAGCCGGCAGGTCGTAGCGGCAGAAAGGAAGGCAAGCAATGACCCTAGCAATGACAGAGTCCACGGGGACCTATACAGCCCTGTCGAGGGAGACGGGAGAAGAGCTGCAGCTCGCGATGCAGCGACTCTGGCTGACGGGTCAGGTCACGCCATTCGGTGCGCGACTGCTGGTGGAGCACACCTTCGAGAGCGCCGAGCGGCGGCCGGTCGAAGTCGTCTACGGCTTCATGCTGCCGCAGGACGCGGCCCTGCGCTCGTTTCGAGTCACCGGCGAAGACTTCGAGGTCAGCAGTGATCTGCAGCCGGTCGACAAGGCCGTCAGCGCCTATGAAGAGGGCATCGACATGGGGTCTCTGTCGGTGTTGGCCCGCCAATACGCCGACGGCATGATGAACCTGACCGTCGGGAACCTGAAGCCCGGAGAGACCGTGCGGGTGATCCTGGAGATCGTGGCGGGCGTCGAGCGCCACGACGACGGCTTCCGGTTCCGATTTCCCTTCACGCTGGCGCCGGCCTATCACCGGCAGGCCAGAGTCGTTTCGTTGCCGGGAGCGGGGGAGATGGAGCTGCCGCCGGAGGAGTTCGGCGACCTGATCCTACCGACCTGGAAGAAGGACTCGAGCAAGCTCCACGAGGTGGGCTTCGATGTGGAGGTGATCGGGGGGCAGGGCCTGACGACGGTGTCGTCGCCATCGCACGGAATCACGGCTTCGGGTGAGGGCTCGGAGAGGCGTGTCGGGATGGCTGTCGAGGCAGACGTGCCCAATCGCGATCTCGTCCTCGAGGCCAGGGCAGCCGATTCGTGGCAGGTGGCCTGGGCCTCGGAGGGAACGATCTCGGCGCTTCTGGGTTCATCGCGGTTCGGTGAACCCGACGAAGACAGACCGCGGCGTGTGGTCTTCGTGATCGACCGGTCGGGGTCCATGCACGGCAAACCCTTCGAGCAGGCCAGGAAGGCTACCGAGGCAGGGATCGCGGCGCTGCGGCCGGACGACCATTTTTCGATCGTGGCCTTCGACAACGAAATCGAGGCCCTGTCGGAGAGGCTCCTCGAAGCCAACGACAGGAATCGGCAGGTCGCCAGGGACTTCCTGGCGGGCCTTCATACCTGCGGAGGGACCGAGCTGGCCATGGGTGTGAAGGCGGCCGCGAAGGCTCTGGGGAGGGATGGGGGCGATCTGCTCTTGCTGACCGATGGGCAGGTCTTCGGGACGGCGAAGATACTGAAGACAGCGCGCAAGGCAAAAGCACGGATTCACGCGTTGGGTATCGGCAGCGCCAGTCAGGATCGCTTCCTCGCGCAACTCGGTCGTGAGACTGGTGGGCAATCTCGGTTTCTCACGGCCCGCGAACGGGTGGATATGGCGTTGCTCGACCTCTTTGCGGGCATCAGCCCTGCAGTGGCGACCGACGTCGAGGTCAGGCTGGATGGCAAGACCCTGACGACTGCCGATGTCCATGTCGGTCGCCCGTGGTTGGTGACAGGGGAGGGGAGCGGCCCCGAGCTGGAGATCGGCTGGGCAGAGGGTGGATTCGCTCTTCCTGTCGTGGAGGCACCGAAGAGGTTGGGTAAGACGCTTCGGTTGCTCGACGGGGCTGCGAAGATCACCGAAGTGGAGTCCCGCATCTCGGGCGATCCTGTCGGTGAGGAGGCGGGAGTGCTGGAGTCCCTGAGCCGCGAGTACGGCCTGGCCAGCAGGGTGATGGCACTGGTGGCTGTGGTGAAGCGGGAGGCCGACAAGCCGGGTGAGCTGCCGATGACCAAGGTCGTGCCAGTGGGAATGCCCCAGGACGTCGAGATGGATGCGTACTTCGATCAGGACGTTCTTTGCATGGCAAGTCCCTCTATCGCAGGCGCTGGGGACCTGAGGAGGGAGATGCTCAGCGCGCTCATCGAGCAGAGGATGCAGGGAGTCGATCCAGCTCCACCTTCGACCGCAGCACGAGAGGACGTACCGTCCTACAGGAAGGTCCTCGGCCTGAGGATGCCACCGGACGAGGACTTCGATATTCCCACTGCGGCTTGGGAGGACGTCCTGATGGAAGACGCCTCCACCCTCGAGGCCGACGGTGGCATGCCAGGGGATTCCCTCGCAGATCGCATAGCAGCCTCGCTCGATCTACTGGAGCGGCTTATCGACCACGGCTCGACCCGGACCAAGGGCGCTTTCCGCCATCACGTGCGGCGGCTGCTCGACTTTCTGGGACAGGCCGATCTCGATGAGGCGCAGCGGGAGCGTCTCGAAGAGCTCGAGGCCCGCGTCGAACGGGTGTTCAACCTTCCTTGAGGTGACGACTCCATCGTCCGGCCGGCGGACACTTTGCCAGATCTTCTGAAGGCAATCCGTCTCTTGGACTGTGAAGGGTCCAGGCATCGAGATCGTCGGCCCGGTAGAGCGAGCCGAGGTCATCTCTACCGGCACGAGAATCCGCGAGCTACCTCGCTTGGTTGCAGCTCATGGTCCAGGTCGGTGGCGGAAGCTCAGAGGGATTGCGACTGTCAGGCTCCCGAACGGAGCGATCGTCGATGCTGAGGTACACTGGTACGAAGCCCATGGGATTGGAATGAAAGAGCTCAAGATCAAGCGACTACTAGGTTGAATATGGCGAACGAGCCCACTCAAACGTTCGTGATCTGCGTTCGCAACGAAGGCTTCGAGACCTCGCTGGCTGTGCGCAAGCTCTACCGATTTCTTGCTGACGAGGAGGCGGAAGCTCAATCCCTGATCCGCGTCGTGGACGAGACCGGCGAAGACTACCTGTACCCGGCTGAGCTATTTGCTGCGGTGGACGTGCCAGCGGACACGGCGGCAGCGCTGTCGGCAGGGTGAGAGTGGTGCACAGTTACCAGATCCTCCTAGCGTGGAGTCCCGAAGATCGAGTCTTCGTGGCACAGGTCCCCGATCTGCCGGGGTGCATTGCCCATGGTCGTAGGCTTGGCCGAGCCGCCTAGCGCTGAGAGCTCTGGTGGAGGACGACATCGCGGTCCGGGGATAGCGCTCGCAGTAGTTGATCGAGCTTCTCGATGGTCGGCGTCGAGTCTCCCCGCTCGTAGCGGGCGTAGGCGTTGCGGGACCTGGCGCCGAGACGTTCGGCGGCGTCCGCCAGGGAGAGCCCACTCTCCTGCCGCCGGCGCCGGAGAAGCAGGCTGATCATGGTCTTGAGGTCGTTCGAGGAGACCTCGAATTCGTTCTGCCCTGTGAGAACGGCGTCGATCTGGAACCCGGGTCGATTCACCATCGACACGAACCAATCCTCGATCATCTCCAGCGCCTCGCGGCGGCTGTGGCCTTGCGTCATGGCCTCGAACAGAGGCACTTCTGCCAGCCAATGAGACTTGTCCTTGTAGATCCTTCCAGAGAAACGCATTCTCAGAGTCTCCTTGCAGCTCGCTTCAGGATTGCTTTTGCCAGCCGAGCTCTCTCAGTGCCGTTTCGAGAACCCTCCGTCTCATGAGAGTGTACACATATAAGTGTGCATCTTCAAGTGAGCCCCGGCCTGCACCGACCTGGGTTCCAAGCGTCGTGTCCTAATATGGAAGTTGGCAGCTGGAAGGTGGGTCTAGGCGGCGACTGGCTTGATGCGCTGAATGTCCCGGGCTTTTGGGGAGTGCAGGGCCTGCCACAGGTCCCAGTTGCGCTGGCCGTTCAGCCAGAACTCTGGAGTGGTCCGGAACAGCTTCGCGAGTCGTAGCGCCGTATCGGGTGTCACACCACGCTTGCCGTTGATGATCTCGTTGATCCTCGGGAAGGAGACACCGATGCGCTGGGCCAGCTCGGTCTGGCTCATGCCGAGAGGCTCGAGGAACTCCTCACGGAGCATTTCGCCGGGATGAGTCGGCGGCCGATTCTTGGGTAGGGTAGCCATCTCTCAGGATCCATCAAATACGTCCCGTGTGCCCTGGTTGGCGAACGATCGAATCATTAGCGAGTATAACGGATAACGTTATACGTTACAAACGATCCCTTTCTATGAGCGACCTCGTCTTCTTTCGACGAGTAGGAGTAAGCTCCCTAATTGGAGACGGATTCGAAGCGGAATTCCTTGCCAGGTTGAAGACGGTCGCCCAAGCCAGGGACGATCCCTCGAATCCAGCTGAGGTAGCTGCACCATGAAAGCCATCGTTCAAGAGGAGTACGGTTCGGCGGAGGTCCTGAGGGTCGGGGAGATCGATAACCCGAAGGTCGGGGACGGCGAAGTGCTGATTCGGGTGCAGGCGGCCG
>CAVQNG010000003.1:0-45000 GCA_963713825.1 uncultured Acidobacteriota bacterium
GTCCAGGAATGTCCCAACTCAAATTCCCCGGCCTCAGTGCCGTCCAGGACGCCGTATAGCTTGATCCGGCCGTCAGACCAGATCTCTATCTTGTCACACAGGGCGCGGATGATCTTCTGGCGTGTTTTCAGTATGGCGTTTCGGTCGTCTTGAGACATGGCTTTCAATTCGTCGAGTGTCTGGTCGATATCCGGCAACTCGGCCTGGAGCGCGGTCAGGAACTGCGTCGCGTAGTCCAACCCGGACTGCACCTTGACTGCATTATCTCTCAATTCCGTCAGCCTGTCAAGCTCCTCGCGCCAGTGCTTTCGAGCCTCCTCGGTTTCGTCCATCCGGGCGTCAAACTCCGCTTCAGAGATCTTGCCTCTTGCCGCCTGCCGCTGGAAGAAGGCCCGTTCCTGGTCAACCTCAGCAAGTTTCAGGCGGACGTGGGCGATTTCGCCACTCACGCTCTCTCCTTCTGCTCTGAGGGCCTCGATGTGGCCCGCGACCTGGGCCCGGATCAGGTCGGGTTGCTTGATTCCATTGTCTACGATGTAGCGCCACACAACCCAGTCCAACGTCTTCCCATCCCAAGAGAAGGGGAGGGGATGCTCTTCCTCGGGGAACATATTGGCGTTCACGCATTGATATCGATGCCTCGGGATCTGGCGTAGGGTTCGATTGTAGGTTCCGTCTGCCACCCGGTGGTACGAAAAGTTCTGTGCATTGGTGGAGGTCAGCCGCCCACACTCGGCGCAGTGCAGGAGGCCCTGCAAGAGATACACGCCTCTGGCGTTTCGAGTCGAGAGCCGCTGGTTGCGCTTCAGTTTGGCCTGCACACGCTGCCATTGCTCGAGGGTGATGATCTGTGGGATTTCTATGGTGTACTCCTCGCCATCGGCAAATCGCCACGAGAGGCTGCCGGTGTATTCCTTGGAGTTCAGGATACCATAGATGCTTGCCGGGTTCCAATCGTGTAGCCGCTCCACTTCTCTCTTTTGGCCTGCCTCCCGCGCCAAGAGTCTGTTTCGCAGCCGAATCACCGAGACGCCGCTGTCGTACCAGTCAAAGACATGTTTGACGATCTGGACCTCTTGCTCATCGGCAAGCACGATTCTGCGCCCGCGCTTGCCTGGCTCGCGCACACATTCGTATCCCAATCGAATATAGTGCCCTGGCCATCGACCCTGTTGCAGAGTCGCGATCTTGCCCATTCTGGAGCGCTCCACGCGACGTTTGTTTTCCTCGCGCCAGATGGTCGCTTTGATGCTCAAGAGTGAACCGATCAATCTCGCCGCCTGTCGCGTCGAACACCTTGATCTTGCCTTTGCCGTTTCGCCGAGCATCGCCGGCGTCGAGGGCATCTTCCAAGGCCACAGCAACGCGGGGGTGCCGCACCAAGCGGTCGTCACGCCAACACAGTGCGGCGTCAACCTCCCCAGTCCTCAACCGTTCAAGCATGGCCAGCAGGCCGGGTCGGTCTGCCCGTTCTCCAGAAGGATTGACGATCTTGCCTTTGTTCGGTGCTTGGGTCGCTCGATAGTTCTCGCAGTCCACAAACGTTTCCAAGACGTTCCAGTCCATACGCTCACAAAGCGCCTGCATGCCGGAAAGCTGCTGATCGATGCTGGCGCTCTCGTCCTTTGCTTGTTCTTCACTGCTCACTCTCGCGCTCAATACGACATTCATACTGCTATCTTCCCTTTGTGTGACGCTGAGATCTATGCTATGATCCAGCTTGGGCCGGGTGCTGCTGCTGTGGTAGGCTTGACGCCCGGCCCGCCGGTGGGTCAGTGGGTATCCGACAAATCGTCGGCTGCCGCTGGCCCGCTTCTCTATTCGCCGCTGGCGACGTGCGGCGTTCCGCTGGGCTGCGCGCCAGCCACTCGACCTGGACCACGGCCAACCCCGCTGTCTTTTCCAGAAAAGCCAAGAGCAGCTCACCGGCCTTGGTCTCGAATAACAGCCACCGTAGAAACATCGTTTCTCACCTCCTTCCCTTTGCTTTGTCTTGTACTCACTGCAGATGGTCCGCATCCACATCACAGCCCCAGACCGTCGAGATTGGCTGCCACGTCCGCCGGTTCATCGTCAGATTCGGGGACTACCCCCATGCTTCCGGCCTGCACCAAACGAGGATCCGCTCCCCAGCTTGCGTTCGAGGTCCTTGACCGCCTGGTAAACATCCCCCAGAGTCACGCCCCCACTTCCGAGGTGAGCGTGAAGGGCATCCCGGATCGCTTTCGATTTCTCTCCCCTGGGCAGTCCTTCCAGATAGCGCAGGATACGCTTGTCCTTCTGGCTGTCCAGAGCGAAAGACATCACGACTCTTGCCATCGTCTCCCCCTTGTAGTACCCGGTCATAACTACTGGGTACTACCCGAGCCGCTGGGCAAAGCGCCAGTAGCCCAGAGCATTGGCGAAAACGGGATTGTCTACCACCCGCACATGGGGGAAGGCCCGAGTCAGGTACGGCCCCAGCAATAGGGCGCCACCGCCAGCCACGAGGATCGCCTCCAGCCCGGCCGCGCCGTTCCACAGTTGTGTGGCTTGGGCGATTACCTGGTCGCCCATCGGCTCCAGCATCGCGTCGATCACGTTCCCAGGTCCACCAGAGCCCCGAAGTACTTGACGCGGCGCTTGACGATGGCGTCGATCACCTGGTGGTCCCGCAGCTCCAGGTCAGGGCAGTGATTGGTCAGGTATTCGCGTACTGCCCGGGCCACGTCCCAGGCCCCCAGGTTTATGCTAGCCGTCTCCCGGCCGATCTCTGCCAGGCGATTGACACTCAGCAGGTTCGTGGTCTTGCCGCCAACGTCGATGACGCCCACTGCCCCGGTAGCCAGGTCGTGGTTCACGATCTTCCCATGGTCGTTTAGCGCCTCGGCTAGCAGTGTCCCGAACGGCTGGGGGATCACCCGGCACTCACTCACTTGGAACGTTTGTGCGCGCCGCCCTTCCCTAGCCACTCTGTGGTGGCCGAGGAACCGGTCGCGCAGGGCGTCCTTGTCGGCAGAGTAGAAGGCCACCGGCAGCCCAGTCACCACCACCAAGTCACACCAGGTGGCCGCGGTAAGCTCGGTGAAACCGGCCAACATCAACCGGCGATACGCATTGCTGGCGATCCAGCCCCGATCCTCCCGCCGGTCCACGAATCGGCTCTGGGCGACGGCCCCCTCGCCGATGAGCCAGCTCCCATCGCCAGGCAGATCCAGGATGATGTGCCCGTCTGCACTGCTGACGGCGAAACGCGCCCGGTCTGGCGTGCCCACCACGGAGGGAAAGGTCACCAGGCGGTCAGGACCAGCCACCGCCTTCACAGAACTGTATCCAATGTCGATTCCTACGTTCATCGTTCGCACTCCTTTCATCTGGTCTTGCTTGAGAAAACAAAAAACGGCCACCCGATCCCACTGACAATGGATCGGGTGGCCGTCTAATTGACGACATAACCAGGCTATGCTAGAATAGCATCAGCCTGGCTCGCTGTCCTTCCTACGGGTGCGTCAGCGGGTTGGGTTAGGGCTGTGTTGGTGTTGGCGCACCAGCACGGCCCGTTTTCTTATTTCAGGACATCGGTCCTGTTTTTCAGGTTCCTCGGGCAGGTCTTCCTCTACCCAACGCTCCAGGTATTCCTTCACGACGGCAGTGATGGTCGTCCCTAGCAAAGCAGCTTTGGCTTTGACACGCCTGTGCAAGTCCTCCGGTAATCGTATGGTCGTCTTCCGATCTTCCATCCCTGCCTTCTTTATGTCTGCCTAGTTTCCTGGTTTGCTATCTTGCCATATTATACACCCTATTTGCGCCCGTTGTCAAGTCTGACTCGGACTGTGCTGGTGACAGGCTATGCGGTTGTAAAAGTGCCAATGGTGGACGAGATCCCCGAATCGCTCGTAGGGCTATTTGTTTCCGGCGATCTGTGCTTCACCCCTCGACCACACCTACCGGAGTCTCTGTTCTTCTTCAGGAAACTCGCGTTCGTAGTTCAGTAGAGTCCGGCCGGTGATGTTGTAGTTGGAATGCGCCCAGCGATCCTTGTTCTCGATCAGGCCACTGTCCCGAACGGCCCGATAGTGTTGCACGATCTCGCGGCGTTTGCGAGGCGAGTAGGCGTAGCGATCACTCTCTGCCGCTGCATCATCCCGTCCGGGTTCTGTCCTGGATGTTTCCGGGCCTGATTCCCTTTGCTGCTCATCGGGGATCAGTTCGACTTGCACTCTTGAGTCGTGGTGAAGCTCTGGGTCCTGGTGAGCACGGCCGGGGTGATGACCATTCCTTGCCAGCCGCAGCATCTCGACCAACTCCTGCGGCGGGCAATAGCTCAGCGCCTTGTTGGTCGCCTGGGAGAATACATCCAGGGCCAGACGCTTCTCGACCGGTCCTTGGGTGGCAACCGCCGGCGCGGAGCCTCGAATGAAGGACGCCAGGGTGTCCGGGGGCCAGTAGCGAAGCGCGAACTGGGCGGCGGACAGATACCAGTTTGCAGCCTGGATCGCATGCCGTGAGGGAGGCTGCCAGTCTGGTCTGGTGAGCCTTCGAACTGCCCCCAAGCGCTTGACTCCCAGCCCAGGGAGGGCTAGCAGCGCCCAATCCGAGACCCCATCCACCTGTTGGAGGGTGGTGTACCCTGCCTGGACCAGCTTGCGCAGAGCGATCGCCGTGGAGTGGTCATTGCCGGCGGCCAGGGTCTGGGCCAGTTCGTACAGTAGGTTTTCGCCATGGGTACGGGCGCGCATCAGCTTGCTTTCCCTCTCCAAACAGAACACGGCCCAATGCACCTCTGATGAGGCATTCACTGAGCCGTGTCTTGTCCCGTTGGGTGACGTGACTTGGCCTATTCGCTTGTCGCAGAGCCGGTGGTCAAGCTACAGCCAGTATTCCCGGTCCTTGAATCCGACGCCGGTGCCGTGGAGGAGCCGGATGGCGCGCTCGCCATGGCGCCGTTCCAGGTCCACGATCTGTATCAACGCGGGGATACCGTCCTGTAGTTCAATACAGCCTGCCCGAGAGAATTCGACGACAAACCTGCCACTCACTCCTGGTAGGGCATGGGCCACACTGTCGGGTAGCATGTCCAGCAGATAGCGCCGGCGCCCTTTCCGGGTTTCCAGCCTTTGCCGAGCCATGGCGATGGCCGGCTCCAAACTGGGAACAACCGCAAGACCATCGGCAACCAGTTGCCCGATGACTTCCTGAGCGCGAAAGAGCGCTTTCAGATCCTGTGTCCTAATCACCGTTTCAACCTGCCTTCGCGAGCTGCAATTCCTGCTTACTGTGCTTTCAGCGTCATCTCCTGAGCCAGTATACAGGGTGGAAGGCAGCCTGTCAATCGTGTGTTCCTACGATCTTGATCTCGTATGTTCTTGCGCGCGGTATCGTACCTTTCCACCGAAAGATCGTAGGAACTACGTATGCCGCTCGCGCAAGAACTACGTATGCCGCGCTTGACCTGGTGCGGGATTTCTGATATGATAGCGCGCATATGCAACCGGCCGAGGTGGTATTTCATGCTCACTGTAGCCGTGATTGATGATCACCCAGCGACCCGACTGGGGATCATCGCAGCCCTGAACAAAGTCCCTGATATCGAAGTCGTTGGAGAAGCAGGTTCCGGGCCTGAACTGGCAGCGCTGCTGAAGGGAAGCGTGCCGGATGTGTTGCTCCTGGACATCAATATGCCCGAGTTCAATGTCTTCGAGGCTGTTCCCCGGATGCAGAAGCAGTATCCCCAGATGCGGATTATCATCGTGACCATTCAGGAGGACGAGAAGCACGTCTGTGGCCTCGTGGAACTTGGGGTGGATGGCTACCTCATCAAAGAGGAGCCCATGACCGAGTACGTCAAAGCGATCCGCGCTGTTTCTGCGGGCGGGACGTACTTTAGCCAGCGCGTGGTCCCTATCATGTGGGGCCTGAATTCTAATGAAAGTACCCCCAGCCTCACCCCTCGTGAACTGGAGGTGATGGAGCTGATGGCCACAGGCGCAAAAGCAGATGCAATTGCGGAGGAGCTGTTCATCACTCCACGAACAGTGACAACCCATGCATCGAACATCTACCGGAAGCTGGGGGCAACCAACCGCGCCGCAGCCGTGCGCCAGGCTATCAAGTTCGGTCTCATATCTGTATAGAGAAGGCTACAAATGGATTGTTGCGCAGGGGAAAGACAGTGAGAACACCGGGCAAGTCACCGTCAAGAGCCAAATACTTCTGGCGTGCTGCTGGCTACTTTGTGGCCCTGGCTGTCATCAATCTGGTTGCTCATGGCGAACTCGGGTACCTCCTTTCCGAATACCTGCCATCCTGGCTAGCGACTGCCCTTGAGAGCGTCGTCTATCTGGTAGGCGTCCTGGCTCTGACCTGGGCCTTCTGTCGCTTTGTGGATCACAGTTCGCTCACTGATCTGGGTTTGCAGAAACGAGGCTGGCTCGCCAAGCTGGCTGCGGGTTGGGGGCTGGGAGCGCTCCTGATGCTCGTCGTATTCGGCATCCTGGTAGCGGGTGGCTGGCTCACGATCGAAAGCTCTGCCTGGCAACCATTGGATTTGGCCGCTGCGATCCTGGTCGCCGTTGTGGTCGGCTTCAACGAGGAGCTCGCGTTCCGCGGATACATCATGCAACGCCTGGGCCAGGCTTGGGGGATGCCGCTCGCTGTAGCTGGGTCATCCATTCTCTTTGGCCTGGTGCACGTACTCAATCCCAACGCCACTGCTCTGGGCATTCTGAGCGTTTGTCTCTCCGGAGTGCTGTATGCTTGTGCATATCTTGTCACCCGCTCTCTGTGGTTGCCCATGGGGCTGCACATGAGTTGGAACATCGTGCAGATGCACGTCCTGGGATTTCCGGGCTCAGGACACGTCAGACCATCAATCATGCGCTCGGTCACCCAGGGGCCAGATCTGGTGACAGGTGGCGCTTTCGGTCCCGAAGGGGGGATCGTGGTCATCGGGGTTTCGTTGGCAGCGATCGCCCTTTTGCTCCTTCGATATCGGACAACCCTTACCAAAGACTAAATCATAGGAGGCAGAAAAAGTATGAAAGACACAGGATTGTTGCAAATCACACATCGGCTTGTCACGGACGAAGAGTACAGAACGTGGTTTATGACCTCCCCCAAACAGGCCTTGATAACCGAATTGGGGATTTCTCCGAGCGCCTACGACTCCCTTGTCGCTGCGCTTCCGCTCTTGCTCGCCGGTGGGTTGTTTGTCGTGGGGGGAGGAGAAGGGCCTGAGCCGCTTTCCACCGACAACGACTGGGGCAGGCGGGGCTGAGTACTGTCTCGTGCTAGAATCGCACGGGCTAGCTCGCCTTCGTCGTACTTTGTCAGCCCTGCGTTGGAAAACGCAGGGCGTTTTTGATACGGATCATGTTGTCTATCTCTGAGCAAGTGGAGATCGTCCACGAGATCATTGGCGAAAACCTGGCGTTCTGCAGGGCTGCTCTCTTCCCCGACTTTGCAGGGCTACTGGCAACAGTGCTGAATGACAGAGCGCCTTCACCCGACAGGCCTCCCTGGTTGATGTTGCCGATTCTGACCTGCGAAGCACTTGAGGGAGACTCCGAGCGAGCCTATCACGTAGCTGCTGCCCTCGAGATAGGGCGGATTGCCGCCGGTTGCCTGGATGAATGGCAGGACCAGGACACCGATGATGCCCTATGGCGGACCGTAGGCCCAGCGCAGACGGTCAATTTGGCTACAGCCATGATTGGGCTCTCGCAGCTATCCCTCACCCGCCTCGCCGATCTTGGCATGGACCCAGCGGTCATCCTGAACCTGCAGAAGGAATTCTCGTTGACCTTGCTCTACATGTGCGAAGGACAACACGCTGATTTGAGCGATGATGGTTCCCTCAGCGACTACGAAGAGACAGTTGGAGCCAAAACCGGCTCGCTGCTGAGCCTCGGCTGTCGAGCAGGCGCTATGGTTGCCGGGGCAGATGCAGAGACTGTCGCATGCTACGGCGATTTTGGGTACAGCCTGGGCATTCTGGCCCAGGTGTGGAACGATTTCTACGGTCTGGCAGGCACCGGGGGAAAAAGAGACGTTGGTCATAGTCGCACTTTGCCCATCCTGGCTGCATTGGCTCTGGATGGAGTGCACTATCAACCCGACTCTGCTGAGGGCCAGGCAGGGCAACTGTATGCTCTGGCCCAGTTCCAGGCTTTGCATCAACGTGCTGCTGAGGCATTAGCCAGGTGCCCGGCTCCCGGACACCTGGCCAGGTTTCTGGATGTGTATTCGATCAATCATCTGCTCCAGGGGGAATCATCGCAGGTTCGTTCATCCGGCGAGGGCGATGATGCTAAGTAGACTGTTCAGCGCAGAGGGAGTCAGGCGCCTGTCGATGCAGGCCCTGCTGTTGCTGGGACTGGCCATTCTTGTCAGCGGCCTGGCAATGTTCTTCTATGACATATCGCTGCCGTACGCCGGCTTTGAGGTCGCCGGTGCCACAGGTGTTGGGGCCATCCATCCCGGGGGTCCGGCTGCATCTGCCGGACTTGGTATGGATGACCGGATCCTGGACATCCAGGGAGAAGGATCGCCGGGAGACGCGTACCTGCATCCCGACCAGGAGGCCCTCCAACTGACCGTGTTGCGTGATGGGCAGGAAGTGTCCCTGAACATCGGCTTGACCTCACCACCGCCCAAGGTGACTTTCAACAAGGTTGGCTACTATGTCATGGCCCTGGCCTTCTGGATCATTGCCATGATCGCCCTGGTGTTCAAGCCCCGCGATCCAGTGTCGCAGCTCTTTGTCTTGGTCGCTCTGCTCGGCACATTGGGCATCGTCGTCTGGCGCATGGCGGACATTGGTGCATTCTGGGCGAATTTGACGATGCCTGCTATCGCCCTGGCCGTTGGTCCAATTTTCGTCCACTATCACACGGTCTTTCCTGAACGCATCAGCTTCAGGGGCAAAAGGGCTCTGTTGGTAGGTTTATACTGTATCAGCCTGATTCTGCTGTTGCTATCCACGGCGTCGGATCTGATCTATCTCGACAGGCAACTCCACAATCTCGGCGGAGGGCCGCCGTCCCTTGCTGCGGTGATCAAGGTGTACTTCTGTGCTTGTTTGATCATCGGCCTGACGCTGCTGGTACGGACCTATCGCGAATCAAGCTCCGAGACAGGCAGGCGACAGGTCGCGCTGATTATGCTCGGCACTGGTTTGGCATCGTTGCCGCTCATGCTCTTCATCATGCTGCCCCAGATTCTCCACACTCCCTACGTCGTGCCGAGCTGGATAAGCCTTTTGTTGTTGATGCTCATCCCGCTCAGCTATCTCTACGCCATGTACCGGCACAACCTGATGAAGCTGGACCGGATCGTCAATCGCTCGGTCGTGTATTTTCTCCTGTCCTTGAGTTTCATTGCCATGTACCTTGCTTTCTCTCTGGTTACCCGGTGGTTGATGCCCGATGTCTTTTCGGGGCCTGCTACTCTGGTAAACGTCGTACCCGTCCTGGTTCTCGTGTTCCTGCTCGAGCCCCTGAAGCAAAAGATCCAGGCACTCGTCGACGGCGTTTTCTATGGCGGTTGGTACGAACACAATGAGTTTGTCCATGGTGTGAGTAGTGCGCTCAAAGATGCGCTGGATAGCCAGACCGTCGCCGATCTGTTGGTGAATGACGTGGCAGACACCATGCGTTTCAAGGAAGTCGCATTACTACTGCCGGAGGTGGGAGGTGACGAGGACACGTTTTGCGTACGAGAACGCAATGGCTTCGATGCAATCATGCCTGTTCGCCGCGGGAGCGCTCTGGCTGCTTCCCTTTTAGAAGTCGGAGAGCCGATTCAACATGGAGTATTGCGTGACCGATTGCGAGTTGATCCAGCCGCCCAGGAGGAGCTTGCTGTCTGGTCTGAGGTCGGGGTGCAGATGTGGGTCCCTCTGGTGCAGCGGGACAGGCTGATGGGGATCCTGGTGCTGGGGAGCAAGGTCGCTGACGAGTTCTTTGCCAAGCAGGATCACCATGCTCTGGGTACCCTGGCTCACCAGGCTGCCGTCTCCCTTGCCCGTGCCCAGCTCGTTGACCGGCTTCAGGGCCAGATCCACGAGATCCAGGCCCTGACCAAACAGGTCATCGCCCTGCAGGAGAGAAACCAGAAGCGGTTGTCCCAGGAGCTCCACGACGACGTCGCCCAGGACCTGGCCTTCGTTCTCCGATTGCTGGAAGAACCGGTGGAGACTCACTCCCCCAGGAAGATCATCGGCGCACGCGACGTGATCCAGCAAGCCCTCGATCGTTTGCGCGACCTGATGTTTGAGCTACGCCCTCCGAACCTGGGCGACGACCTGGAAAAGGCGCTGAAGGAGTACGTCGCCTCTTTCCGGAGAAGACGGAATCTGCCCGTCGTCCTCCACACCAATGGCAACGGGGTATCGGTGCCGAAAGAGGTCAGGATCGCTCTGTTTCGCATTTGCCAGGAGAGTCTGAACAACACCTTGATGCACGCCGAGGCAAGGCAAGTTGACGTCACGCTGGACCTGCAAGACCGTAGGGTTCGCCTGGTGGTCAAAGACGACGGCGTGGGCTTTGAGGTGCCAGCCCACCTGGGCTCCCTCATCGACCAGCAGCATCTGGGCCTGGTCGGCATGCGGGAGCGGGCGGAGGGCGTCGGCGGTACTTTCAATCTGGAGTCGGAGCCCGGTCAGGGCACGCGGATCTCCGTCGACGTGCCCTTGTGCCTATCCTGAATCCAAGGAAGGGTGCTATGCGCATCGCCATTGTCGGAGCGGGTCCGGCCGGCTGCCACCTGGCCCATTGCCTTGCCAACACCGAGCACGAAATCCTGCTCTTTGACCATCGCGCACGCCCGCCCCACGAGGCGGGTTACGAGAAACCGTGCGGCGGGGGCCTGGGTCCCCTCATCGGCCGGCACCTCCCCGACGTGATGGCCCTGCCGTTTTCGCGCCACTGCCCAACCCGCCTGCTGCTCCGGGCCTCGGACGGCAGCCAGGTCGAGCAGATCCTTGACCAACCTCCCTGGGCCATCGTCTCCAGGGAAGACCTTGGCCGGGCGTTGCTCGACCGCGCCCTGGCCAACGGCACGTTCGCCTCGTGCGCCAGCGGGTGGTTGACCTGGAGCAGACCGGGGACGGCTGGTGCCTGCGTACCGCAGTCGGGCCAGGTGTTCTCAGCCGACTTTTTGGTGGGTGCCGATGGTGTGCGGAGCATCGTCCGGCGGCGCGTGGTGGGGCCGATCCCCCGGCAGCACCTGGGCCTGGCCGTAGGCTACCTGGTGCGGGGCATGCCAGACGCCCTCATATTCCAGACCTTTGCCGATCTGGAGGGTTACCTCTGGTCCTTTCCCCGCCCTGACCACGCCAGCGTGGGCATCGGCAGCCGGCTGGGTGCCGTTCCTCCTCGGGACCTTTGGCAGCGGTTGGATCGGTTTCTCGACGACACGTGTCCAGGGGCCAGCAGGGATAGGCGCTGGGCTGCGCTTGCTGCCGATGGCTCGGGGATCCGACGCTGTGGGATACACCCTGCGCAGGGCCGGGATGGGCCTTGCTGGGGGACGCGGCGGGCCACGTCCATCCCATCACCGGCGAGGGCATCGCCTACGCTCTGTGGTCGGCGGAGCTGCTGGCCGAGGCATTCGGGCAGGGAGATCCACAGGTCTACGAAGGCCTGTGGCGGGAACGGTATGGGCGCGGGTTCATGGCTGCCAGCGGCATGTTGCGCCCGGTGGATCTGGACATCGGTGCCTACGAGATCGTATTTCAGGTGGCGATGGCCGTGTTTCAGCTGACAATGGCGATGGCCCTGTCAAGCTAAGACAAGATCCACGAGCTTGTCCAGTGTCCTTTGCGGCCGTGATTCTTCTTGGAGCGCCGTTCAAGCTCACTCACCTCTTGACCCTGATCCCATTCTCTCCCACCATAGCCAAGCGCAGTCTGCTTGGTCTTGTGCCGAGCACGACGGTCGAGGTACCTGCTACCAATGCAGGGATTTGACGTTTGCCCCGAAATGGTGTAGTATTCAAAACTGTTGAGCTACCCCGCATTTGGCAAACTGGAGCTCTCGATGAACGATGAGATTCTAGAAAACTACCTCGGAATGGATGAGGTGGCTCGCTGTCTCTCCATTCATGTGGAGAGCGCCCGCCGCCTGGCCCGTCAGGGAAAGATCCCGGCTGTGCGTGTGGGAAACAAATGGCTTGTGCGTGTAGACGTCTTGAAGGAGTTTTCACGGCAATACGACCCTCGGCGTGGGCGCCGGGCACTCGAAAGCTGAGCCCTTGTGGAGAAAACCATGACAATGCAGAACTCGAAGGGTATGGATCCACCGCGCATGATTCAGGAAGTACCCTGGCTGCAAGCGAAGCTAGCAATCAGGGAAAGCCTTCGCTTTGACGACTTCTCTGCGTTTCGGGCCTTTCTGCAAGAGAACCTGCCATACAACTCTCCGTCTACCAGACGGCAGCACGCACAGACCATAGCACTGTACTTTTTTCCGGGCCAGTCACTGGACGTGTTGCCTCGGCGAGCTTGGGAAGCATATCGGGATGATGACTTGCTGGAAGAGCTGATGCGCCATCAGTACCTGGCTCAGGAGCCAACCGTGGCTCACTTCGTCGCCAGCTACCTGAGCACAATGGCCCCGGGTGTCATTCTTGAGCGCTCAGTGTTGGAAACATACATCGAAGAAGTGGATCCGAAGAACCGCCCGAAAATGGTCCGTCGTCTTGGGGAAACGCTCCGCCGTCTGGGGTTCGTTGTTCGACAGCGCCAAAGAGACATTGTAGCACAGCTCAAGCCTGGCAAGACGCCTTTCTTGCTCCTGGTGCATCGCCTCTTTGCGCCTTCTCCGCGCATCGTCACCTTGCGCGACATCTTGGCCCATCGGTTCTGGCTGTATCTCGGCCTGCGTGAAGAAGGAGAGGTTCGCCGCATTCTGCACGAGGCCAGTGCCCAGAGCTTGATCGCCGGCTATGCTAGAGTGGATCAGCTTGAGCAGATCACAACGAGTTACACACTCGACCAGTGGCTTGAGAAGAGGCTGCGGCTGTGAGACGTGACCAATTCGCTGCCGAGATTGACTCGATTCTGGCGGGCTCCCACCCCTATCGCCACCTCTACGTCTGGCTCGGCGAGATCGATGATCTGACCTCGCTCCTAGCTTCTCGCTGTGCTCAGCGCCTGGATGCTTTTCAGCTAGCTGCCGAGCTGAGCCACTTTCCCTCCGCAGTAGACGAAGCGGGCGACCTGCTACGCGATGCTCTGCGAGCGAGACTGAGGGTTTGGCATGCCACCAATGGGGATGCCCATCCAGTTCTCGTGATCACTGGCTGCGAGCTGTTGGCGCGGTATCGAGTGGGACTGCAACCATTCTATGAGGCGTTGACCGCTCGCTCGATTGTCATACTGGTCTGTTCGGCAGAGGATGCTGCCTACGATCCAGCCGATCGGCTGCCCAACTATGTACGTTGCGAGCCTCGGTCCACATTTGCTCATTTGGGGCGACTTGTTGAGGAAAATCACGTTATAGTAGAGAGCTAGACAAGGATTGCGCATATGCCCCGCGAGAAACTTCAACACTTGGTCATTCCCAAGCCGATGCCAGAAGACGTAACGCTGTCCCTGAGGCGTTCCTTCGACAATCCGCTGCAGACAGTGGACGACTACTGGTTCACTGACACCATCCGGGAGTACTTTGAGCGCATTGTCGAACTGGCAGTCCAAGGTAGAGGTCAAGGGTACTGGGTTGAGGCCGAGTATGGTGCCGGCAAGACTCACTTTCTTGCAACACTCGCCTGCCTGTTGGCCAATGCCGCCGACGATGCTCTGTGGGACCTGGTCAAGGATGATGCCATCAGGAACTACCGGCGCCGTCTTGCGTCCCAGCGGCTGTTCCCGGTAATACTATCGCTCAAGGGGCAGAGCGGCGCTGACGAGTGGAGCGGCCGCCAGCTACTGAGCGTCCTGGAACAGGAGGGCTTTGGTGAGACACTGAAACGGATCGGCCTTAGCGGCCAGATCCAGGTCACCTCCACCGACGAACTCCTAGCATGGTTTGAGGAGCGGGATGCTGGGCTGCGGGCTGCCATAGAGCGGTATGTTGAATCTGAAACCGGTTGCACCCCTGCTGACTACCTTGCTCGCTACGGCCGGCGCGCGTTCGGCCGAGGCCCTACGTGACTATTGTGATGCCAACGATTTTCAGCCCCGCACGTCTGCGAGCGTACGAGAGCGCCTCGTTAACCTTTTCGACCAACTGACCTTGCCGGCTTTGGTCGCCAAGGGGGTTGAACCCTACACTGGCTTGCTTGTTGTCATTGACGAGTGGGAATCCTGGGATCGCCTGCACCCGGCAGGCTCATCAGAAGCTGCCCATGACGAGGAGGTTCTGGAAACCCTTTCCTTCGTCCTGGCCAAAAATCTGGGCCTGCCAGTCCTAACTCTGGTCGGCTCCCAGACCGCGGTGCCAGCCAGGCTCCGCGGCGGCCAGGAAGGCGATCGATTCATAAACATGCCGTTGTTGAAGGGGGCCGGCGAGCGCGAGTACGATATCATCGTCTCTCATCGCGTGCGCAAACTGGACCCTGAACGGACACCGGAGATCAATCCTCCGCCTCCTCGCCCTGGTCGGACTCTGCCTGTTCCTCTTCTGCTTCGGGCTGCACTCCAGGGTGCTCTGGGATGTCGACGAAGGCATGCACGCCGTGATGACCAAGAACATCTTGCTGCACGGGGACTGGGTCACTCCGACGTTCAATGGTGAGAACTTCTACGACAAACCCATCCTGTTCAACTGGCTGGGCGCGATCTGCTTCCTTCTCTTCGGCTTCAACGAATTCGCAGCCAGGCTTCCGGCTACGATCTTCGGGACGGCCGGCGTCCTGGTGACCTACTACATGGGTCGCAAGATGTTCGGGCCGCGAATCGGCTTCCTGGGAGGGATCATCCTAGCCGCCTTGGCCGAGTACATCCTGTTGTCGAGAGTCGTCGTTCACGATATTGCGCTGACCTCGTTTACGACATTGGCACTCTGCTTCTTCTATTTCGGTCTTGTCGATGAAGAGCGCAGAAGACGGTACTTCCTTCTATTCTGGGTCGCCGCCGGCTTCGCGGTCCTCGCCAAGGGTCCACTCGGGCTGGTGCTTCCCGGTCTGGTCATCGGAGTGTTCCTGCTCTCGACTCGAAGGCTCAGCCTGATCAAGGAGTTGCAGGTCGGCTGGGGCCTTCTGATCCTGCTCGCCGTAGCCGGTCCTTGGTACATCGCGATCAGCCTTCGCAACCCCGATTACCTGCGGTACTTCATCCTGGAGAAGAATCTCGGCAGCTTCTCTTCGTCCAACACCCACCATGCGGGACCCATCTATTTCTACTTTCGGGCCCTGTCGTTCGGGTTGCTGCCCTGGGTCACCTTCGTCCCGCTGGCCACAATTGGGGCGATCCGCAATCGGGACAGAGGGCCTGCAGACGCTGTCCTCTTCCTGCTGATCTGGGCCGGTTCTATCTTCGCCTTCTTCTCCCTGGCCACCGCCAAGCTCGAAAGCTACATCCTGCCCATCTTTCCGGCCGTCGCTCTATTGCTCGCACTGTACTGGTACGACGCCCTGAACGACCCGAGTCCCACCCGCAGGAGAGGGCTTCTCTGGTCCTGGTCGCCACTCGTCGGACTCATGGTCGCAGCGGTCCTCTACCTATGGTTGGTGCCGCCCACCTCGTTGCAGGCCAAGGCCGGACTCGACCCACCGAGGGTCTACGGGTTCATCTGGACGGTCGCCGCGCTCGTCATCCTGGTGTTCGTGCTGCTGTGGATCAAGAAGTCGGCCGCTGCCATGGTGACGATCGTCGTGCTCACCGGAACGGCGATGGCTCTATTCAATCTGGTCCTGGCTCCACCCGTGGGTCCCTATCGAGCCACCAAGGAACTGGGCCTGAGGCTCGACCAGAGGCTCCCTCCTGGTGACAAGTACGTCTTCTACCAACGGATTCGCGACTCGGCGATGTTCTACACAGACCGGGAGGCCATCGTCTTGGAGAAGCCGTCTGATATGCAGGAGCTCCTGCAGTCGAAGAACCGCGAGTACTGCATCCTCGACGAACGTCGCTTGCAAGAGCTCGACGGCCTGAAGGACCTGTTCTTCATCCTCGATCAGGACGGCAACAAGTACCTGATCTCCAATCGGCCCGATCCCTGAGGGTGTCTCCAGGCGCTGACTAGGGTACGGAGGAGTTCCAGTGCGAGGTGTCACCCACCTCGAACCCATCGGCAAAGAGCACAGCAGCACCTTCCCTTCGCCATAGGTAGATGTGGTTTTCTGCGTTGCCGTCGGCGACGAAATCCAGGTCACCATCGGCATCCACATCTGTCGGCTGGATGCGTGCACTGACACCGACGCTCCACGACAGATCTCGTCGTTCCCAGGTCGTGCCGTCAGCACCCGTTCCAAACAGCGCCAACAGATTGCTGTCCGAGTCATCGAAACCTGTGGACGTTCCCATCTCGCCACTCACGAAGTCGGTCAGCCCATCGCGGTTCAGATCCCCTGCCCAGATGTTCTCGGGCCCGTCCAGGTCCTCTGCAGCCACATGCTCGGTCCAGAGCTGGGCTTTCGGATTGAACGGAGCTTCCGCCCAGAGGATCCGCCCATTGGGATGAACGAAGCCCTCGGCCCCCACCACATCCAGTCGACCGTCGTCGTTGACGTCGAAGCAGACGACATTCTGGACCGCCTCGGAGAACAGCTGCCGGCCATTCCAGTTGGCCGTCGTCGGATCCGCAGGCTGTTCGAACCAGTTGTTGGAGATCACGACATCCAGATCCTCGTCGCCATCGAGGTCCCCGAGAGCCAAGCCGACGAAGGGATCCGAGACCGATCCGAGAATGCGAGTTCGGGGCCAACCACTGGCCTCTGGATTGGCAGGCACGTCGTACCAATAAACGCCTCCCCCAACGTAGAGGGCCACCAGCTCGCCCTCCTCATCTCCATCGATGTCGCCGATCACCAGATCATGGTTGAAATGGCTGATGCTGCCGTCGATGATGTGCCTTGTCCAGGTTCCGGTCACGCTGCTCGGACCCGGATTCCGCCACCAGACGAGGAATGAATTGAACATTGCCGAGACGACATCGAGGGCACCGTCCCGATCCACGTCCACGACGAGACCGCCATTGCCTCCGACGGTGGAGCTCGCCTCCAGGGGGAAGCGTGTCCACTCGGGAGCGCGATACCACTGAATCGCTCCGCCGCCGCCAGCCACCAGATCCACCAAGCCGTCACCATTCAAGTCCCCACCGACCGACCAACCCGGCTTCCCATTGCCGGGGTAGGCCGAATCCACCACGTCGAGAATGAAGTGGGGGCTGGTCATCGCGTTCTCGTAGTAGCTGATCACCGACGCGCCAGCCGACTCACTGATTACATCCCACACGCCATCTTGATTCACGTCGTCGATCTGCAGTTGGTGGCTCGGATAGGAGTTTGGAGACAGGACGGACTTGTCCCAGTTGTCGTCACCCTGGAGATTTTCGTACAGGTAGATGCTGTGAACCTCCTCGTCCCAACCCGGCTCTCCTGGAGCTTCACCGAAGAAGAGGTCGCAGGTGACGATGTCCACGTCGCCGTCCGTCGCCAGATCGACGCTCTGCAGGCACTCCGGATGATGCAGTTCCGCGTCGATGGCGTGCTCGGACCAGGCTCCGAATGGAGAGCCGTCCGGTTGCTCGTACCAGTAGACGCCTTCACCGTGATGGCCGGCGGCCATGACCAGATCGAGATCTTCGTCCTCGTCCATATCGCGTGCCAGTACGTTGGAGATGCCGTACTCGGTCGTCACCTGATGCCATGTCCACGTATCTGAAGGGTCAGCAGGCCCTTCATACCATCCGTTGGCGTAGGCCAGGTCCAGATCCCCATCGCCGTTCACATCGGCCACATCCAGACCTGCATGGCCGTGTGGAGCCCCCTCGGAACGGTCTGGTTCGATCGTGTGCTGCTCCCACAGCGAATGCGGATTCCCGCCGGGTCGAAACCACTTGATCGTGATCTTCGCGTTCGAGTAGCTGGAGTTGAGATTGGCGATGAACTCTTCGGCCATCAGGTCACCGTCGAGGTCGACCCGGATCAGGTCGTGCATGTAGCGGGTCTCGTTGCTCAGGACATGGAACGACCAAGGGGCATCGCTCAACGGCGGGTCTGGATTCTCCCACCAGCCGAGATCGTCGTAGTAGAGAGCCGAGACGACATCCAGGTCGCCGTCACCGTCCACATCGAAGAGCTCCCCGCCATTGGCACCCATCTGGTTGGTGCCGTCCAAGTTTCCATACCGCTTCCAACCATCGGCCTCACCACCATTCTCGTAAACGAAGAGGGCATACCCGCCACCCGCTACGAGATCGCGGTCGCCATCAAGGTCGATATCGCCTGCCCGCACCCATCCCGGCTTGCCGTTGCCTCCATAGTCGAGGTCGACATAGCGCCGGTGGAAAGGGCGATTCGAGTCCGGCCCGGGGTCTGATTTAGGAACCGACTCCGTTTTGGTCGGCATGTGCGCCACGGCGAGAGTCGACAGGCACAGTGCCCATCCAAAAGAAACTACGAGGGATTTGAGACGACTCATCACCGCAGCTCGAGATAACACGGAAGAGTGGCTTTCGAGCCTGACAGGCCGTGCTGTGAGTCGCTGTGTCGCAATCCACAGGGCAAGAGTCGGGCCTGGCTTTGTATATACTCCTGGCCTCGAAGGACCTCCCGATAACCCTCGGAAAGGGACATCTGTGGCAGTAGCCAGGCAACGCATTCACCTTCCGCCCAAAGGCTGGCGCCGAGCCATGACCGGTTTGGTCCAGGGAACCCTCTGGGACGGCGACGAAATCCGTCAATTCGAGAGGGCTTTTGCCGATTTCATCGGCGTTCCCGACGCGGTGGCAATCCCTTCGGGGCGGGGCGGCCTGCGATTCATCTTCGAGGCCCTTGGCCTCCAGCCGGAGGCAGATGTCATCTGCTCGGCCTTCGCCTATCCGGTGGTTCCACACTTGGCCCGTTCCCTGGGCTTTTCCGTTCGCTTCGCTGACTGCGAGATGGAGACCCTGGGGATGGATCCAGAGGCGCTCGCGGCCACCATCACGGGTGACTCGAAGGTGGTGATTGCGACTCACCTCTACGGTATACCCTGCCGAATTCGAGAAATCGCCGCGATCGCCGAAGCCCACGGCGCCACCCTGATCGAGGACTGTGCCCATTGCTACGGTGCCTCGGCAGGAGGTCGCAAGGCAGGGGCTTTCGGCCGTTTCGGATACTTCAGCTTCGAGACCTCCAAGCCAATCAACACCATGGGCGGTGGCATGGTCACGACCCAGGACCCGGAGCTCGCCGAGCGGATTCGTGAAGTGGCTCGGAAGGAGCCCGCAAAGAACCTCGCATGGTTGCGAAAGCGCCTGTTCAAGACCACCTTCGAAACGACCGTCACCAACCCGTTGGTCTTCGATCTAGGGGTCTATCCGGCGCTGCGATTCCTGCAGAGCCGTGAGGACTCCGACGAGCGCTACGCATCCGGTTATCAGCCGGACGAGATCACGATGCAGGGACGCATGGGGCGATACACGAACTACCAAGCTTCCCTCGGACTGGAGCAGATGCAGATCATTCTGCCGCAGCTCGAGCGGCGCGTTGCCAACGCCGAGCGCCTGATCGATCAGCTGAAGGACTCCGTGAAATTCCAGTGCCACGATGTCGACGACGTGCGCTCCAACTACATGCTGGTGACAGCATTGTTTCCCCAAATGCACGCTATGGCTCGACGACTTCTCGAGTTGGGCGTCGACACGAAGCATCACTACATGAGGGACTGCAGCGCGCTTCTCGATGGCGGTGGCTCTTTCCCCAGGGCAGCGCAGGCAGAGCGCGAGATCTTGCATTTGCCGGCCTACCCGGAGATCAGCGACTCCAAGATCGATTGGATCGCTGAGAGAGTGCGGCAAGCAGTCGACGAGCTCGGCGCCAGCAAGTAGTTGGCGTTCTAGATCGAACAACGGTTCTGCCATGAGCGAATCGAATCCGGGTTCCATTCTGGTCCGATACCGGACCCTGTTCCTCTTGCTGCTCGGCGTGCTCTTGCTCGTACCCTGGCTGGGGATGCGGGATCTCTGGTATCCCGATGAGCCCGACATAGCCGAGGTCTGTCAATCGATGTACGTCAGCGGCGATTGGGTCGCACCGCGACGCATGGGTGTGATCTGGGTGGACTACCCGCCGATGATCTATTGGGCAGGCACGGCGTCGGCGCACATTCTGGGCGGCATGTCCGAGATCTCACTCCGGCTTCCGAACGCCGTGACCGCGATCTGCTTGGTGCTCCTCACCTGTGGGGTCGCATCGCGCTGGTTCGACCCTCGTACTGGTCTGTGGGCCGGGTTCGTGTTGCTGACGTCTCAACAATTCGTATATGAGGCCATCAACTACCGGCCCGACACTCTCTTCAGCTTCATGATTGCCGCCGGGATGTTCCTCTACGCGAGCGGCGTTGGCGAGCGTCAGCGACTGCTTTGGCGGATTGGTGGCTTCGTCTTCTTCGGACTGGCGATGCTCGCCAAGGGGCCCCTCGGACTGCTTCTCCCAGGTCTCGTCCTGACGCTCTGGCACGGCAGTCGTCGAGAGTGGCGACGCCTTGTCGAGCTCGCCCCATTGGCGCTGATCTCCTTTGCGGTTTACCTACCCTGGTTCATCGCCTGTGCCCACGCCATGGGCTCCGACAACATTCTCTACGAGCTCTATGCCCAGAATTTCGCCAGGTTCTTTTCGGGCTCCCGAGGTCATGGTCAACCGATCTACTACTACCTGGTCCAGATCTGGGTCGATCTGCTGCCCTGGGGACCCCTGCTGCCCTTCGCCATCTGGTGGACCGTCCGCACCGGTCGGCACAAGCAGGCCAACACCCAGCTCATGCTTTGGTGGCTCGGAACGTTTCTGATCTTCCTGTCTATGGCAGTCACCAAGCGTCAGCTCTACATGCTGCCGGCCTATCCAGCCGCGGCAATCCTCTTCGCCCCGTGGATCGCCAGACTCACCCGTCGAGGCAGCCTCGCTCCAGATACACCGTCATCGCGACCGGTCAGGATCTACATCCCGATCCTGGTCGCCATTCTGGCAATCGTCGCCGTGGCCTTTCTCGTCGTCGCGGTGGTCTTCGAACCGATCGTCGCCCAGATGGACTTGAATCCGATGCGGATGGAGGCGGCAAGGAACGAACGGTTGCCCATGGTTGTCACAGCACTGGTCCTCCTGGCTGGGGGGTACTGGCTGATCCAGGCGTGGCGACGCGGCGATGTCCGCAGCATGCTGGTGCGGCTTGGGGTCCTGCAGATTCCCTTGTGGCTGGCCGTCATGATCGGCATCCTTCCGGCCCTGAATCCGGCCAAGACCTACGAGCCGGCGTGTCAGTGGATCCGTCAGGAGATCGGCTCCGAGACACACTTCGGCCTGGTCTACCCGGAGTACGCCATGCGTAAGATGGGGGCCTTCGGGTACTACACCGGAGCTCTTGTCGATCGGATGGAGAGCCAGGACGAGGTGGAAGCCTACCTCCGAGACCACCCGGCATCCGTGGTCCTGGTGCACGAGACCTCGACCGACGAGATCTTTGCAGGTGACGAGCCGAAGTGGCAGGAGAGGGTCGTGCGCGAGCTCAGAACGGGCCGCGACCTGTACTTCGTGATCAGCGGCCCGTAGGAAGCTCCGCCCGCGCGCTACTTCAAGAGGTCGGAGATCAGGTCCAGGGCGCGATCGTCCTCCGATTGAGCCAGCCAGAACAGGGCTTGTTGGCGGACTGACGCCTCCTGGGACTTGTCCCGAACAATCGCCAGCAAGAGGTCGGTTCCCTGACCGTCGGGCAGCTGACTGAGGGCAAAGATCGCCTGCTCCCTGACGTCTCGACTCGCATCCGACTCGACGGCACGTTGGATGACATCGGCGGCTCCTGCACCCCCTTCCTGGCCCAGCCAAAAGAGGGCGTTTCCGCGCACCTCGGGGTCAGGATCCTGACGAGCCAGAGTGGTAAGGCGCTCTATTGCTCCTGGCGCCGAGCTCAGGGTGAGTGCGAAGGCGATGTGGGTCTTGATGTCAGCGTCTTTCTCGTTCGCGAGCAGGCGATCCAGAACTTCTAGACCGGCCGTTCCTCTGGCCTCCCCAAGCCAGAAGATGGCCTCCTCGCGCAGCGAGTCCGACGGGCTCGAGTTGGCGATAGCGGCCAGCTCCCGGTCAGCCGCCTCTCCGTCGTGGAGGGCAATCGCCAGCAGGGCCTCGTCCGCCAGATCTACAGGGTCTCCCTGTTCCACGTCACCGCGGATCAGAGATGCCAACCAGGCAACGCTCTGGTCCGCATTCGCCAACTCCAACCAGGTGACGGTCCGCCCGGCCGCATCCAACTGGCAGGTCTCAGAATAGACGCGCACCTCTTCCACTCGATTGCCCTCCGCCCGCACGAGGACCGCAATCCCCCGAACTTCCGGCGGGCGATCGAAAGCGTGACCGTCCGACATCACGAAATGACGATCGCGGCTTTCCAGAGAGCAGGCCCCCTTCCTCGACAGCTTGTCGCCTCGGCCCCAGCAGCAGAGGTATCGATGCCCTTCGACGGCGGCAACGCGCCAGGCGATCCAGCGAGTGTCGGAGCCCCGATTCAACAAACCATTCACGGCACTGCCCAGGTCCGCTCCAACCTCTTCGACCGCGATCTCCGCATTTACGATATCGGGTGCATCAGCCATCGCCCAGGAGGGCAGCAAGACCAAACCAACCAGCGCCAACTTTGCAATTTTCATGATCGTCTCCGATTTTCTTCGGGTTTCCAGTTCGGTCGAGCCTCGACTAGTCCTCGAGCGCCGTGAGGAGGAAGTCCATCGCCTCCTCGGAGTCGATCATCGACAGGAACTCCAGGGCCTTCTTCCGCAACTCCCGATCCTCCTCATTGCGAACCACCTCGATGAGAGCCTCGTGGTTGTCCTGCAGCATGAAGGCCTGGAGAATGTTCTTCTTGATCTCCCGATCACTCTCGCTTGCGTACAGCGCCGTCAGCGCCTCCCGAGAGCTGTCGCTGTCAACGAGGCCGAGACCTTCGATCGCCTTTGCTCTGAGCTCCGGATCCTGTTCCGTGCGGGCCAGTTTTCCCAGCGTCTCCGCATCACCCATTAGGAAGAACGCCTCCAGGATCTTCTTCTTCGTCACCATGTCGGTCTCACTGGCGTAGAGGGAAGCGAGTGCCTCACCCGACTCTCGAGAGTCCACCAGGCCCAGCCCCTCGATGGCCTTGCGGCGGAGAGCTGGATCCTGCTCCGAGCGCGCCACCTCCGAGAGAGTCGTCGCATCCCCGGCAATGAAGAGACCTTCGAGGATCTTCGCCTTGACCTCGGGATCGGTCTCTGTCCGATAGAGCTCCTGAAGCTCGGTCCTGGCATCCATGATGCCCAGCATTTCGACCGCCTTGGAGCGCATTCTGGGGTCCGACTCTTCACGGGCCGCCGCCAGGACCGCTTGCTCGTGGTCACCCAGCATGAGCCCTTCCAGAGCCTTCGACTTCACTCTCGGGTCTGTAGCCGAGGAGTAGATCTCTTTGAGCGCCTGGCCAGTCTCGGGGCCACCTTCCAGGCCAAGGAACTCGATAGCCTTCATCGCCAGCTCTGGATGCTGCTGCCCCTTGGCAACCGACTCCAGGATTTCCTGCGCCCGCGAAGAACCGCTCTGGCTGAGAACGAAGAGCGCCTTTTCCTTCAACTGCACCGAATGATCGCCCTGCAGAAACTCTTCCAAGACAGGGATGGCTCGTTCAGAGTCCATGTGCATGATGGAGTTCAGCGCGTAGAGCTTGAGCTCTTCGTCCTCTTCATCTCCAGGGTCGACCGCTCGACCACTCCCTTGTCTGGCTTCGACTTCGAGAGCTCGAGCATCATCGATCCAGGGGCTCTCGCTATAGTCCTCCTTCAGCTGTTGTAGGCTCTCGCGAGCGAGGCTCGCGCGGCCCCTTTTGAGCTGGACGTAGGCCTTCCAATAGAGAGCCGCATCCGCATCACCACCGCCGCCATCGGCCACCTGCGTAAACAGGGCCTCCGCTTCTTCCCAGTCTTCGTTGGTCAGCGCTCGCTGGGCCTCACGGTAGGAGTCGCTCCGCCCTCCCTCGGCCGGATCGGCGGCGTTCCACGTGACGTTCATATCCATCCAGGCCGCGAGCGGCGACGCCACCAGAAGTAGTGCGATCGAGAGATAGGTCAGATTGGACTGTAGTTTCTTCATGAGATTCATCTCCTATACATCGAGAGCGGAACGCTCTTCGGAAGCAGGTTTTCGGGTGCCTCGCACTTCTTCCCGTAGGCGAGATCCCACGACACGAACCTTGAACAACAGGCCGCCTTCATCGAGGCGAACACGGAGCTCTCCGAGGTCGGAGGAGGGAATCGTCTGCGGACTGTTGGCCAGTTCCACCAGCACCCTCTCCAACTGCTCCAACAGAGCCGCCACATCGGCTTGCCCCGACTGCTGGGCCGCCTGGCGATAGAGCCTGCTGTCGGAACGGAGTCGACCTGCCAGCTGCCGTTCGGCCGAAATGTCGAACTCTCCGTTGTCCTGGGTATTGGCCAACTCCACCAGTAGCATTTCGGACTTTTCCAGATGATCGGCGACCGTCAGGAGCAGGACCCGCTCCTGCCCGTCGTAGCCCCCCGCAGCAAGCTCTACCTGTTGCTGGGGCCAGAGTCGACCAGCGAGAAAGGCGACCACGACGAGCAGCAGGGTCGCCGCCACCAGGGCCCATTCACGGCGCGGCTTGAGAAGCTTCCAAGCCCAGAATCCGGAACGACGCTGCTCCAGCCGGGGAGCCAACCGATGCCAGACCGCCGACCCGTAGGAAGGGTGGCGCTCAGGAATCTCCGGCTCCTCGACCGCATCCAGGACACCACGCAGAGCTTCGAAACGTCGTTGCAGCTCCGGAGAGGCCTCGATCTGTCGGCCAATCTCCTCGGCCTCCGCAGCTTCACCGTAGTAGTAGAGGATCAGTTGCTCATCCGTGATTGGTTTCATGACTTTCCTCCACCATCGGACCGAGAGCGGCCCGTAATTTCTTGACTGCCCGAAAGACGGCGTTCCGGGACGCACCGGCCCGAATCCCCAGAATGCGCCCGATCTCGGCGCTCGTGTGGCCCTCGAAATGGCGTAGCAAGAAGGCCGTTCTTTCTGTGGGGCTGAGCCCATTTAGCACCTGCCGTACGGCCCGACCGAGCTCACTGCTTGCCGCCACTCGATCGGGATGCGGATCGCCGTTCACCATCGCTTCGAGCTCGACTCGCTCTTCGATGGTCTCGCGCTGGGAACGGCGACCTTCTTTTCTCATCATGTCCATGGCACAGTTGACGGCGATGCGGTGCAGCCAGGTCCCGAACTGCGCCCGGCCGTCGAAAAGGTGGAGCTTGCGATAGGCGCGTAGAAAAGCCTCCTGGACCACGTCTTCGGCGTTCTCTTCACTGCCGGTGAGACGGTAAGCTGTGCGGAAGATCCTCTGACTGTGCCCTTCGACAAGTTGTCTGAAGGCATCCGAGTCTCCGGCGCGCGCTTGCTCCACGAGTTCAAGGTCATTTCCCTCCATTCCTCTCATTAGACGCACCCTCGTCTCGTGTCGTTAGCCAGATCTGGCAACATCATCTCTCACACCTCGGGCCAGGAGAAATCGCCCTCGCGACCACAGTCGAGCCAATGCCATCCTGTCCGGCTCGATCACCCGGGCACACGGCTTGCAAACGGTAGACTCGGTACCGCACACGAATGGTAGAGAGCTCGCCAGCCATGGTCCGAACAGCCCTGATCGTCATTCTCCTCTTGACACCCCTGACCCAGGTGATGCCTCTCTGGGCACAGGGGCAGGAATCGCCTCCTCCAGAGGACGTCGAGCGGATCATCGAAGAGATTCTCCGGCTCCGCGGCGAGGCAGACGAGCTTCTCAAAGCGCTGTCACCCGAACTGAGAGATGAGGTCGAGCGTCGGTGGGAGGAGTTGCAAGCAGCTCCTCCAGAAGACCTTGGCGAAGGAGCGTCTGACCCTGTCTCCTCTATCGCGGACTCGCCGGAGCCAGACGACACGGCTCCAGTGCCGGAACCCGAGCTCGAGCCAGAGGCCGAGGACCAATCCCCTGCTGTCTCAGAAGTGGTGTCTGAACCGGAACCGGAACCAGCGAAAGAATGTGACAGCCTGGGCCCCCTCGATACCAATGGCGATGGAGTCATCTCTGCCACTGACCGCAACTGGCGCTACTTGCGCCTCCGCGCGGACATGGGGGGTCGGAGCACCAACATGGTCGAGCTCGAGTCTCTCTACGATCTGGACATTCGGGAGATCGATGTGAATCTCAGGTTCTACAAGCTGTCCGACGGGGCAGCCGGGGACATCTTCATCGATGACCGTATCCGCTTCGAGCTTCTCGGCAAGCGCAAGTCCAGCCGGCGAAGCATGATCCTCTTCATCCAGGCGAGCCGTCTGGCTCGAAGTGGGGAACTCCAACTCGTGGATTCCTCCGGCGCCCTCCTGGCCGGCGACCAACCCCTGGCTCCAGGCGTCGCGCTCCAGACCGCCGAAGGATCAGCGACTGCCCCTCCTCTGCCCCTGACATCGACCGATGTCTCGTTGGGGATCCGACGTGGGGCCTCCATCCATCGGTCCTGGGGCTTGGGCAGCCGACCACTCTCATGTAGAGGCCCGTCCGGGTGGCTTGCAGGGGGACGGCGTCGGCTACTCGGACTGCAACGGCCGGGCCGCCACCTGCGCTCTCCGGCGCGCCGGATCTGTCGTGCACTTCGACGGGTCTTACACTGCGCTTGTCGAGAGCCCCCCTGTCGAACCACCCGAACGAACCTCTAGCACCATTGGAGGCAACAGGGTCTTGGGGTCTTGAACCACCGGCAGTAAAGAGGACATGCACTAGGGGTTCGGCGTGGGGACCTCCAGGGGGTTGGTTGCTGTGGAAGGGAGGATAGCCCCCTGGGGGCCCCGCGTCGGACCCCCTCGACAACGGCCAGATCTACTCGGCCCCAGCGCCTGCGAACCACCCGAGCGGACCGTCACGAGATCGTTGGCGAGGCTACGCTGCGAAGTGCTGACGTGAGAAGGCGAGACGGTTCTCGAGAGTATCGGTCGAGTCCGCGTGCTCGTCGATCAGTTCGAGGCGGGAACGGAGACCCGTGCTGTTGGCGATCTGGATGGCCAGACCGGGGCGGGCATTGAGCTCGAGGATCAGGGGACCGTGTTTCTGGTCGAGCACGAGATCTACCCCCAGGTAGCCGAGGCCTGTCATCTCGAAACACTCCGCCGACATCCTCAGAATTCGATCCCAGTGAGGGATCTCCAGGCCGGCGAGCTGGTTCCCGGTGTCGGGGTGTGACTCCACGACCTCGATACCCTGCACTCCCTGCAGCGTGACGCCTTGCGACAGATCGATGCCGACCCCGACGGCACCCAAATGCAGGTTGGCTTTGCCGTCCGACAGATGGGTCGGCAGCCGAATCATGGCCATCACTGGATAGCCACGATAGACGATCAGCCGAATGTCCGGCACTCCACGGTAGCTGATCTTCTCCAACTCCGCCTCGCTCTGGACGAAGTACTCGACAAGCACCTTGTCCCGCTGACCGCCCAGGCTGTACAGCCCGCTGAGTGCATTGGAGATATGGTGATTGAGCTCGGCCCAGTCGATAACAGCACCGCTCGACTTGAGGTACAGATCTCCTTGCTTGCCCGTGATCACCAGGATCCCGTTGCCGCCGCTGCCATGGGCCGGCTTGACAACGAACTGCTGACGATTCTTCAGCACCTCGGGAAGATTTCGAATATCGTGCTGTGCAGTGACCACCGCGTAGAGCTCGGGTACCGGCATCCCAGCAGCGATCGCCAACTGCTTGGTGCGCAGCTTGTCGTCCACCAAAGGGTAAAGACGACGGGGATTCCACATGCGTACGTACTCGGCGTTGCGGCGGTTGATCCCCAGAACGCCCCTTTCCCGCAGACGCCGCGGCAGCTCAAGCATCCTCGCCACCCAGGGCCTTGAATCGGACCAATTCCAGGAGGCGATACCCCGAGTACCGACCCAAAAGAAGGATCAGGGCAAGAATCAGGAGCAGGCTCTCTGGGAAGACGAACACCATGTACTCCACCTGGTCGAGGCTCATCACCAGATAGGCCAGCGCTGACACAGCCAGGGTTCCAAGACCCTGCTTGATGGCCTCAGCGGGTCCGACTTCCTCCCAGACGATAGACATCCGCTCGATGGCGATCGTCAAAATGACGAGCGGGAAGAGCGCCACCGACAGCCCGCGCTCCAGCTCCAGTTGATGGCTCAGGATGCTGACGGCCAGCAGGCAAAGCACCACCAGAACCAGCACTGCTGCCAAGCGGGGTACCAGCAGGAGTCGCAGTCGATCCAGGAGGAATCGCAATCCCATACCCAACGCCACAACCAACACGAAGAGAATCAAGCCAGCCACCAGCCTGGTCTCGCGAAAGGCCAACGCGACCAGAATGGGCATGAACGTCCCGAAGGTTTTGACGCCGATGACGTTGCGAAGAAGCACCATCATGAAAGCGCCGACCGGCACCAGCAGGAGGATCTGATAGACCGCCTGGATCTGGATTGGGAGGCGAAGCAGCGAGAAATCCAGGACTCTGGAATTCCCCGCGTCCGCCCGCTGCTCGGCGAGCTGCAAGGCGTCGACTGTATTGCGCCAGGTCGAGATCTCGACCTCTGGATTGCTGCCTCCGACGACGTCGATCAGTGGTTTGTCTCCATCCCACCAGATCAGCACATTCTCGGGCAGGCCCTCCTCTCCTGTCGCCGGATCGAACCATAGCCACGAGTCACCCTCCCAGACTTCCAGGACCGGGCTGAACTGAGCATGCCGCTCGCCCTCTTCCAGCACCAGGCCGTAGGCGGCCCGGGCCGGAATATCGCCTGCCAAGAGCAGGGAAACCGCGATCTCCACTCGTTGGCCAAGAGAGCGCCCAGAAGCCAGGAACAGCGCCGTATTCTCATCGGGCTCCGGGTCGTTGAGATGGCGCAGCAACTCAGCCGTGAACGTCGGTACGTCGGCCGATTGCGCACGCACCTGAGCGACGACTGCCTCCGCCGCCGTGGCATACGGCTCTTCGAGGCGCTCGCTGACTAGACCGATCGGTGCAGGGGCCTCCACCGCGCCTGAGAGCTCGGTCGTAACCACGGCCTGGTAGTAGAAGGTTTGCCGACCAGCCGCCCTGCGAATGGCCCATTGAGCCTCACGTGTGCCTTCCTCCTCCACGATGGTGAGACCAAAGCCTCGGGAGACGAAGTTCTCGTCCAGCACAGTAAAACCTGGAGTCGAGGAAAGAACCTGCAGGATCGCCTTGACCGGTCGGGTATGGCCGTCGACCGTGAAACGCGCCTGGACCGTCCAGATGCTGCGCTCCTTGTCTGGCTGCAGCGGAAAGCCGAGCACCAGCACCTTGTAGAGGATCAGTGACAAGCCTGCGGCAACCAGCACACCGACCGTCAGGTAGAGAGGGAGCTTTTTCAATCCTTCTCCTCCACCGGACAGCGGGGTTCCTTGGTCATGGTCAAAGCCGGATCTACCACGGCAAGGCCTTCGAGGGCACTGCGACCCAGAAGTACAGGATGGATGAAATCGCTACGATCCACCAGAGTGACCTCGACCTCCTGCAGGTACTCACCCAGACAGATCTCCATCAGCACGACAGAGCGCTTTTGACTAGGCCCCTTGTGTTCCTTGATATAGGCCGTCCGCACCCGTCGCTTCTTGAAGCGAACACGTCGTCCCGTCTTGTCCTCCTCGACGAGGAACTCCACCCATCGCTCCCCATCCTCGCCTCGGAATCGCCGAATCTTGGTGGCGTCGAGTGAAGATGTATCGGCCCCGGTGTCCAATTTTGCCGTCAACTCCAGACGGCTCTTGCCGACCCGCACATGCTCGATCCAGCCCAGAATCTCCTTCTTCGCGGGCGAAGCGGGCCGGGGTAGGGCCGGAAGAGCGACCAAGCAGACGGAAGCCCACAGGAGTAGCCTGCGCGACTTCCACCATCCTCTCTGCCGAGCCCCTCCCTGATGCAAGATTCTCTCCTCGGGTACCGATCGATCGGAGGCCTCGCGGCTCTCCTCATCGACCATCATTCGGACCGTTCGTGGATCCGACCGATTCAATGCAACACAGAGATTCTAGCCTGGAACCGACCGGCGCCAGCATCAGACGAGGGCTGCCGCTGGTGAAGCGCCCTGGCCGGTGGGACTCCGCTCGCGCCTGGGAGATAGAATCCGAACGTCTGCGCCGACCTACCGGGCCTTTCCAGGGGGAACCAAGCCATGCAACCAACTCGTCGGTTCGTCGTGCTGTGCCTCGTCTGTTTCACATCCTCCTTCTCGGTCCAGGCGGGGGAACCGCCCGCCTTCGATAGCCCGGTTGCGCAGGCCATCGACCAGCTTCTCTCCGAGCATTTCAGGCAGGATGAGCCCGGAGCCGCCGTCATCGCTGAGCGCGAAGGGGAGACTGTCTTCCGAGGAGCTTACGGCCTCGCGAGTATGGAATTGCAGGTGCCGATGGAACCCCAGATGGTCTTCCGGATCGCCTCCCTATCGAAGCAGTTCACGGCAACGGCCATTCTGATCCTGGTCGAAAGAGGCGCGGTCTCCCTGGACGACAACATCAAGGAGTACCTTCCCAACTACCCCGGCCATGAGCAGCCAATCACGATTCGGCATCTGCTGACCCATACCTCGGGCATCCCGGACACCTACGCAAATCCCAAATGGCAGGATGTCAAGCGGGACGACCTACCTCCAGAAGCGGTCATCGACCTGTTCAACAACGAGCCGCTCGAGTTCACACCGGGTTCACAGTTCAAGTACGTGAACTCCGGGTACTTCCTGCTCGGGCAGATCATCGAGACCGTTTCGGGATTGACCTATGAGCAGTTCCTGAAGGACGTGATCTTCGAGCCGCTCGGTATGGAAGCTACCCAGACGGAGCCGGTGTACCGCATCATCCCGGGGAGAGTCTCCGGCTACAACTTCGTCGAGGGCGAGTTCATTCGATGCGGCTTCCTGAACATGGACCACATCCAGGGGCCGGGGAATCTGAGATCTACCGTCGATGACCTGGCTAAGTGGGATGCCGCTCTCTACACCGAGGGTCTACTGCCAGCGGCCGCCCTCGAACAATTGTGGACTCCAAACACCCTAGCCAACGGAGAGTCGACGAGCTACGGCTTCGGTATGGGCATCGGCGAACTCGAAGGCCACCTCATGGTCGCCCACCGGGGAAACATCAACGGCTTCGATGCCTACGGCTTGCGCCTTCCCGAATCCCGCATCTATGTCGCCTTTCTCATGAACCACGGCAACCCGGAAGTCGGATCCGGTGATCTGGCCAAGAAGGTTGCCAGAATAATCTTGGCAGACGGGCCCTGATCAGCAAGCAGCTGGCTGCACACCTCAGACCGGCTGAATTCCAAACAAACCGCGTGCTAGGGTGCGTTTGAAGCCCGACCACAGAGCCAAGCCTAGAAGGAGGGCCGCCGCCGCGAGCAGCGTGGGACCTCGATGAGGTCCTGATGAAGATCCTGGAGCGACTCGAACTGGGGGTCGGTACCGGCTCGAGGATCCGTTTTGAAAGCAGCCCGATGACCGCTTCTCCACCGTCTCCGACAGCATTCGACCGCTGGGCGTTCGTGCTGACGATTCCGCTGCTCGGCCTGGGTGTCTTCGCCTTCGGTCTGGTGTTGCGGGCCTGGATTTCGGATTGGGGCTTTCGGTCGTTCGCACTCGGTCTCTTCTGCCTTGGCGTCGTGGCCGCGCTCGGGTTGGCGCTGCTGTCCCGGAACCGATGGTGGCCTGAGATCGAGGCGATGCTCGAGCGTCACGCCGCCCATCTCGACACCTTGTCCACCAAGAACCTGGGACGGTGGATTGCGCTGGCGGCGGGAGTGGGGCTGTTCGCCGAGCTGACCGTGATCCGCATCCACGCCTCGTTCTTTCAATTCTTCGCCTACTACAAGAACTTGACCCTGCTGGCCTGCTTTCTCGGCCTCGGCCTGGGGTATGCCCTCGGGACCAGGAGGGGGGTGGGCACACCGCTCTTCTTGCCGCTCCTTGCGGTCCAGATCACGTTCCTCTACCTCCTGCGTTCCTTCACCCTGGCGCCCATTCTCCAGAATCCGGTGATGGAGCAGCTCACCATGGGCTACGCGCAGCTCGGGGAGTGGGTGGACGTCGTGGTTGTCTACGGCTTCTTGCTGTTCATCTTTCCCGCCACGGCCCTCACCTTCGTGCCACTCGGCCAGTTGGCCTCACGGTTGATGGCGCGGCAGGAGAAACTGCCGGCCTATGGGGCCAACCTCCTGGGAAGCCTGGCCGGCATCCTCGCGTTCCATGCTCTGGCGGCGCTTTGGACTCCGCCGGCCGTGTGGCTCAGCATGGTCGCTCTCGGGGTCCTGCCGTTTCTTCGTCAGAGACGAGCTCTTCTGAGCAGTGGTTTGGTGACAGTCGGATTGGTGGCGGTGCTCAGCTGGTCTCCCAACCCCCACCACATCGATGTCTACTCGCCCTACCAGATCCTGACACTCTCCGAGGAGAGCGACGGACCACCGATCGTCCGGGTCAACAACGTCTTCTTCCAATCGATGCTCGCCCTAGGGGAGGACGACGGCGCGGGGCGGGGCCTGCACTATGGTCTTCCGTACAGGTTCAAGGCCACCCCTAGACGGGTATTGATCGTCGGCGCCGGCACCGGCAACGACGTTGCCGCCGCACTTCGGCACGGGGCGGCTCGGGTGGACGCCGTGGAGATCGACCCGGCCATCCTCGACTTTGGCCGCGCTCTGCACCCGGAAGAGCCCTACAGCGACCCGCGGGTTCGGGCCGTGGTCGATGATGCTCGCTCGTTCATCCGGTATTCGAAAGATCGGTACGATCTCATTGTCTATGGACTCTTGGACTCCCACACCCTGTTGGCTGGACTTTCAGGAGTACGGCTCGACAGCTATGTCTACACGGTCGAGGCCTTCAGGGAGGCCCGGGAGCGCCTCTCCCCTCGCGGCATTCTGAGTGTCAGCTTCCTGGTGCTCCGCCCCGAGCTGGCGCTCAAAATCTACTTGATGATGGAAGAGGCCTTCGACGGCGAGCCGCCTCTGGTCCTGGCCGGACGCGATACCCAGATGACCTTCCTCAGCGGCGAGGGCGTCGACTGGGAAGAGGCCAGCGTTCCACCCGAATTCAAGCGTCTCGTCGCCGACAATTGGCGCAACGTGATGGCGGATCCTTCCACCGACGACTGGCCGTTTCTCTATATGCCGGTGCGACGCTATCCTCAGACCTACTTGGCACTGGTCCTTCTCCTATTGGCGATTTCTGGGCTCCTGGTGACCTCTCTGATGGGTACCGAAGGGATCGACCTCGCGACGGGAAGAGGCTTCTCCTTGCCCTGCTTTTTTCTCGGCGCTGGTTTTATGCTGGTCGAAACCAAGGCGATTACCGAGCTGGCGTTGGCCTTCGGCTCGACCTGGCAAGTCGTCGGGTTCACGATCGCGGCGATTCTGGTTCTGGCCTTCCTGGCCAATGTTCTGGTCATGCGAGTCGGCGCCCCTCCCGCGGGCTTCACCTACATGGCCCTTGGAGGAGCGGTACTCCTGGGGCTGGTGCTGTCTCCGAGGATCCTTGGAGCGGTATCTCCGCAAGTCGATGGATTGTTGATAACCGGACTACTGACCCTGCCGCTGTTCTTCTCGGGACTCGCTTTCTCGAGTGAGCTCGAGAGGACCCCCTCGGTGGGTGTGGCGATGGCCTCGAATCTGCTGGGGGCGATGCTCGGAGGGTTCCTCGAGTACAACTCGATGTACTTCGGCTTCCGCTCACTCTACGTGCTGGCACTCGGGCTCTATGCTCTGGCATTCCTGACCACCAGGCGCAACCGAGCTGTGTGATCGCCCGGGCGGCAGGTGGCTTCCATGTGCCGCAAGAAACTGATCAGACCTCATCGCTCTCGACTGCCCCGCCCAGCCATTGATATAGGACCGGCAAAACCAGCAACGTCAACAGGGTCGACGTAACGACTCCAGCCACCACAACAACGGCCAGAGGGCGCTGCACTTCGGAGCCAACTCCTGTGGCCCAGACGAGGGGAATCAATCCCAGGGCGGTCGTGGCAGCTGTCATGAGGACCGGGCGCAGGCGCAGATCGCCACCAATCAGGATGGCCTCGCGCCGGGTCTCGCCTTCGCTCTCGAGTTTTCGGAAGAACTCGATCATCACTAGCCCGTTGAGAATGGCAATGCCGAACAGAGCGATGAATCCCACCGAGGCAGAGACCGAGAGATAGAGGCCCGAGACTTTCAGGGCGATGACCCCGCCGACCATTGCCAGGGGAATGTTGACGAGAATGAGGAGGACGGGGCGCACGGATCGGAAGTTGATGTACAGCAGAACGAAGATGAGTACCAGAGCCAGAGGTACCATGACTCGCAGTCGTGCCATGGCTCTTTGTTGCTGCTCGAACTGACCTCCCCAAGTGGTGAAGTAGCCCGTCGGCAGATCCAACTCCTGGGCGAGCCTTTCGCGAGCCTCTGCCACGAAGCCACCGATGTCCCGGCCGACGACGTTGAGCTCCGCCACGACTCGGCGCTTCCCTTCCTCACGCGAGATCTGAGCCGGTCCTTCGGTCATCTCGATGGTCGAGACCTCGCTCAGGAGGACGGTTTCGCCAGTCGGGGTCGAGAGAGGCAATCGACGCAAATTCTCGACCCTGGCGGTGTACTCCCGTGGCAGACGCACCGTGACATCGGTTCGGCGATCTCCTTCCGGAACCGTGGTCACCACCTGCCCACCCATGGCCGTCTCGATGAGGCTTCGCACACGGGCCACGCTGATACCGAGGCTGGAGAGCTGTCGGCGATGCATCTGGATCTCGAGATAGCCAAGCCCCTCGACCGCCTCCACCTTGACATCGACGGCCCCTTCTACCTTCTTGAGAATGCGCGAAGCGTCTTCACCCAGCTCAGCCAGTGTGTTGAGATCCTCACCGAAGATCTTGACCGCGATCTGGGACTTGACGCCGGAGATCAGCTCGTCGACTCGCATCTGAATGGGCTGCGTATAGCCGAACTCGACGCCCGGAACCGAAGCCATTTTGTCGCGCAGGGCTGCCACTAGACCATCCTTGGTCGGCGCCGTCGTCCACTCACTGCGCGGTCTGAGGAGCACATAGATGTCGCTCTCACCAACCCCCATGGGATCTGAGGAGATGTCGGACCGACCCGTGCGGCTGACCACATGGATCACTTCGGGTACTTCGAGAATTGCCTTCTCGATTGTCGTTACCGTGTCGATAGCCTGATTCAACGACACCGCCGGCAACTGAAAGGGCTGCACGACGATCGACCCCTCATCCATCGAAGGTAGGAATTCGGTGCCGAGGGTGGGAGCCAGGGCCGCCGCGACGACCACCAAGCCTATGGCCACCCCAATCACCACCCATGGATGATCCAGAGCCCACCGCAGCTGTGGCCGGTAGAGGCGCCTGACGATTTCGGCTGGATGGAACCGATGGGTCTGGCTCGGCCCGGAAGTGGATTTCAGCAGAATGGAGGCCAGCGCCGGTATCAGGGTGGCAGACAGCACCAGAGAGCAGCCGAGAGCGATGACGATCGTGTAGGCCAGGGGCGCGAACATCTTGCCCTCGATTCCCTGCAAGGTCGCGATCGGCAGGAATACGACGATGATCACCGCCACGCCGAAGATGATCGGCCGCAATACTTCGGCCGCCGAACGACGAACCTGCTCGATTCCGCTGACGTCCTGAGTCGAGCCACTCATCAGGCGCGCTGTGTTCTCTACCAGGACAATCGCACCATCCCCCAGCATGCCGATAGCGATGGCCAGGCCCGAAAGAGTCATGAGATTCGAGGAGAGACCCACCACATCCATGACGAGGAATGTAGCCAGGGCTGCCATCGGCAGCTGGATGGCAACCAGCGCCGCCGATCGAGGGCTCCCCATGAAGAACACAAGAACAAGGAGCACCAGAAGAGCTCCCTGGATAAGTGCCTTGCGCACGGTTCCCAGAGCGGTGCTGACAAGCTCGCTGCGGTCGTAGAAGGGCACGATCTCGACCTCTTCGGGCAGGCTCAGCTTCGCGACCTCCAGCTTCTCCTTGATCGAAGCCACCACATCGCGACCCGAGGCTCCGCGCAGCATCAAAACGATTCCAGCGACCGCTTCCCCTTGGCCATCCTTCGTGATCGCTCCCTGGCGCAGCTCGGGGCCGATCTGAACCTCGGCAACCTGTCGAAGGAGCACCGGAACGCGATTGCGGTAGGCCACCACGGTGCTCTCGAGATCACCGATGTTGCGAACCCAGCCGTCGCCTCGCACCACGTACTGCTCGCCTGATCGCTCAATGTAAGCCCCGCCCGCCACGCCGTTGTTTGCCGCCACCGCTTCCGACAGCTCGCTGATGTCGATTTCGTAGCGCCTCAAGGCCGCTGGATCCGCAACCACCTGGAACTGCCTGACGAAGCCGCCGAAGGAGTCCACTCCAGCGATACCAGAAGCCGTCCGCAGGATCGGGCGGATCACCCAGTCTTGCAGCGTTCGCAGCTCCATCAGGTCGTGGTTCGGGCTTTCCAAGGTGTACTGAAAAACCTCCCCGAGGCCTGTCGAGATAGGGCCCAGATTCGACTCCGCGCCCTCCGGCAGCTGATCTCGTGCCGACAGCATCCGCTCCATGACCAGCTGACGGGCGAAGTAGATGTCGGTTCCGTCCTCGAAGACGACCGTGACCATGGAGAGTCCGAACTTCGAGAGCGATCGGACTTGGGTCGAATGCGGCAGGCCTGAACAGGCCTGCTCGATGGGGTAGGTGACCAGCTGCTCGATCTCGATAGGAGACAGCGTCGGCGCCTGGGAGATGACGGTGACCTGGATATTGGTTACGTCGGGGAATGCGTCGATCGGCAGCTGCTGGAACGCACTCAGACCGGCAAACACGAGAAGCACCGCCAGGACCAGGATCACCACTCGGTGCGATAGCGCGAGATCTACGAGTCGGATCACCTCATTCCTCCTCAGCCTCACCTCTGAGCAATGCCGACTTGAGCAGGAAAACGCCCCGCTCGGCAACCTGTTCACCGATTTCCACGCCGTCCAAGATCTCGTAGTGTGAGCCATTGAATCGCCCAATCTTCACGGATCGGGCCTCGAAGGTCTCCGGACCCTGGCTCACGAACACATAGTCGGAGGCGTCGATTCGAGTCACCGCCGATTCCCGCACCGAGGGTGACTGGCTCACCTCTCCGTGGAACAGGTTGCCCTCTACAAAGACCCCGGGAAGAAGAAGCTCGGTGCCGAAACTGATTCGAGCCCTCACTGTGACCGTCCGGGTCGAGGGGTCGACCTCCGGCACCTTGGTGGCGACATGAGCCAGGCCCCAAAGCTCCCGTCGACCCATGGGGACGAACTCGACCACATCGCCTTCGGCCACTGAGCCAGCCTCGTAGGGAGGTAACTGCAGCTCCAATTCCAGCTGCTCCGGATCGCCGATCAGCATCAGAGGCTCATAGGCCATCACCCACGCATGCCGTTGCACCTCGAGTCTCAACACGACTCCCCGAGTCGGTGATCGCACAGTCAGAATCGGTCGAAATTCCGCCGAATCCAAAACCGCCTCGATCTCTGCCTCCGAATAGCCGATCTCATGCAGCTCTTCCATGGAATTGTCGAAAGCGACGCGGGCCGCCAGAACGGTCTGCTTCCGGCGCTCGAGCTCTACCTGGCTGATTCCCTCGAGCTCCAGGAGCTTCTCGCCCGCCCCTTGCCGACTCTCTGCCAGTCTGAGTTCCTCCCGCCTCTCCAACAGCTCACCGCGCAAGCGGTGCAGATCGTGGGAGTGAAGGCGCACGAGAGGCTGCCCTACCCGCACCAGGTCTCCGGGCGCTACGAGAATCTCCACGACGCGGCCATCCAGGACGGTCATCACGTTGGTAGTGGCCTCGGGTGTACGGACCGCACGACCCACCACCGCTACCTGGTCGCCGAAGGTCCTCTCCTCGACCGTCCCCAAGACCACTCCGGCTCGAGCCTGTTTGGCCTTGTCCAACTGAAAAGTCTCCGCGGTCGCGGTCTGGGTTGTGGCCAAGCCCACTGCGATCAAGATGAGCGAGTCGACAAATCTCATGGTTCCACCTCGGCATCGAAGGTCGGAATTGGAAACAGTGAGTCATGCGCTAGCAGAAGCGCCATGCTGAGGCGGGCGGTGAGGAGGCCACGGCGGGCCTGGACGCCCTGAAGCTCCACCTCGTCCAGGCGTGCCAAGCCGTCGAGATAGACGAGGTACGAGACGGCACCGAGCGCAAACTGCTGGGAGAGCGACTCTCTGGCCCTGGGCAGGACCGCGAGCTCCGGCACCAACTCTTCGAGCGTCTCCTCGGCCCCCAGCCCAGTTGCCAACTCGTTGTGCAACCAACTCGACACCTCACGGTGTATCAGTTCGAGCTCCTGCGTGGCGCTCGCGGCTCGGGCTTCGGCAGCCGCGGCCGTTCGCTGAGCTGCCTTGCCAAACGGCAAAGGAAAGGCGAGATGGAAACCGAAAGCGTTGAATCCTTCGATATCACCCATGTCAGGGACTCGCTCCCATTCGATTTCGGCCGCCGGTCGCCCCCAGGAGATCCGGCGAGCCAGCCGGCTGGTCGACTCCTCTAGATTCGCTCGGAACCTGGCCGCCTGCACTGCTGGACTGCTTTCCACCAGGCTGCCCAAGCCGTCTTCCACGGGCAATTCCGTCACATCCAGCCGCACAAGAGACTCCAGGTCGCCAAGAACAGGGTCGAGCTCGTCACTCACCACTCGGGCCCGGAGCCTTGCCTGAATCAATCGAACCTGCACTTCCTGCGCTCGCAGTCGCGCCGATTCTCCGAGCCGAGCCAGGCGCAGCTGCGTCACCTCCGAGCCCGAAACTTCACCCAACTCGAACCTCTGGTCCTGAATGGCGAGAGCCCGGGTCAGCTGCTCGAGGCGACGCTTCGCAATAGCCAAGTCCTCGGTGGCGGCAGCCAGGGAGAGCCAGTCGGAGCCCGCTGCCAGAGCCTCGCTGTAGACAATCGAGATGGCTTCGACGCTCTCCCACCGATCGGCGCCTTCGACGACGCGATTGCCGGCCGACTTCTGCCACGGAAAGTTGTAGCTCTTGACGAGCTTGAGAGTGTCGATCGAGTTGGGCTGACGACTGAACGAAGAGCCGATTCCCTCGCGTTGCCAAGCGATCGCTGGCGCACTGGAGGCGGCATCGACTCTGAGCTCCTCCGCCGTGGCTTCTAGGTCGGCGAGGCGAGCTCTCGACTGGGGGGCGAGGTCGACTGCCTCCTGCATGGTCGCCAACAGGCGCTCGATGGCGCTTCCCGGCAACCGATCAGCGACTGGTCCAGTTGGGGGCTGTGCCGACCAGGCCGTACCGCACATGAACACCACCCCAAGCCCCAGAAAAATCCCTCTAGGCATGAGACCCCTCTCCTCTCTCGACTGGCCGGGGCGGTGCGATCTTGACGCTCTCCTCTCCTCCGCCCACTCCACCCACTCCGCCCACTCCGGCCACACTACAGCCATAAGCTTATCCGCAGACAACCCGGCGCGAAACCGACATTTGTCGCAGTCGAGAGCTAAAGAGGCGGCGAGGCCCGATCTTGCCGTCAGCCAGACACGATGTCGAGCCCGTCGACGATGCCGACAACCACAGCGCGAATCGGAGCGGTCGCATCTTCCAGGACCTGCCGCGCACCGTTGCCCTCGTCGATGATCAGCACGGCCTCGCCATGGCCGGCCCCGACGACATCCATGGCGATCAGGTATCCACCAGTGGGCTTGCCCGTGGCATCGAGCCGCTCGGCAAGGAGAAGCTTGCGTCCATGCACGATCGGGTGATGAATCGTCGAGACGATACTGCCGGCGATACGCCCCAGAATCATGGGAAGCCCGCTTCCTTGTCTGGCGGATCGTTCTTGATCTCATCGACCAAGCCGACAATCGCATGATCGACCGGGACAAACCAGGGATCGAGCGTGAGGGCGGCTTCCCGGCTTTCCACCCAATAGACCGTTTCACCGGGACCAGCCATTCGGGTGCCATCCGCGCAGACGACCGGCTTGCCCTCTGGCTCGCATTGTCGATCGAGAGGCTGTACCCAGAGCATCGGCGTGCCGGCGAGACCCTCCACCACGACCGCTGGAACCACTGTACCGATCACTCGTCCCAGGAGCACGCGACCTCCTCGAGATGCTCGGCCCCGTCGGGCTCGTGGGGCGGGCAGCTGCGAAATTCCGTACCTTGTTCGAGCAACTGGCGCAGATCGGTGTCCAGGCGCGGGAGCAACGAGCTGCCTAGAATCTGGTTCCCTGCTCTTTCGACACAGATCTCGAGCGCGGTGGCGACGTCGGCAACGTCTCCACTGAGCAGAGCTATCGCTCGACCTCCAAGGTCGTCCGCCAACCGCACTTCACCGATCTCGACAGGGGTACTCTTGACGGCCGCATCGATGGCCCGCAGAAGGGCTGGCGAGGTGGAGGTCTCGACGACCCCAAGAGCCTCGTGAGCCAGGTTCTGCCGGGCTCCCAGTACGGCGTCGTGAAGGGTTGGGTGGATATCGCTCAGCAAGACGGTGTCTTGCAGTGCACCCGCACCCTCACCGTGCTCGATACCGGCTTCGTAGGCTTCCTCGGTGCTCGCCACGCTGCCGCCGACCAGGATCAGGAACCTCCCCGGATGGATGGTGCCGCAGCGCAACAGAGCGATCGGTGCCCGCTTCACCATCAGATCGCTAGCCAGGACTCCACTGGCAATGCTGTCGAACTCCAGCAGAGCCAGGGCAGCGTGTCGTTTCTCTTGCGGCATCTTCTCTAACCCAGGGTCGTCAGACGATGCGGAAGTGATCCACGAGAACACAGCGCCGCAGCCGGCTGAAGCTGATCGGCCCGGTGAGGCCCTCGCCTGTCGGGCTGGCAATGGTGAAGCTGGTATGGCCCTCTCCCCCTTCGCCGAGACCAGCAAAGAAGGGGCCGTTCTTCGTGAAAATGCTGGTGTTGATGACGCGGGCCATCCTGCTCAGAGCCTCGATGTCGCGTGAGTACATGCCGGCAGAGTGCCCATACCCGTGCTCCGCCTCCTTGGCCAGCTCGATGGCCTGATCCACATCGGGCACGCTCGTGACCGGCATGACAGGCATCATCTGCTCAGTCCAGACGAGGGGATGGTCGTTGGCGACCCGCGCCACCGCGAGTCGAGGGTTGCCCCGAACCTCGATACCCGCCGCAGCGAGAATCACGGCCGCATTCTTGCCGAGTACATCCTTGTTGACGATGGACGAGCGGCCAGGCCCACGGTTCTCGGTGAAGATCACTCTCTCGACGCGGCGCAGTTCGGCGGCGTCCAACAGGTAGGCACCGGCCCTCTCCATCTGCCGCAAAAGATCGTCGACGATGCTGTCTACCGCGATGACTTCCTTCTCGTCGGTGCAAACGATGTTGTTGTCGAAAGAGCCACCGGCAACGACTTGACGGCCGGCGAGCTCCAGGTCGGCCGTCGCATCCACCACAACTGGGGGATTTCCGGGACCGGCACAGATCGCCCGCTTGCCGCTCGTCATCGCTTCCCGCACCACGCCCGCTCCCCCGGTCACAGCCAGCAACCGCACGCCCCTGTGCCGCATCAACTTCTGAGCCGACTCAATGGTCGGATTGGACACGCAGCAGACCAGGTTGGCAGGACCGCCAGCCCTTACGATGGCGCGATTGAGCAGACGGATGTTGGCCATCGAGCATTCGCGGGCGTTCGGGTGGACATTGAAGACGACGCTGTTACCCGCCGAGACCATGGCGATCGTGTTGCAGATGATCGTCGCATTCGGATTGGTCGTCGGAGTGATGGCTCCAATGACTCCGTAGGGAGCGTACTCGGTCAAGGTCAGGCCGTTATCCCCCGTAACTGCCTGAGGGGTAAGCACTTCGGGGCCCGAAGTCTTGCGCGCCACGAGCAGGTTCTTGACCAGCTTGTCTTCAGCCCGGCCGAGACCGGTCTCCCGGTGAGCGTGACGAGCGAGGTCTTCAGCGCTCTCGACCATCGACTCTCGAATCGATGCGACGATCGCGCCCCGCTTCTCCAGGGTCGATCCCTCGAGGCTACGAAACGCCAGTGCTGCCGCTTCGACTGCCTCGTCGATGGTGACGAAAACACCTTCACCCAGTCTTGGCAGCGGCGGACTCTCGGTCACCGTAGTCGAGCGCTCCCGAGGCGCTGCACCGAGGCGCTCGGCCAGCCTGGCGGCGATCAGATCGACCTCTCGGTCGCTCAACCGGGATTCAACGTCGGGCATGTTCAGCGCTCATCATCGCCCTTGCAGTACTTCTCCTCGCCGTCGATCTCCCAGGTATCGACGATGGCCATGACCACGGCATCGACCGGCTTGTTGTCGGTGGCCACAGTCTGACGAGCCGACGAACCGCTGGCGTAGAGGACCATCTCTCCGACCCCGGCTCCGACCCCATCGACCGCCACTACCGACCCTGCTTCGGGGCTGTTGTCGGGCCCGTAGTTCCCCAGCACCAGATAGCGGAGGCCCTCCAGCTTGGGGTCCTTCTGGGTGGCGACAAGGGTACCGATTACCTTCGCGAGCTTCATGACGACTCCGATCGGGGGAGCGGCTACTTCTTCGCGGGTTCCGAACCACGACCCAGCGGGATCACGAGATCGACGTTGGTGTGCGGGCGCGCGATGATATGCACTGCAACCACCTCTCCCACCCGTGCCGCTGCCGTCTGACCGGCATCGCAGGCCGCCTTGATCGCAGCCACGTCACCACGAATCACTGCGGTGGTGTAGCCGCCACCGGTCTTCTCGTAGCTCACGAGCTCGACGCGGGCCGCCTTGACCATCGCGTCGGCCGCTTCCACCATGGCCGGGAAACTCCGGCACTCGATCATTCCTAGGGCTTCTGCCATGACTTCCTCCTGACAAATCGGGCCCTCAGGCCCCGGTTTCGACTCACTTCTTCACGACTCTTCCGCTCAAAGCAGAAATCGCCTTCACCGCGGCATCGTGCGCCACCACAACATCCCGCTCTTCACCACCGATGTAGACACGGCCGAAGTTGCCAATCGCCCGCACCTCGAGAATGTTGATCTCTGCCGCCTTCTCGGCTTCATTGGCGGCCAGCGCGGCATACGCTGCCGGCTCGCACTCGAGAATGAAGAGCGTTTCGCCCGACAGGATCATGTTGCCGTGCCGCATGCGATTGATCAGCATGGTTTGCGTATCGGCGAGATGGCGAACCACCTGGTCTGACAGCACTCTCGGCTTGTGTCTATCGTCTTCCTTCAAGCCCAGGGCATCGAGAATGGCCACTCCCGCCTGCCGCACATCAGCCTGGCTGTCCGAGTGGACCTCCAACATACCGAAGTGCCGCTCGACGATCTGCTCTCCCGGTGTCACGTCGGTCGCTTTCAGAGCGACGTCGGTAATACGGTTGATCTCCATGCCAGGAGCGATCTCGACAAACAGACTTGCCTGACCGACTCGTGGCAGGTAACCCCTCGACACCGTAGCCAGAAAGGAGGCGTATTGGGGCTGCAGGGAGTCGAGGAAGACGAAAGCTCTCAAGTCGACCATGTTCGGTGTTCCTCAGGCGCTGACCGTTCCAGCTGCGGCCTCCTGGACGATCGCCATGCTGGCGCTCGCCCCGAGACGCGTGGCTCCTGCCGCAATCAGGGCCTTGGCATCGCTATAGGACTTGATACCCCCAGAGGCCTTGACCTCCATGCCGGCGGGTCGTACGACCTCGGCCATCAGAGCCACATCCTCGACCGTGGCGCCACCGGTCGAAAACCCAGTCGATGTCTTCACGAAGTTGGCTCGAGCCGTGCGGGCCAGCTCGCAAGCGCGTCGCTTCTCATCGTCGGTCAACAGGGCGGTCTCTAGAATCACCTTGCATACCGCGCTGCCGTCACGACAAGCCTCGACGACGGCCCGTATATCTCGCAGAACGAGCTCGTCATTGCCACTCTTCAGTGCCCCGACATTCAGAACCATGTCGATCTCACGGGCACCGCAGCGAATGGCCCGTCGAGCTTCGAGAGCCTTGGTCTCCGGCTCGTTGGCTCCAAGGGGAAAGCCGACAACCGTACATGTGAGCACATCACTGCCTCGCAACAGCTGGCTGCACAGAGACACCCATGTCGGATTCACGCAGACAGAGCGGAAGTCGTACTCCAGCGCTTCGGCACACAAACGACGAATCTGCTCTTCCGTTGCATCGGGCTTGAGCAGCGTGTGGTCGATGTAGCGCGCCAGGTCTTCTGGAATACGGCCAGGTGGATCGACCTCGGCGACACTCGTCAGTCCGGTAGCGCCGAGATGGATGAAATGTCGCGCCGTGTCGGGGCAGCTGCCGATACAAGGTCCCTGCTGGGCGCCGTTACCGAAGCTCTCGATCGGCCCGGTCATCTGGACGAGCCGCTCGACGACTCGCTCGATGTCGGTCTCGGACAAGGACACCCCTGCCGTGCCTGGATCACGAGGGTCGAGAGTGGCTCTCACTTTCGAAAACCCGGCCTCCTCGGCTCCTGCTGTATCCGCGAACATCGCTACCCTCTTTAGATGGCGGGACTCGGTGCACTCGGTTGCCAACCACAGGTCGACAATTTGTCCAGCGAGGCCGGCCCCGATGAGGCTGGCACCGAGGGTCAGAACATTCGCATCGTTGTGCTCTCGGCTGTTGCGGGCGCTCGACAGGTCATAGGCCAGGGCGGCGCGAACGCCAGGCACCTTGTTCGCCACCATGGCCGAACCGATCCCAGCGCCATCGATCATGACTCCCAGGTCGGCCCGGCCGCTGGCTACGGCCTCTGCCACGGCACGCGCGAACACCGGGTAGTCCACCGGCTCGGGCGAGAACGCGCCGACGTCCTCGACCTGATGGCCAACCTGCCGTAGACCTTCGGCGAGCCGGCCTTTGAGCT
>CAVQNG010000003.1:52500-1903115 GCA_963713825.1 uncultured Acidobacteriota bacterium
GGAGCCGGCATTGGATCTTCGATCGCCAACCCCAGTTGGTCGAAAACGACGCGCCTCGCCAGCGAGTAGCCATTGGTGTGCAGACCTGTCGATGGCAGACCGACAAGCAGGTCTCCGGCCTCGACCCGAGACCCGTCGATGAGCTTGCCGCGGTCGGCAAGTCCAACCACGAAGCCGACAAGCTCATAGTCTCCTTTGTCGTAGAAACCCGGCATCTCGGCTGTCTCGCCACCCAAGAGAGCACAACCATTCTCCCGACAGGCGGCTGCCAATCCCTCGACCAGCTGCACCACGGCCGTGGGCTCCAGCACTCCAGCGCCCACGTAGTCCATGAAGAACAGAGGGACCGCACCCTGCACGAGTATGTCGTTGACGCAGTGATTGACCAGGTCACGACCGACGCTCGAAAAATCACCGGCCATCCGAGCGACCATCAACTTGGTACCCACACCGTCTGCCGAAGCCACCAGGATCGGTTCCGCAATGTCCTTCAACTCGGGCCGAAAGAGGCCGCCGAAGCTCCCCATCTCGGACAACACACCGGCCGTTCTCGTGGAACGCACCAACTGCTTCACCTGGTCGAGAGCTTCGTCCTGGGCATCGATGTCGACGCCGGCAGCTGCATAGGCTGACTTCTTCTTCTCTGTGTCCATCGAGAAGAAGTCTATAAGAAAGAGAGTAGGTGCTTAAGGGCGTGAGGGCCTGGAAGACAAAGGGCTTAAGGGCTTAGGGGCCTAGGAGCGTCAGGCTAGTCGGCATCTTCGGCCCGGATCGGGAAGAGCTCTTGCTGCTGTCGGTCCTCTGCAGAAATGTCCACCCGGTACTCTCCCGTCCAACACGCGGTGCAGTAGCTCTCCGTCGGACCCGACAAGCAGCTCAGCATCCCCTCCAGAGACAAGTAGGAGAGGCTGTCGGCAATGATGAAGTCACAGATCTCGTCTACCGAGTGGTTGGAGGCGATGAGCTCCTCGCGGGTCGGCATGTCGATGCCATAGTGACAGGGCCACTTCGTGGGGGGGCAAGAGATGCGAACATGGATCTCTGCGGCTCCGGCATCCCGGATCATCTTGACGATCTTGGGGGAAGTGGTGCCGCGGACCACCGAGTCGTCGACTAGCACCACTCGCTTGCCCTCGATGAGCTCGCGGACAGGGTTGAGCTTCACCTTGACACCGAAATGGCGGATCGACTGCTGAGGCTCGATGAATGTGCGACCCACGTAGTGATTTCGAATCAACCCGAACTCCATCGGCAGGCCTGATTCTCGTGCGTAGCCCAACGCCGCGAAGAGCCCACTGTCCGGAACGGGTACTACGATGTCGGCCGGAGCTGGCGCCTCCCTGGCCAGATGCCTGCCCATCGCCAGCCGGGCTCGCGACACCGGATCTCCAAACACATGACTGTCAGGACGCGCGAAGTAGACCTGCTCGAAGACACATCGCGAAGGAGTCTCAGCGTGCGAGACTCGGTAGCTCTCCACCCTGCCGCCCCGCGCTACGACCACTTCGCCCATTTCCAGCTCCCTGATCACCTTCGCCCCCAGCAGGTCGAACGCACAGCTCTCCGATCCGAAACAATAGGATCCGCCTACTTCCCCCAGAACCAGAGGTCGGAAGCCATTGGGGTCCCGCGCTGCGATCACGCAGTCGTCGGTCATCAGCAGCAGCGAATACGCACCCCTGACCTCCTCGAGAGCAATCAACAACGACTCGACGACATCCTCTCGAGGATTGCGCGCCATGAGATGGAGGACGACCTCGGTATCGCTGGTGGTCTGGAAGATGGAACCTTCGCGCTCCAGCCGATGCCGGATCTCCACAGCGTTGACCAGGTTGCCGTTATGGACGATGGCCAACGGCCCCATCGAGGTCTTCACAACGATCGGCTGAGCATTGGCGAGAATGCTCGTTCCAGCCGTCGAGTAACGACAATGCCCTAGAGCTCTCTCGCCGGGCAGTCGCCTCAGGACCTTGGCAGGGAAGACATCGGCCACCTGCCCCATACCCCGGTGCAGAGCGAGTCGTTTCCCATCCCATGCAACGATCCCAGCGCTCTCCTGCCCTCGATGCTGTTGCGCATAGAGCCCGAGATACGCATAGTGGGCCGCGTCCTCGTGGCCTTCGACTCCAAAGATTCCACACATCGGTCGCTAGTCTCACAAGCCCTGAAGGGGATCGGCAGCGGCACTGTCGGGCTCGCCAGTCAACGCTGTATCGGGCGCGGTCCAATCTTCCAAATCCAACCATGGGGTCGGCTGCCCCTGATCCGAGACGCAGATCTGTGTTGCGGCGCCGCAGCGGTTGACGGTTTCTCCTACTGCTTCGAGAGCCAGGGCCGGCAGATTGTTGGTGCGAGACAGGTGATAGAGCACGACCCACTTCAATCGATCACTGAGCAGCTCGGGTAGACCCCGTGCCGCCTCGGCATTCGAAAGGTGGCCATGACGACCCGCTACCCGCTGTTTGAGCGGCCACGGATACGGTCCGCTCCGCAGCATCTCGAGATCATGGTTGGTCTCCAGGACGAGAGCATCCAGATTCGTCAATCGGCCCCAGACCAGCTGACTCCATGTCCCCAGGTCGGCTGCCAGGCCGACTCGGTGTCCGGTACCGTCTTCCACCACGTAGCCGACGGGCTCCCGAGCATCGTGGGGAATCTCGAAAGGCTCCACGACGAAATTACCGATCTCCAGAGCCTCTCCCGATCGAACCTTCTGCGTCGGTATTCCTTTTGCCCCGAGGTCGAGCTCCCCCAGGGTGCCCGCCGTCGCATAGACCTTCAGATCATGCCGTTTTGCGAATCGGGCGGCGCCACGCGTGTGGTCCGAATGCTCGTGCGTGAGAACGAGCCCCTCGAAGCTGTCGAGATCTACTTGGCACTGCTTGAGGCGGGACTCGATTTCACGGCACGAAAAGCCGGCGTCGATCATCAATCGCCGCGACCCGCACTCCACCACCAGAACGTTGCCGCCGCTGCCGGAGCCGAGAACGACGATCCTTGCGGCTGGCGCCGCTAGACCCAGATCGAGCTGCACGGGGTGAAGCTATCACAGCAATGAAACCTGGGGTCCTGGGGTCCTGGGGTCTTGATTCGAGTGTTATCCAGGGCACGGAGATGGCTCATGGCCGGGCCACATTCCGCCACCCAATCAGGCCTCGAGACCTCACGACCTGACGACCTCAAGACCACTAGAGCTCGTAGGTATTCCCCTGCTCCAGATAATGCAGATTTGGATCCTTCAGTCGCGCGATCTCGGTTCGAATCTCGCTCAGACAGGGCGGCTTGAGATGGTGCAAGAGGATCGGAAATGGGCGGTCCAACTTGGCCAGCTCTCGGCGCAGTGTCATCGGCGTCAGATGGAACGACCGGTCGGCGATCTCTTGCATCGAGTTGTCGAAACTGGTCTCGACGCAAATGGCGTTCACCTTGACGGTTTGGTTGGCCAGCTCCCAGAGTCGATGCGTCGGACCCGTGTCGCTCGACCAGAGCAGTGCCGCGTTGCCCTGCTCGATCAGGAAGCCGAAGGTCGGGACCGCATGATTCACCGAGAATGGCGTGAACTTCACGCCATCGATGACGACCGGAATCTCCTCCAGCAACTCATGAAAACGGATCGCCGGCAGCAGATTGTTCGGCATCCTGGTGAAGTCGGGCCAGGAAGCGTTGTTGAACATATGCTTGCGGATCGAGTAGGTCGTCTCCGAGGAAGCGTAGATGTCGATCGCTTCACCCACCACGCCGTAGACGTTCTCCACGAAGAAGGGCAGGGCGTTCGTGTGGTCCATGTGAGAGTGCGTCAGCACGATCGAATGCACTCTGGACTGACGCTCGATACTCAAGGCCTGCGCCAAGGAGCCTGCGTCCAACGCGATCGTGTCGTTGATGAGCAGGCACGTCATCCGGCAATCGAGGCTCTCGCCACCGTAGCTGCCGAGCACTTCAATCTTCATGGAACTGGAGCCTGTCTCGCCGGCTCAGATGTGTCAAGGGGAAACGAACATCGCCGGGGCGAACTCGTTGCCGACACACCAGAGAGGCGGACTCCTGTCTTACCGCCGAGCCTAGAACCTGCGACCAATCCAGAATGACGTCTCCCACCCTGTCAACGTTTCCGAGAAGTCCCACTGGCGGATGAAATCCCAGTTCATCGACAGGCCGAACAGGTTCAGTGAGAAGCCCCAGCCGTAGGAAGAAACGCCATCTGCGAGCTTGTTATCCTCACCGTCCCAGAACTGGAAGCTCTCGACGTCGCTATACCAGGCTCCTCCGACATCCAGGAAGATCACTCCCCGGATCTGCTGGAAGGCGAAACCAGGAATGGCAAGGTAGTCGATGAGGGGGAAGCGCCATTCCAGGTTGCTGAAGAAAGCCCGATCTCCCACCAGCGACCGGAACTCGTAACCTCGAAGCGTGTCCAGGCCACCGATGTACAGCGGGGTGGGAGCGGCTCCATTGCTCGACGCACCCCAGACTCGCCAGGCGAAGTTCGTCCGCCGAGTTGTCGACAGATACTGGCGAAAGTCCAGACCGTAGGTGGAGGTCAGGGTCGAGTCGACGTCTTTGTCGTCGCCGGTCAGATTGGGCGCATAGCTGCCGAAGAGCCGCCAGCGGCGGCCGGCGATCGGACCATATCTGGCGAAGACGGTCGTGTCTCCAACCAACGCCGCTTCCAGCTGCGGGTAATTGTCGGTGCGCGGAACAACGATGGGAATGGGAAACCCCGTCTCCGGATCGTAGATGGGGGCGCCATCGGGGTCACGTAGAAACTGCTGATAACCGATGTCGCGATAGACATAGCCCAGACCGGCGGAGACACGGTGATTGACGCCGAATGGATAGGCTACCGAGGCGGTGATTCCCGTCACTCGCAACGCGGACTGAATGCGCTCGACTTGACCGGTCACCGTGTTGAAGGCGGCGAAGAAGTCATTGTTGTCATAGATGCGCAGGGACTTCGTCAGCCGCCTCGAGCTATCCACATAGAAGACATCGAAGTTCTGGAAGCTGGAGATGGACTCGAAGAGCGCGAAGATTCGACGATCGCCGAGGTAGTCGACGAACTCGAAGCCGATCTGGGCGACCCAGGTCTGGTCGTCGGAGATACCGATCGTGCCGCCAAAGATGTTCTCCAGGCGAAATTTGAAGCCCTTGTAGCGGTCCCTGTTGGCTTGGTCCAGGGAGACCTCGATGCTGGGCTCGAACCGTGGTAACTGGTCCACCCGGAGGGACTGCAGCTCGGTGAGCGCATCCTCCGTAATCGTCGTCGCCTCGGTAATCGGATCTTCTACATCCTGCATGTAAAGATCGAACCGGCCCTTCCAGTAAGCCGTAAAGACCAGTCGATCCTTGCCGTTGGGAGCCGCGAGAACGGTGGGCATGAAGCAGCCCGTCACCGAATTCGTGTGCTGCAGGATGTTCCCGGTCTCGAAGTCGAAGCTGAAGATATTGTTCGCGCCCGAAGCGTCGGACGTGAAGTAGAGCCGGTTGCCATTGGGCGAGAAAACCGGATCGGTCTCGTTCGTATTGGTTCGAATTCCCTCTCGAATGGGAATCCGCTCCTGTGGGTTGTTCAGATAGATGCGGAAGAGCTTCTCGTACCCACCAACGACCGAGCTGAGGACGATTGATTCGCCATCCGGTGCATAAGTCGGTGCACCGTCGTAGACATCGTCGTCGGTCAGGTTGGTGATCTCGCCGCTGTTCGTATCGATCTCGAATATGTCGAAACGACCATCCAGCCAACCCGAGAAAGCAATCTTGTTGCCGTCCGGGCTCCAGGCAGGCGACAGCTGCTGGCCAACATCCATCTCGATGGAATGGCGGATCTTCTTCTTCAGCACATCCAGAATCACCAGCTCCCGGCCACGGTTCTTGCGCGCGAAGAAAGCCACGGAGTTGCCGTCAGGCGAGAAGGCAATGTCGCGGCCCGTCTCACGGCCCATGGTCAACTCCTGGGCTACCAGGTACTGGTAGTCGCTCGCGTAACCCTTGGTCAGGTTCTTGAAGAACGTCCGATCCTTGGTCTCATAGAGCACCACATCGACATCGCCCCGGTTGTTGGTGAAAGCGGCAACGAAGTCACCTGACGGCGAAGCCACAGGCGAGGTGTTCTGGCTCTGGATACCGCGATGTGCCCGGAAAGGTCGCCCAAAATCACCCGGCTCGCCGGTCTCCAGAAGCTCTGCCAGATAGAGTTTTCGCAGCCAGCGGCGAAAGTCGGCGTCGAACTCCTCCGGCGAGATCCCGAAGGCCCGTTCGACGGCGCGGCCTACCCGGCCACCCACGGTATTGCGCAGCTCGACGATGAAGTCCCGCATGCCCTCAGGGCCCCACCGGAACTCGATGTACTCGAAGACCGAGTATCCGAACCGATACGCGAAGAAGCCATCGACACCGCTCTGGGTGATCTTCGGCACCTGGTCGTTGACCACCGCATCCCGCACGAACATCTTGTCGCGCGCTGATTCTTCACCCTCCATGTAGCTGGCCATGCCCTCCATGAACCAGTTCGGCGGACGCCCGGCGATGCCCTTACCGAGATTGCCTCCGAACAACATGTGGTATTGGAAGATATGGGTCAGCTCGTGAAGGATGAGCTCGTAGAGCGCCGGATCCGGCATGTCGACCGGCAGGAACATTCGAAAGCGCACCGGCGTCGCAAAAGCGCCGATCCCTTCGGGGATGAAGTTGCTGATCTCGTTATTCTGTTCGAAATGAGCGTGGGTCTCGTAGAAAATCAGAGACGTCGGTTTCTTGATCTGGAAGTCGAACTCCTGCGAGAGCTGATCGTAGGCGCTCTCGGCGAACGAGACGACCTTTTGTAGCAGCTCCGGGTCCTGGGTGTAGAAGTAGATGTCGAAGTGAGGTGAGTGGTAGATCTCCCACTTGAAGGTCTCGAACTGAACCTTGTTCTTACCAAAGTAGTAATCGCCGTAAGCGTTCGGCACGCTGATCGTGCCCTGGCCCCAGGCGACACCCGGCGCCGATAACGCCACTGCTACCAATAGCAGGGATACGAACAGGCATGTGGCAGTTGGTTGACGCAACTGGAACTCCTTCCCCTCACGGGGTGATCAGAACCCGCGTGGCTGCGACCTGTTTCTGGGCGAAGATATTCGCGATCCGATCCTCCAGGGCATAAAGATTCTCGAACATGCCTTGCAGCGGATCGGCCCTTTCCCCTTCGAACTGCTTGAAGTCCTTGAAGTTGTCCGAGTAGAGCTGCTCGCCAGTGGCGCCGTCGAAGACCTGCATCACGATGTCGTACTCGAAGCCCGTTTGCTCGACCAGTACCTGGCGATAGTAGGTCCGCCCATCGTAGGGCGAGACATACTCCTCGGTCCGATAGCCGCTGCGATCCTGGATGTCGAAGTCCAGGCTTCCCGAGACGATCAGGTCCGCCTGGGTCCTTTCCCCTAGATAGCGCCAGAAATCAGTATCGGTCGACAGCTCCCGGAGATCATAGGTCGGGTAATCGACGGGCCCCGACTCGATCAGCTTCAAGCGCGTCTCGCGACGGATCAGTCGGGACATGTAGCGTTCGAATTCATCCTCTACGTCGACGCCACGTCGGGCGGCCGTCTCCTCGCCCTCATCGCTGACCACCAGGAAAGGCGCAACCGTAACCGTACTGCGGTCCGTCAGGTCGATGCGCGCCCGCACGGGCAAGAGAAGGGTGACCTGGACACCACCGCCCCGCGCCGGGATCGCCGTCACCAGAATCAGCAGAACAACACCAAAGAGAATCGATCGACTCGGGCGCATCTCGCGGGCCCCGAACCGTGAGCTGAACCTGATGGCTGGGCTCATTTCGCCCCCTCCGATTCTGAGCTCGACTCGACCGCCTCACTCTCCTCGGTCGGGCTCGCGTCCGTCTCCGCATCCGGCCTGTAGCTCTGATAGAAGGCGATGAAGGCCGAGTAGTTGCGCTTCAAGTCACTATTCGAGGGACCCGCTTGCAGTGCCCTTTTGTAGGTTTCCAGGGCTTCCTCGAACTGGCCCACCGCTTCGTAGGCAACAGCCATGTTGTTCAGGATCTCCGGGTCGTTCGGCCTGTCCATATCGGCTTGCTGGAAACGGAACAAGGCCTCGGCCCAGAGCCCGCGCTTGGCCATGGACACACCGAAATCGACTTCCGAGCTCGTGCTCGGTCCGCCTGTCGTCACAGCTTTGGAGCCGTTGCTGCTGCATGCCACCAAGACCGTCAGGAGGACGAATGCGGCTGCAAGGCGCCAGGAAACTCTAGGGCGCATCAGAATGGGGCTCCTCTCAAGAATCGTGAGCTTGGCTCCACGCATTGAGCTCGAGTTTGCCAATGGACCATCGGTACTTCCTTCGCAGTATATACGAGACAAATCACGATCAGATTGGTACTCCCCCAGAAAACCCGAGCGAATCGACACCCCGACTCCGTCTATTGACGTGAGCTCTTTGCGGGGAGATCTGCATCCTGATGTCAAACAAGAAACGCATCCTCCTGATCGCTCTCAACGCGACTCTCGAACTCGAGCGCGAGGCGGTCTGTCACCTGGCGCAGAGTCTCGACGAATGGTGGAACCTGAACGACTCTCGTGCCATGCCTCGAGGCAGTCAAAGCCTCCTCCTCAACAAGAAAACCGTAACAAAAGCATGCCGTGTTGCCTGCAATCCCGATGCCGTCGCGGACCGCGAACTCCGACGGGCGCAGGAGCTCGGAGCCACCATCGTCACCCTGGTCGATCCCGAATACCCCGAGCGACTGCGCGACCTGGACCTTCCACCGCCGGTCCTGTACTGCCGTGGCACTGTCTCTTCCGCCCCCGGCATTGCGATCGTGGGCTCCCGAAAGGCCAGCCGCGTCGGCCGTGAGATCGCCGAGCTGGCGGGCATGGAGTTGGCGTTCACCGGCCTCATCGTGGTTTCGGGATTCGCCCGTGGGATCGATGCCGCGGCGCACCGCGGCGCCTTGAGCGCCACAGGTGGAAGGACGGTGGCTGTCCTCGGTTGTGGACTGGACATCGACTACCCACGAGGACACAAGTCGCTGTCGAGTCAGATCGCGACTCGAGGCGCTGTTGTTTCAGAATTCCCCTTCGGTACCCGACCAGCGCCGCGAAATTTTCCGGTTCGCAATCGCATCATCGCCGCCCTCGGTGTGGGCACACTTGTCGTCGAGGCCACACCTCGCTCCGGCTCTCTCATCACAGCTCGTATGGCATCGGATCTGGGCCGCGACGTCTATGCGGTGCCCGGTGCGCTGTTCGAGGATCGATCGGTGGGCCCCAACACCTTGATCCGCGACGGCGCTCTGCTGGTGCAACACCCGAGGGACATCCTCGAGAGCCTGCCGTGGGAGATCAAGCGGCAACTCGTTTGCGAGGAGGACAAGCCAATGCAGGCTCCTCTGAATGGGCCGAAGGGCCAACTGCTGGACCGCATGAAACCCGGTCGGATCTACCCTCCCGAGGCCCTCGCCTCGGCCACCGCCTGGCCCATCGAACGGGTTCTGGCCTTGCTTCTCGAATTGGAGCTCACCGGCTGGGTCCGACGACACCCGGGCCCTGCCTTCGGTCGTAACAGGTAGACTCTTGCCACCTTGCGGCGAAATCTTGACGAGTGGTAAGGTCCCGCACCTGCTGATGCTACGGGCTGCCGAAAACCCTTCGAGCCCACATTCGGTTGGTACGTCACCAGAGATTACTTGCAGAGAAACGCCATGTCTTCCCTAGTCATCGTCGAATCCCCCGCCAAGGCCAAGACCCTGGCTCGCATCCTCGGAAACAGCTACACCGTCGAGGCCAGCTACGGCCACGTGCGTGACCTGCCCGCCGGGGCAGACGCCATCCCGACCAAGTTCAAAGGGGAACCCTGGGCTCGGCTTGGCGTCAATGTGCAGAAAGAGTTCGAGCCGCTCTATGTCATTCCCAACAACAAGAAGAAGTACATCAAACGCCTGAAGGAAGCACTGGCTGACGCGGACGAGCTGCTGCTGGCGACAGACGAAGACCGGGAGGGCGAGAGCATCAGCTGGCATGTTGTCGAGGTGCTCAAGCCCAAGGTGCCGGTCCGCAGGATCGCCTTTCACGAGATCACCAAAGAAGCAATCCTCGCCGCCCTGGAGAACCCGCGCGACATCGACTCCAATCTCGTCAGGGCCCAGGAGAGTCGCCGAATCCTGGATCGGCTCTTCGGGTACGAGCTCTCGCCAGTGCTGTGGAAGAAGGTACAGCGTGGTCTTTCCGCCGGTCGCGTTCAGAGTGTCGCCGTGCGCCTTTGCGTCGAGCGCGAACGAGAACGTCGAAGTTTCAGATCCGGTTGCTACTGGGACGTCGAGGCACAGTTCGCCAAGCAAGAGCAGACCTTCACAGCGAGGCTCGTGAGGGTGGGTGAGCAGCGCCTGGCGACGGGTAAGGACTTCGATGCCGATACCGGAGAGCTCAAAGAGCGTTCCCAGGCTCTCTGGGTCCGCGACGAGCAGGCGCTGCAAGATCTGATGGACTCCTGGGAAAGCCCCTGGTCGGTCACCAGCGTCGAAGACAAGCCTCAGATCCGCCGTCCGGCGCCGCCCTTCACCACCTCTTCACTCCAACAGGAGGCGAACCGCAAGCTCCGATTCTCGGCTCGCCACACCATGAGCATCGCCCAGCGGCTGTACGAGGGCATGGACTACAACAGCGACCGGATTGGTCTCATCACCTACATGAGAACCGATTCGGTCACCCTGGCAGGCAGAGCGCTACAGGAAGCTCAAGAGGTCATCCGAGAGAAGTATGGCGAGGCCTATGCCCAAGGCCCGCGACGCTATGCCACCAAGACCAAGGGTGCCCAGGAGGCCCACGAGGCCATCCGTCCTACGAAGCTCTCGCGGACTCCCGACAAGCTCAAGAAGTACCTTTCGCACGACGAGCTCCGCCTCTACGAGTTGATTTGGAAGCGTACCGTGGCCAGCCAGATGGCGGAGGCCCGCCTGCGTCGTACGACCGTCGAGATCACCGCGCCCGCCGCGGAAATGGCGTCACAAGGAGTCTTCACTTCCACCGGCACGACCATCGAGTTCCCAGGATTTCTGCGAGCCTATGTCGAAGGATCGGACGACCCCTCGGCGGATCTGGCCGACAAGGAAGTCATCTTGCCGAACCTGGAAGCCGGAGAGGAGTGCGTGCCCGAGCACCTCGAGCCCAAAAAGCGCGACACCATGCCGCCTGCCCGCTACTCCGAAGCCAGTCTCGTCAAGAAGCTCGAAGCCGAGGGAATCGGACGACCCTCGACCTACGCCAGCATTATCGACACCATCCAGAACCGCGGCTACGTCGTCAAGCAGAACAACGCCCTGATTCCTACTTTCACGGCTTTCGCCGTCACCGAGCTTCTCGAGAAGCACTTCACCGACCTCGTGGATACCAGCTTCACGGCTCGCATGGAGCAGCAGTTGGACGACATCGCGGCTGGAACGCTCGATTGGAAGGACCATCTACACAGCTTCTACTTTGGCGAGGGTGACGAGGACGTCGGCCTGGAAGACCAGATCAAGGCAGAGGAACCGAAGATCGAATTCCCAGCCATCGAGATCGGCACGCACCCCGAGTCCGGGAAACCGATCGTCATGCGGGTGGGGCGATACGGGCCCTACCTCGACCTCGAAGACTCCGAAGATGAACGGGTTCGCGCTTCGGTTCCGGACGACGTCGCGCCGGCCGACCTGACCGTCGACGAGGCAGTGAAGATGCTCGAGAAGGCGAAGCAGGGTGCACAGCTCCTCGGACACGATCCAGAGAGCCAGCAGAACGTCTATCTGGCCCACGGCCGCTTCGGCGCCTACGTGCAGCTCGGCGAGACGCCGGACAGAGGCTCGAAGGAGCCAAAGCCCAAGAGAGCCTCCCTGCCCAAGGATGTCGCCGAACAAGATGTGACCCTCGACAAGGCACTCCTCTGGCTCTCCCTGCCTCGGAGCCTGGGTGTCGATCCCGAGAACGACGAGGAAGTCATCGCCACCAGTGGCCGCTTCGGTCCCTTCATCAAGCGCGGCAAGGACACCCGGTCCCTGCCCGCCGAAGACGACGTCTATTCCGTCGAGCTGCCTCGAGCGCTGGAGCTCCTGGCGCAGCCCAAAGGCCGCCGCGGTCGGCAGCGAGCCCAACGCAAGGTACTGAAGGACTTCGGCCCGTACGAAGGCGGTTCCAACCTCGAGCTCTTGGAGGGGCGCTACGGCCCGTATCTGACCAACGGTGATCTCAACGCCTCACTGCCCAAGGGCACGGACGTATCGAGTCTCACAGCGGAAACTGCCTCCACTCTTCTCCGCGAGCGCGGCAAGCCACCGAAGCGGCGCCAGAAGCGCTCTTCGAAGTAGACAAACTCGGATCTGTCTGCCGCCCGGAGGTCTACAGAATTGCCGGGCGAGCGAGAGGCATCGAGGCGGACTTATAATCCCCGACACAGTGTTGGGTCCAGTCACCATCGTCGGTGGCGGACTGGCTGGCAGCGAGTGCGCCTTCCAGTTGGCCAATCGAGGCGTGTCCGTCGAGCTGATGGAGATGCGCCCGGTGCGGTCCACTCCGGCGCATCAAACCGATCGCCTGGCCGAGCTGGTTTGTAGCAATTCCCTGCGGAGCGACGACCCCTTCCACGCCGCTGGACTTCTGAAACGGGAGATGGAGCGATTCGGATCTCTGATCATCTCGGCGGCCAGAGGAGCAGCGGTTCCAGCTGGTGGAGCCCTTGCCGTCGATCGGGAGCAGTTCGCAGACCGGGTAACCGATGCCGTCTCCACCCACCCTCGGGTCCAGCTTCACCGCCAGGAAGAGATGCAGATCCCTGATGGCGAGGTGGTTCTAGCCACAGGCCCACTGACATCCGATGCACTGGCAGCGCAACTGGTGAAGCTCATCGACGATGACTCGCTCTACTTCTACGACTCCATCGCGCCGATCGTGGACATCGAGAGTCTCGACATGGAGCGGCTGTTCTGGGCCTCGCGCTACGACAAAGGCAGCGGCGACGACTACCTGAACGCCCCGCTGACCCGAGAGGAGTACCTGGCCTTTCACCAGGCCATCCAGGAGGCCGAGCTCGCTCCGCTCCACGACTTCGAGAAGGACCTCTTCTTCGAAGGTTGTCTACCCATCGAGGAGCTCGCAAGAAGGGGCGTGGACACACTTCGATTCGGCCCCATGAAGCCGGTGGGTCTTCGACTCGCCGACGGCACCAGGCCCTACGCGGTGGTCCAACTGAGGCGGGAGAGCCTGGCACGCGAGCATTTCAACCTCGTGGGCTTCCAGACTCGCATGAAGTGGCCGGAGCAGAAACGAGTCCTCGCCCTGATTCCCGGCTTCCAGAATGCCGAGTTCGTCCGACTGGGTCAGGTTCACCGCAATACCTTCATCAACGCACCCCGTCATCTCGATGCCTTCTACCGGATTCGCCAGTCACCCAGAGTGCGTCTGGCTGGACAGATCACAGGTGTCGAGGGCTATCTGGAGTCGGCCGCCAGTGGGCTGGCGATTGCCGTCTATCTCGGACAGCAACTGCAGGGTGCCGACCCCGAGCCGTTCCCATCGACCACAGCGCTCGGGGCGTTGGCTCGACATCTGACCGAATCAGAGCCGAAGACCTTCAAGCCCGCCAACATCAACTATGGCCTCTTCCCGGAGCTGGCTCGACGCGTGCCAAAGCGGCAGCGACGACAGGCTTTCGCCGACCGCGCTCGAGAGGATCTCGACCGATGGGCGTCCAGAAACGCCGTCGATCTGGCTGAGACCCCGGACGCAGTGGTCTCAGGAGGTGTCTCCTGAAAGGCCTGACAGAGCGCTTCCTCGAGCACCTGGAAGAGGAGCGGGGCTTCTCGGTCCACACCGTGCGGGCATACCGACGAGACCTGGAGAGTTTTCTGCACTTTCTGGCCATCGATTTTCTGAGTGAAGAACCCTCGTCGATCCAACCGAACTCGGTGGACGCACTGGCCGTCCGGTCCTTTCTCGCTTCTCAGGCCAGGGCTGGCCTGGGACCCCAGTCCCAGGCCCGGAGCCTGTCCGCCCTGCGCAGTCTTTTTCGCTTCGCCTGTCGCGAAGGGACCCTGAACAGCAACCCAGCCGAAGGTGTGCGAAGCCCCAAACAGGGGAAATCGCTACCCAGACATCTGCGCCCTGGTGAAGTGGAGAACCTGTTGGAGGCGGCCGACGGCGACGAGCCCCTGGCGCGCCGCGACTCGGCCATCCTGGAGCTGCTCTATGCCTCGGGCTTGCGCGTCAGCGAGCTCGCTGGTCTCGACTGGCCAGACCTGAACATCGAGGCCCGCACTCTTCGAGTCATGGGCAAGGGCGGCAAGGAGCGCATGGTGCCATTCGGCAAACCGGCTGCCCAGGCCCTGGCGAGATGGATGCAGGCATGGGAAGACGTGCGGGGGCCGGCACCAGGGCCCGAGGAGCCCGTCTTTCTGAACTATCGCGGCGCCCGCCTCAGCGCCCGCTCGGTGCGGCGCATCATCGACCGCTATGTCGAGAAGGCGGCCCTGGCGGCTGGCGTCCATCCGCACACCCTGCGACACACTTTCGCTACTCATCTCCTGGAGGGTGGCGCCGATTTGCGGACGATTCAGGAACTTCTTGGACACAGCTCATTGTCCACCACTCAGCGCTATACCCATCTCGAGCTCGAGCGACTCCTGCAGGTCTACCGGGAGTCTCACCCACGCGCCAAAGGGTAGCCATGACCGTACCCGATTCCCGCGATAGCAGGGCTCTCCAGGAAGGTCGTTTTTCCTGTACTCCTTCTGGAATCATCGCCTCCAGCCGAAGGCGATTTTCCTACTTTCTACTAGTGCTGGCTCTCGCTATGGTCGTGGCGACCGTGGCGATGATCCTGGCCGGACGCTTCGTGCCCGCCCTGCTGGCGGCCGGCGTCGGGCTCGTCGTCGGCATGGCTTGGAGAATGAGTCGGGAGCTGAGCCTGCAATGGCTCGAGATCTCGGAAAGCCAACTGAAGGTACAGACCGCCACGGTCCGATTCGAGGTGCCCCTCGAAGGAGCCACAACGCGAGCCCTCGAAAGAGGGGAGATCGACCATATCGGCCGACTGGCATCAACGGCCGGTCTCGTAGCTGGCGTTGGCGGCTTCGACTCCCACCTCCTCGGCGAGTTCGATTTGTACGCTACCGACCTCGAGAACGCCGTACTGATCGACTGCGGAGAGGAGAGGTTCGTCGTCACGCCCGACAATCCGAGAGAGTTCTTGGCGGCGACGGCCACTGCCGGTGCCATGACTCGAGGCCCCCTGTTACAATCCGAATCCCATGAATAGCTTCTTTGCTACCACGATTCTGATGGTCCGCCGTGACGGCAAGACCTGCATGGCGAGCGACGGCCAGGTGACCTTCAACAACACGGTCATCAAGGCCACAGCCAACAAAGTGAAACGAGCCGGCAAGGGCCGCGTTCTGGTTGGATTCGCCGGCGGCGCAGCCGACGGACTGGCTCTCTACAGTCGGTTCGAGTCCAAGCTGGAAGAATTCCAAGGCAATCTGGAGCGCGCGGTCGTCGAGCTCGCCAAGGACTGGCGCACCGATCGAGTCCTACGTCAGCTGCAAGCCCAGATGATCGTCGCCGACGGGCAAAAGAGCTTTCTCGTATCCGGCAACGGCGATCTCATGCAGCCTGATGAAGACGGCATTCTGGCGATTGGCTCCGGCGCCAATTTCGCTCTCGCCGCGGCGAGAGCCCTCATTGACCACACCGATATGCCGGCCGTCGAGGTCGTCCGGCAAGCCATGAAGATCGCCGCCGACATCTGCGTCTTCACTAACCACCAACTCACCCTCGAGGAGCTCTAGACCCTTGGCACCTCTAGCTTCGATCGTCTCAGGCCCGACCCTGAGCCTGGATGACCTAACGCCCCGGCAGATCGTTGCCGAGCTCGACAAGTACGTGGTCGGGCAGCACGATGGCAAGCGCGCCGTTGCTATCGCTCTGCGCAATCGCTGGCGTCGGCAACAGCTCGACCCGGAGATGGCCGAGGAGGTGCTGCCCAAGAACATCCTCATGATCGGTCCGACCGGTGTCGGCAAGACCGAGATCGCGCGACGCTTGGCCCGGCTGGCCAAGGCTCCTTTTTCCAAGGTCGAAGCGAGCAAGTTCACCGAGGTCGGCTACGTCGGCCGAGATGTCGAGTCCATGGTACGCGACCTCGTGGAGGTGGCGGTCGGGATGGTACGCGAGGAAACCCGAGCGTCTGTCTACGACAAGGCCGCCGAGCGAGCCGAGGACCGTCTCCTGCAGCTGCTCGTACCGCCGCCGGCACCCGGCACCGTCAATCCGGATGAGGCCGATCCTCAAGCCACGCGAGAGAAATTTCGAGACAAGCTGCGCTCGGGGAAGCTCGACGACCGCACAGTCGAAATCGAGGTCGAGGACTCTTCGTTGCCCAGCTTCGAGATGTTCACTCCACAGGGTGTCGAGGAAGTCGGAATCAATCTCAAGGAGATGATGCCGGGGTTCTTCGGACGCCGACAGAAGCAGAGCGTGCGTGTCGGCGATGCCCGGGAGATCATCCTGCAGGAGGAGGCCGAAAAGCTCATCGACCGGCAGCAGGTCAGTCGAGATGCGCGATGGAGAGTCGAGCAGGGCGGCATCGTGTTCCTGGACGAGATAGACAAAATCGCCGGACACGACCAGGGTCAGGGACCCGACGTCTCCCGAGAGGGCGTCCAGAGGGACCTGCTCCCCATCGTGGAAGGCAGCACCGTCGCTACCAAGTACGGCTCGGTCAAAACCGACCACATCCTGTTCATCGCCGCGGGAGCCTTTCATTCGAGCAAGCCGTCAGACTTGATTCCCGAGCTCCAGGGGCGCTTCCCCATCAGGGTCGAGCTCAACGCTCTGACCGAAGACGACTTCGTCCGCATCCTCACAGAGCCGGAGAACGCATTGACCAAGCAGTACGCCGCCCTGCTCAAAACCGAGGGTATGGATATCGTCTTCACTGAAGATGCCATCCACGAGATCGCACGGCTGGCCGTCGAGGTCAACTCGACGACGGAGAACATCGGTGCCCGGCGCCTGGCCACTCTTCTCGAGCGGGTCCTTGACGAGGTCTCTTTCGAAGCTCCCGACATGAAGGGAGTTCGAGTCGATATCGATGCCGCCTATGTAAATCGCGCTCTGTCGGATATCGTCAAGGATCAGGACCTGACCCGCTATGTCCTCTAGTCCGCTCGCCTCGCGTCGCGTCTCATCACAGATCGTCCTCTGGACTTTCTTGCTGATCAGCGCCCTTTGGCTGGCCTGCGGACGCAAGGAACCGCCCAGACCACCGGCCAGCAAAGTACCGGCAAAGATCATCGACTTGAAGGTTCAACAGCGCGGCATGGAGTTTCTCCTCACCCTGACCTACCCCTCCACCACCATGGGCGGTCTGGCGCTGAGCGAGATCGAAGCCTTGGAGGTCTGGGAGGTCGTGCGCTACGTCTCACCCCTGGTAGGCGAGGAGGAAGCCGCCGAGGACGAAGATGTGTCGTCCGAAGCTGTCGGCGAGCCCGCCGAGGAACCCGAGGCAGTACCCGAAGAAGAGGCTGCACCCGGGCTTTTTCAGCTACCAGCCGACATGCCGGATGAGGAGTCTATGGAAGATCTCGTCATGGTCGATCCGCGCGAGTTCCGCCAATCGGCACAGCTGCTGCGGTCCCTGCAAGACACCGAGCTGAGCTCGGCCGTACAGGGCGGCCAACTGCTGATTCGCCTACCAATCGAGGAGATCCCCGAACAGGAAGAGGTCAGGGTCTTCGCGGCCAGAACGCTCGCAGGTCCGCGACTCGTCTCGCAATACTCCAATCTGGCGAAAATCGGCGTGCGACAGCCGCCAACCGCTCCGCGCTCCGTTGCCGTAGCACCGACCGCCTCCGGAGTCGAGCTCTCCTGGGAGACGGACGAGCCGGGCATGGAAGTCAACGTCTACCGTCGAAGTGCCAATGTCAAAGACTACGGTCCACCCCTGGCCACGGTGCCGCCAGAAACCCGGTCGTTCACAGATCGAGCGGCTGTCTTCGGAAACCGCTACATCTACACCGTGACGCTCGTCTCTTCGACCAATCCGCTGGTGGAGAGCCGCATCGCATCCGAGCACGAAGTGGACTTCGAGGATCGGTTCCCACCCTCGGCCCCGGAGAACATCGTCGCCCTCGCCGAGGAGGGCCAGGTTCGCCTGCTCTGGGAGCTGTCTCCTGAGAGTGACGTAGCGGGCTATCGGGTCTTTCGTCAGGCTCCGGGCGAGGAGTTCCGAGCCATCAACCCAGAGCTGGTTCTTGGCTCCGAGTTGCTGGATCGCGACGTCGCTTCGGGCATCACCTACTCCTATTTCGTCACTGCGGTCGACGGCGCAAACAACCAGAGCGAGGCCAGCAAGGCCACAACAGCTCAGGTGCCATGAGGCACTTCTTCCGCTTATCTGGCGGTGGCAACGACTTCCTGGCGCTCGTCGAGCCCATCGAGGACCCGACGCCCGACCAGATTCGGGCCTGGTGTCACCGTGGCCTTTCCCTCGGTGCCGATGGTGTGTTCCTTCTCCACCGTAGCCCTGACGGGGCGCGCATGCGCCATTTCAACGCCGACGGTAGCGCCGCCGAGCTATGCCTCAACGGAACTCGGTGTGCGGTGCGCCTGGCTCGCCACCTGGGCTGGTCCGACCAGGAGATCGTCATCGAGACAGGGGCAGGCCTGATAGCAGGCTCGTCACTGGAGATCACTTCCGTGACTCTGGCCCTTGCACGACCGAGCGAGCCGGAGCCCCTGGAGATCGACTTGGACGGGACCTTGCTGCAGGGATTCAAGGTTCCGATCGGCGTTCCCCACTTCGTCCTTCCGTGGTCAGAGGGAGTCGCTCGAGCACCGGTGGCCAGACTCGGACCTCGCCTCCGTTCCCATCCGGCTTTCGGAGACGCCGGCACCAACGTGGACTTCGCACACTTCGCGGACCGGAATCGGATGGAGATCCGCACCTACGAGAGAGGCGTCGAAAGCGAGACCCTGGCGTGCGGCACCGGCGTGATGGCTGCGGTCGCAGTTGGAGTGGAGCAAGGAGAGTTGGAGCTGCCCGTGGCGGTGCTCACCCGCGGTGGCTTTCAGTTGGAGGTCAGCGCCTGGGCCAGCGGATCAGAAGAAGCGCGTTGGGGACTCAAAGGCGATGCCCGACTGCTGGCGGAAGGTGAGATGGTCGAAGGCGTCGATGACCTGCCCGAGCCACCACCGTGGGCCTAGGGCCCGACGATTTCCTGCATGCTAAGCTGCGCTGCCGATGACTGACGGGTCCAATAGCAAAAGCCAGTTCGCCCCGGTCGACGAACAGCTCGATCGGCTGACGAGGGGTGTTGTCGATCTGGTCACCGAAGACCAGTTGCGCGACAAGCTCACCCGCTCTCGTGAGACCGGCCGTCCCCTCACCGTCAAGGCGGGCTTCGACCCCTCTTCACCGGACCTCCACCTGGGTCATACGGTACTGCTTCACAAGATGAAGCACTTCCAAGACCTGGGGCACCGGGTGGTCTTCGTCGTCGGGGACTTCACGGCAATGATCGGGGACCCGACGGGCAGGAGCCTGACCCGACCTCAGCTCACCGCCGAGGAGGTCGCCGATCATGCCGAGACCTACAAGGCACAACTCTTCCGGGTCCTCGATCGAGAGCGAACGGTCGTGGACTACAACAGCCGATGGCTCGACGAGTTGGGATCCAGTGGCCTCGTTCGACTGGCTGGCCGCTACACCCTGGCCAGGATGATGGAGCGCGAGGATTTTCGTAGTCGCTACGAGTCCAACCAGGCGATCAGCCTCCACGAGCTTCTCTATCCCCTGGTCCAGGCCTACGACTCGATTGCCCTGCAGGCCGATGTCGAGCTCGGGGGACACGATCAGATCTTCAATCTTCTCGTGGGCCGCGATCTCATGAAGGAGGAGGGACTCGAGCCCCAGGTCGTGATGACGGTGCCCTTGCTGGTGGGTATCGATGGAACCGAGAAGATGTCCAAGAGCTTGGACAACGCGATCGCGGTCGAGGACTCCGCCACCGAGATGTTCGGCAAGACCATGTCCATCCCAGACGAGCTCATGTGGGACTGGTACTTGCTGCTCACAGAGCTATCGGAATCGGAGATCGAGGTGCGGCGCGCCAAGGTCGCCGCCGGAGACCTGCACCCGAAAACAGCCAAGCAAGAGTTGGCTACTCGTCTGACAACCGATTTTCATGGTGTAGAGGCGGCCGCCCAAGCTGCCGCTGAATTCGACAAGGTATTCGCCGACGGCGGCCTGCCCGAAGAGATTCCGCACCACGCGATCGAAGGTCCCATGGTGCTGCCCCGCATCCTTGCCCAGAGCGGTCTCGCTGCAAGCAACAACGAAGCTCGCCGGCTGGTCCAGCAGGGAGCCGTGACGATCGATGGCGAGAGGAGCTCGGATCCGTTCGCCGAGCTGACCGCGCGCCAGGAGCCCTACGTCTTCAAGGTGGGCAAGCGGCGTTTCGCAAAAATCCAGATTTCCTGAATCGGTATCACTTCTCTGCAGGCAGATCCAATGACTGCGGTCCTGTGCCCTACGAGACAGCTTGACGGTAGCGGGCCGTGCTAGCCTACCGGCCATGTCGCCGGGCGACCCACCACCACTGGACGAGCCTCAGGACACCAGCTCGCAACAGGATTTCGAAGAGATCCACATCCCGAGTCTGCCCATCGGGACGCGCATCATCCTGTTGGGGCTGAGCTGGATTTGCCTGATCTTGGGACTGGCGGGGCTCCTTCTGCCCGGCCTGCAAGGCGTGTTGCTTCTGCTGCTGGGAATGGCGCTGATGTCCGTGGCCAGCGACACCGCGCATCGCTGGATGGAGAAAGCACTGCGCCGCCATCCCCGCCTCCAGGAGCGACTGCAGCGCTTTCGCGACAAGATCCACACGCGGTTCGGCCACAAGCCCTGACCCCCGACCGACCCGGGGCTTGGGTCCTGGGTAAATGACCCTCTTCTTGTGGAGGTCCGCCGGCGGACGGCGTCGGCATTGTAGGGGAGCCCCTTGCGGGCTCCCGCGGGAGGGGGCAAGCCCCTCCCCTACATCCAGGCGGGCCGCCACCTTGTCTCGTCATCGCGCCTCGTCTCTTGTGCTCTTTCGTGGACCTTGCGCAGCGCTCGACTCGGCACCCCACAGGCGAGCCACCCGAACGAACCTCTGGCACCGACAGGGGCATAAGGGCTTAGGGCAGTAGGGGCCTAGGGGGTGAGTCAGTAGTCGGAATCTCGATGTGTCTCGAAGGTGGTAGATCGGGCCATGGGTCTCCCTCGTCGGAGGGGCATGGTCGGGTGAGGCCGCAGACGAGGGAGATCCCTGGTCCGATCGGCTATCTCAACCCCAAGCCCCCAAAGGCCGGCCGACACGGAGTGCGGCCGGTTCAACCCCCAAGACTTCAAGGAAAAAGCCGGCGGTGAGCCGGCTTCCTCAACCCTTCAGTCGCGCTAGCGCTCCGCGATGGGTACGAAGTCTCGCTCGGTCTCACCGACGTAGATCTGCCGGGGGCGGTGGATCTTGCCCTCGGGATCGGCGCGCATCTCTCGCCAGTGGGCGATCCAGCCTGGAAGCCGGCCGAGAGCGAACATGACCGTGAACATATTGGTCGGAATCCCCATCGCTCGATACAGGATGCCGCTGTAGAAATCGACATTCGGGTAGAGCTTGCGCTCGACGAAGTAGTCGTCCTTGAGCGCGATCTCTTCGAGGTTCCGAGCGATGTCCAGCAGGGGGTCGTCCACGCCCAGCTCATCCAGCACCTGATCGGCCGACTTCCTGAGCAGCTGTGCTCTGGGATCGTAGTTCTTGTAAACGCGATGCCCGAAGCCCATGAGACGAAAGCCCGACTCTTTGTCTTTCGCCATGTCCATGTACTTCTGATAGTTGCCGCCGTCCTTGCGGATCAACTCGAGCATCTCGATCACCTTCTGGTTGGCACCGCCGTGCAGAGGTCCCGAAAGGGCGCTGATGCCGGCAGAGATCGAAGCGAACAAGTTGGCCTCGCTGCTGCCGACCATTCTCACTGTCGAAGTACTGCAGTTCTGCTCGTGGTCCGCATGCAGGATCAAGAGCAGATTCAGAGCCGAGTCCAGGACCGCCGGGACCTCATAGGGCTCCGTGGGAACGGAGAACATCATGTACAAGAAGTTCTCGGTGTAGGACAGATCGTTGCGCGGATAGACGAACGGCTGACCCACAGACTTCTTGTACGAGAAGGCCGCGATGGTACTGACTTTGGCGATCAATCGGATGATGTTCCGGTTGATGTCCGCTTCCGTAGTCGTGTCCCGATAGTAGGTGGAGAGCGCCGCCACCATCGACGACAGAATCGCCATCGGATGGGAGTTCGGCGGAAAGCCCTCGAAGAATTTCTTCATGTCCTCGTGCAGCAGGGTGTGACGCGTCAGGGCCATCCGAAAGTCGTCGTACTCGCTGGCCGTTGGGAGCCGTCCATAGACCAGCAGGAAACAGACCTCTGCAAAACTGGCGGCCTCCGCGACCTGCTCGATCGGGTAGCCCCGGTAGCGCAGGATGCCCTTCTCGCCGTCGATGAAGGTGATCGAGCTCGAGCAGGATCCGGTGTTGCCGTACCCCGGATCGTAGGTAATCAGGCTGGTATTGGCCCGTAGCTTGCGGACATCGAGGCCGACCTCCTGCTCGGTGCCAACGATGGCCTTCATCTCATAGTCGATGTCGCCCAGATTCAGCTTGGCGGTCTGTTCATCAGTCATAGGAATCTCCACGGTTGCTGCACAGCAGGCACTCTGCGCTTGGCGAAAGTGTAGGAACTGTCAAGGTCGATTCGAGCGAGCTGGCTTGAGCGACACAGGAATCGCTGGCGAATTCTATCTGCCGCCCTGCAGTCGCGCAATCACACCGCCCCCGCGCCTCGACGCAGCGGCCTGCGGGTGTCATAGCCTCTTCAAGAACTCGATCGTCGGGGGCAGGCCTTCGTCGAGTCCTCGCGGATGCCAGTCGAGCTCCTGTCTGGCTGCCGAGTCGTCGAAGCACCACTGACGCTGCAAGCTCTCGAGGTGCTGCTTGCTCACAGGCTGCCGCTTCCCACGCAGTCGGTACACCAGATCCATGGCCGTCAGCAGCCACCAGGCCACCCCGGCTGAGATCTGGATTCGAGGGCGGGAAACACCGGTCAACGCACAGACTTTGTCGACCGCTTCTTCGATCGTCGCGACCTCGCCAGTCATCAGGAAATTCTGGCCTGGTGGAGCCGTCTGCACGATCCGATCGACTCCATCGACCAGGTCATCCAGGTAGACCCAGCTCGTCTTCAGCCTGGCACTGATGAGGGCGGGCAGGCGACCCTGCACCGCGAGCCGGATCAGCGAATTGATCCCCCGCTTGCCTCCCGGCGGCCCGTAGACCAGGCTGGGGTAGACCGTGTTGACCAACAGCCCCTTGGCTGCCCAGCCCTGCACTGCTTGCTCCGCTGCGTGTTTGGTGGCGCTGTAGTCCGTCGGAAACGGTAGCTGCGGAGCAGAATCTTCGCGCGCTGGAGAGCCATCTGGCGGGCTACCCCCGAAATAGGCCATCGACGAGATGGACAAGAATCGGCCGGCACCCGCATCGAGAGCAGTGCCCGCCACGGTGTCGCTCCCCAGAACATTGGCTCGCTGCATCGCGTCGGGGCCGCCACGAGGGTCGATCATCGCCGCGCAGTGCACGACCCAATCGCTGCCAGACATCGCCTCGAGCAGACTCTCCGCGTCGGTAATGTCGCCCACGTGGCAACGAACACCCAGGGCGTCGAGCTCTTGCCGGTCGCTCGTCGGTCGCACCAGAGCGTGTATCTCGTGCCCCTGCTGCCGCCAAAACCGACTCAGAGCACTCCCAATGTAACCAGTGGCACCGGTTATGAACAGCCTCATTTTCACTGCCTTTTCAGGTCTCGAGAGCTACTCGATCGATCGAATTTCAGCGGACGGGAATCCAAACGGCTACTTGCAACGTTATTAAGGATGAACGGTTGCAGTTGGGAGCTGGGACCGTTCCAGAGTCTTCGAGGCTCTGCATTCCTCTTCAGCTCCCTCTCCTCCCCCCGTGCCGGATCCCTCCCCGGCACGGGGCTTTTTCGTACTGGGATCTTCGCCAGCCCTCAGTCCGTCTCGAGAAGCTGTCTGAGCACGAACTGCAGAATGCCGCCATTTTGGAAATAGAGGACCTCCTGAGGTGTATCCAGACGGACGCGCGCCTTGAATCTCAGCCTCTCACCCTGTTCATCTACTGCCGTCACTCCCACCTCCAGGTTCTTCTCGAAGCTGCCTGCCAGACCTTCACCGATACCTTGGATGGTGAATTGCTCGTGGCCCGAAAGGCCCAGCGATTGGGTTGATTCACCCGCCAGGAACTCCAGAGGCAAGATTCCCATTCCAACCAGGTTGCTACGGTGAATGCGCTCGAAGCTCTCGGCGATCACCGCTCGGACGCCCAGCAGTGAAGGGCCCTTGGCCGCCCAGTCACGGGACGAACCGGTCCCGTACTCCTTGCCCGCCAGCACGATCAGGGGAACGCCCTCCTCCTGATAGAGCATGGAGGCGTCGAAGATCGTCATCGGCACCTCATCAGGCAGGTGGAGCGTGAATCCACCCTCCAGCGACGGCACGAGTCGATTCCGGAAACGCACGTTCGCGAAGGTGCCGCGCACCATGACTTCGTGATTGCCGCGGCGGGAGCCGTAGGAATTGAAGTCCCGCGGCTCGACTCCCCTCTCCACCAGGTAGCAACCGGCGGGGCTGTCTGCCTTGATGGCACCCGCCGGCGAGATGTGATCGGTGGTGATGGAATCGCCGACGACAGCGAGTGCTCTCGCCGCCTCGATGTCCTGAATCGCCGCTGGCTCAGCCGGCAAGTCGATGAAGTACGGTGGCAGCTTGACATAGGTCGAGGCAGGGTCCCAAGCGTAGGTGTCGCCCTCCGGCACCGGCATGGCGATCCACTGCTCATCGCCCTCGAAGACCTGGCCGTACTCCCTGGTGAACATCTCCGAATGCAGAGCGCTCCCGACCGTCTCTGCAACTTCCTGCCGCGAGGGCCAGAGTTCCTTGAGGTAGACGGGCTCACCGTCCCTATCGGTCCCCAACGGCTCGTTGTAGAGATCCACATCGATCGTGCCTGCAAGGGCGTAGGCCACGACAAGCGGGGGTGAGGCCAGATAGTTGGCGCGCACATCCGAGCTGATGCGGCCCTCGAAGTTGCGATTGCCCGACAGAACCGCAACGGCCACCAGGTTGTTGCTGCGGATGGCCTCGGAGATCGGAGCGGGCAGCGGGCCACTGTTACCGATGCACGTCGTACAGCCATAGCCCACGAGATTGAAACGGAGAGCGTCCAGGAAGGACTGCAGACCGGCTTCTTCGAGATAGTCGGTAACCACCTTGGAGCCCGGCGCCAGACTGGTCTTGACCCAGGGCTTGGTCGTCAAACCCCTCTCGACTGCCGCCTTCGCCAGCAGGCCCGCCGCCACCATCACAGACGGGTTGGAGGTGTTGGTGCAACTCGTGATGGCGGCGATGACCACCGAGCCGCTCTCGAGATCGAACTCCTCGCCGCCAAGGGTAGTTCGAACGGCTGTTTCCTTTGCCGGTGTGACGGCAACGCCGCCCTCGTCCGCTGCGGCCGACGACCCACCTGTCGGGGCCGAGAGCTGTCCCAATTGGCTCGCGAAGGACTGCTTGACGTCGCCGAGGAGAATTCGGTCCTGTGGTCGCTTGGGGCCTGCCAAGCTCGCCTGCACGGATGACAGATCCAACTCGAGTGTGTCGGAGTATTCGGCCTCCGGGCTACTTGCGGTGTGAAAGAGCCCCTGCTCCTTCATGTAAGCCTCGACAAGGTCGATCTGGTCCTGCGGACGGCCCGTCAGCGCCAGGTAGTCGAGTGTCGCGGCGTCGACCGGGAAGATGCCGCAGGTGGCGCCGTACTCGGGAGCCATGTTGGCCAGCGTCGCCCGGTCCGCCAGTGGCAGCCCTGCCAGTCCCGGCCCGAAGTACTCCACGAACTTGCCCACCACCCCTCTCGCCCGCAGCATCTCGGTGACGGTGAGTACCAAATCGGTGGCTGTCGCACCTTCGCTCAACTCGCCGATCAGCCGAAAACCGACGACCTGCGGCACCAGCATGGAGATCGGTTGACCGAGCATGGCAGCCTCGGCTTCGATACCGCCGACACCCCAACCGAGGATACCCAGGCCATTGATCATCGTGGTGTGGGAGTCGGTACCCACGAGGGTGTCCGGATAGGCATAGGCGGGCTCGCCGCCCGTCTCCTCCAACATGACAACCCGGCCCAGATACTCCAGATTGACCTGGTGAACGATGCCGGTGCCAGGCGGCACGACCTTGAAGTTGTCGAACGCCTTCTGACCCCATTTCAAGAATCCGTAGCGCTCCCCGTTGCGCTCGAATTCGAGCTCCTTGTTGATCAGAAAGGCCGCATCTGTACCGTACTCGTCCACCTGGACCGAATGATCGATGACGAGCTCGGCGGGCTGCAGAGGATTGATCTTCTTCGGATTGCCACCCATCACCCGCATGGCGTCGCGCATGGCCGCCAGATCGACGATCGCCGGCACGCCGGTGAAGTCCTGGAGCAGAACCCGGGCCGGCATGAACGCGATCTCGACCGCTGGCTGTGCCTGTGAATCCCAGGTTGCTACGGCTTCGATATCCTCTGCCGTAACCGCCGCGCCATCCTCGCGACGCAGCAGGTTCTCGAGCAGAATCCGCATGCTGAAAGGCAACCGCCCCAACGACCAACCCTGCTTTTCGAGTGCCATGAGCGAGGCGATCCGCAACTCCGAGCTCCCGAGCTTCATGGTGGTCTTGGCTGAATAGCTATCCATCATCCTCTACCTTCTTTCTTGTCGAGTCCTTGGGCTTGATTCGTGCCAGAGCGTCGCCCGCGCTCTGGCGGTGACTTCGGAGTGAACAAGATAGCGCAATCCCCAAGGAGTTGCACCCAGGGGCCAGCCGAATGAGCTCGCTATCTGGCGTCTCTTGCCCTAGTTGTCGAGATAGCCCAGAGCCTCGAGACGCTGCCGCAGATCTTCATCCAGGTCGACTTCATCCGACGAATCGAGTCCAAGCAGCGACCTCAGCTCCTGGGCCTTGGCCAGCTCTGCCTGCATCGGACCTGCAACCTCGTCGGTCAGGATTGGCTGCATCTCTCGACGATCGTCATGCAGCTGATAGAGCCAGCCGGGGACCACATCGTCTCTTTGCAGGAGCTTCTGCTTCTCGGTTCTCAGGGCACGCAGGGAGTTTCCATCCACGGTCAGCTCGGATAGCGAAGTGACGGCGGGCAACTCCCCACCCCGGAAGAGCGGGTTCAGGTCACGACCCTGGGTCTTCAGATCTCCGGCAAGGCCGGCGGCCGCCGCCAACGTCGGCATGATGTCGATCAGCCGCACCTGGTCCTCGACCACCGTGCCGGAGCTCAACTGTCCGGGCCAATGGGCGATCAACGGCACCCGGATCATCTCGTCGAACAGTGTCCGCCGGTGCCCCTTCCCGCCATGCTCGAAGAACTCCTCACCATGATCGGCGGTAATCACTGTCAAGGTGTCGTCCATGAGACCGCGACTGTCCAGGGCCTCGAAGATGAGACGCAAGTGGTCGTCGGTGAAGCGAATCTCGCCATCGTAGAGGGCGATCAAGTGCTCGAGATCGCGTTGGTCCATCTGTTGAGAAATCGCCGGGTTGCTCGCCAGGTTCTCCCCCGTCAGATCACCTTCGTAGTCGGGATCGAAGAGCTCGACATAGTCCTGGGGAGGGATGTAGTCGTAATGCACGTCCCACAGGTGAAGGAACAAGAAGTAGGGTCTCTCCACCCCCGACTCGGCCCAGCGCGTCACTTCTGCAAGCGTTCGCGGCGAAGTGATGTCGGCGTGGCTGGGCACTCTATCGAGCTCCAGATCCTGCCGTACGTCTTGCCCCAACTCCGAGCCTGCACCCGCCATGCAACTCCGATAAACGTCGAACCCCTGGTCGAGACCGAACGTCGGATGAAGAAAGGGACCACCGAAGAATCCGGCGGTGTGGTAGCCACCGTTTCGCAGCACCTCGGCAATCGTCAGAACACTCTCCGCCAGCCGTTGGTCATCGGTGACCAGGCCGTGGGTCGAATCGTAAAGACCGCTGAACAGTGCCGCGTGGGAGGGCAGTGTCCACGACGTAGTGCTGATGGCGTTCTCGAATCGAACGCCTTCGGAAGCCAGCTGATCCACGAACGGACTGGTCTTGCGTGGGTATCCGTAGCAGCCCAGATTGTCGGCTCGAAGGCTGTCGATCGACACCAGAATGATGTCGGGGCGGGGGTGCTCGTCGGTACAACCCGTCAGGACTCCCCCAGCGCCAACGACTCCCGCCGTGAGAGCGAATGCCTTCAGAGCTCGGAGAATCCCACCCCGTTTGCGACGGACCGAGAGCGTCAGGTCAGCTTTGGCCGCTCGCCGGGGCCAGCCCACCTCACGACTCCCTTGTCGGCGGAACGGCCGAATCCACATCTTGAATGGCGGGCGGTCCCGCATCGACATCGGGGATGGTCGCAGAGAAGAAATGGACGAAGACCATCAGCCCGGCAGCGACAAAGAACGGGCTCGAAATGCCCAGCGACTGAAAGAGAGCGCCGGCCCAAAGCGGCCCGACCATTCTCGCGATGCCGCCAAAGGACTGCTGCACGCCCAGGATCAGGCCGGTTTGACTCGGATCGGCCAGCTTGGAGACCTGGGAGGTGGTGGCCGGAAACAGCAGGGCGGTGCCGACTGGCATGAAGAGCACCGCCAGGCTGAACTGCCAGATGTTCTGAGCGAAGGGTACCGTAGCCAGGGCGATGGCCATGAACAGCGAGCCGGCTCGCATCACCTGAATCTCGCCAAAACGCCGCACTGCCCGGCCGAGAACCAGGGTTCGCATGACCAGCGAAGCGGCTCCCACGTACACGAAGAACCAGCCGATCGTCTCTACGGTGATACCGAAACGGCGCTCGAGAAACAGCGCCAGAACACCGTTCATCGCCATGAAGGCCATCATGCCGAGAGCGTAGATCCAGACCATCGAACCGACACCGCCTCGTGGGTGGGTCAGGACATCGACCATGGCCTCACGAGTTGCTCCCTTCGGTCTGACAGTCTGTTTTCGGGCCTCCTTGCCTCGATCGGACTCCGGCAGCCACCACAGGCCGAACAGGAAGTTGAGCACACACAGGCTCGCGGCCAGATAGCCGGGACCGATGAATCCGTAGGCTGCCGCCAACGATCCGATGGCCGGACCGAGCATCACTCCGGCAGAAGTCGCCGCAGTCAGCCAACCCAAGGCCTTGGCCCGATCCCCCGAGGGCACTGAGTCGCTGATGTAGGCCTGGACCACTCCAACCGTGCCTCCGGCTGCTCCCTGGACAAATCTGGAGAGGAAGAGGAGCACTACGGTCGAGGCCGACTCGAACAGCACATAGGACACAGCCGAGATCAGCAGCCCGCCTAGAATCATCGGCCGCCGCCCGTAGCGATCCGACAGCCTGCCCCACAGTGGAGCGCTGGCGAGCTGCGCCAGGGCAAAGGTGGACACCAGGGCCCCGATCATGAACGGGGTGGCTCCCAGGCGCTCCGCATAGAAGGGCAACAGCGGCAGCACAATGAGGAAGCCGATCATGTCGACGAAGACCGTCCACATCAGCACCCACATTCGTCGTACGAAGTCTCTCGCTTCCATGATCGACTCAGGCTTTCCGCTCGCGGCCCCAAAGGAGAAAGGCCGTGGCACTCACCAGCATCAAAAGCACACCGTAGACCGCTGCGACTCCGGTGTCCTGCAGTCGGAGGCTGGAGAGGATCTCGATGGAGATCGGGCGGGTATCGTAGGTATAGAGCACGATAGAAGTAACGAAGTCCCCAAGTGCCGTGATGAAAGCCAGGCTAGCACCGGCCAGGATTGCTGGCCGAAGAAGCGGCAGCGTGACTCGCCAGATCCTGCGAAGACGCCCCGCGCCGAGAGAAGCCGCCGCTTCCTCCAGCGACGGATCCATCTGACGCAGCCCCGCCAGCGAGCTCCGACCGGTCAATGGGAGACTCCTCACCAGATAGGCCATTGGCAAGATCCAGGGGGTTCCGACCAGAACGAGGCGCCCCAACTCGGGTCGGTTGACGCTGAACGCGGTTGCCAACGCGATGGCGAACACCGTGCCTGGAAGAGCCCAGGGGACCGAAAGCAGGGTTTCCAGAAGATCCCCGAGACGTCCGCCTCGCTTCACCGAGGTACGGGCCGCCGACAGTCCGAGAACGAGCGCTCCCAGCGTCGCTGCCGTCGCCATCCAGAGTGAGTTGAGAACGGGTCGAAGCCTCTCCGGCGTGCTGGCCAACGATCGGTAGTTGCTGATGTCGAGAATCGGTGGCACCGCTTCGGTCGTCCACGTGCCTGGCGGCACGAATGAGATGACCAACAATGTCAGGTGAGGCAGCAAGAGGAGAACAGCCAGCCCCCAGCCCAGTGCCGCCGCACCGAGGCGTACCGCGGGGCGCCGCAACTGCCGTCGGATCGGGGCGATGCCCCGCACCCCTCCGACCACCGCTGTGCGGCCAGGTTCCGCCCGGCGCATGGCCCACAGTCCGAGGAATGCCAGCAGCGCCAGGGTGACGGTTTCCACCTGTGCCATGGCGATCTGCCCGTTCAGCTTGGAGGCCACGATCTGGGTCGTCATGACCCGAAACCCTCCCCCAAAGATGTAGGGCGCCGAGAACGAGGCCAGCGAAGTCATAAAGGTCAGGAGTGCTGCACCCGCCAGGGCTGGGCCTAGCAAAGGGAGCGTCACACGAAAGAACCGGCGGCGGGGCCCCGCACCCAACGAGGCCGCAGCTTCCAGCACGGAGGCGTCGATGCGAACGAGTGCGGCTCGCGTGAACAGGTAGAAATACACGTACATGGAGTAGGCATGGACCAGCAAGATGGCCACCGGGCCCGACAGCCTCCAGGGCGCCTTCTCCAGACCCAAGACCGTCTGCACGCCGCGACTGACGAATCCGCTTTCGCCGTAGAGGAAGAGGAAGGCAATGACGCCGACCAGCGGCGGTAGAGCAACCGGCAGGGCAATCAAGGCTCCGAGGGTTCGGCGCCCGGGAAAGTCCGTCCCTTCGAAGATCAGTCCGAGAGGCACGCCGACCAGTCCGGCCAGAACCACTGACGCGGCCGAGATCCACAAGCTCTGCCACAGCGCCCGCCACTCATCCGGTCGGCCGGCGAATTCGAGGAAAGGGGCCAAGCTGAAGGCACCGGGTAGTCCCAACGCTTCCAGGAGAGTGATGAGAAGTGGGTAACCGACCAGCCAGACCAGCACGAGAACCAGGGCAGCACCGCCAATCGACTGCTGTCGACGGCTCATGCCGGGACCTCGTCCGGGCTCGGGAATGCTCGCGCTGCAGGCTCCGACTGCCGCAGAGCAACTCCCACCTGGGCGCCGATCTCCGCTCCGTCGGACGCACCCACCACCAACACTTCCCCTTCCATCTCGAGACATACCCGGTAGTAGGTCACCTCGCCCCGATATTGCCTTTCCAGGACTTCTCCACCCAGGACATCCGGTTGCTCAGCCTCAACGAGCTCCAGACCCTCAGGACGAAGCGAGATCACGACGTCTTCACCCACCGCTACTTCACCCACCGTCAGAACGGGCCACGTCGCTCCCTGGCCTACGAAGCGCTCGTCGCCCAGCCTCACCCGGTTCTCTGCCACGAGGCTTCCTTTCAGCGCCGAGGCTCGACCGACGAATCCGGCTACGAAGAGGCTCTGCGGTTCGAGATAGAGCTCTTCCGGAGTCCCGACCTGTTCGAGCCGGCCTTCGTTGAGCAGCGCGACGCGGTCTCCCACGTCGAAGGCCTCCTCCTGTTCGTGGGTAACCCAGACTGCGGTGATCCCGACCCTGCGGATGGCGTTCTTGAGCTCTCGTCGGGTCCGCTCACGGAGACTCGGATCCAGGTTCGACAGGGGCTCGTCCAAGAGCATCAAGCGGGGGTCGGGCGCCAACGCGCGAGCCAGGGCCACCCGCTGCTGCTGGCCTCCAGAGATCTCTTGTACCCGGCGGTCTTCGAATCCTTCCAGATCCACGAGCGGTAGGACTTCGGTGACACGCGACAGTCTCCGCTCGCGCGGCACGCCTCTGGACTCCAGTCCAAAGGCCACATTGCCAGCCACCGAAAGGTGTGGAAAAAGGGCATAGTGCTGAAAGACCATGCCGAAATTTCTCTTTTCCGGGGGCAGCGGAGTGACATCTTCGTCCGCCACCAGGATCTGCCCCTCATCGGGTTGCTCGAAGCCAGCGATGAGACGCAGGAGCGTCGTTTTGCCCGATCCGCTTGGACCCAGCAGTACCAGGACCTCGCCCGGCTCGACGTCGAGAGAGATCTCTCGCAACACCATGTGGTCGGCAAAGCTCTTCTGAAGACGATCCAGAATGAGAAAGGGGGGCATGGGTCTGGTGAGAGATACGAAGTCAGAGGTGTGAGGTTCTAGAGGTCGGGGACTATCCCCGGCCTCGGATTGTCCGATCCCAGTGACTCATCCACTGGTTGCCTTCAGCGGCGATGAGCTGCCAATCCACCTCCGCCGGGACGATCTCGTCGAGGGCTTCCTGGGCCCATTCGGGCAGCTCTTCTCTCGGCAGATCGAGCCTCGCCGGCAATCGGAAAGCATCCTGCGCGGCCAGCAGGAGGGCCTCGCGACTGCCCACCCAGTCGATGAAAGCGCGTGCCTCTTCCTGATGAGGCGAGCCCTTCACCAGACCGATGGAGTCATTGATGATCGGCGTTCCGCTGGTCGGGAAATTGTAGTCGAGTGGAGCACCTCTCTGCTGTAGGAAGAGCAAATCGGTGAGCTCCCAGATCGAAACCAGCCCCTCCTGCCGGATCAGCTTCTCGAAGAGCATGGCCGGATTGACCACATAGTCCTTCGTCTGGCGATCGAGCCTGGCAAGCCATTCGAAGCCGGCGGCGGTGTCCCCCGTTGCCGCAACCGATTGTGATAGCACCATGCCAAAGGCCGAACGCATGGTTCCGCTGGCCAGCGGATCGCGGATGATGATCTCGTCCTTGAACCGTTCGTCGAGCAGATCTTCCCAGTCTGCCGGTGCCTCCTCCGCACTCAGAGCTTCCGAGTTGTAGACCAGGATTGGTACGGCTTCGAAGAGACCGTGGTAGAGCTGGTCGGGATGGCGGCTCGTCGGCGGCAGCGAATCGGCCCAGGCAGGCGCAAACGCCTCGAGCAGGCCATCCTCGACTCCCCGCGAGAAGATCGTGTCGGGCCCGCCGAACCAGACGTCGGCCTGCGGATTGACCGCCTCGGATCGAATCCGGTCGTAGACCTCCTGAGAGCCCATGTCGAGCCAACGAACGTCGATCTCCGGCCGCTCGGCCTCGTAGGTCTTCTCCAACAACATCAAGAGGTCCCGCCCATGAGGCGAGTAGAGCACCAGCGGAGTGCGTCCGTCTCCGCAGCCCATCGGTGCCAGCAACAGCAGCCAGAGCGCGGCCGCGCCGACAGCCTGCCGCTGAGTTGCGTCGAGATGGCGAACCACGAGTTGACGGAGCCGATTTGCGATTCTCACGGTGACTCTCACCTTTCACCCAACGCCAAAAGATTCATGAACAGCCTAAAAGCCCCTGGCACCCCGGCGGGCAGCTCACGGAAGAAGGACAGCCCGGTGTAGACGTAGGTGCCTTCGCCGACCGATGCCACCAACAGCGAGCCGAGCTCTTCGGGTCGGCCTTCATCCTGCAGTGCCAGAAGAGGCAGGTAGGACTCGTCCCATTCGGAAGGAAAATAGAGCCCACGCTCCTGGACCCAACCCTCCCAGTCAGCCGACGCAATTCGATTCGGATGCACGAAAACGGGGTGGTCGGGCTCCAGCACACGGACAGGCGAGGACTCGTCCGTCACTCGGCCGTGGGGCCTCTCGATCACCAGGGGAAGTGGTGCGTAGCCTCCCCTGACGAACTGATACTGCTGGTACTGGACGATCAGGGTGCCACCCTTTTCCACGTACTCCAGGAGCCGCGGGTTGGCCCGCATCAGGGCCGGATCGGTCTCGTACGCCCGGCTACCGATAACGATCGCTGCATAGACATCCAGGTCGCCATTCTCGAGCTCTGCAGGTCCTAGCAGCTCTAGCGGGACACCCACCTCCAGAAGCAGCTCGGGTACCCGATCGGAAGCTCCGCGGACGTATCCGACCCGGTTGAGACGCGGCAACTGGAGATTCAGGGTCCGCACCTCAGTAGCAGCCCGCTTCTCCATCATGGCCGGGCGAATGTGCGAGTAGTCCAGGACAGCATAGGAAGCCGCAAGACGCTCACCGTTGTCGAGCACCACGGACACCGAAACCAAGTCCGTCCCCGGCTCGAGTCCCTCCTGGGCGACCAAAGGTAGCTCGAGGACCATCGAGCCCCTGGGTTGGTCGATGGAGAAGTTCTGGGGATCGACAGGCAACCACCCACCTGGCAGTTGGGATTCCAATCGACCTCGCAGCGGCTCCTCTGAGTTCGAGCTCAGCAACACCTCCAAGGAGCGGGACCTGGGCGATCCGAGCGGCTCGAGGATCAATGAAGGCTTCAAGCCGACTTCCAAGATCGGCACCGTTCGTACAGGGCGGCGCACCTCTCCGATCGCTTGGTCCCCATATCGATGCACGACCTCACGCTCGATACGGATGGCGGCGCCAGCCAGGTCCAGCTCGAGATGCGCCGTCAGCGGTGGAGGCTGGAAAGGCAGCCCCCGGATTTCAGGCGGAGCCTGGCTCCAATCATAGAGGTCTCCAACAAGTGGGCGCTGCAGAAAGTATGGCTTCGTAACCGCTTCCTCGGCGGGAACACGGACCTGAAAGCGCCAACGGTCGAGCGATTCCAGAACCGACTCGTCAGTCAACTCGACGGGCTCGATCAACCAGCCCTCCGTTGTCTGTAGGCTCACCCCTCGGACCTCCAGGGTCTGACTCCCCCCGTTCCAAAGCTCGACGGTCGCCTCGAAGTCGGTGCCCAGGGTCACGGCCTCCCGGTCGGCCACCGCATCGACCGCTACACCGGCAGCCGCGGTGAGGCCAGCCACTGCCACCGCCAGCTTCTCTTCTACAAGACTGGCCACAGCAGTAGAAGCCGGTGTCGGCTGCTCACCCAGAGTCTCGGCCAGTCCCTCAAGCGTTCGCACGATCTCCGCCAGGGCCGGCACCGTGCGCTCGAGATCGCTGGGCAGTAGAGAATGTCGCGCTTTTCTCGCCAGGCCCTCCACCAGATCCAGCTCTCCTTCGACGAGGCGCCGCAGGTCACCGTTCGGCAGGCCCGAGGCCATGGCGGAGAGCCTGGTGTCGATACCGTCGAAGATCGACGACGCCTCCTGCTGGCCCTCTCCCGCGATCCACACCATGCCGCCGCGATACGAGCCCAACTGCTGCACGCGACCCATGTCCTGAGATCGATGCATCGAGCGACTGGCAGAGGCGATCTGAATCACCGACAGGCCCGAGAGAGAGTCGATCTTGCCAAAGTCTGTCTCGAAGAGGGGCTCTCCTCTGCCCCGCCAGAGGCGACGGTAAGCCGCCTGGGGCTGCCAGGGCCCCAGTCCTTCTGCTGTGAGGGCTGGAAAGCGGTCGGGATCCCCGGCCAGACCCAAGATCTCCGCCGCGATGACACCGGCCATCTGATGCTGTCCATGACCCGCAGTCGAGTCACCAGGGAAAACTGTCACGATGACCTGCGGTTTGAATCGACGAACTGCTCGAACTGCGTCCTCTTCGAGGATCTCGCGGGGCCATCGATCGAAGGTCTCCTCCAGGGAGCGGGTGTAGCCGAAATCGTAGGCACGGGTGAAGAACTGCCAGGTACCCTCGAAACTCCGTGCGGCCAGCAGCTCTCCCGTACGGATCAGTCCCAATCCGACTCCCAGCTCGGGTCCGACCAGATTTTGTCCGCCTTCGCCTCGCGACAGCGAGAGATAGGCCGCTTCCCCGCCCATTCCCCGACTCACCAGAGAAAGAACCGTGGTGTCCTCGTCGTCGGGATGCGCGCCGACAACCAGCACTCTGCGATGGGTCGACAGCTTGGCAAGCGCACGATCGACAGTCTCGACACCACCTGTAGAAGCCGGCTCCAGTACGGATGGGACAGGGAGGGCTGGCCGCCAAGCCGAACAGACGACCGCCACCAAGACGGCAAGCGCCGCACCGCTAATGTTTCGAAGCATGACGCGGGATTCTATCCCGTCACGAGCCACCAGCCTCCGCTGCCTCGAGGCACCCATGGATTGAGCGAAAGGCAGGACCTCGCCAAACTCAGGTCCGCTCTAGGGCCAGCAGCGTGGACAAATCGAGTTCGATCTGCCTTTGAGGGGTCAGGAAGGCGAGCTCTTCGTAGAACTGCGCTCGGTCGACGATCTCGCCCAGAAGCGGCCCGGCGAGAAGCAGTGCCATGGAATCGCTGCCCGTCATCCACACAACCAATGGCGCTACGAGTCCGAGGCCGACTCTCGAAGTCGACAGAGCTCTCTTGCCCGATTCCAGATTGCCAGGCCGCGAGAGATAGAGGACCAATTTCACGACGGCTGCCGGCAGTGCGACCCACGGGCTGCGGACCAGCAGCCCGACGAAAAAGGCGGCGGTCAGCGTCGTCATCGCGCTGTGGGGAACGGTAGGCACCCTCAAGCCCGGTATCCGGTAGACCATATCCATGGACAGCAGGGTGGCAAATCCCAGACCAACCGTAGCCAGTGCAAGAGCCGCTGGTCGGTTGCCAGAGATCCCGCTGAGTCCGATCGCTCCCAGGAAGGCGGAATAGAAAGCCACCTCCCGACTGACCCACGAGGTACGGATGTTCAGGACCGCTCGCCACGCCCGGGCCGGCTTGCCGAGGTGAGCGGTGCTGACCATCATCCCCAGAAGCCCAACGGCCAGGCTCGCTGGCCAGAAGAGGTGGTCGCCCTGGATCAGCTGTGCGGTCACGAAGGCCACCAACCCGGTGGCGAGAAGTGTGAACACCAACAGTGGCCACTCGGATCGCAGCTTGCTCTCCCCATTCCTGGTCGAGACCTCTGCCACGTTTGGAACAGGGGGCGCAGATGCTGTCATCTGTGGTGCCGAAGCCAGCCTTCTCCTTGACTTGAGACGGATCGCCGGTTGGAGACCCACATCAGGGAACCCCGGCGGGCTCGTACCGTCAGGTGTGCCTCGCTCGACGAACCCCAAGGCATCGACCGGACAAGATTCGACACAGGCCGGTTTCAGACCCTGGTCGAGGCGATGCGAACAGAAGGTGCATTTCTCCACGATTCCCACTGCCGAGTTGAACTGCGGAGCACCATAAGGGCAGACCCAAGTGCAGTACTGGCAACCGATACAGCTCTCACCGTCGAGCAGTACGGCACCGGTTGACGGATCCTTGCTGTAAGCGTTTGCTGGACATCCGTAGAGACAGGCTGGCTCGAGACAATGATTGCAGGCCAGGGAATAGTGAAAGACAGCGCTGTCGGGAAGGTTCTGTTCGTTGAACGTATGGATGCGGCGCCAGTCGATCTGCGCGTCGACGAGGTTCTCGGTCCGACAGGCAATGGCACAGGCTGAGCAGCCAGTGCAGCGATCCAGATCGAGCGTGAAGAGGGCCTGCTGCCTCAAACGACCTCCACCTCGACGGCGTTGTCGTGGTACGCCGCACCGTGTGCCATGTCGGTCTCGCGGGCCGCAGACAATTGGTTGATGCCCCCTCCTTCTGACATCCACCAGCCGTTCGTCACCGAGACACAGCCCGGTTTTAGACCATAGTCGAGCTTCGCTTCGAGCTCCACCTCGCCGCGCTCGTTGAACACCCTGACCAGCGATCCGTCGGCGACACCTCGCGCCCGAGCGTCGGCAGGATGCATGTGGACCAGAGTCTGCGGGTTCAATCTCCGTATGGAGGGCAGGTTGTTGAACTGCGAGTGAATCCGATCTTTGGTGTTGGGGGTCAGCAGGTGTAGGGGAAATCGTTCTCCTCCCGGGTTGTTGGCTCCCGGCATCTCCTCCGGAGGCGAGAAGCTCGGCACCTGGTCGAGCCCCCATCGTTGCTCCGCCTCTTCCGAAACCAGCTCGACCTTCCCCGATGGCGTCGGGAACTCGAGATCGGACCACGCGACCGGCTCGCTTCCAGGCGCCAGCACCGGCCCCTGCCTCAGTCGCTCGAGGGTGAGCTCCGGAAATGGCTCGAGCCGCTTCTTCAGATAGGCCTCGACCGCCGCGCCTCCAGGCTCCGGGATCGACCTCCTCAGCCCCTCTTCGTCCAATCCCAGAGCTTGGCCCAGGTGGTAGTAGATCTCCGACTCGGGCTTGACCTCGCCCGGCGGCTCGATGAGCTTGTCCTTGATCTGAATGTAGGAATGCCAGTAGGCCCCGATCACATCGGTCTGCTCAAAGAAGGTCTTGGCGGGAAGAACGAGATCTGCCTCCAACGCCGTGTCGGTGAGAAATTGATCCACGACAACGCGAAATTCGAGGGCCCGCAAGGCCTCGAGGACGCGGTGCGTGTCCGGATTCTGCGTCACCGGGTTTCCCCGCTCGATCCAGGCGGCCTTCAAGGGGGGATTTCGCTGCTCGAGCATGTGCCGCCCCAGCAGGGCCGTGGAGACCGAGACGCGGATCGGGCCTGACCTGTCCTCCGGTGGAAACAGGGCCAGGGGGTCCTTTATCGGGTGAAAGACATGGCTTTGCAGGTTGGCATAGACCCAGCCTGCCCCCGGCTTGCCCAAGTTGCCCGTGATCGCCAGCAGAGCAATGAGAGCCCTCATTGCCTGCCCGCTGTTGGTGTAGCGCTGCATCCCGAACCCCGCGCACAGAGTCACCGGAGAGCAGCTTCCAATCGCCTCCGCCAGGCGATGTAGGACAGCCTCTGGCACGTCGGTTAGAGTCGCTACTCGCGGTGGTGAATACTCCTGCACCATCCGGGCGAACTCTTCAAAGCCAAGCACGTGACGTGCGATGAAGTCGCGGTCGATGGCCCCTTCTGCGATCAGCAGGTGTGCAATACCCAGAGCCAGAGCACCATCGGTACCTGGCTTGACCTGGACGAGCAGCTCGGCCCCTTCGGCCGTCTGCGTCCGCCTGGGGTCGATGACGATCAGTCGGCCGCCCCGATCGAGGGCCTGCTCGACGAATCGCATCTGGTGGATGTTGGTCTCGGCCGGATTCTTGCCCCAGAAGAAGATCAACTTGGCCTTCGCCAGATCCTCAGGCGCGTTGTGCCGATTGTCGCCCAGCGTCAGCCGAGTCGCCTCGAGCCCGGCCGGCCAGCAGAGGTCACCATACGTCGTGGTGCAACCCCCGAACAGACGCCAGAAGTCAAGAGCCACATCGTTCATCAAACCCTTGGTTCCACTGCCGGCGTAGAAAAGGACACTCTGCGGCCCATACCGATCCCGGATCTCTCCAAGACGCTCGGCCATGACACTCAGGGCCTGGTCCCAAGAGATGCGCTCGAAGCTGCCGTTTGTGACGCGTCGCAACGGATAGAGGACTCGATCGGCGGAGTAAACCCGCTCGATATAGCTCTGGCCCTTGAGGCAGAGGCCCTCCGAAGTGGCCCTGTTCTCAGAATGGGATTCGAGGAGGCGCAGCCTGCCCTCTTCGACGGTCACCCGCATCCCGCAGGTGCTGTAACAGTTTCGTGGACAGGCGGTCGTATGGACGCTCATGAATCGCCTGCCGAGCCTATATCACCCGCGCAGCGACGAGGCTCTTCTCCGAACCTCTCTCATGGGTGCGAATCCCGTACGCGCTACCAGCTTATCCCCAGCCCAGCCACCCGTGTCGCTAGCAGCTTGTCCGGGATCCGTACACTGCATCCCCTCGCCTGCCCCTCCGTGTTCGAATCCCGTACGCGCTACCAACTCTCCCCCAGCCCAGCCACCCGCTTCGTTAGCAGCTTGTCCGGGCTTCGTACGCTTGCCCCCAGGCCCCCGCCTCCGCGTTCGAATCCCGTACGCGCTACCATTCTTTGCAGCATCCAAGCGACCGGCCAGACGGTTGGCCGCATTGATTCTTCATGGCGGGACTCGGTCCCCCTTTGTCACCGGCAGGCTCGAGTTCTTCGCCTGCTGCTGGGTACCGACTCTCAGGTTCTGGTCCGCCCGCCCGTTAGGGTGGCGCGTTTTCGCGCCCGCAGGCGTAGCCTGAGAAAGCCTCGAAAAAGGCACGCCCGGGGAAACCCAAGGCCGCAATGCCACGGGTCCTCTCTTCCTGCGAGACGGTGAGGTTCTATTGTCCGCCGCGCAGGATCCCAAGACCGCTGGGCTGCCGAAGGGCATCGGGAGTTCTAGGGAGGAACAGTGTTTACCATCACCATAGACCGTAGCCGATGCAAGAAGGATGGTATGTGCGCCACCGTGTGCCCTGAGGGCATATTCGTCCAAAGGGAAAAGCGGACAATACCTGAAGTGACGGATGAAGAAGGCTGCATTGCTTGCGGTCACTGCGTGGCCATTTGCCCTCAAGATGCAATTAGCCATTCCGAGGTCCTATCAACCGACATTCGGACGATTCAGGTTGAGGAGATGCCCACAACAGAACAGCTGCTTTCGTTGCTCAAGACCCGGCGCTCCATCCGGACTTTTCGAGACAAGCCGCTGGCGAGAGAGACCATCGAGAGAATCATCGACGGGGCACGCTTTGCTCCCAGCGGTCACAACTCGCAGAGTACGCAGTACCTCGTTGTTCAGGACAGAGCTGTGCTGAACCAGGTCTCTTCAATGGTCATCGAGTACCTGAGGTTCGAGACCAGACGCTTTGCCAACCCACTATTCAGAACACTCGCGGTGCTGGCAGACCGAGAATTGGCTGAGAGCGGACTGCGCGAAATTCCCAAATTCAAGCGGGTGACACATTTGTTCGAATCCGGCGCCGATCCGATCCTCTACGGTGCGCCAGTGTTACTGGCTTTTCATGCTCGGCGGAGCGTTGGGTACGCAGATGTCAATGCACAATTGGCGTTGCAGAATGCCTCCCTTGTCGCCCACTCCTTGGGCATAGGGCACTTCTACGCCGGTTGGGTTGTTTCTCCTTGTCGAGCGCCCATGGCGGGGAAATGGAACCGGCGCATTCCGAGCTTGATCGGCATTCCACCTGGGAACGAGCTGCATGGGGCTTTGGCGCTTGGGTATCCAATCCCCAGGTTCAGGAAGATGATCGAGAGGAAGCCCCCACAAATCAGCTGGGCATAGAACCGAAACTGTAGCCCAGGCAAGATCTCGAACGAGGAATACCGGGGTTCTCGGCGGGCCCTTCTCGGATCTTTGTTGCCTCGACGTGAATCTGACCTGAATATTGCACTGACGTGCTCCCCAGTTCTATACCAGGGGGAATGTCAGACTCCCGGTTCATGGTCGTCCCTGGCTCCCCTCTTGGGTGGGTAGGGAACAGGGTGGGGCGGAAGGCGACGCAGTCGGTTGGAGCCCCGCCCCTCGAGCAAGGACCCTCGGAGGCAGCCCGCCCAGCGAGCCGTGCGGCCGACGGCGAGCAGGTGTTCATGTGGCAGATGCCGGTCCCTCCTCAGCGCGAGAGAAAGGGCTCGATGGCGGCGACGAAGGCGGCCGGCGTTTCCTCCATCGGCGTATGACCGCATTTGGGAATGGCGACGAATGTGCCATCCGGAATGGCCTCGGCGAAGCGTTGGCCGGATTCCGCAGGCAGGAGTGGGTCTTCGGACCCCCACAGCACCAGAGTGGGCATCTCGAGGGCGTCGATATCGATCGAGCCTTGTGGACGTGAAGACTCCGCCGTCAGGCCACGGAAGGCTCGGTTGACGCCTTCGACCCTGAGTCGCTCTCGATACTCCTCGACCAGTGCCTCATCGACCTTACCCGGATCGTAGTACGAGGATTCCAGCGCATTCCTGAGGAAGCTGGGTCGTAGCATCCAACGCACGGCTATCGGTGTCAACGGCCCTGCACTCCGCAGGCGCCGGCCGGAATCGAACTCGGTGCCTGGAAAAGTGCTTCCAACCAAGACGAGCGAGCGGACTCGCTCCGGATGCCGGCTCGCCAGCCAGAGGGCCACGCCGCCCCCATACGAGTGGCCCACCACGTGGGCTCGCTCGATCTCCAGAGCGTCGAGCACCCCTAGCACGGTTTCGACCTGGTTCTCGAACGAGTAGGCCTGATACTCGTGAGGCCGCTCCGACCAGCCAAACCCTCGCAGGTCTGGGGCGACGAGCTGGTGTCGGTCGCCCAGCTCATCCGCCACTCGGACCCAGTTGTGGCTCGAGCCCCCGAAGCCGTGGATCAGAAGCACCGGGTCGCCGGCGCCCCACTGCTCGACGTAGACCTGCGAACCGTCGACCGTCACAAACCGATCGTCGGGTATTTGGGTACGGATCTCGGCGTAGGGCTGAAGAGGTGTGCAACTGACGGCCAGGACGGTCGTTCCAAAGACGATGATCGTTCTCAGGGTAACGAGCACGCTCTCGATAGGCATCAGCGGTCCTCTTCCCCGTCTGATTCGTAGCCCGCGCATCTGCGGTTTCCAATCGCCCGCATGGGCTCGCCTGCAGAGTTCGACCGGCGACCGACTAGCCGCGGTTCCAGGCCACGACCTTCTTCGCAACGTTTTGCCCACAGAGGATGACCATCGGCATGCCGCCACCGGGGTTCACCGAGCCACCGACGAAGAACAGGTTGTCGTAGCGCTCGCTCTGTTTGGGCGCCTTGAACCCCAGATTCTTCCAGCGGTCGGCGGCGACACCGTAGATCGAGCCCTTGTTGGAGTAATACTGCTCGGCAATGTCCAGCGGCGTCCAGAAGTGCTCGAAGACGATGTGCTGGCGCAGGTCGGTCAGTCCCATCCGTTCCATCTTGTCCAGCACGATCTCTTTGAACACCGCATAGTCGTCCCGGGTCAAAGGGTTCTGCTCGTCGATGTATGGGATGTGTGGCAGGACCTTCAGACAGTCGCAGCCCTCGGGGGCCACGGATGGGTCGGAGCGCGAGGCGGCGACCAGATAGATCGTCGGATCCGCTGGCAGCTCACGCTGGCGGAAGACAGTCTCGAAATGCTTCTTTTGATCTTCCGAGAACAGGAAGTTGTGATGTGCGAGGTGCGGATACTCGCAGTCCAGACCGAGATCGAGCACCAGACCCGAGCAGGCGGGCTCGAATCGCTCCAGCGAACGGAGGAACTCGGGATCCTCGCGCAGGAGGCGGGTGTAGGCCGGGATCACCTCCATGTTGGAGACGACGATGTCGAAGGGGAGTGGCTGCCCACCCTTGGGCGTGACGCTCGTAACCCTGCCGCCGCTCTTTCCGATCTCGGTGATCTCGGTCCCCAGTCGCAGCTCGATCCCGATCTCGTCGAGCAGCCGATGCAGGCCGCGGGCGATGTTGTACAGTCCGCCGTCTACGTACCACAAGTCGTGTTCGAACTGGATGTTGGGCAGGCAGTTCATGAATGCGGGTGCCCGATAGGCCGAAGAACCGACGTACTTGATGAAGTAGTCCATGATGTCGCGCATGTAGCGGGTCTTGAGATGCCGGGCGACTGACTGATGCATGCTGCGGAAGAGGTCGAATTTCGGGAACTTGAGCAGACCGTAGAAATCCCGGAATTCGTCCGAATTGTCGAGACCCTTCTCGAAGTAGCCCTCGTTGACCAGGTTGTAGAGATCCCGCGAGTAGTCGAGGAAGCGTCGAAATGCGGCCGGATCCTCGCCGACCTTGAGCAGCTCCGCTTCCATCAGGTCCGCTTCGGGATAAAGGTCGACGACCGTACCGTCCTCGAAGAAGTTCCGCCAGTGTGGCCTCAGCGTGCGGATCGGGATGTAGTCCTCCATCCGCTTGCCCGAGCGCTCGAACAGCCGACGAAACAGGTGCGGCAGCGTGAGGATCGACGGCCCAAGATCGAAGGTGTAACCCTCGGCTTTGAGCTCGTTGAGCTTGCCACCGATCTGCGGGTTCTTGTCGAACAGCGTCACGACATAGCCTTCCTGGGCCAGAGAGATGGCGGCGGAGATGCCACCGAGACCGGCCCCCACGACAGCAACACTTCTCCGGTGTTCGCTCACGGAACTCCTCCCTTCTTCAGCTCCCTATAATAAGCTGTAGCCTTGATCGAGTCCGAGCCGGCACTCTCCCGGATGCGCGATTTCTTCTCCGGCGGCGCCACCCGCGACCTGGATTTTCGCGACAGCGCACTGCGCCGGCTGGCGCGTATCATCGATGAGCGCGAAACACAGCTACTTGTGGCCCTGCACGCCGACCTGCGCAAGCCCGAACAGGAGGCCTGGGTCTCTGAGATCGGTGTAGTGCTGACCGACATCGCCCATACCGTTCGCAAGATGCGGCGGTGGGCGCGGCCGCGGCGCCGTCCGCCAAGCTGGGGGCTGCGTCCGGCGAGAGCGAGAGTCTACCCTGAGCCGCAGGGCGTGGTGCTGATTCTGGGTCCCTGGAACTACCCGTTCCAGCTGCTCTTCTCGCCACTCGTCGCCGCCTTGGCAGCGGGGAACTGTGTCTGTTTGAAGCCGTCCGAGCTGGCGCCGGAGGTTTCGAAGGTCATGCGGGCGATCGTGGACGGCGCGTTCGAGCCCGGCCATGTGACCCTGATCGAGGGAGACGCAGAGGTCGCGAGGCGGCTGGTCGGTCAGGACTTCGATCACATCTTCCTCACCGGGAGCGCGGAGGTCGGCCGGCAGGTGATGGGCGCCGCGGCGGCCAACCTCACGCCGGTCACGCTGGAGCTGGGCGGCAAGTGCCCCTGCGTCGTCGCGTCTGATGCGCGGCTCGATGTGGCCGCCCGTCGCATCGCTTGGGGCAAATTCCTCAACGCCGGGCAGACCTGTGTCGCACCCGATCACGTTTTTGTGCACCTCTCGTTGCAGCAAAGCTTCCTGGAGGCGATGAAGGCGACGCTGCTCGAGTTCTTCGGCGACGATCCCCGTCAGAGCTCGGACTTCGGCCGCATGCTCAACCGGTCTCAGTTCGAGCGCCTCAAGGGCTACCTGAATCAGGGCCGGGTCGTCCACGGCGGGCAGATCGACGAAGACGAGTTGTTCATCGCGCCGACCGTGCTGGCCGACCCGCACCCGGACGCGAACCTTCTCGAGGAGGAGATCTTCGGTCCGGTTCTGCCCGTGCTGACCTACGAAGACCTGGACGAGCTGCTGGCCGCTCTAGGGACGAGGCCGACCCCGCTGGCGATCTATCTGTTCAGCGAAGACCCACGCGTCCAGCGGCGATTCGTGGCTGACAGCGTCTCGGGCGGGGTGGCCATCAACGACGTGGTAAACCAGATCGTACCCAAGGAGCTCCCCTTCGGCGGAGTCGGCGTGAGCGGCATGGGTCGTTATCATGGCAAGTATGGGTTCGACTGCTTCACGAACTACCGGAGCGTGCTGCACCGCTCGACGCGCATCGATCCGGGGTTCCAGTACCCGCCGGCGCAGGTGCCGCTGAGGACAGTGAAGCGGGCGTACCGCTGGATGTTCAGGAACTGAGGGGGGAAAGATGAGCAGGCAAGTCTCTGACAAGCACGTCATCGTGACCGGCGCCGGGCCGGGTGGGCTGACCGCGGCGATGATCCTCGCCCGGCGAGGGTGTCGGGTCAGCGTCTTCGAGAGCAAAGATACCGTTGGCGGTCGCAACGCGGCGATGCAGGCAGGGCCGTACAAGTTCGACATCGGCCCCACGTTCCTGATGCTGAAGGAAATTCTCGACAGCTCGTTCGAGGATGCCGGTGCCGTCTGTGACGAGCGGCTGGAGATGAGGAAGCTCGATCCGATGTACCGCTTGCAGTTCGCCGACAAGCGCTTGGATCCCACCGACAACCACGAGGCCATGAAACAGGAGATCGAGCGCTGCTTTCCGGGACACGGCAGCTGCTATGACGAGTTTCTGCGCAGTGAGGGAAAACGCTACGAGAAGCTCTTTCCCTGTTTGGAGGTACCCTACTCCAAGGCCTCGAGTTTGCTGTCCTGGCAGCTGATTTCCGCCGTGCCGCACATCGCGCTCGGGCGTTCGCTCTTCGACGTGATGTACAAGATCTTCGGCAACGAGGAATTGGCGCTGGCCTTCACCTTTCAGTCCAAGTACCTGGGGATGTCACCCTGGAACTGCCCGGGTCTGTTCGCCATCATTCCTTACATCGAGCACTCGGGAGGGATCTACCACCCGATCGGTGGTTTGAGCACCATCTCGGACGCCATGGCCGACATCGCCCGTGAGCACGGCGCCGAGATCCACCTGAACACTCCGGTCGAGCGTGTGCTGGTCGAGGGGCGCAGAACTGTCGGCGTCCGTCTCGCTGGCGGTGAGGAGGTGCGCGGCGACGAGGTGGTGATCAATGCGGACTTCGGTTACGCGATGTCGAAGCTGTTCGAGCCCGGCCGGATCCGCAAGTACACGCCGTCGCGGCTTTCGAGGATGGCGATCTCCTGCTCTACCTTCATGCTCTACCTCGGCGTCGACAAGGTCTATGATCTGCCGCATCACACGATATTCTTCGCGGAGGACTACCGGAACAACGTCGAGTCGGTATTCGAGGGCCGGGATCTCAACGGTGATATCTCGATGTATGTCCGCAACGCCGACGTCACCGATCCGACGCTCTCGCCCACGGGTCACTCATCGCTCTATATCCTGGTGCCGGTGCCAAACCTGCGAGGCAAGCCGGACTGGGACAACGAGAAAGAGGCCTTCCGCGAGCTGACCCTGGACTCTCTGGCGAAACGGGCCGGCATGACCGACCTGCGCGAGCACATTGTGGAGGAGCGGATGATCACGCCGCTCGACTGGCGCGATGGAGCCAACGTCTACGAGGGCGCCACATTCAACCTGGCGCACAACTGGCCGCAGCTGATCTACCTGCGGCCGCGGAACAAGTTCGAGGAGTTCGACAACTGCTATCTCGTCGGTGGTGGCACCCACCCGGGCAGCGGCTTGCCAACGATCTATCAATCGGGGCGTATCGCCGCTAACCTGATCACCGGCAACAGCTCGGCCGGCTAGGCTGACTCCTGCCTGCCGAGAAAGGTATGCCAGCCCGGACCGACGCTGACGGGGTGAAGCGTGCGTGGAGGGGTTAGCAACGCAACGAGCCGTGGCGCAGGAAAGCGAATGGGGACCGTAGGTCAGCCGAACCCAGAACTCGAAGTGCTGCAGAAGTACTCGCCGCAAGCTGGTAAGGGGATGGGTCCAGTCGAGCGCGACCGAGCTGATCACCGCGCTGCTTGCAGCGACCATGGTCTTACTCGGACTGCCCCGCTGGATTGCGCGCGGTTGGGAGCGGGTGGGAGGCGCGAGGGCACGAGTGCTCGCCCTTTCTTCTGGGTCGTTCTGCTGATGGCCTGCCTAGGCTGCGCCACGCGGTCCACGAAGCCAGCGCCCGTCTCGCTGACGCCCGAGGGTGTTGGAACGATCAGCTTGACGATCGAGATCCATGGGCTCCAGAGCGACCTGGGCTCGGTGGCGGTGGCGCTGTTCGACTCGGCCGAGAGCTTCGAGCGACGAACCGACGCCATCGCGTCGCAGACCTTGGCTCCCCGGGACGGGTATGCGACCTGGAACGTGGCGGATCTCCCGGCAGGCACCTATGCGGTGGCGGTCTATCACGACCTCGACGACAACGGCGAGCTCGACCGCACGACCCTGGGCCCGCCGGCTGAGCCCTACGGCTTCTCGAACGATGCGCGGCGCACCTTCGGCCCGCCCGGGTTCGACAGCGCCGCGATCGAGCTGCCGCCCGGCCGACACACCATCCGGATCCGGGTGCGCTGAAAGGGCGACGCTTTGTGAATTTGTCGAGGCTCACTCCACCCCTACGAATCGCGCAGTGAAGTTGCTTTGCCTCGAGAGTTAGTAGCACCCCTTATGGTGGGAATCCCTGCGCTCAGGGAGGTTTGATCGATAGAGCAGGACAGTTTCCAGGCGCTTGGCCTGGTAGGGATCCAACTAGACCCTAGCGCTCGCGCAGACGAGCCTCTGCCTCATCAAAGAGGCGCGGAGGGTGCCCCCTGCTCGAGGAGTGGGGCGCTTCTTCGAGTGTGATAGCCGGCCTATCGGCATCACCCTTGTGAAAGACCTATTCCGGGTACTGTGCGTCCAGCTCCGATTGGATCAATTGCCCCAACTGCCTGTAACCGAAGGTTTGCAGCGGTTTGCCGTTCACAAAGTAACCTGGAGTCTTCTGAACATTCAGAGCTTTCACGTCGGCCATGTCTTGTTCAATGATCCTGGCAATAACGGGGCTATGCATATCCTTCTTGATGCGCTCGATGTCGACCCCTGCCCCGGGAAGAACCTCCCATAACCTCTGTGGTTGATAGTCATGGTGGCTGGCCCAGATGTTCTGGGTTCGAAACATGAGTTCCAGGGTTTCCCAGTACTTCCCCTGCATTCCGGCGGCTTCAAGAATCTTGACGAAGTCATCAGCGCCCTCATGGAAAGGGGCGTAGCGCAGAACCAGTTTGATCTTGCCGGGATTGGCAGCCATGATCTGTTGGATGAATGGAGCAAAGGCGGCGCAGGTTTCGCAGGCCGGGTCCATGAACTCAACCAGATAGACCTTCGCATCATCACTGCCAAGTGTCTGCGAATGGGCTCTGACAAAGAGCTCAGCGTTGTCTGCCGCCAGGAAACCGTACTTCTGAGCCTGGCTATCTTTGTAGTAGTTGCTGGCGATCACAAAGCCCAAAATCAGTAGCAGGCAGGTGACTCCAACGAGCGCGTATTTCATTTGGATGTTCTCCTTCTCAGGATGATCAACACTGTTACCAATATTGAGAATGCGAAGAATGACAGCATCGGGATCGAGATAAACCCGAACAGCTCGAGGTACTTCTCTGTGCAGGAAACACCCTTCGAGCAGGCCTGAATGCCTTCCGGGATGATCCCGGCATAGAGCAGGGAATGATAGAAGGCCGTCAGGCCTCCGGCTATGGAGAGTGGCAGGGCGTACTTGATGACGCTCTTGTCAAAGGCGGGGAAAAGACCCGCTGCAAGAATGAGGATCAAGGGAAACAGGCAGATCCGCTGGTACCAACAGAGGACACAGGGCTGATACTCCAGAACAGAACTGAAAAAGATGCTGATCGTGGCTGAGACACTGACGAGAAGCCAACACAGAAAAAGCAGCGTCCAGTTCGTGTTGGTGGATCTGTCAGATTGTGACATCTGTGAATTCTCCAACATCTGGTGATGATTGAGACGAGAATCGTAGTCTATTGACGCATTTCACCCGGCCAGTTCCCGCCAGATCGATTCGGTTCTGCGGAACACCGATGCCCAGGTGAAGGCGTCCAGGTCGGGAGGGGATTCACGCGGCCGGTCCAAGGAGTCTGCCAGCGCCGAGGCGAGATCGTCCGTGAAGCGGGGCAGGTCGGCGGCCACGGGCTGGTCGACGTTCTCCAATCGCGGGAGCTCCACCAGCCGGATGACCGGGCCGAGGCCGGGCGCGATCTGTTCGCGCACCCCGGGGAGGTCGGTGCTGACGAGGCGGCAACCGCAGGCGGCAGCCTCGACCAGGACTAGCGGGACCCCTTCGTAGAACGAAGGCAGCACGCAGACGGCGCAACGGCGCATGAGATCGGCCAGGGCCGGTTGGTCGAGCTGGCCGTGCATCGTCACCAGGGGTACGAGATCTTCCATGCGGGCCCGCAGGGCCTCGGCCTCGGCACCGCTCCCCCCTCCGGCGACGTGGAGCCGCAGCCCGGGGTGATCGGGCGCGAGTCTTTCGACTGCATCCAACAGCCAGGGCAGGCCCTTGGCCGCGCTGTATTTCCCCACGTAGAGTGCATGATCCGGCGAAGGACCGTCGCCGCCGGGCTGCGGATGAAAGAGCTCGTCCCGGTAGCCGGCCCGGGTCACCGCGATGCGCCCGGGGTCGACCTGGAGGGTTGCCGCGAGGGTATCGCGGTGGTCGTTGCGCAGGACACTGAACCGGTCGATGCGGCGGCACCCCTCGATGACCTCGTCCCGCAGGTGGGGGGTCAGCTCCATCTGGCGCAGCCCTGTGGCGTGACAGACAGCCACGATCGGAACGCCCGGGGCAGCGTCGGGAATCAGCGAGCTCATGAGCCAGATGTGGTTGGTCTGGATGATGTCGGGTTGAAAGCCGCGGACTACTTCACCGATACGGTGGCCCCAAACGGTGCGGTAGGCAGCGAGGTCACCTGGAGTCAGGCGGGACCAGACCGAACTGGGGTAGGGCATGACGTCGCTCATGCCTGGCACAGGGAAAGGTAGGTCTTCCCCGGCGGGTCCGGATCCGGCCCGGAAGGTGACCGTGTGGATGTCCGCCGCCGGCAATTCGCCCACCCGGGGCGTGGTTTCGGACACCGGGACCCCCACGAGGGCCTTCTGGCGCCAACCCGCGGCGGCAGCCTGGCGGACCAGGGCGTCGAGGGTCACCCCGCTTCCGGTCCTACCGGGTCGCTGGGACAATATGTGCAAGACCTTGCCGGACATTTCACCTCGACCACTCTGAGTTCAGCTCCCTCAGTTCCCGAACGATAGCCCAAGGATGAACAGTCGAAAAGCTCCCTTCGCGCAGGAGCCTGTCCGCGAAACGTGTCGGATTGGGAGATCGCTTCTCCGCGCGGTGGGGTCGTGTGCTGCGATCATCTTGCTGATACTGGTCATCACCCTGTTGGCGATCGCGATCCGGCAGGTCGAGCGCCGGAACAGCGGCGCAGAGAGTCTTCCGGCGCACTCAGCTTCGGTGAGCTTCCCGACACTCGACTCTGCGCCCGAAACCGTGACCACGACTCGGATAAGATAGCTTCGAAGGGATGGCGTCCCAATCGGGACGCTCTTCCACCCAGTCGAGCAGGCGGCAAGAATGTCTGCCAATGACCCCACCCAAAGACGCTTCCGGCGGCCAACGCCTCGCCGTGGCCGATGTCAGTCGACGCCCTGGCGAACAGGGCTGACCCCAGATCCATGGCCGGCGGAAGAGCGGACCAGAGGAGGTGCACGATGACTCGATGGCTACTTGTCGCTAGTCCCATGCTCCTGTTGATTGCGCCACCTGGGCTCGCGCAAGAACCACCTCCGATGAGCGAGGCCAGCGAGACGTGCTTGATGTGTCACGAGGTCCTGCACCCCGGCATCGTCAGCGGCTGGAAGTCGAGTCGGCACGCGCAGGTCACGCCTGCCATGGCGATGGCCGTCGAGGACCTCGGCCGTAAGGTGTCGAGCGAGGACGTGCCGCAAGAGTTGACCGGAGTCGTGGTGGGTTGTGCGGAGTGCCACACGTTGCGACCCGGAGAACATGCCGGCACGTTCGAACACAATGATGCTCAAGTGCACATCGTTGTCAGTCCCCAAGACTGTGCCGTGTGCCACACCGTCGAGGCGGCGCAGTACTCGCAGAACATCATGGCCCACGCACATGGCAATCTCGAGAACAACGCGGTGTACCAGGATCTCCAGCACCATGTCCTGGGCGCCCCGACGCGGATCGACGGGGAGCTCTCGTTCGAGCCGCCGAGTGCGGACACCAAAGCTCTTGGGTGCCTCTACTGCCACGGGACAAGTCTGGCCGTTACGGGTGTCGAAACCCGGGATACGGACCTGGGTGAGATGGAGTTTCCGGTGATCGACGGCTGGCCGAACCATGGGGTTGGCCGCGTGAACCTGGACGGCAGCCTCGGCTCCTGCTCGCCCTGTCATGCACGACATGCGTTCTCGCTGGAGACGGCCAGGAAGCCCTACACCTGCAAGCAGTGTCACGTCGGGCCCGACGTGCCGGTTTACAAGGTCTACTCCGCGAGCAAGCACGGAAATATCTTCCACACCAAGCAGCACGAGTGGAATTTCGACGCGGTGCCCTGGGTGATCGGCAGAGACTTCACGGCCCCGACCTGTGCCGCCTGTCACGTCAGCCTGGTGGTTGACGCGGACGGGGAGCTCGTCGCCCAGCGCACGCACCAGATGAACAATCGGATCTCCTGGAGGATCTTCGGCCTCGTCTATTCGCACGCCCATCCCAAGGATCCCGACACCACCAAGATCCGCAACAAGGATGGCTTACCCCTGCCTACGGCGTTTGACGGCACCCCTGCAGCCGACTTTCTGATCGGCCCCGAAGAGCAGGCGAAGAGGCGAGCCGAGATGGAGGCCATCTGCCTCAAGTGCCACGGGACCTCCTGGGTGAAAGGTCACTTCGCACGCTACGACAAGTCTCACCAGACGACCAATGCCGCCACGCTCACGGCGACGGGCACGCTGCAGGAGATCTGGGACCTCGGAGCGGCGGAGGGACCCTCCGCAGGAGGCAGCCCGTTCGATGAGGCGATCGAACGGGAGTGGACTGATATCTGGCTGCTGTACTCCAACTCGATACGGTTCGCCTCAGCGATGGCAGGCGGCGGGGACTATGCCGTTTTCGCCGACGGCTACTACACGCACGCGAAGCGGGTTGCCGAGCTGCAGGAGTGGCTCGAAGAACGCCGGAGCTCAGGCGAGCGCTCAGAAAGCAAGTAGGTCCCGGAGATGGGCCTGCACGCCGATCAGGAGGAGTGCGGCGCGGTCCAGATCGAGGTGTAGGGTTCCGTTCTTCTCGGCGTGCCAGGTTCGGAGTCTTCTTCCGGTCAACCGAAAAAGGTGGCGGCCATCGCCACGTGGTCTACAGAGACTGGTACTGAATCTCTGTCAAAGTGAGTTCGAGTTGAAAGGAGGAGGCGATGAGCAGTTATCCGAGAGCCGCCCCGGGGCTGTTGGTGATCAACGGCTGTCGCCGTCGGTGTCGGGTACTTCGTCGGGCTTGGTCTGGTCGGTGAGAGGGCTGCGGAGGCTGCTGCCTCGCCGGTCAAGGCATTGGAACAGCTCGCCGTCTATGACCCGGGAACCGAGGATCTTGCACCGGAAGAGATCCGCGTGCGCATGGCCGCGGCCGACGAGGAGATCTGGCCGACGGATCCAACGCGACCCAAGGAGACGGCGGAAGGTGTTGGCGATTCGTTCTCCGATTTCACCAAGAGCGGCAGGGAGCCGATGACCGAGCTGGTGAATCAGATCTACGCCGACTTCAACGAGGCGAACGGCACCGACATCCAGATTGAGAAGCACTAGAGTTTGAAAATGCGGTGACAGGTACCTCATTTCTGTGCATTCGGGCGCGCAGTCAGCCCGTCCACCCGGCGCTCTGAGCGCTCCAAGTCCCTGAATGGCGAGCTGGGTAGAGGAGTCGGTGCGAGTCGAGCGCAACACCTTGGCGAAGAAGTTGGTGAGCCAGCCGGCGCGATCGGCTCGGATCACAAAGCTGTGGTTGTCGACACGCTCGACGCTGACCACCCCGTTTAGCGAGGAGAGCACGCGGGTGTCAATCTCACGACTCGTATGGAATTGCAGGATCGTCGGCGGGTAGAAGGTGTAGTAGAGCCCGGGAGTGTTCAGAATCAAAACATGATCGGGTTGCTGTTCCTCGACCCAAACCGCAGCGGCCGCGACGTTTTCGCGCAAGTTCTCACCGCTGGGCACGTACATGAATGGGTAGGCGAGCGAGAGAACGATTCCTGGCATTACAACAAGGAGCAGCACGGACCATCCGGCGATGCGGGACAACGTCGAAGCTCGCGGCAAATCAGGAATCACCCTGCGTGCCAGAGGACCGATCTGAACTAGCAGCAAGGCGAGAAGGATGCTCGACACGAGTGACGGGAGATACACTGCGCGCTCACTGGCGTCGGTACCCAGCTGCGGCAGCAGGGTCCCAAGGTAGACGAGCAACGACCACACCACCAGAGTGTGCTTGCGTATCGTCCAAAGGGCAACGAGCCAGAGAGCAAAAAGAATCGCTCCGGCGGCGGCCAGCAGCGGAATTGTCTCGGGCATGAAGAGGGCGAGGCTGGGGGGCACCGGGGTGAGCGTTGCCATCCAGGTGACGGGCAGGTGCATCAACAGGTGAAAGAGAAAGCGCACGGGATCGGCAAAGGGATCCACATACATGGCGCTGCTGACCGTGCCGAAACCGAGCGATCGATAGGCCCCCAGATAGGCGACGATCACCAGAAGAGCGGGTGCCCAGGAAGGCCAATCCCCCAAGAATCGGGCCAGCGATGAACGCAATCGAGGAACCGTAAGGCGTTCTACCGTCCGACTCCGACCTTCCGGCATGAGCAGGGTCATCAGGATGATTGCCAACGGGATGACGACGGCGCTTTCTTTCGACAGCATGGCAGCGACCGTGGAGACGAGCGTGATCACGAGCATCACGGGTCGTCTCGTGCGCAACCAGGCGGCATGGGTCACCAGAGCCAAGGTTGCGAACACGTTGCAGATCACGTCGGTCATGGTGGCGATCCAACCCACCACCATGCTGTGATCCTCACAGGCGAGAAAAACGATCCCTGCCAAGAGTCCGATGCCGGGACGACCCGTCAATCCGCGCACCAACAGGAGGAGCAGCACGGCGACGAGTCCATGTGCGGCGACGGATAGCAGGTGGAGAGGCAATGCCGACTCGCCGAAGAGCCGAATCGAGCCCTCGAAGAGAAGTGACGGCAGCGGGCGCCAGAAGCCGCCCATGTCGTATTCACCTTCGAACCACCAGATCCGCGAGAGATCCGGCATATCCTCGAAGGCCCAGAGTCCGAGCCAGCGGGAGAAGGGTGCCGGATCCTCTCTCAGCGTGTTGAGGAAGAAGAACTCGTCGGCCTGGAAACCGGCAGTCAGGTAGAGGCCGTTGAAGACGAAGGAAAGCAGCAGCAGCGAGGCGATTGCCAGCCCGGTCCGCCTGAGCCGCTCTGGATCCACGTCGGCCACCTCACGGTGTCGGCACCAGCGATGAGTCGCAGTGCCGACCCGTTCATTCTAGCGGTGTTGTGTGTCGTGGGTACGGTCCCGGGCGAGAATCTTGGCGTACTGGCTACGGCACAACGCCCGACCACCATCTCGTGTCACCGAATTCGAGATCGTCGAAGAACACGGTGCAATCCTGGGCGAAAAAAGTGGGCTCTGGATTCCCCTCGAAGAGGCCGTCGTGACCGTTGCCGCTGTCGTCAGTGGCGTCGCCCATGTTGAAGCTGTAGTAGGCCAGCAGGCCGGGTTCGTCACCGTACAGGGGGCAGTCCATGTCGCCTGCGATTGTCGCCGCGTCCCGGGCGTGGTCCCAAATCCGCACCTCGTCGATGATGCCGTCGAATCGATAGACGAACCCGCCGGTGAAGTTCACTGCTCCTATTAACACGTCTTCGTTTCCATAGTCGATCACGGGCGAATCCGCATGGACAATGTTGTCCAGCTGACCATTGATGAAGATCCGCAGCCAGGTCCCGTCAAAGGTCATGGCCACGTGGGCCGAAGTGCCCATGGGTATCGTGCCGACGGACCACAGGCTCGTTCCGGACACGTAAACCTCAGAGGTTATGCCCACCAGGATCTTGCCGCTGTCGGCACCCGTGGTGGGGGGAGCCCACCACATGGACCAGGATCCGGCGTGAGCGCCGCCCGCATCCTCGCGGGCTTTGGCGATGATCGGCGCTCCAGGATTGTGAGTCTGCGAATAACCGTTCCCGAGAGGGTGGATCCACGCCTCGATGGTTAAGGTCTGCGGCTCGAGGCCGTCGTCATCGGCGATGCGCACCCAGCTGTAATCCACATCACTGGCGTTTGACAGGTCGATGCCCAGAGGCGCGCCGCCGAATCCTCCGTCCCCAGCCTCGAGGGGACCGCCGGCAATTCCAATCAGAGACACCAACGTGAGTACATAGAAGATTGGCTTCACAGGAACCTCCTCTACGTGTTTGTCGTTTTGCAGGCGGAACTGCAGCACACTTGCCCAAATTACCATGGAATTGCAAACAGGTGTTCCACGAAAGGAGCGTTCACGATTGGTGCCGTCAGTGGTGGGGGGGCGAGAGCGATCGTCAGTTCGGATTCGAGATAGAGCTTCCATTCTCCGTTAGAAAGAACAGATGAGTCTTCCGGCCGCCTTCGCGCGTGCTTCTGCGAGGATCTCCAGCGCTTCGGAAGGTGAATGGCCAAGGACCTGGGATCAGCGGCCGGCAATTTTCGAGGAGCACTGTCTGACAGATCTGCGACCTCAGCGAACGCATCGCCTCGTCAATCCGGTCTGAAAAAGCTCCATGTCGTCAGCTCAGGCGCCACGACCGCCTTGCCGACAACCTGGTAGCCCAGATACTCATAGAGCGAGACGTTGGCCGGATCCTCTGTGGTGAGCGTAACCCCCTCGGATTCAGCGTCGTCGAGGGAGAGCAGGTGGACATGCTCGATCAGCCGGCGCCCATGCCCCTCACCCTGAGCTCTGCGGCGCACGCCGATCATGTTGAGGTGGATGTGGGGGACCGCGACCTGGAACGGAGCGCTGGCGGCACCGAACGCTTCGTACCGGCCACGCGCTGAAGCGCCCAGCTCTGCCCACACCTTCTCTCGCAGGTGGCCCAACTCCGGCGGGGCCTCTGGCCCTTTGGGGCGCGAAACAAGCGCTGCGGCGGCGAGTCCCTTGTCGTCTCCGATGCCGAGAAGGACCTCCTTCCGGAGGACTCGGGCCATGACGAAGAAGTGAATGAGAGTCTGGAGCTGATTCTGGTAGTGCCGCAGGGCAGGACGCAGAACGAAACGCATGGCCGGATAGTCGAAGAAGGACTCGCAAAGCACGCCCACCACCTCTCCGACACCTTCTTCGCCCAGCTCGACAGCATTTCCGCCCACTTCACCCATGGATTTCTCTACTCCTCCCATGCCACCTTTGCAGTCCGCAACCCGGACGAGCTCAGTCAAATGCTGGCGTCGGCGTCAGCCTCGCTTGGGGAGCGCCTTTGCGAGGATGAGCACGAGGAAACCAACCGTCGCGGTCGTCGGCTGCATCCAAGAGACGTATCCGATGATGACCAATTGTACCGCCAGCCAAACGAACAGGATCGCAACAGCACCGAAGGCTGCCGGGCGGGCGAACCGACGCCTTAGGAAGACGGCAATCGCCGCAACAAGAGAGGAGCCGCCCACAACTAAGAACAGGATGAGACTCGGGATGAAGTAGTCGCTGAAAGGCGTCCCACTGAGCCATTCAACCGGCACGCCCTCCGCCCCGGACATACCGTAGAAACCCCCAGCAAAGGCGTTCAAGGCAACGAAGACAAGCAGCGCTCCCAAGACATAGCGGATCAGGTTGTGGCGTGACTTGCGCTGGCGATCGCTCATACCAGGCTCATCCATTCAAAAGAGACCCGCAGCATGAGTAGCCGAGGGCTGCTGCAACGCGTTGTCAGGCCTCTTTTCGCTTGATCCCTGACACATGCGACGCAACCGCTCGCCAAGTGCCATCTCGTTTGATCAGAACGTTGGTCGACTGGTACTCGAGAGTGTAGGGCCCTTGCTCATCGGTGCCAGAGACGAGGCCTCTCCCGGCGACGATGGCAGAGCCGTTCTCGAAGATGTCCAGGCGAATGATCTCGAAGACGAGCGAATCGTAGGAAGGAGGATTCGAGCGCACCCACTCCAATTCGTCTGCTTTGGTGGACCAGTTTCCTTCGGCGTCCACCATCTGGAACTCGTCCGCAAGGAGCGAATCGAGTAGCGCTACATCCTGCTCGGCATAGGCCCGTGGCCAGAGCACTTCTTTGATTTCGCGAAGGGCAGCTTCATCGGAGGGCTCTTCCGCCCCGAAAGAACCTGCCACAGGGACCATCAGGAGCATGGCGATCAGCACGGCGGTGCGGTAGCGAGTGGCTATCATTCTGTTCTCCGAATGCAATTGTACTCTCCCAATGGAAGCTGCCTGCTGCGGCAAGGTCTCCGGGGATCTCGACACACCCAGCTGATGCTCTAGAAGTTCCAATCCATTCCCCTAGCTGCGGCGTAGGCTCCTGAAAACACGGTCATGAAGACTCTCGTCCAAACTCTGCTTCAGCCGATCTCCCCTGAGCGCCGCCGTGTCAGCTCCGGGCGATTCCAGGATCTGCCGGACTCTCTGAAGACGCCTGAACAGATTATCGGCTTCGCTCATCACTCGTGTGGTGCAACACACGGCGTGCTGGAGCGCTGTGACTTCGCCTGTACCAGTTGCTATCTGGGCGAGGAGGCCAACGCTGCAGAGCCTCTGCCCAGGGAGGAGGTCTTTCAGCAACTCGATCAGCTGCGCGAGTTCTTGGGTCCGCAGGGTAAGGCACAAATCACCGCGGGAGAGGTCACTCTGCTTCCCCGTGAAGTGCTGGGAGAGTATGTGCGCTATGCGATCGACATCGGACTCGATCCGATGGTCATGACGCACGGTCGCCGCTTCCTCCAGGAGCCGGAATATCTACAGCGGCTGATCGAAGAAGACGGTCTGGAGAAGATCTCTATCCATGTCGACGCCACGCAACGGGGGCGGGAGGAGTGGAGTCCCTTTGTCACAGAAGGACAGCTCAACCCGGTCAGAGATCGGTATGCGAATCTGATTCGCCACATGCGGGCCAAGACGGGTCGAAAGCTCCACGCCGCCCACACCGTCACGGTCACCCAGAAGAACCTCGATCAGATACCGACTATCATGCGCTGGCTCGTTCGCAATCTCGATGCCTTCAGGATGGTGAGCTTTCAACCCGTGGCCGAAGTAGGGAGAACCGAGGATCAAGCCAGTGCTGACTTGACGCTGACCGATGTCTGGGAACACATTGGCACGGCTCTCGGAAAGCCCCTCAACCGGGACGCCATGCACTTTGGGCATCCCGAATGCCACATCATGATCCCCGTGGTCGTGGTTCGCGTCGGCGAGGAGCTCTGCGTTCTGGAAACGGTCCGAGCCGGAAAGAGCTGGGACCGTTCCTACCTACGGAACCTGCTTCGAGCGGTCGGTGGCTATACGGTTCGCGGCAAGAGCCGGGGCGAGAACCTCCTGGGAATCGCCTCGCTGACCCTTCACAACCCGCTTCTACTCCTCGAGACGCTCTTCTACGGCTTGTACCGCATATGGGGTGATCGACGAGATCTGGCCCGGATCCTCCTGCAAGCCATTCGAAGACGTACCATGAGCGTCCGCCCCCTCGCTCTCGTGGTCCACAAGTTCATGAGCTCAGGGGAGCTCGAGACACCCCTGGGGCGGGAACGTCTTCAGGCGTGCACTTTTCGAGTTCCCGTGGAGGGTAGGATGATCCCGATGTGTGAGCTCAACGCGACGGGCCTGCGATCGAAGCTGTACCCGGCAGCCCGTCCCAGAAAGGTGGTTGGGGAATCATGACAACGGCATCCATTCGCTTTCGCCTCGTGCTATCGATCCTCTGCGCTATCGTGGTCGGGTCGATGTCGATCTCCGCCAGAGCCGCTGATTTCTCCTACGACGACTGGAACGTTGTCCTGAAGAAGTACGTCGACGACAATGGCTTGGTCGACTACCAGGGCCTGGCAGCGGACCGCCAGGCGCTCGACCGGTTCATCAGCCAGATCGAGACCACCGGCCCCAAGAGCGACCCTGAGGCCTTCCCGACTCGGGAGCATCGGCTCGCTTACTACATCAATGCCTACAACGCCCAGGTGTTCAAGGGCGTCCTGAGTCTGTCACCTGATACCAAGACGGTCTGGGGATTCACCGGTACAGGCCTCGGCTTTTTTGTTCGCATGAAGGTGACCGTCGATGGCGAGACGATGAGCCTAAAGTCCCTGGAGGACGACATCATTCGCGATGGATTCAAAGACCCCCGGATCCACGCCGCCCTCAACTGCGCCTCGGTGGGGTGTCCGAAGTTACCCGCCGAGGCTTTTGTGGCCAAGCGACTCGACGAGCAGCTCGACGCCGAGATGACGAAGTTCGTCAACGAGGAGCGCAACTGCAAGATCGACGCGGCGGCGGGGACTGCAACCCTATCGAAGATCTTCGACTGGTTCCGAGAGGACTTCGAAGAGTATGAAGCGGCACACGGGGGCGGTGGTCTGCGGGAGTACATCAATCGCTACCGCCCCGCCGACGCCCAGCTCAACGCCGAGCTCAGGCTGGAGTTCTCCAAGTACGACAAGAGCCTGAATCGGCAGTAAGCGACTACCCCGTGGCTTCTGCGACCTCGATTCGTTTCTTCTTGTCGACCCGCGCGTAGTCGTAGAGTCCGGCCTCGTCGAAGATGACGCGATCTTCGTAGTCGTCGAACCAGATGGCGTCCGGATTGCGACCGACGATGCAGACCTTGCCGCGGTCGGGGGCGTCCAGTGCGTTGCGGAGGATCTTGAAGATCACCACACCGTTCTCGGTTCCAGGAATGCCGGGAATCGGCTCGTTCGTGACAGCGGCCACTTCGGTCTTGCCCTTGTAGTGCGTGATCGACAAGCGGGCATGCGTTTCCACGCCGGACAGCCCCTTCTGGGACTCGTTCAGGGTCTGCCACACGGTCTCGATCGGGACGTTGAAGGCTCGATAGGCCACGATGTCCCTGCCGCAGAAGAAGTAATGGTTGCCGACGCCGACCCGAAACAGGGCTCGTTGCATGACTCTGAGCGCTTCCGAGTCAGCGTTGACCCCCTTGATGATCGGCGCTTGGTTTTCGATCTGGATCCAACCCCGGGAGGTGAGCGCCTTCATGGCCCGCCAGGTGTCCTCGTGGAACCTGAGCGAACCGTTCGGATTGGTCAGGTAGGCACCATCAGGCCCCTTTTGCAGGAACTCGTCCGGGTGGTTGAAGTGGATCATCAACCGGAAACCGACATCCGGGTAGGTCTGGTGGAAGTTGTCCAGCATCGAGAGGAAAGCCTCGTCGAATCGCTTCGGATGGAAAGCCAGCTCCTTGGTGCCCAGTCGGATCGCTTCCACTCCGGCTTCCGCGAGAGAGGCTAGCCACTCGCCGATTTTCCGGTTGGGTAGCACCATCGGATCGCCGCCGGACAACAGGACCTCGCGGAGCTTCTCGCGGCCCGTCTTCGGGTGCCTCCCACCGTTGGCGGCTACGATCTCGTTGTGGGCCCGCACGTAGTCGGTGACAGCTTTGATCTTCGCCAGCCCCTTCTTGGCAACGGTGCCGTCCTGGCGCTCGATCTCCTTCTGGCTGATCAATTCCTCGCGGTAGCAGAACCGGCAGTGTGCCGAGCAGGTGGAGACGACATAAAGCAGGCCCATCTCGTACTTGTGCAGCATTCCCTCCACCGGAGCGAAATCCATCTGGTAGCCGGGGTCCTCGGAGCCGGCCAGATTGAGCGTCTCGTCCGGACTGGCCTTGACGATCCTCTGTACCGCCTTGCTGTTCTTGGCAATCTCGAAATAGTGCCGGGTGATTTTCACCGGCATGCGCTCCTCCACGTCCCGTGCCGTTCCGTGAACGCGAGACAGTGCGGCAATTTCCTCCGGAGAGTAGAAGCTCTTCATGTCCTCCGGCGCCTTGTCCTCGTAGAAGGGCTTCAAGCCGATGATGATCTGACGGTCGTACTTGGGGTTCTCGATCGTGTCCAGGAACGCTTGTTCGCGCTGCGTCGGAACGTAGTTGTCGTCGGTTGCCATTTCACACCTCTTCTTTGGCTGTCGCTATCGGGATGCCATCTTTCGGAGTTGCTGATGTCAATCCGTACTGTAACACAATGTACTCTTGACTTGTGGTAATGTAACACAGTGAACACCGCGGAAGTCCCCACCTCCACCAGAGACCTGGTAGCCGCGGTGAGCAGCGAGCTCACCCCCACCGAACGGCGCATTGCGGAAGCCGTGCTGGCAGAGCCGACGCTACTGGCCTTCGGTACGGTGTCGGACCTGGCGGGCCGCGTTCGCACCAGTCGACCGTCCGTTGTGCGTTTTGCCAGGAAGCTCGGCTTCGAAGGCTACACGCAGCTGCAACGAAACGTCCGCCGCGATCTCTCCCGCCGTCTCGCCCGCCCAAGTGAGCGGATCCGGCACGATGACGAGACCGGCCGACCGGCCAGGGTGGCGCTCGACAGCGCCATCGCCTCCGTGTTCGAAGCGCTCGAGGGCGAACGGCGGGCGGCCCTCGCAGCACCCTTCGTGCGCGCAGAGAACGTCTGGGTCCTTTCCGGAGAGACCTCGCAGGCTGGCGCCCATGCGTTCCACAGTCGCCTCTCCATCGTCCGACCTGGCGTGCGTTTGCTCGACGAGCACTCGATTGGCACCGACCTGAGCAGTGCGGGACCCGGCGACGCGGCGATCGTCTTCGACTTCTTTCGCTACCGCCGCCGCGTGGCCACAGCTGCCCGCTTCCTCGCGGATTCCGGTGCCACCGTCGTCGCGATCACCGACAGCCCGCTGTCGCCTCTGGTAGAGATGGCCGATCTCTGGTGCGAGGTCGAGGTGCCGGCCATCGGCCCGTTCGACAGCTCGGTCCCTGTCGTTGCGATTGCCGAGTCGCTCGTCTCCCAGGTGGCCAGGGATCTCCAGAACGAGGCGACTGCCCGTATCGACCGCATCGAGGCGCTTTGGGAAGCGACAGAGGTCTTCCTTTAGCTATTCAATACCCAGGATTCGACAACCAGGAATCGCAGCCCAGGAGGTGTACCGGTGATTGACAAGACTTACCTTTCCGTCGCGGAGGCCGTGGCCGATATCCCGGACGGCGCGACCGTGATGGTGGGTGGCTTTGGCGCCTCGGGTAGCCCGATCGAGCTACTCCACGCGCTGATCGACCAGGGCGCCACCGGCCTGACCGTCATCAACAACAACACCGGCAACGGTGATGTGGGGCTGGCGGCGCTGATCGGCAACGGTCAGGTCAGCAAGATGATCTGCTCCTTTCCCCGATCCAGCCAGTCCAGGGTCTTCCCGAAGATGTACCAGGCAGGCAAGGTCGAGCTCGAGCTCGTCCCGCAGGGGACCCTCGCCGAACGAATTCGGTCGGGGGGCGCGGGGATTCCGGCGTTCTACACCCCGACCACGGTGGGCACCATCCTGGCCGAGGACAAGGAGTCGCGGGATTTCGATGGGCGCACCTTCGTGATGGAGCGCTGGCTCAAGGCCGACTTCGCACTGATCAAGTGCGAGGTCGCCGACTCCCTCGGCAACCTGACCTACAACAAGACAGCGCGAAATTTCAGCCCTCTCATGTGCATGGCGGCTTCAACGACCATCGTGCAAGCGAAGCGACTGGTGGCCCGCGGTGAGATCGACCCAGAGCACGTCGTCACGCCCGGCATCTTCGTGGATCGCGTCGTCGAAGTCTCTCAGCCGGTCCACGAGGACACCCTCATCGCCGCGGGAAGGAGTTACCCATGAGCAACGGTTGGACTCGAGAGCAGATGGCAGCGAGAGCGGCCCAGGACATCCCCGACGGCTCGTACGTCAATCTGGGAATTGGCATTCCCGAGCTGGTCGCGAAGTTCGTTCCGGCAGGCCGAGAGTTCATCTACCACACCGAGAACGGCATGCTCGGCATGGGTCCGCCGCCCACCGACGAGGAGCGGGACCTGGACCTGATGAACGCCGGTAAGAAGTACGTGACCGAGGTCCCCGGCGCCGCCTATTTCCACCATGCCGACAGCTTCAGCATGATTCGTGGCGGCCATATCGATGTCTGTGTTCTCGGCACCATGCAGGTGGCGGAGAACGGCGACCTCGCCAACTGGTCGACCGGAGAGCCAGGTGCCATTCCCGCGGTAGGCGGCGCTATGGACCTGGTTCAGGGAGTCGAACGCATCTACGTGATCACCCAGCACACGACCAAGACAGGCGAACCAAAACTGGTCGGAAGGTGCAGCTATCCGCTAACCGGGACAGGGGTCGTGTCGCGGATCTATACCGATCTCGCCGTGGTCGACGTCACCGCGGATGGGTTCCGTGTCTTCGAGCTGGCGCCGGAGATCACTTTCGAAGAAGTCGAACAGAAAACCGGGGCGCCGATCCTGCCGGCCGAGCGATAGCGCTGGTATCAAGTCCCTATTCGAGAACAGGACATGACAAATGACCGATGTATTCCTGTGTGATGGCATTCGAACGCCCGTCGGACGCTACGGCGGGGCCCTCTCAACGGTCCGGACAGACGATCTGGCAGCAATACCGATCACGGAACTGATGGAGCGGAATCCAGGGGTCGACTGGGACGCCCTGGACGATGTGATGCTGGGCTGTGCCAATCAGTCTGGGGAAGACAACCGCAACGTGGCTCGCATGAGCAGCCTGCTGGCCGGTCTGCCCCAGGAGGTGCCGGCCTCGACCATCAATCGGCTGTGCGGCTCTGGACTCAATGCCGTGGGTACCTGCGCCAGCGCCATCAAGACGGCAGAGGGCGAACTGATGATCGCCGGCGGCGTGGAGAGCATGTCCCGCGCCCCCTTCGTCATCGGCAAGGCGGAAGGCGCCTTCGGACGGACGCAGGAGATGCACGACAGCACCATGGGGTGGCGCTTCATCAACCCGAAGCTGCAAGAGCAGTACGGCACGGATGTCATGCCGAAGACGGCGGAGAACCTGGCTGAGGAGTACGACATCAGCCGTGAGGATCAAGATCGCTTCGCGTTCTGGAGCCAGACCAAGGCAGCCACTGCGCAGGCCGATGGTCGTCTTGCCGGTGAGATCTGCGCGGTCACCGTTCCGCGGCGCAAGCAGGACCCTCTGATCGTCGACCGGGATGAGCATCCACGCGAGACATCGCTCGAAAAACTCGCCAAGCTGCGACCGCTGTTTCCCGACGGCACCGTGACCGCGGGCAACGCCTCGGGCATCAATGACGGAGCCGCGGCCCTGCTACTGGCTTCGGAGGCAGGAGCCAAGCGCCACAACCTGGAACCCAGGGCCCGCATTCTCGGCATGGCCGTTGCCGGCGTACCGCCTAGGATCATGGGAATTGGACCAGTTCCGGCAACCCGCAAGCTACTCGCGCGTCTGAAGTTGACGCTGGACGATTTCGACATTCTCGAGCTCAACGAAGCCTTCTCGGCCCAAGCGCTCACCTGTACTCGGCAACTGGGGCTGGCCGATGACGACCCGAGGATCAACACCCGCGGGGGCGCGATCGCGTTGGGCCACCCGCTCGGCATGAGTGGCGCCCGCCTGGCGGTGACCGCGATGGATCAACTCCAGCGCGATGGAGGGAAGCTGGCGCTCTGCACCATGTGCATCGGGGTGGGGCAAGGGATCGCCCTCGTTCTGGAAGGACTCTGAGAATGGAATCACTCGAGCAAGCCATCGAAGGCGCCCGGGCGCGGTACGCGTCCGCCAATCCCCTCAGCCAGGCCGCGGATCACGAGGCGGAACGTTGCCTGCCAGGTGGCAACACGCGCTCGGTCCTCTACTTCGAGCCCTTTCCCTTGACCATGGTCACCGGAGAGGCAGCAGAGCTGACCGACCTGGATGGTCACCAGTACGTTGATTTCGTAGGCGAGTTCTCCGCGGGCCTGTTCGGACATTCGAACGAGATCATCAAATCAGCGGTGCACGAGGCCCTCGACACGGGTGTCGTCATGGGTGCGCCGACCCGCTTCGAAAGAGAGCTGGCCAGCCTGTTGTGCGAACGGTTCCCCTCGGTCGACGAGATCAGGTTCTGCAACTCGGGTACCGAGGCCAACATCATGGCGCTGGCCGCGGCGCGAGCCGTGACGGGCCGCGACAAGGTCCTGGTCTTCGAAGGCGCCTATCACGGTGGCGTCCTCAAATTCCCGGCCGGAGGCTCGCCCCTCAACGTCCCCTACGACTTTGTCCTCGGGGTCTACAACGACATCGAAGGCACCGCCGAGTTGATCCACCGCGCGGGAGACGAGATCGCGGCCGTCATCGTCGAACCTATTCTGGGCGCCGGCGGAAACATTCCCGGCAGCCTGGAGTTCCTGAAGATGCTCCGGCGAGAGACGCGGCAAGTCGGGGCGTTGCTGATCTTCGATGAAGTCAAGACCTCGCGGCTTGGCCCGGCGGGTCTCCAGGGTTTGCTGGGTATCGAGCCCGATCTGACAGCGCTCGGGAAGTACATCGGCGGCGGGCTGCCGACAGGCGCGTTCGGCGGCAGCGCCGAGATCATGGAACGCTTCAACCCGAAACAGAAGGGCTCCTGGGCCCACGCCGGTACCTTCAACAACAACATCTGTTCGATGGCCGCCGGCTGTGCGGCGATGAGTCGGGTCTATACGCCACAACGCGCGGCGGAGTTCTTCGCAACCTCCGAGGCATTTCGGGTGTCGCTCAACGAGATGTTCACAGAGCGAGAGGTGCCGATGCATTGCAACGGACTGGGATCCATCTTCGCGATTCACTTCGCACGTCAGCCGGTTCGAAAGACGGCCGATATCACCGCAGGATGCTTATCCCTTCGCCCCCTGCTGCACATGGAGCTGCTCCTCGAAGGCGTTCTGGTCTGCAGTCGCGGCGACATGTTCCTGTCGCTGCCGATGACCGAGACCCATCTTTCGAAGGCACGTCACGCCCTCGAAAGCTTCGCCGATCGTTACAAACCTCTGATTCTCGAAGTCCTGCAGTAGTTCGGGGGACACAATACTGATTCCCACCGTTAGTGGGCTGCAGGGACGGGCAGGGGTGATTCGGAGCTGAGATGCTCGGGGAATCCGAAGTATGGCTGGGAGGCAGGGATTCGAGGATCGCAAGCGACCCTCGATGCGAGCTGTGTCTTCGGGGAGGGCAAAGCCCCTCCCCGTACCCCTCCCCAGGGGTTCGAATCCCAGCGAGTGCACTGACCCGCAGAGAACAAATTCGGAAGTGTGGTGCTTGAATAGTCAGGTGGGGTGGCTGGGAGGCAGGGATTCGAACCCCGATTCCACGGTCCAGAGCCGCGTGTCCTACCATTGAACGACCTCCCAACGGCGGCGAGATCCTAGCAATTCCCTAGGCGAGAGGTCAAACCCCGAGATCGTCAGAACAATCAGGCAGTGACCCGAAAGTTCTATACTTGGCGAGGGTGATGTTTCCTGTGATCGATTCGAAAATCCGAGACACAGGAGTCCTGTGAATCGCCATACCAAAGAGGGGGACGGGACCGTGTCAGAGACCAGACCCACGAACCTGCGTACCATTCTTGTCGCCACAGACTTCTCACAGACTGCTCAGGCGGGAATCGACTGGGCCGTGCTGTTGGCGAGCTCACATGGAGCCCGCATTGAGCTGGTGCACGCCCTCCTCGTACCGAATCGAGCAACAGACTTCGTTCCCTCGCCACCCGATTTCACCGAGGCGCTGCAAGAAGCTGCCTCCGGCAAACTGAACGAAGCAGCTGAAGCCATCCGGGCGAAAGGGGTGGAGGTCGATTCCCATCTCCGCCTCGGAGTCCCGTCCCAGGTGCTCCTGCAGACCGCCGAAGACAAGGAGGTCGACACGATCGTCGTCGGCACACGCGGTCTCACAGGAATCCGACACCTACTCCTTGGCAGCACCGCGGAGCGAGTCGTGCAGCACGCCACTTGTCCGGTATTGACGGTCCACCCCGGCGACGCCGATCACCACCGCGAGATCAGAACGGTTCTGGTCTCGACCGACTTCTCCCATGACTCCGAGACGAGCATCGCCGCCGCATTGCGCCTGCTCGGCCCGCAGCCCGAAGCCAAGCTCGTTCTGCTCCACGTCTATCATCTGCCCTACGAGTACACGGCATACGGCACGATCCCCACCTCGCTGGACTATTTCAAGGATGTCGAAGGCGCCGCAGAGGAACGCCTCAATGAGATGGCCCGCGTCCTCGGTCGAGAAGGCCTCACTGTCGAGACCGTGGCCAAGGAGGGCTATCCCCCGGACACGATCATCGATCAGGCAGACGAGGTCGGTGCCGACCTCATCGCCCTCGGAACTCACGGCCGAACAGGCCTCGCACACCTGCTGCTGGGCAGCACGGCGGAGCGCGTCGTGCAACACGCACGCTGTCCCGTGCTCACGGTGAAGACCGCAGGCGAAAGCTGACCGCTGATCAGGTATCTGGCTGCTTCACTGCTCCAAAGAGCGGCCGGCGCCGGCCGCTTCAGCCCCAAGCCCTCGAAGAACGCCCGGCGGTGAGCCGGGCTCCTCAACCCTCAGGGCGGGTGGGTGGGTAAATGGCGGAGAGGGAGGGATTCGAACCCTCGGTCCAGGTTACCCCGGACAACTGCTTAGCAGGCAGCCCTGTTCGACCACTCCAGCACCTCTCCGCGGTCCTTGCAGGACTTCACATTCTATGGGCCCCTTCGAGCCGGAGTCAAAGCATGCTTTCAGCCGCGGCTCCTCGGTTGGCAGACGCCCGAATCCCGGCTATGCTCGTGCCACCCCAAGCTGTTGGATCCCTTGACCACGCAACTCCACCATCCGTTGACGCCCCATCTCTCGCTGGAACGAAAGGCAGATTCATGAGCCCCAAGGCCCAGGCTGAAGTCGACACGACGGCCATCAATACCCTTCGCTTTCTCGCCGTGGACATGGTGGAGAAAGCGAACTCCGGACACCCCGGTGCACCCATGGGACAGGCCGCGATGGCCTACTCCCTCTGGACTCGCCACCTGCGTTTCAGCCCCGGGACTCCAGGCTGGCCGAATCGGGACCGATTCGTTCTTTCCTGCGGCCACGCATCGGCCCTGATCTACTCACTCCTTCACCTCAGCGGCTTCGATGTTCCTTTGAGCGCACTGCAGGAGTTCCGGCAGTTCGAATCGATCACCCCTGGTCATCCGGAGTACGGTCTGACTCCAGGCGTGGAAACAACGACCGGGCCTCTCGGTCAGGGACTCGCCAACGGCGTCGGTATGGCCATGGCCGAAGAGATGCTGGCCGCCTACTTCAATCGTGACGGGTACGACCTTCTCGACTACAACACCTGGATCTTTGCCAGTGATGGAGACCTGATGGAGGGGATCGCTTCCGAGGCCTCTTCGCTCGCTGGGCACCTCGAATTGGGCAAACTCATCGTAGCCTGGGATGACAACCGGATCTCGATCGATGGCTCGACATCCCTGACCTTCAGCGAAGATGTGTGCCAGCGCTACGAAGCCTACGGCTGGCATGTGCAGAGGGTCGAGGACGGCAACGACCTCGAGGCCCTCGACGCGGCCTACGAAACGGCCCGAGAGGAAGGCAACAGACCCTCCCTGATCGCAGTACGCACGCACATCGGCTTCGGCAGCCCCAACAAGCAGGATACTTCGGCCTCTCACGGTGCCCCGCTGGGGGCCGAAGAGGTCGTTGCCACCAAGAAGGCGTTGGGTTGGCCTCTCGAGCCGACCTTTCATATTCCCGAGAAAGGCCTCGAGCCGTTTCGGAATGCCGCTGAAGGGGGTGCCCTGGAGGAGATGGCCTGGAGGGAGATGTTCTCGCTCTATGCCGAGGACCATCCGGAGTTGGCGAGTGAGTTCCTGAATCGACTCGCCCGAACGCTGCCCTCGGAATGGACCGAGAGCCTGTCCACTTTCGGTGTTGGGGACGGCCCCCTCGCTACGCGCAAAGCGTCAGGCAAGGTCCTCAACTCCATTTGTGACGCCATCCCCTACCTGGTGGGTGGCTCCGCCGACCTCGCCGGTTCCAACAATACCTACCTCCAGGGTCTCAGTGATTTCTCGGCTGGCGAACCCGGCGGCCGAAACCTCCATTTCGGCGTTCGCGAGCACGCCATGGGTGCCATTCTCAACGGGCTGGCCCTTTCCGGAATGCTAATTCCTTACGGCGGCACGTTTTTGATCTTTTCGGACTACATGCGGCCTTCGATCCGCCTCGCGGCCCTCATGGGGCTGCCGGTCAAGTATGTCTTCACGCACGACTCGGTCTTCGTGGGAGAGGATGGGCCCACCCATCAGCCGATCTCCCAACTGCTGTCGCTGAGGGCCATCCCTGGCCTCACCGTGATCCGGCCCGCTGACGCCAACGAGACAGCGGCTGCTTGGCGGGTGGCCATCGAACGCCAAGACGGCCCGACTGCACTTGCTCTGAGCAGACAGAGCTTACCGGTCATCCGGCAGGATCCGGAGAAGGCAATGGAGGGCGTGGCTCGGGGGGCCTATGTCGTGGCCGACCCTGACGAAGACGAGCCCCAACTGGTGCTCATTGCCTCAGGTTCAGAGGTGTCCCTGGCTCTCGATGCCCAGGCCTTGCTGGCGGAGCAGGAGATCGCGGCCCGCGTCGTGAGCTTTCCGTCCTGGGACCTCTTCGACGCCCAGGATCGCGACTACCAGGAGAGCGTCCTACCGCCGGGGATCTCGAAGCGGCTGGCGATCGAGGCCGGGACGACGCTGGGCTGGGACCGCTATGTCGGCGCCGAGGGAGATGTCATCGGCATCGACAGCTTCGGAGCCTCGGCTCCCCACCAGGCCGTCGCCGAGCATTTCGGATTGACCCCCGAATCGGTGGTGGAGCGCGCCAAGGCCCTCCTCCTCCGCTAAGCTACCGCCGCTATGGTGAGAACTCGCTTCGCTCCGAGCCCGACGGGCTTTCTTCACATCGGTGGTGTGCGCACCGCGTTGTTCAACTGGCTCTTTGCTCGCCACAACGAGGGACACTTCATCCTGCGAATCGACGACACCGATGAGCAGCGCAACGTCGCCGAGACCCTGCAGCCGATCCTCTCCGGTCTCCGATGGTTGGGGCTCGATTGGGATGAGGGCCCCGACGTCGGTGGTGACTATGGTCCCTACTTTCAGTCGCAACGCCGAGAACAGCACCAGGCTGCCGTAGAGAATTTGCTGTCCGGTGGATACGCCTACCGGGACTATTCCACCCAGGAGGAGCTCCAGACGGAGCGCGAAACGGCCCAAGCCGAAGGCAAGCGCTTCATCTACAGCCGGCGCTGGATGGCAGAGACCGCGGAGCAGGCGGAGCGCTTCGAAGCCGAGGGACGCACGGCGGTGGTCCGCCTGAAGATGCCCAGGGAGGGCGTTTGCCGGTTCAGGGATCTGATTCGAGGCGAGGTGGAGTTCGAGTGGGCCCAGGAACAGGACCATGTCATCCAGCGTGCTGACGGATCCTGCCTCTATCACCTGGCCAGTGTTGCCGATGACGCGGCCATGGAGATCTCTCACGTCATCCGGGCCGAAGAGCACCTCTCCAATACGCCTCGACAGATCTTCATCTTCGAGGGCCTCGGTCATGAGCCGCCGGAATTCGCTCACTTGCCCTTCGTAGCCGAGCCCGGCAGTCGCAACAAGCTCAGCAAGCGCAAGCTCGAGAAGTACCTCAAGAATCCCGACTTCGCCAAGATGCATCAACACGGCGTGACGATCGCGGCTGCCATCGGACTCGAAACGGCCGCCGAGACCTTCAACCCGGTCATCGTCGACTTCTACGAAAAGGTCGGCTACCTGCCCGACGCTCTCGTCAACTATCTACTGCTCCTGGGATGGGCCCTCGACGACCGGACGGAGTTCTTCTCGAGAGAGGAGATGATCGAGCAGTTCACGCTCGAGCGGGTCAATCGTTCTCCCGCCAGCTTCGACCCCAACAAGCTCCTGGCCTTTCAGGAGCACTACATGCAGGAAATGCCAGTGGCCGAGAAACTACCCTGGGTCCTGCCTTACCTGGAGGCCGCCGGGTTCCTCCCATCTCCACACATTGATGAACCGTCCGGCTTCGTGACGGAGATGCTGCGGGCAGCCGGAGACCGGATCAAGGTGGCAGGCGAGAGCCTCGACTACCCCGAGTTCTTCGTCGGCGACGCTGCCTTCCCCTACGATTCAAAGGCCTTCGACAAGCGCTTGAAGAACGCGCCAGAATCGGTAGCACTTCTGCAGGCCTTCAGAGATCAACTGGCGGCCATCCAACCCTTCGAGGCCGCCACCCTCGAAGAGGCAATGCGCCGTTTCGTGGAGTCGGAAGGTGTCAAGATCGGACAGATCATCCATACACTGCGGGTGGCAGTCACCGGCAAGGCCGTCGGATTCGGCATGTTCGAGATCCTGGAGATCCTCGGCCGGGAACGCAGCCTCGCACGCATCGATCGGGCCCTGGCCCGGCTCGACGAAGCTCCTAGTTAGACCCTTTTCGAGAATCGCAGGGAATCAACAATGAGCAAGCCCACTCCTGAGAACCCAGACGCCGGCCACGAGGCCGAGACTCAGACCGCCAGCAACTTCATCCGTTCGATCATCGATCAGGATGTCGCGGCCGGCAAGCATGAAGGTCGGGTTCACACCCGCTTTCCCCCCGAGCCCAACGGCTACCTCCATATTGGGCATGCCAAATCGATCTGTCTCAACTTCGGCATCGCCGCCGACTACGACGGCCTGTGCAACCTCCGATTCGACGATACGAATCCCATCAAGGAGGAGGCCGAGTTCGTCGAATCGATCAAGGAAGACGTCCGGTGGTTGGGCTTCGATTGGCAGGATCGCGAGTTCTACGCTTCCGACTATTTCGGACAGCTGTACGAGTGGGCCCTCGAGTTGATCCGCAAGGGCAAGGCCTATGTGGACGATCTGACGGCCGAAGAGATTCGCCAGTATCGAGGCACGCTGACCGAGCCCGGCAAAGAGAGTCCCTATCGAGACCGGTCGGTGGAAGAGAATCTCGCTCTCTTCGAGTCCATGCGAGCCGGCGAGCTCGCCGACGGATCCAAAGTATTGCGGGCCAAGATCGACATGGCGGCCGGGAATCTCAACATGCGGGACCCGGTCCTGTACCGCATTCTGCATGCCAGCCACCATCGAACCGGCGACGAGTGGTGCATCTATCCGATGTACGACTTCGCGCACGGTCAGTCCGATTCCATCGAGAAGATCACGCACTCCCTGTGCACCCTGGAGTTCGAGGATCATCGACCGCTGTACGACTGGTTCATCCGCGAGCTGGAGATCTTCCCCTCTCGTCAGATCGAGTTCGCCCGTCTAAACCTCAGCCAGACCGTCCTGAGTAAGAGAAAGCTCAAGCAGTTGGTCGACGAAGGCCTGGTTTCCGGTTGGGACGATCCACGAATGCCCACCATCTCGGGGCTTCGCCGCCGCGGCTACACGCCGGAATCGATCCGCGATTTTGCCGACCGAATCGGCGTTGCCAAGGCCGACAGCACCGTGGATATGGCCCTACTCGAGCACTGCCTGAGGGTCGACCTCAACAAGCGGGCGCCGCGAGTGATGGCTGTGCTCGACCCCCTCAAGGTCGTGATCGAGAACTACCCCGAAGGCGAGTCCGAGCTGTTGGAGGCCGTCAACAACCCCGAGGACCCAGAGGCCGGCAGCCGGCAGATCCCCTTCTCCCGCGAGCTCTGGATCGAGAAGAACGACTTCCGCGAGGAGGCACCCAAGAAGTACTTCCGGTTGGCTCCGGGCCGGGAGGTCCGCCTGCGCTACGGCTTCTTCATCACCTGCCAAGAGATCGTCAAGGATGAGACCACCGGCGAGGTCGTCGAGCTGCGATGTACCTACGATCCCGAGACGAGGGGTGGCTATGCTCCGGACGGGCGAAAGGTCCGCGGCACGATCCACTGGGTCTCGGCACCCGAGTCGGTCGATGCCGAGGTCAGGCTGTACGACCACCTCCTGAAGCCGGTCGAGGAGAGGCCGGCTGGCGAGGCCAAGGACTTCAAGGCCAGCCTCAATCCCGACTCTCTGCAAGTGCTATCTGGCTGCAAGGTGGAGCCCAGCCTCAAAGGAGCAGCGCCCGAAAGCCGCTTCCAGTTCGAGCGCCAGGGTTACTTCTGCGTCGACAACCACGACTCGACGCCCGAGCACCTGGTCTTCAACCGGACTGTGACCCTACGAGACACCTGGGCCAAGATCGAAAAGGCACAGAAGCAGGCCGCCGGGTAGCCCGGCAGGCCTGTGGGGTGAGGCGCCCGGTCGTGCCTCCGGCTGGCCTTTGGGAGCTTAGGGGTCGAGACGGCCGATCGAACCAGGGATCTCCCCCGTCTGCGGCCTCACCCGACCATGCCCCTCCGACGAGGGAGACCCATGGCCCGATCTACCACCTTCGAGACACATCGAGATTCCGACTGATCAATCACCCCCTACGCCCTTAAGCCCCTACACCCCTAGGCCCCCTTTTGTCTCCATTGGTGCCAGAGGTTCGTTCAGGTGGTTCGACAGGGGTGCCGAGTCGAGCGCAGCGCAAGGTCCACGAACGAGCACAACAGATGAGGCGCGATGACGAGACAAGGTGGCGGCCCACCCGTCATAGTCTGAGTAGCCGACGCCGTCCGCCTGCGAACCACCCGGACGGGCCTCCACGAGAAGAAGGTCTTCTGCCCAGGCCCCAAGCCCCAAGACCTCAGTCTCCTACAAATTCCTCCATCACGGCCTTACGGATCAGGGCAGGGGGCAGGACGCCTTGCGCCAGGATGAAGTCGTGGAAGGCTCGGGCGTCGAACTCGTCGCCCTGGAGGCGCTCCACGTCAGCGCGCAGCTCCATCAGTCGAGAGTAGCCACAGAAGTACGACGTGGCCTGTCCCGGCTGACTCGAAGGTGTAGCGTTCGACCTCCTGCAGAGCCATGGCCTCGGAGAAGACGACTTCCTCCCGCAGGATTCGCATGGCCTCCTCGGATGTCACTTCGCCACTCTGCAATCCCGGATCGAGAAACGCCCGCGCCGCCCGCAGCAAGCGATGCTGCAGTGAGATGAGCTGTCCTTCGAGTGGCATGTAGGGCTTCATGACCGCTTCCGTGTACAGTGCCCACCCTTCCGCATTCGTGCTGTTCAGGGCGAACAGGAGTCGAGCTATGGAGACACCGTTCTCCACCATGCCGGCAAACTGCATCTCGTGTCCAGGACGGCCCTCGTGGACGGTGAGGGTCCAGGAGGCCGCATCGAAGGTAAAATCGTCCGAGATCAAATCGCCGCCCGCCGAGATGTTCTTCAACGGCACGACAAACTCGCCCCTCTCCCCGGTGTTTCCCAACATTCGCGGCGGATTCATGTGAGGTGCGGAGCCTGCTGCCGACTCGGCTTCGCTAGCCAGACGGATGATCAGGTCACGCTCCGGCAGTGCGACCAGATCGCGCTGCCGCACGATCTCTTCGATCTCCTCGATCCTCTGCCGAAACAGCGCGATCGCCTCTTCGCCGCTGACCTGCTCCTTCTTGAGCTCTCGTATGACATCTCTGTAGTCCGACGACTCCAGGCCCCGGTCCTCGGCGATCAGCCTGGCCAGGACCTGCATCTCGTTCTGGATCTCCACGAAGGCCACCTTGGCTCGGCTGACGAGCTCTTCGACTGGCATGTCGACACCACGGTCCTTGAGCTTGAAGGCGTAAAGCTCCGACGGGATGCGGAAATCGGTTCGGGCCTCTGGTAGGACCTTGGTCTGGAGAAACTCGTCCCACTGTGTGATCTGGGTCTCGAGAGCTTCCATGCCCTCTTCCCAACCCTCCAGGCCGTACTGTTCGAAGAGGGGCGCAAGGCCGCCAACGAAGTGACTACTTTTCGCGAGATCACCCTCGAGCTCCTCCTTGACCGGTCTCAAGAGCTCCTCGTCGCCGAGTCGAGTGGTCAGAAGGGCGATGTGCTGCTCGATCAGCGGTGTGTACCCTTCTTCCAGACCAACGTAGCGATTCAAGCGAACCACAGCGGCCGGCCGCCGGGAGGGGTCCACCTGCTCGTCGAGCAGAACCCGGATGCCTCGCCAAATGTCCTCCGGAACGGTCTCGTAGCCCACCAGATACTGGTCCTCCAGACGAATCTCATCGAGGATGAGGTCGGTTGCATGGAGCAGGATATTCAGGTCCAGACGCACCGCAGGGTCCTGTTCTTTGTCGAGTCGAGCGGTCAGCTCCACCTTGGCCTCTTTGAAGTCGGCCACGACCAGCTCCACGAGGTCTGGTGGCAACTGGGATATTTCTTCATCGAGTCCCGGAATCCCGAGCTCCGAGCCGAGCCTCCGGCGCCCATTTCGCCAGGATGGACAGCAGAATCTGGCTGTTCGCGTTACTACGCTCGACCCAGGAAACCTCTTCCTGCCCAAAGGTAGCAATGGGTACCAGCAATGTCATCATCAGGCAGGCCAGTACGAGCCTGCTCGTTCGGCTATAGATCTTCACGATTGCACCTCCCAAAAGTTCGCTACATCCTTCCACTACGCCTGGCTCGGCAGACTTGTTTCGTCCGTCTTTCGGAGCGCTGGCCAATCTCCCGGTCTCCAGGCCGAACCACGGGGTACAATGCGCCGCTGAATCGAAGCGAGGAGTCGCGATGTCCGAATCGAGTACCGAAGCCACCCGATCCCGCCCCAGCTGGGACGAGTACTTCGTCGACCTGGTCGACGAGATCGCCAGCCGAGCCACCTGCGACCGAGGCCGCAGTGGTTGCGTCGTCGTCCGCGACAAGCGCATCATCTGCACCGGGTATGTCGGCTCACCTTCGGGCCTTTCCCACTGCGACGAAATCGGCCATCTCATGAAGAAAGCTGTCGACGAGGATGGCACTGTCCGGCAACATTGCGTGCGCACCATTCACGCCGAGCAGAATGCCATCTGCCAAGCGGCTCGCTATGGTCTGCCCCTGGACGGCACGACGCTCTACTGCACCATGGAGCCCTGCCGCGTCTGCGCCATGTTGATCGCCAGCGTTGGCGTCAAGCGAGTCGTAGCAAAGCGCCGCTACCACGCCGCTCAGGACACGAGAGAGATCTTCACCAAGGCCGGAGTCGAGCTCGACATCATCGAGGACGTCGTCGAGAGCTACGCAGGCCAGGACTGAGAACCGACCGAGTCAGGCTCCTCCAAGACCGTGATCATCGCCATCGATGGCCCTGTCGCCGCGGGCAAGACCACCCTCTCCAAGCATCTTGCGGATCGGTTGGGCTTCTCGCTTCTCGATACAGGAGCCATCTACCGAGCCGTGGCCCTGGCCAGCCGGCGCCAGAACATCGACTGGTCCGACGAACCATCCGTCGCTACTGTGGCGAGCCGATTGAGGATCGAGTTTCGGTGGATCGATGGCACCAATCAAGTGCTCATCGAAGGTGAGGACGTCACCGAAGCGATTCGGACTCCCGAGATGTCGCAGGGCGCTTCGCTGGTGTCCGCGCTGCCCGCGGTCCGCCAGGCCCTGCTCGACCTGCAACGCCAGTTGGGAGAGCAGGGCAACGTCATCGCCGAAGGACGGGACATCGGTACTGTCGTCTTTCCCCATGCCGACCTCAAGGTCTTTCTCACCGCACGACCTGAGATCCGGGCCAGACGTCGCCATCAGGAGTGGCTCCGGAAGGGAATCGGCGACAGCTACGAGGATGTTCTCGAAGCCCTGAAAGAGCGCGACGCGAGGGATGAAAATCGGTCGGTCGCCCCCCTCGTGCCCGCTCTCGACAGTATTCTCATCGACAGCTCCAAGCTCTCGATAGAGCAGGTTGTTACCCAAGTCCTGGAGCTCGCAGGCCGTGTCAGGGCAGGAGACGTTTCAGGCTAGAATCGTCCCTGTCACCTCGAGCCTGGAGTCGCCTGTAACAGACCAACGACCGACGATCTTCAACGGAGGGGCCCGATGATCCATCGGATCGAGATTGCCATCCGCAAGGGGCTGCCGGATCCGCGTGGCAAGCATGTCGCCGCCAGGGTCCGCGACTTTCTCGACATCCCCGTCGCCGCCGTTCGCACACGCGACGTCTACCACCTGGAAGCGGACTTGACCGACGACGAGGTCGCCAGGATCGTGATCGAGTTCACCGATCCTGTTCTCAACGTCGGCGCAGCAGGTCGAGTCGACGACGGGCCCTTCGACTCTTCCATCACGGTGGCCTTCAAGCCCGGCGTGGCCGACCCCGTCGGCAAGAGCGCCCGGGTCGCTATTCAGGACACTCTCGGCCGGTCCCTCGGCGACGAGGCAGCCGTTTATACCTCCGTGATGTACCTACTGGAGGGTGTCGACAAGTCCGAGGCCGAGCGCATCGCCTTCGAGTTGCTGGCCAATCCCGTCATCCAGACGGCGAGCGTGGTGACCTTCGATGAGTGGACTGTCGCGGAGCCCGACCTCTCGGTACCCAAGGTGGCTGGAGGGCAGACTCCGGAAGTGCTCGACATCAACCTGACAGGCACTGATGAGGAGCTCTTGAAGATCAGTCGCGAGGGGATGCTGGCTCTCAGCCTCCGGGAGATGCAGACGATTCGGGATCACTTCATCGAGTCTGCCGAGAAAGAGCCCAGGCGTCGGCAGCTCGGTCTTGGCAGCGATCCGACCGACGTCGAGCTCGAGTGTCTGGCTCAGACCTGGAGCGAGCACTGCAAGCACAAGATCTTCAACGCCACGATCGGCTATCGCGAGTTGGAAGGCCCGGTCGAGACCATTCGGTCGATTTTCAAGACCTACATTCGCGGCGCTACAGAGGAAGTCGACAACCAGGTAGTGGAACAGGGAGGTCGCTCTTGGTTGGTCTCGGTGTTCCACGACAACGCGGGGGTCGTGACCTTCGACGACGAGATTCATCTGGTCTACAAAGTCGAGACCCACAACTCACCGTCGGCGCTCGACCCCTACGGAGGTGCCATCACGGGCATCGTAGGAGTCAACCGCGACCCCTTCGGCACCGGGCGGGGTGCGGACCTTCTTTCCAATGTCTGGGGCTACTGCTTCGCCTCACCGTTCTATGAGGGCGAGCTACCGAAGGGCCTGTTGCATCCGAAGCGGATCCGCGACGGGGTCCATCTCGGCGTCATCGACGGCGGCAACCAGAGTGGAATCCCCTACGCAAGAGGCTGGGAGATCTTCGACAGCCGCTATCTCGGCAAACCTCTCGTCTTCTGCGGCACCGTCGGCTCCTTGCCGGTGACGATCGACGGCAAGCCGGGCGAAGAGAAGTACCCCCGGCCCGGCGATGCCGTGATCATGGTCGGCGGTCGAATCGGTGCGGACGGAATTCACGGGGCAACCTTCTCCTCGGCGGCCCTCGACGAATCATCACCAGCCCAGGCCGTGCAGATCGGCGATCCCATCACGCAGAAGATGATGTTCGACTTCCTGCTCGAGGCCCGTCGACTCGGGCTCTATTCGGCCATCACCGACAACGGTGCCGGCGGACTGTCCTCGTCAGTGGGCGAGATGGCCCAGACCCCAGGTGGGGCCCGAATCGACCTCGAAAAGGCACCTCTCAAATACGCCGGTCTGGCACCCTGGGAGATCTTCCTGTCGGAGGCCCAGGAGCGCATGACCCTGGCGGTGCCTCACGATCATGTCGAGGCCTTCTTGGATCTGGCGGCACGACGAGAGGTCGAGGCCACCGTTCTGGGAGATTTCACCGATGACGGCTTCCTGCAGGTGACCTATGGCAGCAAGACGGTGGCGCTGCTCGAGATGGACTTCCTACATGACGGGGCACCTGATCTCGATCTCCAGGCTCACTGGGTTCCGCCTGTCTTCGAGGAGCCCTCGACCCGACCGACGGATCTCGACAGCACTCTGCTCGACCTGATGGCACGACTGAATCTCTGCAGCAACGAGAAGAAAGCGCGTCACTACGACCACGAGGTCAAGGGCCTGTCGGTCATCAAGCCGTGGGTGGGTGTTCACGCCGATGTTCCTGCCGAAGCCACGGTGTCCCTGGCCCGTCACGGATCCCTCCGTGGTTTCGTCCTTTCCGAGGGCATCAACCCCTACATCTCCGATCTCGACACCTGGGCGATGGCTTCGACCGTTCTCGACGAGGCGGTTCGTCGGCAGCTCTGCGCCGGGGCCAGGCTCGATCGCATTGCCGCGCTCGACAACTTCTGCTGGCCCGACCCGGTGCGGTCGGAGACCACTCCCGACGGTGAGTACAAGCTGGCCCAGTTGGTGAGAGCCTGCCGAGGGCTGCATGAGGTCTGCCTGGCCTACGGTGTGCCGCTCATCTCCGGTAAGGACTCGATGAAGAACGAGTCAACCATGGGTGGGGTCAAGATCTCGGTGCCGCCGACGCTGCTGCTGTCCGCCATTGGTCAGATCGACGATGTGCGTGAAGCGTTGACTCTCGATTTCAAACAGCCAGGAGACGTAGTCTACGTTCTCGGTGAAACGGGTCCTCACACTGGAGCCAGTGAGTACTTCCGCTACCTCGGTGACCGTAAAGGCCTACGACCCGAGCTCGGTCAACCCGCCCCCTTCGTGGGAAGGCGCCCGCCGACCGTCGACACCACTCGAACGGTACCCCTCTACACGGCGCTCCACGGGGCGATCCGGGCCGGGCTTCTGAGATCCGCGTCCACTCCGAACAAGGGTGGACTGGCCGTCTCCCTCGCCCGCTGTGCGCTGGCGGCCGATTTGGGAGTCGAGATCGACCTCGATGACTGCCCAGGCGTGGACTGGCTCGAAGACGACATCGCTCTCTTCTCGGAGTCCAACGGGCGCTTCGTCGTCAGCCTGGCAGCCGATCAGGCCGACGACTTCGAGAGACACATGGAAGGCACAGCCTGGTGTAGAGCGGGGGTCGTTACCGACGAGCCACGCCTCGTCATTCGTCGCGATGGACGGTCGCTGGTCGATAGCGATCTGGGTTCACTCCGCAGCCGCTTCAAGGAGGGACTGGAACATGCTTGAGGATGCCGTTCAGGAGCTCAGGAGGCTTCCCTCCGACGAGTTGGCGCGGGCCAGATCCGAGGTGCGCGTTCTGGTGATCTCGGGTTTGGGCCTCAATTGTGAAGTGGAGACAGCGGAGGCCTTTCGACTGGTCGGCGGCGATGCCGAGATGGTTCATTTGCTGGATCTGCTCGACGGCAAGTCGGGCCACAGCCTGGCCGACTACAGAATCGTGACTTTCGTCGGCGGCTTTGCCTTCGGCGACCACCTGGGAGCTGGCTTCGTCTTCGCGAATCGGATTCGCTGGCGGCTCTACGATCAACTCGTCGAGCTCATCGAGAGGGGTGGCCTGGCACTGGGAATCTGCAACGGCTTCCAAACCATGGTTCGACTCGGCATGGTGCCGGGCTTCGATGGGGACTACCGCACCCCTCGCGCGACTCTGGCCCCCAATGACCGCTTGGGCTACTGGGACAGCTGGGTCCGGCTCAAGGCCGATCCGGAGTCACCCTGCGTCTGGACCCGAGGCATCGACGCAATCGACCTGCCGACCCGCCACGGAGAGGGCAAGCTCCTGACAGAATCCGCAGAAGTCCTAGAGAGGCTGGAGAAGGGACACCAGGTCGCCGTGAGATATGTGGGTGCAGATGGCGAGCCCACCCAGGAATGGCCGGCCAATCCCAACGGATCACCGGGCGCGGTGGCCGGCATCTGCGACCCGACAGGGCGCCTCTTCGGCCTGATGCCCCACCCCGACGCCTACCTCTATCCCTTCCAGCATCCCCAGTGGTCGCGCAGGCGCTACGAAGGTGATGTCCCCGAGGAGGGCGCCGGCCTGGCGATCTTCCGCAACGGCGTCGACGCTGCAGCAGCGTCAAGGTAGCGCAGGCGCTTTCGAGCGCCTACTGACCTGGGTCCTGGGGCTTGGGTCCTCCCAAGAATAGGCTGGCACCTTCTACTACCGGCTCTTCCTGCGACTCACCGAGACTCCCTCATAGTCCGCCTGATCACCCCGGGACGGGCCTCTACAGGCCCGACAAATCGTCGGGCTCGTTTCCCTGGAAAACTCCAGGAACGCGATCGTAGACCCTCTGGAAAGTGATCTTGGGCATTCGCCCGTTGCCTTCCATCTTGGTCTTGACAAAGAGCTGACTGCCGTCGTCTGAAAGTTCGTACTTCTCTGTGATTGCGCCGCCTTGTGGCGAGTCGCGCTCGATCTCGATGTGCCTGCCCTTCTTCCAGATCGCCGTGGCCTCGAGAAGCCCCGCCTCCAGGTCCTCCGTCATGCGGCCATCGGTGTAGAAGGTGTTCTCGTTGTCGTCGGCCAAACGGATTCGAAAGGTGGGATCTTCGTGGTCGATGACGATCTGCTGAATCCTGGCTTCGCGCTCGCCCAGACGCTCTTGCATGCCTTCCCGTCCTCCGCCACGCCCTCCACCGCCACCCCGCATCCCTCCACCCATTCCGCCGCCTCTTCCACCACTCTCACCTCCACGTCCCTTCGACATGCTCTCTGACATCTTCTCTCTCGGGTTCTCACTCAGCTCCTGATTCAGCTTCCAGGTGCCCGAAAAATCGGGCTGCTCTGCCGCCAAGGAGGCTACGGCAAGGAGGACACCAAGCGTAAGGAACGGCAGAGCCAGCCCGAGGATTCCCTTGTTTGCGGTCATCTCACTCTCCTGTTGCATCGAATTCGCATCAGGAGGTGAAACCCCCGGGCCACGAGAATCCTTCGCTTGCCACCGCTACCTGAACCGGTTGTCGACTGGAGGTCCGTCCGGGTGGTCCGCAGGCGGACGGTGGCGGCTACTCTGACTACGATGGGCGGGCCGCCACCTCGTCACGTCTTCACGCCGGGAAAATGCGGTGACAGGCACCTCATTTCACAGCGCCACGGGAGCGCCCCCTGTCGAACCACCCGAACGAACCTCTGGCACCGATCTGGGCAATAGGGGCCTAGGCAGCCAAGGGGAGTGTTTGTTCGCCCTTCCTGGCCATTTGTCACTTTGGCCTTCGAGCTGTACGTTTTGGATGCTAAATGGTGCCTTTTGGACGGTGGTCTGGCGCAGTACCACCAGCGAACCAGAACCTCAGGACTTTTGCTCCCCTAGGCCCTCTCCTACATACCCAGGAACCAAGCCCCAGGGCCCAAAGATCGGCCGGCAGAGACGCCGGCCGCTTCAATCGTCAGCTCAAGAGCTGACAGAGCTGGGCCGCTGCCACGCCGAGGTAATTGCCAAGGCCGTAGCCGATCAGCGACAGCATGATGGAGACCGGCACGAGCTCTTCGCGGTGAAAACCGGCCGCCACCGGCGCCGAGGCTGCCCCACCCACAGAGGCCACGCTTGCGACAGCCGCCATACTCACATCGACCTTGAAGAGGCGCGCTCCGACGATGATGAACAGGAAGTGGACGACGATGCAGATCACTCCCGCCAACAGGAACCACTGCGCGCCTGCGAGATTCCTCAGATCGGCCGAGGCGCCGATCATCGTCATGGAGATGTAGACGAAGGTCATGGCCAGAGGCTCGGTGCCAGGGACTTTCTTGAGCGGCGTGGCCGACAGCAGAATGCCAAAGGTCGTGACAAGGAGCATCGCCCAGGTCTTTTCGGTGAGTACCGGTGGCAATGCGGGCATTAGCTTGGCCACCATGTTGGCCGCCAGGATGGTCGTGAATCCCCAACCCAGAAGCGTCAGCAGATCCTTGAAATGCACCTCGTGGCTCTTCTTCTCGACTTCCTGAGTTGCCTCTTCAATGTGCCGTATCTGCTCATCGGAAACATGCGAGAAGCGGTTGAACTGTTTTGCCCAACGCTTGCAGCTCAGGATGATGGGGAAGTAGAGCACGTAAACGAAGTTGTCGACCAGCACCACCATGCCCACCAGCTCTCCCGGTGTCTCCAGGCTCTCGGCGACGGCGGCCAGATTGCCCGTTCCTCCGATCCAGCTTCCGGCCAGGGCACCGAAGCCCGACCAGGCGTTCTCCGGCAAGCCACTCCTGAAGAGGAAGAACGACACCGCGGCGCCAACGACGATGCCGATAGAGCCCAGCACCAGGACGCCGATCCCTCGCCACGCCACCTTGAGGGTCTCCCGAATGTTGATGTCCAGGAGCATCAGGACGATGAACATCGGCACCGCCCAGTTCTTGTAGTTGTCGTAGATCGGCGTCGATCGGGGAATGACGTCGAGGTTGCTCAGGAAGATCGGCGTCAAGAAGATCCAGATGATCGCGGGCAGGTAGTTGAATACCTTCCATTGGGTCTTCTTCTCCAGCCACAGGAAGAACACCGGAATCATGGTGATGACTGCCATGACGCCGATGGTGCCTTGAAAAATCGGTTGGCTTTCCATGTCGATCAGACCTCTTCTCGAGTCGAGGTGCTCTCGGGGCTCGCATCACCTGCGGGCACCGCACCCATCAGAATTCTGTACAGCAATCAGACCGCGCCGAGGCTAGCACGACCGCACTTCGCTGAGAACACCAAAGGGCTTCGGTTCCAAGAAAGTGACCCTCTTCTTGTGAGGGTTCGTCCGGGTGGTTCGCAGGGGGACGGCGTCGGCTACTCAGACTGCAATGGGGGGCCGCCACCTCGTCTCGTCATCGCGCCCCATCTCCTGTGCCCTATCAAGGGCCTTGCGCCGCGCTCGACTCGGCGCCCCCTGTCGAACCACCCGGACGAACCTCGGGCACCAGAGAAGGGCGTAGGGGCGTAGGGGCGTAGGGGGCGAGCCAGTAATCTGATTCTTGCTGCGTCTCGACGGTGGTAGATCGGGCCATGGGTCTCCCTCGGCGGAGGGGCATGGTCGGGTGAGGCCGCAGACGAGGGAGATCCCTGGTCCGGATCGGCTATCTCAATCCCTAAGCCCTCAAGGATCGGCTGGAGCATGCGACAGCCGCCTCGACCCCAAGCCCACAAAGAACGCCCGGCGGTGAGCCGGGCGCTTCAACCCTCAGGGTGGGCGGGTGGGTCTTACTAGCAGTTCTTGCCGACCAGCTGCAAAATGCTCGAAACGTGGTGCTCTACCGGGCTATCCAGGTAGCCACGCCGCTTCAGGTCGGCGAGCAGCTGTTCGAGGGCCTCCGGGCTGAGACTCTGCGGGCCGTCGCACAGTGCTTCCTCCGCGGCATCGTGAACCTCGACGAGGAGTCCATTGGCACCGGCCGCCATGGCGGATTGCGCCATCGCCGGCACCCATCGACGGTCTCCTGCCGCATGCGAGGGGTCGGCAATCACCGGCAGATGAGAGGCCTCCCTGACGATCGGGATGGCAGCGATGTCGAAGAGGTAGCGGGTCTCTGCGCCGCGTGGCGCCACGATGCCCCGTTCGCAGAGCATGACCTGGGAATTGCCTTCCAGCAGGATGTACTCGGCGGCGTTCAACCACTCCTCGATCGTGTTGGCTGGGCCCCGTTTCAGCAGGACCGGTCGACCGGATCGCCCAACGCAGCGCAGAATCTCGAAGTTCTGCATGTTCCGCGCACCGACCTGGATGACGTCGATCTCGTAGTCGAGGAACAGGTCCAGCGTATTGACGTCCCTGAGCTCGCTGACCACGGCGATCCCGAATCGCTCCCGAGCCTCGGCCAGCAGGGCCAGCCCTTCCTCTTGCATACCCTGGAACGAGTAGGGACTGCTGCGCGGCTTGAAGGCTCCTCCCCGCATCAGGTTGGCCCCGGCATCCGACACCTTCTCGGCGATCCTGAGAAGTTGATCCCGGGACTCCACCGCACAGGGCCCGGCCATGATGATGGGCGGATTGGCCCCCCCGATCTTGGCTCCCTGCACTTCGATGACCGTGTCTTGCGGTCGGCACTGCCGAGTTACCAACCAATGGCCACCGGTCGGGACTTGCACCGACTCCACCCCCGGCAGGCGCTTGAGCTCTCGCTCGAGAGACTTTGGGCAACCCGTGAGCACCAGAAAGTTCTGCCCCTGCAGCTTCCGCCATTGGGCTAGGCCACCGGCTGACTCGACCTTGTCGACCACCCTTTTGGCATCTCGATCGGTATAACCGCTTTTCATCATTACGAGCATGACAATCACCCCAAACCGTTCCTTGCGATGGTCCTGGCAGACGCCATTGGATCTCTTTGCTAGTCCTCGCCGAGACATTCTCTCTTCAGGATCACGTAGCCTTCCGGTCCGGTGGCACAATGGCCATCGCCTCGATCTCGACCAGAAGATCCTCCCTGCACAGCGTGACCTGGATGCCGGTGCTGGCGGGGAACGGGTCCAGCTCCTTCTGCTGGTAGAAAGCCATCCTGACTTCGTTGAACGCGTCATAGTCGCGAGACATGTCGCGCAGGTAGCAGGTCGTACGTACGACGTCGTGCCAATCGGCTCCTTCGGCCGCCAACAGCGCTTCGATGTTGCGGAAAGTGCGCCAGGACTGGGCCTCCAGGTCGCCGATGTGAATCGACTCTCCGGCTTCGTTGACGCTGGCTGTACCACTGATGAGGATCAGTGAGTACCCGGGTAACTCGACCCGCAAGGCCCGCGTGAAAGGTACCGGATTGTCGTAGTCGTAAGCCTCGTTCAGGACTCTGGGCTCTTGGATTTGTCGCTTTTCGAATCGCACCAGGGTGTCCTGCTCGAGGGTTGTGTCCTTCACTGTCATGGTCAATTCTCCTGTGGTCCTACCCAACCGATGTGTCCAGACTCCGGTTGGCTTGTATTCCAGTCAAAGGCGATGTCGCTCCGACCGTCAGGGTCGACTCCAACGCCTGTCGCTTCTCCTGATCCGCCTCCACGACATCCATCAACGAGATGCCTTTCATGCTCTCGCGAAAGGACTCGCAGATCTCTTTCCATGTGTCGTGGATCGGGCATTTCGTTTCATCCGCGCAAGGGCTCAAACCGAGAAGGCAGTCTCCCTCCGGCCTGGGTCCTTCCACCGCTCGGACCAACGTATAGAGACTGGTCTCGGTCGGGGAGCAATTGAGCTCGAACCCACCGTTGGGGCCTTTGGCGGAGGTGAGGAGGCCTTTCTTGGTCAGGTCCTGGAGGATCTTCGAAAGAAATGCCTGCGGAATGGACAGCTCCTCCGAGATCTCGCGTGCCTGCGCTCGGGCGCCGGGCTCCATATGGGCAAGATGGCAGACAGCCCGGATAGCGTATTTCGTTGCTGTGCTCTGAATCATCGGCCTGCCTTGGTGACGCCCCTGCTCTCCGCCCTCTCCTGTTTCAATTTCTGACGCTCTCGACTTGGCTTTCCCCCAGACTTGTCGAGGCCCAGACTCAGCTTTGCAAAATCGAAGCCAAGAAAACTACCCTAGGGAGCACCGGTAGTTGTGGTGATTTCTGGACTCTGGGATCGATTCTCTTCAAAATTTCGGATAAGCCGATCCAAATATCCGAATTAGGATACCAGGCTGCCGTTCTCCGACTCAACTGCCGGCTTCCAGCAGTCGCTGCTCTATCGAATCTGTAGGTAGCCGAAAACAAGAAAGAGTCCCAGAGTCCCGAGCAGCGCGATCCTCGCCAAAGGGCCGTTTCTGAGCGCTCCCATCGACTCACGACGACCGTTGAGAACCAACAGAGCCAAGGCCAGCATCGGTACGAAGAGCGCTCCCAGGACCGCATACACCAGCTGGATGCGGACGAAGCTGCTGAACAGACCCGCAATCGAGGCGAGTCCCAGCGCGACGAGGAATGCCCGGTAAGGCAACCGACCTGTATCCACCTGCTCCACCCTGTCTTCCTTCGATGCGGCGAGCAGTCGCCAGAGGTCGGCAAACAGATAGGGAACGGATTGCCAAACCCCCAACAGGCTGCTGGCCACGGCGCACCAGGCACCGATCAGGAAGAAGGCTCTTCCGAACGGCCCGAGAGCTTCACCCAACCGATTGGCGAGATCGACCAGCAAGGTCGCCCCTCCCCCTTCTACCTGGACTGTCGAACCGACGATTACCATGCCGATTCCGAAGACCGCAGTGGCCGCATATCCCGTCGCCAGGTCCCACCGACACAGTCGCAGAGCTTCCGGCCCCTCTCGACCCACTTCGCGGATCCAATATCCGTAGCATAGGAGCGTGACCGTTCCTCCGACTCCGCCGAGCAGCGCCACAGTCATCAGCAACCCTCCCTCGCCGACCAGCGGAATCGACGGAACCAAGGCTCCACGAACCACCGCTGAAAGATCGGGCCGCAGTGCCACCGCTGTGGTGATCACGGTGACGAACAGTAGCCCGATCGAGATACCCATGACCCGCTCGAACAAGCGAAATCCCCCGACGAGAACCAGAATCACACCCGCCAGGCTGTGCGCCACACCGAATACGACCTTGCCTGTCATGGGGTCCGAAAAAATCGGCGCCAAGGCATGTGCCGTGACTCCGCAGGCACTCACCAGAGCCCGCCCCACGGCGAAGCTCCAGACCAGCAGATAGGCGAGGAAGAAATAAGAGGCGGGTCGGCCGAGGTACCGAACAGCCCCTTCGAGCAACGTCGTCCCGGTTGCCAGCTGCCATCGGGCGAGGCCTTCGTTCAGGACGTACTTGAGAGCCGCCCCCACGAGCACTGCCCACAGAACAACCAGACCAAGGCGACTGCCGACGATACTGGCTGTCGCCAGGTCTCCTGCTCCGACTCCGGTCGCCGCTACAAGCAGACCAGGGCCCACGAAGGCCAGCGGGTTGAACCGCCGCGATCGCGGCGGTCTTTGTGAAGGGTGTGCCGGCTTCGAGCCCATCCTTCGGATCTTACTTCTCAGGGTCGGGCGACGAACGACGACAGTGCTATCGAATCAGGGACCAGAAGACGCCGAAGATACCGATGAAACCGATCACCACGTACACCACAACGGTCCAGGTCCCCGGATCCGGTGACAGCATCTCGGCTGTGAATCCTTGGAGGAAGACGCCCAGGAGGCCCGCTCCCAGAAACTGGAACAGGACGTTCTTTCGATTTCGGAATTCGGTGTGAAGCCGATGGGCCGCGTATTGAACGTCTTTCTGTAGGACCAGGGCGTGCCTACGGGACCTGGCCGTATCCACCGACTCGCGAATCAGCTGGCCGCCATAGTCCCGAATCTGCTTCACCGCGAAGTCGCGAGCGTGCTCGTGGAACTTGAGCTCGGGCTCCTCGCTGGCAGGCTGAGCAGTGGAATGCAGTTCCTCTTCGACCATGGGGTTCACACCTCGTAGCTACTGGGATAGGTAGACCTGGCCTTCAAATCCTCGGCCAGCTCGCTCAGGGCCTGTCTGACAATCGACCGCTCATCGGGAGTCAGAGATCTCGGCAGCTTCAAGCCGCCCGCAACCTGCACCAGGGTAAGCCCGAGACCGATCAAGAGCACCATCGCCAAGCTGAATAGGGTGATGGCGATGACTTCGCTTCGCGCCGTCCACGGGGTCGGCAGCACTCGCACGAACAGCGCTCCGACACTCGAGACCAGCAACATCATGATCAGGCTGAAAACGACTGCGGCCCGGTTGGTGGGCGCATGCAAGAAGAGGCTAACCTGCTTGCCGGCGTCCACCAGAGTGTGGCTCACCGACTCCACGGAGAGGGTATGGGGTCGCCTGCCGATGATGTTGATCAGCGAGCCGACAAGATCCATGAGTGACAGATCGGCCTCGATGCCCTCGGTCTCCTCGACCTCCACGCGCCGCTTGGCGATCTCATCCAGGATGATCTTGCTGGGTGGGGGGGGGTCGCCAACGAAATCGGCCATCTGTGAAACACGGCAGCCAGCCTCGATCAAAGGACGCACATCGACGCCCGTGGTGACCCCGATGCTGTCGAACATCGCCACGAGTTCCTCGGTCGCGACGTTCCCAATGGAGTGCCGGACGGTGATGGCTCCTCCAATACCGCCGATCGAGGCGTCGAAGATACGGACACCGGCCTTGTAAGCCACAAACGCGTTGGTCACTCCTAGACCACGGCGGTCGTGGAGGTGAACACCGATGTGATCGAGACCCAGTTGCTGTGAAACGTGCCCGACGACACGCTCGATGTCGTTGGGTGTCGCCAGGCCATCCGTATCTGAGAGAGCGACCATCTCGCATCCCATCTCGATCAGACTCTGACTGATCTCGCTCACCTGACCAGCCGGCATCAGGCCATCCCTCTGACTCCTGTCGCGGAAGGCATAGGACAGATAGCCGCGCAATCGATAGCCGTCGGCCGCGGCCGCAGCCGCCACCTTGGCGGCGGCTTCGAGCGACTCCGCGACGCTCATGTGTGTGTTCTTCTGCGCATACTCCTCGGACGCCGAGACGAACAGTGCCACGGTGTTGACCCTCTCCGCCTCTCGCAACAGTTCGTAGTACTCGAGAGTTGGAGCCAGGGCGGCAATCTGGCCGTCATACGGGGGCAAACGTCGGAGTACCTCGGCGGTGTCCTGCATGGCTGGAACCACACGGGGGTTCACGAAGGAGCCCACTTCGATGTAGGGCACACCGCTGCGCACCAGTGCTTCCGCCAATTGGAGACGTGCTTCCAAGGGAATCACCGCATGGCGGTTGAGGATCTGCATCCCGTCCCGTAGTGACACGTCACAGATCTTGACTTCGAACATGGTCTCTTGGTTTCCGGCCTCGTGGTCCGTGCGTTGCACGTTTATCGTCTCACAATCACGCAGTGGTCGCTGTGAAGACTTTGGGAGTCGGTCGCCAGAGGAGCTCCACCTGGGAAACGGCCTCAGAAGCTGATAGGAATATCGGCAGCATGCTCAACGCTCGCCGCTCGTTCCGGGCTTGGAGTCCTTGGCCCTTCCTTGCACTCTGGACGGCCCTGTGCCTGCCGAACCTGGCGCTGGCGGCTGAGGAAGAAACCAAGGTCCTGCCTTCCAGGGTCGATCTCCAGGCTCTCTACGAGAGTCGAGATTTCTTTTCTCTACGCGATCGACTCACAAGCCGCCCCGAGGGTGAGATACAAGATCCTGAGAATCGTTTTTTCGCCGCAGCGGTCGAGCTGGCCTTCAACGACCCGGCCGCCTCGATTCGGATTGCCGAGTCCACAATCGAGGCAGAGGATCTGCCGCCCCTGGTCGCCCTCAGACTGCATCACCTGAGGGTGACCGCCTATCTGCGCCTCCACAGGTATGGCGAGGCGCTTGCAGCGGCCCGCACTCTCTTGAGCTCACCGGTCCGGCAAGAGGAACCAGCTATCGAACAGGAGGTCCGCGGCACCCTGCCTCTCCTCGAAGCTCTGAAAGAGGCCCCGCCGCAGGAAGCCCTGATACGCCGCTCGAGCCGCCTGGCGCTGGGAAAATCCCGCCGCGTACCGCTGAGAATCGGCGACAAGAAACGCCAGTTCTCTCTCGACACCGGCGCCAACTTCTCCGTCATCATGGCCTCTGAGGCCGAGGCATTGGGTCTGACCATCAGGCCGGCAGGGGTTGAGGTCGCCACCTCGACAGGCGCCAAGGTTCTGGCGGACGTGGCCGTAGCCAAACAGATGTCCATAGGGAAGATCGACTACACCAACGTCGTGTTCCTCGTTTTCCCGGACGAGCTCCTCACCTTCCCGGACGGCCACCGGATCCCGGGGCTGATTGGATTCCCGGTCGTCGAGGCCATGGGAGAGATTCGCTTCCGTCGCGATGACGTCATGGAGATCCCCTCGAGGCCGCCCGTTCGCAAGTTGGGAAACCTGGCCCTCGCCGGCCTGGACCCCCTGGTACAGATTCGTTACAGCGGCGACGACCTGGTCTGTCGCCTCGATACCGGTGCCAACAAGACCGTCTTCTATGAGCCGTTCTATCAGCGGTACCGCGAGCGCCTGGATGCGCTCGGGAGAAAAGTCACGGTCACCACAGGCGGAGTCGGTGGCTTCCAGGAGATACCCGCCCTCCAGCTGCCACGGCTCGCAATGACCATCGCAGCCGGAGGTACAAACCTGCGGGATGTGGATGTATACCTTCGCCCGATTCGGGCACCGGAGGAGAACTACCTCTATTGCAACATCGGGCTGGACGTGTTGCACCGATTCAGTGCCTACGTCGTCAACTTTCGCGACATGGCACTGGTCCTGGAGTGATTTGGCCCAGGGCTACTCGACTGCCACGATCTTGATATCGAAGTTCAGCGCCTCACCGGCCAGGGGATGGTTGAAGTCGAGGACAATCTTGTCCTCGCCCACCTCGTGCACGCGGATCGGCTGCTGATTGCCTTCCGGATCGCTGGCGACAAGCATGGTGCCTACCGTCCGGGCGTCCTCCGGCACCAGATCTGGCTCGACATCCTGGAACCCGTCGGGGTCGACCAGGCCATAGCCCTCTTCTGCCGTCAACACGACCTTCTTCGTGTCCCCGACTTCGAGGCCGATCAGCGCCTCCTCGAGGGCGGGCAGGATCTCCTGCTGGCCCTGGCTGTAGACAAGCGCCTCACTGCCCACGTTGGTGTCCGCGGTCTCGCCATCGTCCAGAGTGAGCGTGTACTCGATAGAAACTGTGCTGCCTTCTTCAATCACGATTCGTTTCTCCTTTGGAGCGGGGATGGGTTTTCGGTACTGGCGCAACCTGCTCGCCCGAGTCGTTATGACCTGCCCTGAGGGCTGGAGCGGAGAGGAAGTTTGCGGCCGGATGGTAACACGCTGAGTCGATTCACTCGAACGCTGCCTGCCTCTTGTGCTAACTTTGAGTCGCTAGCCGACAGCTTCGAGCCGCGCGGTCCCCGACCGCGTCGTTGATAGCGCGTGCAACATGGGAAAGGAGTACAGTCATCAGCAATACAATTTTCGTTGGTAACCTGAACTACGAAACCACAGAATCGGAACTCGAGGGCCTCTTCTCTGAAATCGGCGAGGTCAAGAACGTTCACGTCCCGGCCGACCGGATGACGGGCCGTCCCCGAGGGTTCGCTTTTGTAGAGTTCGCCGATGGCAGCTCTGCGCAAGAGGCCGTTTCCCGATTCGACCAACACGAGCTGGGAGGCCGCAAGCTCCGCATCAACGAGGCGGAGGATCGCGCCAAGCGATCACCAGGATCGGCACCCTACAACTCGGGCGGCCCCTCGTATGGTGGGGGTGGCGGCGGCGGGGGTGGGGGTGGCGGTGGGGGGGGCGGCGGTGGCGCAAAAGGCAAAGCCGGCCGACCGAAAGGCAGCCGCCGTGGAATGCGCGGCAAGAAGCGCAGCCTCTAGTCCCTCTCGATCAAGACCCAAGACCTCAGAGCTCCAGGCCGGAACCCCGGCCTGGGCTAGTTTTCGCTCCGCAGCGCCGCAACAGGATCCACTTTAGCGGCCCGTATCGCTGGCAGGAAGGCGCCCAAGAGGCCAATCAGAAAGACGAATGCCGTGCCACCGACCAAGATGATCGGGTCGGCTGGGTTGACGGCGTAGAGCAGACTTTCGATCAGCTTTCCGGAGGCCAGGATAACCGCCAGGCCCACCGCGACTCCGATACCCAACAAGCGCATCGAATAGCCGAACACGAGGCTCAACACTCTCGGTTGGTCAGCTCCCAGCGCCATGCGGACACCGATTTCATGCTGACGTTGGGTGACGAAAGTCGACATCATTCCGAAGACGCCCATCGCCACCAAAACGATACCCACCACACTGAAGATCGAAATCAGCAGGGTGTTGAATCGCCGTCGCACGGTCACCGAGGCGATCACTTCGTCCAGGGTCCGCATCTCCGACACCGCCTGCTCCGGAGCCAACCGACGAATCTCACTTTTCAGCGCTCCGCGAAGCCCGTCCAGTGCCACATCGGATCGAAGGATGAGAAACTGCCTCTCGGCCCAGAATGGCCATCCCGCCCAGTAGGCTGAGTGAGGACCGAACGGTAGAAAGTACTCTGGGATAGCTGGACGCTCCGCTCCCCACTGACGAACATCACCTACCACCCCGACAACGGTGATCCACTGGAGGTCGTCGTGAATGGCAAAGCGCTTGCCGATGGGATCGGCATTGGGCCAGGCAAGGTCAGCAAAGGTCTTGTTGACGACCGCCACCGCCTCCTCCGACCCGAGGTCCTGCTCGTCCAGGCGCCGGCCATGGACCAAGTCGATAGTCATGGCGCGAAAGTACCCAGGAGTCACGAAAGACTGCTCTGCAAGAGGCCCTAGTTTGTCTTCCCAGTCGCCTTCGCGACCCTCGATGGCGACCGCCCCATTGGTGCCCCCGTCCAGAGGCATCTTGCTCGTCGTACCGGCCATCTCCACCCCTGGCAACGACCTGATCCGAGGACCCACTTCGCGTAGAAAGGCGAGCACCTTCTCGGCACTGTCGTAGCTCGGCCCAGCGAGATGTAGGGGAACCGCGGTGACCCCGGCAGGATCGAAGCCGTAACCGGAACCCTGCAGCTTCGAGTAGCTGACGAGCATCAGAGCGGCTCCGTTGGCCAAGATCAGGGTCAATGCGAGCTGCACGATAATGAGACCTCGATAGACACGGGCTCGGCCTGGACTGGCAAAGAGGCTGCCCCGGCCCTGGTTGAGTGACTTGGCAAGCTGGAGGCTGGAAGAGCCCAAGGCCGGCAGGACTCCGAGAAGCACAGCCAAGATCAGTGACAGGAGAGAGACGATCACCAGGGTGCCGGGCTGGATTCCATAATCGGCACTGCCTGATGGAGCTCTCGGCACCAGGAATCTCAATCCGTCGAGAGCCCACCAGGCAATAGCCGCCCCCAGAGCTCCTCCCAGAACTGCTAGAGGTAGGTACTCCGCCAGGAGCTGCAGCACCAGCCGTCCACGACCGGCCCCGAGGCTGAAACGGACGGCCAGCTCATTCTCCCTCGAGGCGGCTTTGGCCAGCATCAGACCACCAACGTTGGCCGAGGCGATCAGCAGTACGCAGATCGCAGCCACCATGAGCATTAGTAGTTGATTGCCGGTCCGACCCACCATTTCCGAGTGCAGTGCTGCAACTCGAGCACCGCAGTTCTTATTGGTTGTCGTGTAGGTGGCCTCCAGATCCGCAGCAATGCGATCCATCTCAACCTGGGCGCTCTCCAGGGTAGAACTGTCACCAAGACGCGCGACAGCCATGTAGGAGTGATCGTCGCGGGAGTCGAGCGCAGTACTCAGGGTCAACGGCAGAAGCATCTCGATGTCATAGTCTCGTGTCCAGGGGGTCATCAGCTTGAAATCGGTGGGCATGACACCGACGACGATATGAGCCAGCCCGTTGACCTGAACTGTCTTGCCAATGACATCCGGTGTGCCCCCGAAGCTCCCTCGCCATAGACCATGGCTGAGGATCGCGACCGGCTCGGCACCTTCCCTCCCATCTGAAAGCTGAAATCCTCGACCCAATTCCGGTTTGACCATCAAGACGTCGAAGAGCTCCGATGTGACCCTGGAGCCGCCGAGTCGAGTCGGTTCGTCGCCGCCAGTGAGGCTGAAATAGGAGGGCTTGACTGCGGCCATGGAGTCGAAGGACCGAGCCCGCTCTTCGAAGTCCAGGAAGTTGGGTCCAGAGAAGGGCATGCGGTCGATGTCTGGCTCGGTCTCCCAGATCATGACCAAACGGTCCGGCTCCGAATAGGGCATCGGTGTCAGCAGAACCGCGTCGATCAAGCTGAAAACTACGGTCGTGGCCCCGATTCCCAACGCCAGTAAAATCACCACCCCAAAGGCAAACAGCGGCTGGCGCCCGATAAAGCGCAAACCATGCCGTACGTCGCTCAGCAGGCCCTCCACCGAGAGTGTCGACCGAAGCACTGGCTCGGGCGACGTCGCTTGGAACCGATGATCTTGGCTGGAGGCTTGGTCAGGCCCCGTCATGGCTGGCTCCTTTTCTCAGATACTCTGGGTCTATAAGCAAGAGGCATACCCAGCTCGCATCTCGAAGTACCCGCCTGGATGCACGTCTTTCGCCAGGAATCCTCACCTGCCGTGTTCGGAGCCGGGAAGCCGACGTCCGGAATCGAACAACCGACCTGGTACTAGAATTGGCCTCTCTCGGCAGATAGGAGCCTCGATGTTCCATCACGGCGAAGAGGGGAGATCAGAGAATGCAACAGTCCATAGTTCCGATGCACCGCAGAATCCTGATGGCCGGTTGCCTTGGCATTTGCCTGACTGCCTCTGTCAGCGCCCAATATGGTGCTCCGTCGAGCGGCGTCACTCTCTTTCGAGACCTCAACTTCTCCGGCCGTAGTCAGACCTTCACCGGTGACGTCTCTAATCTGCAGGGCTCCTACGTCGGTAACGACACGACCACTTCCGTGCGGATTGAACCTGGCTGCCGCGCCCGGCTCTACGCGGATGCGGACTACCGGGGCGGCTATCTCGAGGTGGATCGCGACGTTTCCGATCTGAGAGGCTCGTCGGTCGGCAACGACACCGTCACCTCTATGCGGGTGCACTGTGAAGAGGGTGGATGGGGTAGTGACAGCGACTGGAACAGTGGCGGATCAACCCCTGGTGTGACGCTTTATCGCGACCTCGACTTCTCCGGCCGGAATCAGAAGATCAACGACGACATCTCCGACCTACGGGGCCACTATGTCGGCAACGACACAGCCACCTCCGTACGGATCGATCCCGGCTGCTCGGCCAGACTCTACGCCGACGCCAACTACCAGGGCAGCTATCTCGAGGCGGACCGCGACATCTCCGATTTGAGGGGCTCGTCCGTCGGCAACGACGCTGTCACCTCTGTGCGAGTCCGTTGTGACAGGAATGGGGGCGGATGGAATAGCGGCAGCGACTGGAACAGTGGCGGGAGTGGATCGACTGGTGGCAGCACCACCAACGGTGTGACGCTCTATCGTGACCTCAATCTCTCCGGCCGAAGTCAGACTTTCACGGGCGACATCTCCGACCTGCGAGGCTCCTATGTCGGCAACGACGCCGCCACCTCTGTGCGGGTGAGCCGAGGCTGTCGTGCCAGGCTCTTCGCCGACGCCAACTACCGAGGTGCCTACATCGAAACGGAGCGTGATATCTCGGATCTACGTGGTTCACCAGTGGGCAACGATACGGTCACTTCCATCCAAGTGCGATGCGAAACCGACGGAGGCGGCTGGAATAGCGGCGGGGAGTGGGGCAGCGGAGATTCGAACTGGGGAACAAGCCACCGTGTCTCTCTGTACCAGCACACGAATTTTCGCGGCACCGCCTATTCTTTCGACTCGGACACAGGAGATCTGCGCGCCGCGTTCGGTGCCAACGACGAGGCGAGCTCGGTGCGAGTCGCCCCCGGTTGCACGGTGCGCCTCTATCAGGACCCCCAGTTTCAGGGGGAGTACACCGAGACCAGTCGCGATATCGAGGATCTGAGGGACTCTCGGGTGGGTAACGACACCACCAGCTCGATTCAGGTTCGTTGCCGATAGGGCTCTAGGGTACGAGTACCTCTTCCCGGCGGGCCGCGCTTTCGCCCCGAGCTTCTGCCTGGCCGAAAGACCCGTGCTCGGTTCGAGCAATGATCTCCTCCTGCAGTTCGGGCGACAGGTCACAGAAGTAATCGCTGTAGCCGGCGACTCTGACGATGAGATCACGGTGCGACGCCGGATCCGCCTGCGCTCGCCTGAGCAGCTCCGCATTCACGACGTTGAACTGCACGTGATGGCCATCCATCTTGAAGTACGACCGCACCAGATGGGCCAGGTTGTCGATGCCCGCCTGGCCTTCGAGAAGCGAGGGGCTGAACTTCATATTGAGGAGTGTGCCGCCGGTCTTGACGTGGTCCATCTTGCCAGCCGACTTGAGGACCGCCGTGGGGCCGCTCCGATCGCTACCCTGGACCGGAGAGATGCCTTCCGAGACCGGTTGCCCATCCAGGCGACCATCAGGCGTCGCACCGGTGATCGATCCAAAATAGACATGGCAGGTGGTGGGTAACATCTCGAGGCGATAGGTGCCGCCCTTCGCGGTCGGCCGCCCATCGATGGCCTCGAAGGCCGACTGGAACACCCGCCTCATGATGTCGTCGGCGTAGTCGTCGTCATTGCCATATTTGTGGGTTCTGTGGAGGAGGCGTTGTCGCAAGGGCTCATCTTCTGAGAAGTCCTGATCCAGAATGGCGACCAACTCATCGAGTCCGTTGCTTGCCTTCTCGTAGACCAACTCCTTGATGGCGGCCAGGCTGTCGGTGATGGTTCCGATACCCACCGCCTGGATGAAGGTGTTGTTGTAGCGCGCTCCCCCGGCGTTGTAGTCCCGTCCCGCCGCAATGCAGTCGTCGATCAGCACCGACAGGAAAGGCGCCGGCATCTCTCTGGCATAGAGACTCTCGATGATCTGGTTGCCGCGGATCTTGAGATCGACGAAGTGCCGCAATTGCCGCTCGAAGGCATTGAACAGCTCGTCGAAGTCGGCAAAAGAGACGGCTTCTCCGGTTTCGGGGCCGAGCTGTCGCTGCGTCTTCGGATCGAAACCGTTGTGGAGTGTCAGCTCCAGGACCTTCGGCAGGTTGAAGTAGCCGGTCAGAATGTAGGCCTCCTTGCCGAAGGCCCCCACCTCGACACAGCCGCTGCAGCCGCCGGCCCGGGCGTCCTCGAGCGATTTGCCTTGCCGAATCTGCTCCTCCACCACTGTGTCGGCGTTGAAAATGGAGGGGAAGCCGTAACCCTTGCGCACCACCCGGAGTGTGTGGTCCAGCAGAGCGTCGGGAGTCTTGCGTGAGACCTGAACATTGGTGCTGGGCTGCAAAAGGTGCATCTCATCCACGATGTCCAGAAGGATGTGGGAGATCTCATTCGAGCCGTCTGAGCCGTCCTGCAGAAGGCCGCCGATGTTGATGTTGGCGAAATCGGTATAGGTCCCACTCTCGGCGGCGGTGACGCCGACCTTGGGCGGTGCCGGATGGTTGTTGAACTTGACGAAGAAGGCTTCCAATAGCTCGCGAGCCGACTCTCGCGTCAGACTCCCTTCTGCCAGGCCTTTCTCGAAAAACGGCAGAAGATGCTGATCCAGGTGCCCCGGGTTGAAGGCATCCCAGCCGTTGAGCTCGGTAATGACAGCCAGATGACAGAACCAGTAGTACTGCAGAGCTTCGTGGAAATCCCTCGGCGCCCCGGCCGGGACCTGCCGGCACACCTCTCCGATCTTCTCGAGCTCGGCCCGCCGTCGCGGATCCTCTTCGACCGCGGCCCGATTCTCAGCCAGCTCGGCATGCCGCTCGGCAAAGAGAATAACCGCGTCGCAAGCTACGTCCATCGCCCGCAGGGCTTCACGTTTCTCCTGCGCCTGTGGATCCTCTGCGAAGTCCAGGGAGGCTAGCGACTCGGCGATGTCTCCCTTGAAGTCGAGCATCCCCTTCGTGTAGATCTTGTCGTCGAGAACCGTGTGGCCTGGAGCCCGCTGCTCCATGAACTCGGTGTACATGCCGGCCTCATAGGCCTCGTGCCATTCCGCGGCAAGGTTGGCGAAGATCCGATCCCGCATCGAGCGACCCTGCCAATAGGGAATCACCTTGCTCTCGTAGGCCTCGAGACACCGCTCAGGAACCTGATAGGAGGTCTTGGGCCGCGAGTCGAGAATCTCGAGATCTTCGAGGCTGTGGCAATTGAGCTCGGGATAGGTGGGAACCGCCTTGGGACGAGGCCCCCGCTCGCCCACGATGAGCTCCTCCTCGCCCAGATATAGGGTCTTGTTCTGACACAGATGGTAGAAGGACAGGGCGCGCATCACCGGCACCGAGTGCCGGCCGGAATGCTCCTGATAGAAGTCGGTCAGCAGCTCGGCCCGTTCGCTGGAGATGGAAGGCCGTAGATCCAGGCTCTCTCGTCGCAGTCTTCGCGTCTTCTCATTCATCGCTCTCTAGCCTCCAATGCTGGCGGCGATTCCCTCTGCTTCCACCAGCTCTAGCAGATTCTGCATGTCACCAGGAGTGGGAGATTGCAGTTCGGGCAAGGTCGCATCTCGTTCCAAGCGTCTGGACTTGCTCTCGCCCAGCGGGTGGTAGGGCAACAGGCACACTCGCTCGACCGAGGGGATAGAGGCCGCCAGCTTGGCGGTGGCGCCGAGATTCTCGGCATCATCGTTGACACCGGGGATCACCGGTACCCGCAGCCAGATCGGCTGCTCCATTCGACCCAGAGCCTCGAGGTTGGACAGGATCTGACGATTCGAGACACCGGTGTAGCGGCGGTGCTTCTCGTCGTTCATCATCTTCACGTCGAAGAGAAACAGATCGGTGAGCTCGGCAACAGAGAGTAGGTCCTCTTGCGAAGCCAAGCCGCAGGAGTCCACGACTGTATGAAGCCCACTCTGGCGGCAGGCCTCGAGCACTGCCCGCAGGAAGCCCGCTTGGCGCAGAGGTTCGCCGCCCGAGAACGTCACACCGCCTCCGGAGTCGTCGTAGAAGATCCGGTCCTTCAAGACGACTTCGAGTATTTCCTCGACACTCATCGCCCGGCCCGCCATCTGACGCGCCTCTGTTGGGCAGATGCCGGCGCAAGCTCCGCAGAGAAGACAGCGCTCGGCATCTTCGGCACTGGGAGAGCTGTATGGCACTGGGAGACTCTCCGGGCAGGCTGCGACGCACTCACCACATCCAATGCACCGGCTGGGAGTCATCAGAATCTCGGGGCGCGCAGAGATTCCCTCTGGGTTATGGCACCAGACGCAGTCCAGGGGGCAGCCCTTGAGAAAGACCGCAGTGCGAATCCCCGGCCCGTCGTGAACCGAGAAGCGCTGAATGTTGAAGACCTGCCCTCGCTTCACGCCTCAGCCCCCCCGGTCTCCAGAAGATCCGCCTCCGGGAAGTAGTACTGGAGAATGAAACGCTCCTGCACCTGGAACGACCAGTGGACGTCCCGCAGGTAGTCTGCCGCTCCCCGCATGTCACCAACCTCGAGGAGATCCAGAAACGCGGCGTGCTCGGTCGTCGAAGCCAACTCCCACTCGGGCAGGAAATCCCTAGGCCGTGGAAAGTCGTACAGGCGATGCTTGGCGTTCTCCACCATGCGTAGCAAGCTGGCGTTGCGGTTCAGTCCCAGAAAGACCTCGTGGAAGGACAGGTTGCGGGCGTAGTAGCGATTGAAATCACCCGCCTCCACGGCGTGCACCATCTCCGTGTTGAGAGAGCGCATCTGTCGAAAGTGGGCCTTCTCCAGTCGATCGCCAACGGACACCACAGCGGCTCCTTCGAGAGCACCGATGATCTCGTAGAGGTGGCGCACATCCTCCAGGGTGAGTCGATTCACGATGACTCCCCGCCTGGGAAGAATCGAGACAAAGCCCTCGGTCTCGAGCTGAATCAGCGCATCTCGGAGCGGTGTCTTGCTGATGCCGAGGCTCTCTGACAGCTGTTTCTGATCGAGGAACGACCCGGCGTCGAGCTCGCCGCGATTGATGGCATCGCGCAGGTACTCGTAAACCTGTTCCCGCAGGGAGCGAAGCTGCAAGATGCCATTCTCGGCCATGGGAGTTGTTCTCTCGTTGCGTATACTGAGATCTAATATATCAGATTTCACCAACAAGTTCGAGGATCCATGGAATGCGGCGGCGCTTCTCGCCTGTTACAATTCTCCAGAGCCGGTCGCGTTCCGCGCCGGAGTCGATGGCATCAGAGACATGATCTGGGGACGAACCGGCATCCGCCAACTGACGGCCCTCCTGGTCCTGGTCATTCTCATGGCTGCCAGCGGCCTACCGCATTGGCACCCCGTCCCACTCGAGAAGCCCGACAAGAGCGACATCCTCCTGGATGAAACGCCCAGCGAAGCAGGAATTCTGCTCTCTGCTTCTAATGCCGATCTCTTCGAGTGCGCGGCTTGCGTCCTGCAGCGCATCCTGACCCATGCCAGGACCCAGGGTGCGCAGGCTGCACCCCAGCCCGTTCTGCAAGCCGAGGTCGAGGCGACTTCGGAAGTACCGGTCTCAGAACCCCCTCTCCGATACGCCGATCCCCGCGGTCCCCCGCGGTCCTGACGCCACATTCAGCAGGCCTTGCCAAACTCGCACGAGCGGGCAAGGCCGGGCGGTCGCAATACTCGACTGACCTATCTGCTCACAGCGTCATCGATCAGGAGACTGTTTTGGAGAGACTAGCAAGACGAAATGGAACTTGCGGGATTCTGACTCTGGCATTTCTTTGCCTACCTCTGGCGGCGGCTCGGCCCGTCGAAGCCCAGACAGCAGGAACCCAGGAATCCGAGTCGGCAGCCACAGAGCCCACAGACGAGATCGAACGCCTCGAGGAACGACTTCGCCGCCTCGAGGAGACCTACCAACGCCAGATTCTTGAGCTGCAGGAGGAGCTCGCCGAGCTCAGAGAGCAGGTCTCAGAGTCACAAGAGGATCGGCAGCAAGAGGATTTGGAGGCGCTCCTCGCCGAGGCCGAAGAGCTCACAGCCGAGGAGAAGCTAAAGGAAGAGGTCGCAGAAGACCAGCGCGATACCTTTGTCGGACGAGAGCGCACCCAGCAAGCCCTGAACCCCGAGATCAGCTTTATTGGAGACTTCTCCTACGATTGGTCCGAGAGCGATATCAAGGACGGTTTCGTGATGCGGGGCGTGGAGATCGGTCTGCAGGCGCCCCTCGATCCCTATACCCGCTTCAAGGGATTCCTGGCCGGCCATCAAGATCCCTTCGAGTTTCCGTTTCATGATCACGAAGAAGAGGGCGACCACGACGATGTCACGCACGAAGACGAACATGCACATGAGGGAGAGATCGGCGTTAACGTCGAAGAGGCCTATATGGAGTGGGTGGCCTTGCCTTTTCACACGCGGCTCCAAGTCGGCAAGTTTCGACAGCAGTACGGGACCCTCAATCGATGGCACCGTCACGCTCTGCCCAGTGTCGACTCTCCCTTCGCCCTGCAGCATGTCTTCGGTCACGGACTCATCGGGCTCGGCATCGGCCTGGACTGGCAACTCGGCAAGCTCTGGGCGACGAACAACGGCTTGACCCTGCAGATCACCAACGCTGACAACTCGGCTGCTTTCGCAGGAGCGGAGTGGAATGATCCGGCGTTTCTGCTACGCCATACTGGGTTCTTCGAACTCGGGCCGGATTCCTATTTCGATCTCGGCCTGAACTGGACTCGTGGACCCAACACGGAAACCGGCGATGAGAAGACCGACATCTACGGATTCGACTTCGCCTATGTCTGGGAGCCAACCAATCGGGCCCGATATCGCAGCCTGGAGTTTCGCGGCGAGTACATCCATACGAACTACGACACCGGGGACACTGCCTCGATAGCCTCCGATTCGTACTACGCCTATCTCTTTGGCCGCTTCAGCCGACGCTGGATCGTCGGATTACGCTATGACAATGCGGAGCTTCCTGGCTACGGTCACGGAATTTACGACCCCGCGGAGTTTCGAGAGGGCCTCAAGGACACCGGCTGGACTCCGTTCTTGACCTACTGGCAGAGTGAGTTCGTGAGACTACGACTGCAGTATCAGAGAATCGATCGCGACTTCATCTCACCCAAGGGCCCGGAGAAAGACAATCGGCTCTGGCTACAGGTGACGTTCTCAGCGGGTCCGCACAAGCACGAATCCTATTGATGGTCGAGGAGCAATAATGAAACACACACGCAACTCCAGTCCAATTCTGCTGTCTATCGCCATCGCTCTTACGGTTGGCTTCTTGTGCGCGGCGGAGAATCTCTCAGCTCAACCTGAGGCGGCCTCTCCTGACAACCCCCTCCAGGTCGTGACAACGATCCCCGACTATGCGTGGGTCGCCCAGGAGATCGGTGGAGACCGGGTCACGGCCGAATCCATCAGTCACGGCGACCAGGACGCACATTTCGTCCGGCCCAAACCTTCGTTCCAGACCAAGTTGCGCAGCGCCGACCTGTTCATCACGACCGGCCTGGATCTAGAGCTGTGGGCGCCGACACTCCTCGACGCGGCCGGCAATCGCAACGTTCTCGAGGGGGCACCTGGATACGTTGCGGCTTGGACGGGAATCGAGCTGCTGGACAAGCCAAGGACCCTGAGTCGTTCCGAAGGCGATGTCCATGTCTACGGCAATCCCCACATTCACACCGACCCACTGAACATGGTGATCGTCGCCCGCAATGTCCTGGCAGGCCTCGAGAAGGTCGATCCTGCCAATTCCGACTACTACCGGGAGCGGGAAGCCGCCCTGGAGGACCGTCTCTACCGACGGCTCTTCGGAGACGAGCTCGTCGACCTTCTGGGTGGAGACACCCTGGCCCGCCTTGCCCGTTCGGGCAAGCTAGAGGCTTTCTTGGAGGGCAAGGAGTACCCCAGCGGCAGTGGGTCGACTCTCGCCGATCGGCTCGGCGGCTGGTTGAAACAGACCGAGCCGATCCGCGGACGCCAACTGATCGGCTACCACAAGAACTGGATCTACTTCACCAACCGCTTCGGGCTCGACATGGTCGGGTACGTGGAGCCCAAGCCGGGCATACCGCCTACCCCACGCCATGTTGAGACGATCATGGAGTTGATCCGCGATCAGGGGATCGACGTGATCCTCTCCGCCAATTACTTCAACCCACAGAAGACGAAGGCCATCGGGGACCGCACGGGAGCCACCGTGGTGACCGTGCCTCTCTACTCGCAGGGCGAGGCAGGGATCGAGGGCTATGAAGACCTCATCGATGCCTGGCTCGAGAGACTAGTGAGCGCCTTCGAGGCAACGGAAGGATAGCTGTATGCGAGAGCTGATCGAGTTGATGGCGGCACCCTTCGCGGCTTGCGTGGTCCTGGTTGGTATCCACGCCTACCTTGGTCTCCACGTGATCCAGAGGAAGGTCATCTTCGTGGATCTGGCGCTGGCGCAGATCGCGGCCCTGGGAGCGACATTCGGTTTTCTGCTCGGCTTGAGCCCTCACAGCCAGACGGCTTATGTCTTCTCCCTCGCCTTCGCTATCGTCGGCGCCGCCATCTTCGCCCTCACGAGGATGCGACACGAACGGATACCCCAGGAGGCGATCATTGGCATCACCTACGCTGTGGCTCTGGCACTGGCCATTCTGGTCGCCGATCGCGCCCCCGAAGGTACCGAGCACATCAAAGAGACCCTGACCGGAGCCCTGCTGTGGGTGCGGTGGCCGACCATTTTCAAGACGGCCGTGATCTACGCCCTGGTCGGACTTCTTCACGTTGTCCTCCGCAAGCCGTTCTTCGAGATTTCGTTTCATCCCGACCAGGCCTACGCCCAGGGTCTCAAGGTCCGCTTTTGGGACTTCATCTTCTACGTCACGTTCGCGTTCGTCATCACTTCGTCGGTAGCGATCGCCGGTGTGCTTCTGGTCTTCTCGTTCCTGGTCATTCCCGCGGTCATCGCCACCCTGTTTGCCGAGAGGATCAGCACGCGGCTCATAATCGGATGGTGCGTTGGTCTTGCGGCCTGTGCAGTCGGTTTGACCTCGTCGTATCGTTTCGACCTGCCTTCGGGCCCCTCGGTCGTTGCCGCTCTCGGCGGCGCCCTCCTCCTGGCTGGTCTCGTCTACTCGATCTGGGGAGCCCCGAGTCGGATCGGAGCGCTGCTGAAGGCAGCCGCTGCGTTGGCCGCCATTGCCCTGGTTGTCGTGGGCCTGAGCATCTTCTTCGCCAGCAGCACCTTTCTACAGATTGCCCACGAGCACGATTGGGAAGCCGAGAACGAGGAGGAGATTGCCAAAGCCGAGGAACATGCCCATCTTTGGGAGGAGCTCTCGACGGGGTGTGGAGACGAGGCGCCTTGCATTGCAGACAACCTGCGTGCGGCCCGAGATGGCTGGAATCGACTGAGCCACCACCTTTCCGAAGCCGACACCTCGGAGCGTGAGAACTGGCTCGGTGTTCTAGCCGAGATCGATTCGGCGCAGAGCCGGGATCTCGTGGTCGAGCTGGCCGCGACGGAAACGGAGCCCCTGGTGAGATTGGAGGCCGTGGAGATGCTAGTCGAGCGGGGCGATCCACGAGGTGTCGCTATCGCCCTCGAGCTGCTCGCGCCGACGGTCTCGCCCCTGGTGCGCGGCGAGGCCTATCAGCTCATCGCAGAGCTGGCCGGCGAGGATTTCGGCTTCGATCCCTTCGGGGCCGAAGAGGCCAACGCCCAAGCCATCGAGCGAATCCACGTCTGGGCCGAGGTTCCCTGACGCGAGGCCGCATCGCCTCACTCGAGAATCTGCATCCGAAACGAAGGGACCGCGTTCTCCTGCCTCCGGGCTCAAGGAGACAACCGCGGCGGTACACCCTTGCAGACGATCGTCGGAAGGACTTTCTACCGACCAACTCGGCGAGAGGGCGGGTAATTTTTCCCCGTTCGATGACCAACCCAGAGAATTACGATCTCCCTGATCCGATCGAGACACAGCAGATGCCAGGTGATTCTGATTCAGGCCCACATGGCATCGGCCTTGCATTCTCGAGGCGACGGATAGGAATATGCTGAAACTCTTTTGTTGGGTTTGCTTCACCCGCCGCCCTTTTTCGCTTCCCCACCAGTGCCCGATGGCCGTCTGCCGCAAGTGTGGGAATCCCGAGGGTGCAATGCGTCCACTAGCTCCGTACGAGAGGGCCTGGTATGGGTTGGAGCGGGAGAACCCGACCCAGAACAGCTCCTCGATTGCTGCTTGACGTCTTCTTCAAGACGAAGCGTGAGCTAGCCCCTCATTCGGGACGCTCCGGCTTCGTGCGCCTGCCGGAGGAAATCGGCAATGAGCTGATGGGGTTGGTCCACCCGCTCGAGAGCTGCGTAGGGCAGCACAGCCCCCGAAAACCCGACTTCACTCCAGACAGCTCCGTCCGGCAGAGGCGAACCGACGAATCCGTCGGGCTCCGGATAGGCAGTAGCGTAGAAATAGGGATCCGAGATGATCTCGTCTCCGGTGACGAATCCAAAAGTCATCTGCTCGTCGGACCGCTCCTCGTCTGCCACGTCCTGATCGGGCACTTGCTGGCCCGAGTACCAAGATGTCGCCAGGTCGAAGTGATGAGGAAACAGCTGCACAGGCGAGGTCTCTTGCCGCTGCCCACCTTTGAAGGCCTTGAAGACCGTATCGATCTGAACCAGCGCCTGCCGAAAACGATCGATGGCCTGCCGGTCCCATTGGCCCTCCGCAGTGTCCGAGAACGACTCGGCGTCGACGGTCACCTCGACCTCCAGTCCCTTCAAGGCGGCCATGACCTCGGAGTAGAACCTGGCTTGGGATTGTCCTTCCAGGGGTAGCTCGAGACTCTGCCCTTCACTCGTCAGGATCCGCAGAGCTTGGTGGACAAGATCGAGCCGAAGGCCAAAGTTGCCATTGCCCGAGGGAATCGGAGTGGTGATGAAACCCTCCGGCACGACTCGAAGCGTGACATGGGCCCAATGTCGCTGTCGTGAACTCGAGCTACGACGGATGGCGCCCAGCAGTCGGCAGTACCCCTGCAGGGTGTCCCTGGTCGGTTTCCAGGTCGAAAGGGTCAGATCTGAAAAGCTGGATTGAGTCATCTGGATTCACTCCCTCGAGGTCCTTCGACGGTGCAACCTTGGTCTTCTTAGCTACGGACCGGATCTAGGCCCGGACTTCTCGATCACCGACACGAAACGAAGCGCACGCTACTCTGATTGTCTCGAATCACCTCGCCCAGTGCCGCCAGGACGTAGTCGATATCGTCCTCGTCGGTGTCCACTCCCAGCGAGAGACGCACCGCGCAGTGTGCCTCGTCTTCGGTGAGACCGATGGACTTCAGCACATGAGAGGGAGCCGGGTTCCCCGACTTGCAGGCAGAGCCCGAGGAGAAGTAAACCCCATGGCGGTCGAGGAAGAGAACCAGGGACTCGCCACGCATTTCAGGCAACGACAGATTGAGGGTATTCGGCAGGCGCTCCCGCGCGTGACCATTGAGCTTCGCATCGGGCACCAGCTCTCGAATCCCAGCTTCCAGCCGGTCACGCAAGGTGGCAATCCGCTCCGGTTCCCTCTGACTCAACCAACGGGCAGCAAGATCGCAGGCCTTACCAAATCCGACGATTCCCGGCACGTTCTCGGTGCCTGAACGCAGCTTGCGCTCTTGTCCGCCTCCATCGATCAGGGGAGACAGGGGGATGCCTTTCTTCACGTACAGCGCCCCCACACCTTTGGGACCGTGCGCCTTGTGCGCCGAGAGTGACAGCAGGTCGACATCGAGCTCCTTCACATCGATGGAGATCTTGCCGAGAGCCTGAACCGCATCGGTATGAAAGAGAACGCCCTGCTCGTGGGCGAGCTCGGACGAGCTCGGCGATCGGTTGCAGCGTGCCGATCTCGTTGTTGGCCATCATCACACTGGCCAGAATCGTCTCGGCACGTAGGGCTGCAGCAAAACGCTGCCGATCGACCCGGCCTGCGGCATCGACTTCGAGCACCGTGGTCTCGAACCCGAAGGGTTCCAGACCCTTGCAGGCCTCGAGCACCGCCGGATGCTCGATAGCCGTCGTGATGATGTGGTTCCCCTTCTCCCGGAGCGCGAATGCGAGCCCTTTGATCGCCAGGTTGTCTGCTTCGCTACCACCGCTGGTGAAAACGACTCGGCGTGCGGTGCAGTTGAGGACCCGCGCCACCTTCCGTCGGGCGCCTTCGACGGCATCACGTCCCGCCGTTCCCCTGCCATGAATGCTGGAAGGGTTGCCCCCCTGCTCCTGCAGGAACGGCAGCATGGCTGCCAACACTTCCGGATGCACATTCGAGGTCGCGTTGTTGTCCAAATAGACCTGCCTGGTAGGGCGGCTCTGTTTGGCGGCGCCCGAACTGGCGTCGGCCTCGCTCTCCTCGAAGACCGGCTCGATCCTCGGCCCACCGTCATCATCGGCCCGCACCACCTCGCATAGCAGGGCTTTGTAGACCGGAAACCCACTGATCGGATCGTAGTTGGTCAGATCCGTCAGGTCGTTCACGTTGCAGTTTCTCCAGGCCTCTGTCCCCAGAGGACCGCCGCCCCCCATGTTGGCCTCGATCGCCCCGGGCACAATGTCATCCGTCACCTGGGCCCGGTACTTCAAGCGACCACGGGAGGTCTCCAGATAGACCCAATCTCCAGAGGAGATGCTTCGGGACTTGGCATCGGCCGTGTTCAGCGTCACGACAGGCTCGGGCGCCTTGCGCTGGAGTCCAGGCACTCCATGATGCTGGGATCGGAAGTCGGAAAAAATCCGCGCCCCGGAGTTGAACACGAGCGGATAGCGCTGCGCCAGGTCGGGTCGCGACAGCGGGCCCTCCTTCGGCTCGGTGTAGACCGGCAGCGGATCGTAGCCATGCTCTTCGAGGATGCTCGAGGCGATCTCGAACTTGCCCGACGGCGTATCGAACCCAGGCTGGCCGTCCTGGCGCAGTAGCCCTCGCTCCCACTTCTTGTACTGCGTCATCACGGTCGGACAACGCACTTCGCCATCATTGGCGCGGACCTCTTCGAGAGTGAAACCAGAGCCTTCGAGGGCATACCGCAACCGCTCCTCGTCCCCTTGCGGGTACTTGTCACCGTAGCCGAGACGCGCTGCCAGGTCCGAGAGAATATGGAAGTCGTCGCGGGCCTCCCCGACCGGTTCAACGAGCCTCTCGCGGATCTTGAACAGCGGCCCGTAAGTCATGTAGGAGCTGATCTCGTATCCCGTGGTGGCCGGCAGGACGATGTCGGCCCAGGCCGCATCAGCGGTGAAGTGTCGATCGATGGTGACCAGGAAGTCCAGGGCTCCCAGGGCTTCGCGCCAAACAGAAGGATTGGGCCAGGCCGTAATGATCGAGCCGCCCAGGATCATCAGGGCGCGGATCTTGTACGGCTCACCATGCAGAATCGAGTCGGGCAGAGCGATGGCATGGGATTCGCCCCGATACATGCTGTAGACGGGAAAGCGATCCCGACCCAGGGCCTGACGGACGTCCGGGTTGGCGACCAGCCCCTGGCGGTTGATTGGGAATCGGTTCTCCTTCATGCGAAACAACAGCCCGCCGGGCACGTCGAGTTGTCCCGCTACACCCCAGAGAGTGAACACTGCCCGGATGGCCTGTACGCCGCTGTCCGCATACTCGAGTCCCGTGTACATGACCGGGGAGGCACCTCTCGCCTCGGCGATGCGCCTCGCTAGCTCCTCGATCTTGGCCGCGGGAATGCCGGTAATCTCTTCGACGGCTTCCGGCCGGAAGTGTTGAATGTAATCGACGAGGGGCTCCCAACCGACGGTCCAGTTCTGGACGAACTCCTCGTCGTAAAGCTCTTCCTCCACCAGGACATTGATCAAACCCAGCGCCAGGGCGCCGTCGGTGCCGGGACGGATGGGAATCCACTCGGCTCCAGCCTCGCGAGCCGTCTCGGTTCGACGGGGATCGATAACCACGACCTCGGCGCCACGCTGCCGCGCCCGTTGGATCTGCTCGTGGGCCAACGGCGGTGAGTCGGTAGCCGGGTTGGCTCCCCAGACCACAATGAGCTGGGCCTGGTCGATGTCGAAGTCCATCGTGTGGTACATCTCGCCCATGGTGGTGTGGGGCGCGATCATCGCGAAGGAGACGTAGCACAAGGCGCCAACACCGAGGGTGTTTGGCGAGCCAAACGGGAAGAGGACGCTGGAGGCCGACGATATAGCCACTCCGGCGGGTTGGAAGATGTCGCAGAGGGAGAGCTCGAAACTGCCGCGCCCGGTATAGATCGCAGTCGCCTCCGCGCCCGACTCGGTCTTGATCGTCTGCAGACGCTCGGCGATGGTCTCCATCGCCTCGTCCCAGGAGATGCGCTCGAACTCGTAGGTCCCCTTGGGACCGACTCGCTTCAGTGGATGCTGCAGGCGCTGCGGATCATGCACGATCTCCGGTGAGTGAACGCCGTTCGTACAGATCATGCCCAACGGATGGTCGGGCAGGGGCTCGACCTGCCGCAGCTGGCCATTCTCGAGGGTGGCCCGGACCCAGCAACCGGCCGGGCAGATGCCGCAAAGGCCATCTTTCTCTTCGATCAACTTGCCGTGCCCCTCTTCTCCAGAAGGGCTAGAGCAAAGGCCTCTTCCGCGTCGGTGTACCACTCCGCGATGTGCAGCCCCGCCGAGCGCACCATGGCCTCGGCACTGACGCGGTCGAACTTGCGACAGATCTCGGTGCGGATGGTCTCTCCTTGGTCCATCGTGAATCTCAGCCCGAGGTCTTCGATGACGACTTCCATGGCGCTCCCTGCCGCCAGGTGCATCTCGATTTGCGCCTCGTCAGGATTGAAGAAGGCCCGATGCTCGAACGCGTCAGCGTCGAAATTGGCACCCATCGAGGCGTTCAACGCCGACAGGATGTTCCTGTTGAAAGCCGCCGTTACACCGGCAGCATCGTTGTAGGCACTCTCCAGAGTGGTTATGTCCTTCAGGGTATCCAATCCGAGAAGAAACCGGTCGTCGTCGTCCATCAGCAACGCGACGCTCGACAGAAACTCCGACGCCTCGGCGTCATCGAGGTTGCCAATGGTGCTTCCCAGAAAGAGGAAAAGCTTTCTACGTGAATGGTCCAGGCGATCGAGCGGGTGGTGGAAGTCGGTCACCAGCCCCATGATGGTGAGATTCGGATAGAGCTCCAGTAGGTGCTCCGCCGCCTCGATCAGCGCGGTCTCGCTGATATCCACGGGGACATAGCGGATTTGCGGCCGCTGCTCCTCATCGACGGCATCCAGAAGGGCTCGGATCTTCTGATTGGCACCCGAGCCGAGCTCGATCAGATCCCCGCCGGCGAAGCCGGCCATGATCTGGGGACCGAATCGCTCCAACAGGGCGAGCTCGGTGCGGGTCTGGTAGTACTCCGGTAGCTCACAGATCTGCTCGAAGAGCTTCGAGCCCTGGGCGTCGTAGAAGAACTTGCTGGGCAGGGTCCTGGGGGGTGCGGTGAGCCCAGACTCCACCTCCTGGGCCGCACCGTCCCCCTCGTGGCCTGTCAGGGCCGAGAAGACCCTCAGCCGATTGCAGTCGCTCTCGAATATGACCGTCATCTACAGCTGCCAACGGTACCAGACGATGGTGAAAGCAACGTGAGCTCCTGTCGACAGCTGCGCTCAGGCTGGCGCTTCGGTAGCCACTTCTGTCCGTACCGCTGAGAAGGTGAGCTCGCCGTCGGCGACATCGACCTGGATCGTGTCCCCTGGCCCGAAGGTCCCATCCAGGATCTTCTGCGCCAGCGGATTCTCCAGGTATTGCTGCAAGGCGCGCTTCAAGGGCCTGGCGCCATAGACAGGGTCGTAGCCCACGTTGCCCAGGAAATCCAGCGCCTCGGTCGTCACCTCCAGACCCAAACCGACGGCCTCGAGCCGCTCCCCGATGATGCCTACCTGAAGCTCCGCGATCTTGCGGATCTGGTCCCTCTGCAACGGATGGAAGACGATGATGTCATCGACCCGATTGAGAAACTCGGGCCGGAAGTGCTCACCCAGAATCTCCATCACCGCAGCCTTCATCTCGTCGTAGTTCTCCTCGCCCGCCATCTCCTGGATGACGTGCGAACCGAGATTCGAGGTCATGACGATGATCGTGTTGCGGAAGTCCACCGTGCGGCCCTGGCCATCCGTCAGGCGTCCGTCATCGAGCACCTGCAACAGCACGTTGAAGACCTCCGGATGGGCCTTCTCGATCTCGTCGAGCAGGATCACCGAGTAGGGTCTGCGGCGCACCGCTTCCGTCAGGTACCCACCCTCTTCATAGCCCACGTAGCCTGGCGGGGCACCGATCAGACGGGCCACCGAGTGCTTCTCCATGAACTCCGACATGTCGATGCGGATCAGGGCGTCCTCGGTATCGAAGAGGGAGACCGCCAGCGCTTTGCAGAGCTCCGTCTTGCCGACTCCGGTCGGACCGAGGAAGAGGAACGATCCGTTCGGGCGGTTGGGATCCGACAGTCCGGCTCGAGAACGTCGAATGGCGTTGCTGACGGCCTTGACCGCTTCTTCCTGCCCGATCACCCTCTCGCCGAGCTCGTCCTCGAGATGCAAGAGTCGCTCTCGCTCCCCTTCCAGCATCTTGGAGACCGGAATTCCGGTCCACCGGGAGACGACTTCGGCCACCTCTTCCTCGGTGACCTTGTTGCGGACCAGCGTCATCTCTTCCTGCTCGGCCTGTGAGGCCGCCGCCAGTTGCTGTTCGAGCTCCGGGATCCGGCCATACTGCAGCTCTGAGGCGCGGGCGAGATCTCCCGCTCTCTCTGCCGTCTCCAGCTCGTAACGTGCCCGCTCGAGCTCTTCCTTGACCTGAGCTGTCCCTTCCAGCGTCGCCTTCTCCGCCTTCCACACCTCCTCCAGGTCGGCGAACTGCCTCTCGAGGATCTTGATCTCCTCCTCCAGGTCCTTCAGGCGCTGCTTCGAGGCCTTGTCCTTTTCCTTCTTCAGCGCCTCACGCTGAATCTTGAGCTGAATCAGTCGCCGCTCGAGTTGGTCCAACTCTTCTGGCTTGGAGTCGATTTCCATACGGATGCGCGACGCCGACTCATCGATGAGATCGATGGCCTTGTCCGGCAGCTGTCGATCTGAGATATACCGCTGCGACAGGGTCGCGGCCGCCACGATCGCCGGATCTGTGATCTCGACTCCGTGGTGGACTTCGTAGCGCTCCTTCAAGCCCCGCAGGATGGCAATCGTGTCCTCGACCGACGGCTCCTCGACGAGGACCTTCTGCAGGCGCCGCTCGAGAGCCGCATCCTTCTCGATGTTCTTGCGGTACTCGTCCAGCGTCGTGGCACCGATGGCGTGGAGCTCGCCCCGCGCCAGGGCCGGTTTCAGCATATTGCTGGCGTCCATCGCTCCCTCGGCCTTGCCGGCGCCCACCATGGTGTGAATCTCGTCGATGAACAGAATCACCTGGCCCTCCTGCTTCGCCAGGTCGTTGAGCACCGCCTTCAGCCGCTCCTCGAACTCGCCGCGGAACTTGGCACCCGCGATCAGCGCTCCCATGTCCAGCGACAGGACGCGCTTGCCTTTCAGGCCTTCGGGCACCTCGTCGTTGACGATCCTCTGGGCCAGGCCCTCGACGATTGCCGTCTTGCCGACCCCAGCCTCACCGATGAGCACGGGATTGTTCTTCGTGCGCCGCTGCAGGACCTGGATCGCTCGGCGGATCTCGTTGTCACGCCCGATGACCGGATCGAGCTTGCCCTGCTCGGCTCGCTCGGTCAGATCGACGGTGAAGCGCTCGAGCGCCTGCCGTTGCTCCTCGGCATCGGCATTGTCGACCTGCTGCCCACCCCGCACTCGATCGATCGTCTGTTCCAGAGCCGCCTCGGTGCCACCCGCTTTGCGCAGCATCTCACCCAGCGGCCCCTTGTCCTGAGCGGCCGCCAGCAGAAACAACTCGCTCGAGATGAACTGGTCGCTGCGCTGCTGAGCCAGCTTGTCCGTTACATTGAGTAGCCGGGTCAGATCGGGTGATATCAGCACGTCGCCTGCTGTACCCTCGACTCGCGGCAATCGGTCGAGTGCTTCCATCAGGCTGACGCGTAGCTGGTCGACGTTGACACCAGCCTGCGCCAGAATCGGCAAAGCCGTGCTCCCGTCCTGATCCAGCAACGCCCCCATCACATGCGCCGGCTCGACATACTGATGATCCCTGCCCACAGCGAGGCTCTGGGCATCCGCCAGCGCCTGCTGGAATTTCGTTGTCAGCTTGTCCATTCGCATAGCTATTCCCCCTTCGCTTCGCGAAGTCTACGCCTGCCGAATTATCAGGGCCACTTCAAGCCGCGTGAGCCCGAACCCACTGCTCGATCTGGGGCTGACTCATGGCGCCAGGCTGGCGAGCGACTTCCCGACCCTGCTTGAACACCACGAGGGTCGGAATGCTCTGAATGCCGAAGCGGGAAGCCACCTGTGGTGCCTCCTCGGTATTCAACTTGGCCAGGACCACCGCGGGCTCGAGCTGCCCTGCAGCCTCCTCATAGGCGGGTGCCATCATTTTGCACGGACCGCACCATGAGGCCCAGAAATCCACGACAACGGGCACGTCGCTGCGCCCGATGAAGCGGTCGAATGTCGACTCATCCAGGCGAATCGGGCTGCCGGAGAAAAGCGGTTGCTTGCAACTTCCACAGCGGGGCCCGTCGCCGAGTCGCTCTGCAGCGATTCGGTTCACCTTCGCACAGTTCGGACAGACCAGATGTTTCGATTCAGTCATGATTCTCACTTATCGTTGTCATTTCGTCTCAAAATCTGCCAATGCGGTACTCACCCTTGATATTCAACATTTTGAATCGCCAATTTAATCCCCGATCGGGCTGCTTGACCAACTTTTCTCGACAGCCTGTGCTAGTCTTCGCCTCCCTTGAAGCCGGTACTGCTCGCCGGACCTTCATTACAGGTACTATTTCGATCAAAGACCGCGCTCCAGGCGCAAGGGTGAACCATGTCCATGCAGGAAAGAGAGAACCTTCGAAACCTAGCCATTATTGCCCACGTTGATCACGGCAAGACGACCCTGGTCGACGCCATGCTCTGGCAGAGCGGCATCTTCGGGGCCCATCATGAGGTACTCGATCGGGTGATGGACTCCATCGACCTGGAACGGGAGAAGGGCATCACCATCATGGCCAAGAACACGGCCATCGAGTACCAGGGTATCCGCATCAACATTGTCGATACGCCGGGGCACGCCGATTTCGGAGGCGAGGTCGAACGAACCTTGAAGCTCGTCGATGGAGTGTTGCTGCTCGTAGACGCCTCGGAAGGTCCGCTGCCACAGACCCGCTTCGTGCTCCGCAAGGCTCTCGACTCCAAACTGAAGCCGATCGTCGTCATCAACAAGATCGACCGGCCGGATGCTCGCTCCCAGGAAGTCTTGAACGAGATCTACGACCTCTTCATCGACCTCGATGCGACCGAAGAGCAACTCGACTTCCCGGTTCTTTACTGCATCGCCAAAGACGGCATCGCCAGCCTCGAGTCCGAGTTCGACGATGGCGACTTACGGCCGCTCTTCGAGCAGATCCTCGAGACCATTCCCGCGCCCCGATACGATCCCGATACAGCGCTCCAGTTCCTGATCACCTCGCTAGACCACGACGACTACGTCGGTCGCCTCGCGATCGGTCGAGTCTTCAACGGTCGGGTGAGGAAGGCCCAGGACGTGACCCGCTGCCTGTTGGACGGCTCGACACAGACAGTGAAGGTGACGCAACTCTACGGCTACAACGGTCTCGACCGCGTGCCGATCGAAGAGGCGGGTCCGGGGGACATTGTGGCCATCGCTGGCCTGGATGAACTGGCCATCGGAGAGACTCTTGCAGACCTGGAGAAGCCGCAAGCCCTGCCGCCGATTCTGGTCGATGAGCCGACGCTCGAGATGGTCTTCTCGACCAACACCTCACCCATGGCCGGCAAAGAGGGGACCCACGTCACCTCGAACAAGCTGCGCGAGCGACTAGTCAAGGAGACCTTGACCAATGTCGCCATCCGACTTGAAGAGACTCCGGGCAGTGACGCCTTGAAGATCGCCGGTAGAGGTGAGCTCCAGCTCGCAATCCTCATCGAGATGATGCGGCGCGAAGGGTACGAGTTCTCAGTCGGCAAGCCTCAGGTCATCGTCCACCAGGGTCCCGAAGGCCCCGAAGAGCCCATGGAGCTTCTGACCGTCGACTGTCCCGAAGAGTTCGTCGGTGCGGTCACCCAGAAGCTGGGCCCCCGCAAAGGTCGAATGCTGCAGATGATCAATCACGGCACCGGCCGAGTGCGGATGGAGTTTCGGATTCCAGCCCGTGGCTTGATCGGCTTCCGCACGGAGTTTTTGACCGAGACCCGCGGTACCGGAATCATGAACCACATCTTCGACTCGTTTGGACCTTGGCAGGGGGAGATCCCGCACCGCATCACCGGCGCGCTGGTCGCCGATCGGGAAGGCAGAGTCACGGCATTCGCCATCGACCACCTGCAGCCGAGGGGGATCTTCTTCGTGGCCCCGGGCGACAGGGTGTACGAGGGCATGATCATCGGCGAGAACTCCCGCCCTGGAGATCTCGACCTCAACATCACCAAGGAAAAGAAGCTCACCAACATGCGCGCCGCCTCGGCCGATGAGCTGGTCCGACTGGTACCGCCGATGATCTTGAGTCTGGAGCAGGCTCTCGAGTTTCTAGCCGAGGACGAACAGCTCGAGGTTACGCCCGTGTCCTTCCGCCTGCGCAAGCGCGCGCTCAAGGCCAATCAACGCAAGTAGCAGAGAGGGGTGAGGCGTCCGGTCGTACCTCCCGGCTGGTCTTTGAGGGCTTGGGGGTTGAGGAGTCCGTCGTCCCTCCGGCCTATCTTTGCGGTCCTGGACCGATGGTCATCCTCTTTTTAGAGGCCCGTCCGAGTGGTCCGCAGGGGGGCGGCGTCGACTACTCAGACTGCGACGGGGGGCCGCCGCCTTGTCTCGTCATCGCGCCCCATCTGTCTTGCTCATTGATGGTCCTTGCGCTGCGCTCGACTCGGCACCCCCTGTCGAACCACCCGAACGAACCTCTGGCACCGACGGTGCCAGATCGGCTAAGGGGTCTTCTGAGGCGGAGGGGCATGGTCGGGTGAGGCCGCAGACTCAGGAGACCCCTTGGTCGGTCCTCGTCTTGGAACGGTGCAAGGCCTCGTCAATGCCTCTCCACTTGATGAGGGTTCAGCGTGGGGACACCTCCAGGGGGTTGGTTGCTGTGGAAGGGAGGAGAACCTCCTGGGGGCGCTGCGTCGGACCCCTAGACAACGGCCAGGTGTCCTTGGACCAGCGCCTGCGCACCACCCGGGCGGACCTCAATACGACAGCGGCTCAACGATCTTCAGTGGAATCAACAGAGCCTTCTAGCAGGACCCGCTCGTGCAGTGCGTCGAGGAGCACGACCGTCGCGTCGAAGTTCTGCTGGATCTCTCCGTGGGTCTCCTGAGAGATCCCCCTGTAGGGCCTGGCGATCAGGGACACCTTTTGATTCAGCACTCGCAGAGTCATGTCGGTGTAGCTCGGTGCCCAGAGATTCTTGGGGAAGCGGGTCGGGGCGTACTCAGCCAACTTCCAAGCAAGCTCTGCCACTTCACCGCCAGTCAACTCCAACTCGATCGGCTTCGAGTAGCCATCGACCGAGTCGCGAAGTCTGGTACTGGCCATGACTCCCTCCACATCCAGGATGAACTCGGACGCGGCTTGCCCACCCGCACCATCATTCATCCTCTGAAAGTGGATCCCGAGCGTCACGGGGTCGAGCTCACCCGAAGCGACCTTCTCCAACCCCTCCTCCAGGCTCTCAGCGCCAATCCCTGTCGCTGCCGGTTCCTCGCAGGAATCGAGCAGGCTGTTCACCAGTTGCGCAAACGACTCGGACTGCACCCCTCGGTTGATCTGAAGCACCTCTTTCTCGGCACCTGCCACCGAGACTCTCAGAGAGCAGACCACGGAGCGGGCACTGTCCGCCTGCATCCGATCCGGCTCCGGAGAGCCACCGTAGCGGCCGGGTAGCGAAGCGTAGTCTGCAACCAGGAGTTGCTGCAGCAGACCCGCAATCTCTGACTCGGTCAACTGGAACTGCAGCTCGCCGCCCCAAATGGCCACCCCGGGCTCGAAGATCTCCACCGACCTGTACTCCGAGCCACCTCGGCAGCCAGCCTGCAGATAGAAGCCGCCGCGCGCTCCGGGATCGGCCGCGGCTCTCTCCAAGCCGGCACCGAATCGAGCTGTGGTCTCGGAGTCCACGGCGCCGTCTGCCGACGCACCGCTCTGGCTGGAGGTGGGGTCTTCCTGCCTGATGTTGGGGCTTTCACCACACGCGATCTGCAGCAGTACTGCAAGGAGAGCGAGAACCCAACCAACCTCGAGGCTCTTCGCCTTGTTCTGGAGTCGAGCCACAGTCTCGGTTTCGATCATAGGGCCAGGAATATAGCAGCGCGGCATGTGCGGGGCGCAGCGCGAGGCATCATTGACGGCCCTGTTGCGTTTTCATTTGCTCAGATCCGGCCTGGTTCTGTAGGATGACACCAACTTGTCTCCCTAGACCTGCCGGGGGTTTGCCTGGTTGTCTCGATGCAACGGGAGACCCCCCGGCGAGTGGCTCACGGGTACCACTGCGCCACGTGGCAGTCCGACGTTCGAACAGGAGGTACTCATGAGCAAGACCCTGACCCTTTTCGTGATCCTGTTGGTGACTCTGCTGGGCCTGGCTTTCGTTTCGTCCAGATCGCTGCAAGATCGAGCCGAATCAGGAGCAGTCCTCAAGCCCTCACCGGCCTCTCCAGCTGGCATTCGCGGCTCAGGTCCGAGTGGTGGCCCTTCCAGCGACGCGGGCGTTTTTCAGGCTAACGGGCCCTATCGGGTCCGACTGAGTGAAGTCCAGACCGGTTTCGTTCCGGACCTGAATGTTGTTGCACCGCCGGCTGACATGCCCATTTCCGATGCCGAGGCAGAGCTCCTGCGCCAGAGGGCCATGCTCATGCCGCCGGATAGTGACGTCCAGATCGCGACTTCGGCACCCGCTAGCCTGGCACCTAAGCTCGGTGTCAGCTTCCAGGGCCTGGACGCCGAGGACTCCAATTCTTCTGGGGTCAGCACTCCGCCCGATCCCGAGCTAGGGGTCGGTAAGGACTACGTCATTCCAGTGGTCAACGTCTCGTTCAAGATCTACGACAAGACCGGTGCCGTGGTTCAGAACACGACCACTTTCGCTTCCTTCATGTCGGCCAATTCAGACTGCGTCGGGGTCTTCGACCCGAACGTCGCCTACGACGAGGCCGAGGATCGTTACATCCTGGGTATCGACGCCAACGGCACGGACTACTGTGTGGCGGTGAGCGCGAATCCAGGCGATGTCGACAATTGGAACCTCTACAGCATTCCAACGCTGCAGGGCTGTGGGACCTTTCACGACTACCCGCACATCGGAGTCGGTCCCGACCTGATCGTCATGGGAGCGAACCAATTCGCCGGCGGTTTCTGCGAGGGGAGGGTCTGGGCGATGGACAAGGCGGCCATGTATGCCGGCAACGCCATGAGCTTCGCTACAAAGAGCACGAGCGGCGACGGCACGCCAATGCCGGCCAACTATCACGGTGACGACATCACCAATGCCTCACCCGAGGCGACTCCGTCTCACTGGTTCATGACCGAGACCTTCGATGGCTGCACCCACAACGTCTGGACCTGGGACGATCCGCTCAGTGGTGCCAGCCCGACCAGGGGCTCCAACCTGAATCTGTGCACTGCGTCCGGAGTCAGCGCCGGGTTCCCGGTCAGCTGGCCGCAGCAGGGAGGCAACAACCTGCAAGGCAACGACTGGCGGGGACAGTCCAGCGAATTGATGAACGGCATCATCACCATGACGAACCAGACGATTTCTTGTAATCCTGGTAGTGGCACGGTGGACTGCGTCCGTTGGGCGCAGATCAACCCCACCACCAATACGATCGTGGACGCGGGCGTTCTCGGGTCCAATGGTGACTACAGAACCTTTGCCAACGGCGTCTCGAACTCATGCGGGGACATGGCGGTCGGCTACTCGAAGGGAAGCAGCTCGACCTTTCCCTCGACCTATGTCACCGGCCGTCTGAGCACCGATCCGGCAGGCACCCTGCAGGCCGAGACCCTCCTCAAAGCGGGCGAGGGGACATTCACCTGCTTTGACGGCTCGCCTCACAGGTGGGGTGACTACACCGGCATGACGATCGACCCGGATGGGGCCACCTTCTGGTACCTGGGTCAGTACTCGAAGCCGGGAGCTCACGCCGTTTGCGACTGGAGCACCTACATCGGCTCCTTCACTTTCGATGGCTGCTCGCCGGCAGACGTCATCTTTTCGGACGGTTTCAAGTCCGGAGATACTACGCGTTGGAGTAGCACGGTCGGTGGACCGTAGGAGGATCCGAGCTGACACGCTCCTCGGGCTCGATTGCAAGCTCCGACGAGGCGAAGACAAATATGGGCCGGGCAGTTCTACTGCCTGGCCCTTTTGCCGTCTTCTGCAACTCGCATGAGCTGGAGGACCTTGGCGACAGCCGGTACGGCTCCGACCATGGAGAGAGGAACTCCCTTGTCGGCGAGAATCCGTTTTGCCTTGAGTAGGATCTCGAGGGCGGGAACGTTGACCAACGGGCTACCGGCCAGGTCCAACTCGATCTGATTGGCCCCCTTCATCGCCAACCGCTGGGCCAATTTGCTGATCTCGATGCCACCCTCACGGTTGATGTAGCCCTGTGTGCGGATTCTCGCCGAGGTCCCATCCCGCTTCACCGTCAGTTCCAGGGACACGCTCCACCCGGTACCAGAGTGCTTCGCAGTGGCTCTCTCTCGGCCCGATCCCATTTCACCTGCTCCCATTTCGCCCGGCTGGTAGGAGTGGCGCCCCCCGGCACTCATCATCGAACGAAGGAACTCCCTACCTCCCGCTCGCTGATCTCCGCCGTTCATGGATCGTCCCCCGTTCTGATACGCGACAGTGGCTTCGGCTCGCCGCAGCGCAGATCCGTTGGTCAGATACCAATCAATGAATCGAAATGCCTGCATACCCTGTGCCATACTGCTCGAGGCAGCCGAACCTGGGAGACCCGGAAATCATGAGCGTCCCGTCGATCACCCCCTATGTGGTTGGACAGTGGGTCCGTGGTGAGCGTTTCTACGGCCGCCAGAACCATCTCCAGGAAATCCTCGCAGGTCCCAGAGAAAGCCTGTGGTTGTTGGGAACTCGCCGTATCGGCAAGACTTCCCTGTTGCGACAGCTGGAGTGGATGGCGTCGCAGAGACCCGAGCTGGGGTATCTACCTCTGTTCTGGGATCTGCAAGGCACCGACGATCCCGCTGAGCTGCATCTGAGCTTTCACGATGCGCTCCTGGACTCTGAAGAGCGCTGGTCCGAGCTGGGAATCGAGGTCGCAACGCTCGATCCCGACGATCTTTTTGCCAGTCTGACGCACCTGCGGCGCCAGATTCGCACGACCGGCCGCCGTTTGCTGCTGCTCTGCGACGAGGTCGAGGAGTTGATCCAACTTCAACTCCGAGACGCATCGCTCTTGAGCAAGATGCGGCGTGCCCTACAGGCGGGTGAAGAGATAAGGGTCGTACTGGCTTCGACGATTCGCTTGTGGGCTCTCGCCGGGCAGCGCGTTGACACCTCCCCATTCCTTCTTGGCTTCTCGCCGCCCCTGTTCCTGTCCTCCTTAGAGGACGAGGAAGCGCGATCACTGGTCGTTCAGGATCATCTGGATGATGCGCTTCGACCTGTTCTGAGCGCTCAGGATGTACAGCAAATCTGCGATCACTGTTCCAATCATCCCTACCTGCTGCAGCTCGTTTCCAAGCGCTTTCTCGAGGCGGGAGATCTGGCGTCGGCCGTCGAGGAAGTCATGGCCGACGACATGGTCGCTCACTTCTTCGCTGTCGACTTTCGGATGCTAGGCGCCGAGGAGAAGAGAGTTCTGCGTGCTTTGCGCCACCAGGACGAGTTACCACTGGAGACCTTGACCAAGGACCCGGCCGACACCCACTCGCTCGAGAGCAGTCTGTTACGGCTCGAAGAGCTCGGCTTCCTCCGAAGACCCAGTCCGAGAACCTACTCCCTCGCCAACCCGTTCTTCCAGCATTGGCTGAAGGAGCTGCCCGAGGCCACGTTGCCGGGTACCTCGCCAGACTCGGCCGGGGACGACTTGCAGGATCTCGCGAAGGGGGAAGGCGGTGCCGTCCTGGTGGACAACCGCTATCTGCTGCTCGAGCAGATCGGAGAGGGCGGCATGGGCAGGGTCTTTCTGGCCACGGACCGCCTTCTTCGAACACGGGTGGCGATCAAGATCCTGCGCCCGGAGTTCTCGGAAGAGCCACAGATCCTGGAGCGTTTTCGCCGGGAGATCATGCTTTCCCGTGACCTGGGTCACCCGAACGTGCTTCGTGTCTACCACCTCGGCCAGGACGAAAGCCGGCGGTACCTGACCATGCAGTGGGTCGAAGGTCCAGATCTAGGTCAACTACTCGCTGACACAGGCCCCCTCGAGGAGTCCAGGACCGTCCAGATTGCAGTCAAGCTGGCCTCGGCACTGGAGGCGGCGCACCAACGGGGTGTGATCCATCGCGACATCAAGCCCCAGAACATCCTCCTCGACCAGGAATCAGAACCTCTGCTGACCGACTTCGGACTGGCGCGCGAGCTCGAGGACGACGGAATCACCAGTTCGGGGATGTTCCTGGGAACTCCCAACTATGCGTCTCCCGAACAAGCCTCGGCTCTGCCGCTGGACGCAAGATCCGATCTCTACTCCTTCGGGGTCGTTCTGTTCGAAATGTCCACCGGCAAGCGACCCTTCGCAGCGGATAGCGCCGCCGAAGTGCTGCAAGAGCACCGTGCGACTCCGCCGCCGGATCCGAGGTCTTTGGCGCCCGATCTCTCCACCGGATTCTCGTCAATTATCCTCCGCTGCCTGGAAAAGAGCCCCGATCGGCGGTTCGAATCGGCCGCCGAACTGCGCCAGGCTCTCGAGACTCTGGACTACATTCCCAATCGCTCGCTGTCCTGATCTCCCAACTGCGGACCCTCGTCGGCTCCGTCGCGTCTTCGAGTGGAGGTGACCGAAATGCGCGACCGGACGAAAGACAGCCGCCTGGGGTTCCACCTCCCCCTTTTTAATAGGGTGGCTGCTCGGAAGTCTCGTCACTTTGCAAGGAGACGACGATGCTTCGACACCATTCGCACCGTGTTCTATTGATTGGCTTGGCTTGCCTCGCGGCCGCGTTGCTCGCAATGCCCGCGACAGCCGGCGATGGACAATGGCACCTGCGTGTCCAGGCCGTCTGGGTCCAGCCCGACCTCGATTGGCGAATGTCCCCCGCGCCAGGCGATGTCGTCAGCGTGGATGCCGACGATGCCTGGGGCCTGGGAGTCAGTGGCGAATACCAGGTTTCGGATCTTCTCGGCGTTGAGCTGGGGATCATGCGAGCAGTTCCAGACGTCAATATCCTCCTCGAGGACACGCTCCTCGGAGTCTCCCTCAAGGCAACCGATGACCTGACCATGACACCCCTGAGTATCGGATTGAACTTCCATCTGACCCCCGGACAGCGCTTCGATCTCTATCTCGGACCGTTCCTGGCCTACGTGCTCTACAGCGACCTCGAGTGGAGAGTGAACGAGACGATCGACGTAGGTGGTGTGCCGATTGTCATCGACGAAACACTGCGCATGTCCGTCGCCAACGATCTGGCCTACGGAGCCGTTGCCGGTGTCGACATCCCGGTTGGCTCCAGGGGCTGGTACTTGAGCGGCACCTTGAAGTACATGGCTACCGAATTGGACATCACCGACCCCGATGGAGACAGTGAGAACCTGAGCCTCGACCCCATCATCGTGGCAATCGGAGTGCGGTACTCCTTCTAGACGGCTTCCTTGTCGAGGATCGCACGACTTTCTAGGGCCGATCGGGAACACCCTGGTCGGCCCTGATTCGCTGCGCATAGAGATCAAAAGCTGAATATCGCGGACAGAGAGATGGTGTCGACGAGCTCCGAGAAATCAATCGCTCCGTCGAGCTGGAAGCGTTCGAAGGCCATCCCGAACCCAACCGCATAGTGCATCTCGTCTCCGACTGGACGAAGAAGGGCCTGCGTATATGGATTGTCGCTCGTTGCCCGCAGGACATGGTCCGGATCGAGCCAGGCACCTGCCCGCAGTGCAAGCAGCGGCCTGGATCCCAGGAACACGTATTCGCAACCGATGTGAACTTCATCGCCATCATCGACAGTTTGATCTTCGAGCTCCATGCTCTTCGCCATATCCGAGTAGGTGATTCGATCCCACTCGAGCGCAGCGGTCCAGCGACCGCCAGGCGACCGGAAGGCAACACCTAGGCCGTAGGTATCCGGGTACTTTGCCGTCGGAAAGGCCTCGGACTCGATCACGAATCCCGGCGGAAACCCCAGAGAGTTGGCCGGACCGAAGAGAGCGGCGCCCGTGATGTGGATCTCGGGGCCCTCGCGGAACTTGCCCCCCAGAGTCCAGGCCTGTGAAAATCTCCAAAGAAAACCACCGGTAAACCCCATGTCCTTGTCGTCCTGCGTCAGAGTGGTTGTGGTGACCAAGTTCTCGGGGCCAAAGGACGTGGGAGTTCCGAGCAGGTCGTAGGGGGCGTCCCACCGGTGAACCGAGCCGATCATCGTCACCTCGGCGTCGTAGAGCACCAGGCCGATACCCAGGCTCAAGCTGTCCGTGATCCTGACCGCCGATGAAAATCCATAAGAGGTGATCAGGGCATCGGCACTCGCCACCTGATCGAGGTAGCGATCCCGGGTGAGTCGGCCATCTTTGAAGAGTCCCTGGGTGAAGGCAGTGGATTCGAACTTCAGGTACAGATGGCGATAGAGAGCGAACGACCAACGTCCCCTTGGATAGACGAATGAAAGAAAGGAAACACCCGTTGAGTCGTCTGATGAGATCCCGGTCCTCAAGCCGATCTCCGTGTCGAGACCGATGCCGGTCGGAGAACCCTGAACGTTGCCGCTGATTGTGAAGGGTGTCGAGTAGCTCCAGTGCCGGCCTTCGACAGAGACTTCGGGTTCAGCCAGCTGCACCAGGCCAGCGGGATTCGCGAAAGCTGCCGTGGCATCGTCGGCCAGCGCCAAGAAGGCTCCGCCGAGACCCAAACTCCGGGCTCCGGGATTGGCCAGGCTGAAGTGTGGCGTGAAGATGAGCTGGGCGAATTCGTTGGCTCTGACCGCCGGGGCAGAGCAAATCACCAACGCCACCAAGAGCAGGTCCTTCAGCCCTCGAGGGGTCCTCAGCGATCTGGGATAGTCGACTGGGGCTCGGCTTCCCGCGGCAGGTCTCAACCCTTCCGATAGCTCTGTCATGGCTGCACCCTCAGTCTTTCTTTCAGCCACTCGCGTGCCGCGGCCCAGTCGCTCTCAACGGTCCGTTTCGAGACTCCCAGGAACTGCGCGACCTCCTCGACGGTCATGCCAGCGAAGTACCGCAGCTCGACGACCCTGGCCTGCCTCTCGTCGAGCGCCGTCAGCTCCTCGATCGCTCGGTCGAGATCGATCATCTGTTCGCTGGACAGCAGCCCTTTGGGGTTGGCGAAAAGCTCTTCTGCCCACGAAATCTGGAGCCACTCACCGCCCCGCTTGGCTCGCCCCCGTCCCCGCGCATGATCGATCAGGACCCGCCGCATCATCTTGGCTCCCATGGCGAAGAAATGCGTGCGGCCCTGCCACTCCACCCGCGATTGGTCGACCAGCCGCAAGTAAGCCTCGTGGACCAGAGCCGTCGGTTGCAGGGTGTGATTGACCCGCTCCCGCCCCATGTACCGATGGGCCAGGCCCCGCAGCTCATCGTAGACCCTGGCCAGCAGCGCTTCCGGCGAGGCCCCTGCTCCTTCTGGCTGCCGTTCCATCTCAATCATGATCTCAGTGAGCTTCTGCGTGAAAGCCGTGGACTCGAGCTTCGACGACTGGGACCTTGGTTCGCTAGAGCTCGAGCCCTCCAGCCAGTGCCGGATGAAATCATTCCCCAGCCTGACGCGGTGATCCTCCGTTCGGATGACGAATCCCAGGTTCTCCAATCTCAGCAGGCTGCCGTTCAGGCCACCCTCTTCCGTTCGGAGGCGACTCTCGAGGGTTTCGCGACCCGCTGCCCCTGTCTCACCGAGGGCGCGCAGGACCTCCTGCTCCGTCCTGCTCAACATGCGGAAGTCCACTGCGAAGAAATGGCTCACCATCTGGTCGGCCCGAACCCGGTCGAGGACCTCTTCCAGGTCGCCGATCTCCAGATACTTCTTGGCCACGATCTGCAGGAGGTAGGGGTGATTGCCGCAGGCCTGACAGATCTTCAGAGCCACCTCCGGCAGGAAAGTCGGCCTCGCTGCGCTCGGCAGGTGCTCCTGGAGAACCAGCGCCAGGGCCTCCTCCTCGGTCAGACCTGCCAGATACAGGGCCGGCGTGAAGCCGTGCAAGAAAGGAGAGGTATCTGCGGACTGCTCCGCCAGCCGCCAGAGCCGAATCGTCGAGGCCAGTACGAATCGAATGTCTGCCGTCGATTGCACCGCCCTTCGGAGCTTGGACAGCAGAGACCGATCCTTGCTCTGCAAATCGATCAACTCCTCGGCCTCGTCGCACAGCAACAGCATCCTTCTGCCAGTGCCGCGAACTTGCCTACGCAGCCGAGCCAGGGAATCGAAGAGATCCTCTGCATCCAGGGATGACACCGAGACGCCGACTTCTGCCCAGCGCTCTTCCGAGTCCAGTAGGGCATCGTGGAAGCTCAGGTGCAGTTCCCTCGGCTCGGTGGCCCCCTGCAGATCCCAGAACAACGGCAGGTAGTCCAGATCCGGCGACGCGGTAGCGAGCTGCTCCAGTTGCTTCAAGACAGAGGTCTTGCCAACACGCCTAGTCCCCAGCAACCAGAGGCTGTCCCGTTGCCCATCCAGGATCTCTGCCAGCTGGGCACGACGCCCATAGAAGCGATCACCTCGCACCCATTGGCCCACAACGTAGGGCAGCAGGGGCGGACGAATCACGCCACCTCCGGACGACCGATCGCTTCCACATCGTCTACGGTGATCGTCTCTGCACCGTTCTCGTAGGCCCGATTCACGAGGGCAATGCAGAGCTTCTGGATCAGATAAGGCCGCAGGCCCGTGAGCTCGATGATCCGTGACACGACGCCCTCCTCGAGCTTCAGCAGGTTGGCGATCGGCCGCTCGATCAAGGCTCGAGCATCTTCGACCCGGAAGGGCAGAACCTGGATCTCTTCGAAGAAGTTGTACCAGGGGCTGCCTTCTCGCTCCCATTGCTTCTTGATCTCCACACCGGAGACCACGGCGACGAGATTCTCAGCGAAGCTCTTCATGAATAGGCTCCGCAACCGCTGGTTGATCCTCGGGTCGTAGTCGTTCAGCTCATCGACCTCGTCGATCAACAGCACGAGCTTGACCTGCTTGCCGCTGCCCTCCGCCAAGCGCTGGATCACGGCGCGCAGATCGCGAACAAAGTCGCGGTGGGAGTACTCGACTTCGACGTTCAGGGAGCGCGATGGCGACAAGTCACCTAGATGAATTTCCAGGTCACTGAAGACATCGTCAGCCAGGGTTGCAAAGAACCTGGTTTCCGGAGTGCCCTGCAAGTCGACGTATACGGGAAAGAAATCGTAGGTTGGATCGTCCAGCTCCCGCAATCGCTTCTTGAGATGGTGTTGGATCGAAGTCTTGCCGATCCGCCGCTCACCGTAGAGCAGCAGGCTGTTGTTGTGGACGGTCTGGAGTATGCGATCGATGAGCCGGTCCCGTCCGAAGAAGAGGCCCTCGTCCAGCACCGGGGCACCTGCCACATAGGGATTGAGTCGACGGTGCCGGCGTCGAGCACGGCGATTTCGCCGAGCCACGACGAACCCGAGCGCCAGTGCTGCGACAACCGTGGCCATCGCTGCCGCGAGACGCGGAGACCGGAACCAGGGGCGGACAAGAGCCACGGCGTACTCACTGCTGGACGCGAGATCCTCCGCATCGGTAGCCACGACCCGGAACGTCTCGGGCCCGCCCCCGAGCACCGTGTCGACCCGGAATTCCGTGACGTAGGAGTCGCCAACTTGCTGATGGCTCGTGACTGCCTCCAGGTTCGAGCCCTTGCCATCGAAGCACTCGATGTCGACTGGCGAGTTGTCGATGATGACGCCACTGAGGCGAAACCCCGCATCGCGAACCACTTGCACCTGGGAACCATCCTCCTGCGTCTGCCGAAAGTCGGCAAAACGGATAGCCGGAGGGATGTTGCCGGCGGCCCTGCCGAGCAGCACTCGGCTGAGCTGCTGGTAAGAGCGCGCAACGATCTCCATAGCCTGACTGTTGCCGGGCTCCAGAGCCAGCGCTCGATTCGCGGCGGACAGGGCACTCTCGAACCGGCGAGCCACGAGCTCGCTTTCGGCAGTCGCCAGTTCGGCCGCCAGGATCTGCCGGCTGGCCAGCTCTTCCTCCGCCAATGCTCGCGCTCCGACTAGACGAGACTCGATGGCCTTGGCCTCCTCACCTCCGGCCTGCATGGCAATGACGGTCTGCAGTCTGTTCAGGGCCGCATCCAGTTGCCCGGCAGCCTCGAGTCCACGAACCGCCTCGAGCTCCTGCACGACGAACTCGGCCTGGGTCTTCTGCTGCCGCTGGGACTCGAGCTCGGTACGAAGGCGCTGCTGAGTGTCCTCCAACAGCCCCGAGATCTCCGGGTCGCCCGGCATCAGCTCCGCAGCTTCTCGAAAGCGGCCCGCCGCTGCCGCGTAGGACCCGGCGCTCAGAAGGGCTCGGCCTTCCGTCACCAGGAGCGCGGCACGAGTTTCTGCTCGAGCCTCCTGCTCCCGTTGTCTGGCTTCACCCAGCAGGGTCGCCATGAGGCTGGTCGCCTCGGGATCCTCGGGTGCCACCGCAAGCCCTCGACCCAGGGCTGTCATTGCCTGATCGGTTCTTCCTGCCGACCGCAGGTCCCGAGCTTCCCGAAGACTCTCCGCCAGAATCTGCCGGATTCGATCCTGATCCTCTGCCCAGCGGCTTTCGAGCCCCTGGACTGCTCTGGCACGGAGCGCTTCGAGCTCTTGGAACGAGCTCTGCGAACCCTCGATCGCACCCAGCCTCTCCTCGGTATCGAATGCCCGGAGCGCCGCCTCGTGCTGGCCGAGCGCAAGATAGGCCGTACCGAGCTTGAGATACGGCAGATAGTCGGTCGTGCGCATCCCATAGGTGCGCACCCTCACTCCCGAGTCACCCCGCCGCTGAATCGCCTGATTCAGCTCTTCGACCGCTTCTTCCCAGCGCTCGGCGCTGAGAGCCTCTTCGGCCCTTTGATAGTGCTGATACCAGAGGTCCGCCAGCAGGGGGCTGACTGCCACGAGGTTGGCGAGAAGGTAGATGCGAAGCGCCGGGGCGATTCGCACTCCAAGGATGCTGCGATGGGAGGATCCTGACATCGACTTTAACGTCCAGGCCCCATGCCGAAACGATCCTACTCCCAAAATCGACTCCGAGATCTTCGTCTTCCCACTTCGTGGCCAGATCCGACCGAAGCATCGCACCGACGGCTCTCCACTTCGGTCTCTTTGCCTTCGAGACTCTAACGCGATGGAAACGGCAAGACTCCGCAGCCTGCCCTAGCTTTTCAGCCCTGGGATTTCAGACCAGATAGACTCATTTGCCTGTTGCCCCATTCATTACTTGCCCTACCGAGGCCAATCATGAATCGACTCCCCTGCGCTCTCTTCCTGCTTCTACTGCTCAGCCCGATCGCAGGTGAGGCCGCCGATTCGGTGAAAATCTACATCTCCGCTGACATGGAGGGATTGGCGGGCGCCGTCACCAGTGAGCAACTCGGCCCCTCGGGTTTCGAATACGGCCAGTTCAGGGAGTTCATGACCGCGGAGGTCAATGCCGCCATCGAGGCGGCTCGCGACGCCGGCGCCACCGAGATCCTGGTCAGCGATTCCCACGGCAACGGCCAGAATCTGCTACTCGACAAGCTTCCCGCCGATGTCCAGGTGGTGCGGTCCTGGCCACGACCACTGGGCATGATGGAGGGAATCGACGAGAGCTTTGATGGCGCGATCTTCATCGGGTACCACACCAGTACGACGAATCCGGATGGCGTGCGAGCCCATACCCTCTCGAGTGCCAACCTGACCGCTCTCAGGCTCAACGGCATTCCGCTGCCGGAAGCGGGACTCAACGCCGCGATTGCCGGCCATTTCGGAGTTCCGGTCCTGATGATCTCCGGTGACAATGCGATTGTCGAAGAGGCTCGAGAACTCCTCGGCGACATCGAAGGGGCCGAAGTCAAGGAGGCTTTGAGCTTCCACTCGGCAAAGACTCTGGTACCCGAGGCGGCCTGCGACCTGATTCGCCAGAGGGTTGGAACCGCCATGGAGCGCCTCGACAGCTTCACTGCGTACACCCTGGACACTCCTGTGGAGCTGGAAGTCAGCTTCAAGCACTACCAGCCAGCCCAACTCCTCGCCTATCTCTCTATTGTCGAGCAGGTCGACTCTCACACCATCCGGTTTATCGGCGAGGACATGGTGGAGGTCTCCAAATTCCTCCAGTTCATCCTCGACTATCAGGTCCCGCTGGCCCCTTAGACCTCGACCCGAGAAGCCACCCGAAAACCCTCGGCGTCCTCCGCGTGAGTCGTCGCCCCGTCGTCCTGCAATACCACCCTTCAGGGTGGCGTCGAATTGCAGCCCCTTTTGGTAAGCTTTTGGGAGTCCGTATCGGCGAGCTCCTCGCGAGTCGGTACGGGCAGCTTCATCGGAGTTCCGACTTGCTCCAGCGCGGCCTATCGACGTGCATCTGGGAGAAGGTGATCTTGACTGGATCTCATCCGTCACGGGTTTGTATCCGGCGCCTGCTGCAGAGTCTCGCCGGGTCGCTACCCGTCTTTCTTCTGGCTGTCTTTGCTCCCGGGACATCAGCCGCCTCCCTTTCCCAGCCTGTGGTCTTCTGCAGCCTTCCCGCTGACAAGGCACCGGCTAGCGGTGTTGCAGATGGAATGCTGCCATCCGATTACGGCCAGGGTGCTTCGCTGATGGTTCTACAGCCCGACGGCAGCACAGTGCGCTTGGCAGGTGACTTCGCGAGTGCCTGCGACCCTGACGTTTCCTTCGATGGAGAGCACATCCTGTTCGCGGGCCAGAAGAACCCGGGAGATTCCTGGAACATCTGGGAGATGAGCAACGACGGCACCGGGGTGCGGCAGATCACGCATGAAGCGCTCGACTGCCGTCGGCCCATCTACCTCTCGACGTTCTACACCATCACATCGTCCGAGCCCTGGTACACGATCCTGTTCGAGCGGCAGGACGGCGTCTTGAACGAAGCGGGCACAGCCCCCGGAACCAGCCTCTACACGGTTCGCCTCGACGGCTCCGAGTTGCGGCGCATCACGTTTCACCCTGGCAACGACCGCACGCCCTTCCTGATGCAAGACGGTCTTCTGCTCTTCTCCGGATGGAGGATGCTATCGGATCCTCGCTTTCCCACCGGAAGGATCGGGCTCTACGGAGTCCAGACCGACGGTATCGACTATGCCTCTTTCGGCGGTCTGCAGGGATCGAGAATCCAGCACATGCCGACCCTGACGACAGACGGGCTCGTGGTCTTTGTCGAGGCTGACCAGGTGGACTGGGACGGCGCAGGCCGTCTGGCCGCCGTCCGAGCGCAGCGCCCCCACCTCTCCTACTCCTCTCTGACCGACGAAGACCAGGGTCTGTTCCATTCTCCATCGCCATTGGCGGATGGCAGCGTGCTCGTGTCCCATCGTTCCGCAACAGCCGACAGCATTTTCGGACTCAGCAGGTTCTGGCCTGACAGCGGACGGAGGGAGGAGGTCGTCTACCTGCCCGGAGCCCACATCCTTCACGCCAGGCTGATGGCTCCGCGGCCGGAGCCAGACGGCCGCTCCAGCACGGTGCGACCCGAGTCACCGACGGGCAAGCTCTACTGTCTGGACGTCTACGAGAGCGACACCGACATTGCATCGCTCGAGCGAGGCACGATCGAGCGAGTACGGGTCATCGAAGGGGTGGCGACCGGGCAGAGTACGACCCCGGTCGCCAGACGGCTCCTGGGCGAAGCACCGGTAGAGGACGACGGATCGTTCCACATCGACCTGCCTGCCGATCTACCCGTCGAGCTACAACTCCTCGACGAAAGCGGCCAGGCCCTGGCGAGCTGCGATTGGATCTGGGTCAAGAACCGCGAGTACCGTGGTTGCATCGGCTGTCATGAGGATCCCGAGTTGACCCCAGAGAACCGCTTCGTACAAGCTGCGGCCCGACCAGCCAATCAGCTGACGCTGCCACCCGACAGGCGCCGCAGCGTGACCTTTCGACAGCATGTCCTGCCTCTCCTCCAGGCTTACTGCAGCGACTGCCACGGTGAAGCTGGTGGAGTTCTGCCCTTTGGTTCACTGGCCGATGAGGCCGGTGCAATGGGGGCCTACGATGCGCTGACCGCCGGACGCGATGGCGAAGGGTCGGCCCGTCGCCCCCTGGTCACTCCTGGCAGCGCGACCACGAGTCCTTTGATCTGGCAACTCTTCGGTCGGGACACCTCGCAGACGCCGGACGCTGGAACGAACACGATGACTCTGATCGCGCCTGGACACCTCGATCTGCTGAGCGACGAAGAGCGCCGGGTCTTCACGGAGTGGATCGACCTCGGGGCCCAGTGGGACCTGCCGCCGGAGAGCTCTGTAGACCAACAAGGAGATGCCAGGCCATGAGAGCGCCTGAATCGTGTTTCTTGCTCCTGATCTTTCTGGCAAGTCCGCTTGTAAGCCAGTCGACCACGCCGTACTTCACCGACATCACGGAGATGGCTGGGCTCCGGTTCCAGCACAGCTTCGGTGACAGCGAGCTCAGTAATATCGTGGAGGGTACCGGTCCGGGCGCCGTCTTCTTCGACTACGACAACGACGACTACCCCGACATCTATCTCCTCAACGGCACATGGACACCGGAAGTCAACGACAACCGCAGCCGCAATCTGCGCGGCCAGCTCAGTAACGCCCTCTACCGCAACAACCGCGACGGCACCTTCACCGATGTCACCGCTGCTGCCGGAGTCGGAGATCAAGGGTTTGGTATGGGCGGCTCGGCAGCGGACTTCGATCTCGACGGAGATCTCGATCTCTACGTGCTGAACTACGGTGCCAACGTCTTCTATCGCAACGATGGAGATGGCACCTTCACCGACGTCACCGAACAGGCCGGACTGTCTGATCCGCTTTGGAGCGTCTCGGCACCCTGGCTCGACTACGACGGTGACGGAGACCTGGACCTCTACGTCGCCAACTATCTAGAGTACGACGAAGGGGCTTTTCGGAGCTTCTACGCCGCGCAGGGCTATCCCGGGCCCCTGGCTTACAAGGGACAACCCGATCATCTCTATCGCAACGATGGAGATGGCACCTTCACCGATGTCACCGAAGAGGCTGGCGTGCTCGATCCCGACGGTCGTGCCATGAGCGCCATTGCGGTGGATCTCGACCAGGATGGCGACCAGGACATCTATGTGGCCAACGACGCCATGCCTAGCGCCTTCTGGGTCAACGACGGTCACGGGAACTTCCAGGACAGAGCCCTGCTCCAGGGAATCGCCTTTGGAGAGGGAGGGCAAGGGGCCTCGTCCATGGGGCCCGTGGTCGGCGATATCGATCGCAACGGACTGATGGACATCTGGATACCCGACATGGCCTATGGCTGCCTGCTGAGCCAGAGGGAGGAGGGGCTGTTCGCTGACGTCACTGCGGAGACCAACCTGGCGGTGATCTGCGGTCAGTACACGGGATGGGGCAGCGGCTTGATCGATTTCGACAACGACGGCTACCTGGACGTCTTCGTGGCCAACGGCAATGCCCATCATCTCTACACCGAAGAGGATGTCCTGGCTCACAACGACGGCACCGGTCACTACGTGGATGTGGCCAAGGATGGCGGCGCCTACTTCGAGAGCAAATCCGTCGGCCGAGGAGCGGCATTCGCCGACTTCGACAACGATGGTGATCTGGACATCCTGGTCGCCAACCTCGGCGAGTCTCCGAAGTTGTTGAGGAACGACACGGAGAGCGGCAACCACTGGCTGACAGTGGTACCGCTGCTCTCCGACAGCGAGACGGTGGCTATCGGATCCACCGTGACGGTGACAGTCGGGCAGAGGCGCTCCATCCACCCGGTGCACGGTGTCTTCGGCTATCTCTCTACCAGCGATCCCCGCCCCCATTTCGGTCTCGGAACCGCTGAAGTGGCCGACAGAGTAGAGATCGTCTGGCCCGACGGAGAGCAGCAAGTCCTCGAGTCCGTTCCTGCCAATCAGATACTGGAGGTGGTGCAAGGTGCGAAATAGATGGCGTCGACCCGTCCTTCTCGTGGGTCTGGCCTGTCTGGTGGCCATGGCATGGGGAGTTTCCTTGCCCGCTCAACCCAGGGAGCCTGTGTATGTGGGCGTGAAGGCCTGCGCTGAGTGTCATTCGGGGCCCGAAGCGGGGCACCAGTTCAGCATCTGGAGACTGTCGCCTCACGCCAAGGCCTACGCCACGCTGTCCATGCCGGAGTCCAAGGAGATCGCTCGACTCAGCGGTATTCCCGAGGCTCCACACACAGCCAGGGTCTGTCTCGGCTGTCACACTACCGGTGCCGACGCAGAAGAATGGGAGAAAGACGACAAGTTCCTTCTCGAAGACGGAGTCCAGTGCGAAACCTGCCATGGCCCCGGCAGCGAGTACATGGATGAAGCCGTGATGCGAAATCGGCAGCTGGCCATGGAACGGGGTCTGAAGATGCCCTCTGGCCGCACCTGCATGATCTGCCACGGACCCAAAGGTTCACACGAGGCCGTACTCTCTGGCGAGCCCTACGATCTCGAGAAGGCTCTCGAGACCATTGCCCACCCCCGGCCCGACAGCCCGCCGATCGAAGCGCCAAGCACGAGTAGCGAGACCGAAGCCCTTCTCGGTTCCAGCGAGCACCGCTTCGCCGGCGTGATGAGCTGTGCGAAGTGTCACTCCGGCCCGATGATGGGCTTCCAGTTCAGCAGATGGCGCATGGGGCCTCATGCTCGGGCCTACGCGGTGCTCGGCACCCCGGCCGCCAAGGAAATGGCTAGACGCTCCGGAGTAAATGGCGAGCCCCAACAGAGCTATGCCTGCTTGCGATGCCACGCCACCGGCGCAGGCCATGATGCTGCCAGCTTCGAGCCGAGGTTCAACCAGGCGGACGGCGTTCAGTGCGAGAGCTGCCACGGACCGGGAGCGGACTACTCTCCCGAGGCCATCATGCTCGATCGGCCGGCAGCCAAAGCCGCCGGTCTTCGCGAGCAAGGGCCCGAGGTCTGTGCGGACTGCCACGAGCAGGGTCACGCCGGTGGCCCCTTCGACTACGAGGCGGCGCTTGCGGCCATCGCGCATCCCAGAGCACCAGCGAAGGTCGTCGACCAAGAGCCGGTCTACAAGACTCCGATCAATCTTGCCCTGACACCGGACGGCTCCGAGCTCTGGGTAGCCTGCGAGGCTTCCTCTTCGACGGTCATCATCGATACCACCTCACACGAGGTCTTGGAAGAGATCGCGGTAGGAGGCCAACCACACGACGTGGCATTCCACCCGGATGGCACGACGGCCTACATCACGAATCGCCTCGACGACACTCTTTCTGTAGTCGATGTGGCGACCCGCGAGATCGTGGCTACCGTCGAAGTCGGAGACGAACCCCACGGCGTGCTGACGGACGCTTCAGGCGGACGGATCTACGTTCTCAACAGCTCGCAGGACAGTGTCTCGGTGATCGATGCCGAGACCCTAGAGGAGACCAGACGCCTCACCACGTCGAGAGTCCCCTGGTCCCTGGCCCTCTCGCCGGACGGCGAAAAAATCTTCGTCACGAATACCCTGTCCGGCTTTGTGCCACCGCGCACACCACCGATGTCCGAAGTCACGGTCATCGACGCCCGGCGTGGAGCGGTCGAGGATCGATTCACCGTCCCGGCCGCCAATCTCCTGCAGGGAGTCGCCTGGCACCCGAGCGGCGAGTTCGCGATGGTGACGCTCAACCGCACCAAGAACCTGGTTCCCATGACCCGATTGCTCCAGGGATGGACGATCACCAACGGTGTGGGCATCGTGTGGAGAGACGGACGGATCGACCAGGTCCTCTTGGATCAGCCCGACATCGCCTTCCCAGACGCCGCCGATGTGACCATGACCTCCGACGGACGACTGGCCCTGGTCACCAGCAGCGGCTCGGATCGCGTGGCGATCGTAGACCTCGAAAAGCTCTTGTCGGTGTTGGAGGCAGCGTCTCCCGAAGAGCGAGAGAAGGTCATCCCGAATCATCTGGCCAAATCCACTGAGTTTGTCGAGACCTTCATAAAGACTGGCTTGAGTCCAAGGGGAATCACGTTATCGGCCGACGACAAAACCGCCTATGTCGCCAACACACTCGATGACACGGTAACGGTGATCGACCTGGAGCGCTTCGAAGCCGTGAAAGAGATCGATCTCGGTGGCCCTGAGGTGATCTCACAGACGAGGTGGGGCGAGCAGCTCTTCCACAGCGCCGACATCACCTTCCGGCGCCAGTTCTCCTGTCATTCCTGTCACCCGGATGGCCACGTCGACGGCATCACCTACGACATCGAGCCGGATGGAATCGGCACCGATCCGGTCGACAACCGAACCCTACGAGGCATTTTCGATACCGCTCCATTCAAATGGTCGGGGCTCAACCCCAGCCTGCAGCGACAGTGTGGGCCACGGTTGGCGGTGTTCTTCACGCGGATCGCGCCCTTCACGCCCGAGGAGCTCGAGGCCTTGGAACTCTATATCACCACCATTCCTCGTCCTCCCAATCGTTATCGGGCCCTTGGGGCACCCTTGACCGAGGCGCAGCGTCTCGGCAAGGCCGTCTACGAACGCACCCACACCAACGGCGGCCGGCTGATTTCGCCCGATGGACGTTGCATCAATTGCCACCCGGGGCCGCTCTATACCGATCGTGGCAAACACGACGTCGGGACCCAATCTCCGCTCGACCGCGAGGACACCTTCGACACTCCGCACCTGACCAACATCTACGACTCGGCACCCTATCTCCACGACGGCACGGCCTTCAGCCTCGAGGAGATCTGGACGCGATTCAACACCTATGATCAACACGGTGTCACCAACGATTTGACGAAGGACCAACTCAACCATCTGATCGAGTATTTGAAGACCCTCTGAGGAGGGGAAGAGATGAACCGGTTCCCAGCAACGCTACTCACCATCGTCATCGCAGTACTACCGCAGGCTGGATTGGCGGCCGCTAGCGAAGCATCCGCCACTGAGCAGTCGACGGTTACAGATCTCGACCTACCTTTCGTCTACACCGATTGGCAGCAGTACTCGGTCGAGGACGGGCTTCCCAACGATCACATCTTCACCGTCGAAGTCGACGGCCCCTGGGTCTGGATCGGGACCGAGGACGGTCTGGCTCGACTCGACAAACGCACTGGAGCGATTCGTTCCTGGAAGGAAGAAGACGGCCTACCGTGGCGGGTCGTATCCGCGCTGGCCGTTCAGCCGGAAACTGGTGAGCTGTGGTTGGGTATGTTCGGAGGCGGCCTGGCCCGTTTCAGCGGTGGCCGCTTCGACCACTACCACCAACTCAACAGTGGTTTGGTCAATGATGTGGTCTATGGAGTCTGCATCGAGAACGAGAATATCTGGGCTGCCACCACCGCTGGTGCCAGTCGCTACAACACCCGCACTGGCGAGTGGACCATCTACACAGAGAAGAACGCCCCCATGGAGGAGATCTGGAACTACGGCTGCAGCTACGCCGACGGCAAGGTCTACCTGGGAGTCTGGGGCAGTGGAGTCCTCGAGTTCGACATCGAGACCGAGCAATGGAAAGACTACCTCGACCCGGACGGCGAGATGGAGATCGATCTTTACCGCGACGACGGCATCGTGCACGTCATCACGACCGGCGTGAGCTATGTCGAGAAGACCCTTTGGGTGACGACCTACTTCGGCGCCTCCCGCTACGACGGTCGTCACTGGCGAGGCTATTTCAAAAAGGACAGCGGTACGCCGAGTGATTTCCACAACGCCGTCAAGGCGAGAAGTGCCAACGAAGCCTGGTTCTCCACCGACAAGGGACTCGCGCAGGTAGCCGATTTCCCCACAGATACCTGGGTGGTCTACACAACCGACCACGCCTCGGGCACCGGCCAGGCGGTCATCACTCGAGGCGAGCGGGTCCTCGAAACCCGCACTATCCCTCCGAACATCCCTCACAACTACGTCCTGTGGACCGCGATCGACGGCAACGATCTGTGGATCGGTACTTCGAAAGGACTGGCTCACGCCAGGGGCGAGGACTACTTCCCCGGCCTGCGCCGAGCTGCGGGACAAGCTGCGACCAGCGATCCCGAGGGACTACCAACGAATCGAGGCGGATCATGAAGAGCATCCTCAAGGACAAGTTGCTGATCACCTGTCTGAGCTCGGCTCTGATCATCGTGCCCTCCTTGGCCTGGACCGAGGAAGCGGCCGCAACCGACGATGCCGAGCCCCTGGACACCGAGACCATACTCGAGGCCATCGATGTCGATCCCTACGAAGTGCCTGACCTGCCTCTGAAGAAGAATACGAACTACGGCGCCTCGGCCGTCGACGTCGAGCCTTTCGGTCACGTGGAGCCCTACTTCGAGCACTTCCTCGAGCAGATGGAGTACACGGGGCCGGGTAGGGCCAAGCCCGAACCCGAGGACATCGATACCGTCAAGATCGGTTTCCTTGGACCGATAGTGCCGACCGTCTCGGTGGCCACGGGCGGTATGAGTCACGAGGAGCCACTGGGCATCGCCATGCTCCGCGGCACGAGGATGGCCATCGAAGAGGCGAATGCCGCCGGGGGTTACCAGCCTCGAGACATCCCCTTCGAGCTGGTGGTGCACAACGACAACGGCCTGTGGGGGGCCTCGGGCAACGAGATCATCGATCTGGCCTATAAGGAGAACGTCTGGGCCATCCTGGGAACCATCGATGGCGCCAACTCGCATATCGCGATCCGGGTGGCCCTGAAAGCCGAGATCCCGATGATCAACACAGGGGATACGGATCCCACCTTCATCGAGACGAACATCCCCTGGGTCATCAGGACCATCGGGGACGATCGGCAGCAGAACTACATGCTGCTCGACTATCTCTATCGCAAACAGGGATACGAGCGGGTGGCCATCATTCGAGCCAGTAATCGGTACGGTCGCTTCGGAGTCCGGGAGATCAAGGACGGCAGCCGGCGTCTCGGCTACCCGGTCGTCATCGAGATGGCCTACCCGGTGGGTGACGATGACTTCTCCCTGCAGATCGATCGGATCGCCGAGGCCGAGCCCCAGGCGATCGTCCATTGGGGCGATGCCGTGGACGGTGCCCGGATCCTGACTCAGATTCGCGAACGGGGCATGGACCAGCCCTTCTTCTGCTCGGACCGCTGTGCTTCCGACGAGTTCGTGAATCTGGCCGGCGAGCTCGCGCAGGAGGTCTACTCCACGTATCCGTGGAACCCCCACCGCGAGGATCCCAACCTGGCACGCTTTCGTCAGGAATTCGAAAAGCGCTATGGCGTCGAGCCCGACACCTACGCCGCACACGCCTATGACGGGGCGAACCTCCTGATCTGGGCCATCCAGAACGCCGGCCTCAACCGTGCCAAGATCCGCGATCTCCTGGCCTATCGTAGCGAGCCCTGGCCGGGTGTCACCGGGGACATTCCGCTCAACGCCGCTCTGGATGACGGCGGAGAGGTCTTCATGACGCGTTGGGACGGCGAGGGATGGAGCTACTACTCCCGCGAGGACCTGGGCGTTCCGAGCGGCCTCATCGCACCCGAGACGCGGCAGGAGCGCGAGCCTCTCTCCGCCTCGAGCGTCGGAGGAGGTACGCAATAGCCCACCAGATCTTTTCCACGGGAATCCTGGTGCTGGTCCTCCTTGCACGCGCTCTCCACGGTCAGGCTCCACCTCCAGAGGAACGTCCGGACGACGAGCCGTACCACGATTTCCGACTTCAGCCGCTGGAGTATCTCGGCCCCGCCGGCGAGGGCCCGGATCCCGCGAGCCTCACCGAGGTGCCTATCGGATGGTTCGGACCCTCCGACCCTGCACAACCTCTGTATGGCGACCTCTGGACGGCAACATCTCTTGCTGTCGAGGAGGTGAACGAGGCAGGCGGTCTAGACGGGCTTCCCGTCCGGCTCATACCGCGATGGTCGGAGAATCCCTGGGGCACAGGTGTCGGACAGATCGCCCGCATGGTTCACGAGGACCAGGTGCTGGCGATTCTCGGTTCCGTGGATGGCCCAGGAACCCACCTCGCCGAGCAGGTCGTGGTGAAGGCCCGGCTCCCCCTGGTCAGCCCGGTCAGTACCGACGAGTCAGTGAACCTGGCAGGGGTACCCTGGATGTTCTCGGTCGCGCCGGGAGACCACCTCTGGGCTCCCTTGGTGGCAAGCGGAATGCTCGAGATGATCGGCGACGGGAACTTCGCTTTGCTGGCGACCACCGACCACGACTCCCGCCTGGCCGCGAAAGAGCTCGTCGGAGCCCTGGCTGCCCTCGAACGTGGCCCGGCCCTGCGTATCGACCTGCAGCCGGGTACCATGGACCTGAGCACCTCGCTGGGGCGAATCGGAGACGACTCCCCTTCGGCCGCGCTGGTCATCGCTTCGGCACCGGACAGTGCCACTCTGATACGCGCTCTTCGGCAGCGCGGCTTTGCCGGCCCGATCTTCGGCGGACCGCAGCTCGGACGCCGCCTCTTCATGGCGTCGGCTGGAGCGGCAGCCGAGGGTGTGACTCTTCCCCTGCTCTTCGACTCTACAGATCAGGCTAGCGAAGCCGCCAAGTTCGCCCAGAGATTTCAGGCTCGAACCGGATTCCCGCCTGATTGGGCCGCGGCGCACACCTACGACGCGACTCGGCTGCTGCTCGAATCGATCCGCCGAGCGGGCCTGAGTCGCGCTGCGATTCGCCAGGCCCTGGTCGAGCTCTCCCCTTGGCATGGAGTCGTCGGACTCATCGAGTGGGACCCGACCGGCCAAAGCCTCCGACCGGTGACCCGACTTGCAATGATTCGGCAAGGCAACATCGTTCCCATGCCGGATCCCCGAAATCCCAGGACCGACTAGGGTAGGATTACCTGAATGTTCACTGGAGGTGTACCCCAAGATCCGACCACTACGGGTGTTTCTTTCGCCGACTTGGGATTGACCGAACCCATCGTACGTTCGCTCGACTCCTTCGGCTTCGAGCACCCAACCCCGATCCAGGAACAGGTGATCCCAAAAGCGCTGGCAGGCCTCGATGTCATCGGCCTGGCACAGACTGGCTCCGGCAAGACCGGCGCCTTCGGGCTGCCAATCGCCGAGCACTTGATCCACGGCAAGGGGGTCCGGGGACTGATTCTCTGTCCGACCCGGGAGATCGCTCTTCAGACTCAGTCATTTCTCGAGGTCGTAGGCAAGGATCACAAGCTCAGCACCGTCTGCTTGATCGGCGGCGTCAAATTGGGGCCACAGATCGACGATCTGCGGAAACAGCCGGACATCGTCGTTGCAACCCCGGGCCGCCTGTGGGACCACTTCCAGCGGAGAAACCTGAATCTCGATCGCATCGAGAAATTGGTCCTCGACGAGGCGGATCACATGCTCGACCTCGGTTTCTTGCCGCAGATTTTGCGCGTCTTCGAAGCCGTTCCCGAAGATAGGCAGACCATGATGTTCTCGGCCACCATGCACTCGACCGTCGAGAACCTGGCTCGACGGTTCATGCGAGAACCGGTGCGTGTCGATCTACGCCCCGACATGCGCACGGCTGAAGGCATCGAGCACCGCCTCTATCTCGTCGAGCCCGAAGAGACGAAAGCCTGCCTGCTGGCTCTCGCAGCCGAAGAGAAGGGCAGCATGCTCGTGTTTCTCCGACGCAAAGTGGACGCTGAGTGGGCCACCAAGCAGCTGGAGAAAGAAGGCCATCCGGTGGAGCGCATCCACTCCGATCGGACCCAGAAGCAGAGAGTCGCCGCCCTCGAGGGACTGCGTGAAGGCGAGCACCGGATCCTGCTCGCCACCGACATTGCGGCACGGGGAATCGACATCCCCATCATCGAGCACATCGTCAACTACGGGGTGCCGGACTCGGTAGAGGACTACATTCACCGGGCCGGCCGCACGGCCCGCGGTGCGATGAAAGGTACGGTTTCGACGATCGCCACATGGCAGAACAAGGAAGACATTCGCCGCATCGAGAAGGCGATCGGCAGTCCGCTGCCACGCTGTACCGCCGAAGGTGTCGATCCCTACGTCGAACGCAAGACCACGATCCGCGGCCGCCAGAAAATCCGCCGAAGACTCACCTAGCCAGCGTTGCCGCAGGCACCGCTGCGGCAATGAGACCTCGAGGGTTGAGGCGCCCAGCAGTTCTGCCGGGCGTTCTTTCTCTTGGGGCTTGGGGATTGAATTGTTCGGACTTCGTCAGTCCGGTCTTTAGGGGGAGTGAGGCTCGTCCGGGTGGTTCGCAGGCGGACGGCGTCGGCTTTGTAGGGGAGCCCCTTGCGGGCTCCCGCGGGAGGGGGCAAGCCCCTCCCCTACATTGAGGTGGGCCGCCACCTTGTCTCGTCATCGCGCCCCATCTGCTGTGCTCTATGAAGGACCTTGCGCCGCGCTCGACTCGGCGCCCCCTGTCGAACCACCCGGACGAACCTATGGCACCGGTGAGGGTAGTAGGGCTTAGGGGCTTAAGGGCGTAGGGGGTGAGTCAGCAATCCGAAGCTTGCTGTGTCTCGAAGGTTGTAGATCGGGCCATGGGTCTCCCTCGTCGGAGGGGCATGGTCGGGTGAGGCCGCAGACGAGGGAGATCCCTGGTTCGATCGGCCGGCTCGACCCCCAGGCCCTCAAAGACCGCCTGGCGCAAAGCGCTGGGCGCCTCAACCCCAAGCCCTCAAGGATCGGCTAGGAGGTACGACCGGACGCCTCAACCCACAGGTACTTCAGCGCGCTCCGCGCCGAAGTACCTGCGCCGGAAGTAAAGCGAGACATTGACGAGGCCGATCAGCACCGGGACCTCGACCAGGGGACCGATAACCGCTGCAAAAGCGGCTCCGGAGCCGATTCCGAACACTGCCACAGCCACAGCAATCGCCAGTTCGAAATTGTTCGATGCCGCAGTGAAGGAGAGCGTTGCCGTCTTGCTGTAGTCGGCGCCGATCTTGTATCCCAACCAGAAGCTGATCAGGAACATGACGACGAAGTAGATCAGCAGCGGCACGGCGATGCGCAACACATCACCAGGAATGCGAACGATCTGGTCGCCCTTGAGGCTGAACATCACCAGAATCGTGAAGAGCAGAGCGATCAGGGTGATGGGAGAGATCTTCGGAATGAAGACACTCTCATACCAGTCGCGTCCCTTGGTCTTGACCAGGACCAGACGCGTCAGCATGCCGGCCAGGAACGGAATCCCCAGATAGATGAAGACGCTTCTGGCGATCTGACCCATGCTGATGTCGACGATCGATCCCTCCAACCCGAACAGCGGCGGTAGCTTGGTGATGAAGATCCAGGCGTAAAGGCTGTAGAAGAGAACCTGGAAGACACTGTTGAAGGCCACTAATCCAGCGGCGTACTCCGAATCACCGTCCGCCAGCTCGTTCCAAACGATCACCATGGCGATGCAGCGAGCCAGGCCGATCAGGATCAGGCCGACCATGTACTCCGGTTGGTCCCGCAAGAACAGGATCGCCAGCCCGAACATCAAGATAGGACCGATGATCCAGTTCTGGACGAGAGACAGGCCCAGGATCCGCCAGTTGCGAAAGACGTCGGGCAGCTCCTCGTAGCGCACCTTCGCCAGGGGCGGGTACATCATCAGAATCAGACCGATGGCGATCGGCAGGTTCGTCGTGCCCACCGTGAACCGACCCCAAAAATCGGCCACGCCGGCCCACAAGGCCCCCAGCGCTACGCCGATCCCCATGGCCCCGAAGATCCACAGCGTCAGGTACCGATCCAGTAGGGAGAGCTGCTTCGAAACGCCTTCGTGAGTCGTCATTGCGCTGCATCCTCCAAGGCCACGCTGTCAGGTAGACCTTCAACCAACTCGCGGATCTGATCCCGAATCCGCCGATAGTGACTCAACGCCTCCTCCTCGGAGGCAGCCGCCTCAGCCAACTTCGGAGGATCCTCGAACCCCCGGTGGACGATCCGCGCCCGGCCAGGAAATACCGGACAGCTCTCATGCGCCCCATCGCAAACCGTTACGACATAGTCGATCTCGAGGTCGAGCAGCTCCTCCACCGCCTTGGAGCGCTGCTCGGAGATGTCCACTCCGACCTCCCGCATCACCTCGACGGCTCGACGATCCAGCGACTTCGGTCGGGTTCCAGCCGACCAGGTTTCGACGGCGTCTCCCCGTAAATGCCGGGTCCACGCTTCGGCCATCTGACTACGGCAGGAGTTCCCGGTACACAGATAGAGGACCTTCAGCTTCGATTGCAAGGCGTCTCCCAACGGACCCGTCGATCATAGACGGGAGATCGAAGGGCAACAAGCGCGCCAGCCACCCATCGTCTCGATCGGCTGACATGCTAGGGTGCCTGCGCTCCATCTCAGAAGTACCCCTCGGCCGAGAACCCACCCATGCGACCGTTCGAGACCCTGCACAGCACCCGAACCCCGGACGGCACGGTTCTCTCATTGCACCGCCGCGACGGTGACTACTTCATTCATCTCGACGGCGAAGAGCTGATGTCGACGCGGCGCACTGGGTCGGAATCCGCCTTGGCAACCCTGGCCTGTCAGGAAGTGCGCGAGCGCAAGAATCCTCGCATCCTCATCGGTGGGCTCGGGTTCGGCTACACGCTGCGCGCCGCATTGGAGATCCTTCCGTCCCGGGCCGAGGTGGTCGTCGCGGAGATCTACCCTGCGGTCGTGGAGTGGAACCGCGAGCGGCTGGAGCTCCTACACCGACGAGCACTCGAAGACAAACGTGTGCTGATCCGCAACGCCAACGTCTGGGATCTGCTCGACGAGACCCAAACATTCGACGCCATCCTGCTCGACGTGGACAACGGTCCTTCGGCATGGTGCCTGAGCTCCAACAGCCGACTCTACGATCGCCCGGGCCTGCAGAGAATTCGAGCCGCATTGACTCCTGGAGGTGTCCTGGCGGTCTGGTCAGCCTATACGGATGCCGCCTTCGTGAAGCGTTTGGGAAAGAGCGGCTTCACGGCCAGAGTCGAACGCGTCCGGGATCATCAACGCAAAGGTGCTCAGCACACGATCTTTCTTGCTCAGAAAAAGCCTGAGAAATCCTGAGACCGACCATCAGCGCCCTGCAGGTTCCTCGTCGGGCGACGGGGACCACTCACTTCTTGCATCTTCCTCTCGGACCAGTCCGTTCTGCAGCTGTAGCCACCGCATGTACTGCAGGGGATAGCCGGGATAGTAGCCCAGGTACTCGCGCTCCTGTTCAGCAGAATCCTCCACCACGAGCATGCCGTGCTCGATACCCGGGAACACCTCGTATTCGATCGGTGCACCTTCGTCGATCAGGCCTTCGAGAACCTCGACACTCCAAGGGGTCGGAGCGCTGGAATCGTCGCCCGCAAACAGCCACAAGCTGGGTATCTCGAGGTCCCGAATCGTCGCCTCGGGATCGTAGAGGCGGTCGATGACACCAAAGACCACTTCGAAACCCACCAGCTTGTCGAACCACTCCCAGACCCACAAAGGCACTGGCGACGAGGCCAGATAGCCCACTGTTGAATCGCTCTTCGCAACGGTTGGGAACCAGGGCTCATCCTTCGCCTTTGCGACAGCCGCCCTCAGCCCTGGGTAGGCACTCTGGTCACGCTCATCGACAATCCTGGACGCGAACTCGTTGATGGCATCGACTTCGGCAATCTCGCGTTCGCCAAAGCCCTCGTGTCGCAGAGACCAGACATATCCCCAGCGATCTTCGTCGAAGATCGGCCGTGCCACTCCGTAATTGACAACGATGGTATTGACCTCGGCTCCAAGGGCAGCCGCCATGGGGGCGATCCAACCACCCTGGCTGAAGCCGACCAGGCCGATTCGAGCCGGGTCCACCTCGGGCCGTGTTCTCAGAAATTCCACAGCCGCTTTGACGTCCCCAGCCAGGTCTGGGAAGTTCTGGGAGTACTTGCCCTCCGACTCGCCGGTACCCCTCTTGTCGAAGACGAATCCCGCCATGCCGTGCGCCGCAGCCAGATAGGGAAGGCGATACTCGTAGACCGCTCGGTCCCTGCCTGAGCCATGCACGGCCACCTGGGCCGGAACCGGACCGTCCGTTTCTTCGGGCAACACGAGCAAGCCCCTGAGCATGAGATCTCCCGAGGGGAAGTAGACTTCACTCTCTCGGAAAGGAAGTCGCGCGATTTCGATCTCTTCACCGTCCTCTGGCTTCCAGGTCAGGGCCGTCACATCCCCTTCCGGGCCGCGCAGCACCTCGCCTCGAAGTGTCACCGGTTCCCTGCTGCTCCATCCTTCGCCCGACTCGAACTGATCGATGTCCGTCATGAACAGGGTCCGGGTCTGCCCGCTCTCCGGGCTCATCACGCGGACGGTATCCGCGCCGTTGACAACCAGGATCAGCAAGTCGTCATCAGGAGTCCGGTAGGCACCGGCCAGAGGGTCGGCCAGGTTCGGTCCCTCGGGCCAGAAGTACCAGAGCAACCCAACGGCCACGAGGAGCACCACGCCCGCCAGAAGAATCCCGAGCCACTTCATCAGTCGACGCAACGCCATTTCCGACCTTCCTTCCTTATCTCGTCAAGCGGTAAACGAGGACAGCCACGCGTTTCGTATTGACAGCGAGTGTCGTCAGATCGACGTGCTCGTCCACCGTGTGCCCCTTCCAGCCGACAGGCCCCAGACCGGCCAGGCCGGCCTCCACGTCCGCCGCCACGAAGGAAATATCGGCCGCTCCCCTCTCACCCGGGTCGAGGACTTCGAGCTCGCCGAAGCCCAGGTCACGACTGACACTTTCGAACTCGGTCAGGAGGTCGTGGTTGCCCGGCGAAGGGAACATGGCTGGATACCCGTCTTCGAAGCTGATCTCGGCCTCGGCTCCCGGCAGCGATAGAGCCACGATGGCCCGCATCGCCTCCCTTGTCCTCTCCTTCTGCTCTTCCGACAAGAACCGTAGGTCACCGTGCACGACAGCGTTCTCAGCGATGATGTTGGTCTTGCCGAAAGCCGTCCCTCGATTGGCCTGCGGGTCGTAGTCGATCGCGGTGCCACCCAGGATGACTCCCGGATTGAAGGTCAGATACTGCTCGCCACGAATCTGTGAGTAGAAGGCGTCGAGAATCCGACTCGCCTCGAAGATGGCTCCTGCACCGTTGCTGTCGTCGAAGATCCCAGAGGAGTGGGCCCGTTTCGCGGTCACCCGCAGGGTCCAGAAACTGGCCCCTCGGCGGGCGATCGTGGCCGTACTTATGTCTCTCACCCCCGCCTCGAAACCCAGTGCGATGTCGCTGCGGCGCCCCGCCTCGATCAGATCTTGGCGCGATACCGCCACCGGCTTGCCGGGGTTTTCCTCGTCTCCCGTGAGGGCCACGATGATCTGGGTGTTGTCGAGGGCGCCGGCGTCGCGCAGAGCCTTCAGCGCGAAGAGGATCACCAGATTGCCCCCCTTCATGTCCTCCGTGCCCGGTCCGTAGCCAATGCCGCCTTCGCGACGGAAATGCTGAAACGGACTATCGGGCTCGAACACGGTGTCCAGATGCCCGATCATGAGGATTCGCTTGCCGCGATTCCCTTGCAACTCCGCGAACAGATGATCACCCCGCTCCAGCTCCGCAGGTTGCTCGATCCATCGAGTCGCAAAACCCAGAGCTCCCAGCTCACGCTCGAAATAGGCACCGACCCGCCGGATGCCCTCGGGGTTCATGGTGCCGCTGTTGATGTTGACGAGCTGTTCGAGGGCAGCGATGGCCTCTTCACTTCGCTTGTCCACAGCTTCGACGATCCTCGCCTCGGTCGGATCCAGACTGGCAGCGAGAGTTGGCGACAATGCAAAGAGAAGCAACAGTATGACGGCCGCAGTGAGACCGCTGACAGGTCTTCTTCTCATCGGCATGAGGACCTCCCCTTTCCATCTCGACTGTTCAAATCCGGTATCCGCCTACGAGCCGGGGTACCACTCACGGAGTCGAATCTCGATCTCCGATTCGCCTTCCAGAGCAGTGCTGAACTGGCCGAGATCCGAGCCCCGATAGTGGTACGGATAGACAACTGCCGGTTGAAAGGCCTTGACGCACTCGGCCGCCTCTTTCGGTGTCATCGTATAGGGCAGATTCATCGGCACGAACGCTACGGCGATATCGGTGAGCTGCTGCATTTCAGGAGTGCACGCAGTGTCCCCGGCGAGATAGAGACGCTTGCCTCCCATCGTCAGGACATAGCCGTTTCCCCGGCCCTTCTCATGAAAGAGCCCACCCTCCTCGGGCCCACGCTGCAAGTTATACATGGGGACCGCCTCGATCAGGATGCCGGCGAGCTCCTTGGTGTCGCCGTTGTCCATGACGGTCTCTCCCTCGACCTTGTCGGCCGCCGCAGCGGGCACGACGAGAACCGTCGAGCCCTTGCGAAGCTCGGCGATCATCTCGACATCCAGGTGGTCACCGTGGATATCAGTGATCAAGATCAGGTCGGCCTTCGGCGCCTCGGAGTAGTCTCCCCGGCTCCAGGGATCGACGTAGATCACCGTGTCGCCATGCTCGATCTGAACGCTGCCATGCAAGATCGGCGTGATCCGGAGTTCTCCGCCCTCCGCCGCTACGCTATCCGCTGTTGCGGCGGCAAGCAGACTCGCCACCAGAAGCAGGGCCGCTCCCACGACTGAAATTGTTTGCGCTTTCACATCAACCTCCCGACACTGAATCACTTTCATGGACTTACGAAGAGAATCATAGGCCATCAGGAAGAGATGAGCTGAGCGGCAATGCCCGCTGTATAGCGGGTACAGAGGTCGGCAGTGGCTTCGTCAACAGAACCAGGTCGCGTGGCGTCGTAGAATGATGGTGTGAGCGAGCTCCTGCAGGACCTGGATCTCGAGGAATCAGCCACCAACTCCGCACCCAAACCCAATCGCATCGAGCAGGTCATCGTCTTGCTCGCCGACGCGGTCTGGGCCGTGGTCGGACTGGTGCTGTGGATTCCGCAAATCGTCCGCGTGGTGATCACCACGGCGATCCGCCTGGTCCACTCAGCTCTCACTCGCCAGCCGATCGAAGCCATTCGGGGCCCAATTCGCCGCGTCAGCCGGTTCTACGTCGACGGTTTTCTGACCCCGGGAAGGTCCAGGGCTTCCGGAGCGTACGCCTCGCGCCAGCCCCGACTCGGCCGCTTCCTCGCTGAGGCGGTCTGGGTCATCGTCGTCTGGTTGCTGGTGCTCCGACTCGTGAGTCCGCAGATCTTCGACCAGGTCTGGAACGCCATCGCCTCCGTGGCCGCCAGTGCCTGGGGACTCCTGGTGGCTCTGGCACGCGACCTGGCGGCTCGGCTACCCGAAGGTTTCGGTGCCCTCATCGAGCTCGGCACGGCGCCTCGACTCATTTTGGGAATTCTGGTGATCCTGGTTTTCGTTGGCGGCTTGGTCCTGGGACTCCGGCGTCGCTGAGTCGCCTCAAGCCCACTTGTAGACCATGGCGTTGATGTTCATGCCCGCCCCGACCGCGGCGAAGACCACATCATCTCCACGATTCAGACTCTGACCATCGATCTCGCCCCGGACAATGAGATCCAACAGAGTCGGAACGCTAGCCACCGAGCTATTGCCGAGATGGGAAATCGTCATCGGCATGATTCCGCCGGGGATCTCTTCAGTGCCCTCGAGCCGATACAGCCGCCGAAGGATCTGCTCGTTCAACCTGGCATTCGCCTGATGCATCAGCACCTTGTCTACATCGGCCAGGGAGAGCCCGGCCTTCTGAAGGGTCTCATGCAAGAACCCGGGGACCGTGGTGACCGCATACTCGTAGAGCTTGTGACCCTGCATCTTGAGGAAGAGCGCGTCGCCCTCATGGTCGGGGTCATAGGAGGTTCCCATCCACATCAACGAGGCATGCTCCAGGGTGTCCGAACGGGCTGCGTGGGCCAGGACCCCGACAGGCTCGGCACTGGTCCGGGCCTCCAGGATGGCGCAGCCAGCCCCGTCCGAGTAAAGCATGGCGTCTCTGTCGTGAGGATCTGAAACCCGGGACAGGGTCTCGGCACCAATCACCATGGCCCGAGTCGCGTCACCCGAGCGCAGGAAGTAGTCGGCCTGGATCACTCCTTGCAGCCAACCGGGGCAGCCAAAGGGCAGGTCGTAGGCGATGCAACTCGGGTTACGAATTCCAAGTCTTTGTTTCACCCTGGCCGCCAAGCTCGGCACCAGGTCGGTTCTCAAGTTATCGGCCGGTACATCTCCGAAATTGTGCGCCACGATGATGTAGTCGAGTGTCTCCCGGTCCAAGCCCGACGCGCGCAGCGCCTCTTCTGCCGCGTTTCCAGCAATGTCCGAGGCCACCTGATCCTCGGTCACATATCGCCGCTCGGCAATCTCGGTGATGCCCTCGAACTTCTCCAGTACCGTTCGATTGGTGGCCGGATCGATCGCCTCACCGTAGCCCTTGTAGAACCGGTTGCCAATGAAGTCCTGATTGACAACCCTTCTTGTCGGGACATACCGGCCCGTACCGACGATCACTGAATATCGATCTCTCGCCATCACTGTCGTCCTTCCCGCCACCGTCGATCCACTCGCCACTTCCCCACCTGGCTATCGAGAACGCCTAGAAGGCGCCGCTCTCGCCGCGCCAGGGAACCGAGAGGTTACTTCAAACCTCTCCGGGCTCCAAGCGTTCCCACCAAGGGTCGCTCCGATGCTCTAGGCTTCGGTGCCAGGCCATATACTTGCCGGCGTCAAAGAGGATGATTGGAGAATGGAGAGAGTTGCAATCCTGGGTGCTGGTGCCTCGGGACTCAGCAGTGCCGCACTGCTGAGGGAAAGGGGCTATGAAGTCACGCTGTTCGAGGCGGCTGATCGCATCGGTGGGCTGGCGAGGAGCTTCGAGTGGCACGGCTTTCACTGCGACATCGCCCCCCACCGGCTCTTCACCCACGACCGCGAGGCGCTCGCGTACCTTCTGCGTCTAGTACCGATGCACAAGCACCGGCGACGGAGCGCGATCTTCATCGCCGGCAAAAAGGTGCACGACCCCGTCAACCCCGTCGACCTGATCCTGCGCCTGCCACCGCGGATCAGCGGCCACCTCGTCAAGGACTACCTGTTCAAACCAAGCTTGCCCGAGGAGTCTTTCGAGAATCTGGCGCTCAACAAGTTCGGCCGCGGACTCTACGATCTCTTCTTCGAGCCCTACACGCGCAAGATGTTCGGCGTCTCACCGGCCGAGATTTCAGTCGAATGGGGAAGACAGAAGCTGCGGACCTCCGGACTGCGAGATGTCTTCCGGCGCAACTCGAAGATCTTCTTCCGCCACTTCTACTACCCGCAGCAGGGAGGGTACGGCGCCATCTGTCAGGCTCTCTACGACAAGGTGGCGAATCGGGTCGAGCTCGAGTCCCGCGTCACCGGCCTCGAGACGGCGAATGGAAGAATCACGGCGGTCCGTTACGAGCAGGATGGTGTGAGCCACTCCTTCGCCTGCGACCGACTGGTCTCGACCATTCCAGCTACCGTTCTGGGCCGCATGCTGGGCCACGAGTTCTCCTTGCGCTTTCAACCTGTGACGCTGGTCTACCTGCTCTTCGACAAGCCGAGTGTGATGCCCTATCACTGGATCTACTTCGGGGACGGGGACGTGGTGATCAACCGCATGGCCGAGTTCAAAAACTTCGCGCGAGGCAGTGTGTCCGAGGACCGCACAGTTGTCGTCGCTGAAGTGACCTCGGCCACTGACGACCCGTTGGGAGATGTGCTCGCGGCATTCGAGCGCTACGACCTCGCCCATCGTGACGAGGTGCTCGACAGCCTTCTGATTCATGAGTCTTTCGGCTACCCGGTCTACGACCGGAACTATGAACTGGTTACAGCACAGGCCCGACAGGTGTTCGGCGAATTCGACAATCTCCACCTTGTCGGTCGCAATGCCGAGTTCCGCCACATCGAGGTCGATGAAGACCTGGCCTCCGCCATGAACCTGGTCCGCCAGCTCTCCGGCGACGACCCAAAGAGAGCATCCTGATCCCGCGACCTTTCTGATTCACAACCCCTATGCCCCTACACCCCTAAGCCCCTACGCCCCTTATGAGCCCTCAGAGCCTTCTCGAGCTCGATTCGCTTGTTCCTCTGAGCAGAAGGACAGCCCAAGTCCTTCTCGGCATTCTTCTGCTCTGGGCGTTTGGACTGCGGGCCTGGAACACCACCCCGGATCTCACTTCGACCCGGTTCTGGGATGAACGCTACGGACTCCAGAACATCGAGCTGCTGCTCAGGGATGGAGAGTGGCGTCCGGCTCACGGACTCCATCCGGGCCTCTCGTACCTGCCGCACGCTCTGGTCCTGAAGGGCAGCGACCTCCTCCACCAGGCTACCGACATCGAATCCTTCGCGGTCCTGCGGCCCAAGAGCGGCTTCACACCGACGGCCTACCTCCTGTGCCGGCTTCTGCAAGCGCTCTTCGGCACCCTGAGCTTGTGGCTCGTCTATGCGATCGGCACGAGACTCGCAAGCAACCGATTGGGACTCCTGGCGGCGTTTTTGCTCGCGGTCGTCCCCTGGCACATTCGGCAGTCCGTGATCTACAAAGCGGACATGGTGCTGGTGCTGGCCCTGGTCCTGGCCTTCTATCTGAGCCTGCGCGCCATCGAGAGACCGACGTTCGCAGCCTACGCTGCCACTGGAGCCGCCATCGGCCTCGCCATGGCGAGCAAGTTCAACGGTGGCCCGGCCGCGATTCCCATCACACTCGGCACCCTCCTCAGTAGCCATCGCAGCAAGAGGACCTTTGTCTGGCTGGTGGCCGCAGGCGCGGTGAGCGTCGCCGTCTTCCTGCTGTTCAACCCCTATGTCCTGCTCGAGCCCGACATCTATCGCAGGTCGATGAGCAGGACCGTCCGGGTCTACGCTCGCAAGGGTGCCTCCAAGGGAGTCGACTCACCGCTCGACCTGGTGCCGCGCACACTCGAGACCCTGACTTCACCTTCCTTCCACGGTCTCTTCGTCGGCATCGCGGCCCTGGTTGGCCTGGGGGTGCTGACCTATCTCTCCGTTCGTTGCCTGAAGCGATCCAGGATCGCACTGTACTGGCTGATGGCGCTCTCTTTTGTCCTCTCCTACTCCGTGCTGTATGCGGTGAGCACCCCCAATCCGAGCGCGCACAACTGGCTGCCCCTGACGCCGTTCCTGGCCTTGGCCGCTGCCTGGTCTCTTCTCGCACTCTGGTCGATCCTCGGTGAGCTCCTGCCGGCTCGACAGCGGGGACTCGTTGGAACAGCCGCTGCATTGACCCTCGTCCTCTCGCTGGGCTGGTCCGCCAACGTCTACACCTACAAAAGCACGGTTCCCTCGACCGGTAACACGGCTCTGGAGCTGCTGAGGCAACGCCTCAGGCAACCCCCGGGTCGACAAGTGCTCTCCGAGTTCGACTTCAAGATCCCACGCATGCAGGAGTATCGGAAGGCGCGGCTCGCCCTTCAGCAGGTGGAGTCCCTGCAACTCCTGCCAGGGCGGGACCTCGACAGATTCGACGCCGAGGTCTTCCCAGGCAGCCGGCTGGCCGATCCAGAGCAGGGCCAGTTCTACCGCGACCGCATGGAGAGGCTTCCCGAGGGTAGGGTCCATGTCATCAGACCTCATCCCTTCAAGGCATGGGGTCCTGAGATCGTGGTCCTGGTTCACCCGCTGCGGGAAGAGGCGGAGCCGCAGCCGGGCGAATGGGTTCGCAGCCCAGCGGATCGGCGGCTCTATGTCGCTCAGCTGGACCCACAAAGTGACCTGGAGGGACCCGTTTCCCTCCAGTTCCGTCGGCCCTCCAGGAGCCGGGAGGCCGAGTTGCGAGTCGGAGGCGAGAGCTCCAGCGTCGTCTCCTTCCGCGGCCCGGATCACAGACCACACCAGATGACGCGCCGTTTCGATCCATCCCCGGAGGTGCAGCTGCGCTTCGACGTCGCTCCCAAAGCCGACCGGATCGCTTTCATGCTCCGACACTGGCGCCAACCTCCGCCAGGTTATTGATAGCCTAAGCCCATGGCTAAACAGAATTCTTTCGACATCGTCTCCCAGGTCGACATGGCCGAGGTCAAGAACGCCGTCAATCAGTCGACCAAGGAACTCGTACAACGCTTCGACTTGAAGGGGAGCAACTCGAGCATCGAGCTCAACGAAAAAGAGGGCAAACTCGTCCTGGCCTCGGCCGACGAGTTCAAGCTCGATGCGGTCAACGGCATCCTGCAGCAGAAGCTGGTCCGCCGCGGAGTATCGCTGAAAGCGCTCGACTACGGCACTGTCGATCCGGCGGCACAGGGTTCCGTACGCCAGACCGTGACGCTGCAGCAGGGAATCCCCATCGAGCAGGCTCGCGAGATCGTCAAGGTGATCAAAAAAGCCAAGCTCAAGGTGCAGGCTTCCATCAACGACGACATGGTGCGGGTTTCCGGCAAAGACCGCGACGCCCTGCAGGAAGTCATCGCTATCGTCAAGGAGCAGGACTTTCCCATCGACATGCAGTTCACCAACTACCGCTAGCGGTAGGCCTGGACCGACGAGACGCTGAAAGGGAATCTTGAGCGGCCCTCTCGCTATCGAAGCCCCGGATATCGACGTCGCCGACCGGCTGGTCTGTCTCGGTCACGGGGAGGACTTCGCGACCCAGGGGAGCTCCCTGTCGCCACCCATCGTCCAGACCTCCCTCTTTCGCCATGGTTCACAAGAGGAGTTGGTCGCAGGGCTGGCGGCTGAGAATCGATCGCATGTCTACACGCTAGGACAGAACCCGACGGTCGAGGCCATCGAGACCAAGCTGGCACAGCTCGAGCGGGGAGAAGCCTGCAAGTTCCTCGCCTCGGGGATGGCGGCCATCAGCTCCGTCCTCTTCAGTTTGACCAGGGCCGGCTCCCACGTTCTCTTCGTCAACAACACCTATGGGCCGACCCTGGAGCTCGCCGAGCGGCTTACCACGTTCGGCGTGGAGCACGATGTCGTCCTGGACAATGACCTCGACGCCATCGCCGGCGGCCTGCGTCCGAACACCTCCGTCGTGTGGCTCGAGAGTCCGGGAACCATGATGTTTCGACTCCTCGATGTCGGCCAGGTCGCAGAGCTGGCCAGACAGCACGGGGCCATGACTGTGATGGACAACAGCTGGTCGACACCGTTGTTCCAGAAGCCCCTGGAGAAGGGCGTCGACCTGGTGGTGCATGCGGCTACCAAGTACATGGGAGGGCACAGCGACGTGGTGGCAGGCGCCATTGTCGGCTCGGACGAGCTGCTAGAGCGGATCTTCTTCGACGCCTATCTCTTGCTCGGGGGTGCTCTCGGACCAGTGGATGCCTGGCTCGTGAATCGGGGCCTGAGAACGCTTCCCACTCGGATGCAGCAGCACCATGCCGATGCACTGACGGTCGCCCGGTTTCTCGATGCCCACCCCAAAGTGCGGCGGGTCTTTCACCCCGCTCTGGCCGGGGATCCCGCCCTGGTGACCCGTCAATTGCGGGGATTCGCCGGCCTGTTCAGCTTCGAGCTCGACACCGAGAGCTACCCGGCGGTGGCCGCGTTCATCGACCGTTTGAAGCTCTTCCGAGTCGGTGTGAGCTGGGGGGGAGTGGAGAGCCTGGTCCTTTCCCCCAACCACGGCACCAATGCGCCGAGCCTGGCGGCGCAACGCATTCCTCCTGGCACGGTGCGACTCTCGGTCGGTCTCGAGGGTGCCGAGACGCTCATTCAAGACCTCGACCAATCCCTGGACGCTTTCTAGGACACTAAAAGCTTGGCGGCCAACCCGGAGCCCCCCTCGAAGCCTCTCTCGGTGGGCGCCGCTGCGCTGCCACTGCTCACCCTGGTTGCCTGCTTCGTCGTCGGCGGCTTCTTTTTCGAGCTCGACGCCGACATGCTGGTGCTGGCGCTGTTGACGGCCGCGAGCGTGGCCGGAATTCAGGCAGTCCTGCGCGGCGCAACCTGGCTGGACATCCAGCGCTCGACAGGCGAGAAGCTTGCAGCCGTCCTGCCCGTCATCCTGATCCTGCTGACCATCGGCATGCTGATCGGCACCTGGGTCCTTTCCGGCACGATACCGGTTCTGATCTCCGCAGGGATCCAGATCCTCAGCCCGAGGTTCTTCGTCCTTTCCGCCTTTCTGGTCACCGCCGTCATGTCGCTTTGCACCGGCACGTCATGGGGCTCGGCGGGGACCTTGGGTGTCGCCCTCATGGGCGCCGCGGCCGCCGTCAACGCACCCATGGCCGCTACTGCCGGTGCGGTGATCTCAGGGGCCTACCTGGGCGACAAGATGTCGCCGTTGTCGGATTCGACCAACATCTGTGCCATCGGCGCCGGTGCCGACCTCTACGCCCACATCCGGAACATGCTCTACACCGCAGTACCCTCTTCCCTCGTGGCGCTATTGGTCTACTCCACTCTCGGCCGCAGCGCTGCCGCAAGCACCCAGGTCGTGCCCGAGTCGGCCCAGACGTTGCTCACCGAGATGCATCGGGTCTTCACCCTCGATCTCTGGACGCTGCTTCCCTTGCTGGTCGTCCTGGCCGGGATCGCCCTCAAGGTCGCGCCGGCCCTGGCCCTGGCAGCTTCCTCTCTGGTGGCCATGATCCTGGGTGGCTTCCTGCAGGGATTTGGCGTCCAGAGTGTTCTGACCTCGGCGGTGCGTGGCTTCGATCCTTCGATGGTGGCCGACCTGGGGCTGGACCCGGCCTCTCTGAGCGCATCGTTCGTCGAGTTGCTGGAGAGGGGCGGTCTCTACTCGATGGCAAGCACCCTGGTTCTGATCCTGGCCGCTTTCCTGCTGGCAGCGGGGATGGACGTCTCAGGTGCCCTGGACCGCCTGCTGCAGGCTTTGCTGGGAACCGTTCGCTCGACCTTTGGTCTCATCGCGGCCACCATGGCAGCGGGCACGACCATGATCTCCCTCACCAGCCATGGTGGAGTGACGGCGCTGATCGTCGGAGGCATGTTTCAGAAGGCCTATCGCCAACGGGGCCTGTCACCGGTGAATCTCTCGCGCTCCCTGGAAGACTCGGTCACCATCGTCGAGCCCCTCCTTCCCTGGACCGTCTCCGGGATCTTCATGTCCACCACTCTCGGCGTGCCGACCCTGGAGCTTCTGCCGTGGGCGGTATTTTGTTATGGCGGACCGGTCTTCTCGCTGCTGTGGGCGGCCGGGTTCGACCGCACCGGTCTCGGGCTCAAGCGATTAGAAGAGTGATCTGAGGCCAGGTCGTCTGGATGGCTGGTTCAACTCTTCCTGGACCGGCCCCGGACGTACCGCCTGTAGAGGCCCCAGAGAATCAACAGGGGGCCGGTCGTAAAGGGCAAGGCTGCTCCCGCGGCGAACGCGACGTTGCCACCCAGTGCCATCGACAACTGATCACGGAAGGGATCGTCGTTGATCAGGTAGGTCCAAGTCGACGACGGGCCCCTGAGGCCCTCCTTGTCGAGGTCGATTCCTGCCGGACCGATCGTCACGGCCTCGAGAGCCCGGACGGCCTCGTCCTCCACCTGGCTCTCCATGTCCCCGAAGGCATCGGCCGCGAGCAGTACGTACTCTGCGAACGGGTCCTGACCACTGACACGCCGCAGGTGGATCCCTTCGCGAATCTCTCCCATGTTGGCGAGGTGCTCGCTCCAGAATCGATCGAGTTGAAACAGGAGGATCCGCTTTTCGGCCTCGGCCAGCGCCTCCCCACTCACCACTGCAGAGAGCTCCTCGAAGCGGCCCGGCGATAGCTCGACAAGGCGACCCGCCACCCGACCCAGCAGAAGATCTTCCCGGCGCTTCTGCACGATCCTGCGCTGCTCCTCGAGAACCGACGAGTATCCATACAGCGTCTTGCGGGTCTCGACGTTCTGACCTTCCACGATGCGCTGCGCTCGGGCGATCTCGCGCCGGATGACCGGATTGTCGAGGGGCTCGTCCTGCTCTTTCGGCAGCAGCTTCGGAGGAATGAGATTGCGCACGCCGTAGCGCACGATCAGGTCGTCTTCGAGGCTGATGAAGAAGCGCGACGAGCCCGGATCACCCTGGCGCCCGGCCCTACCCTTGAGCTGCTCGTCGATCCGCAGGCTCTCATGTCGGTTCGTACCGATGACGTAGAGCCCACCGAGAGCAACCACCTCCTCACGACTGCCCTCGTCGGCTCCACCGAGTCGGATGTCGGTGCCCCGACCCGCCATGTTGGTGGAGATCGTGACCGCTCCGAGAGCACCGGCCTCGGCGATGATGGCGGCCTCCATCGCGTCGTTTCTGGCATTCAGAATCTGCGTCTCGACGCCGGATTGCCGCAGCAGAGTGGCCAGCTCTTCGGACTCTTTGACGCTCGCCGTACCCACGAGGATCGGCCTTCTCGTGGCATGGACGTTCTGGATCTCCTCGGCGAGCGCCCGGTGCTTGGCCGATTGGTGGGTGAAGACCTCATCGGCATGGTCGATACGGATCGACTCGCGATTCTGGGGAATGACCACGACCTCTACGCCATAGGTCCGGGTCAACTCGTCGGCCGCTGGGCTGGCCGTAGCGGTCATTCCAGCGAGCCTCGGATAGAGGCGAACGAAGTGCTGCAAGGTGATCGAGCCCAGGACCCGGCCTTCCGGGCGCAGCTTCAGCCCTTCCTTGGCCTCCAGCGCGGCCTGCAAGCCGTCGGGCCAGTGCCGGTCTTCCACGACCCGACCGGTGAACTCGTCCACCAGCTGAATCCGACCCTCCCGAACGATGTAGTCGACGTCCCTTCGCAACAGCACCTTCGCATGCAAGGCACAGTTGATGCCCGTTAGAAGCGCCAGGTTCTCGGCCGCCAGCAGGTTGCCACAGCCGAGCATCGCCTCCACGCGATCGATCCCGACCGCTGTCAGCTCGATGTTTCTAGAGTACTCGTCGGTGTCGAAGTGCTGGTCGGGGTCGAGCCGGTCCACGATCTCGGCCAGAGAGTACGGTGTCTCCTCGGGAGGGCCGAGACTGCCCGCGATGACCAGGGGAACCCTCGCCTCGTCGATGAGGATCGAATCCGCTTCGTCCACAATGGCCAGGTGAAACGGCCTGTGCACGATCTCTTTTGGCTCGGAAGCGAGGCACGATCGAAGCAGATCGAAACCCGCCTCCTTGGCCGTGACATAGGTGATGTCGCAGGCATACGCCGCCTGTCGCTCCACAGGACTCATGCCCTGACCCACCCACCCCACACTCAGGCCCAGGAAGCGATAGACCGGGCCCATCCATTCGGCATCGCGGCGGGCCAGATAGTCGTTGAAAGTGAGGAGATGGACCCCCCTGCGGGTGAGGCCGCCGAGGTAGGCCGGTAAGACCGCCGTCAGCGTCTTGCCCTCGCCAGTGGCCATCTCGACGAGCCGGCCATCGTGCATGGCCAGTGCCGCGAGGATCTGCACCTCGAAGGGGCGCTGACCCAGAATCCTCCAGGCGGCTTCTCGGACAAGAGCGGCAGCCTCCTCGACGATGCCTTCGCTAGAGGCAGCCTCGCGGAGTCGGCTGCCAAGTCGCTCTGAGGACTGACGAAGAGTGTGGTCGTCGAGCCGTTTCAGCCGGGGCTCGAGGCGATCGATCTCGGCCAATCGGTGTCGATAGCGCCCGAGATCGTGCAGGTCCGGTCCGCCGTTCCAGAGCTCCAAACGGTGACGGACTCCTGTGGTCCTGGAGGCCATGATCTCCTGCCAGGTCTTTGAAGCCTGGTCAGAACATCATCGCACAGCGAAAGACCGTTCTTGGAGTTGGAGAACGTTTCAGGAAACGGCCTCGGCCAGCAAATCGTCGCTGATATAGACGATGCCCTGAAACATGTGGCGGGCGGCCTCCAGGAGCCGGTCGGAGTCCTCCTGCGAGAAATCGACCTCGTCCATGGTGGCGCGGAAAGCTTGCCAGCGCTCCCGTTGCTCGTCGCCGTAGGGGTCGAGATATCGAAGACCTGGCCCGGGAGCCATACCGTAGGCGGGCATCAATCCCCGGGCGATAAAGCGCGAGCCGTTGTTGCTACCTTCCAGAACATAGTGCAATCCGAGCAGGGATGTCGGCTGGTCAGCCATCTGCTCGATCTCGTCGATAAGGCGCTGGGTTCCCGCGAGGGGCTCGATCGAGTCGGGATCGACTTCGAAGAACTCCAGATCCTCCACCAGGTAGGGAACCTGATACTGCCTTTCGTCGACGACCGAGCGAATCGCTTCCGAAGTCTCGGCTGCATTGCGAAGCTGTTGCTCGAGGGCTTTGTGCACCAGGTACATCTGCTCCAGATAGCTCACGTAGCGGTCTTTGGGAAGAGAACCCTGGGCAAAAGCGCGCTGGAAGTCGTGATGCTCAGCCGCATCGTGCAGATCTCGGGTCGATTCGCGTAGTCGCTGCATGACGCTCTGTGTCTCTTCAGTCATCGTTCTCCTCCAACCTGGCTCTCTCGAGGAACGGAGAGCTCCTCTCGCCGAGTCAATCGCCGACCAGGACCAGGGCCATCAACGCCACCCCGAGCCAGATCAACCCCTTGACGGTGAAGAAGACCACTCCGGCCAGACCGAACCGTTTCAGCCATCTCATCAACTCGAACGACCTCTCCAATTGCTACTGCTTCTGTCTTTCGGGTCCTAGCCGATCGACCTTATGAGGAGCCGTTGCGGGTGTCAACCTTCTGGGCTCTTTGACTGACAAGTCAGGTACTATGAGCGCCAACCGCGCGCCATCGACCTCGACAACTCACTACCCACAACAACCGTCGGAAGAACGATCCGAGGAATCCCATGCTCAAGTTGACTCGCCTACTGCCTGTTCTCGTTCTCGTGCTGGCAGCCATTCCCGTTCACGGCAATACCTCACTAGGACAGGTGGAGGGCATCTCCACCGACGAGCTTTTTCCCTGGGCCTCCTTCGACGCCTCGATTCCGACGCAGGAAGCCGTGACCGGGGTCAAACCTGGTAGTCGACCTCTGAGACACGAGGAGGTACTGCGATATTTCGAAGCGCTGGCAGAAGCCTCGTCACGGGCCGCGCTCCAGACCTATGCCCACAGCCACGAAGGTAGGCCCCTGGTACTGCTGGCGGTCAGCGACGAAGCGACCATCGCCGGTCTCGAGAGCTTCAGGCAGGTCCACTCACAGAGATTGGACCCGCGAGACAGGAGCTCCTCCGAGGATACGGATGCCGTTGCCGGAGCCAAAGCGGTGGCCTGGATGGCCTACGGGATCCACGGCGACGAGCTGTCGAGCACCGACGCCTCGGCTTCACTGGCCTACTGGCTGATTGCCGGTGAAGACCAACGAGCCCAGGCAGTGCGCGAAGGGCTCGTCGTGCTCATCGATCCGATGGAGAATCCCGACGGTCGCGAGCGATTCCTGGCGCAGACCGCTGCCTTCGCCCACAAGGTTCCCAACCCCGACCAGGACGACCTCTCCCACACGACGGTCTGGCCCGGGGGAAGGGGAAATCACTACCTCTTCGATCTCAACCGGGACTGGTTCTCCATGGTGCATCCCGAGAGCGCTCGGTCCGAGATCCTGGCTGGCTGGAATCCCCAGATCGTCCTCGACTGTCACGAGATGGGGAACGACGCGACCTACCTCTTTTCTCCTCCAAGAGAACCGTTCAATCCGCTGCTCCCCGACTACAGCGGGAAATGGTGGGATCGCTTCTCTGCCGATCAGGCCAAGGCGCTGGACGAAAGGGGATACAGCTACTACACCGGTGAATGGAACGAGGAGTTCTTTCCCGGCTACGGATCGTCGTGGCCGGCATATCTAGGGGCCCTCGGGATTCTCTACGAGATGTCCGGCACCGACGGCACTCTGGTTCGACGGCAGGACGGTTCGGTGCGAACCTACGGAGAAGCCGTGGAGCACCAGGTCACGAGCTCCGTGGCGAACCTCGAGTCCCTGGCTGCCAACCGCCAGGAGTTCCTCGAAGACTTCGTCAGCGCCAGGAGAGTCGCGATCACATCTCCCAAAGGCCCAGCTCGCGCCTGGCTCCTGCCTCCTGGGCGTAGCCCGAAACGGACCGACGACCTGGCTCGACTCCTGAGACGACAGGGCATCGAGGTCTACCGATCGCAGACCAACATGAACCTCGCCGGCCTACGAGACGCTCGCACCGGTGAGCAGACCACGCAGGACCTTCCTGCTGGCACCTGGATGGTGCCTCTGGACCAGCCAGCCTCACCACTGGCAAGTGTGCTGCTGGACCCTCATGTGCCCATGTCCTCCGCTGCCCTGCAGGAGGAGCGCGAGTCCATCGAGCGTGGTGATGGCTCACGGCTGTATGACACCACCGCCTGGTCGTTGCCGTTGATCTATGGAGTCGAGTCCTACTGGACGGCGACCAAGCCCGGTGGAGACTGGTCCTTGGAGGCGGAACCGGCGGATCGCGTGGGAGGACTGGAGGCTGTTCCCTCCGCCTACGGCTATCTTGCGGACGCCGACGACGACGATGTCATGGGGGCTCTCGCCGCGCTCCTGCAATCGGGCATTACAGTCCAGGCCGCCAACAAGCCCTTCACGATCGGTGGCAGAGACTACGATCGCGGCACCCTGCTCGTTCGTCGCGAAGGCAACCCAGACGACCTCGAGAGCCAGCTCGAGACCATTGCCAAGACCTGGGGGGTGACGCTACGCGGGACCTCGACCGCCGATTCCGAGGAGGGCCCCGATCTGGGTGGCAATCATTTCGAAACACTCCAGTTGCCCAGGGTGGGGGTCCTGACCGGATCCCCTGTCTCTTCGACCGACTATGGCTCACTTTGGTACGTGCTCGATGAACGGGTGGGGCTCCGCTTCAGCGGCATCGACATCGGCCGACTTCGTTTCGTGGATCTGCAACGCTACAACGTGATCATTCTTCCTCCTGCCTGGGGCGGCGCCGATGCCTACCGTCAAGCCCTGGGCGAGCCGGGGATCGCGACTCTCAAGGCCTGGATCGAGGGTGGAGGCACGGCAATCGGCCTCGCCGGCGGCGCCCAGTTCCTGGCCGACTCCGGCATGGAGCTGACCAGGACCCGACTACGGAGCCAGGCGCTGAGTGACTTTCCTCCGATCATGCTCGGAGCATCGGCGCTAGCGGTTCAAGAGGCATCACCGATGAGGGCCGATGGCTGGTCGGGAACGCCCGTCTCCGACAGCGGTGTGGCTCCGGCGATCGAGGTACCCTCGGTTCTCGGCGCTGGCGCGAAACCCTTCGCGCCGGCAGCCGCAACTCCAAACCTGATGCCCGAAGGGCTCGAAGACTGGTTCGCACCGGTGCTGCCCTCCGGCCGGATCAAGCCGAGTGAGGAGGAGACCACGGAGGCCGACGCGCGACTGCGCGCCTTCTCACCGCAAGGTGCACTGCTCCGTACCGAGTTGGCTCCAAGGCACTGGATGAGTTGGGGGCTGCCGGACGAGATCGCCGTGCTGCTGGGAGCTTCCGACACCTTCGTGGCCAGCGGTGGTGTGGACATCGTGGCGCGGTTTCCCGAGCCCGGGCGGATTCACTTGGGAGGTCTGTTGTGGCCCGAGGCGGCAGGCCGCCTGGCACACACGGCCTACGCGACTCGGGAGCGTCGTGGCGATGGTCAGGTGATCCTCTTTCTCGATCATCCGACTTTCCGTGCCTGGCCCCTCGACTCGCAGCGGATGCTGCTCAACGCGCTGCTCTACGGCCCGGGCATCGGCACGAGCTGGCCGCGACCCTGGTAGGCGAGCGGACTTCGTCCGCTCGGGGTTGAGGCGTCCGGCGGCGGCCTTCCACCCGTCTTGGGGCTTGGGGTTGAAGCGGCTGTCGCTTGCTCCTGCCGATCTTTGGGGCAGTGGGCCCCCACTCATTCCCCTAGGCCCCTAAGCCCCAACAAAAAACGGCCGGCAGAGGCGTGTTCAGCCTCAGGACATAGGTAACACTTTGGCCTCAACACATCGGTAACACTTTTCGAGTGGCATGCTCTGCCTTCAGCAAAGGAGGTGGGGATGCCGTGGAAGGAGACCGATGTGCGGAGCGAGCGGATCCGTTTCGTAGTGGAAGCGGCGGGTGGCCAGGAGACGATGCGCGCCTTGTGTGAGCGTTTTGGCATCAGTCGCAAGACCGGCTATAAGTGGTTGCGACGCTGGGAGCAGGTGGGGTCGTTGGGAGCCTTGGACGAGCATTCCCGCCGGCCTCACCACAGTCCCCGACAGACGGCGGTCGAGATCGAGGATCGGGTCGTGGCGCTGCGGCTTCAGTACGGCTGGGGCTCGCGCAAGCTGCGCTGCTTGCTGCAGCGCGAAGGGCTCGCACTGGGTCGAGCGACGATCGACCGGATCCTTGCCCGTCGAGGTTTGATAGGCGAGTCCACGCGGTCTCGGCCCGCCGTGCAGCGCTTTGAGCGTTCGGCGCCGAATGAATTGCTACAGATGGATTTCAAGGGTCCTTATGAGCTGCGCCATGGCCGGACCTGCTTGCCCTTGAGCCTGCTGGATGATCACAGCCGCTATGCCCTGGCACTGGCTCCTTTGACCTCCACCCACGGAGCCAAGGTCCAGCGGATCCTCGAGGCGAGCTTTGAGCGCTACGGTGTGCCGGAGGCGATCCTGGTGGATCATGGGACCCCTTGGTGGTCCTCGACCAATGGTCATGGCTTGACCCGTCTGGGGGTGTTTCTGATTCGTCAGGGAGTACGTCTCGTCTACTCCGGCATCGGTCACCCGCAGACGCAGGGCAAGGTCGAGCGGTTTCATCAAACGCTCGGCGACTGGCTCTGCCACCACGGCATTCCCGCCACACGCAGGGGCTTCCAGGAGACCCTGGAGTGCTTTCGTCGGGAGTACAACGAGGTGCGACCCCACGAGGCTTTAGCTCTGGAGACTCCGAGTCAGCGCTACCGGCCCTCCACTCGGCGCTACGAGCCGAATCCACCCGCCTGGCAGTACCCGCTCGGTGCCGAGGTGCGGCGGTTAGTCCACAATGGCTGTCTGTTTGAAGCTGGACGCTACCACTTCGTCTGTCATGCCCTGGCGGGTCGCAGAGTGCGGCTGGAACGGTTTGCAGATCGTATTCTGATCTCGTACCGGCACATGCTGATTCGTGAGCTCGATCCGACGACGGGCAAGAGTCGCTCCATCCTCAAGCCCTATGGCCCGACCGGGCACGAGGACGGAGGGGGCCCTACGGTCCTACGGACCTCCGGGACCCCTCCCAGCGACTGCTAGAGTGTTACCCATGTCCTGAGGCCATTGTGTTACCCATGTGGTGGGGCCATACACAGAGGCGCCGGCCGCTTCAAGATCTCGAGTCGATCGCTCGCTACGGAGTCGAGCTGGACCAGGAGCTCGTATCACCGCTTTCGAAGCCATCTCTGAAGACGACCGGCGCAGCGCAACCTTCGACCTGAAACGCCCCGACCCTGGTCTGCCACGGTGCACTTCCTGTGGTCTCCATGTACTCGGTTGTGTACCAGAAAGTGCAGTCGTCAGCGGGGTCGACATCCATCGAGGAGTAGTCGCCCCAGCGATTGGCGCTGTGGGTCTGGATCCCTCCTCCCGAGATGTGGAGCGCCTCGGCTTGCAGTGTGCCAAGTGGGTCGCCCGCCTCTCGAACCGCGTAGTAGATCGACGGAAAGAGGGCGGTAGCGTCATTCACCTTGCTGTAGCCGATAGCGATGTTGCCGGCTCCGTCCATCGAGATGCTCGGCATCCAGCGATCATCCCCATCGGGCGCGTGAGTGCCCTGCTGGAAGATCGACCAGCTACTCCCGGCCTTCCGCAGCTCGAACCAACGCGGTGCTGCATGTCCGCTTCTGGGCGTTGCGGCTGTTGTGTCGACGGTCCAGGTGCCCACCAGCGTCTCGTGGGTGCCGAAGTTGCGGTATTGGAGCCTTTGCATCGGCCACCACGAAGCACTATCGAGACAATCCTCGCCGATGAAGTTGTTGCAGGGATTGGATCCAGGCTGTGGCAAACAGGACGATTCGAAGAAGCCACAGACTGTCCAGTTGAAGTCGACCAGGCCCTGGGCCGGCCTGATCGTTTCGACCTGGGTGAAGGTCGAGAGCGCCGGCGTGGTCCAGTCGACATCGAACTCCCAGATGTCGAGGCTATCGGTGGGCGGATTGCCAAAGTACGGCTCGCCACCGTCTCGGAAGGTATAGAAGACTCCAGGTGAATCCGCTGGCGGCGGGTTGGGCCCATCGACATCGGCCGGCATGAGCAGGTTCGGGTGGTTCTGGAAGACCTGCATCGGCCTGGCGGCGACACCGGCCAGCATCTTGTCCCGATCGAGGGCGGCAACGTCGTACTCGCCGCCGAAGCCGCTGTTGGTGCCCATGAAGTAGGCACTGTTCGCCGGGTCGGGCCATACCCCGATCTTGTAGTAGTCCGGGAATCGCGGAGTCGTCACCGAGTAGAGCCAGTAGGCACCAGTGGGATCTCCGGTCTGCGAAACGGCGAAGCAAACATCCTGATTGCCGCTCGAAACGGCGAATTGACTGAACACCCAGCGGTCGGCTGGTTGGTCGTACACGAAGATGGCATCACCATTGTTGAAGACCTGGCAAGGTCCGCCGAAGCCGCTCCAGAGGGTGTTGGTGTCGGAGGGCCCCGCAAGCAAAGCACCCGACTTGTCGTAGACCGCAAAGGAGCTATTGACTACCTGCACATAGTGGCTCGGGCCAACCGCCCCTTCGGTGTCCGGTGGTAACACACCGTTGATGTTGTCGAGGCCTTCGAAGTCGACCACTAGAGCCGGGGTCTGCTTGCTCGGCGTGCGGGCCGCGGACTGGGCCGCCAGACGATCGGGCTGAGTCGGAGCCTGGGTGCCGTAGCGATTGCCGTTCTCGTCGAAAAGTTCCTCATGCCGTGGTGGGTTGATCTCTTCAACATCCTCCTGGGGCGACTTTCTCTCGGCGATCGGCAAATCACGGACCGCTAGGCTCGCCACGGGACCTCGCATCTCGTAGAGATAGGGGTTGTACTTCTGCTCCTCGGTCGGGGCAGATCGACTGGCAAAGGACGATCCTGTCGGAGCCAGAATCGCCGCCTGGACTCCGGTCGCACCGCTGCGAGCCTCATAGTGCTTCCAGTGGGCTTCATCGTCCTCCTCATCGCGCACACCGGCCGCGACAAGCCGGGACTTCAGGGAGTGCCCAGAGGGGAGGACGCCGACTCGCGGACTCTGGACCACATCACCGATCGTCACTTCGACCTCCACCTTGGGATGGGCCGAGAAGACGGACTCCACCGAGTCGAAGGCTGTCGAATCCAGCCGCCCATTTCCGAGCTCGACCTCGAATAGCCCTGCGGTCACCTGAACATCATCTTGGCGCTCAGTGAGCAGCGTCGCACCGGTGAGATCCACGTACCGGAAGACCATGTCGAAGGTGCCTTCGAGTGGCTCACCGACCTCGTCGACAGCCCGGCATTCGAAGCCCACCTGACTCGGGAAGGGACCGGCCAAGGTGGCGGCCGAAGTCAAGAGAGCGGCTCCGATGAGTAGAACAGTCGTGGCTTTGAATCTCTTCATTGTCTTCCTCCACTGTGTGCGATTGCTGCAGGCGGCAGGACTTGTGATTCGACCCCCACTCGTCGCACAGGGGGACTGTGCTCCGGGGTCATTTCAATACAGCCGGAATCCTAACCCTGACTGCGGCACGAGAACAAGCACGGGCGGGAGGAAGTAGGGGCGTAGGAGCGCAGGGTGCGAGTCAGCCATCCAATTCTTGATCTGCCTCGACGGTGGTAGATCGGGCCATGGGTCTCCCTCGTCGGAGGGGCATGGTCGGGTGGGGCCGCAGACGAGGGGGATCTGTGGTCTGATCGGCCGTCTCAACCGAAAAAGCGGCCAGCCCCAATAGGGACCGGCCGCTTCAAGGTCTCGAGTCGATCGTTCGCTACGGAGTCGTACTCGACCACGAAGTCGTGTCACCGCTTTCGAAGCCATCGGAGAAGACGACTGGTGCCGCATCGAACGCAAAGGAGACGATCCCGGTGTTCCAGTCATTGCTGTCCTGAACCTCGTAGTACTCCTGCGTATACCAGAAGGTGACATCGTCGGTGGGGTCTACATTCATGGAGCTGTAGTCACCCCAACGAGAGCCACCAGTCTGGGAGCCACCACCTGCGAACGGTGTCTGCTCCATTCTCATGGCTCCGAGAGGATCAGTGGCCAAGCGTCCTGTGTATCGAATCGATGGATAGGTGGTCAACGACGAAACACTGTAACCCAAGGCGATGTTGCCGTTCTTGTCCATCGCAATGCTGCCCATCCAGCGATGGTCGGAATCGGGAGCCCAGACGGCGTCTTGTTGCATGAAAGGCGTGCCGAAGGGGTCGCGAATCTCGAACCAATGAACGCCGGCATGATCCGTGCCATCAGCGTCCACGGTGTGGCTGCCCACCAGGACCTCATGGCTGCCCATGTTCCGATAGGTGAGCCGGTGCATCAGTCGAGGAGCGACGGGTTCGAGAAGCGGACTAGCCGATGGCGGAAAGGGTGGGTTCACCGTAGGGGGCTGCGGAATGCATTCGCGGTCGCCAGGGCAGAATTCCGGATCGACATCGATCGTGTTGAGAACGTAGTCGAAGTCCAAGCCGTCGCCAAAGGTTGAATTGGCAGGAGTATCGAAGTCGACATGGAACTCCCAAAACCACAGCTGATCAGCCGGCAGGGGCGGATTCGACCAGTCGGCATCCTCCCACTCGACAAAGAGTCCCGGGCGACCGGCAGGCGGCGGTGAGGCTGCGCCATCCCAATCCACAGGAATCTGCGCACCGTAAAAATCATCGTGAGCAAAGAGGTCGAACTTGACCATCGTCGCCGCGTTGCCCTTCATCATCTCGGACCACTCGAAGGCCGCCACTCCCTGCCCTGCCCACGACATGCCATCAGATCGATCGAATTGGTTCGCAGCCATGTAGAGAGCGTCGGGCCAGATACCGAAGTGGGGATAGTCGTTGAGAATGTCCTGTGACCACAAGAATTCGTAGCGGTGCCAGCTACCCGTCGGGTCGCCACTGGTAGACACGGCGATACACTGACCGTGCTCCGAGTTCGGCCCGAAACCGAAGATGTAGAACTGGCTGATCATCCACCGGTCGTTCGTGCTGTCATAGAGAACGATTGGGTCTCCATCGTTCTCCGACTGACACTTGCCACCGGCCCCACTCCAGATGTCATTGACGTCGAACGGGCCGTGAAGCATGTTCCCGGTCGCCTTGTCGAAGATGGCGTATGAAGTGTTGATAGCTTGCACGTAGTGGTTGGGTCCCACATCTCCCACGGTGTCGGGAGGTGAAAAGCCGTTGACATTGTCCATGCCACGGAACGACACGATGGGGTCCGGCGCCGGATCAGGGGCCTGAGGTGAAAGCAGTCTCTCCGAGCCCAGCGAGACGGTAGAGCGGGACGTCTTGGGCAGTTGGCCAAGAGGATTGATCTCGCGAGGCTCCCCTTCGTACGGCACTCTCGGTTCGCGGATCAGGTCCCGAAGCGGGGCCGACGTGCTGTGTCGGACCGACTGACTGACGATCGGACCGGCGCTACCTTCGGATTGAGCCTGGGTTGGCATGACCCAACCGATCGTGATTACCGCCAGCAGACATATGGTGAGGCGCATCGTTCTGGACTTTTTCACGGTGACTCTCCTTGTCGTCGAAGAACACTTGTCGAAACGCTTGCCGAACCGTGAAATGCTAGCATCTTCGGGCCCATGAACCCACTCAATCGCTTTTGTTCAGCCCTGGTTTCCCTGGTCCTCTCAGGTGGCATTCTCCTGCCAGGAGCGGCCTGCTCGAGCTCCACTCCACCTCCTCCAGATCCCCCCTCTGAAGAGGTTCCGAGCCAGTCGCAGCTCGACAACGCCCTTCGGGATGCGGTCACGAATGGAGACGCTGCAGCAATTCCCGCTCTTGTTGAAAGAGGCGCGGACGTCGGGGTCCGTTGGAAGTTCGACGAGAGTCTTCTGATGAAGGCAGCCGAGCTGGGCGACGATCCCACGGTGACCGCCCTCCTCGCAGCCGGCGCCTATGTCAACGCCAGCAACTCCTGGGGGCACACTGCCCTCTTCAAGGCCGTCATCGAGTCGCACGTAGAGATTGTCGGTCGACTTCTAGAGGCCGGTGCCGAACCCGGCGTCCAGGCCAAGTTTGGATTCACTCCTTTGAGGGTCGCAGCTGAGGATGGCTCACTAGAGGTATGCCGCCTTCTTCTGGAGGCAGGAGCGAATCCGGACGCCACAACCAAACAGGGCGACACGCCTCTCATGGTTGCCGCCATGAGTGGACACTTGGATGTCGTTCGACTGCTTCTGGAGCACGGTGCCGACCCCTCGATCAAGGCAGAGGGCGACATCACGGCTTTGAGCCTGGCCCGCGAGGGCCAACACGAAGAAGTAGTTCGCTTGCTCGAGACGTACCAGTAGCTCGCTGACAGTTCATCCCAGGAACTCGAACGCGCAGCAGGGTTCGACTGCTCCCGGTGTAACTTCGAGGACAGTCGGGGAGTAAAGTGAATAGGAGGTGTCCATGAAGGCATCGACAGTCTCGGTGTTGGTCTTCCTTCTCCTGTCCCTCGGGTCGCCAGCCCGCGTCGGCAGCACTTCGCGGCCCGAGATCCAGGTCCAGATGACTCACTTCGATCTCGCGGTGGATCTGAACTACGAGGACGGCAGTCTCGAAGGCCGCGTTCGGATGAAGGTCCAGAATGTCTCCGCTCGACCTGCCGAGTCCGTCCCTCTCAACTTGAACCGCCTGATGAGCCTGAAAGGGGCGAGTGAAGAAACGGGGCGGTCCTTGAGCTACGAGCAGGACGTCGTCACTTTCAGCGATGAGCCCAAGAAGCAGGTGACCCACGCGGTCGTCTCTCTGGAGGAACCGCTACCTCCCGGACAATCCACCACGGTGGAGCTGCTCTACTCGGGTTACCTGGTCGGCTACATCGAGACCGGCTCGTCGTACATCCGCGATCGTATCGACGAGGAGTTCTCGATTCTGCGGGTCGATGCCCACGCTTTCCCCTCGATAGGGGTCCTTTCCTGGATGGGGAACCGGATGGCGCCGAGGGGCGACTTCACTTTCCGAGCACAGATTACGGTGCCGGAGACCTTGACGGTTGCGAGCGGGGGAGAGCTCGTCGAACGTACCGTCCGGGACGGGCGAGCCACATTCACCTACCGAAGCACGGCTCCTGTTCCATTTCTCAACCTGCCGATTGCCAAGTACGAGTTGCTGGAGCAAGGGGGTCTTCGCCTCTACTACTTCCCCTCCGATCACGAGGGCGCAAAAGTGATTGTCGGTCGTGTAGCAGAGGCTGTGGATCTAATGACGCAATGGTTCGGCCCCCTGGGCCAGGAGACCCAGCCTTCACCATCATGGAGATCCCATCCGGCTGGGGATCGCAGGCACATCTGGCAGCCGGCATCATGCAGACGGCCGAGGTATTCGAAGATCCAAGTGATCTCAGGGAGCTCTATCACGAGCTCTCGCACCTCTGGAATGCGCCGGACATCGATCAGCCTTCCGCCCGATGGAACGAAGGCCTCGCCATGTACCTACAGTCCATCATGGCCGAGCGGCTCGATGGGTGGGACACGCGCGCCGAGTATCTGGAGCATCGTGCCGAGCGGCTGCTGCGGGCTTTCGACACCGACCCGTCCGCCCAGGGAGTTCCATTCGCCGACTACGGTCAGAACGGCCTCACCGACTACTCCTATGCCACCGGCCTCCTCTTCTTCTTCGTCCTGGAAGAGCTGCTCGGTCGGGAGGAGCTTCTCGCGATTCTCCGAGCTCACTACCAGGAGCACCGCGAAGGCGGAACCACTTTCGAAGACTTGGAAGAGGCACTTAGAGGGGCGGCATCCCGTGATCTGGGCCCGTTTCTCGAAGAGTGGGTCCACACCACGACCTGGCAGGATCGCCTCCGATCCCGAGATAGCGTTCCAGGGCTCGCTGAGCTCTACTGATTCAGATCCTCGGAAGCCTCGACTTCGGCGAGACGGGACCGGAAGTATCTCAGGTCGAGTCCATCTGGGGGTTGCTGACTCGACTCGATCTGGATTGCCCGCAGATACTCGTCTCGGGCCGGGCCCGGGTCACCGCTCTTCTGCCAGGTTCGACCGAGTAGATAGTGCCCGAAGGAGGACTCGGGATAGAGCCTGGTGACCTCTTCGAAGACTGCCCGCGCCTCATCCAACCTCTCGGCTTGCAGATGGGCGATACCCAGACTCTGGAGTACCGGCTCTGGAATCGGCACAGCATAGCCATACCTGTTCGAGAGCTCCTTGTAGTACTGGTCGATTCGACCCCTACCCGCCTCGATCATCTCGTCGGGAGCCAGCCAGTCGGAGTACAGAGCCCGGATCGCTCGATAGTAGGCCAACGGTAGCGACTGATTGTGACCCGCCCCCTCGATCTCGATGAAGGTGACGTCGAGGCCGTCGACAGGTCGCTCCTCCAACTGCTTGGCGAACTTCGTTACCGCCGTGTGGGTCCAGCCGCCCTCTTCTTCGGATCCCGATCGTCATCACGAGCCGGCTCGGGCTCTCGAACGGATCTGGCGGAGGCTCGCTCAGGAGCCGCTCGTGCTCCCACCAGATGCTCGGACTGATCCCGAGGTAGGCATTGAAGAGCTCCGGGTTCTGCATCATGGAGTAGATAGTGAAGAGACCGCCAAAGGACCAACCACCGAGAACCCGATGATCCACGGTTCTGTAGGTGTCGTCGATGAACGGAATCAACTCTCGGGTCAAGAACTCCTGGAACTCAGCCGCCCCGCCACTGGTGGGGAACTCCATTCCCTCGTACTCGGGCACGTGGGTCGGCGTGAAGTCCTTGTCCCGATCCACATTCTCGATTCCAACGACGATGAGCTCGGGGGCGATGATGTCACTCGCGCCGCATTCCGAGAGGTACCGAACCTGTGAGGCGACAACGGGAAAGTGCCAGTTTCCGTCCAGCAGATACAACACCGGATAACTCCGCTGACTCTGGCGGTAGCTCGCCGGAAGGCTGACATAGACGGTCCTGAGCTCGTCGAGGAATTCAGACCGCAGAGCTACGGTCTCTCCCAGATTCGTCGGTTGGCTCCAGATGGTCGTCGGGAACACCCAAGACGACATCCAAAGAGCCCCTGCAACCACCCAAGTCGTTGCTTTCATGAGTATCTCTCCTTGAAATCGGCACGCAGGGGTGCCCGATCGCCCGTGCACGGCTCCGCGCTTGTGTGACGCCGAACGGCCGCCCACATTCGTTAGACACACCTGGGGCCGAATCCGTTTGGTACTTGCAGGTCATTGGAACGTCACCAACTGGATAGACATATTGAAAACTGTCTACATTGGGGTGTCATGAAGAGGCTTCGGATGTAGACTGCAAACTGTCTATTTATCTCAACTCCGGCGGGAGCCGGGACAGGAGGAAACAGTGAGGCGATTCCTGACAACGGTCATGGCGCTGGCGCTAGTCATGGTGCCGCTGGCGGCGACCGCGGCAAACTCCAACAGCGAAGGTAGGCCCAATGGCGTCGGTCCGGTTCGCACGGCGACATACAACCTCTATCTCGGAGCGGACATCTTCCGGGTTGTAGAAGCTGCCGTAACCGATCCAGATACGGTCCCGGTTGCTGTAGCGCAGGTCGTGAACATCATGATCGGGACGGACTTCCCCGAGCGCTCAGTCGCAATCGCGGACCAGATCGCCAAGACCCGACCCCACTTGATCGGACTGCAAGAGGTCTCACTGTGGCGCTACCAGTCACCCGGTGATTTCTTCATCGGCAACCCGCAGCCGGCCGAATTCGTCCTATACGACTTCCTCGAGATCTTCTTGGCTGCGCTCGCCGATCGGGGCCTGAACTACGAGGTGGCCGGTGTGGTCGAGAATGCCGACATCGAGCTTCCGATGTTCGTTGGGTTTGATGGCGACACACCTTTGTTCGACGATGCTCGTCTCACCGATCGGGATGTGATTCTCGTCCAAAAAGGGGTCCAGACGTCGAACCTCCTGGCCGCCAACTACTCTGACAAGGTCAGCCTCCCCATCGGACCAGTGCTCGTAGAGTTCCTCCGCGGCTACGTGGCCGTGGATGCCAAGGTCAAGGGACGAGAGTACAGATTCGTCAACACCCATCTAGAGGTCGCGCCGAACCTGTTGATTCCTCCCGTTCAATCGCTACAGGCCTTGGAGCTGGCAACCGTGCTGGCTACGGAGACGAAGCCGATCATTCTTGTCGGGGACTTCAACTCCTCACCTGAGGACATTCCTACTGTCCTACCCCCCCCGTACTGGATCATGACGGCGGCCGGCTATGTGGACACCTGGACTCGGCGTGTCGGAAGGCCCAGCGCGGGGTTCACTTGCTGCCAGAACGAGTTCCTGACCAACGAAGAGTCGGAGCTCGACGAGCGGATCGACTTGATCTTCGTCCGCAATGACACCGACTTCCCGGCCTGGCCTGACCTCGGTCCGGTGAAGGCGCGGGTGCTAGGTGCCCGGGAGCGAGACAAGACACCTTCCGGCCTCTGGCCCTCCGACCACGCTGGAGTCGCCGCGAAACTGATCATTCCGGTGCGCTGGAGGTAGGAGGAACCAGCTAGACGCGGTAGTGGTCCTCGCGCCACTCCTTGACCGCCTTCTTGATGGCGTCTTCGGAGAGATTCTCCTCCGCGGCGCGCTGTGCCAAGGGTCCGAGCTCCCCGTCCGAGGCGAATCGTAGGCCGACGACCTGACGGGTGCCCAGCCGCGGATCCAGTAGCGATCCGTGAAGGGCGAAGTGTCGGAGATTCTCCTCGGCGCGGATGGCTCTGTCCTGGGCCTTGAGGGCAAAGATCCTCAGATAGGCGCCTTCGATCAGGGCACAGACGGCAAGCAGCAGGATCACCGCTGCAGCAATCCGCCCCGAGCCACGAGAGAAAGCTCTGTAGACATTGGCCAGAGCTCCGGCGATGGACAACATCACGAGCAGAGTCAAAACGAAGTGATACAGCGGCACAAAGCGACGGTGATTGGCATAGGTCTGGGTATCCATTCCTGTTCCTCCATTTTATGAAAGGAAGTCTAGGCGCAGTATACTCAGGCGCCTTCGGGAGACGACTTCCCGGGCTCAGGAGATTGGCAATGCAGTGGAAACATCCGGCAAAACTCATCCTTGCACTATTGCTCGGCGTCGCCTGTAGCGACAGCACCACAGGCCCTGAAGGCGGTGAACAGATCTTCACCGGCCAGGTGCTCTATCAGAATCCGGACGTGCAGTTTCATACGTTCATCATGCCAGACACCTCGATCGTCCGGGTCGATATCGTCGAGTTGGTGCCTATTCTGGGCGATCTCGAGCCGCCTGAGGGATACACCATTTCCGTCGGCTTTGGATTGGGATTGCCGGTCGAAGGCGTGTGCCGCCCGACCTACCAAGCCTCGGTCATCGAAGGAAGCGTCTTCAGCTTCCAGCTCAATCCCAACGAGTACTGCATCGTGCTCGTGGATGCTGGCGCTGTTCTCCCTGACATGGTGGTGGACTACGTCGTCTCATTGACGCCCGACTAGAACTTCGCTCGAGTTCCCGGCACGAAGGCGAGCTTCTTCCCCGAGAAGCCTCCTCTGCCCTGACGCAATGGCGACGAGCTCTATTCAGCCCAGCCCCCTGGAACCCTTCCTCGCGGCCGAGCAAGTCGTCATTCTTGACGGTGGCCTCGCGACCGAGCTCGAGTCTCGCGGCTTCGACCTGAACGACGATCTGTGGTCGGCCAAGATCCTGCTCGAACAGCCCGAGGGGATCCGAAGTGTGCACTTGGACTATCTTCGCGCCGGCGCGGACTGCATCACCAGTGCCAGCTACCAGGCGACTCTCGAAGGCTTCATGGGCCGGGGGTTGGGCAAAGACGCGGCAGCGGAGCTGATCCAGGGCTCCGTCGCTCTCGCACTCGAAGCGCGGGACAAGTTCTGGTCCGACCCCGAGCATCGAATCGGCAGGCTGAAGCCTCTCGTCGCGGCGAGTGTTGGACCCTACGGGGCCTATCTTGCCGACGGGTCCGAATTCCGGGGCGACTACGATCTCGACGAAGACGCCCTGGTCGACTTCCACCGCGAAAGATGGTGTCTCCTGGCCTCGAGCGGAGCGGACCTTCTTGCCTGCGAGACAATCCCCAGCCGACACGAGGCTCGAGCCCTTCGGCGGCTGCTCGAGGAGTCGCCAGACACGCAGGCGATGTTCAGCTTCAGCTGCAAGGACCAGCAAAGCTCGAGTGACGGTACGAGCCTTCGAGCCCTCGCGGAAGAGCTCGACGACTGCCCCCAGGTCGTGGCACTGGGAATCAACTGCACGGCCCCGCGGTACATATCCGGACTCCTACGTGCCATAGGTGGGGCGACTGCCAAGCCCTTTGCCGTGTACCCGAACGCCGGCGAGGACTGGAATGCCGAGACCAAGCAATGGGTGCCGGCTGGCCAGGGCTCGCCTTCTCTGGTGAGTAGCTGTCGCGACTGGGTCGACCTCGGAGCTCGGCTGATCGGCGGCTGCTGCAGGACCACCCCCTACGACATCCGCCAGGTCAGAGCGCAGCTTCTCAAATAGGCCACGCACGCCCAATCGTCCTGGGGCTTGGGTCCTGAGTCCTGAACAAACAACCATGTCCGGGTGGAGGTCCGTCCGGGTGGTCCGCAGGGGGACGGCGTCGGCTACTCAGACTGCGACGGACGGGCCGCCACCTTGTCTCGCCATCGCGCCTCATCGATGGTGCCCTGCGGTGGCTCTTGCGCTGCGCTCGACTCGGCACCCCCTGTCGAACCACCCGAACGAACCTCTGGCACCATGGAAGGCAATAGGGGCTTAGGGCAGTAGGGGAGTAGGGGTCTAGAGGAATGGGAGGGGGGCCCCACTGCCTCAAAGGTCGGCCGGAGCAAGCGACGGACGATTCAACCCCCAAGCCCCCAAAGATCGGCCGGGAGGCACGACCGGCCGCCTCAACCCTTTGTTGGGCGTCCGCCCAATCAGATGAGAAGATGAAGCTGCATGAATCCTGAGATCGGCTATCTGCTGGCGCTTATCGTCGTGGCGCTCGTGTTGTTCGCCACGGAGGTCCTGTCGATCGACATCGTCGGGTTGGTTCTTCTCCTCGCATTGACGGTGCCCGGAATTCTCAGCCCCGAGCAGGCCCTCTCCGGCTTCGGGAGCGAGACGATCTTCGTTCTCATCGGTCTCTTCGTCTTGACGGCCGGCATCGCGAAGACCGGAGTCGTGGAGCGGGTCGGGCTGCGCCTGGCATCGTTCGGTAGCGATCGGCCACAGCTACTGACACGACTCCTGGTCACGTCCGCTACCGCCATGAGCGCTTTCATCTCGAACACCGTCACCACCGCGATGCTGCTGCCCCTCACCGTCGGCAGCGCCAAGAGAGCCGGCATCTCGGTGTCCAAGGTGCTCATGCCTCTGGCTTATGCCTCGATTCTGGCCGGCAGTATCACGGTCATCGCGACTTCCACCAACCTGGTCATCTCAGGGGAGCTGCCGTCTTACGGTCTCGAGAGAATCGGCTTTTTCGAGCTCGCTCCGGTAGGCATCGGTCTCACCCTGGTCGGCCTCGTGTATCTGCTGTTCCTCGCGCCACCTCTCATTCCCGACCGATTCAAGGAGAACCGTCTCGCCACCTACGGGCTGCGGCGCTACATCTCGGAGATCGTCGTACCCGCCGGTTCCAAGCTCGCCGGTCAGTCCCTCACGGAGAGCAAGCTCGGAGAAACCCTCGCCGTCAGGGTCCTGGGCGTCAAGCGCGGCGAGAACCGGGATTTGAGCCCGCGCGGCAACGTAGTTCTCGAAGAAGGCGACGTGCTGCTGATCGAGGGCGACGCTGAAGACATCCTTGCCGTCAAAGACGTCATGGGAATCGACATCCACACCGGTTTCAAGGCAGCGGACCCCGACCTGGAATCGGACGAGGTGCGCATGGTGGAAGCCATGGTGATGCCCGACTCGCAATGGGTCCGAAAGTCCCCCAGGGGCGCCGGCTTTCGCAACAACACGGGAATGACCGTGCTGGCGGTTCACTCTCCCGGCAGTGACAAGGACTTTCGACGGCATCTGGCTGGGACCCGCCTCAAGGCCGGGGATGTGCTCCTGCTGCAAGGCTCGGAGGAGAACATCGAGAGGCTGGATCCACAGCATCTGTTGAATCTGGAAGATGTCTCAGGGCATCACCCTCGCTCCCAAAAAGGCCGGCTCGCCTCGGTGATCTTCGTGGCTTCGCTGATCGTCGGGGGCACGGGACTGCTGCCGATGTCTGTCGCCTTCCTGGCTGGTGGCCTGGCCCTGGTTTTGACCGGCGCTCTGTTGCCCGAAGAGAGCTACCAGGCGATCGACTGGCGACTACTGGTGCTCATCGGCAGCATGATGGCCTTCGGAGTGGCAATGAAGGAGACCGGCACCTCTACCTACCTGGCCGATCTCGTCGTGAGCCATGTCAGCCCCCATGGTGAGCTGGCTGTCCTGGCCGCCTTCTTCGCGCTCACCGCCTTCCTCACCCAGCCGATGTCCAATCAGGCAGCGGCGCTCATCGTCTTACCCGTAGCGATCGAGTCGGCAATCACGCTCGGCTTCGATCCCCGACCGCTGGTGATGTCGGTCACCTTCGCCGCCTCCTGCTCCTTCCTCACACCCCTGGAGCCGGCCTGCATCCTGGTCTACGGGCCGGGCCGCTACCGCTTCTTCGATTTCTTCAAGGTCGGCCTGCCGCTGACCATCGTGGTCTTTGTCTTCTGCATGCTGCTGATTCCGATCTTCTGGCCCTTCCACCCTGCTGGCTAGCCTCGAACCGCACTACCCAAATGGGTGTTGCGCCGAGCTCCGATCCCCTTCAGGCTGGGGAAGAGGTAGATCGTGGCGCATCACACCGTCCGCTCAGGCTACGAGCAGCTGGTCGACCGGCTGAACCGCTTCCCTCAAGGAGCGCCCGCTTCAGATCTCCTGCACGGCATCCTCGAAATGCTGTTCAGCGAACGGGAAGCCGGGTTGGTCGCGCTGCTCCCCATCAAGCCGTTCACAGCAACACAGGCTGCAGCGGTCTGGAAGCTGAACGAGTCTGAAGCTCGCAGGACCCTCGAACAACTGGCAGGGCGTGCGATTCTGCTCGACATCGAGAGCCCCGATGGTGAGCTGCTGTACGTGTTGCCCCCGCCCATGGCCGGATTCTTCGAGTTCTCGCTGATGCGAGTCCGCGGCGATGTCGACCAGGAAGTTCTCTCCGAGCTTTTCTGGGAGTACATCACGGTCGAAGAGGACTTCATCAAGCGGCTCTTTACCGAGGGTGAGACTCAGCTCGGTAGAACCTTTGTACAAGAAGCCGCATTGCCAACCGACAACACCCTGCAGGTCCTCGACTTCGAGCGCGCCAGCGAGGTCATCTCGTCGGCTTCCCACAGAGGTGTGGGCATGTGTTACTGCCGGCACAAGGCGCAGCATGTGAATCGCGCCTGTAACGCGCCGATGGACATTTGCATGACCTTCAACAACACCGCCGCCTCCCTGATCCGCCATGGCTTCGCCCGGGAGATCGACACGGCAGAGGGTCTGGACCTACTCCAGCAGGCTCAGGACGAGAACCTCGTCCAGTTCGGGGAGAACGTCCAGCAGCGGGTGAACTTCATCTGCAACTGCTGCGGCTGCTGCTGTGAAGCCATGATCGCGCAACGCCGATTCGCGGTCCTGAATCCAATTCACACGACGAACTACCTGCCTGCGGTCGATCAAGATCTATGCAACGGCTGTACAAAATGCGTCCAGGTCTGCCCGGTGGAAGCGATGTCCATGGTCTCGGCCAACGATCCCCAGCATCCCAAGCTGCGCCAGGCCAAGCTGGACGAACAGGTGTGCCTCGGGTGCGGCGTCTGCGTCCACAACTGCAGCCGGGACGCGATCCACCTGAAGCCTCGAGATCAGCGAGTAATCACACCGGTCAACTCGGCGCATCGGACGGTCTTGATGGCTCTTGAGCGGGGCAAGCTCCAGGACCTGATCTTCGACAATCAGGCGATGGCCAGCCACCGAGCCATGGCCGCCATTCTGGGCGTGATTCTCGAGCTCCCCCCCGTCAAGCAGACCCTGGCGAAACGCCAGATGCGCTCCCGCTACCTCGACCGTCTGCTCGGCATAGCGCATTGAGGGGTTGAGGCGCCCGGCTCACCGCCGGGCGTTCTTTGAGGGCTTGGGGGTTGAGGAGTCCGTCGTCCCTCCGGTCTACCTTTGAGGCAGTGGGGCCCCCTCCCATTCCCTTTGGCCCTCGCACTCCTAGGCCCCCAAGCCCCTAAGCCCCTAAGCCCCTAAGCCCCTAAGCCCCGGGAAGGGCATGATGTCAGTCTCGTGATTCCCAAAGCACCCAATACCGGTTCGGTTCGAGATCGAGCCAGGTCTGGGTTCGTCCCGAGGGCCAGTCGATCGTGACGCTGTCGATCGCCTCCACCTCTCCAACCCCCAGATGGATCCGCGGATCGTTCCCCGACAGGTAGCCAGCCGCTGGCTGGTGAACCCTGACTCTCGGGTGCCCCTGGTCTGACACTTCGACGAAGGCGCCGTGCGAGGTGCCGGGCTGTCCGCCAACGAGCCGCAGCCCGAGCCAGTTGCCACCCCTCTGGCTATCGTTGCGAAGCAGCGAAGCGGTGGCCTGGTGATCGACATGATTGACCACGATGTCCAGGTCCCCATCGTTGTCGTAGTCCCCGAATGCCGCCCCTCTTCCCGACCGCCGGCCCGAGAAATAGGGGCCGGCGCCTGTGCGAGCATCGCTGAACTGTCCCGTGCCGTCATTGACCGCCAGCACGGGATACTGCCCCACCAGAATATGTGCCACTCCGTTGGTGGTGAACAGGTCCAGGTCGCCATCCAGATCCAAATCGACCAGGCCGGCTCCCCACTGACCGAGACCGTCGAGCAGGCCCCCGACTCCGCTGGCCCAGGTCACATCTTCGAAGAGGGTCGGCTCCACCTTTCTGTAGAGGCTACCGTGACGTAGATCGACGACCAACAGATCGATGTTGCCATCTCCGTCGATGTCTCCAGGTGTGCCGTGCATGGAGCCGGTGCCGAGGCCGGCGTCGTTGACGGACACGCCGGCGGCCAGTCCCATCTCCTCGAAGGTGCCGTCGCCTCTGGCCCTGAACAAGAAGTTCTCCTGGTGGTCGTTGCCCTGGAAGACGTCCAGGAGTCCGTCTCGATCGAAATCGAGCACGGTAATGCCCATGCACTTCGAGTCCGGGTATTTCAGGAGCGCGCGCGCGGTCACATCTTCGAAGCTGCCATCGACTCGCTGTTCGTAGAGCTTGCTCTCCTGCCCTTCGTACTCCTTCGGTTCGGGCATCTCCCATTCCTTGCCCGGGTGCAGGTAATGCGGATCGAAGGCCAGGAAGTTGCAGACTGCCAAGTCGAGATCACCGTCGCGGTCGTAGTCGAACCAGGAACCTCCGACGCTCCACTTGACGAACTTGTTGAGTTCCTTCGGTCCAACGAGTCCCACCTCGGAAGCGACGTCGCTGAAGGTACCGTCCCCGTTGTTGTGAAAGAGGAGATTCGGTCCATAGGTCGCTAGAAAGATGTCCGGGTAGCCATCGTCATCGTAGTCGCCGGCCACGGCTCCCATGCTCCAACCCTTGTGGCCGAGGCCAGCCCGTTCCGTACAATCGATGAAAGTCCCGTCTCCGTTGTTGCAGTAGAAGCGGTCGCTCGCCTCGCCGAAGGACCGCTCGCCTTTCGGATCGCTCACACCCTCGAGGTAGACACCATTGAGCAGATAGAGGTCCAGGTCGCCATCCCGGTCGTGATCGATCCAGGTGGCGCCGGAGCCGCTCGATTCCAGAATGTTGTCGTAGGCGTAGTCGCCAAAGGTGTACCGAAACCTGACCCCGGACTCGGCTGCAACATCCTGAAACCTCAGGCCCGATCCCTCACCAGATGTGTCTAGCGGAGGGGCTCCCTCGAAAGAGGGCCCATCAGAGGCCAACGCCTGTGCCGCTACGGGGTCCAGATGGAGGTCGGCAGGAATTGTTGCTGCACCCTGCTGGACGGAGTCGTCGTCTCCCCCACCGACCTCAGCCTGCAATGGACTTCCGAGCACCAAGCCCGTCATCAGGAGCAGAAGGTAGGAGCCGGTCGACAAGACATCGACCCTTTTGAAGACTCGCATTCGCTTCAGAACATGCCGTTGTCGTGGGCGGCAGTCTCGGGAACCACCTGGAGGACGTCCCAGTGTTCAACGACTTTGCCGTCGGAATCGAACCGGAAGATGTCGATCCCCGCGTACTCCTGATCACCGGGCCACTCCTGTCGGCAGTGGAGTACGACGTAGTCTCCTTCCGCGATGGCCCGAACGAAATGAACCCGTTTACCTGGATACTCGGCCGCCATCCTCTCGAAGTACTCGATGAACGCTTTCTTTCCGTCCGCCACCATGGAATTGTGCTGGATATAGGTCTCGCCAACGTATTGCTCGACAGCCTCGACCGGTTTGCACTGATTGAACATGAGGTCGTAGAAGGCCATCGCCGTCTGTTTATTCGCTTCCAGTTGCTCGGACATTTCGCTCTCCTTCAATCCGCTAGCTCGGACTCGGCCAGAAGCTCTTCGAGATAGGGGCCCCAGATCGCCGGAATCGAATGGGTACCGTGTCCCCGCGTTTCATCCGTGATCGGCAGCAGCACAGCTCGCCCACGTGGCACTCTGATGATCTCCCGCTCGAGAATCCCGAGCTCTGGTGGGTTGACCTGGTCATCGGCCGAGTTGATGGCCACGAGTGGAGCGACGATCTCCTCCAGATGTGGTGATGGGTCGTAGTCCCGTGACGAATCGAACTGGTAGATCAGATCGTTGGCATCCAGGCCAGCCGCATAGCGCTGGATCCTCGCTTCCAGAAAGGCCTCGGCCTCCTCTCGGGTTGGAGCCTCCTTCTGCCACTGCAACGGGCTGCTGACCATGAAGATCAGGGGGTGAATGGCCGAGATCAGGCCACGCGGCTGCTCGGTGTATTCCCCGCCGTTCCACTCGGGATCGTCGCGGATGGAGTCGATGATCATCTTGCGCTGCATTCGGTTGCGGCCGGCGATCTCCACCGGCAGGCTGGCCAGAGGCATCAGCGCGTCCATGAAATCGGGATACGTATAGCCCCAAACCCAGGTGTGCATTCCACCCATCGAGGTGCCCATCACCAGCCGCAGGTGATCGACTCCGAGTTGCTCTGTCAGGAGACGATACTGGGCGCGCACCATATCGTCGTAGTTGTACTTGGGGAACTTCATGTGCAAACCATCGCTCGGGCGGCTCGATTTGCCGTGTCCAATGGCGTCGGTCAGGATGATGTAGTAGCGCTCGGCGTCGAGCAGCTGCCCGGGGCCGAACAGTCCGCCTGCGAAGCGCTCCGAGAGAAATCCCGCTCCGTACCCGGTCGTCCCATGCATGATCAGCACAGCGTTCTCCACCGAGCCAGAAGCATCTCGCCTCGGCTGCCCGATCGTCGTGTAGTGCAGATTGAGCTCGGGAAGGATCTCCCCGCTGGCGAACTCGAAGTTCTGGATCTGGAAATCACCTTCCTGGGGGTCCGGATAGTCGGCTCCCATCAACATTGCGGGGAGCCGCAGCGAGCATCAGAAACAGCACGACCGCCGGACTGTAACGCTTGGGCTTCGAACCAGACATCCGTTCTCCTCCTCTACTCGAGCGTCGCCCGCTCGAGTCTCGTCAGCTTTGGATAGGCCTCGTCCAGGTGGGCGTTGCCTTCACTAAAGATCTTTCCCTGCTTGCCACCCCGCATGCCGCCGCCGGCGCCTTCATCGTACCCGGCGTAGAGCCGGTCGACGACTTCCATGCCCTCGATCACCTGGCCGAAGGGCGCGAAGCCCTGAGCGTCGAGATGTGGGTTGTCCACGAGGTTGATGTACGGCTGGGTGGTGCGGGTGTCTGGACCCGTCATCGCAAAGGCGATGCTGCCCCGCTCGTTGGTCTCTCGAACCGGATCGTCCGCCAGGGCTCGATCCCTCCACACGGCACTGACCTGCGGATCTCCAGGGATGCCGAACTGTGCGATATAGCCAGCCCGGATCCGGAAGAAGCGGCTGTCGTCGAAGAAACCGGCTCGCACCAGGTTGTAGAACCGGTCTGCGCCGAGCGGTGCCCACGCCCTGCGAGCCTCGACGACGAAGTCCCCCTCACTGGTCTCGAATCGGACGCGAAATCGGTCGGGGGCCGACTGACTCCAGAACTCGTCGGCCGGCCGTAGGAGGACATTCGAAGAAGTGACCGACAACTCGGCCGCACTGGCCCAAACGCCCAAGAAGAGAACTACGAAATAGATCTTCAGGACAGGTATCTCACGCATTGCGACCAAGAGTAGCAGCCGAGCGAAGGTGGCACCCCCCCTCTCCTTCGCATAGACTCTTCTCAGGCTCGACAAAGGCTCACCTGGCGTAAGTCAGGGCCGCAAAGCCACGGACCTCGGCCTGACAGGCTGCAACTCGCATCGACTGCGATCGGCTGTAGGCGGCCGGGCTACCGAAGCCTTCTCTGGCACAGTCTCCCTGCTTCGCGCAGGGCTCGATCATCCTTCGGTCGGCACCTCTCAGGAGGGCCAACCCTAGGAGGAAAGGACAGACTACGCCATGAGACGCAGCGAGGTAACTCTCTTCATCCTCCTCACGTTTTCTACCGGCCTGCTGTCAGCAGATGCCACCACAGGTACCTTCTCTGGCATCATCACCGACAGAGACACGGCTCTCGGAATCGAGGGCGTCCTGGTCAACATCTCGTACTCCAACGGCGACTGGGCCGGGAACGTCGTCACAGACGCTGCCGGAGCCTATACCTCGCCAGCGCTCCCGGCGGGCGACTACGTCGCCAATACGCTCGACCTGTCCGGCTAGGTCAACGAGCTCTACGACGACATCCCCTGTTACTTCTATTGCGAGCTGACCGCTGGCACGATCATCTCGGTAGCGGTCGGTACCGACAACTCGGGCATCGATTTCGAGCTGGAGCTCGGCGGCAGAATCGCGGGAACCGTCAAGGATGCCGACACCTCGATCGGGCTGGGCAACCTCCTCGTCGATGTTCTGGATCCGACCGGCAACTGGCTTCTCAATACCGGGACAGACGGCTCCGGAGCCTATACGTCAGCGGGTCTTCCGCCAGGTATCTATCGGGCAAAGACATGGAACGAGCTCGGGTACATCAACGAGCTCTACGACGACGTGCCCTGCCCCAACTGGTGTGACGCGAGCTCTGGGGACGACATCGTGGTGACTGCCGGAGTGACCACCGAAGGAATCGACTTCGAGCTGGCCAAGGGCGGGAGAATCTCGGGCACCGTCACCGAGGATAGGACCGGGACGCCACTCGAGGGAGTCTTCGTCGACCTTTTCACTCCGACCGGCGAGTTCATCAGCAACCCATCCAGCGACAGCATGGGCGACTACCTGAGTCCCGCGCTACCCGCGGGCACTTACTTCGCTCGGAGCTGGAACGACCAGGGCTACGTCAACGAGCTCTACGACGACGTGCCCTGTTTCGGTTGCGTTGTGACGAGTGGTACTCCGATCGTCTTGACTGCGGGCACTATCACGGAGGACATCGACATAGATCTGGAACAGGGATCGCAGATCTCGGGCACGGTAACCCAGGATGGTAGGGGTGCGCCAATCGAGGGGATCCACGTCGAAGTCTGGAGCTCCAGCGGTCAGCTGTTGGCCTGGGCAGGAACAGACGCCTCCGGGAACTACGTGATCAACGAAGGCTTCGCCGCTGGCCTCTACTTCGTCAAGACCTGGAACGATCTCGGCTACATCAACGAGCTCTATGACGGTGTGCCCTGTGCCTTCTGCGTCGCGACAGACGGTAAGCCTCTCCGAATCAGTGCCACCAAGACCACCTACGACGTCGATTTCTCCCTCTCCCAAGGTGGCTTGATCTCGGGCACGGTGACGGACGACAGCACCCACACGCCGATCGAGAGCATTGGTGTTCATGTCCATGAACTGGCGGGAAACTGGATCCAGTCCACCAGTACTGCCGCCAACGGCACCTACACAATGAAGGTTGGGCTCCCCACCGGAAGTTACTACGCCAGAACCAGCAACGGCCAGGGCTACGTCAACGAGGTCCACTCCGACGTTCCGTGCATCGGAGCCTGTGAGTTCGTTGCGGCAACTCCGATCGCGGTGACCCTGGGCAGCACGACGAGCGGAATCGACTTCGCCCTCATCAAGGGAGCGAAGATCTCCGGGGCCGTGACCGAAGCCGGCTCCGGGCTTCCCATCGATGACAGCGAGGTGGTAATCGTCACCGCTGCGGGAAGAGTCGCAGCCGGCGCCCGGGTCAGAGCCGACGGAACCTACACGACCTGGGGGGCTGTGCCTTCAGGCAGCTACTACGCCACCACCAGGAACTTCGCTGGCTACATCGACGAGCTCTACGACGAGGAGCCTTGCTTGGGGGGCGGAGAGTTCTGTGACTTGACCCAGGGCACGCCGCTTCTTGTCGCTGCCGGCACGGACGTTACCGATATCGACTTCACACTGAACCTCGGGGGTTGGTTCGAGGGCTCCGTGTTCGACGAGGCATGGGCCCGTGCGCTCGGGGGCACCGACGTGCTCATCTACGACAGCAGTGGTGACCCGGTTTCGAAGGTGACGTGGCTCCGTCCTCTTCCCGCGGACGGCAAGTTCAAGACCTGCGGACTGCCACCAGGCACCTACTACGCGCACACGGACACCTCGGTGCTGGCTCAGGACTACGCCGATGTTCTGTTCGACGACATTGCCTGTGCCGAGACCTGTTATCCCACTCTCGGGACCCCGATCTCCGTGGTGAACCAGGTCGGGACCACAGGCGTCGATTTCAAGCTGCGGTTCAGGCTCTTCTCGGACGGATTCGAAGGGGGGGATTCCAGCTCCTGGACCGCTGTCGTCGAGTGAGGATCGAAGGACACCGACAATCCAACTAGCTCGGGTCCGGTCCCTCCGCCTTGGGCTGCAGCAGCATCCGATAGGGGACGGAGATCTCGATTCCCTCTTCGTCGAACTTGTTCTTGACCCGGCGCAGCATCTGACGGCGGACGGGGAATGGCTTGTCGGGGAGCGTCTTCAGCATGAACTTGATGACGACGCCGTACTCGGTGAACTTGTCGACCCCCAACATGACCGGTTCATCGGTAACGAAGGACCCGAACTCCGGATCGGCCCTCAGCTCTTCGGCAACCTCGAGCAGGACATCCATCGCGCGGTCGACGCTCTCCTGATAGCTGATGGGTACCTCAATCACGGCCCTGCCCCACACGTAGGAGCGATTCGTCACCGATTTGACCTCGCCGTTGGGGATGAAGTGCACCCGCCCCTCGAGATCGCGCAGCATCGTGGTGCGCATGTTCACCTTCTCGACCCTGCCGGTCACGGCGCCGATGGTGACGAGATCACCCAACTCGTATTGGTCCTCGAGCAGGATCATGAAGCCGGTGAAGTAGTCCCGCATCAGGTTCTGCGCGCCGAAGGCCAGGGCGAGACCGAGAATGGCGGCACCACCGAGGACCGTCTTGACATCGATCCCGGCCTCCTGGAACACCAGCAGGACCCGCACCGACCAGGATCAGCACGGTGGCTGCACTGCGAAAACTCAATGCCAGCGTATCGGCCCGATTGACGGTAAGGCTGCGCTCACCTCTTCGTTTGCGAACCGTGATCCTGGCGATAGGTCCGAGCCGAAATCCTCAACAGAAAGAGAAGTGCGGCCGTGACGACGATCACGAACAGAATTCGAGGACCACGCTCCCGGAACCACCGAGCGACATTGGATGGATGGATCGGGCTCTGCAGCCAGTACAGCCTCTCCTGAGCCTTCTTGACTTCCTTGCGTTGCTCCTCGACTTGCGCCGTAACGAGACCTTCTTCTTGCTGCTGGACCTCCAGGCGCTCCTGGAGTGAGGCGAGATACTCCTGCCGCTCGGTAATTCTCCTGCGCCCTTTCTCCAGCGCTGACTCGATGGTCTTCAGATCCTCTTGCAGAGCTTCGATCTCCGCACGAGGCGCCCCGGCCTCGGTTCTCCGGGCTACCTGATCCCGCCAGTGTTCACGAGCCTTCTCGAGATTTTCGACGGCTTGCTGGGTAGTCTCGAGGAGCACCGTCTCGAATCCGATTTGCTCCTGCAATGACTCTCGGCGTTTGACGTACTCGACGACTGCCTTCTCCGCCACCTCGACGCCGGTCTGCTTTCGTTCGAGATTCCTCTGGGCTTCGACTTGAGCCGTGGTCTCCAGTCTCGGCTTGGCCTCTGGCGCAGGAACAGCTCCAGCACCGGGCACCATGGGCATACCGGGAATCGGGGCAGAAGGACCTTCAGCGATTTCGGCAGGTGCGTCGGGCTCCGGCGTGGGAGCCGGCTGCGGCCCGCTGGGCTCGACGCCCCTCAAGGTGTCGATCGCCCGCTGTTCGCGCTCGATTTTCTTTTCGAGGGACTCGAATTGCTGACGTAGGTTGGTCTCGGTCGTGAGCTCCAGATCAGACTGTGCCTTGTAGAACCCTAAGTCCCTCTCGAGATCGCCAATCGCATTCTCAAGAACTGACCGTTCCTCGGGGTCCCCTGATTCACCCAGCTCCTCGAGCGCTTTCTTCTTCTCCTCCAGCTCTATCGAGAGGTTGTAGGTTGCGGTCCCGATGGCATCGAACAACTCCTGCTGTTCCTCGAGCTCTTCACGGACCGCCTCAAACTTGGCTTGATCGAGCTCCTTGACTCTCTCGTACCTCAGGAGCCGCTCGACATCGGAGGTGAGGTCGGCTTCCCCTGCGGTCGATTCAGCCTCGAGCTCGTCCTCCACGATCTCTTCGGTCGGCTGGGCCTCCGCATCGCTCTCGACAGCCTCGGGTGGCGGTATTTCTTCCTGAGCGTGGACCGGAACCGTCCATGACACCGTGACCAGAGCCAGCAAAACCAGAACCGAGGTTGCGAGCAGTTTCCCGAATCTCATGATCAAGACCTCCGGCTGGACACGGGTCGAGGCACGGCGAATCGAGTCGCCGTGGGAAGGAAGCAGTGTGCCCGACGGGAATTCTAGGTCAAATCTGCCGGAAACTGGTCCTAGGGTCGTGCGGACCTACAGTCGTCCAGCGGTCAATGACGTCGACGAAGCCACAGATCGAAGAGCCTGGACTCGACGACCGCGTAGCCAACACCTACCGTCAGCGCCGACTGCAATCGCGATCGCCAGGGCCAGGCCTGCTCCTGGGCGAGGCCCGTGAAGTGCCGAACCGTCGCCCATGTCAGGGCGAAGGTACAGGCGCCGATCGCCAGGCCCACCAGGACCGAGCGCGCTTCCATCATTGCCTCCTCTGCGCCGACCAGAGGCCGACCCTCAGGAAGAACCAGAGGAACGCCGCGATCAACCAGCACGAACATCCCTGCGACGGGGGTCAGCAGCGACTCGGAGAGACCCATGACCACCGCCTGGGGATTGACGATGCCCCGCTCGACGATCGCCGTGACCAGTTTCATGACGCCAATCCACTGTCCGAGAAACCCGAGCAGGGCCGCGACGCTTCCCCAGAACAGAATCGAATCGATGCTGTTGCGCCGTCTCGCCGTCGAGGCTGGGGCTCATTGCCGATCAGCGCCAGGGCATTCCAGAGCACGAGACCGAGGATGACGAAGCACCAGCAGGATGACCGGCCAGATCAGAGGACCGGCTTCCATCAGAGAATCTTTTCATGGTCTCTTCCTCCTTGATGCGGTCATGATCTAGCTCCACAAGGAGAGCCTCGACCTCCCGGCGCTCACTGCGTGCGGCTAGGTTGGCCAGCACGAACCAGATCAGGGCGGTCATCATCGCCACCAGAAGCCCAGCACCATCAGGAACGACATCGTGGCCATCCAGCCGGCGAAGCTCACGAACAGGGACTCGGGCGCGCCACCGACATTCAGCCTGAAGAAGCGCTGCAGATGGAACAGAGAATCCAGCGCCAGTGACAGCCAAAGAGGTGCCGGCGAAGAAGAGCAGGGCCCCGAGACCCGATCGGAGCCTGCGAATGTCGGCAGTCCGGGCTCGGAGGAAGATCTGGTAAAGCTTCCAAGCGGTGAAGATCAAGCGCGGCGGCGGCGAGCGCCCCAATGGGCCACAGGAACGGACTCGCGAAACCGAGGAACTCATCGTGGGTCACGACCTTCGCCGCAGCGAGGATCTCGAAGGCGACGAGAGCGACCAGCAGGATCCTCTTCCCAGGGCCTGCCGATCTGGCCCGAGAGCCGATGATGCAGGCCCCCCAAGCCGGCCTCGTGGATCCGGGTTAGGTGCTTCAGTGCCTCCTCCGAGGTCCCGAAGGCCTCCTCTGCCCGCCGCGCGCCTCGGCCTCGTCGCATCCATGGCTCAGATGGAAATCGTAGCTGTCCTCCAGATCGGAGGCCATCTCCAGTAGGACCCGGGTACGCGAGGGCTCGGAAATCTCCAGTTGATCCCGGGCATCACTCAGGACACGCGTGAAACGTTTCATCGTTCCACCTCCACGACGACATTGAAGAAGCGCTCGAAGAACTCGACTCCACTCGACAATCTGTTCGCCCAATCGGTCGCGGCCGGCCGGGGTCAATCTGATAGCTCTTGCGTTTCCGCTTGCCTTCTTCGTCGAGCCAGTCGCCCCGGATCAGCCCATCATTCTCCAGTTTGTGCAGGATCGGGTAGAGCGTGCCGTGCTTGAATCGGAACGCTCCACCGCTCTTGCTCTTCGATCTCGAGGGCCAACTGATAGCCATGATGAGGGCCCGGAAGAGAGGGCCGAGAGAATCAGGACCTCGTTGCAGCTGCGGCTCAGGCTCTGAATGTCCAGGGGCGCCCCTCGAGCCGAAGGTGCAGAAGTTGTCTTCGATTCTTCAGCCATGACGGGGAGGCTTTGCTTAGAGCTTCATTATATCGACTCTCTATATATAGCAACACGACACATAATTGTCAAGCGCCGCCTACCCTCGCCCAACCCGCCAGGGTTGTGTAAATCGAATGAAACCCCTGGATTGATGAGTGGTTATTCTGCCTGCAGGGCACTCGCCGGATCGACTCGCGAAGCACGCCAGGCCGGCAACGAGCAGGTCACCAGTGCCACCATCGCGAAGGAAAGAGTCACGGCAATCAGGGTCGACGGGTCGGCTGCCTCGACTTCGAACAGGAGTCGCTGAATGAGTCTTGAAACCCAATAGGATCCGACGAGTCCGAAGATCAGACCCGTGGCGACCAGAACCATCGCTCGGGAGAGGACGAACCTCACGACCTGGCGGGCGCTGGCACCGAGGGCCATCCTCACCCCGATCTCCTGGTGGCGATCATTCACGAAATAGCTGAGCACCCCATACAGCCCCACCAGGGCGAGCAATAGAGCGATGGCTGAGAAGACCCCGAGGGAGAGCGTCACGATCCTCGAATCGGCGATAGCATCATCGATGATCGACTCCATCGAAGCGGGCTCAGCCAGAGGGAATATTGTGGTCCTTGCGAGCCAAGATCTCACGGATTGGGCCGATCGATTCTGTGGGCGGCCCAGCGGTGCGCACTGCGAGCTTCATTCTCTCCATCGGCAGCTGCGGATACGAAGCGTACATGGAATGCCTGGGGCTGCTCCGTACAGAATTCAGACGAGCGTCGGCCGCAACGCCGATGACGCGAAGTGTGATCGGCCGGCCGGCATCCACGACGACCTCTTGTCCAATCGGATCTTGGTCAGAAAACAGCGCCCGACTCAGAGAGTCACTGAGGATCATCACCGGCTCGCTTCGCGGACCATCGCTGGCGGTGATATCTCTACCAGCCAGGAGCGGAATCTCCATGGTTGCGAAGTAGCCGGGCAACATGAGGCGGAAGTCGGCCGAAATCCTGTTGTCACGCGATTCAGGCGGTTGACCGACCGGGTGGATGTAGGTGTCGCCTGCGCTATCGCGAATCGGCAGGCGGTTGACCAGGCCGACACCCTCCACACCGGGCAGGGCTTGCACCTCCTCGGCCAGCGAGGTGAAGAAAGCGATCCTCTGTGCTGGCTCGGGATAGTCCTCCTCGGGAAGCTCCACCTCCGCAGTCAGGAGGTTGGTGGCCTCGAAGCCGAGGTCGACCTCCATCTGATTTGCCAGGCTACGCATCAGGAGTCCCGCGCCGATCAGCAGCACGACCGATGCGGCAACCTGTAGGACCACGATTGCATTGCGCAAATGAGTTGTTCTGCGATCCGAGGTCGTCCGTCGACCGCCTGCACTCAGGTGCTCTGAAAGCTCGATGGCAGAGGCGCGAAGGGCTGGGATCACTGCGAAGATGATGCCGGTGACGACAGAGACTGCAAGAGTGAAAACGAGGACCGGCGTATCGATCGGTGGTCGGTCGATTCCCAGTCTTCCCATGGGAAGAAGCCGGGTCAGAAGACCCTGAAACAGATGCGCCAGACCGAGCCCCACGATCCCCGCCCCGAGCGCCATCATCATGCTCTCGGTCAGGAGCAGGCGAACCAGACGCCAGCGAGAGGCCCCCATGGCCGAGCGAACCGCAATCTCCGAGGTACGACTCTGTCCCCTCGCCAGAAGCAGGCTGGAGGCATTGCCGCATGCCAACAGCAACACCAGAGCCGCGGCTGCCATGAGCATCAACAGGCTCCGGCGAACGTTCTCCACTAGAGCTTCGTGAAGTCCGGTCAGAAGCAACGCCTTGTTCTCATTGGTTTCCGGATACAGTTCTTCGAGTCGCTCCGAGATACCGTCCATCTCGGATTGGGCCTGCCGCAAGTTGACATCAGGCTTCAGCCGCCCAACGACGACGAAATTGTGAAATCGCCGAGCGTTGGCAGCTGGGCCGTCACGATAGGTGAGACGCCAGATGTCGGACTCCCGCAAGAAGTGAAACCCTGCCGGCAGGACTCCGACGACGGTATGAGGGCCACCAAGACTCAAGGAAAGGGTGCTTCCGATCGCCTCCGGAGAGCTACCGAACCGGCTCTGCCAGTACGAGTGACTGATGAGGAGTACGGAATCATTTCCGGCCACCGCTTCTTCCTCGGTGAACAACCGACCTGCGACCGGATCGACCCCGAGAGTCTGAAGGAGGTCCCAGGTCACGAGGGTGCCTGTTGCCCGCTCCGGCTCGGACTCTCCCAGAATGGTGATCGGAATCGTGAAGTTGGACAGCGCTGCCAGCGACTCGAACGACTTGCTCTGTTCTCGATAGTCGTAGTAGTCGTACCCTGAAACCTGTGGAATCAGGCCATCGCCGTCAGTGCCTCTGCCGAGGACCAAACGGTCTGGCGCCTCGTAACGGAGCTTGCTCAGGAGCACGGCATCGATGGTGCTGTACATGGCGGTTGTCGCACCGATCCCGATAGCCAGGGTCAGCACCACGATCAAGGTGAAGCCGGGGCGCCGGACGAGGTTGCGCAGGCCGAACCGAATGTCGGCACCAGATCTGTGAAGATGCCAGAGCGCGATGGGTGTCGAGGCTGATTGGTGCTCATGTCGAGGCCCTCTTGTGCCGAATGGAATCAGGGATGAGCTGCCATCGATATGGCATTGAGAGCAAGATGCAGGCCAAGAGGCTGGATGCCCTGAACGCAAGGATCTCCTGGATATGGCGGCCAGGGAACGTCCCAACTCCGAACACGGCCCGAGCGCTTCCGAACAGCCAGTCGAAGCAGCGCATAGAATCGACCAGCACTCGGTGGAAGGCCAGTGAGTGACGGGAAGACCCGATGACCGAGAAGAAACCCACGACTTCGTCCCTCGGACGTATCGTCAAGATCGGCAGCCTCATGGGGCGGGTCGGCACCTCCGTAGCGACTGAGCGAGCTATCGACTTCGCCTTCTCGGGGCCCACCAAGCAGCTGCGCCGGACCGAGAATCTGGTCAAGAACGCGGCACGCATCGTCGAGACCCTGGGAGAGATGAAGGGCGCCGCCATGAAGGTGGGTCAGATGCTCAGTCTGCACGAGTCCATGCTGCCCCCCGAGGTGGCCGAGGTCCTGTCCCTCCTGCAGCAGAAGGCCCCCAGCGTGCCCTCCGAGGTCATGCGCTATGAGGTCGAAGGCGCGCTGAAGGCGCCGATCGGAGAGCTCTTCGCCGACTTCGATGAAGAGGCCTACGCCTCGGCTTCCATCGGGCAGGTTCATCGAGCCACGTTGAAGGATGGTCGCCCGGCGGCCGTCAAGATCCAGTACCCGGCCATCGACCGGATCGTCACCGCCGATCTCAAGAACCTGAAGCGACTCTTCCAGTCGCTGTTCAGCATGTTCTTCAAGGCCAACTTCGAGCCGCTCTGGGTCGAGGTCCGGGATCGCCTGCTGGAAGAGCTCGACTACGAGCACGAAGCCGAGAACATGCGGCAGATGGCGGGACTCTACGCCGAGGTACCAGAGATCGTGATCCCGCAGGTCATCGAGGAGCTGAGCACCAAGAACGTGCTGACGATGGAGTTCGTCGGAGGCATCAAACCGCGCGAGGCGATCTCTGACCGTTATCCCCAGGAGCTCAAGAACGAGTGGGGCCGAGTGCTCTTCGAGTTCCAGGTGCGGGGGCTGTTCCATGACCGCCTCCTGCACGCCGATCCGAATCTGGCCAACTTCGCCTTCCTCGACGACGGCAGGGTCGTGGTCTACGACTTCGGCTGCATGAAGCGGATTTCCGAAAAGATCGCCACAGGCTACACCGCTCTCGTTCGTGCTGTTCTCGATGACCAAAGAGAGGACATACCCGACCTGCTCTTGGAGCTGGGTGTCTTCCAGACCGGACCGGTAGCCATCGGCCAAGACATCATCGACCCCTACTTCGATCTGCTCCTGGAGATGGTGCGGGAGGATCCACCCTACGTCTTCGGTGAGGACGAGCGATTCTACGAGAAGATCATGGAGCTCGGCGCCGCGAACTGGACGCAGTCGATGGATGCCCACTTCCCCGAAGACATCATCTTCATCGACCGGTCCTTCGCCGGTCACTTCGGCAACCTCACGACGCTGCGGGCGCAGGGCCCGTGGCGCGAGATCGCGGACAAGTACACGCGTGACTGACTTCGACCGCTCAGCTCGACACGGAGAAGACTGCCTCGATGACTGCCTCGGCCCCTGACCCTGCTCCACGACCCAGCCTCTCGGTCGTGTTGCCCACGATCGACAACTATCAGCGAATCGAGAAGACCCTCGAGCACTATCGGGGCCAGACAGCTGGCGCCGAAATCGAAGTCTTGATCGTCGCCTCCTCCAAGGAGGTCCTGCAGCTCGACCCGGTTGTCGCCGAGGGGTTCTTCGACTTGAGGGTGATCGAGGTCGGAGAGATCCACTCCCTCTCCGCGGCGAAGGCCCTCGCCGTCGCTCAAGCCAAGGCCGACTGGGTGGTCTTCGGTGAGGATCACTCCTGGCCGGAGCCAACATGGGCGGAGGCGCTCATCGCGGCCCACGGCGAAGGCTATGTACTGGTTGGCCCCATCATCAAGAACGCCAACCCGGGCTCGATTCTCAGTTGGACGAACTACCTGGCCTGCTTCAGTCGCTGGAGCCATTCAGGAATGGCCGGCCAGGTGCCACAAACACCCTGGCACAACACCTCCTATCGTCGAGCGGACCTCATGGAGAGACAGGACAACTTGCGGCGTCTCCTCGCGGTAGAGGGCATTCTGCAGGACGAGTTGCGGGAGAAGGGACACCGGGCGTACCTGCTCCCCGATGTCTCCACGAACCACATCAATATCTCCCGCTTGTCGTCCTGGATCCTGCAAGCGTTCTGGGGAGGCAAGCTCTACGGAGGCTCGAGGGTCGAGGGCGAAGAGTGGGGCTTCCTGCGCCGCTTGGTCTACGTCTGCGGCGCGCCTCTCATTCCCATCGTCCGGTTGAAGCGCCTTCTGCCTGAAATCCGGCCGTTGACTCAGCAGAACTCGCTGATGCCCAAGATCCTGCCGGCCCTGGTGCTCAACCTCCTTATTCATGCTCTGGGCGAAGTCACCGGCTATGTCCTGGGCAAGGGCGATGCCGAGAATCAGTACCTCGAGTTCGAGGCCCGTCGGTTCGAGGCGATCTCGGAGAAGGACCGCAAAGAATTGGGCGTTCAGGTGCCGCAGTCTGTTCAGTGACTTGGTGAACCTTGGTGAGCATTCTCCGTAGTACGCAATGACGGGCTGGAGGGGTATGTCTCAGCTTTCGCACGACCTGCGCGCATCTATTCGTAGCATCCGCCGTCGGCCGATCATTCCGATCGTGGCGGTGACCATTCTGGCGCTCGGCCTGGCGGCCTGCATCGCTGTCTATACCTACATCAACGGATTCCACCAGTCCTTCCCGGGCGCCGAGGCCCGGGGCCTCGTGCGGGTCTTCGAGGTCGAGCCCGAAGAGCCTTACGAGGACATCGCGTACCTGGACTTCTTGGACTACGCAGAAGCCAACGACTCGTCCTCCGAGGGTGCGTTCGAAGGGCTTGCCGCCGCGCAGGCCTACTATGCGGCCAGCGTTCGTCACGCTACCGAAACAGGCGTGGCCTTCCTCGAAGCGGTCTCGGGCGATTACTTTCGCGTGCTGGAGATCGAGATGGGGATCGGTCGTGGTCTAGCAGCTAATGACGATCGCCCGGGAGCCGATCCGGTCGCAGTCCTGTCTCACAGCTGGTGGCAGCGCAGCTTCGGCGGTGAGGCTTCGGTTCTCGGCAGTACCCTCTATCTCAATAACCGGCCGTTCACTGTTGTCGGCGTTGCGGCGCCGAGCTTCCTGGGATCGACCTCAGACACTCGACCCGACGTTTGGATTCCGATCGAGCCGTTCCAAGACCGCTATACCTCCTGGGCCGCCCTGGCTGAAGACCGCAACATACCCCTCATTCGCGTCTTCGGTCGCCTACGGAACGGTGTCCGAAGGGACACAGCACTCGACCAGCTGTCCCTCATCGCCACGGGGCTCGAGGAGGCCTACCCGAGACCGAATTCGCCACGACGACTGAGCCTGGGCAAGGCCACCTGGATCGACCCCCGCGATCGGGTCGCCGAGCAACCGACTCTGCGGCTCATGATGGTGGCGGCCGGGGTACTGCTGCTGCTCACCTACGCCAACGTGGCGAACCTGCTCCTGTCGGTGGCCTTGCGGAAGCAACAGGAGCTGGCGATGCGGGCCGCCCTCGGAGCCTCGAGAGCAAGGCTCCTGCGACAGGTGCTTACCGAAAGCGTTCTTCTGTCGACCATTGCGGGGGTGATCGCCCTGCTGCTGACTGGCCCGCTGACTACTCGCCTCGGGTCCTACTTCGCCCGACCCAGCGTCTGGGGAGCTAATGTGTCGCGGGAGGTCTCTGTCGATTGGCGCGTCATCCTCTTCGCGCTCGTCATTTCCGTCATTACCGGGATCGTGGCGGGACTGTTGCCGGCACTTCGCGCCTCCGGGCGAAACCTGATGCCCACGCTGCAGACCGACTCGGTTATGTCTGGAGGCGGACACCATCGGCTCTGGGGTATACGGCTCCCCGGCCTGCACGATCTGCTGGTCGCGTCCCAGGTCGCTCTCTCCGTCGTCCTCCTGGTGGTCGCGGGCCTGGTGGTGCGGACTCTCTCCAACGTCAGCAGCTTGGATCCGGGCTTTTCCTACGAGAGTCTCGTGGGCACTCACATCTCGACGAGCAGCACGCAGTTGGAGCCTGAAGGACGGGAGCAGTTCTTCGACGAACTGCGGGAGCGCCTCGCCGAGGAGCCCTGGGTCGACGCTGTTACCCTCTCAGACAACGCCCCCCTTTCCGGACAGCGCTCAGCCGAGATGCGGGTGGAGGGTCAGGAGGATCCCGTCTCCATCCTTCAGTCGAAGGTCGTGCCGGGATTCTTCGAGACCCTCGAGATCGACCTGGTCAGCGGACGGAGCTTTCTCGACACCGACGATGCCGAGGCCCCCGACGTGGCCGTGATCAACGAAGAGCTGGCGCAGCGCTTCTTTGCCGACAGGGAGGCGGTCGGCGGGCGACTCTGGGAACCCGCAATGGACGAGGAGCCCGAACGCGAGTACGAGATCGTCGGTGTCGTACGCAACGCCAAGCCCGAGGACTTCCTCGCCGATGCCCCGGCGGTGGTCTACTTTCCCTACGCCCAGCAACGCTACCCGACAGGCAGCGCGCTTCTCGTCTCCACGAGGATGGACCCAGCGCAATCGCTACCGCTCCTCCACCGGTGGCTGCGTGACTTCGAACCCTATCTCGCCATCGTCAACGTCCTGCCCTACACCGAGGTCGTGAGGGGCTTCCTCTACACCCAGCGGATGAATGCCGAGATGTTCTCCGCCCTGGCATTTCTCGGGCTGGCCCTGGCGGCGATCGGCATCTTCAGTGTGGTCAGCCTAGCGGTGAGTCGACGGACACGGGAGATCGGCGTCCGCATGGCCCTCGGAGCCAAGCGCTCCGACGTTGGCCGACTCATCCTCCGCCGTGCCCTGACACCGGTGATCTTCGGGCTGGTCGTCGGCTTGGTCGTCTCGCTCGGAGTCACGCGCCTGCTCCAGGGACTTCTCTTCGGAGTCGAGCCCACGGACCCCCTGAGCCTCGCTGCCGGTGCCTTCTTTCTGGTCGCCGCCGCGACGCTGGCCGCCTACCTCCCGGCCCACCGAGCCGCCAGGGTCGACCCGGTCGCCGCTCTGCGCACTGAGTAGCGGTACCACCGCGCTTGAGAGCACCCCAGTCGAGGCGGGAGCTCAAACGGTGCAGGCCGACCGGATCGCCTTGAACTTGCCGGAAGGTTCGAGGGGGATGTCGTCGACCCGCTCGATGGTGAGGGAGACTTCGTCCCCGGTCCCAAGCACCGCACGCAGGGTGCGGTCCAGGTAGCGCTCTGTCTCGGCCCACTCGACATCCCTGCGGCTGACAACCCGCAGAACGAACTCCTGCATCGCCAACTGCTCCAATTGCAGGAGAAGCAGCCCGGGGGCATCGTAGAGCTGCGACAGAATCACCGATTCATGCGCCAGCTCACCTCCCGGTCGCAGGATCAGATCTTCGGACCTCCCGTCCAGAGTCTCGATCGTCGGCAGGGTTCGACCACAAGGGCAGGGCTCCGTCGCCAGGGTCACCCGGTCGCCCAGTTGGTAGTTCAGCAGCACGGTCGCGTGATTGGTCAGGTTCGAGATCACCAGATTCCCAGAAACACCTGGCACTACGTCCCGGCCATCACTGTCCACGACTCTCACCGCCACCTGGTCGAGGCTGATATGGAACCCCTTGCCTTCCTCGCACTGAAACGCGATGTTCAGCGCCTCGCAGGCCTGAAAGGCAGAGAGGACCGTGATCCCGTAGCGCTCTTCGAGGAGACGCTTCTCGGGTGGTGGCAGCGTGTCTCCCCCATACTGGACGACCTTGGGCGGGAACACTTCGAGGTTGTTCTCTGACGCGAACCGAAATACCGCCCCGATGTAGGCCCCGAAACCAATGATGACCTCGGGCCTGAAATCGTTGATCACCTCGATGTTCTTCGCGAAGGAATCGGCCGGCGAGATGGACTCCCGATTCAAGTCGAACCTCTGAGGAGTCCAGGCCCGATCTCGGTAGAAATCGCGGATCACCGGGAAGGTGCCACCCTCCCGCGCCACGGCGAGCTCCCGATAGCTGCCTGTCTTGCCGAGCACTCGGGCAATGACCTGCCGCTTCCGCAGCCCCGCCGCCCTCGCCTGAAAGAGGGCTGCCGAGTCGAAGAAGATCCGCTTGAACTGCCCGGTGGTGCCGGTCGTGCTCAGCTCCAGGGTGTCGTCTTCCGAGTACTTGCTGGACAGGAATCCGTGAGGATCACTCGCAAGATCCTGGCCCGTTATGACAGGCAGCCTCGACAGGTCGTCCGCCGTCTGAAAATCACCTGGCACCAGGCTCAGATCGTCGAAGAGACGGCGATAGAAAGGGACTGTCCGGTAGGCGTGCTCGACCATTCCCCGGAACCGCCGATCGCGCATCGCGAGGATCTGGTCTAGCGGCAGATACGGCAGCTTCGCCTCTCGCCGTGCGTGCCAGAGCGTGTAGGTGTTCCAGTAGAGCTTGGAGATCAGTGCCTGCGGCCCCCCGATGGCACTCGTGACTGGTTGGCTCGACACCACGAGGCCTCCTGACTGGGTTTCGAGCCCGTATTGTATTGGAGCCCTCGATCCAACAGAGGTCGCCGTTCGGTATGCTAGCCGCGATCGAGACGACCGCCATGGATCTGAGACGTTGGAAGGGAGTGCGTTTCGTCAGTCGGGCTCCCACCCGAAGCGGCGAACCTATCCGCCTTCGCGTGGCCCGGATGACGGTTCCCCACGTCCTCTGGTGGCACTCGCACGTCCAACCCATCATCGATCGGGACCCGGGGCGGACGGATCGGGACTGGAACTGGTTGCTCTACGTGCCGTTCGCCACCCTGGCTGGCGGTGTCATGGCGCGTCAACCGGCTGGTTACACTGTCGGGATCTGCGCCGAAGAGGCAGGTCACTTCATCCCCTGTGCCCTGGTGAAGATCCTGGGGCGATACCCGGCCCTGAACGCACCGAGAAAGAAGAGCGCCTTCGTCTGGTTCATGTCCACAGCACCCGACGAGGCTTTGCTGACGATCGAAGGCCACCCCTTGTCCGCGGGCCGACTTCCCAAGCGCCTGGGTAGCATCGCACTCGATACGGCGGTTACCCACTCGTTCAACAAGAGACACCTGGGGCGAACGGCTCTCTATGCCGACGAGGATGGAGGTGACGTGCTGCTGGAGTGGTATGAGAGCCGTGGCATGACGGCCTTGCCCGCCGACCAGAGGCTGCCTCGCAGCCCGAGGCGACTGATCAAGCCGAGCGACGGGCGCTACTGCTACTACACGGTCGACACAGCCCTCGAGGCCAGCCGGAGTCTCGATCCTCTTCGGTTGAGGGAGGTAAATGCATGCCGACGCCTACTGGAGCCTTTGTGGATGTGGCCGCCCGCTATGGGGAGGTAGACCCCGCCGACATCGAAGCGGTCCAGCACTGGTTCAACGAGGTACTGCCGACCCTGCCACCCGAAACCATCGAGGCGATCCTGGAAGAGCTGCTGCAGCACGATGGATCGAGCGACGTCCCTGCACCTGCGCGCGTCTATCCCAAGGGCGCACCGCTGCCCTCCCTCTCCTCGAGCCCACCAGCCCCCTTCCCTTGGCCCGCTTCCAGCTGGAGAGAGATGCTGATCCGCCTCACAAGGCGAAACAGGGACTCCTGAGAATCGCCCGTCAGGCCTCCCTGTCCGGGGGGGGCGCTTGCTCTACGAAAGTGTTCTCGCTCGCTGGGAAGGTAGGCGACCAGGGGCTCGGAGGCCCCTGATCGCCGGCACGCCTCTAGAGCGTCCTTGCTAATCGAGTTCGACTACTTGCAGACCTTCTTCTTCGGGTGGCAGAGCCCGGAGAGACAATCGGCACCTGTGGTGCAGGGATCTCCCGGCAGGCCGCTAACGGGCTCGCAGCCCGGAATCAACGGGTCGAGCTCGAAAAGGCACCGGTAGTCGTCACAAGAATCCACCGTGCAACCATCAAGATCATCGCAGATCGGCAGGTCGAGGTATTCGCACTCTGCCTCGAAGCATCCACCACTCCTGCAGAAGGCGTAGTCGCCACACGGAATGCCGTCGGCCTCCGCTAGGTTCAGGCACTCGCCCGAGGTGCAAGAGTCAGCAGTGCAAGGGTTGGAGTCATCGCACTCGGTATCCACAATGCAGGTCTCCTCTAGCGGGCCTCTCTTCCAGTCAGGTCCAACACCCGATCCCAGAAACTCTGTTCCTCCGCTAGGAAACGTGACTCTGGTAAGACCCAGGGGGCTTCCAAAGAGAAGCTGGGAATCATCGGGTGACCAGGTGGGAGACTTTCCTTGCACAATCGACGTGGCGTTTGCGATGCTTCCCGTTACCTGGAGCAGCCACACCGTGTCGACCTGCTCGGTGGCACTCTCCGAGTAGGTATCCAATGCGAAGACAAGGCTGCCCGCCCTTTGCCAATCCAGGGCATGAGGCTCCTTGTGCAGTAGTCCGTCGAGAAACTCAGGTGGCCAGGCGATCTGGTAGGAAATCGCAACCCCACTGATTCTCGGCGCGATCGTCAGGACATCGATGCCGTACTCGTCCGATTCCAGGAACGCGAGATTCGCACCGTTGGGACTCCAGGTAACACCAGGGCTCAAGCCACCTCCTGCGGAGGAGTACACGACCTCGGGCTGCTCGACGCCACACAGAAGCCCATCCGCCGGAACAATGACGACGGATTGAACACCAGTGAGATAGTCCTTCCTCATGGCGGCGATCTCGGTTCCATCCGGCGACCACTGGGGAGTCTCCAGGACCACAAGGCCGTCCGGTCTGCTGCTGCAGAGCAACAACTGCGGGGCTCCGCCTGCTGTTGCCGTCCTCCAGATAGCCCAGCCCGGGCCTTCGTCACCTTCTTCGTAGACGTAAGTGACCCACCCGCCATCCGGGGAGATTGAAGGGCTGAGCCATGGACCACCGGCTCCATCCCCGTATCGCTTTGCGGTACGAAAGACCTCTGTGCGATTCGAACCATCGGCGTCCATCACCATGATGGTTTTGGCTCCAGCCTTGGCCTCATCAACAAAGACAATCGCAGGGTCGGCGGCCCAGCCGACGGCACAAACGAGGCTCAACACCACACACCAAACAGCACTTCTCGATGCGACTCTCATCCCATTCTCCTTTCGGCTCATGACTTCTTTCCTTCATTGCCTGCATTGGATGAGTTCCACGAAGGGAGGAATCGTGACAGGCGAAGTTACGGAGTGAACGAAACCAGCCTAGAATGGAGGGTATACGCGAGGAAGTGCCAGAACGGAAATGGCACGGGACGATTCGACAGTCGACGTCGTAGAGCGGATCGAACGCGGGGAGCGCTCGGCCGAGGAGGAGTTGGTGCGCGGTTTCCAGCGGCCGGTTTTTGCGATGGTCCTGGCCCGAACCGGCGATCCCGAGGCGGCCCGGGACCTGACGCAAGAGGTGCTGCTCTCGGTCCTGCGATCGCTGCGCGAGGGAAAGCTCCGCAACCCGCAGGGGTTGCTGGGCTTCATCTGCGGCACGATGCGGAACCGGGTCAAACATCACTTCCGCTCACTGCATCTCGAAACGGTCGGGGACCTACGCGAAGAGCCCGCTGTGGCCGAGCTGGAACCCGGAAGAGGCCTTCGCCAGCGCCGAGCGAAGGCGTTGGCGGATCGGCGATCGAGACTCTCGAACCCGATGGACCAGAAGATCCTCCGCTTGACCCTCGTGGAAGGTCTCGCTCCGCGTCAGATCGGCAAACGACTGGGACTGAGCTCGGAGGTCGTGCGGCAGCGCAAGTCGCGAGCGATACGCAGCGCCCGCGAGATTCTGCGCGACAAGCTGTCACGAAAGTGATCCTCGTGCTACTCACAGGTGGACAGGCGGGGACAGAACCATGAACTGCACGGAAAGCGACAACAGGGATTGGATTGAGAGATACCTGACGGGGGCTCTCGCCGAGACTGATCGAGAGCGCCTCGAAGAACATCTCCTCGCCTGCGAGACCTGCCAGGATCAGCTCGAGGAGCTCGCGTTGCTGCGTGCGAGCCTCGGCGAGGAGCGCTGGTCGGTGGCTGAAGAGCTACGAGGGAGCTGGCTCCAATGGCACTGGTCCTGGGCCGCGGCGGCGGCAGCCATGCTGGTGCTGGCCGTGACCCTCTGGCCGCGCCTGGCAGATCATCCCGGCAGGGGTGAAGTCGAGATTGCTGGCCTCTCGGCAGTCGACGCCCCGCCCTACGAGCCCAGAATCCTGCGCTCGGTGAATGGTGACGGGGAGATCCGCTTCCAGGCGGCGATGCAGGACTATCTCGAGGGCTCGTATGCCGAGGCGATTCCTGGCCTGAAAGATGCTGTCGAGCTCGATCCCGAACTGGCCAAGGCCCACTTCTATCTGGGGGCCTGCTATCTCCTGGAAGACGAGCCTGAGAAGGCCATCAACAGTTTGAGCCGTGTCGCCGAAGTGGAAGATCCCAATATCGGGAATGGGCTCGTTTCTACCGGGCCAAGGCCTACATTCAGACCGGGGACCTCGAGCCCGCACGCGAGGATCTGTCCGCGGTCATGTCGATGCAGGGCGAGCTGGAAATCCAGGCACAGGAGGTTCTCGAGCAGATCCCCGACTGAGCCGAACCATGTCGATACGGAGCTGGCGGAAGGCGCTTTTCGGGGCCGGATGCGCGGTAGTTTGCACGGCTGCGCTCGCTTCACCTGACGAGTCGGTGCCCACGTCGACTTCCCGGCAGATCGAACAGCTCCTCTACACGGGCCACTACGCTGACGCGGAACGGATCGCCCACAAGCTTCTACCTCGGATCGAGGCAACCACAGATCCGGACTCGCTCGAGACCGCCGCCCTTCTCGACCTACTGGTCGAGGCCTTGTGGCGCGGCGGCAAGTCGAGCCCGCCAGAAACCCTGGAGCTCGCGGACCGGGCGCTGGAGATCCGCGAGGCGCAGCTGGGGGACAGCGACGTCCTGGTGGCCGACAGCCTCTTGCGCAAGGCCGACGTCCTGCTCGCCCTGGGTAGGTACGTCATGGCGGGGGAGCTGCTGACCCGGGCGCTGCAGATCTACGAATCCGCCTCGGGATCCAACGACATCGACGCGGCCCGTGTGCACGACCGCCTCGGAAAGCGCTACCTGCATTCGGGGCCGATCCGAGACTCCCTGTGGCACTCCGAGCTGGCGCTCGGCATCGCTGAGAGTGCTTCGCCACCAGATGAGTTGGCGCAGGCTGAGATGCTCACCGGGCTCGCCGAGTTCCATCTGCATTCCTTGTCCGAGGACTACGGGACAATTGTCGAGCCGCTCGCCCGGCGAGCCCTGGAGATCCGTCGCAGAGTGCTCGGTGAAGAGCACCCCCTGACCGCCGAGAGCGCCTACCAGTACGGCTACGTCCTGCACGAGCTGCATCTCCATCAGGAGGCGTTGGACCTGGTGAGTGGGGCCATCGATTCGCTGGAGCAATCGGTGGGTCCCGAGCACTCCCTCGTCGCCGACTACCTCCAGGGCTTCCATCACCTCCAGGAGACCATGGGAGATCCGGTGGGAGCCGAGGAGAGCCTCTGGCGGTCCATTGCCATCTACGAGAGATACCCCGAGATCGGCGAGTCGGCCCTCACCTACAACGCCCTGGGGCACCTGCGGCATCTCCAGGGCGATCTGGTCTCGGCCCGGCAGCTCTACGAGAAGGCCCTGGGAATCTCCGAGCGCACGTTCGGGCCCGAGAGTATCGAGACGGCTTCGATTCTGGGCAATCTCGGTCGGCTCGAGACCGAACTGGGGGAGCTCGAGAGCGCTCGGCGGCACCTCGAAACGAGTCTGCAGATCGCTACCGACCTCTACGGATCTAGAGGCCAGCACACAGTGATCCACTTCCTCTCGCTGGCCAGGCTCTACGTCGCCACGGGAGACTTCGAAAAAGCCGAAAGTCTGGCTCGAAGAGCCTGCAAGATGACCGAATGCCTCGCGGATTCTGACCATCCTCAGGCGATAGCCGCAGCACGGGAGCTGGGCATCGCGCTGCGTGCAGGGGGCCGGTACGAGGCAGCTCGAGAGGTCTTGAGCCAAGGTCTCGTGGCGCGCCAGCGAGCCTTCGAGGTCCGGAATCACGAGGTCGCGGAAAACCTGATCGCGCTGGCCGATCTCATGGTCGCCATGGGCCACCGGGGAGAGGCCCTCTCGCTGTACAACGAGGCTGTGTCCATTCTCGAGCAATCCTATGGACACCAGCACCCCCGAGCCGCCGCGATCCGGTTGAAGATCGCGGACTGTCGGATGCGCTCGGGGGAGTGGGCAGAGGCCTTCGACCAGGCCCTGCGCGCCGAGGAGGTCGGCAGGGAGCATTCCCGGCTCATGCTCACCGGGTTGAGTGAGCGGGTCGCTCTGCAATACGCAGCAAACCGTCCATCGGGCCTCGACAGAGTGCTTTCCCTATTGATCGACAGGCCGGAGTCGGGCACCAGGCAGCAAGGAATCGAGGCTCTGATCCGTTCACGAGCCTTGGTAGTGGACGAGATGGCCGACCGTCGCCAGGCATTCTCGACAAGCGCGGCCATGGGAACCTCCCGTCTGATGCAAGATCTGACGCGGTCTCGAAAAAGACTGGCTTATCTGACGGTTCAGGGACCAGGCGCCCCAGATGCGCTCGACTCCTTTCACCTGGCGCTGGGGAATGCGAGGAGAGAGCGCGACAGGACCGAACGGGCCCTCGCCGAGGCCGACCGACGATTTCGCATTCGCGAGCAGGGAAAGGGAGTTGGTTTGGATGAAGTCAGGGCTTCGTTGCCGCCGAAGAGCGGCCTGCTCGGCCTAACCCAGTTCCGACACTTTCGAATCCCTGGAAACGGTCGCGCCGTGGACCTGGCCGCTGAGCCTGTTCCCTCGTATCTGGCCTACGTGGTTCGGGCCGACAGTACCAAGATCGAGCTCGTCGAGTTGGGAGTGGCCAGCGATATCGACGCGTTGGTCACAGAGCTGCGGGCCGAGCTCGAAAGGGAAGCACAGACCACCCTGGGGAGCTCAGCCGCTAGGGAGCAGGACTACCGCGGAGTCGCCAAGCGACTTCGCGAGCGCCTCTGGGAGCCGATCGAGTCCTATCTGGCCGGTCTCGAGCGAGTTTTTGTTGTCCCGGATGGAAGCCTCCATCTCATCAACCTGGCCGCGCTGCCCGTTGGACAGACTGACTATCTAGCGGAGGTCGGGCCCCGACTTCACTATCTGTCCGCCGAGCGCGACCTTGTAAGAGAAGTCGCCGAGGCGAAGGGTGAAGGCCTACTGGCGATCGGCAATCCGGACTTCGACGAACTGGCGCATCTGCCCAAGACCCAGGAAGTCGGAATCGGAGCCGCCGGCTCGTCGCCTGTGTCCGAGACAGACCAGGCCGGCATGTTTCGTGGCCTTCGCTCGACGTGCGGGAGCTTTCAAGCCATGCGCTTCGAACCCTTGCCGGCCAGTGAGATCGAGGTCAAGGAAGTCGCCGAGATCTGGCAGAGTCTGGAGCCATCACCGCCCGTCACGACACTCCTCCGAGGCGAGGCTATCGAGACGAGCTTCAAACGTCTTGCCACGGGTCGCCAGGTGCTGCACTTATCCACTCACGGCTTCTATCTCGGTGACGACTGTCCGGTCCGCGACTTCCCTCATCTTCGCCGGACTGCTGTCGAGCTCGAGAGCCCCTTGCTGCGGTCGGGCTTGGCATTTGCGGGTGCGAATCACCGGCAAGCTGCGCTCCCGGAGGAGGACGACGGCATCTTGACCGCCGAGGAGGTGGCGGCTCTCGATCTGTTCGGTGTCGAGTGGGCCGTCCTCTCGGCTTGCGAGAGCGGACTCGGCGACATACAGACAGGTGAAGGTGTGTTTGGCCTCCGTCGCGCCTTCGCTGCCGCAGGCGCCCGCACCCTGATCATGAGCCTATGGCCAGTGGACGACGATGTCACCCGTGAATGGATGACGCGTCTTTACCAATACCGGTTCTTGGAAGGCTCGACTACGATCGGGGCGGTGCATCGGACCAACCTCCATCTCCTGGCAGCGCGGCGCGAGGCGGGGGCCAGCACCCATCCCTTCTACTGGGCGGGGTTCGTGGCTGCTGGGGAATGGAGGTAGACGCGACCTTCGGGCGCCGATCCCACAAGGTCAGCCGGAAACTGACACCGTGATGGAGCTGGAGTGAGTCTTGCCGGAATCCGGCTCGGTTGCGGTGACTTTCAGAATGTAGTCGCCCGGTTCCACACCGCTTGCACTCAGGGTTGCGGCCCATTGTGCAAGGCCAGGCTGGTCACCAGATCTCTGCTCGCCCACATTCAAGAAGACTCTTCCCGCTGGCTTTCTATCGAGCGTGAAAAGCTCGCCCTGGATCTGGACCGGGTCCCCGATGAAGTACCCAGAGAGGAGTACAGGTGTGCTCTGGCCGGGTACCAGGACAGGCTTGACGGCGGGCTCGAAGGCTTGTCCCTGCACCGTGAAGGGGTAATCGTGCTCGGACTCCTCGGCGCGCCGGCCACGGATGTTCAGCCACTGCCCCGCCGGTCCGGAAAACAGCGGCGGCAGCAGGGCCGGCTCCTGCTCACCGGCGTCCGGCACTCGAAACGGAGCTACCGCCACTCCCGAGGTGCCTGTCACCGCATTACGAACCAGCACCCTGGCGACGTACTCGCCAGGCGGAACTTCGAACTGACTCCAGAGCTTCAGCCCCTTCTCCTCGAGGGCAGGACCCGCCTTCTGAAGATCGATGCCGAGGATCTGGCTGTAGTAGTCCCGCACCTCGCCACTCTTCGCGATGGCATAGGCGTAGATCTCAGCGGTGACCTGCCCGCCCTCGGTCCCCTTCAGCAGGTCTGCCCCATTGATCTCGACCAACGAGGGTACATAGGCCGGTAGTGAGGCTGTTTTAAAGGGTGCGGCCAGGGTGGCGACGCCCAGCTCTCCGCCAGGCGCACCATAGAGCTGGGAGGCTGCCGACAGACTGCGCTCCGTCGTTGAGAGTTTGGCATAAGGCCTGGGCGCGAAATAGCCAGGCCGATGGACCAATCGAGCCCCTTTGGGACCGCCCTCGAGCTTCACCTTCAGTTTGTGGAACTCGCCATCCAGCTTCAGGTCCTCAGCCTGGAAAGCCAGTACATAGGTGACGCTGGTGCGCTCCAGCATCCTCTCCATGGCCTCGGACAGGTTGTTGAAGTTCTCGAAAAGCTCACCACCCGTGCCGTCGGCCAACATGAAGAGCCCTTGCTTGGTCTCTCGGCGAGCTCGTTCATCGACTCCTGATCGAAGGCCACCGATGTCGACAGCTTGGATTACGCAGTTAGCTCGCACGAGCTCTTGTAGCACGTGACGGAACTCGGTCTGAGCGGATGTGTCGCCGAAGCGCAGATTGCTGTCTACATCCTGATACTCGCCCCTGATGGCAGCGGTGTTCTGGCGCCTGATTGCCTCCTGCTCCTCACGAGTGGCGCCACCGCCCTGGCCGAGAATGATCGAGCTATCGAATCCCTCGGAGAGAAAGACGAGGTACTTTCGCCCATCGACGTTTCGTAGCAATTCGGCAACCTCTTTCAAAGACCTGGTCAAAGCCAGGATCGCCCTCTTTTCACTTGCCTGTCGAGTCGAAGTCTGACTCTGGGCAATCAGCGCTTCAAGCGTGGCTCGGGGCGTCGCTAAATCTGATTGAGGATAACGATCTTGGTTATCCTCGCCGGCCACTGCATTCAATGACGGCAGATCGCTTCCCCATGTTTCGGGCAGAGGTGCAAGCGTAAAGCCCAACGGGTCCCCTTTTGCCGCGACCAGCTGGGGAAGCCCCAAGGTGCCTATCGCAAGGTCCACTTGGCGACGGTCGGAGGAAAATCCGAGAATCAGCTGGTAGCCTCTGGAAACTTGGTGGGTCGCCACGCCGACCAGATCGGTCGGACTCAGACCGGTGGAGACGAGCTCTTTGGCTGCCTCGCGGGCCCGGACGATCGAATCGGGCGCAGAGAGTGACAGGTCGAAGAAGAAGAGGAACCGACGCCGGGCAGCGGCCGGAATCCAAGGCGCCATTGGGTCCGGCTCGATACCTGCTCCTGACAGATCATAGGCGTCGAAGCCTGTCAGTTCCCGCCGCTTGCGGCCGTCCACGATCTCGAACTGGTCCGGGGTCAGTCCCCGTACCGGCTTGCCATCCTTGGTCACCTGCACGGGGACCTCGATGACGACCACCTCGGTCACATCCGACACGTTGGTCTTCTTGGCGGCCATAAGGCCGGAACTCGTGAGGATGCAGCCTGCCGAAAAGAGGAACCAGCCTCTCAGGTAGGTCGACCGTCTCGATGAATACCGCATCCGGATCTCCCGAGGCTAGGAGCGTTGAGGGATGGGACATCTCCGCTGAACTTCGGTCCTCCAGAGTCTACCGCTTCAGAGACTCCTACGGTCAGACTTTCTCGGAGTTCCCTTCTGGGTGTATTACTTGACATATACACCCAGCAGGAGTACCCTCCCTTCAGGTGTATTGGTTTTCTAATACACCCTGAGGCGAAACAAGATGATCCTGGTCGTCGATCCACACAGCGGCACACCGGCCTACCGGCAGATCATGGAGCAGATTCGCTTTCATGTGGACAGTGGGCTGCTCGGCCCAGGTGACGACATTCCGTCCACGCGCACGCTCTCCGCGGAGCTGGGGGTCAATCCCATGACAGTCAGCAAAGCATTCAGCCTTCTGGAGGAAGAGGGTTTGCTGGAGCGCAGGCCCGGGCTGCCCCTGGTGGTGAGCCAGAGAGCCTCCAAGGATCAGCGAGCAAGCAAGCTCGAGCAGCTCGACGCTGCCCTGCGGCCTGTGGCCACGATGGCGCGACAGCTCGGTCTCGAATCGGAGGAGGCCGTCGAGGCCTTCCGCCGCCTGCTCGAAAGCAACGAGGAGTGAGTCATGGACTACCCCATTCAATCCGAGAATCTGACCAAGCGATTCGACCAGATAACAGCGCTCGATGATGTAAGCCTGGCGATCCGGCCGCGGTCGATCGTCGGTCTGCTGGGAAGAAACGGCTGCGGCAAGACGACTCTCCTGCACCACGCCGTCGGCCTCTACCTGCCAACGGAGGGTGCCATGCAGACCCTCGGCGCCGACAGCGCCCAGCTCGCCCATGAGCAGCTGACGCGCATCGGCTTCGTGCCGCAGGAGATTCGCCTGTTGGACTGGATGACCGTCGAGCACCATCTGCGCTACGTCTCGAGCTTCTATCCGCAGTGGGACTCCGACCGCCAAGACCGACTGCTCGAGGACCTCGATCTCGACCCGAGCGCGAGGGTAGGGGCTCTGTCCACCGGGAACCTGCAGAAGCTGGCCATCCTCCTCGCCGTCTGTCATCACCCGAAATTGCTGATTCTCGACGAGCCGGTCAGCGACCTCGACCCCATCGTCAGAGCCCGTTTCCTCGAGTTCCTGCTCGAGGTGCTGCGGGAGGACAAGGCCACGATCCTGGTCTCGAGTCACATTCTGCGCGATGTCGAGAAGATCGTCGACTGGGTTGTCTGCCTGGACGAGGGGCGCCTTATCGCCGATGCCGCTCTCGATGACCTGAAGGAGCAATACGCCGAATGGCGGGTGGTTTCCTCAGGTGGTGACTTACCCCAGAGATTCACCGAGCCGTTCGTCCTGGAGCAACAAGTCAGCGGGAGGGAAGGTCTCCTCAGGGTCCACGTCGCCAGAGCGGATCTGAGCGCCTTCTGCGTGACCTGGGGTGTGACCATCGAGTCGCGGCCTTTGAATCTTGAGCAGATGTTCCCCCTCTTCCTCGAGGCGGCAGATCGATGAGCGACCTCAGAGCCTTCTTCACTCTCATCGGGCGCGATGCGTTCTTCTGGCTCGCCGCTCTCGGGTTGGGATGCGTCTCCATCCTCCTGGTCGCGATTACGCAGCCCCACGCTCCAACGGTCGACTACGTCGATGCCTTCATCCTGGCCAGCTTCGCCTTCCCCGCCCTGGCCGGTTGGCTGGCCGGGGCCATGATTCAGGAGCTGCAGACCTGCACCTTCACCTGGTCGCTTCCCAAAGTGCAGCCCAAGATCTCCCGAGGTTTCTTCACGTTCGGAGCGATCGTCACGGTCATCGTCGTGACCTTTGTCTCACTCCAGGGCTCGCCCTACAACCCGCTCGTGCTGGGAGCCGTCGGTCTGGCGGGCTATAGCTTCGGGGCCAACTACTACGGGCGGGTGACCTGGCACAGGACATGGCTCGCCACCATCTTTTCGCTGGCGGTCTTGTTCACCTCTCGAGGATTGGGCGGCCTGGCCAGTACGTATCCGGGGTCGACGGCCTTGTTGGCATTGGCGAGTGCCGGCTACTTCAGCTACGGCCTGCTGAGCGTCTCGACCTTTCGGAAGGGGCGCTTTCGGTTACCGTCCCCTCTTCCAGGCGCCTTCTTCCTGCAGCGATCCCAGCGCTTCGAGCGACAGAAACAGGCGATGAGGACATCGCCTACCCGAGGGTGGCGATCGGGCTATCTAGGAAATACTCCCTGGAAATGGGTGCGTGCGGGTGTCCACGAAGCTTACGGCCCGCTGACTCTCGGGGTTGTCGGAAGGGCCATCGCCAGCACCTGGGTGTTGTGGCTGCTCGTCGCGCTTCACGCCTGGGTCGAGAGAGTCGAGGCGGGTGACGAGAGTTTTGGCATCGCCCTCGGAAAGACCCTCCACGACGTTCTCCTCCGATCTCCGAATGTACCGCCGTACGGGGAGGAGGGGCCCTACGCGATGGTCGTCTTCGTCATCGCGGCCCTGGGCGCCATCCTGTGTCTCAAAGCCTCTGCGACTCCAAACAGCGGGGTGCTCTATCCCCTGTCTCGCAAAGCGTTTGCCGGCGTCGCCTTCCGAGGCGGGCAGGTAGAAGCCGGCTTCTACTTCGTGGCTATTTTCGTCGGCTTCCTTCTGGTGAGCCTGGTGGCCGGTGCACTGGTCGGCTACGAGACCCGCCTGGACTTCCTCCCCTTCTTTGTACGGCCGCTGATAGCGACTACAGTCCTGCTCCCACTGCTTCAATACGGACGGCTGCGAATGCAGGCCCCGGGTCGCCAGAAGGAGCAGAACGCCTTTCTGTTGGTCGTGGGCGGCGTCCTCGGGTTCGTCACGATGGTCTCGATCTGGACCTACTTCGCCCCACAGGTCTTCAGGACGACGCGAGTCGAAATCGTCGCGTTCCTCGTCTTGCTGTTGACCTCTCGACTCGTCTACTGGGTCGCGGTGAGGCGCCACTTCGCCTCTGCCGACCTCGCCTGACACGGCTGGTGTACCCTGAAATGGTGACCAACTTCAGATTCCCTCGACTGGCGACGCTGGCCGTGGCGATCCTGGTGATCGGCTGCGGGGCCGACGAGGACAAACGAAATCCGGTCACCGCCGACCAAAATCACCTGGCACCTTCGGGGGCGATCGAGGTGGTGATCGAACTCGACACACCGCCCGGAAACGTCACGGTGGCGCCCGATGGGCGCGTCTTTTTCACGTTTCATCCGGCGGCGAAGCCGGCCTTGCATGTCGCCGAGGCTCTACCCGGCGGGAGCTTCGAGGTCTTCCCGGACATCGAGTGGCAGGAGCCGCGGGAGGACGGCCCCTACTTCGTTTCGCCTCTATCCTTGAGGGCCGACCGAAAAGGAAGGCTCTGGGTGCTCGACCATGGAGACTTCGGCAAGGAGACGCCCAGCCTCACCGCCTTCGACATCGCCTCTCGAGTGATGGTCCATCGGGTCGAGTTCCCGAAAGACATCGCCAACTGGGGCTCGATGCTGAACGACTTCTGGGTCGACGACGAACGGGAGATCGTCTACATCGCCGATACCAGCGCCTACGACTTAGACCCCGCATTGATCGTCTACGACATCGCTTCGCAAGGTGCCACCCGTCTTTTGGAGGATGACGTTTCGGTGAAGCCCGAGGACCATCACATGGTGGTCCAGGGCCGCTACATCAAGGTTTTCGGCATTCCCCTGCGGGTGGCTGTCGATTCGATCGCGCTGTCAGCCGACGGCTCGACGCTCTACTTCGGTCCCATGACCGGATCTCGCATGTACCGGATTGATACCGAGTCTCTCCGTGACGCAAGCCTCGACAGAGTCCGAACTCGCGTCTCGAGTCCTGGAACATGGCAGCAAGCCCTCGACCGACGGCATCGCGGCCGATTCGAAGGGCAACCTCTACCTCACCGCCATCGAGCACGACGCCGTCTGGGTGATGAGGCCCGATGGCAGCCTACAGGTGCTGGCGCAGGATCCCGAGCTTCTTTCCTGGCCAGACGGCGTCCACCTCTCTCCTGACGAGCGATGGCTCTACGTCACCGCGAGCGAGCTGCAGCATGTCCTGGGGGCCGATCTGGATGCGCTGCCGACGCAGCAGCCGTTTCGGATTCTGAGGATCCCGTTGCCAGCGGGCCTGCTGTGAGATCGACCTGACCGCTCTCGCAGCCAGGCCTATCCCTCAGGTCAATTTACTCTTCAGGTTGGTTTGTTGGCCCGGAAGTTGATTCCGAGCGTGCCGAAGCTCGCCGCCGAGGACTGTTGAGGCGCACCGGCGAAGACCTCGTCTCGCCATGTGATCTCGAAGTCTTCGAACCCGGCCGCTTCGACCACCGCCTCGAGCTCTGCTTCCAGCAGAGCACCGGCGATTCAGCCCTTCCACAGATCGATGTTCTGCTTGGCGCCATCCGGTACGGCCTTCTGCACCATGATGTCGCCGATCTGTAGCCTGCCTCCCGGCTTCAGGGCCCGATTCATCTCCTGGAAGAGGCCGACCTTGTCTGGGGCGAGATTCACCACTCCGTTCGAGATGATGACGTCGGCCCAACCGTCCTCCACCGGTAGCGACTCGATGAACCCCTGGCGGAACTCCACGTGGCCCATGCCGGCCGCAGCAGCAGCCAGTCGCGCCTTGCCGATCATCTCGGGCGTCATGTCGATCCCGATGACCTGTCCGGTGTGCCCGGCCAGCTTGCCGGCAATCAGGCTGTCGATTCCCGCACCCGAGCCAAGGTCTACAACCTTCTCGCCCTCTGCGATTTCACCCAGGCTGAATGGGTTGCCGGTTCCGGCGAAGGACTCGATCGCCGCTTCGGGGATCCCTTCGAGAAGGGACGGGGAGTACCCGAGAATTCCAGCCAGCTTCCTTCCGGTGTGGAAGTGGAACCCCTTGTCAGGGTTCTTCGCGACGCTGGCGTACTCCTTCTGGATCTCGCCGCGCAGCTCATCGACATCGACGTTTGGAACGGGAGGGGCGACCGTCATCCCTCGGCCCTCTCGTACTGGATCTCCATCGCCTTGAACTCCTGCCCCTCGCGGGTGAAGAAGCTCTCCATCGAGTGGTGGTCGTCGTCCTTCAGGGTGATCACTGAGCGCTTCGACATCGTTCCGCCCTCGGGATCGACCATCTCACTGGTCATCGTCCAGACTTTGCCCGTCTCGTCCACACTGCCGGTCTCGAGTTGCATTATGGTGCTGGCGTTGTCGATCCAATAGCCCTCGAACCGTTTGGCCATCCGGTTGTAGCCCCAGAAACCGTGGCCTCTGAAGCTCGGGAAGGGACCGTCATTGGGATCCCCGACGTATTTCTGGCGCAGGTAGCGCCCATCGAGAACCATGATGTTGGTCATGGTGCCGGTAGAGACCATGGGGTCTCCGGGGCCCATCCAGAGTTGCACCTCGGCACGAAAGGTCCCGAGGAACGGCCTCAGGAGCTTGTGCTCCGGGCCTGGAGACATGGCTTCCGCACCCGCCTGTGCTTCTTCCGTCATGAACTCACCTCCGAAACAGCGTGAATGTTGCGGGCATTCTAGCCGATCGGGCGCGAGACCACTCGAGTGCGACAAGGGCGGCGAAGAGTCCATACTCCAGCCAGAGCCACCATGCTCGCTCGATGCCGTCGAGGTAGATCAAGTAGGACAGCAGGCTCAGCCCTGTCAGGCCAATCCAGGACCAGCACCCCACAACAGCCGCCAAGGGCAACGCCCAAAGCAGATACCAGGGCATGACAGCAGAGTGCAGGAGCACGACCGCCGCGAGAATGAAGAAAGCGACCCTGAGGATGCTGTCCTTCGAGGGGCGTGAGAACCACGGCAAGACAACAATCGCCACCAGGCTCAGGAGCTTTGTCGTCCAGTGGGCCCAGGCCGTCGGATCGGAGGTGCCAGCCACCTTTGCCAGCCAGCGGATAGCGGCCCAGGGGCCGGAGTTGAAGGTCCATTCCCGGGCGTAGGCACCCAGGCCGCCCGACAGTGCCACCAATCCACCGAGCATTGGCAGGCTACCGAGCGCAAGCACGGCGAAAAGAACGACACCAGAGGACAGGTCGGGTGTGCCGTAGGAAGAGAACTCCGAGAGCCGCCGACCCTACCTTCGCCAGGATGCTGAGCGCCAGAGCTCCGAGTGCCGCCGCCTGGCGCTTCTGGACCAGGCAGAGCAGGGCCAGCATCATCAGAAACACCATCACCGCGTCGAGGTGGCCCGAGCCGGCGAACTCCTTGATCGCCAGCGGATTCCACGCGTAGAGGAGGACGTACGATCGGTTCCTCCCAACGGCTCCAAGAAGCGAGAGCACCACCCAGCAGGTACCCAGATCGGCGAGGACGATCAGCAGCTTCCAGACGAAGACACTGGCAGGTGCCAGCCGATTCGAGAGGCCAAAGAGATACTGGGCCAAGGGCGGGTAAACCGTTCTGTAGCCCTGGAAGCTGACGTTGTCGACGACATCCCACCAGACTTCTTCTTCAAGAAGCGCGGCGTGGGGCTCCGATCCTTCCTCGGCAGAAGTGATGACTTCCTGCGGCGTAGTCTCGTAGGGAGAGACCCCGTTGGCCGTCAGATGCCCGTCCCAGAGATACCGCCAAACATCGTTGTCGTAGATGAGAAACGGGGAATAGCCAGTCGCTGTTCCCGAGAGGTCGTTCGCCAAGGCTGCCACCGGCCTATCGTGAGGCAAGCCCGCAAAGAGTAGAATGAAGCGGAAGACCACCGCGAAGGCCAGAATCGTGGCCACCGAGGCGCGCTTTCGGTCGCTCTTGCTGTGAACCAGCAGAGCAGCCACTGCGTAAATAGCAAATAGCGCCCCAAAGGCCACGAGGAAGCCGACCACATCTCGCAGTGCGTTGGAGAATTGCAGGCGGAAGGCGACAAGGAGATAGACGAGAGCGGAGAGGGACCCGAGAAGTGCCACCGGTACCCGTCCTTCGAGTCGTTTCCAAAACCTGGCCATCATCTACCTCGATTGAACGACTTGAAACGGACCCCATTATGCGACGAACAGCGCTCATAGCCACCGTCATTCTGTTTTTGACCGGAATCCCCGGTCTCGAGGCGTCGACGCCGAACCAGGGAGCCTCCGATGCCCCGCACGAGTTGCCGACCGGAGCCTCGGCAACCGCGGTCGTCGCCCATCTCAAGTGCACGATTACCGAAGTCCGCCCGGGCCAGGTCCTGAGGATTCTCGACGACGAGACCGAGCAAGTTCATCTGCTCGAGTTCACGCCCTCGATTCCTCTGCAGGCCAAGAACAAGAAATCCTTCGATGGTCGCAAGGACCTCGACTTCGAGGATCTGGCCGCGGGACAGCGAATCAAGATCACCTACAAGATCGCAACGAACGAGATCTTGAAGATCAAGGTCCTCGACCAGGCTCCCGTTCTACGCTGAGATTCCCAACCGCCGAAGTCGTAGAATCGTCGCGATGCTGATCCGACGGTGCTGGATCGCTGTTGCTCTGTTGTTGGTCTGCGAACTCGCGGTCGCCGACGAGATCAGGGTCGCTGTAGCCTCGAACTTCGCAACCACCTCCGAAGCGATTGCCCAGCGATTCGAAGAGATCACGACCACACAAGTAATCCTGGTCTTCGGCTCGACGGGAAAGCACTACGCCCAGATCCGGAATGGAGCCCCATTCGAGGTCTTCTTTGCCGCCGATGCGCGGCGCCCTGAACTGCTGGAGAGCGCTGGCCTGACGGTGCGTGAGAGTCGCTTCACCTACGCTATCGGCCGACTCGTTCTGTGGAGCCCCGAAGAAGGACTCTGTCGATACCGAGGGGCGAATCCTCGATAGCGGTGACTTCAGACATCTCGCCATTGCGAACCCCGAGCTCGCTCCTTACGGCAGGGCCGCGCAGGAGATGCTGCAGTCCCGTGGGCTCTGGGCGAGCCTCGAGCGACGCCTGGTGCGCGGTGAGAACATCGGCCAGGCCTTCCAGTTCGTCAAGAGCGGCAACGCAGAGCTGGGATTGGTCGCCTTGTCACAACTGACGAGCCCCGAACGAGAATCGGAGGCAGGCTCGCGATGGGTGGTGCCGGAGACTCTCCACTCACCCATCCAGCAGCAAGCGGTCCTTCTTGTAGACACAGCCGCGGCGCGCTCCTTCCTGGAGTTCATCAAGAGTAGCGAAGCCAGATCCATCATCCGAAGCCACGGCTACCAGACTCCCTGAGTAAGATCCCTTCGACCATGCTCACCGAGACCGATCTCGCGGCGCTCTGGATCACCCTGAAGTTGGCGGGGCTCACCACTCTGATTCTCATTCTCGTGGGCACACCGCTGGCCTGGTGGCTTTCCCGCACCCGCTTCCGAGGCAAGGTGATCGTGGAAGCTATTGTGGCTCTGCCTTTGGTACTGCCACCCACGGTATTGGGCTTCTACCTTCTGTTGGCTCTGGGGCCACACGGTCCCGTCGGCAAGATGATGCAGGCAATGGGAGGCCACGCACTCGCCTTCACCTTCGCAGGTCTCGTGGTGGGCTCGGTGCTCTACTCCCTGCCCTTCGTGGTCCAACCGCTGCAGGATGCCTTTGCCACCGTTGGCAGGCGCCCCCTGGAAGTGGCAGCCACCCTTCGGGCTTCACCCTTGGATCGTTTCCTCACCGTGGCGGTGCCTCTGGCCCGGCCAGGATTCCTGACCGCCGCGGTTCTCGGTTTTGCCCACACGGTGGGCGAATTCGGTGTCGTCCTGATGATCGGCGGCAGCATCCCCGGTGAGACCCGGGTCCTGTCTATCGCCATCTACGAGCACGTCGAGGCGCTCGAGTACGGCCGGGCTCATGTGCTGGCGGGAGGGCTGTTGATCCTCTCATTCTTCCTGCTGCTGGCGGTCTACGCATGGAATCGACGCTTCAGGCTGGTGCCCTCATGAGCATCGAAGCGAGATTGCGGATCGACCACGGGGCTTTCATCCTCGACGCCGAGTTGTCGGTGCCCGATCGCGGCGTGACGGCGATCTTCGGACCTTCCGGGTGTGGCAAGACCACTCTCCTGCGTGCGATCGCAGGTCTCGACCGCGGACCCGATGGCTACCTGAAGGTAGGCGAAGCTATCTGGCAGGACGCAGACACCTTCATCCCGCCCCACCGACGCCCGCTCGGCTACGTCTTCCAAGAAGCGAGCCTTTTTTCTCACCTGTCGGTGAAAGGAAACCTCGAGTACGGCTACAAACGGGTGGCACCCGGCGAGAGGCGGGTGGCCTTGGACCAGGCTACGGAGCTCCTGGGAGTCGACCCTCTCCTGAATCGCGATACGGATGACCTGTCGGGAGGCGAGCGTCAGCGGGTGGCTATCGCCAGGGCCCTGTTGACGAGCCCTGATTTGTTGCTCCTGGACGAACCACTGACCGGTCTGGACGTGGACAGCAAAGCGGAGATCGTGCCGTACCTGGAGCGACTCCACGAAGAGCTCGAGATTCCGGTCCTCTACGTCAGTCATTCGCCTGACGAGGTCGCGCGTCTGGCCGACCACATAGTGCTCTTGCAGGCCGGCAGGGTTCTCGCTGCAGGCGAAATCCGGCAGATGCTGACCCGCAGCGATCTGCCACTCTTCCACGGCGACGAGGCCGAGGCGATCCTCGAGGCTACCGTCGTCGGTCACGACGAGACCTACGAGCTCACTCATCTCGAGTTCCCAGGTGGGCGCTTCAACGTAACCCGCAGTGATCTGGAGGTCGGCCAGCTCGTGCGGCTCCGCATCCTGGCCCGCGACGTCAGCCTCACCCTGGAGCACCAGACCGACACCAGCATCCTCAACATCATCCCGGTGACCGTGGAGGAGCTCATCCCTGAAGGCCCAGCACAGGTCATGGTGAGACTCTCGGCTGGCGGCATGCCCATCCTCTCCCGCATTACCCGACGCTCGGCGGACGCGCTCCAACTCGCCCCAGGCAAGCGGGTCTACGCCCAGATCAAGACCGTCGCACTGCTGGCTTGATTCGATCTGTCGGTCCGATCTCCTCCAATCGCCTCCCGGAAGCGGTGGGTGCCGGGTGTTTCTAGAGGAGCTTTCATTGACAAAATGAAACGTTTGTTTAATATGACCGTTTGAAACAGCGATTGGGAGCCATCTATGGAAACCCCCACGAGCCACTGTGATCACCTTCCCGACCGAGAGGAGACCCACGAGAGGATCCTCCAGGCTGCCGAGAATCTCTTCTCCTCCAAGGGATTCGAGGCCACTTCGGTACGTGACATCACCACCGAGGCCAGCTGCAACGTCGCCTCGGTGAACTATCACTTCGGCGGCAAGGAGAACCTCTACCTCGAGACCTTCCGGAACCTCTTGAGCGAAGTCCGAGACCGGCGAATCGAGTCGATGCGCCGCGACATGGCCGCGAGACCCGACATGAGCCTCGAGGACTTCGTCGAGAGCTTCGCCTCGGCCTTCATGGAGCCGCTTGTGGACCAAAGTCGTGGCCGGTTCTTCCTGGGCTTCTTCGCCCACGAGTTGAACGATCCTCATCTTCCTCCGCGAGTCTTCGTCGAGGAGTTCATCCGACCGCTCGCCCAGGTCTCGATCGAGGGCTTCGAGCAGTTCGGACCGCCCATGGAGCCGATGGTGCAGCGACTCTGCCTCATGTCGGTGGTCGGTCAGCTTCTGCACGCCCTCAAGGCCCGTCTTCTTTTCTCGGACGACGTCGAGCCCGTCATGGTGCCAGCCGATTTGCAGGAGCATGTGCGCCACATCATCCGCTTCTCGGCAGGCGGCATCCGGGCCTGTGCCGCTACCCAGTTGAAGCCCGCCGAGACAGCTCCGACCACAGAGGCAACATCATGATTCGATCCACATGGCTCGCCGCGGTGGTCGCAGGTGCCACCCTTTTTTGGTTGAGTGGCTGTACCCTGGGGCCGGACCCTGCCCGACCTGTCACGGCAGCCGACGCCGCCGACACCTACGTCTATGCCAAGGCCCAGGAATCCATCGATTCTCCCTCCGTCACAGCCTGGTGGAGGACTTTCGGCGACCCGACAACAGTCGAATTGGTCGAGCTCGCGCTGCAGAACAACACCGATCTGCAAGCCGCTGCGGCGCGGGTTCTCGAAGCCGAGGCTGCTCTTCACCGGGCCCGTGGTGCCCGACTGCCCCAGGTGGGAGTCGGTGCTTCCGCCACGGACCAGAGGTTTTCGTTCGTCCTCCCCGAGGTCGGCCGCCGAACGATCGATTCAACCACCTATTCCTACAACTTCAACGTCTCCTGGCAGGCTGACCTGCTGGGTCGACTCAAGCGCACACAGCAGGCCAACTGGGCAAGCCTCATGGCTCAAGAGGAGGCACAGGAGGCCCTGGTCCATACGGTCGTTTCCCTGGTCGTCCGCTCGCGAGTCCTCGTGGCGACTGCCGAGCGGGCCCTCGAGATCACTCGGCAGATCACCAAAAGCTGGGAGTCGACGACCAACACGGTCGAGCGTCGGTACCGCGCCGGCCTGGCGGGAGCCGTAGAGCTTCACCTCGCTCGCGAGAATCTAGCCGCCGTGCGCGCTTCGGAAGCGGTCATCGCCGGCCAGCTGGATCAGGCTCGACTGGCACTCGATGTCGTGGTGGGAAGGCGACCTGGCAGTAGCGACCCACTACCCGACACGCTCCCCGAGCTACCATCTCTGGAGCCGGTCCCGCTCGGTCTTCCCGCCTCCCTGCTCGATCGTCGTCCAGACTTGCGACAGGCGGAGATGCAACTCGCCGCCGCGACCTACGGCGTCGGCGCCGCCATCGCCAACCTCTATCCCGACCTCAGTCTCACCGGGTCGATCGGCGCCTCGGCCGACAAGATCAACGACCTCACCCTCGACGACGGTTTGGTCTACAACGCAGTGGCCAATCTCGTCGGGCCGATCTTCTCGGGCGGTCAGCGCCGTGCCGACGTGGACGCGGCCAAGGCCCGCGTCGAACAGGCAACCGCCCTCTACGCAGGTGCCGTGCTCACCGCCTTGCGCGAGGTCGAGGATGCCCTGGTTCTTGGTGAGTCGACGACTCTCAACTGGGAATTCTCGGATCTGCGGGTCTCTGAAGCGCGCGCCGCCGATCGGCTCGCAAAACAGCGCTACCAGCGAGGCGTGGAGACCCTGCTTACGGTTCTTGAAACCGAACGCCGATTGCGCCTAGCGGAGCAGGCCATCATCACCGCTACTGCGGATGTCTGGAACGCGCGCATCGACTTGTTTCTGGCCCTGGGTGGGGACTGGGGAACCGACTTGCTCGTGACCGAAGCCGCCGCACCAGAGTCCGACGAGGACCCCACTCAAGAAATATCCGCCAAGACTTCAATCCGCTGAGAGTGACTCGAGCTAGCTTTCTATACGAGGTGCTGTGATGTCAGGAAAGAAATTCAAGTTGGTCCTACCCGTCGTGGTGCTGCTGGCAGGTGCCGCGCTTGCAGCCATGATCGTCGCTTCACGCAAGACACCGCCTCGCGTCGAACGCCCTCAGCTCGGGCCGCTCGTGGAAGTCATCGAGGCTGACGTGACCGAGGTTCCAGTTACGGTCACCGGACATGGCGAGGTTGTTCCCAAGGTCTCCGTCGATGTCGTTCCCCAGGTGGCCGGACAGGTCGTCAAGGTCCACCCTTCACTGGTCGCGGGTGGATTCTTCCGCTCGGGTGATGTCTTGGTGGTCATCGACCCGCGCGACTACGAGCTCGCCGTCGAGCGGGCCCAGGCCGCGGTAGCCAGGGCTCAGGTGACCCTGGAGCGCGAGCAGGCGGAAGCAGAGGTGGCTCGCGAGGAGTGGGACGTCCTGAACCCTGGCCAGGAGCCCTCCTCCGGACTCGTGGTAAGAGAGCCGCAGGTGCGGCAATCCGAAGCCGAACTCGCGGGAGCGATCGCTGAGCTTTCAGCGGCTGAGCTCAATCTGCAGCGCACTCGGATCAGCCTGCCCTTCGACGGGGTCGTGGTCTCCGAGAGTGTCGATGTGGGCCAGATCGTCGGTACTGGCAGCCAACTGGCCACGGTCTACGGTAAGGACGTGGTCGAAGTCCGGGTCCCTCTGGACAGTCGCGAGCTGGCCTGGTTCTCCGTCCCGGCCCCGGGTGAGCAAGGGGCCATGGTGGAGGTCAGTACCTCTTTCGGTGGCGCCCGGCGAATCTGGGAGGGACGAGTCAAACGGATGGAGGCAGAGGTCGATCAGCAGTCCCGCATGGTGCACGTGGTGGTCGAGATTCCCGACCCCTACGAGATCTCCGATGGGCGGCCCGCCCTGCTGCCCGGAACTTTCGTCGACGTCAGCATCTTCGGCCGCGCGCTGACCGACGTGGTGGCCATTCCTCGCCACGCGGTTCGTGAGGGCGGCGGACTCTGGGTGATCGAAGATGGCAAGCTGAGAATCCGGGAGATCGAGGTATTACGATCCGATCGCAAGCAAACCCTCGTATCGTCCGGTCTTTCCCAAGGCGACCTGGTGATCGTCAGTTCCATCGATGCGATAACCGACGGCATGCTCGTCCGCGTGGCGAACGGTGATTCCGTCGATAGTCCTGGTGAGCCCGATCAGACTCAGGGAGGTGCAGCGTGAGTGCAGATCGCAAGGGTCCGCTGGCCTGGTTCGCCACCAACCATGTAGCGGCCAACATCCTGATGCTGTTCATCCTGGTGGCTGGAGGGCTGTCGCTGGCTAGCGTGGTCGTCGAAACTTTTCCCGAGTTCGACGCCGGAATGATCACGGTCCGTGTTCCCTACCGCGGCGCCTCACCGGCAGAGGCCGAGGAAGGAGTCTGTGTTCGCGTCGAGGAGGCGATCGCTTCGATCGAGGGGATCAAGCGAATCCGCTCGACAGCCCAGGAGAACCTGGGGCTGGTGACAGTCGAGCTCGAAGAAGACGCCGACAATCGAAAGGTGCTGGACGACGTCAAGGCAGCCGTCGATCGTATCGAGACCTTTCCGCTCGAGACCGAGAAGCCGGTCGTCGCCGAAGTCGAAACCCGGCGCCGAGTGATCACGATCGTGCTTTCCGGCGAAGCTTCCGAGAAAAGCCTGAAAGCTCTGGCCGAGCGCGTCCGTGACGAATTGACCGCATTGGAAGGCATCTCACAGGTGGAGATCACCGGCGTTCGCAACTATGAGATCTCTATCGAGGTATCGGAGGACGCCCTGCGCCGGTACGGCCTCAGCTTCCAGCAGGTTTCGAATGCCATCGCGATGTCCTCCCTCGATCTGCCAGGGGGAGCTGTCAAGACGAGTGGTGGCGAAATCCTCCTGCGCACGAAAGGCCAGATGTACCGCGGCTCGGAGTTCGAGGACATCGTCGTGGTCACGAGAGCCGATGGTACCCAGGTCCATCTCGCCGATGTCGCCACGGTCGTCGACGGCTTCGAGGACACCAGCAACGCGACCCGTTTCGATGGCAAGCGAGGAGTCCAGATCCAGGTCTACAGAGTCGGCGGTGAAGGCGCACTGCACATCGCCGACACAACCAGACAGTATGTCCACGATCTCGAGGCGGTTCTACCAGCTGGAATCACGGCTGACACCTGGGATGACGACTCCGTCATCCTGCGGCAAAGGATCGGGTTGCTGCTGCGCAACGCTCGCCTTGGCCTGATTCTGGTCTTCCTCTGTTTGACCCTCTTTCTGAACCTGCGACTCGCTTTCTGGACGACGATGGGAATCCCCATCTCCTTCCTCGGCGGCTTCTGGCTCGTGCCCCACTTCGATGTGACCATCAACATGATCTCGCTCTTTGCCTTCATCATTGTCCTCGGCATCGTGGTCGATGACGCCATCGTGGTCGGCGAGAACATCTACGAGCATCTGCAGCAGGGAATGAAGCCCATCGATGCTGCCATTCGTGGCGTTCGCGAGATGGCGATCCCGGTGACGTTCGCGATCCTCACCTCGATAGCGGCCTTCGCACCGCTGCTCTTCGTTGCCGGCAACATGGGCAAGGTCATGCGCCAGATCCCGATCGTCGTGATCTCGGTTCTGATCATGTCCCTGGTCGAGGCGCTGCTCATCCTTCCAGCTCATCTGTCCGGTGACGGCTGGCGATCGCACCGCTTCATTCGGCCACTCATCGAGTTCCTGGAGGGCATACAGAACCGGGTGCAAGAGTGGCTTCAGCGGTTCATCGATGGCCCCTACCGAAGGAGCCTCGATTTTGCAGTCGAATGGCGCTATCTGACAGTGGCAGGAGCCATCGTCTGCTTGCTGCTGGCAGGCGCGCTGGTAGGAGGCGGCTATCTCAAGTTCAGCTTCATGCCCAAGGTCGACGCCGACAACATGGTGGCCATGCTGACCATGCCCCAGGGAACACCCGCGGAGCAGACAGCGAAGGTGCTGGAACGGGTCGAGAACGCCGCGGTTCAGGTAGCCCGTCAGAACGACGAAGGGCAGCCCGATGGCGCGCCATCGATCATCCAGCACATGTCGACGACCATCGGTGATCAGCCTAGAGCCGGGGGTGGCGGGCCCATGGCCCAGAAATCGACTGCCGGTGACTCCTCCCACCTGGGTGAGGTCAACATCGAACTGCTGGGCTCGGAGTCACGGGACATCAGCTCTGCCGTGCTTCTGGGCCGTTGGCGGGACCTCGTCGGAGAAGTCCCTGGCGTCGTGTCGCTGACGTTTCAGGCCAACCTCTTCTCCGCCGGAGACCCCATCAGTGTCCAACTCGCCCATCGAGATTTCGACACCCTGCTGGCAGCGGTCGATCGGCTGAAGGGAATCATCGCCGAATACCCGGGTACCAAGGATGTGGCCGATTCCTTCTTGCCAGGCAAGAAGGAGCTCAAGCTAACCCTAACGCCCGAAGGACGAGCCGCTGGCCTGACGTTGTCGGATCTCGCTCGACAGGTTCGAGCCGGCTTCTATGGCCAGGAAGTCCAGCGCGTCCAGCGAGGGCGCGACGATGTCCGCGTCATGGTGCGTTACCCCGAGGCCGAGAGGCGCTCGATGGGTGATATCGAAAGGGTCCGGGTCCGGCTCCCTGACGGCAGCGAAGTGCCCTTCGCGACGGTGGCCAGTATCGAGGAAGGCAGAGGCTACGCGGTGATCAACCGTACTGATCGGCGACGCGTCGTCACAGTGTCTTCCGATGTCGACGAGGCCGTGGCCAATGCCAACGAGATCAACGCGGACCTGCGCAGCGATGTCTTGCCCCTGCTGGCAGCTGAATATCCCGGCCTGACTTTCGATTTCGAGGGCGAGCAGCGTGAGCAGCAAGACGCCATGGGCAGCATGGCTCGCAACTTTCTCGTCGCCCAGATCGCGATCTTCGCCATCCTGGCGATCCCCTTCAAGTCCTATACGCAGCCCCTGATCATCATGTCTGCGATTCCCTTCGGCCTGGTTGGTGCGGTTCTGGGTCACCTGATCATGGGCCTGAACCTGACACTACTGTCCATCATGGGCATGATCGCGCTGACTGGAGTCGTGGTGAACGACTCCCTGATTCTGATCGACCTGATCAATCGTCTGCGAGCCGAAGGCAATTCGATCAACCAGGCAATTCGCGATGCCGGAATGCGCCGTTTCCGACCAATCATGCTGACCACGGCCACGACGTTCCTGGGCCTGTCGCCAATGATCTTCGAGACCAGCATGCAGGCGAAGTTCCTGATCCCGATGGCCGTGAGTCTTGGCTACGGCATCGTCTTCGCCACCGCCATCACCCTGATCCTGGTGCCCTCCCTCTACCGGATTCTCGAGGACTTCAAGGCCATGCTCGGAGGTGCCACCGAGGAGGTGCCAGCGGAGCAGCCCGCAGCGATATGAGTTTGGAAAGAGCTTGACAGCCGGGGCAAGGGTCTATACTCTCTCTGCGCGTTTTGCACGTTTCTTGGAGAACAAGCCCTATGAGAACCCCGAAATTTACTGCATTCCGACTATTTGCTCTCTCGCTCATCACCTTGCTGGCCGCGCAGGAAATGGCTTCTGCCCAGGAGGTTCCCCGCTTCCAGATCGAGCTCGAAGCCGGCCCTGTCTGGCAGAGTCGCAACGATGTTCAGATCCCCAATGACGAAACCGGGACACGCTTCTCACTGAAAGATCTGGCTGGCAGCGGTCCCTGGTTCACAGGTCGGTTCTATGCCACCTGGAATATCAAGCCACGCCACGGCTTGAGACTGCTTCTCGCGCCCCTCTCCTACACCGAGACGGGGACTTTCGACGAAGCTGTGGACTTTGTCGGCGAGACCTATCAGCCTGGAGAACCGACCGAAGCCACCTACCAGTTCAACTCCTGGCGCCTGTCCTACCGGTACATGGTTCGCAACGGCGAGCGCTGGCGTTGGTGGGTGGGATTCACCGCCAAGGCTAGAGACGCCAAAGTGGAGCTGCGGCAAGGCGACACCACAAGCAAGGACACGGATGTCGGATTCGTGCCCCTGCTCCACCTGGCGGCACACTGGAGGCTCGCAGAGCGTTGGAGGTTCCTGTTCGACTTCGACGGCCTGGCCGGTGGACCAGGGCGGGCGGTGGATCTCGCCCTCAAGCTGGCCTACGACTTCGACGATTCGTGGAGCGTCACTGCCGGCTACCGAACGGTGGAAGGCGGTGCCGACACTGACGAGGTCTACAACTTCGCCTGGTTCAACGCCTTCGTGGTGTCGGGTATCTACCGCTTCTAACAGCTGGGCGGGGCTCAGACCTCGCGGGTCATCTCGTACTGGTCCACCAGAGGTTCGAATCCGACCCGCTCGAGGAAGCTCGCCATCCCAGAGTCCGCACCATCGACGTTCTGCAGCCTGACAGTCTCGATCCCTTCGGGAAGCGACTCGACCAGGCCCTGTATGAGGGCTCGCCCGACTCCCTGGCGCCGGTAGGAGGGCTCGACCACAATCGTGAGGATCCAGTTGAGCATCGGGGTATAGGCGACAGCCCCGATACAGGCTTCGCCGTCGAACGCAGCCACGACGACCAGCTCGTCAGGTATCCGGTCGATGGACGCGAAGCTGTTCTCCCAAGAAGGTCGCCAGTCGGCGTACTCGGCGAGGTTGGAAATGACCCGGCGGTCCGCCAATCGCGTCGGCAGCGGATCCGGGCTGGCCGATGTGGATGGCAAATCCTCGATCTTCAGCTCGAAGCACTTCAACTCCCGGCTGACTTCGAATCCCGCCTTCCGATAGGCCCGAATCGCCGGGTCGTTGTCTTTCAGAACCTCCAGAACGAAGCACTCCACACCCCTGCCTTTCAAACTGGGCAGCGCGTGCTCGAACATGAACCTGGCGAGCCCCTTTCCACGGTAGCCGCTGACGATGCCTGTCGCCGCGTCGAAGGCGCCCAGCCCACCTTGCCACTCATCGATACCGATCAGGGTGAAGCCGACCATCCGGTCCCCATCGAAGGCGCCGACGGATGCATCCCAATCCACCGCGTTCTTGACGCAGCGCACTCTGAGACGCTCCTCTGTGAGCGATCTCATGTCCATCGCGTAGTCTGCGAAAGCCTCCTGGAAGGCTCTATGGATCTGTTGGCGAGAGACGCGATCGATTCTCATGGCTCGCAGATTCTAGCGATTCATCGAAGGGCCGCCTCAGGCGCCGATCCCGAGTCCGAGCTCGCTCTCCGGGCGACCGAGATGGCGAGGCGCTGGCTCGGTCGCCAGTGGCTCCAGTGACGGAACTCCTTCTCCATCGGACCATCCCTGACGATCGACCAGTCGAAGCCTCCGCACAGGCTCTCGATCCAGCTCCGAGCAATCATCATGGTCAGGTGGACGCCGTTGCAGGCGTGAGGACCGAACCCGAACGGCGAGTACTGACTGCTGTCGAATCGATGGTTCAAGAACCGATCGGGGTCGAAGGTGTCCGCGTCGCTGAAGACCTCAGGGTCGGCGTGGCTCTCTCGGACGCATACTCTCAGCAGCCACTTGGCCGGCATGGTGAATCCATCGACCTCGAGGTCTTCGATGATCTCTCGATACAGGTACTCGCTCTGCGCCAAGCGCAGCGTCTCCATGACGATGCGGTCCGAGAGACTCGAATCGTTGTCCGAGTCGAGCTCGGATCGCAGCCGAGACACCCACTCGGGATGGTCGCCCAGAATCTTGACCAGCCACCGGAGCAGCGCCACCACATTGTCGGAAGAAATCTTGTGAATGAAGAGGAGGTTGTCGACAGCTGTCGGGTCCGGCATCGCCTCATCGGCTCGAACCAGTTGACCGAGAGCGGACGATGAAACTGGCCCCTCCGGTGCAGCCCGCAGCGATTCGGCCTCCAGGTTCACCCACCGGCGAAGCTCTTCCAAGGACTCGAGAGCTGCTCTGCTCAGGGAAGAACCGAGCGGCTGGGCGCTGAAAGCTGGGTAGATCTCCTCGAATCGGTCGAAAGACTGACTTCCTTCCTCCACACCGAAGAGCACACTGAGAAACGACCGGCTGACCAGTCGCTTCTGGAAAGGCTCCGGCGAGATGGATTGGCCCTGAGCACTGGCCTTGGCCATGTCCTCGAGCTCGTCCAATGCCGCCAACCTGGTCGTCGGCTCGGACTCGCCAACGATGGCCGGACTCAGCGAAGCCCGAAAAAGGCCGGCGTACTTGCGATGGGTGTCGTCAGCCATGTAGCGCAGGAAGCCGCCTGGAACCTCGAGGTTGAACGGCTGAACCGACGGCCCGAGGTTCTTCCGATAGTCCCGCAAGATCCGATGGCCGCGCTCGAGTCCGACCACGCAGATGACGCCGCGATGAAACTGCGCCATCTTGAAGACCGGCCCATACCGCTTCGCTTGCCAAGAATAGAAATCCCGCTCGATAAGGGCCTCGATCGACCTCCATGGAGACAAGCTCCCAGGGGGCAGGCCGCGGTCGCGGCCAAAACCGACACGACTTCGCCAGGCCGACGCTCCTGCGGTCAAGACCGCGATAGCGGTCACCCAAGGAAGCCAGCTCGGCTGCACTACTGCCAGAATCACCAGCGCTACCAGGCTGACGAGGGCCGCAACCGCCAGCGCCGACCATTGTCGCGGTGCTACCTGACGAAACGACGGCTTGGCCAGCAACCTCAGGGCCGGCCACAAGCAGGCTAGTAACACGACCAACAGGAACAAGGATGCAGGGCTCACGGCTCCAGCCACTCCCTCAGGTCTCGGTCGATGAGCGCCTGGCATCGCTCAGTGTCCGCCGCCAACGCCTGGCCGATTCGCGCCCGCAACCCTGGTGCGAGCGGCGGCTTGTCCAGGTCTTTCAGAAACAACGGTGCCGCCAAGCGTCTCACTCTCTCGGGCAGCATCGGTCGCAATGCCGTTCGCAATCCGACACTGCTCGTCCAAAGCGCTTTCCGCAGAGCACCACGCACCTCACCGCTTGGATGATGCCTCGACATGCTAATCGTTGCGCTCGGAGCTCGATCGACTCCGAGAAAGGAGAAGAGGTCGCCCAGAAGATCTCGGGGAGAGTCACATAGCTCCTCGAAGAGATAGACCCGGATCTGCTCCTTGGGAAAGACCTCGAAATAGCGACCCAGGAAGTGTCCGTACCGCGAGCAACCCAGATAGCTTCCAAACGCCACTTCGTCGGGCAGTCCCTCCGCCAGCTCCTCTTCGAGGACCGCTTCGAAACTCTCCCGAGTCTCCAAGCCATCCCGCTTCCGTCCCATGTAGTGGGCCCAGGCGCGTTCCGCCGGGGCGCGCAAGATCGCCACCAACTTGGCCTCGGGGCACGAGCCACAAATGCGCTCCGGAGCGGCCCAGCTCTGCAGGTAAACGGGCGAGACCTCGCCAATCGAAGCTCCTTCCCGTGCGCCAGAGAAGAGGCCCTCGTAGCTCTCGCGATCGGCAACCCACTGACCCATCATCTGCCTGGCGACGGGCCCTTCCCGCGCCGGAATCGAATCGGCCGACACGAAAAAGTTGGGTGACTTCCTGGGGCACATGAAGATCTCTGGATGCTGGCCCAAGTAGTTGTGCAGCGAGGTCGTGCCGGAGCGACTGGCACCAATCACGAGGAAGTCAGGCAGAGGCATTGGCAAGGGAGTCTGGAGGATATCTCGTCGAGGTCGAGCTATTGGAGCCAGGCCGACAGGTCTCGATCCATCCAGTCTTGGAGCTTCAACACATCGTCGCGGAACAGCGCGATGAGCTCGGAGCGGATCTCCGGGTCCAACGGTCTGTCGACGCGCTCCATGGGTAACAGATCAAAGATGGCATCTCTCATGCCGACAGGTAGAAACGGCCGCAGTCGAGCGCGAAGGAGTCCGCTGCGCGTCCAAAGGTACCGCAACAGCGGCTGGCGTATCGTACCTCCGCTCGGATTGTGACGTCGCTCGACGAAGGGGCGAAATGCGCTGTCCACACCCAGGAATTCGAACAGGTCCGAGATCAGACCCTCGGAATCGCTCTTCAGATCCTCGAACAGCCGGACACAGAAGCTCTCGCGGGGAAACCTCTCCAAATAGGACTCGAGAAAGTGGAAGACGAGGCCGCTGGCCACATAGGTTCCCGAGGCATCGTCACGAATCAGACCCTCCTCTTGCTCCTGCCGGATGATCCCGGTGAAGCTCGTCCTCGTCTCGAGGCCGTCCCGGGTCCGACCCAGAAATCGGGCGTAGGCCCGCTCGACCGGGTTGCGGACGATGCCCACCAGTTTCACCTCGGGTATCTGCTCGGCGATCCGCGGTGCGGCCAGCGTGGTCGCCAGATAGACGGGTGAGACCTCTCCAACCGCTCGTTCGCTCCGGACCCCATCGAAGAGCGCCTGGTACGCCTCGAAGTCCCGCACGAAGTAGTTGCGAGAGACCAGATGCTGGTACGGGTCTTCCGAAGGCGGAGCGTCGCAGCAGTAGAAGTAGCTGGGGGCCTTGTTTGCAGGGAGAAAGACATCTGGATGCTGCCCAAGGTAGTGATGCAACGAGGTTGTTCCGGAGCGCCCAGCTCCTATGACCAAGAAATTGGGAAGAGGCATCTTGGGTTTTCCGTCGTTGTTCTGAACCAAGCGTTGAAAAATGATACCGGATCGACCAAGACTGATACCCTGCGGGTACCCTATTGACTCTCTACTTGGTCATCAGTAGTACAAAACTAGAGGACCCCTAGATGAGGTTGAATCTCAAACTCGTATTCGTCGGCGTCTCTCTGACCATGTCTGCGGGAAGCGTCACCGCGGAGGTGCCCGACCAGGAGCTACAGATCTCAGGAGCCGTCAGCGCGGCCCCGGAAGATCGCCGTGATGGGGCTACCGTCATGGGGTACTCCAACGGGAGAGACTTGAAGGTGTTGCGCGAAGGCTCGAACGAGCTCATCTGCCTGGCAGACAAGCCGGGCGACGATCGGTTTCATGCCACCTGTTATCACGAGTCGCTGGAGGCCTATATGGCCCGTGGTCGTGAGCTGAGGGCGGAAGGCAGGGAGGGACCCGAGACCCTCGAAATCCGCCATCAGGAGGCGGACGCTGGCAAGCTGGAGATGCCCTCGACTCCAGCCACCATTTACAACCTTGGTGGACCGGCCGAGATCTTCGATCCCGCTACCGGTGAGGTTTCAGGCGGCAACTGGGTCTGGGCCGTCTACGTTCCCTATGCCACCGAAGAGTCCACAGGCCTCCCCACCTCGCCGCAGGCTCCTGGAGCCCCCTGGATCATGCGACCCGGAACGGCCTCCTCGCACATCATGGTGGTGCAGCCGCGCGATCCGCAGCCCTGACCCCGGACTCAAAAAAAGGGTCGGGCGCAGGCAGCTCATGGGAGTCTCCCGAAGCTGTACCGCGCCCGCCCGACAGTCTGTTGAAGGTGTGTCTAGTTCTTGGTCACGTGTCGAACCACGATCTTGGCGACGGGGTTGCGCCAGTCGTGATCCTCGGGACTCAAGGAGCCCCGGTCCTGGATTCCGGCATGGACATACACGAACCCTTCAGCGCCATCCTCCACCCGCACCCCTCCGTTGCCGCAGGGTGGGCCCGGAATGTGGTCGCAGTCCTGGGTGTTGGCTTCGCTTCCGGCATCCCAGGCCATGGCGTAGATTGAACTACTGAAGGCTGGTACGCGCTTCTCTCCAGCGAAGAAAGCGTCGTTCGTCGTCACCAGCATTCCGAGGGCGGTAATGTATCGGGCTCGCCCCCAGGCCTTGACCCGAACCGATGTGGACTCACCGGGCAGCACCACACCCCCTCCGACCGCGACGCCGGCAACCTTGGGCTCGGCGCTCAGCAGGGCGACCAATGGGTCGTTGGCGGCATCCTCGGCGAGGCCGGCGAGCTCAGGGATGGCTGGCTCACCTGGTGTAAACAGGTCGAAACTGCTCCGGTGCGAGTAGACGACCGGCGGGGCAAAGATCTGACCCTTCGTCAGGTTGGTGATGGTGACTTCGTAGGTCTGGGCGCTGGCCACTGCCGGCAGAGCTATCAAGCTCAGAAGTGCGGCAGCTCCGAGTATCCAGATTTGCGGTGTCTTGCTTCGACGCATCGTTCATCCTCCTCTTCCGTGGGTTGACCGTTCTCGCTTCGAACGAGAAGAGGATGACGGCAGGAGGTCACAGGGACCTCTCGGAAGTTTCACATTTTCATCACAGCGCGCTATCGCGCGCTGGCAGCGTCACGGAGAACGTCGTGCCCTGGCCGAGCTGGCTCGCGACTTCGATCGTGCCGCCGTGCAGCTCGACGATTCTCTTGGTTATAGCCAGGCCCAGGCCGGCGTGGTCACTCTCTACATCGCGCTGCTTGCGTCCGAAGAACCGGTCGAAGACATACGGCAGATCCTCTGGTGCAATCCCACAACCCGTGTCCCTGACCTCGACACTCACCCATAGGGGAGATTCGCGAAGACCCAAAGTCACCTGGCCTCCGCCCGATGTGAACCTCAATCCATTATCGAGCAGGTTGTCGAGCACGCGGGCCAGCAGGCTGATGTCCCCCTCGACCGTTGCGGGGCCGCCGGGCACCTCGACCTGTAGATCGATGCCGCGTTCATCGGCCTGGAGACGGAACTGCTGGACCGCGTCCTGCGCGAGCTCAGCGAGCGCCAAGGTCTCTACTTCCATCTCCTGGGTTCCAGACTCCAGGCGTGCCAGCTCGAACAGATCGGCCACCAGCCGGCTGAGACGATCGGTCTGCCGGATCGCACCCTCGAGATAGGTGCGTCGCTCCTCTGGGCTCAAAGAGGACTGCTTGAGAGCCATGGTCTCCAGAAAGCCTCTCAGCGAGGTGAGTGGAGTTCTCAGGTCGTGCGAGATGTTCGCCACCAACTCGCGGCGCAGCTGATCGGTCTTCTCGAGCTCATCGAGCTGAGCCACCAGACGAGCCGCCATGGCATCGAACGTCCGCGAGAGTCGGTCGATCTCGTCCCTCTCCTTGCCGTCACCTTCGACGAGAGGCCGATGCTCGCGGAATCCACTGTCGCGGAACTCACCCATCGCCCGCTCCAAGTGCCGAGCCCGACGCGTGATCCAGGCGAAGACCAACAAACCGATCAGGAGGGCTACCAGGAGGCCCATGGCGATCGCGCCAGCCGAGAGGCGCAGAATGTAACTGCCTTGCAGCATGGCCACTGCGGAATCCCATTGCTGACCCGCCAGCACCACATACAAGTAGCCATCCGTCTCCGTCGCGGAGCCAATGGGCGCCACGGAGAAGACCTTGCTGCCCGTTTCGTCTCGGGGATCGTCACCGAGAATCGGCAATCGGGAGTCGGCTTCCAGAAACCGATGAACAGGGCCAAGGTCCACATCGTCTCGAACCACGATCCCCTTCGGTGCCGAGTACGCCAGGATTTCTCCCTGGGGATCCAACAGATACACCTCGATACTCGGGTTGATGACCATCAGGACGTGGAAGATGTGCTCGAGCTCTTCTTCGCGAATCTCGCCGTTCTCCATGGGCAGGGAGTCGGCCACCAGATGCTCGGCCAGGTCGCGGTTGAGCTTCTGGTGGACCTCGTCGAGGAAGTGACGCACCGAGGCCAAACCCGCCACGAAGAAGAGCCCGCCCACCAGGATGAGAATCACCAGCAGGGCCGCGGCCAACCGACCGTATAGAGTTCTCATCATTCTCGGGGTCCCTCGTCCGGCTCCGAGAAGCGATAGCCGATGCCCCACACCGTGAGGATGTAGCGGGGCTGTGCCGGGTCCAGCTCGATTTTGGAGCGCAGTCGATTGATGTGCGAGTTGACCGTGTGCTCGTAGCCCTCGTGTCCGTAGCCCCAGACCTGATCCAGAAGCTGGGCTCGGGTAAAGACCCGCCCTGGGTAGCGCGCAAAGTGGAGCAGAAGGTCGAACTCCTTGGCCGTCAGCTGAACTGCCTCGCCCCGGACCTCGACACTCCGCTTGTCGGGCTCGATTGCAATGTCGCGCTAGTCGGAGTCGGCGCTTTTTCGGCCAGGGCTTCCTGTGAACCCATCGCCTCCATTCTGCGAAACAGCGCTTTCACCCTCGCCACGAGCTCCAAGACACTGAAGGGCTTGGTCAGATAGTCGTCGGCACCGAGCTCGAGTCCCAGAACTCGGTCGAATTCGGACGTCCGGGCGGTCAACATGAGAATCGGTGTGTAGTCGGAGTGGGAGCGAACCCGTCGGCAGATCTCCAAGCCGTCGATCCCGGGGAGCATCAGATCGAGGATGATGAGGTCGTGCTCACCGTCCTGGGCTCGCTCGAGACCGGCCTTGCCGTCCGCAACGGTCTCGACTTCGCAGTCGATGTCCTTCAGATGGAGTGCGACCAGGTGAGCGATGTCCTGGTCGTCCTCGACGATGAGCACACTCTTCCGCATGGCCGCCGACAATCATAACCAGCAACCTTCACGGAAGTATCACGCCAGACTACTGGACGCTGCACTCCTCGCTCATGAGCCGGGACTCCTCGGAGTCGGTCGAGCCACGAAGTACGGTCGGGTTGAGAGTCCGTGAAACTTCATCGCGCTCTCAGAGATCTTGACCTCGGGCGGTCGATACCTCGGCAGAATTCGGGCCCGAAGCTGGCGCCCTGTAGAATGGCCTCAGGATCTCGGCCAGATCGATTGAAAAGGGACCGACTCTTGATCGGCGAAACCCTCGCTCACTACAAAGTCACTGAGAAGCTCGGGGCGGGCGGAATGGGAGAGGTGTACCGGGCGCGCGATCTCACGCTCGACCGCGATGTGGCCCTCAAAGTGCTCCCACAGGGTCTGTCCTCTGATCCCGAGCGCCTCGATCGTTTCGAGCGCGAGGCGAAAGCCGTCGCAGCCCTCAACCATCCGAATATCGTCACCCTGTTTTCCGTCGAGAAGGCCGACGGTGTCCCATTTCTCACCATGGAGCTGGTGGAGGGTAAGCCACTGGACGAGGCGATTCCGGATGCTGGCCTGCCTATGGAACAGTTCGCGGCGCTGGCTTTACAGCTCCTGGAGGGGGTCGCGGCAGCCCACAGACAAGGCATAGTCCACCGGGATCTCAAGCCTGGCAACATCATGCTCACCGAGGACGGCCGCCTCAAGATCCTCGACTTCGGCCTCGCCAAGCTGCGAGGCCTCGACGATGATTCCGTCACCGACTCCGAGCTACCGACGGCGCTGCTGACAGAAGAAGGCCAGATTCTCGGTACCCCGGCCTACATGGCACCGGAGCAGGCGGAGGGCAAGGCGGTCGACACTCGGGCCGACGTCTTCGCTATCGGGGCGGTTCTCTACGAGATGCTGACTGGGTCGCGGCCGTTTGTCGGTGAGTCAAGGGCGTCCGTCCAGGCCGCGATCCTGACCGCAGACCCGAGCCCGCCTCGCGAGCTTCGCCACGAGATACCCAAGGGTCTGGATGCCGTGGTCCTACGGTGCCTCGAGAAGGACCCTCAAGCTCGTTTCGCTACGACCGAAGACCTCCTGTCAGAGCTCCAAGTCGCGACTGGAGCTTTTACTGCCGAGGGAATCCTAGCCTCAAGATCACGATCCAAGATCCACCCCTGGCTATGGGCAATCCCACTGCTTCTGCTCCTCGGTGCAGCTGTCTGGCTTTGGGTCCGGAACTCACGACTCGAGGAGGCTCGACAGGTGACACTGCCCGAAATCGAGCGGCTACTCGACGAGGGTCGGTGGGTCGAAGGCTTCCTGCTGGCGAAGGAAGCCGAGAGCTTGCTCCCTGAAGATCCGGCCCTGCAGGAGTTGATGGCACGGGCAAGCACAACGATTCGGCTGAGCTCGGAACCTCCGGGTGCGGGAGTCTCCTACAGGGACTATGTGGACGAGTCGACAGCATGGCAAACGCTGGGTCTGACACCGATCGACAAGGCAACGGTACCGGCTGCCAACGTCCTGCTCTGGAAAATAGCAAAGGAAGGCTATGAGACGCTCGAAACGGGAACCTCACCCATATGGGGCGACCTCGCATTCGAGATTGTACCCTCGGGCGAATCTCCAGCGGGCATGCTTCGGGTGCCGGCTGGACACTACCGGTTCCGCAATGAGGAACCAGTGGAAGTCCCCGGCTTCTGGATGGATCAGTACGAGGTCACCAACCGTCAGTTCAAGATGTTCGTCGATGCTGGAGGCTACGAAGATCCAGTCTTCTGGCAGCACGAGTTCGAGGACGAAGACGAGACTCTCACTTGGGAAGAAGCCATGGCTCGGTTCGTCGACTCGACCGGACGACCCGGACCCGCCACCTGGTCACTCGGCACCTTCCCGGAGGGCCAGGACGACCTCCCCGTCGGTGGCGTGAGCTGGTACGAGGCGGCAGCCTATGCCGAGTTCTCCGGCAAGAGCCTTCCGACCGTCTATCACTGGCGTTCTGCAGCACCCTGGACACCCTTTGGCGACATGCTGCTCCAGAGCAACTTCGGAGGCAACGGTCCCGTGGAAGTCGGAAGCCTACGAGGCATCGGCCGCTACGGTCACATCGACATGGCTGGCAACGTCACCGAATGGTGCTGGAATCGGGCCGAGGACGGTCGCTATCTCCTGGGTGGATCGTGGGAAGAGCCCAGCTACACCTACTCGCACAACTTCGCCCGCTCACCCCTCGAGCGACAGCCCGATATGGGCTTTCGGTGTGCCAAGTATCCCACTCCGCCGAGCGCCGAGCTTACGGACCCGGTGGGTGCCGAACGCCACGACTTCAGAATGAACGAACCTGTGTCCGATGAGGTCTTCGCCATCTATCGTGGCCTCTTCGACTACGAGCCGTTGGATCTGGACGCACGGATCGAGTCGATCGACGACTCCAGCCAATACTGGAGCCAAGAGACTGTCAGCTTCACCGCCGCCTACGGCACAGACCGTGTCCTGGCCCACATTTTCCTGCCGCATGACGCTTCACCCCCATACCAGACTGTGGTCTACGTGCCTGGCTCTGGAGCCAACGCTGTCACCTCGATCGAGGCCATGCGATCTGACCCGGCCTTCTTCGTACCCCGCAGCGGTAGAGCTCTCGTATGGCCGGTTTACGAGGGCACCCTGGAGAGAGGTGGCGGCAGTAGCAGGCCCAGTGGCAGCCGCGGCCAAAGGGATCTCGTCATCCACAAGGTCAACGATCTCCAGCGTACCGTCGACTATCTGGAGACCCGGGACGATATCGTCAGCGACCAGTTGGTCTACATGGGCCTGAGCGCAGGAAGCGAGTATGGGGCAATCTACCTGGCAATCGAGCCACGGTTCAAGGCCGCTGCACTGATTGCCGGTGGCTTCGACGATCTCCATATGTTGGACGAGGCCGCCGAAATAAACCCATGGAACTACGCCCCGCGGGTGAGTACGCCGACTCTGATGGTCAACGGGGAGAGCGACTATGGACTGCCGGTCGAGACCGCGCAAAAGCCCATGTTCGAATTGCTCAGCGTGCCACCGGAATCCAAGAAGCACGTGCTACTGGAAGGTGGGCACCTGCCCTATGATCTCAACGCGGTGATGCGGGAGATCCTCGATTGGTACGACCTCTACCAGGGACCGGTTCGGCGATAACACCGATTTCAACGGCCTGCGGGTCGGGCACTACACCCTGAAGCAGGGATCGAGATTCAACACCGGGATCACCGCTGTTCTGTTTGACGATGGAAACCACTTCCACGAGATAGGTGGTCAGGATCTGCCACGGCTCAGCCCGAAGAGGTACCGTGAACGGTGAGGGGAGAATCTGCGTTGAGCTCGGTACTGTATTTCAGCCTGGCGACACGACGTTCAGGCCCAGATTGCTGGCGGCCTTCTCGAGTCGACGGTCGTAGACGACGAAGGCATCGAGATGCTCCCGCACTGACATCACCGCAGTCAGGTAGATTGCATCCAGAGAACTGAAATCGGTTGGTCGGAGCTGAGCCGACCTCCTCAATCCTGATCTGGAAGCCAGACCTCGTGAACGTGGAGCCATTCGACGCCGTTGGGCGTGTTCTCGCTCCGCCGGAAGAGGGCGGTGCTGAGTCGGCCGCGGGACTCGCCTTCGATCTCCTGCCACTCTTCGTAGAGCACCAGGATCTGGTCACCGACCTGATGTCGAACCTGCAGATTCTCGATCCAGATTCTGCCCGGTCGACTCATCTCGCGCCCAGATCCCGTGTGCGGCCCGCAATCGCTCCAGAAGCTCGTCTCTCTCGGTCAGCTCTCCGTTGGGGCTGATGATCACGAAGCCCTCGGCCATCACCGAGCTGAATCGATCGAAGGCCTCTTCTGTTGGTGGCAGCACGGCATTGAACCAATCCTGAAAGAACTGGTGCAGCTGCACCACCTCGTTGCTGCAACGTTGCTCCATGATCGAGCCTCCCGTCGCTGGGACAGCTTCCTGTGATTGCGTAGTCAGGGCCATGGAGGGGACGATCCCACAGGCTACCAAAGACAGACAGGCAATCGGCCAGTAGCAATGTCTTGCTTCTCTCATGGATCGCAGTCTAGTTCAAAAAAACAAGAGAAGGTGCCAGGATTCCCCGGCACCTTCTCAAAGTACTTCAGCGGATCTAAAGCCCTAGAGCCTGAACGCTATCGACCCTCGTTCTTGAGAATCTTGTCCCACTTGGTGCCCATCTTCTTGAAGACGTTGTCGATCTGCTTGTCGATCTTCTCCGGCTTTTCCTTGAGCGTCACAGTTCCGGTGCCTCGCCAGATCAGTTGCTTGTCGCCTGCTTCGTAGGCATCGAGGATCAGGGTACCGTCGGTGTAGGTCGTAGCCCGCGTGGTCGTGGTGCCCATGCCGCCGTAGTAGCCACCGTAGCCGCCGTAGCCGTAGCGCCCGTAGCCACCCCAGCCCGGACCCCAGCCACCGTAACCGTAGTTGTCGGTGGTGAAGACCGTATTGTCCTCGGTTGTAACGTGGAAAGTGACGTAGATGTCCCCACCGGAGTCGGCCTGCTTCAACCCGCCGGAAGTCAGGCTGGCGATCATCTTGTCCTTGATGCGATTGTCGGCCAGATCGTTGCCGGTATTGGAGTCCGGAGTATCGACATAGGTAAACGTCTTGACCTGCTCGAAATCGAAGTCGTGAGCGTAGTCGATCGTGATCTTCTGTGCGATCGAGGGTGCTGCGACAATCGCCAATGCGATCATCAGAATCATCATCTTCTTCATATACCTTCTCCTTTCGTTGAGGGATGGAACGACTTGCCCTTCCACTCTAACCCCCTGTGTCTACGAAATCCAGGTCTTTCGGTTTCGTCCAAGGCTTCGAATCCGGTGCGTAGACAGGCCTGCGCTTGACCTGCTGCGCTCCAGAGGGGGAAACTGGAGCCGACAGACAGCCTAGGGGTGGCCACTCGGCCTGAGATGAAACCCTCGAACCTGATCCGGGTCATACCGGCGAAGGGAACGGCGACACCGACCCCACAACAGTGTCGATTGGATCTCGAGCTCGATCCGAGTCGGTCGGACCCCGAGGGGAGACCGGCCATGGGATTGAACAGCACCAGACACACGCTATGGCTCGTCCTGGCGGCGATGCTGGTACCCGTGCTCTCGTTCGGTGCGACTGCTCAGGATACGACCGAGACAAACGAAGAGAAGAACGAGGAGTCGGAGTCGCCCGCAGCCGTCGAAGAGACGATCACGGTCATCGGAATTCGCGCCGGCGACGAGGTGCCGGTCACCAAGACCAATCTCGATCGGGAACAGATCGACACCCTCAACTATGGCCAGGATGTGCCCCAGCTTCTGCAGTACACCCCGGCGATGACGTGGTACTCGGATTCCGGGATCGGAACCAACTATTCCTACTTCAGCATGCGTGGCATCCAGCAGACCCGCATCAACATGACCTTCGACGGCGCACCTCTCAACGACCCGGCCGAGCACGCGGTCTACTTCAACAACTTCCACGACTTCACCAACACGGTCGACAGCATCCAGATCCAGCGCGGCGTCGGTACCTCGTCGGTCGGCTCGCCCTCCTACGGGGGATCAGTGAACTTCGCCAGCTCCCAACCGGCTCAGGATCGGAGCGGCGACCTTCGCCTCGCCCTCGGCTCCTACGACACCAAGAGAGCATCGTTCGGCTACGAGTCCGGCGTCTTCGAGAACGGGTTCTCTGTCGGCGGCCGGTTCTCCTACGCCGACACCGATGGATACCGGGACAACTCCGGGACCAAGCACCAGACGGGCTTTCTCGATGCGGGATGGCAAGGCGAGCGATCCTCGCTGAAACTGGTCTCGTTCTTCGGAGAGGTCGAAACACAACTGGCCTGGCTGGCGGTCGAGCCGGAGATCCTGCAAGTCGACCGGAGGTTCAATCCCCTCGATGAAGAGGAGCGCGACAACTTCCGCCAGAACTTCGCTCAGCTCAAGTACACCCGCGCGCTGCGCAACGACACTCTGCTGACAGCTTCCCTCTACTACAACGGAGCGGATGGCTGGTTCCGCCTGTGGGACGTTCCCGCGGTGAAGGCCAACCTGCTCCAGTTCGGCATCGATCAGGCGTTCGTCGGCAGCATGGTCACGGCCAGCAAGAGCTTCGACCGTCTATCAGCCACGCTTGGCGTGCACTTCAACGACTTCCGAGGCGATCACACTCTGGATATCCGACGGATACCGCATCTACGAGAACACAGGCTACAAGCAGACGGCCAACGCGTTCGGTAAGCTCGAATACCGCCTCGACGACTGGCTGCTGTTCGGCGACCTTCAGCTGCGATGGGCTGATTTCTCGTACAAGGGCGACATCGATCTCGGCTCGGTGGCCTGGACATTTCTGGACCCCAAGATCGGAGTGCGGCGCTTCGTCTCACCTCGGCTGAGCGTCTACGCCTCTCTCGGTCGGGCTCAACGTGAACCTGCACGACTGGATCTGCTGCTCGGCGAGGACAATGCCACGGTGCCGCACGATCTGGAGGCCGTCCGCCCCGAGACGGTGCTCGACTTCGAAGCCGGGCTCGACCTCAACACGCCAGAGCTAGCGCTCACAGCCAATATCTATGCAATGGAGTTCACCAATGAGATCGCCTTGACCGGCGAGCTTTCCGAAATCGGCCTGCCCATTCGTACCAACGTAGACGAATCGTATCGGCGGGGCCTCGAGGTCGACCTCAAATGGCAGGCTTCCGAGAGGTGGGCCCTCCTCCACAGCTCCAATCTGAGCCGCAACCGGATTCGCGAGTGGACCCAGTTCTACGACGTCTACGACGAGCAGGGTTCCTGGATCGCCAGTGAGCCGATCACCTACAGGGACGTGCCACCCTTGCTGACCCCAGAGGTCATCGCCAACCTGGGCGTCGAATGGACTCGCTCGGGGGCGAGCGTAGCCCTGATGGGCCGCTATGTGGACGACGCCCAACTCGACAACACCGGTCTCGAAGAATTCCGCCTACCCTCCTACACCAATCGTCGACCTTCGCGCCTCGGTGAATCTCGGTCGATGGTGGGCCTCCGCCAACCCGCGACTCACCCTCTTCATCAACAATCTCTTCGACAGTGAAGACCCGTACCCGAGCGGCTACAGCTACCAGTTCATCAACCAGGACAGCAGTGGCCAGCAGACCCTCGACGGCAATCCCGTTCTACTATCCGTTGGCCACCCGCAACGCGGTCCTGACGCTGGAGCTGGACCTTTGACCTCCAGCCACCCATGATCTCTCTCGAGCTCGTTGCGGTCGTCCTTACCCTGCTCGCCGTTGTCCTCACGGCGCGACAGGTCATCTGGTGCTGGCCGCTGGCCATGGTCAGCGTCACCCTGTACGCCGTGGTCTTCTTCCAGGCCAAGCTCTATGCGGACATGGGGCTGCAGGCCCTCTACTTCGGGCTCGCGATCTACGGTTGGTGGGCCTGGCTTCACGGCGGTGGGGATCATGGGGAGCTCCACGTGACCCTGGCGTCGACCAAGATGAGGGTGGTTCTGGCTGTAATCGGAGCGGTGGCCGGCGATTCTGCTCGGGCAGACCCTGAGCCGTCTCACCGATGCCTCGCTGCCGTTCATGGATTCGGCCCTGACCGCCTTCAGCATCGTCGGGCAGTGGATGCAGACTCGCAAACTGCTCGAAGCCTGGTTGGTCTGGCTCGCGGTCGATGTCTTCTACGTCGGCATGTTCCTCTACAAGGGCCTCTACCTGACCGCCGGCCTCTACGCGGTCTTCCTGGTTCTGGCGGTCATGGGGTATCTGAGCTGGCGTCGGTCTATGGACGACGGTCGGCTACAGCCGGCCACCCTGGAGAGCCAATGATCCGCGTGGTCGTAACTGGCTCGGAGTGCACGGGCAAGACCACCCTCGCCATGGAGCTCGCCGAGCACTACGGCACGGTCTGGGTGCCCGAGTTTGTTCGGCAGTTTGTCGAGGCAAAGGGATCCGCCCCGGAGTACGCAGACGTCGAGGCGATTGCCCGAGGTCAGATAGCGCTCGAAGACCGAATGACCGCGAAGGCCGCCGAGGTGCTGATCCAGGACACGGATCTGCTCAGCACTGTGGTCTACAGTCAGCACTACTACGGGGATTGTCCGAGGTGGATCGAGGAAGAGCTTCGCGCACGAGCTGGAGATCTCTATCTGCTAGCCTGCATCGACGTGCCATGGTCCCGGACGGCGACCAACGCGATCGCGGCAACCGGCGCGAAGAGATGCACGGTCTCTTCCGTGCCGCCCTCGAGTATCGCGGCTTCGAACTTCGTGGAGCTCCACGGATTCTCCTCGCGAACGGTTGAGCATGGCACTATCACAGATCACAGAGGCTGCTCGCTGAGCAATCCTGATGTTGTAGGATGAAGGTATATCGACGGACTGAACCACAATTTCTAGGAGGTTTACTGATGTTTCGACGAAGTCTGACTCTAATGGTTGTACTGACTCTCGCCCTGGTGGGCACCAGCTTCGCGCGTGAGGTTCAGGACTACTCCTCCACGATCAACAATTTCAAGCAGTCCTCGGACGTTGCACCTTTCTTCGGCTCTGCCTACGGCTATGCCGTATTTCCCACCATCGGCAAGGGTGGATTGGGTATCGGTGCCTCACATGGCAAGGGCCAGGTCTATGTCGGTGGGAAAGTGACCGGCTTCACCTCCTTGAGCGATGTCTCCATCGGTTTCCAGGCCGGTGGCCAGGCCTATAGCCAGGTTGTGTTCTTCGAGGACGAGCGCGCCTACAAGGACTTCACCAGTGGCAATTTCGAGTTTGGAGCCGAGGCCAGCGCCATCGCCGTCCAGGCCAGCGCTGGGGCCTCGGCAACAAGCGAGGGTGCCACCGCCGGTGCCAGCAGCGGTGGATCGGGCGGGAGCCAGGCCAGCACCCAGTACTACAAGGGCATGCTGGTCTTCGTCATCGGCAAGGGCGGCCTGATGTACGAAGCGGCCATCAAGGGCCAGAAGTACACCTACAACCCTTTGCCCTAGTAGCGACCAGCCCAGGACTCACAGAAGCTAGTCGTGCCGGCAAGAGACCCGCGTTCGCGCGGGTCTCTTCGCAGGCTGCGAACCGCCGTCCCATGAGGTAGCGGTAGCCGACTCAGTACTCTTCGATAGACTCCTAGCCTGCTATGAAGAAGCTCTCACTTGCTGTCCTTGTCGTGAGTTGTTTTCAGGTCTTCGCGGGCGCAGCCGTTTCGCCTGCCCAAACTGGGGCGGCGATTATCGACGATTACATCGAAGAGTGGAAGCAGTTCAACCCCTCGCGAGCCCGCTCGCGCGGCTTCGTAGATGCGATCAAAGGGTTCGAAGACCTCTCCCCGAGCGCGATCACCGCCTGGGTCGAGTACAACCAAGTGACGTTGAAAAAGCTCGAGGCTCTCTCGGGTCTGCCGACGGATGACCTCATCGACCAGCAGGCTTCTCCGCACCCAGATCCGAACCGAGCTGGACCGGTGGCAGGTGGACAGGCCCCACGAGCGATCACTGAAGCTCTATTCCGACCTGATCTCCAACGGCCTATCATCGATCCTCGATTCGAATCTGCTGTCCGACGACGAGAAGCGGCGGTACCTTCTTCTTCGTCTGCAACAGATCGAGAAGCTCTCACGCTCTGCAAAGTCGAATGTCCGAAACGGTCGACAATCCGAGACCTCAGAGGCTCTGGCGGAGCTCGAAGAAAGCGCCCGCTACATTGAGACCGACCTCCCTCGGGCCGCGGGAGACTGGTTCGATGAGGCCTCGGCTCCAGTCTTGCGAGAGTCCTGCACCCAGACCGCCCAGGCAATATCGGATCTCGTCGACCATGGGCGGAAACTCCTGCCCGACTCGACCCTTCCCGACGAGCCGATCCTTGGGCAGGAAACCTATGCTCGGAAGCTCGCGATCTACACCGACAGCGACCTGACACCGGAACAGCTGGGGGAGATCGCCCTCTGGGAAATCGACAACAGCAGGAAGGCGCTGCAGGTGATGGCTGCAGCCTATTGGCGGGAGATCGATCCCCAGACCCCTGTACCCACAGATTTCGAGAGCCTCGTCGGAAGAGCTTTCGCCGACCTCGAGACCAACCGCCCACTCACCGAGCACGAGTATCTGCTCGAGCTGCGGAGGTACGGTCGGGAGGTCGAGGACTTCGTCCGCGACCACGAGATCGCCACCGTCCCCGAGCACCAGACGCTCAGTATCGAGCTGGCCCCTGAAAGCTCCGGACCGATGGCGCGTATCGGGTACGTCAGCAGCGCCCCGGCTTTCGACCCCAATCCCTGGACGACCTGGTACCTCGCCACGATTCCCGACTCTCATCCCGAGCCGGAGCGGATCGATTTCTGGCGCTCGTTCAACTACTCGTTCAAGCGGTTCATCGTCATCCACGAGCTCTTTCCCGGCCACTACATGCAGCTCAAAATCCTGCGCGAAAACCCACACAGGGTTCGCATCCTCTTCCCCTATCGGCCCTTCATCGAAGGCTGGGCGACCTTCACCGAGCGCATCGTTCTCGACGCCGGGTACGCCGAGGGAGACTGGCTGACTCGCTTCGCGCAGCTACGAAAGCGCCTGGAGAATGCCAATCGCGCCTACATGAGCGTGCAAGCCCACTGCAACGGCTGGACCGAGGAACAGGTGACCGAGTTCTCGATCGAAACTTCGCTCCTGGCCCCACAGTTCGCCGCCAGCCTGTGGGGTCGGCTCATGAGCTCTCCCATGCAGATCATTACCTACATGCTCGTCGGCCTCGAATTGCGTGAGATCTACGAGATGGAACGGGAGCGACTGGGCGACGATTTCAATACCCGGACCTTCATGGACACCATCCTGCGCACCGGCCCCGTTCCCAGCGACGAGCTGGCTGCCATCCTGGCGGCGCAGCCCAGGCGCGCTCACAACTAGACAAAGCACTACCGGCAGTTCCATTTCTGGAGGGGAAGGAACCATGAACAAGACCGTCGCCGCCCTGCTGACCTGCGCCACCTTCTGCTGGGCCGTTCAACCGGCTCTGGCCGATGACGAAGAGATCGAGAAGCTCGAAAAGGAGCTCGAAGAGATCGCCACGATCGAGAAGAAGATGATGGTTCCCATGCGCGACGGCATTCGCCTGGCGACGGATGTGTATCTGCCCAAAGATGCCGCAGGACCGTTGCCAACGATCTTCTCTCGCACCCCCTACAACTTCAACAAGTCCGGCGAGCGAAGCCTGAAGGCCATCACCAAGGCCATGGAGAACGGCTACGCCTACGTCGTCCAGAACGAGCGGGGAAAGTTCTTTTCCGAAGGCGAGTGGGAGATCCTCGGTTTCCCGAGAACCGATGGATACGACGCACTCGACTGGATCGCCGAGCAGTCCTGGTCGAACGGCAAGGTGGGAACGATCGGCTGTTCCTCGTCCGCCGAATGGCAGCTGGCGCTGGCGGCGATGGACCACCCTGCCCATGCGGCCATGGTGCCGATGGCCTCGGGCGCCGGAATCGGGCGGGTCGGTCCTTTTCACGAGATGGGGAACTGGTACCGGGGCGGCGTCTTCCAGATGCTCTTCGGATCGTGGCTCTATGGCGTGCAGAACACCCAGCGCCCACGTCTACCGGAGGGCCTCTCCAGAGAGGACGTGGTCCGTCTGTCGCAATACTTCGACCTCGCTCCCAAGATGCCGGATGTGGACTGGACGGAGAACTTCGAGCACCTTCCCCTGATGAGCATGATGGAAGAGGTGGAAGGTCCCAAGGGAATCTACGCCGAGTTCGTGCAGCGATTTCCGAACGACCCGGTGTGGTTCGAAGGTGGTCTCTACCACGACAACGAGCCCTGGGGCGTACCGGCCCTATGGATGAACTCCTGGTACGACATCTCGCAAGGCCCCAACCTGGCTCTCTTCAATCACATCCGGGACAACGCAGAGGACCCGGAGGTGCGTGACGGACAGTACGTCGTCATTGCTCCCACCTCTCACTGTCGCTTTCAGACCGAGGACAAGGAGACCATCGTCGGCGAGCGCAACATGGGTGATGTGCGCTTCGACTACGACGATCTGACCTACCAATGGTTCGACTACTGGCTGAAGGGCAAAGAGAACGGGGTTCTAGAAGGCACTCCCAGGGTTCAGTTCTACACCATGGGCCTCAATCAGTGGCAGTCCGCCACGGCCTGGCCGCCGACGGAGGCGGAGGTCGTCACCTGGTATCTGGATAGCAACGGAGCGGCGAATAGTCTCTTCGGCGACGGCCGACTCGGCACCTCGCCTCCCACGAGCGACCATCCGGATCAGTTCCCGTACGACCCGACGGTGCCGGTGTCTTCGCTCGGTGGCGGTGTCTGCTGCATGGGGGGGGCCATGGACCCCGGCTCCTTCGATCAACGTCGCAGCCAGGCACGTCACGACATCCTCGTCTACACCAGCGAACCCCTGGAGGAAGCTGTCGAGATCACCGGTACGATCGGCGTGACCCTCTACGTCGGCTCCGACGCCAGGGACACCGACTTCACGGTCAAGCTTGTCGATGTCTACCCGGACGGCACCGCCTACAACATCGACGACACGATCCAACGGGCTCGCTTCCGCGAGGGCTACGACAAGCAGGTCTTCATGGAGCCGGGCAACGTCTACGAGCTCGAGATCAGCCCCATGTCGACCAGCGCCCTGATCGACAAGGGACATCGAATCCGCATCGAGGTGTCGAGCAGCAACTTCCCGCGGTTCGCACGGAACCTCAACACTGGCGGCAATAACTGGGATGAAACGGAAGGAGTCGTGGCGAACAACGTTGTCCACCACTCCGCCGAGTATCCGTCCCAGATCCGTTTGCCCATCGTTCGTCGGCCGTAGAGACAGAGACGAACACCTGCAGTTCGCTGCTGGCGGGCCCACCGGAGGCGCCTGCCAGCAGAGGCCGGCAAAATCGGCTGGCACCTTTGGGAGAGGGCAGAAATCGTCCTCCTGAGGGGACAGTTCTGGCTGTGTGGGCCATCCGACCTGCCCCTTCGCACCGGTTCTACGATCCGTTCTCGCTGGCACAGAAGTTGATACCTCCTCATTCCAGGAGGTGAACGACATGCAACTTCGTACAGCGTTTTGGGCTCTTCTCTTCGTAGCTGTCCTGCTCACCCTTCTAGCGGCTCCGGCTTCAGCACAAATCTCCGGTTGGTCTTTCGGCGGGGCCTTCAATGTCGGCGGTGCCCATATTCGGATCGGCTTCGCCGAGATGGGACCCTATGGCCCGAGCTACTACTTCGAAGCCGCCCAGCCATTCGCCTACGGCGGCTACTCGTGCTCCAACCAGTGCTATCGCCGCGGCAATCACTACTACCACCACCCGACGTGTGGGGCGGTCAACCACCATTTCAGTCGGTACGGCCACGCGCCAAACCACCTGATCGCCGCCTACGGTCCACCCGTCCCCTACGCTCAGCCGATCCCCTACGGGTACTACTCCCAGCCGAGACGGGGGTACTCCGAGCACCACTACTGCTGCGACAAGCACTACCGCAAGAGTCGTCGACACCACGTGCCCCCGGGGCAGTACAAGAAACACCACGGGCATCACCGCGATCACCACTGAAGTCGATCAGCCCACTCTCTCGGAACTGACCTGCCTATCGCAGCTCTGACCCATTGGTAAACTCCGGCCGGCCGTTGGGGAAGGTCCCTATGCGGCTGGCCGGAGGTCCTCGTTGACGAACACTCGAGTGGGACTACGCTTACGACGAGCTGTCCTGACCTGGGTTCTGGCGGCGTCTTGCACAGCGGTCTTGGGTGCTGATGAGACGGACCCACCCAAAGACCTGAAACGCCTGGAAGTTGGCGGCCTGCTGTTCGGTGACGCCTACTGGGTTGCATCGCATCACGATCCAACCGCAGAGGGGATCGTCAGCGCCTGGATCCGGCGCGGCTACCTCACATCTCGACTCTGAATTCACCAAGCGGCTCTCGGGCCGGATGCGCTTCGAGCTCAATCAGGATGGCGACTTCGATGTCTTCGAGTTCGAAGTCGACTTCAAGGATCTGTATCTGCAGACAACCATCGGCGAGCACAAGGTCCTCTTCGGCCTCTCCTCAACTCCGACGTTCAACCTGATCGAGAGCTTCTGGGGCTACCGGCATGTAGAGCGGACTCCTATGGATGTACAGGGAATCGCTAGTCGAGACACCGGCATCGCGGCCAATGGACCGATTGCCAAGAAGGGCGCCATCTCCTACCGCGTGATGTACGGCACGCAGCTCGAGTTCGGCAGCGACAGCAACGACGCCGGCGAGTGGATGGGCGCAGTGAGTTGGGAACCGAACGCGAATTGGGTGGTCGAGATCTACGGCGACTTCGAGGACCCGTGCAGCAACGGCGATGGCCGCAGAACTCTCCAGGGATTCATGGGCTACCGAACCGAGTCGTCCCGCCTTGGCCTTCAGTACTCGCATCAGGACCGGGACGATAGCCCAGGGATCAAGCTGGCCTCGGTTTTCGGTGTCGCCGATTTCGCGAAGAACTGGAGCTTCCTGGGGAGGGTCGATCGCCTGTTCGAGCCCAGCATCAGAGGTGAAGACATCGCCTACCTGCCCTTCGACCCCGATGCCAAGGCAACGTTGCTCATCCTGGGGGTCGAAGCCCGGCCCTACAAGTTCTTCAGCCTCATTCCGAACATCGAGTACATCCAGTACGACGACCCAGACGGACCCGAACCCAGGCCTGAAGACGACCTGCTCGTCAGGCTCACCTTCTATCTGAAGTTCTGAGACGGCCTACACCAGCTCTGGACGCGCTACTGGAAATCGCGAGGAATCGTGTCGCGCCAGGTCTTCTCTCGGATGAGCTCCCCGTTTTCCAGCAGTCGCCTGGTGTAGGTGTAGTAGAAGTTGTCCAGATCGCTGCGAAACAGGAGCTCGGACTCCCACTTCAGGGTCCGGTCCTCGAGCTCGACCTCGGTCCAGTGCTCACCCCGCACCGAGGTGTTCCTCGGGGTGATCATTGGAAGTCTCATGAACAATCGTCTCACCGTAGCGCTCGATGCCCCAGGGATAGCTGCGTCCCGCCTCCATTCGTCGCCTTCACCACTACCGCTCCGGTCTGAGGATTGCGATCGACGGACGAGATCTCGCCATAGCCCGAGGTCGTGCCCTCGTCGAGACTCTCGTATCCCGATATCTCCGGATCCGATTCCGGTGGGAGGAACGAGGGGGCGGGGCGCTCCTCATGAGGAACGACGGGCAGCAGCACTCTCGAGCCGTTGTCGCCTCCCAGATAGAGGCTTGTCTTCATTGGGTAGGGGGTCGGCCAGAGCATCGGCCACTGGGCATTCGCCACCGCCAGGCGAATCCGGTGGCCCTCCGGGAAAGACCCAGGAGGTGAAGTGCATCTCGATCTCGAGAGGGAAGGTCTCTCCCGGCACGAGGGCCTTCGGCTCGCGGGCCGAGGCGCGATGCGTCCCGTTGAACCCGGCACCAGCGACCTGGGTGACCGTACCATCCGGCGCCACATCCGAGAGTCGTACGAACCAGTTCGCCCGAGGTGCGTCGGCCGACACGGTCAATAGCGCCGTCGGAAACCCGAGGATCTCTAGATCGCCCTCGAGCGGTTTGCTGTCGTAGACCAGACTGAAGGCGTCGGTGGGCCTCTGGTCGTGGGCCACATCACCCCACCACATCACCGGACCACCGGCTTCGATGCCGATCGACGGCACGTATCGAAGGTGGTGGGTCGTCTCAGGCGCTTCTTCCGACCCCAGAGTGTGGTTGGGCTGTGGGTAGAGCGCCCGCTCCTCGATCCTCTCGATCGGCCAGCCCTCCTCCCAGCGCCATTCGCCAGGCGCCGCCTCGAGGTAGGGACCGGGCGGGTGCCACTGTCTGACGTAGACCGCGAATCGCGGCTCCTCCAGAATGCCTGTATCTCTTCCCTTGAGCCAGTGGTCGAACCACCTCACGGCTTCGTGCCGCCACTCGATTTGCGGCTTCGGATAGGCATTGTGTGGGAAGGAGTGATGCCAGGCACCGACAATCGCCTTGATGGGTGCCTGAACTTGTTCGAGCATGCGCGGCACGCTGTCGCGATAGCCGTCGTACCAACCTCCGATGACGAACGCCGGCACACGAATAGACTCATACCTGGCCTTGAGTGCAGTGCGGTCCCAGAACGGACCATCGCGCTGCTGGCGCTTGTAGGTCATCATCCACGGCTCGGTGTCGAAGCGGTCGCGAAAGTAGGCCTCGTCGATCCTGTATTCCGGGGCGCCCGGGCGGGCGTTGTCGAGGTCCTGACTCATCTCCCACGAGTCGACATGCATCACCCCATCCATGAAGTGCACATCGTCCTGGTAGAGATCGTCCGTGGCATCCACGGCAATGATGGCCTTCAAGGCCGGTGGATTGCGCATCGCCAGATGAATCGAGTTGAAGCCGCCCCAGGAGATTCCGAACATGCCGACGTTGCCGTTCGACCATGCCTGCTGCGACAGCCAGTCGATCACCACCTCGCCATCGTCGTTCTCCTGGTCGCTGTACTCGTAGGGGATCAGTCGACCTTCGCTGTTCCCCGTCCCCCGGATGTCGACCCGAGCCACAGCGTAGCCTCGCCTGACAAAATAGGAGTAGAGCGAGTAGTTTCGATTGCGAGATTCGGTCTTGCGGTAGGGCAGGTACTCCAGAAGCACAGGGATGCGCTCGTCGAGCTCACCGCCGGTCGGCATGTAGAGATCCGCCGCCAGGCGCACCCCGTCCGGCATCGGAATCCAGATCTCTTCCATCGTGATGTCATAGAGAGGAGCGGCCGAACTCTCGACGGCACTAGCCAAGCCGGAAATCAGAAGCACCGAGACGCAAACCAAAAAACCGCTGGACATCCGCCACAAGACACCGGACCGCCGCATCTCAATCCCTCCTCAAAACCCGGACTTCATCAGCGTAGCATCACGCCATGGTGACACAATACCCATTAGGCTTGGAGCATCTTCGGCCAGCCCAGAAATCGGCAAGGAACCCATGAGAGTCATCCTCTTTGGAGCCACAGGCATGGTCGGCCAGGGGGTTCTACGAGAATGCCTCGCCGACCCTCAGGTGGAGTCCATTTTGATCGTGGGGCGCAGTTCATCCGGTATAGAGAGTCCCAAGGTTCGCGAGATGGTCCGCCCGGACCTCTTCGACTACTCGGGCCTCGATAGCGAGCTCACCGGCTTCGACGCCTGCTTCTTCTGTCTCGGAATCTCCGCAGCGGGCATGAGCGAGGAGGCCTATCACCGGATCAGCGTCGACCTGACCCTGGCCGCGGCCCAGGCGCTTTCCAGGCTCAATCCGGAAATGACCTTCATCTACGTTTCCGGCGCTGGAACCGACAGCACAGAGCAGGGTCGCATGATGTGGGCGCGGGTCAAAGGAAAGGCGGAGAACGAGCTCCTGAAGCTCCCGTTCAGGGCTGCCTTCATGTTCCGCCCGGCCTACATTCAGCCTCTAAACGGAATTGAGTCTAGGACAAGAGCGTATCGAGTGTTGTACGGCCTCGTTGGACCGCTGTTCCCGATGCTCCAGGCTCTCTTTCCGCGCTACGTGACGACCACGGAGAAGGTCGGGTTGGCGATGCTCCAAGTGGCCAAACAGGGGAACTCGCAACCTATACTCGAGAACGGCGACATCAACAGGCTCGCGGCCGAAAGCCGGTGACACTGGTTTCTCCCCGAGCGCAGCCCAATGGAAATCCCACGAAGACTGAAGGCCGAGCTCTCGATCTTCGGTGCGACCTTTCGCAAGGCAAAGCAGGACGCGGCCAACGATCTGGCGGCTGCGATCGCCTTCTGGGCCTTCTTCTCCATTTTTCCGCTCTTGATCGGCGTGCTCTCGCTGACCAGTCGCTTCCTCGAATCAGAGTCGCTGCAGACGCGAATCTACGAAACGGTCACCGAAATGCTGCCAGGCAGCGCAGAGATGGTGATGGAGAACCTCGATGCCGTGGTTCGATATCGGGGAACGATGAGCCTGGTCGCTCTCCTGGGTCTCTTCTGGGCTGCCGGCAAGGTCTTCGGAGCCATCGCGAGGGCTGTGAATCGGGCTCTTGACGTCCAGAGCGATCAAAAACGGCTGCTGTCCAAGCTGCGCTACTTCGGGATGGCGATCGTGGTTTCGATTCTGATCATTGTCGCGCTCGGCTTCACGGTGGTGCTCGAAATAGCGCTCGAATCGCCAACGCTGTCCGAGTGGGGCATCGACGTCGGCCTTGTATCCGGATTCAAGAGTTGGGCCACGAGCCTCGTTCTGATCTTCCTGGTCTTCGCGCTGCTCTACAAGCTGACACCCTACATCGAGGTCGACTGGGCACGCGTTCTTCCAGGAGCCGTGCTGGCCACAGTCTTGTTCGAACTCGGGAAGAACGGTTTCGTGCTCTATCTGGAGAAGATGGCAGACTTCAAGGCGGTGTATGGATCCCTGTCCTCCATCATCGTGCTGCTCCTGTGGCTCTATGTCTCCGCTCTCATCCTGATTCTCGGAGCGGAGTACAACATCGCTCGCTGGCAGGCCCGGAGTGGCAATTCCAGCCACGAGCAGGGGCGTCAGGCTTCGTAGGAGTCGTCACTACCACGCGCATCCGTTAGCCCGAAGTCTCATCGATTGCACTTCGCAACACGATTCGTCGATATCGTCGTAATCCTCGACGATACCGTCGAATCCCGACTCCCACCTCGGTCGCCAGCTTCTGAATCAACTGTGGACAGGGACCTTTCCAGCTCCAGTGTCCTGGCACGCAATCTGCTCAGTACCCCACTGATTGCACCATCGAAACTCTCATGACACCGGAGAAAACCACAATGGGACCCCTACGACTTCAAGCCGCCTTGCTCGCCGTTCTGCTGGGCGCCAGCCTGATCGGTTGCAGTAGCGATTCATCTTCGCCGACCGAGCCGTCGCCGCTCGACATTTCGACAACAACCGGCTCGAGCACCCTTAGCGCCACTACCGCATCTGCTCTGGACACCGCCATCGATGACGAATACAAAGCCAGAGCCTTCTACGGCGCGGTGATCGAGAGATTCGGTCCAGTCCTTCCGTTTGTCCCGATCCGCGACGCCGAGACCCGCCACATAGAGGCTCTTGTCAGGCTTTACAACGTCTATTCCTTGGGCGCACCTTCCGACCCCTACACCGGTCATCTCGAAGCACCCGACTCAGTACAAAAGGCCTGCCAAATGGCAGTCGACGCCGAAATCGCCAATGCCGCCCTGTATGACGAGATCCTGGAGGGCGTGACCGAGGAGGATGTGATCACGGTCTTCGAGCGGCTCCGCGACGCGTCTCTCTACAACCATCTGCCCGCTTTCCAGAGATGCTCCTGAGGCCTGCTCTCCCCTTCAGAGAACTACGCTTGTGATGTCTCTCCCGAGACCCATACCGTTGCGGTGACTCGGGTCTCGAATCCGAGGCTCTCGTAGAGCCGGTAGCCAGCCGGGGTCGCACCCAGGAAGAACCGGCGAGCGCCCTGCGACCTCGCCTCGGCGATCGCCGTCGACAGCAGGCGTCGGCCAATGCCGCCCTTCTGCATCTCGGGATCCGTACCCATGGCCCAGATCCCGGTCGTGTCACCGTGGTAGGTAAGAGTGACGGACCCGACTCCACGATCTTCGATGCTGGCAAGGAAGACGTCTACCCCTGGGCCCTCCAAGAGGGAGGCTGGCATGGCCCGCAGAACGGAGTCCTCTGGCATATTGAAAGCAGCGCAGAGCACTCGGGCGCTCTCCTGGGCTCCTGCTTTCCTGGACACTCGCTCGACAACGACCGCCTCGTTGCCAGCGGGCTCGATCGGCGAATCCTCGCGGACCATGAATGGAAAGTCGACCGCATGCACGAGTCCGAGCCCAGCCGCCACTTCCTTGATCCGATCCCCCGCCTCCGGAAATACGATCGCCAGGAAGGGCAGCTCTCGGGACAAGCAGGCTCGGCAGGAGTCCGCGAAGTGGTCCTCGCTCGCCCCACGCCCGACCACGATGCCGTTCAGATCAGCCACCGGCTCGTTGCACAGCGCCATGGTGCAACCCGGGTGCGCCACGGCTTCGAACTTCTCGGATTCAGCAAGGAAGGAAACGAATGCCTCGGCTGTCAGTCGCCGCAGGACAGACTCCGTCAGGGGTTTCAACATGTCGAGCGAGCCTCCATGGTGATGAGATCGGTGGTCCTGCCGCAACGGATTACTCCCGCCCTCAGGGTGTTTCCCCAGCGCCCGACGTGCGCTCGATGAACCGCTCCAACGTCTCTTTCCACTGCCCCAGCAGGGACTGCTCGACATACATCATGTGACCGGCGGCGAAGTCGGCCCGTTCGATGTTGTCCCGCAGATCGGGCGGCAAATTCAGATTGTCCATCGTCCATACAGCGGCAAAATAGGGAGTCGCCAGATCGTAGATTCCGTTGACCAGCAGCACCTCCAGGCGTGGATTCCGCGTCAGCGCTGTGGCCAGGTCCGGGGCGACATTCGGAACTCCTCCCAGGCCAAACCCGATGTGCGCGTCTTCTCGATCGAAGTTCCACGGTCTCGCCATTCCACTCGGCACGTACTCCCTTTCGCCGTCGTAGCCGAGCTCGGATCGTACGTAGGCATTGAACGCCGAGGTGTAGGCGGAGGCGATGGCACTGGATTGCGGGTCGTGCGAGGGGCGAAGCTCCAATAGGTCCCCGGTCGGGCCGGTAAACCTCGCGTCGAGGCGCCCTACAACCAGACCCTGGCTTCGCAGCAGCTCCTTCTCGAACTCCGGTGCCGTCACTCTCAGATTCGACTTATCGAGGTACTCAGGCGACAGCCCTGTGTACTGGTGCATCTGCTCGATGACGGCCGCCCGGCGGCCCGGATCCACCGCGCTGCCAGCCATCAGCACCGCCGCATAGTCGGACAACACCCAGTCTTCGACCTCCTTCATGAAGGCCCCGAGATCCGCTGGCTTGCCCCCGGGCAGCGCGTCCAGGTACTCGGCCGTCACCGCGAACGACGGAACGTTGAGAATGTAGGGCATGATCGCGCCGTCAGGAAACAGGATGGTGTTGAAGTCGAGCACCGCCGACACCAGTACGATCCCATTGAGGTCGATGTTGGCGCGTTGGAGATGGCGCGCGAGCACCGCGGAACGGGTGGTGCCGTAGCTTTCGCCGAGGAGGTACCGGGGCGAGTTCCAGCGGCTGTGCTGGCTCAAGAAGCGGCGGATGAATTGCGTCAACGAACGGGCGTCTTCATCCAGACCCCAGAAGTCCTCGCCTTTCGCCTCACCGGCCGGCCGGCTGAATCCCGTACCCACAGGATCGATCATCACGATGTCGGCCTGGTTGAGAAGCGTGTATTGATTGTCTTCCATGGGATAGGGAGGCGGAGCTTGCTGCCCGACGATCGGTGTGACTACCCGGCGCGGCCCCATGATTCCCATATGGAGCCAGAACGATGCCGAGCCTGGTCCACCGTTGTAGGCGAAGATCAACGGACGGTTCGCAGACTCGGAGCCATTCGTCCGGAAGTAGGCGGTGTAGAAGAGCTCTGCGGTGGCCTTCTCCTTGTCGTCGCGCAAGATGATGCTGCCAACCTCGGCGTCATAGGCGACCGTCTCAGCACCCACCGTTATGGAGTGGCTACTGGTCCAGTTCGACGGCTCGGGCTCCGGAGTCGGAGCTTGCGTTGGTGCTGGAGCCGCTGCCTTCTCTTCCTGGGTCAAACCAACGGCTGGAATGGTGGCGATCATCAGGACCGCTAGCAGTGCAGACTTCTTCATCGATTCTCCTCTTTTCGGATCGCTGAACAAGATCTCTCGATATCCAACAGGGGGTTGCGTGGAGGGCTCATAGTACTGGACCATCGCGGTCATTGGGTACAGAAATGTCGATGAAGACAGCCACCCCCCCGGTTTGGACATCCTGTGGCGATCCCTTACAGTCGGAGTCCGTCTCTCCATCTTTTGCAGCGAAAGGAAATGAATATGATGTCCCTCAGTTTCAGGAGCCGTGCAATTCGTCTCGGGACTTTGGTTGTCCCCGTACTCGTGGGCCTGGGACTCCTCGCCGCAGAAGCCAGGGCTGGAGACTCGGCAGAGGAACAGAAGGTGCTCGAGACCGTTCAGCGGTTCTTCGACGCGATGGCCGACCGTGACGCCGAGGCCGCACGCGAGGTGACGGTCCCCGAAGGGCGCTTCTTCTCGTTGCGGCAGGAGAATGGCGAGACGATGATGCGATCGTCGACCAACGAAGAGTTCGCGCAGGGTCTGGAGACCCAGGAGCGGGATCTCCTCGAGCGTTTCTGGGAGCCCGAGGTCCGAATCCATGGCGGCATCGCGACGGTATGGACACCCTACGACTTCTTCCTGGACGGAGAGTTTCACCACTGTGGCATCGATGCCTTCGACCTCTTGAACGACGGCACCGGCTGGAAGATCACCGGTGGCGTCTACACCGTCGAGACGTCCGGATGCCCGGACAGCCCACTGGGGCCTCCTGCGAAAGACATTGAGTAGAATGTTCTGGCTTCCCCTGGAGAAGTCGAAGAACGGGACACGGCACGGCCTGCAAGGGGCGCGCTTTCGCTCCGATCGACCTGACTGATGATCGGCACCACACTCGCGCACTACTCGATCACCGCCAAGCTCGGTCAGGGCGGCATGGGCGAGGTCTACCGGGCCGAGGACACGAAGCTCGGCCGCGATGTCGCTCTCAAGGTGTTGCCGCCCGACATGGCCGCCGATCGAGACCGCCTGGAGAGGTTCCGCCGCGAAGCGACGACCGTCGCCGCCCTCAACCACCCCAACATCGTCACCATCTATTCTGTCGAGCAAGAGATAGTCGAGGACCCAGGACTCGAGCCCCAGGACCCAAGCCTGGAAGGTCTGGCAACGCCAGGCTCTTCCACCATCCACTTCCTAACCATGGAGCTCGTCGAGGGCAAGACCCTCGATGCTCTTCTCCCGTCGGGCGGCTTGTCTCTGGAGCGCTTCTTCGACCTGGCAACGCCGATCGCCGACGCACTTGCCAACGCTCATGCTCGCGGCATCGTCCATCGGGACCTCAAACCGGCCAACGTCATGGTGACCGACGAAGGCGGACGGGTGAAAGTGCTCGACTTCGGCCTCGCCAAGTTGAGTGAGGGCGTGGTAGCGGACGGGACCACCGAGCTTCCCACCGAAGCGTTGACACAGGCCGGTCTCGTGGTCGGCACCCCACACTACATGTCCCCCGAGCAGGCCAAGGGCGAGGGTGTCGACCCCCGATCGGACATCTTCTCGCTCGGCGTCATGCTCTTCGAGATGGCGACCGGCCAGCGGCCGTTTCAGGGTGCCAGCTCGGTGGAGCTGCTCTCCGCCGTCCTCAAAGACACGCCCCCGCTGCTGACTGAGATCAAGCCCGAGCTGCCTCGTCATCTCGGACGCATCCTCGGCAGATGTCTCGAAAAGGCCCCAGCCGACCGGTTCCAGACCGCGCAAGACGTCTTCAACGAGCTCAAGTCTCTGCGCAAGGAGACCAGCTCGGGCACGGCTCCGGCGGTGAGCTCCCACTCAGCGATGCGGCGTTCCGAAGTCGAGATCCCGTGGATCGCGGTGCTGCCGCTCAAGTGCAAGTCTGCGGATCCGGAATTGGAGGACTTCGCCGACGGTCTGGCCGAGGACATCACCACCGCCCTGTCCCGCTTTTCCTATCTCATGGTGATCTCGAGGAACTCGGTTCAGAACCTCGATGCGCAATCGATGGATGTGCGCCAGGTCGGCCAGGAACTGGGAGCTCGCTACGTCATGGAAGGCGCCGTTCGCAAGGCTGGCCCGAAGATTCGCGCCAGCGTGAAGCTGCTCGACGCCCAGACCGGGACCCATCTCTGGGCTGAGAGCTTCGATCGCAACCTGGAGAAAGCCGACATCTTCGAGGTGCAGGACGACATCACAGACCGGGTGGTGGCCACCGTGGCCGACCCGCACGGGGTTCTCGCCCGCTCGATGGCCGCTCCAATGGACTCCAGGGCTGCCGAAACGTTGACCCCCTACGAGGCGGTCCTGCGGTTTTTCCTCTACCAGCAACGGGTCAGTCCGGAAGATCACCTTCCGACCCGGATCGCTCTCGAACGGGCAGTCGAGCTCGAGCCGGGATACTCCGATGCCTGGGCCGCACTCACAATCGTGTTGCTGGACGAGGACCGGCATTCCTTCAATCCCCGCCCGAATGCCCTGGACCGCGCTCTGGCAGCGGCACAACGAGCCGTCGACCTCGATGCAGCCAACCCGCTGGCCCACTTCGCCCTGGCTCACGCCTACTACTACCGGCAGGACTTGGGAGCTTTCCGTTCCGCCGCCGAGCGCACCATCGCGCTCAACCAAAGAGACGGAAACTCCAAGGCGATGCTGGGCATCCTGATGGGTTACGCCGGGGACTGGGAACGGGGTGTCGAGCTGACGACCAGCGCCATGGAGCGCAATCCGCACCACCCCGGGTGGTATCGCTTCACGACGTTCTTCGACGCGTACCGCCAGGAGCGGTACGCCGAAGCCCTGGAGATCGCCCAGAAGATCAACATGCCCGACTACTTCGCCTCGCACTACGCGCTGGCGATCGCCCATGCGCAACTAGGCAACAAGACCGAAGCCAAGCAAGCGACCGACGCGGTTCGACGTCTCTGGCCAGGGTTCGAGCAGGAGATCTACGGCGGGCACCTGGAGAAGTGGATGTTCGCTCAGCCCGACCTGATCAGCCACATCGTCGAGGGTCTGGAGAAAGCAGGTCTGGCTGTGAGGCGACCCTGACCGACGAAAGACGCTTCGTCGACCTGTTTCGCCGAGAGTCAGTTCGACAAGATCCTCAGAAAGTCCCTGCACTAGCATTCTGAGAGCCCCCCAAGCAGGGGTACATAGTCACTCTCGATGGCGGTATCATGCCTCGAGCCTGCGGGCCGGAGGGATGAACCGCGATGCCATCTGAAACCCCGTCACTGCCGAGCTTCATGGAGAGGAAAGAGGTCGACTCGCTCGTTGGTTCGATCAAGACCCACTCCCTGGTCGCTCGCCCCACCAATGTCGATCAGTGCCGTGAAGCGCTGGTCTACTGCCAACAAAACGGATTGAAGATCTGCCCGCGCGGTGCGGGACGGAGCTATGGGGACGAGGCTCTCCTCGATGGTCAGGTCTTGCTCGACATCAGTGCCATGAATCGGATCCTCGACTTCGACGAGGAGAAGGCTCAGGTCACTGTCGAAGCCGGAGCTCGACTCATCGACATCTACGAGCAGGTCCACTATCGCAATCTGACGCTTCCCTCGAGCCCGACGGAATCTCATTCCACCGTCTCCGGAGCCATCTCTGCCAACGTCAATGGCAAGGATGCCTGGAAGCAAGGTAGCTTCGCGTATCAGGTGGTTCGACTCTCGATGCTCACGGCTGACGGCGAGACGATCGAGATCGATCGCTCCCATGAGCTTTTCAATGTCGTCGTCAGCGGCATCGGGCTGACCGGCATCATCCTGGATGCCACTCTCCAGCTCAAGTCGATCCCGTCGCCCTACCTCGAAGTCCATCGATACCCGGCGGCCAACGTCGATGATCTCCTCGAGACAATGGCCCACGTCGAAGAGTCTTACGACCTTGCCGTGGTCTGGATGGATGCCTATGCCCGTGGAGAGAAAACGGGACGGTCCGTGATTCACGCCGCAAAGTGGACCGGGGATGATGCCACCGAAGCCGAGCGCAAGGCCTACCTCGACGCCGGCTACGAGCGGCTCGACAAGCACCGACGACTCGGTCTCGGCCTTCACGAGGCCTTCGGTCCGCTGCTGTCGCTCATGCTCTACGCCCAGAAGCCCATGCTGCATGTCTTCAACCGGCTCTACTACGCCATGAGCCGCTTCACGTCCGGCAACGGAGACTCCTCGAAGAAGGAGCTCTTCTTGCAATTCAGCTTCGCGGCCAGCTTCACGGTGCCTCCAGCCCACCTGGTGTGCGGGGCACGCGGCTACACCGTCCAACTCACCTTTCCCAGAGCGCAGGCACGCGACGCGATCATCGAGCTGATGGGGATCTGCCAGTCGTCACCTTCCCCGCCGGTCACGACGATTCTGCGAGCCCACAAATCAGACGACGGTCTGCTGTCGTTCTCGGAAGACGGCTACAGCCTCAACTTCGAGTTCCACCCGAAGAAGCACAATGAAGTCGAAAGCCGCCAGGCGGTCGACCGCATCATCGACGCAACAGCGAAGCGCGGCGGCAAGATTCACCTGGCGAAAGACCAGGTCATGAGACCCGCTCAGTTCTGCCGCATCTACCCGCGCTATGGAGAGCTCTTGGAGATCAAGTCCCGACTCGATCCGGAGGGTCTGTTCACGTCCGACCTGGCACGGCGCGTCGGTCTCACTCCGTGAACTCGGTAAAGTACAAGTAGGTAAGCCTCTCAGAGCTGGCATATAGCTGCATACAAACGCGAATCCTTCGCATGGAGGGGAAGCTCATGAAACATCACCTTCGCTCGGTAGTCAGACTTCGTCTGCTCCAGGTGCTGCTGATCGGCGGCATCCTGGTTGCACCCCTTGCCGCCGCAGCCGAGATCACGACACCCGAGGAGTTCTTTGGATTTCAGATGGGCGCTGACAAGAAGATGGCTCGCTGGGACAAAATCGTCGAGTACTTCGAGCTCCTCGAGACCCAGAGCGACAGGATCCAGGTGACCGACCTGGGGCCCTCGACCGAAGGCAATCCCTACCTGCTCGTCATCATCTCCTCCGAGGAGAACATGGCGAACCTCGAGAGGCTGCGGGAGATCAGTCGCTCGCTGGGCGACCCGAGAGGCATCCCGGAGGAGGAGATCCTGGAGCTCGTGGGAGAAGGCAAGGCAGTGGTCAGCCAATCGTATGGTCTCCATGCCACAGAGGTGGCAGGCACCCAAACCACTCCGGAATTGGCCTACGAATTCCTCACCCGCGACGACGACGAGGCTCTGCGGATCCTCGACAACACGATTCTCCTGATGTTCCCGTGCTTCAACCCCGACGGCCAGATCATGGTCACAGACTGGTACTACAAGAACCTGGGTACAGAGTACGAGGGTGTGAGCCTGCCCTGGCTCTACCACAAGTATGTCGGGCACGATAACAACCGGGATGGTGACTTCCTCAACATGATCGAGGCGGTCTACAACGCCAAGATCCTGTATCGGGACTGGAAGCCCCAGGCCTACGTCGACCACCACCAGATGGGCAGCTATGGGGCCCGGTTCTATGTGCCGCCCTACAGCGAGCCCATTCGGCCCTACGCCGATCCACTGATGTGGCGAGAGCTCTCCTGGTACGGCGCCCACATAGCGTACAAGCTGGAGGAGAAAGACCTGCCCGGCGTGCTCAACGCTGGCCAGTATCCGGGTTGGGGCCACTTCGGCTGGCACTGGATTACCCCGTTCCACAACATCGCCGGCATGCTCACCGAGGCGGCGAGCGCCAGCCTGGCAACGCCCCTCTATATCCATCCAGAGCAGCTTCGAGGCGGCGCTCGACAGTTTCCGGACTACGAGGCCCAGTCGACGATTCCAAGCCTTTGGGAAGGGGGCTGGTGGAGAGTGCGGGACATTATCGAGTATCAGAAAGTGGCATCCTGGGCGATTATGGATCTTGCAGCCAGAAACAGGGAGACGGTTCTCTGGAATGGCTACCTGAAGGCTAAACGACAGACGGAGCGTGGGGCCGAGGGAACACCCAAGGCCTACGTCATTCCCGCCTCCCAGCACGATCCCCTGACCGCCCGCCGGATGATCAACACGCTGATGCTCTCCGACATCGAGGTGCAGAAAGCGAGCACAGGGTTCTCGATCGATGGCATGCAGTACGGGGCTGGCTCTTACGTGATCTCCCTCGCGCAGCCCAAGATGGGGATCATCAGGAACCTCCTCGGCGAGACGCACTACCCCGACAACGAGTGGACCCGGAGCCGAGACGGCGCGCCGCTCCGCCCCTACGACACCGCGACCCACACCATGGGCGAGCTCATGGGGGTGCGAGTCGATGCGGTAGACGGAGTCGTACCCGCTCTCCCGACGCTGACGGGGCCGGAACCCATGCTTGGCAGCGTGCCTGCTGAGACATCGCTACTCGCCCTCGACGGCCGCCTGAACGCGAGCTTCAAGGCGGTCAATCTGCTTCTCGATCGAGGAGTGGCGGTGCGGCGAGTCGATCAGCCTGTCGAAGGGCTTCGTCAAGGGGACTTCGTGCTGAGTGGTGGCTCCGAAGAAATCCTCGACGAGGTATCCGAGTCGACCGGAGTGGACTTCACCGCCCTTGCCGCCGCACCGGAAGCGGGGCTACACGACGTGAAGCGGATGCGGGTGGGCATGTACCACCGGTACAGGGGCGGCAACATGGATGAAGGCTGGACTCGATTCCTTCTCGAACAGTTCGCCTTCCCCTACACATCTTTAAAGCCCGAAGAGATCAACCGGGGCAACCTCGGGGCGAGTTACGACGTGATCGTCTTTCCCGACGACACGACGGCCATGATCACGGGAGACGAAGAAGAAGATTCGAACGCCTACTGGCCTACCCCGAACTACCCGCCTGAATATATGGGGGGAGTCGATGAGGCTGGCGTCGAGGCGCTCAAGACATTCGTCGAGGGCGGCGGCAGGCTCGTGACCCTTGGTGAAGCGACCGATTTCGCCATCGAGAAATTCGACCTCAAGGTCCGCAACGCCCTGGAGAAGATCGATTCCAAGGACTTCTACTGCCCGGGCTCGACCCTCGAGGCCAGGTTCGACAACTCCAACCCTTATGGCTACGGCATGCCCTCCGAGGGCCTCGTCCTATTCTGGAACAGCCCTGCTTTCGAAATCACGCCCTCCAGAGACAACAACCGCTACGAGATCGTGGCGCGCTACGCCGATCGCGACCTCCTCCAGAGTGGCTGGCTCATCGGAGAGGAGCACCTGACCAAGAAAGCGGCAATGGTCTCCGCCCAGTTCGGTGAGGGTGAGGTCCTGCTGATCGGCTTTCCGGCCCAGCACCGAGCCCAGACCCACGGCACCTTCAAGCTGCTGTTCAACACGATGCTGAGATAGCCGACATCAGAGGTCAAGAAGAGCACATCAGGACCTGCCTGCAGACTCTGGGAACCCATCGTTTCCTAGGATTCGTACCTGCCCGGACGGATGTTGACAACCTGAAATCGATCTGCCATACACCGCAAGTTGCGGCTATTGAGGAGGCGTCGTGGAAATAGGAATTCGCAAAGAAGACAAGAACATCTGGGAGGCCCGAGTGCCTCTTTCGCCCGAGCAGGTGGCGAGCTTGATCGCCAACGACATCCCGGTCGTGGTCCAGGCCTCGGACATCAGGGCCTTCCCCGAGGAACAGTACCGGCAGGTGGGCGCGACGATCGTCCCCGAAGTTCCCGACACTCCTGTGATCTTCGCAGTCAAAGAGATTCCCACCGAGCTGCTGCAGCCCAATCGGACCTACCTCTACTTCGCCCATGTCATCAAGGGGCAGGCCCACAACATGGCAATGTTGCAGCGCCTGCTCGATCTCGAGAGCACGCTGATCGACTACGAGCGGATCGAGGACGACGAGGGGCGCCGTCTGATCTTCTTCGGCCGATACGCCGGTCTGGCCGGCATGATCGACACCTTGTGGGCGCTCGGAAGAAGACTCGCAACCGAGGGCTACGACACTCCGTTTGCCGAGATCCTGCAAGCGAAGGACTACCCGAACCTGGACGCCGCCAAGGACGCCATTCGCCAGGCTGGAGAGGCCCTGGCCGCGGCACCGCTGGCGGCCGAGCTCACCCCCCTGGTCTTCGGCTTCGCAGGGTACGGCCATGTGTCGCAGGGCGCTCAGGAGATCCTGGATCTGCTGCCCCACCGTCAGATCGAGCCCGAGGAGCTGTTGGGCCTCGATCAGGACACACCGGGGCTCATCAAGGTGGTCTTTGCCGAGCAGCACATGGCCAAGCCTGTCGATCCCGCCGGTTCCTTCGAGCTACAGGAGTACTACAAGCATCCCGAGCTCTACCGCGGCGATTTCGCCAAGTATGTGCCCTATCTGACGGTCCTGGTGAATTGCATCTACTGGACTCCGCAGTATCCGCGACTCATCACCCGCGAGCTGCTGCACGGCCTCTACGGGGCAGACAGGAAGCCGCGGCTGCGGATGATTGGTGACATCAGTATCGATGTCGAGGGTGCCATCGAATGCTCACTCGACGCCACGGATTCTGGCGACCCCGTCTATGTCTACCTACCGGACGAGGACCGCATCGAGCTGGGAGTCGAGGGTCATGGACCGGTCGTTATGGCCGTGGACAACCTGCCCTGTGAGCTGCCAGTCGAGTCCTCGCAGGCGTTCGGCAAGGCCCTGCTACCCTTCGCCGAGGCCGTTGCGCGCGCCGACTACACCGTTCCCTATGAAGACCTGGATCTGCCGCCTGCCATCAAGCGGGCCGTTATCACCCACCGTGGCAAGCTGACTCCAGACTACGAGTACCTGCAGGAATATCTCGATCAACACGAGGGAGGAACCTCATGAAGAATGTAGTGGTTTTCGGAGCGGGCCTGGTCTCCAGGCCGTTGGTGCGTTATCTGCTCGATCACGGTTTCGGCGTCACAGTGGCTTCCCGGACCGTTTCCAAAGCCGAGGCCCTGGTGGAAGGTCATCCGAATGGCCGTGCAACCACGGTTCTGGCCGACGACGAGCAGGCTCTCAGGAGCTTCATCGCAGAGTCCGACCTCGCGGTCAGCTTGCTACCTGCGCCGATGCACCCGGTGGTGGCGCGAGCCTGCCTCGATCTCGGCAAGCACATGGTCACCACATCGTATGTCGGGCCGGAAATGATGGCGTTCAACGACGAGGCTCGCGACAAGGACCTTTTGCTGCTCAATGAGATCGGCGTCGATCCCGGCATCGACCACATGAGCGCCATGCGCGTCATCCACAACGAGCAGAGTCAGGGCGGCACGCTGGTGGGATTCTCCTCCTGGTGCGGCGGGCTGCCGGCTCCAGAAGCCAACGACAATCCGTGGGGCTACAAGTTCTCGTGGAGCCCACGGGGCGTGCTGGTGGCGGCGCGGAACTCCGCGCGGTACATCAGGGATGGTGAGCTGATAGAGATCACTCCCGACGAACTGTTCGCGTACCCCGCGACCGTCGAGATACCAGGCGTCGGCACCTACGAGGGCTATCCCAACCGTGACTCGGTCTCCTACCTGGACACCTACGGCTTCAACAAGGGCGAGGTGACCACCATGTTCCGCGGCACGCTGCGGAACCTCGGTCATTGCAAGCTCTACACCAACATCATTCGACTGGGGCTGATCGACGCCGCGCCCGAGTACGAGGTCGCCGGCCTGACTTACAAGGGATTGATGGAGCAGATCTTCGGTGCGCCGCTCGAGGAGACGATCCCCGCCAAGCTGGGCATCGACGCCGCTGATTCGCCCGTCGAGCCGCTGCGCTATATCGGCATGCTTTCGGACGAGCCCATCGACACTGAGAAGGCCTCGATGCTGGATCTGATGGCTGACTGCATGGCGAAGACGCTGGTCTACAAAGAGGGCGAGCGCGACATGCTGCTGCAGCGCCACGACCTGACCTTCACCTATCCCGAGGACAGGAAAGAAACGGTGACGGCCATCATGGTCGACTACGGAATTCCTGGTGGTGACTCATCGATGGCCCGCACGGTATCGCTGCCGGCCGCCATCGGAGCCAGGATGATCCTGGAAGGCAAGATCACGATTCGAGGGGTTCAGATTCCGATCCTCCCCGATATCTACGTGCCGGTCCTGGATGAGCTGGAGACTCTCGGGATCACCTTCGAGGAGACCCGCGAAGCGGTCTGAGCACCGAATCGCTGAGAACAGAACTGAGCATCTTGGGCCGCCACCCGAGTGAAGGGTCGGCGGCCCCTTTCTTTCAGGGATCAATCCTGGTGGAGGCCGACTTGAAGAACCAGGCAATCCGCGTTACGACCCGCAGCCAGAGACGACCCTTCGCCTGATTCTGCTGCCAACGGAATACCAGCTTCGGAGCAAGATCGCAGTATCTGCTCCCGTCAGTCAGAGGAGAAGGCGTTCTCGAAACGAATCCGCCTTGACATGTGATAGTGATGAAACCATACTCTCTACATGACCACGATGATTCAGATTCGAAATGTGCCGGATGCAATTCACCACCAGATCAAGGCGCGGGCCTCAATTGCGGGCATGTCCATGTCCGAGTTCATCTTGCAGGAGCTCCAACGGGTCATCGAGCGGCCTTCTCGGGATGAGCTACTGGATCGCCTGGCGAAGCTGCCAGGGGTCGAGGTTGAGCCCTCGCCGGAGGAGCTGATTCGAACCGATCGGGATTCTCGTTGATCGTTCTCGACGCATCTGCCCTCCTCGAGCTTCTTCTCGTCACTGCCTCGGGCAGGCGCCTCGCGGAGCGCATCAGGCCGGCTGGGATTTCCTTGCACGCACCTCACCTCGTCGACGTCGAGGTGGCGCAGGCGGTCCGAAAGTACGTGCTCGCCGGCGCAATATCAGGTGAACGCGGGCGCCTGGCACTACAGCATCTCGCTGAACTCGACTTGGAGCGGTATTCCCACACGCCATTTCTGCAACGGATCTGGGCCCTGCGGGAGAACCTCACCGCCTACGATGCGACCTATGTTGCGCTGGCGGAAGCTCTCCACGCTACCCTTCTGACTAGCGACCAGCGTATAGCCTCGGCTCCAGGGATTCAGGCGGCCGTCGAACTAGTCTGAGGTTGCCGACTGCGGAATCGAGTGATCGAAGGCCTGCCGGTGTGAGCTACACCATGCTGGCTAGGGTGGGAAGTTCATTCTCTGGAGCAGGTCGGCCAAGCGGGGATCATCACGGAGAGGATCGTACATCGGGTCGACTTTGAGCCAGACGAGGAAATAGTCGCGCTCCTCGTAGGCCCTGTCGAGCCACTCGAAGGCGGCGTCTGACTCACCGAGTGCGGCATAGATCGAAGCGATCATCGTGCCAGGCACATAGCGGTCCTGGCGCCGCTCGAGAAGGAAGTCGAGCACCTCGCGGGCTTCGACGGTATGACCTGCCTGCGCGTGGGCCACGCCGACCATGGGGTTCTTACCCGGATTTCCCACCTGTCTCGACAGTAGTGTCTCCAAGGCGCCGTCGAAATCACCCATAGCCATTTTCGCCTTCGCGTGAACCCACTTGGCGAAGACCGAATCTGGGGAAACTTCGAGATTCAGCTCGGCCTGGGCCAGAGCTTCAGAGTCGCGGCGAGCGGCGACAAGAAACATCACCCGGCGGCCCCCGATCCAATCGTTCAACGGGTCGAGATCGAAGGCCCGCCGCGAATGCTCGACCGCTTCCTCGTGTCGCCCCATTACCGAGAGCAGACCGGCATAAGCGTCGAGGACAGTGGCATCGCCGGGAGCATGCTGGAGCAGGAATTCAAACTCCTCCTCGGCACCTGCCCAGTCGAAGTCGCAGGCGGAGAGCAGCCAGGCTTTGATGAGGTGGGCCTCGGTCGAGGCCGGGTCGAGCTCGAGTGCAGTCTCCACCTCGCTGCGAGCAGGCTCGCAAACTTCTTCACCGGGCTTGAAGCCCGTGCCCGCGAGGTGATAAAGCATCTGGCCTCGCAATGCGTGTGCGAGAGCGAAGTCAGGCTCCAGCTCGACAGCTTGATCGATCAGGTCGCGAATCCTGTCCTGCTCATCGCGCTGCGATGATCCTCGTCGATTCAGATCTATCGCCTGGAGCACGAGGCGGTGGGCTTCGGGATCGATTTCGCGGTTGGTGGCGAGCGCCCTCTCTTCCTCAGGGCTCACCGCGATCTGGATCTCGCTCGCGATGCCTCGCGCGACTTCACTCTGCAGGCTCAGAACATCTCGAGCCTCGCGAGTGTAGCTCTCGGCCCACAGATGGCTGTCGCTGGCGCCGTCGATGAGCTGCACCGTGATGCGGATCTTGTCAGCGTCTTGCATCACCGATCCTGCGACGATTCCTCGAACACCCAGGGCCCGAGCGATCTCCGGCAGTGGCTGTTGGGCTCCTTTGTACTGCATCACCGAAGTGCGGGAGATGACCTTGAGCTCTCGCAGCTTGGCGAGCTCGGCGATCAGCGCCTCGGTCATGCCATCGGCGAAGTACTCCTGCTCCGGGTCGCCCGAGAGATTGGAGAGCGGCAGCACGGCCAGTGAGTCGATCCGCCCATCGTCCTCTTCCGCACCACCGCGAGGCAGGACTCCGAACACCCAGATACCCGCAATCACCAGGACCATAAGTAGCGCTGCACTAAGTAGGGCCACCCTGCCCCAGTGACGGCGCTCTTGCTGAGGTTGAAGGCGGACACCAGAGCCCGAGGTGGAAGCCCGCGAGGATTCGCGAGCGGACTCCAGATCGAACGCCAGATCCCGGGTCGATTGGAATCGATCCTCCGGCTGCTTCTCCAGGCAGTGACGCAGGATCCTCTCCACCTGTGGGTCGATCGAGACGCCGGAGTCGACCAACTCGGGCGGCTCCTCCTGAAGGGTCGCGCTCATGGTCTCGACCGCCGAATTGCGCTGGAAGGCCTGTTTCCCCGAGAGCATCTCGTAGAGCACGCAACCGAAGGCGAACAAGTCGGTTCGGGCGTCGGCCGGCTCACCCCGCAATTGCTCGGGTGCCATGTAACCGAAAGTGCCGAGCAGAACACCGTCCGCGGTCTCGGCCGCCATCGTGCTCGCTGCGGTCGAGATTCCCTCGAGCGGCCCTTTGAGCTTGGCCAGACCGAAATCGAGGATCTTGACGACTCCGTCACGTGTCAGGAACAGATTCGCCGGCTTGAGGTCACGGTGCACGAGATCACGTTCGTGGGCTGCAGCCAGACCGCGAGCTATCTGGGTCGCGATCTCGAGCGCCTTGCTTGCCTGAGTTGGACCGCGATCGAGCACTTCACGCAGGGACTCTCCTTCGAGCAGCTCGGTGACCAGGTAGGGCCGGCCCTGCTCCGACCCGACATCGTGAATGGTGAGGATGTTGGGGTGGTTGAGCGCTGAAGCCGCCCGCGCCTCACGCTCGAAGCGAGCCAGACGCTCGGGATCCTCAGAAGCACCGCTGAGCAGCACCTTGATAGCCACCTCCCTGCCGAGTCGTGGATCCCTCGCCTTATAGACCTCTCCCATGCCACCCCTTCCAATCAGGGCGACAATCTCGTAGGGGCCTAGATGGGTCCCGCTGGGAATCGTCATGTCAGGGCAGCTCCGATTCTACGCGCGAAGGAGCACCGTTCAAAGATGGCATCAGCCCCTCTGTCACTCGGTCTGCAGCCAAGTGGCGTGCGAACTGTAGAATCGGCGGACATTCAGAATAACTCCAAGGAGCGTCTGCATGACCGATTTCAGGATCGAAGAGCTTAGAGAAGCAGTGAGTGGTGAGGTCGTCAGCCCTGGAGACGAGGGGTACGACGAGGCTCGCAGCGTCTGGAACGTGCGGTTCGATCGCCGACCCAAGGTCATCGTTCGATGTCGTGAAGCCGCCGACGTTCAAGCCGCTGTCAGATTCGCCCGGCAGGAGGATCTCGAGATCTCTGTCAAGGGGGGTGGCCATGCCTACGCTGCCAACACCGTCGGCGAGGGCGGCCTTCTGATCGACCTCTCCGCGATGAGGCAAATCACTGTCGATGCCGAGGCGAAGACGGCGAAAGTGGGCGCCGGTGTGAAGTGGGGAGAGTTTCACGTCGCGACCGAGGAGCACGGTCTGGCGCCGGTCGGTGGCACCGTTTCGACGGTGGGGGTAGCCGGCTTCACCCTCGGTGGTGGTAGCGGCTATCTCTCCCGCAAATACGGGATGGGCGTCGACAATCTCCTGTCCGCAGATGTCGTGACTGCAGATGGCGAGCTCGTGCACGCCAGCGAGAGCGAGAACCCGGACCTCTTCTGGGCTCTGCGCGGCGGTGGAGGCAACTTCGGCATCGTTACGACTTTCGAGTTCCAACTGCACCAGGTCGGACCCGAAGTACTGACGGGGCAGGTCGTTTATCGCTTCGAGGATGCCGCGGCGGGGCTCCGCTTGTACCGCGAGTTCATGGACGAGGCTCCAGACGAAGTCGGCTGCTACGCCTTCATCCTGCGAATTCCGCCGATCCCGGAGTTCCCCGAAGAGTCCCATGGCCAGCTTGCCCTCGACCTGGTGGTGTTCCACCCCGATCCAACCGCCGAGGACGCCTTCCGACGACTGCTCGACTTCGGCGATCCCATCCTCGCGTTCACCATGCCCCAGGCGCTGACAGAGCTGCTGCAGGCTTTCGATGCCGGACTGCCTGCCGGTCAACGATACGAATCGGGGTCACACGACCTTCGCACTCTCTCCGACGAGGTGATCGACGCTTTCCTGGCACAGATCGGCTCGATGCCCGGAGAGTTCACGATGGCCTACATCGGGGCAGGCGGGGGCGCCATCGCCCGTGTCGATCCGACGGCTACCGCCTTCCCGCACCGCGACGCACCCTACGGCTACCACGTTCTGGCAGGTTGGATGGACCCCGCGCAGGATGCCGAGGTCACGGAATGGGTGTCGCAGTTCCAGCAGGCGATGACGCCGTACGCAACCGGTGGTGTCTACGTGAACCTACTCGGTACTGGGGAACAGGACCGCGTTCCGGCAGCTTACGGCGCGAACTACGAGCGCCTCGTAGAGATCAAGAAGAAGTGGGATCCGAACAACGTCTTTCGGATGAACCACAACATCCAGCCGAGCGGTTGAAGGAAGTAGGTCTCTTTGGATCTCACCTTTATCGATCTCGCCGTCTTCGCGGTCTTCATGGCAACGGTCGTCGCCATCTCGCTCTACGCGGGTCGCCGCGAGGAGAGCACTGAAGACTACTTTCTGGCCGGCCGCTCTCTGGGATGGGGCCTGATCGGCTTTTCGCTCATCGCCTCGAACATCTCCACCGAGCATTTCGTCGGCATGGCGGGACAGGCGTTCGGACGCGTCGGGCTGGCCATTGCCAGCTACGAGTGGATGGCCGCCATCACTCTGGTCTTCGTGGCCTGGTGGCTGCTACCCAGATTTCTCAAGGCCGGCATCTACACGATGCCTGAGTATCTGGAGTACCGCTACGACAGTGCCGCTCGCACCACCATGGCTGTCTACATGATGGCCGCCTACGTAATCGTGTTCCTGGCGACAGTCTTGTTCTCTGGAGCCGTGGCGCTGAATGCCATCTTCGACATCACCGGCATGTTCGAGAACCGCTTCGGGATGGCGACGGCGGACGCCGAGGTCTGGGCCAATGTCACCGGCATCTGGCTGATTGGAATCGTTGCCGGCTGCTACACGATCTATGGCGGCTTGAAGGCCGTCGTCTGGTCGGATCTGCTGCAGGGAGGAGCCCTTCTCATCGGCGGTGCGATCGTCGCTTTTCTCGGTCTGAGGCTTTTGGGAGGAGGAAGCCTGCTCGCAGGTTGGAGCAGCTTCCAGCAAGCCAATGCAGACAAGCTCCATGTCGTGCTGCCGTGGAACGATCCAGACGTTCCCTGGTTGGCGGTCTTTGTCGGCGGCCTGTGGATTCCGAACATCTTCTACTGGGGCTTGAATCAGTTCATCACGCAGCGCACGCTAGGTGCCAAGAGCCTGGCGGAAGGTCAGAAGGGGATCTTCTTCGCCGCCGGCCTGAAGTTGCTGATTCCCTTCATCATTGTCATGCCGGGAATCATGGCGTTCCAGCTCTACGGTGACCAGATCGCCAACGGCGACAAGGCCTATCCCTACATGATCAACCAGCTCCTCCCCCCCTATCTGCGAGGCGTGATGTTAGCGGCCCTTTGCGGTGCGGTCATGAGCTCCTTCAACTCGGGAATCAACTCCGCCTCGACGATCTTCACCATCGATCTGTACAAGAAGTACTTCAAGAAGTCCGCATCGCCGAAGGACGAGGTCTTCGTGGGCCGCATCGCCACGGGAGTGATCGTCATCGTCGCCTGCCTTTGGGCGCCTGTGATATCGGGCTTCGAAGGGGTCTTCAACTACATTCAGGAGATCTGGGGATTCATCTCTCCCGGCATCGTCGCCGCCTTTCTGGTCGGCCTCGTACTGAAGATGGCACCCCCAATGGCCGCCAAGGGTGCCCTGTGGCTGGGAGTGCCTCTCTATGCGTTGTGTCGGGCTCCCAAGTGGATCATGGATGGCATCCACGATTGGGATACCCGGTACCTGACGACCCTGGCGGACGGATCCACGAGGGTCGTTCCGCCGGAGGGTTTTTGGGGTGCCGCCTACGCCTTCAACTCGTGGTCCTTCCTGCACCACATGGGTCTGATCTTCTTGATTCTGGTCGCCTACATGGCGGTGATAACGAGACTCAACCCTTTGTCCGAGCCTCGCCAGATGCCCGTGTCGGGGATCGATGTTTCACCTCATCCGAGGCAATATCTGCTCGGAAGCATCGTGATCGTGATAACGATGATCCTCTATGTCGTGTTCTGGTAGGCCTCGCTGAAGCTTCACATCTCTGCCAAGTAGGCCAGTAGATGCTGGTTGAACTCCTCAGGCCGCTCGAGCATCGGGTAGTGGCCGCAACCCTTCATCACGACCGCATCGAAATCGGGTCTGAGCTCGCGGTTGCCCTCGAGATTCAGGGGAATGGTCTCACCCAGGATTGCCCGGATCGGCACCTCGGCACCAGTGAACTCCGCTACCAGGTCGTAGTCCAGGAACCCCTCGACGACACGCGGCGCGACCTCTGGATCGAAGCCGCACATCTGGTCCTCGACCCAGGCGTAGAGCACGGGGTCTGTGCCCTCGAGTAGCAGCTGCTTCACCATGGCATCGCAGGTCGCCGGAAAGTCATCTCTCAGGGCTTGAACATAGGCTTGGCGTGCCGCCTCTTTCCACTCCTTCTGGACATCTTGGAAAGTGTCTACGGCGATGATTCCTTGGACGATTCCCGGCAGCTTCTTGGCCGCGGCGAGCGCCACGGGTCCACCGAGCGAGTTGCCGACAAGAACCACAGAATCGAGATCGAGCGCCTTGACAACCGAGCTGACGTCCTCTCCATACAAGTCCATGGTCCACTCACGGTACCGCTTGCCCGAGGAGCCGTGCCCGGCGAGATCGAGAGTGACCACCTGGAAGCGATCGGACAGGGGCTCGATCTGCTCCTTCCAAAAGCTCTGGTCGGCAAAGCCGCCGTGGATGAAGACGAGTGCCGGTGCGCCTGTCCCAGTGGAGGTGTAGGCGATTCGAATCCCATCGGCGGAGCCGATCGCAGCCGTCGTGGTGATCGAAGCAATGGTCGTAGCGCCCTGAGCGTAGGCCGACGCCGCAGAGCCAAGAACCAGGAGCACAACGAGAAGCGATCTGTGCATTGTTTCTCCCCTTTCAATCGGCACTGGGTCGTGCGAGGTACCGAACCGACCAGTAGGAGCCGGCTCCGAGACCGATTAACAAAACCAGCCCACGCACCAAGGCCCCGACGAACGGCACCGTGCTGAACAACGCGAGCAAGGCCAGGCCCGCCAGCAGGCTCAGGTAGCGGCTCTTCTCCACCGTCCCGCCTCGCGTCATCAGGAATCGGCCACCAGCCAGAGAGACGATCACCGGAGCCAGAAAAGCAACGGCGATCCAGAGCTTCACGGCCAGCAGAATCTCGAGTAGCAGACCCAGAATGACGACCAGGGCAGCCATCCTGCCCAGGGTCATGAAGCCGAAGATCATGGTCAGAACGAGGGTTGCCACGAGGACCACGACCATCGCTACCAAAAATCCGATGAGAGTGACAACTCCCCAACCAAGGCTCGCCACTGGACGATCTCTCACAGTGGTCGCAGCGCCGTTCACCTTGTCGGGCACCAACCAGAGCAAGAGTGCTCCGAACAGGAACAGCGCCACGAACCAACGGAGGACTTTGGCGAGTCGCTGCCCCGGTCGGACCTCCGGTACCGCGGCGACTTTCGTCACCGCGTGATCGGTCTCCCCTGTGACAATGGCACCATCCGCGATCTGCGCTGCGGCCTTCGATTTGTACGTGAGATCCCCTCCTACTCGCGCACCCGATCCCACGGTCAGCCCTGGATCTACGGTCGGGAGCGGCACCGGAGACTGCATGAACTGGGTCCACCACGCTGGCCCGGCTTCACTCTCGACCGCGGCCTCGACGTTGCCGGCAACCCGCCCGTCGATTCTGAGACCGACCAACGCACCCACGAGGTCCTCCTGGTGCTCACCGGCAACGAGTGCCTGGTATCCGGTCAAACTCGTCCTCCCCGCGACCTGACTACCACTGGAGCTCTCGAAACTGAAACCCGCGGCGAACAGGTCGTCACCGACTCTGGCTGCCTCCCCCAACTTCAAGGTCATCCCGGCAATGCGCACGTCGTCACGGACCTCGCCATCGATCACCACCGCCCGACCGGCGGCCATGACGTCCCCCTCGACGACGCCCTCGATTCTTATAACCTTGCCCGAGGCCACGACATCGCCCTTCACAGTGCCCTTGATGGTCATGATCTCGCCCGTCATGTAGAGATCGTCGTCAATGACCTCGTCCTCGGCAACTGTCACCTCTTTACCGGTCTTGAACTCTGCCGCCCCAGCCGGCACGCTCACTAGCAGGATCGCCATCCATCCGACGATCCAGATCACCTGCTCTGAGAACCGTTTTTCAACGCACACTGGGCTGCCTCCTTTTCTGCGGATCCTACCCATCATACAAAGACACAGGCCGATCGCTGGTAGCGGCGGTGGCGGGGCGGCGAGTCGAGGCTAGTCGGACAATTCAGGGCGAAGCTCCCGCCGCAAGCGAATGTAGATCGCCTTGTCGACGCTCGCTACCTCGGCCCCCTCTTCGTCGGTAATCGCCACAGGAATGGAGAAGATGTGCTTGTCGCCGTCCGCCGACATCTCGCGGATCGCCGTCAGCATCTCGTCGTCGATGGAGAAATGGGCCTTCACCTTGCCCCGGGCCTGGGCCAGGAACTGGATGTGGGTTGCGGAGTCGATGATCCGGTAGTCCGGCCCCAGGATCTGCATCAGCATCAGGCTCGGGAACGGATCCGTCATGGCCGCCAGGCTGCCACCGAAATGACCTCCGAACGCATTGCGGTTGTAGAACCGGGAAGCCATTGTCACCACGACCTCCCGGAAATCATCGGAGACGTGCTCGACCCAGATGCCCGTACCCCATAGTGGTGGGTAGAGGCTCAAGGTCCACTTGAATCGGGTGGGGGTTTCGAGCAGCAACTTCATGTGTCGGCTACCTTCAGTCTCCTCTCGACCAAGCCAGTCTAACCCGATGGCACCTACCTCGAGGCCTGGTGGCCGCATCGTCAACGGGAGACTCGTGGACTTCGATATCCAGGCAAAACCTGGCAGCCTGCCGACCCGGAAGGAACTACAGTTGACCCTTGATGGGCAGGATCCGCATGAACGAGACGTTGAAACGGGTCCAGAAGCCGGTTTGGGGTTCCTTGGTCCAGATCTCTGGCTCTCCGTCGCGCTGGCCTGTCCAGATCAGCTTGCCCTTGTCGTTCCGCGATACCTCGTAGGTCGCCCGCGGAAGGGCTTCGTCGACCCAGTCGACCGCTGGTCCCGCCATTTCCGGCGAGTCGATGATCACTCCCAGCTCCGTGTTGAGGTTGGCAGACCGGGGATCGAAGTTGAAGGACCCCACGAACAGCTTCTGGCGATCGACGATGAAGGCCTTCGTATGGAGTGATCCTTCCGCGGAAGCCGTGCCGACCTTCTCCGTCCCCCTGACCGCCTCGTCCGGTCGAACCTCGTAGAGCTCCACGCCCATCTTCAGCAGTGGCTTGCGGGAGGGTGCGTACCCCGTGTGCACGATGCTGTGATTCGTCGAAGCGAGTGAGTTCGTAATCACCCTGATCCGGAGCCCGTCGTCCCTGAGTTTCTGAAAGCCCTCGACGCCCGATTTACGAGGCACGAAGTACGGGCTCACGAACAACAGCTGTTCCTTCGCGCTGAGAATGGCGTCCCTCAACGGATCGACGATCGACTCCGCTTCCTCGGCCGTCGAGCTCCGAGACTTGTCCGGCGAATCGTAGACCACCTCGTACGGCGCCCAGGTATACACGCTTGCGTCGGACTCGATCCAATGCTGGATGTCCTCTCGCACCACATCCGCGTATCGAGTCGAGACGATCTCCTCGCGTGATTGCGCAATCCGCTCTCGCAGTCTCTCCAGTTCCTTCTCCGGATCTTCAGGCATCTTGGCGAACGCAGGGACCGGTAGCGAAGACCGATGATTCCAGTAGGTGTCGAACATGTCTGACACATCGTCGACCACCGGGCCGATCCCCAGAACGTCCAGATCACCGAAATTCACATCTTCGCGGGCGCCGAAGTACTCATCGGCGATATTGCGGCCGCCGATGATCGTCACCTGGTTGTCGACCGTGAAGGACTTGTTGTGCATGCGGCGATTGATGCGCTTGAAACTCGTGACGCCGTCACCCACTCTGCTCGATCGGCCTGCAAAGGGATTGAAGATCCGCACCTCGAAATTGGGATGCGAATCGAGGGCCGCCATGCCAGCGTCATAGCCTTGGGTCTGAATATCGTCGAGCAGAAGGCGTACCCGAACGCCCCGATCGGCGGCCTGCAAGAGCGACCCGAGGAACAGGTATCCGATCTGGTCATTGGTGATCAGGTAGTACTGGGCGTCCAGGCTGCGCTCCGCTCGATTTGCCAACAGCAGCCGAGTCGAGAGTGCATCGATGGGATCGCCCAACAGGTAGAAGCCGGCTGTGCCCGGATGCTCCTCTTCCGGCTTGGCTATCTGCCTGCCCAGATGGGTGTCCGCCGTGTCCTCCAAGGCCGTTGTCTGAGTCTTGGGATAGTCGAAGTCGACGCTTGCACAGCCGCTGGCAAGAACCACCACGAGCACCAACACGAGCATCGGGGACCTACGATCTGAATGAAGCTGTCTCGACATCGCGTGCTCGACCCTCACTGAGCTGCTGGTTCTGTTCTTCGAAGATCTGCTGACCGCTAGACAACGACTTTCGGTGTCAGCGGTACCCACCTGGAAGCCTATCCTGAAAGCGTGCGGGCGATCTCTGCTACGTGACGCAGATCGGTGCCACAGCAGCCACCCAGGATGTTGAGCCAGGGCAGCCGTTCTCGCAGCTCGACGTATTGGTTTGCAAGCTCTTCGGGGTCTCCGGGGTCCAGCGTCTCGCACATATCGAGCTCCGCGTGACTGAGGCGCGACGCATTGCAGCGGATTCCACGGATGCGTCGGGTCCAGCCGTTACCTTCCAGCACGTGGAAGAAATGATCGGGATGGGCGCAGTTCACCACGAAGTAGGCCGCGGCAGACTCAGTCGCCTCATCCACCATTTCGATCGCCTCGCCCAGAGGCTGCCCTGTGGGCAGGGAGCCGTCGGTTTCCACCGTGAACGAAATCACCACAGGGAGTCGTGCAGCACGGGCAGCGCGAACGAGGCCGATGGCCTCATCCGCCTGGGTATAGGTTGTGCCGGTAACCATGTCTACCTGCGTTTCGGCCAACCAGGCGATCTGCTGGGCGTGGTAGTCCTCGGCCTCGTGGGCAGCGACTTCGACATCGGGCGCATAGCCGTCGCCCCGCGGGCCCATGATTCCGTTGAGGACAATCGGTCGGGTATTGGAGGAGAACTCGTCACGCAATCCTGCGATGAACTCGATCGAGTCGTGGTTTGCAGCGCGCAAACCTGCGTCGTCGGCCCCGAGGTCATCGGCCCAGTGCCTGTGTGCCTTCCAGGTCTGGCTGTCGAGGATGAAGCCGGTTTCTTGTGCTCCCGCCAGGCCTAAGAACTCGCGGAAGTAACCGGCCATCGCCTCCCGGCCGGCCGGATCGGTCAGTAGCGTATGAGCCGCGAACTCTCGGATCTCGATCCCGTGGTTGAAGATCAGGTCCGTCTCGATGCCTCCGTCGGCGAGAAAGAACTCACCTGAGAGCTGTGGCAAAGCGTTGCGATAGCGACTCATGAGCGTGAACCTCCTCTGCCCGTTGGCCTACCAGCCGGTAGCGGTGGGGCGACTAGTTGGGAAGACGCGACATTCTACACCGGCCCCGAATCATCTTACGATCGGAAGCTCCAGAAAACTCGGGTGCGCGGCATCGTGGTAGAGCGTGACGTGCGCTGTTCGCGCGTCGGCCCCCGATTCTTCGGAGACGACTCCACCGCTGTTGTAGTTCTTCTGCAAGAACAACGAGTTGGGTGATTTGAGGACCAGACGAAGACGGCTGCCCTGGGCGACCTTCCTCGAGAAGAAGTAGAAGCCGTCGAAGACGTAGCGGTTGATCTCGCCCGGGGTGACCAGCTGCGGCTCGCGCAGCGAATCCCGGAAGCGAGCCCTCATCAGGTCTTGCGTCAGCCGCACGCTGGATCCGTCCAACAAGATCTCGTACACGTCTACCTGGAAGTCGGTGTCGGGTACGTCAATGGAGAGCCATGCTTCGAACTCGAGGTACCCACTGATCTCGGTGTCTTCCTCGAACGGCTCGCTGTGGTAGAGGAGACCGTTGCCGTAGAGGTGGAGTGCGAACCGTTGGTCTGTGAGTGAAGCCGTATCGGCACTCAATTCGAGCTCGCCGGGTCGGGTGTCGAGTGGATCGTACACATAGCTGTCGGACTCGGCTTCCGCCGCCGGTGGCTCTGAAATCAGGGCTCCTGAATGGAACGCGTCGTTGGCCCGGCCGCCGGACGAGGCCAGATAGAGCTTCTTGCTCTCAGTCGCGATCGACTCGAGCGAATCGGCGTATTTCCATTCGTTGGCCCCGACCACGAAGTACGCAATTCGCTCTTTCAGGAACTCGGGCTTGTCTCCCTCCTTCATCGTCCAGTCGTACCACTGGCGATGCAGGTCGTTGAGATCCAACAGGCTGGCATCGCCGAACGTGAGCCCTCCCACCTCGGCCTGCGGAGTGCGCGTCCCTGAGTGGTTCCAGGGGCCGACGATCAGATAGTGCCGCCCCTTACTCGCTTCCGAGCCGAACCACATATGCCGCTTGTAGTACTCCATGGCGCCGGGCTGGTCGCCGTCATAGTGACCTGTGATGGTGAGGATCGGGATGTCGAAGGCAGCGAAATCCTCGTCAGTCGGATTCATTGCGTCCCAGTAGGCATCTGGAAAGGGGTGCGCCATCCATTCGGAGAACTTCGTCGTCAGATTGCCGGCGAGCTTGGGCAGCTCGGCAAATGGCAGGTGCTCCTCGTAGTACCGGCTGTAGACCTGCTTCCAGTAGTCCTCCTCACCAAAGAGATTCCACTGGGCAACCACGCCGCTCGTCAAAGTCTGCCATTGGATCTCGTAGGGATAGGGAATGTTCTTCCAGAACGGGAAATCGATACCGGCGAAGGCGGCAGCGGCCGGCACGATCGTGGTCAGATGCGGAGGAAACTCCTTGGCGACAGCCCACTGATCGTAGCCCGCGTAGGAGCCACCCCACATCCCCACCTTGCCATTCGACCAGGGTTGCTGGGCAAGCCACTCCACCACGTCGTAGCCGTCTTCGGCTTCCTGGGCAAACGGGTCGAACTGGCCCTCGGAATTACCGCGTCCCCTCACGTCCACCAGCACGAAGACGTAACCGTGCTGGGCGAAATACCACCCACGCTCATGGTAGGTGTCCGATGTGTAGGGCGTCAGGGTAAACACCACGGGCAGCGGCTCCTCCATCTCGAGCGGCTTGTAGACCGTCGCGTTCAGACGCACACCGTCCCGTACCGGGATCTCGACACCCCAGGTGATCTCTACTTCTGGATCCTCGGCAGCATTGACCGGAGGCGTGGCGCTGAGGGTGACCAGGACGAACAGGACCACCCGACACCGGGTGCGGCGGCATTCGATAGCCATCGTAGCTCCTCTCTCGAGAGACCAAGGATATCCAATGGGGACCCGATTCAAGCTACGATCTGGGGTGATGCCTTCGGTCCCGCCACCAGACCTGCCACCCTTCCTCACCGAGGACCTCCCGCAGGAGCGCCAGGCCTACGCGCTCGAGTCGGGGCCTGATCAGGGGAAGGTCATCCACTTCATCGATCATGGGAACCCCGACGCGCAGCCGGTGATTCTGCAGCATGGCAACCCGACCTGGTGCTTCCTCTGGCGGAAGGTGATTGCCCGGCTGGATCCCGAGCGCTTTCGCTGTCTGGCCCCCGACCTGCTCGGCTTCGGACTGTCGGGCTCGTTGTCGAAAGTGTCGGACCACACACTGGATCGCCATCTACAGGCGATGCGCGAATGGGCCGAGAACCTGCAACTGGCCAAAGGAGCCATTCTGGTTGGCCAGGACTGGGGAGGGCCCTTGGTTGTCGCCATGGGCATGGCATGTCCCGAGGTAAGCGGCGTGGTCCTGGCCAACACTTCGATCCTGGTGCCGAAGCGGCCACTGGGAACCTCTTTCCACAAGTTCGCCCGCACTCCAGTGGTGAGTGACATCGCTTTTCGGTTGGCGGGCTTCCCGCTCAACATCCTTGGACGGGTTCAGGGCGACGCTAGATCGATCTCCGGCGAAGTCGCACGCGCCTACCGCTGGCCACTACCCCTGGGCAGACGAGCTGGCCCCTTGGGCCTGGCTCGCATGGTTCCCTCCAGCCCAGACCATCCAAGCGTGCCCCCTCTTCGAAAGATCGAAGCCTGGACCCGCGCATTCGACGGTCCAATGGCCCTGGTGTGGGGCGAGCGCGACCCGATCTTGGGCAGGGCCCTCAAACGGCACGTAGAGACCTTCCCCCAGGCAACCGTTACCCGCACCCAGGCTGGTCACTTCCTCCAAGAGGAGGTTCCCGACGATCTCGCCCGAGCAATCGAGGAGGTGGCGGCCAGAGCTACTTAACCCGGGTTGAGCACCCGGACTGGTGCCGGCCTCCGAAAACGGCTGGCACCTCACTACTACCAGTACCAGACGAGCTGTACGGAGGCGCTGGGGCCGGCCGAGAGGAACAGCTCGGGCACGCTCGTAGCCGCACCACCGAATTCGGTGCCGTTGGCCCCAATGGGAATGTTGATGGCGCTCCACACAAGCAGGTTCTCTCGCAGGTCGTTCTGGAAGACCAGTTGGACCAGGGCGCTCGGGTCGGTGACGTTGACGAACGCGTTGGGCGTCAGCAGGAACAGCGGATCGATCTCGATCATGGCGCTCAAGGCGAGATAGTGCTGGCCGAGATTGAAGAGCTCTCCTCGGGCGATGCGCTCCAAGAGCTCGGGATTCTCCTCCAGACATTCGGGTGAGTAGCACCCATCGGATTGACCGAACCCGTTGAAGAAGTACTCGGCGAGACCGCTGACGTTCTTGCCGCCCCAGATCCAGGACTGAGAGATGCTGGTGTCGACCGAAGCCACCGTGCTGTCCCCGAAGGTCACCACCACATCGCCCCGCCATACCGCGCCACCGATGCTGTAGTTCATGCCGGCTCCGACCAGTGGATCTCCATAGTGCTGCGCCACAAGGGCGTCGTACTCGCTCAGGCTCTCCATGTGGTGGTACTTGAAAGCAAGGGAGCTCTGATCGGCCTCGACATCCTCGGTGATCGGGTTGCGGCGAAAGACCATCACCCCCTGGAGATCGTCACCACTCGAATGCAGGTACTGACCGTAGAGCATGTCGTCGCCGGTCTTGTACTCCTTGTCGACGGCAGCCGGGTCGAAGGGATTGAAGATGTCCATCACGTTGTAGATCAAGCCATTGCCCCAGGTGATGGCTTGGCGACCGAACTTCACCACCGCGTGCTCGGTGGCGTAGCCGACAGCGGCCCGATCGAGACGCTGCAGGGCCGCCGACTTGCCCGCATCGGTGAAGACGTAGGTGAGGTCGAATAGCCGGGTCCGATCACTGGGCAGATGGGGAAAGAGAATCCTCAACTCTTCCGGCAACTCGCGGGTGAATTCGAGACGATCCCCATAGACGCCAATGAGCTGGTAGTCGACGTCGAGGCTCCAGCGGTTGCGCTCGGCCCGGAAAACGAAGCGCGCATCCACAGCCGAGTCGGTGGAGGTCGAACCGAAGACCTCCTGGAAGGCGCTGTCTGCGGGATAGGTGGTGAGCGCGATCTGCGGGCTCACGCGACCCGTCAGACTGGCTGCGTCGTCATCTCCTGATGCCACGCCCGCAAACGCGAGCACCGCCCCGGCGAAGACCGCCAAAGCTCGGAAGCAGCAACGCGCCATCCAACACCTACGCCGCTTCTCGCCGCTCGTCGCCGACGATGCGACCGTCGAGCATGTGGATGACGCGCCGCGCGTAGGCCATCACCCTCTGGTCGTGGGTGGCGATGACGAAGGTCGTCTCGTGGTGCTGGTTGAGCTCGACAAAGAGCTCCATCAGATGATCGGAGGTCTGCGAGTCGAGGTTGGCAGTCGGTTCGTCGGCGAGTACGAGCGCGGGCCGCGAGGCGATGGCCCGAGCCACGGCGACCCGCTGCTGCTGACCGCCTGACATCTGGGCCGGTAGGCGATCACCGAGACCCCCCAGGCCGACCTCTTCGAGGATCTCGAGCGAACGTTTCCGACGAGGCCCAGCATCCACGCCTTGCACCTCCATCACGAACTCGACGTTCTCACGGGCCGTCAAAACCGGAATCAGGTTGTAAGCCTGAAATACGAACCCGATCTGGTGCAGCCGCATCTTTGCCAGCTCACCCTTGCCGAGGTTGTCGATACGCTCCCCGGCCAGCCAGATCTCACCGCTGTCGGGCGTATCGAGACCACCAATGGCGTTGAGCAGTGTGGTCTTGCCGCCACCTGACGGTGCTGACAGGCAAACGAACCCCCCCTTGTCGATCTCGAGGTCCACATGGTCGAGCCCGGTGACTTCGAGATCACCCTGGCGGTAGGTCTTGCACAGATCGACACAGCGTACTGGTTTCATCGTCACACCTGCGTAATGGCTCGTACCGGATCGTATCGGGAGGCCCGCCAGGCTGGTGACAGGCTGGCGAAGAACCCGAGAACGATCACGATGACGTTCGCTAGAACTACATCTTCGAGATAGAGCGCCGGATAAAGGACGCTGGCGGCGCCGAACAACTCCATGCCTTCGCCGACGATCGAGACGTCGATACCGCTCTTCAGCGGCTCGATGGTGGCCCACGCCAGCAGGTTACCGATGGCGAGGCCGATAACAAGGAGAAGGGTGGACTCCGCGACGATCTGGGTCAGGATGCTGCGCGGCGTCATGCCGAGAGCGAGCATCAGGCCGATCTCCCGCACCCTTTCGAAAACGGCCATGACCAGAGTGTTGACAAGCCCGAATGACAAGGCCAGGAAGATGACCACGATCCAGACGATCACGAAGCCGTCCATCACGGCCAGCATCGACCCGAGGTAGGTGTCGATCTCGTTCCACGGCAGGACTTCGACCTCGGGTCCGGCGGCCTCCGCCACCATTCTGGTGAGACCCTCGACATCGCGGTAATCCGTGCCCAAGATCGCCACTTCGGAGACCGCATCACCAACACCCAGCAGTTTCTGGATCGTTCCCTGGCCGGCGAAGACGAACCCTTCCTCGTACTGATCGAGCTTGGAGTCGAAGACGCCGACGATGCGGAATCCACGATCGGCGATCTCGTTCTCCGGGTCCTGGGTCATGATCGCGACACGCTTGCCGAGATCAGTCTCCATCTTCTCCACCAACTTGCGGCCCACGACCAGGCCCGCGTCGTCGCGCGATTCCAGAAAGCGCCCATCAGTCATGTCGTCGGCGACGAAGCTGACCGCGCGCTCCTGGTCGGGATCGATCCCGACCAGCGTGACGCCGCGGGTGTCCTGCTCCGAAGAGATCACCGCCGGCACTCGCACCCGCGTCGACCAGGCGACGATCTCGGGGCGACCCAGGACCTCCAACAGCTCGCCGCTCGGGGGTGCGATCACGTTCGAGATCGTGGGGTCATCGCGGAAGGACGGATGGTGGATCTGAACGTGACCGGGGAGCACGCTGATCCCGTCCTTCACCATGTCGTCCACCATGCCGCGCATCAGTGCCGTCATGAAAATCATCGCCCAGGTGCCGACGACGATGGCTGCCAGCATGATCAGGGTGCGGCGGTGGTTGCGCCACAGATTTCGCCAGGCGAGACGAAGAACGATCTTCATGCCGCCCATTACGCCGCCCTCATTGCCGCCACCGGCTCCAGCCAGTGAAGTCTGACAGCCGGGTAGAGCGAGGCGACGATACTCGCCCCGAGCACGATCAACGGCCCCATCAACAGCCCGATGATCGAGACCGTCGGGTAGATCCGCCCCGGAAGATTGAATTTGCCGCCCATCTCTTCGAGCCCCGGATAGGTGAAGCCGTGGAAGTGCAGCCACACGACCAGCGCCCCTCCGAGAAGGACCCCCAGGACCATGCCGACAATGCCCATCAGGGTTGTCTCCAGCAGCACCAGGCGGCCCAGCCGACCCGGCGTCACCCCCAGCGACATCACGATGCCGAACTCCTTGGTGCGCTCTAGAACGGACATCAGCTGCGTGTTGAGCACGCTGAAGGCCACGAGAATGATCAGGATGCCGTACATGAACCAGGCGCTGACGAAGTCGGCCTGGATCGCCTGCTTGAGCCCGGGCAGCAGCGCGTCCCAATCGTGGACCACCAGATCCTCGCCGGCGGGCAGCAGGGCCTCGACTTGGGCCTTCGTGGCCCCGACCTGAAGCAACCCGGGCGCCATGATCACTACAGCATGGCCGGCGTCTTCCATGGCAAAGGCGTCCTGGAAAAACCCGAGAGGAACCTCGGCGAAACCGCGATCCATGTCGGGCATGCCGCTCTCGAAGATGCCGACCACGGTGACGACGGCGGCGGCGAAGGAGCCGTCGCGTCCACTACCGATGAAAGTCAACTCGTCGCCGACTCCGACTCGGAGATTTCGCGCCAGAACGCTGCCGATGACGATCTCTTCCGCCATCGTGTCACTCAGGAAGGCGCCCTCCTGGATCAAGCCAGGAAGACTCGATACCCGGCTCTCATGATTCGGCTCGACACCTGTTATCTGCGCTCCATAGCTGCGATCGCCGCTCGAGATTAGGCCGAATGCCGCGGCCCGAACCGCGATGTCCTCGGTACCCAGCCCCTGCCGAAACCTGTCTGCGAGCGCTTGGATATTCGGAACGACCTGACGAATCTTGTGATCGTCCTTGTAACCAGGTGCCTGCACCTGGAGGTGACCCGTCTGTGCCCTGAGCGTGTTGCTGATCATCATCTCGTACATCCCGAGCTGCAACGAGATCATGAAGACCAGCAAGATGTTGGAGAACACCATGGCGCCCACCGTCAGCCAGGTGCGGCGCTTGCGCCTCCAGAGGTTTCGCCAGGCGAGGCGAAAGGTGATGCTCATCGGCTATTCCCGAGGGTTTTGCAGGTTCGACCGGGTGAATACGTTGTCGGAGATCTCGGCGCCGAACTCGACTGCGTCGATTCGGAACTCGGTCCACTCGTCTGGTGTGTCCACCTTCCCCATGCGCTGGCGAGTCGCGATCGTCCGCCCACCCATCTCACCTATTTCGAGACTCTCCAGGACTTTCACCAGGTCGCCCTCCTGGTCGTAGTACTCCTGCGATACGAGAACGTCGTCGTCTCGAATGCGCAACACCTCCTTGCCCCACACCACCGCAGCCTCCTCGTGGGGCACCGACTCGATCACGAACATCGTGTGGCCCTCGTGCTCCTCCTTGTCCAGCAGGGTGTGATCGTACTGGTCGACGATGTCGTCGGCCCGCGACACATCCTTGTTCGAAAAATCGGAGCCCATCCAGCTCTGCCCCATCATCGAGGAAGGAACCTTGATCACCCGATTGACCTTGGGTGAGTAGGACCACATGTTGTTGTCCACCATCAATGTGCCGTTGCCGGCATCCTTCTTGGGCGCTGTCACCCGGACGAGCGATTTCTTGGGACCGCTGGTCCACGATTTCATCGACATCGTCCGCTCCCACGAGGGTCGATGAATGGTCATGGACATCTCGCCCTGTGAGGACTCGCCGCGCCAGTTGTCGATGGCAGCACGAACGATCTCGGCGGCGTCCTGCGCGAACGCTATCGATGTGAAGGCCTGAGCAGCCACCAGCGCTGAAACGAGGAATGCTCTTCGGGGCGCTACAGTCATCTCCAATGGCTCCGTGAACAGTCGCGCTGGGTTCGGCGCAACCGTGGAAACGAATATAGCGCAGATTGTCTCTAGCTTCCGCCCAGCGCGCACTCGTTCTTGCCGACTTCCAGTTCGTCCGCTTCATCGTCGCTGACCGGCAGGAGGCCGACATTGACGGCCTTGATCTTTCGATAGGCGTCGGGGAAGGAGGCCTTCTTGGCGAGCACCCAATCGATGAAGGCCTGTCGATCCGTCTCTTGTAGGGAGCTGTTGGTTTGGCGCAGCTCACTCAACGGCGCACCGATCGAGCGATCTGATTGCCGCTCCTCATCCGAACCGTAGTGGGCGGGGTAGATCCGCAGGCTCGGGGACCACTCATGACGGGTCAACTCGAGACTCTCCCAGAGCTTGAGTGTCCACTCTTCTTCCTTGCCAGCGAGGTCCGGGCGACCGACCGAGGCGATGAAGATGAAGTCGCCGGTGAAAGCGGCTTGGTCGTCTACAAGGTAGGTGACACTGCCATCCGTATGTCCCGGCGTGTGAGCAACCTTCAGACTGGAGCGGCCGAAGGTGATCTCCTGCCCGTGCTCGAGGGGCTTGAACGCGATCGTGCCAGGCCTGCCATCGTACGGATAGAAGGCGTCATCGGGATGCAGGTAGTAAGGAACCTGTAGCTCTCTGGCCAGGTCGGGAGCACCACTGATGTAGTCGGCGTGAACGTGGGTATCGGCGACGCCGACGATGCGACTGTCACTCGCCCGAGCCGCGGCCATATAGGAAGAGGCGCCCCTGGGAGGATCGATGACGACCGCCTCACCCTCGCTCACCAGGAGATACCCGAGGGATCCCTTGCCAATGCGGTCGAACTGAACCAGGCGATCGAGAGACGCGGTCGGCGGCAGCTCGCGCTCCAGAGTCAGCATCATCCAACGGCCCATGCCGCCGGTCAGCGATCGCGCCTGAGCTCCAAGGCGATTGAGATGCGAGGCTAGAACGCGGCTGTCGTTCCCTTGGCCGCAAACGACTACGATGGGGACTTGTGGGTCGATCCCACTGCCTTCGAGCCTGTCGAGCTTCGCCAACCGGGAGCCGACAATGTTGTGAAACGAGCCTTCGGGTACCAGGTCGATCCTGCCACTCTCGAGCCGAAAGGCCGCCCGTACGTCGACCACTTGCATGGGCTCGCCGGCCTCCACCGTGCGCGCCAAGTCGGCGGCCGATATCTCCCCTGTCTGCAACCGCTTGCCTCCCTCGCAGCCTCGCCCTACTGTGTGGTGCTCGTCCAGCCCGTAGTGTCGCCGGACTCGAAGCCGTCAGAGAAAACGACCTCGCCTCCAGTCGTGTACCGCTGGCCCTGGACGCTCCAGTTCGTGGTGTCGGTGCTGTTCGAGCCGTAGCTCATCCAGGCCACGACGAACTCCCCGGGCGCACTGCGCGCTACGGAGGGACCGAACTGATTTCCCGTGGTGTAGGTGTTGACCTGGAACTCGCCGCCGGCTGGCACCCCGGCAGCATCGTATGCCTGTCCCTGGATACTGTAGGCACTGTCGTCGCTACCGCTCGAGCCGTAGCTCATCCAGGTCACGACGAAATCCCCAGCTGCATCGGCGCTGACTGAGGCGGCGAACTGGGAGTTCGTCGTGTAGGTGTTGACCTGGAACTCACCACCCGTCGGAGCCCCTGCCGCATCGAAACGCTGTGCCTGAATACTGGAGGTGCTATTGTCGCTGCCGCCCGAGCCATAGCTCATCCAGGCCACGACGAACTCCCCAGCAGCATTGACGCCAACCGATGCATTGAGCTGGCGGTTCGTCGTGTAGGTGTTGACTTGGAACTCGTCCCCCACCGGGGCCCCAGCCGCGTTGAAACGCTGCCCCTGAACGCTGAGGTCGCTCATGTCGGTGCCGAATGAGCCATCACTCTCCCAGACCACGACGAAGTCGCCACTTGCGTCGACGCCTACCGCGGGGACGGTCTGCATGCCCGTCGTATAGGTATTGACTTGAAACTCGCCACCCAGGGGTGCTCCGGCCGAATTGAAGGCTTGGCCCTGGATGCTCCCAGAGCTCGTATCCGTACCGTCCGAGCCAAAGCTGCGCCAGACCACGATGAAGTCCCCATCTGGAGCCGTCGCCACCGCCGGAGCCACCTGGAGGTTTGAGGTGTAGGTGTTGATCTCGAACTGCCCGCCAACCGAAGAGCCAGCAGCGTTGAAGCGCTGCCCCTGGATGCTCGAGCTCGAAGTGTCCAAACCCGCGGAGCCGGCACTGATCCAAACCACGATGAACGAGCCGTCATCGCGGACAGCTACCCGGCTGCCGGATTGGGAGTCCGTGGTGTAGGTGTTGACCTGGAACTCGCTACCCATCGGTGTTCCATCCGCAGCGAAGCGCTGCCCCTGGACGCTCTGGCCCGAGGTGTCGGTGCCACCCGATCCGAAGCTGTCCCAAACCACCACGAAGCGGCCGTCCGGAGCCGCACCTACCGACGGAAACCACTGTTGGTCGGTTGTGTAGGTGTTGACCTGGAACTGGTCACCCACGGGCACCGGCGCCTGCCCCCAAGCTACGGTTCCGAGCATCAGCAAAGACAAGACGAGTGTCACGGCAATTCTCATCAGCACGCTCCTTTAAGAAAACTCTCCTGCCTCCACTGGGGTGACTCCCATAAAGACCCACCTATTGCACAGAGCTCGACCAGCCCGTAGTGTCGCCAGACTCGAAGCCATCGAAAAAGACGACCTCGGCTCCTGCTGAGTAGCGCTGACCATGGACGCTTCTGGAGCTCGTGTCGGTAGGCGACGCAAAGCTATCCCACACCACAACGAAGTTGCCTTGGCCAGTCATCCGCACGACTGGGTTCGATTGGTCGGCTGGGGTGTAGGTGTTGACCTGAAATTCGCCCCCTACGGGGGTGCCACTGGTGTCGAAATATTGAGCCTGAACGCTATCGCCGTCCAAGTCAGTGCCGAGGGAGCCATCACTCTTCCAGGCGATGATGAAGTTCCCTTGAGAGTCCATCGCCACCGTAGACTTTTCCTGCCAATCCGTCGTGTATGTGTTGACTTGAAACTGTCCCCCCACCGGGTTGCCGTTGGCATCGTATCGCTGCGCCTCGATACTGGTTCTACTCGTATCGGTTCCACCCCCCTCTTCCGTTTGCCAGGCAACAACGAAGTTCCCCACAGAGTTCGCCGCAACCGCAGGGTTATCCCCATACCCCGTGGTCTGAATCTCGAACTCCCCACCCACAGCGGCGCCGCTGACATCGTAGATCTGTCCCTGAATGTTCTCCAGATTACTCTGCCACACGACGATAAAGTTCCCCTGGCCGTCTGCGGCGACTGCGGCACTCTCCTGCCGGCTCGTCGTGAAGGTGTTGACCTGGAACTCACCTCCAACGGGATCACCGTCGGTGTCGTAGAGCTGCCCCTGGATGCTGTTGTAGTCGTCGTCCGTGCCGTCCGAGCCATAGCTCTCCCAAATAACTACGAAGTTGCCTAGCGAATCCATGGCTACCGCTGGATCCGTCTGCTCGTCCGTCGTGAAGGTGTTGACCTGGAACTCACCACCGACGGGGTTGCCATCGGAGTCGAAGCGTTGAGCCTGAATGCTCTCCTCGCTCTTATCTGTGCCGGCCGAGCCGTTGCTCGCCCAGACAACGACGAAATTTCCCTGACCATCCATGGCAACGTCGGCTGCAGTCTGAGCAGCCGTGGTGTAGGTGTTGACTTGCAGCTGGCCCCCCTGCGGAGTGCCGCTGGCGTTGTAGCGCTGGGCTTGAACGCTGTGCGTGCTCGAGTCGTCACCGAACGAACCGGTGCTCTGCCAGACCGCGACGAAATTACCGAGGGGGTCGATCGACACCGAGGGGACACCCTGATTGCTCGTCGTAAAGGTATTGATCTGGAACTGGTCACCCACAGGCGCAGGCGCCTGGGCGTGCAGTCCTGCCGAGATCAAGAGTGGAACCGCCAGTAGTGAGTACTTCATTCCTGTACCTCCAACGACACGTTTACAGGCCCGGGGCATTACTCCCCCCTGATCTGAGGGCCTCTCATCCAATTCACAACGAAAAGGTGCGGGCATCCTATCAGGAGAATACGTATTCCCGGCCAATCACCGCCATTGGTCGATCACCGTTCGCTGAGCTTTTTGGCGTGTCTGGCGCCAACAGACCGTAGAGACGGTCCGGGGGCGGCTACCAGCGGCAGAGTGCTGTCCGGCGGGTGGGGACAAGCCCGCCCCTACTTGACGCAGCAACTCTGTGGCCATAGGTTGAGACCGTGAAACTCCGCTCAGCTCTACTAGCCCTGGCAATCGCTGGACCATTGCTGTCCTGCGGTGGGGGCTCATCCGACGGCAAGGTCATCTTCCTCGGGATCGACGGCCTCGACCCCTTGGCGATCGATCTGTTGATGTCCGAGGGGAAGCTGCCCAACTTCGCTCGCCTGAGGCAGGACGGAGCCTACGGTCGCCTGATCAGTCAGAAGCCGATCTTGAGCCCCATCATCTGGACGACGATCGCCACCGGCAAGACCCCGGGGCAGCACGGGATCGGACATTTCGTCGCCGCCGATCCCCAGACCGGCGAGAGTCTGCCTGTGACCAGTGATCTGCGGCAGGTAGAGGCTCTCTGGAACATCGCCGCCAAGGCGGGTAGACGCCCCGCTGTGGTCGGGTGGTGGGCAACCTGGCCGCCGGAGCCCATCGATGGCCTCATCGTCAGTGACCACACCTCCTACCACTTTCTCTTCGAGGAAGGCTTCACGGGGGCCGGGGCTCAGCAGGAAACCACCCATCCACCAGAGCTCGCCTCCGAGATCGCACCTCTACTCCGCCGCCCGACGGATCTCACCTACGAGGAAATCTCCCCATTCGTCGACATCAGCCCCGAGGCGTTCTCACAGCCGTTCGATCTGTCCGACGACCTGGGGCATTTCAAATGGGCCCTGGCCACGGCGAAGAGCTACCGAGACATCGGGCTCCAGCTCTGGCGGCAGGAGAAGCCAGCCCTGGAGATGGTCTACATCGAGGGCGTGGACTCGACCTCCCACCTGTTCGGCCATCTCTTCAGGGTCGAGGGTCTGGTTGGTGAGCTGGCCGACCAACAATCGAAGTACGGCAAGACCGTCGAGCAGATGTACCGCTTCGCCGACGATCTGGTAGGGCAGTATCTCGAGGCAATGGACGACGACACCACGCTGGTCGTGGCATCGGACCATGGATTTCGGCTCGGTGAGCTGCACGACGACCCGAGCCGCGTTCGGGACATGCGTCGGGTCAGCGAGCGGTTCCACCGCATAGAAGGCATCCTCTATCTCTACGGTCGCGGAGTGAAGCGGCATTCGAGACTCGACAAGCCCGTCCTTGTCGATGTTGCTCCCACAGTGCTCGCCCTGCTCGACTTGCCGGCCGCCGAGGACATGCCGGGCAGGGTGCTCACGGAAGCCCTGGAGATTCCGCAGGTACCAGACCGCATCGCCTCCTACGAAGCCGGCGAGCGTGGCGAGCAGGAAGGTGTCGCCAGGGACGAGGAAGTGGACCAGGCTGTGATCGAGCGACTGGAGGCCCTCGGCTATCTGGGTGGAGTTCAATCGAGCGAGGGCGAGCGCAACCTGGCGGCGATCGCCTTTGAGGAGGGCCGCCTGGAAGACGCCGTCGAGATCTACGAGCGCCTCATCGAAGCCGAGCCCGAGGAAGCCGGCCTCCACACCAGCCTGGCTGGTGCCTACGGTGTCATGGGCAACTACGAGGCGGCCCTCGGGCAGCTCGAGATGGCTCTAAAGCTCGAGCCCCTGAACGTGGAGGCCTACCACAACCGGGCCGTGATCCATGAGCGTCAGGGCCGACGCGAGCTCGCTCTCGCCGACTACAGCACCGCTTTGCGCTATGCACCGGACTACGAGCCATCGCGGGCCGCCATGCTTCGCCTCACCGGCAGCGCTTCGGCGAACGCTCCGCAGAGCGAGGTCGAGCAGCAGGCCGGCTTTCTCGCCGAGAAGGCCAGCCTGGCCGCCCGGCGTGGTGACTACGACACGGCTCTGACACTGCTCGATCGTGCCGAGGGAATCGCCCCCCAATACAGCCTGGTGCACCAGTATCGATCCAACGTCGCCTATCTCATGGGTGATCGAGCGGCTGCCATCGCAGCGCTGGAGCGGGCCCTCGAGCTCGAGCCAGACAACGCGCTGTTCCAGGAGAACCTGAAGCGTTTGAAAGAAAGTCCCACCGAGCAGTAGGTGCCGATGACGTCGACTAACGCTGCCGGCGGCCAGGATGCCAGGAGGCTCCATGCCCTCGTCCTCGGGCTGTCCCTCTTCCTGATCTACGCCTGGGGCGCCAGCCGCGCCATCTACGTCGGCGACAGCGGCGAGTTGGTGGCTGCGGTCCACACGCTGGGCATTCCACATCCGAGCAGCTACCCGCTCTACGTACTTCTGGGAAAGCTCTGGACGGTACTCGTTCCGGTTGGCTCCATCGCCTTCCGAATGAGCCTGTTCAGCGCCTTCTGCGCCGCCGCAGCGGTGGCGGGCCTCTACCTCCTGGGCCGACGCCTTGGACTCTCCACGATTCCTGCTCTGTTCTCGTGCTTGCTGCTCGCCTTCAGCCCCAGCTTCTGGTCCCAGGCCAACATCCAGAGGGTCTACAGCCTCAACGCATTGCTTCTGGTCATGGCCCTGAGCCTTGCCGCGGCCTGGTACCAATCGCGACAGCCCAGAGCACTCGTCGCGGCGTTCTTCGTGGCGGCTCTGGGAGCCACGAATCACACCTACATGGGGGTCTTTGCGATCGCCCTGGGGGTGTCCGCACTCATTGCCGAACCGGGACTCCTGCGCAAGCCCCGAACGCTGATCGCCTCGGGGGCGGCGTTCGTTCTAGGGCTCGTACCGTATCTGTACCTTCCTCTTCGCTCCCGCGCCAATCCCCGGCTCGATTGGGGAAACCCCGAGACGATTCGAGGCGCGATCGATGTGATCTTGCGACGCGAGGCATGGGAGAGAGCCTGGATCGAGTCGCCAGCCGACCTGCTCACGATCGCCGGAGATCTTCTGCTTCGCATCGGAATCGAGCTCTTCTGGCTGGGAGCTGTTCTGGCCCTGGTCGGGCTCTTGTGGGCCAGGGCAAAAAAATGGCCCGTTCTCCTGCTCCTTCTGGCCGTCTTCGGCAACTATCTGGCGATGGCTCTGCACGGGTCTCGCAGCGATCTATTTATCTGGTATCGCTACTACATCCCGACGTTCGTCATCCTCGCTCTGCTCGCGGGCCTGGGGCTGGAGCTCGTCCGTGAGCACCTTTCTCCCAAGCTCGCGGCGGCAGCCCTCCTGTTGCCATTGACCATGCTCGTGGTGGGCTATCCACAGTTCGATCGCAGTCACTTCCGTATCGCAGACGATTTCAGTAGAACGCTGCTATCGACGCTGCCTCCAGGCGCCCACCTGAGCGCCAGCGACGACAACATCCTCTTTGTGCTGATCTATCTGCAACTGGTGGAAGGGGTGCGGCCCGATGTCGACCTGATCCTCCAGGGCGTTGGGGGGGCCGACCTACCCCCATTGCGCTTCGACCCGGACGCCGACCCTCTCTACTTCACGCACCACCCCAACTGGGAGGTGCCAGAGCTCGATATTGTCGGCACAGGTCTGACGTTTCGGATTCAAAGGGGGGGCACACCTGTCCCGGAGCCAGTCATCCCGAAGACCGAGCTCGACGGCGAGATGGACCCGTCAGTTCCAAAGGACTACCTGACCCAGAACCTGATCGGTCACTTTCACTACATGCAAGGTGTGACCTTCGAGCGCTTGGACTGGCCCAGGGCCGAGGCAGCGTTCGCCAGGGCCCGCCATGCAGCGCCGAACAACGATGTGCTGTTCTACAACCTGGGGTTGATCTACCGCCGAAACGGCCTCCTCGACCGCTCCCTCACCGCCTTCGAGCGCTCCGAGGCCATCAATCCCCGACACATCGCCTCGAGCAGCCGGGTGCGGGCCGCCGACCGTATTGGTGAGTTGGAGGACGAGGTAGAGAGGCTGGGTCGACTCGAAGCCGAGCTTGCCGAGGCCAAACCCATTCGAGGGCTCGACCCCGACTCTGCCGAGTACCACCAGGCGATGGCAGCAAGCCTCTTCTCGCAAGGCGAGCCCCTTGCAGCCCGGGGTCACGCCCTCAGAGCGATCGAAGCTCAGGCTCTCTCCTCTGCAGGCTGATCGCGCCCCAATCCTGCCGGTATGAAACGTCCATCGTGCCCAAAGAGTGGTCGAGGGAATGACATTTGTCACCCGAGATTGCTGACGATCCTCCCTGATCAATGAGTCGTCTGACAGCCACAATGTCTCCATCAAAGGAGGCATTCGATGGCAAACCACGAACCACACGTCATAGCCGAGCTCCAGAACGTCTGGAAGTCCTACGGCGAGCTGATGGCTCTTTATGGTCTCGACCTGGAAGTCAGGGCCGGTGAGGTCCTGGCAATTCTGGGACCCAACGGCGCTGGAAAGACGACCACCGTCAACCTGCTTCTCGGGCTGGCCGAGCCCCTCCAGGGGAGCGTACGGGTCTTCGGCTGTGCACCCGACGACTCGCGAAGCCGCACTCGGGTCGGAGCCATGCTGCAGATCTCCGCGGTTCCACAGACCTTGCGAGTTGCCGAGCTCGTCGAGCTGTTCTCGAGTTACTACCCAGACCCACTCGCTCTTGCGGAGACTCTGCGCATCGCCGGACTCGAGGGTCTCGAGAAACGTCCCTTCGGACAGCTCTCGGGCGGCCAGCGGCAACGGGTGCTCTTTGCCCTGTCGATCTGCGGGGATCCGGAGCTGCTCTACCTCGATGAGCCTACGACCGGTCTCGATGTCGAGGCGCGGCGCGCGCTCTGGCAGCAGATCAGGACCTTCGTCGCGCGCGGTCGAAGTGTCGTCCTGACTACCCATTACCTGGAGGAGGCCGATGCCCTGGCCGATCGGATCGTCCTACTCAACGAGGGCCGTTCCATTGCCGAGGGCTCGCCCGCCATGATCAAGGCTCGCGTTCAGGGGCGCCGCATCCGCTGCCGTACTCGCCTGCACACCTCCGAGATCGATGGCATTCCAGGTGTCAAGAGCGTCGAAGCTCTAGATGGCACGATCGAGATCCTCACTTCCCGAGCCGAACCGGTCGTTCGCGAGCTCCTGATGCGCGACGGCGAGCTGTCGGACCTCGAAGTCATCGGCGCCGCTCTCGACGATGCATTCCTCGCCCTGACCAACAAGAAGGAGGCAGCATGACCACCACAGCCCAGTCCGTCGCGACTCCCATGGATGGCAAGTCCCGCAGCCTCACCAGGATCTTCACCCTCGAGGCCAAGTACGAGCTCTTGAAGCTCCTGCGGATGCCGGCCTACGCCATACCCACGGTGATGTTCCCTCTGCTCTTCTACGTCTTCTTCGGACTCGTCTTCGGCGGTGGACGCATGGCGGGACCGGTCAACATGCCCACCTATCTGCTCGCCACCTACGGCGCCTTCGGAGTCATCGGGGCCTCGCTCTTTGGCTTCGGCGTCGGGGTCGCCATCGAGCGCGGTCAGGGTTGGATGCTGCTCAAGCGGGCCACCCCCATGCCGCCCCTGGCCTACTTCACCGCCAAGATCTTCATGGCCCTGACCTTCAGTCTGATCATCGTCCTGGGCCTCTTCGCGCTCGCGGCAATCTTTGGCGGCGTCACTATGCCCGCCTCCGCCTGGCTGTCGCTGGCCGCGGTGCTGATTGCCGGGGCGCTCCCCTTCTGTGCCTTCGGCCTAGCCCTGGGCTATTTCTGCGGCCCCAACTCGGCGCCGGCGATTGTCAATCTCTTGTACCTGCCGCTGGCGTTCCTGTCGGGTCTCTGGATCCCGGTGCAGGCGCTGCCCGGCCTGCTCCAAAATCTGGCGCCGGCCCTACCTCCTTACCACTTCAGTCAGTTGGCGCTCGCTCAGATCGGCGCATCGGCCGGCCCGGCACCCTGGGTCAGCATCCTCTATCTGGCAGTCTTCACAGCTCTGTCTCTTGGCCTCGCATTGTTCGGCTATCGCCGCGACGAGGGCAAGACCTACGGCTAGAAACCCGTGGCTCGAGAGTTCTGTGAGCTACACTGAGGAGCCCCCATGCGTCTGATTCCGAAAGCGGACGAGCTCGGTTGGACCCCGTACGCCTGGCTGGTCTACCTGGGCATCTTCTGGTTGGCAGCCCTGGTTGACGACCCAACGCCTACGGACTGGACTCTCACCGCTCTCGGCACGGCCCTCTTCCTGCCACTCTATTTCTGGGGCTACTGGCTCTCCGGCCGCAAGGCCCTGATCGCCGTAGCCGGGATCACGCTGCTGGGCATCGTGTTCGCGCCAATCAACTGGGGCTCCAGTGTCTTCTTCGTCTTTGCGGCGGGCCATCTGGGCTATGTGGGTCCGGCGGGCTTTGCCTTCCGGCTGCTACTCGTGCTGGCCGCTCTTCCTCCGCTCGAAGCCTGGCTACTCGATCTGTCGCCCTTCTTCTGGATCCCGGGCATGGTCTTCAGCCTCCTCGTCGGTGGCATCAACATTCACCACGCCGGTGTGCGGCGTTCGCAGGCCGCGCTCCGACGCACACAGGACGAGGTCGAAAGGCTGGCCAAGCTGGCCGAGCGCGAAAGGATCGCCCGCGATCTGCACGATCTGCTGGGGCACACCCTGACCGTGATCACCCGCAAGTCGGAGTTGGCTCGCCGGTTGGCCGACAAGGATCCCGAGCGGGCGGTCCAAGAGATCGCCGAGGTCGAACAGGTGGCTCGCGATGCCCTCAAAGAGGTCCGCACCGCACTCAGCGGGTTCCGACAGACGGACTTCTCGACGGAGCTGGCGCAGGCCCGCGTGGCGCTGCAGTCGGCCCTGATCCACTTCGAGGCGGAGGTCGATGCGATCGACATCGATCCTGCGACAGAGCAGGTACTCGCATTGGCTCTTCGCGAAGCCACCACCAACGTCCTGCGCCATTCGCAGGCCGACTCGTGCCGGGTGCGCCTCGAGAACTTGGAGGATCAGGTCCGGCTCAGCGTACAGGACAACGGCAAGGGCACCGCGGGGCGAGATGGTGCGGCCCAGGACGGCCTCGGCTTGACTGGAATGCGGGAGCGGGTGAGCGCCCTGGACGGTGACTTCAACGTCGAGGGACGAGGAGGGACGACGGTGACGATCACACTACCCGTCACGCGAACTGCCGACAGCATGGCCCGGTCGAGCCAGCGGATTCGATCCGACAAGCCGTTCTCCCCCTGCAACCCAGAACCGTCAGGGGCCGAAGGATGATCCGTGTCATCATCGCCGAAGACCAGGGCCTCGTCCTGGGTGCTCTCGCCGCTCTCCTCGACATGGAGGACGACATCGAGGTGGTGGCAACCGCTGAGACCGGCAACGATGCGTTGGAGAAGGCCCTCGAATTCGAACCCGACGTCGTCTTGACGGACATCGAGATGCCAGGCATGACGGGTCTCGAGCTGTTGCAGGCTCTCAAGGAGAAGAGCTTCTCCGGAAGAGTGATCATCGTCACGACCTTCGGTCGTAGCGGCTACCTGCGGCGCGCCCTCGAAGGTGGCGCCGCCGGCTATCTGCTCAAGGACACACCGGCCGAGGAACTTGCCGAGGCCGTGCGCCGGGTTCACCAGGGACTGCGTGCGGTAGCCCCGGAGCTGGCCGCTCAGGCATGGGGCGAGCCCGATCCGCTGACCGACCGCGAGCGCCAGGTACTGCAGCTCGCCGGCGAAGGTTTGTCGAACTCCAAGATCGCCGAGGAGCTTCATCTCTCCGAGGGCACCGTGCGCAACTACCTGTCCGACGCCATCGGCAAGCTCGGCGCCGCCAACCGGACGGAGGCCGCCCGGCTGGCTCGTAAGCAGGGCTGGCTTTAGCCGGGTTCCCGCTACGGCAAGGACTCCACCTGCGAGCTCCACCGCCAGGGGCCACCCCACTCGAAATCGTCGCAGTAGATGCAATATTCAATGTCCCGACCGATGATGAACGCATCGTTGGTGTTGTCGGGTTTGGGATCGCCATCCCACGTCAGGCTTCGCCAGTTTGTGGCCAGCCGCCCGTACCACCCGTGAGCACCTGGGAAACCCTGATCATTGTCGTTGTCCCAGACGTTGTATTGCACCTGTGGACCGTCGAACTGGTTCGAACCGGTCACCAGCCTCGCCTCGATGCTATCGCCCAGGTCGGCACCACTCGCCACTGCGCTGCTCCACACCACCAGGAAGCCCATTGGACCGTAGTCGGCCAGACGCGGTTCCTCCTGTCCGCCGTCGATCACCGTGTTCACTCGAAAATCGGCTGCCAGGGGATTCAGATCCGAGTCGAACAACCTGGCTCGGATCTCTCTGCCGTTCGTGCCGCCATCACCCTCGGCATCGGACCAGACCGCGGCCACGACACCGTCCCAGCCCAGGGCGACATCGTTGTCCTGTTTCTGCGCCACAAAGGAGCTGCTGACCTTGAAGTCGTTACCGATCGGCCCTCCGGCGGCGTTGAATCTCCGGCCCCAGATCTCCTGATCCGCGATCCATATGGCGAAGAACCCTCCGTCGGGGAGCTCGGTCACCGAGGGAATGTTCTGGCTGGGCGGCCCCGTCGAGTTGACCTGGAACTGGGCGCTAGGAACTCCCGCGGCACTCACCAGACAGCCTTCGATGCTGGCATTGGTATCTGCGCCGGAAGAATTGGCGCTTCTCCAAACAACGGCGTAGCCACCCGCACTACCGTCGGTCTCTCGCAGAGCTGCCACATCGGCATAAACATTGGTGGCGGTGTTGGTTGCGACGGTGCTCAGCCGCTGCTCGGTGCCGACCGTATTGCCGGCAGCGTTGTAGGCCTGACTACGAACCACGATGCGCTCGGCGCCGCCACCGACATCCTCCCAACTCTGGAAGATGACCAGGAACGTGCCGTCGGCCGACACCGCGACCCTCGGATAGCGCTGGATGTCGAGGGTGGTGGTGTTGACCTGCACCGGGGCGCCGAGCGGATTCCCCGCCGCGTCCCACCGCCGGACAAAGATCTCACCCGCAGAGGATCCCCCTACCCCGGTTGCGACCCAGACATGGATCCGCAGGCCTATCTCATTAACCGCTACGTCGGGGTAGGTCCGGCCGGTGCCCGGCTGAACGCCGTCAGGTCCGTCGATCCATAGCTCAGGACCGGCGATATCGGGAAAAGGGGGTAGGACAGGCAAGGGCACGGCCCCTGCTAGCCCGGCGACTGCAAATGACAACATAAGAAAACTGATGGCTCGCTTCATCTTTCAACTCCTCCATTTCTGTCCCGATACACCCACTGACACCTCGACCACGCAGTGGCGAGAACCAACTCGAGGCTGTTGGCCGAATTCAGATAGCGAGGCGTGGCCCGGCGTGTGACCGCTACCGTCGCGAAGGCGCTAGTTGATTTCGGTCGCAGTCTCCGCCAACAGATCCTGGCACCCGCGCCACTGGGTTGCCGAGGCAAATTGGCACTCGACCGAATCCAACTTCAAGCTCTTGAGCGACCTTGTCGTTGGCCGGATTATACACAGGGAGGACGAGACCCACCGCAGCCTGGCGTCGATTGGAGGAGTTGGTCGAAAAACTCACTTGCGTGATCTGCGCCGTGGCCGAGAAGACGCAGCGCCGCCCCCATCGATCAATGCAGCGGAATCGTAGCCTGAAGGAACGGCGTCTCGATCGAAAGGGTCACGCCTTCGCCATCGTGAAACGACAGGGTCCACTCCTCAGGTATCGCCCACGCCGACAGAACCGTCAGGACCAGCGTCCGATCATCCTTCCAGTGGCCTTTCGCAGAGAACGGCACCTTGCCGATCTCATCGTGATCGACCATTACCGTTCGGAATCTGCCATCCAATCCGATGGACACCTGCAACTCCCGCTGCTCCTCCGACAAGTCATCCCTTCGGAAGACGATGTCCATCCCCCAATCGGCGTCGACTCCTGTTCCCGAGTACACGATTCTCATGAGGGCTTCAGCGTCCTCAGGAAACGTGATCGACAGTTGTTCGATCCCGAGCACGTTGTCCCCATCCTTCACATCGAAGGTCGAGCCCGAGAATTGTCTTGCGTGCTCAGGCAGCTCTTGTGCAGTCGCCGGCAGGCCCGCTGCCACGGTATCGAGCGACTTGGTCAAATTTGAATTGGGTGGCAGCGGAGTATCCGATACCACCGCGGGAATCACCATCTCCTCGAGGAAACGGTAGGGGGCAGCCATTTCCCTTCCCATGAGACCACCCGCAAACACGACAACCATTTCCAGATCCGGGACCACAAAAGTGAAGTTCCCTCCCAGGCCCTCGGCACTGTGCACCTTGTGCCCCGCGAAATGCTTCGTGTACCACTGATATCCGTACTCCTCCTCGAGGAACTCCACATCTGTCTCGATGTACTGCTGCATCGAGGCCTCGATCCACTCGGCGGGGAGGATCTGCTCATCTCCCCATCGCCCTTCGTTCAGCATGAGGTAGCCCACCTTCGCCATCTCTCGTGGGCGAAGGAACAGCTCCGAGCCCCCATTGTTGATGCCCTGGTAAGCCGACCAGCCGGCATCGTCGATACCCAACGGATGAAACAGCCTTTCGTTGGCATACTCCAGGGCGGTCTTGCCCGTCACTTCCTGGACAATGGCGGTCAAAAGATGAGAGGCACCGCTGTTGTAGTTGAAGTGAGTCCCGGGCTCCTGGACGATCGGCTTGTCGAGGATGTAGCGAACCCCGTCGGAGGACGCCAGGAGTCGCGAAAAGTCACCCTCGGCCCTGATCCCGTATGGCCAATCCTGCCATTCGAAGCCATCTGTCATCGTCAAGAGATCCTCGAGTGCGAGCTGTCGCTTCCAGTCATCGAGGTTCTTGATCTCTTCACCCTCCAGAGGAAGCAGATCGAGGACCTTCGCCTTCTCATCGAGGATGAGGCCTTCTTCGATCGCGAGTCCAACCAGGAGCGCACTGATGCCTTTGGTTGCCGAATAGATGATGTGCCGGTGCTCCCTCTCGTAGGGAGGAAGGTAGGCCTCCATCACCAGATAGCCGTTCCTCACGACGATCACACTGTCGATTCGCAGCTCCTGTTTCTGGATCTCACGCAGCATGGCGAGTAGAGGTCGTGAGTCGATCCCCTGCTCCTCTGGGGTCGAGATTCGCCATCCCGCGATCGGCGCGGCGAGCTCTTTTTCCCTGTGGCCACATCCAAGCAGAAGCAGGACGACGAGGCATGCCAACGACTTCGCTCTCATGATTGTTCTCCCAATCGGGGGTGCCGCGACCCGGCTCATCTGTGCGGCAGGCCAGTGTTTCTCTACATGCAGCTCAACTCCTGGTCCAAACGCCGAGCGCGATGCGAAGGTCGATGATCTGGCCGGCGTGATAACCGTTGTGATCCAGGAGGATCAGCGCAGCTCGCAAAGTGTGGTGGTGGCTTTTCTCGGCGGAGGGCACGGTTGCGTAGAGGTCATGCTCGCGATCGTCCACCATCATAGCCATGGCATCGGTGGCCTCGAGTAGCCTATTCACGCTTTCTCGCCATGCCTCCTCGCTGGGTGGCTCCGCCGTCGCCGGCCAGTATCCCTCCGGCCATGCGAGCTTCTCGTAGTCGGCGTCACGGCAATAGGAAACGAGATCCTCCGCAGCGAGCCTCAGATGCTCGACCAGCTCCCAACCTGTGTGCCGAAAGCCCTCCACCGACTGCCCGGCGAGAGTGGCGGGAAAGCCCTCCACCGCCCGGCTCAGCCCGGCACCTGCCTGACTCTGTCGAAGTAGCTTGGAAAGGGTTCCACGTAGCTCGTCTTCACTCATGAAGCGAGGTTACCGCGCGATGGGGGCTGCCAGCACCGGATCGGGAATGCCGAAGGCGTCGACCAACGGCACGGCCTGCTGCCGGACCTCTAGACAGAGCTTGTCGACCTGTTTGCGGATTGCCTTGGCTTTGGCGCTCTCGAGGTAGCCGTGCTCCAGAAACCAGCCACGGTCGGCCTCGATGCGGTGCAGAGCGTAGAGATCGCAGAGCGTACCGAGCACCGCTTTCAATGAGGCGTCTTCACAGCCATCGATACCGGAGGCGAATTGCTCCAAGACCACCCTCTCGGTATGGGCCTTGGCCAAGGCAACGACGTGATCCTGCACCTCGACCAGCGCGTCGAAGCTGTCCATGCCGGCGTCGAGACGCTTCTTCATCCGGCGCGCGAGGGAAGTCAGCAAGTGCTGCTCCCTCCACACGAAGGCGGCCAGCTGGAAGTCTCGGTCACAAAGGTGCTCTTCGTCGGTCCTACGGGTCGCCACGGGGTTGAGCTCGGCAACGGCCGTGGCCGCCTGGCCGGCGAGGTACTTTGCCAGTCCGAACGCGTTCATCTCCCCGAACTGCCTGGCATAGCCGGTGAGCAGGCTCTTGGCTTGCAGCTGCAGCAGCACGGTGTTGTCGCCCTCGAAGGTCGTGAAGACATCGCTGTCGGCCTTGAGCGCGGCGAAGCGATTGACGGCCAGGTATCCCTGCCCACCACAGGTCTCACGGCAGGTCTGGATGGTGTCCGTCGCGTTCCAGGTGGAATAAGCCTTCAATCCAGCCGCCAGGGACTCCACCTCGCGGCGATTATCGGCCGATGAGCCGACGTACTCGGCCGCCAGATGAGAAAGAGCGAAGTCGAGAGCGTAGGTCGTGGCCAACCGGGGCATCAGACGCCGCTGGTGAGTGCGGTAGTCCAGCAATACCGTTTCCGCCGCACCATCCGGTCCGAACTGCCGCCGGCCAGCGCCATAGCGTGTCGCGATCGTCAACGCCGACTTGGCCGTGCTCAGACCTGCGAGCGCCACGCTCACGCGACCACCTACGAGGGTCCCCAGCATCACGAAGAATCGCTTGGTCGGACTCGAGATCGGGCTACTGTACGTCCCGTCGGCAGCGACCTGTGCGAAGCGATCGAGAAGACTCTGGCGCGGTATCCGAACCTGGTCGAACCAGAGCCTGCCGTTGTCGATCCCATTGAGGCCGAGCTTCTCACCGCAATCCTCGACGCCGACCCCAGCGCACACCGTGCCGTCCTTTTCACGTATCGGCACGAGAAAGGCGTGGACCCCGTGGTGCTCCGAGCCGATCTCGAGTTGGGCGAAAACCGTGGCCAGGCGCCCGTGCAGCGCAGCGTTGCCGATGTAGTCCTTGCGCGCCGCCGGACTCGGAGTGTCGAGGACGAAGTCTTCTGTCTGCGGCTCGTAGCGCGCCACGGTCTCCAGATCGTGAACATTGGAGCCGTGCCCGGTCTCGGTCATCGCGAAACATCCTGGTAGCTCCAACGTGCCAACGAGGGGCAGGTACTGCTCGTGATGTCGCTCCGTTCCCAGTTGCAGGATGCTGCCGCCAAACAGACCGAATTGCACCCCCAACTTCACCAAGAGGCTCAGGTCGTGAAAGGCCACGGTCTCGAAGGCGGCGATGAAGGCGCCCAGGTCACCGCCGCCCCCGACCTCCTTGGGGAAGCTCAAAGCACCAATACCCTCCACCGCTAGAGCCTGGGTCCAATCGAGCACCAGTGCGCGGTAGCTTTCTCTGTCCAGGTCGTAGCGGTAGCCAAACTCGGGACGGCTCAATATGCCGCGCACCTGGTCGCGAACAGCCCACTGATCACCATCCAGAAGCCGCGTCATTGCGGCCACGTCGAAGGCAGGTGGTGGGCCAACGGTTTCGGGTGCGGTGCGCTTGGGACTCAGCAGTCGACGGACCGCCTCGGTACCACCGATACCGAGACTCGATTCGATGGCCTCCAGGGCCTGCCTTTCCGCAGCCGAAGCCTGATGCCCTGCGGCCGCCGCAAGCTCCACCCCCAACTCGGCCAGCGTACGACGCTCGCCGGCGGGCATGAGCGTCGCCGCGGTCCTAATGGTGGCCAACAGCGTCGTCAGATCGGTTGCCGAGGGCGGGCTCTCAGGATCCAGCCAACCCTCCAGGAACCGCTGACAATCTTCATCCATCCCTTTGGTCGTCCCGATTCGAGTACAGATGGCTCGAATCTCGACGGGCTCCAATTCGCCGTCCGCCCAGGCAACATAGAGCATCGGAAGGTAGGGCAGCAGCTCGGGAGCATCAGCGACACCCGCGCCTCGAGCGTCGATCGGATCGGAAGGCGACGAATTCGTCATACCCAATGGTACTCCGGAGGCCCGCATTCGGATTGGATCCACCGCGGCCAACGGGCCTTTTCCATCCTGGTGTCGCTGTGGAGCGGCTGAATCGGCGCCAGGGATCCCGTCACATCGGCACGGGCTCTGAGCGCAGCGACAGAGACCTCGACAGTGTCACGAAGAAGAAGAGCACCGCGCCAAAACCAACGGCCACGAGCGGTAGGGTGATCCAGGCGATGGCCGGCCCCCTCTGGGTCAGCCAACGCAGCTCTCCCGAGCTCATGTAGAGCGCGAGTACAACCAGATTCAGCACTGTGAACAGAGCATAGGCCCACATAGCGGCACTGGTGGCGATTTGGAGCTGTGCGTCATCGGGCTTGACCAGCTCACGCCTATACACCGCAAAGAAGATCAGGATCGCCACTGTGGCGATCAGGGGTGCGATGGGTTCCAGCCATGGAGAGCGGACGAATGTCGAGAAGGGGGCGACATCGGAGATTCGCAGCAAGATCTGAAGTGGAACCAAGAGTGCCATCGCGGCTCCGGCCGCCGCCGTGGCGGTTGCTCGGCGAAGAGGCGGACGCTCCGGAGTCGTCATTTCTCGCCAGAAGGCAAGAAAGAACCAGAGCATGGTGGCCGCACTGAACAGGTGCGTCCATAAGGCCGCCTGGGCCACCATGGGGGAGGTGAACAGCTGTGTAGAGAAGGTCGCCGCCGTGCGAAGCACGAAGGTGGCGCAGAGACCGAGAATTGCGGCGAAGGTCGCGATACGGAGGTTCATCCCTGCCTCCTTTCGATTTGGCGGAGCGCCGCCAGTGCCCTGACCACTCAGCATATACCGGCATCGTTTCTCGCGGTGCACCGCTTCGCCGTGACCGGTTCCTCTGTCTGGAGCTCCAGAGCCCTCGGGACACGGCAGCGCTCCTGGAAACGAAATTCAAAGCCCGCTGGCCCAAGTGATCATGCGCGGCCTGCTGACCTGGACCTTCCTCAATCTAGTGGTGGTCCTTGTGCTGTATCTGCGGCCAGGTTCCGATCATGACTAGTTGGGATGACATGATGACTCACTTCGATGCACTTCGACGACTCGAGAGAACGATGATGCACTCACTTCGATTCACTGTTGCGACGGCACTGGTCCTCGCGCTCGCAGGTTGCCACCTCCACTCCGGAGTACAACAAGCGGATCTGTCCTTCGAGCCCGAGATTCCGCAGCCCGCCTACTCCCAGGGCCCAGGCCCGGTGGTCCAGATCGACGAGGCCCACTTCAACTTCCACACGCTCGAGGGGCGCTACGCTCCCTTCGCGAAGCTGCTGCGCCGCGACGGATATGTGGTGCAGGGTCTCGCCGAGACCGCGACTGCAGACTCGCTTGGCCAGGGAGACATCTACGTCATCGCCAACGCCATCGCCGAGTCGGACCAGAAGGGTTGGAAACTGCCCGCGGAACAGGCCTTCACCGAGATCGAAATCGAGGCTATTCGTCTCTGGGTCGAAGAAGGTGGCTCGCTGCTCTTGATCGCGGACCACATGCCGTTTCCGGGCTCGGTTGCAGACCTGGCGGCCGCGTTCGACATTCTGTTCGGCAACGGCTTTCTCTATGACACCGAGGACAACTCCAAGCTCGAGTTCACTCGAGAGGCAGGACTCGCCGATCATCCCATCACCGCGGGCCGAGATGAGAGCGAGAGGATCGACTCCGTCCGTACGTTCACCGGCCAGGCGTTCCGCGTCGAGCGCGAGTTCGAGCCCCTATTGACGCTCCCCCCAGGGAGCACGTTGAAACTGCCCATCGAAGCCTGGGAGTTTAAGAAGACGACGCCAACCATACCGGCGGCTGGCATGCTGCAAGGTGCGGTCCTCCGATTCGGAGAAGGTCGCGTGGCTGTGTTCGGCGAGGCCGCGATGTTCTCGGCCCAGGAGTGGATCACCAAAGACGAGCGCGTCCTGATGGGCATGAACCGGCCCGATGCCGCCCAGAACCCGCAGTTCCTACTCAACGTGATGCACTGGTTGTCCGGCTTGCTCGACTAGCGTCGCCCTCGGCTCGACTCGCGTCACTGGATCTCGATGGCGCTCTTCGTCTTCTCGCGTCGGGACCTCTCCTTGGCATCGTACTCGGCCATGCATCCGTCCTGGCTAACCATGGCGCAGTCGAGGTAATCAACGATCTCGATCAAGCAGGCTCGGATCGCCTTCCCGGTCGGGGTCTTCTCGTACTGAGCCAGATCACCGTGAAACCCGGACTTCCAGACCCCGACATCGAACCCCTTGCTGCCGGCTCGTGCTTCCACTGTGCGCACGAACTCGAGCTCGCCCGTGGTGGTGTTGACCACCCTGAGGTCGACCGCCATGTAGGCCTTGCCCTTCTTGCCACCAATTCGAATTCCCTTGTAGCCGATGCCGCCGCCTGTACCCTTGACGTTGTCCTCATAAGCGCTGACGGAACCGAGCACCAGGTATGTCGCTCCGGTCAACTTTCCGACCTCGGCACCGGTGCCTTCAGCCACACGCCCGTAGTCAGCCAGATCCTGCTCGGCGAGGATAGGCTCGAGCTTGGCGCGCTCCACGACCCGGAAGGACCCCGTCGCTGCCAGCTCGTTCGACAGCATGTCCGAGAGATCCCAACCGACGCTGCCGGTGCCATACCACCAATAGGCAGCCTGGCCCACTTCGTTCCGGAACTCAGCGACCCCCAAGACCGGCTTATCAGCCGCCGCAACCGGAGACGTGAAAACCAGCAAACTCACTACCAAACACAATCCAGTCACAACCATCGATTTCATCTCCACCTCCTTCGCTCGAAGTACCTATCGCCTGCCGGAGGCTTCCGGCAGGAGCATCGTCATGGATATCGCTCTTCATCTTCTACCACAGAATCCGGGCTCCTTCGATGTCGGTCCGAGCGCGGTCGGCGACGGCATCTACAAAAAGACCCTTCTCCAGACCGCGCATTCGCGCACCGATAGTCCTACCCAAAGCCTTCCAACTGCTCCTCGATCGACTTGGTGATCTCGGACTCCGTGTCACCGAGATGAGCCGTCGACTTGTTCTCGACCAGTAAGATCGAGCACTCCTCGGTCGAGGAAACCCGGTGGTTGAGGCCGCGCTTGACGATATAGAGGTCGCCCGTCTCCATAGTGAAGGGCGCTTCCCCTTCGATCTCGAAGAGCAGACTGCCGTCGATGATGTAGAACAGCTCGTCCTCCCCGGCGTGGTTGTGCCAGGGGATCTCTTCGCCCTTGATCTTGGCTACCTTGACGAAGACGTCGTTCACCTCGCCGATGACTGTCGGCGAGAAATACTCGGTCAGGGCCGTCGCGCGGGCGAGAAGCTTGATGGCTGGCATGGCGACGATTTTACAGACCCACCTTGGTAGAACTGTGTCCGCGGCTATAAATCTGGCGCCGACGGTGCGCCTACGCGAGGGGGCAAGACCCTCCCCTACTTGAAGACGTCCTTCAGAACACCCGAGATCGACATATCCGCTTCGAAGACGAGGGCGAGGTCGGACCCTGCAATGCGCCACTCATAGCCCTCGTGGGCGGGTAGTCTTTTCAGGAACGAGGATGGCATCCTCGTCTTGGCGATCCCGGGGGGCATCGGCTTGCCTCGCGCCAGGTTCTTCCTGATCCCCGGTGGCAAGGGCTTGTAACCGGTCAGATTGCTATCGACCGCGAACCGGCGGGCATCTCCGTAGCTGAGACGAATGCCCGCAGACGCCACCGCGATCACGTCCAGCGAGTCGCCGTGATCCTTGTGATCGACGCTCTTCTCGTTCTTCGCCTTGTCTGGCTTCCCCTTGTCCTGCGGCGGATCCAGAGCCAACAATGTGGCTGGCACCGACATGACAAGAAGAAACACTGCGACCCCCTCTAGCCTTGAGATGCGCATAGTGAAATCAGTGTAGCTGTCAGCGATCGCCACCGATGTGGATAGCTCCACTGAGGCCAATCATGGGCAAGGTATGCGGTCCGCTCCACGGCAGGCGATGCACGTCGCCCGGACGAGGGCGCGCTGGATGCGGTTGGTCTCGCGGAGCAGCTCGGTCTCTATGAAGCCGGCTTCATCGGAAGCCGGATCCATCTTGGCGAGCTCATGGACTGCGGACAGTCCCGGGAACAGTGGGAACTGACGAGCCGGGTCGTGGTGGAAGGGCCCGGCGATGGTGAAAAGGACGGGGTTGATGGTTCGAGAGACCGCCATCGCGTCCTCGTTGACAGCCGCGACAGCGTCGCCCTGGGCAGACTCGCTCCAAATCTTCAACATCTGGGCGGCAACAGAGAATACCCCGATGCTCTCCATGAGTGGACCGAAGTCCCAGCTCTGCCCTGCTGCCTCTGCTAGCTCGGCCAACCGCGCTTTCATCTGCGCGGCGACAGGCTCGAAGTCGTACGGCAGTACCTCCTGCGTCGCCAACGGCCAGAGCAACGCAAGGAAGATCTTCGTATCGCGAACCATCAGCTCGCGGTCAGCCTTGTCGAAGGAGTCCTCGGAGGTGTGCCACCAGTAGCCATAGGCCGAGCCGCCGGCGTCCTTGGCCCGGTCTGGGCTATCGAGTGGGATGGCCGGATAGACGGTGAGCGAGGGCACCCCGATACCCCACATGGCCTCGTCGTTGTAGCGGTAACTCCGGTTGATCTCGCCCTTGAACTCAGTCCGCTCGAGCATCACGCTCTCGATGAAGCCCTTGAGCTCCCACATCCCTTCGGGCTCGAGCTCGGTGGCGCTGCGCACGCCCGGCGAGTCGATCGCCATGTAGCCGATGGCGTTCTGGTACAAGTCTTCGTAGAAATTGTCGGCGTACCACGTCGAGCCGCTGTATCGCCCCGTCGAATGGCCCGGCCACCATGCGATGCGCACGCTACGGCGCAGGTCCTCGCGGTTCTCGTTCAGCACTCGCGCCACCTCCAGCAGCGAGGCGTTTCCAGTTGCGGTGTCCGTGACCCCTTCGTGCCAAGAGTCGATGTGATTGGCGATCAGAACGAACTTCTCAGGCTCTACAGTGCCGGGAATCTCGACCATCACCAGCGGGATCTTCTTCCAGCCGGTATCGGTCTTGGCTTCGAGTTGGACCTGAACCTCTCCCTGTCGTGCGAGATCTTCCAGCTTCCTCCCGTCCGGCTCGGTGATCGAAACGATCGGGATCTTCGGAAGACGCTTTGCATCCTCTCGCGTCGGATGACCCCAAACCGACGAAACGATCATATTGACCAAGCGGGGCGACGGCGCGATGCAAACCGCACCAACAGCACCTGCGCGCTCGGCCTGGAAGATCAACTCCGGACTGGGATAGCCCCGCATCAGTGCTATCCGACCCTCCAGGTCGACACCGGCAAAGTCCTCGTCGCGGGTAGTGACAATCTCCGGGTCGGTCGGGCCAACGTAGACCAGCTCGCCGGCGATCCCATCCTTCCCCGTCGAAGTGGAGAACGCCGGCACAAGAGCTGGAACGTCGAGAGCTTCCGGCGCTGTCACGGTCAACGAAGCCGAGACGGGCAGGCTCAGATAGGAGTCGAACTCGTACCGCCGATGGGGCACGCCGAGCGCCTCGAGCTGCTGCTCCAGGTAGTCGGCGGCCTGGCGCTCGCCCTCGGTGGAAGAAGTCCGATCGAGCTTCGAGAAGACCTCGGTGAGACGCCACATCTCATCGGGGCGCACCTGGTCGAGGACCTCCTCGAGCGGCTGCGCTCGGCCGGCCGGTGTGAAGAGAAATGTAGGTAAGAACCAGTGCCGCTGGAACCCGGTGATTGCCGGTCGTCGAAGCCCGATATTTCATGGTCTTGATCGTAGCACCGGGCTCTTGCCTGTTACCTCTGGCAGGCTTGATCGAGTAGCCAATTTACCGCGGGTCCGCCAGAGACCCTGAGCCGACGACAGCATTTTGCGCAACGCCTCATAGACATCCGGGTGGTTGACGATGTGAGCGTGGTGCATTCCAGGGAACACAGCCCCGCTGGCGAAAGCGGACACGGCGGGCTGGTTCGGCCGCCTCACCGGAGGCGCTCCGCGAGTCGAACCATCACGTCGCCGAGCAGCCGGCCGAGCGGATGATCCGGGTCGCGCGAGATCGTCGCCGCCAGAAAGTAGTATCCGACCCCATCGACTGAGCGGCAGGTCTCGCCGGCGATTGGCAAACACCTCGTCCGGGTCCATTCCGGCCCATTCTTCGTCCACGGTGTAGCCATAACGGAGGTCTTTGACACCGGCGCTGCGAGCTATCGAGTAGCACTGCCGGCACTTGCGCACCCGCTGCTTCGAGGTTTCTCAGCACCCCGGTCAGTAGGTTCACGGCCTTTTCGAGAGGCGCACCGAGATGTGGCGAGCCGATGCAAGCCACATGGCGAAGACGGGTGACCCAAGGCTCATCATGCTCTTTCGCGTAGTGCGCTGCGCTTCGTGCGACCAGACCGCCCATGCTGTGCCCAACGAGCGCGATCTCTTCGATCGGTACGGGATACGCCTCCAACACCTGGGTGAGCAGCGTCGCCAACGCGCGCCCGTTCTCGGAGATGTGCCGACCTGTGTTGTAGCGCAGGTAGATCGGCGTGAACTCGAGGTCGGCATGCAGCCGCGTGCCGAAGGTCACGGCTGGATCGCCGTAGTGCTCCTTGGAGGACAGGCTCCATAGCCACTCGGTCGCGGCCAGGCCGTGCACAAAGACACAGATCTTGTTCGTCGGACTTGGAAAGGCCGCCGCGCAAGCCTCTGTCGTGACCGGAAGATCTCGACCATGGAGGCGCAGCGTCATCCCGAGGTCGAGGCGACTGCTCTTCTGGCGCAGGTAGTCACCCCAAAACCCATTCAGCGATGCCTGGAGATGGTCGACATACCAACTCGCGGTTCTTGCCGCGGAAGAGTCGATAGGCGTTGCGAGCTCAGGTCCGGCCGATTCGTAAGCCGGTTGGAGACGATCTTCGGCGATTTCGGCGGCAGCATTCACCGAGAACCGGGTTGCCCCGTTGATCGCCCGAATCGACTGGAACACGCCGCTGGATATGGCCGAATGGATACCCGTGACAACCTTGGCGGCCCCTTTCGCAGGCTCAATCGGCGCGAACCTCCGAGCTGAGCGCTGGACCACCGCGTCGTGCGTCCGCTCGACGAGGTTCGTCGTCTCGTCGACCAGATCGAACGCCAGATCGACGAACCCTCGTGCGACCGACGGCTCGATCTTCATGGCCTGGGCTCCAGAGAGCTCATCTACGGCCTAATCTGCTTCAGGAAGTCGGCGGCCTGCTTCTTCATTCCCGCATCGGCCGACTCTGCGACGACCTTCTCCAACAGGGTCGCTGCTTCATCAAGCTTCTTCTCTCGGGCCAGAGCGACCGCGTACTGAAAGTCGAGTTGGAGCAGCGTTTGGCGGGCCGGGGCCAATTGCTCCTCAGTAGCGCCTCGTGCTTCGGCGGTGGCAACCAGATCGATCGCTTCCTGCCGTTTGCCTGCCCGCGCATAGCCCAACAGGAGGTTGTAGGCCACGTCTCCCCTGCCGGGGAGCATCTCGTAGGCCTTCTCCAGGGTCGGCACAGCATCCGGCGACGGCTTGGCCTCGAGGTTGTAGGAGTAACCCAGTAGGGCCCACCCCTCACCGTAGCCCGGCCTCAGCTCCACACTCTTATTGAACGCCGCGATGGCCTGGTTCAGGCGGGTCTGCTCTTCGGGAGTCTGCGGGCGCCTCTTGCCGAGCAGGGCGAGCTCGACCTCCCCGAAGAGCACCTGCAGCCTGAAGGCATCGGGCAACTGATCCAGGGCCTGTCTGTAGTACTTCTCGGCGGTGCCCAGGTCACCGGACATCTCGCTGACCAGTCCGAGGCCCGCCGTCGCGGGGGCAAAATCAGGGGTCAACTGAAGAGCAGCTTCGAAGTGAGCCTTGGCGTCGGCTTGGGCATCCGGATTGGTGTGGATCAGCAGGTCTCCCAGGTGAAACAGTGCCACGTCCGGCGCCAGTGACGTCAGGCTCACGTCTGTGGGTACGCCCGCTGGAACCGGGATCTCCCGATGTGGCAGCGGAGTCTGGGCCACGTAGGCCCCCACCGCGGACTGCAGAGCCTCCACATGCACCCCCAGCGTCTCGGCAATGGAGATGTCCGCCGTGGGATTCTGCGCCAACTCATCGACAAATCGCCTCGTGGCACCGAAGCGCTCATCGTCATCCACCAAGAGATAGTGCATCAGTGCCCACGAGCCCTGGACAAAGGCATTCATCTGCCCCGGATCGGTGGGAAGAGTCTCGGTAGCCAGAACCTCCGAGACCGACATCCGTTCCCCACCCAACAGACCCATCTTCTCGGCCTCGGCACCGCCAGGGGCCAGGGCCACCTGTGCGATCGAACCGTCGGACTGGAAAGTGCTGAAGATCTCAGCCAGGCCATGCTTGAACCACAGCGGCACCTGGGGGACATTGTTATTGATCACGTCGTGTAGATACTGCCGGTAGACCACGGGCAGCGTGTCGTCGGGAGTGCTCCCCACCACGGCTGCGAAGTTCGCATGCTTGTGTGGAGCGAAGTAGCCGGACTGGCCTCCCGGTAGCGCATAGGGCTCGAAGGACTCACGGTCCTTGAAGAGATAGAGCAGCGTGTCCAGGGGCGAATCGAACTCGGCTCGCGGGAAGATCTCCTCGAGCACGGCTTGCAGCCGTTCGAGGTCGAGGCCGATCTCCTTCGTTGCCGCCTCGTTCAAATTGCTGAAAATAATGAAGTTATCGGTCTCCGCTTGCTCCCAGCCAGCGCCAGACGGCACGGCTGCGGGAGAGGGGATCGCCACTGCCCAGACGACAAGGGCCAACATCAGGGTCGAGATTCGTTTCATGAGAAGTCCTCAAAGCCTTCTATTGGGGGGACACAATACCCATTTGAGTACCCGTTCTCTTCGAAATGAGGTTTGTGTCCCCCGCGCATTGTATCCACCGGGATGCCCAGCGCTGAGTGCTAGGCTCCGACCATGCACATTACACTGGATCGGCTCGTTCTTTGGCTGATCGTCTTAGCGCTTGCGGTAGTGGCAACCCGAAGAAAGCGCTCTGACCGCCGATCTGTCTTCCACCGTCCCTACCAACCTGACCGTCTCAGCACCCGTTCACCACATCGACAGCGTCGCCCGCGAGCCGATGCTTGTAGAGCACCCGACCGGCGCGCTCTTCGTCTCCGGCTACGGCTCCCAGGTCACAGGAGTCGACCCGAAGGCACCTCCCAACCTATGGCGAAGCGACGACGGCGGGGCAACATGGAGTCGAGTCGACATAGGCACCCCTGAGGAGGGTGCGATCGGCAATTCCGACATCGACCTGGCTGTCGGCCCCGATGGCACGCTCTACTTCGTGACCATGGGCTTCGATCGATCGGCAATGGAGGGGACACACGTCGCGGTCGGCGTCAGTTACGACATCGGCACCAGTTGGTCGTGGACTCTGCTCTCCGAGACTCGCTTCGACGACCGGCCGTGGGTCGCAGTTGCGCCCAACGGAACGGCCCACGTCGTTTGGAACGACGGCGCCGGGGTGAGCTACGCGGTCAGCACCGACAACGGCGAGACCTGGGAAGAACGCGACAAAGTGCACCCCCGCGGCGGCTCGAGCCATTTGGCCGTGGGGCCGAGCGGCGAGCTGGCGGTGCGCATCACACCGATATCGGCCTCGGCCAACAATTTCGATGCAGGGCTCGAGTTGATCGCCGTCAGCACCGACGGTGGCGAGACCTGGAGCAAGAACCCCGCACCCAGCAACATCGAGTGGGACCCGACCTTCAGCGACCCGAACGGAGTGCCACGGTGGGTCGAGCCACTCGCCTGGGACGCCAGCGGAGACCTCTACCATCTCTGGAGCGAAGGCCAGGTCGTCAAGCTGGCCCGCTCGAGGGACCATGGGGCGTCCTGGGCGGAGTGGGTCGTCGCAGAGGAAGATCAGCTGGCCTATTTCCCCTATCTGGTGGCGCGAGGTCCAGGCGAGCTGGCGGCGACCTGGTTCTCGGGCGGGGGCGACATGATGGCCGTTCGAGTCGCTGACTTTTGAAGTCCCCGATGAAGAGGGCTCTGAACCGCGAGTTCTTCTTGCAGACCCTTCCAGCCTGACTGCTGGCAAGAGAGGGAGGATCAGAAGATTCGCGATCCGGGCGGCGAATATGTGCCGGTTGCGTTCCTTTCAGATGGAGGGCTAGCTGTCGCCACGCCGATACAGGACAGCCAGGGCGAGCGCTTCGGGTTCTCCTGGTGGAAACTCGAAGAGCACTAGCTGGACACCGAGATCCCGTCAGGATCTGTGGCCGGCCTCCGCATCCTGCTAGGCTTTCAAACGAGCGCGGTATCCTGCGCACGATTGAAGATCCCTGTTCACCCTCGGAGGCAACCAACCATGCTCCTCAACCCGAAACGGGGTGTCCGCGAGTATCCCGACGAGGCGAGTCGCGAGCTGATGCTCGCGGTCATCGACTTCTTCGAGAGCAAAGGCCTGGCACGCATCAAACACGACGACCACGAGCGGGTCTGGTATCAGGACTTCCTCGAATTCGTGAAGGAAAACGGGGTCTTCTCTACCTGTCTCACGCCTCCCGAGTACGGCGACGAGGGCTGCCGCTGGGATACCTGGCGCAATTGCGAGCTCAACGAGATTCTCGGCTTCTACGGCCTGGCCTACTGGTACACGTGGCAGGTGACGATCCTGGGGCTCGGTCCCATCTGGATGAGCGGCAACGAGGAAATCAAGCGGAAGACGGCCCGGTTTCTGAAAGAGGGTGGCATCTTCGCCTTCGGGCTCTCGGAGCAGGAGCACGGCGCTGACCTCTACTCGAGCGAGATGATGCTTTACCCCCAGGGTGACGGGAGCTTTCTTGCACGGGGCGAGAAGTACTACATCGGCAATGGCAACGAGGCGGCGCTGGTCTCCGTCTTCGGCAAGGTAGCCGATTCCGACGACTATGTCTTCTTCGTTGTCGATCCTCGTCACGAGAAGTACGAGTGCGTGAAGAACGTCTGCAACTCCCAGAGCTATGTCGCACACTTCGCGCTCCGCGACTACCCCATTGCCGAGGCGGACGTCCTGTCCCTCGGGCGTGAGGCCTGGGATACATCTCTCAATACGGTAAACGTGGGCAAGTTCAATCTGGGGTGGGCCTCGATCGGCATCTGCACGCATGCGTTCTACGAGGCGATCGATCACGCCTCCTCGCGGCGATTGTTCAACCACTCCGTTACCGACTTTCCCCACATCCGGCAGTTCTTTACCGACGCCTACTGCCGGCTCGTCGCCATGAAGCTCTTCGCGCTGAGGGGCTCCGACTACCTACGGACGGCCTCACCGGATGACCGTCGCTATCTTCTCTACGACCCGCTGGTCAAGATGAAGGTGACGAGCCAGGGCGAGGAAGTGATCGACCTCCTGTGGGACATTGTCGCGGCCAAGGGATTCGAGAAGGACATGTACTTCGAGATGGCAGCTCGGGACATCCGGGCACTGCCCAAGCTCGAGGGCACGGTGCACGTCAACATGGCGCTCGTCATCAAGTTCATGAAGAACTACTTCTTCAAGCCCGACGACTTCCCCGGCATCCCGGAAGTCCGTGAGCCACGTCACGACGCGTTTCTCTTCGATCAGGGCCCAACCAAGGGGTTGGGCAAGATCCGCTTCCACGACTACCGAGAGATCTACGACCGCGTGGACCTGCCCAACGTCCGCATCTTCAAGAAGCAGATTCGGACCTTCAGGCATCTGCTGATGGTAGGGCGCCCGAACAAGGAGCAGATCAAGGACATCGACTTCCTGCTCATCGTCGGCGAGCTCTTCTCCCTCGTGGTTTATGGCCAGCTCATCCTCGAAAACGCGCCCGTCCACTCAGTGGAGGACGACGTGCTCGACCAGATCTTCGACGTTCTGGTGCGCGACTTCTCCAAGTTCGCACTGCAGCTCTACTCGAAGACCTCGAGCACCACGACACAAAGGCTCTTCTGCCGCCGCATGATCCGCAAACCGGTGGTCGACCACGCCCGATTCGAGCGGGTCTGGGAAAATCAGGTGTATGCGCTCGAGGGCGCCTATCGAATGAACGAGTGACGCTGGAGGACAGTCGTCAGCGATCCCCTTCAGAGGAAACCCAGCCGGGGAACTCGGCCGATTTCCCACGCCTTGCCCGCCACCAGACGAGAAAGGCGGTGGCAAAGCGCTGGGTGACAATCAAGACCGCGAGTCCCAACGCGATCAGGATCGGCATGATCCAGTAGCCACCCCAGATCACGGCTCCTTCGGGGAGATCCGAGAAGACCCCGAGAGCTCGAGGAACCCCATCCACAACCGCCAATCCCGTGTTGTTCGGAAAGACCGGCTTGAGCAGAGCGGTCAGCAACGCCGCGAAGCCCAGCATGTATCCGAGCAGCAGGCCGAGGGCTGGAAAGAACCCGAGCAGTGAGGTGCTGGCCAGGTTCCAGAACGCCCGCACGGTCGGAGCGACCCGACCTGTGGTGATCGCTTCCTCGATCGTGATCTCGGCGGAATAGGCTTGAGCCACTCTCTGCGGCATCCCGATCTCCTGCAGCACCCGCTCGAGGGCGGTGCGCTCGTCGGGCTCAGCCTCGGCTTCGTCGACGCGCTCCCGAATGTGGGACTCCAGCTCCTGGACCGCATCCATGACCACGGCACGTGGCAAGAACGACTTGAGAGACTGTCCGAGTACGAACAGATAGCCTCGCACCCGAGCTTCGCCGGCTTCACTGAGTTTCATGGCTCAAACCCTCCCTGCTGCTTCAACGAGGTGGTCGATCTTGCTTCGATAGGAGTTCCAATGATCGAGCATGTCGTCCAGGCTTCGGCGGCCCTGGTTGCTCAAGCCGGTAGTACTTTCGGGGGTGGGGAGTTTCACTCGGAGACCCACTCGGCCTCGACGACCCCGCTGCGAGTGAGCCTCCCCAGAATGGGGTAGATCGTCCCTTCCGTGACCACGAGATCCGTGGACTCCTGGAGATAGCGAATAATCTCGAGGCCGTATCTGGGCGTCGAAGAAACCGAGAGCAGGATAGCCAGCTCCAGCCCCCCTCTTCGAAGTTGCTCTCTCCACTTGTCGAGGGGATCGTCGGCTTCTATTGGCTTCTTCTTCATCGTGGTTATCCTGGCTTGGCATTATATCTTGCGCTACAAGGTATATACGCAAGTTCTCGCACCAGGTTGCACACTGCAGCCATACCGAGTGGTTCAGCCGGTAGACGCCAGTAGGAAGCCGGGCCTTCCCCTATACTTCAGATACATAAGTTTCTCGAGAGATCACCGGGCTGGAGACTGGGCCGTTGAGACCGAAGACTCGCTACGCAGTGAATAAGGAAGGGCAGTCTGTCGCATACCAGGTTTTCGGTGACGGGCCGCGTGACATCGTCTTCATTCCCGATTGGGTCACGAATCTCGAAGATCATGTGGGAAGAGCCGACCCTGGCTCGGTTTCTCGATCGCCTGGCGTCGTTCGGGCGCCTGATCTGCTTCGACAAGCGTGGCACCGGGGTCTCCGATCCGGTTCCCCTCGGCGCCATCCCCACGTGGGAAGAGTGGATGGATGACGTGGGGACCGTCATGGATGCCGTCGGCTCCGACTGTGCCACTGTCTTCGGCCACGGAGATGGCGGGCACATGGCCCTATTGTTCGCCGCAACTCATCCGAATCGGACGTCGGCGCTGGTGCTGGCTGACGCCTACGCTCGGCGCCACCGGGCACCCGACTACCACTGCGGCGTACCGCCCCAGATTGCCGAGCAATTCATCGAGCTCATCCTGTCCACCTGGGGAACGGGGAAGGCGGTCGTCCACGGATCGCCCGACCTGGCGAGGAATCCGTCCTTCGTGGAGTGGCGGGGACGCTATGAACGCCTGTCCATGAGCCCTGGACAGTTCAAGAGCATCTATCCACTGACCTACGAGTTGGACTTCCGGCCCGTGCTCTGGAGACCATCCAAGCTCCGACTCTCGTGCTCCATCGTGCCGATAACCTCTACGTCCGCCCGGACAACGGCCGTTATCTCGCCGACCATATCGAGGGTGCCCAGTTCGTCGAGGTGCCGGGCGAGGATCATCTGTTTCATGGTGGAGACATTGAAGCTCTTCTCGGGCCGGTTCGGGAGTTCGTGACCGGAGCCAAGGAGGCCCCAGTGGAGGACCGTGTTCTGGCAACGGTCTTATTCACCGACATCAAGGGGGCCACCGAGCACCTTGCACACCTGGGTGACCGAGCCTGGGGAGATCTGCTGGAACGGCATCACGCCACGGTACGCCAACAATTGGAGCGCTTTAGAGGCCGAGAGATCGATACTGCCGGCGATGGCTTCTTTGCGACCTTCGATGGGCCGGCCCGGGGCGTCCGTTGCGGCCTTGCAGTTCGCGATGCGGTTCGGTCACTCGGCCTCGAGATCCGAGCCGGGCTTCACACCGGCGAATGCGAGCTGATCGGCGATAAGGTGGGCGGCATCGCAGTCCACATTGGCGCTCGCGTGATGAACATCGCGAAAGGAGGCGAGGTACTGACCTCCCGCACCGTCAAGGACCTGGTCGCCGGCTCGGGCCTCGAGTTCACCAGTCACGGCATCCACACGCTCAAGGGTGTCTCCGGCGAATGGGAACTGTTCGCCGCCGGCTAGACAGTTCCTCAACTGACGAGCGGGCCTCTGGCGAGACCATCAGGGGCCGCTCGCGCAGTTTCGGCTACCTCAAGGGTTGATGTTCTCGCCCTTTTCGAGGCGCTCGATTTGGGTCTCCAGATTCTGCTTCTGGGGACCATCCGGCGCACGCTCCAGCGAAATAGCGGCGTGCTCAAGAGCCTTCTCGAAGTTTCCTTCCTGCGCGTAGACGCGAGCCATTCCGAAGTCGACGGGCCACTCACCGGCATTCATCTCGTAGTTCTTGCGGAAGAGCACGTTGGCATCGTCCAACTGCCCCTGAGCCTGCAGTCCGCGAGCGGCCATGTGCACGGCGACCGCGTTCGCTGTCGGATGCTCCATCGCCTGGTCGAAGATCTCCATCGCCTCTTCACTGCGACCGATCTGATTGAGGATTTGGGCCTTGTTCGAGATCGTCCCAAAGGTCGTATTCGCCGCAATCGCGGCGTCCGCCCAGCGAATCGCATCCTCGTGATAGGCGTCCTGCTGAGCCGCCCATTGCGAGGCCTGAATCCAGTTCTGGAAGTTGAAGCCGGCGGCACCGGTCAGCTCCATTGCCATCGTGTCGTGGTAGAGCTCCACCTGGTTGGGCACTGAGATCCGAAACGGCACACGAAGATTTTCCCAATGCAACACGGCCTGGGCGGTATCGAGCTGGCGATCGTCGAACTCGTAGGTCAGCCACTCGCGGAAGAAATCGGCCTTCGCGGGCTGAACCTGGACCTGCAGGGCGTCGAGGCTCGGCTCATAGAAGAAGCTGCCCCATGCCGAGCTGTTCTTGTTGAAGATGATCGTCCATTCGGTCTCTCCGGGTGCCATGAACAGAGCGTAGGTCCCGGCGGCGAGCGGCTGGCCCTCGATCTCGACATCATGGGAGAAGGTGATCGTAGTGTTCTGATTCGCACCGGCCCGCCAAGGCATGTTCTCCGCGGTTCCGAATCCCGGATAGAAGGGATTAGGGGCGATGCCCCAGGGGACCAGCTGGCCCCAGATCTTGCCCGTCCGGTCTTCGCCGGCAGGACTTGTGACATCCGGGGCGTTGTAGTCGATGGTCACGGAGACCATTCCGAGGTACTGCGTGACAACCGCGCGCTGATTGGCTCCTCCCGGCGGGGTGGTCAGGCCTTGAGCGACAAGGGACCCCGCGCTGGCCACCACAACCAGCAGGGTAAGGGTGGAAGACGGAGACAATGAAGAACGCATCGAAACTCTCCTTTCGAGACTCATGGGGCGGGAGCGAATGGCCCGGGCTTCTTGGATACTTTCTTCCTTACGGGATTGGCGACCCAAGGTTGCTGCAATCGTGCAGATGAGCGCCTACGAGTCGAAGCCGGTAGCACCGGCAGTGACGCCCGAGTGATGGCGTTCTTCCTGCTTGAGGCAGAAGGAATCTGTATACGTCGAATTCGGACAGCACGATCCGATGACGACCGAAGATGTTCTGGAGTTGGCACAAGAGGACCGATTCGCGGCCTTCATCGCGGCTGGCGAGCCAGACTCGGAACTGATCGGCGGTTTGCTCAGGTCTCCCGATCTACGGGCGATGTCCGTTCAGCGAGCCGATGCGTTCGCAATCGAGTATCCATTCCTCAGGGCCGTGCGGTTTCCGGAGGGTGCGTACGATATCGCGGCCAACATCCCGGGCCAGGATCTACAGCTGCTGGCTGCACGCGTGCAGCTTCTGGTATCGGCCCCCTTCCCGCCAGCGCTGGCGGACCTGCTGTTACAGGCTGCATCCGAGACCCATGCCAACGCAACACCGTTCTCGTCTCGAGGAGGGCTGCTGTCGAGCTCCCGGGGTCACGCCTCGCTCGCCTTCAAGGCCTCCCGGCCCCTGGGCATCTCGAAGCGATCGCGGGTCCTGCAGTACTCGAGGCCTCCCATCCGACCGATGGCCTGAAGCCGGTCTGCGTCGACATGGAATCGATCGTTGATCAGCGCCTCATCGACATGGATGTAGACCACCCTGCCCATCACCACATTGCCACTCGCCGGCTCACCTGGCGCCGTGCGCAAGATCTGCACGGTCTCGCATTCGAAGGCGACAGGAGACTCCGCCAGACGCGGGGGACGCACCTTCGAGCTCGGTAGAGGGGTGAGGCCGGTCAACTCGAACTCGCTCTCGCCGTAGGGCAGCATCTCGGCCGCGGCAGCCACCTTTCGCGCATAGGTCTCGGTAGCCACGTTGACCACGAATTCGACCCACCCCGCCCTCCTCGGGAGGCAGACAATTCTGCAGCGTGTCCTTGTCTGAGCCGTCAGGCAGGGTCGCCGGGCAGAAGAGCAGGGTCATCGGATTTGAGCCCACCGCAGTGAAGAACGAATACGGGGCGAGGTTGTGAGCTCCCGCTGGCGAGATGGTGGACACAAAGGCGATGGGTCGCGGCACGACGCTGCCGATCAGCAGCTTGTAGCGATCGCGGACATCGAGACTCTCAGGCTGGAATTCCATGCCGGGAGCCTACCCGATCGATCCACGAGTCGGAGTAGACAAAGCCTGTCCGCGATGGGCCGCCTCGACTGGCAAACACTTTCTCCCTGTTGGGCGTCCAATCACTCGAGAACAGCCTGTTCCACGGATCGTTCGAGAAAAGGAGCCCCCGCGTGATTCCTGTCAGCAAGCTCGTATTGTCCCTGTCTCTGGCTCTCCTGCCCGCCTCGGCGAAGGCCGCATCTGATCTCTCGCTCGAGGAGTTGATCGAACGCCACACCCTAGCTCGCGGCGGTCGGCTCGCCATCGAGTCGGTTGAGAGCCTGGAGATCGAGCTCGACATTGTCGAGCCGACCTTCGAAGTCCGAGGGCTCTATCGCGCGGATCGGGCCGAGCGGATGCGCATCGATATCTTCAGCGACAGCGAACGCGTCTTCTCAGAGGGCCACGATGGTTCGACCAGCTGGCAGTGGAAGGGGGGCGCGGAGCATTCCGAATCGACCACTCCCGAGGCGGCCGCCACACTCCGGCATGGAGCAATCCTCAACCTGCGCGGTCTACATGAGCTCGAAGAAGCCGGTCACAAGCTCACCTATTTGGGGCTGGAGACCCTGGAGGGGGTGCGCCTTCATACCCTTCAGATCACTCTCGACGATGGCTTCGTGCTCTATGACTATCTCGATCCCGAGAGCCTTCTCGTCGTTCGCAGCCGGTCCTTTCGCGCCTTTCATCCGGACGTCATCCAAGGAGAAACGGAGACGAGACCCGCTACTCCGATTTTCGAGACGTGGGCGGCCAGAGACGGCCTTTCGTCACAGAAACCGTCGATCTGGCGACCGGAGAGACGATCTCGAAAGTGACGGTCAAGGAGATCCAAATGAATCCGGTCCTCGAGGCGGCGATCTTCGAGGCACCCTGACTCAGTAGCCTGCTGTACTCGGACGCAGTTTCACCCTTTCAAGGAGGTTGCTATGCGTTGGTCGAGGACAATATTCGTGTCCGCAGTCGTGCTGGGCTGCCTGGCTGTTGCAGGCTGGATGACTCCCGCGTTGGCCGATCACCACGAGGCCGGCTTGATCGAGGAAGCCCTGAGCGCTGCACCGCCTGAATTGCGCGACGGCGCGACTGTCATGGATTGGGAGAACAACGTTCTCCGAGAAGGCGACAACGGCTGGACTTGCATGCCGACCCCGCCGAACCTTCAGGGGACTGCACCCATGTGCCTCGACAAGGTGTGGATGGAGTGGGCACACGCCTACCTCACCAAGACGGAATATGCAGGAGGCAAGTTCGGACTCTCCTACATGCTGGCCGGCGACGAACGATCGAGCAACATCGATCCCTACGCCGAAGGACCGACCGAGGACAACCAATGGGTGGTCGAAGGCCCACACCTGATGATCCTGGTTCCGGATCCGGCGTTGCTGAAGGGTATCTCGACCGACCCCTGGAACGGTGGACCGTACGTGATGTGGAAGGACACCTCCTACGTCCACATCATGGTGCCGTTGGGTAGGGACTAGACCTGTAGCATCAACGGCCAGGTGAACAGCCAAAGCGCTCCCAAACCGAGCGCTTGCTCTGAGCTTCCGCGGGCTCTACGTGGAACAGGACTGGTCTGCGCGCTGCCTGCTACAGCCGCTACGACAACGGCGTCGGTCAGCACGCGGGCCACTCGGCCGAGCAGCTCTTCTTCTCTTCCTATTCAGATGGGCTCAGCCTTCAGTGGTCATCCGCCCCCTTTGGGAAACTTCTCCGCCTTGGGCGCCTCCCAGGTCTTCATCTTGTCCAGGTCTGGCTCGTAGATCCGCAGGATGATGTCCATGTCCTCGTCCTTGCGGTTGATCGGCAGCCAGTTCTCCTCGGGCACGCCCTCGGGCTTCTCGGCGGCGACATAGACCTCGATGCTGCCGTTCTCGTCCAGCTGCATGCCGGCGTTCTCGCCCACGCTGTACTTCTTGCGGTCGTTGGGGATGAAGAAACCGTTGTTCAGGTCGTAAAGCGTGAAGGACCAGAACACCTCCGTGGGAGGCATCTCGTCCGCCGCCATGCGGATCACGTAGTCGTTCATCGCGTTCATCTGCGAGCCGTCGATGGTGGTGACGGCAGGATAGACCGCCTCGACCGCGGGCAGACCGATCGGACCGAGCACCGACTGGAACAGCAGCAGTTCCAGGGGCATCTCCCCCTTCGGCTTGAACTTGCCGAAGCGCTCTTTCTGGTGAAACGCCGCGTCCGAGGCCTTGGCCATCTCTTCGCTGAAGATTCGTTCGGAGACTGCGCGGACCTTCGCGCCGTCGATCTTGGCCACCCTGGCGGCATCGTAGGGCTGGCCCGGTACGACCCCGAGCGGCTCGTAGGCAGCCAACAGCTCGCGGTCGAGCTCGTCATTCGGGTCGAAAGTGGTGTGATTGAACACGAACTGCATCACTTCGAGCAGATTGTTCCCGAAGACGTCCGCGTCCTTCTGACCGACCGGCGGGAACGCGATGTCGTCGATCGGCTTGGCCGCCTGCCCGTGGAATTCGGACAGGGTGACCGCCTTCACCTGCTCCATCTGGCCGACGATGCGCTCGAACCGCGCCTGATCGCTGGCGTGGGGCATGATGCGCAGGACCGCGGAGATGAAGTCGCCGGAGGCCTCGAAGACCTGGTCGACGCCTTCCACCGGCTCGCCGTCGTAACCCTCGGTGCGAGCGCTGTAGAACAGCATCTTCTCCGGCTTTTCGAAGTCGTCGAGCCGGGTCGACATCGGCACGTTCACGTAGTGGTCGTAGGCGGTGACCATCAGCGACACGTAGTCCGAGTCGAAGGCCGGCATCTCGAGGATGACGGGGTCCTTGCGCAGGTCCAGCAAGCAGCTGGTGTAGAGCGTGTCATTGTTGGGCCGCGCGATCTCGCGCATGGTGTGATCCTTGAGCTGGGTGTCGGCATCACAGGTATTCCACCCACCGTGCTTTAACGCGAACTTGTTGTTGACGTTGTACATGGCCACGTACTGGTACGACCGCTCGACGAGGTTCTCGACCTCCTGGTCGCTCAGCCCGCTGCTGACGACAGCGTCTTCGGGTGTGGAGCAACCAAGCATTACGGTGGCGAGTGCCACGAGAATGATGGACAGAAACGTCAAATTCCTCTTCATAATAAGTCTCCCGTCTGTTCAGGTGCGGCGGTAACAGGCCCGCTGCCCTTGCATTGTCGTGCTCGAGCTAACAAGCCGCCCCCCATCCGATCAATCATCGTCTGGCGAGCGCTTGAATGCAGGCCGCTCGTCCTGCAGATTCTTGAAATAGAGTCGCTCCAAGGTTCCCTCGAAGGTGAAGGGGGCCCTGTCGAAGTAGGCGTCGGCGACCGGCGAGAGTGTGTCCATGCCGACGTCGAAGGTCTCCGAGGCGGTGAAGGTCAGCGGAATCGTGCGCTGGACCGTTCCCCCGGCGGCCTCCTTGCCGTTGATCCAGAACTTGAGCTCCGCGGGGGCGGCACGCTCGAGGGGCGTCTTCATCTCGAGGGCGATCTGCACCTCCCCGGCCGGTAGCTTGCCGACCTCGATCTTGTCGCGCTTGAGCAGCAGCGCGCTGTATTCGTAGTAGAGAGTGCCGTCGACGGCGAAGAGGCTGACGCCGCCGGCGTAACCGCCCATCGCGAAGATCACCCCATTGACCCCCTCTGGCACCTCGGCCTCGATCTCCACCCGGATATTCCCGTTTCGCACATTCGGCGCCTGGCTTTCGGGGATGCGCGTCATCCCATCGAACAGAGTCCATTCGGTGTTGGTGGTGCGCTGCTGCTCCTGCGGGTTGAGCGGGGTGAACAGGCCGCCGCCGATCGGCAAGACTCTTGTTTTCCTCGGCCACCTGCATGAAGAGCGCCTTGAGTTCCTCCAACTTGTCGGGGTTGTCGGCGGCCAGGTCGTTCATCAGCGAGTAGTCCTTGCGGGTGTCGAACAACTCCCAAGAATCCTGCATCGGATCCCATTGGCTGATGTCGATCACCTCCGCCACCCATGGTTTCCGGGGCCCGAAGGTGTTGGCCATCCAGCCCTCGTGGTAGATGCCGCGGCTGCCCATGATGTCGAAGTACTGGGTCTTCTTCCGTTCCGGGGCGCTTGGGGAGTCGAAGGTGTAGGCAAAGCTGACGCCGTCGATGGGGTCCTGCTTGTGGCCGTCGACGACCTTCGGTGGCTCGATGCCGAGGATTTCGTAGAGGGTGGGAACGACGTCGTTGACGTGAGTGAACTGCGGCCGCGGTGTCTTGTCGGGCTTGATGCGCTCCGGCCACGAGATGACCATCGGCGTGCGGGTGCCGCCCCAGTCGGCGGCGATCAGCTTGGTGTAGCGGAACGGCGAATCACCGGCCCAGGCCCAGGCGGAGTGGTACATGTTGTCCATTTTCGGGCCGCCGATCGCTTCCAGTCCGCCGAGTTGCTCGGCCACCGCCATGTGCTCCTCAACGGTGGACGGAATCCCGTTCTGGGCGTTGAGCTCGGCGACACTGCCGTCCATGCCTTCGGCCGAGGCGCCGTTGTCGGAGAGGATGTAGAGAACCAGGGTGTTGTCGCGGATGCCGCGTTCCTCAAGGGCGTCGATCAATCTGCCGACCTGGACGTCGGTGTGCTCGAGGAAGCCGGCGTAAACCTCCATCAGGCGTGCCTGGAAGCTGCGTTCATTTTCAGAGAGGTTGTTCCAGGCCGGCATCCCTTCAGGACGTGGTGCGCGCTTGGTGTTGGCCGGAATCCAGCCGATCTCCTTCTGGCGATCGAAGACCCGCTTTTGGTAGGCGTCCCAGCCGTCGTCGAACTTGCCCTTGTACTTGTCGGCCCATTTCGCGGCGACGTGGTGCGGACCGTGGACTGCGCCCGGCGTCCACCACATCAGGAAGGGACGGTCGGGGTTGATCGCGAGGTGGCGGTTCATCCACATGATCGCCTTGTCCGCCATGGCCTCGGTGAGGTGGTAGTCCTCGTAGTTTTCGACGTGGGGAGGGGAGATTGGGTTGTTGTTCTCCCACAGGGCGGGTTCCCACTGGGAGCTCTCGCCGGCGATGAAGCCGTAGAAGTAGTCGAAGCCGCGGCCGACCGGTGTGCGGTCATAGGGGCCGTTGGCGAGCTGGTCGACCGGGGTGTTGTGATCCTTGCCAAAGGCGGCGGAGGCGTAGCCGTAATAGCCGAGCACCTCGGCGATGGTGGCCGAGGACTTCGGAATGATGCCGGTGTAGCCGTCCCAGTCGTTGGCGAGTTCAGCGATCTGACCGAAGCCCACGCGGTTGTGGTTGCGGCCCGTCATCAGGGCAGCCCGGGTCGGCGAGCACATCGCGGTGGTGTGGAAGGCGTTGTAGGAGATGCCCTCGCTGGCCAGGCGCGTCATCGTTGGTGTCTCGATCTCGCCGCCGAAGGCGCTGGGCTGCCCGAATCCAGCGTCGTCGAGCATGACGATGAGGATGTTGGGCGCGTCCGCGGACAGGTGGCGCGGCGCTTCACGCCACTTGTGGACGGATTCCTGCATGGTCGGGCCGACCTTGCCGCCCATGGGCGGCGTAGGAAAAGGGAGGACATCCTGGGCGCTCGCCGACATGGCGAGGAGCGCGGAGAATGTCAGCCCCATAGCTATCTTCGGTAGCTCTATCGTTCTCATGCTGTGGGTCCTTTCTGATGCAATGGAGAATTCCGTAGAAACCCCAGGGGCCGCGCGCTGCCGCCTAGGGGGATTCGATCTGTCAGGAAGCTGATCATCGATCCTCCAGGACCTCGACGAGGACCTTGCCGCGGGTCCCGGAGGGCGGCTTGGTACCCGCCACGGCGGCGAGGGTCGGGGCCACGTCGATGGTGTGGATCTCCCGGAAGACTTGCCGCGGTTCGAGTCCGGCCCCAGCGAAGATGACCGGCACGAAGGTGTCGTAGCGCCAGGGCGATCCGTGGGTCACCGCCACAGCGAGGCCGTCGAAGTCATTGATGAACCAGTTCGGGGCGAACACGACGTAGATCTCGCCGGAGCGCTGTGGATTGTAGTTGTTCAACACCGAACGCAGTAGCGGCGTGTCGGGCAAGCGGCCTTGCGTCATCGCGGTGCTGGAGACCGCCAGCGCGACGCCTTCGAACTTGACCAGTTCGGCAGCGACCGCCTCCTCGACCTCAGCCAGCGAGAGCCCTTTTTCCGCAATGAGTTCACGGTTCAGGTAGAGGTAGGGGTGGGAGTATTGCCGGATAAGCGGTTCGGCGATACCGAATCGTTTCTTCAGCGCCTCGAATCCCGCTTCCTTCTCCCAGGTGTCCGGCATCACATATTGGGAGTCGAAGCCGTAGCGTTGAAGATCCGGCGGCGCCTCGGGTCCGCCGTGATCGGCGGAGAGCACGATCAGGGTGTTATCCAGTCCAACTTTCTTGTCGATGTACTTGAAAAGGGCGGCCAGGGTCCGGTCGAGGCGTAGCAGGTTCTCCTCGGACTCAAGGCTGGATGGGCCGAACACGTGCCCGACGTAGTCGGTGGAAGAGAAACTGACGGCCAGGTAATCGGTCACCGCGTCGGCACCGATGTTCTCACTCTCGATGAGGGCCTTGGCAAAATCGAGTGTCAACTCGTCGCCGGCGGGGCTCATGGTGAGAAACGTTGAGAAGCCCTTTCCATCCGCCGGTCCGAACGGGTGTGGGAAGACCCTGCCGTACGGTTCCAGGTTGGTTTCCCACTCCTGGTCGTCGCGGTCGCCGAACAGGTAGGTCGAACGTTCATTCGACAGTTCCCAGGCCGTATCGCCGAAACGTTTGGTCGGATCTGCCTCGTTAAAGGAAGTCACCCATTCCGGATAGTCCTTGTAGTAGAACTCGCTGGTGATCCATTGCTTGGCGGTTTTCGAAAACCAGAATGCCTTGCCCGCGTGGCCTGCCATCGAAATCGCGCCGCGGTCCTTGACGGAAACTCCGAACACTTTCGCCTTGCCGGCGGTGCTGATCGCCAGTTCGTCGCCGAAGGTGGAGACGAGAATCACCGAAGGCGAGCGGCCTTCAGTCGTCGCGATCTTCTGGGTCGGATCGATCTCCGACGCCTTGTCGACGTCCGCTCCCTGGGTCAACAGCCCATAGCGTCCGTCCTCGACGTTGTAGATCATCTCGCCGCTGCCACGGTCGAACCAGACGTTGCCGATCATGCCGTGAACCGCGGGCTGTGCCCCGGTCGCCAGGGTGGTGTGCCCCACAATGGTCTCGGTGTTGGCGTGAGCGTGGTGGGCGTTTGCGAAGACAACCCCTTCCTCGAGCAGGTATCGGAAACCGCCTTCGCCCATGCGGTCGAGATACCGCCCCGGCAAGTCGCCGCGCAACTGGTCGACGGTGATCTGGAGAATCAACCTCGGCTTTTCCGTTTCCGCCAACGCGGCACCCTGGAACAGGAAGCCGATGCTGGCGATGCTGACCATGGCCGGCAGGTGTGCCAGCCGCGCCATTGAGAATCTCCGCGTTATAGCTGTCATTGTCGAACTCCTGTCCCTCTACCACTGGGTGCAATGTCCATCGCCTCCAGCCAGGTCTCGATTTCGCGGCCGAGCTCCATCATCAAGTCGGTGTACTCCTGCCGGCGATGGTTCCCCTCGGCCGCTGTCGATTTCTTCCAGCGATGGAGCGCCGCAACGCATCTGCGGTAGTCCTCGCACAGATCCCGGAAGGGTCGGCTCTCATGGAAGGCGTGCTCGACAAGCTGGTCCCTACCAGGAAACGAGCTCTGGATCAGTTTCAACGTGTCGAGTTCACGACTCATGGCTCGGTCCTCATTCGGACCCATGCATCTCGGCCAAAGGTCAGAGCTCGACTGGAGCTCTAATCTTCGATGGCCTCCGGAGCGATGTTGGAGAAGGCCTGTAAAAGGGAACGTTCAACGACACCGGCAAGGAGCATGCTCGGATTCTCTTTGCAACGCCGGCCGATTTCGCTGTAGTACTCGACACGAAGCGCTTCCACATCCTCTGCAGAATGCCCATAGACATCCTCGATGTCGAGATCGTGGTTGAGAAAAGTGATCGCGCTCACCTTGTCCACGATCTCGATGTAGGTTTCTGGAACCTCTCCGGCCTCCACCCAGGCGGCTTCGCAACTCATATAGAGATACGGTCGGGCCAGCTCGACGTACTCTTCGGCGGTCAAGTACTCTTTCGTTGCTTCCTCCGAAGAACTCGAGGCTGGTATCAGCAGGACGAGTGCTACCGCGACGAGGGCCGGGGCGCACCACAGGATTTCGTTTCTGAACCTCATAGCTACCTCCTCAATGGCTTTCAGGCGAATTCGTTTCAGGTTCAACCGCAGGTCTCTTTGGAGCGCAACCTGTCTCCCTTGCTCAATTCCCGTCCCTCTTGTCCTTGTCCTTTTCCTTGCCGATGATCGCGCCGGCAGCACCGGCGTAAATGGCTCCCTTCGCCGCCCCCTCGAGTCCGTCGCCCTTGAGCAGGCCTACCCCGGCGCCGATAGCCGCACCCTTCTTCGCGTAGTCCTGAGCCTTCTCTCTCTCTCCCTTGGTCGCCATCGCCCCGGCGCCCGCGCCGACCAGAGCTCCTTTGGCCGCTCCCGAGCTTCCACCGGTGAGCAGGCCCACCCCGGCGCCGATGGCGGCCCCTTTCCCTCTCTCGTCTTTCGCTCTCGACGGAGCAGGAATGGACACCGCTGCGATCACCAGGATCAAGATGATGGCTAGTACAGTTCTACCGTGCATCTCTCGTCCTCCTTCCTGTTTTCGTATCGTCCGTTTCCAGAGCGTCGTGTCAGGAACCTCGAGCCTTCCTGGGAAACGGATCCGACACTGCGACCCAGGCTGTCTTTCGCCTGCGGTCTCGCGCTAGCTTTTCCGATGGACTGCAGTCTGGCTCGAATCGAGCCGTCAGATAAGGGATTTAGGTTATCGAAGGGTAAACTAGGTGCTCCGTAGTCGAGTGCTCCACTCTGAACCGAGACTGGAAAAGGCCTGACGATGGAGAAGGATTCGCCCAACCAACACTCAGCTCCTCGGGAGCCCCTTAGCGGGCTCTCCCACGATGCGATCGGCGAGCAGCTCGAGCGGATCCTCGGGAGCCGGGAGTTCCACGCCACGGAGAAGATGCACGACTTCCTGCGCTTCGTCGTCGAGGAGACTCTCGCCGGGCGAAAGAACCGCATCAAGGGATATACGATCGCGACCCAGGTTTTCGGGCGCAGCGACGACTTCGACGCCTCGCAGGACCCCATCGTCAGCATCCAGGCGGGCAGGCTGCGTCGCGCCCTCGAGCGCTACTACCTGGTGGCAGGTGGGCGCGATCCGGTCATTATCTCTATCCCCAAAGGACACTACATTCCCCGCTTCGCGGCCCAGACAGTCGAGCTCGAGCGGAGAAAGGCAATCGGGCCTGCGAGGGGAAGTGTGGACGAGCCTGTGGCGGTCGGACCCTGCATCGCCGTGCTGCCGTTCGAGAACCTGACCGACGATGCGAGCCAGCTCGTTCTGGCGGTCGGTATGACCGACGAGGTAGCCACCGAGCTGAACCGGTTCCAGGACCTCGTCGTCATTCCCTGCCAACTAGCTCACCCGAGCGACGGCGGGCTGCCGAGCCCGATGGAGCTCGGCACGGAAACCGGCGCGCGCTTCCTGCTGCAGGGGACCATTCGCAGGGATCCGAAGACGGTGAAGGTCTCGGCGCACCTGACCGATGCGAAGAACGGCCGGCAGATCTGGGCCGAAGCCTATTCGCACCCTCTGGACGCAAGTCGCCTCATCGCGACGCAGGAAGCGATTGCGCGCAGTGTCGTCGAGGCGATCGGCGGCGAGTACGGAATCATCGCGCGACGGTTGTCGGCCGAGTCCCGGAGAAAGTCTCCGGCTGAGCTGGACACCTACGAAGCCATGCTCCGCTACTACTCCCACCAGATCGCGCCCTCGCCGGAGTCGAGTGAGGCCTGCTTCATGGCGCTACAGAAGGCCGCGGAGCGAGAGCCGGACTACGGCCCGGTCTGGTCGGCGTTGGCGACTCTCTACAGTCAGATGTACTCGGTGGATGCTCCAGGGTTCGACCGACCGCTCGAGACCGCCCTGCGTTACGCCCGCCGGGGGGTCTACCTGGAGCCTGGCTCCCAGCTCGCCCGCCTCATCCTGGCTTATGCCAGTTATCTGAGCGAGGACTCCGAGGTTTTTCAGCAGGAGATCGAGACGGCCCTGACCCTGAATCCCAACTCCCCTTACACAGTTGGAACAGCCGGCTACTTCCACGTGATGCGCGGGGACTTCGAGCTCGGTCTGCCGCTTCTGGACCGGGCCATCGCGATGAACCCCTGCCATCCGAGGTGGTTTCATGGCGCCTATATCGTCGACGGCCTCCATCGACGCGACTACACCCGTGCCCTGCTCGATCTCGAGAGGCACCGGCCGTTCCTGCGCTTCTGGATCCCGGTCGTCTACGCCGCGATTCTGGGCAAGCTCGGGCGTATCGAGGAAGCGAACGTCCATCTCCGGAAGTTGGAGGAGCAGAAGCCAGAGTTTGCTCACCGGGCCCGAGAGCTGTTTCGTCGAACTCTGAAGATCGACTCGATCATCGACGACCTGATCGATGGGCTCGGCAGGGCGGGCCTGTCGATCGACGACAGCTGAGATCTCCCCGAACGCTGCGCTAGCGGACCCACCTCGATCTGGAGAAGGGTCGCGGACTCGCTCCGTCTTGTTTTTATCTGTTTCAACAACTAATATCGAGCAGTGACTGAAAAACTCTTAAAAGAGCTCAAGCAGAGTCGCCCCTTCGGTAGCCTCGAGGAGGCTACTTTCCTCTCTTTGCAAAGGACGGCGAGCACCTGGATGCAGGCCCTGGCCCACAGACTGCGGCCCTTCGACCTCACACCGACTCAATACAACGTCCTGCGGATTCTTCGGGGAGCTCATCCCGGGTCGCTGACCTGTACTCAGATTGGGGAACGCATGGTCACTCCGGTTCCCGATGTCACAAGACTTCTCGACAGGCTCTTGGCACGTCACCTGGTGTGGAAGGCCCGAGACGAAACCGACCGCCGCATCATGAGGGTGGAGATCTCTGGCCAGGGCCTCGAGCTACTCGCATCTCTCGACGAGCAAGTGCTTTCCTGGCTCCAGGAGCTCCTGTCACCACTCGAGCAGGAGGAAATGCGGACTCTCGGCGCTCTGGCAGCCAAAGCGCGACACGCGTGAGTGGAATTTCTCGGCTATTTATCTGTTATAACAAGCAACTTGGAAACACTAGCTATGGAGGTCTCTATGAGCCAAATAGCCCAGGGAATTCACCATGTCACCGCCATCGCCGGCGATGCGCAGCGCAATCTCGACTTCTACGCCGGACTCCTCGGCCTGCGCCTGGTCAAGCGGACGGTCAACTTCGACGATCCGGGTACCTACCACCTCTACTACGGTGACGAAGAAGGCCGGCCGGGAACCATCATGACCTTCTTTCCCTGGAAGGGAGCGCCGCGGGGAAGCATTGGCGCCGGTCAGACCAGCGCCACCGCCTTCTCCGTGCCCGAAGGGTCCCTCGGATTCTGGGAGGAGCGCCTGAGCACCGCCGGTCTGCCAGTGGAGAGCCCTTCGAGTCGCTTCGATGAGCAGGTGCTCGCCTTTGCCGACCCTGATGGTCTCCGACTCGAGCTGGTGGCCCATGCAGGGGTTGCAGACCTGCCGCCTTGGCAGGACGGTCCGGTACCGTCGGTCCACGCGATTCGCTCGTTTCACGGTGTCACTCTCGTGGAGCGCTCCCTGGAGGCGACTGCCGAGATCCTCACCAATAGTCTCGGTTTCGAGGCCGGCCACTCCTCCGAGAGTAGGTACCGTTTCAATGCCCCCGACGGAGGCCCCGGGTCCCGGGTGGACATCGTCGTTCGTCCCGAACAGGCCTTTGGACGAATTGCCGTCGGTTCCGTCCACCATGTGGCCTTCCGCATCGCTGGAGACGAGGAACAGATCCTCTGGCGTAGCGAGGCGCTCGCCAGGGGACTGCAGGTGACTCCAGTGCAGGATCGCAACTACTTCCATTCGGTCTACTTTCGTGAGCCCGGCGGTGTGCTGTTCGAGGTCGCCACGGATCCGCCCGGCTTCACAGTGGACGAGAGCGTGGCTGAATTGGGCGCCTCGCTCCGTCTGCCCGATTGGCTCGAGCCCGAGCGCGAGGTTCTGGAAGCGAAGCTTCCTCCTCTCGACTTGCCGTCAGTCGAGCCGGTGGCATCATGAGCGCCTTCGGGCCTCACGCGGCACAGCCGACAGCCTACGGCGGCCTGCCGCCGGAAGAGGCTACTGTGGCCTTGGTGTTGGTGCACGGTCGCGGCGGCAGCGCCGAAGACATTCTCGCCCTTGCGGAGTTCGTCGACCCTCGGAACCTCACCGTCGTCGCACCACAAGCCGCGGGCCACACCTGGTACCCGCAGAGCTTCCTCGCACCTGTCGCCGCGAACGAGCCCGGCCGCAGCTCTGGACTCTCGGTCCTCGAGTCGATCGTGCAAGAGCTCGCGGCTGGAGGAATCCCGCCTGAGAGACTGGTCCTGGCCGGCTTCTCTCAGGGAGCCTGTCTGACCCTCGAGTTCGTCGCTCGCCACCCGCAGAGATTTGGCGCCGTTGCGGGACTGACAGGAGGGCTGATCGGTCCTCCTGGCACTCTCGGTGGTTACCAAGGCTCGCTCGAGGGCACACCGATCTTCCTCGGGTCGGGTGATCCCGATCCTCACGTGCCCTGGGCCCGAGTCGAAGAGACTGCCGCCATCCTGGAGCAGCTCGGAGCACAGGTCGAGCTCGCGCGCTACCCGGGTCGCGCCCACACCATCAGCGAGGACGAGGTGCGGCACCTGGGCTCCCTCGTCGAGCTGGTCAGAAACTGAAAGGGGGTCCCGATCTCGACATCTGGGACGCCAGACTGGTCAAGGCCAGAGGCGAGCCCCTGGAGCACATCGACGACAGCGAAAAGGCGGATCGCTGACCACCCACACCTGCCCAGCTCCAACCTCCTCGACGCATAGGTAGACCGAGCTAGCGAGCTCACAGGATTCTGCGCCGGACCCGCAGACGCGATGGGCGTAACGCGGCCCTTTGGATCAGCACGGAACCACCACCTGTACAATGAGATGACCTTCTCGACCAGGTTGACCGGGAACGATCCGACTTCATGATCGGCCAGACTCTCTCTCACTTCAAGATCACTCGCCAAGCTCGGCGAGGGTGGTATGGGTGAGGTCTATCGAGCCGAAGACACCAAGCTCGGTCGCGATGTTGCGATCAAGGTGCTGCCCGAGGCGGTCGCCAGCGACCCTGAGCGCCTGGCTCGGTTCGAGCGCGAGGCCAAGCTGCTGGCCTCGCTCAACCACCCGAGTATCGCGGCGATCTACTCCTTCGAATCTACCGAACGGGAGGGGGCAAGCCCCTCCCCTACACCTGATGAGCTTCTCCTGAGCCCTACTCTCCACTTTCTCGTCATGGAGCTTGCTCTGGGCGACGATCTGACCCACTACATCAGCCAGGGTCCCTTACCGATTCAAAGGGCACTGCCCATTGCGAAGCAAATTGCCGAGGCGCTGGAGGCGGCGCACGAAAAGGGGATCATTCATCGAGACCTGAAACCGGCCAACATCAAGGTAGACACCAATGGTCAGGTGAAGGTGCTGGACTTCGGACTGGCGAAGGCGCTCGACCCTTCAAGAGCGTCAGGACCCCAGGACCCCAGGACCTCTCCATGTCGCCGACCCTGACCGCCCAGATGACCCAACCAGGGATCGTCCTTGGCACAGCCGCCTATATGAGCCCGGAGCAGGCGCGAGGCCAGAGCGTCGATGAGCGCACCGACATCTGGTCGTTCGGATGCGTGCTTTGGGAGAGCTTGACTGGCGAGACGTTGTTCGGCGGCCCAACGGCATCCGATTCGATCGGGGCCATCCTGCAAACCGAGCCAGACTGGGAGGATCTTCCGGCGGACACGCCATCGACCGTGAGGCGCCTGCTGAGACGGTGCCTCGCCAAGGATCCACACGACCGACTGCACCACATCGCCGACGCGCGGATCGAACTGGAGGACACAGAACCCCCGTCTGAGCCCACCGCAGTGCGTTCGACGCGCGGCTACAGGATCACCGTCGCGATTCTGGCGATCGCTCTGATCGCGAGCCTGGCCGCTTGGCTGCTACCTGTCTGCGCAACCGGCAGCCGACCAGGCCAGCTCGGAGAGAGACAATCCTCTCGCCGGCGCCAGGTTCAGCAAGGTCACCAACTTCGCAGGGTCCGAGTTCGATGCCGCGATCTCACCAGACGGCAGATTTGTCGCTTTTGTCTCCGATCGAGACGGGCCGTTCGAGGTTTTCGTAGGTCAACTCGGGACGGGCGAATTCCGCAACTTGGCGTCCGGCGCGGATGAGGCCACGGTCCAAGACGCCCGCGCACCGGTACGCAGCGTCGGGTTCAACAGCGACGGGTCGGAGATCTGGCTTGGCGGTGGCCCGTGGCAAAGGGTGCGATCGATTCCCCTGCTGGGTGGCCCGATGCGCAACTTCCTCGGAGAAGACGTCGTCAACGTGGATTGGTCGCCCGACGGCGAGCGCATCGTCTATCACGAGCGTCTCGCGGGAGACCCGCTCTATGTCGCTGACCGCAACGGAGCGAATGCTCAACTGATCCTCGATCCACCTGCGGGAACACACCAGCACTATCCGACATGGTCGGCCGACGGAGAGTCGATCTACGTCGTGCGCGGCCGACCGATAACCCTCGAAATGGACCTTTGGCGTGTGCACGCGGACGGCGAGGGATTGGAGCAACTGACCTGGCGGAAGCTGGACGTGCGATACCCGACACCGATCGATGAAAGGACCGTGCTTTACAGCGCGCGCGATGCGGACGGCGCCGGGCCGTGGCTGTGGGCGGTGGACGTGGAGACCAAGGTCTCGCGACGGGCCAGCGTCGGGCTCGAACAGTACGCTTCCGTGGCGGCCAGTGCCGACGGAAGCCGTCTGGTCGCAACAGTCCAAGATCGTCGAGCAGGCCTGTGGAGTGTGCCGATTCTCGACCGTCTGGCGGCCGAGAGTGATGTCAAGCCCTTTGCCGACCTGTCGACGACGCGTGCGCTCGCGCCGCGCTTCGGTGGTTCCTCGCTGTTCTATTTGTCGTCGCGGGGCAGCGGCGATGGATTGTGGCGTTACGAGGGGGGAAAAGCCCGGGAGATCTGGCGAGGCAGCGAGACGGCATTGCTCCAGCCGGCTGCGGTCTCGCCCGACGGCGATTCGGTCTCACTGGTGCTGCGACGCGATGACGGATGGCACTTGAGCGTTCTCAGCGCCGACGGTGCCGAGATCAGGGCACTATCGAAGAGCGTGGATGTCCGGGGCGCAGGCGCATGGTCGCCAGATGGGAAGTGGATCGTCACGGGAGGCATCGCAGACGATCAACCAGGGCTATTCAAGATCCCCGCGGACGGCGGCGAACCGATGCGAATCGCCAACGGAGAGGCGACGAATCCCGTGTGGTCGCCGGACGGGAACTTGATCGTCTACGCTGGTGCACAGGTGAACGTGGTATCACCGCTGTTGGCCGTCAACCCCGATGGAGCTCCGGTCGAGCTGCCGGAGATCAGGGTTTTTCGAGCCGGCGAGCGCATACGATTCCTTCCCAGTGGTACGGGACTCGTCTACATGCGAGGCTTCGGGCTCACTCAGGACTTCTGGGTGCTCGATCTCGCCACGATGGAGAGCCGCCAACTGACCCAACTCGACTCGACAGCCAAGATGCGCACCTTCGACATCACCCCTGACGGAACTCAGATAGTGTTCGACCGATTGAGCGAGGATTCCGATATTGTGCTCATCGAGTTGAGCGAGCCCTCTGCGAACCGACGAGAAACCCCACAGACCGACTAGGCTTCGAACTGCATCTCGTCACAAGAAACAACCGCCGGGCAACTCGTCATGAGTCACCCGGCGGCAAGAGAACATCGATCTCTTGGCGGCAGGCCTCTACTGGGTCTTGCGCAGAATGATGTCGCCGTGGAAGGTCTTGAACCGCAGCTCGGGGCCGCCCCCGCCGATCGAGCCCTCGACCGCCTTCTCCATGCGGACCCGGTAGCTGCCACCACCCTCCTGCTCGCGGGTCACCTTCGCCTGGGTTGGCTGCAGCTGCAGGTCGAAGTCCGTGTACACATCTCCCTGACCCGACTGCATGAACAGGTTGGCCTGGACCGCCGCTGGCAGGGTCACTTCGACATCGCCGTTGAAGGTACTGAACGACATGGGCGTGTCGGCATCGACCTCGAGCAACTCGACCACAACCTCTCCGTTCGTCGTGTTGGCGACGACCGAGCCACGCATGTTCCTGGCCGTGATCTCACCGTTGGTGTGGCTCAGCTCGTGGGTGCCCTGGACCCCTTCCACCTCGATGAAGCCACCATTGACAGCGCTGAGGCGTAGAGAGGTCTGATAGGGAACCTTGATCGACAGAGCAACTTCTTCCTTGGACCAGTCGGTACCGATCTCGACCTTGTTGCCCTTCTCCTCGACGGTGACGCCCGCCGAATAGCTGGGGATGCGCGTCAATCCCTCGCGCTCCTCCCCATCGGACTCGTCGTCGTGCTCCTCTTCGAAGGTCACTTCAACCTGGACTTCGGCCCCTTCATAGCCCACCACTGTGATGGAGCCCATCAATACCGAAGCCTCCAGCACCGCGGGTTGCCCCGGATTGCTCAGCGGCACCACGAAGTTCTGTGGCTGGGCTGCAAGAGCACCACACATCAGGGTCATACAGGTCAGGATCATCAGGCTCGTTCTTCGCATGGTTTTCACCTCTTTCAACTCGTCCCCTTGCGGACGTAAATGTTGCCGTTCAGTGTTTCGAAGGAATGGGTCGGGCCTCCACCGTCCACCCGCACCCGCGAGCCACGCTGCAGCTCGATGACGGTACGCCCGCCTTCCGTGCGTTTCGTCGGCGGCGGGGAAGGCAGTGCTTCGACTTTGTACTCGCTCCACAGCTCCCCCCACCGTGCCACCATCTCGAGGTCGGCTGAGAGACCGGGCTGAAAGCTCACGTCGATCTTGCCGTTGATGGTCTCGAAGTGGCTGTTCTTCTTGGGATTCGAGACAAAGCTCGCCACCACAGGGCCATTGACCGTCGTCGCTTCGCCGGATCCAGCCAGCCCCGAAAGCTCGATGGAACCGTTGACGTTGTTGACGACAAAATCTCCGCGCACGCCAGAGACCTCGATGTCGCCGTGATTTACGGTTCGCACCTCGATATCGGTGTCATGAGGCACACGGATCCGAAAGTCGTAGATCACTTCATAGCGGTCATGCCAGTTGTTCCAGCAGTTCCCTTGCTCGGTCCTGTCATGACAGCGGAAGGGACCATCGACGTAGAACTCGACCTCGCCGTCCTGCTTGTTGACTTGTAGCTCGACCTCACGCCTCGCCTGGTCGATCCGCTCTGCCGTTCTTGCGCGGACGGTCTCGACGGCGGTCATTTCGACCGTCTCGCCTTCATAGCCTTCGACTGTGATCGAGCCCCAGACGTTGTCCACGATGACGCGCTGAGGCCCAGAGCGCTCGAGCGCAATCGACCGATTGAGGGTCCGACTGTCGCTCAGCTGCTCGGCCGAACTGGGTATCGCGAGCGTGAGGGCAATCAGAACTACCGATAGATTTCGATTCCTTTGGCGCATTACAGGCTCTCCGCTTGGGCTGCGTAGTACTCGAGTAGGGTCTGGTCGACATCGCTGGCCTCTCTCAGTCTCTGCAGCTCACCATTGCGCAGCCCCTCCTCGCCAGCGACAGCCTCGAGCACTGCCAGCTGCACGAGAGGAGATTTCTCGACTTCGAGGGAGTTCATCAAACTGGTGCGGACGGCTCCCTGGTCGACATACCCCGCCAGGGCGTCCACAGCTGCCAGCCGCACGTTGACGTTGGGATCCGAGCGGGCCGAGTCCAACAGCGCGGTCAGGACCTGCTCATCGCCTCCCGCCATCCGACTCCAGCTGACTGCTCGAAGACGCTCGGAGGCCGACTGGTGCTGTAGCAGTGAGACCGTGACAACGCGGCTCATCGTTTCGACTTCGGCCCTGAGCTCGGCGAGATCCTCGTTCGTCGCCTGGCGCCAAGTCATGCCAGCACCCAGAAAGACACCCACGAGCAGAACAGCAGCCGAAAACGCCGCCTGCCATGCTGGCCGTGCCGTCCACGGACCGGCCCACCAATCGCTGAATCCGGGCCGGGGAGTCTCGTGAAGATTGGTCTCGAAGTCGGCCAGAGCCAACTGAAATCGGCGAGTCAGCTTCTCACTGGGGACTTCTTGTGGCGATTCGTCGAGACTCCCGAGCTCATGCCACAGCGTCTCCATCTCCGTCGCTTCCTCGCCGCACCGTTCACAGGACGCCAGGTGCTCGTCGAGCTCCCGCCGATCCTCGGTACCCAGGGCGCCCATCAGGGAGTCCATCAGCAGCTTGTCGGCTTTGTCGCAGTTCATGACTCGCCCTCTTTCAACATCTCGCTGTAGGTGTCGCGCAATTGATTCATCGCCCGGTGCACCCGCACCTTGACCGCCCCGACCGAGCAGCCCAGAAGCTCGGCGATCTCGTCGTAGTGGCGAAACTCGAATCGACTCAAGATCAACACCTCACGACGCTCGACTGGCAAGCGCAGCAGGGCCTGGCGCAACAAGCAGACCTGCTCCCTTTGTTGGGCGGCGTCGAGGGCGCTGGGGTCGGGACTGATTGCCTCGACCAAGTCCTCCCCTGTGATTGGAAAGCGTTGGTTCTTGTGGAAGTGGTCGTTGCATACGTTGCGCGCCAGCCGATAGAGCCAGGGCAGGAAGTCAGCATCGCCACGAAAGGTCTGGCGGTACTTCAGGGCCCGCATGAAGGCCTCCTGCACCAGGTCCTCACTCGCTGCCGGACTGCCCGTCATCCGCAGGCAGAAGTTGTAGATCCTCTCGTGATGACGCTCGAAAAGAGTTCCCATTCCGCCGACTTCGCCTTTTTGCACCGCGATCATGAGCTCCAGGTCCGTAGGTTGATTCACGCTCCGTTCGCTCCCTCTCCCATTCCCGTCTTCTGTAGTGATGACCGTCATAACAAGAAAAGGTTACAGGTGGCCTTCTCCCGGTCAAGAAGCAGATCCAGAACAGCCCTGGAGAGCCGCTGTACCGTGGTGGCCCGGAACACTGCCGCCCGGACCCATCAGGCGCCCTACCGTTGGGGAGCTGGAGTCTCGAGAAGGATGTGAAGCAGGTTGTTCTGGAAGGTCGGATTGCCCAGCAGGGTGCGGTGCATATCCGTCAGGAAGATCTTCCGGTTCCACGGAATGGGCGAGCTGACGAATCCCGTGTCGCCACCGAGAAGCCGCTCGTCGGCTACTGCAGAGGCGCGGGTGACGGAACCGTCGCCCGGAGCCTTGAGAGTCAGGGCCTTCGTGTTGTCGAAACGCAACACCAGCTTGCCGTCTTTCTCGGTCACCCACGCTCTTGCCGGCGTCGGCTGCACATCGGCGGCAAACAGGGTGAGCTCTGCGGGACAGGGCTCATCGGCGTGCTGGTCCATGACTCCGAAAAACTGACGGGCTCTTGTAAAAGCCGCTTCCATGAAATCGCGAATCTTCTTCTCGCGCTCCTGCGCGGAAGGCTCCCCAGGAAAGACCCACGCCAGATACTTGTCTTGTCCGGGAGCAAAGGGTCCCCAGTCATTCTCGAACCAGGTTTGGGCTGAGAGGAAATCGATCTCGATGGCATCGCCCGCCGCATCCACCCAGACCTTCTGCCCCTCTCTGGGCACCATCTGGTAGGCGGATACCCAGGTCGCGATCATGGCGGGCTCGAATTTGATCCACGGATAGCGCCGACCGAGGACCATCTCCTTGAAGACCCGCATGGAACCGAAGTTGGGTGTCGAAATCATGATCAGCCGGTCCAGGTAGTCGGCTCCGGCCCAGGTCACAGTGGGTTTCGGGTCCTCCAGAACGTCTTCCGCTCCGTATCGCAGGAAGTACCGGGCCACCAGCCCCCCCATGGAGTGGGCGATAAGGTCGAACCGGACTTCCTCGTTGCCTCCTGTGCCTGCAGAGCTCGCGACCTCGGCTATCTGCTGACGCGCCTTTTCGAGGAACCGTCCCAGTCGAATCGCATTGCCCACGTTGTCCTGGCGCCAGTCATAGAAGAAGGTCAAGCAGGGCGGGGTCTCGAGATTCGCGATCGCTGTCGGATTTTCCTGGCATGAGCCATAGCCGGACTCCTCCATCAACTCGACCAGCGCCGCGTAGATGCCGATGTTGACATCCATCACGCCGGCATCGGCTGTGACTTCCTGGAGTAGCCCGACGGCCTGGGTGTCGTCTTCGATGAAAGCCAAGCGGCCCGGATCCAGCGGAGGCTGCAGCCGATCGACGTCCAGGGCGATGGCCTCCAGGCCACCCGGTTTCGAAGGCAGCAGAGAGTTTTTCGTAAAGAGGGTTCCCCAAACCGTGGCGCCATCCTCGACTCGACGCAGCGTGGAGCCGGCGAAGCCGTGAATCAGCACCACCGGGTTGCGCTGCGCGTTGGGCAGGGCGGCTTTATAGATGGCCTCCATATCCGAGCTCGGATATTGAGCCGCTACCTGACGAGCCGTCTTGCACCCTGCGCTGAGGACGGCCGTGAGCAGCAGAACCGCCACGGCTAGAGCACGCTGTTTGGCTTTCGCTGAGACCACCGGCAACATCACTTCCTCTCCCGGTCAACCTCTTCCCCGGGGCGGGCCCAGATGCTAGCAGCAACGGCATGGCCGATCAGAACGTCCTGCCCCCCCGGCGATGCCGACTGCGACGAGGTTCGAACGGTCTGGAACGGCATGAACGACCGACGGCGTGTACTCCAACTACATGGATGGCGACGAAGATGGGCGCGCGGTGGCGGCCTTTGCAGACAACCTGGAGCGACTGAAGGTCATCAAGGCGAAGTACGATCCGGACAACTTCTTCAACGCCAACCAGAACATCGTCCCGGTCGCGACGGCCGTCGACTAGGTCGGCACCTGTTTCGACCCCTCACAAACTCGTGTGGCACCGAGATTCGTCCTCTGGCCATCGAGACAAATCGGGGGCTTCACCAACAGGCGGATGCGCTACAATCCGCTGCACACGTGATTGGACAAACGCTTTCTCACTACAAAATCACCGGCAAGCTGGGCGAAGGCGGTATGGGGGCGGTCTATCGAGCCCAGGACTCCGAGCTCGACCGCGAAGTAGCCCTCAAGGTTCTGCCTGCCGAGATGGCGGAAGATTCTGATCGGCTCGAGCGCTTCCAACGCGAGGCCAAGGCGGTCGCTGCTCTCAATCATCCCAACATCATCACCATCCACTCGATCGAATCTGCCGTAATCGAGGAAGAAGTCGGAGAGGAGAGCTCCGCCGCCTCGAGAACAGTTCATTTCATGACCATGGAGCTGATCGATGGCGACAGCCTCGATGGCCTACTGCCGCCAGGCGGCCTATCGCTATCGAGGACATTCGACATCGCGATTCCACTCGCCGAAGCTCTGACGGTGGCCCACGAGAAGGGCATCGTTCACCGGGATCTCAAGCCGGCGAACGTCATGCTGACCAGAGATGGGAGGGTCAAGGTACTGGATTTCGGGCTGGCCAAACTGGCTGCTGGGGGAGACCCGGCCGCAGACGGTGAGGCCACCGAGATGGCGACTCGAACAGCCCTCACTCGGGAAGGCGTGGTCATGGGCACTGCGCCCTATATGTCGCCAGAGCAGGTGCAGGGTGAACGGGTCGATCAGCGCACAGACATCTTTTCGCTGGGAATCGTGCTCTACGAGATGGTCACCGGACAGCGGCCCTTTCAAGGCAGCAACTCTGCGGCATTGGTGTCCAGCATTCTGAAAGACACTCCGCCCCCAGCCATCGAGGTGCGCACCGACTTACCGCGCCACCTGGGCCGGATCATCCAGCGCTGTCTGGAGAAGGAGCCCCGGGAGCGCTATCAAACAGCCCTCGATGTGGGAAACGAGTTGAAGGGGATCCGCAAGGAGTTGGAATCGGGCGAGCTCTCCAAGGCGAGTGGGACGCAACCGGCAGCACCGCAGTCTGCCGAGGTCTCAGCGGCGACAACCGCACACTCCGACTCGATGCCACAGGTCCATGCACCTCGTCGTGGTCTTTGGGCAGCAGTGGCGGCTGCAGTAGTCGTGCTGGTGCTGGCCGTTGGCTGGTGGCTCGGCCGTGGCTCTGGGCCCGATCGACCAGCGAGCGAATCAACCGATCGAGCCACGGGTTCCGCCTCGACCATGGCGACCAGACCCTCGACCGAGCCCTCAGTCGCAGTGCTGCCCTTCGCCGACTTGAGCCCGAACAAGGACCAGGAGTACTTCACGGACGGGTTGACCGAAGAGCTCATCCAGGCTCTCGCCAAGGTCGAAGGGCTCCAGATTCCTGCCCGCACTTCGGTCTTTGCTCTCAAGGGCACCAACCTGAGTGTCCAGGAGATCGGCGATCGCCTGGGTGTCGAGAACGTCCTCGAAGGCAGTGTCCGCAAGTCGGGGAATCAGCTGCGCATCAGCGCCCAATTGATCAAGACGTCGGACGGTTTCAACCTCTGGTCCGAGACCTACGACCGTGAGCTCGAAGATGTCTTCTCGATTCAGGACGAGATCGCGAGCAACATCGTCGGGGCTCTACAGCTGACCCTGAGTCCAGGCGAGAAGAGGGGGATTCAAGCCGAGCGCACTGCCGACGTCAGGGCGTACGACCTCTACCTGCGGGGCAGGGGATTCTTTCGGCGACGCACGATCGAGGGCTTTCAGTCGGCCCGTGATTTCTTCTCCGATGCCATCGAGCTGGACCCGGAGTTTGCCGCAGCCTACGCCGGACTGGCGGACACCTACACCGAGATCTGGACCAACTACGAGGGGACCGACGAGAACCTGGCCAAGGCGGAGGAAGCGAGTCGAAAGGCAATCGAGCTCGATCCCAACCTCGCGGAGGCTCACGTGGCACGAGGCTATGCCCTCGGGCGACAGCAGTACGGAGAGGCCGAGCGGGAGTTTCAGATCGCCATCGAGCTCAACCCAGGGCTCTTCGAAGCCTATTATTCCTATGGTCTTTCCGCCTTCGCGCAGGGAGAAATGGAGAAGGCGGCCCAGATGCTGGAAAAGGCCCATGAGGTCGCTCCGGAGGACGAAAGAGCCCTGCGACTTCTGCCTCAGGTCTACCGCAGCCTCGGCCGTCTGGAAGATGCGAGCAAGGCCAACGAACGCCGACTGGTTCTGGCGGAGAAGCGCCTCGAGCTCCATCCCGAGGATGTCTATACCCTCCTCGACGGAGCGTACTCGCTGGCCGATCTCGGCAAACGGGAGCGTAGCTTGGAGTGGGCTGCCCGGGTGTTGGAGGCGCAAACGGACGACGGTCTGATTCTCTACAACCTCGGCTGTTTCTTCTCCATCGCCGGCGAAGCCGAGCCTGCTCTCGATGCACTGGAGAGGTCCTACGAGGCGGGATTGTCCGACCCCGATTGGATGGCCCAGGACAGCGACCTCGACAACATCCGCGACCAGCCCCGGTACAAGGCTCTCGTCGAGCGCATGGAAGCCGACAGGTAGAGAGCGTCTGATCGGGCGAACGCTCCGGGCTCGCTCTGGAGACGCAGCATTTTCCTGACTCTCCCAACCAACCTGGCTTCCCTTCAACGGTGTTGCTTCCCGGAGAGACGTACGAAACCACGACAATCTTCGCGCTCTCCGCGCATCGAAGCGCACCACCCGAACCCTGAAGAGAGTCTAGGACCGAGCCATAGCTGGTCGAGCCGGAGACCGGCCGGTCGATCAGTCCTCCGTGCCGCCGATGAACTTGTAAACGGCCGCTCCCAGGAAGGCACCCGCGATTGGAGCGACCCAGAAGAGCCACAACTGGGCAGTCGCCCAATCGCCGACAAACAGAGCAACACCGGTGCTCCGCGCTGGGTTGACCGATGTGTTGGTGACCGGGATGCTGATCAGGTGGATCAGGGTCAGCCCTAGACCGATGGCCAAGGGAGCGAAGCCTTGAGGTGCTCGCTTGTCCGTTGCACCGAGAATGATGACCAAAAACGCCATGGTCATGACGACTTCACAAACCAGGGCAGCCAGCAAGGTGTAACCGCCTGGAGAGTGGGCGCCGTAACCATTGGAAGCGAAACCGTCGGACAAGCTGAAGCCGGCTTGACCGCTGGCAATGACATAGAGGACACCGCCCGCGACGACAGCACCCAGGACCTGCGCGATGATGTACGGCAGGAGTTGCTTCGCCTCGAACCGACCACCGGCCCACAGCCCGATCGAAACCGCCGGATTGAGGTGGCAACCTGAAATGTGCCCAATCGCGTAGGCCATCGTGAGTACCGTCAGGCCAAAGGCGAACGCGACACCTAGCAGGCCAATCCCCACTTCGGGAAAAGCAGCGGCCAACACCGCACTGCCGCAGCCGCCCAGAACCAACCAGAACGTTCCAAAGAACTCCGCGCCGTAAGCCTTCATCGTCTCCTCCTCCCGGTTGTTGAAGAACGGGCCCATTCTAACCGTGTCGGCACCTGAGCCGAGGGTCTTGGAGCAGCAACTCCTCCCTCGGGGCCCGTCCGGTCAGTTTTCAAAGGAAGATCGCGAACTGCGGAGAATTCACCCTCGCGACGCGTTTCCAGACAGGACGGGGTTCACGCCCGAGACCGCCAGTAACTCTGGCGGACCTACCCATGCGGACGGTTCGTCATCGGGGATAATCTGATACGCAGACGTCATGAGCTCTCGGCTTCGATGCCTCGCCCTGATCACCGGCCTCCTGCTGGGTTCGGAAGCGTTCGCCCAGGCAGTTCTGACTCTGGAGCTCGACTACTCGAATCCCGGTGCTCGGAGTCTCGGTTTTGGGGGGGCGTTCGTTGGCCTGGCCGATGACGCCACCGCGGCCTACGCCAACCCGGCTGGTCTGGTCCAACTCTCGCGTCCGGAGATCTCGATCGAGGGGCGGTCCTGGAGCTACGCGACGCCCTATGTCTACGGCGGCCGTGCCAGTGGCGCCCCCACGGGGATCGGCATCGACACGACACCAGAATTGCGTTGGAGAGATTCAACGGCCGACTTCACCGGCCTTTCGTTTCTCTCCTACGTCCATCCCCTGAAGAAGTGGTCGCTGGCAATCTACCGCCATCAACTAGCCAGATTCGCGTCGTCCTACTCCACCAACGGACTCTTCGCCGAGGGCTCGACCTATCTCGATACCGACCGCTGGATCGACAGGCCCGGCTCCACCGACCTCGGTGTGGTCAGCTGGGGCTTCGCCGCCGCTCGCCGCATCAACGACTCGTTCAGCCTGGGCTTGACAGTCACCTACCTGGAAGTCGACCTCGATCTCGAGACCATCGCCTATCTTCCCGACAGCGACACCCTGGAATCCTTCTTTTCGACCAACTCCTACCTCCCAGAGCGGTCGGCGTGGCGCACCTCGACGCGAGCGCACGACTCGGGCGAGGGGGCGACTCTCGGATTTCTGTGGCAGCCAGCCAAGCGCTGGAGAGTGGGTGGCTTCGCGCATACGGGTTTCGACGTCCTCGCACGCTGGGATGGCTGGCTCGGACCCGCCTACACACCTGACAACCCGGGGGAGTGGAATTTTACCGGCCGCTGGGAGTTCCCACCGGTGGTCGGCCTGGGCTGTGCCTACACCTCCCGAGACGGACGTGCCACCCTGAGCTTCGAGTGGGACTACGTGGCCGCTCTCTTCGAGGGAGATCCCGACGAGGCGATTCCCGACGTTCACGAGCTTCACCTGGGTGGCGAGTACGCCTTTCTGCAGAGTCGTCCCGTCCTCGCCGTGCGGCTCGGCGTCTGGCTCGACCCAGACCATCGTGTCCACTCCACAGTCGATGACGATCTATTCAGCGCGGTCCTCTCCCCCGGATCCGACACTCTCCACTACGCTGTCGGCCTCGGCGCTGCCTTCGAACGCGTTCAACTCGATCTGGCGGCGGATTTCTCGGATCTCCGCGACACTCTCTCGCTATCGGCGATCTTCTCGTTCTGATCTTCTGCTGCCTACTCTTGATCCGTCCTGACAAACGCCAGGCCTCGGACCATGTCGCAGCTCAGGCTCAATCCCGTCACCTGATTGGAATCGTCTCGCTCGAGCAGAATCCGCACGTCCTGCGGATACCAGGGAACGGCAACAAAATGCCGGGCCAGGAGGTCATCAGGTCCGATCTGGACCGTCGGCGCAACAAGAGCATCGTCAGCCCATCCCAGGTGAATCCTCCCATCCTCGACCTGGAGCCGCAGCTCTCTCTCGAGCTCGTCGCTCCAGTATCTGCCTGCATAATCGGCAAGCGAACCTACAGGCAAGGACTCGAGACGCTTGAACTGCGTCGGTTCCTGTTCCTCGATGGTGACCGTCATCGAGCGGGCTTGGATCCCGTTTCCAGTCGCGAACTCCACTTCAACGTGCCCTCCAACGTCGATCATGACGAACCGACCCGCTTCGAGTGCACCGAGCTCGGTCGAGTTGTCCTCTCCCCGGACGTAGTGAAGCACGCCGTCGCGAACTTCGATTGTTCGCAAGAGCAGATCGGGCTCGCTCCAGTAGGTGCCTTCGTACTCCGCCAGGGCGTCGAGCGGCAGGTCGACAGTGCCCGGTGCCTCGGATTCGGACGGCCGCGATTCTGGGGTCGCAGGCGCAGCCTCTCGTGTCGCACCCCCCGGAAGGAGATCGGCAACGCTCGACACCGGCATGTCGATCGACGAGGCGTTGGAGAGGAAGATGACGGTCAGGCGTCGCTCTGGGAACCGCGATACCTGGGCCCGATAGCCCATCCAGGCCCCGCCATGCTCGATCACTGCTTGGCCTCCATAGTCGGAGACGAACAGACCGGCAGCGTAGTCGGCGGACTTGCCATCATTGAGAGTCCCCGGCGTGACCATTCTCTCGATCAGCGCGGCGCCACCGCTCAGCTTGTTGTCGTAGAAGTTGGCGTCCCACAGGGCCAGATCCTGGATGGTCGTGTACAACCCCGAGGGGCCTGCGAACGGTAGATACCACAGCGCCATTTCATAGCTGCCATCCGGGCCGGTTGAGTAAGGGATGGCGCGATCCTTGATGATCTGCCCAGGGGTGTCCCAGTAGACCGTGTGGCTCATGCCCAGCGGGCGGAAGATCCGCTCGTCGGCAAACTCACGCAGCGTTTGGCCACTGACCCGCTCGACCATGTAGGCCAGCAGGAGATAGCCGGAGTTGCTGTACAGGAACTGGCTCCCGGGAGCGAAGTTGAGCTCCTTCTGGCGGGTGATGAGTTCCAGTTGTCGCGCCGGCGGGTAGTAATTCGTGTAGTGCCATCCAGCCAGGGGAATCAGCGTCTCGATGTCGCGCATGCCGCTGGTGTGATGCAGAAGGTGCCGGATCGTGATTGGATGCTCGTACTCCGGCAACTCCGGAAAGTAGTCTCGGACGTCGTCATCGAGCGACAGCTTGCCATCCTGTTCGAGCAGCAGGATGCACATGGCCGTGAACTGCTTGGAGACCGAGCCGATCTCGAAGACCGAGCGTGGCGTCAGGGCGACACCACGTTCGAGGTCGGCCATGCCAAACGCGTTCTCGTAGACGATTCGACCGTCCTGGATGACCGCCGCGACGACCCCGGGAGCAGCGCTGTTGTTCCGATCCGCAAAGAGCTCATCAATCTGGTCCGACAGTGTTGGAGTCGCGGGCTCCGCCCCGGCTCCCAGCGCGAGAAACACGCATCCAATAGCCAAACAGGCCCATACCCTCGAACGCAGTCTCTTCATCGAATCCCCTCCAGGAAGATCGAGGACAAATCCTTTCAGTCCTCGAGATTCACTACGAGTCCCCGATAGCCAAAGTTGCGACGATGGTTCGGGGCTACGGACAACCCGCCGCCCGAGATCATCGAGCGGCGGGGAAGTGAATGCAGGCCGAGAACTGAAGAACGACGTTGGTGTCGGTCACTCGTCTTCGTAGTAGCTTCCCGCAGCAGGGGTGAGACGCCGGGCTTGTCCAATGAGGGTCACGAGATCCTGCACTCCCCGGTCACCGCGGAAATCAGCGGCGACAACCGCCGCCCGCTGCTCGAGCCTGTCGAGGCTGCCATCTTTGGCCCAGTAGGAGCCCTTGAGGATCTCGGCGAACTCCGCGACCACCGAGCTGAGACGTAGAGCCGGCGAGGCGTTCTCCCAACGGTTGGAGATATTCCTTCGCGTCAGATCGACGGCAGTTTCGACGACCTCACCAGAAGCCTTGGAGCGATACCGCAGCCGCAGTATGGCCAGAAGGTCACGCTTGCCGACATCCTCCTGGAGCTTGATCTCATATAGCGCGGTGATCTCGTGGCCAACACCGATCTCACCGGCGTCGACGCTGTCGTCGCGAAATCGATCGTCGGCAATGTCCCGGTTCTCGTAGCCGATCAGACGATACCGGCTTACCGTTTCGGGATTGAACTCGACCTGGACCTTCGCGTCGGAGGCGATGGTCTGCAGAGTCCCCGTGAGGTTCTCGACGAAGATCCGTCGGGCCTCGTCCAGGGTATCGACGTAGGCGTAAGAGCCGTCGCCCTGATCGGCGAGCTGTTCCATCAACAGATCGTTGTAGTTGCCCATGCCGAAACCAATCGTGGTGAGCTCGACACCCTGGTCGGCACCGTTCTGGATGCGTTGCAGGATCGATTCTGGCCCGGTACGGCCGACGTTGGCGACGCCATCCGAGCACAGGATGATTCGGTTTATGGCGCCCCGGCGCCGGTAGCTTCTGGCGAGATCGTAGGCCAACGTCAGACCCTCCTCGGCGTTGGTCGAGCCATTTGGAACGAGACGCTGGATCGACCGCTCGATGGCGTACTTGTCACTGGTCGGCTCGAGTAGTATCTGCCCCCGGCTGCCGTAGACCACCAGACCGACCTGATCCTCGGGCTGCAACTGATCGAGCAGAAGCTCCAGAGAGCGCTTGACCAGACCGAGCCGATTCTCCTGCTGCATCGAACCCGAGACATCGACCACGAAGATCAGCATGGCGGGCTGGCGCTCTGCGTCACTGATCTCACGACCCTTGATTCCAAACCGAACCAGCTGGTAGCGCGGCCCGGCGGCGAAGGGCGATGGCCCTCCCTCAGCGGTGATGGTGAACTCACCCCGGCGAGGGGCTGGATCGCCATAGTCGAAGTAGTTGATGAACTCCTCGACCCGGATGGCCTCACTCGGCGGCAGGTGACCTCGCTCGAGATAGCTGCGTGCAAGGGTGAAGGAGCCCGTGTCGACATCGAGCCCAAAGGTCGACTGCGCATCGTCTTCGGTGTCGATAAACGGATTGGTGCCGTAACCCTTGAAGAACATGTCTCCGAAGGGATCGTCGTTGGGCTCGCGGGTTCCGCCCGTCGAAGGTGAAACGGTTGACTGGCTCTCCGGCGGCACTTCTCGAACTCTCCTTTGAGGCGCGTCAAGCATTCGCAGTGCCTCACGCCCTTCCTGGCTGCCGAGGTAGCTGTCGGTATCGACCTCATAGAAGCGGCCTGCGCTGGTATCGGCCATGTTGGAAGATTTCAGCTCTTCGGCCATTTCCGCAGCGGTTGGGGTTTCTTGCGGACTTTGCGTCTCGCTTCGTTTTGGCTCGATCGCAGATTCCAGCTCCACCCGCTCCCCATGTTCGCTCTCCGAGACATAGCCGAGGGCTTTCAGTCGCGTCTGCTCTTCAGCGGCCGCGGGGGGTGGTGGCGACGATGCGCCTTCGGTATCCACCGTAGTGACTGGATCGGCCGGGTCTGCTTCTCTGGCGACTGGCTCGACGGCATCTCTTTCGATGACAACTGGATCGACCGGGCTTGTCTCGGTGACGACTCGGCCCTCTGGCGCTTCTCGGCCTCCCAGCTGCGGCATAGAGGACTTCAAGGTCACTTGGAGGGCTAAATAGCCGCCCAACACCACAACAGCGATCGAGGCAGCGATCAGGCGGAGACGTCGGGCAGAAAAGGTGGCCTCCCGTTCGTCCTCGACCAGGTGAAGGTGGTCGGGAATCTCTTTCTGGATGCTCTCCAGAAGCCCCTCAGGCGGCTCGGGAGCTGCCGGCGGCGTCAGGCGATCTTCTATTCTCTTCATTTCGTTGCTATTCACTGCAAACCCCCTTCGAGGGTTGTTGCCAGTTGTTTGTAGGCGCGCGCGAGGCGCTTGCGGATGCCGACGGGGGAGAGCCCTTGGTGTCTGGCGATCTCGGCGACCGACAGCTCAGCCCAGAACCGCGCTGTCACAGCGAATCGGAGCTCATCGGGAAGCTCCAGAACAGCACGTCGAAGCCGTTCGGCCTCGGCGCTCCTCGCTGTCGCTTCATCGGGGGTCTCGTCTGGATCGAGGAGTTGGTCGATCTGCTCCTCGGTCATCGGCTCGAGCCTTCTTGGACCCCGGATGTGATTCAGAAAGGTGTTGTACGCGATGCGATACAACCAGGTAGAGAACTTGCTGTTACCCCGGAACTTGCCGATCGACCGCCAGGCTTTGCGGTAGGTCTCTTGAGTGAGGTCGGCAACCAGCTCCTCGTCGCCGCCAGTGAGTCGGCACAACGATGCGAAGACGGCACGGTACGTACAGCGTGCCAGCGCATCCGCCGCGTCGAGGTCTCCCTTCGCGGCTCTTGGCCAGAGGACTGCCTCGTCGTCGGCCATCGGAGGCGGGCCACCTGGGTCGGGTGTTTCCACTGCGCTTATGCTCTCCATGCCTAGTTAGACATAGAACGAGGCGAAAAGGAAACTCGCGGTCGGAGCTGATCAGCCGATGCTCCGGGCTCGATCACCAGGTGCAGAGGCCGAGGTGGAGATCCGACTTCGTTTCAGCAGCAATGGCGAAATCAGGATTACTGAAAAACGATGAGGATTTATTGTTTATCAATAATTTCTTAGATATAATGGCACTTCCTGACACGGGAGGGTATACCGATGAGTGCCAAGAGCAAGAATCTGCCCGTTCGCGTTCTGAAGATCTGGTTCGACGTCGCGCTTGTCCTTGGTGGCGCAGCCACTGTCGTCTTTCTGCTGTGGTTGACACTCTCACCGTTTCTGATGGCCGGCGGCGACCTGCAAGCCGACGCCACGGTGCGCGTGGTTGTGGGAGAACGAAGCTGGATTCCTGTCTACGCGCTGGAGTTCATCCCGATGGGGGACTCTGGCGATTTCTGGATGGAAGAGGCCCGCCTGGTCAAAGCCGGCGGGGAGCTACGGTTTCTCACCACGAGCTGGTGGCTACACTTCGCCTCGCTCGGCGAAATCATGCTGGGCGCGATCATCGTCCTCTACATAATCTGGAGCCTGCGCAAACTCCTTGTCAACGTGCTCGATGATCGGCCGTTCGCAGCCGCCAACGGGCAGATCCTGCGCCGGTCCGGCTTCATCATCTTGATTGTGGGCGCTGTTTGGCCGGTGGCGGACTTTGCTCTCTCCGACTACGTTCTGTCGCGCATCGATGTCGCCAACATCGATCTTCGCCCGGCCATCACTCTCGACAAGAACGTCTTCGTCGTCGGTCTCTTGTTCCTCGTCTTCGGCGCCATCCTGACTCACGGCCACGAGCTCCAGGAGCACGAACGGGCGCTGGAAGAAGAGCAGGCCTTCACCATCTAGACGGACGAGCGATCACAATGCCCATCCAAGTGAACCTCGACCTGATGCTGGTGAAACGCAAGGTGTCGCTCACCGAGCTCGCAGATCGCGTCGGCATCACCATCGCCAACCTGTCGATCCTCAAGACAAACAAGGCTCGGGCGGTTCGCTTCTCCACTCTCGCGGCGCTTTGTCGCGAGCTCGATTGTCAGCCGAGCGATCTGCTGGAATACGTTGACGACATTCAGTAAGCCGACTGCAATCTGGCCTCCGCTCACTCTGCTCCGAGACACTCTTGTGCAGTCGGGAAGATCCTATTCCTGGCGACCGAACAGGCCCATGGACTTGACCAATCTCGACTCGATCGGCCATCGGGTCTCGAGGTTGGAGACGCGATACCGTGCCACCGGGTAATAGAGCTTGGCCAACGCGACCACCAGGGGATTCGTCTTCTTGTACGGATTGACGAAGTGTCCCTTGCCCAGGAACATCAGAGGAAAATCAAGCGCCGTGATCATCTTCTTGGTGGCAGCCGGCAGCCAGGGTGAATCAGCTGCCACGTTGCGGAAGTTGAAGTGCCCCCACCCCTCGAGGGTTGCGGGCTCGCGCAATCCCTGCTCGACACAGACGTCGTACAACTGTGTTCCCGGGTATGGCGTGTAGATGTTGAAGGTCTTGACGGCTCTGGGGTTCTCGTCCGTGAGCTGGACCGCCAGCTGAATACTCTCTTCGAGCTCTGCGGGGGTCTCCGAGGGCAGTCCCATCATGAACAGGTAGATGGGCACGATCGGATAGGGAATCAGCTTCCTATTGGCCTCGATTACCTGCTCTACGGTGACGTCCTTCTTGATCAAGTCGAGAAGCCGTTGGCTGCCGGACTCGACCCCGACTGTGAGGCGCTTGACCTTCGCCTGAACCAGGAGCTCCAGAAAGTCCTCATCCATCTTGCAGATGGTGTCCGCTCGGATCTGCAGCTTGCTGATGGAGATGTCCAGGTCGGCACGAACGATGGCCTCCAAGATGGACCGCGCCCGCTTCATGTCGATGAAGAAGTGGTCGTCGGTAAACAGGAATCCACGGATGTCGTGGTCAGTGATGATGCGTTGCAGCTGCTCGAGTACGGTATCCGGCTGCATCGCTCGCCATTTCCGCTTGTGCATCACCGGGTCCCAACAGAAGTTACAGCGGAAGGTGCAGCCCCGGCTGGAATTGAAACTGACGTGATCGATGCCAAAGAGCCGCCGTCGATAGCGGTTCATGTCGATCAGATGGTAGGAGAGAGGCGCCTGCTCGTCCATATTCACGAAGGGCCGCTCGCCGGTCCACCGGAAGCCGTTGGACTCCACCACTGGACCAGCGCAGGAGCTGTCGGCTTGGGGTTTCAGGACAGGCAGGATCGATCCAGCCTCGGCGCGCACAGTGCCGGAAGCGGCGGAAGTCTCTCCATCTTCCTTGTACCAGATGCCGGCGACCTGGCTCAGCGGCGTCCCTGACTCCAGAGCTTTGACCAACTCCAGAAACGTCTCTTCGCCCTCACCCACGACGACGATATCCACCAGGGGATGCGACAGGGTCTGCTGCGGCATCAGGCTGGCGTGAACGCCTCCCCAAACGATCGGCACGTCAGGGTGTCGCTTGCGCACCAACCTGCAACCTTCGAGCGCATGCCAGATCTGAGGTCCCGTCATACAGGTGACACCGAAGCAAATCGGCCGCTCCTCGATGCCAGCCAACAACTCCTGCTTCCAATCTGGATTGGCAAACTCGTCGATGATCTGGATGCGGTAACCGAGGCGATCCAATGGCGTCGCCGTGCACAACAGGCTCAAGGGCAGCTCCACCCGTCGCTGCACTTGCTTGCCTGCCCTCGGCGCTGGATTGAAAAGTACGATGTCCATTGCGCTCCTGACTCAGTCTTCCGACGTTTCGCCTCTATTGGCCCCCGCCGGTGCGCTCTGAAGGCGACGCTCGCCGCCCACCAGGTCGGGATTGAACGCTTCGAACTCGGCGGGCTCGGCAAGATGGCTCGGGGATCGATGATCGAAAGCGTACTCTCCTACCACCGGGGCCAGGCCAGACACCGGAACACCGCTCCTTTCAGCGACCAATTTGGACACGGGACGAAGCTGAGACAGGTCGATTCCGGTCTCGAAGCCCTCACGCCCGAGGAGCACCGCCACCTGCTCGAGACTGGCATTGCCCGCCCGGTCGCCCAGTCCATTGATGGTCGCATCGATAACCGACGCACCCGCCAGAACCGCGGCCAAGGAGTTCGCGGTGGCCAGGCCCAAGTCGTTGTGACCGTGAAAGATCACCGTCGTACCCAGCTCTCCGACCAAACGGCCGACGATCTCGCGAACGCCAAACGGCTCGGCGCTGCCGTTGGTGTCGTAGAAAGTGATTCGCCCGGCACCGGCAGCGGCCGCCTGGCCAGCGATGTCAACGACAAAATCCTCATCGGTCTGGCTGGAGTGGGGAAACCCCACACCGACGTCGGAAAAGTGCTGGCAGGCCCAGGACAGAGCCTCCAGCATCATGGATACCTTGCCCTTGCGGGATGTGGGCTCACGCCTGGCCGACAACGGCACGAGCAGGTCGATACGATCGAGAAGGGCCGCAGCCTGCTCCACCTCACCTCGGAACTCAGGGGACGAAGCGTAGATCAACCCGGAGAGACGCAGACCGACCGCCGACTCCCGAAGCGCGCGGACAACTTCGAGGTCCGCCTCGACGCGGCTTGGCGCGACGACCTCTGCCTCCGCAACACCCAGCTGAGCCAAGGCCGTGGCAATCTCAGTCCGAGCTGCCATGTCGAACCACACCCCAGGGGTGTCCATGGCCTCCCTCAGGGTCGAGTCTCGCAGGATGATATGGCGCTTTGAATCCGGCAATGGAGAATCTCCTCGGGAGAACGGCCCTGCTCGGGTCAGTCCCCCGCCTCCCACTCCTCGGCCCACGCTTCCGGAACAACCTTACCGTCCGGCCTACCTGTACCGCTGGTGAGACACACCAGGACTCGGGTGCCGGCGGCAATCCGGCCGGCGGCAATCTCTTTCAGCGTCCCGGTCAGTGCCAGCAGGCCCGTCGTTTCCACGATCTCTCCTTCTCGGACGAATATGTTCACGCCTGCTGCCGCCAGGACGTCCAAGATCCCGGCACCGTCGAATTCGTCCTCCAGTAGACGTCTGAAGTCTGCCGAGTCTACAAGAGTCAGATCACCTTTCGTCTCGCCCAGAATTCCGCGCAACTCCTCGACCGTACCGTAGCTTTGCGGGCTGGCGTCATACATGACACGGGTCAGGAGCCGCCCCGTTGAATCGATCTCTGAACCGACCTCTCCCGCTCCGGCGCCCGTGTCAGTACCCCGTAGGGCGCGATACATGGGGCAATTGGGGGCTTGCTGGACACCGAGAAAGCTCGGCAGTCGACCCAGGTCGTGCTTGTGCTGGCGCAGCACCCGAAAGATGCCGATGGGGGCAAAGGCTGCGCTGATGGTCTGGGCCAGAATGTCGAACCGCAACCCAGAGAGCATGGCTTCGAGCAGGAAGCTGCCGATGAACGTCGATGCCTCCAGGCGCCACTCGGGCTGCGGAACCTTGGGGAGCCCCTCGCGCTTGCGAAGCTCACTGGCCACTTGCTTGACGCGGTGACGATCCCGCACAGCAATGAGATGCGTGGTCGTAGCCTCGAAGGCGGCACTGTCCAGGAGACTGAGATTCTCGCCTGGGAGAACCAGGTACGTCTCCAGTCCGACCCGCCTGCCGTAAATGGAAAGTGCTGTACCAGTGTTGCCGCCCGACTCGAACGCGACCTTCTGATACCCCCGCTGCAGCGACCTCGCGATCGAGACCGCTCCGTCGATCGACTTCAGGGTGTGCGTGTGCATCAGGGAGGTCTCATCCAGCACCGAAATCTCCACGTCGCGGTAGGTAAGGAGCGGCAAGATCCTCAGCCCCTCACGGATGCTCGTGCGTTCCAGGAGCCCCTTGAAAGCCTCATCGTCGGCTGGCGACTCCTCGAAGCGCAGGCAGTTCCGATACCGCAGAACCACGCTTTGCTCGCCGCTATGACGCCGATCGATAGCGCCCAGAAACTCACTCGCCGAAGAATTCATGATGCGTCATCTCTGCCAGAGGCCGTAGTTGTTTGGTCGGGGGCGTCTCGTCCGGATAGCCAAGAGGGAGAAGGGTCACCAGCCGAATCCCCTCGGGTAAACGCAGGAGCTTACCGAGCTCCACTTCGAGGCCGCGATCGTGTGGCTGGTAGGCCGACAGATAGACGCTGCCGAGCCCCTTGTCTTGCGCCGCCAAGAGCAGCCATGCGGTGGCCAGAACGCCATTCTCCAGGTCGCGGCCAAAGGACCGGTCCTGATCCACCCCCACCGCCACAATCACCGGGGCCCGGGAAACAAAGTCGGCCAGGAAGGAGCTCTTCTCAGCTGGGCAGAAACGGTTCTTGAGCTCGCTGATCCGCCTCTTGGTCTCGGCATCACGGACAACGACAAAGCACCACGGTTGCCCATTCATGGACGAAGGTGCCTGCCTCGCTGACTCCAGGATCTCTGTTATCACCGCCTCCGGCACGTCTCGAGTCTGGTAGCGGCGAATCGACCGGCGTTGCAGGACAACCTCTTCGAAATTCTGGGCTGACACAGTTCTCTCTCCCATCCGTGAAGATTCTCGATCCTGGAGGACTATAGTCGCAGTGACCTGCGAAAGTACGGCTTGGACAGAGCTCCCACCAGGGACACCGGTAGCCAGCCACGGCGGTGGCCTTCCAGTGCCAGGTTCATCAAACGGGAGCTGGCCGAAGGATTCTCTGCTGCAGCCCTCACCGCCTGGTGTCGCTCCACGGCGATCGGCTCCGCGATCGAGCGCACGGTGAGCCCGCGGCTGTCGGCCTGCTCGAGAAGATCCGTCATCATTCTTCTCATCCAGTTGTCGATGAGGTTCGCTGCCTCCTGCAGGGCGATGCCGGCAAAATCCATCGTGCCGCCCAGGACTCCACCGCTGTTACACACGAAATCGGGAAGGTAGAGGTGGCCGCGATCGAAAAGAGCCGCCTCGGCTTCTGGAGTCGCCGGATTGTTGGCACCCGGACAGATGATGGGAGCAGCGATCCGAGAGACATTGTCCTGGTGCAGTGAGTAGTGCCGTGCACAAGGAAGAAGCAGGTCGACGGGCAACTCGAGCAGCTCATGGCGTTGCAGTACGAGCTTGGGGTCGTACTCTTTGACGATTCGGCTGCCCATTTCCCTTGCCATGCCCCGTAGTCGATCGATATCCAAGCCCTCGGGGTCGTAGAGAGCTCCCTGCGAGGTAGATATCGCCACCACCTTTGCACCGCGACTGCTAAGCAAATCTGCCACCACAGAACCCACACTTCCGAAGCCTTCGATCGCGACCTTGCTGCCTACAAGGCTGCCCTGCCGCCACTCCACGGCTGCCTGAGCGGCCGCCACACAGCTCACCGCGGTGTAGTAGCCGGAGTCCCTCCCACGCCACTCGCGGTGCTTCACCGCTAGACCGATGGAGCACATCATCGAGCGTATGTCCTCTCCTCGGGTGCCCAGGTCGGCATCGGGTTGATAAACCCTCTGCATGAGATAGGGACGAACAGCAGCTGCAAAGTCGCTCAACAACCGCTGCCTTTCCTCTGGTGGCGCTTCGGCATCGCCGCGAATTCCCGCCTTGGCTCCTCCCTGAGGCAATCCAAGGAGACCGTACTTCAGCGTCATCGCGCGGGCTGCCACGCACAGCTCGACCTCGCTGAGATCAGGAACGATCCGCAGGCCGCCCCGGGAGCACTCACCAATTGTGGAGTCGATGACGATGAAAGCCGCCGGGGACTCCCCGCCTCCGACCTCGATAACGCGCTGCTCGTCGCGCTGACGGCTCTCGACTTCCCAGGTCATGACGGAACCTGCCGCACCACGAGCTTGAACTTCCGGGATTCTGGAGGTGGAAAGAAGTCAGTCTGGACCAGAGAAACATCCATGTCTTCGTGTGTGAGGCGCCACAAAATCTGGAGCAATCACCACCGACTCGCCTCTGAGGCACTGTCTGGGTTCGCGCCTCCGTAGGGGAGAGCCATCAGGAATTCGGCAGTCAATTCAAGTGCGAACTGTACCAGTCTCTCTGGTTCCCTGGGACAGTAGATCCGGGTCGCCAGGAGAGACTTCCGGATCGATGTCGATCAGTACGATCAGGCGTCAGTCGACCGCGGCACCAACGGCGAAACCCGGATCGCTGTCCGGGTCGAACCCGAGCGCGTCTCGGTCCAGGATCCGGCCTCCCCGCATCACCATGTGTATGTCACGAGTCCGACGGATGTCCCGGTCGGGCCGACCCTCGACGACGATCAGGTCGGCCACCTTGCCGGCGGTGATGGTGCCCCAGTCGTCGGCACCGATCAGAAGCGCTGCGTTCCGCGTCGCAGTCGTGATGGCTTCGAGAGGGGACAGCCCCGCCTCCACGAGTAGCTCGAGCTCCCGGTGGATGCCCTCCCCCTGAGCCACACCCGGATAGGGAGCGTCGGTGCCCGCGACCAACAGAATACCTGCTCGGTGCAGCCTTTGGACGTTCTTCGTGGCGATGTCGAGCTTCACTCCGCTAGCCGCGGCAACCTTCTTGTCCTCGTCCGTGAGGTCCTGGGTCGCGTGCTCCCGCAGGGCAGCCAGAAAGGCGGGCGGAGTGGTGTTCGCGATCAACGGGTGGTCGAGGAAAGCCGGCTCCTCGAACCGCCGCCGCGAGTGCGACTCCTGCACCGCCAGGGTGGTGATGACCATGGTCTTCTTCTCGACGATCAGGTCGAAGCTGAGCTGGTCGATCTCGCGCGTCGGCGCGTGGGCAAGTGCGGCGATCCCGGCGGCGGTCACGTCATAGGAGCCGTTGCGACTCCAGAGATCGGCAATCACGGGAAGAGAGCTCCCAGAGGCGACCTCGACCAGTTCACGAAGAAGTGGAACCGAAAGTCCCCCGTACGCTTTGACAGCGTCGACGCCGGAGCGCTCCAGCATCGCGACCACATCGGCTACCTGGGAGTCGATGACAAGACCGACTGAAAACGGCGGCCATGATGGATCGGCATCGTCCACCAGCGGACCGACACAGTAGATCCGGGGACCGGCGATGGTGCCTGCCGCGACCTCGTCCCGGAGCTGCAGAACAAACGGCATGATATTCCCAAGATCGAAGACAGTGGTGACCCCGGAGTACAGAAGGGCATTCAGATACCTTTGATAGCCGAGCCAATCCGAACCGACGCCATCCCACCCGCCCATCAGATGGACGTGCATGTCAGCGAGACCTGGCATCACGGCTCTTCCCTCGAGGTCGATCACTCTTGCGTCAGTCGGGAGGCGGACCCTAGCCGCCTCACCCACGGCCTCGATCCGCCCATCACGCACCAGGACCACGCCGTTCTCGACGGGCGTTCCACCGTTTCCGTCGATGACCACGCCACCAATGAGGGCGACAGGGCTTTCACCGAACACCACTCCGGGGCACACGAGTGCCATGACAAGGCTGAGCACTCGCACGATCCTCTTGCCACTGGCCATCTTCAGGTCCTCCTCAACTGGTGGGTCCGCTCGTCGCCGTGCATTTCTCCGTCAGTCTCGTTAGATGCACCCGACTCCCAGTTGGTTGCGCACCCATTCCAGGTGTAGACGCTCCTTCCACCGGCGGGGCAAGAAAAAGCGCCGGGGAGTTGCCCCCCCGGCGATAAAGCGTGTGGCCTGGTTTGAATGGACGACTTACCGCCAGTTCAAGCGGACACCGAGTCGGAAGACCCGAGGTGCCAGCGAGGTACTGATCCACCCCACGTTGCTGGAGGTGGTGTTGCGGAAGCGATCCAGTACGACACCGTCGTTGAAGATATTAAAGGCATCGATCGAGAAGGTCAGGCCGAGGTTACCCGTCGTCCTGAATTCTTTCTCGAGCCGCATATCCATGGAGAAGAGATCCTCCAGGCGATAGTCGTCGATGTTCGGAGCGGCCTGAATCGACCGTGCGATTCCGTCCAGACCGGTTCTGTTCCCGTAGTACGGAATCGGATAGCCATTGCGGCCGGTCATGTTGGCGGCGACGTTGAAGCCCCAGGGCTTGTCAGGCGCCACCTGATACATGCCGTTCAAGTTCCAACCCCAGTCTGACTGCAGCCACGACTCGTTGCGGCCGGAACCGGTCGACTGCACGACGTACTTCGAGCCGTCGATCACAAAGCCCTCTTGAGGCACTGTCGGCAGCGCTCGGTTGGGATCGTTGTTGTTGAAGTAGCTACCCGGCACGCTCCAGGACTCGTCGAAGTTGTACTGGATGTAGCCACGCATCATCCACTGGTTCGCCAGTCGCTTCGTGAAGCCGATGGTTGCACCGAGGTAGTCGATCTCACGGTCACCGTTGGTGAACAGCTGACCACCCGTGTAGTTCCATTTCGACGGATCCGCCGAAAAGGTGTCATACGAGTAGGTCGCAGCAGGTCCACCAATGCCCGGCACCGTGATGTCGAGTTGCGTCGGGTCCGTGATGTACTCGCTGGCCGGAAGCGTCCTTGGCGTTGCCTGATCGTCGCCGACCGGCGTGAACAACCGCTGGAAGTCCTGTACATCCGTGACCTTACGCCAGGTGAGGGTACCGCTGACCACGAACTCAGGCAGGAAGGCATGCTCGGCACCAAGGATCAACTCGTTGGTGAGCGGAGCATCCATGCCCGGGTCGTTCTTGTTGGATGACGACAGGGCTGTCGGGTCATTCGGGTTGAAGCCCCAGTATCCCGCCGCTACCGAATACTGCTCACCGTCATCGTAGAAGCCGGGGAAACCACCCGTATCGTCGACGAAGACGATGTACGCCAACTGAGCGGACAAGGGGTTCGTCCGGCTGATGTTGGTCAACGACATGACATCCGGGAACTGCGAGAAGCTACCGCGCAGCAGCGTCTTGCGCTCCTCACCGAGGGCGTAAGTGACACCCAGGCGAGGAGTGATACTCGACCAATCGAGTCCGTCGGCATCGTTGCCCGCGAAATCGATGGACGGCATGACATTCGGGAAGCCGGGGTTGGCGTCCACGACACCAGCCGTGTTCTCACCGTTCTGCTTGTCGTATCGGAAGCCGACGTTGAAGGTCCACTGGCCCATCGTCATCGTGTCCTGTACCCACAACGAATCGTAATTCGTGATGACAGGTACGGGACCCTGACGGTAGGCGTAAACCGCAGCGTAGTCGTCCGCACGGTTCACAGGCAGTCCGAGCGAGGCACCCAGAGCAACGTCGCCCGCCACTCCGGCATAGGTGCCGTCGTAGTGGAAGAGGTTCCGACCAGGATACGACCAGGCGCTCTCGGTGGAGGCTTCACGCGTCCGACCACCAAACTTGAGCTCGTGGTTCAAGCTCGAGGTGGTGAAGAAGTAGGAACCGTCGATCTTGATCTCCTCGGTCGGACGGCTGTTGCCGCCGGAAGCGTTGTTGGTCACGAAGCCGTTGCCGTCCGTGTACTTCTCACCGCCGGGGAACGGATCCGCAGCGTTGCCCGTACCGGCACCACCCTGCGCCGTCAGCGAGAAACCGCCGTCGACGAAGGAGTACTGACCGGTCAGGAACAGGTTCGAGCCGAAGACGTGCGTGTCCTCGATCTTGGTGATCCCCGTCGGACCACGCTGGTTCCAGGTCGCCGAGGGGTCGTTGTTCGGCGCCGCACCACGGCCGATCTTCCGTTTGTCACCGTTGTTGAACGAGGCAACGAAAGAGTTGGCATTGGTGAACTGCGCGTTCAGCTTGATCGCGGTGCCCTCGAGGATCGTGCGGTCGGACTGACCACCACCGGTGATCCGGTTGATGTCGTTCTGACCCCACGAAGCCCACAGCCAGACGCGATCCCGCCACGCCGGACCACCGGCCTCGAAGCCGAATTCCTGAATCCGATCGACGGTGTCACCTTGGTAGTTGTCCTGACCCGGTCCGAGATCGCTGTCCGAGTAACCCGGATCCGCGGCTTCGAGCGCGCCAAAGTAACCAGCGGCATCTGTCAGCAGAAAGCGTGCCGTGCCGCGGAACTCGTTGGTACCACGCTTGGTGACCATATTGACCGAGACACCGGCTGCGCCCTTGCTTACATCGGGACCACCGGTTGCCAGCTGAATCTCGGAGAACTGGTCGAAGTCGTAGTAGGTCGGTGAGGAGCCGATGGCGGACATGTCCGTGATCTGGACACCGTCGACGAGAAAGTCGTTCTCGTCACCGTTGTTGGCCTGGCCACGGAAGACGGCCTGCTGGCCGCTCTCGTTACCACCGACGTTGATGCGGTCGGTCATGACTCCGGGAGCCTGCTGCACGATGGCCCACGGGTCACGCGCGCTCGGAATGCTCTCGAGCTCGACCTGACTGATCGTGGTACCGGCGGTGAGCCGGCGCTCATCCAGCAGCGGGCTCTCGGAGGTCACCGTGATCACCTCACCAATGGCAGCACTGAGCTGCACCAGGATCGTGGTGTTACGGCCAACCCTGACATTGACGGTCGGGTACTCAACGGAGGAGAACCCGTCTAAGGAGGCCTTGAGCGCATAGTCGCCTGGGGCCAGACCGAGGAAACGGGTCTCACCTTGCGCGCTGGTAATCCCGAGCTTGGGAGCTCCACCACCCGTCAGCTCGACACTGGCGCCCGGCAGAGCTTGTTCTGTGGTGTCGGTGACCTGGACGTAGATGTTCCCGGTCTCCTCTTGTGCGATTGTGGTTGCCGCTGTGCTCAGCAGTAGTACGACTGCCAACGCTAGCGGCCATGACCATCTGTTCGTTCTCATAGGTGATCCTCCATTCGTTGGGTGAGACCTTCACGCTGTGAACGGCTGTCAATTAGGAGGACCCAGAGCAAGGCGAGTGCCAAGACCCGCAAGCAGCGCTCATGACTCGCTAAATCGTGTCGAAAACCACCGCAATCATTGGCGATGCTGGCAGTCGGTTCTCGTCCACGCCTCGATGGCCGCCGATCCTGCGCATCGAGAGCCGCGAGAATCGGACCCAGAATCTTGAAGCAAACTCGGACGGCGGTCTTCCAGTTGCCGACGAGGCAACTCGTGATTTCTCAAGTGCTTGTAAACAAAGCGCTTACGGCGGCGCGGCCAGAATATCAACACTGATTCAATATTCCGTACAACCCCGCAGCAGAAAATGCGGAGAAATGAACTTCCACCCTCGAAGGGCAGACCTTCCGCTTCAACCTTGATTATTGCGGGGAGATTCGCTCGAACCCTGGACGAGCTTCTTCACCGCACCCATCGAAGATCGGCTGACCCTGAGGCTCTTGCCTCCGGTCATCACGATCTCGACGCCACCCGAGTCGGCAGGGAGGACATCTTGAACGTGGTCCTTGTTGACCACGATCGAGCGGTGAATTCTCACAAAGGTGTCGGGGCTGAGTTTCCCCAAGAGGCAGGCGAGCGAGTCTTGACAGTGAACAATACGACCCTGCAGGTACAGACGGGTGCATCGGCCTGCCGCATCGATCCAGCGAATCTGGCTCGGCTTCATGAAGACGTAGACGCCTTCCTCCGAGTGCACCATGAGCGTGTCATGGTTCGAGGATCTTCTGGTCAGTGCGCGGTTCACCTCTTCGTACCAGGGCTCGCTCGTCTCCTCGCCCGATCGGTCATCAAGGTAATGGAGGAGGTCGACCGCTTCCGTGAGGCGGAGTCGATCGACAGGCCTACTGAGACAGATCGTCTTCATGGACAGCGCACGATAGGCATCCCCGTTTTGTCCCTTCGGGCGCTCATTCACCAGGTAGGACTCGAGGTCGAGTGAACCCGCCAGGTAGCAGGCACCGCAGCCCGGCAGCCACGATTCGATAATCCACAGCTCTGGCGCACTGGGACCGGCCGCTGTTATGGCGTCGTCGATCGTGGCGCACTCTTTGACAACTTCGACGTCTTTCATCGAGTCCAGCGCCCGCCGCAGCGTCCCCCGGGCAGCCAGGTCCGAATCCACAATCAGGGCTTTCATTGAGATCCTCCCTCGAGTGGCATCGAGTCGAACCCAGAACAGGAACGAGGAACCCGAGCTACCGTGAAAAGCACTTCCGCCGCAAACATGGCAAACCCCTTCGAGAAACAACTCCTCGGTTGAGAACACCGAGGCATTCAACTTCTATACGTAGATTCGGCCTGCAGGTTTGCAAAGCCATCCGCAGAGCCCTGACAGCACTACAGATCGGCAGCCGCGTCAATGTAAACTGCGCTCTGGGAAGGTTCTGGATATGAGCGCCAGTTCGCGGACCTCAGACCTGCTCGGCAGCGACATGCTGGACTATCTCCGTATCGGTGGCACCGAGACGGAGCTTGCGGCTGGCGACACCATCATTCACAAAGGCGATCCCGGAGTCGCGGTCTACTTCATCCTCGCCGGCGAGGTCGAGGTCAGCCTGCAGGCTGCCGACGGTCGCCACCTGGCATTGTGCCGTCTCGGCCCGAGCGAGTATTTCGGCGAGCTCTCTGTGCTACGCCACGAGCCGGTCTCCGCCGACGTCTCTTCCACCACTCCGGTTCGACTGTTGCGTTATCCGGCCGAGCTCTTCCCGACCGCCCTCACCGAGTGCGAGCCGCTGAGAGAGATGCTGCTCGGCCGTCTGGCGCAAGATCTCCAACGATCCACCACCGACGCGTGGGACCTGTTCAAGCGAGAGCAGGCGTTCTCCGACCTCGCCCGTGGAGAGGGAGTCGAGGATTCGATGGTGGTTGCCTCCCCACGGATGCGCACCATCAAGAAGAAGCTCGTGGCGTTGGGGGACGGAGACGAGTCGGTCCTGATCACCGGCGCACCAGGCACCGGCAGGACATTGGCAGCGCGGCTCGTCCATCACTCCTCCAGCCAAGCCAACCAAGCCTTGCTGGTCGTGGATTGCCAGGATCTTCCCGTCGATGGAGCCTACACGGCCATCTTCGGGTACAGCGTCGACGGCGACAATCGGGAGGATTCGAGCAATTTCGGAGCCCTCCACCTGGCTCATGGGGGCGACCTCATCCTGCGCAACCTCGGAGCGCTCGCCGCTCGCGAGCAGGAGCAGCTCGCCGACTATCTGCAGCGGAGAAGGCTTGGGGAGATCGCCACGTTTCCTCTGGTGCGAGTCATCGCGACTGCCCCGGACCTCGAAGATCCTCACTATGCCGCAGAGGTCAGTGAGGCTCTTCGCACCGAGTTCTCCGAGGCCGTTCGCCTGCCTTCGATCGTAGAGAGACCGCGTGACATTGTTCCCCTGGCCCGCCACTTTCTATCGGAGATCGACGGGGCCCAAGACAACCACCTCAGCCAGGGTGCCGAGCATGCCCTGGTGTCCCTGCGTTGTCCCGTACGCAATGTCGATGAGCTTCGCGACATCGTCGAAATGGCGGCTCGATGCAGCGCGGGGAACGAGATCCGCGCCGACCAAATCTTCATCGGCCTCGGTGAAGACGAACCGCTCGGTCTGGCCCTCGGCCGACCGCCGCTCATCATGCGGTTCCTCAATGGCGGCGGCCTCACCCTTTTACGCAGTGTGACTTTGGCGTCATTCCTCGCCGCGATCGTCCTCTGCATGATGGCCGGAACGACCGTCGCCGGTCGAGTTGCCAACGGTCTCATCTGGAGTGTGTGGGAGCCTGTGGTCTTTGCCCTCTTCCTCCTCGGGGGAGCCCTCTGGTGCACCGTTTGCCCACTCTCGACCGCCGGCCGCCTGGCGAAACGCGCCATTGATCTCGACCGACCTCCGCCGCCGTGGTTGACCGGCAAGCTTGCGGCCGCTCTTCCCGCCATCGCATTCTTCGCCATCGTCTGGGTCGAGTGGGTCTTCCACATGACCGAGGCTCCCCTCGGGTCTGGTCTTCTCCTGCTGGCGCTCATCCTGTCTTCGGTGGTGCTGTGCATGATCTACCAGCGCGAAGTGTGGTGCCGCTACGTCTGTCCCCTGGGCCGTTTGGCCGTGGTCTTGGCCCCGGCAGCCCCGCTTTCTGTCGCCGCCGACCGCAATCTCTGCGCTTCGACCTGTACCACTCACGCGTGCTACCAGGGAACGGACAAGGTCCCCGGCTGCACGGTCTTCCGTCATCCCATGAATTCCAGTGAGGCTCACAACTGCAAACTCTGTGGGGACTGTCTGCGCTCCTGCCCTCATGGATCGACCGGCCTTTTCCTGAGGCCACCGGGACAGGGAGCCGTGCACCTCGGAGGATCAGGCAGGTACCCCTCGGCGTTCGCCCTCACTCTTCTCCTCCTCGCACCGATCTTCCTTGCCGCGGACACTACAGAAGTGATGAAACAAGCGGCCATCCTCACCATCTCGGGAATCGGCGCGATCGTCATCGGCCTGGCCCTCGGCTGGCGCCTGCCTCACTTTCTCGGAGTCCAGGGAGAGAATCCAGCTGCCGCCCAGCGCGTGGCTGCCGCGTTGGCAGTTCTGGCCTGGGGGCCCTTGATGGCCGCTCAGTTCCGCAGGATCGCTATCTTGGAGGACCTCTACGTCCGGTCCGAAAGCGGAGCTGCCTGGTTCGGCCCGTTTACCGAAGGCGTGACCTTCCTCACTCTGGCCAGTGTGGGAATCGTGCTGCTCGCTGGTGCCTTGTCTGCAATCATCTTGTGGCGCGCTCGGAAACGCTGCAGAGACGAGCTGCGGCCCATCGCACGTTCTGCCTGGCACAGCATCGGTGTCGTCTGGCTGGTGTCAATCGTCGTGTCGCTGGCGCTGGTTCTCTGATCGCTCCCGAGTCCGTAGTCCCACCATCGAACGAGCCGATCCCAACATCGAACGAACATCGCAGGGACTGCGGCAACAATACAAGCCAAAGAGCCCATGGCACGGACATTGCTGTTGAGGGGGGCGGGAATCATTCGGACGATCAAGCAACCGGACGCACGACTCGAACCCATGACCCATGTAGATCCAAACAAAGAGCAGCAGGAAAGCGCATCCTCGATCTCGTAAGGAGCCAGACACCATGTCGCCGGATCTACGCTATGCCCTTCGTTCGCTCATCCGACGTCCCCTCTTCTCCCTGATCTTGATCTCCATCCTGGCCATTGGCCTGGGCGCCAACACGGCGATGTTCAGCGTCGTCGACTCGGTGCTCCTGGAGCCTCTGCCCTATCCCGACGCCGACCAGTTGGTCTGGATGTGGGGTCTGACTCCTGAGCTCCGAAACAACACGCTCCCAGCCCTCGACTACATGGACTATCGGGAACAGAGCAGTTCGTTCGAGCACCTGGCCGCCTTCTCGATCTGGCAGGAGCGGTACGTGGTCACGGGCGATATCGAGCCCGAGGTCCTGGTAGGCGCCGCGACGTCGTGGAACCTCTTTCGTACGCTGGGTATAGAGCCGATCCTCGGTCGGGGCTTCGTGCTGGGGGACGAAGACCCTACCCTGGGCAACCCGGTGGTGTTGAGCCACGAGCTCTGGCAGCGTCGCTTCGGTCGTGACCCGAAGATCCTCGGCCGAACGGTGAGCCTCGAGGGCAATGCCTACGAGGTGGTCGGCGTCATGCCCGAGGGGTTTGCCTTCCCGAATTGGGCAGAGCTCTGGCGGCCGATGCGAATGAGCGAGCCACAGGCCGAGGGCCGCCGCAACAGCAACTTCCGGATCATTGGCCGGATGAAGTCAGAGGTAACCATCGAGCAAGCCGACGCCGAGTTGGTTGCTTTGCATGCCGGCCTGGCTGAGCAGTTTCCCGACGTCAAGGAGGGTTGGTCGGTAAAGCTGGTTCCCCTCGAAGACGTTGTCGTCGGCAACGTGCGTGGCGTGCTGTGGATCTTGCTGGGCGCGGTAGTGCTGGTCCTGCTGGTCGCCTGCGCCAACGTCGCGGCCCTGCTTCTTGCACGGGCGACTGGGCGACAGGGTGAGATGGCAGTGCGCGTGGCCTTGGGGGCATCGCGGGGGAGGGTAATCCGGCAGTTGCTTACCGAGAGCATAGTCACCGCCCTGATCGGCGGCACCCTCGGAATCGCCCTTGCGGCCGCCATTCTCAGGGGCCTCGCCAGGATGGGCACTGAAGCGGTGCCACGGCAAGCGACCATCGAGTTCGATCAGACAGCGCTGGTCTTTACACTGATCGTCTCCTTGGCCAGCGGAATCCTGTTCGGCCTCGCTCCAGCATTGCGCGCGTCCCGGCTCCAACTGGTCGAAGCGCTCAAAGATGGGCACCGAGGAAACCGTGGTGCCGGTGGCTCACGGCTCCAAGCCGGTCTCGTCGTGGGGCAGGTGGGGCTCTCGCTCGTGCTGCTCGTCGGCTCGGCGCTACTGATCCGAAGCTTCGTGACTCTCCAGAGTGAGGAGCTTGGTTTTGATCCTGAGGGAGTGCTTACCGCCGATCTTCGTCTGTCGGAGGCCGAGTACGGAGAGGACACGGTGCATCCCTATCTCTTCTACCAGGCGGCGCTCGAGCGCGTCGAGGCACTCCCCGGTGTCGAGAGCGCGGGCATCACCACCGAGCTCCCAGTGGAAGGCGGCTTTGGCCCATACAACGGGGTCTACGCCGAAGGCCGCCCCCCCGCAACACAGGCCGAGCTGATACCAGCGGTCCGACGGTCCGTCTCCCCGGGCTACTTCGAGGCGATGGGCATCTCACTGTTGCGGGGCAGGACCCTGAGAGACAGCGATGTGAACGATGCGCCACTCGTCGCTGTCATCAGCCGTAGTCTGGCCGATACCCTCTTCCCGAGCGAGGACCCGATCGGACAATCGGTGGTCTATCCATGGGATCCTCCGGTCCTCTTCGAAGTCGTGGGTGTGGTCGGAGATGTGCGCCTCGGCGATCTCGATGACGACATGTTCTCGACCATCTACTGGGCAATCAGCCAGCACGAGCGGCTGAACGCAAAACTGGTAGCGAAGACCTCGGGTGATCCCTCGGCGCTGGCACCTGCGCTGCGTGCCGCAATTCGCGACATCGGGCCCAACGTACCCATCACTTCGATCCGACCGATGAGCGACGTGATCTCCAAGTCGCTGGCGCTAAACCGGTTCCGCACCGTCGTCTTTGGCGCCTTCGCTGCGGTGGCCATCCTACTCGCCGCACTCGGGCTCTATGGCGTCCTGGCGCAACTCGTCGGCCGTCGAACCCACGAGCTGGGTGTGCGAATGGTGCTCGGCGCCGACCGCTTGGACATCTTGAATCGGGTTCTGGCTCAAGGCACGAAACTCACCCTGGCCGGCCTTGCCCTGGGTCTTGCGGGAGCGGCAGCTACCACCCGCGTCATCAAGGGAATGCTGTTCGGAGTGGAGTCACTGGATCCGGAGACCTTTGTCGGTGCGACCGCCTTTCTCGGGGTCGTGGCCTTGGCTGCGGCTCTGCTCCCGGCATGGCGGGCGACGCGGGTCGATCCGGTCGACTCTCTGCGGTCCGAGTAGACCTGCCCCTTCAGCTCCTCGCCTTCCATCCACCCCTTGATGATCTGGATCCGGTCGAGGTTGCCACCAATCGGGTCTTTGAGTGCCACAACGAGAAAGGAAGGCGAGGCCCCGGAGGGTGCGCTCATGAGATCACCGCCCATAGGCACACCCTTCTGGCAGCCGATCATGCCGAACTTGAAGGGGTTCATGCCCAGCTGCTCTGCGAGCTTCAGGCCGAGTAGGAGACCGCTGCGCGCGTAACCGTGCAGCCATTGCGATGCTCGAGAGGTTGGAGGAACAGTAGTATGAAGACTCCCAGATTCTTGGTTCTAACATTCGTCACCATTCTGGCTGCAAGCCTCGGACCTTCAGCCCATGGCCAGAGCTCCTCTGGCCCCTATCTGGGTCTGGACCCACCCGGAAAGTCGGCACAGGTTTTCGCTCCATGGCTCCTGGGGAGCAATATGTCGCCCGGGTGTTCTGGATTCCTCCGTGACGGTATGGTGTTCGTCTTCAGTGCCATGAAGCCAGGATCCGACTGGCGATTCAAGTCGACCTTTGTCACGGAACTGAAGGACGGAAACTGGACCGAGCCCGAGGTCGCCCCTTGGAGTGATCACCTGCCCTACAACTTTACGGTCGGTCCGGCGGGCCAGACCGTCTACTTCACCTCTCTCAAGTCCCCCGACAAGACTTCCAGCGTGCTATTGGAGCAAGCCAATATCTGGGCCGTCACCTTGCGCGATTCCGGGTGGACAGAGCCGGTGATGCTGGGGGCTTCCCTCAACACCGAGGCCTACTACGAGAACTATCCCACGGTATCTTCGAACGGCACGGTCTACTACATGAGTCGCCGTGCTGACAGTGTAGGCAAGACGGACATCTATAGGTCAGAGAATCTAGATGGAAAGTACGGTGAGGCGGAGGGTCTCGGCGAACCGGTCAACTCCCCCGAGTCCGACCAGGATCCCTTCGTCGCCGCCAACGAAAGCTATCTGATTGTCTGCCTCACGGGACGGCAGGACAGCCATGGCGGGTACGACCTGTACGTGAGTTTCAGAGATGCGGATGGTCTGTGGTCGGAACCGAGAAACCTGGGCGCAAGTGTCAACTCCGAGGGTGCCGAGTTCAGACCCTATGTGACGCCAGATGGCAAGCACCTCTTCTTTACCAGCCATGGAAGGGACGGGGACCAGATGGGCGGGATCTACTGGGTCAGCGCCGAGGTGATAGAAGACCTGAGGTAGACGACCCGCCACAGACTCCACCCCTGCGGGTGTAGAATGTATCGGAGCCTCGACAGCTTCCGGCCCGGCGCGAAATCGGGTTGGATCCTCGCATCGCAACAACTCGAGCTTTACCTCGACTCGTCGGCTGTCGAGGGCCGTGATCTTTCTATTGCTTCGGGAGGTTCGCCATGACTGGACTGCCCCTATCGCAAAAGCTCGCATTTCTTCTTCTCTTCGTTCTGTTGCTGCTGATGGCCTTCTCGGGGTTCCTCGCCTGTGGCGGGAGCGGGGGGGGTGGCTCATCTGGTCCGATCGGACCCGTAGATCCTGGTGGCTTCACTGGCTCCGGCAACGTCGTGGAGGAGTCACGGTCGGTCAGCGGGTTCTCGTCGGTGGATCAGGCAGGAGAAGGCCGACTGTACATCGAGCAGACCGGTTCCGAGACGCTTCTGGTTCGCGCGGACGACAATCTCCTGCAGCACATTCAGACCAACGTCGTCGGAGATGAGCTGGAGATCCGTACAGCGCCTGGGGTCGAGATCAATCCGAGCCAGGCCATCGAGTATTTCCTGACTGTCGATGACCTGATGGCTGCTGAGTTGACGGGAGTGGGCAGGCTCGAATGCACAGATCTCTCCACGAACAGGCTGGAGGTCGACTTCAGCGGGGTCGGGAGCGTCTTGTTCTCTGGCCTGGACGCTGAGTACCTGGATCTCAGCATGACTGGTGTCGGTGATGTCCAGTTCGCGGGAAGGGTCACAGAGCAGATGGTTCGGGTCTCAGGTGTTGGGGATTACAAGGCCCAAGGGCTATCTAGCCTGCTTGCGACGGTCGAGATCAATGGTAGTCAATCGGCCACCGTGCGCGTCACCAATCGACTGGTTGTTCGAATCACGGGCAGCGGTTGCGTTTACTACATCGGCAACCCGATCATCGACAGCACCATCACCGGCTCTGGTTGCGTCGAGAAGCTCTAGAGTCGATCAAGCCACTGGCGTCTCGGCTCGCACTGCCGGAGCGTCCTTCTGGTCCCTTTGGGCAAGAGTCCAACGCACGGAAGGAGAGACACTCTCCTCTGAGAGTGTAGGCTTCCAACGTCACGACAGAGCGAGGAGCCTCGAAACAGTGATTCGAGCAAGCGACTTGTGGAAACCCGTCACGGTATCCGGGCTGCTAGCGATACCAGTAGTGCTCACCGTTGTGCCGGCCGCCTATCTCGGCAGCCGAGTGAGTCATCGAGTGCCCGTCCTCCGGCTCCGCAGGATATTGGCTCTCCTCATATCCGCTGCAGCTGTGCGGATCTGGATTTCGGTCCTGTTCTCATAGACAAAGCTGCAGTCGTCAGCGAACGACGAACAGCTCCGGGGGGAACTGCTGGACTCTCTACCACGCGCCTGATCAAGTCTCAGTTCGATTCCGGCGGGAATGGGCTCTCCCAGGGGACATCGTAGGTGTCGGTGAGCATGTTCATCATGACGCTGAAGAACCCCACCGCAAGAAGCTCGTCGATCTCGCTCTCCGAAAACCCCTCGTCTCTGAGCTGATTCTCGAAATCCCAATCCGGCTCTTCGACACGCTTGGGTTCGAGCGCGGCGCGAGAGACGATCTCTATGGCCACCGGAAACGAGGGTGGAAGATTGGCAGTACAAGCTCCACCGGAAAGGGCCACGAGGTCCTCATACTTCAAAGTGGGGTCTAGATTCAACGCCGCGTGTCCGTGCAACGAAGTGCAGTATTCGTTGCCCGCGACAATCGAGATCTTGAACAGAATCAGCTGTTTTAGCAGCGCCGGAATCTCGCCTTCGATCACCGTCTCTTTGAGCATCGACCAGACCGCACGAAGCGTGTGTGGATTGTGGCCGAGGGCTTTGAGGAACTTGAGCACCGTGGGTGAGCCCATCGTGTCCACGATTTCATCGTAGATGGCGCAGACCTCGGGTGACGCGTCTTCATACTCGACCTGGCTGGTTCGTTTCATCGCTGTCCTCTCGTTGGAGCCATTTTCAGTTGCTCAGTCACATCTGGATTTTTCGATCAGTCAACGGTGATCGGGAGCTTGACCGTGAAACGCGTCTTTCCCGGCCGCGAGTCGACAGAGATCTGCCCACGGTGCTTCTCTACGACAATGCCATGGGTGAGATTGAGCCCCAGGCCCGTACCCTCCCCGGGGGGCTTGGTGGTGAAGAACGGATCGAAGATCTTCCCTTGCGCCTCCGGTGGGATTCCGGGCCCGTTGTCGGCAACCTGAACCACCACCCACTCACCCTCCTGGTACGCCTTCAATTCGAGCTCGCCCTCGTCACCCAATGCCGTGATCGCGTTGTCGATGAGATGGGTCCAGACTTGGTTGAGCTCGCTGCCGAAGCCCTGAATGCGAGGTACTCCGTCCGAATAGGCGCGGGTCACGTTGATCCCACCCCGAAGCCTGCTGTTCAGCATGACCAGAGTGTCGTTCAACCCCTCGCGAATGTCGATCAATTGAACAGGAGCCTGATCCATGAAGGAGTATCCCTTCAGGGCCTTGACGACCTCCGCAATCCGCCGAGTCCCGTGACCAATGTCCTCGAGCAGGTGGTAGACCGCAAACCGACTGCCAAAGAAGTCGATCACTACCGGAATCTCTGACGGGTGGAAATCCTTGGTCAGCTCCCCCAGCTCGGCAGGGCAAAGCCCCATCGCCACCAAAGTCGGCGCTACTTCCCACGGATCTTGGATGCCATTCTGGTCGAGCCAATTTTCTACCTCTTGTTCAAGATCACTGCGAGCAATGGGATCGAGCGAGTTCGGTTCCTTTGCACGCTTCTCAGCCTCCCTTTCGAGCTCCGCGATGTAGTCGTATTGCTGGTCCGAAAGTCCCGCCGCGCCGAGCGAGAATCGCGCCTGCTCGAGTCGGCCGATCGAGATTCTGAGTTGCTCCGCCCCCTGTTTGGAGGCAGCAGCCGGGTTGTTGAGCTCGTGAGCCATGCCCGCGCTCAAACGGCCCAAGGTCGCGAGCTTCTCGTTCTGACGCAGCATGACTTCCTGTTCGAGGTAGGCTTGCTCCAGATCCCGAAGCTTCTGTTGCTCCCAGAGCATGTGGACCTTGCGGTGAAAGAAGCTACACACCATTGAGAGGCACTTGACGTCGAGCTCGGAAAAGGGCTGGCGTCGCTTGCAGAACAGGAAGAGAGCCTGGGTTCTGCCATCCTCGACCAGGGTATTCACCGAGATCTGCTCGAGGTCCCCTTTCTGAAAGTGGTCAGGTAGCTGTTCCAGTGCTTCGCCCATCGGCTCACCGCAAAGGATGCGCGTCTTTCGGTCTCGCCACAGCTGCCCCTCGAGTCTCGAGAGGCCAGCCCGATTGGTGCGCACCACATCCGCCCGGCCTCGGAACCCGTCGACCACAATCGCGATGGGCTCCGGCCCCTCGTTGTTTTCGGGATCGATGTCGAAACAGAGGTAGCGCCAGGCGTAGACATCTGTGACGTATTTGAGCCTGTGTGCCAGTACCTCCCCTACCGCCTCGATGTCGGTCGCTGCATTGACGGCGCCGGTCAACTCGAAGAGCGCCTCGTATCGCGACACCTTCGAAAGGAGGTCCTGAACCGAGGATTGCGAGCTGGTCGCCTGGTCGCTCATTTGGAAGTAGCCATTGAAACTCTTTAGCTCGGCATGGCCCGTCGCGCGACAGGGGGAACCCCGAAGTGCTTCTTGAACGTTCTCGAGAAATGGCTCCGGCTCGCGAATCCCACTCGTCGAGCCACCGCCTCCATCGGCAGTTCGTCCCCCCTTTCCAGAAGCCCCAATGCGCGTTCCATTCGAATCCTGCGCACCATGCTCATCGGGGGCAGGCCGAAAGCTCTTGTGAAGTTCTGTGAGAAGGCCGAACGGCTCATCGAGGCTGTTTCGGCAAGCTTCTCCACCGTGTGCGAGTCGGCCGGGTCTCGCAGTATGCGGTCGAGCACCCGTGCCAGACGCTCGTCTTCAAGAGCAGCCAACCACGGCAGCGAGCAGGTACCTCCCTCGCAGAGGCGACGCAGAAGGTGGACGATGCACTGACTCATGAGAGCCGCTTTCATCGCCTCGCTTCCTGGCCCAGCCGTCGATTGCTCGGCCAAGATGGCCTCGAACGCAGCGCCCGCTTGCGGGATGTCGGACAAGTCTTCGACAACTACATCCTCGAGTTTGTCGAAAAGACCCAGGGCTGCTCCATAGCGGACTTTCACCAAGCCGCAAGCAACGATCATTTCGGGAGGCTCCACCGATCCCGTTGCAATCACGGCAGCGCTCGGCAGGTGCTCCGAATCCGGATCGATGAAACACTCCTCACCGGATTCACCCTTCGTCTCGAGCGAATGCTGCGCTCTTCTGGGAACAATAGCCAACGAGCATGGCTCGAGGAGCTGAGCGGTTCCCGACGCCGATCGCACGAACCCCGAACCCGCAATCACGAAATGAAGCATCACCCTCGCCGATCCCGGCAAGACGAGCCGCCGCCCCGGGCTCACTTCGCAAAGGGAGAACGGCTCGACATGAATGTCGAGATTCGACAGCAGCTTGTCGAGTAACACTGTCCGCATGCTACTCCCGCTTGCGCCGCGGCGCAAACGAGGCGGACAAAAGAGCACACATCACGGACCACTTGACACCCGGGTTTAGCGACACTACTCGAGAAGGCAGCCGACAGTCGGCTCTCAGGATCTGAAGGGAAACAGAAGAGGAGACCCAAGAAATGAAGACAAGAACCTCAATCGCAATCGTGGCAATCGTGCTGGGGAGTCTGGCAGCAATCGGCGCCAATGCTCAGCTTCCTGATCCAGGCTTGACGATCGACACCGCCCGAACCGCCGTGGTCATCACCGACCCCCAGAATGACTTTCTCAGCCCAGACGGTGTCACCTGGGGCCTCGTCGGTGCCAGCGTGACCGCCAACAAGACCGTAGAGAACATCGAGAGTCTGATCAAGGCAGCCAAGAGTGTGGGCATGCCGGTCTTCATCTCTCCCCACTACTACTACCCGACCGATGATGGTTGGCAGTTCGGCGGCGCGGTCGAGACGATGATGCACTCGGTCAACATGTTTGGCCGCACCGGTGCTCTCTCAACGGAAGGCTTCAGCGGCTCGGGAGCCGATTGGCTCGAGCGCTACAAGCCCCTGATCGAAGACGGCAAGACCGTAGTCGTCAGCCCACACAAGGTCTACGGCCCCGACACCAACGACCTGGTCTTGCAGCTTCGCAAGCGAGGCATCGACAAGGTCATCCTCGGCGGAATGTCCGCCAACCTTTGCACCGAGTCCCATCTCCGCGAGCTTCTCGAGCAGGGATTCGAGGTAGCCGTGGTCACGGATGCCACTGCAGCCGCGCAGACGCCTGACATCGATGGCTACGCTGCCGCTCTCACGAACTTCCGATTCCTGGCCAACGCCAACTGGACGACAGCCCAGGCCACCGGCAAGATCAAGGCTGGCCCCAGCACCGCGGTCAGTGCCGAGTAACTCGAGACCGAACCGGAACGTAATACGGGCGGGGTCGATCGTGACCCCGCCCTTTGGACCGAGGGGAATTTGCCAGCGGGTCAGAACTTCACCAAATAATCCTTCGCTTCAAGGCATACGCTGAAAGCCTTCTTGAAGTCCTCCACCTGCTGGGCAGTGGCCGCCTGCTGTTGCGCCGCTTGCTGATCGATCTGACCGGTGGCCTCGTTCTGCTTTTGGCGGCGGGCCCTTCGTCCGCCAAGTCCACCCACGACAGCGCCGATCGCCGCACCGGTGCCGGGATCATCGCTGGCAATCTGCCCGATCAGCGCACCGCCGGCAGCACCGACCAAAGCGCCTTTGGCCCCGGCGCCCTTTCCTGCTTGTGAGACCTCTCCTTTCGCCGCCTCGGCTTGTTGTTGCTGCTGTTCGGCCTGTTTGGCCAGTTGGAAGGGGTCGGTGCCGATATTGTTGACCGCCCAGGTGTAGCACTCGGCCTCGTCTATGTTCTGCTGGTCTGCCGCTTGGCCTTCGGCCGGGAAGGCGTAGACGTTCATCGTGGCTGCCAGAGTCTTCTGTCCCGTTGGTTCGTTGACTGCAGATTGGGCTGTAGCCATGCAAGCAATGGTGAGCGTCACGGCGACGCACAGGATGAGGATTCGTTTCATGATTCTTCCCCTCAATCGTTGGGCTCGATCGGTGTGCAGTAGGAAAAGAGAGCCAGAACGTGGCCCTCCAGGACAACGGCGGTCGATCCGGTCCCCGAGTCCTGGTCGAGAACAATACTGAATGCGCGGCTATCCTGGACACCCTGGATAAAGATCCGGTCTCCTTCGCGCTCGATGCTCTTCATCGGCGTCGAGCGGTCTTCGCCGCTCGCTGCCGTGGTGCGGAGCATCTTCTCCTTCAAGTCGACCTTGACGAACCGAGGAGCACTCCATTCACCGGGGTTGCCGGGAAAGCAGCTTCCGTCGGCAAAGCACTCGGTGGCTCGCACTGTGGTACAGAGCAGGTGATCTGCCCCGGTAACGTCATCGGCAAATGCTGGCGCTATCGCCAGGAGTGCCAGCGACGCGGCGGCAAGAATCATCGGTCTCATCTTCGTTTCTCCTCTATTGCTGGTTTCGAAAGAGGCAGGGCCTGCCTGGGCCAACGAGCTGCTGCCTCACCGCCCTCCTCCAATCCGCGGCGAACGCATTTGTAGAATTACAACGATACAGGATGTCACCTGAGGACCTCTATCCGCCATCGGGTTACAATCACACCAACTTGATCGGCCAGACGCTGTCTCATTTCAGGATCACCGCCAAGCTCGGTGAAGGCGGTATGGGAGAGGTCTATCGCGCCGAGGACACCAAGCTCAAGCGGGAGGTGGCGCTCAAGGTACTCCCGACTGAGCTGGCGGGCTCTCAGGAGCGACTGGGGCGGTTCCAGCGCGAGGCCGAGACACTGGCGGCGCTCGATCACCCGAACATCGTCACCATCTACTCGGTCGAGCAGGTCGAGGGTGTGCACTTCCTGACCATGCAGTTGGTCGAGGGCAAGCCACTGTCGGAGCTCATCCCCACTGACGGCCTGCCGCTCGAGCGCATCTTCGAGATCGCCATGCCCCTGACCGAGGCCCTGGCCGCCGCGCACGCGAAGGGCGTGATTCACAGAGACCTCAAGCCCAGCAACATCATGGTCACCAACGACGGCGGCGTGAAAGTGCTGGACTTCGGTCTCGCCAAAATCGGCCAGGCCGCGGGTGAGGGTGCGCACACCCAGATGCCTACCGAGCTCCTGACCGAGGAGAACCGGATCCTCGGAACGCTGGCGTACATGTCGCCGGAACAGCTTGGCGGCAAGGTTCTCGACGCCAGCTCGGACATCTTCTCGCTTGGCGTGGTTCTCTATGAAATGGCCACCGGCAAGCGGCCGTTCGACGGCGACACTCCGGTTTCGACCATCACGGCCATCCTGAACGAAACACCCTCTTCCGCCAGCTCCTTACGCGACTCGCTGCCGGCGTCCCTCGACGCGGTCATTTCGCGCTGTCTGGAAAAGGACCCACAGCAGCGGTTTCGAAGCGTGGAGGAATTGGGACTGGCTCTGCGCGGATCTGGAACCGACCCGGTCAATGATCATTCCAGCCGACCGCTAGTGAAACTCGCGATCGGGGCACTCGTGGCTCTTGCTGTAATCATCGCCGTCCTCACCCTGCGGCCGAACGGCGAAGAAGACGTCGCACTCGTCCCCACCGAAGCCAGCGACGCGCAGTCGCTCGGCCCGTCAATCGCTGTCCTCCCTTTCACCAACGCCAGCGGCGACCCGGAGCAAGAGTACCTGGCCAACGGCCTCACCGAGGAGCTCATCACCCAACTGTCCAAGTACCAGGAGCTCATGGTGGTCGCCCGCTCCTCAATTCTCAAGTACAAGGACCTGCCCGTAGACATTCGAGAGGTCGGTGAGGCGCTGGGGATTCGCTACCTACTGCAGGGAACCGTGCAGAAATCCGGAGACAAGATGCGGCTGACCGCACAGCTCTCGGATTCCAGCAACGGCCGACAGATCTGGGGAGAGAGCTACGACCGCGACTTGACCGCCAGTGATTTTTTCAGTCTGCAGGACGAGCTGACCGATGAGGTCCTGAGTGCGATCGCCGGATCGTACGGAGCGCTGTTCCAAGCCGAGCTCGCGCAGGCGCGACGCAAACCGCCTTCGAGCCTCGACGCCTACGACTGCGTCCTGCGGGTCTACGACTACCTCCAGATCCACTCTGGAGAGAAACACCTTGCCGCGCGCGATTGTCTGGAAAAAGTGGTGGACGAGAACTCCGACTACGTCGACGCCCTCGCCTGGCTGGCCTACCTCTACGGTGAGGAATATCACCATCGCTGGAACGCGCGGCCCGACGAATACGACGCTCTCGATCGCGCACTACAAGCGGGCGAAGACGCCGTTCAGCTCGATGCCGTTAGCCAAGTAGCACATGGCTGTCTCGCAATGACACTCTTCATGCGTGGAGACTACGACCGCGCTACCGTCGAGGCGCAACGAGCGGTCGATCTCAACCCGCGGAATGCCGTGTGGCTGGGCTTGATGGGCCTCTATCTCTCCCAGCTGGGAGACTCCGAGCGCGGCCTGCCGATGGTACGCGAAGCGACCCTGCTCAGCCCTCATCCGCCAGCCTGGATCCACATGGCCTACTTCTACGACCACTATCTCAACGGCCGCTACAACGAAGCTCTGAATGAAGCGCGCCTTCTGGATTGGGACGGAGACTTCCGCATCCCGCTATTCGTCGCGGCCAGCTACGGGCAGCTCGGGCGCGCCGACGAGGCTGCACCCGCGCTAGCGGAGCTCAGGGCTCTCTGGACCATGCCTGTAGAGGACCTCGGACCCGAACTGATCGAGCGCCACGCGATCGCGCCGGAGTTGACTGACCTTCTGCTGGAAGGGCTGGCGAAAGCCGGCCTCGAAGGGCTTCCTGGATCCTGACCAACCTCCCACATCGACGAAGTTGACGGTGCGGAAAACCGGGCACTCACCATCGAGGGACAAGCCGCCTGACGACGAACCGCACCCCGGGTGTGCCAAGCGACAACCGAATCCGCGCTACGGCGTGTACCAGATCGGTGCGGTGTAGGCTCGCTCCTGGTGCGTGGTTTCAGCGCCTTCGGGTATTTCGACGCCGAAACGAAACGCGTCGTAGACAATCCAGCGCGGCGTCGGGATCTCGAGTACACGTGCATAGTAAAACGCGCGCTGCTTTGGATCGAAGTCGGGATCGGTCCAGACCGTGGCAAGCTCGGATGCGCCTATGGTGTTCATCCAGTTGGCCGCCGCAATGTCCACCGTATTGCCGACTGCGGGCAGCACGCCGCTGGCATTGGGCTCGCGGCCGGCAGACCAGGCGACGTCATAGACCTTCTCGTGCGTCTGGCCATTCGCATCCAGCCAGCCTTTCACGATCTGAATGCGGTCGAGGTTGGCGCCAATCGCATCGCGCAGAGCGTAGACCATGAAGGTGGGGGCACCGGCGGCGTTGTGTGCCCGCAGATCGCCACCCATCGGCACGCCTTTCTCGTAGCCCCGGAAGGCGGGCGCGCGGCTATTCAAGTCCTCTGCGGTGAAGTCCCAGCCCCCAAAGAAGCGCACGGTGATGCGCGGGCCCGTAGTGCCGTAGACCTCCTTGCGTGCCATCGCGTCCCAGATCGCAGTGCGGGTGTTCTCAGCAGCCCAAACGCCGGTATACCCCGAGGCGACCAGCTCGTAACCCTCGAAGACACCATTCTCGGTTTCCGTGAAGGGGTGCATCATGCGCCCGGGCGAAGGTTCGGCGTTGGTCGCCTTACCGAAGAAATTCTCTTCCTCGACAGCGGACAGCGCGGTATGGCTGTCGGTCGATCCGATGAGGCCGAACTTGTAGGGATTGGTGCCGAGGTTGTTCTCCAGCAGAAGTCCGTTCTTGAGGGCCTCGCGGGCATACTCGGTCTTGAGCATCGCTTCGGTCTTGGCTTCGGAAAGATCGAGATTACCGGCGTCCCAGGTCTCGTAGTCAGCGAAGGCGTCATCCGGCGACAGCAGCGGATGGGCCTCACCGTCGCCCTTGATCTGGGTGACCTCGTACATCGGCTCCCAGCGAGCCCGCTTCTCGACGTAGTTCCGGTCGATCTTGCGGCCGGTGTACTGCGCGTCAACCGGGAACATGATGCCGTTCGACAGATTGCCATTGTGGGCCAGGGCGAGCGCCGAGCCTCCGGTTTCGGCCTCGTAGCTCTCCAGATATGCATAAAGATCAAGCGGGTCTGTAGAACCGACCGGTGCCTGGGTGGTGTAGGGCACGACCTGGCCAGCCTTGGCGGCGCCCTCGCGGAAGATCACGTTGCGGTGCAGGTTGTTGCCCTTGACCAGTGAGGTCCATTCGAAACCGATGAAGGTGGTGAACGAGCCCGGATCGTTGAAGCGCTCGGCCGCATCGACGACCCTCTCCCAGATCGACTCATAGGTCGCACCGCCTGGTGAGTACTCGGCCATCATCTCTGGATTGATCTCACCCTGCGAGAAGGTGGTGATCAGATCCAGCGCCGCTGCAACCGAGGAGTCGCCACCGGCCTGCAAGCCGTCGTACCAGCGCTTTCCCTGTTCGTACTTGATGATGTCTGGCTCGCCTGCAGCCATGTCGGTGAAGAAACCCATGCCATCGGAATGATCGGCGATCACCAGCCAGTCGAGCGGGCGACCCAGTTTGGCCGGCTGGCCGCTCGAGGCCATCACTTCCTCGCCGCGGGCGAAGCGGTAGGCGTCGTCCAGGCCGAGGCGGGCGCCGAATAGACCAGCATCCATGGAGAGGCCTGTATGCAGGTGCGTGTCGCCCCAGAACACCTGGTCGGGGAAGCTGCGCTGTGCATAGGGCGAATACGCCTTGCCGGGATAGAGACCCGATAACGAGTCCTTAGAGGGAGTGATCTGGGCGAACACGGGCGCCGCAGAGCCAACAAGCAAGATCGCACACAGAAGACTGAAGGTCAGGATGGAACGGAAACGTGAGGGGGCCACCGTGGCCAATTGCGTCAAGAACATTGCTTGTTCTCCCTTCTCTAGTGAGGTGGTGCCGCTTTGCGGATCGAGATCTCTTTCTCTACTCTTCTGACCAATGGAGTATTGCAGATTCAAAGCAGACATTCGCGATCTTCCGCAAGGCTAGCCTGACGTTGGCCATTCACGGGGGAGCTAGCCTCGGGAGAGATCGTGATGCCACAGGACCCGAGCCGCCACCGCGCGCCAGGGTTGCCACGACTCGGCCAGCATGCCAGCGAATCAGGGCTTCTCCACGGGTGGCGGGGGCGCGCGGAGCATGGCAACGACTTTCAGGTGGCCGTTCTGCGTCGCAAAGCTCTCAGCGGTATCGCCGTCCACATCCTCCAGATCCGGATCGGCTCCATACGCCAGGAGGACCCGGACGACCTCGACTTGCCCTTCCGCGGCAGCCGTCATCAGCGCCGTGAAGCCCTCGCCGGTGCCCTGGACATTCACGTCAGCCCCCTTTTCGAGCAGAAGCCCCACGGTCGCAGCGAACGGACCACTGGAGGCGTACATCAGGGCCGTCCGTCCGTTCATCTCTCGGGCGTCGATGGTAGCTCCATGCTCCAGTAGAAGAGCGTCCACAGCGGTGTGGCCGTTGAAACTGGCCCACATCAGAGCCGTGCGGCCGTCGGGATCCGGGACGTCGACGGCGGCACCCTCCTCGAGGAGGCGCTTCACCTCATCCAGATTCCCGGCAAAGGCCGCCTCGTGAAGGGCCTCTACCTGCGCCGACGGCTGCGCGCCGACGACACCGGACACCAGGGAATTAACGACGAACAGCCAGTGAATGATCTTCATCGGGACATCCTCAGCGACGTTAGCAGGAAACGAGCTCCGGGGCGCCGCAACTGAAGGGTGCTCATGTGGACTCTTCGGTCTCGTTGGCTAGTCGTGACTGCTCGATGGCGAGGCTGACGCGAAACTCGGTCCGGCCCGGGCGGGATTCGACCGCGATGTCGCCATAATACCGGCGCACCAACCGCCGCGTGATCTCGAGACCGAGACCAAGACCCTGCCCGGCGGCTTGGTCGTGTAGAACGCGTCGAAGATCCGGGCCTCGATATCCGGCGCGATTCCGGGGCCGTCGTCCACGACGCGGACCACGACGCTGTCTAGCTCCCGGCGCGCACTAATGTCGATCGAGCCGGACTCGGGGATGGCGTCGAGAGCATTGTCGATCAGGTTCAACCAGACCTGGTTCAGCTCGCCTTCGGTGGCGCAAACTGGAGGGAGGTCTGGTTCGACGTCGAGGGCGATGGCAGCGCACTTGGCTTTGGCCTTTGATGCCAAAACCAGTATTGTGTCCCTCAATCCTGTCTCTAGGTTTACGGCATTCGGTGCTGCTGGGTTATCCATCTGGGTGAATCTCTTGACGGCGGCTACCAGCTCGTGGATCCGGGTGGCGGCATGCTCGATATCGGTGGCAAGAGAGTGGGTCTCGCACCCGACAGCCATCCAGCGGAGCACGGCATCGAGCGTGTCGCCTGACATCACCCGGGCCAAGTCGTCCAGAACTTCGATCTTGACGGCTGTCTCGGCAAGGCGCCCCGCGTGGGTCGGGTCGCAGTGGTGTCGGGTGAGCCAGTCGGCGAATTCCTCTTCCCGGTCCGCACGCTCGATCGGTGAGATCGCGTCGCCGGCAGGGTCAGCCAAGCAGGCGGCACGCGCCTGCTCGACCGCCTCCCACAGCTCGTCCGTAAGCACCGCCGCACCGAGAGTACGGGACGCGGTGTCCGCCTCATCCAGTGCCGCAAGAAGTGTCTTGGCGCCCCGCATCGTAGCGGAGGCGGGGTTGTTGAGCTCGTGGGCCAAGCCGGCCGCGAGCTTCCCCAGCGAGATCATCTTCTCTTCCTGCAGGTCGCTGGCGTTGAACCGTCGCGCTCTATCGAGCATTAGATGCACGGTGAACGCAGTGAACTCCGGGCACCGGTGAACCATCTCCGGGAAGTGCTTTTCATGCACCGTAAGCAGCTCGCACGCCTCTTCGATGACGTTGTCACCGGGAGGTCCGCTCATCCGGGAGTACGGCAGCATGCCGGTCACCTCTCCGGTGCGCCACCCGATGACCCGACGCGGTCCCGCGCCCCGATCCACACGAACAGAAATGTGCCCGGAGAGAATGACCCACAGGTTTTCGATCCGCTTGCCCATCGGCGCCACCACCCTGCCGACTTCGCGCAGCTCGAAGTCTCCGTGGGCCGCGAGCCACTCCAACTCCTCCCGGGGAATCCCCGCGAGACTCGGCAATGCTGCCAGGCGGTCGACGAGGTCGGCAGTAGGAATAGGCTTCTCCATCAGCTCCCTGAGTCCACTGGCCCCAGATACAAATCGAGCCAGTCCAGTACTTCGCGGATCACCTCGTTGGCGAGGCTGGCACGTTGCAGTCCTCGAGCAGCACCAGGCGCTTGTGCTCGTCGGGTGTTCCCAGCATGTCGAACATCGGTTTGATGTTGGTCTCCACCGGAGCCCCGAAGTCGTCTCGTCCGTTGATCATCAGCGTCGGCACGGTCGAGCGCGGGGCGAAATTCTGCGGAATCGTACCCGGTGCCCAGTCCTCCGGGTAGTGGAACAACCCGCCCGCCAGGAGCACACTTGCATCGAAGCGCGGCTCGATGGCGGTCATCATCGGACCCACGGTGCCGCCCCAACTCATGCCGTAGTAGGCCACCCTCTCGCTATCGATGTCCTCACGTGTCTCGAGGAAATCGATCGTTCGCCGCAGGTCCCTGCCGATCTGGATCCTCAGGTCACGTTCGTCATTGGGGCCATGCCGCTCGACCTGGCGTTCGTAGGTTCCCTGATAGATGGGGTAGACCAGCGCGCGGCCGCTCTTGGGGATGAAGTGTCCGAACGGGAAGCTGGGGTGACGGCTGTCCCTGAGATACCGAGCACTCGACGGCGGAAAGTAGACCACCGCCTGGTAGGGCGGCTCGACGGCCTTCGGCAGGAAGAGATGAATCGGTAACCGCTCGTCTCCGTACGCCGCTTGCAGGGACACGACCTCGTGGCGCCAGAACTCCGGATTGTCATCGGTCCATTCGGTCTCCGTGTCGAGCTCCCGTTGGTCGTACTCGAAGTCCCGCAGCACGATCTGGAAGAGGTCGTCGTCGATGGCGGTGTCCTGTCGATGGTCCTCGACTGTGTGTTCGATCGCGATCAGTGCGGCATCAGGCAGCGGCTCAGAGGTCTGCATACATCGGAAGCCGTTGATCGCCCCCCGGTCATAGGGGTCGGCAGCATCGGTGCTGCGATAGAGGTAGTTGGGCTCCGACCACGCACCTCCCAGGATGTGGCGCATGTCGCCCGTTCGATTGACGCACCACTCACGGACGTTGCCCGCCATGTCGTAGGTCCCGGTCGGTCCGAGGCCAGAGTAGCTGCCCACCGCCGCTGGTCCCTCGGTGTCGAAATTGCTCCACAGCAGAATCTCACTGAAGATGCTCTGCTGCGCGGCGTGCCGCCAGTGGAACACCGTCGGCAGGCTCTTGCCGGCCCAAGCGGCGTAGGCCGACGCCTCGAACCAGCTCACACCTGAGACCGGTAGCTCGTCCTCGCCTTCGGGGTAGTTGCCCAGAGTCCAGTCAGCGGGGCCGGGACGCCCCGTCGTATCGACAAACGCGCTGCGGTCGACACCCTCATCCCAGAATCGATCGTCGCGATAGCCGCCGTCATCGACGAACGCCTTGTACTCGCGGTTGGTCACCTCGTACTTGTCGATCCAGAACTCTTCGAGCCCGACTGGGTCAGAGGCGCCGAATTCGGCGGTGCCCGCAGCCACGTAGACCATCCCCGGCGGCACCTCATCTTCGCGGAACAGCCTGAAGGTCTGTTGCATAGCGAAGGGTGCGCCTTCGAAAGGCAGGTAGCCCTCCTTCTCGATCCGGAACCGGGCGGGCAATCCGATGGGGACGCTTTCGATGGGAGTCTCACCCAGGAGAATCCACTCTCGCTCGGGGTGGTCGTAGCCCTTGGTGTAGATGGTGGCGCCGGGCGGATCGGAATCGAAGGACAGCGGAACGGTGATACTGGAGACGTACTCGAGAAGGCGCGGATCCTCCGGAATGATCTCGGATGCTTCGTAGAGCAACCGCATCGCACCGTCCCCGATCGCCCGAATCGTGGAGTCGCTCGATCTCAGACAGGGCCTCGTTGCGGGCCCACGACACGCGTGAGTTGCGATGGATCATCCAGGCTGCACCAGCGGCGATCAGCACGACGAGTAGTGACATGCTGGCGAGCACCCCCGGGCGTCGCAAGAGTGCTCCGAGCCCGGCCGTCGGCGCATCGAGCCGTCGCTTCAGCGCCAGCAACGCGTCGTGGAGCTCCTGACCCGAGGCAAAGCGCTTCTCGGGCTCCTTCGCCAGGCTCTGGGCAAGGATCTCTTTCAGGTCGGCCGGTACATCGTGCCGCCCTTCGTCGAGCGGTGCGGGCTCGTCACGCAGAATCGACGACACCGTGTCGAGACTCGACTCGCCTGCAAAGGGCTGCTTTCCGGTGAGCATCTCGTACAGCAGTACTCCGAATGAGAAGACGTCCGTGCGCGCATCGACCGGCATGACCCTGTACCTGCTCGGGCGACATGTAGGCCAGCGTTCCGAGGACCTGGCCGGCCCGCGTGACCTGTGGCGAGGCGAGGGCGGTGAGGGTCGGCATCTCGGACGCCATCGGTACTTCGGACGGTTCGCCGTCACCAATCAGCTTGCTCAGGCCGAAGTCGAGGATCTTCGGAACACCCTCGTCCGTCAGCACCACGTTGTCCGGTTTCAGGTCGCGGTGCAGCACTCCCTCGCGGTGGGCTCTCGCAAGGCCAGCCGCGATTCCGGTAGCGATGTCCACCGCTGTCTCCACCTCGAGCGGCTCGTCACGGACCAGGCTGCGGAGCGCCTCGCCACGCACCAGCTCCATGACGATAAAGGTCACCCCATCTTGCTCGCCGACGTCGTGGACCGTAGCGATGTTGGGGTGATTGAACGCCGCCGCCAACCGCGCCTCCTGATGGAATCGCGCGCTGCGCTCCGGATCTCGTGTCAGCTCCGGTGGCAGGACCTTCACGGCGACGTTGCGATCGAGTCGCGTATCGGTCGCCTCGTAGACCACACCCATACCGCCCTCGCCGATCTTCTTGATCAGGCGGTAGTGGAGTAGTTGTTGTCCGGCCTCGATAGTCACGTTGCATTCCTCCCCGGTTGCGCCGAAGGGCTGAGTCAGGTTCTCGCTACTCGAAACCGGGGTTCGTCCAGATTCTACCGCGATCCCTCGAGCTCTTTGGAGCCACCTGGTCTCGACCCGGAGTCGAGACTGCGACCGCTATCGCACGCACGCCTGATCAGGAGAGGGCAAACCTCTCGCCTACAACTAGGACTACGGGTCTTACATCGACCTCAATTCATAGATCCTGACGCTCGCGATGTATGGATTGCCTCGTGCGATCTCTTCAGCCGCGTCTAGGTCTTCGGCTTCCGAGCCTCGGCTCGCTCGTGTGCGTCGTGCTCCCGCTTTCGCTTCACAAGCAGTGGCACCAGAGCGACAACAAGGGCGACCAAGCTCACCGGCGGCAGTCTCGAGTGTTCATCGCTCATGGGGTGGTCCTCTTCCCTCGGACTCGAGGCGATCTACCCGACCGCTGGAGCTGGTCCTGGCTCGCCGCGGTAGCGGTAGTACTCGATGCCAAAGTCGATGAAGTCCTTCTCCTCGCGCTGCCCGACGCTCTCGACCAGGAACTCCTCACGATGGTCGTAGGTCAGGCCTGGTGAATGACCGTCATCGTGCAGCTGGCGGTACTCCTCGTCGCTCAAGTCGACGTAGTAGGACAGCGCCTTGGCGAAGCCGATCTTCGCTGCAGCCTCCTGCCAGCCTTTCACCAGCTTGACCGGGATCGCTTCCGAGGCGTCGCCGCTGCCATAACCGACAAGCAAGATCTCCTCGCCTTCGAGCTGTGACTCTTCCTCGAGCGCCTGCTCGATACCCGCCGCAAGCCAGGCGAACAGCGCACCGGTGTAGATATTGCCGACGTTCATCATGAGATCGCTTCCCAGGCGCATCTTCGCCAGCACCAGGTCCGGATACTCCTCGGTCTTGCGGAACGTCTTGAGAAGCTGCACGCAATTGGGGTAGATCTCCTCTCCCAGAGCGTCACGGTACACGAGGTCCCGCACCACCGGCACGGAGTCCATCTCGGCGATCACGTCGTCGACATCGACCTCGGCAAGGTCGCAGTACCTCTCCAGCTCACCTCTTGCCCTCTCGTCGTCGTGGGCGAGCGAGAAGAGGTAGCCCATCGCCCAGCCGCTCTCCGGCATGCGGCGGTACGGCCGGTGCAGAAATACCGCTGCCAGGTCGCGGTAGTACGGTGGGGCATGGATGGCCCGTCGCGTGAACATGTCCTCGAGCGAGCGCAAGGTCGCTTCGCTATAGCAGGTCGTCGAGTACTTCCCATTGAAGACCGGCAGGTCCTGCAATTGGCCCATGGGCCTCGGCTTCTGCCCCACGAAACGGCTGAGGGGCTTGCGGAAATCAGGTCCTCTGTAGTCCGAAGAGCTACCACTGCCCTCGAGATGGACCTCGAGCAGCTTGGGGGCCTCCTCCACCAGCATGGCGACGGCGCCGGCTCCCTGCGTCGGTTCTCCGCTGCTGTCGCGAGCGTACTCCGCAATGTCGGAGCAGACGACGATCGCTTGTGAGCCCTTCCCGTCGGCCATCAAGTAGCGCACAGCACTCTTGAGAGCGTAGACGCCGCCGAGACAGGCGTGCTTGAACTCCGGCACCTCGCACCCACGGGCCAGCAGCTCCTTTTTGCGGGCGCGCAAGGCATCATCGATCATGCCGCGGACGATCACGGCTCCCGCGGAATTGTCGGTGCTCGATTCGGTGCCAAGGGCGAGGTAGCGAACTCTTTGCGGATCCACGTCGAACGCGTCGATCAGTCGCAAAACCGCCGTGGCAGCCATCGTATAGGCGTTGTGTTCCGGACCGCGCATGCGGAAACTGCTCCCGACGACGGCCTGGATCTTGCCGTAGTTGGCATCCGTCCAGTCACACCAATCTTCGAGGTTCACCCTGTAGGGCGGCACATACAGCGAGAGTCCACTGATGCCTACTTGCTGCTGGCTCATGATGGTTCTTCCCTCCCAGATCGCGACGTGATCGTGAACAGACGTGCTGCGGTCTTCGGGTAAGCGGCAATTGTGCCAGAGATCAGCCAGCTCTGACCACCGCCATGCCGCGACCTGGCCGCCTTTTTCGAACGGTATCTGGCTCGATGATCCTCCGAGGGTCCATTCGGACCGGACCACCACTGGACCACTGACCTGCCCCAGTGTTTGCACCACCCATTGGGGCGCCCCAAATTGAGTGCCTGAATCAGAATAGTGACAGGAGTAGAATTCTGGGGGAGCGAGATCCGATGAGGCGTTGTGACATCGCGGGTACACCTGCTGGGAGGGGAACATGAACGAGAGGAGTCTCAAGATTCTCGAAGAGGGTGTCGGCGACCTGCTGACGCCCATCGACCTCGATGCCTTCCGCGCTCACAACCGGGCCAAGGAGAAAGGTCTGGTGGACAAGCGGATGAGCGAGAAGGAGGCCATCCGGCGATTCGTCGACGAGGGCGACTACGTCGGAGTGGAGCTCTACGGCACAGTGCGCTGCCCAATGTCGCTGACCCGCGAGCTCATCCGGGCGGGTTACCGCAGCCTGCGCGGCGTGGGCCAGGGGGTCTACGAATCGGATCTCTTCGCCGCTGCCGGCTCGTTCAAGGCCTTGGACTGGACCTATATCGGTCTCGAGGTCTACGGCGTGTCGTCCAACCTTCGGCGGGCCGTCGAATCGGGCTATGTGGAGAACATCGTCGAATGGTCCAACGCCGCCCTGGCCTGGAGATTCAAGGCGGCGGCCATGGGGGTGCCCTTCCTGCCGACGCGCTCCATGCTGGGGACCGATACCCTCAAGTACTCGGCCGCCAAAGTGGTGGAGTGCCCTTTCACCGGCGAGCCAATCTGTTTGCTGCCGGCGCTGATTCTCGATGTGGGCATCATCCATGTGAATCGTGCGGACAAGCACGGCAACTGCCAGATCGACGGCATCTCGGGTTTTGCAGCCGAGATGGCCTGTGCTTCGAAGAGGGTCATCGTCTCGGCCGAGGAGATCGTCGACACCGAGGCCATTCGACGGAAGCCCGATCGCACCATCATTCCCTGGTACGTGGTCGACGCCGTCGTCGAAGCACCCTTTGGCTCCCACCCCGGGGAGATGAGCGGCATGTACGAGCGCGACGAGGAGCACATCCGCTCCTATTTCGAGAGCACCAAGGACGTCGAAAAGGTGAAGGCCTATCTCGACAAGTGGGTCTACGGGGTGGAGACTCACGAAGCCTACCTCGACCTGGTGGGTAGAGAACGGCTGGAGGACCTGAGGATCAAAGGGGCTTGAGATGGCAGAAGAGAGCTACACCAGCACCGAGTTGATGATCTGCCTGGCCAGCCGCACCATGGCCGACAATGCGACCGCTTTCATCGGCACCGGCATTCCCATGCTGGCAGCGTCGCTGGCGCAGAAGATGCACGCCAAGAACCTGACGCCGGTCTTCGAGTTCGGGGGCACCGGCGCCATCCTCGAGAAGCTCCCTCTGGCGGTGGGGGACATGCGCACCTATAACAGGGGCCTCCACGCCGCCGGCATCTGCACCGCCATGGAGGCGGCGCAACGCGGCTTCATCGAGTATGGGTTTCTCGGCGGCGCCCAGATCGATGCCTTCGGCAACCTCAACAGCACAGTAATCGGCGAGCAGTCGTCGCCGAAAGTACGACTGCCGGGATCGGGAGGCGGCAACGACGTGGGCTCCGCCTGCTGGCGCACCATCGTCATCATGCGGCAATCGCCCCGGACCTTTGTGTCCGAGGTCGACTTCCTCACCACTCCTGGCTATCTCGACGGGCCTGGAGCGCGAGAGCGCGCCGGCCTTCCGGTTGACACTGGCCCCTTCCGAGTCGTCACCGATCTCTGCACCCTCGACTTCGAGGACAAGAGCAAGCGCATGCGCCTGCTGGCGCTCAATCCGGGGGTCGAGCTGGAGCAGGCACAAGCCGCCACCGGCTTTGAGATACTTCTGCCAGACGAGATCGGCCGCAACGAGGAGCCCAGCACCGAAGAGTTGCGCCTCCTGCGCGATGAGATCGATAAGGATCGCCTCTACATCTGACGCCGTTCCAGACTCGAGGCGGGGTAATATCGCAGACCCAGAGTCACTAACCCACAAGAAGAAAAGATCAGGAGTCCCCAAATGTCAGACAAGATGGATCGCGCAAGCAAGTGCCCCATTCTGGGCGGACCTCACTCACAGACGGCGGTTGTGACTACCGCGAATCAACACTGGTGGCCGAATCAGTTGAACCTGCAGATTCTCCATCAGCACTCTCCGCTGTCCGACCCGTTGGGCGAGGAATTCAACTACGCCGAGGCGTTCAAGTCACTCGACCTCGCGGCCCTGAAGAAGGACCTCGAGAGCCTGATGACGACGTCGCAGGATTGGTGGCCGGCCGACTACGGCCACTATGGGGGGCTCTTCATTCGAATGGCGTGGCACAGTGCTGGCACCTACCGCATCAGCGACGGCCGGGGCGGCGCAGGCTCCGGCACGCAACGCTTTGCACCGCTGAACAGTTGGCCCGACAATGTAAACCTCGACAAGGCGCGCCGGTTGCTTTGGCCGATCAAGCAGAAGTACGGCCGTAAGATCTCGTGGGCCGACCTGATGGTTCTGACTGGCAACGTTGCCCTCGAGTCGATGGGTTTCCAGACCTTCGGTTTCGCCGGTGGGCGCGAGGACGTCTGGGAGCCCGAAGAGGACATTTACTGGGGCCCTGAGACCGAGTGGCTTGGAGACAAGCGCTACAGCGGCGACCGGGAACTCGAGAATCCCCTCGGCGCCGTTCAGATGGGCCTGATCTATGTGAATCCGGAGGGGCCGAACGGCGAGCCGGATCCGGTGGCGTCAGGTCGGGACATTCGAGAGACGTTCGCGCGCATGGCAATGAACGACGAGGAGACCGTTGCGCTCACCGCCGGAGGACACACCTTCGGTAAGAGCCATGGAGCCGGCGATGCCGCCCTTGTCGGTCCTGAACCCGAAGCCGCCGGTATCGAAGAGCAGGGCCTCGGCTGGAAGAGCAGCTTCGGCAGCGGCAAGGGCTCCGATGCCATCGGCAGCGGCCTGGAAGGCGCCTGGACGCCGAACCCCACCCAATGGGACAACGGCTACTTCGACATGCTGTTCGGATATGAGTGGGAACTGACGAAGAGCCCCGCCGGCGCCTGGCAGTGGATGCCGAAAGACGTGGCTGACAAGGACCTCGCGCCGGATGCGGAAGATCCGTCGAAGCGGGTTCCGACCATGATGACCACGGCGGACATGGCGATGCGGATGGACCCGATCTATGAGCCGATCTCGCGGCGCTTCCACGAAAACCCCGATGAGTTCGCAGATGCGTTTGCCCGGGCGTGGTTCAAGTTGACGCACCGTGACATGGGCCCGATCTCGCGCTACCTCGGCCCGGAAGTCCCGGACGAGGAGTTGTTGTGGCAGGACCCCGTCCCCGCGGCCACTCACGAGTTGATTGGGGATGACGACATCACTGCCCTCAAGGCCAAGATCCTCGATTCCGGATTGTCGATTTCCCAGCTGGTTTCGACCGCCTGGGCGTCGGCGGCAACGTTCCGCAGCAGCGACAAGCGAGGTGGGGCGAACGGAGCGCGTATTCGCCTGGCTCCGCAGATGGATTGGGAAGTGAACCAGCCCAGCCAGCTGGGCGAGGTGCTCGAGACCCTGGAGTCGATCCAGAAGGACTTCAATAGTTCGCAGAGCGACGGGAAGCAGGTTTCCCTCGCCGACCTGCTCGTTCTGGGTGGGTGCGCAGCCATCGAGCAGGCCGCGAAGAATGCCGGCCACGATGTGGAAGTTCCCTTCGCACCGGGCCGCACGGATGCGACGCAGGAGCAAACTGACAGCGAAGCGTTTGCCGTACTCGAACCGACCGCAGACGCGTTCCGCAACTACCTCCGGGACGGGCACAGTCGTACAGCAGAGGACCTGATGGTGGACAGGGCGCAGCTCATGACGCTGACCGCTCCCGAGATGACGGTTCTCGTCGGTGGCATGCGCGCCCTGAACGCGAACTTCGAGCAGTCCGATCTCGGTGTCTTCACCGACCGGCGCGAGACGTTGACCAACGACTTTTTCGCGAACCTGCTCGACATGAGCACGGAGTGGCAGCCGTCTTCCACTTCCGAGAACGTGTTCGAGGGACGCGACCGCCAGACGGGCGATCTCAAGTGGACCGCCAGCCGCGTCGATCTCGTCTTCGGTTGGAACTCCCAACTCCGAGCCATCGCAGAGGTGTATGCATGTGACGACTCGAACGAGAAGTTCGTGCGTGACTTCGTGTCGGCGTGGGACAAGGTCATGAATCTCGATCGATTCGACCTCGCCTGATCTCGACGGGAAGGACATCCGTCGAGGGCGCCTCGATCAGGATCGGACGGCCACCCGCGATCAGCAGGCGGATACAACTCTCACTGCAGGGGCGGCCCTTGCGGCCGCCCCACAGCGAGAGGGGACAAGCCCCTCCCCCCGCAGAACTCGTTCAAGAAATGGTGGACTGGGTGGGGTCGATATACCCGTCTACTTGAATGGATCCAGTCTTCGAACCACTTTCATGTCGATCCAGTAGACGTCTCTACTGCCGCCCGTATCGCTGTTGAAGAAGAGGTACTTTCCATCCGAAGTGATGAACGGGCGATTCTCAGAGCCGGGTGTGTTCACACCATCACCGAGGTTTATCGAGGGAGACCATTGGCCATCTCGATCCTTGAACGACACATAGAGATCATCCATGCCCAGTCCACTCGGCTTCTTCGAACAGAACACCAGCATGCTCCCGTCCGGCGAGATTGCAGGGTCCCATTCATCCCACTGCGTGTTGATGTTCTCCCCCAGACGCATGGGCTCGGAATAGGCGCCGTTCCTGAACTGAGCAGAGAGGATCTCAGAAAGGCCATCATCACCTTCGAACCTCCTGAAGAAATAGAGGGTCTTGTCATTCGAAACAGACGGATATGAATCGTGAAGAGGGGAGTTGACAGGAGCTCCCAGATGTACCGGTTCTGACCAAGAACCGTTGCTGTTCTCAACCAGCCAGATGTCACTCGACTCGTTCTCTTCATCTCCTCCGCCCAGGGGTCTGTTCGAGGTGAAGTACAGCCTTGCTTCGTTGGGAGCGAAGGTGAAATCTCCGAAACCGAACCCCTCCATGAAGAACGGTGCAATTTCGGGTCTCGTCCATTCGCCGTTCTTCCTCTCCAGGACAAAGACCCTGGTGTCTTCCCTCCAGTGCCTCCTGAACACAGCATGGTCGCCATCATGAGAGAAAGTCAGGCATCCTTCAGGGGCATCTGTGGAGATGATCACCGGAGCAAACAGCTCTGGAGTCATCCCCGGCGGTTTCTGGCCGAGATAGTCCCCTTTGAGCACTGGGACATCTTCATCGGTCGAGACCGCTGTCAAGGCAGGGAATGACAGAAACATGAGACTCAAACAAATGGCCCCTTGCTTCATGATGATTCACCTCCTGATTTCGAATTGATGGCTGGCTAGGCTTCTGTCACACGTCGAGACATCTCCCTCTCTACCAAACGCACATCTGACGGCTGAGGTTTCGCAGACATGGCCACGAGCAGTTGGATCGTCGCCGGTTTTGAAGACCAGTAAGGGTATTCGGATCGCTATGGGGCTAGAATCACGCCAAGACCAGGAGCTCAATAGCCGCCATGAGCAAATCCGACCGCCAATTGGGGATGCACCGCGACATCACTCGCCGGGACTTCATCCACGGCGCAGGGATCGCGGCACTGAGTCTCAGCCTTCCTTCCGCAGTGGCTGGAGGGCAACCGTCAACCGCACCCGCCGACACGGCTGGACGCTACTACCCACCCACGCTCACCGGCCTGCGCGGCTCACACCCCGGCTCGTTCGAGGTGGCGCATGGCCTGGCTCTCGAACACAAGGACTTCGACACCGGCGAGGACCTCGGAGAGAAATACGATCTCGTGGTCGTCGGCGGGGGTCTCAGCGGCCTCGCCGCCGCCTACTTCTACCGCCAGCGGTTCGGCGGGGACTCCCGCATCCTCATCCTGGAGAACCACGACGAGTTCGGCGGTCACGCCACGCGCAACGAGTTCCACCAGGGCGGGCCGATGCGCCTGGTTTGGGGCGGTGACTTCAATCTCGAATACTCGGCGTTCAGCGAGCAGGGCAATGCCCTCCTGACCGAGTTGGGGGTCGATATAGACCGACTCCTGGAGCACAACGACTTCAACTACGGCACCGACGGAAAGCTCGGCCCGGCCATCTACTTCGATGCCGAGACCTATGGGAGCGACGTACTGATTCCGGGGTTCATTCCACGTTGGGGAGACTTCGCGAGCATCCTCGGCAAGCTCGACGCCGTGCCGCTCAGCAAGGAGTCACGCGACTCCCTGAAGCGGTTCTACTCCGCCAGAACCGACGTGCTCGAGGGCCGTAGTCCGGAAGAGCGTCGGCAGTTTCTCCGACAGATCAGCTATATCGACTTCATCCGCCAGTACGGCGGCCTCACCGAGGAAGCGGCCGAGATCTTCTTCAACGCCACTCACGGCTATTGGGGCGTCGGTGCGGACAGCTTGTCGGTCGCCGAGTGCGAGGGCGCCGGACTCCCGATGGCACATCTGCTCGGCGGCGAGCCCGACTCGTCGGGCAGCGTGGGCGGCGAAGTAGTCCACTTTCCCGACGGCACTGCCTCCCTTGCCAGATTGCTGGTCCGTGCACTGATTCCAGCGGTTGCCGATGGCCAGGGCATGGACGACATCGTGACCGCGGCTTTCGACTATTCACAGCTCGATCGCTCCGAATCGCCGATCCGTTTGCGGCTCAATGCGACAGTAACCACTGTCCACGAGAATGACGGCGCCGTCCGCGTGAGCTTCGTCCGCGATGGAAAGACGGCGAACGTGATAGGGCGCAGCTGTGTTCTGGCCTGCTACCACTCGATGATCCCCTACCTGTGCCCTCAGCTTCCGGCAGCCCAGCGTGAGGCGCTCGCCTATCAGGTCAGGCGGCCGCTCCTGCTGACCAATGTCCTGATCCGTGACACCAAGGCCGCCGACAAACTCGGCATCTCGGGCGCCTACTGCCCGGGGCGCCTGCATGGCGCGACCTGGCTCGTCAAGGGCATCGAAGTCGGCGAGTACCGACACGACTGGGAAGATCCCGGGCCGGCGGTGATGCAGTTCTGGGGCTCGGTCGCACCGGTGAAGAGAGGGGTAGACATCCGCCGTCAACATCGATCATCGCGGATGCGCATGCTGACCATGGATTTCGAGGACTTCGAGAGAGAAGTCCGAACCGTGCTGGACGGCATGTTGGGCCCGGCGGGCTTCAGCGCGGCCGACGACATCCTCGCTATCACCGTCAATCGCTGGCCGCATGGCTACTCCTACGACTACCTCGACCTGTGGGACCCAGAGTGGCCCCCGGGGGAGGCGCCGCACGAGATCGCAAGGAAACCGTTCGGGAGCATCACCTTCGCCAACTCCGACGCCGGCGCCTACGCCATGACGGAGGTCGCCATCGACCAGGCTTGGCGGGCGGTCAACGACCTGTAGAACTGACGCCTCCAGGACCAAGAGAGGACCACCGAAATGATCACACGACGCGACTACCTGAAGTATTCAGTGTTGACCGCTGCGGCCGCCACTCTTCCTCCACAGCTCACTCGTGCGGCGCATCCTGAGGATCGGATCTTCAGGACCATTCCAAAGACAGGCGAGCGATTGCCAATTGTCGGTCTGGGTAGTTCTGCGACGTTTCGCTCGATTGCGGCAAGCGACGACGTCAGTGCTCTGTACGAGGTGTTGAGAACATTCTTTGACAACGGCGGTACCGTCTTCGATACGGCCCCCGCTTATGGTGCTTCAGAAGAAGTTGCCGGCAGGATGATTCAGGAGTTGGGCGCGACCGAGAAAGTGTTCTGGGCGACGAAAGTGAACGTCGCGCCTCGTGGCGGCGGGGCCGCCGATCCGGAGGCCGCAAGAGCTCAGATCGAGCGCTCGTTCAAGCACAGTGGCAAGGATCCGATGGACCTTGTTCAGGTACACCAGCTGCGCGATGTGCCAACCCAGCTAGGCATTCTCAAGGATCTCAAGGAGGCGGGTCGTCTGCGCTATATCGGTGTCACCTATACCGGCGCCGAGCGTTATCCAGACCTGGCGAAAGTCATGCGCGAAGAACCGATCGATTTCATAGGCGTTGATTACGCTGTAGACAATCGGCAAGCCGCTGAAGTGATTCTGCCGCTGGCGATCGACCGCGGTATTGGTGTGCTCGTCTATCTTCCATTCGGACGAACTCGATTGTGGGCCAGAGTGGCCGGCCAGGAACTGCCGTCGTGGGCTGCCGATTTCGGCGCCGAGTCCTGGGCACAGCTGTTTATCAAATTTGCCGGAGCGCATCCGGCCGTCACTACAGTGACACCAGCAACGAGCAAAGCGACTCATATGCTCGACAATCTTGGCGCGGGTGTGGGCGAGCTGCCGGACGAAGCCATGCAGAAACGGATGGCAGACTTCGTTGACGCGCTGCCCTCGGCGTGACAGAGCCTGCTGAACAAGGACGACACTGTCATTCCCGGCTACCTTCTCTCACATCTGGAAAGTCCGGGGACTCACCCCGAAGAGAGAAGCTAGTGCTTGCTGCTCCACCAGCAGCTTGACGCGCTGTGGTCCTTGGGGAAACATGACTCGATGCGTCTCGAAGATCTTGGTTGGGATCCGGTCTGGGAGTATCACGCTGCGGAAGCAGGCGGCCCGAAGCGTGTACCGGGTCGGGTGGCGACGGTGGATCGGGGGCGTGTTGTGGTGCTGACCGACGAGGGCGCCATTCCGGCTTCTTGGCACTTCCCCGTTTCGGTGCTCGGGGAGTCGGCAGGAGTCATGCCGGCGGTGGGCGATTGGGCCATGATCACGAATGCCGGCGAGGTGCGCACCCTCGAGACCCTGCTACCTCGACGAAGTCTGCTGGCCAGGGGAATTCAAGGCGGTGCTCGCGTGGCTCAACCTCTGGCAGCCAACGTGGACCTGGTCATGGTGGTCACGGGTCTGGATGGCGATTTCAGCTTGCGGCGCATCGAGCGTTATCTGGCGCTTGCCCGCAGCGGTGGCGTTCGAGCCCTCGTGGTGCTCAGCAAACTGGACCTGATCGACGATCCCGATGAAGCGATTCGGCAGGCCCGGAAGGCTACTCCTGGGTTGGATGTAGTCACGGTCAGCTCCGTAACCGGGGACGGATTGATAGAGCTCGAGAACGAGGTCAAGCCAGGGCAGACCGTGGTTCTTGTGGGTTCGTCGGGAGTGGGCAAGTCGACCTTGATCAATCGTCTGCTAGGCGAAGAGCGTCAGCGCACCGGGGCGGTTCGGGAGTCCGACGACCGGGGACGTCATGTGACCACGCGTCGCGAACTCCTCCAACTTCCCGACGGTGGACTGGTCATCGATACTCCTGGTCTGCGTGAGGTAGGGCTGCTGGCGAGTGAGGAGGCCGTACTGGAGGTCTTCCCAGAGATTGCTGCTCTTTCTGAGCAGTGCCGCTTCATGGATTGCAGTCACGTCGAAGAGCCTGATTGCGCCGTTCGGGATGCCGTCGACAAGGGCGAACTCGACGCCGATCGACTGGCTGGTTTCCACCGTCTTGTCCGGGAGCAGGCCAGCGCTACCCGCCGTGCCACCGAACACGAGCGGCGAGCTCACGAGCGAGCCCTGACAAGCCACTATCGTAAGACCCTCCGCGCCTCACTTCGATTCAAGGGTCGAGAGAACTAGCGGCGTCTTGTAGAGCGCAGAGTGCCAATCGTACCGCAGCTCGAGCAGCCATTTCGACCTCCGGTTTCCTACAACTGACAACACTCAACAACACCTGACCACTGAGGCTGCCCCCAACGCTGGACCGAGGGCTGTGAGAGATTCCCGGTCTAGATGGCCTCATTGTCAAGCATGGCGTCGGTGACGGTGATCGCCTGGATAACTCGCCAGAACGCACCAGACGTGGATCATCTCAATCGGTGAGATGCGGTCTGGTGGACCAAGAGCGGACAACGGGCATTGGGTCGTCTCTTGTTGTCGGGGCATTCTTGTCCGCCTGGTTGGGGCTCCTCGCTGTACCACCGCTGTACTGCGAGACAGTGCCGGCGAAGCTATTTGAACACCTCGAGCGCGAACATCAAGATGCCGAGACCATTGAGCCCGATGTGCAGAACAAGTCCGGGAACCATGCTCCGAGTGCGAGTCGACAGCCACCCATAGACCAGAGCGCCTGGCACAATGGCGAGGACGTCCCATGGCTTGAACCAATGAAAGCTGGCCCACTGCAACCCGTGGATCCACCATGCCTTCTTGTCGTGTTGAAGCTCCTGTCGAGGGAGGACGTATCCTCGCCAAAGGATTTCTTCGCTGACTACATTGAATAGGATCAATCCGGTGAACAGGGCCAGACCCGTGAAGTCACCCGAGTGATTCACCGTCGCATCCATGCGATAGGGATTCTTCATCCACTCTGGTACGAGGTTGGCAATCGGATTCCGGGTGATCTGCAGGGCGATATACGTTCCGTCGACGATCAGAATCCCCAGCAAGACCAGCAGCCAGTCCCGCCTCGAGATGTTCTTGATGCGAAACCTGTCCTTGATGCCGCTCCAGGCAAGACGCCTGCCCTCCAAGGCGTAGAAGGTCAGTGCCAGCCCTGCTAGCAGCATGAAGAGCATCACGTTGGTCAAGGACAGGGCATCGGAATTCGAGAGACCAAAGGTCGCAGCAACTCTGGGTGTCCCCAACGTCAGCAACACGAAGGCAGCTCCACCCAGGCCCAGGAAGAGCGACCAGGATTGCCACAGAGGTAACGGCTTCAACTCCGGATCCAGCAAGACTCCCTCCTTTCAGTTTCCAGTAGCCCTACGGGATTACGCCGTCGAAGGATTCAACCGTTCGCACATTGAAGCCGTGCTGGCAGGACCTAGCCAAGCCCTCGCCCCGCAGGGCCCGAATCCCACCCTCCCTCCGCTTCTCTTCGAGCACCTAGCGTGCCCCAAGAAGGCCCTTCTGATTTCAATCTGCTCGGACTTTGATGGCGGAGGGGGTGGGATTCGAACCCACGGACCGCGTGAACGGTCGCCGGTTCTCAAGACCGTTGCACGCATTCCAAACCAGACAAAAGCAGACTAATCAGAACCAAGAGAGACCAACTGCCGCCGGGGGTCGGGTGACCGTCGGCGACGCCGACAGCGGCCGGCAGGCTACCGCCGGCCGTGTGGGCGCTGCCAACCCCGGCACCGGGCAGTCGGGCTCCGCCGGCTGGGTGCGTGGCGAGGACGGTGCCGCCGTGCGCAAGGGTGACGACTTCTATGCCGGCAAGGATGGCAACGTCTACCAGCGCAACGATCAAGGGGACTGGAACCAGGTCGAACGCTCGGGCCAAAGGCAGGGCGTCCAGGGGAGGATTCCGCGGCGGCGGCCGCAGGCGCTGAGGGCCTCGCAACGACATCCGAAGCCGCTCTCGAGTGGACCACGGACCTTGAGTCCAAGCTGCTCAATAGGGAGAAAGTGGCGAAGGGGCAGGCGCGGCGATGCAGTGAAGCCGACTCCTGATGTAGAGGAGCCCCTTGTGGGCTCCCTCGAGAGGGGGCAGGCCCCTGCCCTACAACTTGAATGTCACAACACCTGACAACGAAGCGACGGGCTTCTTGACCGTCAATTGCCCATACAACTGTCTGGCCTACCGGCCATCTGTCTGTAAAATCAGACATAATAAAGATGCAATATACCCTCAGCCCACCGGTTCGAAATCTCCAAAGTACTGAAAACGGAGAACTTATCTACTTGACCACGAATCGGTACGGGACTTGCCCTCTCCTTGGGGGACGACGGAACACTTCCATCGAACCCAAAGGAGAGAAACGATGCGGAAGAAGATCGCCTGCCTCGCTACGATCGCGCTCACGAGCACCTCACTCTCGGCTCAGGACACCGGGTGGCTTGCACGTGCCGTCGGAGGCTGGGATAGCCTCCTCAGCCCAGTTGGTGTCTCGGAGAGCGCGGGCGACTTCAACTACCACTTCACCAACGACCTCCACGTGGGTCTCGAAGGTGAGTACCGCTTCAATCGGCGCCTCGGACTGGAGCTCGCCATTCACCAGAGTCGGCCCGACATAGTGGTCGGTGCAGAGATTGGCGACGATTTCGTCAGCCTGAGAGATAGCATCACGTACCGGCCCCTGACGGTGGGACTCGACGTGCATCTGACCCCGGATCGTCGCGCCGATTTCACTCTTACTCCTCTCATCGGCCACGCCTTCTTCAGCGATCTCGACTTCGAGACGTCAAGTGTGACGCCCCGATTCAACAGCGGCAGCGATCTGATGTGGGGCGGCGCAGCCGCCGTGGATGTCGGCATCGGCGATGGGCCCTGGACCGTTTCGTTTGCTCTTCGGTACCTCGATGCCACACTCGAGGCAGTTGACGACGGAGGCGTCGTGACGAGTCTCGATCTCTCTCCCTGGACAACCACCGTGGGGGTGGGTTATCGCTTCTGAGACCCGGCGCTGGCCGGCCCTGGCCCTCCAGTTGAGTTGGGCGATCGTTCTTCTACTCGGCCTGCTGGCTGCCGCGCCGGCCGGCGCAGTCGAGCCAACCCCTGAGATTGCCAGTGGTCGTTTGCCCAGCTTCTTCATAGAGACGATCATCATCGAGGACTCCACCAGGTTCTCACCTGATCTCATCCTTGCGGAGTCACGGCTCGTGGAGGGCCAGGAGTACAGCGAACGGGAACTACGCGACGCCTTGTTCCGCATTGTTCGGCTGCCGCTCATTCTCGACGCAGAGTTCTCTCTGAGGCGAGGGACCCAGAGGGGGCGTTTTCAGCTCGTCATACAGGTCGATGAGGCTCGCCGTTGGTTCTTTGGGATGGAGGGATCAGCGATTCGATGGAGTCGTCCTGTCACGCTCTCCGGGATCTCGGCCGAGAACGTCGTCGAGAGCTTCTCCATTCTTGCCGGCCGTCGCTTCACCATCGGCCGCTACGGTGTCTTCTTCGCTGCGGTGGGAGGACAGGACGGATCTCTCAACCTGGGTTACAGCCACAATAATCTCTTCGGCCGGCGCATCCTGCTTCAGATCTCGGGAGCTTACAGCCGCTGTGGGCAAGCCCAAGTCTCTCCCCCCCTCGGCGATGAGGGAGATCAGGCATGTCGGGCCGAGATTCTAGACCTCGGCCTCGACCCGACCTTCAGTGCATGGGAGGCGGGCGAGGGAACCGCCCGAGCTCGGCTCAGCCTCGGTGTCCCCCTGAAAGGCAACCAGTCCATCCGTTTTGCCGGATCCTTCCTCGACACGGAGGGAGGCTTCCGCCGAGCCGTCTATCAGGATGATCCTGCACAGCTCGATTTCCTCCGCGATCGCACCGACTGGGAGCTGGCAGCCTCGTGGATACTCGACTCCCGCGACGACCCACTGTTCACCAGTGAGGGCCAGCGCTGGGAAGCAGGCCTCCAAGTCCGCTCGCTCGAGGCCGAAGTCGAGAGATGGGACTTCGAGAACTTGACGAGCTTCAAGACGGATCATGCGTCCCTGGAGGTCGGAGCACGGCTCGCCGGTTCGAAGTATTGGCCGCTGGGGCGCAAGGACGCGATCTGGGGTCGCCTCGACGCATTTCTCGGCCGCACCGATTTCTCCGGAGCTCTTACCGAGGATGACCGCATTCTCGAGGGCCAAGCGGATGTTTGGAGAGGTGGAGCCGCTTTTGGCTACGGCCGTTTTCTCCATCGGGTACGGACTGATGAGAAATGGCAGGAACTTCGCTGGGAGTCCGAGATCGAGGCCCTCTACTCCACCACCTCGCCCTCGTTCGACCTTCCCGAGAATCCGCTGGCCGGCTTTCGCGTCTCCAGCGGCCTGACCTGGCGCAGCAGCTGGGGGGTCTTCGGGCTCGAGCTCATCTACCAGGACCTGGGAGGAGACTGATTGCGCCGGCTCGCCGTCGTTCTCACTCTTCTCCTCGCGGCCGCCACGAGCCGGGCTGACCTTGGAGAACCGACTCTGGTGCTCGGACACGGAGATCGCCTCTTGGTCACGGATCTCCCCGCGATCCTCGGTGACGAGAAGGTAGCCGAACACCTCACCTCGGGCCTCACAACAACCCTCGTCCTCACGGTGAAGACGTCTCTGTCGGGTGCAGCCAAGCTCGAAGGAGGGGCCCATATCACCATTCGATTCGAGCTCTGGGACGAGGTCTTCAACGTAACCGCTTTCGGGGGCATGGGCCCACCACAGAGCACCGTGGTGGAGTCGAAAGAGCAGCTCACAGCCTGGTGGCGGTCTCTCCGTCTTCCGGTCATGGCAGTCCCCGACAGCGAGGGCATCCGAGGGCGAGCCGAGATCACACTGGATGTGTTGCCGTTCTCCCGCTCGGAGGAGCTGGATACGGAGCGCTGGTTCTCCGAGTCGGTACTGCGGGCCGAAGAGGGTCGAAGGTCCGGCATCTCTCATCCGACCGAAGGGAAGGAGTCTCTTGCCGAGGTCTTGGACATCCTTATTGCCACCTCCATTCGCCGTCGATCCTTAACCTCCTATTCCTGGACAATCCCGTGGCCGGAGGGGAGCACACCATGAAGATCCGTGAGCCGATCCTGGTTCTCCTGCTGATGGTGGTGGGAGCCACCACGCTGTTCACCTTCTTTCACCGCCAGATGGCAGGAGCCTCGCTGGCCTTCGGGACACAGCCGGAAGTCCTACAAGCCCTTTCCGCGTCCCTGGAAGATCAACGGCAACTCGCCCGGTTGGACCCTGCCGGTGAGACGACCTATCGGCAGCACTTCGACGAGTTGGAGACAACGCTGCACCGGCTGCAGATTCTCGAGCAGAGCCGCGAGGAGCTCACGCGGCGTTATGAGCTCCTCCTGCTCGGACTCACCGGACTGAGCGTGATTCTGGTCGCCGGTGGCTACGTCCTTCTCCAGGCTCGACAACAGGCCCGGCTCAGTCGGGTCGATACCGCAATCACGGCGCTAGCAGAAGGTCGCACCGACCTGAAGGTGGGAATTCAGGGTCGCGACACGGCTGGCCGAATCGCCGCGATGATTGAACGCACATCGAAAGCGATGGCTCTCGACCGGCAGCGGCTCGCAGCGTTACGGAACCTCTCCGCCTGGCAGGAGGCCTCTCGCCGACAGGCGCACGAAATGAGGACTCCACTCACCGGTCTCCAGCTCGAGCTCGACCGTCTCGATGAATTGCTCATTCAGCTAGGCGCCAATCGAAACGTCCGCGACCGATTGGACAGCGCCCGGCAGGAGCTCGGACGCCTCGCAGATTTCACCACCGGCTTTGCAGGTTTCGCAAGGCTTCCCGAACCCAAGAAGCGGGACCACGATCTAGTCGCCCTCGTCACCGAGTTCATCGACACCTATCGGGAGGCCTGGCCTGAAGTCGACCTGCGTTACCCATCTTCAGAGCTGATCAGCGCCCAGGTCGACCGGGATCTCATCCGTCAGGTCCTGGTCAACCTGTGCGACAACGCGGCCCAGGCGGGGGCGCAATCGATTACCGTCGAAACCACCAAGGACACGAGCAACGTTGTGGTCGAGGTCGCCGACGACGGCGGCGGAGTCGACGCAACGGTCGCAACACGCCTATTCGAGCCCTACGCGACGACTCGCGATCTTGGACAGGGCATGGGTCTGGGCCTTGCCATCAGCAAGAAGGTCCTCCTCGACCACGGGGGGGACATCGAGCTCGTTGCGACCTCGAGCGCTGGCACGATTTTCAGGCTGACCCTTCCAAGGACCTCCGACACTCAGAAGGAAGCCACCTCATGACCTCGGTCCTCATTGTCGAAGACGATCCAAAGATCCGCGCCACGCTCCTGTTTCAACTTCGCGAGGAGGGCTTCGCTCCCGAAGGAGTCACCAGTGCCGAAAACGCTCTCCAGGAGATGAACAGTGCACTTCCTGACCTCCTGATACTCGACGTCCGACTGCCAGGGATGAGTGGTGTTGAGCTAGTGCATCAGCTGGTTAAAGAAGAGAGGCTACCGCCGACGGTTATCATCTCGGGCGAAGCCTCCATCAGCGAAACGGTGGAAGCGCTTCAACTCGGTGTTCACGAGTTCATCGAGAAGCCGTTCTCGAAGGAGCGCCTGCTCCGGTCCATCACCAACACCCTCGAGCACAACTGCCTGCGCCAACGCGTGGCAGCACTCGAGACCGAGCTCGGTATCGACCGGGAGATTCTCGGAGACTCCGAAGCGATTGGCCGTCTTCGAGAGCAGATTACTCGAGTGGCGCTCACCGACGCCCGGGTTCTGATTCGCGGCGAGAGTGGGACCGGCAAGGAGCTCATCGCCGACGCCATCCACCGCGGTAGCTCGAGAAGCGAGCGGCCCTTCGTCAAGGTGAACTGCGCCGCGCTGCCCCCCCATCTCATCGAGGACGAGCTCTTCGGCCATCTTCGAGGGGCCTTCACGGACGCGAGGCGCGACAAGCCGGGCCTTTTCGAGGTGGCTGACGGTGGAACGCTCTTCCTCGACGAAATCGGTGACATGGAGCTGGCGCTTCAGAGTCGCCTCCTGCGTGTGCTCGAGGACGGCAAAGTCCGCCGCCTGGGAGACACAAGGGAGCGCACCGTGGACGTGAGAATCGTCACGGCTACACATACCGACCTCGAAGCTGCGGTGGGTGATGGGCGATTCCGTGAGGATCTCTATTTCCGACTGGCCCACGTGCCCTTGGAGGTTCCTCCTTTGCGGGAACGGACCGGGGACATCGCCCTGCTCTTCAAACACTTCCTCAGGATTCACAGTCGGAGGCAGCGGCGCGCCGAGCTCGGCTTCGAATCGACGGTTCTCGAGCAGCTCGAGACGCTCGCTTGGCCCGGGAATGTCCGCGAGCTGTCGAACCTTTGCGAACGACTCGTCGTCTTCGCTGCCGACCCCGTTACTGTGGAGCAGCTACCGGAGCGCTATCGGATCCGAGCCAAGGAACTGCCAGGCAACGGCCTGTCAGCCCTGGAGCCCAGTGCGCCGATCCTGCCCTTGCGTGACCTTCGTAGCCTCGTCGAACGCGAGTACATCGAGCGCGTGCTTCATCACACGGCCGGCAATATCACCGCAGCGGCCAAGCTCCTGGGTCTTCAAAGGTCCTATCTTTACGAAAAGATGGCCAAGCTCGGCCTACGACCCTAACGACGAGGTATCGCTCTCCACGAGGCCTCGCCTCCAGGTGACGCTTACGCAGGTTTCCAGTTGCTCAATCGAAACAAATGCCCCGCTTCACAGCCTCCGCGATCATTTGTCCTCGGCAAATCTCGTACTTCTCCGCGCTGATATCCAGATCGAAACTCACTGTCTGGTCTCCACGACACTTCAGTCTCTTGGTCCAGCAGAAGTATTCACTGATCGCCGGAAGATGGACCACACCAACACCCCCCCACCTGCACGCCTCCTCGAGTCCGACATACCATCCCGTTAGGACGACTTTTGGACCGTCGAAGTCCTCGCACCATTCGGGATCATCCGTGCCGGAGCTCGGGTAGGGGAGATCCTGGATCTCCTCATCTGTCCAGCATGGACACTCCGAAGAGGTCGGGACGCCCGGCATGTCAGGGTCTCCCTCCTCCATCCGGTCCCAGTAATTCTCCAGAATACTTCGAGATTCCGGCCTGCACACTTCGAAGGGATCTTCCAGCGTCCAGTTCGGTGCGCATGGATATTCCCAGTAGTCCATGCAGAGCTCGAGGAGTCCAGGGGTCCCTCCCCGGAGGTCTTCACACAGTCTCTCGCCAACGACCCCCGCAAGCATCACCGATGGCAACGCAAGACCGAGTCCACCAAGCGCCAGGGCTGTTACAAACTTCTTCATCGTCATCCCCCTTCCCTGCAAATTCAACCGTGACCGGTTCCCGGACTCCAACTGCAAGATCACAGCCAAACCCCAGATGCCCAGATGGCCCAGATGGCCCAGATGGAACGAATCATTGCTTGGTTTAGGTTTCGGAAGCTCTTCCCGTCTAAAGGCAACACGCTGTCTAGGAGGTTCAGCCATCAAGAGAGCGACGATGCTTCTCGGAATGGGAAAGGGGTTGCCAGCGCCAGCCGGCCTTACACCTCCGACTCACTGCTGACTTGTCTGGCGCACCGCACATCTGTCGCTAAAACCAGACAGGTCGGAAGACTTCGTAGACAATTCTGAGGCACCTTCATGGGACCGCGGGCATTGAGTCCCAGCTACTCAATAGGGAGAAAGTATCCCAAAGTGTCAGCGATGTCCTGAGGTCAATGTGTCAACCATGTCCCGAGGTTGTACACCTTGCGGGCGCCCTCGGGAGGGGGCAAGCCCCTCCCCGTTCACCCTGATAGTCACAACACCTGACCACGAAGCGACGGGGCTTCGCGGTCAAGGGGGATTGTTGTGGTCGATGCTCAACAGCGGCGAGACTGCCCCACGCAAGGATCAGGGAAGACCCTCACCTCCTGGGACCACTTGAACGGCACTTCGTTGGCTCCAAGAGAACCGCAGATTCGTGAAACATTGCCCTGACCGCGGTCGTAATATGACCAGGGTCAGGAAATGGGCAAGCTCATTCATCCACCGAACGCGCCTACCGGGAACCGAGTGTCCCCGCATCCTGGCTCCCCCGTAGAAAGGAGTCGGAATCGATGAACCCTAGTTGGAGACAGCAACAGAAAGCACATCTCGAACAACAACTCTACGAGGTCGCCCTCCAGCTGTTCCGCGATCAGGGCTACGAGCACACCACGGTGCAGCAGATCACCGATCAGGTCGGTGTCGCCAAGAGCACGTTCTTCAACCACTTCCCAAGCAAAGAACATGTAGTAGTCCTCTGGTACCGCCGCCTGACCCTCGACAGCCTCGCCGAGTTGGAGAAACAACGTCACGCCAGCGCTCTGGAGGCGATAACCGCCCTGACGGATGCGTTGGCGGTACGGGCGGTAGCGGAGCCGAAGCTGGTAGCGGTCAAGGCCCGAATCGTCGCCGCCAGCGATCTGCTGTCTGGCGAGGAGGTCACACTGGACTCTCAGCTGCTGGCGTTCTGCCGGGAACAGATTTCCCAAGCCATCGAGAGGGGAGAGCTGACAACCGATCTCGACACCGAGATGCTAGCCGCCCTCATCCTGACGACGATCACCGGGACATCCCACGAGTGGGTGATCTCGCGGCATGGCTTCGACCTGCGTGAAGCGCTCGAGAATCGTGTCGCCTTCCTCTTTCGGGCCGCGACCCGAAGCTGCAGCCAGTGAATCGGACCCACGGAGAGAGATGCTATGTTCAGAGAAATTCTCCGCTTCGAGATCGCCTACCATCTCAACCACCGGCTCTTCTACTGCACGGCTGCAGTCCTGTTCCTCTTCGCCCTGGGGTTGATGAGCAGCGATCTGGGGGTGTTGTTCAGTCACTCGCCTGCCAGGGTGGCTCGCAACGCGCCTTACGTCATCGTCAAGCTGCAGGCCGGGCTGAGCTCACTGGGCCTGTTGGTGATTCCGGCCTTTGTCGCCAGCTCCATCCTCCGCGACTTCAAGCATGGGACGCACCCACTCTTCTTCAGCAAACCCATCCGGAAACTCGACTATCTCCTAGGCCGCTTCTCCGGCTCGATGTTGATCTCCTTGGCGCTCTTCGTGAGTACCGCTCTCGGCTTGCTCGTGGGAAGCATCGCACCGTGGCAGGAGGCGGCTCGTGTCGGGCCTTTCCTGATCGCCCCCTATGCTGAGGGCCTGGCGCTTCTTGTCGTGCCCAATCTGCTGGTCATGGGGGCGATCTTCTTCACGGTCACCAGCTTGAGCCGCAGCATGCTGTTCACCTACGTGTGCGTCGTGGTCTTCGTCTCTCTCCAGGATTACGCGGAGATCCTGGCCAAGGAGCTCGAAAGCGGCTTGCTGGGAAGCTTGATCGAGCCGCTGGGCATCGCCGCTCTCGAGACCACGTCCAGGTACTGGACTGTCGCCGAGTACGACACCGCCCTACCCGGGCTGTCGTGGCCGCTGTTCTGCAACCGCCTGGTCTGGCTCGCAGTCGGCATCGTGACCTTCGCCGTGGGCTATTCGGTTTTCAGCTATAGCCGGGCTACCGCCAGATCGTGGCGGTCTCGCCGGCGCAGACAGGCGGCATCGTGACCAGACCCTCCCCTGTTCCGGGTACGAAGAGCGATTTCGGTGGCGGCACTGCGTGGCGTCAACTGCTTCACCGAACGCGACTGGAGGCCGCCGAAGTCCTGTGGGGCGCGCCGTTCCTCGTCCTGCTACTCCTCGGCCTGACGGTTGTCGTCTCCTTTGCGTTGATCGTCGGGGAGAACCGGGGGGCCTCGGTCTATCCGCTCACCTACATGATGCTCCGGGGTCTGGGAACCGGTCTGCAGATGTTCCTGGTCATCACCGTCGTATTCCTGAGTGGTGAGATGGTGCACCGGGAACGCAGCCTGGAGATGTCCCAGGTGTGCGATGCCCTGCCGGTACCGACCTGGGTCTTCCTCGGCTCCAAGCTCTTGACGCTGATCGTCGTAGTGGCTGTGTTCATCGCCGCCGGCATCGTCTCGACGGTAGGGGTACAGATCTCTCGCGGGTATTTCCATCTCGAACCCAGCCTCTATGCCAGAGGCTTCCTGGCCATCGCGGTGCCGTGCATGCTCCTGGCTGTCCTCAGCCTCTGCATCCAGGTCCTGGCGAACAACAAGTTCCTCGGCTATCTCCTGATGGTGGTCGTTCTCGGACTTCGCTACGGGATGCCGCTCCTCGGCTACGAGCACTACCTCTTGCGCTATGGCGCATCTCCCGGGCTCTCCTACTCCGACATGAACGGCTACGGCCACTTCGCAGAGCCGTTTCTCTGGTTCAATCTCTACTGGGGCTTCGCTGCCATCATCCTCCTCGCGCTGTCGACGCTCTTCTGGGTGCGGGGAACCGACTCCTCCTTTGGGAGCAGGATCTCCGCGGCGCGCCGGCGTTGGTCGGGGCCGGTACGGATCGTCGTAGCGGTGGCTGCACTCGGCCTGGTGGCGTCCGGTGCCTACATCTTCTACAACACCAACATCCTGAACGACTACACACCCCGTTCCCGTCGCATCGAGCGGCTCGCCGACTACGAAAGGAAGTATCGGCAGCATGAGAACGCTCCGTTGCCACGCATCACCGCCATTCAGGCCGATGTGGACATCTTTCCCGAGGAGCGCCGGCTGGCGGTACGAGGCACCTACCGCATCGAGAACCGCGGCGTCGAGCCGATACGGCTGCTGCCTATGACCCTGTCTCCGCGCATGGATCTCGACGTCCTCCCGCTGAGCGGTGGGATAACCCTCGAGCGATTCGACGCGGGCGGGCAGAGCGTGATCGAGGCCGATGAGGAGCTGGGGTTCTACCTGTACCAACTCGACAGAGCCCTGGCGCCGGGGGAGGCCCGAGAGCTCTCATTCGAGGTGACCGCCGTCAACCAGGGGTTCAAGAACAGCAGGCCCAACAATCTGGTCGTAGGCAACGGCACCCTCTTCACCAACCGCAGCTTCTTTCCGACCCTGGGATATGCCCCCACCAACGAGCTCCGCAGCACCAGGCACCGGAGCCGGCAGGGCCTGCCGCCGCTGCTGCGAATGGCATCCGTGGACGATGTGGCAGCGCGAGACGAAAACTACCTCCACGCCGACTGGGTCGAGTTCGAGACCACCGTGTCGACCTCCGTCGACCAGATCGCCCTGGCCCCGGGCCACCTCGAGAAGGAGTGGGTCGAAGGCGAACGGCGCTACTTCCAGTATCGAGCCGAGGCCCCCATCATCAACTTCGTGGTCTACATGTCGGCGGAGTACGAAGTGCGGCGGGACCGTTGGCGAGACGTGGAGATCGAGGTGTACCACCACCCGAGTCACTCCTTCAACATCGATCGCATGGTCGCGGCCAGCAAGAGCGCTCTCGAATACCTCTCCTCGAGCCTGGGGCCCTATCCTCACAGCCAGCTGCGCATCGTCGAGGTACCCAACTACATCGGCCTCACCGCGTTCTCCCTCGCCGGGACCATCCCGTTCTCCGAATCGTGGGGCTTCATCATGCGGCATGGTGACGACGACATCGACTTCACCACCGAGGTGGTGGCGCACGAGATCGCTCACCAGTGGTGGAACCACCAGGTGATCCCGGGCAATGTGCAGGGTGCGACGATGATCGCGGAGACCCTCTCCCAGTACGCCGGTGTGATGGTGCTGGAAAAGGCCTTCGGCCAGGGGATGGTGAACCGGTACCTCGCGACTGAGCTCGACCGCTATCTGGCCGGCCGAGGGGACGAGGAGATTCAGGAGATGCCGTTGCTACTGGTTGAGAACCAGCCGTACATCCACTACTTCAAGGGTAGCCTCGTCATGTATGCCCTGAAGGACTACATCGGAGAGCAGGCGCTCAATCGGGCGCTGCAGACCTTCTTCGAGGCCAACGTCTTCAAGGGACCGCCCTACCCAACCTCGGTCGAGCTCCTGCACCACCTCCGGGGGGTTGTGCCGGAGCAGTACCAGTCCGTGATCGAGGATATGTTCGAGACCATCACACACTTTGACAACAGAGCCGTGGAGGCCACTTCCAGCGAACAGGCGGACGGCACCTATCTGGTCAAGCTGCAGACGATATCCAGAAAGCTGCGAACCAACGAGGACGGAACGGATGCCGAGATCCCCATCGACGACTGGATCGACATCGGCGTCTTCGGCGACAACGAGAGCGACAGCGGGGCCGGGCTCATCGAGTTGATGAACGAGAAGCGCCTCATCACCGAACCCAACATGACCTTCGAAGTGCTGGTTCACCAACGTCCGGTGCAAGCCGGTATCGACCCCTACCACAGACTCATCGATCGTGACTCGAAGGACAACCTAGTCAGAGTATCCATCGCACCTCAGTGAATGGGCAGGAGAAAGCGCCATGTTGACGATCAGCAACCTCTCGAAGATGTACCCCAACGGCGTCCGCGCACTGCAGGACGTCAGCCTGGAGATCCCGAAAGGCATGTTCGGCCTGCTCGGGCCCAACGGCGCCGGCAAATCGACCCTGATGCGCACACTCGCGACCCTTCAGGAGAGCGACACCGGCTCGATCCATCTGACCGAGGAACAACTCGATGTGAGCCGCGACAAGAACGAGGTGCGCAAGATCCTCGGCTACCTGCCTCAGGAGTTCGGGCTCTATCCCAGGATCTCCGCAGAAGCGCTACTCGACCATTTCGCCATCCTCAAAGGCATCACGGACAGCACCCATCGGAAACAGGCCGTCGAAGGTCTGCTCCGGAGGACCAACCTCTGGGATGTTCGCACCCAGAAGCTGGGGACCTACTCAGGCGGTATGCGACAGCGCTTCGGTATTGCCCAGGCCCTGCTCGGCGACCCGAAGCTGATCATCGTTGACGAGCCCACTGCCGGCCTCGACCCCGAGGAGCGCCGCCGTTTCCTCAACCTGTTGAGCGAGATCGGCGAGAACGTGGTGGTGATCCTCTCGACCCACATCGTCGACGACGTCAGCGAGCTGTGCACCCGGGTGGCCATCATCGACCACGGCCGTGTGCTCCTGACCGGGGATCCCCGCGACCTGATCTCACAGCTCGAAGGCAAGATCTGGAGCTCGGCAATGGACAAGGGTGAGGCAGAGAAGCTCGCCAACACGATGACTGTCCTCTCCACACGCCAGGTTGCAGGACAGAAAGTCGTCCGTGTACTCGGCTCGGAGGCGCCGGGGCACGGTTTCGAGCCCGTGCCTCCTGATCTCGAGGACGTCTACTTCGCAGCGCTCAAGAACGCGTGGCCCGGGGTCTGAACCTTTCGCCTATCGCGGCGGCAAAGGTGAGGCTTATCGCTCCGAGAACACGAAGCTCGGACACGTTGTGGCGATCAAGGCACTGAATGATTGCGCAGCGAGTGGCTAGGCGGATTGGAACATTCTGCTGGCATCTATCCGAGGATGCCGAGGAACTCATTCCACGGGCCGACCTCGACTTTGTACTGCCGAGCCATCACTTTGGCGATCTGCCCCAAGTGATTGAGGTCATGAGCGACCCAAGTAGCGAAAAGCTGTTTGAGGGTCACTGTGCCGAGATCTGGGTGGACGCCTGTCTTGTTGAGATCGGTTTCCGAGAGCTGCAGGCCACGGAGTCGATTGATGGACTGCTGCCGCCAATCGGCGAAGGTGTCGAGAAGCTCTTGCATGGTTTTCCCCTCGCTGTCGGCGATCATCGCGAATCGATCGAAGGGCTCGAACTGCCGTGTCTCCCGGTCAGAGAGGATGATCTCCGCGCGAGGGATCCAGTCAGTCTTCTCGCCATGGATGAGATGTCCCACGATGTCGAAGGGACTCCAAGTGTCCTCTCCATCGCTAGCGTGAACCCATTCCGGCGGCAGGTCGCCCAACCATGCTTGGAGGATTGAGGGGGTGGCCTCGAGGACTCTTATCGCCTTGTCGAGTTCGAATTCCATGAAAGTCCCTCTTGGTATGCGTCGTTAGTCTCGTCGATCATGGAGACCACGCTTGCTGTATCTTGCCTCTATCCTACGCCTTTGTCGGAGGGGCCCACTGAGGGTTCAGAACCCAACCTGAGGGTCCACCGAAACGGACCAGGATGGACCACGGTCATTGAGTCACCGATTGATGTAGGGGCGGCCCTTGCGGCCGCCCGAGGGAAGAACACGCCCCTCCCCTGCATTTTGAGAGTCACAACACCTGACAACGAAACGACGGGGCTTCTCCGCATGCGGCTACTGCCCTCTGCCGGTTGCTCCAGGACCGCGAGCGACTCCTGAGCTTCTTCGAGTTCCCAACTCCTCGCGCCCTTTCAATAGCAGGATTGTGGAGACACTCGCTTGACCTTTCACCCTCGAAGAGAGATCTTGGGGCCATGTTCGACCAGCTCGAAACGATATTCCACCGACCGAAGACGTTCGAGTTCTACACCGCCAACGAGCTGTGGACCGACGAGCACACCTCAGCGCAGATGCTCACCTACCACCTCAACGAGGAAGTCGACCTCTCCTCCCGCAGCGGGGCGTTCATCGATCGCTCCGTGGAATGGATCGTCCCCCACTTTGGAGTGGGCAAGGGAACGAAGATCGCCGACTTCGGCTGCGGGCCCGGGCTGTACGCCACCCGATTGGCCCGACACGGGGCCGACGTCACCGGCATCGACTTCTCGAAACGCTCCATCGACCACGCCCGCAAGACGGCTGCGGCGGAGGGGCTGTCCATTCGCTACATCAACGAGAGCTACCTCGAGTTGGAGCTGGACGATCGCTTCGACCTGGTCACGATGATCATGTGCGACTTCTGTGCGCTCAGCCCCGAGCAACGGCGCACCATGCTCCGCAAGTTCCATGGACTGCTCGCGCCGGGGGGCGCGGTGCTGCTCGACGTCTACTCCCTGGCCGCCTTTGCCGGGCGCAAGGAGCTGGCCACCTGCGAGATAGATCTCCTAGACGGCTTCTGGTCGCCGCACCGCTATTACGGCTTCCTCAACACCTTCAAGTATGACGAGGAGAAGGTGGTCCTCGACAAGTTCACCATTGTCGAAGAGGCGCGCACCCGCACCATCTACAACTGGCTGCAGTACTTCAGCCCCGAGGCTCTCGAGCAGGAGCTCAACGGCTGCGGCCTCGACGTCGAGAAACGCTACGCGGATGTGGCCGGCTCGACGTACAAGCCCGAACACACCGAGTTCGCGGTGGTGGCCCGCAAGCAGTAGGACAGGGGCTCCGAAATACCTCTTCTGGCCACGTAGACTTATCGGAAGGACTTATCCGTGACTCACGGACATTGAGTGAACTCTCGGTGCAGGGCCGGCCCTCACGGCCGCCCGCGGGAGGGGGCAAGCCCCCTCCCCTTCATGCTGAAAGTCACATCAGCTGACCACTATGCGACGGCGCCTCTCGGGCAGAGGGGATTGTCGTGGTCGCCGCCAACTTCCGTACACCGGTGTGCTTGCCGTCGCAGAGCGATCGCAACTACACTAGCGGCAAGCTATTCCGTAAGTAGCAGCGGTGGGACAGATCGAGGCTGAGTCACGGTCTCGATATCGGTTTCCGCACATCCGTACATCCGTACATCCGTACATCCGGAGGAGGAGAGAGTATGTTGACAAGAACAGTTGGAATCGTGGCACTGATGGGCGTTCTGGTAGTGCCGATATCGGCCCGGGCGCAGGAGGAGGAAGCGGTCAGACCGTTCGTCTACGCAACCTATTTCGAATGTGACGTCGCCGACCAGGAGTTGGCCGACATGCTGGTCGAGTCGGTCCAGGCGCCAATCTATGACGCTGCGGTGGAGGACGGTACGATTTCCGCCTGGGGCTGGATGTCGCATCACACCGGCGGCAAGTGGCGCCGGGCGCTCTACTACATGGCACCTACCACCGACGCTCTGTTGGCGGCGCAGAAGACTATTGCCGGACGGGTCGATGAGTCGAACTCGCAGGCCGCCGCCCGCTTCACGCGGATCTGCGGTGCCCATGAAGACTACATCTGGCGCTCGCTGGCCGCTAGCGGTGGAGCGGACAACATCGACGACGCCACCAATCCTGGCGACGCCGGGATCTCTCAGTACATGGTCTGCAAGATGTCGGAGCAGAAGCGAGCAGACGAGATCGTCGAGGCGGTTCTCGGCCCAGTCTACGACGCACAGATCGCGGCGGGTAATCTCGTCAGTTGGGGTTGGCTCGGACATCAGGTCGGCGGCGAGTACCGACGCTTGTTCACCCTGAGGGGCCAGGATCACCCGAGCCTGCTCGAAACCTGGGGTACGGCCATCAACGAGCTTGAGAAGAACCACGCGGCCGAGATCAACGAGTTCGACGAGATCTGCTATACCCACCAGGATTACATGTGGAACATCGTGCACTGATCACCGTGGAGATCGCTCGCTTCACGATCGAGAGCTGCCGGCCAGGGGCTCGTGGCCCAACCGGCGGGGTTCATCATCCGGCGGGATCGACGATCATCGCGCGGCCAACCTGAGCGGGATCAGCAGGCGTTCCACCAGCCGGCCGCCGTGGGAGTCGACCAAGAACGACAAGGCTCAATGCCACGGTTAGCATCGCTCCGACGCACCAAGCCCACGAGATCGACCAACGTTGCGCCACCGTGCCCATCACCAGGGAGCCGAGCGGGAAGAACGAGCCGAACACGAAGGCCCAGATGCCCATTACGCGGCCGCGTAGCTCGTCGGGCACGCTCTCCTGGACCAGCCCGTTCGCGGTGGCCATGAAGCCGACCTGGCAGAAGCCGGCGCCGACGAGGAGCGGGACGGCCACGTACACCTTGGAGCTGAGCCCGAGGAGGAAGACGGCAATCGCGCCGGCCCATACGAGCCCGAACACGACGTAGCGATTCGAGCGCCGCGCTCTCACCTGTCCCGCAACCCAGAGCGCACCGATGAGGGCGCCCAGGCCGGGTGCCGCCATGAGCAGCGAGTACCCGCTCTCGTTCATGCCCAAATGGTCCTTCGCATAGGCCGGCATCTGGGTCTGGTAGGTCCACGTGAAGACAAGCGTGATGGCGAGGAGCAGCATCAACGTGCGCGTGCGGCGATGGCCGTGCACGTAGCGAACGCCCTCGAGAAGCTCCTTGATTGGACCCGCGTGCACGCGCTCCGCGTTCGTGGACTCGAGCCGGATGCCAGCGAGTGCGATCACCATGATCAGATTCATGGCGGCCGCGATGATGAAGCAGGGGCCCACGCCCAACAGCCACAGGAGCGGCGCGCCGAGGGCGGGGCCCACCACGCGAGCGACGTTGAACCCCGCGCTGTTGAGCGCGATCGCGTTCCTGAGATCGGTCCGACCAGCCAGGTTGCTGACGAAGGCGTTCCGCACCGGGATCTCTACTGCCCGCGCGGCACCGATGAGGATAGCGGCAGCGAACACATGGCCGATCAGCACGTGCTCAGTCAGCACCAGGATGCCAAGCACCACATTTGCCGTAATGGCGACCCACGGCAGTGCCATGAGGAGCTTGCGCCGATCGACGCGATCGGCCAGGACGCCACCGAAGGGGCTGAGGACCAGGAGCGGTAGGAGCCCCGCCGCCGTGACGTAGCCCAGGGTGTCGCGTCGGCCCGTCAGCTCGTAGACGAGCCAGCCCTGAACGATGACCCGGATCCAGAATCCGAGCAGGGAGAGGACGTGGCCGACGAAGTACCGGCGAAACGCGGGCCGCCTCAGGGAAGCGAACGTGGCGCGGACGAGCCCGTCCTCATCGGCCCCCGCACCCTCCGTTCTCATGCGTCCCCCTCGAGGTCCTGTGCGGGCTCCTTGGACTTCTTCCAACCAGCCATCTCGGCATCGTGCTGAACGTAGTCCGTGGCATGTACGGCCGTAAGGAGCTGAACCGATGCCAACTTCTCGATGGGCACCACGGTGTGGTCGAGATTCGCTTCGACTTCCGCGGCCTTGTTCTCGAACATCGCTCTGCTGTCCAGCTTCTTGCCATAGGGAGCTTCCGGCTCGCCCAGATGAAGAGGAATGCCTTGCGCCGCGATAAATTCGCAAAGGTCCGAGTACTCTTCCTTCAACCTCTCGAGCGCTCCGTAACGCTCATCCACCGTCAGAAAGTCCGGGTAATCGGGCATGGAAGAGACGACCTCTCGAAACAGCTCTTCCCTGTTTACCTGTGGCTGGAGATCCGCGCAAGCACAGAGACTCCAACAGATCCAAACCGCGACTGGCCCTCTCGCTCTCATTTCGCTTGGACTTCCTCTCTCGCTGTCCTGACCCATCAAGGTGTTGGTTCCACCCATTATGTTAGGAAACCGCTCGTGGCCGAGGGGTGGAATTCGAGCACGGATGGGCAGGCCTGGGGGTGCAGTGAAGCCGACTCCTGATGTAGGGGAGCCCCTTGCGGGCTCCCTCGGGAGGGGGCAAGCCCCTCCCCTTGTATCTCTATCTCCTCAGAAGATAGAGAGCCCAGTGGTACGGAGGGCTCTCCTGGTCAAGAGGCAGCGGAGATCAGACGCTGCTCCCTCCCGACGGCCGTAGAACCTGAGCGAGTAGATAAGCGCCCCCGCCGACGCCTCAGGGTCAAGCTCAGGGCTCCAGCACGATCCGCCCGGCCTGCATCACAAAACGGACCTCGCGGAGACGGGAGATATCCTCAGAGGGGTCGCCGTCGACGGCCACCAAGTCGGCTTGCAGACCGGGCAGCACGGAACCGATCTGCTCTTCGAGGTGCAAGATGCGTGCATTGACCGAGGTGGCAGCCCGGAGCGCTTCGAGCGGGCTCATTCCGTAGCTCACCATCAACTGCAGCTCGAGCCAGTTGTCACCATGTCGAAAGACTCCTGCATCGCTCCCGGCGCAGAGGATCACCCCAGCATCGAGCGCAGCCCGAAAACTCTCTCGACTGGCGCGCATCCTCTCGGGCTCCTCATCGACCTCCGCGTCCCAGCCCTCATAGCGAGACACGGCCTCCGTCGCAGCCAGTGTAGGGCAGAGGGCGACCCCCTTTTCCGCCATGAGACGAAAGACCTCGGGAGTTCCACCATCGCCGTGCTCGATGGTCTCGACGCCCGCCAGCGTGGCTCTGCGCATGCCTTCGGGCGTGCTCGCATGAGCTACCACGGGCCTGCCACTGCTTCGGGCAGTCTCCACTACGAGCTCTAGCTCGGCCTGCGAGAAGGTGGGAAAACTCGCGCCCTCGGGTCCCCAGCGATAGTCGGCATAGATCTTGATCCAGTCGGCACCCTTGCCGATCTGATCACGAACGACCCGGATCAGCGCATCGACGCCGTCGGCTGGTTCAGCGCCCAAGGGAACCTCGAAAGAGGGCGCGAAGCCCTTGGGACCATAACTGCCGGTTGCGACGATGGCTCGTGTCGCTACCAGAAACCGGGGACCGTCGATGACGCCCTTCTCGATGGCCCGCTTGAGACCCACGTCCGCATATCCTGCCCCTTCGGTTCCGAGATCGCGAACGGTGGTGAAGCCGGCCAGCAGTGTGTCGCGGGCATGAACCGTGGCACGGGCGACACGCTCGGCCTCGGATTCCTTGAGCACCTGATCGTTCCAGGAGGTCTCGTTGTAGGGGTGGAGAAAGAGATGAGCGTGCCCCTCGATCAATCCAGGCAAGAGAGTCGTGCCCGGCAACTCGACGATCCGGGCATCCGTTGGAGGACGAATCTCTGCCATCGGTCCCACGCCCTCGATCCGCTCCCCGCGAACTAGCACCGCCCAGCCAGCGTGAACCTCCTGACCATCGAACACCCTTGCCGGGCGCAGAAGGTAGGTGTCCTCGAACTGAGCAGTAGCCAGACCGGCTTCGAAGAGTAGCGCCAGCAGTAGGAGGAGTCGCGTCATGCCGCGAGAGGTCGGTCTTCGATCAACGCAGTTGCTTTTTCCGGCTCTCATCCTAGCATCGCCTGGGCAGTCTGATCGGGCAATCCGGGCATGACCCGCGTCAGGTCTGGTGCAAGGTCTCCTTGCAGGTGCCGTACCGCTTCCCTCTCTCACCAGACTCGATAGGTGATGCGCATCACCGACCCAATCGTGCTGAAAGAGCGCAAAAAGCTCAGGAACCTCGATCCATCCTCAGCTTTGCCGTTCAAGCGCTGCGAGAACGAGCTTTGCCACCGCCTCTGATGAGGCCGGGTTTTGACCGGTGATGAGATTGCCGTCCTGGCGTGTGTAGGACTGCCAGTCGTCAACTTTCGAGTACTTGGCACCCCGAGCGATCATCGTGTCCTCTACGAGGAGAGGAACAACCTTGGTGAGGCCTGCAGCTTCCTCTTCCGAGTTCGTGAAGCCCGTCACTTCTCGCCCTTTCACAATGTGTTCACCGTTTTCGTCCTTGGCATTGACGAGAGCAATCGGCGCATGGCACACGGCGGATACAGGCTTGTTGCCTGCCCAGAAGTCTTCGATCAGCCGGATGGACTCTTCGTCTTCGACGAGGTCCCAGAGGGGACCGTGTCCTCCGGGGTAAAAGACCGCATCAAAGTCTCGGGCCGAAAGCGAGTCCAGCCTAGCGGTGGCGGCAAGCTCGGCATTTGCAGCGCTGTCAGCCTTGAACCGACGAGTAGCCTCGGTCTGTGCGTCGGGGTCGTCGCTCTTGGGGTCGAGCGGCGGCTGCCCGCCTTCTGGGGAAGCCAGTGTGACCTCGGCTCCTGCGTCCTTGAACACGTAGTAGGGAGCAGCAAGCTCTTCCAGCCAGAAACCCGTGGGGTGCCCCGTGTCTCCGAGCTGGTTGTGTGATGTGAGTACGACAAGGATATTGGCCATGCTTTTTCTCCAGCTTGTCTAGGTTTGAGTGTTGATGCCGGGCTAAAGGCCGAGCAACAAGGAGGACACATTATGCGCAATGTTGATGAACTGCACCAGCCCAAGAATGTCGGCAGGGCTCGATTGAACTCGCTACCCACCATGCCGCGTCGCATTGCGGTGCATCGAAGGTGGCCCGTCAGAGATCAATCCTGCGAGGCGGCCACGGAAAGAAAGCGCTCGTGCGACGCACGTAGTCACGATACTTCGGCTTGGTGTCACCGAGTCCTCTCTCGAGCAGAGCGACTCCGGAGACCTTGACGATCAGCAGATTCATCAGCAGGGGGCTGACGAGTGTCCAGGACGACGCGGGCGTCGACAGCGCAAAGCACCCAAAGCCCCACCACAGCGTCGCATCGCCAAAGTAGTTGGGGTGGCGGGTATAGCGCCACAGTCCTCGATCCATGACCTCGCCCTTGTTGGCCGGGTTGGCCTTGAACCGGGCTAGCTGGAAGTCGCCGACGGCTTCGAAGAAGAAGCCTATGGCGAACAGAGTCAGACCGAGTAGGTCGAGCCATGACCATCCTGACGGCTGTCGCGACACCTGCACCTGCAGAAGGGGCATGCCGACCACCCAGAAGAGAAACCCCTGCAACCAGAAGACGATGACCAGAGACCACAGCGGAAAGGCGGCGCCCCACTTCTCGCGCATCGCCGCATAGCGGTAGTCCTCGCCGTGCCCACGATTGCGCCAGAGGATGTAGATCGAGAGCCGCAGACCCCAAAGCGTAACCAGCAAGGGGACCAGCGTCTGCCTGAAGGAGTCGACCGGCACACGGCTACGGTAGAACCAAGCGAGCGTGACGAAGCCAAGGCCCCAGAAGATGTCGATAATCGACGCGTCCCGCTTGGCGAGACTCGCCAGCCAGACGGCCGTGGTGAGGCCGACGGCGACCGCGAGGCCCGGCCAGGCAAGGGCCGTGATCTGCTCGATCATGAGGGACCGCCCCTCTCGCCGCGTGTCCAAAGGGTGTGCGAAGCAAACCACTCCTCGCCCTGCCTATAGCTGAAGCGCTCGGTGCAAGCCAGGAAGAATACGCGCCAGCGGTGGAACCAGCGCTCGGCCTCGGTCCCGTAGACGGGCTTCAAAATCGCCCGAATGGTCTCACTGTGACGATCCATGTTCTCGAGCCAGGCGAGAGCGATTCTCTCATAGTGCTTGCCGTCGAGGCGCCACTGCTGATCGAGTCGGACAGGCCCTGCGAATTGCTCTAGATCTCGAAGCCGGCCTGCTTGCTGGCGACTTCGAAGAGGTAGAAAGCCGCAATCACCAGGGCATGAGAGATCTGACCTGTCTGGATTCGCTGCGGTATCTCGTCGAGCGGCACCAGCTCGCGCTCAATCTCCTCGCCGTCCACCCCGAAAAGGGTCTGATTGACATCAATCGCTTCGAGGTCGGTCGCCAGCCACGTGGTGAGCCGGTTGTCGAGGAAGGCAGGGTTCGGATGGCTGCAGCCAAGCTGTCGCAACTTGCCAGCGCGAAGCCCCGTCTCTTCCTCCAGCTCTCTGGCCGCCGCCGTCCGGATGTCCTCGCCCGGATCGACCATGCCGCCCGGAATCTCCAGCGTCGGTGCCTGGATTCCGTATCGCCACTGACGGATCAGCACGACCCTGCGGCCCTCGAGCAGCGGGATGACGTTGATCCACTCGGGCGCATCCATCACCAGCACTGTACGGCGCTGGTCTCCGGACGCGAGCTCCCGGCGCTGCAGCTCGAGGATGCGATGGGAGTGGAGAATCTCGGTCTCGAGGATCTTCCAGTCACGCATGGACGCGAGCCTATCTCGCTTAGAGTGTCGAATCGAGTCTCGGCCGCAGCAGGCGACGAGCCGTGTTCACCGACCGAGGACTGTTCGTCGCCAGAGCTGATGAGATAATGAAGCGCTGAGAGCCGCGTCGTGGAGGCGAATGGCGGATGAGAATCGTCGCGGCTGTAAAATCGGGGACTCTCTTATCGAAAGCCGGAGGTGGAGATGGCTATCAGGCGGATCAAGTACATCAGTCGGTTCTCGAGACCTCTCGAGGCGAGCGACATCGAGCAGATCGGAGAGGTCAGCCGAGTCAACAACGCCGAGCGTGGCATCACGGGACTACTCATGACGAGTGGGGGTCTCTTCCTGCAGATTCTCGAAGGTCCTCCTCCGGCGGTCGAGACTCTCTGGAAGACCATCGTTGTGGATGAGCGTCACAAGGACGTTCTGCTGCTCAGTGACGAGACGGTCGATCGCCGGCTGTTTCCCGACTGGGCGATGAAAACGATTTCGCTCCGATCGTCGACCGCCGGTCGACTGGCCCCTGTTCACACCATGGTCGAAGCGATCAGTGCGCAGCGCGAGGTCATCGACCGGCTCCTCGGCTCGATCGAACGCGCAGTTTGGGAAGAATACGTCCACGGCGGTCAGCGGACCGAGACAGTGGACGAGTAGACGATGGCTGAGCCCGAGCCGATGAAGAGGACTTGCACTGGAGAGGCAGTTGACCGAGTCTCGACATATCGCTTGTCCAAGCTGCTCCAAGGTGAACCGAGTTGCCGCCGTGAGGTTGGGTTAGGATCATTGCTGTGGTGTCTGCAAGAAGCCACTGTAACCTCGTGGAGGAGGAGCTGATGAGGGAACTCTCGATCTTGATTCAACTGGTCATCGCGTTGGGGATCGTGAATGTGTGGATTCTTCGCCCGGGCAAGCCGACCCCATGGCGGCCGGACGGCGCGTCCAACATGAAGGAGGAGTTCAGCAAGTACGGTCTCCCAGACTGGGTCCGCAGTGCGGTCGGCTTCGCCAAGCTGACCCTGGCAGTGCTGCTCGTCGTAGGCATCTGGTATCCACCCGTGGCGGCAGGAGCCGCTGCCGCAATGGCGTTGCTGATGCTCGCGGCCGTGATCGCTCACGTCCGAGCGGGGGATCCGCCCCAAAAATCGCTTCCGGCCTTCACGATGCTCTTGCTCTCGGCGTTCGTTGCCTACGCGAACGGTCTTTCCTAGAGGACAGAGCCGCAATCCGAGGCTGCTCGCCCGAGTCGACCAGACCGCCAGGAATCTCGAGTAGCCCAAGGTGTGCCGCAGCACCCCCCAAAGTCCACAGAAATGCACCACCCGTGGACCACACGGGCATTGAGTGGACTCTCGGTGTAGGGGCGTCCCTTGCGGGCACCCGCAGGAGGGGGCAAGCCACTCCCCTACAAAGTGAATTTCTGGAATGGCGGAGAGGAAGGGATTCGTACACGGAGGGGCAGGCGCGGGGATGCAGTGTCGGCGACCATCGGGAGGCAACCCTTGGACCGCGTGAACGGTCGCCGGTTTTCAACACCTCCGGTTCCCTACTACTGACAACACTCCACAGCAACTGACAACTAAGCGACGGGGCTTCTTGGGCAGAGGGGATTGTTGTGGTCGATGCCGAGGGTTGTGGTTGGTTGTGGCTTCGGGGACCAGGAGTGGACCACGACCTGTACAATGAGGTGACCTTCTCGACCACGTTGACCCGGGACGAGCCGACTCATGATCGGCAAGACGCTTTCTCACTTCAAGATTACCGCCAAGCTCGTCAAAGGCGGGGTGGGGGAGGCGTATCGGGCCGAGGACATAGCCGTTCTCACCGCCCAGTGATTTCTCTAGTGCTTCGCATCGCCTATCTGCTCCCCACAGCCTTGATCTTCCTGGCCTGTTCGGCTGAGCCCGCTGGCGAAGGCACTCCACTGCAAAGCAAGCCGTCCCGCGCCACCTCCATTGCCGAACTGCAGGCGCTCGTTTCCACCGACTGGGTGTCGGTGTACGACCCCGACCGCGCTTGGAGCGGCTACACCCTGGATCTCTACAATCGCAGAATCCCAATCCTGTTCGATATGAACGGTCGCATTGCCCATGCCTGGCCAGAAACCCGAGTCAAAGCGAGAGCGCGGCTACTTCCAAACGGATCTCTACTCGCTATCGGTCTCGACCGAACGATCGAAGAGTATGACTGGGATGGGAAGCTCGTCTGGCAGGCCAAGGTGGAAGGGAAAGTTCCGCATCACGATGTCGGCCGCCTCGGTAACGGCAATACGGTCGTCATCATCGCGACCAAGGGCGTCCCTACCGACGACATCGTCGAGTTCGACCGGCAGGGCAAGGTCGTTTGGGAATGGAAGGCCGCCGAGCATCTCTCCTTCTACTGGACCGATCGGGAGATCGATCGCTCGGACATCACCCACATCAACTCGGTAAAGGAGCTCCCGAACAATCGCTGGTGGGACGCCGGTGACGAACGTTTCCGGCCTGGAAACTTGCTGATCAGCGCAAGAAATCTCGATGCCGTCTTCATCATCGACAAGGCGTCGAAAGAGATCGTCTGGTCCTACGACATTCGTCTCGACCGCCAGCACGAAGCTGTGATGACCGAATCGGGGCTTCCCGGCGAGGGTAACATCCTGATCTTCAACAACGGTCTCCAAGACAAGTATCGAATGCGCAGTAGCACGGTCATCGAGATCGACCCTACGACCCTTGCGACCCTCTGGGAGTATCGGTCAGACACATTCTTCTCGCAGACCGGTGGTGTCGAACAAGCTCTCCCGAACGGCAACGTGATGATCACCTCTAGCCTCGGAGGGCGGATCTTCGAGGTGACCCGGGATGGAGACATGGTGTGGGAATGGACACCTGCCTACAAACCGATGAGGCCGAACCGCTACAGTTACGATTTCTGTCCGCAGCTCGAGTCGATGGGCCGACCCGAGGAGCTGTGGGTCGAGGACGATCCAGACTATCGACATGTCGATCGGCCTCTTTATCTGTTCGCAAGAAAGCCGGCCCTTCATACAATCCCGATCCAAGGCGAGGACCGCAAGGTCTTGAAAGACTCCTCGGCCTGCAGAGATGTCCTTATTCCTGCCGAGGCCTCTCTTCGGCTGACGTTCTTCCTCGATACGGACGAAATCGAGCACGCCGGACTGGGCGAAACCTCCGGGCGCTTCAGGGCGAGTCTGCGCCCGTCGGGGAGTTCCGAGGAAATCGAGATTCTGAATGAAGTTGTTTCGCAACCGACCAGCAAGCCTAGACATCGTACCGTCAACCTGGAGGACTGGGCCTACAAGAGAGCGACACTGTGTATCGAGGCCGATCGATACGGTCGGTGGCAAAACCCAGACATCCGGACAGCCCGCGCGCGAGTCGACACCGCTAGCTCGAACAAGCTGAGGATAGAGATGACCGAGGAAGAGCTCCGCGTTCGCCTCGAACACCTCGAAGCCCTCGGTTATGTCGAGTGACCTGGAACTCCCCCCGCATCGCAACCTCGATGTCGTTGATGGACTCCAGAGCGCGCCGTAGCGTGCCTCGAGCGACCTGCCCTTCACTCAAGAGAAAAAACCTATGAGTCCGACTGGAGATCAAGACCGAAACCCTGTGGAACTCTCTGCCATTGGCAGGCCCTCCCCTGCGTCCTCCAGTTCACAACACCTGACAACGAAGCGACGGGGCTTCACTGCCAGGCGTGATTGTTGTGGTCGATGCTCAAGAGTGGTGGTTAGTTGCGGTCAAATGGACCGATAGTGAACCAAGACGAGTACCACCTTGGCCTCAACGCTCAACTCAAGACGACATCCTACGGCTCTTCTCGAGGGCGAACCACACCCCAATACTGGCTGCACTGCTGGCTGCCGAAACCAGACCACTGTCGAGATTGACTGACCTGTCAACTGCGATAACCTGCAGAAACCGACACCGGACGATCCATGAGCAGTACTCTTCTCCTCCTCGGCAAGGGCATCCTCGTCGTGCTCCTGTTCGTTGCGGCAGGAAACCCAGTCGTCTGCCTGACCCGTTGCCTTCGATCTCGCCCCTGGTACTCACGATGGGCCTACGCCTATCTCCTGGGAATCGTCATCGTGTGCAGTTCGGTATTTGCAGCTTCTCAATGGCTCTCTATTCCAATTCAGCGGACTCCGATCAACTCGCTTCTCGCGATCCTGGCATTCTGTGGAATCGGCGCAGAAATAGTCAGGCACAGGTTCAGTGATGACGGCCAAGTGCCACGACCAAGCCGAGCCCTGCCATGGTGGATTGGGTTCTTTCTTGTTCTGCTAATTCTGATACCAGCTTTGTCACTTCTACTCGACGCGGCAGTCGACCCGATTCGTGATATTGATGGAAGGCACATCTGGGTCCCCAAGGCCCGATATATCCGTGAGGCGGGCACTGTCCTTCCCGAAGTTCTCCGGGAAAAACGATGGGTGGTCGAACACCCCCGCTACCCTCCTCTCATGCCACTCGCCCAAGTCGTCACTCTCGAAGTGACCCGGGGAGCAGACGAGAGAGTCATTCGAATTCTGTACGCAGCCTTTTGGCTGGTATGGGTCCTCATCATTCTGGACCAGGCTCGTATTCTCGGAGGCCGTCGAATCGCCGCCTTGATCCTGGCTCTGGCGGCTTGCGTCCCATTCGTAGCCTTCGCTTTCAATGGAGGTGCCGCTGGGGCCTACAGCGACCTTCCTCTGGCCTGCTTCTGGGGCGCCGGCATATGGCTTCTTCTTGCCTCCAAGGATCGGCAAGGATCCACCCTGGCTGCGGGTCTTCTCCTGACCGGGACTGTCCTTACCAAGAATGAAGGACTGGGGTTGGCAGTATTGGCCCTCGTGGTTGGTCTAATTGCGTGTCTTGGCAAGAAAGAAGCTTTTCTGCAATGGATCAAGACCTTGATTCCAGTATTGTTGGCGTTGGCTCTCCTCGGTTCTTGGAAGAACGGGATCCCCAATAGAAGGGATGAGTCCTATTTCTCCAAACTCTCCCTCGAGTCGATGTCCGAGGGGCTGACGCGCCTCGTAGCAGAAGGCATTCCAGCCGCTCTTGGCACGATGATGGACGTACGCTGGTGGTCTCTTCTCTGGATCGTTTTGGCGCTCCTTCTCCTATTCGGAGCAAAGGGGCTCAAGGATAGAAGGGCCATGATCGTGGCCCTGCTGGTCGTGGGCGGATTGGCACAGTTCCTCGTTGCGTACCTGGTTACCGGTTGGAACGTGAGCCACCTTGTCCGAGTGACCTGGAACAGAGCCCTGCTCCAAGTCTCTGTACCGTTGCTGGCGCTGGCCGCGATGGCCGCGAAATCAGTGCCGTGGAGAGACAGTCTCTCCTATCGCTTCTTCGGCGGAGAGAGAGCATCTCGGGGGCCGGCATCCGCTTGGATCGATCTCCTCAAACTGTCTATTCTGATTCACGTTGCACTTGGCTGCGTGATGATGATGGGATCGAGCACCGATCGTCTGAAGCACGCAATCGAGAACAGTGGACAAGGCTACTCCGAGGCCCGGAGGCGCCTGCTGGGTGAGTACTCTCATGGTCTGGAGACGATCCAACTCACGATTCCAGAGTCGGGTTCCTATTTCATAGCCAACTCCACAAAGAGTACTTCATGGATAGTGATCGCTGGAGACCTTGCTCCACGTAAGGCTCATTTCGTGAAGGATCCATCCAAATTTCAGCAGCGCTGGCAAAAGGGTGAATGGGTGAGAGACTTGAAATGGACCGTCGTCTTCCGAGGATTGGACAAGGAACCGCTTGTTCTACCGACGCCCAAATACCTTTCCAGTCCAGAGGCTCTGAACCCAGAAGATTGAAGACGAAATCCGTAGTCCGGAGGCCGGGATCTCGGCGGGCCTACTTGAACTTCTCGATCAGAGCCGTGTAACAGGATGCTTCGTGAAGAGGATTGAAGCTGGGGTCAGCACTTCTAAAGTCCCACGGAAACGGACCCAGAGTGGACCACGAATCGAGGTCGAGGAGACAAAAAGGCCCGGCCCCCTTTTCGACCTGCAACTACCGCGGGCCTCTCATTTCTTCAACCAGGTGCTGCGCGCCCTCTACGGTCTCCATCACCCAGAGGACATATCGCATATCCACGTGGATCGAGCGCGAGACCTCCGGGATGAAGTCCCAGTCCGCAATAATGCTCTCCCAGACCCCGTCGAAGAGCAGTCCCACCAGCTCGGACTTACCGTTGAGCGTCGCCGAGCCCGAGTTGCCGCCGGTGGAGTCCAGAGTGCTGAGAAAGTTCACCGGGACCGAGCCGAGGGGCTCGTAGTGGAAAGACTCGCCGGCGCCTTCACGAATGGCTGCAAGCTCCGCCTCGGGCGCGTCGAAAGGCTCCTCCCCAGTGTTCTTCTCGACGATCCCCTCCAGGGTTGTAAATGGGAGGTAGGTAACACCGTCCCGAGGCGAGTAGCCCTCAACGGAGCCATACGTCACCCGCAAGGTCCCGTTGGCATCCGGGTAGACCTCTCTGCCGCGGGCCCCAAGGTAGGCGATGAGCGCCTCCATGTAGCGGGAGCGAACTTCGTCAAACAGGCCGTCGAGCTCCTTGCCCTCGGCCTCGAGCTCCAGGTCACTCTCGAACATGGCAACTGCGAGTTGGAGGAACGGGTCGTCACTGGCTTCGATCTCGGCCGGAGTGGCGTCCAGCCAGGCAAGGCGAGGCTCCTGCTCGTCCAGGCGGGTGGCCTCGTACATTTCCTCCAGCCGCTGGTCCAGACGCGCTTCGTCGAGACCTTCCACCCCGATTCCGAACCAATCATCGAAGACGCTCACATGCTGATCGGCGGGGATCGAGGCGTAGTTGACGATGAAGTGCCGCCAGATGGCCTGATCCACCCCGGGGTCGAACGTGCGATCGATGCGGGTAAGTCGCTCGCGGACCCTGGGCACGTCGCGCTCCTGGTAACCCTGCTCTCGTTCGAGATCGGGCTTCTGCCTTTCATTGGCCAGCCGGTAGAGGGTGCGGGCGGTGCTCAGGAGATCTCCCCGGCGAACCAAGTACTCGTAGTACATCTGCCGTTCGCGGGTGCTCTGTTGGCGCACCGCCAACTCCTGGAGCTCCTGGAGAGTCGGCAGAAAGGCGTCCTTGCGGCCGGGGTCGCTTTCGATCCACTGTTGCAGGTTCCGTTCGAACTCCACCTTGCGGCTCACCATGTCGCTCCTGGCAAAGCCGTCGAGCATGCCCGTGTAGTTCTTGACCGCGTTCTCCAGGCCCCGGACCAGCGAGGCGTATGCGATGGTCAGCTTCTCGCTCTCGGCCGTCTCCCTGACAATGACGTCGAGCCACTCTTGGTACAGGCCGATGCGGGTCGGGTAGTACCAGCCAAAGGTGTCCTCGACCTCGGTGGCCAAGCGATAGCGATTGGTTCTTCCCGGGTAGCCCAATGCCATGACGAAATCGCCTTCACCAAGGTGCTCAGTAGCAACTTTCAGGTAGTGCTCCGGCCGGTAGGGGACGTTTTCCTTCGCGTAGTCGGTCGGCTTGCCATCGGGCCCCACATAGCCCCGATAGAAAGCGTAGTCGCCGGTGTGCCGGGGCCACATCCAGTTGTCGATCTCCCCGCCAAAGACCCCGATGGAGCCAGCCGGGGCGTGGACCAGCCGGACGTCCCGGATCTCGAGCTGCTTGATCAGCTCGTACTCGTGGCTACCGTGATACGCGGCCACCTTGCAGCGATGCCCGGTATCCTCCTCGCAGCCAGCGACCAACTCCTTCTCCTTGGCAGCGATGGCCTCCCAGCGCTGCCGGCCCGTGGCCCCTTCGGGGAGGCTTCCCCGGATGGTCTCGGTCACATCATCCACCGCCACTGTCACCAGGATCCGGGAACCAGGAGCTGCCGGGAGCTCGTCGCCCCTCTCGGCAGCGAGAAAGCCCGACTGGAGCAGGTTCCGATCCTCGCTGGAGTTGTACTGGATGGCTCCGTAGGCACAGTGATGGTTGGTCACTGCCAGCCCCTGAGAGGAGACAAACGAGGCGGTGCAGCCGCCAAGGCTTATGACTGCACCCATCGGGTGGCCAGTCAGATCGGCCAGCTTGCGGAACTCGGTCTCGAGGCCTAGCTCCTCGAGCCGGTCCTCGAGGTCAGGGAGCTGCCCCGGCTTCCACATGCCCTCGTCGGCCACCAGGGCCGGGCCGATGACACAGATCAGAATCAGGGCAGGTACGATCCGCTTCATCTCGTGCCTCCTCGCTAGTTCTCTTCACAGGGCCCCGCGGGCAACCGTGTCGCCGGTCATTTGCAGCTACCTTCGTCCGGGTGCGAGGGTACAAGATGTCACTCACCTCCAACGCCACCCAAAGAGGTGGGGAGAGGCGGTCGAGCAGGTCCAGCGGTCCACCGAAATGGACCACCCGTAGACCACGCGGCTGGATGAGGGACGTGTGTCAAGCCAAACGTTGGGGTGGTTCGGATCGCGCCTTCATCCTTCAGAGCGCTTTCGTCATTCGAACGAACCTCAATCCCGGTATGGCCAAGCGTTTTGGCCACTGGGACTCGACAGTCATCCCGCGGTGCTCGTAGAGTCTGCGAGCACTCTCGTTCTTGGCAGAGACGTCGAGCGCGAGTCGGGCTGATCCACTGGCAACAGCCCGGTCCTCAATCAAGTCCATCAGGGCAGAACCGACGCCGTCGCCGCGAACTTCCCTGTCGACGGCGATGGCCTGGAGGTAGAAATCGTCATCGCCGATGGTGTCGATGATTCGTAGCAGTGGAGCAAACAGTATCGACACAACCATCATCCGCAGATTCCACCTGCCTGCAGCCCTCTTCAGAGTCCGGCCCGAAGAACCACGATGCTGCTCGGCGGTGTAGCCCGAGACCATTCCTACGATGACCTTGTTACATTCGGCGAAGGTTACGTTTTGGAAAGAGAGGTCGTGGTCGGGCTGGATGAAGGCCGTGGCGACTATGTCCACAGCGCGGCGGCCGAGCATGAAACGGAAGAAGCCCTCAGCTGCTGTATCGAGGTAGCGGGCAAACACCCGTCCTTCGTCGAAGGTGGGGTTCGCGGCTCGAAAAACTGTCGAGTGCTGATGCATGATTGCTATCTTTGGCCCAACTACAACTAGTTCTCGCTGTCAGCCCACCGAACCGTGTGACTGGAGTGGAATCTAGCCGGCCGCAGGACTCACATTCTAAGGGCGACAAGCCTTGGGGCTCACGTCACAGGGGCCTACCCTTCTTCTTGCCCGTACCCCTTCAACAGAGCCTGAAAGCGAGGGTGGTCACGGAGGGGGTCCAGGTTGCTGTCCTGCCGGAGCCACTCGATGTAAGCGAGTCCGCTGCTGACGGATTTCTCGATGCACTCCAGGGCCCGATCGAGGTCTCCGGCCAGTGAGTAGACGCAGCCGACGTTGTAGAGGAGCATCGGCTCATTGGGCTCCAGCTCCAGCGCTCGCTCGACCCAACGGAGTCCCCGCTCCGACTGACCCAAGCAGACGAGTGCGGTGGCGCCCAGGTAGAGCGCCCGGGTCTCTTCGGGGTTGTGTTGCAGGCGGCGCTCGGCGGCCTGTACTCCCCGACGCCGGATCGCAGCGGCCTCCTCCGGGCGCTCCAGGTCGTCGTAGATCTGCGCCAGGAGCAAGGGCGCCTGGTAGTCGTCGGGATCGATTCTGGAGGCATGCCCGAACAGCCTCGCCGCGCTCGCCAGATCACCCTGGGCGAAACTGCTGCGAGCGTAGAAGTAGTACGCCTCGAACAGCTTCGGATTCAAGCGGATCGCCGTCTCGAAGGCTTCCTCGGACGCTTCGTACTGGTGCTGCATCGACAGCACCAGACCGCGCGCCGCATGCGCCTCGGCCAGATCGGGGGCGAGCTCGAGCGAACGCCGGCTCGCCAGGTCGGCCTGCTCGAGGTCGGCCTCGTCACCGTCGGCGTACATGAAGAGAAAGGTGCAGCATTCGGCGACGCCAGCGTAGGCGCGCGCGTAATCATGGTCCAGCATCAGAGCCATGTTGAACAGTTGCAGGGCTGCTTCGACGCCGCGGCGCCGGTACTCGAAGAACCGCTCGCGCCCTTTGAGGTAGTACTCATAGGCTTGAATGTCGGTGGTCGGTGGTCGCTTGAGAGCCTCCGACTGTCGCTCGTCGAGGCGCAGCTCGAGCGTGTGGGTAATGCGCTCGGCGATCTCGTGCTGGATGGCGAAGACATCCTCCAGAGGGCGATCGAAGGTCTTGGACCAGAGCTCGAATCCGTCGTCCGTACTGGTCAGTTTGGCCCTCACGCGCAGACGGCCGTCGGCCTTACCGACGCTGCCCTCGAGAACTGCGGACACCCCCAGCTGCCGCCCAGCCTCCTGAGCGTCGTCGACGGCTCGAAAGCGGAAGGAGGAGCTGCGCGGTGCGACCCGCAGGCCCTCGATGCGGGACAGGGCAGTAATCAACTCTGTGGCCAGACCGTCGCAGAAGTACCGCTGATCCTTCTCTGCGCTCAGATCGGCGAACGGCAGTACAGCTATCGAGAGAGACGGCATCGATTACCTCCCCTGAAGCTCGGTCTTATCCCTGGCGGCCTCATCGGGCATGAGTGGAATCGGTACCACATCTCTGCCATCGATTCTCTCACCCTTCAATTCAGTGTTCCCCATAGCGACAATGGCCCCCGTGACCTCGTTGTCTTCGCCGAAGATGAATTCCAGCTCCCAGCCAGAGTTGATATCAATGAAATGATTATCCGAAGACCAGTCGATCCGACAAGATAAGTTAGATGTTACCCTTCTCCGATCCTCAGTGACCTGCGGATCCGTTCCTACACTCTTCTCAATGGCTGGTACCGCTATCTCAATCTTCGCGGACCGCTCCCGTGGCTCCAAGATACCTTCTCTGGCCAGGGAGACATGTCGAAAGGCCTCACTGATGGTTCAAGAGCCGCCCACAAGGCCCACTGAAATGGACCACGAGTATTGAGTGAACTCTCGGTGTAGGGATGTCCCTTACGGGCGCCCGCGGGAGGGGGCAAGCTGTACGTTCTCACGACATAGGTAACACTCGTGTATCAGGACATCGGTAACACCTGAGGCAAGCTAGTGCCTTTAGTAGAGGAGGTGCTGGATGCCCTGGAAGGAGACCGAAGGGAGGCACCCGCGGACCGCGTGAACGGTCGCCGGTTTTCAAGACCTCCGATCTCCCACAACTGACAACCCTCCACAACATCTGACAACGAAGCGACGGGGCTTCGCTGGCAGAGGTGATTGTTGTGGTCGATGCTCAAGAGTGGTGGTGAGTTGGTGACGCCAAGCTAGTTCCCCCGGGGGAAACCCTGCGATGAAGGGTGTTAGGGTGAGAGTCGAGATTCACCCTGCCGTCAAGCGCGGAGGACCGTTGAATCCATGAGAACCGGCAGTTGGGTCCGAGTTGCATCTTGGTTGGGGGGTATCTCTCTCATCACATTGGCAGTCCTGCTCGGTGTCGCGGGCGCGGTCCTCGGGTTTCTCGGCGCCTCGGCTCTCACTTCCCGTATCCCCCTACTTGCCGCGGTCGGTCTTGGGCTCTGCCTGGGCATCGCTACGGGTCTCGGCTGGCTGGCCGGGACACTGCTCGCCCGGGTCCGACGACGACGCATTGCGATCGGTGTCGGTTGTGGAACAGCGCTAATTGTTGTCGTCGTATCCTCACTCACCGTCTTCGAGCCGCTGGTGCCCGCAGCAGAGATCATCCCTCTCGCCGTGCCTCCGGATGTTGCGTTCTGGGACCTCCCGACTGGCTCCCGAATCGCGTACCGCGAGGTCGCCGCCATTGCGAGCGCCAAGAAGGCACCAGTGATCTATCTTCATGGAGGGCCTGGCGCTGGAGTCGTCTCGGTGGAGAAGCTCGTGCAAGCCTTCTCGTTCCCAGCTTGGCTCGGGCACGATGTTCTCCTCTATGACCAAATAGGCGGCGGACTCTCCGGAAGATTGAGTGATGTCTCCGAGTACACCCTCGAGCGCCATATCTCCGATCTCGAGGCGATCCGACTGCGGATTGGGGCCGAGACGGTCATCCTGATTGGAGAGTCCTGGGGCGCCGAGCTGGCGACTCATTACCTTGCCACCTATCCCGACAGGCTCGATCGCCTCATACTCGTCTCTCCAGGTCCCCTCTATCCCAAGGAATGGGGAGACCGAGATCCATGCGACCTCAAGGGTACCGCCTCGACCGAGATCCAGGAGCGTTTCGAGCGATTCTTCGGACCCCGCTTTTGGGCGGCGGCGCTACTGCTCGAGGTCAACCCAGTTGCAGCTCATGCGTTCCTCCCCGATACCGAGGGCGACGCCATAATGCGTCGAATGATCTCTCTGTTGTTACCGGGAGGAGTGTGCGACCCCTCAGAGCTTCCTCGCGGTGAGGACTTCGCTTTCGGGATGTGGGGAAATATCATGACCGATGAGAACTACTCCGAGCGAGAGAACCGAATCGAGGACTCCCTGTCTCGGCTCAAGACACCGGTCTTGATCCTCAGAGGAGAGTGCGACTACTGCATCCCCGAGGTAGCGAGCCAATACGAGTCGATGTTCTCGGAATCCACACTGGTCCATGTGGAGGACGCGGGGCACTTTCTTTGGCTCGAAAAACCGGATGTTCTGGCCGAGGTTGTAGGCTCGTTTCTCTCCGGAGAGCCCGGGCCACATCCTCATTGAAGCCCCACTCGAAATGGACCACCCGTGGACCACGGACATTGAGTGACCAATCGGCCGGCAGGGGCACCGGCCGCTTCACGTATTGGAGATGGCGGAGGGGGTGGGATTCGAGCACGGAGGGGCAGGTGCGGGGGTGCAGTGCCGGCGACCAACGGGAGCCCAACACGGAGGGGTAGGCGAGGGGATGCAGTGAAGCCGACCATCGGGAGGCAACCTTGGGCCGCGTGAACGGTCGCCGGTTTTCAAGACCTCCGGTTCCCTACTACTGACAACACTTCACAACACCTCACAACGAAGCGACGGGGCCTCTCGGGCAGAGGGGATTGTTGTGGTCGATGCTCGAGAGTGGTCGTCAGTTGTGGTCTAGGGGACCGAGAGTGGACCACGGACGCAGCCTTCAGATCACAGAGGGATCTCTTCGTGGCGGCTTTACTTGTAGACCCCTAGCCTCGGCCGGAGGAGTGTGTTGAGTTCCCATCTTCCTCCCGCGCCAGTCGGCCTGCGGCAACGTAGGCGGAGATCATCAGAGTGAACAGTGTGATCTTGAGCACGAACACCGGCGCTAGGCTGAGCGCAGAAGTGGTACCAGTCGCAGCTGCCAGTGAGCCGGTGATACCCAGACCGACAAGAACTGGGAACGCCGTCAGAAGCAGCACCCCACGGCGCTCCACCGGCCGCCGATCGGCCCACAGAAGTAGGAACGTCCAGCCGAGCATCAACGAGGCGCCGACACCCATGTCGATTCTGTACTCCAATCCGGGACTGAAATCCGATTTGCCGAAAACAAGGCCCCACAGCGGCGGGTAGATCATGGCAACGAAGAAAAAGAAGTCAGCGACGGCACCTGTCCAGTAAGCTGCCCTCAACAAGACGACATTCTTTCGAATCATGAGGTCCCCCATCTGTTCTCCATTCTAACGATGGACCAGGGAAGCCTAGTAGGCTCGGCTTAGGAACGGAATCCAGCATCCCTCGCCGCTAGTTGTCTCGCTCTTGAGAAAGAGAAACTGATCATGGGTCATGTGTTGAGAACGGGCGCCACGTTAGCAGTGACGATTGTGCTAGCCGGTTGCGGCCAACGCGAGGAACGACAACCGCGGCCCCAACCCCCAGACGGCGCGGTCGCAGGGGATTTCGACGTAGTCCCCTGTGTTCATGTGGCACGCGACGTTGAGTACCCGGCCGAGTGCGGCACGCTGATCGTCCCGGAAAACCGCCATGACCAGACCTCCCGCCTGATTGCCCTGCCCGTCAATCGTATCCTCGCCTCGGGCGATGCGCCGGATGAACCGATCTTCCACCTCACAGGCGGGCCGGGGATGTCGAATATGGCCTACAGCACGGTGGAGTGGTTCCAGGAGAACCACGACATTGTTCTAGTCGGCTTTCGCGGCGTGGACGGAACGGTCTATCTCAGCTGTCCGGAAGTAACCGAGGCGATGGGCTCCGGGCTGTCGCTGATGAGCCGAAACGGCATGGCGGCCCAGAGTGAGGCCTATGCCGCCTGCTCCGCGCGGTTGACCGCAGAGGGCATCGATCTGGACGGCTACACGCTCTTGGAAGTCGTTGATGATGTGGAGGCCGCACGTCAGGCTTTGGGCTACACACGAATCAACCTGGAAAGCGGCAGCTACGGTACGCGCCTTGCTCAGATCTATACCTGGCGATATCCCGACAAAGTCCACCGCAATGCGATGGTGGCAGTCAATCCGCCGGGCCGCTTCTGGTGGGACGGAGCGATCCTGGAAGAGCAGATCCTGCGTTACTCGACCCTGTGCGCCGAAGATGAGTACTGCTCCTCGCGCACCAACGATCTCGCCGCTTCTATCCAGACGGCGCTGGACAACATGCCGGAGCGCTGGCTGGTCTTCCCGGTCGATCGCGACGCGGTGCTCTTCGCCACCTTCATGGGTCTTTACTCCACAGATGGCGCTGCATCCACCTTCGACATTTGGCTTGCCGCCGCAGAGGGCGACTACAGCGGCATGGCGTTGGTATCTGCAGCGCTGATGTTCATGCTGCCGACCGACATGGCCTGGGGCGACAGCGCGTCGAAAGCCGGCAGCGCGGACTATGACTTCGACCCGACAGCCGACTATGTCGCCGAGGTTACGCCAGATCCCTATCTCATCGGCTCGCCGGGTTCGTCGATGGGCTGGGCCTCGGCGGCCACCTGGCCAGCCAAGAAGATCCCCGATGAATACCGCACGGCACAGCCCTCATCGGTGGAGACGCTGCTGCTCAGCGGCTCGCTGGACGTCTCCACCCCAGCTCAGAATGCCCGGAACCAACTACTCCCCCTTTTGGAGAACGGCGAGCAGGTCGTGCTTTCCGACTTCGCGCACACCGGTGACCTCTATTATCTCCAGCGAGAAGCGACGCGGCACTTGCTGAGAAACTTCTTCGCTACCGGGGAAGTGGACGCTTCGCTCTACCAGCCGAACACGGTGAACTTCAAGCCAGACTGGGGCTTCCCACTTATCGCCAAGCTCCTGTTGGGCGGCGCGGCACTGACGCTGATCATCGTAATGCTCCTGATTCGATTCTTCTTTCGCTTGGGGAGACGAGTGTTGATGCGGCACCAGACTGGAGGGCTCCCTGCAGGATGAGATCGCAAACTGGCGCGACTGATTGGGCGATCCACGGCCTGACCTGACCCCCTGAAACGAGTCCAGTTGGAGGGTTAGGGAGCCGCGCTTCAGACACTTTCAGGCTTCTAGGTAGCTATCTCAGTATTCCCGAACCGCTCCCGCAGCTCCGAGATGCCTCTTCTGGCCGCGGAGACATGTCGGAAGGGCTTCCTGATGGGTTCCGAAGTCCTTCTGAAGGTCCACGGAAATGGACCACCCGTGGACCACGGGCATTGAGTGACCAATCGGCCGGCAGGGGCGCCGGCCGCTTCACGTATTGGAGATGGCGGAGGGGGTGGGATTCGAGCACGGAGGGGCAGGTGCGGGGGTGCAGTGCCGGCGACCAACGGGAGCCCAACACGGAGGGGTAGGCGAGGGGATGCAGTGAAGCCGACCATCGGGAGGCAACCTTGGACCGCGTGAACGGTCGCCGGTTTTCAAGACCGTTGCACGGCTTCCAAGCGAGACAAATCCAGACTAAAAGGGACCAAAGGAGACTAATGACCGTCGATCTTGTGGGGAAACATCATTTTGTCTGGTTTTGTCCCGATTGGTCTGGTTTGGGCTCCTCGGTGTACCACAGGTGTACCACGGGATGTGCACCACCCGAACTCGCCACTTCGGGTCCACACAGCCGCAGAACTGATTCAGGAGCCTACTTTGGAAACAACAGTTTCAGCTGCAATCGTAGCGTCCACGTTTCACCCTGATTCTGCAGGTTGGGTGCGTCGGCAATCCGCGGCTTCGGCTTCTCAACGTTATAGAAGGCCTGCATCGAAAGGTCCAGGGGCTGCTTGCCCCACTTGACGATCCTGCCAAACCCGCCGCCGAGTGGTACCGTCCATCGGTTGCTGCTCGAGGCCGTCCAGTTGGCAGTGATCACCGGCACCGACGTTAGGTACCAGCCCTTGTTCAGGTTGTAGTTGATGATGGGCTGCAGCGTCATCAGGTTTACACTCTCGGCATCGTCATCCCCTGCGAAGGACCATACATTCTGAACCAGGACACCCAGAACCCAGCTTCCGGGCATGGTCAGCACCACGACGCCGGCTCCGCCCGACCACTTCTCGCTGGCCCAGCTGTCCTCGGTTGCAGAAGGGAACAGAAAGGACGGCCCGACACCCCAGATGATCTTTCCCGGCTGAGACGGCGAGATGAAACCGGTGTAGCTGATGTCTCCCAGACCCGACCGACTGTCACCTACCTCCGAGAAGACCGCCTCTTGATAAATCAAAGGCACGATGCCACGGTTGATCAGGTTGAATTTCTTACTCAGACCTACCGGATAGACGGGCTGGATGTTGAGAACGTTCGAAATCGCATCGTCCGGTCCGATACCAAAGCTGGTGTTGTTCTGAAACGGCAGGCTGACGAGATTGCCAATCGGGTTCTGCGACTGTTTGGCGAGATCCGACTCACCCTCCTCCTGCGCTGCGGCAGAGACCAAGGAAAACACCAAAGCCAGGACTGTGGTTACGGTTCCTCTTCGTGCTCTAGTCACACTAGCGACGCGAACCTTGGGCCACCCCCGAACCTCGGGTAGTCTGCTCACTGCTGTTTCTCGTTGAGTCCAAACTGCTCGTTGACCTCGTCATATATGGGCTGAATCACGTCCTTCATGTCGTATTTGCCGCCTGCGATCATGTCCGAATAGGGGATCATGAGACTTGGATCGGGCACCAGCGGCTCCTTGGTGGCCGGAGGTGGCCAGACGTCTTCATCAACAACTGCCATCCGTACGCGAATGTCGTCCTTGGTTATGTTCCACACCATGTAGTCCACGGAAAGGCTCAGCGGACCCTCGTAGGTAGTTCGGATGCGAGCACCGACGTCAGGTCCGATGTCCCAATCATTGAAGAAGTGATATGCGACCGCCATCCGCGGCTTGATGATCGACATCATCTTGCCAAACGCCTCTGGTGCGGTGTGGATCTGGGTAGCCACCGATAGAGCGCCTTGTGGTGTGAACTTGAACCTGTCGATCATGGCCGGTACGGGAATGAAACACTCGTGAATCGCCAGGTCGGCGCCCTTCGCATACTCCGCGTACCACTTGTTCGGATAAGTATCACCTCCGAACACGAATTTGAGATCGTTCCACTCGACGATGAAACTCACTGGACCATCCAGGGAATGGATGGCTGGGATGGACCGAATCGTGACGCCGTTCTCCTGATAGATGATCTCATTCACGCCCTTGTAGTCGAACTCGGTAACCTCAAAAGGTACATATCCGCGTGGATCGGTAATTCCCTTGCGGCCATCGAGGTCCCAGGTGAGCGCCTTGTACAAATGATCCAGCGCGTATTTCGTGCCCCTCTCCGGTGTATCACCGCTCGGACCCCAAACGCGTAACGGTCCCTGGCGGCCGGACAACGCGCCACCGACAAACAGTGCATCCAGATCACCGAAGTGGTCGGTATGCAGGTGGCTCAGGAAGACCTTGTCGAGGAAGTTGTAGGGGATTTGTAGTGCTGCGATCCGCTCTGCCGATCCGGTGCCAGCATCGAATACAAACTTGTCACCGTTCCCCAGTTCGAGCAGCCAGCACGACGCCGCTTGTTTCGGACGAGCCGTTGGCATGCCAGTGCCACAGGCAATCAACCGCATTTCGTCCGGACCCAGTGCCTCGCTGTTTGGCGTATAGAAGTCGCGCTCGCGGGGTTCGATCGGAGAAATCTCCTCCGGTGGAGTCGCCGCTACGAGAGAAATGAAGCCTACGGTCGCAGCCATGCCGACTGCGAGCCCAGCCACGAACGTGAACCTCTTTGCTCTGCCTACTCTCATTTTTCGATTCCGCATCATCAACCTCCTGCCGCTTCCCATGCGGCGACAACCAACACCAGATGTGTTCGTCTGAGCCTGTATTATTAGACGCCGGCGTATAGTATCATTTGTGTACGCAATCGTCTAGTAATGTTAGAATGCACCTCGTGTCGTCCAAGAACAAACAGCCGCGAAGGAAGAAGGACGACTGGCTCAGAGCGGCCCTTGAGGTGTTTGAGAAAGAAGGTATCGAAGGGGTCAGGGTGGAGAGACTGGCGCGGGATCTCAACGTGGCGAAGAGCGGCTTCTACTGGCATTTCAAAGACCGTGATCAGCTGTACGACGAGTTGCTCGGACTCTGGGAACAAGAATCCACACTGGACGTGACGACGAGCGACGCGACTGTCTCTCTACCCCCCGCGGACCGACTCTTGCGAACGGCCTACCTGATCTGGGTACACGACCTCACGCGTTTCGATCTGCCTTTCCAGGCCTGGGCTCAGAGAGACCCCAAGGTTCTCGACCGGGTGCATCAAGTCTACGAGCAGAGGCTTTCCTGGATCCGACAGATGTTCCGCGAGCTCGGTTTCAAGGGCGAAGACCTCGAGATGAGGACCCGCTTCTTCGTCGTCTACCACGCCTGGGAGCGTACCGTGTTTCCGCAGCTGCCAAAGGCTCAGGCGAAGCGACTGATCAAACGACGGGTGGATCTGCTCGTTCACCCCTAGGCCGACCGCTTTGTTGCTCCAGTGCTCCACTGCTTCACTGCCGGGTGGGCGGGCGGGAATGGCGGAGGGGAAGGGATTCGAGCACGGAGGGGTAGGCGCGGGGATGCAGTGAAGCCGACCATCGGGAGGCAACCCTTGGACCGCGTGAACGGTCGCCGGTTTTCAAGACCTCCGATCTCCCACAACTGACAACACTCCACAACACCTGACAACGAAGCGACGGGGCTCCGCTGGCAGGGGGGATTGTTGTGGTCAATGCTCAAGAGTGGTGGTTAGTTGTGGTCTAGGGGACCGAGAGTGGACCACGGGGCGTCCTGAATCCCTTCAGAGTCAGGCGACATCTGCTCCGACCAGCCAACCAGCGAATGCTGCGTGCCCGCTCCTTCCTTGTGTGGCATGAGGTGACGTGTGCCTGCCCGATCCAGAATTAGGCCCCGGATTCGGCCCAAGCCTCGCTCGGCAGACGCCAAGTTGACAGAGCCTAGGCGACGGGTCTCGGCGACACCATGCTGCTCATGATGGTGGCTTCCAATTCTGGCATTGCGAGGGGCTTCCTTCAATCGAACAGCCCTGATCTTGCGAGCTGCCTGGCGATACGCGGCATTTCATCCATCCGCCCTGCAGTCTTGGTGCCGAACCACGCAACTACCAATTCCTTCGACGCAGACACGTACAGGCCTTGCCCGCCGAATCCACTCTTGAAGAAGTCGCCGTCAGAGGTGACGACGTCCCATTGGCGGGTACTGTGGTGGAACGACCCATCACCGAGATCTTCGTTGTGCCAACGCCTTTGCTCTTCGGTGGTTAGCTCGGGTCGACCGGCTTCTTGGATGTTGTCGAGATAGGCATCAGACACCACAGGATTCCCCCCGGCGCGCCCCTTCGGAGTGAAGAGCATCCCGTAACGAGCCAGATCACGCAAAGTGCTGCTGAACCCTCCCCCGGAAAAGGAGTTGCCGTGGGCCGTGGCAGTGATGAACGCGTCGGACTCAGCACCTGTGCGCCGCCAGATCTCACGCTCGACAAAGTCAGAGAAGCGCTCCCCCGAGACGGCCTCCACCAACCCATTGAGGATCTCGGTATTCACCGAGGTATAGTCGAACACCTGACCGGACGGCGCACCCCGAGACATCTGTGCGACGGTGTTCATTGGGTCGGCCAGAACTTGGTCAGTCTCCGGCCACCCGAAGGCGTCGTAGAAGGCCCAGAAGCACGAGTCGGGCTCATATTGAACTTCCGGGCAGTCGATCCCGGACGCCATGTCCAAGATGTCGATGACCGGAATGCCTTCCCAGGCGGTCCCGGCGAGGGGTTTGAGATAGGAGTCGATGGGCCGGCTCACATCGATGCGCCCGCGGTCCTCCAGAATCGCCATGGCCGTCGAGACCATGGTCTTCGAGACCGAGAACCAAACATGTCTGTCGGTGGGCAGCATCCGCGGATAGGTCTCGAAGACGATCCGCCCATCGTGGACGACCAGCGCTCCGTCCACTGCAGAATTCTCCGCGTAATCCGCCAGAGTCATTTCGCCCGCCTCCACCGATACCGTGACGTTCCCGATCCCTGCGCCGGGGTCCACGGGAAGCGACCTGATGGGCCCGTTCCGCCTGAGTACGATCTGTGGCCAGAATTCCGACATGTGTAGGTAGACGTAACGGGTGAAGTCCCCGCCCTGTGACCACTCGGAGAAGGTGGGATCGAAGCGTCGATGGATGTCCCTCACCTCCTCCAAGGTAAAGAAGCGCTCGGCCTCCGATAGGGCGGAGGTGGAATCCACCACCTCGCTGTCAGAAGCCGCCGGCTCCGTGGCTGGCATACATCCGACTGCCAGGACAAGGACGAGTCCGGCCATTGGCTGCTTCATTGTCTCAAGCTCCCAGAAACGGCTCCACCTACGCTGCTACGAGAGGCCGCATAACGGATCCGCCCATAACCTGCAGGCTTCGCCGCGTAAGAGTTGGCGAGAAGATACCACCCCGGAGCCAGGCAGCTAGAGCGGCCTTCTCGGCGACAGCCGAGACGAGGTCGCGGAATTCACTCCCAACTCGTCAAGCGGCCTGTAAGGTTCAGGGGCTTGTTATGCGGCGGACGACGTAGCCATCTCAGATCTCGCGACGAGGTACGCGAGGTAGAACATTCGGAGAAACGAGATCATGAAAACCACGGACAGCACGATCAGCAGGGGACCGTAGGTAGGATCCTCGGCCAAGGGTCTACGTCCCTCGGGAACGAATCTGTCGAGACCAACGGCGCCGAGAAGACTGAAAAACGAGAGAATACGATTTGTAGCGACAGCCTTGCGTCTTCTGGATGCAAGCTGAGATGACTCATTCGGCCGGACGGGCGACGCGAACACCGGAAGCAAGAAGGGAATCCCGAGCGCCGCTGGAAGCCACCAAGCCGGGTTCTCACCTGGTATATCGACTGCAAGGGGGACTGCGCCCAAGAAGACAAGGAAGAGCCCTAGCGAGCCTGAGGCGATACGTACGGGCAGGCCAATCGGCGAGTTGCTTTTAGCCACCAAATGAGTCCGCCGCATAACGCCCTCGGGCTAACCGGCGCCGCCAACGACGGTACCGGGAATCTCGATTGATTGAACTGGTCACTTGCAGAGTTTACAACCGCTCCCGCAACGCGACGGGCGGCGTCCGGTTCAGCGAGTTGTTAGAGGGCACCTCAGAACACGTAGTCGACAAAACCAACAACGGCCGCGCCAACGATGGACAGAATGAGCGCCAGCCAGAGGGAGGAACGAGCCTCATGGATTCTGACGCCCGGCCGGAGGAGCACGATGATGGTGTCCAGCTACTGAACGGCGCTGGACCACGCTGTGGTGTCGCCAGACTCGAAGCCGTCGGCGAAGACCCTGGTGATGGGCGGACAGGGCAGTGTGGCCGCGCGGACCACCTCCAAGCCGGTGCCCTCCACGCGGGCCGCTTCGGCTACGGACAGAGCCTCGGGATGACAACCGTTCCGGACTTGGAGGTCTACCAGAGTTACCAGAGCTCCCGATCCGACCACCTGCACCAACCCCTCGATGATCGGCGTCCCGGCACCCGGCCCAGTGATCGTCAGGGAACGAGGCACGTGGATCGACTCCGCATACGTCTGATCGACCAAGTCGATCTGGGTGCAAGCAAGATCGTCCACGGCCGCCTGAATCGTGAGGTGAGAGCCGGGCACGGTGCAGGTGATTGCTCGTACAGGGACCCGAGCCATCAGAACCAGAACCAGAACCAGAAACAAGACTGGCCTGACGAGGGGAGGTAGGGACTGCAGCGTTCGTCGCGTGCGCATCGGACTATTGGCTGGCGCAGTAGAGATCCACGGTCACCGTGGAGGATCCTAGGGGGTTGAACGCACCGCACGCCCACCCCGTCGGCGGTAGACCGGCTCCAGCACTGGTCGGTGCGCTGTTGATCAGGGTGGCCGAGCCCGGGAAGGCCGTACATCCACCGGTCCAGACGATGCTGCCAGCTGGGCATGCTACGGAACAGCTGAAGGTGCCGCTGCAGGAAACGTGGGTCAGGGTCGGTTGTCCACAAACCCAGGCGGAGCCGTTCCAGTGAACGACCTGACCCGGGCCACAGGACAGGCTTGCCAGGGTATCGGTACCCGTGCTGGCGCATACCCAGGCTCCTCCATCCCACTGTGCCACCTGTGTAGCGGCGCAGGAGAGGCCGCCCAGAGTGTCGTCGTTCTCGTCGGCGACACATTGCCAGGTCGCGCCATTCCACTTGGCGATCTGTGTTGGGCTACAGGCGAGAGATCCAAGTGTGTCGCTATCGGTCAGGGTGGTGACAACGTCGGCGCCATCCACTTGTAGGGTCATCGCGCCTGTACCGGAGTTGCGGATGTCGAACGTCTGATCGCTGCCGGAGGAGCGATCCAGTGTCGACTCGGTCAGTCCGGCGTCGGGTGCAACACCGTCTCCCCGCAAGAGCAAGTCGGTGGCATCTGCGGTGTTCTCCGCCGACAACCCGGCGCCACCGGGCGAGCTGCTGATGCCTTCAACGCCGTAGGTCTCACCCGTTGGATCGGAAATCTCACCGCGAATGGCCGCGATTCCCGTCCCCTCTGGCGCACTGGGACCAGTACCAGCCTCGCCAGCTGCAGCCCCAAGCTCCAGAGTCTTTGTCCGTGGTTCCCTTTCCTCGCCTGCTACCTGCGGTCCCAGCGGGTCTGCCTCGCCACGTTGCGCACGTTCCACGTAGAGGTTGAGAACGTCGAGAGCCGCTTCGACCGCTGCCACCGTGGGTCGAGCGCCGACCGTAAACATCCGGGGATCGGCCCACTTCGACGGCACGTCCTCGGCGAGAGCTCGTAGCGTCCAGGCATAGCTCCCTCCTGGCTTCAAGCATTGATCGAGAGACGGGGTCCACCCTCGGGCCGCTCCAGGGACCGTCACGCGAAGGACAGGCTCTACCTCCTCGACCCCTACACTTCGAGGCAGCTCCTCGGCGGAGAGCCGATAGATCACCAGCTCAAAGGAGGTAGCCCTTACATCCGAGCCCCAGTTGAACGTGGGGCAGTGATCAGCGATTTCTACGCTTCTTTGGGAGTCACCCGGTGAGACCAATTCAAGTGGCAGGCTTGCGCCCTGCGCCCAGGGGCTAGCGAGAAACAAGACGAGTGAAGGCACCAGAACTCGGCATGCTGTGTTCATCTTGAAACTCCTTTACTGTGGTTCTTCCGAAGACAGAGCAGAAAGTCCAATCCGTCGCAGATTCACATCCGCGGTAAACGCCGAAGCAGCAGTCTTCTCTCCGATCCTACCTCGCTCGACAGCGGCTGAGATGACGGCGCCCTCCAGTCACTTTGCGGCCTTACCTAGATGCGCCTAATGCAGTCATCTAGACTCTGTTTCACCTGATGTTCCCAGATCCGGATGACCGTCCACCCTTTTCGTCTGAGTGACTGGTGGTTTCGCCGATCTCGCTTTCGGTTCCCCACGATCTTTGCCTGCCACTTCGGAGACAGGGTGTCTTTCCACGAAGGGAATCGCCAGCCGTGCCAGAAATCACCATCCAGGAAAACGGCAACCTGTTCCACCCTGAAGACGATCTCGGGCTTTCCAGCTAGGTCACCACCGTGCTTCTCGAGCTCGCGCCAGAACTCGGGCTCGGCGAGCAGGTCCTCCATGAAGGCCGCAGGGTCGATGATGGGCACCACCTATTGGTCTGTTGAGGGGTGGGTAGCGTTACAGGCTAGGGGTCAGAACTCGACCAAGCCGACGTGTCGCCCGACTCGAAGCCGTCCTGAAAGATCCAAGACGATTGGAACATCCGAGCTTGGATGCTCGTTAGATCATCATCGGTTCCAGGCGATCTCCAGCCTGACCAAGCCACGACAAACCTTCCTCCAGGCCCAGGAGCTATCGCCGGATTCCGCTGGCCGTCTGTTGTGTAGCTGTTGACCTGAAAATCGCCTGTAAGGGGAGTGCTGTCTGCCTTGAACTCTCGCCCAAGGATCCCCGATGAATCAGTATGAGGTGGCCTACCGTAGTGATGCCAAACAACGACGAACTCTCCATTCGGTCGCATCGCAATTGGCGAGGTCACCTGATACTGGGTCGTGTAGTTGCTGACCTGGAACTGTTGCCCGAGAGGCTCGCCCTCATTGTCGAATCGTTGTGCCTGGATCGTCCAGGCCGAGGTGTTGACGCCATAGAACGATGTCCAGGTCACCACGAAGTCACCAGAAGCGTCTGCGCCAATGTACGGGGCGGTTTGTACATGATCAGTGAAGGAATTGACCTGGAAGTCGCTGCCTTGAGGTGTTGTATCCGACAAGAAGCGGCGAGCTTGAATGCTCTGCCTCCAGTTATCCGACCCGTAGGACCCGTCACTAGTCCAGGTGACCACGAAGTTTCCTCCAGCGTCTGACGCTACCTGCGAATTTCGCTGCGGCCCGGTAGTGTAGCTGTTCACTCGAAACTCGCCCCCCATTGGCGTTCCATCTGACTGGAACCGCCGACCCTGCACGCTCCGGTCCGGGTCGGTTCCAAAGCCTCCTCCTGACCAAGTCACAACGAATTGACCATTTCCTTGACTCGCAGCCGCAGGGCAGCATTGGCTGCCGGTTGTATGGCTATTGACCTGGAACTCACGAGAGTCGTGGGGGGCCCAGGGTCTTACGACACGACCCTGGATGCTGAAACTGTCGGTATCGCTTTCAAACGAGCCTTCACTGTGCCACATGACAATGAAATTGCCCGACTCATCCGCAACTGCATGAGGGAATGCCTGGGCACCTGTTGTGTAGGTATTGAGCTGAAACTGGCTTCCCATCGGCGCGCCTAGAGCATCGAACCTCTGGACCTGAATGCTGTAGTCGTCTATGTCCGTTCCAGCGGAGCCCTCGCTCTGCCAGGCAATGAGAAAGCTCCCGTCGGGCGCTACCGCCACGGAAGGAAACCACTGCCAACCGGTGGTGTAGGTGTTGACCTGGAAATCATCACCAATTGGAACCGGCCCCTGAGCGGTCAGAGTAGAGGATTGGCAGAGCAGGAGACTCGCGCCCAGTAGGTTCGAGAACTTTCGGAGAAGGTGACGCATAGGCAGCCCAACAACGACCCAGAGTCCATGGTGGCACGAGGCCACACAAGAGTCAGTGATCTGCGCTACCGCTTTCGCAGGACTCTCTGCTCGCCGTCTTCCGGTGGGAATGATCCGGGGAGGCCAGTCTTTCCCCTTGCCCTCCCTGGACTTCTGACCTCCGGGTAGCTATCTCAATATTCGCGAACCTCTCCCGTGGCTCCGAGATACCGCTTCTGGCCACGGAGACATGTCGGGGAGCTTCACTGGCAGTTCAGGGGTGCTTCTGAAGGTCCACTCCAAATGGACCACGCGTGGACCACGGACATTGAGTGATCGGTACTCAATAGGGAGAAAGTGGCGGAGGGGAAGGGATTCGAACCCTTGGACCGCGTGAACGGTCGCCGGTTTTCAAGACCGGTGCTTTCGACCACTCAGCCACCCCTCCGCGAGTGGTGAGACACAAGAGCTTACTCGGATCAACGGCGAGTGTGTAGTCGTTGCCTCAATCTGCGAAAACTCTACTTGGACTTGTCTTTAATGCTGCGGGTATCCCAGCCGAACACGTTGTAGGCGAGACAGCTGCCGCTCAAACCCGTGATCAGCGGAATCACTCCGATCCAGCCCCAAAGAGTCTGCGGTCCAACAAAAACCAGAGAGATCAGGCCGATGCCCACGATCACCCTCAAGGCGCGGTCCACGGTTCCCTCGTTGTGCGTAAATAGCTTGGCCACTTTTCCAGCCTCCCTTTCCTACATGAGCCTAATTCTGGAACCTTAACAGGGAAGCCGTTTTGCGGCATCCGCTCGGGAGGGGGCAAGCCCCTCACCTACATTCTGTGACTCTCAGATCTCGGCCCGGGCGGCGTTTAGGGCGTCGAGCAATCTATCGAGGTCGGCCTCGGTGGTCCTGTGGCTGGTGATGCAGGCGCGGAGAACGGGGCGGTCTTCGAAGTGGGCAGCCGATATCCAGGCCTCACCCGCTTCGACGACATGCATCGCGACCGCCGTTGGCTCGGTGCCCGATCGTTGATCGACAAAGCAGACCGTTGCAAGACTCGGATTGTTGACCACCCTCCATTCGCTCTGATCGAGCAGGCCACACAGCCTCATGGCAAGTTCGATACTCCGCTCGATCATCGCTGCATAACCATCCCTTCCCAGAACAGCGAGGGAGAGGAAGAGTTTGAAGCCCATGAATCGCCGCGACCATTGCGCCGAATTCGAGTAGGGATCGAGTCCCGCCACACCTTCGGGCATGTAGCTCGTCTCGATGCCAAAGGTCTTGCCCAGAATCTCCTGGTCGCGGCAGAGAATCACGCCAGCGCCCATCGGCACCGCCAGCCACTTGTGGGCATCGAGCGTGATGGAATCTGAGGTTTCAATGCCCGACATCATCGCTCTGTGCATCGGACTGACACAGACGGCACCACCCCAGGCTGCGTCGACGTGGTACCAGAGGTCGTAGTCGTTGGCGACCTCGCGAATCGGCTGGAGGGGATCGATCATCCCCGCGTTCGTTGTACCAGCAGTGGCCGCAACCATGACTGGCACATATCCGGACGACCGATCCTGGTCCACCATGAGCCGGAGGGCGGCGGCATCCATGCGACCCGTGCCATCGGTGGGCACCAGACGCACGGCCTTTCGGCCGATCCCGGTCTGATGTGCGATCTTGAACCAGGCGAGATGGCTCTCCTCCGAGGCGTAGATGAAGGGGCGTCCCGCAAAGCTCGTGGCGCCCTTGTCGGCGAAGGCCGGCTCCGCACGTGTCAGGGCCAAGAGGGTGGCGGTGTAGTTCGCTTCGGCACCTCCGGAGGTGAAGTGGCCGAAGGTCGCGTCCTCCTCCCACCCGATCCAGCTCCCCAGGGTCCGCACGACATGCCGTTCGATCTCGACGGCAACCGGGGCATGGGTCCAGACCGCCAACTGGGGATTCAGGGCAGCGGTGATCGTGTCGGCCAAGATGCTCGGGAACGTCGGCGATGGATTGAACAGGCCGAAGTACCGAGGGTGCTGAGTGTGCACCATACCTTGCTCCAGGAACTCCACCACATCATCGAGCACCGCTTCGGCGCTCCTTGGCTGGTTGAAGTCGTAGCGTTCCAGATGCTCGCGGATGCTCGACATGTCGAGAGATGGCATTGGGGATCTCTCGGGCAAGGTATCGAGAGCTTCATCGAGGCGGCGTGTCACCTGCTTCCATAACGCCTCGCGGGTTTCGCTGTCCGGCAAGAGATCTCTCTCGAGAGCTTCCTGGTCTGTCATTTCTCGTCCTCTCTTTGTCGCCCAGAAACTAGCTCATGGACCCGGGTGGCACAACCCGATTCGTGATTCTCCCCGACCCTCCGGTCGCTGTGAGAGGTTGTAACGGTTCACAGGGGAGAGACGACATACAATCATGGGTGGAGGCCAACACATTATGCGAAAGTCCTTCACCCTCGAGTATTGGCGTGATGAAGACTGGTTCGTGGGGCGACTACAGGAAGTCCCAGGAGTCTTCAGCCAGGGAGAGACTCTGGAGGAGCTCGAGGACAACATCCGTGACGCGTACGGGATGGTCTTGGCGGCACAGGAACCGCCGTTCGCTCCACAGGAGACCCAGTTCAAGGAGATCGAGGTCGAAGTGTGAAGAGGCGCGCTTTCGTTCGAGAGCTGCAGCGCGCCGGTTGTCATCTCAAGCGACACGGAAAACAACACGACCTCTACAGCAACCCAGAGAATGGCAGGGTTGCTCCAATACCACGACACACCGAGATCAAGGACAGTCTCTGCAAGCTGATCCGAGGGCAGCTCGGATTGAGCTGACGACGAGCCAACTCCAATTCTTCACGTTCCCGCGGAAACGTCGACGCGCGGGGGAAAGCCCCTCCCCTGCATCGCTCGCCCACCCCGGCCGGCAGGGGCGCCGGCCGCTTCAAGGTCCTCCCCTACGCGCCTACGCCCTTCCCGTGAGAGGCTAGTCCGTGCTGGTCATGCTGTACGTCGTCACTCTGCTCTTCATGCTCGTGGTTGGGGGCTTCCTGTTCCTCGAATGGGGGAGCAACTGGGGCTCATCCGCTGACGAGCAAAGCGCCAGGATGCCTGGCGATACGTTCTTCGAGGGTGGACCGTCACGGCGCCTGGCGATGACTCGTGCCGTCACGATCAATGGCTCCCCAGAGATCGTCTGGCCCTGGTTGGCCCAGATGGGTCGCGGGGCTAGCTGGTACAGCTACGACTGGCTGGACAACGGTGGCAAGACTTCAGCGCGGCATATCGTTTCCTGGATACCGGCTCCCGAGCTCGGCGACGCATCACCGATCGGATACCTGCGTCATCTCGACCACGGTCAGTCCATGGCCTGGTGGCTGGGAGGTGTGCGGTTCGCAGGTGCGACGGCTCGCCTGGTGGTGGATATCAGCCTGACCCGAAAGGGAGATCAGTCCCGGCTGGTGATTCGAAACTCGGCCGATGCTTCGGGAGTCATGGCGACAACCGCCCTTCTGGTGTTCCGATTCATCGATTCGATCATGGCCATTCGGCAGTTAGTGGGCATCCGCAACCGTGTCGAGTGTTTCGGGGCACGGTCCGAGAACCCGGAAACCCCCGAAACCGGGGCCAAGGACCAATACCAGCTGTACGAGACGATCTTCGCCTCCGGAGAATGGGCTGGCAGGCGGGGCAGGGAGCACGCTGCGAGATGGCGTCAGTCAGCGCTCGAGGACGGAGTTATTCGTTCCAAGCCGCCCATGTAGGGGCGGAGCTTCTCGGGGATGGTGACCGAGCCGTCCTCGTTCTGGTAGTTCTCCAGGATCGCCACCAGGGTACGACCCACAGCCAGGCCCGAGCCATTCAGTGTGTGAACGAGGCGTGTCTTGCCGCCATCGGCGGGGCGATACCGGATGTTGGCCCTCCGAGCCTGGAAAGCCGTGCAATTCGAGCAGGAGGAGATCTCTCGATAGGCCTCCTGGCCGGGAAGCCAGACCTCGAGGTCGTAGGTCTTGGCGGCAGCGAACCCCATGTCTCCAGTGGAAAGACAGACCGTGCGATAGGGCAGCTCGAGTAGCTGCAGGACCTTCTCGGCGGCAGCGGTGAGCTCCTCGAGAGCCTCGAAGCTCGTCTCCGGTGTGGCGAACTGGAACAGCTCGACCTTGTTGAACTGATGCTGGCGGATCAGGCCGCGCACATCCCGCCCGTGAGATCCGGCTTCTGCTCGGAAACAGGGAGTAAAGGCCACGTATTTAATGGGGAGCTGTGCTTCTTCAAGGGTCTCGCTGCGGTGGAGGTTGGTCAGGGGCACCTCGGCTGTCGGAGCCATGAAGTACTCGTGATCCTCGAGCTTGAAGAGATCCTCCTCGAACTTGGGCAGCTGGCCGGAGCCGACGAGCGACTCACGGCTGACGATGAACGGTGGCAGGACTTCGGTGTAGCCGTGCTCACGAGTGTGGAGGTCGAGGAAGAAGTTGATCAGCGCCCGCTCGAGGTGGGCGCCGGCACCAAAGTAAGCCGTGAATCGGGCGCCAGTGATCTTGGCACCGCGCTCGAAATCCAAAATCCCCAGTTCAGGGCCGAGATCCCAATGGGCTTGGGGCTCGAAATCGAACTCTCGGGGCGTGCCGACCTTTCGTTCCTCGCGGTTGGCTGACTCGTCCTCGCCGCGAGGCACGCTCGCATCGGGCAGGTTGGGCAAGTTGAGCTCCACATCGGCCAGCTTCACCTCGACATCGGAGATCTTCTCTTCCAGCTCTCCGATGCGCCCCTTGAGACGGCCGACCTCCTCGATCTGGACAGCGGCGTCTCCACCCTGCTGTTTGACCTTGCCGATCTCCTTGCTGGCTTCGTTGCGCTGCCGTTTCAGATCCTCGACTTCGACCAGAGCCTCTCGCCGCTCCTTGTCGAGAACCTCCCAGCTGCCGAACAGCTCGGGGTCGGTACCCCGCGTCGCCAGCAACTCCCGAACCTCTTGCGGTCGTTCCCGCAGCAACTCTCTCGATAGCATGAGGCGAGTCTAATGAGGGCAACAGAAGGGGTCAACGGCCAACGGACCACCCCCAGCAGTTGTAAACGATAAGATCCGATCCAAAGACGACCCTGCTTCCGGGCGTCGGGATCGGGCCCGGGAGACTCTTCCATGAGCTCGCACGCCCGCTACTCTCCAGCCAGCGTCGCCGTCGTTCTGGCCGCCGGGGCGTCTCTGTTTCTGCTAGCTGCGGTTCAGGCCGATCCCCAGGCCGCAGTGGAAACCCGGTACCTGGCTTTCTGGTCCACGGCGGTGCTGCTCTGCGCAGCGGGACTCTCGAGACAGCCCTCCTTCGAGCTTGCAGGTAGCGCTCTACTACTCGTGCTGGCGGGTTGGGCGGTACCGTCGGGCCCTGTCAGAGCCGCGACTTTCGGCTTGCTCTTGGCTGGCGGCTTGGGACTGGCGATACACCGTCACCTCGCCGATCGCTCCGGTGGTTTCGATTGGAGCCTCTGGATACCGGCCGCTCTCGGAATCCAACTCCTCGCCAGATCCGATCATCTCCTGGCGAACCCGCTGGAGCCCAAGACCCTCGTCGGGCTGGTCGTCCTGCCCGTTGCCGCCGCCTGGAGCCTTGGCACCATCAGCCGAAACCGCGGTGTTGGCGCCGCCCTGCTGGCGGCCGGTGTCAGTCTGGTTCTCGTACCAGGCTGGAGCGTGGCCGTTGTCCTGTCGCTTCTTGCCATCGCCCTGAGAGTCGGATCTCCCATCGGGGCGGCTAGAAGCTGGCTTCGCTTCGCCGCGCTGGTGCTGCTGGTGATTGTCGCCGGCCTCTGGCACCCGAGTCTTCCGGTCGTGGTTCTCCTCACGACGCTGCTCGTGGCCACTCCGCAGGATTGGAAGCGGAACGCTGCCGTGGTTCTGGGAACGGTCATCGCCCTGATCCTCCTGCCAGGAGTTCGCCTCTGGGAGGAAAGTCTTCTTCAAGTTGGCCTGCTTCTGGTGCTGTTGCCGGCAGGGGCTCTGGTCGGAAGCAAGGATTTGCGACGAGTCATGCCGGCGGCTCTCCTGGTAGCCTTCCTGGCGGCTCGGACGGTTCCTCTGCCCGGCGCCCTGGCAGCACCTCTGGCCGCGGTAGCCCTCGCCCTTCCTCAGCAGGGGATCTATGTGGGCTTGCAGCGCATCTGGACGGGAACGCTAGCCGCAGGAACGGTACTCCTTGCGGCCTACCCTTGGCTCCGAACCGAGCCTTTGAGCGACACGCTCCGGCTCCTCGGAGTTCGAGGGGATTGGTCTTCGGTGCTCGGCGTCGTGGTCAGCTTCTTTCTGATCGGATGGCTGGTGGACCTGGCGCAGGCTCGAAGGCACAGAGCCCTACTTCCGGCGAGCGTCGCATTGATGGCTCTGGCCGTCGCCGCCCTGCTACAGCTGCCACCTGCAGGGGTCTACTCTCTGACTGGCGCCCCGGTCGTCCTGACCGCTGAGCACTACGAAGTCATCCGAGAGCTGGAGGTCGATACCCCGGTAAGCGCAGTGGTAGTCGACTCCTATCTGGAGAATTCGGCACAGCTGGCCGCGGGCACTCCGTTCGCCGAGGTCACGCTGGAAACCGAGGATGGCAACTTCCAGCGATGGCTCCTTCGTGTCGGTATTGAAAGTGGGGAGTGGGCGGCCCGGCGGGAGGATGTGGCAAGCCGGGACGGATTCCAGGCACCACCACCATGGCTGTCCTGGATACCCGCCGAGAGTGAGGTTTTCGCTCAGCGCTATCGTGCTCGTTGGGACCTCCCCGAATCCGTCAGGGCGACGCGTTTGACCCTCACCCGCCTTCCCGCACTGCAATCCGACGTCGGCATCGCGATCCTCGATCTGGAGCTCCGGCCATGAGTAGCGGGAGTTCAGTCTCTACTGCCGGGGCCCTCCTGGTGGGTGCAGTCGCGGCCTTCGCCACCCGATTTGCTCTGCCCCTCGGGCCTGAGGACCCATTTCGCGGCACACTGATCGCCTTGCCGCTGATCCTCGCTTCGTTCGTTGCCTTGGGAAGTTGGGCCATCGCCCGCGGGGGTCGGCCGACCCCCGAACGGGTCGTCCTGTTGGAGTGGGCCTCACTCGCGTCGTTGATTCTTGTTGCTCTCGGCAGAAACCGGCTCGGACTGCTCGGTAACCCCACGGCTCTCGACGGTGTCCTGGCGGCTGGCTTTCTGCTGCTGCTGGGTCACCGTACCCTTCGCATCCTGATCGCGCTTCGGCCCTCTCTCGAACAGTCAGAATCGAAGAAACCATCGTTCGCCTTCTTCTTCCTGCCGTTTCTGGTCTATCTGGCTGTTCTTCCGTGGTCGGCGTTCCACCACGCTCCCGATGGTGACGAGCCTCACTACCTGCTACTGACCCATAGCCTGGCCTACGATCTGGAGACGGACCTGGCCAATAACTACACCGAGGAGGATTCCCTGACCTTCATGGACAGGGCTCTGGAACCGCAGTTGGGGGATCCCGTTGGGCCGAACGGTGAGATGTATTCGCGCCACAACGTGTTGCTTCCGCTCGCCTTGGCACCCGTTTACCGCCTTGCGGGACTCGGCGGGGTCCTGGTGGTGATGGCGGGCCTGGCCGCGGCGCTGGTCTGGGCGACACTGGGCCTGGCGAAGGCTTATGGCCTACTGGACCCGGTCGGTACCCTCTGGACCTACGCCATCTTCGCCTTCACGGCACCGTTGATCCTCTACTCCTACCAGGTGTGGGTCGAGGTTCCCGCGGCCTTGCTGACGGTGCTGGCTCTGACGCTTATTCTCCGCGCGGCCGACGAGGAGTCCCACGGCTGGGCAACCTGGATGCGCATCGGTCTCCCCATCCTGGCGCTGCCATTCTTGAAAATTCGCTTCGTACTGCTGGCGGGATCTCTGGTGCTTCTGGCCAGTTGGTATGCCGGTGGCGCGAAGGCCCGGCGGCGAACCGCTCTCCTCCTTGCGACTCTTGGCGGGGTCACGGTCTCGATTCTGCTGTTCAATCGACTCTTTTTTCAAAATCCGCTCAAGTACCACGACATCGACGGTTTGCGCGCCTATGCTCAGTCACCCCTGACCTACCTGCAAGGCTTCCTGGGCCTGTTCTACGACTGCGCTTTCGGGCTTTTCGCATTCGCACCAATCTGGCTTCTGATCTTGCCGGCGGCCCTATTGATGGGGTCCCACCACCGCAAGATCCTCACCGATTCGCTCTTGATTTTGATTCCCTACCTGATGCTGCTGGCACCGCGGGGCGAGTGGTTCGGTGGGTGGTCGCCTCCCTTTCGCTACGGGATCATCGGCTTACCCTTCCTGGCTCTCTGGCTCATTCCGTTGTTGTCCGATCGCAAAAGGGGCGGCAGACAGTTCCTCATCGCCGGTCTGGCCGCCGCGACAGTCGGGCTGACGATTGTCTGGATCGTCGAGCCTGGTTGGACCTACAACCTGGCGCATGGCCGGAGTCATCTGCTCGACTACCTGTCCAGCGCGCTGAAAGCCGATGCCGCCAGGTTCTTCCCGAGCTCGACTCGCCCACGCCTGGCAACGTGGGTCTGGCCACCGGTCACGATCCTGGCCTGCTGCCTGCTCTGGTGGGTTCCGAAACGAGGTGCCCGCACCGGATCAGCACTGGGGCTGTGTACGGTTCTCCTGATCCCGGGTCTCGTTGCCTCCAGCGCCCAGATGCGCCACACCTCGGTTGTCGAGCTCGAAGACCCATGGATCCAACCCACCGGCGGGGAGGTCCACCCCGAGCTGTGGGTGATCTATCGACCACGCTATCGAGGCGGCTGGGCCCTTCCGGCTGGAGAGAGCGTGTCGATCCCAGTGGTGCCTGGCGGTCAGCGGCTCACCCTCGTGGTGGAGCTCCAGCAGCCAACAGCAGCCATGGGTCCCGCTGTCCTGGAGGTAAGGTCAGGCGAAGAGACCCTGAAGCACCGGCCCATTCAGGCCGAGAGCAAATGGCGGCGAGTCCGAGTGGCCGATCTCCCGTGGGAAGGTGACAGCCCCCTGGTCCTCTCCATTCGGCGCCGTGTCAGGGGCACGCATCCCGAGGTTCTCTTGGATAGGGCCTGGCTCGAGTGGCGGTAGCGGCAGCCATCGACAGGGCAATCTTCCTGTCCACGATGCGATTCTGGGCATTCTTCCCCGCTCCCAACCAGCGACTCTCGGGCATTTTCCCAGGGCAGACACGACAGAATCCCCGAGAATTCCCTGTTCTCAAGGCAATTCTCACCGCGGTAGGCCGTCAACGAACATTCAGGCATGACTCTTGCTCTATTTGTCGAGGGGGGATCCTATGCCGAACGATGATCTGAAGGCCTTTGGAGTCGAGATTCCAGCGGGTGCTGACGATGCTCAGACGATGAGCCTCGATGCAGACGTGCGAGGCTTCACGGGGCTTCTGGTTGGCCTGGCGATCGGTGTCGCGACCTGGGGCCTGATCCTCGCAGTTTGGTGGCTGGTCTAGCGCCGCCAAGTGCCACCTCGGCCTCAAGTCCATTGCCTCAACTTCACGAATGACGGCCGGCAGGGGCGCCGGCCGCTTCAGCCCTCAGGGCCTTGACGCTGTGCGTCGTGGCAAGTCGCCCGAGATCAGGGCGAGAGTGGTCTGAACGACCTGGACCAGGGAACTGGGGTCGGCCACACCGCGTCCGGCGATGTCGAAAGCGGTGCCATGATCGACCGAAGTGCGCAGAAACGGCAGGCCGAGAGTCCAGTTCGTCGACAGGCCAAAGGCGCTCGTCTTGACCGCGATCAGCCCCTGATCATGGTAGAGGGACAGAACCCAGTCGTACTCGCCCTGCCGCGCCCGAGCAAATAGTGAGTCTGGGCTGTCAGGGCCCGAGACATCGACTCCCTGCTCTCTGGCCCGCTCGACGGCCGGCAGCACGATCTCACTCTCCTCCGAGCCCAGGAGCCCGCCCTCGCCGGCATGTGGGTTGACGCCTGCGACCACCATGCGACCGCCCGCAGCGCGGTTCAGGAGGAGGAGTGCATCGACCAACGCTGACTCGCGGATCTCGTCCAAAGCCTGTCTCAGCGGTAGATGAGTGGTCAGCAGGGCCACCTGCAGGTCCGGCGTCAGGAACGCCATCAGGTAATCGCGACCGTAGCACTCCAGACCCGCAGCCGCCGCCAGATACTCCGTGTGGCCTCGGAAATCGGGCCTGTGGTGATGGGCGATGGAGGCCTTGCTGACCGGCGCGGTGACCAGGGCATCTGCACACCCTTCCTGCACCGCTTCGATGCCGCCATCCAGGGCCGCCATGGCCCCGCCCGCATCGGCCGCACCTGAGCGACCGAGATTCACGGGTCTGTCCTCAGCAACAGGATCGACGACGGGGATCGACTCCAGCGGCAGTGCTTCGATCTCGCTGCGGCTTGGAACGGCGGGAAGGTAGACCAACCGCTCGACAAGAGAGCCGCCGACGGAAGAAGGCACCGCTTCCAGCGCTACCCTCTCGGCAAAAACCAGCGGCCGCCACTCCCTACTCGGCGGCTGCTCGACCAACAACTTGGTGATGATTTCTGGGCCCACGCCGGCGGGGTCGCCTTGCGTCAGGGCCACTACGGAGATGTCAGCCAGAACGTCGCCCTCGCCTCTTGAGCTCCTCTTCCTTGTACATATAGCGGATCTGGTGCTTGTAGATCAGCAGGTTCGGCTCACTATGGCGATGGAACTTGATCGACCCCTTGTCGTACCACTCGATCCACCCGCGCAGCTCTTCTCCGTCGACCAGCACCAGGACCATGGGAGTCCGGGCTGCCATCTGCTTGAGAAAGTAGAACTCCTCGGCATTGGTCTGCTCGGGTGGCGCCTGCTTTCGCCGAACGGAACGGGCCTGCCCGTCCTTTCTGAAATCCGATGTGTCCGGCCTGATGAGCTTGCGATTCGTCATGGTCTGGGACTCTCGTTGGGGGATGCCGACTTCTTCTTGGCCGGCGCTTGGTACTGGTCATCCTCGTAAGCCAAACAGCACAGGAGACGCCCACACTGACCGGAGATCTTCGAGGGATTGAGACTGAGGCTCTGGCGTTTGGCCATCTGAATCGAGATGGGTCGGAAATCCTGCAACCAGGTGGAGCAGCACAGCGTGCGCCCGCAGACCCCGATGCCGCCGATCAGTCCCGCTTCGTCCCGCGCACCGACCTGCATCATCTTGATCCTGGCTGCAAAGCGACGTGAGATCTCCCGCACCAGTTTGCGAAAGTCGATCCTTCCTTCCGCCGTAAAGTAGACCACCGCCTTGGAGCCGTCCAGGGCGAAGTCGACCTTGGAGACCTTCATTTCGAGGCCCAGGTTCTTGGCCCGCTCGCGGCAGAACTGCTTGGCGGCGAAGTCGTTCTCGAGCTTCTTTTCGAAATCGGCCTCGTCGTTGTCGTTGGCTCGACGCATGATCCGTCGGGCCGCGACCTTCTGGCACGGCTTGAAGACCGGCATCGGCGACTGCTCGACCTTGCCCAGGGCCGGCCCAGGATCGAGGTCGACTACGACCCGCTCGTCCTTGCAGTAGATCTGATCACCCGTGGCGCAGAGAGTGAGGTTCGAGCCCTCGCCGACGCGGACTCCGACGTAGTTACCCTCCACACTGGTGGACATGCCCTTGTAGGAGCACCCCTGACACGCTGACATATTCACGCCACCCCTTCGACACGCAAAACAGATAACAGGCCGCGGCTGTCGGGACCTCTGTCAGAATCCCTTATTCCCTTGAAAATCCAAGGGATAGGCCGGTCTCCGTTGTCGTAGTTCTGACAGTCGAATGCCATTATGGCAACGCCCTGTTGTCGTGTCAACGCGACCCGAATCGGTCGCTGAATGGGTCTGGAAGGAAGCTCAGGCCTCTCGCGTCAGCACGCGCCGGCCGATATCGCGACGCATCACCTTGCTGGGCCATTGGATCCGGCCCGCCGCTTCATATGCCAACCTGAGAGCATCTTTCAGATTGGAGCCGGAGCCGCACACGTTGAGCACCCGGCCGCCGGATGCGATCAGCTTGCCGTTCTTCAAAGCCGTGCCGGCATGGAACACCTCTACGCCGTCGAGCTCTCGAGCCGCCGTGATCCCGCTGATGGGTTCGCCCTTGACCGGATCGCTGGGATAGCCCGCGCTGGCCAACACGATGCACACCGTGGCCGCCTTGCGGAAATGGAGTCGTGAGACTTCGAACTTCCCAGCGGCCCCGGAGGCCAGCACCGGCAGCAGGTCGTCCTCCAGTCGCATGAAGAGCGGTTGGGCTTCGGGATCGCCGAAACGAACGTTGTACTCCAGGACCCTGGGACCGTCCTCGGTCAACATGAGACCGGCGTAGAGGACTCCGATAAAGGGCCGGCCCTCAGCAGCCATGCCGGAGATCGTCGGGCGCATGACGCTCTCCAACACCCCCGAGGCGCTTTCGCCGGACAGCACGCCGGAAGGGCTGTGCGCTCCCATGCCACCGGTATTGGGCCCCGTGTCATCTTCGCCGATGCGCTTGTAGTCCTTGCTGGTGGCGAAGTTGAGAAGGCGCTCGCCGTCGCTCAAAGCGATAAAGGAGAGCTCTTCGCCCTCGAGACATTCCTCCACCACGACCCGGTCCGCCGCTCGGCCGAAGCGCCGATCATCGAAGAGCATCTTCAGCGCGGCATCGGCTTCGACGAGATTGCTGACAATCAACACACCCTTGCCGGCAGCCAGGCCATCGGCTTTGAGGACCACCGGAAATCCGAACTTGGCCATCGCTGCCTTGGCCTCGTTGCCATCGTGGACAACCTCGAACGCCGCCGTGGGGATGCCATGCCGGGCCATGAACTCCTTGGCGAAGACCTTGCTGCCTTCGAGCTCGGCGGCCGGCTGCCGGGGTCCGAAGACGGCCAGGCCCCTCTCGTCGAGCTCATCGGCCAGACCCAGAGTCAGGGGCAGCTCGGGCCCCACCACCGTTAAGTCGATGTTCATCTCCTGAGCGAAGTCCGCCAGCTTCTGGACCTCGTCTGGTGCGATCGGCACCAGGTCCGCGACCTCCGCGATGCCGGGGTTTCCAGGCGCACAGTAGAGCTCCGTCAACAGGGGGCTCTGACGCAGCTTCCAGCACAGGGCGTGCTCTCGACCTCCACTGCCGACGACGAGTACTCTCATGGTTCACCTCGTTCAGGTTCGCGATGGTCACCCTCTGTGGCGACTGGCCACTCGAGGATAGCCTGTTCCACCTCATCGATCACGTAGTCCGGTGTCGATGCGCCCGCGGTGAGCCCGACGGTCCCAACACCGTCGAACCACTCGGGCTGCAGATCTCGCGGGCCCTGGATGAGATGCGATGGCTTCAAATCGCGACAGATCTCCCAGAGATGGCGAGTATTGGCACTCTGTTTGCCACCGACAATCAAAACAAGTCCCACGGCAGGATCGGCGCATAGGGCCTGGGCCGCATCCTGATTCTCTTTTGTGGCATAGCAGATCGTGTCGGCGCGTGATACATCAGCTGTCTTGGCTTCGATGAGCTTCACGACCTCTTCGTAGTCTTCCGAGTTGAGCGTCGTCTGATAGAGGACCTTTACCTTCGGATAGCGGCTCCAGTCTATCGCTTCGACCTCTTCGGCGGCCTTCAGAACATGGTAGGTGGCCGGATCCCGATCCCTTGTGTAGCCGATGACTTCGCGGTGCTCAGCCTCGCCGATGAAGACCAGATGCGAACCTTCGTCGAGAGCTCGGTCGGCCTCCTCGTGAATGTCGTAAACGAAAGGGCAGGTCGTGTCGAGAATCTTCAAGCTGCGACTCTGGGCCTGACTGTGAAACGACGGCGGCACTCCATGAGCAGAGAAGACCACAGTACCCTCATCAATCTCCTCGAGCGACTGGATGGTCGGCACTCCGAGCTGCTCCATCTCCTCGACCACGCGCTCGTTGTGGACCACCTGGCCGAGGATCTTGCCGTCGGCTCCGCCCAGAGACGCGAACTTCTTGACCTTGCGGTCAGCGACTCGCACGCCGGCGCAGAATCCGTACTTCTCGGCTCGTTGGACTCTCATGACAAGGCGGCGCGATTGTAGCAAACGACAGCGTCACAGCGAGCTGCCGAAAGCGTCCTCAGAAAAGGTCGTTTTCGCCAACCCATCAGACCACTGGAAGCCTGCATGCTTCGGAAAAAACTACGTTTAGAAGGATTTTCAAGTGAGTTCTCCAACGCTGCCAACCTGGCACCCGGGTTGCTGTTCCTTTCTGTGGAGAGCATAGGAAACCTCGAACGAAAGGAGACGCCCGTGCGCCATACACTGAAAGCCCTGCTCGTAGTCATGAGTCTCTACTTCGTCTCTCTGCCGGCTCTCGCTCAGTACCCGAGCCGGCCGTACACCGGACCGCAAGCGCCCAAGAACCAGCTGCGGCTCAATGTCGGCTACTTCACCCCGAACGGGGGTTCGGACTACTGGAACGACAAGCAGCTCGACTTCACCGGCTCCTCAGAAGACTTCGCGAACGCCACTGTGGGATTGGACTACATCCGTCTGCTGACCGGCCGCCTCGGCCTGCTGGTGACGGCGAACTTCTGGGACGGCGACTCGAACCAGTCGTACCGGGACTACACGGATGACGTCGGCGCCAACATCACCCACACCACCAAGGTCTCGACCAACTCTCTCGAAGTGGGTCTGATCTACAGCTTTCTGCCTCGGCAGGCAGCGGTGATTCCCTACATCGGCGGAGCCGGAGGCTACTACGCGTGGGAGCTCGAGGAGGCCGGAGACTTCATCGACTTCGGTGCCTTTCCTCCGCAGATCTTCAGCGACAGCTTCTCTTCGAGCGGCGGGACCTTCGGTTGGTCCGGCATCTTCGGGCTCGAGATTCCTTTCGGCCAGAAATGGTCACTCCTTCTCGAAGGCCGGTGGCAGGGTGTTCAAGCCGAGCTGGAGGGTGACTTCGAGGGCTTCGGCACTCTGGACCTGTCGGGTGGCAGTGCTCGAATTGGAGCGTCGTATGGATTCTAAGGAGACGGCTAGGCCCTCTCCCATTAGGGGGGCTTAGGGGCTTAGGGGCTTAGGGGCTTAGGGGCTTAGGGGCTTAGGGGAGCAAGGCCTAGCAGAAGGCTTCTTCGTAATCTTCGATGGCGGCACTCACGACCTTGAGCGCATGCTCGCGGCCGTAAACGGCCTCCACCACCATCTGGGACTCCTGACCAGGAACCATCTTGTAGGTCCCGAAGTAGTGCCGCAGCCGTTCGACGAGAATCTCCTGGAGATCCGAGATCTCATCCATCGAACCGTAGAAGTAGTCGTCTTCTAGAACGGCCACGATCTTGTCGTCGGCCTCACCGCCATCGACCGCCTGCAGCCCGCCGACAATCTTGGCGTTCAGGATCACTTCACTCCTGTTGATCGGGCGCTCGCTGAAGACGCAGATGTCCAACGGGTCGCCATCGCCCCTTTCCGCGTTGGGCGAGAGTGCGTTGACCCGTTCGGCACAGTAGGTCTGTGGAATGAACCCGTACAGGGCCGGCGGCTGGGATGAGCTGCGCTGCGGTCGATCGACCCGCAGGTAACCGGTCACCTTGTCGACCTCGTACTTCACCAGGTCGAAGGGCGTGATCTCGATGTAGGCGTGGACCAATCGCGGTGGTCGTCGTCCGACCTCCAGACCATGCCAGGGATGCGGTCGCCAGCGAAAGAAAGAGGTCGCTTCGGCCATTCATCTATCCTTTCGTGTCGGGGAGATAGTCCACCAGTGCTGGCGGCTCCAAGGAAGGGTCCTCGAGCAGTGCGAGCGCAGCCTCGATGACGGCCACCTGCTTGGCGGGATCGTTCGGCGTGTCGAGCGGGTAACCATGGCGGAAGGGCACCAAGAGTCCCCTCGGAGGACGGACCTTCTCGGCCACGAACCTCAGCAGCTGGATGACAACCGTCGAGATCCCATGGCGCTCCAACTCGGCTGCGATCAGACCCACGGTCTGATTGCAGGTCGGTCACACCGGAACCAACAGAGCGACATCCACACCCTGAGCCACTAATCTCTCCCGCGCCGTAGGCAACACGTCCCGCACCATTCGACCGGTGGCCGTGATCGACCCCATGAAGGTCAGATAGCTCTCCGACAGCGAGCCGATGCGCCCCATCTCCAGTAGTTCCCGCATCCTGTCCAAGGGGAACGCGATGTTCGGATCCTGCTCGACACCCCGGTGGTCCCACGATTCACTGCGGTGATTCTCGACCAGCCGGCTGACATCCGAGTCCCAAGGAACCTCGCGGTAGGAGGCGTCGCCCCCTTTGATGCTCTCGTCGAAAGGTGTCTGGTCATCCAGGGTCAGGCCGGCGGTAGACACCAGGCTCAGCCGACACTCGGACAGCGGCTTACTCAGTGGCGTCCACGGTACCGGATCGATCCGCCGCCACCGGTAGGTCTTGATGAACGCCTTGACTCCAAACGAGAACTCACTCATATCTCCCATGGCGGCCCTATCCTAACTCGCAAGGGCTGAGGCACCCGGCAGTCCTGCCGGGTGATCTTTGAGGGCTTGGGGGTTGGAGCGATCGGGCGTGCCTTCCGATCGACCTTTGAGCAGTGGGGGTCCCCCTCCCGTCACAGCTCCTGGCCCAACGCGTCATTGCTTCACCGGTGCCAGGGGTTCGGTGCGGGACCCAGGACCCAAGCCCCGGGACTGCTGGGCCTGCGGGCCAGTCGGACAGACCTCCACATTCCTCGTGGTTCAATCTGAGTCTGAGTCAACTGGCTCGGCCGGCTTCGGCACTGCATCTCGGACGATGGGGCGGGGGTTGCGGTCGACAGTGAGCTGGAAGACATCCGGACGACCGTAGTGACCGGCCACGTCGAGCTGGAAGCGCGGGCCCTGCATCAGCGCGGGATCGATCTCCCCGTAAAGGATCTCCTGGCTTTCCATCACCGGCTCGGTCACCCATTTGCCATCGGGATCGACGATCGCGCTGCCGCCGGGATTGATCCACTCCATCCCTGGAGGAAGAAACTCCTCCTTGAAGGCGAAGCTATCGGGGACGTCGTCGCGCCGCATCGCACTGCAGCAGCCGACTACGTAGACCCGACCCTCTTTCGCGATATGTCGTAGCGTCGACAGCCAGGGTTCACCCCTGTCCCACGTCGGGGCCACATGGATCTGGGTACCGCTAGCGTACAAAGCGAAGCGCGCCAGGGGCATGTAGTTCTCCCAACAAATCAATCCGCTCAACCGACCAACAGGCACGTCGTACACCCGCAGCGTGCTGCCGTCCCCTTGACCGTGCACGAAACGCTCGCCGACGGTCGGCACCAACTTGCGGTGGCACCCGAGGATCTGGCCATCGGGACCGATGAACAGCAGTGAGTTGTAGAGCGTGGCACCGCTTGCCTCCGCATTGCGCTCGTTGAGGCCCATGACCACCGTCACCTCGGCATCGCGAGCCGCCGCACAGAGCCTCTCAGTGGCCGCGTCGGGGACGCTCACAGAGTTGCCGAGGAGCTCGGTGTAGAGCTCCCGATGAGCCTTGGTGTTGCCGGAGGGAATGAACCAGACCCAGAACGGGTAGCCTGGTAGGTAGCCCTCGGGAAAAACGACGAGACGTGCTCCTTTTTCTGCCGCCTCGGCAATCAGGGCACACGCCCGTTCGAGCGTCGATTCGCGATCCAGAAAGATCGGCGACGCTTGGACAGCTGCGACCAGGAACGGCTCACTCGAGTGCTTCATCGATCCCTCCAGCTTGGGCTGTGACGGCTGCGCCCTCAGGGCGAAGGAAAGCCGAGCTTGGAAACCCTGCCTGCTGGCTCCGCGAATGGCACTGAGAGACCGGTCCAATGCACGGCGCTTCTCTCGACCAATTCGGACCAGACTGTCTCGGGGGAGGGATCGAAGACGAGGGACGGCTCTGCGGGCAGGATGCGCCAGCCTCCCCGCGCCAGCTCCGCGTCCAGCTGTCCTGCTGCCCAACCGGCGAACCCCAGGTAGAGCCGAAACTGCTTGTCGGAATCTCCCTCCGAGGCCAATTGCCGCAGCAGATCTCCACTGCCACTGAAGTAGATGTCCGCAAAGACATGCCGGGCGTCACCGGGCGCTTCGTCAGCCTGGACGAGTAGCGTGATCTGCCCTCGTTGTACCGGGCCACCAATGAACACCCGATGTTGGTTCTCCGTCAGCCCCTCGATGTCGGGCAGCACATGATCGGCGGTTATCTCTGTGGGCCAATTGATGATGAGGCCGAGGGCTCCCGTCTCATCGTATTCCAGCAGAAGAACGACGGTCTCGGAGAAGTTGGAATCCCTCATCTCTGGACCGGCGATCAGGAACTTGCCTCTCGCCGGCTCCTCCGCCTGCGGTGCCGACGCCACCCCCAGACCCCTGGCGAGGAGACCGAGCAGCAGGACACCGATCTGGATTCTGAATCGCACGTTCGAGCCTTTCACCCGCTTCCTGTTGGCATTCTCTCTCAACCCTCTCGATTCGGCCAGTCGAGAACCCCAGTTCGAGGGACCCGCGCTCGGCAGCGCCAACCGTCTACCTCTAGAATCATGGCCAGGGAATCGCAAACCGACCATTGGAGGACGATGCCGTGTCAGGAACACTCCGCAGACTCTCCACCCTGTTCAGCCTCACAGCCCTGCTCGGCGCTACAGCGCTTCTAGGACTGGACGCCAATCCACAACCGGTAGCCGCCGAAGTGCCAGCCCAACTGAAGCAACTCAATCAGACCCTGGCACAGATCGCCGCTCTGCTGGAACGCAACCTCGAAGGTCAGCGGTTGGGATTGGTGATGGCCCGGATTCAGATCAGCTCGGGTCGCTCGACCCGAGCCGAGGAGCAGTTGGCTACCGCTCGGGCCACTCGGGCCGATCTTCAGAACCAGAAAGCCAAGATGGAAGGTCAGCTCCAGATCTTCGCCGATCAAATGGACCTGGGGCAGGTCGACATGCCGCCGGAGCAGATCGAGGTCATGGCCGACGAGAGCGCGCTGCAGCTCGATCTACTCAAGAAGCGGATCAGGGGCATGGACCGGGAGATCATGGAGCTCGAGAATGCCCTGGCCCGTTACCAACAGGACCTCGACGACTGGCAGACGCTCGTCGATCGCCACCTGAGTGACTACTGAGTCGAGGCGTCCCCTAGCCGGTCACTACTGTAGAGCTCGCTGCTCTTGAAGGGCACCAGCGCCAGCAGGATCGCATGCTCGTAGAGCTCACGACGGTCGATCACTTTGCCGGTCAGCAGTCCCAAGGCGCCTTCCTTCTGCTTCGAGTTGCGTCGCCCGAAGACGATGTCGTCGGCGTCCCCCAACTCCCTGCCGGCACGAACCAGGTCGCTCACGGGCGCGGGTAGAACAAAAGATCCTGACCGACCTCTGGAACTGAAGCCCCCTGACCGCACCACGACCCAGGCGAAAGCCAGGAGCTCACCGTCGCTCTCCTCGACCCCGCCTTCGATGCCAACCCAGAAGTCGGCCTCAGCCCGCTGCTCCTCAGCAGCTTGCGCCCGCTGCGCCGCTCCCCGCAGAGTCTCGGCGTCGCTCATCGGCTGGGCCCCAACTCCCGAAGGTACCTTCGCACCGTCGACTTCGAATCGGACAGGCGCGAACATGCGGCTGAAGGCGTTCAGGGTCGCCTGGATCTTGACCGGGTTGCCAGAGGCCACGATCACCTTCTTCATCGATCCGCCTCCAATTCGACTCCCAGGCCGTCCGCGATGCGGTTGACGAACGCGAAGTAGGCCGTGATCGTGCAGATGTCGTGAATCCCCCGGTCATCGAAGCCTGCGGCTCGCAGCTCCCCCACGTCGGTCTGGCGGACAGTGGCTGGCGCCTCGGTGAGTTTGAGGACATAGTCGAGCATCGCCTGGTCCATGCTCTTCAAAGGCGCTTGCCGGTGGTCCGAAATCAGAGCGGAAAGCAGCTCGGTTTGCTCTTGCTCGCCCATGCCATGTACAGAAAGAAGTCGACGGAGCCCCGCCCCGTGATGTTGGACTCAGTAGTGGCAGTCGTTGGCGGCTGAAACCACGACGGCGATCATCTCGCGCTGCTCGCGGCTCAACGGCCCTCGGCTGTACATCAACTCGCGGTAGAGGTCGAAGTGCTGCCGCATCGTCCTGCTATGAACACCGTGGATGCGCAGAATGTTGTCGTGGTCCGGAACTCGATCGGCTTCCGGCACCTCGTCCTCCGGGACGTAGTCGATGAACGCCATCACAGAGCTCTCCGCAAATTCGAAGCTCCGACTCTCAAGGCGTCAGCCTTGTGCTCACTTCCCGCTGCGAGCCGTCAGGGTTCTGCCAGGCGACGATGGCATTGAAATGAATTCCTGTCCCGGTGGTGATGATGGCCTGCACTGACCGCTGCTCGCCGGCGCCGAGCTCGGCAATGGGGAACTTCTTCTCCAATTCACTTTCCAGCACAGGAGTGTTCTTGTCGCCTTCTGACTCGATCCTCAGCTCCACGTTGCGAGCCGCTGCGGGACCCTCGTTCTCGACTGTGAAATGGCGATCCCCACCGACACCGCTGAGGAAAACCAGCACATCCGCCGTCACGGGATTGTCAGCTTGCATCTTCCTTTCTCCTCCGTCGGGCTTTCGAGCCCGTCTTCGATGAGACCATTTGCGGGGCCTAATATATCCTTCCCCTTCTGATCGTCGACACCTACCTTGACGGCTGACCCGAACGCACCTGTGACCACCTGCGAGGATTCACCGACCATGACGCGAGATCTCACAGATCTGGCTCAACGAATCGCCAACCAGGCCCCGGAGGAGTTGAACCTCACCAACGGCCAGCATCTCGATCTGGCTACCCAGGCCGCCGATGCGATTCTCGACGCTGTGGCCTCCCACGAGGAGCTGGTGGTTTTCGAGCAGCGGTTGTTCGAAGCGGATCAGGCGGCTCCGCTCCTCGTCCACCTGGCGGCCAAGCTCGCTTGCAGCAAGAGCCTCGTAAAGAGGCTGCCAGATCCCGCCCATCTGTCGGTGATCTTCGCGATGTACAAGGAGCACAACCGGATCCTGGAGCCCGAGGCGCACCCTCACGGAGAGGACTTCCTGCGTCGCAAGGCCGCTCAGCTCGAGTGGCTCTTCGAGGGGAATGAGCACATCGACTGGCGGATCTTCGCCGTCGATGACGGCTGTCCCGAAGGTAGCGGTCAGATCGCGCAGCAGATCCTGCAGCAATCCGGACCCGAGCTGCGTGCCGAAGTCTTGTTCCTCGAAGAGGCCATTCGTCGGGAGGTGCCTGTGACCCGGCCCCTCGAGCAGACATCCGACAGCCAGAAGGGTGGCTCGATCCAGCTCGGCATGTGGCATGCCGCTCAGCGGAACGACCCCGGGCATGTCGTCTTGTTCACGGATGCCGACCTCTCGACTCACCTCGGGCAGGCCGGGCTTCTGATGGTTCCGATTCTGGCCGAGGGGGCCGATGCCGCAATCGGGTCACGTCGCGAAACCACTTCGGTAGCCATCAAGAAGGGCAAGCGCAATGTGCGCGGCAAGCTCTTCATCTACCTGTGGAAGCGACTGTTGCCCACGCTCGCCCGCGTCGTCGACACGCAGTGCGGGTTCAAGGCCTTTCGAGCCGATGTGGCCCGTACCATCGTCGTCGATTCTCTGGAGAAAAAATTCGCTTTCGACATCGAGCTGCTGCTGCGCACCGAGCTGGCCCGACCCGGCTCGATCGCCAAGGTGCCGATCGCGTGGATCGACAGTGAGGCGGCGTCGACCACGACCGACCTCGAGCCTTACCTGCCGATGCTCCAGAGTATTGTCGGTTTCTACCGCCACTACCTGACAGCCAATCCGGAGTCCGACACCTTCGCAGCGTTCATCGAGGGTCTCGACGAAGAGTCATGGAATCGCCTCCTGGAATCGATCCCCGCCGAGATTGCTGAGGGCGACCCCAACCACTTCGGTGATCACGCACCGGTCACTACCGCCGATCTGCAAGCGATCCTCGCCTGCTGATCGCTGATTGTCGGAGGCCCGTCCGGGTGGTTCGCCTCGAGGGTTGAGGCGCCCGTCGTGCCTCCGACCGTTCTTTGAGGGCTTGGGGGCTGAACCGTCCGTCGTCCCTCCGGCCGGCCTCTAGGGGCTTGGGGGAACCAAACTGGGCGGGCCCCAGACCCCTAATCGCCCAGACGTCCCCTATTGCCATCAGCGGTGCTCAAGAGGTTCGTTCGGGTGGTTCGTCAGGGGGTGCCGAGTCGAGCGCAGCGCAAGGGCCATCGAAGAGCACAAGAGATCCGGCGCGATGACGAGACAAGGTGGCGGCCCGTCCATTGCAGTCTGAGTAGCCGACGCCGTCCCCCAGGCGGATCACCCGGACGGACTTCCCGGAACCAACAGAGGTAATAGGGGCATAAGGGCTTAGGGGACTCTTGACCAAGCGGCATCCAGGGTTCGGCGTGGGACCCCCACACTGCCCCAAAGGCCGGCCGAAACGAAGTGCGGTCGGCTCAGCCCCCAAGCCCTCAAAGAACGGTCGGACGAAGTCCGAACGCTTCAACCCCCTCGCTCTCATTGCTGAGCAATGAGGGCGAGGGTATTGTCGACGAGGTCCCAGCCGCCGGGCTGCCCGTGGCCCGGGACGATCAGGGCCGCTGTGGGATAGCGCGCTCTCACCTTCTCAACGCTCGCCGCCCAACGGTCGACTTCGGCATCCCCCAGATAGCCGATGTGCTTCGTGGCCGCGTTCTTGATCAGACAACCGCCGAACAGCACCTTGCGGTCTTCAAGCCAAACCACGATGTTGTCGTGACTGTGACCGGGCCCCGGATAGAACAGCTCCAGGTGGTCCCCACCCAATGACAGCTCCATGCTCTGCGCGAAAAGCACTTTCGGCGGCTGGCTGCCGTCTTCGCGGGCGAGCTCTGCCGTCAGGGACAGGCCGTAGGTTGGAACCCCTCGTCGGTGGACAGCTTCGATCCCTCCCATGCAGTCCGAGTGGAAGTGGGTTGCGATGACACCTGCTACCGAGAGCCCGCGATCCTTTTCGATCCAATCCAGTAGGCGCTCAGTCTGGTCCTCGGTCCAGGGGGTGTCGATCAGCAGTGCCTCTTTCTCAGTCATCAGTAGAAGCCCATTGGCAGGCGTCGGTCTGCTGACCAGGACAAATGTGGAGACATGTCTCCAGAGCCCCGGCTCCAACTCGATCAGCTTCAGATCCTCGGCCAGGGTGATCTCAGCTGGTTGCGATGACGACTCCTGCGCGAGCAGATGGCAAAAGCCTGCGGTAGTCCACATCCACAGGAAAATGACAAGCCAGAGTTGTCGACTCATTCGGACCATGGTCACAATTCTCCCGTTACTGCGATCCGACCTGCAAGCCATCCTGAAACCCTGACCGTTCTGCCCATATGAGGTCCGTCCAGGTGGTCCGCAGGCGGACGGCGTCGGCTACTCAGACTGCAACGGGGGGCCCACGCCGAATCCTCACACAACCTACGACTCAGATGAATGCCCGCTGCCTCAAAGGTAGGCCGGAGGTACGACAGGCTCCTCAACCCCCAAGCCCCAAAGATCGGCTGGGAGGTACGACCGGCCGCCTCAACCCCTCTTCCTTCGTCGGGCGAAGAGGAGGCCCGACCAGGTCTCGTCGATAGAGCAGATCTTGTAGTCCACGAAGTCCGCGTCCAAGCCGAATGACCGCACGGCCGCCTGCGTGAGATCGGTAGTAACACCTGATGCCTTCTTGGGCCAGGCGATCCACAGCCCGCCGCTTTCGGCCAAGCAGCGGGTCGCGGTCGGAAATCGCCGCCCCATCTCGGCCTTGGATTTGACGAAAAGGAGGATCAGAGTCGCGGCCCCTCGCGCGCTACGCTTGAAGCGCACGTTCTCCGGAAGGGGCTGCAGCACCGCCTCGAAGTCTTCCGGAGCGCCGAGCAGGGCCACAACCGAATCGGGCTTGATTCCCAGTTTGCGAGGCAAGGGTGTCCCCGAATAGCCCGCCAGCGCTGAAGAAGGTACAACCGGGTCAGCAGGAGGATTGGCGATGGCGTGCTGGAGTCCGCTGCTGATTCGGGCCCACGGGATATAGATCGCATCGGGCAGTGCTGCCTCGATCTTGGCGCTCTTCTCAGGCTCGCCACCGGCGAAGACGAGCGGTAGGAAGCGACTACTCTTCGATTGTCGAAGGAGAAAGGCCACGTCCCGTCCCTGACTGGGTATGCGATCCAGATCGATCACCACAGCGTCGGGTGGATCGGCCCGAATGCGCCTCAGGGTCGGCGGCCCCTGAAAGGGCTCATAGGTCACCCGGTAGCCCGCTTTCTCCAACGCACTCACGCGGGCCTGGGCCTCGGCCGGCTTCCAATGAATGAGCTGCACCCGTTGCATCAGGCGACTCCTGCTGCCTCCCATGAGGCCTTGTCGATGCCGTAGACACCGACCTCGTCTCCAAAGAAATCGACGGTTCTTTCGAACTGCTCTCCAAGCCGCTTGGCCAGCGCGAGAGATCTCGTGTTGTCCGGATGAATGAGACTGATCACATGTTCACGCTCTAGCTTCAGAAAGGCATGCTCGAGGGCCACCTGCGCCGCTTCGAAAGCCAGTCCGTGCCCCCAGAAGGGCCGGGCGAGAGCCCATCCCAGTTCGAAACCGGGCCAACCCGGTGGGTCGATGAAGCCGACCCGACCCACGAAAGCACCGGTCTGTCGATCTTCGAGAGCCCACATTCCATATCCCAGGAGCTGCCAATGGCCCAAGATCGCGGCTATCTGTCGCCAGCTCTCTCCCCGGGTCCAGGTGCGACCTCCAAGGAAGCGCATCACCTCCGTGTCGGAACACATCTGGGCATAGGACTCGAGATCGCTCTCGGTGAAGAGGCGCAGAATCAGACGTCTGGTGTCGAGAGTGCTCATGGCGCCCCGCTGCAACTCAGCCCAGCAGACGGTACTTCCTGAGGTCCAGCTCCTGAGCCAGCAGGTCCGGAAACTCCTGCAGTGCGCTGGCAATATGGTCCGTGCTGAAATGGGCCTCGAGTGCCGATTCGCCCTGCCACTCCTCGATAAAGGTGAACTCCCGGCGATCCTCGAGGTTCTCGAGGAGCTCGTAGCCGATGCAGCCCGGCTCCTCGCGGGTAGGCTCGATCAGGCCGACCAACACTTGCTTGAGATCGGCTTCCTTACCTGGCTGTGCTCTAACTCGGGCAATGACTCTCAGCGTGCTGTCTGCCATGGCAGTCTCCTCTCCAATTCCCATCCCAGACCCTTTGGCCCTAACCAATACCGCTCATCGAGTGGCCTTGGATCTTCTCGCCACGGCCTTGCGGATGTAGGTGGGGGCATCAGGCGTCTTGCAGCTCGTCTCGCCGTGATCCACCTCCACCTTACCGATCCTCTTGGCCGCCGCAAGAGCCTTGCGCTCGAGCTTCGGATTGCGGATTCCGATCGCGATCAGGGCGCTGTTCATGGAATGACGGCTTCTGTTCTTGCGGCCGTGAATCTCGGTCTCGATCGTCGCGAGATACTCTTCGAGCTCCTTGTCTGTCAGCTCGGGATCCTGTCTCGCCAGTCGGGCCAACACATTCCACCCCGCCGCACCGACAAACTCCTGGGCGGACCTGGTCCACCTACCGACCTTGGTCTTCGCAAATGGAGTCTGGCTCACCAGGTCGGAGAACGCGTCGGTCAGGACATAGTTGTCCAGATCCCGCACCCAGGCATCCAATAGCGAGCTTCGGATCTCCTCCGGATCAGCGATCATGGCCGCGAGGATCCGTGCGTCGTGGTTGCCGCTCTCCCAAAGGCCGATTGCCAACTCCGTGTCGCCTCTGTTCTTCTTGGCCAGTTTTCCCTGGTTTGCATAGCTCACACCATACAGGGGATCGCCGACCCCGTGACGTCGATAGACCTTGCGATTCTGCCCGGTCCCAGCAGCCTCTAGAGCTGCCAGCGCACGTTTCAGATCCATATTCGCTCCAACCGATGATGAGCTGCTGCCGCCAATTCTGCCACAACCCTCGAACAGAGGGAGCCCACCGCTTTCCGGTTCAGGCCAGGGCGTATACTTCAAGCCTCGGGGTGACGGCATAACTCCGTCGAGGATTCATCATGGACTCGGATGTACGCATCGTTAGCCAAGGCGCTTTGACCTCCATTCCGACGGTCGAGTGGAAACAACTGGTCCTGGCAGCGATCAAGAGGGGCCGAAAGCGTCTCGACTTCATGTCCGACGAGCACCATGCGATTCGACGGTCCGCAGTCACCGAGCTGGTTCGAACCGGACAGCCCATCGCACCCGAGACCTTCTCTCGGCAGCTGGGAATCTCGACTTCGCGCACGGACGAAATCCTCGACGACCTGGAGCGCAATCTCTTCTTCTTGGTACGCAACGAAGAAGGGGCGGTCTCTTGGGCCTTTCCCGTGACGGCGGACCGCACTCCTCACGAGCTCACTTTCAGTACAGGGGAACGCCTCTACGGCGCCTGAGCGGAGGACGCCTTCATAGCGCCCTTCGTGCAAGGGCGATTGACCGACAGGTTCACCAAGGCCACGATCGAGACGTCCTGCGGCCACTGCGATCAGCCAATGCGACTGACCGTCGACAGTGAGATGAAGGTTCAAGTGGAGTTGGCCGGATCGAAACCGCTGTTCTTCGAGCCCCAGATCGACTGGCCGAGGTTCCAAGAGCCCAACATCATCCACGCCTACTGACGCAATAGCGTCTTCTTCTGGTCAGAAGATCACGCCCTGGAGCACTTCGAAGCCGGCAAGCTCGTCGACGGAGATCTCCTGACGCTCGAGCACAGTTCGTACGCTTCACCGATCGGCCAGGCTGCCTTGTTTGGCCTGGACTGATTGGCTTGGCGCGGGCTCGCCTGTCCTAGCTCTCTACAGCAGATTTCAGGTCGCGGGGAGAGAGAACTCCAGCCGAAGTGGCTTCCCCGGTGACGCAACGTCGGTGGTAGTCGATCTGGCCCAGATGGTAGGCGAGGTGGGCCACGAGATGGACCAGGAATTCTCCGACAGTCGGCCGAACACCGGCGATCTGCTGCGGAAATGGACGATCCGTGGCGCCCTCTTCCAGACTGGCGAAGGTCGCATCGAGCGCGACGATGGTCTGGTCGAGCTCGCCCACAAGCTCGGCCACTGAGACGTCACGGCGACTGAACTCCGCCTCCCGGTCGCGGACGAATCCCGAGTCCCCAAGCTGTGCGCCGACGAAGTGCTGCAGGTTGCCGGCCACATGGAGACCGATCGTGCCAGCCGTGTTCGGCAGGCCTGGTACGGCACGCCAGATGTCGCCTTCGTTCTGGTAGGCCAGCAGCTCGCTCTTCAGGCCTTGAAGCTCCCGAATCATGATGCGGTGGATGGGCTCGATGAACACGACTCTACCTCCTCCAACACTGGCCGGCGCGTCGTTGCAAGGGATGACTCTTACAGGATCTCTCTTGCTCACTCGCCGCGAGGGGACAAGCGGATCGTCGCCTTTTGCGACGCCACGACTTCGCCGCCTTCCTGACGCTCGACAGCGTAGACCACGGTGGTCCCATCAGGGCTGATCGCAATCGTGAACTCCAGGATGCCACCCGTCGGTGTCGACGAGGTCACGCTGGCCGGGTCCTCTCCCTTGGGAAACGCGAGCGTGGGCACCGACAGCACCTCGCCGCTCTCCGCATCCTGGATTTGCGCCGTCACTTCGTAGATCCCGGCCGCTTCGGAGGACGGCGCGAGATCCAACTCCACCGTCAGCCCAGCGGCCTCGACCGCTGTTGGAATGATCCCGGCAAGGACCAAGACGACCATCAACATCAGGCATCGCAACGGGAATCGGTGCACGATCGGTCTCCTCTTCATCTCGCTGCCAATCGACACGGCATCGGGAGGGTCAATGCCGAACTCCGAAATTGGAGAACTCTTCGTCGTAGTCCAGCTCTTCCACTCGCACCTGGCGCACGACCGCCAGAGGTGGGCCCTCCCCCACCCACGCGATCAGGGCATCCACGGCCGCAGTCTCACCTGCGGCGACGATCTCCACCGAACCGTCTGCCATGTTCCGAGCGTAACCACGGACCCCCAACAGCTTCGCCTCCTGCATGGTGTTGGCTCGGAACCAGACACCCTGCACGCGGCCCATCACGATTGCCTTGACCTTCTTCATCATCGATCGACCCTCGAGGGGGATTGCGCGAACGATAGCACTTCGGGTACCCAGCCCCGCGTCGATACATTGGATCAGTTGCCGGAAGCGGCGCTCTACGAACGACTGGCCAGGGCGTTGTAGAGCCAAGCAAAGATGGCGCCGCCGATCGCACCATCCACCAGGCCCCAGACCAGACCCGTCAGACTACCTGTGGCATTGAGTCCATAACCTCGATAGATCTGACCGATAAAGGTCATGCGATCCGACGAACCATCGAGAATGATGATCCACCAGGTTGCCAGGAACAGCCCTAGTCCCATCAGGAGTCCACAGGTGATCGCGAAAGCCTTGACATCTAGTTTCATGGCGCCCTCCTTGCAGACAGCCTACACCCACCGGGACCTCTCGCGTCTCACAACAGGCAAGAAGCCAAACTTGCCCGCCCGAGCTCACTCCGATTGGTTGTCGCCGAGCTCTAGCGCCAGTTCCTTCAGGTAGGCGAGCATGAACTCCGTTCGCCTCCGGGCCTCCTTGTGTCCGGCCTCGGTCTGCATGCTGTCGGCCAGCAAGAGCAGCTTGGTGTAGAAGTGGTCGATCGTGGACACCGCATCGTCGGCAGCCCGCGCCTCACAGAACGGGTCCTCGACATCGTAGAGAGGGCGTTCGAGACTGCCTCCCAGCATCAGACAGCGGGCGACCCCGATGGCACCCAGAGAATCGAGCCGGTCTGCGTCCTGAACGATCTTGGCCTCAATCGTCCGAGGAGCGATTCCGGCAGTGAAGCTGTGGGCCTCGATAGCGTGCGCAATTCCGTCGAGGTAGACCGGATCGTAGCCAGAAGTCCGGAGCCACTGGCGTGCCGTTCGAGCCGCCAACGCGGAAGCCGTCGATCTGTTCGGAGAGTCCTTGGCGACGACGACGCAATCGTGCAACCAGGCTGCGGGAAGGACCACCTCGAGCCCAACTCCTTCGGCTGCCGCCAGGACAAGCGCATTGGCCACGACTCGTCTGACATGGTCCAGCCCGTGAGCCGGATCGGCATCGCCCCCGTCGCGTAGGTAGCTCTCGAAAACCTCTTCCCATCGGTCCTGGTCCAGCATGGCTCTCCTTTCGAAGACTCCGAGAGGCTCGTGCGGTGAGACCGAGCCGTACTCTTCTACATCGCATCCAGATAGGACGGTCCGCCGAGTTGCTCCATCTGGCGAAGGATCCAGTCGGCGCGTTCTTCCACATACGGAGAGGGTCGGCCCGGGGACATCCTCTTCGGACTTGGAAGCACGGCCGCCATCAGGGCCGCTTCCCGAGCACTCAACTGCGAGGCCGGCTTGTTGAAGAAGCCTTCGGCAGCGGCCTCGGCTCCGAAGATGCCTGTTCCGAACTCCGCTATGTTCAGATAGATCTCCAGAACTCGCTGCTTCGGCCACAGGACCTCGACAAAGACGGTGAGATAGGCCTCGAGGCCCTTCCGGATCCAACTGCGGCCGGACCAGAGAAAGAGATTCTTGACGACCTGCTGCGAGATGGTGCTGGCGCCTCGTCCCCTGGACCCCTCCTCTTCCAGGGCCGATCGGATGGACTCGGTGTCGAATCCGCGGTGCTCGGGGAATTTCTGATCTTCTGACGCCACAACCGCAATCGGCAGGTGGGGAGAGATCGCCTCCCACGGAACCCATCGCTGATGGACCTCCACGCCCTCGGCCTGGGCCCGCATCATGAATGCGCTCGCCGGCGGCTCGAGCCAGCGCCAGGGCAACACGATCAGAATCGGTAGGCCGACGGCACCCACAAGCGCCAGGTAGAAGGCTCGCACCCAGCGCTTGCCGCGTTGGCCCTTCCGACTCACAACTCGGCCCTCAAGAACTTCTTGGGCTGGAGAACTCGAGAAACTCGATCGGTGCACCGTCATCGACGATGAAGGCAACGGTGACTCCATCGGAGGGGCTATTGGGCTCGATCAGGATCTCTCTGCCGGCGATGACGGCCGCTAGATCGGGCACCTCGAAGGCGACATGTGGAACGCGCTTCACGAGGTCGGGGGTCGGGCTGTCGTCCTCGAACCTCAGCCACTCCACACCAAACGGGCTTCGATCAAAGCTCGAGATGTAGACCTTGAACTCGGGCAGGTACTCCTCGTCGTCGCGCTTCTGCTGCGTCGGAATTCCGATGTGGTGGTACTTCAGCTCAGTCGACACCGTAAAACTCCTCGACGATCTCGAGCGCGGGCCTCGAGACAACGACATACGAAGGCAGCCCCAACCGCTTCCAAAGCCGGAAGCGATCTTCGGGATTCGGCTCGGACACCAGAAGCGAGATCACCGTTCCGTGGGTGACGACGGCCAGTGTCTCGTCGGGAAACTCGTCGAGCACGCCTTCGATGGCCGTCGTGAAGCGAGTCCGAGTATCCTCGGCCGTCTCGTTGCCCACCACGACCATGTCCGGCTCGGCGAAGAACCGGCGGAAGGTCTCACGGTAGGCATCGGCGCCGACGAATCCGAGACCGGTGCGATCGTTCTCCTGTAGATCCGGTCGAACGATATGACTACGACTCAATTCGGCGGCGAGGATCTCTGCCGTCTCTATCGCTTTCGGCTCATTGCTAGAGACGATTCGAGCGAGGTCGAAGCGTCGCAGCTTGTCAGCCAAGGGAGCGCAACGCTTGCGCCCCTCCTGGGACAGATGCCAGAACCGGGACTCCACCTGGATCTGCATCTCGGGAAGAGAGTGCTTGATCAGGACGAGTCTTGACTGCGTTTCTCGATCGGTCATCTCGATCCGCCGAATCCTCGGCCGACTCCCCTCAGGAACCGGCGATAGGAATCACGTAGAAAAGCACTGCAAAGAAGTGCAGCACGCTGCCAGCCAGGACGAACAGGTGCCAGACAGCGTGGTGATATGGCATCCGACGCAATCCGTAGAAGATGACACCTCCGGTGTATGCCAACCCCCCGAGTAGCAGCAGAAGTAGTCCTCCCGGAGCCACAGCGGAAAGCAGCGGCTTGGTCGCGACCACTACGACCCAACCCATGGCGACGTAGAGGACCACCGAAACGACCGTCCACTTTCGCAACATGGTCACCTTGAAGACGATGCCCAGGGTGGCGATGCCCCAGACGACGCCCAAAATGGACCAGCCCCAAGGCCCTCGAAGATTCACCAGCATCAACGGCGTGTAGGTGCCGGCGATGAGCAGGAAGATCGCACAGTGGTCGAAAATGCGCAGAATCGACTTCGCCCGGGCGCTGGGTATGCTGTGGTAAAGCGTCGAGGTCAAGTAGGAAAGGACTAGTGTCGCACCGAAGATACTGCAGCCGACGATGTGCCAGGCGGTGCCGCGCAGGACTGCGAACGCAACCAGCGTCGCCAGCCCAGCTATGGCGAGGAGTAGGCCGACACCATGCGTGATGCTGTTGGCAATCTCTTCAGCCGTACTGTATCGGGCCACCTGGGTTCGCGTGCTCATCGACTGAACTCTATCTCACTGTGAACAAGATCTGCCTTGGCAAGGCTCACATCCCCGCTAGTGCCACCAGACTGGCCAGGTCGGGGATCTCCAGGTCGGGGGAGGCCTGCGTGGGCTTTGCAACTCCGACACCCGGGCAGCGGCTAGCACGATTCACCCAAACGGTGGTGAAGCCGAGCTGTTGGGCCGGGGCATGATCATGAAAGAGACTTTGGGCCACATGCAGTACCTGCTCTTGCGGCACCTGGAGGCGCTCCAAGGCAACTTGAAAGTTCAACAGTGACGGCTTATAGCTCTCGACCTGCTGGGCCGTGATGACTTCGTCGAAGTCGACTCCCAAGCCCGCTTCCGTCGCGGCGAAAAGATCATCATCGATATTGGACAGGATGACCAGCTCGAAACCCATTTGCAGGCGTTGCAGAGCTTCGACACTGTCGGCAAACGGCGGCCACACTCCGACCGACTTCGGCAGCGCCAGAAAGTCGGCCTCGGACGGAGTGAATGCCAGCTCGTGCCCCATGCCATCCATCACTCCCATCAGGACCCGCTTGTAGGTCTTATAGGTACCGGCCTCCTGCTCCGCCTCGAGTCGAGCGTACAACTGCAGGATTTCGGCCTCTTCAATGGAGACCCCGTGGCGCTCCAACACGGCATTGACGGCCGAGAGAATTCCAGTCTCCCAATCGATGATTGTGCCGTAGCAATCGAACGTCAGGTGAGTGAACTTCTCGAAATCGATCATCGCAGTAATCACTGGGGCCGCGAGCCGGGAACTCGATTCTCGCTCTTGCTCATGATGCCGCGTATGCCTTTTTCATCCAGGCGACGAGCTCCGGATTCACCTCGTTGGCGGCGCTCAGACGGACCCGGTGAGAGACCATCGCATTGAAGCTCCCTGAAGCCTCGAGGCGCTCGGTAGGCTCGGCACCTTTGAGGTTGATTCCCACATCGACCCGGGTCTTCGTCGAGGGCTGAATGATCCCGAACTGCTGGTTGCGTCTCAGGCTCACATAGGCCTTCTTGGGAGCGATCTCGACGTCCGGCCCGAATTTCGAGATCTCGGCGATCAAGGCGTCGTAGATGGGGCGCAAATCCGCTTTGGGTCCAGAGTATTGGCTCTCGACCAGTTCGTTCTCCGTCGGCTGAGGCTGTCCAGCCCGCAGGGTCTCGTGGGCCACCATATTCGCGTACCCGTGGGTCATGCCGTGCTCCGACTTCAAGAGCTTGACGATCTGACCGTGCTTCTCGAGCCCGCTGGCCCTGGTGATCTCGAGCCAACCAGCCAGGTCCTTGCCCGTCTTGTCTTCGAGATTGGCGATCATCGAAGCTGCCATTTCCTCGGGGGTCTTTGCCATAGGGAGTCCTCCTGCCATTTCGTGTTCGGCCAGCGACTTCAACTCACTCAGGCGCCGCTCTTCTTCGGCACGTAGAGATCCGTGATGGTGCCTTCGAAAGCCTCGGCAGCGAGGCCGACCGTCTCTGAGAGGGTGGGGTGCGGATGGATGGTGAGGCTCAGATCGGCCGCTTCACAGTCCATCTCGATGGCCAGTGCGATCTCGGCTATCAGATCGCCAGCACTCGGGCCGACGATTCCCGCCCCCAAAACCCGTTTCGTCATGGGGTCGAAGAGGATCTTGGTCAGCCCATCGCTTCTTCCCATTCCCAGCGAGCGCCCACTGGCGGACCACGGAAAGGCCCCCTTCTCGTAAGCCACACCCCTTGCCTCGGCTTCGGTCTCGGTCAGCCCAACCCAAGCGATCTCGGGATCCGTGTAGGCCACAGAGGGTATGACCCGCGCATCGAAGCCACTCTTGAGCCCCGCGGCCACCTCCGCGGCCACCTTGCCTTCGTGGGTCGCCTTGTGGGCCAGCATCGGCTGACCTGTAACGTCGCCGATGGCGAAAATGCGCGGCACATTGGTGCGCTGCTGTGAATCGACCGACAAGAAGCCTCGCTCATCGACCTCCAGGCCCGCTTCCTCGGCACCGATTCGATCTCCATTGGGTCGCCTGCCCACCGACACCAGCACCTTTTCGAAGGTCGTCGGCTGCGGAGCCTTTTCACCTTCGAAGGTGACTTTGAGACCGCTCTTGAGGGCCTTGATTCCAGACACCCTGGTCTCGAGGTAGATCTTGGCCTTGTAGCGACGCTTCAGCCGACGCTCGAGCGGCTTGACGAGATCGGGGTCGCAGCCAGGAATCAACCGATCGAGCATTTCGACGATGGTGAGCTGCGAGCCCAACGCACCGTAGACCATGGCCATCTCGAGCCCGATGATGCCGCCACCGATGACCAGCAGGCGCTTCGGAATATCCTGCAACTCCAGGGCTCCGGTCGAATCGATCACCCGCGGGTCCTCATAGGGGACACCCGGAAGCTCGACGACTCGGGATCCGACGGCAACGATGGCGCTCTCGAAGCGAATCGTCTTTGTTTCCGTTCCCGCCTCGACGGTGAGGACATTGGCCGAGGTGAATCGGCCTTCGCCTTGGACTACTTCTACCTGCCGCGCCTTGGCGAGGGCACTCAACCCCTTGGTCAGCCGATCGACGACTGACTGCTTGAAGTGGCGTATCTTGTCGAGATCCAGCTTCGGCTTGCCGAAGACGACTCCGTGCTTGTCCAGATCGGCCGCCTCTTCCATGACCCGGGCCACATGGAGCAGTGCCTTCGACGGTATGCAGCCGACGTTCAGGCAGACCCCTCCGAGCCTGGAGTGACGCTCGACGAGAACCACTTTCTTGCCGAGATCCGCCGCTCGAAAAGCGGCCGTATAGCCGCCTGGACCGCCACCAAGGACGAGGACCTCTGTACTTTCAGCCATTTCAGGTCTCCTTCGAACCGGGATCCAAGAGCGTCACAGCAGGAGGCGCCGCAGATCGGAAAGCAGCCCACAGAGGTAGGTCGTGAATCGAACTCCCAGAGCGCCGTCGATGACCCTGTGGTCGTAGGACAACGAGATAGGCAGCATCAGTCGGGCAGTGAACTCATCGCCATTCCAGACCGGGCGCATCGCCGCCCGCGACACTCCCAAGATAGCCACCTCGGGAGCGTTGACGATCGGTGTGAAGTCGGTGCCACCAATGCCGCCGAGGCTGGTGATCGTGAACGACGCCCCCTGGACCTGATCGGGTCGCAGCTTGCCCTGTCGTGCTTGTTCGCTGGTCTCGGCCAGCTCTTTCGCCAGTTCGAAGACCCCCTTCTGATCGACGTTGCGGATGACTGGCACCATCAGACCCTGCTCGGTGTCTACCGCGACGCCCAGGTGGTAGTACTTCTTCAGGATCACGTGCTCGCCGTCCGGGTCGAGAGAGCTGTTGACACGGGGGAAGTGCTGCAAAGCACCCACCGTAGCTTTCATCAAGAAGGCGACGGGAGTCAGGTTGAACCCTCGAGCTCTGGCCTCTTCGGCGTGGGCGCGTCGAAACGCGTCCATCTCGGTGATGTCCGCCTCGTCGTGCTGCGTGACATGGGCAACGTGCAACCAGCTCCGGTGCACATTGGTCTTGGAGATCATCTGAATGCGGGTCAGCGGTTGGCGCTCGACCTCTCCAAAGCGGGAGAAATCGATGACCGGCATCTCGGGTAATCCGGCAGAGCCCTGGCCCTGCGGTTGAGACAGCGTCTTCTTGACGAAACCCTGCACGTCTTCTCTCAGGACCCGCCCCTTGCGGCCGGTGCCCTTCACCCTCGCCAGGTTCACTCCGAGCTCGCGAGCATAGCGTCGAATGGCCGGGCTGGCATGAGTCGTGGTGTGCGGAAACTCGTCGACAGGAGCCGGAGACAGGTCCGCCCGCGATGCAGAGATCGTCGGAGTCGCGGGCGCAGGCGCCACGGGCTCTGCAGCCTGTGGCTTCTCCACGGGCGCGGGAGGTGCAGGGGCTTCTGGCTTCGACTCCTCCGGAGCCGGCGCGGATTCCGCGGCCGCCGCCTCGTCGATCTCCAGCACGAGGATCACCGCGCCTTCGCCGATCTTGTCGCCCATCTTGACCTTGACCTCGACCACTTTGCCGGCGAGCGGTGATGGCACCTCCATCGTCGCCTTGTCGCTCTCCAGGGTGATGAGGGGGTCTTCGACTTCGACCGCGTCGCCCGGACTCACCAGCACCTCGACGATCTCGACGGAGTCGAAATCACCGATGTCCGGAACCAGGATCTCTTCAGTTTTGGGCATCGGTCAGCTCCCTACACCGTCCAAGGATCCGGCGCCTCGGGATCGATGTCGTACTTCTGGATCGCTTCGGCTACCTTGGCTGCTGGCATCTTGCCGTTATCAGCCAGCGCCTTGAGTGCCGCCACGGCCACCTGATAGCGATCGACTTCGAAGAAGCGCCGCAGCCGCTGCCGGGTATCACTGCGACCGAATCCGTCGGTCCCCAAGGTCAGATAGCGGCCTGGCACCCAGGGGCGGATCTGGTCGGCAACTGCCCTCATGTAGTCGGTCGAGGCGATCACCGGGCCCTCCTGACCCTCCAGGCACTGCTCGACGTAGCTCTGCTTCGGCTTTGCGGTTGGATGGAGGCGATTCCAGCGCTCGGTCGCCATACCGTCTCGGCGCAGCTGGTTGAAGCTTGTCGTGCTCCAGATATCGGACCCGACGCCGAAGTCCTGCTGCAAGAGATCGGCACCGGCAATGACCTCTCGCAGGATAGAGCCACTGCCCAGGAGTTGCACTCTGGGCTGCTTCGACTTGGGCTTTCCCCCTGCCGCCTTCCGCAACAGATACAGACCCTTGCAGATGGCCTCCTCGACTCCCTTCGGCATCGGCGGATGAGGGTAGTTCTCGTTCAGCAGCGTGATGTAGTAGAAGACCGACTCGTCGTCCGCATACATCCTTTTGAGACCATCCTGCAGAATCACTGCCAGCTCATACCCGTAGGTCGGGTCGTAGGAACGACAATTGGGTACCGTCGAGGACAACAGGTGGCTGTGGCCGTCCTGGTGCTGCAGCCCTTCCCCGTTGAGGGTTGTGCGCCCCGAGGTTGCACCCATGAGAAAGCCCTTGGCCTGCATGTCGGCAGCGGCCCAGATGAGGTCGCCGATGCGCTGGAATCCGAACATGGAGTAGAAGATGAAGAACGGCACCATCGGAATGCCGTGGTTGACGTGGGATGTCCCGGCGGCGATCCACGACGACAGGGAGCCCGCCTCGGAGATGCCCTCCTGCAAGATCTGCCCGTGCTTCTCCTCGCGGTAGTAGGCCAACTGGTCCGCATCCTCGGGCGTGTAGAGCTGCCCCGTCGGTGCGTAGATGCCGACCTGTCGAAACATCCCCTCCATGCCGAACGTCCGCGCCTCGTCCGCCACGATCGGCACGATGTGATCCTTGATCTTTTTGTCGCGGGTCAGGGACATGAGGAGTCGAACAAAGGCCATGGTGGTAGAGACTTCGCGGTCGCCACTGCCTTCCGCGACGCTGCTGAAGGTGGACAGATCGGGAACGTCCAGCTTCTCTGCCGCTTCGGGCCGCCGAATGGGGATGTATCCCCCGAGAGCCTCCCGGCGCTCCCTCAAATACCGCATGGGGGCGCTGTCCTCGGCCGGCTTGTAGAACGGCAGCCCCTCCACCCGGTCTTCGGCGATAGGGATGTTGAATCGATCCCGGAACAGGCGCAGCTCTTCCTCGCCCATCTTCTTCTGCTGGTGGGTGATGTTCTGCCCCTCGCCAGCCTCACCCATTCCATAGCCCTTGACGGTCTTGGCCAGGATCACGGTGGGCTGGCCCGTGTGCTTGACGGCTGCCGCATAGGCGGCGTAGACCTTCTGGGGGTCATGTCCGCCGCGACCGAGCCGCCAGATCTCCTGATCGGACATGTTCGCCACCATCTCTGCCAGCTCCGGATAGGCGCCGAAGAAGTGCTTGCGAATGTAGTCACCGTCGGCCGTGACGTAGGCCTGATACTCGCCATCGACAGTCTCTTCCATTCGTCGCCGCAGAAGTCCCGACGTGTCCTTGGCCAACAATGGGTCCCAGTTCGAGCCCCAGACGACCTTGATCACGTTCCATCCGGCACCCCGGAACACCGCTTCCAGCTCCTGGATGATCTTGCCGTTGCCGCGCACGGGGCCATCGAGGCGCTGCAGGTTGCAGTTGATGACGAAGATGAGATTGTCCAGTTTCTCCCGCGAGCCCAGCGAGATGGCCCCCAGCGACTCCGGCTCGTCCATCTCCCCGTCGCCCAGAAAAGCCCAGACCTTGCGACCCTCGGTGTCGATGATGCCCCGGTTGTGGAGGTACTTCATGAAGCGCGCCTGGTAGATCGCCGAGATCGAGGTGAGACCCATGGAGACCGTGGGAAAACGCCAGAAATCCGGCATGAGCCAGGGATGGGGATAGGAGGGAATCCCCTCGCCGCCCACCTCCTGCCGGAAATTGGCCATCTGCTCTTCGGTGATACGGCCTTCGAGAAAGGCTCGAGCGTAGACGCCTGGCGAGCTGTGACCCTGGATCATCACCAGGTCGCACCGGTGATCGTCCCCAGGGCCATGAAAGAAGTGATTGAATCCGACCTCCAGCAGAGTTGCCACAGATTGGTAGGTCGCGATGTGACCGCCCAGATCCAGGCCTTCCCGGTTGGCTCTCACCACCATGGCCATGGCATTCCACCGGATGATGCTCTTGATCCGACGCTCCAGGGCTGGGTCGCCTTGCCGGCGCTCTTCCTGATGCACGGGAATCGTGTTCAGGTAGGCGGTCGTTGCGTTGTAGGGCAGATAGGCGCCCGAGCGGCGCGCCTTGTCGACCAATGACTCAATGAGAAAGTGGGCCCGCTCGGGGCCGTCTCTCTCGATGACCTCCTCGAGCGCCTCTTTCCACTCCCGGGTCTCTTGAGAGTCGAGATCCTGATCGAGGGGGTTGTTCTCTCGTTCCGTATTCATGATTCCTACACCTCTAGGTCTGTGTGGCGGCCGGAAACCACCTCACCCAACCTGATCCTTCCGGTTCTTCGCGGTGTCCTTCGCGAGCGTCGGCGTATTCTATGCCACCGTCTACGAGGCCGGGACCTCCGCACCCTCACCCAGAAGAAGAGTCAACGGAATCTCTGCTACGCGCAGATGCGAACTCTCACCCTCGGCCACGTCCACCCAGATCAGAAAAAGCTGTTCCTCGATCCGCTCGAGGCGAGGGAAGCCACTGGCTCGGGCATTCTGGGTCTCCGCCACGACGAAGGTCCGTTCGAGGTTCCCGGCCGAGGACAGCAAGCCCAGCATCACCCTGGCCTTGTCGCTACCGCTCGCCAGCCAGCTCACGACCGCAACACCCTCACCCGCCGAGGCTAGATCCACCCGGCCAACGGGATTGTCCGCATCGATGAGGATCGGCTCTCCGAAGCTGGTGCCGCCATCCCGCGAAATGGCAGCCTTCACGCATGGCTCGTCTGAGGCCGCGGTGAACCAGGCCACAAAGAGGTCTTCGCCCGCAATGGCGGTGGCTGGGCCGTTGACAGGGCAGCCCGGAATCACCCACTCATCCGACGCCACCGGCGTCGTGGGGCTCCATTGCCCTACCTCGCGTCGCACGATAGCGATATCTCGGACCTCTGTTTGGCTTCGATCTCGAAACACCACGAGGGGCTCCCCGCCAACAACAGCCGCCGTTGTGGCGCAACAGTCGCAAACCCGCTCATCCAGGACCTCGGAGGGCGAAACCTCTTCCCGAACGACCGTTGTACGTAGGCTCATCGGCCCCTCGTCGAGCATCGCTCGGCCATCAAGCCAGAATGCCCGCACCGCATCTCCTTCCGTTACCCAGGAGACGAACCCATGCTCCGTCGGGGTCACGTCGTCGTTCAGTGGGCCCAGCGGTCGCCAGGTCAGACCCTGATCTGTGGAGCGTGCGAGAAGGATCGAGTAGGCGTAGGTTTCTCCCCCTGTCTTGGCGAGCCAGTGGGCGAGAAGACTACCGTCGTTCGCCTCGATCAAAGCTGGAATATCGGCCCAATTGGCAAAGAAGTCGCCGCCTTCAGCAATCGTCGTGGGCACCAGCCAATCACCATCAACCAGGCGGGAGAACCGCAACCGATGGCCCGAGCCTTCGGCCTGGGGCTCGCCTACTTCCAACCACGTAGCTGCCAATCGGCCGTCTACGACGGCCAGGTTCGGAGCCAGGGCACCAGGCCTGGCGGGCGGATCGACCGCCCTCCACTTCAGATCGACTTCTGCCAGGGTTCCAGGGGGGTCTTCAAGCTCTGGGGACGAGCCACCATCCGGCGAACATGCTGCAAAGCAGACCACCCACGCCAGCACGCCGCAGGAAAGCAACCAGCTCGCTGACCGAGTAGGGCTCCTCAGTCCACCGCCTCCGGGTTCCCTGGAACCTCTTCCTCTTCCATCTCGACCATTCCCGGCACCTCTTCCAGGCCTTCCATGACAACGGTGCCACAGGCCAGCCGTGCCCCGGCGGCGCCGGTAGGCTGAGATTCGAGGTCGTCCTCGCCCTCGTGCAGGATCACGGCCCGACCGATGACCGTGGTTTCGGCGCCGGGCTCGACCGTCAGCATGTCGGTCAGGAGCTCGAGATGGCCGGAGCCATCGGCTCCGACGTCGATGTTGCCGAAATCACCGGCGTGACGGATCGAGTCGCTCGGGCCACCGTGCGGGTCTCCGGTGGGATTGAAATGACCACCTGTGGAAGTGAAGTCGCCAGCGCTGCAATCGCCTTTCTCATGCAGATGGATCCCATGCAGACCGGGAGCGACTCCGGAGACGTGGGCTGCGACTACGACACCCTCGCCTGTCTGGGTGAACGTCACCGTTCCCGCAACCTCCGTGTCGGCACGAGGTGTCAGGATCGCGACGGCTACCAGGGCCTCTTCCACAACCTCGACGACCTGTTCGGCGGACTCCGAAGAGGCTTCGGGCGCTGGCGATTCTGCCTTGGGACCACAGGCCGTGACAGAAACGAGAAGAGCAAGTACGAGCATAGAAAGTGAGAGCTTGGACATGATGTCTCCTTCCGAGATTCTGATCTGTTTCAAGGAACCTACGATTCTAGCGGATCAGCCGACAGGGCGTCGTTGGTCAGGCCCCAGGCACAGTGGATGGGGCCAGGCTACGCTGTGCTAGCCTTCCCGCCAACCCACGACCTCGTGGGGGATACCGCGTCTTCAATTCTGGAGGGATTCAATGCGCGACAAGCTCCTAGCCCTGATCGTCGGACTCCTGCTGGCGACGGCGGTATTCGCAGTCCCACCCACTCCCGAGGAGTTCCTGGGCTTTTCTGTCGGCACCAACCGCAAGCTCGCCTCCTATACCCAGGTCCTCTCCTATTTGCGTCAGGTGGCCGCGGCTTCCGACAGGGTCTCCATCGACGAGTTGGGGGAGTCGACGCTGGGCAATGAAATGGTCGCGGTGGTGTTGACCTCCGCTGCGAACCAACTGAACCTCGATCGCTATCGGGAGATCGCTGGCCAGCTGGCCAACGCCGATCAGCTCTCCAGTGACGAGGCCGCCCTCCTCATCGACGAAGGCAAGGCCATCGCTCTCGTCACCTGCACCATCCACTCGACAGAGGTGGGCTCCACCCAGATGGCCATGGAATTCGTTCACGACTTCGCGACGACCGTCGATCCCGAGAAGCTGGCCTGGATGGAAGAAATGATCGTGCTGCTCATGCCGTCGATCAACCCGGACGGCCAGGTGATGGTCGTCGATTGGTACAACGAACATCTCGGCACCAAGTTCGAGGGCGGTCAGATGCCGTGGCTCTACCATCACTATGTCGGCCACGACAACAATCGCGACTTCTACATGCTGACCCAGAAAGAGTCTCGAGTCGTCAACCAGGTCCTCTACCATCGGTGGTTCCCCCAGGTCTTCCTGGACGAGCATCAGATGGGCTCGACAGGGCCTCGGATGTTCGTGCCCCCGCAGACCGATCCGCTGGCACCCGAGATTCACTCCCTGATCTTTCGACAAGCCGACTTGATCGGTACCAATATGAGCTATCGCCTCGAGGAGTCGGGTCGCACCGGGGTCGGCCACAACATGATCTTCGACAGCTACTGGCCGGGTGGCACTCGCAATACTGCCTGGTGGAAGAACGTCACCGGTCTGCTGACCGAGGTGGCTAGCGTCCGGATCGCCACGCCGATCCAGATCGATTCCGGCGAGCTCAGGGGAGGCAGCAAGGGCCTGCCCGAGTACACCCGAAGAGCCAATTTCCCCTCTCCCTGGCCGGGCGGCGACTGGACTCTGCGAGACATCGTCGACTACGAGTTGGTCGCCACCTGGGCCCTGGTGGAGACCGTGTCGGAGAACAGACCTGAGTTCCTGCGCAACTTCTACCGCATGGCCAACGAGGCGACAGAGGCGGGAGTCACCGAGTCGCCTTCCGCTTGGATCGTCTCGCCCGACCAGCACGACCCGGTAGCCGCAGGCCGCATGGTCGAGCTGCTCTTGGAGCACGGCATCAGAATCTACACCTCCGACCGGCCGTTGCAGCTGGGCATGACGACCTACCCGGCAGGAACACACATCATCCCCGCCGCACAGCCCTATCGAGCCTTCTTGCTCACCATGCTGCGACCCCAGCGCTATCCAGAGGTGGTTCCCTACCAGGGTGGACCCATCTATCCGCCGTACGACGTGACTTCCTGGTCGCTACCCATCGCTTTCGGGGTGGAGGTCGCCGAGACGGATCGTGCCCTGCCCGGAACACTGCGACGCATCGACACGCCCGTCTGGCCGCAGGTCGTTCTAACCGAAGGCTCTGGCGGCTACCTGATCCCGCACAGCTCGGACTCCGCTTTCACGGCCCTCAATCGCCTGCTGCGGGATGGCAAGGAGATCTACTGGCTGCTCACGCCACCAGAGGAGGGTCAGGTAGGCGACATCTGGCTACCGTCCGATGCGCTCTCCTCGAGTGAAGCATCGGCCCTTGCCGAAGAGTTGCACCTGCCGATCCGCTCACTCGACTCGGCTCCCACCGGCGACCGACTGCGCGTCCGCTCTTCACGCGTCGGGCTCTTCAAGCCTTGGGTGGCCAGCATGGATGAGGGGTGGACCCGCTGGGTCCTGGAACAGTACGACTTCCCCTTCATCAATCTGAACAACCAGGACATCAAGGAAGGCTCTTTCCGGGGCGCCGCGGATGTGCTCCTGTTTCCCGATGTCAGCTCCTCGATCATCACCCAGGGAGAGCCGGACTCTCCCTGGGCCAAGCAGTTCTGGACGCCGCTGCCGCCGGAGTACTCGGGCGGCATCGCACCCGAAGGTGAGGAGGAGATCAAGAAGTGGGTCGAGGCGGGCGGCACGGTTGTCGCCATGGACTCGTCCACCAACTACTTTATCGAGCTGTTCGGCCTGCCGGTCAGCAACGTTCTCGAGGGACTCGAGGACGACCAGTTCTCGGCCCCCGGCACGATGGTCAAGCTGCTCGTCGATGTCGACCACCCCGTGGGATTCGGAATGCGCCCCGAGGAGGTCGCCTACTTTGCCGACTCGGCAGCCTTCCAAACCCGCGTGCCCGACCCCCGTTTCGGTCGGCAGGTGATCGCCCGCTACCCGAATGACGACACCGACATTCCGGTCAGCGGTTACATCGAAGGAGCCGAGTTGCTAGAACGACGCGCTGCCGTGGTCGAGTACAGGGTTGGAGAGGGTCGAATCGTACTGATCGGGTTCCGCCCCCAGCACCGCGCGCAGACCGTAAGGACGTTCAAGCTGCTGTTCAATGCTCTGTATTTACCTGGCCTGGAGGTGGTGCCTGGCGACTAGCCGCCTCCATCTGGTCGATCAGGTCCTCGACGACCGAGAAGCCGCCGCGCCAGAAATCCGGATCGGTGATATCGACACCGACCTGCGTCAGAATCTCCTGCGGCCGCTGGGATCCTCCGGCGGCCAGTAGCTCCAGATAGCCGGGGATGAAGGCCTCGCCCTGCTCCTTGTAGCGCCGATACAGCGCCAGCACCAGCATCTGCCCAAAGCTGTAGGCATAGCAGTAGAACGGCGTGTGGTAGATGTGGGGAATGGTGATCCACTCGTGCTGGAAGTCGGAGTCGATCTCCACGCTGTCCCCAAACTGTTCTTCCAACTCGGCCAGATAGAGCGCATTCAGGTCGGCGACGGTCTTGCCGGCCCGCACCGCGTCGTGGGCCGCAATCTCGAAGCGAACGAAGAACGCCTGCCGGAGCACGGTGGCGTAGATGTCGTCGACTGCCGAGGCCAGCAGGTCGCGCCGCACCATTGGGTCCTGCTCTTCCGCCAGCAAGCGGTCGGTCAGCAGCATCTCGGCGAACACCGAGGCCGTCTCGGCCAGCGGCAGCACGGGATGCTGGGTCAGTACCGAATGGTCGGCGGCCATCATGCTGTGAATGGCATGGCCGAGCTCATGGGCCAGAGTGGCCACATCCCTTACCCGACCAGTGTAGTTGGCCAGCAGCCAGGGTGTCTGGCTCGGCAGCACGGTGTAGCAGAAAGCTCCTCCCTTCTTGCCCTTACGGATGGCGCTATCGATATGGCCTTCGGCAAAGACCCTCTCCGCCCTGGCCGCCACCTCCGGATGGAAGGAGGCGAAGGTGTCGAGCACCAAGCCCACTCCCTCAGAGTACGGGATCTCCTTCTGGGACCCGGCCAACGGCGCGTAGACGTCGTACCGGCGCAGACGTTTCATACCCAACAGCTCCGCCTTGAGGCGAAAGTAGCGCTGGTAGATGCTGCTCTTCTCGCGCACCACCTCCAGAAGAGTCTCGACTGCCTCATCGGGAATGTCGTTGGCCATGTTACGAACCGCGATCGGCGAGGTGAACCCTCGCAGCTGCACATTCTCGCTGTACCAATCACGCAGCCGATGAATGTAGATCTGACCCAACAGGGTCGCCTCGCTCTCGAAACCCCGGAACAGCTCTCGATACGTTGCTTCGCGTAGATCCGGGTCCGGTGAGTAGACATTGGCGACAAGCTGGTCGCGCGTCAGTGACTTCTGCTCGCCATCGACCTCCAGCTGGAACTCCAGCCTGTTCGTGAGCATGGAGTACAGCGTCAGCACCGCATCCATGCCGTCCGCATCCTTCAAGTTGATGAGCTGCTCGGAGTGCTCTTCGAGAGTGAAGGGTCGAAGACGCCGCAGATTCTGTAGGAAGTGGCGACTGTCGGCGTGCTCGGAACCCTCTGGCAAGAGGGCGTCGGCCGATTCGTCGTCGAGCTGCTTCCACCACAACGAGAAGAACAGCACCCTGTTCTGAACATCCGTCAGGACCTGCTCGATCCGATTCTTGAAATCCAGGGCGTTCTGGTCCTGTGTATCCGCGGCGAACCAGAGATATCCGTAGGCCGCCAGCACATCCACCTGCGCGACCAGAGCCTCGTACTGGCGTACGACTTCGAGGAGCGCCGCCTGTCCCATTTCGGCGGACAGGCCGTCACGTCTACCTTCGAAGGACTGCACCATGACTTCCAGCGAAGCCAGACGCTCGACGATGATTTCTTCGCTCGCCGCGGGTAGAAGCTCGCTCAAGTCCCAGGCCGTGGGCTCGAGCTGGCCGACGTCGAGGCTATCCGTGACTGTCATCCGCTACCCTCCGCAGTACACACGAGAACCGCAGGGGACCTTCACAAAGACCGGTCGGGGTTTGTGGCCCTGCAGTCAGTCTTGCTTCGACACTTCTCTACTCGGTCGTGATGCCGTCGCTGTCATCCTCGATGGCAGCCTTCAGGGTGTGCCAGGCCAGGGTGGCGCATTTGACCCTGACGGGGAACTCTCGCACGCCGGCGAAGACGGCCAGCTTGCCGAGCTCCGGACCGACTTCCGCTACGACACTCGGATCCCCGGTGAGCAACTCATGGAACGACTCGAATAGTGCCTCCACCTCCGAGAGGGTCTTGCCCAGGACCACCTCGGTCAAGATCGACGCCGAGGCGGTGGAGATGGCGCAACCCTGCCCCTCGAACCGAACTTCCACGACTCGATCCCCGTCCATCTTGAGGTAGAGCGTCAACTGGTCTCCGCACAGCGGGTTGTCGCCGCGAGCGCAGTGATCTGCGTGTTCGATCTGTCCGAAATTTCGGGGGTGCTTGTTGTGATCGAGAATGACCTCCTGGTAGAGGTCCATGAGCTCCGACATCAGCTGAAGATCTCCTGCACCCTGGCCACTCCGCTCACCAGTTGATCGATTTCCTGACGCGTGTTGTAGAGGGCCAGCGAGGCGCGAACCGTGGCGGGAAGGCCGAAATGGTCCATGACCGGCTGCGCACAGTGGTGTCCGGCTCGCACGGCGATGCCCTCACGGTCGAGGATAGTGCCGACATCATGGGGATGAACGCCGTCGATGACGAACGAAACAACGCTCGCGCGGTGGGTCGCGGTCCCCACGAGCCGCACCCCCGGTACAGCGGAGAGCGCTTCGGTTGCGTAGTCCAGTAGGCCGCTCTCGTACCGACCGATCGCCTCGAGACCGATTCCCTGCAGGTAGTCCACTGCGGCACCCATGGCGATCGCACCGACGATATTCGGCGTACCGGCCTCGAACCGGGCCGGTGGATCCGCGTACTCGGTCTTGGCAAACGTCACCGACCGGATCATTTCTCCGCCGCCCTGATATGGAGGCATGGAAGACAGGAGATCCCAGCGGCCGTAGAGGGCACCGATGCCGGTCGGCCCGAACATCTTGTGCCCAGAGAAGACGAAGAAGTCGCAGTCCAGAGCCTGGACGTCCACCTTCACATGCGGTGCCGCTTGCGCGCCATCCACCAGCACAGGCACACCCCGGGCGTGAGCCATCTCGATCATGCGCGCTACGGGGTTGATGGTTCCAAGAGCGTTGGAGATGTAGACCATCGCCACCAGCCGAGTGCGCTCGCTGAGCAGCTTCTCGTACTCCTCGAGGATAACTTCGCCCCGATCGTCGATGGGCGCTACCTTGAGCGTCGCACCGACCGCGTCGCAGAGCATTTGCCAGGGAACGATGTTCGAATGGTGCTCCATCTCGGTGATGAGCACCTCGTCGCCCGCCTTCACCCGACTGCGGCCGAAGGTGGACGCCACCAGATTGATTCCCTCGGTCGCACCCCGTACGAAGACGATCTCTTCCGATCGGGCCGCGCCGAGAAAGCCCTGCACCTTGCGCCGCGCCTCCTCATAGGCATTCGTGGCCTGCTGTGAGAGGAAGTGCACGCCCCGATGGACGTTGGAGTAGTACTCCCGGTAGCAGCGGTCCGCCGCATCCAGCACCGCTTCTGGTTTCTGGGTGCTCGCCGCGTTGTCCAGGTAGACGAGCGGCTTGCCGTGAACCCGCAAGGAGAGGGCGGGGAAATCCTGCCGAACCTGCGCGATCTCGAACGGCTTCTCGGCCGCCGGAGCAGCTTCGGCTTGCTTGACTTCGTCGAGCTCAGGCATCAGCGCACCGCAGCTTATACCGCCTGCCGGACGATGTCGCCCTTGGGCAGGCGCCGGAAGAGGAACTCCTCCAGATCCTGACGAACCGCTCCGACCTTGATGCGTTCCACGATATCGGCCGCGAAAGCGTAGGTCAGCAGGCTCCGCGCTGCCTCTTCGCCGATGCCGCGTGAACGCAGATAGAAGATCGCCGTCTCGTCGAGCTGACCGACCGTCGAGCCGTGAGTGCATTTCACGTCGTCAGCGAAGATCTCCAGCTGAGGATTCGAATTGCACAGCGCATCGGGTGACATCAGCAGGTTTCGATTCGTTTGCTTGGCGTCGGTCTTCTGGGCTCCGTGGTGCACATAGATCCGGCCGTTGAAGACCGCCCTGGCCTTGCCCTCGAGAATCCCTTTGTAGAGCTCGTGGCTATCACAGTGTGCCGCGACGTGATCGACGCGCATGTGGTTGTCCACCAACTGGGTCCCTTCCACCATGTAGAGACCGTTCAGTGTCGCCTCCCCACCTTCTCCGTCTAATACAGCGTTCACATCGTTACGCACCAATCCACCTCCCCAGGAGATGGAATGCGAGGAAACGTTGCTATCGCGGCCCAGTTGGAGCTGGAAGGTGGCCATGTGAAACGCCTCCGTAGACTCCCGCTGCAGCTTGTAGTGATCGACAACCGCGTTGTCCCCGGCAACGATCTCGGTCACGGGAGCGGTGAGATAGGCCCCTTCGCCCACGGTCACATACTGCTCGACCACGGTGACCTGACTGCTCTCGCCGCCGACGATCAGGTTGCGCGGAAAGAACGCGATCGGCTCGGCCGACGGGCTGCCGACCAGGACCAGGTTGATCGGCTGCTCTACCACCTGGTTTCGCGGCACCCAGATGAAGATGCCGTCACGATAGAAGGCGGTATTGAGAGCCACGAAGGGATGGTCTTCGAAGCTGGCCAACCTGCCCAGGTGGGGCTCGACCTTCTCCGGGTGCTTGGCCAGTGCTTCGTCCATGCTACAGACGACAATGCCGTCGGGAAGGTCCTCGAGATCCGACAATTCGGGAACGAAACGCCCATTGACCAGGGTCAACTGAACGGTTCCCTCGTAGGAGAAGCGTTCGATGCTGCCTGCCGTCACGGCATCGACGGTAACGTCGAGGCTGAAGGGCGTGCGGGCGATTGGGCCCACATTCGTGAAGCGCCACTCCTCCTGCCGGAGGGTGGGAAAGCCGAGCTCCGAGAAGCGACCGATCGCCTGGCGCCGCTGTTGTCGCAAGCTCTCGGGCTGCGAGGCTGGCAGCGCCTGCTCGAAGGCGTCGAACGCTTCTACGAAACGATCCGTATCGCTGGCTGTCATTGTGGTCGTCATGGTTGCTCGATCTCTCTTTCAGGCCTAGGCACTGACCGGCTCGCCGGCACCAAGAGGCTCTTCTAGCCAGGCGTAGCCCTTGTCCTCGAGCTCTAGAGCCAAATCCTTGCCACCTGTGCGAACGATTCGCCCATCGATCAAGACATGGACCACATCGGGAACGATGTAGTTGAGCAGTCGCTGGTAGTGGGTGATGACGAGGAAGGCCCGCTCCTCGCTGCGCAGCGAGTTCACACCCTCGGCGACGATCTTCAGGGCGTCGATATCGAGCCCCGAATCGGTCTCGTCGAGCACGGCGAGCACCGGGTCGAGCACCGACATGTGGAAGATCTCGTTGCGCTTCTTCTCGCCGCCGGAGAAGCCCTCGTTGACGGGTCGATTGAGTAGCGTCTCGTCCATCTTCACGACCTTCATCTTCTCGCGCACGTAGACGAGGAAGTCCATGGCGTCCATCTCTTCGAGGCCGCGGTGCGTGCGAATCGCATTCAGGGCCGCTTTGAGGAAGTAGACGTTGCTCACTCCGGGGATCTCGACCGGGTACTGGAAGGCCATGAAGATCCCTTCGCGAGCCCGCTCCTCGGGCGCCATCTCCAACAGGTCCTGACCCTTGTAGAGAATCTCGCCTTCTGTGACCTCGTATTCCTCTTTCCCGGCCAGCACCTGGGCGAGCGTCGATTTCCCGGACCCGTTCGGGCCCATGATGGCGTGGATCTCGCCTGCATTGACGACCAGATCCACTCCCTTGAGGATTTCCTGCCCTTCGACCTGCGCGTGCAGGTTCTTGATCTCCAGCAGACTCATATTCATATCCCTTCCAATGTTCTTCTTCGCTCGGTCTTCGTCTTAGCCGACGCTGCCTTCCAAGCTGATTTCGAGCAGCTTTCTGGCCTCGACGGCAAATTCCATGGGTAGCTCGTTGAAGACTTCCTTGCAGAAGCCGTTGACGATCATCGACACGGCATCCTCGGTCTCGATGCCACGTTGGTTGCAGTAGAAAATCTGGTCCTCGCCGATCTTCGAGGTCGAGGCTTCATGCTCCATCTGAGCGCTTGGGCTCTGCACGTCGATGTAGGGAAAAGTGTGGGCGCCACATTCTTCCCCGATCAACATGGAGTCGCACTGTGAGAAGTTGCGGGAGTTATCGGCCCCGCTCAGGATCTTCACCGCGCCCCTGTAGGTGTTCTGGCCATGTCCTGCAGAGATTCCCTTCGAGACGATCGTCGAGGTGGTGTTCTTGCCGACATGGATCATCTTGGTGCCCGTATCCGCCTGTTGCCGCCCCTTGCTGAGCGCCACCGAGTAGAACTCGCCCACCGAGTCGTCCCCCTTGAGGATGCAGCTCGGGTACTTCCAGGTGATTGACGAGCCGGTCTCCACCTGGGTCCAGGAGATCTTCGATCGTCTCCCGGCAGCCAGACCCCGCTTGGTAACAAAGTTGAAGATGCCGCCGACGCCGGTATCGGGATCACCCGGATACCAGTTTTGTACCGTGGAGTACTTGATCTGCGCCTCTGCATCGGCATAGAGCTCGACCACTGCAGCGTGCAGCTGATTCTCGTCTCGCATCGGCGCTGTGCAGCCTTCCAGATAGCTGACGTAGGAGGCCTCTTCCGCGATGATGAGGGTCCGCTCGAACTGACCCGTGTTCTGGGCATTGATGCGGAAGTAGGTCGACAGCTCCATCGGGCAGCGCACTCCTTTGGGAACATACACAAAGGAACCGTCGGAAAACACGGCCGAATTGAGAGCCGCGAAGAAGTTGTCGCTGTAGGGCACGATCGTGCCCAGATACTTCTTCACCAGGTCGGGATGCTCACGGATAGCCTCTGAGATGGGACAGAAGATAACGCCGGCGTCAGCCAGCTTCTCCCGGAAGGTGGTTGCCACCGAAACGCTGTCGAAGACCGCATCCACCGCGATTCCCGCCAGCATCTTCTGCTCCTGCAGGGGAATACCCAACTTTTCATAGGTGCGCAGAATCTCGGGATCCACATCGTCCAGACTTTGCGGGCCTTCCTTCTTGGACTTCGGCGCGGAGTAGTAGGAGATCGCCTGATAGTCGACGGGCTCGTACTTGATGTTCGCCCACGTCGGCTCCTCCAGGGTCTGCCAGTGTCGGAAGGCCTTCAACCGCCACTCCAGCATCCAATCGGGTTCGCCTTTGAGCCCCGAGAGTCGACGGATGACATCCTCATCCAACCCCGGCGCAAAGGTCTCCGCTTCGACCTCGGTGACGAATCCGGCCTCGTACTTCTGATCGACGTGTTGTTCGAGTAGCTCTGTATCGCTCGGTGCCATCTTGATTAGTTCCTCTGACCTGTATGGGGAAAGACCGCCCTTCAACCTGCCGTCACATCCGGTGCCGCCTCGCGGCCTCCGAGAGTGACCAGGACCGCCGAAGCGGGCCGTGCCATTTCCTCCAGGGTTATCTCACTCAATGCGTCTCGCAAAACGTGGTTGATGTGCTGCCAATTGCCGCGCACTCGGCAGAAAGCCTCCTGGGAGCACTCTCCAGGCGTCTCCTCGATGCACTCCGTGACCGAGATGGGACCTTCGAGTGCCTCGATGATCTCGGCGACGGAGATTTCGGCCGCGGACCGCGCCAGGCAATAGCCGCCCTTCACACCCCGGTGCGATTCCAGCAGTCGGCCGCGGGTCAGCAGCTTGAGGATCTTGCTGACGATCGGCTGCGGCAGTCCGGTCCGGGTCGCCAGCTCCGTAGCGCTCAGAAACCGATCTTCCGTGGAAACGACGTGTGTCATCAAAACGATGGCGTAGTCCGACTGTTTGGTGATTCGCAGCATGGTGGTGATGTAACTCGGTACTGGACTCGTTGATACAGGACCTTCATGGTCCGATTTAGAGACTGATGATACCAGCGGCTTTCCGGATGTCAAGACTCGGGCGGATTGCCGGCGCTCGACTCAGTGCGAGTCCAGCACTTCGCGCAGTCGCTGAGCGAGGAGGTCGGTGGAAAAGGGCTTCTGCAGGAAGTTCTTGGCGTCGGAGACCAGTCCGCTATTGAAGAAGGCTTCGGCGCCCTCACTGTAGCCGGACATGAAGAGAATCCTGACTTCGGGCAACTTGGCTTCGAGACGATGGGCGAGCTCGAAGCCACCCATTCCGGGCATGACCAGATCGGTCAATAGAAGGTCGATTCGGCCCGCTTCGCTCTCGACCACCTTCAGAGCCTCTTCGCCGTCGGCCGCTTCCAGGACCCGATAACCCTTGCCGTCCATGAACCGCCGCAGCAAACCCCGGACGGCAGCTTCGTCCTCGACCAGCAAGACAGTCTCGGAGCCGCTCGGGCTGGTCGGCTCGACTACCTTTTCCTGTAGCGGCTCGACAGTCTCGGAAACCGCAGGTAGATAGACCTCGAAGCAAGCTCCCCGGCCCGGCTCGCTGTCGACACGGATGTGGCCGTTGGATTGCTGCACAATGCCATACACCGTGGCGAGGCCCAGACCGGTCCCCTCTGCGGGGTCCTTGGTGCTGAAGAAGGGTTCGAAGATCTGACCCCGAATACCCGGATCGATTCCCGTTCCCGAATCTTCGAAGCGCAGGAAGACATAGGGCACCGGATCCAGGCCGTACAAGGCCAGGGCCGACCCGGGGCTCACCGTGACATTCGCGGTATCGATCACCAACCGACCACCACGCGGCATGGCGTCCCGGGCATTCAAGGCCAGGTTCAGGATCACCTGCTCCATCTGTCCCGGGTCTGCCTTGACGTTGGCGAGATTCTGATCGAAGTGCGCGACCAACTCGACCTGCTCGCTGATCGAACGGCGCAGCAGGCTTTCCATGTTCTGTACCAGGTCGTTCAGATTGATGGCCTGGGGCGAGGTGGATCGACGTCGGCTGAGCACCAGCAGTTGACGGGTCAACGCCGCCGCCCGATCTCCGGCCGCCTTGATCTCGTCGACCTCGGCGACAAGGGGACTGCCGGGGTCGAGTTGGGAGCGCAGCAGGTCGCTGCGGCCATTGATCACCGTCAGCAGATTGTTGAAGTCGTGGGCAACACCGCCAGCCATTCGGCCCACCGCCTCCATGCGCTGAGAGCGCAATAGCTGTTCCTCGAGGGCGCGCTGCTCGCTGACGTCACGCAGCATTCCTCGCAGGGCATAAAGGTCACCCGACTCACTCCGCACTGCTGCGGTCGTCTCCAGGACCGTCACCTGGCTACCGTCCTTGCGTCGCAGGCGCAGCTCGAAGTCCCGCAAGAACCCCTCCTGCCCGAGTCTGTCGAGCCCGCTCTGCCGCACCTCGGGATCGACGTAGAGCTCCTCGATATCCACCTGCAGCAGCTCTTCCTTGCTGTCGTATCCGAGAAGACGAAGACCTGCCGGATTGATATCCAGCAGATGCCCTTCAGGTGTGCTGATGAAGAGCGTGTCGAGGGAGCCCTCGAAGATCTCGCGATACCGCTCCTCCGAAGACCGCAGTGCCTGCTCTGCCCGCCTATGGTCGGTGACGTCGCGGTGCGTACCCCAGAGGCGCACCAGAAACCGATCCTCGAGAATCCCAGTCAAGTTGATCTGGTGGAAACGTGAGCGACCCCGCCGATCGACCTCCTCGATCTCGGCCTCCTCGAGGTCGTAGTCGGACTTCGCGAACCGATGCAGCTGCTCCAGAACCTGTGGGTCGTCTTTGGGTAGCAGGCGTTCCAGCGTGGCACCCACGAGCTGTGATGGTGACTCCAGTCCGACCATGAAGGAGAGCGCACTGTTGCATTCCGCGAAGTGTCCGTGCTCGTAGAGAAATTCGACCTGCTCGGCCAGGGGCAACGAGACCGGCATCGGCTCGTCGAGCTCCAGGCGCCAGATTCCCTCGGCGCTGTGAGCCAGGAAGTCGCGATAGCGCTCCTCGCTGGCCCTCAACGCGGCTTCCGAGGCTCGGACCTCGGTCACGTCCAAAGCCACCCCTACCGTTCCTATGACCGATCCGTCATCGTCCCGCAGAGGCTCCACCAGAGAGTGGAAGCTCTGTCCGCCCCACTCCAACTCGAAGGCGAGAGACTCGCCTGCGATCGCTTGGCGGTGGGCCACAATGGCCGGAAACTCCTCGTCATCCGTGCCGAAGTACTCGAAGATCGTTTGGCCGACCGCCTGATCCGGCTGCAACCCGAGGCCCACCAGGGCGGCGCCCCGGCTCGAGGTGAACTCCAATTGGGCATCGGTGGTCCAGACAACGGCTGGGAGCTGCTCGAGCATGACCCGCAGCCGCGCCGCGTCGTGCTGAAGCGTCTGTTCGACCTCCAGCAGTCTGTCCCTCTCGCGGCGCAATCGACGGAACTGCGCGACTGCCCAACCGACGGCGCCCAGGGCGAGAGCCAGGGAAAGAGCCGCCAAAGCGAAGGAGCCTGTCAACGATGCCTCCAGAATCTCGAGCGTTTCCCGATCACGGCGATTGAAACTATCAGCTGGGTCTCCGGTGCGCTATCTCAGCTCTCAATGCCCAAGGCTGCCAACTGAGCTCTCGCCTGACCCTGCCAATCGCGATTGGCCGCCGGGCTCGCCGGACTTGGATGGAGGATTCCCGCCACCCGCACGTCGAGGCCCTCGAGAGCGCGTCTAGCGCTCGCCTCCGCGAACCGGCCGACGCCGATGACCCATGTCGGGTCGAGCTCCTGAACGGAGAGCCGCAGCGCTTCGTCACAGGCTTTCAATAGGGGGGCTCGCTCTCTCGCGGGTAATCGATCCGGCGTCCGATTGCGGCCACTGGACTCGAGGAACATCAGCGGACAGTAATTGGCGATGAAGAAGCGTTCGAAGAAGCGCTCCGGCGTCTCGAAGCGCTCTTTCGCCCATCCCCAGACTCGCCGACCACTCACCTCACTCCTCGAACAGGCCAGACCTTCTACCGGTCGTTTCGGGTGCTCGGAGTCGGGGCGACCCACGGAACTTTCGATCGCCAGCCAGTCCTTGACGAAAGAGATCTCCCCGAAGGGGACTCCCGTCTGTGCCATGCCCCACGGGCCCGGGTTCATCCCCACCAGGACGACTTCCTTCGGACCCTGCCCGAAGCGCCGCAGGTACTCCCGATGCGCCGGCCAGGCGTAGTCGAGCGGGTCGTAGACGTGAGTCACCGGTGCAGCGAACCGGAGTGGGCGCAAAGCCGCCGAGAGGTTCTTCGCAACAGCAGGTAGACCAGACACGCGGCGCCCTCTCCGACTACCCGTGCGCGGTCACCATGTTGGCCAGGAGCTCTGCCGGATCGACCCCCATGGCCAGAGCGACCTTTTCGAGCACATCGCCGAAGCGTTCCGGGTCGAGTACCACAAAGAGCCCGACCGCTTCGGCCAACGGCTCGCCACCCTCGTCGAGCAGCCTGCCACGAGTTGTCACCTTTCTACCGGTCGCCTCTTCGACCCACGCTTCCAGGAGGGCGTCCGTTCCCAGGGGAATCATTCTCGAGAAATCGACCTCGAGATGTGCCGCCACCGAGGCGTAGCCACTCGACCAGGCTGCGACCCCCATGGCCTCATCGAGGACGGCAGCAATGCTGCCACCGTGCGCATGGCTCGGTGGACCGGCCGCTCCCGGTCCAAACCAGGCCCGACCCACGACCGCACGATCGCCCCGTCGTTTGAAGTACTGGACCCGCAAGAGACCGCTCTTTGGCTTGCCGCTGACGAAGGACCTCTGTCCTCCTTCCAGAGCGAGAGCCACGAACGGCTCCCAATCGGGCTCCGCTACCACTTCGGGTGGCATCTCGGAGAGGCCCACTTCACTCTTCGTACCGCGTCGATTTTCCACCGCTATAATCCCTGCAGGATATCGCCGACATGAGGCCATCTCCACCCCCCTCGCCCTCCCTGACTCAGGCCGAGCATTGGTTCAGAATCTTAGCTGAAACCATGCCGGTGGCCATCTTCGTCCACCGCGAGAAACTGCTCTATGTAAACCCGGCCGCCGAGGCGATGACCGGGTACTCGGCCCCCGAGTTGATGGACATGGGCTTGCACGATCTAGCCAAGCCTCTGTCCACCAGCGATAACGGGTCCACGGCACGCTCTCTTCCCGAAGACGAAGCAGAAATCTGGAAACTCCGCCGCAAGGACGGGCAGGAGCGCTGGATTCGGCTGACCTCCGGATACGTCGAGCTCGACTGGCAGCCAGCCACCCTGGTCACGGCCTTCGACGTGACCGTCCAGGAGCAGTCGGCCATCGCGCTCCACGACGTTCGGCAGCGGCTTGCATTTGCCCAACAGGCTGCCCGGTCGGTGACCTGGGAATGGGACCCCGACAACGACGCCCTGACAACGTCTGAGCTCATCGATCAGGTTTTTGGTTTGCCCCTGCACGACCAGATCACCAGTGGTCGCGGATTCCTGGAGCTCGTTCACCCGGAGGATCAACCGAGTCTGGAACAAGCGCTGCTGCGCCTGATCAAAGGCGAGGACGAGAACCTGTCTGTCGACATCCGCTGCCTGTCGCCTCGCGGCGAGATCCGTTGGCTGGCCGAGAGAGCGGTCGCGATGCGCCATCCGTCGGGTCGCGTGCAGCGGGTCATTGGCGTCGCGCACGACATTACCGAGCGAAAGATCGCTGAGAACGCCCTATTCCAGGAAAAGGAACGGGCCTTTGTCACGCTAGCCTCGATCGCCGATGGGGTCATTCGGACCGATGCCCGGGGCATCATCGACTACCTCAACCCAGTCGCCCAGAAGCTCACGGGGTGGACCCTCGAGGAGGCGTACGGCCAAGAGGCCGAGGCGGTCTATCGAGTGGTCGACGAGGCGACCGGTAAGAAGGTCCTCGACCCGGTCCACCACTGCCTGGAAGAGCGCCGGGAGGTCGCCTTCCTCGGCCAACGTCTCCTGGTCCGCAGGGATGGAAGCACGTTTCCCATCCATGACTCGGCCGCACCGATTCGCAACCAGGAAGGCAAGGTCATCGGCTCGATCCTGGTCTTCAAAGACCTGACCCAGGTGCGTCGCGTGGAAGACGAAATGGAGCACCTGGCCAGCCACGACCCGCTGACCGGCCTGATCAATCGTCGCGAGTTCGAGCGCCAGCTCCGTCAGACCTTGCAGGCTCGCGACGGACTGGGTGGCAGACACGCACTGTGTCAGCTGGATCTCGACGCGTTCAAGTTGGTGAACGAGACCTGTGGCCACACCGCGGGGGACCAGTTGATCCGGAAAATCGCCTCGGTCATCGAGGACCGGGTCCGACAACAGGACGTCCTGGCGCGCCTCGGTGGCGACGAGTTCGGCATCCTCTTTCGAGACTGTCCCTCGGAGGAAGCTGAGAAGCGCGCCAAGGAGATCGGCGAAGCCATACACAGCTTTCGCTTCCATTGGGGCGGCCGCACCTTCACCAACCGGGTCAGCGGCGGTTTGGCACCGCTTTCCACCTCACACTCCGGGGCGGACGCGCTGCTGAGTGCCGCCGATGCTGCCTGTTTCGTGGCTAAAGACAAAGGCGGTGGAACCATCCACATCTATCAGCCTGGCGACCGCGAGATTGCCGAACGGTATGGCGAGATGCAGTGGATCTCACGCCTCCAAAAGGCCCTCGACGAGGACCGCTTCAGGCTCTATCACCAGATCATCAAACCGCTTGGCGCGAGCAATAGCGAACCGCCCTTGAGCGAGCTCTTCATTCGATTGATCGACGAGGAGGGCAAGCTCGTCTATCCGGGATCTTTCATCCCTGCAGCCGAGCGGTACGGGTTGATTCCAACAATCGACCGCTGGGTCCTGCGCACCGCTCTGCATCTGCTGGCGGACGGCGGCAAAACCGTCATCGCTGACAACAGCCGCTTTGCCATCAACCTCTCGGGTCTCAGCCTCGGTGCCGAAGGCTTTCTCGACTTCGTCGTCGATGAGCTCGACAAGACCAGGATTCCACCCGACCGGGTCTTCTTCGAAATCACGGAGACCTCCGCCATCGCCAATCTGCCAACGGCCATGCGCTTCATCTCGGTGTTGAAGGGCATGGGTTGCCGCTTCGTACTGGACGATTTCGGGCAGGGCTTAAGCTCGTTCGGCTATCTGAAGAATCTCCCCCTGGACTTCCTCAAGATCGACGGCGGCTTCGTGAGAGAAATGGTCGCCGACCCGATCCAGGCGGCGCTCGTGGCTTCGATCCACGAGATTGGCGAAGTGATGGGCCTTGGCACCATTGCCGAGTCGGTCGAAGACGAAGCTACACTCGAGGCGCTGCGCCAGATCGGAGTCGATTACGTTCAGGGGTACCTTTTCCAGCGGCCACGGCCGCTGAGCAAAAGCTAGTGACTCTCGAGCCGACCGACACCCCTGTACCTCGGCCCAGCAGAGGTCTGACCTGCAGTCTTGCTGATATATTGAAAGTCTCCGAAACGGCGGCCGGTTCGGGCCCCGTGAGCCCGAAGTCCGACCAATAGAAGAAAGGCCAAATCCGATGAGATTTACCTCGCCCCAAAAAGCTCCGCCTACCTCGAACCCGAAATTGCTGGCCTGGGTCGAGAGAGTCATCGACCTCTGCAACCCGGGCAAGGTCTGGTGGTGTGATGGATCGACCGAGGAGTATGACGAGTTGGCCCAGATCATGACCGAGACTGGAACGGCTCGATGGCTGGACCAGGAGTTGCGTCCCAATTCGCTCTATGTGCGCTCAGATCCGGCCGATGTGGCCCGCGTCGAAGACCGCACATTCATCTGTTCCCAGCGTCATGAGGATGCTGGACCGACGAACAACTGGGGTGATCCTGCGGAGATGAAGGCCCACCTGCGAGGCCTCTACGACAGCTGTATGGAAGGCAGGACGATGTTTGTCATTCCCTACTCCATGGGCCCCATCGGCAGCCCCATCGCCAGAATCGGCATCGTCATTACCGACTCGCCCTACGTCGTCTGCAACATGCACATCATGGCTCGTGTGGGCACGAAGGTCCTGGAGGCACTCGGCGACGGTGAAGACTTCGTTCGCGGGATCCACTCGGTGGGATACCCCTTGGACAGCCAGAAGAAGCCCGATCAGCCCTGGCCCTGTAACGCCGACAACAAATACATCTGCCACTTTCCCGAGACCCGGGAGATCTGGTCCTACGGCTCCGGCTACGGCGGCAACGCTCTGCTCGGCAAGAAGTGCCACGCGCTGCGCATCGCCTCGGTCCAAGCGCGCGATGAAGGTTGGCTGGCCGAGCACATGCTGATTCTCAAGCTCACCAACCCGCAAGGGCAATCCAAGTTCGTCGCGGCGGCCTTCCCATCAGCCTGCGGCAAGACCAATCTCGCGATGATGAATCCCACGCTGCCGGGCTGGAAAGTGGAGACCGTGGGCGACGACATCGCCTGGATGAAGTTCGGTGACGACGGCCGGCTCTACGCCATCAATCCCGAGGCCGGCTTCTTCGGTGTAGCACCCGGCACCAGCATGCACTCGAACCCGAATGCCATGCTGTCGCTGGCCAAGAACAGCATCTTCACCAACTGCGCCCTGACTCGGGAAGGTGACGTCTATTGGGAGGACATGCTAGACGAGAAGCCTGCCTTCCTCGTCGACTGGCTGCGCCGCCCATGGACATCGGAAAGCAAGCGGTCGGCCGCCCATCCCAACGCCCGTTTCACCGCTCCGGCCAGTCAGTGCCCAGTCATCGCGGACGAGTGGGAGGATCCGGCCGGAGTGCCGATCGACGCCATTCTCTTCGGTGGACGCCGGGCAAAGGTCGTGCCACTGGTGACCGAGGCCTTGGGTTGGGAGCACGGCACCTTCCTGGGATCGATCATGGCGTCGGAAAAGACAGCCGCCGCCTCGGGCAGAGTTGGCGTCGTACGCCGAGATCCCATGGCCATGCTGCCGTTCTGCGGCTACCACATGGGTGACTACTTCGCCCACTGGCTCGAAGTCGGAGCCAAAGGGGGTGCCGAAGGCAAGAGTGAATGGGGATCGATGCCGCGGATCTTCTACGTCAACTGGTTCCGCAAGGATGAGGACGGCAACTTCCTGTGGCCCGGCTTCGGTGAGAACAGTCGCGTTCTCAAGTGGGTCTTCGAGCGCTGCAACGACGAGGGCGATGTCCAGGAGAGCTTCATCGGCCTCCATCCGACCGCCGGTGGTCTGGACCTGGAAGGTCTCGACATCTCACAGGAGGACCTCGATCAGCTACTCGCAGTCGATGCCGAAGACTGGCGGCGAGAGGTCACGCTGCTGCACGACCACTACTTCCAGTTCGGTGATCACCTGCCGAAGGCCCTCGCCGATCAGCTGGCCGAGCTCGAGAGCGTGCTCAAGGCGATGACGGACTGACTCGACGTGGCCTGGCCTCCAGGTCACTTGTGAATCAACGAACGACCCAATTGCGATACGTTGAGCGAGGAGAACCAACGTGGACATCGAAGGTAGCAAGGTACTCGTCCTGGGCGGCTATGGCCTGGTGGGGATGGCGGTCTGCCGGGAGTTGTTGGAGCACAAGCCGCGAGAGATCCAGATCCACAGCCTGCGGCAGGAAGAATCGGCAGAGGCTCGTGAGCTGCTGACGCCGTTTGCGGAAGGCGTCAAGCTCTCGATCTCGAGTGGCGACATCTTCGGACTTGCCGAAGAAGCCTCCAGAATAGAGCGCATCGCGGCTCAGCTGAGCCCCCTTCGCGACTCGGATTGGGGAAGGTTCCTGCTGTACCGGTTGCTGGTCGATGGCAAGCCGGACATCGTGATCGATTCCGTCAACACCGCGACTGGCATCGCTTACAGGGACGTCTATTCGGCCTCGGCAAAGGTGCTGAAAAGCCTGGAAGCCGGCAGCTCGCAGTGCGATCAGGTCGAGGATCTGCTCGAAGCCCTCTATGTGCCGCGACTGATCCGCCACATGCAGCTCCTGTATGGAGGCATGATCGACGCCGGTACTCGTGCCTATTTCAAGGTGGGGACCAGCGGCACGGGTGGCATGGGCCTCAATGTTCCCTACACCCATTCCGAAGAGAAGCCGAGCCGTGTTCTGCTCTCCAAGAGCGCCATGGCGGGAGCCCAGTCCATGTTGCTGTTTCTCATGGCCCGCACGCCGGGAGCTCCCATCACCAAGGAGATCAAGCCGGCGGCCGCTATCGCCTGGAAGAAGATCGACCACGGGCCCATCTACCGTGGACGAAAGCCCATCTACATCATGGAGGCCACCCCCCAGACCCTGGGCGAAACCTTCTCAACCAACGATCCGACGGCAGCCAAGGCCACCGAGAGCATTCTCGAGACGGCCTACATCGATACCGGTGAGAACGGCATCTTCAGCGTCGAGGAGTTCGCGATGCTCACCACGTCTCGACAGATGGAGTTCGTGACGCCCGAAGAGATCGCTCAGTACCTCATCTTCGAGATCGGCGGGGGCAACACGGGGCACGACGTCATCAACGCACTGGACAACGCGGTACTGGGTCCCACCTATCGGGCCGGTCTCATGCGCCATTGGGCTCTGGAACGAATGATGGAGTTCGAAGCGCAGGGCAAAACCAAGAGCGTCGCTTTCGAGATGCTGGGGCCGCCACGCAACACCAAGCTGCTCTTCGAGGCTCACCTCCTCCGAGAGGCGTTCGTCACGATGACGGCTGTTCGCGAAGCGACCCCGGACGAAGTTGTCGAGAAGATAGAAACGATGCTTCGGGAAGAGCCGCGGCTTGCCAACGAAGTGGTCTCGGTTGGTATTCCCATCCTCTTGTCTTCAGGCGAGATCCTGCGGGGCCAGGAGGTCATCGTGCCAGCCGAGGCGGACCACGAGCCGATCACCCCCGAGAAGCTGGAAGCCTGGGTGCACGACGGGTGGGTCGACTTGCGGCGCGAGAACTGCGCCAGTTGGATCGATCGGATGCAGCGTATCCACGACGACACGGCGGCCATTCCCAAGGACGACACCTCGAGTCGCCATTTGCGGAATGTCAGGTTCTGGGACGAGGAGAAGAGGATTCAGCCCGGCAAGATCCTGGGGTGGATTCTCTCAGTCGAGGAGCACGGCGCCCGCTTCAAGCACTGATCCCACCCGCCCTCCCGAGGGTTGAGGCGGCCGGGCGTACCTTCCGGCCGATCTTTGAGGGCCTGGGGGTTGAAGCGGCTGGACTTTGTCCGTCCGGTCTCTGGGGCAGTGGGGCGCAGGTGGTGTTGGGCCCGGCCTCCCCTAAGCCCTTAAGCCCTTACCCCCCTCCCGAAAGTCGCTGAGGCGGACGGGTAGCCGGCGTGCACCCCAATCCCCCGGGCTGCCATCGAAGCGTCCCGCACATGGCGTGCCACAGGCGCGGCAACTGCCGTCTGCCGTCAGTCGCCAATCGTTCAAGACATACCAGTCACGACCGATGAGCCTCTCGCCACACTCGTGGCAATAGGTACTGCCGCCTTCGTGGTCGTGAACGTTGCCGGTGTAGACATAGCGAACACCGTTGCCCATCGCGATGCGTCGAGCTCCGCTCAGCGTCTGATGCGGCGTCGGCGCGCGGTCCATCATCTTCCAGTCGGGGTGAAAAGCGGTGAAATGCATCGGCACGTCTCGGCCCAGTTTGTCCACCACCCAGCGCGACATCGCGTCGATCTCTTCGGGTGAGTCGTTTTCGCCTGGGATCAGCAGCGTGGTGATCTCGAACCAGACATCCGTTTCGTGCTGCAAGTAGACCAGGGTTTCGAGGACAGGCTGTAGGTGTGAGCCGCAGATCTCCCGATAGAACGATTCGGTGAAGGCCTTGAGGTCGACATTGGCGGCATCCATGTGGCGGTAGAACTCCTCGCGCGGCTCGGCACAGACCTCTCCTGCCGTTACCGCCACGGCCTGGATGTCGAGCTCATGACAGGCCTGGGCAACATCGATCGCGTACTCGTGGAAGATGACCGGGTCGTTGTAGGTGAAGGCGACGCTGCGGCAGCCCAGTTCTCTTGCTGCTCGGGCGATGGTCTCCGGAGCTGCCTGATCGGCCAGGGTGTCGAACTGCCGGGACTTGGAGATGTCCCAGTTCTGGCAGAAACGGCAGGCCAAGTTGCAGCCCGCCGTTCCGAACGACAGCACCGGGGTGCCCGGAAAGAAGTGGTTCAGGGGCTTCTTCTCGATGGGATCCACACAGAAGCCACTCGAGCGACCGTAGGTAGTGAGAACCACCTCTCCGTCCAGGCAGCCACGTACGAAGCACAGCCCACGCTGTCCCTCACGGAGCTTGCAGAAACGGGGGCACAGATCGCACTGCACCCGGCCATCTTCGAGCTCATGCCAATAGCGAGTCGAAACGACGCTGGCGTCACGAGTGATGGGTACGTCCATGCCTGAGGCTTCCTCTCAATGCAACCAACCAAGACTGCACCGAATTCCAGTCAATGACGTACTTTCGGAGGTCCGTTGCGGGGCGTAGGAGCGTGAGGGATGGGCCCCCCACTGCTCAGAGAATCAGCCGCCGGAGTCGGAGGCTGATTCAACCCCCAATGCCCAAGAGCCGGCTGGAGGTACGACGGACGGTCCAACCCCCAAGCCCCCAAAGAGCGCCCGGCGGTGAGCCGGGCGCCTCCTCCCCCCGGTCAGGGATTCACGAGCTTCACCCAATTGCGCATTGCACCCAAACTGCAGCCGAACTTCTCGTGGCCTTTGCCCAGATGCTGCGCCTCGATGATCTGCTCGCAAGAGCAGCCCCCTGTGTCACCCACCGTGAAGAAATCGGTGGGGCCACTCTGGAGCCGCCTCTGGTTACCACGGCCACCGGGGGCCGTCGTATCGAACACCCCGTCCTCATCCACCAGCGCGTACCGATTGACTCCCAGACGATCCGTCGGTACCGACTCCGGAATCACCGTCGCCGGACAGACATCCACGTCATCGGGCACCCCGTCGTTGTCAGCATCGCTGGCCACGAAGAGAACAAGCCCGTCGTGATCGGATGAGCGCAGGGGCGTCGTGTCGTCGTTGATCAGATCGACGAAGGCGTCGGCGTTGCCACGACCGAACTCCAGACCAGCCAGGAAGTCGTCCAACCCTTCACTCGTCAGCGCATGGTCGAGGGCTTGACCGTTCCCAGTGAAGATGTAGGAGTAACGTTCCGCCTGATCCAGTTTCGCTGTCTGATTCGTCAGATCGGGCTCCACCAGATCAGCGCATGGGTTCGTGTCGCAGACGAGATTGTCGGCTGGCTCGAAGTCACCCACGATCTGGCCGACTGCGTCGACGTACCCGTCGGTGAATTCAAAAGCGTTGTAGTCACCGATCACCACCAGGTGCACTTCAGGGTTCGCCGACTGCAGGGCCTGGACCTTCTCGGCAATGGACTGGGCCTGTTCGTAGCGCTTCTGCCTTACCCTCTCGCCACCGCTTGGATCATCGATCCCACCCAGGGAACGATTGTGGACCGTCATGACCGCAATGGAGAACGACCCAAACTCGAGCTCGAAAGCACCCTCGAGTAGCAAAGGTGGACGATCGTGCAGTAGCGAGCCGTCATAACTCAAGATCTCGTCCTCGCCGAGTTGGGTGATCTGGTCAATCGTCACTGTGTCACGCACCATGAAGCCGACATCGATGCCGCCAACGTCGTTGCCCTCGATCAGGATCGGCGTGTAGATCACAGACGAATCCTCGAAAGCGATGTCCACGGCCAGGTCCTCGAGGACCTCGATTTTCTCCGCCTCCTGGACAGCCAAGACATCGGGGGCATCGAGAACGTCGAGGATGTAGTCGACAAACTTGGCCTTCCGTCCGAAGTACTCGGCATTGTCGAAGAAACGCAACATGTTCAAGCTGCCCACTGTAAATTCTCCTGCCGCGCGCGCTCTGACCGGGCGCAACACATCCGGCACCGGCCCCACCGACATCATCTTGGGTACAACCTTGTATCGACCGAAGGTGAAGTTCAGGGGGCCATAGCCCGAAATCGCCTGGCCGGCGAATACGGGGTCGGAGATGCCATCCAGGCCATCCGTGTCGACGTCGAAGACTTCGGGGTTTCCATCCCAGACGGGAAGATCTGATAGGCCCGGAAAGATGATGCCGGGCTCTCGGAAGGGCCGCGGATTATCGACAACGAGACTGACCTCGCCGAACCGATTCGTCGGCCCTGAAGCGATGCCATCGAAGCTGACCAGCATACCCTCGAATCGCTCGAGATCCGGAACCGGAAACGGCTGGTCCGAAGGTGTCGTCGCATCGAACGGAGTTACTGTAGGCAGGGGTTCGCCGCCCCCCAGGATGTCCACAGTTGGCGAGTCCGTGATCTCCGTCAGTTCGAAGTACTCCTGCACCCGCCCAATGACTCGTACGCGGTCTCCAATAGAGACCATTGGTGGGTCCACGCCCGTGTAGACGTAGATACCGTCCGAGGTATAGGGATCATCATCGCTGTCTGCGTCAGGTGTCTGCATGTAAAAGCTGCGAAAGGCCACTGCTGTGACCACGTTTTCGGTTGTCTTGACTTCCATGCCCTCATAGGGCGAGTAGAGGCCATCGCCCTGGATCTCCCAGATCTCCACCGTCGGGGGTCCCGGCGGTGGCTCGACTCCAGAGGTGACCATGAGGTTCTGAAAGGCGATGGCCTCCGAGCCACCATCGGTATTCGCCGTCAGGATCAGGGTGAGCGTTGAGCCGGTGCCCGTGAGCGGCGCGTAGAACGGGGCCATGTCATTGTTCAGCAGGTCTCCGTTCACCAGCATCGGGTCACTTAGGGTGACGATCGCACCGCCCTCCATCGTGTAGTCCTGCGAGGCATCCTCGTCGATCGAGCTCTGAAACGCCGTCTGTACCGCGCCACCGTCGATGCTGTAGCTCCAGTTAAAGAAATCATTCGCCGCCTCGAAGTCCCCCATCGCTCCCATGTCGATCGACAGCCCGAGATCCGACGCACCATAGATGTCGAAGACCCAGGTCGCAACTACGTCACGACCCGAGGTGTCGCCATTATTCGTGTCGACAATCCCGAAGAACTCGTCCGTATTCCCTGTCTTGATGATGCCGAGCGTATCCCCCGGGAAGGAGCCCGCAGAGTCGTCCACCACCGCAAAAGGAATCGACGCCGATACTCCCCGCTGGAACTTGTTGAAACCATCCCCGGCAGAGGTGAACGGAATTGCCGGGTCGTCCGTAAACGACAACAGGTTCTGCGACGCCGAGCTCACCATGTCAAAAGCGATGACTGTCGGTGGCGGTGGTGGCCCGACTCCCGCGGTGATGACGAGGTTCTGAAAGGCGATCGCCTCCGAGCCACCATCGGTGTTCGCCGTCAGGACCAACGTCAGCTGCGAACCGGTTCCCGAGAGAGCCGTGAAAAACGGGGTCAGGTTATTCGTCAGCAACACCCCATTCATCAACATCGGATCACTTAGGGTGACGATCGCACCGCCCTCCATGGTGTAGTCCTGCGAGGCATCCTCGTCGATCGAGCTCTGAAACGCCGTCACTGCCGGACTGCCGTCGATGCTGTAGCTCCAGTTGAAGAAATCATTCGCCGCCTCGAAGTCCCCCATCGCTCCCATGTCGATCGACAGCCCGAGATCCGACGCTCCACTGATATCGAAGACCCAGGTCGCAATTACGTCACGACCCGAGGTGTCGCCATTATTCGTGTCGACAATCCCGAAGAACTCGTCCGTATTACCTGTCTTGATAATGCCCAGCGTATCCCCTGGGAAGGAGCCCGCAGAGTCGTCCACCACCGCAAAAGGAATCGACGCCGATACTCCCCGCTGGAACTTGTTGAAACCATCCCCGGCAGAGGTGAACGGAATCGCCGGGTCGTCCGTGAACGACAACAGGTTCTGCGACGTCGAGCCCACCATGTCGTAGGCAACCGCCATCGGCACAGCAGTACTGACGATGAGGTTCTGGAAGGCGATCGCCTCCGAACCACCATCGGTGTTCGCCGTCAGGACCAACGTCAGCTGCGAACCGGTTCCCGAGAGAGCCGTGAAAAACGGGGTCAGGTTATTCGTCAGCAACACCCCATTCATCAACATCGGATCACTTAGGGTGACGATCGCACCGCCCTCCATGGTGTAGTCCTGCGAGGCATCCTCGTCGATCGAGCTCTGAAACGCCGTCACTGCCGGACTGCCGTCGATGCTGTAGCTCCAGTTGAAGAAATCATTCGCCGCCTCGAAGTCCCCCATCGCTCCCATGTCGATCGACAGCCCGAGATCCGACGCTCCACTGATATCGAAGACCCAGGTCGCAATTACGTCACGACCCGAGGTGTCGCCATTATTCGTGTCGACAATCCCGAAGAACTCGTCCGTATTACCTGTCTTGATAATGCCCAGCGTATCCCCTGGGAAGGAGCCCGCAGAGTCGTCCACCACCGCAAAAGGAATCGACGCCGATACTCCCCGCTGGAACTTGTTGAAACCATCCCCGGCAGAGGTGAACGGAATCGCCGGGTCGTCCGTGAACGACAACAGGTTCTGCGACGTCGAGCCCACCATGTCGTAGGCAACGACCTGAGCCTCCGACGCGGTCGGTAGAGCCAGCAGTAATGCCATCAAGGCCAAGAACAGAGTGGAAACCGAAACAAACCTCGAGGTCTTTGCGAGCATCACCATTCTCCTCCCAGGCATGCAAATGGATGGATACCAGCCAGAGACACGCCTCCCGTGTACATGTCCTCGTACCGGGTGGCCTCCATGCCTGTCTCCCTCCAGACATTGCTCACCTGCGCTGCGGGTGAGCGGATTCCAGGTGTACTACTAACTTAGCCCACCCAGCGAAGGAGTCAAGCAGGTATTGACACTTGTCTATGGGTCTTCCTCGCGTCGACACGCCGGCAAGGGAACACTCCCTCCCAATCGTCCAGAGGCGTGGGTCTTGGGGTTGAAGCGTCCGGTCGTCCCACCCGGCCGGTCCTTGAGGGCTTGAGGTTGAAGAGCCCGTCGTCCCTCCGGCCTACCTTTGAGGCAGTGGGTCTCCCTCCCGTTTTCCTAAGCCCTTAGGCCCCTACGCCCTTATTGCCTTCAGCGGTGCCAGAGGTTCGTCCCGGGGCCTCTCGACAAGCGCAGCGCAAGAGCCATGGCAATGCTAGACAGATCCGGTTCGCAGGTGGCGGCCCGCCCTTGAAGTAGGGGAGGGGCTTGCCCCCTCCCACTGGAGCCCTCAAGGGGCTCCCCTACATTGCCGACGCCGTCCCCCTGCGAGCCACCCGGACGGATCTCAATTCGAGAACGGCCCCGAGACACTGAATAAGAGAACGGCCGGCAGGGGCGCCGGCCGCTTGAGGATTCTCACGTATGTGATGTCAGTCGCTGGTGCCGCCCTCGAGGCGGTCGGCCTTGGCGGCCCAGACGAAGTCGCTTTCGGTCAGGCCGTCGATCTTGTGGGTCCAGATCTTCAAGCCTACCTTGCCCCAGGTCAGGAAGATCTCGGGGTGATGGTTCACCTCTTCCGCCAGCTCCCCGACCCGATTCGTAAAGGCGAGTGCTTCGACGAAGTTACCGAATCGATACTGCTTCTCGAGGTGATGGCTGTCCACCAATTTCCAGTCGTTCCCGAGCCGTTCGTAGAGACCCGCCAGTTCTTCGCCTTCGAGAGGAGGTACGCCTCCCCTGCAAGGTACACAAATGCCATCCGCAAGCTCACTCATCCGCAGTCTCCTTCGGCTTGCCTTCGGTTCGCTGTCGCGTCACCGATCTAGTTGCTGTCACTGTAGTTGACCATGGCCTGCGTCCCGTCGTCGGTAGCAGAGATGATCACCATTACCGTGCGATCCTCAGTCTCTTGGGAAGCGATGACCTGGCCACCCTTGCCGTCGGGTCCCGAGTACTCGGTCTTCTGGACGCTCCACTCGTCGTCTTCGAGCTGCTCGACGTAGAAAGCCAGCACGTCATCCACCGATTCCGAGGTGGTCAGTTGGAACGATCCACCCACGCCGTCGGGTGTCGACGCCGAGTAGGTGCCTGTCGTCGTGCCGCCGGGAAAGACCGGCACCCAATCCGGCAGGCTGTCCATGTCGGAGCTGCCGACTCGCATGGTCTCCCCACCATCCGTCGTCACTGTGAACAGACCCTCTTCGGGGTCGCCCGAGGCACTGAACTCCATCTCTCCCTCGTCCGTCTCGAAGCTCAGCTTGCCCTTTTCGATGTCGGCGTAGTTGACCGTGATGACCTCGCCACTGTCCTTCTCGCGAATCGTGATCGTGCCCGCATCCCGATCACTGTCCACGAGCTCGAGATCCGGGTTCATCTTGATCAACATCTCGGCCGCCGCCTCTGGATTCTCCTGAAAGTCCTCAGCGAAGTCACCGACCTTCTTGGCTACGAAGAAGCCGCTCACCGACACGATGATTGCACACACCACCAGCAGGCCACCGCAGCCAATCGCCACCCAGGCCCACGGGCTCAGACCTTTCTTTTCGGTCATAGGATCTCCTTTCCGCGCTGTCTCTCGAACAGAGACAAAAACTACCACAGCCCCGTCTCGGTCCCGCCTGACGGTGAACTGGGATCGGTGGAACCGCCAGAGGCAACTGGAGCCTTCAACCTGTCGAGGTCAGGCGGTCAGCCCGTCGATACCTGGTCGAGGATCGACTTTCGAAGGGACTCCGGGAGTCGATCCAAGTCGAGCTGCCGACAGGCATCGAAGGTCAGGTCGAGCGTCGACATCACCGACTTGCAGCGCGAGCAAAGCTCATCGGGAGGGACCGGAAACTCGACCCCTCGATCGAGGGCCTCTTGCTTGGCACTCAGAAGATCCAGGCAGACTTTCTGGGAGTGATCCGGTGGCGGTGCCGCCCGCTGGGGTAGCGAGTCGGCCAATTCCTTGCGCAGCGCCAAGCGGCCACGGTGAACCCTGGTCTTGACCGTCGCCTCTTTGAGACCCAGGATGTCGGCGATCTGCGACAGAGACAACTCGGTGATGTCCTTGAGAAGCAGCGGTAGCCGCAGATGAATCGGCAGACTGGCAAGCGCCTCATCGACGCGCTCCTGAGCCTCCCTACGCAGCTGCTCATCGAGTTGGCTCTCCTCGGGAGAGGGTAGCGTCGCGACCATTGGCTGGCCCGAGGGCAAGAGCTCCGAGAGCGACTCGACCCTGGCCGGCTCGCCCGACCGCAGCCGATTGCGCCGCTGACAGATTCTCGCCGCGATCGTGTAGAGCCAGCTACTCGGCGCGGAGCGCCCTTCGAACTGATCCCATTTCCGGAAGGCCTGCAGGAAAGTCTCCTGCACCAGGTCCTCGGCTTCCTCGCTGTTGCCGCAGAGCTTCATCCCGAGGCCGTACATCCGCCCGCCCTCCTCATCCATGAGGCGTTCGAGAGCCAGATCGCGGGGCTCAGCAGCGAGTGAATCAGTATCCGTCATGGGATTGGAATCAGTCGGCCCAGGTCGAAAAAGCAACTGGCCGCCGGAGATAGCCCGGCGGCCAGAAATTTGAAGTGGCTCCCCGGGAGGGAGTCGAACCCCCGACCAATCGGTTAACAGCCGACCGCTCTACCACTGAGCTACCGAGGAATATGGGGCCTTTGAGAGGCCTTCAAAGGCGAGATATTAGGAGCCGAAGTCCTCTTTGTCAATCGCTGCCTGGTGCGCAATATCCAGTCGAATCAACTCGAGCCGTCGAGAAAAGGCTTCAGCCGACTCGCCCTGCTCGGGTGACGCAGTTTGCGCAAAGCCTTCGACTCGATTTGACGAATCCTCTCGCGCGTGACGTTGAACGACCGGCCAACCTCTTCCAGGGTGTGCTCCGAACCATCTCCCACACCAAAGCGCATTCTCAGAACCAACTCCTCGCGCGGGGTGAGACTCTTCAGCACATCGCCAGTCGAGTCCTTCAGATTGTTGCCGATCACCGATTCGACAGGCGAGGCAGCGTTCTTGTCTTCGATGAAATCGCCGAGGTGCGAATCCTCCTCCTCGCCGATCGGTGTCTCGAGGGAGATGGGCTCCTGAGCGATCTTCATGATCTTGCGAACCTTCGAGGCCGGCAGGTCCATTCTGGCCCCAATCTCGGCCGCGGTGGGCTCGCGCCCCAGCTCCTGAACCAGCGACCGGCTCGTCCGCGTCAGCTTGTTGATCGTCTCGATCATGTGCACCGGGATTCGGATGGTGCGGGCCTGGTCGGCGATGGCCCGTGTGATCGCCTGGCGAATCCACCATGTAGCGTAGGTCGAGAACTTGTACCCGCGGCGATACTCGAACTTCTCGACCGCCTTCATGAGTCCGATGTTGCCCTCCTGGATCAGGTCCAGGAACTGCAGTCCGCGGTTCGTGTACTTCTTGGCGATGGAGACCACCAATCGGAGATTGGCGACGATCAACTCTTCTTTCGCCCGTTCACAAAGCGCCTCACCCTGCCGGATCTTGGAGATGGTCGCCGAGACCTCCGCCCGACTCGTCCCGTAGCGCTCTTCCAGGTCCTTGATCTTGCGGCGGTACTTGTCGATGCGTCGCCGGTGCAGCGACTGCAGCTGCTTGTTCTTCTCGCGATCGAGCGCGATCTTGGCGCGGCGGATGTCTTTCTCGTTGCGTACGAACTGCGCGTTGAGGTTCTTCAGGAAATCGACCAGCTGATTGCGGGTCTGGAGGGAAAAGTCGATCGAGCGAATGTCCTTGGCGATCTTGGCTACCAGCCGGTCGATCTCGCGCTCGGTCTCCTGGAATTTCGGACTGCCCTGCTTGAATCGCTTCTGTCGCTTCTGCAGCACATCGATCGCCCGGTCGTTCTTCTCGATGCGCTTGAAGATCTTGAGATTGGTCTTGATTCGCTCGCTGGCCTTGGCGTCCAGAGTCTCGTCGGTGTCGTTGGTCGTCAACTGCATCAGGACGCGGTCGTCGCGCTGCGCCAGCTCGTTGAGCCGCAGGAGCTCCCGCAACACCACCGGATTCCCACACAAGGCCTCATAGATCGTCCACTCGCCCTGTTCGATCCGCTGAGCGATCTCCACCTCGCCCTCGCGATCCAGCAGCGGCACGGTACCCATCTCGCGCAAGTACATGCGCACCGGATCGTTGGTCTTTTCCTGCTCGGTGACCGCGTACTCCTGGGCTTCCACTCCGGCCGCCTTGTCGAAACCCGAATCTCCGGTGTCCAGATCTTCGCGGTTCCGATAGCGATCGGGCCGATCGATGATCTCGATCCCCAAATCGCCGAAACGAATGTAGATGGCGTCCAGTTCGTCAGGAAGGGAGACGACCTCATCAGGAAGAAGGTCGTAGATCTCGTCGTAGAGAAGGTAGCCCTTCTCCTTGCCCAGCTCCGTGAGCTGTCGAACCGACGGAAATCTCTCTTCGACTGGAACGGCAGTAGTCAGAGTACTCAAGATTTCATTCCTCCGGGCCGCGATGCAAGGCTCTACTGAGAGCAGTCTTCTCCTCGAGCAGGGTCCGCAGACGATCATCGTCACCGGCTCGTTGCGCTTCGGAGATCTCGCCCGAGAGAACTCGCAAGCGGTGCTGCACCCAACGCCGATTCAGCTGGCCCAATGCCACACCCAGGCCGTTCGCCCCTTCAGCGATCGAACCTTCTAGCAGAAGCCGAGCCACTTGGTCAACTTCTTCGCTGTCGAGGGGCACGCTGGCCACGACCTCTTTCACTGCTGGCCGACGACCCTCTCCGTCCCTATATAGATCACAAAAAGTGCTGTAAATATTCCTGCAAGCAGGGATCAGGAACGCCTCCGGAGGAGGTAAGTCGTCGAACGAAGGGAGCTCTTCGTCCCCAGCCAGTAGGAGTTGCAGCGTCTGTTCTTCCAGACTTCGCACCAACTTGGGGCTTTTCTGGACATCGTCGGACGGGGCCTTCGCGTCCAGGTCCGGCTTGCCGCCGACCCTGCGCCAGAGGATCTCGACTGGCACGCCGAGCCGTTCCGAGGCCTTTTGACTGTAGCTGTATCGCAGAATGCTGTCGCGAACCGACTGCAAAAGCTCGCTCACCTGCTTTCCTGCTTGGGCTTGCAGGCGGGGGTTCTGGTGAACGGCCGGCGGAATCAAGCGCTCGAGCTCCATCAGCACAGCATCCTCTGCCTCGGTCACCGCCCCGAGGACCGCTTCCGGTCCGTCCAAAGTGCGCAGAGAATCCGGATCCTGGTCTTGGCCAAACCGCGCACGCCTTACGGTCAGCCCCTGAGAAAGGAGGAGTGGAAGAACGCGTTGAAAAGCCTGCTCGCCCGCTTCGTCCCCGTCATAGCCCACCACCACCTCGCTGGCGAAGCGACTCAGCAGCCGCGCCTGATCTTCGGTGAGAGCCGTACCCATGGTAGCCACGGTGGCATCTACCCCGGAAGCCACGGCGCCCATGACATCAAAGTAGCCCTCGACTACCAGGGCCGTGCTGCTCTCCCGAATCGCCCTCTTCGCGAGGTCCAGCCCGTACAAGACATATCCTTTGCGGAAGGCCGCGGTCTCGTGACTGTTGATGTACTTCGCCCGATCGTCGGCCAGAGTGCGCCCGCCAAATCCCAATAGCCGACCCGAAGCCGCCCGGATCGGGAACATCAGCCGCTGACGAAAGCGATCGTAGTACTTGCCGGATTTCTGCGAGATGCCGACCAGGCCCGCTGCCTTGAGGTCGGCCAGCGGAATCCGGGGATGCAGTGCTTCGAGAAGATGAGTCCACCCATCGGGCGCATAGCCGACACCGAAACGCTCCACCAGCTCCTGCGGCATCTGTCGCTTCTCGAGATAGGCCAGCGTTTCGGGCGACCGCTTCAAGGCGTCGATGAAGAACTGCGCGGCCGCCTCGAGTGCCGGCTCGAGATCCGGCTCCCGCGGGCCCCCTCTCTGCTGGCGCGGCGGCGGCAAAGGAACACCATAGCGACGAGCCAGCGTCTCGATGGCAGCGGGGAAGTCGTCGCCACTGAGTAGCATGTGGAGCTTGATGGCGTCACCACCACGGCCACAGCCGAAGCAATAGAACAGCCCCTGGACCGGGTCGACGCTGAACGAAGGGGTCTTCTCCCGATGCAACGGGCAACGACCCATGTGCCGTCGCCCGCTCTTGCGGAGACGGGTGTGCTCGCCGGCGATATCGACGATATCCACCACGTCGCGCACCGCCTGCACGAACTGCGGCGTGAGTTGGATGTTGCTCAACGCCATTTACGATCTCCTCATGGTGACCACGGTGGCCCCATCCCCTCCCTCGTTACCGCGCCCAGGTCTGGATCCCGACACCGCCGGGTGGTCCCGAAGCGACTCGCGCACCGCCCGTCGCAGTCGGCCAGAGCCAAAACCATGAACGACTCGGACCTCGCGATGAGGGCTCAGCAGCGCACGATCCAGATAGCTGTCCAACTCATCGAGGGCCGGCTCCACACGCCACCCAATGAGGTTCAGCTCCTTGTCCAGCTCGGCCTCGTCTTCAGCCTCGCGTTGTAGTCGCACGGCCGGCTTCGAATCGGCGGGACTCACATCAGAGCTGCCGGCCGGCGCCAGATCCTCCAGCTCACAGCGAAATCGCTTGCCCCGCACCAGAACCTGGGCTCTAGTATCCCGAATCTCCTGCAGGGTTCCTACCCAACCGAGGCTCGAGTGCCTCACCTCGTCTCCGACTTCGATCGACCCTGCCGTGAATTCTTCCGCCAGCTCGACCCTCGGCGCTGCTTGAAAAAGGCGCTCCACCGCGGCCTCCGGCACTCTCTTCTTTCTGCCGGCCTCGAGCTGCTGCCGCATGGTCTCGAACTCGGCCTGGAGCTGCCCTCTCACTTTGCGCCGAAAGGAATCCAACTCCTCCTTGAGCTTGGTGCCCAGCTGGCGGCGCTCGTCTTCGAGGGCCTCCCGCTGTTCCGACAAGGTCTCCAGCTCGTCCTCGAGAGCGAGTCTGGTGCGCTCCTGGAGAGTCTGTTCGTCCGCCAACTGCCGACGCACGACCTCGACCTCTTGAAGGAGCCGCTGCAAGTTGCGGTGCTCTGGGCCCAGGAGCTCTTCGGCCCGTTCGAGGAGACTGTCGGGCAGCCCCAGCCTGCCGGCCAGGGCCAAGGCTTCGCTACTGCCTGGAGCGCCGGGACGCAAACGATAGGTCGGTCGCCCGGTCTCTGAATCGAACTCCATAGCGGCGCAGGAGGCACCTGGACGCTCCAATGCCATGGCGGCCAATTGCGACAGGTGCGTCGTCAAGACCGCCAGAGGCTCTTTCTCCAGAAGCTCCTCGACCAGAGCAACGGCAAGGGCGGCGCCCTCGTCCGGGTCGGTTCCCGAGCCCAACTCGTCGAGCAGGATCAGGCTGTCGGGGCCGGCCAACTCCCAGGCCTCTTTCAATCGCAGCAACCGACCACTGAAGGTCGAGCGATCAGCCAGCAGGTCCTGCTCATCGCCAACCGTGGCCACGACAGAAGAGAAGAAAGGAAACCGGGTACCGCTGTCTGCGGGAACCGGCAATCCACACTGATGGGCCAAGGCCAGCAGCCCGACTGTCTTCAGAGCCACGGTCTTGCCGCCAGCGTTGGGACCGGTAATGACCAACAGGCGGCGCTGCTCGTCGAGCTCGACATCCAGTGGCACAACAGGCTCGACATGGCCCGATTGCCCCAGAGCCAACTGCCTCAGCTCCGCCAAGGCTGGGTCGAGAAGCGGATGCCTGGCGCCGATCAGCCGCAGCGAGTGACCCTCGGAGATCTCGGCCAAACGGCCCGAGCACAGGTCGGCAAAACGATCCATGCTCTGCAGCAGATCGAGCTCAGCCACGAACTCTACCGTCGCCTCCAGATCGACCAGGGACTCCCGCACCTCCGCCAAGAGCTCGATGAAAATCCTGCGGCGTTCAGCCTCCTCTTCCTCCAGGGTCTCCTGCAAGCCGTTGTTGGCTTCCACGACACTCAGGGGCTCGAAGTAGAGGCTCTGACCGGTCCCTGATCGACCATGCACCAAGCCCTTGATACGACCGCGGGATCCGGCGTGGAGCAAGAGCATCAGCCGTCCCTCTTTCAGGGAGACGGTCTTCTCACTCAAATGCTCCTCGTGCTGGGAGACGGTTTCCTGCAGATTCTTGTAGAGGTCGTCCCTGATGCGGCGTGACCGCCGACGCAGAGCCGACAATTCCGGGCTGGCATCGTCTCGCACTACGCCTCGCTGGTTCAGTGTTTTGCTGATCCTGCGGCGCAGTGGTTCGAGATCCGGCAGGCTCGCCCTCAAGTCCTCCAGGGCGGGGCACTCCGACGCGCTGACCGCGATCCGATGCCGCGCCTCGTGCGTCATCTTGAGCACCTGGGCCAGTTGCACCAGTTCTCGCCCCGTGACGGCGGCATCACCCTGTTCCAGATTCTCCAGCAGTGGCAGGATCGGCTCATCCTGGCTCTGCACCAGTCTGCCGTCATGCAGCAGCACTGCCACCTCCGACAGTCGCTGTCGATGGCCTTCCAGCTCCACTGACGACTCGACCGGGCGTAGGGCTTCGGCGCGAAGGCGGCCCACATCTGTGACCGCCAACTCTGCCACCAGAGATAGGAGAACGGGCAACTCGAGGGCCGACTCGGAGACTGCGGAGGTCACCCGCAATGGGCTCATTTCCATTCACCCAAGTCTACTATCGAGCTTTCTACAAAAAGCAAAGAGAGCGGGGATCCCTCCCCGCTCTCTGGATCTTGCGAAGTTCGAAGAGCTTGCTCAGCTCAAACCGAGCCGACGCTCTTCCGACAGTTTGCGCATCATCTTCTTGCGCGCCTGGACTTCCTTGCGCTTGCGCTTGACCGAGGGCTTTTCGAAGTGTTGCCTCTTCTTGAGCTCAGTGAGAATTCCCGACTTCTCACACTTGCGCTTGAAGCGGCGCAATGCACCCTCGAAACTCTCGTCCTCTCGCACTGTAACCAACGGCACTATTCAATCACCTCACCTTCTCTGCGACTCAAATTCGGCGCGGCCGCCGCCGCGAGGCGGAAGTCTCGCTGATCCGGCAGTCCTTGTCAATCGACCCGGGTATTTCGTCTCTGCTGGCCCAGGGCCTCTTCAGGCCCGGAAGGCTCTACTCTTCGGCGGCCTGTCCCGGCTTAACCGCCTCGAACTTCACCTGATAGACCGTCATGACGCTGGTCTTCTTGTCAGGCTGAAACCAGACCGCTGCGGCCTCTCCCGTCTCGCTAGTCGGGTAGAACCAGGCAGTGACGCCCTTGTCTTCGTACTTCCGAACGTTGTGCAGGTTGGCCTGACCGAGCAGCTGACGAATGTCGGCTTCCGTCATTCCCTTCTTCACCTGCGAGAAGCGCTCCGCTGACATGTAGCGGTTGGTCTCTGCCTCTGCCAGGGCGGCCTGCAGATTGGCGTTGTCCGGATCGAACATCAGGGCGGTGTTGTAGATCTCGATCGCTCGCTTGTAGTCGCCACCCTTCACGATCCACTCTTGAGCGAGAACGATGTCCTCGTCACTCTTCATCGCCAGCAGCGCCAATTGCCTTTCGGACGGGGGCTCGCCTTCGATCATGGGATCGGCGTTCAGAAGGCCGACCAGCCGCCCTGTGTACTCTTCCGTCAGGGCCGCTACCTCGTCCTCCAACTCTGCCAGCCGAGCCACCGGATCTTCGACAGGCTCCATTGCCTCACCCTCGACCTCTTCCGCCGCTTCCTCTTCGGCCACTTCCTGCGTCGCCGCCAGGGCCACGGCCTCTTGCAGATCGGCAAGCTCCTGCCGCTTGGCGCTGAGCTCCTGCTGTGTCTCTTGCAACCAGGTCCATTCTGCCTCGTTTGCCAACTCCTGCTCTGAAGGACCGCCGCCGCCACAACCGGTGGCTACGAGTGCGAGCAGAACTGCGGCAATCAGCAGGCCGTTACGGGTCCCAAACATGATCCGTCCTCCTATCGAGTGCACTCGAGTGCACGGAATTCGAAGGTACCACAGGCCCCTGGCTCCCACAAGCTCGAAACAGCCTGAAGCAAGCCACGCGACCACTGCGTTACGACTATCCTAAACCTCTCATCCTCAAGGAGTTTGGTGGTGTGTTACCTTGACACCGCCAACACGGCCAAGCATACAATAGGCGTCTACGAAAAAACCGTTTTCGACTTCGAAATTTGCTGGAGGATCCGCATGTCTTCGCAGGAGTCTTTTGACGAACTCGAGCCCAAGATCATGGGCCTCGTAGAAGAGGCTATCCGAGAGGTCAAAGAGGAGTACCTGCGGCGCCTGCAGGACACTCGAAACGTGATCGATGAACTCCTCGGCGAGGCGGAGGAGGCCATGGAAGCGGGCGCCGTAGCTGAGGCCGATATCGCCGCTGTCGTCGCACCCGAGCCGGTCGAGCTTCCGGAACCCCCGAAACACTACCTGCCCGACCTGCATACAGCGGTGACCAATCTGGACCGTTGTCGGACCCAGGACGAGATTCTCTCGAGCCTGGTGGCGAGCGCCGGTTCCTTTGCGTCCCGTGCCGCCCTGTTCCTGACTCGCGAAGACGGGCTCCAAGGTTGGAGCAGTCACGGTTTTGCAGCGGGAGACGAGGCTTTCGAGTCTCTCATCCTCGAATACGACGAAGGTTCCCCTTGGGGTCGCCTTTCCGAAGGACGCGGGGTCATCGAACTCGATGCTGACGAATGCACGGAGCTCTGTAGCCGCATCGACAACAGTAGTCCTGTCAATGGCGCCCTCGTTCCAATCGTTCTCAGAGATCACCTTGCAGTGGCTCTCTACGCCGACCAGGACGAAGAGGACGACACGATCGGTCTCTTTGCACTGCAGCTGCTGGCCTATGTAGCAGCCCAGGCGCTGGAGACTCTGCCACTTCGCGAGCGTTCTTCCACCGCGACCCTTCGACTCGCGACTGAAGCGCCGTACGGAGAGCCTGTCCTCTCCCTGTGGCAGTTCGTCGCTCCGCAGGCGGACGTCTCGATCGTGGAAGAGATCGAGGCGGCAGCGGAACCTGCCATCGAGGAAGAGGCCGAAGATCTCTATGCCGCAGAACCGGTCGAGGAGGTCGAGGAAGCCTACGAAGAAGAAGTCGCTGAGGTCGTCGATTTCGACGCAGTCGAGGACGAGGTCGAGGTGACCGAAGAGGCGCCTGAGGAGACCGCAGAAGCTGTCGCCTTCGAAGAGGTCGAGGAAGCTTACGAGGAAGACGTCGAGGAGGCCGTCGACTTCGAAGAAGCCGCGGTGGCCGCAGAAGCACCGGAGGTGACCGCAGAGGCTGTCGCCTTCGAAGAGGTCGAGGAAGCTTACGAGGAAGAGGTCGCTGAGGAGGAGGCGGAAGCGGCTGAAGCCACTGACCTCGAAGAGGCGGAGGAGGCAGAAGCCGAGACGGCCGAGGAAGCGCTCGAAGAAGCGGTGGCCGAAGACGAAGCGGAATTGGCAGAGGCTGTCGACCTCGAAGAGGCGGAGCAAGCCTACGAAGAAGAGGTCGCTCGAGACGAGGTGGAGATTGCTACCGAAGCCGACCTACAGCCTGCCGAGGACACCGGATTCGAAGTCGAGCCGGCGGCCGAGCAGGAATGGGACACGCCCGCAGAGCACGAAGAAGTGCCTGCCATGGAAACCGCCAGCGATGAGATCGAGGCGCCACCCATGGAACCTGAGGTCGCAACCGAACCAGCCCCGGCAGTCGCCATCGACGGGGCTGAGATCAGTCCTCCCGAAGACGCTCAGGGACCGGGCTGGGCCTTCACCACCAACCGATTCAGCGCTGACAATGCCGGTGAGGCTGTGCATGAGGAAGCACGTCGACTGGCCCGCCTGCTAGTGACCGAGATCAAGCTCTACAACGAAGAGCAGGTGGAAGCTGGAAGGCGCAATCGCAACATCTACGAGGTCCTTCGCGAAGACATCGACCGGTCGCGTCAGATCTATGAAGAGAGAATCGACGACACCGTCCGCACTGAAGCCGACTACTTCCACGACGAGTTGGTGAGGATTCTCGCTGCCGGCGAGTCGGAAATCCTGGGCCTGTGAGGCGAGGGTCCGCCCCAGCAGCACGACCCTCGTCACTCTGCGCCTGTCTCGAACTTCACATTCTGCGCCCTGGGTGTAGGCGTACAATTCAGCTGAAGTGAAGCTCCGCGCTCAGCTGCGGTGGGTGCTTCTGCTCGCCGCCATCTCTGTTTCGGCCGCCCTGGTCCGGGAGTCCCCTCGCGCCTCCACCGGGACAATCAAGCCGACCCCTCCCAAGCGGCTGGAGCTTCGCATCGACCCCCTCTCTCCAGCTTATGAAGCAGCGGCGGAAGCGCATCGACAGCAAGACTTCAACGCTGCTAGTCAGATCCTCTCGCCCCTCCTCGAGGGCCAATCTTCCACCAAGCTCGCCAGTCTCGTTCTCGGTTTCTATGCCTATACCAGCGATGAGATACAACTGGCGCGTCAGTACCTCGACACCGCCAGAGACCCTGATGGGATCTTCGAGGATTGGCGCCTTCTCGTCGTGGCGGACACGGCGCTGGCCAATGAAGACTGGTCTGTGGCGGATACGGCGCTCGAAACGCTACTGAGCCGGCATCCAGCCTCGCCCATCCGAGCTCACGCCGCCGTTCGGTGGGTCGAACTGGCTCGAGCGCAAGAGGAATGGACAACCGCGCTCGAGCGCATCGAGCTTCTTCGTCGGCAAACCCTCCCTCCCAGCGCACTGCGAGAGATCGAGATCGCAGCCTGGGAGATCGGCGAGACTGCCGGACAAACCAAGCTGCGTTCGAGCGCGGCGCGCCGACTTCTCGTCGCCTTTCCCATCGACGCCTCCAAGCTCGAAGTCATTGAAGTCTTCCGCTATCCGAACGGCGACCTCCACTGGGAGGAGATCCTCTCCGACAACGAGCTCATGCAGCGGGCCAGGAACCTGCTGGCTGTCCGCTTGGAGGAGTCGGCGCTAGAGATGATCAACCAGGTCTCCGAGGAGGGTCGAACCGACGCCTGGACCCTGCTCCGAGCGGAAGCTCTCACCGCGAATCACCAGGGAGTCGAGGCGCTCTCCGCGCTCAAAGAGCTGAACCCGGCGGAGGCGGCATTCAAAGCCGAAGTCGCTTGGCAAAGGGCACTCGCCGCCCTGGATGGCGCCGCCGCCAGGCGCGGCAGAACCAACTTGCCCCAGTCGCAGCGGCAGCAGCTGCACAGTCTGGCTCTCGGCTACCTCGAGCTGGTCGTCGAGTTGGACCACGACCGCGACCAGGCCGTGGCGGCCCTCAACCGGATCTTCCGAGAGCTGGCGGATGAAGAAGAGAACTTCGACGAAACACTCCTGACCCTCCGGCGCCTGCGCCAGATGGTACCGACCGACACCTCTGGTGCCAAGCATCTCTGGCAACTTGGTTGGAGAGACTTCGAAGACAGGAACTACAGCGGTGCCATCGGCCTGTGGGGCGAGCTTGCCGGCCTCTATCCGGAGAGCCGCTACTCTCGAAGCGGGCACTACTGGTCCGGCCGCTCCTATGAAGCTCTCGGGCAGGCTCAACGCGCCACCTCCATTTATCAGCAGATCACCGCTGCGGCCAGTACCGACTACTATCGGCAGCATGCTCTGGCCCGGCTGGAGAAGACCGGCTACGAGCCCGATCCAGCTCCTGCGCTGCCGATCTCGGCCTGGCCCCAGGATCCGATCCTGGCCAGGGCCGGCTGGCTTCACGAACTCGGCCTCGACGACTTTGCACTCCTGGAGCTCGAAGGGCTGGAAGGCAAGGCCGAAAGACGAGCGCACTGTGGTCTCGAAGCCAAAGTCCTGGCTGGCCTGGGTCGCCGACGAGACAGCATCCAATCGCTCGCCTGCGCGTTTCCTGCCCTCGGTAAGTCCCACCAGTCGTCGGTACCCGAAGATGCTCTTCGGCTCTACTATCCGCTGGATTTCAGTGAGGTGATCACGCGGCGGGCACAAGAGCGGGATCTTGCTCCCCACCTGGTGTTCGCCATGATTCGACAGGAAAGCGCCTTCGACATGTCTGCCAGGAGCTGGGCGGGAGCCCGCGGTCTGATGCAAATGATGCCGGCCACCGGCCGCGAGCTGGCTGGCCGCCTGGGCCTGAGTTACTCGAGTGACCGACTCTCCGACCCGGACTACAACATCCGCCTCGGGACCCTCTACATCCGCCAGGTCCTGGATATGTTCGACGGCAACGTGGAGCTGGCACTGGCCGGATACAACGGCGGTCCATATCGCATCAAGCGCCTGTGGCGCCAGGCTGGCACCAACCCGGAGCTCGACCGCTTCGTGGAGGGTCTCTCACTCGAGGAAACCAAGACCTACGTCAAGCGAATCGTGCTGTTCAGCAACAGCTACCGACATCTCTACCATCAGCCTGGTTGAGCCCTCCGTTCAGGCGAGATTCTCGCCTCCACAGCCCCTCCTACGACTCGGTTCTAGCCCCGGCAGGAGTGCTATACTTTTCCTCCCCAGCTTCTGGGGAAATGGGGGTCCATAGCTCAGCGGTTAGAGCATCCGGCTCATAACCGGCAGGTCCCTGGTTCGAATCCAGGTGGGCCCATGAAGTGTGGAAACCGAGGTTTCATTGCAGGGAGATCAACAGCTGACGCGGTGCCGTAGCGACCGCTTGCCCACCGCCAGACGATCTTCAATGCCATCAGGCATGCGCAGGGGGTGTCCTTCGGAGGGACACCCCTTTTCTTATCTTCCACCCGAACGGCCCCGAAAGGTCTGCGCCGACTGGGCGGTGGAAGAGTCTCTTTTCGAATTCGTGGGGGAAACAAGGGTCCATGGGTGACGAGCTCAAGATCATCGTCGAGCTGCAAGGTGCGATCGACGAACTGAAGGCGGCGGAAGACCTCCTCGCCGGCATCCCGGACTGGATGCAGGAGTTGCACGAGGAGCACAGTCGGCAGCAGGCCGAAATGGACGGACTCCGGGCTGCACTGGAGGAGGCCGAGCAGGCCAAACGGCTAGCCGACACAGAGATCAGTGACCTGCAGACCAAGGTCAAGCATTTCCAAGAGCAGATCGGCATGGTCCGTAACCAGCGTGAGTACGGTGCCCTGCTGCAGGAAATCGACACTGCCAAGGAACAGATCAGCGGCACTGAGGAGCGGGACCTGGCGGCTATGGAGCAGGGCGACGAAGCCCAACGGTTGCTGGACGAGCGCAAAGACGCATTTCAGGAGCTCGATGATCGCTACCAGCAGGAGCTCCAGAAATGGGAGGGGCAAAAGCCCGAGGTGGCCCGCAGAGCGGAAGAGCTCCGCCAGCAAGTGGCAGAGCTCGAGGGGAAGGTGCCGAAGGCAATCCTCGCCGTCTTCGAGCGCACTCGCCTGCGCTTTGGCGGCAACGCGATGGCCCTGGTCATGGAAGTGGAACGTAAGGGACCCCGCATCTGGCACTGCGGCGCCTGCAACTACCGTGTCCGCCCCCAGACCGTCGTCTCGATCCAGGCTGAGAACATCGAGACCTGTGACAGCTGCAGACGCATTCTCCACATCGAAGGTGATGTCGGTTGACCTCTCCTGCAACGCCGAGTGGCCGTGCCTGGATCGATGGCGCGTCCCGGGGGAATCCTGGCGACGCCGGATTCGGAGTCTTCCTCGAGACGGATCGAACGCCTGAGGAGATCGTTGGATATCTAGGCAAAGCCACGAACAATGTGGCCGAGTATGCGGCGCTGATCGCCGTCCTCACACTGGCCGCTGATCGGGGGATGAAGAAGCTCGTCGTCTACAGCGATAGCCAACTTCTCGTGCGGCAGGTCAGCGGTGCCTATCGAGTCAAGGCACCTCACCTGGTGCCCATTTTTCTGCAGGCGCTGAAGCTTCGACAGACGATCCCCGATTTCACCATCGAGCACGTGGCCCGCGAAGAAAACAAAGAGGCCGACCGCTTGGCCAATCAGGCGATCGATCAGCGAGCCGAGCTGCCTTCCTGGTTGGAGTTTGAAGTTCCGATCCAATGACAACTGTACCCACCGTCGCCGACCGTGTCCGTGGCATTCGCCAGCGCATCGCTGCAGCCTGCGATCGCTGTGGCCGAGACCCCGCGGAAGTGACTCTGCTGGGCGCCAGCAAGAGCCAGCCTCTAGAACGCATGCAAGAGGCCTGGGCCGCGGGAGTCGAGGTCTTTGGAGAGAACCGGGTCCAGGAGGCCCTGGCCAAGATGCCCAGTCTCCCAGCCGGAATCGATTGGCATCTGATCGGACCGCTGCAGACCAACAAGGTCAAGAAAGTCGTGCCGCGATTCTCGACTGTCCACGCCATCGACCGGATCAAGCTGGCCCATGCCCTCGACAAGGAGGCCCAAAGGTCAGAGCGCACCATCGACGGTTTCCTCGAAGTGAATCTCGGTGGTGAAGAGACCAAGCACGGCTTTCAGCCCGACGATGTGGTGAACGCAGCCGAGCAACTCGCCGCCTTGCAGTCCGTGCGCCTGGTCGGTCTCATGGCAATTCCGCCAGTCGAGAGCGAAGAAGCGGCGATTCGCGGCTGGTTTCGACAATTGCGAAGTCTTCGCGACGCTCTGCGCCCAGGGCTCGGCTGGCAGGAATCGGACGGCTACCTCTCCATGGGCATGAGTCAGGACTTCGAGGTCGCCATCGAAGAAGGTGCGACCCATGTGAGAATCGGCACGGCCCTGTTCGGTCCTCGCGAGATGCGACCGTAGCCGCCCGCAGATCCCCGGAGTTCATCGACCCCTCTGGACCTCATGCCGAAGTCAGTTCCGCTCGCTGCAACGACCCGCAGACTCCTGGCGCACTACAGCGAGAGCAGCGTAGAGCTCCCACAACACCAGGCCTTCTTGATCGGCCGTCTCTTCGAGGAAGGCGATACTCCAGATCTCCGTTGGCTGACAGACAACGTCAGCGAAGAGGAGCTCTCGGGCTGGCTTCGGACGTACGGAGGTCGCTCCCTCTCGCAACGCTCGCTGGCCTTCTGGGCGACCCTGCTGAGAGATCCACAAGCCATCGCCGACCGGCCCGCAGCCAATGAGGACCTATGGCCCCTTTGACAATTCGCCATCCCGAGAGCCTGTCACCCAAGAGCACGGCTCTTCTTTCTGAACTGGCAAGTCTCGAGTGGGCCACGGAGACTTATCTGGCAGGCTCGGCAGCCCTCGCTCTCTACTTGGGACATCGTCCCGTTCGCGACCTCGATCTCATGAGCCCTGTGCTGCGGCTGCGCGCCGTCGACCGGCGCGACATCCTGCAGGACCTGCTGAGTGTGGATCAAGCCTGCCGAGTGGAAACGGCTCGCGATGGGTTCCTCTACGCCCGGATGAGCGGAGAAGTCGCCCTCAGGCTCTTCTACTACCCCTACCCACAAGTCGACGCCGTAACCGAGCACCAGGGACTCACGGTGGCTTCACCCATCGATCTCGGACTCATGAAGCTGGGGGCCATCATCAGTCGCGGCACTTGTCGGGATTTCGTCGACCTTTATCTACTCTGCCAGAACCTTCCCTTGGCAGAGCTGCTGGAGGCGTCGGTCCACAAATTCGGACATGTGAGGGATTTCCCCATCCAGGCCCTCAAAGGACTCAGTGACCTCTCGCAGACGACAGGTGAGCCCATGCCTATCCTGTCCAGGCCTGTTGATTGGGAGGATGTGGTTGCCTGGACGAGAGAGCAAGTCGAGACCCTGGGCCGCGAACGCATAGGATTGGAACTGCCATGAGCGAACTGTTGATCACCAACCTGTCCGAAATCGCCACACCGATTGGTAACGAGGCTCTGACCGGAGTCGATCAAGGCAAGGTTCGTCGCTTGTCAGGGGTCGAAGTCTTGTGCCGAGACGAAGAGATCGCAGGCGTCGGGACGAGGGACGAGATCGAGCGCCAAATGGGCTCCCTGGAGGCGGTCGAGCGACTCGATGCCGATGGCGGCACCCTGGTGCCGGGGTTCGTGGACCCGCACACCCACCTGCCCTGGGCGGGCAGTCGCGAGGCAGAGTTCGCTCAGCGCCTGGCGGGTAAGACCTACATGGAGATCGCCGCCGAGGGCGGGGGAATACTGTCCACCGTGCGCGCCACGCGTGAGGCTTCGGAACCGGACCTCGCCGAGAGAGTCCTGGATCGCCTCGACCTGATGCTCACCCATGGCACGACTACCGCCGAGGCCAAGAGTGGCTACGGTCTGACCCTCGACGACGAGTTGAAGCAACTGCGGGCAATCCGCCACGCCTCCGAGGAGCATCCGGTCGACCTGATACCGACGCTTCTCGCGGCTCATGAGACTCCGCCCGAGTATCGCCAACAGAGGGACCGCTATCTCGACATCGTCTGCCAGGAGATCATCCCCGCCACCTCCGAGGCTGGGCTCGCCCAGTTCTGCGATGTCTTCTGTGAGGAGGGCGTCTTCACGGCCGAGGAATCCCACCGCGTGCTGACAGCCGGTGCAGAGAATGGCCTGGCCCCGAGACTTCACGCCGACGAGTTTGTCGACTCAGGCGGCGCCGAGTTGGCGGCCGAGCTCAAGGCCCTGTCGGCCGATCACCTCACCGCAGTCTCTCCGGCCGGCGTCGAGGCGATGGCAGCCACCGGCGTTACGGCGGTTCTGCTGCCGGGAACCAGCTTCTTCCTCATGAAGCACAAATACGCACCGGCTCGTAGACTCCTCGAGGCGGGCGTGCCGATTGCCCTGGCCACCGACTGTAATCCGGGATCCTCCTTCACCGAGTCGGTGCCGATGGTCTTCGTACTGGCGGTTTACGAGTTGGGGCTATCGATCGAAGAGGCCTTGACCGCGGCGACACTGAATGCCGCCTGCTGCCTGGACCTCGGTGAGCGCATCGGATCGATCGAAGTCGGCAAGCAGGCCGACCTGGTAGTTCTCGCCGCACCGAACCTGCTGCACCTCGCCTACCACTACGGCATCAACCTGGTGAGCGCCGTCGTCAAGAGCGGCAAAGTCGTGCATCAGGCCAGCAACTACAAGCACCTATAAAGAGGGGGCATAGGGGCGTAGGGGCTTAAGGGCTTAGGGGCGCGGGAGGGGGGGGGGCCACTGCCCTAAAGGTCAGCCGGAGCGAGCGACGGCTGCCTCAACCCCCAAGCCCTCGAGGATCGGCCGGAGGTACGACCGGCCGCCTCAACTCTCTAGGCCTGCGGATAGCTCGGGCGAATGTCCACCGGCACGTCGTCCAGGCGTCCGATCGCTTCCAGTAGCGGCGCCGATGCCTGGCCGTAGGTCTCGAGGAACTTCGCGGTTCCCTCGTAGTCGCCAGTCGCCTGCAACATCAGCATCTCGTTCAGCAGGACCTCGATCGCGGCGGGGAACTTCTCCGACACCGCGTGGAATCGCCCTTCGGCATCGACTTCCAGAGCACCCTTTTCCAGCAGATAATTGAACTGCGAGACCACGCCTTGCCCGTGCGCCTCGTGGACACCGAAGCGCGCTGCCCGGAACAACCCCGCCACATACGTCGCTTCCAGGGTCTCGCGCAGCTCCTTCGGCATCACACCCTTGTCGACCAAGGCGAGGATGTTATAGACGCCCATGACGTCGGCCTTGGCCTCCTCCATCGTGGAGTAGAGCTCCTTGAGCTCCAGTCGAACCTCGGTGTCGCGTCCGTCGAGTTGGATGAGACCCGGCCCCAAGCCGTGGCTCAACTCGTGATGCAGACTCTCGCTGAAGAACGCATCGAAGGAGACGCGGGACAGATCTTCCGGCGCCAGGACACGCTCGGCGATCGGCATCAGGATCTTGTCGAACTTGGCTCGCAGAATGTTGCGCAGCATCACCTTCTTCGATCCCTTCGCCTCGCGCACCCGCTCGTCGTTGGGAAGATTGAAGGCCAGGGTCTGGACTCCGGCCTTGGTGTCTCCACCAGCGAACAGCACATCGACGACTCGGATCGGGCTTTCCGTGCCGCGGTCCAGGTTCTTGTGCTCCTCCGGAATGGGCAGGTTCATCTCCAACCACGGCAATTCCTGTTTGAAGCCATCAAGGGCCGCCGACTCCGCGGGCAAAGCCACGGTGACGAAGGCCTCGTAGGCAGCTTTGTAGCCGAAGAGGCTGTCCTCGTAGGTCTCATAGGGACCGATCGTCACCTCGACGGGCGAGTCCAGATCCATCCAAGCCACGTCACTGTCGTAGTAATCGTCGGTCTCGAAAGCGTCAGCCCGTAGGGATAGAAAGCTCTGAAGTGAGGCGTTGTCGGTTGCCGCGGCCGCCTCCCGCAGGTTGGCGATCGCCGGCTCCAGCCACTGGTGGTACTCCTGAGCGTAGGGCACTGCGACCAGTCCGCCGTCCTGCCGGCGAATCACCGTGAACTCAGAGGTAAAGGCCTCTTCATCCTCTGGGTGCTCGGCGAGCCAGGTCTCGAACTCACTCTGCGTCATATCTTCTGGGTAGTAGCCGGCCCCTGGTGGGTGCGGCTTGGCCCCGATAAAAGGCGCCATCTCTTCCAGGCGGTCCCACGGACCGAAGTTGACGCTGAAGTAGGCGCGGCCTGCATCCATCTCGGCACCCTGGGCGTCCTCGAGCTCCGCTTGCAGCGCCGGGTTACCCTGCCAAACCTGACGCAGAAAGATTTCGTCCATCGAGCGGGCCGCCTGGACCAGGATCTCCAGGACTCGAAGCTCGTCCTCGGACAAGCTCGAAACGTCGGCGACCAACTCGGTCGGCTCGAAACGGGCCAGCCTTTCGGCGACGTTGGCAGCCACCTCCAGGCCCTCTCCGGCTGCAGGACCAGGCCCCTGCTCGGCCTTCGGGGCGCACCCAGCGAGAACCGCGACGATCAAGACTCCACTGATTAGCCTCATGTTCATCCTCCTGTTCAGACCTGTTTCACCGCAGCAGAGAACCCGACTCGAAACATCTCGGGCTGTATATCTTCCTCACTCCAGAGGCTATGCCTGTTGAGCTCTCCCGGCAAGGGTTTGGGCCTGTAAACCAGGTCATCACGCTCCTCGGACACGCTGAGCTACAATCCGCCCCGTATCTGGCCCCGGCCTCATTCGAGTCCGATCGTGGCCAGCCAAGGAGAACGGTCATGAACAAACTCAGATGGTGCGGATTGATCACGGGTCTCCTGCTTCTGGTCTCTTCCTCTCCCTCGATGGCGGAGCTGGGCTACCAGACCTGGGGTCTCCGCGGTGGCGTCGGTGTCGATCCCGATCAGGGAATCATCGGAGTCCAGTGGAACCTGGGCAACTTCACCCGCAGAATCCGGCTGCAGCCCAACTTCGAGCTCGGCTTTGGCGACAACGCCGTCATCGGCAACCTGGGGATTCCGATTCACTATCGGTTCGGGAACAGTCCAAACTACACCCCTTTCGTAGGGGGCGGAGTGTTGCTCGGCTACATCAACTATGACGAGAAAAAGTCCGGCAGCAGCAGCGACTGGTTCATCGAGCCCCTGGCCTTGGTGGGTATCGAGTGGCCCCTGAGTGGAGGCGGCCAGCTCTTCGTCGAGCTAGACCTGTCCTTCGGAGACGCCCATGACGCCAAGTTACTCCTCGGCTGGATGCGGCGAATTCGCTAGGCGCTATCGCACAGTCTGTGGGTTCTAGAACCTCGTGTGGCACGAGCTCACTCGTCCACTACAGCTGAACGGCTTGCCAGATCGAGAAGGCCCTCTCCTTCCATGATCTGCGATCGTCGCCGATCCGTCCGGAAGGTGAGAGTCAGCGCCAACGGATCGTCGCCACCCTTGGCTTTCGCCAACCAGGCTCGAAGCACCGACGCCGGCAGATCCTCGCGGCGATAGCCCCAGACTTCGACACTCAGGCGCTCGGTCGTGACCCGTTGCTCGTTCGGGTTCTGTGTTTCCCAGGCTAGTGCCGGACGGGTGGAGATACTCAGATGCGTCGGTGAGCCCAGCAAGATCAGCGCCCGGCCGCGAGCCGTCAAACTGCCGCGGATACCCTCCTCTGCGTACAGCACATCCGCCGCCGCAACACGCTGCTCGTAGGCCTCATGGTAGGGATTGCCGGGCTCCTCTGGGCGAGGATCTCGCCGCGACCAGAAAGCCTCGATGAAGGTGGCAGCCTCCTCCGGGTCCTGAATCTGACGGATCTCCCTTCGCTCGCTCGGCAGGAGGAGCCATCGGACGGGACCCTCTGCCCAGGCGCTCGGATCCTCCGGCCCCGCAGCCCAGGCGCGAGCCGGTGGCCAGCCAACACCAAGAACCACAATCACGGTCAAGCCGAGAGCCAGGTTCCGCATGATCAGACCTGCCCCGAGGACGCCAAGGTTAGTCCTGATCGTCCTCGTGTGAAGGCAGCTTCCAGTGCACGGCCTCATCGAACTCCCAACGGTAACGCGGGAAATAGACTCCCACTCCGCGCTCCGCGGAAATCATCGAGAAGCTCAAGAAACGGCGGTGATAGTCATAGGGGTACCCATCTCGGGCATGGACAGCGACATCGAGCAGATACTCGCCGGGGGCCAGACGAAACGCTGGGCAAACGAGTCGCACAAGGGTCCGACCCTCGACTCCTTCCGAGGCGTATCCGGAGAGGCCCGTGTTGGTGCCCCAGACCTCGACATCCCGAGGCGTGAAGACGCCGATCCCGAAGACGAAGTCCGTCAACTCCTGATGCGCTTCGACTTCGATCTCGAAGCACACTTCCTCACCGCTCTCCAGGTTGTATTTCTCCTGACCGTTGGCGTCGAGTAACCGGACACCCAGGATCTCTGCCTCTCCCGAGCCCCATCGCCGCGGCTCCTCCGCGCCCTCGACACCAGCTTCCCCGTGTGATTGACTCCCCTGCTGACCATCGGCGTCGACGGCCTTGGTCGAATCTATATCCGAAGCCTCTACGAGCTCTCTCTGGCGCGCCTCCTTGGCAGCCAGATGCGCCTCACCCTCTCGTTCGGCCACCGCCAATCGATAGGCATCCGCCACCCGCCGCGGTGAGCCGAGCAGTCGGTTGCGCCCCTTCTCGAGCCACAGCACCTCATCCGAAAACCGCTCGATGGTGTCCAGCGAGTGGCTGACCAGCAAGAGGGTGTTGCCCTTGGCGAGGAACTCCTCGATACGTCTTAGACAACGATGCTGAAAAGCCTCGTCTCCCACGGCCAGCACCTCGTCCACCAGCAGGATCTCGGGGTCCGTATGGATCGCCACCGAGAATCCGAGTCTGACGTACATGCCCGAAGAGTAGTTCTTGACCGGCTCCTCGATGAAATCCGCCAACCCAGAGAACTCCACGATGTCGTCGTATCGGCGATCGATCTCCTTGCGGCTCAAACCCAGAACCGCACCGTTGATGTAGACGTTCTCGCGACCCGAGATCTCGGGATGGAAGCCGGCTCCCAACTCGATCAGTGCGGCCACCCGGCCCGTCACGTCGACGCTCCCCTCGGTCGGCTGCAACATGCCCGCGAGGATCTTGAGCAGGGTCGACTTGCCGGACCCATTGCTGCCGATGACGCCGAACGCGGTTCCTTTCTTGACCGTGAAGGAGACGTCTTCCAGCGCCAGAATGGTGTCTTCCTCACGATGACCTCCAACCAGGCTGCGTTGGAGCAGCGCACTCTTGAGCGTCCTCAACCGGAAGCCAGGCGCCATCCGCAGATAGGACTTGTGCAGGTTCTCGACCTGGATGGCGACGCTCATACCGCCTCCACCAGGCTGTCGCTGAGTCGGCCGAAGAGCCAGCAGCCCGCGACCCACAGAAGGGCACCCCAACCGACCATTTGAATCCAGATCTGCAATGACGGCACCACGCCCTGGAACAGAACAGCTTGGTAGGCCCGAGCGTACGGGGTGAAGGGATTGAGCCACTCGATCGCCCATATCAGAGGAGGGTAGGCCTTGAGAAAATCGAGAGGGTAGATGATCGGCGTCAAGTAGAAAAGAAGCGCCAGCAGATTGCCGACAATGTCCTTGACGTCCTTGAAGTGGACATTGAGAGCCGACAGGCCCAGAGTCAAGCCGCCCAGAGCCGGTAGCTGTAGCGCCACGACGATTGGAAACAACACCACCGTCCATCCGCCGATGGGATCGCCGAGGATCCGACCGATGATCAATCCGGCTACCAGAATCGGTATCGCGAAGACGAAGTGAACCAGGTTTGAGAGCACCGAGACCATGGGCAAGACCTCGGCGGGAAAGACAGCCTTGCGGATCAGCCCGGAGTTGGCCGTCAACGACTGGGTGCCCTCCATCAAGGAGGTGGCAACCCAGGTCCATGGAAACAGACCGGTCATCAAGAAAAGTACGTACGGGTCCGTGCCTTCGAAGCGAGGCTTGAAGACCACGCTGAAGACGAAGGTGTAGACCCCAAGCAGCAACAGCGGAGTGACGAGTGACCAGAAGAACCCGAGCACGGAGCCCCGGTAGCGCGCCTTGAGCTCCCTCGACACCAGGGTGGCCAGCAGGCCGCGGAATCGGAACAGTCTGTCCGCAACTTTGGTCATTCTGAGAATCGGACTTTCACTCGGTCGCCCTGACGAGCCGGCATCGCCAACCCTGCCAAAGGCCTGTCCCGCTTGGCGCCAACGCAAAGAGTACAGCAACGCGACGCAACCATGGTGAACTCAAGCGGAGGCGATGAGAAACACCCCTCCAGATTAGCGCGAAAGGCTGCTATTCAGGTGACGTGCCGAGGACTGGATCAACCACCCGTCTCGGCGCGGGTCCGCCGCTGATCTTCTTCCAGCCGTCGCAGGCGATCGAGCAGCTCCTGACGACGATGCTCCACCTCCGCCTCGTAGTCGATCAGCTTGCCGTTGTTGACGACATAGACCCGAGGATATTTCTGGACGTCGCCCCTCTCGTCGAACTGGATGGTACCGGCGGCACCCGTGAAGTCACGCAGCGATCGCACGGCGCTCCAGAATTCGTTTGGTATCGCACCGGATCGGCGCAGCGCCTCGGCCAGAACCATCATGGCGTCGAAGCCGTGCACGGCGTAGAGATTGGGGTCACTGTTGTACTTGGCTCGGTAGCTCTCCACGAAAGCCTTCGTCTCGGGCTCTTCTGAGTCGAGATCGAAGGCCGCCTGGGTCAGAAAAACGCCCTCTGCTGGCCGCCCCACCTTGGCAATGATCTCTGGCGCAGCAAAGGCCGAGGTCGTGAAGATGGTCTCCTTGTAACCCTGGTCGCGCAGATAGCCGATCATCTGGGCCAGGTCGTCGGCATAGGCCGCCAGATAGACCGCGTCCGGCTGTAGGGTCATCACCCTCTCGATGACGCCGGACAGATCCGAGGACAGGGATGGAAACTCGATGGTCTCGACCACCTCTCCTCCGTGGCGCTCGAACTCCTTCCGAAAGACCTCCTGAATCCCCATGGCGTACTCACTTTGCTTGGCCAGGACCACGACCCTTTCGGCATTCATCTTCTGGGTCGCGAAGTTGCCCATCGTGGCACCCTCGCGGGCATCCGAAGGAAAAACCCGATAGAAATTCTTCGAGATTCCGGTGAGCTGGGGCGTCGAGGCCGACGGCGACATCAGCACTCGATCGTTCTCGTCAGCCACTGCCACCATCGACAGAGCTTCGGGCGTCGTGACGCCGCCGATCACGGCCAATGCATCCTGTTCATAGAGATCCGCCAGGAGCTGCTTGGCTTTCTCTGGATCGCTCTCGGAATCGACCACGACCAGCTCGAGCTCGTAGGGAAAGTCACCCAGCGTCTGGAGCTGCTCGATGGCCAGCTCCACGCCCTTGCGGATCGGCTCTCCGTAGACCGCAGCCTCCCCAGTCAAAGGCAGCACGGCCCCGAATTTGACCGGCTTGTCCTTTTGGCAGGCGACAACTGTCGAGAGCAGAACGAGCAGGAGAATGCTTTTCTTCGTCATGGTCGATTCACCGGCTTTCCGTTGATTGAACCAAGAACCTTTCTAACCCACGACCTACACACTATCAAGCCATCGCAACCCTACCTCGAAAGATTGCCACAGATCGACCTCATACCGCTAGTCGAGGCACCACAAATGTAGAAGAGCTAGAATAGACACCCGCCATGACAAAGACACGGTCTCTCACCATTCGCTGCCCCGATTGCGACGCCCACCTGGTCATCGATGCTGCCACGGGTGAGATTCTCGCCCACCGCGCCGCCAAGCAACCCTTGGCCGGTGGCAAGGACTTCGAAACCCTCCTCGAGGACCTCGATCGAGACAAGGACGCGGCCGAGGAGGTCTTCGCTCAAGAGATGGCCGCGATGAAAGACCGGGACCGGCTCCTCGAGGAGAAGTTCAAGCAAGCCATGGAGCGGGCCAAAGAAGAGCCTGACGACGTACCTCCCCCGCGGCCCTTCGATCTCGACTGATCCCCGCAGGTTTTCTGCCCAGGCCCCCTACTGAACTAGGAAGTCCTCGCTTCTGAGGATCGAGATGGCTCGTTGCAGGCTCGCCTCTTTGACGAGTAGGTAGTCCGTGTCGAAGGTGGAGATCGCGAACACGCTGACTCCCGCCGTCGCCAGCGGTCTCGTCAGTGAAGCCAGGATTCCCACCTCCGTGAACGCCAGCGGACCCTCGACCATGAGGCAGCGCCAACCTGTTTCGGCCTCAATCTCGGCGGGAACATTGCCCGCCTCGCAGACGATGGATAGCTCCAGCAGGGTCCGGGTCACCGACGAGAACGTGCCGCGTTGCGCCCAGTCCGGTACGGCCTCGCAAGCGGACAGGCGACAGACGGCAAAGCTCGGCTCCAGCAGAACCAGGTCGACCGCAGTTCCAGCCATCACCAAGGGCCCTTCAAGCTTCGTCCGGCTCCGCCGGGGAATCTCCTTCGGCCAGCGGTCGCAGCAGCTCTTCGGCTTCCCGGGCGCGCCCTTTCTCGACCCGTATGGTGGCGGCCAAGCCGCGGCCCGACTGGCTGATTCCGGCCCCCCAGCGACCCACCGGTAGAACGCTCAGCGCCTCCTCGCCCTGCACGACACAGGGGATCTCGGCGGAGGCCAGGAGTGACTTGACCACCGGCAACAGCGAGACATCAGCGGTCTCGAAAACCGGTACCAGATCCGCATCAGGATCCTCGGGGGGCAAAACTGCAACCAATTGGACTTCGCAGTCCGGACAGGACTCGATCTCATCTCGATACTCGGCTCGGCAGTCGGGACAATACATTCGATTCCTCCATGGCCCACCTGTGACAATTCTCGAAACCGGTGGTTCTCCGGGTGGGCGTTCCTACTCCCGAGACGATATCCCAGATGAGCTCTGCGATATCATTTCAGAGTCCTTGGCAACGCGATCCGATACCGCTCGAAGAAGTCCACGACGCCGTTCCAGCATCGGAGTCGGGCCCACTGTCAATGCTCGACTCTCGAGGAGCCACCCATGACACGCCCCCATTTCAACAAGAGCCTGCCGATCCTGCTTCTCGTCCTCGGAGCCCCTTGGGTAGCTCTCGGTCTTCCTTCTGCACAAGAAGTGCCGTCGGAGGGCGAGACCACCGAACTCTCGGGCCCTGGCGATCCACAGAGCCATTTGGCGGCCACGGTCGGAGAGTGGGACATGACCATCCACGTTTGGACCAGTCCCAACAGTGAGCCGGTGGAGACCCGCGGCTCCGCCACCAGTCGCTGGATCCTGGGCGAGAATTTCGTCGAGACCCGGCTCGAGGGTGAGGTGCTGGACAGTGCTTTCGAAGGACTGAGGGTCGAGGGCTACGATGTCGCTATCGGCGAGTTCGTCAGCACTTGGCGAGACAGCCGAGGAACCTACACGTTGGTCTTCCAGGGCAAGTGCGATGCCAATTGTGCCATTCGCACCATGACTGCCGACTTCACCGATCCGGTCTCCAAGACCGCGCTCACCATCAAGAGCGTCACCACCATCGTCGACGACGACAGCTATCGGTACGAGTCCTACATCGTCACCCCGAGCGGCACCGAGATCAAGAACATGGAGCTCGTGGCGGCCCGCAAACCCTGAACGCGCGCCGGCAAGCGAATCGAGCCAGCTGGACTTCAAGGCAATCGACGAGGAGCGAGTGAAAGAAACAACTCTCACCGCCGCCGACCATTCCTGGCTTCGCCTGCAAGAGGCTGCCAATCCGATGGCTTCGCTGGCGGTCCTATTCTTCGCCGATGTGCTACCCATCGACGCCCTGAAGGCCCTGGTCGAAGATCGACTGATGTCCTACGAGCGTTTCCGCCAGAGCATTCAGCCCTCCAGGCTGCCTCGGGCCCGACCCCGGTGGCACGAGGGAGACGACTTCGCTCTCGATCACCATCTGTACCGCGCCACCCTGTCACCGCAGGGCACGGAGCGAGACCTGGAGACATTTATCGGCCGGCTCCTTTCCGAACCGATGCCAGAGGACCAACCCCTCTGGCAACTTCATCTGGTCGAGGAAGTCGCTGGCGGATCGGTGCTGGTGGTAAAGATCCATCAGAGTGTGGCCGACGGCACCTCAGCTTCCAGGATCGTGCTCGGACTGGGCGATGTGGAGTCGAGCGAAGGCGCTCCAGAGATCGTCGACCAGGGGCTGGGGAACCACATCGAGACCGAAGAGATCGTCGAGGCCGCCAACCAACCGGGCTCCACGGTTCGCTCTCTATGCCGTCTGATCGCTCAGCGTTCGGACACCGATTCCCCACTGATGGGCAAGCCGACAAACCCGCGACAGGTGGCCTGGTCGCAGGGTTTTCCCATACTCAGGCTCAAGAGCTTCGCAACCCGACTGGAGGCCACCGAAACCGAGCTCCTCATCGTCGCGGTTGCAGCGAGCCTTCGGCAGGAGCTCACGCGACTCAACCTGCTGCCAGAATCGGCGCTCTTGCGCGCGGTTGTACCGTGCAACCTTCGCAGTCCGGATCAGGAACTTCTCGGCAGCCGGTTCAGCCTGGCAATGCTGCCTCTGCCCGTCGGCAGAACCACCGTCCACTCCCGCCTCCGGAAGCTCCGCCAAGATCTCGAGGAGCTCGGATCCGCACCAGGGTCGCTGGCCACCTTCCAAGACCCAGGAGATCCCGGATTCCGGATGTCGGAGGTTGAAGATCAGATCACGCGGCAACTCGCCAAGAAGACCACCCTTCTTCTCTCCTTTGCGCCTCAACCGACGGAGCCACTCTATTTCTGTGGGCAGAGGCTCGAGCATTGGCTCTTCTGGCCCGCCCAGGCCGGCCCGCAGAGACTTTGTTTCGGGCTGTCGGCGACCTCCGACCAACTCCGTCTCGGAGTCACCGTCGATGCAGGATCAGCCGCCGATCCTCGTCGCCTGACCCAGGCCTTCGACCAGGCTCTGGCCGAAATCGCCGCAGCTTCCGGCGAGACAACTTGATCAATCGAACGGGTTGGCTTCCCAGGAGCCGTAGCTCGGATTCGGAAAGATGAAGAATCGGGAGCCGTAGTCACCAAAAGCCTCTGGAGAAGAGAGTCTCGATTCCTGGCTCATTTCGGGGAAGTCGTTGATGTTGTCACCGAGCCACATGACGATCTCGACCGGCGGCACGCCAGGTGATGCCGTGCCCCCCTCGATCTTCTCCCAGCGTGGCTCCTTTTCGCGGTCATCAGTGCGGCAGAGCAGAACGTCGAACGGTATGTCGGAGGCTTCCAGGTTGGCTCGGGTGTCGGGGCAATCACGATCCCTCCTGTTGGTCACAACGGCGATGTGCCCACCCAACTCCTGAATGAGACCCAGAAATTCCAGGGCCCCCGGCAAGGGCTCTGCGGCTTGCTTGGCCACCCAGGCCACCCACAGCTCGTCCGTGGAATCCTGACCGAGTTCTACCAGTTCCTTCTCGTAGTCCAGATTGCTGATCAGGGTCTCGTCGGCGTCCAGTGCGACCGCCCAGGTCCCTGGCTTCTTCCCCTCCACGCTCTTCCTGAGCTCCTGCCCAGCGAGAGAGTACGTCTGCAGAACGATGGCCTGGAATTCTGCAGAGTTCCGCATCCAATGTACGGCGCGCTTCAGGTCCGAATTGGTCGGGCTGGTGGATTGCGCGGGCTGTGGCGGAGCGGTCCCGCCTGATGAGCAGGCAACTACAAAAACGCAGCAGGCGAGAGAGGCGAAATGCTTCATTGGGGAGACCCTCCGTTCGAATCGAAACGCCGATTCTACTAGCTCGGGCGATCCTACGCTCGACCGACGAACTCACGGTACACTGACGACCATCATGAAGACTTGGCTACTCGAGATCCCGTGGTCACTGCTCATCCTCGCTTGCCTGACCCTCGGCCTGGCACCCTTTGCTCCTCCCCATATCGTGGAGAAGCTGCGCATGCTCTTTCGCGGCACACTGGTGCGGCCCATCGACTGGCTCGATCTGGTGTTCCACGGAATTCCCTGGCTGCTCCTCATCCTCAAAGCCTGGGCCACCGCCACGAAATAGAGGACAGGGCGTAGGGGCGTAGGGGCGTAGGGGCGTAGGGGCGTAGAAGACAATACCCAATAGCTCAAGACCTCAGTGCCCCTCAAGCCCCCAAAGGCAGGCCGTAGGAACGCCGGCCTCCTCAACCCCCAAGCCCTCAAAGAACGTCGGGCGGTGAGCCGGACGCCTCAACCCTCAAGGTTCCGAGTCCTCGAGGGGCCGCAAGAGCCTGAGCCCGTTGAGGACGACCAGAATCGTGCTGCCTTCATGGCCGATGACACCAACGGGTAGCGCCAGGCCGTGGATCAGGTTTACCACCACGAGAATGGCAATGACGGCACAGGCGAATGCCAGATTCTGGCGCACGATTCGCTGCGACTTGCGGGCCAATCGAACGGCATAGGGAAGCAGCTTCAGCTCGTCGCGAACCAGCACCAAATCGGCCGTCTCCAGAGCGGCATCGGTACCGGAGACGCCCATGGCCACACCGACCGTCGCGGCAGCCAAGGCTGGCGCATCGTTGACCCCGTCGCCCACCATGGCAACCCGCTGCCCTTCTGCCATCATGGCGCGGACGATCGCCACCTTTTCTTCGGGCATCACCTCGGCGTTCCAGTCGTCCACCCCCACGGCCTCGGCCACCCTTCGGGCCACAACGGGGTTATCGCCGGTCATCATCACCGTTCGATGGGTGCCCAGCCGCTTCAGCTGCTCGATTGCCGACCGCGCTTCTGGCCGGACCTGATCTTCGATCGCCAGAGCGCCTGAGACCCCATCGCCGGAGAGAAAGACCACGGTTCGGGCTTGCGCCTGCAGAAGCTCGACCTGCTTCATCTCCTGAGCATCTGGCGCCTGCCCACCCATCTCGATGATGAAGTCCAGGCGGCCAACGGCGATCTCTCGACCCGAGACCTCGGCCACCGCGCCTCGACCCCGATGATTCACCAGACCGTGAGCCAAGGGTACCGAGAGGTTCCTCGCCTCCGCTGATTCGACGATTGCACGCCCCAGATGATGTTCCGAAAGGCGCTCCACCGCAGCCGCCCACCTCAGAACGTCGTCAGCTGCTGACTTCCCGAATGGCACAACAGAGGTCACCACGGGGTGACCTCCGGTGAGGGTGCCCGTCTTGTCGAAGGCAAAGCTGTCGATAGAGGCTAACTCCTCCAGGGGCGATCCGCCTTTGAAGAGTAGCCCCTTGCGAGCGGCATGTCCGAGGGCCGCCAGAATCGTGGCCGGGGTCGAGATGACCACGGCACAAGGTGACGCCACGACCAGGAGTGTCATGGCACGATAGAACGCCGGCCGAAACGCCTCACCGAGGGCAACCGGCAAGACCACCGCAACAGCCGCCGCGAAGATCACCGTCGCTGCATAACCCTGCTCGAATCGATCGATGAACCTCTGGGTCGGAGCTTTGGCCTCGCGCGCTTCCTCCACCAACTCGATGATGCGGGCCAACGTCGACTCCGAAGCTCGCCGCTCGACCGAGACTTCGGCCGTCCCACCCACGTTGATGGAGCCGGCAAAGACCCGATCTCCTGGCCCCTTGGGCTCCGGTGTGGACTCCCCCGTGATGGCGGCCTGGTCCGCTGCCGTATGGCCCGAGACGACCTGGCCATCGACCGGAATGCGCTCGCCCGGCCGAATTCTGACGATCTGTCCAGGCTCGAGCTCCTCTGCCGCCACCTTTTTCTCGCTACCGTCCGGTGCCAGCAGCATGGCCTCGTCCGGCCGCAACTCCATGAGCGACTCGATCGCGCGCGTGGTGCGCCGCAAGGCTCGCGTCTCTAGTGCGTTGGAGAGCGAGAAGAGAAAGAGCAGCGCCGCTCCCTCGGCGTACTCACCGATGCTTGCTGCACCGAGCGCGGAAAGCAGCATCAGCAGGTCGATGTCGAGGCGCCTGTCCTTCAAGCTCTGAATCGAGCGCCCGAGGCTGAAGGCACCACCCGCAGCATAGGCTGCCGCAAAAGCCAACATCTCGGCCCACCGGGGCCACCCAAACAGGTCCGGGCCGAGCCATCCAACGAGCGCCAACGCGCCGCAGACCACCGGTGTCCAGATGGGTTCTTTGCCGTCCGCCAGGGCCTGAACCCAGGCGGGAAGAGCCTCCTGTTGACCTTGTCTTGGAGTGCTCATGAATCGAGAAGGGACGCGCCAGCTTGCCATTCTAGCTCGCAGGCTCCGATCTGCAGGTCGAACCGACGCCGACTCGACCCGGGGCCCCGAGTCTGATTAACTCCCATCACGAACTCTCGAGCATGACGACCTACCTCATCGATGCGAGTCCGTACATCTTTCGGGCTCACTTCTCCATGCCTTCGTCCCTTGTGGACCCGGAAGGCCGGCCGGCGGGTGCCACCTACGGATTCGCCTCCTTCCTTCTCAAGCTCCTCGCCGAAGAGCAACCCAGCCATCTGGCCGTGGCTTTCGATGGCAGCCTGACCACGAGTTTTCGCAACGAGCTCTACCCGGAGTACAAGGCCAAAAGGGAGACTCCACCAAAAGAGCTGGTGAGCCAACTGGAAGCCTGCCGCCGTGTGGCGGAGTGCTTGGGGATGGCGACCTTTATTGACCAGTCCTACGAGGCCGACGATCTGATCGGTACCCTGGTGGATCGGGTAACCGGCAGCGACCAGGCGGCTGTCATCGTGACCTCTGACAAGGACCTGGCGCAGCTCGTCTCCGAGGATGTCACCCTTTTGGACTTCGCTCGGGATGCCCGCTATTCGATCCCAGCGGTGCAGGAGAAGTTCGGTGTGCGACCCGATCAGATTGTCGATCTTCTGGCCCTGGCCGGCGACGCCGTGGACAACATCCCGGGTGTGCGGGGAATCGGTGGCAAGACCGCGGTTGCCCTGCTGCAATCGTTCGGCGATTTGGAGACTCTGTACGAGCGCCTGGACGAAGTCGAGGAGCTCCCCATTCGCGGCGCCGCTTCGGTGCGCGCCAAGCTCGAGGTCGGTCGCAACATGGCCTTTCTCTCGCAGGAGCTCGCCACCGTCGACTGTCGGATCGCCCTCGAAGTGAGACTCGAAGACCTGGCCTATGTCGGTGCCGACCGAGATTGTATCGAGACGCTATTCCGGGAGCTCGGCTTCGAACGCATCCGCCAGCGAATCAAGATATGGGCTTGAGATCACTGCGGCTAGAGCCAAGGGCTCTTGTGCACAGGCTCCTGAGGTAGACTTTCCACCTCTTGTCGAAGAAGCGAGACCGATCCTGCCTCGACAAGGTCGGAGCACCTTCTCGAGGGTTGGCAGCGCTGACCGGTGGCGGGTTTCTCTCTCGTTTTCGTAAAGGATGAGTAGAACACCAAGTATCCAGGCCCTCGAAGGAGAAACAACAGAAATGAGAAACCTCCGAAGATCCGTGTCTCTGTCGACTCTGGCCCTAGTAGTAGCCCTGGTCTTCCCAGGCCTCGCCACGGCGGGTCACTACTACGAGGCCGTCACCACCAGCGATACCGGCCAAAAGAAGAAGCAGCAGGATGTGATGCAAGTGCGAGCCTGGGTGGACGGTGAGGCCGCCAAGGTGGAATTCGTGACCGGCGAGAAAGAGGGGCCCTTCTCTGCGGGCTCCTACCTGGTCACCAAGGACGGTGGTGAAACGGTCTACCTCGTCAACCCGAAAGACGAGACCTACGGCTCCTTCGATATGGAAGCGATGATGGCCGCCGCTGGTCAGGCCATGAACGCTCTGAGCCAAACAGGCGGCATGGTGAAGATGGAGTTCACCAACGTCTCCAGCGAAATGCTCTCCGAGGAGGCCGGCGGCAACGTGCTCGGCCATGACACAACCCACTACCGCTGGCAGAGCGGCTACACCATGCGCATGAAGATGATGGGCTTCAAACAGGAGAACCGGGTCGACACGATCCAGGATGTCTGGAGCACCGATGCTCTGGATGCCAGAGGTTTCGGCGTCTGGATGCGGCCGGACCGAGCCTTGAGAACCGGCAATGAGGAGTTCGACAAGCTCATCAGCTCCCAGGTCGCAACGGTCAAGGGCTTCCCGCTGAAGACGGTCAACGTCTCGACCACGACCGGCAAAAAGGGCAAGTCGATGCAGACCACCTCGACCACCGAGGTGACCACACTGCGTGAGGAGTCCATCCCGGGCTCGACTTTCGGCTGGCCCGACCACTACACCGAGGTCGAGATCCTCCCCCAGATGCCCCAGGGCTCCGATCAGCAGGGCGAGACCCAGGACGATGGCAAGAAGAAAGGACTCAAGGGCCTCTTCAAGCCGGGTGGTTGATCGGAAAGGAACCACCTCATGATTCGACGAACTCTGGCCTGTGAGCTCTGCCCCCAGTTCGCCGACGTCATCCTGCAAGAGTCAGGGCCGGCTCCGGCTCCAGTGGTAGAGTCTCCGGGCATCTCACGAACTCGAGACAGGAACGAGCCCATGAAGCCGCCGCGCTCCATCACTCTGCTTGTCGTTGCCGTGCTTTTCGGCGCGGTGTCGGCCCAGGCCCAGTTCAACCTCAACAAGCTGAAGAAAGCTGCCGAAACAGCGCTCGACGTGGCTGATACGGTGGACGACTTCACCTTTTCCGAAGCTGAGGAAGTCGAACTGGGACTGGCTATCAGTAACCGGATTCGAGCTCGATATGGTGTGGCCCAGGACCCCGAGGTGACGCGCTACATGAGCCTGGTTGGCGCCACGGTAGCGCAGAAGAGTGGACGGCCCTCCATTCCCTGGCAGTGGATCGTCCTCAATTCCAACATCGTCAACGCCTTCGCTGCTCCGGGCGGCTATGTCCACGTCACCCGCGGTGCGTTGGCGGTGATCGAGAGCGAAGCGGAGCTCGCCGGGGTACTGGCCCACGAGGCGGCTCATGTCACCCGCAAGCACACGCTGAAAGCCCTGCAGAAGTCCATGGGAATGGATCTGGCCCAGAATCAGGCCTCGTTCACCGTGGGCTCGGCTCTGTTCGAAGCGGCCGCGGACCAGGCAGCCAAGGCGGTGCTGGCTGGCTTCGGCCAGGCCGAGGAGTTGGAGGCTGACCAGGTAGGCATCGAGATCGCCGCCCGGGTCGGATATCAGGCAGCTGGCTTGAGCAACTTCCTGGGCTCCTTGAATACGCTAACCTCTGGATCTTCTTCGAGCTCTGCGCTCTTCCGCTCCCATCCCGAAACCGACGAGCGGATCAAGAAGCTCGACAAGACGATCCGGCAGGATCACCTTGACGGTGGGGTTTGGCTGGCGGAGCGCTACGCTGCCGAGGTGACCTACGAGGTGGCGACAGCAAGCACAGGCGGACCCGGAGTCGCGGGGGGAAGGGGCGTAGCCGGCGCGAGCGAAGGCGATGCACCCGCAGAGGACGAGGTTGCAGAAGAGGAAGAAGAGGATAAGGCTGGGTTCTCGCTCGCCAAGCTCGCCAATCCCTTCGCCATGGGTGAGGAAGAGAGCTCTGCAGAGGTAACGGGTGCCGGAGCGGGACGGGCCGTGGGTGAAGAAGCTGGAGAGGCAGAAGGCGGTGTCAAGAACACCGAGATCGTCGAGATCCAGCTGACACCCGAGGAGCTCGCGACCTTCCAGAAAGAGGGCGGCCTGAAGTAGGGTCCCTCTGTGAAGAGGCCATCCAAGCGGTCCGCTCTCGTAGCTCTCGCACTGACCTGTGCCCTGCTTGGCCTACTTGCGAGCCAGACCACCTTTCTCCGCACACTGGAGCTCAAGACTCTCGACCTGCGGTTCCGCCTTTTGGGCGATCAGGGCGTGGCTTCGATCGATATCGTCCTCGTCGCCATTGACGACGCCAGTCTCAAGACTCTCGAGCCGGCGGTGGGTCGGTGGCCATGGCCAAGGGAGGCTCACTCCGTCCTGCTGAGCTACCTGAATCGTGCAGGCGCTCGCCTGGTGGTCTTCGACCTTCTTTTCCTCGAACGCGATCTGCAGAACCCCGGGAGCGATGAAGCCTTCGGTGAGGCAACCACACTGTCAGGCAATGTTGTCCATTCCATCCACCTCGGCAATCAACAGACTTCTGAAGCCCCACCAGACCTGTTGACCAGCACTTCGATCCCCTCTGTCGGCAGCTTCGACCAATTCGCTGGCGCCGACTTTCCTCTGCAGCCGATCGCGCGGGGAGCCCAAGGCCTGGGTCACGTTGCGATGACCTTGGACCAGGACGGCCCCTGGCGACGTTACCTGCTGCTCGCGGCTCACAACGGTCGGCTGCTGCCATCCCTCGGACTGAGCAGCGCTCTTGCCAGCGAGGGAACCGAGCTCGGGTCACTCGCTTTCGATGAGCGTCAGGTCCGCGTCGGCGATGCCGAGATTCCTCTCGACAGAGACTGGCGCCTGCCCATTTGGTTCAACGGCGGTCCCGGTACCTATGCAAAGTACCCTTACGGCCAGCTCTTCTACTCTGAGCTGCAGCTGCGCGAAGATCAGGAACCAGGCCTCGATCCGTCTCTCTTCGCCGACAAGATCGTCATTGTCGGGCTCTCCGCAGCGGGCCTGCACGACATCTTCACAACTCCCTACAGCGGAGGCAAAGGTGAGCCGGGCGAGGGTCTCGGGAAGATGAACGGCTTCGAGATCCACGCCAATGTGATCGACGATCTTCTGCACCAGCGCTTCCTGCGACAGTCCCCTCCTTGGCAACGATTGGGACTGGTCCTATTGGTGGCCCTGGTGACCGTCGGCCTGACCCTGTACACCGGTCTGGCGCCCGCACTGGCCGGCGCGGTACTGGTGCCCCTGGCCTATCTGGCCTTCGTGCAGTGGGACTTCGGCTACCGAAACCAGTTGCCAGTGGTGAGCGTGATGCTCTCCTGGGCCCTGGCGCTGACCGCGGGGCTCGTCTACCAGTACTGGGTGGAGTCGGCCGAGAAGCGCAAGGTCAAGCGGATCTTCTCCCGCTACGTCTCACCCGATGTCTACCGGGAGTTGTTGGACAATCCCGACGCTGCCTCACTCGGTGGGACTCGGCGCGAAATGAGCGTTCTCTTTTCCGACCTTCGAGGCTTCACCACGTTCTCCGAAGGACGCACACCCGAAGAGGTCATCGACCAGCTCAATGAGTATTTCGCCGCCATGGTGGAGGTGGTCTTCGCGCATCGCGGCACGGTGGACAAGTTCGTGGGCGACATGATCATGGCTCTCTTTGGGGCTCCCCTGGAGGATGCCGAGCACGCCGACAATGCCGTGCTCTGTGCGCTGGCAATGCAACAGCGTCTGCGGGACCTCAACTTGATCTGGAGGAAAGAAGGTCGCCCCGAGCTTGCCAGCGGCATCGGTATCAATAGCGGCGAGATGGTCGCCGGCAACCTCGGTTCCGAGAGAATCCAGAGCTACACCGTGATTGGCGACAACGTGAACCTCGGAGCCCGCATCGAGTCACTGTGCAAGGAGTTCCAGGCCGAGATCCTCACCAGCGAGTACACCGAGACCCGGCTCACCGCTGACTACGCCCTCGAGGAGCTTGGCGAAGTCACCGTCAAGGGCAAGACCCGGCCGGTACGGATCTTCCGCGTGCCACTTTCTATCTGAGCCCTACATAGCCACCAACGAGCGGAGGTCCGTCCGGGTGGTTCGCAGGCGGACGGCGTCGGCTACTCAGACTGCAACGGGCGGGCCGCCACCTTGTCACGTCATCGCGCCTCATCTCTTGTGTTCTGCGATGGTCCTTGCGCTGCGCTCGACGTGGCACCCCCTGTCGAACCACCCGGACGAACCTCTGGCACCGGTGGTCGCATTGAGGCAGTGGGGCACTGAAGGCGTAGGGGCTTAGGGGACAGAAGACTCGTAGGTACAGAAGTACAAGGCCGTGCCCAGGGTTCGGCGTGGGGACCTCCAGGGGGTTCTTGCAGCGGAAGGGAGGATAGCCCCCTGGGGGCCCCACGGTGAACGCCTCCTTGGAAGAACGGTTTGGGTTGACGCACAAAAGGGCCGCAGAGGCGCCGGTCGAATCAGGAAAGCGAGAAGAAGGATTGGATCTTCCGCAGAAAGGTCTTCTCATCTTCCACGGAGACTTCGGCTGCCGCTCGACTGCGGCGATCTTCCAGCGTCTCGAGGGTGTCAATGCGGCGGGCTGCCAGAGCTCGACTCAGGAGCTCGGCAATACGGGGGTCGGCTTCCAGGGTCAGGGCCAGTGCCTGCTTGGTGAGGACCAGAACACCGCACGCATCTCTGGCGATGATCGTTGCGCTACGCGGCTCGCCAGTCAGCAGCGACATCTCGCCGAAGAAGGCTCCCTCTTCCAAGATCGCCAGGTCGACGTGCCTGCCCTCTGCCTCGGGATCCGACTTCGTCACCCGAACGGCACCCTTCTCGACCACGAACAGGGAGTCGCCATCCTCGTCCTCTCGTACGAGGACCTCGCCCGCATCGAAGAGCTTGCGCAGTGAAGATGCGGCGAGCTGCCGTACGATCTCGTCGTCGAGCTCTCGGAAGATATCGACCCTCGAGAACAGCTCGGATGCCTTGCGCAGTGCTTTGCTTTGCCGATGCTCCTCCATGTCGGGCGCTTCGTGCATGTGGATCGTGCGGATGGGGAAGGGAATCTCGATGCCGTGCCGCTTGAGCTGATACCAGATGCGCGAGTTGACACCATCCTTGAAGCGAGAGATGTTCGCCGCTCGCCGCGTCCATACCCGCATGAAGTACGTAATCGCGTGGTCGTCGAAGCTCTCGAGATGTACCCGCACCGGAGGGCGATCGAGTGCTCCTGGCGCAGACAGCGCCGCCTCCTGTAGGACTTCCTTGATCTCGGCTGGCGGAACTCCATAGGGAAGACCTATGCGCAGCTCGACTGCGAACGGTCTCTCTCCGGAGCCGTAATTAATCAGCCGAGACACCGAGAGATTGGCGTTCGGCTCATAGACGTCGAGGCCCTCCTTGGTGCGCAGGTGAGTACTGCGCCAGGACATGTCCACCACCTGGGCCCGGACGCCCCCTTCGATCACCAACCAGTCACCCGGACGAAAGGGCTTCTCCAGATCGAGCGCCATGCCCGAGAAGACGTTCTTCAGCGTGTCCTGCAAAGCGAGGCCGATCACGGCGGACAGCACGGTCGAGGAGACCAGCACCGGCCCGATCGGCTGGTGCAGGATCTCGGTAACCGCGAAGAATCCGACGGCGATCAGGAGGCCCAGTCGTAAGACGTCGCGCGCCAGCTTCGGCACCAATGGTCCCTGGTCTCTGCCCCAGGGTCGTTGAAGAACCAAGGCATCCATGAAGGCATAGAGAACCAGGGTGGAGAACAACAGTGCAACGGTAGTAGCAATGCCACCGAAGGCGGATCCGAGCAGGTCGATCCCCAGGGATCGCAGAATTGCCAGCACCGCTAAGCTCAAAGCCCAGAGGTGATAGACGACATTGAGGCTGAACCTGGGGACTTTCTTCCTCAACAGGAAGTACAGCGCCTCCAAGAACAGAAAGACTCCCGCACCAACTGCCAACGCCATCACCCACTGTCTCCAGGCCATCGTGGTCTGAGCTTACTAGAAAGGCCGACTCTCACCCGAGAGATGAAAGGCTCTGATCCGGCTGTTCAGAGATAGACTTCCCATTCAAGAGTTGAACGACCGATCGACCGGATCGAGGAGAGAAAAGCTCATGAGAATCAAGCAGCCTTGGCTGGTGATTGTTCTAGCCGTCGCCCTGTTCAGCCTGACCATCGCCTGCTCATCTACCAAGACGGTCAAGGAACGGCCCTACAAAGGCCAGGCGGGACGCACTTTCATCAACGAGGAGTCAGGGCCCGCCTACGGTCTCGTGGTGGAGCTCTCCGGGAGCGCGATCGTCGTCACGGATCCCCAGACCGGCATGGCGGGACCATTCAAGAACGTCCAGGGTAATGGCACCACGCGCCTCACCTTGAGCAATTCCTCGGCGCCTATCGCCGTCGGGGGTGAAGGGTTCAAGCTCATCTTCCGGTCTTACCCTTCCGGCCTCAAGATTCGCAGCTGGTGGTGGATCAACCAAAAAGGCAAGCGGCTCGGTAAAAAGAAGTCTGGGTAGATCATTCCGTGATGTCCGTGGTGCGAGATGAGCTCGCCCGCTGGGTGGGGGCTGCGACTGCTGTTGTCTTTCTTCTCTTCGGCAAGGGCTTGACCGACCTCGGTCGAGTGACCTGGTACGGCCTTCTGTGGGCAGCCCCTGTTGTCCTGATCTTCGCGTGAGAACACAGGCACCATGAACGAAGTCTTCCTCATCCTGCTGGGCGCAGCGATCCTCTTCGCCAGCAACCGGGTGCGGCCCGATGTCGTGGCGCTGCTGACGGTGCTGGCGCTCATGCTGACCGAAGTCTTGACCCCGCGCGAGGCCTTGGCCGGATTCGGTGACCCCGTGATCATCGTGATCGCCGGGCTTCTCGTGGTCGGAGAGGCTCTGACCCGCACCGGAGTCGCACAGGCCATCAGTCGGTGGATCATGCGGTTTGCCGGCAGCAACGAAACTCGGATTCTCATCCTGCTGATGGCTTCCGCGGGGCTTCTCGGGGCCGTGATGAGCTCGACAGCCGTCGTCGCGATCTTCATTCCGGTCGCTTTGGCGATTGGGCGCAAGAGCGGTGTCGCACCCTCTCGGCTGCTCATCCCGCTGAGCTATGCGTCTCTGATCAGCGGCATGCTCACGCTAATTGCCACGACACCCAATCTCGTGGCCAGCTCCGAGCTCGACAAGGCCGGATTCGAACCCTTCAACTTCTTCGATTTCACCCCGCTTGGCCTGACGGTCTTGGTATTGGGCATCGCCTATATTGTTCTGTTCGGCAGACGCTTCCTGCCGGGTCAAGAGAGAACCCCGGTCGAGACTGTGAGGCAGGGAATGCGAGAGCTCCTCGCCGAATTCGACATTCCGGGCCAGGCCGACCGACTGCGGATCTCTCCTCTATCGCCGCTCGTCGGCCGGACCCTCGTCGACTCGGAGATCGGGACCCGCTACGACGCCTGGATCGTCCTGCTCGAGCGAGAGGAGCGCCTGGGACGGGTCACCAAGGCTTCGCCCAGCGGTGATCTGACGCTGCGGGCCGGAGATGTGCTGGTCGTCGGTGGAGCGCAAGAGAGCATCGACCAACTCGTCAACGAGACCGAGCTCGAGCGACTGCCCCTGGAGGATCGACATCGGCGGCGCTGGCTGCGGGATGTTGGACTGGCCATCGTTCTCGTTCACCCTGAATCCCGGATGTTGGGCAAGTCCCTGAAGAAAGGCCGGTTCCGTTCGCGATACTCACTGAATGTGCTGGCCGTCCGTCGAAAAGGCAAGATCTTGGACTCGTTCCTCGATAAGTCACTCCAAGTCGGCGACGAGCTGTTGCTGCTGGGCTCATGGGATCTCATTGGAAGACTGCAGCGATTCGGTCATGACTTCGTGCTTCTGGCCCTGCCTGCGGAGCTTCAGGAGATGGCACCAGCGAGACGCCTGGCCCCGGTTGCTCTGCTGATCCTGATCGGAATGGTTCTGCTCACCGCCCTCGAGATCGTGCCAATCGTCGTGGCGGTGATGTTGGCCGCCCTGGCCGTGGTCGCAACTCGCACACTGACGATGGAAGACGCCTACAGATCCATCCACCTGAGCAGTCTGGTTCTGGTCGCAGGCATGCTGCCGGTGGCAGATGCCCTACAGAAGACAGGCGGCGTGGATTTGGTCGTTGGTGGTCTGGTTTCGGGCCTCGGTGACTCAGGCCCCTACCTGATGCTGTCAGCGCTGTTCTGGATGACGGCTGGTCTGGGGGTGTTTCTCTCCAACACCGCTACGGCTGTGCTCATGGCTCCAATCGCCATCGGAGCAGCCCAAGCGGTGGGGGTTTCACCCTACGCCTTCGTCATGACCATCGCGATCGCCGCATCAGCGGTCTTCATGAGCCCGTTTTCCACGCCCGTAGTGACCCTGGTCGTGGCTCCAGGGGGCTACCGCTTCTCTGATTTTCTCAAGGTGGGGACACCATTGGTAATCCTGACGTGGCTGGTCGCCTTACTGCTGATTCCGCTGCTCTTCCCCTTCTAGCTAGCAACTTCTCGGCGGCCGACTGGGGGGTTCAGGCGGGGTCGGTTGGATTCGAGGAGTCAGCACCGGGCTCGGCCTCGGTGTCGTTTGGACTACATTCCTTCCGGCGACCTGCCGGATTGGGCACCCCTCACGTAGGCACCCCCAGGCGCGGCAGTACCACGTACTGCAGCAGGATCCAGCCCACGATGATGCCGATGAAAAGGAGATTATCCATAGTTCTCGCTCTCGTCCTTCACCTTAACAGGCTGGACGCCTGTTTCATTCCAGATACGGTCCTGGGGTCGTGAGGTCTTGGAGTCCTGCAACATGCGGGAGTAGGGACCTAGGTGAGCAGGGGGGCGAATGAGACCGCGGGTTGCTTTGGGGCAATGGACCGTGAGGGAGGGGGTCCCACTGCTCAAGGAAGCGGCCGGCAGAGGCGCCGGCCGCTTCTGTCCTCAAAGATCAGCCGAGGCACGCCGGCTGCCTCAACCCCAAGCCCTCAGAGAACGCCCGGCGGTGAGCCGGGCGCCTCGACCCTGACGACCCGAGCCGATAGCAATCGCTAGCGGTGAAATCGAATACACTTGCGCCGACTCGAAGCAGGGGCATAGCCCTCGAGGGAGGCTGACAATGCAAGAGATGTTCTCGAAGCGATGGTTCCGAATCCTCATTGGCGTTCTGGCCGTGTTGGCGTCGGTGTTCATGGGCCGCTATCAGCGCCAGACAGGGCCTACGTATCCGGTTCCCGTGAGTGAAGAGCTCGCCGGTTCGAGCATCTCCGGCAAACTGATACGCACCCACGGCGGGGCAGGAGATGCCCATGTCACGTTGAGCGTCGCGTCCTCCACAGCCGAGGGTGAGGTTCTCTGGCGACGCTATCCCACCAACGAGGATTGGGGCCGGCTCCCCATGCAGCGCGAGGGGGGGAGCTCGCGGCAGACCTGCCTCATCAGATCCCAGCAGCGAAGCTCGAATACTCCGTGCGACTGACCGACAGTGGGCAGGAGGTAGTCCTCCCGCACGGCGAGACGGCAGTCATCCGCTTCCGTGATGACGTACCGGCCTGGGTTCTCATACCTCACATCATTTTCATGTTCGTATCCCTGGCCATCGTCTTCAGGGCAGCGTTTGGTGCTTTGCTGGGGGAGGACAACGTACGCCGCTTCATTCCCTGGGCTCTCGGATTCCTGCTGCCGGGGGGATTCCTGCTGGGGCCCCTCGTTCAGAAGTTTGCCTTCGACGCTTACTGGACGGGCTGGCCCTTTGGTGGCGACTGGACCGACAACAAGACACTCGCCGCACTGGTAGCCTGGTTGATCGCCTGGTACATCTGCCGGCAATGGCCTCGCTTCGAACGACTCGCCATCCTCTTTGCCTCCGTCGTCATGCTGGGGGTCTATCTGATTCCCCACAGCATTCACGGCAGCGAGCTGGATTGGTCCCAAATGGAAGCGGTAGCAACCGAGCCAGCCCCCGAGGCGGCCGACGGAGGCTAGACACAGATTCGCTGTTGCAAGGCGTCAGGATCTCGAGACCCCTACGCCCTGAAGCCCCTGAGCCTCTATTGCCCAGGACCCAAGCCCTCAAGGACCGGCCGAGACAAAGTCCGGCCGCCTCAACCCCCAAGCCCTCATTGCCTCAGTGCTTGTGCACGTCCTTGTGCATCAGGCGCCGGCTGGCCTTCAGGCGCTCACCGGCGGGTAGAGCCTTCAATCGGGCATTGAGCCCTTCATCGGACTCACCTTCGAGCTTGCCGATCACGAGATCGATGAGGCGAGGCGACAAACCCCGTGCCTCGAAGAACTCCCGATTCTCGCCAAGGCTACGAGCGGCGGCCACGGCGCTTGCCGGTAGCTGGTCCAGAGAGTCTCCTGCTTCCGGTGTCTCAGCCCTGCCGTCGCTGACTTCGAGCTGGCGAGCCAGATCCTCCGACTCGGCCGATGAAAGTCCCTCTTCGACACAGAGAGTCACGGCAGCCAAAAGGAGCTGCGAGAAAGCACTTCCATCTGGGCTTCGATACTCCACCGTCGTCCGCGCCAGGCTCTCGGGGTAAGAACCGGTTTCTGCCGAGTTCGTGACCTGATCCAAGCGACCCTCGGTGGCGAAATCGAGGGGAACTCGGATGAGACTCGTGCGATTCCGCTCTCCCCAGCAGACGTTGGTCGGCGCTTCCTGTCCCGGTACCAGTCGCAGATAGCTCGCCGCCACGGTGTTACCGAAGGCCGTCAGCGGTGCCGCTCTCTCGAGCAAGCCGCCGATCATGCGGAGAGATTCTCCTGAGAGCTCGCCACCAGCATCGCGCATGACGCTCTCACCAGACCGCTGTAAGGCCAGGTGAAGGTGCAGACCGCTGCCAGCCATGCCCTGATCCAGTTTCGGCACGTAGGTCACCGACGCATCGTGGCGATCGGCGATCACCCTGACCAACCAACGCGTGACGGCCAGCCAGCAGGCCAGGTCCTCGACCGGCATGAGGTCGAACTCCAACTCGTACTGCTCTACTCTGCGGCCATCGAGCTCGGCCTCCTCGGACTCCAAACGATCGATGTAGCCCACCTCGCTGTGGCAGTACTTGACCTTGCCGGAAACAGCCGACGCCACACGCAGGATCTCGTCGGCCACGGTATGACCATGCAAGTAGGGCGCACTCTGGTGATAGTTGCGCTGCGATTTGCCGGTGAACCTGTCGTCGGATCGCTCGAGGACCAGGTAGAACTCCAGCTCGGCCAGGGCCTCCAATTCGAGGCCGGTCCTGTTGCGTAGGCGCTCGGCCGCGGTCACCACGACATTGTCAGGTGTGCTGACACAGGGTTGCCCCCGATGGTCGACGAAGCGACAGACGATGTCCAGCTCATCGTCGGCGAAGGGGTTCAAGAAGGCCCAGCGATAGACCGGCACGGCGTAAAGATCACTCTCCCCAGTGGGGAAGAGCCCGGGGAAGAGACTCGACCCATCGACGCGCTCACCACCCGCCAGGATCCGCTCGAGGTATGCACGGTTGTTCACCGGCAACCTCAACTCCCTCAGCTTGCCGTCGAACGAGGTGTAGCGGAAGTTCACCACCTGAATGCCATCGGCCAGGCAGAGCTCCAGCAGATCGGAGCGCTGCCATTGCTCCGGAGGCTTACCCAGCCGGCGTACCAGAGGCCGGATATCCCACGTCAGATCCCCTGATTTCGATTCCATTTTTGTCTCCACCCGAGCGAGCTTAGCAGGGTGGTTCATATTTCTGCAGCGCGGCATCCCACATTCTTGAATCTGCACCAGCCCATGAAAGTCACCACCATAAGTTGCTTCTTTACAGCTATTTACACTCCCATCTCTCGATGGGCCGGCGACAGGGTCCGTCACTTCGGAGGAGAAATTCTTCAAGATTCTGCACCTGCACTAGGAAGTTCCAGTCACCTGAATCCCTGGGTACACGCTTCACGAAATTGAATCCGTGTCCCGAATCGTCAATGTTCCTCTTGCTCCTCAGCCAGATGCGGCCAGTCGTTCGCTCGAGCTTTCGGCGTTTGGCACCCTCCTTGCTCTAGGCCCACCTGACGAGAGCGATTCACAGCGCGCAGATCCACGTGGAGTTCCGTTCTCGCGAGCAGCACGCAGCCACATCGATCCAACTACCCAAGGAGGATCACCCATGAGAACAAACAGATGGTTATGGCCGCTAGCGTTGGCATTTGCACTACTGCTGAGCACAGCGGCAATCACAAATGCACAAGAGGAGACCGGGAACATTTACGTCCAGGTCACCGACACCGCAGGACAAACTCTGCCAGGCGCCAGTGTTGAAATGGTGGGTGGCGGAGCGCCCAGACTCGGGATCACCAGCGCGCAGGGTGAAACGCGTTTCCTCGGTCTGGCCCCAGGCAATTACAGCCTGAAGGCCACCCTGGACGGTTTCTCCACCGTTGAGTACCCGAACGTCAACGTCAGGGTCGGCCGTAACACCACGATCCAGGTGCAGCTCAGTGCTGCCATTGGTGAGGTGATCACGGTGACTTCTGAGAGCCCACTGTTGGATGAGCGCCGGCTCACCGCCGGTACCACGATCAGTCAGGTCGAGCTCGAGAGCATTCCGAGCGCGCGTGACCCGTGGGCCATCGTGCAGCAGGCTCCCGGAGTCATGACCGACCGCATCAACGTCGGTGGTAACGAGAGCGGCCAGCAGGCCGTCTTCCGTGGCCAGGCCAACAACGGCGACGAGAACGACTTTCTTGTCGACGGTGTCCAGATCACGGACATGTCCGCCATCGGCTCCTCACCGACCTACTACGACTTCGACCAGTTCTCCGAGATTCAGCTGGCAACCGGTGGTCCCGATGTAAGCAAGGGCGCAGCCGGTGTCTCGGTCAATATGGTCACCAAGCGTGGTACCAACGAGTTCCGCGGCACGGCACGCTTTCTGCTGACGGATGCCGCTGGTTACTTCGGCGCGCTCGAAGCCGCGGATCCGGGTTACTCGGACAGCGACCTCGGACCGGGCCAGGACAACTACTCCGGTGACACGGTCGATCGGATTCAGGAATTCGGCTTCGAGGCCGGTGGTCCGGCGTGGCGGGATCGCGTCTGGCTGTGGGCTTCGTGGGGTCAGAACGACATCAATCGGATCGTCGGTAGTGGCCAGTCCGACCGCACGATCCTCGAGGGCACCGCGGTCAAGTTGAACGCCCAGTTCACCGCGGCCAACTCCTTCGTTGCCTCCTTCAACAACGGCGACAAGGTCAAGTTCGGCCGTGGTGCGTCGCCGGACAACGATCCGTCGTCGACCCGTAACCAGCGTGGTCCGACGGGGATCACCAAACTCGAGGACACGCACGTCTTCGGCTCGAACCTGTTCCTGACCGGTCAGTACTCCTTCGTCGATGGCGGTTTCTCGCTGACGGCGCTGGGCGGCTCAGGCCCAGACCTTCCCGCGATTCCGTTCCCTGGCGGCGAAAAGTACACCAACGGCGACGGTTTCGTGACCAACAACTCTACCGGCGGCAACAGCCGTCCGACCGAGGAGTTCAAGATCGACGGTTCCTACTTCTTCACCACCTCGAGCTTGAACCACGAGATCAAGTTTGGTGGTCGAACGCGCGAAGCCTCGACCGAGAGCGCCTGGTCGTATCCTGGCCGCAACATCTTCCACTACGACGGCACCTATGCCGGCGTGGCGGGCGACAGGGAACTCGGTGCCTCGCTCGGACTGCCTGTGGCCCGTGCGGACGACTACGCTGCGGTCTACGCCTACCGTCAGGGTCCCGTACCTGTCATCACGAACTACGATTCGTTGTGGGTGCAGGACACGATGACGATGGGCTCCTGGACCTTCAACGTCGGCTTCCGTTGGGACGATCAGTCGGGTGAGAACACGGCTGGCGTCGTGGATGCCAACCTCGGCTTCCCGAATGAAATGCCGGCCCTCGACTTCGCGGGCAACAACGCCGACGGCCTCAACTGGTCGAGTATCACTCCTCGCCTGGGTGTCACTTACGCCCTCGGTGAGGAGCGCAAGACACTCATCCGCGGTAGCTTCTCGCAGTTCCCGGATGTCATGTCGTTGACCAACATCAGCCGCGTGAACCCCTTGTCCGGACAGTTGGCGTACATCGTCTTCGTCGACGATCCGGCTGGTTTCCCGGGCTTTTACGATGACGGCGAACAGTACGCAGTGGCAGCCGGCTACTGGGGCTACAACCCGAACGACCCGGCGGCTCTGTCGTCCTCGAACAAGAACGATCCGGGCATGGATGCTCCGCTCACCAACGAGTTGATCCTTGGTGCCGAGCATGCCTTCCTGCCTGAGTTCGTGGTCAGCGGTACCCTCACCTGGCGTAAGGTCACGGATGTACAGGACTTCCAGCGGTTGTTCACGCCGCTCGGCAACGACAACGCGACACCGCAGACGATTCCGGCCAGCGAGTACATCACGGACCCGACACCACTCGTGATCACGATCCCGGGTATTGGCGGCCCTGCTGCAACCGAGTCGTATACCACCTACTCGGCGGATCCGTCGAAATGGAACTACACAGGTGGTCAGCTGTTCACCAACGGTGATCGTGAGATCGACTACCTCGGTGCAACCATCGGCTTCACGAAGCGACTGGCGAACCAGTGGATGATGCGTGGCTACGTCCAGTACAACTTCGACGAGTCCTGGAGCGTGCCGGGTAGCTACTTCAACAACAACGATCCCAACCGAGTGCTGCCTGGTGTGGCGTCCGGTGCTGTCATCGATGGCTCGACCTACGTCATCCAGTCGACCGGTTCCGGCCGCGACGAGTCCTGGCTGCAATCGGAATGGGGTTGGAACTTGAACGGCATGTACCAGGTGGCGCCCGACAGGCCCTGGGGCTTCAACGTCGCCGCCAACATGACCGGCCGTCAGGGCTATCCGATTCCGTACTACCGGAACAGAACCGGTCTGGACGGAATTTCACGGTCGATTCAGGCTGCACAGAACATCGACGACTATCGCATGGACGATCTGTTCTCGATGGATATGCGGCTCGAGAAAGAGTTCAGGACGGCGGGCAACCTCGGCCTGACCTTCTCGATCGACGCCTTCAATATCTTCAACAACGGCGTCGTGCTGGACCGCAACCGCAACACCACCTCCGGCAACGTGGGGTGGATCAGTACCTCGCTGGCACCGCGGGTCTTCCGACTCGGTGTCCGCTTGAACTGGCGGTAAGTCGTCCATTCAAACCAGGCCACACGCTTCACCGCCGGGGGGGCAACTCCCCGGCGCTTTTTGTTCCCGCCTAGCCGATGGCTAGGCAGTCAAGGGTTGAGGCGTCCGGTCGTTCCTTCCGGACGATCTATGAGGGCTTGGGGGTTGAACCGGCCGCACTCCGTGTCGGCCGGCCTTTGGGGCTTGGGGGAACAGCCGACAAACAACCCTCGCGCCCCTACTGTCCTATGCCCTTACGCCCCCCTTGGTGCCAAAGGTTCGTCCGGGTGGTTCGGCAGGGGGGGCTCGACAAGCGCAGCGCAAGAGCCGTCGAAGTTCACGGCCCATCCGGCGCGCCGGAGAGCGCAGGTGGCGGCCAAACCCGTCAAAGCCTGAGTAGCCGACGCCGTCCCCCGGCGAACCACCTGGGCGCGGACCCCCACTACCAGTTTCTCGATAGGATCAAGTGGACCGATCAGCGTCCCAACAGACGCTTTCAGCTCACCAGCATCTGATCGAGGAGTCACCCCATGTCCGACCCCCGTCACACCAAGCTGTCCGAGATCCTGGTCCACTACTCCTGCGAACTGAAGGAGGGAGACAAGGTCCTCATCGAGGCCGTCGACATCCCGCACGCCTTCACCACCGAGCTCATCCGTGCCGCTAGCGAGGCCGGAGCCCAGCCCTTCGTGACGCTCAAGAACCAGTCGGTCTGGCGAGCGTTGCAGCTGGCTGGCAGCGAGCCGCAGATGCAGCTCATCGCCGAGATCGAAGCCAAACGCATGGCGGAAATGGATGCCTACATCGGTGTGCGGGGCACCGACAATGTCTCCGAGTGGTCCGACATCCCGACTGACAAGATGGGTCTCTATGAGTCCAACGTCTGGAAGAAGGTCCACATCGACATCCGCGTACCCGACACCCGGTGGGTCGTGCTGCGTTGGCCCAGCCCTTCGATGGCGCAGCTGGCTCAGATGTCGACGGAGAGCTTCGAGAACTTCTACTTCGACGTCTGCAACATCGACTACGCCCGCATGTCGAAGGCCATGCAGCCGCTCAAGGAGCTCATGGATGCGACTGACAAGGTCCGCCTGGTAGCGCCGGGCACAGATCTGAGCTTTAGCCTGAAAGACATCCCGGCAGTCTGCTGCGACGGGCACCGCAATGTGCCGGACGGCGAGGTCTTCACCGCCCCGGTTCGGGACAGCATCAACGGCACCATCCAGTACAACACCCCGACTCTCTACCAGGGAGTGACCCACGAGGACATTCGCTTCGAGTTCAAGGATGGCAAGATCGTCGCCGCCTCGAGCAACCAGACCGAGCACCTCGAGAAGGTCCTCGATACCGACGACGGCTCACGCTACGTCGGCGAGTTCGCCATCGGCTTCCACCCCAGAATCGTCCGGCCCATGAAAGACATCCTGTTCGACGAGAAGATCGCCGGCTCGATCCACTTGACTCCGGGGCAGGCCTACAAGGAGGCCTGGAACGGCAACTCCAGTCAGATCCACTGGGACCTGGTGCTGCTGATGGATCCGGAAGCAGGCGGCGGCGAGATCTGGTTCGACGACAAACTGATCCGCCAAGACGGCGAGTTCGTAACGCCTGAGCTCGAGGGCCTCAACCCAGATCAGCTGGGTGCCTGATCACTCGACAACTCGTCCTTGAAGTCCAGCAGGCCTTGCCACTTCTCGGATAAAATGCCCGCGTCCTAGGGGGGATTCTTGAGCGAGCGAGTATCCAGCAGCGGCAAGCCCATTCGGTACGGTCCGTATCCTGAGATCACCTGGCCAGCAATCCTGGTGGGTTACGGTCTCGGAATTCTCATCGCGATCAGCATCGGCTACGCCTCGTTGATCCTGGGCTTTTCCATCGAGGGCTCCGAGCTCGCTGCCATCCTCGGCTTCGGCATCCTGCGCGGCTTGATGCGCCGCACCTCGATCATCGAGAACAACATCAATCAGACCATCGCCAGCGCCGTCAACGGCGCCTCGGCGGGCATGATGTTCTCGGTGCCGGCGATCTTCATTCTGGGCTACACCGACTTCAACATTCCGCTCATGGTCATCGCCTGCATCGCCGGCGGGGTGATGGGCATCGCCTTCATCATTCCGCTGCGCAAGCAGATGATCGACTTCAACCGTCTGGCCTATCCGGGTGGAATCGCGGTGGCGACCATCCTCAAGTCACCCGGTGCGGGCGTTCACAAGGCCATGCTGCTGATCGGTGGCGCCCTGATCAGCGCCCTGGCACACCTGGCCAGCCAGATCAGCGGCATCGAGAATCTGGCGCTCGGCAGCTATCTGGGCATGCCGGACTACATGAACGGCGTCTGGTATCTATCGCTGCTGACGATCGGCGTCGCCTACCTTGCCGGCAAGGGTGGGTTCTTCTTCATCGTCGGAGGGTATGTCTGCTATTGGTTCCTGGCCCCGGTGCTGTCCGCAAGCGGCCTGTTACCAACACCGGATCAGCTCGCAGCAATGGAGCTGTCGATGCCCAGCTATCTACGAGTTGCTCTGTTCCGACCCCTTGGTATCGGCATGCTCATTGGTGGGGCACTGACCGGAATCGTGCTCGCGCTGCCCTTGATCGTGGGCGCCATCCGCAGCATGCAGAGCGCCGCCAAGATGAAGACCGAAGCCTCCCGCGATGAGATGCCGATCCGTCTGCTCTATTGGGCGGTGGCCGGTGCTTTCGTGGTCCTCCTGGTGACCGCCATCCTTTCGACGCCGGAGATCAACTGGGTGCGAGCCGGGCTGATGGCCTTGCTCGGCACACTGTGGATTTGGGTGGCCGGCGTCATTCTGTCGGAGTGCATCGGCCGCACCAACTGGTCACCGCTCTCCGGCATGACCCTGATCGGCATCACCATTCTCATCCTGGTTGCGAGTGGGATGAGCAACGAAGCGACAATCGTCTCCTCGATCATCGTAGGTGCCGCCATGTGCGTTGCCATGGCTCAGGCCACCGATCTGATGCTGGATCTCAAGACCGGGTACCTGGTTGGAGCCACGCCACGCAAACAACAGATCGGACAGTTCCTGGGCACCTGGCTTGGGCCCCTGGTCATCATGGCGTTGATCCTGGTGCTGCATCGCGCCTACGGATTGGGAACCGACCGACTTCCCGCACCCCAGGGCCAGGCGTTGGCCAGCATGATCAGTGGCATCCTGGGAGGCGGAGTCCCGGTGCAAAAGTACCTGGCCGGAGCTGGAATCGGCGCCATTCTCAGCGCTAGCGGCATCGGCGGTCTGGGCATCCTTGTCGGGCTCGGCTTCTACTTGCCCTTCAATATCGTTTTGACCTACACCATTGGAACGGCATTGCGGTTCCTCACCGACTGGCGCCCGGGTCGGCGGTTCTCCGAAGAGGTGGGAGTTCCTGTCGCCGCTGGTCTGATCGTCGGTGAAGCCCTCATTGGGGTTGGTGTCGCCCTCTTCCGTATCTACGCCGCCGCGGTGGCAGGTGGATAGGAATCAGAAGAAGCTCGAGCCATGAAACGCATCGCCTACTTCCTCATCACCGTCAGCTTTCTGGCGGCGGCCTATTTCTCGGTGATCGACCCCGATCTGGTGCCCTGGCCGCAGGTGATCCCCGCTCTGCTCGTCGGACTGGCGGGTGTCGCCATGATCCAGCTCAGCGCTCGCAGCAAAGAGAGAGCTGTAGACACCGTGCGGTCCAATATCGGCAAGCTCGAGGAGAGCCTGTCGAATATCGTCGCCAACGCGATTCAACTCGACGAGGCCAAGGATGGCATCGATCCCTACGAGATCCGGCACCGCATCGACGATCTGTTTATGGACGACCTGGACACCTTCGTTCAGAACCGCGAGAGCATCAGCCACGCATTCGGCCTGCAGGCCTACGCCAACGTCATGACGAGCTTCGCCACCGGCGAGCGTTACCTCAATCGTTGCTGGTCCGCTTCGACCGACGGCTACATCGACGAAGTCCACACCTATCTGACCCGCGCCAAGATCCAGTTCGAGGAAGCTCTCGAACTGCTGCGCACCCACACCGGCACCGCATCTGAGGGTTGAGGCATCCGGTGCGCTGCACCGACTGACCCTTGAGGGCTTGGGTCCTGGGCCCTGAACAGATGACCTTCTTCTCGTAGAGGTCCGGCCGGGTGGTCCGCAGAAGGCAATAGGGGCGTAGGGGCTTAAGGGCGTAAGGGACGATCCCAAGGACACAGGCCATCAGTTCCCCCAAGCCCCAAAGGCCGGCCGACACGGAGTGTGGCCGGTTCAACCCCTAAGCCCTCAAAGATCCTCCGGAAGGTACGACCGGACGCCTCAACCCCAGGCCAGAGGGCCTCCGCCTGAGGCCCTCGGCTAAAATGCCCCCATGAATTACGACCTACAAGCTCTGATGGAACGATGGGACGGCCTCTCAGTCGTTTGCCGATTTGACCACCCGACCCAAACATGGGTCTTCATCTGCATGCACGACAACACCCTCGGGCCCTGCATGGGGGGTACCCGCATCAAGGTCTACTCCAAACCCGGAGAGGGCCTTTTGGACGCCATGCGGCTGGCGGAGGGAATGACGAACAAATGGGCCGCGATCGATGTCGCAGCAGGAGGCGGCAAGGCAGTTCTGGCAGTGGAGAGGCCTTTGGAAGGTGAAGAACGGCGAGGGCTCCTACTGCGCTACGGAAGGCTCATTCAATCGCTAGGCGGTGGGTTCCGAACCGGCGAAGATATGGGCACCTCGTCCGAAGACATGCAGGTGATTGCCGAAGAGGCCGACTACGTGCATGGCTTCCACCCCGAGGACGGCACCAAGGTAGACCCCAGCCCCTATACTGCCCGGGCGGTATTTGCCGGAATCCGCAGTGCTGTGGCGCAGGTCTTCGAGGGAGAAACGCTACGAGGTCGAACGGTTTTGATCCAGGGAGTAGGTAGCGTTGGCGCCAATCTGGGACTCTTTCTGAAGGAGGCCGGCGCAGAGCTGCTGGTCAGCGATATCGATGCGCCACGCTGTCAGCGCGTCGCCGATCAACTCGAGGCACAGTTCGTACCCAACAGTGAGGTCTACGCAACACCCTGCGATGTCTACGCTCCCTGCGCCGTGGGCGCAACTCTCAACCCAGAGACCGTTCCTCAGTTGCAGTGTCGCATCGTCGCCGGCTCGGCCAACAACCAACTCGCGACCCCCGCCGACGCAATGCGATTGTTGGAACGAGGCATCGTCTACGTTCCCGACTACATCATCAATGCCGGGGGTGCTTTGGCCTTCTCATTTCTCGACAAGAAGTTTGGCAACACCGACGCTCTGCTCGAGAAGATGGACGTGGTCGGTGTCTCCGTCACCGAGATCCTGCAGGAAGCTGCTTCCAAGAACGAGTCGCCGGTCGTTGCAGCGCAGCATCGCGTCGACCGCACCCTCGCCAAGGCACGCACCTAGATCTGACCAACCACCTGCAGAGACCCGTCCGGATGGCCCGCAAAGGGACGGCGTCGGCCGCTTCAAGACCTCAGGACCCGGGTCCCAAGCCCTCGAAGACAGGCCGGAGGTACGAACGGCTACCTCAACCCCCAAGCCCTCAAAGAATGCCCGGCGGTGAGCCGGGCGCCTCAACCCTCAGGGAGGGTGGGAGGGAGTCTGTCGCCCCAGACTTCTGTGTCGGGGTAGAAGCCGTACCAGCCGAACCAGAACGCGACGTGCCCCGGCAGGCGCTTCAGTGGCGCCACCGATCCGCCGCCGTTCGTCAACGTCAGCGCTTCCTCGGTCAGACTCCATATCCTACCTTTGTCGTCTGCCAACTGGTCGTCTTCATTCCAGCGGAAGCTCCTCTCGCCCCTCTCGTATGCCCTGATCGAGCCGCTCCTGGAGTCGGCCACCAGCACAACAGGCAAATCGCCGACCACCTCGTTGACGACTTCCGCCGCGAGCGCGGCCTCCACCACGAAGGCCTTGGCGCGCCCACCGAAACGAAGGACGTAGACCTCGGTGTTGCGTTCCAACCGATTGCTCTTCTTCCACACGGGAAAGGAGACACCGGTCCGCGCCTCATCGGCAGCCCCGGGCTGGTAGTCGAACGGATAGTAGAAAGCGAGCGGTTCCAGATCCAACACCGTCGTCGTCGGATGGCGCCATCGCCACTCACCCCAGGTGGTCAGAGTCAGTGGCAGGACTTCGAGCCCGACCGGATCCTCCGCCAGTTTGCCGACAACCGGCTCGCCAGTCAGGTTGCTCCAGAGGGACTCCGTCTCGTGGTCGAACATGAGCTTGTTGCTGCGATAGAGCAGGCCAGAGGTGCCGAAGACGATTCGCCCTCCATCGGCCCGCCGCGTGCGAAACAGCACTCCTGACCGGCAGAGGGTGCAGTAGGACAGCGCTACAGGCTCCCCTCCAATCTCGTCGTTGAGCAGCTCGTGCCAATCCATGATCCGCAGAGGGTAGGCGCGGTACTCACCCTCGACTGAGGCTCCGAAGACGAGCTCCCCGTCACCGAGATACTCGGCTTCACCGGCGGGGATCGTGTCGGGGTTCATGAGCGTCGGGATCTCGTCGACCCTGACGCCGCCCCAGACGACCTCAGTCAGCCGGACTCGCGCTGGAGCGTCTTCGTAGAGGATCTCCGTGTAGCGGGGATCGATGCGCGACAGCAGCTTCGCCTTGAACTGGGCGTAGCCGTCAAGGGGCTCGATCTCCGGATGCGCACCCACCCATTCCACCCAGTCGAAGTAGCGCACTCCGAGATTGGCGCCCGTGAGGGCCTCGAGCACCTCGAGCGCCTCGGCACGCTGCTGCCGCGGAATGAAGAACAGGCTGTCCACCAGACCGGGTACGAGGGCAGGATCGCCAGCCTCGATAAGAGCCTTCTGGGCCTTCTTGCGCTGTTTCCTCTTCTCGGACTGGAGTTCTTGGACCGTGTCATAGCCCACAGCCTCCAAGTCTGCGGCAACAACCGCACCCACCGGTACCAGCAGCAGGACCGCACCAAGAGCGGCGGACCAGCCCATGGTGCGGAAAGTCAGAGCCTGATCCATAGAGAGCCCCACCTTCACCAGCCCCTAGAACCAGGGCCTCGTCGGCTCCTCGAGGATCTCCAGCAATTCCACGAAGTCGATCTTCCAGTCGCCTTCCTGCTCCACCCAATCGATTCTGAACCGGTAGGCCTCCCTGCCTGTGATGTCTCGGGCCTTGGTCACAAAGTCCGCGATCAGGTAGGTGGAGGCTCGTCGATGTTCCTCGTCGACCGTCAACTCCTTGTCCCGAACCCGCATGGCGATGGCCTGGCTGAAGGAGCGGTACTGATGGACTCCAGCCGCCAGCCGCTGTCGATCGCGGGTGTAGAAGTCGAATCCCTCGGCGCGAAACTCGAAACTGTCAGCGAACATCTCGCTAATGTTGCGTGCCTTGCCCAACCCCACGAGATCACTCTCACCCGGGGCCTTGGACACGATCTTCTGCATCCTCTTGATGCTCTTACCGATCTGGCGCTCGGGACTCACCCACCAGCGCACCGTCATCCAGCCAGCGATCACCAGCAAAGCCAGTGCCACCGTCGCCTGCAGTCTCTTGCGGCTCAAAATGACGTCTTCCCTTCTTCGGGCTTCACCGGGCCACGCCCGGTATCAGATCAGCCCGCCACTCCCTGGTTTTCGATCAGAGCGTCGATCTGGTCCTCCAGCACCGTCAGGGGAACCGGACCGTTCATGAGAATGACCTCGTGGAACTCGCGAATGTCGAAGTTCTCCCCGAGCGCCTCCTCGGCACGCTGCCGGAGCTCGCGGATCTTGATCTCCCCCATCTTGTAGGCCAGGGCCTGCCCTGGCCAGGAGATATAGCGATCGGTTTCGGTCGTGATCTCGTGCAATGACAGCGCGGTGTTCTCCGCCAAAAAGTCCAAGCCCTGTTGCCGACTCCAGCCGAGGTAGTGCATCCCTGTATCGACGACCAGGCGGGCGGCTCGCCACATTTCGTAGGTCAGACGACCGAAGTGCTCGTAGGGGGTGTTGTACATCCCGGCTTCGACACCGAGCTTCTCGCAATAGAGGCCCCAGCCTTCACCATAGGCGTTGATGCCAGAGAAACGACGGAAGTTCGGCAGATCCTCCAGCTCCTGGCGCAAGGCGTTCTGCAGGTGATGCCCCGGAACGGCTTCATGGAGCGTCAGTGCCGGTAGCGCCCACAGCGGGCGGCTTTCGAGGGCATAGGTGTTGACCCAGTAGTAGCCCGGCTGAGTGCTGCCGAGGGGGGCCCCAACGTAGCGACCTGCCGTGTACTTCGGTGCGATGTGCTCCGGCACCGGCGCCACACCATAAGGCAGCCGTGGCAGGGTCTTGAAGTAGGTGGGCAGCTTGCCATCCATGGTCTTGGCGATGAAGGAGGCCTCCTTCAGCAACTCCTCGGGCGTATCGACGAAGAACTGCGGGTCGGTGCGAAGGAAGTCGAGGAACTCTGCGAAGGTCCCCTCGAATCCGACCTCTTCGATGATCGCTTCCATTTCGGCACGGATTCGAGCCACCTCTGCCAAACCGGTGTCGTGGACCTCCTGGGGTGTGATGTCCAGCGTCGTGTGATGCCGAACCAGAAACTCGTAGTACTCGCGCCCGTTGGGTAGCTCGGAGGCACCGATGATCGGGCTGGCGCTGGGCACGTACTCGTCGAGAATGAACCGATACCAGGCCCTATAGGCCGGAATTACGTCGTCGAGAATCGCCTCCTGCCCCGCTTGGCGCAGTCGCTCGTGCTCGGCTTCGGGCACCGAGTTGGGAAAGCTCTCGAACGGCTTCCAGAACACACTTTGACTCGTCTCCTCGACCAGATGGGGTTCGATGGTGCTCTCGTAGCCCTCCAGCACGACTCGCGGCAGCACATAGCCGTTCGCAATCCCCTCCCGCATGATGTCGATGTGCTGCTCGGTGTAGAGCGGATAGGCGCGCAGGCGCGCAATGTAGTTCTCGTAGTCCTGAACCGTACGCAGGGGAACGCGCTCCGGAAGCCGGGCGAATCCCGTGTGGAAGCCCGATTCCGCGGTGATGGGTATCAGGTACTCCTTGAACTCGAACCCGGTGAGCCAATCGCTCAGCCGACGCTCGAACATGTCGTAGTTGATCTTCTCGGCGGCGTCGAGCCCCTCTCGATCGATGGCGTGAAGCCGGTCGAGCACACCCTGGTAGTACTCGGCTCGCCGCTCCTCGTCCTCGATCGACAGCGAGGGCAATTGGTCGTCGTAGTCGTGGAGCCCGACGGCCGTCGCCCACAAGGGGTTCTCCCGCATCTGGAAATCCCACGCCTCGTCGAACAGGGCATGCAACTCGTCGACCGAGGTTTCCTCCGGAGGCGCCGCGCACGCGACAACCATGACGGTGGTGCAGATCAAGCCTGCGAAAAGAAGCTGTTTCATCGGACTCCCCCCAAGAGTGACGGCCCGATTGGGCCAGTATGAACCGCGTTGACTCGAGGATCCTACAACAGAGCCGGCCAGTCGCTAACGCTATACTGCGAGGCTCGAAAGCAACCGCTGAAGCGAAGGAGAAGCGCATGATCTACGACAACATCCTGCAGGTCGTCGGCAACACGCCGGTCGTCAAGCTACACCGTGTCGGAGCCGAAAGCCCTGCCGAGCTCTACGCGAAGTGTGAATTCCTCAATCCCGGAGGTTCCATCAAAGATCGCATCGCGGTCCGCATGGTCGAAGGACTCGAGGAATCCGGCCGATTGGGGCCCGGCACAACGCTCATCGAGCCCACTAGCGGAAATACCGGCGCCGGACTCGCAATGACGGCGGCAGTCAAGGGCTATCCACTGATCATCACCATGCCTGAAAAGATGAGTCAGGAAAAGCAGGTGGTCATGGAGGCTCTCGGGGCGGAGATCATCCGAACCCCCACGGAGGCGGCACATGACGACCCGGAGAGCCTCCTGGGCGTGGCGAAGCGCCTCAACGACGAGATCGCAGATTCGGTCATCCCCGATCAGTACGAGAATCCGGACAATCCCGACGCGCACTACTATGGAACCGGGGCCGAGATCTGGGAGGATTTCGGCGCATCCCTCGATATGGTGGTCATCACCGCCGGTACCGGAGGGACCATCACTGGAGTGGCGCGTTACTTGAAAGAGAAGAACCCCGAGATTCTCGTTGTGGGTGTCGACCCGGAGGGCTCGATCCTGGGCGGTAGAGAGGATGTCTTCACCTACCAAGTCGAGGGCATCGGCTACGACTTCATTCCTGGAGTGCTGGATAGGGACCTTGTCGATCGCTGGATCTACGTCAGCGATCAGGACAGCTTCCGGATGGCCCGACGCCTCATTCAGGAGGAAGGTCTATTGGTCGGGGGAAGCTCCGGTTCCGCCATCTGGGCGACCCTGGAAGCCGTCAAACTCTACCCGGAAGCAAAGAAGGTGCTGACGCTCCTACCCGATTCGATCCGCAACTACCTGACCAAATTCGTCAGTGACGACTGGATGCAGCAGCAGGGATTTCTGGAGTCGGACTCCGAGACCTGATTCTCGGGCGTCGCTCTACTCCGAGATCGGCAGACAGGGGTCCCCCACCTGCCCATCGAGCTTTTCGAGCGCTCGATCGACCAGAGCCTCGTTCATGCCGCTGGCAGAGTAGGGCCTGCCCTTCCAGCCAGTACCGCCGGAGACCTTCTTCTTCCAGGCCAGGACCCCCTCCGGCGTGTAACACTCGACAAGGACCTTGGCAAGACTCTCGAAATTCGACGTGACAAGAAGCAGACTGTTGGCGCCTTCCTCTTCGACGTGCCGCAGCAGCGCTGGAATCACCATCGTGGACTTCTCGACCACCGGCACTCCCTTGGTGGCGGACTCGGCTGCAACTCCTCGTGACTGCAGATGCTCGATAACGACCTCTGCCGCCCTTTGAGCACCGTCGTAGGGCTTGCCGCGCCCCGCAACCAGGACGAGGTTCGCACGTGCGGGTTGCTGTTCGGGGGCGACGGGCGCTGCTGGCTCCGCTTCCTCCACGGGTTGGGAAGCGACCGCCTCGGTCGACACTTCAACCGGCGTCGTTGCCGGAGCAGGGGCTGTCGTTTCGGCCTCGATTGGAGCTCTGACCTTTTCGGGTTCTGGCACCGTCGATCGTGCCTCGTTCAGGTCCGTGGCCAGCGATCGTTTGGTTCTGGCCTCTGCCGCTTCCGGTGAATCCGGGAAATCGCTGATCAGCCTGTCCCACACAGCAGCCGCCAGCTCCAAATCACCTTTGTCGACCGCGATCATCCCAACGAGATCCAGCGCCTGAGCCCTGACCGCACCATCCGTTTCCAGGGCCAGAATCTCGATGAGGACCTCCCGAGCCGCGAGCTCGTCACCCTTTTGATAGAGCTGGCGAGCCTCTTCCACAGAGGTCGCCTGGACCAGGGCAGCAGCCGCCCAGAAAAGGGCCAGGATCACGAGAATCTTGCTTCTGGGCATACAGTGTCTCCTCTGTCGCCCTGAGTATACGCGCGCCAGCAAGGCGGAGACCGCTTCTGCTGTCCGGCAGCTGGACTAGGAAAACGACACGTTCTGGGTAGCGGCCGTTACCACGAAGACCTTCTCGTTGTTGCTGTCTGGGTCGGAGGGAAAGACGAAAAAGCCAGCCCGGTCTGGCGAATAGCCCGACGTGTAGCCGATCAACTCCTCGCCGTCTTTGAACTTGACCTGAATCCGCTTGCCGAGTCCTGCCCTTTCTAGGTCCTTGCGCTCATGATGAGCCGGATTACCCTCGAAGGTCTTGACGAAGAAGATGCCTTTGAGGTCGGAAACCTCAATCTCGCGGGTCTCGCTCGAGGTCTTCTCGGCCAGGTGAAACGACGGTTTGTTGGGGAAGAAATCAGTCGCAAAGCCCTTCACGAGCCTGCCGTCAACAAAGTGGACGACGACCTGAAATTGCATATCGGACCTCCTTTCGAAACGCCTCGACTCTCTCGATTATGGACCTCGGCCGCTGTCGGGACTGTGACCTGCACCACCGGGGCCGCGAGGAGGTTCGTCTGGGTGGTCCGCAGGGGGACGGCGAGATGAGAGACTGTCTCTCGATGTACGAACCGCCTACTGGTCCCCGCGGTCGTGGAGCCGCGACCAATCCGCAGAGTCGCTTCGAGAAGCTCGAGGTGGTCGCCGAGGGCGCGCCTCCAGATCGCGTGCCGACGCTGTTCCTGAGAGACGACAGTCGCTCGATCATCGCTCGCAACGAGAGTCCGGACGTTCCCTTCAATGCCTCCATCAACCCCTATCGTGGCTGTGAGCACGGCTGTATCTACTGCTATGCCCGCAACTACCACGAATACCTGGGCTTCTCGGCCGGTCTCGACTTCGAGACCCGAATTCTGGTCAAACAGCAGGCTCCAGAGTTGCTCCGACGCGAGCTCGGCTCCGACCGCTGGCGGCCCCAGGTGCTGGGCATCAGTGGAGCTACCGACCCCTATCAACCCATCGAGCGCAAGCTGGAGCTCACCCGCCGCTGCCTGGAAGTTCTGGTCGATTACCGCAATCCGGCTTCCATCGTCACCAAGAACGCCCTGGTCACGCGCGACGGTGACCTGCTCGGTGACCTGGCTCGCTACGATGCGGTCTCGGTCGCCTTGTCGATCCCTACTCTCGATGCGGAGTTGGTCAGGGTCATGGAGCCCCGGACGTCCCACCCCCGTGAACGGCTCAAAGCGATCCGTCGACTGACCGCTCGAGGCATTCCCTGCGGCGTCATGGTCGCACCGGTCATCCCTGGGCTGACCGATCACGAGATCCCAGCTGTCATCGAGGCAGCGTCCGAAGCTGGCGCCAGCTTCGCGATCTGGTTGATGCTCAAGCTACCAGGGGCTGTCAGTGAGCTCTTTCAGAATTGGTTGGAGGTCCACTATCCCGACCGCCGAGACAAGGTCCTCAACCGAATCCGCTCTCTGCGTGGCGGCCGCCTGAGCGACAGTCGCTTCGGCAAGCGAATGAGAGGAGAGGGAGCCTTCACTGAGCAGGTTGCCGCCCTCTTCGACTCGGCCTGCAGACAACACGGCGTGAGCGGCCCTGGCCCGACATTGTCGGTATCCGACTTCCGCCAGGCCGGCGTCCATCAACTTCCACTTTGGTGACAGGATACGCACTTGAGAAGAACCCGGAACCCCATGGAGAAAGAGGAGCTACGATGACCACCTCACGCAGAGATTTCGTGCAGCTGTCCCTCCTGGCGGGCGGCGCAGTCGGCCTCGGTCTTGCCGGGCGGGCCCGAGCCGCTCAGAACGAAACAGAGAAAGCCACCACCCCCCTGAAGATCCTCGTTCTCGGAGGCACCGGGCTGATTGGCCCACCGATGGTCGAGCGCGCGATCGCTCGAGGCCACGAGGTCACGCTCTTCAATCGGGGCAAGACCAATACCCACCTCTTCCCAGACCTCGAGAAGCTCAAGGGTGATCGCAATGACGATCTCTCCTCGCTCCAGGCCGAGGTCGATTCCGGCCGCCTCTGGGATGCCGTCGTCGACAATACCGCTTCGATCCCTCGCTGGGTCACCGAGTCTGCCGGGCTGCTCGCCAATGCAGCCGACTTCTATCTCTACACCTCTTCCATCTCCGCCTATGCCGACAGTTCGACTCCTGGCGCCGACGAGACAGCCCCCGTTGGCCAGATCTCACCCGAGGACGAGGCCAAGGTCCTCACAACCAAAGACATTACCGGCGAGAACTATGGGCCGCTCAAGGCGCGGTGCGAGGAAGAGGCCCGCAAGGCTTTTCCTGATCGGTGGTGCGTAGTTCGCCCTGGCCTCATCGTCGGCCCCGGAGACTACTCCGACCGATTCACCTACTGGCCTGTCCGGATTCACGAAGGCGGAGAGGTCATGGCGCCCGGCAACCCATCCGACCCGGTGCAGTTCGTCGACTGCCGGGATCTAGGCGAGTGGTATGTCCGGCTGGTCGAGACTGGCACGACCGGCGACTTCAACGGCGTCGGACCGCGCTCGCCGATGAGTATCGCCGGCATGCTCTACGGTATTCGCGCCACGGTCGACAACGAGATCTCCTTCACCTGGGTCGATGCCGACTTCCTCGAGGCCAACGAGGTCCAGGCGTGGATGCATATGACAGTGTGGGTGCCTCCCATCGGTGAGTATGCCGGCTTCAGCTCGTCGAACATCGACCGGGCACTGGCAGCGGGGCTCACGTTTCGGCCCCTGGCCGACACCGCCGCAGCCACCGTCGAATTTTGGAACTCTCTTCCCGAGGACCGACGAGCCAATCCCAAGGCCGGCTGCCCTCCGGAGCTCGAAGCCAAGGTGCTAGAAGCCTGGCACGCGAGGGAATCGTTGGGCTGACTACCCGCAGGTAACGGGGAATTCGCCGCGTCGAGTCACTCGCGGTCCAGGATATCCATGGGCTTTCTGAATCGGATTGTCGCCGTCGAAGACAAAGAGGTCCGGCCCATGCTCTGGGCCACCCTCTACTACTTCCTCGTGTTGGCGGCCTACTTCGTCATCCGTCCCATCCGGGACGAAGCCGGCGTTGCCGGTGGTGTGCGCAATCTGCCCTGGCTTTTTCTGGGCACACTGCTCGGCATGCTGCTCATCCATCCTCTGTTCGCGGCGCTTGTCTCGCGGCTGCCGCGGAATCGGTTCATTCCCCTCACTTACGCCTTCTTCGCTCTCAACCTCGTCGTCTTCTGGGTCTTCTTCCAATCGTTGACGCAAGAGGAGGGAATCTGGGTCGGCCGCATCTTCTGGGTCTGGACCAGTGTCTTCAACCTCTTCGTGGTGTCGATCTTCTGGTCGTTGATGGCTGATCTCTTTCGGCCCGCTCAGGCCTCCCGGCTGTTCGGCTTCGTCGCGGTCGGTGGCACCATCGGAGCCGCCGTCGGCTCGACTACAACCGCCTTTCTAGCCAGCCGTATCACACCAACTCACCTCCTTCTCGTCTCGGCGGTGTTGCTGGTTCTTGCCATGCTGGCAGCTCGCCAGCTCGCCAGTTCGGCCTCCGGAGCGGAGGAGCAAGAGCCCATCGGTTCCGATTCGGCCGCTAATGAGCCCGTCGGCGGCGGCCTGCTCGATGGAATCCGTCTCGTCCTCTCGTCGAAGTACCTTCTCGGGATCGTCGGCTACATGTTGCTCTACACGATCACCGCGACGTTCCTCTACTTCCAGCAGGCCGAGGTCGTCGAGGTGAGCTTCACCGACCGGGCCGCTCGCACCGTCTTCTTCGCCCGCATCGATGTGGTGGTCAACAGCCTCACCGCACTGATCCAGATCTTTTTCTCTGGCCGCATCATTCGGCAGCTGGGCATCGCACTCTCCCTTGCGGCCCTTCCCCTGGTCTGCGTTCTCGGTTTCGCCGCCGTCGGGATTGCTCCGACCCTGGTAGCCATCGCGGTCTTCCAGATTCTGCGACGAACCAGCAACTACGCGATCGCCCGCCCCTGTCGCGAGATGCTGTATACCGTGCTGCCGCGGAACGCGAAGTACAAGGCGAAGAACTTCATCGACACGTTTGTCTATCGGGCCGGCGACCAGGTGGGAGCCTGGTCCTACGCGGGATTGGGCGCTCTGGGATTCGGGGCCGCAGCCATCTCTCTCGTCGCGTTACCTCTCGCCGCTGTCTGGCTCGGCATCGGGCTGTGGCTTGGCCGGCGGCAGACGTCTCTCGCCAACACTGAAAAGTCGAGTATTCTCGCTTCGAAATCACCATAGGAGAGCTCAGATGGCCATCCAAGAAGGCAAGGCAGCACCGGCATTCACACTGGTGAATCAAGACGGCGAGAAGATCTCGCTCAAGGAGCTTCGCGGCCAGAATGTCATCGTCTACTTCTATCCAAGAGATGACACTCCCGGTTGCACCAAAGAGGCCTGCGGCTTCCGCGACTTCAACAAGGAGATCCAGGCACTCGACACAGTGATCCTAGGCGTCTCGCCAGACAGCCCGGAGAGTCACCAGAAGTTCATCGACAAGTACTCACTCAACTTCGACCTGCTCTCCGACCCCGACCGCAAGGTCATGGGCCGTTACGAGGCCTTCGGTGAGAAGAAGATGTACGGCAAGACCGTACAGGGGGTGATTCGATCCACTGTCTGGATCGGTCCCGACGGCAAGGTGAAGAAGCATTGGCGACGGGTCCCCAAAGCGGCGGACCACCCTGAGAAGGTTCTGCAGGCCCTTCAGGCCGCGACCTAACCGGCGGGCGAGCCCGCAACATCGGCCCCGGAGGCGATGCTCACCGCCTGCCCTGGCCGCAGGCGTTCGCCGCCACGCACCACAATCTTGTCGCCCGAACCCAGGTCTCCACGCACTTCGATGAGGGAGTCGTGACCCATGCCTGTCAACACCGTCACCTTCTCGGCTGTGCCGTCATCCGTGACCTTGTAGACATAGATCCCCTCGCTGCGGAGGATCAAGGCATCCCGGGGGACAGCGAGAACTCGCCGCGATTCGTCGGTCGGCAAAGCAACCCGCACCGCAGTACCGATGATGGAAGGCTCCGTGTCCACAGCCACCCGAATCTCGAACATGCGCGAGCGCTGATCTCCAACGGAGATAATCCGCCGCAGCTTGCCCTGCACTTCGCGACCCTCCGCCTCTACCATGACCGGCATTCCTTCGCTCAAGTGAGGAGCGACTGACAGCGGTGCCTGGGCGAGCACCTCGACCTCTGCCGTATCGACCAGGAAGACTACTTCCTCGCCCACCGAACTGTAGCTTCCAGGCTGCTGCAGGCGACGCACGACCTCACCGGCAAAGGGGGCCTTCACCTTGGTGCGATCCAACTCGTAGAGCGTTCTCTCCTGGGCGACTTTGGCTTGCACCAACTCCTGCTCGACCGCCTGATGCTGCGACTGCGCCTCCTCCAAGTCGTTGGCCGGAACGACCTGCTGCTCGGTCAACCGGACCAGACGCTCCAACTGCTGCTCGAGATAGTTCAGCTGTGCTTCCAGCCGCTTGATGGTGGCGGCATCGTTTCTCAGCTGGAGCTGCAGAGAAGCGTCGTCGATGCGCGCCACCGCCTGGCCCCTCTCGAGTCGATCTCCGACATCGGCAACCCAGGTCAGCTGACCTGCGACCTGGGTGGCAATGGGAGCGACATTGCGGCTGACTACGGTGCCCGGTACCCACAGGTAGGGAGCCATGTCCTGCTCCAGCGCGTAGCCCACATGCACCGGCGCGGGAGGTGGACCTTCCTGTCCCAGGATGGGTCCTGTTGCGAGAAGAATCAACGCCAAGGTGCAGAGGAATCCGGCGATTTGTCTCTTGATCGACATGGGTCTAAGCTCCAGTCTCTCGTCCTCGAGTCATGAGACCTGCCGCAGATCGACAGGCTCGGTCTTGTCTTCTTGTCTGGGCAACCGTGCAACACGGGCCGGTTCACCGAGCCTCAAGAGACTCGGCAGGAGTAGCAGTGTGAAAATCGTGCTGACGCTCATTCCACCGACGATCACCACGGCGAGACCGCGGTAGATGGCGCTGCCAGCGCCCGGCATGAGCAGCAACGGCAACATGCCGAAGATGCTGGTCAGCGTGCTCATGAAGATGGGCCGCATCCGGAGGCGAAGTGCCTGGGAGACCGCACCGCGACGACTGATTCCTTCGCGTTCAGCGGTCCGCGTCTGATGCACCAGCAGAATCGCGTTGTTGACCACCAGACCCAGCAGAATGATGAAGCCGATCATGGTCAACAGATCCAGCGGCTGGAAGGTCAACAGGTTCAGCAACCGGAGCGCCACGACTCCACCGACGGTTGCCAGAGGGATCGCCAGTACGACCAGCAGGCTGTCTCGCATGGACCCGAACAGGGCGCTCATCAGCAGGAAGAGAACCAACAACGCCACCAAGAAGTTCTCGGTCATGTTTCTGACGGCGTTGCGCAAGCTGTCGGCACCACCGCCATACTGAACTACTCCGTCGGCAGGCAACAGAGCCTGAATCTCCGGCTCCACATCCTCCTGCAAGGCAGTCAGTGTTTCCTCGAGCGACAGACCTTCGGGCGGCGTGACATTGAGGGTGACGGTTCGTCGTCGGTCGATCCGGTGCAGGCTGCTCGGGCCCACGGTGCGCTCGATGTCCACCAGCTCGCCGATTTGGACTACGCCGCCCGCCGGTGTCGCAACCGGAATGCCAGCCAGCTCTTCGGGATTGCTCCAACCGTCGGCACGCAGGATGATGTCCATTCGCTTCTCACCATCGAAGTGCTCACCAACGAATAGGCCATCGCCCATTGCGCGCACGATGCCAGCCACTCTGGCTCGGGTCCACCCCACCTCGAGGATGCGTCGGTCATCGGGGTGGAGTCGGAGCTCGGGCTCTGCCATCTCGGTTCCGGGCCAGGCCTGCACCTGCGCTCCGGGGATCGCCTCTTGCACCCGCTCCATGCCGACCCGCGCTGTGTCCAATAGCGTCTCGACGTCGGCGGACTGCAGATGCATGGCGATGTTCCGGCCACCTCCGAAACCCCCGAAGAGGTTGCCCTGAAAGACGAAAGCCTGTGTGTCCGGAAATCCGGTCACCACCTCATCTCGGACGATGGCTTCGAGCTCTTTGACTCGACCCTGATCCTTCGCCCGTACGCCGATCGTGCCGCCACCGGGCCAGAGGAGAACGTAGTAGTTCTTGAGCGCCGGCTCCTTGTCCCCGTCCATGTAGGGGCGCAACCGCTCGACCATGACGTCGATGATCTCGGTCTCGATCGTCTCGATGTTCGCTCCCGGTGGAAAGTTGAAATAGGCATCGACCGCGTCCCGCTTCACAGGCGGCAGGTAGTCGAGCTTGGGGATCAGCATCCAGGTCGTGATCAGCGGAATCGACATCAGCAGAACGATGAGCACCAGGCGGCGAACAGGTGGGTCCGTCAGTCGGGTAATCCCCTCGGCCAGCCGATTCCAGAAGGCAGCGTGGGTGTCCTCCAAACCCTTCTTCGGCAGCCACTTCTTGGCGGCCGCCGGCAGGATCGTCACGGCCACCAGAAGGGAAATCGACACTGCAATTGCAATGGTCAGGGCCAGGTCGGCGAAGAGCTGTCCCTCTACATCCTTGAGGAAGATCACCGGCAGAAAAATCGCTACCGTTGTGGCCGTCGAGGCCAGCAATGCTCCCCACACCTGACTGCTGCCCAGGGCAGCGCTCTCATGGGCGTCGTGCCCCTCTTCCCGCAGACGGACAATGTTCTCCAACACTACGATCGCCGCGTCCAGCACCATTCCGACCGCGAAGGCGAGACCCGCCAATGAGATGACATTGAGGGTCCTGTCGGCCAGATTGAGCACCACGAATGTGCCCAACAGCGAGATGGGGATGGCCATGGCCACCAACAGGGTGGCCCGAATGCGACGCAGGAACCACCAGAGAATCCCCACGGCCAGAACAATGCCGAGCATCAAATTGCTGGTCACCAGACCGATGGCCCGATAGATGAACACCGAAGCGTCGAAGCTCTGAGCGATGGTCAGACCCTGCTCCGCGAGTGGCCCGTCCCGGAGCTCGGCCACCACTGCCTTGACGTTGTTCAGAGCCTCCAGGACATTGGCACCGCTTTCCCGGTCGACGCGAATCGCCATGGCCGGATTGTTGTTCTGCAGGGCATAGTTGGTGGTGTCACCGCGACGAATCTCGATGTCGGCCACATCGCCCAGCTGAACCGGGCGGCCATCCCGCCACTCGATGACCAGGGCGGCCAGCTCCTCGGGCTTGTACCGACCCGCAAACCGCAGCGTGTATTGGCGACGGCCGACATCCACGAAACCACCGGAAACGTCGTCTGCACCGCCGGCAATGGCGGCCAGCTCTGGGATCTGGACCCCCAGCTGGGCGGCCCGGTAGGGGTCGAAGCGGATCTGCAGCTCCTCTGGAGCTCCGGCCATGACCTCGACGCCCGCGACACCAGGCACGGTCTCGATGCGCGTCGCCACCACGTCATCGACGAATCGCTGGTAGCTCTCGATGGGGCGGTTGTTGCCGGGCAGCAGCTGGATGAAGAACCAACTCAAAGCCTGGTTGGCGCCGCCGCCACCACCACCGCCGAGTTGGAGCACCGGCGGATCGGCGTCTCTCGGGAGGGGAGGCAGCCGATTGAGCCGGCTGATCACCTCGATGACCGTCTCCTGCATATCGGTCTCGAGATCGAAGGTCAGGTTGATCCAACTGCCACCCGGATTGGCGTTGGCGTTCATCTCCTGCAGGCCCGGTAGACCCTCCAGAACGTCCTCTTGCGGCTCGAGGAGCTCGGATTCCACCTCACTGGGCGAAGCGGCCCGCCAGCCGGTCCAGATGGAGATCTGCGGCCGCTCGATATCGGGAAACAGTTGCACCGGCAGCTTTGCCAGACTGAACATCCCAAAAACGATGATGATGGCGACGCCGACCGCCACTCCAGACGGGTTCCTGAGAGACATCTTGGTGAGATTCATGGAGTCAGAGCCCTCCTGGCCCGCTGGCAACAAGTGGCTAGACCGCCCATCGGCAGCTGGTTCATGACAGACAGTTACGGAGGAATCCCGCTAAAGGTTGCCTAATCTCGCGGTTGCCTGCTTCCAGCCGGGTGAGTCCTGGGCGTGGCCTGTGAGAGGATAGTCACGCACCCGAGCTCAACACCCACAACCCGACCGGGCTCGACCCCGAGTCCAAGGCCGAGACGATGAAAGGAGATGGAAAGCCATGACGGAAAGCGGAGCCGGCGAGCAATTACGCTGCCCACGCTGTGGCCATCTGGCTGCGGAGGGTGACAAGTTCTGCGCCGAATGTGGCATGTTCCTGCGCGATGCGTTCACCGATCAGCGCCTTCTGCTGGCTCTGGTCCACGACAAGGAAGGGCGCAGCAAGGAGGCACGGCACGAGCTCGAGCGACTGCTGGAGCTGGAGCCGGATCATGCTCTCGCCAATCATTTGTTGGGCAACCTCTATTTCCACCAGGGCACCCTCGAGCTGGCCATCGAGCGCTATGAGAGGGCCCTGGCGGCGGCACCCGAATTCGTCCTCGGTCACTACGACCTGGGCGTGGCGTGGTATCACCGCGGCAATATGCCGCAGTCGATTCGAGCTTTTCGGAGCTGCCTGGAGATCGATCCCCATTACAACGCGGCCCATTACCGGCTAGCGTTGGCGCTGTTTCACGCCGGACAGCTCGATGAAGCCCTCGAACACTTCGAGCAGGCCATCACCTTGACGCCCGAGTACCTCATGGCCAACTACCATCTCGGCGTCATTCACGAGCGTCTTGATGAGTTACCGGCCGCCGAGCGCTCCTTCCGTCGGAGTATCGACGAGGCGGTAGGCGAGGTAAGCAGCCTCTATCACCTGGCAATGCTCTTCAAAGCCCGCGGCGACGATGCGCAGGCCGAAGATCTGCTCGAGAGCGCCCGGGAATTCGGCAGCAAATACAAGATCAACGACTAGTCAGCGAGCCGTATACCTTGACCCGCCCCGAAGAGACCGACCTCATCCACGACTGGGCTGCAGACGGACCCCACCGCGCAGCGTGGCCGGACCACGTGATGTTGGATGACGAGACCCTGCGGGACGGCCTGCAGAGCCCGTCGGTCACCGATCCGGGGCTCGAGGTCAAGGTCGAGCTGCTTCATCTGATGGACTCGTTGGGTATCGAGACCGTCGATGTCGGCCTACCGGGCGCTGGGCCGCGACAAGTCGAAGCCGTGACGCGCTTGTGCCGAGAAATAGTCGACCAGAAGCTCAGCATTCGTCCCAATTGCGCCGCCAGGACCCTGATGGTCGACATCCAGCCCATCGCCGAGATCTCTCAGCGCACGGGGATCCCGATCGAGGCCTGCGTCTTCATCGGCAGCAGCCCGATCCGGCTCTATGCCGAGGAATGGGACCTGAATCACATCCTGCGCCACACCACCGAGGCGGTGAGCTTCGCAGTGAGCGAGGGCTTGCCGGTGATGTACGTCACCGAGGACACCATCCGCGCTTCACCGGAGCACTTGCGCGTTCTATCTGACTGCCGCCGTCGATGCCGGGGCACAGCGGGTCTGCTTGTGCGACACGGTGGGCGCGGCCGTTCCCGAAGGGGTCATGAATCTCGTCACCTGGGTTCGTGACTTGCTCGACGAGGCGGGTGGCGACATCGGGATCGACTGGCACGGCCATCGGGATCGAGCCCTGGATGTCGCCAACACCCTGGCGGCCATCAAGGCGGGCGCCAGCCGGGTTCACGGCACGGCCTTGGGAATTGGCGAGCGGGTCGGCAACACTCCCATCGAGCAGATCCTGGTCAATCTCAAGTTGCTCGGCGTCCGCCACGACGACCTCACACACCTTTCCGAGTACCTGGAACTGGTTGCCAAGGCGACGGGAATGCCCATACCCATCGGGACGCCCATCATCGGCCGGGACGCCTTTCGAACGGCCACCGGCGTCCACGCCGCGGCGGTCATCAAAGCCCAGAGGAAGGGAGATGCCTGGCTGGCCGATCGGATCTACTCGGGGGTACCGGCGAGTTGGATCGGCCGGGAGCAGGAGATCGAAATCGGCCACATGTCGGGCATGTCCAACGTACAGCACTACCTGGAGTCTCGAGGTCTGGACAGCTCCCACGAAATAGCCCAAGCCGTCCTACAAGCTGCCAAGAAGTCAGCCCGCGTGCTTGCCGAAGAAGAGATCCTGGAGATCGTTCACTCCCACCTGAAAGAGTAGAACCTTTCGAGCCACCGGCTCGGTGCCTTATCCTGCTCAGCGCTTCCCACCTGTTCGGGTAGGGTCACTACCCCCACGGACGGGTATTGCCGGACTTGGCCGGCTCCCCGTAGCTTCTATACAGGTCTTGACAAGTCCGTTGCGCCACGGGACTGGCCGGTAGAGGGCCCAGGTCCCCTATCCGCCACAGCCGAAGCACTCGGCACCTCACTCAATCTGCCAGTACGGAGGCGATCCCGCTCGCACAGAGAGGAGAACCGACATGCGCAAGTTGGCTTCGCTGGCCCTACCGATCAGCCTCGCCCTTCTCGCCTTCCCCGCGCTCCCGGCTTCAGCAGCACAGCCCGAGAACGGGCTTTCGTCTCTTCCATCACCTCTCGACCCGCGCCTCGAGATTCTGAGGTCCGAGCTCGCTGTTACCGAGAGGCAGATCGAAGACTTCCAGCGAGACAGGGTCGGCCGACTCTCCTCGATGGGCACTGCTCGTCCGAGACTCTCGAACGCGGACATGTACCCCGATCGCCTCGAAAGACTGGCTGAGCGCCTGACAGCCTTGCGATCCGACTGGAAAGCTCTACCGGAAGCGGAGGCATCCGAGCTATTCAATGCTCTCCGAGGGCAGGTGCGCCGTTTGCACCGCGATGTGTCGAACTCTCGGTTTGCGCTGCAGAGACTCGCGAGTCGAAGTTCTGCTTTCTCTGCTACAGGGGTGGCGGCTCCGGGCACCGGTGCGATCACAGGGACTGTAACGGAAGTGGGTAGCGGCACGCCCCTGTCGGGGACCTATGTCGAGATCTACAACTCGTCCGGCTCCTATGTCGAGGCCACCTTCACCAATGGTTCAGGGGTGTACACCTCGACAACCGGACTCGATACCGGTGACTACTACGCCCGGACCTACAACCAGAGTGGCCACATCGATGAGCTCTACGACGATATTCAGTGTGTTGGTTGGTGCACGGTTACCACTGGTACTCCGGTAGGCGTGACCGACGGGCTGACGACCAGCGGCATCGATTTCGCTCTGACCCCTGGCGGCCGCACTTCCGGCACGGTCACCGAGGAGGTCGGCTTCAGTGGGATCTCCGGGGTCTATGTCGATATCTACGACTCGACTGGCAGGTACGTATCCGAGGGCTATACCGACGGGGCCGGCAACTACATCAGCGATGCCGGACTCCCGACGGGTAACTACTATGCCCGCACCTATAACGGCGACGGCTATATCGACGAGCTCTATGACGACATTCAGTGCGTGGGTAACTGCGACAAGACCAGCGGTACGCCCATCGCTGTAACCATCGGCGTCGAAACCACCGGCATCGATTTCGAGCTCGCGGAAGGCGGCCTGATCTCAGGGTCCGTCGAGGATGGCAGCACCCACCTCCCGATCTCTTCCGCCTGGGTGAACGTCTACAACAGCAGCGGCAACTACGTCTCTACCGAGTACCCGGATGGGGCTGGGATCTACACCTCGGAAACGGGTCTGCCTACAGGCACCTACTACGCTCGCACCAACAACGATGACGGCTACCTCAACGAGCTCTACGATGACATCCTCTGCACCAACGACTGTACTGTGACCACTGGAACGCCCATCGCCGTCACGAAGGGAGCCACGACCTCGGGCATCGACTTCGAGCTCGTGAAGGGTGGCGCCATCGAGGGAACGGTCACTGAAGAGGGAACCGGAACACCTCTGGACAGCGGCTTCATCAGGATCTACAACGCCTCCGGAGACTATCTCGCCAGTTCCTACCCTGACGGCGCCGGGAACTACAAGACCTCCGCCGGTCTGGTCTCTGGCACCTACTACGCTCTGACCCGGAGCTTCGAGGGCTACCTCCATGAGCTCTACGACGACCTGCCCTGCTACTTCGGGTGCACCGTGACGGACGGAACACCCATCAACGTCACCGCCGGCAGCACGACCTCCAACATCGACTTCGCCCTGGTCCAGGGTGGCCTAATCGCCGGCACCGTCACGGAGGACGGCACCAGCAACGGGCTCGATGAAGGCTATGTCGGGATCTACGATGCGTCCGGAGACTGGACAATTGATACCTATCCAGAGGCAAACGGCGACTACGTTACTTATGCAGGTCTCCCCGCCGGCACCTATTACGCTCGTACCTGGAGCTTCGAGGGATATTTCGAGGAGCTGTACGACGACATTCCCTGCGACGGCGGCTGCACTGTCACCGATGGGACTCCGATTGTCGTCACTGCAGGCAACACCACTTCCAACATCGACTTCGCTCTTCTCGAGGGCGGCTCGATCACCGGCACCGTGACAGAACAGGGTACCTCCACGAAGCTCGCCAACATCGACGTGAACATCTACGACAGCGGGGGAACCTGGGTCGCCGAGGGCTGGACGGACGCCAACGGTGACTATGCAAGCTCGGTGGGCCTGACGACCGGTACCTACTACGCCAGGACCTACAACTCGGACAGCTACATCAACGAGCTCTACGACGATCTGCCCTGCGCCGGCGGCTGCACTGTCACCGATGGCACGCCGATCGCCGTCACCATCGGAACAACCACTTCGGGCATCGACTTCGCGCTGGTGAAGGGCGGGACCATCTCCGGCACAGTTACCGCCGACGGCTCGGGAACCCCTCTCGACAGCGGTTACGTCAGAATCTACGACTCGAGCTCCAACTCTCTGTTCAGGGCCTACCCGAACACCTCCGGCGTCTATGAGACCGACACAGGACTCCCGTCGGGCACCTACTATGCCAAGGCGCAGAGTTTCGAGGGCTATGTGACCGAGCTCTACGATGACATCCCCTGCGCCTTCGGATGCACCGCCACCGACGGCACTCCGATCGCTGTCACAGGGGGTGCTACCACAGCCGACATCGACTTCGCGCTCGACGCAGAGGCTTCGATCTCCGGTGCGGTCACCGACGACACCACCCACGCTGGTCTCGATACTGGCTATCTCTACTTCTACGATGCGAGTGGGAATTCGCTGACGAGCGTCAATCCGGACGCCAATGGCGATTACAGTCTCGGGGGCCTCCCTGGCGGCACCTTCTACGCTAGAACCTTCAGCTTCGAGACCTACTATGAAGAGCTCTACGACGACATCGACTGTTCCGACGGCTGCACGATCACCGATGGCACGCCGATCGTGGTCACGGCAGGCGCCACGACGAGCGGAATCGACTTCGAGCTCACCAAAGGAGGCTCCATCTCCGGCACCGTCACCGAGGGCAGCGGCCACGCCGGCCTCGACACCGGAAGGGTCGACATTTACGCCGACAACGGGGACTGGGTTGCCCGAGGGTACCCGGACGTCTCTGGTTTCTATACCTCAACCAAGCCCCTGGCTGCTGGTACCTATTTCGCTCGGACCTACAGCTTCGAGGGTTACCAAGACGAGCTCTATGACGACATCTCCTGTGTGGGCGGCTGCACGATCACTTCGGGCACCCCCATCGTCGTCACTGCGGGCGCAACGACGAGCGGGATCGACTTCGAGCTGGATGTCGGAGGCTTCATCTCAGGCACCATCACCGACGACACCTCCCACGACCCGCTCGATACGGGATACGTCGACATCTACAACGCTGCAGGAAGCTGGGTGTCCAGCGCCTATCCCAATGCCTCTGGAGACTACATCTCGAACAACGCCCTCCCCACCGGCTCCTACTACGCCCGCACGGGGAGTTTCGAAGGCTACTTCAACGAGCTCTACGACAACCTTCCGTGTAACGACGGGTGCACCGCGACCGACGGAACGCCCATCCTGGTCACAGCCGGCCTGACCACCTCGAGCATCGACTTCGAGCTCGCTGCGGGAGGGCTGATTTCCGGGACGGTCACCGACGCTAGGACCGGATCGCCACTGGATTTCGGGCGGGTCTCCATCTACAACGCCACCGGCGGCTACGTGACCAGGGGCTATCCCGATTCGTCGGGGGACTACACCGTGCAGAAAGCGCTCGAGGCGGGCACCTACTACGCCCGCACCTCGAGCTTTGAGGACTACTTCGAGGAACTCTACTCGGAGATCTCCTGTGCGCTGGACTGCACGATCACGAATGGCACGCCGATCTCGGTGACCCTCGGCTCCGAGACGACCGGCATCGACTTCACCCTGGACCGGTCGGTCTTCGCCGATGGTTTCGAGTCGGGCAACCTGTCCTCCTGGTCCGCGACTGTGCAGTAGCCGGAGATCAGTCGTGGTGATCGGCCGGGCTCAGGTTCTCGGCGCCGGGTAGGAGACCGATCAACTGGGACGGGTCGTGGATCAGGATCGGCAGATGCTGTGGACAGATCCAGAGTGGTGAGTCCTGGTATTCCAGGTGGACCAACGGTGTCTCATCGGTGCCTCGCTTACAGGCCAGGCATTGCTTGTCGCTAGCTTCGTTCGTCATGAGCTTCTCCTTTTGGATTTCGAGACTCTCGCTTTGACCGGAGAGCTCATTCCGCCTGAGTACCCTGCACGTTGGAAGATCCCGGATGGCCGTACGCAGGGTCGTCCATGTTCTGGATCCGATGGACATACTCTTCGTCGCTGATGTCGTTGGCCCACTGGCCGGTCAGTCGCGCCGCCGAGTACCCAATCACGAACAGCATCAGAATCGCCGCAGCATAGGCCGGGATGCTCATTCGGCGACCGGCCGCCTTGAGGGCGAGCGCATCGTCAACCGGGCAGACCGCCACACAGTCCACACAACCGGTGCATTCCACGCTGCGAACTACCGTTGATCTCGAAATGGGAAGCCGCGACATGCACACCTTGTCGCACAGGCTGCAATCGATGCACTTGTCCGCGTTGCGCTCTACCCTCACTGGCGAGAGCCATGAGAAAAACCCAAGAAGGGCGCCGTAGGGACACCCATATCGGCACCAGAAACCCTGGATGAAGACCGAGCCCACCGCCAACCCAACCATAACGACGATCCCGACCTGGCCCAGATTGAGGAAGAACAGACCCATCTTGATGTCCGCTACCTTGTTATAGGGCGACTCGATGAAGGCCTGTAGCGCCGCGCCGCTCATGGTGAAGATGGCCCAAACGAAAAATCCCAGAATCAGGTACTTGAGGCTCTGCAACGTCCAGTCGAGCCACTTCCAGGGACGGAAGTTGTGGCCGCAGATCTTGCGTCCCAGTTTGGCCAGGTACTCGGACAGCATCCCGACCGGACAGATCCACGAGCAGAAGGACTTGCGAAGCAGCAAAGCCATGAGCAGGACGACGAGTACGAGGATCGTCGCCGCCGGATGAATGCGATTGAGCGTCCCCTGATAGACCCAGTCGAGAATCCCCATCAGCCCGCTGATGGGCAGGAAGCCCTCGACCCCTGGTGGGCGCTGCGGTAGTGGCAACTGTCCAGCTTTCGCCGCCAGATAGAAGCGAGTGAGCTGGAAGCCCAGCAAGACACAGATCCCGGCAAAAAGCCACTGCACCAGCAGACGAATGCGATAGGTCCGATGGCGCTTGGGTCCGGAAAGGCCAAACAGCCAATCGCTAGCCCTATCTTTCAGTGCACTCTGTTGTTTCTGCATTTCACACTTCTCCTCCGCTGTCGGGCACCCTCGAGGCCAGGGGCCACACGTCGGCGAGTCGTCTTGGTCAGGTGCGCTTCGAGGCCAGCGGTGAGCGACTCCAACAGCGTTCTGAAACAGCCTAGCCGATTCTGCACGCCACCGAAATGACGAATATCAGGTCTCTCGGGCTAGCCTACGGACCTACGAACCACGGCCGGTTGTCGCTACAATCACCCGCAGGAGGTGGGGTGCATGACAGAAACGAAGAAGATTCCCGAGACCTACCTACGCTTTCGCAAGAATTACCCGGAGATCGCTTCCAATTACGAGGCGCTTGGCAAGAGCGTCAACGAGTTGGGCGCGCTCGACGCCAGAACCGCGGCGCTCGTCAAACTCGCGCTGGCGGTTTCCCGACAGCGTGAGGGAGGCGTTCATTCCGCGGCGCGCAAGGCGTCCGACGTCGGGCTCGAGCCCGACGAGATGCGACAGGTGGCGCTGATGGCCATCACAACCATCGGGTTTTCCTCTGCAATGGCGGCCTATACCTGGATCGAGGACGTCGTCGGCACCAAAGAATAGGGCCTCGCCGCCCCACTGCCTCGAGGCCCAGCTGCCCTATGAGGCCATCTCCGCAACATCTGGAAGGGTCCCGAACCTGCGTTGCCGACGCTGGAAGAGGCTCAGGGCTTCTTCCACCTGTTCCTTCCCGAAATCTGGCCACAGGCAGGACGTGAAGACCAGTTCTGCGTAGGCGCACTCCCAGAGAAGAAAATCACTCAGGCGCTGCTCGCCGCTGGTGCGGATGAGCAGATCCACATCGGGTGCCGACGGCTCCGAGTTGATGGCCCGATTGAGGAGCTCCGAGAACACCTCGGGTGTCGCCGTGCCCGGAGGTCGAAACATCGACGCCGCGGTCGCGATGGCGTGCCTCGACGAATAGTCCACCGCCAACCGCAGATGAAGTGCCGTCCCGTCGGCGGTTGTGGCCTCTGCCTTCTCGATGGCCTTCACCAGTCGCGAGCTCAGGCGGTCCCGCCGCCCGATCACATTCAATCGGACGCCGTGCTTGACGCAGCGCTCCGTCTCACTGCCCAGATAGCGCTCGAAGAGCTGCATCAAGGTCGCCACTTCCTCAGCCGGGCGTTGCCAGTTGTCGGAAGAGAACGCATAGAGTGTCAGCGTCTCGATTCCGAAGTCTGCAGCTGCCTCGACGGTGCGGCGCACTGCCTTGGCACCTTTTCGATGACCCGCGGTGCGGGGCAACCCGCGACGCTTCGCCCAGCGGCCGTTTCCATCCATGATGATGGCCAGGTGAAGGCCCTCACCCAAAATCTTCTCTTCGTTCTGCATTCCTTCCATTCCCTCCAGCTGACCGTGGCCTCAATCCTGACGAGTGGCGTGGATGAGCGCCTCCATGTGGTCCAGATAGCGCTCGAGCGCTCGTCGCCCCTTCTGGGTCAGCTCGAACTCGGTCCTCGGATAGCGACCCACGAAGCTCTTCTTGCAGTCCACGTAGCCCGCCTCTTCCAGTTTGCGGGCGTGCACGCTCAGGTTACCGTCGGTCGTTTGTAACAACTCTTTCAATTCGGAGAAGGTCAGAGAGCTGTTGACGGTCAGGGCGCTCATCATGCCCAATCTCACCCGCTCGTAAACGAGCCGGTCGAAATCTCGTGCCGTCGGATCCGCCAGATAGCCGGCCAGGCCCTCGAGGTTCTTCTTGGCCTTCTGCCGATGGTCTTCTGCCGTGTGCCTAGCCACTTGTCTCTTAGCCACCGTAGCGCCTCGCGATGATCGCTCCGAACAGGATGTGAAATCCGCCGAACCCGGCCACCAGCAGGAGGTTGGCCCACGACACCGGCGCCCAGAGAGTCAGCGCGCCGAGTGCCATGAAGCAGAGCCCCATGATGGGGACGGGCCGGACTGAAAAGGTGCCACCGCTGACGACACCACTGCCGTAGAGGAGCAACCAGAGCCCCGGGATCCAGCGGGCGGTCGCCGAGTCGCCAAGCGCCACTGTCAGGATGACCGCCGCTACCAGCGGCGGCGTGACGCTGAACAGGAACCGCCGGCCCACACCCTGCGACAGGCTGACTCCAAGCCCCTTCGCTTTCCGAGCCATGAACCAGCCGCCCACCATCAGTGCAACGACGGCATCGCCAACCCAGATGGCCAGCCAGTGCTCAGCCAGCGGGGGGGTGGCGGCCAGAAGGCCAGCGATGATCGCCGTGCAACCGATCACGATCGCCCCCCAACCGGGAACCGAGGTGAAGGCGGCCGACGACTCCATCGCAAGCCGAATGAAGCGCAGGTTGTCCATGGCATGCGAATGCATGTCCACGGGTTCCTTTTCTCTCGGCGGTATCGGTGCAGCAGCTCGCATGGCGCGCAACGGTAGTGGATCGATTCCGTCTTGTCAAGTACTTTACAACAAAAAGCATAGATTCGCACCTGTGCATGAATCGATATACGCGCCAGCCTCGTCGGCTCGCCACGAGTCGCTCTCGAACCCGGTCCGTCGATGCTAGGATCGCTGCGTTTCCTGCCTGCCAGGTACGAAAGGAGAGCGGTGGAAGGATCGATCGATTACGAGCAAGTAGGGCTGCGGGTCGGGTTGGAGGTTCACCAGCAGCTCCTCACCGACCAGAAGATGTTCTGCCGGTGTCCTGCGGGGCTCTACACAGAGACTCATGACGGCGTCATGTTGCGCCACATGCGCCCCACGCTGTCCGAGTTGGGCGAGTACGACGGCACGGCTCTGATGGAGTTCAAGACGAAGAAGAACATCGTCTATCTCCTCCACAAGAGCAACGTCTGCACCTATGAGATGGACGACACACCCCCCTTCATCGTCAATCGGCGGGCCATCGACATCGCCATCGAACAGTGCCTGATGCTGGGCTGCGATGTCGTAGACGAGGTTCACATCGCCCGCAAGCAGTACCTCGACGGGTCGATTCCCACCGGCTTTCAGCGTACGGCCATCGTCGGTGTCAATGGCCGTCTGCCCTTTCGCGGTCGCGAGTTGACGGTCATCCAGGTGAGTGTCGAAGAGGACAGCTGCCGCGAAGTCCAGGACAGGGGACACCTGGCGGTCTGGCGCACCGATCGATTGGGCATGCCCCTGATTGAAACGGTCACTGGGCCAGAGCTCACGACGCCGGAAGAGGTGGAGGAGGCCATTCTGCTCATCGGGCGCGTCTGCCGCTCCACCGGCCATGTTCGTGTCGGCATGGGGGCTAGTCGCCAGGATGTCAATGTCTCCGTCAGGGGTGGCCGCAGAGTGGAGATCAAAGGCGTCCCCAAGGCCAGTCATGCCCGCCAATTGGTCCACAGCGAAGCCGTGCGACAGGTCGAGCTACTCAAACTGCGCGACGAGTTGCATCGTCGCGGTTTCGAGAAGCCCTCCGATATCGTCATGGAACACGTCGACATCACGACTCTCGTCGCCGACTTCCAACTCGATTCCCTGCAACGGGACAACTGGCAGCGCTTCGTCGAAGCTGAAGAGATGCGACGGGGCATGGAGCTGGCTGAAGGCCCTTTCAGCGTGCGAGCCATCCGCCTGCCGCGCCTTGCCGGCACGATCGGACGACCCTGTCAACCAGGCAGGACTTTCGCGCACGAGCTGGCGGGGCGCGTCAGGGTCATCGCCACCCTCGATCAGCCACCGATCCTTGTCGACTCTGACGACTGGCCTGACTATCCGGGCGGCATCGAAGAGTTGGAGGAGATCCGCCAGGCAGCCGCCTGCACCCCCGAAGATGCGCTGGTGGTGGTGTGGGGCATCGAAAGCGACACCATTACTGCCGCCAAGGAGATCCAGCTGCGCTTCGCGGAGGCCACCGAGGGCATCCCTCACGAGACGCGCCAGGCGCTCGACGACGGCTGCACCGACTTCGAGCGCATCCTCCCCGGCCCCGACCGCATGTATCCGGACACCGACAGCCCCGCCCAACTCGTCACTCGCGAGCGCGTACACGGCCTGAAGGTCGATCTACCCGAGCCGCCTTGGCAACGAGAGGAGCGCTACAGCGCCGCCGGTGTATCGACCCCGACGATCCACTTCCTGATTCGGCGAGGTGGAGCCGGCTTGGTGGATCGGGTCGTCGAGGACACCGGATTCGACCTGCGGCGAGCCTGCCTCTTCTTTGGTGAGGAGCTCAAGGGCCTGCGACGCTCGAGCCTCGCCGTGGACAAGATCACCGAGAATCGGTGGTGTGATCTCTTCGCGCACCTCCAGAAGCAGCCGGTGCTCTGGGAAGTCCGCCGACAGCTGGTGGAAGGCCTGGTGTACGAGCCCAAAGCCTCCGTCGATGCAGTGATCGCTGCGGATCACCTCGGTGAGGAGCCGGCTGGCTGGCAGGCAGACGTGACCAAAGCCATGAAAACCACCGCCGCCCGAGGACTCGAAGGGGACAAGCTCGTCGGCACGGTCATGGGGCTGGTCCTGAGCACCCTGCGTGGCCGAGTGCCGGCAGTGCGAGTCCTCCACGTGATTGACGAGCTGCAAGCGAGGAAGAACGAGAATGACTGAGACGAACGATCCTCTGAAGGGCTATCGTGGCAGAGCGCGGGAACGGCTGCAAGAGTGGGGGGTACGAGTGTGGAGCGAGGTCCGCATCCGCAACGACGAAGACAGCACCTTCGAAGGCGTCATCCTGCCTCGCAGCGAGACCTCTGACGATCTGCACGTTGTCCTGAAACTGGCGACAGGCTACAACGTCGGTCTCCATATCGATCGCATCCGCGAGGTCGAGGAGTTGGGATTCAAGGAGGCCGTCTACAAGATTCCGGAACAGGAGTTTCCTCACAGCCCCGACCTGCCGAAGGTCACCCTTCTGGGCACCGGCGGCACCATCGCCTCCCGCCTGGATTATCGAACAGGAGCGGTCATTCCGGCTTTCACCCCTGGTGAGCTTTACGGCGCCGTTCCCGAGTTGGCAGATCTCTGCAACCTGACGACCCGAAAGATCTTCGGGGTCTTCTCCGAGAACATGGGCTGGGAGGAGTACGCCACCCTGGCGCAGGCCATCGGCGACGAGATCGAGGCCGGCGTCGACGGCGTCGTCATCGGGCACGGCACCGACACCATGGGCCACACCGCCGCTGTGCTCAGTTTCATGGTCCAGAACAGCCCTGTTCCCATCGTCGTGGTAGGGAGCCAGAGAAGCTCCGATCGCCCCTCGAGCGACGCAGCGCTGAACCTGATCCACGCCGTGCGCTCGGCGGCCTACGGAGACATCGCTGAAGTCCAGATCTGTATGTTCGGTCCGACTTCCGACCAATACGGCTTACTGCATCGCGGCACCCGCTGTCGCAAAATGCACAGCTCGTATCGCAGCACCTTTCGCACCGTCGGCGATATTCCCCTTTGCCGGGTAAGCGCCACCGACTTCGGCACGCTGACCCATGAGTACCTACCCCGCAATCCTCACAGACGGGTGAAGATCGACCCTCGCTACGACGATCGTGTAACGATTCTCTACTACTATCCGGGAATGAAGGCCGATGTCGTGGATGCCCTGGTCGAACAGGACTACAAGGGCATTGTCATCGCCGGCACCGGTCTCGGCCACGTCAACAAACCGGTCTTTCCGGCGCTCGAGCGAGCCATCGCCAAAGGTGTCCACGTAGTCATGACCGTACAGACTCTCTGGGGCTATGCCCAAATGTACGTCTATGACACGGGTCGCGACCTGCTGGACATCGGCGTCGTGCCGCTCGACAACATGCTGCCGGAAACGGCACTCATGAAGCTGGGGTGGGTGCTGGGTCATACCCACGATCACGACGAGGTGCGGGAGATGATGCGGCACTCCTACAGCCATGAAATCACCGAACGGGAACCCCACAATGGGTATCTCATCCTGCAGGGAGGCCTCCCCGAGACCGAGGAATACATCCTCAGTCAGTGGAAGTAGGAATTTTCCTCAGAACTCAATCTTGGATCGTGAACTTTGTGGTGCGGGTCTGGGCGGTGTCATTTCCCGGCCCGTTAGCCCTGACTTCGAGTCGGTAGTCACCCGCTTCCAACCCTTGCGTCGAGAAGGTGCCGGGAATCCACCGAGTGCCACCGAAACCGGTTGGCAGGGATTCGTGCCAGCGCACCTCTGGCGTCTCGACCGGCTCGCCGCCCAGAGTCAGGATCCGGGCCTCGATACCTGGGCGTACGTTTCCCGAGGTCAAAACCGGTACCAGAATCGAGGCCTGAGTGCCGGTTCCCAGCGCCGGGCTCACCCAGGGCATGAACCGGCTCTCACCAGCAACCAGGAGATCGCCGCTCCCGGCGCTCTGGGTTGAAGGGTCCGTCACCATGAGCCACTGTCCAGAGTCGTCGACAAACAAGGGGGCGCCAACATGAAGCGCCAGCTCTGGCGCCTCGGGGACCAACAACCGGGTCGTCGATAACGAAACTTCGCCACTCCTCAGGTTGCGAACCATGACTCGGAGCTGGTAATCACCCGGAGGCAAGTCGAGCTCGCCGAAAAACCGCACTCCTCCATTGCCCAGGTGCTTCTCCAACTCCCCCAGGTCGAGCTGAAAACCACTGGCGAAGAAGCCCTGTACTTTCCAGTCCCCGTCGATGGCAAAAACCTGGATCTCGAGAGCCGACTTGTCTTTGCTCCGCTTGCGCTCCGGCGAAAGGTCTTCCCATGGCAGATCCACCAGCACTGGCACACGCCAGCGACCGTCCTCCAGCACCAAGGGCTCAGCGAGCGTGGCAATCTGCAGCTCCTCGACCTCTTCGGCGGTCAGCACCATCTCGGCGGCATCGACGCGCCACTCCGACAATAATCGGTCCCGAGTCGGTTCGGGTGCATAGTAGCCCGGCCGATGAAAAATCTTGGCGCGGCGCAGGGGGGTCGCGAGCCGCACCTCGATCTCGTGATACTGCCCATCCCATTCCAGGTCCTGCGGCTGAAAGCTCAAGACGTAGCTCGCCCCGGTTCGCCGCAGCACCCGTGCTGTGGCCTGGCTGAGGTCGTTGAAGTTCTCCTGCAGCTCACCCCCTGTCTCCTTGGCCAGGTAGAGCAAGGAATCGGCAGAGTAACCTCGCCGCTGTCGGGCCTCGGGAATCCCGCTCACATCCACGGCATAGACAGTCCAGCCGCTATTGCGAATGCCGCGGAGCAGCTCCTGAAGGTAGCCGAGACCCAGGGCGTCCCTCAAGAGACTGTTGTCGAAGCCCTCGGACAAGAGAACGAACTGCTTCTCGCCCGTGATCTCTCTCAGTAGCGTGAAGAGCTCCGCCAGAGACCGAGACATCGCTCGCAGATTGCTCATGTCGGGCCCACCAGCAAGCTGCGGCGCCAGGTCGATTGGCTTCTGCGCGGCAATCTGAACCCATCGGACCTCTTTCTTGTAGGCACCGACTGACCCGCCCTGCTCCCCCGCGCCCGGGACCTCCGGGCCGCCACTCGTCGGCACGGCGATGGCTACGGAGGGACTCACCAGGGCCAGAGCCGCCGTCGCACCGAGCTCCTCGGTCAGGCGTTGAAAGACCTGCACCGAAGAATCCGCAGCCCCGTCGTTGGCGCCGAAGCGAAGCTGATTCAGGTGCTCGATGATCGAGCGCTGTGCCTGTCGATCTGCTTCCAGGATCGCTCCGACCAGATCGAGGGCGGCCGATAGCTCCTCCGGTTCGTTGGTAAAGCCGATCAGAAGAGTCAGACCCGAGAGCTTGCCATAGGTGGCGACTGCCACCCGATCCATGGGATGAAGCTGGCTCGAGGCCATTTTCCGGACCGCCTTCAGGGAACGCGCGAGATACTGCCGGCGAGTGCTGCTGAAATCGAAGAGGACCAAGAGGCGGCGACCTGCCGCCCGAGTCTCCAGAGGCTCGCTTGTCGGCGGCAGGCTCTCGAACCGAGCCAGCACCTGTGACTCGAAGGCCGTGATCTCCTGCAACTCTCCCTGGTCGTAGATCTCGAAGTCGTCCTTCGTCAGCCCGGCGATCGGCTCACCCTTGACGAGAACTCGGACCGGAACCTCCACAACCGTCACTTCAAGTGTTTCGGAGTACTGATCCGAGGACAGAGGTGAATCCTCAGGGGTCACCTGGGCGTCGAGCAGAGCGGGCAACACCCCGGCTGAGATGCAAAGTGCACCGAGTCCTATCGTGACCACATCTCTCCACCTAGATCCCATATCAGCTGGCTTCATGCAATCCATGGGCCGGCCTCCTCACCAAACCTATACCCCTCCCAGGAGGACCAGCTCCACGCGGAGTAGAATGAGAGCATGAAGACCATCGTCAACAAGACGCCGTCACCGGTTCGGGTGCCGTTGCCCAGGGGAAAGGTCCTCCACCTCGGACCGCTCAAGAGCGGTCAGGTCTCTCACAAGGTTCTCGATCATGAACCCCTTCGCGAGATGATCGAAGCAGGCCAGATCGAGATCCAGGGCGACGGCCCGGGGGTGGACGCGACTCACGAGCGTTCGAGAGGTCCCAACGTGAAGACTCGGGGGCATCACCCTGCTACCAGCTCGCCGGTCAAAGGCGACCGCTAGCCACCCTGACCGCTAGCCACGACGAGCCATCACCAGAAGCGCGCCGGTGATGTAGGCAATGACCCACCAGCTGTAGGCGAGGCGTGAGTAGCGGTGCAGCCAGTCGGGAACGAGGGCTTCCCCCGCCTCGAGGCGATACCTCCAGGCAAAGAAGGTCTCGAGCAACATCGCCGCCAACGACGAGTAGCCGAGAAACCCATGGGCCGTAAACGGACCCTTCGAGGAGCCTGTGATCATGCAGGCCGTGGCGATGATGTCGAAGGTCACCCCCGCTGTCAGAAAGACAAGCACGCGCTTGGTGATGCGGCGGCCGCGCTGCTCCGAAACGATGCCGATGGTGTAGAAGATCAGCGCCAAATTGACGATCAGGGTGCCAGCCATCAGTACGGGGCTCATCGTGGGTCTCCTGGGAACTTGCGGACTTGGGGGCTTAGGGGCTGCAACAGCGTGGCCTACTCCTTCTTGCCGAAGAAAGCTGCGACAAGAAGACAGGCGCCGATCAGCACGAGAATGAGCTGCCAGTTCTCGAATAGATAGGAGGCCACGTCATCCGTCTGGGGAATCGAAGTGAGAATCAGGGCGGCACCCGGAATCAGGGGCCAGAACTGTCGCCGCTTCTCAATCAGAAAGCCCAGTACCCAGATCGCGACAAATCCCAATCCCAGGCCGAGAAGCGTGCTGTCGGCCGAGGGGTCGATCCACCCCTCTCCAGTGCTTCCCAGACCCAGGCCGAGGAGCAGGCAACCGGGGATCAGCAGCCCGAACTGTCGCTTGTAGAAGTAGCCACCCAGAAAAGCGGCACCAAGGATGAGCAGCACCGCCTCATCCCCGATGCTGGTGTAGTGTTGCTGAAGATAAAGGCCTACTCCGACAACGATCAGAACCAAGCCGGCCCCGATCCGTCGTTGCCTCAAGTCGCCCATCGCCAGCCTAGTCGACGGCCGTGATCGTCACGGGAACAGCCAGCTTCTCCCATCGAAGCACCACGTCGGACTCATCGATCTCGAACATCATGCTCTCGACGAATTCCGCGGCTTCCGGCTCCACCGTCACCCTGAGGGCATCCTCACCTTCGTCGTATTTCATAGCGCCCCATTGCTCCGGCACCTTGTTGAAGATGACCACCCACTCGGACTCACCCGGGATCGTGAACAGGCCATAGGTACCGGCGGCAAGCGCTTTGCCCTCGACCATCACGTCCTTGTTGATGGAGATCGTGGTGGCCTCGTTGGCACCGGTCCGCCAGACCTTGTCGTAGGGAACCAGACCTCCCCAGATGGCGCGGCTCTTGACGTTCGGGCTACCGTACTCCAGTGTCACGTCGATCCCATCGACGCTGCCTTCGGTCTTGCCGTTCTTGCTCGCCCGATCCGCGTCGTCTCCCCTCTCGGCCATCGACGGAACGACTGCCAACAGCGAGATCATCACCAGGACCACAAAGATACTGCTCTTACTGCACCGCATACGACACCTCCTGGGCGTTCAACCCTAGCTTTCTTGAATGTTTCGATTGGTATTCGGCTCTTAGCTGCTGTCAGTGTAACCTAGGACCGCCTCGAATCCCACCGGAGAATCCAATGCCCGTCAGACTCAAGATCGGATTCAGCCTGGCCGCGCTGCTTGCGCTGTCGCTCGCCGCCTGCCAGTCGGTCGAGCCACTAGGAGATTCCATGGACGAGATCGCGGAGTCCTTCGTCAAATTGGTACTGGCAGTCGGCCAGCACGACGTCGACTACGTCGATGCCTACTTCGGGCCCGAAGAATGGCGAACCGAGGCCCAGGAGTCAGCCCTGAGCTTGGAGGAAGTTCGACAGCGAGCGATTGCCGCCATGGAGGCCCTACAGTCGCTCGACTCGGAGCCCGATGACGACCTTGCAGCAGCTCGCCGTCTCTTTATGGGCAAGAGCCTCGAATCGCTCATCGCGCGGGTCGATCTGCTCGCCGACAAACCGATGACGTTCGATCAAGAGTCGGTCGCCCTCTACGACGCTGCGGCCCCAACCCTTTCTGCCGAGCACTTTCAAGCAATCCTGGCCCAACTCGGTGCGCGTTTGCCCGGTGAGGGCCCTATCCTCGAGCGTTTCGAAGCCTTCAGAAAGGACTACATCATCCCGCCCGAGCGCCTCGATGACGTATTCCAGGCAGCTATCGATGCCTGCCGTCAGGAGACCCGCAAGCACATCGATCTGCCCAAGGACGAGAGCTTCACAGTCGAATACGTGACGGACAAGTCCTGGAGCGGTTACAACTGGTACAAGGGTGGCTACCAGAGCCTCATCCAGGTCAACACCGATCTGCCCATCTACATCGATCGCGCCCTCGATCTCGCCTGTCATGAGGGCTACCCGGGCCATCATGTCTACAACCTCCTGCTGGAACGGGAGATGGTCGAGAAGCGCGGTTGGATGGAGTTCACGATCTACCCGCTTTTCAGCCCCCGCTCCTTCCTGGCAGAGGGCACAGCCAACTTCGGTATCGATGTGACCTTTCCCTCGGACAAGCGTCTCGAGCTCGAAGAGACGGTCCTCTTTCCGCTGGCCGGCCTCGACCCTGGCCGAGCTGGCGAGTACTACGAGGTTCAGGATCTCGCCAAACAGCTGGGGTTCGCCGGCAATGAGGCCGCACGCGGCTATCTGGATGGAACCATGGACGCCGAGCAGGCGGTCGATTGGCTGACGACCTACTCCTTGATGAGTCGCCCCCGTGCCGAGCAGCGCCTGCGCTTCATCGAGCAGTATCGGAGCTATGTGATCAACTACAACCTTGGCCAGGAGATGGTTGCTCGGCACATCGAGAGCCATGGAGGCACCCCGGATCAGCCCGAGGAGCGGTGGCGGCTGTTCACCAATCTGATCTCGAGGCCGGCGGTGGCCTCGGAGCTCGACTGAGAGAATCGTCAGCAATTCGAGTCATGCCACAACCGACCGACAGCTACGGCGAATTCGAAGTCAGCGAGCTCTACTGCGCCAAGTGCAAGCGGGCAACGCCCGTGCGCAAGCGTTTGCTCCTGGTACTGCCCTCCGGTAACAAGTTCGACTATCTCTGCTCGGTCTGCGGTAACTCGGTCGGCTCCAAGATGGACGACGACACCTCCTCCTTTACCATCCTGCCGCCCAAGTGATCGAGCGACTCGCCTTCCATGAGAGGCCCGTCCGGGTGGTTCGCAGGGGGACGGCGTCGGCTACTCAGACTGCGGCGGGGGGCCGCCACCTCGTCTCGTCATCGCGCCCCATCTCCTGTGCCCTATCAAGGTCCTTGCGCCGCGCTCGACTCGGCGCCCCCTAGCGAACCACCCGAACGAACCTCTGGCGCAGCTGAAGGCAGTAGGGGCGTAGGGGGTGAGTCAGCAATCCGATTCGTGCTGTGTCTCGAAGGTGGTAGATCGGGCCATGGGTCTCCCTCGTCGGAGGGGCATGGTCGGGTGAGGCCGCAGACGGGGGAGATCCCTGGGTCGATCGGCCCTCTCAGCTCCAAGCCCTCAAGGACCGGCTGGAGCAAGCGACGGCCGCCTCACCCTCAAGCCCTCAAAGAACGCCCGGAGGTACGACGGGCGCCTCAACCCCCTTCTCAGTCCACGATGACGCGGAAGCCGATGTAGGCGGGGTCGGGAGGCTCGGTTTCGGAGGCGCGGTCCGCGCTCGGCCCGACTGCCTCGCCTTCACCATTCCCATTGGTTGCCCACTCTGCTGCATTGCCGTCGAGATCGAAGATCGGGTCATGGCCCGATCCTGCCAGACTGCCCACCGGCTTCAGGAGCGAAAGATCCGGATGTGCGGCCAAGGCCTCTAGAATCGCGGCTCGATCTTCCGGGTTCGGACTGTAGTCGGCCCATCGATCCAGGGTGTTGCCGGAGGTCCCTGCAATTGCCATGAGCTTCTTGGCTTCGGCGACTGCAGGCAGGCGAAAGGGCTGACCCGTGATTCCGGTCAACCAGCTCGCATACTCGACCGCCTGAGCATGGGAGACTCCTGTCATCGGCAAGTTCTCCTCTCCCGGCCGACATCTCGGTGGTCGGATCGAACGCTGCATATTGCGCCCGGGTGACTTCGAAACGCCCCACCTCCACGCCGTTGAAACTGACGGTCTCAGGCGTTGGCTTACCGCCCTTCTCCAGGCCATAGGCGTGATCCATCCGGGCCGCACCGCCCGTCGCCAACAGACCAGCCAACGGGGAGTTCTCCTTGATCGCGCCGCCGCCCTCTTCGTCCACACCAAACAGGTGGAGATCGAACCAAGCGAGATCCTCTTCGATCTTGCGCCGCTGATGGGCGGGCTTTTGCAGGCTGTGCGGCTCATCCGGATAAAGCAGGAGCTTGGTCGGCGCCTTGCCTTCCTGTTGGAGCACCCGAAAGAGAGACCACGACTGGTGCGGTGGCACATTGCGATCAGCCGTGCCGGTGTGAACCAGGGTCGGCGTGGTCACCTCGTGCAATCGGAAGAACGGTGACTTTTCCAGATAGACCTCCGGTTTCTCCCACGGAGTACCACCGAAATAGTAGTTATCGAAGGCTGCCCCGAAATCGACGTTTGCCCAATCCGAGAACCACTCCACGTCCGCCGCGCCGATGATGGCTGCCCGATAGCGTCGAGTCTCCGTGATGAGTGCCGCCGTCAAGATTCCCCCGTTGCTCCAGCCACTGGACGCCAGCCTGTCCGCATCGACCAGACCGCTTCGAAGCACCGCGTCGACCCCGAGTTCGATGTCGGGAACCTCGAGATCGTAGTATTTGCCCTCGCCGATCGACTCCACCCAGTCGAGGCCATAGTTCGAGCTGCCGTGGTAGTTGACCTGCAGCACGAAGGCGCCCCTCTGACGCCACAGAATGTTGGGGTCGTGCCAGTCGGAATCCCAGGTGTCCCGATCGACACCGGTCGGTCCGCCATGGATATCGAGGAGCAGAGGGTACTTCCTACCTTCCTCCCAGCCGAGCGGATAGTGGAGGAGACCCTCCACCTCCTCGCCCAGTGCCCCCTTCCAACGAAGCACTTCGGTGCGACCGGTGGTCTTTCCGGCGAAACTCGGATTGAGATCGCTGAGCCTCTGAACCTGTTCGACCCGGGCACCATTCAACACGGCTCCGTACCACTGCCCAGGCACGTTCGCTGTCGAGTACTCGTAGGCAATTCGGGACCCGTCGGGAGAAGCAATCAGCCTGTCCAGATTCGAAATGTGTTCCCCCGTCAGATCGGTTCGGTTCCAATCGGCCCCATGGCGATCGATCCGGGCCGCCCGGTAACGCACTCCGTCGGCTAGCAGCACCAACACACCACCCTCTATCGCCTCGTAGCTTCGTCCCACCCCCGAGGGCCAGTCCATTACCACGCGCTCGGGCTCGCCGGTGTCCAGAGGGTAGTACCAGAGCTCATCGATCGTCGCCGTTCTATAGGTTGGATGGCGAGTGAAACGATCGGTGAAGTAGAAGCCCATTGAATCCGGCGCCCATTGAATTGCGTTCAGAAGCAACCGTCCATCGACCAATAGGCGTTTCTCCTCGCCCGTCGCCAAATCGACGAGCCGAGCCCGAGGAGGAGTCTTCTGATCGAACTCGTACGACAGGCTCTGATGCGCCGTTAAGACTGCATGGCGACCGTCTGGGGATACTGCCAGCTCGTTGATCCAATCGCTGTTGCGCGTCAGTGGTTCGACGTCCGCCCCGCCGAGCCACACCTTGAAGAGACGAACTGGTGGCGTATGCTCCGCGTCGTCCACGATCTGGGAGGTGTCCTTGGCTTTCTTGCGCTGCTGCTCCCAAAGGCTCGGCGCTTCCTGAGCCGCGATCACCAGGGTCTCATCGTCCACCCAGCCGAAGTCCTCGACACTGCGTTCCAAGCGTGTCACCGGCCTTGCCTCGCCACCCGAGAGCGCCAGCGCCCAGAGCTGGGTCTTACCCGTCTTGCCTTCCTCTCCGCCGGGTACCGAGCGGTTCGACAGAAACGCTACGTGGCGGCCGTCAGGTGAGAACGCCGGGCTGGAGACTCTCTCCTGGCCCCGGGTCAGCTGAACCCGGGAACCGTTCTCCAGTCGACTCAGCCAGAGCCTCGAGACCTCCTTTTCCTCATCACCGACCTTTTCGACGGACTTCTTGACCCAGACCGCGACACTGCCATCCGGAGACAGTTTCCATCCTTCGGAGGATTCCGCCAGGACCAGGTCCTCCACGGTCCAGAGCTCTGGCCGCCCGACGTCGCTCCACGCAGGGGTGGACCAGAGCAGGACGATCGCCAGCAACGCAGGCCTGATCAACCATCCAACGACAGATACAGAACGTGACATGGTGATCCCTCCTCAAGAGACACACAAAACGACAACAGCGACAATCTACCACCGGCCAACTCGGAGCCGCGCAGGGCGGAAGGCCAGGCATGCCCCCAAAAAGACGGCGCGAAGACCACAGCTGGAAACAGGCGCAGTGACGATGAAGGGTTTGGGAGCTGAGTTCCGAGCCCCTCGTCGGTGGTATTGGGCCACGCACGAGGCTCTCCCCCGTCGTCCTGGGCCTCCGGCTGGAGACCTCGTACGCGGCCTTGCACCTCTGTTAGCTCGAGTCCTCATTGCCTCAGGGCCCCAAGGCCTCACTGCCTTGGCCGCTGCCAGGGGTTCGGCGTGGGGACCTCCATGGGGGTTCTTGCAGCGGAAGGGAGGATAGCCCCCTGGGGGCCCCACGTCGAACCCCCTCACCATCAGGTCCATTGCCCAGGTCCCAAGCCCCAGGACGCTTTCGCGGGCCACCCGGACGAATCTCAGAACGGCGGCTAGCTGGTGGGCCCTGCGCCCGCGGACTCTGGGGCGGGCGGTTCTTCGATGGTGATGGTGTAGCCCTCACGGAGGCGCTCGAAGAAGAGCTCGTCGACCTCGCGGCGTCGGGTGGAGAGGAACTCGTCACGAACACTGGGGCTCACCTCCTCGAACGGCGGCAGGTAGGCCTCCTGGCGACCCTCGACCCGAACCACGTGGATCCCATAGCCCGACTGCACGGGCCCTTCCCAGTTGCCGGGCGCCAATTCGAAGATGGCTTCGGCGAACTGGTTCCCGAAGTTGCGAGCCACGCCTTGCTGCGTCAGGTCGGCATAGTGGCTCTGCAGCATGAACCGGTCGCCTTCCTGGGTTGGATCGGCCCCTCCCCGCAAGTCGGCCAGAACCTCGTCCGCGTCATCGAAGACATCCTCGCCCCGCTGATCCAGGTTCAGATAGACGTGAGTGAAGGTCAGGGTGGCCGGCACCTCGAAATCTTCGGCGTTCTCCTCGAAAAAAGTGCGCAACTCGGCGGCGCCAGGCTCACCCTGGGTCGCCAGGTCCTGAGCCAGGAACTCGATCTTCTGCGCCAGGCGTCGTCGAACCACCATGTCGTCCCTGTCCAGACCCATGGCCAGGGCCTCGCGGTACAGAACCTCTTCTCGAATGAAGCTCTGGATCAAGCCCTCGAGTTCCTGCGGTGTCGGCGGCCGCCTCCACTGCTTCTCCCACATCGACGCCAAGAGCTCGACCTGCTGACTCGAGATGACAATCTCCTTGCTCTCGGTCTCCTGCTTTTCACCGAAGACTGTGTACAACCCGAACAGAATCAGGCCGAGGACCAGAAACTGGAAAAGGGGCTGACGAAGGATCGATCGCTGGTGCGGTGCTTCGTCTCCGCCCATGCTGGTCACCGTATGCGTTCCTCGTCGAAGAGCTCGATCGTATGGATCTTCCAAGTGTTGTCCACGGGCAGCAGCTTCACCCGAGCGTCGTACCGGTTCTGGCGGAAGTGGCGGTGGCCAAAATGTGTGACTGTGCCACCTACAACCCAAACAGCATCTGCCACGAAACCTCCATTCTCAGCCGGAAGAACCTCGCGCACCTCCGGGACCTCCACCGTTTCGACGCGGGCGCGTGCTCCGCCTCGTTCTTCCATCTCGAGAGACCGACGGTGCTCGAGGTAGATCTCGGACAGGGTGTCGCCGGTAACGCTGACAGCCAGGCGATCATAGGCGTCGGATTCCTCGCGAAACTCGAAGGCCCGATACACATTGGGCAACACGCCGGCCAGGATGCGCCGCGCTTCTCCCGTCGAGGGCGCCGCGCCCAGTGAGGAGGGGAGTGCGAAGGCTATCTCCACCATGGGTGCCACGACGAGGCCGATTGCCAGTGCCACTCTCGCGAGGGCGAATCGGGTCGCAGACTGCTTGCCCCTCATCGCGGTTACGAACAGAACCATCGAGACAATCCACAGGGGCACGGCCAGGAACGGTATCGGGATCTCCAACGGTTCGATGGCTACGGCGTTGACAACCGGAATCGGATCTTCACTCAGGTTGTTCTGCCACTCGAGTGTCGGCGCTTCGGGGGTCAGGGTCTGGGTCTGGGAGAACTCCGGGTCACTGACCGTGGCCGGGATCTCGGACATGGCACCTTCGAACGACTCCCAGCGCAGGGTCACCTCATCGGGAGTGCGTGGTGTCAGGTAGACCAAGGTGACGCCGATGAACGCTTCGGCGATCACCTCGGGAACCGGCTCGGGGCGAGGCAGCACTCCCTGGGTTCCAACCGTGAGGAAGTCCACCCGGTCGACAATCGGCGCCGCACTGTTGCCATCGATCGTGACAGTTGCCAGAGGTACGACCACCGCCTGAAGCCGCTCCTTGACGTTGCCCTGCTCCTCGATCCCTAGCCTTCCCGTCGCAGCGATCTCGACCTCCTCGGCCACGTCCTTCAGTCGGACCAGAACTTCGTGCCTGACCTCGAACGCCTCGACGGCGAGAAAGCTCTGCACCGCAGCTTGGGAAGTCTGCTGGGCGACGCGCCGGGAACCCGGCATGGCAGTGCCGGAGCCCGTTCCCGTCGAGACGGGCAGTCGATTCGTGTCCAAGCCCGGTTCGGCCTCGACCGTCGGAGGACTCAGAACCAATACCAGAGCCGCGGCCACTGCCGTTCCACCCACTGCATAGCTCAGGGTTCGACCTAGCCGAACGGACCAGAAACGATCGGCCACGAGCAGCACGAGCCAAGCGGTGCCCAAGGCCAGAATAAGCAACGCGGCATCCATTCCGACGACGGCGAGAACCCAGTACAACCACTCGATCCCTTCGAAGCTCGGAGGCGCTGGCAACATGGAGCCGAGCCCCAGACCATGGAGCAGACCGCCAACGAGGGCGATCCCCCTCAGCTGGCGCCTTTCCCCGGCCGACCGCAGGGATTCACTCGCCAGGAGGACCGCCGCTATTGCAACGCCTCCCTCTGCCAAGACGACAGGCAGAGACCAGCCCAGGAATGCTGAGAGGACCACCACCACGATCTGGCCCGCGGCAAAGGCCGTGGCGAGACGGACCGAGGTACGAACCCCTCCTACGAGGGCGACGGCCAACCAGAAGGCGATATGCACCCAGGCGTCGAAGAAATGGCGCACCCCCTGCATCACCGCACGACGAATGTTGGGCCAGAGATTGGCGGTCAAACCCGCATCGATCTCTGGAACGTCCCACCACATCTCGCCCTCGGCGAGAAGGTGCACCAGCTGCTCTCCCGAAAGGAAATCGACCCGCATGACGGTCGTCTGACCGGCGTTGACCAGCCGATACTGGATACCGATCCTGTGCCCGGCCAAACCGTCAGGGCAACGGTAGACCTGCCTGTTCAACCAAGCGGCGGGCTGTTCCTGCAACACCCGCTCGCCCCTGGTGCGACAGGACTCGGGCAGTAACGGCTCGGGCATCGCCTGAACCGGGTAGAGCTTGGGAACCTGCCACTGCACCAGAAAGGTGTTCGGCTCCTGCTCTTTCGCCTGCAGGTTGACAGGCTGCACGATGTCCGCCGCGGCGTGTCCAGCCACGAACAGCAACAGCGCCAGGGCACAGAGGGATGCTCGATCCAGCCATCGCATAAGCAGTGGAATTTTACCTCAGCGACTACTGGCCAGCACCTTCACTCGCTGCCGCCTGCGGTGCACTCGGCGGTCCCGCCCACGGCACCGTCTGCTCCTCGTACCACTGCAGGGGCTTGCGCAGGCGGAAGTCGTTCTTCTCCCCACGCATGTCCAGAGCAAACGGAATGCCGTGAAATTTCGTGTAGAGGATCCCTTTGGCTTTCTTGTCTTGGATCTGGAGGTTCGCCTTCAGCTTGAGACCCTCGCTGTCGATATCGAAATTCTCGATCTCCAGTCTATTGGCGGCCACCTCGAGATCCGCTTCGGCCTCCAGGTCCTCGAAGTTGAGAATGCCCTTGAGTCGATCGAAGATCTTCTTTTCCTGCCCGAGGATCGCGATCAGCGGCCTGGTGTCCTTCATCCTGATCTCGGCGCTACAGAAGATCTCTCCGGGATCCTTCAAATGCAGCCAACCTTCGGTCATGTCGAGATGGAAATACCAGTTCGTGTCGGACTTCTTTCCGTCCTCGAAGGAGACCATGTCGATCTTCAAACCGCTGTCGGTGAAATCGAACCTCTGGTCGCGCACATCATCGGTGGCGACATTCAGGTCCAGGGACAGGTCACCCTTCATGGCCACCTCTCCGTAAGAGGCGTCGATCCCCTTCCCATGGACGTCGATCGTGGCCTCCCCCCCATTTTCGCGAGTGAGGGTCGCGTGGGTTTCAACCAGGACTTCGCCAGAATCGAGAGTGAAATCGTCGACGGCCGGAATCGGAAAGCGGGTGATGTCCGCGACGTGCGCATTGGTCAGATCGAGAGAGATCGCCTCGAGGGACGAGGCGAGCCCTTCAACGCCGCCAGAGATGTCGAGCTCCCCCGCGTCCGCATGCAGCTCTAGCTCGGCCCCTGCGAGCAGGGGCTCAGGGACCTCCCGGTCGGCGACCGCCACATCGCTCAGGGTCACAGCCACTCTCGTCGCAACCCCCTCCTCCGCCTGCTCGACTTTCGATTGAACCAAGAGTTGGCCAGTCGCTCGCCAGTCCATCATGTCCACCCAGCCCCCTTCGGCGCTGAATGTCATCTCCGTCCCGGGCGCCAGGATGCCCTGCTCGATCTGGATCGAGCTGTCGATCTGACCCCCCGAGCTATCGACCTCGACGGCTTCGATATTGGCGAGAAGACTATTGATCAGGGCCGCGCCCCTGGAGGTTCCCGACAGATTCACTGTACCCGTGAGCGATTTCAAGATGTCGAGGCCCTTGGCATCCTTGGGGAGAAACGGTTCCATTCGGGCATCGATGCCGAGCTGCAACTCCTGGATCACCGGGTTTCCCATGGTGAGGAACTCCGCCTCGGTGAGATCCATGCGGACACGCTTCATCGACAGGGCACCACCACCCAACTCGATGCTCATGTCTGCATCGATGCTTCCTTGCGCAGTGAGCCGCATCGCGAGGATCCAGAGTTGCTCGAACTCGTCGATGTGGACGTCGTGAAGGACGATCTTCCATGGGCTCTTCTCTTTCTTCTTTTGCTGCTTCGGAGGAAAGGGCGGCTCATCCACAGCGAGTCCCGGAATCTCTGGAGCGAACTCGGCTGTCTTCAACGGTGGATCCTCGGGGAGTTGCCGCTTGCGGAGGCGAAAGTCGAGACCCGAGCCGTCGAAGCTGTAAGTCTTGAAAGTTTTTGTGGCAAGAGCCAGCAGGCTCATGTGGACACGACCGCCTGTCAGCTCCACATACCACTGCTGTTTCCGACTCTGGCCGCGAACGGACAGGCCCTCCAGATGGATGATGCCCGGGATCAGCGTACGGGCCTCGTCCCACTGGACCTGCATCTTCTCGGGCTTGTTGTTGATCTTGGCCGTAACCCACTCCGAGCCCAGTGCCCAGTTGGCGCCAAAGAACCAGATCAGCTCGATGCCAACCACCACGACGATCACAGAGATCCAGAACTTCCGAGATCTCAGAATTCCCATAACGTTCCCCTCCTTCGTGTCCAGTCCTGCTTCTCCCCGATGATATCCGGGTGTTCCCGAGCCTATTCGGCGACGGGATTGAGTGGCGGTAGAGGATCCTGTCGACCAAACCTCTTTGCATCACCCTCGAGGAATGTTCGCCTGCCGCGCCGTACGGCTTTGTAGAACTCCGACCCCGACCAAGCCGACATGGCTGCCGAATTTTCGATGGTCATCGTCACGCGGCGCTCGAAAGAGTCACCCACTCGCAGCCCGTCTGTAAACCGGCTGTACTGTTCGCTCATCGTCAGGCGCGGCGTCGATAGCACCAAACCGTGGCCCTCGGCTCCGCTCGGCAAGCGAGCCTCGAGAGCGACGGGCTTCCTGCGTTAGAGCTCTGTTCGACGCCAGGCGCTGGCCAGGCTGTCGGCATACTCGTTCCAGCGGTAGCCGTTGTGCGCTGCGATCCACTCGAGCCTGCACCCCGGGTGACGGCGGTAGAGGGCCAGCAGCTCCTTGACCAGATCGAGGTTCTTGAGCGGGCTTCCCTTGCGCTTCCAACCCTTGCGCTCCCACCCCGGCGCCCACTTGGTGATCGTGTCCAGACAGAGCTTGCTGTCGGTGTATACGGTGATCTCGGCCTTCTCGGGCAGAGCCTTGAAGGCCGCGATCAGCGCGGTCAGCTCCATCCGGTTGTTCGTTGTCTCCGGATCGTGTCCATGAGCCTGGTCGCGAATCTCGCCATCCTCGACCCAGACCATGCCCCAGCCGCCCGGACCAGGATTGGGGTGCGAGCCGCCATCGGTGAAGACGCCGGTCTCCGGACCCTCGGCGTAGCGCTCCAAGACCTCCTCGAGGGTCAGGTTCTCTTCGCGAGTCGCCGACCTCGGGCGAGTCCGCGACGTGGCGGACTTGGCAGTCTTCTTCTTCCGGTTCGGTGAGTGCTCGCGGCAGTACTTCGGTGTCCACCCCGGGTACTTGTCCAGAGCTGCCTGAGGAACATCGATGGACTGGCCACAGACGGTGCACTTGAATTTGGGCATGGGCTCAGGTAGAGAACCGGGCCGCATCCGGTGAGTACGGATGCGACCCGGCGTTGTCGTTCAGCGCGGCGTTACTTGTCGCCCGCGCCACGGGTAATAGATTCCATGACCCGATCGAGGTTGAAGCTGCCGGGCTTCTGCCGCGGCGGAAACTCGCGGAAGCTCTGCAGCCACTGGCCAACATAGGCGGCGGAAGGCGCAATCACGAACATGTGATCTACCCACCACTTGTCGTAGCCGATCGCTTCATGCTCGGCGCGCTCGAACGGATCCATGCGCAGGTTCGCCACCATCGGCGCGCGCAGGGCGGTAAACGGATTGCGCCAGACGTCGATTCCCTCGGCCTCCTGCTTCAGAAATGTGATCTTCCAGTTGTTGTAGCGCAGCGCCGCAACGTTGCCGTCATCGGTCCAGTACAGGAACTCCTTGCGCGGCCAATCACCCTCTCCCTTGAGCGCGGGCAGTAGGTCATAGCCGTCGAGATGCACCTTGTAGGTCATGTCGCCGACCCCCTTGCCCTTCAGCAAGTCTTCTTTCACGGATGTGTCGCCCGCCGCCGCGAGCAGCGTGGGCAGCATGTCCTCATGCGCGCCGATCTCGTTGATGACGGTGCCGGGCTCGATGACGCCGGGCCAGCGAATCGCGGTCGGCACACGGAAACCACCTTCCCACTGCGTGGCCTTCTCGTTGCGGAACATCGTCGTGCCACCGTCGGGCCAGGAGAAGAACTCCGCGCCGTTGTCCGTGGAGTACATGACGATCGTGTTGTCCGCCACGCCCAGTTCATCCAGCTTGGCGAGCAGCTGACCGACCATGCCATCGTGCTCGACCATGCCGTCGGCGTAAACACCTAGACCGGTCTTGCCGTCGGACTCGGGCTTCAAGTGCGTCCAGATGTGCATGCGGGTGCTGTTCCACCAGACGAAAAACGGCTTGTCAGCCTGGACCGCCCGGTCCATGAAGCCCAGCGCGGCCGTTGTAACTTCCTCGTCCACCGTTTCCATGCGCTTCTTCGTCAGCGGGCCGGTATCTTCGATCTTGCCGTCCGCATAGGAGTGGATCACTCCGCGTGGACCGAACTTCTCGCTGAAGCTCTTGCCGTCCGGGAACATGAAGTCGCTTGGATAGTCCGGGTTCTCCGGCTCCTCTTCGGCGTTCAGGTGGTAGAGATTGCCGAAGAACTCATCGAAGCCGTGGTTCGTCGGCAGCATTTCGTCGCGGTCGCCGAGGTGGTTCTTGCCGAACTGACCGGTCATGTAGCCGTGCTCCTTGAGCAGCCCGGCGATGGTTGGGTCTTCCTTTCTCATCCCTTCCGGGGCGCCGGGGAGTCCGACCTTGGTCAGGCCAGTGCGCATCGGTGACTGGCCGGTGATGAAAGCTGCGCGGCCGGCCGTGCAGCTCTGCTGGCCATACCAGTCGGTGAACACGGCACCTTCCTGGGCGATGCGATCGATATTGGGCGTCTTGTAGCCCATCATCCCCATGTTGTAAGCGGAAACGTTGAACTGACCTATGTCGTCACCCCAGATAACGAGGATGTTCGGCTTGTCCTGGGCTATTGCCGCAGTGGCCGCGACAAGACCCGCCACGAGGACCACAGCCATTATGAAGTTATTGCGTTTCATTCAGATGTCTCCTTTCAAATCAACTGACTTCCTTGACTTCTTCTGAGATCGAGCCTGCTGCATCTGCGTGATGCAGAAACTCGGAGCATACTGTTGTCAACGCTGGCAGGAGATGCCTTCGTCGCTGCGGGTCTCTCGGATTTCGAGAATCGCCTGGTCCGCCGCGACGCTCGCCTGCTGAACGGTGTCGACATCGTCGTCGAGGTCGACTAGTTCAGCGAACAGGCTCTCCGCTGCGGCCTGGTCTTTGGTGTCGACGGCTACGAGAGCCTCGAGCCAGTAGCCAGCGAGAGCGAAGTCCGGGTTCTCCGACGTGGCCCCAGCCTTGGCGAGCAGCTCCGCACGATCGTGCTGGCAGTCCACCAGGGCATCGAGTGCATTGGTGTTGTCCTGGCCGATGGCCGCGATCCACTCTTCCTCGGTCTGCGGCAGATCGTAGGGCTATAGCGGCCAGGCGTTTCATGAAAAGAGGCGACAGGCACCGATTTCCCGGCAGGAATCTGGTGCCTGTCACCTCTTTCGCCACATCACTTTCCCTTGCGATACATCGAGTCGAACTTCTTGCCGATCTTCTCGACGGCCTTCTCGATCTGCTTGGCCTCTTTCTCGGGCTTGTCCTTGACCACTGCCTCGGCCGTGCCGCGGAAGATCGCCTTGTTTGTCTTGGCGTCCCAGATGTCGATGATCAGGGTGCCGCGCTCGTAGGTGTGGGAGGTCGTTGTCGAGGGGCCCATCCCCATACCGATGCCACCGTAGCCATCCCAGTAGGGATCCCACCCCCAGTCATCACCGTAGCCGTAGCCCATGTGGCTGGTGTTGAACTGAACCTCTTCCTTCGAGCTGGTGTGATAGGTGACCCAGAGGTCAGGGCTTTGGACGTCCTCCGCGAGGCCACCACTCTTGAGCTGGGCCTCGATGGTGTTCTCGACCCGCTCGTGCATCAACGGTGACTCCTCGGTCAGAGAGGCTTCGGTGGGCGCCTTCCAGGCGAAGGTTTTGTACTGACTGAAGTCCACCGACTTGTCGTAGTCCACGTAGACCTGCTGGGCCAAGGCGGGCAAGGCCAGAAGAGTTGCGACAACAAGCACTCCCAAGATTCGCTGTTTCACTTCTTTCTCCTTTTGAAAAACTTTGATCCATCGTCACCCCAGGGACCCAACTGTCCGATCGCCAATGCGATCCGTTGGGCTCGGGCCTGAGTGAAGAAGTCCATTAGCGGATCGTGTCCGATTTCAAGATCCAACACCTTGATCAGATCGAAGCGATTCCCATCGCGTTTCCTCCTATGGACCCTGCACGGCAATAGCAGCCTTCGTTCCTGATTCCTGACCCGAGATTTCCCATTTGGCTCTCAGACGAGCCTCTCCGACGCGGGATGGGAAGCGAGAATACCACGTTCCCTGCGGCGTCTTCGGCGAGACTGCCTCCGGCGGGCGGAGCCGGGAGATGCGGCGGAGGATTGCCCGGAAGAGCCGCTGAATCCCCGTCGTCTGTCCTCGGTGGGCTGCTGAACTACCCCTTCCGGGAGGCTGTGTCAGGCGCGGGCCGATTATCAGCACCCCACCCCGACGGAAGTAGTTGCACCCTGCTGTCGTCCACGGCCATCAGTTGTAGTTCAGTGTTACCAAAACTGTTACCTGGCGCCACGAACGATGCCTAGCTCAAGCTCGCCAGGAACGCTTAATGCCTTTTGTTTTGTTGAAGTTAAGCTGGTGCCGGAGGCGGGATTCGAACCCACAACTCCTTGCGGAGGGGGGATTTTAGGTCCTTTGAAAACTCACAATCCACAACAGATGACAGCACGCAACCACAACAAAACAGGCGACTTACGCCGGCAGGCGTAAATGCAGTCTGCTGTCATTTGTGGCCTTCAGTTGTACTTCATTGTTACCAAAATTGTTACCTCTCTGTTATCGGGTGCTGTCGTTGATGGCTGCCTTGAGCCAGTCGAAGCGCCTCTCGTCTCTCGAGTCCGTGGACGCTCTGTCGGCCGGTGCGCTCGGTTCATGCCACGCCTCTTGGTCCTCACCACTCTCCCCCATCGCCGGCCTAAGAGCCATCAATTCGAGCGAGTCAACGGTCGGCACTCCCTTCGTATGTGTGCTCCTCGACTGGTGGGGCTACCCTACGGTTCGTATCCCCGGCTGCTTCTCGTCTACCTGACCACTGAAGCGGTTCGTACCAAGAGCCCAGAGATCTATCTCGGCGCTACACCCAACGGTCTGGCTCGCAAGCTCGCTCTGTCGACTATTAGTGGGCCACGAGGCACCGCGCAGCGGCTCGCGGATCAGCTCCGCCGGCTCCTATCGACACGATGGGGCTGGCGATCGTATGAGGACACTTGCACCGGGGCCCGAAGTCAACGCTTCGTATCCACATCCAATCCGTCCTTGCAAGCACTCGCCTCAAGCCTTCTCTTGCGTCGATCGACTTGGGATCCCAGGGTGGTTCTCGACCGTCACTTCTTCAGGGAGATCACCCGTTCCGCGGTCCCCGTGGATCTGCGAGCGATCCGCCGCTTGCGCGGCTCACCCCTGGCAATCGACCTCTACGTGTGGCTTACCTACCGGATGAGCTATCTAAGAAAGCCGACGTCGATTCCCTGGGAGAGTCTCGAGGCCCAGTTCGGAGCCGACTATTCCCGCCGGCGAGACTTCCGGCGCAAGGCCTTGGTGCATCTCGAAGATGTCCTTCGGGTCTACCCCACTGCCCGACTTGGCCAGGTTGATTCCGGACTGCTTCTCCATCCATCTCCTCCGCACGTCCCGCCCTCGAAGGGCCCCCTTTCCCTACCATTCACTCATCCGTCTGGGAATTGGGGACTTCTTCCAGGGGAAAGAGAATCCTCCTCGATTGGGATCCCGGCAATGAACCAATGAATCTCAAGGCGGATGAGGTTTTGACCAGGGACACCTACAGAGTTGACTCGTTTCCCGCAGCCAGGCGGGCTGGCAAACTCGACGGACCCAGACTCCTGGCCTCACCAGCCACCCACTTCAAGGCAGACGGGGTTTTGACGAGGGACAGCTTGAGCTTTCGAGCGTACTGAGCACCAAACTTCCGAGACCACTGTCGGATGGTCTCGTAGGACACGATGACGCCCCGCTTGGCGAGGAGGTCTTCGACATCTCGGAAGCTCAAACAGAATCGGTAGTAGAGCCAAACAGCGTGGCTGATGACCTCGGGCGGGAACCGGTATTCGCGGTAGCTCGGTGTTTTGGCGTTCATCGGCGCAGTCTGCCAGGCAACGCCTCAACTTGACACTACCGTGCAAACCGTCGGACCAGCGGTTTTCCCGCCTCTGGAGGCGCTTTGGGAGACTCGCTGGGGGCGGGCTCGTCCGAGACACGGCGGGGAGTTCGGTAGTATGGCCTCCAATCCTGGGTCTGGAACTGGAAGAGGGAGCCAAATGGCAAATCTCGGATTAGACGAAGGCTGGTATACCGCGTTTCGAGCCTCAGAGAGGTCACGTGGGTTCGAATCGCGTTTAGGACACAAATACACACCAAGATTGGGTACACGAAGATGGTGTATCTGAATTTGACTGGTTGAGTGCGCTCGGCGGAGGCCTCGGAAGGGAGTGCAATGTCGATGAACAAGTCGGAAGAAGAGCCGGTCCCGATCGGCGCGGGACGGGGGGCGCACTACTGGGGTCGCTTCTATGCCCTGCTCAGCATCGCGGCGATCGTGGCGACGATCGGACTCCTTTCCAACTCCGGTGCGATCGTCATTGCCGGCATGCTCCTCGCGCCGCTGATGGAGCCGATCCTCGGGATCTCCTCCACGCTGGTTCAGGGCTATCTCGGACGGGTTGTTCGCCTGCTCGGTGCAACGCTCGTGGCCGCGATCGTCACGGTCGCCTGGGGCTACGTCATCCTGGTGGTCTTCGACATCCCAAGTGGCGTGGAGATCCCCTCCGAGGTGATGTCGCGTACCAGTCCGGGCCTCCCGGATCTCCTCGTGGCGCTCGTGGCCGGCATCGCTGGGTCCTACGTACAGATGCGCCGCGAGGAGGCTGGCCTGCTACCGGGCGTCGCCATCGGCGTATCCCTCGTGCCGCCGCTGGCGGCTTCGGGGATGCTGCTGTACTTCGACCAGCCCGCGCTCGCCGGGGAGGCGGCACTGCTCTTCCTCACCAACCTCGCCGCCATCGTGCTTTCGGCCTGTGCCGTGTTCTTCGCCCTCGGCCTGCGCCCCGCCCGCAGTGGACGCGGTAAGCCGCTGGCCGTCTGGCTCGGCACCGCCGCGTCCCTCCTGGTCGTCGTCGTGATTGCCGGGCACCTGACGGACAGGACCCTGCATCACCTCCGCGAAGCCCATGAGGAGCAGCGGATCACGACGGTCGTCAAGGACTGGGCGGGCAGTCACCCCGTCGAGATTCACAAGATCGACGTGAGAGACGACATCGTCGAGATCCGACTTCTCTTCGGGGTTCCCTGGACCGGGGCGGATGAACTGGTCGCTCCTGGAGCGCTCGTGTCGAAGTCGCTATCCATTGTGACCCTGAGAGACCGCATCGCCTCGACGTTGGAGCGCAGCGTCACCATCCTGCTCAGTGGCCAGATTGTCTTCGAGGAATCGATGGAGGCAGTACCTCCGAGGCCGTGAAACTCGAACCCTGTTTCGGCTGCGGGGCCTCAGTGCCCTCGATCGACGGGCCAACACATCGCTACATGCTCTCTTCGCCTGGCTGTTGGGCATCTTGATGTGCCGCTGGATGTGGTCCTCCACCCGGTCGCCCCGTTCCGCCCAAGACGCGACCGAAAACCAGCAAGTGGCGAGTAGCCTGTCTTCAACCTTCGCTTACTACGCAGGTCTTAAGAACTGTCGCCAGTTCCTGGGTTGGGGTTTGCCCTTGGCCAACCGGGAATCGTCTGACAAAAATGAACCGACCAAGGAGAACACCATGAAACGTCGAACAATCCATTGCTTACTCGCCGTCCTCACGCTGTCCCTCATGCTGGTGGGTTCCGCCACCGCAGGCGAAGACAGAATCGCCCGTTCCAGGTCTGCCGCACCAGCCTCCATCAGCGACGACGCGACCGTGATGGAAGGCGACGGCATGATTCTCCATGAAGGCAGCAATGGCTGGACATGCAGGCCCGATACGATGCCCAACGACGGCGCCCCGATGTGTAATGACGCAATGTGGACTGAAACCTGGCAGCCGCCGTTCGGATCTGGATCTCCGATCTGTTCTCTTGGTTGCGGTTAGCCCACGTCGGTGACGAATCCGTACGAGCCCACAAGAATCGCAAACAGAATCCAGGCCACGACAGTCAACACGGCGTGGACTGTTGTGCTGGCTGTTACCGCCAGGGTCACGGTGACGGCCAGAAGAGAAGCAGCCACTCGAGGATCGGATCAAGTTGGCCGAAAATCACCGGGTAGATCGACATCCCCCACACCACGGCCACCGACATGGTGGCAAAAAAGCTGCGGTGGACTCGGTAGTAGTACTGTCGTGAGTCGAGATCCGGTCGGAGCCGAGGTCTGGAATCAGGATGTTGGTGGCAGCGGACAGCGCCACTGGTCCGCCAAGAAGAAAGAGATAGGTGAGATAGTTCCAGTTTGTGCCAGCCGGAATTCCCGGAAGCTCCACCAGACGTGAAAATAGAGTAACAGCAACAGCGAGAGCCAAGCGCCGTGCAGCCAGTAGGGCCGTACCTGAGCCCGGTGCTTGACCATCTCACCTACCGCGGTGATCAGACGCACCACGCCCATGCCCAAGAGGACCGCGAACATGACAGCGAGGAATGGAAATGCGGACACGGTCATCGACTACCGATGATAGCTCACCAGTGGTGGATGAGCTTATACAACGAGCGCCGACCGCACTCGTCGCTCGACGACCGGACGCCCGAGGAGGCGTACACTGACGACGGGGCTGCTCGGAGACCGGGGCTTCGCCCCGCCGCCTCGCAGCCCAAAGAGGAAGCAGCCTGAATCATGAACCCGCATCCCCACCTTAGCTGTCACTGAAAACTGTCCGAAGGATGGGGTCCACCTCTGTAGTACATCGCCTCGATTTGACCGTTTGCCGAGATGCCCTAGATGGCGATGATAAAACAACGTCAAAAATCTTATGCATCACTTCTCTCCGCAATCAAAAAGCAAGATCTCGATTGGTGCATTAACCGAAAAAGGCCGTCCAGAGACGGACTTTTTCGTTACTTGCTGTTTGCACTGCTAGTGCCTGGTGCCCTTATTCATTTCTTCGATCTGTTGCTGCATCTTCGTCAAATTGAACGAACCTGGTGTCTGGCTGGGCGGGTAGTCCTTGAAGGTCATGAGGAACTCCCCAACCTTTGCGGCGCTTGGCGCAATGGCAAAAGCGTGATCCAGCCACCAGTCGTAATAGGTGTTCGAGTTTTCCTGGGCTCTTTCATACGGATCGCGTCGCAGATTGAAAATCAATGGGGCGCGCAACGTACAAATGGTTCCAGCCAGAGAGCCATTGTTTTAGCACGCATCACCTGGAAGGTAATCTTCCAGTCGTTCCAGCGGGCAGCAACAATCTCGCCGACATCATTTACATAGACGAACTCATGGCGTGGCGACTCTTTCACCTTGCCCGTCAGGTAATCGAGCTGGTTATAGCCATCAATGAAGTTTTTGTAAGTGCGACCATTGAGCTCTACACCCTTCAAAAGCTTTTCCTTGATGTCGGGCGCACCGGCGATAGCAGCAAAGGTAGGCAGCCAATCTTCGTGTGAAACAATACCATTGAGGGTTACGCCTGCAGGGAAATGACCGGGCCAACATATAAAGGCAGGCACACGGTAAGCACCTTCCCAGTTGGTGTTCTTTTCACTGCGGAATGGCGTGGTGCCTGCATCGGGCCAGGAATTGTAGTGCACGCCGTTATCGGTGGAATACTGAACAATCGTGTTATCGGCAACACCCAGCTCATCCAGTAACTTGAGGAACTCGCCAACATGCATGTCGTGTTCAACCATGCCGTCACCGTATTCATTTTGCCCCGAAATACCTATATGTTCTTCCTTTAAGTGGGTGCGAAAGTGCATGCGCGTGCCATTCCACCAAACAAAAAATGGTATGTCAGCTTTGACCTGCTCTGTAATAAACTTCTTAGCGGCAGCTACCGTTTCATCATCAATGGTTTCCATGCGTTTTATGGTCAGCGGGCCAGTGTCTTCAATCTTTTGCCCACCCTTGCCATCAGCCCAAGAATGGATCACCCCGCGCGGGCCAAACTTTTTGCGAAACTCAGGATTTTTCGGATAGTCTCTGTGCTCCGGCTCTTCTTCGGCATTCAAATGATAGAGATTGCCCATGAATTCGTCGAAGCCGTGCATCGTCGGCAGATGCTCATCGAGATCGCCTAAGTGATTTTTGCCAAACTGGCCGGTGGCGTAGCCCTGGCTTTTTAGTACCGTGGCCATCGTCATATCCGTTTTCTGCCAACCTTCCTTCGCACCGGGTAAACCGACCTGGTCATACCATTCGGTTAGGGACACTACCACAGAAAAAGCCGCTCTACCTGCCGAGCAACTTCGTGAGCGTAATAGTCAGTGAAACCTATGCCTTCTTTGGCGATACGGTCAATGTTGGGCGTCATATAACCATCATGCCGCGATTGTTATAGCTGATATTCTCCATGCCAATGTCATCGCCCCAGATCACCAGGATATTCGGCTTCTCCTGGGCCATGGCTCCTTGTACGTCAGGGCCAACACCAAAAGGAACAATGCAGCTGCTACGAATTTGCTTTGTCGCATCCAACCTCTCCTCTTCTGTCCATTGACTTGTCTTGATGCAATCGCGTCACACATTTACAGGTGCTTCGTACCACTCCTCAACGCTCGCAGGAGATCTCTTCAGCGCTGCGGGTCTCTCGGATCTTGAGAATCGCCTGGTCCGCCGCGACGCTCGCCTGCTGAACGGTGTCGACGTCGTCGTCGAGGTCGGTCAGACCGGCGAACAGGGGCTCGTTGGCGGTCTTCTGGTCCTGCTGGTCGACCGCAACAAGAGCTTCGATCCAATCGCCCCGCGAGAGCGAAGTCCGGGTTCTCCGACGTGGCCCCAGCCTTGGCGAGCAGCTCCGCACGATCGTGCTGGCAATCGACTAGGGCATCGAGTGCATTGGTGTTGTCCTGGCCGATGGCCGCGATCCACTCTTCCTCGGTCTGCGGCAGATCGTAGGCCTGACCCTCGGCTTCCTTCTGGCGCAGCTCCTCGAGCTAGCCTTGTTTGCCTTTTTCTTCTTGTTGGAGTCGGAGATGGCGCACCCCACGGCGCGCGCGGCCGCGCCCACTGCGGCACCGACCACCGCTCCGCCAAGGTCACCCCCCACCAACAGACCGAGAATCGCCCCGCCGGCTGCCCCTCGGCCGGCCCAGCGGCCGGTGCCACTTTTGGCGGGACGTCTGGGTGTGCTCGCCAGGGCGACCATGAGGGCAAGACTCGTCAGTTTCTTAGCTCGGTTCATACGGAGATCCTTCCCATGAATGACTCTTTGTGTAACGAGCGAATGGTCCCGTGAGACAACGACCTCGTACGGGGGCTGCATCCTATCAGAGGTGCTTGATGTCGTGATGTTATAGAGCTTGATGCTATGATGTCACCATGAGAACAACGGTGCGAATCGAAGACGATCTGCTTCTCGAGCTCAAAGACAAAGCCGCCCAAGAGAGATCCTCTCTTGCCAGGGTCTTCAACCAGGCCCTGCGAGCCGGGCTGCGAGCTGAGCAGAAGACCAAGAAACCCCGCCCTGGTTACCACGGAAGACTCATTCGTTGGGTGTCCCCCGAGTCGACCTCACCAAGGCACTGTCTCTTTCCACGCAACTGGAAGACGACGAAGCTCTTCGCAAGGTGCAGCTGCGCAAATGAAGCTGCTCGACCTCAACGTCCTTCTCTACGTCGTCAACGAAGATGCGGTTCACCACCAGGTGTCTCTGACTGGTGAAGAGACTCTGCAGGGAGATGAGCCCGTGGGCCTCGCATGGGTGGTTCTGCTCGGCTTTCTTCGACTGAGTACGAACCCGGCTATCTTTCCTTCTCCTCTAGATTCCGAAACCGCGCTTGCCAAGGTCGGAACCTGGTTGTCTCTCGACCAGGCTCGCCTTGTCCGGGAGAGCGACGACCACTGGCATATCCTCTGTGGCCTTCTTGCCGAAACTGGCAGCGCCGGAAACCTGACAACGGATGGGCACCTGGCCGCTCTGGCCATCAGTCATGGTGCGACCCTCGTCTCCTTCGACAACGACTTCGCGCCGCTTCCCAGGTCTGCGTTGGGAGAGCCCTTCCAGCTAGATACCGACTCAACTCGCCAGCGACGCTCCAGCCTTACTACGGCGTGTACCAGATCGGACTCGTATCGGCCCGATCCTGGTGGCTCAGCGGACATCGTCGGGCATCGTGATGCCGAAGAACTGCGCATCGAAGGCCTGCCAGGTCGGGTCGGGATCTCGAGCACGCAAGAGTAGTAGAAGGCACTGTGCTTCGGATTGAAGTCAGGGTCCTTCCAGACCGTGATGAGCGCGGGTCGCCGATGGTGTTGGTCCAGGTAGCGTTCTCGATGTCGACCGTGTTGCCCACCAGTGGCAGGTTGCCTTGTGCGTCGAGTGAGCGCCGATCGGCATCGCCCCAAGCGACGTTGTAGACCTTCTCCTGGGTCTTGCCACTCCTGTCCACCCACCCCTTAACGATCTGGATCCGATCGAGATTAGCACTGGTGGGATGCTTACACCCTCTAGCGGGTCCCTCCCGGAATCCGCACCGGAAACGTGAACCCGATCCGCGCGACCCAGTCAGGAGCCCCGTCGGGCTTGACTACGTTGGCGTAGGCCTGCAAGGACACATTCATCCTCGCTGGATCGAACTCGAAGCTCCTGCCGATGCCACCGCCCAGCGGCACGAGCCATCTCTGCCCCGAGGCGGCGTTCCAGTTCGCCGTGATGATGGGTGCGGAGACGAAGAACCATTTCCCGCCGAGGGTACGTCGGACCAGCCCTCGCGCCAGCAGCTGATGAATGTCCGCCCGGTCGGAATCGCCGGCGAACGACCATCGATTGGCGGCGAGTACCCCGAACCGCCAGGCGCCGACCTGGTGGCCGAGGCGCACCGCCGGCCCCGCCTGCCACTTGCCGCTGCCCAGACGATCGTCGGTCGCGATGGGAATACCGACGGCCACCCCCACACCCCACATCGAACCCTCGGATGTCGTTCGCGTGTAGAAGACGGCGTCGGTGAGATCACCGAGGCCGAAGACCTTGGGTCCGGGAATCGGTTCCGGGTTGCCGGGAACACCGGGTATTCCTCCCGGCGCATCCGCGATCGTCACCATCGCGACGTTGACCAACTTCCAATCTTCGCGGACAACAATGGAGTTGACGGGAATCACTCGTCCGATGATGGCGTCGCCGTTGTCGGCTCCGAAGTCGGATTCGATCTCGAACGGCAGCAAAAAGACGCGTCCCACGGCCTCCTGCGCCACCACCGCAGCCGCCCACATCCCAACGACTGCCATCACCAGGAGGACTCTCGTCGAGCTCTTTCGTGCCAAGATCATTTTCCTCGAATACCCTCAGCTCCTCGACTGCGATTCGATACGTCTTACTCTGTCACCCACTCGTGAGCGTCGTGGAATCTGAACTCGACGAGGAATCGTAGATCATTGACAGTACCTTCGGCGGGCCGCACGAGATTGTGAAAAAACTGCAAACCAAGGTTCATCTGTGCCCAGCCGAGCTCGAAGTGTCGCTGTACGCCACCGCCCACAGGGAGATACAACTTATCACCCGACGGTTTGTTCCAGTACACCTGGATGCCGTAGGGAACGTGCGTCAGGTCCCAGTGCTCGCTCACCGAATAGAAGGCAAACGGCTTGATCATGAGCATGTTGACGCTTTTGCGATCCTCATCGCCGGCAACCGACCAGACCTGGAGCGCGATGGCGCCGGCGAACCAGCGGCCGCTCTCGTACTCGTAATCGAAGCTGGGTCCGAGTGACCACTTGCCGCTGCCGAGGGTATCGTCCGAGGCGGTCGGGAACTGAGCCGCCACCCCAGGCGCGAAATGGTGTTTTCCGTGGTGTTCACTCTTCTTCGAAAACCAGAACGCGGTGAGCAAGTCGGTGATGCCATCGGCGGCCGCGGTGCCCGCATCCGGATTACCCGCCGGTTGACCCGGTATGCCGCGGCCGTACTCCGCCACCTCGAAGTACGAGATGTTCTTGATCTCGAGGCTCTTCAGGCTGAGCTTGCTCTCGAACTCCATTCCCAGCGTGGTCGCGTCGTCGCTCTCGTCCTGCAGGAAGCTGCGAAAGATCCAGTTGGCGTAGCGGTTGAGTCGGAGTCCCCTCGCGTCGGTGTCTACTGCCTCGCCATGCTCCTCCTGCGCTAGAAGAGGTTTCTCGGCGCCGACGATCAGCAGGACGACAGCGATGGCGATGAGCACGACAAGGCTTCTCGAGTTCATGTCAGGGTTCTCCCAGCAGCAGCTCGACTCGTTTCACTCGCCTCGCCCTTGAAGAAAGGCAGAAAGTCGTAGCCGTCAAGTCCAATGCGCATGGTCGCGCGGTCCTCATCCGAGATGTCGGAGCCCGCTTCGGCACTCTCATCCTCGTCTGCCGTTTCCTTCTGGTTGTCCGCCTGAGCTGCAGCGACCCCCGGCAGGCTGGGCGCGAGCAGGAGGGTCAGCCCTAGAATCCCGACCCCTCGTTGGTTGAAGACTTTCATGTTCACTGTCCTATTCCTTGAGTCTCCGCCCGCCGTCGACGGGAGAGGCCTGTGATTATCCCCTGCCGCCCCAGGCGTACTGATAGGCGATGGAGATTGTATCGTGGTCCCCGCAGGCTCTTCGCGTTACCGCAGAGCCCAGTCCAAAGACGATGCCCTAAGAGGCTGTGACCGGGTAGGCCAGCGACCAGCGAAAACGCCAGTTGCTCTGAAGGGTCTAAAGAAACCCGTTTCTCTAGACCTTCGAAGATGAACCCCTCGCCACGCGCTCACTCCGGGGCGTCCGCGGTAGAAGGTCCGCTCGGCGAGGGGTCTTTCTTCGCCAACAGCGCCTCCGTCCCCACTCCCCAATTCAGGGGCCAGCCCAGGGCATCAGACATCGAGCACTCGAGACGTTCGAGCTTGGTCGGACTGACGATCTGGAGGAATCCCATTCCCGGAGCCGGGGCCATCGGCGCGAACACAGTCAGATCTCCATCCGGCAGCTCTTCGACAATGGCCACGAGCATTCGGGAGTCGGGGGCTACAGTCATGAGTGCCGGCTGGAGACCCTCCTGCTCTTCGCCCGAGAGCCGCTGCGACAGGCTCTTGAGGAGTGCATAGGGAGGGAACTTGCCCATGACGGTGTCCTCGAACCACCGCCCGAAACGACGAGCGAGGGTGGTGTGGGCAACCTGAGCCACCAGGATGCAGAGCACGATGAGGACGAGGAAGGCAAAGAGACGCTGCATGCCTTCTCTGCGAATCAGGCTCCCGGGCATCACGTCGACGATCGGCTGCGTCAAAGAAAGGAGCAGGTCGACCAGCTGACCCAGCAACAGGTACGCGATCAGAAACGGAAGGAGGATGAAAAAGCCCCGCATGGTCTTCGCTACGATTGATTCCTTCATTTCCCCAATCTCCTCTCTGGCTCAATTCGGCAACCGGAAGGCGAGGCCCGTCCCGCAGCGCCTCGAGCGTGATCTCCGCTCCTGCGGTCGGCGTAGCATAGTCGTTGACCAGGAGGATCTTCATCCTGCCGGCACCATGAGGCGCAATCTCAACCGCCTCCAGCCTCCGTCTCGATCGGAATGGTCCTGGACTCCGCTGCCGACCGCATCGCTGCATCCAACAAAGACAGACCACGAAGACCGTCTGCAAGATCCGGTCTTGCTGGGCGGCCTTCTCGGGCCGCTCGAGAGAATTCGTTCAGGGCCTCCGAGTAGCTCGCCTCGGGTACCCCACCGCGGAGCTTGCGCTGCCAATAGGAGAGGTCAGCCAGCGCCCCCACGGCATTCGATACCCGGAGCAGTCGTACCCGATCGAGCGTAGTCGGATGTACCTCTATTCGATCGCTGCGATAGCGATCGATGACGATCCTGCCGGCGTCGCCATAGATCTCGATGCGGTCGTCCTCCACCGAGCTGATCGTGGCCAGGATATGAACGGCTACGCCGCCCTCCATCTCCAGCCGAACCGTCGCCGTATCGTCCTCGGAATGAACCGATCGCAGGTGGCACGAGATGGCCAGTGGTCGGGATTGCAGTAGCCATGGCAGCAGATCGAGATGGTGCGACGCCAGGTCCAGCAACGCTCCGCCTCCGGTCTCCCGCTGCCGTTTCCAGTCGGGCAGATCCCGCAAGGGGGTGGAGAAGACGGTCTGCACGGCTACTACCCGGCCGATCCGCCCCTTGGCTACCAACCTGCGCGCCTCCCCTTGCATGCTGCCGAAGCGGTAGTTGTGCCCGATCATGCCGGTCGTTCCCGCCGCCTTCCATGCCGCGACGACCTCCCGCGCGGCCGCCAGAGTCGGAGCCAGGGGTTTCTCCAGATAGACGTGCAATCCCCTGGCGAAGGCTGCGGCGGCGGCGCCAGCGTGCAGTGCGTTCGGCAGGGTAATCACCACGGCGTCGAGCTGGACCTCGTCAAGAAGCGTCTCGATCCCATCGAATACCGCGGCAGCAGGAAGACAACGGCTCACCTCTTCCCGCCGGGCGGCGTCCGTCTCGGCTATCGCAACTACATCGACGCCCTCGAGTCCCGTCAGCACCGGCAGATGGATGTGCTCGGCCACCCGACCGTAGCCCAGCAGGGCAACTCTGAGTTTGCTCTCCACTATGCTCGACTCCTATCAAGGGCTGTTCGGCGACCTTGCATTTCGAAGAACCCTATACTCCCATGGCCGAACGCTCACGTGGAGAAAGGGCATCCGCGAGCTCGAGACCGGGTCCCCGCCACCTATACTTGGCGCTCGATGACTGCCACACCGCAGCCTCCGATCGACTCCCAACCCCGATCGCGAAAGAGGACCCGACTCATGGCCATCGCGTTGCTGTTCTTCCACATTCTCGGGGCGATCTCCTCCATGCACGCCATCATGAGCACCAGGACGTCCCAGGGAGCCGTCGCCTGGGTTGTCTCTCTCAATACGTTCCCCTTTGTCGCTGTACCCGCCTACTGGGTTCTCGGCCGCAACAAGTTCCAGGGCTATGTCACCGCCCGGCAACTGGTCGACGAGGAGCTCGTCCAGGTGGCGCCCGAAACCGTAGCTCACGTCGAGGAGTTCATGGTCTCTCGCGACGAGCTCACTCCCGGCCTGAGGATGGTCGACACTCTCACCGACATGCCGTTCACCACGGGCAACGACGTCGAGCTCCTGATCGACGGGGATGCAACATTCGACAGCATTCTCGAGGGCATCGCGGGTGCCAAGGACTATGTCCTGTTTCAGTTCTACATCATCAAGGAAGACGAGTCGGCACCGCATCAAGGATCTCTTGATCAGAGGGCCAACCAGGGAGTGCGGGTCTTCTTCCTTTTCGACGAGGTCGGCAGCAGCAAGTTGTCGCGGAGGTACCAGAACGAGCTTCGCGAGGCCGGGGTCGAAGTCTCGGCTTTCAACACGACCCAGGGGCGCCGTAATCGGTTTCAGCTCAACTTTCGCAATCACCGCAAGATCGTGGTCGTGGATGGGCATACCGCCTGGATCGGGGGGCACAACGTCGGTGACGAATACCTGGGGAGAGATCCGAAGTTCGGGCACTGGCGCGACACCCACGTGCGCCTGGAGGGACCCGCTGTCATCGGTGCACAGATTTCTTTCGCCGAGGACTGGTACTGGGCCACCCGCAGGTCCCTCGCTCTCGACTGGCTGCCCGACCCTTCGTCGACCGGCGACCGCAAGATACTGGTGATACCCACCTCACCTGCCGACACCAGGGAGACGGCTTCGTTGATGTTCATCCAGGCCATCTCCAGCGCCGTGGAACGGGTCTGGATCGCCAGTCCCTATTTCGTACCCGACGAAGGCGTGCTCAAAGCACTCGAGTTGGCCGATCTGCGAGGGGTCGACGTGCGAATCCTGATTCCCGATGAGCCCGATCACATGCTGGTCTACCTCGCGGCCTTTACATTCGTCGATGAGCTCGCCAACACCGGCATCGGCTTCTATCGCTACACCGCCGGCTTCCTGCACCAGAAGGTCGTTCTCGTCGACGACCACATTGCGGTCGTCGGCACGGCCAACCTCGACAATCGGTCTTTGCGCCTCAACTTCGAGGTCTCGACCTTGGTGGTGGATCCTCCGTTCGCGAGCCAGGTGGCTGCGATGCTCGAAGAGGACTTCGCCAAGTCGCGCAAGATGAGCCCCGGCGCATTTCGCGAGAGGCCCTTCTGGTTTCGGTTCGCGGCCCGGGCCGCCCGGCTTACTGCGCCGATTCTCTAGCGCCAGCCCTCAGTCGAGAACGAGCCTCGAATTGAGAGGCTGGATGGGCCGATTGTTGTCGAAGCCCAACAGGTCATGGTAGTGCTGGATCTGCGCGGGCGAGGCGATTACCGGCTGCTTGAGGACGATCCACTTCACTCCCTCCGTACAGGGAGGCGTGGTCAGGGAGCCGTTGTAGAGGAAGTAGTCTGACCGACCCTTGACCAGTTCGTTGATATCCACTGGGTCTGCGAAGGGGTCCTCGCCGCGCGCGGCCCTGAACGAGGGCAGCTGGTTCAAGCAGGTCATTGGACTCGCCCTCCTGGAAGAGCAGACCGACGACAACATAATCTCCCTTCTTATTCTGGTGAACGAAATGCGTCTCCATCGGGAAGGCCTCGCCGTCGACCAGGTGCTCGCTCGGGCTGTGAAAATGAAACTGCTTGAGCTCGAACCGGTCGTCTTTGATGAGGATGTAGTTGCCGGGTCTCACATTCTCTTGGATGGCGTGCCCGGTGTTGACCTCGACGAGATTGCCGGGGTTGGTGTAGTCGAAGATCAACTCGGGTAGATCGGCGTCAGATGGGCCACAAGGTCGATCGGAGACTGGTTCCTCCCCTTGGCGCACATGTCGAATTCCTCCGCCAGCTCGCCCCAGTGCTCCGGTCCCTCCTCGCCCTCGTAGGTCCAGTGGGCGCCTTCGCTTGCCCAGGCAGATGAGGTACAGCAGCGATCGCGGTCAGCAGCATGAAACACAGCAACGCGGGTATGTAACGCATCAAGGAATTCCCTCTCACGGCTAGCTGTGGTTCGAGATCGCACCAGGTGTCGTAGCCCAGCCGAAAGTCTATCCGAGTCGCTGGCGAAGGAAATCCACCATTGCGGCAGTGACCGCCTCGGGTTGCTCGAGGGTCGAGAGGTGACCAGCGCGCGGGATCTCGACCAGCTTCGAGTCGGGCAATCCCGCATCGATCTTCTTCGACAGTCGCGCGGGCAGAGAGCGATCCTCGGAGCCGAAAATGACCAGGGAGGGAACCTCGATCTCGCCCAGGCGGGCGACGACCGAGTCCCGGCGCATCAGCATCTCCAGAAGTGGCGCATCGACTCCAGGTCGGCCGCGGCAAAGCGGCTCCTCCATTCCTCCACCAGTTGTCGGTTCTCGCGGCAGGTCGTAGGACCGAACATCCCCTTCGACAATGGCGGGCAAGAAAGGGACGCAAACCCACCAGGCGGGTCGCCCGCTCCCATGGGCCGGTTCTTGATCTTGATCCAGGCCCGCTCGGCGCCGGCATCGGTATCGAGGAGGATCAGTGCGCGGACGCGCTCCGGGTAGCGGAGAGCGCGCTCGCATCGCGGTCATTCCGCCGACCGACAGTCCGGCCCAGACCGCCCGTTCGATCTCGAGGTGATCCAGAAGGGCCACGCGAATCCTCGACCAGGTCGTAGACCTCGAAGTCTTCCCGTACCGGACTGCTCCGCCCGTGGCCCTCGGTAGTCGACGTTGATCACCCGGTGGGACTCGGCCAGCTCGGGCACCTGCTCGCGCCACATCTCTCCCGAGCAGAAGAAGCTGTGACCCAGCAGAATGGCCGGCTCCCGAGCCGATCTCTTCGTAGAAGATCTGCTGATGCCTGAGGTTCTAGGAACGGCATGGAAGCTGGACCAGCAGTCTACAGCAACCGTCGGAGTCTGAGCTTCGGCTAGCTCGGATCCTCGGCCGCCGTACTCCTCGCGCAGGGATTCCGTGTCCCAACCCTTGTCCCGGGTATCACCGGAGTCTTCCAGGTCGCCCAGCAGGAGGGTCTCGAGATCGCCGATGCGCTGGCGGGCGGTATGGATGTAGAGCTTGCGATCGTGGCGCATCTCGGCCAGCTCCCGCACCGCTGCCTCGTCATGCAGACGGAACTTCTGCGCTGCCCGAAAGGCCTGATAAGCCCTTCTCCCGAGAAGTCGAAGTGCTTCGACCCCGGTCCTCAAGCCGCTGTCGAGCTTCTCGCGATAGACGTGGTCGACACCCGCTTCGAGCAGATCGTAGGCCTCGCGACGACCTCCAGCTCGGGCGAGGAGGACGAGATGAGGGAAGTGTTTGCGGACCGTTTCGACAAGCTCCATCCGCTTGTCGTGGGAGTCGAGAGCCAGCACCAGGAGCTTCGCCTGATCGGCCCCCGCCGCCTTCAGCAGGTCGAAGCGGGAGGCATCTCCATAGAAGACCTTCAGACCCAGCTTGCGAAGCAGATCGACGCGATCCGAGTCGTACTCGAGAACCGTCGTTCCCACCCCGTTGGCGCGGAGCAGGCGCCCCACGATGCTGCCGAAGCTGCCAAAGCCGGCGATGATCACGGGGTTTTCCTCGTCGATGACGTCGGCCTCCCGATCCTCCCTCTCCCGGGTACCGAAACGAGGCAGCACGATCTTCTCGTTGAGCAGCATCAGGATCGGTGTCGCGGCCATGGTCAGGGCGGCGACCGCCATCAGGGTGGAGGCCAAGCTCGATTCCACGACGCCCTCGCGGACGGCGAATGAGAACAATACGAAGGCGAACTCACCACCTTGCGCTAGCGAAAAGGAGAAGACCAGGTTCTGATCCAGGCTCATCTTGAAGACTCGCCCCAGCACCAGCAGAATCGCGAGCTTCACGACGATCAGCACGACCATCAGAGAGACGACGAGACCCAGCCGCTGCGAGATCAGTCCAAAGTCGATCGCCGCACCGACCGAGATGAAGAAGAGGCCCAACAGCAGCCCCTTGAACGGCTCGATATCGCTTTCGAGCTCATGCCGATACTCACTGCGCGCCAGGATCACGCCGGCCAGAAACGTCCCCAGCGCCGGGCTGACCCCGACCTTGCTCATCAGCATGGCCGTTGCGATGACCAGCAGAAGGGCTGCCGCTGTGAAGAGCTCACGCATCCCGGTGCGGGCGATGAATCGGAAGAACGGCTGCAGCAGATATCGCCCCAGCAGGATGATCGAGGCCACGGCGGCGACGACCACCAGCGTTTCGGCCCAACCCGGCAGGCCCTCGACCCAGGTCGTGTCATGCCCGCCAGTTCCGGAGCCATGGGTCCGTGCGGCCGACGTCGCCAAGAGCGGCAGCAAAGCCAGAATCGGTATGACGGCGATGTCCTGGAAGAGCAGCACCGAAAAAGCGCTCTGGCCGCCTGAAGTTCGCAGTAGGCCCTTCTCCCGCAGGGTTTGCAGCACGATGGCAGTCGAGGAAAGAGCGAGTATCACACCGATTGCCAAAGCCTCGCGCCAGGTCAAATCGAAGACCAGACCGATGACAGTCAATACTCCGGCGGTCAACACAACTTGGGAGCCACCCAGGCCGAGGATCGGCGCCCGCAAGCTCCAGACGCGGCTGGGCTCGAGCTCCAGGCCGATCAAAAAGAGCATCAGGACCACACCGAACTCGGCGAAGTGCAGAACGTCCTGGCCTTCCTCCCCAACCAGCCCCAAAACGAAGGGCCCGATGGCTACACCGGCCAGCAGATAGCCCAACACCGAGCCCAAACCCAGGCGCTTGGCAATCGGCACCGACACAACGGCGGCCGTCAGATAGATCAGGGCCTGGAGGAAGAAGCCCTCGCCGTACATCAGATCTCCTCTCCTGCGCCTCGCAGCAACTGGTTCAGATTCCAGTTGATGCGCGGCAGGTCATCCAGGCCATCCAACTTGACGCGTTCCTCACGCAGCGCCTCGACAAGTCGCCGATAGTCGTCTGCATGGGATCGGACCTCCTCGGCGGTCATTCCGTGCGTTCCGTGCACGACGAAAGGAGGCAGGTACTCCACGCCGCACAGTCGGAAGGTCTGCGCGATCGGTGTCAGGAACTGGCGCATGGTGAATCGATTGTGCCCGGCGGGTTCGTACGCTGGCTCACCGCCTCCGGTGGTGACGACGCTCAAGGCCCGTTTGCCTTCCAACATTCTGCCCTCGGAGCCGTAGGCCCAGCCATGCTCCAGCACGAGATCCTGCCACTCCTTGAGCAATGCCGGAGTGCTGTACCAGAAGAAGGGGTGCTGCAAGACAATCAGATCGTGCTCGACCAGGAGCGCCTGCTCTCTTCGCACGTCGATATCGAATTCCGGATAAGTCTCATAGAGATCGTGGAAAGTCACGCCTGGCAGGTCCCGCACCGCCGCCATCAGTTTGCGATTGACACGGGACTTCTCCAGCGCCGGATGCGCAAAAAGGACCAGTATCCTGTTCATGCTGCGGTCTCCACCGTCTCGCTGGCGGGAAGGATACCGGATTCTGACCCGGTTGCCCTTTCGTGCGCCATCGGAACGGGGACGCACACTGCCTCCGGTCGCTCCGGCCGCGTTCTGAGAGCAGGAATCTCGCTCCGACCATCAATTTCTATCGGATCAGGTGCGTGTCTCGTTGACCGAGACCCAGTTGTACCAGAAGGTGTCGAATCCGGTGAGCTTTCGGCTCCACTGCCTCGCCCGCTCGTCGCCAGCGCCAGGAGATCCCTCGCTTACTTGGCCTGGTACGACCAGGGATCCCGGAACGATCCAGGCCTCGGGAAGACTCGAAGATGGCGGCCTTTTTGCCCCGATAGAGGAAGAGTCGCTGGTCGCCCCAGCCCTCGACTTCGAGGACCTTGCCTCCCGCAAAGGCGGTATGAGGCACGGCATAGGGCTCGTCGTCCCTCCAGAAGGAGTAGATGGAATCTTTCGGCGCCAGCCGATGGTCGTCGATCTCGAGATCGCGGAAGGTGCCTTCGGAGTCGAAATAGTTGTCATAGGGGTTGTTCTCGATGTGCTCCTCACCGTCGACGGAAAGCACCAGGGTGTCTGGATGGCGCCGGCGCCAGTCCTTCCAGGTGACCTTCTCGCCCCGGGGAAACTCCACCAGCTCGACGCCGTCCAGCTCTCCGCCGATGGCGTCGGAGGTCATGATCGACCACCAGCTGTCCGTCTCGCGATCCCGCATCACCAGGGAGGCATCCATCAGCGCCCCCGAGGCCTCGAAGTTCAGTTCCTTCTCTCCTACTTTGCGGTCGTAGACTACGGCCGTGTTGGCGAGCGGTCACCACACGGCAGCGAACGAGTTTTCGCCGATCCTGTCGTTCACCACTTCGTGCCGGTTGAGCAGGTTCAGGCTGTAGGCGCGAGCCTGCCCATCGATCTCCACTCCCAGGATCCAGGCGTCGTCCGCGATCTCCGCTTCCCCGGCGCTGACGAACTCTGGATTGAAGATCGCGGCGATCTTGCCCCGCTCGAGGATTTGCTCCACTCCCTCCGGCAGCTCGTCAGCCAGGCATCGCACTCCCCAGACCGGCGCCCAGGCCAAGCAGGGCAAGCATCGTTCGTTTGCGCATCGCTCTCTCCAATTGCAATCCCCTCCGTTCGCCCACACTGCAGTCTACGGCTGCAGTGCCTGAGCAGATCTCAAAGGTGGCCAATCCTACTCCGGGAGGGGTGCCCTGTCAGTGGCCAAAAAGCTCCACTAGACAGCCAAAATCAACATCTCGACGGCCAAAATGACAAAGGCCGGCTTTCTAGCCGGCCGTCCCTCTCTGCATGTAGGGGAGAGCCTTGCGCCCTCCCACGGGCGGGGGCAAGCCCCGCCCCTACATTGTTTGTAGCCTCAGTGCCTCAGTGCCTCAATGCCCCATTGCCTCAATCCACGTGCTCCGAGTACTCCTCTCCGTGGTAGTGAAGGACGTGCTCGCCGATCCACTTCGCCAGGATCTCCTCGGGCATTGGCTCCAGAGTTACAGTGATGTCCTGACCCTTTCCGTCACGCTCGATGCCGAAGGTCGCCATGCGACCGGGACGAAACGCCTTGTACTCCTGCTTGAGCTTCTCTTCGTTGGCCTCGTCATAGGGCACGCCATTGAGCGAGGTCAGAAGGTCACCCTTCTTCAAGCCCGCCTCTTCCGCTGGACTATTGGGAGAAACCCACGTCAGTACGACGCCTCCGGCCTCCTCGCTCGCCTCCATGTTGATACCGACCCAGCCCCGCTCAGAGAACTGCTCCTTCATCGCTCGCACACACTCCTCGACTTCATTCGGGCACTGCTGCCCTTTCTTGCTCTCATCCCCTGCGAAGACCGCTGGGGCCACCAGAATCGCTGTCACTGCCATTAGGGGAAGCCATGTCTTTCTCATCGAGTGCTACCTCCAGATCCTCACCGCTCGCAGATCAGATGCAAGTACTGTAAGGATCGTCCGTGAGCTGGCAATCCGACGTATCCGTGGTGAAGCCCAACGCCGGCATGAAGCTGGGAAAGACGGATATGTCGTCGAGGGCGTTTCCACCGCCACCCTGAGGTTGCGCCGGTGCATTCGCCTGTTGTTCCACCACCGGCGTAGAAACCTGACTATCGAGCACCGAGGCCGGGATGCCGGTCTCCTCACCCGCGCAGCCCGCCCCCGAAATCAAGAGCAAAGCGAGAGCGAGACCACCGACGTATCGGTACACGTAAACCATGTCGTACCAATGATAGTACGGGCCCGAGCCGGATAGGGTTGCATAGGACAAACGGCTCAGGGAGATGCAGGGAAACGCGTACCGCTCCGAGTTGGAACCAGATCTCCACCTGGCTACAGCAACTCGATCAGCTACGGGGCGGCCGTGGCGGACCAGGCGCTCGTATCGCCACTCTCGAAGTCATCGGCGAAAAGCGGCCCCAAATACACGAAGGTTCCTTCGTTATCGTAGCCGTTGAACGATGGGCAGCCCACAGCCGCCGTCACCCCATCCAAAGCTATTGCGTTGCCACCCGAGCATGCACCCACCGGTGGCAGGTCCGGGATCGTCAGGGACCCCGCGAGAATCCAGGTTTCGATCGTCGCTCCCATGTCGTACAGGAAGACGGCGCCATCGGTTCCGACACCCGGTGCTCCGACGGCCAGGATTTGGTTCGACAGAGCCACCGAAGTGCCGAAACAGGCACCCTGTCCGAGGCCCGTGGGCTCGATGACTGCAGACTCGGTGATCGGGGAGGCCACACCGAAGTCGAAGACCAGGACAAGACCCGCGTTGAACGCGACCTGGTCGGAAAGCGGAAAACCGATCGCTGCAGCAGCAACGATGACGCTCGGATTGTATTCCGCCGCCACCGACACACCTTGCCCTACACCAACTTCAGGAGCCGACGGCTGCATGGTCATGGCCAGGTTGTACTTGTACCAGCCAGCCGGCTGTTGGTTGGCCGCCACGATCACATACGCGCCGCCGCCATTGAATCCCGTCCCGTCCAGACCCTCGGTTCCAACAACGACATAGTCCGAGGCCATCGCCAGAGAGACGCCCATCCGATCACCGTTCACCAGTCCAAAGAACTCCTCGGTGCGGCCCCATGTCGATGGGTCACCGGTGGGCTGAAAGATCGAGACCGAACCCTGTTGTGACCCACTCCCTGCCGGATCCCGGTTCTGCGGTGCGCCCACGGCAGCCACGAAGACCTTGTCATCCTTCGGGGAATTGGCCGGCTCGAAATAGTCGATCGCGACGGAGGTCCCGAACAGGTCGCCTGCCTGGGGCTCGTCCTGGACCAGCGTCGCGTCGAACTCCCAAGAACCGCCGCCCATGCGCTTGAAGATGTAGGCGGAGCCACCAGCTCCCGGAGCACCGACGATCAGATAGTCGACGTCGACGTCACCGAGAGCCACTCCGACCGAGGACCCGAACTCCTCGAAGGCGGCCTCGCTGGGCGACGTCAGCTGCTGCTTCTCGACCCAGCCACCTCCCTCACGCTGGAATACATACACGGCACCGGTGTCGAAAACCATGGGATCCGTCGCTGAGTCTTCACCAGGTGCGCCGATGACCAATACCTCGCCATCGAGCGCGACCGCGGCGCCAAAGTCAATTTGCGAACCGTTGGTGACAGGATTCGCGGCCTTCACCCGCACCGGGATCTGGTCGAGGATGTCTTGCGCGCCCTGACCCATGACCTGCTGGCCCTGCAGGAGCGAGTAGAGGACGAGCGTCGCGACCCACCGTAGTGACGCCTTCATGAGCACCTCCCGAGATTGTGGTGGCGTGATCATACACAATCCGACGGCTCGCGCTCAGTCACTGTCGAGAATCGCGGACTCGGCTATGACGGACGACATGATGCCTCAGCAGAATAGGAAGTCGGGTTGCAGCACCGCGGGGTGTCGGGCTGTAGAGTGGCTACCAGCCCCATCCCACCCTCCTGCTTCGTTGGTTGAGTGGCCGGCGGCACCCAATCGCCAGGCGGTTGTTCAGAGCCTAAGCAGCAGGATGAGGAGCAGGACAGATACCAGGCTCGCCAAGCCCGTCCTTATCGAGTTCCAGGTGTTCCATCGCACTTCGAAGTCTTGGCGGGCCGCCGCCTGCGCCGTCTCGTCCATGGCGTCGATCTCGAGAGCTTGCACTGAGTTGTTCAACGGAACGTTGATGGTGACAGTCGGCACCTGAACGCCAAAAAGGTACACGAGAGCCGCCACGATGATGAGCAGACGCCCTGTTGCATCCAGTTGTCCGAAGCCAAGCGCGGCCGCAGCCAGCAAGGCGATCACCGAACCCATCCAGACCAAGAGAAATAGCGGCTGGTTGTTCTGGATGACCCGATCCATCACCTGGAAGGCTCGGAGAAACTCCCCGTCTCCCAGGTGCCCGATGCCAGGCATCACTACCACAGCGAACGCGAATACGAACCCTGCCACCAGGGAACATAGGAGGGTCGCCACAATCAGAGTGAGCTGAAAAATCCCCATTCTTTCGTCCTCCTCTCAGTGCAGAAGGTACTATTACATCATCACCTCACAACGGCTGTCGGCCCGCCTCTGGCCCAAATCGGTGACAGGCACGTCATTGGCCGAGGCGAGTGCGCTACCGTCCCTCAAGACGGAGAGCGGCTGCAGGGAAGCTCCAGCACCGGATGGGCCGAGATCGAGATCTTGATAGCGCGTTGCCTCGACCAGGATCCGGGCCATGAGGCCGAGGGCTGTCTATTGGGTGGCCCAGAGGGGGATGGTGGACAGGTCGAGGCCCAGCAGGCGGGAGGAAACGAGAAAGAAGAGCGTCGCGATGACGACCACGCCAATCAAGTTGAGGAGCAATCCTGCCCGAACCATGTCACGAATCTCCACCTCCCCCGACGCGAACACGATGGCGTTCGGCGGCGTAGCGATCGGCAGCATGAACGCACAGCTCGCCGACAAGGTCGCCGGCAGCATGAGCAATAGCGGATGAACTCCCATGGCGGTAGCGGTGCCGGCGAGAATCGGCAGCAAGACCTCGGTGGTCGCGGTATTGGAGGTGACCTCGGTCAGAAAGGTCAGTAGCAGACAGGTTGCAATCACCAAGAAGAATGGCGGCAGGCCACCGACCTGCCTGGCAAACGAGGCCGCGAAGTACTCCGCCAGCCCCGACTCCTTGAATGCCAGCGCCAGCGCGAAACCGCCGCCGAAGAGCAGGAGAATCCCCCACGGCAACTGAACGGCCGTGTCCCAGTCCATCAGGGCCGGGCGCCGACCATCCGGCTGCCGCTCTCCCGGTATCAGGAAGGTGAGCAGCGCCATGCCCATGGCGACGGTCGCGTCGTGAAGATGACCGGCTGCAAACCTGCCTGGCAGCCAGGCCTCGACAAGGCAGGCCCAACCCGGAATTCGGAAGGTCCCTAGATCGAGATCCCCGCGGGTGATCCACAGCAAAGCGGTGATGACGAAGATCCACAGCATGCGGCGCTCGGCGCCGCTCATGGTTCCCAACGCCCTGATCTCCTCAGCGATCACTCCCGGACCCGAGGAGCTCGAGCCTCTCGGAGCTCGACACCCGAAGAGGCGGACAAGAAGAATCCAAGCGATGGGAAGAAGGACGATCACGACGGGTAGAATGGCGAAAAACCAGCTACCAAATGAGATGGTTGGCGCCTCAGGGAAGAGAATCTCCGAGATTCTCAGAAACGAGATGTTCGGCGGTGTTCCGATGGGAGTGGCCAGGCCACCGATCGAGGCGGAGTAGGCAATGCCGAGTAGCAGGGCTGGTGCAAAGCCCTTGCCGCGGTCCCCATCGACCTCGCGCAGCGATGCGACCACAGCCAGGGCGATGGGCAGCATCATGAGGCTAGTCGCCGTGTTCGAGATCCACATCGACAGAAAGGCTGTCGCCACCATGAATCCAAGGACCATTCGGGACGGATTGGTACCGAAGATCTGAACGATGTGCAACGCAATGCGTCGGTGCAGGCCCCAGCGCTGGATTCCCAGAGCCAGGATGAAGCCACCCATAAACAAGAAGATGATCTCGCTGGCATAGTTGACGGCCGTTTGCTTGCTCGTCAGCACCCCAAAAACCGGGAACAGGACGAGCGGCAACAGAGAGGTGGCGGGGATGGGTATCGCTACCGTGATCCACCACGAGGCCATCAGGACCGCGGTTGCCAGAGTGGCCCGGGCCACACGTGGCATCTCGCTCAAGGCTGGCGCCAAGACCACCGCAGCGGCAACGCAGAGAAGCACGGCCGCAACGAGGACCGACTTCCGATGCTGGCGCCGATAGATCAGCAGCGCCAATGCAACCAGCACCATCGCGGGAACGGTCCACACGAGAGGGCGGGCCCAGGCAGCGGCGAGCCACGGCGCCAACAGGACGCCCGCAAACCCGCAGAGCCCAACCAGGAGCCCGACCGACTTGCCGAGGGGGTTTGGCTCCCCTATCCGTGCCATGGACGAAGGATACTAGGTAACTAACCAACCGCGGCCGTGCAATCGCCCCTAGGCAGCTCAGCCAATTGACAGATCGCTAGTTTTTGAGTACTCTAAAACTCGGCGCTTCGACACCGATTCATTCAACGTCATCGAAACGATCATGATCAATCCGTACCTCGCACTTCTGTGGGTGATCGGCCTGACCTTGCTGGCTGTCTACCTCCTGCGGCCCGATCGCGGCCTGCTCTGGAAGCTCCTTCGAGCCTCGAAGGCGACCGAGCGGGTGCTCATCGAAGATGCGCTCAAACACCTGTTCGACTGCGAGTACCGACAACAAGTGGGCACACTGCAAAGCCTGGCCGGCGTCTTGGCCATCTCGGGCAACCGCGCTGCCGAGCTCCTAGCGAGCCTCGAAGAGCAGGGGCTCGTCTCCTCCGGCGAAGGAGGCTACCTGCTGACCACCAAAGGCCGGCGACACGCTCTGCAGGTCATCCGCATCCACCGCCTCTGGGAGCGGTACTTCTCGGACGAGACCGGCTTGGAGCCCCGCGCCTGGCACCAGGAAGCCGAGTTTCGAGAGCACACCACGACTCCGGCCGAAGCGGAGGCCCTGGCCGCCAAAATGGGTGATCCCCCCTTCGATCCGCACGGCGACCCCATTCCCACGGCCACCGGCGAAATGCCGCCCCAGCAGGGCAGGGCGCTGACCGAGCTGCCGGTTGGGGAGCTGGCCGAGATCATCCATATCGAGGATGAGCCCGAGGCGGTCTACGCTCAGCTGTTGGCCGAGGGCCTCCACCCTGGAATGAGGGTCCGAGTTAACGAATCGACGCCGCGGCGCATACGGTTCGAAGCCAACGCCGAAGAGATCGTCCTGGCACCGGTCCTGGCAGCAAATCTCTCGGTGGCTCCGTTGCCAGAAGAAGTCGAGATGCCAGGACCCTTCGAGCGACTCTCGGGGCTGCCGTTGGGCGAGCAGGCTCGGGTCGTCGCCATCGCGCCAACACTGCGTGCCCCCGAGAGACGACGGATGCTGGACCTCGGCCTGATACCGGGCACGGTCGTCGGAGCCGAGCTGCGCAGTCCCAGTGGTGATCCCACCGGATACCGCATTCGTGGCGCCGTCATCGCCTTGCGACGAGACCAGGCCGACCAGATCCAGATCGAGCGGCTCGAGGCGGGCGCCACCTCATGAGCCACTCTCCTGCCGACTGCGCCACCTGCCCGGCCCATAACCTTCCCAACTTGGTGAAGCTGGGCGTGGACATGGAGAACTGGGACTACGTCGTGGCCTTGGCCGGCAATCCGAACACTGGCAAGAGCACGGTCTTCAACGCCCTGACCGGATTACGACAGCACACCGGCAACTGGCCCGGCAAGACGGTGGCACGAGCCGAAGGTGGCTTCTCGATCGGGGAAGCGCGCTACAAGCTCGTGGATCTGCCCGGGACCTACTCTCTGCTGTCCACCAGCGTGGATGAAGAGATCGCCCGCGATTTCATTCTCTTCGGTAAGCCCGACGTCACGGTCATCGTGGTGGATGCGACCCGATTGGAGCGCAACCTGAACCTGGTGCTCCAGGTTCTGGAGATCACCGATCGTGCAGTCGTTTGCCTCAATTTGATGGATGAAGCAAGGCGCAAGGGGCTGGAGATCGACGACCGCCGACTGGCGCGCGATCTGGGGGTGCCTGTCGTTCCCACGTCGGCTCGGTATGGAGAGGGTCTCGAGGAGCTGAACCGGGTCGTCGCAGAGATCGCCAGCGGCCAGCTGGTAGGCAAGCCCCGCAGGGTGGGTGGGCAGTCTTCCGCCCTCAAGAAGGCGGTGGGGCAGTTGACCAGGGAAGTCGAAAAGGCCTACCCCGGCCTGCCGAATGCGCAGTGGGTGGCACTGCGCCTGCTGGATGGTGACGCGAGAATTGCCGAGGCCTTCCGTACCGGCGAGCTCGGTGAGCTCCAGGAGCCGCATCTACTCTCGGAAATCGCGACCGGGGCTGCCCCGCAGCCAGCTTCCTTTCCGGACAACGCTCGACCTGACACAGAAGAGATCTTCGCTCTAGCGGCGAGCCTTCGATGGCAGGTTGGCAAGGACTTTCACCAAGAGTTGATGGAGCTCATCTACACGGAGGCTGCCGGCTTGGCCGATCGGGCCGTTCATCGAACGGGTGAGAAGCCCCGCTTCGACCTGGACCGGGCGATCGACCGCCTGGTGACCAGTCGCGTTCTGGGCTTTCCCTTGATGCTGGCTCTCCTTACCGGGGTGTTCTGGATCACGATTGCCGGTGCCAACGTACCGTCGAAGATGCTGGCAACCCTGTTTCTCGACAAGCTGCACCCTATGCTGAAAACTGCAGCGACCGCCGTCGGAATGCCCTGGTGGCTCGACGGTCTCTTGATCGACGGGATGTACATGGCAACGGCCTGGGTCGTCAGCGTCATGCTGCCACCGATGGCGATCTTCTTTCCGCTGTTCACCCTGCTGGAGGATTTCGGCTATCTGCCGCGCGTCGCCTTCAATCTAGACAAGACCTTCAACCGGGTAGGGGCCCACGGCAAGCAAGCGCTGACCATGGCCATGGGCTGGGGCTGCAATGCCGCCGCCATCGTCTCGACCCGCATCATCGACAGCCCCAGAGAGCGGCTCATCGCGATCATTACCAACAATTTCGCGCTTTGTAACGGCCGCTGGCCAACCCAGATCCTGATTGCCTCGATCTTCATCGGCGGACTGGCGCCTGCCTATCTCGCCGGCCTCATCTCGGCCCTGGCGGTGGTCTCCGTCGCGGTCTTGGGAGTGGTCCTGACGTTCGCCACCTCCTGGCTGCTTTCCCGCACCGTTCTGCGCGGCGAGGTCTCCACGTTCAATCTGGAGCTTCCTCCCTACCGCCCCCCCCGTTTCTGGCAGACGATCTACACCTCGATGATCGATCGAACGCTGGTCGTACTCTGGCGCGCCGTGATCTTCGCCCTACCGGCCGGAGCCGTCATCTGGCTGCTCTCGAACATCCAGGTCTCCGGGACGAGCCTGGCGCAACACATCATCGGAGCCATCGATCCCTTCGGCCTCGTCGTGGGGTTGAGCGGCATCATACTGCTGGCCTACATCATCGCGATTCCCGCCAACGAGATCGTCATCCCGACCATTCTCATGCTCACCGTGTTGGTGACCGGCGTGGAGGGTGTCGGAGCCGGCACCGGGGTCATGTTCGAGCTCGACAGCCTGGAGGCTACGACCCGACTGCTCCAGGCCGGGGGATTCACCCTGCTCATGGCCGTCAACCTGATGCTCTTCAGCCTGGTCCATAATCCCTGCTCCACGACGCTCTACACCATCTACAGGGAAACCCGCAGCGCCAAATGGACCACGGTCTCGGCGCTCCTACCCCTCGGCATGGGCTTTGTGCTCTGCTTCGTCGTCACCCAGATCTGGCGTATCGTTGCCGGCTCCTGACCCCCGCCCGGAGAGCCCCGACAGACTCTAGGACTCCACAAAGAAGGTCCAGGGGGGCGTGCTATTCTGATTTCGGTCGCACCCCCGAATCCCACAGCCGACGTGCGTATCGCCTTGAACAGCGAGACTCCAGCCACCAGCAATCTCACCCACTTGTCGCTGCGCCTGGCGACACTGCTGGGACTCGGCCTGACTCTAGCCCTGGCAACGGTCTGGGGCACGAAACCGCTGATTCACGACGATCTCTTCTTCCATCTGTCGACCGGCGACTTCGTCGTCGAGAACCACAGCGTTCCCACCACCGATTCCTTCTCCTTCACCCGCACGGGTGAGCCCTGGGTCAGTCACGAATGGGGCTTCGGCCTATTGGCCTACGGTGCCCATGCCTTGGGCGGGGACCGGGGGCTGGTTGTGCTCAAAGGCCTACTCGTCCTGACTATCGCGGTCCTGTTGTTCCTGCTCATGCTCCGGATGGCTGGTCGAGACCGCTCGAAGTTCGCCGTCTATCTCGTCCCCCTGCTGGCTCTTGGATTGTGGTCGATCGAGGATCAGTTGGTGCTGCGCCCCTCGCTCGTGAGCTGTCTGCTCCTGCTGGTGTTGCTTCACCTGCTTCTGACGTTCGATCGGGCCGCCAACGGGTGGGTCTTCGGCGGCATCGTCGGCCTGTTCCTGCTGTGGGGAAATCTGCACAGCGAAGTGCTTTTCGGTCTCTTCGTGCTGGGCCTCATCATGCTGGAAGCCGTGCTGGGGAGACTGCCGGTGCTCGCAGGCTCATCCTGGGGGTCCTTGCTTCGAGCCTCGCCAGATAGGCCTTACGTACGGCTTTTCGGACTCTCGGCCCTTGCCACCCTGATCAATCCAAATGGTGTTCAGGTTCTGCTCTATCCCTTTCGCGTGGTGCGCTTTCTCTCCCTGGGCGGAATGGACCTCGAAATGGGCCATTTCACCGGCGCGACCCCCGAATCACAGCCCGCTTTCTTTCTGTTGCTCATCCTGCTTCTGGTGGCTCTCCTGCCGCTGCGCGAGCAGCTGCGCAAGGTCTCCCTGACCCAGGTCGCCGCGGTCGGCGTCTTTCTACTGCTCTCCTTGAGCTCTCACCGCTTCATCTTCTACTTCACCTTGCTGGCCCTGCCCACGATGGCCATGCTCTTCGAGCCGGCCATGCGATGGCTGGATAACTCGAAGCACTACCGGCTGATTCGCAACGGCCTGCGCGCAGCGGTCCTGGTACTCGTAGGAGGTGCCCTCGTTACCAGTTGGCAAAGCATCCCTGAAGGGTCGTCGGTCTCGAGGCATTTCCCCGGCGGTGCCGTCCGCTTTCTCCAGGAGGAGGGGGTGAGTGGGAGGATTTTCAATCACCAGAACTACGGTGGATACCTTCACTGGACACTGCAGAAACCCATCTTCTGGGATGGGCGGGCCCTTCTGTTCGAGCCGCTGATGCGTCGACTCCCCGGCACTCCTTTGGAGGAGGCCACCGCAGAATGGAACCTCAGCCATCTCCTGATCACCGAGCACGAATTCAAGGACCTTGCCGTGCAGTTGACCAGGGATCGCTGGGGTCTCGTCTACTGGGACGACTTCGCAGCCCTCTATCTGCGACGGCTACCCCGATTCGAGGCCTTGCTCGAGAGTCGCGAGCTGACGGTCCTGCCACCCTTCGGTGGCGTGACGGGACTCAATCTGATCGCAAGAGACTCCACCGCGGCTGCGGCGGCACGGCGGGAGTTGGATCAGGTCCTCGCATTCGAGCCTCAGTCCCAAAGGGCCCTCTACCTCGAGGGGTTGATCAGCTACTACCGCCAGGAGCTTTACCGGGCCGAGGAAGAGCTCGCGGCAGCAGCGGCCATCGGCCCGAACTCCTATGTCCTGTCCAGTCTGGCCGACGTCCTGGCGGAGACCGGCCGCGGCGAGGAGGCGACGCGCCTGCGGCGCCAAGCCATCGATGTCGATTCGAGCCCTGTTTCCAACAAGGAGTGAGCCATGATGCGAATATTCTTTCTGGTGACCTTCGTAGCCAATATCGTGTTGACCCTGGTGTCGTGGGTGATCCTGCCCGACACCGTGGCGATCCACTTCCGGCACGATGGCATGCCCGATGGTTGGTCCCCTGTCTGGTTTCACGTTCTCATCTTCCTGGGAATGCAACTCGTCCTGTTCGTGACGATCTATCTCGGCTCCAAGCTCAAACTCGGACTTCCTCGCGCTGGGCGAACCTGCCCAACAAGGACTACTGGCTGCGGGAAGAGAATCTGCCCAAGGCACAGGAGGTGGTCAGATCGACGATGCTGGAGTTCGGCACCGCCATGATGCTCTTTCTCTTCGTCGTCGGCATCCTGACGCTCAAAGCCAACCTCTCGGACCCCGTCAGGCTAAGCAACGAGTTCTTCTGGCCGAGCTTCGTCCTGTTCATGGCCTTCGTGGTCTATTGGTGCGCGAAGCTCCTCTTCCTGTTTCGGGTACCAAGAGAAGATCTCTCCTGACGCCGAGATCGACCATCGGGTGCCCGAAGCCGCCCCGGCTGGCATCGCTGAATGACGGCTGGAGGTTACTGCGAGAACGGCCCCACAAGCTGCAGCGTCATTCGACGCACGACCTGAGCGAGAGCGAAGCGACGGTACTCGGCGGTTGACCGCACGTCGTCAATGGGCCTGACAGCTTGCGCTGCCAGATGGCCGGCGAGGTCGGCGACTTCCGTCTTCGCGGTCCTGCCCACCATCGCCTCTTCGACCTCGGTCAACCGAACGGGAGTCTCCGCAACGCTGCCGGCCGCCAGCCGATACTCGGCAATCACGCCTTCGCTGACGCTGGCCAGCAGGGCCACCACGACTTTGCTGATCGCCTGCGCTTCCCGCGTTCCCACCTTACGAAAGAACTGTGTCGCCCCGGCTGGGGGCTGCGGCAGTTCGACCCAACCGATGATCTCTCCGGGAGCTAGCGCGGTCTGCCGATACCCGAGATGAAAATTGCGATAGGGCACGGTGCGCCTGCCCTCTGGACCCACGAGGACGACCTGGGCATCCAGGACCAACAGCACCGGCAGTGAGTCTCCGGCCGGGCTGGCGTTGGCCATGTTGCCACCGAGACTGGCCCGGTTCTGGATCTGCCAACCGCCGATTCTGGACGCTGCCTCTGCCAGCGCCGGAAAGCTCTGTCGCACCTCTGGAGAATCACGGATTTCTGAGAAAGGAGTGACGGCTCCGATCTCCAGCACCCCGTTCCGCCATCGAATACCGCGCAGCTCCGCGATCCCCTGCAGGTCGACGACTCCCGGCAATTCGAGTCGCTCTTCCGGCTCGCTGACCATGAGATCCGTACAGCCTGCCAGCGGGCGAAGATTCGGCTGCTCCGCCAGCCGTTCCAGAGCCTCGTCCAGCGATCTCGGGGCAAAGGCCTTCACTCTTCGTCCTCCGTCTCACGCGCGAAGGCCCGATGGATCCCTTCGTAGCCCGTGCACCGACAGAGATTCCCCGCCAGTGCCGCCTGCACTTCCTGCCGGCTGGGATCAGGATTGTCGCGTAGCAGTGCCCATGCCGTGACAATGATGCCCGGGGTGCAAGCACCACACTGCACACCACCGTCGCTGACGAAGCCTTCGAGAAAGGCTTGGGCCTCGGGCGCAGCAAGACCCTCCACCGTTTCGATCGTCGCCTCGGCGCACTGGATCCGGGGGATGAGGCAGGAGAGCACCGGTTCGCCGTTCATCAGCACCGTGCACGCCCCGCACTCGCCCTCGCCACAACCCTCCTTGGTGCCGATCAGATCGAGCTCGTCTCGTAGGATGTCCAAAAGACGTGCCATGGGGTGGCCCTCGACGACGATCGCCTCACCATTGACGACAAGCTCGGTCTTCATCGTCCTTGCCCTCTGCCACTTTCCGGATCCTCGGGAGGAGCGGACACCCGCCGCCGGGCCGACGATAGGGCGAGTAGACGCTCTGGCGTGGCCGGTATCGCGTCGACCTCGATACCCGTGGCGTTCTCGACCGCCGAAACGGCCGCTGGAGCACCACCGTCCATCGGCAATTCACCCACGCCTTTGGCCCCGAAAGCACCACCTTTCCAGGGCTTCTCCAACAGAAATACCTCCATCTCGGGGCTGTCCCTGATGGTGGGGATGATGTAGGTGGCGAGCCGGTCGTTCAGATAGCGCCCCTGCTCCAACTTGACCTCCTCCAGCAGCCCCCACGCCACGGCCTGCAGGGTGCCGCCCTCGACCTGGCCGACGCAGAGCTTTTCGTGCAGAACGCGCCCGACTTCGCAGACGGCGGTGACCTTCTTTGGGCGCACCTCGAGGGTGTCAGGGTCCACCTCGACTTCCACCACGTCGGCCCCGAATGCGTAAGTCGGATAGGCAACCCCCTGGTAGGTCTCCTCGTCGAAGACCTGCCACTCTGGAGGCTCATGGCGGCGCGATACGACCAGGGGCTCCATCGCCTCGGCATAGCACTTTGCGACTTCTCGGAACGACCAGCTCCTGCCGCTCTCGCTATGCACAACGCCGTCCTCGACGGCGGGAATCGATCCCTCGTTCTGACGGTCGGACCACCAGGCCAGAACGCGATCCCGAACTTCGCTCACCACGAAAGCGACCTCGCTACCCACCACCATCGAAGTGCGCGACGCGACGCTGGGACCGGAATCGGGGACCCTGGAGGTATCCGGAGGTGCCAACACCACATCGTGCACGCTCAGACCGCTGGCCTCGGCTGCCATCATCGGAAAGACCGTGTCACAGCCCTGTCCCATCTCCACCGCTGCCGTGCGCACCTCGACCCTTCCATCCTCGAGCAGGGCACCCTCGATGACCGACTGCAGAACCCGTTCGCCGTTGCCGGTAAATCCTGCACCATGGAAATAGAGGCTCAAGCCCACACCCGGCGACGGTTCACCATCGCGGTGGGTCGCGCGTTGCGCTTCGAGATGCTGCCAACGCTGCTGGAAATCGGTCTCCCGAGCTGCTTTCTCGAGACAGAGACGAGCCGAGCAGCTCTCATCCATCCTCTGACCCGTCGGCAGCCTGTCGCCTTCCTCCAGCACGTTTCGGAGCCGGATCTCCAGTGGGTCGAGGCCCAGGCGCCGGCCGATCCGGTCCATCTGTCGCTCGGCGGCGAACTGCACCTGGGGGGCTCCGAAACCGCGAAAGGCGCCGTTGGGTGGTGTGTTCGTGCGCAGCACTTTGCCCCGAATGTGGACGTTAGGGCACCGATAGGGGCCGACGGCGTGCAGCACGGCTCGTGAAAGGACCACCGGGGAGAGGGTTCTGAAGGCCCCTCCATCCAGCAGTACATCGATCTCCATGGCCCGCAGGCGGCCTGCGGAATCGACCGCGGCTCGATGGGTCACCATCGAAGGGTGCCGTTTGGTCGTGCCCACGATGTCTTCATGGCGGTCGTAGGCGATACGAACAGGGTTACCGCATGCCTTCGCGAGGAGCGCCGCGTGCAGGGCGATGACGCTCGGGAAATCCTCCTTGCCTCCGAAGCCGCCGCCAACCGGTGTCGCCTTGACGACGACCCTGTCGGCTGCCAACCGCAGGGCGTGGACGAGCGAACGATGCACGAAGTAGGGGCACTGCATGGAGCCCTCTGCGATCAGGGTTCCATCGGCCTCCCACCAGGCACTCATGACCTGGCACTCGATATAGATGTGCTCCTGGTGCCCCGTGCGATAGGTGCCCTCCACCAAGAGGTGTGCCTTTGCAAGCTCCTTCCCGGCATTGCCACTCTCGAGCTCCAGGCTGTAGAGGGGCTCCTGTCGGCCCGCGGCCGAGAAATCCAAAACGGGCTCGATGGGCTCGTAGTCCACCTCGATGGCGGCCAGTGCCTGGCGGGCGGCCAGTCGCGTCGGTGCTGCCACGACCGCTACAGGCTCTCCTACGTGTTGGACGAGGTCCGCCGCCAGCACGGGCCATTCATCATCGAGGAGCTGTACGCCGTTCGGTCCAGGCAGATCGCCGGCGGTGACACAGACGGCTCCAGTCGGGGCTCGCTCGGGGTGCCACCGCAGTCGGCGAATACGCGCATGGGGATGCGGGCTTCGCAGTGTGGCGCCGTGCCACATGCCCGCTGCGGGCAGATCGTTGGCGTAGCGCAGGGTCCCACCCACCTTCGAGGCGCCGTCGGGGCGGGGTGGGCTCGAACCGAGAGTGCTCACGCCGCCAGGCTCCTGGCAAGATACCGCCCGGCGCCACGCTCTACCGCCAAGTCACCATCCTGGAATTGGATGCGCCCCGCGGCGATTACGGCTGAAGGCAGACCGGTGACGCTAAAGCCTTCGAAGATGCTGCGATCGCAGCGCTGGTGGTGCGTGGCGGCTGAAATAACGCCGGTCGCCTCCGGATCCCATACAACCAGGTCCGCGTCGGCGCCGACCGAGATCGAGCCCTTGCGCGGATAGAGGCCGAAGAGCTGAGCGGGACGGGTAGAGACCAGGTCCACGAACTGCTGCAGTCCGATACGTCCTTGCCTCACACCATAGGAGTAGAGCAATGCCAAGCGGTGCTCGACACCTGCGGCGCCTCCCGGGATCTGTCGAAAGTCGTTGCGACCCAGGTCCTTCTGCCCCTTCAGATTGAAGGGACAATGGTCGGTGCCCACGACTTGGAGAGCTCCGGTCCGCAAGGCCTCCCAGAGAGCTTGCTGATGCTCAGCCGATCGAATCGGCGGCGCGATGACGTAGGCGGCTGCCTCGAAATCAGGCTTCTCGTACACCGATTCGTCCAGGAGCAGGTACTGGGGACACGTCTCGCCATAGACCTCCAGCCCCGAGTCCCGAGCCTTTGTCAGGGCGTCAACGGCCTGCTGGCAGGTGACGTGGACGATGTAGGCGGAAGCTCCGGTCAGCCCTGCCAGGACCATCATCCGCTCGGTAGCCTCGCCCTCCAATTCGGGCGGCCGCGAGCGAGGATGGGCCTCCGGGCCCAGACTACCGGCAGCCGCCAGGCGGCTGCGCAGGTGCTCCACCATGTCCCCGTGCTCGGCGTGCACCAACACACGGGCTTGCAGGTTGTGCGCCGCCTCGAGGGCGCGAATCAGCGCCGCGTCTTCCAGGCCCACCGTCTCCTTGTAGGCCATGTAGAGCTTGAAGGAGGGAATTCCCTGGTTGTGGACGCAGTCGGCCATCCACCGCGTGGTCTCCTCCCCCCACCAGGTGACGGCCATGTGGAGCCCATAGTCGGCCACCGCCTTACCAGCCTCCTCCTTGCGGGCCGCGAGCGCCTCCAAGAAGCTCTCTCCACGCTCTGGGTGAACGAAATCCACGATCGTCGTAGTGCCGCCTGCCAGCGCCGCCGCAGTACCACTCTCGAAATCGTCCGAAGAGACGGTGCCTGCCACTGGTAGCTGCATGTGAACGTGGGGATCGACGCCGCCGGGAAAGACCAGTTGGCCTGCGGCATCCAAGACTTCGTCTTCGGAGCCCGGCGCGAGAGCTTCGGCCAATTCCACGATCCGGCCGTCACGACATCGAATATCACCGCGCCAGCGCTGCTGGCCCGTCACGATGTCGCCGTTGCGGATGAGAATGCCCACGATCAACCTTTGAAGAGGCGCATGTTCTCCTGAGAGTAACGCGAATTCGCGCCTTGCATAGCGGATTCTGCCTCTCAGAGTGGGTGAGAAGGACCTTCGGACCTGCGTTTCGACTCCCGAATCAAGTATCCTGTCACGCTGTATGGCATCAAGGCAGCTGGTCGAGTTCTCGCTCAATGGTCGCTGGCAATCGCTGGCCATTCGCTCCGATGAGAGCCTCCTGGAGACCCTGCGCAATCAGTGCAGAATCCTCTCCACCAAAGATGGTTGTCAGCCACAGGGTCAATGTGGCTGTTGCCTGGCACTGATCGATGGCCTGCCGAAGGTCTCCTGTGCCGTGTCGACAAGACGCGTCCAGGACAAAGAGATCCTCACCCTGGAGGGTCTGCCAGAGGAGGAGCGCCGTCTGATCGGGCGCTGTTTCGTGGCGGCGGCGGGGCTGCAGTGCGGTTACTGCATCCCTGGATTCGCTCTTCAGGCCAAGCACCTCCTGGATCACAATCCGTCTCCCAGTCGCACTGAGATCGCGCGCGCCATCAACGGTCACCTCTGCCGTTGCACCGGGTACGTCAAGATCATCGATGCCGTCGAGTTGCTGGCGGCGGCACGACGGGGTGAGGGGGAGCCTGACGTCGACCGGACCGGCGGGGTCGGGTGCTCTCTGGCCCGATACGGTGGCGAGGCGATGACGCTCGGCGAGCGGCCCTTCGTCGACGACTTGGAGAGGGCCGGGATGTTGCATGGTGCCGTGGTCCTCTCACCACATGCCCGGGCCCGGGTATTGCGGATCGACACTTCTGCCGCACGGTTCCTTCCAGGAGTCGTGGCCGTAGCCAGCGCCGAGGATGTTCCCGGGGATCGCTGGGTTGGTCTTCTCTACCGCGATTGGCCTGTCTTCGTCGCTGAGGGAGAGGAAGTGCGCTGTGTCGGCGACGTTCTGGCCGCCGTAGCCGCCGAGGACGAGGCCACCGCGAGACAGGCGGCCCAGTTGGTGAAGGTGGAGTACGAAGTCCTGGCGCCGATCCTGGACCCGGTTGGAGCTCTCGAAGAAGGTACCCCGAGAGTCAATCCAGAGCACGAGAATCTCCTGTCTGAAACCAGGGTGCAACGAGGAGACGCGGAAGACGCCCTCGCTTCCAGCGCCCATACGGTGAGTGGCACCTGGAGGACCCAGCGGATCGAGCACCTCTATCTCGAGCCCGAAAGCGCCCTCGTCGAGCCCCTTGCCGACGGTCGCCTGAAGCTCTACTCCCAAGGACAGGGGATCTTCGATGATCGGCGTCAGGTTGCCTCGGTCCTGAGTATCGACCAACAGGAGCTGGAGGTCGAGCTCGTTCCCAACGGTGGGGCGTTCGGGGGCAAAGAGGACATGTCCATTCAGGCTCAGGCCGCCCTGCTGGCTCGCATGACCGAGCGCCCCGTCAAGATCGCGCTCAACCGCGAGGAGTCGATTCGTCTCCACCCCAAGCGTCACCCCATCACCATGCGCTACCGAGTGGGGTGCGATACGCAAGGCCGGTTGACGGCCGTTCAGGCGGACATGATCGGCGATACCGGCGCCTATGCCTCGGTCGGCTCCAAGGTCCTCGAGCGTGCCGCTGGCCACGCTTGCGGTCCCTACCGGGTTCCCAATGTCTCCATCGTGGCCCGCGCCGTGATGACCAACAACCCACCCTGCGGCGCCATGCGGGGGTTCGGCGCCAACCAGGCCCATTTCGCCATCGAAGGGGCCCTCGACCAACTGGCGGCCAAGGTGGGCCTCGACGGCTGGGAGATGCGCTGGCGCAACGCGCTGGAGGTGGGCGATGCCACCACGACGGGCCAGATTCTGGAGAAGTCGGTCGGTCTCAAGCAGTGCCTGTCGGTGGTCAAGGAGCCCTACTTCGAGGCCCTGGCCTCCGGCCGTGCCGTAGGTATCGGCTGTGGGATCAAGAATAGCGGCATCGGCAACGGTGCCGAGGAATGGGGTCGCGCCCGCCTCGTGGTCGAAGAGGGCGGCAGCGTCTCGCTCTACAACGGCTATACCGAGATGGGCCAGGGGCTTCTTACAGTCCTGGTGCAGATCGCCACCGAGATCACCGGCCTTCCTCCGGCGGTTTTCAACCCCAAGGTCGATTCGACCTTCGAGCTGGACTGTGGACAGACGACCGGCTCCCGAGCGACGCTCTTCGGCGGTCTCGCCGTCGAGAAGGCAGCCCGACAACTGCAAGGGGACCTGGCTAGGGGCAGGAGCCTCGAAGAGCTCGTCGGCAGGGTCTACGTGGGCGAAGTCCTGATTGACGACACGACCGCTCCCGGCGCCGACTCTGATCGGATCAAGACGCACACAGCCTACGGATTCGCAGCTCAAGTCTGCATCCTTGACGCCGAGGGTCGGGTCGACCGAGTCGTCGCCGCCCACGACGTCGGCAAGGCGATCAATCCCGCCCTGTGCGAGGGTCAGGTCGAAGGTTCGGTGCACATGGGTCTGGGCTACGCGCTGACTGAGGAACTACCCTGCCCGAACGGCATGCCTGCCACTTTCAAGCTCCGCGAGCTCGGTGTCCTGCGCGCCCTGGACATGCCCGAGATCGAAGTCCACCTGGTCGAGGAGCACGAACCCGAGGGGCCCTTCGGTGCCAAGGGGGTCGGTGAGATCGGCCTGGTGCCAACAGCCGGCGCGGTAGCAGGAGCGCTCGCAGCCTTCGATGGCATTCGCCGCTATACCCTGCCCATGAAGGACTCACCCGCCGCCCAGGCCCTGTCGGTCGGCAGGATTCGTGGGTCCCAAACGTGACCACAGAACCATCTCTTTCGTTGGGCCCTGACCGGGACGGCAGGATTCTCGTCACGGCGGCCGGCCGTGTGGTCCGGTTCGACGACGAGGCCACGCCTGGGACAGCCCCGGCGTCGAACCTGAGCTGCGAGCAAGCTCGCATCGAGCCCGGCAGGGTCAACGCTCACACCCACATCTACAGCGGGCTGGCACCGTTCGAGATGCCCCCCCCGGCAGTGGCGCCCGAGAACTTTCTGCAGATTCTCGAGCGCGTCTGGTGGCGGCTGGATCGGGCTCTCGACGAGGAGTCCCTGCGGGCTTCGGCCCGCTTCTACGTGGCCCAAGCCCTTCTCGCTGGTACCACAACCCTGGTCGATCATCACGAATCGCCAACTTTCATCGACGGCTCGCTGGACATCCTGGCCGATACCTGTCAGGAGCTCGGGATGCGGGCGCTGCTGTGCTATGGCGCCACCGAGCGCAACGGCGGCCGCGAGGAGGCTCACCGAGGACTCGAGGAGTGCCGCCGGTTCCATCAGGACAACAGTCGATCGTTGGTTCGAGGACTCGTAGGGCTCCATGCCTCCTTCACGGTCTCCGATGAGACCATCGAGGAGGCTGCCAACCTGAGCCGCGAGCTCGACACAGTCCTACACGTCCATGTGGCCGAGGACCTGGCCGATGTCGAGGATGCCCTTGAACGGGGCTACGACGGACCGCTGGAGCGCTTGCTGCACTTCGGTGCCCTGCCGCCGGGTTCGATTCTGGCTCACTGTGTTCACTGCCAGGCGGCGCAAGTTCGCACCATTGCCGCCCGAGACCTGTGGATCGTCCAGAACCCGCGCTCGAATCTTGGCAACGGTGTGGGCTACCCCGCGGCCCTCAGCGAGAGTAACCAGGTGGCGGTCGGAACCGACGGCTATCCGGCCCGCATGGAGGACGAGGTGCTCGTCCTGAGAGCCGAGGCTGCCGAACACGGCGAAGCCGAGACTGTCATCACTGCTCGCGTCGCCGGCGCCTACCAGCTCGGAGCCGAACGCATTGGCCTCCAGCTGGCACCTTTGACACCAGGTGGTGCCGCTGATTTCATTGTGCGCGACAACGACCGGGTCCGCCATGTTGGAGTAGCCGGTCGAGTTGTGGTTCGTGACGGCAGCTTGACGACTGCCGACCTGGAAGAAATCCATGCTCATGCGGTGGAGCAGGCCAGGCGTCTGTGGAACCGACTGGGCTCTGTGTAGCGGGAGGTAACGTGTCATGCCGACACTCGGGCTGGAAACGAAAATCATCGACAAAGAAGTCTTCGACAACACGGTCAGCCATTTCCGCGCAGCCGGGATCCGCCTGCCGACCTTTGGCGAGCTGGCCGATCCCAAACGCATTCCGGAGACCATTCGCCAGGGCCTGGACGAGATCGACACCGATGCTGGGCACCCCCTGAACCTGTTCCGAGTGCACTGGCACAATGCGTCGGGTGGAGGCGCGTTTCGGGCCGTCCCCGAGCACATTGTCTTGCCATCGGAGCTGACGGGCGTCGAAGCGAAGATCGTCGTTCTTCCGGCGGATCACTTCCCAATGATTCACGCTCACAAGGTGCTGGCAACCTATGGTTGTCTGGCTCCTCGGGTCATTACAGGGCAGTTCGATCCCACCCATCATCGAGCCATCTGGCCCTCCACCGGCAACTACTGCCGTGGAGGCATCGCGGTCTCGAGGATCATGGACTGTCGAGGGGTCGCGGTGCTGCCGGAGGGCATGAGTCGAGAGCGCTTCGATTGGCTCGAGGCGTGGGTATCGAACCCCGAAGACATCATCAGGACCCACGGCACCGAGAGCAACGTCAAAGAGATCTATGACAAATGCGCCGAGCTCGACCAAGATGCGGACAACATCATCTTCAACCAGTTCAGTGAGTTCGGAAACTACCTGGCTCACTACTTATGCACCGGCTCGGCGATCGACCGGGTCCTGACACATCTGAAGGCCGACCATCAAGAGCTGCAACTGCGGGCCTACATCTCGGCCACCGGATCCGGCGGCACTCTGGCGGCCGGCGACTACCTCAAGGAGCGTCATGGCGCCTGGATCGTCGCAGTGGAGGCCCTGGAGTGCCCGACGTTGCTCTACAACGGCTTCGGAGAGCACAACATCCAGGGCATCGGAGACAAGCACATTCCGTTGATTCACAACGTCATGAACACCGACGCTGCCGTGGCGATCTCGGACGCCAGCACCGACGAGCTGCTGGTGCTCTTCAACTCCGATGAAGGCAAGCGCTATCTGGCCGAGCGACAAGGAGTACCCGACGATACTCTCGAAGCCCTGCACCGATTCGGGTTCTCCTCCATTTGCAACATCCTGGCCGGTATCAAGACGGCCAAGTACCTCGATCTCGGATCGGACGATGTCGTCGTAACGGTGGCCACCGATGGTGAAGAGCTCTACCGCAGCGAGCACGAGAAGATCCTCGCCCAGCGATTTGGTGACCGGTTCGATTCGATCTCGGCTGGAGAGACCTTTGGGCAGCACCTGGCGGGCGTCGCTACCGACCACTTCCTGGAACTGTCGCACATCGACCGAACCCGCATCTTCAATCTTGGCTACTTCACCTGGGTGGAGCAGCAGGGCATTTCCATCGAAGACTTCGTTGCCCGTCGCGAGCCGATTTTCTGGCACCGACTCCTCGATCTGATCCCCGCCTGGGACGCAATGATCGACGAGTTCAACAGTCACGTAGGCCTGGAGTGAGGTAGGCTCGAGCCTCGTCCCGGAATCGCATCATGAACCTCGCGTCGACTCTCGTCTGTCAGGGCTGCGGCCATTCCGTGCCTCCCGATGAGCCCTATCCGTTCCGCTGTCCTCAGGCCGATCTCGACGACGACATCGATCACGTTCTCCGGCGGATTCTGGACACCTCCGCCCTGGACTCGCCCGCCGAGCTGAGTCGGCCTTTCTCCAGCGATCTCCGCAGCCCTTTCTTGCGATATGGGCGGCTACTTCACAGCTATCAGACGGCCCGCCACATGGGCCTCGACGATACGAGCTTCGCCAAACTGGTGACACGACTGGACGCCGCGGTGGCTCAGACCGACGGCCACGGGTTTCGAGTCACGCCCTTCGCTCCGGCTGACAAGCTGGCGCAGGCGCTCGACCTCGAGCCCGGTGGCCTTTGGATCAAGGACGAGACAGGCAATGTCTCCGGCTCCCACAAGGCTCGACACCTGATGGGACTCATGCTCTGGCTGGAGATGAGCCGGCAGCTCTGGCCAGAGAAGGTGGAGACCGCCCCCCGGCTGGCGATCGCCAGTTGCGGCAATGCCGCCCTCGGCGCCGCGGTCGTTGCCCGTGCGATGAACTATCCGCTCGACGTGTATGTGCCGACCTGGGCGGATACGGCGGTCACAGAGCGCCTCGCCGGGCTGGGTGCAACCCTCGTTGCCTGCCCAAGGGAAGGTTCGATCACCGGCGACCCCTGCTATCACCGCTTCCGGGAAGCTGTCGGTCAGGGGGCCCTGCCCTTCACCTGCCAGGGGACAGAGAACGGTTTGGTCATCGAGGGAGGCAAGACCCTGGTCTGGGAGATGGTTTCCTCTCTCATGGTCGAGGAGCGCGAGCTCGACCACCTGTGCATCCAGGTCGGCGGTGGAGCCCTGGCCAGCGCCTGTATCCAGGGACTGTTCGAAGCGCGAAGCGTCGGCGTTCTCGAGCGGCTCCCCGCCATCCACACAGTGCAGTCGTCGGGCGCAAGCCCTCTGCACCGGGCCTGGGAGGCCTTGATGGAGAGGACTCTCGTTCGCCACCAGCGCGAGACACGTGAAATGCCCCCCCACCTCGGCGATGACGTGGAGCGGGCCGAATTCGTGCGCGACCGGGTCTCTCCTGCCCTCATCCAGGACGAGCTGCACTATGCCGCCACCCACCGTTCCGAGTTCATGTGGCCCTGGGAAGAAGAGCCCACCAGCATCGCCACCGGCATCCTGGACGACGAGACCTACGACTGGCTGTCCGTGGTCGAAGGCATGCTGCTGACGGGGGGTGTCCCTTTGGTCGTCGATGAGAAGACCCTGACTCGGGCCCACGGACTGTCTCGCGAATACACCTCGGTGGCGGCCGACCCTACCGGCACTTCGGGTCTGGCAGGGCTCTTGGAGTTACACCGCCGCGGTACGATCCAGCCCGGCGAGACTCTCGGCGTGCTGTTGACCGGCGTCGAGAGATAGCCTCCCTGCGGCATATATACTTCCCGTCAGCTTTAGCCGTACCCAAAACCAAGAGCCTCGTATCGCGGGGCCCAGGACGACAGGCTCTCTCGTTGGTCTGTCGCGATAGACAAACAAGGAGAACTCAATGAGTGACACGAAAATCATTGTTGTCGTCGGAGCGACTGGTGCGCAGGGTGGTGGCTTGGTTCGCGCCATCCTCGATGACGAGGGTGGACCCTTCACAGCGCGCGCCATCACCAGAAATGTCGAATCGGAGAAGGCGCAAGAGCTCGCCACGCTGGGCGCCGAGGTCGTCGCCGCCGACATCGACGACCCGCAGAGTCTCGAAAAGGCCTTGGAAGGCGCCTATGGTGCCTACTTCGTAACCTTCTTCTGGGAGCACTTCTCGCCGGAGAAGGAGATGGCCCACGTCCGAGCCATGGCCGAGGCCGCCAAGCACGCAGGGCTCCAGCACGTTGTCTGGTCGACCCTCGAGGACACCCGGAATTGGGTACCGCTCGACGACGACTCGATGCCGACGCTGATGGAGAGCTACAAGGTGCCACACTTCGATGCCAAGGGTGCGTCGAACCACTACTTCACGGACCTCGGTGTTCCCGTCACGTTCCTGCTTACATCGTTCTACTGGGACAACTTCATTCATTTCGGGATGGGGCCGCAGAAGGGACCCGACGGCAAGTACACCATCGCCCTGCCCATGGACGACAAAAAGCTTCCGGGCATGGCTGCCGAGGACATCGGACGCGCCGCCTATGGCATCTTCAAGAAGGGGCCCGAGCTCATCGGCAAGACGATCGGTATCACGGGCGAGCATCTGTCTGGAGCGGAAATGGCTGCCGCGCTCGGCAACGCCCTGGGGGTGGAGGTGGCCTACAACGCCGTGCCGCCCGAGGTCTATCGCAGCTTCGGCTTCCCCGGCGCCGAAGACCTCGGCAACATGTTCCAGTTCAAGCGGGACTTCAACGACTACTTCTGCGGTGTGCGCAAGGTCGACGAGACTCGAGCACTCAATCCAGCCCTCCAGTCCTTCGACGAGTGGCTCGCCCGCAACGCTAGTCGCATCCCGATAGAGTAGCCGGGCGACAAGAATCGAAATCGAGACCGACGAGGAGATACGGATGATCCGACTTCGCATCAAGGAGACCGGCACCGAGCTGGGATCCATCACCGAGGAAGACCTGCAATTCCTCATCGATAATCTGGAAGAAGAGTGGGAGGAGGACCAGGACTACTACCTCAACCGCCAAACCCTGGAGATGCTCAAGGGCCGCGGCATCTCTGCCTCTCTCGCTCAGATGCTCGAACGTGCGATGGGAGAAGGCGACGACGTCGAGGTGGAGTGGTCGCGGGAATAGGCGCTCCTTGGACTTGCTTTCTTCGATCACGCTGCTCGTCGCATTGTCTGCTGGCGCGCTGAGCTTACTGGCGGGCTGAGTGGCTCTGGCGAGGGCCCGACTCGGACGTCGCAGTCTGGAGAGTTCATGTTTCTAGGTCATTTCGGAGTCGGATTCGGGGCCAAACGTATAGCCCCGAGGACGTCGCTGGGGACCCTGTTCCTGGCCTCCCAGTTCATCGATCTACTCTGGCCCCTCCTCCTTCTCGTGGGAGCCGAGCGCGTCGCAATCGTGCCAGGCATCACGGTGGTTACGCCCCTGGACTTCACCCACTATCCGTGGTCCCACAGCCTGCTGGCCGTCACGCTCTGGGGTGTACTTTTTGCAGCGACCTACTATCTGGTGAAGCGCTACAAGGCTGGAGCGTGGGTCTGCGGAGCCGCGGTCGTCAGCCACTGGGTACTCGATCTCGTGCTGCATCGGCCCGACCTGCCGCTGTTGCCCGGCGGTGACTACCGGGCGGGGTTCGGCCTCTGGAACTCTCTTGCAGCCACTCTCGTGATCGAGCTTGCGGTCTTCGCCGTGGGCCTTGTCCTCTATCTTCGAACCACGACCGCGTCTGATCGTATCGGGTCGATCGGTCTATGGAGTCTGGTCGGCTTTCTCCTGCTGGTCTATGCGGGAAATCTGTTCGGGGCTCCTCCACCGAGTGTGCGCGCCATCGCCTGGCTAGGGCAGGCGCAATGGCTACTTATCGCGTGGGGCTACTGGATCGACCGACATCGAGTGACACAAGGAGTCTGAATGACCCTCGCCCTGACCGCGACGGTCTACCTGATCCTCGGACTTCTGAAGAGCAGGCCCTGATCCAAGCGTCCACGCCCCGGGAGGAAGACTTCGTCAGGGCACGATATGGGTGCCGGCCGAGCCGCGAATGGCAGCCTCGAGTAGGTGGGGCTGGGTAATGATTACCTCCTGGCCGCCATGCTCCAGGAACTCGATCGCCGCTTCGATCTTGGGCTTCATGCTGCCGGGCGGGAAATGACCTGCCTCGAGATACAGCCGCGCCTCGCGGACGGTCATTCGATCGATCTCCCGCTGCTCGGGCTTCCCGAAGTTCAGAGCCACCCTGTCCACTGCCGTCGAGAGGATGAACATCTCGGCTCCGAGGTTCTTGGCCAGCATGCATGAGGCCCAGTCCTTGTCGACAACGGCACCCACCCCTTCGAGGCCACCGTCGTCCCGGCGAATCACCGGAATCCCGCCACCGCCAACCGCCACCACGATGATGTCCTTGGCCAACAGTGCCTCGATGGCCGGCTCCTCGATGATCTCCAGTGGCCGGGGTGACGCGACCACCCGCCGCCAGCCCCGCCCGGCGTCCTCGACCATCATCCACCCTTCGTTGTCCTGGTGCTCACGTGCTGTTGCCTCGCTGTAGAAGGGGCCGATCGGTTTCGAGGGCTTCTCGAATCCCGGGTCGTTCGCGTCGACCACCGTCTGCGTCACAATCGCGGCCACGGGCTTGTCGATCCCGCGGCGCCGCAACTCGTTGCCCAGGGTCTGGCTGATCTGATAGCCGATGGCACCCTGCGTATCGGCGCCACAACTGTCCAGGGGCACTTGGTGCAGCACCTCCTTGGCCAGCTCCGAGCGCAACAGGATGAAGCCGACCTGTGGGCCGTTGCCGTGCGTGATGACGACACGGTAACCCTCGGCCACGATATCGGCGATGTAATCGCTCGTCTCACCACAGGCCCGGTACTGATCGAAGACCGTCGAGTGCTCCGCATCTTTGATCAGCGAGTTACCACCAATAGCAATGACGACCAGCTTCTCCATGGATCACCTCTCTCATGCCACGTCTCAGAGTTGAGACTCTTAGGCTATTATCCCGTTTCCAGACCCATTCAAGGGTCCTGAACTGTACGACCCCCGAAATCGGGAGGAGGTTTTCAATGCGTAGCTTTCTGGGAAGGGACGTCCTCTCCCTCAAGGACTTCGACCGCGAAGAAGTCGATCACATTCTCGAAGTGGCCGAGGAATTGGCTCCGATCGCCCGTAATCGTCAGAACACCGACTTGTTGCAGGACAAGATTCTGGCGGTGGCCTTCTACCAGCCCTCGACACGCACGCGGCTCGCCCATGAGGCCGCGATGCTCCGCTTGGGCGGCAAGGTCACCGGCTACTCCGACGCCAAGATGACCCGCGCCGGCGACTTCTACCAGGAGACCATCAAGGACACCGTCAGGATGCTGGAGTGCTATGGCGATTGCATTGTCATGCGCCATTTCGAGCAGGGCGCACCCCACGAAGCCGCCCGCTGGGCAGAGGTTCCCATCATCAACGGTGGCGACGGCTGGGGCGAGCACCCCACCCAGATCCTCACCGATCTCTATACCGTGCAGCAGGCCAAAGGCAGGATCGACGGCCTCAACTGGCTGGCCGTGGGTGACATGCGGATGCGCACCATGCACTCCCTGGCCTACGCCCTGACCAACTTCGACTGTCCCATCACTTTCGTCGCGCCGCCCGAGATCTCCCTGACCGACGAGTTCAAGGCCGAGTTGGCGGGCTACGACCTCGACTTCCGTGAGGTGGACCATGTCGAGGAGGCCATCGCCGAGGCCGATGTGATTCTGGTCGAGCCCGTCGTGCAGCCCGACTACACCAAGTCCCGTGATGAGCGAGACGGGGACGTCGATCTGACACCGGCCAACTATCGGATCACCCGGGAGCTGCTCGAGGCCAAGGCCAAGTCGGATGCCGTGCTGCTGCACTCGCTGCCCCGCATGGACGAGATCCCGACCGAGGTCGACGACACCCCCTGGGCCTACTACTGGCAGGAGGCCTTCAACGGCGTGGTGATGCGGATGGCGTTGCTCGCCCTGGTCCTGGGAGCCAAAGAGTAGGGAGCTTTTGGGGCTATAGGCGGCGCGGAGCCCCTCGCTGCAGCACTTCGGCGAGCACTCGGGCGGGATTCTCGAAGCGCGACAGTAGAATCATCGCCGCCATCACATAGGGCTTGTGCTCGGCCTCGTGGTAGGTGGCCGTCCGGTAGCGCTCGAACACGCTGGCGGCCACCTCACCCTCCTCACAACTGACTGCCGTGATATCGGCGGGGAGGCAGTGCATGTAGAGGGCTCGTCCTTCCTGCGTGGTCGCCATGAGCTCCTCGGTGCATTCCCACTGCTTGAACTGAGCGTTGTTCGCCACCGCCTCTTTCTCCAGTTCATCCATTTTGTCGGCCTGCCCCGAGCGCAAATAGCGGGTCCGCTTCTCCATGACGTGGAAGGGCGCCCAGCTCTTCGGGTAGACGACCTCGGCATCGGCGAAGGCTTCTTCCATGCTGTGAACCAACTGGAAGGAGCCACCCGAACTCGCGGCCTGCTGGCTGGCCCGCTCGGCCGTGCCCGGCATCAGGTCATAGCCCTCGGGGTGAGCGAGCACCACATCCATCCCAAAGCGGGTCATCAGGTTGACGATGCCCTGGGGCACCGACAGAGGCTTGCCATAGGAGGGTGAGTAGGCCCAGGTCATGGCCAGCTTCTTGCCCCGCAGAGCCTCGAGCGAGCCGAAGGTCTTCCCGAGATGCATCAGGTCGGCCAGCGACTGTGTCGGATGGTCGCGGTCGCACTGCAGATTGACCACCGCGGGACGCTGCGGCAACACCCCCTCTTCGTAGGCTTCGTCCAGTGAGCTCGCGACCTCGACCATGTACTCGTGCCCTTCGCCGATGAACAGGTCGTCCCGGATTCCGATGGCCTCGGTGAGAAACGAGATCATGGCCGCCGTCTCCCGCACCGTCTCTCCATGCGCCACCTGGGTCTTTGTTTCGTCCAGATCCATCAAGGACAGGCCCAGCAGGCTGGCGGCGCTGGCGAATGAGAATCGGGTACGGGTCGACTTGTCGCGGAAAAGAGAGACGGCTAGTCCGCCGCGAAACAGACGCGCGTCGCAGTTGGCCCGATAGAGGTCCTCGAAGATCTCGGTGGCCAGCAGGAGCGCCTTGAGGTCGGCGCCCGATTGCTCCCAGGTCAGAAGGCAGTCCCTCTGGTAGAGATTCGTCTCTGTCCGGCCGAGCTCTTCGATACGTTGGCGAATCCGTTCCGACATCCGATGCTCCTTGAGGTCCTATGCGTAGAGACTGTTGATGTAGTTGATCCGATCCCCATCCAGAATCGCGAGTCGTAGCGCATCCATGAGAAAGAAGTACGTCAGGTCTACCTCGCCCTCGGCTTCCCCTTCGAGTGTTCCCTCAGGGTCCTGGCGGTCGAATCGTACCCGGAATCCTGGCCCGGTGAACGCGATCTCGTTCGCCTCGGCCCGCAGCTCGAACTCCTGGCCTTCGAAGCGGCCCAGCACCTCGTCGCGACCGGCCCGTCGCGCCATCTGGAAGCCATCCAACTCGATCGACGTCCTCCAGTCTTCAGCCCGCCGAAAGAAACGCGGTTTGACGACGTAGGGCCCTCCATCTTCGGGGCAGAAGACGTCGCAGTTGCCGCACTCGTTGCAAAAGTCGGCGAAGGTGCCGATCTGGTGTCGCTCCTCGAGTCTCAGAGATCCCGTCTGCGCCCAATCCCAGCCTTCGGATCGCCGTTGCACCTTGACGACGGGAATCTCATCTCCTTCGATACGGTAGGTGAAGTTGGCATCATTGGGGCAGACCGGTACGCAGATGTCACAGGTGATGCAGTCGAACAGCTGCAGGTGGCGGCCGATCTTACGCGGTGCGGTGGCGTTGCGCTCCCGCCCGTAGCGGGGATCCCGTTCCACGGCCTCGACATAGCGTTCCGTGTTCAGCACCTTGGCAGCAGAGACCCACTGGCTGAACAGATCTTCTCCGGCCGCTTGTCTGAGGTCAGCCTCGTCCGACAGCGCTAGCAGGCAGGCCTCGCGAACTGGCGCTTCCGGGACTAACTCCAACTGGTCGAGGGCCTCTCGGCCCAGGTCATGCGCTCGCACGATGAAGTCGTCGATGGTCGGGGCGCCCACCTGCTCCATGCGTCGGGCCAGCTCTGCATGGTAGGCCTGCATTCGTCCATAACCGCCCTTCTTCAGTAGGTCCGTGCAGACCGTCACCGGCACCAGGCCCAATGCCACCGCGTCCGGGAAATTGACGCTATCGATGCCAGCTGAGAACGACACCGGGATACGATCGCCGAAGTGCCGTCGAAAACGCCGCACCAGATGCATGGCAAGAACGTGGAGTGGCGGTCCCGACAAATAGACCTCCCTCTCGCTCTCCGGCAGGAATCCCTGGTTGTTTTCGACGATCAGAGTGTTGGTGAACTTCGCACCCAGACCCAAATCGAGAGCCCTGGCTTTTTGCTCCAGTCGCTCCATCATGGCAACGGCTTGCTCCCAGGTCGTATCCCGCTCGAAAGCGCTGGCCGGCACGCGGATATCGTGGTAACCGAGGCTGTCGTGCAGCAGGTGCGCGGTCTTCTCGCGGCCGAGCAGCATGGGATTGAACTTGACGACGCAGTTGAGCCGATACTCCTGCATCAGAAACAGGATGATGCCTTCGATCTCCTCTGGAGGACAGCCGTGAAAGGTGCTCAGGGTGACCGTGTCCGCCAGGGAGTTGGAGAAATCCAGATCGCGCAGCTCGCCCAGCTCAGAGGGAATCTCTTGGCGCAGCCGTTCGATGGTTTCGCCGGCGCTCATCATCCCTTCAATGAACGATCGAACCCTGTCCGAACGGATGCCGGCGAGGTCGTATCCCACACTCAGGTCGTAAACGATCTCTCGGCACCCCTGCACCCCTTCGATCTGGCCGCTGTCGGCGAGCATCTCGATCAGCATCGAGCCCTTCACGTACTCGTTCAGTGACTCTTCCAGCTTGAGCTCCTGGGACCACTCGGCGTTGAAGCCTACAGTCCGCATGTCGATGCAGGGGCGTGGAATCTCCAGGTCGTCGAGAACTTGGACGGTCTTCAGCTCCAGGATCCGGGCGCCGCCCAACCAGGCCAGAACGAGGTTCTGCGCCATCTGGGTCTGGGGGCCGGCCGCCGGGCCCAGCGGGCTGGGTACCCGGTGGCGGTGAAAGTCGACCGCGAAGTCCTGCCCATGCTTTGGGGAGAAGAACCGACTCCGCGGCAAGTCGAAGATCGATCCGCATGCCGCCAGCTCTCGGAACATGCGCCGCGTCAGCGCGGCAAAAGGATAGGGCGTCAGGTTCAACTGCCCATGTCCTCGGTAAAGACCGACCGGGGAGGGGCGTGCGGATAAGCCCACTTGCGAACCGCGACCGCCTCTTTGACGTGGTCGATGACCTGAAGCGAGATCTCCGTGACGATCTGTTCCAGTTCTCCTTCAGTCATCTCCACGATGAGACCGTCCACGGCATCACCGATCATGGCCTCTACGACTGTATGCCCCTCCTCGCTGGAAAGCGTGGCCGACAGCGTGTCGGCGAACGCATTGAAGACCACCTGTCCCACGGTGACTACGAGCGGTCTCAGAACGGCATCCGGTAGAGGCACCATTCGCAGGGCGTCAGCACTTTCCACGGCCTGCTCCAGGTTGGTGTTCATGAAGCCCCTTGCCTGTTCCCTGACTTCCTCGCTGGTCAGGATCTCCTGCAACTGATTGGCCAGCTCGCGGCTCAAAGCGTCGCGGTGAGTCGTAGCGACCGAGCGGATGATCTTCTGGTGGGTCCCGTCACGGATCTCGGCCTGGGTCTCGTTGAGGATGCGCAGCGACACCATGTCGGAGATCTCTTCGCTGATGATGTTGGCGAAGTACTTGACTGTGCGGCTGATGACGTCGTCCCCTACCTTCGAGTATTCGCTCTGGTGCAGGCGAATGTAGATGGAAGCCACCCGAAACAGACGGAAGAGCCGGAATTGCTTGAGCGGAATGATTCCCAGCAGGTCGTACCAGTGGAACAGCGGGTACAGAAACCAGGTGGCATAAGTCCCACGACGAACCGAGACGAACCAACCGATGAAGAACTCCGCCGCGAAGATCAGCAGAAAGGGGAGATCGATCTTCCAGAAATTGTCGGTGAGATTGCCGCCCAGATCATAGGTTCGGTAGAAGTTGACCTCCATCAGGGGTCGCACTGTGTCGTCGAAGAACTGAACCCGCCCGGGAAGCCTCTGAGGGTCCGGCTGCAGCGACCAGAAGTATGGGAGGCCTTCCTCGCTGGTCACTCCTTCCATGACGGCCATTCCGCCCGGCTCCTCTTGGAGGTACAGCTGCATTTCCTTGAGACTGCGAATCAGGCTCCGGGTCAGCCCCGAGCGCTCGAACGGGTTCTCCTTCACAATCGTCACGGAGAGCCCTTGTAACTCCACAAGTGTCGTTTCGAGCTCGAAGGGTGGCGCCGCCGCTTCGAGCTGCTCTTCGAGGCGATCGACGAGCGCCAAGGTTGCCGTCGTGAGCGGCTCGGGCTCGATGCCCTTGACCGGATCGTAGATTCGCGTGATCGACGGAAGGTGCCGGAAATAGACGGGGCGTAGCCAGAGGTAAGTGAGATCGAACAGGATCAGGCCCAGGTTCACGATGGCCAGATAGACCATCAAGAAGTCCCAAGCCAACCGTGGCGTGAGACTCCTCCCGAAGGCTCGTAGCCGAGCGAATCTGCCTTCCCTGCTCATGACCAGAGTCAAGCGTAACGCATACCCGCCTGCTTTGGCTTTGGCGGATTGCACATTGCGCTGTCTCGCGTGGCAGGGCCGTGGTTAGTCCTGGCGCAGAACCACGTCACCGTCGCCGGTGGTGATCTGGATGGTGCCCTGGCCGTCACCAATGCGGCCAGAGGTGCGGCGTCGGAGCCTTCGACCTCGATGCTCCCCTCGCAGCGCTCGAGAGTCACATCGCCATCACTCGTTCGGATGCTGCCTCGACTGGTCTCGCAATCGCGGATCTGAATATCCCCATCCTGGCCCCGGATCCTGAAGCCAACCTGCAATCCAGCGATTCTGATGTCGCCGTCACTCGACTCGAGGGCGATGTCGGCGCCCCAGTCCTGGATCGACACATTCCCGTCCTGGCCTTCGAGCTCGAGAGCGACCCGCGGTACCGACTTCCAAAGCCGCTCGTAGTAGATTGGGCGTCCATGTCGGACTCCTTCGCTCCCGTTCGCCAGGTGGCCTTGCTCTTTCTGGTACTCGCCGCCTCTTCCCTGGAGCCGGTTGGAGCGCAGGAGTCACCTGGGTTCGCGGACACTCGCTCGCGACTCGTCAGTCTTCACACCGATCGGTTGACCTCCGGCTGGCTGAAGACTCATGGCGTGCCCGGTGCTGTGGTGGCCCTCGTCAAAGACAGGCGTCCGCTGCTGGTCAAGGGCTACGGCGTGGCCGACTTGGCCTCCGGCGTGCCAATGGATCCCGAACGCACGCTCGTCCATGCCTCCTCTCTTGCCACACCCTTGACAGCGACCGCTCTGCTCCAGTTGGTCGATGCTGGACTTCTGGATCTGGGAGCCGACATCGACTCCTATCTTCAGACCCTGCGAATCCAACCGACGTTTCCGGAGCCTGTTACCGCCAAGCGGCTTCTGGTTCATAGCGCCGGGTTCGACGCCCGGATCATCGCTCGTCAGGTTCACTACCCCGAGGAGCTCCAGCCACTGCAGGACTACCTGGCTGCCAGAATGCCACCCAGGATCCGGCCACCAGGCGAGGTCAGCATCTACTCCGAGCACAGCTACGCCCTGGCGGGATTGCTGATCGAAGAGATCTCCGGCGCCCCGTTTGCCGCCTACATGCGTCGAAACGTGTTCTTGCCTTTGGGAATGCGCCGGAGCTCATTTGCTTGGACGCCGGAGCTCGCGACCTCCGTGGCGACGGGCTATGGATTGGTAGGCACAGATCTCGAGCCGGTGCCAAGGGATCTCCGGCAGACGGTGCCGGCTTTCATGTTGGCGACCACCGCCTCGGACGCGGCCCACTGGATGCTGGCCCTGCTCAATCAGGGCGCCTTCGAAGGGCACCGCATCCTCAGCAGCGAAAGCGCTTCTCTGATGCTGTCGCGGCAATTCACCCACCATCCTGCGCTCGTCGGCAGGAGCTTTGGCTTGCGCGAAGGCCACCACTTCGAGTCCGGCGAGTTCTTTCAGGTGGGCACGAGCTCGGGTTTCTCTTCGGCGGTTGTGCTGCTTCCTGCTCGACGCCTCGGACTCTTTGTGGCGGGCAATGGTCGAACTCCTATCTGGGGATTGGTCGACGCCATCCTGAGGCCTTTTGTGGGCCGAGCTCCAAGCCCCCTCCCCCTAGATGAGGAGCCCTCCGAGGACCGCGCTCTCGGGGTAGCCGGGTTCTATCGCGAGACCGGCATCCCGCTGACCAGCCTCGAGAAGCTGGCTACCCTGATCCGTCAGGATCGCCTGGTCGAGTCGGCCGCAGGCGACCTGGTCTGGCGGTCTCGCACATTCAGACCGGCGGAAGAGCCGTTGCTCTATCGAGAGATGGACTCGGGCGAGCCCTTGGCCCTGGTGAGCGGGACATCCAAGACCTGGTACCTGGCATTCTCGTGGGGACTCATGGAGGGCGTCTCCTGGTTCGACAGCCGACCGGTGCAGCTCACCCTCTGGGTCGTGTTTGCGGCCCTCTTTCTGGCGGCATCGGCCTTGCCGACGAGCCGGTTTCCGGCCCGGCAGGCCAGCCTGACTCCGCCGGACTCCTTTCGTCCTCGCTGGCCCCTCTACTGCGCTTCCCTCGCGGCTCTCTTTCATCTGGCCTTCCTCATCACCCTGGCCACCACACTGGCCTGGGCCCTTGGAGAGGGAGCCCAGAGTCTGGCCTTCGGTGTCCCCCTCGCCCTCCGCCTGGTATTAGGCCTGCCTTTGATCGGAGCAGCCCTGACCCTGCCCGCCCTGCTTGGCACGATTCGCGCCTGGTTGGCGAGATCCTGGACTCTCGGTCATCGTCTCCGCTTGACCTTCACCGTTGTCGCGTTGTTGCTGTTCCTGCCGTTTCTCCGCACCTGGAATATGCTGGGGTTCCATTTTTGAGTGGAGCTTCCAACGCTCACTCCGCCATGGTTCGTGGCACAATGCAGCACGGCTAGACCTAGACGCTTGGGAGGGTCGATCTCTATGCAACAGACTCGTATCACAGCCCTTTTCCTGACTGCACTGGTCGTCGGTTTCGGGGTCGCCTCGGGTGCCGATCTCGACCCCAACGCCGCGGCCCGCTTCGCCGGCCTGGCGCTCGATTGTGTGCATCGGGAGTATCCGAACAAGATCGCTCATGTCCTGGATAGCGACGAGGATGTCCAGCCGCCTCGACAGCTGACACCGGTCTTCTATGGCTGCTACGACTGGCACTCGGCGGTGCATGGACACTGGCTGCTGGCACGGCTGGCGCGCTCCTTCCCCGGTACCGAGCTGGATCGCCAAGCCCGCGAAGCACTGGACAGGAGCTTCATCCCGCAGAACGTCCAGGGTGAAGTGGCCTATCTCGAGGGCTCGGGCAGGATTTCCTTCGAGCGTCCCTATGGCCTCGCCTGGCTCCTGCAATTGGCTGCCGAGTTCCGCCAATGGGACGACCCCAGGGCGCAGTGGTGGGCTTTTACCCTGGGTCCCCTCGAGAGGGTCGCCGTCGAGCGACTGACCGAATGGCTACCCAAGCTGACCGACCCCATTCGGGTCGGAGAGCACTCGCAGACCGCATTCGCTTTCGGTCTGATTCTGGACTGGGCCCGCATCGCGGGCGATCAGGACATGACCGCTCTGATGGTGTCGCGGATCCGCGATTTCTACTTGCGTGACCGCAATTGCCCACTGTCCTACGAACCCTCTGGCCAGGACTTCCTGTCCCCTTGCCTGGCCGAGGCCGATCTCGTGCGCCGGGTTCTGCCGCCCGCGGAGTTCGCGGCCTGGTTGGGGGCCTTCCTGCCGGAGATTCCCTTCGATGGCACGACGACCTGGCTGGAGCCCGCGGTGGTCACCGATCCAGAGGATCCGAAACTCGCCCACCTCGACGGCCTGAACCTGAGCCGCGCCTGGATGCTGGACGGTATCGCCTCCGGGTTACCCGCGGCGGATCCCCGCCTGGGCTCGATTCGGGGCGCCGCTGATCAGCACAGGAATGATGGTCTCGGCTCGGTCACAGGCGAGCACTATGAAGGCGGCCATTGGCTGGGCAGCTTCGCCACCTATCTGGTCACGCAAAGGGGTCTTTCGAACCTGGCAGAACAGGAACAAGACGGCAAGAAGAAGTGAGGTCGGTCTTGGGCAACCGTTGATCTCGGCCCCCTCCCTTCCCCCGCGCCACTCGTTGTCGCGATGAGAGTCCACCAGCCTTGCGCATTACAGACTCACAAGCCCTGTTCCGGCCGACCTACCGTCTGGTGCTGTACTGCGTCGTGGTGGGCCTGTTCGGAGCCCTGGCGGCCCTGGCCTTCGATTTCCTCGTCGACTGGGCCCAGAGGTTCCTGCTCGGTGGGATCGGTCACTTCCCGACTCCCGAGGTCACCCCGACCGAGACGCAGGTCTTCATTCCGCAGGGACTCGACCGGCTCTGGCTGCCCCTGGTAACCACCCTCGGAGGCTTGCTTAGCGGTTGGCTGGTCTATCGCTGGGCCCCCGAGGCCGAAGGACACGGTACCGACGCCGCCATCGCCGCCTACCATCGCCGCGGAGGCGAGGTTCGCGGCCGCATTCCTTTCATCAAGGCTATGGCTTCCGCTCTGACAATCGGCTCGGGCGGTGTCGCGGGCCGGGAGGGACCCACGGCACAGATCGCCGTTGGATTGGGGACTTCCCTGGCACGTTGGGCTGGGCTGCGAGGCCAGGAGCGGCGATCTCTGCTGTTGGCCGGCATGGCAGCTGGACTCGCCGCGATGTTCCGCGCCCCCTTGGGGATGGCCATTTTCGCGGTGGAGATCCTCTACTCGGGGATGGTGTTCGAGTCGGAGGCGCTGATCTATACGGTAATCGCTGCCGTGACCTCCTATGCCTTCTATGGTCTCTTTGCGGGTTGGGATCGCCTCTTCTTCATCCCCGATCCCCTGCGCTTCGAAGATGCGCCCCTGTCTCTGCTCAGTTTCGCGGTCCTCGGGATCCTCGCCGGCCTCCTCGGGGCCGTCCTGCCGACGATGCTCTACTGGGTACGAGACCGCTTTCGACGCCTGCCGGGACCACCCCATATCCGGCCCGCGATTGGCGGCCTCATGGTCGGTATCCTGGCGCTGGCCGCACCCGAGATTCTGGGAACCGGGTACGTCTGGGTCGAGTTGGCGATGCTCGAGAAGCTGTCGCTGACCACCATCCTGCTGCTGTTGATTCTCAAGGCACCTGCCATGGCCCTGACCATTGGGTCGGGCGGCTCGGGCGGGGTCTTCGCTCCCACCGTAACAATCGGCGGCATGCTGGGTGCGGCGATCGGGTTGCTCGTCAACCACCTCGCCCCGGCCGCCGGCATGCCCGTGGCCGCGTTCGTCGTCGTGGGGATGGCCGCGGTCTTCTCCGGCGCTGCCCGCACGCCGATCTCGACACTCATCATGGTGGCGGAGATGACGGGTGGATACGACCTCATCGTTCCCGCCATGTTGGCCAACATCCTGGCCTTCATGGTGCAAAGGTCCCTGACCGCGGGTAGCCGCTACCCGACGCTCTATGAATCCCAAGTTCCATCACGTGAGGACTCGCCGTTGCACCGCGGCGTCTTTGTCCGGCGAACTCTAGAGTTGCTCGACCAGGAAGGCGTCGAGACGAGCCAGTTTCGTCTGCCTCGCCTGGTGAATCTGTTGCGTTTCGGAGAGTCGATTCCAATCGCCGATGGCGAAGGAAAGCTCGTGGCACTCTGGGTCGGCCGCGGCTCCGAGTTGGCCGACCGAACCGTTGTCGAGACGCTCGGCAAGCTCCAAGGAGTGACAGCGGTGGCGGTGATGCGCAAAGGAGAGTTGCTGGTGCCCCGTGGGGATACCCGCTTTCGGGAGGGAGACCAGTTATTGGCGGTGACCGCTTCGGCCATCGATCGAGATCTGAGTCGCCTCGCCATGGCGACGAGCGAAGCTCACGAATCGGAGGTTTCGCCCGAATAAGGCTTCTGATCAAGCCATTGATGTCGATTCTAGGAGGGAAGAATGGCGATGATGAAAGTTACCTTTCCCGGTGGACTGGCTGTCGATGCCCATTGCAAAGGGCACTCGATTCACACCGACCAACCCGAGAAGAACGGCGGCGACGACACCGGTCCGGCTCCATTCGATCTCTTTCTGGCCTCGATTGCCACCTGCGCGGGACTTTACGCTTTGCGCTTCTGTGAAAAGAGGGGCTTTGCGGCCGAAGAGCTCGCAGTATCCCTGGAACCGGTACGGGACCCGGAGAACAAGCGGGTGGCGACCATTCGCATCGAGGTCCACCTGCCGCAGGGCTTTCCCGACAAGTACCACTCTGCCGTCCTTCGGGCCATCGATCAATGCGCCGTCAAGCGGCACATCGTCAATCCACCCGACTTCGACGTTCAGATCGCCGGCTCGGACGCCTGATCCCGGTCGTTCACCAGGAGATCTCTGATGCAACGCTCACGACTCTTGCACGTCCTCTGGCTCTTCACCTGTTCAGCGGTTCTCGTAGCCGCTCCACCCGAGACTACGATCGATCCCGAATCTCTACTGCCGCCAGTCATGGCTTGGGATGGGGCCAGCCGGAGCTGGATCGCTGCGACCGATGACCCTTGGCGAACACCTGCTGAGGCGAGCGAGTTCCGAACGACTCCCGACTACGACACCACGGTCGCCTGGGTCGAGCGCCTCGTGGAGGCCTCGCCTCGGCTACACAAGGTCTCGCTCGGTGACAGCCTCGAGGGCCGCCCGATCTGGATGGTTGTCGCTTCGGCGGATGGTGCCGATTCCCCAGAGGCGCTTCACGCCAGTGGTCGACCGATCCTGCTCGCCCACGCAGGCATCCATTCTGGTGAAATCGATGGCAAGGATGCTGGCCTGATGCTCTTGCGGGACCTCACGGTCGGTGGCCGTCAGAGCGAGCTTCTCGAGGCCGTCAGCTTCCTGTTCGTTCCCATTCTGAACGTCGATGGTCACGAGCGCCGTTCCGCCTACAACCGCATGAATCAGCGCGGACCCGACGAGATGGGGTGGCGCACGAACGCCGCCAATCTCAATCTCAACCGGGACTACGCCAAGCTCGACACTCCCGAGATTCGGGCCCTGATTCGAGCGCTCGATCTCTGGCGACCCGACCTCTATCTCGACCTCCACGTCACCGATGGAATGGACAAGCAACACGATGTGACATGGGGATTCCACGGGGCCCATTCCTGGTCTCCAGCAGGCGGTGCCTGGCTGGAGAAGCAGCTCGATGTCGCCCTGGTGCGGGAGCTCGAGGCTGCTGGGCACATCCCGGGGCCGCACATCTTCTCGCTGGACCGCCGGGATCCGAGCCAGGGAATCCTGAAGTGGATCGGAGGTGTCCGCTACTCGGACGGCTATGGTGCCGCCCGCCATCTTCCTACCGTTCTGGTCGAGAATCACTCTCTCAAACCCTACGAGCAGCGGGTTCTGGGAACCTATGTCCTGCTGGCCACCAGCCTGCGCACGCTTGGCGAGTCCGGCGAGGAGCTTCGCGCCGCTGTCCACGCCGATCAGGAGCGTAGGCCTTCCGAGGTCGTCCTCGGATGGGGCAAGAGTGAGGTGCCCAATGCCGCCCCTATGCCGTTTCCGGCTGTCGAAGTGCAACTCTCGCCATCGGAGGTCTCCGGCAGCGAGCGCATCGAGTGGACCGGCAGGAAGGTGGACCTCGAAGTGCCGGTCTTCGAGACCTCGCGGCCGCTGGGAAAGGTCGAGCCCCCACCGGCCTACTGGCTCCCCGCGGCCTGGCCGGAGGTGATCGAGCGCCTACTCCTCCATGGTGTGATTGTCGAAACCCTCTCAGAGCCTCGGGAAATCGAGGTCGATGTCTATCATCTCGGCGAGCCGCAATACGGGGAAGAGCCCTACGAAGGTCGCTTCACGGTCAAGGCCGAAGCCACGCTGGAACGCACTACACAAATCTTTCCCGTCGGCTCCGTTCGAGTTCCCGTGGACCAACCCCTGGGCAACCTGGCCGTACTGCTCCTGGAGCCCGCGTCGCCGGACTCCTTCTTCCAGTGGGGCTTCTTCCATCCGATCTTTCAGCGAACCGAGTACGGAGAGAGCTACGCCCTCGAACCGCTGGCCGAGCAGATGCTGGACGACCCCGAGGTCGAGGCGGCTTTTCATCGCCGATTGGAAGAGGACCCAGAGTTCGCCGCCAACCCTCGACAACGCTTGGAGTGGTTCTACGAGCGCAGTCCCTTCTTCGACGAACGCTGGCGTGTCTACCCCGTGGCCCGCGAGATTCCGTCAGGCCGCTAGACCCGCACCCTCTGGATGGTGTCCCGGACACTGCGCCGGAACCCAATTCGGTTCTGGTAGCCTGACCCGATGAAAAGCCGTGAGCGCCAGGTCTTGCCGCTTCTGGCGGTGTGCGTGGCAATCGTACTCCACGTGTTGGTAGTGCTGAGTATCTCAAGCCAGCCACCGGACGTCGGTGCGGCCCCAGCGTCGGAGCGTTCTCGGGTGTGGGGACTGTTTCACGACGCCGTACACCGAGTAGGTCCAGCAGCGGACTTCTTCGCGGTTTACCACGCAGGAGTAGCGGTGAACCAGGGCCGTAGCCCCTACCAGGGACAAGAGGATCCCCGGAGAACGCCCTACTTCTACCCATTCCGCTACCACCCTCTGGTTGCCGCGACACTAGGGCGAGCGGCCAGCCTCGTTTCCCCCAGAGTGGCCTACCTGCTTTGGATCCTGACTCTGGAGCTCCTTTTGGTAGGACTGGTGGTGCTCGTGCGGCAACACCTCCCAGGACAAATGGAAAGGGTTTTGGCAACGTGGGTTCTTTTGGTGAGTGCCCCGTATTTTCTCGAGCTCCATATGGGACAGTTCACCTTCGCTGCAGTTGGCTTGGCAGCGGTAGCTCTCTTGACAGCACCCTGCCCGAGCAAACCGAGACAAGCACCGGCTGCCTCGGCCTTCAGCGCTGCTGTCGTCCTGAAGATGGTTCCGGCCGCAATGATCCCAGCCCTGGTTCTCCACCGCCGCTGGTGGCTTCCGGTTGGATTAGCGCTGGCACTTACGGTTGGCGGAGGGCTCGCGTGGTTCACATCTCATCCCGGAGACTGGGAACTCTTTCGTCAGGCCAACGATATTCAAAGATCCGTCGGCGAGGATTCGGGCAACTTCAGCATCCCTCACACAGCGGCACTGATTCTCGGCCGACAGGTCGACCCTCGTATGTCATGGCTCTGGCGCATCCTTCTCGGTGGCTGGGTTCTGGTCACGGTTCTACTTTGTGGCGGCAGAAACCCGCTCGTCGGAGCAAGTGCCCTAGCGCTCGTTCACTTCTGCACCTATCCACAGGTCTGGGAGCACCACTCGAGCGCTGTGATCGTGTTGGGTCTCTTGGCGATGCCCGAGGTCACGGACGTCCGCTCGAGGGCCGCTATCTGGGGTGTATTGATCCTGCTGGCGATGCCCTCTCCGTACTTCCTCTTGGATCCAATCAAGAATCCTGCCCTGCTAACACCTGAGGGCTGGTCCGCCAGCCGAGGGATTCTCCTCGCGGCTTCTCGGTCGATTCCCACTTTGGCTCTGATGGGGATTCTTCTCGGCGTCTTGGTGGCAGCGACCACCGCTCGCCACAGGAGCACTATCGAGTACGAGGTATAGGACTGGAATTAGCCTCAACCGCTCTGCTTGAATAGGCGAGCCGACTGGCTCGCGGCCCAACTGCTACGGACAGACGTCGGCGTTGCTGGGAACCTGGCCGGTCAGAACCAGAAAGTTGCCGAAGGGACCCATGTTGTTCATGGCCTCACCTTTCGGACCCTTGAACTTCAGTCGGCCGAACATCATCGCTTTCATGGGTCCGTACTTGCCCGCTCCCATCTCCTGCCAACGCTGAGTGTCGGCGAACATCAGATAGTCGGCTTTCTTGCTCAGCTCCTCGACGGTGACGGCTCCGCCGTAGACACACTCCGTCGATCCGTCGCGATCTTCGATTCGCATCTCGACCCGGGGACTGTCCTCGCAGTCGCGGCGGTAGATCTGCATGATCTTGAAGCCGCGGTCGAGATCGTTCTGCATCCACTTACCGAGCTCGCCGGTAAGCCTTTCGTCCTCGTTCCAGGCCTCGCAAGCCAACTCGGCCCAGTCGGCGGACATGAAGACGAGTTCTTCGCCACTGGCGGGTGAAACGAGAATCGGCGCCAGGAGCACCACCAAAGCGAGCGTGGTGACACTTATCGTGATGAGCCTCTTCATTTTGCAGCCTCCTTGTCCCCGGGTTGTCGTTGCTCATGCTCACGATCTGCTCGACACCGCGAGGAAGTCATCTGGGATGTGTCGAGAGCAACATGTATTGTGGGGGCTGTCGGCTCCTCCCACCACACTCTTTTGGGTGGTGGTGGCGGCGTAGCTCTCAAGGTGGGGTTGACTACCCCTTGGGATGGGCCGTCTCAGTACCGTCGCCGCAGCTTCAGAGCTCCCGGCTCGCGGGAGACGCTGAACATCTCGGCCAACGGCACGACGTAGGGACTGTCCACTGCGGCCTCTCCATTGATCGACTCGACGGCAATGCCGTGCAGGGGATCGAACTGTCGGGTCAGCAGGACCTTCAGGAAGCCGAAGTAGTCCCGCAGAAAGGGATGGTCGGGGTCGACATCGATCTGGAGGTCGTGACCCTGCCGTCGGCTCACCACCACCAACTCGGTGCCGTGATAGACGAGGTGTGTTCCCACCCGCCTGGGTGGGAGGCGCCCCTTGAGCCCTTCGAGGGCCAGACCGCAGGCAGAAGCCGGATCGAGCGCCCCCAGCCAGAAGATCCTGTCGGCCGGCAAGCCCTCGCGGAGCCAACGGTAGGCCGCAGGAGACATGAACTGCAGGCCAGGTATGCCCTGGAAGAAATGACCGGCCAACACCTCACCCGACAGCTCCATGATGCGAAGCGTCCGAAAGAGGCTGGACCAGCCGAGCACCGAGAACTCGCGGACCAACAACTCCCTGAAGAGGATCCCGTAGCGCTGCAGCAGCTGACGGACCCTCTCCCTGTTGAGCTCCTCGATCTCCAAGGCATCGCGTTCCACCTCGAGACTGTCGGGGCTTGCCAAGCGATACCAATCGCCTGGCACCGTTCTGGCGGATCGCCAGCGCTCCGGTCTGGAGCGCCGCACACGGCGCGAGCTGTCCGTCGATGGGCCGGTAGCTGAGATCTGCGACTCTGTGATCCGAAACTGATGAAGGGCCGCCTGCCGCACGACCAGAAAGGTCGAGTTCGAGATCCTCCCCTGCCAGGCCAGAGACCACAGGCTGTCAGCCAACTGAGCTGCATCGAGGCCCGTCTCGCGCCCCAACTCTTCCAGTCCGAACCGTCCTTCATGCCGACCAAGGACCTCCAGCAGCGCCACCTCCGGGTCTGGAACCTCGTCGGCAGCACCCGGCGGTGGGAACAACTCGAGCTCTGGTCGCAGGGCGAAGGTCAACTTCTCCTTGCCGCAGCCGACCCAGGCCAGATCGGTCTCCTGCATCAGGGCATCTAGCCAGGCCGTGTAGTAGGGGTCCAGGCGGGCTGGCAAAAACTCCGACTCCCAAAGCCGGGCTGGTGCCGGATAGCCGAACAGCTCCTCCAGGGCCGCTTTCAGGCGCTCGGGATCGCCCCCTGCGCTGCCCAGTTCCTGCTGCGTAGCGAGGAACAGGGGTAGCTGGTCGAGAGGTAGCGCCTCGAAGGAGGGTCGAGCCTCGGCCCGCAACAGCCTCAAAAGGCGTTCGAGATTGTCACTGTCGCAGATCTCGAGCGGTGAATCGTCCCCGCTCCGGAAGCGATCGATCACGACCCCCTCCTCTTCGAGCAGTGCTTCCACTACATCCCGTGTCTCGACCTCGCTCAGGGCGAAGGTCTTCACCAGTCGCTGCTCGACGAAGGGGCCTTGGAACCGGATCCACTCCGACACCATTTCCACGAGCGTCGCCCCAGTCTGATCACTCGCACCCGCGGCCTCTTCCGAGGCCGCGGCCAGGCGCTCCTCCGCCCACGCCAAGGCCACCCGGGCGCCGGGGGATCCACTGACCAAAGGGTGAAGCTCGACGCTGCCCTGGCGCCAGCCCAGGCTGCGGCAGAGCCGGGGGAGATCCTCGACGTGGACGACCACTTCGAGACCTCTTCTCGAATCGCCGCCCCGAACCCATAAGAGCCGCTCTGAGGCCGACTCCAGAAGGGCTTCGAGGCCGGGCTCCGCCGCCACCAGGTCTCTTTCCATTGCGCCGAGAAGCCCCTGCCACTCGCTGGCCGTCAGGACCACCCGCTCGCGGGCCCAATCCGTGAGATCTCGAGCTGTCTGCGGAGCATAGCCCGGGTAGACCCTCTGTAGCTTGCGCTCGAACCGATCCACCAGGGCGGATGGCAAACGCGGCCGCAGTTGGGAGCTGTAGACCAACTCCTGAAGCAGGTCGCGGCGAAGGCCAGAAGACAGAACGTCCTCGGGAACGTCATCCTCGTACATCAGGCGGTTGGTCTGCTTCCAGAGTACGTTAGCCGCCAGAGGCGAGGCCTCCGAGGTGGAGACTTCGCTCCAGCGAATCTCTCCCCTCTCCAACTCGCCGAGAACGAGCTTGAGACTCTGCAGATCGAACTCGTCCTGGAGGCAGGTTCGCCAGGTCTCCACCAAAATCGGGAAGTCCTCATACCGAGAAACCGAGGCCAACATCTTCTTGGCGCGCTGACGGTTGAGCCACAGAGGTACGCGACGCCGGAAGCTGGCCCGTGGTAGCAGCAGGGCCCGACCCGCGTTTTCACGAAAACGCGCTCCGAAGAACCCACTTTGTTCGAGGCTGTGACGCAGGAGCTCTTCCACGTTGTCGGGACGCACTAGCCCCAGGAGGCGATCGACATCCAGACGCTCGTCAGCGGAGAACAGGAGGCAGTCGTTGTCCTGCTCGATGGAGAGCGGCAGACCCTCCTCCCTGTCCCAGGCCGCCGCCAGGGCCAGGGCCCAGGGTCGGTTGACCTGTCCACCCCAGTGGGTGTGCAGTACCAACCCACTGCGGCCTTGCCGTGGGTCGGGGTCCATCACCCTTTCCACCACAAGGTGCTTGCGGTGGGGCAAGCCACAACCGGTCACCGCCCGCTGTTGCTCGAGGAGACGCACCAGATCCTCGGCCGCCGAGGCTTCGACGCTGTGCTCTTCTCGCAGTCGTCGCAACAGAACAGCGCGGCCGTCCTCGCTCTCCAGAAGGCGGTCGGCTCGCTCTAGGAACTCGGCGGCTTTGGAGGCCAGATGAAAGCTCCGATTGCGCTCTTCGGCCCTCCAGAAGGGCGCCATGGCAGAGGAGCGATGCGCCGGTACGACCAGCACGTCATTGTGAGTGATGCTCCGGATCTGCCAGTTCTGTGCCCCCAGCGTGAAGGTGTCGCCCACCGAGCGCTCCCAAACGAACTCCTCATCCAGCTCCCCGACCTTGGCCATCGAGTCCTGCAATCGAAGATGAAAGTAGCCGCGATCCGGAATCGTTCCGCCTGATTGATAGATGAGCCGTGCCGCGCCCGGACGGGCGCGGATCGTGTTCTCCACGCGGTCGATCGTCACCCGCGGACGGAGCTCCCGGATGCGGCTATCGGCGTAGCGCCCGGCCAGCATCTCGAGGACCAGCTCGAACTGGCGCCGATTCAGCTCCCGATAGGGGTAGGTGGATCGCAGGAACGCGTACAGCTCCTCGACATCCCAATCCTCGGCTACCACCATGGAGAGCATCACCTGGGCGAGCACATCGAGGGCGCCTGTGACGGGACGGGTCTCCTCGATATCCTGTTCCAGAACGCACTGAGCCATCACCGCGGCGTCCAGGAGGTCACGGTCGAAGAGGGCATAGAGCCGGCCCTGGCTGGGCGCACCGACCTGGTGACCAGCCCGACCCAAACGCTGCACCGCCGAGGCGACGGTTGCCGGGGTCTGGACCAAGAGCACCTCGTCCAGGGCCCCGATATCGATGCCCAGCTCGAGGGAGTTGGTGGCGACCAAAGCCGCCAGCCGACCTTCTTTCAAGCGCTCCTCGACAACAGCCCGGATCTCTCGGGAGAGAGATCCATGGTGAGAGTAGGCAAGGTCGGCCGCTGCGGTCTCGTTGAGCAGTCGGGTGAGCTTCTCGGTCAGTCGCCGAGAGTTGGCGAAGATCAGGGTGGAGCGATTGCTCTCGATGCGCCCTCGTATCGCCTTGATCAGGGGTTCCCAGACCTCGGCTGGCGAGGGCTCGGCCCTCACCGTCTCCGCAGTCTCCACCTTTGGGCTGGGATCGTCCTGCCGGTGGGCCACGACGCTCAAGTCGTACCGCTTCTCCTCGGACGACACGATGACCGCCACCGGTCGGGGCCGCCCGACGGGCTCGCCGTCGACCCCCAGTTCGGTACGGGTGAACCCGCCCACGAAGTCAGCGATGCGCTCGGCAGGACGCACCGTAGCCGACAGTGCGATGCGCTGGAACTCGCCTGCCAGCAGGCCGAGTCGCTCTACGGCCGTGATCAGGTGAGTCCCCCGCTTGCTACCGGCTACCGCGTGAATCTCATCCAGAATGACACACTCTACGGACCCGAGAATGGATCTGCCGCCCTTCGAGGTCAGCAGGATGTTGAGACTCTCCGGAGTGGTGATGAGTACCTCGGGGGGATGCCGCAGCATTCTCTGTCGTTCGACCGACGGCGTGTCGCCGCTACGGGTCTGCACCCGGATCGCATTGGGACTCTCGCCAGCCTCTTCGAGCTCGACTTCCAGTCGAGCCAGTGGACCCAGCAAGTTGCGCTGGATGTCGTTGTTGAGTGCACGCAGAGGAGAGATGTAGAGCACCTTCGTCTGTCCGCCGCGCCATTTGCCTGTCAACAACTGGTTCAAAGACCACAGGAAGGCCGCCAACGTCTTGCCGCTGCCGGTGGGAGCAGTAACGAGAACGTTCTCCCCGGCCGCGATGCGCGGCCAGACCTGTGCCTGCACCTGGGTCGGCTGACCGATCTGGCGCTCGAACCAGCGCGCCACGACAGGATGAAAGACGCTCAACGCTGCCTTTGTCTGCTCGGACGTCATGGTCGATCAGGAATCCGTCTCGGTGTTTCCGGAGTCACGAACCAGGAACGGTAGTCTAGCCGTTCCTCCTAGAGCCGTAGATGACTCGAGGTTCGTTCGGGTGGCTCGAAGGGGGACGGTGGTCCCGCCCATCCAAGCTGAGGGTTGAGACGGTCGATCGAACCAGGGATCTCCCTCGTCTGCGGCCTCACCCGACCATGCCCCTCCGACGAGGGAGACCCATGGCCCGATCTACCACCTTCGAGACACACCGAAAATCGGATTGCTGACTCACCCCCTACGCCCCAAAGCCCCTACTACCCTCACCGGTGCCAAAGGTTCGTTCGGGTGGTTCGACAGGGGGCGCCGAGTCGAGCGCGGCGCAGGGTCCTTCATAGAGCACAGCAGACGGGGCGCGATGACGAGACGAGGTGGCGGCCCGTCCGTCATAGTCTGAGTAGCCGCCGCCGTCCGCCTGCGGACCACCCGGACGGACCTCAGTAGGAAGAACGGATTGGCTGAACGCACCAACGGCCGGTAGAGGAGCCGGCCGCTTCAACTCTCGAGGCCTCAATCTCTCAGGTAGAAGTATCGCGGTGCGGGTCCGAGTTCGACTTTCTCGCCGGCTGGGGCTTCCAGTTGTTCACCGTCACGACCAATCACTCTCGAGGCAGGGCGAGGGAGGGTGGCCTTGACGCTCCCGGAGGTACTCCAACCCACGATCACCTCGTCTCCCGACTGACGCTGAAAGTGGTATAGCCACGCTGGCGACTCGGTCTCGAGCGGTCCGAAGAACGTACTGCCCGCCAATTGCTCCTGCAAGGTCGCGAGGGCGTGAAAGGAGGGGCGCATTTGAAACGAGCTTTCGGCGTCGAGAAAGATCAAGCCATACCCCTTGGCCACCAGTTGCCACCAGTAGGCCCTCTCTACGAGCCCGGTTCCCAGCACCAAAAGGAAGTACCGGACCAGATAGTTGGCCTGTGCCTCTTCGTCGACCGACACGTCGCGGCCGGCCGGAGAGTGGGGACCCTCCCACAGCGGCCAGTTGAACTCCGTCACCCAGGCTGCCGCGCTGCAACTGCGACCGGTCTCGGCAAGGGCTCTGAGTTGCACCGCCTTGTCGACCGTGTCGAAGCCCAGTTGTCGGTTCTCCGGCGCCCCTCGCCGATCCACATAAAGGAGACTCGAGACGATGTCGAAATGCACGTCGTCCCAAGGGACGTTGAGGACTCCCGCCAGGCGATGAAACTCGTAGTCGATCACCGCCGGGCCCAGGATCCTGACGCCTTCGTGCCGTCGCAGGATTCGGCTGGCATCGGCCACCAGGTCGAGGTACTCCGCGTAGTTCCAAACGCCCCACTTGCTGCGATTGATCGCCTGGCCAATCTGGAAATCTCTGCCAAATGGTGAGAATCGGTCGGCGAGCTGTTCCACTGCCGCTTTCCATCGACCTCGATCCCGCACCAGGTCCCGATTCTGGGGCAGGGCGAAGAGGAGCTCGATGCCCCGACCGTGCAGCTCGCGAGCCAGGCGCTCCTCACGGTCGTGATCCTCTTGCCAGGGGTGCAATCGCAGAAGAACCCGCTTGATCCCCAGCGCTTCGAGGGACACCAATGCCGCCTCGGAATGCTCATTCATCGGTCTCATCCCGACTCCGAGACCATCCCACCGAACAGGCTCCCGATAGAGACCCTCTTTCAACTCTCGATAGCGACGACGCGCCCTGGGCAGCGAACTCAGGGCAGTGCCGACCTCGCGAGCATGGTGTCCCGAATCCCCCAACCTCACCCCCAGGCGTTGCCAGCGGCCCGCATGCTGATGGGGTTGATCGGAGAGGTGGTCCCAGACCACCAGGTTCCGGTTCGAGGCGCCCTCGGGAGGCGGCGGGATGTGAGCATGGTGCCCCCTCGAGACGAAGAGTGACTTGACCCAACGCAAAGGGCTGCGCAGGGCGTCTTTGGTCCAGTTCTTGACCAGAAAACCATGGAAATAGAGCCGATAGAGGCCTCTCTTGAAGGACGAATCCGCATCTACCTTGCCCCAGTAGGATCGCAACAGCACCTCCTGGAGGTGGGGGTCGAAGATCCGCAGGCGGCACAGGTCCCGGGTTCGACGGTCCGTCGTCAGGGGACGATCGAGCTGCGACCGATTGAGATCGATCAGGTAGACGGTGGGGGGGGCCGACGCCCTATCTCCGGGAACGATCAGCAAATTGCCTACCGAAACATCCCGGTGCCAGATGCCCGCATCGTGCAGGCGTCGTAGCGTCTGACCAATTGTGCCAATCAGGATGTCAGCTTCGACCTGCGGAAAAACCTGTCTGTGCTTGCCCTCCTGCAGAGCTCGAAAGAAGTACCTCGCCTCGATGAAGTCCGGGATCTTCTCACTGACGAAGAAGGAGGGCCCGTCGATGGCCTCGGACTCGATCAGCAGGATTGGCGCTGGGGTCGGCACCCCGGCGTCGACGACGGCTTGCGCCGCCCTCCAGGATCTTGTCGCCTTGCTGCCCTTCAAGCGGCGCGACCACCGCGAGCGCAGACCCAGATTTCGAAACTGTTTGACGACGACGGCAAGCGGTCCAGAATTTGTCTCCAGCTCCGAGGCGTAGAGGTAGTTCCTTCCCCAGTGCAGCGTGTCGCCACCTTGGCCCGGATCGACCAGCTTCTCGATGGCGACGGGCAGGTCGATCGGGCGGCAGGCCGACGAAACCTCGCCATGCAGCCCTGCTAGAGAGAAGCCTTCGAAGCTGCCCTCCACCCACGCGGCCTCACTTGCCGGCGACGCTCCACTATCCGCCAAGGATTTCGTACTCCTCGGTGCGTAGACCGGCGTCGGACTCGACCCGAATTCGGGTTCCGAGCCGCTCCTCGAGCTCTACCAGAATCGCCCGCTGCTCGCCGTCGAGCGAAGCGGAGACCTCGGGCCTGACCCGCAGTCGCAGCGGTCGGCCACCCAGCTCGGCGATTCTCTCCAACACTTTGCGGCGCAGCTCGAGCAGTACCGTGATCTCGCTCTTCACCCTACCGAGACCGCGGCAGGTGGGACAGGGCCGCGTCAACTGGCTCACCAGATCGCTGCGGCTGCGTTTGCGGGTGATCTGCACCAGCCCGAAGTCCGACAGGCCGCCGATACGGATTCGCGCCCGGTCGTTGGCCAGCTCGCCCTCGAGCGCCGCCATGACCTGGGCCTGATGATCGGGGTTCTCCATGTCGATGAAGTCAGCCACCACGATACCGCCGAGGTCCCGGAGCCGAAGCTGGCGAGCGATCTCACGGGTCGCCTCCATATTCGTCTTCAGGGCCGTCTCTTTCAGATCCACCGCCCCCACGTAGCGACCCGTGTTGACGTCGATCGCTACCAGGGCCTCAGTGGGACTCACCACCAGATAGCCGCCCGACGGCAGCCACACTCTGCTACCGAGAGCTCGTTCCAACTCCGACTCGACTCCGAATCGCTCGAACAGCGTGCCTTCGGGAATGTGCAGTTGGACGCGGCCAGCACTGTCAGGGGCCACCTGTCTCAGGTATCCCAGCACCTGCTCGTAGACCTCGGCTCCGCTGAGCCACAGGACCTCGAAGCGGGCATCGAAGAAGTCCCGCACGGCTCTCATCGGCAGCTCCAGGTCCCGGTGCAGGAGCGCCGGTGCCTTGACTTGCCGGGAACGTTGATCGATTTCGTCCCACTGGCGGGTGAGGCGCTCGAGGTCCGCTTCGAGAACGCTGGCCACCGAGCCTGCGGCCACCGTCCGCACGATGAGGCCCCTCTCGGAAGGACGAAGTGCGGTCAGTAACTCTTCCAGACGCTGACGCTCCTCACCATCCTCGATCCGCCGCGAGATACCTAGGTCCGTGCTGGCAGGCAGCAGTACCAGATAGCGACCCGGCAAGGTGATGAAGGTCGTGATCCGCGCTCCTTTGTTGGGCAGGGGCTCCTTGACCACCTGCACCAACACCTCCTGTCCCTCGGCGATGAGCTGGTTGATGGGGCGCTCGAGCACCCCCGGCTCGACGTCCTGTTCGAGTTCGGCCTCCTCGACCCCTTGCAGCTGGTCTTGGATGTCTCCTGCATACAGAAAGGCGTCCCGTTCCAGGCCTATGTCCACGAAAGCGGCCTCGATACCGGGCAGCACGCGCGTCACTCGGCCCTTGAAGACCGCACCCACCAGCCTCTCGTCCCGCCGTCGCTCGATGCGGACTTCCATGAGACGACCCTCCTCCAGAACGGCGACCCGACTCTGGTGGGCGTCACTTTCGATGAGCAGTTGGTGGCTCACGGGCCTAGCCCGACCCTCTCACCAGCTTCGTGGCGAAAGGGCGAAGATGTCTGGAGATACAAGGCCTGACAACCGAAGCCCCCGCAGGCGTACTTGAAGTACGTCGAGGAGGGATGAGGGCGGAAAACGTAGTAGCTTCGGGCATATTCGAACTTGCAGTAGAACTGCTGGTGAGAGGGTCGGGCTATCGATTCACGTGTCGCCTGAAGTCTATCCCCAGGATCAGACCTGTGGCGATGAAGTTGGCCAGTGTGAACGAGCCGCCGTAGGAGAGAAACGGCAAGGGAATGCCGGTAATCGGCACCAGGCCGACCACCATGGCCGTGTTGTAGAGGACGTGAAACGCGAAGCCCGACAGGAGCCCCACGATCAGTAGTATTCCGACGCGGTCACGGGCTCGCAGCGCCACCTTCGTTCCGTTGAGGATGTAGAGCGCATACAGGATCAACACCACGGCCACTCCAATGAAGCCCCACTCTTCCGCCAGAACGGCGAAGATGAAGTCGGTGTGGCGGGCGGGCAGAAAGCGCAATTGGCTCTGGGTACCCTGCTGATAACCGCGGCCGTAGAGCTGGCCCGAACCGACCGCGATCTTGCTCTGGCGCAGTTGATAGCCGGTGCCTTGAGGATCACTGCCGGGTGACATGAAGGTGCGGACCCGGTCCTTCTGATAGTCCAGCATCACCAGATTCCACCCCACCGCCGCCAGCACAATCGCGACAGCGGCACCGATCGCGAAATACCGCCATGGCACCCCCGCCACTACCAACATGCCGGCCAGCATGGGTACAAACATGACTGCTCCACCGAGGTCCGACTCCAGAGCTACGAGCACCATTGGCAGGGCTACAATCGAGGTTGCCGCCACGATCTGCCCAAAGCTCAAGAATCGCCGGTTGATTCCAGCCAGATAGCGAGCCAGCAGAAGTGCTGTGGCGATCTTGGCGAACTCCGAAGGCTGTAGGCGGTAGGCACCGACTCCCAGCCAGCTGCGCGCACCACCAGCCTCCTTGCCGACCACCAAAACCAACACGAGCAAGACCATTGTGACGACGTAGATGGGTATGGAGAACTTCGTCAGGAATTGATAGTCGAAGCTGAAGGCCACGAAAAAGACCAGCAGACCCAAGCCCAGCCAGATGGCCTGGCGTGGCAGGTAATCGATCGACAGCTCGGAGCTGGCGCTGTGAACCGTGATCAGGCCAATCGCCGCGATCAGCAACGCCGCGATCAGCAACGCCCACCGAACAGTGGCCAGTTGCCTCAGGAACGGCCGTTCGTCAGGAAGACTGGCCGTCGTCGAGATAGTCGCGGAAGTAGATCTCATAGAGCCGTTTCGCCAAAGGTGCTGCAGCCGTGGAGCCGTGCCCACCGTGCTCCACCAATACGACCACTACCAGTTGTTTGTCCCCCGCAGTTGCGTAGGAGGCAAACCAGGCGTGATCTCTTTGCTCGTAGGGCAAGTCCTCATTCTTGATCCAGGTCTTCTGCTGGATGACCTGCACCGTACCGGTCTTGCCCGCTACCTCGATTCCCTCAACCCTGGCCGCCGAGCCGGTGCCTCGTTGGTCGTTGACGACTGACCATAGCGCCGCCCCGATGCGCTCGAAGACCCAGGGCTCCACCGTCAGCTGCTCTCTCTCGACTGCAGGGTTCTCGGTGACATGCGGTTTCACCTTGTAGCCGCTGTTGGCGACCGCCGCCATGAGCGAAGCGATCTGCAGCGGTGTCACCAGCACTGGCCCCTGTCCGATGGCGACCGAAATGGTCTCACCCGGATACCAGGGCGTGCCCCGCCGTCGCTCACTCCAGTCGGGATCGGGAACCAGTCCTTCTCGCTCACCCAGCAGGTCGATACCGGTTGGACTCCCCAGGCCCAGTAGCCGCGAGTACTTGGCGATGCGCTCGATCCCGAGTTCCTGACCCAGGTGATAAAAGTAGACGTCGCACGACTCCTTGATGGCTCGATGTAGCGCCACGTGGCCGTGGCCTGCCTGCTTCCAGCACCGCCAGCGCCGGTTGTAGATCCTCGTCGAGCCGCCACACCAGACGGTCTCCTCCGGCTCTACAATGCCCTCGCTCAAGCCCGCCGCGGCCATCACGATCTTGAACACCGACCCGGGCGAATAGGTGTTCTGGATGACGCGATTCTGGAGCGGATCCTCGGGCGCCTCGATCAAATTGCGCCAGGCGTCTCGGTCCAGCCGCCGGGAGAAGATGTTGGGGTTGTACGAAGGGGCCGAGACCATCGCCCGGATCTCTCCCGTTGCCGGGTCGAGAGCCACCGCCGCTCCAGCCTTGCCTTCGAAGTATCGAGCCGCTTCCTGCTGCAGGTCCAGATCCAGGCCAAGATTCAGGCTTTGACCCGACTTCGCCGGATCTCGCCCGTATTCCTCCTTGAATCGACCCCTGGAATCTACGATGACGGCTCGTTGTCCATCGACACCTCGTAGCCTGTCGTCGAATGCCAGCTCGACACCCTTGCGGCCAATCAGGTCACCCGGTTTGAGGGAGTTCGCCTCGGTCGCCAGGTCGCGCTCGTTGACCTCCCCGAGATAGCCGAGAGTGTGGGCGGTAATCGGCCCATTTCGATACAGGCGCAGATGGCCGACCTCGATCGCGAACTCCGGAAATTCGAGTGCAGCCGCCTCGATTGCCGCCACCTCGGAGAGCGACAGAGCCTCGGCTACGAGAATCGGCCGGAAAGAGCCAGCTCCTCCCCCTTCATCGAGAGCCTGCGCAAGCTCGCTCGCCGGCTGGTCCAGGCAGCGCTCGGCAAATGCCAGAGCCATCTCCAGGTCCTGGCTGCGAGAGGGATCGAGCACCAGGTTGTAGGAAGCGACGTTCTCCGCCACCAACCGTCCCTGCCGCTCGTAGATCAGTCCCCGGGGCGCCTTCAAGGGCAGCTCTCTCACCCTGTTGTTTTCGGCTAGCTCCAGGTAGTAGTCACCGGAGACAACCTGCACGAACCAGAAACGGGCAGCGATCAAGAGGAGGAGGCCAAAGAGCACCAGTTGCAGCCTCGGTAGGCGCTGGAGAAGGTCCTCTTTGTGTTCGCGAACTTGCCTCATCGAATCTTGGCCTCCAATCATCCCTCGAAGCGGATCCTGGTCTTGCGCGTCCGGCGCCACATCTCGACCCGCGATCGCATCCGTAGATTGGCCAGGTACAGAGCCCCTCCCAACAATCCGGTCGTGCCGACCTTAACCAGAATCCAAGAATACTGCGGCAGATCTGCGTCGGCGAGAAACAGCAATGAGATGCCCAGGAGTATCAGTTGCTGGGCTGCTGCTGCGACGGCGAAGACCAGCAGCGAGCTGGCAGGTCGCTGAATCACCAGCCGCTGGGCCGTAATCGCGGTGCCATATCCAATCATCGTATTGGCGATCCCGTAGAGACCGAAGTAGCCCCCTGTCACACCATCCGCAACCAGGCCAGCCACCATTCCCCCTGTCATACCGGCGACGCTGTTGCCGTCCATCGCGTTGAAGACGACGATCACGAGGAAGAAATCCACCGCCAGAGAGAACTGCGGAAACAAACTCACTCCCGCCACGTCCAAGAGCGTCGCCACCGCCAGTGCCACCACAAACCTAAGGCCGCGCATCGGGCAACGCCTCCTTCACGGCCTCTGGTACGGCCTCCTCCTCGAGGATGTAGACCTGGTCCAGCAACCCGAAATCGACCGCTGGAGCAACGCGGATCTCGTAGAACAAATTGTCGCCCGGGATGGCGGCTGTGACGATCCCCACCGGAATACCGCGGGGGTAGATCCCATCGATGCCGGCAGTCGTTACCAGGTCTCCGACCCTCACGTCAGCCTGGAGGGAGACATAGTCGAGCTCGAGGTTGCCCCGGCCGGCACCCTTGACGACACCCTGCCGGTGGGTGCGGTCGATCATGACGCCGACACTCGCCGCTCGATCGGTAATCAACTGCACCTTCGCATAGGGTCCCGCAACCAACACGACTCGGCCCACCAGTCCTTGTCCCGCAACCACCGGCTGGTTGACCCCTACGGAGTCGGCCGCGGTTTTCAAGATCGCGGTCTGCAACCACGAGGCGTAGTCGATATAGACCAGGTCGGCGACCTGCAGGTCCGCCTCGAAGGCTCGTGTGTAGGTCAGGGCGACAGCCAGATGATCGAGGTCCTCCGCCAGGCCGAAATTACGGATGGATTGCTCGCGGAGCTCTCCCACCTCTTCACGCAGACGGAGATTCTCGGCCAGAAGCGTGCGCCGCAGCGCCATGTTCTCGGTGAAGCCGGTGACACCATTGCCCACCCAGGCGACAAAGCCCGTGATGGGGGCCACCAGGCGAACTACCCCTGCCTCGAGGTAGCTGCTCTTGCCATCCGGATTGCGGATCTGAGCGGTCAGCAGGATCAGCTGCCCGACGAGCAGGACTATCAGTAGCCAGCGCGCCTGACGTTCACTCAGCGGATAGAGACCTTTCGCAGCAGATCGATGTCCTCGAGAACCCGCCCCGTTCCCAAAACAACGGAGGAGAGGGGATCTTCGGCTAGCACCACCGGCAATCCGGTCTCGTTCCGCAGGCGCTGATCGAGACCTCGCAGCAACGACCCGCCGCCCGACAAGACGATTCCTTTGTCCATGATGTCAGCCGACAGCTCGGGGGGAGTCCGCTCCAAAGCCATGCGGACGGCCTCGACGATGGTCGCAACCGGCTCGGCCAGCGACTCTCGGATCTCTGCATCGGTGATGGTGAGATTGCGGGGCACGCCCTCGATCAGGTCCCGTCCCTTGATCTCGACCTTGATCTCCTCTTTCAGGGGAAAGGCGGAACCGAGGTCCATCTTGAGCTGTTCTGCCGATCGCTCTCCGATCAGCAGGTTGTACTTACGCTTCAGGTACTGGATGACCGCGTCGTCCATTTCGTTGCCAGCGATCCTCACCGAACGACTGTAGACCGTGCCAGCCAACGAGATGACGGCCACGTCGGTCGTGCCACCGCCGATATCGACAATCATATTGCCGGACGGCTCGGTAATCGGTAGGCCCGCACCAATGGCCGCCATCATCGCCTGCTCGACGAGGAAGACCTCCGAAGCACCGGCCCGGGTCGCCGAGTCCCTGACAGCCCGCTTCTCGACCTGTGTGATCTCCCCAGGGACGCCGATGACGATGCGGGGATGAACATACATCTTGCGGCCATGAGCCTTCTTGATGAAGTACTCCAGCATCCGTTCGGTGACCTCGAAATCGGCGATCACGCCGTCCTTCATGGGACGAATGGACTGGATGTTGCCCGGCGTCCTACCGAGCATCTGCTTGGCCTCACCGCCAACGGCCTCGATGCGGTTGGTCAGTTTATTGACCACCACGACCGAAGGCTCGCGCACGACGATACCTTTGTTGCGTGCGTACACCAGGGTGTTCGCGGTCCCCAGATCGATCGCCAGATCGTTCGAGAAATACCTTAGAAACGAGGCAAATGCCATGGTCTTTCCGCCGTAATTTCGGTTGTGCCGACGCTCCTGCGTCGAACGAGCGAATATAGCATAAGGCATTCTAGCTTTTGAGGTTGTGGGCGCGGTCACGATCTTGCCGTACCCACGACCGCCTGCTAGAGTTCGGAGTTCTTCGCGACCTGCGAAGAAAAGGGGATTTCTATGCTCAAAGTGTTTCGTGACAATCTGAAGTATCTGAGTTGGGTCTTGTGGCTCGTCATCGTCGTCTTCGTGCTCTTCGTTTTCGTGGACTTCGGTGCCACGGTGCCCACGGGCAGCACTATTCCGACCGACGCCGCCGCCACCGTCGGCGACATCGACGTGACCTACGGCGAGTTCGAGCGCTCGTACCGCCAAGCGGAGGACACCTACCGTCAGATCTACGGCGACCAATTCAATCGGGAGCTGGCTCAACAGATGGGCCTCCCCTTGCAGGTGCTCGACAGCCTCGTAGCCGACAAGATCCTGCTCCAGGAAGCCGATCGCATGGGCCTCAGGGTCACCGACGAAGAGGTGCGCCAGGCGATTCTCGAGTTCCCGGCTTTCCAGGCCCCGACCGGTGGCTTCGTCGGCGAAGAGCGCTACCGCCAGACCTTACGTTCCAGCGGCTACACCGTGGACAGCTTCGAGCACATGATCCGCACGCAGTTGCTGGGTCAGATGGTGCGGGACGTGCTATCGGCCAATCTCTTTGTTTCGGACGAGGATGTCCTCGCCTCTTACAAAGACCAGATCGAGCAAGCCAAGATTCGATTCGTTCAACTGCCCTCCTCGAGCATGGCCAGCGAGGTGATCGCGTCACCCGAGGAGATCGAGGCCTACTTCGACGAGCACAAAGAAGAGCTGAGAATCCCCGAACGCCGGGTTGTCGACTACCTGCTCCTCGACCAGAACGCCTTGCGAGACACCCTTGAGCTCTCTGACGACGAGCTCTTCGAATACTACGAAGCCAATCCGGAGGAGTTCACCCAGGAGGAACAGGTTCGAGCACGCCACATCCTGCTGCAGGTCGGTGGCGACCGCACCGAGCAACAGGCGGAAGAGCAGATGCTGGCCATTCGCGATCGTCTCGAGGCGGGTGAGGACTTCGCCACCGTGGCCACCGAACTGTCGGACGATCCCGGCAGCAAGGCACAAGGCGGTGATCTGGGCTTCTTCGGCCGGGGCCAGATGATCGGCGAGTTCGAGGAAGCCGCATTCAGCGCCGTGCCGGGCGAAGTCGTCGGGCCCGTCAAGACCAATTTCGGCTATCACCTGATCCAGGTCGAAGAGAGGCGCGATGCCGGTCGATCGAGCTTCGCGGAAGCCCAGGAGCAGATTCGCAGTCGTCTGCTCAACCAGCGCTCCCAGGATCTTGCCGAGTCCACAGCAACCGAGCTCGCCGAGCGCATCGACAAGGAAGTCCTGACGACCCCGGAGGCCTTGCAGCAGCTGGCTGACACCGAGACCGGTGTCACCTTCCTCACCACCCCCGCTTTCGGCCGCGAGGACAACGTGCCCGGTATCGGGCGTGGTACCGGCTTCTCACTCACCGCGTTCGAGTTGGAACAGGACGAGATCTCCGAACCGGTCCGCGCGGCGGCGGGGTGGGTCATCCTTCGTGTGGCCGAGGTCCAGGAGCCTCGCATTCCGACGCTCGATGAGGTGCGCGACGATGTCGCCAGCAGTGTGCGACAGGACAAGCAAATGCAACTCGCAACCGCGCGCATGGCGGAGACCCGCCAGAAGCTCGACGATGGCAGCAGTCTGGACGAGGTGGCCGAAGAGTTGGAACTGGTGGTCCGCGAGAGTGGTCAGTTCGGGCGCGGTGGCTCGATTGCCGGCCTGGGCAACAATCCCGAGGTGGCGTCGGCGGCCCTGGCCTTGGAGGTCGGCGACTTCGCCGGGCCTCTGCGACACGAGAACCAGGTGCTGCTCTTCGAGGTCCTCGAACGCCAGCACTTCGACCCCCAGGAGTTCGAGACCCAGAGACAAGAGACCCGCGAGGCAGTGCGCTCCGAGAGGCTGAACCAGTTACTGGCCTCGCTCGTGACTCAGCGGCGTGATGAGATGGGTGTGACCTACGACGAGCAGCTACTGAGGAATTTCGAGCTCGTTCCCGGCATCGAGGGCTGATCCAGAGAGACTACAGAGCCGATGGTGCCCAGGACCCAAGACCCAGGACCCAGGACTCTTTGATGATCGGCTTCCTCCACGGCAAGGTTCGGCGCTCGACTCCGGAGCGCGTGATCCTCGACGTCCAAGGGGTCGGCTACGACGTTCACATCCCGCTCTCGACCTACTACGAAATCGACAAGCTCGACGCCGATTCCGTTATTGGCCTGTTCGTCCATACCCACGTCCGCGAGGACGCCATCGAGCTCTTCGGCTTCTGGAGCGAACGGGAGAAGCTGCTCTTCGAGAAGCTGATCGCAGTGAGCGGCATCGGTCCACGGCTGGCTCGTGTCATTCTCTCGGGGATGGCGCCCGACGACCTTCTCGCCGCCCTGGCGACGGGGGACACTGCTCGACTGGCAACGATTCCGGGTATCGGCAAGAAGACCGCTCAGCGGATGATCGTCGATCTCAAGGATCGGGTTCAGGAGCTGGCCGCCGAGCTGCCTCAGGTGACGGCAACGGCGCCGCTCGAAGAGGACCTCGTCCTGGCCCTGGTCAACCTCGGCTATCGTGAGGGCGAGGCCCAGCGCGCTGTGGCGCAGGCCCGCAGCGAGAGCCCCGACGCCACCTCTCATGAATTGTTGCGCGCCAGCCTGCAGAAGCTGTCTCGCGTCTAGGCGTCTTCTCCTTTTCGCGCCCTCCCTCCCAGGGCGGCTACAATTGCACCGTGCCCAGCGAGCGCAACATCCTCTCCGGAGCGCCCGAACCCGAAGAGCTCGGGATCGAGCAGTCTCTGCGACCCCAGACGCTCGAAGACTATGTCGGGCAGGAACGGATCGTCAGCAAGCTGCGCGTCTTCATGCAGGCGGCGCGGGAACGCCGAGAAGCGTTGGACCACGTGCTGCTCTTCGGACCGCCCGGCCTGGGCAAGACCACCCTGGCGCACATCGTCGCCCGGGAGATGGGCACTTCGATTCGTAGCACTTCAGGCCCTGTACTGGAGAGGCCTGGCGATCTCGCCGCCATCCTGACGAATCTCGAGCCTGGTCAGGTGCTCTTCATCGACGAGATGCACCGACTTGGTCCGACCATCGAAGAGATTCTCTACCCGGCCCTCGAGGACTACCGGCTCGACCTCGTGATCGGCCAGGGTCCAGGGGCCCGAACCATGCAGATCGAGCTGCGCCCCTTTACTCTCGTGGGAGCCACGACCCGAGCCGGACTCATCACCGGTCCCTTGCGAGCTCGATTCGGTATCGTGCATCGTCTCGACTTCTACGAGCCACCCGAGCTCGCAGAGATCGCCCGACGCTCGGCTCAATTACTGGAGATTCAGATCGAAGACGATGGCGCGGAAGAGATTGCACGACGCAGCCGCGGCACTCCGAGAATCGCCAACCGGCTGTTGCGCCGGGTGCGCGATTTCGCTCAGGTCAAAGGGGATGGGGTTATCAACCAGCAGAGTGCCGCTAGGGCGCTCGAGATGCTGGAAGTCGACGAGCTCGGCTTCGACGAGGTGGACCGCAAGATCCTCACGACCCTGATCGAGCACTACCAGGGCGGACCAGCCGGGATCGGCGCCATCGCGGCGGCGGTAGGCGAAGACCGGGGCACGATCGAAGACCTCTACGAGCCCTACCTCATTCAGCAGGGTTTTCTGCAACGCACCAAACAGGGGCGGATCGCGACACCCCGAGCCTATGAGCACCTCGGCCAGCCACCGCCGTCCGACTCGAACGCCCGTCTCTTCTAGCCTCACTCGGCTTCACGTGGTGGCGCTGTGAGCTCAGCCTTCTTGATCTTCAACCCCCGGGCTGGGCGGTGGCGTACACCCCAGCTGGTGGACCAGATTCTCGAAGTTCTCGCTCATCCTGAACAGAGCATCGAACCCTGGCCCACGCGCTCCCCCGGTGACGCGACACGCCTCGCCAGACGGGCTGTGGAGGCGGGCGCGGAGAGGGTGTATGCCTTCGGGGGTGACGGAACCCTGCGAGAAACAGCGGCTGGCCTCTTGGGCTCCGCGGTCACACTAGGCACCATCCCTGGCGGCACGGCCAACGTGATCCCGATCGCACTCGGACTGCCTCCGAGACCCGTCGCGGCAGCCAGACGGCTGAGAGAGGCGACCCCTCTTGAAATGGACGTCGGTCGGTGCGGCTCCGAGATCTTCCTCATGCAGGCCTCCGGCGGCTTGGACGCCCGGGCGTTGCACCACCTCGACCCCGTCCAGAAGCGCTATCTCGGCAAGATCGCCGTCGCCTTGGCCGGTCTTTCTCAATGGCACAAGTACGACTATCCCGAGCTCGAGTTGTCTGCCGACGGCCGGGCACTCAGCGCATCCTTTTTCGCCATCTGTAACCTGCCCTATTACGGGGGTCGCTTTCGATTGGCCCCGGCCGCCCGACTCGACGATCACCAGCTGCACCTGGTTCTATTTCACGGCAGGGGCCGGGCGGAGACCCTGGCCTTCGCGCGTGACCTGGGCCTCGGAAGACACGTAGCCCGAAACGACGTAGAGGTCCTCCGTGTCAAGGAAGTCGAATTGAAGGCACCGCCCGGTCTAGCCCTGCAGTTGGACGGCGATGCGCTGCGGTCGGAGCTGCCCGTCACTGTTCGCCTGGCCGCGGAGCGGCTCCGTGTTCTGGCGCTGCCGGGTGCTGCGGTCTGACGGACTTCTTCTCGACCCTCGAACCGCACACGGCGTTATGATGCTCGAAGATTGGAGATCCTCTCAAGCATGAAGCACATCGAAACCGTTCAGTCGCTCAACCCCATCTTTTCGCCTCGCTCCGTGGCGGTGATCGGAGCCTCGCGAAATCGCAACTCGTTGGGCTTTGCCCTGGTCCACAACCTGGTCTTCAGTCAGTTCAATGGCGCCATCTTCCCGGTCAATCCCCACGCCAGCAACATCCACTCGCTCAAAGCCTACAAGCGTGTGGGGGATATTCCCGACCCGGTGGACCTGGCGGTCGTCATGGTGCCCAGATCACTGGTCAGGGGCGTGGTCGAGGAGTGCCTGGAGGCGGGAATCAAGGGCCTGGTGATCATCACCGCCGGCTACTCCGAGACCGGCGCCGAGGGCCTCGAGCTCGAGCGCGAGCTACGAGCCAGGGTCCGCGAGGCCGGAGCCCGGATGATCGGCCCCAACTGCATGGGGGTCATCAACACCGATCCGGAGGTGCGGCTCGACGCCACCTTCTCACCCACGCCTGCACGCAGGGGCTCGATCGGCTTCGTCAGTCAGTCCGGGGCTCTGGGTGTGGCCATTCTCAATGCCGCCGCCGACCTGGGGCTGGGGCTCACCCAGTTCGTCTCGATGGGCAACAAGGCCGATGTCTCCGGCAACGATCTGGTCGAGTTCTGGGAGGACGACCCCAACACCAAGGTCATCTGCATGTACCTCGAATCGTTCGGCAACCCCCGTCGCTTTCCCCAGATCGCCAAACGGGTCAGCCGCAAGAAGCCCATCCTGATCGTGAAGTCGGGACGCACGGCCGAGGGGGCCCGGGCTGCCTCCAGCCACACGGGCGCCATCGCCGGCGCCGATGTGCCCGTATCCGCCTTTCTCGAGCAGTGCGGGGTCTTGCGTGCCAACACCATCGAGGAGCTCTTCGCCATTGCCAAAGCTCTCGACCGGTGCCCGCTGTCGCCGGGCAATCGGGTCGCGATTCTGACCAACGCCGGCGGTCCGGCGATCATGGCTACCGACGCCTGCGTCAACCTTGGCCTCGAAATCGCCGCGCTGAGCCAGTCGACGCTCGACGCCCTGTCGGCCTTCCTGCCGCCCGAGGCCAGTATTGCCAACCCCATCGACATGATCGCTTCCGCGACCCCCGAGGGCTACTCCAAGGCGCTGCACGCCATTCTCGCCGACGAGCAGGTCGACATGGTGATGGTGATCAACGTCCGCCCGCTGCTCACCAACCCCATCGACGTCATGCAGCAGGTCGGCGAGGCCGTCCATGGCCAGAGTAAACCGGTCGTCGCCGTGATGATGGCCACCGAGGAGTTCCACGACGAAGTTCGGAAGCGCACCGATCTGCCCCCGGTCTACGAGTTCCCCGAATCGGCAGCTCGAGCGCTGGCGCAGCTCTACAAGTACTCGGCCTTCCGACAGCGGCCGGCCGACGAGCCCATCCCGGAGTTCGAAGTCGACGATGCAGCCGTGGCCGAGATCCTGGCGCAGCAGGGTGAGGGATATCTTCCCGATGGTCTCGCATTCAAGGTACTCGAGCTCTACGGAGTACCGGTCGCCAAGTGGAGGGAGGTAACGGGCAGTGTCGATGCCTCTGTCGCGGCGGAGGGAATCGGCTATCCGGTGGTGGTCAAAGCCGTCGGACCCGCGCTCGTGCACAAGAGCGACCTGGGAGCGGTGAAGATCGATCTGCGCAGCTCCAGTGAGTTGGAAAAGGCCATGCAGGAGATCCGTACGACGCTCAAGGAAGCTGGCGTCGAGAATGACGGCTTCCTGCTGCAAGAACTGGGGCGCGGTGGCCACGAGGTCATCTTCGGCATTACGACCGACCCCCGCTTCGGTCCGCTCCTGATGTTTGGCCTGGGAGGTAAGTACGTCGAGGTGCTGCGCGATGTCCGTTTCGGTGTTCCCCCTCTGACACCGCAAGAGGCCCGCGAGATGATCCGCGGCATTCAGGGGTTCCCTCTGCTGGAAGGCGTGCGGGGAGAAACCGGGGCAGACCTCGAGCTCCTCGAGGAGATTCTCCTGCGTATCGCCCAGCTCACGGAGCGCCACCCGACGATCCAGGAACTGGACATCAATCCCTTCGTCGCCGCCGCTGACCGGGAGAGCGCCAAGGCTCTCGACGTGCGCATTCGCGTCTCTCCGGCAGATGCCTGAGCTCCCCGACCTCGAGACCTATCTGACCGCGCTCTAGGCCCGCACTCTCGGAACGCGACTCGAACGGATACGTCTGACCAGCCCTTTTCTCCGGCGCCTTGGAAAGCGGCTCGTTTTCGACCTTGACGAGGACCTCTTCTTGGTCCTGCACCTCATGATCGCCGGGCGACTCCGCTGGAAGTCACTCGGTACAGCACCTCCCCAGAAGAGTGGCTTGGCCTCCTTCTGGCCGACCGGGTGCTGTCGCGGCTACTCGAGCAGGGCTGGCCAAAGAGTCTCGACGAGCTCGAACAGCTGAACAATCGTTGACTCTTGTGCACCTCGCGAGGTTCTCCCGGCCAAGTGCAGGGGTGGTGCGATTGCTTACCGCGCATTAAGATCTTCCTGATGACAGCATCACCCCGAGGAATGCTCCCCGCTCTGATTGCCCGCTTCGCCGGTAGCTTGCGCTTTCCCCAACTCTTCCTGTTCACGGGTGCGCTTTTCTTCCTCGATCTAATCATTCCCGACCTGATTCCCTTCGCCGACGAGGTGCTACTCGGTCTCATCACCTTGCTTTTCGGCATGTGGCGCAAGAACGAACCTCCCTCGGTCGCCACCCCGGGCGACAAACCGCCCATGAAGGACGTCACTCCCCAGGACTGACGTCCTGGGGTTGAGGCGCCGTCGTACCTCCGGCTGGTCTTTGAGGGCTTGGAGGTTAGACCGGCCGGCACTTCATGCCGGCCGGCCTTTGGGGGCTTGGGACCCGGGTCTTGAGCAGGGAACCGATATCTCGTAGAGGTTCGTTCGGGTGGTTCGAAAGGGGTGCCACGTCGAGCGCAGCGCCAGGGCCATCAGAAAAGCGGTGACAGGCACCTCATTCCACAACGCCATGGGAGCGCTCTCCGTCGAGCGCAGCGCCAGGGCCATCAGTAAATGACCGGTGCGGGCGGGAGGGGGCCCACTGCACAAAGGTCAGCCTGAGGCACGAGGGTCTGGTTCATCCCCCAAGCCCTCAAAGACCGGTCGGGCATAGCCCGGACCGCCTCAGCCCTCAAGCCCTGGGTCCTTGTCAGGCGGTTCGCAAGAACTGCCAAGGCAAGGGACCCTGGGGCGACCGAAAGACGAGCGGGTCGATCTGGGTCCGGAACTCGCGCAGCAGGTTCGCGGTCGTCGCTCCCTGGGCTGCCTTCTCGAGAGCCGCAGCCGCCGTATGGTCCGCCTTGCTCAGGAAAGCCTGCCAAATCGCCTGTCGCACCGACATGGTCCCGAGGCTGACGTTGTCGAGAGTAGCTACACCACGATTCAGCAGCGAGATCTTCTGTTTCAGGGAATCCCGAGATTCCATGTTCTCCCGTTGGTACCCCGTGTAGGGCTTCGGGATCAGGATATTGACTCCCAGGTGAATCTGGCCGATGACGCCGGTCGGAGCGAGCTCTTCGAGCATGATGGCGCGACACTGTGCCGCCACATCGAGAATCGCCCGTACATCTTCATCGGTCTCCTCGGGCAGGCCGATGATGAAGTAGAGCTTCAGCCCTGTGAAACCTTGACGGAAGATCAATCGCACCTTGTCGAAGAGCACCGCGTTGGGGATCGGCTTGTTCAGCTTGACTCTCAACTCGTCGCTGCCGGTCTCTGGAGCCAGGGTGATGGAGCGGCCTCCCGAAGCGTGCAGTGCCTCGAGGACCCCAGGGGTAACGGCCGGGATTCGGACCGAAGAGACCGCACTGCGAAATCCCATCTCCCCGGCCTGGCGCAGGATGCGCTCGATCCCGGGATGATCCCCCACCGCCGTGGCGACGAAGCCAAGCTGGTCGGTAACTGGCCGAGCCCTCTCCAAAGAGCCTAGGATCGCCTCCGTCGGGTGCCATCGGAAGCGACCCATTCCAAAGGTCGCCCAGCAGTAGCGGCACTTCTCGGGACAGCCTCGCGACATCTCGATCAGAAACTTGTTGCTGAACTCGGTCGCCGGCGTGACGATGGCAGTCGTCGGCAGGTTGCCGGGTAACCGCATCTGCTCTTCGGACAGCTCCAGCTTCTTGAGCTTGGTTACGGGTACCTCGCCTACTGGAAATGCAGCCGGAACATAGAATCCGTCGGCGCTCGACAATCTCTCCAGAACCGCATCACGGGCCGGCTCCTCGGCCAGTGCCGGTAGAAGCGCCGGCAGCAGGTTCTCCGCCGCACCCAGCGCAAAGACGTCGACGAACTGGCTCAACGTCAGGGGATTGATCATGGCGCAGGAGCCACCGACAACGATGACAGGGTCTCCCGGCCCTCGGTCCTGCCGGCGCAAGGCGATGCCAGCCCGACCCAGCATCTGCAGCAGATGGACGTAGTCCTCTTCGAAGGAGATGGAGAAGGCGATGGTTCCAAAGCTGTTGAGCGGGGTGGCTGCTTCCACCGACAGAGGCATCCCGGTGCCGTCGGCAAAGAAGCGCTCACAGCTCCACTCGGGGGTCCTGTGGATGAGCTCGAAGACCCGCTGAAAGGCGAGGCTCGACATACCGATGTGGTAGCTGTTGGCGTAGGCCAGCGCCATTGTGTAGCGGCTGTGGTGCGAGACTGGCAGTACCGGTCGCTCCAGACTGCGGGTCTCAGCCCAGTACCGCCGGGAGCCAGGATCTGGGGTTTTGCCCTTCATGACTTCACCTGGGGCATCTTCCTGTCGAAGACGATCAGGGAAGGGGCCGTGCGGCTCGAAGGAGCATGGTCGGGTGAGGCCGCAGAGGCGGAAGGCCCCTTTCTCGATCGGTTCACGAGTCGGGTACGACGACAGGTTATCGCAGGTAGATCCTGGGGACCCGGCTCGTGATGGTCGAGACGACCTCGTAGTTGATGGTGTCGAGCGTTGTTGCCATCTCGTCCGCGGTGAGCACCTCGTCGCCTTGCCGGCCGAGGATCACCACCTCATCGCCTTCGGTTGCCCCGGGGACCTCTCCCACGTCGAGCAGGGTCAGGTCCATACAGATCCTGCCGACGATGGGAACCCGCTGGCCCTTGACGAGCATCTCGCCGCGGCAGGACAGGCCTCGGTTCAGGCCATCCGCATAGCCCACTGCTACGGTGGCAAGGCGCGTGGGCCGGGGTGTCTCGTAGGTGATGCCATAGCTGACGCCGAAACCGGCTGGCACCTCCTTGAGCTGGATGATGCGGGCCTTCCACTCCATGACCGGTTTCAACTCGACACGGCTTTGATCGACCTCTGCCGATGGATAGAGCCCGTAGGTGGCGATTCCGGGTCTGACCATGTCCAGATGAGAGTCCGGCATGTCCAGGAGTGCTGCGCTGTTCGCAGCATGGCTCAACGAAAACTCGATACCCTCCTGCTTCAGGCGGCCCACCAACTCCTGGAAGCGCTTCAGCTGTCGGTTGGCATAGGTCTTGTCCGAACGGTCAGCAGTGGCGAAGTGCGTAAAGAGCCCCTCGGCCTCGAGACCGGGCAGACCAGTCACGCCTACGACTTCGCTGTACCGGTGGTGCGCAGCGCTGTCGGTTGCCTCTTCAACCCTTGGCTCATCCGTCAACAAGCCGAGTCGGCCCATCCCGGTATCGACCTTGATGTGGACCCGGACTCGCTTGCCTCTCGAAGAGGCCTCCGCTGCCAGGGCCTCGGCCGTTTCCCGCGTGAAGACGGCCTGAGTCAAGTCGAGGTCCAGAAGGGTGTCGATCTCTTCGGCTGGCGTCAGTCCGAAGATCAGGATGGGGGCTTCAATCCCCGCCTCGCGAAGCTCGACGGCCTCATGAAGACGTGCCACACCAAGCCAATCCGCGCCAGCCTCGAGAGCCCCTTGCGACACGGCAATCGCACCGTGCCCATACCCGTTGGCCTTGACCACGGCCATGAACCTAGAATCCGGACGCGTGGCCCGGCGTAGCTCGGCGATGTTGTGGCGGTAGGCGGCGAGATCGATCTCGGCCCACGTCAGCGCTTCGGACAGGATCTCTTCTCCCAAGAAAATCGGCTCCCCCGGGATTATCCCCGGAGGAGCCGGAAGAGTGAAACAAGTGTACTCAGCTAACTAGAACTCGAACCCGACAGCCAGCTGCAGTCGGCGTGGATTGAAGAAATCTCTCGGCTCGCCGAACCTGGCACTGTTGACCTTGTTCTGGATGTTGTACCCGGTCTGGTTGTCGAAGAGGTTGAAGAGATCGGCGGTCAGCCTGATGCGGTATCGACTGCCGAAGTTGAAGAACTGGGTGTAGTTCAAGTCCAGCTGGTAATGCTCGTCGGTGCGGCGAGACCCGGCTGGCTCGGCGTAACGACTGGTGTCGCTGGTGCTGCCGGTGTACTGCGATGCGATGGCCCGGTAGTCCCAGGCCTCCCAGGGCTGTCCGTCCTGATAGACAAAGAATCCACCAGTGGTCGCATTCCAGGGCAGGTTGTAGTAACCGAAGACCTTGAACTGGTTGCGCCGATCGCCACGCAGGTAGCCATAGCGGTTGTTCCAGAGCTGGCGCCCGGCCCAGTCGGCGATGAAGGACGAGCCGACGAAGATGTTCCCATCGTTCGAGGTCGTCGTGTTGTCCTGGTCGAAGTTGCCGTAGTACTGACTCCAGGTATACCCCGCTTGCGCGTACCACTTGGCGCTGCGGTACTCGGCCTCGAGGGCGACCTCGTAGTAGTCGGTAAAGGCATCGTCCAACTGCGCGATGACGTAGGACGAGCCACCGATCTCATCCCGGATGTCATCCAGGTAGGGGATGTAGAGCTCCCGGGGGATGCCCGCCGGCGGTTCGAGGATGACCCTGTCATCGTTGGCGGTGTCCTCCCAGAAGTTCTTCCCCTTGCGGTAGCGGAAGTGGCTGCGGGCGACCATTCGGCTCGAGACCTGCCGATCGTAGCCGACCAAGAACTCGTCGATGTAGCGGGGATCCAAGTCGTCGTCGAACCACTTACCCGAAGAGGATCGTACCGGGTCGGTCGCCAGATAGTCGCCGTTCGCATCGAACTGGATGTCGATCTGGCGTTGCAGGTTGCGATCCCACGAAGCGGCTCTGGGCAGTGAGCTGGCAGCCGGGTTGTAGCGCGCGTAGCTGGCATAGGCCTTGTCCCTGCCATTCCAGCTCCAGGTGGCACCCAGACGGGGCTGGATCATCTCGCCGAAGCCGATCTTGTACATCTCGTACTCGTTGCCCGGCGCGTTCTCGAACCCGGAGACACCCTGGCCCGTGTAGCTCAGACCCGAACCGAAATAGGTGTCCTCGGAAAAGAGGAAACCCACATTGAAAGTCCAGTTCTTCATCGTGAAGGTATCGTTGATCTCGATGCCCTGGGACTCCATCGAGGAGACGATCTTGGGTACCGACTCCGCCAGGCTCTGTTGCCAGACGCGGGCCTCGTAGAAGACCGGAGTGCCGTCGGGGAGCTCATCTCGTCCGCCCGTGAATTCAATCTCACCCCAGCCGTTGGAGACTCGTAGCAGTTCTTCCGAGACGTCGTACATTTGATAGCCGATATGTAGCTGATGCCGGCTTAGAAGGTAGTCGTAGCCGATCGAGAAATCGGTACGGAAGAAATCGATGCCGTCGATGGTCCCGTCGACGCCGACTTGACCACCACCCCGCGGGACTCCGTCCTCGTTGTAACCGTACTGCTGGATGATCGGTGCGGCCAACAGATTGAAGGCGGGATCGCCGTCGAGGAAGTTGGGAACGTAGAACTGACCCTGGGTATCCAGGGCCGAGACGTTGATACTCCTGCCTGGACCGATGTCGAGGTTCAGGAGATTGTCGGGCGTCGTCGAGCCCTTGTTCGCCCAATCGGTGAACTTGAAATTGAGCGAGCTCCTGTCGTTGATGAGCCAGGTCCCTTCGATATAGCCAGTTTCCTGTGTCGAATCGTCGCCTACCGAGGTGGTCCCTGCACAGGTGTCACAGACACTCTGGCCCTGGGCGTCGGTCTCCGCATCCCTGTAGCTGCCGGAGAAGAGTAGGCTGGAAGTCGGCGTGAAGGTCAACTTGCCGAAAAACTCGTCCCTGACACTTTCCTCGCCTGGGACTTGGCCATAGAGGTTGACGCGATTGCTCTGTTCCACCGTCGGCCGATAGTACGAGCCGTAGAAGAAGATCTTGTCCTTCCACAGGGGGCCACCGATGCCGAGCGTCAGCCAATCCTTGTCCTCATCGAAAGTCTCGTCAGACTCCTCGGTGACATCGCTGGTCATGTTGGCACCCTGGTATTGGTAGTTCACCAGGCCGCGCCAGGCGTTGGTGCCGGAGCGGGTGACCGAGTTGACGGTCAAGCCACCCGAGCGGTTGAAATCCACGGCTTTGACGCCGCCGCGGATGAAGGAGACCTGCTCGATGTCGTAGGCGGCCGGCTCCGTGGTCAGCGAACCGAACAGTGGCAAACCAACATCGACGCCATCGATCTTGTAGACGTTGTCCTGCCCGCTACCGCCGGCGCTGGGTCCACGGATGGTGTCCTCGGTGTACTGGACGCCCGGGGCCAACTTCAGGAAGTCCCGATACTCCTGGCCCACCGGCAGGGCATCGATGGTCTGGTCAGAGATAGCAGACTGAATCGTCGGCGTGGTGAGGTCCAGGCTCTCGGTTGCCGCCACCACTTCGATGACATCTTCGACCGAGGCAGAGGTCATCGTGACGTTGACCACGGTGTTCTTCTCCAGGAGCACCTCCAGGGAGTACTTCTGGGTGGCCATGCCATCCATTTCGAACGTTAGCTCGTAGTTGCCAGGGGGGAGAAATGGGAATCGATAGAGACCTGTTCCCTCGCTGACAACGATACGCGGCTGCGGCAAGACATCGCCGCTCGCGGTGACGGTGACACCCGGCAAGTCCGTGCCGTCGTCCATGGTGATGGTTCCGGATACGGTACCGGTCTCCTGGGCGAAGGCCGGGACGCAGAGTACCCCGACAGCCAGGAGAATGAATAGATAACGTCTCATCTTGTTCCCCCTTCTTGGGTTGGTGAGGGCCTTGAAGTCGGCAAGACTGCGAATCGTCATACGACCAGATCTCATCTGATTCCAGGGGTCGGCCGGCGCGAGGACGGCCCCGAATTGTGCAAGCATTTTCAACTTAGCATACGGAATTTCCACTTGCAATTATTGACTTCTCTCCAAATTTCTAAAGTTCGTCAGAGCTTTTCGAACATGGCCACGGGCGGCGCTGAGGCGCTTTCGCGCCTCGTCAGACGAGATCCGGCAGCGCGCCATGACAATGGCGGTCTTGACCTCTCCATCTGCCGCGCGAATCAGGCGATCAGCCTCCTGGCGCGAAACCTGTCCTGCACTCTCTACGATACGCACGGCTCGGTCCTGGAGTTTCGCGGAGCCCGGACGTAGATCCACCATCAGGTTCTCGTAGGCCTTGCCCGCGCGCACCATGGCCGCCGTGGTGATGGCATTGAGAACCGCCTTGGTGGCCGATCCCGCCTTGAGCCGGGTGGAACCGGTGAGAATCTCCGGTCCGGTCTCGAGGGCGATGACCAGGTCGGCCTGGTCTTCCAGGCCTTCTGCGGCGGCGCATGTGACGAGAATCGTCCGCGCTCCCTGCTGCCGAGCTTGCGCCAGTGCACCGCGAGCGTACGGCGTCACCGAGCTCGCCGACAGGCCCACCAGGAGGTCGCCCGGGCCCAGATCGTCGACCGCAGTCTGGCCGTCGTCGAAGCGATCTTCCGCTCCTTCCTGGGCTCTGAAGACCGCCATCTGTCCACCTGCCATGATGGCGCGAATTCTCTCGGGATCGGTACCGAAGGTCGGCGGGCACTCCGCCGCCTCCAGGATGCCCAGCCGGCCACTTGTGCCTGCGCCGGCGAAGACCAGGTCGCCTCCAGCCTCCAGAGCCTCGGCAACCCAATCGGCTGCCTGGGCAATCTTTTCGCACTGCACCAGGGCCGCCTCGATCCCCGTGCGGTCCTCCTCGAGCAGGAGCAAGACGACTTCCTGACTCGACAGGGTGTCGAGCTCGGTGCTCTTGGGGTGACGACCCTCCGTCAGGAGAGTCTGCCAACTGTCGTGTGCGAGGCTCGGATCGGTAGGGTCGGTCACGATTGCCTACCCGAGTAGAGACGCTTCGTAAGCATTGGGATATTGTTCCGGAACGACGTCGGGCGGGCAAGCGACGTTGCCCTCTCGGGTTGACGCAATCACCTCTCGAGCCGGCTCACCAACCCATCGTGATCACCAACCCGACAGCGATCTTCGTCTATCTGACCTGCCTTCTGGGTGGCATCTTCTGGCTCAGCGGACTGCCCCGACTGAAGCGCCTCTTCAGTCTGACGCCGGCCGTCGTCTACGCCTACTTCCTGCCAGCGTTGAGCACGAGCTTCGGGGTCCTTCCTTCGAGCTCGACCACCTACGACTGGATGGTGCGCTATCTGCTGCCGGTGAGCCTCATGCTCCTGATGACCACCGTCGACGTCAAGGCCATCCTGCGGCTCGGTGGCAAGGCGCTCATCATGATGTTGGCGGGCTCGGTCGGGATCATTGTCGGTGGGCCGATTGCCTACGGCCTTCTGGGGCGCTCTCTACCACCCGATACCTGGATGGGGTTGGCGGCTCTGTCCGGAAGTTGGATCGGCGGCGCCCCCAACATGGTGGCCATCAAGGAAAGCGTCGGCACTCCCGATTCGGTCATGGCCCCGATCATCGTCGTCGACACCGTGGTGGCCTACAGCTGGATGGGCCTGCTGCTCTTCATGACCGCTTGGCAGCAGCGCTTCAACGACTGGGTCAAGGCGGACACCTCCGCGATCGACGCGTTGAACCAGAAATTGGCCATGACCGACCGTCAGCGACGACCTGCCGAGGTGCGACATCTGGCCATGATCCTGGCCCTTGGGTTCGGTGGAGCTGTCCTGGCGATCTGGGCTGGCGATCACCTGCCAGCGCTAGGCGACCCGACGATCATCAGCCATACGACCTGGTCAGTGGTCCTGGTGACCACCATGGGGCTCGCGCTGTCCTTCACCCCGGTCTCATCGGTCGAGACCTTCGGCGCCTCGCGGGTGGGCTACCTGGCGCTCTATCTGATGCTTACTGCCATCGGTGCCCAGGCCGATCTCAAGAAGGTTCTGGAGGTGCCGCTGTACCTGGCGGTCGGTGTCTTGTGGATCTCCATCCACATTGCGGTTCTGATTTTGGTGGCCAAGCTCATTCGGGCGCCGCTGTTCTTCGTGGCCACCGGCAGCATGGCCAACATCGGTGGCCCGGTCTCGGCCCCGGTGGTGGCCTCGGTCTTTCACCCGGCGCTGGCTCCCGTGGGGGTTCTCATGGGCGTCACAGGGTACATAATAGGCATCTACGGCAGCCTTCTGTGCGCCTGGCTGCTGTCGCTCGTAGCAACCGCTTTGGGCTTCTAATTCAGCTCTTCAAAAGAGGGTAAGGACAATGACGATTCGCGTGATGCACGTGGGTTTGGGACCGATTGGAGTCGGAGTCTTGAAACAGGTCATGGAAAGGCCAGGATTCGAGGTCGCCACCGCGGTGGACATCGACCCAGAAAAGGCTGGCAAAGACGTCGGTGAGATTCTGGATCTCGAAGACAAGACCGGTGTCGTGGTGCAGAGCGACCTCAAAGGCGCTCTTGCAAGCCATGACGCAGATGTCGTGGCCCTTTGCACCGGTTCGACCCTGCCTGGAATCAGATCCCAGCTCGCAGCGATCCTGGCGGCAAGGCTGCCTGTCGTCTCGACGACCGAGGAGCTCTCCTTCCCGCAGTTTTCAAACGAGACACTCGCTGCGGAGATCGACGAGATGGCCCGGGAGGCAGGAGTGGCCGTTGTCGGTACCGGTGTCAATCCGGGCTTCGCCATGGACACCCTACCCGTCGTCCTGAGCGCCGCCTGCGAGCGTGTGGACTCGGTGACCGTGGACCGGATCCAAGACGCCAGCAGTCGCCGGCTTCCCTTTCAGAGGAAGATCGGGGCCGGGCTCGAGCCGGACGACTTCCGCCAGAAGGCGGATCGCCTCGAGATCCGACACGTCGGGCTGACCGAGTCCATCGCCATGATCGCCGCCGCCTTCGGATGGGAGCTCGATCGAATCACCGACGTCATCGAGCCCAAGATCGCCGACGAGCCGGTGGCCAGCAACTTCCTCTCGGTCGAACGGGGACAGGTCGCCGGCCTGATTCAAGACGGAGTCGGGTTCCGGAATGGAGAGCCGATCATCCGGCTCCATATGGAGGCCTACCTGGGGGCTCCCGAATCCTACGATGCGGTGCGCATCGAGGGTTCGCCAGCGCTGTACTCGAAGATCGACGGAGGCATTCCAGGGGACATCGCCACGGCCTCGGTGACCGTCAACACCCTGCCCCGAGCCCTGGCGGCCCCACCAGGCCTCCACACCATGAGGGATCTTCCGATCCCCTCCTGGTGGTCAGGGGCCTAGACGGATGGTCTGGGCCCCTGGGGTGGAGGCGTCCGGTCGTACCTCCCGGCTGATCTCTGGGGGCTTGAGGTTGAGGAGCCCGTCGTTCCTCCGGTCAGCCTTTGAGGGCTTGGGACCTGAGGCCTGGACCACCCCACCCATCCCGGCCGGCAGGGGCGCCGGCCGCTTCAAGAACTCACGCTTCAGTCTTGCCCCCTTACATCCCTATGCCCTTGAGCCCTCTAGCGGTGCTGAGAGGTTCGTTCGAGTGGTTCGCAGGCGGAAGGGCCTCTACGAGACATCGGTCCCATACCCAGGACCCAGGTCCCAAGCCCTCAAAGATCGTCCGGCGGCGAGCCGGACGCCTCAACTCCAGGACGGGTGGGCGGGGGGATGGGCTCAGCCGAAGAAGAAGTAAGTCACCAGAATGGCGGCGATGGCGCCGGCCAGGTCGGCGGCCAGGCCACAACCGACTGCGTGGCGGGTGTTGCGGATGCCCACCGAGCCGAAATAGACCGCCAGGACATAGAAGGTCGTCTCGGTGCTGCCCTGGACGACGCTCACCAATCGGCCGGCGAACGAGTCCGGGCCCATGGCCGTCATCGTCTCCAGCATCATGCCGCGCGCACCGCTACCCGACAGGGGTCGCATGAGGATGGTCGGCAAACCATCCACCCAGCGGGAGTCGACACCGATCCCTTCGACTCCCCATCGGACGCCGGCAAGAAGCCAGTCGAGCGCCCCACTGGCCCGAAAGACCCCGATCGCCACGAGCATGGCCACCAGATAGGGGATGATGCCTACCGCCACTTTGAAGCCATCCTTGGCGCCCTCCACGAAGGTCTCGTAGAGCGGCACCCGGCGACGGGCCGCCAGGAAAAGAAATGTGATGATGACCCCGAAGATCGCCAAGTTGGAAATCAGCGACGACTGGCGCTCCATGACCTCGCGTGGAAGGCGGGAAAAGTAGAAGACCAACGAGCCGACCGCTGCGGTCATCGCTCCCAGGTAGGCCATCACCACCGGATCCAACAGCCGCAGCTTCTGCACCGCAGCCGTGACCACCAGGCCAGCCATCGTCGAGCAGAAGGTCGCGATGATCAGGGGAATGAAGACATCCGTCGGGTCGGCCGCTCCGAGCTGTGCCCGGTAGACGAAGATCGTGATCGGGATCAAGGTCACTGCCGAGGTGTTGATCACCAGGAAGAGAATCTGGTCGTTGGTGGCGGTGTCCTTGTCGGGGTTGAGCTCCTGGAGCTCTCCCATGGCTTTGAGGCCCAAGGGAGTCGCCGCATTGTCCAGGCCCAACATATTGGCGGCCATGTTCATGACGATCGAGCCCATCGCCGGATGACCTTCGGGGATGTCCGGAAACAGCCGGCGCAGCAGCGGGCCGAAGGCCTTGGCCAGAAGGTCGACCGCCCCCCCCTTCTCCCCCAGCTTCATGATCCCCAGCCAGAGGCACATGACACCGGTCAGCCCCAGGGCGATCTCGAAACCCGTCTTGGCCATGTCGAAAGCCGCGGTGACCATCGCCGCCCAGACTTCGTATTCACCCTGCAGTAACCAACGGCCCATGGCCACAAGGAAGGCCACGAAGAAGAAGCTGCCCCAGATCTTGTTGAGCATCGGTTCTCGCCTACCCGCTCATCGGCCGAGCACACTCAGTGCGTTGAGTACCTGCACTGCGGCGCCATAGGCCATGCATTCTTCGTCTACGTCGAAGCTTGCCTGGTGCACAGTCGCGACGATTCCTGCCGACTCGTTGCGCACGCCGAGGACGAAGAAGGCACCTGGCACGTGGCTCAAGTAGTAAGCGAAGTCCTCGACCCCCATGTTGGGTGTGGGAAAGACGAAGACGTTCTCCTCGCCGACCAGGTCGCGCGCATTCTCACGGACCACGTCTACCATTCGATTGTCGTTGATCAGCGGGTCATAGCTCGGCTCGATGTCCACCTCGGCCCGTCCTCCCATAGCCGCAGCCACTCCTTCCGCCGTCTCGCGCACCCGCCGCACGACGAGCTCGCGGATCGCTGGATCCAGACATCGCACCGTGCCGACGAGTCCCACGCGGTCGGCCAGGATATTGCCCTGGCTGCCGCCCTGGATCTTGCCGAAGCTGACTACGGCGCTGTCCCGCGCATCCACATTGCGACTCACCACCGTCTGCAGAGCCGTGACGACCTGGGCCGCGACGACGATCGCATCGACTCCGCCTGCCGGGTAGGCACCATGGCCCGAACGGCCATGAACGATGATGTCCACGTTGTCGGAGGAGGCATTCCTCTGACCGTAGTGCAGTCCGAACGTTCCCACCTCGTGACTGCCATCGACATGCAATCCGAAGATGGCATCCACCGCCGGACTCTCCAGCACCCCCTCTTCGATCAGCAGCTTGGCTCCACCCACCGTTTCCTCGGCCGGCTGGAAGATGAGCTTCGCTGTGCCGGGCAACGCGTCGGCCATCCCAGAGAGGAGGCGCGCCGCCCCGAGCAGAACCGCCATGTGAACGTCGTGACCACAGGCGTGCATCTTGCCCGGAACCTGCGACCGATAGGGCACATCCTTGGCGTCCTGCAGCGGCAGGGCGTCCATGTCCGCTCGCAACGCCACCACAGGACCTTCCGAGCTGCCGCGAATGGTCCCCAGCACCCCGGTGCCACCGAGGCCATCCACATGCTCGATGCCGAGCTCGTCGAGAAGGGCCTGTATGCGCCCCGCCGTGCGGTGCTCCTCGAGACCGAGCTCAGGGTGTCGATGGAAGTCGCGCCGGATCTCACTCATCCAGGGAAGGATTTCCCTCGCCGCAGACAACAGCTCCTGCGGCGAGGGAAATGCCTGCCTGGCTGGCCCTTGGGAGGCGGTCATGGCCGGCAGCGTACCACGACAGATTTGCCGTCCGGGCACCCTTTCATGGTCCTGTTGCCTGTCCTTGGCAGGGCTGCGAGAATCAGCCCGTTCGACGAATCCGCTTATCGAAGTCCCACCCTTTGGGAGTGACAATGCTCTTGGCGAAACGTGCTGTCTCTTGGATCGCAATTGTCTTGTTCGCCGGCACCATCTCTGGCTGCCGTTCGACTGGAACAGTCACGGTCCCATCGACTTCTCCCCCGGGTGGGCTATCCATGATCTGGCCCGACAGCCTGCGGCCCGGCGACACCATCATGTTCGTGGCTCCAGCAGGAGATCTGGCAACAGATCTGAGAGAAGAGAGAATCCTACTGGCCAAGAGTCGGCTAGAAGCGCGCGGCTACAAGGTCGAGATGCGCAAGGACCTGTTCGATAAGGAGGGCTACCTAGCGGGCACCGACAAGCGACGCGCCAAGGAACTCATGCAAGCGTTCCTCGACCCCAACGTCAAGGCAATCTTCTCGGGACGGGGTGGTTACGGCACCATGCGGATTCTCGACCGACTGGACTACAAGAAGATCCGAGCGAATCCCAAGATTCTCGTTGGGTTCTCCGACATCACGGGGCTACATCTGGCGCTCAACCGTCAGGCCGGCCTCGTCACGTTCCACTCGCCGACCTCCTTCTGGCGATTGGACAACGAAACCGAGGGCATGAGGCCCTTCACCCAGGAGTACCTGCTGCGCGCAGTGATCGACGACGGAGCTGCGACCAACGATGGCTACACGATCGAGATTCCCGAAGACGCCCCTCGACCGGTCGCCCTCGGTAGGGGTACGGCCCGAGGCAGACTGGCCGGCGGCAATCTGTCGATGATCTCGGCGCTCGAAGGCACGCCCTTCTCTGTCGACACACGCGACGCGATCCTGCTCCTCGAAGACACTCGTGAAGCACCCTATCGGATCGACCGCATGCTGAAGCAGCTCGAGCTCGCCGGCAAGCTCGAGACCCTGCGGGGCGCCGTGCTCGGTCAATTCACCCGCAACTACGACCGGGAAGAGGATCAGATGACCGAGGATCCCCGCTTTACGGTGGACGGGGTGCTGCGCCAGTACTTCGAGCCTCTCGGGATCCCTGTTCTGATGAATTACCCTGTCGGACACAGTCCCTACAACGCCACACTGCCACTCGGCGCCCAGGTCGAGATCGACGCCGACCAGGGCACGCTCCGCATCCTGCCGCACTAGCCAGGGTTGAGGCGGCCGTCGTTCCTCCCGGCCGATCTTTGAGGGCTTGGGGGTTGAATCGTCCGTCGCTTGCTCCGGCCGACCTTTGAGGCCGTGGGGGCCCCCCTCCCATTCCTCTAGACCCCTGGGCCCTTACGCCCCTACTGCCCTAAGCCCCTATTGCCTTCAACGGTGCCAGAGGTTCGTTCGGGTGGCTCGCCTGTGGGGTGCCGAGTCGAGCGCAGCGCAAGGGCCATCGCAGAGCACAACAGAGGAGGCGCGATGACGAGACAAGGTGGCGGCCCACCTCAATGTAGGGGAGGGGCTTCCCTGTACGTTCTCACGACATAGGTAACACTCGTGTATCAGGACATCGGTAACACCTGAGGCAAGCTAGTGCCTTTAGTAGAGGAGGTGCTGGATGCCTTGGAAGGAGACCGATGTGGCGGGAGAGCGGATCGAGTTTGTGGTGCGGGCGTTGGGTGAGTCGGGTAGTTTCAGTGCCTTGTGTCGGGAGTTTGGGGTCTCTCGCAAGACGGGCTACAAGTGGCTACGGCGCTTCGAGGAGGTGGGCAGCGTGTCACGACTGGCGGAGCGCTCGCGACGGCCGCATCACAGCCCAGGCAAGACCCCTGAGGCCCTTGAGCTGCGGGTCGCGGCCTTGCGACAGCGCTATGGCTGGGGTAGCAAGAAGCTGCAGTGCTTGCTGGCCGAGGAAGGGCTCCATCTGCCGCGGATCACGATCGATCGGATCCTGAAGCGTCGGGGCCTGGTGAGCCGCGAGCGAGCGGCGAAGCCGGCCCTGCAGCGCTTCGAGCGCTCCCAGCCCAACGAGCTCTGGCAGATGGACTTCAAGGGTGAGTATCGCCGCGGCGGGCGCCCCTGGATCTATCCCCTGAGTCTCCTGGACGATCACAGCCGCTACTGTCTAGGGCTGTATGCCCTGAGACATCCCGATCACGACAGCGTGAAAGGCCAATTGGTACGGACCTTTGAGCGCTATGGGGTACCTGAAGCCATACTGGTCGATCACGGCACACCCTGGTGGTCTCCGGCCAATGGTCATGGCTTGACTCGCCTGAGCGTCTTTCTGGTCCGACAGGACATCCGTCTGATCTACAGCGGAATCGGTCATCCACAGACCCAGGGCAAGGTAGAGCGGTTTCATCGCACCCTGGGCGAGAGTGTGGGACGAGAGGACAAGCTCTCGAGTGTCGCGTCCTATCAGAGCCGATTTGACCGCTTTCGCCAGGAGTACAACGAGATCCGGCCCCACGAGGCGCTCGGCATGGAGCGCCCCGCAAAGCGCTACCGGCCCAGCCGTCAGCCGTACCGGCCCGAGCCATCTGAGTGGGTGTACCCACCAGGTGGTGAGGTGCGGCGGCTGAGTGCGGCCGGAGTCTTGAGCTGGGTCGGGAGACCCTACTTTGTCTGTGAGGCGCTAGCCCGGTAACCTGTCTGGTGCCGGTGCTACGGGAAACGTCTACTGGTCACCTACCGGAATCTGCAGATCCGGGATATTGACCTCGACTCAGGTCGGACCACCGCGGTGGTCCGACCTGTGGGAGACTGAAGAAGTGTTACCCATGTGGTGATACACAACCGTTACCTATGTCCTGACACAGAACACGCAAGGGGCTCCCCTACAAAGCCGACGCCGTCCCCCTGCGGACCACCCGGACGGGCCTCAACGAGATCGCGGCTATTTGCCGGGCTGCGCCCAGAGCTTGCGGGCGACAGCTTCGCCAAGGTCGGCGAAGAAGGGCAGGGCGATCTCTTCGTATTCGTACTCGTCGTCGTTGAGGATGCCGTCGGCGTTGGTGTAGATCGTCGCGGCCAGAAAGAAACCCTGGCCGGTCTCGGTATCCACTACCCATGCGTTCTCGGTGCTGAACCCGTAGGCCTGCCCGGTTTTGTTGTAGATCTGCAAACGCTCTTTGGGGATCACTCTCTCGAGCCCAGGCAGCAGGTCCTTGACATAGGTGTCCGGGTACTCCTCGGGGTCGTAGACCGGATTCGTCGATTCGCGTGGGTACTGCGACATGGCCTCCAGCATCACCTGCCGGTCTGTCTCGTCGAGCTCGAAGCCAGGGCCCCCACAATCGACGTCGGGACGTACCAGCATACATAGACCTCGCTGCAGATCGACCAGAGGGAAATGATTCTTGGGAGTGAAGTCCATCGGCTGGTCGATCCGCTCGTCGCCGGAAAAGTACCCCTCGCCGACCAGAATCCGCTGCGCCGGCACCGCTGGTGCCAAGGGCTCAGCCGTGCGCTCGGGAAGCGTGTAGGAGAAGTCCTCTCCGAGAAAATCGATCCTGGGTGACTGGAGGTTTTCCTCGGCTGTGCGGAATTCCGACAGGCGGTGGACGATGCGCGGCGACTCCAGGCCGGCCCGCCGCATCGCTTCGGTCAAACCGTCCTGCCCCACGAGCTCGTAGAGATAGTTGAACGCCTGGTTGTCGGAGACGAGAAAGATCTTGCGAATCTGTTGCCGCACCGTAATCGCGCCGCCCGCGACATTCTCCTCGTCCAGCGACTCCATCTCGCCGTCTTCGAATTGCGGGTGGTATACGAGTGGCGTGTCCAGGTCGATGGGCAACTCGGTCGTTTCCCGCAGCTCAGCCAATTTCTGGGCCGCCGCTACTGCGGCAAACAGCTTCACCGTGCTGGCTGGATAGAAATACTCGGCTCCAGCCCGGAACTCCTGCTGACGCAAGATGGGCGTGCCCTCGGGCCCCTCCTCCACCAGGCCCAAGACGACCTGCAGGCGATAGTCGGCAGCATGATCCACAACTTCGGCTGGGTCCTCATGGGAAGCGAGTATCGTTGCAAGCGGTTCTTCTTGGTCCATCCCACAACCTCCCAGGACACCACCGAGTCCAACGACTAGAAGAAGCGAGACAACAAGCCGGCTTTGCATCACTTCTCTCCTACGGACGGTCGAGATCCAACTCTCGGGTCTGTTGCTCCGTCGCCAGCACGGTGGCCAATGGCTGCCGTTCGTTGATCACCGTCGCCCCATCCCCATCCACCAGGACCTCAGCCGGCCGGCCGTGATCGTTGTAGTTGGAGACCATGGACATTCCATAGGCACCGGCCGAGAAGATGGTCACGAGGTCACCCCGCGCCATCGGCGGGAGCTGTCGATTCCTGGCCAAGAAGTCTCCCGTCTCGCAGATGGGTCCCACGACATCACAGGTTTCGAGACCTGGCAGCCCGGGATCCTCGAGGAGCCTTGGAGCCTCCCCGGTCCAGGCGACTGGCCAGACAAAATGGAAGGCGCGGTAAAGGGCCGGCCGGATCAGGCTGTGCATACCGGCGTCACAGATCACAAAGGTCTTGCCCCGCCCTTTCTTGACGTGCTGTACGCGGGTGACCAGGACGCCGGAATTGGCCATGATGCAGCGACCCGGCTCCATCAAGACCTGCAGGCCCTTCTGGGTGCGCTCAGCAAGCAACGGCACGAGTCGCTCCGCATAGTCCTCCAGCGGTGGTACCTCACCCTCGACATAGTTGATCGGCCAACCACCGCCGAGATCCAGCACCTCGATCTTGTGTCCGCGGCGCTCGAGCTCGTCGACCAGTTCGAGCAGCACCTCGACAGCTTCGGCAAAGGGCTCGACTTTCGGTACTGGAGAGCCGATATGGACGTGCAGCCCCACCAGGTCGACGCCTCTGTCCCGGCCCCAGGCATCGAAGATCTCTGGGATCTGGTGGGCGTCGATGCCGAATTTGTTCTCTTCCTTCCCCGTTGTCGTGTACTCGTGCGTGTGGGGGTCGACATCGGGGTTGACTCGCAGACAGACCCGGGGTCTGACGCCGAGCTCGTTGCCCCAGTAGGCGATGCGCTCGAGCTCCGAAGTGGATTCCGCGTTGAGGATGCCAACCGGGCCCCGGCTCTCGGGCTCACGCTCCGGCAGTCCGGAAATGCCCTCCAGTGTGTGAAAGCGCCCATCGAGGGCCGAGCGAATCTCTTCGTCGGTCTTACCAACACCGGCGAAGACCATGCCAGCTGTTGGCGCTCCGGCAAACCAGGCCCGGTCGAGCTCGCCTCCCGAGACCACGTCCATGCCGGCGCCCAGGTCGTGCATGAGGCGACACAAGTGGAGATTGGGGCTGGACTTGACTGCATATTGAAAGCGCACTCCCAGAGGGGAAAAAGCCGCCTCCAGCCGGCGATAGGCGGCTCGGATCGCCGTCGCCGAGTAGATATAGGTCGGTGTCCCGACCGAATCGACGATCGCTGGGATGGGCACCCCGTCTGCGTGTAGAACTCCGTTCTGATAAACGAATGCCTCGATGTCTTTCATGGGATAACCCTACCTCGTGTGCTTGTTGGTCAGTCGCCGGTCAGCGCGCTACCGGATACAGATACTCATACCGTCGTCGGATCCGTTCGACGCCGCCCGCGTCATTCATTTCGAAGACCACCAGCTCGCCGTCCGACATCTTGAAGGTGTTGCCCCCGGCAGGCTCGAGTCGTGTCAGGCCCTCGGTCGCATCATCTTCCGGCGGATAGTTGTGCGAGTAAAGTGCCAGTCCGTCGTCGAGGATCATGACCTGGTACTCCCAGCCCCACGGATCGGTGTAGACACCCAGGTACCCCTGCCAGGCGGGATCGACGCGTCTCTCAGCTGGAGCTACTGCTGTGCTCTCGGTAATGGCGTCTCCAACCAGGTCGAGCGCCTGGTAGCTGAACAGATAGGGGCTTGCATCGTCGGCGTTGACCATGGCGATGATGGCGAGATTCTCATCCGGCGCCAGAAGGAAGTGGGTCCTGTTGCCGCCGATCCACCCTCCGTGGGAGACGAGAGTCTTCTCGTTTCGCCGGGAGATTCCGAATCCCAGGCCGCGCCCTCCCGTCCAACTGGAGTAGACCCAGTGCGAACGCTGCATCTCATGCAGGGTGCTGGGCTTGACAACTTCGCTGTCACCGGACTCTGGGGCCGCGCTCAGATGCAGCGTTGCGAAACGAGTCATATCATCTACAGACGAGACAATGTTGGCGGCCGGCGCCATTGCATTGGTCTCGTAGTACTCCATCTCTCGTCGGCTGCCATCGGCCTGCCGCCGCATGTAGGCCGTCGCCATCCTCTGGCGGTCCTCGTCAGCGGGAATGACGACGGACTGATTCATCCCCAGGGGCTCGAAGATGTGCTGCTGGATGTACTCCGCATAGCTCTGCCCGGAAGCAGCAACCACGACCTCTCCCAATAGGGCCATCCCCAGGTTCGAGTACTTATAGGTCTTGTCTGGAGGGTAGATCGCGGATTGCGTGCGAACGGCGGCGATCAACTCTTCGGTCGAAGGAAACTCGTGCGTCGTCCAGTAGGGAAAAGCAGCCTCCCGCGGCAGGCCCGCCGTGTGGGTCAGCAGGTGCCGCAGAGTGATCTCGGGCGCACCTTCGAAAGTGCTTCGCAGCTCGAATCCGGGAAGGTGACGAGTCACCGGGTCATCGAGTCGCAGCTTGCCCTGGTCGCGCAGTTGCAGGATCGCCGTGGCGGTGAAGAGCTTGGTGACCGAGCCGAGCCGAAAGAGCGTCGCCGGAGTCACGGGGTCTTGTGACTCCAGATCTTCGACGCCATAGCCCTTCGACCAGATCACCTCCTGGTCATGGACGATGCCGATGGCCAGGCCCGGGATCTGTTGGTAGGCCATCTGCTCCTGGATCCAGAGATCCAACAGGCTCACGGCGTCCCGAACCTGTCGGTGCTCTTCCAGAAAGTCGGCAGCTCGAGCAATCGCCGGCAGCACCAGAAGCAGAAGCGTCAGAAGGACGGGGGATCTTGCTCTCAACACAAATGCCGCTCCTTTCTACGCACTGTCTCGGGCGACCCGGGACTCAATGGCCGCCAACCCATCCGGGGCCCTTGACGAACCGGCCCGGCATGGCCCCGGTGTGTTCACCTTCCTTCAAAACCTGCTCGCCGTTGACGAAGACATGGATGACACCGGTCGCCAACTGGTGGGGCTCCTCGAAGGTCGCTCGGTCGATCACCGCTGCGGGGTCGAATACGACCACGTCGGCGAAGGCGTCCGGCGCCAGCTTGCCGCGGCCTTCCAGCTTCAGGTTGCTCGCTGGCAAACCTGTCAGGCGATGGATCGCCTCTTCGAGCGAGATGACCCCCTCCTCGCGTACGTACTTGCCGAGCAGTCGGGCAAACGAGCCGTAGGCCCGTGGGTGGGGTTGGGAGTTGGTGAAAGGCGGCTCGGGTGCCAGCGAGGCGGAGTCGGAGCAGAAGCTGACCCATGGCAGCGCGATTTTTCGGCGAATGTTGTCCTCGTTCATCGTGAACCGCACGGTGCCGATTCGACTGTCGTCCTCGATGACCAGATCCATCGTCGTGACGACGGGAGAGGTACCCCGCATCGCGGCCACTTCGGCCAGGGTCTTGCCCGTCAGATGGCGCAGGTCTTCATTGCGAAAGCTCACCAGAAGAATGTCCTCCGGGGGAATCATCTCGGTCTCGGCGATGACACGCTCGCGAACGGCAGGATCTTTGAGGCGCGCGGTGCGTTCCTCGTGATCGCCCTCCTTCACCCAGGCTGGTAGGTCGTAATTCAGGCCCGTCGAGCTTGCATGGTAGGTGTAGATGTCAGCGGTGACGGCAAGCCCTTCCTGCCGTGCCGCCTCGATCAGTGCCACAACGTCGTCGAGCTTGTCCCAGTTGCGCTTGTGCGACACCTTCAGGTGGTAGATCTCGCCGCGGACGCCAGCCTCCCGGACGATCGTCACGAACTCCTCGAGGGCTGCGAAGATCTCGTCGCCCTCGTTGCGGATATGGGAGATGTACATGCCGTCGTGCTCGGCCGCCACCCGGGCCAAGGCGATCAACTCCTCCGTCGAAGCGAACGGCGCCGGAATATAGGGCAGCGAGGAGCCCACTCCCACAGCGCCCTCCTCCATGGCTTCCCGTACGAGTTGCAGCATCGCGTCGAGTTCCTCAGGCGTCGGATCCCGATCCTCGTATCCCATCTCGTGGATCCGCACCGTCGCAGCACCCACGAATGACGCAACGTTGGTGGAGATGCCACGAGCCTCCAGGTGCTGCAGATACTCGCCCAGCGTCGTCCAGTCGACGTCGAACTCGATGTCGCTTTGGCGCTCGACCATCTCCTGCTTCATGGTCTCGTTGAGCGGCCCCATCGAGTTTCCCTCACCCATGACCTCCAGCGTCACCCCTTGGCGGATGTCGCTCATGGAGCGCCCATCCTGGATCAGCGATTCATTGGCCCAGCTCAGCATATTGATGAAGCCGGGCGCGACGGCCAGCCCGCTGGCGTCGATCTCGGCTCGGCCGGCGTGACCCTTCAAGTCACCGACCGCCACGATACGGTCGCCATCAATGGCCAGATCGCCCACGACGGGCGGCCCTCCGCTGCCGTCATAGAGGGTGCCCCCGCGGATGACGACGTCGACTTCCTTCTTGCCACAGGCGCTGATCAGAAGAAGCGCTGACGGAATCACCAGCGCCAGAACGAGACTCTTCATGGTTGGTCCCCCCTCGCTCGAGAAAGCATAGACTACCAGCCGGGAGGCGCTTCGCGACACCGCCATGCCGCGCAATTCGCACCGTTTTAGATTCCGGAGATTTCCTTGGTGATCAGGCTTTCTACTCTGTTTTTCGCCGCACTGCTGTCTTTCGCAGCGCACGGTTTCACCCCTCAGGAGCTGTGGCAAGACTGGCCGGAGGAACGCTTCGAGACGGCCGTCGCGCCCTGCCTGCGCCACGCCCAGTTGATGCAGAGCTTGCAAGCTCTGCAGTCCCGGTTTCCGGACAGCCTGCAAATCGAGACAGTCGGAGAGTCCTTCCTGGGACGCTCCATCCGCATGGTCACCCTGGGGCGGGGAGAGAGGAAGATCCTGCTCTGGTCGCAGATGCACGGCGACGAGCCCTCGGCCACCCCGGCCCTACTCGACATCGCCCACTATCTTCTCGAGCATCGGCAAGAGCCGGCCTCTCAATCGATCCTCGACAGCTTCACCCTGCTGATGATCCCGATGCTCAACCCTGACGGCGCCGAGATCTACCAAAGACGCAATGCTCAGGCGATCGACATCAACCGTGACGCGCTGAATCTGGTCACTCCCGAGGGGAGAATTCTCAAGCGGGTGCGAGATGAGCACGAGCCCATGCTGGGCTTCAACCTGCACGACCAGAACCGCCGCACTGCCGTCGGTGACACGGGCCTCCTGGCGACCAATGCGGTCCTGGCTGTGGCCGGTGATCCGGAGAACACGCTGACACCCGGCCGGCTCCGGGCCAAACGTGCCTGCGCGGCAATCGTCGAGGCTCTGGCCCCTTTCATGCCTGGCGGGATGGCGCGCTACGACGAAGATTGGAGCCCGCGGGCCTTCGGCGACAACCTGACCGCCTGGGGAACGCCAGTGGTGCTGATCGAGAGTGGCGGTATACCGTCCGGGCATGATTTCACGGTGCTGACACGTCTCAATTTCGTGGCCATTCTCACCGCTCTCGAAGGTCTGGCCCGAGACGATCTTGCCGGCTACGACCCGCGTGTTTACGAGGACCTCCTACGCAACCAATCCAACTCGTGGTCCGACGTCGTCGTTCGCGACGCCTACGTCCTGCAACCTGGCACCACTCGGGCCTACCGGGCCGATCTCGCTTTCGATCGCCTCCGCAGCGACCGTCAGGATGTCGGCTGCTCCCAAGGTGCCACTGTGCGCTCGCGGATCTCCGAGATCGGAGATGCTCGCTTCCTGGGGGCAGGAGAGAGCCTGGAGGCCAATGACAGCCTGTTGCTGGCTCCGTTCGAAGTCGGCGTCGAGGGGTGGTCAGCCCGCAAGTGGCTCGATGAAGCCCGTCTCGCCCGCCTCGCCGACCTTGGGGTCGGAACTCTCTACTGGTCGGTCAACCAGCGTCGCAGCGCGGCGGCGCGTAACCTCGCCAACCAGTCGAGGGCCAGCGGCCTGCCCAGCATCGAGGTTGTAACAGCACCTTCCCCCTTGCCAACGCTGGTCCTCTCGGGACCGCCAGGAGAAGCGGCATCGGCATCACTCGCCGCCGTCCTCGAGGCACTGGGAGCCGAAGGATGGAACACCTTGGAACAGCTACAGGCTCTCTGGGTACAGCGGCCCGGTACCGAGCCCAACCCTCCCCGTCTGCGGCAGGGACTGGCGGCCTCGTTTCTCCTCCTTTCGCCCGCACCCGAGGGTCGCGTCGATTTCACCAAAGCCCGCCTGACCGCCGTCTGGCTCGATGGCCACAAGATCGAAGGGACGCCGTGATGCGCCGATTCCTCCGCACGACCTGCCTACTCTCGACTCTGCTTGCGGTAGCTCTAGCGCTGCCTGTCGTCGAGACCGCAGCTGTTCCCGTCTCCGACACCAATACCCAGACGCTCTCACCCCTGCCCCTTTCGAAGTCGGCCCGCAAATGGGTCAATTCCACACTTGGGGATTTGAGCCTGGAAGAGAAAGCGGCTCAGTTGGTCATGGTCCGAGCCCATGGCCTCTACCAGAACCCTGCCTCGGAGTCGTCTCGGGAACTGGTGTCCGAGGTGCGAGATCTCGGTGTTGGTGGCCTGGTTGTCTTCCGCTCGGAGCTGGAGAGCATTCCCCGTCTGCTCAACGAGCTCCAAGCCGCGGCCACGGTTCCTCTGCTGGTGTCGGCCGACGTCGAAAGGGGCATGGCATTTCGCGTTCCCGAAGGCACCGTTCCCCTGCCGTGGGCCATGGCTGTCGGGGCGAGCCGCTCGGAGGCTGCGGCGCGCTTCACCGGCGAAGTAACCGCCCGAGAGGGACGTGCCCTGGGAATTCACTGGGCTCTCGCCCCTGTGGCCGACGTCAACAACAACCCTGCCAATCCGGTCATCAACATCCGCTCCTACGGTGAAGACCCGGAGCTCGTGTCGCGAATGGTGCGGTCCTACATCGAGGGCGCGCGACAGGGCGGCATGTTGACAACCGCGAAGCACTTTCCTGGCCATGGGGACACCTCGACGGATAGTCACCACGAACGTCCCGTGGTCGGCGTCGACCGCGAGCGCCTGGAAGCTGTCGAGTTGCTTCCCTTCCGTGCGGCGGTTGCGGCGGGCGTCGACTCGATCATGACCGCCCATGTGGCGTTGCCTGCCATCGATGCCTCGGGCGCGCCAGCAACGCTGTCACCAGCCATTTCGCACGCCTTGCTACGTGACGAGCTTGGCTTCACCGGGCTTGTCGTCACCGATGCTCTGGAGATGGCCGGCATCCGGCCGGCTTGGGCCGGCGAGGCTGCCGTGCGCTCCGTTCTGGCTGGGGCAGATGTCGTTCTCCTGCCTTCCGACGTCCGGGTCGCCATCCAATCCCTGGTTCGAGCCATTGAAGAAGGACAACTGACCGAAGAGCGCCTCGACGCTTCGGTGCGACGAATTCTCGAGACGAAAGCGCGACTGGGCCTACACAAGAACCGCCTGGTGAACCGAGAGGCACTCGGACAAAGCGTGGCTCGCCCGCAAGATCTGGAGCGCGCCCTCGAGGTAGCCAAAGCCTCCGTCACGGTAGTTCGCAACGAGAGCGACATCCTGCCTCTCCTGGCCGAGAAGCCCTTGCGGATCCTCCATGTCGTCATCTCCACCGGTCTGCGCGATCGGGCCATCCAGGGGCTACCCGAAGCCGAGCTCAGGACCCGCGGTATCGAGACCAGGACCTTCACTCTGGGGCGCGAAGTCTCGCCCGAAACGATGGACAGGATCCTCGAGGCGGCTCCCGACTACACCCACGTGCTGGTTTCCTCCTTCATCTGGGTGCGGTCTTCGGACGACCTGTCTCCCAGCCAGGCCCGTTTGATCCATCGTCTCGGAGAGACCGGGACGCCGGTCATCGTTCTATCCTTCGGCAGCCCCTACTTCCTCGCCGAAATCCCCGAGGTCCCGGTCTTCGTCACCACGTATGGCTCGGCGGCTTCGAGTCAGAGGGCGGCGATCGCGGCCCTCTTCGGAGAGTTCGCTGTCCGCGGCAAGCTGCCGGTGACCTTGCCGGACCTCTACCCCTACGGCCACGGCGTCGAGTTGGCCCAACGCGCGATGACGCTGCCGCAGGCGGTGCCGGATGAAGTTGGCTTTCGACCCGGCGGCTTCGAAGAAGTGGATCGGGTTCTCCAGGCGTTCCTCGACCAGAAGGCGTTTCCGGGCGGAGTCCTCGCTGTCGGCTACCAGGGAACCCTGGCCTATCTCCAGCCCTTCGGCCGGCTTTCCTACGACGACGAAGCGCCGGAGGTCACGGTCGACACCATCTACGACCTTGCCAGCCTGACCAAGGTGGTCGCTACCACGATCATGGCCATGATCCTGGTGGACGAAGGGGCTTTGGAGCTAGACAAACCGGTCGTGGACTACCTGCCTCTGTTCTTGGGTTCTGGCAAGGAAGACGTCACCGTCCGCCAGTTGCTGACCCACTCCTCGGGTCTCGTGGCCTACGGAGATCTGTACAACGAGGTGAGCGGTAAGAAGGCCTATCTGGAGCGGATCCAGGGCATGGAACTGGACTACGAGCCGGGTTCCAAGTCGGTCTACAGCGACTACGGGATGATCCTCCTGGGTGAAATCCTGGAGCGGGTGGCAGGACGGCCCATGGATGTCTTCCTCGAAGAGAGGGTCTACGGGCCCCTGGGGATGACCGACACCGGTTTCCTACCCGGTGACGACCTGCTCGAACGCATCGCGCCGACAGAGGACGACCCTTGGCGCGGCTACATGGTGCGCGGAGAGGTGCACGACGAGAACGCCCACGCCTTGGGTGGCATCGCACCACATGCGGGCCTTTTCAGCACGGCCACAGACCTGGCCCGGTACCTCCAGATGATCTTGAACGGCGGGGTCTTCGAGCACAAGAGGATCGTCTCGCGCAGGATCGTCGAGGAGTGGACGCAGAGGGCCGAAGTTCCCGACTCGGACCGCGCCATTGGATGGGACACCAAATCAGCGGAGAACTCCTCTGCTGGGAACCTCTTCTCGCCCAACTCGTTTGGGCATCTCGGCTATACCGGCACCTCGATGTGGGTCGACCCCGAGCGCGAGCTTTTTGTCATCCTGCTGACCAATCGGGTGCACCCGACCCGCGAGAACAACCTCATCCGACAGGTCAGACCTGCGGTAGCCGACGCCGTCGTCAAGGCTCTGGAGGAGCCTGTCGTTGAGGTCGGCCTCGAGCGAGTCGAGGCGGGTGAGCTCGACTCCCTGAAAGGCAAACGTCTCGGCCTCGTCGTCCACGCCGCCTCCGTCACGGACAACGGCCGACACGCCATTGACGTGCTGCGCGAGCAGGATCTCGACGTAGTGCGGCTCTTCTCGCCTGAGCACGGATTGCGGGGCAGGGCGGCGGCCGGCGAGCACGTCGCGAGCGGTGTCGATGCGGTCAGCGGATTGCCTGTGGTGAGCCTCTACGGCGACCAGAAGCGGCCATCTCCCGCCTCTCTGGCCGATTTGGATGCGCTGGTGTTCGATCTACAGGGTGCCGGAGTCCGCTTCTACACCTACGTCAGCACCCTGATCCACTGCCTGGAGGCCGCAGCAGAGGCCGGCCTGGAGCTCATCGTGCTGGACCGCCCCAACCCCTTGGGAGGGGCTCGAATCGAAGGCCCGGTCAGCGCGCCCCGAGACCTGGTGCCAGCCTCGTTTGTCAATCTGGCGCCAGGGCCATTGGTGCACGGGATGACGCTCGGTGAGATGGCTCGCTTTGTCAATTCCCGTCTCGAGGTTCCGGCCCGCTTGACCGTCGTTCCCATGCTCGGATGGAACCGCAACATGGTCTGGGCGGACACCGGGCGGGACTGGATCTCTCCGTCACCCAATCTGAGGAGTGCCGAAGCCGCCCTGGCCTATCCCGGCACCGCGCTGCTGGAAGCGACCAATCTCTCCGAGGGACGCGGGACGCCGGACCCTTTCCTGTTGTTCGGAGCCCCCTGGCTGAGGCCCGACGAGCTCCAGTTGTCGGTACCGGGCTTCGCCCTCGAAGCCGCTCGCTTCACGCCCGTGGCTTCCAAGGCGGCGCCCCGCCCGAAGTTTCTTGACCAGTCATGCGTTGGCCGACGGGTTCGAATCATCGATGCCCATGCTGCGGAGCCTTACTCCTTGGGCATAGCCCTACTGCATGCGTCGATGGGTCGCGCCGAGTTCGAGTGGCTGAAAAACGGCGACAATCTCACTTCGTTGCTGGGAACACCCAGGGTGCTCGAAGACCTGAAGGTTGGAAGATCCATCGAGGAGATCCTGGCGGCGGATAGCGCCGACCACGACGCCTGGCGCGAGACCCGAAAGGGCGCCCTTCTCTACTAGTTATTCCTGCGGGCTCTCACTATGGGCCGGCTACCAGGCTCTCGCGAGGCCACACATAGCTGGCCGCCAGGCCAACTGCGAACGTCCCCAACGAGCCAACCAGGGCGAACCAGGGCCACGCCAGGGGTGTGGCGAAGAAGACGATCAACATGCCGACCAGGCCCACGACGAGGCCGACCAGGGCAGCTCGCTGACCGACCCGCTCGGTGAAGATGCCGAGAAAGAAGACGCCGAGAACGATCCCCGTGGTGAACGCGGCGATGCCGAGAACGCTCGCCACAACGGTCGATTGGAGCCACTGCCCGGCAATACCGACGCCGATCTGCACCAGGCCGAAGCAAGCGGTCAGGATGCGGATCACCCGCAGTTTCCGCGCCGGTGTGATCTCGCTCCCGACCAGGGGAAAGTACAGGTCGTTCGCTGCCGCCGTCGCGCACGAGTTGAGCGAGCTCGACAGCGTCGACATCGCCGCGGCAAAGATGGCGCCCAAGAGCACTCCCAGGACGCCCACCGGTATGTGGTCCAGAATGAACCGCGCGAAGACGCGATCGTTGCGCTCGAAGGCGACCTCCGGCGGCAAGAGCTGATAGAAGCAGTAGAGCCCGACGCCGATCAGCAGAAATAGCGCAAACTGGGCGAGAACGACGAAGCCGCTCGCAATCAGGGCAAGTCGTGCATCGGAGAGATTGCGCGCCGCGAGATAGCGCTGCACCATCATCTGGTCGACGCCGTGCGACCCGAGGGTGATGAACATCCCTCCGATGAGTCCGGCCCAAAGCCCGTATGGCTCACTCCAATCGAGCGTCGTGTCGAAGACCCGCAGCTTCCCTGCCGCCTCTCCCATGCTCATCATCTGCTGCCAGCCTCCCGGCAGGTGGTCTAGAAGGAGCCAGAACGCCAGCAGCGCCCCTCCCATGTAGACCATGAACTGCAAGAAGTCGGTCCACAGGACGGCTCTCATCCCGCCGAGATAGGTATAGACGATCGTGGCAACGCCAATCACAATCACCGCCCAGACCATGGAGATGCCCGTCATCTCCTGCAAGACGATGGCCGAGAGAAAGAGTCTCAGGCCGTCCGCCAGGCTGCGGGTGACGATGAAGATCAGCGAGGCCGTCCTCTTGGTGGCTCCACCAAAGCGCTGGTCGAGAACCTCGTAGGCGGTGAAGAAGTTGCCTTTGAAGTACTGGGGCAACAGCAGGAACGCGACGAGAAAGCGGCCCAGTACGAAGCCGAAGACAATCTGCAGCCACGACATGTCCCGGCCGTAGGCGAAGCCCGGGATGCTCAAGAAGGTCACCGTGCTGGTTTCGGTGGCGACGATGGAGAAGAGGATCACCCACCACGGCAAGTCCCGCCCACCAAGCATGAAGTCGGCGGCCGTGCGCGTCGCCCGGCCGACCCACATGCCGAGAAACACGACGCCAGCCATGTAGGTCAGCAGGATCGCCAGGTCGATGGCTCCGACGCTCAATCGTCACCTCCCCCGATCGACGCTCGCCAGGCTCGTGCTACGAGAGATTGGGTCATCCGCGCGGCATTATATGTCTCAACGCCGGCCATTCACCGCCGGCCGCCGCGAGATCGAGGACCACATCGAGCCTGTCGTGGCCGCGGAGCAACGAGCAGGGCCACGCGGGCGTTTCCGGTCCGTCCAGCAGCGCGTGCACGGCCTTCGCCTTGGCTTCGCCGACCGCCAGCATGACTAGACGACGGGCGGAGAGCAGCGTTTCCACCCCCATGGTGACAGCCCGCAGGGGTCTCCAGTCCTCGGGTACTTCCAGGGACTCTGCCAAATCCGGGGGAAGCAGCACAGGGTGGGTTGTTGCCTGTGGTGGTCCAGGTAGGTTGTAGGCCACATGGCCATCCGCTCCAACTCCCAGGAACACCAGGTCCAGGCCTCCCGCCGCCGCCACGGCTTCATCGTAGCGCGTGCATTCGAGCCCGGGCTCTGCCTCTGCTTTGGGGATGTCGCATCGCTCGGGGTCGAGACCGATGCGCGTCCAAGCGTGGCGCCGCATGAAGCTCTGAAAGGAGGCCGGATGATCCCCGGGCAGTAGCAACTCGTCGAGGTTGAAAGCCTTGGCCCGGGAGAGATCCAGGTCTCCCTGGGAGTGGAGCCTCGACAACTCCTCGTAAACGGGAATCGGCGTGCGGCCCGTAGGTAACCCCAGAACCAGCTCGGGCTCGTCGCTGGCGGCGAGCGCGATCAATGCCGCGACCGATCTCGCGGCGGCGTGCGCATCGCTGTGGATCAGAAGGTTCAAAGCTCTCCAAAATGGGTCAGCAGAATGCCCCCCTCACTGATGGCTCGGAGCGCCTCAGGATGGGTCAGAACTGCGAGCTCTTGTTCGCGCTCATCGGCATAGCTGCTGTCGAGGCGTAGTGCCTCATCGACCCTGGCCGGATGGCACATCAACTCCGTGACTCCCGGCGCGAGATTGCCCAGGATCTCCAGAAGAACCTCCAGCCGCGCCTCGGAGCCGAAGAAGCGCTCGACAAAAAAGTCACTGGTCGCGACACCCGCCTGGCGCAGCCGCTCTCCGACTTCGTCCGAGGCGTTACGGACCGGCAAGCTGTACCTCTCAGCAATCTTGACCAGGGCATCGCAGACCATGGGTAAGCGGTGAGAGTGGTGGTGGCTGTCGAGATGCGTTGGCAAGCGACCAGCCAGGGCACGGAAGCGCTCGAACTGGGCCTCGACCTCGGCCATCACCTCCTCGGGGCGCGCCCCCTCGAGGCCCTCTGGCTTGGCGGGAAATCTCCCCTCCCCATCAACCAGACTGGGCACCTCCTCTGATGGCAAGATTGGCCTCCCCCCTGTCAGGGCGACGTGAAGGCCGATACCGATTTCCGGGGAGCTTGCCCATGCCTCGGTTGCTTCCTTGGCGGGGGTGAATCCCACCATGAGCGTTGCGCTGGTGACCAGGCCCCGGGCGTGTGCCTCGAAGATCCCGGCATTGATGCCCGGAGTCCGCCCCAGATCGTCGGCATTGACGATGAGTCGCTTCTCTGTTTCAGGCATTAGCTCAACAGCTCGAGGGCTAGCGTCACGGCACCGGTCGCCGGCTCTTTCTCCAGTCGAACAACCTCTGCCTTGGGCAGATCCAGATTGCTCTCGACTCGCTCGAAGAGACTGGGACAGGCTCGGAAGGCGCCACCGGCGAGTACCAGCGGGTAGTTCTCGGTGAACGTCAGCTTTCGATCGACGGCCCTGGCCGCCCGTGCCAGATGCTGTGCCGCCTGATCCAAGAGTGAGTTCGCCGCCACGTCGCCGTCGTCGGCCGCCTCCTGGACGACACTGGCCAGCTTGGCCACGCGGTCGCGGGACAGCTCCTGGTCGTAGAACCACTTGACGAGACCCTCGGGAACGTCCAGGTCGAGCTTCTGGGAGATGAGATCGAAGAGCGTTGTCGCCGGCCCTCGGCCGTCCACCGCCCGCACGCCCTGCCGCACCGCCGCGTGACCCAACCAGAAGGCCGACCCTTCGTCACCCAGGAGGTAGCCCCAACCACCAGAGCGAGCCGTCTCGCCGCTCGGGTCCACCCCGTAGGCGATCGAGCCGGTCCCCGCCGAGACCACGATGCCGATCCCCTCCGGCGCTCCCGCCACCAGGGCGATGAGCGCGTCGTTGACGATCGAAATATTCTTGCGCAGTCCTAGTCGGCGTAGCAGGCCCTGGATCAAAGCCTTCTCTTCGGGTCTGTCCACACCCGCCATGCCGAGGCAAATCGTGTCGATCGGACCTGGGGCCTCCAGGTCTTCGATGACCTGATAGAGGACCTTCTCCACGCTCAACTCGCCGTGGATGACGAGATTCGCTCCCCCGCCGCGGGCCTTGGCGAGAACCTTGCCCGTCTCGTCCGCCAACAGACCTACCGTCTTCGTGCCACCCGAATCGATGCCGACGACATATCGCAAGAGATCACCCCTCCTCCAGACGGTTCAGAGAATACAGGACTTCCTACCCTTCACGTGGTCGTACTCCCAGTCCCGGTTCCTTCGGCAGGAGGAGTCGGCCGTCCCTGACCGTGACACCGACAAAGGGATCGTCCTTGATCAGAAGGTTGCCATCGAGATCGGCATGGTCGACGAGCGGCGACAGGTGGGCAGCGGCAGTGATGGCCAGGGACGACTCCACCATGCACCCCAGCATGACTTGCATCCCGTGAGCCCGGGCCACGGCGATCATCCGTCGGGCCTCGGCAATACCACCGCACTTCATGAGCTTGATGTTGATCCCATCGAAGGCTCCAGCCAGGCGGGGAATGTCGGTAGCCCGGTGGACGCTTTCGTCGGCAAACAGAGGCAGGGGGCTGAGCCGACGCAACTCGCGCATCTCCTCGATCTGCCCGGCCGGCAGCGGCTGCTCGACCAACTCGACGCCCATGAACTCGAGCCACTCGAGCCTCGCTTGGGCTCCCTCCAGCGTCCAACCTTCGTTGGCATCGACCCGCAAGGGTCGATCTGTAACCCCTCGAACGGCTTCCAGAATCTGCCGATCATCGTCCGACCCCAGCTTGACCTTGAGTACCTCGTAGTCGCCGGCCTCCTTGACCTTCGCCTCCACGACCTCCGGCGTGTCCATTCCGATCGTGAAGGAGGTCACCGGCGCCTGCCGTGCATCGATCCCCAGCAACTCATAGAGAGGCACCCCCAGCCTCTTGCCCGCCATGTCGCAAAGCGCCATGTCCATCGCGGCCTCGGCGGCAGCTTCGCCAGGGACGGCGACACTATTCGCCGCCGAGTCGTAAGCCGCAGGGTTGGTCAATCGCTCCGCCATCGACTCTGCGGCCCTGGCTGCCGAATCGCAATCCTGACCATAGCGCTCGATGGGCGCCGCCTCTCCGAGCCCCACGACTCCGCCCTGCTCCAGTTCCAAGACAAGCGTCTTTCGGGTGTCGCTCGCCCCGCGCGCCAGGCGAAAGGTGTGGCGCAGCTCGAGGCTCTGTTGAAGGTGTCGTAGCTGGATCATGCCTCGCCTTCCCTTGTTTCCCTCGGCCAACCGGAGCATTTTATCTCGGCGACAGAGCCCCACCTGCGGGCTGGAAGTCCCGCTTGCTGTGTTATACAAAGTCCCTCTCACAACGAATCCGATAACAGAGCTGCCTGCCGACCATGCGCGCTACAAACTCCATCCTTGCATCACTCCTGGCGATCGGCTTCACGCTACTGGCCTGCGGCCCCGAGTCTTCGAAACCCGGGTCGGCAGCGAAGTTCGAGTCTCGTGCCTCGCAACCCCCCTCCATTCTCCTGGTCACCCTCGACACGACAAGGGCCGACGCCCTGGGTTTCGAGACGGACAGCGTCGATACCCCCTCTTTGGATGCTCTGGCGGCGCGCGGCCAAGTATTTTCGCAGGCCTATGCCACCGCCCCTATGACGCTACCGGCCCACACCTCGATCCTGACCGGTCTCTACCCGTCAGAGCACGGCATCCATGAGAACGGCAGGAGATTCGCCGATTCCGAAAGCCTGTTGGCAGGCAAGCTCCAACGTCTCGGCTACAGCACTGCAGCCTTCGTCTCCGCCTTTCCCTTAGCGGCCGAGTTCGGACTGGCCTCGGGCTTCGATCACTACGACGACGGGCTGCCGGCCAATCAATCCGAGCGGCCGGCCAACGAGACCACTGCCCGGGCGTTGGATTTCCTGAAGCAGACTTCGGCCACCCCGCTGTTCGTCTGGGTTCACTATTTCGATCCGCATGAACCCTATGAACCTCCGGAGCCCTTTCGGTCCCAGTACCCGAAGGACCCCTATCTCGGCGAGATCGCCTTCATGGATCGAGAGTTGGGCCGCTTGACGAGCGCCTTCGAAGCGCGGCTCGAAGGCAAGCCCTACAAGATCGTGGTGGCTGGAGACCATGGTCAGGGTCTCGGGGACCATGGCGAAGCCTTACACGGCAACCTGCTCTACCAGGGTGTGACGCGGGTTCCACTCATTGTTGCGGGGTCCGCAGTCGCTGCCGGCCGGATCGACGTTGCTGTCAGCACTCGCCGCATCTTCGACACCCTCCTCGGCTGGGCCAGCAGTGAAGACGCGAGCCCTGGTCTGTTGAGTGCCGCAACCGAATCCGTGCTGGCTGAGGCGTTCAAGCCCTATCTGCAGTACGGCTGGCAACCGCAAGTCATGGCGGTCGATGGATCGACGAAGATCATCCTCTCGGGAGAGCTGGAAGTCTTCGACATCATTGCCGACCCGGCGGAAGCGACTGACCTCGCGGGTCGCGTCCAGGTCGATCCGGAGGTGATGAAGACGGTTCGAGACCACTGGGAGCGAGCCCTCTCTGGCCCCTTGGAGTCCGGTGCCATCTTGGGGCAGGAGGCGACGGAGCGGCTGGCAAGCCTCGGCTATATCGGCTCTGAAGGGAACCCGCTGCTGCGCGACGGAGCGCCCAATCCGAAGGACATGGTCGACTTGTTCCACGATCTCGATGTCGGCTCGGTGCTTTTCGTCCGCAAGGAGTACGAAAAAGCCTTGCCGCTCTACGAGCGCGTCCTCTCCGCTGATCCCTACAATCGTGCCGTCTGTCTCCATCTTGCCGTGGCTCATTCCGTGCTCGGTCATGAACAACGCGCTCTCGAGTACTTCGACCGCGCCAGGAAGATCAGTCCCGACTCTGTGGATCTACAGCACTACCAGGCTATGCATCACTTTCGTCTTCAGCAGTGGGAGGAGGCCGAGCCCCTCTTCGAGATCGTCCTCGCCGCAACACCCGACAGGCTGCCGGCGCTAGAGTGTCTGGCTCAGATCCGCGAACGGCAAGGCCGCATCGAGGAAGCGAGCTCACTTCTCGAACGCATCGTGACCCTGAAGAGCGAACCGCAAGCCGAGTTTGTGAAGTTGGGTGAGATGAGAATGTCGGTCGGCGACACCCAGGAGGCGATCCGAGCTTTCGAGAGCGCTCGGGTACTTCAAGAGCAGGAGTTTGATCATTCCCTGGAGTTGGGGGTGCTCTATCTGGCCGACCGGCGACTCGTCGAGGCGGCAGCGAGCCTGGACAGGGTGACCCCTACCCACCCGGCCTACCCCTTGGCGCTCTTCAAGCGCGCCCAGGTCAGCGTCCTGCTCGGTGAGCCCGACCGCGACCAGCGCATCCAACTGGCGCGCGACAACGCCGATGCCACGACCGCACCTCTGATCGCCAACGAAAAACTGTTCAAAGGCCCACCAGCTCCTTAGGGACTCCGGATCGCTGGACTGGAGATTCGTTCGGGTGGTCCGACAGGGGACGGCGTCGGCTACTCAGACTGCAACGGGAGGCCGCCACATCGTCTCGTCATCACGCCCCCTCTCCTGTGCTCTCTCGTGGACCTTGCGCTGCGCTCGACTCGGCGCCCCCTGTCGGACCACCCGAATGAACCTCTGGCATCGTTGAAGGCAATAGGGGCTTAGGGCAGTAGGGGCGTAAGGGCCTAGGGGTCTAGAGGAATGGGAGGGGGGCCACGGCCTCAAAGAACGGCCGGAGGTACAACGGCCGCCTCAACCCCAAGCACCCAAGGAACGGACGGACGTAGTCCGGGCGCCTCAACCCTCTAGGACACGGCTCCTTCGAGGGCGACGAGCGTGCCGTTCGTGGCATCCAGGTGAACCTCGGTGCCGTAGGGTAGGGCCGTGTTGCGGTCTCCGTGGCCAAAAGTGCCACCGAAAACAACCGGAACAGCGAGCCTCTCGAGGCGCTCAACGAGGACCTCGCGGGTCGTGGGGTGCTGCTCGACCCCTACTTGGATGTCGTCACAATCGGTGAAATCGCCAACCACGACTCCCGACACCCGGGACAGCACACCGGCCAGCTCGAAGTGCGTCAACAGTCGATCGACGCGGTAGGGAAGCTCTCCAACGTCCTCGAGAAACAGCACCGCACCGTCGAACTCGGGCTGCAGGCTTGTGCCCAGAAGTCGCGACAGCACTTCCAGGTTGCCTCCCAGAAGAGGCCCTCGCGCCACACCCGAAACCACATTCTCGAGCCCAAGCAACAGGATGCCGGGCTCCGGATTCTCGAGCAGTCTGAAGAGGGACTCTCTGTCTTCACGGGGAAGTCCCGCGAACTGACTGATCATCGGCCCGTGGATCGCTGCCACTCCGGACCGGGCGCATGTCGCGAGCAGCGCCGTGACATCGGAGAAACCGACGATCGGTTTCGGTCTCTCCAGAAGGGCCCGGCTGTCGATTTGCGCCAGGATTCGCAGCAAGCCGTACCCCCCACGGGCGAGAAAGATGGCTCTGCACTCGGGGTCCGCGATGGCGGTGTTGAGCGCCTCCAACCGATGGTCGTCGTCGCCGGCCAGGAAGCCGTGCTTGGAGAAGAGGCTGGCCTCGTCGAAACATAGATCGTAGCGCCCCTCCAGGGCCTCGAGACCAGCCATGAACCGCTGCCTGTCGACCGGCCCTGAAGCCGCTACGACTCGAACCCGGTCCCCGACTTCCAGGCGGGGGGGGCGAAGGATCGCGCTCATCCCCCGATCCTATCCGCTCATCCTCGGAAGCGGGCCGAGCGACGGCCCCGAATACCTTACAATCGAACCCTCTCGCGCTGCCGGAGTCGACACCAATGCCTCAGAGAACCCGCTTCGCTGATCTCCTCTCTGCCTGTACCGGAATCGTACTTATGGCGGCGTTGGCAGGCTGCGCCTCCTCGCCGGCGATTCATGATCGACCCGTCTCCTTTTCTGCCGCCCGACAACAGGCAACGCTCGATTACATCGCCAAGCATTACGGTAAAGAACCCTTGGACATCTCGATCGAGCCCCGAATCATCGTTTTGCATTGGACGGCGATCCCCGACCTCGCCGGCTCTTTTGCTGCCTTCGAGGCCGAGCAGCTGCCGAGCTCTCGCCCAGACCTGGCAATGGCTGGACAGGTCAACGTCTCGATCCAGTTCCTCGTCGATCGCGACGGCACCGTCTACCGCCTCATGCCCGAGACGTGGATGGCGCGGCATACGATCGGACTCAACTACAACTCCATTGGGGTCGAGAATGTCGGCGGTGGCGACAGCGTCGACAACATGACCGCTGCCCAGATCGAGGCCAACATCCGGCTCGTGCGTTACTTGGCCAAGAAATACCCATCGATCGAGTACCTGATCGGGCACTCGGAGTATCGCGAATTCGAAGGTCACCCCTTGTGGCTCGAACTGGACGACGACTACCGCACCGAGAAGGTCGATCCCGGAGATCGTTTCATGACGGCGGTCCGCGATGCGGTCGCTACGATCGGCTTGAAAGGTCCGGACGACGTTCGAGCCGAAAAGGAAGTCGAGTGAGCAGCCGGGCTTGCTGAATTCCCGTCATTTGGACATCGGCCGCAGGAGGCCGACCGTCAATCTCGCCGCGCCACCGAGGCCGAGGCTTCTCAACGGCTGCTCGCGAGAGTGGATCGCCAGAAGTCGCGAGAACAAGACCGGGCTGTCAGACAGCGTCTCGATCAGGCGGTGGCGCAGGACGGGGCGCCGCTCGACGAAAAGTAGGCCAGCGATGAGAGCGTTGGGCAGGCGCGCGAGACGAGCTACTCGCCGTTCGTACTCGAGAAGGTCATCGTTCTCGATGGCTGCCGCCAAGGCCGACGCCTGAAGAAAGGCCATCGACAACCCCTCTCCAGTGATCGCGTCTCGATAGCCAGCCGCGTCACCCACCAGGACCACTCTCTCTCTCGCTATCCGGGAGGCTCGGTGACGCAAAGGGCCCGCACCGCGGACCCGACTCGCGGGCTCTGCGCCCTGCAGTCGTCGTTCCAGAGCGGGAAATCTTGCGAGCAATTGCTCGAAATTGGCCTTCTGCCCACTCCACAGGAGAGCCACGCCAACCTCGCTCGACCCCACCGGCGTCACGTAGGCCTCGCATTCAGATCCCCAGTAGACCTCGACCAGGTCGGTCCATGGCTGGCTCCGGAAGTGCCGCCTGACCCCGAAGCGCTGCGGTCCGATCGACGATCCCTCGAGCCCAGCCCATCGCCGAACCCGGGACCTGAGGCCATCAGCACCCACAATCCACCGGGCCGAGATCCGCCCGCGCTCGGTCATCACTCCCTGAGCCGAGACCCCATGCACTTTTTCTCCCCAAACGAGCTCTGCGCCACCGTCCGCGGCCCTTTCCACCATGGCTGTGTGCAGCTCCGTGCGGCGTACTCCCATCGCACATCGTGAAGGGAACCGAGCCTCTGCAACCGTCTCGCCGTCGATATATCGGATGCCCCTGATCTTGTAGCAGGCTCTCTGATCGAGATCGATCCCCATCGCCTTCAGTCGCGCCACGCCTTCGGGCATGATCCCCTCACCGCATGCCTTGTCGACCGGGGGTCGCGACCCCTCCAAGACCATGACCTCGATTCCCCGCTGACGCAGCTCGATCGCCGTGGCCAGACCGGCCGGTCCGCCACCAATCACCACCACCTCGCGATCATGTGCTCTTCCAGCCACCTCGCCTCCTCCGTCGCCAACGCTGGAAGGCCCTGGAAGACCGCCACCACGATCTGGTCAACACCAGCGCAGAGACTGGGCCAGCCGGAGTCAGCTCGTCAGCCAAGAATCGCCGCAGGGTTTCCGCCCGCCGAATCTTGCCCGAAGAGGTTCGCGGCAGGGTCCCCGGCTCCAGCACCACGACCCGGTCAACCGCTATGCCACTCGTCTTGAGGACTTCTTGGCGGCAACTCTCCTCGATTGCCTCGGGGGTCTGCCGAGAACCACTCGAGCTGCGTTCGACAAAAAGCCACACCGCCTCGGCCTCAGAGCTCTCTGGGCGATGACTGACCGCTGCCACGCAACCCTTGCGGACGCTCTTCAAGCCCGCTAGGGCAAATTCCAACTCCTCTGGTGCGTGGTTCTGCCCGCGCACGATCAGGACATCCTTCGCCCTGCCGGTGATGAACAGCTCGCCTTCGACACGAACGCCGAGATCTCCTGTGTCGAGCCACCCGTCCCTGAGCACCGCTGCAGTGCTGCCGGGACGGTCCAGATACTCCTTCATGAGAGATGGCCCCTGTACCCAGATCCGGCCCACAGAACCGTCTCTGTTCTCCTGTCCAGCCTCGTCCCGGACCGAGATTCGAAATCCGGGAAGTGGTTGCCCCACGGACACCAGTTCGATGCCATCTGGCTCCGGTATTGCCAAGCCTTGCTCGGACAGGGCTCGGCGCTCGAATCTCTGACTGAGAAAGCCCCGTTCAATAGGGCTGAAGGTTACAGCCAGAGAAGCCTCCGAAAGACCGTACACCGGCGTCAGTGCCCGCGGTGAGAATCCCCATCGGGCAAAACGCTCTGCAAACCTCCGCAACACCGCGGGCGCGACCGGCTCCGAGCCGTTCAGGGCCACCTTCCAGCAGGACAGGTCGACCCCCTCCATCGCTTCGTCGGACACCTTGTCGACGCAAAGCCCATAGGCGAAGTTGGGGGCCGGAGAAACGGTTGCGCGATAGCGGGAGATGGCTCGCAACCAGACCTCGGGGCGCGCCACGAAGACCTCGGGTGGGATCAGGGTCAACACCGATGGCCGCTCCAGTGCCGGGAAGACGCAGCCGATCAATCCCATGTCGTGGTAGAGCGGCAGCCACGAAGCGCCGGAGTGGCGCACCTCGGCCGTGTCTGGCCAGTATCGATTCAGCGCCTTGACCTGCGCCATCACCGCGCGGTGGGTAAGCGCTACCGGTTTCGGGTCTACCGTCGTTCCCGACGAGAATTGCACCAGGGCGAGGTCCTCTGGGCTCGCCTCAGGAAGACGGCCATCACCGCTCGGCAGTTCGTCGAGGACCAGACAACCCAACTCGGGGTCGGCCCGCTCCATGGTCTGGCCGAGAATGCCGCGAACTCGCGACGAAACCAGCACGACCCGCGCTGAGACTGCCTGTAGAAGGCTTGCTGTTCGAGCGTGGTACTCCTCCAACCTTCCCAGGCGAACCGGCGGGTAGAGCGGTACGGGGATAGCACCGACCAACAAGGCTCCAAAGAAGGCGAAAAAGAAGCCCTTTTCAGTGGGGAACACCAGCGCGACCCTGTCACCACGACTCACCCCGAGCCGACGAAGCCCCGAGGCCACCCTGAGCGACTCTTCGAAGACGTCCGACCAACTCAGCCACTCGGGTTGCTCTCTTCTGTCGAGCAGGCGAAGACCCGCGTCTGGAAACTCCACCGCTCTCTCCAGGGCCTTCTGCAGCGTGGTGGCTTTCGCTCTCTGCATCACAGCTTCAACCGACGCTCTTCTGCTCAATGACTCGCACCAGGTCTCCGACGGTCTCGATTCCCGCCTCGTCATCCTCGTCCAAGCAAATCCGAAAGTGGTTCTCTACCTCGACCGCCAGTGTCAGGAGCTTCAAGGAGTCGAGCTCCAGGTCCTCGATCAGGTGCATATCCGGGCGCAGCTCCCCCTTCCAGCCCAGATGCCTCTGCGCTACCAGAGCCACACCTTCCAAGGTCGACTCCTGTTTCATTCAACCACCTCGGCTCCCTCTCGCAGCGCCGTCTCTTCCACTCTGATGCGCGTCCTCAGGAGACTGGCGTTGAGAATGCTGTAGATCAGAGCGGTAAGCCAAGCGGTGTGGACCAAGGGAAGAGCTGCGATCTCCAAGACAACGGCCAGATAGTTCGGATGGTCGAGGAAACGAAATGGGCCCGCTGTGATCCTGGATTCTTTGGCCCGCAGCACCCGCGTCGTCCAGCGCCGGCCCAAGGTCACGACCACCCAATAGCGCAGAGCCATCGCCACCATCAAGAGCAGCAGCATCGCCAGCGCCAGCGGTGGAATCAGTGGCCGCTCCAGGAACCATACTTCCATGGGGGCCGCCAACAGAAAGGTCGAGTGGAGCATGACCATCCAAGGATAGTGGGACTCGCCCACCTCGACGGCGCCACGAGCCAGCAACCAGCGCCGGTTGCGACTCGCCAGCCGCAACTCCACGAGCCGCTCCAGACCAACCAATGCGATCAGGGCGGTAAAAAGCCACCGACTGTCTACCATTCCAACAGCACCAGCTCGGAGCAGAAGCCCGGCCCCATGGCCAGCAGCATTCCATAGCTGCCCGGTTCGGGTGGTCGAGATCTCATCGTCTCTTGCAGCACGAGAAGGACAGATGTCGAGGAGAGATTTCCAACCGTCTCGAGGCTCTCTCTGGTCAAGTCCAACGCGTCGGGCTGGAGCTCGAGGGCGGTCTCGAGGGCGCTCACGACCTTCGGTCCGCCAGGATGAGCCACCCAGGAGACGATATCGCTGCGGCTCAGCCCCTGTGCGCCGAGAAAAGCGTCGACGTCTTGTCGCAGGTTCCGCCGGGCCATCTCCGGGACGTCGGCCGAGAGAACGACCTGGAAACCCTTCTCGGAGATGTCCCAGCCCATGACCCTCTCGGTATCTGGATAAAAGACCGAGCGAGTGGCCACAATGCGCGGACCTGATGCCGGCCGCTCCTCACCCACCACGATTACGGCCGCTGCACCATCGCCGAACAGGCCTGATGAAATGAGGTTGGGAATCGATAGATCCTGAAGCTGCAATGTCAGAGAACAAAGCTCCACCGAGAGCAGCACCGCAACCTCATCGGGGTAGGCCTTCACATAGTCGGCTGCCCTGGAGATCCCCGCCGCTCCGCCGACGCATCCCAGGCCGAAGATCGGCAGACGCTTGACTCTCGGCGACAGATCCAGCCGATTGACCAGACGCGCATCGATGGACGGTGTCGCCACGCCCGTCACCGAAACAAAAATAAGGCAGTCGACGTCGGCAGGTTCGAGCCTGGCCTGGGCGAGGGCTTCGCGAACGGCCTGCTCGCCGACATCCTGGGCGACTCGTATCCAAGCGTCATTGGACTGCCCCCAGCCCTCGAGCTGCGAATACTCTTCGATGGGAAGGGCCAGGTGTCTTCCACCAACCAACACATTCTTGTGCAGGGCCTCGAGACGGCCCTGGTTGTAGAGCTGCCGAGACCAGGTCCGTTTGAACTCCTCCAGCAACCGCTCTTGAGAGTAGTAATGGGGAGGAAACGCCGCACCCACGGATGCGATCTTCATTGCTTGAACACCTCGATCTTCCGCCCGGTCAAGACTCGTACTCCGAGAGTTGGACTACTGCCCATTGTACGGGTTCGCGCGCGGGCTGGATCCGGTTCATTCGACCCCCTTGGGGTGGTCGATCATAGACCACGCGACTCCTTCGCGGTTCCCTCGAGCATGGGCTGGCTGTAGACTCGTCCACGCTCTACCCCTGGGTGATCCGAAACTCGCTGCATTTCGTATAGGCCCAGTAGACGTCATGCGCCCGCTTCAGCCACAGCCTCTGCTCCTCGTCTTCACTCTCGGGCCGCACCGTGAGCAGCGACGCCGCAGTCTGCTGCCCGCGTGGCTACAGGGTGCCGAGCGGCGGCTCCACGAACAAAGCCTGGAATCGATTCTCGCCGCAGGGCGTTCTGCTGGCTGTGATTGCCGAGTGGCGGCACCATCGCCTCTCGACCTGACCCCGAACTCGAAGCAGATCGAACAAACAGGCCGGTCCTTCGGAGAGCGACTCCGGGGCTCCATCCGGTCGGTCGAGTCGGACTCTGCGGGGCGGCCTACGATCGTCGTGGGGTCCGACTGCCCAGAGCTCTCGGCGGATCATCTGCGCGAGACCCTGCGCCATCTCGCCGACAATCCAGACCGCGTCGTGATCGGCCCAGCATCCGATGGCGGCTTTTATCTCTTGGCCTTCAATCGCCCTGTCGATACCGAGCTGTCCCGCGTCCGCTGGTGCCGGGAGGACACACTGAAGTGCCTGCTGGCGGCTCTACAGGAGAGCGGGCGCCCTGTCACCCTTCTCGAAGCGCTCGCAGATCTCGACACCACGAACGATCTCGAAAGATGGCTGGCGGCCAAGGTTCCAGCTCTCTCCGCATGGCGCCAGCTTCACCACTACCTCCGGCGCCTACTGTCTGGTCTCCGGCGCCCTTCAGTTCCCGCCGTGATGGGGACACCGATACCGGTCTCTGCCCATCCCCGCCGGGGACGCTCTCCTCCAGCCCGTCGACACTGAGAGCCGATCATCTCCTGCCGCCGTCGAAACAGTCGGCTGGCCGAAAACCCTGTCGTCCGACCCGGAGATTCGCGTCTCCCTTTCGAGGTAGTTAGACATCATGACAACAGTCAGTGTGGAGCAAGTGGTCAGGGACCGCTACAGCCTGGGTGCCGAAACGCGAGTGGCAGCGCTGTGCTGCCCAACGGACTATGACCCGCGGTACCTCGAGGTGATCCCGCAGGAAGTCCTCGAGCGCGACTATGGTTGCGGCGACCCCAGCCAATACCTCAAAGAGGGCGAGACGGTCCTCGACCTGGGCAGCGGCACGGGGAAGATCTGCTTCATCGCCGCTCAGGTCGTGGGGGAGACGGGGCGCGTTATCGGCATCGACATGACTCCGGAGATGCTGACCGTGGCGCGCCAGGCAGCACCAGCGGTCGCCTCGCAGCTCGGCTTTTCCAACGTCGAGTTTCGACGTGGCCGAATCCAGGACTTGAGGCTCGACCTCGACCTGTTGGAGGAAGTCATGGTCGAGAATCCGGTGGGCGACGTGGAAGGCCTGCTAGAGATTCAGGGACGCAGCGACGAGTTACGTGCCAACCAACCTCTCGTAGACAATGACTCGGTCGATGTCGTGGTTTCCAACTGCGTCCTCAACCTGGTGGACAATCGCCAGAAGGAGGTGCTATTCGAGGAGATCTATCGCGTCCTGCGGCGCGGCGGGCGCGCCGTTATCTCCGACATCGTCAGTGACGAACCGGTTCCAGATGCGATGCAGAACGACCCCGATCTTTGGAGCGGCTGTCTCTCTGGAGCGCTGACGGAAGAGGGGTTCTTGGCCGCCTTCGAAGAGGCCGGGTTTCACGGTGTCCGCATCCTGATTCGCCAGCAGGAGCCCTGGCAAACGGTGAGTGGCATCGAGTTCCGCTCGGTGACCGTGGAGGCCTTTAAGGGCAAAGAGGGACCCTGTTGGGAGCGCAATCAGGCCGTCATCTACAGGGGCCCGTTCAAGGAGGTTCTGGACGACGACGACCACCGACTAGAGCGCGGCCGACGCTACGCGGTCTGTGACAAGACCTACAACCTCTACCGTCAGGAGCCCTATCGCGACTCCTTCGAGTTCGTGGAGCCGCTGGAGGAGATTGCCCTCGAGGAGGCCCAGCCCTTCGACTGTTCTAGAACTCCTCTGCGTCAGCCCAAGGAAACCAAGGGGCGGGACTACGATCTGACGTCTACAGCGGCCGAATCCTGCTGCGGCCCGGAGGGCTGCTGTTAGTGCCGACCCTCGAGGCCTCTGAGGCCCCGGCGCCGCGAGTCGCCCTGAGCGCACTCGACACACTCTGGTTCCAGGTGGCCGGCACGGTGTGCAACCTGGCTTGCACCCACTGCTTCGTTTCCAGCTCTCCCACCAACAGGACCCACGACTTCCTCTCCTTGAAAGCGATCCTCCCTTATCTCGAAGAAGCCTCGAAGCTCGGGGTCAAGGAGCTCTACTTCACTGGCGGCGAGCCCTTCTTGAACCCGGAGTTGGAATCGATTCTCGTTAGAGCTCTCGACGTCGGCCCCGTAACGGTGTTGACGAACGGCCTGCTGTTGGACCCGCCTCGCTGCCGCCGGCTGAGCAGGTTCGCCGAGCAGACCGACTACTCTCTCGATTTTCGGATCTCTCTGGATGGCTACGCTGCCGAGACCAACGACCCCATTCGCGGTGAGGGCACCTTTGAGAGAATCCTCCAGGGCGTGTCGAACCTGGTTGCGGCGGGCTTGAATCCTGTCATTACGGTCACCGAAGTCTACGAGGAGAACGGCTCCGTGCATGGCAAGGAGCGCTTTTTCGACCTCCTGCGAAGCCTGGGGGTGGCCAAGCCGCGGCTCAAGATGCTACCTGTTTTTCAGATCGGGGCCGAAGCAGAGCGCACCGGTGCCTACGAGACTTGGCAACGACTGCGAGACTCGGACACCCCGGATGAGGGTTGGAGCCATCTCCAGTGCAGCTCTTGCCGGATGGTGACGGACCAGGGTGTGTGGGTCTGTCCCATTCTCGTCAACGAGCCACAAGGCAAGATGGGACAGACCCTGTCCGACACACTCGCGCCGTTCGCCCTGGATCACCCTGCCTGTTGGACATGCCACGTCTACGGAGTCTCCTGCAAGACATGAGCGACGACACGGACCACGGCAAGCTGACCGCCCATAGAGGTCTGGCCACCTGGGGCGAGCGGCTGGTTCCTCTCGACAGGTTTCGCCAGGCAACCGAGAGTGCGGGCCGCCGATTGTCCGAGGTCGAACGCGTGGCGGAGCGAGGCGATTTTCTCGCCCGAGAGCAAGACGCCCTTCCGCACGAGGGCCCCTACTCGAAGATCGCGGTCTTCGGTGGCGTCTACAACAACCATCGCGCCTTGGAGGCGGTCTTGGCGGCTGCCCAGAGGAGCGGCGCCGAAGCCGTCTACTGCCTCGGTGACCTCGGAGGGTTCGGACCTTCGCCGGAAAAAGTCTGGCCACTGCTGCTCGACGGTGGGGTCGAGACGATCCAAGGCAACTACGAGGCATCGTTGTCCAGTGGCCGAGAGGACTGCAACTGCGGCTATACCGACCCCAGGGACAACCACTTCGCAACACTGTCCTACCGCTACACCGCCGAGAACTGCTCCTCCGAATTCAAACGCTGGATGGGCGAGTTACCGCTCCGGCGGCGTGTCCGCGTCGGCCAGCGCAAACTTCTCCTGGTGCACGGGTCACCCCGCCGGATCAACGAATTCTTGTTTCATTCCACCTCGCCCGTGGCCTTTCTCGAGGTGCTCCTGGACCAGGAATGCTGCGACGGCCTGCTCTGCACCCACACCGGCCTCCAGTGGCACCGCCGCCTGCCCTCGGGCCGCGATGTGGTGAACGTGGGCGTCATCGGCAGGCCATCCAACAACGGCCAGACCGAGGTCTGGTACTCCCTGCTCGAAGATCGGGACGGCGTTCTGGGAGTGCAATTGCTTCCCCTCGAGTACGATCATGTCTCTCTGGCGGCCGAGATGCAGCAGCAGGGTCTGCCGCAGGAGTTCATCGACACTATCCTCCAGGGCTGGTGGACGACCTGCCTGGAGATCCTGCCCGCTCGCGAACGCGCCAGGTCGCGTTACTAGGGCCCCAGAATCTTGGAAGAAGAGTCCATTCCCCTCGGAGACCCCTTGTGAGCTCGAATCCTCGACGTATCGCCATCATCGGAGCCGGCCCGACCGGACTCGAAGCCGCCCTGGCCGCCGCCGAGGCGAACCTGTCTTTCACTCTCTACGAAGCAGGCCCCACGACGGCCGCCTTCCTGCGAATGTGGGGCCACGTCAGGCTCTTCTCCCCCTGGGACTTGAGTGTCTCCCCCCGGGCTCGCAAAGCGCTGGAGACAGCAGGCCACGACGTACCCTCGGGCCCCGACTGTCCGACGGCCGAGGAGTTGGCTGATGCGGTCTTCGAGCCACTGGCGAAGCTGCCCCTTCTCGAGGACAACCTCCGCTTGCGCACCCCTGTTCTGGCCGTGAGTCGGGAGGGCCTTCTCAAACACGAGGAGATCGGTACTCCAGGACGGGCCCAGCACCCCTTCCGGCTTCTTCTCACCGATTCTCAGGATCGTGAGTGGACCGAGCAGGCCGAGATCGTGATCGACTGCACCGGCAACTACGGCACCCCCAACTCCCTGGGCGATGGCGGTATCCCGGCCCCAGGTGAAGAAAACCTGGAGGATGTCATCGTGCGGTGGGTCCCCAACTTCGCGATCCAGGAGGGTGTCTGGGCCGGCAAGGAGATCCTGCTGGTCGGCGCCGGTCATTCGGCGAAGACCGCTGCGGTGGAGCTGGCGGCTCTGGCGCAGCGACACCCCAGTACCCGGATTCTCTGGGCTGTCCGACGAGCCGAGCCGAGCTGGGAAGTCCAACAGGACGACCCGCTTCCAGAGCGTGCCCACCTCATTCGTCAGGCGCAAGCGATCGCCACCGGAGGCTCGGCCAATGTCGAGATGATCACCGGTGTGGTGGTGGACGCACTCGAGAGAAAGGGTCAAAGGGTGGGCGTCACCTTCAGGGATCAGCAAGGCGAGCACTGCAGTGTAGAGGTCGACCGAGTTCTCTCCCTGACGGGCTTTGTCGGCGATCACCAGCTCTACCGTCAACTCCAGGTCCACGAGTGCTATGCGACCTGCGGTCCCATGAAGCTGGCCGCCTCGCTGCTCTCGTCGAGCTCCGATTGTCTTACTCAGACCAGCCAGGGCATCGAAACCCTGACCAACCCCGAGCCCGACTTCTACATCCTGGGATCCAAGTCTTACGGCAGAAATAGCTCGTTCTTGATGCGCCTGGGCTGGCAACAAGTGGACGATGTTTTCGACTTCGTCACCACCGGAGTCGCCTAGTCCATCCCTGCGCCGGCGGGAATCTCCTCGGAGCCCTTAATCCCTTCTTCTCACGCCGCCTCGTCTCCCCCTTCTCTGGGGAACTGGGCCCTGAGACACTCCGCAAAGCTACGGCAGGCATCGGTGACGGTGAAAATACCGGCCAGCCTGCCCTCCTTGACCACCAGGACGGAGCCGGTTTGGCGTCGAGCCATCTTCGCGAGGACCTGGTCCAGTGGCTCCGACAAGTCGACCTCGAAGGTTTCCTGGTGAGCAACGTCGGCGACTTTGAGGGCCCCGCCGCCAGCTCTCTCGGCACGCCGAAGATCCGACTCGCCAACGACGCCAATGAGTTCTCCGTGATCCATCACGGGAAGATGATGGAAGCCGAACCCCACCATCATCTCCTTGGCCTCCGTCGTCGACGCAGTCGCCTCGATGGAGTGCGGGAAGGGGGTCATTACGGCCTTTACCGGTGGAATGCTCTTCGCTGTGCGGGGCCACATGATTCATCCTCCCTCAGGAGACAGCCAGGCGGGCAGCTGTGTCGCCCTGTCGAGGCAGATCAAGGGTTCTGCCTTCTCGAGGACGCTGCGGCTCTCTGAGCCGCTACAGACGGCGACCACGCCCGTGCTGGCGTTGTGGGCCATCTGCAAATCGTGAATCGTGTCGCCGATCATCAGGGTTCGATCGGTCTTCACGCCCAACTCGTCCGAAATATCGAGAATCATCTGTGGGTCGGGCTTGCTGCGGGCCTCGTCCACCGTCCGGGTAGCCAGGAAGAACTCCCCCATCCCTGTCGCTTCGAGATCCCGGCTCAGACCCTTGCGACCCTTGGCGGTAGCCAGGCCCAGAAGATACCCCTCTTCTCGCAGGTCCTCCAGAAGAGAGGGTACGCCAGGAAAGAGTCGTGGCTGATGAGAATAGGTCTCGAGCCAATGCCGACCGTAGGTTTCCACGATGGCGTGAAACATCGCCTCGTCACACCCGGGAGCAAAGCGTTCCACGGTCTCTCGCAAACCCAAACCGATGGCGCTGCGAATCTGCTCGTCAGGGACCGGTGGTTGATCGAGGTCCCGCAAAGCCTCCTGGGTGCAGGCCACGATGCTGGAGATGGAATCCAGCAGGGTTCCGTCCCAGTCGAAGATCAGCAGACTGAACGGGCCGGGGACCGGGACTGCTACCGTTTCGTCTGTCGCTGCCATCGCTGATCGGCCGCCTTGCTCTCGTTCGAGTCTAGCAATGCTCTCTTCATTGGCCCTCGGGGACCAACGGTGAATAGACCAGGCCACCGACGACCGAATCCTCAGCTCGCGGGCTCGAGCTTGCCCGTACCGTGGTGACCAATCTCGCCTCCACGCTCGTGCCGGGTGGCAGCACCACCCCGAAGCCCAGGATCGACCCCGACACGCGGCACCGCTCGCCGACCCGTGCCCCCGGCAGCAACAGAGTGTCCTGCAGTTGGCTCCCGGCGTTGATTCGACAGTCCCTTTCGACGATGGCTCGTCTCAACTTCACCCCGGTGGCGACCTGTGCCTCTTCGGACACCCAGTTCTGGGAACCCACCCGGAAAAGCAAGCCTCGGCCGACCCAATCACGAACACCCTCGAGGTAGCGTTGCGGGGTCCCCAGGTCGTGCCAGGCGCGCTTCGTTTCCACCGCCCCGACGACCCCGCCCCGAGCGACCATGGGCTCATAGAGAACGCTGACGAAATCCGCTGGCTGCCCCTTCTTCACCTCGGCCAGGATCTCAGGAGAGAACACGTGGGCTCCCATGAAGACTCGGTGCCGATCCTTCTCCGTGGCTCCGGCGGGGCCGCGAAAGGCCACGATGTGGTTGTCTTCGTTCAGTCGGACACCACCCCCAAAGGGTCCCGGATCGACGCGACGAGAGACCAAAAGCGTCGCCTGTGCAGAGCTCTTACGGTGCTTCTTGACCAAGCGCTTGAGAGGCCACCGACAGAGACTGTCACCATTGACGACCAGGACCAGGTCGGCTGGCCTGAGGAACTCCTCCAAGGGGCCAAGAGCTCCCAGCGTTCCGAGTAGCTGCTCTTCGGGAGAGTAGGTCAGGGGCATTCCATCCACGGAGTCACCGAGGTGTTGTCGGATGTCGTCTCCCCTGTAGTGGAGATTGATGGCTGTCGCCTCACATCCGAGGCGAGCCAACTGTCGCAAGGTTCGCTGCGCGATCGATTCGCCCTGGACCGGCAACAGCGGTTTGGGGGCGAATTCGGTGAGCGGCCGCAGGCGGTTGCCCTGTCCCGCGGCCAGCACGACGGCCCGCAGTCGAAGCTCTTTCAAGAAAAAACCATGTCCGGCGGCGCCTCTGGGTGCTCCTGCCGGTAGTCCTCGTACAGCTCGAGGTAGGTACGCATCTCTGCCTGCTCGACGTCGAATTCACACCGTCGCGCGACCGCTGCCGCACCGCCACCCTCGAACTCGACGAAATCTCCGATGGGTGTGTGGTCCAAGGCCACCTTGACTCCGCCCAGCCGCCACTCTTCACGCTTCTTTTCGTAGCGCTTCACGACTTCATAACCCAGACCCAGCAGAATGGCATGAACTTCGTCGCCGTTCTCGACCTTGCTCTCGCGTTCCGTGCGGATTTTGACTCCGTCTTCGAAGACAGGGGCTCCCTTGAACGTCAACGACCAGCCGCTCCGATCGCGACGCAGCCGCAAGATTTCACGCTTTTCCAGAAGCCTCCCCTTACGATCGTAAACCACGTTCTCTTCGGCCCCTCCGGCGGCCAGACGTTCGGCCTCGAATGCCAACAAGCGCTCACGCATCCCTTCCAAGTTGTCGCACGGAAACTTCAACTCCCTTTCGACGGTCTCGGTCTGCCGACTAGCTGATTCGGGTTCGTCTCGACTCATGCTGTTTCACCGACCTCGTCCAGGAGTCGCACGATCGTACGAATCCCCTTGTAGAAATGGCTGATGTTGAACTTTTCGTTCGGAGCATGCAGGCGATCGTCTGGCAGGCCGTGACCAATCAGCAGGACGGGCACCTGCAAGACCTTCGAAAACGTGGCCACGATGGGGATAGAGCCACCTTCGCGAATTCGCACGGGTCGGGCGCCCCAGACCTGTTCCTGCGCGTCCATCGCCGCGTCGGCGATCGGCCCCTGGATATCGACGAGTACCGGCTCGGCTCCATGCAGATCGCTCACCTCCACCTCGACTCCCGGCGGCGCGATCTTCTTGACATAGTCGCTGAAGAGCCGGGCGATCTTCGCGGGGTCCTGGTTCGGCACCAGGCGCATCGAGACCTTCGCTCCCGCCCAGGCCGGTATCACGGTCTTGGCGCCTTCGCCCTGGTACCCACCGTAGATACCGTTCACATCGCAGGTCGGGCGGGTCCAGGCTCTCTCAAGGGTGCTGTAGCCCTCTTCACCGAACAGCTCGCTGACGCCCAGATCGGCCATATATTCGGCTTCGTCGAAGGGAAGCTTGGCGAACTCTTCACGCTCCCAACTCTCGAGCGGCAGCGCGTCGTCGTAGAACCCAGGAATGAGGATCTTGCCGGTCTTCGGGTCCTGGAGTTGAGCGATGATCTGACTCAACGCGTTTCCAGGGTTGGCGACGGCACCGCCGAAGGTTCCCGAGTGCAGATCCCGATCGGGGCCCTTGACCTTGATCTCCATGTACGCCAGGCCCTTCAAGCCGTAGAGCAGGGACGGCTGACCGGGCGCGAACAGCGAAGTGTCCGAGACAACCACGGCGTCACAGGCCAGGCGCTTGCCGGCGTCCTCGATGACGAAGTTCTCGATGCCATGACCACCGATTTCCTCTTCGCCCTCGACCAGGAACTTCACGTTGACCGGCAACTCTCCCCGCGTCTCGAGAAGAGCCTCGACCGCCTTGACGTGAGTGAAGGACTGTCCCTTGTCGTCGGTGGCTCCTCGACAGACCAGCAGGTCCCCCTCCTCGGTCGGCTCGAACGGAGGATTGCGCCATTCTTCGATCGGGTCGGCTGGCTGCACGTCGTAATGCCCATAGAAGAGCACCGTCGGCTTGCCCTCCGCCTTGGTCCATTCGGCGTAGATCAGTGGGTTGCCATCGATCGCGATGGACTCGGCCTCCAGTCCTGCCGCCTCGAGCTTCCCGAGCAGAAACTCGCTGCACCGTAAGACGTCGGCTTTGTGTTCGGGGTCGGTCGAGACCGAGGGAATCCTTAGATACTCTTTGAGCTCCTCTAGATAGCCGGCTTGCTTTTCGTCGAGGATGGTGAAGACGTCCTGGCTGCCTGCTGTCATGCGCTTGAACCCTCCGGTATTTCTCTCGTTTTTCGCAACGATTGCAGTCTAGCAGAGCCCTAGACCGACGACGTTCATCCCGACTCAGGGAGATTCGGGGTGTTCTTGGCGGACGAGATGATCCAGGTTCACGGCGTTGACGACAACGTGGGCCAGAACTGGCGCTAGCAGGTTGCCTCGCCACAGCATGAGACCCGCCAGAGCCACGCCGGCCACCCCTGCGAAGGCCGTCCATGCCCGGTAGGTGCTACCCGGTCCCGTGTGCAGCAAGGTGAACAGCACCGTGGCCGGAATCCAACCCCAAGCCCCTTGGACAGCGCCGCGAAAGAACAACTCCTCCGCAAAGCCCGACAACAGTGCCAAGGCGACGATCTCGTGTCGCTCCAAGGGTCCCAGAAGTGCCGCGAGTTGTCGCTCGAGTAGGTGAGCGCTGGTCAGTTTTTGCCGCGCCAGCCTCCAGAGAACGATCAGGAGCCCGCCGACAGTGACTCCGAGCAAGGCGTCGAGCCACCACTTTTTGGGGTCGATGAAGAGAGTGGGGAGGATCGCTCCCTGGCGCCAACCCACCCAGAGGGCGCCAGTGATCGCCAGGACCAGATAGAAGACCCAGGCGAAGCGATAGACCAGGCTGGTTGTGCGGTGGTGTTGAACGGTTCCGCCCTCCAAACCCCGGGGCAGTCGAGGTTGGTGACCTCTCCTGCTGCCGTCGGCTGGCCGCTAGTTGACGGGCTCGGACTCCGGAGGCGGCTCCTCGCCCACCACCTCGTCTTCGCGTTCGCTCAGTCTGGCTACCGACACCAGGCGGTCCTCTCCATCCAGGTCCATGAGCTTCACACCCTGGGTAGACCGGGCGCTGACCCTCACACCGTCGACAGCGATGCGAATGATCTTGCCCTCCTGGGTGATCAGGATCAGACCGTCTTCGGGTTGCACCTGCATGGCCCCGATGACCTCACCGGTCTTCTCTGAGACCTTGAGGTTGATGATTCCTTTGCCGCCCCTGCCCTGCAATCGATACTGATCTACCGGAGTCCTCTTGCCGATGGCCCTTTCGGCGACCGATAGCACCTCGCCGCCTTCCAACTCCAGGGTCTCCATAGAGACGACTTTGTCGCCCTTGCGCAGCGCAATGCCTCGCACGCCGCGGGTCGCGCGGCCCATCGCCCGCGTATCCTTCTCCGCGAACCGGATCGAGAAACCCTTGGCGGTAACCAACAGGATGGTCTTGTTGCCGTCGGTAACCCTCACGTCCAGCAGGCGGTCGCCTTTGTCCACCTTGATGGCGATGATGCCGCCGCTGCGGGGGTTTGAATAGGCCGAGAGTTGCGTCTTCTTGATAGTGCCCTTCTCCGTGGCGAAGAACAGGTTGTGGCTGTCGGGAAAATCCCGCACCGCTACCGTCGTCGCTACGCTCTCTTCCTTCTCGAGATTCAGAAGGTTGACGATCGCCTTACCCTTGGAAGCCGGACCCATCTGGGGAATCTCGTGCACCTTCAGCCAGTGCACCCGCCCGGTCTCGGTGAAGACCAGGATGTAGCTATGGGCCGAGGCTACGTAGAGATGCTCGACATAATCGTTGTCCTTGGTCACCATCCCCATCCGGCCCTTCCCACCACGATGCTGCGCCCGGTACAAAGATAGAGGCGACCGCTTGACGTAGCCCGTCTTGGTAACCGTGATCACCATGTCCTCATCGGCAATCATGTCCTCGATGGTGATGTCACCGGTTTCGGGAATGATCTCGGTGCGCCTTGGGTCGCCGTAGGATTTCCGGATGGCCTCGAGCTCTTTGCGAATCTCTTCGAGGACGAGTCGATCTGAGGCCAGAATTGCCCGCAGCTGCTCGATCAGCGCCATGAGCTCTTTGTACTCTTCTACGACCTTGTCGCGCTCCAGGCCGGTGAGCTTCTGCAGGCGCATGTCCAGGATCGCCTGGGCCTGAACCTCGCTCAACGCGAACGACTCCATCAAGCGCACCCGCGCTTCCTTGGGAGTCTGACTGGCCCGAATTGTCGTGATCACCTCGTCGAGATTGTCGAGCGCTTTGAGGATTCCCTCGAGGATATGCGCCCGCTCCTCGGCCTTCCTCAAATCGAACCGGGTCCGCCGCACAACCACCGTCTTGCGATGGTCGATGAATTGGACGAGCATCTGCTTGAGGTCGAGAACCTTCGGCTGGTTGTCGACGATGGCCAGCATGATGATGCCGAAGGTGGTCTGCATCTGCGTCAGCTTGTAGAGCTGGTTCAAGATGATCTCCGGCACTTCACCCCGTTTGACCTCGATGACGATCCGAATCCCTTCTCGGTTGGATTCGTCTCTCAGATCGCGGATGCCTTCGAGGCGCTTATCACGCACCAGACCGGCGATGTTCTCCAGCAGCTTCGCCTTGTTGACCTGATATGGAATCTCATTGACGATGATCGACTGTCGGTCGGTCCTGGCGTGGGTCTCGATCGATGCTCGGGCCCGCATTTGGATGCCGCCTCGACCCGTATGGTAGGCACTGTGAATTCCATCCACGCCATGAATGAAGCCGCGAGTCGGGAAATCCGGACCTGGAATGACTTGCATCAACTCGGGGATCGACGTCTCGGGTCGGTCGATCAGCAGGATGAGGCCATCGAGAATCTCTCCCAGGTTGTGCGGCGGAATGTTGGTCGCCATGCCGACCGCGATACCAGTCGCTCCGTTGAGCAGGAGATTCGGCAGTCTGGCGGGCAGCACCACCGGCTCCATCAGCGAGCCGTCATAGTTCTCCACCCAGTCGACTGTCTCTTTTTCGATGTCCTCCTTGAGCATCTCCTCGGCGAGCTTTGTCATGCGCACCTCGGTGTAGCGCATGGCCGCGGCGCTGTCGCCGTCGATCGAGCCGAAGTTGCCCTGTCCATCCACTAGTGGATAACGCATCGAGAAATCCTGCGCCATTCGCACCACCGTGTCGTAGATCGCCGAGTCGCCGTGGGGGTGAAACTTACCCATCACTTCACCGACGATGCGCGCCGACTTCTTGTACGGCTTGGTGGCGGTGTTGCCGCTTTCGAACATGCCGTACAGCACGCGTCGATGGACCGGCTTCATGCCATCTCGTACGTCGGGCAGGGCGCGGCCAACGATGACGCTCATGGCGTAGTCGATGTAGCTGCGCTTCAGCTCGTCTTCGATATCCACCGGAGAGGAGTTGTCGAACGGAAGAACGCGATCGTTTTCAGTCATCTAGATGTCCAGGTTCTTAACATTGAGAGCGTTCTGCTCGATGAATTCCCGGCGCGGCGCCACCTGATCTCCCATCAGCACGCTGAAAAGATCGTCGGCTCCTACATGATCCTCGATTCTCACCTGCAGCAGGTGACGCTTCTCCGGGTCCATGGTTGTTTCCCACAACTGCTCTGCGTTCATTTCTCCGAGACCCTTGTAGCGTTGAATCGAGAGGCCCTTCCTGGCACCCTCATAAAGGGTCTCGAGAGCTTCGCTCAGGGTCGCGACCTCGATCGTGTCCTCGCCTTTCTGCAACACGAACCCCGTTGTCGTGAGCGCTTCTATTCCATTGCGGTTCCGCGCCATGGCCCGATACTCGGCGGTGGAAACGAGATCCCAATCGAGCTTGACATTTCTCTCCACCCCGTCTCTACGACTAACGAATCGTATGAAGCCCGTGCCGTGCTCTTCATCCTCGCCAACCTCGACGCTATGAAAACCCGAGGCCTCGATGATGTGAGCGATCTCGGACAACTTGGTTTGGTCGGAGAGTGCCTTCTTGTCTTTCAAGCCGTTCAACAGCGCTACGCGTAGCGCATCTTCGGGATAACCGCGGGATACCAACCTGTCCATCTCGTCCCGAAAACTCTCGACCTGTTCCAGAAATGTCGCCAGGCGGCTGCCGCTCAGACTCTTCTGTTCGCCGTCGATCTCGACGCTCAGCTTCCAGGATTCCTGGATCCGCGCGACCATGAATCTCTGATACTCGCTCTCGTCTTTGAGATAGGTCTCCTTCTTTCGGCCTTCCGCAACTTTGAACAGCGGTGGCTGAGCGACATAGAGATAGCCGCGCTCGATGATCTCCTGCATCTGACGGAAGAAGAACGTCAAGATCAGGGTTCGAATGTGGCTGCCGTCGACGTCGGCATCGCACATGATGATCAGCTTGTGATACCTGAGCTTGCCGACGTCGAAGTCCTCTCTTCCAATCCCTGTTCCTAGCGCCGAAATCAACGTCTTGATCTCCTCCGAGTTGAGCATCTTGTCGAAGCGCGCCTTCTCGACGTTGAGGATCTTTCCTTTCAGGGGCAGTACCGCTTGGAAACGCCGCTCCCGGCCCTGCTTTGCCGTGCCGCCAGCCGACTCGCCCTCAACGAGGAATAACTCGGCGAACTCCGGGTTTCGCTCGCTGCAATCAGCCAGCTTGCCGGGCAGGTTGGAGGCATCCAATGCGCCTTTGCGACGAGTGAGCTCACGAGCCTTGCGAGCTGCCTCTCGGGCCCTGGCAGCATCGACAGATTTGAGGATGATCTTCTTGGCGATCGCCGGGTTCTCTTCCAGAAAGGACCCGAGCCGATCGTTGACCACTTGCTCGATCCAACCCTTGACTTCAGAGGAGACCAATTTGTCTTTGGTCTGGCTAGAGAACTTCGGGTCGTGGATCTTCACCGAAACGACGGCGGTCAGACCCTCCCGAATATCATCACCGGTCAGGTTCTCTTTCAGGTTCTTGAGCAGGCCGGCAGCGTTGGCGTAGGCATTGACGGTTCTCGTCAGCGCCGACCTGAAGCCCACCAGATGCGTCCCACCATCGCGATTGTTGATGGTGTTGGTGAAACAGAACACCTGTTCCTGGTAGCCATCGTTCCATTGCAACGCGATCTCGGCGACCTCTTCACCAGTCCCATCATCGCGAACTTCTTCGAGATGGATCGGTTGTTTGTGAAGAGGGGCCTTGTTCCTGGCGAGATGCTCGACGAAGCTCCGGATACCTCCGGCGTAGGAAAAGTCGTCCTGCTTACCACTCCTCTCGTCCTCGAGAACGATCCTCACCCCTTTGTTGAGGAAGGCCAGCTCTCTAAGCCGCTGAGCGAGGGTTTCATAGTGGAACTCCTGCTCCGAGAAGATCTGCGAGTCGGGGAAGAATCGAACCTTGGTACCGGTTCTTTTCGTCTTCCCAATCGCCTTGATCGACTCTTCGGGCACGCCACGATGGTAATTCTGGTACCAAACGTCCCCGTCCCGTTTGATCTCGAGCTCTAGACTCTCGGACAAGGCATTGACAACCGAGACCCCAACCCCATGGAGACCTCCAGAGACTTTGTAGGAATTGTGGTCGAACTTACCTCCCGAGTGGAGCTCGGTCATGATCACTTCCGCGGCCGAGCGACCCTCACCCTGGTGCATATCGACCGGAATACCGCGCCCGTCGTCCTCCACGGTGACCGAATTGTCGTTGTGAATCGTCACATCGACCCTAGTGCTGTAGCCGGCCTGCGCCTCATCGATGGAGTTGTCCACCAACTCGAACACCATATGGTGTAGACCCGAGCCGTCGTCGGTATCCCCGATGTACATTCCGGGGCGTTTTCGTACCGCGTCCAGTCCTTTGAGGACCTTGATATTTTCGGCGGTGTATTTGGCATCCGCGGTAGTCAAATCTCTCGTCTCCCGTCTTGGTTTTTCGCTGCCAACGATCTCCTATTCGCCTTCAAGGGTCCCGCTCTTGCACCTCGCCGGGCGCGCCGATATGTAGCAGGTCGAGTCCCTGTTCAGGATCGATTTCGGGCGGTTGTTCACGGCCTTCGAAATCAGCGCTCACACTATCATGGAACCATTAAAAAATCAAACTTTAAGTAGCTTATTTTTCAACAAGTTACAGCCATTGTTCGGGTATTCAGGAAGGGGCCAGATTTCCCCCCTCCAATCGCCATCGGGTGGCCCCATCGGCCATACCCCAGACCTCGGCCCGATTGGAGGTGACCACGACCTGCTTCGCCGCCAGAAAGACCCCGAACACCGCTTCCAATCGGCTTCTGTCCAGTTCGGTATCCGCATCGTCCAGGAGATAGATCGGATCTCTTTCGGCGCTTCTGAGAAGTTGCCCTCGAGCCGCGGCGAGAAGCAGTCCCAGGACCTTTCTTTCGCCGGCGGAACCGACCCGCCGAATACCCCGACCATCGAAGAGGATCTCGACATCATCCAGATGTGGCCCAACCAATGGCCTACCTTTCTCTCGCTCACGAAGCTCGAAGCTCTCGATGGTGTCGAGCACGAGGTCTTGCGACAGGTCCTGCTTGGAGATCGACGGTCGATACCGAAGCTCTACCGGTGGCAAGGAGAGCCCGCTCAATGTGACAGCCGCAGCGAACTCGGTCGATACCCTCTCTAAATAGTCGCGACGCAGACTCATGATCTCGCTCGCCGCTCGGGCGAGGACCTCGTTCCAGGAACCGATCTCCTTTCGTCGCTCTGCCAGGAGAATCCTCTTACTTGCCAACGCCTGTCGGTACCGGGCCAGTATCTCGAGAGTCCTAGGCTTCTCAGCGACAATCCCCTGATCGACGAACCGACGTCTAAGGGCCGGGGGACCGGTCAATAGATCTCGATCAGCATCGGTCCAGGCGACGACCGGCAGAACTCGAAGATGCTCTACAAGGGGGGCCGTTTTGTCGTTCAGGCGGCGATGTCTTCCTCCACCAACCCAACCCACCTCCAGTCGGCTTCTCACACCACTGTCTACCTCGCCCGCGACGCGGAAATCGCTTTCACCGTGCCGCACACAGTCGCTCGACTGGGAGGTGCGGAAGCTCCGTGTCGTGGCCAGTAGATAGATCGCTTCCAGTAGGCTGGACTTACCCGACCCATTGGGACCGAGAAGTAGATGGCAGCCGGGGCCGGGCTGCCACTCGAGGTCCTTCAGATTGCGAAAGGAATGGCTGGCAAGATGGACGATCAAGCGGTGTCGATCTCCGTCAGGGACGGATTACGGGACGCTCCAACACCCGAAGAGGGCTCGGCGGCATCTAGATTCTCATGGGCATGATGACGCACAGGTAGCGTCGATCCTGTCCCTCGACCGGTACACCGATGCACTGGGTGTTCTCGTCCTTCATTTCGAGCATGACCTTGTCCGTTTCCAGAGCCGACAGGAACTGAGCCATGTAGTCGGGATTGACTCCCAGGCGCAACTCGTCTCCGCCATGCTCACAGGTCACCTCTTCTGCAGCCTCTCCCAGATCAGGATTGGCCGCCGATATCACCAGTCTCTCGGCATCGAACTGCAGGCTCACGGCTCGCGCTCGATCCCCCGTCAATAGCGCTACCCGCTGAATCGCAGCGGAGAGATTCTTGCGCTCGAAGATGGCCTTTTTGTCGTTGTCCTTGGCGATAACTCTGTCGTAGTCGGGAAAGGTGCCTTCCAGGATGCGACAGATCAACTCCCTTCTTCCCAACCGAAACGACAAATGGTGCTCGCCCCTGCGAAACAGAACCGTCTCTTCGCCCTCGAACCGCAGCAACTCCTGCAGGGCCTTGCGCGGCACGAGAACTCCATCTTCGGCTGTGGCACCTTTGAGATCGTTCTCCACCAGGGCCAGACGGTGACCATCGGTCGCCACCATCTCGAGAGAGTCTTCCTTGAGCTTGAACAACGCCCCGTTGAGCTGAAACCGAGACTCTTCCACAGAGACCGCAAAGATGACCTTGCCTATCATCGCCTTGAGTTGGGCAAAAGGAATCTCCGTGCCCCCCTCATCGCCGACATCGGGCAGCGTCGGAAAGTCCGCCGGTGACAGCCCATTGATCTTGAAACGGGACTTCCCTGCCACGATCGTCAGGCGCTTTTCGTCCTCCAGAATCAGCCGCACTTCCTCTCCCACGACGGCCCGAATGATCTCGAGGAACTTCCTCGCCTGTACCGCAATTCCACCGACACCTTCGACATCTGCCGCACAACTCGTTGTCAGGGAAACATCCAGGTCTGTGGCAGCGAGGTGTAACTGATCCGCCTCGCCGCGCAAAAGGATGTGAGAGAGCACGGGAATTGTCGTTCGACGTTCGACAATACCCTGCATCGGTGCAAGCTCATTCAAGAACTCAGAACGCTTTACGCGGATTTCCATGGGGTCTTCTCCGATTAGAAAGGAACCTGAATATATCATAGTGGTAGTAGTAGTAGGTGCTGTTGAAAGCTCTGAAAACTACCGCAAGTTGTTCAAATCTAAGAACCTTAGGGACCTCCTCAGAGAGCGGATTCAGGCTGTGCATCGACTGTGGAAGGGGCGGAAAAAAGGCCCAAGTCGGAGACTTTCCACAGAGTGTCCGCAGAACGGACCGCAGCTTGTCAACAGGCTAGAAGCGCGAAGGTCAAGAAAAGTGCTGGGCGATGCTGTGTAGGGTTCGATCGAGGTCGGAGTCCTCCGCGCGGAGCTTCTCGATTTTGTCCACGGAGTACATGACCGTCGAGTGATGCTTGTTATTGAAGTGCTTGCCGATATCCGGAAATGACAGATCCGTGAGCTGTTTGCACAGGTACATGGCGACCTGTCTCGGAAAGGCGATCTGCTTGGCGTTGTTGCGACTCTTGATCTCGCTCACCTTGAGACCGTAGTGACGAGCCACGAACTTGATGATCTCGGGCGCCAAGACGCGCTCGTAATCGGCTGGCAGGATGTCCCTCAGGGTTTCCTTGACGAGATCCAGGGAGAGGGGTTTGCCCGTCAGAGAAGAGAAAGCAACGACTCGGTTGAGCATGCCCTCGAGCTCCCTGATGTTGGACTTCACTTGTCTGGCGATGAAAAGCGCCACGTCATCCGAAAGAGCGATCCCTTCCTGGTCGGATTTTCGCCTGAGAATCGCGACTTTTGTCTCCAGATCCGGAGGTTGGATGTCGGCGATGAGGCCCCATTCGAAGCGACTCCTCAGGCGCTCCTCGAGGGCGGGGATATTTCGTGGCGAAGAGTCCGAAGACAGGACGATCTGCCGCTGGCTCGAGTAGAGGGTGTTGAAGGTGTGAAAGAACTCTTCCTGTGTGCGCTCTTTGTTGGCCAGAAACTGAATATCGTCGACCATGAAGACGTCGATGTTTCTGTACCTCTCCCGAAAATCGGGCATCCGATTGAAGCGTAGGGAGCTGATGAGCTCGTTGACGAACTGCTCGGCGGGCAGATACATCACCTGCAACTTGGGGTGCTTGCGGTGAATGGTGTGCCCAATAGCATGCAGCAGGTGAGTCTTTCCCAGTCCGACGCCTCCGTACAGGAACAGAGGGTTGTAACTGCGTGCAGGGTTCTCGGCGATGGCGCGAGCCGCCGCGTGGGCGAATTGGTTGGAGTTACCGACGACAAAGGACTGGAATTGGTACCTGGGATTGAACTGTGAGCTCGCGATGTCGGTCTCGGTGGTGTCGCCCTCTCGGACCGTGAAGAGAACGCGGTAAGAGGGTCCCTCGAGGCTCGAGACGGCTTGCTCGATTGTCGTCCTGTAGCTTTCCTCCAGGGCGAAGAGAAACCGCCTGTTCGGCGCCACCAACTCGAGAGAGCTCTCCTTTTCGGAGTGGACCTGTAGGGGTGCAAACCAGGTCGAGAACTCCTCGGGGTCGAGCTCTTCCTTGAGCTTCGTTTGAAGACGCTGCCAAACAGATGGCGGCATGTTTTACCCCCCAAAAACCCTCACGAGTTAGTTTTCCACAACCTGTGGAAAAACTGCGGATCGAAATTGCTGGAAGTGCCCAAAAAGACGGGTCGAAGCGCGCGGCATTTTAGCACAGCGGGAGTCTCGGACAAGGAGCCTGGCACAAGCGAGATTCAGTCGAAATCAACAAGGAAATCCAACACCTCGGGCGGCAACTCGAGAGGCATTGGCGCTGATGGAAGGGACCGTAAAAGGAGACTCTCGGCAGGCGGGCGCCCCAGAAAAGGCTCGAGGTTCTGGCTCAGAAAGTCCATCAGGGAGGGTGGCCGAGGGTAGAAGTCGATCGCGGTCGCCTCTTCCGTCTCCAGCCCTGCTTGTTGGCGGGCCATCTCCAGCGCTACATCCAGCCCGCCCAACTGATCGACAAGACCGAGATCGAGGGCCTGTCTTCCGGTCCATATCCTCCCCTGCGCAACCGAGTCGACTTCCTCTCGGGTCATCTCCCGACCCTCGGCCACGTGCCCCACGAAGGTGTCGTAGATGCGTAGCATCAGGCGCTCGTATTGCTCCGCTTGTTCAGGTGAGAAAGGGTCCAGGGTGGAGAAGAAATCGGCGTTCGCTCCCCGCGCCAGGGTGTCGTGGGTGATGCCCAGAAGCTCTTCTTGAAACTGGCGAAGAACGAACTTTCCCCCGACGACACCGATCGATCCGGTGATGGTCGCTGGCTCTGCCACGATTCCGGTAGCCTGGCTCGCAATGTAGTAACCGCCGGATGCGGCGACATCGGACATGGACACGACCACCGGCTTGCTCTCGGCGAGCCGGATGACCTCGCGCAGCATCAAGTCGGAAGCCAGGGCAGACCCACCCGGACTATCGACCCGCAGGACGACTGCGGAGACACCGGGATCGTCGGCCAACTCGCGAAGGATAGCCCCGAGCGACTCAGAGCCAGCAAAGCGCTGCTGTGACCAAGGATCGGTACCGTTCGAGCCCCGCACGATGGTGCCCTGGGTAAAGACGACGGCGACTCGCTCTCCGGCCAGGGGCCGACCCGTCGGTGCGTAGTCGGACAGCGGCACCATTCGGGGCTCCTCAGAGGAGAGCTCCAAAAGGCTGGCCTCGAACTCATCGGGGTAGCCGAGGCTATCCACGAGGCCGGCTTGCAGGGCCTCGTCTGCGGTCAGTGGGGCTTGGTCGATAAGGCCGCGGACCGCCTCCTCTGTGAGCTCTCGATCCGTCGCGATCGTGGTGACGATCTGTTCGAAAAGGTCGTCCAACACACTCGACAGCGCTTCTTCGGCAGCCGGTGAATGTTCTGTGTTGGTGAATTGCTCTGCAGCGCTCTTGTACTGCCCGGCGTGAGAGAACTCGGTCTCGATCTTCAGTTTGTCGAGCGTACCCCGTAGAAAGTAGGCGTCGGAGAACAATCCAACCAGGTTCACGTCGCCCATGGGAGCCAGGGTAATGTGGTCACAGACACTGACCAGGAAGTAGGCCAGGGTTCCGTTCGTGCCCTCGCCCGCGGTCTCCATGAAGCAATTGACGAATTTTCCGGATTCCTGAAAGCTCTGCAGCAACGTGCGGAGCTCCTGAGCCTTACCAAAGCCGAAGCGAGCATTCCTCAAGTAGACCGAGAGACCCAGGACCTCAGGGTCATTGCGCGCTCGAGCCAGCCCGGCCCAAACGTCGGCCAGGCTCTGGGGGGAACCCCGCCGGATCCAGGATACGGACGGGGCCTCCAGATAGTCGTGCACGGGGCGATCGAGTGTCAGGGTGACGATCTTCTCGCCTGGTAGCGTGGCGCCACCCCTGGAAAGAAGAATCCCCGCGGTGGCGACCACGACGGCCAAGACCAGCAGCACAAGAAAGATGACGAGGAGTCTTTTCATGATGTCCGCGTCGTGAACTGTCCCAGAAACAGTGAGAGAAGTCCAGATTTCCACCGCTCGCTCGAGGCCCAGCCGAGAGGGCACGAGATTTGCTTGTGAAACTTGTAACAAGGCTTTCGGGGAGGTTTCCCTACATCAACTATCCCACCCCCATGGTCGAATTCGAAAGAGATCGACACATATCAAACAAGCCCGCCAAAGTCCCCTAGATAAACAGGGGTAACACCACAAACACCCACCAACGACGAAACCTCCCCCGCAAGCCCTTCCCCCGAAGGGCGCGCCGGGAAGAGACCGGTAGTATGGGAGATGAATGGGGCCACGCTGCCGCCAAAATGGCGCAGTGCGGCAATTTTGGCAGGCGTGGCGCCGGAATCGATGTCAGAAATGGCGGCTCGGGAAGACAGGGAGCAAGGTCGGAAGCTGCTGGAGTGGTTCGATGCCCAGCAAAGAGATTTGCCATGGCGCAAGTCGAGAGACCCTTATCCGGTCTGGGTTTCCGAAGTCATGCTGCAGCAGACCCGGGTGGAAGCGGCGCGACCCTACTTCGATCGATTTCTCGAGGCATTCCCGTCAGTCGAGGCCCTCGCAGCAGCTTCCGAGGAGTCGGTTCTGAGCCTGTGGTCGGGACTGGGGTACTACCAGCGGGCTCGACGCCTTCATGCCGCCGCCCGCCAGATTGTCGCCAACAAGGGTGAGTTTCCGACCACCACCGAGGGCTGGCTTCAGCTGCCTGGTGTTGGGCGCTATACCGCCGCAGCCGTTGCAAGCATCGTCTTCGGAGCTCGGGAGCCGGCTATCGACGGCAATGTCATGCGAGTCGTTGCCAGATTGCTGGTCCTCGAGGAGGATCCTAAGAAGAATGCGGGATTCCAGGCGATAGAGACCAAGGCGCGGGATCTTCTGGACTCCGAACGACCCGGTGACAGCAACCAGGCGATCATGGAGATCGGTGCGACGATCTGCCGACCTCGCAAGCCCCTGTGTTCGACATGTCCCTTGGAAGAAGGATGTCTGGCAACTGCCACTGGAGAGCCGGACCGATACCCACTGGCGGGACGCAAGGCACCGGTTTTGAGACACCATCGAAGGCTGGCCGTGGTCGAACACGGGGACCGGTTGCTTCTGTTTCGGCGCCCACCGGAGAGCAAACGTCTGGCCGGCCTTTGGGAGTTTCCCTGGATCGAGGGCTGCTCCGAAGATGACTCGGATGCGGCGTTCGCGCGTCGCTACGGCGGCAGGTGGGAAGTCGGGCCCCAGAAAGGCCGAGTCAACCATTCCGTCACCAACCGGTCGTTCCAGATCGATGTCGTCCAGGCGAGCCTGAGTGCAGATGAGGCGGTGGCGGAGGGTCCAGAAGCGGGTTGGTTTTGTCGCTCCGAGTTGGCGGCCGTCCCCGTGACGGGCCTGGTTGGCAAGGTGCTGGGAGTGCTCGACGCCTAACCCGCGTGGCCGGCCGACAGGAGAAACCACCCCACGAGCTTGTCGTCACTCTCCAGGAGTCGCCGAGAGGCCATGTTGCAGAGCAGGGTGAGCAAGCGGGTGGAGGAAGCCTTCTGGACATCGAGAATGCCCTCCGCGACATTGCGAGCAATGGCGAGAACCACGGCACCGGAAGTGTGAGCACGGGCGCTGGCGGAGCGAGGAACATGGTCCATGACGGCCATCTCGCCGAAGTACTCGCCACGGCCCAGAAAAGCCAAGCCCTCATCGCCCCCGCCCGGGATGAACTTGCTGATCAGGACCGTGCCATCGAGCACGACGTACATGGCTTCCCCGCTCTCGCCTTCATGGAAGATCGCTTCGTTGGGGCCGTAGCTCTCCTCGCGCGACAGCGAGGCCAGAAAATTGATCTCCATCGGAGTCAAGTGCTGCTCGTCGAACAAGTCACGCTTGGCCGCCATGTCGATCCTAAAGCTCCCTTGCCGAGGAGGTTTCCTCTCGGTGGGCTCTTCGTCGCGGCTCGCTGCATCATCGGAGGCGAAGAACTCAGCCAACTTCTGATTCGAAAGGCGCAGCTTCAAGGAGAGGCCCTTCCAGAGTACCCAGGACAGGGCCATCTCGAACGATGGCCGAGTTTCGGCGGCGGCGCGAAGGCTAGTCAGGTCGAGCGCCACCAACTCGACTCGCGTTTCGGCCATGGCACCGAGAGTGCGCTCTTCCGATCGCAACAGGAACCGCTCATCGAAGAGGTCCCCCCGGTTCATTGTTGTCAGAGTGAAGGGTCCGAGCTGGGTGTCCCTCTGCAGTCGGACAGCGCCTTTGACAATGACGTACAGGGACTCGGCAAGGCTACCCTGGCCAAAGATCTCCTCGCCTGCCTGATAGCGCAGAATAGTTCCACAAGACGCCAATTGCTTCAGCAGTGCGTCGTCGAACGGCTCCAGAATCTCGCAGTGTCGGAGTTTCTTCGCAATGCTCAAGATGAGCCCTATCTTAACTCGTGCGAACCATGCGCCCTGCTGTTTTTGGACCCCGCGCATGGCGGGCACCAGGGGCTCAAAGCAGCTGCAGTTGCGGTGGGCGGAGCACTTCGGCCACTCGCTTCTCTGCTAGTTCCAACCAGTCGTCACGCACCGTGGCGTCCAAGCCGTAGACCTCGAGGCCGCGCCGCGCGATCTCGAGTCTGAGCCGGTCCTCTACGGCAGCCTGGAAGGTCGGGTCAGTGGCCCGCAGGCCGTCCGCGCTCGGAGCTTCCACGACCGGTACATGGAGGAGGAGGTCGTAAGTGGCCATCCAGCTCTCCACCAGGCCCGCGAGGGTGGGCTGGGGCCCGGCCGCAAGGAGCAGGTAGACGTAGTTGTCGAGCACGCTACGATCACAGAGCACGACGTCATACTCGGATTGGGCAGCCAGCTCCTCGGCGATCTGGGTGTGGAGGATCCATGACTGAGCCGGCAGGTTGGTGTCCTGGTTGATGGGCAGCGGGCATCGCCGCGCCACTTCCCGAACCATCTCGAGGTGGATGTCCCGTGCCTTGAGACGGGCGGCGAGGCCGTAGCACAGAGTGGTTTTGCCGACCCCGTGACTGCCGATAAAGGCGAGTTTGAAACTGCGGTCTCGTGCCATCGCTTGGGGCATTCTAGCTGGCCCCGTTCGGTCTGGGTCGTGTTCAGTCGCTCTGCCTGGGCAGATGGAGGGAGCGATTGCCGTCGGTGTCGTAGAAGCTGAGACTTCCCGACCCATCATAGTAGAGGGCTGCGGCACCCTTGGAGTCCGGCCCGTGGAGAGCGAAGCCACCGCCGCCATGCTCGAAGTGAGCCGCACCGAGCCGAATGACGCCCTTTTGGTCGCGAATAAAGAGCGCGGTTCCCCCGGCATCGTGGTTGAGTGACAACCGGTCCCGCCCGGCGGCATCCAATAGAGAGAAGACAGGAGCACCATCTTGCAGGGAAAGCTCACCCCGAACGCGCCCCTCGGAATCCACCAATTCGAAGCGGTTGGCGCGAACCACTTGGTTCTCGGCCGGCGGAGAGGCTGCCGCCCCGAGGAGGGCGAGACTTGTCACGACAAGCAGGGCACCGACGAGAAGGCGAGTTCGCTTCTCAAGTGCTTCGATTCGAGATTCGAGATCGTTTCGCATGGTTCCTCCAGCCAAGAATCTTTGGAACAGTCGACCCTAGATAGCCGGTAGGTGAGTCTCGATGGAATCCAGGGCGAAAGCGAGTTGGCGGTGCGTGACAACGAGGGGAGGGCAGATCTGGACTACACAACCCTCGGGACCACCGGCCAGGGCGAGAAGGCCATCACCCAGCATCCGACCGAGGAGCGCTCGGGCGGCTCCTGGGGAAGCCATTTCGACTCCCCACGCCAGGCCCATGCCACGGGTCTCGACGACCAACGGAGAAAGTCCTGGCCAGTTCTTGGTTCTCGTGGCGATGATACGTCCGAGACTTGCGGCTCTCGCCGGCAGGTCTTGTCGCTCGAGAATCTCCAACACGGCCAAACTGGAGGCGCAGGAAAGTGGGTTAGCGACAAAGGTCGCTGTGTGCAGGGCTTCAGGGCTTCCCTGCCAGGCATCCATCAAGGCCTCGCGGCCTAGGACCGCGCCGATGGGAAGACCACCGGCCAGAGCCTTGCCGCAGCAGAGCAGGTCGGGCCGCACTCCCTCGGCTTCGACGGCGAACCAGGCACCGGTGCGCCCGAAACCGGTAAAGATCTCGTCAGCGATGAACACAACACCGCGGCGTCGGCAGAGATCGGAGAGCTCGCGAATCCAGTCGGTTGGCGCCGGAAGGACACCCTCGCGCCCCACCATCGGCTCGAGGAGCACGCTACCGAGGTCGGGATCACCCTCGACGAGCTCTACGACCTTCTCTATGGGACAGCCGAACGGCAGGCGCTGAACCCAGGGATGGAACAAGAGCCGAAAGGGCTCCCGAAACTCCGGGCGCGAGGTGACCTGGAGAGAGCCGAGGGTCAGTCCGTGGTATGCCGGGTCGAAGGCCAGGATCCCCGGCTTTCCCGTCGCGAGACAGGCCGTCTTGAGTGCAATCTCCACAGCGTCGGACCCGGAGGCTGCGAAGTAGACACGCGGGTTCTCGACCGGGGCTCGTCGACAGAGCTCGCGTGCCAACCGCACCCGAGAGGGGTGAGCGTGAACGTCGCCGAGGCCGTGAATTAGTCTCGAGGCCTGTTGACGAATCGCGGCCAGAACCTGGGGGTGTCGATGGCCCACGGCCGCGACGCCGAAACCGGCGGTCAGGTCGAGAAAGCGGTTGCCATCCACGTCGAGCACATTGGAGCCCAGCGCCTCTTCCCAAACCAAGGTGTCTTCGCCCGAGCCGAGGGTATTGATCCCAGGGGCCTCGAAGTCGCTGAGATCGCGACACAGCTGTTGTGACCGCGGCCCCGGAGGAGCGACTTCGATCTTGGGTAGCAGCTCTCCGGAGGACAGACTGGGCATGGGCAGGGTCGAGCCCGTCAGATCGCCCGCCTACCGGTCAGGGATCGGGCGAGCGTCACCTCGTCGGTGTACTCGATGTCGCCGCCGACCGGCATGCCGAACGCGAGGCGGGTGACTTCAATGCTACGAGGCTTGAGCAGACGCGCGAGGTAGAGGGCGGTGGCCTCTCCTTCGACATCGGGGTTGGTGGCCAGGATGACCTCGTCGATGCCCTCGAGACGCTCGAGGAGCCCGGCAATGCGGAGCTGCTCCGGGCCAATCCCGCGTTGGGGAGAGAGAGCCCCCATGAGAACGTGATAGCGGCCATGATACTCGCGGGTCCTCTCGATGGGCTGGATGTTGAACGGCTCCTCGACGACGCAGATACGAGTCGCATCTCGCTGCTCATCCGTGCAGATTCTGCAGGGATCGATATCCGTGATCGCGTTGCAACGGGAACAGTGAAACAGTTTGTCCTTGACCTCGAGGATCGACTCCGCCAGCACCGCGGCGTCGGCTTTGGAGACCTTGAGGAGGTGATGCGCCAAGCGGGTGGCGGTCTTTGGGCCGATTCCGGGCAGGCGAGAGAGCTCTCCAACGAGCCGCGACAGAGGGTCAGGCATCCGCGGAGCGCTCCCCTTAGAAGAGACCGCCCATACCGCCGGCCATGCCGCCAAGCTTCTGCTGAAGCTCTTCGTCCACTTTGCGACCGGCCTCGTTGACGGCCGCCACCAGGAGATCCTGCAGCATGCCGGGATCCTCCGGGTCGAGGACCTCGGGGTCGATCTGAGCGCCAACGAGCTGCTTGTGGCCGTTCATCGTGACGGTGACCATGCCTCCCCCGACACTGGCTTCAACGGTCAACGCACCCTGCTCCTCCTGGAGCTTCTCCTGCATTTGCTGCGCCTGCTTCATGAGTTTCTGGATGTTCATGGGCTCGTCCTCAATGGGGTCTTATCTTTCCTCGCTCTCCGCGGTATGGGCCGTGCCTCCGAAGATATCGAGGGCGGTCTGTACCGTGGGGTGTGCGAGCGCGGGGTCGGGTTCGGATGACGGGGTTGTCGCCGGCTGGTCGGAAGGTCGGCTGACTTGCAGCCCCCAACGGCTCGTCTCACCCCAGACCGCCGCCGAACACTCGTCAAGGATCGATCGATTGCTCTTGCGGCTCAGCGCGTTGGATAGCCAGGAGTCGTCGGGGCGACTGTAGATCGTCAACTCTCCGTCGGAGAATGCCAGTCGCTCCGCTTCCTCGAGGTGCGCGGCCAGGGGTTGCTTTCGCTGGCTCACCAGGTCGAGGAATTGGCGAAGCTCATTGTCGGAGGTTTTCTTGTTGGAGGCCGTGGGGGCTTCAGGCTCAGTCTTGTTGGAGGCAGTCTCTTCTTTCTTTGCAGGGGGCTCGTTCGGGGAAGTGGGTTCAGTAGAGCTTACAGTTGGGGTCGACTCGGCCTTTGCAGGGGGAGGTGTCTTCCTGGCGGGCTCTGCGGGTGTCGACACCGGGAGCTCGGGGAGAGAGCCGCCGCCGAGCAGGGTTTCGATACGGGTCAGCTTGGGTAACTCGGCCGCTCTCAGCCAGGCGATCTCGAGAGCCAGTAGCCCCGCCTCGCTGCGCCTGACGGCGACTTCGCTGTTGAGCAGTTGGTGAAGCAGCCGGAGAAGATTCTCATAGCCGAATTCCTTGGCGAGCGCCTCGAGCCGGTCGGTATCTTCCTGTGGTAGGTCAACCTCTTCTCGGGGTACGTCGAGAGCCAGGTGAAGCGCGTCGCGGCAGAAGACGAGGAACTCACGATAGACGTGCCGCGGATCCCAGCCCTCCTGCTCGATCTCGTTGACGAGCGCCGAGACCTTGGCGCTTTGGCCCCGAAGGATCGCCTCGAGCAGCTGATGACGGACCGCCGAATCCACCCCCCCGAGAATGCGAGCCGCGTCTTCGTCGGCGATCTTCCCCGAGCCGAATGTCGCCATCTGGTCGAGCAAAGCGACGGCGTCTCGGACGCTGCCTTCCCCTGCTCGGGAGAGCATTCGCAACGCGGCATCCCCAACCTCGATGCCCTCTTTATCCGCCATCTTGCGGAGATGTTCCGTCAGGTCTGTCGGCCGGACGCGGCGAAAATGAAATTCCTGGCAGCGGGAGAGAACCGTCGCCGGGACGGTGTCGATCTCCGTTGTGGCGAAAATGAAGACGAGGTGGGGCGGTGGCTCCTCGACGATCTTGAGGAGAGCGTCGAAAGCCTGCCGCGAGAGGCGGTGGATCTCGTCGATGACCACGACCTTATAGCGGTCGCGGGCCGGTCCGTACTTGAGGCTCTCCGTGAGCTCGCGAACCTGCTCGACCTTGGAATAGGTTGCGGCATCGACTTCGATGACATCGAGGTCGGAGCCGGCGGTGATCTCGCTGCAGGTCTGGCAGTGATTACAGGGGTCTGCGGCAGGCCCGTTCTCACAGTTGAGCGCCTTGGCGAGCACTCGCGCAACGCTGGTCTTGCCAACCCCGCGGATACCGGAGAAGAGGTAGGCCTGGGCGATTCTGCCGTCCTGCAACGCGTTGCGTAGCGCGGTGACGATGGGCTCTTGACCCACTACGGTGGAGAAATCTTGCGGGCGCCACTTGCGGGCGAGAACCTGGTAGGCCATATCGAATGAAGAGGCCAGCGTTTGGTGAAGGGTTCCGGTTGGACTGCGGCACCCGACCTGAAGTGCCTTATCGCTGCTCCCTTCCGGGCCTGACGAGGTTCGGTACCGATCGGTGCACAGGACCCGAACCCTTCGCCAAACGCTGGCCAGGTTCATGCTACGCGCTGCTCGGCGGGATGTAAAGCTGAGGCATCTGCGGCCGAGTTGGCAGTCGAAGTTCGCTAGTCGATCGAGAGATCGAAGCTGGTAACATGAGCCAGGGTCGGCGGCAGCGCGAGAGACTCCCTTAATTTCTGCGATGGATGATGTGAAGTGGATGCGCCAGGCGCTGGCCGAGGCCCGACAGGCGGCCTCGTTGGGAGAGGTGCCGGTCGGGGCAGTGGTGGTTTGTGCCGATGAGATTGTCGGTCGTGGCCACAACCGTCGGGAAGTCGATGGCGACCCGATGGCTCACGCCGAGATCCTGGCGATTCGGCAGGCGGCGGAAGAAGTCGGTAACTGGCGGTTGGTGGGTTGCTGTCTCTACGTGACCCTGGAGCCCTGCCCCATGTGTGCCGGGGCGCTGGTCAATAGCCGGGTCGAGCGGTTGGTGTTTGGAACCAGGGACCCAAAGGCGGGTTATTGCGGTAGTCTCGGCAACCTGGTGGCGGACCCGCGGTTGAATCACCGGATGGAAGTCACCGAGGGGGTGCTCGCGGAAGAGTGCTCGCGGGAGATCCGGGAGTTCTTCAGCCGACTGCGCCAGGACCGAAGTTCTTTGAAGTAGCAGCAGTTCGAGGTTGATGTTTCGAGGAGAGGTGACCGAGTGGCCGAAGGTGCACGACTGGAAATCGTGTGTAGGGGCAACTCTACCGTGGGTTCGAATCCCACCCTCTCCGCCAACCCCCCCCCGCCCGCCCTGAGGGTTGAGGCGGCCGGCTGTTTTTGGAGGCAGTGGGGCGGTGAGGCCTTGGGCAATGAAGTGAGCGGGAGCTCGAGTGCTCGAGAAGTAGAGAAGTTCAAGTACGGAGAGGTGCCAGAGTGGTCGAATGGGGCGGTCTCGAAAACCGTTGACCGTTCACGCGGTCCGTGGGTTCGAATCCCACCCTCTCCGCCATCTACCCACCCACCCACGCTGAGGGTTGAGGCGCCCGGCTCACAGCCGGGCGTTCTTTGAGGGCTTGGGGGTGAAGGATCTGGACCCCACAGTCCCACCTCGTCAGACAACCCGTCGAATCAGCCTTGTCGCCAGCAAGGCGATCGGGAATTGAACAACGAGAAAGACGGCGCCGAAGAGCAGATAGTCGAGGCGACCGAGAACAGACACGGCGACCAAGGCCATGACGCCCAGGTTGCGCACCGAGAACTCGAGGGCCAGGCTCGCTGTCGCGGCGGAGCTGATCTTCAAGACCCAACCCAGGGCGGCGCCCACCGCAAAGCTGAGGAGGGTAAAGAGGACAGCCAGAAGCACGATCGAAACGACACCACTGGAGAAGGTGCCCAACTGATCGACGAAGACCACCAGGAGCACCAAAACCAGCGCCACCAGACACACCCGGTTGAGCGTCGGAAGCCACCGAAGCGTCGCGGTGGACCGCCGGGCTCGGGTCGACATGCCGACCAGGAGGGGAAGCAGAACGAAGAGCGTGAGCTGCAAGAGGATCCGAACGACCGGAACCGAAACGCGGCCCTCCACGTTGCCCAGGAGAAGAAAGCCCAGATGGGCTGCGAGAGGCAAGGTGAGGAGGCTCGCCAGGCTGGCGACAGCCGTGAGGACTACGGAAAAGGCAACATCCGCCCGCGCCAGGTGGCAGTAGTAGTTGGAGAGTGCACCACCCGGACAGGCGGCGAGAAGGATCAGACCGGCGGCGATATGTGGTTCGGGATAGAAGACCCAAACCAGACCGGCAGCGAGGAGGGGGAGGAGCGTTGCCTGGGCCACGGTTGCCAACATCACCGCACCTTTGCGATCTCGAATCCGGACGAAATCAGCACCGGTAAGCCCCAATCCGACAACGAACATCAGGAGCAAGAGAACTGCCGGGACCAACAGATCCAGTATTGGATTCATCCTGTCAGCTGGGCCGATGAATTCCGAGCTTCTTCATCCGATGCCGCAAGGTGTTCGGGTGGATGCCCAAGCGTTCCGCAGCATTGTCGGGGCCGTTGATTCGCCAACTGCAGTCCCCGAGGACTCGTTGAATATGAGCTCTCTGTACCGAGTCGAGCCGGTCGTCCTGCCCTTCGGAGGGTTGTTCTTGAACAGGTCCCAGTGAGCCCGGGTCGAGCCGCAGCTCGTTTTCGGGGGAGAGAATCACGGCCCGCTCGATGACGTTCTTGAGCTCTCGAACGTTGCCGGGCCACGAATAGGTCGTCAGCGCCTCCATGACCGCCGCGGGCACCTTGTCCATTCGATGACCCCACTCCTGCTCGCATCTGGTGAGGAAATGCCAGGCCAAGAGGGGAATATCATTCCTCCGCTCCCGGAGTGACGGCACTGTGATCGGCACAGTATTGAGACGGTGATAGAGATCTTCCCGGAACTCCCCGCCGAGGACCAGTTTCTGTAAGTCTCGATGGGTCGCGGCGATGATCCGAACGTCGGCCACGACCGTCTCGGTCGACCCGACCCGCTCGAGCTCCCCCGACTGCAGAACCCGAAGCAGTTTGACCTGGAGCTCCAGGTCCAGGTCGCCGATCTCATCGAGGAACAGAGTGCCGCCATCAGCCACCTCGAAGCGTCCCTTCTTGGCTGCGATCGCCCCCGAGAAGGCGCCTTTGGTGTGACCGAAAAGCTCACTTTCGATCAGTGAACTCGGCAGCGCGGCGCAGTTGATCTTGATCAGCGCTCTCGACGACCTGGCGCTGCGTTCGTGGATGGCGTGAGCCAGGAGCTCTTTTCCGGTACCGGTCTCCCCGAGCAGAAGAACAGCCGCACCGGTCGGTGCCACCCGCTCGACTCGAGACAGCGCCGCCTGCAGCACCTCGCTGGTTCCCACGATGTTCTCGAAGTCGTGAGCGACTTTGATCTCCTCTTGAAGATAGAGATTCTCCTCTTCGATCAATTCCCGGAGAGCCTCGACCTCACTCTCTCGGTGTCGTCTGTCGAGTGCAGCACCAAGAATTTCTCCTGCGAGCTGCAAGTTGTCGACGATGTCGTCGTGCCAAGTGACAGCCTTCTGAAAACTCCCGATCGCCAGAGCGCAGACGGGACGCTCGCCGACGACGACCGGGATCGTCAGATTCGAACGGATTCCGACCCGACGAATGTACTCCCTCTCCTTAACTGCCTCGGGCGGTAGGTCGTCGAGAGCGTTGCTCATCATTACCACCTCGCCCCGAGCGAGTTGTTCGTGGTACCAGGGGATATCCGCTTGGAAGGCTCCGAGCGGAAAAGGTTCGATGCCGCTGCGGGAACAGGAATGGATGGCCACGAGGGGCGCAGCGCCGTCTGAGAACTCGAACAGAGTCGAGCGGTCCACATCTAAGAAGTCGATGATCGCGTGCAGGCCATCCTCGATGGCTTCGTCGATCTCAGCGGCCGGTAGACGTATGAAGCGCGCCGAGAGGTTGCGCAGCCACTGCCTGAGCTCATGGCTGGTGTCGTCGGGGTAAGTGCCGGCCACCCTTGGTCTCCTCCTGGGGATCCAAAGGGAGGATCCTACAGCATTCCTGCCTTGAAATGCCCATATTTGGTCATCTTCTCATGCCTGTCGAGAGGCTACTCGGCGCGAGGTTTTTGAGGTTTCTTGGCGATTCTCCCAGCCGTGGAGGGTCCGGGATAAGGGGGAAATCTTGAAAGTAACGAAATATGGTGGCGCCAGATCACAATATATGGTGAATTAGACGCAGGTGACGTCCTTCGGTTCGCCAACTTTGTTTTTGTAAACAATACATTATAGGGCACTTATGACTTGTTTTGACTTGTCGCGCCGACCTGGTATCAGCCTTGCTATTCATGGTTGTATGGACTTGTGGATCAGCGTAGAGGACCGTGGAGAGGTGCGAGAGGTCCGACTCGAGGGCCGCTTGGCTGGCGAAGCCGTAGCCGAACTCGAACGGGCGACGCGGAACCTGGAGCCTCCGATTCGCCTCGAGCTCAGGGAACTGTTATCGGCGGACGAGTCGGGGTTGATAGCGCTTCGGGCCCGACAGAAGGCCGGTGAGGAGTTGATCGGCGCCCGTCCACTGATCCAGCACCTTCTGGACCAGGCCGATGACGAGTCGGCCATCACATTCAACGAGTCGGGCCGATAGGCCGCGGCTCGAGGCACCAAGGACAGAGATTCAAGGACTCCAAGACGGAGGAGAACCAAAAAAGGAGAAGAAGATATGAGGATGAAGCAAACAAGACGGATCTGGGCGGTAGCCGTAATGATGCTCGTGGTGGGCGTCGGCACGGCGGCAGCACAGGACAAACCGAACATCCTGGTCGTCTGGGGAGACGATGTCGGTCAATCGAACATCAGTGCCTACACCCATGGGCTGGTGGGCTACGAGACGCCGAACATCGACCGCATTTCCGAAGAGGGAATGACCTTCACGGACTACTATGCCGAGCAGTCGTGCACTGCGGGACGTTCTTCCTTCATCATGGGGCAGAGCGTGTTCCGCACCGGCCTCTCGAAGGTTGGACTGCCGGGCGCCGCGCTCGGCATGCGGGAAGAGGAGCCGACAATCGCCGGTCTGCTGAAAGCTCAGGGCTACAGGACGGGGCAGTTCGGCAAGAACCATCTTGGTGATCGCGATGAGCACCTGCCGACGAACCACGGTTTCGACGAGTTCTTCGGCAATCTCTATCACCTGAACGCCGAAGAAGAGCCGGAGAACGAGGACTACCCGGGCGACATGATGCTCGCCGATGGCACGACCTTCGGCGAGAAGTTCGGCCCGAGGGGAGTCATTCACAGCTTTGCCGATGGAGACATCGAAGATACTGGACCGTTGACCAAGAAGCGCATGGAGACGGTCGACGACGACACCTCCGACGCAGCGGTTGCCTTTATCAAGAAGGCCCACGCGGCGGGTGAACCCTTCTTTGTCTGGTGGAACGGCAGCCGGATGCACTTCCGGACCCATGTCAAGGCAGAGAACCGCGGGATCTCGGGTCAGGACGAGTATGCCGACGGCATGGTCGAGCACGACATGCACATCGGCAAGTTCCTCGACGTGCTGGATGAGCTGGGCATTGCGGACAACACGATCATCTTCTACTCCACCGACAACGGTCCGCACATGAACACCTGGCCCGATGCCGGCTGGAATCCCTTCCGCGGCGAGAAGAACACCAACTGGGAAGGTGGCTGGCGCGTCCCGGCCATGGTTCGCTGGCCTGGCAAGATCGAAGCCGGAACCTGGTCGAACGAGATCGTCCATCACATGGATTGGTTGCCGACCCTGCTGGCCGCGGCCGGTGAGCCCGACATCAAGGAGAAGCTCAAGGCCGGTGGCGTTTCTGCCATCGGGAGGAGCTACAAGGTACATCTCGACGGCTACAACATCCTGCCATTGCTGACTGGTGAGACCGACGACAGCCCCCGCAAGGAGATCTTCTATTTCTCCGATGACGGTGATCTGACAGCCCTGCGTTATGAGGACTGGAAGATCCTGTTCATGGAGCAGAAGTCGACGGGGACCTTCCGGGTCTGGATGGAGCCCTTCGTGACGATGCGAACTCCGATCATCGTCAATCTCCGGCGTGACCCGTACGAGAAGGGGCTGATCACCTCGAACAGCTACTTCGATTGGATGCTGGATCGTGCCTACATGTATGTTCCGGCTCAGAGCTACGTGGGGAACTTCATGGCGACGTTTGAAGAGTTTCCACCACGCCAGAAGGCGGCGAGCTTCAGCCTCGATCAGGTTATGGAGAAGCTGACTCCACCTGGAGGTTGAGGAGTCGTAGGCTGATCGGGGTGTAGAAGTCGATTCATCGGGGAACCGGGAGGCAGCATGGTTCCTGGTTCCCCGAGTTGTCTTGAAATACTCTTTGTTCCTTTAGGGGGTTTGAATATGTACCAAGAGAGAGGGTCGCGAGGGGATTCCCGTTGGCTCCTGCTGTTGGGGCTGGCGGCTGTGGTAATCACCGCGGGTTGTGGTGGCGCGACGGGAGAGCGCTCCGCGACGAGAGGAGTTGCACAGGACGGAACCGAGGCAAGCGCGGTTGGCGATTCGAACCCACTGCCATCGTGGAACGATAGAGCCTCCAAAGAGGCCATTGTCGATTTCGTGAAGAGGGTGACGAACCCAGCGAGCCCCGACTTCGTGCCCGAAGCGGAGCGCATCGCAACCTTCGACAACGACGGGTGCCTTTGGTCCGAGAAACCGGTCTACTTCCAGTTGTTGTTCGCCATCGATCGGGTCAAGGCCCTAGCGCCCGAGCATCCAGAGTGGAAGGAGAAGCAACCCTTCAAGGCGGTGCTCGAAGGAGACATGGCCGCGCTGGCGGAAGCCGGGGAGCACGGGCTTCTGGAGCTGATCATGGCCAGTCACGCGGGCATGACGACGGTCGAGTTCGAGGCGATCGTCGAAGACTGGCTGAGCACGGCCAGGCATCCCGAGCTCGATCGCCCCTACACCGAGCTTGTCTTTCAGCCGATGCTAGAGGTGCTCGAGTATCTGCGCTTCAACGGATTCAAGACCTTCATCACCTCGGGAGGTGGCATCGAGTTCATGCGTCCCTGGGCCGAAGCGGTCTACGGTATCCCTCCAGAGCAGGTCGTAGGCTCGAGCATCAAGGTGGAATACGAAGTGCGCGATGGTGAGCCGGTCCTGGTTCGCCTCCCGGAGATCGACTTCATCGACGACAAGGAAGGCAAGCCGGTGGGCATCCACAAGTTCATCGGACGGCGTCCCATCGCCGCGTTCGGGAACTCGGATGGCGATTTCCAGATGCTCGAATGGACGACTGCCGGCGAGGGAGCCCGCTTGGGTGTCCTGATTCATCACACCGATGGGGAGCGGGAGTGGGCCTACGATCGCGACTCACACGTAGGCGGCCTCTCCAAAGGGTTGGACGAGGCCGGGAATCGAGGCTGGGTCGTGGTGGACATGAAGCAAGACTGGAAGTCGATCTACGAGTAGAGCGAGAGACCATGGAGCCAAGCAGCCGGATGCCCGCCTGGAATCTTGCAGTGCCGCAGACTTTTGATTCTGGGCATAAATGGTATCGTTGGGCCTGTAACGGGTTGAGTCTGGGTCGTTGAGAGGCACAAGCTGGAAGCAGCTAGAAGACCTGAGCGCCGTCGACGCGCGTCGGGAGGAGCTGTCTTTGACCGAAGGTCAAGTGCCCGATGAAGGCAACGGAGTGGAACAACACAGGAGGGGTGCATGAACGACGAACTGGGAAGTGGTATCAAACAGGCTTCGAACCGAGGAATGGTCTTCGGGATCGCTTTGGTGATTCTCGGTTTCCTTTCCATTCTCGCTCCAATGGTTGCTGGGGGAATGGTGTCGGTGCTGGTCGGAGTCTTCATGATCGCGGCGGGAATCGCGAGATTGATGTGGGCGTTTCAAGCTGGGTCTTTTGGCAAGGGCGCGCTGACCTTTCTTCTGGGAGGTCTGTTGATCATCACGGGGCTCGCGCTGATCTTCCGGCCCATGATCGGCATGGCCTCGATGGCTCTGATGTTGGCCATCTTTTTTCTCGCAGACGGAATCTTCGAGCTGGTTGCGGCCTTTAAGGTCAAGCCCAAGAAAGGCTGGGGTTGGATGCTGTTTGGAGGCATCGTCTCCATCGTGCTGGCGGGCTTCATCTTTTATGAGTGGCCATTCTCGGGCGTCTGGGCGGTCGGGATTCTCGTCGGCGTGAAGCTGCTGTTCGCAGGGTTCGCCATGATCGCCTTGGGCTCGATGGGCCGAGGGGTGGCCAGGCGGGCGGCAGAGCTCGGGTAGAACAGTTGTGGGGATTTTCCGCGGAAGCCCGATGTTTCGACCGGGAAGGAATGACGAGCGAGAGAGCGGCGCTCGACCCGGGGGAGACAATTGGGCTCCGCGAGTAGTAAGATCAATGGTTCAGTTGTCAATCAATGACGAAAGGGGAAATGAGCATGCGGAGTAGAAATACAGCACTGTTGTGTCTGTTGCTGGTGGCCATGTTCGCTGTCGCCACGACAGGGTTCGCCTACAACCCGAAGGCGATCGACAAGAAGGTAGAGGAGGGGCTCGCTGAGTTCGACAAAGTCGTGAAGAATTCTGACGAGGTGTTCGAGGCCTCTGTTGGCATTCTGGTTTGTCCGAGGATCGGTAAAGTGGGCCTGGGAATTGGCCTCGAGAAGGGACTTTGTTCCCTGATGATCGACGGCAAGACCGTCGAGTATTGGCGCGCCTCCGGAGCCTCGCTTGGTTTGACTGCGGGAATCCAATCTGCCGGCCTGGTCGTGGCCTTCACAGAGCAGGCTGCTCTGGACAAGTTCCGTGCGTCCAACAGAGGGTGGACTTTCGGCGTTGACGGTTCCGTCGCCGTGGCCAAGCTGGGCGCAAATGGAATGGTCAACACCGCGGAGTTCAAGAAGCCGATCTATGCCTTCAGCTACAGCCCGAAGGGGCTGATGGCCGACCTGTCTCTCGCGACCTCGACCCTCAAGAAAATCGGCACCGAGGAGGATCTCGCCAGGTACGAGGATCCGTACCACCGATTCACGGTAACAGCCGACGTCTCGGGCTCGGGCTTTGGGACCTCGGGAGGCGCCGAGACGCAACAGGTGAGGATTGATATCGACGGCTGGGTCACCATCGCGCAGATCGAAGCCATGCAGGAGTTGGTCCGTGACAAGAGCACGGCCGAGGCCAGCATGGCGATGGCCGAGATGGAGCCGCTCGGAACGATCATGCAGGGCAACAAGAGGATCCCCATCCACTGGGCTCGGGCACTTCAAATGGGCGACACGTATCGGGTGTTGCTCGCCACCAACGAGCCGATGGGTTTCTCCTGGGCCAAGCAGCCCGAGAACACCGTGACGGTCTTCCAACTGGACCTGGATACCAAGCGCCTCGGTACTGGCGTGATGGTGATGAATCCAGAGCTCGGTTGGGATGACGAACGGAACGGTATCACCGTCCAGCAGACGAACCTCAAACCCATTAAGCTGACCTCGGTGAGTTACAAGAAGATCGAGTAGTCGTCCTCACGACGAGTAACTCGCAAGTTCTGGCGGGGCGGGAGGTCTTCGGACCCCCCGCCCTGTTTCTTGCCAGGGGGAAGGCTCGGTTGCACTCTTGACCGGGCGGGTGGAATCCAGTAAGGTATTGCGTTCTTGAGGGTTATGGGAGTCAAGGCGGCTACCCACGAGTGCTGAAGGCCGCTTCCCGAGACAGCCAAAATAGTTGATATCGAGAAAGCGGCATCACCGTGAAGAGAACTTACCAGCCGAACAATCGCCGTCGGAAACGCACCCACGGCTTTCGTCTTCGGATGCGCACCCGCCAGGGTCGAGCCATCATCAATCGGCGGCGCAGAAAAGGGCGTAAGCGCCTCGCTGTCTGAGCCATGTCCTCTCGGCAGGCCTCTCCCATGAGCGGAGAGTCTCTGCGCCGCGAGGAAGGGCTCAGGAGACGGGCGGACTTCCTGCAATGCTACAGATCCGGACGCCGGCGTCACGGCTCGCTGGTGATTCTCTATTTTCTGAAGCGTCCTCCAGAACCGCCCTTTGCACGCATCGGCATCACGGCGAGCCGCAAGGTGGGCGGCTCGGTCGTGCGGCACCGAGTCAAGCGCCGGATCCGGGAGATCTTTCGACGCTGGGACGAGCGCCGGCAGTTGCCCCCGTACGACATCGTGGTGCACGTGCTTCCAGCGGCTCGACAGGCCGGGTTCCTGGACCTGAAGCAGGATCTGCTGGATCTCCTGACGCCGCTGACGACACCCCGGTAGGCACCCTCGTCACCCGACCGGTTGCCGCACTTCTCGTCCATTACAAGCGCTGGGTATCCCCTCTGTTACCTCGGTCCTGTCGCTTTACGCCGACTTGTTCGGAGTACGCGAGGTTGGCGATTCTCGAATACGGGCTGATGCGAGGCGGAGCGCGGGCTCTCTGGAGGATCTTGCGCTGTAACCCGTTTCACCCCGGAGGGGTGGACTATCCTTGAGCACCAGAAGTTGACGGGAGAACAAGAGCATTGGACACCAAGAGACTTCTAATCGCAGCCGCTCTTTCGATGGCGGTGATGCTCGCGTGGAGCTATCTCTTCCCTCCGCCGGAGCCAACCCAGAGACAGGCACAAACGCAGGAGCCGGCCGCGCTAGAGGAGGTTGTTGCAACGGCGCCCGAGGAGCCACCCGAAGCGACCGTCGAGGAGGTAGGTGAGCCCTCTCCGATGGCAGAGGAAGAATCGGGCGAAGAGTCGATCGCAGCTGACCGTGAAGAGTTGGTGGTCGTTGAGTCGGCCGAGTTTCGGGCCGAGATGACGAACCGGGGCGGGCAGCTGCTCTCGTATCAACTCCTGAATCACAAGAGCGCCGACGGAGGACCAGTCGACATGGTTCGTCGACGCGGAGCTGCGCCCTATCCCTTTGGTCTTGCGACTCCCCAAGGAGGCCCTTCGCCACTGAACGACGTCTTGTATCAGGTCGAGCAGTCGAGCTCGACGGCCGGCAATAAGGCGGTTACCTTCCGCTATCGGGGACCCGAGGGGAATGTCGAGAAGCGGTTCGTGTTTCGCGGCGACGGGATGATCGAGGTGGAGGTGGCGCTGTCCGATCCCAATGCCTGGGCCCTGGCCATCGGCCCCGGAGTTCGCAACCCTTCCGAGGAAGAGCAAGAGAACCGCTTTGCCCGGCGCTCAGCGGTCTTCAAGACGGCCGAGGATGTCGAGCGGGAGGACCCGAATCGAACCTGGAGTCCGATGCCGATCTCTTCCATCGGCCTGAGCTGGGCTGGCCTTGAGGATAGCTACTTCTTGACGGCCGTGGTGCCGCAGGAGGGGGTTGGCGGAGTCATCCTCCAGCCGGTGCTGGTGGTGCCGAGTGTCGAGGGTACCGAGGTGCAGTTCAAGCCGATTCGCAACAAAGAAGAGCTCAGCGACGCGGAGAAGGATCTGCCTCGAGAGTTGCTTCTACTGGTTCAGCCCTCGACAGAGATCTCGAGAGTTCTGGCTTATCTCGGGCCGAAGGAGTATTCCTACCTGGCAAACCTGGGCTATGGGCTCGAGGAGACGGTAAATCTGGGATTCTTCAAGCCGCTCTCCCTGCCATTGATGTGGGGACTGGCCTGGATCTACGACAACGTCGTTTCGAACTATGGATGGGCCATCATCTTGATGACCATCATGATTCGGATCGTGCTTTTCCCGTTGACCCATAAAAGCACGGTGTCGATGCAGAAGATGCAGAAGCTCAACCCGAAGATTCAGGCCATTCGCCAGAAGTACAAGGGTAAATTGAAGGACAAGCAGGGTCGGCCGAACGCCGAGATGCAACGCAAGATGAACGAAGAGACCATGGCTCTCTACAAGACCGAAGGGGTGAGCCCCGCTGGTGGTTGTCTGCCGATGTTTCTTCAGATACCGGTTCTCTTTGCTTTCTACAGCCTGCTCACGGCCTCGATCGAGTTGCGTGGGGCTCCCTGGATCCTGTGGATTCAGGACCTTTCTGCCAAAGACCCTCTCTATGTTCTGCCGATCATCATGGGCGCCTCGCAGTTTCTGCAACAGAAGATGACACCTGCGGCGGGAGACCCGATGCAGCGGCGGATGTTCGCCATGATGCCGATCTTCTTTACGGTGCTGTTTCTGGGATTCCCGAGCGGCCTGGTTCTCTACTGGTTGACCAACAACGTGTTGGGAATCGCACAGTCGTACGCTTATAAGCGGCACCGGGAGAAGAAAGAGGCAGAAGCCAACGAAACCGCGGGCGGTAAGCGATCCGAGGGTAGTAAGAAGAAGGAGGCTGGCAAATGACCAATACCGGAAGGCGTTTTTTCTCGGGCAACACCCTCGAGCAGGCCGTGATGCAGGCGGCGAGCCACTATCAGATCGACCCTGACGAGGTGGCCTACCGCAAGATCGAGAAACGGCACGGCTTCTTGAAGACCCGCCGCGGCGTGGTGATCGACGTCGACCCTGACAACCCTCGTCGAGCCGGCGGACAGGAAGTTCTGGCGCCTGCTCCGGTGGAGCCGGAAGACATCGATTCTCCCGAGGAGTTGGAAAGGGACGAAGAGTTGTTTGTGCTCAGATCCCAGGACCTGGTAGATGAGCCAACGGAGGGCGCTGAGTTCGCCACATCAGCCGAGCCGACTCCCGAACCGGAAGAGGACGTAACGGCGACGCCCTCGGAGCCCCTTCCTGAAGCGACAGGCGAAATGGCGGAGGCTGCGCGTGAAGCTGTCGAAGCGCTTCTAGAGGTAGCGGGGCTGGAGTTGAGCGCGGAAGTTTTTCAAGGGGATGGTCAACTGGAGATCGAGCTCAATGGTGCGGGGCAGCAGGAGTTGATCGCGGACCGCGGCAGTCTCCTGTTGGCGATACAGCACCTACTACCGCGAACGATTCGCGGTCTGACCGGTAGGTCGGTACCTTGCCGGGTCGATTCCGGCAATTTTCACAAGATGCAGGAGGAGAGCCTCGAGAGGCTGGCTCGCAAGACAGCCGAAGAGGTCAAGCAAGGGCAGGTGCCGGTGTCGCTCGATCCAATGAACCCCGCCGAACGCCGCATCATCCACCTCTCGTTGGCGGATGACGACGAGGTCGTCACGGAGAGTCAGGGGCGGGGTTTCTTCAAACGGGTTGCAATCCGCCCGGCGAGGCTGCGGCCGCGGGGCTTCGACCGTTACAACCGGTAGCGCTCTTTCATCTTCAGGAAGCGCGAGTAGGCCTTCTTGTCCAAGTCCGGAGAGAGGCGTTCTTCGAGAATGGGCAGGAGCACGCCGCGTAGGTACTCTCCACGAGCCATCCATTGATAGTAGCTGCGGCCACCATGGTGATAGGGGCCGTAGAGCTTACCACCCGGAAAAGTCTCTTGGATCCAGAGGAAGAGAGCTTCGTGGTCGGTATGCATACGGAGTGTGACGTGGGGCTGCCGCCCATCGCCACCGAAGTGTCCCTCGCCGACCAGTAGGCCGATTAGGTAGCCGACGTCGAAGTCTGTTGGCTTGTCTGGTTGTTTCACCGTCAGGTTTCCCGTGAAACACTCGGGTTGTTTCACCGTCATGTTTCCCGTGAAACATTCTAGCGAAAAGAGGCCCTGCCCGCTCAGTGCAGGGGTTGAGTCGGCAGGGCTTCGCCCGTCCAATCTTTGAGGGCTCGGGGTTGAGGCGACCCGACTTCGCCTGGCCGGTCCTTGGGGCAGTGGGTAATGAGGATGTTCGCGTAGCAGCCCCTACTCCCCTCGGGCGCTGAAAGAATGAAGGGGAAGACTAGTGATTACCGGAAGGGTCTTCTCGTTGTGGCTACAATCGCAGACAATGTCTGTCATGGGAGTAAATCTGCCGTTGCTGGAGCGTGCTGAGTTCGAGTCCCGACTCCGAGGGTGTTCAGTGGTGGAGCTATCAGGCGAGGCGATCCAAAGGTTGTGGATTCACTACCAGGAGATGGTGCGGTGGAACCCAACGGTTTCTCTGGTGGGTCCAGGAACTGTGGACGAGGTTGTCGAGCGGCACTATGGGGAATCCCTGGCGGCCATTCCGCTCCTCGACCCGAAATGGAAGGTAGTGGTGGATATCGGTTCGGGGGCTGGTTTTCCGGGCCTGGTGTTGGCTGCAGCGAACCCGGAGCTCGAGGTTGTTCTGGTAGAGAGCCGAGAGCGAAAGTGTGTGTTCCTCGAAACGGTGATTCGCAAGTCTACGTTGCCGTGTACATGCCTCGGTGCTAGAGTCGGCAGCACTCCACCCGAGGGGTTGCCTGCGGAGATCGACCTAGTGACCTCGCGCGGCGTGAGCCTTTTGCCGAGCGCCTTGGAGAGCCTTGCGGGTCGAATGGACGCCGGAGCGGGGGCCCTCTTCTGGGTCGGGACGGAAGCCCCGGATCTGCCGGCAGGGTGGACCGCTCGGGGTGGAGTCATGCTTCCAGGGAGTCGGACGAGGTCGATCTTGCAGGTTCGAGTGGAGGGTGACTAGAGCCGATGGCATTGAGGAAAGTGCTGGCAATTGCCAACCAGAAAGGCGGGGTTGGGAAGACTACGACCGCGATCAATCTTGGCGCGGCGTTGGCCGCATTGGAGAAGAAGATCCTGCTGGTGGACTGCGATCCCCAAGCCAATGCCAGTCGGGGTCTCGGGGTGATCGCCGAAGAGCCAAACCTCTACGACGTTCTGACGGGTGAAGCCGCGGTGCAAGAGGCTGTGCGGTCAACCGGATTCCCTTTCCTGGATGTCGTGCCGGCGGCCAGGGATCTCGTCGGTGTAGAGGTCGAGTTTGTAGGCCTCGAAGGTTGGGAGTTTCGCCTGGCGAGAGCACTGGAGAGCGTTCGGTCGCAGTACGACGCAATACTCCTCGATTGCCCGCCTTCCCTCGGCCATTTGACCGTCAATGCTCTAGTGGCGGCTGATGGTGTGGTCGTGCCGCTTCAGTGCGAGTACTTTGCCCTCGAGGGGATTAGTGACCTTGTCTCGACGGTGCAGAGAATTCAACTCGGCACCAACCCGAAGCTGTCGATTGCAGGGATTTTATTGACGATGTACGACGAGCGAACGAACCTCTCGAAGGATGTCGCGAGCGAGGCGAGAAAACACTTCAGCGACCGCGTCTACGAGACAATCGTTCCGCGCAATGTTCGACTGGCGGAGGCGCCGAGCCACGGCACTCCGATTTTCGCATACGACATCAAGAGCAAAGGCGCCCAGGCATACCTGGCGCTGGCGCGGGAGGTCTTGCAGCGAGCGGCATGACAAGAAAGAAACGAGGTCTCGGCAGGGGATTGGACGCGTTGCTCGAACCGTCTGCAGCACCGGTTCGCACGTTGACGTTGGGCGAACTGGCGCCGAATCGGTATCAACCACGCAGCGACTTCGACGACGTTGGCTTAGAAGAGCTTGCCGAATCGATCCGCAGCCAAGGAGTGGTGCAGCCCATTGTCGTTACACCGGGCAGCGATGGCAAATTCACCATCATTGCCGGTGAGCGTCGGTGGAGGGCGGCTCGCCGGGCCGGGTTGCTCGAGGTGCCAGTTGTCATCCGAGAGCTGGAAAACGACCGCCAACTGCTGGAGATGGCGCTGGTCGAGAATCTGCAACGCTCAGATTTGAACCCCGTGGAAGAAGGCGAGGCCTATCGTTCGTTGAAGGACTCGTTTGGCCTGTCCCAGGAAGAGATCGCTCGGCAGGTCGGCAAGGCTCGCAGCACGATCAGCAATGCGGTTCGACTCCTTTCCTTGCCCGACGAGATCCAGGACATGTTGAGGGACGGGCGACTGGCGGCTGGGCAGGCGCGTCCGTTGCTTGCTCTCGAAGATGTCGAGCGCCAGTTGGAACTGGCCCGGAGGGCGGTGAAGCTGGGGCTCACAGCGAGACAGTTGGAGGAGTTGGCCGGGGATCGACAGAAACCGCGAGCGAAGAAGCCTTCCATAGCGTCGGACCCCGACACCCGGGCAGCTGCGGAGCGGCTGACTCGTAGGCTCCAAACCAAAGTGGAAATACGCCGAAAAGGTAAGGGCGGAACGGTTCGACTCCATTTCCACACCGAGGAAGAGTTGATGCGTCTCTATGAATTCCTGCTCCGACCAGGGGGCGAAGATCGATGAAACTGGGCAGAAGCGGCGGCGCCGGCGAGTTGAACGGATTCCTCGATGCCGGAAGCTCGATTCGGGGTGATCTTCACTTCGAAGACAATTTCCGGGTCGATGGTCGTCTGGTGGGTCGAATTGTCTCGAAGGGAGACCTCGTGGTCGGGAAGGATGGCGAGGTGGATGGCGAGGTGGAGGTCATGAATCTCTATGTCTTCGGCACCTTGCGGGGCAAGGTCAAGGCCCGAAAGCGGGTCGAGATGTCGGCCGGAGCGAAGATCTTCGCGGACATCGAGACCGAGACGTTCGACATCGACGACGGGGCTCAATTCGAGGGGCACTGCAAGATGAGAGGTCGAGGCGGCGCAGAGCGCAGCGTTGGCAGGATGTCGGAGAGCCGCCAGGTGCCCAGGGTGCTGCCTCGCTCGGGAAGTGGCGAGTAGGCTACCAATCCTCACTCAGACAGGGGTAGAACTCGAACCGGAATGCCGGGTTGGGTGACGATCGTCTCGTACGAAGGCACGAAAGTCAGCGGATTACGGGCCAGATAGGCCGATTCGAAAGCGCCTGTGAGAACCCGACCGTCCAGGTCGCGGGAGATCGGAAAGCGCAGGGCATAGAGCAGGGTGGGCACGATGTCCACAAGACGGGCGCCTTCGAGAAAGGTACCGGCCTTGAAGCCGGTTCCCAACGCGACGAACAGACCGTCCGGTGAGTGCTGGTATTTCCCCCGCAGCTGGCGGCCTGTCGTGCGAGCCCAGGACTTGCCTATCCCCTTGGGCGCTTCGAATCCGTAGGCAGAAACCACGGCAAGCATCTTGGGACCACTCTGCCGCTCCCACAGGTCTGCCAGAAAACGGTCGAGGTAGCTGTAGTAAAAGGATAAGAAATGAGCCGCGTCTTGCTGCGGTCTCCCTGTCTCGCCATCGAATTCCACTGCGGAGAAACCACCGAAGTACTGGCTCGAAACCTCAGCCAGGCCCGGCAGGACGAGAAACACGGCCCGCACTTCCCGCCGTTGCTCGACCAGGAATCGAGTCAAGGACTGTCGCCACAAGTCACCGGCGAGCGATTGAAGTAAGGAGTAGGGGATCTGTCCTTCAAGCTCACCCACGAGCGTCGGATCGACTTCCTCGGGATCGATCTGGAAGAGGACACCTCGCTCGGCCAATTCGCCAGGCTGTGCCGTTGCAGAACGATAATCTCCTCCGAAGTACTGTTCAGAGAAGGAGAAGGCGCTGGCCGGAGAAACGGGGTTGGTTGCCGGCCAGCCGACCTGGCCCGTAGGAACCTCCAGCCTCTCGAGGATCTCCCAGAGGGTTAGGGAACGCCGTACGGTCGAGTCCACAGGCCTGGAGCGGTGGAAGGTATTCAATGCGACTTCGGATAAGGGTGTCGGAAGAATCTGTAGAAGGGCTTGTGGCTCGATCCAATCGGCGCTGAAGGTTCTGTCGGCAACAACGCCGTGGCGGAAGGGGAGTTTGCCGGTGGCCAGGGTCGTCCAGAGCGGTGCGCGATGGACCGGCGCAATGCTCTCGGGGCGGGCATAGACGCCTTCCTCGAGTAGACGTGACAGAAAGGGCAGCCGCCCACGGCGAGCCAGCGGCAGGACAGCATCGAGGGAGGCGCCGTCGAGTCCCACGACAATGAGAGTCGGACGTCTTTCGAGCTCGACGACGGAAGGCAACGGCGTGGGCCGCGTATAGGGCTTGAAGGCCTCTCGGCGCTCGGCCATTACGTAGACAGAAAGGAAGGCGAGAATCGTCAAGCCGACCCGGCTTCTCCAACCATAGGGGCGGTTGTTCAGTGTGTGGAGAAGTGCCGTGTAGAAGAAGATCAAAGCCACGAGCGTCAACCAGATGGCGGCTTTGATGAGCCGGATGTTGATACCCGGGGGAAGGAAGTAGGAAGAGCGTGAGGCGTGGAGCCAATCAATCGTGGCGACAGCCGCCAGGACGAAGGTCATGGCCCACGGCAGCAAGCGCTGCGCGCGATTTCCCGGTCCCCTTGTCCAAGGGAGAAGGAGGATCAAGGAGCTCAGAGAAGCCAGGGCGCAGTAGAGTGCTGTGCTTCGAATCCAGGGCAGGAGCTCGAAGGGCAGCTCGGGGTTGAGAAAGAAGAGAAGGCTCGAGAGGTGAGCCCCGGCAAGAAGACCGGGCAGGGCTGTCAGGGCGACGATGCGCCACCCTGGGTCGACCCCGGCAGGGGGCTGAAGATCCTGATGCTCATCCATGCTGGAGTCGGGGGACGTCACGGCTGCTGCAGTTCGTGGACGGACTCTCAATACCTCTGTTACAGTCTCGACGGGCCAGGGGTCTCGCGTCGAAACGGGGCCACCAGAAGCCGAATCGCCAGCATAGCAGCAAAGCGGGGCGTACCAGGTTCTCGGCGAGCCACCTGAGAGGTGATCGAGCTGTTCGAGTCAACCATCCATGGTCTGTTGTTGAGGATGGACCCAGAAACCGCACATGGATTGGCCATGTCCGGTCTGCAGAGCCTGCAGCAGATTCCTTTTGCACTGCAACGCTTCGAGAGCCAGCATCGGTTCGTCGATCCTCGTCTGTCTCAGGAGCTCTGGGGCAGACATTTTCCCAACCCGGTTGGCCTGGCGGCCGGGTTCGACAAGGACGCGGTTGCGGTACCCGCGCTGGCGGCGATGGGGTTCGGTTTCTTGGAAGTGGGGACGGTGACGCCCAGGCCACAGGCCGGCAACCCCAAGCCGAGGCTCTTTCGCCACCGTGAGCTGCGATCTCTGCAGAACGCCATGGGCTTCAACAATGCGGGCATGGAGAGCCTGGGGCGGAGATTGGCGAAGAGTTGGCCTCCACCGGTTCCCGTGGGTGTCAACATAGGCAAGAATCGGCAGACAGAATTGGCGGCAGCAGGCGAGGACTACAGGGTGCTGGTGCGGCATCTCGAACAGCATGCCGACTACTTCGTCATCAATATCTCTTCGCCCAACACTCCCGGCTTGCGGGATCTTCAGCAAAAGGAGACCGTGGCTCAACTTCTCGAGATCTGTCTCGAGGAGACGGACGTTCCCGTCCTCGTAAAACTGTCGCCAGACATGGAGGATCGGCTGGCGGCTGAATTGGCACGCGTTGCCGTCGACGCCGGTGCTGCCGGCCTGATCCTGACCAATACGACAATCGACTACTCGCTCGTTCCCGAGCCTGAAGCGACGGGTGGGCTGAGTGGCCGAGTGCTGCGGCGCCGGAGTCTTGAGCTACTGAGGGTTGTCGCTTCGGAGGTCTTTGGCCGCTGTATCCTGATCAGTGTTGGCGGGATCGAGTCGGCATCGGATGTCTACTCCCGATTGCGAGCAGGAGCGCATCTGACGCAGATCTACACGTCCCTGATCTATGGGGGATCCCAACTCATCCGTCAGATCAACAAGGAGCTCCTGGGTTTGCTCGAGAGAGACGGGATGGCAGATGTCCCTGGCGTCATCGGCGCGGATGTGTAATTTCTACACGGATCTTCGTCTTGGTCCACTTTGGCTCTTAATTTTGGCTTTTCATTGACTAATAGTATTCTCGTGGTCATATTGTTCGGTATATTTTTGCTGTGATTGTCCACTATTGACTTGTATCGAATGATTCTTGGGGCATTGCATGAGAGTTGAAACCGATGGATAGCGAGCAGAAGCGAGATCCGCTCGATCACCTGGCGATCGCGCTGGACACTTCGGAGTGGTCGACGTTCGAGAATTGGTGTGAGCAGTTTGGTCCTCGCGTCGGAGTGCTGAAGGTGGGTCTGGAGGCTTTTGTGAGATGGGGCCCCAGAGCTGTCGAGCTGGCCCGGCGTCATGCGCGAGGTCTCTTTCTAGATCTCAAGCTGCACGACATTCCGAACACGGTGAGCGGCGCGGTTTCAGCGGCTCGAGATTCTGGCGTCGACTTCCTGACGATTCATGCGTCCGGCGGAGGCGCGATGTTGGAGTCGGCGCAACGGGCAGCGAGCGATCGGTTGGCACTGCTGGCAGTCACCGTTCTGACCCATCTTGACCAGTCGGCCTTGGCGGATTTGGACCTGCCAGGCAACAGCCGTGAGCGAGCGCAGAATTGGGCCCGGTTGGCCCAGGTGAGCGGATGCTCGGGGGCCGTATGCTCACCGCTGGAAGTGGCTGCGCTTCGCGAATGTTGTGCAGCACCATTTCTGCTGGTGACTCCCGGTATTCGGCTGGCTGATGTCAGCCAGCAGGAGGATGACCAGCAACGGGTCGCGACCCCTGGAGACGCCGTGCGGGCAGGTGCGGATCTATTGGTGGTGGGCAGACCCGTTACTCGCGCTCCGGACCCGGAGACGGTGCTTCAGAGAATTGCCCGAGAGATCGAGGCAGCCCTGATTCCGAGTTGAGGAACCAGGGCGGAGCTCAGACTGCAAAGACTGGTCGATCGACCACGTGATCGACTTCGATCACGTAGGTATAGCCCGGGAACTCGATGGGAATGCTGTATCGGGCGGTAATGATCACTCGCCCACCGCGACGTTGGACGGTGACATCCTTGGGTCCAACGGGCAGATCGAGGTCTTTCGCCCGGGCGAGAACATTTTTCTTGACGGCTTCTGCTGGAGTCCTCGTGGCGCGCTGAGCCTGCTCCTCCATGAAATCATACAACTCTGCGGTTCTGATCTTCACGGGAATGATCTTCCAGCAGGCGGCGAAAAACACGAAGAGAACCAGTGCCCAGATGACACATCCGATCTTGCCCTGGCCATGGCGAGTTTTCAGTGATGGCATCGTTGTCCCCCTGCTCGTTCTTGAAATCCTGTGAAGTTGAAGTTTAGCGCACAATTTGGAAAGAGCGATCCCAACGGGTATTGGTGAAGAACTTCAGGAAGACATCCGACAGCTGTCGAAACTTGCCTCCGTACCCTGGCCAATCGACAGGCGCCTCATCGCTGGCGAAAGACCAGTAGACGAGAAAGGCCCTACCTTTGATGTAGTCGGCTGGCACCGCACCCCAGAAGCGGGAGTCGTTCGAGTTGTCCCGATTATCACCCATGAAGAAGTACTGGTCGGCCGGCACGTCAAAGGGCCCAAAGTTGTCGCGATCCCGGTAGCCCTCGTGTAGAAAGACCGAGTGAGGGTAGATTCGGGAGTCCGAGTGATAGACGTAGTGGCCGTCCACCACCACCTCGCCGTTGACCTGGATTTTCTTGTCGACGATCTCGATCGTATCGCCGGGCAGTCCGATGCAACGCTTGATGAAATCTCGCGACGGGTCCTCGGGAAACCGGAACACGACCACGTCGCCCCGCCGCACAGCCTGCGTAGGCAGCAGCCAGTTCTCGAGACCACCCAGGGTCGGTCCAAAGACGAACTTGTTGACCAGGATGTGGTCACCGATCAGGAGGTTCTGCTCCATGGAGCCAGTAGGTATCTTGAAAGCCTGGACCGCATAGGTCCGAGCGAACGTCGCGAAGATCACCGCGATGAGGAGGGCCTCGAAGTACTCCCGGAAGATCGATCTGGAAGAGGGCATCCGAACGCCCCCGATCAACGCACTACGTGGAAGGTCCGCTGCCAGCGCGATTTACTGAAGAAGCCGAGGGTGGTACCCGCGAGTTGGCGCAGCTTGTTTCCCAACCCTCTCCAGACGCCGTCGGAGGTCTCGCCACCGAAAGACCAATAGATCAGGAAGGCCCGCCCCTTGACGAAGTGCGCGGGCACGGAGCCCCAGAACCTCGAGTCGTAGGACTGATCGCGATTGTCTCCGAGGCAGAAATAGTGATCTTCCGGCACGGTCGATGGTCCGAAGTTGTCCCGTAGACGAGCGGAGGGCGGAACCGAAGGCAGGTCGTGGAAGACGCGTTCATCCCGATGCCAGGTAAAAGTACTGTCGTCGACCCAGTCTTCGTTGATGTAGAGATCTTTGTCGAGCAGGCGGATCTCGTCGTCGGGCAACCCGATACAGCGCTTGACCATGTCTACCCTGGGCCGCTCGGGGGATCGAAAGATGACGATATCACCTCGATTCACCGGTCGCGAAGGGAGCAGCTTCTGCTCGAGCTTGGTCGGTGCCGGGCCGAAGATGAAGCGATTGACGAAGAGATGGTCGCCGATCAGGAGCGTCTCTTCCATCGAGGCGCTCGGAATATAGAAGGTCTTCACCACGAAGGTATTCGTGAAGCCGAGAAAGATCCCGGCGATGATGAGGGCCTCGAGATACTCGCGGAATGAGCTGCGGTTCGACATCGGCGCTCTAATCTAATGCAAATGGCCCCTTGGGGCCACCAATCAGGAAACAGTCTCTCTGGAAGTCCAGTCCGCTTGACGCAGCGTCGGGGGCAACGGCGTAGAGAGTTGTCTCGATCTTACCTCCGTGCAGGCGCAAGATTCTTTGACGTACGAAGCCTGCAAGCGCTTCTCGTACGAATCGTAAACCTTTACTAGTAAACACTTTAAGGAGATTCAGGAAGACTGGCACGATCGTTGAGTTGCACCGTTCGCTCCACAGTCACCGGAGAAAGGAGGTGCGAACGACTGGCGAGTGGAAAAGCAGACACAGACGGTGGGGACTGGCGCACGGGATCGGCCCGAGGCGTCTCTTTCAAATAGCGGATGCTCATCGAAACCAGCGAAATCAGGAGGTAGTGCATGAAACAAGGACTCAAGTTGACGCCATTGTTGGCTTTGTTGTGCGTGCTGGTGGTTGGCCTGCCGGCGACCCTTCAGGCGCAGGCAAAGGCGGTGAATATCAATACGGCGAGCGCCGAGCAGCTTTCGTTGCTGCCTCGAGTTGGTGCCGTGGTTGCACAGCGGATCGTGGATTTCCGTGACAAGAACGGTCGCTTCAAGAGCTTGGAGGATCTGATGCTGGTGCAGGGAGTCGGCGAAAAGACCTTCGAGTTGATCCGACCGCACATCACTCTGTCTGGAGAAACCACTTTGACCGAGAAGGTCACCCCGCCGAAGAAATCGGCGGGGAGCGACGGATGAGTTTGTCGGGTGGGCGGCAGGGTGGCCCGATGTCGACCCTGCCGCTCGCCGCAGTTGGGTGGAAATCGTCGAGGTATCTGGGGGGCCGAAGAGCCAGGTCCATCCGGCGCGCCAGGGATCAGGCATGGGCCGGATTCACGGTCATCGAGTGGGTCGTCGTGGTCGCGATCCTGGGTCTGTTTGCGTCCCTCACGGTTCCCGACCTTTTTCGACTCACTCGCAGCCTGAGAGTGGACCTGGCGAGCCGAGAGCTCCAGACCGTGTTGAGACTGGCGCGATCGAGAGCCATCCGAGAGGGTACGAAGGTAGGCGTGAAGTTCCGAACGGATGGCCAGGGTCGCTACAGCTTCACCCTGTACCGGGACGGAGACGGGGATGGCGTTCTGACGCGGGACATCGATGCCGGCGTCGATCCTCCCCTGGGGCCGCCGCGAGAGTTGGTTCACCTGGGGCAGCAGGTCGGTCTTGGCTTTCCAGCCGGATTACCACCGCGGGACCCTGGAGATCCGCGCAGGAGATTGACCCGGTTGGAGGACCCGATTCGATTCAATCGTTCCGACATCGCGTCGTTCAATCATCTCGGCGCCTCGACCCCGGGCTCTCTCTACATCAGCGACGGTCTGCACTTTCTTTCCGTGGTGCGGGTTTTCGGTCGTACAGGCAAGGTCAAGATCCTGCGCTACGACGTAACTTCGGAGACCTGGAGATAGCGCACTTGAACCGCGCGATTCTCGTTGACTCGGCGCCGTTTCGTGGAGTAACGTCTTCTGCGGTGAACGCTATCGTCGTTGTTACCACCGTGGGAACCCAGGAGGAAGCGAATCTCCTCGCAGAGGAGCTGGTGGCGAGGCGGCACTCCTGTTGCGTCAACATCCTGCCTATTCAGCGCTCGGTCTATCGCTGGCAGGGCAAGATCTGCGACGACAGCGAGTACCTGCTCATCATCAAGACTCTGGAGAGCGAGTACGCCGCGGTCGAGCAAGCCATTCAGGAGCTCCACAGCTACGATCTGCCGGAGATCCTGGCTTTCGACATCCACCGAGGTGAGGCTGGCTTCTTGGCCTGGATTACCACCTGCCTGAACAAGGCCGTCGACGGGCAAGAAGACGAGGCCTAAGCGAGGCCCAGCTTCAGATCTTGGCCAGGGCCGAGTCGAGATCGGCCACTAGATCTTCCAGGTCCTCGAGCCCGACGGACACCCGCACGACCCCATCCGTAATCCCCAACTCTTCCCGCTTCTCAGGCGGCACAGAGGCATGGGTCATGGAGGCGGGGTGGGAGATGAGAGTCTCCACGCCGCCGAGGCTCTCTGCCAGGCTCATGACCGCGAGATTGTCCAGCAGGGTTTTGGCGGCGTCGTAACCGCCGAGGTCGAAGGTGATAAGGGCGCCGTAGCCGGTGGCCTGCCGAGACTGCACCTGATAACCAGGGTGGTCTGGGAGCCCAGGATAGAGAACGCTCTTCACCTTGGCGTGGCCATTGAGAAAATCAGCGACTGCCCTGCCGCTGGATTCGTGACGATCCATTCGCACCGCCAAGGTCTTCAAGCCGCGTAGCACGAGAAAGCTGTCGAATGGCGAGAGGATGGCACCAACGGATTTCTGAACGAAGGCGAACCACTCGGCGTCTTTGGCTCTCGAAGAGACCAGAATGCCGCCAATCGAATCGCTGTGACCGTTGAGGAACTTGGTGGTGGAGTGAATCACGATGTCGGCACCGAGCTCGAGGGGGCGCTGGAATCGCGGCGACATGAACGTGTTGTCCACGGCCAACACGGCACCGCGCGCGTGAGCGATATCTGCCACGGCGGCGATGTCGGTGACCTCCATCATGGGGTTGGTCGGCGTCTCGATATAGACCATGCGAGTCTCTTCCGACATGGCACTTTCGACGGCGTCCAGATCCGTCGAATCGATCCAGGAGAAGCGCAGGCCGTAGCGCTCGAGAATCTGGCTGAAGAATCGATAGGTGCCGCCATAGACGTTCTGTGAGCAAACGACGTGATCGCCGGTGCGAGTCAGCGTGAGCAGTGTGGAGATGGCCGCCATGCCCGAAGCGAAGGCGTGGCCAGCCAGGCCATTCTCGAGAGCCGTAACGTTGTCCTCGAGGGCTTCTCTCGTCGGGTTCTGGACGCGCGCGTACTCGTAGCCTTTGTGCTGCCCCAACTCGTCCTGAACATAAGTCGAGGTCTGGTAGATCGGGACTGTTACGGAACCGGTCGTGGGATCGGGTGTTTGGCCAGCATGGATGGCCCGGGTCGAGAAGCCTGACTTTTTGGGATCGCCCTTCACAGCAAACCTCCTTGTGGCAGATGGTCTCGAGACAGCAACTCTCAGACAGTGCTGGGTCGTCGAGCGTGCCGGCCCGGAATTCTAACAGCGGTGCCAGCCAATTCGAGGGGGTTTAACATAGATGGCATGAGCGACGCGCGACAGATGCCCCCACCCCCGGAATACGAGACGTTCTCTCCCATCCGCTGGGAGAACGACCACTTACGACTCCTGGACCAGACCCTGTTGCCACGCGAAGAGGTGTGGTTGGAGTGCTGGGCTCCAGAAGACGTGGCGACGGCCATCCGTCGGCTCTCGATCCGGGGCGCTCCTGCCATCGGCGTGGCCGCGGCATACGGACTGGTTCTCGGAGTACTCTCCGCCCCCCCGGGGCGAGATCTGGGCGAACACTTTCGCGCCGTCGTCGACCTTCTCGGTTCGACGCGTCCCACAGCGGTCAACTTGAGGTGGGCGCTGGAACAGGGACAGAGAGTCTTCGAAGCCAATGCCGGCAAGGACCGGCAGGAGGTTGTCGCTGCACTCTCGAGATGGGCTGGGCAGTTGCAGTCTGATGACGTGGCAGCGAACCGGCAAATCGGGTCGAACGGCGAGCCCTTGTTCGCACCGGGAGATCGGGTGATGACCCACTGCAACACCGGCTCCTTGGCTACGGCAGGTTACGGCACGGCGCTCGGAGTGATTCGAGCCTCCTGGGAGGTCGACAAGGTCGAGATGGTCTGGGTTGACGAGACCCGTCCTCTGCTCCAGGGGGCTCGTTTGACCACGTGGGAGCTGCAACGTCTGGGAATCCCCTACCGTCTGATCACGGACTCGAGCGCCGGCTCGCTTCTGGCCCGAGGTCTCGTGGATCGGGTGGTTGTCGGCGCGGACCGAATCGCGGCGAATGGCGATACGGCGAACAAGATCGGCACCTACCCCCTGGCGGTCCTGGCTGACCGACACAAGGTCCCTTTCTATGTCGCCGCGCCCCTTTCGACGATCGACCAGCACACACCGACCGGTGCTCAGATCCCGATCGAAGAGCGCGAGCCCGATGAAATCATGACGGTCTTTGGCACGCGCATCGCTCCGCAGGAGGCTCGGGCCGCGAATTTCGCCTTCGATGTGACCCCAGCGGAGTTGATCACCGCGATCATCACCGACGTGGGGGTCCTGTCACCTCCCTACGCTGAATCCATCGACGAGGCTTTCCGAGATCTCCGCATCTGACGACGCCGATTAACGGTGTCAGTCGGTTGGCAGGGGGGGCCCGCTCGCCCACTTTGTCGAGTACTATGGTGGACCACTGTGGTTCCATTGTTGCTGTTTGTGTAATGACAGTGGACTAAAGAAGGCGAATGGACGCCACCAATATTGTTTGGGTGGTAAATGCGCGACCAACAGTCAAATTCGGAGGAAGACTCGACCTTCCCAGACAACCGCGTCTCGTCTCTTCAGACAGCGACGCCTTCGATATTCGCAGGAAGGGAGGTTGGGATGCGGTCCAGTGGACCATTAGGGTGCTTTAGAGAATATAAAGGCGGAATCGGTGGAGTAAAGTGTGCTTTTAGCAACCCGTGTGCTACCATAGATGGATTGCGGGGTCGATCCGTCCAGCAGTCCGCCGGGAATCCGCCACTGCAGAAGCACTGCTCGTCGATGAGGTCGTCATCGAGGTCCCCTCCTGACTGAGAAGTAGGTGATTACTTGGACTCGTGAACCAAGGCCAACTTCGGAAGGAAGTCGCTGCAACCGTCATTGAAAAACCACTCTGCGGCACAGTGCCACAGAGTGGTCGGATATTCGAGGTTGGTGGAGGCGGTGGGACTCGAACCCACGTCCGAAGAACGCGTCTGGGAAACTTCTACGTGTGTAGCCTTCGTTTGGGGATCTCGCCGACCGTGTTATGGACGAAGACGACCGGTACGGTCAGCCAGCCCCGCTTTAGAATCCAGACCCGGTGCGGGGCACCACGAGCCCTTCGATCCACTACTGCGACGCCCGAGACAGACGCGGTGAATCAACGCTTCTGTCGGGACGTGACTGCTTAAGCAGCCAATGCCAGATTATCGTTGGCAGTTGTGTTATTTCGCTTTTACGAGGCGAAACTCGACACGCAGCCTCCTAGCCGCTCTGTTCCCCGTCGAAGCCAAAGCGCCCCCGGGGTTTGGCAAAGAACAATGTTCCAGTCTGTCACAACAGCGCTGTAGCGGAGAAGATTCCCGCCGGGCGCCCAATCTTCAGACCTAATTCATCAGACCGCTGATCCCAGCAGACATGGTGCCGACGAGGACGGCGACGAGGATATAGACCAGAAATCCGATGAGACAGACGCCGACGGCTCTGCCGGTACTCTTGTAGTCGAGTGCCTGCCGTACCGCTACGACAACCGCCGCCAGAAGCCAGAAAAAGACGACCAGGTTGACCAGGAAACCGATGACCGGAATGATGCCGAGAATCCGCAAGATTCCAGGACTCATGGCGAAGCCGATCGTGCGCAGGAGCTCGCCCATGTCGGAGTGGGTCTGCGGCTCGGGCAGCATCTTGGTACCGACGAGGTAGGTGATTCCTGCCCAGATGATCCACCCGACGACTGCGGCCAGCGTGCCCCAGATGACACCGCGGATGCCGTTGATCGTTACGAAGCTCAAACCGGCGGCGACACTGGAGAGTACGACGACCAGGAGGGCCTGACCGGTTGCGGTGGTATCGGCTTCGACCTCCTCGTAGATGGCGACATCCAGCTTTGCGGCACCGATCATGCGTTCCGTCAGACTACTCATGTTTTCCTCCTTGTTCGTTGTTCTCGTTTGGGAGTGAGTTCTCGATTTCAGTGACCAGCTTCAGAAAGTCCTCCGGACTGCTGCTACGCAGCCGTGCGACCACCAGGAGCCAGGCCGCCACGGCCAGCACGACCGCGACGGGCAGCAGGGGTATCAAGCCGGGAAAGAAAGGCCAAAAGGCGACGATCAGTCCACCAATGCCGCCGAAGAGCAGCACGACCACAGCGGACCGATTGACGGAGTGCCGGCTCTCCTCCACCGTCAACTCGATTGCCGAGCCGGACTTTCCGCAAGAGACATCGACGCGACATTGCTCGACACCGCGCCAAAGGCCCCGGACGACAGGCAAATGTAGAGTTCCGCCGGAAGAGCTCGCCTGCCAACTGGCTCCCCATAGGTCGGCAGCTGTGGCCAGAAGCTCGAGGGCCGCCTCAGGCGTCGCTTCCAACGCGACTCGATGCTGTGAGGGGGTCTCCACCACGGTCTCTCAGGCGCCTTGTCTGTCCCTGTCTTCGAGTGCTGCGGCCAGTAGCTGGGTCCATGCTCCGACGACCCTGTCCGCGATCGGCTCGCCATCCAGTTCCACCAACGGCTGAACACCGGTCAGGGTGCCGCAGAGGAAGGCTTCTTGCCACTCCTCTCGTTCCTGGAGCCGAGGCGATGTCTCGGCACACGGTAGCCCGCTTTGTTTGGCCAACTCGAGAAGGATACCGCGAGTGACCCCTTCGAGAATTCGACCATCAAGCGGGTGGGTCTTGAGGAGGTCACTTTGTCGCACGAAAAGGTTGCTGCTTCCTCCCTCACGCACCTCCCCTTGTGGTCCAACGAAGAGCACCTCGTCGGCCCCGGCATCCCGCATGGCGATCTTGCCCCTTACGGTGGCGATCAGACTGGTGGTCTTGAGATCGCAATGTTTCCAGCGGTCGTCGGGTCGAGAGATGGCGCGCATCGCCCTGGAGGCAGGGGCGGCAAAGGAGTGGGGCACAGCGAGAACGAGGACGGTCGGTGTTATGTCGCGGGGAGGCTGATGAGACCGGGGCGCTACGCCACGAGAGACCTGCAGGTACAAATAGCCGGTCCCGAGCTCGGTAGCGGTCACGAGCTGCCGACAGCTCTCTGCCAGTCCGGGGGGCGTCTCGATATCGATACGCTCGAGCCCTCCCGCCAAGCGGCAAACGTGAGAATCGAGGTCCAAGAGGATGCCGTCGATCACCCGCACGACATCGTAGAGAGCATCACCGAAAAGAAAGCCGCGATCCAAGGGATCGATGCGGGCTTCTGCCAGCGGTTGGATTCGGCCATTGAGGCTACACAGGGGTTTCATGGTCAGGCCGCGCGGTCCTCCAGAATCTCGTCGAAGAAGCTCTCTACTGCCACCAGAAAGCTCTCGACGTCCGGCAAGCTGTTGATCTGTTGGCGCAGCCTCCGACCGCGGGGCAGACCGTGGGTGTACCAACCAGTGAATTTCCGGAGCTTGTGGAGAGCGACGCGCGAAGGGTCTCTCTCGGCCACCATTCTGAAGTGTCCGAGGATTAGATCTCGACGTTCCGCGATCGTGGCCTCGGGTATTTCACCCCCCGACAGCCGTGCCGCAACCTGATGGAAGATCCACGGGTTGGTGGTCGCCGCACGACCGATCATCACACCATCACAGCCCGTCTCGCCGAGCATCCGAATGGCATCGTCGGGCTCCTTGACGTCGCCATTGCCGATGACCGGAATCGACAGGCTCTCCTTGAGGCGGGCGATCGCTGACCAGTCTGCTCCGTCGCGGAACATCTGTTTGGCAGTGCGTCCGTGCATGGCGACAGCAGCGACGCCATTGGCCTCACAGATCTGCCCCAGCTCGAGATAGTTCTTCTCCTTGTCGTTGAGCCCCAGGCGAAACTTGACGGTCAAGGGAATCGTGAGTCTGCGACGCACCTCGGCGATCATCCGCTCGGCCAGTTGCAGATCCCCCATCAGGGCTGCGCCCGCGCAGCCTTTGAGAACTTTGTTGGCCGGGCAACCCATGTTGATGTCACAAACGTCGGCTCCCGTCTGTTCGACGAAATCAGCGGCCCGGGCCATGGTCTCCACGTCGGAGCCGTAGATCTGAATTGCGAGAGGTCGCTCTTCCTCGGAGAAGTACATCAACTCGCCGACCTGCGGGTGGCCGCCGACGATGGCTCGCGAGGAGATGAACTCCATCGAGACCATCCCCACACCTCCGATCCGGCGGACGATGAGTCGAAAGTCCCGGTCGGTCACGCCAGCCATCGGCGCCAGAATCAGCGGCGGGTCGATCGTTACCGATCGCTTCCCGGAGCCATAGATCAATGCCATGGGGTCATTCTACTTTTTCGTCTCACAAGTTCCGCGTCGAGGTGACTCCGCAGGAGCTTTGAGCCAACCGATCGACAGACGGCAGGCGCCAGGCGGTCCAAGTCGGTATCATTCCCCCGTGGCGTGGTACAAGGAATGGTTTGGAGCAGAGTATCTGGAGTTGTATTCGCACCGAGATCTGGGCGAGGCCCAGGTCCATGTCGATTTCGTTGAGAGGGTTCTGGGTAAGGATCCGGCGGGGGCCGTTCTGGATCTCGCTTGTGGGGCCGGCCGCCACACCGAAATCTTGAGGCAGAGAGGTTTTCGGGCGCTTGGCTTCGATCTCTCCCTGACTCTTCTCACGCAGGCGCCGCATCTGCCGAGGGTGGCAGGAGACATGTGCTGTCTCCCCTTCGCAGACAATACCTTCTCCACGGTGCTCAACTTCTTTACCTCCTTCGGGTACTTCGAGAGTGAGGAAGAGAACTTCCGAGTGCTCGAGGAGATCGCCCGGATTCTCGAGCCCGGAGGTGGATTTCTAGTCGATCTGTTCAACCGCGAACAGGTCGTAGGCAACCTCGTGGAACGAGAGCACAGGACGCTGCAGGGCTATGACGCCGAGATCCAGCGTTGGTTCGATGCGTCGACGCAGAGGGTCAACAAGCGGATTCGTGTTCACTCGCCCAATCGCCCCGTACAGACCTTTGTGGAGAGCGTGCGAGCCTACGAGCGGGATGAAGTGCTGAGCGGCCTGGAACAAGCCGGGTTGCAGGTCACGGCACTGTACGGTGGCTTCCAGGGAGGGGACTTCAACAGTGACAGCGAGCGACTCATTCTTGTCGGCTCGAAGCCAGCGTGAAACCATGACGGTCAATCTCATCGACAACAACCTGTTGCCGCCCCTGGCGAGTGCGTTTCTAGAAGGCACCGGGACCGAATTGCTCGCGCCGGTGCGATTTCAAGCACCGGGCGCCCCGCCACCCACAGATTCTGCTCTGGTTGGCGATCGGCGAGAGCTAAGCAAGGGCCTGACCGTTGCCAACAGCGGCTACGCTCACCCTGCGGCGGAAGAGCTGGGCAGGAAGCTGGCCGACCCGGCGACGCTCGTGGTGATCACCGGGCAGCAGCCGGGGCTGTTTGGCGGACCGCTCTACGGCCTTTCGAAGGCTGTTGCCGCCGTGCGCTGGGCCGAGCGACTGGAGCGCGACGGTCAGCCAGCCGTGGCGCTGTTCTGGATCGCAACCGAGGATCACGACTTCAAGGAGTCTTCCCGGGCCGCCTTCTTCACTCCGGCCGGGCCACGAGCCTTTGACCTTGGCGCAGACCTCGCACCGCTGCGACCAATGGGGCTTCGTCAACTGGGGCCCGAGGTCGACAGGGTCCTGGCGGAGTTGCGCGAGGCCATCCCGGGCGAGCAGTTCGCTGGCTGGATCGAGGAACTGGGTCAGTGGTACCAGCCGGAGAACGACTTTGGGAGTGCGTTTGCCGGGTTGATGGTTCATCTACTCGGGGAGCGCGCTCCTCTGCTGGTCGACTCCCTGCTGCCCGAGCTCAAGCAGGCCCAGGCGCCGTGGATGAAGCGCCTGGTGGTCGAGCGTCACCGGGTCGCAGAGACTGCCGCCGAGCGGGACAGTGCCATTGAAACCGCCGGCTTCTCCCTTCAGGTACGACCCCAGCCAGGTGCCAGCCCCCTGTTCCTGTTGCACGAGGGCGAGCGTCGGCGAATCGAGTGGTTGGGAGAGGATCGATTGAAGCTGCGTGGCACTCCAGAGGTTGTGCGGGATGTCGATTGGCTGTTGGAGACCCTCGAGCAAGAGCCCGAGATCGTGAGCCCGGGGGTTCTGGCCCGTTCGGCGATCCAGGACGCGGTGTTTGGCACCGGGTTGCAGGTCCTGGGTCCAGGCGAACTGGCGTACCTCCCGCAGGTTGCGCCTCTGTACTCTCTGCTCGAGATCGGACCCCCTGCGATTGCGCTTCGTCCCCAGGCGCTAGTTCTCGAGGAGCATGTTGCGAAGAAGATGGAGGCTGCGGGGCTGACTCTGTCGGAGTTGGCGGATCCGGATCTGGAGATCGATGACCATCTCGCGGGTAGCGCCGGGGAAGAGTTTCTCGATCCTGCGAGAAGACAGCTCGAGGCTCTATTGGCCGGCCTGGAGGCGCCCGCCTTGGAGTTGGATCCCGGCCTTGCCGGCCCCTGGCGCAAGACGGGAGAGCAGATGAAGCGAGCCCTGGACTCGTTCAGCGGCAGGATCAAAGGGGCCTCGGCGAGACGGGATCAGATGGCACGGCAGCGCCTCGAGACGCTGCGCGACACAGTTCGGCCGATGAATCAACTGCAGGAGCGTGTCATTTCCACAGCCCACTACCCGGGCAAGTATGGCAGGGGCTTCTCGGAGGCAATGCTCGAGCAGCTCGACGAGCAGGACCCCATAACCCTACAGGTCGTTCGTCCGTAAGAGGTGCGGATCATGATCTCTTGTTCTGGGAGTAAAGGATGAAGCTGGATGTCTTGGCAGTCGGTTCCCACCCTGACGATGTCGAGTTGGGCTGTGGCGGTACGGTGGCTCTGCTGGCGGCGCGGGGTTTGAAGGTGGGAATCGTCCACCTGACCCGCGGCGAGGCGGGGACGCGGGGTACGGTCGAAGAACGTTGCGCCGAGGCGGCAGTCGCGGCGGCGGCTTTGCAGGCGCAAGAGTTGGTGTTTCTGGATTGCGGTGACGGCTCCCTGCGCACCGGTCCCGAAGAGGAAGACGCTTTGATCCAGGCGTTGCGTCGCTACCGACCCGATCTGGTTTTCGGCCCGAGCCCCTCCGATCGCCACCCCGATCATGGGAGGGCGCATCGTCTTCTGGCTGCGGCGAGCTACTATGCCGGTCTCGCGAGTCGGGGGACATCCGAGCCTCATCGGCCGGCCGCCGTGTTCTCCTACATGCAACACGACACCTTCGAGCCCAGCTTCATCGTCGACGTGACTTCTACCTGGCAGACCAAGCTGCAAGCGCTGGAGGCCTACTCGAGCCAACTGCATCAGCCCGGAAGCAGCCGCGACGAGCCACTCACCAAGGTCGCTTCGCCGGAGTTCAGGGCAGCCGTCGTGGGGCGCGCGCAGCACTACGGCCTGGCCGTTGGCGCCGCCTACGGGGAGCCCTTTTGGAGTCGGCTACCCCTGGCCGTGGCCGACCCTTGGACGCTGGTGCCGGGAGGTCTGCGTTGAGGATCGGCATCAGCTGCTATCCGACCTTTGGTGGTTCGGGCATTGTCGCCACCGAACTGGCGATGGCCCTGGCGGCGGGCGGTGACGAGGTGCACGTCATCAGCTACGCCCTGCCGTCGCGCCTGTCGTTCATCAATGCCAATCTGTTCTACCACGAGGTCGTGGTGCCCCACTATCCGCTCTTCGAGTATCCGCCCTACTCGCTGGCGTTGGCCACGCAGATTGTCGAAGTGGCGCGACATCAACGGCTCGATGTGATTCACGTCCACTACGCGGTGCCCAACGCGGTCTCAGCGGTACTGGCGCGGGAGATCCTCGAGCCTCAGCCGTTGAAGGTGGTCACCACGCTGCACGGAACGGATATCACCCTGGTAGGCAACGACCCCAACTATCTGGAGACCACGCGGTTTGGAATCGTCAAGAGCGATGCGGTGACAGCGGTCTCCCAGGCGTTGCGCGAGGCGACCCAGAAGCAGTTGGGAATCACGAATCACATCGAGGTGGTTCCCAACTTCATCGACCCGACGCGATATGAAAAGGCACGATCTCATCCGGGAGCCCTCCGATGGAGCCAGGAAGGAGAGAAGGTCCTGGTTCACATCTCCAACTTTCGCCCCGTGAAGCGGGTCTTCGACGTGGTGGAGATCTTCCACCAGGTGCGCCGCAAAATGCCGGCGCGGCTCCTGCTGATCGGCGATGGCCCCGACCGACCCAAGATCGAGCAGCACTGTCGTGAGTGCGGCATCTGCGATTCGATCACCTTTATCGGCAACCTGCCTTTGGTGGAAGAGGTTCTGGTGGGAGCGGACCTGTTTCTATTGCCGTCCGAGACAGAGTCCTTTGGTCTGGCCGCGCTGGAAGCCCTGGCGTGCGAAGTACCGGTGATTGCCACCGAGGTGGGTGGACTGCCGGAGGTCGTGCGCGAAGGAGAGAACGGTTTTCTACTGCCAGTTGGTGACATCGACGGCATGGCGGCGGCTGCCCTGACGCTCTTGGAAGACGACGAGATGCGGCAGCGCTTTGGTAAGGCCGGTCGGCGGTGGGCTGTGGAGCGCTTCGACGAGGCTTCGGTCGTCCGGCAGTATCGGCGGATCTATCACAGGGTTCTCGAGGACTAGGTCGCGTGGCGCCTCCCGGGGAGCCCTATCTGGCGCCGGCCGGGACCGCTCGTGCCGAGCTGCGGGAAAAAGGCTCACGGTTCCTGGCGCTGGTCGAACCGGTCGAGGACGAGTCGGTGGCTCGCGAACGGCTGAAGAGCCTCGCCATTGAATACTCGGACTCGACACATGTTTGCTGGGCCTGGCGAATCGGCCAACCACCCAGCGAAAGGTTCTCTGATGCTGGCGAGCCCGCTGGAACCGCTGGCACTCCGATGCTACAAGTCTTGCGTGGCGCGAAGCTCTCGGACCTCATGGCGGTTGTGGTGCGCTGGTACGGAGGTGTGAAGCTGGGCAAGGGTGGCTTGGCGAGGGCCTACTCGCAAGTAGTTCAGGAGGCCCTCGAAGAGCTGCCGACGGAGGAGCGCGTGCCCACGGTCTTGGTGGAGATCGTCGTTCCCTACACCCGGTTCGGGGATCTCAAGCGGTTGGTTCATCCTCCCGAGGTCGAGATCGTCGATGAGCGCTACGCGGACGAGAGCGTTCGGTTGACGCTCGAGGTCGCCGTCGGTCGACAGGCGTGGCTTCGGGAGGCCCTGGCGAGCCTCGGCGCCGAACCGACAGGCCCTGGCGGGTAGAGCGTCTGGGCTGTAGACTTCACCTACGTTCCGTCAAGCGCCCGGTAGGGGCTTCGATCACACTGGGCGAACCGTCGAACACGAGGTGACCTCGTGTCACCGGACCAGGACGCCAAGGAGGCAGCGCGATGAGTGATCAAGAGACCCCGCAAAGTGAAGCACCGCAGGAGGAAACCCCAACCCCAACACCTCCGGCACCGACCGCGGACGCCTCGGAGTCGACGAACCGGGGATTGATGATCATCCTCTCTTACCTGTGGATCTTGGCGCTGATCCCCCTGTTGGTCGAGAAGGACGACAAAGAGATTCAGTGGCACGCCAAGAACGGTCTGGTCCTGACTATCGCCGAAGTCATTCTGCAGCTTCTCGTCAACGCCATTGCCGTCACTGGTATCGGCTGCGTCTTCGCGATCTTCATCCCGTTGATCTTCCTCGGCTTCACCGTCATCCGCGTCATCGCGATCTTCAAGGGCCTCAACGGCGAGCGGTTCATCGTGCCCGGGCTCAGCCAGTACGTGGACAAGTTCTAGGCAGGGTCGTTATCTTGAAAGATCTCGAACGAGGATCGATCGCATGAATGAACCGATCAGCACGACCGCCACACCACCTCCGGAACCTCCCGCCGGTGACAACGAGCGCCAGGGCAACCCCTGGGAACGACGCGACGAATTGGGGGTCAGCCAGGGTTTCCTGGAAGCTCTGAAGCTGTTTGTCGTGTCACCCGTCGAAGCGTTCAACCAGACCCGACGCCAGGGCGACTACGGTAGCCCCCTGCTGTTCGCCGTTGTCCTCGGGTGGGCCGGTGTCCTGATCGCCAAAGTCTGGGAGACCCTTTTCGGCATGTCGGTCCTGTCCGCCTTCCCGCCAGAAGTGCGTGACCAGCTCCCCTTCTTGGTTGGTGGTTCGACGTTCGGCTTGGTTCTCAGTCTTGTCTTGGCTCCGATCTACATTCTCGTGGCGCTGTTCATCTGGAGCGCCTTGCTCCATCTGTGTCTGGTTCTGGTCGGAGGGCTGAAGGATTCGACGGCGGGCTTCGAGGGTACGTTCCGCGTGGTGTCGTACGCGACGGTGGCGCAATTGGGCAGCCTGGTGCCGATCTTCGGTAGCCTCATCACCCTTGTCTGGACCGTCGTGCTGGGAGTTGTCGGCATCACCAGCCTGCACAAGAGCTCTCAGGGCCAGGCTGTCGCCGCGCTCCTCATACCGTTGGTGCTCTGTTGTCTGTGCATCTTCTTCTTTTTGATGACGATCGGTGCCGGACTCATGGCGGCGTTCGCAACGCAGAGTTGAGATCACGGAGCGTAGGTGGCTTTGCCGAAGAGGGAAACCGGCGCGAAGGTCTTGTCGGGAGACGGTTTCGCTTCTGTCTCTGAGACCAGTCAACGGCAACTGGGATTGTTGTGGGGGACGGTGGTGGTGGTGCTGTTGGCGCTGGTGCCCTACGCAAGGCAGCTCGCCGGATCCCTGCCGGTCTGCACCTTCAAGGCGATCGTCGGCATTCCCTGTCCGACCTGCGGAATCACTCGCACAGTTCTGGCTCTTGCCGATCTGGAGTTCTCGACGGCCTTGCGAACCAACCCCCTGGGAGCCGTCCTTCTGACAGCATTCTTGGCAGGGGGGCTGGTCGCAGGGGTGTCCGCGATCCGGGGCAGGCCGCTGAAGGAGCCGCGCTGGAGTCTGCGACCCATCGAGAGACTCGGTCTCGCAGCCGTGATCGTCGCGAACTGGGCCTATCTCATCTCGAGGGGCGTCTAGAGCCTGCCGCGCGAGGGTCCCTTGCAGAGCTCCTCGTCGAAGCAGCGCATCGAGGTCGACGACCGATCAAGCCGCAACAAGAGACGGCGAATCAAGGCGGTCATCCTGGTCACCCTGCTTCTGATACTGGGCTGGGACCTCTCCCGAGAACCGGCGAAACAGGGGGCGGCCTGGCTGATGCTTCGAGGCATCAACCTCTATCAAGCCCGAGTCTCGACAGGGCTGTCCAGGGCCGGCGTTCGGTGCCGCTTCGAGCCGACATGCAGCCACTATGCAGTCGCCTCGATCGAGAAGTATGGTGCCGTGCGGGGTGGTTGGCGCAGCGCTCGGCGCCTCGCCCGGTGTGGGCCATGGACCGCCGCCGGAACCGTGGACCCACCATGAGGTAGCGGGACCGAGGGGCCATGCGTGGCGTGGGTCGAGTAGCGGCCGGCCGTGTATCGAAGATATCAGGACCCGGGACCCAAGCCCCAGGACGGGCGGGTGGGTAGGTGAGGGAGGATGTCGACCCTGCCCTACCACGTGGCTGACGCTGGTGCTAGCATACGCCGCGCCCGAAGCAACCCGGCACAAGCAGTCATGCAAAGCCCTCACCCCACAGAGATCCGGCGACAGCCCGAACCGCGAACGTTGCGGATGCTGTGGAGCGACGGCCATGAGTCTGAGTACGAGTACGACTATCTTCGGGGCTACTGTCCGTGTGCGGGTTGCCAGGGACACGGGGCTCACGAGATCGAGTTCCAACCCCCCGAGAACCCGGTGGAACCCCTGACGATCCGCCCGGTCGGCAACTACGCCATCTCGTTTCACTGGTCGGACGCCCACTCCACCGGCATCTACCGCTTCGATTTCCTGCGCAGCATCTGTCCCTGTGACGCCTGTCGTGCCGAACGGGGAGACGATGCTTGAGCGGCTGGTGGATAGGCAATGAAAGGAGCAGCAATGCGAGCCATGCTTTTTTGTTTGTTGGGAGTTGTCGGTCTAACCCAGATCGCCCGAGGCGAGAATGGTGGAGAAGCACCGCGGGTGGTGCTGGAGACGAACCACGGCAACATCATCCTGGAGCTCTATCCCGACAAAGCGCCCCAGTCGGTCGAGAACTTCCTCGCCTATGTGGATGAGGGCTATTACGCCGGAACCATCTTTCACCGGGTGATCGACGGGTTCATGATTCAGGGTGGCGGTTTCACCGACGACATGATGAAGAAGCCCACCAGGAACGGTGTACCGAACGAGGCGGACAACGGCCTCAAGAACTCACGCGGCACGGTCGCCATGGCCCGCACCAACGATCCCCACAGCGCTACCTCCCAGTTCTTCGTCAACACGGTCGACAATGCCCCTCTGGACCATACGGACAAGACGCCTCGGGGATGGGGCTACACGGTCTTCGGCCACATCGTCGACGGCATGGATGTCGTCGATGCCATCGCCAAGGTTCCGACAACCACGGTCGGTCCTTTTCGCGATGTCCCTGGCGAGACGGTCGTCATCCTCTCGGCCAAGCGAGCGGAATAGCACCCCAGAGGCTGCGGAGCAGCCACGGCTACTTCTTGGTCTTTTGGCGGATGAGATCCAGGCAGGCCCAGAGGCTATCCAGCTGGTCCCTGCCGTGGGGCAGGGTGAGGGCTCGCCAGACGTCGCGGATTGCCGACAACAGATCGTTGTAGTCCACGGGCAGGTCGCGTTCGATGATGCGGCGCAAGGCGACGAACAGATCGCTGGTCGTCCACAGCGCGGGCTGTTTCCCCGCCAGCTCCTGCCAACCAACACGCAACGCCGCCACCTGTCCTCGGGCCGACGCGGAGGCGACTTCGAGCGCCAACAACCGAGCGACTTCTGGGTAGGAGTCGAAGACCCCTTGGTCCGGCAGCGTGCGGTCACCGATCACCTGCCAGTGTTGGGGTAGGAGCTCTTCCTTGCGAATCTGCATCATGAGGGCGTCGAAGCGCGCCACGGGCAGCCCGGAGAAAAGAGTGCCGAGAGAGGGCAGGTCGTCGCCCTTCGCCCACTGGGCGATTTCGGCTTGAGAGGGAAGGACTCGGGGTGCGTCGGCCGGCGCATCAGCCGGCGGTGACGGGCTGTCGCTGGCGGTGCTGTCGGTCATGATGAAAGGGATGGTGCCGAAGGCCGGACTCGAACCGGCACGGGTCGCCCCACACGCCCCTCAAGCGTGCGCGTCTACCAATTCCGCCACTTCGGCGCAGTCAGGGATTCTAACAAGATCTTGGGACCACCGCGGATGTCTCTTGTCGGGCAGGAAGACCGAGGAGTCCTACTGCTCGTCGGGCGGCGGGGCCTCCTCGGAAAGAGCTTCTTCTTCCACGGCGATGGCCTCCGCCTCTTCGGCGGCTGTCTCTATGACCGCCTCCTCGACCGCTTCTTCGACTGCCATACCGGCATCCGTGGTCGGTACTGGAACCGGCTCCGCAGCCTCCTCCACTGTACTCATGACGGAGCTCTGACTGCTGCCGGTTTGCAGAAAGCCGATGGCCATGGTGGTGAGGATGAAGCCGACAAAGCCCGCCACGGTCATCTTGTGCAGTATGGTGGCGGCGCCGCGCGCTCCGAAGGCGGCCTGCGTACTGCCACCTCCGAAGACCGAAAGATCCGCACCCTTGCCCTGTTGAAGAAGGACGACGAGGATCAGAAACAGACAAATGACGACGTGAATCGTATAGAGAACGTAGATCACAGATATTACCTCCCGGGCTCAAGAATCTGAGCCGCAGCTGCGAATGATAGCGAGGAATTTCTCCGGGTCAAGGCTGGCCCCTCCCACCAGGAAGCCGTCCAGGTCCGGTTTCGAGATCAGCTCGGCGGCATTCTGGGGGTTTACCGATCCACCATAGAGGATTCGTTTCGCCTCGGCCGCGGTCTCGCCGAGCATCTCGGCGAGCAGACCGCGCAGGAATGCGTGGGCTTCCTGGGCGATCTCTGGCGTCGCTGTCTCGCCTGTACCGATCGCCCACACCGGCTCGTAGGCCAGGGTGAAAGTCGCGGGGCCCGCGGTCAACGCGGCACGGAGCTGGCGCTCCAGCACTTCGAAGGTCCGCTCGGCCTGCCGTTCGGCCTGGGTCTCTCCAACGCAGATCAGCGGAGTCAGGCCGTAGCGCAGGGCTGCGACCGCTTTCTGGCGCACGAGATCGTCACTCTCGTCGTGATCGTGGCGGCGCTCGCTGTGACCGCAGAGAACCCAGGTGCACCCCGCGTCCACCAACTGGGGCCCTGAGACATCGCCCGTATGCGCACCCTTGTCCTCTGGATGCAGGTCCTGTCCGCCGCAGCCCACTTCGCTACCCTCTAGAGCGTCGGACACTTCATGAAGTAGTGGAAAGGAAGGAAAGAGCACGACGTCGGCTTGTAGTGTCGCCCCTGCCAGAAACTCCTCACAGAACCGCCGTGCATCCTGGCGGAGAAAGTGCATCTTCCAGTTACCGCCCACCATGGGCCTGCGTCGATTGGGGCTCATGACGTTTTCTCCAAGGCGAAGAGGCCGGGCAGCGTCTTGCCGGCCAGGAATTCAAGGGAGGCGCCACCGCCGGTGGAGATGTGGCTGATTTGAGCGGCGACTCCGGCCTGTCGGACTGCGGCGACCGTTTCGCCGCCGCCGACAACCGTGAAACCTTCACATTCGGCCACGACTCGAGCCACCAGCACGGTGCCTTTGTTAAATGGCGGTTTCTCGAAGACGCCCATTGGTCCGTTCCAAAGCACCGTCTTGGAACCTTCGAGAGCGGTGTCGATGGCGCGGCAGGCCTGCTGTCCGATGTCGACTGCCTTGAAGCCTGCGGGAACCTTGGCTGCGCCGACCGTCTCGATCGTTTGCGGTTTGTCCAGATCGTCTGTCACCACCAGGTCTTCAGGCAGGAGGACCTGGATGTCGGCAGCTTGCGCGCGATGCAAGATATCCCTCGCTACATCCAACTTGTCGTTCTCGAACAGAGAGTCGGCGAGGTCGTAACCCAGGGAGGCGAGAAACGTATTGGCCATGCCCCCTCCCAAGACGAGGCAGTCGAGGCGGTCCAGCAGGTTGCTGACGGTTGCCACCTTGTCGCCGATCTTGGCGCCACCGACGATGGCGACGAAGGGGCGAGCGGGGTCATCCAACAGGCTGCTGAGCGCGTCGACCTCATCGATCATGAGGCGGCCGGCTGCTTTGCGTTCGATGCGCTCGGGGATGCCGACGACCGAGGCGTGGGCCCGGTGGGCGGTGCCAAAGGCGTCGTTGACATAGGCCTGGCCCAGCGCTGCCAGACGGTCCGCGAACTCGGGGTCATTCGTCGTCTCACCGGGGTGGAAGCGCAGGTTCTCCAGCAGGCAGACGTGACCCGGCTCGAGAGTTTGTAACTGGTCCTGCGCCGGCTGTCCGATGCAATCCTCGGCGAACGCCACGTCGTCTCCGAGCATCTCTCCGAGGGCTGTAGCAACCGGGCGCAGAGAAAGCTCCGGAACCACCTGGCCCTTGGGTCGGCCACAGTGAGACATGACGAGTAGTCGAGCGCCTGCGGCCCTGAGCTCCGCGATCGTCGGCAGTGCCGCCCGCAGCCGGGTGTCGTCCATGACTTTGCCGTCGGCGAGGGGGACGTTGAAATCCACCCGTAGTAGTGTTGGAACGCCCTCGAGACTGTCGAGACCCAGGTCGTCCAGATTCAGGATGTCCGTCATTGTCGCTTCTCCCTTTCCGGTCTTGTCCTCAACGCAGGGCGATTAGAGCTTCTGTCCCAGAAACTCCAGCGTATCCGCCAGGCGACTGCCGTGTCCGAACTCGTTGTCGTACCACGCTACGATTCGGGTCAGTCCGCCATCGACGTTGGAGGTCAAGGGTAGGTCGATGATGGCCGAATGGGGGTCGCCGAGAAAGTCGCTGGAGACCAATTCCTCCCCGGTCACGGCCAGGACTCCGGCCAGCTCGCCTGCGGCTGCTATTGAGAAGGCGTGGTTGACGTCGGCAGGCGAGGGGCGATCTGCGAGCGCCGCCACGAGATCGAGCAAAGAGACGTTTGGGGTCGGTACCCGTATGGCAAAGCCGGCGAGCTTGCCTTCGAACCCTGGCAGGATCCGATGAATCGCCTGGCTGGCACTCGTCGTGGTTGGAATCATGTTCAGGGTCGCGGTGCGGGCGCGCCGCGGGTCGGCATGGGGGTAGCTCAGGAGTCGCTGATCGTTGTTGTAGCTGTGCACCGTATTGAAGAGGCCCTGTCGCAGGTCGAACGTGTCATCGAGAACCTTGACCATGGGAGCGAGGCAGTTGGTGGTGCAGGAGGCGCCGCTGAGCAGATGGTGATGCTGCGGCTCGTAAGCTGCCTGGTTGATCCCCATGCACAGCGTCAGGTCCATGCCGTCGGCATTGGCGGAGACCACGACCTTCTTCACCGGTCCTCGCCGGTGCGCCGCGGCCGAATCTCGGTCCAGACAAGCTCCGGTGGCATCGACGACGACTCTGGGTGCCAGATCGAGCCATGGGATACGGTCCGGAGCGGATTCGTTGAAAACCGGGATGGACCGGCCATTGACCACAAGGGAGTCGGCGGTCGCTTCGATCGTGCCGTCGAAAGGCCCGTGAATGGTGTCTCTTGCCAGCAGATTGGCGAGTTGGTGGGCCGGGGCCAGGTCGTTGACCGCTACGAGCTCGAGCTCGGGCCTGCGGACCGCAACACGCAGCAGCGCGCGGCCGATGCGGCCTACTCCGTTGAGAGCGAAAGGGATGGACATGATGGTATGCGGGCCGTTCGGCGAGAGTGGAATTCTATCAGCATCCCTCGCCGTCGATGGCAGCGGGAGCCGCCGATGCTAGGCTAGTCCCGGTACGGATGAGCCTGACGAAACCAATCGCTCTGGGGATCGAGACCTCCTGCGACGACACGGCCTGCGCTGTGGTGGATGGGGACGGCTGCGTTCTGTCTTCTGCGGTCTCGAGTCAACTCGAAGCGCATCGCCCGTTTGGCGGCGTGGTTCCCGAGATCGCCTCGCGGCAACATCTCCGGAACTGGCCAGCGGTCAGCGCCGCCGCGCTGCAGGAAGCCGGTGTCGCGTTGAGTGACATGGACATCATCGCCGCCACCAAGGGTCCGGGTCTCATTGGATCGCTTCTAGTGGGGCTCTCGTTGGGCAAGGCCATAGCCTACGCCCAGGGTAGCCGCTTTCATGCCGTCCACCACCTGGAAGGCCACCTCTTCTCGCCGTTTCTGCGGGCCGCGGGCGAGAGGGCGGAGCGACCACCGGATGAGTTCATCGGCCTGGTGGTCTCGGGTGGTCACACCTCACTTTTCCGGGTGAAGGGTGAAGAGACGACGACGCTGGCCGAAACCCGGGACGATGCGATGGGAGAGGTGTTCGACAAGGTGGGCAAGCGGCTCGGACTCCCCTACCCACAGGGGCCGCTGGTGGATGAGTTGGCACAGAGCGGTGATGACGCGGCCGTCCCGCTCGCCGTTGCGCGGTGCTCGGATGGGAGCCTCGATTTCTCCTATTCGGGGCTCAAGAGCCAGACACTGGTCGAGATCCAGAAACTCGAGGCGGCCGGCATCGAGACGGGCCTGGGAGAGGCAACGGCCAGCGCCGTCCCGGGTCCAATCCTGGACGTGCTTGCCGGCTTTCGAAAGGCCGCCGTGGGACAGTTGGTAGAGCGTCTGGAAAGACTCCGAAAGCAGCAGTCAATCCGACAGCTCGCGGTGTCCGGAGGCGTCGCCGCAAACCGGTTGCTGAGACCCACGCTCGAGGCCTGGGCACGAGAGCGCGAAGTCGACTTGCGCCTGGTCTCACTCCAGTACTCCGGGGACAATGCCGCCATGATCGCGCATGCGGCTCTGTTGCGGGACAAGCGGGGTTTGGCCGACGATCCGAGGGACGCCGATGCTGCCAGCCGTATTCCACTTTAGAAGCTGAGGAGGAACCCCGATGCGTGCGACGGATCGCTGGCTGCTGGCCCTGTTGCTGGTGGTGATCGACTTGGTTATCTTCGCAGTTCCCCTGACCGGCCTTTTTGCCGCTTACATCCTCTTGGTCCGCCCGCCCTGGTTTCGAGCCTGGGTCGAGGATCTCTATCGCAGTTGAGTCTATAGGTTGCCCAGGGAGTAGTTTTCCTGCGACTTACGCTTGACTTTCGCCTTTTTGAATGGAAAACTACCTACTGTTGGCGCGTATCTTGCTCTTACTCTTGGCTGGGAAAGAAATGAGCGACGAACCCTGTAACAGAACGATTCACCCGGAGACTACGTATAGATGTGTAGGAGGGAGTTGCCAGGAGGCGTGAGGCCATCATGAAACAGACGCAGCGGCACCGCAGAAGCAGATCCCGCAAGCGAGCGGCCAGGCTCGGTCGTTCGACGGCCCCCGACGTCCGGCCCTGGCATCGGCCGACGTTCGGTGAGTTCCTCGACCAGTTGGAGCACGAGTTCGGTGGCAGGCTGGATACCAGCGTGTTGCTCCTGGCGGGTCTGGGTCGCAGTGAGCGGCTGGCGCCCTCTGATATCGAAGCCCTCTGCTCGCAGATTGGACTACCCGCCGAGGATTTTGGCGTCGGACCCTAGCTCACAGTCGCCGTGCAGTCATTCGAGGTGCAGGCTGAAGAAGGCCAGGGTTTTGGCCCAGGCATCCTCGGCAGCCGTCTCGTTGTAGTGAGTTCCCGAAGGATTCGCGAAGGCGTGGTCGGCGTCCTCGTAGATGTGGATGGTGGCCTCTTTGTCGAGGGCCCCCAGTGCCGCTTGGAACTCCTTGACTGTCGCCACCGGAATTCCGTCGTCAAGAGCACCAAAGATCCCCAGAACCGGGCTCGAAAGAGCCTCCAGCTCTGCCGTATCAGTCGTCAGCCGCCCGTAGTAGATCACCGCTGCATCGACTTGGTCGGGGAAGGCGAGGGCGGTTCGCAGGGACCAGCCACCACCGAAGCACCACCCAATGACCCCAATCCGCTCGACACCAGCGCTTCGCAGGTGCTCGATGGCCTGGTGTAGGTTGTCGAGGATCTGTTCCGTGCGCTCACCGCTACCGCGAGCCAGTCGACTCGCTTCGGTCCGGTCCGCGGCCACTTCGCCCTCGTAGAGATCCACGGCCAACGCCAGATAGCCGGCCCCCGCCAGGCGTCGGGCCATCGCTTTGACGTTGTCATTGAGTCCCCACCACTCGTGAATGACCACCAGTCCCGCTTCTGGGTGCACACCTTTCGGATGGGCTACATAGCCGACGATGTCCTTGCCGTCGATCCCGGCATAGGTCCCCTCCTGGGCGACGATCTCGATCTCGGGGTCCACTTGTGAGGCGGGACTGGCGATCGGCTCATCGGTGGCGTGCTCCTTTTCCATCTTGGAGACGTACTCCTCGTTGCTCTGCTGTGCTACGCAGAGAGAAGAGACGGCGGCGAGGATCAGCACCCAGAGAGTGAATCTGTACATCGGAGACTCCTTACAAGAGTGGGTTGAGGAATCGACAGTATCACTCTGGCAGTAGAGGACGTGAGGGAGAGCCTTGCGCCCTCCCGTTCCGTCTTCTTGCCACGGCGGTTCGTCGACAGGCCCTGGAAAGAGATCGCTGGACGGTGCAGCTAGTCGAGCGCCACGCCGACGTCGCCGATCCTGAGGTGGGCTGTGATGTGAGCATCGCCATCGCCCGCATCCCACTGGGCCCTTGCCCCCAGGAGCTTGTGGCGAACGGTCGGGACGTCCACATCCTCGCCGCGAATCCCGGCGTCGCCGATGCCAACGCTCAGGTTCACAGAGGAGACCTGCTTCTCGGGTACGTGGATCTTCAGATCGCCGATCCGCATTCCGACGTCCAGGTCGGCCTCGCCCGAAACGTCGATGTTCAGATCGCCGATCCCCATGCGAACCTCGAGTGGTGCCCAGCGCGGCACGACGATTCGTCCCTCGACCTCGAGTTTGCGCATCCTGCGGAGCGATAGACCCGCGAGTCGAATGGAGACCTGCTCGCCCGTCGTTTCCGCTACGAGCTGGAGATCGTTGCGATAGGACTCGCATCGCTCGGCCGAGAGACGTCGGCAGCGCACCCTCAACTCGGTACTCACCTGGCCGACATCGGCAGCGGAAATCTCCAACTCTCCGACGCTGAAGTTCACGAGCACAGCCTGACCGAAGTCCACCGGAACCAGCAAGGGTGCCTCGCCCGTGACGGTGATGACGTCGCGAAAGGTCGGCGAGGTGGAATCACTGGCGTCAAGGGCTGCAGGAAGAACAAGGCACAGAAGTGCCGCAAGAACGGGTCGGCGCATGGGTGGATTCCTTTCACCCATGCCCTACGGGAGGAACGGCTCTTTTGTTACAGGCCGTTGCTATTCAGAACCTGAACCCGAATCGGTCAGGGCGCTTCGACAGATCTCCGCGAAGGCCTCGAAACCGAAGCGTTCGCTGAGCTCGAGGGCCTCGCGCCGGAGGTCCCCCGCAGCCGTTGCGTCTCCTTCGGCTGCGCTCATCTCCGCCAACAGGAGCAGGCACGGGGTAACTCCCCAGGCCGTCTCCAGAGATCTCCAGAACAGCTACTACGTCTCGAGCCCTGCCGCTTGAGTCGCGGTGGCTTCCCAGGCCAACATGGCTTGCTTGCGGGGCAGGCCCCAGCGGTAGCCGCCGAGCCCAGCCGCCGATTGAATCACCCGGTGGCACGGGATCAGATAGGAGATGGGGTTCCAGCCCACGGCTTGTCCAACCGCACGGGAAGCTCCAGGTCGGTCGAGATGTTTGGCGAGCGCACCGTAGGAGGTCAGGTATCCCGGTGGAATCTGGAGCAGGGCCTGCCAGACCTGGAGCTGGAAGTTGGTTCCCTTGATGAGCAGGGTGAACGGTCCACGGGGGCCAACCCCGGGCTCGGGAAAGAGCTTCTCCAGATATGGGGCTGTGCCGCTGGGATCTTCCTCGAGATCCGCTCCGGGCCAGCGCCGTATCAACTCCTCCTCGATCTCTGCCGGCGATCGCGCGGTGAGGAACTCGAGGGCGCAGAGGCCTCGGTCGGTCACGCCGAGGACACACTCGCCGAAGGGGCTGGGATGGACTCCCCAGCGCACCTGGAGGTCAGCACCACCCTGTTTGTACTCGCCCGGTGTTATCGCCTCCACGGTGACCATGAGGTCGTGCAGACGACTGCCGCCGGAGAGACCCGCATCCCAGGCCGCCTCCATGACGCTGGTCGACTCCCGAAGGCGATCCTTGGCGTACTCCACGGTCAGATACTGGAGAAAGCGCTTCGGCGTGGTGCCGACCCAACGGCCGAAGAGCCGGTGGAAGTGGTGAGGGCTCAAGCCTGTGGCCGCAGCGACATCGTCCAGATTCGGCTGCAGCTGGAAGTTCTCCTCGAGATAGCGAATGGCGACCTCGATGCGTTCATAGTCCCGAGAAGCCGACGACAGGTGGCGATCGATCTCTTGCATGGTCGAAAACTACCCGCCGCGGAGCCCACCGGCAACCCGAATCTTGCTGTCGGGGGCGAGGCAGAGAACGGCAGATTCAGGGCGACAGGATCTCCAACGAGACAAGGGTGTCCGTACCGAGATAGCGATCCTCGGCATTCGTATACCAGGCTCGGGCCTTGGGGAGGCGTAGGCCGCCGACCTCGACCTCGCCCTCGAGGGTGATGTATTCACCATCGCTCTTGGCCTCGTCGTGGAAGAAGCGGTAACCGGCCAAGGCATGCGACTCGGTGTCCAGGTAGAAATACCAGATGTCCGAGCCCACTGCCTCTTCGTAGGTGACTCGCACAGCCTGGACGGAGCGGTCCTGGTAGGTGGTCTCCAACACGTCGGGATCCAAAATCGTTCCCGCATCGTAGAGTTTCATCGGCAAACCCCAGAGATACGCGTAGTAATTTCGCAGCCACTCCAGGCGGTCGCAGGTCAGTCGGTACTTCTCCTGCTCCTCTCCACTGAATTGGGTGGAGCCGTTGAGGCGCATCTCGCAGCCCTCAGGGTCGAGCTCGCCGTCGATCTGGGCGCCCTCGCGCTGCGTCGCGATCTCGAAGCGATCACCAGCGTTATCGATGAGAAGGGTTGTCTGGCGAGATGGTCCGTCGGGCCGGGTCTCCTCCAAGTGAAGGCGAAAGACACCGTTTTGCCAGAGACCCTGTGGATCGTGAAAGTCGATCGCTTGTTGGACCAGCCTGGAGGAGAGAGCCGAGTCGGCCAGGGTTGGCCCAGCAGCGAGGGTCGAGATCAAGACTCCTGCACAAAGGGCCAATGCACAAAGGGTGAGCGACGGAACGAGGAGAGATCGTTTCATTGTCAGGTCCTCAGTTGAGCGGTCCGGGTGGGAGGTCGCCGGGTAGCGGCGAGCCAACCTCGTCTTCGAGACGCCTATCCTGCTCCTCCCACTGCTCGATCTGTGCTTCGTCGAGGGCGCGGCGTCGCCGGAAGGCCACCAGCGCGAGCAGGGAGATCACCACCCAGAGCGCCATCGAGCTGGAGAGAATCGGTACCCAGCGATACCAGAGAGAGTGATACTCCCAGAAATAGCTCTCGGCTTGCTCCAGGCTGGCACCGACAGCTCTTTGGAAGGCCTCCGGGAAGGGCAGACCGAGAGAGACTCCGGACAGGATCGCTGCAGCCGAGTCTGGACCACGCTTGCGTACGAGATCGTGGACGAAGGCGCCGGAGATGGCGTAGGCACGAGTGGCGGCACCCCGGTCGCTGTTGAAGCGACCCTCCAACTCGGCCAACGGCATCTCCTTCTCCCAGAGCATCGCCCAGGTGAGACGGGACCGATCCTCGAGCTGCCACGGGCGGCCGATGAACAAGGCCAGCCCTTCATCCAGCCACCGGGGAACAGCTCGCCCGCCAGCGGCGCGGGCCGTCAGAATGTGGCTGACCTCGTGCAGCACCAGGTCTTCGAAATTGGAGTCCGGATAGGCCGGGCTGCGTTCGGGAAAGAGAACGGCCACGCCAAGATTGGAGTAGGCGAAGCCGGCAATCCACGCCGGCGTGTTCTGGGCTACGGTCGAATCCTCTCCGGCCAGGGTCAAACGGATGGGTGGCCCCGGTCTGCGAAGACCGAGAACGCGCATGACATGTGCGAGTCGTTGCGGGTCCAGGTCCCGGATGCGGGCCGCATGGGCCGGGAAGTCGTTGGGGGACTCGACGACGAGCTCAGGGATAGCCGTCTCCTGGGCCGCGACTGCTGATCGAGAGCAGCCGACGAGCAGAGCGAGAATGGTCAGCAGAAGACGAAGTCGATGCATCTTGCCCAGACATCATAGTCCGGCAGGGATTTCAAACGCAGGTCACCCATCTCCCCCGTGAGGGAGATGGGTGACAACACGTTGGGTTTCGAGTCAGAGGAGCCGACGATTCGTCAGGCCGGGGGCTGGATGGAATCGATCAGCGCGCGGAAGGCCTCGGCGTTCTCGTCGACCGTCGCCGCGGGGCCGGTGAACTTGAAGAACCAGTTCGAGTCCGGTCCCTCGACCACCGCGCCCAGGAGCTTGTAGTCCGGCATGGTCTGGGCCGGTGCACCGGTCATCATCCCGCCACTGCTGTAGGTGCCGCCGACCTTGATCAGCAGCGTGTCGAGACCATTGGCGACGACCTCTTCGGTCTCCATGGCTTCGATCGAGGCACTGCCATCGGGCTGTGTGAACTGACCGGCCCAGCGCTCGGCGTTGGCCATGGGGCCACCACCCTGACCAACACCGAAGTAGTAGACGACGCACTCGCCGTCGCCACCGGCTCCGGGGACCCGGTACTGCGACTGACGCATGGCGTTGGCCGGCGGCTCCTGGGTCCAACCTTCGGGCGCGGTCCATGCCAAGACGTTGCCTTCGGTGACCACGGGCGTCGGCATCATGGACGTCGGGTCGGGCTGCTGGACCGGCGGATGGCCAGCGGGCATCTCTTCAGCCGTCGGTGCCGGCTGCTGTTCTGCGGTTTCCTGCTGATTGCCACAGGCGACAGCACCCACCACAACGAAGGCGGCGAGGAGCAGCGCGAGATTTCGTAGAGTCGTCATTCTTGAATCTCCTTAGCTTTGTTCTTGGCGTTGAGAGTGCTGGCCAACGGTCGATCGTAGTCAGCCGAATCTGCCCGAGTGCGGCAGGTCGGCGAAGTCTAGCCGATGTTGAGGATTTTAGTATCTTTCCGCGTCGCGGCATACCAATGCCGCAGATTGACGTCGATGCAGGGCTATGGCACCCTGACCAGAGAAAACCGGGTTGCTACCGGGAGAGAGGGAAGCTCGTCGGTAGCGGAGAGGGTCTCGTCATGCGGCACGTTGTCTTCAATAGCAAGGGAGGGGTCGGCAAGTCCTCCATCGTCTGTAATCTGGCTGCAGTGAGCGCGGCCGAAGGGAAGCGGACCCTGGTGGTAGACCTCGATCCGCAAGCCAATTCCACACACTATCTGCTCGGCTCTCGCGGCCCAGAGGCCAAGCCGAATCTGACTGACTTCTTCGAAGAGTCCCTGGGTCTTCGGCTTCTGACCTCCGAGGCCGCCACCTGGGTCCACCCGACACCCTTCGACCAGCTGTCGATCATCCCTTCCGATATCGGCTTGGCCGAGCTGCAGCCGAAGCTCGAATCGCGATTCAAGATCTACAAGCTGCGCAAGCTGCTGGATCGACTCGACGAGTTCGACGTCGTTTTCCTGGATACCCCGCCGGCTCTCAACTTCTTCACCACGTCTGCTCTCATCAGTGCCGATGGCTGTCTTATCCCGTTCGACTGCGACGAGTTCTCCCGCCGAGCCCTGATGCATCTCCTCGAGGCGGTCGAGGAGATCCGTGAGGACCACAATCCGCAGCTCGAAGTGCGAGGCATCATCGTCAACCTCTTCCAGATGCGGGCCCGCTTGCCTCAGCAGTTGGTGGATCAGCTGTTGGACGAGAATCTGCCGGTTCTGGAGCCCTACATCACGGCCTCGGTAAAGATGCGGGAATCGCACGAAGCTCATCGTCCGCTGATCGATCTGGCCCCGAGCCACAAACTGAGCCAACAGTTCCGCGAGCTCTATCGGGCCCTGGCCCCCGAGGGTTGAGGCGGCCGTCGTTCCTCCTGCCGGTCCTTGAGGGCTTGGGGGTTGAGGAGCCCGTCGTCCCTCCGGCCTACCTTTGAGGCAGTGGGGCCCCCCTCCCATTCCTCTAGTGCCCCTACTGCCCTAAGCCCCTATTGCCTTCAACGGACCCCTTTCACCAATGTAAATCGGCCAAGGATGCACCTCTGCTGTGGTTTGGCTATGCTTGAAGGGCCGAAACCTCAGGAGGACGGGCCATGGGACAGGCTGTGGAGTCCGCGGTCGTGGAGCGCATGGTCGCGATTCGCCGCGACCTGCATCAGAATCCCGAGCTCAGCTGGCAGGAGCACAGGACTGCCGAGCGCATCAGCTCTACGCTGCACGAGCTGGGAATCCCCCATCGGCGTCTCATGGGCACGGGGGTCGTCGCTGATCTGCCAGGTACCGACGCACTACCTGCCGTGGCCCTGCGGGCCGACATCGATGCCCTGCCCATCCAGGAGGAGACCGGGCTGCCTTTCGCCTCGACCAACGACGGCGTCATGCATGCCTGTGGCCATGATGGACATACGAGCATACTCCTGGGAGCGGCCGAGCTCCTGACACGAGACGGAGATCTGCCCGCACCGGTGAGGTTGATCTTCCAGCCGGCCGAGGAGGAGGGGGCTGGCGCCAACGCCCTCATCGAGGCCAGCGTGCTCGAGAATGTGGCGGTCATCTTTGGCGGCCACCTCGATCGTCACTTCAGGACCGGAACCTTGGTTGTGGCCGAGGGCCCAGCGAGCGCTTCGACGGATTACTTCACGATCCGAGTCACGGGGCGAGGCGGCCATGCCGCCCGTCCTCACGAGACGATCGATGCGGTGGTTGTCGGCTCGCTGATCGTTACCGCGATCCAAACGATCGTCTCCCGGGAGATCGACCCCTCTGATCCGTCGATTGTCACCATCGGTCGGTTCGAGGCGGGCAAGGCTCCCAACGTCATTGCCGGACAGGCGGAGCTCGAAGGGACGATCCGAGCTCAGAGCCAGCAAGTTCGCGAGCACCTCAAGAGGTCTATCCGCCGGGTGGCCGAGTCCATCGGGGTGCTACACCAGGCAGGTATGGAAGTTGAGCTAATAGATGGTTCACCGGCGGTCATCAACACTCCGGCGGCAACGCTTCTGGCCGATCAGGCTGCGGCTGCGGTGGTCAGCGAGAAGCGCGTTCGCAGGAGCTGGCGAGTCACTATGGGAGGCGAGGATTTCGCCAATTACCTGCAGAGGATTCCCGGTTGCTACATTCGCTTCGGCGCCCGGCCAGCCGTTGATCAGGGATTCCCCGCCCACTCTAGTCGGTTCGACTTCGATGAGGCTGCCCTGCCGATTGCAGCTGGTTGGATGGCGGAGGTGGCGCGCCGAGCGGGAGCAGCTCTCGCGACGGGAGAGTTCGACCACCCGGACAGGTTCGAAGTGGTCAGCCTGGATGAGGGGTAATGCGAGTTCGCGAAGCCACCGATAACGACACACCGCGGATCCGAGAGATCTTCGAGGCGACCTATGGCGAGGACTACGCCTACTCGGAGTTCTACGAAGAGCCGTATCTCAGGAAGCTCATCTACTCCGACGACACGGTGATGCTGGTCGCAGAGGAACCGAAGAGCGGACAGGTCGTGGGAACCGCATCGGTCGTTCTCGAGAGTGGCGCCTACACCGATCTGGTCGGTGAGTTCGGGCGGCTCGCGGTGCACCCGGACTTCTGGGGCCAGCAGATCAGCAGCTTGTTGTTGGAAGAACGCTTGAAGCAGGTCGGAGATCGTCTCCACGTCGGCTTCATGGAAGCCCGGGTGAGCCATCCCTACTCGCTCGAGAACGGTCTTCGTCACGGATTCGCAGCAGTGGGCTTTCTGCCGTTGAAGTTGCGTTTTGGTGACGAGCGCGAGAACACGGCCTTGTTGGTCAAGTACTTCGGCGAGGCGCTCGAGCTGCGGCGCAACCACCCCCGCATCATCCCCGAGGCCTACCGGCTGGCCGGTCTCGCCCTGGACGAAGTGGGCTTGGAGAGGGACTTCATTGTCGACGAGAAAGCCGCCCCGTATCCCTACGGCGGCGACTACGAGCTCCAGGAGTTGACCTCCACGGGCTATTCCTCCTTGCTGCGCATCGAGCGGGGGCGACTCCGTAATCGGGAGGTCTTCGGGCCGCTTCGTCTGCACTACGGCTTCTTTCGCCTGCGCGCAGAACACTCCAACTACCTGATCGCGCGCAATGGCGAGCACATCGCAGGGGGCATTGGCTTCACCCTCGATGACGAAGAGAACATCGCCCGGATCTTCGAGCTCATCTGTCTCGAGGATCACACCGTGCGCCTCCTTCTCAAAGAGCTGGAGCGCAAGTGTCGGGAGGAATACGGCATCAGCTATATGGAGATCGACGTCAATGCCCACTCACCCCGCATGCAACGTACGCTGCTAGAGATGGGCTATGTACCAGCGGCCTACGTGCCGGCCCTCGCCTTTCACCGGGTCGAGCGGCTCGACGTCCTGAAGATGGCCCGACTTCTGACGCCTCTGGAACACCTGTCCATGGATCTGGTTCCACCGGTTCAAGGGTTGGCGGAGTTGATCTTGCGAGGTTTCGAGCGCCAGCAGATCCTGCCCAGAATCGGGGCTCTGAACGAGAAGACCCGTCTCTTTGAGGGCCTGAGTGAAGAGCAGGTCCGGCGCCTGGGTGCAGCGTGTGGGCAGGCCAAGTTTGCCGAGGGGGAGACGATCTTCTCGGCCGGTGACGAGTGCAGCGAGACCTATCTGCTTCTCGAGGGCGAGGTTCAGGTCCTGATGGCGGATGGCGAGCGAGCCGTCGGCACGGTCGGTCCCGGTGAGTGTCTGGGAGAGGTCTCCCTTCTCATGGGCACCAAGCACTCGGCGGAGGCGTTGGCAACTTGCCCGGTTCGCACAGCGGTGCTGCCAAGTGAAGATCTGCAGAAGTTGGTGCGCCAGCGGCCCGACATCGGCGTGGTGCTGTTCCGCAACCTCGCCCGAGGCCTGGGCGAGAAGCTCCGCCGCGCGGATCTGGGGCAATGAGGCAGTGGGGCAGTGAGGCAATGAGGGTTGAAGCGGCCGGCGCCTCTGCCGGCCGATCTTTGAGGGCTTGAGGGTCGAGGTGTCCGTCGCTTGCGCCGGCCGATCCTTGGGAAATGAGGCAACGAGGGGTGTAGGGGAGGGCCTTGCGCCCTCCCGCCGTCGTTCAGGAAACCCCTTCTTGGGGATCACCGTATGATCAAATGCAGCTAGGCAACCCCCTCTCATGCCTGATCCAGCCCTCCTCGACCACCCTGACCTGGCCGAGCGGATCCGCGCCCGCGATCCGGAGGCCCTGGAAGTGGTGGTCGAGACCTACCTACCTCAGATTCTGCGCGCAGCGCGAGGGGCAGGTCTCAATCCGCAGGCGGCCGAGGATGCGGCCCAGAACACCTTTACCACCTTCGTCGAGTCCGCGGAGAGGTTCGAGGGCAGGTCCCATGTCCGGACATGGGTCTTCGGGATCCTCTACCGCAAGATCTCCGAGACGCGTCGCAAACTGGGGAAAGACCGCCAGATGGACGACATCGACGAAGTCTTCGAGAGTCGCTTCGACGAGAACGGCACGTGGAGTCAGCCGCCGCGGGCTGCAGACGCCGCACTTGAGGCCAAGCAGACCCGCCAGGAGATTGCCGACTGTCTGGAGGCGGCCCCTTCGACGCAGCGCATGGCCTTTGTGCTGCGGGAGGTTGAAGGACTCTCGAGTGAGGAGATCTGTAAGATTCTGGAGGTCAGCAGCACCAACCTGGGTGTGATGCTGTTCCGTCTGCGCAACCGCGTCCGGGAGTGCCTCGAAGCGAAGTGGGCCGCATAGCGCCATGTTGAACTGCAAGGAGACTGCCCACGCTGTCGCGACCGAAGATGTTGTCCCGGTCGGCTGGCGGCAGCGCCTGGCGGTCAGGCTCCACCTGATGATGTGTCGACATTGTCGACGCTACGCCCAGCAGATGCAGACCATGGGCAACGCGGCCAGGGAAGTGTTCCAGCACCCCCCCAAAGATCCCTCCAGCCCCGAGAACCCCGAAAACCTGGCCAAGCTCCAATCCGACATCCTCGATCGCCTCACGCAGGCCCCCCAGCAACCCGATTCCGACAACTAGTCAACCCTGACCTCTGCCTTCCTCGGGCAAGGATCAGCCTCGCACCCTTCGAAGGTAACGTGGCAGAAGGAATCGTGACCGCAGCCAGTCCGGTCAACGATCACAGGAAGATATAGTCAAGATAGGCGGAGGTCCTGCCCTATCTAGCCTCGCGGAGCAGTGAATGAGAGACCAAGAAATCCTGTACTTATCGCACGCCGATGTTGTCGAGACTGACGTTGGCATGAAAGAGATCCTCGAGGCCCTGGAGACGGCCTTTCGGGAGCACGGCGAGGGTCGGGCCGAGATGCCGCCCAAGCCGGGGATTCATCCAGGGGGTGGGGACAACTTCATCCACGCCATGCCGGCCTACATCCCGGCTCTGGAGTCGGCGGGGGTCAAATGGGTCAGCGGCTTCCCTGGAAACCAGGATCTCGGCCTGCCCTATATCAACGGACTGCTGGTCCTCAATGATCCCGCGACGGGGGTGCCGCTGGCGGTCATGGACTGTGTCTGGATCACGGGGGCGAGGACCGGCGCTGCCACCGCGCTGTCTGCAAAGTACCTGGCTCGGGCGGAGTCCTCGGTGGTCGGGGTGCTCGGATGTGGCGTGCAGGCCAGAACGAATCTGCAAGGACTGCAAGCCGTTTTTGCTCTAGGGACGGTCAAGGCTTATGACATTCACGCCGAGCTTGCCGAGACGTATGCTCTGGAAATGGCGACGCGGTTTGGGATCGAAGGGGTTGCTGTCACGACACCCGAAGAGGCTGTGACGGGATGCGACATCGTCGTGACCGCAGGCCCGATTCTCAAGACTCCACATGCCACAATCCGGGCCGGCTGGCTCGACGAAGGGGCCTTCGCCTCTCTGGTGGACTTCGATTCGTATTGGCACGCTGATGCCATCGGCGAAGTCGACAAGTTTTGCACCGACGACACACCGCAACTGCGCTTCTACCAGGGCGAGGGCTACTTTCAGCAGATCCCTTCCGTGCATGCCGACCTGGGAGAGCTCGTCACCGGTCGGAAGCCAGGCCGAGAGGGACCAGAGGAGCGCACCATGGCCGCGAACCTCGGAATGGCGCTCGACGACATGGCGGTGGCACCGTTGATCTACAAGAAAGCGATGCAGGAGGGGATTGGCGTTCGGCTGCCCCTCTGAGCGGTCGCGGCCAGAGTAGGCGCCAATCGATGACCAGAGCCCGAGTCTGTGACGTTGTTGTGGTAGGTGGAGGGGTGATGGGAAGCTCCATCGCCTATCACCTGGTGAAAGGCGACCCCGGTCTCGACGTCGTGGTCGTGGAGCGCGACCCCTCCTACACCCAGGCCTCTTCCACGCTCTCCGTGGGCAACGCCCGAGTCCAATTCAGTCTGCGAGAGAACATCCAGATCTCGCTTCACGCACTGGAGGTCTTCAAGCGCTTCGACGAAGAGATGAGCGTCGAGGGGGGGCGGCCGGACATTCGATTCCGACCCGAAGGCAATCTCTTCCTACACGAAGAGGAATCGACTGAAGCGGCCAAGAGCGCGATGGCCCTGCAGGGATCTCTTGGCGGCGATGTGGAATGGTGGAGCCCCGAAAGAGTGGGGACACAATACCCATTTCTCGACTCCGAAGGACTATGCGGAGGGACTTTCGGTCCACGGGACGGCCACCTCGATGGCTATGCCCTTCTCATGGGATACAAGGCCAAAGCCGTATCTCTCGGGGCAACGTTCATTGCCGGCAATGCCACGGGGATCGTGACTGAAGGTGGCAAAGCACGAGGCATTCTGTTGGAGTCCGGCGAGCATCTACTCGCACCGGTGGTGGTCAACTGTGCCGGTGCCTGGGCGGCGGACCTGGCTCGGACCGCTGGAGTCGACCTTCCTGTTGTCCCCGTAAAGCGGCAAGCCTTTGTGGTCGAGACTCCGGAGAGGTTCGACAAGCCCCTACCCCTGACGGTCTTTCCCTCTGGGCTCTACTTCCGAAGTGAAGCTTCGGATCTGCTGCTGGTGGGCAAGTCCCTCGATGACGACCCCGAGGGCTACAGTTTCAGCTGGCAGGAGAGTCGATTCACCGACCTGCTCTGGCCCGAGCTGGCTCGGCGGGCTCCGGCCTTCGATCGGCTCCGCCTGACGCGAGGCTGGGCCGGGCTCTACGCCGTGAACCGTCTCGATGGCAACGCCATCCTGGGGGAATGGCCGGCTCTCGAGGGCCTGTTCCATGCCAACGGATTCTCCGGCCATGGACTTCAGCAGGCTCCAGCGGTGGGCCGCTATCTGGCAGAGCTCATTCTGGGGACCGAGCCCACGCTCGACCTCTCCGCACTCGGAGCCGATCGAATTGTCAAAGGAAGGCCGCTCGCCGAAGGCGGCCTGGTGTAAAGGCTACTTCAGCAAGTCGTCAGCTCGGAGGAAGTGTCGTCTCGCGCAGGCGCTCTACCGCCTCGGTAACCACCCGCACAGCGGTATCCACTTCCCGTTCGGTTGTTGGGCGCCCGACGGAGAAGCGAACTGTCCCCAGGGCATAGTCCAGGGGAACCTGCATGGCCGTCAGGACGGTGGATACCTCGACCCCCTCAGAGTGGCAGGCAGCGCCGGCCGAGGCCGCGACACGATCTCCGATCTCGGTCAACAGGGCGGTGACATCGACACCTCTGAAGGAGACGCTCAGGGTATTGGGTAGACAGGCTTCGGGTTCGCCATTGCGGCGCAGGTCGGTCAATCGAGAGCTGAGTCCCTGCCAAAGACGGTCCCGCAAGGCTCGACTGTGAGCGCCACCTGCCTCGAGACTCTCGCCCGCGATCTCACAGGCCTTTCCCAGACCGACGATTCCCAAGACGTTTTCGGTCCCGGCGCGGCGTCCCGACTCGTGATTTGCCCCATGGATCAGACGGTCCAGGTGGCGTCCGGAGCGAATGTAGAGTGCTCCTACACCTTTCGGCGCATAGAGCTTGTGCCCTGCCAGGCTCAAAAAGTCGACTCCCAGCTCGTCGGGCCGTACCGGGATCTTGCCCACGGACTGAGCGGCATCGGTGTGGAGCAGAATGCCTTGCTCGCGGGCGACTGCGGCGATCTCGGCCAGCGGTTGGATGGTGCCCACCTCGTTGTTGGCGTGCATGATGCTGATGAGGATTGTCTCGGAGGTAATGGCTTGCGCAACCGTTTCGGGACTCACTCTGCCCTCGCCATCAACGGGCAGAATCGTCACGCAGAAGTTGTCTTTCTCCAAGGCGTAGCAGGGTTCCAGCACCGCGGGATGCTCCACCGAGGAAGTGATGATGTGACGCCCCTGAGAAGCTAGGCGGCGCGCCAGGCCCTGGATGACCATGTTGTTCGACTCGGTGCCGCCACCGGTGAAGACGACCTCCTCCGGGGTGGCTCCCAGCAACTCGGCCACCTGGAGGCGAGCCGAGATCACCGCCTCACTGGCCGTGATTCCATAGGCGTGCGAGCTCGAAGGATTGCCGAAGTGCCGGTGCAGATAGGGCAGCATCGCCTCGGCCACCTCGGGGTCGATGGGGGTCGTGGCGTTGTAGTCGAGGTAGATCGGATCCGAGGCCATGACGAGAGTTTAACTCCCCCATGTCGACAGGTCCGTTGACCTTTTGGCTCGGCTGGGGCATCCTTGCCGCTTCTCAGAGAATCCTCAGGAGACTTCAACCATGGCAAGTGGCAAGCACATAGGCATTCTGACGGGTGGCGGCGATGTGCCCGGATTGAATTCGGTTATCAAGTCCGCGGTGTACCGGGCCCGTGAAATGGACCGTCCAGTGATCGGCATTCGAAGGGGTTGGGAGGGCCTGACCCACTCGAACTTGAGCCAGGGCGACGATCCGACCTATATCCGCCGCTTGACCCGGGAGAACACCCGCACCATCGATCGGAGCGGCGGCACGATCCTCCACACCTCACGGACCAATCCGCAGAGGGTCCATGTCTCGAAGGCCCCGACGCATCTATCTCAAGCGGAGGTGGCGGCCGTGCCAACCCAGGCCCACCTGCTGGATATGACCTCGGTGGTGCTGCGCAATCTGGAGCGACTGGACATCGGTACGCTGGTCGTGATCGGTGGCGACGACACCATCAGCTTCGCCTCCCGTCTCCACGAGGAGGGAGTTCCGGTCATCGCCATCCCGAAGACCATGGACAACGATGTGCCGGGCTCGGAGTACTGCATCGGCTTCTCCACCGCCATTACCCGGGCCAAAGATCTGATCACCCGACAGCGAACCACCCTGGGATCGCATGAACGGATCGGCATCTTCCGCATCTTCGGTCGGGATTCCGGGTTCTCGGCTCTCTACACCGGCTACGTCACTTCCACGCGATGTCTGATTCCCGAGTACCCTTTCGACCTCGATCACCTTTGTGAGGTCCTGGTCGGGGACAAGCAGGACAATCCGAGCAACTACTCCCTGGTCGTGGCCTCCGAGGGGGCTGTCTGGAAAGGGCAGGACCTGGCCGAGTATGGCGAGGCCGACGCCTATGGCCACCGGAAGAAGGTCGATATCGGTCACGCTCTAGCGGAGGAGGTTAAGCGACGCACCGGGCACGAGACCATGACCAGCGATCTGACCTACGACCTGCGCAGCGGTGACCCCGACTCCATCGACCACATGGTGGCCATCACCTTCGCCAATATCGCGCTCGATGCCATCGCCGATGGGGTCAGCGGTCGCATGGTCGCCATTCGGGACGGCAACTATGCACTGGCGGAGTTGCCCGACCCGGCCCTTGGCGCTCGTCGTGTCGATGTAGACGAGCTCTACAACTCGGAGCGCTACCGGCCCAACTACGCCGCCAAGCTCGGTGCGCCATTACTCCTGAGCACTGTCTGACGGCTGGAGGTTTCGGCCTCGCAAGGGTTTTCTAGAGAGCTACCGCGGGAGGGGACAAGCCCCTCCCCTACAGAGTGCTGTGTGAGCTAGAGTCGGGGTCCGTGACCCGGTCTCACAGCATCGCGGTTTTGCAGGCGCTGTTCGTCACTTTTCTGTGGTCGAGCTCCTGGGTGCTGATCAAGTTCGGTCTCGAAGAGATTCCGGCCCTGACGTTCGCTGGCCTGCGCTACAGCCTGGCGTTTCTCATACTGGCGCCCTTCGTTCTCGGCTCCCGGGAGCTGCGCAGCTCATTGATCGGCCTTTCCACCGCTGGATGGCTGCGCCTGATTGCGTTGGGGTTGCTGTTCTACACCCTGACCCAGGGAGCGCAGTTCGTCGGCCTCGTCTATCTGCCAGCGGTGACAGTGAGCCTCTTTCTGAGCTTCACGCCCGCGCTAGTAGCGTTGGTGGGGATTCCCCTTCTGTCGGAGAACCCGGCTCCAATGCAATGGGGCGGCATGCTGCTCTATTTGATCGGTGCGCTGGTGTATCTGCTGCCCGTGGAGATACCCCTGGCCGCCGCTGGCCTCGCCGCGGCCGTCATTGGGCTGCTGGCCAACGCGGGCTCTTCGATCCTGGGGCGGTCAGTCAATCGAGAGGAGCATCTTCATCCATTGGTGGTGACGGTCGTGAGCATGGGTATTGGAGCACTCGTTCTGCTGGCAGTCGGTCTGACGAGCCAGGGCCTACCGAGCCTGTCGTGGAAAAGCTGGGGCCTGATCGTGTGGCTGGCTGTGGTCAATACCGCGCTTGCTTTCACTTTGTGGAATCACACCCTCCGGAGGCTCACCGCTGTGGAGTCGAGCCTCATCAACAACACGATGCTCATTCAGATTGCACTGCTGGCCTGGGTCTTCCTCGACGAGCCTCTGAGCCCCAAAGGTGGAGCCGGAATCACCCTGGCAGCGGTCGGGGTGCTCGCGGTGCAACTGGCGAGCCCGAAGACCCCGACCGAGCGACCGCAGGAGTCGTAGTCAAGCGATGAACAGACTCCCCAATCGACCCATGACCCAACTGGTACCGGTCTTGGTGGCGGCGATGCTGTCGGCCTGCCAGGGGGCGCCCACAAGCGAAGAGACCGCACTCCAGGTCTTTATGAGCGAGCCGATCGGGGTCATGGGCACGCGGACCAGTCTGGCGGTGGTTCTTCCCGGTGAAGAGGCGAATCGCGGTCGGGACATCCTGAGTGCGGCCGAGGCCGAGCTGCGCCGCATCGAGGCCCTCATGAGCACTTGGATCGACGGGTCGGAGATCTCCCGCTTCAACGCTGCGGCAGCCAATGAATCGGTCGCTCTTTCTGCCGACTCTCAGGAAGTACTGCGACTCGCACGGCAGCTCTTCGACGACACCGAAGGTGCCTTCGATGTGACCTGTCGCCCATTGATCGAGCGCTGGCGTCGTGCCGGAGACGAGGGGCAGCTACCGCCAGAGGAGGAGCTCGCGGAGCGCCGGCAAGCTTCGGACTGGTCGTCGATCGAGCTCTCGAAACAGGGGGCTCGTAAGAGTCGCAACACTGCTTGTGTCGACCTGTCGGGTATTGCCAAGGGCTACGCCATCGATCAGGCCCTGTCGATCCTGCGGGAAAGTGGAGCTGCAGGCGGTTTGATCGAGGTCGGAGGGGACCTGCGGGTCTTCGGGAGCGGTCCGGAGGGAGAGGACTGGGCCATCGGAATCCGCAGCCCGTTCGAGGATCGGGCCTGGGGCGAGATCGCGCTAACCGACAGCGCAGTGTGCACCAGTGGAGACTATGCTCGCTACGTGGAGGTCGATGGCCAGCGATACAGTGAGGTCATCGACCCCCGAACCGGGCGTCCGGCGGGGCGCGCTTCCTCGGTGACAGTTGTTGCTGGGGATGCGGCGACTGCCGACGCCTGGGCCACGGCACTGACTGTTCTCGGGTCCGAGGGGGTGGAGCTCCTACCGACCGGTGAGCGGATCGAGGCCCTGATCGTGAGCCTCGACGAGGCCGGGTCGTACCGGGTTCGAGCGAGCCGCGGCTTTGCGGATCTTCTGGTGAGCTCTGAGTTCGAGCTGGCCGAGAACCTGGAAGAATCGCTGCCCTGAATCAGCCTCGCCACTCGGCCTGATCCACGGTCGTCTCGAAGTCCGGCTCGACGCGCCCCGGAAGCTCTTCGTCGATGGTGGCCGCCAGGTCTTCAGCGGACGGCTTCCCGACGTAGAGCAGGGACTCCATCGGGCACTTTTCCAGGCTCTTCTCGAAGTCGCCTTCTTCGACAGCTGCCCCGTGGTAGTCGAGTGTGGGTAGGTTGGCGTCCATGGTTAAGAGATCGCTGAGCTTGGCGCAGGCACCGCAGCCGATGCAGCCAACCGTGCAGACCTTCCTGACGTCGTTGCCGAAGTCCTCGTTGGAGCAGGAGACGACGAGCACCCGTTCTGCCTTGAAGGGGATGCGGCTGATGATTCCCCGGGGACAGGTCTCCACGCAGGCACCGCAGCCGGTGCATTTCTCGTAATCGATCTGGACCAGTCCCCAGATCATCTTCATGGCGTCGAAGGTGCAGGCCTCGACGCAGTCTCCGAGGCCGAGGCAGCCGTAGACGCAACCCTGGTAACCGGCGACCAGATTCGCCGCGGTACAGGTGCGCTCGCCCTGATAGTCGTTCACGCCGAGTCGCTGCGGCAGGGTGGCCCCGCAGTGAACCACTGCTCGATAGGGCCAGGTCTCCTCCACCTCGACACCCATGATCTCGGCTACCGCTTCGGCGCAGCTCTCCCCGCCGGGAGCACAGAGAGCGACGGAGGCCCCTTCGTTGACCACGGCCTCTGCATAGTCGGTGCAGCCGATATATCCACAACCGGCACAGTTGGCACCCGGCAGGACAGCGTCGATGTGCTCGACTCGGGGATCGACTTCGACGTGGAAAGCCTGGTTCGCCCACCCGAGCACCAGGCTCATGAAGACTGCCAGTAGCAGCAGCGTCGAGGCGGCGAGTAGGACGACGAGCAGGGTCATGGGTTGAGGAGCTTCTCCACGTTGGCGCCTATCCCTGAGAAGCCCATGAAGGCCAGGGCGAGAATTCCGGCGACGATCATGGTGATGGCGGCGCCGCGCAGGGACTCGGGCACCTCGCACAGCTCGAGCTCTTCACGAATGCCGGCCATCAGGACGATGGCGATGGTGAACCCAACGCCGCCGAAGACAGCCAGTGTCAGGGACTCTGCCAGGCCCCAGTCACGGGCTACGACGTGCTTCATGATCTCAAGGCAGGCGAAGAGGATGGCGCAATTGGTGGTGATCAACGGCAGGAAGACGCCGAACGACTTGTAAAGGGGCGGGAAGAACTTGCGCACGTACATCTCGACCAGTTGCACGCTGGAAGCGATGACGAAGATGTAGACGATGTAGCTCAGGACACTGAGGTCGATTTGGCCAGCCTCGGCCGCCGGGTTGAGACTCGACCAGACCCAGTTGGGCAGCGGTGCGCCCGGCCGCAGGACGAACTCCGTCATGGTCCAGCTCAGGAGGGCAGCTACCGAGATGACGAAGGTCACGGCACAGCCCATGCCGAAAGCGGTGTCGAGGCGTCGTGAGACGCCGAGGAAGGGACAGAGCCCGACGAAGTAGGTCAACACGAAGTTGTTGACCAATGCCGCGCCGATGGCGATCAATAGTAGGTCGGCGAAGAGCTCCATCTCAGGCACTCCCCGCTTCGGACTCGCTCACCCGCGCCTTGCGGCGCTGGCCGAGCCAGGTTGCCAGACCCAGCAACGACCCGAGAGCCAGGAAGGCCCCCGGTGGCAGGATCATGAGGATCAGGGTGGGGAACGACTCGGGTACCAGCTGAATACCGAACCAGGAGCCGTTGCCGAGAATTTCACGCACTGTTGCGACACTGGCAAGAGCGAGCAGAAACCCGAGTGAGACCCCGATGGCGTCGGCCAGCGCCGCTTTCGGGCCCTGCTTGGAGGAGCAGACCTCACACCGGCTGATGATCATGCAATTGACGATGATCAGTGGCACGTAAGGTCCCAACAGCTTGCTCATCGGGTAGGCGAAAGCCGCCAGCGTTCGATCGGCGATGGTGACGAAGGTGGCGATCGTCAGGGTGAAGACGAGGATTCTCAGGTGCGGTTTGAGAAGGTGGCGAATGAGGCTGGTGATCAGGTTGGCGCAGATCAGCACGAAGGCGGTGGCACCCACCATGGTCATGGCCGGTTTCATGGCGGCCGTGACGGCCAGGGTGGGGCACAGTCCCAAGAGCTGGCGGTAGACCGGATTCTCCGGCAGGATGCCGTTCAGGAAGCGCTCGAGCGGTGTTGGTTCATGGACGGGCATCGAAGCCCTCCGCGGGTTCTGCGATCTCGGTCTTGACCAGCGCCACCGTGTCGTTGACGATGTTGCAGACGCTCCGTGAGCTGACCGTCGCCCCGGTCAGCGCCTGAATTGCATACGGGCTCTGCGCGGCTTCCTCGGCGTTGCGGCCGACGGTCAGGGGGCTGTCGGTGGCAATGCCGGCGAAGTGCTGACGGAAGTCACTGCGCACGATGCCGTCGCCCAGCGCCGGGGTCTCCTTCTGGTTCAGGACGTAGATCCCAGTAATCTGCGTGGTGTCGCCGGTCAAGCCCACCAGCAGCTCGATGACATCGGCGTAGCCGTGATCCTGGCCCCGTGCCACCCAGCCCAGCAATCGCCCCTCCGGGTCCCCTTCTGAGACCCGATACAGCGCGGCAGCCTCGGATGGCTGCTCGACAACGGTCAGGGATGTCGATTCGCTCGAGGCCGACTCGATGCTCACCTGATCACCGTCAATGGTGATGGAGGCGCCTGTCACGGCTTCTCCACCGAGGAGAAGGCCGGGGATCTCGCGCATGATCTCGGCGCGGATGTTCTCTTCGATGCGGGGAGACAACTCGAGATGGATGGCGGCCAGCAGTGCGCCGAAGACACCGGCCAACAACAGGATGAGCCAGGCCTGTCCCAGATAGCTGTTGCGCAACCGACTCACGATTCTTGTGCTCCGTTCCAGGGCCTCTCCGATCAGGCGTCGACGGGTAGTCCACCGAGAGGCTCGGGAATCGTCACGCGGTTGATCAGGGGAACGACCGCGTTCATCAGCAAGACAGCGAAGACCACTCCCTCCGGGTAGTTCGAAAACAGTCGGATGACAACGACCAGAGCACCGAGTCCGGCCCCGAAGATCACCTGGCCGCGGCCTGTCAGCGGGCTGGTCACCGGGTCGGTGGCGATGAAGAAGGCCGAGAAGACGAGGGCACCGCTCGTCAGATGCTGCAGCACAGTCAGCGGGGTCGCGGGCATCAGGAGATTGGCCAGGCCTGCCACGACAGCAGCCGAGGCGAGCATGCTGATCGGAATCAGCCACACCGCCGAGCGTCGGAGGCAGAGATAAAGCCCTCCCACGAGACAGGCCAGAACACTGGTCTCACCCAGCGAGCCGTTGGCGTTGCCGACGAAGAGAGCCCAGAGACCAGGTAGCGAACCCGAGAGCTCCTTGGCTGCCGTCAACGGTGTGGCCTGGGTGAGGATCTCGAGCCCTGTCCCAGACCGCACGTAGGCGGTGGCGCCCAGGGACGCGGCGAAGCTGATCATCACGAAGGCTCGCCCCACCATCGCCGGGTTGAAGATGTTCTGACCCAGGCCTCCGAAGGCCGCCTTGCCAAAACCGATGGCGACCACCGAAGCGACAGCACCGACATACCAGGGGGCGCTCCAAGGAAGGGAGAGGCCGAGAATTACTCCGGTAACGATGGCCGAGGCATCCTGGAGAGAGGGCCTCGAGCCTCTCCAGAGGCTGGTGATCGCTTCCACGGCTAGGCAGCTCACCACGCAGATGCCGACCTGGAAGACGGCGTACCAGCGAAACAGGTAGAGCGCCATGGCGAAGACGGGAATGAGCGCGATCAGGACGTCGACCATCAGGCGCCGCGTGCTCAACCCGGTGCTCGACAGGTGAGGCCCTGGAGCCACTTGCAGGCCTGGCTCCACGGGTGCGTCCTGCGGCGGAGAGGCAGCTTTGTTGGTGGCTTCTACCATGGCTTCATTCCGCTCTCTACACTCGAGCTGCAACCAGGTGGGCCTTGCCCATTCGGATGAGCTGCACCAAGGGGATTTGAGCCGGGCACTGGTACGCGCAGCAGCCGCATTCCATGCAGGTGTTGATGTGGTAGCGCTCGGCCAGAGTCCAGGCGCCTTTTCGGGCTGCCAAAGCGATTCTCGTTGGCACGAGATTCAAGGGGCAGGCATCGACGCAGAGACCGCAGCGCACACAGGCGGTTTCCTCGAATGTCTGAAGGTCGTCCCGCGTCAAAACCGTGATGCCGCTGGTGCCCTTGGTGACGGGGGTGTCGAGGTCACCCAGGGTGAACCCCATCATCGGGCCACCCGCGAGAACCCGCGCCGCCTGCGAGGTGATCCCACCAGCGAGCTCGATCAACTCGCCATAGGAGATGCCGATTGGTGCAAGGAGGTTCTTTGGCTGCACCACGCCTCGCCCCGTAACCGTGACGACGCGATGCGTCATGGGTTTGCCCCGCAGGACAGCTCGTGCAATGGCAGCTGCCGTCGCCACGTTGACGACAACCACTCCGACGTCCAAGGGCAGACCGGCGGCCGGGACGTTGCTGCCGACGAGGACGGGAACGAGTTGCCGTTCAGAGCCTTGCGGGTACTTCGTTCTGACGAGTCGGATCTCGATGCCGGTGCTCTCTGCAGCCTTCGAGAGAGCTTCGGCGGCTTGCCTTTTGTCGTCCTCGATGCCGATGATGATCCGCCGTGCGCCGACCGCAGAGGCAGCCAACAAGGCACCGGTGATGACCGGCCGAGGGGCCTCCAGCATCAAGCGATAGTCCGCTGTCAGGTACGGCTCGCACTCACAACCGTTGACGACCAGCGTTTCGATGGGCCTGTCGGGGTTGGCAGCCAGCTTGATGTGGGTTGGAAAGGCGGCGCCCCCCATCCCTACAAGCCCGGCGTCTCTGACGGCCTGGAGAATGAGATCGGGCCTCGGCAGGTCGAGCCTGAGGGTCGGCCACTCTCCGCCATAGGTGTCGTCGAAGAGGGCCTGTCCCTCGAGTTGCTCATCGCCGGCCTTGATCGGGACCGTTGGCACGCGACGGCCGTTGGGCAACGTGGCGGCGGATTCCTTGGCCACCTTGCCGGAAATGCTGGCATGGACAAAGGCGGAGACCGGAGCCTCGGACTTGCCGATCAGGTCACCGGCGACCACTTCGTCCCTGGATTTGACGACCGCTTCGCAGAGAGCCCCGACATGTTGCAACAGAGGGATGCGGACCTGTTTGGGCGTCGGGACGACCTCGATCGGCTGGTCGCGGGCCAGTTGCTTCGCGGCGGCTGGGTGAATGCCACCGGAGAAGCTTCTTCGCCCCGGCTTGACCGGTTTGGGTTGGGCGACGCTCATGGAGTCTCCGACTGGCGTCGTTGCACGATTCCCGAGACCAAGGCAGCGACGAGTGTCGCCACGAGCAGACCGCTGCCAGCTCCGACCAACTGTCGAAACGGGCCCTCACCAGCCAGAATTGCACCGAAGAGAGCGGCCGCCAGAGGAAGCAGGAAGTAGCCGATGGATGCAGCCACGAGACCGACACCTTGCAGGGGCCGCTTCGAGTCGAGAGCAGCTTTCGTGTCACCGGTTGGGGGATCGCAACCCGTGCAGGCACTCGGACACTGAGGGGAGGGACGGTAGGCGCCCGCCTGCTCATCGCGCCCGCCTGGGGTGCCATGTGGGGAGTTGTGGGCAGAGGCGCCCTCGAGCGGGCCGGCATTGCTAGCCATCGCCTCTCAGTATCTGGCCAGCCGCTGCTGTCTGCAACGGTTGAAAGGGCGGAGCGGACTCAGCTAAATGTTGTAGTCCGTAGCAGCCCCGAATGGCGGTGCGTCAGGACTCGGCGCGGCCGATTTCCTCCAGAGTCACGAGACCGACACGAAGGGCGTAAAGGGCAGCCTGAGTCCGGTTGCCGAGACTGAGCTTGGCGAGGATGTGGCTGACGTGAGTGCGGACCGTAGCCTCGCTGATGAACAGCTTGCCTCCAATCTGCTCATTGGTGAGGCCGCGCGCCACCAACTTGAGGACCTGGAGCTCGCGGTCGCTCAACGGCTCGGCTGGTGGTGTTGGGTCGAGGTCGGCAGAAAACTCCTGGAGCAGCCGCCTGGCGACAGCAGGAGTCAGTGCCGACTGACCCTCGGCAGCCTTGTGAATGGCCTGCACCAGGTCGGCCGGGCTGGTGTCTTTCAGTAGATAGCCGAGGGCACCGGCGCGAACCGCTGGGAAGAGCTTGTCATCGCTACCGAAGCTGGTAAGAACGAGAACGTGAGAAGACAGGCCCCGTTCGCGGATCTCCCGAATGGCCTCGACTCCATCCATCTCGGGCATGACCAGATCCATGAGGATGACGTCGGGTTTGAGGCTTTCCGCCAGGGCCAGGCCTTCGCGCCCGTTCTCTGCTTGACCCAGGACCTTGATGTCGGGCTCTGTCTCCAGCAGGGTGATGATGCCGCGCCGAACGATTTCGTGATCGTCCACGACCACTACGGTAATCGGTTGGTTGCTCATGAGGCTGCTCCAGGGGAACCACCCGACTCGGGCGGTAGGTTCTTCAAAGGCACCTCGACGCGAATCAGGGTGCCGCTTCCAGGGTGGCTGTCGATGAACAGCAACCCGCCAATCGCTGCGGCTCGTTCCTCGAGTCCCAGCAAACCCAGCCCACCGCGCTGTCTGGCGACGGCGGTGTCGAATCCGAGACCGTTGTCGGAGATCTCCAGAAAGGCCGAGCTCTCCGACTGACGCAGTTCCACCGAGATACGGGTGGCCTCCGAATGTTTGAGAATGTTGTTGAGCGACTCCTTGGCGATGCCATACAGCGCTTTTTCGATCGTGCCGGGCAGCGAGACCGGACCCGCGGTCAGGAACTCGGCCTTGACACCGGCGCGGCCCTCGACGGCTGCCAGCCGGGCTTGCAGCGCCCCGGCCAGGCCCTTTTTCTGCAGCGCGGGCGGCCGCAACTCGAAGACCAGAAGACGCATCTCTCGCAGTGCTTCGAGCGCGGCTTTCTGCAGGTCGTGCATCAGGCTCTTCGCCTTGTCGGCCTGATCGGCGTCGAGGAGTCGCGCTGCCGCTTCGCTGTACATCGTGACTCCGTAGAGTGACTGGGTCACGGAATCGTGAAGCTCGTGCGCTAACCGCTGGCGATCCTCCAGAACCGCGATGCGCTCGTGCTGCTCATGGAACCGAGCATGCACAATGGCAGCACTGGCGCTCTCTGTAAAGTTCCTGAGGACGCGCAGGTCGCCTTCTTCACAATCTTCCGCCCGGCTAGTCAGCAACAGCGTGCCGACGCTCTCTCCTTTGACCACCAGCGGTATCGAGAGTTCCGACGTGTTGGGCTCGGTGATGGCCTGCACCAGCCTCTCGGCAGAGATCGTCCCTGCCTTGCCCGAGAAGGCTCGGCGTGGGTTATCCGAGCCGTCGTTGAGAAATGCGACGGCACCCTCGGCGCCGACGATGCGTTGGGCCTCCCGAGCGGTAATCGCCAGGACGTCGTCGACGCTCTGCATCTCGAGAAGGGCCGCTGTCGAGCCCTGAAGCCGATCGGCTTCCCGCAGTCGGTGCTGGGCGTCTTCGTACTTCAGGGCGTTGCCGATGGCAGGCGCGACCGCCTGCGAGATTCCGGAGACCAGTCGAAGCTCGTCGGGGTCGAATGCGCACTCGCGGTCGAAAGAGACTCCCACGGCGAGCGCCAGCACTTCACCGGCAAGGGTAATGGGGATCGAGACCACGGTCCTGATTCCTGCGATGTCGGGCCGCTCCGCAAAGGCGTTTGGGGCCTCGTCGCCGCAAAAGGCGGCCAGGGTTCCGGAGGCCAGCGCTTTCGAGACCAGAGGGTCGACCTCTTCTTTGAGTGGTCTGCCGAGGACGCGAGCCAGTTGGGGCTGCCCAGGGCTGTCGATCGAAGAGCGGGGCTCGAAGACCCCTTCCCGCTGGTTGAAGAGGAAGATCACGCAATGCGACAGACGCAGCGCTCGCGCGATTCCTCGTGCGATCGAGGGCAGGATGACTTCGAGAGCGAGAGAGCCTCCACTGGCTTCGGCCGCATCCAGCATGAGGGCCAACCGATCCTTCTCGTGGCGCACGGAATGGCGCATACCCTTGGCGAAGAGGTCGGCGAAGCGACCTGCGGCCAAACGGAGGATCCGGTCGAGCTGCAGGATGGCCACGCTTGCAGCCTCAGGGTCGTCTCGGAAGTTGTCGAGAATAGACGGTAGCGTCGCTTCTTTGAGAGACAGAATCGCTTCCACGACTTCGTAGATCGCGAAGCCCATCGCACCGCGCTCCCGGCTGAGAGTCTCGGCACGAGTCAGGAGGGGCTCTGCGGAGCCCTGCTCCAGGCTCAGAACCACGTCTGCGAGGCTGGCCGAGACCCATGAACGCAGCTCCCCCGCCGATCTTTCCTGGTAGTGGCTGCCGGCCTGGCTTCGCAGATCCTCCACCGCTCGGTCGAGGATCGCGTCCCGCTCCGCTCGCAGGAGCTGAGCCAGGGCGGGGGAGGCAATCGTCTTGGTCATGGAGTTCGCGGCCGATCGACGTGAGGGGATGTCCGGGTCGAGCACGTTGACTTCGTCAGCGCTCCCGGCTCGTGGCTGAGAATAGCAGGCAACGGCCCTCGCATCCCGCGCCAGATAGAAGGATGGCGCACCGGAGCCGATTTCAGGAAACTCGATCTAGGGACCCAGGCCTTGCACGAAGCTACCGGGGTCATCGGCGATGGCCGCGGCGAGAAACTCGTCGAGGCGACCATCGACGGAGACGACTTCCAGCTCGTAGGCATCGAGTGAGACGACGCACAGGCTGCGGATCGAGCCGCTATCGTCTTCGCGGGAGATCACCCAGGTCCGCTCATCGAGGTCCCTCTCCTTGACGACCACAGTCCAACCGACCTGCTCCAGCCGGTGCTGCAGAACAGAGAGGCTTCTGGGTGCCGGGTTGTCGGGAGGCGAGACCACCCGATACGTTGCGACGTCGACGCGCTTGAGACTCGCGATGAGCTGGCGCTCGGTGCTGCCCTTGGGACTCGTGAAGCGGAGAACCTGTTTGACGGCGCCCATCGAGATTCGACCCAGGTGGATGTGGCTCTCGCGCTCGAACTGGGCGCCGGGAAGTTGTTGCTCGAGCTCCAGGCGTACCTGCTCTGCGGTCGGGCTCTGCTTGCAGCCGACCATCAGCAGCGCAACCATCGTGGCCACGGAGAGGACGAGAAGTTGGAGTCGTTCGCGGCTGCGAACCGTCAGAAGTGGAGTCGCCGCAACGCTCATTCGACAGTGACCTCGGGAAGATCCAGGCCCGACATGAGACTCCCCAGTTGGTCCGGGTCGATGCGTCCCACCAGGTTGAGGACGATGACTTCCCCGTCCTCGATCGCCAGCACCGTCAGACCCTGCAGGTCCCCTTCGTCTTCACGGCCGTAGATGTGGACCTCCTCGCCCTCGTCCCGGGTCAGGATCATCCTGTACCAACCCATGTTCTCGAGCATCGTGACCCCGGTGTCGAGCCCCTTCCGAATGGCATCGGCCTGCAGGCGGTCCGTCGGTGCAATCTGAACGCGGATGGCTTCGAGATTCTTCATCACCTGGGCGAACTCGGGGTCGTCGTCCGCCGCCACCTTGCCGATCAGTCGCAGCATGGCGCCGCGCAGGTTGATCTCCACGCTCAGGTCGTCCGGGGACAGGAACTGCAGCTCGTCGATCGGAAAGTAGCCGGGATGCTCTTCGATGGGCTGAGCGTGGAGCGTCGAGGCCAGCAAGGCCATCGAAAGCAGGAGGATGGAACGTCTGAGCCGATGCATCACGAACTCCTTGTCCTGTCGTTGAGAGACCGATAGTCGGAGACGGGGCCGCTCTTCGGAGCCGCGGTTTCGGGGGCGTTCAAGGAGCGGCTGAGACCACGGGCCGCGGGCTCGACCACGCGTTTCTGGACCACGTCCTCGCGAAGATCCCTGGCAGCTCGATGGGTGAGCTTGTCCAGGTAGGCGATTGCTAGCCGGGCCTCTTCGGTAGCGATCTCCACTTCGGCTGAGTGCTCTGGAGGAGCGGGCTCCTGACTCGGCATGAGGACCATGACCGCGAACAGGGCCGCAGCCGCGGTGGCGCCGACCGCGATCCAAGTGGGACCTGGTGCTCGAAAGAGGTCGAGCCATGACCGACGACGGGACTCGTTGCGTCGCATGGTTACCAGGACGGAGTCGAGAACGTGCTGCGGTGTGTCCAACTCCGGCAACCCGCGCAGCTCCTGCCTGATCTCGGTGGCCAGGCGAACCTGTCTGGCGCAAGCGGGGCAGATTTCGAGATGCTCTTGAAGAGCCGTCGCCTCGGTCCGCTCGAGCTCTTTATCGACGAACGCCTCGATGCGAAGCTGGAGGTTCTGGCATTGAGTCTTGTCATCCGGTCGGGACATGGTCGTACACCCTTCCTAGCTGCTTGCGGAGCCGTTGCCGTCCCCGGTGGAGATAGACCCTCACTGTGTTGAGGGGCATCTCGAGAATGTCGGCGATCTCTTGATACTTGAGCCCCTGGATCTCGCGCAGAATGAGGACACTGCGCATCGGTTCGTCGAGTTTGCGAAGTGCGGCCAGAAGGTGCTTTCGGAAATCACTGGCTTCCGCCTTCGCTCCCGGATCGGGGCGATCACTCGTCGCCTGGTTGGTGGCATGGCCTTCGGGATCCGGAACCATGTAGCGGGACGTGGAGCGTCTCTTGCGCAGGAGGTCGTAGCACGCATTCCGCGTCACTCTGGTGAGCCAAGGCTCCAGCCGCTCAGCGTCGAGCTTGTGCCAGTTCTGCCAGAGTCGAAGAAGAACTTCCTGCACGACATCCTCCGCTTCAGACGGGTTGCCCAGAAAGTAGTGGGCGAAGGAGAAGACCCTCCTCTGGTGTCTCGCCACCGCCGCCTCGAAACCCGTCACCGTGAATTCGCACTCCTCTTGACCAGACGTAGGAGGCCCCGGGAAAGTTACACCCCGCCCGAGTTTCTCACCCTCGCGTGACGAAAGGTCCGTCCGGGTGGTCCGCAGGCGGACGGCGTCGGCTACTCAGACTGCAACGGGCAGGCCGCCACCTTGTCTCGTCATCGCGCCGGATCTCTTTGCCCTTCGATGGTCCTTGCGCTGCGCTCGACTCGGCACCCCCTGTCGAACCACCCGAACGAACCTCTGGCACCGGTGAGGGCAATAGGGGCGTAAGGGCCCAGGGGCTTAGGGGGAACAGCTCAACAGGGACTCTCCAGTGATGAAGAGGGTCCGGCGTGGGGACCTCCATGGGGGTTCTTGCAGCGGAAGGGAGGATAGCCCCCTGGGGGCCCCACGTCGGACCCCCGCACGATAGGTACCACAGCCCAGGACCCGGGTCCAAAGCCCCAGGACACTCTCGCGGGCATCCCCCTAGTCGTCGGGCTTTGGCTGAGGGGCGATATTGCGGGCTCGGAAGTCGTCGCGGGCCTTGCGGGCCATCACGTAGATCTCCTGGGGCATGAACGCCTCGGAGAAGTGGGCCGCGAAGGACTCGGCCTCTTCGGTCCAACCCTGCTTGATCGCTGGATCACTGAAGACATTGACCGTCAGGCCACGCTTCTGCATCTCGGCGATGGCGGCGGCGTCCTGGGCGGGGATCTCCACCTCGAAGCTCTTCGCTGCCTGCTGCGATACCGCCAGAATCTTCTGTTGGTCCGCGGGTGAGATCTTGCTCCAGCCACGTTCAGTGATGACCGTGGCGCCGACCAGGGGGGCGATACCCAGGTCCAACATGTAGGGAGTCTGGCGATACCACTGCAGCGACAGCGCCGCCAGCGGCGTCGAGGGTACTGCCTCGATCATGCCGGTCTGCATGGCCGGCAGAGCATCGGTCAGGGCTAGCGGCACGGGTCGGTACCCGTTGTCCTTCCACCACGACACGAGCCGATCGCTTCCCGCCCAGACGAAAAGCTTCAACCGCTTCAGATCCGCGACCGTGTTGACGGGCTCGGTGGCAAAGAGCTGGACCCATCCACCATGACCCCAGTGCAGGAGGATGAAGCCCTTCGCCTCGAGCCGTTCCCGCAGGACCGGTTCGAGGCTGTCGAGAACGTAGAAGTACTCATCATAGGACTCATAGAACAGCGGGATCGAGAAGACATTGAAGGCCTCGTCGATCTCGGCCAGCCCTGTCACCGTGATGGTGGCCGCCTGCAGCTGGCCGATGCGCATCTTGCGCACGATGTCGGGATCGTCACCCGCGACACCACCCGGGTAGATCCTGGCGACGACGCGACCGTCGGTGACTGTCTTCCATTGTTCGGTCAGGTCCCGGAGCAACACACCCCAGACCGAGCGCTCGGGAACCAGGGTCGCCAGCTTGACGGTGGTAGGTCGCTGGGCGAAGACCGGCACGGCGAGACTCAGCAGAAGGCCGACCAGGGCAAAGCCGGGCAAGATGCGAAGGGCTATCGATCGTCGGGTAGTGCGCATGACGAGCTCCTGGCTTCGATCGGGTCGTGTCAGGGGTCCGAGTGGCTCGATCATACTGCCTGGCGGCTTCGATCCCGAATGGGGGTTCTCACTTTCCACCGAGGGCACCTTGTCCGACGTCAGAGATCCTTCTCGTCGACGACCGGCTGGAAGCTGTTCTGGACCGCCGAGTGAAGGTCCTTGGCCAGGGTCTTCCGATCACCACCCTGGAACTGTCGATCACCGAAGGCGACCGTGGCGTCGATGCGGCGCAGCTTGAAGAACTCGAAAGCATGGGGGACGAACGAGGCCCCGCCCCACCAGCACACGGACAGGTGAGCGGGTTGCTCTCGCTCTGGAGTCCGGTAGCTCAGAGACGCGTATGAGACGGGCAGGTTGGATCGCGCTGCGGGCTCGAGGAGAGCGGGTCGGAAGGGCATCACAGAAGCACCGGAAGAGCTGGTCCCTTCGGCGAAGAGAATGACGCCCCGCCCGTGGCCGAGCTGTCGCTCGATCTCTCGCATCACGCCGGGGATCTGCCGCCGTATCTCGCGATCGATGAAGATGGTCTCCACCGATCGACAGAGAAAGCCGATGGCCGGCCAATCGGAGATCTCGGCCTTGGCCACGAAGACGCCTCCCACGAGACTGCCGAGGACAGCTATATCCACATAGCCGAGGTGATTCGAGACCAGCAGGAAAGGGGCTTTGGGGGGGGCGCCTACAACATTGAGCCGTACTCCCAAAATGATCAACAGGCCTCGGGACCAGGTCTTGAGGATGAAGCTCTTCCACCGTGCTGCCAGGTGGGGAGACGCAAAAGTGAACAGGAAACCAAGGTGAAGGGTCACTTCGACGCCGAAGGTCCAGAGGCTGACCAACCCGATCTTGAGCGACGCCCGTAGCCACTTCATAAAGCTCACACCGAACCTCTCGCTGGGCCCTCGGAAGAGGCTCCGACCTCTCCCAAGAGCTTCTGCTATCGACGGCGACAGTTTACTCTGGCAACTTGGTCTTCGAGGGTTAAGTCTGATTCAATGGGGCAACATTCGGCCGACAGGAGGCAGCACCGATGAAGAAGGTCCGAGTCGCAAATTGGAACGAGCTCGAGGATCGCAAGCCGACCCATGCGCTGGTTGCCGGGGTCGATCTCGTCGTCACGCGCCTCGATGCCGAGGTCTCGGTGCTCTATGGGCGTTGCCTGCATCGGGGGGCGCTGATGGCCGATGGCTTCGTTCGGGGAGAGGACCTGGTCTGTGGGGTCCACTTCTGGGATTATCAGACTCACTCCGGCATCAGCTCCTACAACCCCAAGGAGTGTCTGCAGAAGTTCGCAGCTTGGGTCGAAGAAGGCGGGGTCTGGGTAGACGCTGACGAGATCGCAGCCTGGGAGCAGCGTAACCCACAGAACTTCGACCGCAACAGCTACCAGGGTGCCTACCAGGACCCCCACGGAACACCGGTAGAGCCCCATGTCCGCCTTATCCGGCAGCTAGCCGATGACGGGTTAGAGCAGCTGGGCCACCATGGACCGATGGCAGCGATGGGAGTTCCCTTGACGGAGCTGCCGAGCTGGGATGACCTCCAGTTCGTCACCGCACAGCTCGCTCGACTGCCGCAGCTCGACGAGGTTCCCATTGGCACCGAGTTGGTGATCGGCCCCAAGGCGGCAAAACCCCTGACGCTAGAGATTCCGATCTTCGTGTCGGACATGAGCTTCGGCGCCCTCTCTTTCGAGGCCAAAGTCGCCTTGGCGAAGGGGGCCGAGCTGGCTGGCACCGGCATCTGCTCGGGAGAGGGTGGCATGTTGCCCGAAGAGCAGGAAGCCAATAGCCGGTACCTTTACGAGCTGGCCTCGGCCCGTTTCGGATTCTCGATGGACAAGCTCTCTGCCGTGCAGGCCTTCCATTTCAAGGGTGGGCAGGGGGCGAAGACCGGCACAGGCGGGCATCTGCCGGGCTCCAAAGTGCAGGGCAAGATCGCCAAGGTGCGAGGTCTCGAGGAAGGCGAGGCGGCCATCTCTCCGGCCCGCTTTCCAGGCTGGGAGAGTCTCGACGACTTCCGCGACTTCGCCATGCAGGTTCGCGAGGCTACCGGGGGTATTCCCGTCGGCTTCAAGCTCTCGGCGCAGCACATCGAGGAGGATCTGGATGCGGCATTCCAGATCGGGGTCGACTACGTCATCCTCGATGGCCGGGGCGGAGGCACCGGAGCGGCGCCCCTGATCTTCAGGGACAACATCTCGGTGCCGACACTGCCCGCCCTGGCGCGGGCCCGTCGGCATCTGGACCAGCGCGGCAAGAGTGGCGAGGTCACACTGATCATCACCGGAGGCCTGAGAACCCCGGCTGATCTCGCCAAGGCTCTTGCCCTGGGGGCAGACGGGGTCGCGGTCTCCAATGCAGCGCTTCAGGCCATCGGATGCCTGGGGATGCGCGCCTGTCACACCAACAACTGCCCCGTAGGTATTGCGACCCAGAAGGAGCATTTGCGGGCCCGATTGCCCGTGGAGGAAGCGGCGCAACGACTGGGGAGATTCTTCTCCGCCTCCGTGGAGTTGATGGAGCTCCTGGCGCGCGCCTGCGGTCATACTCATCTGAACCAGTTTCGGATCGACGACCTGACGACCTGGAAACGAGAAATCGCCCTTCTTACCGGTGTCGATTTCGGTGGCGTCGTGCAGTTGTCCGAAGACGACGGGGTATAGCCTGCGATGATTGCACTGCTCCGAACGGGTTGGACAGGTCTTGTGAGTGAGAAAGGAAGCTACGCCCATGGCTGAGGACGATACGAAGCCTACCGAAAACACGGGTCGCGTCTGGGAGAAGGCTCTGGACACCGAAGAGCTTGCAGAAGGTCGGGTTCAGGCGGTGACCTGCCGCCATCAGACGGTATGCATGACCCACTTCAAGGGCCAGTTTGCCGCCCTGGACAACGCCTGCCCGCATCAGGGAGGGCCGCTGGGCGAAGGTTCGATCGAGGAGGGTCTCCTGCGGTGCCCCTGGCATGGTTGGGATTTCGATCCTCTGACCGGCAAGGCTCCCGGCTTCGATGACGGCGTGGCGACATTTCCCGTCGAAGTTCGCGAAGACGGCATCTACGTCGGATTCGACGAGGCCGAGACGCACGCGACGACCGTCTCGGATGTCATGGTGGAGACCATGGTCAACTGGGGAATCCGTCATGTGTGGGGCATGGTCGGGCACTCGAATCTGGGGCTGGCGGACGCCGTGCGGCGGCAGACGAAGACGGGCCGCCTCGCCTACTACGGAATCCGCCACGAAGGTGCGGCATCGTTCGCGGCATCGGCCTACGGCAAGCTCACGGGTCGCCCAGCAGCCTGCCTGTCGATCGCCGGACCCGGCGCGACGAACCTGCTGACAGGGCTGTGGGACGCCCACGTCGATCGATCTCCCGTGCTGGCGCTAACGGGCCAGGTGGACACGCAGGTTCTGGGTCCGGGGGCTTTTCAAGAAGTGGACCTTTCGGCTGCATTCGGAAAAGTGGCGCAATGGAGCCAGCTGGTCCTGCAGACCAGCAAGCATGTCGAGCTCGTCAACTTGGGCCTGAAGAGCTCCATCCTGAATCGCGGTGTGTCCCACCTCATCTTCCCAGACGAAGTGCAGACCCTCGACGCACCCGAAGGCGTCGCGGCAGGTGGGCCGGAAGGTCGCATTCCGAAGCGTGAGATCATGCCGCCGGCTGAGTCCATTGAGAGCGCGTTGGCGCTCCTGGGTAGCTCGAAACGGCCAACGATCATCGTCGGACACGGAGCCAGTTCTCATATGGAGCCTGTCCTCACGCTGGCGGAGAAGCTCTCCTGTCCGGTCATCACCACTTTCAAGGCCAAGGGGCTGATCTCCGACCACCACCCTCTGGGCTGCGGCGTCCTGGGGCGCAGTGGCACCCCCATCGCCAGCTACTTCATGAACGAAGCGGACTGTCTCCTGGTTTTCGGTGCCAGCTTTAGCAACCACACCGGCATTACCCCAAAGAAGCCCACCATCCAGGTGGACTTCGACCCCATGGCGCTGGGCAAGTTCCACCAGGTCGAGGTACCGGTCTGGGGCGAGATCGGGGTCACCGCCGAGATCCTGGCCAGTTCCCTGCCGGACATCGTTCATGCCGAGAGTCAGCGCGAGTCGATCGCCGAACGTTGGGCGATCTGGCGCCAGGAGAAATCGAAGCGCATGGGCGAGGGCCGAGGCGAGGGAATCTCCTCGGCGGCTATCTTTGCCGCCCTGACGAGACAAGTAGCGGAGAACGCCATCATCGCCGTGGACGTGGGCAACAACACCTACTCCTTCGGGCGTTACTTCGAATGCCAGGATCAGGCTGTTCTCATGTCCGGGTATCTGGGCTCGATCGGGTTTGCCTTTCCCGCTGCCATGGGTGCGTGGGCGGCAACCCAGGAAGAGGATCCCCGGTTTCAGGGCCGCCCGGTCGTCTCGGTCTCGGGTGATGGCGGCTTCGGCCAGTACATGGGCGAGCTCACCACAGCGGTCAAGTACGGCATGAACATCACCCATGTACTGCTCAACAACAGCGAGCTCGGCAAGATCTCGAAGGAACAGCGTGCCGGCAGCTGGGACGTGTGGCAGACGGATCTCCACAATCCGAACTTTGCCAGCTACGCTGAGCTCTGTGGCGCACTGGGTATTCGAGTCGAGGACGGCACCGAGCTCGACGAGGCCCTCGGTCGAGCTTTGGCCCACGAGGGGCCGGCCCTGGTGGAGATCATGAGCGATCCCGAGCTCATTTGACGTGAATGCCGCTAGGCTCTGTCAGTGACAAGCGAAGGCAGGTCGACGGTGTGTCTGGCGGTATTGGTCGGTCTGTGGTTGGTCGGCGCGCTGGCCAGTGCGCAGGCAGCACCACCGGCGGTCGAGGTCGATTCCTTCCAGGGCACTGACTCTGCTTGGACTCTGGAGCACGATGTCGAAGCCCAGCGAGTGCTCGCTCGTCTGGACGACGGCACAGAAGTGGTCCTGGAGATCGACTACGGCGGCCCGGAAGACGACAGGCATCTCGTAGGCATCACACCAATTCTTGCCGGGAAGCGTTTCGAAGGGGCCTTCTGGGGCTCGACGGCACCGTTGCTTTATCCGCAGCTCGACCCAGAAGAGCACCAGATCGAACGCCTGGACATCCGTGCGGAAGGTGCCGCTCTATGGGTGAGGTTCGTTGGGGGCAGTTACCAGATCCTCGACCCGGCGGGCCCTGCGGAACCCCTGTTCATGGAGGCGATCTTTCGCCGCCAGGACGATCGCCTCGTGGTGAACCTCTACGGCCTCTACTATCTACTACCGTCTCTGGCAAGCACCCGTATCGAGCTCGTGGTTGCTGGTGAGCGGTTGACCCGCACAGTCGAACCCGGTGAGCAGGAAGGAACCAGCCTGGTCTTCGATGGCTCCCAAGTCATCGCCACGGTCAGCGGTGCCGAGAGCCGGCACCTCGAGTACTTCGATCACGTCACTCGGGTGGAGATCGACGACTCCCGTTTCGGGCGGATGATTCTCGAGACCTATGTAGAGAGGCTGCAACTGCAAGTGAGTCGACAGCCCGGCGTCGCCATGGAGCTGTTCGAGCTGGATTTCGATCACACGTTCAAGGATCGAGGACAGCGACGGGTCATGAGCCGTCTTTCGATCGAGCTGCGCTGATCTCCGGGTGCTCTGCTATCTTGGTAGTCGACAAGAACCACAGGAGGGGCATCGTGATTGGTGAGACCCTGGGTCACTACCGAATCGTCCAGCTGTTGGGCAAGGGTGGCATGGGTGAGGTCTACCTGGCCGAGGACACCAAGCTCGATCGCCAGGTGGCACTCAAGATCCTGCCGGCCGAGCTGGCCGGAGACAGCGAGCGGCGAGCCCGCTTCGAGCGGGAGGCCAAGGCTGTCGCTTCCCTGAACCACCCCAACATCGTCACCATTCACTCCGTCGAGGAGGACAAAGGCTTCCACTTTCTCACCATGGAGATGGTGCACGGCAAGTCCCTCTCGGAGCTGATTCCCGAGGGTGGGCTGACGCTGACGCGATTCTTCGATTTCGCGACTCCCCTGGCTGACGCCGTCAGCACGGCGCACCAGAACGGTGTGACCCACCGGGATCTGAAGCCCGACAACATCATGATGGGCGACGATGGCCGCCTTCGAGTGCTGGATTTCGGCCTCGCCAAATTGGCCGAGACCGCCAGTGGCGAAGAGGGCCCCGCCGAAGCGCCGACCCAGTCGGTGACGCAGGAGGGCAAGGTCCTGGGGACCGTGGCTTACATGTCGCCGGAGCAGGCCGAGGGCAAGGGCGTCGACCATCGCAGCGACATCTTCTCCCTGGGCATCATCCTCTACGAGATGGCCACGGGCCAGCGTCCCTTCAAGGGCGACACGAGCCTCTCGGTCCTGTCCTCCATCCTGCGGGACACGCCGGGTTCGGTGACCGAACTCAACACTCGACTCCCCCGCCAGCTGGGTCGCATCGTTCGCCGCTGCCTCCAAAAGGAGCCGGAGCGGCGCTATCAGTCGGCTGTCGACCTGCGCAACGAGCTCGAAGAGCTCCAGGAAGAAGTAGCGACCGGAGAGGTGACGCCCGTGGGCCAGGCAGGTCTGCACGCTGCCGCAGACAGTGGCTGGAAGAAGCTTCTCGTGGTTGGTGCGTTGGTTGTGGGCGCCGTGGGTCTGGGCTTAGGCCTGTGGAGCCTCGTCGGCCGAAAGAAACCCGCGGCGGACCCCGACACAGCGAGCTTCGAGTCGATGCAGATCCGGCCTTTGACAAGCACTGGCAACGCATTGATCAGTGCCATTTCACCGGACGGCAAGTACGTAGCCTACGTGGACGACGATGGCAGGAACAGGACGCTCAGAGTCAAGCAGGTCGCTACGGGCAGCGATGTCGAGATTGTCAGCCCAGGAATCATCTGGTTCGCCGATGTCCGTTTCTCACACGATGGCGATTACGTCTTCTACGTCGTGCAGCCCGAGTTCGATGCCCCTGGTGAGCTCTATCAGGTGCCGACCCTGGGTGGCACGCCACGCAAGCTGTTCGGGGATATCGCTACGGGGGTCAGCTTCTCGCCTGAAGGTTCCAAGGTCGCCTACTTCAAGGGTGAAGGAGGTCAGTTCGGAAACGAGGTCTGGGTGTCCAACGTGGACGGCAGCGATGTGAAGCAGCTAGCGTTGGTGGAGCCACCCAAGTTTTTCCTCGGCACTCCGGCCTGGTCACCGAATGACGATCTGCTGGTCATGGTCATGGCCGATGTGAGCGAGTTCAAAGGACAACTCGTCGGAATCCCTAAGGGTGGTGGTGACCTGAAGCCGCTCGTGGATCGGAAGTGGGATGGTCTGGGCGAGGTGGCATGGCTGCCGGACGGATCGGGCGTCGTGTTCACAGTCTTCGAGAGAGGTTTCAGTGGGTTTCAACTGTTCGATATGGACTATCCATCGGGCGAGCTGCACCGGATTACCAACGACGTCAATTCCTACATCGGCGTGAGCCTGACCGCCGACGGGCAGCGACTGGCGACCATCCAAGGAGATCGCCGGGCGGAGGTCTGGATTCAGGCTGTGGATCGAGAAGACTCGTTACGCAAGGTCGATACAACGACGGGCGCCAGCAATGGCGCCGACGGCGTGGCCTGGACAATGGACAACAGGATCGTCTATTCCGCCGACGAGGGTGCAGAACGGCATCTCTGGTTGATGAACGCTGACGGTAGCGAGGCGAGGCGACTCACGGTGTCTGGGACTCGGCACGCAGAACCCGCAATTCAGCCCGATGGCCAGAGCATCGTGTTCGAGTCGTGGGGGGGAGATCAATTCGGCATCTGGTCGATCCGATTGGACGGTACAGGACTCGAAAAGCTGACACCGGATGGCGCTTTTGGCACTCGAGCGGCTGATCTCTCCCGATGGCGAGTGGCTGCTCTACGAGACCATCTACGAGGGGGACTTCCAGATGGTTCGGCAATCACTGGCGACTGGAGAGACGCGAGGTCGTACTCACAGGGGATTGCCACTCACCCTCTTGGTCGCCGGATGGATCGCGAATGGTTCTGCATTTCCGAGCCGGAGGGGAACGCCTTTGGAAAACCGGGATTCTCACCCCTGACGGCAGCGAGCTTTTGGGGACCTACGACTTCCATTCCGAGCTCGATTCGCCATGGAGTGCCGATGGGCAGAGCCTCTTCCATGCCGAGACCAAGGATGGCGTCACCAACATCTATCTGATGCCCCTCGACGGGGGTGAGCCGCAGCAACTGACCGACTTCAGCGAGGGGGAGATCTTCGACTTTGACGTCTCGCCAGACGGCTCGACCCTCCTCATCGCTCAGGGCCGCCGCGTCCGCGACATCGTCCTGATCGACGACTTCCGCTAGCCGGTATCCTCAGGGCACGCTGCTCGACCAAGCAGTGAGATTGCCGGACTCGAATCCGTCCGTGAAGATCCTGGCGTCCACGACCGTCACGGTCACAGTTCCCAGGTTCGAATCGGTCCAACCATCCCAGGCGGCGAAGGTGAAGGTGTCGACGCCGCTGAAGCCGTCGAACGGAAAGTAGGTAGCTGTCGTACCGTCAAGGGCCACCGTGCCGTTGGCTGGCTGCGAGACGATGCGCAAGGTCAGCAGGTCGCCATCCTGGTCGCTGGCCGCCAAGGCAATATCCACTGGAATTCCATTGTCGGCGTCTGTAGAGGCGTTCTGAACGACGGCCGGATGATTGGGACTCGCATCCTCGCTGTCGGGACCATCGTGGCAAGCGTAGCAACCGATCCGAAATCCGCGCCAGAAGTGCTTGTCGCCGAAATCGTCGGTGTCGGCGACCCAGTCGGCCTGGGAGTAGGAGAGCACGGTCCCCTTGTAGTCGGTGCCGTGGCAGCCCTGGCAGGGTGTGTCGTCATGGTCGGCGGCGTCTTTGTGACCCTGGATCCAACTCTGGCCGATTGGGTGCAGGCCATGTGGACCCCCGCTGACGGTGTTCGGAGTCGTGAGGTGGCAAGCGGTGCACTCCGCCAGTGTGCCCTCATGACCCTGGAGGTCCTGGTTCTGGATGTTGTCGTTGGGATGCGAGGCCGGGAAGATGGCGTGCGTCGAGCCGTGACAGGCGAGGCAGGACAGCTCCCCGTGGCCGAAGGAGAAACGATAGAGCGAGAAGCCGGCCGACGGAACGTCGGGATCCGTGGCAAAGGTCTGATTCACCGCCTGCCGAACGTCGTCGTTGGGTTCAAAGACCGAGTCGTAGCGGATCTGACCGTTGTTGTCGATGGCGGTGCCTGTGTGACAGCTCTGGCAGTTGGGCTGCTCGAGCCAGCCGACCCGGTTCTCGTCTCCGACATCACTCATCTTGCCGTGGCAACCCTGACACTGCATGGCTAGCGAGCCATCGGCGGCGACTGCCTTGCCCATTGCACCCCGGAGGCACCGGGTATCACTCCCCGGATGACAGCGGTAGCAGGCGGTCCGATTGTCGCTCGAATCCAGCGACATGCTGTTGGTCGGGTCGTTGACGTAGGCGTGAAGGCCGTGCACGGCGGTGGTCAGCGGCGGGATACCCGCGAGGCCCGTGCCGGGCAGCGCGTTCGAGCTATGGCAGCCGGCACAAAGCACCGAGATGCCGTCAGTGGCGACCGTAGGGTAGAGGCCTCCGGCGTTGTATCCCATGGTGGCGAGAGCGGCGGTGTACTTCGCGGACCCACCGTTGTAGTCGTCGTGGAGAAGCAGAATGTTGAGCCGGTAGTCGCGCTCCGGATCGGCATCCCAGATCCACCCACCAAAGGGCTCGGCATCGTCCGGGGAACCCGAGGCGTGGCAGGCCGAGCAATCCATCTCGTCGGAGACCGGCAGCACGATCGCCGTTTCGGCCAGAAGTGCCCCGCCGTTGTCTCGCGCCACGAGGCGCATCATTGGGTAGTAGTTCTTCTTTGCGGCATCGTCGTGAGGGGTGATCGGAATCCCGTCGCCGACGAACCAGTCGTGCGTTGCCTCCCAGTGCATGGGCTGCGGCGTGTTGGCGGCACCCGGCATGGTGTTGCCAGTCAGGCCTTCGTCGACGGGCAGGGCGACACCGAAGAGATCTTGGGCGTGATCCCAGAAGTTGGTCTTGCCGGCCGAAGTGATGTTGATCGAGCCTTGTGGGTCGGCGATGCCTTCATAGGTAACCGAGACGCCGGCCGGATTGGTGACCAGGTCTCCGTTCTCGTCGATGAGGTGGGCCTGAATGGTGTTGAAAGGCGGCAGAATGGAGAACACCTCGTAGTCGGCATCCATGCAGTGCATTCCCAGATCGTTCCAGCCTACGAGAGTCCAGTCGCCGCCGCCGGCCTCGACCGAATCGACGACCCTGCCGACGAGACTCGCGATGAACAACAGAGCGGACAATCCGAGAGTGATATTTCGAAGTTTCATGGCATCTCCCTTCCATGTGCCGACCCGAGTGCCGCGGCGATGAGCTGCCGGGTTGCGTTGTGCCGAGAGGCTGTGGCCTTGATACTGGGGGGAGTATGTTAGCTGCCAACGGACCTGACTGTGAAGAAAGTCACACCGTCCCATCCCCGCAACCGTTGGCAGAGAATGATCGAAACTTTCCTCTTTCGGGAGCGGTAGTGTCGAAAAGAGGGAGGACACGGGTATGTGGAGACATTCTCTTGTGAAGGGCTGCGCTGTTCTGGCGATTTTCGGGCTGGTGGTCGCACCGGCGCTGGCCAAGGAGAAGAAGGACACCATCACCATCGACATCGAGGACTCCGAGGGCAGCAAGACGTCGATCTCTCTGACGACCGACCTCGTCTCCGGGGCGCTCGAGGGCATGGTCGACGAAGACCTCGAGTGCAAGGGAGACATCGAATCCGACACACGGGAAATGCTCGAGTACTTGAGCAAGAAGGGTAGGGGCTCGCGCTATACCCTCGAGAAAGAGGACGGCGAGGTCATCAAGGCTCATCGGCGCAAGGACCAACTGGATCTCGAGATCCTCGGCGACGACGAGGACCCGACGCACGTCTCCATGCCCTGGCTCCTCGCCGAGTGCATGCTCGGCAACAAAGTGGCCGCCAAGGAGCTCGAGAAAGCCGACGGCCTCAAGTTCAGCGTCAAGAAAGACGGCGGAGTCGAGCTCCGCGTCGAGTGAAGCGGCAAGTGGTCGCAGTCGCTAGTTAGCCGGCAAGAACCTCGTCGACCGCTGCGCGGATGTCCTCCAGTGCCTGACGCATCCGGTCCAGATGTGTCCGAAAGCTCAGCACACAGATCCGGATGACAAAGCGGCCCTCCAGGTGGGTGGCGGTGAGGAAGACCCGCTGTCGGTCGTTGATGCGCCGCAGCAGCTCTTGATCGAGCTCGTCGATGGCCGCTGCATCGAGATCCGGAGGCACGAGTCGGAAGGCGAGGATCGACAGCTGTGGTTCGGCGACGATCTCCATGTGCTCGATCGAGCGCAGCTCTTCGCATGCCCACGCTGCCAGATCCAGCTTCTCGTCCAGGGCCTCGCGAAAGACCGAGAAACCGTGCATTTTCAAAGGCAGCCAGACCCGAAGACCGCGGAAGTCCCGCGACAGCTCGGGTGAGAGCTCGCAGAAGTCCACCAGATCGGGAGCCTGCTGCATCTCGGGCATGTAGTCGGCCTCGAGGTGGTGGGCTGTCCGGAGAGTTTCCTTATCTCGGACCAGCAGACAGCCTGTACCGTAGGGCAGGAACAGACCCTTGTGGGGGTCGAGAGTGATGGAGTCGGCCGACTCGAGGCCGCGCATGATCTGCTGGCCCCGTTCGGTCAGTGCGAAGAATCCACCGTAGGCGCCATCGACGTGCAACCAGAGCCCGCGCTCCCGAGCGACATCCGCCAAAGCCTCGAAATCATCCACGGCCCCCGTGTTCACCGTGCCGGCGCTACCCACCACGAGGAAGGGCTCCATCCCGGCTTGGCGATCAGCATCGATCTGGGATTTCAAGGCTTCGATGTGGATTCGCTGCGAGCCATCCGAGGGCACTTCGCGGATGTTGCCGACGGGGAAGCCGGCCAGCATGGCGGCCTTGGTAACGGAGTGATGAACCTGATCGGAGCAGTAGAGAGTGCCCCGCAGGAAGTCGTCCTCGAGTCGATTTCGCCTCGCAGTCACAATGGCGGTGAAGTTGGCCAGTGATCCACCGGAAGTCAGCACGCCCAGCGAACCTTCGGGGTAGCCCACCATTTGGCAGAACCAGCGCAGGACGTTGGCTTCCAGCTCCACGAGGCCTGGGGCGGCGACCCAGACGCCGACATAGCGATTGATGGCGTTGGCGATCAGGTCCGCGACGGCGGCATGGAGGAGGCCTCCTCCCGGGATATAGGCCAGATACCCGGGGCTGGGCGTGTTATAGGTCTTGTCCAGACCCTGGTCGAAAACCGTCGCCAAGAGCTCGGTGAAGGGTGTGGCCCCTTCGGGCAACGTCTCCTCGCGCAGCGACCGCGCCAGTTTCTCGCCACCGGATGTGTAGGACATCGGTTGTTCGGGGAGCGTCTCGAGATGGGCGACGACCCTCTCCATGGCACCCTCCACCATGCGACGCAAGTCGTTGACACTGAGCTCGAGAGGCCAATCGGTCTCCAATTCTTCGCCGTTGTGCCCGGGATCCAGGATGTAGGTCTCGCTCATGGGTCCTCCTGCCTGCTGGGTGAAAGCCTAACCGCAATGCGCTGTGAAGGCGACTCGGATTTTGTCGATAGACTTGACCGGTATCCGATCGTGGAAGGAGGGTCCCTGGCCGTGAAACGTCGCACCTTGGTCATCAGCCTGTTGATAGTGCTCGGTGTCGTGACCGCCGCCTGGGCTGTCGGTGTGCCGAGCCCGACGGGTGGTGAAACAGGACAGCCCGAGCATCTCGCCAAGATGGTGCTCTACGCCTGCCTGGCGCTGATCTTTTCCTTCCTGTGCTCGGTCGCTGAAGCGGTGCTGCTGAGCGTCTCGCCGTCGTACATCGTTCACCTGGAGCAACAGGGCAAGAAGTCGGCGGCGCGCCTGAAGAAGGTCAAGACGGACATCGACCGCTCACTCGCGGCCATACTCACCCTCAACACCATTGCCCATACTGTCGGTGCCGGCGGTGCCGGTGCCGAGGCGGCGGCCTACTTTGGGGATCGCTATGTAGGGATCGCCATGGCGGTGCTAACGCTGTTGATCCTCTTCCTCTCGGAGATTGTGCCCAAGACGTTGGGAGCGGTGTTCTGGCGCCAGCTGGCAGGCCCCACAGCCTGGTTCATCCAGGTCTTGATTTGGGCGCTCTACCCATTCATCTGGGTCTCCGAGCGGCTGACCAGGTTGATCACCGGCGGCAAGGAGGTCCACGTCTTCAGTCGCGAGGAGTTCGCGGCGATGGCCGAGATCGGAGCGCAGAGTGGGCACCTGGACGACTCGGAATCGCGCATTCTGAAGAACCTCTTTCGTTTTCCGGAGCTACGTGTCGAAGACATCATGACGCCGAGGACGGTGGTCTTCGCCATGCAGCAGGATCTGACGGTTTCCGAAGCGCTCGAGAAGCACCCCGAGATTCCCTTCTCGCGGATCCCCGTCTTTGGTGAGACGCGCGATGAGATTACCGGTTTCGTGCTCAAGACGGATCTGCTGATCGCGCAGCTCGAGGGTCACGGTGATCAACCGCTGCGAGAGCTCAAGCGCGAATTGGGATTTGTCATAAACACCAGCTCGGTGGAAACAGTAGCGGACGAGTTGCTCGGCAAGCGGGCCCATCTGCTTGCGGTCTTTGGCGAGCATGGTGGCCTGGCCGGCGTCGTCAGTCTGGAAGATGTCGTCGAGACCCTGATCGGCATCGAGATCGTCGACGAGGCCGACAAGATCGACGACATGCGCCTGTTGGCCCGGGAGAAGTGGGAGGAGCGCATGCAGCGCCTCGGTCTCGATCCGCTGATCTTCAAGGACCCGGACGAGCCGAAACCCTGAAAAGAAAGGGGCCGCCCGCAATGCGGAACGGCCCCGATGCAATCTGTCGACTGTCTGGTTCGACGATCAGTCGTCCGACTTTTCCGAGGGAGCGCTTTTCATACTCTCGGGCACCAACTCTTCTGGGATGAAGATCGGCTTGTCGGTGGGCCAGTGCTCCATCAGGACCGGCTTGTACCCCTCGGGGTAGTAGAGGTCGGGATCGATCTCCGCATCGCGAATGAACTGAGACTGGAGGTCTTCGCGCTGGAAAGGTGGCGTCGGTACGATCAGGCCGCTGTATTTCTCGATCGAGGCATCGGCGTTGGGCGCCTTGACGTTCGGATAGTCCGGAACCACACCGTCCCGCACCCAAATGCTCTCCTCGGTGACGTTGACCACCACCATGTCGGGGGCGCCGAAGTGGAAGGGACCCTTCCAGTGCTCGCGCACCTCGGCGATTGTCTCCGCGTTGATATACGGGTCGAAGGGCATGTGGGTGGTCATCGCCATTCGAGGCTTGACCTGGTTGAAGATGTACCCCACGGCGTAAGAGGGCGAGTGGTGTGTGTCGATGGTGTACCGGCCCACGAAAGGCGGCACGCCCTGCACGCCGGAGCTGATCGCGACCACCTCGGGCTGCGTTTCAGAGATCATCACGTCCACGCCCTTGCAGTACTCGATGTCCAGCGTGTTGGGCCGGGTGTCGCCGGTGAAGCAAAAGCTCAAGTCGTTCCAGTCCAGCCGGTAACCGGATGCCCCGTCTTTGGCGTGCGAAGCCGGCCAGTGGATCACCTTGACGCCGTTCTTCTCATAGGCGGTGCCTCCGGCATCCGCGAAGTCGAACTCGTTGACGTCGATCTCCCAGCCGACAGGAAAGACACTGAACGCCTCCCGGTGCCAATGCATCATCTGCTTCATGCCTTCGACCATGTATTTGACGCCGTCCTTTTCGGTGCGGCCCGAAGGTCCAGTGATCCGGAGGGGTTCATGCCAGCGTCCGGCCCAGGCTCCGAAGGCGTACACCCAAGGCAGGGAGCCGAAGTGATCGACATGTAGATGGCTCAGGAAGATGTCATTGAGCTTGTTGACGGAAATTCCTGAGGCCAGGTAGTTCGAGACGGCGCCTTCGCCCATGTCGAAGATGAAGGTGTCTCCGTTGCCGAGCTCGACGTAGATGGAGGTGTTCATCTGACCGGGACGCAGCATGGGAGCGGTCCCCATGAAGGTGATGCGCATCTCGTCGGGCTGGACTTCTTCGGTGCCGGGGAACCAATTGGCGGCACTCTTGAGCCAGGGCTGGGGATCGATCCCTTCGAACAGTAGGCCCTCCTTCCACCGGCCCATCGGCACGCCGCCGGTGGCTCTGACCTCCTGCATGGTGGCCTCGTCTGCAAAATCGGCTGCGGCCCACTGTGCCCCAACGGAGTTGGGAAGTAGGGCGAGAAGAAAGAGCGCCAAGGGGAAGATGAGATGTCTGGGTGGTTGCAGCATGAGAGCTCTCCTTTGAGTTAGATCTGGAAGCCAGCTAGACTTCGGCACCTCTTCCCTGCCGGTAGGCAGGCCACGACGCGCCGAGGAGTCTTGCCAGGAAGGCTGCGCAGTCTTTCCACGAGACTTGACAGAGCATCAAAAATCGGTCATGCAGGAGCGAGCGGAGCTCACACCCGAACAGCCCTCGTGATCCGTAGCATCACACGTAGAGAGTTCCGAGTCTTAAGAGCCTGGAACCTCGAGTTTACTCCTCGACTGTGGTCGCTTCGACGCCGATGTTCTGCAGTTCGGCAGCGACGAGGCGCAGTTGGCCCGTGCTCGTTTCAATCGGCATCTCCACCAGGAGGGCGATCCGCCGCCGGGTTTGCGAACAGTCGTCATACCCGCAGACGAATCCCTGGACTCTTGTGGCGAGGTCCGCGGATTAGCCGGTCGAACCCTGATGGTGTTTCCCGAATCAAGCCAAGCTCGAGAGCTTCTTTCACCCGGCTTCGACATCTATACCCTGTCGCTACACAACAACCTGGTCGAAGTTGTGGCGGAGTCGCTGGAGATCCCTTCGCTCGACGGATTGATGCGCGGTGCCGAAACCGTGGAGCTGCCGCGTCCTACGATGCGGGAGCTGCGCCACGGCGCCCGCGAGGTCTGCATGCGGGTCCGAACCGAGCCCCGGTGGCTGTCGCGATCGGGGTTGCAGGCGCGGCTCAGGCTCGATCTTCCGCGGCAGGTTCTCTTGTCCATCGCGGCGCATCTTGACCTGGAGGAAAAGGCGCCGGCTCATCAGAAGGGCCGGGCCCTCCGCAGAGCTCTCGATTACCTGGCTCGACGGCCGGCAGAGGTCGCCTCGGTGGCGGAGCTCTGTCGGCACGCCGGCGTCAGCGAGCGGACGCTGCGCCGGGCCTTTCTCGAAGAGTTCGGAGTGCCGCCGAAGACCTATCTGATGACCATTCGGATGCGAGCGGTTCGGGCCGAGCTTCAGGCGAACCGGCCTGAGGAGGTGAAGATCGGCGACATCGCCAACCATTGGGGCTTCTGGCACATGGGCCAGTTCGCCGCTGACTACCGGCGCCACTTCGGGGAGCTGCCGTCGCAGACCCTCCGTAGGAGCGACCGATCAAGGTATTGAGCGGAGCTCTCTACGGAACGGAGGTTGAGGGCTCTGTCGTCAGGAGATCGGCAGGATCTCTTTAGAGATCTGGGGGACCTTCCTGAAGTGAGAGTCGGTACTGACGACGATCAGTCCATGCTGCATGGCCGAGGCCGCTATCCAAAGGTCATTGGTGGGAATCGGGGTTCCTTCGCGACGCAGATGATCGACGATGTCTGAGTAGCGCCGCGCAGTACCCTCGTCGATCGGTAGCGACTCGACTCTGGGCGAATCGAGAAAGCGATCGAGCAGGTCGTTGTTCTTGCGCGTGTGTTTGCCCAGGCGAAAGCCGCTGAGAAGCTCGCCAAGAACGATGGGAGTGACGGCGATTTGCTTGGCTCTCTGGACGAGGTCGAGAACTCCCTCGTGTCCGCGCATGAAGGCGGAGTAGGCGGAGGTGTCGAGGAGGATCTTCAAGGTGGCCTACTCCCAGACGTCTTCGTCGATCGGGCGGTGTTCCTGGAGATACCCGTCGAACTCTCGGGCCTGCTTCCGCGTCCAACTCCCCGCTAGATCGTCGAGATCGTGGAATCGTCCCGGCGGACGACCGTTATCGGAGATACCCGTCGCCTTCTTCAGCAGACGAAGAACTGTCTTGTTGAGGCTTGCGCCCGTCGCAGCTGCCTCGCGCTCGAGAATCTCAGCAAGCTCACTGGGAATCTGTCGTAACGTGATGGCCTTCATTTGGATCCTCTATCTCCGATGCATCATAGTTGCATCAATATGATGCAAGTATAGATTCACATTGTCGACTCTGCAAGTCGAGACAGCAACCCTTAGTCGCGCTGTAGGAGGGAGTCGTTACGGTAATTCCGACGACTTCTCGTGTCCTGGTGGTCAGTGCTCCAGACTTGTGAGTGAACTCGCCATATGGGATTGCGAGATGCCAGGCAGATATTCCGTCTGTGAACGAGAGGTGATGGCGATTCGCGGGAGAGTTGACATATTTATGTCACATATCTATCCTGGAGAGCATGAGGACGACGGTGCGACTGGACGATGATCTATTGCGCGAAGCGAAGCGCCATGCTGCGGAAAAGGGCATGACCCTGACCGCACTCTTGGATCAGGCGCTGCGAGAGATCCTCTCCAGGGAGGAACGAACCCCTGCAGTCGATCGGTTGGAGCTACCGACGTTCAGGGGCCGAGGGCTGCAACCGGGTGTGAATCTCGATGACGCAGTCTCTCTCCGCGACATCATGGACCGGCACGATGATCCTGTTTGACGTCAACGTCCTGGTACACGCCTTTCGGGAGGATACGCCGCGCCACCTCGAAATCCGCCGTTGGCTGGAGGAGCGGGTCTACTCGGAGGGGGCCTTCGGCTTATCGGACCTGGTCCTGAGTGGGTTTCTGAGAGTCGTTACCCATCCGCGGGTCTTCGACCCGCCGACGCCACTCGAGGATGCTCTTGCTTTCGTTGAGAGCCTCCGGGGTCAGCCGAACTGTGTCCTTTTTGCGCCGGGCCGCCGTCACTGGAGGATTTTCACCCGCCTCTGCCGGGAAGCCGAGGCCAGGGGCAACCTGATTCCGGATGCCTACCTGGCCGCCCTGGCCATCGAATCCGGCAGTGAATGGATCACCGCCGACACCGATTTCCGCCGCTTCCCGGGCCTGAAGTGGAGCGCCCCCTCTTGACTACCACTTGAACATGAAGCCGAAGACCGGGCCGGAGAAGGTCAGATCTGTCTCGATGTCGACCCCTTCTACCCTCTCCTTGATCTCCATACTCATGTACCGATAGCCGAGGAGAAGTCCGTACCTGCCTGATTGACCGATCTGGTACTTGAAGAAGGCTTGCCCGTTCAGAGTGAGCTCGGTACCGCCCGTGGCGACATCACCGCGGATCGAGTAGTTCCACTTGTTGCCGATTTGGCCGATATAGCGCAGTCCGAGAAATCCGTCGGTGAGATTTGGCGAACTCTCCTGCCTTTTGCCCGGGAGCGATCGGGATCGGCGGAGTCAAATGGATCACCTCATCCATGCCGATCCAGCGGAGTCCGAAAAGCAGATCCAGGCCGGTCTCCTCACCCGAGAGGCGATAGAAGCCCCCGCCTTCGAGGATCAACTGTTCGATATCGAGGTCGACCACCGTCCCTGGTGGCGGTGACCCGGGGTCTTGATGCTCCGGTACCGTCTCGCTGGTCGAGAGGTCGACGTAGAAGAAGTCGAAAAGAAGGCCCGCCCTGCCGCGCCGGCCCTCTGCATGGAACGCGAACGCAAAGTCCAGATTGGAGAAGAGGTCGGTGAAAGCCACATCATTGTCGGAGATCACCACGCCGTCTTCCTTCACCGTGGCGCCTATGCTGGTGGTCCAGAGGTAGGGGGTCACTGACCATTCCCAGGAGTTTGCCGCCTGCGCCTCCCCGGCTGGCAGCCAGAGACAGATACCCAAAGCGGCAACGATCGTAAATTTGGTCCACAGATTCATGTTCCACATCGAAAAATCTCCCATGTCGATTGCAATCCGATTCTCTAGTTGTCGCTCTCAGGAATACTGATGGTGACGTTCGTTACGTACCCGGTGAACTCCGAATCTTCGACATCTTTGAAGACCTTGTCGGCTACTTGGGTTGCCTCGTCCCTGCCAACATCAGCAGTTTCATCTGCCGAGTAAACCCCCGGCTGCAGTTTTTTCGACCCTGCCCTCGGCGACTTTTTCACCGTCCACATACAGCGTTGCCAGACCACCTTTGCCGGTGCCGCCGCCATCGTAATCAAACTGCAACTTGATCTCGGCGTTCGGCTGGTTGATGGCCTTGGGCGATGCGATCGTATAGCGCTCCAGACCAAACCAGTTGTAGGTATAGGCCGGCTTGCCACCGTCCATATACAGCGCCCAACCGCCAAACTTGCCGCCCTGGGTAAGGATGACACCTCTGTCATTACCTTTCAGCTGCAACATTCGCGACGATGGTCTTGGAACTGTTCTTTTCGTTGATAAAGGTGTTTTCCAAAATGCCGGTCATGCCATCGGCGAGCGTGAGGCTCTTTCGGTCACCCATCAGATCGGGCCGTCCGGCGATAGCCGCATTAAAGCGCTCGTACAGGCGGTCATCCAACGGATACACGTTGTTGGCAATGGCTTCTTTCTCAAACAGATTCCTGCATCTCTTTCAGCTTGTCGGGATTCTGAGCTGGCCAGATCATTGGTCAGACTGAAGTCTTCGGCCAGTGTTATAAAGATCCCACACATCATCCTGCAAAGTGTTTTCTACGTTTCGTCGCGCCACGGTGCACGGTGGACAACCCGAGCCAACCAGCCGTCGTGGTAGATAGCGCGGTTGCCAAACATCTCGAAATACTGCGTGGTATGGCGATCCTTGGTGCGTTGGCATCCTCTAGCCGCATACAACATGCTCACGCCGGACAACGGTATCTGCGGTACACCGTTCACCGATTTTCGGTTGCGGCAAACCGGTGGCTTCCAGCACGGTAGCCGCCACATCATTGACATGATGGAACTGGCTGCGGATTTCCCCTTTGGCCTTGATACCTTTGGGCCAGTGCATCACCATGCCGTTGCGGGTACCGCCAAAATCAGCGGCCATCTGCTTGGTCCAGGTAAACGGAGCATCCGTAGCCACCGCCCAGGCTGCCGAGAAATGCGGGAATGAATTCGGACCACCCCAGTCGTCGGCCCTCTCCAGCATGCTTTCTGTGGTTTCGGCATCAAATATGCCGTTCAGATGGATCAACTCATTGTAGGTGCCAGTCAAACCACCTTCGCCACTGGAGCCGTTGTCGCCCATGATGTAGATGAACAGGGTGTTATCGAGCACACCAATTTCATCAATGGCGTCCACCAGTCTGCCGACCTCATGGTCGGTATGTTCCGTGAAACCTGCAAAGGCCTCCATCTGCAGCGCAAAGAGCTCACGTTCCTGATCGCTCAAAGACTTCCCATTCTTTGATGTCTTCGGGCATCGGGCGCAAGTTTGGCGTTCTGCGGGGATGATCCCCATTGCTTTCTGGCGTTCAAAAGTCTCCTGCCGATACGCCAGCCAGCCCTCATCGAACTTGCCGTCATACTTCTCGATAAATTCTTTCGGCGCATGGTGCGGGGCATGAGTAGCACCGGTCGCATAGTAGATCATGAACGGTTTTTCCGGTGTCATGGCCTGTTGGAACTTGACCCAGTCGATCGCTTCATTGGTCATATCGGTGGTGAAGTGATAATCAGGGTCATCCTTCTTGGCCACTTTGGTTACGCCATCAAAAATAACCGGATCCCATTGGTTGGTTTCACCACCGATAAACCCATAAAACTTGTCAAAGCCTGAATTGGTCGGCCAGCGGAAATAAGGCCCGGAGACCGAAACTTCCCAGGTGGGTGTTTCATGCCATTTACCAAATGCGGCCGTACTGTAGCCATTCAGGCGCAGCGTCTCGGCAACGTACTTGGCATCGTCCGGCCGCTCGCCCTGGTTGCCGTGAAAGCCCGTGGCGACTTCCATCACCGAACCCACATTGACTTCATGATGGTTTCTGCCGGACAGCAGGGAGGCTCGTGTCGGGGAACACAAAGCTGTGGTGTGAAACTGATTGAAGCGTAGGCCTTCATTTGCCAAGCGCTCAAAGGTGGGCGTTTCAATGCCGCCACCGAACGGGCTGGTCGCGCCAAAGCCGATATCGTCGATCAGCACGATGACAACGTTGGGCGCTCCCTCGGGCGGCTTGATCTCGAACATCGGCGGCTTGGTCGCATTGCGTAGCATCCATTTCAGTAATTGGCTTGTGCTTTGGGGGCTGAATGGGCAGCACGGTGCGATCCAGCGTGCCCGGGGTACTCGCGACTTCCGGTGCCGCTGCTTTTGACTGCAGCGAACCGTCCGAGCAGCCAACCAGCATCAGCAGCAAACTCAAATTGGCAAATACGAAGATGTGTCTATTGTTCATAGTGTGCCTCCTGGGCAGCAAATGATGAGTCGAGGTGGACCCCCTCCTTCGGACAGTTTTCAGTGACAGCCAAGGTGGGATCGGGGGTCCATCTCCGATGGAGATTCTTAGTCGTCGGCAGGCCGCAATGGGAACTGAAAGTCCGAGCCGATGAGCGAGTCTATACCAGGGACGAGGGGATTCGACTCGGGCCCAAGCGTAGTGGCTAACTTCTGAGAAGAGTATACAGGCTCGCTACTCCTTGAATACCGGTTCGTAGTCGGTGCCGTACATCTCGTTGATCTCGTCGTAGATCGGTCCCACGACCTCCGGAAAGCCCAGCGCGCCGGAGATGGTGAAGTCCGAGAAAGGAATCGCACTTGGACGTGTCCGGAGCGTATTCTTGTTCTTGAGCGGCGGGCTGGGCCAGATCTCCTCGTCGATGACCGACATCCGGACCCGGATATCGTCCTTGGTCACATTCCAGACCATGTAATCCACGGCCAGGGCGAGCGGCCCGTCATAGGTCTTGCGCACCCTGTTCCGGACCTCGGGCTCAATGTCGAAGTCATTGTAGAAGTGGTAGCCGACAGCCAGACGAGGCTTAACCAGCGACATCACCTTGCCGAACTGCTCTGGCGAGGTGTGCCCCTGCGTGCCGACGGTCAACGCTTCCAGCGGAGCGAAACCCTGCTTGGTGACCAGAAGCGTCGGTGGCAGGAAGCACTCATGGATAGCGATGTCCGCACCCTTAGCGTATTCGTTGTACCACTTGTTGGGAGGTGTCGCTGCCGTAGACAAACTTCATGTCCGTTCCACTCCAGGATGAAGCTCACCGCGCCATCCAGGCCGTGAATCGCTGGAATACTGCGGATCGACCACGCCGTTCTCGTCGTAAATGACCTCGTTGATACCGTCGAAGGGGAATTCATGGACTTCCAGTTTACCGCCACGAAAGTCGATGACGCCGCGAGCGAGTGCCAATATCCCAGGTATACATCTCCTGCATCCGATCCATGGCGTACTGTGGTACCGTACTCTGGTTTGCCACCGCTCGGTCCCCAGATGCGCAGCGGGGTAAGGCGGTTCATAGTCGTACCACCGAGCCAGAAAGTGGGCAGATCGCCCATAGTGGTCCACATGCAGGTGGCCGATGAAGACCTTGTCCAGAAAGTCGTAGGGGATCTTCATTGCGCCGCGATCCGCTCGTGAGCAACCAGCTACCGATGTCGAAGAGGAATTTATCACCATTGCCCAGTTCGACCAGGAAGCAGGCGGCCGCCTGCTTGGGTCGGGCGCTGGGCATGCCGGTGCCACAGGGCCATGATTCGCATCTCGTCTGGTGCCAAGTCCTCGGTACCCGGAAAATAGACATCCCGATCCGAAAGCGCCTTCACGGGATCTGAGGTTTCTTTCGCGGGAGTTGCCGCGACCAGTGAGATAAGTCCCACGGTAAAAAAGGGCCACTCCAATGGCGAAGCCAGACAGAAGTGTGAATCGTCTCTTCATGTTCGGTCTCCTCAGTGGAAGTTGGCAACCCTCAGTCCACACTACCGCGCTGGTTTCTCTGGCATAGAGGCGTCTCTAGCGCGAAGAGAGTGGCAACTGAGAGTTCGACCTGCCGGTCAGCAGCGGTTTACATTGCCGGTATTGTCGTAGAATATGTGCAGCCAGCGACATCAAGAATCGGCACGAGTGCCCGAGGATGGCAGATCTCATCGAGCAACAGCCCCCGCCATTTCACCTGAAGGCGAAATTTCACGACTTCGATGAGATCGCTGAAACGGTCGAGGGCTGGGACCTCGACTGGCAGCAACTCGACCGGGGTCGGCTCGAGGCCACCGTGCAGCAAAGCGGCTCTTCGTCTTGGCTTCTCACCCGGGTCAGCTTCAGTCGCCAGTTCCACCAGCGAGGGGGAACTCCACCCGGTTTCCTCACCTTTGGAATTCCAGGGCGGGCCGTCGAAGAGATCAACTGGTGTGGTCAGAGTGCCGACGGCAGCAACTTGATGGCTTTCCGTCCGGGCGGCGAGTACGAGTCGATGTCTCGGCCCGGCTTTCGAGCCAACACCTTCTCGTTCTCGGAAGACCTGTTGGATGATGTCGCCCGCTCTCTCGACCTGCCTCGAGTCCAGAGGCTGCTAAGCGGTTCCCACCAGGTGTTCGTCTGTGATCCGGTGCTCTTGGCGAGGATGAGAGAAAAGCTACAGGCGATTCTTCACACCGCGGCTGGTGACCCCTCCTCTCTATCGAAACCCGAGTATCAACGCGAGATCGAGATCGAGTTGCCGAAACTACTCCTACAGACTGTCACGAGGGGAGAGGAGAGTCAGCGTAGGCGGTCGTCTGCAGTGCGAAGCAGGGCAACCCGACAAGCCCTGGCCTTGATTGCCGAGGTGTCGGAGGAGCCTCTGACCGTGCAGGAGATCTGCAACGCAGTTGGTGTCAGTGAACGAACGCTTCGCTATTCGTTTCGCGAGCAGCTCGACGTCAGTCCCAAGCAGTATCTGCAATCGGTACGTCTGAACGGTGTGCGCCGCGATCTGTTGCGCTCGGAGGAGAGCGTTCAGATCACGGACGTCGCCAACCGATGGGGCTTCTGGCATATGGGACAGTTTGCCGCCGACTATCGCCGCCAGTTCGGTGAGCTGCCGTCAGAAATCGTCACTTCCCGCTAACCTCCCCCTGATCGACAGTTCGCCGGGTCGCGTCAGAATCGGCTGGCACCTCGAAAATGAAGCAGGTGGAGCGACCAGCTCCTCATTGCCTCGTTACGGCAATTCGAGTGGAGCAGAAGATCCATTTGACAACGAAAACGACGGCGACAATGCGATGCTTGAGCGATTCCACGAATCGGCTGGCACGCCTGAGTTGGGAAGTCGCTCGAGCAAGAAGGTGCCGGTAGAACACGTCCTATGTTGTGGAGGGAGAGCTTAAGCAGCACTAAAGTGCTATAGTGCTTCTATGGCACCCGCGTTCAAGCAGGTCCGAGTCAACATCTACCTGGATGATCCCGACATGAAACGCGAGATCAAGATCGCTGCTGCCAATCGCGGAGTCACACAGAGCGCGTATTGTGTTCAAGCGATTCGGCAGCGGTTGGAGAGAGAGCGCATCGTTGAAACGGCGTCGGACGCGAAACATCGACGGCGAGAGGTTGCGGAGGCCCTCGACCAACTGCAGGCCGAGATCGGGCCCGTGGGGATTCCCGTTCGAGAATTGATCGACGAAGGCAGGCGAGGGTGAACGAATCGAGCCGAGAGTCCAGATATCTGGTAGTGGACGCCAGTGTCTCTCTGAAATGGGTCCTGGACGATGAAGACGGCGTGGCTCCGTCGATTGAGCTGAGGAATGAGGCGGTTAGGGGCCAGGTGCAGATGGTGGCCCCTTCCCTTTGGATGTACGAAGTGACGAATGCACTTGTCGTTGCCTATTTGAAGGGCCGAGTCGATCTTCAGCAAAGCGGTCGGGCGCTGGCACTCCTAAAGAATCAAGGAGTTCGTCTGGCGGATCCTGAACCGATGGACTGCCTCGAGATCGCTACGAGCTTCGAGATCAGCGGCTACGACGCGGCCTATCTTGCGCTCGCCGAAACACTGGAGACGGAGCTCTGGACGGGTGATCGACGCCTCTACGAGAAAGTCCGTGGCCGATCGGAGCGCGTTCGCTGGATCGGGGACTACAGCACAGTCGAGTGAGACGGCCTACAGAAACAATGCGGGCGGGGACAAGCCCCGCCCCTACCGTCGCACCGGAATAGCAAACGGCCGGCGATATCGCCGGCCGTCTCGTCCCCTAGGCCCTTAAGCCCCCACGCCCTAGTTCCGTAGCGGCTTGCCCGTCTTCAGCATGTGGGCCATGCGGGCCTGTGACATCTCCTCCCCCGCCAGGCTGACGAAGACCTCTCGCTCCAGATCCAGCAGGTACTGCTCGTCGATCGGCTCTTTGCCGCCGCCGCGACTGCCGCCCGTCAGCACGTGGGCCAGCCCGTTGGCGATATGCGCGTCGTGCTTCGAAATCTTGCCAGCCAGCTTGTAGCCGGTAATGGCGCTCTTGATGGCCAACTTGCCGCCGGTGCCGGGGAGCTTCAGCTCGGGGGGCTCCGGTGGCAGGTAGTCGTCGGTCGCCAGCGTCAGCACCACCTCTTTGGCCAGTCCGATCTGGTGATCACGAGACAGCACGATGAGGTTGTCCTCGCGAAGATAGCCGAGCTCTTTGGCCTCCTCGGCCGAGCCCGAGATCCTGGCGAAACCAATGGTCTCGAAGGCCTTCTGAACGGGTGCCATGGGCCCCAGCTTGGCAGCCGGCATCTTCTCTAGAAAGTGTTCGAGAACCCGCAAGTTACCTCCGGCTCCAGGAATGAGCCCAACTCCCACCTCGACCGCGCCGCAGTAGAGCTCTGCAAGAGCGACGATCTGGCGGCAGGGAGCGATCATCTCGAAACCACCACCCAGGGTCAGGCTGAAGGGTGCGGCCACGACAGGGAAAGGCGCGTACTTGATGAACTGCCCGAGATCCTGGAAGGCCTTGGAGACCTGGTCGAGCACGTCGAACTGCTTGCTCCTGGCCAGCTCGAGAATCAGGGCCAGATTGGCGCCGGCACAGAAGTGGGTCCCCTGATGGGAGAGCACGAGACCCTTCATCCCTTCGCTCTGGGCTACTTGCAGGGACTGCTGCAGGATGTCCAGGATGCCGCCGTCGATGGGGTTGAGCTCCGGCTGCAGGGCGGAGTGGAACTCCACGCAACCCACACCGTCACCGAGATCGATCAGGGAGGCGCTCCAGTTGCGCAACAGCTCTCGCCCACGGGCTCTCTCGTCGGCCAGCACGATGACCCCGGGCTCCAAGGCCTGGGGTTGCAGGGCCTTGGAGTCGAGATCGAAGAACTGTGGTTCGCCAGCTTCGTCGCGCTCGTAGAAGGAAGTGGCGCCACTCGCGAGAAGGTCCTTCACGAAGGCGGGAATGGGCTTGCCTTCGTGCTTCATCCGGCCGAGCGGATTTCTCGACACCGATGGCGTCCCAGGTCTCGAACGGACCCATCTCCCAACCGAATCCCCAACGCATGGCGCGGTCGATCTCGACGATGTCGTCGGCGATCTCACCCACCCGGTTGGCGGCGTAGGCCAGCACACCGATGGTCAGCTCCCAGGCGAACTCGCCGGCCGCGTCGGGGTTGTAGACCAGGGCGTGGAGCTTCTTGCCCAGATCGGTGAACCGCCGGGCCACCCCGATGCCGTCCATGCGGGGCTTGGTCTTCGGGTTGTACTCGAACGTATTGAAGTCGAGGGCGAAGATGTCCTTGCCCTCTTTCTTGTAAAAGCCCTGGCCGCTCTTCTGACCGAGCCAACCTTCGTCCAGCATCTTTGCCACCAAGGGAGGAATCGAGAAGCTGCCCCGCGATTCGTCGTCGGGACATTGGTCGTAGGCTGTCTTGGCGACGAAGGCCAGCGTGTCGAGGCCGACCAGGTCGGCGGTGCGATAGGTGGCCGACTTGGGACGCCCCATCACCGGTCCGGTGATGGCGTCGACCTGCTCCACCGACAATCGCATCTCCTCGGTGAGCTTGAGCGCCAGCATCATGCCGTAGATACCGATGCGGTTGGCGATGAAGTTGGGCGTGTCCTTGGCCTCGACCACGCCCTTGCCCAGCTTCTCGCTCAGAAAGGTCTTCATCCCGGCGTAGATCTCGGGATCGGTATCGACTCCCGGCACGAGCTCCACGAGGCGCATGTAGCGCGGCGGGTTGAAGAAGTGCGTGATGAGGAAGCGCTTCTTCAAGCTCTCATCCATGGTCTCCACCAGACTTGCCAGCGGCAGGCCGGAGGTGTTCGAGCTCAGGATGGCTTCGGGATTGAGATGAGCCTGGAGCTTGCCATAAAGATCGAGCTTCCAATCGAGCCGCTCGGCGATGGCTTCGATGACCCAGTCACACTCGGCCACCAGCGGCAGGTGCTCCTCGTAGTTGCAGGGCTTGATCTTCTTGGCGAAGCGCTTGTGATAGAAGGCCGCCGGCTTGGCTTTGAGCGCTCCGGCGATACCTTTCTCGCTCAGCTCCTGATTCAGATCGAACAGCAGCACATCGAAACCGGCACTGGCAAAAAAGGCGGCCAGCTGGCTTCCCATGACTCCTGCTCCGCAGACGCCAATGGTGCGAATCTCCGACATCCTTAACCCCTTTCGATCACGGTGGCGATGCCCTGACCCGTTCCGATGCACATCGTGGCCAAGCCACGCTTGCCATCGTGTTGCTCCAGAACGTTGATCAGGGTTGTGAGAATGCGTGCGCCGGAGGCGCCCAGCGGATGGCCGAGGGCGATCGCGCCGCCGTGCATGTTGATCTTGTCTTGCGACCAGCCGGTCTTCTTGACCACATAGAGCGACTGGGCTGCGAAGGCCTCGTTGAGCTCGATGGCATCCAGGTCGTCGGCCGAGATGCCGGCACGCTCGAGCGCCTTCTCGCTGGCCGGGAATCGGTCCCATGCCCATGAGTGTCCAATCGACACCGGCAATGGCCCGCGAAACAATACTGGCCCTCACCTTCAAGCCATGCTTGGCCGCGAATTCGTCGCTGCAAACGATCAGGGCCGACGCACCGATCGAGATCGGACTGGAGGTCGCCGCCGTGACGGTGCCGTCCTCGATAAAGGCGGGACCGAGGGACTGGATCTTCTCCAGGTTGGGCTCGCGAGGACCCTCGTCGCGATCGATGATCACGCCATCGTTATCGATGGGTACCACCTCGTTGGCGAAGTGACCCGCCTCCCAGGCTGCAAGAGCCAGCTTATGGGAGCGCACGGAGAACTCCTCCTGCTCGTCGCGGGAGATCTCCAGCTCATTGGCCAGGTTCTCGGCGGTCTCGCCCATGCCGATGTAGTAGCCCATCTCCGCTAACTTGGGATGGAAGGAGGGGTTGAAGCCCCCCATGGGGATGGCGAACATGTCCTCGACGCCGACCGCGATTCCACACTCCAGATCGCCGACGAGGATGGCCTGGGAGAGCTGATGCACGGCGTCCATGGAGGAACCGCAGAAGCGATTCACCACCTTGCCACCCACCTCCTTGGGGAGGCCGGCCAGCAGAACCAAGCCGCGCGCCATGAGCATCCCCTGGGTGTGCTCGGGGAAGGCGCAGCCGAGCACTAGATCTTCGATGGCCTCCCGCGGCAGATCGGGTTGACGATCGAGAAGAGCCACGACGACCTGTGCCGCGAGATCGTCAGCTCGGATTCCAATCAGATTTCCCTTCTTCACCCCCATGGGGCTGCGAACGGCATCCACGATTACGCTGGTTCGACTCATCATCATCTCCTGATCTAAAAGCGGTAGCTACCGTGGTCGTATAGGTCGTCGGTCAGGGTATGAATCTCCTCAACCGGATCGAAGGGCAGGTGGAGGAGCGCGAGCTCACGATCGATGGCCTCGAGCGCCCTCCGACTGGTCGGGTTACCGAAGAGTGTGGGTCGCAGCCGGTAGACGAGGCGCCAGACGTTTTCGGTATAGGAGGCCACGATCAATCTTCTAAGTGCCCGGAAGGTGCTGTCGGCAAGCACCTCGTCGCCCTGTTGCAGCATTCGATTGATCGCCGCGGACGCTGCGAAGTACTGGATCGCGAGATCGGCCAGGTCCTCACCGACGATCTGGGCATTGCGCAGATCCTGGCCGTACAGAGAGATGGCCTCGAAGAGACATATCGTGGTCAGGCGCCGACCCGCGTCTAGGGCCTCGAGCCCCCAGCCGAGTCCGCCGGAGCTCGGAGACTGGGCCTTCTCCCAATCCCGGGCGGCATCTCGAAGCGGCAACTCCTCCATCAAGGCCTTGCGCAGGTAGTAGCCGTAGATCACCATGCGGTTGATCTCGTTGGTGCCCTCGAAAATGCGGTCGATCCGGGCGTCCCGATAGGCGCCCGCCATCGGATAGTCCTCAGAGTAGCCGTAGCCGCCGTAGATCTGCACTCCCTCGTCGGCGTGATAGGCCATCGTCTCCGAGCCGAGGATCTTGCTGATCGAGGCTTCGATGGCGTACTCCTCGAGCACCTTCATGATCTCTGCGGGATCGGCCTTCTTGTCGCCCAGCGTCGCGATGCGTTGATCGATCAAGCCCACGGTGCGGTAGATGGCCGCGTCGAGCATGTAGGTGCGCACCACCATCGATGCCAGCTTCTTGCGGATGGCCTCGAAGTAGGCGATGGGTTGGCCGAACTGGATCCGCTCGAGCGCGTACTGGGTCGCGTTCCCGATGACCAGCTTGCAGCCACCCAGGTCGGCGGCGCCCAGCTTGTAGCGGCCGATATTGAGTGCGTTGAGGGCGATCGGCATGCCGCCGCCCGGTTCGCCGAGGAGGTTCTCCTTCGGCACCACGACACCGTCCAGGTTGAGCATGACGGTCGAGGAGCCCTTGATGCCGAGCTTGTGCTCCTCGGCCCCGGTGCTCAGGTTCTCGGCACCCCGTTCGACGAGAAAGGCCGTGACACCCGCACCTTCGAGATTGGCGAAGACGATGAAGAGATGGGCCCAGGCACCGTTGGTGATCCACATCTTGGTGCCGTTGAGGACAAACGACTTGCCATCTTCGGTCAGCTTCGCTGTGGTTTTCAGAGCTGCCGCATCGGAGCCGCTGTCCGGCTCGGTCAGGGCGTAGGCTCCGAGGTATTCGACGGTGCCGAGCTTGGGCAGGTACTTCTTCTTCTGCTCCTCGGTGCCGAAGTAGGCGATCGGGATGGTGCCGATTCCGACGTGGCAGGAGAAGGTGACCACCCAGGAAGCCGAACCCCCGGTGGTCAGGGCCTCGACGACTAGTGCCGAGGTGGCTTTGTCGAGCTCCAACCCACCGTACTCTTCCGGGATGTCGATCGAGGTGAGCCCGAGCTCCCCGACCTCGCGCATGAGCTCCATGGTGAGCTCTTCGTTCGGCGCCTCGAGATCGTCCTTGACCTCGTCGATCCTCTGAGAGGCGAACTCGAGCACCATGCGCTCGATCTCCTGCTGCTCGTCTGAGAAGGCCTCTCGTGTGAAGATCGGCTGCACGACCGGGTCGAGCAGAAACGCCCCGCCTCTGGGTGGTCCCGCGGGCGCGGCCTCACCAGAAGCCTGGCTCATCTCCGGCTCGGCTTGAGTCCTGGGTTTCGACGTCGTCATGAGATCCCCTTTCCTCGAGAGCCCTGCGCTGCGATGCGGCAAGGCTCCGTGGGTGGTGCAATCGAAGTCCTGAAGCTACAAAGACACCCCAATTTGCGGTTCAACCGCCGCTTCGATCGTCATCAGCGTGAGTGGCGACCGCGGTCGCGTTCTTACTACTTGAGCCGCGGTGCGTCAATCAGTATAGCAGTTTTTGCTGCACTGCGGCAGAGATCCTTCGAGGCTCGGGTTGTGGGACAATGGTGGCTAGCGGAAGGAGGTAGACCTCGTGAGACTGATAACCGCAGGAGACCTGATGAACCCAGAGGTTCTCACGGTGCGAGAGGACATGAGCGTGCGCGCCTTGGCGAGCTTCCTGGTGGACAACGAGATTACCGGAGCGCCGGTGGAGGATCTCTCCGGCAAGCTGGTCGGTGTCGTCTCTCTGGTGGATATCGCTTCGGTAGCTTCGGACTCCGGAGGCGTGGCGTCGGATCAGTCGAACCCGGACTTTTTCGTGCGGGGCTGGGAGGACAAGATCGATCTGGAGGAGATGATCGACTTTCGCGTCGACAACGAGAATCTGAAGGTCGAGGAGATCATGACCCCCACGATCTACTCGGTGTCCGAAGACACCACCGTCTCGGATATCGCCACGATGATGCTGAAGGGTCACCTCCACAGGCTGTTGGTGACCCGCGACGAGAAACCTGTCGGCATCGTCTCCACCTCCGATTTGCTCGGGCTGCTTATCGAAGGCAAGTAGGCACCGCCCACCCACCCGCCCTGGGGGTTGAGGCGGCCGTCGTACCTCCGGCCGGCCTTTGAGGGCTTGGGGCTTGAAGTGGCCGGCGCCCCTGCCGGCCGTTCGTTGAAACAGTGAGAAGATAGCTTCGAGAAATGTAGGGGAGGGGCTTGCGCCCGCCCGTGTGCGAGAGAAGGATCCAATGTCCACAATGGACCGCATCCCAGAGACAGACTTCGAGAAGCGGCTGCAGTTCGAAAGCCTGCTCGCCGACCTGACGGCGCGGTTCGTCAGCCTGCCACCGGCGAAAGTCCATGAGGAGATCGCCGTTGCGCTGCGTAAGCTCTGCGACTTCCTGGAAATCGATCGCTCGACGATCTGGGAGTTCGATGCCGAAGATGAGGCTGCGGCCCAACTCAGGTATGCCTATCAGGTGAGTGAAGGGCCGCCCCTTCCAGAGGTAGCGAACGCGACCGACCTCTTCCCGTGGTTCAACAAACAAGCTCGCCGCGGCGAGGCGGTCGTTCTGGAGCGGTTGGACGAGTTGCCTGAAGAGGCTTCCGTCGACAGGGAGAACCTTCAGGTGTTCCGCGCGAAGTCTGTGGTGGTTCTTCCTCTTCAGGTGGGTGGCGAGGCCGTTGGAATTGTCAGCTTCGCCACGATTCATCGCGAGAAGGCCTGGGCAGAACCGATCGTTACTCGCCTCAAGCTCCTGGCACAGGTGTTCGCCCACGCGATCGATCGGCGGCACGCAGACCTGGCGCTACGGAACTTGAGCGGGCGACTGATTCGTGCGCACGAGGAGGAGCGGGCGCGTTTGGCGCGGGAGCTTCACGACGATCTGACGCAGCGACTTGCGCGGATCGCGATCGACCTGGGGCGCCTCGACCTAGTCGAAGACGAGGGCGCGAAGGCTGACGAAATGCGCGCGGTGCGCGACGGACTGTCCCGCCTGAGCGAGGACGTGCATACCCTGGCCTACCGGCTGCACCCGACGATCGTCGAGGATCTCGGCTTGGTCGAGGCGCTGAGATCGGAGTGCGAGCGGTTGGCGCGCCAGGAGTCGATCGGCATCCAGGAGAAGCTGGGCCAGACTTCCGGTCCCATCCCGCGGGAGACTTCGCTTTGCCTGTTCCGTGTCGCACAGGAGTGTCTTCGTAACGTCGCTCGTCATGCGCGGGCCGGCGGAGTCGTTGTTTCTCTGAGCGAGCTGGATGGAGGGCTTCAGCTCGCCGTTCACGACGATGGCGTCGGCTTCGATCTCGCAGCGCACCGCGAGAGAGGGCACCTCGGCATAGCGAGCATGCACGAGCGGGTGAGCCTGCTGGGGGGCAGGCTCGAGTTCGACAGCGCACCCGGGAAGGGCACCACTGTGTATGCCTGGGTGCCCAGAACGGAGATCTCGTCATGAGTCGACCGCGCGTCCTGTTGGCCGATGATCACCGGATCGTGGCCGAAGGCCTGAAGGGAATCCTCACTCCGGAGTTCGAGCTCGTCGGCATCGTCGAGGACGGCAGGGCGCTAGTCGAAGCGGCACAAAAGACGGCTATCGATGTGATCGTCGCGGATATCGGGATGCCAGAGCTCAACGGCATCGATGCCCTGGAGCAGTTGAAGGAACAAGATCCAAATGTAAAGGTCGTCTTCCTGACGATGCACCGGGAAGTGGCTTACGCTAGACGGGCCCTGGAAGCTGGAGCAGTGGGCTTTGTCCTCAAGCACTCGGCACCCGAGGAGCTGGTGATGGCGATTCGCGCCGCCATCAATGGACAGACGTTCATTTCTCCCGCGATGGCTAGGGAGGTCCTCGAATCGATGAAGAGCGACCCGGACCTGTCGCAGGATCCGGTCACCTCGCTGACGCCCCGCCAACGAGAAGTCCTGCAGCTTCTCGCGGAAGGCAAGAGTGCCAAGGAAGCCGCTGCGACTCTCGGTATCTCGGCGCGGACGGTGGAGTTCCACAAGTACGAGATCATGCAGGTGCTGGACATCCACAACAGCGCCGAGCTCGTTCATTTCGCGATCAAGCACGGCATTGTCGACATCTGAGGCCCCCGGTCGGCCGTCACGGCCCGTTCGAGGCTCCTCTCGGGAGCTTCTGCCACATCTCGTAGGACGTCGCTGCCAGTAGTTTTTCACTGCCAGCCTGGTAGTTCTCCTAGTTCACCACCCCGGTGAGGCTCAATAGGCTTCTCTGGGGGGGGGTGGACTCGATGCCCGAAGACAAAGCGAACTGTGTGCTGCTTGCGGACCGACACCTGGGCTTGACGGCCTCGGTCCGCGGATTACTCGAGACCCTGTTCGGAACGGTGGTCATGGTAGCCGATGCGCACTCGATGCAGGAGAGCGCACGCCGACTCCAACCCGAGGTGGCGGTGGTCGACCTCTCGCTCACGCGCGAGTCGAACCTCGACTGGCTGATGGAGCTCCACCGTTCCTGCCCCGAGATCAAGCTGGTCGTGCTCAGCGTCCACGACGAGTCGGCGGTGCAAGCGGCGGCCAAAGCAGCTGGCGCGGATGGTTATGTGCTCAAACGCGACATTGCCACGGATCTGCTGCCCACCATCGACTCTCTCCTGGCCGGCGATGCCGTGGACAGGTCGCGGACCAAACACGTCAAAGCTATCGATGAACAACGACAACCAACGTGGCAACGAACTTTCTACCGACAACAAGGAGAAGGAACATGAAAAGGACAATCTCAACCGGCTTCATCTTCGTCCTGCTGATGGCAGCGGGAAGCGTGCTGTCAGCGGCGGAGTCCCGCTGGATTGTACGTGGCAACTACGTGGTAACGTGGCCCAGCACGGATTCCTACCAGACCGAGAGTGTAATTGGAGGCATGCCCATCCTCAACGAGCTCAGCCTCGACAAGGGGCAGGGATTCGGGCTCGATATCGAGTACATGTTCAGCAGCAGGATCGGAATCCTCGTGTCCGCTATCTTCACCGACATGGAGGGCACGTTTGTCTATGGCATCGAGCCCGGAGAAGAGAGCGAGCGCGTTAAAGACAACAACACCGTCGACTTCTACACGATCAACGCAGGTGCGAACTATCACTTCACTCCGGAGAGCGCGGTCGACTTTTATGTCGGTGCTTTCGCGGGTGTCTTCTCCTATGACAGCGTGAAGTTTGTCCTGCCGGAGCTCGAGCAGGAGATCTCGATCAACTTCGACGATCAGTTCTCCTACGGTGTGACCGCGGGGCTCGACATCCCGTTCGGCGATAGCCCCTGGATGGCAACGCTGGGCGTCAGGTACCTGATCAGCGATCTGAAGGAAGACGGTGGACCGCGCGAGATCGCCATCGACCCGCTCATCGGCTCGATCGGTATCGGTTTTCGGTTCTAGAGTTCGAAGTCTGTGAATCCGTTGAGGGCTCGAGGCAATCCGGGGGCGGGTCATCCTGCCCCCGGCTTCCAGGCCACGCTCCACCTCGGAGATCATTCACAACCATGAAGGAGGAATCATGAAGAACTACGGATCCTTGATATTGGCCGTCTGTGTGGCGGCAACCCTGTGCCTGGCGTGCTCGGCCGAGCCCGAAACGGCCGAGGCACCCGCTGAGTCCGCGGTGCCTGCAGCTCCGGCACAGGCCGAGGTTGTGGCGGCTGCCGTGGAGGTCAGCGCGACCGTGACCAGGATCGATCAAGAGACGCGTGAGGTCACCCTGATGCTGGAGGACGGCGAGGAGCTCAGCCTCGTTGCCGGCGGCGAGGTGGAGAACTTCGCCCAGGTGTCGCAGGGCGACGTCGTCATCGCCACCTACACCGAGGCCCTCGCCTACGAAGTGATACCGGATGGCGAGGAGGCCGGACTGGAAACGACAGCCGCAGCCGCGGCCGCCGAACTCGGTGAGATGCCGGCGGCCGTCGCCGGGCGGTCGACCACACTGACGGTCACGATCATGGCGATCGACACCGAAGTCCCTTCGGTCACCTTCACGGGTCCTGGCGGCAACACCCGCACGATCCATGTGATGCACCCCGAGAAGCTCGTCGGCGTGAAAGTCGGGGACTCGGTGGAGATTACCTACGCCAAAGCTCTCGCGCTCAGTGTCGAAAAAACGCCGAAAAACTAAATTCAAACCGGAATATCTGGGACGTCTGTCCCGAGGAGGAGTGAGATGGAAAATGTCAGGGAAGCGATCGGTGACTGGGCGGAGGAAGCGAAGAAGCACGCCGGGTGGCTCGTGGCACTGGGGGTAGTGACGATCATCGCGGGTATTCTCGCCATGGCGGCGCCCATGCTCAGCGGCTTCGGTGTCTCGATCATGATCGGCATTGCGTTGTTGATCGGTGGCGTCGCGCGGACCGTCAGCGCATTCAGTGCGGGCTCGTTCGGCCAGGGAACCCTCGCGTTCCTCGGTGGCATCCTCACCTTCGTAGCGGGTGTGGTCCTCATCTTCCGGCCCGGCGTCGGGGTGGCGAGCCTGACCCTGGCGCTCGGGATCTACCTGCTGGTGGACGGAGTCTCCGGCACCATCCTCGCATTCCGCGTAAGGCCGGAGAAGGGATGGGGTTGGATGCTTTTTAGCGGTGCCATGGGCGTGTTGCTGGGGATCATGCTGCTCAAGGAGTGGCCGGTCTCCGGGCTGTGGGCCGTCGGAATGTTGGTGGGGGTCAACATGCTCTTCGCCGGTTTCTCCATCACTTCCATCGGCTCGGCCGCCCGGGGTGTGGCCAAGCGGCTGACATAGATCGAGCAGATCCGTCGGGCGCTCGAGCCGAGCGACCGACGGAGGTTTCTTCGCTGGTGTTCATCGAGACGGAGGCGTTAACAGCCAGGAGAACATCGACGGGATTGAACTGCGGGGAACCGGGTCCATCGGATCGAGGACTAGAAAGGAGCGTCGCAATGCGTTGCCTCAATGTGGCCTCTCTGACCCTTGGGCTGGTCTTCGGGCTTTCCGGGATCAGCGCTGGCCAAGTGACTCCCGACCAGATCGCCCGTCTCGGCGGTGACCTGACACCGGTCGGCGCCGAGCGAACCGGCAGTGCCGACGGAACGATCCCACCCTGGACCGGAGGTTTGGCGCAAACTCTGCCCATCGATCCGGCCGTTGGCTACACTGATCCGTTCGCCGGGGACGCCGTCCGGTTCACGATCACCTCCGAAAACGCGGAGGAGTACAAGGGACTACTGAGCGACGGGCACCTCGCGCTGCTTGCGCGCGATCCGCGGACCTTCCGCATGCAGGTCTACCCGACGCGTCGCAGTGCCGCCCATCCCGAGGAGGTGCTTGCCGAGATCCCGAAGCAGGCGCCTCTCGCCCGAACGGAAGGCGACCACGTGCTCGACATCGGGCGCAGCACGGTGCCGTTCCCAATACCCGCCGACGGCCTCCAGGTGATGTGGAACCACGTCTTCCGCTGGCGAGGCGGGTCGGTGGAGCGGCAGTTCGTCTGGGCGCCCGTGGACGCCTCCGGGAAATACCCTACTGTGAGGTTCCACCAGAGTATTTCGTTCGATCAACAGGGCTACATGGTCGAGTCGCGCCCGGGGCGGCTCTACAACGCTACCGGGTACTTCCTGTCTCCGCCGTCGGCGATCGGAATTCGCAGCTCCACCTGGGAGCCGATCGACCCTGTGAGCAAAGTGCGCGCCCATTGGACTTTTACCCCCCAGACGCTCCACACGCAGCGCCTACCGGCGTACGACTACAGCACCGTCGAGCCGTTCACGGGTGGGACGCGCACGGCCGACCAGAATGACGGCTGGAACGGCGCGCCGGATCGCTACGACTGGAAGCTCCTCGGCAAACGTGCGCTGGTCATCGGCTACAACGCCTACAAACTGGCCGACCGGGCCCTCCGCTACGTTGACATCATCAGGACCCACCACCTCGACCCCGACCTCCTGCGCTACGAGGTCCACCGGGTTTGGGTGGTCGAGGCCACGCTCCGAGAGGGCCGTTTTCACCCCTACCACCGCCGCGTCTTCTTCATTGATGAGGATACCTGGCAGGTCGCCCAGGAGGAGGACTACGACAAGAAGGGGAACCTGGTGCGTTTCGGCGATCACCAGATGATCCAGTTCTACGATGTGATGGTGCCGTGGTACGCCGCCACGATCCACCATGACCTCGCGTCCGGCGCCTACCTCGTGACCTACCTGAACAACATGGAACCTTTCCCCACGCGCTGGGGTTTCGAGGGCCGGCTGGTGGACTACCTGCCGAGCCGACTGCGCACCCTGGGCCTCGCGGTGACGGGAGGCAAGCCATGACCTCCCGGAAAGCGACCAAGGATCGCCGGGCGATCCCGGCATGCCTCGTGTTTGCGGTCCTCCTCTCGACCCCAGGCATCGGGCGTGCGGGGCAGTTCTCCCTCTTCAAAGGCAAGGTTCTCGGCGTCACGAAGACCACCATCACCATCGGCGCGGCGTGGCGGAGTGCGAACCCCCACGCGCAGCTCGTCGGCGCCGGCGCCGGTCAGGGCGAGGACCCGGAGCTCCCGGGCGCCTCTGGCGCGGTCGGGGTCAACGACGACGGCAACCTGAATTTCGGCAAAAACGACCTCGTGAGCAATCCCATGACCCTGGTCTCGGAGATGACGTTCCGCCACAGCTCCGGCCAGGGCGTTTTCCTTCGTCTGCGCGCCTGGAACGACATCATGCTGGAAAGCAGAACGATGCCCCACGGCAGCGGTCCCACCCGGTACGTTCAAAACGTGCAGCTCGATGACACGAACTACCTCAGCGCGGCACAATTCCACGGGATCGATATCTACGATGCGTTCTTCTTCGGGCACTACAAGCTCGGCCAGACGTACCTCGATCTGCGTCTCGGACGACAGGCGCTCCAGTGGGGCGAGTCCATCCTGTACACGGGGCTCAACGCGCTCAATCCCTACGACGTTGCCTGGCTATCGATTACCGGCGCTCCGGTCCTCAACGGCGGCCGCCTTCCGGTCAACCGCGTCTACCTCAACCTCGCGACACCGAGCGGATGGACCATCGACGGCTTTTTCAACTTCGAGTTCCGAAGCACCGTCCTGCCCGGCTGCGGAACCTACTTCAGCACCCTCGACAACGGGATGCACCCGGGATGCAACGTGGCCACCGCCCTGGGAGTGCCGGACGCCACGGCAAACATCATCCGCACCCGGAACTTCTACAACGGCAGGCTCTACGCGGGCGGCGTCTTTCCGGAGGGCGGCCCCGATGCCATGGACGCCTCGACGGCGCCGTCCCGATGGAGCGGATACGGGATCTCGGCGCACAGATTCGTCGAGTCGCTCGACACAAACTTCGGTTTCTACTATGCCAGTTATACGAACCCCACGCCCGTCGCCGCCCCGGTCGTCGGCACAAACCCGCTCGACTTTGCCATGAACACCATGTTCGTCGAAGAGGACGTCAAGGTCCTCGGGGTGAGCGCCGCGACCGGAGTGCGGAACCTGGCGCTGTTCGGGCAGCTCACTTACTCCATGGACCTGCCCTCCCAGAGGAACGCGCCGGCGTTCATCGAGGGCTCGCTTTCGGGCACGGGGCCGTACGGGTGGATGCAGGAGTACGTCAACAAGGAGGCTCCGGGCTACTACCCGCTCGACGTGGCACAGCTACAGCTCGGCGGGACCTGGCAGTTCGGCGAATTCCTCCACCTCTCGGACGCGAAGCTCACCTTCGAGACCAACATGCAGTACGCGACCAACCACCCCGGGCTAGAGGGGCCGAACGCCGAGCGGCTCGGGCGCTACGGCAACTTCGGCGCCGCTGACTGGGACCAACAGGGGTACGTCTGCGATCCCGGGCCCCTCGACAACGGAGTCGTCAACAGGTGCGAGGTCGACGGGTTTGTGACGGATTTCTCAGTGGGATACAAGCTCCGGGCGCAGACTACCATTCCGAAGGTCGGCCCGGGCCTGACCGTTATCCCGGTGCTCGTCTTCAACCACGACCTCTACGGCTTTTCGCCCGACGGCGCGATCCTCGAGGGACGGCTCTCGCTCTCGGCCTTCCTGAGGGTGCTTCTGCGTCAGAAGTACTACGTCGAAACGGGCCTCGTCCTGTTCGACCGGGGCGCGGACTGGGATCCCATGGCGGACCGCGGGCAGTACTCTTTGGTATTTGGAATCAACCTGTAGTGGCGACGTGCGCTGGAGATAGACCAGTTGCGCCGCGGTGTCGAATCGATTCGCTTTACCACAACCAGCGGCGGCTGAACCGCCGAAACCGAAGAAGGAGAGGACAGAGATGAAAAAGTTTCAAAGACTCGTGCTGGCCGCCATCGCAGTGGCCATCCTGGCGACTGGAACCGGCGTCGGGGCTGCGGATCTGTCGCCCGAGGAGGCAAAGATCATGGCCGTCGAGGCGTACATCTACACCTACCCGCTGGTCACCATGGACGTGACGCGCCGGGTGATGAGCAACGTGCCGGTCGGGGTGAAGACGGGCGCCGGTCCCATGGGCATGTTCCACCACTTCCGGACGTATCCGACGGCCGACTTCCGGGACGTGGTCCGGCCGAACTTCGACACGCTGTACTCGGTGGCCTGGCTCGACCTGACCAGCGAGCCGATGGTCGTCTCCGTACCGGACTCGGGCGGCCGCTACTACCTGCTGCCGCTGTACGACATGTGGACCGACGCCTACGCCGTGCCGGGAAAGCGCACGAGCGGCACCGCGGCCCACGACTACGCGGTCACGCCGAAGGGCTGGAAGGGGAAGCTGCCGGCGGGCCTGGAGCAGATCGAGTCGCCGACGGCCTACAACTGGATCATCGGCCGCACCCAGACGAACGGCCCGGCGGACTACGCTGCGGTCAACACGTTCCAGGACGGCTTTAAGGTGACGCCGCTCTCGCAGTGGGGCAAGCCAGTGGTCGCGCCGGCCGCCTTTACCCCGGACCCGACGGTGGACATGAAGACAAACCCGCTCAACCAGGTCAACGCCATGACCGGTGACAAGTACTTCGCCTATGCCGCGGAGCTGATGAAGCTGCACAAGCCCCACCTCACCGACTGGTCGGTGGTGGCCCGCATGACGCGGCTGGGAATCGTCGCGGGCCAGAGCCTCGACATCGCCAAGGCCGGCCCGGTGGTCCGCCAGGCCCTCCTCGACGCGCCGGCCACCGCACTGAAGCTGATGCAGACTTATGCACCGAACATGGGCAAGACCGTCAACGGCTGGCAGATGTACACCGACACGATGGGTGTCTACGGCGACTTCTACTTCAAGCGCGCCGTCATCTCGATGATCGGCCTGGGCGCCAACCAGGTCGCCGACGCGATCTACCCCCTCGCCGCGGCCGACGCCGACGGCAAGCCCCTAGACGGCAACAACGACTACGTCATCCACTTCTCGAAGGAGGAGCTGCCTCCGGTGGACGCGTTCTGGTCGATCACGATGTACGACGCCGAGGGCTTCCAGGTCGCCAACCCGCTCAACCGCTTCGCCATCGGCGACCGCGACGCCCTGAAGTACAACGAGGACGGCTCGCTCAGCATCTACATGCAGAACGCCTCGCCGGGCGCCGACAAGGAGTCGAACTGGCTGCCGGCGCCAAAGGGTGCTCTGGGCATCACGATGCGGCTCTACGCTCCCAAGATCGACGTGGCGGCCGGTCGCTGGGTGCCGCCGCCGATCACGCGGGTGGATTGATTGGTGACCGGGTGAAACTACGCCGACCAGTTTCGACGGATTCCGAGGTCACAGCCCTGTGAGTCCGAACTTCTATCGCTCGACAACCGATGGGGCAGACCTTTTCGGAGAACCCCGACGACATGAACACGAAGGAGAATAGACAACAAAGACGATTGCATCCTGGATGATGGCCGCCTGTGATCGAGGAGGACGCCTATCTGGTCAAGATCTATCCCCCTCCTTCGACGAGTATCTGGGGATCGGCGCTGAGGTACCCTCTCCTCCTCGACCACCTCGACAGGGGGCGTCGCGGTCTGCTGTCGAGTGCGGTCCGTATTGGCCAGGCTCAGTCCGGCCTGCGCCTCTACCCTCCTCCTCCGCACATTTTCCTCTCGATGAGACACCGCGCCAGCGAGAATCCGTGAAGAGCAGCATCTGCAGCCAGGCTCAAGCGCTCCACACGCTCTCGCAAGGTCAGTTCTTGGTGTTGCCGGGCAAGTGCGTTTATCAAGACCTGCGCAACCAGTTGCAGCCGCTTCACCAGCTCCTCGAACCCGAGAGGCCTCTCGAGGTGGCCGCCAGGAGGAGGCTCTGGCTCGAACCTCGCGGATGCCGCTCGGACGTCACCCGTGGGTCGATACTCGCATATCGTCCCGCAGAGCCTAGCAGAGCCCGTAGTTTTCCTAGTTCACAGCTGCTTCGAGTCCGAATAGCCTCAAGCGAGGGAAAAGCAATGGGAGACCAGATTCCAGCTTGTGTACTCCTCGAGACCCTGTTCGGAACGGTGGTCATGGTAGCCGATGCGCACTCGATGCAGGAGAGCGCACGCCGACTCCAACCCGAGGTGGCGGTGGTCGACCTCTCGCTCACGCGCGAGTCGAACCTCGACTGGCTGATGGAGCTCCACCGTTCCTGCCCCGAGATCAAGCTGGTCGTGCTCAGCGTCCACGACGAGTCGGCGGTGCAAGCGGCGGCCAAAGCAGCTGGCGCGGATGGTCATGTGCTCAAACGCGACATTGCCACGGATCTGCTGCCCACCATCGACTCTCTCCTGGCCGGCGATGCCGTGGACAGGTCGCGGACCAATCTACGTCAAAGCTATCGATGAACAACGACAACCAACGTGGCAACGAACTTTCTACCGACAACAAGGAGAAGGAACATGAAAAGGACAATCTCAACCGGCTTCATCTTCGTCCTGCTGATGGCAGCGGGAAGCGTGCTGTCAGCGGCGGAGTCCCGCTGGATTGTACGTGGCAACTACGTGGTAGACGTGGCCCAGCACGGATTCCTACCAGACCGAGAGTGTAATTGGAGGCATGCCCATCCTCAACGAGCTCAGCCTCGACAAGGGGCAGGGATTCGGGCTCGATATCGAGTACATGTTCAGTAGCAGGATCGGAATCCTCGTGTCCGCTATCTTCACCGACATGGAGGGCACGTTTGTCTATGGCATCGAGCCCGGAGAAGAGAGCGAGCGCGTCAAAGACAACAACACCGTCGACTTCTACACGATCAACGCAGGTGCGAACTATCACTTCACTCCGGAGAGCACGGTCGACTTCTATGTCGGTGCTTTCGCGGGTGTCTTCTCCTATGACAGCGTGAAGTTTGTGCTGCCGGAGCTCGAGCAGGAGATCTCGATCAACTTCGACGATCAGTTCTCCTACGGTGTGACCGCGGGGCTCGACATCCCGTTCGGCGATAGCCCCTGGATGGCAACGCTGGGCGTCAGGTACCTGATCAGCGATCTGAAGGAAGACGGTGGACCGCGCGAGATCGCCATCGACCCGATCATCGGCACGATCGGCATTGGTCTTCGCTTCTAGAACCAGACAAACTGGAGGACTCAGCAATGAAACGGCTTTCTATCCCAGTTGCGATGCTCTGGCTCGCCTCGCTTGCTGTTGCAGAGCAGGCGCAGGCAAGCGAGTGGAACTGGAGCATCACCCCTTATTTGTGGGGCTCAGGCGTGAGTCTGAGTGCAGAAGTCAATGATCGAGAACCGGGGATCGGACAAGAAATCGATTTCTCGGATCTGATGGACAAGCTCAAATCGCACTCGCTGGTCGGTTCGAGGGCCAGCGCGGCAAGTTCGGGCTTTTTTGCGGACGTCTTCCTTGTCGACTTTGGCGACGACAACAAGACGTTCGACCTCGGTGGTTCGCTTCCTGGCCAGGTGGTGGCCGAAACCAATTTGGCGTTCACCATCTTCGAGGTCGGAGGTATCTACAATCCGAAGGGGGACGGCAAGGGGGTAGCGTTACTCTATGGTGCGCGCATGCTGGACCTCGATATGAAGCTCGATGCGCAATACGACTTCGACGGGGGATCGACAGAGGGCCGCGACTACGGATTGAACAAAGCGCTTTGGGACGCCCTCATCGGGGTGCGCTACCTCGGCGATCTCGGGGATCGTTGGCGCTACAACCTCGAGGCAGATGTGAGCAGCGGCGGAACGGACCTGACTTGGAACGCTCAGGCCGGTGTGGGCTACGCCTACGGCAAGCACAGACAGCATGCGGTCATCGCCGGCTATCGGTATATGGACATCGACATTGAGCGAGTCACCCGGTGAGCGGGTCGACATCGACATCGAGGCACAGTTGGCAGGCCCCTACTTGGCTCTGAAGTTCGGCTTCTGAGCGCCTATTGTCCAGGAGGCGTTGGGAGGGATTCAACTATGAGAAGGCGCATTGCTGCCAGTCTGCTGGCCACTCTCGTTTGCACGCTCACGGTATCGGTGGCTTTGGGTCAGACGCAGGGTGCCCAGAAGGAGCCAGAGATTCCCGCGGCAAAGCAGACCAGCCTGGGGTTGTACCTGACGGCAAGCCAAGCCCTTGAAAGGTGGCAAGCCGAGCCCGAGAAGGTGAAGGTCCTCGACGTTCGCACGCTCGAGGAGTTCATCTTCGTCGGTCATGCGGAGATGGCATGGAATGTTCCCCTCGCCGTCCAGACGGATCAATGGGATGCCGAGAAGCGCCACTTCGCCATGCAGCCAGATCCCACCTTCGCATCCCGGGTGAAGGAGTTGTTCACCCCCGAGGATACGTTGCTGGTGATGTGCCGCTCCGGGGGCCGCAGCGCGATGGCGGTCAATCTGCTTGCCGAAGCCGGCTTCAAGAATGTCTACAACATCATCGACGGCATGGAAGGAGACAAGGTGGACGAGGAGGGCAATGTCTTCCACGGGAAGAGAATGAAGAACGGCTGGAAGAACTCGGGATTGCCCTGGACCTACCAGCTGGATCCGGACCGGATGCGTCTTCCCGATCGCCAATAGCCAGCTGTAGATCGAAGTACCAAGGTGGAACCAACTGAATCGGACATCCAAGACAGGAACACTGGAGGAATCAGAATGACAGCCAGAAAGAAGACCACCGCAAAGAAGACTCCCGCAACCACAGCGAGAAAGAAGGCCGCGCCGAAATCAAAGAGACGCGTCGCCGCCAGTGCCAAAGTCGAGAACTCGCAGGTCATCGGGTTGCTGGGTAAGGTCCTGGGCGCTGCAGAGGGGGTCGAGATCGAGCAGCTCCAGGGCCTTGTGGACTCCCTCAAGGAGGCCCAGGGTCAGCAGCCGGTCACCAAGAAGGCAAGCGCGCCAAAAAAGACCGCCGCCAAGCCGGCGAAGAAGGCGGCCAAGAAAAGAGTATCCACGAAGGTGCCACTGAACTGGAAAGAGGTGTGGTACACGAACTGCCCGATGGTCTCCGCCAATAACGTTGACCAGGAGCTGGGATGGTGCCGCGAGGAGTTCAAGAAAATCGGTGTCGAGTACGATTACTTCCGCCACTCACCCGAGAACAACTGGTACCCCCACTACATCCACAACCTCGACAACCTCATCCGATTCGGCGGTCTGAATCCCGCGATCGCGGTTCACGCCGACCTTCGCCGCACCGTGCTGTTGGGGGCGACGTGGGTCTACGAGGGTGGGGTTATGCAGGTGCGCTCCCGCGACAAGATCTTCCGGGTGAAGGATCTAAAGGGCAAGAAGATCGGCATCACCAAGAGCCTGAACACCATCAAGAATGACTGGTGGCGCATCCAGGAACACATGGGCATCGAGAACATCCTGATGCTCAACGACATGACCATGGATGACATCGAGCTCGTCGAGTTCCCCTATCCCGACGACTGGTATGACAAGCCGGAGATGCTGACCCCGCCGATGAACAACCCGTCCGAGTTGTGGATGAGGCGTGACCATAAGCATGATTACGCATTCCGCCCGCTGGAGAAGGCATTACTCGACGGTACCGTCGATGCTATCTACAACCAGATGGGACAATTGGGACAGCTCTCGGAGGCCACGGGCGAAATCAAAGCCATATTCGACCTGTCCAAGCTCCCGGACTGGACGATTCAGGTCGCCAACACTCCCGCGGTCATCACCTGCACCGACGTGATGGCCGAGAAGCACCCCGAGTTGGTTGTCGCCTACATGAAGGCCATGATCAAGGTCGGGCGCTGGGCCAATGAGCACAAGCGCGCTGCGGCGGTGATCCTCGACCATCAGACCTTTTACCTGGACGCCGAGCACACCTACCAGGGCATCAAGCACGTCGACATGGTGCCGAGCCTGAGTGCGCAGAACCTGGAGTGCATCAACATCGGCAAAGATTTTATGTTCAGTCACGGCTACACGAAGAACGACTTCGATGTGAACGAGTGGGCGGCCCCGGAGTTCCTCGAGCAGGCGGCGACTGAATTGCTCATGGAGGAATGGGAAAAAAGGAGCTGGAGCAAGCTTCCGGAGGGCGGCGGGCTCGAGGTCGAAGGTACACGCCTCGGCTAGCCGGCAGGAGGCGGCTCAGCAAAGGGTTCGAAGCGGATGTCCCCGGCGTGCCGTACGGCGCGCCGGGAGATGCCCGCGGGCAACCGAGTGCGGGCCAGGGAGGAAAGCATGAGCGTCACCTACAAACTCGACACCATGATCGAGGCCGACGAGAGCCTGTGCATTGGATGTGGGAGCTGCATCCGCGCCTGTCCGGGTGGTCTCATCACCAAGCAGGATTTCCCTGTTCCCGTCGAGAACGGGTGGGACCTTTGCATCGACTGCGGCCATTGCGTGGCGATCTGTCCTACCGAGGCCATGCACCAGCGCTCGATGGGCCCCGAGGATTGCCAGCCGATCGACATCCACCTCATCCCCAGGTGGGATCGGGTCAGGCAGTACCTGATCTCGCGGCGTTCGATTCGGGGCTACATCAGCAGGCCCATCGAAAAGGACAAGATCCTCGAGCTGTTGGAGGTCGCCCGTTACGCTCCCAACGGAGCGAATCGCCAGGTGGTGCGCTGGCTGGTGATCAACGACCCGGCGAGAGTCCACCGGATTGCCGAGATGACGATCGACTGGATGAAGCTCATGAAGGAGACGAACCGCGCGCTCTACGAGGAGGCCAAGCTCGAGTTGTTTATCGAGCCGTGGCAGCTGGGTCAGGATCGTATCTCCAGGGGGGCGCCTTGCGTCATGGTGGCCTATGCACCGAAGGACGAGCGGACCGCGCCGCCCGCCGCAATGATAGCGATCCACCAGATCCAGCTCGCGGCACCCGCTCTCGGCCTGGGGACGACTTTCTCCGGCAGCATCAACACCGCCGGTCAGTCCTACGATCCCTTGATCGAGGTCTTCGGGCTGCCGGAGGGACATATCCCGCATGGGACGTTCTTGATCGGACACCCGGCCGAGAAGTACCAACGGATTCCAGTGAGAAGGCCTGTCGACGTGACCTGGCTTTGAGAAATCGGAGGAATCGATGAACGAAGGCAAACCACAGACACGCATGCAGCGGATCGGCTACCGGCAGCCGACCGATGCTGCGGAGCCGGAACATCCCGTCCTCGTCGAGTACGTCAGCGACGGGCGCGTGGCGGTCGTCACCCTCAATCGGCCGCACGCCGACAACGCGATCACGACGGAGCTGGCGGCACACCTCATCGAAGCGCTCGAGACGATTGCGGCCCGTGTCGAAGTCCGCGTCGCCATCCTTCGAGGAGCCGGCGAGCGCGCCTTCTCGGTCGGTGGCGACCTCTACGAGCGCAAGAACATGACGAAAGAGCAATGGCTTCGTCAACGCCAGGTCTTTGATCGCCTCCTCTACACGCTGCGCCAATTGCGCAGGCCGATCATCGCCGCGGTCCACGGGATGGCCTACGGTGGCGGCTGCGAGATGGCCATGAGTACGGACTTCATCATCGCCGCCGAGGACGCCGTCTTCGGTCAGCCCGAAGCGATGGTCGGCTTGAGCGCCGGCGGCGGCTCGCCGGTCTTCCTGCCGCGGGTGCTGCCCCCTGGCAGGGCCATGCAGATGCTGATGACCGGAGAACCTATCACCGCCAAAGAGGCCCACCGGCTTGGCATGGTCAACGAGTTACACCCCAAGGCCGAGCTCATGGATGCGGTGCTCGGCATCGCGGAAAAGATCGTGGCGAATTCGCCGACGGCGGTCCAGGCGGTCAAGCACGCCGTTCAAATGGGGCAGGGCGAGCCCGTCGAGCAGGCAGTCGCCATCATGATGGATGAGCACTGGCGCTCGGTCGTTCATCCCGACCGCGTCGAGGGAATCCTCGCCTTCAACGAAAACCGGGAGCCGGAGTATGTCGATCCGGACTTCTGATGTGCGCTCTCTACAGGCTTCACGAACTGTCCAAAGATCGTCCCTCGGCGCGCTGAGGGATTGGGACCCAACCCGAGGACAAAGGAAGATACGAACATGAAAGTCATCATCGTTGGCGGAGTGGCCGGCGGGGCGTCGTGTGCGGCGCGTCTGCGCAGGCTGGACGAAAAAGCGGAAATCCTCATGGTGGAACGCGGACCGTACGTCAGTTACGCAAACTGCGGACTCCCGTACCACATCTCGGGAGTGATCCCACAGGAGTCGAGTCTTCTCGTCGCCAACGAGCAGGTGTTTCGCGCCCTCTACGGCATCGATGTGCGGACCAGCTGTGAGGCGGTCGCCATCGACCCGAAGAAGAAGACCGTCGATTTGAAGAACGTCGAGACCGGCGAGGTGACGACCGAAAGCTACGACAAACTGGTGCTGTCGCCCGGTGCCGCCTCGGTCCATCCGCCCCTGCCCGGTATCGACCTGCCCGGGATCTTCCACGTGCGGACCGTGCCCGACGCGCGAACCATCAAAGAGTGGGTCGCGGGAGGCACCGACTTCCTGGCGGGGATGTCCAAGTACGCGGGGATTCAGTACGTCAAACCGACGACGCGCGCCGTCGTCATCGGCGGCGGTTTCATCGGTCTCGAGACGGCGGAGAACCTGGTGCACCTGGGGTTCGACGTGACCCTTCTCCAGAAGCTGCCTCAGTTGCTGGGTCCGCTGGACCACGAAGTCGCGCGCCTCGTCGAGGAACACGTGAAGAGGCACGGCGTCAACGTCGTCCTCAACGACGCCGCGGCGGGGTTTGCTGAGCTGGAGGGCGGTGCGATCGAGGTGCAGACTGCTTCCGGCAAGACCTACCCTGCCGACATCGTGATTCTCGCGATCGGCGTGCGGCCGGACACCACGCTGGCGAAGGCGGCCGGGCTGGATATCGGCGACCGCGGTGGGATCCGCGTCGACGATCACATGCGGACCTCCGACCCGGACATCTTCGCGGTCGGCGACGCCATCGAGGTCAAGGACGTCGTCACCGAGGAGTGGAGTCTGATGGCGCTGGCCGGGCCGGCGAACCGGCAGGGCCGGATTGCAGCCGACGTCATCGCCGGGCGAGACTCCCGCTTCCGCGGCACCCAGGGCACTGCGATCATCGGACTCTTTGGCGGCGCCGCCGCCTGGACGGGAATCAACGAAAGGACGCTCGAGAGGCTCGGCGAAGACGACTACGAGAAGGTCTTCATCTTCCCGAACTCCCACGCCGGCTACTTTCCCGGCGCCAAGATGATCGGCATGAAGATCCTCTTCCGCAAATCCGACGGCCGTCTCCTCGGAGCGCAGGCGCTCGGCCATGATGGACCGGCGGTGGACAAGCGGATCAGCGCGCTGGCCGTGGCCCTGCAGATGGGCGCGACGATCTACGATCTCGAGGAGGCCGAGCTCTGCTACGCGCCCCAGTTCGGCAGCGCCAAGGACCCAGTCAACTACGCTGGGATGGTCGCCGCCGACGTCCTTCGCGGCGACATGCCTATCGCGCACTGGGACGGCATCGGCGACGCCTTCCTGCTCGACGTCCGCCAGCCTGTGGAACTGGTCGTCGAGTCGGTTCCCGGCGCGGTCAACATTCCGTTGCCGGAGCTCCGCGCGCGCCTGGATGAGCTGCCGAAGGACCGCGAGATCCTGATCATCTGCCGCTCTGCGCAGCGTGCCTACTACGCGACGCGGATCCTGCTACAGAACGGTTTCAATGCTCGGAACCTCTCCGGCGGCATGCTGGCGCGGGCGATGCAGACAAGGGTCTGAGCTGATGAAGCGCGACGAACCCACTGCGGGACTGCGTAAGGTCTTACATCGACAGGGGGCATGAATGGACACCATGCCGGAGCTGTTTTCTCGTGGGGTCGAGGAGCTCCTCGGGCGTGCGGGTGGACCGCTTCGCTTTCGACTGGTGGTCATGCCAACCGTGGTCGTCATCCTCGCGATCCGAGCCCACCTGAAGGATGTCCGGGAGGGAAAGTCGGTCCGGGTGGGGGCTTTCCTCGCGAGCCCGACCGAGCGCCGACGGCTCCTCCGTTCCGCGCTGCGAGACATCTCGAGAGTCTTCATCGTGGCGTGCGTGCTGGACACCACCTATCAGCTCCTGGTTCTACGAGCGTTCCACCCTGGCCAGATGCTGATCGTGGCCGTGGTATGCGCCATCGTGCCGTATGTCCTGATCCGCGGCCCGGTCACGCGTCTCGTTTACTTCCTGCAACGGCGTTGGGACAGCGCTGCCGAACCAACGACGGCCACCACGAATCCGGACGCCGAAAGCCACGGGAAACAGGAGTCAGCCGATGAGTGAAGAGAGATCCGGCGTTCTCGCCAAGATCAGCTGGCCCCGTCCGTTCGCGGGACTGCAAGGCGTCAAGGTGGCCGACGTCCCACGGGAGATCTCGGCGGGCATTACCCTGGCCGCCCTGATGATCCCGCTGAACATCGGCTATGCGCAGGTGGCCGGTCTGCCCCCCGTTGCGGGTCTCTACGCGGCCATCATCCCGCTGGCGGTCTTCGCCTTGCTCACGAGCTCGCGCCACCTGGTGACGAGCCCCGATGCCTCCATGGCCGGGCTGGTCGGCGCCGCCCTGGTCGCTTTTGCCGCACCCGGGGACCCGCTGCGTCTACAGTTCGCCCTCGCTCTGGCTGTGATTTGCGGCTTGGTGTTCTTCGTCTTCTGGTTCTTCCGGCTGGCATTCCTCGCCAACTTCCTGTCTCGCGCCGTGATGGCGGGCTTTATCACCGGCCTCGGCATCGAGGTCTTCACCAACCAGGTGCGGAAGATCCTCGCCGCGCCCCACGTGGAAAGCGCGGCCGGGGCGCTGGCAGCGGCGGAACGGCTCAAGGATGCCATGGCGAGCTCTGTCGAGACCGAAGGCTACTTCGTGGAGTTGGTGGCCCTGTTCGAATCCATCCCCAGGGCCAATCTGTACTCGGTGGCGATCGGAGTCTCCGCTTTCTTGATCGTCCGTCTAATGAAACGGTACACGCCGAAGATCCCTGGAGCATTGGTGGCCCTGGTGCTGCTGACGGTCATCGTCGCGGTGTTCGATCTCGCTGCCAAAGGAGTCGGCGTGCTCGGTGAGATGCCTTCGGGCCCACCGGCGTTGACCGTGCCCGCCATCCCCTTGGCCGACTACCTGCGGCTGCTGCCAAGCGCCCTGGCGATCGTGGCCATTCTTCTCTGCGAAGGTCTCCTCGTGGTCCGCAGCTACAGCAGCAAGTACGGATACAAGGCGGACGGCGATCAGATGCTGTTCGCCTGGGGTGCGGCCAACCTCGCGGCCGGCTTCACCGGCTCGATGATCACCGGCAACAGCCCCTCCCGCTCGGCGGCGATGGATGGCGCGGGCTCGCGCAGCCAGATGTCGAGCCTGGTGGCGGCGGGAACGATCACGCTGGTGATGCTCTTCTTTACCGACATGCTCGCTTTCCTGCCCAACGCGGCCCTGGCCGGGATCGTGGCCAATGCGGTGCTGTCGCTGATCGAGGTCCATGAGCTCCGCGAGCTGTGGCGGATGCGCCGCTCGGACTTTTGGATCGCCGCCACCTGTCTTCTCAGTGTGCTGGCCCTGGGTCCGCTGCGCGCCGTCCTCATTGCCTTCCTCCTGTCCACCATCGACGTCATCCGGCGGGCGTCCAGTCCGGACACATCGGCGCTGCTGGAAGCTCCCGACGGTAGCTATTTCACTCCCGCGGTCGACAGCGACGGCATCAGTACGCAGGGTCTGGTCATCTATCGATTTCGGGGCCCCGCTGTACTTCGCCAACGCGACCCTGTTCCTCGAAGAGGTCGAGCAGTTGGTCGCCCAGGCGCCCAGCCCTGTCCGCTGGTTCGTGCTGGACGCGGAAGCGATGATCGACATCGACACCACCGGCGCGGAGGTCCTGCGGCAAGCGATCACCATCTTGGCCGATCGCGACGTCACCTTCGCCGTCAGCCGCGCCGACCGGTCCTTCCGCTCATGGCTGGAGAAATACGAGCTGATGGAGCTGATCGACTCGAGCCGTTTCTACCCGACCAACCGACACGCGGCGGCAGCATTTCGCGAGGATCCGGAGTGAGTGAATGCACGAGCTGGCGCAGGTCGGTGAGCAGGAGAACATGGCCGACCTGCGTGCCGCGCGCATCGGCGTGATCGTCAATTCAAAGAGCCACCGGAAGTGGATCTTCACCTTCACCGCCGACCGTCACGAAAAGAGGACTAGGGAGGACGCCAAGTGGCAGGTCTACGACCTCGAGATCGAAATCCCCATCGGCCCGGTGAAGCTTACCCTCGGCAAGCAGGAGGAGCCGTTCTCCTTCGAGATGGTCGGGCTGTTTCCGACGCTGCCGCGCAAAGGTCGCATCTCGGTGCATGGTGAGAAACACCGCGGGCGGGTCATCTCTACCCTGCCGTCCACCAATTGCACACGTTCGCGGATGCTCGCCATGCCGAGACTTCTGCCGATGCTTGAACTCGCGGTCTCGAACTCGAGGCCTCTCGGCTGGATGCGGAGAGTGCCCACGGTCTCCCGCCACAGACAGCCCTGTAGAAGCAGGTGCGCGGCAATCTCAGGCGCCATAGCCTTGCTGCTCGGAAAACCAAGTTCCTACTGCGCTCCAACATCCATTCAAGCGCCGCAGTCTCTGGCTTCCCGCCCGCGCGTTTCTCAGCAGCCTGATAGGATCGAGATGGCGATTTGGAGGGAATAGACCGATGCATGACGTGCGCTCGAAGCCGGGGCGTCGGGCTTCGTCCTCAAGCACTCGGCGTCGGACCAATTGATCGCAGCCATACGCGCCGCACTCGAGGGCGGGACCTACCTTGCGCCGCAGCTCGCGGGGGAGGTCCTGGAAGCGATGAAGAAGGGGTCAGAGAGCGCTGGCGACCCGGTCAGTGCCCTCACGCCGCGCCAGCGGGAAGTTCTCCAGCTCCTGGTGGAAGGGAGTTCGGCGAAAGAGATCGCCTCGAGTCTTGCGATCTCGGCCCGGACAGTGGAGTACCACAAGTACGAGATGATGGAAACCCTGGGCATTCACACCAATGCCGAGCTGATCCACTTCGCCCTCAAGCACGGTCTCGTCGAGCTCTGACCTTGGACTGGATCTGGAGACGCTCCCAGCGGAAGCCTTCCGTCGCGCCGTTTCGCACCGACACCGATCGCTGGATCCGGAATGCCGGCTCGGGAGAGATCGATCGAAGCGGCGGAACCAATCCCGGAACTGGTGAGAGAATCGTGGCAAGGATCCAGACCCTCAGGCGAATAGCCAAATACAAAGTAGGTGACACGATGAAAACAAGACCACCGGAACGAACGCCCCTGATCGCCAGGCTCACCACAGGCATGATCGCCGCTCCGCCGCTTTCAACTCTGGCGGCAGATCCAATCACCAAGCCGCGCCTGCTCCTGGGCGCTGTCGGGTGGGTGCTGCCGGTCCAGGTTGCCTGGGCGCTCCTGTGGGCTGTCGCCGGTCTGCTCGGTTCGCCGGCGCCGGCTGTCGCCGGCCAGGTCGGCGAACAGCCCATCGAGACGCTTGTCTTCGTGCGCCACGGCGAAAAGCCTGCGCTGGGCCTCGGCCTGCTGAACTGCCAGGGGCTCAATCGAGCGCTAATGCTTCCTGACTGGCTCGCCGCCAACTTTGCTCGGCCCGACCACATCTTTGCGCCTGACCCGCATGTCAAGGCGACCGAGCTCCACGGCGATGGGCAGCGGTACGACTACGTCCGGCCACTGCTCACCATCGGCCCGACAGCGATCCACCTGGGAGTGCCGATCGACACGCAGCTGCCGTTCAACGACCCCGGGCTGCTGGCCGACACCCTGCTCGACCAGCGATACCACACCACAACCATCTATCTAGCCTGGGAGCACGCCAATATCGTGGAGTTCGCAACTGTCCTGTTGACGCGATTCGGCAGCACGGCGAAGGTTCCAGCGTGGGAGAACAGCGACTACAACATGGTGTTTGTCTTCACCATCGACTGGACCGAGACGCCGTCGCTGAGCTTCGAGATCCGCTCCCAGGACTTCGAGCCAATCAGCGAGACTTGCCCGTCGGCCGCCTTTCAATAGAGGGTAGATGTAGCGCGGGATATCGAGCCAAGTGGCTGCCAGCATTGTCGCAGTGGTGCCCAAACGCTTCGCCATCGGCTCACAGTCTCTCCTCTTCTTCCTCGTATCCAGTTGAACTCCAAGCTGGCCGTTTCAGACTAGGACAGGAAGGCAGGGTGGGGAACCCGGAATTCTTCTAGTTCTGGAGGTGCGCCGCCGACAGCCTAGTACATTCCTAGTGACAAACCCCGTATTTCCCCTAGGTTACATCCCTTCGAGTCTCGACTAAGCTCTTTTCGATGCATGACACCGGCGGGCACCACGACGAACACGATCGCAGAGAAGGGACTTCTTCGATGCCCAATGAACATCCGAGTTGCGTTTTGCTTGCGGACCGCCACCACGGCCTCACGGAAGGCGTCCGCGGGCTGCTCGAGACGGAGTTCGAAACGGTAGTCATGGTTGCCGACGAGGCATCGCTGCTCGAGGGAGCGGTCCGACTCCATCCCGAACTGGCGGTCGTGGATTTCTCCCTCGCTGCGGACAAGGGCCTCGGCTGGTTGCGACTGTTGCGTGAGCGCTGTCCCGACCTCAAGGTGGTCGTTCTCAGCGTCCACGACGAGTCAACGGCACGGGAGGGTGCGCGGGCGGCTGGTGCGGCTGGTTTTGTGCTCAAGCGCGATATCGCAACAGACCTGCTGCCAACAATAGACACGCTTCTAGCCGGCGATTCTCTGGAGGAACCCGGAGGCAAGACACCGAGAGGGCCGGCAAGCAAGAGAGGCACTGCATGAGAACGAAAATGGCTCGAATATCGCTTCGACAAACGGCGCTTTGGTCTGTCGCGTCTGCGCTCGCATTGCTAGCCATTCCCGTGAAGGCGAGCACCGCGCAGGAGCAACTGACGGTAACCGTCAGCTGCGCCTCGACGCCTGGAGAGCGGCAGCACTGCGCAGCCGATACCTCGGCGGGCATACTCCTGGCGCGATCGACAGGGCCGGCGGAGTGCTTGTTGGGACGAACCTGGGGTTACGACGCTGCTGGGGTCTGGGTGATGGACGGCTGCAGCGGCGAGTTTCTGGTGGCCGGGGCGGCCGTGTCCGGACCTGCTGCGGCGCCGGTCACAGAGCCACAGGAGGCCGCGGCGGCGCCCTCCGCCGAGTCAGCTGAAGGCCAGGCTGTGCTGGCCGCGGAGGCTGAAGACTCCAAGGAACCGTATCCATATACCCCACTCTATGGAGTCCTAGATCCAGGCCGTGGTTTTCTTGTCGGACGGAGCAAACTCGGGGAGCTTTCCCTCAGCGCCTACGCGATCGTGCGGTACATGAACCAGATGCCCGACGGCCAGACCTTTACCGACCACCTTGGCAACGAGAATCCCGTCGATGCCAGGCGGGATATCTACTCCCACCGGATCCTCGTTTGGCTGAACGGCTGGATGGCAACTCCAAAATTGCGGTACACGATCGCCTGGTGGACCGTCAACACGACCGATCAGGACGCCCTGTTCGGCAACATCGGTTACCAGTTCCACAAGAGCTTCAACCTCTACGCCGGCATCTTCGGCAATCCCGGTTCGCGGACGATGTTCGGCTCCTTCCCCTACTGGCTCGGCACCGACCGCGTGATGGCGGACGAGTTCTTCCGGCCGTTTTTTTCCCAGGGTCTGTGGGCGAACGGTGAGGTTCTGCCCGGTCTCTGGTATAGCGCTTCGATGGGAAACACCTCGAGCACTCTGGGCGTCACCGCCAGCCAGATTGACCGGAACTTCACCTACGGCGGGTCGGTCTGGTGGATGCCGACGACCCACGAGTTCGGCCCCAGAGGCGGGTTCGGCGACTGGGAATACCACGAAAAGCTGGCGACCCGATTCGGCGCCTCTGCAGTTTATAGCCCCGAGGAGCGCTACACGCCGATCGGCACCGCGCCGGGAAACACCGCTCTGAAGCTGGCAGACAGCCTGAACCTGTTCGCTGAGGGGTCCCTGGCGCCGGGAGTCACGGTGACCAACGCGGACTATCACATCCTCGCGGTCGATGCCGGAATAAGGTATCGCGGGTTCTTCTTTGCGACGGAGTACTACTACCGGACGCTGAACGGGTTCCAGGCGGACGGACCGGTGCCGGTCGATCAGATCGTGGACACGGGCTTCTACGTGCAGGCCGCGTTCTTCCCCATTCGGCAGACGCTCGAGCTCTACACCGCGACCTCGCAGATCTTCGGCGACATTGACGCCGGGTTCGACAACAGCTCCGAGTACCTGGTCGGTGGGAACTGGTACCCCTTCAACACGCGTAACCACAGGCTCAACCTGCAGGTCATCGACGTCAATAGATCTCCGGTCTCGAGTACCTTCGGTTACTACACCGGGGGCCAGGACGGCACCACCGTGTCGGCGGCGTTCTCGATCTTTTTCTAGACGACCCGTATTGGAAAGCGATTGTCATTCGCACAGGTAACCCATCGGACGACTGGAGGACAGACAGATGCACTTCTACTTGTTCCACGAACGCTTCTCTTTCCGGCTTCTGGGCTCTGCTCTCGGCCTCTGCTTGATCTTGGCGGTCGCAGTCGCCATCTCGAGCCCGTCTGCCGAGGCCCAGGTACCGGCGAACGCCGACTTCCACGATTCGCACTTCCACATCACGAACTACGTTCAGGAGGGCACGGACATCCACGACCTCGTGGAGATGATGGGCAGCACGATCGGCCGTTCCACCGTCTTCGGCCTGCCGCTGCAGCAGATGTGGTCGTACCGCAACACCGGCGAGTTCGCCCCGACCTACTACCTCCAATCGGATGCGCCGCTCTACTACTACTCGTTCACCGACGCCCACATCGCCATGGCGTACAAATCTCTGACCCCGGAGCAGCAGACGCGGTTCGACCCGATGATTACCGGCTTCAACCCCGCCGACATGTACGCCGCGGACCACATCCGGCGCGTACTGCTGACCTTCCCCGGGGTGTTTTCGGGGATCGGCGAGTTCACCATCCACAAGGAGTTCGTCTCGGCCAAGGTTGCGGGCGAAGTCGCCAGCCTCACCGACCCGGCGCTCGACCGGATCTTTGACTTTGCCGCCAAGACAGGGCTGGTCGTGATCCTCCACAACGACATCAACATGCCGTTCCCGAAGCCGGACCAGGAGCCGTACATCCTCGCCCAGCTGAAGGCGCTGTTCATGCGCCACCCGGGCACCACGATCATCTGGGCCCACCTCGGCGTCGGCCGGGTCGTTCGGCCCCTCGAGCAGCAGGCCGCGATCGTCGAGAAGATCTGCACCGACCCCGCCCTCGCGCACGTGTACCTGGACATCTCGTGGGATGAGGTCGCTAAGTACGTGACATCAACGCCGGAGGCGACGCGGCGAACCGCCGACATGATCAACCGCTACCCCGACCGCTTCCTCTTCGGCTCCGATGTGGTGGCGCCGACCTCGGTGGACGCCCAGGTCGCGGTCTACGACGCGTACGAGCCGCTCTGGGCTCTGCTGACACCGGAGGCGAGCTTCAAGGTGCGCAAGGGCAATTACGAAACGCTCTTCGACTCGGCCCGGGTCAAGGTGCGGGCGTGGGAGCGGGCGCATGCGAACGACCCCCACGTCGTGCCGCCGTGGACGCCGGCGTCCGGAACCGGGAACGAGTACGGCCGGCAATGACAGGCGATTGCGGTACAAGGTCGATTGCCGATATTGAATGGAAACCATAAAGAAAGGTAAGTGTCATGGATGAGATCACACAGAGATTGGGGCCAGCAGCAAGGTGCCTCGCCTTAGCGGCCATGGTCCTGGCCGTGGCAATGCCGCTGGCCGCCCAGGAAGTTGATGATGACGAGGAAGAGCCACGGTTCAAGATCTATGGCCACGTGATGACCGACATCGGCTACGACACCGGACAGGTCGACCCCGACTGGTACGACGTCATGCGGCCGACGAAGCTGCCTGCCTACGAGAACGAGTTCGGCGAGGACGGCAACGCCTACTTCAGCGTCCGACAGACGCGGTTCGGCGTCCAGTCGTGGTTGCCGACCAAGATGGGTGAGGCGTGGGGCATCTTCGAGTTCGAAATGTTCGGAACCGGCGACGATGCCGGGCAGACCACTTTTCGGCTGCGACACGCCTATCTCGAGCTCGGCCAGTTCGGCGCCGGCCAGTACTGGAGCCCGTTCATGGACATCGACGTCTTCCCCAACTCGCTGGAGTACTGGGGACCGAGCGGCATGGTGTTCTTTCGCAACATCCAGGTGCGCTGGATGCCGATCAAGGGTGATACCCGATTGACCATCGCCCTCAGCGGCCGGGCGCCAGCAGCGACCAGGGTAACTACGAAGGTCAGATCGCGCTCGAAGAGGTGACGCCCCGATTCAACTTGCCGGACCTGTCGGCCGAGTACCGGCTGGGCCGCGACTGGGGCTACGTCGAGCTTGCCGGCATGCTGCGGCGTATCGAATGGGACGACAACGGTCAGGACGAATACGATCTCTCGGGCGCTGCGACCGGCTGGGGCTTGAACCTGAGCTCCAACATCAAGGCGGGTGACAACAACACGATAAGGCTGCAGGTCGTTTATGGCGAGGGGATCGAGAACTACATGAACGACGCCACGGCAGACATCGGCATCGAGCCCAACCCGGGCAACCCGACGGCGCCGGTCAAGGGGGTACCTCTGCCGATCCTCGGTACCGTAGCGTTCCTCGACCACACCTGGAACGACAAGTGGACAACGGCTGTCGGGTTCTCGACCGTCGACATCGACAACACCAGCGAGCAGTCGGTTGACGCCTTCAAGAGCGGCCGCTACGCGCTGATCAACGCGCTCTACACCCCGGTTGAGAACATGATGTGTGGTGCCGAGGTGCAGTACGGATACCGCGAGAACTTCGCCGACGGGTGGACCGTCGACGACGTCAAGATCCAGTTCTCATTCAAATACAGTTTTTCTCACCTATTTGGAGGTAGCTCATGACGCGCATGCATCGTTCCCGCACAACCACTTCGTGCCTGCTCGGCCTGGTCGGACTCGGCCTGGTGCTCTTGCCGATAGCAGCTCAGGCCCAGAGCCCGGCTGAAATTCAGGCGGCCCTCGACGCGGCCCTCGCGAAATACAGCAATCTGCAGGAAGGCGCGAACGCCGACTACATCCCGGCCCTCGCCGAAGTCGATTCGAACATCTACGGCATCGCCCTCGTGACGACGGACGGCAAGGTCTATACCGCCGGCGATGTGAAGTCCGAGGTCTCGATCCAGTCGATCTCCAAGGTCTTCACGATGGCGAAAGTCATCCAGGAGCGGGGCCCCGACTACATCGCCAACACGATCGGTGTCGACGCCACCGGCATGCGGTTCAACTCGATCGTCTCGATCGAGTTCTCCGAGAAGGTGCTCGGCGGACCGGAAATGAATGCCCTCGTCAACCCCGGCGCCATCGCGGCGACCAGCATGGTCAAGGGCGCCGACCGGAATGAGATCTGGAAGAGCATCCTGGGCTACTACTCCGATTTCGCCGGCCGACCACTGTCGGTCAACGAGGAGGTCTTCAAATCCGAGTCGGACACCAACCAGCGCAACCAGGCGATCGGTGCCCTCATGTACGCCTACGGCTACATCAAGGACAACCCGGATCGCGCCACCGATATCTACACCGAGCAGTGCTCGGTGAGCGTCAACGCCAAGGACCTCGCCACGATGGCAGGATCGCTGGCCAACTCCGGAACGAACCCGGTGACGGGCAAGAAGGTACTCGAGGCGGAGTACGTCCCCAAGGTCCTAGCTGTGATGGCAACGGCCGGCCTCTACGACGATTCCGGCAAGTGGTTCTTCCGGACGGGACTGCCGGGCAAGAGCGGCGTGGGCGGTGGAATCATCGCCGTCTCACCTGGGAAATTCGGCATCGCGGTCATCTCGCCACCGCTCGACGAGGCCGGCAACAGCGTTCGCGCTCAGAAGGCCATCGCCGACATTTCCAACGCGCTCGGTGGAAATCCCCTGGCTCAGTAGCCAGATGCAGCACCGAAGCAGATCGAACCCACGACGGTGAATCAAACGGAAGGGAATGAAAATGAAGAAAGCAAACCTGATCTGTCTCTTTTTTGTGCCGCTGTTGGCAGCGGGAACCATGCTGTCAGCGGCGGACTCGAACTGGATCGTGCGCGGCCAGTATGTAAAGACCTGGCCGAGCACGGATTCGTATCAGACCGAGAGCGTGATCGGGGATCTGCCGTCGATTGTCAATAGTTTCAGCGTCGACAGCGGTCAGGGCTTCGGGCTCGACATCGAGTACAAGTTCAACAAGAGAATCGGCATCGTGTTGTCGGGCATCTTCACCGACATGGAGGGCACCTTCGTCTACGGCTTCGAACCTGGCGAGGAGAACAGATTCTCCTCTGACCCCAACACGGTGGATTTCTACACGATCAATGGGGGTATGAACTACCACTTCAGCCCGGATGCGGTCGTCGACTTCTACCTCGGGGCCTTCGCAGGCGTCTTTTCCTACGACAGTGTCACTTTCACCCTGCCGGAGCTCGATCGACAGTTCAAGATCAACTTCGACGATCAGTTCTCCTACGGTCTCAACGCCGGGCTCGACATCCCGTTTGGTGACAGCCCCTTCATGGCGACGCTGGGCGTCAGGTACCTGATCAGCGATCTGAAGGAAGACGGTGGACCGCGCGAGATCGCCATCGATCCGCTCATCGGATCGATCGGTATCGGTTTTCGGTTCTAGAGTTCGAAGTCTGTGAATCCGTTGAGGGCTCGAGGCAATCCGGGGGCTGTCGCCGCGCGCTCGACCACGTTGACGGTCACGATCATGGCGATCGACACCGAAATCCCTTCGGTCACCTTCACGGGTCCTGGCGGCAACACCCGCACGATCCATGTGATGCACCCCGAGAAGCTCGTCGGCGTGAAAGTCGGGGACTCGGTGGAGATTACCTACGCCAAAGCTCTCGCGCTCAGTGTCGAAAAAACGCCGAAAAACTAAATTCAAACCGGAATATCTGGGACGTCTGTCCCGAGGAGGAGTGAGATGGAAAATGTCAGGGAAGCGATCGGTGACTGGGCGGAGGAAGCGAAGAAGCACGCCGGGTGGCTCGTGGCACTGGGGGTAGTGACGATCATCGCGGGTATTCTCGCCATGGCGGCGCCCATGCTCAGCGGCTTCGGTGTCTCGATCATGATCGGCATTGCGTTGTTGATCGGTGGCGTCGCGCGGACCGTCAGCGCATTCAGTGCGGGCTCGTTCGGCCAGGGAACCCTCGCGTTCCTCGGTGGCATCCTCACCTTCGTAGCGGGTGTGGTCCTCATCTTCCGGCCCGGCGTCGGGGTGGCGAGCCTGACCCTGGCGCTCGGGATCTACCTGCTGGTGGACGGAGTCTCCGGCACCATCCTCGCATTCCGCGTAAGGCCGGAGAAGGGATGGGGTTGGATGCTTTTTAGCGGTGCCATGGGCGTGTTGCTGGGGATCATGCTGCTCAAGGAGTGGCCGGTCTCCGGGCTGTGGGCCGTCGGAATGTTGGTGGGGGTCAACATGCTCTTCGCCGGTTTCTCCATCACTTCCATCGGCTCGGCCGCCCGGGGTGTGGCCAAGCGGCTGTCGTAGGATCAAATGAGTCGCCCGGCCTTTCGCGCTCGGGAAGGCCGGGCGCGGCCGATTTCAATGACGCCATCACCGCCGGGGCAGCCCTCGATTGTCCCCACAAGCGGTGAGTTTGGAAACGTCAGAGTCTCGACCTCGATTGGGTACAGTCACCTGGGGTGGGCCGCTCCCCCGGGTTCCTATCTATAATCGGCGACACCAACGCCGAGGAGAGATCGATGATGTCGAGACGAATCCCTGGACTCACCCACCCTATCCGCCAGTCCACTCCTGGAAGGGTCTGGGGTTTTTGTGATTGGGGCCGTACTTGCGTTGCTGTTCCTGGTCTTCTCTATCGCTCCCTCGGGCGCGCAGGAGCCGACACCCTCGGCCGCAGAGGAAGCCGCGGCGCTGGTGGACGAGCACGATCCGGAGGCCTGGCCTCGAGTTCTCGAAGGCGACTCCTACCTGATCAAGCTCTACCCGCCCCAGGTCGACACCTGGGACGGCAACGAAATCAAGGCACAATCCGCGATCGAGATCGGGGAAACAGGACAAGGAAGGCTCCTCCTACGGAGTGGTCAGCTTCATCGCCCGCACCCGCGTCGACAAGGACGCTCGACTCGTCGTCTTCGACGAGTATCTGGGGGTGGGCGCCAAGGTGCCAGCACAGCCCGAGCTCGAGGCCAAGATCCTGGCTTTCTCCAGAAACAGCTCAACGATGCCGTGCGGGTCGTCTCTCTCGACCGCGTCGAGACCGCGCTCGCCGCCAACCAGGCAGGAGCGGGCATCGCGAAGGACGTCGCAGTCAACAACGACCCGCCCACGATCGTCTTTGCCGAGAGGCCGACGCTCCTGGTCTACGTCGACGGCCAGCCGGTTTGGCGGCAAGTCGAAGGCACCAACTATGAGCGCCTGCTCAACACCCGGCCGCTGGTGTTGCGGGACAGCTCGGCCACCCTTTTCCTCCACCTCTTCGACGGCTGGCTCGAGGCTCAAACACTCGAGGGTCCCTGGCAGGTAGCCGGGGCCGCCCCATCTGGTCTCGAAGAGGCGGCAGCGAAGGCGCAGCAGGAACAGCCCGCCGACCTTCTCGATGGTGGCGTCGCCGACCAGCAGGAGGTGGACGAATCGGGCCAACCGATCGAGAAGCCGACCCTTGCCAAGGGCCCGGTGCCCGATATTGTCGTGGCCAGCGAGCCGACCGAGCTGCTGGTCACCGATGGCACTCCAACGTGGACCGCGATTCCGGAGACCGGGCTCGAGTTCGCCGACAATACGAGCGGCAATCTGCTCCGCCTGGCCTCGGGAAGCTCTTACTTCGTGCTGCTGTCGGGGCGCTGGTTCGAAGGAGCGTCCCTGGACGGACCATGGAGCTTCGTGCCCCAGGGCGAGTTGGCGGATGACTTCCGCCAGATTCCGGACGACAGCCCGAAAGAGAACGTCAAGGCTTCGATCGCCGGCACGCCACAGGCGCAAGAGGCGGTGATCGCCAACTCGGTGCCGCAAACCTCGGAGATCGATCGTCAAGGGGCCGAGTTCAAACCCATGATCGACGGCGAGCCAAAGTGGAAGGCGATAGAGAGCACCTCGCTGGCCTACGTCGAGAACTCCCCCACGCCGATCCTGCGTGTCGCCTCGGATCAGTACTACGGGGTCAACAATGGTGTCTGGTTCGTCGCACCAGCGGTAACCGGTCCCTGGACTACAGCAATCACGGTTCCAGATGTCATCTACACCATTCCTGCGAGCAGCCCGCTCCACTACGTCACCTATGTGCGGATCTACAGTTCGGACGAAGAGACGGTGGTCGTGGGCTACACGCCGGGGTACTACGGCACGGCGGTGAGCGGCGATGTGGTCGTCTACGGTACCGGCTACTACTACGACCCGTGGATTGGCAGCTATTGGTACGGCTACCCCTCGACCTGGGGCTACGCCAGTAGCATCACCTACACGCCCTGGGGTGGTTGGGCTTTCTCCTTCGGCATCGGTTGGGCGTGGGGCTACTGGGGCAGTTGGTACGGACCCTACCAGCCGCCCTACTGGGGGGCCTACTGGGGCTACTACCCCTGGTATGGCGGCGCTGTGATTGGCCCGGGCGGCGGCTGGGCGGCCTGGGGACCGGGCGGTTGGGCCGGCACCACCGGCAACATCTATAACAAATGGGGTCCGGTAAGCACAGTCTCGCGCTATTCCGGGGGCTACAACGCCTGGACCGGCAACGCCTGGCGCGGCCAGGTGGGCGCCGCTTACAACTCACGCACCGGCACTATCGCCGCTGGCCAGCGCGGAGCCGTCGGCAATGTCTACTCGGGCCAATACGCCTATGGCGGACGGGGTGCGGCATACAACCCCAACTCCGGAACGGGAGCGGCCGGAGGTCGGGTGACTGTCGGTGACGCAGACAGCGGCAGGCAGGCTACGGCCGGTCGGATAGGCGCTGCCAACCCCGGCTCCGGGCAGTCGGGTTCCGCTGGCTGGGTGCGTGGCGAGGAAGGTGGAGTCGCGCGCAAGGGTGACGACTACTACGCCGGCAAGGACGGCGAAGTCTACAAACGCAACGGTCAAGGCGATTGGAGCCAGGTCGAACGCTCTGGGCAAGGCGCGCGCGTCCAGGATCAATCGCGCGCCAGGGATCTCGACCGTCAGTACCAGGGAAGGAACTACGGCCAACAGCGCTACCAGAGCTACCAACGCTCGACACCGCGAGCCGGGGGAGGAGGATATCGAGGTGGTGGCGGCCGCGTAGGCGCTGAGATTGGCGCGAAGATCGCGAATGAGGTCGCAGTCAACAACGACCCGCCCACCATCGTCTTTGCCGAGCGGCCGACGCTCCTGGTCTACGTCGACGGCTCACCGGCCTGGCGACAGGTCGAAGGCACCAGCTATGAGCGCCTGCTCAACACCCGGCCGCTGTTGTTGCGGGACAGCTCGGCCACCCTTTACCTCCACCTCTTCGACGGCTGGCTCGAAGCTCAAACGCTCGAGGGTCCCTGGCAGGTAGGCGGGGCCGCCCCATCTGGGCTCGAAGAGGCGGCAGCGAAGGCGCAACAGGAACAGCCCGCCGATCTTCTCGATGGTGGCGTCGCCGACCAGCAGGAAGTGGACGAAGAGGGCGAGCCGATCGAGAAGCCGACCCTCGCCAAGGGCCCGGTGCCCGACATTGTCGTGGCCAGCGAGCCGACCGAACTGCTGGTCACCGATGGCGCTCCAACCTGGACCGCAATTCCGGAGACCGGGCTCGAGTTCGCCGACAATACGAGCGGCAATCTTCTCCGCCTGGCCTCGGGAAGCTCTTACTTCGTGCTGCTGTCGGGGCGCTGGTTCGAAGGGCCGTCCCTGGATGGACCATGGAGCTTCGTGCCCCAGGATCAGTTGGCGGAGGACTTCCGCCAGATTCCGGACGACAGCCCGAAGGAGAACGTCAAGGCTTCGATCGCCGGTACCCCACAGGCGCAAGAGGCGGTGATCGCCAATTCGGTGCCGCAAACCTCGGAGATCGATCGCAAAGGGGCCGAGTTCAAACCCATGATCGACGGCGAGCCCAAGTGGAAGGCGATCGAGAGCACCTCGCTGGCCTACGTCGAGAACTCGCCCACGCCAATCCTCCGAGTCGCCCCGGATCAGTACTACGCTGTGAATAATGGCGTCTGGTTCGTCGCACCAGCGGTGACCGGTCCCTGGATCGCAGCGGTCGAGGTTCCAGATGTCATCTACACCATCCCGGCGAGCAGCCCGCTTCACTACGTCACCTATGTGCGGGTCTACGATTCGGACGAAGACACGGTGGTTGTGGGCTACACGCCGGGGTACTACGGAACGGCGGTGAGCGGCGATGTGGTCGTCTACGGTACCGGCTACTCCTACGACCCGTGGATAGGCAGCTATTGGTACGGCTACCCCTCGACCTGGGGATACGCCAGCAGCATCACCTACACCCCCTGGGGTGGCTGGGCTTTCTCCTTCGGCATCGGCTGGGCATGGGGCTACTGGGGTAGCTGGTACGCTCCCTACTACCCGCCCTACTGGGGAGCCTACTGGGGTTACTACCCCTGGTATGGCGGTGCTGCGATTGGCCCGGGCGGCGGCTGGGCGGCCTGGGGACCGGGAGGATGGGCGGGCACCACCGGCAACATCTACAACAAATGGGGTCCGGTCAGCACAGTCTCGCGCTATTCCGGTGGCTACAACGCCTGGACCGGGAACGCCTGGCGCGGCCAGGTGGGCGGCGCCTACAACTCACGCACGGGCACTATCGCCGCCGGTCAGCGCGGCGCCGTCGGCAACGTCTATTCGGGCCAATACGCCTATGGCGGACGCGGCGCGGCGTACAACCCCAACTCCGGCACGGGAGCGGCCGGGGGTCGGGTGACCGTCGGTGATGCCGACAGCGGTCGGCAGGCCACAGCTGGCCGTGTGGGCACTGCCAACCCCGGCTCCGGGCAGTCGGGTTCCGCCGGCTGGGTGCGTGGCGAGGAAGGTGGAGTCGCGCGCAAGGGTGACGACTACTACGCCGGCAAGGACGGCGAAGTCTACAAACGCAACGGTCAAGGTGATTGGAGCCAGGTTGAACGCTCTGGGCAAGGCGCGCGCGTCCAGGATCAGGCGCGATCCAGGGACCTCGACCGTCAGTATCAGGGCAGGAACTACGGTCAGCAGCGCTACCAGGGCTACCAACGCTCGACACCGCGAGCCGGGGGAGGAGGATATCGAGGTGGTGGTGGCCGCCGTAGGCGCTGAGATTGGCGCGAAGTGAGTCCGGACCGGGGAAAGGCGCCAGTGATGCTCCGCAGCCTCATGATCCGCCTACCTGGAAACCTCTGGGGAGAACCTCATGCACGAGTTGATTCTGTTTAGCGGTACCGTCTTCATGGGGTTCTTTGCCATTATGAACCCTCTTGCCAATACCCCCGTGTTTCTTGGTCTGACCGCCGAAGATGACTCCGCGATGCGACGTGCGGTCGCCCTCAAGGGCCTGGCCCTGGCGTTTCTGATTGTCGCCACCTTCACCGTGGCCGGGAAGTACATTTTCGAGCTCTTTGGGATCACCTTGCCGGCGTTTCGGATCGCAGGCGGGATTCTCGTGTTCCAGATTGGCCTCCATATGTTGCAGGGGGAGCAATCCAAGGTTCACCAGCCCGTCGAGGAAGGGGCGGCGGAGAACAGCAGCGCGGCCCAACTCAACGTGGCGGTTTCACCTCTGGCCATGCCGATTCTCGCCGGGCCGGGGACCATCGCCACCGCGATGAACTTCGTGGCGGTCGGCGACTTCACCCACCTCGCAATCACGATCGGAGTCTTTGCCTTGATGTGCGCCATCACCTATTTGTTCTTCATCTCGGGAGAGAAGCTCGTGAGCTACATCGGTGAGAATGGTGTCAGCGTGGTGACCCGAATGATGGGTTTGATCCTGGCGGTGATCGGCATCCAGATGCTCATCGAGGGTATCTATGGCGCTGTGCGGGCGTACTCGTAGGCAAGGCAAGAGCTACTGTCCTACCTTGCCCTCAGCTCCTGAAGCTTCTGCGCGTTGGCGAGGCCGGTGAGAGCTCTCTACTGGATCGGTGCAGTCAACCGCGCCAAGCGGGTACCGAGCTTGAACCAGAAGGACTTTTCGTCGAGGTCGCCAGGTTGCATCTCTACCGAGCTCTCCATATCAGCCATGAGCATTTGCTCGATTTCGGCAGTAAACACCGGATCGGCCACCGCCGCCATGATCTCGAAATTGAGCCGAAAGGACCGATTGTCGAAGTTGGCTGTGCCGATGGCACCAAACCTGTCGTCGACCAGGACCACCTTCTGGTGCAGAAAACCATCCATGTACCGAAAGAACCGGATGCCGGTCTCAGAGGCTTCTTCGAAGTAGGAGTACGCGGCCAACCATACGAGCGTGTGATCCGCCTTGTCGGGGATGATGATACGAACATCCACGCCCCGCAAGGCGGCCAAATGGAGTGCGTTCATCAGCGATTCGTCGGGCACGAAGTAAGGGCTCGCGATCCACAGCCTCTCGCGAGACCCATTGATGGCGTTGACAAACATCAGAGTTGCTGTCTCCAGCCGATCGGCCGGACCGGTCGGGAAGATCAACACGTCGAAGCCTCCTCCCTCCGGAACGTACGGTGACCAGGCCAACTCCAGCACCTCCGTGCTGGCCCAGTACCAGTCCTCGAGAAAGCTCAACTGGACCGGCAAGGCTGCAGGGCCAGTGATCTTGACGTGGGTGTCCCGCCAATGGCCGAACTCGGGGTCCCGGCCCATGTACTCATCGCCCACATTGTGACCGCCCACCCAGGCGGTGTGGCCATCCACCACCACGATTTTTCGATGGTTGCGGAAGTTGATCTGGAATCGATTTCCTGGCCCCTTGCGGGTGTGGAAATCGAGGACCTCGGCTCCGGCCTCACGCAGCTCCTGGATATAGCTCTTGGACAGCGAGTGACTCCCTACCTCGTCGTACAGGAAATAGACGCGGACGCCTTCGCGGGCCTTGGCCAGGAGTTGTGACTTGAGGTCACGTCCGATTTCGTCGTCCTTGACGATAAAGAACTGCACCAGGATGTAGTCCTCGGCGGCCTCGATGCCCCGGAAGATGCTCTCGAAGGTTTCGTGGCCGTCCACCAGCAGATCGACTTGGTTGTTCTGCAGGACCGGAATCTTGGCCAACATTACGCTGGCGCGTGCCAGTGGATCTTCGGCCCCGCGATCGGAGCGCTGATCCATCGTCAGTCTGCTCGCATCCAGGGCAACCTGCCGGATCTCGTGATCGCCCTCCCTTCTGGAGTCGACGTAGCCCTGGAATCGGCTCCGCCCGAGCACCCAGTAGGCCGGTACGGCCACATAGGGGACGGTGTTGAGCGATACCGCCCACGCAATCGCCCCCTGCGACGTGCGGCATTTCATCACGGCATCAATCGACGACAGAAAGCCGACCACGTGAAAGACGACAATCACGGTGACCACTAGCCACCTCCTCTTGGTGCGGGATCTCATGAATGTCTCCTACGACTCTGTGTTCTTCATCTCGGGGTAGCCTAGGCTGATATTCTGCACATTTGTCAGTCTTCGGCACAAACAGCCGAGCTGCTGGGAGGGCCGCGATGAGTTTCTCTCTGATTGGCCAACGCCTGGCGGGGCCCGAAGGCGGCACAGGAGGACCCTGTGACTGAATCCAACGCACGTCGGTGGCTGAGCCCTTCCTTTGCCAGGGGCTGTGTGTTCGCCTTCGCCGGTCTCCTGGTCTTGATGGTGCCCAGAGCGTCCGTAGAGCTCCTTCGATTCGTTCTGGCGATTGCACTCCTCGCGTCCGGCGGGATCCATCTCTGGGGCCACCTTCAACACCGCGAGAGCTGGCACGGGATTCTGCGAGCGATTCTGGCTCTCGCCGCCGGGTTGGGGGTGCTGCTTGCTCCAGGCGAGACTCTCAGAACCACTGAGCTCGTCGCGTCTCTCTATCTTGCGGTCACAGGTCTGCTGGCCCTGCATCAGGGCCTGGGACAGGGGCGGAAGTCGTCGCGATTTTGGGTCGATCTCGGTCGAGGCGCCGTGCACCTTGGCCTTGCGATGCTCCTCGTGGTTCTGCCTCGTACGATGTTCGGCATCGCCGTCGCCTCACTGGCAATAGGTGCGGTCCTCATCGGCTTGGTGATGGTCTCCTGGTCGCTCCGTCATGGCCCCCGAATGACGGAAATCTCCGACCGCGGGCAGGCGTCCGAGATCTTCTGGCAGTGGTTGAGCGATCGCGACATCGGTTCTGAGCGACGCGATGTCCTTGCCGACGGCCTCTACTTCGAAGACCCTAACCGCCATGGGAAGATCGTCTCCTATGCCGTGATGCTGTTGCTCTCCACGGCCCTGGCGAGCCTTGCGATTCTCCAGGACTCGACTGCCGTCGTCATCGGGGCGATGCTCGTTGCACCTCTGATGACGCCGATCATGGGGTGCGCTGCAGGACTGATAGCGGGTTGGCGACGACGAGTGCTGGTATCGCTGGGTGTGATAGTCGTATCGGTAGTTGGCGCGATCGGTCTGGCGTGGATTCTGGCCGCCTGGATCCCCGCCCTGGTTCCTCTAGGGGTGAACTCGCAGGTCCTGTCGAGATCCTCTCCGACCCTGCTCGACATGGCGATTGCGCTCGCCGCAGGAGCTGCTGGAGCCTACGCCACCATCGACGATCGAGTCTCCTCTTCCCTGACCGGGGTGGCGATCGCGGTGGCGTTGGTGCCACCTCTCGGAGTGGTCGGGATCACCCTGGAAGCCGGACTGTGGGTCGAGGCCCTCGGAGCCTTTCTGCTCTTTGCGACCAATCTGGTATCGATCATCCTGGCCTCTTCCGTGGTCTTCTTGCTGACAGGGACCTCTCCCCTGCGAAAAGGGCAGGAGGGCCGCGTGTCCAACGCAGATGTGTTCACCATGGTGGCCATCGTCGCGCTTCTCATCATGGTGCCGCTTGGACTGACAGGCAAGGATGTACTGACGTCCATGGAAAGGACGCAGAGTGCCCAGAGCCGCGTCGTCGACTGGCTGGGGCCCGACTCGACTATGCAGGTCCTGAAAGTAAAGGCGCGGGCAGACACGGTCGAGATTGTCGTGAGCGGGAGTGGCGATCTGCCCGAGGTAGCCGACCTGGAGGAGGCCCTATCGAGAGCTTTCGGCTCGCCGGTCAAAGTGCGCGTAGAGCACTTTCCGTCCTACGTCATCACTTCCTCGAATCAAGGGACAGCTGCCGAAAACGTAGACGAGTGAGTCGTCGGGTGCCGCGGTGCTTACTTGCTGAAGCTGTCAACGGCTGTCGCCGCGAAGCTGGCTGGAAAGGCTACCAGGATGATCCGCTTCAGGCTTACCGCCGGACTCCCCATGAAGTCGAGACGATCCACACCGAACAAGAGCAGGGCGGCGATCACCAGGGTCAAGCCGTAGGTGCTAAGGACTCGCACCAGAAAGACCCTGTGGTCGGTGGCTTGCTCGCGGCGATGTTGCAGCACGAAAATCACCAGGCCCAGAACAACTAGTGACGTGAAGGCGAAGAACATCACGCGCGAGAGGGGGAGTTCTTCACCGAGATTCCAGACTTCCTCTGTGACCGCAACGGGGAAGGCCATTATGCACGCGCCGACCGCGATCTCGGCTATATCCCTGAGTGCGAACCTGGCCTGCGATCTCTTTGCTTCGTTCATGTGCCCTCCGGTGTCTGCGGACGAATCTGCCCGACTCCGATGCAGCCTCAATGGTAACCTCAGTCTGGAACAGCACCGAGCTGGGCCAGTTCGCGATCAACCATGGAGTCGTCCAGATCTGACTCCTACCCCTCGAGCAGCCTCTGTTTTCCGAAGCAACCCGGCTGCCGTTCGGCTTGAACCTACTCCTTCGGCAGGTCGGTGATCGTCTGGAGGATCTCTCCTTCGGGGGAGAGGGCAACGATGGCCTGACCTTCGCGATCCGCGATCCAGACCGTGCCGTCGGGAGGGAACAGCGTCTCATCCCCGCTGCCTCTTGACCTCGAGAGCCCTCCACACCAGGGGGCTCTCTCTTTCTGAGCAGATAAAGATACAAGGGGAGGGGCTCGCCCCCTCCCACGGGGCTATCTCAGCCGGACGTTGTTGAGGCGAATCGGCTGCGATGCGAAGTGCTCGATCTCGACGAGGTTCTTCTCCTCGTTCCACCCGAACTCGGCGCCCAGCATGATCTGCCCGTCGCCCCGGCCATCCTCGTCGACATTGAGGATGATCAGCGACACGTTGTAGTCGAGGGTACGTGAGGCGCGCCAGGCCTCTTCGAAGCCGATCCTTCGGTCCGTCGCCAGGATGATCTGTCGGCCCCCTTCAATGGGATTCGACCTGGCATACCGGAGGTCATAGGCGAGACTCTGGAGTTCTCGGAAGGTGCCTACCGATTCCTTGCTGAACAGGGTATTCGCGAGATCACGTCCACCCCGCGTTTGTTCCACGAGAGCCTCCATCAGTGTCGCGCGCTCCTCGTCCGAGCTCCAGCGGTTGACTCGGATCTGTACCCGGATCTGGCCCCGGGGACCCATATTGCTCATGTTCACCGCTACGGCGTCGAAGTTGAGGGGCAGCTCTTCCTCAGCCGGCAGGGGTGCCGCCACAAAGCCGAGAACAAGAGCCAGGCCGAGCGCCGACACGGTAGCAACCGAGCGAAGTCGGGAGAGTTGCATATTGAACATGAGGGCCTCCTTTACGTCCGAGTCATGCTACTGGTCAGATGTTAACGGCCCGCTGACCCATTCGAGCACACGGGCTTCTTGATAGTCGTAGAAGGGGTTGTGGCGTAGGCGCATCAGCCAGTCGGCGGGAAATCTCAAGAGATTGCGCTCGCCGCGGACGTCCAGGTGGCCGAGGAAGATCACCTCGTCGCTGGGTGCCGGGCCGCGACCATACAAAGGGTCGTCTGGAGGGAATGGAAGCGCGACATGCGACAGCGAGATCATGCCCGCAGGCCAAGAGGTACCCAGTGGCGCGGTAGAGATCTCAGAAGACATCGGCGCCTTGCTGCGAGTGACGACCCCGAAGCTCTCCTCGTCCTCGTTGGTAATCAGCGTCAGAGCAAAGGGCAGGCCGCCATCGGCCATGAGACGTGCGGTCAGTGGCCCCGGATCCGATACCAGAACCGACTTGGCGATGCGACGGCGGTTGATGTCGTAGAGGACGAGCTCATGTCGGCCGGGAGCCAGGTGCTGCAGGAGGTTGTCAATGACGGCGTCGACCGAAACGGTCGCGTCGACTGCCGACAAGAACGACAGGGTGGGGGGAAAATCCTCGATCAGGCCGTCCGCGGCACGCTCCTCCATGGCTCTCGCCACTCGGCGGGTCAGGCGGAAGACCATGTCCCCGGCATTGGTGGTGAAGGAGTTGTACTTGAAAGGGTCGTACTCCGGTTGAATGCCGGTCCAGGCCAGCTTCTCGAGTCCGGGCAGGACAGCCATCCTGCCTTGCCACTTGGCCAGCGCTGCTGCCCGACTCACACCAATTGCGGGTGAGAGCAAGACCAGGCTACTCGGTGTCGGTGTGGCTGTTCCGTCCAGAGCTTCGAGAGTGAAGTTCAGTGCCAGTGGAGCCCCGTTCGAGTAGCCGATGATGTGAACCCTGTCCGGTCCGACTTTCGTTTCCAGATGACTCATTCCGAGCCGAACCGCGGCGGCCATGTCTTCCCACTTGGCGGTCTTGAATCCGGAAGGTGCCGTGCCGTGACCGGGAAGCCGGAGCCCTACCACCCAGAAGCCGTGTTGGTTGAGCACCTCACCAAGAGCACGGAGACTGTAGGGCGAGTCCGACATACCGTGCAGGAGAAGCACTCCACCAGCAGGCTCGGCGGCAGGCAGCTCGAAGCTGCGGTTCCAGTTGCGGTCCCAGCGTTGTGGGTCCGAACGACTGCCTGCACTGTAGCGAACGAGCTCGTTGTCCGAGCCGGTCTCGACGTGAGCGTAGACCTTCTCTTCCAGCTGGGCGAACAGCTTCTCCTCCAGCTTCAGGTAGTCGTCGAAGCTCGAGATCTCGTCCGAGCGACCTGCTGTGAACTCGGCGGTCAGCTTCTCGGTGTGCCAGGGTTCGAGGCGGGGGCCACTGCGTATCGAGTGGATGTAGAGTGCCACCACTCCCAGGACGAAGCCGGAGATTGCCACCAGAAGGTAGAGTCCCGCGCGCTTGGCTTTGGATGGGATCACTGCCTGTCCTCCTCGCTGATTTCCCAATAGGTGAGATCGTTCAACGTTTCCGATCGCAGACCAGGTCTTTCTGCCGCACTCTGGCCCGTGCTCAGGAGCAGCTCGAGGTCGGCGGCTACCGTGGGGTGAAAGAAGAAGTACTCATGCCCCAGGATCTGGTAGCGGCCGGCCGGCGTTACATCGATCGTCTCCATTCCGGGAGCGACCGTCAGAAGCTTCCCCGCCTGGCCCAGGCGGGGAGACCCGTTCAGCCGTCGAGAGACCTTGAGGGGTGTGTCATTGCTGGAGGCGTAGAGGGTGATGCTCTCGGCCATCGGTTCGAGTCGGGGTAGAAGCTCGATAAAGGTCTGGGAGTCGATATCGGGTGCGAGAAGCACCCACCGGTTGACGACAGGCTGCGCGGCGGAGCTCGCCGCCAACTCCTCCAAGGTCAACATCATCCCGCGAGCCCCCAAGCTGTGGGACAGGACGTGGACATTCTCGGAGCCGAATCGATCGGAGAGCTGCGCGAGCATCTCTGCGAGAAACGGCACGCTCGACTCGAGGTCCGCCACGTCGGATGCATACTCGGTGGCGTTCCCGTTCGATGGCCAGCTGAGCAGGAGAACCGTGGCCTCGCCTTCGAGAGCCCTCTGGATCTCCACCGCCCGCCGACAGCCCCGCTTGAAGTCGTAGCTGTAGCCGTGCACGAAGATCACGATGCCACCCGTGGAGGTGCCGTCGACCGCGGCTGAGAGTCGCTCCCAGTGGACCTCTGGATCCTCGTGGGCCTCGATCTGCATCTTGCTGGTTTCGCTCGGGACGTAGAACGGGACCTTGGGCGCAACGTCGTCCAGGATGGGAATGGGCTTAAACTCGGCCTCACAGGTACCGAAACTGGGGTTGCCCGGCTCTCCTCCGAAACGCACGAGATCGGGGTCTTCGGTCTCCTTCTGCGCCCGGTTCGTGGCAAAGAAGATGCTGGCAGTGGCGGCCTCCGGGACTTCCGGTTCCTGAGCCCGGGCTGTATGAGGCAACAGAAGCCAAACCAGGGCGAGAATCTGGGCCGCGAGTCGGTAGAGATTCATTGGCTACCACTGGCGGCGACTCGAACCGCGAGCTTCTCGAGCTCCTCGAGCGAAGATGGCGGCTCGACCATACCCGGGCCATCGGGAGCGAGTACTTGCCGGGTGGCAAGGTCGTAGACTCCGAATGCCACTCCGCAGTCGGACGCCATCGAGCCCCGGAGAACCTGCTCGAGAGTCATGGCAGCGATGGCGGCGTTGATCACCTCGGTCACGGCTACGAGTCGAGATCGATATCTCGTGTCCTCGGTCGGCGTGACCCCGTGCTCCCTCAGCGCCTTGGCTGCTGTCCGCACCGCGACGAAGATGTGTTCCACAACCGAGCGCAGTCCGAGTGTATGGGTCATCAGTGGAGAGTGAGCTGGGTCGAGATAGGCCTCGACGGCGGCGTCGACTGCGCCACAGCCGGTATGTCCGAGAACGACCATCAGCTTCACGCTTTCCTTGAGGTGCTGCACGGCAAGTCGAGGCTGCCTACAGATTCGTTGCATACGACATTGCCTGCGAGGCGAACCACGAAGAGCTCATTGAGGGGCTCGAAGAAGAGGAGCTCCGTCGGAACGCGAGCATCTGAACAGGAGAGGACGGCCGCAAACGGCTGATGCTCAGGGGTTTTGCCTATCTCACTGGGAAGCAACTCCTCGAGGTTGCTGGGCACCACCAGGCTCTGCGAATCCGATGAGTCGTCCGACCACAGGCTCGAGAACCGAGTGTTGCCCTCGATGAGTCGGCGACGAGCCTGCTCAGCGTTGGTCGGGCGCTCCAGTCCGTCCTTCCGACTGGGGTCATGCTGGAATACGATCTCGAACACTCTAGTACCTCCAAGACAATCTCGTTGTCGACTGGGTCAGGGTAGCAGTGCTCATCCGGAGCCTCAATACTGCGCCACCTTCTGGGGCCAATGTGGAATGGACCCCAGGGGGCTTTCCTCCCTTCCGCTGCAAGAACCCCCTGGGATCCATCCCACGATTGACCCTGGTTGAGAGCGGCCAGTGGGAAGCGAGAAGTGGGAAGTGAGAAATGAGACGTGGGTAGTGGGCCGTGAGGGAGGGGGCTTCACTGTTCAAGGAACGGCCGGCAGAGGCACCGGCCGCTTCAATCCTCAGGGATCAGCCGAGGGCACGACGGCTGATCCACCCTCAAGACCCCACGACCTGGGACCCAAGCCCCAGGACCTCACCTTCCCGTCCTTGACATTCGGCCTCTGATCCATATGCTTGTAATATGCAACTAAATACTCCGACGCTGCGATTGGCCTATCTGACCTCTTCCCTGGTCCGGAAATTGCGCCTGCTGGAGCGTCAGGAGATGGCCTGCTGTGGTGTTCCTGTCTCTCAGGCGATGGTGCTCCAGGCTCTGCACAAGAGCGGGGGATCACTGCGAATGGGAGATGTGGCTGCGCTTCTGGGTGTCGTTCAGAGCACCGCCACTCGACTGGTGGAGCCATTGGTCGAACAGGAGTGCGTGCGCCGTGAACCGGCGCCGGAGGATGGGAGGGTCGTGATGATCGCTCTTACCCCCAAGGGTTTGCGTTGGGCCGAGGATGCGCTTGCCAGCTCGTTGCGCTGGAGCGAGGACGTGCTTGCACGGATTCCAGAGGCGCGACGCTCCGAGGTCCTCGACGCCCTGGAAGCGTTGGTGGGGGCGGTCGATGAGTGCTGCAGCGGAAGCGATGGCGAAGCGAGCTGTGATGAAGTCGGAATGACGTGCGCCCAGGTGACGCGGGGAGCCTGAACGAGAGGACTTGGATATGACTGAAGCCGTGAAGACCGATGAGAAGACCAAGATCCGTGACGAAGTGAGGAAGGCCTACGCAGCAAGAGTGGTGGAGGGGAGTAGCTGCTGTGGTCCGTCTTCTTGCTGTACCCCGGGCGAGTTGGAGTCCAAGGTTGCGGCGAGGAGCGCCGACGCGCATCAGGCGGCGGCCCTACGCATGGGCTACTCGGCTGAAGAGGTTGAAGCGGTCCCGGAGAACGCCAATCTCGGACTCGGTTGTGGCGCTCCCTTGCACCATGCCCAGCCCAAGCCGGGCGAGACCGTACTGGACCTGGGTTCCGGGGCTGGCTTCGATGCCTTCCTGGCTGCCCAGGCGGTTGGCGAAGAGGGCAAGGTGATTGGTGTCGACATGACCCCCGAGATGCTCGCCCAGGCGCGGGTCAATGCCGAAGCGGGTGGCTATGACAACGTCGAGTTCCGCCAGGGCCTGATCGAAGAGATGCCGGTGAAGGACGGAGAGGTCGATGTGATCATCTCCAACTGTGTCATCAATCTCTCGCCCGACAAGGCGGCGGTCTTTCGTGAGGCCTATCGGGTGCTGCGTCCCGGCGGCCGAGTCGCAGTCTCGGACATCGTACTGACGGCACCGCTGCCGGAGGCGATTGCGGAGAGTATCGCCGCTTACGTAGGCTGTGTCGCAGGCGCATCCCTCCTGGACGACTACATCGGATTCTTGCGCGACGCCGGCTTTCAGGAAATTGAAGTCGTGGAGTCTCGAAAGGCTGTAGAATCCCTGCCCGAGGACGACCCCATCGTTCTCAGCGTTCTGGAGGGGACCGGCGCATCTTCGTACGAGGATCTCGCAACGGAGATCCGCGGGAGTGGCCGGTCGGGTTCTCAGTGCGAAGATCACAGCTCGTAAACCCTGACCTTACATTTCTGTCTAGGCGACTGTTCGCCGGGCTGGCACTGACTGCCGGCCTGGCGTTGTTCGCCTGTCAACCGGGAGCCGTCGAGGAGGAAAGCAGGGAGGCAAGCGTGCGAGCGCCACCAGAGGGTACCCCGAGGCTCGTGCTCCTACTGGTCGTGGATCAGTTCAGCGCCGATGATTTGGAGCGGATCGCCCCGCTCTTCACCGGCGGTTTCCGCACCCTTCTGGATCGAGGGGTGATCTTCACTCAGGCCCATCACGCCCACGCCCTCACGGAGACTGCTCCCGGGCATGCCACTCTCGCTACCGGGAGCTTCCCGCGTCACCATGGCATCGTCAGCAATCGGTGGATCGAAGAGGGCCACCTGGTGAGCCGATATGCCATCGACGACGATCTCTACGACGAGTCACCACGGGAGCTCGAGAGGAGGACTCTGGGGGACTGGATCAAGGCCAGTTACCCGGAAGTCCAAGGTCTTCTCGGCCAGCGGCAAGGATCGGGCAGCCATCCTCATGGGCGGGATGGAGGCCGACGGCGCGTTCTGGTACGACGAGGAGATCGGTGGATACGAGACCTCGGAGTACTACGTCGAGCCGGAATGGCTCGACAGCTTCAACGACCAGAGGATTCTCGATGCGCGGTTCGGTCAGATGTGGAAGCCTCTGCCGCTGACAGCCGAAGCCATTGAGGATCTTCAGCTACAGAAACTCGGATTCGGGCCCCTTCTCAACGAATTACCCATGTCCATCGGTCGGCCGCGGCCCACACCCGATGACAGCTTTTACTCTGCGGCGCGCGACTCGCCTTGGTGGGACGAGTATTTGGCTCAATTCGCCCGTCATCTTGTCGAGGCCGAGGACCTGGGAATGGATAACAGCCCAGATCTACTGGCCCTGAGCTTCTCGACACCCGACTACGTGGGACACGATCACGGGCCGCACAGTCGGGAATACGTCGATGTCCTCCTGCGATTGGATCGCACTGTGGGTGAACTGTTGGATTTCATCGATGAGCGGGTGGGACTCGAGAACACGATCCTGGGATGGAGCGCCGACCACGGGGTGGTGCCGGTACCCGAGGTGCGCCATGACCAAGGTCTGGCCGGTCGACGGGTAACCTCGGAGACGGTTCTCTGTCTGCAACGCGTAGGCGGGCAACTTGCGGACAGGCATGGCGTGGAGAGTTGGTTGATCACGGGACCAAGATTGGCCCCTGGCTTGGTCGAGGCGACTGGTCGAGCGCGGCCAGATTTGGAGGAGGAGACCGCTCAGTTGCTCGAACAGTGTCCTGCGGTCGAGGCTGTCTGGACCGGGTCAGAGCTGCTTCAGGACATCGACGACAGCGATAGTGCTCGCTGGTTGTACGCAAATAGCTACTACCCTGAGCGAAGCCCGGATTTCCTGATTCAATTCGAGGAGTACTTCATGCCGACGGTGGGCTACGTCACGACTCACGGTTCGCCGTATGCCTACGACACTCACGTTCCTTTCGTTGTCCTGGCTCCGGGCTTGAAGCCCGAGACGCTGGATGTTCCCGCACGAACGGTCGATCTGGCCCCGACGCTGGCCAACTTGTTGGGAATCCCGATTCCGGAAGAAGTCGATGGCCGGCCCCTTGTCGAGGCCGCGACTCCCTCTCCCTGATCTGCCCGCCCGCCCATCCGGCTCGGGGCTTGGGTCCGGGGTAACAGTGGCATAGGACAGTAGGGGCCTAGGGGCGTAAGGGCTTAGGGATACTGGGGTTTGGGCCTTTGGTCCCCCCAAGTCCTCAAAGAACGGCCGGCAGAGGCGCCGGCCGCCTCAACCCCCAAGCCCTCAAAGGCCGGCCGGAAGGAACGCCCGGACGGTTCAACCCCAGAGCGAGCCCGGCACAGCCGGGCTACGCGACATAGACCGTCTTGATGTTGACGAACTCGCGGATTCCGAACGAGCCGAGCTCGCGACCGTAGCCTGAGCCCTTGATGCCCCCGAAGGGCAAGCGCGGGTCCGACTTCACGAAGGCGTTGACGAAGCAGGAGCCGGCTTGCAGTCGCTTCGCTGCGATCTCCTCTCCGCGCGCGACATCTCGCGTGAATACCGCCGCCCCCAATCCGAAAGGCGTGTCGTTGGCGACGCGGATGGCCTCCTCTTCATCGGCCACGGGTAGAACAGCGGCCACGGGTCCGAAGAGCTCTTCCTCGTAGGCGGCCATTCCCGCCGTCACGTCCGTGAGCACGGTCGGAGGATAGAAGGCACCGGGGCCTTCTGGAACCTCGCCTCCCAGCAGACAGCCTGCTCCGGCCTGGAGACTGCGCTCGACCTGGTCGTGCAACTCGTCGCGTAGGTCGGCGCGTGCCATGGGCCCCACCGCGGTCTCATCCAGCAGGGGGTCGCCAACATTCTGACGCCCCATGAGCTCTACGAGCCGCTTCTCGAACTCTCCTCGCACCGCATCAGGAACGATGAAGCGCTTGGCCGCGATGCAGCTCTGACCCGTGTTGAGAATGCGGCCAGTCACACAGGCTGCCACTGCGAGTTCGAGATCGGCATCCTCGAGAATCACGTAGGGGTCGCTACCTCCCAACTCCAGGACGGTCTTCTTCAGAAGGGATCCAGCCAGCGCGGCGACTTTGCGACCGGCCGGCGTGCTGCCCGTGAGAGTCACCGCCGCGACTCGCGGATGCTCGATGGCGACACTGGCTGTCCGGCTACCGAGGACCAGGGTGCGAAAGGCGCCTTCGGGAGCTCCAGCCTCCCGGAAGAGGTCCTCGATGGCGAGAGCACAACCCTGCACGTTGCTCGCGTGCTTGAGAGCCGCCGTGTTGCCGGCCATCAGCGCCGGAGCCGCGAAACGCAGCACCTGCCAGAACGGGAAGTTCCAGGGCATCACCGCCAGGACGACGCCCAAGGGCTCGAAGCAGACGTAACTCTTGGTGGCATCTGTCTCGACGATCTCGGGCGAGAGATGAGTCTCGGCATTGTCCGCGTAGTAGTCGCAAACCCAGGCGCACTTGTCGACTTCGGCCCGGGCCTGGGTGATCGGCTTGCCCATCTCGAGCGTCATGAGCTCGGCGAGTCCGTCTCGACGGTCGCGAAGAAGACCACCGACCCGTTTCAGAAGCCTCGCTCGGTGCTGGAAGTCGGTGCGGCTCCACTCGAGGAAGGTGTCATGGCAGGTGACGAGAATTTCTTCCACCTCGTCAGGGGTCATCTCTTCGTACGTGGCGATCCGCTCGCCAGAAACAGGATTCAGGCTCTCGAGTGTCATCGGAATTCCCCGCTTGCTAGAGGATCATGGCGATCGCCAGGCAGAGGGCGAGCACCGTGTTGGTGGTCAGGTTCCAGATCACATTGGCGCCGAGCGCCGGCAGAGGTACTGGTTCGAGCGGTGTGGTGAGGGCCCATCGGCTCGGTCCGATCAGCGCCAGACTAGGCAGGCAGGCCAGAAGACAGAGGACGGGCAGGGAACCGATAGCCACCGCGGCAAGAAGGCAGAGCGGCACCGCCCACCCGAACACTACATAAGTTCGTGCGGCGCCAACACGCCCCATGAGACGCACCAGGTTCCTGCGCCCGCCTTCCTGATCAGCTTCCTCGTCGGGGAACTCGTTGAGCAGAAGGAGATTGAAAGTCATGAAGAACGGCGGGATCGAGGCTGCCACGGCCACGGCCCCCAGCTCGCCACCTTGAACCATGGAGGTGCCCAGGACGGGAAGGGTCCCCAACCCGAGACCAGCGAAGATCTCACCGACGTAGGCCCGGGAGAGCAGGTCGCTGTAGCCCAGCACGCTGACGGCGCCCAGCACGAAGATCGGCAGCAACATCAAGCCAAACTGTGAGAAGAAGTAGATGCCGATTACCAGACCCAGAATAGCCGCTCCGAGGCCCAGGTAGAGGGCCGCGCTGGCCGGGAGAGCCCCGGACGGCAGAGTGCCGCTACCCCCACTGAACGGGGTGCGCTCGGTGGCCAGGTCGATACCACGTCGGAAGTCGCTGTACTCGTTCAGCGAATTGACCGATACGTGCATGGCGGTAAGGCCGATGAGGGCCAGGAGCGTGTTGACCAGATCGAAGGCGCCATCGTGGGCCCCCGCCGCCGCACCTACCGCCACCAGAGTCACCGGTAGCAGTAGGAATTTGGCGCGAGCGATGCCGAGGAAAGCCTTCATGAGATGGCTCCACGCGGGACGGACCAGTTAGTAGTTGGCACCCTCCCACTCATCGCCCAGACAGATACCGAGCTCCCTGGCCGTGCATACGGTGTCCGAGTCCAGGGGAACGGTCTTCATGCGACTCGTCGCATCGCTCAGGGGGACGGTCTTGACCGTCGGCGGGTCGAGGGCCACCATGACGTTGGTCTGACCCTCCGCCAGGACCCGGACCGCAGCTGCCCCGAATCGCAGGGCCAGGATCCGGTCGCGGGCGGTGGGAGTGCCCCCCCGCTGCAGGTGTCCCAGGACCACGTTGCGAGTCTCTTTGCCGGTGCGTTCGGCGATCTGAAGGGCGACCTGCTCACTGATGCCACCGAGTTGGATCTCCCGGCCCAGCTCTTTGGGGCCCTGGGCCACCATCTCGCCGTCCACGGGTCGAGCACCTTCGGCTACCACCACCAGGCTGAAGCGACGCCCCCGCGCTTCGCGGCTCATGATCTTCCGGCAGACGATGTCGATGTCGAACGGAATCTCTGGGATGAGGGCCACGTCGGCGCCTCCGGCGATGGCGGAGTGTAAGGCGATCCACCCCGCGTAGCGTCCCATGACCTCGACGGTGAAGACCCGCTCATGGGCCTCGGCTGTCGAGTGGAGGCGATCGACGGCTTCGGTGGCCACCATGACAGCCGTGTCGAAGCCGAAGGCGACGACAGTGCCGGCAAGATCGTTGTCGATGGTCTTGGGCACTCCGACGATCGGGATGCCCTTGTCCGCCAGGCGGTGTGCGATGCGCATCGAGCCATCACCCCCGATGGCGATCATGGCGTCGAGACCGAGCCGGTGGAAGTTCTCCACCAATTCGTCGGACCGGTCGATCGTGGTCTCGGTGCCATCGGGCAGCTTCAGCGGCATCTCGAACGGGTCGCCCTTGTTGGCCGTGCCCAGGATCGTGCCCCCCAGGTGCGTGATGCCGCGGACACGACCGTGGTCGAGTATTTCGATCTTGCTGGTGTCGAGCAGCCCGGCGTAACCCTTCTGGATACCGACCACCTCCCAGCCTCGCCGGATGCTGGACAGTACGATGGCCCGAAGAACAGCGTTGAGGCCGGGCGCGTCGCCGCCTCCTGTGTTGACGGCGATGCGGCGGATCTTGTCAGTGGTCATGGAGGCTCCTCTGGGAAGGCGGCAATCAGTGCACGAGTCTATCTCGGTCGCTGCCCTGGGGTAGAGTGCCGCCCGGAGAGCGAGCCATGTTGGAAGAGCCGAATCGAGAGCGACCCACAGCCGAGCGGGTGGCCTTTGCCTTCCGCCCCTGGGTGCGACGCAGCTGTCGGAAAGCGATGGTCTGGGGAGTCGGGGTCGTGGCGCTTCTGGGTGGGGTGGCCTGGTTCTTCAAGACCCCGGGCTCCGCACCACTCGGCCGTGCCTTCGGGGTGCTGCTGTTCTACGGTGTGCTGTTCTGGTTGACGCTTCTCAAGATCTGGTGGACGGCTGGCAAGCCGGCCGTTCTGGTCGGGAGGAACTTCCTTTCCTACCAACCCCTACACACCTTCCGTGTGCGCCGGATTCCCTATGCTCGCGTGCTCTCCAGTGCCCCTCGCAAGGAGACAGAATCACTGCGCATCGTGCACGAGAAGAAGCCCGGACAGGGCCGCGAGTTCTTCCTGAACCTGGCGGTCGTAGACGGACGCCACTCGTTTCTCGACCTGCTCGGCGAGCGCCTCGAATCCGCCGGCCTCAAACCCGTACCGAACGAGCCCAACACCTGGTCCCGCCCTGGCTGGCACGAGCCGGGGGTAGGGCAATAGGGGCTTAGGGGCTTGAGGGTTGAGACGGCCGATCGGACCAGGGATCTCCCTCGTCTGCGGCCTCACCCGACCATGCCCCTCCGACGAGGGAGACCCATGGCCCGATCTACCACCCTCGAGACACATTGAGAGTCCGACTGCTGACTCACCCCTTGTGCCCTTGCGCCCCTACTAACCTAAGCCCCTATTGCCTTCAACGGTGCCCGAGGTTCGTTCAGGTGGTTCGTCAGGGGGTGCCGAGTCGAGCGCAGCGCAAGGGCCATCAAAGAGCACAAGAGATGAGGCGCGATGACGAGACAAGGTGGCGGCCCCCCATTGCAGTCTGAGTAGCCGACGCCGTCCCCCTGCGAACCACTCGGACGGGCCTCTGCAAGAGAGTAGTCAGTTGTCCAACACGCGGTGGACGAAGTCGCGCCAGTCGGAACGGGCAGCGTGGGCGCGGTCGAAAGACCATTCGGGGTCTCGGGTGTAGCTCACGGGAGTACCGCCGCTCAGTGACGTCGAGTCGGGCTCGAGACCGACGGCAGCGAGACGGGCGATGCCGGCGAGCCCCGGCTCCTCTTCCGCCGACACCTCGACCGGGATTTGAGTGAGATTGGCGATCAGGTCGACGAGAGCCCTGCAGCGGGTCAGTTTCCCACTCAGCCGGAAGACTTCCGCCGCGGCTCCCGAAGCGGCAAGCGTCTCGAAGCAATCCACGACCCGCATGGCCACGCCGACCAGCACACCAGCGGCAAGCTCAAGAGGCGAGGTGTGAGCACCGGTTTCCTGGACGACTGTTCGGATCTCGGGGCGCCACCAGGGTGTACCGAGCCCGGCAAGAGCGGGCAAAACGCGTGGGAGGCGTTCGGGCTCCAGGGGACGCTGGCCCCATTCCTCGGGGCCGAGACCGGTTTCGCCCGAGATCCAATCCATGGCGGAGCCGGCGCTGTTGACGGCTCCTTCGAGCTGAAAGTGCCGATCGGACGAGGAGCTCGCGACAACCGCCGAGAGCAGGCCTGGATGACGGCGGAGTTGGTCCCCGGTGCCGGCGAGCACAAAGGCGCCGGTGCCAAAGTGGGCCGCCGTGACTCCTTCCTCCCAACCGCCCTGCGCCAGCAGGGCTGCTTGTTGATCGCCAGCAACTGCGGTCACGGGGAGGCCTTGCCACTGGCCTCGAAAGCCGATCGAGGGCCTGAGCCGCGGCAAGGCAGCGCGAGGAATCTCGAAAAGGTGACAGAGGGTCGGATCCCAGGCGTCGGCCTCCAGGTTGTAGAGCAGGGTGCGGCCGGCGTGCCCACCTTCGGTCGAGGGCTCGCCCGTAAGATGGTGCATGAGAAAGGCATCGAGGGTTCCCGCTACGACCTCGCCGGCTTCAGCACGACGGCGGAGACCGGGTTGGGAGCTCAACAATCGACTCAGTTTTGGTGCGGCGTAGTGGGGCGACAGGTGAAGACCGCTGCGTGAGGCGACTTCGGGGGCGTGCAGGGCCAGTCGCTCGACAACGTCTGTGGCACTGCCGTCCTGCCAGGAGATGGCTGGGGTCAGGGCACGGCCGTTGGACTGTTCCCAGAGCAGGCAAGTAGACCGCTGGCAAGTGACGCCGATGGCAGAGAGAGGCCCGGCCTCTTGGAGACGAGCCAATAGGGCCTCGACTGTCTCGAGCAGCGCATGCGGATCGTGTTCGAAGGACGCGCCGTTGGCGTAGACCTCGACCGGCAAGGATGTGCTGAGTCGGCAGCTTCCGTCCAGGGAGTAGAGCCCGCCCTTCGCGAGAGTGGACCCGAGATCCACAACGGCCAGAGAGAGATCGTCCGAGGTCATCGAGCTGACCTGGCGAGACTCTTGCGGAGCTTGCCGGGGTAGTCGGTAAAGATACCGGCGGCACCCCGGTGCAGTACATTGCGGGCGAGGAATGGCCGGTTGATCGTGTAGACCAGGGGTGGTTTGCCGGCTTCGGCCGCCGCCAGCAAGAACTCACGACGAGCGAGCTTGCGATGGCAATGCACACTGAAGGAGTCCAACTCGATCGCGGCTTCCAGGAGCGCGCCCGGTTTGCGATCCCCGATCGGTGCGACCCGATACTCGGGCAGCCGCGCCTTGAGCTCGGCTAAAAGAGACCAATCGAAGCTGGAGAACAGAACCTGGTGTCGCCCATCGAGGGCTGCGGCCAGGGTGTTGCTGATGGCCTTTGGATCGGCGCTGCGGCGCTTGATGTCGAGAATCAGGGGCTGGGACTCCGGTAGGGCCCTGAGGATTTGCTGGAGTGTGGGTGCCTCGATGCCACTACCCTTTCTTAGCGCTCGCTGAAAGCGGTACAGGGTCAGAGACTCGACGGGCGCCTTGCGCTGCAGTCCGGCTCGCAGCTCGACATCGTGAAAGGCGACGAGTCGGCCGTCACGGGTCAGCCACAGGTCGAGCTCGATGACGTCAGCACCCTGCTCGACCGCCAGCAGCAAGCTCTCGAGTGTGTTCTCGGGTGCCTCTCCCGAGGCTCCGCGGTGGGCCAGGATCCAGGGTGGGGAGGGCAGGTCGAAGGTCTTCACCTCGGGTCATTCTGCCCGATGGTAGAAGCTGGCCGCAAATGGGGTGCGAACTAGAGGCTGGCGGTACAATCCTTATCTATGCCGAAGCTCGCCCCGCTACCGACGCCAGGTGACCGACTCTCGATACCCGGGTTCACCATCGGGCATGGATCCGATTCCGAGGGCATGACCGGCGTGACGGTCCTTCTCTGTCCGGAAGGAGCTACTGCTGCCGCCGAGGTGCGGGGAACCGCGACCGGCACCCGACAGTTCGACTCCCTGATGCTCACCCACAGTCTGGCGAGCAGGGCCCACGCGGTGGTATTGGCGGGGGGCAGTGGTTTCGGCCTGTCGTGTGCCGACCTGGTCGTCGAGCATCTGGAGCGCGGCGGCTTTGGGTTCGACACCGGGCTCGGGGTGGTGCCGTTGGTACCGACCGCCATCCTCTTCGATTTGGGCTTCGGTGACCCGGCAGCCCGTCCGGGCTCCGATCTGGTGGAAGCGGCGCTGTTTTCTGCCGCTTCCGGGCTGATCACCTCGGGCAGCCTCGGGGCGGGGACGGGTGCCACCGTCGGCAAGGCTCTGGGGCCTGCCAGCGGCATGAAGGGAGGCTTCGGGTTCGTCAGCTTCAGCCTGCCGGATGGGCCGACCGTGGCCGCGGCTGTGGCTGTCAACGCTTTCGGGGATGTGCGCCACCCCGACACCGGGAAGTGGCTCGCTGGCTGTCGAAGGGCCCCTGATTCACTCGACCCGGCCGATGCTCGCCGGGTCATGATGTCGTTGCCGCCGACCCTGGGCCATGCCTGGGAGTCCAATACGACGCTGGCCGTCGTGATGACCGACGCCGATCTCGACAAGGCGGCGCTGCGCAAGGTCTGTGAGATGGCCTTCGGTGGTTTCTACCGCTGCTTCGTTCCAGCGCTCTCCCTCTACGATGGCGACCTGGTGGTGACTCTCGCCACCGGGGATGTGCCGGCGCATCTCCATCAGGTCGGAACCCTGGCTGAAATGGCTGTGGCGCAGGCGATCGTACGCGCTATCGAGAAGGCTGACGGCTTCGACCTGCTGCCGACATGGAGCGATCTCGCTGGACCCGCATGATTCATGCGGGCACCGTCCTACAGAACTTGACTCGACCATGACGAAGTCAAGCTATGGGAGATACTCAGGGCTCCTCGCTCGTAATGTTGGATGACGCGGGTGCCATCACCAGGGAGAAACGGAAGGGAAAGCGCTTTCGCACCTCCGAGGTTTCCTGGGCATCAGCCAACTCCTGAATTCTGTCCAAGTGCCAAGCCTGGTCTGCTGACAGCTTTCCATCGTAGAGCGCAACACGCCCAGCGCCGAGGAGCGGAAGCAGTAGTCGGGCGAGTAGGCGAGCCAGCAGCGACTGGCGTAGATCGACGACGAGCGCAGCCCGTCGGCAGACGCGGCGCATTTCGGCCAGGATTGTCGAATTTTCCGGCTCGTCAAAGTGGTGAAAGAAGAGGTTGGACAGGACCCAGTCAAGAGCTCCGGTGCGGAACGGCAACTGCTCTGCAGAGGCCACGACTCTCAGCTGGCGGTGACCGCGTTGGCGACCGATCACCAGATGGCAGAGCTTGAAGTCGACACCGATGGTTTTGAGCTCGACCCCACCGCACCGACTGTCTCTGGCCAAGACGGCGGAGACCTGCCCGGAACCAGTGCCGATATCCAGCAGCACCTGCCCTCGCCCGTCAGGAACAAGGCGCTGTTTCAGTGCACGGCGGGCCGCCAGCAGTCCCAGCGTCCATCGATTGATCCGCTCGAGATCGGCGAGCGCTCGCTCCGTCTCGGCGAAGGAGAGCGTTGGAGAGTCCATGAGCTCGGGAGTACGCCGTGGATGGTTGAGAGCGGTCATGAGAAGCTGGTCGGTGCCGATTGTGTCAGAGCCGATTGAGGAACTGGGGTAGACAGCATACGATCGGCCCGTCTGAGAACGATGAAGCGATCTTCGTCTCGCGTCGAGACTCTCCGTGGACTGGTGCCAGCAGCGGTCGCCGCGACCCTGCTTCTGGCCGCGCCGTTGTGGGAGCGCTGGCTGCCGGCCCCAGAGTCGACGGCTCGCTGGCCATACCTGGTGCTATGCATGGTCGCCGTCGCGGCTAGCCTGCACGGATCGAGGCAGCGCTGGACCCTCAACCTGGGGACGATGGCCCTACCCGTGACGGTGGGTTTGTTTGGCAGTGCGTTGGCCGCGTGGCTGGTGGTGATTGCCTACATCTCGAGGGAAGTGCTGCTACGCCTGTTGCCTTCGAGGCCGGCCCGCCCGGCCCGAACAGGGCTGTCGATGGAGTCGGTGGGTGGTGGCGGCCGACTCGTACTGGCAACCCTTGCTGCGGGTTGGGTCTGGCAGGGCGGCAGAGCCAACGAGAACCTGGGCTGGCAGCTGCTGGCGGTTGCCACCTATCTCGTGGTCTTCTTGGCGCTGCAATTGCTAGACCTCCAATGGGCGCGGCGACTGGCGGGACTGCGATGGGTGGAGCTGGCCGGGGCGGCGAGTCTCGACTGCGTCGGCTGGCTGGTGGGTATGGCCTTCGTCCCGGTGGTGGCGACCCTGGGCTGGCCCGTGGCTCTCGTGCCGCTTCTGGCCCTGGGCCTGCTGGCAGCCGAGACGGCGAGGAACCTCCACCTGCGCCGGCGGGCGGTCGATCAGGTCTCGGAGCTCTGGGAGGTGACGCGAGCCGGCCACCGAATCATCTTTCGCAGCCCCGATTTGGCCGGCATGGTCGGCCAGGTCCTGGAGGAGTGTCGCAACGTGGTGCCGTTCTCCTGGTTCCAATTCGAGCTGCTGCAAGGAGACGGTGGCCCCAGGAGCTGGTTCGCGGGGCCCGATGATCAAATCGAGGAGGGTCTTCCCGAGCCGGCCGATAGCCCACCCGCGATGCCCGGCATCCACCGGCGCTCGTCGTGGAAGATCCTCGGCCGCGAGTTGAAGGGTGATGGAGAGACGATCGCGCGGGTGCGGTTCTGGTGCGACCCGCGGCGCCTCGAACCCACCTCGGTGGAGCTGTTGGACTCCCTGTTGCCACAGGTCGCCTCCTCGGTCCATCGAGCCCTGCTCGATCGACGTGCCAAGCATGACTCACTGACGGGCCTGGCCGATCGAGGGGTTCTGGAGGCCCGGCTCGAAGCCGTGTTCTCGGCGATCCGCGACGAAGGCGGCACGATGGCGGTCATCATGTGCGACCTGGATCGATTCAAGAAGGTCAACGACACCTACGGGCACGACGTCGGTGACCGGGCGCTGCTACGAATCGCGGAAGTGCTCGAGAAGCACCGCCGCGAGACCGACCTCTGCTGCCGATATGGCGGCGAAGAGTTTGCAGTGGTCCTGGATCAGACCAATGGAGAGACGGCGCAACGGGTGGCGGAACGACTTCGCCTGGAAGTACAGCGTACGGTGTTCACTGCGAAGGACGAGAGGGTTCATCTTCGCCTGAGCGCCGGCATCGCGGCCTACCCTGAGCTGTTCGTCAAGGACGGCAAGGAGTTGCTCGTCCTGGCCGACGAAGCCCTGAGGATGGCCAAGAGCCAGGGGCGCAACCGCAGCCTGTTGCACCTGGGTCGCGGCAAGTACCGCAAATCCGATGGCACGGTGTTGGAAGCGGACAAGCCGCCGGCGGAGCCGAAAGCCCCAACGCTGTTCGCCTGAGCTCAGGGTCGCCAGAAGGCACGACTGAACAGGGCGACGATCGAGTAGATCTCGAGCCTCCCCATCCACATCAGCAGGACCATCAGGGCCTTGTCCCAACCACTGAAGAAGGCGAAGTTCTGGGTTGGTCCGACCATGGCGAGCCCCGGGCCGATATTGCCCAGTGTGGCAGCGGACGCGGTGGCGCTGGTTACAAGATCAGGACCCGAGATGCTCAGCAACAAAGTGCCGAGACCCCAGATACTCAGGTAGAGGATAAAGAAACCCGCCACGCTGCGAACGATGGCGTCGGGCACCGACTTGCCACCCACGAAGACCGCCAGCATCGTGTTGGGACTGAAGATCAGGCGCGCCTCACGGAACGCCGAGCGCAAGCCGATCAGCATGCGCATCACCTTCATCGAGCCTCCCGTCGAGCCAGCGCAGCCACCGACGAACATGAGACCGACGATCAGCATGCGCGACAGCACGGGCCAGGTGTCGAAATCGGCGGTGGCGAAACCGGTGGTCGTCATGATGGAGACGGTTTGGAAGGCGGAATCCAGGGCGGCCCGCGGCCCGTTCTCGTAGGCGCCCCTGCGCAGCAGGTCGAAAGTGATGACCGCTGCGATACCGAGCATGACGTTCAGATAGAGACGGAACTCGGGATCTCGATAGAGATTCCAGCCGCGGCGCTTCCTGAGGCCGTAAAAAAGGGAAAAATTCGTGCCGGCCAGGACCATGAAGATGATGATGACGATCTCCACCAGTGGTGACTGGAACGCGGCCACCGATGCGTTGCGTGGCGAGAACCCGCCAGTGGACATCGTGGAGAAGGTGTGGGTCAGGGCGTCGTACAGGTTCATGCCGCAAGCCATCAGCAGGACCGTCTCGGCACCGGACAGCAGCAGGTAGATCTTCCAGAGAACCCCCGCGGTGTGGGTAATTCGAGACCCGAGTGCCTCGGAAGTCGGGCCGGGCACCTCGAGTTTGTAGAGGAAGCGAGCGCCGGGGCCCAACTCCGGGAGAAGCGCCACGAACAGGACGATGATCCCCATGCCGCCCAGCCATTGGGTGAAGCTGCGCCAGAACAGGATGCCGAGGGCGTGACCCTCGATCGCGGTCATCACCGAGGCGCCGGTTGTCGTGAAACCGGAGGCCGACTCGAACAGCGCGTCGATCGGACTCAAGAACGTGCCAGCGAGCAGATAAGGGATCGCCCCGAAGAGCGAGGCCAACACCCAGCCGCCCACCACGACGAGAATTCCCTCCCGGCGGTAGCTCTCGCCCTTTTCGCCGCCGATGCCGACCATGATGCCGCCCGCGATGGCGGTGATCAGGCTGGACACCAGGAAGGCGATGACCACCTTCCACTCACCGTAGAAGGCGGAGCAGAGCGCCGGGGCCAGGTTCATGGCCGCCAGCAGCAAGACAAGTCTGCCGAGGAAGCGAAGTGGAACGCGAAAATTCACCGGAGCAATCTCACGACCGTTCGCGGCCCGGGAACAGCAGGCGGACAGTATCCAGCTCGGATTCGTGGACGAAGAGGATCACCAGATCCCCGGCCTCCAGCCGGTCGTTGCCGCGCGGCACGAAGACATCGTCACCCCGCATAACAGCACCCACGATCATGCCGCGCGGTGGGCTCATCTCGGCGAGGGTGACGCCGGAGGCGGGGCTCGCCTCGGCCAACTTGCGCTCCAAGACCTGGGCAGCACCCTTGTGCAGAGACACGATGTTGGCGCTGTATCCACTTTCGATGTACTCCTCGATCCGCTCCCGGGCCAGCGTCCGAGGACTGAAGACCTCCTGCATTCCGAGTCGTCTCCAGAGCTGCGTCGTCTCCGACCGGTGCACCATCGCCAGGACCTGTTCGACGCCGAGCTCCTGGGCCAACAAGCAGGCCATCAGATTGCTCTCGTCGTTGGCCGTGAGGCCGACGAAGCTCTTGGCAAGGCCGATTCGCTCGGCCTTGAGCAAGGCCAGATCGGTGGCGTCGCCGTGAATGATCTCGAATTGGGGAAACTCGGCGGCGAGTCGCTGAGCGACACTCTTCTCGATCTCGATGATCTTGACGGGAATCTCCAAAGGGGCGAGGGCCCTGGCGACGGAGCTGCCGGTTTCGCCACCGCCCGCGATGACGACCTTGCCGATCACCTTTCGATGATTGCTGACGGCCAGTTCGGCTTGCTCGATGACATCCGAAGTGCCGAGAATCAGCGCGTCATCGCCCTCCTGCGCCTGATCGTCCCCACCGGGAATGATGAGATCGTCGCCACGATAGAACGCAGCGACCAGGGAGTTCCTGGGGAGCACTACATCCCGCAATGGTTGTTTGACCAGCGGCGAGTCGGCGTCGAGGTGGATCTTGCGAAGCTGGACCTTGCCGGCCGCCAGATACTCGACCGCCATGGTGGCATGACCGTGAATCTCGTTGAGGACGCGCGTTGTGGTCAGGAGCTGGGTGGAAAGCAGAAGGTCGACCGCGAATACCTGCTCCAGGAGCCGACGGTAGGTGATGACCTCTTCGGCTACCGCTACCCGCACAACGGTCCGTTGAGCTCCGAGAGCCTTGGCGAGATTCGCTGCCGCCAGATTGGACTCATCGGACGAAGAGACCGCCATGAAGAGCTCACACCCCTCCACCCCGGCAGCAGCCAGAACGGGCGGGTGAGCCCCGTTGCCGCCAACCACTCGTACATCCAACTCCTCGTCGATGCGTTCCTGGCGGGCAGGGTCGAGCTCGATGACGGTGACATCTTCACCCTGCTGGGAAAGGGTCTGGGCCAGGTGGTAGCCCACCTCGCCAGCCCCCATGACCACGTAGTGTTTTCGTTGCATGGTTTTTCAGTGACCCTGGGATCGCACACCCATCGTACCTGTGGGATTGTAGCCCGAAAAACAACCAGCAAAGCGGGTTCGGACCCTCTCAATCCGGGCCCCGTGGCTGCTGCGAGGGGCGCCGATACGACGGGTTGCAGCCGGACCTTGTGCTAACGTCTGTCTGCCGGAATCGGGCGCCATTGCCTGAATTCCGCGAGAGGAGAGATCGATGCTGAGAGCCATCGTTATCTGCGCGGTGATCTGCCTGATGGTAGCCGTCAACGTTGCAGCGCAGGATGTGGACATCCGCGCCAAAGACGGAGTGAGCTTCTCCAAGTACGCGACCTATGCATGGGCTCCGCACCTCGACGTAGAGGGCGATCATCCGGTGGCCGACGGCTCTCCTCTCGACTTGACGATCAAGAAAGCGGCAGACGCCGAGCTCGAGCGCAAGGGTTACGAGCTGGTCGAACGGGAGCAGTCGCCCGACTTGATGATCAACTACGTCGGCTTCGGCACCGACATGACGAGCATCGAAGGGGTCACGAAGGAGCTGGCGCCGGGGGTCAAGTGGATCGGCGACCCTCAGGCCCATTCGATGCGCTCCTATCGGGAAGGAACCTTGGTCTTCGAAGTCGTCGACACCGCTACCGAGGAGATGGTTTGGAGCGGTTGGGTGACCGAGCTGGCTCGCACCTTCGAGAAGCTCCGGGCGAAGGCCTCCAAAGCCACGCGCCGGGTGTTCACTCACTTCCCAGAAGAGTGAAGTTCGCAAGGCTAGGAATCGAGATGTTGGGCTATCGCTTCTTGCACCGGTACTCCCAGGGAGACCGCAACGTTACGCTGCTCATTTCCCTGGTCGTCTTGTTCGTTCTCTATCCGGTGATCGTTGGAGTTCGGAGCGGTCCGCTTCTACAGGCTGATCTTTGTCGGTGAGCTGATCCTGGCTTCGCTCAACCTGGGAACGACCAGAGGCACAGGCGGGAGGGCGTGGATGCTGGGTGGTCCTGCGATCATCCTCCAGATCGTGGCCTTCTCTTCGCCTTCTCGTCTCAGCTTGCTGGTGGCGGCAATCTCGACTCAGCTCTTCCTGATCTTCGTGATCGTGGTCGTCTATCGAACGGTGCTGGCGCCGGGCAGTGTAGCTGTCGACAAGTTGGCGGCCGCAGTCAACGTCTATTTTCTGCTGGGTCTAGCCTGGGCGATCGCCTACGGGCTGATCGCTACCTTCGACCACGGTGCCTTCAGCGCTGCGACGCTCGATTTTCAGACGCTCGAGGAGTACGTCGACTACGGTGCCGAGTTCGTCTTTGTCTACTTCAGCTTCGTGACGTTGACGACCCTCGGCTACGGTGACATCTTGCCGGTAGTACCTGCGGCTCAGACGGCGGCCTGGATGGAGGCTGTGGTGGGGCAGCTCTTCGTTGCAGTAACCCTCGCCCGCCTGGTGGGGATGTTTGGCAGGGACGACAGTTACCGCTTGCCCAGCGGTGAGAATGATCCAGACTAGTTGGGCGCGGTAGGGAAGTTCTCGAACATCTTTCTGACGGCTTTGTCGATCTGCTTGCGTGCGGTTTTCGGACTGTCGCTTAGGGTTCTGGTGGCGGTGCCGCGCCAGATGTTCAGCCGGCTGTTGCCGTCCAGCAGGTCCACAACGAGGGTCCCAACCTCGATCTCGCGAAGGGTATCTCCGGAGACCCCGCCCGGCTCGGAATCGCCAGGCCAACGTTGCTGCACGCCGAGGATGTCCACGTCTTCGCGCATCTCGCTGGCTTGCCGAGCGTACGTCAAGACCAGGAGATCGGCATCGCCGTCGACTCGGGTAAGACCCTTGGCCAGAAGCTCCCTCTGGATCGCGTTCCGGATCATCGTCTCGGTGCCAGGGTCGGGTGCCGGAGTGCCCTGTCTCCAGGCGAAGGTCTTGAACTGCGTGAAGTCGACCGTCTTGGCCACTTGTACTGCCACCGAAGCCTGTAGATGGGCCGCCATCAGCATGAGCATCAGCGCGACGAGACACTTGGCGAATTTCATATCACTCTCCCGATTCCAGTCCTGGAGCATCGCATATCTCTAGAATCCTATCGCGCCGGAAGAGCAGCCCGTCGATCTGCTGCGTCGAAAGCAGGGTGCCGACAGCCTCATCGAGCTGCCGCCGGCTCAGCGACTTGAGGCCCATTTCGAGCTCGGGGTCCAGAGGTCCGCAAGGACTCGGCAGGTCCGAGCCCGGCTCAGCTGAAGTCGGGAATGCCTTGGTGCTGTCGGCCATGGCCAGACGTCGGTCCTGGGGCAAGAACATCCAGCCGGCGTTGTGGCGCTCCTCTACGGACATCAGCGCGCTGAAGATCCCTGCCGCGTCGATCTCTTCTTCCAGCCCGTCCAGGAGATGCATCTGGCCGTAGGTCTCGAGGAGAGTGAGATCAACGGCACCCTCAGGGAAGACCTGCATCGAGCCTGGAACGCCTTCGATGCTGCGCTCGACGGTGACGGGTACCAGATCGAGACCCAGAAGGCGGTCGAGACGATAGGCGGCGATCTCGTGACGGTAGGTGCGGAAGGCCGCTCCCGCAGGCTGTCCGGGGTCTGGCGCCTCGTCGATCTTCAAGAAGACGGCTCGCAACTCGGGACCCTCGCCCTCCAGATCGCAGACGTCCGCTGAGCGGTCGAGCTTGCGGACAACGGTGCAGGCTACGACTTCGGCTTGCCGCAGGAAGGTCTCCAACTGGGCGTCCGTCAGCTGCTCGCTGAACCTGGACCACCCCTCTCCCTGAGGTAACTCGACGATTGGTGGAGCCGACGCTGCGATCGTCGGGTCGAAGACCTCGAAGTCGTCTGCCTTGATGACCAACGCCAGCGGCTCCCGGCCATAGGCCATCCCCACATCGGCTCGGAAGATCTGACCTTTGAAGCGCGAGGTGATGCGACCTGAGCCGGTAGGGGTGTGAGCCACGACGACGGCACGAGCACCGAGCGCCGTCAGGGATCGGTCGAGGCTGGCTCTCTCGACCCTTTCGTTTTCCAGCGAATTGCCGCGATACCACAGGGGTCCTGTGGGGCTGAAGGCGAGAGACCCATAGAGTCGCCGGAGGTTTCTCGCCGCTTCGGTCCTGGCATCCCTGCCCCCTTTCTCGACCAGTGCCAGCGCTGCGCCGTAGACCCCCTTGAAGTCCGCGGGCCCGGCTACCGCCCCTTCCAGTACGTCCATGTTGGCGACGAACTCGACGATGCCGTCGGCAACCTGCTGGTTGATTGCCTCGAGTCCCAGACCAGCGACGTTGTCGGTCAGCCCGCCGTGCAAGAAAACCACATTGTTGATCTTGATGATGGTTGGATGTTGGAGAATCCAGGAGCCGTACTCGCCCTCGGGTGCGAAGGCCCGAATCCGCGCCAGATAGCCTGGTGGATAGCGCTGGTCGAAAGCAGCTTTGACCTCCCCGAGAGGTACCGTTGGCGATGCCATCCCGGTTCGGAAGCGCTGCCAGGCTTTCGTCCGGTCCTTCTTCTTCTCGGCCGCAGCGAAGACCCGAAAGCCCTCCTCCGGCACGTATCTGAGGTCGCGGACGAGATTCATGACCTCGTGGTTGCCCAGCAGGACGTGAACTCGCCCGCCTGCGGAAGGGGCTTCTTCTTCGAGCCGCCTGACGAGATCCAGGACAGGTAGTTCCTGCGGCCCACGGTCGATCAGGTCTCCAATCAGGACCAAATGAGCCGATTCACCGCTCCAGGCCAGAGCCTCGTCGACGATGCCGGTTCCCTTCAATAGAGAGACCAGCTTGTCGTAGGAGCCGTGAACGTCGCCGATGGCGACGATGCGGGACACACCGGTCCATTCGTACTGCGGGGACTCACCGGTAGCCCACAAGCTCGATCCTGCGAAGAGACCGAGGAGACAGCACAGCAGGTGGCGCCGCATCCATTCGGTCACAGGGCCAGCCCACAGGCGGCCCGTTGGCAATCGCATAGAGTCTCCTTGCTCTTGGATGAGATTCTAACCAGCGCGCTCTCCGCCCGACAAACGCAACCGGGTTGGCGCTGCTCTCGCTTGGGCGAGAACGCTCATGACAGGTAACATAGCGCCGTGAAATCCAGACTGACGACGATTCTGATCCTGGTCGTTCTGCTGGTGGGACAGGCGGCCAGCCTTTCGGCCGAGCTTCCACTCGACGCGGTCAAGGACGAGAAGATCCGCAAGGCCCTGCGAGAGGTCTCGCTACAGCTACTCTTCGGCAACCCGGTGATGACCCGCTCGAACGCCAGGGATATCGCCTGGGGTCTCTTCAATCGCGGCCTGAGTCAGGAGCGCACCGCCATGGGCTACGCCCTGGCCATGCAGGCGGTCGCCGAGGCGACTCTGCACCAGGACCGGGAGGCGCTCTGGCACTGGGACATGGCTCAGATCATGGTGCCGAACCTGCGGGCCGAACTGGTGCAGAGCTACAGTGGTCTGGTGGGTATGTTCGATGCCAGTCCCTTTCGCGATCAACCCTCGGCGATCGAGCGTTTGTCGGCCGAAGGTGAGTGGCTGCCTTCGGACGGCGGCGAGATTCAGCCCGCACGGGTCGTGGAGCGAGCCGACATTCCCTCGCCGAGCCGTAAGCGCAATGCCCTTGTCGGACAACGCGTCAAGGTGTCCTATCTGGTCGATACCCAGGGCAGGACCTATACCCCGGTGGTCGAAGAAGGTGGTGAGAACACCCTGGCGGTCTTCACCGTTCTCGAGTCCATCCTGGTGTGGCGGCACGAGTCAGCGACGATCGATGGCGACGCTCGGTGGTCGCGCACGGGCGGTGTCTTTTCGTTCCAGAAAGATCGGTAGTTTGAGTCGAGACTCCATCTATGAAAACCAGGGTCTGCATTGTCCTGCTGCTCCTGGTATTGCTACTCCCCGTAAGCTGGATCAGCCGTACCGAAGGGTTCCTCGATGGCAGTTGGCTAGGTGTATCCACAGCCACCTGGTTCTGGCTCTCGATTCTGTTTCCCATTCTGCATCAGGTCTGGGTCTGGATCTGTTGGCGAATGGAGCTGCACTATCAATGGCTCAGCCGGAGTCTCGGACCCTGGGGGTTCAGAGTCTACGGTGCCGGTTTTGCGCTGCTCTCCTTCGCACGGCTTTTCACCCTGACCGCCACGGCCGTTGCTGATCAGGGCAGCCTGGACGTCAATCGTGGCTTGCTCCATCATACTGACCCTGGTGCTGGCGATTCCGACCTTCTATACCTTTTACTCCGTGAGTCGCTACTTTTCCTACCGCCGCGCTCTTGGCATCGATCACTTCGACCCCTCCTATCGAACCAAGCCCTTCGTGCGAAAAGGCATCTTCCGGTTTACCAGAAACGGTATGTACACCTTCGGTCTGATGATCGTCTGGCTACCAGGACTGATCTGGGCCTCGAAAGCGGCGCTTCTGTCGGCCGTCTTCTCGCATCTCTATATCTGGGTGCACTACTACTGCACCGAGTTGCCGGACATGCGGCGAATCTACGGGGCAGCCAGGGCCGACGAGTCCACAAGGAACAGCTGAACAGGGAGACCCAAGATGAGCCAAAAGAAGACTTCCACATTCCTGAGCAGCGTCGAATCGATGTTGGATCGAGCCATTGGGCTGATGGACCTACCGCCCGGTCTGGGCGAGGTTCTCCAGCGCTGTCGCGCGGTCTATCAGATGCGATTCCCAGTGAAGATCGCGGGTAAATGGCAGATTTTCGAGGGCTGGCGAGCGAATCACAGCGAGCATCTCCTGCCGACCAAGGGCGGTATCCGCTATGCCCCGGAGGTCGATCAAGAAGAGGTCGAGGCCCTGGCCACACTGATGACCTTCAAGTGTGCCGTCGTGGATGTCCCCTTCGGGGGGGCCAAAGGAGGCTTGAAGATCGACCCCCGCAAGTACGAGCGCCACCAGATGGAACGGATCACCCGCCGATTCACCCTGGAGCTGGACAAGCGGGGCTTCATCAGTCCGAGCCAGAACGTGCCGGCCCCCGACATGGGTACCGGTGCTCGCGAGATGGCCTGGATGGCCGACACCTACCGCACGCTGCATCCCGACGATATCGACGCCATCGCCTGTATCACTGGCAAGCCCCCAGAGATGGGTGGGATTCGGGGCAGGGTTCAGGCCACCGGTCGAGGCGTGCAGTACTCGCTTCGCGAGTTCTTCTGTTATCCGGAGGATGTGGAAGCAGCGGGCCTCGACGGGGGGCTGGCCGGTAAGAGGGTGGTGGTCCAGGGCCTGGGCAATGTGGGCTATCATGCCGGCAAGTTCCTGCAAGAAGAGGACGGCTCCAAGATCGTGGCGATCATCGAGCGCGATGGCGCCCTTCGCAGCCCCAATGGGCTACCCGTCGAAGAGGTGCGCCAATACATCACGGCCAATGGCGGCGTGAAGGGCTTCCCCGGTGCGGAGTATCTGGAAGACGGACCAAAGGCCCTCGAAGATGAGTGCGACATCCTGGTCCCGGCGGCCCTCGAGGGACAGATCACGGGTGAAAATGCGTCGAGGATCGAGGCGAAGCTCATTGCCGAAGCGGCGAATGGTCCCGTCACCGCCGAGGCCGATCCATGCTGCTCGAGGCGGGCAAGGTGATCCTGCCGGACATGTACGTCAATGCCGGAGGCGTGACCGTGTCCTACTTCGAGTGGACCAAGAACCTCGCACACATGAGGTTTGGCCGCATGGGGCGTCGGCTCATGCAGATGCGCTCGGAAGCAGCCATGGAGCTACTGGAGACCGTTCTCAAAACGCAGGTGCCTGAAGGGTTTTGCCAAGGCGTTTCAGCAGGAGGCGGATGAGCGCAACCTGGTTCTCTCCGGGCTCGAAGACACGATGCGCGAAGCCTACGGTGGCATTCGCGGGGTGTGGCGCTCGCGGGACGACGTACCCGACCTTCGAACGGCCGCCTACATCCTGGCAATTGGCAAGGTGGCGCACCACCATCGCGAATACACGCTGGCATGATCGAAAGGCAGCGAACTTCATGAGTCAAGGTGAACAGTCCGCGGGCAGAACGAATCACGGGTTCTTCCAGCGCTTTCTCCATTCCGAAGTGGCCGGCAGCGTGGTGCTGCTGGCTTGCACGATCCTGGCGCTGATCTGGGCCAACTCACCGGCCGCCGACAGCTACCGGCAGCTGACCCAGACCTATATCGGCATCTCCTGGGGCGACCACGGCTTCAAGTTGTCGCTCCAGCACTGGATCAACGACCTTCTGATGGCGGTCTTCTTCTTCGTGGTCGGTCTCGAGATCAAGCGGGAGATGGTTCTCGGTGAGCTTTCTTCGTTCAAGCAGGCGATCTTGCCGGTGACAGCGGCGATCGGCGGCATGGTCGTGCCAGCAGCGATCTACCTCATGTTCAACGTCGGCGGCGAAGGTGAGGCTGGATGGGGAATCCCCATGGCGACCGACATCGCGTTTGCGCTCGGGTATTCTCGCGATCTTCGGCAAGCGGGTACCGCTCGGGTTGAAGATCTTTTTGACCGCCCTGGCGATCGCCGACGACATGGGTGCCGTTCTGGTGATCGCTCTGTTCTATACGGAGAAGGTCAATCTGAGCGCGCTGATCGTGGCTGCGGTCTTCCTCTTCCTGCTGCTTGCGGCTTCCAAGGCCAATGTCCGTCGAGTCGGCGTCTACGTCTTTCTCCTGCTCGGGGTCTGGCTGGCGGTCTTCGCCTCGGGCGTGCACGCCACGGTCGCAGGCATCCTGGTTGCCATGGTGGTGCCGGTTCGTGCTCGACTGGATCCGCACCAGTTCGTGGACATGCTCGAAACGAGTTGGCGCAAGCTCGAGAGTTCCACGCTGACGCAGGAGAGCATGGTTTCGAACAACGAGCAGTACGAGGCCTTACGGACGATCGATCTTGCGGCTACCGACATGTTGCCGCCGGGCCTGGTCCTGGAGCGCTACCTGCACCTGGGGCAAGCGTTTCTGATCCTGCCGCTCTTTGCTTTCTTCAATGCGGGGGTCACGATTAGCGGAGATATCTTTCAGATCCTGGCCAACCCGGTGAGCCTCGGCATCGTTCTGGGTTTGGTGCTCGGCAAGCAGATCGGCGTCTTCTTGTTCAGCTGGTTGGCTATCAAGTCCGGCCGGGCTGCCCTGCCGTCCGGGGTCACCTGGGGACAGATCTGGGGCGCCAGTTGTCTGGCCGGGGTTGGATTCACCATGTCGCTCTTCATCAGCGAACTCGCCTTCAAGGATCCCGACATCGTCAGTGAAGCCAAAATCGGCATCCTCGTGGCTTCGCTTGTCGCCGGTGTCCTGGGCTACTTCGTACTGACCAGGGCCCTACCCAAGAGAAAGTCGTAGTGGCAGATCCGGCCCTCGCCGCGGGCGAGATTCAGCAGATCGATTGGATGACCCTGGGGATGGGTCTCGCCGGTGGCCTGGCGATGTTCCTGTTCGGCCTCGACCTGATGGCGAAAGCCCTGCAGTCGGCCGCTGGCACCAGCATGAAGTTCGTTCTGGGCAAGCTGACCAAGAACCGGGTCCTTGGGGCGATCACCGGAGCCTTTGTCACTGCGGTGCTGAATTCATCGTCAGTGACGACGGTCCTCGTAGTGGGGTTCATCAGCGCCGGCCTGATGACGCTCGCCCAATCGATCAGCGTCATCATGGGCGCCAATATCGGCAGCACCTTCACGGCCCAGATCGTCGCCTTCAACGTCACGCAGTACGCCCTCGCGATGGTGGCCATCGGCTTTGCGATGATGTTCACGGCCAAGCGGGAGAAGGTGGAGCTCTACGGCTCGATGCTCTTGGGCCTGGGTCTGCTGTTCTATGGCATGGGTGTCATGGGATCGTCCATGGCGCCATTGGTCGATTACCAGCCCTTTCTGGAGTTCATGCAGCGGATGGAGGTTCCCATTCTGGGAATCCTGGCAGGGATGGTCTTCACCGCCATGGTCCAGTCGTCGGCTGCGACCACTGGAATCGCCATCGTCATGGCGAGCGAAGGACTGGTATCTCTCGAGGCGGGGATCGCTCTGGCCCTGGGCGCCAACATCGGCACCTGTGTCACCGCCCTGCTCGCGGCCATCGGAAAGACCAGGGAAGCACAACGGGCCGCCGCTGCTCACATCCTGTTCAATGTCCTGGGCGTTCTTCTTTGGGTTGGCTTCATCGGTCAACTGGCAGAGTTGGTGCGATGGATCTCACCGGTGCATGCGGAGCTACAAGGCTCAGCGAAGATGGCTGCTGAAGTGCCACGGCAGATTGCCAATGCCCACACCGTATTCAATGTGGCGAACACCCTGATCTTTCTTCCCTTTACTGCCCAACTGGCTCGTCTCGTCGAGAAGCTGCTGCCCGACCGTCCAGAAGCCGCAGAGACGGTCATTGTCACGGCCAAGTACCTGGACGAGGCGCTCGTCGAAGCGCCCACCCTGGCGCTCGAGCGAGTCAGACTCGAGTTGGGGCACATGGGCGAGGTCGTCGAAGAGATGCTGGTGAGCCTGGGAGCGGCCTTGCAGAGCGGCAGCCAGAGTGCGCTCGATGAGATCCACCGGCTCGATGACCATGTAGACATTCTGCACAAACACATCTTGACCTACCTCGGTGAGATCCGCCGGCAGCCCTTGACGGACAAGGAGAGTCAAGAGTTCCTTTCCCTCATGAGCACTAGCGACTATCTGGAGAGTATCGGCGATGTGGTCGAGGATGGATTGGCCGAGGTCGGCCACAAGATGCTGAACGAGGGAGTCAGGCCCAGTGACGAGACTCTCCTGATGTTGAGGGATCTCTATGACGCGGTGTCGAAAGCAGTGAGCAAGTCTATCGAGGCGGTGAAGGGCAACAATCAGAAGGCTGCCCAGGAGGTGTTGGCCCTGAAGGGTGAGGTCAACCGGAGCATCTCACAGGTCTTCGACCGACAGGCGGAACGCCTTGCCATCGACGATCCAGAGCGCCCAACCGTCTTCCGACGGGAAATGGCGATTGTCGACAACATGAAGAGGATCTATACGCTCAGCAAGCGAATCGCCAAGCTCCTGCTACCCGAGGAGCTTCTCAGCGCCGAGGCAGAGTGATTCGCGGCTTGGCCAGATCGGGGTTTTGCAGTCGAATCACAGATGTCGGAATGGGCATTGGAAGGGAGAGGAATTGGCAAGCCAGATGACACACCGAGTCAGACTGCTGGTGGGTATTGGAGCTCTGGTGGCGGCGACCGCCATGGCCATGTTCGTGAATGTGGAGTTCCTCGGGGGAGTCGATATCGCGGCATTCTCCACTTATTCCTGGGTCGAGGGCACGCCGCCGGCAAACTTCGAAGTGGCGCAGGCCATTCGGGGGACTGCCGACAAAGAGCTCGCCCAGAAGGGCTACAAGAAGGTGGAGGGACCCGCCGATTTCACGATGGCGATCCACACCGACCGCGACGATATGTTCCAGGGTGGAACCTTGCGAGTCGAGGCCTACGAAGGCTCCAGCGAAGAGCCGATGTGGCGCGGCAAGGCCGAAGGTGTCCTGACCACGACCAATCCCAACAAGCTGCCGCGGCTGGCAAGTCAGGCCACCAAGAAGATGTTCAAGAAGTTTCCCAAGGCAAGATGATGGCACTGGGCCGAGGATGCAGTGCAGCCCTGAGCCCAATGTCGTGGGCAGGCCCGTCCGGGTGGTCCGCAGGCGGACGGCGACGGCTACTCAGACTGCGACGGGCGGGCCGCCGCCTCGTCTCGTCATCGCGCCCCATCTCCTGTGCACTATGGAGGACCTTGCGCTGCGCTCGACTCGGCGCCCCCTGCGAACCACCCGAACGAACCTTTGGCACCTGTGAAGGAAGTGGAGTCGATCAGAATGAAAAGCCTATCTATAGCCGCGATGATGCTGGTTTTGGTCGGAGGTTGTAGTCCTCCGGAGGTCGAGCAAGCCTCCGAGCCGAGCCCTGTCGAACCGGTGGAGTTGGACGACGAAGCATGGACTGCCGCGCTTCTCGAGGAGAGGCAGGAGATCGAAGAGGAGTTCAGGACGTCCAAGGAATCGCCGATGGCGGGCAGCCAGTACCTGAAGTCGGAGCCGATGGACGAGGTCTATCTGCTCCTCCGAGACGGGGTGTTCGAGCTGGCTGACTCACCGATGGATGGCACCGAGGTCGGAGTTGTCAAACAGGATGAGGCTTGGCATGTGCAGGGCCTGGGGCAGGATGTCGTAGGCCAAGTGGGCGAAGAGGCGGCGGTAGTGGGCGCCGCCCTTGAAGGGCCGGCATCCTTCGACATCGGCGAATTCCATCTCAACTTCTATCCGAGCGAGGACCGGGTGACCTTCATTGTCTTCGATCCCCAGAGGCCTGAGATGGTGGAGTTCGAGCACCTCCTCTACTTCCCGCCAGACCGAAAGTACGAGGTCGACGCCAAGCTGGTCGTTCTTCCGGACCCCGAGAAGCTCGAGATTCCTACAACCCGGAACCTGATCAAGACTTTCTACAAGTACGCAGCGATCGAGTTCGAGATCGATGGCGAAAAGCAGGAGTTGACCGCTCTCAAGAGTGCACTCGAAGGCGATGGCTCCGAAGGACTGTTCATCGCCTTCAAGGACACCACCACAGGGCGGGAGACCTACGGTGCCGGCCGGTATCTGATGATCGACGACCCGGAGAGCGAGAATTTCGTGCTCGACTTTAATCGCGCCTTCAACCCGCTGTGCAACTACTCGCCCGCCTACAACTGCACTCTCCCGCTCCGGGAGAACCACTTGGATGTCGCCATCCGGGCTGGCGAGTTGGCGTACCCGCACTAAGGGTTGAGGCAGCCGGCGTTCCTTCGGCTGGTCTTTGAGGGCTTGGGGTTGAAGCAGCCGTCGCTGGCTCCGGCTGATCTTTTGGGCAGTGGGGGGAACACTGCCACCTCGCCAGAGGCATTTCCGACCACCCACACAACCACGGATCGCCTCATTGCCTCGGAACCCCCAAGAAAAGATGGTCATCTGTTCAGGACCCAGGACCCGAGCCCCAGGACGGGAGGGTGGGCTGGGATCGCCGGGCGCCTCAACCCGGAAGGCGAGCTCTACGCTGGTGTCTGAGGCGTCGGCGTCGGTTGTGGCGTCGGGGCTGGCTTTTTGCGGCTCATCTTCTCCGCCGCGGTCTGTACGACGAAGTACAGGAGCGGAATCATGAAGACGCCGGCCACGGTAGCCAGGAGCATGCCGCCGAAGACGGCCGTTCCCAGGCTGACACGACTGTTCGCTCCAGCACCCGAGGCAATCACCAGTGGGATCACGCCGAGTAGGAATGACAGGGCGGTCATCAAGATCGGACGGAAGCGGAGCCTGGCGGCCTCGCGGGCAGCCTCGACGATCGATTTACCGAATTCGTCTCGTTGCTGTTTGGCAAACTCGACGATAAGAATCGCGTTCTTCGCCGACATGCCAATGAGGAGCACAAAACCGATCTGGGTGTAGATGTTGTTATCGAACCCGCGCAGAAGGGTAAAGATAATGGCACCGAGAATCGCCAAAGGCACCGACAACAGCACCGCGATCGGTGTCGCCCAACTTTCGTACTGTGCCGCCAGAAAGAGAAAGACCATGATCAGCGCCAGAGAGAAGATCAAGGGCGCCACATTGCCCGACTCTTTCTGCTGCTGTGTGACGCCCGACCAGGCATAGCCCATCTGACTGGGAAGGATCTCCTTCGCAATCCGCTCGATCTCGTCGACGGCTTGACCTTCGCTGTATCCGGGCGCTGGCGCACCCGTAATGGTCGACGAAGGGAACATGTTGAATCGGTTGATCACCGAGGGACCCACATCTTCATGCACGGAGAGCAAGGTGGAAAGCGGCACCATCAGGCCCTCGGCCGTGCGAACCTCGAGGCGTTGAATATCACTGACTCGATTCCGGAACGTCTCGTCGGCTTGCACCATGACGCGCCACGTGCGGCCAAAGCGGTTGAAATCGTTGACGTAGGCCGAGCCCAGATTGGCCTGCAAAGTGTCGAAAACGGTCTGCAGCGGAATATTCAGTCGCTTGGTCTTCTCCCGATCCACATCGATATAGATCTGGGGAACATTCGACTGAAAGTTCTGATTCAAGCGGGTGATCTTGCCGCTTTGGTAGCCAGCCGTCACCATATCGTTGGCAAACGTCTCGAGCTGGAGCAGCCCTAAGCCACCAAGGTCTTGCAGCTCCATCTGAAAGCCACTGCCAGAGCCCAGACCCTGAATCGGCGGGGGCCCAAATGCGAAGACGGTGCCCTCCCGCATCTTCGACAGTACTCCCTGGATCATCCCGATGGTCTCGAACACCGTGTTCTCTCGCTCACTCCAAGGCACGAGAGTAATGATCCCGGCACCAAAGTTGGGACCCTGTACTTGATCGAGGAATGAGTACCCACCAATGGCAATCGAGTTCTGAATCCCGGGCAGCTTCTCGACCTCCGCCATGACGACGTCCATCACTTCCCGGGTTCTGGCGAGCGAAGCCGCATTGGGCAGCTGGATGTTGACAAAGAAGTAGCCTTCGTCTTCAGACGGAACGAAGCCACCAGGCATGGCGCCGAATCCGTAGACCATGGCTCCCACCAGCCCCGCAAAGATGATCATCACGATGATCGCTTTTCTTATCAAACCACCCACAGCGCGGCCGTAGGAGGCCGACATGCGATCGAAGTACTTGTTGAACTGCCGAAAGAACCAACCGGGCTCTTTGGCCTCGGAGCTCGGTTTCAGCAACATGCCGCAAAGCGCCGGGCTGAGTGTCAGGGCGTTGATGGAGGAGAAGATCGTGGCGACCGAAATGGTAATGGCAAAGGGCCGATACATGCGCCCCGTCAGGCCGGGCATGACCAGCGTCGGCGCGAACACCGCCAGTAGCACGAGGGTTGTAGCAACGATGGCACCACCCACTTCGTCCATCGCCTTGGCCACGGCCTCTTTGGGACCCAGGCCCTCGGTGTCCATGATCCTCATGGTGTTCTCCACCACGACGATGGCATCGTCCACCACGATACCGATCGCCAGGACCAGTCCGAACAACGTCAGGTTGTTGATGGACTGACCGGTCACCAGCATGACGGAGAAGGTACCGATCAGGGCCACCGGAATCGTCACCGATGGCACGACCGTGGTGCGAAAATCCTGCAAGAAGATATATACCGAGAAGATCACCAGGATGATGGCAATCACCAGCGATGTGACGACCTCCTTGATCGAGGCCTCGATGTAACGGGTCGCGTCGAAGGGAATCGAGTATTCCAGGCTCTCGGGAAACCGTGTCGACAGCTCTTCGAGAGCAGCGATCACACCTTGCGCCACGGCCAGTGCGTTCGAGCCCGGTAGCTGGTAGATCCCCATCGAGATGGCCGGCGCGCCATCGAGCTCGGAGTACCAGGCATAGGACAGGGCTCCCAATTCGACCCGGGCCACATCGGCAATACGAACCAACTGGCCCGCCTCGCCCCGCTTGACGATGATCTGCTCGAACTGGCTGACCTCAGCCAATCTACCGAGAGTCGTCAGGGTGTATTCGAAGTTGAGATTCCCCGAATTGGGCTCTTCGCCGATCTTGCCCGCCGCGACCTGGACATTTTGCTCTTTGAGGGCATTCAGAACTTCGTTGGTGGTCAGATTGCGGGCCTTGAGCAGCTCAGGATCCAACCAGATCCTCATGCTGTAGTCCTTGGCACCGAACATCATGACTTCGCCAACGCCATTCACCCGGGCCAGTACATCCTTGACCTGGGTGGTGGCATAGTTGCTCAGATAGAGCTCATCGCGCTTGCCGTCCGGAGAGTACAGAGCCGCCACCATGACCATGGAAGTGGACTGCTTCTTGGTGGTCACACCCTGTTGCTTCACCTCTGCGGGCAGCTTGGGGTCAGCGATGGAGACCCGATTCTGGGCCAGCACCTGGGCCATGTCGGGGTCGGTGCCCACCGCAAAGGTAATGGTGAGGTTCATGCTGCCGGTGGCAGGGGCTCTTCGAGGACATGTAGAGCATGTTCTCGACGCCATTGACCTCCTGCTCGATCGGTTGAGCGACCGTTTCGGCAAGAACCTCCGCACTGGCACCCGGATAGCTGGTAGAGACCTTGACAGTCGGCGGGGTGATGTTCGGAACGCTCTCGACAGGCAGGATCGGGATCGAGAGCAAGCCGAGGAGCACGATCACGATAGCGATCACCATCGCGAAGATGGGTCGATAGATGAAGAATTTACTGAATCCACCCATCGATCAACCGTCCTCGCTCGCGGGTTCGGCAGGCTGCTCGTCTTGACCGGTGGTTGCTTCGGGTTGACTCGCAGGCTGTGGCCGCTCGCTCGGCTCCGGAGTGTCGGACACTGTGTCGGGTGTCACCGGCATCCCAGGCCGCGCTCTCAACAGGCCTTCGACGATATAGGTCTCCGAGCCTTCGAGGCCCTCGAGGATTGGCACCATGCCGTCGGGTTCGACCACACCCAGCTGGACGTAGCGCCGCTCGACGAGGTTGTCATTACCCACGACGTAGACATAGCGCCCTCCCAGGTCGGTGCCGAGTGCTTGCTCGCGAATCAGCACGGCATCTTCCAGCAACTGGATGGGGATCCGCACCCGGACAAAGAGACCGGGGAACAGACTCAGCTCTTCATTGGGCAGTACAGCTCGTAGTTGGATGGTGCCTGTCGCCGCATCCACTGTGTTGGAGACATAGTCGATGGGACCGCTGAACGGGAAGTCATCGTCGATCAAGGTCGCAACCTGGGCCATCGTCGTTTCTTGTCGCTCGAGTCTGGACTGGTCGATCTCCGTCGTCAGGTCCATGTTCCTCAACGCCCGCAGAACTATTTCCTCGGGAGCATCGAAGTAGACGAACATCGGCTGCATGCGATTGACCGTGGTCAGCAGCGTGCCCTCAGCTCCGCTGACGATGTTGCCGCGATCCACCTGATTGCGGCCTACCTGGCCGGTAATGGGCGCACCGACTTGGGTGTAGGAGAGTTGAAGCTCGGCTCGATCGAGTGCCGCCTCGGCCGACAGCACGGATGCTCTCGCCATGTCGCGATTGGCCCTGGCGAGATCCACGTCGGACTGGCTCACGGCGTTGGTCTTGACGGCCTGCTCGACCCGCTGGAGGTCGGATTCGGTTCTTGCGAGATCCGCCTCGGCGGATTTGAGAGCCGCGTCCGCGGCATCCCGTTCCGCCTTGTACTGGCGCGGCTCGATCACAAACAGGGTCGCGCCCTCTTGCACGATCGTGCTGGGCTCGAAGGAGATCTGCTCGAGCTCGCCGGTGACTCGCGCCCTGACTTCGACCGACTCGAAGGCCCGAGTGGACCCGAGATGCTCCGAGAAGACCGTCACGTCGCGCAGGATCGGCTGGGCTACCCCGACATCAGGAGGTGGAGGCGGGCCGGTCTCGGCGTCTCCACCGCAGCCCACGGCCAGAGCGGCCAGCGTCGCAAGAAGCAGGCAGCTCCATACGCTGCCCGGTCGGAAAGGTGTTCTCATGGCTCGCTCCCTGCACTGTCGATCGAAGAGGAGATGACCTCGGCTTCCTCTTTCGGAGTGTTGTCGGGATTGGGGGGACCCCATCCGCCGCCGAGGGCTCGGTTGAGGGCGATCAGGTTCTGTACCACCTGGCCCTCGGACTCGGCCCAGGAATCCTGCTGGCTGGCCAGTGTCCTTTGAGCGTCGAGTAGGTTGAGGAAATCCGTCAATCCCGACATGTACTGGGTGCGGACCAACTCGACCGTTCGATTGCTGGCGTCCACGGCCTCGTAGAGACGGTCCCGGCGCTCCTTCTCGCGCTCATAGGCCACCATCGTGCTCTCGACCTCGTCCAGGGCGAACAGCACGGTCTGCTCATACGCGAAGAGGAGCTGTTGGGTCACGGCTTCCTGGACCCGGATGTTGTTGCGAATCTTGCCGCCGGAGAAGATGTTCCAGCGCAGGCCCGGCACCAGCGACCAGGTGGTGCTGCCGCTGTCGAACAGGTCACTACTGTCGACGGACTCCAGGGCCAGGATTCCGGCCAGTGAGAAGGTCGGATAGAGGTCGGCCTTTGCCACCCCGATGAGAGCTGTTTGAGACGCGAGCTGCCGCTCGGCGGCTCGAATGTCCGGCCGGCGTCGCAGGAGATCCGCCGGAATGCCCAGCGTCACGCCCTCGTCCGGATCGGGAATGGTGGACTCTCCGGTCAGCAGATCGTCGACGGCCCCGGGTGGCTTGCCCAGCAAGACCGCCAGGCGGTTGGTTGCCGCAGCGAGCCTGGATTCGAGGGCTGGAATTGCAGCCTGCGAGTTGGCCAGGTTGTATTCGGCCTGGGTGACATCGGTCAGCGGGCTCAAACCGGCATCGAATCGATCTCGGGTGAGCTGCAGACTGCCTGCCTGAGCCTCGACGTTGGCTCTACCGTACTTGATGCGGTCCTGCAAAGTTCGGACTTCGATGTAGTTGGCGGCCACGTCGGCCATCAGGACCACCATGACGTCGCGGTAATCCTCGATGGAGGCCTCGAGTCCGGCCCTGGCCGACTCGGCTCCCCGGCGCAAGCGACCGAAGACATCGATCTCCCAGTTGAAGCCGACGCCGATGTTGTAGAGATCGAAGGGCTCGAACCCCCCTGGAGGCACAACGAAGGAGCTGTTCTCGCTGAGATCCTGACGCGAATAGGCAGCATCCAGGACTACATCGGGGTAGTAGCGGCCGGTGGCGATCCCCAATCGGGCTCGCGCTTCCTCAACCCGCGCCGCCGCGACCTGCAACGACAGGTTCTCTAGCCGCGCCTCGTGGATGAGCTCGAGGAGCTTCGGGTCGTTGAGAGTCGTCCACCATGTCTCCAAGGGTGAGCCGACTTCTTCGATCTCCTCTGCCGCCGCAGACTTCCAGGCATCCGGAACCTCCTGCTCCAGCGGCGGCGGCTCGTAGTTGGGACCCACGGTGCAACCGACAAGGGCCACAAGTGACACGATGAAGATGAATACAGAGAGGTTCTTATTCACGGCTAGCTACCCTACCACCTTGGTGGCGTCAGGATTCTCCACCACTCGTCTTTCGGGAGTGCTCCATTTCCAGAGACACCAACCTGGCGAGGACCACCGCCAGATAGAGCTGGGCGAGCAGGGCATTTCTGTCGTCTCAATCGATCGGTGGGTCGAAGCAGCTCTTCTCCTGACTATCCCTACTCGCCTTCAGTGCCAAAGCCGACCTGGAGCGAGCCGCTTTCGTCTCGCAGCTCCAGTCTCTCGGGCGTCAGGCTGAAGGTGCCCGCCCGCCCGAGGGCTTCGAAGAACTGCTGCTCCTGGTCCATGACTCCCTCGGGCTCCTCGCAGAACATACGGGTAGCCGCGGCGGGCCCGATGGTGATCTGGTCACCGTCGATCTCGTAGGTGGCCGTGAACTGATTGCAGCCACCTGTGCCGCTGAGCTGGCCTTCTGCGAACACCGCGGTCGACAAGGAAGTGGTCGCGGTCGAGACCACACCACCTTTGCCATTGTTGATGCCGGTGGCCTGCCACTCCGTGTTCTCGAGACTCGCAGGCTCGGTCGCCACGAACCTGAGAAGAGTCGCCGAGTCGGCATCTTGAAGTAGGAGGTGGTCGGCTTTCCGGTCTGCAGTCGCTACTTGACCGAGAAGTGCCAGGTAACGCTGCTCCTGAGCCATGATCTCCGGCGGGCAGGCCATCTGGGTCGAGCCCATCTCTGAGCCCAGAATCAGTTGATTCGCTTCTCCGAGACTGTACGTGCCGAAGTACCGGTTGCAGCCCGCGGTGCCTCCCAACTCGCCCCCAGTGAACGTCAAATCGACAGTTGTCTGGTCGAGTATCGGCGTCATCTCGCCGGACTCGATCTGGAGCTCGACGAGGCGCCAGAGAATACCCTCGAACTCGGGCTGATTCATGGTCTCGGTTTCCTGCGAAGCAGTAGGGGCGGTCTCGCTACCGCAGGCGGCACCCATCACGCAGACTGCGGCCAACATCACCATCAAGGATAGGTGTTTCATGAACGTTCTCTCCTCCACAACGAAATCGTCGAACTGGATCCAAGACTCGCCGTAGGTCTCGGCAAGGCGCGTCCACCGGCTAGTCTACTGCGAGCTTCTCCCTGATCGATGCCAGCGGATGAGGCAGCTACCTACGCTCACCGACGGGGAGGGATGTCTTGGCAGGCTCGAGAGGATAGAGTTTGGAGAATGACTGACAAGAACGACAGCCACGATTTCGTCATGCCGGAGGCCGAGCTGCTGCGAGGCTCTGACGACCTGCTGGCCGACTTCGACCGCGGCGTGACGGTCTTCAACGAATTCGTCACCGGATGCCGGAATCTCTTCGACATCGGCACCGCTGTGACCGTTTTCGGTTCAGCGCGCTTCGACGAGAGCCACCGCTATTACAAACTGGCGCGGAAGCTGGGCCGGGAGTTGGCTGGCGCAGGCTACACAGTGCTTACCGGAGGTGGTCCCGGCATCATGGCGGCGGCCAATCGGGGCGCCCAGGAGGGTGGGGGCTTGAGTGTCGGCTGCAATATCACCCTGCCGCATGAGCAGGCCCCCAATGCCTACCTGGACCGCTGCATCGAGTTCGACCATTTCTTCGTGCGCAAGGTGATGCTGGTCAAGTACTCGTCGGCCTTCGTCTTCATGCCGGGAGGATTCGGTACCCTGGACGAGATGTTCGAGACGATCACGTTGATCCAGACCGGCAAGATGGAGACGGTTCCCGCTGGTGGCCATGGGCCAGGACTATTGGGACGAGCTTCTGGACTTCATTCAGAAGAGAATGCTGCGAGAAAAGACCATCAACGAGGGCGAGGTGGCGGTTTTCGCGACCGATTCTCCCGCCGAGGCGGTGTCCCATATCGACAGTGTCGTAAAGAACTCAGTAGGCGTCGAAGGGGACTGAGACAGCGCCTCGAGCGAAGGGCAAAGGAGTAGCGATGAGCAAGAAGAAGGACGACAAGAAGGGAGCCAAGCTCGACCGCAAGACGTTCGACAAAGAGCTCAAGAAGCTCCAAACGGAGCTGGTGAAGCTCCAGGAGTGGGTCAAGCACGAAGGACTCAAGGTCGTCGTGGTCTTCGAGGGCCGTGATGCCGCCGGCAAAGGCGGGGTGATCAAGCGGATCATGGAGCGGGTGAGTTCAAGGGTCTTTCGAGTCGTCGCCCTGCCAGCGCCCAGCGATAGGGAGAAGACTCAGTTCTACTACCAGCGCTATCTAACGCATCTGCCAGCGGCGGGCGAGGTCGTGCTCTTCGACCGCAGTTGGTACAACCGCGCCGGTGTCGAGCGGGTCATGGGTTTCTGCACGGACAAGCAGTATGAACAGTTCATGCAGACCTGCCCCGGTTGGGAACGTGCTCTGGTGGAATCGGGGATCATCCTCATCAAGTACTGGTTGACGGTCGACAACGAGGAGCAGGCGAAGCGATTCCAGGAGAGGATCGAGGATCCCCGGAAGCACTGGAAGCTCAGCCCGATGGACGTCGAGGCGAGGAGCAAGTGGTACGACTACGCCCGCGCCAGGGACGCGATGTTCGATGCCACGGACACCGCATGGGCGCCCTGGTATGTCGTTGACTCCAACGACCAGCGGAGGGGTAGGCTCAACTGCATTTCACATTTGCTGGGCCTGATTCCATACAAGGATCTGCCGCACGAAGAAGTTGAGCTGCCACCGCGCGGCAAGAAAGATGCCTACGACGACGAGGCGGCTCTCGAGACGAGGACGTGGGTGCCGGAGGAGTACTAGGCGCCCAAGGCGCCTAGTAGGCTTGGGGCTTGGGTCCTGGGCAGTGGGAAGTGGGAAGTGAGTAGGGGCGTATAGGCGCAGGGGATATAGGGGAGGGGCTTGTCCCCTCCCGCTGTTCGGTGCCAGGGTCATTGGCCAGGAAGGGTTGAAGCGGCCGGCGCCCCTGCCGGCCGATCTCTGGTGCATTGAAGTAATGGGAAGCTACGAGAAATACGTTCCAGCCACCGAGTCCCGATCGGGAGTCTCGCTCATTTGGGTAGTGGCCGCTATCGCCATAGCAGGGGTAGCGGGCTCGGTGCTGATCTCGCAGAGAGCCAGAGAGGCCGAGCGGGCCGCGGTAGACAGCTTGGCGCGAGCAGAGCTTGCGTCCACAGAACTCGAGACCTGAAGCGGCCACTGTAACCAGTTCGCCGGTCAGTGTGGCTGGATCGCCCTACGCCAAGGATGCGCGCATCGTCGAGCTCGAGATGCAGCTCAGGGACAAGGAATTCGAGTTGTCGAGAAGAGGTCCGAGATCGAGTCCTTCGAGGTCGCGCGTAGGACAACTGCAGGAGGACTCGGAACGCTACAGAGCAGGGTTGGATCAGGCGGTGGCCGAGCTGAATGAGCTTCGCGCCGAGATCGGACGACTCGAAGGCCCGGCAAGAGCTACCCCTCAGGGACAAGCCGGTCCTCGACCGTCAGCTGGCGTGCAGCCGGTAGGGCCGCCCTACGTCACCATCAGTCCAATGGGCTTTGTAACGGTGAGCGGCTTCGTCAGTAACCCGACTCGCTATGCCTCCCGGGGCAAGCTGCAGGTCAGTCTGGTCGGTTCCGCCGGAGTCATTGAGACCCGTGATTTCCCCATGTACATCCCGCCGAACAAGCAGGAGCGCTACGACCTCACCTTTCCAGGGATCTTCCCGACGGAGCGCATTGCCGCTCAGGCAAGCTGGGTGCCGTAGTCGGCTTTTCCAGGCGTTCAGGTGTCCCTGATAGAGGACGAGTCTGGGGCTCGGTGACTGGGTACGAGGGTCTCAGCTTATCCGAGGCTGAGGCCCAGGTTGAAAGCCGAAGCGAGCAGGGTCAGCCACAGCAGGAACAGGGAGAACAATGCCCAGTGACCGATGACGATCGGCTGTGACCTTCCGCCCTGGCCACTTGCGTCTTCTGAATCACGTGCTCATGGATCATGTCGGTTCTCCTTTCTCGCTGGTCGCGTTTACCTTCTCGTCATCTTCCTGATTGCATCTCTCGTGCCGGCTTTCGTCGTGGCCGATCACGAAGTGTCGCCTCCAGTAAGTAGGTGTCGGAACCTGCGAGAAAGTTACAGTTCTCCGCGAGAAAAGGCAGTGGCGATAGGCGCCAATTCCTTGGCGCATGGCGCCAAGGAGGGTTGAGGCGCCCGGTCGTGCCTCCCGGTCGATCGTTGTAGCTTGGGGGTTGAGGAGTCCGTCGCTTGCTCCAGCCGATCCTCGAGGCAGTGGGGCTGGGGTCACACGGAAAAGACTCTCCAGCACGTGACCGTCCCTACAATTGGTTGAATACGGCCAATGGGTTGAATTTGGTAATTTGAATGTAGGTGAGGAGAGCCCACTGACCCAAGGATCGGCCGTTGGCCACTTTGGCCCTCGAGTTGTACATTTTGGGCGCTAAGAGGAGCCTTTTGGACGGTGGGCTGGCACAGCTATCGCCAGGTTCGCACAAGAGAAGGCGAGGGAGGGGGACCCACTGCCTCAAAGGCCGGTCGGCGAAGTCGCCGAGCGCTTCAACCCCCAAGCCCTCAAAGGTCGGCCGAAGGGACGCCGGCCGCTCCAACCCCCGCGGTCCTCAGCGTAGCTGCAGGACCGCCAGGATTCCGAAGTGATCCGACGGGTACATTCCGTCCTTGTCCAGGTTCAGCACCATTTCCGCTGAAACAACCTCGAAGTCGGGCGAGACGAAGATGTGGTCGATCTGCCTGGGAGTCGTGCTGCGGTGGGCGAGCAGCTCTTGAACCTCGGGCTTGTCGAAGGTGGGTAGAGGATCGTGCCTACGCGTGCCGATCCCATAGTTGACCTCGTTGGTGACCGGGTCCCAGGTATGAAAGTCGGGACCGGTTCCGGCTTCGACGAACCCTGCTGCCTTGATGGCGGCGATTCCCGGAGTGGTCGGTTCGGCATTGAAGTCGCCACCCAGAATCACCGGAACGTCGGAGCCGAGGCGGGATCGGCGCTTCTCGATCTCTTGAACAAGGAGCTTTGCCTCGCCCGTGGCCCGCTGGACCTTCTGCTCACGAGCAGCGAGGATCTCGTCCCGCTGTGCTGGTTCCAGGATCCCCTGCTCGACGAGCTGATCGAGATCCTCGTCGAAGCTCGGGAGTACGAAGGGGGCGGAAAAGAGGTGAGCTGTAGTCACGAGGACTTTCTTGCCGTTCACCGTAATCTCGCCAAACAGGGCATAGCGAGATTCCTTGGTCTGAAAGCCCCAGGTGGCACTGCACGTAGCGTTGCCACTCAGACGCTTCTTGCCAACGCGGCGTAACCCCAGCTCGGGTTTGGCGAGGATCGCGATGCCCTCGTTCATGTTCTTCGGAATCTTGTAGATGCCACCGAGATGGAGACCACAACTCGTGACCTTGTGGATCTCGTCGTACCCGAGCTGCTCCGCGTACCAGCGGGCCAGTGGTTGATTCGGATTGACTTCTTGAAAAAAGAGCAGGTCGGGGTCGAGCCGCTTCAGCTCCTCGATCTGCCAGGCCAGCCGACGCTCCTTGCGCTCCGGATCCTCTCCGGGAAAGCGCTTGTTGCTCTCGCCACTCCGCAGCCCGTGCCAGACATTGAAGGTGATCGCCTCGAGGGTCGGCCCCGAGGCATCCTGTGCTCTCGTGGCCACAGGAGCCAGCACCACTACAGCAAGGAGTAGGCAGATCAGAGTTGTAGCTCTCGACATGGTCTCACCTCGATCTCGGTTCGATGTCTGGGGGCTCTGCTGCCCCATTGTAGTCTCGAATGTCCTCTGGAACCCCAGGCCCATGAAAGACTGGCCCTATTCCGGTCGGGCGGCACCTAGTCAACGACGCGCGGCAGGACGCCGCCGGGTCTACCGAAATGCGGTACGGCGTCCGAGGCCTTTCGAGGATCGACAAACCTCTGCTGAGAAGGGCTGTAGTAGAGGCAGCCGATCTCGTCGGACGGTCTGGAATCCACGAATGGCTCCACCGAATCGAGGGCCTCCAGCCACAGTCGTTTCATCTCGTGGAGGTCGATCGGCTCTGCGAGATCGAGTCGTGCGAGGTCCTCGTCTCGAACCCGCCCGCGCCTTCGCAGCAACTCCAGAAGGGAGAGCGGAGTGAACCCAGGGTCCTTGCCACAGGCAGCCCAGCAGAGTGCGCCGAGAACGAGGACATGCTCGTGTAGGTACAGCGCGTCCACGACATCGCGCGGCTCATCGCGGCCACCGAGCGCCAGCACCTTATTGACAGCGAGATCGACTGGATGGAGTACGAAGCCAACCCGATCGTCCCGAACCGTGGGCATGAACCGCCATGCCGAGTCACGTGCCCACTCGATCTTGGCGGCGTGTTCTTCTTTGCGAACGACGGCGCGTACGAAGCCGGGTTGATTCAAGTCCACCTCGAGGGAGTGCCCATCGTCTTCGAGCAAGACTCGGTCAGCGGCATAGGCCTCCGCGACTCGTACCTCGGAGTCGTGAAAGTAGTCGAGGTCGCGGCTGAAGCGAGTCGTGCTCGGCTCGATCAGAATGGCGGCGCCACCCGCCAGGTACGAATCAAAGGACCGGTTCTCAGAGAGCAACCGGGTGAGTTTTGCTTGGTAGTCAGTTAGTGGCACAGCTTCTCCGCAGCTTCCCAGGCGTCACGCCCACCGTGCCTGCGAAGCTGGTCTGCCACCCAGGCGACGTCCGATGCGCCAATTCGATAGTCGGGATCGAAGGACCAGAAGCACTCGGGATGAAATCGCCGGTACATCCGACGCGCCTCTCGCACTCGGACCATGGCACGCGCCGTTTCGGGGTCCAGAGCCCGGCGACTCTTCCGGCCGCCACGTCGCCCGATCTCGGCGAGATACTCTTTCACCTTGCTCTCCATGTCAATATCATAACCCGCTTATGATAGGAATTCAAAGCCTAGAGTCTTCAGCGATGGGTTTTCGAACGGGGTCGCAGAAGCAGGTATCGTCCCGATGCCGTTGCGGAAATATCGCACCTCGGGCGCGGCCCAGCAGTTGCATGACGACCTGGGTGAGGCTTTGCGCGGGTCTGGAGTCGGGTGTGTCGCGTGCTTATGCTTATCGACTATTCGGGGAGTCCGGACATCGACTCGAACACCTCGACCAGGTTGCCGTCGGCGTCGAAGGTGAAGATACTCTGAGCCGCGAGGTCACCGACCCAGACCCTACCGTCGGCTGCCCGGGCCACGGAGAGCGGTTGCTGGAATTCAGGAATCGCAGCGAACAGCTCCGGCGGCGAGCAGCCGTCGGCATTTCGAGGGCAATTGACTTCGAGGACTCTCTTGCCGGTGGTGTCGATCAGCAAGAGGGAGGAATCGGCCTCAGAGAACTCCAGTTCGGAAACAGATCCGAGGTCGCTGGCCAGCAGCAGCGGAATCGGAGAATCCGAGCTCAGATCCACCAAGTGCAGAGTGCCAGCCTCTTGATCAGTGGCCAGGATACGGTTGCCGGCCCTGTCGAACACCATCTGGTCGAAGCCGATCGTGTCGTCGAAGCTGCTGAGCAGCTCGGGCTGGGGCTTCTTGGCAGTCATATCTGCAACGTAGAGCTCGCCCGGCCTGGCGAGGTAGACCAGGTGTTTGCCCGTATCTACAGTCGCGGCAGTGAAGAGTAGATCGGAGTGGATTTCGGCCCACTCCAGGCTCTCCGATCCCACGAGACCGAAGTCGAAGGCGACCACATCGGTCTCGATCTTCGTCTTCTTTCCGTCCTGGACCGCTGCACTGGCAACGACGATTGCGCGCTCGCCTTCATAGAACACACCAATGACCGTTTCGGGCTGAATGACCGCTGGGAGGCATGCGAGAGCGAACGGTCTGCTGTTGTCCTCACTCAGCAAGAAGAATCGTCGTGACCCCTCGAGAAAAGCCAGATCACCATTAGGCAGAGCGAACAGATCGATGGGTCTGACGCCGTCCTCTCGGACGATGAGGGTCCGCTCGGTCTTGTCCGAAGCGCCACTCAAGACCATTAGCGCTCGGATCATCTGGACCGTGTTGTAGGTGAAGATCTCGGAATGATCGCGGATCAACTCCGGCGGCGCCGGCATGATCCAGTAAGGGGTGTCGTTGTAGCTGAGCGGCAACTGCTGGATCGTGAACAGGTTCTCCTGGCCAGGGAACGTGTATCGATTTTCGCCCGTCTTCGGATCGACGGACAGCTCCAAGACCATCTGCGAGTCGTCCACGGATCCCGCTTCGATCGAACCCGTGGTAGTGATGACATGGCTGAACAGCACCGGGTTGTGGCCCGCGGTCTTGGTGTAGAACTGCTTCTGCTCCGGTGCGGGACTGCAGTCGGTCAACTCATACTCGCGGAATTTCTTCGACCACCCTTTCATGCTCAGGGCCAGCGGATAGAGATGCCCGGTAGCCGTGTCTCCGGTCGATGTCACCGAAACGATCAGCGGCGCTTCTCGTCGATTGCCTTCCGAGTCCTCGCGATAGAACTTCAAGCGATTGCGCTTCAGCATTGACACCATGCTCTTGGCCTGCATTGACTGCGAGGCGGGGTTGACCAGGATGACCATGTCGGCGGAGGGCTTCATCTCGGACCCCGAATTGAGGGTGTAGCCGACAACGGCCTGGCTGAGTGCGCTCTCGACAATCATGCCGCCGAAAGAGTGCCCGATCACGATCCCAACGGATTGAGGATTCTTCTTGGCGGTGTTCATCACCCGCAGAATCGCCTCTGTGGTCGACACACTGGCCACGCGCTGACCGGCCCCGCGCCGGGAGTAAAACGTCAACGGTTGAAGAAGCCCGACGTCGGTCGAGCGCCCCCGCCAACTGAGATAGACGCCGATCAGGGCGACTTCGTCGGGGCCGTCGCCCCCTCGCTGTAGCAGCTGGCGGGTGGTGTTCAGCAGGCGCTGGAAGCCCTCGACGTTGTTGTCATCCTTGCGGTCCTCGCGCTGGGAAGCATCGTTTTGCCAGCCGTGTACGAACAACAGGACCACGGCGCTCTTGCCGCTGCTGTTGACCTCATCGATCACCTGAATCGTGTGCTCGAGCTGGGCCGGCGCCCAGGGCTCGCCTTGATCGTCGAACTCGATGAAGGTGAGCGTGTAGTCGTCTTTCTCCTCGACGCTCTTCGGCCGGTACATCTTGGCCGACACGCACCCGGTCAGGGCGACGACAAGAGCGAGCAGAAGGATGCGACTGGCCGCTGCTGGTATACCCGTTGATCTCATCGCTCCTCTGTTCTCCTAGTTCATGAAATCTACCGCAGTAGCGGCAAACGATGCCGGAAAAGCGACGATAATCGTCCTCGTCGGCGTGAGGCCCAGATCGTCGAGAGGCGCCTTGTCCCACAGGAACAGCAGCGAGAGTGCGACCAGGAAGGTCACGAGGTAGGTCGACAAACAGCGCTTGAAGAAATGGCTCGGGAACTCCCTGATCCGCTGGCCATAGAACAGGGACCAGATGAACCCGGCCAGGATGATCAGAGAAACAGCGAAAATCGCGAGTGCCCGAAGGGGAGAGAAATCCGCCGCCAGATTCCACACTTCCTCCGTCAGCGAGACGGGCAATGCCATCACAGCTGCGCCTGCGACGAGTTGCAGGAGGTCCTGCACGTGGAACTCGACCTTGAGTGGGCCCGTGATCGTGGAAACTACGTTTCCGTCGTCGTCAAGCACATGGTGGATGAAGTGCAATCGGCCGTTGATTCGTTGCAGCTTCGGAGTGGCTGGCTTCTCGGTCTGACTCATGAGTTCTTTCCGTGGCCGATCTTCCAGCCGCGTTGGATCACGGCGAACAGCAAGGCGGTAGTCAGGCCGATGACTGTGATTCCGGCCATGCCTTCCATCGGACCCAGGAGCTGCCACTCTGGGCTGAGCGTCACGTCACCGTAGCCGAGCGTCGTGAAGGAGACCAGCGAGAAGTAGACTGCGTCGCCCGGGCTCGACAGCCCGGCCTGGGATGGCAGCACCCTATAGAGGAGTGCCCAGAGCCAGGCTTCGAAGAAGTGCAGGGTCAACAGCACCATGCCGGTCGAGAGGATGTCGATCGTAAGGTGCAGCGTTCGCGCAGAGGACTTCCGGCTGGCATGCCATTTCCCGACGAAGCCGAGCCAGTGAGCCGAGCCAATGGCATGGACCGCCAGGGTTACCGCGATCATCAGGGTGCCGATCAGTATGACCCTCATGAGCTCAACTCCTATTCGCATCGGCCCGACACAGGATCGGACCTACAGTTTTTTCTTGAGCTTCTTCTCAACCTTCATCAGTTTTTCTCTGTCGATCTCGGCGGCCTCATCCGGGTCCGGTTCGGGTTCTTCCGTACCTCGCGCGACGGCCACCCGGTGGCGAATCGAGGCAGCAAGACACAGGACAGCACTCGCGGCTACCGTGAGCCACAGCCGGCTCGGGGAGGCCATCATTAGCGCCATGCCCACCAATGGTGCCACCAGCACCGGACCGATGGTGAAGTAGTGCGGAACCGGAGGGCCGGAGCGCGCAGCGAACGCGAACAGGAGTGCCAGACTGAGGGCAGCCAGCAAGAAGGGAATGAAATTCAGCCAGCCAGCTCCCCGATCGAGTATCAACAGCGGTGCAGCGAAGTGGGAGCAGGTCCCCATGGCAACCAGGGCGAAGATCGTACCCACCGCTCTGGCGCCTCTGGAGCCTGGCACGATGTCGGTCAGGCGGGCTTGCCCGATCCAGGCCATCGATCCACCGCCGAGGATGACGAGCAACCCGAGTGCCCCTGGCCACCACAACCCAGCCACTGCCAGGGCGCTGGCATCCGGGATGAACTTCCTCAGGATGATGATCACGGCAATGGCGAAGATCCTGCCGAACAGGAAGAGTGCGGCGCCGATAACCAGCCTGGAGAAGATCTTGAACGGCTGACCGCGTCGCCATTTCACGGATGCGGCCCAGGCCAGCGCCAAGACAAAAAGCGCCAGTTGGACCATGAGGATGGTTCGATACTGGTCTCTTCGGTCCCGTGCCGAACCGACAACAGTGAAGCTCTCGATGCGGACCATCAAGGGGGCGTCGACAGGGCTTCCCTGGATTACCGCTCCTGGTTGGAAGTAGTCTCCATGAATCGTCTGGACATGGGCGTCCTCGAGCTCCACCGATTGACCGATGGTCAGTACCAGGAGGCTGACAGCGTCTAGTGCGGTCGCGATGCGATCGATGAGCTGAGGCTCGAACTCGCCGCGATCGAACGCCGCCAGATCCTCGGGACCGAGGGTTGTGACCAGTGTCTTGCGATTGTAGGGTGTCGACCGTCCATCTCGCAGCAACTCCTCGGAGGCGACATTCTCGAGATGCCGATTCGGTGGAGAGCTCCTGAAGACGACATAGGGGTGACGGTACTCGTCAAGCAGATCGGCGACTTTGCGCGTGGCTGCCATCACGGCCGCCTCGTCCGGTGCGTGAAAGACCTGCTCGGTGAACACGAACCCTTCGTCAGCGAGGAGCCAAGGCACGGTCAGGCGCGCTAGTGGAAACACCCCGAAGAATCGGTCCTCATAGAGCTCGAAAAGGTCCTCGAGATCCTCTCGCACCGCCGCGAGCTCCAGGGTCAGCTCGGCTTCGTCTGATGTCGAGAGGTCGGCCTTGGCTAGTCGATTCTCTGCCTCACCGAGCAGAATTTCTGCCTCTTCGAAGGAACGGCTCGCACCCATTTCGGCTACACCCAACCGCATCAAGGCGTCAGCTCGAGCGGCCAGGTCGCGCACTTCTGACGCCTCGGAGGCAAGGACGGGCGCGACGAAGAGCGGGGAACTACACAAGGAAATACAGACGATGCGACAGAACCTGTCGATTCTCATGACCACCCTCCCTGCCAGCTAGAAAGCCAGCCGCATGCTCAGCACACTACCGACCCAGAGCGTGCTCTTCAAGTCGGTTGGTCATGTCCGGTAGAGTAATGCGATTGGTTCGATCCGCCTATTGGGAGAAGAGATGGCATCTAGACCTTTGAATCCATCTGTCGTTACCGCGAGCTTCATGAGTATCCTGGCGAATCGATCAGCTGTGGCGCTCGGAGTTGCAAGCGGCGTGATCACTCTCCTCGCTGGCCCCTCGGCGGGCGGCTTGGCTGCGCAGGACAAAACCACGGAGCATGTCGAGACAATCGTGGGAGATAGTGACACGGCCGAACTGGCCAAGGCTTCGCAGAACCCTGTTGGGAGTTTGATCTCTTTGCCACTGCAGAACAACACCAACTGCGGATATGGACCCGGGGACGATGTTCAGAACATCCTCAACATCCAGCCAGTCATTCCGGTAAGCCTGAGCAAGAAGTGGAATCTGATCAATCGGACCATTATTCCCGTGATGTATCAGCCCGAAGTTGTCACGGGTAGTGGGAGCACGACCGGAATTGGGGATACCAGCTACACCGGCTTCATCTCACCGCGAGAGCCCGGTACGCTGATCTGGGGTGCGGGGCCCGTGATCTCGATTCCCACCCGGACCGATGACGCCCTGGGTAGCGGCGAGTGGGCTGCTGGGCCAAGTGTGGTGCTCTTGGCCATGCCCGGGTCGTGGGTCACTGGCATCCTGATGTCGAACCTCTGGTCCTTCGATAGCGATTCCACCGTGAACTTCTTTTTGAGTCAGGTTTTCGCCAACTACAACATGGACAAGGGCTGGTTCCTGACTTCGCAACCCATCATTACGGCCAATTGAGAGGCGGCGAGTGGGGAGCAGTGGACGGTGCCGATTGGCAGCTACGGGTCCAGTTCACATTCCTGTTTCCGAAGTAGGGTGCTGGCCCACCAGGGGATCCTAGCCAGCGAACAGTTGTACGACGTCAACCCCGTCTGTGCCTTGCGGTGTTCGGCCTCGAGTTTCAAGAACTCCCACACCCGCCCCGTCGCTGACCAACGAAGATCTGTAGGCACGACGCGAGGGCTTCCTGGCCTCAGCCGTCGACAACAACTTCAAGGCCCACGAGCTTGGGCAAGTGCAATACGAAATCGGCAAGATCGATCTGCTGAGCCTCCTGCAGATGCAACCCCGCTGAATAGGTTCCGCCAAGGCACCGTTAGTTGTGTCCACCTAATAAGTAGGTTAATATACCTAGAAATTAGGTTTCGTCACCTAATAAACGGGTAAATAAGACAGCTCTGTTGACGGTTTGTAGAGTCATGGACACCGTGAAAGAAGCGACGATCTCGGAGGCGCCTCTCTTTGGGCTGTTCGGAAGCAAAGCCGCCTATCAGGTTCTGATGTATCTCGAGAACTACGGTCAGGGCTACGCGGCCGAGATCGCCAGAACATTCGGCATGTCGCTAAGCCAGGTTCAGAACCAGCTTCGCAAGTTCGAGGAGCTCGGTCTGTTTGTCAGTCGGAAAGAGGGTACAGCCCGCGTCTATTATTTCAATCGTAATCCGATCGCCGACACGCTCCGTGAGTTCCTTCGCTCGGTACTCGATCGTCTGCCGGATGCGACGATTCAGAAGTTCTATCGAGAGCGCAAGAGGCCTAGACGGTACGACAAGAGGTAGAGGGGTCGGAGAGGGCGAGCAGGCAGCTTCGTGACGAGTCGAACGAGTATCACTGAAGAGACCACGATGATCGAGCTGGCCGCTCGGGTCTCCGAGGAGTTGGAAGCGGCAGGCATTCTCGCAACGCTTTCGGGGGGCAGCGCTGTGTCTGTCTATACCGAGAATCGATACCAGTCCGAGGACCTGGACTTCGTCACGTCAGCCTTGCTGGACGAGCTCAAACCGGTTCTCGAGGCCCTGGGGTTCGTCCACACAGGGAGTCCGCGCCTGTCCGTATTCGAGCACCCAGCCACGAGGTGGTACTTGGAGTTCCCACCTGCACCGTTAAGCTTTGGTGGCACCTACGTCGACTCATCGAAGTGTGCAGTGCTTTCGACACCGGCGGGAAACGTGCGCATCATCACCCCAACGCTCTCGGTTATGGACCGGCTTATCGCAGCTGCCTCGTGGCAAGACGCTCAATCTCTCGAACAGGCGGTGCTCGTGGCGACCCATCAGTCCGAAAACATCGACTGGGACCAGATCGACACCTGGGTGGTCGCTGAAGGAGTCACCAACGCGCGGGAGGTGATCGAGTTCTACAGAGCCGTTTTGCGATCTCCGTCGACAGGCCAAGGGACAAGAGACGGCCAGCGCTTGGGAGAATGAGCGATTCCCGCTATGACCACACAAGTGTTCGAGGTGTTCTCCGACTACATATGACCGTGGTGCTATCTCAGTACCGTGCGTATTGAACGGATCCGGGAGACCTTCGACGTCGACCTGAAGATCACCCAGTTTCCCCTCCATCCGGACACACCTCCCGAAGGGATGACCCTGGAGCAGCTGTTCAGAGGTCGGTCGTTCGACCTCGAGGCAGCACAGGAACGGCTCGTGACCTTGATGGCGGGACAGGGACTGCCCTATGGCAGGCGTACCCATACCTATAACAGTCGGCTGGCGCAGGAGCTGGCCAAATGGGCCGAGCTCCAGCCGGGCGGTGAAGCCATTCACGATACTCTGTTCAGGGCCTACTTTGTCGACGGGATCAATTTGGCCCGGGTCGACAAGCTGGTGCAGATCGCGGGTTCGGTCGGTCTGTCGGAAGAGGAGGCTGGCGAAGCGCTTGAGAGCCACTCCTTTGCAGCCAGCGTCGACGACGATTGGCGCCGAGCCTCCGAGTTGGGCATCACCGGTGTGCCGACCTTTGTGATCAACGGTCGTGGAGTGGTCGGTGCCCAGCCGTACGACACCCTGGAGCAGCTGGTAACGCAGAATGGTGCCGAAAGACGCCCGTAGAAGGAGGGGCGAGATTCGGCCGGCAGCTGTAGAGGACCGCAGCCGCGCCCAGTTGAGGAGGCCTGAGTGCAACCACGACTCCAGGCCTCACCTAACAGTGAAAAAGAGTCTGCCCGAGGACTTCAAGCCCAAGACAGCGTGATAGCCTGATTGCAGTCATGAGCAAGTTGCGAGAAGCGCTTTCCGACACCGACCCGAGCTCCGAGTTGGTTCGCATCAGGATCCTTCGGGAGATGCCTCCTCGCCGCAAGATCGAGCTGGTAGAAGACGCGAATCGGACCAGTCGTCTTCTGGCACTTGCCGGAATCAGGGCCCGCCATCCGGAGCTTTCGGTCGAACAGCAGCAACGCAAGTTGATGGATCTGGTTCTGGGTAGAGAGTTAGCCGAACAGGTCTATGGTTCCAACGCAGAACCGGCAGTCCAATGACACCCAACGATCCGGAGGCCCTGCAGGTCGCCTTCCTGGTGTTCGACGTGCTCGACGCACTCGGTCGTCGATACCACCTGGGGGGCTCCTATGCCAGCTCGATTCACGGCATACCGAGGCAAACTCAGGACATCGACATCGTTTGCGACCTGCAACCAGGTGATGCTGAACGTCTGGCAACTAAATTCGCCGAAGACTTCTATTGCGATCGAGATCGCATTGCACAGGCCATCTCCAAACATGCCTCATTCAATCTCGTGCACCTGAAGACGGGCGTCAAGATCGACCTCTTTCCAAAGGGCAACGATCGCTATGACAGCGAGGAGCTCGAGCGTAGCCAGATGCTAGAGCTGGGCGAGCCATCCCGAGCAGTCCCTGTCAAGACGGCCGAGGACACGATCCTGCGAAAGCTCGAGTGGTATCGACAGGGCGGTGAGGTCTCCGATCGTCAATGGGGGGATGTCCTCGGCATCCTGCGCACCCAGGAGGATCGACTGAATCTCGACTATCTTCGGTCCCGATCCCAGAATTTGAAGGTCGAGGATTTGCTGGCGAGAGCCCTCGAAGAGATCGAGGGATAGGGCTTTCAATTCGGCACTGCCGATCAAGACGTGCTTCCATTCGGGGCGGCGTTCCTCAGTCCGCATCTCAGCGCCTGGATCTGGCCCCTCTTTTTCATACCTGCAGAGGCGGTGACACGACGAAATCGGCAACTTCCCAAGGAAGTGCTTTCACCTTTGGCACACAATGGCCGGTTTCGCAGAAGATCGGCGGGTAACATGGGCGCTGTCGTTCAACACGTGTCCCCACCTTGGGGTGCACGCCAGGCGCTGCTGACAGCGCCGATTCAAGAGGAGTCGAGAATGGACTACTCAGAGATCAAGACCAAGCTACTCGACAAACAGCGTGAGCTTTCCAATCGACTGAAAGCGACCCAAGCGACGGAGGGGCACGAGGTCAGGGACGGCCTGGACTCCAACGCTCAGCTGTGGGAGGTCCCAGAGGTCCGGGACGGCCTGGACAACGAGGGCGCTACAGAGCTGAACCAGGTCAACGACGCGCTGGCCCGCCTCGATGCGGGGGAGTACGGTAACTGCAAGTCGTGCGGCAACCCGATCGGCGAGATCCGGCTGGAAGCCATGCCCTTCGCCACGCTGTGCATCGACTGCGCCGAGGGTGAGGAAGAGTTGAACAAGGAGGCACTGGATCCCGATGAGTATTGATGCCAAGCACGAAGTGGTAGCGATTTTGGACTTTCTCAAGCGGGCCGGGGTGACACCGGAATCTGAGGTGTAGCCGTGGAGACGACCCTGTTCTATGTTATCGCCGGGTTGGTCTTTCTGTTCTCTCTCGGAGTCCGCCAGCATCTGAAGTCGACGTACAGTCGCTGGAGTCAGGTTCGCAGCGCAACCGGGAAACCGGGCGGTCAGGTGGCCCGGATCATCCTCGACTCCAATCGGCTCCAGGCCGTGCCGGTCGAGCCCGTTCAGGGCAAGCTCACCGACCACTACGACCCTCGTCACAAGCTGCTGCGTCTTGCCAGGGAGAATTATGTCGGCAACAGCGTCGCCGCCACTGCGGTCTCGGCGCACGAGTGCGGCCACGCCTTGCAGGATGCTGACAACTATCGCCCGATGGAGTTTCGAACGGCCATGGTCCCAATCGCCAATCTCGGGTCCCGGTTCGGGATACCGCTGGCCATCTTTGGATCCATGTATGGATCGACGGCGATGGTGCAGATCGGGACTCTGGCCTATGTCGGCGCGATCCTGCTCACGTTCTCGACCCTTCCGGTGGAGTTCAATGCGAGCAAGCGTGCGCTCAACCAACTCGACCGGCTCGATCTCATCTCACCCGATGGTCAGGAGGGCGCGGAGAAAGTGCTCAGGGCAGCCGCCATGACGTACGTGGCAGGTGTGGCGTCGTCGGCCTGGTACTTGGTGTATCTGGTGTTCGCTGGCGGGCGTTCGCTCCTGGGACGGCCCAAGCCACCGCCGGTGCCCCCGGCCTGAGGGGGAATTGCATCGAGACAAGAGGACGCCTCTCATGGACAGTGACCAGAAGCTCAAGGCCCGGTTCTCGGTTCTCTACGTCGTCGGAGCCCTTCTCGCGGTGCTTCTCCTCCAGGAGTACGTGATCGGACCGATGGTGGCCGGCGAGGAAGAGGTTCCGTACAGCCAGTTTCGCCAGGATCTGGCGGACGGCACGATTGCCGAGGTGACGGTCGAGCCGGAACGGATTCTCTACACGGTCTCCCAGTCGGGCGACGCAACCGATGAGACAGCAACGGAGCGCAAAGTCGTCGGGATCGAGGACGACGATCTGGTCGAGGAGCTCGTCGACGCCGGAGTCGAGTTTCAGGCTCGAGCGCAGTCCAAGAGTCTTGTGGAGTCGCTGTTCGGGTGGATCCTGCCGGTTCTGCCGTTCGTGGTGATCTGGTGGTTCCTGATGAAACGGATGGGGAAGGGCGCCGGGGGCATGCTGTCGATCGGCAAGAGCAAGGCCACCGAGATCTCCGGCGAGATGACCAACGTGACTTTCGCCGATGTCGGCGGTGCCGAGCAGGTCGAGGTCGAGCTCAGGGAGATCATCGAGTTCTTGAATCACCCGGAGCGCTTCGTCGCGGTGGGAGCGAAGCTGCCGAAGGGCATCCTGCTTGTGGGTCCGCCCGGCACTGGCAAGACGCTTCTTGCCAAGGCCACGGCCGGCGAGGCCGGTGTGCCCTTCTTCTCGATCAGTGGATCGGAGTTCGTCGAGATGTTCGTCGGGGTGGGTGCTTCGAGGGTGCGTGACCTCTTCGATCAGGCGAAGGCGAAAGCTCCGGACATCATCTTTATCGACGAGATCGACGCCATCGGGCAGTCCCGCTCGGGTGCTGTGGCCATGCGCTCCAACGACGAGCGCGAGCAGACGCTGAACCAACTCCTGTACGAGATGGACGGTTTCGACTCCAACGAGGGCGTCGTCATCATGGCCGCTACCAATCGACCCGAGGTTTTGGACAAAGCCTTGCTGCGGGCCGGCCGGTTCGACTGGCAGATCGAGGTGCCGTTGCCGACCGAAAAGGGGCGACTCCAGATTCTCCAGATTCACGCCAAGAACGTGGCCATGGCTGCCGATGTGGATCTGGATCGGATGGCACAGATCACGGCCGGTTTCTCGGGCGCCGATCTCGCCAACCTGGTCAACGAAGCCGCGCTGCTGGCTGTGCGAAGAGGAGAGCAGACGGTCACCATGGCCGATTTCGATCTCGGGATCGAGCGGGTCGTTGCCGGTCTGCAGCGAGACATGCCCCTTGATGGGGAGATTCGAACGATGGTGGCCTACCACGAAGGGGGGCACGCCCTGGTGTCGCAGCTGTTGCCGCTGACGGACAGGGTCCACAGGGTGAGCATCATCCCGACCTCCAAGGGGGCACTCGGGTACACCATGGAATTGCCGGAAGAGGATCGGCATCTGATGACCAAACCAGCGCTCGAGCAACGCCTGGCGGTCATGTTGGGTGGCCGCGCCGCCGAGAGCCTGACCTTTCAGCAGACCTCTACCGGTGCCTCCAACGATCTCGAGCGAGCTACCGACCTCGCTCGACGGATGGTCACCGAGTTCGGGATGTCGAAGGCCCTCGGGCCGGTGCGCTACGCGGCTCCGGCCGGCTCCGGCTATCTCGGCGGCCAGGCGGCGACCCGAAACCTGAGCCCCGAGATCGAGAACCTGATCGACACCGAGATGCGGCGGCTACTCGATGATGCCGAGGCAACGGCTCTCGAGTTGATCGGAACCCACGAAGCTGAACTCAACGAGATTGCCCGCGTCCTCCAGGAGGACGAGGTGATTGACGGTGATACCCTGGCGCGAATCGTCGCGGAGAAGCCGGCAACGTGAACCTGCTGAATCTTAGGAAACGCTCATGAAACGAAGGACCAGAAAGATGTGGATCGTGATTGCTTTGATTGTCGTTGCTCATATTGCCGGCTTCTTGTCGTCGATCAACGCCGTGATGAGCACCCGTACCTCGCAGGGGGCGATCGCGTGGGCGGTGTCGCTCAATACGTTCCCCTACCTGGCGGTGCCGGCTTATTGGGTGCTCGGGCGAAGCCGTTTCGAAGGGTACGTCGATGCCAGGCAGGGCGGTGATGAAGAGATCCGACATATCGCCGTGCGGGCCGGGGAGCAGGTGAAGCATGCGCGCTCGACTCGATCGCAGGAGAGTCAGTGGTCGGCCGCTGGTGAGCGGATCGCGAGAATCCCCTATTTGACCGGCAATGAAGTCGAGCTGCTGGTGGACGGACAGGAGACCTTCGACAACATCTTCGCTGGGATCGAGGCCGCCAAGGAGTACATCCTGGTGCAGTTCTTTATCGTCAAGGACGATGAGATCGGGCGCGACCTCCACGCGAGGCTCGTAGCCAAGGCCAAAGAGGGGGTGCGTGTCTACTTTCTTTACGATGAAGTCGGCAGCAACTCCCTGACCAAGACCTACATCAACGAGCTGCGGGAAGCTGGGGCTGAAATCGTCGACTTCCACACCCGCAAGGGCCCTGGCAACCGCTTTCAGATCAACTTCCGCAATCACCGCAAGATCGTCGTGGTGGACGGCCACACCGCCTGGGTTGGCGGTCACAACGTTGGTGATGAGTACATGGGTCGCGATCCCGAGTTCGGCCACTGGCGAGACACGCATGTCAGGATTACGGGGCCTGCGGCGCTCGCTGTTCAGCTGACCTTCCTCGAAGACTGGTACTGGGCCACCGGTAAGACTCTGGAAATCGGCTGGTCGCCTCATCTCCCAGGAGGGGAGGGCAAGGATGTGCTGATCTTCCCGACGGGTCCCGCAGACCGTCTGGAGTCGGCAACCCTGTTGTTTCTGGCCGGCATCAACTCCGCTCGGGAGAGGATCTGGATCGCGAGCCCCTATTTCGTACCTGACGAGTCGCTGATGAACGCTCTGCACCTGGCCGCCCTGAGGGGCGTCGATGTGCGCATCATCATCCCGGACAAGGCAGATCACACACTGGTATGGCTCGCCGCCTACTCGTACTTCGAGGAGGCTTCAGAGACGGGTATCCGATTCTTTCGGTACATGGACGGCTTCCTGCACCAGAAAGTGGTGCTGATCGACGACGGCATGAGCGCTGTCGGCACCGCCAACTTCGACAACCGTTCGTTCCGGCTCAACTTCGAGATCATGGCGGTTGTCGCCGACGAGGCATTCGCTACGGAGATCGAGCAGATGCTCCTCGCCGATATGGAAAAATCGGTGGAGATGCAGCCAGGAGACCTCGCCAATAAGTCCTTCTGGTTCAGGCTCGGTACCCGGCTGGCACGGTTGACATCGCCTGTTCAGTAAAGACAGGGTACTGTCCTGAGAGGTGCCGGCCGATTCTGGGCATCGGCCCGCGGTTCCAATATTCGGTTGGTACCCTGGCTAGGAGGGTGAATGCAACTCGTCAGAAGCAGTCGTTTCCTGTGCCCGCGCATCATGGCAGCCGGGTCAATAGCGCTCCTGTGCTTGGCGGTTGCCGTACCTGGAACGGCTCAGTTTGCCGAGCAGCCCTCCGAAGCGACGCCGTCGCCAACGCAGCAGCCGCCGCCGCCACCTGAGCCGAAGCCGATCCCTGCCTCGGACATTCCGTCCCGAGCGGCCGCGGCCGCCGACATTGCACGCGAGGCCGTCACCAATGCTGCACCCGACGCCCGAGTCCAGGACATCCAACAGGGCTTTCCTGCCGAGCAGGCAAGAATCAACCAACTCCGCGAAGCAACCACGAAACAGCTGAAGGCTCCCGGGCCGGCGTCGACAATCAAGGAAACCCAGAACGCCGTCGCGCGATCGCGCGATCGACTCGACCGCTGGCTGGCGGATCTGTCGACGCGGTCGAGCGCCCTCGACACTACCCTCGAGGACCTTCAAAGTCGAACCTCGATCTGGCGGCTCACTCGTGACAACGAGTCCGCGGCCGCGCTGCCGGAAGAGTTGATTCAGCAAGTTGCGGACACCATCGAGGCTCTCACCGACGCCGAGAACCAGGTGCTGTCCGCGAGAGACTCGATCCTCGGCCTGCAGGCGAGCATCGCGCAGGAGAAGAGCGGCGTGGACGCGTTGCTGGCCGACCAGCAGAGCGAGATTTCCAAGCGGACCAAGGGCCTGTTCGGCATCGATAGCCCCCCGTTGTGGAAGGCCTTCGGGGGCGAGGGTGATTCCGGCGACGCTTTGAGCCAGTTCGCGGCGATCCAGCAGGAGCATTGGCGATCGCTTGAGAGCTACGTGACCGAGCAGGGGTGGTCGCTCCTGATTTGGATACTGATGTGGCCTGCGCTCGCCCTGCTGATGGTCGCCATGAAGCGCAAGGCAACGGTTTGGGTGCAGCAGGACACCTCTCTGCAGAGGGCGGTCGAGGTGCTGAGTAGGCCGGTGTCGGCGGCTCTTGCCGTGACAGCGATCCTCAACGAATCCCTGCAGCCAAAGGCCCCGAGTGTGTGGGTCGTCGTGGTCAGCCTGGCCCTGGTAGTGGCGCTGCTGAGGTTGCTCCCCGTGTTGCTGCCCCAGTCGATGAGCCTGGCCTCTGTTCTGGTCGCGCTGCTCTACCTCATGCGACGGGCAGTCAGGCTGGCGCCTGAGGGGTTCGTCGTCCACCGGTTGGCACTACTGTTCCTGGCGGCCGTGGGTATCGTGACCTGTGTCTGGGTGATCCACGTTCTGAAGACGGATCCCGGGAGGCTGTCGAAGGCCTGGCATCGTGCTGTCCTTCTTGGTGCGCGTGCGGCACTTGCCCTGTTTACAGTCGGCGCGCTCGCGGATGTCATCGGCAGCGTCGAGTTCTCGGCGCTGGCGCTCACGGGAACGGCATACGCCTTGCTCGCCGCCGTCTTGATCTGGGTGGTGAGTGTGATTCTACGGTCGATGGTGCGGATCGTGCTCCTTTCCGACGCTGCTCGCCGGTCGGGGATTGCGCCGGACCATTCGGAGACGGTCCGCAGGACGGTCTTCCGCTTCATCAGCGTCTTGGCGGTGGTCTGGTGGGTGGTGGCTGTGCTCAAGAGCTTTTTCCTCTTGGACCCCCTGCTCCTCGACGTTCGTCATGCCCTCGATTGGAAGCTCGCGGTCGGTGAATTCTCCATAGCTCCCGGCGACATTCTGATCTTCGGTTTCACCATCTGGCTGTCGATGAAGCTCGCCACCTTCGTCCAGTTCATCCTCAACGTCGATCTGCTGCCCCGGGTCGATCTGCCCCGCGGTGTGCCCCAGACGATCTCGCGACTGGCGCGTTACGCGGTGATCACTGTCGGAGCTGTGGTCGCGAGTGCGGCAGCCGGCCTGGATATCAGCAAGGTCACGATCATCGTCGGAGCACTCGGTGTAGGCATCGGCTTCGGACTGCAGAACATCGTCAACAACTTCGTATCGGGCCTGATCCTGCTCTTCGAACGACCGATCCGGGTTGGCGATACGCTCGACCTCCACAACACCGGCGGCGTGGTGGAGACGATCGGCATGCGGGCCAGCATCGTCAACACCTGGGAGGGGGCCGAGATCATTGTCCCCAACGCCAACTTGATCTCGGAAGATGTCGTCAACTGGACCCTGACCCATGACCGCCGGCGCATCTCACTTCCGGTGGGAGTGGCCTATGGCACCGACCCCGAGAAGGCCGCGCAACTGATCGTCGATGTCGCCCACGATCACAAAGCTGTCGACGCCAGCCCCAAGCCGATCTGCCTGTTCGTCGGGTTCGGCGACAGCTCGCTCGATCTCGAGCTGCGCGCCTGGGCCGCAGGGTCGGACTTCCTGCAAGTTGCCAGCGACCTGCGGTTCACCATTGTTCGCAAATTGACCGAGGCCGGGATCGAGATCCCCTTCCCCCAACGCGAGATCCACCTCCACAACTCCACGCAGGTGCCAGCCGTTTCTGAAACCGCAGCCGAATTGACCACCGATTCGAGCTCCAAGCCGGGCCCAGGGGCAGAGCAAAAGACCGTCGAATCGAAGGAGAGGACTGATGATTAGAACCAAGTCGATGCTATGGCCGCTTGTGGGCCTGTGTATTTCCCTCATGATCCCGGTGAGCGCTGGCGCGGCCGGGGCCAAGAAGAACGACAGGTGCGAGGGTACGAAGAAGCAGCGCAAGCAGAAGATGGAGCTGCGAAGTCTCACCGATTACCAACTCGAGCAGCTGGACGAGGAATACAAGAAGACCATTGCTGCCGACCATGAGCGGATGGCGGAGACGGTTCTGCGCCGGCTCGAGCGTGAATACAAAGAGCACCAAGAATCAGGAAAGCCCTTCATCTACGATATTCTGGTCATCTCGGGTGGAGGGGAGAAGGGGGCTTTCGGAGCCGGTTTCCTCGAGGGCTGGGGCACGATCGAATCAGGCCCGGCGGTGAGGCCGGAATTCGATGTGGTCACAGGTGTCAGCACCGGAGCCCTGATTGCGCCGTTCGCATTCGCCGACACCCAGGAAGAATACGTCGAGGTTTCCAAGTTCTACGCCAACCCCGAGCCGAATTGGGTCAAGAAGCGTGGGAAACTCGCGCTCCTTCCCCACCACGTCTCGATATTCAACGACTGTCACCTTCAGGACACCGTCCGGAAGGCGGTCGATCCGGCGCTTGTTGCGGCCGTAGCGCAGGGTGCGGAAAAGGACCGATTGCTGCTGATTGGCACTACGAATCTCGATGCAGGCCGAGGGCGCGCCTTCGACCTGAGTAAAGAGGCGCAGGCCGCACCCGAGGCCGGACCGTTCGAACGCTTCAACTCGATCCTACTGGCCTCGAGCGCGATACCGACGGTCTTTCCCCCGGTCGAGATCGATGGGATGTACTACGCCGATGGGGGTGCCACCTCCAATCTATTTCTCGTCGTATTCTCCAGAAGCGCAGGACCGCTCGACAAGTTCGTGGCGCGGCACCCGGAAGCGCCCAAGCCGAAGCTCCGCATCTGGGTCGTAGTCAACGAGCGGCTGGTCCTGGCACCGGAGGTCACTCAACCGAGATGGATGGCCGTGGCGGCCAGGGCTCTGGGTACCTTGACGATGTCGAACGAGCTGTTCGCGTTGAACCTGATCAAGGACGTCGTGGAGGACTACCGCGATACTCGTGGAGTCGATGCCGAGTTTCGCATGGTGGCGATCCCTGCAGATGCCCCGTACCCCGAGACCGATGCCATGTTCGACAAGAAGTACATGTTGCTCTTGGAAGAGCTCGGCCGAAACTTGGGTACCGATCCATCGGTCTGGACAACCAAAGTGCCTTCGGCCTACTCGTTCCGACTGGACTGACAAGAGGTGGTTCGAAGGCTGAATCCGGCATTCCTAGCCGGGTCGATCCCCCGAAGAGGTGCCCCCCGGAGAATCGGCTGGCACCTTTCTGGCTTCGGGACCTCTTGCTTCCTCAACAGTTGGGTTCGGTCTCGGTCTTCCACTCCGACAGCTTCTCAGCGATCCTGATCTTCAGCTCTTCCTTGGCCGGTAGCGCCTGCCGGTAGATCTCGTCCGCCCTGTAGAACTGCAGGGTGCGGATGTCGCTGAGCTCGGGTTTGAAATAGATATCGGGAGGGTGTATCTCGATCTCTCGATCCATGATCGCCTGCTGCATGATCTGGACGGAACCGAAAACGGTGTCGAAGTACCCGGGCACCGACCCTGGTTCGGCTGGGCTTGGGCCGTTGATGTCGACAGCGATCACGAGGTCACAGGAATCCGTCAATACGTCGTAGGGCACCGGATTCACCGTGCCTCCGTCGATGAGCACGCGCCCGCCGAGCTCGACCGGCGAGAAGAGACCGGGCAGTGCCATACTGGCCTGGACGGCCGGTTGCAGCGGCCCGGAGTCGAGGACGACGGTTCGGCGCTCCCAGAAGTCGGTGGCGACCACGGTCAACGGTACGACGAGCTCCTCGAACGTCGTGCCCTGTTGGTCCTCGAACAACTGGGCCATGATCGACGTGCTCTCGATGAGTCCGCTGTTCTGAAAGTCGGCGTCGATCATCCTCATCCACTTCCTGATCTTCCGGTTGGCGACCACGCCACGGAGCGTGTCACTCTTGGTAATCGCCAGACGGGCGAGTTTCTCCTTCATCTCCAATGGCGACAGCCCCGAGGCATAGAGTGCACCCATCACCGCACCGATGCTGCAGCCGGCTACTCGGTGGGGGACGATCCCGAGCTCGTCCAGTGCTTCGAGCATCGCAACATGAGCGATGCCCTTGGCACCGCCCGCACCGAGAGCGATCCCGATCTTCGGTTGCGAATCCGGTTCCGGGTGGCGTTTCTGTGGACCAGGATCCGTGGAGGATTTGGCCAGGGGCATCCTGCCTGTTCCAAACCGAGTGACTGCAGTCGCTGCCGCGAGCCCACGCATGAATGACCTACTCTTGATCTGCATCATGGTCTGCTGATGCTACCTGAGCTCCGAAGAGGTGCCACCCGAATCTGAAAGATGTTGGGGGTTTACAGCGTCCTATGATTTATGTCTAGGAGATTACGGTTCATCCCAGAAGGCGGTGCCCTGGTTGAGGTGACGTGCCGGACCATTCAGGGGCGTTTTCTGCTGAAGCCGTCCGAGGAGCTGCGGTCCATCGTCATCGGGGTCCTGGCACGGGCGCAGAGGCTCTTCCCGATTGAGCTCCATGCCTTTGTCTTTCTCTCGAATCACTATCACCTTCTCTTGAGTGCGCAGAACGCCCATCAGCTAGCGCGATTCATGAATTACCTCAACTCGAATCTGGCGCGAGAAGCAGGCCGAGTACATGGCTGGAGAGAGAAGTTCTGGAGTCGCAGATACCAGGCGATCGTTGTCAGTGAAGAAGAGGCCGCTCAGACAGGTCGCCTGCGGTATCTGTTGTCCCATGGGTGTAAAGAGGGTCTCGTGTCTCGGCCACGAGAGTGGCCTGGAGCCCATTGCGCAGAGGCGCTGGTCGAAGGCCGGTTGCTCGAGGGTTTGTGGTTTGACCGCAGCCAGGAGTACGCGGCGCGAACCCGACGAGAAGAGATTGACCGCCTCGCGTACGCAACGGCTGAAACGATACGGCTCGAACCCTTGCCCTGCTGGCAACATCTCTCGGAGGAGATGTACCGATGCCGGGTCGGTGAGCTAATCCTGCAGATCGAGGCAGAAACCGCCGAACTCCATGCCAAGGAGGGAACCCAGCCTCTGGGAGTCGGTGCCGTCTTGGCCCAGAATCCCCACGACAGGCCCCTGAGGTCGAAGAAGGCCTGGGCGCCGGCATTTCATGCGGCTACAAAGGTAGCCCGCAGAGAACTGGTCGAGGCCTATGGCTGGTTTCTGGGTGCCTATCGCGAGGCTGCGGAGAAGCTATGCTGCGGCGACCTCGGAGCGAGTTTTCCCGAGGGATGCTTTCCTCCACGACTTCCCTTTGTCGGATGGGTCCCTGACTTGGCGCCTGGCTAGCGATAGGTCGGCATCTCATCGGAACGTTTGGCAGATCAGAGAGCACGAGGCAGTTCGTGGCAAGAGGCTTCATGTGTAGACCGCCCCCGGTCGACGCACTCACTGTCCCCTTTGGAGACTCAGCTCCGTCGATTCCCCTCTATTGCCGCTTCGAATCGATGACCACGGAGTCCGACAGTGGATGAATCGTGGCCTTATACCGGTCAAGGTTGCCAACGTCCAGATTCGGCTGGCACTTCTTCAGTCTCGGGCGGAGGAGGGAGAAAGCAGATATCCGACCCGTCGGTGGGCAGGGGCTTCTTCAGGACCTGCGTGTAGATCGTCAGCCACCACATATAGATTCTGAAGGCCGTACCTACGAACCCCCCTTTGGTCAAGAGAGATCGATGGATCTGCTATGGGTCCCTTGATCTTGGCTGGTGTTGCGAGGGTCAAGAAGGTCCTCTTCTTTGGCCGTGGGCGCAGTGTCATGTTGAGGGTCATGTCTTCGAGGCTGATTGATCCCTTGCCCCGGGCTCGAATGCTCGAGGTGTCGAACCAGAACTCTTCGACCGTCATCTGTCCTTCGGCAACCGAAAAGGTTCCCACCATGCAATTGAGAACGGACTCATCGGTCGGATCTACCACGCGGACCATCGACCGGAACAGGCCGGCACCCCAGAGGCTGAGTAGGGTGGTGTCGATGTCGCGGGGGAAGAGCGCGAGGCGAAAGTTCCCTCCCGTGGCTGTGAGGATCTGATCGGCCGGTACGCTCGGGGTCACCAATCGGGTCTCTAGATCGATGCTGCCATGGCCTTCCGCCTCCGGATTGAGGAGTTCGAGGATCGGGCCGTACTCCAAGTTGTCGATAGCAAGCTCCAGCTCGGTGGCAACGCGGCCCGCCTCAGCAACCAGGGTGGCCTGGCCGTCAATGTTCCCGTCGGCCAACGCCAGGCTGAAAGGCCCAAGGGTTAGCCGACCCTTTTCGGACTGGATCTCGACATGTCCACCGCCACCCGTCTCGCCACCCCAGTAGATGTCTTCTGACTGCAAGCTCAGGTCGAGATCCATCTTCGCGAGCTTGCTCGACTGGAGCTTCTCCAGCCAACTCTCCTGATCCTCGTCCTCTGTGCCGCTGTCGGGCTCCGCTGACGCCGCGGTGTCGCTCTGGGTCTCGTCAGGGGTCCCAGTATTGGCGGAGATCTCGGCGAGATGGATGCGCCGCGACGAGAAGTCGGCGGAGAGACGAGGTCGAGCACCCGTGAGGTCCAAGGAGACGCTTCCATGGGCGTCGGATTCTCCGACTTCGAGGGAGAGGTCCTGCAAGGTGAAGCTGTCAGGACGGATTGCGAGGTCTCCTGAGGCTGCTACGGGTCCGATTTCGGAGATCCGGTGTCCGGTGAACGGTTCGAAGCTACTGACACGATCGGCTGCCAGCGAGAAGCTGAAGTCGAGGTTGTCGGGAGTGACGGGTGGCGTGAGCACAGCCCTTGTTTCCAGCTGGGCGTCTCCCATACTCAGAACCATATCGACCGGGAAATGGTTGTCATCGAGACCCGCTTGGTCCTTGTTGTGAAGGGTGAGCTGGAGGTCGACAGGCCACTCCCAGAGGTGGCCGTCAGCAGTTACCTGGAGGGGTTTGCCAGGGGACTCGGAAATCGCCGCCTGGTCCATGGTGAGCTCGAGGGGTTTCGCTTCGTCGAGGGAAGGGGCGGACAGGTAGACCCCCTCGGCACGACCCGACATGACCACACCTTCGTGGAGCATCTCGCGCAGCGTCTCCGCGGCGCTATCGACCTCGAGGTCGAATCGCTGGGCCCGAACGACGAAATTCGGTGCGACTTCTCCGAGCGGGACGAGCCGACCGAGATCTGTCGCCTCGCCGCTCAAATCCAGGCTCATTTCGGGGGGATCTGTTCCCCAGTCGAGATCCAGCTCACCCCGGTAGCTGGCCTCGTCGGCTCGACCGGAGAAGGCGACTCGCTTCAGATGACTTTGGGAAACGACCGCGTCCACGACGACATTCGAGAAGTCGGCGAGCTCTTCCGAGTCGCGGATGACTCTGTCGAGCTCGAGATGAGCCCTGACATCCGGAAGGGGCAGCTCCTCTGGCCAGATCGGCACGTCGACGGTGAGAACAGGATTCGATGAGAGCTTTTCCTCCTCGGCGCTGATCAAGCTCACCAGTTCGTCGAAAGCCACAATAGAGGCATCGAGATCGACAAGGATGGGGGAGCCCTTCTGCGGCGGAACTTGCAGGCTCAGCGCGGTGGTGGTTTGGCCTACGCGCAGCGTGTCGAGATGCAGCTCTCGCCGCTCCGGTTCGACGATCAGCCTCCCGTGCGCCTCGTAGGAGTAGTCAGCGTCTGCCGGAACTCCCCACCAGGGCTCGAGGTCTCCGATGCGGTCACCGGTGACGTCGAGCTCCAGTTCCAAGAAGAAGTCGTCGGTCTCGAAGGAAACGCTGCCTTCGATCGATGTTTTCCCTCCCAGCCCTTCGCCGACCAGTGTGAACGGCCAGGGCTCCCTGGATTCCCAGTCTTTGCTGGCTTGCCCCTTCAGCTCGATGCTGTAGGGGTATCCCCGCAGGTCTCCGTCGAGGCTCACTTGCACGGGCACTTGCGGGCTACGTTTCAACTCCAGGCGTGTGAGGTTGAGATCGACTTGTCTTTCACCGTCGAGACTGCTGAGGCGAACCTGCGTATCTCCGGTCTCGAGCTGAATCTCGAACTGATTGAGCATCTCGCCGAGTGTTTCACCGGAGCTCGAAGCCGACAGGTTCAGCTGTCCGACGGTGCCTGTTGTCAGGCCCTTTCCCAGGTCTGCCGTGAGCTGATCGAGGGGAAACGTGGCTGACGAGAGGTCGAGGGCCAGCTCCAGCAGACCTCGAGTGCTTGCAACCCTCACCTCCCCCTCGACGGAAGTTCCTGCCAGCTGGAGCTCGTACGGCAGGGTCAAGTGCCCGTCTTGGAGAATCAGCTCTCCCTTCATCTCTTCGACGGTAGTTTGGAGACCGTCGAGTCCCTCGATGCTGATGTCGAGGTCGACGTTCATCGCGGCCAGAGCGTTTTCGAGTAGCTCTGTTGGGATGGGCCGCTCGAAGATTCGGTATTCAGTCGCGACCTCTGTCTTCGGGTCATCGCCAGTTGGGGGAAGATCGAGCCATGGGCCTAGGTCGATTCGGCCGGTATCCAGTCTGCCGTCGAGTGTGAGCTTCTCGCTCTCGAAGCTCAGTTGGAGATCACCGCTCAGCTGGGCTTCGCCGATCCGGCTTTGGAGCTCGGACAGGTGGAATGGACCCCCGGAGTGAGTCAGGCTGCCTTGGACCTGGAAGGAGCCCAGCGAAGGGACGCGGATTCCGGCGGCTGCGAGTGTGATCTCGAGATCGTCTCCCTGGAGACTGAATTCGAGGGCAAGGGTCGGTGGGTTGGACTGCCTGCTGAGAGTGCCTTCGAGGGTGAGATTGGCGCCGGCGACATCGAGGGCCGCCTCCATTGGAATCGTCGAATCTGAATTGAGGAGATCTTCCAGTGTGGGACCCCCAGCCTCGAATCGCAGAGCCGTGTCGTCGAAGCTCCCACGAGCTACGAGCTTCAACGGAGAGGTCCGGGTGATTCCACCGTCGAGCTCGTCGATCACGAGCCGGTGGTCACCGCCGAGGTCGTCCGTGACATTCACCTGAACCTGGTCGAACTCGAGGATCTTGAGGGCGTCCACCCGATACGGGGATTTCGGGCGATCCTCTTGTCCGATCCAGCTCTTCACCAATTCGAGCGTCGGGCGCAGTTGCACCGTCACCTGATCCAGTTTCAGGGAGTCGATGGAGATATGGCGTTTCAGGAGCGGTATCAACTCGATCTGGAGCTGAGTCGTCTCGACGCTTGCCAGATCTCCCGCTCGCAGGTTTCGGATCTCCACAGTCGGTTCGAGAGATGTCGTCAGGAAGAGCTCTTCCAGAGTTATTGGAGCTCCGGTGAGGCCGGTCAACTGTGCCTCGAGAAGGCCCTTGAATGGGCTCAGGTTCAGGGTGGGCTGCAAAAGGAGAAGAAACGCCACGAAGGCGACGACGACAACCACGCAGACCGCAAGAGCGATCACCAGCCGTCGCAGCCATGGATGCTTGGTCACGGGTTTTGTCTTTCAGCCGCTGACTGTCTCAGGCTATCTGGTGGCTACGGTGGGGCGTGAAGGCCTGTGGCAGCAACTCGCCGTGATCCACGATCACCACACTCGACTCGGGTATCTCCACCCAGAGATCGGTCAGATCGCTGAAAGGTTCCGACACCACGATCCGGAGATCGTCAGGAAGCTCTCCTACGTCGGGGTGCAGTTCCTGAATGGCTTCCTTGCTGACGCTGTGAAACAGGGAGCGGGAATTGCCCTCGCTGGAATAGCGAAAGGCCCAGATGCGCTGGCCGTCGCTGATACCGAGGGTCATCTGGAGCGGATTCTCGATGCCATGGTTTGCGGCCGCCTCTTCGATACAGCCGGCCATTCTCTCCACTGCTCCGACGACGTCCTTTTGCATCCCGAACGTGAGAGCCAGATAGAACATGATCTCCGAGTCTGTCGTGCCCTCGATGAGCGGAAAGAGGTCTGGAGCTACTGCCAAAGCCAACTCCCGGCGCAGACTTCGGAACTGTTCGATGGAGCCGTTGTGCACGAACAGCCAGTTGCCATGGCGAAAGGGATGACAGTTGGTCTGCTGCACCGCCGTGCCGGTAGCGGCGCGCACATGGGCGAGGAACAAGGGAGACTCGATCTGGGCAGCGAGGTCACGGAGATTGTCGTCGTTCCAGGCCGGTTGCGTTTCGCGGTAGACCCCGGGTAGATCCCGGCTTCCGTACCAACCGATCCCGAATCCGTCACCGTTGGTTGTGGTATCGCCGCCGTAGGACGACAGACTCTGATCGATCAGCGAGTGCTTCGGCTTGAAGATCAGCTCTTCGAGGAACAAGGGGGCTCCAGAATAGGCCAGCCAACGACACATGGTGCTACCTCCTCGGCCAGGGATTTACCAGCAACACGATTCTACAGAGTCGGCACGGATCGAGGGCCTAGACGATGAGTGATAATGCTCGGATGAAGAACAATCCCTACCAAGTCCTGGGCCCCACAGTGCCGCCCTTGCTCGGACGTCGGGATCTGATCGAAAGGGTGCGCGCCCACCTCGACAAAGAGCGCCCCGAGCACGTCTCGGTCATGGGGCCGGCTCTGTATGGCAAGAGCGTGTTGCTTCAGGAGATAGCCAGGATCTACGCGGAGGACCAGCCAGGGTATCTGGGAGCGGCCTACTTCGATCTGCGGCGGCGGACTCCGCTGACCGATGACGAGCTGCGCGAGAGGTTCGCCGAGAAGCTGTCGACAGCAGTGGAGCAGTCCTGGCCCGAAGGTGCCGAGCTACTTCGATTCGATGACGTGGAGATCAGCGAACGCCTCAGTCTGGTGGCTCGCGAGCTCGCGAAAACCGAGGACGCGGTGCTGATGGTCATGGATGGTTTTGACGATGTGCTGGCCAACCCCGGCATCACCGCCGAGATCTGGGACGGTCTGCTGCGAATCGCCTCGGAGCCGGTTCTGCGCTATGTGACCGGCAGTCGACTCCCCCTGCGGGAGCTGTGTCGAACCGAAGAATCACGCACCTCGGATTTCTGGGAGATCTTCCACGACGCCCCGGTCATCGTCGGCTGCCTGGATGAGAGCGATTGGGAGGCCTTTCTCTCGCCGTTCGAGCAAGGGGGAGTCACACTCGACAAGGCGGCTCGCCAGCGGCTTCAGTACTGGACCGGGAGTATTCCGATTCTGCTGACGGCCCTTCTGCAGTCGACGTGGGAGGGGGCCGAGCCCGGAGCAACAGTAGCCGGTGAGGACGTGGATCGATTGGCCGAGCGCCTCATGCAAGGTCGGCGACAGCTCCTCGCCGCTGTGTGGGAAGAGTGCACCGCGGAAATGAAGACGGATCTCGCAGACCTGAGCCGTGGCGAGTTGCGGGTCAGGGCGGTTCCGGAGTCGCGTTTACGGCGCCTGGAGCGTAGGGGGTTCGTCCGACGAGAAGGCAAGCGGATCGTCTCCGCTTGTGGCCTCATGGAACGGTTCGTAGAGCAGGAGTCGGCGGGTGTGAGTAGCCTGCAGCGAGTCTTCGGAGATGCCGAACTGTTCCAACAGAACGTTCGCATGCTTCTCGAGGTTCGCTTGGCGCAGGTTCCGATAGCGGATCCGACACTCCACGGCTACGTCGAGCAGGCGATCCGGCATCTGCAACCGGAGCCGCGCCACTCGACCGTTTGGGTGAGGAGCATCGCGGACCGGGCGCTCGATCTCATCTGGGAGCGGGAGCTCAGGGATGGAGTCACCCTCCCCGAGTCGTGGATCATCGCCTGGCAACGGGCCGGAATTCAGCATCTTCCCGACGACGGCCATGGCCGAGTGCCTTCCGAGCGAGGCCGGCAGCTGCGGCTACTGCGCTACGCCACCGGCTCTGGTGTCGGAGGTCGCTCCCTGAAGCGGCTGACGAGATGGGTGACGAAGCCGACGGCATTGCTCGTCGATCACCTGCAATCGGTGGGGAACTTCGGCCAGCACCAGGATGACGAAGTCACGTCTTCGTTTGCGGTGTCGACCTGCAACTCGGCGATCGCTCTCTGTGAGAGCCTGGCTGGTGATCTGAGAATCGAAGCCGACAAACCATGATGTTGACAGAAAGAGGGAGTGCCTGGGGGGACATCGTGGCGATGACCGCCGTGCTCCTGTCCTACATGTGGCTCTGGCAGCGGACCTTTGCTGGAGAGTTGTTCGTTTGCATAGCTCTGGTGGTAGGGCTGGCAGTTTGGAGCCATTGGCGCCGGGGCGAGACTCCACGCGACCTTGGGTTTAGGACCGACAATCTGGCTCCAGCCGCGATCAAGGTCTTTTCCTTTGTCGGTCCCTTGATTGTCTTCATCCTGATCGGTGGTGTTGCGCTGGGCACCTTTCGCGTCCCGGCCCGGGACGAGTTCTTGGCCAGACTGATTGTCTTGCCGCTGTTTGGCCTGGGACAGCAATACCTGCTGCTTGGTTTCTATCTGCGCCGATACGAGGAGGCGCTACCTGGAGAGCGACTGCCGATCTTGGCAACGGCCCTGACCTTCTCCCTTCTACACCTGCCGAACAGCTTTTTGGTCGGCGCGACCTTTCTGATTGGACTCGGTTCGTGTTGGCTCTACGGCCGGGCCAGGAATCTCTGGGTCCTGGGCCTTGCCCATGGCCTGCTGTCCCTGGCCTTTTCGGTCTCGATCTCCAAGAGCCTCGCCTCCGGAATGAAGGTTGGGTCGAGAGCGCTGAAGTGAGGCAGTGAAGCAGTGAGGCACTGAGGCAGTGAGGCAGTGAGGCAGTGAGAGGGAATAAGGGCGTAAGGGCTTAGGGGCGTAGGGGATAGAAAGCCCGTGGGTGAAGCGGCCGGTGCCCCTGCCGGCCGTTTGTCCGTCTAACTGAGAAGTCGTCGCGTGGAGGTCCGTCCGCGTGGTCCGCAAGGGGACGGCGTCGTCCACTCAGACTTTGATGAATGAGCCGCCACCTGCGCTCTCCGGCGCGCCGGATCTGTCGTGCACTTCGACGACTCTTGCGCTGCGCTTGTCGAGAGCCCCCCTGCGGACCACCCGAACGAACCTCTGGCACCATTAGAGGCTAACGACCGCCAGGGCCGCCCCCACGATGAGTTCCTGGCGGGCTCAGATCGAGCAAGGGGTCTCCTTCGTCGGAGGGGCATGGTTGGGCAGGTCGCTGGTGCTTTCAGGCGGCTCGACATTGCTGGCGCCCACCGAAGACGGACCGGCGGTCATCAAGAGTAGCGTCAGGACCCAGAGTGTTGGGCGCACTGTCGCGATGCTACTCACCCCCTGTAGCTCGATCAACGAGAGGCTTGGCGCCCGGGGCAATGATCTTGGCGCCCGTAGCTATCTCTATCTTCGGTGATCTTCGCGAAACTGGAGTCAGTGGAGCTCGCTCTTTTCCCGGAACCTTGACCCTCGGCACGAGGCTAGGCCGGGGTGTTCCTTGTGGAGAGAGCGATCGAGGAGGTCTAGTAATGGCGAATCAATGGTCCAAGAAAGCCAGTGGGAGCGAGGATTCGACAGCGCCACTTGGCGACTCGGGCGAAAGCAACGAGCAAGCTCAATCCCGGTCAAGCGATCCAGTCGTTGTTGGTCTGTGCAGGGGGATGGTTGGTCTCAGCCTTGCTCTGCTCGTTGGTCTCATGACTTTGGCCTGGGTCCTGTTGCGCAGTGACATCGATTGGGACGCGTCGGTGGTCAAGGCGAGCCGTCGCGAGGCTCTTGTGGAAGCCTCCGATGAGCCATCCAACGGTGAGGCGGCGACTGCGACAGCAGGCGTGATTCGGTTCGATTCGAGCCGATTGAATAGTGAGGGCCTGGTGGGCCCTCCTGACGGACTGCGTGCGTTGAGCTACGAGTTCTGCATTCCGGCTGTCGAATCCCATGTCAGTGAGGTCGAGTCGATCGATTCGACGATTACGATTCAGCGCAGCTCGCCAGGCAGGATCGGCTGCGGGTCGGATGAGTATCTGGCGATCGGTAGCACCCACCAACCCGGGTTCCGGGAGGTTCTGGATCGACTCAGTCGCCTTCCCTATGTGAACGAGATCCAAGAAGCCCATTTCGAGTAGATCTGCTGGTCCTTTCCTCTATCTTCTGAGCCGCTAACGGTCGCCTCTCACCGGGCCTCTTTGCGGAGTAGCCGGGTGCTACGATTGGCCCTCTTAAGAGGATTATGGTGAGAGGCAATTCGGGATCCATTCCAACTCGGTCTTGGGGAGTTCTGCCGACTCTCCTCGCCCTAGGCCTGCTCTGTTCAGGCTCCATTCAGGCTCAGTTGAGGCCGCTTGCCCCGCAGCCTACCGAAGGGTGGCTGGTTATCGGCGACTTCACAGGCTCGGCCGACGTCGGTCTCAGGAGCCTGGTGAGCAACTGGTTCTTCGAGTACGAGCGAGGCGACAGTCTGTATCGGGACATGGGAGATCTCGGTGTCGGAATCGGCGGCGATATCGGAGACGTGAGAGCGAACCTCAACTGGTACTTCCGGCGGCGGGTAGCGAGGTCGCAGGAAGTCAAGCCAGCCGGCTCGATGATTACGGGCCAGGACATCTCCTACCTGAGCAATATCAATACCTCGCGGCTTCGACTGCGAGCCGACTGGAACTACCTCGAGAACACTGACGAATGGGCCTCCGTAGGTGTGCGAACCGAGGGTGGCTTTTCCGTGACGATGGCTCGCAAGCGTCAGCCCACGATCCATCTTCCCGAGTCCATACCTACCGAGGACCTCGATTCTCCATGGGCGGAATTCAAGGAGTTCTTCGTCGAGGAAGACGTCAATCTGCAGGAGAACAACGTCGTCTACGTCGGGGTGGGTTCCATGGCGGCGGTGGTGGATGGTGCGGCGGCGGCCGCCGGCAATCGTTTCGCGAATACCGAGCACGCCGCAGTTTATTGGGACGAGTACTCCCGCCCCATGATGCTCTTCCCGGAGACCGGAATCCCGGTCAAGCTGAGCGTCTTCACCGGTGACGATCCGACCCTGGCGGTCGGGGACTCCCTCAGGTTCTTGACGTTTGTGGGCCTTTCGCCGCTCGCCGCAGGAGTGGATCGATATGGAGTCCGGTTGGGGTATCAGCGGTATCTCCGGCTGTTGCGGGAAACAACAGTGGTCAAGGAGCCCGATGGCGAGGTACTGGTCCGAGTTCGGGATTGGCGGGGCAATGGGAATGAGCTGACGCCCTTCAAGTACCGCCCCGAGGTCCGACTCTGGATCATCAGGCTCGGCTACACGTTCTTCGAATCGGTCGTCGATCGCTATCGGGAGAGAGTCTCCGATGTCACGTATCGCATCGATCTCGAGAGCGAGGCGGGGCTGGAGAGCTTCAAGCAGCTGCTCAAGAAGGGCGCCCGGGTGCGGGTGACTCCAGAGGTTCCGGGAGCCGAGCCGGAAGCCGAAGATGGTGTCGAGACTCTGTACACGGAGCTCGACCGCGGCAAAACCTATAACGCCCGGGTCAGAGCAAACTTCTTCGCCTGGTTCAACTATCACCTGCGGCAGTTGGGCAACACCCGCCGCATCGTGACCCGGGACGCTGAGTTCCGGGAGATCACGCGAGGTCGGATGAAGGACTTCTACAACGTGATCACGCAGAAGCGCAACGCGAAGCTGCGATCGGTGATCCGCGTCCAGTCCGACATCAACTGGTTCGACACAGAAGTCGCCGATGTCGCGCGAGAGGACGAGCGGTTGGCCACGACGATTACCACCAATATTTCATTGGGTTTTGCGAGTCAGGCAGAGGTGCGGACGTTGGTGAAGGGCGTCGGGGCGATCCTGGGCCTGAAGGAACTGGATCCGGCTCTGGGTGAGTTGATGCTTCGCAAGGTGGATGACAGAACAGAGTTCGCTCTCGATATGGTCGTGAGCTTTGGGCCGAAAGAAATCAGCAGATTCGAAGGGGTTGCCGAGGACGACGTCTGGAGAGCGCTGGCGGAGCTCCTGTTGGGTCCCGAGCACGGGGAGGCCTGGGCGACTGCAACCGCTCGTCACTGGTGGGAACCTGGTGCTCCTGCCTATGTGGGGCCGCAGCCCTCGGTACGCCACATCGGCCTCTACTACGACAGTGTGCGAGGCTACGAGAAACCCCCCGCAGGGAATCGGTTCTTCGATCCGCAGTACAAGAGGAGCCAGAAGCTATACAGGATGGCGAAGAAGGCCGTGCGGAAATTCGATCGGTTGAAGGCAGCCTTCGGCGAGGAGAGTGACTGCCTCCAATGCCTGATCGACGGCTATGCCACGGAGCTCGACTTCTACCTGATGCAGGCCTTGGCAGTTCGCTTTGGCGGCGGAGTCGAGGGAGGCGGCGTGGGTTTCGAATTCCGGTTCCTGCTCGGGGATATGACCAAACCCGTTGGTGGTTCCAACGATGTTCTGCACGGGTTTCATCTCGATTCGGCCGAGATCGTTCCAAACACCGAGACCATCCGTGATTCGCCTCCCCGCATCCGGAATGGGCAGGCCCTGCTCAACGTCATCTGGCTCCGAGCCGGAGTTGCAGGTGGCCAATGCTCCCTGCTGGAAGATCCGCCTTTTCAGCGACTACCTGTTTGCCGACGACCTGAGAGTCAGGTTGCAGGGGAGGAGATCCAAGAAGATCAAGAAAGACGAGACCCTGGTCACGCTTCTCCTCCCACTCGGGAAGCCGAATCCCATCGAGGAGCTGCCCGAGATCGAGTTGGCCAGGGAGCTCTTCGACCCTCGGACCAAGATGAGTCTGAGCAGTGAGTATGCCGTCGGGCGAAACTACTCGGAGCATCTGGGAGGCGATGCTTCATGGGCCTCGGAGATGGAGCTGCCCGAGTACTTCTATGAGATCGACGTCCCCCCGGTAGAAGAATCGACTCTCGAGCAGGACTACACCGTCTTGCTCCGTGTCGTGAACACAATCGGTTTGCCAGTCACGGAGGAACAGGAGATTCGCCTACGAGTTCCCGAGGATTGGGCGGGGGAGGTTCCTGAGCATTGCGGGCTGCAGGTGATAGCCGCCACTTCAGGGCGAGCAAGGATGGCTCCCCAAGATCCCTCCCCTAATACCCTAAGCCCTTCCTCAGTCGAGTGTGTCCATCTACTGCGCGGCCAACGGCGGTTCGAAGCGTCGTAGTCGTAGGCTATTGGTGACGACAAAGATGCTGGACACGCTCATGGCTGCCGCTGCGAGCATCGGACTCAGCAGGACTCCCAACCAGGGGTAGAGGACTCCAGCCGCCAGCGGGATCAGCGCCACGTTATACGCATAGGCCCAGAAGAAGTTGCCAAGGATGGTGCGAAAAGTCTTCGTGCCAAGGCGACGGCATTAACGATACCGCGCAGATCACCGGACATGAGGATCACTTCGCCGGCCTCGATCGCGATGTCGGTGCCGGTGCCGATAGCGATTCCGACGTCGGCCTGGGCCAGGGCCGGAGCATCATTGATGCCGTCGCCGACAAAGGCGACCCGATTTCCGTTGGCCTGCAGCCGCTTCACCTCTTCGGCCTTCTGCCCCGGCAGTACCTCTGAGAGTATCCGGTCGATTCCGGCCCGGCGAGCGACGGCCTTGGCGGTGCGGTCGTTGTCTCCGGTGACCATGGCGACCTGGATTCGCGAGTCTCGAAGTGCCTTCACAGCTTCTGCGCTGCCTTCCTTGAGGGAGTCCGCGACTGCCAGCACGGCGGCGAGCTCTCCGTCCACAGCGGCGTACAAGGGGGTCTTGGCCTCGTCGGCAAGCTCCTCGGCGATGGTGCCGGCAGCGGTCAGGTCGACACCGAGTTGCTCCATGTAGCGATCGGCGCCTATATGGATATTGTGTCCCTCGATTCTGGCCTCGAGGCCAAAGCCAGGCTCGGCCTGGAAGGAATCGGGCCGAGTCCACCGTAGCCCGCGCCGCCGGGCGGCCGCGACGATGGCCTGGGCGATGGGGTGCTCGCTCTGCTCCTCGGCGGCCGCCACCCAGGCCAGGACTTCCTCTTCAGTGTGGCCGAAAGCGGTCAGATCGGTGAGCTCCGGCCGGCCCCTCGTCAGCGTACCCGTCTTGTCCAGGACAACGATGTCGACCTTGGCCAGGGTTTCGAGGGCGGCTCCCCGCCGGAAGAGAACCCCCATCTCGGCACCCCTTCCGGTGCCGACCATGATCGCTGTAGGCGTAGCCAGGCCCATCGCGCAAGGGCAGGCGATGACCAGCACGCTGACCGCCGCCACGAAGGCATAGTTGAGAGATGGAGTCGGGCCGAACATCAGCCAGAGGCCGAAGGTCAGTGCCGCGATAGCGATGACCACCGGGACGAAAACACCGGCGATGCGGTCTGCGAGGCGCTGGATCGGAGGCTTGCCGGCTTGGGCCTCCTGCACAAGGCGGATGATCTGAGCCAGGACCGTGTCGGCGCCTACGCGGGTGGCCTGAAAGAGGAATGCGCCAGTGCCATTGATCGTGCCGCCGACCACCTCCGACCCGAGCCCCTTTTCCACCGGCACCGGTTCGCCCGAGATCATGCTCTCGTCGACGAAGCTCGTGCCCTCCGTGACCTGGCCGTCGACGGCGATCTTCTCTCCAGGTCTGACCTGGACCACATCTCCAGGGACCACCGCTTCGATTGGGACCTCTATCGTCTCGCCACCCCGAATCACTCGTGCCGTCTTGACCTGCAGCCGCATGAGTTTGCGAATGGCATCCGAGGTGCGACCCTTGGCTCGGGCCTCCAGGAACCTCCCGAACAGGATGAGCGTGATGATGACTGCCGCTGCCTCGAAGTAGAGGTTGGCGGTCCCTACCGGGAAGAATTGAGGCGCGAGGACAGCGAGCAGGGAGTAGAAATAGGCCGCGGAGCTACCTATCATGACCAGCGAGCTCATCCCAGGGCTGCCGTGGCGGATCTCGGCCCAGCCTTGCGTGTAGAAGCGTCGCCCAGCAACGAACTGAACGGGTGTTGCCAATAGGAGCTCGATCCAGTGCCACGCGTTGGCCGGCAGCACGGACAACATCAACTCCTCGAGACCGGGCACCAACATGGGCCCCATGGAGACCGCGAGCAGGGGTAGCGTCAGGGCCGCAGCCAGACGCAGATCGCGCAGCAGGTCGCGATGATCCTCCTCGCGAACCGACCTCTCTTCGTCGGCCGTGTCGGGTATCTCGACTGGTACGTAGCCCGCTTTGGTGATGGCTTCCTGAATCTGCTGTGGTCCGACTTGCTCGGGCAGGAAGTCGATCGTCGCGCTCTCGGTAGCCAGGTTGACGGTTGCCGACTCGATGCCGGGCTGCTTTTCGAGGGTACGCTCCACCCGGGCCACGCAGGCGGCGCAGGTCATGCCCCGGATTCCTATCTGGAGCCTGTCGGCTATGGTTTTGCTCTGTGCCATGGCGATGGTGCTTACTAGCTCTACTTCAGTTAGCGGTACTTCAGCACCTCCATGAGCTCGTCGACGATCTCGTCCACATCACCACGCTGCTGGGCCGTGACGACGTGGTCCCGCAAATGGCTCCGCAGGACGAGGGCTCCGACCTTGTCGAGGGCTCCGTTGACCGCCTTGATCTGCTTCAGGGCATCGACGCAGTAGACCGTGTCATCGTCGAGCATGCGGAGAATGCCCTCGACGTGACCCTTGATGGAGAGGAGTCTGCGGCGGGTGTCCTCGCGAGTCTTGGGGTCGAGATGAAGCCCGTGACACTCGGCGTGGTTCATTGGACGACCTCGGCGCGATAACCCTCTTCCTCGACGGCAGCGATCAGCGCCGCGGTCTCGGCGTTGCCTTCGAGGAGGGCCTCACCCCGGTCGAGACTCACCTCCAAGACGGTCTCGACTCCAGGAACCCCTTCGAGAGCGCCGGAAACGGCTCGTACGCAGTGCTCGCAGGACATTCCGTCGATCTTCAGTTTCGTCATTGCTTGTTCTCCTGTCGGGTGCAGCGATTCGTCCCACCCCACCCGGGGAGGGGCATGGTCGCGATTCTAGAGCATGATCGGGACTCACTTCGATAGACCTTGGGGGAATGTCGTCAGGCAGCCGTCCGGGCGGATGGCTCTTCTTCTATCGCCCGGTCACGGTTGGGGCAGGTGGCGCAGTTCAGCGATTGCCCATCAGGACCGAGGACGTCGGGGCCACCGCAAGAGCCTCGTAGGCAACGATTGCTCAGCAGCACGCCCACCGACATGCCCAGCATGGCGACTGCGATGACCACGGCGCTCAGGATGAATAACTGCATCTCACTGATCCTAACAATTCCTACGGTGCGGCAATTCCTGAGTCCCGCCTCAATCCTCAGTGCGAGGCCTTCGCCGGAAAGACCTTGCCAGGGCTCGTGCAAAAGCACCCAATCGGACTTCCAGTGGATGGAGCCAATCGCGCAAGGGGGAATCGTAGAGGCGAAACAGTGCTCCCCTGAGGCTGGCTGGTGGTCGCCAACCGCGCCAATCGGTGCGGTCCAGATACTCGTAGAACAGCTCGTCGCTGGGTTTCTGAGCCCGGTAGTCCCATGGCTTGAGGCGTCCGCCGAAGTGAAAGATCCACGGATCGCGAGACATTTTCTCGACCGTGGCAGCGTCGAGGTGGCGGGCCGCCAAGCGGGGTCGTTGCAGGAGTCGGGGGTGGATCTGCCAACGTGGGTCGAGCTCGCCCCACCTGTCGTGGAGGACAGCGTTGAGCACATCCTGGTCGCCGAAGCGAATGCTGTCACCGAAACGGGCGACAAAGTCCGCCGCCGCACGAGGAATCTCGTCGCGACGCCATTTTGCGATATCGATCAGCATCACAGCTGAGTTCAGATAGGGGGCCCGAGGTGGAAGCCCGGCGCTCTTCCACTCGACCAGACCATCCGGATGCGACAGGGTAGGGACAAACGGGTCCCGCGTCGCCAGGGCATGATGGTCGCCTAACGACTGTTGCCACAAGCGGCCCAGGTCGGTCATCACCAGGACATCCGGATCGAGGAAGATCAGGCGATCCCAGTCCTCCGGCACGTAGCTCGGGGCGGCAAGACGAGCCATGTAGATAGGCGCGAGCCCAGGCGCTTCTGGTAACTCGATCCGGCCTCCAAGATCTACTGGCAGCCACTCGACAGTCGTGCGTTCCAGATTCCACGATCGCAATAGGCGCTCTTTGGATCGGGCGGAAATCCCGTCTTCGATGATCCTGACCACCAGGGACTGGCCGGTTCCGAGGTTGTCGGTCATCGAGCGGACAGCCGCGGCGAGCCGCAGCAGATAGCTCTCCCGGCCGATCACCATCACCCGAACGGGATCCGCCATGGCGCGCTCTGCCTCGGAGCTTTCCGACGCGGCTTCTTCAGCGCTGGTCAACAAAGGGGGATTCTCAGTTTGCGACCAAGCTCGAGAACGCGGTTGTCCTGCGCTCCGCGAAGTCTCCAGCGGGACTACGCGTCAGGAAATAGGCTGCCAGACCGAGCTCTTCCGCCAGCTCATAGCCCTCGGGGCCGAGGACCAGCAGGGCGGTTGCGAACGCGTCTGCCTGCACGCACTCCCGATGGATAACCGTGACGGAGGCCACAGAGTGGCTGATGGGCCAACCGGTGCGAGGATCGATCGTGTGGGAAATGCGTTTGCCGCCCTCTTCGTAGTAGTTCCGATAGTCCCCAGAAGTGGCCATGGAGAGGTTCCTCAGCGGGATGACGACCTCAATCGCTTGCCGGCTGGGGTCGGGTTTTTCAATGGCGATCTGCCAAGGATTGCCGTTCGGGTTCGAGCCCAGGGTACGGATCTCGCCCCCGACCTCGACCATGTAGTGTTGGATGTCCTCGCTTTCCAGGGCTTCAGCCACCTGATCCACACCAAACCCCTTCGCAATCGCGGACAGATCCATGGTGAGCTGTGGAACGAGCTTGCGAACGGCAGGCCCGTCGGGCAGAAGCTGGAGGAACTCCCATCCGGTCATCATGAGCAATCGGTCGATGGCCTGCTGATCGGGTGCCTCGGTGGGCCTGCCGGGTGGTCCGAACCCCCAGGCGTCGACCAACGGTCCGATGGTGACATCGAAAGCGCCACCGGTGAGTTGGCTGATCCGGAGGGCGTGGTTGAGTACCTCGAAGGTCTCCTGTGAGATCGAATAGGGCTCGACGCTGTGCCATTGGTTGAGCAGCGTCAATTCGGAATCGCCGAGGTAGTGGGACATCTTGGAGTTCACCTCGGCGAGCTTGCTCTGGATCAACTTCTGGAGGACGGCTCGGCGCTCGTCGTCGAGGTCTTTGGCCACGACCTTGACCGTGTAATCGGTGCCCATCGTGGGCCCTGAGAACGTATGGAGCCGTGGCCCCTGGGGCCTCTGTCCGCAGGACAGGAGTAAACCTGTCGCCGCCAACAGGGGCAGCGACAGCCAGAGGAAGTAGGGCAATCGGGCAGTAGGGGCGTAGGGCTTCGAGACACTGCGGTCTATGCGGATCATTGCCGGATGGCCTTCCTGTCAGTTCCCATGCGAGAGGATCTCTCGTGAGACACCGTCCCTGACAGGTCTTGTCCTGTCCACCAACACCCTACTACCAGAGTACTAGGCCTGTCTGTGATCTCGGTGCTGGGGTCTGCGCCCCTGGGCCCCCAAGCCCCAGGACCCAAGTCCCAGGTCGGATGGATGGGTGGGATCACCCGAAATCGTCGTAGAGGACGTTCTCTTCTTCGACCCCCAGGTCCTCGAACATATTGCGGCAGGCCGAGAGCATCAGCGGCGGGCCGCACAGGTAGTACTCGATGTCCTCGGGGGCAGGATGGTCCTTGAGGTAGTTGTCGTAGACCACCTGATGAATGAAGCCGGTCATGCCGGTCCAGTTGTCCTCGGGCAGCGGCTCCGAAAGCGCCAGATGCCACGTGAAGTTGGGGTGCTTCGCCGCGAGCTCGTCGAACTCGTCCTGATAGAAGGCTTCGCGCAAGCTGCGGGCTCCGTACCAGAATGTGATCTTGCGCTTGCTGTTCAGCCGCTTGAGCTGGTCGAAGATGTGGGAGCGCATCGGTGCCATGCCGGCACCACCACCGATGAACATCATCTCGGCATCGGTGTCCTTGGCGTAGAACTCGCCGTAGGGGCCGGAGATGGTCACTTCGTCACCCGGCTTGAGATTGAAGATGTAGGAGGACATCTTGCCAGGTGGTGTGCCTTCGGGTGCTCTCGGCGGCGGCGAGGCTACCCGCACGTTGAGCAGAATGGTGCCTTTCTCCTCGCGGGTAGTTGGCCATCGAGTAGGCTCGCGTGACTTCCTCGTCCACCTTCGAAACGAAGCGCCACATGTCGAACTTGTCCCATTCTTCGCGGTACTCGTCGTCGATCACGAAGTCCTTGTACTTCGCTACGTGAGGTGGGCTCTCGATCTGGATGTAGCCGCCGGCCCGGAAGGGGACTTCGTCGCCTTCCGGGAGCTGCAGCTTGAGCTCCTTGATGAAGGTGGCGACGTTCTTGTTGGAGACTACGGTGCACTTCCACTTGCGGACACTGAAGACCTCGGGTGGCAGCTCGATTTCCATGTCGCCTTTGACCTTGACCTGACAGGACAGGCGGACACCCTCTCGCGCCTCGCCCCGATTGATGTGGCTGACTTCGGTAGGCAGCATGGCGCCGCCGCCCTTCGTCACGGTGACCTTGCAGACTCCGCAGCTTCCCTTGCCGCCACAGGCCGAGGGGATGAAGATCTTGTTGCCCGACAGCGTGCCCAGCAGAGTGCTGCCCGCAGCTGTCTTCAGAGCCTTGTCCATATCGTCGTTGACGAGGATGGTCACCTCGCCCGTGGCCACCAGCTTGCTCCGGGCAACCATGAGGAACGCCACCAACGCCACGATGACGAAGGTGAACATGAATACGCCGAGTGCGATGGTAGTCATGGTTCTAGAGTTGGATTCCACCAAAGGCCATGAAGCCGATGGCCATCAGGCCGGTGATAATGAATGTGATACCCAGGCCGCGCAGCGCAGCCGGAATGTCGTGATAGCGAAGACGCTCGCGAATGGCCGCCAGCGCCACAATAGCCAGGGCCCAACCTATCCCTGAGCTGATGCCGAAGACCGTGCTCTCGGCGAGGGTGTAGTCACGCTCCACCATCCAGAGCGATGCACCGAGAATGGCGCAGTTGACCGCGATGAGCGGTAAGAAGACACCCAGGGCGGCATAGAGCTTCGGCATATAGCGATCGAGCACCATCTCGACGATCTGGACCATGGCAGCGATGGTGCCGATGTAGGTGAGGAAGCCGAGAAAGGAGAGGTCGTACTGGGCCAGATTCGGGCTGATCCAGGCGAGCGCACCCTCTTGCAGCAAATAGTTGTAAATCAGGTTGTTCATCGGCACCGTGATGCCGAGCACGAAGATGACGGCGGAGCCCAGACCGAGGGCGGTCTCGACCTTGCGGGAGACGGCGAGGAACGAGCACATGCCCAGGAAGAAGGCAAGGGCCATGTTCTCGACGAAGATGGATTTGACGGCGAGGCTCAGATAGTGCTCTACCATCTCAGTCTTCCTCCACCTGGTCCGGTTTCCAGACCCTGAGGCCCCATATCAAGAAGCCGATAATGAAGAAGGCGGCCGGCGAGTACAGCATCATGCCGTTGGGGTTGTACCAACCACCATCCGAGACGAGAGGCATGACCTGTTTGCCGAACAGGGAGCCGGAGCCGAAGAACTCTCGCAGGAAAGCGGTGATCATCAGGATGAGTGCGTAGCCCAGGCCGTTACCGATACCGTCCAACAGGCTCATGCCCGGTGGGTTGGCCATGGCGTAGGCCTCCGCCCGCCCCATGATGATGCAGTTGGTGATGATGAGACCGACGAACACCGACAGCTGCTTCGAGATGTCCCAGAGATAGGCCTTGAGGATCTGATCGGTGACGATCACCAACGAGGCGATGACCGTCAACTGGACGATAATCCGGATGTTGGTGGGGATGCTATTTCGCATCAGGCTGATGAAGACGTTGGACAGCGTCAGCACGCAGATCACGGCGATGCTCATGACCAGGGACGTGTCCATGCGAGTCGTCACCGCCAGCGCCGAGCAAATGCCAAGCACCTGTAGGGTGATCGGGTTCTCGTTGAACAGGGGATCGACCAGCGCTTCCTGAGTCTTGCTTGCCATCAGGTCGCCCTCCTTTGCGAAAGGTTCTCAGGTAGGGGCCGAGGACCTCGTCCCCCAGCCAGAAGTGCACCAGGTTGGTGACCCCCCGGGCCGTGAGAGTGGCTCCTGACAGGCCGTCGACCCGGTAGGGGTCCTCGGCGGGCGGACCGGCAGGACCTTTGATCACCGTGATCTTCGGTTCGCCGTCGTCGCCGAAGGCTTTCCGACCCACCCAGCGCGCTTTCCATTTGGGGTTGTCCACCTCGCCTCCGAGGCCGGGCGTTTCGCCATGTTGATAAAACGTGATGCCGCGGACTGTGTCGACGTCGTTGTCGAGGGCGATAAAGCCGTACAGCGTGGACCAGAGTCCGTAGCCTTCGATGGGTAGCACGATGGCCTCGACCCCGGCATCGCCGAGAACCTCGTAAACCAGCACGTCGTCCGGCAGCCGCTGGACCAGGGCTCGATTCGCCGGCGCGACGCTGCTCGTAGCCGGGTCCTTGGCCGCTCGAGCCTGATCGAAGGTGACGGGGTCGATGTCCGCGTTCTCCTCACCGGTCTCGAGGTTGACGACAACCATGCGGATGTTGTCGAAGCGGTGTTGGACCTCGGCCGCGTCGACCTTTTCGCCGGCTTCCAGGAGGCCTGCCGCCAGCAGTACGTTGCGCTGCTTCTCGAGGGCGGCGTTGATGTCCTGGGCGGGCTTCAGGGAAACGGCTGCCGAGGAGACGACGATCGCACAGATGATGCAGACCGCCGTGGCGAAGAGGATCGTATAGAGCGCGTTACGTTGCATAGCGTCGCATTCTCCGTTTGACATTGCCGACCACCACGAAGTGGTCGATCAATGGGGCCATGACGTTCATGAGGAGAATTGCCAGCATCATGCCTTCCGGGTAGGCCGGGTTGACGACCCGGATCAGCACGACGAGGACTCCGATCAGAAAGCCGTAGATCCACCGACCCTTGTCAGTCTGTGCCGCCGAGACCGGGTCGGTGGCCATGAAGACCATACCGAAAGCCCAGCCGCCGAGGACGAAATGCCACCAGAATGGGGTCGCGAAGAAGGGGTTCGTATCGGAGCCGATGGCGTTGAGCCCCAGCACCATGACGACAGTGCCGAGGACGACTCCGGTCATGATGCGCCAAGAGGCAACCCGGGTGACCAATAAGATGACCGCTCCGATCAGGCAGGCCAGAACCGACGTCTCTCCCATGGAGCCCGGAATGAAGCCCAGGAAGGCGTCTCTTAAGGAAACTCCCTGGGCGACGGCAGCCTGCCCCTGCTCGGCTGCCGTGGCCAGCCAGGTGGCCCCACTGACCCCGTCGGCGCTGGTTTGTGCGGCGATCCACACGGAGTCTCCCGAGATCTCAATCGGGTAAGCGAAGAACAAGAAAGCCCGGGACAGCAAGGCCACGTTGAGGAAGTTCATTCCGGTGCCGCCAAAGATCTCCTTGCCCAGCACGACGCCGAAACTGATTCCCATCGCGACCTGCCAGAGAGGGATGGTTGCCGGCAGAATGAGAGGGAAGAGAAAGCCCGTAACAAAGAATCCCTCGGCCACCTCGTGCTTGCGAATCGAGGAGAAGAGGACCTCCCAGAAGCCGCCAGCTGCAAAGGTCACGATCAGCACGGGGAAGAAATATAGTGCGCCATGCACCATGCAGGCCCAGATGCTTCCCGGGTCGAAGCCCAGACCCATCGCTTCCATGGCGCTGGTCTGCCAACGATCCAGGGGTGCTGCACCCTTGGAAATCGCCAGGTGAGCCTGGTAGCCGGTGTTGTAGAGCGCCATCAGGATGGCAGGAACCAGGGCCCAGACGACGGTCATCATCATCCGCTTGAGATCGAGGCCGTCGCGCACGTGGGACGGGCCAGTGGTCACCTTCCCCGGCGTATAGAGGATGGTGTCTCCGGCCTCCCAGAGGGCGTGCAGCTTCTCGAGCTTCCCGCCCGCCTCGAAGTGCTTGGCCTGTTGGTCTAGTAACGAACGGAGAGACACGATCAGCCTTCCTTTTCAATGAGAGTCAGGACGTCTCGCAGATACGGTCCGTAGTCGTTCTTGCCTGGACAGACGAAGGAGCACAAAGCCACGTCCTCCTCCGCCAGTTCGAGGCAACCGAGCCTCTCGGCAGTCTCGACGTCGCGCATCAGCAGGGATTTGAGAAGTTGTGTCGGCATCAGGTCGAAAGGCATGACTTTCTCGTACGTGCCGATCGGTACGATGGCGCGCTTCGATCCATGTGTCGAAGTCGTGAAGGCGAAGCGCTTGCCTGGAATGAGAGCTCCCAGATGGGTCTTGACGACGGAGTACTTGTCGCTGCCAGGCGTCAGCCAGCCCAGGAATTCCCGTTCTCTTCCTTCGGCCAGCACGGTGAACTTGATTGTCGTAGCGACCCTAGAAATCCAAGCTCGTCACCTCGCGCGATACGGCCGGAGAGCGCCGAGCCCGAGATGACCCGGACCTCACCCTCGCTGAGCTCCCCGTCCACCAGGGCATCGGTCGAGGCGCCGATGCGGGTGCGAAGCAGGCGCGGCTGCTTGACCATCGGCCCGGCGAGTGAGATGACGCGATCCAGATAGAGCTCACCCGAATCGAAGAGCTCGCCGATCGCCACGACGTCTTGATATCCGAGATACCAGACCAACTTACTGCGATCGACCGGATCGAGTTTGTGAATGTGATAGCCAACGGTGCCGGATGGGTGTGGGCCACTGAACTGTTCGACCTGGATGCGACTTTCGTCGGGAAGGTCGAGTGAGATCCCAGGTTCGGTGCAAACGAAGACCGTGCCTTCGGTGAGCTTGGCGATCGCGGCCAGTCCGAGCTGGAAGCGGTGACCCTGGTCGGTCATGGCCACGGCGACCGACGGAGCCAGGGGATTGGAGTCGGTTACGGTGACAAAAATAGAATGGGGTTGACCCTCGGGATTGGCCACTCGAGCGAAGGGTCTGCCTCGCAGGGCCGTCCACATCCCCGATTCGATCAGCAGTTGCCTTACCGCGTCGCCGGCCAAGCTCGCCGGGTGCTTACCGGTGTAGTTGCTGAAAGCATACCTGCTCGGCGCCACCACTGCGGCCTTCGAGCTCGGATCGGCTGAGCTCGATGACCATGGATTGGAAGACGCGTTTCTCGCCACGGTTGACCGCCACCACCTTGCCGGCTCCCGGTGCCGTGAAGCGAACTCCCGGCATCTTCTTGTCTTCGAAGAGCAGCTGACCGCGCTTGACGGTCTCTCCCACCTTGGCGTGCAGGGTGGGCCGAAGGCCGGGATAGTCGGCCCCCAGGAGGGCGATACGAGTGGGCGTGCGGGCGGCTTCGACCTGCTGTGTGGGCTCACCCTGAATGGGCAGACGCAGGCCACGTTTCGACTTGTGCAGTGCCATCGGATTTGAGTTCCGCTGCGGAGTTAGGTCTATTGGGGCGGCGGCTCCCGGCGTCGTCGACATGTGGGCGGGAGCACACCACGACTCGGGCCTTGATTCTTCCATCTTGTGAGAAAAAAGGCTAGCCATCGAACCCACAATCTCGTTCGCCCTCTGGTAGCATCGCGTTGGAGTCAGGTGATTGACAGCGGCTTCGCTTGTCCTTCGAAACGGGACGCCCGAAGCGGTTGCCAGGGAGGCGAGAAATGGACAAGTCGAAGATCCCAACGGCCCGTCAACTCATGGAGAAGGTGCCAACCACCTTTCCTCCGGATATGAGCCTTGTCGAAGCCATCGAGACGCTGGCGGAGATGCACATTGCAGCGGCCCCGGTGGTCGATGACGACAAGTGCTTTCTCGGCATGTTGACCGACAAGGACTGCCTTCGCATCGTCTCGATCTCAGCGTTTCATCGACCCCGAGGCGGCAGGGTCGCAGACTTCCTGTCACCGGTATCGCAGGCCGTCGAGATCGAGATGGACCTGTTCCGAATCGCCGAGATTTTCTTGACCACCCACTTCACCGTCCTGCCGGTTCTCGAGCGCGGCAGACTGGTGGGCTGCATCAACCGCGAGGGTCTGCTCAATGGCATCACCTTCCTTACCAAGGTGTTGGAAGACGAAGGTGTCAAGGTCGAGGTGGAAGCCAGCGAGGCAATGGTGCGTCCGAGCTCGATCGGCGACCTGCAGCAGGCGTTCGCCAGGCTCTCCAAGGAACAGTTGGTCCGACGTGTCGGACGCCGCAGCTGAGTTCCCCACCCTAGCAGCCCTACTGTTGGCCGGATTGGTGCTCCTGCCGAGTTGTGGGTCTCGAGAGGAGGGATCGATTCCTGAGGAGGCCGGCAGCACTCCCGAGGCCACCTACGTCGGCAGGGAGGCGTGCTCGAGTTGTCACTCCACGGAAAACCGGCTCTGGGAAGGCTCGCATCACGACCTGGCCATGCAGGTGGCCGACAAGTTCACGGTCCTCGGCGATTTCGACGACGCCACCTTCACCTACAACGACATCACCTCTACCTTCTTCCAACGAGACGGGAAGTTCTTCATCCGAACCGACGGTCCCGATGGCAATCTCGAAGACTACGAGATCGCCTACACCTTCGGGGCGGTGCCGCTGCAGCAGTACCTGATCGAGTTTCCGGATGGCCGCTATCAGGTATCGAGTCTCTGCTGGGACACGCGGCCGGCCGAGGAGGGCGGACAGCGGTGGTTTCACCTCTATCCGGATGCGGCCATCGACCATGAAGACGAGTTGCACTGGACAGGGCCGAATCAGAACTGGAACTTCATGTGTGCGGAGTGCCACTCGACCGATTTGAAGAAACGTTTCCTCGCCAACGAGAAGCGCTTCGATACCACCTATTCGGAGATCAACGTCTCTTGTGAGGCCTGTCACGGGCCGGGTTCACTGCATGTGGAATGGGCCGACGCGGTCGCTTTGCGCAGGAAGCCTCCCTACGACAACGGGCATATGGGTCTGGTAGTGCGGCTCGAAGATCCGGGCAGAGGTACCTGGATCGTGAGTCCCGAAACGGGAAGTGGCACGCGGATGGCACCCACGGTCGAGACCTGGGAGATGGAGACGTGCGCGCGCTGCCACTCGCGGCGCGGCCTGATTTGGGAACAGTACGAGTTCGGGAAGCCGCTTCTCGATACCCATCGCCTGGCGGTGCTGGAGGAGGGGCTCTACCACGCCGACGGCCAGATCGAGGAGGAGGTCTACGTTCATGGCTCCTTTCTGCAGAGCAAGATGTTCCAGAAGGGCGTGACCTGCAGCGATTGCCATGATCCGCACAGCCTCGAGATGCACTTCCCCGGCGACTCGGTCTGTGTGCGCTGCCACTCGCGGACGAAATTTGCCACCCAGGAGCATCACTTCCACAAGCCCGAAACCAAGGGTGCCTTCTGCGTCGACTGTCATATGCCGCCCAAGAACTACATGGTGGTGGATCCGCGCCACGATCACAGCCTGCGGATCCCCCGGCCGGATCTGTCCTTGAAGATTGGCACTCCGAACGCTTGCAACGACTGCCACGCGGACAAGTCGGTACAGTGGTCGATGGATTGGATCGTCAAGTGGTACGGCCCAGAACGTCGGCAGGAGGCCCACTATGGCGAGGCCCTGCACGCGGCGCGAGTGGGCATGCCTGGTGCGGAGCAGGCGCTGACGGCGTTGATTGAGAACGAGGAGGCACCGGCGATCGCCCGAGCCACGGCGCTGACGCTGCTGCCGAGGTATCTCACGATCGGCAGCCTGCCGGTTGTCGAACGAGCGCTCGGCAGTCGGGATCCACTGCTGAGGATGGCGGCTGTCGGTGCAACCGAAGCCGTGGAGGCCTCCTCCAGGCTATCCCTGGCCTATCCGCTGCTGCATGACCCGGTCCGCGCTGTGCGCTTCGAGGCGGCGAATCGCCTCGCCTCCGTGCCGCGGGAGCTCTTCTCCTCCCCTCAGGAGACCGCGCTCCAGAACACCCTGGCCGAATATCGGGAGTCGCTCCGCGTCAACGCGGATCGCGCCGAATCTCATCTGAGCCAGGCCTGGTTGCACTCGATGAGCGGTGAGCTCGAAGAAGCGGAAGAGGCTTACCTCGAGGCAATCGAGCTGAATCCGTTTCTCCCGACCACCTACATCAACATCGCGGATCTTTACAGGATGCAGGGTCGCGATGCAGAGGGCGAGAGGATGCTCCGCAGGGCCGTAGAGCTCTACCCTGAAAGTGGCGACATCCGGCACGCCCTGGGCCTGAGCCTCATCCGACTTCAGCGTCCCGTCGAAGCGCTCAGCGAGCTGAGGTTGGCCGCCGAAGCGATGCCCGAATCGGCCCGCTACTCCTATGTCTACGGAGTCGCACTGCTCGACTCGGGCGAGCCTCAGCAGGGTTTGAAGGTGCTGGAGGAAGCGCACCGAAGGCACCCGACCGACCGAGAGATCCTCGTGGGCCTGGTGTCGATCTACCGCTCGAACGGCGATTTGGGCACCGCCCTGGACTACGCCCGCAAGCTCCAGGCCCTGGTACCGCAAGACCCCAACGTCCAGCGCATGGTCCAGGATCTCGAGACCTCGGGATCGTAACGTTCTGGGCCCCGGGCGACGGATCTGGTCGTGTGGGGGTCCGACGCGGGGCCCCCAGGGGGCTATCCTCCCTTCCGCTGCAAGAACCCCCTGGAGGTCCCCACGCCGAACCCTTGGAGCCGCTGTAGGTCCCCTGCAGAGCTGTTTACCCCTACGCCCCTAAGCCTCTAAGCCCTTACTACCTCCACCGGTGCTAGAGGTTCGTTCGGCTGGTTCGTCAGGGGGTGCCACGTCGAGCGCAGCGCAAGGTCCATTGAAGAGCACAATAGATCCGGCGCGATGACGTGACAAGGTGGCGGCCCACCCATCGCAGTCTGAGTAGCCGACGCCGTCCCCCAGGCGAGCCAGCCGGACGGGCCTCTACACGACAACCGCTGCAGGAGGTGATTCGATGGGTCGGCAGGGACGCCGGCTGCCTCAACCCTTCGCGGAGCGAACGATGTCGCGCAAGATTTTCTGGTGGTGATGGTGGTGGACGACGGTGAAGCGGAGCCACTGAGAAGCATCGAGGCGCCCGAAGACGGGATGGGGCACAGTGGCGATCGAGGTGGTGAGTTGCCCAGCCGAGGTCTGAAGCTCGACGAACCCCTGGCGCACAGCCACCAGCTTGTCGTGAACGTCCTCACTTGGGATTTCTTGCGGCACCACCCCTTTCGGTGCCTTGCCTCGTCCTCGGGGTATGTAGCCGGCCCACAAGCAAATACGCCCGACCAGGGTGGGTTTCCCCGGCTTGCCACCCTCGGGATTGGCCAGCAGCTTCGAAAGCCCGTCCAGGGTGAACTCGTCACTCAAGGTCAGGTGCTCCACGTGCTTGCCGACGCTCCAACTGGAGACGGATTCCGATTGCCGCGACATCTCCTCTGGACGACCGGCCAGGTCGATCAGGTCATCCAGGCTGGCGACGATCTCCTGCAGGCTCTTCTTGGTGCCGGTTGTCTTCGACATCACGACAATTATGTCAGTGACATCTCTTCGATCACCCGTCTGGCGACCGAAAGGTTGTCCAACTTCGTTGCAGCGAGGTGACTCTTGCCATCTGCCGTCTCCACGACAACGCGGTAGTAGAGCTTCTTGCCCGACTGCATCCCTCGCACCGGCTTGATGCTGGAGGTTTCCGATCGGGGGATGCGATGTGTCTTTCCCAGGCCGAGAATGCCGCCCGAGAGAACGAGCTCCTGCGGACGGCACTCCACGCGACGTTTCTCGAGCCAGAGGTCGAGCACCGCGAACAGGAGGAGCAGATCGAAAACGCCGAAGACAATGGGGAAGAGGAGTCCTGCATCCAGATGGATCAGCAAGGCGGTGAGACCCGTCCACAGTAGAGTGAACATGGTGACGGCCCAGGCAGCACCCTTCTGCCTGGCCGGCGCGAAGGTCAGAGCGAAGCCGCCCTCGGGCAACCAGTCCTTGCTGATTCCCTCGCTTGCGAGATCGACCTGGACGCCCTCCTGAGTCTCTTCCGTGGGCCAAGGACTTTCTTCGGGCTCGCTGTCGCGTCGGCTCTCGGCGGTGAGAAAGACCGGCACCTCGAACTGTGCCGAGAAGTCGATGCCAGTCGTCTCGGCAGTGGCCTCCAGCTTCCACAAAGTCTTGTCGTCGGCGCTGCGTTCCTCGGTCGGCTCGACCTCGTAGGGGATCGCGAAGGAGACCGGAATGGAGGATCGGGTCGGGTCGTAGTCGAGTGTCTCTCGATCGATGTGGCGGGTCGCTTGCCACTGAACGCGCTCACTCGTGCTGCGATTCTTGCCGCTTCCAGTTGTGACTCGATGAATCGAGCTCAGGGTCAGGTCGAAGCCGGAGATGGGCTTGATATCGACCGAGGTGAGAATGCGTCCAGCGAGCGGTCCGCCGACAACGCCCGGAATCGTCGACATCTCGAAGACCGAATCGCCGAACTTCTTCCAGTGAAGAAACGACCGCACGGCCCAGACGATCAGGCCCAGTCCGACCACCGGGAAGATCAGACCGATCAACGCCAGTTTGTTGTCGTTTTCGAGGACCTCGCTTGGGAGCACGAAGAGGAGGGGCGCGGAGATCAGATTCCAGAAGAGGGCGAAGATCAATGGAAAGAGGAACTGGATGTTCCCGGAGGTCCGGACCCGGCCGTCGGTCCAGTCGCTGTTCCACCGCCAGGGAGCTTCAGGGTGCTGGGCCTCGAGTTGCTCCTGTTCGACAACCTTCCGTTTGCCCCAGAAGCCGGCGGCCATCATACCGACGCCGGCTCCGGTGAAGAGCAGCGAGAAGACTCCCATGAGGGCAAACAGGCCCCAACGCATTTCGCGAAAGAGGATTGTCTCAGTGGGGTCGTCGGGATTTACGAAGCATCGGAAGGGCTCGCCACTGCTTTGGTATCGCGCCAGCTCGGAGTATCGATCCTGGTGAAACGAGCCGATGTTGTCCGAGCCACCGCTCAAACCTACGCGTTCACCTGAATAGGTTTGGTTCTCCCAGCGGTATTCATAGCGCGCGGTGACCTGATAGGTCGTTGAGTCGCTGCCTTGATTGACTTCGAGGTCGGCCTGCAGGATGCGAGCCGGGGTCTCGACCCACTGGCGGGCCTCATACCAGGTGATGAGGCTTCTGCTGGCCAAATAGCCCACCACGAGGCCGCCGGCCGCAAACGGCAGAGCGAAAAGAATCAGGCACCCCAGGCCCCGGCTGGATTTCGTCAGCATCGCAGGCTTCAATCGCTGGCTTGTGGATCCCGAGTATATGGGGGAGACCTCAATGGCGATGTACCCTCTTCCACTGCCTCGGGACTTCGACTCTGTTGAATGTGTGCATTTGTACCTATCGTTATGTGTTGCATAAGCGCGCGGCAGAATCTCGGTTATCCTGAGGTCGGTAAATTGCTTTGTTGGTCGATGGGTTCGGGCGGATCCTGACGGGTCCACTAGTCGCAAAGCAAAGACGAAAGCGCGTTCATGAAGCTACCTCTTCAGCCATCGGTTTCGGCGAGAATGCCGGGTAAGCGCCAAATGGAGGCCCTGGACAAGATCCTCTCCGATGGCGTTCTGGACCTGGTCTTCCAGCCGATCTTCGAGTTGGCTACCGGAGAAGTATTCGGCTACGAGGTGCTGACGCGCAGCCCGTCGCCGGTGTTCAAGGGCCCGGAGGCTCTGTTCAGTGCGGCGAGCAGTGCCGGATTGGTAGGTGAGTTGGGCAGGTTGCAGCGGTCCCTGGCCATGAGCATTGCTCCTGGCAACCCGCTTTTCATCAACGTGCACCCATCAGAGTTCGATTATCCCTTTCTGGTCCAGCCCGACGACCCTATTTTCCGGCACGGGGAGGATGTCTTTCTCGAAGTCACCGAATCGGCACCGTTGAGCTACTTCGAGCAGTGCATCAGTGTTCTCGGTGAGTTACGCAAGAAGGGCATCCAGGTGGCGATCGACGATTTCGGAGCGGGATTCTCCAACGTCAAGTACATAGCCGACCTGGCGCCAGATATTGTCAAGCTCGACCGCGAGTTGATGAGCCAGGTGCACCACGGGTCACGGCAATTCCGGTTGCTCATGTCCATCGTACGGTTGTGCAAGGACATGGGGGCCCGGGTGGTGGCGGAAGGCATCGAGACCACGGAGGAGTATGTGGTTGCCGAGCACGCTGGCGCCGATTTCTGCCAGGGCTATCTGCTGGGCCGCCCGGCGTCAGTGGCCGCCGGCGAGAGTTGGGCCCCTTCCAGCTAGAAGGACTCTCCAGAACAGCAGAACGGGCGCACACTACCTCTGATTCGAGGCGTGCGAAATCCCTTGGGGCGTTAAGATCCCCCGGAGTCCACCAAGAGTAGTGGGCCGATCAAGACAAGCGAAAGCGCGAGGCGTGAGATGACGATGACTGAATTTCTCGACAAGTCCTTCTTGGGAAATCCCATTTCGAGTTGGCTGCTGGCCGCAGGGATAGCATTCTTGACCCTTCTGTTGCTGGGCTCCCTGCGCTATCTGATCCAGAAGCGCCTCACGAAGCTGGCGCAATCGACCGAGACGGTTGTCGACGATCTCATCGTCAAGGTCCTCGAGAGCACTCGCATGGTGTTCCTTCTTGTCGTGGCTCTCTGGGCCGGCTCGCGGGCCCTGCAGTTGGCTCCGAGCGTACAAAGAACCGTGTTCATCGTGACCGTGATCGTCCTCTTGTACCAGGTCGGTCAGTGGGCGACGGCGGCGTTGATGAAGTGGCTGTCGATTGTCCGAGAAGAGAAGAGTGGTCAGGGCGAGGCGCTGACGTGGTTGAGCGGCATCGAGTGGCTCGGCAAGATCCTGATTTGGAGCATCGTTGCTCTTCTGGGCCTCGAGAATCTGGGAGTCGACATCACTGGGCTGGCAGCCGGGCTAGGCATTGGTGGCATCGCCGTAGCTCTCGCGGCTCAGAATATTCTGGGTGATCTTTTCGCGGCCTTCTCGATCTATATCGATCAGCCATTCGTGATCGGGGACTACCTTACTGTCGGCAGTTTCAATGGCACCGTGGAATCGATCGGGATGAAGACTACCCGCCTCAAGAGCCTCACGGGCGAGCAGCTGATCTTCGCGAACAGCGATCTCGTCGATAGTCGCATCCAGAATTATGGGCGCCTGGTGGAACGACGCGCCGCTTTTACAGTCGGCGTGACCTATGACACGCCGACTGCGAAAGTCGAGAAGATCCCCGGCATGATCGAAGAGGTCGTAGAGTCCCAGGACCATGCGCGATTCGACCGCTCGCACTTCAAGGAGTTTGGCGACTCCGCGTTGATCCTGGAGACGGTCTACTATGTGCTGCTGCCGGCCTACCAATACAAGATGGACATTCAACAGGCCATCAATCTGGAGCTCTTGCGGCGTTTCGAGTCCGAGGGAATCGAGTTCGCCTTTCCGACGCAGACGATCCATCTGGAGAGCAGCGATGTCGATCGGCCTCAGACCTGAGAAGTGTCCTATTCCTCGATCGCTTCGATGAGCGTCCCGTCTGGGCGCACGAACCGAAAGTCGGAATGCGCTTTCGGAATATGCTCGCGGGCCAACCGTTCGACACCTTCGAGCGTGTCGCGGATGACGCGACCGGCACCCAGACTCTGCGCGAAGCCCAAGAACCCTCCCGGGTCAGAATAGGTCACGTACTCGATCAAGGTGCACTCGGCACCGAGAGGCGTCATCAACCAGGCACCGCGACTGGCTCGAATCGGCGACAGGCCAAGGTCGTTCAAGGTCCGAGCATGCTCCTCGGGTAGGGACTTCTCACCCCTGGAGTCCATCAGATCCCACCAGCGCAACTCCCAAAGCCGGGTGTCAGACTCGGCGAAGAGCTCCTCGCTCATCACCACCTGATCGATCCACCATCGACCGACCCCAGCTCGCTTGAAGTACTGAAAGAGAATCCGGTCCTGGCCTCGAGGGGTACCACCGATGACTTCTGAATGCAGTACCGGCAGGTAGCCACCCTGGGCGTAGTGGTCCTCATCATTCACCGCCATCCAGAGAGTCTCGATGGGTTGATCGGATACGAGGACCGCCTGGCCCACCTTGCCGTCGTTCTTGACCGCTACCTTGCCCGGCTTGGCGGCCGCCTTCTCGTATAGGGACTTCGGGGGTTGCAGACCGAACTCTCGCGTTCGCGCCGCGTTGGTGAGATCCAACCTGTCGATCCGCTCGAGAACCACTTGCGAAGAAGGACACTCGGCGCCGACAGTCTGTACGCCGACAATGACAAGGGAGATGGTGAACCACAAAGTAGGCGGCGGTTTTCGCATTCTGGAATCGCGTTCAAGATGGCACGAAAGGGCAGGTTCTGAGACCCAGAGTGTGGCAAGATGCTGGGGACAGTCTACATTCTTCCTGGAGCGTTCCAGGCACGGCGTCGCTCTGTGGGCGACGTCACGGAAAGGGAAAGGAGCTGAACATGGCTGAAGCTATTGCAGCACCGCTGGCCAAGGCAGTGAAGAAGGACTCCACCACGCTGATCATTCTCGGTGTTCTGACCGTGGTCTTGGGCGTGCTGGCGATGATGTCGCCGCTGGTGGCAGGTATGACCGTCGCCGTTATGGTTGGCTTTCTAATGATCATCGGTGGCATTGCGCGAACCTTCTTCGCCTTCAAGGCGCAGTCGTGGGGCAAGGGAATCCTGGCCTTTGTGCTGGGGATTCTGACGCTCGTTGTCGGTTTGGTAATGGTCTTCCGGCCAGTTCTGGGCCTGACCTCCTTGACACTGGTGCTGGTTGCCTACCTCGTTATCGACGGCATCGTCGAGATTTTCGAGGCATTTGACCTCAAACCACTCAAAGGCTGGGGATGGATGCTCTTTGGAGGCATCGTCTCAATGTTGCTGGGAATCATGATCTGGAGGCAGTGGCCCGTCTCCGGTGTCTGGGCGATCGGCATCCTGTTGGGGATCAAGTTGATCTTCGCCGGCGTGGCCATGACAGCCATCGGCGGCGCAGGGCGAAGCATCGCTGGCACGGCCGAGGACGTCGTGGAGGACGTCAAGGAAGCGGCTCAAGACGCGGTTGAGTCCGTCAAAGACGCGATCGACTGACCAGCAGCCCGCATCAGGATCTTGGAAGTCGAGAGACCGTACCCAGCGGCGGTGCGGCGGGTGGGGTCTTGAGGGCTTGAAGCGGCCGGACCTGTGTGTAGGACCTCAAGACATGGTTGACAGTTCGACCTCAGGACATCGCTGACACCTTGGGGGTGCGGACAGGGCGGACCACCGCGGTGGTCCGCCCTGTCTCGAGGTCGATCTCACGCACGTGCATATGGCGGTAGCTGACCAGGATCTTCTCCTCAAACCTCTCCAATCGTACTCGTTTCCCGTCGAGGGAGTGACAGACAAAATAGTAGCGTTGCCGCTCATACAAGCAGCCATTGCTGCTGAGCTGGCGCACCTCCGAGCCGGGAGGGTACTCCCACTCCGGCGGCTGCGACTGGTAGCGCTTGCGACTCGGACGATAGCGGTGCGCCGGTGGAGTATCGGCCAGGGCCTCGTGGGGGCGGATCTGGTTGTAGACCTGCCGAAACGTGTCCAGCGCCGTCTGAAAGCCCTCGAGGCTCTGGGGCTGCGCCCTGAGGCGTATCGACTCGTTTAAGGTCCGGTGAAAGCGCTCCACTTTGCCCTGGGTCTGAGGGTGCCCGATCCCACCGTAGATCAGGTCAATGCCCTGACGGATCAGAAACACACTCAAGCGCGTCAGGCCGTGTCCGTTCGTCGTGGCCCACCACGGATTGCCATGATCCATCAGCATCGCTCTGGGTACCCCGTAGTGCTCAAAGCAAGCAATCAAACGACGCTTGACCTCATGGCCATGTTGAGAGGGCAAGGCGTCGAGGCTCAAGGCATAGCGGCTGTGATCATCCAAAACCGACAGTGGATAGCACATGGCCCCACCGTGGAGCCGATAAGGACCCTTGAAGTCCATCTGGACGAGCTCCATCGGTCGGGAGCGTTCAAATCGGCGCAGTGCCGGCCGGTGGCGCTCGCCCGCGCGCACCAGACCCCGTCGCTTGAGGATTCGATCCACCGTCGAGCGGGGTAGCTCAATACCCTCGGCGGCCAGCAAGAGACTCAGCTTGCGCCCGGCCCAGCCATGCAGTCGACGCAGCGCGACGACACGCTGCTCGACCTCAAAGGGCGTCTGATTCGGGCTTCGGTGCGGTCGGCGCGAGTGCTCGGCGAGCTCAGCCAGGCTCCCGACCTGCTCGGAGCGACGCAACCACTTGTAGCCGGTCTGACGAGAGATCCCAAACTCCCGGCATAACGCCGCCATCTCGCACCCAGGCTGCCGGGCCCGCACCACAAACGAGATCCGCTCACTCATCACATCGCTCTCCTTCCAGGGCATCTCAGACCTCCTTTAAGCCAAGGCCTGGAATTGTCCCAAAGTGTCAGCGATGTCCTGAGGTCAATGTGTCAGCGATGTCCCGGGGTTGTACAACCTGTGCCGGCCGGGGTGGGTGGAGGACGTTGAAGAGGCCATCACTCTGGTCAACCAATGTGGCCGGCTTTCGAGCCGGCCGTTCTGTGTCAGGAGGCCTCCAGGCGATTACAATGTGCAGCACCAGTCGGGCGCTCCCGTAGGCGAGCCCGGATTTGAAGAGCCGAAGCTCGGTGCGGGTGGCTACTGTGTGCGCGTTGCCGCGTCGAGGAGAGATGTCATGATGCGAAAGCTCACCCTACCCAACGCACTCCTATTCCTTTTCCTGCTGCTTGCCGGTCCGGTGGTCTCCTGGGCCCAAGAGGAGCAGGTCTCTATGGAAGATCTGCGGAAGATGCTCCAGGACCAGAAGGACATGCTGGAGCAGCAGCAGAAGCTCATCGAGCAGCAGGGAGAGCAGCTTTCTGAGACTCAAAAGGCGATGGCGACGCTGCAAACACAGATCGATCAATTGAAGGCGGACACGGGTCAGCCGAAGGACAAATCGGAAGAGACGATCGCCCTTCGGGAGCAACAGTCGCAGACCGCAGGCGAGCTACAGAGCAGGAAGGATACGCCCGAGAAGGAGAAGGCGGCGGGCGAGTTTCCGGGCTCGTTCCCGATTCCCGGCACCAATATGTCGGCCAAGATCGGGGGCTATGTGCGACTCGGGCTGGTCGACAGCCTGGATCCCATCGGCTCGGACGATCGCTTTATCGTCGGTACGATCCCAGTGGGCGAGCCAACGCCAGGCGTCGATAATGAAGGATTCACCATCTCGGCCAAGCGCTCCAGGATGAACCTGGACATGCGCATGGATTCCAGCGTCGGCACCTTCAGAGCCTTCATCGAAGGTGATTTCGCAGCAGAGCTTGGCAACACCGACACCTATCGCTTGCGCCATGCCTTCGGGCAGTACAAGAGCATCATTCTCGGGCAGACCTGGTCCACCTTCATGGACACGGGGGCTACCCCCGAGGAGCTCGATTTCGAAGGATTGAACGCCAACATCAACGATCGGCAGCCGATCCTGCGCTACACCAGGAACCTCGGCCCGTCTCGGAGCTTCGCTGTCTCCCTCGAGGATCCAGCTGCTGAGATCACGGGTGGCGATGGCAAGGGTAAGTTTGCCGACCTTGCCGCTCGGATCAATTCCCCAAGAGAGTGGGGCCATCTGCAGACGGCTGTTCTTCTGCGAAATATTTCGGGGGCCCCCACTGACGATCCGACGAGTGTCAAGTCGACGTTCGGATGGGGCCTCAGTTTCAGTGGGAGCAATCGATTCAGGAAGTGGAGCCAAAAGGACAATTTCAAATACCAGTTCAATTTCGGTCGGGGTATTGGACGGTATATCAACGACCTGGATTCGGTGGGAGGATCGGATGCGGTTTTCGATTCGGAAGGGAATCTGAAGGTGCTGCCAGCACTGGGCGCCTACGTCGCGTACCAGCATTACTGGAAGAGGGATCCAACCGCTTTCTTCGGCAGCTCCGGCCTTCTCAGGGACCTTCGGTCGACCGTGGTGTTTGGCTACACACAGGTCGACAACTACGACTTTCAGGAGGACGATGCCTATCGCCGGACCAAGAGGATCACCCTGAATCTGCTCTGGTCACCGATCACCTCCATCGACCTCGGCTTCGAGCTCCTATGGGGCGAGCGAATGAACAAGGACGGGGAAAGAGGCAACGCGAGCCAGTTCCAGCTGGTGGGGACGTTCTTCTTCTAGGGTTTCGTGGGAAACTCCTGGTGACCTCTCGCCCCTTGCGCCCTCACTGCCTCTAGGCTTGGCCTCACTGCCTCACTGCCCTGCTGGCATTGCTGCTCTTCGTATCGCCTGCTCAGCCCCGACGCCATCATCATCACCAAGGCGATGACGGCTTCGACGATCGCAGAGGTCTTTGTCGAAGAGGGGAGGATCCTCGTCGAGATCGAAATCGGGGGGCAGGATCTGGAGGGTTTCCGCAACCTGATGCCGGACGCGGTCTACCGGAGAATGGGACACGAGTCCCGGCCTGGGGCCGGAGCGGCTCGCGGAGTTCTTTCAGCCAGGACCTGGTGATTCGCGCCGATGGGGGCTCGCCCTTGAGCGGCCGTCTGGTTTCGATCGAGCCCCGAGAACGGGTGCCGCGGGACGAGATCACGGGTGATCCGCTCCCCGTCCCAGAGGGAGAAGGCGAGCCGGTGGTCTTCGCGGTTCTGGAGTACCCGCTGTCGCGACGGCCCGAGGAAATGTCAATCTGCGCCACCGACCGGTGAAGGAGGCGTCAGCCAGGCGAGCATCGGCTTCATGACCTACCACCACGAGATTCCGGTCAACGACTTTCGATATCTCAGCACCGAAGAGGTCCTGGATCTGGACTGGTCGGATCCCTGGTATTCGGCGTTCCGAAATCGGAATCTGCGACGGCAGTACGACGCACCAATGAACGCCTTCCTATACGTCGAGCCCTACGAGGTGCGTACCGAGATCATCGCCCGCCCGTTGGATCTCCAGCGCTGGGTGGACCTGGGTCTTGAGGGTCTCGAGACGATTCCGGTCGAGATGCAGTACGAATTGAATCAGAAGGTGGCCGCATTTCTTGGCCGAGCACCAGAACCTGACCATCGACGGACAGCCCGTCCGGCCAGAGCTCGACCGGGTGAACTTTCTGCGCCGAACGCTCCGCACCAGTCGGTGATCGACCCTCCCGAGGAGCTGGACATCTACTCGGCCACCCTCGGAGTGATCTTCGTCCATCCCACCGAAGGTCTGCCACAGGAGGCCAGCCTGACCTGGGACCTGTTCGACGAGAGAATCCAGCGGGTGCCCGGTGCGGCCACCGACGAGGCGGGGCCGCTGCGGTTCTTCCTGGTACCGGACGACAATATCCTGTGGTGGAAGAATTTCCTCAAAAACCCGACCATTCCGACCCTGGTCGAGCTGGCTCCGCCACCGAGCCTCGGGTTGCGGGTCCTGGGCTGGTCGAGCTGGCTGATATTGGTGCTGTTTCTCGGAACGATCGTGATGATGGTCCGGACTTTCGTCCGCGAGCGGACCGTCCCTCGAAGGGCAATTACCGTTTCAATCCTGCTGCTTCTGGCAGCAGGAGCCGCTTTTGCGGCAACCCTGCCCAGCCGCATGACCGATGAAAAAGCCGAAGGGATGGTGGCCGGCCTGCTCCACAACATCTACCGCGCCTTCGACTTCCGCGGCGAGGAGGCGATCTACGATGTTCCTCGATCGCAGCGTCAGCGGGGAGCTCCTGACCGAGATCTATCTCGAGACCCGGCGCGGGCTGGAGCTGGCCAGTCAGGGCGGAGCTCGAGCGAAGGTCAAGGACATCGAGCTGCTCGAGGTCGAGTCCCGGCCACTCGAGGGAAGGCAGGGCATCGCCGCCCACACGCAAATGGAACGTCTCCGGATCCGTGGGCCACTGGGGTCACGTCCACACGCGGATCAACCAGTACGAGGCCGACTTGACCATAGAGCCTGTCGATGGCCTCTGGAAGTTGACGGGCCTCACCATCCTGCAGGAAGAGCGACTCTAGAAAGAGCCTTGCGCCCTCCCGTGGTCACCGAGGATGCTTCAGAGTCTCTGACGGCAGCTCTCCGAAAGTCTCTCGGTACGCCCCGGCAAAGCGCCCGAGGTGGTAGAAGCCGTACTGCAGAGCCACTACAGTAACGGTTGTCTGGTCGCGTTCCGCAGACATGAGCTCACGGCGGGCCGCCTCGAGCCGACAGTGCTTCAGATATTGCATGGGCGGCATGCCATAGCGCTTGCGGAACTCCCTCAGGAGAGTGCTTGCGCTGGTGCCGGTAATCTCGATGAGCTTGTCGAGGGCGAAGGGCTCGGCCAGGTGAGCTCGGATGTACTCCTCCGCTCTTTCAAGACCCGCCTTCGAGAGCCCCCGATCGCGGTTGGTCCTGGATTGTTGAGACCCGGCTTCGGAAGCGAGGATCAGCAGGGTTGCGCAGGTGTGCTCGATCTCGCGAGTCGCGGTCACAGAGCGAGTGAAGAGCCCTCCCCGGCAGATCTCGGTCCAAACGAAGTCGAGAAAATGGCGAAAGCTCTGGCCGGCCGATGATTGCAAGTCGAGCCGCCAGTCGCCGAGCAGATCGCTGTAGTGCTCGTGGTCTGTCAGCCGCAATGCAGCGTGATCGATCCAGCCGCCATCGAAGGTCGCGACGAAAAGGCCGGACGGGGGACCGACACGCAGGTCGAGCTCGCTGTTCGTGTGCAGCACTTGGGCCGAGCCCGGATGGAAGGTCTCGCCACGGCTCCCGCGGTAGAACCGAAGGGGTTTACTCGCGGGCACGGTGATCGCCGTGTATGGGGCGGGAACACGCTCGACGTGGGCGTCCTGGATGCGCACTGTGAACATCCCCACCTTTAGCAGGGGAGCCGCATAGACCTCGGCCCGAAAGCCCCCTCCCTCTCCCTGTTTTGTCGAGACACCGGAAGCCACCGATCGCAAGCCCTCCGAGAAATCGTCGGGGTTCGTTGCTACCGAGTGCTCCACGCGAAGCGCGGTCTCGCCGGGTGGGCCAGTCGATGCCATGACCTGTTTGAGTCCTGTCTTTCGCCTGTTGACGATTCTCGGATAAGGCGCTGTTTCGAGGATAGCAGGACCAGGGAATCTCTCGTAGGGTTTGTTATCCTCGATAGCTGCCAACCAGGTAAGCCTCGCTTGTGGACCCGGAGAATGTCCAACAGATGCGCCATGCAGAGATCTATGAACCTCTGGCGCAGAGAATCCGATCGAATTTCGTGAGGAGAACTTCTCATTCGAAGGAGGAATCAATGAAGCCAAAACGCCAACTTGCCCTTCTCACCCTAGTCCTCATTGCCTTTTTCGCCGGTTGGGTAGCCCATCAGGTGAACCTCATCGGGAAGAGCGAGGCCGCGGAAGAGCCGATGATGGTCTCGCCGACAGCGGCGTTGGACGACCGGGATGTCTACTATCCCGGTTCCGAGGACCTGGCGCCTGACGAGATGCGGATCATCGCCTGTGGCACCGGCATGCCGAACGCCCGCCCGAAGCAGGCGGCAGCGTGTTGGATCGTCGAGCTCGGCAATGGTGACAAGTTCATCTTCGACATCGGTTTGGGCTCGGCCGAGCGCATCGCCGCCATGAAGATCCCTTACGATTTCTTGGACAAGCTGTTCATCGGTCACTTACATGCCGATCACATCGGCGATCTCGATGCCCTGTGGATTGGTGGAGTGATCTCCAACCGTCAACGACCGTTGCGGGTCTGGGGCCCCTCTGGCTCGGACAAGACCCTCGGTACGAAGAACATGGTGGACCGCATGAAGGAGATGTACGCCTGGGACATGGCGTCGAGGCAAGGCAACGTCAATACCAAGGGACTCGCGATCGAGGTGAACGAGTTCGACTACAAGGCCGTCAATGAGGTCATCTATCAGGAGAATGGGGTCACCATCACCTCCCTTCCGGCGATCCATGCCGTCGACGGCTCGGTCAGCTTCGTCCTGACCTGGAACGGTCTCAAGTTTGCCTTCTCCAGCGACACCTACCCGAACAAGTGGTGGATGGAGCACACGAAAGACTCGGATCTGGCGATCCATGAGTGTTTCGCCCCGCCGTCGATCATGGTCAACAAGCAACGATTCGCCGTGCTCGACGCGTTGAATGTAGCCACCCAGGTACATACCTCACCCGCCATGTTCGGCAAGGTGATGAGCCAGATCCAACCTCGAATGGCCGTTGGCTACCATGTCTTCAACGACTTCGACACCAAGCCGCAGATCGAAAAGGAGGTCCGATCCACCTACGACGGCCCGTTCGAGCTGGCAGTCGACTACATGGTGTTCAACGTGACCAAGAAGGACATCCGCGTCCGCATGGCCGCCTACGACGAGGACATCTGGCCGCTGCCGTCAGTCACGAAGAAGGAGTCCGCGGATCCGAAGGACAGGGTTGGGTTCTCTGACTACATCACGGGCGGGCGAGTGGTATACAAGGACGTGATCGACGACTACTACAAGGAAACGAACGAGATGTTCGGCACGGACTACAAAGCTCCGCAGTAGGATTGAGAGGTCGAGAAGCAACGACCTCTACAAGCGAGGAGGGCAGATGATGCAAGCAGCGAGAAGAGTAGCTTCCGGTTTCCTCTGGATTCTGGTGGTGCTCTCGAGTTCGAGTCCCCCGGCTACAGCGCAGGCGGAGTCCCCTGATCCGGCGACTCTGCTCGAGGAGATGTCCTCCTACTTGAAATCGCTCGAGGCTTTCGAGCTCCGAGCGAATGTGACCTTCGACGACGTGCCATTGCCCGACACCAAGGTGCAGTACAGCGGTTCGATGGCGGTTCAACTACGTCGACCGGATCGGCTGCGCATGACCTACCAGGACGATCTGACCGCCAGGGAGCTGTGGCTGGATGGATCGATGGTGACGATATTGGGCTCGGCCGAGAATCTCTGGGCAGCGACCACGGCAGAATCGACGATCGACGAGACCCTGAGGATGTTGGCCACCGACTATGGTCTGTCTCTCCCCCTCGAGGATCTCTTCTCCTCCGATCCGCACTCGGTGCTGATGGGGAATGTGAAGGCCGACCGCTACATGGGGCTCCACGACGTGAACGGGGTGGCCTGCCACCACCTGATCTTCGGTCAGGAGAACGTCAACTGGCAGGTATGGATCGAGGCCGGACCGAAGCCTCTGGTCAGGAAGGTGGTCATCACCTACAAGACCCTGCCGATGGCACCTCAGTTCGCTGTCGAAGTCACTGGATGGAGCTTGAATCCAACACTGCCGGATTCTCGCTTTCAACCACAGATCCCCGACGATGCCATCGAGATCGACTTTCTCGCCGTTGAGGAGGCCCGGCCATGAAGAACTCCCGATTTCTCCTGATTGCAGTCTCCGTCATGACTGGCGTCCTTCTGATGAGCGGTGATGTGGCACAGGCTGGGGCCGGAGGCGGTGGTGGTGCCTTCGGCGGTGGTGGCTTCCATGGTGGCAGCATCAACAACCCCGGACCGGTGACCGGTGGCTACGGCGTCCCTTACGGCTACTACCCTGGTGGCTACCTCAACTATGGCGGCGTCACCAACCCTACGCCTGAAACTTCAAACCCCCTCGGCAGTGGGGGAGGCGACACCTACCAGGTCTATGGCCCGCGCGAGCCCGGGGCAAAGACTGACCCGCCCCCTCAACTCGAACCCCGGGGCACAGTCGCTCCCGATGATGCTCTCGATCAGGGTGGCCCCGGGGATCCACTCACTGGCCATCTGAATGACGATTGGTGGGAGTTCGGTGGGACCGCAGCGACCGCGGCTCCGGGAATTGCTGCTGGCACCACCGTCGCTCGCTTGCCGGTAGGCTGCGAGCAAGGGCAGGTCGCGAGTCAGCGGTTCTGCTATTGGGAGGGGGTCTTCTACGCTGCGGCAGCCTCGGGTTATGAGGTCATCGCACCCCCGACAGGCGCCGCTGTGTCGACCATCCCTGGCAGGGCCGAGCTCGAAACCGTCAACAAGCAGCAGTACTTCGACCTCGACGGTGTCTACTATCAGGCGTTCTACAGTGGCAGCGGCCTGGTCTACAAGGTGGTCGAGGATCCGCATGCCTAGGATCGGTGTTCGAATTTCATTGCAGAGGAGGCAACCATGAGGAAGAGTTCATAGCTGTTGTCAGTGTTATCGCAGTGTTGGTCTTGGCGCTAGGTGCGATGCCGGCCGCCGCCAAGAAGAAGCGACAATCATAGAGAGCTTCGAGGCCAATGCGATCATGCAGACCGCCGGCGCGGGATCGATGGCGACAATCAACATCTACCGCTGGTCGAGCGATGCCGAGCGGGACGAACTTCTCGGGGTCATCAAGAGCGCGACCGCAGGCGACCGTGAAGTTGCCCAGGCCTTGCGTGGTCAGGAGAAGGCGGGGTATGCCTTCATGTCGGGTAGACAGGGCTATCCTCTGCGCTATGCGCGCGAGTTCAAGACGGAGGATGGCAGGCGGCAAGATCATCCTGGCCACCGATCGCCCTGTCATCGTTCCAGGAGGGCTATACAGGACAGCATGGCGGGTGATTTCGACGTCACCATCATCATCCTGACACGTGGATGAGAACGGCAAGGGCGACGGCATTCTCTCGTATGGTACCGAGGTCAAGTGGGACGACAAGACCGGCAAGATCGAGCCGACGAACATGTCTTCGCAGCCGATCAAGCTGACCAACGTTCGACCGAGAAAAGAAGTAGACTGTCTTCAGGCCTACGCTTGTGACCCCCGACCTGGCTTCCGCCGGGTCGGGGGTTTTGTGTTCCCAGCTCGGTCATGCGACCAGCTGGCCCCTCGACACGAACGATGAGCTTCTTCTAAGGTGAGCCGATGAGCCAGGAAGATGGAAAGCGGTCCTCAGAGAGCCCACAGAAGAAGCCTCGCTTGAGTCCCACCGCCAAGATCCTCTTGAGCCTTTCCCTCGGGATCGGCGTGGGCCTCTTCTTCGGAGAGCCGGCGGGACGGCTGGGCGTGGTGGGAGATGTCTATGTCGGGTTGCTCCAGATGACGGTGCTGCCCTTCATCACGCTCTCTCTGGTCGCCAATATCGGTCGTTTCTCACTGCAGGACGGGGCGAAGCTCATGCGGGCCGCGGCGATCGTCATGCTGGGCCTCTGGGTCCTGGGTCTGATCACGATAGCGATCGTTCCGATCTCGTATCCTCCCTTCGAGACCGGTTCGTTCTTCAGCACAAGTCTGATCGAGGCTCAGGAAGCGCCGGATTTTCTGGGCCTGTATGTGCCTTCGAACCCCTTTCACTCGTTGTCCCAGAACCTGGTTCCCGGAGTGGTGCTCTTCAGCATTCTGCTGGGACTGGCCCTGGCGGGTCTCGATCGCAAGCAGTTGGTCCTCGACCAGATGGACGTCCTGATGCAGGGACTGATGGGCGTCAACAAGTTCGTCGTTCGACTGAGCCCTGTCGGAATCTTCGCCATCGCAGCCAGCGCGGCGGGCACGATCACGCTGGCGGAGTTCGGCAGGTTGCAGGGCTACATCATCAGCCACACCCTCCTCGCGGTCATTCTGGCGTTGTGGGTCCTGCCCATGGTCGTGGCGGTACTGACCGGACTGCGCTACCGGACGGTTCTGAGTGCGTCCAAAGAAGCGGCTTTGACTGCTTTCGTCATCGGCAGCGTATTCGCGGTACTGCCCATGTTGATCGACAGCATCGAGAAGCTGCTGATGGAGGACGACTGGGATCCGAAGGACTCGACGGTAGCACCGGAGATCCTCGTTCCCCTCGCCTATCCCTTCCCGACGTTGGGTAAGCTCTCGAGCCTGCTCTTCATCCCCTTCTCGGCCTGGTTCGTAGGTAGCTCCATCGATGCGGGCCAGATGCTGGTCTTTCTGACTTCGGGTCTGTTCAGCTCGTTCGGCAGCCTGGTGGTGACCATCCCATTTCTTCTCGACCTGCTGCACCTGCCCTCCGACATGTTTCAACTCTTCATGATGGCCGGAGTCTGGTCGGCCAGGGTCAGCGATCTGCTCGGCATCATGAGTCTGTTGGCGTTCAGCATTCTCACCGCCTACGCCATCAAGCGCAGGATCTCGATCCACTGGCGGCAGCTTGCCGGAGCACTGGTCATCGGTGCCCTCTTGATGGGTGGCGCGATGCTGGGGACGCGGGTCTACCTGAAGACCACCTTCGAGGGTGCCTACAAGAAAGCGGACATCCTGGATCGCATGCACCTGCTCGAGCCGCTGGTACCGGCGGCGGTCCTGGACGAGCCCGCACCCAACCCGATTCCTCTGCAGCCGGGGGAGTCGAGGATCGATCGGGCCCGGAGAGAGAGGGTTCTGCGAGTCGGGTTCGATCCACAGCGACTTCCGTTCTGCTTCTTCAATCACCGCCAGGAGTTGGTGGGTTTCGATATCGACATGGCGCATCGCATGGCAGCCGATTTCAGGGTGGAGTTGGTGTTCGTACCCTTCCGCAACGAGACCCTGGTGACGCAGCTCGAGGAGGACCATTTCGACATCGCCATGTGTGGGCTCGGCGGCACGTTGAGGCGGGCATCTCGGCTCATGTTCTCGGACTCCTATCTCGACGTGACGCTGGCGGCGGTAGTCGAGGATCACCGTCGCAAGGACTTCCTGAATCGGGCGACCATCGAGCGCATCGAGAACCCGAAGCTGGCCTTCCTCGAAGGGAGCTACTTCGAAGAGAGGATCAGGACACGCGTTCCCGATGTCGACTACGTGGCGCTCGAATCAGAGGCGGAGTTCTTCGAGATGTCGGGGGAGGTCGATGCTCTGGTGACGAGTGCCGAAGCCGGAGCCGCCTGGGCTCTGTTCCACCCCGGCTACGCGATGGTCAATCCCATCCGTCCGCCGGTGAAGATTCCCCTGGTCTATCCCTTGGGTTCCGACGATGGTTATTACTACTCGCTCATCAACGACTGGATCGATCTGAAGAAGAAGGACGGCACGGTCGACACCCTCTTCGCCTCACTGGATCCTGGGCAAGGGGGCTGAGGACAGGCGTCCCCGGTGGAGTGTGATGCGCGACGTTCTGGGTTGGGAGTAGCTTTTCCCGCCCGCGCACCCAGGCTTAGGGGCTTAAGGGCTTAGGGGCGTAATGGCCTAGGGGCTGAAGGGCGTAGAGGCTTGAGCCGCTTGAAGCGGCCGGTGCCTCTGCCGGCCGGGGCGGGTGGATGGGGATCGACCTGTGCCGGCCGACGATCGTGCAGGGGCTACTGTGAAGAGGCCGGGAGCGAGTCGAAGAACTCCATGATCGCTTGGCCTGCCTCCTTCGGCCACAAGTGAGGGTAGAACTCACCGCGGCGATTCGTGTCCTCGGTGTGAGGGCACCAGACCACCGGGTTCACGGCATCGGGAGGTCCGTAGCACTCACAATTCAGAGCTTGTGGTGGACACGACCGAGCCGGCGGCTCGAGGCCGTTCTGGTCGAGGGCCTGGTCTCTCGCATGGAGGCCACGTGACAATGGGACCAGGTCGTCGTGGGGGTTGTGCAGGATCATGGCCGCCGCGGGGCCGCTGCAAAGGGAGCCCGCGATCGGCCCGCAACGGTGCCAACTCCACGGATGACCGATCCACGGGCGCAGCCGAGGCTGTTGGCAAAGCTCGCGCCCAGCGAATGGCCGACGACAAAGACCTGGTCGAGATCGAGGCAGTAGGAGGAGCTGAAGAGCTCGAGAAGCGCGTCGAAGAAAGCGTAGTCCCGAAGGGAGTCACCAGACTGCCCGGGCTCATACCAGCTGTACTGGCCGTCCTCTCCTAGCAGCCCGGCGGGGTACACGACGATCGTTGGCGATCGTTGCGCTCTGCTCGATCTCGAAGTACCGCTGCACCTGGCCATTGGGTGTGGTGCGTCCGTGGAAGGCGACGATCAATCGGTGAGCCAAGGCCGGGTCGTACGACGACGGAATCGAGGTGATGAATTGGCGGCTCACGTCGCCAACGTCTGTCGTGGAGAGTGGGTCTACGGGTGGTGCGCTCCCACAGCCGTCGGAGCGGTGCCCTGCTGTGTCGGACCCGAAGCTTGGCGCGGCGATCTGCAGGACCAGCAAACAGATCGGTGCGAGGGTCTTCACGGTTTCTGGACCTGCCGTAGTGCCTCTTCGAACCCGTCGAGGTCGAACTCGACAGTCTCCGAACCCTGCGCTCTCGGGACGGTCAGCACCATCGTGGTGCCCAAACGCATTCGCCGCGCCAGGGCGAAGGTGATGTCGTCCGGGGGAAAGACGAGATCATCACCCGAACCGGCTTGCAGGGTCGATGCGAGACCGCCCGTAACGAACTCCCCATCGATCAAAAACGCTACCTCGCCGGACGGTGTGAAGGGACCACCCTCAACGAGTATCTCCGGGGACTCGTCCATTCCTCGTTTCACTCTCAGGATCGTTGGTACCGAGCCGCCACGGCCATACTGGTAGGCGCTATTGCACAATCCGGATTCACAAAAGACACTCCAGGCGCCGAAAGAGTACTCACCAGATTCAACAATCTCTTGATCATCCTGCGGTGGTGCTCCTTCGGTTAGATAGCGGCCCGCGACCCAGCCGGTTGTTCCGGCGTAACGAATCTTGCACCAGCGGTTGAATCTGGCTTGCTCGCGCTCGGTTTCGGTGGCTTTCTCCCATTCGGCGAAGCTCATTTTGCCGGTGCAACCGAGGTTGCGCAATCCCTGGGCGTTGGTTGGAACCTCACCGATCTTCTCTGCGGATGCCGCCGGTTCGGCTCGGATATTGAGCACGTCGTTGGCGCCTACGCCGGTCACCGTCCACCAATCCGGCCCGTCGGCCTCGGCCTGTGCAGCCGAGGTCATGGACAGGAGGGCAATCGACATCACTGCGATCAAGCTCGCACCTCCACGAGTGCTCGTAGCGGGTCTCTTCATCACCCTGCCGGTCCTTTCCCCAGTGGCCCAGTTCGTCGACTCGAACAACCGTGGGGTCTTGTCTCTCACTTCTTGCTGGGGCGAACGTTGGTCAGTTTTACCGGCTGTGACGAGAAGTTGGTGACCCCGATCTTGTCTTCGGACTCGTTCCAGACCAGTTCGGTACCGACCGATGCGACACCCTCGCCATTGCCGGAGGAATCGAGGTTCAGAACGATGACGGTGACGTCGAAGTCTTGAGCCTGGGAGCCGGTGTAGACCTCCGAAAAGGTCACCGGTCGTTCGAGGCCGAGAATGATCTGCCGGCCGCTGCTGGTTTCGAACTCTCGCGCATACCGAATGGGCCAACCCTGCTCGCCCATGAGGAACAGAACGCCCGCCTTGCCCAGCTTTCTCAGCGTCGTCGAGACCCCGCGCATTGAACGGTTGCGCGAATTATCGGTGGCCTCTTTGATCGCATCCAGGACCGTCTCGCGATCCTCGTCGCTCGTCCAGCCATAGATGTTCATCGTCAGGATCGAGGAGTTCGCCTGGCCAGGACTATCCATGACCATCACGTTGGCGGTGAAGCTCTCGATGATCTCCTTCTTCTTGGCCTGCGAGGGAGCAGGGGCAAGCAGCGCTGCGATGAGCAGCACTGCAGCCGTCACCGTTGCGAAACTGCTGACACGGTTTCTCGAAATATCCGTCATCTGGATCTCCTTGAGACTTGTATGGAAAGCAGCAGGGGTTTGCTGGTTTCTAGCGCTCCAACACAACTACCCTAGCGCTACGAAGCGAAAGCAGCAAGAGTTGCACCAGCAGTCTCTTGGCAGGCTGCATCCACGGCTTGATGTAGGGGCGGGGCTTGCCCCCGCCCGCGGGAGGGCGCAAGGCCCTCCCCTACAATTCTCGGTGCCTGTGCTAAGGCCCGAGTAGCCCCTTGATCTCCTCCTCTATCTGCACCTCGTCGCCCTCTTCGAAGCCGATGTGGGAGAAGAGGATTCGCCCCTCCCGATCCACCAGATAGGAGGTCGGAAAACCGTAGATCTTGAGCTTGGAGGCGACGACGTTGTCGTCGCCTTCGTTGTCTTCCAGAAGGTGATAGGTGAGATTGTTCTCGGCAATGAATTCGACGGAGCGCTCGGTGTCGTGCTCGGAGTCGATCGCGATGACTTGAAGACCCTGGTCCCTGTACTTCTGCCACAGTGGCTCGAGGCGTGGTAACTCCACGCGACAGCCCCCTCACGTGGGGTTCCAGGCGGCGATCAACATGACGTCCCCGATGTGCTCAGTGGACTTGAACGTCTCACCTTCGTAATTGGGGAGTGCGAACTGCGGCAGCGGCTTGGAGTATTCCTGACGCAGGGCCCAGAGGCGCTCCTCGAGCCCTTCTTCACTTCCGTGAGTGGCGCTCCAGGCCTCGGCGAACGTCTCCTTGGCTTCCTTGGAACCAAACAGAGCTTCCGCGTTCAGCTTGTCCATTGCCGCAACGGGCTCACCTTGAAGTAGCAAGGTCTTGCCCCAGTAGAGATGGAGCGGCGTCTCGTCGACACCCAACAGAGAATACGAAGTGTCGTCTACGCCGCTGGCAAAGGAGGCCAGGGCCGCCTCGTGCTGGCCCAGGTTCTCCTGAGCCCAGCCCTGGTACGCCTGGCAGTAGGCATTGCGACGCTGACCAGCTCGCGCCGCATACTCATCGCTGAGGTCGGGCCATTGGGCCTTGAAGGCCTCTGGCGTCGCGAAGGCCAGGCCGTCCTCGGCTTGCTCGATGACCAGATTCCAGGCTCCGGCCTCGGTGGCCAGCTCCATGAGCTCGAGGTGGTCGGTGAACTGGAAATCGTGCTCTTCAGCCATCGAGCTGGCTAGCTCGCTGAGCTCCTCGAGCCGTCCCGTCTTGGAGTGCAGAACCGCCAGTTGCATCTGGGTCTCGAGCCTGGCGTCGGGATCCTCGACCTGATTCAGGGTCTCTGTCACCAACTCGTAGGCGTCATCCGGGCGATCGAGGCTCTCCGTATAGTGGTAGACCGCAGAACTCAGGAAGTCCCCCGTGTGATCACTGTCGGGGTAGCGTGCCAGGAAGTCCTGCGCCAGCCCCACTTTGACCTCCGGATCCTCGGTTTCTTCCCAGATCGCCCAGGTCTCCTCAGCAGCCTGGTCGACCTCGGACAGCTCTTCTGCGGGGCTGTCGGCTGCTGGTGGCTCGGATTGGCCGCATCCCAACGCGGCCAGCAGCGCAACACACAGCAGCCACGTCCGGTTCTGCTTCTTCATGAATTCTCCTCCAAGTTCGGTTCAATGAAGATCAAGGCGTAGTCGAATATCAGAAGCTGCCGGCCGAGGGCTTCGGTCGGCAGCTGTCTCCTAGCTACTTAGACGCAGGAACAGGGTAAAGGGTTTGCCCAAGTTTGCTCGGTTTGACCAACCGAGCTGCAATAGGTCACAGGCGCCACGGTTTCTGAGTTTGACTGTCGAGTCTTTGCGAGCGTGCCGCTTCGGGTTAGTGTTACCTGCCAGGACCCAGGACCCAGGACCCAGGACCCAGGACCCTCATGATCTCCATCTCCGAACTCCGCTTTCACTACTCCCAGGGTGGATTCGCCCTGTATGTGCCCGAGTTGGTGGTTGAATCGGGTGAGCGAGTCGCCGTCATCGGACCCAGCGGATCCGGCAAGACCACCCTGTTGAACCTCATCGCCGGGATTCACTCGCCGCAGTCGGGCAGTGTGATCACCAACCAAGTGGACATCTCGGGCCTCGCCGACGGGGCGCGTCGCGATTTCAGGATCCGCAATATCGGCCTCGTCTTCCAGGAATTCGAGCTCCTGGAGTATCTGAATGTCGTCGACAACATCCTCCTGGCCTACAGGATCAACGGGTCGCTCGAGCTGAACAAGGAGGTTCGCCAGAGGGCAGTCGAGTTGGCAGAGATGATGGGCATCGGCGACAAGGTGAGCCGCAACGTCCGGCGGTTGTCGCAGGGAGAAAAACAACGCGTCGCCGTGTGCCGGGCACTGCTCGCCGAGCCGCCGTTGCTTTTGGCGGACGAGCCCACCGGTAACCTCGATCCGACCAACAAGGACAAGGTCCTGGACATCCTGATCGAGTACGCCGAGTCGAAGGGCTCGACCCTGGTCACCGTCACCCACGATCACGACCTTCTCTCCCGCTTCCAACGCGTCATCGACTTCAAACAGTTCTACGACCTCCCAGCGCAGAACCCCAGGACCCAGGACCCAGGACCCAGGACCTGATGAGAGACACCCTCTATCTCGCCTGGCGCTATCTCGCGCACCACCGGATCAAGACGGCGATCCTGGTGGGCTCGCTGACGCTGATCACGTTTCTGCCGGTCGGGTTGAATGTGATCGTGGGTCAGAGCGCAAGGGAGCTCACCTCCCGGGCGGAAGCGACACCGCTGCTGGTCGGGGCCAAGGGAAGCCCTTTGGAGTTGGCGCTCAACTCCCTCTATTTCGAATCCGACACGCCCACGCTGACCACCTACTCGGAGGCAGTACGGATCGAAGAGACAGGCCTGGCAATGCCCATTCCGCTCTATGTGCGCTTTCGGTCGCGCGATTATCCAATCGTCGGGACGACCTTGGAGTACTTCGACTTTCGCGGTCTCGAGGTTGCCTCGGGCCGCTCGATGGCTGTCCTTGGGGAATGTGTTCTTGGATCCAGGGTAGCGGCTGATTTGGACGTCGGACCGGGCGACACGGTTGTCTCGTCACCGGAGAGCGTCTTCGACCTGGCAGGGGTCTATCCCTTGAAGATGCAGGTCGTCGGTGTTCTGGGGCCGTCGTACACGGCGGACGATGGGGCCATTTTCGTCGACCTCAAGACCACCTGGGTCATCCAGGGTCTGGTCCATGGGCACCAGGACATGGATGCGCCAGAGGCCGCCTCAGGAGTACTGAAGCGCGAGGGAGACACCATCACCGCCAACGCCTCGGTAGTCCAGTACAACGAGATCACCTCTGACAATGTGGACTCCTTCCATTTCCACGGTGGCATGGATGGATATCCGATCTCGGGTGTCATCGCGGTGCCGCACGATCAGAAATCAGGCACCATTCTCATGGGCCGCTACGAGGCTAGCGACGACATCAGCCAGATCGTGCAACCGGCAACGGTGATGAACGACCTGCTTGGAACGATTCTGACGATCCGAGAGTTCGTGGTGGCGGCTCTGCTCCTGGTGGCCATCGCCACCCTGGCAACTGCCGCCTTGGTTTTTCTCCTTTCGCTGCGCCTGCGACGCCGAGAGATCGACACCATGAGCAAGATTGGCGGCTCGCGACTCAGCATCGGGACCCTGCTCGTCTCCGAGATCGTCGCGGTCCTTCTGGCCGGAGTTCTCCTGGCGGGCTTGCTCACCGTGTTGACGGCGCAGTTTGGAGAAGGGCTGATCAGGGCGTTGTTGTTGGGATGAGAAGGGCTTGGGTCCTGGGCCCTTGGGAGGGCTTAGGGGCGTAGGGGCTTTAGGGCGTAGGGGGTGAGCTTAGGAGCTGGTTCTGCGAACGCGAATCAAGGCAGTGAGAGCAGCGGAGGTTCTACGACAGAGAACCTCCAGTTCCTCGAAGGCCTCCCCGCCAAGGAAACCGAGATCGCGACTGAGCTTGATGTAGTAGCTCAATTCTCGAAGCGACCCGAGGGCACATTCGAGGAATCGAGCGTACTCCTTTTCGCTAAATCGGGCGCAGCCTTCGACAATGTTCGCAGAGACCGAGACGGCACTTCTTCGCATTTGAGATACGAGGCCATAGCGCTCATGTCCGGGGAAGTGCTTCGTCTCGCGGTATGTAAGGATTACGAGACTGTGGGCGAGCTTGAAGGTGCTCAGCTTTCGGTGGTCTCTCACTGTTCGATCGCGCCCTCTTGGAGTGACGAAAAAGGGGCACAAGTTCTTCTAGTGGCACTAACTGTGGAGAAGCAGACTCGTGACGCATCAACTTCAGAAGTATTTCCTGCCGATAGTTGCCTTGGCCTTTTGTGCATGTGGTCCCAGTGATCCGTCAGGGGAGTCAGGCTCGGGCACTTCCCCTACGCCCTCAAGCCCCTACGCCCCTACACCCCTGTCCGTCTACACCACCAACTACCCCCTCGCCTACTTTGCCGAGCGGATTGGTGGTGAGCAGGTCGAAGTGGTGTTTCCTGCGCCGGCCGATGTGGACCCCGCCTACTGGGCGCCTGAGCCAGAGGTGATCGCAGAGTTCCAGGAGGCGGACCTCATCCTGCTGAACGGCGCCGGCTACGAGAAGTGGATCGAGAGGGCGAGCCTGCCAGCGAGCAAGCTCGTCGATACCTCGGCGGCGATGGAGAGCAGCTACATTCCGCTGGATGATGGTGTCGTTCACACGCATGGCCCCGAGGGCGAGCATTCACACAAGGGGTGGGCCTTCACGACCTGGCTGGATCCGATGATCGCCATTGCGCAGGCGCAGGCCATTCAGGAAGCGCTTGCCGAGTTGCGCCCGGTGGCTGCGGAGGACTTCCGGGTCGCTTACGAGGGGCTTCAAGCCGATCTCTTGGTCCTCGATGCACAACTAGGGAATGTCGCTGCCGACCTCGGCGACCGTCCCATCCTCTTTTCCCATCCTGTCTACCAGTATCTCGATGAGCACCTCGGCTTGAATGGCGAGGCGGTTCACTGGGAGCCTGGCGAGATGCCGACCGAGGAGATGTGGGGAGCCCTCGCAACCTTGCTGCAGTCACATCCCGCGGAGCTCATGGTCTGGGAAGGGGAGCCGCTCGAGGCGGTGAAGAGTCGCCTGGCGGGATTGGGGCTCCAGAGCGTGGTCTACAACCCTTGTGGCAACGCGCCTGAGAGCGGCAACTACGGATCGGTGATGCTCCAGAACGTCGCCAACCTGCAGGCGGTTGCTGGGTCCGACTCTGGAGAGGCGAATTGAAGATTGGCGGTGGCCGGAAGACAAGCAGGCAGCGCCTGAATCGACCGAACATGCCGGTGGGCCTTTCCGCTCGGCTATTTGGGGGCAGTTATCCTGGCTGCCGGATACTTCTTGCTGCGGTACTGAAGAGCCAGCCGATACCCAGGACCCAGGCCCCGGGACTCGATGACGCTAGTCATCGACAAGGAAGTACTGGATCGTCGTCACGACCCGGACCTTCTTGAACTCGGGTGAGAAGCGATCCCGATCCTCGACAGAGAAGTAGCCTTGCTGGGCGTTGCGGATGGCACCCACTCGACTACCGGAGTCTTCCGCAAACTGCTCGGCAGCACGCCGGGCGTCGCGTGTCGCCTCGGCGATCATCTCTGGCTTGATCTGCTCGAGGCCCGTGAACAGAAACGAAGTCTGATACTCGTAGCTCCGAATCAGGGCAACGCCGGCCTTCACCAGATCTCCCGACTGCTGCATGCTGCGCTTTGCGGCATCGATGTCTCGGGTGCGCAGAGTCATGGTCGTTTCAGCGGCGTAGCGCTGAGGCGGTCGACTTCCGGGCGCGAACGTTTGCAGGTTGTAGTCGGTGATGCGTGGGACCGAGAGATCGAACTCCTCGGAGGCGAAGTCGGCACTCAGGAACTCGGTGATCTCAGCGGCGCTGCTATCGATTCCCTGTTGTAGGCTGCCGAGATCGTTGGCCGAGACGGTGAAGACGATCGGCCAAATGGCCAAATCGGCCGGCACTTCCCTCTCAGAGAGGCCTTTGACCGTCACGAAGCGCTGAGTCGCTCGAGCCTGGAAGAGCCCGTTGCCGATGAAGTAGCCGCCGAGAGCGAGGCCGACGGCCAAGAAAAGGCCGAGCACCACGGCTGGACCCGCATCTCTCTTTCCCATTCTCTCTTCCATCTCACTCTCCAGGTTGGCGTGGAGCGAAGAGTAATGTGCCTCCACTACCGTCTTCCTTCTCGAAGCTCAGGGCTAGTTCGCCAATGAAGAAACCGATCTTGAAGACTCTCTCGAGCCGCTGTCGGTAGCGATCCTCGAGCTCCATGATCTCGGGTGGGCAGGCCATCATGGTGCCAGCCAATAAACCGACTGTCAGGTCTCCGGGCATCTGACCTTCGGTGACCGAGCCCATGTACTGGTTGCAGCCACTCTTGCCCGCGATGCGATCCTCCTCGAACAAGAGGGTGATCTCAGGCTCGTCTGGAGCTGGTTCGTTGCGGTCGAGATTGCGCAGCACCCACTCGGGCCCTGCAAACGCGGCAATCGAAAGGCGCCCGGGCTCGACACCAGATTCCACCGGGTTCAGGGAATTACCCTCGAGCGCCCAGGCCAGGGTTGCCATCTCGCCCGGGCAACAGCCGGCATCTTCAGGACCGGCTTGGACGATATCGAGCTCGACCCGGTTGCCGGAGATTCGAGAGTCACGCAGCTGCACCCGATCACCGATCTCGGCCGTGGCGATATTGACAACTTCCGAGCCCTCACGACCCAGGGCGGCCAAGTAGCTGTAGGTCCCCGAGCCACCCGAGCTTTCCCAAAGCATCACGACTGCCTCTTCCACTCCGTCGCCGTCCATGTCGCCGGTCAAGAGAAACTCCTCGATCAGGCCGACTCTCGGAAAGGAGGCGCCCTGCGGCTCGAATGGCTCTCCTTCGTACTTCCCGCCCTGGAGTTGCACCGGCTCGTCGTAGATGCCATGGATGGTGGTGTTGGCAATCTCATCGAGAGAGGGCGGCCCTTCGGGCTGCGTGCTGGCTGCCATCGTGGCCTCTGCCTCCTCGTTGGCAGGTGTCGGATTCTGGCCGCAAGAAAGCAACGTGATTGCGAGTGTCGTAAAGATCAGTATGGACAAGAGTCCCAGGATCTGCTTGTTTTCCATAGTGCGTCTCCTTCTCGGAATCGGTCAATTCGCGGACTCCGAAGAGCGGTTTCTATCTTATCCTTGCCGGTATTCCATCTCGGCTCAGGACATGGGTTCTACGAACATCGAGCCGCCGCTTGAACTGCACATGCGCGCCTGGCCCAGAGATGCGCGAGGTATATTGGTCCAGTGATTCATCACCATATGAGGGGGTTCCCATGCCGATTGCCGTGAGGTCGAGGTTCGCATTCTGGATCGCCGGGCTCTACCTGGCCGTCGGTCTAGCCGCTTGGACCCTACCGCTGCTCGCCAAAGCGGGTGAATCTCTGGCCGGCGTCTATGTCGCCATGTTGGCCTTCCCATGGAGCATGGTTCTGTCGCGGTTGATGGATGGCTTCGGAATCGACTCGTTGGTGTTCACCTTCCTCTTCTTGTTGGTGGGGCTGTTCGTCAACGCGGCTGTCATCTACTACGTTATCGCCTGGGTAACGGGCAAGATCTTCTAGCTGGATCCAAAGAGAACGACTCTCCCGCCGGGTGCGTTTCTCTGGCCTTCCAGGCGCTACTCGGCAGTCTCCTCGGCTGGGTGAGTAGCCATGATGACGAAGTCGGAATCCGATTTTGTCTCGGGAGTCGCTGGCCGATCCGTGATCATGAGGGTCGTTCCGGGAACCAGGGAATCATAGATCTGCGATACGAAGAAGGGAGGGATGTGGACTCGTGAAGCGAGAGCCCCCTCGTCTTCTTCGGCAGGAGCAGTTGCGGCTTCGGTCGAAACGCTCATCCAGCGGTGCATCTTGTGCCCGGGCACCAAAGGGCTCTCTCGGTCCGAATAGCCCTCCAGGACCGTGTGAATCCCCGATGGAAGAGAGTCGCTGGCGTCGAGGATAATGATCTCGGCGAAACCGATCTCGATACCGTTACGGTAGACGAAGAGCTTTTCGTCAGCGGTACTCAGCAACAGGCTCATGGGCCCTTCGGTCGAGCGCTCGGGCTCCCATTCGAACTTGGCGATTCCCGCAGCCGGCCCTTCCTTTCTCTGCTCGTGCATCATCGGCGACAACAGAATCGCCGGGTGAGCCGCTTCCTCGGGGCCCGAGTGCTCGTCAGCAATGACAACGGTGGCACCGAGGTGCTCGATGTCGTAGAGAAGCTGCGAGAACTCCAGTGGCAGATGGATGCAGCCGTGAGACGAGGGATAGCCGGGAAGTCCTCCGGCATGCAGGCAGATCCCGCTCCAGGTCAAGCGCTCCGTGTAGGGCATCTTGGCCTTGTAGATGCTGGAGACGTGGTCCTTGTCCTTCTGCAGAATCGTGAAGACTCCGGTCGGAGTCTCATGGCCCGGTTTCCCGGTGCTGACATTCGTGTAGCCGATCAGGATGCCGTTGCGATAGACGTAGGCACGCTGCTGATTGAGGCTGACAAGAACCACGATTGGTCCGTTTGGGGCCGCCTCGGGCTCCCATACAAACTCACCTTCGGCCAGGTTTTCGGGTTTCGTGTCGGGTGAGACTTGCTGTGCTTCGAGACCAGAGATGACGAGCATCCCTGCTGCAATTCCGAGAACGACAGCGAGGGCAACTGAAAGACGAAAGGACTGGAGTTTTGTAATCATGATTCCGAGTTTTCCTCCGGGTCTTGTTTTGGCTGTGGCTCAGTGTCGGCAGTGAAAGGCACAGGGTCCCCAGCCTCGGAGCGTACGTTGATGTCCCGCTGTGGGAAGGGGATTTCGATACCGGCCTCTGCAAGAGCTCGATTGACAGCTACGCGTAGCTCACTGGCCACGCTGAGGGCGAGTTCGAAGCGAGCGACCCAGCATTTGAGTTGAAAATCGAGTGAGCTGTCGCCAAAGCCGGTGAAGACAACCACTGACTCCGGGTCAGCAGAGACATCAGGATGCTGCCGGGCGGTCCCGAGCAGAATCTCGATGACCTCCTCGGGACTCGAGCCGTAGGCTACGCCGACGTCGATTTCGACGCGCCGGCGCCGATTCGACAAGGTCCAGTTGACGACTTGCTTGGAGATCAGGTCACCGTTGGGAACGATAACTTCAGCACCCTGGAATGTGGCCACCGTGCTGGCGCGGATGCCGATTCTGGTGACCTCGCCCATCAGGCTCTCCACCTCGACGGTGTCACCGACCTGGATCGGGCGCTCGAACAGGAGTATGAGGCCGGAAACGAAATTGTTGACCACGTTTTGCAGGCCGAAGCCGATGCCGACACCAAAGGCGCCAGCCAGCAGCGTTGCCTTCGACAGATCGAGACCGGCAGCCACCAGGGCGAGTGAAAAGCCGGAAAGCAGAATGACATACCGAACGACTGTCGAGATTGCGTAGGGGAGCCCTCGCTGTAGATGAAGCCGCGGTAGGAACTCCTCGTCAAGGAAGAAGCAGACGACTCGCGCAAGCAAGAAAGACAAGGCGACGATGCCGACAAAGCTCAGCACCTCGCCGAGGGTGATCTCGACGGCTCGGACGCTGACGCCCAAGCCCAGAACCTTCTCGAGTGCGAGCGGAAGATCATCCTTCAATCCGAAGGCGAAGATCGTCGAGTACAGCCAGGCGAGACCCCCCACAACTGCCAGAAGTCGCCGCACGAATCGCTCGATCGTTGGGCCGTGAACCTTCACCAAGTTGAGGGACTGTGCAAAGCCCGTCTGAATCCAGGTCATGAACAGGCTGTCGAGCGCGATGAAAAGAGTGATGAACACCAAGCCGAACCCCAGAGAGCCGGTCACCCCGTCGCGCAGCGCGCGGGCAGTGCCGATCTGACCGATGATGGCTGCCAAGATGCTGATTGCGAGCAGCGCGATAGCTGCTTTGATCAGCCAGAGTCGGGCGGGGCGCCACCGTTCTTGAAGGACGGGCAGCCGCAGCCCCCGGACGATGTCGACCGCCAGGGCGGTGCCAACCGCCAGGCACTGGCCCAGCAATACCAATCGGTCGAGCAGCGGCGACAGCTCGAAGTAGGGGCGGAGCGGAAACAGAGCCAGGGCTCCGGCAACGATGAGGATCGAGGTGCGGAAGGAACCTCCCAGAACTCTGATCGCCAAGGCTGCGGCGGGGAGTGGAAGTAGGAACCGGAGCAGGCGATAGAAGATCTCAGGCGCAGGAGCCGGGGCTAGCGACAACGTCGCGAAGAGCGCTACGAGCAGGGCCAGTGGCCAACCGGGGGAGATGACTGCGAGGGCGCGCTCGGCAACCGGATCTTCCGCAGCCAGATGCTCCGCAGGTCGCTTCAATCGCAGCAGGGGCAGCAGGGTGCCCCCAAAGAACCCCACGAAGATCAGAGTCAGTCGAGGGGCGTTGTCACGAATGTAGGAGGCCAGGTGACCACCGTCGCTCTGCACCTTAGACAAGAGATGTTGCGGAAGGTCGTCTCCGAGGCTCCCCAGTCGAATTTCCCAGATCGGCCTCTCGGCCTGCGTGACACTCTGCAATCGCATCTGGCGCCGATAAGCGGCCGCATCCGCGCGGAATGCTGCGATCCGTGAAGTCGAATCCGAAACCTCGACCAGCAGGCTGAGTACTTCGTTGCGCTGTTCCTCCACCGCGGCACTCAGCTCATCGATCTCGGTGAACGTCTCGTCGATCTGCTGGAGCAATGAGTCGGGTGCATCACGAGAGGCCGCCGCACGCTGCAGCTGGTTCCATCGTTCGCGGAGCCCATCTAGTTGATTGAGGTCACCCGCGAGGAGCATGGCGAGTCCGTTCAGGGTGCTCTCGGCTTCATCTAGGTCGTTCGCATAGGTGACTGCGGTGGTATCCAGATACAGCAGGTCCGAGATCTCGGACTGCTGGGCAGACTCGAAGCCGGCTGCCTCTGGGATCGATGCCAGCTTCTCGTCGATCTGTTCGAAACTGTCGCGAGCGGATTCGAGGGCACTTCGATCCTCGAGGCGGCGACGGATCTCGCGCACCTGTCCTTCGAATGCGGCTCGGTCGGCCGGAATATCAGCCAGCGAGACAGGAGCTGGAGACTCTGTAGTCGGCTCCACTTCCGTCGATGGAGCCGGGTCGGGAGGAGGGGCGGCCTCCTGGGCGCCGATCGGCCAGGCGCTACAGCAGAGGATCAGAAAGGCCGCGAGGATCCGACCGAGGGACCCCACCTTGCATCGAAAGCAGCTGCTCGAGTCATCCACTCTGAAGTTAGGGAGCATTGGCTGAATCATGGTCGCTATCATCCCGACGGAAATCCCCTCCGACCCCAGGACCGCTGATTGGGATGAGGACGCGGAATTCTGCCACAAAATCAATGGCCGTGGAGAACACGGGACGAAGTGAGAGGCGACACGGCACGCCAATCCCGGTTCAATGTCCGGTGGAGCACCCCCCGGAGTGGATGAGTGCAGTCGGGCTTTGGTCGACCTGTCGCGAGCCGAGTGACTCAGCGAGGGGAAGACGCCGCTGAGAAGCTATTGTCCCGGGAAGCAGTGCTTTGTCGACAGCCGTTCAAGAATTCGGACTGCTCCTGCCACTGTTGCTCCGGGTGATAGATGAAGAGAAGGCTACCGTCCTTGATGGTCTGGATGACTTCGGGAGCGACGTTCTTCTCGAGGGCTGGGCAACCCCAGCTGCGACCGAGCCGGCCGTGCTCTGCGGCGAAGTCCTCGCTGACGTACCAGGCCCCGTGCATGACGATGGTGCGCTCCAGGGCCTTGTGGTTGATCCCGGGCTCGAGGCCTTCCAACCGCAGAGAAAAGCCGTTGCGGCCGTAGTAGGTGCCTTCGGTGCGAAACAGACCAAGACTCGACTGACGACTGCCCACCCTGTTGGAGAAGCGGGTAGCGAAATTCTCGCCTGTGTTGACTCCGTGCGAAACCAACTCTCGGAAGAGGAGCTGCTTGTTGTCGAGATCGAGTACCCAGAGACGTGGCTTTGTCGAAGGAAGGGAGTAGTCGATCACGGTCAGAATCGAGGTGTCGGCCAGGTCTCGATCCTCAGCGCAATCAGAGGCTTCGAGCGCCATCCGGAGCACCCGTTGATCGATCGAAGGAGCCTCTGCCCGGAGCTCGGCGAGAAGAGTCTCGACAGTGTCCGCAGCCTGGATGGGAACGGCCAACAGAAAGAGCCTTGAAAAGAACCCGAAGACCCATATTCGTCCTGAGTTTCTTCGCAGTAGGCTGAGCATGGAAATAGTCCTGAACTTGGGCTGCGACGCATCCCTTTCTTTCAGGGTGCTGTCGCCAAACTTGGCAACTCTACCGAATCCACCTCTTGGGGCGAAATGACATTTGGCGCCAGGGGATCTACCGTGGGCGCCATTGAGAAGGGCAGGGGGCGTGGCAATCGATGGTTTGCCCCGCCACCCAGGAATCGGTATATCGTCGGGTCACTGAAGCTACCAGGGGTCGCGGGTCCGGTCCCTTTGTCGAAAGGAGTCGAGAATGTCACGTGGCCTAGCTTTCATCCTGATCGCCTCGGTCGCCGCGGGATTGTGGTCGATACTTCTCTCCAGGGCCTCCAGGTCGGTGCACCCGGTTGTTGGAACCGGCATCGTCGAAGGCAGCGCCCTGTTGCTTGTTGCGCTCGTTGTCCTTCGCCAGCGCATCGATATCAAGAGCGCTGTGAGTCTCGAGGGAGTGGCGCTTCTCGTGGTGTGTGGCTTGTGCGTGTTTGCAGTGGACTACTTCTCTCTACGAGCCTATGAAACTGGTTTGGAGGTCAGTGTCGGGGCCCCGATCATCTCGAGCGGAGCCATCCTGTTGCCGGCCATCGTCGGCCCCATGCTGGGCGAGAGGATCAGTCCGGCGAAGATTGCCGGTATCGCCCTGATCGGAGCCGGCATCTTCGTTTTGACTCGAATGTCGGCTTGAAGACCATTGCCGATCAAAGGTGTACGCATGGACCAGGAACTAAAGATACTCCTTTACGCGGCAATCGGGCAGCTGTTCTTCGCAGCCCTGGGTATCCTTTTCGCCTTTCTCACCGACTCCGATGCCATCATGCTCGACGGCTTCTTCTCTCTGATCGGCTTCGGCATGAGCCTGCTGACCATGAGAGTTGCCCGCCTGGTCAGGCAGCCCGACGACGAGTGGTTTCACTTCGGCTATGCGCGATTCGAGCCGCTGCTCAACCTGCTCAAGGGGATCGTGATTCTGGGCGTCTGCGGCATCTCTCTGGCCTCGGCGATCCAAGCACTGCTGCACGGAGGGCGGGAGTTGAACCTGGGGCCGGCGGTGATCTACAGCGTTCTGGCTGTCCTTGGAAGCTTCACGGTGGCGGTACTTCTGGCCCGGGCGGCGAAGAAGTCCGGCTCACCCCTGATCGAAGTGGAGGTTCACACCTGGCGCATCGACGCCATTATGAGCCTGGGTGTCTTAGCTGCGTTCGCTGCCGCCTTCTTCGTGGACCGCACGCAGTGGTCACATCTGGTGGACTACGTCGACCCCTTGCTGGTGATCGTCCTGGTGCTCGCCGTCATTTCGACGCCGATCCGCATCGTCTGGGATGGACTTGGAGAACTCCTCGGTGCCGCTCCCAAGGAGTCGGTGCAGCAGGAGGTGGAGGCAAAATTCAAAGAGCTACTGGTGGGCTACCCAGTCGTGAAGACGGTACTGAGAATGGAAAAGGTGGGGCGGACCTCGTACCTGCTGGCCCATGTAGTCGTCGAGCCCGATCTCTCCCTGAGTGGTATCGAAGAGTTGGATGAGCTGCGCAGGAAGATCGCCGCCGGGATCCAGGACCTGCACCCCTCATGGATCGTCGACACCGTCTTCGTGGCCGACGAATCCCTTGCTGTATAGACAGAGTCCTCTCAGAAGACTTGCCAATTCGAGGACTGGCTAGTTAGAGGGCGGGCGTTGGCTGCGGGCGAGGCGTCTCTCGTCGAATTTCTTCTGTGCAAAGTACGCTACCGGAATCAACATCAGAGTGATTTCCCAGAGCGTTGGGCTGAGCCAGGCGGCACCGATGGAGACGAGGGCGATCGCCGGTTCCACCATGGCCTCGTTGCGCAGGTTGCGGATGGTGGAAGGCTTCAAATCGGGCTCGGTCAGCCTGTGATTGCGGGTGGCGTAGGTCCAGCTCAGCAGTGAGAACAGTCCGACGAGAAACATGTTGATGCTGTAGAAGGTCTGGAAGGCGAACGTGTTCGGTGCGGCACTGCTGAGGCCATTGGAGTAGGGAATGATCACGACCATGGCCAGGAAGAGGATCTGCAGCCAGAGGTGGCCGATGTTCGTCTTGATGAGGTAACTGAAATGCTCGAGGTGCTTCATCCAATAGACGGCCACCAGCACGAACGAGACTACGTAGATCAGAACTACTGGAAGCTGTCCCTTGAGAAAGTTGGTGAGCTCCCGGGGGCTATCGACGACGTCGGTGTCGGGGAGGTCGAAGGCGCTGGCCATGTAGACCATGGAGAGGGCGAAGATGACGTCGGCCAGAATCTGCAGACGGGTGATCGGGACCCGTTCGTGGATCTCGTCGTCGGCCACCTGGTCTTCTAGTACAGGCATGAAATCACCCTTCTCCTAGAACGCCATGATCTCGGATCGGTGCGCTGCCGGTTGTAGACCGGTCATGTCCATATTGTAGGGGACGGGATTGCCCACTCCGGTGGGCGCCCCACGGGGACGCCCACAGAGCAGGAGCATTTGCCGGTTTGGAACTGCCGCCGTTCAGGCAGGTACAGCTTCGGTCAGAGCGAGGTTCGGATTGACCTCGATCCACTTCTCCAGAGGCGGTAGCACGCCCATATCGATGACCTCGTCGCGCAGTTTGACGAGATGCTCGTAGGAGGCCTTCAGGGCGGCCAGCTCTTCGGTGGTGCCGGTTGGCATCTGCCAACTGACGCCATCGTTTCCGAGGCTGGTCTCCATGGCCATCATGCACTGGCGGAACCCGATCTCTTCGGAGTTCACGAAAGTGCCGCACGGCCAGTCGAAACCCTGCCCATCGATGACGGCCTTGACCATCAGCACAGACTGATGTGAGGGGCTCTGGAAGGAGCTCCGTCCACGCAGTTGGATGATCTTTTTTCCACCCTGTCGCACATGAGCCTGGATTGATTCCCACTGCTCCTGTGTCAGCTCGTCGGTGCCGATGATGTCGGTGAGCGGCCGGCCATCGACCAGGGCGGTGCTGGCGAAGACAGCCATCTGCTCGCCATGCCCGCCATAAGTTCGACAGTTGGTTACCCTGTCTTGCTGTAGGCCGAAGTGCTGACTGAGGGCGGTCTGCAGCCGAGTGCTGTCGAGTGCCGCCAGCGTCGCCACACAGTTCGGTGCGAGTCCGGAATTGACAAGGGTGACGAGGCCGGTGATGTCGGCCGGATTGAAGATCACGACGACGAACTTGGCGCCGGGACAGTAGGACTTGATGTCCTTGCCGAGCTGGGCCGCGATCTCGGCGTTGCCCTTCAGTAGGTCCTCTCGAGTCATTCCTTCTTTGCGCGGCGCGCCGCCGGAAGTGATGATGTAGGAGGCGTCGGTCAGGGCCTCGCCGATGTCCGAGGTCCAGGTGACGCGAGCGCCTGGAAAGGCGCAGTGGTACATCTCCTCGGCCGCTCCCTGGTTGCCCTTTTCGAAGGGGTCGTACATGGCCACGTTCGGGGTCAGGCCCATGGTCAACACCGTCTGGACCATGTTCGAGCCGATGGCTCCAGCCGAGCCGAGAATGGCGATCTTGTCTTGCGTCAAATAGGTCATGGGGACACCTCCTGAGTGATGAGGGTTGGAGAAGGAGCACACGCTCCACCGATCATTCTAGCTCTGATTGAAAGTGCGTGCGCCGGAATTTCCGCCGCCGATCGCAACGGCACCATGCGGTAGGGGATCAAACCGGTGAGCAGCCATCTGGATGCCATACAATTCAAGACGCCAAAAAACTAAGACAGTGGAGATCGAGGCCATGCCCGCCAGTCAGCCTACCCACGCCATTGGTTTCAGCCGCATTCTCGGTTTGCGCGACTCGGTGGCGCTGGGCATGAGCCTGAGTGTGCCACTCGTTGTCGTGGTCATGACCGAAGCGGTCTTCGCCGCGGTAGGCCGATCCACGCCCTTGGCCTATCTTCTAGCCATTCCTCTCTACATACCGCTGATCTTGAGCTACATGGAGCTCGCTGGCGGTAGACCCGGCAGTGCCAGCGCCTTACAACTCGCCGGCTCGTTGAAGAATTCAGGGTTGGCCTTCAGTGTCGGGTGGCTGATGCTGGCAGGGCTGGTTTCGGTGGCAGCACTGCTCGTCTTGGCCGTGGCAGAGCGCCTCGGGCTTTGGTTTGGCCAGCTGTTTGGGATCGAGATCAGCAATGTCTGGTTAATGGCGGCGGTGATCTTGCTGGCGTCGGTGCACGAAGGCTTGAGCGATATCGATCGATGGCGAATGAGGACAGCGATCGTCGTCCTGGCGCTGGTCCTGACCGTGGGGATCCTCGTCTGGGGCTTTGTGGCCCATCCCCCAGGTGGTGAGCTGATAGAAGCGCGCCTGTTCGGTCATGATCTGACTGCAGTTGCCCTCTTGGCGGCAGGTCTGTGGAGTATCGACCTGCTGCTGAATCATCGGCGGCAGATGCGACGCCCCGATGCGACGCTCAAGAGCGCCTCACTTGCCGTTTGGATCTTCACCGGGGTGCTCGCGGTGGCCACGACTGCGCTGGCTGTCCGCACACCCGAGATTTGGATGGCCGATTGGTCGGAGAAGCTCTCCTGGGGAGAGAGCCGTCTCCAGCTGACTGCTCTGGTCGTCTCGACGACCTTCTGTTGGATTGGCCTGTCACGGGTGGTGTCTCGCACTGTGCGTCTGACGGGCGCCCTTGCCCACGAGGGCTTTCTTCCGCGCATCGGCAAGGTTGGCGAGCTGCGGAGGACTCGGTCGCTGGTTACTCTGAGCTCGCTTGCCGTGGTCCTCGTGATTGTGGGTTGGTGGGTACCTGATGGCGTCCTGATGACGCTGGCGGCCATGACCTTTCTGTGGGTCACGGTGCTCGTGATGGTGCCGCATGCCCGGCGACCGGCGAGAGAGCTGGCTCCTGGTCGTCGGAATCGGTTGCCGCTTCACCCGCTATTCCCAGGCTACTCTGCAGCCGTAGCCGTCTTCCTCTCGTGGGTGTTGCCGTTACGAGTCAGCGCGATCGTGCTCGGATGGCTAGCGCTGGGCGGCGTCTACTACTACTTCTTTGCCCGCAGGGCCCATACCGAGGTGAAGCAGGACAAGGCGGTCGTTGGAGTGGGGATCGAGGAGAGCAAGAAGGAAAGGCCGCGAGTGATGGTCGGCATCGAGGACGACCAGCAGCTCCCGGCTCTCCTCAAGAGCGGTGCTGCTTTGGCGCGAGCATACAGCGGTGAGCTGATGGTGCTACGGGTGCTTCCTCTCACCGACGAGCTTTCCCTCCACGGTGCCCAACGCAGTGCGCAATCGGAATGGGCAGCGCTCGAACGCCAGATGCAGCCCCACCTGGACGCAGCGGTAGAAACGCAGACGGTGGTGAGGATCGCGCCGAGCGTGGAGTCTGGCATCGTCGCGACGGCCAATGAGTACGACGCCGATGTCGTGGTCATGGCGGCCCCGAGAGTTCCCCTGGCCGATGCCTCGACGAGTGCGGCGGCCAGGGTCTTCTCAGCGACCTCCCGACCTTTGGCGATTTTGAAGGGTGACTATCCCGACACGGGCCCCAACATAACGGTCGCTACGGGTGGAGGACCCCACGCAGTCAAGGGCCTGGAGCTCGGAGATCAATTGGCCGCTGGGCTCGGTGGGAATCTGGAACTGGTGAGCGTGAATGTGCACTCGCGATCGGACGAGGCGGCCAAGGCCGCCATCCAAAGGACGCTGGATGCCGCACAATCGGTTACCGATGTACCAACCAGGGTCATTGAGGCCAAGAGTGTCGAGAAGGGCCTGGAGGAGGCAGGGGATCTCCTGATCATCGGCTCTTCGACCGATCGACTCCTGAGCCAGACGGTATTCGGCGGACTGCCTATCGAGGTGGCACGGGCGCGAGCCGGTGCGACGATCGTCGTCAAGCGGGCCGAGGCGACCATGCACTTCTGGAGACGCCGGCTCTGGGAGCTGTCGACCCGGATTCTGCCAACCCTCTCGGTCAGGGAACGCTCCGAAGTCTATGCGCAGATGGCCGATGACGCCCGGGCGAATGTGGACTTCTACGCCTTGATCTCCCTGTCTTCGGCCATCGCTCTCCTCGGCCTGCTCCTCGACAGTAGCGCCGTGATCATTGGAGCCATGCTGGTTGCACCGCTCATGAGCCCCATTCTGTCCCTGGCTCAGGGGATCGTTCAGGGCAACCCTCATCTCATCCAGCGGGCCGGTGCTTCGACCTTCAAGGGGACCGTCGTGGCGATCGGGGTCAGCACGGCCTTGACCTTGCTACTGCGCGTGGCCCAGCCGACAGGCGAGATCCTGGCCCGAGTGAGACCGAATCTGCTCGACCTTGGTGTGGCACTTGCCGCGGGTGCCGCGGCCGCCTATGCCGTGAGTCGGAAATCGGTTGCGGCGGCGCTGCCTGGCGTGGCGATCAGCGTCGCCCTTGTACCCCCTCTCGGCGTGGTGGGCTACGGCCTGGGAACCTCGCAGTTCGAAATCGCTGGGGGCGCCTTGCTGCTCTTCCTGACCAATCTGGGTGGCATCGTCCTGGTGGGCGTGTTGATCTTCTTGATGATGGGATTCAGACCCACCCTGGCGGAACGCGGAACACGGGCCCGCCAAGCAACCTTCTTCGCGGTCATGGGTCTCGTTCTGGTCGCGCTGCCTCTCGGCCTGACCACCGTCAATGTCGCGCGAGAGCGCAACCTGAGGACCCAGATCAACAAGATCCTCGGCCAACTCGACTCGGACGCGTTTGGCATCAACCGCTACTCGATCCAGAAGCGCGGCGGCCAATTCGTCGTCGTCGGGACGATTTACGCCTACCAGGAGATTCGACGCGACCAGGTGGAGATGGTACAGAAGCGGCTCTCGGACGCGGCCGGTGTGCCCGTCAAGCTCCGAGTGACCATTGTGCCTGCCACTTTGACCGAGGTCGGTGGTAACTCAGAAGGTAAAGGTGTAGGGATGGCGCCGGTGGTACCATCGATCGAAGTCGATGGTCTCGGCGAGCCTCTCGAACAGGAGACAATCGAGGTCGCCCCGCCGGAGCCTCAGGGAAACTAGCGAGCCGACATGCTGCGATCTGACAAGTCAACGCGTCCTCTGGCGTGCTGGATGGTGCTGTTCTGCCTGTTGATGGCTCTCAGCAGCGCTGTTGTTGGCGCCGCGGAGGGAGATCGACCCAAGATCGGGCTGGCCCTCGGAGGTGGGGGCGCCAAGGGTGGTGCGCACGTCGGTGTGATCAAGGTCCTCGAGGAGATGAACGTCCCCATCGACTACATCGCGGGGACCAGTATCGGTGCCATCGTCGGTGGGCTCTACGCCTCGGGGATGACGAGCGATGAGCTGGCCGAGGCTCTGGCCACGATCGACTGGAACGAGGCCATGCAGGACAAGCCGCCGCGCCGGGATCTCAACTTCCGCCGCAAGGAGGATACCGCCCGCTACCTCTTCGGCATGGAGGTGGGAATCGGCAAAGGTGGTCTCAAATGGCCGGCAGGATTCAGAAGCGGACAAAATCTCTTCTTTTTGTTGCAGTCCCTGACGATTCCGGTTGCCGACGTCGACGACTTCGACCAACTATCGATTCCCTTTCGGGCTGTGGCGACGGATCTCGGTAGTGGAGAGATGGTGGTCCTCGACCGTGGTTACCTGGCCACCGCGATGCGGGCCAGTATGGCCATCCCCGGTTTCTTCAGCCCGGTCGAGCTCGAGGACAGGCTGCTCGTCGATGGTGGCATGGTCAACAATCTGCCGGTCGATGTCGCCTTCGCCATGGGTGCGGATATCGTCATCGCGGTTGATCTGGGGGCCGCTCTTTCCGCCCGTACTGTGGGCGCCTCGGTCGTGCAGATCTATCAACAGACGATTCGTATGTTGACGCGACCCAACGTCGATTCCCGTCTCGAGATCTCGGACCTGGTGATCAACCCCGGAGTCTCCGACTACGGCACCATGGACTTCGGCCAGATCGTCCAGATCATGGAAAAAGGCTATGAGACGGCTCGAGGTATGACGGACGAAATCGCCCTCTACTCCGTTGCGCCAGAGGTGTACGAAGCTCATCGGGCGAAACAGATCATGCCACCGCCCGAACCCATCCGCATCGATTTCGTCGATTTCGTCGGCAACAAGCGGGTAGACGATAGGGTCATCAGGAGGCATATCCGCCTCGAAGCCGGCAGCAAGCTGACTCTCCGGATGTTTGGAGACGATCTCTCTGAGCTGCTGGGTGGTGGCAGCCGCCGGGAAGAACGTCGGGTGAAGCAGCTGACAGGTGAGGTGCCACTCGACCTGAGGGCTCTCTTCGAAGATCTCCGCAGGATTTATGGACTTGGCGAGTTCGAGCAGGTCGACTTCGGCTTCGAGGAGCGAGGCGAGGAGCGAGGAGTGGTCATCCGCATTCGCGAGAAGCCATGGGGCCCCAACTATCTCCACTTCGGGCTCGAGGTTGCCACCCAAGGCAATGGCGAGACTCTGCTCCAGTTTCTCGTCAACCTGACGAAGACCACGATCAACGCCCGCGGAGCGGAATGGCGGACGGACCTGTTGGTCGGCAACAACCGTGGCGTCTTCACGGAGTTCTACCAGCCACTGGATTTTGCCGGCCGATTCTTCGTTGCCCCGAGGGTCGATTTCAATGCTGGCCGAGTCCGGCTTTTCGAAGACGGTGATTCTCTTGCCGAGTTCAGCACCAAAGACACCATCTTCGGTCTCGACTTTGGCTACCAGGCCGGCACCTACGCAGAGGTGCGTCTCGGTGCCGAGACTGGATTTGGTGGGGCAAGTCTCGAAACGGGGTCCTTGCCACCGGATCTCGTAGAGGACATTCGGGACATCGATTTTGGAGCTGCCCGCCTGCTTGTACGGGCTGATCGCTTGGACAGCGTGACAATTCCGAGGAAGGGTTGGTCATCGCGTTTCAGCGCCATGCAATCGTTGGAAGGCCTGGGAGCGGACGACGAGTACACCAAGCTCTTCTGGTCCGGTCAGAAATTCGGCAGCCGGGGCAAGCACACCGGCTTTGGTGGCGCCAGCGCGGGTTGGAGCACCGGGGACCTGCCGATCTACGATGAGTTCACTCTGGGTGGTTTCGCCTCGTTGTCAGGCTACGCGGATTTGGAGTTGCGCGGGCAGTACCTGGGGCTCGGACGTCTGGGTTACTACTACCAGATCATGAAAAGTTGGTACCTGGGTGGCTGGGCAGAGGCGGGCAACACGTGGCAGGTGGGTGAACCCGCTCAATTCGACACCCTGCGGTACTCGGGCACTGTGATTCTGGCGAAAGATACGGTGATTGGTCCCCTCTACGTGGCCTGGGCCATGGCGGAAGAGGGTAGGAACAGGTTCTACTTCATCCTCGGCCGGACGCTGAGTGACAGAAGCCTGTTGGATTGACAGTGCTCTTTGGACTCCCTTACACTGCCAGGTCCTGACGGGGCGTGGCGCAGCCTGGTAGCGCATCTGCTTTGGGAGCAGAGGGTCCCCAGTTCAAATCTGGGCGCCCCGATAGAAATAGGCGAGATTCTTGATCAATACCAGGGGGTCCGGATTCCCGTCCACTGACTGCCAGTAGCTCAGATGGATAGAGCGGCGGCCTTCTAAGCCGCGGGTCGGGGGTTCGAATCCCTCCTGGCAGGCCAAGTTCTCTGAAGCAGGTTTATGGTGAGCGTAGCTCAATCGGTAGAGCGCTGGATTGTGGTTCCAGTGGTTGGGGGTTCAAGTCCCCTCGCTCACCCCATACTTCTCTGTTCGATCAGGCGCCCTTAGCTCAGCTGGATAGAGCGACGGCCTCCGGAGCCGTAGGTCAGAGGTTCGAATCCTCTAGGGCGCACCATTTGCCTTCCCTGCCGTCTTCTCCTTCGATTTCTTCCACCTGTCTCGCTGCCGCTGAGGCTTGTAGTCGAGTCGCGGAACGAAGCGGGCCCTGGCCAGATAGTCCAGGATGAAGTCTGCCGCGATCCTGTGGGCCAGTTCATTCGGGTGAGCGTCGGTGTAGGGAACCAGAGCGAGTCGATAGACATCGACCCCGCGATAGGCCTCCAGGAGATCCAGCACAGGGATACCCAGCGACTGGCCAACCTCGCGTATCTTGTCGTGTAGATCCGTGTACGCGTAGGCGTCGTCCATAGGGCTGTCGAAGACGGGAAACAGCAGCAGCACCATGGGAATGGACCGCGCGTCGGCCAACTCCCGTAGGCTCTCTAGGGCCTTCAGGCATTTCTTCCAGTCTGGACCCTCGTACAAGGAGTGATAGTAGGTGGAGTAGGCGCGGTGGATCCGCGTGTTCTCGATTCGGTCCCATACCATGGCGTAGAACTGGCTCCCTCGGTAGAGAGAGGCGCTCAGCGGGAATCGGGGCTCCCGTCGGTGTAGTCCCTCTCGCAGCACGGCCAGCTTCTGCAGGTCGAAGGGCTCCGGATCGTTCAGGACGAAAGCCAGAAGCAGCAGATCGGGAGAGATCTTGTCGATATTGGCTTCGACAGAGCGAAATGCCACGACGGTATTCCATCCCGGTCGGCTCCAAGTGATCACCTCGAAGTCATCTCCACGGGAGACTGCATCGAGTCGAACCTCCAGTCGGCGAGGGAACGAATCCTCGGGGTGAACGCCATCTCCCCAGGCGAACGAATCACCTACGACCAGGATGCGAAAGGTGTCAGCCTCAGGAGAAAAGCGAGGTTGGGAACCCCGGAAGTTGGGCTCTCTTACCGGGGATCTGATCTCGACGGCGAGCTTGGTCGAGCGAGGCTGTGGGTTGGCGAAGGTGCCTCTCCGCGTTGCGAGCTCGAGAGCTCCCAGGGTCAAGAGCAGGGAGCCGGCCGACAAGGCCAATCCGGTCAAAAGCCGACTGATCATGGCAGCAGAAATTATTCCATAGCCTGCTCGTTCGACAGTTGCTTCGTCTTGCCGCCGTCGGGGTCCCGTCCCCGTTGCGAAGCGGCAGCGAGTCCGCACCCGTCTCAACCGAGGTGTTGCTTCCGGGAAGGAAACTTGATCTTGAAGGGCCTCGAGTCGACAATACCGAGATGAAGATCGTCTGCGCAGAAACCGTCTTGCTGGGTCACGAGGCCTTTCGCTCCAGCGGGGAAACGCTGGTGATCCCCGACCGCGAGATCGCCCGCGAGCACCTGCTCGATGTCGACGCCCTCGTCGTGCGCTCCAAGACCAAGGTGACCGGAGATCTCCTATCCGGCACCCCGGTCCAGTTTGTCGGTACCGCCACCGCCGGGACCGACCACATGGATCTAGCCTGGCTCGAGGCCGAGGGCCGCTACTGGTGCGCCGCTCCCGGTTGCAACGCCAACAGTGTCTCCGAGTACGTCGTGGCCGCTCTTCTCGCTCTCGGTGGTAGACATGCCTTCGAACTGGCCGCAAAGACGATTGGTGTCGTAGGTTGCGGCCACGTCGGAAGCCGGGTTGTCAACAAGGCAGAGGCCCTTGGAATGACAGTGCTGCGCAACGACCCGCCGCTGGCCACCGTGTCCGCGGCCCCCGACTTCCTGCCACTCGAGAGCCTACTTGCCGAATCCGACATCATCTCGCTCCATGTCCCCCACGTGAACCACGGACCTTGGCCCACTGTTCACCTGGCTGGCAGTCTCTTCTTCGAGCAGCTGAAGCCGGGTGCCGTCTTCATCAACACCGCCCGCGGCAGCGTCTGCGACTACGACGCCCTGCTCGACGCCAAGCATGGCGGTACCGTTTCGCACATGATCGTCGATGTGTGGAGCCCCGAACCGGCCTTCCGAATCGATGTTCTCGAGGTGGCCGACCTGGCCTCGCCCCACATCGCCGGGTACTCCTTAGAGGGCAAGCTCAATGGAACTCTCGCCTGCCATCAAGAGTTGTGCGACTTCTTCGGCCTGTCTCGAAGTTGGGACGTAGCTACAACCCTGCCTGTGCCGCCTTGCCGAAGCATCGTGCTGGATGCGCAGGGGATGGGGGATGAGACCGCCCTGCACGAGATTGTCCGTAAGGTCTACGACATCGAAACCGACGATGCCCTCATCCGAAGAGCTGCCGCCCGCAGCGAGATCGACCGCTGCCGCAAGTTCGATGCATTGCGCAAGGACTACCGTACCCGACGGGAGTTCTCCAACAGCGCACTGCAGCTGAAGAACGCCAGGGAGCCGCTGGGCCGCAAGGCCAGGGCTCTCGGATTTGACTGGCAGGGATAGAACTGGGGCCCGTGGTGGCTCAACGGATCATCGCAGGTCCAGCTGGCTGGGCGCTCGACTCGCTTCCCGCCTTCCTTCCTGCTTCAGGGGCCCTGTCGACCGGGTGACCCGCTCGGTAGAGGGTCTCAGGTCTCGCTGTCTACTGCTGGGTCGAGCTCCAGGCAGTCGTATCACCGCTCTCGAAACCATCGTAGAAGAAGGCCGTGTCGATCGCGATCAGGACTTGCGAGGAGTATGGCTCGAGCTCCAGGCTGCCAGCGACCGTATTCTGGTCGAGGTCGACATAGACCGTCCCACCGAGGCCGAAGAGCTTCGGCTGGTCGGAGTCGTTGATGAAGATCTCCGAGCGCGGCGGCTCGTTCGCGGTCTGGGAGTACCAGTGGGCTTGTGAGCTCGGGTCGAGGCCGCTCAGGGCCTGCCATTCAGCGAGCGTCTTGTCACAACAGCCGGCAGAGTCGTCGGCGATGGAGGTGTCGTAGTAGGGACTCATGAAGTAGTTGTCGTTGGAGGAGGTCAGCGAATCATGGTCGTAGACCCGAAGTGATCGTCGATTCTCGCCCAGAGGAAAGAGAACATTGCCGCTCTGGGTCACCTCGCTCGGGCTCTCGACGACGGAAAGCTCGGAGCCCCAGTCCGAGGCAACGTTGTCGTACAGAGTGTTGTCGGTGAACCGCCCCGTGGAACGTTGGAACAGCGCCCCGACCCAGGTCGAGCCGGTGACTGTGTTGCCCTCGACCACCATGTCGCGTGAGAAGTTGTCGAGGTAGATCCCCAGGCTGAAGAGCCTTTCGAAGTTCGGATGGGTGCCATCGGTGTTGCCCAGCGCGTCGCGAATGATGTTGCCGCGGAGGATGACGTCGTGAACCGGGGTCGAAGCCAGGCTGCTACGGCCAAAGGTGCGAATGCCACCGCAGTCGCCTTTGGAGAGGCAGGCCTGATCGATGACGTTGTTCTCCAGCGTCATGTTCCGTCCAAAGACATCGATGCCGTTCATGCCGATCTTGGAAAGTCGGTTGAATCGCAGGATGTTGTTCCGAGAGGTGTGGTTCGGCGCTCCGGGATCGTGCTTGAGACGGATGCCGTCGCCATTCTCGGTGCAATTGGTCCCGGAGTAGCCACAGCCCATCCCGGAACGGCCAAGGTTCTCGATCAGGGCCACGTTCCGAATCTCGTTCGCCAGGAGCTGTGAGTCGACGCCGAAGAAATCGAGTCCGAAGTGATTCGCTCCTTGAATCGTGTTGCCCTCGATCAGGAGATGTCGGCCACCCCGCCAGCCGTTGGGGCCGTTGCCGTGGTCGGCGGCATCCCATACCCATGTGGTCAGGCGGATGCCAGTGGTATCGACGTCACCTATGTCGTTGTTGCGCAGGGTGAGATGGTGGTTCTCGTCGGCCTCGAGGTTGGTGGGTGTCGTGATGCCGGCGTCGAACCAGCGCTCGATGCGCAGATTCTCGACGGTCACGTAGCTGATGTGCTCCTGGAGATGGCGACCGAGGACCACGCCGCCCCACAGGCTGCTATCGGCTTCGAGGATGACCGAGCCCTCTATACCGGTGCCACCGGGATGACCCAGCTCCGAGTATAGATAGACCTTGTTGGAGTCCTCGTCATGGAACCATTCACCCTCTTGATCGAGGGTGTCGCGGTGATTGGAGAGGAAGTAGCCCCACTCAGCGCAGGTGCCGTACCAACACTGGACATCGGCTCCCAGTGTCAATGTCGGCCCACTACTGCTGGTGACTTCCCGGTTGAGCATGTACCAGCGGATGCCCTTGATGTGCATCACGGCTCCGGCCCAGTCGCCGGTTGTCAACTCGGTGTCGGTGATCCGATTTGCCGCCGGTTGGCTGTCCACCTCGGCGTAACCGCCGTCGGGATGACCGTCGATATTGGGCCAGCGCCCGAAAGGCATTCGTTCGTCGCCGCGAAACAGCTGATTGATGCCTTTGGGAAAGAGCCCGGAGTTGGAGCCGGACCCCAGGTTGGCTACGTACAGATTCGAGCCTAGAGCCGTCCAGCCGGAGATCGGTTGAGAACCGGACAGCACCGGCTTCGAAGAGCATGCGGCTGGGTGAGAGCCGAAGAGGATCCGGTCGGAGTCGGAGCCAGATCGGGTAATGACGAGAGGTTGCCCCCGCCAACGCTCGCCGCAGAAGAAACGCACTTCATCGCCAGGTTGTAGGGGCAGGCTGTTGACATGGGGCACGGACTGGAACGCTGTCGCGGGGGACAACCCGTCGTTGCTGTCGCTGCCCGTGTCGTTCGACACGTAGAAAACGGCAGCGGACCCCGGGATCACCCAGAGGAGTGCCAAGGCACTGATGAGCTGCAGCCGTATGCTCACCCCTCATGTTGCCCAGAAACACCGCGGCGTTACAGCGAGATCCTCCATACCTCGAGATGCCCTATAGCCCTAGTCGACGTAGCCGGCGCGGGTTCGGATCTCGACTTCGGGCACGGTCACCTCGATCCGGACTGGCCTCCAGGTGCCATTGTCCTGCGGGTCCGTCGGGTAGTAGCCGACGACATACTGTTGCCGGAGCTCTCGCAACACATCGTCGAGTGCCTGTTCGAGCTCCTCGAGGCGTGCCAGGGCCGTCACCCGTCCGCCGCTGTCCTCGACGGCCTGCTCGAGGCCTCCGACCTCATCGGCATGGGCGTCTGTCGAGCGCCAGGACGTGGCCAGCGGCACGCTGCGGATACCGCTCGCATGCAGGTGGATCCGATAGATCACCGCGTTGCTGCGGTGCGCTTTCCAAAGCACTTCGTCCATTGTCAGAAAGCTCAGGGTGTCGGCACCATCCGAGAGCACGATTATGACGGGCCGTCCTTGACGGTGATCCAAAAGGCGCAAAGCCAGATACAGGTTGTCGTTCAGGGAGGTTCCACCTCCCGACTGCAGATCCTCCAGAGCCGAGGAAAGTCCGTCGATCTCTGAAGAGGAAGTGGTAACGCGATGCGTCCGGTCCGAGAAGGTCATGACGAGGGCCTCGTCCAGGGGCGTCAGGCGGGAGAGGAACCCCCTGGCGGCGTCCAGAGCGACCTGCAGTTGCTCACCTCTCATGCTCTCGCTGACATCCACCAGCAGAGCGATCGTCATTGGCAGGTCGCCGCGCTCGAAGGTGACGATCTCCTGCTCGACGCCACTGTCGAAGACCTGGAAGTCCTCTCGGCCGAGATCTAGAACCGGCTCATTTTCTCGGAGCGCCGTGGAGTAGAGCTGCTGCAGAGGGGCATCCACGATGAGATCGATCTGGACTGCGGGTGTCGAGACGGCCGCTCCGACCCTGGCGCCTGAGCTGCCGATGGCGATGATGGTGAAATGGCGCTGCAAGTTCTCCTCTCCCACGTCGATCCACACCCTGTACGGCGGTTGCGTTGCAGTGGCGACCCGTCTGCCGTCGAGGAAGAACTCCACCCTCTCGATCGACTCATCGGCCTGAACATCGGCTGCCACTTCGACCCTGTCGAAGACGGCGTGATCTCCCGTCGGGGATGTGATGGTCACCTCGATCGACCGCGCGAGAGCGGTTCCCGAAGCCAAGGCCAAAAAGGACGCGACCCAACAGGCAGCCCTCATCATTTGGAGTCCGCCAGGGTTGCCAGCGCGTCAGCAAGATCGGGCAGGTGAGAGCGCGCCACTTCCCGCAACCGTTCCCGAGTCACCTCGATGTATTCGTATGTAGGCCTGGCATAGCGATACCGCGCAGAGGAGCCAGAGAGCGCCGAGTCTCGCGTTGCAAAGCGGGTCGCGAGAGGCTCCCCCGGCTCCAGGCCAAGACGCTCCTCGATGTAGGACAGGCCGACAGTCAGACTGAAGTCGTCCGGGAATTGTGCCAAGCCTCTAGCCAGGTAGGTCTGAGCGGCCTCGAACCGCTCCTGGTCCATGCGAATGCGAGCCAGCTGCTGAAATGCCAGTGTCAAGATCCAATCCTCCGCCGATTCGGCGAGGAGGCTCTCGAGAATCCTCTCTGCTTCACCCTGTTTGCCGAGGCGCTCCAGATTGATGGCTAGCCTGAGTCGGGTCTCGGCATCGGCAGTGTCGGTCTCGACGAGTCGCTCCAGCAAGCTCAGTGCATTCCTGTAGCGTCCCGTCTGTTCTCGGGCCGTCGCCAGTCCCAGCAACGCGGCTGCGTTGTCGGGATCGAATTGCAGCGCTCGAGTATAGAGACCCACGGCCCCTGGCCCAGCTGATCCCTCCTGAAAGTAACCCGCCAGGCTGACGAACAGATCGCTGGCGACCGTACGCTCTTGCGGGGTCAGCAAGCGCTCTGAGAAGAGCAGCGTCTGGAGATAGACCGCGGCGCGGGCATGGTATGGGTTGGCCCCGAGGGGCTGCCGCCGATACTCGAGATGGGTCCGCTCGTGAAGGGCAATCAGGGGAAGCAGAAGATTGGCGTCGAGTCGAGCCAGCTCGTTCGCCACGCCGAGCTCGACCTCTCGAAGCTGGTTCAAGCCGGTGGCTCCGCTCTGCTCAGCGACCGCCATTTCAAGCTCGATCAGGGCGTCTGAGGCCGTCTCGATCCCCTGCGAGGCGAGGAGGCTAAGGGCTTCGAGATAGCGGTCGCGATTGTCGGTGGGCTCCTCCGCAGACAAACCCCAGCCAGGCAGGCTCCAGCCGGCACACAGAGCCAGGAGTAACAACGTCGGCTTGATCGTCGTCTTCATCCAACGGTTCATCACAGTCGATGCCTCGCCAGTCTTTACAATAGACCCAGAGTATTACGGTCTGGGCCCAGAGGCGAGCCGCCCTCCCGACGGCGATCGACATCGGCGTGTCGCCAACTCAGTCTTGCCCTGGAGCCTGACGCCGCAGTCTGCGAGGAGTAGCCATGAGCGAAGCCGAAGCAACTCGAGCCAAGCGGTATCCGTTGCATCTAACCATCGCTGTCGCCTTCACCGCACTGCTGTTGGTGATCGGCCTGACACTCATCTCCTTCAACTACCTCGAGACCCGCAAGATCGCCCTGCTCGGAGCCGATGACCTCCTCGAGCGCACCAGTCTGCATCTCCAGAGCAGTATCGCGGAGCTCTATGTTCCGGCCCAGAATCTGGTCGATGTGCTCTCCAGAGCGTTGACAGCAGAGGACACCGAGCTCGAGGAAAGGTTCGAGCTGATGCCCCTTCTCGCTGAACCTCTGATGCGCAATCCGACGATCTCTGCTGTCTTCGTCGGCTACGAGAACGGTGACTTCTTCTTGGTCACCTCCGCCTTGGATCGTTGGCGCGATGCAGATGACGGCGAGGTCCCGCCAGACGCTGTCTTCGTCGCCCAGAGCATCGACGATGCCAGGGGTGGTGCGGCCAACTACGAGCTGTACTTCTTCGACGAGGGGCTCGAGCTCGTCGGCCGGGGAGAGATGGACAGGGAAGGCTACGACCCTCGCGAACGAGAGTGGTACAAGGCAGCACTCGAAACGGATCAGTTGACTCGGTCAGCGTTCTATCTCTTCTTCACGACTCGCGAGGTGGGCATCAGCATGGCTCGAAGCCTGCCCGAAGGTGGTGCCGTTGTGGGAACCGATCTGGCGCTCGGCGACCTGGAGGACGGCCTGGCCCAATTGAGAGTGACCCCATCGAGTCGTCTGGCGATCCTGGGTAGCCGCGGTGGGGTGATTGCCCTGTCCGACCCACAAGAAGGGATGCTGCATGTCGATCAGGGCGAGGCCGAGTTGGTTGCGATGCCCCGCCTTGCCGACTTGGAGGACCCGGTCTACAAGCGTCTGGGTGAGGAGGTCGAAGCAGGTGTTGGGGCCGGTCGCCATGAGTTCGAGATCGGCGGGGAAGCCTGGCTGGCTTCGCTGTCCCCGCTACCGACTCGCTCCGGCGATGGGGTCTCGCTGGCCGTCCTCATACCCAGAGACGAGTTGCTCGCGGATGTCATCCGAGTCCGGAACCAAAGCACTCTGATGTCGATCGGCCTTCTGTTGGCTGCCGTGGCGCTGGTCATCGGGGTCTCCCGCCACATCGCTCGCTCCCTCAAGGCACTGGCGCGAGAGGCGGAGGACGTGCGGGAGTTCAAGTTGGAGACCCCCATCACGGTCCGGTCGCGAATTCAGGAGGTTGACGACCTGGCGGCAACCATGGCGGTCATGAAGTCGTCGATTCAGCAGTTCCTCGCCATCTCTCAGGCGCTCTCGGCCGAGAAGGACTATCGTCGTTTGCTCGAGATGATCCTTTCCGAGGCCAGAAACGTGGCACAAGCCGAAGGCGGTGCCATCCTGCTCGAGACCGAGGACGAGAAGGCTTTGGAGATCGCGATTCTGGAAAACGAGATCACCGGAGCGGACTTTGGCGGTACCGCGGCCGAGGCGCCTCCTTTCGCACCGCTATCCCTAGAACCGGAGACGGACGAAAGCGGTCTGCCTAGCGTCGATCGCGCAACGGTCCACGGAGCGTCGGTCATCCGGGTCGATGACATTTCGACGGACCGAAGTTACGACTTTCGAGACCTCGAGACGCGCTTCGCCGGGGAGGGTTTCAAGGCTCGCTCACTGCTCAGCGTGCCTCTCAAGAACCAACTCGACGAGGTGATCGGCATCCTGCAACTGGTCAACGCCAGAGCGCAGGATGGCACTGCCACCCTCTTCAGTCCCGAGATCGTGCCCTACATCGAGGCCCTGTCCTCCGATGCGGCAGTGGCCCTCGACATTCGACGGTTGCTGAAGGTGCAACGGGACCTGCTGGATGCCCTGATCCACATGATTGCGGGCGCCATCGATGCCAAGTCGCCCTACACCCACGGCCACTGTCAACGGGTACCCGTTCTGGCCCGGATGCTGGCCGAAGTGGCTCACGACACCGAGGACGGCCTGTTTGCCGATTTCAACTTGTCCGAGGACGAGTGGTACGAGCTTCACCTGGCCAGCTGGCTACATGACTGCGGCAAGGTAACAACACCCGAGTACGTCGTCGACAAAGCCACCAAGCTCGAGACCATCTACAACCGAATCCACGAGGTTCGAATGCGGTTCGAGGTGCTGTGGCGCGATGCCGAGATGGAGTACCTCCGGGGCCTTCTGTCGGGCAAGGAGAGCGAGGCCATGCTGAAGGCGCACCTCGACCAACGCCTCGATGAGCTGCGCCGCGACTTCGAGTTCGTGGCCGAGTGCAATGTCGGTGGCGAGTTCATGTCAGAGGAGAGAATCGAGAGACTGCAATCCATCGCCGACCAGACCTGGGTGCGCCATCTGGACGACCGATTGGGACTGTCTCATCTCGAGCTCGAGCCCAGGCAGGGGGAGCCGGAAGAGCCTCTGCCGATCGAGGAGAAGCTACTGGCCGACAAACCCGACCACATCATTCACCGCAGTGAGTCGGCCAATCCGTTTGGCGAGGCCCCGCACGACTTCCAAATGACGATTCCGGAGCACCAGTACAACCGGGGCGAGCTGCACAACCTGTCCATCGGCCGCGGCACGCTAACCGATGAGGAGCGTTTCAAGATCAACGAGCACGTGGTTCAGACGATCCTGATGCTGCGGCGGCTGCCGTTGCCCAGGGAGCTGCGGCGGGTCCCAGATTGGGCGGGGACGCACCACGAGAAGCTGGACGGGAGCGGCTACCCCAGGCGACGCTCAGCTAGCGAGCTCTCCGTTCCGGAGCGCATCATGGCCATCGCCGATATCTTCGAAGCTCTAACGGCGGCTGACCGCCCCTACCACGCGCCCAAAACCCTGAGCAAGGCGATTGGCATCATGAGCTCGATGTCGGCAGAAGGGCACATCTGTCCCGATCTGTTCGGACTCTTCCTGCGGTCCGGAGTCCATGTGGAGTATGCGAAGCAGTACCTCCAGGCGCAGCAGATCGACGACGTGGACATCGAATCCATGATCCAAGCGGCCGCTGGCAACTAGCGCCTCTGATAGGATCTGGCCCCCACTGCGCTGATGAGAGGCGCACGTTCAGCCACCTTCGAGGCGCTCACGATGGCCAAGATTCCTCGCGCAGTTCACTGGGTTTTGATTGCAGCAATCCTGGCAGTAGGAGTGCTGCTGCCAAAATGGCTGAAGTCCCGCTCCGACGAGGCCGCTCCGCCAGTCAGCGTCGAGGTCGCTTTCCGAGTGCCGGTGCACGTCGAGACACTCGCGCCGGCCAAGCTCGAGGAGCGTCTCAACACCACAGGTAGCGTGCTGGCCAACGAGTGGGTGGAAATCGTCAGTGAGATCGCCGGCAAGATCGACGCGATTCTCTTCCAGGAAGGGACAGCCGTCAGTGCGGGGAAGGTGCTGGTCCGTCTCGACACCTCAACACTGGAGGCCGAGCGGGAAAGAGCGCGATTCCGCTACGAGCTTCTGCAGCGCGAGGAAGCCCGCCAACGTCAGCTGCTCGACGACGGTCTGCTCAGCCAGCAGGAGTACGAATTCACCGTCGGTGAAATGAACGTGCTGAGCGCGGAGCTGCAACTGCGAGGGGCGCAGTTCGAGAAGGCCACGATTCGGGCCCCCTTCGAAGGCATCGTCGGCCTGCGCTCGGTCAGCCTGGGCGACTACGTCTCCAGCGACACGCGAATCACGACGCTACAGGACATCGATCCGGTCAAAATCGAGTTTTCGATACCGGAGGCCTACGCTCGAGAGCTGACTGCTGGCAACACCATCCGATTCCGGGTGCAGGGAATCGACGAGCCCTTCGAGGGCGCGGTCTATGCCGTGGAGCCGTCGATCGATCGGCAAACGCGCAGTCTGACGCTACGAGCCCGAGCCGACAACCCCGACAGACAGCTGCTTCCCGGTGCCTTTGCGGAAGTGGAACTGACGGTTCGCGAGGTCGAGGATGCACTGTCGGTCCCGAGTCTCGCCATCGTGCCCGAGCTCGGTGGTAAGAAGGTCTATGTGCTGGAAGAGGGTCGGGCCGAGCCGAGAATCATCGAGACCGGGATCCGCACCGAGACCCGGGTGCAGATCACTCGAGGGCTCGAGCCCGGCGAGCAGGTCATCGTCTCCAACATTCCCAGGCTGGCCCGCGGAATCGAAGTCGAGGTCGTCGAGGAGCGCGTCGGGGAGCCGGGCGAGTGAGCCTTTCGTCGATCAGCATTCGTCGTCCTGTTCTGGCCATCGTCCTGTCGCTGGCGATCCTTCTGTTCGGCGGTATCGGACTCTCGAACCTCGGGGTCCGAGAGTATCCATCGGTAGACCCACCAGTCATCAGCGTCTCCACCAACTACCGGGGTGCCAACGCCGAGGTTGTCGAGTCGCAGATCACCGAGCCTCTGGAAGCCGCGGTCAACAGCGTCGACGGCATCCGAACCCTGACCTCCGTGAGCCGTGACGGACGCAGCACGATCCAGGTCGAGTTCGAGCTGGGCGAGGATCTCGAACGTGCCGCCAACGACGTGCGTGATCGCGTCTTCCGCACCCTGGGTCAGTTGCCGCCGGACGTCGATCCACCCTCGGTAGCCAAGGCGGATTCGGACTCGCCTCCGATCGTCATGCTGACCGTGCGGTCCGACCAGCGTTCGCTTCTGGAGCTGTCACGTCTGGCGGACGAGATCTTCGTGGAGCGGCTGCAAACGATTCCCGGAGTCAGTCGGATCGACGTATGGGGCGACAAGAGCTACGCCATGCGACTCTGGATCGACCCGATCAAGCTGGCCTCCTATCGGCTGTCGCCGGTCGATGTGCGGAATGCGGTTCGCCGGGAGAACGTCGAGCTGCCGGCCGGCAGGATCGAGGGGCAGGATATCGAGTTGGCGGTTCGCACCATGAGTCGCTTGAGGACCCCGGAGGAGTTCGGGGACCTGATCCTCAAGTCCGAAGGCAGCCGCATTGTGCGCCTGCGGGATGTCGGCAAGGCCGAGATCGGGGCCCAGAACGAGCGCACGGTCCTGAAGAAGAATGGCATCCCGATGGTAGCGGTGGTGGCCAGCCCGCAGCCCGGGGGCAACTTCGTGAAGATTGCCGATGATTTTCGCCACCGAGTGGAGCTCATCCGGCCGACACTCCCCTCCGACATCACACTCGACTACGGCTTCGACGCCTCGAAGTACATTCGCGACTCCGTCAGGGAGGTGAGGCAGACCCTGCTACTGGCACTCGTCCTGGTGGTCATGGTGATCTTCTTCTTCCTGCGCGACTGGCGAACCACCCTGGTGCCGGTGGTGGTGATTCCGGTGTCCCTGATCGGGACATTCTTCGTTCTCTATCTGGCGGGCTTCTCGATCAACATCCTCACTCTCCTGGGGTTGGTCCTGGCCATCGGTCTGGTGGTCGATGACGCGATTGTGGTGCTGGAGAACATCTACGCCAAGATCGAGCGGGGAATGGATCCCATCCAGGCGGGCCTCAAGGGCACGCAAGAGATTTTCTTCGCCGTCATCGCCACCACCCTGGCTCTGGTGGCAGTGCTGTTGCCCATTTTCTTTCTGGGTGGCCTGACCGGATTGTTGTTTCGGGAGTTCGGCCTGACGCTGGCCGCCGCGGTCATCATCTCGTCGTTTGTGGCCCTGACCCTGACTCCGGTGATCGCGACCCGTATTCTCAAGAAGCGACAACGGCATTCCTGGCTCTACGAGGCCACCGAGCCCTTCTTCGAGTCTCTGACCGACGGCTATCGGAGGGTGCTCGAGACGTTGCTGAAGCGGCGTTGGCTCGCCTGGCCGGTGCTGGCGATCAGTCTGGGACTGGTGGTGCTTTTGTTTCAGATCCTGCCTGCCGAGCTGGCACCCTTGGAAGACCGTAGCACCCTTCGGGTCAGCAGTCGGGGGCAGGAAGGTGCGACCTTCTCCTACATGGACGCCTATATGGACGATCAGATCGCCATGGCGCGGCAAGTCGTTCCAGAGTCTTCGGCGATCATCACAGTGACCTCGCCCGGATTCGGCGCTTCGAGCGCTGTCAACAACGGCTACATGAGGATCCGCCTGGTGCCACCCGAGGAGCGGGAGCGGTCGCAGATGGAGGTAGCCAGTGCGTTCGAGAAGGCACTGCAGGGGCTCCAGGGGGCCAAGACTATTGTGACCCAGTCTCCGACAATCGCTGTCGGGCGAAGGCGCGGCTTGCCGGTCCAATTCGTTCTCCAAGCTCCCGATCTGGAACGACTCGAAGACATCCTGCCGAGCTTTCTCGAGCGTGCCGCTGCCGAGCCTGCCTTCTCGGTGGTCGATGTCAACCTGGAGTTCGACAAGCCGGAGCTCGAGGTCGAGATCGATCGCGACCGGGCCCGTGACCTGGGAGTCTCGGCCCTCGACGTGGGTGAGGTTCTGCAACTCTCGTTGAGCGAGCAGCGTCTTGGTTTCTTCGTCATGGACGGTAAGCAGTTCGAGATCATCGGCCAGGTCGCATCGGAGAATCGGAACACCATTCTCGATCTGCGCAATCTGTTTGTCCCGGGCGAGGATGGTCGGCCGGTCATGCTCGACAAAGTCGTCCGGGTGAGTGAAAAGAGCAGCCCACCCCAGCTATTTCGCTTCAATCGCTATGTCTCGGCGACGGTCTCGGCGGGACTCGAGCCCGGCTACACCCTGGCCGATGGCATCGAAGTGATGCGGGGTCTGGCCGACGAGCTGCTGGACGAGAGCTTTGCCACCGACCTGGCCGGACAATCGCGGGACTTTGCCGAGAGCTCCAGCAGCCTGGCCTTCGTTTTCGTCCTGGCCTTGGCGATGGTCTACCTGGTGCTGTCTGCTCAGTTCGAGAGCTTTCGTGACCCCTTCATCATCATGTTGACGGTGCCCCTGGCGTTGGCCGGAGCGCTCGCGGCGCTGTGGATCTTCGGGCAGACGCTGAACATCTTCAGCCAGATCGGCATGATCATGCTGATCGGCCTGGTGACCAAGAACGGCATCCTGATCGTGGAGTTCGCCAACCAGCGACGCGAAGCTGGCCTCGATGTAGAGGAGGCGATTCGCGAGGCTGCCGTGGCCCGTTTCCGGCCGGTCTTGATGACCAGTATCTCGACGGTTCTGGGCACGCTGCCGATCGCTCTGGCATTGGGCGCCGGAGCTGAGAGCCGCATGCCGATGGGCATAGCTGTCATCGGTGGTCTACTCGTGGGGACGTTCTTGACCCTGTTGGTCATTCCCACGACCTACACCTATCTGGCCGCCAAGAAGCACCGCGCCGCCCCGTCGCTCGAAGAGAGCTCCGACGCCTCGGCCACCTGGGCCGCTTGAAGAGAACGTTGTCTTGCTCGGTGCGATACGGTCACAGGTGTGTCTGAAGCTCCAGAAGTAATTGAACGTCCAGGTGCTGATCAGGGTCGTGTGAGGCCGATCTGAGAACCGGAAAGGGAGGAGAACGTCATGAAGCACGTCGCGCTGCTCATATCAGTAGTTACCTTGTCGGTCATGGCCTGTTCTCCGGCAGAGTCTGGGCCGGACGCAGCCGATGCCGCCGACTCGATCTACACCAACGGCACGATCATCACGGTCGATGCGGAGGAGTCCATCGCTGAAGCGGTGGCTGTAAAGGACGGCAAGATCCTGACAGTGGGGAGTGCTGAGGTGGTCATGGCGACCCGCGGCGAGAATACTCAGGTCGTCGATCTCGAGGGAAAGACGATGACCCCGGGGTTCATCGATGCCCACGGGCACCTCAAGAACGTCGGCTTCCAGGCCCTGTCGGCCAATTTGTTGCCGCCTCCGGACGCGGACGTGGACTCCCTGGCGGTGCTGCAAGAGAAGCTCGGGCAGTGGGGTGAGGGCGAGCTGTCCGCAAAGCTGGGCTGGATTATCGGCTTCGGCTACGACGACTCACAGTTGGCCGAGAAGCGACACCCGAATCGTGACGACCTCGACGCCGTCTCGAGCGAGAAGCCAGTATTCATCATCCATCAGTCGGGTCATCTCTACGTCGCCAACTCGGAGCTTCTCGAGATGGCGGGCATCACTGCCGAGACCGACGACCCGGATGGAGGCGTAATCCAGCGTCGTCCGGGCAGCCGCGAGCCGAACGGAGTGCTCGAAGAGACCGCCCTGACGCCTGTCCTGAAGGTCTTCCCCAAGATCGACGGCGCCGGACAGCGGCGCATGGTTCGCGAGGGCATCGATGCCTATACCAGCTTCGGTTTCACGACCGCCACCGAGGGCCGAGCCTTCCCGAGCGACGTGGATCTCTACACAGCGATGGCGGAAGCCGGCGAGCTGGAGATCGACGTCGTCGCCTTTCCAGACTACTGGCTGGGCCGCGACACGGTCGCGGGCAGTCCCTGGTTGAGCCGGAGCTATCAAGGTCATTTTCGCATCGGCGGTATCAAGGGCAATCTAGATGGCTCGCCCCAGGGCAAGACGGCCTGGCTCAGTGAACCCTATTTCGAGCCGCCGGCTGGTCGTGACGCCGACTACGCCGGATACGCCATGCTGGAAGAGGAGCAGGCGCTGGCAATGTTCGACGATGCCTACGCCCAGGGTTGGCAGGTGATCAACCACGCCAACGGCGACGCCGCCATCGATCAACTGATTCGGGTGGCGAGGGCCGCCACCCAGAAGCACGGCCCCGCCGATCGCCGCACGGTCGGGATTCACTCGCAGACCATTCGCGAGGATCAACTCGACGCCTACCAGGAGCTGGGGATCATTCCCTCGCTGTTTGGCATGCACACCTTCTATTGGGGTGACTACCACCGCGATTCGGTGCTCGGGCCCGAGCGCGCAGCGCGCATATCACCGGCCAGGTCCGCTCTCGATCGTGGCATGATCTTCACTCAGCATCACGATGCGCCTGTAGCTTTGCCAAGCTCGATCGCGATCCTGGCGACGCAGGTCAACCGCATAACCCGCAGTGGCCAGGTCCTCGGACCCGATCAGCGGGTCACGCCGCTGGAGGCGCTGAAGTCGATCACCATTTACGCCGCCTATCAGTACTTCGAGGAGGGTAGCAAAGGCTCCATCGAAGCAGGGAAGCTCGCCGATTTGGTCATTCTGAGCGACGATCCGCTCTCGGTCAGCCCGGAAGCGCTGTGGGACCTGGAGGTCCTGGAGACGATCAAGGAAGGCGAGACGGTTTACAAGAAGTAGGGGACAGCAGTCTCACCTAGCTGAGATTCGGGTTGGGTGGGTGCCTGTCCGTCAAAGTCTGAGTAGCCGACGCCGTCCCCCTGTGAGCCGCCCGGACGGGCCTCTACAAGAAGAGCGTCATCCAGAAAGGAACCCATGACCCGGGACTCGAGGTCTGACGGTTCTCCCAGGGCTCTTCAGGGTGAAGAGCTCTGGACCGAAACCCGCATTTGCTCCAGGTCGATCTCGAGGTTGTGGCCTTGGAAGGCGACGCTGCCGAAAGGGGGAGAAGGGAAGCGATCGGGAGCTGACAAGACCAATCTGCCATTCAAGAAGACCTGAAAGCTCAAGTGGTTGTACTGAATCCTCAGACGGTAGCGCTTGCCGATGGCGAGCTTGACCGGTCTGGACTCCCGATCGAGGACCGCTCCGCCTTCTGTTTGCACCAGAGCCAGGGTTCCCTTGCCGGGTTTGAGGATCACCGCAAGGTGGGTATCAGAATCCTGCTTCCAGGCCTGAACCGAGACCGTTTGACCGGTGCCGCCGCCTCGCGGATGGCGTAGCCGCAAGGAGACTGCCACTTCGCCGGCGGTCTCGGGGGGAAGGTGTGAAGTACTGGCGACGAGAAAGCGACCCTTTTCGGTTCTTACCCGGAGCCCTGCGGGGTTCAGATACCATCTCCCCGCCTCGATGTTCCAATCGGTGGGTGGTGGAAACCCAGCAGCGTCTCGAGCGACAAAGTCCACCGCGTCGATGATCGTGCGCTCCGAGTCCTGGGGGCTGATGTGCTCGCTCAGGCGCGCGACGAACCACTGACCATCGTCGTAAGAGAACGGGTGCATCGCTCTGAGGTAGCGGCCGACCCGTGCCCCTTGTGGAGCTTGGAGATCATTCCAACGGCCCATCATCGAGGAGGCCCCGCTGTCGAGGAGTTGCCTGAGCGAATCCTCTGTCTCGAAGGCACACCTACGCCCCCAGCCGCTTCGCCGGGCCAGGTAGAGCCATGTGGGGTTGGTCGCATTGCAGGACACGACGACTTCCGATGCCGCAGTGTTGCTCTTCAGGACCTCTGCAGCTATCGAATCCTGTCTGGCCGGGTACCCGCCGGGGCCGACGCCAGCTTCGTCCTCCAGGTAGCCGGCGTAGCGATACAGGCCGAGTGCCACGACAGCCAATGCTGAGAGGGTGAGCAGGAGGCGGTTCGATTGCATCCTGCGGTCATAGAGCTTGCCCAGAAAGCCGGCTGCGGGTAGCAGCAGGGGCAGGCTGTAGTACTCATGGTCGTAGGCACCCTGGTTGGCGATGAGCAGAACGATGACGACGGCCAGAAACCAGACGTCCAGTAGCCTCTCCCGTCGGGTGGGCCGAGGCAGGAACATCGCCACGATGAGCAGTAGAAAGCCGATCCAGGTGACGAGCCTGCCGGCGATGTGGCCGAAGATCAGGCGGCTGTAGAAGTGCGGCGATACCAGGAGAGACCAATTGCCCCACTTGTCGCTACCCGCTGTGGTCAAAATGTTGAAGCTGGCTCCATAGGTGACGCCGAGGTCGTGGGCATACCAATACCAGAGGCCCACGGGAACAGCCACGAGAAGGGCGTGAAGCCAGACTTTCCATTGCAGCAGGACTCGCGGCCCAAATCGTCGCCAGGCGAGCCAGAGCAGGGGCAATCCGAGATAGAGATTGGTGAGTTTGAGAAGACAGGCCAGGGCCACCGCGACCACCGAAAGCCCGTAGTAAGCCCAGGAGTCCTCCTCACTCCAGCGTAGAAACCAGTAGAGGCCCGCTGCGGTAGCCGCCAGCATCCAGGACTCGGGCATGATGGCGCGACCGAAATAGAGGCTCAACGGAAGCAAGGCCAGGAAGAACGCCGACCAAAGGGCAGCCGCTTCACTGACAATGCTGGCGATGATCAGATAAAGGAACAGGATCGCGGTCAGAGAGCCGACGACAGCCAACAATCGGGCGAGCCACTCCGACTCACCGAGAGCTGCGTAGCCCAGCGAGGTGACCCAGGGGTAGAGCGGAAACTCCATCTCCACATAGCCTGGAACAGCCCAATCGATCTGGGGAGAAAGGAGTCGATAGCCGTTCTCGTGGAAGTTGCGGGCCACGCTCGCCGTGTCGCACTGGCGCCAGGCATGGCGTCCAAGAGGCTCGGAATCGAGATGGATCAGGCGCGGGAGGAGAGCCAGGACCAGGATACCCAGCAAGAATCGATGCTTTTTGATCACGCTTCCCCCAAAAGTCGATCCGTCAGGTCGGGCTGGGTACCCTGGGCCACTCTATGTTAGTCCACAGTTACCTACTCCACTGGCCTCGGCGTCGCCTCAGGGTAGACTCGGGGCCATAAATGCTAAACTCAGCGCCAAGAACCAAGGCGGAGGTGTAGCTATGAAGACTTTCCGACAGACCGTGATCGCATTTACCGTGTTTGCCGCTCTGGCCTTGACGCCGGCGGTGGCCAGCATCTTTACCGTGCATCTAACCAACGGTGCGTCGTTCGAAACTCGCTATCAACCCAAAGTCCTGCCAGGAGATGGCACCAAGGTTCTGCTCGTCACCGACGTGGGCAACCGGATCTATCTCCACCGGGATGACATCCGCGAAGTCACCCACTCGTCGGATGTCCAGGGCTTTGGAACGATGATCAATACCACCACGATCTCCCTGGGTTGGGCCCCCAATGACAACCCTCTGCCCGGAGATCCGGATCCCAGAGCAGACATGCTGAGCTATCTGCGCGACCAGCAGAGAGCCAGGCCGGATTACTCCGTGGATCAGTTCGTTTCGTCCGAGGAGGCTGGCATCTCGGGTGGTCTCCCTGCTTGGGATCTCGCTCCGGGCACGCTGGGTGGTGGGCAGACCAACGTGATCATGCCGCCGCCACCGACTGCAGCTCCCGCGCCCGCCGAGGGCGGGGGTGGCGGACCAGGTCCGAGCGGGTCTGATCAGTAGTAAATCGCAACAAAAGGTATCTTTTCGGCCGCAGGTGGGTACAATGCCCTCTGCGGCCTTTTCATTGCGCGAAGGCGCTTCTTTGACAACTCAGGCGTGATGGTGACCTCGAGCTATCGGTCAAGTCAGCCGAGCTCGGGTCGAGAGGGAAGCCGGTGAGAAGCCGGCGCGGCCCCCGCCACTGTAACCGGGAACAAAACCGGGAAGCCACTGCACGGAGCTTTCGATCCGCTGCCGGTCGTCGCGAGACGAATCGAGCACAGGGTCTGCCGTGTGGGAAGGCCCGGGAGTAGGGTGATCCGGAAGCCAGGAGACCTGCCACCACGCCGACGTTCTGCTTTCAGCCAGGTCCAGAGGAGTCTGTGCCGGCTGGTGTTCCCCCGGGGTGAGGGGACGACGGCGCATCGAGCCTCCGTCGCCCTGCCCTTCCCCAGGGGCAGGGCGTCTTGCATTAGAGGATGCATGATGCGGAAGTTGCTCGTGCTTTCCGGGATCCTCGGGGGCGTGGTTCCGGTAGTCGCTCAAACCCCACAACCACAACCAACTCTCTTCGAAGAGGTGATCGTCGTGACCGCCACGCTCGACGGCGAGCAGGAGAATGTCGTGCCGGCGGCGGTGAGTGTCATCGAAGCAGCCGAGATCGAGGCCAGGCAGTCGACCGAGGTAGCCGATCTGCTAGCCAGTCTGCCGGGGATGACCATCGTCCAATCTGGCTCGCCGGGTCAAGTGACGTCGCTGTTCACCCGCGGCACCAACTCCGATCAGACGCTCGTGCTGTGGAACGGGGTCGAATTGAACGATCCCTATTTCGGCGGGTTCAATTGGGCCTTTCTGCCCACCGAAGGTGTAGGACGCGTCGAAGCTGTACGCGGACCCTTCAGCTCGCTGTATGGCGGCGATGCGGTGGGTGGCGCGGTGCAGATTCTCTCTGCTCCACGGGAGGGGGCCGATCTCCAACTGGAAGGGGGCGAGAACGGCTATTTGCGAGGTCAGGTCAGCGCCTCGGCAAGTCTTGGGTCGACGCGATTCGATGTGGCAGGGCACGTGCGACGAGGCGACGGCCAGATAGACAACGAATTCTTCGATGGCGAAGCCTTGATGGCAAGGGCCAACTGGGAGATGCAGCCCGGCATGAGCCTTGGCCTGTTGGTGCGAGCAGCGGATGCCGATACGGGAATTCCCTACAGTGGCGGAGCTCCGTCTCCAGAGCGACGAATTTCTTGGCAGGAACGATTGGTGGCGGTGCCGTTTCGAGCCGAGCTCGGCAGCTGGCAGGTGCAAGCTCAGGTCTCCGGCTTGACCTATGACAACCAGTTCCGCGACCCGGAGGATGCCTACGGGTTCACGGCCTCCGATACCGACTCGGAGGCGTTGCGAGCGCGGGCCGTGGCGTCGTATCGCCTCGAGGGGGGTTCCTGGCTCGCGATTGGCAGCGAATGGGACAAGGCCCAGGTCAGCGACACGTCGACCTTTGGCACCAATCTGGACGGTGAAAGCCAGAGTACGCGTGCTCTCTTCGGCGAGGTCTTTTACAGACTGGGCAGGGTGACCTTCGACGCGGGCGTCCGGCAAGACGACAACGATGTCTATGGCTCGAAGACCAGCCCCCGAATGGGCGTTCAATTGGAGGCGACCGACAGCACCCGCCTGCGTGCTTCGTGGGGTCAAGCGTTCAGTCCCCCTTCCATCGGTGAGCTCTACTTTCCTGTGAGCGGCAATCCAGACCTCGAGCCCGAGACCAGCGAGAGCGTGGAATTGGGCATCGAGCAGAGGGTCGGTGGTTGGGTCCTGGGCCTGACTGGTTTTCAGAACGAGCTGTCCAACCTCATCGAGTTCGACTTCGCCTCCTACCGGAACGTCAATGTCGGGCGGGCGCGAACCCAGGGTGTCGAGTTGGAAGCGGGTTTCCTCAAAGGTAGCTGGCGGGTGCGCTGGAACGGGACCTATCTGGAGACCGAAGACCTGGATACCGAGCAGGTGCTGCTGCGTCGCCCGAGCGAGAGCTCCAATCTGGTCGTGGCCTACGCGCCCGAGAATTGGTCCACCAGCTTGACCGGGCTCTACGTCGGAGACAGGGAAGATGTCGATCCGATCACGTTTCAACGCACAGTCAACGAGGCTTACTTCCGTCTCGATGTGGCGGCCCGGTGGCGGCCCGGGACTCGACTCGCTCCCTACGCCCGAATCGAGAATCTACTGGGCGAGGACTATCAGCCGGCGCTCGGCTTCCCGGCGCCTGGGCGGACTTTTGTCGTCGGAATAGCGACAAGACTATGATGAGCCGATCTTCCGTAGGTAACGCCTTGTTGAGTGTGGTGAGCTCGATTCTTGTGCTCTTCGTTCTGGCCTGTGGGCGCGAGGAGAGTGTCCCGGAGCCGTCTCAGGCCGCGCGGATCATCGCCTTGGCACCCGGCATAACGGAGACTCTGTACGAGTTGGGGCTCGAAGACCGAGTCGTCGGAGTTGGCGACTACAGCTCATGGCCACCCGAAGTGGGGCAGAAGCCGAAGCTCGGCGGCCTCTTCGATGCCCGACTGGAGACCATCACGGCGCTGCAGCCGGATCTGGCGATCCTCCTGCCAAGCGAGGAGAAGCTCCGGGTACAGCTCGAACGCCTGGGTGTGGAGGTGCTGACCGTGCGCAGTGAAACCCTGGCCGAGGTGGAGTCGATGATCGGCACCATCGCGGCGCGCTGTGGGGTCGTCGAGCAGGGAATCGCGGCCCAAGAGAGATGGCGACAGGGTCTTACTTCCGATCCCATTCCGGGGAGTCCGAAGATCTTGCTGTCGGTGGGTCGGGACCGCGGCAGGATGGCCGACGTCCTGGTCAGCGGCCCCGGCACCCACCTGGATGAGCTGCTTGGACTGCTGGGAGTCGTCAATGCCTTCGCCGATGCCCCGATGGACTATCCGCAGGTGGGTCTCGAAGAGATCCTGCAGCGCCAGGCGGATGTCGTCATCGACCTGCAGCCGTCGCCGGGCTCCTACGAAGAGCTCACCCTGGATTGGCAAGATCTGCAGAGCCGGACCGAGATGGCTCCAGCGTGCGCACGCGTCGTGGCGGGAGACCATGTCCTGGTGCCCGGGCCACGGCTCCCGAGGCTGTATCAGGAGCTGCGCGAGGCCATTCTGTCCTGTGGTGAACAGCCGTGACAGACAGGGCGCTACTGACGGCCCGTGGCCTCGGCTGGAAGGTCGACGGCCACTCGATTCTCGAGGGCCTGGACCAGAGTGTCGTCGCGGGCGAGTGTTTGGCTGTCGTCGGACCCAACGGCGCCGGGAAGACCACACTGTTGCGTCTGTTGGTCGGTTTGCTCGAACCCTCGAGCGGGTCACTGGCCTGGGGAGGGATACCCTACTCGGACCTTTCCCGCCGCGAGCTCGCGCAGCGGATTGCCTACGTCCCCCAGAGTCATCCACTGAGGATTCCCCTGACGGTGGAACAGATGGTGCTCCTAGGACGATATCCGTATCTGTCGGCCTTGAGAATCGCACCTCGTGAGGGGGACTATGAGGCGGTGGGCAGGGCGCTCGAGCTGGCGGGGATCGAAACGCTTCGTCAGCGTCCATTGGCAGAGCTCTCGGGCGGCGAGCGGCAGTCGGTGTACATCGCCTCCGCTTTGGCACAGGAAGCGGAGCTCATGGTCCTCGATGAGCCGACGACCCACCTGGATCCCCTCCACCAGCGAGAGATTGCTGCGCTGCTGGGCCGGCTCAACCAGCAGGCCGGTTTGAGTGTAGTCGTGGCAACCCACGATCTGAATTTCGCCTCGCTCCTCGCCAATCGCATCCTGGCCCTGCGAGACGGGGCCGCGGTGGCCTGTGAGACGCCGGCCGAGATGCTGCGCGCCGCCAGACTGACTGAGGTCTTCGGCGCGCCGTTCTCTGTGGTCCGTGGAGGAGAGCGGCCTCTGACCCTTCTGGAGTGGGAGTCGTGAAGTCGCGCCAGGTGCTGCTGGCGCTGACTGTCCTCTGGTTGGCGACGCTAGTGGCTGCGCCGTTGCTGGGCAGCCGGATTCTGACCTTGGGAGACCTGCTCTCGGGAGACCCGACCGTCGGCACGATCTTCTGGAGCCTGCGGGTACCTCGGGTGTTGCTCGCCATGCTGGCGGGAGGCGCCCTCGCGATCTCAGGCCTTGCTCTGCAAACCCTGTTTCGCAATCCGCTTGCCGAGCCCTACACCTTGGGCATCGCGGGCGGCGCGGCCCTGGGTGCGGTCCTGGCGCTGCAGATCGACGGATTCGGGCAGGCGCTGGGATTTCCTGCCGTGGCGGTCGCGAGCTTTGTTGGTGCACTGGCTGTCTCGGCGGCGATTCTCGGCCTGGCAATGAGTGGCTACACGAGGGAGACCTCCACGCTGCTGCTCGCCGGCATTGCCATCTCCTTGTCCTGCTCGGCCCTGGTGTTGTTTGTCCAGTACCTGGCCGATTTCACCAAGACCTTCCGAATGGTGCGATGGATGATGGGGGGTCTGTCGGTGGTGGGCTATGGCGAAGTGCTCTGGCTGCTCCCATGGACGATCCTGGGTCTGGTGACCCTGTTGTTGTTGCGGTGGGACTTGAACCTGCTGCTCACGGGCGAAGAGTTGGCGGTAAGCCGAGGCGTCGATCTCAAGAGGCTGAGAATCGTGGTGCTGGGAGTTACCTCGGCGATGGTCGGCGCGCTGGTCGCGGTAGCGGGGCCGATCGGCTTCGTCGGTCTCATCGTGCCCCACATCCTGCGTCGCTGGGTGGGGCCGGATCACTTGGTCTTGATTCCGGCTTGCCTCTTGGGAGGAGGAGCATTCCTCGCCATCTGTGACCTGGGGGCTCGCACCATCATGGCCCCGGCCGAGCTTCCCGTCGGTGTGCTGACCGCACTGCTCGGTGGCCCGTTCTTTCTGTGGCTGCTCATCGCCGGACGGCGATGAGCAGCCAGGGTTGAGGCGCCCGGACTTCGTCCGGCCGATCCTTGAGGGCTTGAGGCTGAGGCGTCCGGCTCTCCGCCAGACGTTCTTTGGGGGCTTGGGGATTGAGACGGCCGATCGACCCAGGGATCTCCCTCGTCTGCGGCCTCACCCGACCATGCCCCTCCGACGAGGGAGACCCATGGTCCGATCTACCACCTTCGAGACACAGCAAGAATGGGAGTGCTAGCTCGCCCCCTACGCCCCTAAGCCCTTGTTACCTTCATCGGTGCTAGAGGTTCGTTCGGGTGGTTCGACAGGGGGCGCCGAGTCGAGCGCAGCGCAAGGTCCTTGATAGGGCACTGGAGATGGGGCGCGATGATGAGACGAGGTGGCGGCCTGCCCGTCGAAGTTTGAGTAGCCGTCGCCGTCCGCCTGCGGACCACCCGGACGGACCTCCGCAAGGTGATGGTCAGATGCCCTGGTCCAGCAAGTGGCGGAACTGGCGGCCGAGGTACTCGGATAAAATCGACGCATGTTGCTCTACCGAGTCGGCCCCGAGGGTTACTACGCTGTGGCTACGGACGAGGGTGCGCTCAGAGTCCTCTACTCGGATCCCTACGAGGTCGATCCGGCCGAGTGGGAGGTGGGCCGGAAGCTCGAGGTCGATCCGACAGGGCTGCTGGCGCCGGTCGTACCGAGCAAGGTCCTGGGAATCGGTAGAAACTACGTTCAACACGCCAAGGAGCTCGGAAATCCTGTCCCCGACGAGCCGCTCCTGTTCCTGAAAGCGCCGTCGTCACTGATCGGGCCGGGTGCTGCAGTGATCCTGCCTCCGGAGAGTGAGCGGGTAGAGTTCGAAGGCGAAATTGCTGTCGTGCTGAGGCAGCGGCTCTGCAGGGCATCTGCCGACGAGGCTCGCGCGGCGATTCTGGGGGTGACCTGCGCCTGTGACGTCACGGCTCGGGACCTCCAGCGCCGGGACGCCACTTTTGCCAGGGGCAAGTCCTTCGACACCTTCTGCCCCATCGGGCCGGCCTTGATGCTGGATCCCGACCTGGAGGACCTGGCCGTCGAGACCCGGGTCAACGGTGAAGTTCGACAGCAGGGGAGCACGACCGAAATGATCTGGGGCGTCGTGGAGCTGCTGGTCTACGCTTCGCAAATGATGACCCTGGAAGCTGGCGACGTCATTCTCACCGGGACGCCCGAAGGAGTTGGGCCGCTCGCTCCCGGTGACCGTCTGGCGGTCGAAGTCAGTGGGGTGGGTGTCCTCGAGAACCGGATCGAGGCTTGGAGGCAACCATGATTCGGCACTTCGCGATCCCACTGGTGGCTGGCATCGTCGTGATGCTCGGGCTGGTTGTGTGGAGAGGCTTCTTTTGGCAGCATGCCGCCATCATCGGCCTGGCAGTCGCGGCGCTGGTCTACTCGGCGCGCGGAACGATGCAACGATTGCGTGAGATATATAGGAGGGACTAGCCTCTCAGCCGGCGCCACGGAAACAGGGCGAGAGCAGCAGCGAGTAGCAGGTACACCGCGCCTCCGAAGCTCCAGCCGGTGAAGAGCAGGATGAGCCAGGCGGAGAGCAGGGCGCTCGAGATCACGGCTCTGACAGCTGGGGAAGGCACGGCGAATCAGATTAGCACACGGTTTGGATGGAGGAGAGTACCGATGAGGCTGGTTGGAATCATGCTGTTGAGTCTGCTGGCCGTGGGAGCCTGCGGCAAGGGTAGGTCGTCTGACAGCGGCGAGTCGAAACCGCTGGAAACGGTCGACGTGGATGAGGGGCCCGAAGCGGGCTTGACTACCGAGAACGACGGTTTTGCTGCTCCTCGGCCAACGCAGGAGATGGCCGGTATCTTGCCCTCGGATTTCCCTTCCGACATACCGGTCTTCTCGCCTTCGAGTCTGGTGGATTTCGGCAGTCCAGGTGTCGAGCGCTATGTCGAGCTCGACACTCCGGCGCCCATTCAGGGAGTTCGCGCGTCGCTCGAAGCACAGCTGGCCAGTGCCGGGTGGAGTGGCTCGGGCCCGGGCGAGGAAACTCTGCTCTTCAGCAAAGCCGGTCGCCAGCTGCGGGTGGTTCTCGAGGACCTGTCTGCGGGCACCCGAATCCGCTATGAGTACTGACCTGGAAGAGCCCGGAATCTGTTGAAAAGGGAGAGTGGGGATTGCTACACTACGCCGGCTCCGAGTGGAGCCAGCTCGCGCCGGGGAGAGGGGTGGATTGCGGACCGTTTCGAGCTGCTGATTCCTTGACAGAGCAGTCGGTCCTTCAAGAGTTCCGGAGCCCATGAGCAAACGGCGAGCGTCGACACGGTTGGCCGGACTCGGGTTCGAGCTGGCAGGTGCAGTCGCCGGCTTCGCCCTGGTGGGCTACTGGGTTGGCAAGTACTACGGTAACCCAGAGCTCGGGCTATTGATCGGGTCCCTGTTGGGGCTGTTGGGTGGAATGTACAATCTCATTCGCGTCACCCTGGCCTCGCAGCGTGACTCGACAGCGCGAGAGCGGAAATCGGACAGCCAATCGGATGCCTGAGGCCGGACGGTCGACAGCGAGTCGGTCCTACGCGCAGTTCGTGCTGCTGCTGGTGGTAGTGGTGGCGGGGTTGCTGGCCATCGGGTGGCTGCCGACGCGCAACCTGGGCGGGTCCGAAGCGGTCTCCGGAATGCTCTGGGGTTGTGGCTTGAGCCTGCTGGCTTCCATCGTCGGTGGCCTGCCGCAGGTCGCGTTCGGAGGCCGGGCACCGCGAGACCAGGGCATTGCCGCCCTGTTGTCGCTGGCGATCAGGATGGGACTGACACTCATGGGAGCCCTGGTCGCGGTGTTGACGGGTCTGGTGGCTCCGCAGGCGTTCTTGCTCTGGGTAGGAATCAGTTACGTAAGTCTTCTGGTGGTGGATGTGCTGTTCGTCTTGGCCACTACCCGAGAGAAATAGGTGAGGCAGAATCGATCATGTCAACCGGTTCGAATCCACTAAGTCACGTCGTTCAGCACCCCATCAAGACGGTGCCAGCCGATCTGGGACCGTTGACTCCGCAAGGAGAGATCACGGTGATGAGCGATCAGATCGCCATGATTCTCGGGGCGGGCCTGTTGCTCATGGTGTTTTTGCCGCTCCTGTTGCGGCGCCGGGATGACTCATCGCTGGAGAGCATGGTTCCGACCGGCTTCGCCAATGTGATCGAGACCATCTGCCAGTATCTGCGTCAGGAAGTGGCCGAGCCGGCCCTCGGGCCCTACACCGATCGCTTCATCAAGTACATCTGGAGCGTCTTCTTCTTCATCCTGACCATGAATCTTCTGGGGCTGATGCCCATTCCGGCAGTCACCTCGTTGGTCGGCCGCTGGCCGATCGGTGGCACTGCGACCTCGAATATCTGGGTCACGGGCACGCTGGCCATCACCACGCTGATCATGATGGTCTTCAATGGCCTGCGGATCGGAGGCAAGGACTATCTGGCCCACCTCTGCCCGGGTCCGCTCTGGTTGGCACCGATCCTGGTGCCGGTCGAGTTGCTGGGGATGCTCGCCAAGACCTTTGCCCTGGCGGTGCGGCTTTTCGCCAACATGGTGGCTGGTCACACCCTGTTGGCAGTCTTGTTGGGTTTCATCCTGAGTGCTGGCGCCGCTGCAGGGGCCGCTGTTGGGTTTGCGGTCGCCGTACCGGTCGTGCTGGGAAGTGTCGCCATCAGCATGCTCGAGATCTTCGTCGCCTTTTTGCAGGCGTTCATCTTTACCTTCTTGACGACGTTGTTTATCGGCATGTCCATCGTCTTCCACCACGACGAGGAGCATCATGAAGAGGCGCACGTCTAGATTCGTTGGGCGTCCGCAGAATTGATAGGAGCAATGACACACTTCGCCAGGCCCGATGGACAAGCGGGGGTTCCGGGCACAAGCGCCTGTCGGCGCTGGCGATAGCGAACCGGCGACCGTCCCCGCACGGTCGTCAAAGTAACGAGGGGAACGTTTCCAATGAGTAAAAGGTTCTCGAAAATTGCGCTGGGTCTGATGATTGCCGGGCTCGTTCTGATGTTCACTCCGGCAGCCTGGGCCGCAGATGGCGGTGAAGCAGGTGCGACGTTCTTGACGACGGACGGTGCCCGCAAGCTGGGTGGCGCCATCGGTGCCGGCCTGGTCATCATGGGTGGCGCCGCGGGTATCTCAAGAATCGGTGCCAGCGCCGTAGAGTCGATGGCCCGCCAGCCGGAAGCCGCCGGCCAGATCAACACTGCCATGATCATCACCGCGGCACTGATCGAAGGTGCGACCCTGTTCGCGGTCGTGGTGACGCTACTCGCTGTCTTCTAGTTCGAGTGGCAGAGCAGCCGAATGGCTGGTGGCAAGCTCGAGGCAATCGGCTTGGGCCCGGGGTCGGGTCGAGCGAGGTCTTCTCGGGCGAGAGCCAGCCGGTATGTGAGGTGATACGACCATGATGCGACGAGTCTGGCTGAGTAGCGCTGTCGCGGGCCTGATGTTCTCAGGGCTCGCGCGGGCGTCCGAAAGCGGGGGAGAGGTGAACCTCTTCGCCGGTGATCTCGGCAACGCCATCTGGACCTTGGTGATCTTCATCCTGGTGATTGTCGTCCTCGGCAAGTTCGCCTGGGGTCCGCTTCTGAGTGCCCTGCAACAGAGGGAGCAGTTCATCCGCAGCTCGCTGCAGGAAGCGAAGGACGATCGCGAGGCCGCGGAGGCTCGGCTCCAGGAGTACGAGGCGAGATTGCAAAAGGCCACGGCCGAGGCAACGCAGATCGTCGAGCAGGGACGCCAGGATGCAGACAAGGCGAAGGGGCGTATCGAAGAGACGGCGCGAACCGAGGCCGACAAGATGCTGGACCGTGCCAAACGGGAGATCGACCTGGCCAGGCAATCGGCCATCAAGGATCTCTACGCGACCAGCGCCGAGCTGGCGACCGACATCGCTGGGAAGGTGCTCAAACGGGAGATGTCCCCCAAGGACCACGAGCGCCTCATCCAGGAGTCCATCGAAGAGTTGAACCGACAGGATGGGAACTGACGTTGCCGTGAGCGACCAACTGAAGCCGAACGAGCAGGAGATCGCCCTGGCTCGCATCTATGCGCGGTCAGCGTTCAAGCTGGCCGATGAGCAGGGTGCCGCCCAGAGCCTCGAGGACGAGCTCGAGGAGTTGGTGAAGCAGCTCGATCGCGAGCCGGCTCTGGAGAGGTTCCTGAGCTCTCCCCTGGTGGAGGTGAGTGAACGACAGCGGATGCTCGACCGTCTGTTGCAGGGGCATATGAGCGAGATCCTGCTGGATACCCTGCAGGTCATGAACAGGAAAGGTCGCTCGGGGCTGGTTCGGGCGTTGGCCGAGGCCTACCGGCAGGAGCTCGAGGAGCGCACCGGACGTGTGACGGTGAGCGTTCGAACGGCTGTTGCCCTGACCGAGAACCTGCGCCAGCAGTTGATGGAGGCGACGTCCCGGTTCTCCGGTCGCGAGGCCTCTCTGGTGGAGACCGTAGACCAGTCGCTCATCGGGGGCATGGTGCTCCTGGTCGGTGACCAGAAGGTCGATTCCAGCGTCGCCAAAGAGTTGCGACAACTCGAGACCCGGTTCCTGGACAGAGCATCACGGGAGAGCCAGAACGACGAAGCCTATATTGTGGAATCGTCGAGTGAGTAGCGGGAGCCGGAGCTGTGTCAATTGAATCAGGGGTAACGCGATGAAGTTCAAAGTAGACGAAATCTCGTCTGTAATCACCGAAGAGATCCAAAACTTTCGACACGAGGTCGATCTCTCCGAAGTGGGCCGGGTGTTGGAAGTCGGCGACGGTATCGCGCGGGTCTATGGCTTGAGTAACGCCATGGCCGGCGAACAGGTGGAGTTCTCCAACGGACAGTTCGGCCAGGTCTTCAATTTGGAACAGAGCTCGGTCGGTGTGCCAATCTTCGGTGAGTATCTGGATATCAAAGAGGGTAGCGAGGTTCGACGCACTGGGCAGTTACTGAGCGTGCCCTGTGGCGAGCCATTGATCGGGCGGGTGGTCGATCCACTCGGCCGGCCGCTCGATGGCAAGGGCGCCATCGAGACCGAGCATCGCCGCCCCCTGGAGTACAAGGCTCCAGGGATCGCAGCTCGCCAACCGGTGAACGAGCCGCTGCAGACCGGTCTCAAGGCCATCGACAGCATGATCCCCATCGGCCGTGGTCAGCGAGAGCTCATCATCGGTGACCGCCGCACAGGCAAGACCGCCGTTGCCATCGACACCATCATCAATCAGAAGGGTGGCAACGTGGTTTGCGTCTACGTCGCGGTTGGGCAGAAGGAATCGACGGTCGTCGGCGTGGTCGAGAAGTTGGCGGAGGCAGGTGCCATGGACTACACCATCGTGGTCTCGGCTTCCGCTGCGGATCCGGCCCCCCTGCAGTACATCGCTCCCTATGCCGGAGCGGCAATGGCCGAGTACTTCATGTACAACGAGGGACGTGCGACCCTGGTGGTTTACGACGATCTTTCAAAGCAGGCGCAGGCCTACCGGCAGCTGTCTCTACTGTTGCGTCGCCCACCGGGGCGTGAGGCCTATCCTGGTGACGTCTTCTACCTGCACTCGCGACTGCTCGAGCGGGCGGTGAAGCTGCGCGACGAGTTTGCCGTCGTTCCAGCCGACACACCGGACGATTCCATCGACCGCTCGTTGGCAGTCAAGCCGCCGGCAGGCGAGGAGTTGCCTGAAGAGTTTCGGCCAGACAACCCGCAGGGTCTCTACTTCCGTCCCGAGGGAAGAGAGCGCGCCGAGGCCTGGCTAGAGAGCCTGCCCGACAAGGACAGGTACCGTGTCCACAAGTTCCGTAACAGTGGCGGGTCGATGACCGCGCTGCCCATCATCGAGACCCTCGAGGGCGAAGTCTCGGCCTACATTCCCACCAACGTGATCTCCATCACCGATGGTCAGATCTATCTCGAGCCCGACCTGTTCTTCGCCGGTGTTCGGCCGGCGGTGAATGTGGGCATCAGCGTGTCGCGAGTCGGTGGTAACGCTCAGGTCAAGGCAATGAAGAAGATCGCGGGCTCACTGCGGCTGGATCTGGCGGCATTTCGCGAGTTGGAAGCATTCTCCCAGTTGGGATCGGACTTGGACGCATCGACGCAACGGCAGCTCGATCGTGGCTATCGCATGGTGGAACTGCTCAAGCAGCCGCAGTACGACCCCTTCCCGGTGGAAGAGCAGATCGTCAGCGTTTATGCCGGTGCCAAGGGATTCATGGATGACTTGCCGGTGAGCCGGGTTGGGGAGTTCGAGACCGGGTTGTTGCAGTACATCCGAGATCAGAAGCCGGAGATTCTGCAAGAGCTCATCGACACAGGCGTGATGTCGGACAGTGTCGCCGAGGCGATCGAGCAGGCCGCCATTGCTACGAAATCGAAAATGGGTTGAGTCGAGTGATCCATGGCTAATCGTCGAGAGCTCGTAAAGCGCCGCAACGCGGTCCGCAATATTCACAAGATCACGCGGACCATGCAGATGATCGCCAATGCGCGATTCCAGGCGGCTTTCAAACGGACTGTTGCCAGCAAGCCCTACACGGAGAAGCTGACAAAGCTCGTCGAGGATCTCGCCGGGGCGGCGAAGGGCCTCGATCACCCGCTGATGCGGGAGCCGGAAGAGGGTGGCGCGTCCCTGCTCATGGTGATTACCAGTAGTAGAGGTCTGTGCGGTGGCTACAACGGCAACGTGCTACGAGCCGCCGGAGAACACCTGCGAGGCATCCAGGAGAAGGGCGAGCAGCTCGAGCTGCACATGGTGGGCAGGAAGGGCGTCAACTACCTGAAGTTCGCTGGTTGGCCGATGGACCGGGAGATCACCGACATTGGAGAGATTCCCCGTTTCGACCAGGTCGAGCCCCTGGCCAACGAGATGATGGACCGTTTCATCCGGGGCGAGATTCGCTCGGTAGACGTTGCCTACATGAAGTTCGTCACGACCGGGAAGCAGATTCCCGTCGTCGAGAGGCTGTTGCCATTGTCTGGGTTGGAGCCAGAGGATGGAGAGGAAGCTGCGGTCGAGGCCGAGGTGCAGTACGAGTTCTCGCCGGACCCGGCGGAGCTCCTGAACGAGCTGCTGCCTGCCACCGTGCGCATCGCGCTGTTCCAGGCTTTCAGCGACGCCGTGGTCAGCGAGCAGGTGGCACGGATGGTGGCCATGACAGCGGCCACCGAGGCAGCGGAAGACATCATCAAGCGACTTACACAGCAGTACAACCGGGCGCGACAGACGGCCATCACCATGGAGCTGCTGGACATCGTCGGCGGCGCCAATGCGCTGCGCTGATCAAAGGCCCCGTTTCAGGCTTTCTTTGGAGAAGAGCAAGATGGAAAACGGCAACTACGGAAAGGTCACACAGGTCATCGGTTCGACGATCGATGCCCAGTTTCCGGAGGAGAACCTCCCCGAGATTTACAACGCGCTCAAGCTGGACGTCGAGCGCACCGTCCTCGGCGAGACCTCCAAAGAGGTCCTCTGGTGCGAGGTCGCACAGCTACTCGGTGGCGGTCAGATTCGCGCCGTGGCGTTGGACTCCACCGACGGCGTACAGAGAGGTACGCCAATCCTCGACACCGGATCTCCTATCACGGTGCCGGTGGGCGAGAACACGCTGGGTCGGGTCTTCAATCTCGTCGGCGAGACCATCGACGACCGGGGTCCGATCGAGGTCGAGGCCCGCATGCCGATTCACCGTGAGCCGCCCAAGATGGAAGATCTTTCGTCGAAGACCGAGATGTTCGAAACGGGCATCAAGGTCATCGACCTGCTCTGCCCGCTGGTCAGAGGCGGCAAGGCCGGACTGTTTGGTGGCGCCGGTGTCGGCAAGACGGTCATCATCCAAGAGCTCATTGCCCGGCTGGCGCGCTTCCACAGCGGTTACTCTTGCTTTGCCGGCGTGGGCGAGCGCACGCGAGAAGGCAACGATCTCTGGCTCGAGATGCAGGAGGCCAAGATCGGTGACACCGGCAAGAGCGTTATCGACCAGACCGTGATGGTGTTCGGCCAGATGAACGAGCCGCCAGGTGCCCGTCTTCGGGTTGCCTTGTCGGCACTCACAATGGCCGAGTACTTCCGGGACCAGACCGGAGCCGACACGCTGCTTTTCATCGACAATATCTTTCGCTTTTCCCAGGCCGGCTCGGAGGTCTCGGCACTGCTCGGCCGAATGCCTTCGGCGGTCGGCTACCAGCCGACGCTCGGTACCGAGATGGGCGAGCTGCAGGAGCGCATCACCTCGACCAAGAAGGGCGCCGTCACCAGCATTCAAGCCATCTACGTGCCCGCCGACGACTACACCGATCCAGCCCCCGCAACAGCGTTTGCTCATCTGGACTCGACGGTGAACCTGGAGCGCTCCATTTCCGAGAAGGGCATCTACCCGGCGGTCGATCCCCTGGCGTCGAGCAGCCGTATCGTTTCGCCCGAAGAGCTGGGTGAGAACCACTACAAGGTGGCACGACGAGTGCAGCAGATCCTGCAGCGCTACAAGGACCTGCAGGACATCATCTCCATTCTCGGCGTCGATGAGCTGGCGGAAGAGGACAAGGTCATCGTCCGTCGCGCTCGCAAGATCGAGCGCTTCCTCTCCCAGGCCTTCTATGTCGCCGAGCAGTTCACCGGCTTTCCCGGCACCTTCGTTTCTCGGGAGGACACCGTGCGCTCGTTCGAGGAGCTCTGCGATGGCAAGTGGGACCACCTGCCCGACCAGGCCTTCATGTACGTCGGTACGATCGAAGATGCTGCTAAACGGGCCGAAGAGATCGACGCCGAGTAGCAGGACCCTGGAGCTCGAAATTTAATGGCATCCTCCGAAACCTTCCACTGCAGTGTCGTTACCCCCGAGAGGGCGGTGCTGGAATGTGAGGCGAAGTTCGTCGCCTTGCCGGCGTGGGACGGCGAGGTCGGTATTCTCACCGGTCGCGCTCCGCTACTCTGCAAGCTCGGAATCGGTCGACTCAGGATCGAGGCCGCAGAAGGGAAGCACGTTCTCTTCGTGGACGGCGGCTTTGCCGAGATGCTCGACGGTCAGCTGACCATCCTCACCGAAGACGCGCGGGCGCCTGAAGAACTGGATCGACAGGCTGCCAGCTCGGACCTGGATACTGCTCGCTCCCTGACCGTCACAGACGACGCTTCCTTCGAAGCCCGTCAGAAGGCCATCCAGAGAGCCCGGACTCAGCTACGCCTGGCGGACTGAGGGCAGGGCTACCGCGGAGGTAGGCCCGGTCATGTCCTCCGAGTACGACCCGATTCGTCCAGCACCAGGTACGCCGGGGCAAGACCCGAGCCTGGACATCGTTCGGCAACACTTCGAGACCGCCGCGGGGCCCTACCTGGCCAGGCCCTGGTCGTGGTTGGTCTGGTCCCTCATTCTGCCCGCTGCCGCACTGCTGACGCCGGTGGTTCTCGAGACCTGGAATTGGCTCGGAGTTCTCTTCTTTTGGTCAGCCTGCGTCATCTTGGGAGGAGCGTTCGAGGCCTTTCAAATCATGAAAGGCAGGCGGGAGGGCGGTACCACGACGCTGGCTACCTGGGTGCTGCGTGCTCAGGGCAATCTCTCACTGGTGGCTCTACTCCTGTCGATCGTAGCTCTCTGGCAGGGACTAGCGTGGACGCTGCCAGGCCTGTGGCTGTTACTGCTGGGTCACTCGCTCTTCACGCTGGGTGGTCTCGCCAGCCACGCGATGCGCACTGCCGGCCGCCTCTATCAGGTCGGTGGCCTCCTGGCGCTGCTACCTCACGGGCAGGGGCTGCTTTGCTTCGCAGCCGCGACCTTCCTCGGCAACCTCTGGATCGCTCTGTCGATCTGGCGCCGAGAAAGGCCTTGAGGGTTGAGGCGGCCGATCGAACCAGGGATCTCCCTCGTCTGCGGCCTCACCCGCTACGCCCTTAAGCCCCTAAGCCCCTACTACCCTCACCGGTGCCAGAGGTTCGTTCGGGTGGTTCGACAGTGGGTGCCGAGTCGAGCGCAGCGCAAGGGCCATCAAAGAGCGATACAGATGGGGCGCGATGGCGAGACAAGGTGGCGGCCCGCCTGGATGTAGGGGAGGGGCTTGCCCCCTCCCGCGGGAGCCCGCAAGGGGCTCCCCTACAATGCCGACGCCGTCCCCCTGTGAACCACCCGGACGGACCTTTACGAGAAGATCGTTGTCTGTTCAAGCCCCAAGCCCCCAAAGAACGCCCAGCGGAGAGCTGGGTGCCTCAAACCTCACTGCCTCAAAGACCGGCCGAAGGAACGCCGGACGCCTCACCCCCCGACGGACGCGAACGAAGTTAGCGTTTGGAGTACTCGACTCGTGACTTGCTGAGCAGGTCGCTCAGATAGGTGCCCTTGAGAGTCAGGACGAGGGGCAGGCCGAAGGTGACGACTGTGAGCAGTCCTGCCAGCCAGCGCCAGGCCGTCTGTCCGAAGCTCAAAGAGCGACCGCCGAGGCTCTTGGCCCGAAGGCCCTGCCAGGCCATTCCCGGCGTTCGGCCCCAAAAAGCCAGCGGGAAGACACAGTAGAGGAAAGAGAAAGTCGTCAAGAAGAGCGCCATCGGCGCCCAGGGTAGGGGAGTCAGAGCGACACCCATCAGGGCGACACAGACGACAGCCGAGACGGCGACAGCGAGTACGACCCCGAGGTCGGCGAGGCCAGCGACCAGGCGCGCTCGGGGGAGGTCCACATCGTCGATCTCTGGCTCGTTCTCTTTCTCGGGCGGGCCCTCGACCTTCTCTGGCTCGAGTCTCGGCTCTAGTGGGGAAGCCTCCCCCTCTGGCTCCTCCTGGAACAGCATTCGCAGCTCCTCGGATGGCCTGACTGCGCTGGCGACCTTCTCTTCGGACGGCTTGGCGGGAGGAGTCTCGACTCTCGCGGGCTCAGAAGGAGTCACCACCCTCTTGGGCGGTTCCTCAGTGTGCAAGGGCAGGTCGTCGAAGAGGCCGGGATCGTCCGGTGTGCTCGGGCTGGAGCTCATCTCAACGGAAGGGATGGTACTTCACGAAGACCCTGTAGAGCAGGTCCGAGGGTCGCTGCTTGTAGGCGGAGGCGAAGGCGGCGAGGCGCTGCAACTCGACATCGTCGGGCGCCAGGCCAAGCGCTTCTTCGAACTTCTCGAATGCGGTCACGGGATCGCCGCGCTGCAAATCACGAAGACCGAGATTGAAATAGCAATCGACCATCAGGCGGGTGATGTCCTTGTTGCCAGGGTGCTCTTCGCGCAGGCGCCAGAGGTTGGGTAGCGCGTACTCCCAGTCTCCTTGCCGGAAGAGCTTCAACGGCTCCTCGACGACTTCGAGCTGGGCGGTGATCTCGTCTCTCAAGGCCAGGTCGTCAGGCTCTAGCGGAGCGATTGCCTCCGCCGAATCCAGCAGAGCGGACGCCACGATGTTCTCGTTGTTTCCAAGCGCTTCGCGGACTGCCGCCAGGAGCTCGCCTTGGTAGACGAGCTCATCGTCTGTGGGCTCGACCGCCTCGCCTTCTGCGGCTTCGACAGCTCGCTCCTCCCACTGCGCGATCAGAGTCTGTGCCTGGGCATACTGGGGGTGATCGGGTGCCAGGCGGCGGAGCTGTGCTACGGCCAGGGCTGTATTGCCCGCTTCATGCAGCTGCGTGGCCTTCGTCAAGGGATCGGTTCTCTCGACAGGGACAGCCGTCTGCTCGGTTTCCGAATTTGGGAAGACCTGATCGCGTCGCGAGTACAGGTACCACCCGATTGCCAGAACCGCCAGCAGCACGAAGGCTCCGATCATCAGGAACTTGCGCTTACCGCCCGCCGCCCTGGACCGTCGGGCCGAGGCATCAGAGCTCGGTCTGGGAGCCATGTCGGCGTCAGGCAGCGGCGCCAGGTCGATTGGCTCTTCGGCGACCAGGGGATCCTCGCCACCCAGGCCATCGGCGACCGGCAGGTCCTCCAGGGCCGGAATCGGAGTGGCACCCGGCTCTGCCGCCGCGTCGGTCTCGCCTCCGTCGATCTTCTCGAGGTACTCGGTCGCACCGAGATGGCCCGCCTGCATCTCGAGGACTTTGTTGAATGCCTCGCGCGCGGCGTCGGCTTCGCCCGCCTCGAAGTGCGAGATTCCTTCGTGAAAGGCCTCCTCGATCTGGCGTTCGACCTCGGCTTTGAGCTTTCGGGCCAGCTCGATCCGTCGGCTGGCCTCGGCATGGTCGATATCGATCAGGAAGATCCTCGACCAGGCATCGATAGCCGATTGGTACTCGCCCTTCTCAAACGCGACCTGGCCTTCCTTGAGGAGGTCGTCGATTCTCTTCTCGCTGTCGGAATCGAGGCTGGCGGAGGGCTCGGAGTCCAACGGTCCAGGCGTCGGTTCGGGTTCGGCGACGATTGGGGCTGGTACGAAACTCTCTGGGGCGGCCGCAGGCTCGTCACTCGACTCGTCGAGCCAGTCCGCCGTTTCGTCGGTCACAAGAACGTCGGATGCCGGCTCCGCGATGACCGGCGGCACCACCTCTGTCGGCATCAGCTCGGACTCCAGAGCCAGGATTTCCGGGTGCGTCGAATCCAGCTCGCGGGCCTTGCCAAGGAGGGATTGGGCCTTGTCGAGATCACCTCCCGTGTGGGCCTGGCGACTCGATTCGAGAAAGCTGCGCACATAGGGCTCGGCTTCGAGGCGCGCCTGCGCCGACGCGGCCACATCCCTCAGGTCGGAATCCGCCTCCACGGCCTCTTGGTTCTGCGCGACCAGTTCGAGAATCTGGCCGAACTGGCGCTGGGAGAAGAGCTCAGCGAAGGTCGAGGCCAGATCGATGGCGGGCTCAGAGACGACCTCGTCGTCCAGGTCCGGTAGCGTGAAATCTCGAATGTCGTCTTCGACCTCAGACGCAGCGGGCTCGGAGCTCTCTTCGACCTCTCCTCCGAGTGGCGGCAGGTCCGCATCGAGTGGCGAGGCCGCAAGGGCGACGAGATCCTCGATAGCCACATCTGTCCCGCTCTCCTTGAGACGGCCCTGGAGCTTACGGGCCGGTTCGAAGAGCGGATCGAGACGCAAGATGAAATCGCATCCCAGCATCGCTTCCTGCACATTGCCCTCTTCGACCAGGGCGATGGTCTGCTGGAAGGTATTGAGGATGCGGTTCTGGATTTCTTGCGAGAGCTTGGCGTTTCCGGCGTAGCTCATATTCGAGATCTGAAAGGAGGAGTGTTACAAGTGATTGAATGTGCGAATGTTAGCAGATGGCCAGATGCGCATCCAATCATGGCTGTGGCAGATTTCGCAGTGCCGATTCGGTGCTTCAAGTGCCTTTCAGACCGGCGAGCAGCCGTGGTGGAAGGTCGTCGAACTTGCCCGATGACATGGTGACCAGCACGTCACCTGGACGGGCTTCCCCGAGGACCTTGGCCAGAAGCTCTTGATTGCTGGTCGTGCAGGTGGTCTCAACGCCCCGGTCCGAGAGCGTTGCCGCCAGCGCCTCGATATCGAGGCGCTCTTCGGAGCTCAGGCGCTGGGCGTGGAAGATCGGTGCCAGAAAAATGCGATCGGCGTCGCGGAAGGCGTCCAGATAGGCCTCAAAGAAGAAGCTGCGCCCGGCCGTCAGGGAGCGGGGCTCGAACGCAACCACGATGCGACGCTCAGGGAATTGAGCACGCAGGGCCGCGATGGTCTTGCCGACTGCGGTCGGGTGGTGGGCGAAGTCGTCGATTACGGTGATTCCGGCGTGTGAGCCGACCTCATCCAGTCTCCGTTTGATGCCCTGAAAGCGGGCGAAGGCGTCTGCCACCGCGTGTGGGTCCAGCCCGTCCCGCCGTGCGACCGCCCAAACCGCCAGGAGATTGCAGACGTTGTGGAGGCCGCTCATCGGTAGGTGGAACTCGATCTCGCCGAACTCTGGGTCCTGCACGGCAAAGCGGCTACCCTCCGGGCCCGAGGTCACCGGTCCGGCAGGGCGAAGATCGTTGTGGTCTTCGAGGCCATAGAAGACAACTGGACAACGGGCCTTCGCTGCCACCTTTCGAACCTCGGGCGAATCGCCACAGGCCACGACGAGACCGTCCTCCGGTGGTAGTGCAACGTACGCTTCGTAGGCGGCGAGAAGCGATTCAGGATCCGGGTAGAGGTCGGCGTGGTCATACTCGACGCTGGTGAGGATGGCGGTTTCTGGCCGGTAGTGGAGGAACTTTGCACCACGGTCGAAGTAGGCGGCGTTGTACTCATCGCCCTCGATGATGAATCGTTGGCCGGTTCCCTGATGGAAGCTCCGACCGAGATTGCGCGGCACTCCGCCAACCAGGAACCCGGGGTCTTCGCCGCAGGCTGTGTAGATCCAAGAGGCCATCGAAGTGGTCGTTGTCTTGCCGTGGGTGCCGGCGACGACCAGGGGCAGGCGCGGCATGAGGAAGAAGCGGCTCAGTGCCTGGGGCATGGAAATGCGTTCGATTCCCAGGCGCTCCGTCTCGAGTGCTTGTGGATTGTGCCGCGGCACGGCGTTTCCCACCACGACCAGGTCGGGAATCGGGTCGAGGTGAGCGATGTCGAAGCCCACCATGGGCTCGATACCCGCCGCGTTCAGCAGCGTGCTCATGGGAGGATAGAGGGGGTTGTCAGATCCCCGCACCTGATGACCCATCTCCTGGAGAAGACAGGCGAGGGGCGCCATCCCCGTTCCCCCGATGGCGATGAAGTGGATGTCGAGAGGTTGTTCGGTCACGAGCGTTCGATCAAGAGGATGGCGCAGTATAGCATCGGAATTTGGCCCGCTGGGCGACCGTGGCAGCGGATGTGGAGTCCTGCCTTGGCCGCGGCCGGGGGCGGGTGTAGCATGGGCCCCCAGTTGCTTCCACCCCGAGGCTCACACCCAGGATCTACGAGGTATCGGAACATGCGATTTTCATCACTCGAGAAAACTTTGATTCCCATTCTTCTCGCGCTGCTTTGGATGACAGCGCTAGCGCCGGACAGGGCGGTGGCGCAGCCCGGTGCCGTATTTCCAGAGACGGTGATCGATGTCGGGGCCGTCAACAAGGGCGAGCGAGCCTCCTACGAGTTCACCATTCAGAACGAGGGCGACCAGACGCTCCAGATCACCCAGGTCAAGCCGAGTTGTGGCTGCACCGTTGCCGAGTACGACAAGACCATTCCACCAGGTGGGACGGGGAAAATCACTGCGGTGGTCGATACCTCGAACTTCAAAGGGGCGATTGCCAAGTCCGTCAAGGTCTTTACCAACGACCCCATCAACCCCCAGATCAACCTGGTGATCAAGGCCATCATCAAGACCCATGTCGAGATCGAGCCCGGGTATGCACGGTTCATAGCGGTCCACGGCGAGCCCAATGCCAAGAGTGTTCAACGAGTGTGGTCGAAAGAGAAGCCCGATCTGAAGATTCTGGATGCCAAGTCACCCTACCCCCACGTCAAGGTCTCCTACGCCGAGGCGACGGTCGATGAGCGCGAGGGCGGGGTTTCGGGAAGCCAGTGGCGGGTCACCGTTGAGCTCGACACCGACGCCCCTGTCGGACCGATGGCTGATTACATCGACGTGACCACCGACCACCCGGAGCGCCAGACGATTCGAATTCCCGTCTCCGGCTTCGTGCGGCCGGTCCTTTCCGTGACTCCGCGGGTGGCCGACTTCGGTAGGCGGGAAGTCTCCGAGCCCCAGACCGCCAGCCTCGAGATTCGCAACATGAGCAAGTCGGCCGTCGAGCTCGCCGAGGTTTCGACCGACATCGAGGGCATCCAGGCGGAGATCGAGCCACTCGAGGAAGGCAGGCTCTACAAGGTGTTGCTGACCCTCGAGCCCGGCATGAAGAAGGGTAGGTTCAGGGGCCTCGTCACCATCAACACCACCAGCAGCAAGCAGCCGGTGTTGGAAGTGAACGTGAAGGGCGTGGTTCTCTGATTTGGGCGTAGGGGTGTAGGGGCGTAGGGGTGTAGGGGCGTAGGGTCTTGGGGTCGTGAGGGCGAGATCGATGTAGGGGCGGGGCTTGCCCCCGCCCGCACTGTCTCATGGCATCTGACACTGGACGTACAATAACCACATGACTGAAACCGCTATCAGCATTCGGCGCTCCGGGGAGCGTGGTGTCGACGGCATGCGGCCCGTGCGCATCGAGCTTGGCCCGATGAAGTTCGCCGACGGCTCGGCCGTGATCGAAATGGGCGACACTCGGGTCCTCGTCGCCGCCACCCTCGAGAACAAGGTGCCACCCTTCTTGTCGGGAACGGACAAGGGCTGGGCAACGGCCGAATACGCCATGCTGCCGGCCGCAACCCCGTCGCGGTCGCGGCGGGAGGTCACCCGAGGCAAACCCTCGGGCCGCAGCTCCGAGATTCAGCGCCTGATCGGCCGCAGCCTTCGATCGGTGCTCGACTTGAAGGCCCTTGCCGAGCACACCCTGACCATCGATTGCGACGTGTTGCAGGCGGATGGTGGAACCCGCACTGCCGCGATCACCGGTGCCTACGTGGCAGCGGGTCAGGCCCTGGGGCAAGCACTACTCCAGGGGGACCTGGCACGTTGGCCCTTTGTCGGACAGGTGGCGGCCATCTCGGTAGGCATCGTCGATGGAATCGCTCTGCTGGACCTCGATGCGCCCGAGGATCAGTCCGCTGAAGTGGACATGAACGTCGTGGCTACCGCCACTGGCGAGATCGTGGAAATTCAGGGTACCGGTGAGCAGCGTAGCTTCCGACGGGATGAGATGGACCGGCTGGTGGATCTTGCCCTGCAGGGCATCGCAGATCTCGCAAGGTTCCAGGCCGAAGCGCTGGCACCGATCCTCGCAGCCCTCGACGATGCCGGTGACCGCAGCCATCGAAAGCCCGTCGTCCCGAAGGACGAGAAGGACCTCTGGGGCAGGCCCTGACCTGTCGCCCACCCGTCCTGGGGCTCGGGCCTTGGGTCCTGGGCAAGTGACTCTTCACAGAATACTAAGGTGTTCGCTGGGCGACCAGATCCTCATTGGCGAGCAGTAGCCGGGTCGTGTCCAGGTGACCTGCGAAGGTCGAGCGCTGTTCGCCGTTGCGGAGGAGGATCACCCCCTGGATCTCGGGCAGGTTGAGTAGCACGGTGTCCACGAGTCCATAGACCGCCAGCATCTCCTGCTTCGATCCCCAGGGAAGATTGGCGTTCTGTCCGGTGATGGCCAGGTCGATATAGGCGACTCCTTCGTCTGTGACCATCGCAGCCCCAAGACTGACTTCCGGCGGGAAGGCGGCGTAGAGGTCTTCGGCTTCTGGGCCCAGGAGGAAAGCCTCGATCAAATTCGACAGCCGGTCCTCGAGAGTCTCCGTCGCCGGCAGAGCGCGTTGTTCCACCACAAGCTGGCCACCATTGCCCGGGAAGAAGAAATCGGCCAGCACTTCATCCGCTTCCAGTTCGGGGGCCTCCGGTACGGCTATCTGGCCAGGCGTGGCCGCCTTGTCCCGCTGGGACCACCAAAGAACGACAATTCCGAGTGCGATCAACAGGACCACAGCCAGAAAGACCCCGGCTGTGCGCTGATTCATGGCAGTGCCTCGTCCACAATGGCCTCGGATCCCATGACGGCGGCTCGATACCGGATGACCGCCCGGACCAGGGCATCGATCAGCTGGGACCGATAGGCGGGATCGAGCAGCGCCTTTTCCTCACTCGGGTTGCTGACGAAGCCGCACTCCACCAGCACAGCAGGCATGGAAGCGCCGATCAGCACCCGGAAGGGGGCCTGTTTGACACCGCGATTGTGGAGGCCGAGCGCATCATTGAGCTCGTTCTGAACCAGCTTGGCAAGCTGTTGGCTTTGGGCCAGAAACTGGCTCTGTGCCAGATCCCAGAGGATCAACTGCAGGTCGTAGAGAGCGTCACCGTCATCGCCCGCGGCAGCCACGAGATTCTCGGTCTCGGCTGCTTGCGCCGCATATTCGTCGGTGGCCTCGAGACTCGAGAAATAGGTCTCGGCGCCGTTGGCGCTGGGCGACTGCACCGAATTCAGGTGCAATGAGATGAAGAGGTCCGCCTTCTGCTGGTTGGCGAGGGCCGTCCGGGTCTCTAACGGCAGCTCGGCATCCTCATTGCGAGTGAGAATCACTCGAACAGGCATCCTCTCCACGAGGCGGGCTCGTAAAGCCCGAGCCAAGGTCAGGGTCAGGTCCTTCTCCTGGGTCCCGCTCGGCCCAATCGCGCCCGTGTCCGAGCCCCCGTGGCCCGGGTCGATGACGATCGTCCGCACGCCAGAGCTGCGAGTCGGAGGCGTGGGATCGACGGTCGGTGCGGTCGCTGTAGGGGTTGTTCGATAGACATCGAACACCAGCCGGAAGGGATCCTGTAGCACGTAGTCCTCGGCCTCTGCGTCCTGGGCCAGGACGAGCCGAATCTCCTGTTGCCCGAGCTTGACGTCCCGCACCATCGGATCGGTCGGCAGCGACTTGACCATTTCCGGACTCACCCGGTCGCCGATCAACTCGACCTCGACGATATTGGCGGCCCGGTGGATGCGATACCTGGGCTCGAAGGGAAACTGCAGCACGACGGTGGTTACGCCCTGCAGGTGGACGATATCGACAGTGACCGGCACCTGGCGCTGCGGCTGCCGTCGTACCTTGAGGGTTCTTGCCGGGGCATCCCATTGAAAGTCGTAGCCCATCTTCTCGCCGTAGATGGTCTCGAAGAGATCGAGGGGTACCTTGAGTCCGTCTTCGGCCGGAACGGGAGCCTGCGTGAGAGGGTAGATCTCGCTTCCGACGGTCACCGCAGCGCTGCCTGGGCCGAAGACATACTTCGTTTCGCCGACGATCAGCTCATGAGCCTGGTACAGGGGCCCCAACTTCAGCTCGCCACCCAGCTGCACGACTACGGAATGCAAAGTGAAGACGGGGCCGAACGCCGAGACGGAATAGCCCACCGGGACCTGGCGCCGACCCATGTCGAGGGTGGCAAGACCCGATTCGTACAGGGTCACGGGCTGGGGCACTTCGGCAGCGCGGGCCAGGCCGGGCAGCAGGGCACCGAGCAGGCCAAGACATAGCAGACCGGCTATGTATCGCAAGTCCCTCACGAGGTGGAGGATACCAGGGGGCGGAGGGATTGTAGAAGGATCTCAACGTTGCAGGGTTCGAGCGTTTTTGTTAGGTTAACCGCCCCTTGTGGCGCGTTCGTCTAGGGGTCTAGGACGCCGGCCTCTCACGCCGGTAACACGGGTTCGAATCCCGTACGCGCTACCAACTCTCCCCCAGCCCAGCCACCCGCTTCGTTAGCAGCTTGTCCGGGCTTCGTACGCTTGCCCCCAGGCCCCCGCCTCCGCGTTCGAATCCCGTACGCGCTACCAAATCGACAGTCTTGAAGCGGCCGGCCACTGTGCCGGCCGTCGTCGTATCTGGGTACCTCAGGCATCGACGACGCGATTGGTCTGAGCAGTAGATCCTATCGACGGAGATGCGGACGTCGGGTTGTGTTCCCGGATGGGCTACCGCCCACCAGCCCCTGCTGGACTAAACTAGGAACTGGCACATACATCTGGGGCGCCACCCCCGTGATCACGTGCCGCACGTTGACCGGGCACGCCAGGTACACCACGGCGCCGACCCCGGAGAAGGGGTGTTTGAGCTCATGTGGAACCTACCCCGAGGTCTTCTCGTGACCGGGGCCCTCCTCGCTTCCGGCGCCTCCGCAGGCCCCGGCGGCCCTCTCCTCCTCGTCGACTTCCCCCGATCCACCGAAGTCCTGCCCTGGTTCGTCGTCAACGACGACGTGATGGGGGGGCGATCCGAGGGGAGCCTTCGCCTCGAGGGCGACGCCGTGATCTTCACCGGCAGCACGAACACGAGAGGAGGCGGCTTCTCGTCGATTCGTTCGAGACCTCACTCCTTCGACCTGTCGGCCTACGACGGCGTCCGTCTGCGCGCGCGAGGAGACGGACGAACGTATACCTTCCGGCTCACCACGTGGGACACCCGGGATCGGCGGAGGCGGCCGGCCTATTGGGCCGAGTTCGAGACCGGCGACGGCACCTGGGAGGAGATCGACGTCCCCTTTACGCGGTTCCGCCCTCGGTGGCGCGGGGCCACGCTCCCGGGGCCGGCCCTCGAGCCGGCGGCCATCGACAGCCTGGGGCTGATGATCAACGATGGGCAGGACGGGCCGTTCCGCTTGGAGGTGGCCTGGATCGCAGCCTATCGCGAGGTCGAGCCGTTCTCCCTGGGCGCCCTGCGATGGGAGAAGCGCCCCCTCCTGCTCTTCGGGGCCGGCGAGCGTGACCCGATCCTGCGGAAGCAGCTCGACGCCGTGGAGTCGGCCCGCGAAGGCTTCGACGAGCGCGACATGGTGCTGATCGTCGTCCTCGGTGAGGGACCCTCGCGGATCGAGGGACGCTCCCTGAGTCTCGAGGACGCCGAGCACCTCCGCGCGTCATTCGAGATCGGGAAGGACGAGTTCGCCTTGCGCCTCGTGGGCAAGGACGGGGGCGTGAAGCGCGCCAGCGACACCGTGGTTGCCATGAGAGACATCTACGACCAGATCGATGCCATGCCCATGCGGCAGCAGGAGCTGCGCCGGCAGTAGGTCGAAGAGTCAGCCAATCCCGGCGATCGATCTGGCCGGACTGTCAGGTGACGAAGGCAAACCGGCCTCGATCGCGAGTGCTTCGCGGAGTAGTCTGTCGGTCGGTCCAGGGCGGGAAATCGCGACCTCCGAGGGTCAGAGAACGGCTGTTCTCAGAGCCTCGAAAGCGGTGAGCTGGGCGAGAAGAGGGTTCGAAGTTGGCACCAAACGGGCTGCCAAATCGACAGTCTTGAAGCGGCCGGCAGAGGCGTGTTCAGCCTCAGGACATAGGTAACACTTTGGCCTCAACACATCGGTAACACTTTTCGAGTGGCATGCTCTGCCTTCAGCAAAGGAGGTGGGGATGCCGTGGAAGGAGACCGATGTGCGGAGCGAGCGGATCCGTTTCGTAGTGGAAGCGGCGGGTGGCCAGGAGACGATGCGCGCCTTGTGTGAGCGTTTTGGCATCAGTCGCAAGACCGGCTATAAGTGGTTGCGACGCTGGGAGCAGGTGGGGTCGTTGGGAGCCTTGGACGAGCATTCCCGCCGGCTGACCAGGTTTCCGAGCGCCGCGAGCTGGATGCGATCGTGGAAACTGGTCTGGACAATCAAAGGTCGGATTCGTCACTTTGACGTGGCGGGAGTGAGCGATGATACGAACTCTGCAGGCAGAAGGAGGTCCTAATGAGGAAAACAAGACTCAACGCTTTGGTATTGGTCGCGGTGGCGACGGTGCTCCTGACCTCGCCGGCTGCTGCCCAGAACAAGCCGAACATCATCTTGATCGTCTCTGACGACACCGGCTACGGCGATCTCGGCCCCTATGGTGGTGGTGAAGGGCGCGGCATGCCGACTCCGAACATTGACAGGCTAGCCGAGGAGGGCAAGACCTTCTTCTCGTTCTACGCCCAGCCGAGCTGCACGCCCGGGCGCGCAGCGATGCAAACCGGGCGCATTCCAAACCGCAGCGGTATGACCACGGTGGCTTTCCAGGGCCAAGGCGGCGGACTGCCGGCCGCCGAGTGGACCCTGGCCTCGGTGCTGAAGACCGCGGGCTACAACACCTTCTTCACCGGCAAGTGGCACCTCGGCGAGGACGACTACGCGCTACCTAACGCCCAGGGCTACGACGAGATGAAGTACGCCGGCCTCTACCACCTCAACGCCTATACCTATGCGGATCCGACGTGGTTCCCCGACATGAGTCCGGAGCTGCGCGCCATGTTCAAGAAGGTGACAACGGGTGCTTTGTCAGGTAATGCAGGCGAGAAGCCGGTTGAGGAATTCAAGATCAACGGCCAGTACGTCGACACACCTGACACAAGCACTCCGGAATACCCGGATGGCGTCGTTGGGATCCCATTCTTTGACGGCTACGTCGAGAAGGCGTCGCTCGACTATCTCGACAAGGCGGCCAAGTCCGATACGCCGTTTTTCATGAGCATCAACTTCATGAAGGTACACCAGCCGAACATGCCGCACCCGGACTTCGTTCACAAGTCCATGTCGAAGTCCAAGTATGCCGACTCCGTCGTGGAGCTCGATTCCCGCATCGGTGCGATCATGGATAAGGTGCGCGCGCTAGGCCTCGACGACAACACACTCGTCTTCTACACCACCGACAACGGCGCCTGGCAAGACGTCTACCCTGACGCAGGCTACACGCCGTTCAGAGGCACCAAGGGCACCGAGCGGGAGGGCGGCAACCGCGTTCCGGCCATCGCCTGGATGCCCGGCAAGATCAAAGCTCAAACGAAGAACCACGACATTCTGGGCGGTCTCGATCTGATGGCCACGTTCGCCGCCATCGCTGGCGTGAAGCTGCCAGAAAAGGATCGCGAGGGCCAGCCCATCATCTTCGACAGCTACGACATGTCGCCAGTTCTGTTCGGCACAGGCAAGAGTGCGCGCAATGAGTGGTTCTACTTCACCGAGAACGAGTTGACGCCCGGCGCGGCGCGAGTGGGCAACTACAAGGCGATGTTCAATCTGAGGGGCGACAACGGACAGGCCACCGGCGGCCTGGCGGTAGATTCCAACTTGGGCTGGAAGGGCCCGGAGAAGTACGTCGCCACAGTGCCCCAGGTCTTCGACCTCTGGCAGGACCCGCAGGAGCGCTACGACATTTTCATGAACAACTATACGGAGCGAACCTGGATAATGGTGACGATCAGCGAGGCGATCAAGAACAAGATGCAAACCTATGTGAAGTATCCGCCACGTCCTTTGCAGAGCATGTCTTACTCGGGTCCGATCACGCTCTCTTCGTACTTCCGGTTCCTGCACATCCGCGAGCAGCTCGAGAAGGAGGGCGTCAAGATCCCGATCCCCACTGGGAACTGAGGTTGCGGCAGCTGTGCCCCGGGGCCATGCCCCGGGGTCTGCTGCTCAACCTCGGCCGACGCCGATCTCCTCAACTACTTGGTGCTCGGGATCACGTGGCACCGCCATGGATTCCTACTCCCAGACCGCGTGCCAGTTGGCGGCGGCTGAATAAGTGCATCAAACCAGGCGCCTGATGGCTTCGGTTAGCTCGCTCAAGATGGCTGCTAGACGCCGGCTGCAATCAATTCTTCCAGTGGTGTTGGCGATCTCCGAGTGAGCTGGTTGAGGTTGGTGCCGATCCGGCCGAGGCGGTAGACGGTCTTCTATTCGATCCGCCGTGGCCGTGCACGAGTGATACTGCCAAGGGCAACCCTTCGCATGTAAGTGGAGAGGCACTGGCCGCAAAGATCGGCGCGCTCGGCGAGGGCGCGGCGTTCTACCGGAGACATCCGCACGGAGACGACCTCGGTCTTGAACGGATTCTCCTCAGCCACGGGTCCGATTCCTCCTCTTGAGCGCCCGGCAGGGTCGCGAAAGAGCGCACTTTCCTATGGGGAAGTGCCGAGCCGCCAAGGAACACGCGCCCCCGGCGCCGGCTCGATCCTCGACCCGCACCGCCCCGTGGGCCGAGAAGCCGCTGTGGCGCCAGGACAGGAGGTTGTCGACGGGTGCAAGCCGATGCTGGCCAAAAGTGAGTCCCACCTTCGGCACCATTATTGACCCTTACCCCTCATTTGAAAGCGCTGTGACAGGCGCCATCATTGCCCTGAGTTTGCCCGAATTGAAACGGCACTTGCGGTCGCGAAGTGTGTCCATAGGGCATAATATTGACCGTAGCTTTGATCCCTTCCAATGAGGTTTGAAGTATGTTCAGAGAGAACATCCACCGACAACTCCTGGCCGTGATTGCCGCTCTTGCGTGCACATCGGCCCTGGCCACACCCCCGCCACCACCCGCACCGGAGCTCCAGGACCTCGCCAATGCGATTTACCGGGGCCTGATCGATGTCGAAGGCGCCATCTCGCTCAGCGATGGACACTGGCAGGGTGAGCCGTGGGTCGAGGGCGGCGCAAGCGCGCCATCCGCTCAGCTGGTAGGCACCCTTCTCGCGCAGGGTGACCTGGATTACGACGGGCGCACGGAGAGCGTCAACCTGGTGAACTACAGCACCGGTGGCACCGGCCAGTTGCTTCACCTCGCCGTCAGCCGCTTTGATGAGGCGGGTGTGGACAATTTTGCGACCGTGTTCCTGGGCGATCGCGTTATGGTTCGCGATCTCAGGGTTGAAGGCGGCAGAATCATGGCCGACGTGGTTCAGGCAGGCCCCCATGATGGCGCGTGCTGTCCCGGTGACGTGGTCACGCGCACCTGGCGCCTGCAGGATGGCCAGCTGCAGGAAGTGCCGCTTAACCGCGAGCCGGAGCGTCTTTCGGCCAATACACTTTCCGGAAGCGATTGGGTATTGAGCCGATGGGGTTTCAAGGAACCCGTGGAAAACGGGATCACGATTACACTTGAGTATTTGGATGGAAAGTTCACCGGCCATTCGGCCTGCAACCGGTATTTCGCCGGAATCAGCGCGGCCGGCGATGTTGCTGGTGGCATCGAGGTTGCGGATGTCGGTGGAACGCGGATGGCCTGCGCTGACGATCGTCTCGCCGCGGCGGAGGACCGTTACCTCGAGGCCCTTCAGCAGGTCAACCGGATTTCGTTCATGGCCGGGGAGCTGGTGCTGTCCTGGGGACAGGGTTCCAAATTCGGTTCACTTTACTTCCGACGAGAAGAATCGAAATTCGATTGACCGCTTCTCCAAGGGCAAGAAGCCATCGCTATGGATGGGGTCCCGCCCCTTTTTTGCACTGACGCTATTTTGTTTGTCGATCACGCAAAGCGCCTGAACCCAACGGCACCCACGCCCAGCATATTGTAAAAGACATTGATGCCGCGCTGGGTATCGTTGTTGACTGCATCATCCTCGACGGCCTCGGTGGCGGTAGCGGAGCAGGAATTTGGTTTTCCGAGCAGCAAGGCTATGGCGCCTGAGATTGCCGCGCACCTGCCTCTACAGGGCTGTCTGTGCGCGGGAGACCGTGGGCAGTCTCCGAATCCAGCCGAGAGTCCTCGAGTTCGAGACCGCGATTTCTATCGGGGGCCGCTTGAGGAAGATGCCGGACAGAAGTAGGAAGTCGCTTTTCTGAGCAGGAGTTTGTTCCAGCCCTGGGGTGTCGACGCTCGCCTGGCGATGCAGTTTGGGCGGCCGCGACCCTAGGGATTTATTGTAGACGAGCTGGGAATCGTTCCGGGAACACAGGTAACGACCCTAGTCGCCTGACTCGGGCCGTGCCGAGAGAAAGAACATCGTATCCCGGCAAGTCGGTTTGAGGCTGGCCTCGACCTGTATCGCGAGGCGAGGCAGGTCCAGTTCGGCTTCCACCAAACCGCTCGTGAGGTGCAACTCCTCGTCTCCCAGGCGGAGATCGAGCTCGAGCAGTTGCTGGCGCCCCGAGGGGCCCCCCTGACGAAAGGTCCCCGAGCCGGTCACCGCGGGGCCACTACCGGTCCGCCTGGATCTCGAGCACATCGAACGTCTGGAGCTCGCCTTCCTCCCCGATTTCTCGCAACAGGAACGTCCCGCTCAGCCACGGGGCCTATGCTGCCATCGGGATCTTCGGCCAATTCGTCTACGTGCACCCCGACAGCAACCTGGTAGTCGCGATGTGGAGCGCGCAGCCCAAACCCGTGGGCACCGAGGTGATCGAAGAGCAGGACTTCTTCAACGCGCTGGCGAAAAACCTCGAGTCTTGGCAACCGGACTGAGTCTGGCTTCACTAGAAGGACAATACTCCACGACACCTGACAGCGATGGGCCGCCTCGGCTGGCAAACACTTCTTCCCTGCTGGGTGTCCAATCACTCTAGAACAGGCCGTCCTACCTCCTAAAAGAGGTGCCAACCGAACCTGGCTCCCAACAGGGACGAGGGTACCCCGGTTCCCGGTTGTGACTCCCGAATCACCGACCGCAGGTCGTTCTGCCGCGACATCCAATCAGTCGAGGGTCCGCGGATGCCAGTAATCCGGCCGGGTGCGGCCGGGCAGCACAGGGAATCTCTGCCACGGGCTGCCCCATGCGGTCGATTCACTTCCTGGCTTCGATCGAGTGGTGAATGAGAGCTAGCCTGGCGCCAGATCCGGGATCCGGACAACCACGGGTAGGCGAGGCGGAAAGCTCCCCGCGGGGAAGCCGACCCTGAAGTCACCCTGCCGCAGTTTCTCCGCAGCCTCGCGGTACGCCCCGACAAACCACCGGTAGGCCTCCACCAGCTCTCTTCGGGCAGCCTTTGAAGCCGCATGGAAGGCCGGCGCGAGGGCCTTCTTTGACTTCAACGGTCTATGGTGAGGGTCCTGAGCCAAGACGGCACCGACACCCAGTGGCCGGGTTTCGTGCTCGGCATGTCGATCGGCGGTTTCGGTCTCGATTTGGAAGATCAGTTCAGCGATCCGACTTCGGGGCCTTTCTTCCGGGAGATGCTGCCAGCAGGGCAATGGGTCGAGCCGTATCGTCTCGGGAGATGCGTAGGCGAAGTGGTCGAACTCTTCTCGCCGAGCTCGCGCAGCGTACTCCTGGGTTCGGTCAAACCACAGGCCTCTTAGGGGCAGGCCTTCGAGCAGCGCCTCAACGCAATGGGCACCTGGCCACTCTCGAGGTCGAGCGACTAGACCCTCCTTGCAGCCGTGAGACAAGAGGTACCTGAGCCTATCGACCTGAGCCGCCTCTTCTTGACTGATCACGATGGCCTGGTACCGGCGACCCCAGAACTTCTCCCTCCACCCATGCAATCGACCGGCCTCTCGTGCCAGGTTCGAGTTGAGGAAATTCATGAAGCGGGCGAGTTCAGGGGCATTGTCGACACTCAGAAGAAGATGGTAGTGATTCGAGAGGAAGACGAACGCATGAAGCTCGACCGGGCAGAGCCTTTGGGCTCGGGCGAGGACGCCGATGATGATGGAGTTCAACTCATCGGAGGGCTTGAGCAGAAATCGGCCCTGCATTGTCCGACATGTCACTTCGACCAGGGCGCCGCCTTCGGGGATGTACCTCAGTCTCCTTGCCATACCTTAAACGTCGCAATGCCCTCCCGCGTTCTTGCAGAATCGGATGGCACTTCTCCATCCCTTGAGAGGTGCTCCAGACCCAGTTAGGTGGGTGGCACCGATGTCCTTCGCCTTCAAACCGTAAGGTGGGTGGCGAAGAACTCGATGGTCCGACTCCATGCGAGCTCCGCTGCGGCCTCGTTGTAGCGGCCCGTCGAATCGTTGTGGAACCCGTGGTTGACGCCGGGATACATGTGCATGGTGTAGGGGCTCTTGGTGGCCTTCAGATCGAGCTCATACTCGGGCCAGGTTGCGTTGACCCGTTCGTCCAGCTCCGCGAGATGAATCAGCAGGGGCGCCTTGATGTTCGGTCGGATCTCCTCGGCGGGGGGTGTGCCATAGAAGGGCACACCGGCGTTCACCAGGTCGGGCAGAGTGGCCGCCAACATGTTGGTGATATATCCGCCGAAACAGAAACCGACCACACCGAGACGGCCGTTGCAGAGGGGCTGGGCCCTGAGAAACCTGGCGGCGGCGATCATGTCCTGCTCGATCTTCATCCGATCCAGCGAGCGCTGCAGCTCCCGTCCTTCATCATCGTTTCCGGGGTAGCCGCCCACCGGGTGCAACGCATCGGGCGCAAACGCGACAAAGCCCGCTTTGGCAACCCTGCGCGCAACATCTTCGATATAGGGATTGAGGCCTCGATTCTCATGCACGACCAATACCGCTCCCGTCGACTCCGTCACCGCTGTCGGAACGACGAGATACCCTCGGCCCTCTCCGTGCCCATCGGGTGAAGGAAATGTCTCGTACTCAGCCCTGATGTCGGGATCGTTGAACGAGACCTGCTCGGCCAAAGCGTAGTTCGGGATCAGCGCGGCGGCCAACCCGCTCACTGTGAATCCCAAGACGGTGAGGGTGGACAGTCGGTCGAAGAACTCGCGCCTGGAAATCAGACCATGCGCGTACTCGTCGTACCAGTCAAACGCTTCCTGCGGGATCGGTTGTGTTGTCGGTTCGTTCTCGTTCGGCGCAGTCACAGCAACCTCCTCGGTGATCGTTCGTGGTGAAGACAGTCTGACTTCAAAACACTATGCCAGGGTCCAGTGATTTCGAATGGTCGGACCCCGGGCGTCAGGTTCCGCTGAGAAGGGCGTTGAAGATGGCCACACCGTAGTGTGACCCGCCCAAGCGTCACATCCTAGCGCTCAGACTGGACTCGTTGCAGGGGGTCAGTTCGCTCGGTGCCGCCGTCGCGTACGACCGGTATGAGATCGTTCTCGCCCTCACGGACAACCTGATGTTGCGTTGGCTCCGATCTCTGAAGGAAGTGGTGGCAGAGTTGGAGCCGGAGGAGAAACAGCGCGACGTTGACGCTTAGCTCTGAGCGGAATCTCTCAACCCTTGCAGCTACCCTTCCAACCACCTGACCTGCCCGGTTGAAAGATCGTAGACGCCGCCGACGACCAACAACTCGCCGTTGTCGACCATCCCCGAGATGATATCGCTCTGCGCGAGAATGTCAGCGATCGTCTGGCGAACGTTCTCCTCGATGGCAAGATCAATGAACTCCTGATTCGAAGAATTTGCCTCGCCCTCGGTAGCCTCGTCGGCGCGGGCGATGGGCGCATCGAAGTCGTTCAGCAGCTCGGTCAGATTGCCCATCTCTACGCCGTCGGCAGCACCCTTGATGGCACCGCAGGAGGTGTGTCCGAGAATGACGACGACCTTGGACCCGGCTAGCTTGCTGGCAAATTCCAGGCTGCCGACAAGGTTGATGTCTTCGACGTTGCCGGCCACTCGGCCGACGAATACGTCGCCAATGCCCTGGTCGAAGACGATCTCCGGCGGCACTCGCGAGTCAACGCAACCGAGGATGACTGCCTTGGGGTACTGACCACCGGCAGCCGTGGCCTCGGCCTGCGCGATGTAGTCGCGCGGCGTTAGTTTGCCTTCTACGAACCGCCGGTTGCCGGCCTTGAGGTCTGCCAGCACCTGCTCGGGGGTCAATGCCTGCTGGGCGGCGCTGTCGAGTACGCTGCTCACCAGCTCGGGCGCGGAGGAGGTGGTCTGAGCGGGCGGCTCCGATGAAGGAGCACAGCCGATGGCAAGCATGGCAATTGAAAGAACCATTACGTGCGTTGTGGAAGGTCGCATGTCAGCTCCATTTCAAGGTTGGATGTTGAATGTTCTACCAGAGGCACAATCCACGAGCCCTATTGGCCGGGCGGGATGCACGGGAAGATGAGAAGGAGACTCCATTGCCAGCTGCGACATCAACCTTGTCGATCCGAGTGCCGGTGGCGTAGATCTCTGGGTGAAAGCGTTCAAAACGTCCACTCCGATGAAGGATAGACGCGATTGACCATCTTGTCAAGAAGGTCGGCGATTGTCGGTCAATTCGATCCGCCGATAGACGATTCTGGTGCCGTCGGGAGACCAATCGGGCGAAGGACGAATCGCGGTCTCCGAGACTCAGCCAACGGCTGTTCTCAGAGACTCGAAAGCGGTCAATTCGACGATGAGCGGGTTTGAAAGCGGCAGCCTGAGGGCTACCAGCCGGTACCCTCGATTCGGCCCGGCCAGCGTACCGGCTTTCGTCGTCCACAACCTTGTCGAAGGCCTCGACAAGGCACGGATTCAAGGGGGGTACAATAGTCGCGATGAAGAACGATGCAGGGCCAAAGGCTGTCAGCACCGCCCGTGAGACCGGCTCAGGTCTCGGAAACCCTCCAGCCCCCGGGATCGAACCGGATCTGGATGGAGCCTTTGCCGATGATGGTGTCGACCTGTCTTTGATCCGTTGGATGCTCCGACTGAGCCCCACCGAACGGCTTCAGGCTGCTCAAGACCTGATCGATGCAGCCTGGGCACTCCGGACAGATAGTGAAGCCTGATTATCTGGAGCTGTTTCGAGCCCTTGGACGAGCAGGGGTGGATTACATCGTGGTCGGTGGCGTCGCCGCCATTCTGGAAGGGGCCCCTATCACCACCCTCGATCTGGACATCGTGTGTCGGCGAGACGACGACAATCTGGGCCGCCTGACGGAGCTTCTGGATGATCTGGAAGCACGCTACCGTGACCCTGCAGGCAGAGTCATTCGCCCCACACCGGACCGGCTCGCAAGCAATAAGATCAACCTTCTCGAGACAAGCCTCGGCCCCTTGGACGTGATGCAGAGCGTCGGCCCCGACTGGGACTGGGCCGATCTGGTGAGCAGGTCTCGTATTCTCGAGGTGGGTGGCCTCGATCTGCGCGTCCTGAAGCTGGCTTCGGTCATCGAATCGAAGGAGCTGGCAGATCGGGAGAAGGACCGAGCGATGCTGCCAGTATTGCGGCGCACTCTCGAAGAGAAGGGGTAGGGAGCGATCCAACAGAGCCTCTCACGCCGGTAACGCGTGTGCGAATCCCGTACGCGCTACCAGCTCACCGCCAGCCCAGCCACACGCTCCGCCACAGCTTTGCCACGCACCTTCTCGAGGATGGATGCGACATTCGTACCGTTCAGGAACTCCTAGGCCACAAGAGCGTCCGCCTCACGATGATCTACACCCACGTATTGAATCGAGGTGGGCGGGGCGTCCGCAGCCCTGCTGATCGGCTTCTGGGCTGAACATGTGCTCATCCTGCTCGCTGCCGTTGAGAAGCGCAGCCTATGTCTGGAACGACAAAGTATGGGTCTGCTTGATCGCTGGTGAGTACGGCGCTAATGGCTTGGCAGAGCCCGTTGGCTCTTGACGATGGTGCCGGAACCCGAGCGGCTCACTGGGTGGTAGGCTCGGAATCCGCGATTACAGGGAGTTTCAGGACTAAACAGAGTGTCTGGCAAGCGAATGTCGCACCTATCGCACGCGACGATTCCGGAGGTCGGACCAGCCCGGCGGGAGCGATTCTATAGCCCTCTCGTGCATAATGGACTGCGTTCAGTGCAGCGTAGCAACGGCTTGTCAGCCTTGGACAATGTCTCCACGGGGCCAGCCAGTGGGAGGACAGGTGATTTCGGCCGAAGGGTGGGTCACCTCACGCTAGGCTGCGCACGAACGGAGGCTGCCGATCGACTAGGCTGCCCAGGAGCGCAGCCCAGCCTTCCTGTTGTTCGGCTAACCGAAACCGTCCAGGTGAGAGTTCCCGCCAATAGCAGACCGCCGCTAGGGTGTCGCTGGGACCCGTTGCCTATGCTGTTCTTGTCTGCAAGGTCCCCGAACTATTTCAGCAGTCCAATCTAGGTTAACTTTCAAAACTCATGGAGTAACGATGAATACCTACCCGAGGACGTTCTCACATATTGGGATTTCCGTTCCTGATGTTGAAAAAGCAGTTGAGTTCTACAGCAAGGTGATGGGCTGGTACCAGATAATGGAACCCACTGTCATTGCCGAAGAATCAGATACCCCGATAGGCCAAATGTGTATTGATGTTTTTGGCAATGGCTGGGGCTCTTTCAAAATAGCGCATATGTCCACCGGTGACAAAATCGGCGTTGAGATGTTCGAGTTCAAAAACAATGAAAGCCCAAGAGACTTTGAGTATTGGAAAACCAGCACCTTTCATTTCTGTGTTCAGGATCCAGATGTAGAGGGCCTTGTTGCAAGAATTGTGGCGCATGGCGGAAAACAAAGAATGCCTATACGCGAGTACTATCCTGGAGAAAAACCCTACAGGATGGTTTATGTAGAAGATCCATTCGGCCTAATATTCGAGGTTTACTCTCACAGCTATGAGCTTACTTATTCGCAAGGGGCATATTGAAAGTTAACAAGGCGCTGCTGCCGTCCACGGTTTCCGCTGCGCTCCAAACATGCCGCAGAGCGCGGCGTTAGACACAACCGTGGGGGTACCGTTGGCTCGAATCAAGATACATCTCGAGACCGCGAGTGAGATCGACGGTATCCGCGAGATCAACGTCGAAGCGTTCCGTGACCATCCGGTCAGTCGGCAGACCGAGCACTTGATCGTCGATGCATTGCGCGACAACGGCGCACTCGAAGTGTCGCTTGTGGCCGTCACCGAGGGTCGGACTGTCGGACACATTGCCTTCTCGAAGGCCGTCGTCGGCGACTCGGAATCCGATTGGTACTTGCTCGGCCCTGTCGCCGTTCAGCCCGGCGTGCAGGGTCAGGGGATCGGTTCTGCGCTTGTGAACTTCGGGCTGGAGGAGTTGCGGACCCGACACGCGAGCGGTTGTGTCCTGGTGGGGGACCCAGGCTACTACTCTCGTTTCGGCTTCAGCACCTTCCCTGATCTGTCCTACGCAGGCGTGCCACACGAGTACGTTCTCGGGCTTCCGTTCACGGCAGCCAGCCCGTGCGGGTCGATTGTCGCGAACAAGGCCTTCGAGATCGAGCCGTAGCCGGTGTAGCCTTAGCATAGGCAGGTAGGACGCCCTACCAAAGGAGGGAAAAGACGTGTTCCACTTCGGCTATGGATCGAATCTGAGTCTCGATTTCGTCAGAGACAACCTGATTGCGAACGCGAAGTTTGTAATGAAGGGGTACTTGCCCAACTTCGAAGTACAGTTCCCGTTCTGGTCGGAAGAACGCCAGGGTGGCTACAGCGGCATCATGGAGGCCCCCGGCGAGCTCGTTCACGGCGCACTCTACGAAGTGACGGAGCAGGAGCTCATAGCGCTCGACAACCTGGAAGGTGTCTACAAGGACTTGTATCGACGGGAGACGTTTCTGGTGTTGGGCGAAGACGGCAAATTCCATCCGGCAGATCTATACCGGGTGATCGATCCTCGAGGCCCCTTCCCACCTTCAAAGAGCTATGTCGAAATCATGCTCACCGGAGCGCGGGAGCTCGAGCTGGATCCTGAGTACATAGAGAAGATCGAGGGGTTCCACCGTCAAGGGCAATAGTGCCTGGCACTTGAGAGGCGAAAACCGGCGCACGGAGAACAGGAGTGCCATGGCAGGTCTGGATCGTTCGACGATACTCCCCGAGCCTGAGCTCCCGGACGCATCCGAGTTGCTCGCAGAGGGACGGCGCCTCGCCCAGAACTTTGCGGTGGGCCGATGCCCGTTCCTGACGACCTACGAAGTCTCCTCCGAAAGCGAGTACAAGCGGCGCCGAATGGCCGAGAGAGCGCTCATGTTCCACGCTCAGTTCGGCTTCCGCAGCTTCGAGAAGAGCCGCCGAGCCTATGCGGAGATCTCGGAGAGTGTGGCCGCGGCTGGATACCGGGTCGACCGCTACGGCATCTGCCTGGATTGGAGCATGGGATACCCCGCTGCGCAGCGGACCGGCATGCCCCATGGCACGGGACTGATCCTGGACTCCCCCGAGGCCTTCGCGGCCTTGACCCAGGGGGCGCCAGTGGCGCCCCATTTCGGTGACTTCGTCATCGGCATGCCCGCAGCGGTGGAGAACACTGCCGCGGCCCTCGCCGCCGGGTCCACCGCCATCGGCAACCTGGGCCAGTACTTCACCTTCAGGCTGCCCCGCTGGGACGACGACGTCGGCACGACCGCGGAGACCGTCAAGGCGCTGGCGATTTGCGCCGCACAGCCCGAGGAGGTCCTCATCCACTCCAACCTGGACGATGGCTTCGCGGCCATGTTCACCGATCTGGCGTGCGGCATCGGCGCGGTGCTCATCGAGCGTACGATCGTGGAGGAGCTCGTGGGCGGGTGCGTCTCGCACTGCTACGGTCACACGTTCTCGGATTCCCTGTCCCGATTGGCATTCCAGAGGGCTCTGGCCCGCGTCACCGATACGCCGGGCAGCATGGTCTACGGCAACACGACCATCTTCGTAGCCGACCAGGTGGAGAACTACGCCAACCTGGCCAGCTACCTCCTGGTGGACCTCGTCGCCCAACGCATGGAGCCGAGCGGCCACGGCCTCAACCCGGTACCGGTGACCGAGGCGCTTCGCATCCCCGAGATCGACGAGATCGTCGACGCCCACCTGTTCGCCAATCGACTGGCGCTTCGGTCCGAGGGCTTCGAGGAACTCTTTGATCTGGAGCGTGCCGACGAGATGGCAGATCGCTTGGTAGAGGGGGGGCGCCGCTTCGAGAAACAGGTCATGGAAGGGCTCGCCGAAGCGGGTGTCGACACTGGGGATCCTTTCGAGCTCCTGCTTTCACTCCGGCGCATCGGCGCCAAGTGTCTCGAGGAGCTCTGGGGTCCGGGTGTGCCGCAAGAGGGCGTGCCCCGCGGGCGCTTACCCGTGGTGAGGGCTACCACAGTGGCGGCGCTGGAGGCCCAGGGCGAGGGTGTTGTGACGGCCCTCGATCCCGCGCAGCGAGAGGTGATTGGGTGCGCTCGCCTCACCGCGTGTGTCGCCTCCACAGACGTGCACGAGTACGGGAAGCTCCTTGTGGAAGCGGTGCTCGCGCACTTGGGCGTGACAGTGGTGGATGCCGGAGTCAGCGCTGATCCCGAGGTGGTCGCGGAGCGAACCAGTAGCGCGGATGCCAGCTTCGTTGCCGTCAGCACTTACTCCGGGATCGCGCTGAGGTACATCACAGAGCTACGTGAGGCGATGGATCGCCTCGGGTGTAACGTGCCCATCTTCGTGGGCGGCAAGCTCAACGAGGTGCCGTACGGGAGCCCGTCGAGCATGCCCGAAGACGTGACGCAGCAGCTCGACGAGCTGGGGATCGTCGTGTGTCTGCGCGTCGAGGACATGCTGGTCAGACTCGTCGAGATGGCGAAGGAGGCGACCTGTGATTGAGCGAGTGGGCGTCCTCGGTGTCGGCCATCTGGCCGGATACTTGGTGGAAGGCCTGGCGCGGGCGCGGCCGGAGCTGCAGGTCGTCCTATCTCCGAGGAACGTCGAACGCGCGGCGCAGCTCGCCGCCCAGTACGGGGCGAGCGTCGCCGCGGACAATCAGGCCGTGTGCGAAGCGGCCGACGTTGTGCTCGTGACGACGCGTCCAGGAGATGTCGCGGGGGCATGTAGGGCGCTCACCTTCCGAGCCAGCCAGACCGTGATCTCGACCGCGGCCGGCGTGCCACTCTGCGCGGTGGCATCGGTTGTCGCACCCGCAACCGCAGTGCGGGCCATGCCCCTCACCTGCTCGGCCATTGGCCAGAGTCCAACCCTGCTGCTGCCAGATGACCCGGTGGCTCGCGAGCTCTTCGAGCTCTTGGGTACCGTACTTTCTTTGGACGACGAAGCGCAGTTCACGCCTGCCAGTGCCATCGGGGCCTACTACGGATGGATCTACGCTCTCATGGATGAAGCCGTCGCGTGGTGTGTCAGTGCCGGTGTGCCGTCATCCACGGCCCGCGACCTGGTTCTGAAGACCACACGTGGAGCGGCGGAAATGGGGCTTCATCATCCGGACCGGGAGCTCTCCGAGATGCTGGATTCTCTGGCAACGCCCGGCGGAATCACACGCCAGGGCCTGGAGACTCTCAGACGGAGAGGCAGCCTGGATGCCTGGATCGAAGCGTTGGAAGATGTACTCCAACGGCTACGCGGTGAAGCCCAGGGAAAGGAGTGAGCTTCGGACTTTGTGGCGGACCCCGGAAATACGGTGAGAAATACGGTGACACGAAACTCATTTCCGGACGACTGCCCACTTCCCCCCGCCTCCGTGTTGGAATCCCGTGCGGGCTATCATATAACTTCAATAGAATCAGGAACTTGCAGGGATCGAGACACCCCAAAATGGGCGGGGGCCTCGCCGCATCCATATGGTGTCCACATCCCGTAGTTGAGAACGTCTGTTCCCGCGAGCCGGGAGCGGCGAGAATCTCGCAGATACCTTCCGCCCACACGAGGTCTACCGAGCCGGGGCGATAAGGTCACCCGCGATCCCGAAGAGCGGCGAGCCAAGATCAGCTAGACGGAACAAGCCTTAGGCCGGTTGTGGTCAGAGCGCGAGAACCTCGGTGCCATCCCGAGGGCAGTGAGACGAGTTGAGACCTTCTTGCCGGCTAGAATCTTTTACGGGTAGCCGAGAGGATCAGCTGAGGAGGTGCGAAGGGCAGTTCCTGGATTTCAGGAGTGGTTCCGGCCACTTTTGAACCCACTTCCCGATGGAGAGGTCGATCGACTTTCCGATGTCTCTGCGTCAATCACGGCGGAGCTGAGCGCCCCCCGTTACTTGCCCGATTGAGGACTCTAGGGATCTGGAGTACCAGGCTGCATCGGAAGTTCCACCTGGAGCGACTGGACGTGCTCGCTCAGGATCTCGCCCATTGACCATCGCACCCAGAAGTGGCCTGCCGTTGCCTTGGTGAGCGGCGTTGGTGCATGAATCGGCGTTGGCCCCTGCGCTAGCATCGGCTCGGGATCCCGACCCATCATGGAGGTCGAGGGGGCTATGCCATGGCCGCACGGAAGTCGAGCCGAGTCAACCGCAAGTACAAGACGAAGTACAGAATCCGGAACTGGAAAGAGTACGAACGCGGCCTCAGGAGCCGCGGCGATGTCACGATCTGGCTGAACGAGGAGGCGATCGCCGCTTGGACACCGCCGAAGACCGGTCTCCGCGGAAGCCAGCGACGCTACTCGAATCTCGCAATCTTGACCGCGTTGGCGCAGCGGGAAGCTGCTCTTCAGAGGATTCGCAAGGTCGGCCGAAGAGAATGGCAGAAGGAGTCGGGATAGCGATAGCAGGCGCGCGCTGAGAACACTTTCTACCGATACAAATCAGCGCTCGGAGGCGGCCGGAGGGCGAGGAGAGGCACAGCGCAGACGAAAGAGGACAGGATCGGGTGTCACATCCTCAATCGGCTGGCCGAGCTCGGCAGAGGTGACGGGTGCTTCTCGAGCAGAACTGCGAGGTCGCTCGAGCGAAGGCCGAATCGCGTGACGGCAAGTAGCGTCAGTTCGACTCGGTCCTTGGGTCAGGCCGGGAGGCCTGCTGCGCGCAGGCCATCGACCAGGTCGTCGATGAGGGGGTCGATCTTGAGCGCCCGCCGCATTAGCTCTCCGGCGCGGGCCGCGAGGTCCGGTTTCTGCTTCATGGCCGCCGCGATGTGGGGTTGTGCCTCGTCGGTGCGACCGAGCCTGCCGAGCATGGCGGCCGTCATGGCGGCGTCCCAGTAGACGAGGAACGGCTTGTGCTTTCGGGTTTCGACCAGGGCCTGCTCGTACTCGCCACGCACCATGAGGTCGATGATCTCGCCCGCCCGGAACCAGGAGGGATGACACGGGCTCGCGGCGATCGCCCGGTCGAGCAGGGCGAGCCCGCGCTCGCGCTCGCCACGCAGCACGTGCATGTACCCGATCGCTCCGACCGTGTAGGGCGAGTTGGGGTTCAGCGCGAGGGCCGTCTCGGATTCCCCGAGGAAGCTGTCGGAGTCGTCCGCCAGGTAGCTCGCGTAGGCGAGGATCAACCGGCCGAGCTGCGACCCCGGCTCGAGGAACACGCCCCTGCGGGCGAACTCGAGGGCGGTTGTCAGCGCATTCTCGGAGCCGGTGGTGTCGAAGGACCACATCTGGCAATGGAGCGTCGCCAGGGCGGACCACACGGGACCGTACTCCGGCTCGCGCTCGGAGGCCGCCCGGAGGGCGTTGAAGCAGGCCTCGATCGAGTCCGACGATGGCGCGATCTGGTGACTGTAGTACCGCAGCATCGCCTCGTAGGTCCGAAGATCGGCCGGCGCCTTCTTCCTCGACTCGGCCGACAGTCGCCGGGAGATGATCCCGAACTCGCTGGCGACGGCTGCGGCCACGCCGTTGGCGATCTGCTCCTGGGTGGCGATGAGGTGGCTCGCCTCGAGCGGGTGCGTTGACGCGTCGGCCCAGATCTGGCGGCCGTCGGCCGTATCGGTCAGCTGGGCGGAGACCTTGACGACTTCGGCGTCGCGCCGGACCGCGCCTCGCAGGATGAAGCGCGCGCCCACACGCCGTGCCGCCTCGACAGGATCCGTCGGGAACCCGGGTGGCTGTTGAGCCATCTGGCAGGTGATGACCGCGATGTCCTGGAAGCGGGTCAGGTCGGTGGCCAGTTCCTCGGTCAGCCCGACGGTCAGGACTAGCTGCTCGGAGTCACCGGTCAGGTTTTCGAACGGCAGCACGGCCAGGGACGGCCCACTGGCCACGCCAGTATTGCCGGCCGCGGTGCTTGGTAGCCGCGAGCCCTGTTCGTCGGGTGTCTCCGATCGAAGCGAGAACCGCGGGATGTAGCGTCCTTTCGGGATGTCGATCTGGATCGGGTCGCGGACGCCGCCGACCAGGTAGTAGCGCTCGAGGGCCCGGCGGAGACGACCCGCCTGGATGCGGACGATGGGATCGTTGGCGGCATCGAAGTCCTCGCCTCGTCCGAAGACGTTCACCGCGATCGTGTAGCCCTTGAGCCGATGCGACCGGCCGGCGAGCTTCTCCTCGACGACGAAACGCAGGAAGTCGCGCATCTTGTCAGTGGCGTGGAACTCCGGGCTCGCGAGGATCCGATCGAGCTGGGCCCGGACCTCCGTGTGGGGAAGGCCGCTTCGCGAATCCACCGTCGTCTCGTGTTCCTTCGAGCCCAGACCATCCATGTATTTATTCTCGCTCTTCCCGCGGAAGATTGCCGGATCCCGAGACGATACCAGGATGTAGGCTACATTCCGACCTCGTAGCACCCTACCGACAAACCTCCGGCGGCTCCATACTCATCGAAGACGATCGAGCGGCGTGCAGTGAGGATGCGACGTAGGGCAATCGTCGGGATGAGAGGCTCATGTTCCCCGCGCAGGACACACCGGAACTCATCGCGAGCGCCTTTCCCGGTCGCGAGGCACTCATCGACCGCGCCTACCGGGAGAGCGGCTCGTTTCGCGACCTCTGCCGAGACTACCGGAGCTGTGCTCAGGCGCTCGAGCGATGGCGTCGGATGAACGGTGACAAGCCGTTATCGCGGGCGCGGGAGTACGTCGAGCTGCTGAGCCAGCTGGGCGGAGAGATCGGAGCTTGCCTCGAGGCCATGGAGAGCGTTTCGGGCCCACGGAGGGGATTGTCGGTGACACGCACTCACGACAGCTGAATCGAAAGGGAGGAGAACGATGCACCACAGACCATTTTCCACAATCGCCTTCGCGGTGATGATCGGCGCGCTTCTAGCGTGCGGTCCGACCGGTCCGGCCGCGGTCGCGCCGGAGGAGGCCCAGGCCTTCGCCAGGGAGGCCTACGTCTACGGCTACCCGATGGTGATGAACTACAAGACGCTCTACAACTACGTGATCGACACTTCAAACCCCGAGTACAAGGGGCCGTTCAACAAGGTGGCCTGCGAGGCGCGGCTGTTCACCCCGGAGGACCGGGCGGTGGTGACGCCCAACGCCGACACCCCCTACTGCATGTTCTGGATGGATCTCCAGGCTGAACCGCTGGTGCTGACCGTACCCGAAATGGAGCCGGAAAGGTTCTACCACTTTCAGCTCATCGACTGGTATACCCACAATTTCGCTTACGTCGGGACGCTGAGCACCGGCAACGACGCCGGAACCTTCCTCATCGCCGGTCCGGGCTGGGATGGCGCGGCGCCGGAGGGCGTTGACGACGTGCTGCGCAGCGAGACGGACCTCGTGTTCATCGTCGTCCGGACCCAGCTCTTCGGCCCCGACGACCTGGCGAGGGTTGGAGAGATCCAGGCGGAGTACACACTCGAGCCGCTGAGCGGTTTCCTCGGCACGGATCCGCCGCCGGCGCCACCCATGCGCGAGTTCCCGGTGTGGGACGAGGGCGCCCAGTTCGATGAGCGGTTCTTCGTCTTTCTCGACGTCGCCATGGACCTGTTGGGGAACCCGGCACCGGGACGGGAGGACCTTTGGGAGCGGCTGGGCCAGCTCGGACTCGGACCGGGACACGACTTCGACTTCGCGGCGCTGCCGCCCGAAATCCAGGACTCCATGAAGGCGGGCCGCGAGGCCGGGTTCGCGGACATGGAAGGGTTCATCGAGGCCTACTCGCAGGACCCGCTCACCGGCGGCCGGATCTACGGCACCCGCGAGTTCCTCGCCGACAGTGCGGCGACGAAATACCAGCTCGAGAACGCCGACCTGCTGCGTACGGTGGCGACCCACCTCGGCCTGTACGGCAACTCGGCCGCCGAAGCTCTTTACCCCGCCTACTTCGTCGACGCCGACGGCAGCCCCCTGGACGCCTCGGCCAACCGCTACACCATGACCTTTGCCGAAGGCCAGCTGCCGCCGGCGAAGGCCTTCTGGTCGCTGACCATGTACGACGGCCGGACCCAGCTCTTCATCGACAACCCTCTCGACCGATACCTTCTGAGCTCCTCGATGCTGGATCAGCTAAGGATGGGAGAGGACGGCTCACTCACCCTGTACATCCAGAAGGAGTCGTCGGGAAAGAACCACGAAAGCAACTGGCTGCCGGCGCCCGACGGGCCGTTCTATCTGGTGATGCGCCTCTACGGGCCCGAGGCGGTTGCGGTCGACGGGACCTGGACGCCGCCGCCGGTGGAACCAGCGGAGTGATCCCCCGACCGGGGTCTTTGATGAGCAAGAGAAGAGGAGAACCATGATGATTTCCACGGCATCCACATCGCACTGGAAGAGCATTCTTGTTGTGTCTGTCGGTCTGTCACTGGCAGCGGTTTCGGCCTGTGCTCGAAGCGATACGGACACCACCGCAAAGGCCCAACCACAGCCGGTACCCGTCGAGGAAGCGATCCCTGGTGAGAGCCTCGGGATCGCGTCCGTGGTGAACCTTCGCGACCTGGGCGGCTACACCACGAGCGATGGCGCGACTGTGGCCAGGGGGCTCATCTATCGCTCCAATCAGCTCAGCGAGATCCCCGAGGTTGACATGGAGAAGCTCGCCACCCTCGGGCTCGAGGTCGATTACGACCTGCGTACCGCTGCCGAGCGCGACGCCCGCCCGGACGAGCTGCCGCCGGGAGTCGAGTACGTGGTGGTCGACGTGCTGGCCGACTCGCCACAAGCGGGTCCGGCAATGCTGGAGAACTTGATGCAGGATCCCCAGGCGGCCAACGCGGAGCTCGGCGGAGGCAAGGTGGAAGAGGAATTCCGGGAGTCCTACCGCGGGTTCGTCTCGCTCCCGAGCGCAAAGACCGAGTTCAGCAAGATGTTCCACGGTCTGGCCGATGAAGAGAAACTCCCGGCGCTCTTCCACTGCACCACCGGCAAGGACCGGACCGGATGGGCCGCCGCGGCCCTCCTGACCCTGCTCGGCGTGCCGGAAGATCAGGTCTACCAAGACTACCTGCGGAGCAACGACAACATCCTGCCGGCCTACAAGCACGTGATCGACCCGTTCGTCGAAGCGGGCGGTGACCCGGAGATCACGGCGGCGATCCTGGGCGTGAAGCGGGAGTACCTCGAGGCCTCGTTCGACGAGATGGAAACGAACTACGGCACCATCGAAAACTACTTCGCCGAAGCTCTGGGCATCGACGCCGCGGGGCAACAGGTCATCCGCGATCTTTATCGTCAAACCCATTGAACTCGGTCTCAATTGTCGGAGGTAGGCCCATGAATCAACGAATCGATCGACAAACCATTCCTGGCGCACTGCTCGCAACGGCGGCTTCGGACCGGAAGGAACCCTCGATGAGCCGGATTGGGTTGGTCGTCGTGGCGCTGTTGATCTCCTCGGCAAGCGTCTGCCTTCATGCCGAGGAGTGGGCGCCCTTCGAGGGCGCCGAGCAACTGCGCGACCTCGTCGCCGGCGCGACGGCAGAGATCGAGATGAAACCCGGTCACGTTGCGGTGGGCCAGTACCGTGCGGACGGGACCGCGACGATCACCGCCTGGGGCGAAACCTATGAGCGCACGTGGGAGGTCGTCGGCGACGAGCGGGTGTGCTACTCCTCGCTCACCGAGACCAACTGTTACACCTTTGAAACCAGCGTCGACGTGCCGGGTGAGTACCGCGCGCAGCACGTCGAGACCGGAGAGATCAGGATCTTCCGCGTCACAGAAGCGGACTCGGAAGTGATCACCGCAGACACCGCGCCGGGAGGGGAGGGCGGTCTCGGTGCGCCGTCCGCGTCGGAGGTTGCTGCGGCGCTTTCCAACCCCAACACGACCATGGGCACGATGAACACCCTCTTCGATTTCGTCGCCTATGACGGCGACCTGCCGGACGCCGGCTCGCAAAGTGTGTTCCGGGCGACCTTCCAGCCGTCGCTACCCTACCCTTTGTCCGACACCACCAACCTGTTCGTGCGACCGCTGATCCCGATCATCTTCAGCCAGGATGTGCCGACCGCGGACGGTTTTGAGTCGGTGGGTGTCGACCTCGGCGACATCGGGTTCGACGTCTTCCTCGCCAAGAACCTCGCAGGCGGCTTCGTCGTCGGCGGCGGTGTGGTCGGAACCCTACCGACCGCGACCGACGACGCCCTCGGCCTCGACCAGTGGCTGCTGGGGCCCGAGGTGCTGGTGGCCAAGGTCCCCAAGTGGGGTGTGCTCGGTCTGCTGTTGACCCACCAGTGGGACGTCGCCGGCGGTGACGGCGATGGCACCAGCATCACCGGCGGCCAGTACTTCTACACCATCAACCTGAAGGATGGGTGGCAGATCAACGGCGCGCCGGTGTACTCCTACAACCACAACGCCTCGAGCGGCAACGCGTGGACCTTTCCGATCGCCGTCGGCGCCGCCAAGACGACCATGATCGGCGGCCGGCCGTGGAAGTTCAACCTCCAGTACTGGCACTATGTCGTCTCTCCAGACACCTTCGGGCCGGGGAACCAGATCAGGATGGGCATCTCGCCGGTGGTCGAGCTCCCATGGTGACCGGAACCGTCGACGGAGAGTGGATGACTCGATTTGAGAGCTGCCGATCCGCAGCGTGGCGGCTGGCGCTTCCGTTTGCAAGCGAACTTCGTGCTGCCGAAGTAGCGACCGGTGTCACGGGTATGAGTCCGCTGAAGGGAACCCTTGCGGGTCCGTTCTTCGCTTTGATGATGAATGAGATTGGCGTTGAGAAACGCAACTAGTGGATGAGGAGGAAGAGATGCACAGCTATTTCAACGATACAACCAGGCGTCCTTGGATCATGCTGTCGGCGATGTGCCTATTCATCGCGTTCGCTTTGCCGGTGCAGGGCGAGACGCTCGATACGAGAATAGGAGAGCTCGAGTACGAGGCAGGCTATCCCACGCAGGAGACCGTCGAGAAGCTTTATGACGAGTTGGACTTCCAGCGCGCCGTTCAGGCCTATCTCTGGGCACTGCCGATGGCGTCGTACGGAGCCATGGCGGATGCCCACTGGGCACTGGGTGCCGACAGCCACACGGTGATCGTTGCCGACAAGCTGGCCGAGCCACGGCAGCTGGCCCTGACGGCCAACCAGGACACCGTCTACATGTCCGGCGTTCTTGACCTGCGTGAAGGGCCGATGGTGATGGAGCTTCCGCCGGGTCTGCTGGGGACGATGAACAACATCTGGCAGCAACCTCTGGTCGACCTCGGCGGCCCCTTCTCGCCCGAACAGAACCGCGGGGGAAAGTTCCTGATTCTGCCGCCCGGGTATGACGGTCCCCTGCCCGAGGTCCATCACCACATCGCACGTTCCGACACCGACATCGTGGTGTTTTACCTTCGGGCCATTCCGAAAACGCGGGAAGACATCCCACAACTGGTCGAGCTGATCCACACCTATCGCCAGTACAAGCTCGAGGACGCCGCCAATCCGCCCGAGACCCGGTTCGTATCGCTGGCAGGCAAGGACGCCGACCTTTTGACCAACGAGGGCTTTGCCTACTTTGAGACCCTGGCCCGTTACATCAATGAGAACCCGCCCCGCTCGCAGGACATGGCGATGCTCGGCATGCTGGAGTCGCTCGGCATCGCCCACGGGCAGCCCTTCGAGCCGGACGAGCGCATGACGGCCATTCTCACCGAGGCGGCCACCGTCGGGCGGGCGATGGCAGAAGCCCTTGCCTTTGCACCGAGAGTGCCCAGGGACGTCGTCTATGCATATCCCGGAGAACGCCGCTGGAAGAAGATCTTCTTCGCGGATCCCACTTTCCACGAACCGGAGTACATGGCCATCGATCTTCGTACCAAGTACGCCTTCGAGGCGATCGGCACGGCGAAGTCCATGGTCGTGTCCGTGCCCGGCCAGGGCTCCCAGTACATCGGGGCGTACCAGGATGCCGACGGCAACTGGCTGACCGGGGACAACACCTACCGGATTCACCTGCCCATGGACGTGCCGGCCAACATGTTCTGGTCGCTGACGGTCTACGACAACGACACCCGTTCGATGATCCAGAACGAACACGGGCGGCCGCTGGTCGGCTCGGTGCATGGTGCCGTCGCCAACAAAGACGGCTCCTTTGATCTCTACTTCGGTCCCAAGATGCCGGCAGATGTGCCGGAAGATAACTGGGTGCAGACAATGCCGGGCAAGGGATGGTTTACCTACCTGCGCCTCTATGGCCCGGAACTGCCGTATTTCGAGAAAACCTGGATTCCCGGTGATGCGGAGAAACTGGATTAAACACTGTCGGAGGGCATCGAACCGTGCCGAACAAGGGCTTCGGCGTGATCCTTCGGCTCTACGGTCCACTCGAACCCTGGTTCGACAAGACCTGGAAACCAGGCGACTTCGAGCTGGTGGAATAAGCGAGGAGAGATGACGCCGCAGCGGTCACTACGCTGCGACGAACGATACGACCAACTCAGGAATGGACTCCAGATTCAAAGGAGAGAATCATGAAGACACTAGCCACAACAATGCTGCTGGTCGCCCTCGTGGCGCCTGCCATGGCCGAGGACGTGACGGTCGACAACTACGTTCGGGCCGAGTCCGACCATATGATCCGCGCCAACATGAACACCTTCGGCGTGGAGGTCGGCAAGCTGACCCATGTCCGCGAGCCCATCACGCCGGACAACCAGCCCGTCATCCGCATGAACCAGGACACGCTGTATTCGGCGGCCACTCTGGATGTCTCGAAACCGGTGGAGCTCACCCTGCCGGAGGCGGACGGGCGCTACATGTCCATGCACGTGGTGAACCAGGATCACTACATGTTCGTGGAATCGGATCCGGGGACCTACGAGCTCACCGAGGACTCCGTGGGCACGCGCTTTGCGTGGGTGGCGATTCGGACCTTTGCCGACCCCACCGATCCCGCCGACGTGGCAAAGGCCCACGCCGCGCAGGATGCGATCAAGATCAACGGCGGCGGCGATGGGCCGTTCGAGACCCCGGACTGGGACACCGAGGACCTCGCCGTGGCGCGCAAGGCCCTCAACGACCTCGCCGTGCTCGGCTTCGATGCATCCTACGCGTTCGGCCGCAAGGAAGATGTCCGCCCGATTGACTTCCTCGTCGGAGCGGCAGCCGGCTGGGGTGGGCTGCCGCGGACGGCAGCCATGTACGTGGTCGACAGCGTGAACAAAAACGACGGCGATACCCCGCACGCGATCACGGTGAAGGACGTGCCGGTGGATGCCTTCTGGTCGGTCACGGTCTACAACGCCGACGGCTATCTCGAAGACAACGATCGGGGCGTCAACAGCTACAACAACTTCTCGGCCGAGCCGAACGACGACGGTTCCCACACCCTCCATTTCGGCGGCTGCGACGACGGACGCGTCAACTGCATCCCCATCTCACCCGGCTGGAACTACGCGATCCGCATGTACGAGCCGGGTCCCGAGATCCTCGACGGGTCATGGCGCTTTCCGGCGCCGCAAGCGGTCGACTGAGAGAGGAATCCGATGGCGTGATTCAAGAGCTCGTCTCGGCAGGGTAGATTCCACCAATATCGGTGCCACCCATTAGAAGGTGTTTGTCAATCAGAGGCTAGTGTCTTGCTTTTCACCGCGCCGCGATCAGTGTGAGCTGAAAGATCCCTGACCGATTCTGCAGGTTTGGAATCCGGTATCAAGACTCCAATATCTCAATCATGCGCCAGTGGCGATCGAGTACTATAGATGCCCGATGGCAGGTGACGAAATCCGAAGTGTGGACCTGCTGCGGAGCGGATCCGTCTCGTGGAACGAGTGGCGGCGCGGCAACCCCGGGGTCCAACCCCGGCTGGCGGGCGAAGATCTCTCCGAAATGGACCTCTCCGGCGCCGATCTCAGCGAGTCGGACCTGACCGACGCGGAGCTGTTTCAGACCGATCTCAGCGAGGCGAACCTCAAGATGGCGGTCATGGTCGATGCTGACCTCTCCGGGGCCAATCTGCGCGGTGCCGGCCTGTACAAGGCCCAACTCAGCCGCGCCTGCCTGATCGAGGCTCAGTTCGAACGGGCGAACGTCAGCGCCGCCAACCTATCGAATGCTGACCTGCGTGGCGCCGTCATTTGCCAGGCCGACCTCACCGAGGCCGACCTGTCCCACGCCGACCTGTCCGAGGCGGACTTCAGTGGGTCGAACCTGACGAACGCCAACATCATCGGAGCCAACCTCCGCAGCGCCAACCTCGCCGGAGCCAACCTCACCGGACTCGTGCACGGTAGTCTCGACTCCAAGATGGGTCACTACTACGGCATCCGGGGTCTGGACAGCTGCTTCGGCAACGCCCTGTTCGTCCGCGACGCCAAGGACCAGGATTATCTGGACACACTCATGAACAGCATTAACCAGACCCGGTCGACGATCAGCGGGCGGTGGAAGTTGTTCTGGTTCCACGCGTGGGGCTTGATCGACTACGGCCGCAGCCTCGGGAAGCTCGCGCTGGGAGCCTTGGGGGTGGCTCTTCTGTTCGGTCTGGTGTTCCACCTGGACGAGACCTTCCAGTGGGGGTTCTTCGACTACCCGACCACCGTCAACAGCCTTCTGACCCCGTATTACTACTCGGTGGTCACCTACACCCGACTCGGATCGGGGGGGATCTCGCCCACCCACTGGGTTGGAGAGATCGTGCTCATCTTCGAGCGAATTCTCGGGTTCGTGACCCTGGGGCTTCTGCTATCGATCCTCGCCAATCGCGTGGCGCGAAGGAGCTGAGGCGATGGGAACACCGGGTACCACACCCCGAGGCCTGTCATGAATCACCTCGGCGTTCGCAGCAAGCTTTTTCTCGCTGTCCTGGCTCTGGTGGTGGTCGCCATGGGCTTCGTCGGCGCCCTGGCCTTCGTGAGCGGCGAGGCGACGGGGACCCGCACCACCATGGATCATCTGACTTCGGTGCGGGCCTCCAGGGCCAACCAGATCGAGCGCTTTTTCTCGAACGCACGACACCAGGCGATCGCGCTCTCCAGTGATCTGACCTTCATCGACGCCGTGCGCGAGTTCGACGCCGCTTACCGCGCTCTCGCCGACGTTGAGCTTACCGAGGAGGAGGCGGGGTCGCTCGTCACCTACTACCAGTCAGAGTTCCTGCCGGCGCTCGAGGTCCACTCCGGGCGGTCTGTGACTCTCGAGGCGATGCTGCCGATCGCTGGCGAGTCCCGTTACCTCCAGCAGCGCTACATCGCCTCCAACCCCTGGCCCGGCGGTGAGAAGAGCATGCTCGACAGCATCGACGATGGCAGCGCCTACGACGCGGCCCATTCACGCTGGCATCCATCTCTGAGGAAGATGCACGCAGAGCTCGGTTTCCACGATCTGTTGCTCGTCGATCTCGACGGAAACATCGTGTACTCGGTGTCCAAAGAGCCTGACTTCACCACCAATCTGAACGATGGTCCCTACCGTGAAACCAATCTGGCCACCGCCTTCGATGCCGTGCGTGAAGCCGCGGATCCCGACTCGGTGCGGCTGGTGGACTTTGCCCACTATCCGGCATCGCTGGACGAGCCAGCCGCCTTTGTCGCGACCCCGATCCACGACGGTCAGGAGCCGCTCGGCGTGCTGGTTCTTCAGATCGCCATCTCCGAAATCAATGCGGTCATGACAGGGGATGAACGCTGGCAGGCCGACGGCCTCGGCAAATCCGGCGAAACCTTTCTGGTGGGGCCCGACTACACGATGCGGTCGGACTCACGGTTCCTCATCGAAGATCCCAAGGGGTATTTCGAGTCCCTTTCCACCACCGACATCTCGCCGCTCGCCCTGAAGCGAATCCAGACCTACAACAGCTCGATCCTGATTCAGGACGTGCGTACGGTCGCGGCCGAGGCGGCGTTCGAGGGTCAGTCCGGGACTGACACCACCACCGACTATCGCGGCGTGACCGTGCTGTCGTCGTATGCTCCGCTCGAGATCGCCGACGTGGACTGGATCATCCTCGCCGAGATGGATGCCGACGAGGCCTTCACGCCGATCCGCAGGTTCACCGAGATCCTGGTCCTCGGACTCGGCGGCGTCCTGCTGCTGGCGCTGCCCGCCGCGTGGATCTTTGCGCGCCGTTTCGTGGCGCCGATCATGTCTCTGGAAAGGGCGACGAAGAGATTCGCCGATGGAGACGACGAGGTCGGGCTACCAGTGACCAGCGGTGACGAGCTCGGCCGGCTGACCGCGGGCTTCAACCGCATGGTGGCCGCGATTCGCCAACAAAAGGCCGAACTGGCGCGCAGCAACGACGAGCTCACCAGTGTCAAGAGCGTGATTCTCCGCTGGGGTCGAGGTGGGGAGATCTTCTTCATGAACGACTTCGGCCTCGAGCTGTTCGGCTACAGCGAGGAAGAGCTGCTGGGCCGTTCGATAATCGGTAGCATCGTTCCCGAAAGCGAACAGACGCGTCACAACATCGAGAAGATGTTCGACGAGATCGTGGACGGCCCCGCGCAGTACGAGAACGACGAGACAGAGAACCTCCTCAAGAACGGCGACTCGATCTGGATGGCGTGGCGCAACCGACCGATCCTGGACGAAAGCGGCCGTCTCCAGGAGATCCTGACAATCGGCATAGACATCACCGAGCGCAAGCGCGCTGAGCGTGGGGTGCAGCGGCAGAAGGAGCTCCTTGAAAACACCGTCGAATCTCTCACCCACCCGTTCTATGTGATCGATGCAGAGGACTACTCCCTCAAGATCGCCAACTCCGCCGCCCGCCGGTTGGGCATCTCTGGTCAGACCACTTGCCATGCTCTCACCCATCGAAGGGACACACCATGCGACGGTCTGGAACATCCGTGTCCGCTGATCGAGGTAAAGAAGACCGGCAAGCCGTTCACGGTCGAACACATCCACTTCGACGCCGAGGGACAGCCGCGGTTCGCGGAGGTGCACGGCTACCCGATATTCGACGACGACGGCAACGTGATCCAGATGATCGAGTACTCGCTGGACATCACGGATCGCAAGACGATGGAGCTCGAGCTGGAGCGCGCCAAGGAGGAAGCCGAGTCGGCCAGTCGAGCCAAGAGCGCCTTTCTGGCCAACATGAGCCACGAGCTGCGCACGCCCATGAACGCCATCATCGGATACTCCGAGATGCTCGCGGAGGACGCGGAGGACGGGGGTCTCGACGAGATGATCCCCGACCTCGAGAAGATCAATGCCGCGGGCAAGCACCTGCTGGCGCTGATCAACGATATCCTCGATCTGTCCAAAATCGAGGCAGGGCGGATCGACCTGTACCTCGAGCGGTTCGATATCGGTCAGATGCTCGACGAGGTGGTAGCCACCATCGCACCACTGGTGGCCAAGAAGAACAACCGTCTTGTCACCGACTTCTCGGACGGGCTCGGAGGCATGCGTGCCGACCTCACCAAGGTCCGCCAAGCGCTGTTCAATCTGCTGTCGAACGCCGCCAAGTTCACCGAGGACGGCAGCATCACCCTCGCTGCAGGCTCCTTTTTCAGAGACGACGCGACCTGGATTCGAGTCGGTGTGACCGACACCGGCATTGGCATTGCCGAGGACAAGCTCGAGCACGTGTTCGAGGAGTTCTCGCAGGCTGACGCCTCGACCACCCGAGAGTACGGTGGAACCGGGCTCGGTCTCGCCATCAGTCGCCGCTTTTGCCAAATGATGGGAGGCGATCTCACCGCCACAAGCGTCCTCGGCTCGGGCTCCACCTTCACGATCGAGCTGCCTGCAGTGGTCGACGCCCTGGAGGCTGCCCGGTCGGTTGCCAAGACCGAGGCCGCAGAGACCGACGATGTGGCGGCGGTGCCAGAAGGCGTCCAGCCGATCCTGATTGTCGATGATGACAGCGACTCTCGCGAGCTGCTACGGCGGACACTCGAGAGCGACGGCTACACGGTGGTGACAGCCTCCGGCGGCGAGGAGGGGCTCGACATCGCCCGACGAGTGCACCCGTCGCTGATTACTCTCGACGTGATGATGCCGGGCATGGATGGCTGGGCCATGCTCAAGGCGCTGAAAGCGGATTCCCAGCTGCGCGACGTGCCGGTCATGATGGTCACTATCGTCGGCGAGACTGATATAGGTTACACACTCGGCGCCGTCGAGCACTTGACGAAACCCGTGGATCGGGAGAGCCTTCGCCGTCTAGCGCTCGCCTACGCGGGGCGGCCGGGCGGAGACCACGCCCTGGTTGTGGACGACGACCCCGATATCCGCGAGCTGTTCAGTCGGGCGTTGGGGGACGACGGATGGACTGTCGACCAGGCCGAGGACGGTGCCTTGGCTCTCCAGCGAGCTGCTGCTCGTCGTCCCGATCTGGTGTTGTTGGATCTGATGATGCCGGTGATGGATGGCTTCGATTTTGTCGTCAACTTTCGGCAGCTCGAGGGCTGTGACGACGTTCCGATCATTGTAGTCACCGCCAAGGATCTCACCCAAGAGGATCATCAGCGGCTGGTCGGTGGGGTTGAGAGGATCATCGAAAAGGGAGAATTGAACGGTCAGGGCCTGCTGGAGGGCGTTCGCTCCCAGGTGGCTCGGTACCGAAAGGCGTTGGGTCAGAGCGCCGCGGTCGAGCCGGCGGCTGATGGCGATCCGGATTGAGGAGAAGGGAATGGCGAGAATCCTGCTCGTGGAAGACAACGAGATGAACCGCGACATGCTCACGCGTCGGCTGTCCAAGCGGGGCCATGAGGTGTTGATCGCAGTCGACGGGCGCCAGGGAGTCGATGTGGCGGTCTCCTCGTCCCCTGACATCATCCTGCTCGATATGAGCCTTCCCGTGATGGACGGCTGGGAGGCCGCACGCCGTCTCAAGGCCGACTCGGCGACCAACCACGTCCCAATTATCGCGCTCACCGCTCACGCCATGGCGGGAGACCGCGAGAAGTGCCTCGAGGCTGGCTGCGACGATTACGACACCAAACCGGTGGAGTTCAAGAGGCTACTGGCCAAGATCGACGCCCTGCTGAGGTGACGGGTGGGGCCGACCGAGCTAGCGACCCGGATTGGATGGGAATAGCTAGCGCCGTCAAGGCACAACAGCGGTCCACTCAGTCGCAACGCCGCTCTCGAGCCAGGAGCGGACAAGAAAAGGCCCGGAGCGCAAGCACGCCCCGGGCCGATCTAGCTCTTCTCCTGCGCTTCAGCGCAAGGACTTCGACAGTCTACTGTGGCGGAGTGTAGGGATCCCCTTCCTTCGCAGGGCACTCGTCCGAAAGCTCGTTGGCCTGCACGAGCATTCCCATCTTGCCACTGCACACCATATTTATGACCTCTCCCACCCCGTAGGGATAGTAGACCGATGGATGCAAGGCGTTCAGGAGGGCGGCCGTGCCATGACGACCGATCTTGTTGAGACCGCCACCCTTCAGGCGAATGGTCTCGGTCAGATACTTGGGATCGAGCTCGGTGTATTCGCAGACCGCGAAGTACTCTTCCCAGATGGTTTCCATGCCGGAGGTCAGCGAATCGACCGGCCAGTAGTTGCCCTGCTTCTTGGAGCCGTCGTGGTTCTTCCAGAAGCCCGGGGTGCAGCCGCTGCCTCCCCGCCGCTGGTAGACGATGTCGTCGATGGCTCCGGATCCCTGGATCCACACCTCCATCCTCCGGACTCCAGGCGTGTCGAACAGGTCGACCACGTGCTTGCCGTTGCCAGGATCGTTGTTCAGGATCGGGAAGGTGCCGAGTAGCGTGTCGTCCGCATCGTAGAGCTCGACGCGTGGATTGGGACCGTTGCCGTCGATGTCGATGAAATCGATGCTCGTTGCGACGATATCGAACGGGAAGGTAAAGGTGACCACTGCCTCAGGAATCGAGTTGGAATACCCGATGTCATTCGGCGAATCCACGAGTCCGTCCGAGCCCACCGACCCATCCGAATTCGTGCAGGTGTCGGACACGTCTCTTTCGTTGATGATCAGGACCATGCCCTGGGGGGTGCAGTTCTCGAATTCTCCACCAGCACCGACCGCCGGGTCGAAACCGTTCCCGGGTCCGCCGCAGGCGCCCGAAGGCGTTCCCAGATCCAGATCCCTGACTGGTCCACATAGCCTCGGCGTTGTGAACGACGAGTCGAAGGCCACGGCAAAGTTGCCAGCGGCCTGTGGATTCACGCCGGAGATCATCGCATCCCCCGACATCGTGATGAAATCACCATGCTCGAACTCTTCGAAATCGATCACTGCGGCCTGCACGCCCACCGAGGCGAGAGCTACCGCCAAAATGCCTATCCATATCTTCCTTCCCATACCGGATCTCCTTTTAGGGATGTCCATTGCTGTCTCTTTTCTCATTTCCCGCTGAGCGACGGATTCAGATTCCACCCTCAACGGCGAGCCCTTCTGGCTCTTCAGCAGCTCGTTCCGGCAGTCTGGCGATCTAGGTGCTTGCCTCGATGCGGTTCAGCGAAGAAAGCGGCGAAGACCCATGACTTTGCGCCCCCGACTCACGTCGAGTTTGCCCTTTTCGGCGTCTACAGTTCGAAGGTAGAGCTTGTCCGGCGGAAAGTCAACAGAGTTTCTAACATATAGGCATTCAGCTATTTATCGCTGGCGCCTCCATGAGAACTGCTGGCTCGAGTCCCGTAAGCGTCACCGATCAACCTGCACATTGGAAAGGCTCTTCCTGAAGGACGGCAGCAGGACGAGATTGCCCATCAATCGCCCACCAAGAAAGGCGGCTGCCGCTGCCACTGCGCCGACGAAGTCCCTTTGCACCACCAGAAAGATCAGGATTGCGGCGATCGTGGTGATCTCAGCGACGGTGGCCCAGGTGATCGGACGGGTATTCCTCGAGTGCATCAGGACTCCACGCTGGAGTGACAGCAGCACGGACAGAGCCGGAAGGGGAATCAGTATGCAAGCCGGCAGTAAGGCGAACTGGTAGAGCTCTGCATCGAGCCCGGAGAGGGTCTGGAACCAGAGCTCCGACAGCGGTGTTGCAACGATGATGGCCAGACCGATCGAAGTTGCGAGCCCGAGAGTGGCGGCAAAGCGCATGACCGGTCCGCGATTCGAGGCGCTGCGACCGAGTATTGCGATCACGACTTCCTGATAGGCGAGCCCGAGAGCGCGAAAGATGAAGGTGAGTGCGTTGATCACCGGCAGCACTGCCAGCGATTCCAGAGACCCTACGGCATGACCCATGAAGAACGTCACCATGGGATGGGCGGCCAGACCGACAACAGAAGTCCAGGCGAGCGGCAGATAGAACCTCCAGATGTCCCCATAGGTCAGAGGTGTTCCAGTGGGCGCGTCCGCAGAGGACAGGTAGCGGACCTCGCTGTTAGCGAGATACCGGACAACGGCTGCCTCGACCAGGACTCCCATGCTGAGAGCGCAGGCGGCGACCCAGGCTCCGGGCAGGTCGCTGACGAGAAACACCACCAAGGCCGTCGCGGTCATGGAGGTCAGCCGGACCGCGGTGCCGTACGCCACCAGGCGTGTCGAGCCGCTGCGAATCAGGAGGCCCTGATGAAATCGTCGGTAGCCGATCGCGGCTGGCCAGGGCAACAGAATCGCCATGGCGCCGCGGGTGAGCTGCGCGATCCTCTCGTCGAGCCCGATCCACCCTTGAAGCACCAACTCATAGGCGGGAGTGGCGACGAGGACGAGCATTCCCAACGTCATCAGAACGTTGAGGATCATCGTGAATCGGCGTAGGCGAATGTATGAGTTTCTGCCGTCGACCAGTGCCGTTGCGGCACCCAACATCATGATGACGGGCGCTTCTATGATGATGGCCATCGCGAAGGCCACGCCGTGGGCCGCCAGGTTGTAGCGCGGGTCGGGCAGTCTGGCGATGAGAGCAGCGAGGAATGGCCCCTCGCAGGCCATCATCAACCACGTCGATGCCAGCGGTAGCCAGAACCGCAGGATGTCCCGCTGACGCAGTGGGGTCGGCGTCGTCATCGCCGATCAGCATAGCTTCGCCAGTCACGCGAAGCGAGCGGCAAGGGCTCCGGCTGAACCCTGGAGTCTCTTACCACCTCAGCCGGGAACAAATGCCGCTCAGTAGCCCGGCTGCTCGTTGTGGTCGTAGCAAAGTACTGTGGTTTCGGCGCAGGGTTCGGCCGGCCCCAGAGTGGGGGCCGCCGCCAGGGCCGCGGCCGAGGTCGTGGCAAACGGGCCCCACTTGATCGTCAGGCCGTCCTGATCGAGGCGGTAGGCTGCAGCCTGGTAGACGCCTCCGCCGGCCCAGCCGATGTCTCGCCAAAGGATGAGAAGGCTCGAGGATGTCCGTTGCAGCAGCTCGCCGGCCGGCTCCGAGGTCTCGATCACCGAAGTGTCAGGCATGGTCCACGAGAAGGGCTGGTAGTCGGCCCGCTGTCGAAGGATCAGGGTATCTGTGCCGGGCTCGTAGGACGACGGGTCGTACTGCCCGGTCTCTGTGGCGATCGGGGCAAAGGCGACGAGCTCGTCGGAGACGGTACCCGCATCGGTCCGCTCGTACCAGCCGCCGAGGTTGGTGAACAGACTCGAGAAGTCGGTGTCGCCCTGCCACTGTGCGTTGCAGAGTGCTGCCTCGGCCCGCCAGGCCCACTGCAGCTGCTCAAACCGGGGCCGGAACCTTTGCGAATCGGGGTCGGCCATGTCCGCTTCCATCACCACCCCGTATGGGTCGCGACGGATGTCGTCCATGAGCCCGAAGACGCAGGCGTTGATGAGCCTGCCCTCGACAACAGCCGAAACGTTGAACTCCATCTGTGCCCAGGGGTACTCGGGGTAGCCACCGCCGCCCACCCGGTAGCCAGCGTAGCCGGGGACCTCGTCCGCAAACGTCTGGGGCTGGGCGACAGAGTCTCCGGCGCTCACCGGGATGGGCGAGACTCCCAGCAAAAGGTCGGTGCCGGCGTCGACCCCTGTGCAGCTTTCCCAGCTCCGAGGGTCGCAGCCGGTGGCGGCGTGCACTGCGAGCGCTACGTCGTCGGCTATTCGGCCGACGTGGCCCAGCTCCATCTTCACACCCGAGTCGAGCGCCATGGCGACCTCCCAATGCGGGACGGCGTCGAAGTAATCCGACGGGGCGCCACTCTTCAATTTCATGCCGGAGATCACGCCGTCCTGGGGGGCGACGTACCATGGGATTCGCTGCCGTACCAGGAATCCATCCGCCGCCGCCCAATAGGCACAACCACCGGCCTCCAACTCTGCAGTCGAACAGATGCCGTCGTCGTTGCCGATGCCATCACCCATGAGCTCGTCCAGCTCGCTATCGTCTGCCGGAAGAAAGCCAGAGAAATTGGCCTTGCGATCACCGAAGACGTGATTGCCGACGGGGGAGAAATGGCCGCCGTAGCCGCCGAGGGCGACGTGGATCGGATCACCTGCGGTGGGGACCTCGAGCCGGCTATCGCCCGACTGGATCGCCGCGGAGATCCACGGCAAGTCGAAGACCGGCTGCTGGTCGCCGCTGATCTTCCAGACGCCGCTATCCGCCGCGAAGACGCCGAGCTGATTGTGAGTCTGGGGTGCGAGCATGTCGTCGCGGGTGTCGAGATAGACCTGCCGGCCCCCCCCGCTTGCAGGCATGCCGGAACGGATCTGGCGGAAGTCGACTCCCTGTGGGCGGGACAGGATCGCTCGCTCGTTGGCTTCGTCGATGGTGGCGATCCGGGAGACATCCAGCACCGTGAACTCGATGTCGGTCCAGGCGGCCATCTCGCTGGCGAAGTCCGTGAACAACCCGGCCAGAGTCGTACCGTCGTGGAAGTAGTCGTCGGCGAACGACGGGTGGGGTGAGGTGAACGGGACGCCCGACTCGAGCTGATCCGCGATTGTGGCGAGAGTGGACAGGACCTCGGCGACATCGCCCGAGGTAGTGCCGTCGATGAAACCGCCGAGCAACGTCCCTGACTGTGACCCGGCACAGTCGATGAGGTTGAAGCTGCCGAAATAGAGATCGACGGAGGGATCGAAGGTGGCCTCGAGAAGAGAGCCGGCCGAACAGCCCCCATCGAGGTCGAGCCCGATCGTCACCGCCTCGCCGACGGTCGAGAAGGAGGTCACTCCGCCATCCTGTCCCCACGGTGGTGTCTGCTGCGTTCCGGACCAACTGCCCGCCACCAGATGCCCCTCCGCATCAAGGGCCACGGCCAGGCTGACAAAGTGGGGGGTCGAGAGGCCGTCGGTGGAGTCGGCGACAACGAAGCGACGTTCGACGAGCTCCTCCGACCAGCGCACGAGCTCGACCGTCTGGTTGGGGAGATCGCCGGTCAGAGCGAGGGTTGCTCGCCCTCCCTCGACCGGGCCGGACAGGGTGACGATCCTGTCTCCTGAGGGGCGGCCCAGGGCGAGCTCCAGATCGAGCACGCCGCCGGTGTAGGCCCCTGACCGCATGACCCAGCTCTCGCTAGTCCCGAGCAGGTAGCCGAGAAGCTCTCCGTCGGCCCGTTGATGTAGCTGAACCGCTAGGGGTCGGGCGACCTCACCGGGAAACACCAGAGCGCCTATCCAGGTACCCTCCACGTCGGCAGGAGGAAGACAAGTTGCCTCCCAGGCGCACAGATCCCCTGACTCGAAGCTGTCGAGGAAGAGTGGAGTTGCGGCATCGACTCCGGATGCCATCGAGGAGCCGATGGCGACCCCCAGCGCGACCGCCGCGCAACGAAAAATAGACGATCTCATCTTGGATTCCGAAGCGCAGTATAGACCAACAGGGCAACGGTGCCCCAGGTCGCTAGGACCGGGAGTTCGTTTCTCGAGGTGTCGGGCCAGCTATTGAAGCCGGAATCATGTGTTGGAGGCGTTCACCACGAACCCGGTAACGAGCTCGATCGCTTCGGCCCGGGTAATGCGATCCTCTTGTGTCAGCGAACGCCAGGCCTGAAAGTCGACGGCGTGGCGCGTTGCGGCCAGCAGTAGATGCCGCCTTCGACCTCGAGCGGCCCAGCCGGTGGCCAGGATCTCGGCCACCTCGTCGAGGTACTCCTTCATGGGAACAAGCGTCGGGCGCAGATCTTCGATGAGCTCGGCGTCCCGCAGGACGTTGCTGAACATTCGCTCGGTGCTCTCATAGTACGCGTAGAGATCGTCCAGCACTTGCTCGAGTCGCTGGCGAGGGTCGCTGATCTTCCGCCAGGGCTCGATGTCGGGTAGCGGATGTTCTGCGAAGAAGTGTGCTGAACAAGCCCCGAAGAGATCGGCTTCGGTGGGGAAGTGGCGGTAGACGGTGTGGCGCTGCACGCCTGCCCGGTCTGCGACTGCGCTCAATGTTGTGCGGGCTGGCCCGACCGTCCCGTGGAGCTCGGCGGCAGCCGCGGCGATTCTCTGCCGAGTCTCAATCATCGTGTCGGCTCGCTTCTTGAGCTGGTATCTGCGCTTCGATGTCTTTTCATGTGCCATGGTTGTGCAATGAATATTGACATGATGCGGCTCTCTCTGTACAGTGCAATTCATCAACCAAGCACGTGCAACAAAAATGGAGGGCTACATGGCCCGAATCAAGACCGTTTCAGAAAACGAGGCCCGCGGCATCCAGCGCGCACTTGTCTGGCACACAAAGCGTCAATATGGCTATCTGCCGGGGATCTTCAAGATTCTCCTGCCGGACTTCGGACTGGCGCGACATGTGGGAGCCATCTACAACCATCTCCAGCTTCGCGCGGGCTCGCCGTTGAGCCGTCTGCAACGCGAGATGATCGCTGTGGTGGTGAACGGTCACATCAGCGGCGCGCCGTGACTGGCTCTCCATACGACGGCCGTGCGCCGTCTCACAGGGGATGAGCACCTCTCCAGCGAGTTTGCAACTACCTGGCAGACCTACGATCTCGACGAGGGGACCCAGAGCCTGCTCGCCTATGCCGAGAAGCTCACGAAGTCCCCGAGCCAGCTCGAAGACTCGGACGTCGACGCCCTGCGAGAAGCGGGTTGGAGCGAGGATGCAATCTACGAGGCTACCGCCCTGATCTCGTTCTTCAACTTCAGCGGCCGACTGGAGGCCGCCTCTGGCCTGCCGCCCGACGAGGTTCCCGCCGGGGCGGTGACGCCGGAAGCTCGGTCCGAATAGTCCGCAGGCTAGCTCGCGGCTTTGGCCCACCGCGCTTCGTTGAGGGCCGCCGCTTCGGCACTCGGTAGCTCGAGGCCGTGCGAGTCGGGTCCGCGGTCCGCTCTCTTGAGTCGGAAGGCGAAGAAGACGGCGAAAAGCCCGAAAGCAGCGAACGTCAACATGGTGACGGTGTAGTCGTAGACGCCGGTTCCCGCCTGGAGGGCCTCGACGGTGACCTCCGGGTTCGACTTGTCCAGGACCCACCCGGCGATGAAAGCCATGGCCCACCACCACAGGTTCTGCATCCAGGTCATCAGTCCGTAGGCGGTGCCGAGGCGCTTCTCCTCGACGATCAACGCCACCGCAGGCCACATGGCAGAGGGCACGAGGGAGAAGGCGATCCCAAACATCGGCACGAGCAGCCAGGGGGTGATGTAGGTCAGTGCGAACCCCAGGTGCGAGGCCACCAGGAGAATCGAGCCGCCGATCATCAGCGTGGCGCGCAGTCCCTTCTTGTCCACGAAAGCGCCGAAGATGATGGTGAAAACGGCGGCACCCCAGGGGATGAGCGACGTGAAGTCGCCGGCCGCGATTTCTCCGTAGCCGTACTTGTGCTTGAGCATGTCGGCCAGATAGTCCTGGAACGGAAAAACGATGGCGTAGAACGTCGCGCACAAGAGCATGATGTAGAGGTAGGACTTGTTAGCGAAGAGCGATAGCACGTCCTTGAGGTGGAACTCCTCGTCGGCAGCCAGCTTGGCGGCGTCCCCGGTGCCACGCTTCTTCTCGTCGCGAAAGTCCATGGCCATGTAGATGATGAAGAGGATCAGTCCCGAAAGCATGACGACCGCGCCGAGCCACAGCGACGAGTGGAAGCCGAACCGCTCGGCGATCCTCGGTGACATGGACATGCCCAGAGCGCTGCCCACCCGGGCGAAGCCCAGGTTGAGTCCGAAGGCCAGGGCCAGTTCTTTGCCCATGAACCACTTCGCCAGCACCTTGTTGAGCATGACGATCTGAGTCTCGGCCCCGAGACCGAAGAGCAGCCGCCCGAGCATCAGCATCTTGAGCTCGGGCGAGTAGGCGGGCAGGAACGAGCTCATCAGGTCGTAGCCGAAACCGCCGGCTGTGAAGGCGTCGCTGACGCTGTAGGCCGTTACGATGCCGCCCAGGGCGCAGAGCAGAGTGAAGACGAAGCCGGTCTTCCGAATGCCGAACCGATCCAGAAAAATCCCCCCCAGGAGAGCCATGAAGAGGAACGTATTCGGGACGTTGTAGAAGTTCCGGATCATTCCCCACTGGGTGGAGGTGGCTCCGAGCTCGGTCTGCAGCGTCCCTTTGAGCGTCGAGAAACAGTCGTAGAGGTAGTAGTTCGCGAAGATGACGAGGCTCATCAAGACGAGGACGACCCAACGGGTCGCACCACGGCTCTCTTCGGGTTTCGGATCGGTCAAGCCACGCTCCTTTCACACGAGAAGTAGCAAGGATACACGACAGACCTTTGAGTCTGGCTGAGGACTCGATGGTTCGGGACGTCCCCAAGGACGAGGTCGTCAGGCGCATGGCGGTCGCGAGTTCCCGTATCCGGAGCACTAGTAGTTCGCGCGGCAATTGAGCCGGTATAGTGAGAGCGCCAAGATTGGGGCAGCGGGGCCCTGCGCCCCCGCCTGTCATGTCGCCGATCGTCTGCCAGAGGAGAGATCGAATGAGGGCACTAGTAATGCAGCGATGCAGCGGGGCCTGTTCCACAGCCGGCTGGGTCGGGTTGATTGCTGTACTCACCGTGGTGGTCCTGACTTTGCCAGCGCAGGTCGCGGCTCAGGAGCACGAGCAACCGGAAGCGGCCGGCGAGGAGCATGAAGCTGCTACCGAGCATGGTGAGGGTGGCGAGGACGCCGAGGAGCACGGTGAAGAGCACAACTTTCACAAGAACCATTTCGCGGTCATCATCAGCGCGACGGAGGCCCCGGAGGAGCACGGTGAAGAGCACAACGATGACGGTCATGGCGATGCCCACAGCGAGGGGTCGAGCGGTGGCAAGAACGATCCGGACTTCACCATCGGCTTCGACTACGAGCGTCGTTTCACTCAGTTGTTCGGCTTGGGCGGGATGATCGATTGGGTGGCGGAGGGGAGACGGGAGCTCTTGTTTGGACCGTTCGCTATCCTGCATCCGTTCGCCGGCTCCAAGTTCTGGGTGGCGCCGCTGGCGGAGCGAGTTCGGGAGACAGGAGATTGGGAGCTCGTGTGGCGGCTCGGGGTCGGCTGGGACTTCGAGATCGGGAAGTCGGGAAAGTACAGCATTGCTCCGCTTGTGAACTACGACATCACTGAGGAACACGAACTGTGGGTCGTGGGCGTGGCCATCGGCAAGGGATTCTAGGGGGTCCTTTTCCTCCCGAGCTGCTGCACATCAGGACTTCGCCGGCCGTCTCTTGGCGCTTGACTTCCAGCTGGCGGCGACTAGTCGGTGCCAGCTGGAAGAAGGTCCCCGAGGCCGGCCACTGGATTCAGCGGAGCCTCGGTCAACAGCCTCCTTCAATCCCGAGTCGAGACGTGGGGAACGGAACTCTCCCGGGCCCAGGTGTTGACCGCCTCGATGTCCGATGCCTCGATTCCGGCAAGCTCGGACTCGAGCGTCGCCCACTCCGCGTTCAGATCCCCCAGGCGCTCGAGCGCTCCTGCCGCCACGGGCGGGCCGGCATCGTCTACGACGTCGAGCAAGTGCCGCACGTTCTTGAGCAGGCGTGGTGGGAGGTTGTCCTCGTCTTCGTAGGTCTCGTACTCGACCTGAACGACCTTGTGCTCCCAAGCAGTCAGGCGCTCGATGGCGCTCTTACCAGCCTCTTGTAATGCTTCCGCATCGGGGTAGGCAGCGAGCAAGGCCTCGATCTGCTCACGGGACCCGCGAATGGAAGCCAGGCCGTCGAGCAGCTCGTTCATCAGCGTCGTCATCTCCGAGACGTACCGGTCGACTTCAGCGAATTCGGCGGCAGTCGCTTCGACACGGCGATCGGCCACCAAGGTGATCTCTGCCGTGTCCTCGACATCGCCGATCATGACGCGCGCCCGGTAGGTGCCCGGCATCACGTAGGGGCCCGCGAAGCCCTCGAACAACCGGATGTCGTCGATGCAGTGCAGACCCTCCCGCCGCATGTCCCAGACCCAGCGGTTGGCGCCCTCCTTCTTGGGCGGATAGCTGACCTCGAAGGGAATGCGCTGATCCATGTTGCCGAGAATGCAGCGCTCGAAATCTCCCTCCTCACTCGAGTAGCGGCGCACGACATTGCCGTCCGCATCGCTGATCTCGATGGTCAGCGGGCCTTCTTGCTCGTCTTTGATTCGATAGGCGAGAACCACTCCGTTCGGTGGGTTCGAGCCCACGCCGCCGCCGCCACCGCCCCAACCGCGCCGGATCATCTCGACCGGCCCAGGGGTGAATACGTGCAACGGCTTGTCCGCCATCTCCTGGGTCACGCTTCTCAGGCCGGTGAGATCGTCGAGCACCCAGAAGCCACGGCCCTGCGTGGCGGCGACGAGGTCGCCTTGCCGAATCGCCAGGTCGGTGATCGGCACCGGCGGCAGGTTGAGGTCGAGCGATTGCCAGTGCGCCCCATCGTCGAACGACACGTACATGCCGGCCTCCCCGCCAGCGAAGAGCAGGCCCTGCCTTTCCGGGTCCTCCCGGACGACGCGGATGAAGTTGTCGCGAGGCAGGTCGGCATCGAGCCGCGTCGCGCTGGCCCCGTAGTCGGTCAGCTTGTAGATGTAGGGCTGGAAGTCGTTCATCTTGTAGCCGGCCACCGCGACGTAGGCGGTGCCGGGCTCGTGTGGACTGACGTCGATGGCGTTGACCATGGCACCGCCGAGATCGCCGGGAGTCACGTTGCTCCACGTCTCTCCGTCGTCCCGAGTCACGTGGACGAGTCCGTCGTCGCTACCCACCCAGAGCGTGCCGTATTCGTGGGGGGAGGCGGTGATCACGAAGATGGTGCCGTAGAACTCGGCGCCGACGTTCTCCGCCGTGATCGGCCCCCCGTTGAGGCCCTGCTTGTCCTTCTCGTTCTTCGTCAGGTCGCCGCTGATCTCCTCGAAGGTGACACCACGGTCCTTCGTGCGAAGCAGCTTCTGGGTGCCGTAGTAGATGACGCTCGGATCCTGCACCGCAGCGGTCACCGGAGGGTTCCAATTCGTCCGGTAGCGCAGATCCTTCGATTCCATCCCGAAGACGAACTCCGGATACGGCTTGATCTCCCGCACTCGCCGGGTCTCGGCGTCGTACTCGGTCAGCGTGCCGTTGATCGTCGTGGCGTAGATGAATCGCGGATTGTCGGGGTCGAAGGCGATGTGGGCGCTCTCGCCACCACCAACGGAGTGGAACTCCTTGGCGGTGATCCCACCACCATAGGTCTCACTCAGAATCGCCACGGTCGAGTTGTCCTGCTGGCCGCCGTAGATGCGGTACGGGAACAGGTTGTCCGTGTTGACGCGGTAGAACTGCGCCGTCGGCTGGTTGTGGATGCTCGACCACGACTCGCCACCATCGAAGGTGATCGTGCCGCCCCCGTCGTTGGCTTGGATCATGTTCTGGTTGTCGTGCGGGTTGATCCAGAGATCGTGATGGTCGCCGTGCGGCGTGGAACGCTTTTCGAACGTTACGCCGCCGTCGATCGAGCGCATGAACGGCGCGTTCATGATGTAGACGATGTTGTCGTTGACCGGGTCGGCGGTGATGTGCATGTAGTACCAGGAGCGGGTCCACAAGATGCGGTCGCCGTTCACCAGCTTCCAGCTCTCGCCCCCGTTGTCGCTGCGGTACAGGCCGCCCTCACCCGGCATTGCCTCCACGATGGCGTACAGCCGGCTGGGATTGCTGGCGCTGACGTCGACGCCGATCTTGCCGATGAGCTCCGGCAGACCCTCGGTCAGCTTCTCCCAGGTGTCGCCACCGTCCGTCGATTTGAAGATACCGCCCGCGTGGCCACCGGATAGCACATACCAGGGCTTCCTGCCGTGCTCCCACATGGCGGCGTAGAGGATCCGCGGGTTGCTGGGATCCATCCGCAGGTCGGTGGCGCCGGTCTGGGCGTCGACTGCGAGAACCTGATCCCAGGTCTGTCCACCATCGGTCGTCCGATAGACACCGCGCTCCTCGTTCGGTCCCCAGATCTGCCCCTGGACCGCTGCGTAGGCGATGTCGGCGTTGCTCGGATGGATCTTGATGCGGGCGATCTGCCCAGCCTTTGGCAGCCCGATATGTGTCCAGGTCTTGCCGCCGTCTGTCGATTTGTACATGCCGTCGCCATGGCTGGTAGTGACCCCTCGGATCGACTTCTCCCCAGTACCGACGTAGATGACGTTGGGGTCGGACTCCGCCACTGCAATGGCGCCGATCGTGCCGACGTTGAAGTGGTCGTCGGAGAGATTCTCCCAGGACAGACCAGCGTTCTCCGTCCTCCACAAGCCGCCGCCGGTGGCGCCCATTAAGTAGAGCTGTGGGTTGTCGGGTACTCCTGCGACGGTGGTCACGCGGCCGCCGCGGAAAGGACCCACCAGGCGCCACTCCATGGCAGACAGAAGCGATGCGTCTACCGTTTCTTCAGCTCCCGCTTTGGGCGCCAGCCACGCCGAGGCGACGATGATCACGACAAGAACAGCACAGGACTCGAGCCTTTTGTTCACTGGATTCCCCCTCCGCCCGCAGTGAGATTGCGGGCCGGTCCCAGCATACTCGAAATCCGGTGACAGGCACCTCATTTCACTGAAGGTTTGCGTCCGGTGCATCTCCGCCATCGGAGTTGCTAGAATCCGGCCACCAGATCGCGAAGGACGCAGCAACTACACGGTTGAGGAGGAGTCTTAGCATGCGAATTGCCAAGAACGATATTCCTGTAAAAATCGATGCGCCCGGAGCCGTTGCACGACAGCAGATCGACTTCGGAGACGCCTCGGGGTTCGGAATGATGGGCGCGGAGTACTTCTCGCTCGCAGCGGGTGCGGACATGGCGCCGTTGCTCGCGGGCCTCGAGCACGACCTCTGCCACTCACCCCATTGGGGCTATGTCATCGAGGGCGAGCTGACCGTGACCTACAAGGACGGATCCGAGGAACCGGCGAGTGCTGGCGACATGTTCTATTGGCCGCCCTACCACACTGTGCGGGTGGCCAAGGATGCCGAGTTGGTCATGTTCAGTCCCCAGCACGAGCATACGACGGTCATAGAACACGTGAATCGCAAGATTCAGGGCGAGTGAGAATCGGTCTCGACAATCATCAGTGCTGATAGTGCGGAGTGCTACTCCGAGAGCGGCCGGGCGAAGGTGCTGTCGTGCAAGGGCACGTTGACCTCGAGCGCCTGGACAGCGGCACGCCATGTGCCGTCGGAGCTCGAGACCCAGCGCGGGTGATGGATGCCGTCTCTGACGAAATCCCACGGGCCAGACAAGCCGCCGCCGTCGTCATCCCAGAAGCCAAACGCGTAGGGCTCTCCCTTCGCGTCCAGTTTGAGCCACAGGATGCGTTTGTCGTCGGCGAAGATCTCGAGGCGTCCGTCCTCGCCGACGCCGAGGGACAGGGCCGCATCACGAGCGGCGACGCGGTGGATGGTTCGGTAGAGATGCGCCGCGTACCACCTTATTTCCTCGGCGACGCGGTCAGCAGGGACGTCCTCGATCTCGCCCGCGCGGTTCAGCCGCCAGTTGTTGTCGGCGTCGATGACGCGGATCAAACGCAGGTCCTGTGCGGTCGTGTCGATGCGGAAGCGCGGCTGCTCGAAATCCATCGTGATCACCGCGTAGACAGCGGTGGGCTCGTCGGCCCGATTCTGCTGCGAGCCGTTGATGGTGTTCTTCAATCCCGCCCACGCGCTTCGGCCACCGAGGCGCTCGAGCATCTTGTCGGCCAATGCATCGGCGGATGTTGCCTCCGCGTGGACACCCGGCGACGTCAGGACCGCGGCGAGACCCACGAGGAGACTTGCTATCCGCAGACGGATGTGGCACTTCCTCTGGCTGAATGAGGCAGACATTGGTGGCTCCCTTGCTAGAATTTTCCTCTACTACGGCATGGGCGCTGAAAGGTTTTTCCTACCAGATCCTCTCCCGAGTCGCGAGCATCCCTCGATCGGATTCCTTCAGCGGCCTCGATCCTGGACGGGATGCGATACTCTGAGCAGGCAAGTAGCCTGGTTACATCGTCATGGTTCGGCGACGCGCCATCTTCGTCTCTGTCATTGCTCTTCTGACTCTCCTCGGGTGTCGGGAACCTACGAGCGTCGAAGAGGGTGTCGCTTCGTTCTACGCCGACTCGTTTCACGGCCGCGATACCGCAAACGGCGAGACCTACAGCAAGCGGGCCATGACCGCTGCGCACAAAACTCTCCCGTTCGACACCCGAGTCAAGGTGACCAACCTCGAAAACGGCAGATCCGTGTCGGTTCGTATCAACGATCGAGGACCCCACGTCGAAGGCAGGATCATCGATCTGTCGGGTGCAGCGGCTCGTAAGTTGCGGATGACAGAGACAGGCACCGCGAGGGTACGGCTCGAGATCTACGACTGAGCAGCCCGGCCCGCCACCTGGCTGGCCTTACATCATCTGCACGCCGGCGAGATTCCTATGAATACTTCTCTTGTACTTGTATTTTGGGTACCCGACGATCAGCGAGGTCATGACCTTGTTTTCCTTCGGGATTCCGTAGCGCTGCCGCAGGACCTTGGAACGGTCCACGATCGGCGGTATCAGGCCGATGATCGTGGTTCCCAGGCCCAGTGAGAGAGCGGCCAACATGGCGTGGTGGCAGACCAGGTGGGCGTTTTCCTCGTAGGACATCGCCCAACGGTTGCCGTGAAAGAGCATGAGCATCGGTGCCCGGTACATGTATCGGTCCGTGCCGTCACGGTGATACGCCTCGTTGGCATATCGCGCTAGATCCACAATGTAGTCCTTCAACATCCGGTAGCTTTCGGCTCCACTGACCAGCCGAACCACGGCTCGGCCGACCGGATTGGAAAAGGCCCGAACCAGGGATGCATAGTCCTTGACGAGTTCCGTCAGCAGGAAGTCGAGCTCCTTTCGCTGATCGAGGACCACGACCTCTGTCGAATGGGGTGGCATACCCATCGGTGCGGTGGCGGCAGCGGCCAGGATCTTCTCGGTCAACTCCTTGTCGACCGGCCGGTCTTTGAATACGCGCACACTGCGGCGCATTGCGAGGAAGTCGAGGAAGTCGCCGTAGCCGAACGGCAGCTTGGCCAAGTCCTCGAAGTCCTCCATTGGCAGCTTCGGCATTTCGAGCGCTTCGGTGGGGCAAACCGCCACACACTGCCCACAGAGAATGCAATGGTCCTCTCGACTTTCGACAGTAGCCGCTTTGCCGTCGAGGATCTCCAGGACGTTCTCCGGGCAGATGTCGACGCAAATGCCGTCACCCCTGCAGGACTCCAGATCTACCAGATGCAGCTCCGCGGCCATCGTTCACCCTCCTTCCTGCATGTTCTCGACTTCAGTCTACCGCCGCAGGGCGGCATGGAGCCTGCGGAGGGAGTGATAACCTCGCTCCTCGCTCGAAACACCAATCAAGACAACGGGGCTCAGCGATGCATCGAACAGGAATATCTTGTCTCCTAATTGCGGCGTTAGCCGTCTCTGTGAGCGGTTTGGCGAACGCTGCTATCACCACTGAACCGGCACGAGTGCAACAGGGTCTGCTGACAGGCCCGACGACCGACCCGGCTCGCGAGGTTGCAACCATCTACCTGGAAAAGGCATCAGCCGAGTTTGGCTTGAGGCCTGGCGACCTGGAAGACACCGTGATTCGGGACGAATACCGCTCGGCTCACAATGGCGTCACCCATATCTACGTGCGCCAAAGGCTCAACGGCATCGAGGTCGTCAACGGTGACAGCAACGTCAACATCGACCGCGAGGGCCGGGTGTTCTTCGCCGGCACGCGATTCGTCTCCAACCTCGTTGGCAGGGCCAATGCGAACAGCCCTTCCATCGGCGCCCTCGAGGCCCTGCTGTCGGCGGCGAAGCATCTCGAGTTGCAGCCGAACGAGCTCGAGCTCCTGCAGAGCATCGGCGGCCCTGCTGCCGCGGCGATCTTCAGTCGCGGTGGTATCTCACTGGAGGAAATCCCGGTCAAGCTGATGTATCTACCCACGGACAAAGGTGAGGTGCGCCTGGTCTGGGAGGCCGTGGTTCGGTTGCCCGATGGTCAGCACTGGTACGACCTCTTCATCGACGCCCTCACCGGCGAAGTGCTGGAGAAGTTCGACTGGATCGCCGAAGAAGCGGAATACGACGTCATACCGTTGCCGGCGGAGAGCCCGCTCGACAGCCCGCAGACAACGATCATAGGACCTTCGGACCCGACTGCGTCCCCCTTTGGCTGGCACGACACCAACGGCGCGAGTGGCGCCGAGTTCACCGATACACGGGGAAACAATGTCTCCGCGCAAACGGACATCGACGCCAACAACTTTGGAGGTGAGAACCGGCCCGACGGGGGTGCTGGACTGATCTTCGACTTTCCGTGGGACCCTCTTCTCGGCCCCACCGAGGGGACCAATAAGGAAGCCGCAGTCGTCAACCTCTTCTATTGGAACAACATCATGCACGATGTTCTGTATCCCTATGGTTTCGACGAGGCCGCCGGGAACTTCCAGGAGAACAACTACGGTAATGGCGGCGCTGGCGGCGATCCAGTGCAGGCCGACGCACTCGACGGATCGGGCACCAACAATGCCAACTTTGGCACGCCGCCCGACGGGAATGACCCCAGGATGCAGATGTTCATCTGGACCAGCCCGTTCGGCCAGATGGCAACGGTGAACTCGCCCGCTGGGATCGCGGGTGAATACGTTGCCAACCCATCCAACAGTGGTGGTACGGCCAACGGTTTGACCGCCAATCTCGCCATTGTCGAGGACGGCGTCGCACCCACCACGGACGGTTGCGAGGCGATCAGCAATGACCTGACAGGCAAGATCGCCCTCATACTGTGGAGCGGGGGTCTCTGCAATTCCAGCGTATTCGTGGCCAATGCCGCCGGTGCGGGTGCCGTAGCGGCCATCATCATCGACAACACCGACGTGCCGTACACCAACTTCGGTGGTAGCGCGCTGATTCCATCCGTAGCCGTGGGCTTGGCCGACGGCCAGCTTTTCATCACCACCATCAACGGTGGAGCCACGGTAAATGTGACGATCGACGACAACCCGGATTCTGTCGACCGCGATAGCGACTTCGACAATGGGATCATCGCCCACGAGTACGGTCACGGCGTCTCCAACCGGCTCACCGGAGGCCGCAACAACGTGAACTGCCTCGGTCACAGTGAGCAGGCGGGCGAAGGCTGGAGTGACTGGTGGACACTCACCCTCTTTCCGCTTCCTTCGGACACCCGGACGACGGTCCGGGGTATTGGCAACTACGCCACCTTCCGACCCATCGACGGAGGCGGTATCCGGAACTTCCCGTACAGCACGGACATGACAGTCAACCCCCAGACCTACGTCGATATCGGTACCACCAACATCCCGCACGGCGTTGGCGAGATCTGGGCCGCGATGCTGTGGGAGATGTACTGGAATCTCGTTGACAAGTACGGCTTCGACTCCGACCTGTACGGGGGCACTGGCGGCAACAACCTGGCCATCCAGCTGGTGATCGACGGCATGAAGATGCAGCCGTGCTCGCCGACGTTCGTGCAGGCACGGGATGCCATTCTCGCGGCGGACCTGGCCAACAATGCCGGTGCCAACGAGTGCGAGATCTGGAATGCCTTCGCCAAGCGGGGCCTCGGGTTCTCTGCCACTGCTGGCGGCACTGGGGTAGGAGACGAGGTCGAGGCCTTTGACCTGCCAGACGGTGTCCCGGCCGTGTGCACTGCAACCCAGATCTACAAGGACGGTTTCGAGTCCGGCGACACCTCGGCGTGGAGTGCCTCGGTGCCCTAGGGTTCGAATCCCGAGAGGTGCGCTGCGATCGGAGCGGGGCTCTGGCAAAATAGCGGCGATATGAGGAACTTTCGGCGTACCGCCACCGGCATTCTGCTGCTGGTCTGCCTGGCAAGTCTGGGGCTGACCCTGTTCGGCCTCTTTCGGTACCTCGGCTACGAGCGCGGCATTGTCGAGCCTTTGAAGCAGGACTTGATCCGCCGCACACGCGAGGCGGCCAGCCGAATCGAGGCCGCCCTGACACCGGCGCGGGAAGCCGCTGAGTCGATGGCGGCTCGCCTCGATGCCATCGTCGATCCGAACGAGGAGCAGCTCGTCGAGCTCCTACGAGAAGCAGTGCTCAGCGATGAGTCCTGCTATGGAGGCGCCATCGCCTTCGAGCCCAACCGATTCGACCCAGAGCGACGGCTGTACGCACCGTACCTGGCGCGGAAGAACGGTGAGATGACCTTCCTGCGCATCGAGGAGACCTACGACTACACCGACCCGAGTCAGGAGTGGTACGTCAAAGCCCTGGCCGAGGGCCCGCGGTGGTCCGAACCGTACTTCGATACGTCGGTCGGCGACGTGTTGATGACTACCTACTCTTCGGTGTTCCATGACGAGGGCGTACCCCAAGGAGTCGTCACCATCGATGTCTCGATGGACGCCATCCGCAAGATCGTTCGCTCGCTGGATCTGGGGGGAATCGGTTATGCCTTGCTGCTCTCGGATCAGGGACGGTTCTTGTACCACCCCAACGAGGATCTCGTTCTGTCTGGAGCCAATGTTCTCGAAGTCACCGAGCGATCCGGCGATGCAGAGCTCCATGAGCTAGCCACCAAGATCCTCGGGGGCGGCAGTGGAATCGACGATCACACGGGCCCGTTGACCGGCCTCGATACCTGGTTCGTCTACGAGCCGGTTACGACGACCGGCTGGTCCCTCGTCGGGGCCTACGTCAAGAACGACGCTCCCGTCGATACCGCAGTCTTGCGTCACTGGCAGATCAAGATTGGAGCAACGCTCCTAGTTTTCCTCGCCACCGCCGTAGCACTCGTGCTCAACGTTCTCGCCGGCGATCGGCGGCGCCTATGGGCTTTCTCGATCAGCGTCTCGTTTCTGCTCGTGGCTGGCATCGGCTTCACCTGGCGCGCTGCCCTCCGGTACGACTCCGACGAGAATGTCGAAGGCCGCATCGTCACCGACATGGCGGGCCTGATGTCGTTCGAGCAGACGATCACGGATCAGTCCCACGAGCGTCTGACCGAGCCTGCGGTATTCATCCCTACAGGAGTGCTCATCGAATCATTGCGCTTCGATGGCGGCACGGATATCGACGTCCGTGGGTATATCTGGCAGAAGTACGATCTCGAAGAGCATTCACAGATCGATCGTGGAATCGCTCTGGCCGGAGTTCAGGAGCAACGCATTGGCGAGCCGCAAGTCGAGAGACTTTCCGGAAGAGAGGTTGTCCGGTGGTCTTTCGAGGCTGCCCAGCGAGTGAGGTTCGAGAACGCCAAGTACCCTCTGATGCGCGAGCGATTCGCACTGCGAGTGGTGCCGCGAGCGCTGTCGAGCAACGTTCTGCTGGTCCCTGACCTGGAGGCTTACCCATTCTTGAGCCCGACAACTCGGCCGGGACTCGATGAGAACGTCTTTCTCCCAGGTTGGGAGATCACTCGCACGTTCTTCGAGCTGCGGGAACGGACACCAGCCACCAACTACGGTCTCGGGAGCTCCGCCTCGAGGGAGAACTTCCCCTCGCTCTATTTCAATATCGAGGTCCGTAAGGAGTTCAGCGACACGTTTGTATCGAATCTCGTGCCCTTGATCATCGTAGGGCTCGTGATCTTCCTGGTGCTCTTGATCAATGAGCGGGAAGAGGAGCGCATCCTCCTCATGAGGACCGGTCCGGGCTTCAATCTGAGCATTGCCGGCACGCTGCTATTCGTGGCGGTGTTCTCGCATATCGGCGCGCGGCAGAAGATCGCCGCCCAGGAGATCATCTACCTGGAGTACTTCTACATCGTCATGTACTTCGCGTTGCTGTGGGTGGCGGTGAATTCGATCCTCTACGTGCGCTGGCCGGAGTCGAAGTTCATCCAGTACGAGCAGAACCTCCTCCCCAAGGTCCTCTTCTGGCCCGTGACCCTCGGCGCGCTGTGGTTGGTGACCCTCTTCACGTTCTACTAAAAAGAGGTATCTATGCAGGATTCGCTGACAATGAGTGGAAAGGGATGGCTGCGGTTGCTCAGCTTCCTGTTCGGTATCGGGATGGTCGTCTTTTCGGCGCTCACGATCGAGCACTACTACGCCGCCAACTACCCGACGTCGATCTTCGAAGGCTCGTTCTGCGACATCAGCGCTTTCTTCAATTGCGATAGCTCGGCCTACAGCGAGATCTCCGCGATCGGCGGCGTGCCGCTGGGTTTCTTCGGCTTGTTCATTGGGGCCCTGGTGGCGTTGGGCGCGGTGTTCCCCTCTGCAGCATTCGAGAGAACCAACAAGATGATCTCGCTGGTGAATGCGATCGGCGTGGTCGTGCTGCTGCTCTACTCGGTAATCGGACTGGGGAGTCTCTGCCTGCTGTGTAGCGGTTTCTACCTCTTCTCGCTCGCCAGTTGCTTCCTCTTCTGGAAATTCGGCATCGATAGAGACAAGGGCTTTCTGGCCAGTTGGTTCAGTCCATCGATCAAGCATCTGGTGACCTACGGGGTTGTGGTTCTCGTTGGCTCCTGGGGTTTCACGCTCTATTCGGGTGCCAGGCAGGACGCGCAATCGGGAGGCGTTGCGGCGCGAGCCATCAACGAGTTCTACAACCTCGAGGTCGTGGAGTGGCCCAGCTTCATCTCACCGTTCTGGACTGCCAAGGCGACCGAGAAGTTCGAGGATGCTCCGATCCGGATTGTGGAGTATGGCGACCTGCTTTGTTCGGACTGTCTGTATCTCCACGAGCAACTGAAGCGGCTGAAGACGGAGTTCGAAGGCCAGATCAACATCGCGTTTCAGCTCTTCCCTCTCGAAGCCAAGTGCAACGACGTGGTGGAGAAGGACTTGCACCCCGGCGCTTGCGACATGTCCTACGCTGCCGCTTACGACCCCGACAAGTTCCAGGCAATCCACGACGAGATCTTCGGCAACTTCCAGCAGGCACGCAGACAGGAGGAGTGGCGCGCGGCGCTACCAGGGCGGTTCGGTGTCGAGGCGGGGCTGACGGACCCGGCGACGATCGCCCTGGTCGACCGCATGATCCAGACCGGCAGGGAATACGAGAAGACAGACGAACGCTTCGCCCACGGCATCCGATCGACACCGACGATGATCGTCAACAACCGGATGATCATCGGGACCCTGCCGTACGAGCAATTGCAGGCCATCTTCCAGGCCCTGGTCGACGAGCACGAAGCCGGCGACCACCGCTTCATAGAGAGCTGGGTGGAGTAACGGGGTCCGAACTTGTCCTGGCAGCGCTCATAGCCTGGTGTCAGTGGGTGGCTCGTGACGACGCCGATCTGAGGCGGTAAGCCGGCTGGGGAACGCGGGTACGTGTCAGTCGACGTAACCAAGGGCTCTGAGAGCCTCGACGTCGAACTCGACCTTTTCCACAGCCTCGGGACTCGTCGCAGGGTCGATTGCTTGGCCCAGCTCACTGGCCATCGACTCCGCAATCTCGGGGTGGAGGGCCGCCAGGTTCTCGAGCTCGTCCGGATCTTGCTCGAGGTTGAAGAGCAACTGGACATCCCTCTGGCCTTCGTAGTTCGACCTGATGTCGATCAGCTTGAAGGGGCCGATCCGAAGCGCTGCAGCGACGGCCCGCTCTTCCCAGCGAGTCTCGAGGAGTATCGGCCTGAGGTTGGAAGGGGGGCGCGACGTATCGCTTTCTAGAAACGGCAATAGCGAGGTGCCATGCAAACCCTCTGGGTGGTCAAGATCCAGCGTCTCGAGGATCGTCGGATAGATGTCGATCAACGAGACTGGATAGTCGACGGTCGCTGCCGTGGTCTGGCCAGGGAGCTTGATCCATAGTGGCACGCGCACGACCTCCTCGTAGAGGGAGTAAGCATGGCTGAAGCCACCGTGGTCGAATAGCTCCTCGCCGTGGTCTGACGTCACGATGATCAACGAATTTTCGTAGAGGTTTCGTGAGCGCAGCATCTCCAGCAGCTCACCGACGGTATCCAAGCTGTAGCGGACTGCGGTGTCGTACTGGTCGGTCAGACTCTGGACAAACTTCGGCGTAACCTCGGATCGGGCAGCGACGTCGCCGCGTCTGACGATCGATTGCATGAGATCGCCCTGGTAGCGGAACTCCCGGTCTGGTTTGCGCCCCAGAAGCTCAGCTTGGTGTTCTTCCGGCACATTGTAGGGGCCGTGGCAATTCATTGGCTGGAAGTACAGAAACCAGGGTGTGGACCCCCGGTCAGGTCCGGCGAGCCAGCTGTCGACCACAGTCAGCATGTCGGCCACGTCGGGATATGCGAGGACGTGACCGTCGTGGCCGACGAAGTAGTCGAAGCCCTGGTGGTAGCCGGACTTTCCGCTGATGAACAGGTTGCCACTGAACGCAGCGCTCGTCCAACCTGCCTGCGAGACCCTCTCGGCAATGGTCTCGAACTCGGATGAGAGCACAGCGCCCTGAACGACCACCCGGTGGGAGGAGGGCATCAGTCCTGTGAATAGAGAAGCCACACTGGGCTGAGTCCAGGAAGATGTGGAATAGGCCCGGGTGAAGATGGTGGAGTGGGACGCGAACTCGGCCAGGCCGGGGCTTGTCTCACGTTTGTATCCGTACTGAGTCAAGTGATCGGCACGCAGGGTGTCGACGACAATCAAGATGACATTCGGCTCCTGGGGCTTGGTATCGGTGGTGCAGCCAACGGCCAGGAGGCAGGCAAGGAGAAGAGTCGATCTGGGTAAGCGCGGCCTGCGAAGTGAGAAAGATGGTTCCATGAGGAGGCCCAAATCATAGCGGATCATTCGTTTGCCAACCTTGCGTTTCGATCGGTTGTCGCTGGGCGGTCTCGAAGCCCGACTGGCTCGCAACCTCACTAGGGGACCGTGACGGACCAAGCACTCGTGTCTCCCGACTCGAAGCCTTCACCGAAGATGACATGAGGGTTGGCCAGCGGTAGGGCCTGGATCTCTCCGGCAGAAAGGGCGCGGTCGTAGATTCGAACCTCGTCCAGGAGTCCGTCCCAGGGACGAGCCGAGCCTTCGGGAGGGTTACCGCCAATCCAGACCGAGACGCCACTGTTGGTAGATAGGCTGCCGGACTTGCCGGTGCTGCCGACCTGCGTGCCGTTGAGATAGAGCAACATGTCGGCGCCGTCGTACACCGCGGCGGCGTGGACCCAGGTGTTCTCGGGCAGATTGCCGCTGGAGGCGATGAGTGTCGAGGTGGTGCCGTCGGTTTTGAGGCGAAAGCGCAGTCGCGTGTTGGCGCCGCTCTCGATGGTGCTCAGCATGAAGAAGTGGTCGGTTTCCGCGGTACCGGTGGTCTTGGAAAGGATGCGGCAGTCGTTGGCCACGCAGTTGGCCAGGTCCCTGGAGTAGATCCAGGCCGCCAAGGTCAGCGCGCTGCCGGTGACATCCAGGGTGCCGACATCCACGTAGTCGTTCTCTCCATCGAAGTCGAGACTCGGACCACCGATCCACTGGGGCCCATTGACCAGTGTGCCGGAGTTGCCATGCCCGGAGGCGTCGAAGGTCACCGTGCCCGACCCTTCGTCCAGAGGCCAGTAGGCGACGAGCCCATGGGAATCCTGGACGAAGATGAACGTCGCCTGGGAGTCGGGAGCGATCGCATTGCCGCCCAAGTCCTCGACGTCGTTGACGGTCAGCAGATACTGGGTGCTCTCAGAGAGTGTGGAGGTCGTGAGCGTCACCGTCTGACGCCCTGCATCGAGGGTGGCATCCGTGACGCTGACTCCGTGCGAGATCGTGTAGTTGGCGCCGCTCTCGGCGGTGACGGGGTCCAGATCCTCACTGAACTCGATAACGACCTGCGTGGCATCGCCTAGGGCGATCACCGAATCGATCACCGGCGGCGTCAGATCGATATCGCCGCCGCCGATCGCAAGGTTCTCGTAGATTGTCAGACTTCGCTTCGACCAGCCGATGGAGAGGATGTCGAGATCACCGTCCAGGTCCATGTCCACGAGTTGGGTGCCGTCGTGATGATCGATCAACGCGGAGTCGCCAGGATCGACGGTGTGCGTGATCCATGAGGCCCCCTGGCCGTTGTTCTCGTAGACATACACCTCGCCACTGCCCTGGTGCGCTCCGCCCACCACGTCGATGTCGCCGTCGCGGTCGATATCCGCCGCATCGACACTGAAGTAGTCGACGTCGGTGGCGATGACTCGCTCGGTCCAGGTCTGGCCGTCGTCAGCGCTCTCGCCCCAGACCAAACGCTGTCCGAATTCGACTCCAATGACCACATCCAGATCACCCTCGCCATCGATGTCGGCCAGCACCACCCGATCGGGCACGCCGCCGCTCACGGTCACACCGCTCTGGGTGGAGAAGGTGCCGTTGCTCTCCTGGCGCAGCCAATCGGACCCCAGGTGGATGTCGGTATCGCCATCGCCGTCGATATCGCCGACGGGAACCTGCTCCTGGTTGGTGGTGGCACTGATCGAGGTCAGGGGCCAATTGGCGACGGCCGGGTCGCTGGGGACAGTGAACATCGAAGTTCCAGAGGCTCCGTTATGCCAGGAAAGGACGACTTCTTCGTCGCCTCCGGCGATCACCTGGTCGACGCTGACGCCCTGCAGGAAGTCGCCCCCGGTGGGCGCGTTGGTGATGCTGCGAATCGTGAATAGACCGGCGCCGTCGTTCTGTGCCCAGGAGAAGCCCTCTCCGGACACCTGCCCATCGGTACCCAGGACATCCAGATCTCCATCGCCGTCGAAGTCATGGACGGCGGCCATGTTGTGAAGGGGAGCCCCGAGGGTTCTACGGGACCACGAGCTGTTCAAATCACCCGGATTCGGGTACCACCACCCACCGGTGACGAGGTCAGGCAAGCCGTCACCATTCAGATCGCCACCCTCGACGAAGACGGCTTGCCAGGGCAGCGACGTTTCGAGGATGTGGCGCTTCCAGCCGTCGAGGGACAGCGGACCGCTCTGGTTCTCCCACATCTCGATGACCGCCGAGTTCGGTGCGCTGTCATTCCAATTGGCACCGTAGATATCGATGTCCAGGTCATTGCCAATGTCGCCGACTCGCAGGTTGTGGGAGCCCGTGGTGGCGACCACGACCTGCGACCAGGTCAAGCCATCTCCTTCGTTGAGGTAGACGCTGACTTCATCGGGATTCGAGGATTGGTGCATTTCGGCCGTTACCAGGTCGAGGTCGCCGTCCCGGTCCATGTCCGCGGCCTTGAAGGTGTGGAAGTAGGACACCGCTGGATCGATGCTGTGTTCAGTCCAGGGTCCGTTGACCGGGTCCGAGGTCTCGTACCAGGAGAATCGGCCCGAGCTCTCCGAAGGAGCCAGCACCACATCGAGGTCACCGTCGTCGTTGATGTCCACCGCCAGGACACCGACGTCGTCCGACCAATTGTTGTCGATGGTGTGCTCGACCCAGGTCGCGAGGTCGACCTGCTCGACCCAGAAGCCGTTGTGAACCACATCGAGGTCGTCGTCCTCATCGAGATCGGCCAGAGCGGTGCCCTCACCGTCTGTGGTGCTGACCGTGATTCGCGACCAGGAGGTGGGCATCTCTTGCCGCCAAAGATAAGTCAGGCCGTCGGACTTCTTGCGGGTTACCACGTCCAGTGCGCCATCTCCGTCCACGTCGCCGATCTCGACGTCGTGGTTGTTGGCGCCGGCCGACCCGATCAGATGGACGCTCCAGGGCGAAGTCCGGGGGTCTCCCCCCGGTCGGGGGTTCTCGTACCACTCCAGTCCGTTGGAGTCGGGGATGACGACGTCCAGATCCCCGTCGTTGTCGATATCGGCCACTTGCATGTCGGTGGTCCAGGAGCCACTGGCGCGGATGGGATGCTCGGTCCAGCCGGGATACTCGTACCAGAACAGGCCGCCACCGGAGGAGCTGGCCGCGAGGGCATCGAGGAGCCCGTCGCCGTCGATGTCACCCAGGGCCTTACAGTGGGGATCGCTCGGATTGGTCGCGTCGATGACGACGTGCTGGAAGGTGGGCGGCTGTGCCGTGAGGGGGCAGGCGACTACCAGAGCGGTGGCCACCGCCAAGCCACGTATCGAGCTCGGGGTCATTGTGAGGATGGTGCCGTTCATGGCTGTCATAGGACTGTCTTTCAGGGCAGGCTGGCAGACCATTGGGAAAGGTCCCCGGACTCGAAGCCCTCGAGGAAGATCAGGAGAAGCTCTTTGAACTCCTCTGCCAGAGTCCAGCCAGGATTTCCGTCCGCCTGCCAGAGGTATGCTCCCACATCGGCGGCACCACCTCGCTGCCGCCCATTGAAGTCGTCTGTAGCCAGGTAGAGCGGGCTGGCGGATCCCACCAGTTGAGAGACGGTTGCCGGAAACGCATCCTGGGGCAAATCTCCCGAGTAGCTTGCCGCTGAGAGGTCGAGATCGATGTCGCCCGAGGCGTCGAAACCGGTGCTGACCCCCGTCAAGCCTCCACTTCCGACATTTGCGACCACGGTCAGCTTCGAAGTGTCGCCCGAGACGCGAATGGCATCTCCACTCTGGGCAAAGAGCGCATTGTTGGCGATGACCACCGAGCCCGCGATGCTGCTGCTTCTGACCGCCGAGTTGGCAGGGGCCAGAACGGTGTTGTGGGTGATCAGGAGATTCGATGGCACTCCGTTTTGGTGCGGCTGGTTGCGAATGCCGTCCTGCGCCGCCCCCAGGATGATGTTGTTGCGGATCACGGCATCGGCGGCCGACTGGATCGCGTGGTCGCCGCAGCCCCACATGAGATTGCGTTCGAGGATGTTGGGTCCGCCGTTGCCAACGGTGGAGTAGGTGAGAATGCAGGGATAGTTGGTGTCGTGGATCACGTTGTCGCGGACGATGTTGTTGTAGCTGCCCTCTTTGATTTCGATGCCATCGCCCTGGGAAACGCCCGCACCGTTGGTGTGATGGATGTAGTTACCCTCGATCAGGCTGTCGAACATGCGGCAGTCGTCGTAGTTGCAGCCCAGATACATCCCTTCGCCGGTGTTGTCGGTGTCGTGAATGTGATTGCGGCGCAGCACCAGGCCTTCATAGGAGCTGCCGGGAACATTGGCGGACAGTGCCACGTCGTTGGTGCCGTGGATGTGGCAGTCCTCCACGGTGATGAAGTCGGAATGCGAGATCCTGATGCCGTGCGAGCCGCCGGTCACCTCGAGACCCCGCAGCGTCACAAAGGCACTGGACTCGACATTGATGACGTTTTGCGCTGCACTTGGATAGACGATCACCGGTGTGTCGCCGTCCTTGGCTCGGATCAGGATGGGCGACCCGGCTGTGCCGACCCGCTGAATGCTGAACCGCGAACCGAGAGTGTAGGTGCCTCCGAGCAGAACCAGCTCATCTCCGGGCTGCAGAGCGTTGACGGCTGACTGGAGGTTGTCTCCGGGGCCGATCTCTGTGGTCACTGCCCCGACCGGCATGGCCAGAGCAAGAGTCAGGAGAAGCCCGGTGCAGACAGAGACCCTTCGGAAGCTCATGACCCTCCAAGCTAGAGAGGTGACCGGAGACCCGATATGGAGTTCGTAACACACCCGCATATACTCACGAAGCTCGATGACGGATCCGCCAGACATCAACTCGTCCGAAGCTCTCACGCGAGGTGTGCGAGTCCAGGTGCGATCACAGTTCGATCCGACCCGCTCGGAACCGAGCGCAGGTCAGTGGTTCTTCCTCTACACGGTGACGATCGAAAACCTCGCAGAGGAGACGGTTCAGCTGCTAACGCGGCACTGGATCATTACGGATGGTAATGGTCACGTGGAAGAAGTCCGTGGCCCAGGGGTCGTTGGTGAGCAACCCATACTGGCGCCCGGCGAGGCCTTCGAGTACACGTCCGGTTGCCCGCTGACGACCGAAGTGGGCAAGATGGAAGGCACCTACCAGATGATCACGAACTCAGGCGAGCAGTTCGATGCTGCAATCGCGCCCTTCACACTCGCCACGCCGGGCCCGGTACACTGAGGCGTGACCCGTGGGGTTATGGCTGGAGAACGGGTAGTGGCATGAACCAGGATCGCAGTCACATGGAGATCCTTCGGGACCTACTCGAGTCACAGTTGCTGGGAGTCTTGGGCACTCAGCACGACGGAGAGCCGTACACGAGTCTCGTGGGATTTGTCGCGACTCCGGATCTCAAGCAGTTGTTGTTCGCCACGGGGCGCTCGACCCGCAAGCTTGCCAACCTCGTAACGGACTCCCGTGCCTCGATGCTGGTGGACAATCGCACCAATCGCAGTAGCGACTTCACTGAAGCGTCTGCGGCCACCGCGGTAGGAGTGGTCGAGCAAGTTGGCGGCGAAGAGCGAGCCGAGTTCGAACGGCTCTTTCTGGGCAAGCATCCTCACCTTGAGAGCTTTGTCCGGTCGCCGAGTTGCGTCTCTTTGAGGCTGCGAGTGTCGGTCTATATGGTCGCAACCCATTTTCAGCACGTCATCGAGCTTCACATCGATCCATGAAGCTGATCGTCGGCCTCGACGAAGTCACCGATGCCGATGGCTTCCGGGTCGGCGGCAAAGCGATTGCTCTGGCTGCACTGCACCGCTCGGGTCGTGCGGTCCCACCCACCGTCTGTCTAACCACCGAGGCTTACGAGCTCTTTGTGGAGCAAGCCTCGCTGCGAGCGGTGATCCACCAGGAATTGGGCCGTAAGAGCTTTGCCGACATGCGTTGGGAGGAGATCTGGGATGCAGCGCTTCGTATCCGGAGCCGTTTCCTCAGGGCTGCGATACCGGAGCCGGTCGTGGCGGCGTTGAAGGAGCATCTGGCGACGGGGCTTCCAGATCGCCGCCTCGCCGTGCGTTCGTCAGCCCCCGGTGAAGATTCCCAGGCGACTTCCTTTGCCGGCCTCCACGATTCCTTTGTCGGTGTGCGCGGGCTGCCGGTCATGACCGAGGCCGTTCGGAAGGTTTGGGCCTCCTTGTGGACTGACCGTGCTCTGCTGTATCGGCGTGAGCTCGGGATCGATGTCGACTCGAGCGCCATGGCAGTGCTCATCCAGAGCCTTGTTGAGGGTCCCGTCTCCGGGATCGCATTCGGCGCTCATCCCAACGATCCCGATCTGGTGGCGGTCGAGGCCGTCTACGGACTCAACCAGGGGCTGGTGGACGGCAGTATCGAGCCGGATCGCTGGAGTCTGGAGCGTCAGACTGCGCGCGTGGTGGAACATGTCGCACCGGCCGAGCGGCAGCGCCTCGTCGCCCGCGGCACCGAGACAGAGGTCGAATCGGTGCCAATCAGCATGGCCTCGATACCCCCTCTGGGCGACTCGCAGCTGGTCGAGGTCTTCGAAGCAGTACGGGCCACGGAGGATCTGTTCGGCGCACCGCAAGATGTCGAGTGGACGTTTTCCGATGACCACCTGGTGTTACTCCAGTCACGGCCCGTCACCACGGCGACCGCGGGTGTCGGTGACAAGCGAGCCTGGTATCTCAGCCTGACTCGCAGCCTTCAGAGCCTGCTTGTCTTGCGCGATCGTGTCGAGACCGAGCTGCTGCCGGCGATGGATCGTGAGGCGGCCGATATGGGGAGTCGAGACCTTGGCGCACTCGATACAGCCGAGCTCGTAGAGGAGATCGAGAAGCGACGGAGGGCACACGACCGATGGGTGGAGGTTTACTCCCGCGACTTCATCCCTCTCGCCCATGGCATTCGACTCTTCGGCCAGTTCTACAACGATGTCGTTGGTCCCGAGGACCCCTACGAGTTCATGACGCTGCTTGCCGCGACACCCTTGCTGAGCGTGCAGCGCAATCGAGAGCTCGCTCGTTTGGCCTCGAAGGTGCGAGAAGACTCGGAATTGCGCCGACAGCTCCAGGCAGGCGGCTTGGGGGATGCCAAATTTGAGCAGGAGCTCGACGAGTTCACTCTCGAGTTCGGTGAGGTTACCTTCGGGTCTCAGAGGTGTTTCGGTAACCGTGCGCGAGTGGTCCGGTTCCTGCTCAGGTTGGCCGAGGTACCGACGCTGGCCGAGTCGAGCGCGGAGGGTGACGTCGAGTCGCTGAACGAAAGGTTCTTTGCCGCTGTGGCCGACGAGAGACATGTCATGGCGCGTCAGCTGCTCGAGCTCGGTCGTTCCAGCTATCGCCTGCGAGACGATGACAACATTCACCTCGCCCGCCTCGAAGCGCTGGTCCTCGATGCCGTTGGTGAGGGGCACAGCAGGCTCCGCATGAATGGGCCGGGAGCTGAGCAGTCGCTGAATCTGGAGCAGGTAGTGGCTGCGTTGCGGCACCCGAATCTGGTCGTCGAGCCGAGGCCGGAACAGGCACAGACTCCGGTGGAGGAGGGCTTTCGAGCTCGACCCCGCCAACTCGTGGGGCAGCCGGCCGGTCCTGGAGTTGCGACCGGCGCAGCCAGGGTGATCGAAACCGCTGATGATCTGTTCCGATTTCAGGCCGGCGAGGTCCTGGTGTGTGATGCCGTCGATCCCAACATGACCTTCGTCGTGCCGATGGCAAGCGCGGTGATCGAACGGCGTGGCGGGATGCTGATCCACGGTGCAATCATCGCCCGCGAGTATGGTTTGCCCTGTGTGACGGGCGTGCCCGAGGTGACCAGCTTGATCTCCAACGGCGACCCTCTGACCGTCGACGGGTACCTGGGAATAGTCACAGTCTCCCGAGATTGAATCGACTCCAAGAAATGGCTACCCACAGCAGTGATTTCGAAAGCTGCCGAGAGCGGGCAGTGGCCACGCGAGAAACGGCGATTCGAGTGAATCAGTGCTCGGCTCGGCAGATGGCCTCCACGCCGCGGTGCTCGACACCTCGCTTGACAGTCACGGCGTAGTACGAGACCTCAGCGTCCTTCAGAACGCCAAGACTCTTGACACCATGCTGACGCTCGATTGCAGCTGCCAGGCCGGAGGGTGCGGGGAATAGGCCGAGGCCGGACTCGCTGAAAGACTTCATCAAGGCGCTGTCCTCGAACTCGCCGATGATGCGTGGCGCGACGCCGTTCGCCTCGAACCAGCGATCGAGAGAGCGACGCATGGCCGACTCGGCCGTCGGTAGGAGTACGGGAGCTTCCTCGAGAGACAACGGAAAGCCGCTCGCTCGTTGCGCCACGAGCTCGGGTGCACCGAAGAAGGCGATGTTCCATCGCGCCACTTGGTGATCGGCAGCCTTGATGGGCAGCGCTGGATCGACCGGGCTATCGAGCAAGACGACATCCAGTCGATGAGCCGCCAGCTCAGCCATCAGGCGATTCGGGGTGTCTTGCCGACAGATCAATCGCATCTCTGGATAGAGCTTCATTACTGGTTGGAGGACACGGGAAGCGGCCAGCTTCGGGACCGCGTCGGCGATGCCAACCTGAAGTAGTCGGGGTCCGGTTGTGCTCCATCCGTGTATCGCATGCGTCATCTCGCGCCCGAGGGCAAAGATCTCCTCGGCGTACCGGAAGGCCAACTGACCGACCTCCGAAAGGCGCAGGTTGCGACCCACTCGATTGAACAGCTGCACTCCCTGAGCTTCCTCCAACTGGCCGATCTGGGCGCTGATCGTCGACGGAGAGACATCCAGAGAATCGCTTGCATGAGAGATCCCGCCCTCGCGAGCCACAATCCAGAAGTAGTACAGGTGGTGGTAGTTGAGAGGGGGCATGATGAGCCTCTTTCTTTCGGAAAATACGAATAATCCATTCGTTCATTCTGTCTTGTTCACTATTCTACATTCGCCTAGAGTCCTTTTCGGCAGATCGACAACTCTTGCCGAAAGGAGACAAGTCATGAAGAGATTCAAGAAGATCCTCTGCTACGTGGGCGGTCCTGCTGACCCATCCTCCGGTCTGAACAGCGCCGCAGATTTGGCCGAGCGCAACGACGCCCACTTGACGCTGATGGATGTCCTACCCGAATCGACCGAGAGCGCGTGGCTCACCCTTCCCGGCAAGCCAGAACTCGAGGAGATGGTGGTGACATCACGCATTCAAGACCTCGAGGAGATGGCAGCCGGCCTTCGTTCGCACGGTTTGCAGGTAGCCACGGTCGTGACGAAGGGCAGCCCCTTTGTCGAGCTGACTCGTCGGGTGGTCGTGGAGGAGCACGATCTCGTAATCAAGACCGCGCAGGGTCTGGAGAGCCGACTCGGTGGGTTGCTTGGCACGACAGCGCTGCACCTCATGCGTAAGTGCCCAGCCCCGGTCTGGGTAGTGAAGCCACCAACCGCCGAGCTGTTTGGTCGCGTGATTGCGGCGGTCGATCCAAGGCCCGACCGACCGGGCGACGACCTGCTAGGCATCAAGGTGCTGGAATTGGCGTCTTCGCTTGCCGAGGCGAGCGGCAGCAAGCTCCACGTGGTCCATGCTTGGTGGCTCCACTCCGAGGCCATGCTGCGCAGTCGGCGCATCAACCTGCCTCCGGCCGAAGTCGACGGTCTTCTGCGTGATGTCCGTGGCTCCGCCGAACAATCCCTCGACGCCCTGGTAGGCCGCGTCGACCTCAGCCGGGTCCCGCACGAGATCCACATTGTCAAGGGGCAGCCTTACGAAGTCATCAGCGGTTTCGCCTCGCAGTCGGATGTCGCCGTGATCGGAACCATGTCCCGCGGTGGCGTCGATGGCCTGCTGATCGGCAATACAGCCGAGCGCATACTTCGACGAGTGGACTGCTCGGTTGTGGCTGTCAAGCCCGAAGGGTTTCTGACACCCCTGCGCTTCGAAGAAGTTGTGGAGGAGGCCACAGTCTGAATCGGTGAACCGCTGTAGATGTCAGATCAGTGGATTATAGGAGGCATCATGGGATTCGAACCGCAGCAGGATCCGCTCTTGCGCGTCTCACAGCGCCTGATACTGATTTCGGTGCGAGCACTCGTGCTACTGATGACCGGGGTGATTGTCTGGGGTGTGGCGGATGTCATCTGGGTGCTGTACGAGCGACTGCGCGAGCCGCCGGTGATGCTGCTGACGATCAGTGACATTCTGTCGACCTTCGGCGCCTTCATTGCGGTCATGATCGCTATCGAGATCTTCGAGAATCTGACCATCTATTTGCGGCAGAACGTGATCGAGGTGGAGTTGGTCATGGCCACAGGACTGATGGCGATCGCACGCAAGGTGATCGTGCTCGACTACAAAGAGCTGAGCCCCGAGTATGTCTGGGCCACAGCCGGCGTGGTGCTGGCAATGAGCATTGGCTACTGGCTGGTCAAGCGGCAGTCGGACCGCGACACCAGCGATGCATACGCGGGTGACAGGTCTTGAGCGACTGGAGCGCTGTCTGGGCGACCTTGCTGGTGGCGGCTCCGGCCTTGGCTGGCGTCGTCATCGCCGGGTGTCGGATGTTGCCGAGGCAGGCGACGCTCTGGGCGATGGGTGCTTCGGCACTCTCGCTGGCCACAGCGGCCGGGTTGCTCCTACAACCTCCACGCCGTGCCTCGATGCTTTGGAGCTGGGCTCCCGAGCTCCATCTGGAGGTGAGCTGGCGGCTCGATATTGCCACCTTGGCTCTGGCGGTGCTGGTGGCAGGAATTGGCTTGCTCGTTCTTCAGTACTCGGGCAGCTACTTCGGCACCAGCCGCGAGTCGGGCCGGACGATTGCTCTACTCGCTGGATTCGAGTCGGCCATGCTGGGTCTGATACTGGCCGACAACCTCCTCCTGCTGTACGTTTTTTGGGAGCTGACCGGACTGTGCTCGTTCTTCTTGATCAGCAGCGACCGTTCCAAGGGCGAACTTGGTTTGCGGGCGGCGAGCCAGGCTCTCCTGATAACGGCTGCGGGCGGGTTGTCCATGCTGATCGGGATGCTTTACTTGATCGCGCAGACGGGAACCTCCAGCCTGACCGCGCTGCTGCAGCTCGATCTCGAGCCCAAGACGCAGACCGTGGCTCTTGCCCTACTGCTGCCAGCGGTTCTGACCAAGAGCGCCCAAGTGCCGACCCACTTTTGGCTGCCGGGTGCGATGACGGCCCCGACACCTGTCTCGGCCTACCTGCACTCGGCAACGATGGTCAAAGCCGGCATAATCCTGCTGCTGTACTTCTTCCCGTTGCTTGGCAGCTCGCCGCTCTGGGCATGGGTTCTGCTGCCGGTGGGGGCGGCCACGTGCGTCTGGGGAAGTCTGCGGGCCCTGGTCCAGAGCGACATCAAGCTGCTGATGGCCTGGTCGACGGTGTCTCAGTTGGGCCTGATCACCCTGACGATCGGCCTGGGGACCGACATCGCGATTCGGGCTGCGATCCTGCACCTGTTTGCCCACGCCGTCTTCAAGGCAGGGCTCTTCCTGACCGTCGGCGGGGTGGACCACGCGGCTCATACCCGCTCGTTGCTCGAGTTGGGGGGGCTGCGGCATCGAACCCCTCTGCTGGCGCTGGCGGCCGCAGTGCTGGCGGGGTCGATGGCGGGCATCCCACCGCTTGCTGGTTTCCTCTCCAAGGAGCTGATCCTGAAGAAGGCTATGCTGGGCGAGCTTTGGGTGCACTCGCTGGCGGTTGGGGGGATCGTGCTCGGATCGGTGGGGACCGTCGCCTACTCGAGCCGCTTTTTTTTCGAGGTCTTCACCGGCCGGGCGCGCAGCGAGAAAGCAGACAAGGCAGAACGGCTGTGCGCCGGGTTGCTGCTGGCACCGGTGGTGCTGGCTACGATCACGGTGTTGGCTGGTCCGGCCGCGCCCTGGCTCGACCGCTGGTTTCTCGAGCCGGTGGCTTTCTCGATCGTCGGTGCACCGCTCGAGGTCAAGCCTCTCTCGCTCTGGTATGGCGTCAATGCGGCGCTGCTGCTGAGCGTTGCCGTCGTTTCGGTGGGTTTCGTCATCGATCGCTGGCTGGGCTTGAGATTCCTGGGGACGCCAACCAGGCGCTGGTGGCACGGTGCAGAGTTGTTCGACTCCTGGATGCGACAGGCCCAGAAGCTCGGTGACTATGTCGTCGAGGTAACGTCCGGAGCCTCTCCGAGGGTGTACATGGCGATTGCCGCAGCCTGCGGCCTTCTGCCGGGTCTGGCCCTGGCACCAGCACTGGCGGAAGTCGAATGGAGATCGCCGCTGCCTGCTGGTGCAATAGCTGTGGCCGCATTGTTCGCTCTGCTCGTATTCCTGTTGGCCGCGCGCCGACCGCTGCCAAGAATACTGATTCTGACGGCGATCGGGTTTGCCGTGGCGATGCTGTTCAAGTTGGCGCACGGGCCGGATCTGATGCTTACGCAGTTGCTGGTCGAAGTGCTGGTGACCTTCTTTTTCGCTCTGGCGCTCTTGATCTTACCGGGGAGTTCCCGGAGTTCGATTCCTACCCGAGAGCGCCCCGACCGCTGGTGGCGGGGCACTCTCGCCGTTGCCAGCGGCCTGGCCGCCGCATCTTGTATGGCCGCCCTCTCGGCGGTCGAGAAAGACAATCATGTCGCGAATTTCATTCGTGAAGTGGTGCCGCCGATTGCCAAGGGAGACAACCTTGTCAACGTCGTCCTGACCGACGTGCGGTCTGTCGATACCTTGATGGAGACCATGGTCGTGGTCCTCGGGGCCCTTGGGGTTGTCGGCCTCTTGAAGGGGAGAGAGCGCGCCGACAGGCGACGAGTCGATGGCGATACAAGGATGGCTGTCTCAATGACAGCAGGCCTCTTGCCTGGCCTGGCAAGGGCGATCTTGCCGATCGGAGCCTTGTTTGCGCTAACGATGCTGTTCAAGGGGCACAACGATCCAGGGGGGGGATTTGTCGCTGGTCTCAGCCTAGGGGGCACCGCGATGATTGGACTGGTTGCATTCGGCCCCAGTTGGCTCGAGCGGCGTCTGAGGGCCTCTTTGTCCGGGTTGGCAATTGTGGGCTGCGGACTGATGTTGGTCACCGCCGGTCTCGGTCCTCTGACGGGACGCCCATTTCTGACGCAGCTGCACGGAAAGCTGTCAATCGCTGGGCTGTCCCTGCCCCTGCACACGACCCTGCTGTTCGACATCGGCGTCATGCTGGCGGTGGCCGGTGCGGTCGGCGCGGCAGGTCTGGCACTTTGGACGACTGCCGACTGCGAGCGCGAGGGAGAGCAGCGATGACGCCTGTGTTGACCCTGGCGGTGGGGTTGCTAGCTGGCGTGGGGGTCTACCTCGTGCTGGCGCGCAAGGTCTTCTCCGTGATTCTCGGCCTCTCTCTGCTAGCCCACGCGGCGAACCTGGTAATGCTCGGTGCCGGCGAATCTGCGGAGAGGGCACCCATCGTCACCGAGGGTGTCGAACGCCACCTCTTGGCGGATCCGGTGCCGCAGGCCCTTGTGCTGACAGCGATTGTGATTTCAATGGCGGTCACCCTGTATCTACTGGCCGCGTTTGCGGAAGGTGCCCGGATTCTGGGCACTGACGAGATGGTGAGGGCCTCGGTAAGCGACGCCGAATCCGATCAGGAGTTGGTGCGCATGGAGCTTGCTGGACAGGGCAGGGAAGAGGCGTGAGCTGGCTTCTGGCAGTGGTGTGGGTGGTCCCCGCTGTTGTTGGCCAGACTCTCTGGTTGCTACCCCGGGGCTCGGCCTGGCAGGTGCCGCTGGCAAGGTCTGCGGCCCTAGGGCAGATGGTCTTGGCGCTCGTGCTGCTCAACGCCACAGCCGCGGGTGAAGTCCTGGTGCATGAGTTCGGCAACTGGTCAGCTCCTTTCGGCATCGTCATTTTCGCCGACCGATTGTCCGGTCTCCTCGTGTTGCTACAGTCGCTACTGCTAGCGGTCACAGCGTGGGTGCTGCGACCAGCGGTGCACGGCAGTCGCTCGGTTGAGCGGGCATTGCCGATACTCTTTCTGCTCTCTTTCGGTCTGAACGGAGCATTTCTGACCGGCGACCTCTTCAATCTCTTCGTCGCCTTCGAAGTCGTCCTGCTCGCATCGTATCTGCTGATTCAAGTTCCGGGCACCGAACGGTCGCTGCGAGCGGCGTTTCCCAACGTAGCCATCAATCTACTGGCTTCCCTCTTCTTCTTTGTCGGTGTGGGATTGCTCTATGGACAGTACGGAACAGTCAATCTGGTGGACCTTGCGCTGCGCATGGCGAGCGGACCGACGACCCTGGCCGTTGTCGCCTGCGGACTGCTGAGCGTCGCCTTCGCCATCAAGGCCGGCGTGGTACCGCTGCTGTTCTGGCTGCCGGCGACCTATCCGACTTTCTCCGGGCCCGTGGCGGCGCTATTCGCTGGCATGATGACCAAACTCGGGTTCTTCGCGCTATTGCGAACTGTGCCGCTGTTGATGCCTCAGACACAGATTCCAGCCGTGCTGGTCATCGTTGGCGCCGCCTCGGCGCTGCTGGGGGTCTTGGCGGCGCTGTCGGAATACGAGCTGCGACGCCTTCTCGGCTTTCACATCGTCTCTCAGGTCGGCTACATGGTGCTCGGTCTTGGGCTGTTGACCGTGGGTGCGGTTGCAGCCTCGATCTTCTACATGATCCACCACATCGTGATCAAAACGGTGCTGTTCTTTGTGGCCGATGAGCTCGAACGCCGGAGCGGCACGAGAGATCTGAGATTGATGTTGCCGGGTCGCGCCAGAGACGGAGGCTTGGCGGTGGCCTTCCTGCTGGCAGCGTTCTCACTGGCCGGTCTGCCACCCCTTTCGGGTTTCTTCGCGAAGGTCGGCCTTTTCCAGGCGGCACTCGAGGTGGAATCGTGGGGCACGTTGGCGGTCTTGGCGATCGCTTCGTTCTTTACTCTGGCCAGTATGCTGAAGGTGTGGCGCTTCGCCTTCCACGCCGATGGAGCGGTGAGCAGTAGGGATTCCTCGAGGTTCGGATTTGCGCCGGTCTGGCTGCTGGTCGGTACTTCGATTTTGATCGCTGTGTCTGCAGGACCAGTCTACGAGTTCGCTGAAGCGACAGCCAGGCAAATCTTGGACGTTCAATCTTATGCTCGTACCGTTCTGTCGGGCTTTGACCAAGTCGGCGTTGCGGAGCTTCCGGGATCATGAGTCGAGATGCGAACGGGTTTTTCGTACGTCGTTGGCTGCGGCGGGCGAGCCTGGGGCTGCAACTGCTGGTACTTTTCGCTGTCGAGTTGCTGCTGGCCAACGTCCAGCAAGCAGCCCTGGTTCTCGGATGGCCGCTTCGAGTTCAGCCGCGCTGGATTCGCTTCGAGACCCGTCTTCGATCCCAGACCGCTCGGACCCTGCTGGGTGTGCTCATTTCGCTGACGCCGGGAACTCTGACCTGTGATCTCCGAGGGGAGATTCTGCTGATTCACGCTCTGAACGCCACCTCCGACGAGGAAGCGGTGGTGCGGATTCGGCAGCGCTTCGAGTCGCTGCTGTTGCGGATGGAGGAAGCCTCATGAGTGGACTCTTCATCACAAGCCTGCTGCTCATTGTCGGTGCCTTGCTACTGAACGGAATCCGTCTGGTTCGTGGTCCCAGCGACTTCGACCGTCTTCTCGCTGCGGAGACCGTGGTGCTGGGGTTGGTCGGGTTGTTGATGGTGGGAGGCGGTGAAGTAGACGACCGGTTCTACGTCGATGCCGCCCTGGGGCTGGCACTGTTTTCCTTTGTCGGCACCGTAGTGTTGGCGAAGTACCTCGAGGTCAGAGGCGATGATGAGTGAAACAGGATCTGAGTTGGTTGCGATTCTGGCGGATCTGCTGGCTCTGACCGGAGCTCTGTTCTTCTTGATCTCGGCGATAGGACTCCTGCGACTGCCGGACTTCTTCTGCCGCATTCACGCGCCCACCAAGGCAGCTACGCTCGGCGTCATGCTTCTCGGGCTGAGCGCCTTGGTGCGCAGCCTCGCACAGGGGGAGCTCGTATGGCTGGAGGACCTGGTGATCCTCTTGTTTCTTTTCCTCACCGTCCCTGTCAGCTCGCAGGTGTTGGCGCAGGCCGCTCGCCGGCGAGGCATCAGACAGGTCTCGCAAACGACAGAGGGGGAGTCACGACAGCCGCCTTATTAGCACGGATACAATTTGGTGCGTAGGCTGATGTCGCAACTATCACGTGCTGGCATCAAGGTCTATGCCGAGGAGGAGGATGGAAGCCATCAGTTCTCGGTTACCACCCCCAGGTGCCCGACCCACCCTTGAAGGGCCCGACGATTTCTTTGGTGATCCAGCCACCGTAGAAGTCGCCCTCCTGGGCTACGACTCGCTCTCCATTCACGAAGCAGGCCTCGACGCGCGATGGATAGAACGCGAGGTGATCGCGAACCGACTCGAAGGCGTGCATCGGAGCGGGATAGGACCAGGCGGCGTCGGGCGACTCGTGGTCACCGTCCACCAAGGTGTGATAGCGGGCAACCCCCTTGAACTCACAGACGGTCTGCCGATCCGAGTCGATCAGGTACTCCCAGTTAACATCCTCGGGTGGAATGTAATACGTTGGTGGATGGCTAGTCTCGAGGACCCGCTTGGCGTGTCGGCTCGTTGCTACTTTGTGGCCGTTGAAGAAGATCTCGACCAGCTTGTCGGACGGCTCGATACGCGGTGGTCGGGGGTAGTCCCAGACCGATTCCTGCCCGGGGCGAGGGTCAAGACGCTTCATTGAGAACGCTCCTCTGATGGGTTGAAGTTTGTTGAAGAGTGAACGCCTGGGCACGGCGACTCAGGGGGTGAACGAATGATGAACATTCTGGAGATCTCACGTTGGCTGAACCAGAGCCGTCTCAGTGCGGCGCCCTGCCCTTGGCTGCGCGCTGTTTCGATCTTCGTCGACGAACGCTACGAGAACTACGACTACGACATCATCGGACCGCGCGCGCGTCTCCTCATCGCAGAAGTTCTTCTCGACCACGACTTTCAGCAACTCTCAGGCCGGGTCTTCGAAGGGCCGCTCGGCAGGATCGAGTTTCCGCGACCGACCCGATCACTGGCTACAGATCCCTCGGAGGAGTTCGAGCAAGTCGTGGACGGTTCGGCCGATGGGGTCTTTGCTACTCCTACGCAGATCCTGCTGACGACCTGGCGACGGGAGGGGCCGGAAGTGGCACCGTCACGGCAACAAGACCTTCTGAAACTGGTCCGCGAACAACCGGCCAATCTCGACAAGATTCGGGACTGGTTGCGGCGAACGCCGTGTCTGGCGGACTTCCAACGATTTCGACCCCGACTCGAGGCGGCGCAGGAAGGAGGCCTTCAACAGCGCCGCCGAGGGACCTTCCGAACGCAGCTTCCGCGTTGAGCAGACTCGGCCCTACAGCGGCCAATCCCTGAGCAGACGCTCGGTTTCCTCCGCGTGGCCACTCTCGTCCCACACCATATCCTCCAGCTGCACGGTAAGCTCCAGTCTCTTTGGCTGCGTAGGTGATGTACTGAATGATGGCAGAGAGCTTTACAGCCAGATCTCGATTCAGATTGTCGATCAATGTCTGTTTGTCGATAGGCGCTTCCTCCTTGGGTCCTCAGCTTTGTTCTCTGCCGGGGGGTGCTGCCGCCCTGACCTTGGCGGCGCGCTCCTCGAATTCGCGAGCCCGTACGATTCCGAGAAAGACGACTCCAGTCACAACCAGTCCAAAGGCGAAGATGGCGATAAGTTGTGCAGTCATGTTTTGTGGTCCTCCTCAACCGCGAAGCATGCGAACACGGATTCCAACCCACAAAATGAGAATCGAGGGCACCCAAAGCCCGACGAATAGGCCGTAGTTGGGATTCACCAGAAACCACAACCCGACGCTCACCAGGAAGCTGGCAAAAGCGGCGATTAGAAAGGGTACGTCTACTCTGTCGAACATCTGGGATCCTCCTGTCTCGGGCGTGACTTGTGCGGTTCTCAACTTGGATCCAAGGGAATCAGGATCTCGTTACGGCGCAAAAACCAGGGTTTGAAGGGCGGGTCGTAACGGGCGAAGATTGGCTCTCCGGACACTGTCCATCCGTGGGCGTCAATCCAGGATCCGAGCTCGGTTCGGTGTGCTTCGTAACGCTGCTGACTCCAAGTGCCGCTGTAGCGAATCGCAGCCACGAGCCCTCCGGGCATCTCGCGTAGGTGGACCTCCGCGTCGACCGGCTCTGGGAGCGTCTCCAGTGTGTATTTGGAAGGCATCATGAAGGTGATCCGGTAGAGCTCGCCCTGGCGATGCATGCTGACTGGTGTCGTCATCGCGATCTTCTCTGAGGTCGTTTGGGAAACGGGGGCGGTCATGGCCAGCTTCTGCTGACTCCGGTTGTTGCCGAAAATGTAATCGGCCAGCCGGCGGAAGCCCTCGTTTCCGGCTCTCTCGAACTCGGCATCGACGACGGTTGCCGCAACAATATAGGGCTCATAGCGTCGCAGTTCGAAACGCCCGTCGCTTTCCAGGACGTCGTAGCGCGGTTGTTCTAGAGCCATGGCTGCACCTCCGCAGGCAACAAGAACCGTCAGCAGAACGGCGGTAGCGAGCGTCCGCGTTCGCGGTGTGCTCAGCTGGATCGAAGCGTCCGGCGGAGCCGATTCCTCGACTGCAGAACGGCTCATGGACGTTTTGACCGTTTTCATGGAGACAGTATGGTCGCTCCGTAGCGGTCTGTCAACCCTCGACAGGAGACTGATGACCAGGGAGCTGCCGACTCGACCGCGCGTCACAGGAATGCAGTCGGAGCGACGAGCACTTCCTCGAGAGTACCCGCGACACTGGTATCAGCCGACTATCCGTGATCCGGCCCATCCAAACTGGATCGCTCAGGCTTTCGGAAGATCAGGAAGTGCTGCTGCGGCAGCATGGCCCGGTTCTCGACGAACTCCAGTCCCACGGACTCCATTTCCCGGCGAGCCTGGTCCTCGGTCATCTTGTGCAACGGCAAGATGGGGATCGAGGGGTCCTCGGCTCGATACTCGACCAGAAACACCCTTCCGCCGGGGCGCAGGGCCTTCACAATGGCAGTCATCATCTCTCGCGGATGCGAGAACTCGTGGTAGGCATCCACGATCAAGACCGCATCGATACTGGCGGCCGGAAGGTTCGGGTCAGTCTCAGTGCCGAGCACCGTCTCGACGTTGGCATAGGACCCCTGCCGTTTCCGTTGCTCGACGACCGCGAGCATCTCGGGCTGAATGTCCACGGCGAGCACCCGACCCTGAGGCAATCGCGGACTGATTCTGAAAGTGAAGTGGCCGCTGCCAGCGCCAAGATCGGCTACCGCCGCATCGGATGCCAGCGCCATGCCGTCGACTACCAGATCCGTGCGCTCCTCCTTCTCGCGCTCCGCGCGCTCGAGCCAGCTGACGCCTCGGTGCCCCATCACAAACGAGATCTCGCGGCCCATGTAGAGCTTGCCGATACCGTCCCGGCTCGGCCGCTGCTGGGAATAGAAATCTGACGAGGCAGAAGAGATCGACGCGCACTCGGCCACTGGAGCCGACAGGACTTCCAGGGTCAGTAGGCAAAGGCTGATGAGCATCCAAGGCCGGAGCTTCGAGGTTCCTTTGGGTCTCGCAGTCATGAAAGGCTCCCGCAGCGCTGAATCCCCATTGTGCCTTCACTCAGTCCCAGCCGAAGTGGGACATGATGGCGCTCTGGGACTGCTCCTGCGCCTCAAGGGGAAGACGAATCGCCCGAGACCGCTCGATGTGCCGGTGATGAAGATACTGCGTCGTTCGCTCATGATGAGTTCTTCTTTGTGGGAAGAGTACTTCTCTTTTGAATTCGATAAGGGTCGAATGCTGGTGATGCGAGTTGGCTAGCTGATGGTCGAGCGGCCCCCGTCGACACTGAGAATCTGACCCGTGATCCAGCTCGATTCGCCTGACAGTAGGAACACGGTGAGCGCGGCGATGTCTTCCGGAGTTCCCAAACGTCGCAGCGGATGCTGCTTGGCGATTCCCTCGGCGATCGCGTCATTGGTCAGCAGACCCGCGGCAAGCGGTGTCTGGGTCAGTGAGGGGGCAATCGCGTTGACGCGTATCCGCGGGGCGAGCTCCGCTGCCAGCGACAGCGTCAGGCCATTGACAGCACCCTTGGCCATGCCCATCGAGGCGTGAAGCGAGAAGCCCTGCCTGGCTGCAACGCTGGAGTAGAAGACGACGGAGGAGGCGGCTTGTTCGACCTTCTTCAGAGCCGGCAGCGCCGCCTGCACGGCCAGAGCCGCGCCCATCGCATTAACCTGAAAGTCCTGCAGCAGATCGGACTCGGAGAGACGTTGGATGCTGCCCAGGTTGATCGTGCCTACGGCATAGACGAGGCCGCCGAGCTCATCGCCGGCTTCCCGAGAGGCCGTCGAGAACAGATCTGGATCGGTGACGACATCGCCGACGGTGTAGTCGACCTCGAGCTCGGCACCTAGTGCACCCAGGCTTTCTGCGTTGCGGCCGACGAGATGGAGGTCGTGGCCCCGCTCGTGAAGCAGCCGCGCTGTCGCTGTGCCGATGCCGCCGGAGCCGCCGTAGATCAGGATCTTGTTTGTCATGGTGTCCTCGCTTGAGTGTTCATCACTGAGTCTTGAGTGTTCATCACAGAGTTCGGTGTCCGGACATGGAGCTTCACCCTGGAACTGCTGGCGGCATCAGCATGAGCGCGACGACACCCCGCACAGTCCAGGCGATCGTTCTCACCCAATTGCTCCGCACGAGCCGAGTAGCAGTCCGAGAGTCATAACCTGCTGCGAGACGGCGATGAAGCGGCACCTGCAGGAAGGCGGTCGAGAGCCAGATGAGAAGCAGAAGGATCCAGCCGAACCAGGCCAGCGTGCGCTCTGGCGAGGTCAGGTTGCTGACCAGGATGAGTGACGCGGTCAGGGCCTCGATCGACATGAGAGGTGCTACGACCCATGTCGTTCGCATCTGGTGGAGCCTCTCGTATTCGACGAAGTGCTCACGGCCGACCAAGGAGAACAAAGGGTAGTGAACTACCTGGACGAACCAGATGAGGCCGAACAGCGCCAATGTGGAGGCGCAATGCAGAGACAAGATCAGAGAGCTCACGAGGTTGGATTCCCGAAAGTCGGCATCACGCCAACTGAGAGGTTTCGGCCGGAGTGGAGGTCCTGTCTTGTTCGTTGTCTCGCTCGAAGTCACGCTCCCCTTCGGCAACACGCCGAATCCCGAGCAGCATGTCCCGGAACACGATGCCGTGAAGAGGCATGACCGCGTACCAATAGAGGATTCCGAGCAAACCGCGGGGTTGAAAGCGTGCGATCTGGGTCAGATGACACTGATCGCCGTGTGACTCGATCAGGAATTCGAGCATCGCGACTCCCGGAACTTTCATCTCGGCTCGCAGTTCAAGGCGCCGGGAAGGCTCGATTCCGGTTACACGCCAGAAGTCGAGCGCATCGCCATATTGGATCTCCGTGGCGCTGCGCCGACCTCGCCTGAGGCCCGGGCCGCCGATCAACTGATCCATCAACCCCCTCAATTTCCAGAGGAAGTCCGCTGCGTACCAGCCATTGCGGCCGCCGATACGGCACACAGTGCGAAAGACTTGAAGTGGTGACGCCTGAATTACCGTGGCCTCACTGTGGATATAGGTTGCTCCACCTGCCCAATCCGGATCTCCAGGAATCACTCCGGCATCGCTCCAGGAGGTCTCGACGTGACCCACCTGCTCGGTCCCGAGGGCAGCGTGGATGGCTTCCCGTACGGACAGAAGGCGCTGAGGCATGAGGCGCTGTGCCAAGTCGTCCCGGCAGACAACGCGGTTGCGAAGGCCTTCTGCGAGAGGTCGCGCAATACGGGCACTCAGCGGCGTCACCAGGTGGATCCAGAGGGAGCTCAGACGCGGCGTCAGAACAGGTACGGGGATGACGAAACGCCGCGGTAACCCTAGCTCTTCGGCCATGATTCGCATGACTTTCCGGTAGGAAAGAACGTCGGCCCCGCCGATATCCAGAGTTTTCCCAGTGGTCTCTGGAACCTCCAGGGCCGCTATCAGATAGTGGAGAACGTTTCGAACCGCGATCGGCTGATTCTCGGTTCTCACCCAGCGCGGGGTGACCATTACTGGTAGTCGCTCCACCAGGTAGCGGAGAATCTCGAAGGAGGCAGAGCCGGAGCCGATGATCATCGCGGCTCGAAAGACAGTTACGGACACAGCCGTGGATGCCAGGGCCTGCTCGACCTCTCGCCGTGAGGCCAGATGCTCGCTCAATCCCTGGCCCGTCTCGCCGAGACCCCCCAGATAGAGGATTCTCTCGATGCCGGCGGCGGCCGCGGCGGAGGCGAAGCCGGTGGCGAGGCGACGGTCCTGTTCGGCGTACTCTTCGCCACTCGTCAGCATCGAGTGGACGAGGTAGTAAGCGGCGCCACAGCCCCGCATTGACTCTGTCAGAGCTTCCGTGTCCTCCACATCGCCGGTCACGATCTGAACGTGGGGGCTCGAGGCCCAGGCACGGGACTCCAGCTTTTTCGGACTACGGGCCAGGCATCTGACGCGATAGCCGGCATCGAGCAGCCGCGGGACCAATCGCCCACCGATGTATCCCGAGGCCCCCGTGACGAAGACGGTCTTTCTTAGCGTGATTCTTGAATCGTGCATAACGTTCATTATACAGGCAGATCTCTGGAGGAGTCAAATGAGAGTGCCTTTTATAAATAATTGAATCACAAGACTCTTATCAGCTGAACTGCTCTCCCTCAATAATCTTAACAACAGCTAAAACGGTCATTCAAGACGAAATCATGAGCAATCTTAACCTCTCACCGCCACTGTCCGTGGGTCGCAGTCTGATTACCGGAGCCACCGGGTTCATCGGTTTCGAGTTGGCGAAGCTCTTGAATTCCGAGGCTCGTCCTATGTGCCTGATGGTCCGCCGCCCGACTCCTACTCGGTGCAAACCCATTCAGGTACGGAATCAGCGGCGGTACCGACAACCACAACGGGGTACCAGCGGATGTGGCCGAGGACTCGTTCGGGGGGGGCCATGGCCCCGAAGACGGCACCGTCGAGGCGCGCGATCAGCCTGCAGCCGGCAGGATGCGCCGCCACATCACGAAGAGCTGGGCACAAAGGGCGCTGGGAAGAAACAGCGTCAGCGAGACGAAGTAGCGAGTGAACGGGAAGGATACGAGGCTGACCAGCAAGAGGTAGGCCGCAAAATAGCCGACACCGAGAGCCAGCAGACTGATGAGGGTGGATAAGACGTTTGACTCGAGGGGGGAAATCGAGGCACCAGAGGCTCTGCTAGCGAGGAGGAAGATCGGCGCCGAGAAGAGGATCAGCAGCGCTGGGGCCATGATCCAAACATAGTTCAGGAGCTGTTTCAGACCGTAGACCACGGCGCTCGTCACCCACTTGAAGTACAAACCTGGCCGCAAGCGCACGATCGCTCTCGAAGCTTGCGACAGCATCTCGTTCTGAACGACCCGAGCGGGTCGCTCCATTCCATCCAACCGATTCGGGTGGTCCTCGGCCAGTGCACTGATTCGCTTGTATTCCTTTTGAGCCGCGGGTATAGCTACCCGCCAGATGTTGTCGCTGTACTGCACGAAGTAGTCGGTGGTGGCGCTTCTCCTGGTCATGGCCTCCCAGCCCCGCTTGCGTCTCATTTTCATCATGTTCCTGGCCAGACCTTGATGCTCCTGGGGAAGCTGGCGCACGACCTGGCCGTCAATGAAGCTGGCAGCCATCCCTGCCTGGTTGGGGCCTCCGAACGAGACGACGCCGAAGTGCCCCACGGTTGCCCACCGCAGGCTACAGAACGTCAGAAATGGTAGAACAGTCACCAAGCCAGCGATGGCAGTCCACTGCCCAAGCTGTTCCCAATTCCGATCTCTGCGAAGCCACTTCAGAACGAATCCCAACACGGGCAGGAAAGCCACGAGAAACACCGCGGCAGGACGCAGTTGGTAGGCGCTGAAGGTGGCGACACCCAGTCCGATCCACCAGCCGATGTTCGCTGGACCAGCTGCCAAGACAAGAAGACATGAGACGGCCACGATGGCAGCTGCGGCGGCGAGAAAGTCAGGCTGCACGAACGTCGCCAACGTCATGACACCTGCGCAGGGCAGGGGTACGACCGTGGCCCAGGCTAGCCAGCCCGAGCTCGAGAATCGCTTGACGGAAAACCAGAACAGATACAGCGAGCCGAAGTAGATGAGGATCTGGAGCTTTGGTACAGGGTTCAGCCACCTGCCCAACGACATGACGGCGCGCAGGAACAATGGGTAGCCGAATGTCCGATTGTGTGACAGGACCTCGGTCCAGCTCCCGGCGTCAGCGACGTTGAGATAGCTAGGTGTGTCGGCTACCCGCGTGTACTCCAAACCCCCGGACCAGGCCAGAACGGCGAAAGTCACGACCAGCTGCAGGGTCAGCCAGAACAGAGGTTTGTGTAGGATTTCCGTCACCTCGGAATGGTCAGTGGTGTCGAATCGAAAGTCTTGGAGAGCCTCTGTCGAACTACGGTGCCGAGCACCTTACAGATCGCGTCCGGCCCGAGTCTACCGGAGTCGAGCCGCAGGGATTTCGTACTCCGCCTTGGTTCTGCTACCTTGCTTGGCAGTCGTTCGTTGCAGCGAATAGAACCCTGACACGGATCCAGGATCACGGAAGGTACTCCCCAGCATGTTTGCCAAGCTGACGCCGTATATCGAGATCGCGCGACCCGATCACTGGTTCAAGAACGTCTTCATGCTGCCCGGCGTGGTGCTGGCCTTGATCTTCAGTCCGCAGCTGATGGACCCGTTCCCATGGAGAGGATTGATTCTGGCTGTGGTGTCCGCTTGCTTGGTGGCTTCCAGCAACTACGTGCTGAACGAGATCCTGGACAGCGAAAAGGACAGACATCACCCCCAAAAGCACCTGCGCCCGATTCCGAGCGGCAAGGTCAGCATCCCGGTGGCATATGCCGAGTGGTTGCTCCTTGGCGCGGTTGGAATAGGCGTTGGGTTCGCGATCAACTGGCGGTTCGGCCTGATTTCAGTGCTGCTCTGGGTGGCGGGTGCTGTCTACAATATTCCGCCGATCCGCCTGAAGGATCACGCCTACGCCGACGTGCTCAGCGAGTCGGTCAACAACCCCATTCGCTTGGCCATGGGCTGGTACGCAACCGGCATCACGGAGTTGCCCCCGACGTCGATGCTGCTGGCCTTTTGGATGTTCGGAGCCTTCCTGATGGCCATGAAGCGCTACGCCGAGTATCGGCACATCGACGACAGCGCCCGTGCGGCCAGGTACCGTGACTCCTTCGGCTATTACAACGAGGAACGACTCATCGAGAGCATCGTTTTCTACGGCACGTTCTTTGGAATTCTCTCTGGGTTCTTCGCGGCGCGGTACCACGTGGAGCTGATCCTGGCGACCCCGATCGTCGCGTATGCCATGGCCTACTACATGCACCTCGGCTTCAAGCCCGAGAGTCCAGTTCAGCGCCCAGAAGGGCTCTATCGCTCCCGCAAGCTGGTGTTCTTGATCCTTCTTGTCCTTGTTGCGGTCATGGTACTCATGATCGTCGACATCCCGACCTTCGAGGCCCTGATCAAGGCGACGCCGCTGAGCCGTTAGCGGATCAGCGCCGGACCAGCGGCGGTTATTCTCGGCTTCCACCCATCAGTCGCGGTACAGGTAGACGAGAGGCTGGACTCTCATGCTCTGGGTGGGAGTTGAATAAGATAGGGCACCTTTTTCGCAGAGAGTCACGAACCGAGGTCGGTGGGCAGCTTGGAGACAGGAGCTCGAGGACGAGGAGTCGAACGATGAATGGAATCAGAGGAATTGGGGTTGTAGTCGCTGTCTTGCTTGGGCTGACCGCTTGCGGTGGCCCTGCACCTGAGGAATCCAGCGACACCAAGCAGGCCGATCGAGCGGCTCAGGCGCCGAGCGCCGGCACGTCCCACCAAACCAACCCGCTGCGCGAGGTGTACTTCGGGGAAACCCATATGCACACGGCCTACTCGCTCGATGCCTATATCGGAGGTGCACGTCTGACCCCGGCTGATGCCTATCGGTTCGCCAGGGGTGAGGCCGTCACGGTCGATGGCAAGGCGCACCAGCGCCAACGCCCCCTCGACTTCGTGGCGGTCTCCGATCACGCCGAGTACATCGGCGAAATGTACTCCACGATGGTCGAAGGTGCTCCCGGGCATGATCAGGAGCTGCTCGAAGACCTGCGCAACCTGCAGACCCTCGAGGAGAAGCAGGCGTGGTTCGCCAAGTACGTGGTCGAGAACAACCGGGGCGACAATCCGAAGCACCCGCCGTTCTATCAAGGACCGGACACGACCCGTTCGGCCTGGCAGGTGGCAATCGACGCTGCCGAGCAATACAACGAGCCGGGACGTTTCACCGCTTTCGTCGCCTTCGAGTGGAGTGGCGCTCCCAACGGTGGCAACCTGCACCGCAATGTCATCTACCGCGATGCGCACGTACCGGACCTGCCCATGAGCTCGTACGAGCTTCGGCGCGAAGACCAGCTCTGGGAGTGGATGGCCGAGCATGAAGCGCTCGGGATGAAAGCTCTGGCCATCCCACACAACTCCAACGCGTCCAAACAGATGATGTTCGCGCCCAACGATGCGGCAGGCAATCCGATCGATCTCGAGTACGCCGAGAAGCGCCAGCATTTCGAGCCCCTGATCGAGATGATGCAGATCAAGGGTAACTCGGAGGTGCACCGCAAGTTCTGGGCGGCCGACGAGTTCGCCGATTTCGAGAACGCCGACTCGATCCAGAAGAACAGCGGTCGAACCTTCCAGAAGATGGATTTCGTTCGCGAGGGGCTGAAGCTGGGCCTCGCGCATGAGCGCGAGCTCGGTGCAAACCCCTTCAAGTACGGATTCATCGGCGGCACCGACAACCACAACGGGGTTCCGTCCGATGTGGCCGAGGACTCGTTTGTGGGGGGGCATGGCCCCGAAGACGGCACTGTCGAGGCGCGCCGGACCGGAGGCGTCGGCGGGTGGATCGACGGCAAGGACTTGAGTATTGGGTCGCTGGCTGGAGTCTGGGCGACCGAGAACACCCGTGCCGGGATCTGGGACGCTATGAAGCGCCGTGAGACGTTTGCCACCAGTGGCCCACGAATCAAGGTGCGCATGTTCGGCGGCGTGGACTTGCCCGGCGAACCGGCAGACCCGCAGGCGATGGTCGAGCAGGGCTACGAGCTGGGCGTTCCGATGGGAGGTGATCTTGGCCCCACTGGCGCCGCGCCGACCTTGACGGTCTATGCCCTGAAGGACCCGGACGGCGCCAACTTGGACCGCATCCAGGTGATCAAGGGGTGGGTCGATGCGGACGGTGATCTACACGAGGAGGTCGTGGATGTGGCCTGGTCCGGTGATCGTCAGCGAGGAGCGGATGGCAAGGTATCTGCCGTCGGCAATACAGTGGATCTGGAAACCGCGAAGTTCACCAACGGCATCGGTGCGGCGACCCTGATCGGCAGCTGGCGGGACGAGAGCTTCGATCCCGAACAGCACGCCTTCTACTACGCGCGTGTGCTCGAAATCCCGACCCCGCGCTGGAGTACCTACGACGCCGTCCGTCACGATTTGCCGCTGCTCCAAGACGTGCCCGCCACCATTCAGGAACGCGCCTGGACATCCCCGATCTGGTACACGCCCTGAGTCGATGGTCGAGGACAATTCTGGAATTCGGAGGCTGGTCCTGAGCAGGATATCCAGGCGAAAGCTGAGAGTTGGCATTCTTGCGACGCTGGGTCTGATGGGAGCGCTTCCAGATCCTGCCATGGCCCAGGGTGACGGTCCGCGCGTCTATCTGCTGGCACCGGTTGGAATCAAGGCGCTCAGCCTGACCTACATGGACATGGCGAGCAACATGAACTTTGCCGGCAATATCCTGATCCAGGATGTCGACTTCGAGAGCGATGTCGGCGCGCTCAACTACAACCACTTCTTTTCTCTGGGTGGGCGCTTCGCGGAGATCTGGGTAACGCCGATCTGGGGAACGGTCCGGGGGTCACTTGAAGTTGGAGACGATCCTCCTCCGATTATTCCCTTTCCGCCGGGGACGAATCTCGATGTTCCTTCGGAATCGGGCTTCGCGGATCCCTATGTGGCCATGCGGGTGGGTCTGCTCGGAGCGCCGGCGCTGAAGCCGGAAGAGTTCATGCGGCACAAGCAGGGCTTTCAAATGCACGCTTTGTTTGGCGCCAACGTGCCCATTGGCGACTACGACAGCGAGAGGCCGATCAATCTGGGCACCAACCGCTGGGCGGTCCGCCTGGGCCTACCCATGGTGCTGCCAGTTGGAAGTCCGGCGAAGCAGACCTACTGGGAGATCGTTCCCAGTCTCATGCTCTTCACCGACAACTCGGATCCGTTCAAGGCAGAGCGACGCGAGCAGGACCCCCTCGGTATCGTCGAGTCGCATCTCTCCCGCAACTTCACCAAGAAGGTCTGGGGATCCCTCGATCTACGCTACCAACATGGCGGAGAAACGACCACGGATGGGGTTTCCGATGACAACCAACTCGGCCAGCTGGGGGGCGGTCTATCCTTGGGCTATGCGATCAATCGCAGCTGGTCGCTCTTTGCTGGGTATGGCGGAATCATCGCCAAGAACGACAACAGCAAGGGCGATATGTTCCGCTTCCGCCTGATAAGGGTTTTCTGACGTCTCGGTCACACCGAACGGATAAGAGAATAGCGCTCTGAGGAGGACAGGACCATGAAGCGAAGAACACACCTGATAGGTCAAGGTTTCGTCGTCGGGCTAGCCCTATTGCTGGCTGCGATTCCGGTCGGTGCACAGGAAGCATCTGGTATCAAAGTCGACCCCGACAACAACTACTCGCCCTATGCGGGCCGCGACTACCCGACGCAGGTCTTTTTCGGCGACACCCACCACCACACTGCCAATTCCGGGGACGCCTTCATGAACGGCGACCGACTGTCCCCAGAGGAGGCCTACCGATTTGCCCGAGGGGAAGAAGTGGTGTCGTCTTCGGGCGTGCGGGTCAAGCTCTCTCGACCGATGGATTTCCTGGTCATCTCCGATCACGCCGAGGGACTCGGCTCGATGTTTGAGATCTATAACGAGAATCCGGTGTTCATGGAGGATCCCACCCTGAAGCGTTGGAGCGAGATGATGCACGCTGGTGGCACCGAATCTGGGACGGCGATGAATGAGCTCATCTCGGCGCAGGCTCAGGGGACACTCCCCGAAGTGGTGACCGATCCAGCGACCGCCGGCCCCCTGATGAAGACTATCTGGGAGGCCTATACAGAAACCGCCAAAGAGTTCAACGACCCCGGCCGCTTCACGGCAATGATCGGCTACGAGTGGACCTCGGTACCGAGTGGCAACAACCTGCACCGCAATGTCCTCTTCCGGGACAATAAGGACAAGGCCGACCAGATCCTGCCCTTCTCCTCCTGGGATAGCGAGGATCCGGAGAAGCTCTGGGAGTGGATGGCGGCCTACGAAGAGAAGACCGGTGGCAAGCTGCTCGCCATTCCCCACAACGGCAACCTGTCGAACGGTCGCATGTTCGAGGCAGTCGACTTCGAGGGTCATGCCCTGACCCGCGACTACGCCGAGCGCCGCACCCGCTGGGAGCGTTTGCAGGAGGTCATGCAGACCAAGGGCAACAGCGAGACCCACCCGACTCTTTCGCCCAACGACGAGTTCGCCGACTACGGAATCGCTGGATGGGAATACGGCAACCTGACCATGGAGGATGAACCGGAGAGCCCGGAGATGAGGCCCCATATGTATCTCCGTGGCGGATTGATGAGCGGTCTGCGCATGGAGCAGGATCTCGGCGCCAATCCCTTCAAGTTCGGCATGATCGGTGGCACCGACGTGCATAACTCCTTGACCTCGATTGAAGAAGACAACTTCATGGGCAAGCATGTGATCCAAGAGCCCAGACCAGAGCGCTGGGAGCATGTCTCCAAACAGGGCTTCGGCGAGACTCGCTACACCTGGCACTACACCGCCGCCGGTTACGCGGCGGTGTGGGCCACGGAGAACACGCGCGAGGCGCTGTGGGACGCAATGTGGCGGCGGGAGGTCTACGCCACCTCGGGAACCAGGATGACGGTGCGCTTCTTCGGCGGCTGGGAGTTCGATGCTGAGGATGCCCAGACGCGGTATCTCGCCAAGGCGGGCTACGCAAAGGGTGTTCCCATGGGTGGTGACCTGAAGAGTGCACCCGCAGGTAAGGCGCCCACCTTTCTCGTCGCCGCGATGAAGGACCCGATGTTCGGCAACCTCGACCGCATCCAGATCGTCAAGGGCTGGCTGGACTCGGATGGCAAGACCCACGAGAAGATCTATGACGTAGCCTGGGGCGACGCTGAGAACCGAACTCCCGGACCTGACGGAAAGCTGCCTCCAGTCGGCGATACGGTAGACGTCGAACGCGCCACCTGGTCCAACACCATCGGTGACCCGGAGCTGGTCGCCGTCTGGCAGGACCCCGATTTCGATGCCTCGGAGAGTGCCTTCTACTATGCTCGGGTGCTCGAGATCCCGACCCCACGGTGGACCGCCTACGACGTGCTGCGCTACGGAGTGGAGATGTCACCCGAAGTGCCGATGAAAGGCCAGGAACGCGCCTGGACTTCGCCGATATGGTACACGCCGTAGCTCGCGACAAAGCTATGACACAGTAGAGAGACATCCAACAGCAGAAGGAGAAGACCATGGGAATTGGCAAGAAAGCAGTTACGCACAAGGGCAAGAAAATCGTCGAAGGCGTTACAGAGGACATTCCGGTCGTCGGTGATCTGGTGGACAGCAGCGTCAAATCCGGGCCCATGGATCGAGCCGACGACAGCCTCGACAGGACCAAGGACAAGTTCGACCGCGACAAGAAGAAGGGGGTCTTGAAAAGATAAAAGGTGAGCGTTCGGATTCTTTGCATCAGACACCTCATCATCGGCGTTGTACTTGTCGTCACTGTAGGTGCTTCAGTGGCAAAGCCTGAGCACGGAATCAGACCTCGCAATTCCGAGTGGTGGTCACAAGTCGAGCCGATCGAAGGATCCCTGGACAACGGGCGATGGAAGTATGCGCGTCGCAATACGATCAACCTGACAGAGACCATTCTCAAGGAGAGTTGGAAAGACCGGGAGCTCGATGCGCTGCTTGGGGAGCTGGCGCTGTATCGGGCGATCGCCGAAGTGAATCTTGGCCAACGGGAAACGGCGAACTGGTATTGGCACACGGCTCTGAACCCGAATCGTCGTATCGCCGAACGTGATCTCACGTCCTACGGCATGGCTGCCACATCGCTGAGCGAGGCTCCCAAGCGCAAGAAGGGAGAGATTCCGGCCAGCTTCCTGGGTGGAGCCGCCACCCCAGACGGTCCGGTGACACCTCCGGAGTTTCCGGATGTCACGGTCCCAACTCTTCTCAACAACACGGCGGCCGCACGCCATAGATCGGCCGATTTCGAGGTCGAAATCATTGTCGACGAGAAGGGGCGCATCCATCAGCCGGTCGTGGTCAGCCGCCACCTCAACCCGGTGGTCATCTTCGCCTGCCTGGACTGGATGCACGGAGTCCCAAAGCTCGAGCCGGCTCAGTTCAAGGGTCGGCCAGTGGCAGCCACCTATACGGTGATAATCGAGTTTCAGATCAACCCGTACTCGGGAGCCCTGGTGATCACCGAGGAGCCCGACTAGTTTCGAGGTGCGTCTGCGGGCAGGAAGCCGGCCTGGCACCCGCGGCGAGTTTGTTGGTTGTTTCGTTTGCCCGCTAGTCGCGAACCGTTTGCATGCACGAGAATCGTCAGCAATTGTAGTAAGGTCGGCGGCCCCCATCTGACGCACTCGCTGTGGTGGGGTAGTGTTGAGGAACCTGCTGAGAGGTTCTGGAGGGATACCGATGAGCGGAGTCAAGGAGTGGTTCGCATCATGGCGGCTGATGAGCTGGCGCAGTGCGCTGGTCGCGGCTTTCATCCTCTACACACTAGTCGGGTTCTTGGTCGTACCCTGGGTCGCCGAGAAGGTGATCGTGAACATGGCCCACGACAAGCTCGGTCGCGAGGTCACTGTCGACAAGATCCGCTGCAACCCGTTCACGCTGTCCTTGACGGTGGAGCGGCTGAATCTGCCGGACCGCCCCGGCTCCACCATGCTGTCGTTCGACGAGATGTACGCCAACCTGCAGGCGTCGAGTCTGTTTCGTTGGGCCTTCACGCTCAAGGAGGTGCGCATCGAGAACCCCTATGTCGCGCTGCGGCGGTTCGAGGACGGTGGCATCAACGTCCTGGAGGTGAAGGAGGTACTCGGCAACACCATGGACTTCAGTGACGAGGCTTTTGGTTTGCCGCGCGCTCTGCTGCGAGAGATCTACATCAACGACGCCCATTTCGACATCGAGGATCGCGCTCGGGAGGAGCCATTGCTCTGGCCCGGTGGTCCCGCACAGCTCGTGCTCAGTGAGATCTCGACGATTCCGGACGGGCTCGGTACCAACGACATCGCGATCGGACTTTGGGCGGGTGGCACGATCCGAATTGCAGGCAGTGTGGTCGTCGAGCCGTTCGGGCTCGAGGGCGCTCTGTCCATCGACAAGATCATCGCCGCGGACCTGTGGCCGGCAATCGGCCACAAGTTCGAGTTCGGGGTCCAGGGAGGTGAGGTTGCCACGGACCTGAGATATCGAATCTGGCTGGGAGAAGAAGGACTGGGCTTGCATGTGGATGGCCTCGAAGCGCAGGTGTCCGATTTGTCGGTCAGCGCACCCGATTCGGACTCCGACCTGGTGCAAGCTCCAGCGATCGTGGTTTCGGGTGGATCGCTTATGTGGCCGGAGGCGAGACTGGAAGCCGAGTCTGTGGTGGTGGAGGGCGCCAACGCTGCCGTATGGCTGGAGCCCGACGGGACGCCCGTGTGGAAGACACTCGTTCCCGAGGAGACCCGGCAGGAGCTGATCGATCTCTGGGAGAGGCTCAACGAGGAGTACTCACCAGTTGCAACGCTTCAGCACTTCGAGGTGAACGGTGCCACTGCGGTCTTCGAGGATCGCACTTTCGAAGAGCCGGTTCGAGTGGAGGCATCCGATGCAGCTGTCGTGGTAACGGACATCAGCAGCGAGCCAGGATCGCAATGGGGGCTCGAGGCCTCCGCGGCACTTGCGGGTGGGGCGCCGGCATCGGCGATTGGGACCATGATGGCGAGCCCTCTGACCGTGGATGCCGAAGTCGGTGTCGAAGGCCTGGACCTGGCGCAATTCCAGCCCTATGTCGGCAAGTTCGTGCCGGTCGAGCTGCGGGCGGGACAAATGACGGCCAGCGGCAAGGCTCGTCTCGCACCGAGTGAGGAAGGTCCCGACGTGACATTCGAGGGCACCGCCAGCGTCGGTGACCTCGATCTCGTCGAGACAGTCACTGACAGCTCGCTTTTGAAGTGGGGTGAGCTGAAGATCGACGGCATCCAAGCAGCCCTGCTGCCGACCTCGGCCGAGGTGGCGAAGGTGGACATCCACGATGCGGGTCTCGAGGTCATCGTGGCCGAGGATGGAGCCATCAATGTCTTGGAGTTCTTCAATGAAATCGCGCCGGACTTGGAGAAGCTGCCTCCGGCTCACATCGCGCAGGTCGAGTTGCATGATTGCTTCGGCCGCTACTTCGAAGAGAATCCGACTCGACCGTTCGAGCTGTCGCTCGAAGCCGTCAACGGCACCGTCGTGGGCTTCGCCACTAACGCCACCACGACTTCGGAACTGGAGGTCGATGCGGCTATCAGCACGGGCGGGGCGGTCCGGGTCACTGGGGAGTTGGACCCGCTCGACTACACCCGAATCACCGACATGCAGGTCGACGTGCGAGACGTTCACCTGCCCCCCATGTCCCCGAAGTCTGCCAAGCTCGTAGGTCATCCTGTCGACGCCGGTACGGCGAGCCTCGACCTGGACATCGAGATCACCGATCAGCAACTCGTCTCGGAAAACCACGTCGTAATCACCAATCTTCAGCTCGGTGAGAGGGTCGACGGAGATCGCGTGATCGACCTGCCGGTGAAGCTCGGAGTCAAGCTGCTCAAGGACAAGAACGGACAGATCACCCTCGACATCCCGGTGGAGGGGGACATGAGCAACCCGGATTTCGTCATGACGGCGGCGTTCACCTCGGCGTTCAAGGGGCTGGTCGGCGAGATCGCGAAGTCTCCCTTCCGGATGCTGGGTCGCCTGGCTGGAGGCTCCGATGACCAGAATCTCGAGTTCGTGGACTTCGCGGTGGGCAGTACCGAGCTCGAATCCCCTGTGACGACGAATCTCGATACCCTGGCGAAGGCGCTCGCCGAGCGCCCCGCCCTGGTTTTAGAGATTGCCGGAACGGTGGACCCAGAGGCCGATGCGGCCGGCCTGCGCAAGACCGCTTTGGAGGACCAACTGGGCTCCGAAGGAATCGACATCGCAGAGCTGAAGACCGGCGAGCTCAGCAGTTTGGAGAAGAGGGTCCGGAACACGGCTCCAGGATCTGATGTCGATAGCATTCGAGCCCGGTACACCTCGGGCACCGAGGAGCCGACGCTGGACGAGCCTGCCTACCGGAGGGCCCTGCTAGACGAGTTGATCGCTGCGCAGGCCATCGACGAGGTCCAGGTCCAGTCCCTCGCCGGCGCTCGTGCGGAGGCCATCCGCTCGTATCTGGTCGACACTGCTGGGGTCGACACCGCTCGTGTCGAAGTTCGTCCTGAGCCAGTCACGGTGAACGAAGGGGAGGATCCGGTCCGTTGTCAGCTCGTGTTGCGAGATTAGAGTCGAAGGCTTTCGTGAGGTAGTCGAGCAGATCGAACGCTATGGGCGGCTCGAATTCAGACGGCAAGCTGGGGACCTTCCTCGGAGTCTTCACTCCGTCGATCCTGACCATTCTCGGCGTCGTTCTCTTCCTACGAACAGGTTGGGTCGTCGGGCAGGTGGGGCTGGGTGCTGCCCTGGCCATCGTGGTGGTGGCGCATGTCATCACCCTGGCGACGGCTCTATCGCTGTCCGCTATCGCCACGAACATGCGGGTGGGAGCGGGTGGCGCCTACTACATGGTCTCTCGCTCGTTGGGCCTCGAGATCGGTGGTGCCATCGGCATCCCTCTCTTTCTTGCGCAGACCTTCTCCGTCACCCTTTATGCCTTCGGTTTCGCGGAAGGCGTTCGCCTGTTCTGGCCCGATGCGCCGTCTAGCTTGATCGCCGCAGTGGTGATCGTCCTGGTCTCTCTGGCTGCGGCGTGGGGAGCGGAGGTGGCTCTCAAGCTGCAGCTACCGATCATGGTGGCGATCGGGCTCGCCCTAGCCGCTCTACTGATCGGCAGTGTGTTGAAGAGTGGGGAGGGAGTACCCCTGGGGCAGGGCGTCAGTGAAGGGGTGGGTTTCTGGTTGGTGTTTGCCGTTTTCTTCCCGGCGGTCACCGGATTGATGGCGGGAGTAAGTCTGTCGGGTGACCTGAAGGACCCGAAGCGGAGCATTCCGCGCGGCACACTTGCAGCGGTTCTGATCGGTCTGGTGGTCTACCTGGTCGTACCGGTCGCTCTCGCTGCCTCGGCTGCCCCGGGGGCTCTGGCGACCAATACCCTCATCTGGTTCGACATCGCCATCTTTCCTGTGCTGATCATTCCGGGCCTGCTGGGTGCCATCCTGTCGTCCGCCGTAGGCAGCATTCTGGGAGCGCCCAGAACTCTCGAAGCCCTGGTGGATGACGGGGTGCTGTCAAAGGCCGTCCGGAGAAGAACCCGATGGTCGTGGCGTCACCATTTCTTTCATGCACTGGCGACATTGGTGGCGCTGGCAGCGGTGGGCCTGGGTGGCTTGAACGCGGTAGCACCGGTGTTGACGATGTTCTTCCTCACCACCTACGGCGTCATCAACCTGGTGGCCGGTCTGGAGTTGCTCAGTGGCTCGCCGTTCTACCGTCCGTCCATCAAGGTTCCCTGGATAGTTTCCCTGATCGGCGCAGTCGGTTGTCTGTGGGTCATGTTCCTGATCAACGAGGCGGCAGCGTTGGTCGCCGTACTGCTCGAGGTCCTGATCTATTCGAACCTTCGTAGGAAGGCGATCAAGGCATCGTGGGGCGATGTGAGATACGGCGCCCTGATGTCCCTCGCCCGCGCCGTACTGCTGCGCCTGCGAAACTTGCCCATCGCTCCCCAGAACTGGCGACCCAACATCCTCGTCTTCGCGGGAGATGTCGAACGCCGGGCGGATCTGGTCCGGCTCGCTGCGTGGCTGAATCAGGATCGAGGGCTGCTGACGGTGAGCAAGGTGATCGTCGGATCCAGAGAGGAGTTCGCCGGCCAGGTGGAGGGCGAACGTCGGGAAATGGACGAGATACTCTCGGCCGAGGGCATCGCCGCCTTCTCCGAAGTGGAGATTGTCTCGGGCTTCGAGGAGGGAGTCATTGCCATCGCGCAGGCGAACGGCATTGCGGGAATCAGCTCGAACACGATCCTGTTCGGCTGGAGCGAGAAGGAGGAGCGGCGGGCGAGTCAGCTGCGCATCATGCGCGAGGTGAGCTTGATCGGAAAGTCCACGATCATCTGTCGCGTTCTGCCCCAGAGCTGGGAGGCTCGGCCGCGCCGCATCGATGTCTGGTGGGGAGGCTTGCAGAACAACGGCGACATGCTTCTTCTGCTCGCCTATCTGGTGTCTCTGAACCCGGAGTGGCGCCGCGCGGAGATCTGCATCCGGAGCATCGCCACGAGCGCAATGATGCAGGAGCACACCGAGAAGACCCTGAGGCGCATGCTGGATGACAATCGCATCGCGGCGCGGGTCGACATCACTCCCTGGGATCCCGAGGCGAACGTCCAGGCGCTCATCCAGGAGCAGTCCAAGGACGCCGACCTGGTGTTTCTCGGTCTCCGCGAACCCGATGAGGGGGAGGAGACGGCCTATGCCCAGCGGCTCGAGCGACTCATCGGAGATCTTCCGACAGTCGTTTTCGTCAGAAACGCCGGTCCCTTCGCCGGCCAGCTGCTGGAGAATGGCGAAGACCCCAGTGCCCTACCTGATTGAGGAGCCTGTCCTGCATCACCCCTGATCCAAATCCCGGTCAGGACGCTCCTGGTGGCAGCGGCCTGGGCCGACGGCCATAGAACAGGTCGTCGAGCCAGAGGGCGCCACGCCGAGCTGCACCCGAGGAGCGGATCGCCCAGCGCACCAGGTTGTGGGCCGAGTTGTCGGGGTGGGAGTACGGGCAGACCGTCATGCAGCGCCCGCAGTCGGTGCCGACGGCGTTCCAGTAGCGGAAGCAACTGTCCGCATCGATGGCCCAGCGCCAGCCGTCATCGAGTGGCTCGCGATCGCCGAACGGGATCGACCTGGTCGGGCAGCTCTCCGCGCACTTCTTACAGATCGTGCAGAAGTCGAGGACCGAGAGGTCGTCGCCTGGTCGATCCGATGTAAGAGGAAGATCCGTCGTGACCACCCCGAGCCGCACCCTGGGCCCGAGTCGCGGTGTCATGAGGATGCCCATCCTACCGATCTCACCGAGACCTGCATCCCGCGCGACCAATGGGGCGATCACCCGGTAGTTGCCATCGATGTGGGCGCGAGCCGGGTAGCCGAGTGAACGAATCAAGGCGGCGAGCTGGATGGCGATCTTGGCCGATTCAACGTACTGTCGGGCCGACTCGGCGACGACGGGAGCGCCAGGTGCCATGCGCATCGTCTCGTGATCCATCTCCACGGTGAAGGCGATCGCCCAGCGATGATCGAGCTCGACCTGCTCTCCCCAGACGCCGGTGCCCCGCCCGACGTGGGTGTAGACGTGATACGGCCGCAGCTCGGCAATGCCTGCGTCGCAGGCTCCGAATCGACGCGCCAGGTGCTTCAGTGTGGCGGCCATCTCGGGCGCTGATCGCTCGCTTCGGACGGGTGCCATAGGTCCGTCGACCTCTTCCCGCAGAGCCTCGGTGATGGCGAAGGACGCGTCCGCCGAGCCGAAGGCGACCGGCTCGGCAGCGGGGGCGTTCGGTGACAGAAGGCCGGGCAACGAGCGGGTTTGATCGTCGCTTGCCCGATTCTCGGGCCGCATCGCGTAGTAGGCGTCGAACTCCTGGCTGCCGGGCTCGAGGCGCGCCCGGGCGAACATGATGTCCCTCTCGTCGACGCGGCGGCTCGGCCTGCCCCCTTCTGCGACCCGCGATCCGACCGGTAGGAACCAGGCGACGATCACGCCTAGAGCGACGACGAGAAGTGCAGCCAAGATCCAGGTTTGGATCGGGAGTGGCAGGAGCGTTGCCAAAAGCAAGGGGAGCGCGCCGGTCAGGGCGAGAGCGAGGGCAACGAGAGTGGCCCGCCGCTCGCCCTCGCGGTACGAGATCAGAGCGAAGGAGCCGAATCCCATCAGGGTCACCAGACCGACGGTCGTCAGCAGGATAGAGGGGGCAGAGGAAAGGCCTGACACCGGAGCATTCTATCTACCAGCCACCTCGTCGCCCCGTGTCTGCGGTGATAACCTCGCCAGCGCCAGATCGCCTTCTGACGAGGACCTTCGGAACATGCGTCCGCGCCTTTTCTCCAGCCGACTGACACCGACCCACCGACGCATCTATCGCAGCGTGGTGGTGTTCTTCACCCTGATCTTCCTGGCGATGATCTGGCCGGTGGTCACGCTCTTCAGCCACGCTCGGCCCCTGGTTCTCGGGCTGCCTTTCTTCCTCTTCTATCTCGCTGTGCTTCTGGTGGGGAGCTTCTTGGTGCTGCTGACCCTCTACCTCTGGGAGAAGCGCACCGGTTCGTCTTCGGACCCCGGGGAGGACTCCTTCTGAGCTCCAACTGGATCGTGGTTTTGGCTGTGACCCTGGGCTACCTGGGTATCTCTCTCGGTGTCGGGGTCTGGTCGGGCAGGAAGACCTCCAAGGGTCCGGAAGGATACGTGGCCGGAGACCGGGCTCTCGGCTTCCTGGTTCTGTACTTCATCCTCGGCGCCTCGATCTTCAGCGCCTTCGCCTTTCTCGGCGGCCCGGGGTGGGCCTATTCGAGGGGTGCGGCGGCTTTCTACATCCTGTCGTACGGTACGGTCGGCCTCGTTCCCTGGTACTTCTTCGGCCCCCGTGTGGCCCGTCTGGGTCGCAAGTTCGGCTTCGTCACCCAAGCCGAGCTGCTGTCGCACCGGTTCCAGAGCAAGGGACTCTCGGCGGCCTTGGCAGTGATCTCGCTGATCGCCTTTTTGCCCTATCTGACGTTGCAGATGCAGGGTGCGGGCTACGTATTCAACGTCGTCACAGAAGGCAGGATTCCCAATTGGGCGGGCGCCGCCATCGCCTACGGTGTCGTGCTGATCTACGTCTTTCGCAGTGGGGTCATGGGGGTGGCCTGGACGAACACCCTGCAGGGGATGTTCATGATGGTTCTGGCCTGGAGCCTGGGCCTCTACCTGCCCTGGAAGCTCTACGGCGGGGTCGGAGCCATGTTCGAGCGCCTCGCCGAGACCGTGCCCGAGATGCTCCGCGCTCCGGGCCTGGGCGCCGATGGAGCAGTCTGGACCTGGGGTGGTTATTCCAGCGCCATCATCATTTCGGTTCTGGGTTTCAGCATCTGGCCGCATTACTTCATGAAGATCTTCACGGCTCGCAATGAGCGCACGCTCAAGCGGACCGTAGTCTTCTATCCGACTTTCCAGATCTTCCTGATTCCGATCCTGTTCATCGGCTTTGCCGGCATCCTGTCTTACCCGGGAGTGAAGCCCTCCGATGCCATCCTGCCGACCATCCTCATGTCGCTCGATCTACCGGCCGTGGTCATCGGCCTGTTTTGTGCGGGAGCGCTGGCGGCGTCCATGTCCACCGGGGACGCACTGTTGCATGCCGCCGGCTCGATTCTGGTGCGAGATTTCTATCGGGTGTTGTTGCGACCCGACCTCTCCGCAGACCAGCAGACGCGCCTCATTCGAATCCTGGTCGTCGTCATCAGCGCCGTGGCCTACTACTTCGCGGTAATGTCGAAGATCTCACTGGTGGCCCTGCTGCTGCTCTCCTACGGCTTTATCGCCCAGATCTTTCCGGTTCTCCTGGCCGCGCTCTATTGGCCCAGATCTACGAGGCCAGGGGTTCTGGCCGGCCTGGCCGCCGGCTGCCTGGTTACAACAGTGTGGAATCTGATGCCGCAGCTTCAATGGCAGGAGATACACCCTGGCCTGTGGGGTGTGGCCGCCAACGTCCTGGTGATGGTGGTCGTCTCGCTGGCAACTCCACCCATGGATTCCGAGCACGTTGCCCAGTTTGTTGTCGACTAGAAAGAGCTAGATCAGACTAGCTGGTCTCGGCCGCCAGAGAGCGAGCCAACGCCTCGTTGACCGCCATCGCTTCTTCGAGCGCCGAGATCTCGATGTGCTCGTTGACGGTATGGGCCAGGAACTCGTCGCCCGGCCCGAAGCCGACGGGCGCCATCCCGGCCTCGGCAAAGTGGCCGCCATCCGTAGCGAATCGCCAGACCTCCGTCGGTCGATCCTCTTTCAGCACCTCTCGACAGATCTCTTCGGCGGCAACGATCGCGGGGTGATCGGCCGGCAGGATGTAGGCTGGATTGGCACCGGGTATGGGTCGGTCGAGCCCGGTGTAGGTGCGTCGCTCGATGACGGGAACGGTAATGTCGATCTCGGAGTCAGCGTGCCCGGGATTGTCGGCCAGGACCCGCGTTGCCACTGCCTCGAGCATGCGACGAGCATCCTCACCGGACTGCCCCGGGATGTTCCTCCAATCGCAGGTCTGCCAGACCTCACCGGGCACGACATTGGCGCTGGTCTGATCCGTGCGCAGGAGCGTTGGGGCTACGGTCGAGGGACCGAGGTCCGCGTCGGTCGGCATTTCCAGGCCCTCCAGACCCCCAAGGAAGAGGCCCAGGGCGTAGAGGGGGTTCACTCCCCGCTCCGGCACGCTGGCGTGCACGCTGCGACCGGTGATGTGAGCGACCAACTCGGTGCGGCCACGGTGTCCGCGGCGTAGCGTGTTGTGGCTGGGTTCCCCGACGACGACCAGCGGAACGGGCAGGGTCTCGGCCAGGTGCCTGGCACCTACACCACCGATCTCCTCCTGTACAACCGCTGTCACCCAGACATCGCCCGGGGGTTTTTCGCCCCTCAGTAGACGAGCCACGCCGACGACCTGTGCAGCCATCGGCCCCTTGATGTCGACGGCTCCGCGTCCCCAGACCTTGTCGTCATGGATCTCGCCCCCGAAGGGTGGGTGCGGCCAAGCGGCCGGGTCTCCCACGTCTACATGGTCGAGATGGGTGTTGAACATGAGGTCGGGAGCTTGTCCGCGGCCCTCGATCCGACCCAGAACATTGCCCACCTCGTCAATCCGAACCTCGTCGTAGCCGAGGTCACGCATCTCGTTGGCGACGAGACTGGCCAGCTCTCCCTCGTGCCCGGGCAGGCTGAGGGTACGGATCATCTGTTGCAGCAAATCGACGCAGCGTTGCAGATCACCACTCATGCTCGGAAGTGTACCCCCGAGAATGGTCAATCCACGCCCCAGACGGCGAGATGCGGGTAGCCCGATTCCTGCTACTGCGGCGTCTTCACCGGCGGTTCGGGGCGCTCGGGAAGGCTCCTGGGATCGGCATCCATCGCCGCGAGGAGCTCTTCGACGGCCCGCTCCAGCTGTGGATCTCGCCCCTCGAGTAGGGACTTCGCGTCGTTGTGCACCTCGATGTCCGGAACTACGCCGACGCCCTCGAGAATCCAGTTGCCGTCCATGTCGTTGAGGCCGAACTCAGGCACGTTGACGCCACCACCATCGATCAGATTCCCCCGATTGGTGATGCCGACGACTCCGCCCCAGGAGCGCTTGCCGACCAGTAGCCCTAGACCCGCTTCCCGAAAGAAGTGCGGGAACATGTCGCCATCGGAGGCCGAATCTTCATCGAGCAGGCAGATCAGATGGCCCAGGTTGGCGCGGCCCGGATAGGTGCCCGGTGAGGAGCTGTTGCGGCTGAAACGGGTGCCGATGGGCTGTCGCAGCAGTCTCTCGACAACCATCTCGGAGACATTGCCGCCACCGTTGCCGCGCGCGTCGATCACCATGCCCTCCTTGCGGAGCTGCGGGTAGTACCACTTGATGAACTCCTGGATGCCGCTGGCCCCCATGTCCGGCAGGTGCATGTACCCCAATCTGCCACCACTGAGCTCATCCACCCGCCGTTGGTTGTCCAGCTGCATGGCGAGGTAGCGCAAGCTGCGCTCCTGCGTGATCGGCTTGTAGGAGATGGTGCGGGCGCCCGACATCGACGGGGTGCTGTTGACTGTCAGCTCCACCGCGCGATCGGCCTTGTGCTGCAGGAGCTCGTATGGGGAGGTGTCGCCCAGGAGCTCGTGGCCGTCGATAGCAAGTACATAGTCGCCGACCTCGATATCGATGCCGATCTCGGTCAGGGGAGAGCGATAGCCGTCCTCCTCGTTGTGGCCGGGCAAAATCTTGGCGAGGCGATAGCGGTTCGAAGCTCGATCGAGCTCGAACTCGGCGCCAGGTAGCGCTCCGCCTGGGCGCTCGGGTATCTCGAAATCGCCACCCGCGATGTAGGCGTGCCCCACCCCGAGCTCGGAGATCATCTCGCTGATCAGGTAGTTGAGATCCGAACGATTGGCGACGTGCGCCAGCCATGGTTCGTACTGAGCCCTCAAACCCTCCCAGTCGTAGCCGTGCATGTTGTCGACGTAGAAGAAGTCCCGGTATCGACGCCAGACCTCGTTGAAGATCTGGGCCCACTCCTCTTCCGGAATGAGATCCACCTTCAGTCCGGAGGTCGAGACGGCCTTGGCGGAGTCCTTGCCGCCGGGCTCCACGTTGTAGAGCTTGTAGCTGCCGTTATGCCCGACGAGTGCCTTGGTTCCGTCCTGCGACAGAGCGTAGCCCGAGATGTCCTCTGCCAGAGTCGAGGCTTCGCGCTTTTCGAACGAGAACAGGTTCAGGGAGTTCTTCACGTCCGAGCTGCGCCCGTAGTAGCCGGCCCCGGCGCGCACATAGACGAGGTTGCCTTCGACTGCATTCAGACCCGTGTAGTTGTCGGCATCGACTGGAATTCGAGCGACACGATTGCCCAGACCCTCGAAGTCGATGCTGATCGCGCTCTTGCTCTCGTCGGCGTCTGCTTCGTCTTCATCCTCGCCCTCTTCGTCCTTGTCCTCGCCTAGGGTGACCTCGTCGCTCTCGGGAGCGAACGGGTGCTCGACATCGTCACGAAGGGCTAAAGCGTAGATGAAGGTCTCGCGGTCGGTGGCGAAATTCCATTCGATGGCGGAGATCTGTGGCGCGTAGGCCCGGTCCGACATGAAGTAGAGGTAGTCGCCACTCGGATCCCAGACCGGCTCGAAGTCGTTGAACATGTCCGTCGTGATCTTCCGGGTCTGGCCATCGGCCACGCTCCAGATGTAGATCGAGCTGAAGGTGCCACCGACGTTCCAGTCGTTGACGACTCCCATGGAGAAGGCCAGGTGACCGCCGTTGGGCGACCAGGCGTGGTCGAAGATCAGCCCCTCGGGGTCGTCCGCGACCTCGGTGATCCCCTTGGTCGAGACCTCGACCACGTAGAGCTTGCCGTGCTTGTCGCTGAAGGCGATGCGCTCGCCGTCGGGCGACCACCGCAGGGCGTATCGCATCTCCGCTCCGTTGTTGGTGAGCTGCTCCGGTTCGCCAGTGCCTGCCTGGTCGACGAGGAAGATCTCTTCTTCTCCAGTGATGTCGGAGATATAGGCGATCTTGCTGCCGTCCGGCGACCAGCTGGCCCACTTGTCGTGGGCGTTGGAGCTTCGAGTCAGGTTGCGGGTGGGACCTTTCTCGATCGGCACCGTGAACACGTCACCTCGGGCCACGAAGAGCGCACGTTCACCTTTCGGGCTCAGTGAGTAGCCCTCGATGAGACCCTCCACGTCGATGCGTGAGGGACGCTTCCACAGGCCGTCATCCGGAACGTTGACGGTAAGCGGTGTCGAGCTACCGGTGGCGATGTTGTAGATGCGCAGCTCGCCGTCGAGCTCATAGACGATTCGATTCTCACCATCATCGCCCGGCCACCGGATGTCCCACAGATCCTCCTCGGTCAGCTGCTCGGTGACCTGGGTGCCTGTGTCGTAGGCGAACAGGTTGTTTCGACCGTCGCGATCGGAGGTGAAGTAGATCTTGTCGCCGATCCACATCGGATCCCGGTCGGCGCGCGGGTGGTTGGTCACCTGCTCGAGATCGTAGGACGCCAGGTCGAAGATGTACAACTCCTGAGCCCAGCCGCCCTGATACCGCTTCCAGGCTCGGAAGTCCCGTCCCAGCGGTGAGTAGACCACCTTCGTCCCGTCCGGAGACAGTGCACCGCCGCCCGACTCGGGCATCGGCAAGGGCTCGGCCAGGCCTCCCTCCACCGGCTGAAGGAAGAGGTGTGTGTTGGTCAGGCCGTGGCCGTAGCGCCCGGACCGAAACAGCACTGCAGAACCGTCGGGCGACCAGTCGTAGACCTGGTTGTCATAGCCCCATCGCTGGGGTAGCGGACCCTGCGCCGGATAGAAAGTGAGCTGCCGGGGAGTCCCTCCAGCGGTGGGTACGATGTAGACCTGCTCGTCACCGTCGTACTGGCCGGTGAAGGCGATCCACTGGCCGTCCGGTGAGAACTTCGCAAAGAGCTCCTGGCCAGGATGGGCGGTCAGTCGCCAGGCCGTGCCACCCGAGTCGGGGGCGAGCCACAGGTCACCACCATAGGTGAAGACCACCTTGTCTCCGTGAATGTCCGGGAATCGTAGGAGCTTGGTCTGGGCCGTCGCCAGGCTGGCGCCGGTCAGTGCAACACACAAAGCAAGGGCACACACAGTCAGCGTTCTGGGTTTCATTGGGCCTCCCGCGAGGGTTGTATTTACCTGGACCGGTGCGAACCAACTGCAACAAGAGGAGTAACGAGTCTACCAGGCGAAAGTTGCAGCGAGACGTAAGCTCGATCCAAGGGATAATGTCGGTTGAGTGATCGTTCGAGCCCGGAAATCGACGCAGATCCAAGCCACGCCTTGGCTGGTTGTAGTGTACCTGGCTGCTGCGCTGGTGATCGGTTGCGGCAGGTCGGTCGAGGCTCCGGCCGAGGCACCTGTCGACCAGGGCACGGCGAGCTTGGTCGAAGACGATGTTTCCGAGCACTTGCGTGCTCTCGGCTATGTGGCCTGGGATGAGGATGCGGATTCGAGCCTCAGTGGCGTGATCCTCCACAACGCGAGTGCGGTTGCGCCCGGTGCCAATCTCTACACGAATGACGAAGATGCGGTCCTCCTGATCGATGCCGAAGGAACACTTCTCAGGCGATGGGAGCTCCCAGGCCGGGAGCATTGTGAGCACGCCGAGCTTTTGTCGAGCGGGCGCCTGGCCGTGCTTTGTGAGCGCGAAGCATTGGTGATCCTCGAGACTGATGGAAGCGTGGCGCTCGAAGTACCCGGCAACGTGCATCACGACGTGGCCGAGCTCGAGGATGGCTCTCTGGTCATGCCGGTGCGAGACGAGGCGCGGAGGTATCGCGGTCGAGCGGTGATCTTCGATTCCATACTGCAGATCTCACCTGACGGGGGGACGAGCACCCTCTGGTCGAGCTACGACCAGCTCGAGACCCTGCGTGGGATCCACGCTCGAGGAGAGCTCGAGACGCTGCCCTCGCCGCGGATTCTGGCGCACTATCTGTGGCGCTGGTTGCGTGGTAAGGGCATCAACCGCCACGACTACTACCACCTGAATGCTGTGGAAGTTCTGGGTAAGACCACCCTGGGTCAGCGAGATGGGCGCTTCCGGGCGGGGAACCTGCTGATCTCTCTGCGCAACGCGGACACCATCGCGATTGTCGATCGCGAATCGCTCGAACCGGTCTGGCACTGGGGTGAAGGTGTCCTCGAGCTGCCTCACGACCCTACCTGGCTGCCAGAAGGGCGCTTGCTCGTCTTCGACAACGGAACGCGACGAGGCTACTCTCGCGTGCTCGAAGTCGATCCAGAAACCGAGGAGATTGTCTGGCGTTATCCGCCGGGAGGAAGCCATTCGTTGAACTCGGAGTGGCGCGGCAGCAGCCAACGTTTGCCCGGTGGCAACACGCTGATCTGTGAGTCGGAGCAGGGACACGTGCTCGAAGTCACCCCGGAGGGCGAGGTCGTCTGGGAGTTTTGGAACCCCGAGCTCAGCGACGAAGGCCGCAAGCGCATCTACCGCTTCACGCGACTGCCGCCCGAGAGCGTGGCTCTGCTTCTCGACTCGGTGCCAAAGTAGCTGATCGCGCCTCGCCTCGAGCGGCAGCGCCAGCCCGAGTCTTGGTCTCTCCCGCTATACTGCGGACAAGGCCCAAATCGGAGCAATGTCTGTCGGGCTCGGTGGCGGTAGATCCGACTGGCTGCGTATTAAGTAGGTAAGAACCACTGGAGGTGCTTATGTATCCCTTGTCTTCCACGCCCAGGATCCGTCTACTGTCAGCTCTTTTCGTGCTGATTCTCCTGCAGCCGGTCACGACCCTGGCTGCGAAGACGCTCGCGTCCAAGGCAATCGAATCGGCCCTCGAACAAGGCACTTTCAGGCAGGTCCAACAAGAGCTGATGATGGACCTGCATCAGAGGCAGAAGTTCGAGTTCGACGAGGCAGGAGTCGAAGCGCTGGGGCGGAGGTTGCTGAGCGACGAGCAGCAAGACACAGCGATCGAGGTTCTGCAGTTGAACCAGGTGCTCCACGGCGGTTCTGCAGGTGCAGCGGTGGCTGTGGCCGACGCCTATCGGCAGGCGGGCCAGTCGACGGTTGCGCAGGTGTACTACGAGAAGGCTCTGGACCTCGACCCGGGAAACCGAGATGCGCGTCGAGGCCTTCAGGAGACACTAGGCGCAGAAGCTGACCCGATGACGGGAGCGATGGGCGACTGGGAGCTCGACCCCGAGGCCATGCAGGAATCCATGGCTCAGATGGGCATGGAGATGTCGCCTGAGCAGATGGCGGAGATGCAAGAAGCCATGGAGCGGCTCCAGCAGATGCAGGATGGAACCGAGCCAGCCGAGGCCCCCAGGCTGACCCAGAGGTCCGATTCGACTTCACGAGCCAGTGAGGCTGTAGCTCCAGCCGAGCCAGCGCATGAATCCGAGTTCTGCGAGGTGCTGCACAGGTTCAACTCCGACAAGAAGATCCCCGATGCCGGGGTGCGAGCGCGCTTCGAGGGAGAGTACGGTGCGGCCGCCGATGCCGCCCGCGGTAAAACCTGGAATGTCGAGACCGCCTGTGGAGAGTTCCTAGTGGCAGTTCCTCTATGGGCGGACGTTTCGCCACCGGTTCTGGATCAGAAGGGCGGAACGCGGTTCGAGGACGCGATGGGAGGCTCCTGGTTCTTCGAGATCGGTAGCGATGGCAAAGCCAAGGGCGTGACCCTGACCGCGAAAGACGGCGCGACATCGGAGATGAAGAGACTGGGGAGCCCCCGGTCCTACGATTGAGGCCCGGACGCCTTCTGTGACTGAGGATTCAGCTTCCATCGACAGAGCTCGATTCTGAAGTCCCGTGGGCGAAGCGGCCGGCCGGCAGCCTCTATCACGACACGAGGTTCTTTTTCGTCCGGCACGACCCGCGTGGAGACGAAGTGATGCTCCTTGGTGTCACGCCTCCAGGACGTCCAGGTCAGGCTCACGAGCTCCCCTCCCAGTCGAATTTCTGGCAGCTTCGCTCCCCGCTTGAAGTGGGACTGCTTGACGTAGACGATCAGGGAAGGGATCTCCCGAGGTGAAAGAGCTCGAGGAAGAACCGTCATCAGGCAGTCCCTTCGTCCCGTGCAGCGATCGAGACCGAGAGGAAGCGGGGCCGCGAGCTGCGGAATGATCTGGAAGGCCGCAGTCATTTCGGGACCACGGGCACGAAAGATCTCTGGTTTGTAGATGCGGACCTGCGCCGCGGAGAAAGTTGAAAACCATTGGGAGAGCGGCTCCGAGTCCGACTGTTGGAGCGAGGTTGAGAGGACAGCCAGACCGTCGGCCATTGCCAGGGCCTCTCGGGGCAGATCTCGTGCGGAGTCGATCCGTTCGAAGGCTGCTCGATTCCGAGCGAACTGTCGCGGCCATCCCTCCCAACTCGGTCTCGCGAGTTGTGGATCCTCTTGATAGACGAGCCTGCCCTCGGGTGGTTTGAGGTGACGAGCCAGGAACTGCTTGGCAAGCAGGCTGGTAGGTGGAACGACGGCGCAGTAGGTGTAGGAAATACCTGGCGATCCAGCCAAGACCACCACTGCGGCGCAGGCCAGAAGTGCGAAGATCGGTCGTTGCAGGAGGTCCGAGGTTTCCGTTGCCCGTGTCCAGGCCGACACCAGAACCCACCCGGTCGCCAGGAATACAAATGGCAGCAAGACCAGGAAATTGTTTCTCTTCAAGTAGGCAGTCGTCAGAACATAGGCGGTCACATAGACGACGGGAAAAGTGAGGAACATCAATCGGGCAAGCCATTCGGACTCGACAGCGCGGTGACGCCAAAGCCAGACAAGAAGCCCGAGGAGTCCGAGAATTCCGAGGCCCGTGAGCCAAGGGCTCTGAACGGTGGGTTCAAGCAGGAACTCTACGGTACGCCATGGAACCGATAGCTGAGTCTGGCCTTTGGCCTCGGCTTGGATTGCGTAAAGGCGTCGGAGATTGACGAGCCATTCTGGATAGTGGCGCCAGTAGGGGTTGGTCAGGGCGAAGGAGAGCGCCGACGACAGGCCGGCAACGCCAAGCAAGAGGAGATCGCGGTGACGCCGCCGTCCCATGATGAGAGCGGCCACAACCAGGGGCATGGCGACCATCACGCCGATCGCTTTGCTACTGGCAGCCAGGGTGACACCAAGTCCGGCCAGCGCATATCGAGCGATGGTTGGCCTCTCGACTGCGCGCAACGCGAGCAGAAAAGCCAGCAGCGTCATGCACAGCAGTTGTGAGTCCGGTTTGAAGTAACCCGAGGAGTGAATGGCTTGCGGCGAGAATGCGACGAGCAGTGCACCGACCAGTCCGACACCAGAGGAGAAGATCCTCTTGCCGATGAGGAAGGTCAGGAGGATTGCGATCGTGCCGTAGAAAATGGGACCGGCCCGGCAGAGAAAGAGGGCGCGAGGGGTAACTGTGCCGTCTGGGGTGACAGCCGTCCAAGGCTCATCCTCTGTCGAGCTCGACAGCTTCTCTGCGGCTGCGATGAGTGCCGCAGGTGGCACATTGAAGAGTGGGTACGGGTAGTAGGACTTGACCGGTGCCAGGGTGCCGGTTTCCAGGATGGACTGGACGTTGGGCCAGCTGTGCTGCTCGTCTTCGAATCGACTCAGGCGCAGTCCGAAGCCGCCGTACCAGAGGCGCAGCGCTAGGCCAGCGGCGAGAATCAGGCCAAGGGCGATTCTCGTCGCGGCCGACCGAGCATTGTTCGTGCCCATCGTCTTAGACACCCGATTCGATGCAACTGGGCTAATCGTATCCGCTTTGGGGAGAGTGTGGTCCGAGCGGGCCGTATACTACGAGCCGGGAAACGCCATCCTGATGGAGACCAAGACGATGCGCCGCAATGCCAGTCTCGTGTTCATTGCTTGCTTTCTGCTGTCGAGTGTCGCCGGCCTGGCGGCAGAGCCATCCAGCGATGCAGAGCAAGTCAAGACGACGCTCAATGCCATGTGGGAGGCCATCGAGCGCGGCGATGCTGAAGCCTACGCGCAATACGTGCACCCTGATTTCACGCAGTTTGGAGAAGGGGATGTGTATCTGACCCAGGGAAAGCAAAACGAGGTCGAGTCCATTCGGGACTATGTGCGGCGCGCCACAGACGTGCACACCGAGATGCACCAACCGATCGTGACGGTACGTGGTGACGTCGCCTGGATCGTCTACTACTGGACCGACGCAGGAGTCGTCGGGGGTGACCGCTTCACCAGTCGTGGCAAATCCACCCGTATCTTTGTGAAAGAGAATGGTCGGTGGCTATGCATTCATGGTCACTACACGGCTGTTCCTTGAAGCGTCGAGGAACTGAAAAGGAGACTCGCTCATGGAGCTTTTTCTAGGCATTCCGATCTGGCTTCTCTTTGGGATTCTCGGGGCTTGGATCGCTACCACCAAGGGGCGCTCCGGCTGTGGCTGGTTCCTGCTGTGCTCGATCCTCGGGCCCTTCGGTCTCATTCTCGCGGCGGTAGTCTCCAAGAAGAGTTGAGCCCCGACCCCGCCGCTTGAATTCTACTGGCGACCCCTCGATGACTCGGCACAAGCTCTCGCTGGCCCAGCAGACTGCCTTGTTGGCCGCCCTCGCAGGCGCCGCTCTCGGGATATGGCTCGTCTATCTCATGCCATACGGTCTCTTCTCCGGCGACGAAGGCGTCAAGCTGGTGCAGAGCCTCTCCCTGCTGGAGAGCGACTGGCAGAGCTTGGCGATCCCCTACCCTGGTGCCGATCTCGATCCCGGAGAGGAGCACCTGCCGTTGCAGCCACCCTTCGTCTGGCAGCACGAGAACGCCTGGTATGGCATCTACTCTTTGGTCTATACGTCTGTCACGGCGTTGGCCTGGAAGGTGGGAGGCCTTCGAGCCGTCTTCCTTTGGTCCTGGCTCGGCGCGGCGACTGCCCTGGTTTCGCTCGCTTGGCTCGCGAACCGCGCCGTGGGGCCGAGATGGGCTGCGGGAGTTGTGGCGGCGACGGCGCTAGCGAGCCCACTGCTACTGTACGGGACCCTGAATTTCGAGCACACCTGGGCCTGCGCTGCGGCGCTGGCCTGCATCGGGCTGTTGGGTCGGCCCGGGTCGACGAGCCGATCATGGTTCGCCGCGGGCGCTCTGCTTGGTCTAGGAGCAACCGTGCGCCCCGAGCTCTATGCGTTCAGCGTCGGCGTGACCGCTTTCTCGCTGGTTCTTTGGGGATGGCACTGGGAAACTCTGCGCCGCCTGGTTGTCGTCGGAGCCGGCACCGTGCTCGTCACCGGAATCGACCTGGTTTCGAAAGCGATCTTGTTCGGCAGCTTCCATCCGAACCTGCAGGCGAGCGGCTTGCCGTCGACCACCTATGCCATCAATTTCACCCGACTCGTTCCTCTCGATATCCAGGAATCTGGACTGTTGGCACTCGCAGCCGCACTGCTGGTCGGCTGGCTGCCGGCGATGGGGAAGGCCTCCCGCATCGCGAAATGGCTCGCCGGAGTGGTGCTCGCCCTCGTCTTCTCACGGCTCGCCTGGCTGGCTCTCGCGGCGGTAACGCCTTCGATGTTCGGCGATACGCGGACGGTCGTCGGCCTGTTCGCAGCGACGCCGCTGGCCCTGGTCGGGCTTCTTCGAGGCTGCAGGAAGGATCCGACGACGGGAGGCTCGAAGTTGGGCGCCGCTTGTGGTGCAGCCGCAATCGGATTCAGTGGCGCCGTCGTAGCGATACGAATTCCCGGTTTTATCGGAGGGCTGGAGTTGGGCTCGCGCTATCTACTGCCGGCGGTACCTTTCCTCTTGATCGCCGGTGCAGACTACCTACGAGGTCTGGAGGGCAGGACGTATCGGTGGGTGGCCATGGCGGCCTGCCTACCGTTGGTCGCTCTATCTCTGCAGGCGACTGTCGTCAACGGTATGAGTACCTACCTGATACGCCAGCACACTTCGCGACTCCTCTCAGGCGTCGAGGAGGCCGGTGTCGTCGACGTCGTAACGCGGCACTTCTGGATTCCGCATCTGCTGGCGCCGCTCTATTTCGAGAGGCGGATCTACCTGAACCCGAACGACGAGCTCTTGCGAAGGATGATGGAGAAGGGACGCCGCCGAGTGGTGGGTGTGGACCTCATGGTCGGGATCTACTCTGGCGATCGCGTCAAGGTGACCAGAGATCGGGTCCTTTTCAAGCCGGGTCATGTCATGAGCTATCGGCTCGGTCCACCCGACTAGTGCCGACCACCCTTTTCGTCCACATAACCGAGGGCGCGTAGCTCGTCGAGAGTCTCTTCGTCGACCTCTTCGATCGAAGGCTGCGCTAGGCTGGGCGCAGTGGCGAGGAATGCATCCAGCTGATCTGCCAACTCCCGGGCCTTTACGGGTTCTTCGCCTAGAAGATTGCGTTGCTCGCCGGGGTCGCTCGAGAGGTCGAAGAGCCGATCTTTGCGCGAATTTCCGAGATCGCGAATGTACTTCCATGAGCCCTGCCGAATCGCTCGGAGGCCGGGCTCGGCTCTCGACACCGCGAGGTAGATGGGGGCTCGCTCGAGACTGCTGTCGTCGATCAGGGGTAAGAGACTCTCGCCCTGAGACATGGGAGGCAGGTGGAGCCCGAGAAGATCGAGGATCGTTGGCGTCACGTCGATCAGACTGACGGGCTGGCGGACGATGCCACCCGCGTGAGCCGCTCCAGGCAAGCGCAGGATCAAGGGAACCCTCACCTGCTCCTCGTGAAGATCCTGGCCATGTCCCAGATTTCCATGTTCGTAGAACTCCTCGCCATGGTCTGCCGTCACTACGATCAGGGCATTTGCGTCCAGGTCGAGGGTCTCGAACGCCTGTCGGATCTGCTCGTCGGTGTAGCTGATCTCGGCGTCGTAGGCGGCCTTCGCAATGCGCAACTCCTTCTTGAGTCGCCTTGGATTGCGGCGCCTGCCGTCGGGTGAGTTGAGCCAGTACAGACGTCGGATGTCGACGGGGTCGTCCTCGGAGAATTCGCCGGCCAGAGCCGGAACCGGATTCTCGAACCAGGGTTCCCGGGGGTAGTAAGGGTCGTGGGGATCGAAGTAGTGGATCCAGAGGAAGTAGGGCTGGCCGCCGGAGCGAAGCTCCTCGCTCCAGGTCTCGAGAACAGGTGCGATGCGGTCGGCGTTGGCGAAGCCGAGATTCTCGTAATGCTCGAAGCCCTGGGCGAAGCCGAACCTGGGTGCCAGATGGAGGTTCGCTGAAACGCCGTAGGTTCTGTATCCAGCCGCACGTAGGATCTCTGCCAATAGAAGGTAGCTGTCGTCCAGAACCTCCTGGCCTACAATGCGATTCTTTTCGATCAAGCCGCGCTGGACGCCGTGATGGTCGGGATCGAGGGAGGTGAACAGAGAGGCCATGCTGGGAACGGTCCAGCTTGATGGGCTGTACGAAGTGGTGCAACGCACCCCTTGATCGGCTAGGGCATCGAGGAAAGGGGTTGTCTGCCGGTCGTAGCCATAGGCGCTCACCCGGTCGCTCCGCAGGGTATCGATGGTGATAAGGACGATGTTCGGTCTCGGCGGCGGTTCTTCTACGGGCCGACAGCCAAGAGTCTGTGCAAGCAGCAGGAAGGTGAGTGGGATGAGCGCCAGGCGCCCGGATCCTGTGGAGACCCGGCTGCGGGATCGGGTCCGCGTCGAGGTGGAGCTGAAGTTGCATCGCATCGGTTGAGCTGCGCTGAACGACGGGCGGAAGGCTAACACACCGTAGGGTCGACGAGGTCAGAGAAGGGATGTAGGCTTGCCTTTTGAATGCTTCCGGGGGAATTCCGACCATGCACAGCAAATACCAATGTGTGGCCCTGCTCGCCGTGATGGCCGTGGTAGCTGCCGTCGTGAGCTGCGGGGAGAGATCGACAGAGATGACCGATTCGACAGCAACAGCAGGTACGGACAGTGTCTTGTTGGCGGAGTGGGTGGGACCCTATGGAGGGGTTCCCGCCTTCGATCAGGTGGACCTGGCCGACATGAAGCCAGCCCTCGAGGCCGGCATGGCGATGCATCTCGAAGAGATCGACGCCATCGCCAACAACCCCGAGCCGCCGACGTTCGAGAACACGATTGTCGCGTTGGAGGATGCAGGGCGTGACCTGGACCGGGCTCAGGTCTACTACCGAATCTGGAGCGGCAACGTCTCGAGCCCGGAGTTCCGGGAGATTCAACAGGAAATGGCCCCGAAGCTGGCGGAGTTTCGCACGAAGATCAGGCAGAACAAGGCACTCTTCGAACGCATCAAGTCCGTCTACGAGGGCGAGGAGATGGAATCTCTACGGCCCGATCAACAGCGCCTCGTGTGGCTCGTCTACGACGGCTTCGCCCGCAACGGAGCGACGCTCGAAGGTGAGGCCAAGCAGCGCTATGCAGCGATCACTCAGCGCCTCGCGGAGCTGTATACGAAGTTCTCGAATAACGTCCTCGCCGATGAAGAGGGCTACGTCACCTACCTCACTGAGGACCAGCTGAGTGGACTGCCGGACTCCCTGGTCAAGGCGGCGGCCGCCGCCGCAACCGAGCGCGGCCATGAGGGCGAGTACGCCATCACCAACACCCGATCCTCCATGGACCCTTTTCTGACCTACTCGAAAGAGCGTGATCTTCGCGAGAAGATCTGGCGGACCTACTATTCCCGTGGGGACAACGGAGACGAGCACGACAACAATGCCCTGATTCCCGAGATCCTCGCGCTGCGCAACGAGCGCGTACAGCTCCTCGGCTATGACAACTACGCCCAGTGGCGGCTCGAAGACCGTATGGCCAAGACGCCGGAGGGCGCCTTCGGGCTGATGGAAACGGTCTGGCCCGCGGCAGTGGCTCGGGCGCAGGAAGAGGTCGCCGACATGCAGGCGATCGCCGATGCCGAGGGAGCCGGCATCCAGATCGAGCCCTGGGACTACCGCTACTATGCGGAGAAGGTCCGCCAGGCGAAATACGACCTCGACTCGGAGGAGGTCAAACAGTACCTGCAGCTCGAGAACCTCCGCGAAGCCATGTTCTTCATGGCTGGGGAGGTGTTCAATTTCGCCTTCGAGGCGGTGCCGGAAGGCTCGGTGCCGGTCTTCCAAGAAGACGTGCGTGTGTGGGAGGTCACGGACAGGACCTCGGGTGACCATGTCGGACTGTGGTATCTCGATCCCTATGCGCGTACAGGCAAGCGGTCTGGAGCCTGGGCCACGACCTATCGCACCCACGAGAACATCGACGGTGAGATCACGGTGCTGGGCTCGAACAACTCGAACTTCATCAAGGGCGCGCCTGGAGAGCCGGTGCTGATCTCGTGGGACGATGCCACGACCTTGTTCCACGAGTTCGGGCACGCATTGCACTATCTATCGTCGACGGTCGACTATCCGACGCTCAACGGCGGCGTCAGGGACTACACTGAGTTTCAGTCCCAGATTCTCGAGCGCTGGTTGGCGACCGACCCCATCATCGATACCTACTTGATCCATGTCGAGACGGGCGAACCGATGCCCGAGGAGCTTGTGGCGAAGATCAAGAATGCCGCGAAATTCAATCAGGGTTTCTCGACGACGGAATATCTGGCCTCCGCGATCATGGACATGAAGTACCACACCATGGATCCAACGGGTCTGGATGTGGATGCGTTCGAAAAGGCGACGCTGGCAGAGATGAACATGCCGGACGAGATCGTCATGCGACACCGTAGCCCGCATTTCGGGCACATCTTCTCGGGCGAAGGCTACTCGGCCGGCTATTACGGTTACATGTGGGCCGACGTGCTGACGGCCGACGCCGCGGAGGCCTTCCGCGAAGCCCCGGGCGGCTTCTACGACAAGGAGCTCACCAAGAAGATGGTCGAGCAGCTCTTCGCGGTGCGGAACTCCGTCGATCCGGCCGAGGCCTACAGGGCTTTTCGTGGGCGCGACGCGGAAGTGGGAGCTCTCATGCGGGATCGTGGGTTCCCGGAGCCAGGGAAGTAGAGCCAGGAGTGGTGAGGTAGGCAGCCAGGTCCGTGTGAACCACTCCACTTTGGCAGGAGCTGTCGAGCGCTAACCTGCTGGTTGGGGTTAGCGCATGAAGTCCGTCGGTTTCGCAGCACGTCTCGGTCTCTTGCTGGGCCTGCTCGGCAGCTTGGCTGCCGGCGCTAGATCCGCCGAGCTCATCTTCGAAGACAATCTCGGCACGGGTGATCTGTGGTCCTGGAACCTCTTCGTAGGTGGATCCCCAGCGGTGGGCGACTGTCCGAGCTCGTACGCTTTCCAAGGCTCCGTTTTCTATGTCGATCCGGTGGCCGGCGACGACGTGACGGGCGACGGCAGCGCTCCGAACCCCTGGGCTTCGATTCAGCACGTCGTGAGCTCGGAGGTCGACTGCAACGACAAGGACGGCAACCCGCGCAATCCCGGAGCACCCGTCAAGGGCGGTGACTCCATTGTGCTGATTGGAGCGACCGGCCACGACCCGAACCTCGAGATCACCGGTTGCTACAACTCAGCCTGGGTGACCATTCGGGCACAGACGCAGCACGAGCCCGAGCTCACCTCGGTTCACTTTCGGGGTAGCGGATACTGGCGTTTGGATGGACTGAGCTTCCTCAACGATGGGACCGGCATCATGGTCAGGGTCGACGATCATGGTACCCAGGGCCCGGCCCGTAACCTGCAGATCGTCAACAGTCACTTCACGTCGGGAGACCTTCCGACGATTCCAGATTGGTTCGATCATGTCTCCGACGGGATGCGCCTCTACAGCGATGAGGGACCCATCGTGGCACGCTGTAACGAGATGAGCCAGGTAGCGATGGGCTTCGTCGCAGGAGGAAGCCAGATCGACATCATCAACAACACGGTCGAGTACTTCTCCCGTGATGGAATCGCCACAGGTGGCCATCGCAACCGCTTCATCGGCAACCGTATCTTCGACGCGGTGTCTCTCGGAGATGGCCATCACGACGACTTTTTCCAGAGTCACATGGGGGCCAATCCGGATGTCTCCTCGGATGTCGAGATCACGGGCAACGTCTTCATGAACCGCTACACCGGCGGACAGCCAGCCGGTACCTGGGGTCCTACCCAGTGCCTGAGCGGATTCGAAGACGGGCCCAAGGAGCGGCTACGGATCACCAACAATCTCTGCAAGGCAGATCACTGGCACGGCATCACCTGGTACGACACCAACAACTCGGTCGTCGTCAATAACACCGTGGTCGGTGGATCGGACTTCCCAGGACTACCTGCCGGCTCCGATTCCTGGCCAACCCGAACCTGGATCAGCATCGAGGGCACCGGCAACGTGGTCCGCAACAACATCACAACCCGCAACCTCTCCGGCGGCGACCACAACCATGAGATTCCCCCCGAATCGATCGATGACTACTTCATGAACTGGCTGGGGCTCGATCTCAGCCTGGCTGCTGGTTCGCCGGCCATCGATACGGGTAACCCCGATGGCGCCACCACCCACGACATCCTCGGCCTGCCGCGGGACGAGCAGCCCGATGTCGGGGCCTTCGAGTACGGCAACGAGTAGAGCGACTCCCTGATTCCAACAGCTACTCTCTGAGACCTCCGGGGATACGGTGTCGGAAGGTCTGGAATCGGATATCGTGGGGCCCCTGGTTGCCGAGAGGAGGTTCGGATGCGAGAGCGAGACAACTGCGTGTGGTGGGCGAGGCCGCTGATTCTTCTGTTGCTCTGTGTCGGATGGGTGTCGTCCGTTGCCGGACAAGAGGAAGAGCCCGAACCCGAGAAACCCTCAGTCGAGATCGAGGAACAGTCGTCGAGCACCCAGGGTCGGGTGTCGATCGCCGGCCAGCCGGTCGAGTACACGGTCACCGTTGGGGACATCATTCTCCGCGACGATGAAGGTGATCCCAGGGCAAAAATGACCTTTGTCTCCTACCTGCGCGACGACGTCGAGGATCGGCGGAACCGGCCCGTGACGTTCGCTTTCAACGGGGGGCCGGGGTCGGCTTCGGTCTGGGTGCATCTGGGCGCTTTTGGGCCGAAGAAGGCACTGCTCGATGACGAGGGAATGCCGCTCGGCCCGCCGCCCGGCAAGCTGGTCGACAACGAGCACTCCGTCCTGGACATCACCGACCTGGTCTTCATCGACCCTGTCGAGACCGGTTGGAGTCGGCCGGCACCGGGTGAAGATGGCGAACAGTTCATCGGCTTCACCAAGGACGTGGAGTCGGTCGGCGAGTTCATCCGCATCTGGCTGGCACGCAACGATCGGTGGGCCTCGCCGAAGTTCATCGCCGGAGAGAGCTATGGCACGACCCGGTCAGCCGGGCTCGCGGAGTACCTCCAGGACACCCACGGCATGTTTCTCAACGGGATATGCCTGATTTCTTCGGTCATCAACTGGGGCACCAAGGTCTTCAATGTAGGCAACGATCTGCCCTACGCACTGATTTTGCCGACCTACACCGCCACAGCCTGGCGGCACGGCAAGCTACCCGAGCACCTCACCGGCGACCTCGAAGCCGCGCTGGCGCAGTCGGAGGCCTTCGCACTGGGTGACTACACCTCGGCCCTGATGTTGGGAGATCAGCTGCAGGGAGCCGAGCGCCAGAGAATCCGCGCTCAGCTGGCCGAGCTCTCGGGGCTTTCGGAGGACTACCTCGAGCGCGCCGATCTGCGGGTCGACATCTATCACTTCGTCAAGGAGTTGCTGCGTGACCAGGGGTTGACGGTCGGGCGACTCGACAGTCGCTACACCGGCAGTGATCGCGATGATGTGGGCGAGCACTTCGAATACGACCCATCGAGTGCTGTCGTCACAGGCTGGTACGTCTCGCTGCTGAAGGACTACCTACGTCACGAGCTGGGCTACGAGAACGACATGGTGTTCCGCCATTCTGCAGGCCGCGAGGTGCGGCCGTGGAACTATCACGAGGATCGGTCGCGGCAGAGTTATGGCAGTAACGCCTATGCCAACTATGCTGAGCACCTTCGCGCCGCGATGCACAAGAATCCGTACCTGAAGGTGCTGGTCATGAGCGGCTACTACGATCTCGCGACACCCTACTTCGCGACAGACTACACCGTCGACCATATGCAGCTCGACTCCGAAGTGCGAGACAACATCCAGGTGGCCTACTACAAGGCTGGGCACATGATGTATGTGCGGGCCGAGGACCTCGCCAAGTTCCGACAGGACTATCTGGACTTCGTGCGAAGTGCTTTGAGCGTCTCTGATTGAGGTTCTAGAGAGAATCTCCTAGATGGCCTTCGGAATCACACGGGAAAAGCCCGCCAGGAGCGGCCAAACGGAGAGGCGGATCGTCAAGGCCGTCACGACGGAGACCGTAGTCGCGCTGGTCGTCGTCGGTGTGCTGTTGGCGCTTTTCGCGTGGAAGATGGGCCTGGCTTTCATGTTCAAGACCATGATGGCGACCGCCCATGACCTGATCCTCAACACGGTCCTCTTCCTCATGGCGGTCATCATCCTCGCCGGAGCCTTCACCTCGTTCATTTCGGAGTTCGGCATCGTCAGCATCGCCAATCGGCTGCTCTCCCCCTTGATGAGACCGCTCTTCGGGCTGCCAGGCGCGACGTCGATCGGAGTGGTCGCGACCTACTTGTCGGACAACCCGGCGATCATGCCGTTGACTTCGGACAAGGGCTTCCTGAAGTACTTCAAGAAGTGGCAGGTGACGACCCTGATCAACCTCGGCACTGTCTTCGGAATGGGTCTCATTGTCACCACGTTCATGCTGGCGCAGTCGTCTGCTGATCAGCCGCTCGGAAGAGCTGTTCTGCTCGGCAATCTCGGGGCGATTCTCGGCGGCATCGTCAGCGTCAGGCTCATGGGCCATTTCGGCAAGAAGAAATATGGTGCGGACGAAGACGTCCTCACGGAGGAGGAAGAGGGCTACGACATCCTGCGCTACCGACAGGTGAGGCAGGGCAACGTCGCCCAGCGGGCCCTACAGTCGCTCTTGGACGGCGGCGCCCATGGCGTGCAGACGGGCCTCGACATCATGCCCGGGATTGTCATCATCTGCACCTTTGTGATGATGCTGGCTTACGGTGCGACGGACGGCGTCTATACAGGCGCCGCCTACGAAGGAGTTGCCTTTTTCCCATGGCTCGGGGACAAGTTCTCGTTTCTCATCGAGCCGCTGTTCGGATTTTCGAACCCCCAAGCCATCGCATTCCCGGTCACTTCCCTGGGTTCGGTAGGGGCCGCCTTGGCGACAGTGCCGAAGTTCCTCGAGAGCGGGATCGTGGGGGCCAAGGAGATCTGCGTCTTCACGGCGATTGGTATCTGTATGGCCGGCTTCCTGAGCACCCATGTGGGCATGATGGATGGCATCAAAGAGCGCGCCTTGACCAACGTGGCCATCGTGACCCACTTGATTGGCAGCCTCAGTGCCGGCGTCTTTGGCCATGCCCTGTTTCTATTGTTCGGTTGATTTCGGAGGGACCTCGCATGACCCCCAAGACGATCATCCCCGTTTCGTCCCGACTGTTGCTGGTTTGCCTGGCCCTGCTGCTTGCTCCGACGAGCTCTGGAGCGGAAGAGCCGGCCTTTCGAGAGTCGACCGGCATCGACGAGAAGCTGCAGCGAATCTTCACGGACGAGGAGTTCGAGCCGGAGGAATTCGGTCCGGCCCGATGGCAGGACGAGGGCCTCTACTACACGACGCTCGAGCCTGCGGATTCCGTCAAGGACTCGAAGGACGAGGAAGCCAAGGACATCGTGCGGTATGAGACCGCGACCGGGCTCCGCGAGGTGGTCATCGATGCCGGCCAGCTCATTCCCGAGGGTAGAAGCCGCGCTCTCGAGATCGACGACTACGCCTGGTCTGAAGACAAGAAACGGCTTCTTGTCTTCACCAACACCGAACGGGTTTGGCGCCGCAATACCCGGGGAGACTACTGGGTCATGGATCTTGCGACGGGCGGCCTGCAGAAGCTTGGCGGCGACGCTGAGCCTTCGACGCTGATGTTCGCCAAGTTCTCCCCAGACGGAGCGCGGGTGGCCTATGTGCGTGAAAACAACCTTTACGTCGAGGTGATCGAGACCGGTGAGATCACGCCGCTGACAAGCGACGGGTCGGAGACGATCATCAACGGCACCTCGGACTGGGTCTACGAAGAAGAGCTCGGCATTCGAGACGGCTACCGCTGGAGCCCGGACGGCCAGCACATCGCCTTTTGGAACTTCGACTCGAGCGGCGTCGACAAGTTCGCTCTGATCAACAACACAGACACGCTTTATCCACAGCTCACCTGGATTCCCTATCCCAAAGCCGGGACGACAAACTCGGCGGCGCGGGTAGGGGTGGTCGATTCGAACGGTGGAGAGATCCGCTGGATGGACGTTCCCGGTGATCCTCGGAACACCTACATCGCGCGCCTGGACTGGGGTGAGGATTCCGAGACGCTCCTCCTGCAGCACCTCAATCGGCTGCAGAACACGAATGATGTTCTGCTCGCAGAGGCTGATACCGGCAAAGTCCGGCGGGTCCATCAGGATCGCTCCGAGACGTGGGTCGATGTCATGGAGGAGCTCGAATGGCTCGATGGGTCCGAAGAGTTCCTTTGGCTGAGTGAGAAGGATGGTTGGCGGCACGCCTACCGGGTCCGTCGAGATGGCTCGGGCGAGCAGCTCATCACTCGATTCGAAGCCGACGTGATCAGCCTGGCGGGAGCGGGCACCGGGTCGGGATGGCTCTACTTCATCGCCTCACCGGACAATGCAACACAGAGGTATCTCTATCGGGCCAGGATCGATGGTTCGGCAAGCCCTGAGCGAGTGACACCGATCGACCAGCCAGGCACTCACAGCTACGATGTCTCACCCGACGGCGCCTACGCTTTTCATACCTATTCCCGCTTCGATGTCCCACCCGTGATCGACCTTGTGCGCCTTCCGGGGCATGAGACCGTGCGCGTTCTGGAAGACAACGCCGAGTTGGCAAGCCGACTTGGCGATATCGCCGCGCCACCGGTGGAGTTCTTCCAGACCGAGGTCGAGGCAGGCGTGACGCTCGACTCCTGGATGCTGAAGCCGCGCGATTTCGATCCGAGTCGGAGCTACCCACTGCTCGTTTACGTCTATGGAGAGCCGGCGGGAACCACCGTGGTGGATCGCTGGGGAGGCAACCGGATGCTGTTTCATCGGGCCGTGGCCGACGCCGGCTTCGTGGTGGTCAGTTTCGACAACCGCGGTACGCCAGCGCCCAAAGGCGCAGCTTGGAGAAAAGTCGTCTACGGCACCGTTGGCGAGCACTCTTCCAGAGACCAGGCGGCCGCCGTCAGGGCCTTTACCGGAAAGCACTCCTTTGTCGATCCCGAGCGCGTCGCTGTCTGGGGGTGGAGTGGCGGTGGCTCGAACACCCTCAATTGCATGTTCCGCTATCCGGAGGTTTTCAAGGTCGGTGTCTCGGTGGCGCCGGTGCCCGATCAGAAGCTCTACGACACCATCTACCAGGAACGCTACATGGGCCTGCCGGAAGACAATCCGCAAGGGTATGAGATCGGCTCTCCCATTCATTTTGCTGCGGGACTGGAAGGTCGTCTTCTTCTCGTTCACGGCACCGCCGACGACAATGTGCACTACCAGGGTACCGAGCGCCTGGTGAATCGCCTCATCGAGCTCGGAAAACCGTTCGACATGATGGTCTATCCGAATCGGACCCACGCCATCAAAGAGGGCGATGGGACCTCGTTCCACATCCACAGCCTGATCGCGCGCTATCTGATCGAGGCCCGCTGGTGATGCCTGTCTGGGCCTGAGTCGACTTCGGAACTTGGATCAGGCCGAGCGCCATTCGTGTGTCGGCCTGAAGGTAGAATCAGACCGTGACACCGCAGATTGCATTCCTTTTCGCCGTGCTGGCGGTGATGGTGTATCTGTTTCTCACCGAGAAGCTGCCGGTAGATCTGACGGCGTTTCTGGGCCTGACCGTCCTGATCTTCACAGGCTATCTGACCCCAGCCGAGGCCTTTACAGGCTTCTCGTCGCCGGCGGTGATCACCATGTTGTCGGTCTTCATCGTCGGTGCCGCCTTGCTCGAGACCGGCGTGGCGGATGTCATCGGTGGCCGGATCTACAAGATCGTCGGCAATAGCGAGACCCGTCTCATCATCGTGTTGATGTTGACCTGCGGGATCCTCTCGGCCTTCATGAACAACATCGCCGCCACGGCTGTGCTGATGCCGGCGGTGGCGACCATTGCCCACCGCGCCGGGTTGTCACCATCTCGGCTGTTCATGCCGCTGGCCTTCGGCGCCATCCTCGGCGGCACCACGACTCTGGTTGGGACACCGCCCAATATCCTCGCTGCGCAGATGCTCGAAGAGCGTGGCCTCGAGCCGTTCTCACTTTTCGATTTCACCCCGATGGGCCTGGCCCTTCTCGGCCTGGGGGTCATCTACATGCTGACTCTTGGCCGCAAGCTGCTGCCCGCAGGGGAGCAACACGGCCCAGCACAGTCCGAATCGCGCGATCTGACCCAGGTCTACCAGCTCAAAGAGCACCTGTTCTCGATTCGGCTGCCGGAGGACACGCCACTCGATGGGATGACTTTGGCCGAAACGCGCCTCGGCAACACATTGGGCGTCAAGGTGCTGTCCATTCAAAGAGGGGACAAGCGTCGCTCCATGCCGCGAGGTGATTCGGTACTGCGCGCTGGAGACGTATTGATGGTGGATGGTCTGGCCGCCGATCTCGGTGAGCTGCTGCGGATGCAGAACCTGGAGATCGAGCAGATCAGGGTTGCAGAGCTGCCGAGTCCGGTGCGTGGAGTGGGAGGGGTGAGAGCGCGCGTTCTGGCCGGATCTCCCCTGATCGGTTTCAACCTCAAAGAGCTGAGCTTTCGAGACCGTTTCGGTTTGGTGGTCGTCGGTGTGCGTCGCGGCGAGCACCTGCAGGGTATCGAGTTGGCTGAGTGGGTGTTGCAGGCGAATGACGAAATCTTCGCGCTCGGTGCCAAGGATCGTCTGGAGAGCCTGTCGCGTCATCCGGACTTCGAGGTTCTTCAGACGGGCCTGACTGCGATTCGAGATCTGGTCAGCCAGCTGCATCTGGTACGGATTCCAGAGGGTTCTCCGTTGGTGGATACGTCCATCGAGGAAAGCCGCCTGGGTGAGCTGGTGGGTCTTACAGTTGCCGGACTGATTCGGGACGACGAGACCCACCTGGCCGTCTCGCCCAAAGAGATCCTCCGTGTCGACGATCGACTGTTGATTGGCGGTGGTCCCGAGCGACTGGTAACGCTTGTCGACCTCGGGGAGGTGCAGTTCGAAGAGGCGCTCAAAGAGGCGCCTCTCGAGTCCGAGAAGATCGGCATGGTCGAGGCGGCCCTGGCCCCTCGCTCGGCGGCCATCGGCCGCACGCTGGCCGATCTGCGCTTCCAAAGTCGATATGGACTTCTGGCGCTGGCCCTATGGCGCGAGGGCCAGCCGCATCACGTCGATTTCTCCCACGTTCCTCTTCGCCTCGGGGACGCGCTACTGCTGCATGGGCCAAGACAGAAGATCCGGGAGTTGGCGGCCGAACCCGACTTCGTGGTGCTGTCACAGGCCGATCAGGCACCGCGGCGCCTGAGCAAGGCGCCCTGGGCTTTTGGCGCGTTGCTCTTGATGATCGGCCTCGTGGCCACTGGAGCACAACCGATTCACGTCGCCGCCTTCGCGGCCGCATCGCTGGCCATTCTCTTCGGCGCGCTGACCATGGAGGACGCGTATCGCGCCATCGAATGGAAGGCCATCTTTCTGGTGGCTGCGGTGCTACCAGTGGGCCTGGCGATGGAGAGAACAGGAGCGGCCATGTTTCTGGCCGACGGGGTGACCAATCTCGCCGGGCCTCTCGGCAACCACATGACGCTGGCGGCTCTCATTGTCCTGGCCAGCATGCTCTCACAGGGGCTCGACGGTGCGCCCGCCGTGGTCCTTCTGGCGCCGGTCGTCATCGATACTGCCAAGAACCTCGGCATCAGTCCCTATCCCCTGATGATGGGTGTGAGCCTGGCTGCTTCGGCCGCCTTCATGACGCCCTTCTCTCACAAAGCCAACCTGCTGGTCATGGGCGCTGGCGGCTACAGGTCGCGCGACTATCTGCGGGTCGGCACACCGCTCACACTGGTCATCTTCGTCGTGCTGACGCTTCTCGTGCCCGTGTTCTTCCCGTTCTGAGCCGTGTCCCTTCGACTCGTTGCCACCTGTGCGCTCGGCCTGGAGGAGTTCCTCGAGGCGGAGCTGAAGAAGCTCGGTGCCTCGAGTTGTGGCCGGGAGCGCGGCGCGGTTACCTTTTCAGGCACCTGGGAGGATGTGCTGCGGGCAAACTGGTTCTTGCGTACGGCCAACCGGATCCTCGTCGAGTTGGCTTCGTGGGAGGGGTCGACTGCCGAAGCCCTGGAAGCCGGCGCGGGCCGGCTGGTCGAGGGCACCAGGAGCTGGGATGGCCTGAGAGCGGAAGAGATTTTCGATCCGAGTCACAGCTTCGCAATCCGTGCCACCACAGCCCGGTCGGCCCTCCGCGACACACGCTGGGTGGGTCTGAAGGTCAAGGATGGCATCGTCGATGCCCAGCGGCGACGATTCGGTCGCCGTGCCTCCATCGATCGCAAGAACCCCGACATCCATCTCAGGGTCTGGTTGTCTCGCGATCGGGCCACGCTGCTGCTGGATACGTCGGGCGAGCCGTTGGACCGGCGTGGCTATCGGGTGGCGACGAGCGAGGCGCCGGTGCGCGAGAACCTGGCGGCAGCCTGCATTCTCGCCTCGGGATGGGATGGCCAGGGGCCGGTGGTGGACCCGATGTGTGGCTCCGGGACTTTGCTGGCCGAAGCCGCGGCGGTGGCGCTCGACCTGGCGCCGGGTCGGCTGCGGACGACATGGGCCTTCGAGCGACTGCCGGGCATCGGCAGGGAAGCCTGGGATTCTCTTCAGCAGGAGGGGACTCGTTTGCCGGAGACGGGATTGAAGCTCTTCGGAGTGGACCAGTCTCCTGCCGCCGTCGAGGCAGCGAGCGCCAACCTCCGGAAAGCCGGCCTGGGTCGGCTGTCCTCTATCGAGGTCGGAGATGCCTATTCCTACGAGCCTCCGGCCGGTCCCGGCTTGCTCGTCGTCAATCCGGCCTACGGTGAGCGGCTCGAAGAGAACCGGAACCAGTGGCCACGTCTCGGTGACCTGATGAAGCAGCGCTATGCGGGCTGGAAAGCGGTGGTCCTGGCGGGAGGCGAGGGCCTGGGCAAGCACATCGGGCTGCGGCCGAGTCGACGCATCCCCGTCCGCAACGGCCCGCTGGATGCCCGCATTCTGTTGTTCGACCTGTACTGATCCTGTTGCGGAGTTTGATGGATTCTGTCGCCTTCTTCTTCGAAGGCGGCTGCGCGCCGCCGACCCTGAGTCGAGGGCATGGAATCTGCAACCTGCAATCAACGAGGAGGGTCGAGCCCATGAAGAAACTTCTCTGCTGTTGTCTCGCATTCCTACTGCCTGCCGTCGCAATGCCGGCGGAGACTGTCACGATTCCCTTTGGTACCACGGTCTTCTGTGAGCTGGATCAGCAGGTCACGACCCGACAGAAGGAGGCGTATGCCGTCCAGACGGGTGACATCGTCCAGGCCCACGTCTGGAAGGATGTGTGGGTCGATGGGCACCGGGTCATCACAGCGGGTACGCCCGTCTACGCCAAAGTCGAGAGGATGAAGAAGGCCCGAATGGCAGGTCAGAAGGGCTTTCTCGAGATCGAGGTGCTAAGCGCTGCGGCGGTCGATAGGACCGATGTCGCCCTCGACGGCGGCTACGACCGGTCGGGCAGGGGAAGAATGGGGGTGACCATCGGTTTGGCGGTGGCCCTGGCCTGGCCGTTTGTCTTCATCAAGGGCAAGAACGTCTTCCTGGAGCCCGGGGCGATCTTCGACACCATGGTCCGTGCCTCGACCGAGGTGGAAGTTTCGGGCGCCGTGTCACCGCCCATCCAGGTCGGAGGCGAGACTGGGCTGGTGGTCACGATTCCCTACAACGAGATCGACCTGGAGAAGAAGATCCGCGAGCTGCCGCTGCTCTTGCACGTGCCGGAGGGGGCGCTCTCAAGAGCCAGCGTAGTCTCCGTCAACGGCAAAGAGATCCAGCCGATCCAGGTGAGAGTGCTGGGGGACGAAGGGGACGACAGCTACAGGGCGGTCGTCGATTTCAAGCTGCTCTCAAACCACTTCGGTCGCGGCATGAACCGTTTCGAGGTCGAGATGGGTGAGTATCGCGCCGAGATCTTGCTGGAGATCGAGTTCTAGGCCCACAGATCTCCGGCGAGCCGAATGCCGATATCCTTGTTCTTTCACAAGCCCGATTTGGGAGAACAGGGGTTGGCTGCGATAAGAACCGATTTGCCATCCAGTGGGCGTGAAGCCCTGGCGATGCTCCGATCACCGGTGGGCAGGCTGCAGCTGCAAACGCGTCTCTTTCGACGTGCCAAGCCGATACTCTTCCGACTCGCCACACTCTATCGGCGCACCTTCGTGCGGCGAACTCGGATCGCAACTATTGTCGGCTCCTTCGGAAAATCGACCGCCGCGCGGACCACGATGGCGGCTCTTGGTGGAGATATCAGCCGACTCTCGGAGCGCAATGCCGGCAGCTTTCTGGCCAGAGCGATCTTCCGCGTCCGACCCTGGCACCGCTTTTCAGCGATCGAAGTCGGTGTCAATGGACCGGGCACGATGCAGCCTAATGGCGCCATGATTCGACCGGACATCGTCGTCGTGACGTCGATTGGAAGTGAGCACAACCGATCTTTCAAGACGCTAGAGGCCACCCGGCACGAGAAGGCCGAGATGGTACGCGCTCTTTCTGACACCGGTCTGGCGGTGCTCAATGGAGACGACCCGAACGTCCTCTGGATGAAGAGCCAGACCAGCGGCAGGGTGATCACCTTCGGTTTCGAGCCGTCGAATGCCGTGCGAGCGGAGGACTTGGCTTTCGACTGGCCTCGAGGAATGCGATTCAACCTGCTCAGCGACGGCGAGACTCACGAGGTCAACACCTGTCTGGTGGGGAGGCACATGGTCTACAGCATTCTGGCAGCCGCAGCGACCTGTGTGGGCGAAGGGGTCGATCTCGACGAGGCCCTGCCTCGCGTCGAGACGGTGGGGCCGACCCCGGGCAGGATGCAGATCGTGCCGCTCGAGGGCGGCGCCTTTCTTCTCCGCGATGACTACAAGTCCTCGATGGAGACGATTGAAACGGCTCTCGAGACCCTCGCCGAGATCCCGGCGAAGAATCGGATCGCGGTCCTAGGGGAAGTCTCGGAGCCACCGGGAAGCCAGGGACCGGTTTACAAGAGCCTTGGTGAGCTCGCTGCCAGGGCAGCCACGAAGGTGATTGTGGTCGGCGAGAAGAGAGCTTTTGAGCGGTACAGAGCGGGTTTGTACGCCGGAGGCATGCCGCGCGAGTCGATCGTTCATGCCGGGCGAAGCGCGATTGGAGCTGCCGCGCTTCTTCGAGAGAGCCTCGAGCCCGAGGATGTCGTTCTGGTCAAGGGTAAGGACGTGCAGCGTCTCGAGCGCGTCTCGTTTGCCCTGATGGGCCAGAAGGTGCGCTGTGATCTCACGCGCTGCTACATGAAGGCCACCCGCTGCGGCACTTGTTCCCTCCTCGGACAGGGCCCTCTGGTCCAGAGCGGTTTCACCAGGCTCCCAGATCCATCTCGAGGGTAGTCCAGGTGTCGATCTCGGGACTCATCACGGCGAAGCCACTGTCGAGGGCGCTGGGGGAAGTTCCTTCAGAGGCCGAGGCCTGTACGGATCTCGGTCACGCGGGCGATTGTAGCTGTGGCACTCGGATCTTCAAGGCAGATCAGAGGGTCACTGCGCCGGTGACGACTGTGGCTGTCATGATCGCGGCCATGGCGGCCTGAGTGGCTTCGATCGCGGCGCGGGCAGCCTCAGCGGAGGGTCGCTCCTCGGTGATCCTGTCGAGCCGCTCTTTGCGCTCGGCAACGCGCTTCTTGCCGAAGACAGGGACCAGGATGCCGCTGACGTGGGCTAGTGAGACGAGGATCGCTGTCCGTGGATCCAGGTCAGAGTCGTCTGAGAACACCGCGTGCTCGACTCGATGCATGATCTCGAGCTCGGCTCTTGGGTCGAGCTCCGGGTAGACACGTTGCGAGAAGATCAGCATGACCTTGTGGGTCTCGATCTGCAGCACCCCACGCAGAGCCAATTGCTCTGCGATTTGGTGTTTCAGGTCCTTCATCCCCGCGACTCGACCCATCCAGGTGGTCATATCCGCACTCTTCTTGGCGGTGGCCATCTTCTCCAGGACCTGATCGAAAACCGGCTCGCCGAAAGGGGTGCCATTGACGACGGTGACGTACTTCTTGCGGTCGCGCTCGTCCAGGCGTAACCGGCCTTCGAGGAGCAGCTCAGCGAGCACGGCCCCGCCCACGGCGTAGGGCCAACTCGTGCCGGAATAGGTTCTTCCCTCCTGGTCCTTGAGTGCCAGTAGCAGGATCTCTTCGTGCAGTCGAAGCTTCTTCATGACAGGTCTTCTTTCTGGGGTTTCTGGACGGACGGCTCGAATCCATCCCCGCATTGTCTGTTGTCGGACGTCTGGGGAAAGTCTAACTGAAGTCGAGTTTCGATGGGCTCACTGTCCGATTCGTGCCATGCTGCCGGAGGTCTCTGAACCCTATATTCTGCTCGTTTACGCTCGCAATTGGCCCTGGTACTCTGAAGCCTCGAATCTCTGCCTAGAGGTTCCTATGACTCAGTTTCTGAGCACCTTCGCCATCGGAATCGCTCTTCTCACCGGGAGTCCGTTTTCTGGAGGCGAGACGCCCAGGATGGGGCCATTCCCCCTTGGCATCCCAAGATCGTCGGCGAGTCCATGCCGGCTTGGACGCGGTGCCCTGAGAATAGGCAGTGACAAGAAGGGATAACCCAGCACGCTCGAGCTGCAGAATGGAGACCGGATATCGTGAAGATCACGGAGTTCATCGACCGACACTACCGTCACTTCAACTCGGCCACTCTGGCGGAGGCGGCACGGGCCTATGGTTATCACCTGGATCAGGGTGGCGCTATGTTGGTGACCCTGGCCGGAGCCATGAGTACAGCCGAGTTGGGCAAGTCCTTGGCCGAGATGATTCGCCAGGGCAAGATCGACGCCATCTGCTGTACAGGTGCCAATCTCGAAGAGGATGTCTTCAATCTGGTCGCTCACGACTTCTATCGAAGGATTCCGGAATGGAGGCACTTGAATCCACAACAGGAGGAGGAACTCGCCGCCAAAGGCCTGAATCGGGTGACCGACACCTGCATTCCCGAGGAGGAGGCGATGCGGGTGATCGAAGCCAAGATGGTGGCCTTGTGGGAGCGGGCCGAAACCAATGGCGAGCGGTTCTTCCCACACCAATTCTTCTACCAGTTGCTACGAGAGCAGCTCGAGAATTCCGACTTCCAGATCGACCCCAGAGACTCGTGGCTTTTCGCTGCTGCGGAGGCCGGCTTGCCCATCTTCGTTCCGGGTTGGGAGGATTCGACGCTGGGCAATATGTTCGTGGCTAGGCTCCTGGCTGGCACCCTGTCAGACTTTGGGATCGTTCGCTCAGGGCCCGAATATATGGGCGCGCTGGCCGAGTGGTACCTGAAGACGACGATGGGTTCTGCCGAGCCACACCCTTCGACAAGCTCGGAGGCGCGAGAGTCTCTCGTGGTGCCATCGGACGAGGCCGAACGGACCGTTGGCTTCTTTCAGATTGGAGGCGGCATCGCCGGCGACTTTCCGATCTGTGTGGTCCCGATGATCCACCAGGATCTGGAGCGCGCTTGTCCCTTTTGGGGCTACTTCTGTCAGATCAGCGATTCGACCACCAGTTACGGTTCCTATTCGGGGGCTGTTCCCGCAGAGAAGATCACCTGGGGCAAGCTCGACGTCGATACGCCGATGTTCGTGATCGAATCGGATGCCACGATCGTGGCTCCCTTGCTGTTCGGCTACGTTCTCGGTTGGTAGCTGGGAGCCTCACGGCTGCCGCTGGCTCAGCACCATACTCAAGACCCGGTAGACAAGCTTGGCGGCGAGAAATTCGCTGGCGTGTTGGCCTGCTGCGGGCAGGAGCTCGACGACGTCAAAGCCGACGACTTGGCGCTTGCAAGCGACCCGGCGGACGAGCTCATTCACCATGCTCCAGCTCAACCCGCCAGGCTCTGGCGTCCCTGTTGCCGGCAGCAGGCTCGGGTCGAAGGCATCGAGATCGATGGTCAGGTAGACACGCTCGGTGAGTTGCTCGACAACCTCGTCCATCCACTCTCGGTTCTCCTCAGAGAGTGTGTGGGCGAAGAAGACCCGATCGGGATTGAGGGCGGCGAGCTCGGTTGCATCGAGGGAGCGAATACCGACCTGCAAGATTGAGCTGCGCTCACGGGCTCGCGCCATGACGCAGGCATGGTTGAACGCGGAGCCCTCGTAGCTTTCACGAGTGTCGGCGTGGGCGTCGAGTTGGAGGACCGTCAGGTCGTCGAAGCGATCGGCCGCCGCTTGTACGGCCCCGATGGTTACCGAATGCTCCCCGCCGAGCACGACAGGGAGCTGGCTCCTGTCGAGGATTCCGCCGACGCGCTTATCGACTAGCTCGACCAACTCCTCGGGCGGCCCGGCGCAGACGACCGGGTCCAGGGTTGCGATTCCACGCCGCCACACCTCGCTGCGGGTTTCGATGTCGTAGAGCTCGACCTGCTGTGATGCTTCGAGCAGCGCCTCCGGACCTCGGTCCGCTCCCTTCTTCCAGGTGCTGGTGCCGTCGTAGGGAACCGGGAGTATGGCGACCTCGGCTCTTTCCGGGTTTGAATACTCGGGTGGAAGTCCCAGGAATCGGGCGAGCTTGGTTTCTGTACTCACGGGCCGGTCTCGGTCGTTGAAATGCCTAGTCCAGATAGGTGTATCCCTGAAGCTCGGTGCGGTAGAAGCGACGCAGGACCCGACTCTCTTCGAGATTGATCCGGCCCTCGGCGACGGCCGACTCGCAGTCGTCGGTGAGAGCCCGGAGAATACCCTTGGGGTCGAAGCGCACATAGGAAAGGACGTCCTGGGTGGTGTCGCCCTCGACATAGTCCTCGATTCGCCAGGCACCGCCCTCGGTGGCCCGAATGTGGACCACGTGATGGTCTCCAAACAGGTTGTGAAAGTCGCCCAGCGTGTCTTGGTAGGCACCGACGAGGAACACCCCGAGGTAGTAGGGCTCTGCCTGGTTCAGCTCGTGGACATCGAGTGCCGGGCGGATCCCCTCCTCGCCGATGAACCGGCCGATCTTGCCATCGGAATCGCAGGTGAGGTCGCCGAGAACCGCCGTGCGAGAGGGAGGCTCGTCGAGTCGGTGGATGGGCATGACCGGAAAGACCTGATCGATGGCCCATACATCCGGCAGGGACTGGAAGAGTGAGAAGTTGCAGAAGTAAACCATGTCCAGGCTGCGTCGAATGGTCTCGACTTCCTCCGGAGGCTCGTTCATCTCCGAGCCGCACTCGACCAAGGCGAGACAGGCCGCGTGGAACATCTTCTCGGCCAGCGCAGCCCAGAGCAGGTCGAGATATCCGACCGAGAAGAGTTGCATCGCCTGACGGCGAGCCTCGACGGCGTCGTGGTAGCACTCCGCAATGCGATCCGGAGCCACCGACTCCAGGGCTTCGAGCATGTCGGCCAAGGGCTGGTGCTCGGCAATGGCATCGCGGTCGATCGTCGACAGATCGAGGGTGCGGCCCAGCACAGAAGGATCCGACCTGCCGATGACCTCGACCACCAGCACGCTCTGGTAGGTCGCCAAGGCTCGCCCCGATTCGGTGACGATCGTCGGGTGGGGCAGGCCGCGGCCGTCGCAAGCCGACGCGATGCGGTAGACGATCTGACTGGCGTACTCTTCGAGGGTGTAGTTGATCGAGCTCGGGGTATCCGACTGGCTGCCATCGTAGTCGACTCCCAGGCCGCCGCCAACATCGATGTACTCGAGCCCAGCACCCATCGCGGCCAGCTCGCAATAGACCTGGGAAAGCTCGCCGACAGCACCCTTGATGTACCGGATGTCCTGGATCTGGCTGCCGGCGTGGCAGTGGACCAGTTTCAGGCAGTCTTCCATGCGATGGCGCTGAAGCTCTTCGAAGACCTCCAGGACCTCACTCAAGGAGAGTCCGAATTTCGCCTTTGAACCTACCGAGTCTCCCCATCGGCTCATGCTTTTCGAGGAGAGCTTGACCCTGACCCCGAGTCGCGGCCTGACCTGATGGAGCTCGGAAAACTCCAGAATCATGCGCAGCTCTCTTCGATTCTCGATTACAGGGATGATGTTGCGCCCCAGCTTGGTCGCCAGGATCGCGGCCTCGATATAGCTCCTGTCCTTGAAGCCGTTGCATATCAGCAGGCGCTCTGGCGCCCCGGTACTGACGGCAAGGCTCGCCATGAGTTCGGGTTTCGAGCCGACCTCCAACCCGAATCCATATCGTGCTCCACTTCGGAAGACGGCCTCGACAGTCGGACGTTGCTGGTTGACCTTGATGGGATAGACGGCCTGATAGCCACCTTTGTAGGCGTTTTCCTCGATTGCCGCCGCGAAGGCCGTGTAGATCCTCTTCAATCGGTGGTCGAGGATATCGACGAAGTTGAGCGCGACGGGGGGTGCGAGGTCGCGCGCTCGCAGACCTTCGACGATGTGAAGTAGGTCGAGCTCGCGCTCCTCTGTAGCATCGACCCGAACGCCGATGTGCCCGGCTTCGTTGATTCGGAAATAGCCCTCTCCCCAGTCCTCGACCCGGTAAAGCTCGGACGAGTGCCGCGGGCTCCAAACAGGCTGCTGCTCCATAGAGGCCGTCTTCCTGAGCATGGCAAGATTCTACTCGTCGCAACCCTGGCGAACGCTACCGTGGTCGGTTTTAGAGTTCGCGCCCCGAAGTGCAGGTCCCGATTACCCGTGCTTGAGGAAGGTCCCGGCCTCGAACTCGGCGAAGGCCTGCCTTAGCTCCTCGCGGGTGTTCATTACGATCGGCCCGTACCAGGCAACAGGCTCTTCGAGCGGCTTGCCCGAGACCAGCAGAAACCGGATGCCATGCTCGCCGGCGCGCACCGTGACCTCGTCGCCGCGGTCGAAGAGAACGAGCGAGCGGTTGTCGGCCTCCTCGGAGAGCGAGGTGTCGATCCAGCCAGCCCCTTCGGTGGGCACTTCCAGGGGAGCCGACGCGTTGCAGAACTTCCCTGAGCCGGCAAAGACGTAGGCAAATGCCTGTTGGGTCGTCTCGACGGGAATGGTCTTGGCTTTGCCCGGGGGCACCCAGACATCGATGTACTGGGGATCGGCCGCAATGCCGTCGACCGGGCCCTTGGCGCCCCAGAGACTGCCGCATATCACGCGGACCTTCGTCCCGTCGTCATCGATGACCTCAGGGATATCGCCCGACTGGACCTCTTGGTAGCGAGGCGGAGTCATCTTGAGCGACGAAGGCAGGTTCGCCCAGAGTTGAAAGCCGTGCATCTTGCCCTGTTCGTCACCCTGGGGCATCTCCTGATGGATGATTCCGCTGCCCGCCGTCATCCACTGCACGTCTCCAGGCGCGATGGCACCCTGGTTGCCCAGGCTGTCGCCGTGCTCGACCGTTCCCGCCAGGACATAGGTAATGGTCTCGATTCCACGGTGGGGGTGCCATGGGAAGCCAGCCTCGAAATCTTCGGGCCGGTCATTGCGGAAGTCGTCCAGCAAGAGGAACGGATCGAAGTCTTCGGTCTTGCCGAAGCCGAAGGCTCGACGCAGTTGCACTCCGGCGCCCTCGACAGTGGGCTTCGCCTTGATGACTCCCTTGATCGGTCGAATCGACACGGCGACCTCCTTACGGGTAGATGGATCGTGGCTGTACTGTACCTTCTTCCTGCCCCCTGGTACGATCCTGCGAGGGCAGAAACCGCCGCGCCTCGACCTTTCTCCATTCCATCGCAAGGAGCAAAAACGTGAAGAAGCTGAGTGCTGTCGTTGTCGCGATTCTCATGTTTGCACCCATCGTCGCAATGGCGGCCGATGAGGCTGCCGCCGAGCTCGAAACCAAGCTCAACGCCGATACGCTGGCGGGACTCGCCTTGCGAAACATCGGCCCATCCATCAATTCTGGGCGCATCTCGGATTTTGCCGTGACGCCGGGCAAGCGGCATCGGTACTTCATTGCCACCTCGTCGGGAAACCTCTGGAAAACCGACAACGCCGGCACGACGTGGACGCCGGTTTTCGACAACGAGGGTTCCTACTCTGTTGGTGTCGTGACAATGGACCCCAATAACCCGAATGTCATCTGGGCCGGCACTGGCGAGAACAATTCCCAGCGCTCGGTTTCCTTCGGTGATGGCGTCTACAAGAGCCTGGATGGGGGGCAGAGTTGGTCCCACATGGGCCTGAAGGAATCGGAGCACATCGGAGGAATCGAAGTCGATCCTCGTAACTCCGACGTCGTCTTCGTCGCCGCCCAGGGTCCACTTTGGAACTCGGGGGGAGAGCGCGGTCTCTACAAGACGATCGATGGCGGCGCCACCTGGGAGCGGGTGCTACATGTCGATGACGACACGGGCGCCAACGAGGTCTGGTTGGATCCGCGCGATCCAGACACGATCTATGCCAGCACCTACCAGCGTCGCCGGCATGTATGGACACTGATCAACGGTGGTCCCGGTTCCGGAATCTGGAAGTCCATCGACGGTGGCGTCACCTGGCGAGAGCTCGAGAAGGGCCTGCCGAAGGTCGACATGGGCCGCATCGGTCTGGCCATATCACCGGGTAATCCCGACGTGATCTACGCGATCATCGAGGCGCAGCGCGACGAGGGTGGGGTCTTTCGGACTACGGACCGCGGTGAGAGCTGGACCAAGCGCGGAGACTACATATCTTCGAGCCCGCAGTACTACAACACGTTGGTCGCCGACCCCCACGACGTCGACACCGTCTACTCACTCGACACGTTTCTGCAGGTCTCGAAGGATGGTGGTGCGACCTTCACTCCCGTCGGTGAGAAGGCGAAGCACGTGGACAATCACGCCATGTGGATCGATCCGGATGACCCCGATTATGTGCTCGTGGGGTGTGACGGTGGCGTATACGAGAGTTTCGACCGCGGCGCCAACTGGTTGTTCAAGGAGAATCTGCCGATTACCCAGTTCTACCGGGTCAGCGTCGACACATCGGAGCCCTTCTACTACGTCTACGGTGGGACCCAGGACAACAACACGCTCGGCGGGCCCAGCCGCACGCTGCGCCAGTCGGGAATCTCCAACGAAGACTGGTTCATCACTGTCGGTGGCGATGGCTACGAGACCGTGATCGACCCGACCAACCCGGACATCGTCTACTCGCAGTGGCAGTACGGGGGTCTGGTGCGCTACGACCGGCGGTCCGAGGAGATCGTCGACATCCAACCGCAGGAAGAGCCGGGGGAGGCTGCCCACCGCTGGAACTGGGACGCACCGCTGATCCTCTCCCCTCATTCGCCGACCCGTCTCTATTTTGCCGCTCAGCGTCTCTTCCGCTCGGACGATCGGGGCGATACCTGGACCGCGATCTCCGACGACTTGAGCCGACAGATCGATCGTGACCAACTACCGGTCATGGGCCGCGTCTGGGGCATGGACGCAGTGTCCAAGAATCGGTCGACCTCGGACTACGGCAACATCGTGTCGCTGACCGAGTCCACACTGGAAGAGGGGCTCATCTATGTCGGCACCGACGATGGCCTCATTCAAGTGACCGAGGACGGTGGTGGCAGCTGGCGCAGGACCGAACGCTTCGCCGGGGTGCCCGAGAACACCTACGTCAGCGACATCGAGGCATCGCGTTTCGATGCCGACACAGCGTATGCCACCTTCGACAACCACAAGCAGGGTGACTTCGACCCGTACGTGCTCGTCAGCCGGGACCGCGGTCGCACCTGGAGCTCCATGCGCGGTGACCTGCCGGATCGGGAGGTGGCCTATACCCTGATCCAGGACCACGTAAAGCCTGAGCTGCTCTTCGTCGGCACCGAGTTCGGCCTTTACGTGACCATCGACGAGGGAAACCACTGGCACCGGCTGAAGGGCGGCTTCCCGACGATGCAGGTGAGGGACCTCGAGATCCAACGGGACTGGAATGACCTCGCAGTGGCCACCTTCGGCCGCGGGTTCTACATTCTGGACGACTACACACCGTTACGGGCCATGACGGAGGACGGCCTGGCGACGGACGAGGCGATCCTCTTCCCGACCAGGGAGGCCCTGCTGTACATCGAGCAACCCGATCGGGTGGGGGACCGAGGCAAGGGCTTCTGGACGACGCCGAATCCGCCGTTTGGAGCCGTCTTCACCTACTGGCTCCGAGATGGCCTCAAGACCAAGAAGGATCTCCGCATCGAGGCCGAGACGGAGGCCAGAGAAGACGAGACCGACGCGCCGCTGTCCACGATGGAGGAGTTGCGGGCAGAGGATCTGGAGCTGGAGCCGGCAGTGTTCCTCACGGTCCGAGATGGCCAGGGATCGTTGGTCCGCCGGGTGAAAGCCGAGCAGGGTGCTGGACTCCACCGTGTGGCCTGGGATCTGCGATTGCCGCCCGCGGCACCGACGAGTCTGACGCCGGAAGCCAATCTGTCTCCATGGGCAACGCCCGAGAAGGGTCCACTCGCCTTTCCGGGCTCCTACACGGCAGCCCTCGAAGCGAGGGTCGGGACGGAATGGCGACCGCTCGGTGGGCCGGTGGATTTCGAGGTCGTGCCGCTGAATCTGGCGACCCTGACGCCCGAAGATCAGGCGGCTGTCATGGCTTTCCGCCAAGAGGTTCGCGAACTGCGGCGCAACGTCCTTGGCGCCTCTGAGGTTCTCGGCGAGATCGACCAGCGCGTCAGCCATCTGCGACAGGCCCTGCTGGATACGCCGGAGGCCGATCTGGCCCTGCTGGTCGAGCTGGAAGGTCTCAAGAGCCAGTTGGATTCGATTCAGCTCGCGTTCTCGGGCGATCGGACCCGGTCGAGTCGAAACGTCTTCACGCCACCCTCGATCGTCGGACGCGTGGAGCGCATCGCGTCAGACCAGTGGGACACGACGCAGGCTCCAACGACGACCCATAAACAGGGTTACCAGTGGGCGTCGGAGGCCTACGAGTCTGAGCTCTCGAAGATGAGGCAGTTGGTTGTGGCTCTGGAGACTCTGGAGGAGAAGGCCGACGCAGCCGGGGCACCCTGGACCCCGGGGCGGATGCCCAGCCAATAGAACGAAGATGCCAGTAACGAAGAGCCAGTATCGAGGCGGCCGGCCAGGTGGCCGGTCGCCTCTTCATTTCTGTGATTCGCTACCGGCCTCTGCAGGCAGGTTGATCACTGTTCCACCAAAGCCCTGAGTCCGAGTGCGGGCGTACCGTGCATCCATGATGTGGACTCGACCTTCGGTCTGACCGTGAGCTAGCTCCATCCATGGAAAGCGAACCCAAGACAGAAATCCTCTCGACTGACCGGAGTCTTCGACCTCCGACCAGAGCTCGCTCGATTTGGCGTCGGGACGCTCGAAGTCGGTGAATTGCAGCGACCTGTCGCCGAGCCATGAGATGTGGCCGTGGCGTAGGCGGCCGCCCTGCTCGACAACGAACTCCCACGACAGGGGATTGGCGGGAACCGGCCCGACCATGAGGCCTTCCAGCGGTTTCGATACCGGCTGCACGAGCTGTGAGCGGACGCGATGCTCGGTCGCTCGGTGCAGAAACAGCATCGAAACGATGAAGAGACTAGCCCCCATGAGACCAGCGATGGCGGTTCTGTGGCTCGACATCCAGGCCGCGCCCGGCCTGGCGAGAAGAGCGAGCAGCAGGAGGAACAAGACTGCGAGAATCATCGGCAAGTAGCCAGGTGCCCGGCTCGCCACAACGTAGAGCAAGAGGGCCGCAACGCAGGCAGAGACGGTAACCAGACGTCGAGTCGCACGCCGACCGACGAGCCAGCCAAACCCGAGAATCAGCCAGAGCCAGGGATCCATGATGAAGACCGAGTCCCCGTAGTACCACTTGTCGCTGAAAGGCATCCACCAACGCATGCCGTAGGTGTTCAGCCAGTCGAGAAAAGGGTGGGTCAGGGTCGCTAGGTAGCAAAGGCCAAACAGCCAGCCGACCGCCAAAGGCCGGTCGGCACCTCCTCGATTTCGACGCAATCGCTCCCACAAGAGGAACGCGAGAGCCAGCAGTGCCGGCAAGACCACCAACGCGAGAACACCGTGGGTCCAGCCACGTCGGAAACCCAGCGCAAAGTCCCCTCCCGCAAGGTACGACAGCACATCGACGTCGGGTAGGTTGGCCCCGATCACCAGGGCTGGCGCAGCATATCGGGTGCGCACCCCAAGCCGGGTGGCAGCCATCGATGCTCCGACAAGGGTATGGGTGACAGGATCCATGATCTTACTCGCAAACTGGCGACGGCTTTCGTTTGGAGGCCGCACCCTACCAGGAATTCTCGCGAATCGGGCCGCTCTGGCCCTGGCTATCCAATCAATCGGGTATGTCGACCCCATGGCGCAAACCGGTACCCCGCGGCAACTATGTCGCCGACCCGGAGGGGATCGAGCGTTCGCTCGCCTCGATTGGCACCCGCTGGATGGTGACGATGCGTCCGGAGTTGTTGCAGGGGCCCGATGTCTGGACCTTCACAGGCAAGAACGGTCTCCCTCTTTTCGTTCGGGAAATGCCGCCTCCTGTCGCCCCCTGGCCTATGGGAGTCTATGACCATGGACCAGTGCCGGTGAAGTTGCTGGAAAATGGCGAGGTCGTCACCCTGGAAGCCGTCGACGACCCTCCCGATATGGGAATCGGTCGGGAAATGCGATGGTCGGCCGAAAGCGACGGGAGGCTTCGGGGTCGAGTCCGCCAGTTGTCGCCTGTCTGGATTGTCGGTGAGATCCTGGCCGTGGCCCTGACACTGATACTGCTGTGGCGATCGTCGGGCGGAATCACCTGGCAGAGGGCGTAGGGCCGTGGTCTGCAGATAGATTGACCTTCTGAAGGGTCTCGTAGATCGGACCTTCCGAGGTCAGTGAGCTCTGGACCAGGTGAATCTCCGCCAGTCGATCTTCCCAAGGTCGAGAGGTGTCGAAGTGCCTGTCGATTGCCTCCTGGACTGCCGCTGCCTCGGTGCGCCGGGCGCTCTTCTTGAATCTTGCAAGAGTGGCGTGCGGCGGCTTGGGGCGAACCTTGAGTGAGGGAATGCTCCTGCTCAAGTGAGCAACGATAGCCGCCTGCACCTCGGAGACCTGCTTGGTTCCGGCACCAACATCGACACAGATCAACCTGGGTTGGCCGCGGCCCATGAGAATCCGCGGCGGTTCGAGGGAAAAGAAGAAGCTCTCGAGCTCCGACACAGCCGCGAGGTCAGCTCTGCAGTGCTCGACATCACCATCTGAAAGCTCGCCCAGGAAGGCCAGCGTGAGATGGTGGGACTCCGGTGGAATCGGACGCAGAACACCGGGCACGTCGCGCCTCAGTCGATCTACGAGGCCCTGATAGCCGCCCATGTTCGCCGGGCCCAGGAACGCTGCGAAGAATAGGCGCATCTCAGGACTGACGTTCCTCGTACTCGGCCCAGGTTCTCGGCGATTCGCTGACTCGCATTTGGACCAGGGTCGGGAAGACTGGCTTGAATCTCTCGTAGAGAAAGCGCGAGATGTTCTCGGCGGTGGTGGCGTCTGGCAACACGTCGTTGAGGTTCCGGTGGTCCAGGTGCTGGTTGATGAAGTCCCTGATTGGCGCGAGCTCGTTGTAGTCCACGACGAACCCCCGGTGGTCGAGCTCCTCGCTCTCGAGCACGGCCTCGACGACGTAGTTGTGGCCATGCAGTCGACTGCACGGGTGATCGTCGGGCAGGAGGTCCAACTGGTGGGCCGCCGAAAAGTGGAACTGCTTGCTGATTCTGTACACGTGACCTCCGACTAACTTTCCACCAACTCGAAGCGTCCCTGGAAGAAGCGGAGCTTCTCGGGTTCGTAGACGAACCGCAGGCCGCGGATGTCGTCACGCCGCTCGTAGAGCCGGATGATGCCGTCGGCCACCGCCCGCATGTGATCGCGGGTGTAGACGCGCCGGGGGATTGTCAGGCGCACGAGCTCCAGGGGGGGGCGGTAATTTTCGCCCGTGTTGGGGTCGCGGCCCTTTGAGACGTTGCCGCGCTCCATGGCCCGGACACCAGTCTCGACGTAGATCTCAGCGGCCAGGCGCTGCGATGGGTACTCGTCCTGGTCGATATGGGGCAGGAAGCGTTTGGCATCCAGAAAGATGGCGTGGCTGCCCGGGGGCGTGACGATGGGCACGCCGGCATCCAGGAGCATCTGACCGAGGGCTGCGGTCTGTAGCACTCTGGCTCGAATGTAACGGTCGTCGAGCATCTCCTCGACTCCCTGGGCGATGGCTGCCAGATCGCCAGCCGCCAGGCCGCCGTCGGTAATGTTGCCCTCGTAGACGCGCAGCAGATCCAGCGACTTCTTGGCCCACTCGGCGTTGTCCCGGTAGGCCAGGAGACCGCCGATGTTGATCAGGAAGTCCTTCTTGCCTGAGACCGTGCAGCCGTCCCCGTAGAGCAGCATCTCGCGGAGGATGTCGCGGACTTTGGTCTTTGCATAATGCGGATCTCGCTGTTGGATCATGTAGGCGTTCTCGGCCATCCGCGTGGCATCGAAGAAGACCGGAATGTGGTGGTTGGAGCAGTAGGCGTAGACCTCCCGCATGTTCTCCATCGAGACGGGCTGGCCGCCAGCCATGTTCACCGAGTGCTCGAAAGAGATGTAGGCGATCTTCTCGGCGCCGTGCTCGTCGACCAGGGCCTCCAGCTTGGCCATGTCGATGTTGCCTTTCCAGGGGAACTCGCTGCTGGGGTCATGGGCCTCGTCGACAATGACGTCGGCGAAAATTCCACCTGCCATCTCCTGGTGAAGCTTGGTCGTGGTGAAGTACATGTTCCCAGGCACCAGCTGTCCGGGTTCGATCATGACTTCGGAGAGGATCTGTTCGGCGGCGCGCCCCTGATGCGTCGGGATGATGTACTCGTAGCCAGTGGCTTCCCGAAGGACCTCCACCAGGTGCAGGTAGTCATCAGAAGTTGTGGGTGTGGCGCGAGCCGCGTCGTAGGCGGCCCACTGGTCGGTGCTCATGGCCGAGGTGCCGGAGTCGGTGAGCAGATCGATGGTGACGTCCGCCGAGCGCAGAAGAAAGGTGTTGTAGCCCGCCTCTGCAATGGCCTTGCGGCGCTCTTCCAGGCTGAGCGTGGCGATGCGCTCTATGGTGTGGATGACGAAGGGATAGGTCTCGAACTCGAAGGGCTCGAGGTCGGAGTAGACCCAGCGATACTGCATCTCGTCCCTCCAGGTTCCTTCTTGGAGCAGCTCGAGGGGAGGCACGCTGTCCCGTTGCTTGTAGAGACTGATGATGGCATCGGCCACCTGCTCGAGCTGACGAGTCGTCATGGCGAGCCGTGGAATCTGGACGGGAACCTGATTGTCGCGGCCGACGAGACCGTGGGCCAGGGCGCGAACCCCGGACATTTCGTAGAGGGCGGCAGAGAAAGCATCCTGCTGGAAAGTCTCCAGATGCGGCAAGAACTCGTCAGCCAGGATGTAGGCGCCGTCGCAGCCCCTCTCCACCGGCACTGCGGCTTCGCGCAGGCGGTTGTTGAAGTGCTCGGTCTGCTGCATGACCCACTGCACCTCTTCCTCCAAGCACATCTCCTCGAGGCCGCGGGCAAAGACCTCCATGGTCCTTCCCGCCATGCCGCCGTAGGTGTGGAGGCCCTCGTAGACCACCACTTCGTTCATGAAGTGTTCATGGTCTTCGGGGTTATCCGTGGCCAGCAGGCCACCGGTGGCGCACTTGGGGTCCTGGGCTCCGTCGATCTGGAAGATGTGGGCGGTTTTGGCGATCTCCTTGACCAGGGCAGCGATGCTGCGAGCCGCCATCCCCTCTTCGTGCCGCTGGAGGTACCAGGCATTCTCGATGACACGGGAACCGTCGAGCACCAGGCGCTTGCCGTAACGGTCGGCCAGCGCCCGGACGGCGCGCAGGTTCTCCAAGCTGAAGGGGTGCTGTCCGTCACCGAAGGCTTGCAGGCCCACGATGGCGACCTGGCCCCCTTTCAGGATCTCCTCGAGCCGTTCGAGGTCCACATTGCCGGTGAAGACCTCGGCCTTGTGATCCCGGATATCGGGGACCTCCACATCGCGAGGGGTCAGGACGTCGATGCGGGTACGGGCATTGGAAGGCAGCTGTGAACCAGCCGGCACCATGGTGGAGGTGACCAGCTTGACGCATCCCAGTACGTTGTGGGTCGGGCAGATGTAGGTGTGTCCCAGGACCTCGTGCACGGCCTTTTCCAGGCGCTCGAAGTTCCGAGCTCCGGCGTAGGCCTCGTCGCCGATGAGCTGACCCGATAGCTGCTCCTGGGTCATGGCACTCGTGCCGAGTGAGCACATGTCGAAGGCAACCTGGGAGGGAGTCAGGTTGAAGACGTTGAAGTGGGCCTCCGCCAGGTATTTCTTGCGTTCCTCGAGAGTGGGGAAGGAGATCGGTCGGATCGTCTTGATCTTGTGCGGCTCGTGCGCGAGCATTCGGGTCATGAGATTCTCCTCCTGTGACGGTCACGGGGCGAGGCTGTTGCCCGGAGAAAGTGACAATCGTTGCTGAAATGAAAGGCGGCCCAGAATCCGGCCGCGTGGGTGCTTCTGTTGCCCAACGGGAGCAGATTCCCGCCGGGACCACTTTAGCATGCAGGGGCAGTGAGAGAGAGGGAGAATCGCGCCCTCGAATCGGAGCAGCAAGTTGTGGCAACGACGGCGGGCGAGTGTCGTATTCTCACGAACGATGAGTCAGAGAAACAAGGCCCTGCAGATCTTCGAGGCTGCCCTTGCAGCGGTGGATTCTGGTGAGTCTGTTCGGAGGGTTCTGAGTCGCGAGAGTGGCAAATTGACGTTGCAGCAGGCCGGAACCGAGCTTCGCTTCGATCTCGGTGGAATCGACCGCCTCTGCGTCGTCGGTTGTGGAAAAGCCGGTGCACCCATGGCTCGTGCCGTGGAGGAGCTGGTTGGTGACCGCATCTCGTCAGGGCTCGTGGTCGTCAAATACGGCCACACCCTGCCTGAAGAGACAAAGCTGGCGCACATTCGGATCGCCGAGGCAGGGCACCCGGAGCCTGATGCCGCGGGAATGACCCAGGCGAATGAGGTGGTGGAGATTCTGAAAGGAGCATCCGAGAAAGATCTGGTCGTGGCGCTGATGTCGGGTGGTGGCTCCTCACTTTGGCCCTTACCCGCCTCGCCCATCACCCTGAAGGAGAAAGTCGAGCTCACGCGGCAGTTGCTGGCCTCCGGGGCCAACATCCACGAGATCAACGCGGTGCGAAAGCACGTTTCCCAAATCAAGGCGGGTTTGGCGGCCCGAGCGGCCCATCCGGCTCAGGTGCTGGTCCTCTCTATCTCGGATGTCATTGGTGACCGACTGGATTCCATCGCTTCTGGTCCCTTCGCGCCGGACACCACCACCTTCGGCGAGGTCCTGGAGATTCTCGAACGCTATGGGCTCGGCACCGAGGTCCCCGTTTCCATCCAATACCACCTTTGGAATGGAATGGCGGGAAAGATCCCCGAGACTCCGAAGCCGGGAGACGCCGTCTTCGAAGGGGTTACGCATTGCATTTGCGCCTCGAACGCTCAGGCGCTCGAGGCGGCGAGAGCCGGGGCAGAGTCCATGGGCTACCAGGTGGAGGTCATCGAGCGGCCGATCGATGGAGACGTGGAAGCTGCGTCCAAGGTCTTTTGTGAACGGCTGGGGCAGATTGCCGAACGAAGCTCGGAGCTGCCGGTCTGCTTGATCGGTGGGGGTGAACCGACCGTGATCCTGGGGAGCTCTCCAGGCCGGGGCGGGCGCAATCAGCAGTTTGCTCTGGCGAGCGCCTTCGAGATTCAAGGGAAGGAGGACTTCACAATCCTGAGTTGTGGGACCGACGGCACGGATGGGCCGACGGACGCGGCTGGTGCAGTGGTCGATGGTGGCACCATCAGCCGCTGTCAGAGCCTGGGCTTGGACCCACGCGAAGCGCTCTCGAATCATGATGCCTATCCGCTACTTGATCGGTCTGGATACCTGGTCAAGACCGGGCCGACCAACGCCAATGTCATGGACATCATGCTCGGCATCGTGGCGTGACCTTTGTGGCTATACTGCCTAGGAAGCTGTGTAGCTATCCTCTTGGAGGCAAAGACCGACATGAGCAGCAAGCCGAGTCGATATAGCCGCGATGAGTTTCTGGCCCGCTCCCTGGACGTGCTGTCGCAGGACGGAGAGTCGAAGCTCCGTATCGATCGTCTGGTCGATCAGTTGGGTGTTACCAAGGGTAGCTTCTACTGGCACTTCGAGAACAGGGCCGATTTCGTGCGGAGCCTGGCCGACTACTGGGCGCGATCTTCGACCCAGGCGGTTATTGACGACTTGGAGACCATGGCTGGCAGTCCTGAAGATCGACTCTTCAGTCTCATGAAGCGGCTTGGTCGCCAGGATCTCGCGGGCCACGACCTTGCCATGCGGGCCTGGGCGTCTCATGAGCCGGAAGTGGCACCGTTCGTCAAGAAAGTCGATCGATTGCGACTGACCTTTGTGAGAGGTCTCTTCAAGGTGATGGGGTTCGAGGGCGACGAGCTCGAGACCAGGACCCGGATCTTCGTCACGGCCATCAGCCTAGAGCGTGGGATTCTCGTGAGAGAGGCCAAACCGAAGCGTCTGGAGTCCCTGCGACAGTGGCACGCTTTCTTCGTACGACCCTGACGACAGCCATCGGTGACAGGTGGAATCGAGGCCGCTGAGAGCACCCAGTGAAAGGTATAGTGAGACCTTCCATTGGCGAGGACTGTTTCTCGGGACTGGAGAACATCATGCGAGTCGATTCGATCCGACCCATCGTTGTCGTGTTGCTGGTGGTGCTCTGCTTGGCACTGGGCGGAGCCCCCTCTACTGGCGCAGAGACCTTGGCGTTGGTGGGAGGAACAGTCATCGACACCGGCGACTGGGGACGTTCAGGGGCGGATATCGACGAAGCAGTCGTGATTGTCGAGGGCGGTGAGATCGTAGCGGTTGGCCCGCGTGATGCGGTTGCCGTTCCAGCCGGAGCACGGGTGGTGAATGCTGCCGGCAAGTACATCGTGCCTGGGCTCGTGGACGGCTTCGCGGCGATCAATAACCAGGCCTACGCCAATGCCTATCTGGCCAGCGGAGTGACGTCCATCATCTCGGTGGACGGAGGCCGACGCGGCGGCCTCTTTCTCGATGCAGAGCCCGGCCCGGCAGTTCACCGGCTCGACTCCGTGGGGTCTGAGGGGGCGACACTGGAAGAGCACCTCGCAGAGACGGATCGCCTGGCTGAAGTTGGAGTCGAGATCCTGCTGCTGATGTACAAGCTACCACCGGACCAGTTACAGGCACTGGCCGAGCGGGCGCGCTCGCACGGCATGGGCACGATCGGTGAGTTGGGGCTCTCTTCCTACCGGCAAGGCATCGACGCGGGTTTGAATGCCTTTGTCCACACGACCCGATACTCGCTCGACATGGCTCCTGAGGAGATGGCGCAGGCCGTGGTCGAACAGCCGTTCAGCGACGATCTCGATAGCCCGAAATGGACCTACTACAAGTGGCTGAGTGGGCTGTCGCCCTTCGACGAGCGGCTCGAGAATCATGCCAGGGTGTTGGCCTCGGGCTCGATCGCGCTGATGCCGACGCTTGCCCTGCTCTATTTGGACCAGCCGTGGGCCGAGAATCCGTGGGATGAGCCGGTGGCTGACCTGCTGGATCCCGAGGACATCAACCGACCTGCGAATCGGGAGACAGGGCGACACGAGGGGAGTGTGGCGCACCAGGTAGCCTACGCCGCCATGGCTCGTAGCGAGCTGATGCTGGAAGAGGCCTACCGCCAGGCCGGAGCGAACTATCTGGCGGGCAGTGGTACCGACGTATGGGGAACCATGCCGGGGATCTCTCTGCACCAGGAACTGGAGGGCTTGAGCCGGATCGGTATGAGTCCGCGGGAAGCTCTGGCGGCGGCGACCTCGAACTTCTCGAGGATCTTTCCCAACTGGGGGGCAGCTGGCGAGGTCCGCGAGGGTCAGCGGGCAGATCTTCTGGTCTTGAGCGAGGATCCTCGTGAAGGGGTCGAGAATCTGCGTTCCATCGAGACGTTGATACTGGCTGGGGAGATCATCGATCTGACAGAGCTGCTATCGGCACGAGGCCGCTGACAAACCCCTGGCACCGAGAAAAGCCCCTGGCACCGAGGAAGAGAAGGCCCCGAGTGTAGGGTTGAAAGCCGACGACGGAGGAGTCATGAATGAGATCGACCGGAGGAACTTCCTGATGATGAGCTCTGCAGGAGCGGCAGCGCTCGGTTTGGGCGGTGGCACGGCGGGTGCGGAGGAACCCGATGGTGGACCTTCGCCCGTGGTGCGAATGCACGGCGACGGCCTTGGCTTGACCCCCGGAGAGTACGCGGCATGTCTCGGGCAGCTAGCTGCCGAGGGCAAGGTCGAGCCCGATTACTACTCGCGAGGGGGGTGCGTCGAGACTCTGGAACGCCGAATGGCGGAGCTGTTGGGCAAGGAACGGGCCGTCTTCTTTCCGACCGGAACGCTTGCCAATCAACTCGCGGTCAGGGTGTTGGCCGGAGAGGAGGGCAGGGTTCTCTTGCAGGAGGAGAGCCACCTCTACAACGACTCTGGGGACTGTTGTCAGCGATTGAGCAATCTACCCGTGATCGGATTGGGGCCAGGTGAGGCGTCGTTTTCGCTGCAGCAAGTCAAGGCCGAGGTGGCGAGGGCCGCCAGCGGCAGAGTTAGCACCCCAATCCGCGTCATCAGCATCGAGTCGCCCGTCCGCCGGCTCTGGCAGGAGGTCTTCGACTACGAGGAAATGAAGGGCATTTCGGCCTTTGCGCGTGAGGAAGGCATCGGCATGCACCTCGATGGTGCCAGGCTCTTTCTGGCGCCGCCCTACACTGGGGTGGGCGTCAAGGAGTATGCGGCGCTCTTCGACACCGTCTACATTTCACTTTGGAAGTACTTCAACGCGGGGTCTGGCGCGATTCTGGCGGGCCCGGATGCTCTGCTGAAAGAGATGTTCCATACGCGCCGCATGTACGGTGGCAGCCTGCCCTATGGCTGGGCCTTCGCAGCGGTGGCAGGCCACTACCTCGAGGGCTTCTCGGACCGATTCCAGGAGGCGGTCAATGGGTCGGAGGAGGTCCTCCGGCGCCTGGAACAGCAATCGGGCTTCGAGATCGAGCGCGTCCCCAACGGCACCAACACTTCCCGCCTAAAAGTGGCTGGCACCAATGCGCAGGAATTTCGGCGGCGGCTGGCTGAGAGGAACATCGACCTCCCCAAGCCACTGGAAGAGGGCGCGGAATTCAAGATCCAGGTCAACGAGACCTGGCGCTTCATGGCGCCAGAACTGTTGTTCGAGGCGCTGGTCGAGGCCAGGTCCGGCTAGGAGGCCGAGCGGTCGCTACTGAACTTCGGCACTCTCCAGACGGTCGATCGCTTGGGCGAACAACTCGCGTTGCGGCTCGGTGGGCGGGGCGTCGGTGCTTTCCAGGTCCGAGGCCAGTGAGGTCAATACCCTGGCAACGGATCGAACCTCATCGTCGGCTTCGCCGCCAGCCTCCTCGGTCTGGGCCACCAGGGCTACCACCCTCTCCAGTGCAGCCGCAATCTCGTTCTGGAGCTCCAACAAGTTCGACAACTCGGCCGAGGTGACCTCGACGCGTGGATCCATGGCCACCTCGAGCTTTTGCGAGACAGTCTGGCCGCCGGCTGTAAGCCGGACCTCATAGGTGCCAGGTAGCACGAAAGCGCCCTCGGGTCGGGCAGGCGTCGCCCGGCCGGGCACAGCGGCGATGGAGTAGCTCGAGCTGAGGGTCTGGGGCGCCGGGTAGCGCAGATCCCAAACGAACCGATGGTGTCCAGGTCCCGTAGTTGGCGTTGGAGGTTCGCCTAGCCAGATGTCGGCGAAGTAGATGCGCGCATTGGGCGGCTCGATCTCGTCGTCGCTGCCGAAGCGCCTGACCAGCGTGCCCTTGGAGTCGAGAATCTCGAGAACCACAGGGCCGGTTCCGTTGGACGGCAGGATGTAGTCCAGGATTGCTCCTGCCGGCGGGTTTTCACCTGTCGGCTCCTCTGGGGGCAACGGCGTGTCCTTGTTTTGATTGAAGCGAAGGCGCCAGGCGGCAGAAGGCGGCACCAGGACTGGTTCATCCCCGAGGTCGGCGGCCGCCAGCCGCCGTAGGGGAGCCACGGCGTCCAGGACCCAGATCGCCCGACCTTCGGTGGCCACGATCACATCGTCCTCATGGACCAGAAGGTCGTTGATGCCGGTCGTTGGAAGATTGAGCTTCAGGCTTTGCCAGGTCTCGCCGTCGTCAAAAGAAACGTGGACCCCGCGATTCGTGCCTGTGAAGAGCAGGCCCGCTTGCTCCGGGTCCTGCCGTATCGCACCGACCCATTCGTTGGGTGGCAGACCATTCCCGATCTCGGTCCAGGTGGCCCCAAAGTCGTGGGTGCGGTAGGCCATCGGCCTTGGGTCGTCGACTCGGTGACGATCGACAGCCACGTAGGCGGTCCCGGGGTCCGAGGCGGAGGCGTCGATGATGTTGACTTTGCTCCAATCGGGCAGGCTCGGCGGAGTGACGTCGCTCCAGGTGGCGCCGTCATCTCGTGTGAGCTGAATCCGGCCATTGGTTGTCCCTATCCAGATCAGGCCGTCCGCGGCCGGTGACGGGGCAATCGCGAAGATCACGCCGTAGCCGCACTCGGTGGCTCGCTCCATGGGGACGTCGCCATCGCAATCGCCGGCCTCTTCGACAGCTCCCGTCAGATCGGGACTGATGGTGTCCCAGCTGGCGCCTCCGTCGAGAGATCGGAACAGGACCTGAGCGCCGACGAAGATGGGGTGTGGTGAGCGCGGGGATATGGCCAAGGGTGTTATCCAGTCGTAGCGGTAGCGCGTCGTTCCGGGGCGTGCCGCATAGCTCGACAGCGGCCAAGGAGAGACGTTCTGTACCTGCCCGGTACGTCCGTTCCATTTGGAGACCCTGCCGCCCAGACCGGCGCCGTAGACAATGTCGGGATCGGCAGGATCGGGCACATCACCATCTCGCTCGTCGCCGCCTACTGGGCTCCAATCGCGAAACGTGATCTGGCCATAGTCGCTGCGGCTGGCGATACCCACCGTGCCGCTGTCCTGTTGTCCGCTGTAGATGCGATAGGGGAATCGATTGTCCACGGCCAGGCGATAGAACTGTCCGGTCGGTTGGTTGTACCAACTACTCCAACTCTTGCCGCCGTTGAAGGTAACGACTGCGCCCTGGTCGGCGCCGGTGATCATGCGTTGGGAATCGGTGGGGTCGATCCACAGGGCGTGGTAGTCATCGCCGCCGGGTGAGCTACGGACGATCTGAAAAGTCGTGCCTCCGTCAGTGGAGCGGCGGAGGGGCTGTCCTCCCGCCCAGACCGTGTTGGAATCCGAGGGGCCGGGCAAGAGCCAGCCCATGTAGCTCCCCACCAGGCTGGAATCGTCGTTGACCAGTTCCCAGGTGACCCCACCGTCTTCGGAGCGATAGAGACCACCGCCATCGGCAAGCTCCAATCCTGCCCAGACCCGTTGGCCGTCAGTACCTGGCGCGACTGCCAGCTCGATGCGACTGGTTGGTTCTTCCGGCAATCCGGTGCCAGCCACTTTTGTCCAGGTGCGGCCGGCGTCGTCGGATCGGTAGATGCCACTATTCGGCCCGACTGTGGGCTGAAAGTAGTCCAGCCAAGGGTAGCGACGGACCTGCCAGAGAGAGGCGTAGAGAAGGTCTGGAAGCTCGGGTGTGCCAGCGATGTCAGCAGCCCCTGAATCGGCATCCAGATAGAGGACCTTGTCCCAGCTGTGACCACCATCCTCGGTGCGGAACAGTCCACGCTCTTCGTTGGGTCCGAAGACGTGTCCCAGGGCCGCGACGATGGCGGTGTCGGCGTTCCTGGGATCCACCCAGAGGGCTCCGATGTGTTTCGTATCCTCGAGCCCGAGATGCATCCAGGTCTCTCCACCGTCGGTGGAGCGGTAGACGCCGTCGCCATCGACAATGTCCCAGCGTTGATGGATCTGTCCGGTGCCGACCCAGATGACCTGCGGGTCGCTGGGCGCGATCGTCAAGGCGCCGATGGAGGCGCTCCCCTGGTCATCGAAGAGCGGCTGCCACGTCGAGCCGGCGTCGGTAGTTCTCCATACGCCACCGTCAGCGCCGCCGAAGTAGTAGGTTGCCGGATCGCCTGGGATGCCGGCTACAGCTGTCGCCCAGCCGCCACGAAAAGGTCCGACGAGCCGCCAGCTGAGAGCGGAGTAGGCTGATTCGGGAACTGCCATCTGGGCGGCGACTGACGCCCCCGCACCGAGCATGGCCAGTCCTGAGATTGCAAGAATTGAGCTGATAGAGACGAACCTTCGACTGAGATCGATCACAGGGTACTCCCTCCTTGGTGTGATGATAGCTCTGCTGGATTGCGATCCAGGCGGTGTTGGTTGATATGAGTGCCGAGAACCTGCGACCTTGGACGCACACACCTCACCTTAATTCGGGTTGAGAGGTTGGTCGGGCTGCTCTCGAGCGAACTCTGGGCCGTCGGTCAGACCAGGTGCCAGGGGAATTGCGAAGCGGACCAACGCACCTCGTTGTCTGGCAATCGAGGTCCTGTCGTCAGTAGCTACCAGCGTAGCCGGAGAAGCTCGTCGTGTGTGAGATGGACCTTGTTCCTCTTGGCGTTGACCAGCTGTGGCCGCTCGAACAGCTTGATGAGAGCCAGACCCGCAACGAAGCCACCGATGTGAGCCCAGAAGGCGACACCGCCACCTTCTGCTCCCAGGGCTCCCGCCCCTGACACCAATTGGATGACGAACCACTGGGCCAGGAGAACCCACGCCGGCAGCAGAAAGATCCGAATGTAGAAGACAAGAAAGATCAGCGTTTGAACCCTTACCTTGGGATAGAGCAGCAGATAGGCGCCCATGACGCCACTGATTGCACCAGAAGCTCCGACAGTGGGGACCGCACTGGCTGGGTCCGTCAGGATATGCGCGGCCGATGCGAGGATTCCACAGAGCAGGTAGAAAATCACGAATCGGATGTGGCCCATGGAGTCTTCGATGTTGTTGCCGAAGACCCAGAGAAACCACATGTTGCCGATCAGATGCATCCAGCTGCCGTGCATGAACATGGAAGTGAGGATGGTCATCCATCCCAGGCCTCCGACGGTGCAGGTTGCATCGGGACCCAGAGGAATCACGGCCCCCGGGTTGATGGAGCCCGTGATATCGGCCGGAATCGCTCCGAAAGTGCAAAGCGAGCTCAGGAATCCTTGCCCGCCACCTCCTTGCTGGACGACGACCCAGACCAGCACGTTGATGGCGATGAAGATGAACGTGACGACCGGCGTGAGCTCGGTGGGGTTCTCGTCTCTGAGCGGAAACATCGGAGCTCAGATTCTACAGGAAGGTCCACGAGTCGGTGACCGACGACGGTGGGCCTGACAACAGCGATCTGGCTAGAATGCTTGCCCCGCCATTGCCCAGATGTGGAATCCTTCTTCGGAGTACGCAGCGTCTCCTCTAACGACGACCTTGGCGGTCATAAGGCGCAAGCCAAGACCCACATCCCACTTCATATCGGAGTGAAGCTCTGTCAGGTTCCAGTGGTCGGCAACGCGTCCGACCTCGGCGAAGGGTACCCACTGCCACCAATCGACCTGGAGCCAGCGCAGCCAAGCGATGCTCCCCAGGGGATTCCATTCTGGGATCACCCGGTACTCGAGAGCGTAGTAGACGGCCGACTTGTCGCTGAAGCGATATTGCGGGAAGCCTCGCATCCGCAGGTAGCCACCGAGAGTCGGGCCCAGATAGGGAGGAGGTCGGTGGTCATAGACCGTGCCTTCGTCGGTTTCCTGTTCTTCCCAGGTCGGACTGTCAGCGGTCCAGAAATTGAACGCCAGAACCCGCTGCCGGGTCAGCCGCGACGAGCCCAGGAAGAAGTACTTGCTGAACTTGCCGTCCATCGACGTCCAGGAGCTCGTGCTGCCGAACTGGCCGAAGTCCCGCACCAGCCTGAATGTCGTTGTGGTGCCGCGCGAGGGGTTGGGCGAAAAGTCCCTGTTGTCGTGCAGTACTGAGAAGGCCAGGCCGTTCGTTCTCCCCATCTCGTCACTGCCGGGAATGTCGAATGTCCGCTGGATCATGAAGGGCTCGAACTGCAGTAGGGTTCGACCGCTCCGCAACGGATTCCAGCTCTCGGCACCTGTGGCACCTGAAGCCAGGAGTCCACGATCGAGAACGTAGGTGGCGATCGCCGACTGCCGGGAGTGTCCGATGGGCAGTACGTACTTGAAGTTGGTAATCAGCCAATCATGCTTCCCTTGGCCGCTGATGAAATCGTTGGGGTCGGAGTCGTTGGAGCCCGCTCGGCTGTTGGGATAGTCCGGGTTGCCGTCGACGTAGGCACGCTGATCCGTGTACCGCCCCAATGAGGCGCTGATATCGAGAAAGAGGCGCCTTCCGGCGGGAATCTGGAAGCTGGTGCCGACGAAATAGAGACCCCAGGATCTGTTGGTGGTGCCGAGAACAGCGCTGAAGAGGCTCGATTGTTCTTGAGGCCACGCCGAAGCTCCGAGAGCGGCGCCCATTGCAACATCGAGAGTCTCCGTGGCGAAGATGTAGGGCAGGATGAGCTTGCGGGACTCGACCTGACCGGTGTCGCCCACCTCGCGCAGGATGGCTGGAGGTTGGGTCAAGTCACTCCCCGAGGAGGGCTGTGAGGCAGCCAAGAGGCCGAGGAGCAGGAGAAGAGACCTGGCGCCGGAGTTCATGTAGGAGACCCTGTTCATTCTGACCACCCAGAGTATGGGCTGGATCGATGCGAAGCTCGTATGGTGTCGGATTGAGAAGGGGATTTCAACGGCACGAGGCCCGAGTCGGGTCTTCAGAGCCCGATCCCGAAACCGACCCGAAACACCCAGGGCTCATCGTAGGGGTTGGGGCCACCGCTGTTGTAATTGACGTCGTAGAGGAGAGCGATGTAGGTGGCCGCTCGTGGACCCATGCTGAGGGCGAATCCCGGACCGACCAGGATCCCGGTGTGGGTGGCATCGATCTGGGTCAAGTCGTCTTGGAACGGGTCGTAGTACTCCCAGGACAGGTGCTCAACCCCCAGCTGCAGGAAGATGGGTGCGTACACGAAGTAGCGACCGAAGAGTGAACCGCCCAGGTCAGTCGAGGTCAAGTCGGGGTCGAAGCGCTTGTCGTTGCGGTACCGGTAGACGAGGCTTCCTCCCAGCTGGATCTTGGGTGTAACTTGGAATCCGATCTCGGGAGCCATCTCGACGCTGTCGACTGCGCTGCTCGACGAAGCTCCGAGCCATCCGCCCACGTGCATTCGGTTTCGCAATGGCTTTCGGTGTTGGTACGGTGGTGGAGGGGAGGGTTCGGCCTCTTCCGCAGTCTCAGGGGCGCCTTCTTGCTGGGCCAGGACCGGAACCGAAAAGAGGCAGATCAGGACAGGAACGACGAATTTATTCATGGTGGGCGTGTTCTCTTTCCGGAAGACAAGATATGCGCGGCCATCGACAGGTTGTTGCGCTGCAACTTTGAGAGCCCGAGAGCGTAACCTCCTCTGGAGCAATCGAAGGAGTGGAAGTGCGACTCGCCGCTGAAATCCGCTTCCACTGCAGATTGTCATGATCTCCCTTGGTCGAATACTGAAGCTCGCGACGGTTGCCATCGTCCTGTTTATTGGACAGCCGGTGAGCGCGCAGTTGTCCGAAGGCTGGACGGAAGTCGTCGTTCTCGACAGAGCCTGTCCAGAGTGTTCGGTCGTTCTGGCGAGAGATTGGCGCTATCACCCTGGTGACGATCCCTCTTGGGCCGAGCCAGACTTCGATGACACAGAGTGGGCTCTCGTCCTCCCTTCTCTTCGTAATACCGAAGCCATGCCTGGTGGATGGCCTGGAATTGGCTGGTTTCGACGCAAGATTCGGACCAGCGAGGAGTTCGGCAACACTGTCGGGATCCATGTCGCTCAGGCTGGTGCGTCCGAGATCTACCTCGACGGTCGCAAGGTGGCTGAATTCGGCACGGTGTCGACGGATCCGGACGAAGAGAAGCCTTTCCTCCCGCAGTACGTCTCGACAATCACGCTGGATCCGGGTGTCGACCACCTTCTGGCCGTCCGCTATTCGAACGTCACGGGCAACGTCTTCCAGAGAGATTTCCAGGGATTCGAGATCACGGCGGGAGAGACCCAAAGTCTCTCCGCGTTTCGACTCCGGTTGGTCAGGCAATACACAACCGTCATGGCGACGGCCCTGGGGGTATTCGGAGCCTTCACTCTCCTGCACCTGCTGCTCTTCGCGTTCCAGCCAAAAGGTACCGAGAACCTGTATCTCGCCATCCTCACCGGATCGATGGTGGGAATGTTGCTGGCCGAACTGCAGATGGGCACGATCGGTGATCTGGGGAGGGTCCTCGTCTATTACAAGTGGTTTCTGACGGGTGTGGTGACGATGGGGATGTCAGCCCTGCTGGTGGAGCACAGGGTGTTCAAGCAGCGGCTGAGTCCGACCTTCTACGTTCTGGCCGCTGCGGCGGTGGGGATTCTGTTTTGGGTTTGGACCCGCCCGGCTTTTGGTGGCAACGTGCCAACGGCCATCTTCATCGCCGCTGTGTACCTGGTGACTCTCTGGTGGGCGATTCTCGCCTTGGTGGATCGGCAGCCCGATGCGTGGGTCATCGGTCTGGGTCTGCTTGTCGTGACTCTGTGTGTCTTTGCCATTCTGCTTCGCCAGGCCGGGTGGCTAGAGGTTCCACATGAGCTGACCGCCCTCTTGGGAGTCGGTTCACTGGCGCTGTCCTTCTCCGTCTATTTGACCCGGAGGATTGCGAGTACGAATCGCGAGCTCGAATCGAGGCTTCAGGAGATCGACGTGCTGACGGAAAGGGCGATCGATCAGGAGCGACGGGTGGCGCGAGAGGAAGCCGATCGTCGCTTGCTGGAGGCTGACAACGACCGCAAGACGGCGGAGTTGGAGGAGGCACGACAGCTGCAATTGGCGATGCTTCCGAAGCAGGTGCCGGATCTCGAGGGCTTTCGAATTGCTGTTCACATGAGCACGGCCAACGAGGTGGGAGGCGACTACTATGACTTCCACACGAATGGGAATGGCTCGTGCACGTTGGTGATGGGCGATGCGACAGGGCATGGGCTGCATGCTGGAATGGTGGTGGGCGTTGCCAAGAGCCTGTTCCAGACGTGTGGGCAGGAGCCGAATCTGGCCGCGGCCCTGGGGCGAATTGGCGAGGGCCTGAGTAGCATGCATCGGCGACAGGCGAGCATGGCGATGTTGCTGGCTCGGCTCGAGGGGCATCGGGTGCGGCTTGCGTCTGCCGGGATGCCGCCCGTGCTTGTCTGGCGCCAAGCGAACGGGTTGGTGGAAGAGGTGATGCTGCCGAGCGTCCCGCTTGCGACTTTGGCAGACGTGCGGTTCCAGGAGACGGAGATCGACCTTCGAGTAGGCGATTCGGTTCTGTTGATGACCGACGGCCTGGCAGAGGTGGCGAACCCGGACGGCGACCCCCTCGGTTACGATCGTGCCACCCGTTTTTTTGCCGAGTCGGCGGATCTCGAGCCCGAGTCGGCCATCGAGCGCCTGCTGGAGTTGGCGGCGGAGTACAACGAAGGAACCCCGCTGCAGGATGACATGACCCTGATGGTCCTGAAAGTCCAACCCTAGGTGCCAGCCACTTTCTTGAAAGGTTCTCTCCTGCCATTCCGTCTCTTGTTGGTATGGGACGACGTCTTCGCTTCATACCACCGGGTGGCTGCCTCGTCGAGGTCACCAATCGTACAATTCAAGGCCGCTTTCTTCTGAGGCCAAGCACTGAGCTCAATGAGTTGGTCGTGGGCGTCCTAGGGAGAGCCCAGCGGCTCTACGGTGTCGAGATTCACGCCTGTATCGTGCTCTCGAACCACTTTCATATGCTCATGACGGTACGGTCTGCGTTCCAGTTGGCGCAATTTATGGCCTATTTCCAGGGGAATTTGGCGAAGGAGGCTGGGAGGCTTCATAGGTGGCGAGGCCCTTTCTGGCATCGCCGATATCAGCATGTTCTGGTCAGCGACGAGGAGGTAGCCCAGGTGAGCCGGTTACGGTATCTCCTGGAGAATGGATGCAAAGAGGGTCTGGTGTCGAGCCCAATCGAGTGGCCTGGTGTGAGCTCAGTTCAGAGTCTCCTCGGCGGACAGGCGCTCAGAGGTGTGTGGATCGATCGAACTCGAGAGCGTCAGGCATCTGTCGGATTGGACGCTGAGGCTGGCGTTCAGTTTCAGGAAGACGAGGTGGTGGACTTGAACCCCCTACCCTGCTGGGAGGGGCAGGAACCAGGTGCGGTCCGCGAGCGAGTGCATGAACTGGTAGCCGAAATAGAAAGCGAGACTGAGTCTCGTCATCGGGCAGACAGCACGAGGCCCATTGGGGCTCGACAAGTGAGCCTCCAGGATCCGCACGAGAAACCGTCACATTCCAAGTGGTCTCCCGCTCCCATGTTCCACTGTTCCTCGAAGGAGGCCCGCGGCCTGCTATGGGACGCGTACGTGGCCTTCTGCGATATGTATCGGAGTATGGCGGAAAGATGGCGAACAGTCGGCTTCAGGCCAGGCTTCCCTGATGGAGCCTTCCCGCCACCCTTTCCTTCCCATTGCCTCTATCAGATTCTTGAATAGGCAGCTTCGTACTTCCCAGTAGGCCAATTGAGCCCTGAAATTGGGCGGCAGGTGATGCTGTGCGCAGCTGTCTGAGAGACGCCGAGTCTATGGTACTTGGAAAAGCGTGAAGGCTATCCTGGGCTCGAAATCGACGAGAGTAAAGCCCAGGTCGAGACGGTTTGCTGAGGGAGGGGAGTTGGCACAAAGAAAAGTGCCAGTCGATCTCTGGGCGACCAGGAATACGGGTGGCACCTTGACCAAGGGGTCGCATTCCATAGTGCTTCCAGTCGCTTCTGTGATATTCGAGTGCCGAGGTGTGATCCATGCGAGTGGGTAACCTGAGACCCGGGCTTGGGGTGTCGTTGGCGCGCTTTTTCCTATGCGTTTGCGGCACTCCTCTGCTTGCGGGAAACGACGTGGTGCCAGGGGCTTTGAGGGTCGACTCTACCTATGAGCATATTGGAGCTCTTTGGTCGATCGAGGGCGACAACGATCTCGACAGTTGGCTTCAGATGGAATTCCGCCTTGAGGGAGAAGCGCACTGGAGCCCTGCGGCGCCAGCCATGCGGGCTCATCCCGCACTGGTAGTTGATGGTTCACCCCTGGGCCTCAACTTTTGGGCCGCCAGCGCTCTTTTTCTCGAACCTGGCAAGGCCTACGAACTTCGCCTGACCATGAGTGACCCGGATGGCGGTGCCGAGACGAAGACCGTGTCCGCTGCTACCCGGAAACTCCCACTGGGAACTTTCTCCGGGCGCCATCTCTACGTCGTCCCTGGATCAAGTGGTGGAGATGGGAGTCCGGCGGCCCCGTTTCAGGGTCTCCAATCGGCTGCTAGTAATGCCGTAGCAGGCGATGTCTTTCACATTTCACCTGGCACCTACGAGCCGTTTCAGCTTCTGAGTAGTGGCACTCCCCTGGCACCAATCGTGTTTTCGGGCCCGGGAAGCGGACTTGCGATTGTCGATGGCAAGGCAACCGACCGGGGGATCATCACGCTCGGGGAATGGAACCAAACGATCAGTCACGTCGTGATCGAGGGCCTCACTCTCGACAACGGTCGGTGGGGGATCGATGCGCAGCACAGCCACGATCTTGTGATCCGTCACAACCGGATTCGAGATGTCGACTATGGCGTCGTCAATCGACGGGGAGACGGTCTTGAGGGCAATCAGACTATCTGCGACAACGTGATCGAGGGGCGAGTATCGTGGCCTGGAGTGGGTATTCCCTCGGAGCGAGGGATCGATCTCCGGGGTCACGGAAACGTGGTTTGTCACAACACGGTGCGCTATTTCGGAGACTGTCTCTCCCTACAGCCTTCGACGGGGCCTTCCTATGGAAACGATGTCTTCGGCAACGATGCCGCATTCTGTGTCGATGACGGCATCGAGATCGACTACAACCAGGCCAATGTCCGAGTTTGGCGAAATCGAGTGACGAACGCCCGCATGGGAGTCAGCGTCCAACCCATCCGTGGCGGGCCGGCCTATATCTTTCGCAATGAACTCTTCAATCTCGAAAGCGTTCCCATAAAGATGCATAACGACACTACTGGCTTCTTCGTCATCCACAATTCCGGTGCAAAAAATGGCGATGGGCATGGCGACAATGGCGCTATGTGGCGCAATGCGGTCTTTCGAAACAACCTCTTTCTCGGAACCCGCTTTGCGTTCGAATTCACGACCGTCGCCGACGAAGGCTTCAGAGACTTAGACTACAACGGTTGGGGCACTACGCGAGCCTTAGGCTCACCCAGTGACCCCCACTTCAAGTGGAACAATGTGCGCTACAGCAGGCTTCCAGATCTTCAAGCGATTGGAGTAGAGCTCCACGGAGTCGTGGCAACTTTCGATGATCTTGTGGATGCATCGTTGCCAGTCACCTGGGACACTCCGGTGATCCCCGGCAGCCGCGATCTCCGTCTCTCGCCAGGAACCCCAGAAGTGGACGCCGGTGAGGAGATCGATAACCTGAATGACGCCTTCGCTCTTCAAGGCCTTCCTGACCTGGGAGCCTTCGAACTCGGCCAGCCGTTGCCGAACTACGGTCCACGCCCATGGCCTAGGTTGCTGTTTGCGGATGGGTTTGAAAGCGGCAGCACCTCGGGTTGGTCGACTTCGACTCCGTGAGGTGCAGCGACCATGGATAGACCTCTGAGCGATCTTCGAAAAAACGGCTGGCACCTCTGTGGGGGCGTGGGCTTCGTGGTGGCGCTGATGCTCTCGGCGGTGCCCGGGCGAGGTGAGCTGCCCGCATGCGGGCTCGGCAGCAGTGCGGGCCCGGTGCAGGAACCTGTGTTTGTCCGCAACCTCACGGGCCAGACGAGTTGGTATGCGTCACCCGTCGTCCGCGACCTGGATGGGGACGGCTCCAATGAGCTCATCGCTGCCTACTACGACACCTACGTCTTCTCGAGCTCGGGGATCCTGCTCGACCGCGCGGAGGTAGGTAGTGGCAGGGTCTATTCGCCCCACGTCGTGATCGATCTGGACTTCGACGGCATCATCGAAGTCGTTGTTGGCCGAGGACATGAAGTGATCGCCCTGGAATGGGATGGCACCCAACTCCAACTCAAACAGGGATGGCCGGCCGATACGACAACGGGTGGCAACTCACCTGAGGTCAGAGGCCTCGCAGCGGCAGACCTGGATGGAGATGGCATGGTCGAGGTCGTGGCGACAACTACCCAAACGGTTCCGACCTCTCAAGGCGGCGCCCAGGTCTTTGTCTTCAGCCCGGATGGCACGGTGTACCAGCCTGCCAGCGGTCACGACCCGGCCTGGCCCCGCTATAACGACCTGGCCGGGCCCGGCAACGATGCCGACCGCAACGGCCAGGGTCACAGTGGCTTTGGCTGCTACGGCCTCAACCCAGGCATCGGAGACATCGACGACGACAGACAACTGGAGATTCTGGTCACTTACGACAACCACCACATCCAGGCGTTCAATCTTGATGGAGTCGCTATCGATGCCTCGGACTACTACACGAATCGCGACCCCAACTACGCTGGCAATCGGCTCACCTGGGGTCAGTTCATCCGCTGGGCCGATCCGCAGGTGGAACACGATCACTATCATCTCCACACGGGCCAGTGGCCCCATCCTGACTGGGCAGAATGGTTGCAGTGGACAGCCTCGCCGCCCTCGGTTGCCGACCTCGATGGTGACGGGAAGAACGAGGTCATCGGTGTTCCCAACATCGAGATGCACGTGCCATACGTCACTCAGGCCTATGGAGTCATGGTTCTGGAGGGCTCATACGGTGATGGCAGTCGCTCAGCCCGGCGCAAGGCAGGCTGGGAGCAGCTACCACGCGGCGATGCCCCGATCGATGTCGATGGTTGGTATCCCCCCAATGGCGTTCCCGCTCCGACAGTTGTCAGTATCAGCGGTGACTCGCGGCCCGAGGTCGTCGTCTCGCTGAACGACGGCTACCTGTACGCCTTCTCCCCTTCGGGCCAGCGCCTGTGGCGAACCAACTATCGCCACGGCAAGTCGATCCTCTTCAGCTCTGAAGCGACCGTGGCCGATTTGAATCAGGACGGGTCGCCTGAGATTCTCATTGCCACCTATGGCGAGCCGGATGTCCACGATTCGGGCAATCTCATGATCCTTGCCGCCGATGGCTCCGTGTTGCACGACATTCCACTGCCGAACCCGGGCCACAACGGCAACGGCAACGGCGCCCCGGCAGCCCCGGCCGTCGGAGACCTGGATGGAGATGGCCAGTTGGAGGTTTTCGTCCAGACCTTCGACCACGGGCTGGATCAGTTCACGGTCCCTGGATCTGCAACGAACTGTCTCCTTTGGGAAACGGCTCGAGGCGGCCCGCTCAGGATGGGTCAGCAGAACGGTCCATGGATGCTGGGCAGGGTGTTCGCCGATGGCTTCGAAACGGGTGGCACCTCTGCGTGGTCGTCGGCAGTTCCATGAGGCGAGTGCTACGATCCTGCGAGTGAGTATCGAGGCCCCCGGCGACCGACCCCACGGTGCCGGATTCCGACTTGCGGCCCTGGCCGCGATTCTCGTCATTCCCGCCTGGATCCTGCGGTTTCTGGCCTTGCGAGAGCTCGGCCTGGGCCAAGGTCCCACCCTTTTTCGGGGTTTCGCGGCCGATCTGGCAGTGGCCCTTTGTCTCCTGGTTGCAGTCTTGGTGGCAGCTGGGTGGCGACGCTGGGCGGCCGTCGCCGTCGCCGCGTTCTGGGTGCTGCTCCAGTATGCCAACTATGAGCACGTCCTGGCCCTCGACGCGCCACTGAGCTTCACGTACGCGGGCTACCTGCTGGATCGGACATTCCTGTTGGGATCCGGCGTGGCTCTGTCCCATCCCATCCTCCTGTTGTTCCTGCTCGTAGCTGTTGGAGTCTCCATCTGGCAGATTCTGAAGCGGCCATTCCGCGGGCGAGCCATCGCAGCGGCGATCTTCCTAGCCTTGGCAGCCTGCGCGGCCCTCTGGATGTGGCCTGCCAACCCTCGGTCGTTGGCCTGGAAGCGCAGTCATTTTCTGATCGATGAGATCCGGCGGCACTCGCCGGTTGGAGAGGCGAGCTCGCCCGCCCCTGAACCGAGTCGCGCGATCACCGAGGAGTTGGCGCGACTCTGGAGCGTTGATCTGTCTGGCGAACCGTGGATGGGAGTAGGGCAGGTCGAAAAGAACATCCTGGTAGTCGTGCTAGAGGGAGTCTCGGGGGCCTATCTACCTATGCTCGCCGAGTTGTCCGGTGTCGAGTCCTCGATCAAAATGCCGCGCCTCGACCAGGTGGCTCGGAGCCATTCAACGGCCACCCGGTTTGTCGGGCAGCAGCGCCAGACGAATCGGGGTTTGTATGCTTTGCTCTGCGGTCGGTCGCCAAGGCTGGGCTCGTCCGCCCCGCGGCTCAACGATTACGCAGTCGGCCCCTCGGCCCCTTGCCTGCCTGAGGTCTTGGCCGGCGAGGGGTATCACACGGTCTTCCTGCAGGCGAGCCCCTTGTCCTTCATGATGAAGGGGCAGGCCATGCCCCGACTCGGGTTCGAGACCGTGATCGGAGAGCGAGGAGACGAGCCCGCGAACCTCAGGAGCAAGTGGGGCATCGACGATCGCGCCTTCCTGGAGTTGAGCCTCGAGCAGATTCGACAGCTCGAAGCGGACGGCAAGCCGTGGTTCCTGACGTTGCTGACCGTCGGCACGCATCACCCGTATACCGTGCCTGAACTGGCAGAGAACCCTGGCGAAGACGGGTTGCAAAGGGCGATCGCCTATCTGGATGAGGCGGTCGGGGAGTTCATCGACCAGCTGGAGAACGAGGGAGTCCTCGACAACACTCTGGTCGTGCTGACCAGTGACGAGTCGGCAGGCTTGCCTCACAACACGGACGACTTCGTTCGGACTCTCAGCCAGAACTGGAGTCTGGCGATTCTGATGCCACCAGGCGAAGGCCCACGACTTCTCGAAGAGCCTTTCCTCCAGAGCGATCTAGCCGTGAGTCTTCTGGACTACCTGGGAGTTGCCGACCAAGACAGCCTCTTTACCGGCCGCAGTCTGTTTCGCAGCTATCGAGACGATCGCCCGTTGTTTTTCGCCAACACACACCAGGGGCGGGTCTATGGGTTCTTTCCCCCCGACCGGCTTGTAGCGTGTGGCGAAGGCCCGGCTGAGTGTGAAACCTTCGAGCTATCCCCTGACCGGCTGTTCTCGGGCAGCGTGGGATCGGGTCGGGAGGCGCAGCGCGAGACGGAGATGCTGCAAGCCGCGACGCGACTCTCGCTCCAGGATCAGGCCGCTGATTCCGGCGTCCGGACCTATGAACTGGTCGATGCTCTCGAGGTGCCAGTGATGGCCCGGCATCGCAAGATCTTCGATGGGCAATACCTCGATGTACCCGACTCCATGGTGGTCGAGGTGGAGATCGAAGGCGAAATAGTTGGCGAGCAGGGTTGGTTGCACTTGCGCCATGACCTGGTGAGCCGCGAAGACAAGCATTTCCTGGCCCGGCTGCCGGTCTTGGGTCCTGGGGACAGATTTCGCCTTCGGTACCGTCTGCATCCCAGCGGCCCTCTTTCCGGCCTGATCTGCCGCGGATCCGCGGATCTGCTCGACACCGATCGACTCGACCTACACCTCGATGTCGCCGAGTTGCGAATCCTGCCGGAGGAGGGCGAAGCCCTCGGAGTAGGAGTCGAGGTGCTCGAGGAGTCGGTGGAGAGGCGCGTCGAGCCGCAGCCTCTTCACCTTCGATCACGGCCAACCGGTCTAGTTCTTGCGCCTTGTGCCACCTTGGATGACAAGAATCGGGTCGTGGCAGAGGCCTGTCCCGCTGGGCAGGTGACCGTTGGACCGCGTTTCTACGCCCCTCTGGGCACGCAACTCGAGGTCGTGCATCGCCTGGAAGGTGTTACTGGATCCAGTCGACTCTTCAGCGCGGTGGGCTCCCAGGGTCCGCCGATGGTTCTGGCCCAGAGCCCGGTCGAGACGCTGGAGGAGGGAGAGACCTTGGACATTGTCCTGTCGTTCGAGGTGACAGCCGTTCTCAACGAGATTGTCGTCGGCCTGGCTCTCGAAGAGGGCGTACCGGAAGACTCCTCGTTTCGGATCCTCGACACCAGCGTCACGATGATGCTTCCCTGAAGCATCACCGAAGACGGGGCTTTGTGGCTCTATCGCCCCGCCAATTCCGATAGTTCCAGTTGTAGCGATGCCGCCAGGCGACAGTCGGGATCTTCGCGGAGTCGTCTCTCCACCTCGCGGAGGGTGCTCTTCAACCTCGCCGGATCGTCGTTGGCCGCCTGCAGCGTGGCTTCAGGATCCTCGGGATTCACGAAGTGGTATTCGAGCTCCTCGAGAAGTTGTCGGCGAGCAGGTCGGCGGGCGAGGTAGACCATTCCCAGGTCGTCCCAGTAGACGAGAGCGAAGCGGTCCGGTGTGAAGAGGATCGAGTTCGAGGTCAAACGAACGACCCTTGGCTCACCTCCGGCGACCATGGGTGGCTCGAGCACGGGCCTTCGTCGACGGTCGTAGCGCACCAGAGCACCGTCGATCTGGTATCGATCCAAGAGGGCATTCCAGGCCTGACTGTTCTTGCGGGCTGTAGCCAGCTCTCGCAGGAAGTTGGGGTTCAGCTCGTTGCGGCCGTCGTTGAAAATCTGGCGAGGTGGGAAGAGACGCCACAGGAGATAGCCGCCAAAGGCCACGTTGTTGTAGAGGTTCCCAAGCTCCGGAACCTGCTCTATGAAATCGACGGCCTTGTCCGGAAAGCGCCCAGGCTCCAGTCCTGAACCGAAGGTGTATCGGCCCTGCCGGGGCGCGAGAGGACCGCTGGTCGGTGGCCACAAGCACCAGGCGATACCCAGGAAGCAGGCGAGTACGGGCAGCAGTCTGGCTCTCGAGGAGCGTACGGGTGGCCTCCAGCCACAGGTGGCCAGCTCGGCCATGCACTCGGAGGCCAGGAAGAAGGCCCCGACAAAGAGTGGCGCTTGATGCCGCATCGAGGTGCTGGTCAAAGCCATGAGAGCCAGGGTGACCAGTCCTGTAGCCGGATCGAGCCGACGAGCGCAGCGGTACGTTTGCACGACCAGGAGTGCGAGTAGTGCCAGGCCGACGAAAAGAAACGGCTGAGGGGCTTTCCATACAGGCAGCCACTCGGGATTGACTCCCGGTACGCTCTCCAGGGCGCCGGAGATCTCTACGGGTACCGCGAAGAGCCTCCACCCGGAGGGGTTGAAGAGCATCACGAGCACAATGGCGAGGGGCAGACCGAGCACCCACTTCCAGGGCATGGGACTCGCCCCCCTGCGTGGCCCGCCCCAGCCGCCAGGTAGACGCGACCCCAGCAAGAACGCTCCACACAGAATCGGAGCCATCAGGGAGCCCGGGTGGGAGTTGGCCCAGAACAGGGTCAGGAGCAGCACCAGAGCGATCGGCCACCGCTGCCTGCCGCGCCGAAACTCGGAAAGCAGCGCCAGTAGCAGAGCGAGGGCCACGAGCGTCGGGAATTCGGGGCGTAGAAAAAAGCGCGGGCGCGCGCCGAGAATGGTGAGGAAGAGGACCATTCCGGTGCCGACAACAGGAGCACCGGCCCGCCTTGCCGAGAGCCACAGAATCAGAGCCAGGACCAGTGTCAGGCAGATTCGAATCACCCAAAGTCCCGTCAGCCCACCGACGCTCTCGATCGCCGCCAAGGCGACCTGGAACAGCCACTCATGGTCGACCCACGGGGCGCCGGCGGCGGTGAATCGAAAGGGATCGGGATCGGGAAGGGCGCGATTCTGGAGAATCCAATGCCCGGCTGTCAGATGCCAGAAGACATCGTAGGCGCGAATCTTGAAGGCTGCCGCGATGGCGGAAAAGGCCAGAACCGCAGCGAGAATCACGCCCTTCCGGGCTTCGCTGCCTCTTGCCGTCGTAACTCCAGCCTCACCTTCCGGCATCATGCCTCGGATCTTTTCACAGTGCCTTGATGATCACTGCTTCACTGCCTCATCGCTGCCCCTGTATTCGATCCGGTAGATCGCTCCGGCCCGATCGTCTGACACCAGAAGCGCACCCTCCGGTGTGACGTGCAAATCCACGGGTCGCCCCCAGGCGTCGTCGCCTTCCAGCCAACCTTCTGCGAAGACTTCGTACGAGGTCACCTCGTTGCCGTCGAGCCGAGCCAGGGTTATGCGATATCCAATAGGAGTGCTGCGGTTCCAGGATCCGTGTTCGGCAATGAAGATCTGATGTCGATACTCGTCCGGAAAGGTCTCGCCGGTGTAGAAACGCATGCCGAGCGAGGCGACGTGGGGGCCGAGCTTGGCGGCGGGTGGTACGGTGTCGCCGCAGTCTCGTTTGTCGCCGAACTGCGGATCGGGAATGTCGCCACCATGGCAGTAGGGGAAGCCGAAATGGAGTCCCTGAGAGGGGGCTCGATTCAGCTCGTCGGGCGGCAGGTCATCGCCCAACATGTCGCGGCCGTTGTCGGTGAACCAGAGCTCGCCTGTCTCCGGATGCCAGTCGAAACCGACGGTATTGCGGACACCATGGGCGTAGATCTCATGGTTCTCGCCGTCGGCATCCAGGCGAGTGATGGAAGCGTAGATCGGCTCCTCTTTCTCACAGACATTGCACGGGGCACCCACCGGCACGTAGAGCTTGCCGTCCGGGCCGAATCGAATGAACTTCCAGCCGTGATGAGTGTCAGTCGGAAAATCGGCGCTCACGATGACGGGCTCCGGTGGATTCTCCAGCCGCTCGTCGATCTCGTCGAAACGCAGCACCCGATGAATCTCGGCCACGTAGAGGGAGCCATTCCTCCAGGCAACACCGTTGGGTGCGTTCAGATCTGCAGCGATTTGGACGACCCGATCCGCAGAATGGTCGCCATCTTTGTCGATGACGGCGTAGACGTTGCCCCCGCGGCGACTACCCACATACAGGATGCCCTTCGGGCTTTGTGTCATGGCACGAGCCCCGGGAACCTGATCGGTCAGTAGGGTGATCTCGAATCCCTCGGGTAGCTGGATTCGGTCGAGGTGGAGACCCTCCATCTTGCCAGCCGGTAGGCAAGAAGGAAGGGTGAGGAGGATGCCGAGGACGAGAACGGTGGTGACGGCAAGCGCGGGTCCAATTCTGGTCGAGCTCATGACCTTCCGAACATAGCGCTCGGGAGTCGACACCGCAAGGTGCCAGGTACTTTATTGGCCGAGGAGGGTTGGCCGGACGCTCTCACGCCAGTCGAGCGGGGAATCCTGGCTGCAGGCATGGGACAATAGGCCGTCGCACCATCGAAGGAGGTTCGAATGACCGATGACGTACAGCAATTCCTGGCCACTGTAGGCATCTTTTCGGATCTGGAGCCCGATGAGCTGGCTCTCATCGCCGAGCTGGCAGAGGAGGTCATCTGGAAAGCAGGGGACGAGGCCTATGCCGTGGGAGATGAAGGCAGTTCCATGATCGTCGTCCGAGAGGGCCTCATCGAGCTCTACGGCGTGGCGGGCGGAGTCGACAAGCATTTCATGACCGTGCGTCCTGGCAACGCCTTCGGCTTGCTGGCGCTGATCGACCCGGGGCACCGGCCCGCGACCGCTCGAGTCGTGGAGCAGACTACAGGCCTGCGATTCGAAGGCGCGAAGCTCGATGGTCTGGTCGAGGCGCATCCCGCCACGGGCATCAAGCTGTTCAGGGCGCTTCTGGGAGTGTTGGGTGAGAGAGTTCGGATGCTGTCGGATCAGTACCGTGACACCGTGGCCTGGAATCTCCAGGTGACCGGGCTCGCCAGCCTCAACCTCGAGCACCTCATGAGCGAGCAGGTCCAGGTGGTCGTCGAGACGCTGCGAGGACAGCCGGTGCAAGGGACCTTGGTGCGGTTCGAGCAGAGTGCCGCTGGCCACGAGATCTATCTCGAAGACGAAGACAAGCAGATTCACCTGATTCCCTACCACGCGATCGTGAGAATCTCAGTCGAGCGCAACAGGGTAGCTGGGGCCGAGGATACCCCCAACCTCTAGGAGCCAAGACGATGGCGGAAATAGACAAGCTGCTGAAGTTCGCTGTGATGAAGGGCGCCTCGGATCTCCATCTTGCTGCCAAGACCCGCCCCATGCTCCGCGTCGATGGTTCGATGGTTCCCGCCAAGGAGAGCGACACCGAGCCGCTTTCGGTCCAGGAGATGACGCAACTGGTCGGTGAGATCATGCCGCCCCGGGCCAAAGAGGAGCTGCAGCAGAACCTCGACACGGATTTCGCCTACGCCGTCGCCGGTCTGGGCCGCTTTCGAGTCAACGTGTTTCGGAACAATCTCGGGATTGGGGCTGTCCTACGACATATCCCTGGGGAGATCCTGACCTTCGAAGACCTGAAGTTGCCAGCCACTCTCGAGCAGTTCTGCAGGCTCAACAAAGGACTGGTGCTGGTGACGGGGCCGACAGGCAGTGGAAAATCGACCACGCAGGCCGCCATGATCGACTTCATCAATCGGACTCGTCGGGACCATGTCATTACCGTCGAAGACCCCATCGAGTTCGTCCATCAGGACAAGCAGTGCCGGATCAGTCAGCGGGAGGTCAAAGAGCACGCGCAGAGCTTCAAACGCGCCCTGCGGGCGGCGTTACGTCAGGACCCCGACATCGTGCTGGTAGGGGAGATGCGGGATCTCGAAACCACAGAAACGGCCATCGAGACCGCGGAGACCGGCCACCTGGTGTTCGGAACGTTGCACACCTCGACGGCAGCCAGCACGGTGGATCGGATCATCGATCAGTTTCCGCACGAACGGCAGGAGCAGATCCGGACCATGCTGGCCGCTTCGCTCAAAGGGGTTGTCTGCCAGACTCTCTGCAAGCGTAAGGAGGGCAGCGGCCGGATCGCGGCGCTCGAGATCATGGTGGTGACCCACGGCATCGCAGCCAACATCCGAGAGGGTCGGACTCACCAGATCGTCACCTCGATCCAGACGGGCAAGAGCCTGGGGATGCGCCTGCTGAACGATGACCTTCTGCGTCTCGTGAAGGACCACTCCGTCGATGCCGAGGAGGCCTACAGCAAGGCCATGGACAAGACGGATATGGCGAACAAGCTGCGAACAGCGGGCTTTAACGTGGCCAGCTAGTTTCGAACTCGCCTAGAACACGACCACGGACGGTGCCTCATGGCACCACCAGCGACCAGGCGCTCAGATCACCCGACTCGAAACCATCGGTGAAGATCGCGGCCAACGTAGAGCAGTCGGAATCAGCATCGTCATAGGCTAGATCACCGTCGTTGTCGAGGCCGAGACCGTCCGGTGTCCAGTTCTCCGAGCCGTCTCCGTTGCAGGGGTCCAGGACGTTGACGTTAGTTCCACCGTAGTAGATCGGAACTGCGTCTTCCCCGAGGGGCGCGGGATCGTCGTTGTGGCAGCCGGCATCGGCGCAGAGGTGCCCGCTGTTGTCAGTGCCCACATTGGCGTTGGCGTGGTGCAACCTGAGTCCCGAGCCCCACCAGGAGTTGTCTGGCGTGCTGGGATCGGGGTCTACCCCATGGCAGCCCATGCAACTGACGCCCGCCAGTCCTGGTTCGCCACGGGATTCATTGAGTAGCGGATCGTCACCGTTGACGATGTGGCAGGTGCCGCAGAGGTTGTTCATCATTTGTCTGCGATGCACATCGTGTTTGTCGTCGGGCCAGGTGTTGTTCGGCTTCGTCGAGGTGGAATCACGGAAGCTCCCGTGGCAATCTGTGCAACCGGATGTCCAGCTGTTGTAGGCGCCGGCATCTTCAGGCGTTGCGAGCCACACCGAGGTTGCGAGAAATACAAGGCCGGACAGGACGAGGTTTCTACGTTGCATTCTTACCTCCAGTCGATCCATGGAACTCCGCCTGCCATGCGAGGCGGAGAATCCGCCCAGCGGTGGCCCTATCCTTCGTAACCTTGTCGAGGCCCGGGGATTTGCTCCATTCCCAGGGTGCAAGCTTGATGCCACGCGTTGATGCCTGCGAAAACACGACCTTCTGTCTCGATTTGGAGTGAACCAGGGAATAATTCCCGGATTTGGGAAGCGCTTCGAGGCTCGCAGTGATCCGAATCGACTCTTGAAGCGTAGTGTCTGCTAAGGTGCCACGGCACCCGAATTCGCGACAGGAGAGAACATCATTATGTTGAAATCGCTGGTGTTACTTGTGGCCTTCTCAGGCATATTCGCCTTCGCCTGCGCGACCCGGGCCGAGGACGGCGATTCCGGTTCGCACAAAAAGGCCACGTTCGCCGGGGGTTGCTTCTGGTGCATGGAGCCTCCCTTCGAGAACCTGGACGGGGTCTTCGAAGTCGTCTCCGGCTATTCTGGGGGGCCGGAAGAGAATCCGACCTACCAGGAGGTATCGGCCGGTGCCACGGGCCACAGGGAGGTCATCCAAGTGGTCTACGACCCCTCGAAAGTCAGCTATCAAGAGCTCTTGGAGGTCTTCTGGCGACAGATCGACCCGACGGACTCCGGAGGGCAGTTTGCGGATCGCGGGAATCAGTACGAAACCGCGATCTACTACTACGATGAGGAGCAGCGGGCGCTGGCAGAGAAGTCCCGCGACGAGTTGGCGCAGTCCGGCCGATTCGACCGCCCCATCGTGACCGAGATCCTGGCTGCCGGACCGTTCTATCCGGCCGAGGACTATCACCAGGACTACTACAAGAAGAACTCGACGCACTACAAGCGCTACCGCAAGGGCTCGGGGCGAGAGGGATATCTGGAAAAGACATGGGGAGGGGAGGACGTGAGCCGGCGCCAGAACGATTCCAGATGGGAGAGCTTCACCAAACCCTCAGAGGATCAGCTCGAAGCGACATTGACGCCGCTGCAATACAAGGTGACTCAGGAGGACGGTACTGAGCCCCCCTTCAGGAATGAGTACTGGGACAACAAGCGGCCGGGACTCTACGTCGATGTGGTGTCTGGCGAGCCTCTTTTCAGCTCCAAGGACAAGTACAAGTCCGGCACCGGCTGGCCCAGCTTCACCCGGCCTCTGGAGCCGGCCAACGTCGTCGAGGAGCAGGATCGGAGCTTGGGAATGGTGCGCACCGAGGTGCGAAGCAAGCATGGGGACTCTCACCTGGGCCATCTCTTTCCCGATGGTCCGCAGCCCACCGGACTGCGCTACTGTCTCAATTCGGCGTCCCTGAGGTTCGTGCCCGTGGAGGATCTCGAGAAGGAGGGGTATGGAGAGTACCTGGAGCTCTTCGGAGAGTAGCGAGGATCACCCAACCGATCTGTTTCTCGCCTTGACGCCCGAGAGGGTCTTGGCAGCTGTGGAGACAGGCGGACTGCAGTGCAACAACCTCTGCTATCCGCTGAACTCCTTCGAAAACCGCGTCTACGAGGTGGAGCTCACTGACGGCAGTCGTGTCATTGCGAAGTTCTATCGGCCTGGCAGGTGGACTGAGCCGCAGATCTTGGAGGAGCATCTCTTCTTGCGGCAGCTGCACGAAGCGGACGTTCCGGTCTGCACGGTCCGTCCGTTTCCCGACGACACCACCCTCAAACAGATCGACAATATCTATTACAGCCTGTCCGATCGTCGAGGCGGTCGCGCTCCCGACGAGCTCAACGCCTCCCTGGCCCAGCGGCTGGGAATGCTGGTTGGACGCCTACACAACGTAGCGGCGGCGGATCCCGACTCTGGCCGCCGTCCGATCGATGGCGAGTACTACATTCGCCGACCCCTGGCCTGGTTGAAGGAGCACAGCTCGATCCCGCAGGCATTGGAAGGTCGTTACTTTCGAGCCGCGGAAGGCATTGCCGATTTCGCTGATCGACTGCTGGCCGATGTCGACACGCACCGCATCCATGGCGATCTCCACCTCGGCAATATTCTCTTGCGAGAGGACCGTTTCAACGTCCTGGACTTCGACGACATGGCACCTGGGCCAGCAGTGCAGGATCTCTGGCTCGCTTTACCCGGTCGCGATGAGGAGGCTCTGCGCCTGCGCGAAGGCTTCATCGCGGGCTACAAGCAGTTTCGCCTCTTCGATCGCTCGAGCTTGCGACTGATCGAAGTACTGCGGGGGCTCCGCCTGGTGCGCTATGCGGTTTGGTTGGCGCGCCGATGGCACGACCCGGCTTTCAAGAGCGGCTGGCCGCACTTCGGGACCGTCGAGTACTGGGACGGAGAGACCCGTGATCTCGAAGACCAACTGGAGGTCGTCATGAAGGAGAGCGACTCCAGGGGAGATTCGATTGTGGTGGGAGATCTCGGCGGAGGGACCGAGGCGGAGGAGCTGCTCAGCAACAAGGACTACTTCTTCGATTGGGAGGGCGAATCATGAAGGCGTTCTTTGCCATGCGGCGGAGCGAAGCGGCGGTGCTGCTGTTTCTGATTGCATTCTCTGCCTTCTCCTTCCTGCCAGTCTGGCGGCAAGTCGAAGTCGCTGGAATTGCAGTCTTCGGCTGGTTGATGGTCGCCCTGATGCTGATCTCTCCTGTACTGACATTGTTGGTCTTTCTCCGCGGCGAGGGCGGGAGCTAGGTAACCGATGCTCGTCGAGCGGATTCTCGTCGTGCTGTATCTGGCCGGCTGTGTCGGTATCGGTATCTTCGCGTCCAAGAAGGTTCTGGGCTCTCGGGACGAGTACTGGGTGGCGGGTCGTCGCATCGGTACGACGGTCAATGCCATGGCCATCATGGCCAGCCTGGCCAGTGGGGGCTCGATCATCGGTGTGATGGGCCTCGCCTATTCCCAGGGCATCCCGGCGACCCTGGCTCTGTTCGCCGGCGCCGTACTGGGATTTCCCCTGGCATCCATCCTGGTGGCCCGTCAGCTGCGCAACTTCGGCAGATACACCATTACCGACTTTCTCGCTTTTCGCTACCCGACAAACGTTGTGCGCTATCTGGTGCCGACTCTGATCGTCGTTGCCTTCACGATATACATCGTGGCGCAGCTGAAGGCGGCCGGGATCACGGCCTACGCATTGCTCGGAATCCCCTACGAAACAGCAATCATCCTCGCGACGCTGGTGTTTATCGTCTACGTCTCCTTCGGGGGCATGGTGGCGATCACCTGGACCGACATGATCCAGGGGGCGCTGATGCTGATTGTGGTGCTGGGCGCGGGTCTGGCGATGGTATGGCGCTTCGGCTCGCCCCTCGAGCTGATGCGGCAGGCGACGGCGGCGGCGCCCGAGCTCGGCCAGGTGGCCCATCAGCCCGTCGCCAGCTATCTCGGTTACTTCGTGATCTGGGCCACGGCCATCCCGGTGATTCCCCACATCGTGATGCGCGTCTCGACGGCCAAGGATGCCAGGGGTGCCCGCCTGTCGCTCAACCTCGCCATGCTGGCCTATAGCGTCATGATCCTGGTAGCGGTGCTGGCGATTGTGCCGGTGGGCAAACTGCAATTTCCAGGGCTCGAAGATGCCGACCAGGTCTTCCTCAAGGTCATGGAATCGGAATTTCCGACGCTCATTCGCGGCGTCGCGGTGGCGGCAGTGCTGGCGGCGGTGATGTCCACCACCGATGCCCTGCTTCTCGCCTGCAGCTCGGCCATCGCGCATGACATCCTCGGCGGGCTGTTGCAGGACCGGGCGAGCGAGAAGACTCTGGCGGCGATTCGTGTTGGGGCTGCCTGGGTCGTTGGCCTACTGGCGCTCTATTGGGCTCTGTCGCCTCCCGAGCTCATCAGCAAGTTCTATACGGCAGGCATCGGGCTGCTGAGTGCCAGCCTCTTTGTTCCGACGATCGCGGGCCTCTGGTGGAAGCGGGCGAATCTGGCAGGTGGAACGGCCTCCCTGGTCGTGGGCGCTGCTACCTATATCCTGGCGCAGCCCCAAGTGTTCGACCTCGGCATCGCCCCGGTCGTGCTAGCTCTGATCACCAGCTCCATAGCCATGTTGGTAGGCGCCCGCTTCGGCCGCCGCGAAAGCCTCCCGATGCTCGAAACGATCAGCGCCCTGCACGATGCATAGGCCCTTTGGGCCTATGGGTTGAGACGCCCGGCTCACCGCCGGGTGTTCTTTGAGGGCTTGGGGCTGAGAGGGCCGATCCGGACCAGGGATCTCCCTCGTCTGCGGCCTCACCCGACCATACCCCTCCGACGAGGTAGACCCATGGCCCGATCTACCAAGTTCTAGACACATCGAGAATCGGATTACCGACCTGCCCCCTACGCTCCTATTGCCTCTAACGGTGCCAGAGGTTCGTCCGGGTGGTTCGACAGGGGGCGCCGAGTCGAGCGCGGCGCAAGGTTCTTGATAGGACACAGGTGACGGGGCGCGATGACGAGACGAGGCGGCGGCCCGCCCGTCATAGTCTGAGTAGCCGACGCCGTCCCCCGGCGGACCACCACACGAAAATCGTTGTTTCTTCAGGACACAGTACCCAAGCCCCAGGACGGGCGGGAGGGCGGGGCTACACGTTGAAGCGGAAGTGGATGACCTCGCCGTCTTGGACCGGGTATTCCTTGCCCTCGAGACGCAAGAGCCCCTTCTCCCGGCAGGCGGTGAGAGTGCCGAGATTCAGCAGGTCCTCCCAAGGCACCACCTCGGCCCGGATGAAGCCGCGCTCGATGTCGCTGTGAATGGCCCCTCCAGCTTGCCGAGCCAGCGTGCCGAGACGCACCGTCCAGGCCCTGACCTCGTCCTCGCCAACGGTGAAGAACGAGATCAAACCGAGCAGCTCATAGCTGGCGCGGATAACACGGTTGAGACTCGGCTCCCTCAACCCCAGATCCACCAAGAAATGGATCTGGTGCTCGGCGTCGAGATGGGAGATCTCCTCCTCGATGGGAGCGCTCACCGTAACGACCTGCGCACCTGATGGGACTTCAATGACGGGGTTCTCGGCAGGGCCTTCTACCAGAACAGCCTCGTCGACGTTGATCACCAGCAGCAGAGGTTTCGCTGAGAGCAGTTGAAATCCCCGCAAGCGCAGCTCGTCCTCGTTCGAAAGCTCCAGGGAGCGCAGCGGGCGCTCGTCCTCCAAGGCCGGCAGGATGATCTCGGCGAGCAGTGATTGCTCTCGTTTCTCATCTGTGGACAGACCGCGCTTCGCGCCCTGTTCCAACCTGGCGATACGTCGCTCGACGATCTCGTGGTCGGCCAGAATGAGCTCGAGGTCGATGATCGCGACGTCCCGAGCCGGATCTACCGCACCCTCCGAGTGCAGGATCTCTGGCTCCTCGAAGGCCCTGACGACATGGGCCAGAGCGTCCACCTCCCGAAGTCTCGCCAGGTCGAGGCTCTCCGCACTGCCTCCCTTCTTGAGACCGGGAATGTCCACGTAGGTTACCGTGGCAGGAGTGAATTTCTTCGGCTGATAGTGCTCCCGCAAGCGAATGAGCCGAGGGTCCGGAACCGTCGCGATGCCGACGTTGGTCTTGGTCGAAGTCGAGTACCGGTCGGTGGCCTGATGGGAGGCCGTCAGAATATTGAACAGCGTCGTCTTGCCGACCTTGGGTAGTCCGATGATTCCTACTTCCATGGGAGAGAACCTCGTTGAGCGGTGTTGTTCGAGGGAGCCTGCAACAGCCGAGGAGGGCGAAGGATACACCAAACCAGCTCGACACCCTTTTGGACACTGCCTGCTGGAGTCGGTATCCTGACACCAGAAGTTCCTGATCAGACGACCCGCTCGAGCTCCAAAGACACCGCATAGGGAGAAGTCATGAGAATGAGACCACCAAGCCCCTTTAGGCTTTCAGCCATCACTGTGTTCGTCGTCCTGGCGCTGTTTGGAGCTCGCTCCGCTCGTACGACCGAAACCGAAGCATGGCCTCGGGAGATCGAGACCCAGAAGGGCCTCGTAGTGATGTATCAACCCCAGATCGACAGCCTCGAAGGCAACATTTTGCATGGCCGGGCAGCGGTATCGGTGACAAGGACGGGGGAATCCGAACCGATCTTCGGTGCGGTCTGGCTGGAGAGTCGAATAGCAACCGACCTGGATACTCGGGTTGTCGAGTTCGAAGAGATTCGGGTTCCCAGGGTACGTTTTCCCGATGCGACACCCGATCAGGAGCAGGCACTCATCGATTTATTGGTTCAGGAGATGCCCACTTGGAACATCGACCTGTCTCTCGACCGGCTGAGTGCAGCGCTCGATCTCGCCGAGAGGCAGACCCTGACGGCGGAAGGCTTCGACGACTCTCCCCCGAAGATCCTGTTCAGGCAAGAGCCGACGGTCCTGGTGACCGTTGACGGCGAACCCCAGTTGAGAGAGTTGGGGGACTCAGGGGTCCAGGGTGTGATCAACAGTCCGTTCCTGATGGCTCAAGATCCCAAGGACAAAGCCTCCTACTACCTCTATGCGGGAGCCGATACCTGGTACAAGGCGCCGGCTGTCGAAGGTCCCTGGCAGTTGACCTCGAAGGTGCCACAGCAGATCCAGCAGCTCGAGCCCGAGGAGGAGGAGCTGGACTCCGAGGAGGTTGCCGAAGGCCCAAGCACCCCACCGGCCATCGTGGTGAGCACGGAGCCAGCCGAGCTTATCGTTACCGATGGCCCGATGCAGTTCAGCCCTCTGGCTGGCGGTGAGCTTCTCGTCGTGACGAACTCGGAGAGCGATCTGCTGCGCGAAGTGGCCAGCCAGGAGATTTATGTCCTCTTGTCAGGCCGCTGGTATTCGGCTCGCTCCGAGGCAGGGCCGTGGGAGTTCAGGCGCCCCGACGAGCTACCGGAGAGCTTTGCCAGAATCGACCCGGACTCGGACTACGGCTACCTGCTCGTCTGGGTTGCAGGCACCGAGATGGCGACAGAGGCCGCCCTTGATGCCGCGGTCCCGCAGACCGCAGCCATCAAGCGGGATGCGACGATCCAGGTCGACTACGATGGCGAACCAAAGTTCGAGCCCGTCGAGGAGACAGCGCTCTACTACGCGGTCAATACGGAGTCTCAAGTCCTTCGATCCGGCAGCCAGTACTTCTGTGTCCAGGAGGGTGTGTGGTACGTCGCAGGCAGCGCGCAGGGACCCTGGGCGGTAGCCACCGAGGTGCCCGAGGAGATCCGCTCCATTCCGCCTTCGAGCCCGGTGTACAACACCAAATATGTCTACATCTACGACACGACCCCGGAAGTGGTCTACGTCGGCTACTACCCCGGGTACACTTCCAGCTACATCTACCACGGAGTTCCGGTCTACGGCACCGGTTGGTACTACCGGCCCTGGTGGGGCCCCTACCATTACTACCCGAGATACCGGACCTGGGGCTTCAACGTGCGCTACAACCCCTGGTACGGCTGGAGCTTTGGCCTGAGCTATTCGACCGGACGCTTCACGTTCTCGATCGGCTACGGTGGACGTGGTTGGTGGGGACCTGGAGGCTATCGGGGCTACCGCCACGGCTATCACAGGGGCTGGCACCACGGTTACCGGGCGGGGACCCGAGCCGGGTATCAGGCGGGCTACCGTTCCGCCAAGCGGGATTCAGCCCGCAACATGTATCAACGTCAGGGGAATGCCAACAGGGTGGCCCACACTTCGGGAACCAGGCCTGGCGCGGGCACGGCACAAGCTAGATCGCCGAATGTGTCGAACCGGGCGAACAACGTCTATACCGACAAGAACGGCAACGTCTTTCGGAAGCAGCAGGACGGTAGCTGGCAGCAACGGGACGGTGGAAACTGGAAGGCAGCCGACATGAGTGGGGCAGCTGGCTCCCGGGAGGCGGCAAACAAGCCCTCGACCGGCACTCGCCCGACCGATCGGAGCGCCCCTTCCACCGGAGCTGTGGGTACTCAACAGCAGAAGCCGAGGACAAGTACCGGGGGCACGAAGCAGCAGAAGCCGAAGACGAGCACTGGACAGTACGGTGGCAGCAGCAATCTGAATCGCGACGCCAGTGCGCGGCAGCGAGGCAACCAGCGCGCCAGGAGCGCCCCTCGAGGTGGTGGCGGTCGCGGCGGTGGAGGCCGGCGGCGCTAGGGTATGGCCAACGTCCAGCGACGGGTATCGCCGGATTCGACCCCGTCGACGAAAATGACGTCTAGGCCCTCGTAGGCGCCGATATCGAAAGCCGGACCCAAAGGTCGGGGCGTGCCCTCGAGGTCTGTCAGGACTTGCGTCAGGGTTTCGCCGTTGTCGAGGGCAGGACTACCCTCTCGAAGATGGAAATCACCGCCCGGGTCGATGAAGAGGGCTGCCGGTGAAGACCGGAGTGAGTCCTGATCGTGGCCGGTCTGTGCTCTCCATTCCGCAAGGCTCAGGACCGTGTCGCCATCATCCACGGTGAAGCGATCCATGACCACATTGTGATCGGAGCTGAATCCGGCAAGGGAGTCAGCGGTGACGGAGACGCTGCCACGGAACGAATGGTAGTTGTAGAAGACGTTGTTGCGCACCCGGTTGTCGGTGGAGCTGTTCTTGATGTTGAGGGCCCACCGACCATCGTCGGCGACGATGACTGTGTTGTTGTAGACGTGGTTGCCTGTCGAAGCAGCGCCACCATCGATTCTGTAGAGCGAGATGCCACTCGCATGATTGTCGAAGAGCAGGTTGTTGCGGATGATGGAGCTCTGGACCCCATCCATATTGATGCCAGAGCCTCCCCCCAGACCGTTGCCGTAGATGGTGTTGTTCTCGACTACGGCTTCACTGATGATGCCGTCCCCACCCTGTGAGGCATCTCCATTCATGTGAATGCCATTGGCGCGGTTGTCCCAGATCCGGTTGCCTCGGATCGTCGGTCTGTCGCCACTATTGCTGACATAGATCCCGTGCTCGTCGCCACTGTTGGAGGTGTGATTCGACTCGATCAACAGGTCGTCGCAGAATCCGGTGAAGATGCCCCAACGTCCGTTACCGTCCAGGCGATTGCCCCGAAGAACAACGTTCTCGCATAGAACGGCGCGGATTCCAGCCCGCGTCCGGCCGTTGATGTGCAGGCCCTCGACGACAAAGTGGCTGGCACCTTCGAGGTTGATGCCGTCGGGCGTGTGCGGATTGTCGTCGTCGATCTCGACGGTCTCGCCAGGAAAGGCCTTTACAGTGATGGGCAGGGCGACCGTACCTGAAGTCGTGAAGTGAGCGCCGGCGAAACTTCCCGCTCTCAGAAGTACAGTGTCTCCGGGCTGGATCACGCCGGCTGCGTGCTGCAAGGTCGCCCAGGGACTTCCCAGGGTTCCAGAATTGGAATCGCCTCCGGCTGGCGGGGGAGCGACGTAGTAGGTGGCGGCGCCGAGGCTCACTGGAGGCAAGGCGGCTACCAGAATTCCTGCCAGCAACGAGAACAACCCCGTAGAATGCGCCATTTCCGGTCCCCAGCGATGCCTCTTCATCGTACTGTGGGAGAGTCGAAGCGGCAGCGGAGCAAGACACAGAGACGGATGCGCAGAGCTGGCTCCGAAAGTGGGGCAAGGTAGGCTATGCCATTCAGATCCGATCACAAGGCCGCTCGAGGCCACCAGGAGGAATCAATGGGAACACCGAAGAAAGGCATCCAGATCGTCAGCATTGTCGGCACCAGTCGGCCGGGCAATTTCACCGCCAGGGCCGTCGAAGTGGTCAATGACGAGCTGCGGAAGTCTGGCGTCGAAGTCACGACGATCGATCCGGCGAAGGTCGAGTTGAACTTTCCCGGCCAACCGGTGACCGAGGGTGCGAGAGAGGTGCAGCGTGCCGTTGAAGGTGCCACAGGTGTTGTCATGGCGACGCCCGAGTACCATGGATCGTTTGCCAGTGCTCTGAAGCTCATCATCGAGAACCTTGGATTTCCTTCAAAGCTCTCTGGCAAACCGATCGCCCTGCTCGGAGTTGCGAGCGGGCGCATCGGAGCGATCAAATCTCTGGAACAGCTGCGTAGTGTTTGCTCGCACGTCGGAGGAATCGTGCTGCCTGGTCCGGTTTCGGTGGCCGCCGTTCACCGGGTCTTCGATGACCAGGGGAAGTGCCTGGACGAGGCCGTGGAGAAGCAGGTGAGAGGGGTGGCGACCCACCTTCTGGACTATCTGGATCAGAACATCTGTCCGCGCATCGCCCTGGAGGCGATCGTCAGGGCCGGCGGCGAGTCGGACATCCCGGTGCCAACATGCAGCCGTGGCGCGTGAGTCCTGACTCTTCGCCCCAGATGGGTCACACAGATCTTCTGAACCTGGGCGGGACCTATCGGACCTGAGCCGGTTGGAGCGTCAGCAGGACAGCCTCGGGGGGACAGCCAATCCGGAATGGGAATCCTGTGGCGCCGAGGCCTCGACTGACGACGAGTTGTGAATTGCCGGCTCGGTAGTGCCCTTCATCGAGTCGGTAACGGCTCATCCGGACCAGGACTGGTAGACCGGGAAGCCGCCACTGGCCGCCGTGGGTGTGGCCGGCCAGGACCAGGGAGACATCGCGATCCACCGCTTCAGGAAATACATCTGGGTTGTGAGAGAGCAAGAGGCTCGCAGCCCCGTCAGGCCTCCCTTGGAGGGCCGATTCGAGCTGCGCTTCGCCGCACAGTAGGTCGTCGACACCTGCGAGCAAGAGACGGCCGCCGCCGCGTTCGAGCATCACCGAGCGATTCTGAAGGAAGCGGACTCCGCTGGACTCCAGCAGCTCCATGAGAGCCTCGGGCTGGCCGGTGTAATGGTCGTGATTGCCGAGAACCCCGTACACACCGAGGGGAGCCGCCAGGGTTTTGTAGGTCGGAGCTGTCGGTTCCACCTCCTCCAAGCGAACGGTGGCGAAATCACCGGCCAGGAGTATGAGGTCGGGCTCCAGGGTCATGAGCCTGTCGAAGGTGCGTTCGAGCGCTCCGGGAGCCAGGAAGGGTCCGGCGTGGAAGTCCGAGATCAGCAGCAGCTTCAGGTCGGCAAAGCTGTGGTCGAGTTGTTGGATAGCGATTGAAGCCTCCGAGACCGTAAGGTCCCGCTCGAGAGCTCGACTATAGGGCCAGGCGATTCCCGGGACTCGCGGGAAGATGCGATGGCTCAGAAACTTGTTTGTGCCGCGCTCGACTCTGCGAAACCAGCCTTTTGCCGGGTTGAAGAGGTGCCGGAGTCGAAAACTGGTGGCTGAAGGTGGCCCCAGGCTCTCATGGTGAACGCCGGAAGGGTCTGGTGACGATTCTGATGACCCCTGGGTGTCCGTCGGTCGCTCAGCCGTCGGTGGAGTACTGTCAGTATCCCGCGCCTCCCTCTTGTCTCCAGTCCGAGTCGATCGAGAAGTCGGCTCTGGCGGTACCTCGCGAGGTGGCGGCAAGTCCGAAAAACGCATGGTGACGAGCCTACAGCTGGGCCTCGGGGCGAAGCGCCTCATCGGTGGCGCGACCCAGGCGCATGACGACTTCGGGAAAGGCTTCGATGTCCTCCAACGAAGTGCGAAAGTTGACCACGCAGATGCGCAGGGCGAATCGCTCCTGGATGATGGCGTTGGAAAGATAGATCTCGCCCGAGCGCTCGATGCGAGCCAGGATCTCCTGATTCAAATCGTTGAGATAGGAACGCACCGGCTCTGTCTCGGAACGGTCGAGGAGATCGTGCGGAACATAGCGAAAAGTCGTAATGCTCAAATTCTGCGACAGGGCCTCGATCTCAGGGTAGTCGGTCAGCAGGTCGTGCAAGGCTCTGGCCAGTTGGATGTCGTCTCGAATCATCTGCACATAGCCGGAGCGGCCCACCTGCTGCAGAGCGAGCCAGACCTTGAGGGCCCGAAAGCCGCGCGAGTTCTGCAGTCCGTATTCGAAGTAGTTCGTGGCCAGCTCGCCAAAGTGATAGTACGGCGCACCATGTGCGAAGGCACCTCGTAGCGTTTCGGGATCCCGCACCAGGGCGCAGCCTGCTTCCAAGGGAGCGTAGAGCCACTTGTGTGGATCCACCGCGACGGAATCGGCCTCCGGCATGCCCGCGAGCAGGTCAGCAGCCTCGGGAACCGCGGCGGCCAGAGCGCCGTAGGCACCATCGACGTGGAACCAGAGGTCTCTCTCACGGCAGATCTCTGCGAGCTCCGCGAGAGGGTCGATTGCCCCAGTGCTGACGGTACTGGCCGTGCCGACCACCAGGAACGGTTGATCACCCTCCGCAACATCCTTGTCGAGTTGGCTTCTCAGATCCGCCAGGTCCAGGCGTGATTCGTCGTCGACTCGAATCGAACGTAGCGAGTCGGTCCCGAGTCCCGAGATATCCATCGCCTTGTTGATCCAGGTGTGGACCTCGGTCGAGGCGTAGACGCGCATCGGACCCCCCGGGTTGGCGTCGAGGCCGCGGCCTTGCAGGTCCCAGCTCGCCTTCGAGGTGCGGGCGGCAAGGAAGCAGACGATATTCGCCAGGTTGCCGCCGCTGACCAGCACCCCGCCAGAGCTCTCGGGATAGCCGATGAGCTCGGCGATCCAGCGCACCGTCTGGGCCTCGATCTCCGTGGCCATCGGTGCGATGGGCCAGGCTCCGACATTGGGGTTGACCGCGGCGGCGAGCAGATCTCCCAGCATGCCGATGGGGGCAGGCGCGGAGGTGATGTAGCCGAGGAAACGGGGATGGCCGTTGAAGAGGGAGTGATCGAAGAGTAGCTTGGTGGTCTCCTCGAGTAGTGCTGTCGCGTCGGTACCGTGCTCCGGAAGTCGACGAGAGGCCTTCAGCGCGTCACGTATGGTTCCGGGGCTCTCCGCCGGGGTGACGGGTCGGTCTGGCAACGAGCCCAGTAGCTCGGCGATTCGGTCGACGACCTGATGGCCGACTCGACGGAACTCGTTGGGACTCATATCCAGTGGAGCGCAACGGTTCTTCAGTCGATCCAGTTGATCACTACTCGTCATGTCGGGAGTCTCCTTCTCCGGTGCCTATCGAGCGCGAATATATCCGATCCTCGAAGGAGCGAGGGCGATCGCCATACCTGTCGTTGGTCAGATCCTCCAGTAGAATCCAGCCTCATGCGCCGCCTATCGCGATTCACTTTGCTGGCTTCGGTCCTACTTGCTTCGGCCTGTGGTCTTGGTGATTCCGCTGAAGAGGGAGTCGCATACTACGACTTGGTGGGCAATCGGGGCTCGTGGGCTGCCGTAGGGACGAATCCCTCGCTCCAGCCTGTCGTCGACCCTGCAGAGGGGATTGTCTTTCTGCCGGCTGGGGCCAGCGTCGACTACCTCTTGTTCGCAGAGCCCAAGAGCACGTTGCGGGTGGAGGGAGTCACTCTGCGAGGTGCCAGCACCCGACTCGATGTGCGATTGGAGACCGACGGCGATGGAGACCGTGAGTTGGCGTCGTTCCGGCGATCAAAGGAAGGCGTAGCCGTTTCTCTTGAGCTGAAATCGCGGACAGCGGTTCGCCTCAGCCTGGCCTCAGTGGCGAGCGACGACGAACCAGGTAGTGGTGTGGTTCTCAGAAGCCCCGCGCTGTGGGCGTCTTCCGAGGTAAGGGTCTCCACACCGGCCCCGGTCGGAGAAGCAAGGCCGCGCCGCGCCAACGTTCTGATCTACCTGGTGGACACCCTGCGGTCCGATCGCCTGGGGATTCTCGGCTATCCACGGCCGATCACACCGAATATCGATCGTTTTGCCGAGAGCTCCAGCCTGTTTCTCAACGCCATTGGTCAGTCCTCGTGGACCAAGGCGTCCGTAGGATCGATCTTCACTGGGCTGTGGCCGCCGGCGCATGGCGCTATCGGCTGGAAACACAAGCTGTCGAGTGAGATCGAGACCCTGGCCGAGAGGCTCCAGGCGGATGGTTATCGAACGGCCGCGTTCGTTACCAACCCCAATGTGGTCAGAACCTTCGGCTTCACGCAGGGCTTCGATGAATTCACTCGCAAGCTCAAGCGTCCCTCCGATGAGGTCAACCAGATGGTCTTCGATTGGTTCGAAGGAAGAAAGGACGAGGATCCGTTCCTGCTCTATGTACACACGATGGATCCCCATGCACCGTATGCTCCACGCGAGCCCTTCAAATCGAAGTTTGCTCCGACGGCCGACGAGATCCCTCAGTGGCAGCCCCGTTGGCGTTGGCCGATGGAGGCACTGCCCTATCTGTCCGACCTCTATGATGCGGAGATCGCGTTCAACGATGCGAGCTTCGGCCAGCTGCTCGGCTTTCTCGAAGAGCGCGGGCTCTACGATGACACCTTGATCGTCTTCGTCTCCGATCATGGAGAGGAGTTCAAGGAGCACGGCCGATGGCGACATGGCGCCAACCTGCATGCGGAGACCCTGAACTTCCCGTTGATCGTCAAATTCCCCGACCAACAGGATGGAACCACAGTCGAAACGGCTGTGCAGCACATCGATCTTCTGCCGACGATCCTCGCCAGTGTGGGTCTGGAGATCCCGGAGGCGTTGGAGGGCCGTGACCTGGCTCCCATCGCAATGGCCGGCTTGGCGCCTGGCGAGACGGTCTCGTCGGGGATCTACTCTCACTTGCGCCTGGGAAGTGGTCCGCTGAACCACAGCCTCGTGAAGGGACAGTGGAAGCTGATTCGCAAACTGCGAGACGAGGGCTGGGAGACATCGCTGTTCGATTGGCGGCAGGATCCTGCCGAAACCCGGGACCTGGTGAGTGAAAGGCCGCTTCTGGCAGCCGTGTTGTCAGCGATGATCGACGACAAGGTGGCGAGCCTCGAACAGAGCGCAGCCGAAGAGGTCGTTCTCAGCGAGGAGCTCGAAGAGGATCTCAGGGCGCTGGGCTATCTGGAGTAGGCAGCTCGATCGTTGGCCAGGGCGGGGATTGCCGTCAACACCTGCCGAGCCGCCGGAACCGAGAGGCTGTTACCGACCAGGCGCCAGGCGACCGACGTCGGAAGATCCGGCGGCAGTAGGAAGTCGGCAGGAAATCCCAAGAGCCGAAGTATCTCCTGTGGTGAGAAGCGACGTAGCCCGGACGGTGTCTCGAGGTAGGAGCCGCTGCGGACCGGCGAACGCCCATAGGCCGAGGTGAAGCAGGTAGCGACCGCTGCGGAATCCTTGGCGTTCACGATGCTGATTGCGTGACCGTACCTGTCGATCAGTGCCTCATCGACCCAGAGATCGGCTGGGGGCTCGAGGTCGAGATACGCTTCGAGCGGTCGAGGCTCCCGCGGCATTTGCGACATGGGTCCCAACGGCTCGCGTCCCGCCACGAGGAAGAGGCGCCGCCTCCGATTGGGAACTCCGAGCTCCGTTGGGCATAGCACAACCTCCTGGACCGCATAGCCGAGATCATCCAGAGCCGAACGCAGCACGGAGTGAGTCTGAGAACCCCTGAACCCCGGGACGTTCTCGAGTGCCAGGTAGGAGGGTGGAGTTTGGCGGAGGCAGTCGATCAATCGGAGGAAGCTCCGCGTTCTGGGGTCCTCGGTGTCTCGCTGTAGCCCGCGGACGGTAAACGGCTGACAGGGTGGCGATAGCCACCACAAGTCGGCATCGCGCCGTTGAAGGTCGTCGGCTGATACGAACTCGAGATTGACCGCCACTGTCGTGTCCGGGAAGTTCGACCGATAGACTTCGAGGCCCGCATCGTTGATGTCCATGGCTGCAACGACTTCGGTACCGCGGGGCAGGGCAGCGCAGCAACCCCCGATTCCACAGTAGAGCTCCAAGACTCGAAATGGTGGCTTGGCCCCGGTATCCAGATCAGGACTATCCATCGCTCGACTCTGTGGCTTGGGAGATCGAGTGGGCACTCCGCTACTCCTGAATGCCTGCCACCCCTTGCACCCACGATGCTGTGGTCGGTTCACCTTGAAACAGGGAGCGGTCGACATCGCGGGTGATCGCCCAGCGATGCAACCAGGTAAGGCCGCCAGGTCCGGTATAGGTGTCCTCAGAGGAGTACGCGGGGTCCTTGAGAGCCTCGTCCAGATCGATGAATCGATAGCCACGTTGTCGCAGCGACACCACGAGCTCACCGAGATGATGGGCGTTGAGAGCGTTGGCGTGCAGCAGCAAGACCTGTGGAATCTCGCGATCGAACAGCTCCTTGCTTTGGCCCTCGTAGTACCTGACCAGCCGCATCATGTAGTCGATGTACTCCCGAGCCAGGCGGGTCTGGAGCTCTTGATCCCGGCGGTCGAGTGCCTCGTCATAGGCGCGGGCGAAGATCCACTCTGAGTTGTCGATAGTGATCGGTGCCACCCGGTAGCCTCGTTGAGCGAGGAAGTCTTCGACAGCCAACTTCGTTTCGAGGTCTAGCCCTGTGTGGAGGAACGGATGACGAAAATATCGTAACGCGCTGCCTCGCGCTGCTAGGAGCTCACCCGATATCTGCTCACCGCGAACCAGGTCCTGCTTGAACTCATCGAGGACTACCCGGTGCAGGTCTGGATGAGAGAAGGTGTGATTTCCCAACTCCAGGCCTGCGTCCAGCCAAAGCTCCAGCAATCGAACCCGTGCTGCATCCACCGTCTCGTCGACATGGAGCTTGTTCTCGTTGACAAAACCGATGGCCGGTATCCCCTGGTCGCTCATCAATCTCACGAGGTACTGGTTGATTGCGGAGATCCTCGCCTCTGGAAGGCCATGTGCGCGCTGTGCGGGGAGATCGTCGAAAGTAATGACCATCTGCCGATCCACTACCGGCTCGCTGGCGATCACAATTGCTGAACCTGCACCCAGGACTATGAACAATAGAACTGCAGCCGTCGGTTTCATGGCTCGTGAGCCTAGCACTGTGAGGGGTTGAGGCAGCTGGGCCTTCCTTCCAGTGGATATTGAGGGCTTGGGGGATCATGAGCCCGTCACTCCTCCGGCCGACCTTCGAGGCTTGGGGGTCGAGGCGTCCGATCGAACCAGGGATCTCCCTCGTCTGCGGCCTCACCCGACCATGCCCCTCCGACGAGGGAGACCCATGGCCCGATCTGCCTCCTTCGAGAAATAGTAAGAATCAAATTTCTGTCTAGCCCCCTACGCCCCTTCTGCCTTCAATGGTGCCCGAGGTTCGTTCGGGTGGTTCGACAGGGGGCGCCGAGTCGAGCGCAGCGCAAGAGCCACGAGAGAGCACAAGAGATGGGGCGCGATGACGAGACGAGATGGAGGCCCCCCGTTGCAGTTTGAGTAGCCTCCATCGTCCCCTTGCGAACCACTCGGATGGGCCTCTACCCGAAGCGAATTGTCTTTTCAGGACTCAGGGCGCAAGAAGGGTGGGGGAGAGAGGCCAAGGGGGCTAGAATCCAGGAACGGAAAGGGGAATCATGGATAGAACACGCAGACGTGAGCACAGATCGAGGCTCGACACGAGCAGAGCCTGGCACGCGCAGGCTGGTATTGCCGTACTGGTGATAGTCGCTCTCACAGTGACGGGTTGCACTTCGATGGGCTCTCTCGAGCCGCCGGCGGTAACGTTGGCGGGGGTCGAGCTCACCGAGGTGACCATGTTCGAAACTACGGTGCAGGTGAAGCTACGGATCTCCAACCCGAATCCCGAGCCCATGACCCTGGAGGGTGCCTCGTTCAAGCTCCGATTGGAGGGCTACAAGATCGGGCAGGGCTTATCTTCGGAGGCCGTGACGATCGACCGCTTGGACACAGCGATACTGAACGTGAAGTTTCACGTCAACAATGCAGTTGCTCTCCTGCAGCTCAAGGAGATTCTCGAACAGGAAGCACTGGATTACGGGATACGAGCGGTCCTGTATACCCAGGGTTCATGGGGTACCAAGAAGTTGAAGGTCGATAAAGAGGGGCGTTTCGAGTTCACGAGTCCTGTTGAGCTCAATCTGGAAGAGTAGCTCACTGGCTGCGCCTGCAACTCAGGGCTCCGCTCGCGGCACTCCGTCATAAGAAAAGGGCTCCGGCAGAACCGGAGCCCTTGTGGTTTTTGTGCTGTGCGTGCGGCAATTACTGCACCGTTGCGCTCCATGCGGAGGTGTCGCCGCTCTCGAATCCGTCGGCGAACGGCAAACCTGTACAGAACTGCCCCCAATGGGTGGCCCAGCGCCCTCTCTCGACCGCGCCGCCGTCGCCTGTGTTTGTGGGGCTGCCCTGCGTCATGGCGTACTGATTGAACACCCAGAAGCAACCGCTCGCTGCCGGGTCGATTGCGATTCCAGACCAGTCGCCCCAGCGATTGGCATTGCCGTCGCCTAGCCGAGTTCGAACGTAGAAGGCCTCGCCTTCATGGAGTGTCCCGGAGCCCCGGGTGGTCCCCGCGGCATCGGAAACACCGCGGAAGGTGAAGTAGGCACCTGGGTTGATGGTCGGGCTGGATGCCGCGAAGCCCACGGCGACCGAGGCGCCATCGAAGGTGATCGACGGGAAGAAAGTATGTGTACCTGCTGATATGTCCTCGCCATCGACCACGCCCTGATCCGCGGTGGTCAGATTTGCCATGTTGCTGGTGTCGATCTCGTTCCAGTAGGCGGTGGCCTCACCGTCGTTGCCTGGAAAAGCGGTACCGGTCGGGTTGATCGTCTGAGCGGTAAACAAGGAATTGTCGCGCCAAACTGCTGAGAGCGTGGAACGGTCGTTGGTTTCGACCCTGACCGTCGTGCCCTTCTGACGGGCGTTGGGCAGCTGTGGAGCGCTCGACAGGTCCTCGATGTCTCCGAGGTTCACGAAATCATGTGTGAACGTGGCGGCGCCCAGGGGGTTGTCAACTCGAATCACTTGCAGCAGCTCGGCTTTGGTTCCGTCGCCGCCCGTGTCGAATGTCGTGCCCGAGTATCCGACGAGATAAGTTCCGAATCCCGCAGCCGGGGTGCCGAAGACTGCCGCTGGCTGAAGTGCAGCCTGCAGATCCAGGGCCACGCCGGTAGTGCTGTAGGGCTCAAAGAGATTGACGTCGGCTGTGTCGCAGTCGTAGAAGCCACCGGTCGTACCCTTGTCGATCGTCCAGAGGCGAATCCCACCGAAGGGCAGGGCAGGGTCTTCGGAGGCGAACTCGAACAAGCTTGCGGTGAGGTAGACAGCTTCTTCGTCGACCACCAGGCCGGGGTAGTCGGCCCACGTGAATACGCCGCCACCGACATCGGTCTTGGCCTCGATCTCCGCACTGCACCAGGTCCCATTTGGATTCCCATCGTCAGAGACTGCGACAAAGAGGCTCGACTCGTCGGTGGGAGTCCCATCGAGAATCTGATCCGAGACGCTGAGAATGACCACCACGAAACGATCTTCATACGGGTCGTACGTCACCTTCGGGTCGTAGGTGAAGGCGAGGGGGGTGAGGCCGAGGTTGGTCAAGAAGCCGTCCAGATCGCCTTGAGAATCGAGAGTCCCATCCTTCTGCCGGATCTCGATGATCTCGTTGATGATGTCGACGACATGATTCTGGCCGACGGCGCCGATCGGATCCGGCGGAATCCGGCCCTCGCCATTGACGATCGGGTTGTCGTCGAAATCGGGACCCTCGAAGGAAGTGAATAGGGTTGGAGCATTGGGCAGCGGGGCTCGCGACCCTTCGCTGCTTGACTCGACTGAAGCCTCCGAGCGCTCGGTCGGTGCCGTGCGTGGCTCGCTGCGCCCCGGGGAATCAATGACCTGAATGAAGCTCAGCAAGTCGGGCTGTGAGACTCGATACTGCGCCCCGGGTTCACGAACGTCGGCCTGTACCGGGACGCCCTCCACCGAGCCGATGAAAGCACGAGGAGCACCGGAGGCTCTGAGAGGAAGACGGGCTGGTCTCGTGGTATGTGAACTTTCGATACCTGGCTGCGGGAAATCGGTTTCGTGGCCCGAAAGGACGAGACCCAACCCGACAGCCAATGCGACAGAGAATAGTGCCAGGACCAATACAGTCTTGTGTGATTTGAGAAATTTCATCTTGATAGCTCCACGAGGCGGTCATCATCGTCGGGTCGACACGCCCGGAAAATGGGGGCAAATCCACCATTTTGAGACCCTCCTGCAGGTCCTTTCTGGGCGAATCCGCCTGACCCTTCTGAGACCTGCGATTCTCCAGGCTCGGGCCGCCGAAGTCAAATAGAGCGAGATACATATAGGCACAACCTGGGTTGATTCCAAGGGGTAGAACCCTTTAGGGTCGGGAACTGCCATGGATGGAACCTCGGACATCGTCCTCGAACCGGAAATGCGGGTGCTTCTGCGAACCGCAAGGATCGAGCTCGGGGTGCAAGATGTCGGAGATTTGACGCAGCTCGTCCACAATGGGTTGGATTGGCGGCGCTTGCTGGAAAGGGCCGAGTGGAATGAGACTGCAGCCCTTGTGGTGCGTCACCTGGAGGCTGCTGGCCAGATCGAGGTGGTTCCGGAGGCAGTCCTCTCGAGGCTACGGACCATCAAGCTGGAGCAGCGGGTGCGGTTCTTCTTCTTCCTTCAGCCCGAGTTGCTGCGGGTGCTCGAAGGGATGGAGTCGGCGGGGTTGGAGATCATCCCTCTGAAGGGCGCCTACCTGATGAACAAGATCTACCCGGACGTGAGCCTCCGGCCAGTGGGTGACCTGGATCTCCTGGCGCGAGAAGAGGATCTGCCCCGTGCGATGCAGACTCTCTCCCAGCTGGGGTATCGATCCAAGGCGGGCGAGGAGCCGCTGCCCAGTGGCGCGATCGACGACCACCATCACTGTCCCAGAGTGCTGAGCCCCGATGGGTCCGTCGAGCTCGAGCTGCATCGTCATGTCGTCCGACGACGGACTCCTCTCTATTTTCCTGTCGAGCGATTCTGGGAGCGCAGCGCAGTTGGTGAAATCAAGGGGCGAACGGTGAGAGTGCTGGCCGGCGAGGATCTGGTGACCCACCTCTGCTGCGCCTTCTTTCTCGACCGTCGAAGGAGAGCTCGAGGGTACGGTGCCTTGCGGCAGTTGATGGATCTGTCGGAGTCGGTCCGTCATTGCGAGCCCGACATCGATTGGGAGAGGTTGATCCAGGAGAACGCAGGCGGGGCTCTGCAGGCTCCTCTCTACGTTGCACTGCGAGCGGCACGAGAGTTGCTGGAGGCGCCGGTGCCAGCTGAGTTTCTGGACAACTTCAGGCCGAGGAAGTTCGACGACGACGTATTCGGCCACTTCCTGCGTTACAAAGTTCTCAACCCTGGAATGTGGTTTTTCCACGAGCTCGTGGACCCGCACGACAATCATTGGTGGAACATGAGCAAAGCCGCCATTCACAGGCTATTACCGCCGACTTCCTATCTACAGAACAAGTATGGCCCGGGGGACGACAGGGCGGAAGGGCAATTGCTCCGGAGGCACTTGCGGGATACTTTCCGCACGGCTCTGGCGACTTGTCGAAGGCCGGGCTCGATGATTCGGGAGCTGCGAGCCGACTTCTGGATGAATCAGATCCAGCTCTGATTCTTCAGGTCGGGTGCTAGGTGGCTACCCTCATTGTCTCGAGGACCAGCTCGCATGTCGCGCCGAGTCGGCTAGAGGTCAATTCGAAACAGGGGACTCTGGTGGCGATATCGACTGCGACATCCAAGCCGCTGCCTGGGTGGGCCAGTGGATTGAGGGCGTTGGAGTAGAGCCTGACGGCGGCTTTCGCGGTTCCGATCTCCTGGACCCTTGGCTGTTCAGCGTTGGGATCGAAGCGGGGGAAGAACACACCCGCCAAAGGTACGGGTGTGTCCACAGGCGGTTGCGCCAGGCAACGGACCGGTACGTGCAGGGGATCCTGACCCTGGAGGAGATCGGCAGGAGCCGCGTAGGGAATCGGCGGATTCGATTTGAGACAGATCGCTCGACTGAAGGGGGCCACGGTCAAGTCTGTCGGATTGATCGGCCCCAGCTCATCGCTCGAGTAGCGAAGACCGTGCTGTAGAAGTGCCCAGGACAGCGTCGACTTGCCGTGTCCTCGAGGGGCGGGGAAGAGGAACGATCGTTCGTCGAGAGTCACGACCGCGGCATGCTGGAAGTAGAGGTCCGGTCTCAGGAGTTGCAGCTGCACGACGAGATCGTCATCGAAGTGCATCAGCAGATCTGCCGATCTCTGGACGCAGATCACATCTGTATTTCGTTGGATGCGAAGCCCTGAAGAGGTCGAGTCATCGATGGAGTAGGACAGGTCGGGTGTAGCGTCGGGAACCTCGAGGTGCCCGTAGCTTGCCCTGAGCACAGAGATGCCATCTTCGCAGTCGCCACGAGTCTCGATGACTCGATCCAGGATGCGAATGACCAGGGAGGGTGGTGTGACGCTCAAGATCCTTCGCCCTTAAACTCAATGATCGAATCAGGGATCTGGTCTAGGGAATGAAGCGACTCGGACAAAGAAAAACCGGCGCGCCGAGCGCGCCGGTTCATGTACAAACCTGCCTTCGCAGGCATCGCTAATCCGAGCCAAACCTGGGCCGTTGATCAGCCCGCGAGGCGAGATCGTGATCTAGCGAGTCGGTGACGGCTTGTCCGTCCTGGTCGGTGCACCCGAGGACGCATTGGCCTTACCAGGCTTGGCCGCAAGCGTCAGAATTACGGGCGTCGCGTAGGCAGCCGCCTTCAGTACCTCTCTGCGTGTTCTCTTCTTTTCTGCCATAACCGCTCTCCTTTCTTCCTTAACAGTACTCCCTCGTACTGTTGCTACCTTTTCTAAAAAGGTAGCAGAGCCTACATCACTAGGATAACAGAAGTCCAATCTCCTCGAGCTTCTCGAGCGTATCGGCTACATCTTGCCCAGCAGTTTCGGCATCGACCTGGAAGGTCGTCGCCAACTCCTCGGCGATCTGCTGCCGGTTGTGTTCGCCGTCACACAGTTGCCAGATGAAGCTCGCTGTCTGGTTCAATTGATGGATCTGTTCGGACTCTTTGTCCATGACCACCATCTCGCCTTCGACGATGCGTTCTTCGAATTCTGCGCGTCGGGTCGGATTCTTCATAACCTTTGTCCCAACTCCGAATGGAGTTCTGACTCAATAGAGAGTGTAGGAAGCCAGGGTTGATCGGTCAACCTTATCGAGAACTCTCTATATTGCCTTTTTTGGTACCCGGTTTTCTCTAGACAGCTTGGCTGGGTGAGACGGTACCGTCAACAGGTGTCGTAGGAGAGCCAGCCAATCAGCTCGCCACTGGCTCCAACAATCCGCTCGTGCTGGTAGCACTCGCCGGCAGGAGGTCGCCGGCTGCGAGGTGTGAAGATCGGGCTCCAGCCATCGTGAAGGCCAATCGCAGGCCCCTTGAGAGGGGTCAGGGCCCGGACGACAGATCCTTGACGAGTCGCCACGCATTCGAAGCCTGCGGCCTGAGAATTTACGGTTCGGACCCCAACTCTCTGGTCATCGATCGACCACGCCTTGACGGCTTTGGCCGCGGTGCCCGGAGTCTGCGCCAGGCAGCTTTCGATGGCTGGAAGGAGATCGAAGAGTCGTTTCGACCAATCGCCAGGGGGCTTCTCGTCGAGAACGGCGATCGGCAGACCGGCGAGGTCGGCGTCGATCTCTTCGATCAGCGCCTGGTCCTCCTCGATCAGCGGCTCGTCAGTGCTGTCTACCTGCGACTCCGACCAACTCTCGGTACTTGGATCCGAGGTCGAGTCGCAACAGCCCAGAAGAACGCTTCCATCGGGCAGCGAGAGACTGACACTGTAGGGGTAATCGCGATCGACCATCGTGTCCGAGCAGGGCCGGTGGGTAACGAAGGCCACCAGGTCTCCTTCACCGAATTTGCCACGCCAGGCGAAGAGTCCGGCGTAGTCCAGCCGCTGGAAGGTGCCTTCGAGGGTTTGGCCGGCGGGTTCTTCAGGAGTCGCCCATCCGGCGTTCTCGCTATCGATCGCCAAGCCCCAGAAGGGCTCGTTGCCATTGCATTTGAACTCGGAGGGCATAGAGGCATGAGCCGCCGAGGCCAGCATGATGGCGCAAGACAAGATCGAGGCGGTCGGAAATGTAATTGAAGGCAACGGCGAAGGTCCTCTCGTCGGAGTGTGTCTCGTGAATCGTACCGCGTCGATCGCTCCAAGGAAAAGCGGTACGGAGTGGTATGTTAGAAAGCCGTGCCTGAATCACAGTTGGGCCGCTGGGCCCTCGTGCCGGGCTCGCCGCCTTTCAAGAAAGGAGACTGCAGATGCCAGTAGCGAAGGTTACAGAGATCTCGGCCACTTCCAAGACCAGTTTCGACAACGCCATCGCCAAAGGAATCGAACGGGCGAACAAGACTCTCGACGAGGTCAAAGGGGCTTGGGTCAACGAGATGAAGGTCGATGTGAAGGATGGCAAGATCGTCAGCTATCGAGTCAACATGAAGGTCACCTTTGTCCTGAAAAACTGAAACAGAACACTAGCCAAGCTCTGAACCCACTCGAGTCACTTGGAACTGCACCAGCGAGGAGCGTCAAGATATGGGCCTATTCGATTTCATCAAGGAAGCCGGCAGCAAGATCATGGGTGGGGACGAGGCCGCGGAGCCTCAGTCTCAGACCACGACTTATAGCCCGGAAGAGATTCAGAAGATCAATGAGCGGCGACGGGCCATGGGCCTGGCCCAGAGTATCGAGACTTTGGGTTTGGAGATCGAAGATCTCGGAATCCGGGTCGATGACGACCTGGCCACGGTCTCCGGGCAGGTGGCGGACCAAGCCACCAAGGAGAGGATCGTCCTCGCTCTGGGAAACACCGCTGGGATCGCCAGGGTCGACGACCAGATTGAGGTAGAGGCCGCCGCACCCGAGGCCCAGTTCCATTCGGTGGCGTCAGGTGAAACGCTGTCGGCGATCGCGCAGAAGTACTATGGGAACGCGATGAAGTACCCCGTGATCTTCGAGGCCAACAAGCCCATGTTGTCGGATCCCGACAAGATCTACCCGGGCCAGGTGCTACGAATACCGCCGCTGGAGTAGTGGCGGTCAGGGTTCGACGACCGTGAATGTGGTCTGGTGCCGGGCTATCTGGATCGGTGTGGTCTCCTCTTCCGGTACTTCGAGATACCTGGCGACCGAGGACACGAGCCTCGAATACCAGACCGTGGCGGTGACCGTCACTGGTCCTGCCTTCAGACCTTCCGGTAGCGTCCAACTGTAGGTTTCGTTGCGGGCCTTCAGCGGGGCCAGCCTGTAGTCAGTGCCGAAAGCGGCTGTATTCCATTGGGCAATCGTCATACGACCCTGGGGGTCGAGGTATGGCAAGCGAAAGATGCGCGCACCGGTCGGTACATCACCATCACGGAGCAGTCCGCCGAAGCCGTCGATGCCGCGAATCTCTCCGATGTCCTGATAGGCCAGGGTGTCTGGGGAGGCGATGGTCATTTCCTCGCCTTCGAACCCCTTGAGATCGACTGGCAGCGAGTAGCGATTTCCCTTCGCATCTTCCGCGTCGACCTGGATCCAAACGACTCTCTCTTCGGCCGATCCTGTTGGGATCATGTGAGCCGCCTTGGCGTTGACGACGGTGGCCTGGAGGGTGACAGATCCTCCTGTCGGGACTTTCCGAATCGATGGGTGGATTCTCACTTCTACCGAGCCCGCGAGCTTGCCGTCGTCATGAGCGCCGTGGAACAGGTGCTGTCGGACGTCGGGATGATCGAGGCCACCACCATCTGGAGCACTGTTGCCAGACGCCGGTGGCATGTGACAGTCCTGGCAAACGATGCCACCTTTTGCCTGTGGACTCTCCTTCCATTCGAGGTGGGTAGCCTTGACCCAGAGTCCCCACGGATCCTTTTCGTTGTGGCAGGTGCCGCAGAACTCGGCGGTCATCAGGAAGGGGTTCGCCTGGATCTCGTGATACATGCTCTCAGTGCCAGTGCGAACGCCTTGCTGCACATCGCCGGGCTCGACTTGGAAGTTGAAATTGAATGGCACCTCTCCCTCGAAGCCGACGATCGAGTGGCACAGATCGCATGAGACTCCTTCGTTGGCTCGCGTGCCCTCGGCCGGTGGCTGCGGTGGGATGTCGCCGGCCAGAAAAGCCAACGGTGCGTGGCACCCATTGCAGCCGGCCTTGATGCCAGCGACCTTTGGCTCGATGAGGGAATGGGGTAGGGCAAGCTCGAAGTATTCGATCTCGTCCCAGGCATGGGTGTAGGACTGGGACATCATGGACTGCTTGTGCTGTTGGTAGAAGTGGTCGTGGCACTCGGCGCAGTCTTCGTCTGTGTCGAAGCTGCTGTAGGGATGCGTGCCCAGGGCAGCATCGCCAGCGGCGCCCGCATGGAGACCCGCAGCCGCGATGGTGTAGATGAGGGTGCATACGAGGAGCAGCCTTGTTGTCGACATTTCTCTCTCCTGACAGGTCGTGGCCGAGATGAACTGTGTACCGGACCGCACGCATTGCTTCGAGGTCTGATTGTGGATGTCGGAGCCATGGTCTGCCACGTACAGAAAGGTGGGCTCGGCTACCCGAACGGGTAGCTGGATTGACGCATCCTTTTGGTGACTCTATCCTCGGGTGTGGATTCCATGACCACTTCCCTTTCATCGGTAGTGAAACGCAACGGAGAGGTCGCTTCTTTCGATCGCGAGAAGATCACCGTCGCGATCTACAAAGCCGCCGCAGCCGTCGGAGGGCACGACCGTGCCCTGACTGAGGAGCTGAGTGAGGCGGTCATTGCAGCTCTCTCGGCTACCTATTCCGACGACTCTCCACCGACTGTCGAAGAGGTGCAGGATGTCGTGGAACGGGTGCTGATCAAGGCGGGTCACGCCAGGACTGCGAAGGCCTTCATCCTGTACCGGCACGAGCGCGCCAAGATGCGCTCCAAGCTGCGTGCCAGGCGGGTCGAGTACATCCCCTATCGAACCATGTGGCAGGCCCTGGACTGGGCGGTCGAGCACGAGTGCAACACCGTGGAGAAGTTCAACTCCCTGATCACAGACGGTCGGCTGTCAGGGCTCATCGCCGACGCCGACCGCCGCTACGAATCGATGCTGGAAGGAGCGGCCAACGCGATTCTGGAGAGGCGGGACGAGCTGCGCTTCATCATCGTAGCCGGGCCCAGCTCTTCGGGTAAGACCACCACCACCCACAAGCTTGGCGCGCTGCTCGAGGCCGAAGGATTGCACGTGATTCCGCTGTCTCTGGATAACTACTTCTTCGATCTGGAGCTCCACCCGCAAGACGAGTTCGGAGACTACGATTTCGAGACACCGGAAGCGATGGACCTGGACCTTGTCAACAAGCATCTGGCGAGTCTGGATGAGGGGCGTGGTATCGATATGCCGATCTATGATTTTCGGGCCGGCAAGAGACTCGCCGAGACGAGTCGTTTCGAACCGGAGCCTGGAAGTCTGATTTTGCTAGATACTCTGCATGGTCTCTACGGCGGTCTCACCGCGAGCGTTCCCGAGCGCCATAAATTTCGGCTCTATCTGGAGACCATTAGCCAATTGAAGACGGCCGGCGGGCGTTATGCGCGCTGGACCGATATTCGGCTGCTACGTCGAATGGTCAGGGACCATCAGTATCGTGCCTACTCGCCGGAGAAGACGATCCTACATTGGCACTACGTGCGTCGAAGCGAGTTGAAGCACATCATCCCGAATCAGGCCATGGCCGACTTCCAGGTCAATACGGCTCTTGCCTACGAGCTGCCGTTCTTGAAGCTGCATCTCTTTCGGTACCTTCCCGACTTTCTCGACAAGTGGCGAGAGGAAGCGAAGCGCCTCGACGGCTACATTCGGGCTCGCCGGATCTACGACCTTCTGGATTCCATCGATGATGTCGCTGATGACTCGTTGGTACCACCCACTTCCCTATTGCGGGAGTTCATCGGCGGCAGTGCATACGATGTTCACTGAGGGTCGCACAGGATGAAGAAAAAACTCGTTGGATGGAGCCTCCTGCTCACAATGGCAGACAGCATTTGATGGCCTCTAAAAGAAGAAGCCCTGAAAAGCCCAGAGCCGGTTCGGCGCTTCGATTCTGACGACCGCCGAAAAGCTCAGCCCATTGGGTCGATTCCCAGCTCTTTGTACCAGGCGCCGATAGCGACCTCGAAGTAGCTCTCTCGGAAGAGATGCCAGTCTCGGAGCGGCTGCGGGAGGCTGAACCCAGCCGCCGCCTGAGCCGCTGAATTTCCCTTCTCGATGGCCGTACGGGAGGCCATCTCCACCGAGTCGATGAGGTCGATGAACAGGGCTACATCGGCCGCCGAGGCGAGGGGGCCGTGTCCAGGAACGTAGTCCGTCGCACTGTCGCGTTGCAGGGAGCGGACGCTTGCCGACAGGGCCGATGGAAGGGTATCTCTGAAGTTCGGGAACATCTGGTTCCAAACGAGGTCGCCGCAGAAGACGACGCCCGGCTCATCGAGCTCCACAGTCACGTCACTGGCAGTGTGTCCCCTCCTAGGGTGAATCATCAGGTCGAGGCCGCCCAGCTGCCAATGGATGACCTCTTCGGGGTCGAGCAGCATGGCGGCTTCGAGCAGCTCGCGGCGCAGTGGGGCGGGTGCTGGATCGCGCTTCGCGTCCTCGTTCCGGATCCATTTCTGGGTCTCTGCTGTCATCCAGAGCGCGGGCCTGTTGTCGCCATCGGCGAAGCCCTCGAACCCATTGGCATGGTCACCGTGATAGTGGGTCACGATCACGTCCGTAGGCCAGCGGCCACAGAGCTGTCGAGCCTGCTCTGCTACGAGTCGAGCCCCTTCGGGACCGGCGAAGCTCTCGATGACGAGGACCCGATTCTCGCCAGCGACGATTCCTCCGTTGCACAGAGTGGTCCAGTCGTCGTGGGCAAGCGGGGTGGAGGCGACTGCCCAGATGCCTTCACCGAGCTTTTCGATGCGACCCCAGGTGCCTTCGGCGACTGCGATGCTCTCGACCTCGCCTGACGCGCCGAGCCGGCCGGCGCCAGTGAGAATGCCGAGTCCAGAAGCGCCGGCCAGCTGAACGAAACGGCGACGGCTCAGGGAGCCCGCAGGAAAGCTCTCACCACGAATCATGGGCATTCTCCTCTCTGGATGTTGATCTACGTCCATCCAAAGGTGTCAGGGCAGTACGATCACCGCCGGGATTCCCGTTTCTCGCAATGCGTCATCGAACGTCGCTAAGTCCGAATCCAGGATCTGTTGGATCGCCTCGAGATGGGGACCGATCTGCAACTGGAGGTCTTCGAGTCTCTGATAGGAGCCCTCTGTCGGGCGTCCATACGCTTGGTAGACATGGCTGTACAGGTAAGCCAATTGGTCGTCGAGCCGCGGCGGGAAATTGAGCAGATCCTGGTTGGTTTCGGCCCGCGTCTGGATCAACTGTTCTTCGACGCTGGTCAGGCTCTCGGCGATCTCTACGCCCTGCTCCTTCCATGCCCCTCCGTAGCCAGCTTTCTCGGCTCGATCCGTCATCGCTTGGATCTGCTCACGAACGGAGCGCAGTCTGGCGATCGTGTTGTGGAGATCCTCGAAGGTCGCCGCAACCTCCTCGATCAACGCGCTCTGAGCCTGCAAGTCCTCGTCCGTGACCCAAGTCAATCGAGGGTCCTTGAGAACCCGGATCGGCTGTGTCCTTTCGGTGTCGCCGACCTTCAGGCGTATCTTGTAGCTGCCGGGCAGAACATAGTAGTCACCGGTGTACGCGAGTGAGAACAGAGCCTTGTCCAACACCTCGGGACCAGACCTCTTCAGGTCCCAGACGAAACGGTTCATTCCCTGAGCGGCTGGTAGCACGGGATCGTCGTCGCCTTCCCCCTTCTTCTCATCGTCTTCGCTGTGGAAAGTGCGGAGGATCTCGCCATCGGGTGCCAGGATCTCCAGTATGGCTGGCTCTGCAGGTTCTTCGGCGAGCCAGTAGAAGATCGTCGCTCCACGATCGGGTTGCTGAGGGGTCCGAGTTCCACCGAATCGAGCCATGCCGGCGACCCGGTAAGTGTCTCGAGGTTGGAATAGGTAAAGGTCCGAGTCGGTGAGTTTCTCGTGCAGCTGGTGGAGTGGAGTCAGGTCGTCGAGGATCCAAAAGGACCTGCCCTGCGTGGCGACGATGAGGTCCTGGTTGTGAGCTCGAAGATCGGTAATCGGTGTCACCGGTAGATTGAGCTGCAACGACTGCCAGTGGGCTCCGTCGTCGAAGGAGACGAACAGCCCGAACTCTGTGCCGGCATACAGCAGGCCCTTCTTGTCCGGGTCCTCGACAATGGCACGGGTCGGATGGTCGGCCGGAATTCCATTCACCCCGTCTGTGAGTCGATGCCAGGTGGCGCCATGATCGTCGGTGCGCCAGAGGCCGGGGCGAAAATCATCCATGCGGTAGCGGTGGACCGCCAGGAAGGCCCGTCCAGGCTGATGGGGCGATAGCGAGATCACATTGACCGTGCTATCCGGCTCCGTACCGGGAGGGGTGATGTCGCTCCAGGTGGCGCCGTCGTCCTGCGATAGGTAGACGAGCCCGTCATCGCTTCCGGCCCAGAGCTCCCCGGCCACGAGGGGTGACTCCTCGAAGGCGAAGATCGTATTGAAGACCTCCACACCCGTATGGTCATGCTGCACCGGCCCACCCGGGATATTCTGCTTTTCCGGCTCATTGCGGGTCAGATCTGGGCTGATGGTCTGCCAACTCATGCCGCCGTCTCGGGAGCGATGAACGAAGTTCGAGGTGTGGTAGATGACTGCCGGATCGTGTGGTGAGAAGCGAATGGGAGCGTTCCACTGGAATCGGTACTTGAGGTCCTTGGGAGCGGTTCCATCCTGCATCTGTGGGTAGATCACGACATTGCGACCAAAGCTCGCCCGCCGGTCATAGCGATCGATCATGCCGATGTAGGTGCCGGCATAGATGATGTCTGGATCGTCGGGGTGAACCGCGATGTGACCACTTTCGCCCCCGCCGGCGTCGAACCACGATTCCTCGGGTGTCAGAACGTTGGGTGCCCAGGATGGGACGCTGATGGTGCTGTTGTCCTGCTGCGCGCCGTAGAGACGGTAAGGGAACTGGTTGTCCACCATGACCCGATAGAACTCGGCAGTCGGCTGATTGTGCTGGCTTGACCAGGTATCGCCGCCATCGAGAGTGACGTTCGCGCCACCGTCGTTAGCCTGGATCATGATTTTGGAGTTGTCGGGGTTGACCCAGAGGTCGTGGTTGTCGCCGTGTGGCACGCCTCGGCGCTCGAAGCTCTGACCGCCGTCGATCGACTTGAGGAAGTGGACGTTGTTGACCCAGACCGTTTCTGGATCGACGGGATCTGCATGGACATGGGTGTAATACCAGCCGCGAGTGGTGAGGCGGTTGTCGCTGCTGGTCAGGCGCCAGGCCCCTCCGCCATCGTCGCTGCGATAGAGACCACCCCGGTCTCCGGTCGCAGTCACCAGCGCCCAGACCCGTTCTGGCCGAGCGGCTGAGATGGAAACGCCGATTCGCCCCAGCACACCGCTGGGCAAGCCGTTGTCGGCCCCGTCCTCGGTGAGGAGCTCCCAACTCTCGCCACCATCGGTAGTGCGATACAGGCCACTCTCCTCGCTGCCGTCAATCATGGTCCACGGCTTGCGTTCAGCGCGCCAGATGGCAGCGAACAGTTGTCTGGGATTGGCGGGATTGATGGTCAGGTCCACGGCGCCGGCCTGGTCGGACACGTACAGCACCTTGTCCCAGGTTCGGCCACCGTCGTGCGATCGATAGACACCGCGGTCCGTGTTGGGTCCGAAGATGTGACCGAGGGCCGCGACATAGACGAGGTCGGGGTCCTGTGGGTGCACGACGATCTTGCCGATCTGGCCGCTCTCCTCGAGACCGCTGCGCTGCCAGGTCTTGCCGGCATCGGTCGATCGGTAGACGCCATCTCCGTTGGAGATGTTGCCCCGGGGGCAAGCCGAGCCGGTACCGGCATAGACGACATTGGAGTCGGACGGGGCGACGGCGACAGCCCCGATGGAGCCGACACCGAAGAAGCCATCGGAGATGTTCTCCCATGCCTCACCGGCGCTGGTTGTCTTCCAGACGCCACCGCCGGTGGAGCCAAAATAGAACGTGAAGGGTTCGCTTGGAACTCCGGCCACGGTGGTGACGCGACCGCCCCGAAAGGGGCCCACCAGTCGGTACTTCATGGCCGAGTAGAGAGCCGGGTCGAAAACGGTGTTCGAATCGGTGTCGGCCAGAACTCCTCCGCCGAAAAGACCGAGGCCCATCAGGGTGAGTCCGAGGACAATCCTCTTGAGATGCAAACGCGAACGTTCGGTTTTCATGTTCCCTCCTGAGCCGCATAGTGCGGCAGCCCAAGACTATGGCAGATCACTACAGCCGGATAGACATCTTCCCACCCACCTGCCCGTCCTGGGGCTTGGGTCCTGGGTCCTGAACAGGTAACCGTTTCTCGAAGAGGTACGTCCGAGTGGCTCGCAGGGGGACAGCGTCGGCTACTCAGGCTGCAACGGGGGGGCCGCCACCTCGTCTCGTCGTCGCGCCTCATCTGTTGTGCTCTCTCGTGGCTCTTGCGCTGCGCTCGACTCGGCGCCCCCTGTCGAACCACCCGAACGAACCTCTGGCACCGATGAGGGCCTAAAGGCTTAGGGGCGTAAGGGCGTAGGGAGCGAGCCAGCAATCCGATTCTTACTGCGTCTCGAAGGTGGTAGATCGGGCCATGGGTCTCCCTCGTCGGAGGGGCATGGTCGGGTGGGGCCGCAGACGGGGGAGATCCATGGCCCGATCGGGCGTCTCAAATCCCCAGCCTCAAAGACAGGCTGGTGGTACAACGGACTCCTCAACCCCTGGTCGGGTGGGTGGGTTAGGGCAAGCGGGCCAACTCGGCTCGGGCTTCGGCCACGAGCGGGATGCCTTCGTCGCCATCCTTCAGGATCTCGAAAAATGCTTCGTAGGACTCCCGAGCCGCTTGGGAGTTTCCCATCGCGGCGCTGGCGCGGGCCATCCCGAGGTGGGTGAGCGTGTGCACCGGCAGATCCGGTTGAACGCTGCCGAGATCCTGCAGCTTCAAGAACTCCGCCATCGCCTTGGTCGGCTCGTCCGCCGTGAGATAGGCCAGGCCTCTGAGGTAGATTGCCCAGGGTCGACCCCGCTGGTAGGGAATGGTCGAGCTCAGCACTTTTACGGCGCCTTGTGGATCCTGCTGCTGCAGTGCAATTGCGGCCCGAGCGATTGGTGCCTGGACCTTGTTGATGATGGTGTCTTCCGGGAAGCGCTCCGAGAGCTCCTCTAGCAGAGCTTCGGCCTGCTCGACAGCGCCCGCACGAGCCAAGATGGCAGCCGCGTAGGGCATGGTGTCGCGGCTACGGGTGATCTCGAGCGCTGCCAGGGCGAGCTCTCTGGACTGTTGCCCGTTACCGAAGGCGGCTTCGTAGGCTGCAGCCTCGGCGGTGAAGAACGCCGACTGCTCGGTGAAACCGAATTGCAGCGAAACCTCTATGGCTCGTTTGGTCAGGTCACGCGCCTCGTCCAGGTTCCCCGCGGAGGCGGCGACCTTGGCCTGGGAGGCCAACATCCATGCTTCACCGGGCTTTCCAGTGAGGGAGTCCGCCATGTGCTGCATGGTTGCCTCATCTCCCTCCAGCAGAGCAATCAAGTAAGGGCCGATGAAGAGCTCGTGATAAGTGAAGCCCCTCTCCAAGGCCTCTCCGTAGACGTGTTTGGCCTCGTCAAGTTGATTCAAGTTGCGCAGCGCCTCGCCGAGATTGGAGTAGGGGAAGGCATGATTGGGATTGAGCTCGACGGCAACCCGACTCTCTTCGACGGCTTTCTCGTACCAACCGAGATCGTTGTACTGCACTGCAAGGTTGTTGACCGGGGTCCAGTCGCGAGGATAGGCCTGCTTGAACTGCTCGTAAGCCTCGATCTGCTTGTCGACGTCGCCAGTCACGTTGTCGTGATAGTGCGCAGTGATGTAGAGCTTTTCGTTTTCGCTCACCTGGTCGCGCAGCTCGAAGGCTCTGGTGAGGTACTCGCGCGAGATTTCCCATTCCCGCAGATTTCCGTAGATGGTACCCAAGGCTCCATGGGCGCGGGCGAAATCGGGATCGAGCTCGATGGCCCGCTTGAAAAGCGGAATGGCTTCGTCTTCCTGTCCGCCTTCCCTCAGTTTCTCACCACTGCTGAAAGCCTTCAGCGCCTCCAGCGAAGAGGTGGTGGTCTGCTCGACGGGAGCGTCATACTTCTCGATCGAGGCCAGAGATTCACCCAGCTTGCGGCGGATCTGTACGGCAGCCGAGCCAACTGCCGACAAGACCTCCTCCTTGCTCGAGGCCTCGACCTGCTCCCGTGCCAGTGCTCGGCCGGAGAGACACTCGTCTGCCGTAAGCGTGACAACGTAGTTGCTTCCTAATGGAGCGATCTCGCCTCGCACCAGGGCTTTGAGTCCCTGGCGCTCGCAGATCTCGTGCGCGATCTCGGGCGTGACGCGGTCCTCGGCCTCGCGGCCCATGAACCGCAGAGCTTCCTGAACCTGACGCTCTGGCAGTATGTTGAGGTAAGGCGACTCCTCGAGCTTTACGGCCAGGGCCTGCTTGAGAGTGTCGTCGAAGACGGGGTCACCCGTGGTGTTGGTGAAGTCGGTAAGCAGGAGCACGTCGCTTTCAGTCAAGGCGACGGTGGATGGTTGCTTCAGCAGCAGAAATGCGATTACCACTATGGCTGCGAGCAAGAGGGTCGAGAGGATCCAGCGGATCCTGAGTCTGCCGGACCTCGGTGCGGGCTCGCCGACAGGGACTCCTGCTGATGGAGTGCCCATGGCGGCCGGATGAGTACCCGAGATGGCAGGATGCGAGCCTGAATAGGCCGGTACCGCTGCGGTGACGGAACCGCTGGTCAGTGTGGCTTCCCTCGCCGTTTCGGGAGCCGCAACGACGGCGGAAGAGTGCCCCGATTCCATGTCGCGACGCAGGCGACGTAGGTCGGTGTGGAGCTCGAGTGCACTTTGATAACGCAGCACCGCGTTCTTCTCCAGCGCCTTGTCCAGGACCTGCTGGAGCTCCCAAGGGGTTTCGATACCCAGATGGGAAGGCGGTGCGGGCGCCCGATTCAGGATCTTGTCGAAGACGGCCGCCTGGGTGACACCGGAAAAGGACTGTTTGCCGGTGATCATCTCGTAGAGAACAGCTCCCAAGGAGAAGAGGTCCGAGCGGGCATCCACTTCCTTACCGAGAGCCTGTTCCGGCGACATGTAGGCCACCGTTCCCATGGCCTTGCCCGATCCGGTCAGGTCGGCCGTTTGGGTTGGCGCATCGGCGACGATGGTCTCCTCTTCACTCGCCGGGGTGACTTGCGGCGCCAACTTGGCCAGCCCGAAGTCGACGACCTTGGCTTGTCCGCCCATGGAGAGGAAGATGTTGGAGGGCTTGATGTCGCGATGGGTGATGCCCTTGGCATGGGCCGCGGCCAGTGCCTCCGCGACCTGGATGCCGATCTCGATGACGATCTCGAGAGGCATCGGTTGGCCGCCGATGGCGAACTTGAGATTCTGGCCCTCGAGGTACTCCATGGCGATAAACGGCACGCCCTCGAACTCGTCGATTTCGTGGATCGTGCAGATATGAGGATGGCTGAGCGCGGCGGCGGCGCGAGCCTCGAGCATGAACCGCTCGACGGCCTGTTCATCTTCAGCGACGGAGTCTGGGAGGAACTTGAGGGCTACAAATCGACCGAGCTTGGTGTCCTCGGCTTTGTACACCACGCCCATCCCGCCCCCTCCGAGCTTCTCGACGATTCGGTAATGCGAGACGGTCTTGCCGATCATGGCCAAGTCCCGCGGCAGAGTAATTTCTGCTGACAGGCTGACGCTATTGTACCTTTGGGTGCCCGGACCGCAAGCGACCCCGGAGCATTGCAGCGTGTAGGATCGTCAGAATGGAAGACTTTGCCGTACCCATCGAGTTCGAGCTCGCCGGCTGGGCACTGTTCATGGCGGAGCTCGAGGTGGCTCACGAGGGGGCGAATCAGCTGTCGAGCCTACGTCAGGCAGTGACAGCGAAGGTCAGAGAGAACCGAACGTTGGAAACGCTCTCTACTGACCCCACGGTGGCGGGTCTTCGCCGGCTGTTTCGAGCCGCCGGCTGCGATCCGACTCGCTACAGGCCTTCCTCGGAGGCTTTGCTGCGTCGGCTCCTCAAGGGCTCCGAGATGCCGGAGATCCACCCGCTCGTGGACTTGAACAACTGCCTGTCAGCCAAGCTGGCGGTGCCGTGCTGCGTGATGGCTGAAGGGACCTTCGAGCCGCCGTTCGTTCTGCGTGCCGGCCGGCCGGGTGAAAGTTACGATTCTCTGCGTGGCCCGTTCAACCTGGAGGGCAAGCCCCTTCTGGTCGATGCCCAGGGCCCCTGTGATGCGCCCATCACCGGCAGCCAGCGTGTCAAGGTGACTGCCGAAACGGAGCGGGCCACCCTGGTGGCCTATCTGCCCGCCGAAGTGCTGACATGGGAAATGGTGCTGGCAAGTCTCGAGGACCTCCTTGCGGGCGGCCCGGTGGCTCACATCTACGCGGCCGGCGGGGCTGGGGCCCCGACAACACGGGCGTCTACCGCTCGCGACCAGGACCGCTAGTCCTTCTTGATCAGTCCGCCGATCCCCTTCTTGATTCCTTTCTTCAAGCCAGACTTGGCGGCTTCCTCGAAGATCGTCGTATCCAAGGCGACATCGGGTTCTCCGAGGGTGCCACCGACGTCGAAGGACACGGTGAGCCATCCGTTCTCGTCGGTTAGCGCGTCGAGAACATCTGCCGTGAAACCGCCGATGCTCATCAAATCGCGGGGAGCAAAGACATCTAGCCGAAGAGAGATAGGTCCCTGCATATCGACCCAACCAGCAGATCCCAGCTTGAACGCCTCCGAAACCAGTTCGAACGGCGAGATGTTGAGGCGACCATCGGCGACGTCGAGGGCAATCTCGGTACCCTGATAGGCCGCGCCGTTGATGAAGGCCGCTCCGAGGAGCTTCTCGACGATTGCCAGCCAGGGACTCGAGGGGATCTTCCCGGATTCGAGTCGGAGGGTGCCGTCGGCGACAAAGTCATTCATGTCGGGTCCTGCACCGGAACCCTGAAGGGAAAGACTGGCCGGGCCGAAGCCGTCGCTGGTTGCGTTCATCATGCTGTTGACGTCGACGCCACCCGCCACCTCTAGTGTGTAGGTGAATGGAGAAGCGGTGAAGTCGGCTTCGAAGCTCGGCAGGCTCAGCTGGGCATTGAGTGTGACAAGGCCCAGATCGCTCAGGGCGATCTTCGAGTCACCGATAGCGATGCCGCCTCGAGCATCGGTGGCAGTGACTCCCTCTGTCCGGATCTCGGCTGCTGTCAGGGAGCCACTGGCTTTGATCTGCTCGAGAGGTGAGCTTCCCGAAGGAGTCAGAACGATGTCGTTGAAGTCCACATCGAGATCGATGATCTCCAGCGAGGGTTGATCGGAGCCTTCCGTTCGCATCGCCAGCCTGCCATCCACGATGCGAAGAGACTGGATATCGACGACAAGACCGCCACTGTCGACTTCGTCGACCGCGCCTGAGCTCGTAGCCTCGTCTTCGCCTTTCCCTCCTCCACCTCCCGAGGGCTTCGCCCCGCTCTCGCCTTGGGGCTGTGCAGGCGCAGTGACCAACTCGATCTGCGGCGACTCCAGAACGATCTGATGCACCTCGAAACGACCCTGCAGCAGCGGCAGTATCTCGTGCTCCAACAAGAGGCGATCGAGCTCGAGATTGACGGTCCCTGACTCCTCGGTCAAGGTGGCTCGGGCTGACTGCAACTCGAGCCCCTTGAAGGGAGATAGAGCAAAGCTCTCGGCGGTGATATCGACGCCTTCGTTCTGGTTGAGACGGTGGATCACAGCTGCCCCGAGAGTCTCGGGGTCGAATCGCCATAGCAAGAACGCGATGCCGAGGATGACGATGAGAACGATGATTCCGAGGATCTTCAAGAGTGTCTTCATGGCGGAAGCTCCCTCCCGTGTTGGCTCGATAGGTCCAGGCTCAATGCTGACTCGCCTGAAATCGTTTCATGAAAGCGCGGTCGATGCGATCTTTGAGCCGCATCACCCACCTGCCCTCGAAAGACCGACCCCATTTGGCTCCCAGGGCAGACCCGTCGCCGAGGTTGAGTAGGGTCAGGAAATCGGTCTGCGGCCGATAGTTCTCCAGTGTCCTGCCCGCCGCCATGGCTCGCAGGTTGTCCGTTAGAACGGGTCCCTGTCGGACGGCGTAGACGCCCGCTTTCGGAGTCTGAGGAAAGTCGATCAGATGGGCGCAATCACCGACTGCAAACAGAGAACTCTCTCCTTCGACCTGGAGGGTCGAGCCGATGCGAGCGAAGCCCCTCGGATCGATAGGGAGACCGGAGTCTCGAAACAGGGGATGGCTGGCAGCGCCGACGACCCAGACCAGGGCGTCGAAGGGAAGCGGATCTCCAGTCTCGAATCGAACCGTGCCTGCATCGGCACCGACGACTCTCCGATTGGGCTGGATCTGGATGCCTCGCGCCACTGCGTGACGGTGGATCCGGCGCGCCAATCCCGCTGGGTATCCGTCCATCAAGCGCCCCCCAGAATGGACCAGTTGAACCGCCGCCGGCCGGTCGTTCTCCGCAGAGAGCCTGGCCTGGAGGGTGAAAGCCAATTCGACCCCGCCCGCCCCTCCTCCGACGACGACGACCCGAAAGGTGGAACGGTTCGTGTCGCCCTGAAGCTCAGTGATCAACTCGTCAACGCGTCGAACCAGCTCGGCTATGGGCCGGGTCGGAAGAGCGAACTCCCGAACACCAGGCAGGTCCAGACCGGCTACCGTGGAGCCGATGTTGGCCGAAGCGAGATCGAACGAGATCGGGGGGTGATCCGCCACGACGATCTGTCGATTCTCTGGATCGATCTTCAAAGCGCGGGCCACGACGACCTGTGCTCCGGCTCGTTCGGCGAGTGCTGGGATGTCAATCTCGAGATCGGCGAGCTCGTATTGGCCAGCCACGAATCCGGGCACCATGCCGGAGTAGATGGCAATCGGAGAGTCCACCACCACAGTGACTTGGAAACCCGGGATCGGCTCGTCAGCCAGGCTCTCCAGCACCTGGACGTGCGAGTGCCCGCCACCAATCAAGACCAGATCACGTGCCATGGTCCAAGGATATCCCCTCTCCCACCCTGAGGGTTGAGGCGGTCGCGTCCTATCTCGCGACCGATCTTTGAGGGCTTGAGGGTTGAGCCAGCTGTCGTGCCTCCAGCTGGCCTTTGAGGGCTCGGGTCCTGGGTCATGAACAGATGACTGCGTGGTAACGCCGGACCCTGGACATCCGTCGTCCCGCTTGCCATAGCGGCCTTGAGCCGTTGTTCCCCCCTAGGCCCTAGGGGCCCCTAGAGGCGTGACGAGGTGAGCTTCAGATCGGCATGCTGCCAGGCTTTGGCATAGAGCTGCGCTACTTCTTTGGCTTGCAGATTCTTGCCTTGTGCTTCGAGGCTCTGCTGCAGACCGATCAGGGCCCAGCCATTGTCAGGGTAGATCTCCAGATCCTCACGATAGACGCGCTCGGCCTCGGCTGGCCGGTTGGCCTGGAGCAGCACTGCACCCAGGTTGAGCCTCACAGGGGCGTGCCATGTCGGCGGCTCGTCATAGTTCAGCTTGCTCTCGAGCTCGACGCCTGCTTCCAAGTGTCTGATTCCAATCTCGAGGTCTCCCCTCGCTGTCGCCAACTCTCCCACCACCACCTCCTTGGCAATGGCCAGCAAGCTGGCCGCATCGTTCAGGTCCCACACGGTGATCGAGGCCAACGAAGGGTCCGCCAAGACCTTGGTGAGGCTTGCCAGTTCCCGAGCTGCGGCGTCGAGGTCTTGGGTGCGAATCAGTGCCATTGCCCGGGCGTAGTGCCAGACTCCAATCGGGTAAATGAGATCCGGGTCGGGTGATGAAACTTGCAGGATCTCCTGCCACCGGCCGAAGCGAACCATGGCATACAGCGGCGTGATCCAGTAGTGCTGCACTGTCGAGTACCCAGGTTGGCGCATCTTGTCGGCATCCTGGCGCGAGGCCATTTCGCGCGCTGTTTCGATGGCCAGTTGGCTGCGTCCCTCCAGGGAGGCGGCCGCCCACAGGAAGTGATGGTTGTGGGGCATGTACATGACGGGGTACATCCCCTGCCTCCGGCAAGCGGTGACGTACTCGTCGTCGGCTTCGATGGCCGCCAGATTGGCCTCGGAGGCGTCGTGATAGCGACCGACACGCAGGTAGATGTGCGAGGGCATATGAACCAGGTGACCGGCACCGGGAACCACCGCTCCCAGGCGGTCGGCGGCTTCGATTCCCCGCTCGGGGTACCAGACTTCGACAGCGTGGATCAGAAAGTGATTCGCGCCGGGATGGTTGGGAACCTCTTCGAGGACGGCATCCAGGGTGGCCAGGATCTCGACAGTCTCCGGCTTGGGATCGCCGTTCTCCAGCCAGTAATCCCACGGGGTGGTGTCCATGAGGGCTTCCGCGTGCAGGGTAGCGGCATCGGTATCTGCAGGGAATCGTCGGGCGACATCACCCATGGCCTCGGCGTAGGCCCAATCGAGATGAGAACGGTCCTCGGGAGCGTCGGCCGTGTAGCGCTTGCTGAGCGCCTCGATGAAAGCCTGCTCCTTCGGGCTGGCCCGATCCTTGTGCTCGAGAGCCTTTTGCAGGGCGTTCCAGGCCTCCGGTAGGTCACTGGCATCCATCATCGAGTTGATGTTGGGTCCCAGCACGTAGGAGAGACCCCAGTAGCAGGAGGCGCAATCGGGATCCAGCCGAATGGCTTCGCGGAACGAGCGCGCCGCTTCAGCGTGGTTGAAGCCATAGGCCAGCACCAAGCCCTGGTCGAAGAACCGCTGGACCATCGGGTTGTCGGTGGTGATCGGGTGATGGTGCTCACCCATTCCTTCCAGTAGTGGCGCCACCCGCTGCGAGTCATCGGCCGCCAGGAGCGCGAGTTGGCCTACGAGCAGGAGCACGAGAGCTGCGGTTGCCACCAAGAGTGGTCGCGCCGAAATACCGAGCGAGTTGCTCTCGGGAAGCGAAAACCCGGTTGGGATTCTTCGATTCTGCATGGGTCGATCTCCTCCTTCGCCCCGCTGGCGCAACGCCGTCGGACTGGGTCCGACCGATTCGTCCGTGCCTCGACGAGGCCGGTCTTCCTTGCTCCTGGCAGGGACTGATTGCCCCAAGCGTATCGCGATTCAGGAGACGGTGTCAGGCGGAAGTCAGTGCCGCTGCTCGTGGTATCACGGTCTGTTGATTCGACCCACCCTCCTGGGCAGGAGTGATGCCCGCCTGCAAGGGTGTTGGGGCACTCGAGCGCTCCTGCTACAAACCATGGTGAAGGGGTGTCGGATCCCCCTTCGGACTCGGACCGAAGTTCGGGGCCTGGGTTGGTCTGTCATCTTGGCCTCGCCGTCAGTGATCCGCAACTATCCATCCTCGAAGACCACCGTAGGAGGATCGAGAATGAGCGTCATGGACAAGAAAGCCGATCTGGCTGGCCCTGGAATCAGCACCTATGAAGAAGTGGAGAAGATTCTCCCGAATGACTACGAGTCGTTGCTCACCCCCATGGAGACCATGGAGGCGGTCTACGCCGTCAAGCGGTACATCGAAGACAACCTGTGCAAAGAGCTCAACCTGACGATGGTGCAGGTACCGCTCATCGTCGATATCGAGAGCGGCGTCAACGACATGCTCGACCGGGACGGCTCGAGGACCCCGGTGGAGTTTCCGTGCGGTCTGGGACTGGAGAAGCCGATCACGGCTCAAGTCGTACAAGCGGCAACGAAATGGAAGCGGGTGGCCCTGAAGCAGTTCGGCTGCCAGGTCGGTGAGGGCATCAACACCGACATGCACGCCGTGCGCAAGGACTACTTTCTGGATCATGACCACAGCGCCTACGTCGATCAGTGGGATTGGGAGCGTGTCATCTCGAGGGACCAGCGCAATCTGGACTTTCTCACCGAGGTCGTGGCGAAGATCTGGAAGGTCCTCAAAGGCGCGGAGCTTCACGCCCAGGATCTCTTTCCGCAGCTCGTGGATGACAAGTATCCGAGCCTGCCCGACGAGCTCACCTTCCTCCACGCCGAAGAGATTCTCGAGATGTACCCCGACCTGCCTCGCAAGGCGCGTGAGACGCGGATACTGCAGGACTATCCTGCGGTCTTCATCTACGGCATCGGCTGGCCGCTGGCGGATGGATACCCGCATGAAATGCGGGCTGCGGACTATGACGACTGGGTGACCGAGACGACCTCGAAGAAGGGTGTCCCCATGCATGGTCTCAACGGCGACATTCTGGTTTGGAATCCCGTGACCCGCCGCCGGCACGAACTGACTTCCATGGGCATTCGGGTCGATGCCGAGACCTTGAAGACGCAGCTGGAGATGAGCGACCTGCTCCACTACATGGAGTTTCCTTATCACCAGGCGATTCTCAAGGACGAGATTCCTCTGTCCATCGGAGGCGGAATCGGTCAGTCCCGCACCTACATGCTCTTGCTCAAGAAGGCACACCTGGGCGAGGTGAGTGTCACCGTCTGGCCTCAGGAGCTCAAGGACATCTGCGCCAAGAAGAACATCTTCGTCCTCGAATGAGGATTGATAATCGTGGGGGCTTAGGGGCTTAGGGGCTTGGGGGTGAGAGCTTCGGCAACGAGCCCCATGACCTCTGGCTCGGTGAGCAACCCCAGATGTCCGACGCCATTCAGGGTGACCTGTCGCGAGCCCTTCAGGTAGCAGGTTGCCACCGGGTAGACGATCAGGTCCTGCTCGGTCGCTACGGTGGTGACCTCCGCACTGGGAGCGGAAGTCTGGAAGTCAGGGAGCTCCTTGATGAAGTCCGAATCGAGGCTCATCATCTCGTAGACGGGCCCAAAACGAATCCAGCTCAGCAGTCCGGTGCCGTGATGAGGCGACCCCAGGGTGACGATGCGGCCCACGTCGTCTGCTAGTGCCGGGTCGTCTGCTAGCACTTTCCTGGTGATCAGGCCGCCCATGGAGTGCGCGACGACATCGATCCCCTTACCTTTGAACTGCAGCTGTAGATCCCTCATGGCTCGGGTCAGGGACTTGGCGTAAACCCCGGCGCTGCGGTACGGCTCACCCAGAAACACCGAGCGAGTTGGTCGACCCCGGGCTTCCAGGTAGCGACGGATGCCCCACATGCAGCTGCCCGTCATGTGGAACCCATGGACGCAGAGCACCGGGGGCCCCGTTGTCTTGCCAGCCGGGGGCCGCAGACCGTTCTGGAACGGGTGCAGGAACAGCCACCAGAGGAGCACGACCGAGGCTCTCATGGTACGGAGGTAGAACCGTGGCCAGCCTTGTCCGTCCAGGGGAGGCGGCTCTTCACCGATTCGGTGGTAGAAGTGCGTCCACCGGAGGTGCGTGAAGGTAGTCCAGGAGAGGATCCAGCCCAGGACCGCCAGAGCAGCTAGGGGAGGGACCAGAAGTAGTAGGAGGGGGTTCATCGTCAAGGACTGATTCTATGAGAGTCGAGATCCAGCGTGGACCATGTACTATTCAGGAATCCACTGCCCGAAAGGAGTTGTGTCGTGGGACAAGAAGAATCGAGGCTCTCCAGGATTCTGCATAGCCTGCAGGCTACCTGGCCGCAGTTGGCGATCACCGACATTCTCTACAAGATCCTCGCCTTCGTGATTCTTACGCCCTTGACGGCTGTCTTGGTACGAATGGTAGTTGCGATGTCCGGGCGGACGGTGCTGGCGGACGAGGACCTGCTGTTTTTCTTCCTGCGGCCGGTTGGCTGGTTGAGTCTCATTCTCCTGGGCGGAATCACTCTGGCCATCATCGCGCTCGAGCAGGCGGCCCTGATGAGCATTGTCTTCGGCGAGAGAAAGGGCATGCAGGTGGACTTCTGGCGCGCTCTGGTGTTCGTGGCTGGGAGAGCGTGGTCCGTGCTGCAGGTCACGGCCTCGATCGTGGCACGTGTGCTCTTGATTGCGGCGCCATTCCTGCTGGGAGCGGGCTTGACCTATAGGTTGCTACTCACCCGGCACGACATCAACTTCTATCTGGCAGAGAAACCCCCTGAGTTCCTGTGGGCCATGGGCATCGCGGCCGTGCTGGTGGTGGTACTCGTCTTCCTTCTGGCCCGACGCTTGATCGGTTGGGCTTTCTCGCTTCCCCTGGTGATCTTCGGCGGAGTGCGACCGCAAGCGGCTCTCGAGGAGAGCCGCACCATGGTCAGTGGCAACCAAACGATGATCGCCAAGTGGTTGATTGGATGGGCGGTCGCGGGCTTCGTCCTGTCAACCGTCCTGACCTGGATCGTCCTGGCGGTTGGCCGCGAGGTGATCCCGCGACTAACAGGAGCCCTGCCGCTCTTCGTCATCGCCCTGGGACTCATGCTCCTCGCATGGGGCCTGGTCAATCTCGTTGCGACCCTCGTTTCGGCTGCGGCGTTCGCGGTGCTGATCGTCGATCTCTACGAGACGATGGGAGGGGGCTCGACGGCTCTCGGCAAGGCTCAACAGGCTTCGAGCACAGAAGCTCGGATGAGGGCCCTGAGTCTCTCCCGCGGATTCGTCATTTCTCTGGCGGTGATGGCACTGATCGCTTCGGTCGGGTTTTCTTTCCTCCTCCTGAAGCAGGCGAGCATCGAGGATCAGGTCGAGGTTACGGCGCACCGAGGTGCCGCGATGCACGCGCCCGAGAACACGATCGCCGCCGTTGAGGCGGCGCTCGCGGCGGGAACCGACTGGGTGGAGATCGATGTTCAGGAGACTGCCGACGGCGAAGTCGTGGTCCTGCATGACAGCGATCTGAAGAAAGTCGGCGGCGTCGATCTCAAGATCTGGGACGCGACCTGGGAAGACCTCCAGGAGATCGACGTCGGGAGCTTTTTCTCACCAGAGTTCAGCGACCAGAGAGTGCCGAAGCTGGCGCAGGTGCTGGAGCTCTGCCGGGGGAGAGCCGGAGTTGTCATCGAGCTCAAGTACTACGGTCACCAGGACCGCCTCGAGGAGAGGGTCGCCGAGATCGTCGATGGATTGGGCATGGCGTCGACTATCAAAGTGATGTCCCTGAACTCCGATGGCCTAGACAGGATGAAAGCCGTGCGACCCGATTGGACGACCGGAATCCTGACGTCCGTGGTCGTTGGCGACCTGACCCGGATGGATGTGGATTTCCTGGCCGTCAACTCGGGAATGGCGACGCGTCGATTTGTGAAGGCTACCCACAACTCCGGCAAGAAGATCTTCGCCTGGACAGTGAATGACGTGCTGGGTATGTCGGCGATGATGGACCTCGGCGTCGACAGCATCATCACCGACGATCCGCAGCTGGCGCGGGACGTGCTGCAATACCGTGCCGACCTCAACCCGGTCGAGCGGTTGATGATCGGACTGGCGGTCTACTTCGGCGGGGTGAAGGAGACGTCCGAGGACAACGCCTGATCCGGCCCCGGGTAGCTCGCGGGCTGAGAAGGGTCTGGGCAGCGTCGCAGAAAGAACAGGAGTGAGGACGATGCGAGGTGAAGGACGATGAACCAAAATCGAGAGGCGAAGTGTGCGATAGCCCTTGTTTGGGCAATCGGCGGTTTGGTGGCCGGGACAGCTCTTGCTGAGCTCGACCACAGCGGCTCGGAGATGCCTGCCGACTGCTGCTTCGAGAACACGGGGTACACCGGTGTGTGTGTCGTGCAGCCGGCAGAGGGAGAGACTTGCGCCAGTATCCTGGACTATCTCAACAATCCGTCCAGTAGCGGCAAGAGCTACTGTGGATTTACGGAGATTCGAGGTGGCTGGAAAGAAATCTCCTGTCAGGAGGAGACAACGAGCCCGCGATCTTCGGTTCCGACACGGATCCCGGATAGAGTAGGACCTGGTCCATACTGGGACTCCCCGTCGGACCCGACTCACGAGGAGGCTGATCCAAAATGCTGGAATTGAACAGAAGCGCTCGAATCCCGTCTTCGACCTGTCGGTCATCGTGGCTTCTCACCACGGTAATGCTGGTCGTCATTGCACTTTCATTGGGCCTGGTGGGGACGGCAGACGCTCAGAGCAAGGAGCAGAAGGCCCGTCAGACGGTGGAGAAGTCGAGGCTCACGGTAGAGACCTTTCAGTCGGATGAGGTCTTCACGCGAAACTACGATGGATATCTCAAGACTGCGAAGGGTTTCCTGATCGTTCCTCAAATGGTGAAAGGCGCTTTCATCTTCGGTGGCTCTGGAGGGACAGGACTGCTGGTGGCGCGCAACGAGGAGGGAGGGTGGAGCCAACCAGCTTTCTACACGATTGGAGGGGTGAGCTTTGGACTCCAGGCTGGGGGTCAGGCGTCGGAGACCCTGATCATCGTCACCAATGAGCGCGGTCTGAACCGGCTTCTGAACTCAGGAGCCAAGCTCGGTGCCGACATCAGCATGGCGGTGGGGCCGATCGGCGAGGGTGTTGGGACCGCCAACATCACAGCTGACCTGATCGTCTTCACCCGGAACAAAGGACTGTATGGTGGCGCCTCTGTGGAGGGCTCTGTGGTGGATGTCCGACAGTCCTGGAATCGGGCCTACTTCGGCGAGGACCTCCGGCCGTCAGACATTCTGGTCCAAGGCAAGGGCGAAAACCTTCACTCCATTCCTCTTCTGGAGGCGGTTGCCAAGCTGTCGGGTACCGCACCCGAATAGAGCTCCTGCTCTGCCTCGATTCAGGAGTCAGTACTCCTGACTGAAGTCCAATAGGCCGAATTTGGTTGGCGTCATTGGGATCTCTGCTTTGACGAGTTGCCGCTGCGCGAGGAGGTAGCTCGCAATGACCAGCGAGGTGCATACGATGGCGAGAGTCAGGGCCGCTGGCGCCGAGTTGGTTGCCTGTCGTAGCAAGACCTCCAGAGTTCCTCTCAAGACATCGGGTCTGGCGATACCGGTCGCGGCCATGCCGATCTGGCCGAGCATGAGAAGCATGGGCAGGCCGAGAAGGCAACCGAAGGTCACCTGACGGGTTCTGTCGCCCAAATTGGCCCGGAATGTCCTGAGAAAGACTCCCAGAAGTAGGAACCATGGAACGAGAACAAGGGTCATCAAGGCGAGGAACTGGTGCTGACCAGCTGCCGTGCCGAGGTTCGGGTAATCCTCTGTCAGCGTCAGACCTCCTCTTTTGAGCCCCACAAGACGGTTACCATCCACTTCGAAGTAGCGCTCCTGAACCTCCTCCGGAGGAATCGATATCCCGTGAACGCTCTCGATTGCGCGACTGGTCAGGAGAGCTTCAAAGGCGGCTGAGCCTTCATCGGGAGTATTGAAGGGTGAGTAGAGAGCGGCCTTGCTGCCGCGGAACAAAGGAGAGCTCGAAGCAGGGTGATGCTCTCCCCATGGAGACGTCAGCTCGGGAACCTCTCCGTCCCAGGCGATCTCCAGGTTGGCATAGGGCACGCTGACCCAATAGTGCGGCATCTCGACACGGTATTGGACGGTCCTCGTGGGGTTTCCCAGGTGTCGCTGAACGAGCCATCCTCCCGCATACCCGAGAGTCAGACTGAAGATAGCCGGCAGGACTATCAAAGCGAAGAGGAGACGGCGTGAGACCGGCAGCGGGTCCAGCGCGGGCAGGCGAAAGGTGACTGGGGCGAAGAATGCGAGCAGCATGTAGACGGCCATGGCTGCGACCCAGAGTCGAACATTGGCTTCCGGGTACCAGGTCCGGAGCACCCCACTCATGAGAAATCCCAGGCCAGCGATGAATAGGATCGCGATCCATCCAGTCGCCGCCCCCCACGGGGGGGTGTGGAACAGGGTGCGGGCTATGAGCGATCGCGAAGTGAGGCGAGAGGGCACTCCGGTGGCAGGTTGTTGAGACTCCGAGCGTTGTGTCGGCACTTCTATGGTACCCGTGGTGTTCTGGTCCGAGACCTCCAGCGGCCACAGACTGAACGTCTTCGGAAGGTCATGAAGGGTGCGGTAGCCAAGGATCATGCCTACTGCGGTCGCCACCGAGGCGATAGCCAAGGAGTGCTCTCCCAAGAACGCGGCGGAAGCCAGAATCCCGACAGCCGTAGTGAGGCTGATCAGGATCGCCCTTCGGCCGGTCGGTTTCTTCAGATCCGTGCGGTAGCTCTGCATCACCATGACCGCCAGGAACCAGATTGCCGCCAGCTGGGCGCAGAGGCCAACGAGTACATCCGTACCTGCCGAGAAGGCCGCGACGCTCGACAGGATCGTCAGGTGGACCGCCAGCACGCCAGCCGAGGCGACAATGATCAGGAATCCGGCCAGGAGTGTCGCAACGGAATGGACCGTCCACAGGTTCCTTGTCGACAAGGGTAGGGTCATGTCGATCTGGCGACAGCGGTCGCGAACCCCGGCCGCGAGCAGGTAGACGGCAAGGGCCAGACCCAGGACGAGAGTCAGCTCCCGGGTCGGAAAGACCGCGGATTCTTGACGTGCGTTCCGTAGGGCGATAACTCCCATCAAGACGTTGGTGTTCAGAGCCGTTACAACGATCCACAAAGGTGCCGAGCGCAGGGCCCTGTCGCGTCCGATCTGTGATAGCCAGAAGCCAACACCATGTGCAGTTCTCATTGCTGTCCTCCTGCGAGCTCCACGAACATGTCTTCGAGGGCGATGCGATCGCAGAGACTGTCGGTGATCCCCAACTCAGCCTCCAAGAGTCGGACGGTCGACTCCGGCTCAAGGCTGAAGACGGCGTGCAGTGCATCACTGCGGTCCCGCACCCCCAGGCACCCCTCCAGGGAGACCAGCGTCGACCTGGAGGTACCACCGGTGTGTGGGACCAGGGCCAGCGAGTAATGCTCACGAAGCTCGTCCAGTTCGGAGTCAATGAGAACCCGGCCCTCATGGAGCATCACGATTCGGTCAGCCAGCCGTTCGACGTCGCTCATGTAGTGCGAAGAGAACAGGATCGTCGAGCCGGTCCGGTTGAGCAGCTGGATTGAAGTCTCGAGAAACTCGCGCCGTGAAGCCGGGTCGAGCCCGGCAGCTGGCTCGTCGAGCAGCAAGAGATCGGGCTTGTGGGACACCGCGCAGAGCAGCGCCACCTGGCGTGCCTGGCCCTTGCTGAGAGCCTTGATCTTCTTCCGGGTGGGTATTCCGAAGCGGTCGATCAGATCTCGGGTGATGGCCTCGTCCCAGGTCGGAAACAGACCTCGATGCAGATCGAGCACCTCGTCGACCTTCAAGAACGGGGGCAGAATCTGGTCTTCAGAGACGAAGCCCACACGCCGCTTGACCTCCAGAGGCTCGCGGCGGGGATCCAGGCCGAAGAGACGCACCGTCCCGTGCTGAGCTTCGAGCATCCCCATGGCGATGCGAAGTAGGGTGGTCTTGCCGGCGCCGTTCTTACCCACGAGGCCTACGACCCGGCCAGGCTCGATGTCGAACGTCACTCCGTTGAGGACGTCGGAACCCCGTTGGTAGGCGCGGTGGATGTTTTCGAAGTCGACGACGTTCATGATGAATCCTCCACAGTCTCTATGACTGACGATCTCGTTCCGTGTTCCAGTGTTGGTTTTCTTCGTGGAGCAGCTTCGCCACAGCCTCGACCGTGACGCCCGACAGGCGCGCTCGGGACAGCAGTTGGCGCACCATGGGGCGCAGCCGCTCTCTCTGTTCACGAGGATCGGTGGTGGCGGCCGCGGTGGTGACGAAGGTGCCCCGACCACGCTCGGTGGCGATGAGTCCTTCACGCTCGAGCTCGTCATAGGCCTTCTTGACGGTGAGCGGCGAGACAATGAGCTGCTCGGCCAGCTCCCGCTGCGACGTGAGCTTGTCGCCGGGTCGGAGACGTCCCCCAGTCAGGGCGTCGGTGACCTGTCGCATGATCTGACGGTAGATGGGAAGCTCGCTGCCTGGGACGATGACGAAGTGCACGGTGGTGGGCTCCTCTCTTAGTGCTATGCAAGTATATAGCACTATAGGAGTAGAGCGCAAGCCGTCGTGGCTCGGGGGTTGAAGCGTCCGGCGTTCCTGCAGCCGATCTTTGGGGCTTGGGTCCTGGGTCCTGAACAAACAATCATGTCCGTGTGGAGGCCCGTCCGGGTGGTCCGCAGGGGGACGGCGACGGCTACTCGGACTGCAACGGGGGGCCGCCGCCTCGTCTCGTCATCGCGCCTCATCTCCTGTGCCCTATCAAGGCTCTTGCGCCGCGCTCGACTCGGCGCCCCCTGTCGAACCACCCGAACGACCCTTTGGCACCAACAGAGGGACATAAGGGCCTAGAGCAGTAGGGGAGTAAGGGGTGTCGATCGGCTGTTCCTCCAAGCCCCAAAGGCCGGCCGACACGGAGTGCGGCCGGTTCAACCCCCAGGTCCTCAAAATCGTCCGGAGGTACGACCGGACGCCTCAACCTCCAAAGACCCAAGCCCCAGGACAATAGGTCTGGGCCGTCGTATACTCCGCCGATGCGCTTGAAGAACGCCACCGTCGTTTCTGGAAGCACCTGCGCCGTCATGGCGCTGATGCTCGTCGCCTGTCAGGCGGGAAGCCAGGAAGAGCGACTCACCGATGCCCAGAAGAAGGAGCGTCTCGAGGCCCTCTACCAGGGATATCAGAAGTCCTTCCCTTCCATCGACAGCATTTCAGTCGAGGAGTTCTTGGAGCTTCAGCAGGGGACGAAACAAGTCGTGCTCGTTGATGTGCGCGAGCCCAAAGAGATGGAAGTCTCTATGATCCCGGGCGCCATCGACACTGCGACTTTTCAGCGGGAGGCACAGTCCTATCGTGAAGCCATCGTAGTGCCGTACTGCACCGCGGGCTACCGGTCGGGTCTCTTCACTCAGGAGCTGCAGAAAGCAGGTTGGGATGTACGCAATCTCGAGGGCAGTATCCTGGCCTGGACACTCGCGGGGTTACCGCTGGAGAACACCGAGGGGCCAACCAAGAGAATTCACGTCTACGGTCGTACCTGGGACCTGGCGGCCGAGGAGTTCTCGACAGTCTGGTAGCACCGGTCCCTCTCGAGACCCCCGCCGCAGTCAATTGAGATAGCCGAGGGCCCGCAGAGCATTGAGGGTCTCTTCGGAGTAGGCCTCCGATTCTGGATCGGCGACACCCGTTTCGGGCGTGCTCTCCATCCACGTCGAAAGAGCCTGCCAGAGTCGATCGAACTCCTCTTCATGCTGGCCCGCGAGATTCTCGGCTTCCAGTGGGTCGGACTGTAGATCGTAGAGCTCGAAAGCTGGCGCCAACTGTCGGTCGTTTCTCTCGACAGCAGGATGGAAGACGAGCTTCCAACGGCCGTCTTGGACGGAGAAGTAGTGACGCCAGAGCATCTGTCCACCGCCGGCCTCCGAGAAGGCGTACCGAAACGGCTCTAGTGCCGCTGTTTCGACGGCTCCCATCGGGCCGAGGAACGGTGTCAGGCTGGATCCCTCGAGCCCTTCTGGTCCTGCCGTGATCTGCAGGAGATCGCGAAGGGTCGGGTACAGATCCAGCAACTCGGCCGGGTGATCGACCCGCCGGCCTGCACGGGCCACCCCAGGGTAGGTGATGAAGAGCGGCACATGGGCCGTCGTGTTGTACGGCTCGCGCCCATGTTCGAACAGCTCGTCGTGCTCTCCCAGGCCCTCACCGTGATCGGAGGTGAAGATCACCAGGGCTCCTTCGAGCAGGCCGAGCCCTTCGAGATGGTCGAGGATGGCGCCGATGTGGGAGTCCGTTACCAGGATGTTGGCATCGTACTTGGCGATGTAGGAGCCGAGCCGGCGTTCGTCGCCCAGAGCTCTTGCCGGGGGCAGGTCGGCCCCGATCGACTGATCTTGGGTGTCGAAGGAGTCGCCGAGAAACGGGTCGGAGGCACCCTCCGGTAGCAGATAGGGAGCGTGGGGATCGGAGTAGTGAAGCCAGACGAACAACCGCTCCGAGTCGGCGTGGCGCTCGAGAGCGGGAATGGCCAGCTGATTGACCAGGGGGGCACCGACCCATTTGCGGTGCTCGACCGGATCGTCACTGACAGCACCTCCCAGCCTCCAGGTTTCCAGAAACTCGTCGAAGCCCCGATTCCAACCCAGCTCTGCCGAGAGGACGGCATTGGAGACCACGCCCAGGGTGCTGTAGCCAGCAGACTGGAAGAGCTCGGGCAGGGTCAGGTACTCGTCCGGAATCTGCTGGGCCGCCCTGTGGGTCAAACCCGTTGTCTTGGGATAGCGGCCCGTAAAGATGGAGGCCAAAGAAGGTCCGGTCTTCGGCCATTGTGCGACTGCGCGGGCAAACGTCACTCCCTGCTCTGCCAACTTGTCGAGGGCCGGAGAAGTCTGTCGGGGATAGCCGTAGATTCCCATGTGGTCGGCACGCAGTGTGTCGACCGTGATCAGGAAGACTCTCTTTGGAGGTTCTGGCTCGGAGGGCTGCCGGTTGCAAGCCGCGAGGCCGAGGAGCAGGATCGCGGTGAGGCATCCGGCGACCCTCGAGTAGGCGCGCTTTGTTGGGGTTCTGGTGAGTCTCATAGATAACCGAGGCTCCTCAGCTCCTCGAGCTCATCTTCATCCAAGATGGCGGTCTCGCCGTCCTGACCCGACTGTCGCAGCTCACTCATGGCCCTCTGGTGCCCGACGAGCTGCTCGGCCATCTGTCCGCAGAGATCGACGCAGGCTGCCGTTCGAGGTGTTTGCTCCTCGGGGTCGGTGCCGAGGTCGTAGAACTCCAGGTGGCCATCGTGAAAACGAATCAGCTTGTGGGTACTGCTCCGCACTGCGACTGCGTCGGCGCTCTCGGCGAAGATCCAACGCTCGGCTGCGGGCTCACCCAGCATGAGCGGGACCAGGCTTTGGCCTTGCGCCTGTGGCACCGGGGGAAGGTTGGCGAGCTCCAACAGGGTCGGCATCAAATCGACGAGCCCAGCGGGAGCATCGACCTTTGGGATCGGGGTGCGGCGGCTCTCCGGCAGACGGAACACCAGGGGAACCCGGATCACCTCGTCGTAGGGAGCGAAACTGTGCAATAGCTTGTCGTGCTCGAGGAAGCCTTCGCCATGATCGGACGTCACGACGACGATCGTGTTTTCGTAGAGATCCATTGCCTGAAGGGCACGCATGAGATCGTCGATGGCGGCATCGACGAAGGCCACTTCCTGGTCGTAGCGCGCGACGAGTGCGTCGAGGTCGGACTCTGACTTGAGGGTCTCGATCCAACCTGCAACACGGTTCCCTCGCTGGGGTGGCTCTGAAGTCATGCGCAGCGGGCCGAATGCTTCCTGCTTTCCCTCGAGTCGGTTGGTGTAGGGCCAGTGGACATCCAGGTAGTGCAGGTAGGCGAAGAAGGGAGCTGTGCTGGCGCCCTCGAGTTGCTTCAGGAGCTTTTGGTTCAACTTGCCGGCACCCAGGCCTCGAACAGCCTCGAAATGGTCGAACCCTTGAGCAAAGCCGAAACGGGACTGGAGATGGACCTGGTTGAGAACACCGATGGTCGAGTAGCCGGCCGCCTGGAACCTCTCGGCCAGAGTGTCGTATCCCTCGTAGAGAATATCGGTCCTGTATGAGTCACCCTCCTGAATACCGACGCGATCGATGCCGTGCTGACCTGGATAGAGCGACGTGAAAAGAGTGGCGATCGAAGGCTTGGTCCAGGTGGAGTGCGCGAAGGCGGACGTGAAGGTCACGCCCTCCTCTGCCAGTTGGTCGATCGCCGGGGAGGTCGGTAGACCGTAGCCACCGATTCCGAGGTGATCGGCTCGCAGGGCGTCGATCAGGATCACCAGAACATTGGGTGGTGGCCCCGGATCGATCTCCTGGGCGTCGCGGCCGCAGGCGAGCAGTGACAGTAGGACGAGCGCTGTGAGCCAGCCTGGGCGGATGTCGCCGATCGGCCAAAACGGACTTGGGAACCTCGACGTCTTGGAGGTCATTCGCCTGCCTGCTCCTGATCTGGGATGATCGTTTTGTGGTTGCGGGACGCTCGGCGTCCGAATTGATCCAAGCAGCCGTCAGCATATCACCGGGTCTCGAGGCGATGGTGGCGTCGAGGGCGGGCGGGGCACCCGCCCGGTGGGGCCTTCCAATAGAATCGATGGTGCTCGACGGCGAGGCAAGCTAAGGAATGCACAGGTCAGCACAAATCTTGGGATTGGTCATTGTGACCCTGGTCGCCGGCTGTGGTCGCGAGGAAGTGACTCAGGGTCCACGCCTCCAGAGCTCGGCTGCGGGCTGGAACCTGATTCTGATCAGTGTAGATACCGTGCGGGCCGACCGCTTGGGCGCCTACGGATATGCCGAGCGCCCATCCAGTCCCAACATCGATGCGCTGCTGGCGTCAGGAGCCAAATTTCAACGTGCCATGGCTCCCAGAGCCCTCACCTGGCCTTCGATGGCCTCGGTGCTCACGGGGCTCTATCCATCCGGCCACGGGCTGATCTCGAACGGGTACGAGTTCTCCGACGCCACCCGCACGTTGCCGAAGATCTTGGGTGATGCCGGGTACCAGACGGGGGCTGTGCTCAGCAATATGTGCCAGGCGAACCACCAGGGATGGGAGAGCTTCAAGTGCACGGGAGGTAACGACACCCGCGTCAACCGGGTGGCGAAGCAGTGGATCGATGGGATCGAAGACGGGCGGCCATTCTTCCTCTGGGCGCACTATTTTGGTGCCCACGCTCCGTACTACAACGGCGGCATCGTGGCCCGCCGGGTGCTGAATCAGTACTACGAAGGTCCGATCGCAGCTAAGAAGAACATGCTCAACCGGGTGATGCGTGAAGGCCTCGAGCTGAGCGAGGACGACTTGACTCAGTTGGATGCGGTCTATGACGCGGCGGTGATGGGAACCGATCAGTTTGTCGGTGAGCTGCTGGACTATCTGCGTGAGGCTGGCCGATTGGACAGCACACTGATTGTCTTCGTGGCGGATCACGGGGAGGACCTCTACCAGCACAACGGCTACCTCTACCACGCCTGTTCCGTGTACCAGTCGTCCTTGCACGTGCCGCTGGGTTTCGTAGCCCCAGGCGTGCTTCCCGCAGGGGCGACTGTCTCCCAGACCGTCGAGTTGATCGATGTGCTGCCTACCATTCTGGAGCTGCTCGCACTGGACGAAGAGGGTGAGCTCCACGGCAGGTCCCTGATTCCCTATCTGGAGTGGCCCGACTCCAGTATTGAAGGTGAGCCGGCTTTCTCCGAATACGACGACACTCGGATTCACACCGTTCAAGTCGGTGACTGGAAGCTTGTAGACAACCCGGATGCGGTCCTGCCGGTCTGTTTCGCGGGCGTCCCGGAGGACTTCTACCCGATTGCGGAGGTGGAGCTCTACGATCTCTCCGAGGATCCGGGCGAGACCGTCAATCTGGCTTCGAAGTACCCAGAGAAGGTGGCTGAGATGCGGGCATTGATTCGGCAGCGCTTTGCGTCGCTGCCCCGCAACATCGAGCATCAGGAGATCCCAGAGGAGCTGAAAGAGCAACTGGAGGCTCTTGGCTACGTGGCCAACTGACCCCTAGACCCGATTTGGAGGCTGGCATGACCGAGACAGATAGCGACAGGGTGAAGTTCTATCGATCGTTTCTGCTGCTAATGGTGGTAGCCATCTCGGCACTCTTCTTCACCATGATCCGGGATTTCTTGATGACCCTGTTGCTGGCGGCCATCTTCTCCGGCCTGGCCTATCCGCTCTACCGACGTCTGAACAAGAAGTCGGGAGATCGGAAGGTGTTGGCGTCCGCTACCACTATTCTCATTGCCATTCTGGTTGTCGTTATTCCGCTGACGGCCCTGCTGGGTCTGATTGCCAATGAGGCGTTCCAGATCAGTCAGGTGGTCAAACCGTGGATCCAGGAACAGATCAGCCAGTCCAGCGGAGTGGCGGAGCGCTTGCCCGCTTGGGCTCAGCCCTGGCTCGAGAGGTTGAATCCCTTCAGGGATCAGATTCTCGAGAAGACGGGTGAGATCACCGGCATGGCTGGGAACTTTCTGTTCAAGAGTCTGTCGGCTACCACCCGAGGAACGGTGTCATTCTTCCTACACCTCTTCGTGATGCTCTATGCGATGTTCTTCTTCTTGATGGACGGCCCGACGTTGATTCAGAAGGTCCGTTCCTTTCTGCCGCTCCGGGAGTCCGACAAGGACCTCATGGAAGAGCGCTTCATGTCGGTTACCAGGGCCACGATCAAGGGCACCTTTGCGATTGGTGCCATTCAGGGTCTTCTCGGTGGCGTCGGCTTTGCGGTGGCCGGCATCCAGGGATCGATCTTCTGGGCCGCGCTCATGGGGGTGCTCTCCGTCATCCCCGGAGTCGGAGCAGCGATCATCTGGGCTCCGGTGGTGATCTATTTGTTGGCAACGGGAGATATCTTCGCGGGAGTCGCCTTGCTGGCATGGTGTGCGGGGGTAGTGGGGACCGTCGACAATGTTCTGCGACCGCGATTGGTGGGCAAGGACGCCAAGATGCCTGATCTGCTGATCCTGTTGAGCACTCTCGGCGGCATCGTCATGTTCGGGGCGGTGGGCTTCATCATCGGGCCGATTGTGGCGGCCCTCTTTCTCACCATCTGGGACATGTATGGTGCGGCCTTCCAGGATGTGCTACTGCCCGCGACCTATCGCAGTGGCCCGGAAGGTGATTCGGAAGCACCACTTTGAGACTCGAGTCGAGCCCGGGTGCGGTGGATGGGAATGAAGACTTCTTCGAGGCAGCAGACGCTGGCTGGCATCAGGCCGGAAAGGCTTGAGCGGTGGTCCCTGGGAGCCTTGTGTCTACTGCTGGGAGCCTGGGCGGTGAGTCCCGCTTGGGGTCAGACTCCTATTGCAGAGGACGACACCATCTCGGAGGCGACCGACACCGAGCAGGTCGAAGAGCCCGTCGAGCCTCAGGCAGGTTTCGGCGGGGAGACTCTTCCGAATCCGTGCGCCCTGCCTCAGGATGACCCGGCGGCCTGGATCGATTGGGTCCAGCGCAGCATCTTCAAGAGTGTCTGTGCCTCGGCGCGGTGGTTCGACAACTTGTTCGGTAACGACGCTGCCTTTATCGAGGCCGAGCCCACCATCGGCTGGTTTCGGGGGGCTGTAGTCTGGAATGAAAGGGATGGATTCGATGTCGACGGCACGCTGAGGACCAAGTTCGATCTGCCCAATGTCGACAAGGTCGAAAATAGAGTGAGAGGATTCTTCGGCAGGGTCAGTAACGAGGAGTTCAGCCGCGAAACCGGTAGTCCGCTCCAGCGAAGGCCTGATGTGTTCCGAGCGACCGAAGACGAGGAGTGGCTCCTGGGCCTGGGGTATAGCCCCGTCAAGAACTCCAAGCGGCGCCTGGACATCGGCGGTGGGGTCAACGTAGCTTGGCCCCCCGATGTCTGGGCTAGAGCCCGCTATCGCCGCCATGCCTTCTTTGGCGAAAGGACCTTGGGTCGTTACCGTCAGACCCTGTTCTGGAAACAGGAGGAGGGTGCCGGAGCCTCGACCATCTTCGACCTGGAGCACATGATACAGAAGCGTTTCCTGGTGGGTTGGAACGGGAGCGCGACGTTCTCCCAGGCGACCGAAGGGGTGGATTGGCTTACCTCGTTTATCCTCTATCAGGCGTTGACACCGGGCTCCGCCCTCGCCTATCGATTTGCCATCGACGGCGAAACCGGTGCCGATGTGCCGCTGAATGTCTACAGTATCCGGCTCACCTACAGAGGAAGAATCAGTCGCGAGTGGTTATTTGTCGAGGTGCGCCCAGAGGTGGCCTACCGGAAGTTCGAGCGAGGCGGCGATTGGGATGTGGTGCCAGGGCTGTATCTCGGCTTCGAACTGCACTTCGGTCAGGATGCCGGCAAGGCTCGCCGCCGCCTGTGAGCAACGAACCTCTATTCGATGGGTAGCCCCAGCTTTTCCCTTACCGTGGGCTCGAGACGCGTCATGCCCGCCGCCTTGCCCACTGCCAGTGCCTCTTCGGGGCTCATGCCGTCGATGTAGTAAGCCTTCATCGCGAACAGGCCTCCAACCCGATTGCCACTGGCGCAGTGCACCATCACGGGCGACTCCGCCTTGTCGAGGGCTTCAGCCAGAGCTCGGGCCTTGTCCTCGGTCATGTCGGCAGAGCCATCGATGGGAATCTCGATGTAGGCCATTCCCAAGCCCCGAACCTGTTCGGGGTCCGTATTGTCCTTCTCTTCAGGTTGTCGAAGGTTGATGACGGTCTTGTAGCCGTCCTCGTGAGCGCGTTCGAGCTGGGCCGGCGTGGGTTGACCGCCCGTCAGCAGCGCGTCACCCTCGAACGGAGTGCGTCCGTTTCGAAGTCGGTCTTCGGGCCGCAGGGTTTCGACGATGGCGCTCTCCTGCATCTCTGGTGCAGTGCTCTGCGTCTGCGAAGGCGTCGTCTGCTCGACGTCGGAGGTGCACGCGACGGTCAGCAGCGTCAGGCTTGTCAAGAAGATCTTCTGGGTCTTCATGCTGCTCATGGGAGTCCTTTCTCTTCTGCGCGGGCTCCAAGAATAGTCGAATCGAGGCACAGGGAACAGCCTTTCCGCGCCACGGTCAAGCCACTTTCGGGCACTCGAGTCGCAGGTTGTCGAAGGCCCCTCAGAAGTCGGGTCCGGTCAACCTCGTAGACCCGCACCAGAGGCACGGGTCCGAATGGCCCCTGGCGCATCTGTGGGGTCCGGAAGACCTCGACGAAGCCGCGAGGCGGAGTGGGTGCCGCGGTGGAGCTCTGCCCAGATGCAACAGCTGCAAACGCGAGTCGGGCGCCCACGGTGGCCATGAGTCGATCCAGCTGGATCGGTCGCCTGCCGTCCGACTCCTCGGGTCCGAGAAAGATCTGAGGATCGATGGTTGCAATCCGAGCGGCATGCTCGAGTTTCAGAAGATCGGTCTCCACCACCACCCAGCGAACTCGACGGCGCTGCAGCAGGGAGGCGATCTCATCGTCGTCCTCCAGGAAGTAGAACCGCACTGCGTCGTGAAAGCTGGGTTGACCGTGCGAGCCGAACGGGCTGGCGATCGTTGCTTTCTGTCCAATCCACTCGATCCAGTGCCCAGCGCTCCAAGGCCCCAGAACCGATTCTTCAGCCGGTTCTTCAGGGTGTTTCCACGCGCTGGGTGGTGGGGCGGCAGAACGGAGAAAGAGGCAGACGCTGTCCATGCTGGACGCCACGACGGGCGCGGGGCGTCCCAAGAAACGCAGCCCTGCAAAGCCCGGCACCGGAACATAGGCCGCCAGGCAGGGCAAGAAGATCAGGCCGACGAGAAGGTAGGCTCGCCGAGGGCGGAGATCCACAGCGGCCTGTGAAGACCAACGGAACATGGCGAAGGCGGTAACAGACGCAACCGCGAACGCCGCGCCATGACTGTAGCGGGCCTGAAAGAGAGCCAGTCCCAGCGAGTAGGTGGCCCAGGTCAGGAGAAACGCTGTTGCCATCCGCGTCCTGCTGTCTCGCAGGAGCCACAGACCAATGATCGGGATGAGCAGTGGGATCAAGGACAGGCGCACCAGAAGAGGCCTGAGGTCGGGCTGGCCGAAGAGCGACAGTAGTGGCCGGGATTCCGCGATGGACTGAAGCCAGGGCTCGGAGCGACCGAGAAAGGTCAGACCCGCCAGAAGAGGCGGCACGCAGATAGGTAGAAGAACAGTGAGGGCAAGGGCACTGATGCAAGCCAGAGCCAATACCCGTGACCGGCCCTGCTGCGATCTGCCGGTGGCTAGGGCAAGCAGGCTACCGGCCAGTGACAATCCCAGGAGTGCAGCGATTTGTAGCCAGGACAGTCCTTCATAGGAAGCTCCGTCCGAGGCGGTCCAGACACTCCCCAGGACGAAAGGGAGGACGATGATGGAGGCGCCAAGTCCTCCGAGGGCGATGCTTGACCCGAGGCGTGAGGTGGACTCGGAGCGCCACCCGGCAGCCGCCGCCGATGCGACTCCGACCACCAGGAAGAGCCCTATGTGGATGAGAGCCCCCGGCCAGGTCAGCATCAGGGCGCTCAGCCAGGCGGCAGCCTCGATGGAGGTCTGTCGGACCGGCACGGGGTCGGATTGAGGTCGGGCCAAGGCACCGGCTATTGCTGCGAGCACACCGAGAGCAGCCAACTCGATCAGTGGATCGTGGTCCGAGGCACCCAGGAGGGTGTAGCGCACCACTCCGGGAAGCAACGCTGCCAGCGCCGCGCCGAGAACGGCTGTCCGGCGTCCAGCGATCCGTCTGAGCAGCATCGCCAGGATGAGAATCTGCAGGACGCCGAGGGCCGGGGGCAGGATGGCACTCGCTAATTCGACAGCCGACTCAGCACCTCCGGGCAGTACCTTGGCCAGCGTGGCCAGAAGGAAGTCGTACAGGGGTGCCCACACCAGGGGCGCCCCGTCAGGGACATTCATGAGATGGTCGAAGTCAGGTACCCGTGGCCAGTCCAGCATGGTCAGCCAAGCACGGCGCAGATGGTAGTAGGCGTCTGTGCCGTCCAGAGTAATTCCACCCGCCGTGAAGACCGAGCCCCAGGTTCCGAGACGGAGAACGGTTGCGACCAGTGACACCAGAATGAGGCTGATTGCGTAGCGCTGGCGACTCATCTCCATGTCTGAACCCAATCGGAATCGGCGAATGCAAGGCTACACCGTCCGAATCTCCTGGACCAACACGAACTTGCACCGTTAGAAGCAACAGAGGGGCATAGGGCAGTTGTGGCTTAGGGGCCTAGGGGAATGGGAGGGGGCCCCACTGCCGCAAAGGTAGGCCGGAGGGACGACGGACTCCTCAACCCCCAAGCCCTCAAAGACCGGCCAAAGGTACGCCGGCCGCCTCATCCCCTTACTAGGCGTAGCGAATCCAGCGCCAGAGCTCTCTGAGACTGGGCTTCTTGCCATACATCAGGATCCCGATCCGGTAGATGCGAGCACAGAGCCAGATCATTCCGCCGCACAGCGCTGTGGTGAGGAAGTAGCCAAGAAGGATCTGCCACGTGGGTGGCATCTTGACGGCGATCCTCAGCACCATCAGGAACGGTGTGAAGATCGGAATCAGGGAAGTGACGACGGCCAGGGTCGAATCGGGATCATTGAGAATCGGTAAGAAGAAAATCCATGGCAGAACCACAAAGATGACTGCGAGCGAGGCCATCTGCTGTGCTTCCTGGGGATTGTTGAAGGCCGATCCGATCATGGCGTAGAACGTGGCGTAGAAGAAGTAACCCAGGATGAACAGCAGGAAGAAATGGAGCACGAGAATCGGGGGCAGGGTGGGCAACTCGGTGCCGGCGGGCAGGAACGCCATCGCGGCAACGACCGCCGGCGCTGTGAGCACCGCCGCAAGAGAGAACCAGATGCCGAGTTGGGTCAGGCCAGCCAGCCCGATTCCGACAATCTTGCCCGCCATCAGATCGAGCGGATCGACGGTCGAGAGAAGCACCTCCACTACCCTGGAGCTCTTCTCCTCCAAGACTCCGAGCATGACTTGTTGGCCGTAGATCAGGGTGGTGATGTAGAGCATCATGAAGACGGCGAAAGCCAGGGCGAAGCCTCCGAGGCCACCTTCCGCTCGGCTCCCCTCTGCCGAGATTCGTACGGTCTCCAGATCGATCGAGCTGGACAGCTCGGCCACGATCTCCGGGTCGTAGCCTGATTCCACCAGTCGAACCTGTTGCACCGCTACTGACAGCGCTCCTGTCAGGGCCTGCTGGGTAATGAAGTTCGAGACGCTCTGGGCGTGGTATTCCACTCGGTTCTCAGCCAGCATCTCGGGGTCGATCCAGACCCAGGCCGCGATCTCTTCGTCGAGCACGCGTTGGTCGAGAGCCGCCCGTTGTGCCGCCGCATCGGTCTCGGGCTCGACGACCTCCAGGTCGAAGCTGACCTGCCCGGCCGTGCGCTTCGCCAAGTCATCGAGTGTCTCCCGGAGGAGGCCTGCGACCTCGTGGGTCCGGTCGACGACCGCCAGCTTCTGACTGGTCTTCGCCTTGGCCACCATAAGACTGGGAAGAACCGCCCAGGCCGCCATCATCACCGGCAGGGCGATGGTGCTGATCCAGAAACCCTTGCTCCGTAGGCGCGCCAGATACTCGCGCTTGGCGATGGTCCGAAAGTTACTCGGCCGCATCTCGGACCGCCTTGATGAAGATCTCTTCGAGATCCGGTTCTTGCGATCGAAACTCATGGACCGTGAGAAAGCCGACCAAGTCGCTCAGCACATCGGCACCACGGGTGTCGGGAGCGAGGAGCAGCTTGGCCGTCCCATCGTGGAACAGGGCCTGCTCGACCCCATGCACATCGGCGAGGCGATCCAGGTCACCTTCGGCGACCAGGCGGTAGGAGTTGCCACCCAGTCGTCGCTTGATGGCCGAGAGCTCTCCTTCCAGAATCGTGCGTCCGCGGGAGATGAGGCAGATGTGGTCGCACAGCTTCTCGGCCTGCTCCATGATGTGGGTGGAGAAGATGATCGTCTTGCCTTGCTGCTTGTAGTCGGCGAGGAGATCTTTGAACAGTCCTTGATTGATGGGGTCGAGGCCAGAAAAGGGCTCATCGAGGATGACCAGGTCCGGGTCGTGGAGAATCGTGCCAATGAGCTGGATCTTCTGCTGCATCCCTTTGGAGAGCTCTTCGACCTTCTTCTTTCCCCATGCAGCGAGATCGACGCGCTCGAGCCAGCTGTCGATGGTCGGCAGCGCCTCACGCCGTCGAATTCCGTGCAGCTCAGCCAGAAAGGCCAGTTGGTCGATGACGGTCATCTTGCGATAGAGGCCCCGCTCCTCGGGCAGATATCCGACGCCGGCGAGGTCGGTTCGATATCTCGGATGGCCGTTGAGAAGCACCAGTCCGGCATCTGGGGCGATGATGTCCATGATCATGCGCAGGGTCGTCGTCTTGCCGGCCCCATTCGGCCCCAGAAGGCCGTAGATCGTCCCCTGAGGAACGGCGAAGGAGACCCCGTTCACGGCAGTGAAATCGCCGAAAGACTTGGAGACCGCTTGCAGCTCGAGTGTAGGCGTCATGGGCGATGGTGGCAACGAACTAGTTCTGGGATCCAGAGTTGATTCTACCCGGCAGCGAAGCGGTGGAAACAACCAGTACCTCGACACGTAGGTGGCAAGGTGGTAGAAAGTGCGGACCTCTAGGAGAGGGCAAGGCTCGGTCGAGCTGCCCTCTGGAAACTTCCCCAGACTCGAATGCGTTCGTTCTGCTTGCTGATCGCCTCTCTATCCATACCGCTGCCAGTACTGGCAGCGGTTGATGGTCTTGTTACGACGGATACCGGAACCCCGGTCGAGCATGCACGCGTGGAGGTCGCGGACTCCTCTCGTGTGGCTTTCTCGGAGATGGGCGGGCAGTTCCGCCTCGAGGATGTGGAACCGCCGCTGCTGCTGCTGATCACCCATCCGCGCTTCGTGACTCAGGCCCTCTCCATCGAGGCCGGAGATCCGATGCCGATTGAAGTCAGGCTGGCGGCGAAACAGGAGATCTACGAAGAGATCGCCGTATCCGCCAACCGTGGGGAGGTCAACTTCTCACCCATCACGGTGGCGAGCAGCGTCGTCGAGGTGCAGGATGCGGCGACTCCGCCTGGCACCGTGACCGAGATGATCGCAACGGTACCGACCGTTTCGGAGAACGGCCAGGGGGGGCTCCTCCAGACCTACTCGATTCGCGGTATGTCTCGCCAACGTGTCATGACGCTGGTGTCAGGGATGCGTATCATGGCCGAGCGGCGCGCCGGCGTCTCCGCGTCGTTCCTCGACCCTCTGCTCGTAAGCGCCGTGGACGTCGTGCGGGGACCCTCCTCGACCTACTATGGATCCGGCGCCATCGGCGGTGTCGTCCAACTGTTTCCCCGCTCGTTCGATTCCTGGGCTGTCGAAGCCGGCTATTCGGGTCAGGGTAACGAGACCTTTGGTACCGCGGGTTGGGGAGGCCGGGGCTGGTCCGGTGGACTGGCCTATCGCACCGCGTCGGACAGCGAGACCCCGGAGGGTGAGACCCTCAATTCCGCTTTCACGCAGACCTCGGGCACCATGAAGAAAGAGTGGGGCTCCGGGCGGTACAGCTACGAGCTCTTGGGGATCGGTTCACTGGCCAGCGATATTGGCAAGTCGAGCACGGATTTTCCAGAGCGCACGACGATCTATCCTGAGGAGCGCCATCTGCTGCTGCGATTCGCCATGACGGCCGAGAGCGGCTGGGGTCTGGAAGCGTGGGCCCATCCCAACGACCTGGAGACGGAAGTGCTCGAGGAGAACGTGTCGTTCTCCCAGGTCGACAACGAGGCGTTCGACCTGGGGCTCACCTGGCAGCGACAGAAGACGCTGAAAGGTTCCAAATCGGTGCGTTTTGGTCTCGACTGGGTCGGCCGGCGCAATGTCAGTGCCCTCGAGAGCACGTTCGACCTGGTCGACAACGAACAGACAGTACAGAAGACCCTCGACGACGGTGAGGAAGACGAGATCGGAGCGTATGGGGCTCTGGAGTGGAATTGGGGACGCGCGACGCTGGTGGCCGGCGGCCGACTGACCTATCAGAGGCAGTCCAACTCCGGCGATCCGAGCACCGATGATTCGGCAGCCAGCGGCTTCGCTGGTCTCGTTGTGCCACTGGGAGCTGGGTTCGAGCTGGTTGGGAACGTCGGATCCGGCCTGCGCTTCCCGACTCTGAGCGAGCGCTACTTCAGCGGCGTGACGGGCCGCGGCGAAGTCGTCGGAAACCCGAGCCTCGATCCGGAGCGCTCCGTCAATCTGGAGACCGGGTTGCGCTGGTACGGCACCAAGCTGTTTCTGTCGGGCTACCTCTTTCGCAACGACATCGACGACTACATCGAGCGCATCGAGGTCGAGCCGAACCTGCTCACCTTCGTCAATCTGACATCGGGCACCATCCAGGGGATCGAGGCCGAAGGGCACTATCAGATCGACGAGCACTGGAGCTTCGAGTTCGGCGCCCACCTGATGGAGGGCGACAACGATCAGGGTGAGCCCCTCGCCGACATCCCCGCCAACCGGTTCTTCCTGGGTGGCAGGTGGAGTCAGGGGGCCTGGATGGGTCGGCTGCGCTGGGAGGAGCGGGCTGAGAAGGACGATCCGGGAAGTGGCGAGAAGGTGATTCCCTCGGCCAGCCTCCTGTCGGCGGCGCTCGACTACGAGCTGCAAGAGGGACTGGTGCTGTCCTTGAACGGCCGCAACCTACTGGACACTTCGTACTTCAACTCGCCGGATCGCAAGGTGCCCTGCTCACCTGGTCGCTCGATCGGTGTCACACTACGCTGGCGACCTCAGTAGTCACTGCCCCGCAAAGCTGGTTCAGGCCTGGTTGGCCTCCTCCACGTGCTTCTTGTAGAGCTTCAGAGGCTTGCGCCGAGTCTTTCGTAGCCGCAGATTCAGGACTTCCACGAAGACCGAGAAGCCCATGGCGAAGTAGATGTAGCCCTTGGGGATGTGGAATCCGAGCCCATCGGCGACCAGCGCCATGCCGACGAGCAGCAGGAAGCTCAAAGCCAGCATCTTGACGGTCGGGTGATCTTCCACGAAGTCGCCAATCGGTTTGGCGAACGCCATCATGAAGAGCACCGCCACGACGACAGCGGTCACCATGACCGGGATCTGCTGCACCATGCCGATGGCGGTGATGACCGAATCGAGAGAGAACACGATGTCCAGCAGCATGATCTGAACCAGAACGCTGCCGAATCTGGCGGTCCCTGCCGAGACCGTGATGTCCTCTTCTCCCTCCAACTTGTCGTGGATCTCGTGCGTGCTCTTGGCGAGCAGGAACAAGCCTCCCACGATGAGTATCAGGTCCCGGCCGGAGACGCCGTGACCGAAGACCGTGAACATGGGCGAGGTGAGCCGAACGATCCAGGCAAGCGACAGCAGGAGCAGGATGCGCATGATCATGGCGAGTGCCAACCCGATCATCCGGCCCTTCTGGCGCTGCTCTTCGGGCAGCTTGCCCGCCAGTATGGAGATGAAGATGATGTTGTCGATCCCCAGAACGATCTCGAGGGACGTCAACGTGATCAGCGCGATCCATGCTTGGGGGTCACTCAGCCATTCCATTCTTCTTCTCCTTCCAAATCGTCCGGCAGCAGGGCATAGAGGAACAAGTCCATCAGCCGGCCATTCTTGAAGACACCCTTCCGGAGGCGACCTTCCAGGCTGAAGCCAGCCTTCTCCAGGACTCGACAAGAAGCCGGATTGATCTCGTAGACATGGGCTTGGATGCGCGCAAAATCCAACTCCCGAAAAGCCCAGCGGGTGAAGACCTGAAGAGCGCGGGTCGCAACGCCCTGTCCCCAGAAAGGTTCACCGAGCCAATACCCCACCTCGGCGGTGCGACGAAAAACGTCGTCGCGCAGCAGCAATCCGATGCCGCCGATCAGCTCGTCGGGAGTGGCGAGTGCGAAGCTGATTTCTGGATCCTGTTCGTGGGCTGCCTGTAGCCACTCGTGGGCCGCTTCTTCGGTGTAGGGGTGCGGAAAGTGGTCCAGGAGTTGGCCTGCAATGGCCGCGTTGTTGGCGTACTTCATGAGCGCTGCCACGTCACCGTCGTCGTAGCTGCGGATGAGGACGTCCCCTTTTCCGATGGGCAGTCTCATGAGGTTGTGGGGGTGCCCTGCGCGGCGGACGGATCGAGAACGGCGGCACCTTCGATGGTGCCGGATCGCAGTCGCTCGAGCGCCAGGTTGGCCTGGGTCAGTGGGAAGACCTCGATCTGGGACTGCACGGGCACACGAGGCGCGACTTCGAGGAACTCCTCTCCGTCTTCGCGGGTCAGATTGGCGACGGAGCGAACGACCCGCTCCCCCCAGAGGAGGTCGTAGGAGAAGGCCGGTATCTCACTCATGTGAATGCCGGCGCAGACTACGATGCCCGCCTTGCGTACCGCCCGAAGCGACAGGGGGAGCAAGGCTCCGACCGGGGCGAAGAGAATTGCGGCATCAAGCTCTTCCGGGGGAAGCTCGTCGGAAGCCCCTGCCCAGATTGCACCGAGCCGTCTGGCGAAAGCTTGACCCTCTTTGTCGCCCGGTCGGGTGAAGGCATAGACCTCCCTTCCCTGGTGTCGAGCGACCTGCGCGATGATGTGGGCGGCCGCGCCGAATCCGTAGAGACCGACTCTGTGAGCCTCGCCGGTCATGCGAAGAGATCGAAAGCCGATCAGTCCTGCACAGAGCAGGGGAGCGGCCTCGAAATCCGAGAAGCTCTCGGGGATGGGGAAGCAATACCGTGCATCGGCGAGTGTGTACTCGGCATATCCACCGTCGATTTGGTAGCCGGTGAAGCGGGCCTGGTCACAGAGGTTCTCCCGACCTCCGGTGCAGTAATCGCATTTGCCGCAGGTCCAGCCCAGCCACGGTATGCCGACTCGCTGCCCTGTCTCGAGGCCGTCGACGTTGGGACCGAGCGCCGCCACCGTGCCGACGATCTCATGGCCCAGGACGAGCGGCAGCTTGGGCTCGTCGAGGTCTCCGTCCACGACATGCAGGTCGGTGCGGCAGACCCCGCAGGCCGTCACACGAATAAGCACCTGGCCGGGGCCACACCGGGGTGTCTCAATCTCCACCAAGCGGAGTGGGTCCCCGACTCGCTCGAAGAGCATAGCCCTCATGGTCGCTGGTGGGGCTGGGCTTTCCGGTTTTGTAGCGATATTGGTCATCAATCGTCGAGCGGCCCGCTGACCATCGCTTCGATGAAATCTGCGATCTGCAGCAGTTGATCCACGCTCATCGAGCCTACTGTGCTACGCACGACCGAGGGAAGCACCCTCCCGGCAGTTCCAAGTGCCACTTCCACTCCTTTGCGCCGGATGGTGCCCACACCGACCAGCTCCAAGGGGTGGAGAAAGAAATAGGTCAGCCCGGTGTGGGTCAAATCGATAACCAGGTCGATCAAGTCGGCCACGACCTTGCGGTCGGCGGGATCCTTCCGCAATGCAGACACAACCTCCGAGATCCTGGTGTACTGGACCGGGTCGATCTCGAAGGCGACTCTGCCGCCACTGCCGGTCTTACTCGTCGTCATGATCGAATCAGCTCACTGGCCAACGCCGATGGCCTGGTACATTTCGGTTGGGCGAAAAATCGTGCCGTCCTTCACCGTCAGCGTCACCTTGCGGATATCCGACATGTCTGCGATGGGATCTCCATCGATGAGGACGAAATCAGCCAACTTGCCGACCTCGATGCTGCCCAGCCGTTCGGCTCGACCTGCGATCTTGGCTGAGCCCAGTGTCGCCAGGCCCAACACTTCGGCTGGCGGAATTCCCGCTTCCACATAGAGCTCCAGCTCACGGTGCAGCCCGAAGCCGGCCAGGGTGTCGGTTCCGGCCACGATCGGAATCCCTGCTCGGTAGACTTCTCCGACCATCCTGACCATCACTCTGAAGGAGCGCTCGTAGCGCTCCTCCTCGCCAGCGGGTGGTTCCAGGCCACCGCCCATCATGCCTCGGCGAACCTGCGGCGGCAGCCGATGGATGATGGGCTTCCAGGTGACCGGCACGATGCCGGGACGAGCCGTGAACATGCCTTCGAAAATGGCGATCGTCGGATCCACGATGATGGCCTTCTGACGCAGGAACTCGAAGAAGGCGAGGGTCTCGGGGGCCTCGAAATCGAAGTCCGCGGCGCGTTGGGCCACCTCGGTGAAGCGGGCCGGTGTGCGCGTATCGATCCCTTCGTCGCCCCAGAAGGTCAGGAACAGCATGTTGGCGTGTTGAATCTCGTCGAAGCCGTCCTTGATCGCCTGCTCGGCCGTCATGCCATTGGGTATGTGACCACTCACCCGCATGCCCCGATGGTGTGCTCGCTCGGCCATGTAAGGCACCAGCTCGGGCAGGACCGAGCTGTAGATTTTGATCTGCTCGAAGCCCAGGTCGCCGTAGCGATCGATGGCCACCCTGGCCTCTTCCTCGGTGTCGACCAGAATCTTGGTGGGTCCGGCATAGGGTCCAGGGCCATCGATGAAGCCGGACAAGATGAGTCGTGGGCCGACGGCTGTACCCTCCTGCCATGCGAGCCTGAGGGCCAGGGCTTTGTCGATGTCATTGGCCATGTCCCGCACCGTCGTCACTCCGGCGGCGAGATTGAGAATTCCATCGAGGTCGCCGACGTGGGTGTGCATGTCCCAGAGGCCTGGCATGAGAAGCTTGCCGCCAGCATCGATGACCTCGACCTCCTTCGGCAGCTCCAGGGTGCCATCCTCTCCGACAGCCCGGATGGTGTTGCCGACCACGAGGACCGTCTGGCCGTCGACGGGCTTCTCTCGGGTGGCGTCCCAAACGCGAGCGTTTTCGAAAGCCACTCCGTGCTCGGGTTGATGCGCGAGGCGCCCAACCAGCCCTGCTGTCCAGGCGGTGTTGGCGGCATCGTCGATCCGCGCCATCTCCTCACCGATCGACTCCCAGCCCTCCGGCAGGAACGAGAACCACATGCTGGTAGCGCCGAAGAACTCATTCTTCTCGTCGAGCCAGATAAACGTCGGGGAGAAGCCGAGGCCGGTAAGGGAGACATGGCGGAGGTTCTTCGTCCGACCTTCGGTCGAGAAAGTCCTTTCTCCCACGATTTCGAGGTGTGCTTCGCCATCCGGTAGAAGGTCGATAAGCTGATCGGGCGAGGTGAGCAGTGCCCTGGCGAGAAGCCCCAGCTCGGGGCAAGCGCTCTCCCGGCTGAGGTAGAACGCGGCCCCCGCGAGGGGTCTGTCGTCCTTCTCCTGACTGTTCTGCCAGCGTACCGCCCCCCCACTCCAACTGAAGCTCTCATCGACCGCGGCCTTCATGTAGTCGTTACCCGTGGTGGCGATCTCTCTTGGCAGTCCGTCGTCACCGAGGACGACACGGGTGTCGAGATTCGGTCCACGGCCGCGGTCGTTGAACTCGAAGTGACACTGCAGCTCTCCGGGCTCAGGAGTCTCGATCTCCATGAAACCGGCCGGATTGCCCTGGATCAGCACTACCCATTTTTCGGCCGAAGCCGGGGCAGTGGCGATCATCAGAACGGTCGCGAGCAGAGGTGGCAGCCGGAGCCAGGGCCAGGATTGGTTCATGAATCCTCCAAGAAGATCGGGAGAAGCTGGTGCCTCGAAAGAACTGCTGGGAACGGTTCGACTCTAGCACGGGGGTTGAAGGCCCCCGGCGAGCCGCCATCGTCGTCCAGGTCTCTATGCGGCACACCAGAAGTCGACCGTCTCGAGCAGGTCCAGAGACTCGAGTCGTTGACGAATTAGAGCCCGGGCTCCCCTCGAGGAGACCGCCGCCACCAGGACTCGACTGGTCGTTTCCTCCAGCAGTTGGGGAAGATCCTCTGGCGAATGGACAGGCCTGTTTCGCAATGTGCCACCGATCTTGGCGGTGTCGATGTCGATGAATGTCGTGACCGAAGCACCCTCCCGGATCAGATGCTTCGACAGGCGTCGGCCGGTCTGACCGGCGCCCCAGACGATGACACTGTCCACGCCCTTCAGAGGCCCGTGGGTCAGATGATGGGCCTTGCACGCGAGAAAACGCTCGACGGCGTAGCGGGGATCTGTGAAGGTCAGCCTCCCTTCGTGGTGTCGCCAGAAGTACAGCTCCTCGGGCACCTTGCCGAACCGCTTGCCGGCCGCAGCCAGCCGGAGCCAGAGATCGTAGTCCTCGGGGAATCCCACTTCACGATAGCCTCTCGCCTCTTCCAGCACGGATCGACGCACCATCGCCGCTGGGTGCGGGATGGGGCTCTCGATGAACCGCTCGCGGAGGATCTGGTCGTGGGTCACCAGGCTGTTGAGCCAGCCCTCGTAGATTCGCAGGCCTTCGCGAAGGGTCTCGTCCGGGAAGTGGGTCACCAGGCTGGCGACCACGTCCAGGTCGGGAGAGTCCTCGAACGCCTGCGCTTGGAGCTCCAGCCGCCTGGGGTGCACCTTGTCGTCAGCATCCATCCGTGCGATGAGCTCTCCTCGGCAGGCGGAAAGACCCGCGTTTAGAGTTTCCACCAGCCCCGAATGAGGTCGGGTCAAGACTCGGATGCGGGAATCTCGGGAGCACCAGACTTTCAGGATCTCTGCCGACCCGTCGCTGGACCCATCGTCCACAGCCACGATCTCGAAGTCCTCGAAGCTCTGCTCGAGGAGGCTGGCGAGGCACTCATCGAGAAATTTCTCGCCGTTGAAGATCGGCAGAAGAACGGAGATGGTGGGCGAGGGAGGCACGGTACCTGGAGCTCCGGTGGTTCGATAGGCGCGGGCAAGTGTAACCTTCCGGAAACGCCGTTCCGCCGGGCCTCGTCCAGCCGGCAGAGCCCGCCGCTTCCACAACGGGAGTCAAAGTCATGTGCGATCACTATCGGAAGCTCGAGCGGATGTACCTTTCCGCACCGGTCAATCGGATCTACTCTCCAAAGATTCAGATCGACGAGGGCCGAGCCGTCGTCGAGATCAAAGTCGGCGAACAGTTCTTCCACGCGGCAAATGCGGTCCACGGTGCGGTCTACTTCAAGGCCCTCGATGACGCCGCATTCTTCGCGGCGAACTCCCTCGTCACGGACACCTTTGTTCTTACGGTCTCGTTCAATGTCTACTTCACACGTCCCGTGAGAGAAGGAACGCTGCGTGCGGAGGGTCGAGTTGTCAGCCGCTCGAAGAGCCTCATCATTGCCGAGGCCGTCCTTTTCAACGGCGACGTCGAAGTGGCTCGCGGCAGCGGGTCCTTCGTTCCGAGCAAGATCGAGCTGTCGGAGAAGCTCGGCTACTGCTGAGTCCTCACTCGAGCTTCTCGACAGGCAGCTGGAGGTCGTCTGGAAGGCTGCCACGCAGCGCTGTCTCGTAGAAGCGTCGTCGCAGCTCCATTCCCTCCTCGGGAGTGAGGTCTCCCGGCTCGCCCCAGGCGCGGCGGCGGGACTCGACGGCCCAGGACAATGTGACGGCAGCTGCGACGGAGATATTCAGGGATTGAGAGAGCCCATAGAGGGGTATCACAAAGGTCCCGTCGCAGGCCTCGATGAGCTCCGCGGGAAGTCCCTTGGACTCGTTGCCGAAGAGGATCGCCATAGGCCTGGTGAAGTCCATCTCCGTGAGGGGTAGGGCGCCTTCGTTGAAGGCAGCCGCGTAGAAAGCCAGGCCCCGATCCCGCAGCTGGTTCTGGGCGCTGGCAAAGTCGGAGTGCTCGATGACATCGATCCAGCGGTGCGCATTCTGGGTGATTCGTGGGCTGGCATGGAGGGAGCGTCCCTCTGTGCTATGGATGAAGTGGAACTCTTGCAGGCCCAGGGCCTCGCAGCTGCGCATGACCGCCGCCTGGTTGTGCGGGTCGTGAACGCCGTGCAGCACCGGCACCAGTGTGCGAGTTCGATGGCGGATGGCCTCTTCGAGACGGAAACGCCGCACAGGGTTGAGCAGGCCCCGGTCGCGAAAGGCTTGCAGCTCCGCGGGGAACTCGTCGGTGAGCCTCTCCAAGTCGGCCAACTGCTCCTCGGTCGGCGGCGGCTTGGGCGTGCGGCCGCCCCTCGGTGAGGGTGTCCCATCGGCTCGCAATCTGCGCTTGGTCATGCCTGCTGTTCAGTATAAGGGCACCAGGAGGTCCTGGGTCCTAGGCAGATGACTACGATTGTGTGGAGGTTCGTCCGGGTGGTCCGCAGGCGGACGGCAGCGGCTACTCAAACTGCAACGGGGGGCCGCCACCTCGTCACGTCTTCGCGCCGGATCTCGCGTAGTCTTCGATGGCTCTTGCGCTGCGCTCGACGAGGCGCCCCCTGTCGAACCACCCGAACGAACCTCTGGCACCAACAAGGGGCATAAGGGCCTAGGGCAGTAGGGGCGTAAGGGGCGGGTCAGAAACGTAAGGGGCGGGTCAGAAATCAGAGTCTTGAGGTGTCTCGACGGTGGTAGATCGGGCCTCTCAGCTCCAAGCCCTCAAGGACCGGCTGGAGCAAGCGACAGCAGCCTCAACCCCAAGCCCTCAAAGATCGTCCGGAGGTACGACCGGACGCCTCAACCCTCGAAGTCCCACGCCCATGGCGGGGGCGAGCTAAAACAGTCCGAGGATGCGGGGAAGATCCTCTTCGAGGGCGGCTTCGGCTTCCTGCTGGGTCTCGCCCATGGCGATCACGTCCAGCTTTCCGTGACTCTCGAGAGGACCGGTGTTGTAGAAGATGAATCGCCCGGTACCACTTTGGACGTCGTAGGCTTCGCTTCCAACCTGTTCGATCAGGTCGCTGAAGCTGGCTCCCACGAGTCCGGGATGGATGAAATCCTGGGCGCGATAGGGCGGCCGGGGTCGACCCGCCATGAGGCGGTCCATGAAGGTCATGGGAATGCTCGTGCCGCCCCAGCGGCCGTTGCACTCGGTGAAGTGCAGTTGAAAGTCCCCGACCGGCTCGCCGACGAGGACGAAATCGAACGAGCAGCGGCCGACGTAGCCGAGAGCCTGGAGGGCGAGACCGACCGCGATGGATCCTTCTCCGGCGGCGGTGTTGACCGCTGGTGGCAACGTCGAGGGTCGGCTGCCAACGAAGACCTTCCTCTTGCCTTCGAGAAGTTGCTCGAAGACTCCATCCAGCCGAGGTGGGCCCAATTCCGGCGGCGGAATCCACAGTTGTGTCGAAGGCGAGTGGTCGACCTTTTCCCAAGCCACGACCTGCACGTCTTCGTCGCCTTGCCATTGCGTGCGGTCGAGAAATCGACGCACTCTAGTGGTGACGCGCTCCATACCTTGGCCCCGAATCTCGTCAGCGGCAAAGACCTTGTTGCCCATGGCAGAGGCACAGCGCAAGCGTTTCAAGCCGACCTGGGAGTGGCGCTTGGCCAGTGACAGAAGTTCCTTTGCCAGCGCTTCTGGCGATCGACCACTGCGTGTTTCCACGAGCCACTCGGGACCGAGGACCGACTCCACCAGTCGGCTGAAGGCCTGCTTGTCGTTGGCGATCCACGTCACAGGTGGTGGAGGTGCCGCCACGCTGACCGGAGATTTGGTTGACTGGGCCAGCGAACCCGCCAACTCCCACACTTCCTCGATTCCCATGAAGGGATCGATGGTCAAGCCGCCACTGGCTTCGATCCGCTTCAGGATTCGATGCCAGGCCGTGCCTTCGCCGCAGGCTCGTGCCAGAGCCAGCCGCGTCTCGACAGGCTTGGCTTGGACGAAATCGACTGGCGCCAAGTCGAGCTTGTCTCTGCAGTACGTCTCATAGCCAGGTGCGGTCGGAGTAACCGCGGCGTAGAGGTCGTTTGGTTTCGCCCTGAGCCGCGCTCGATGCTGGTACTCCTCGACGCCGGTGATGTCGACCAGGAAGGGAATCCCCGAGAAATCGTCCAAACGCAGCACGGGACCTCGAAGCTCCGGACCCGCCCACTGTAATTGGGCAAAGGGTGCGAGCCTGGCCTCGAGGTCCAATTCCTCGGTCAACTTCGCCGCCGCAGCATCAGCAGTGCGAGCGAGCGCCTCTGGGGTTCCTTGTCGAATCATGTTCACTACCCGAGTAAAGGGCCGTTGCTAGTCTAGCTGGGTCTCAAGCCTTCCAACGGCTACTAACCCTCGGGAAAGAGCGACGAGTCGATGCCTGGAACGACGCGCAGGGCGTTCTTGTAGTAGAGCTTTCTCAAGACATCGTCCGGCAGATCGAGACCGTACATCTTCCAGAAGGCGTGCCGGCGGCGGTAATAGTCGAAGTAGTCGTCGGCCGTCTCGAGGACGCGGAAGTAGACGTGATACTCCTCGGGTCGCCAGGAATCCTTCCCGAACATCACCCGATCCTGGTAGCGGATCAGCCAGTCGCGGGCAAAGCGCGGCTGACGGCCCAACTCGGCGAGCACGGCGCCGATCTCGGTGTACATGTTGGGCAGCTCGTCCATCAGCGCACCCAGTCTCTCGAGGTCGTTACCCATCCAGCCGAGATGGGCGTTGATGAAGTTGGTTCCCGGGTGCTGGCGAAAGATGTCGTGCTGCTCACCCATGACCTCCTCCCAGGAGGGGTAGATCGCGGGGTCGCGATAGCGGTCCGGCTTCTCGATGAGCTCGAGCAGCCGCTCGTTGTTGCCGTCCTTGTCCATCCAGAAAGGGGCCGGCTCACCGGTGTGGATCAGAACGGGTATCCCCAGCTCGCCACACTTGGCCCATATCGGGTCGAGGCGCGGATCGTTGACCGGGATTCTCTCGCCTTTCCCGTCTTTGGCGGTGAGCCCGAGATTCTTGTAGATCTTCAGGCCGTTGGCGCCGTTGCCGACGTCAGCCGCCAGTTGACGCACGGTGCGCTCGCTCCAGCCTGGCTCATCGATGCCGAAGAAGTCGATGTTGGTGAAGACGATGAAGCGCCCGGGAGCATTGGTCGTGGCGTTGGTCACCGCCCCAGCGAGATAGTCACTCTCCCGCAGTGCGTAGCGGGTCGAGCCGTCGGCTTCCTCGACGCGGCGAAAACCGCGCCCGCTCAAATTCACCATCACCGCCATGTTGAGCTTGTCCATCTCCGCTGTCAGCACGCCGAGATCCTGATCGGGCATGCCGAACTGGTGATTGTGGACATCGATGAAGGGGTACTTGGCCCGCGTCACCGGATGTTCGGACACCACGAGGGTGGAAGGTGGGTCGTACTTGTGAAAGGGCAGGTTCTCGGCATCCTGGGCCCAGGTACCTGCTGCAATGGACAACGCGATCACGATCGTCATCGCTCGACGCATGGTTTCGACTCCCTTGAGTGGGCTTTCTCTGGCGAACTCGTTGGAGGAGGATATCGCCAAAAAGGGGGATTGCTACCGAGAAATCCAACGAGATCGGCGACGATCCACGGGCAGCTCCGACGTGAACCGCTGCAACTCCGCCAGCAGGGGGTCGTCTTCGGCCTTGTCTCCGATGATGAGAACGAAGGGCTCGACCTCCAGGTGGGCCGGCTCCGTGGAGAGCTTCCAATAGAGAATACCGGCGAGAAAGTCGCCTCCCATGGCCAGATTCGCTTCGTAGAGCCCCCTGACAGCCTCTGCCCGCTCGGATGGTTCGTCAGGCTGCTCTTCCCAGATCATCAAGCGGGAGCCCGACGGTGACGACAGCACCGAGAAGCCGTTGGCCGCCCAGGGCTCGATCGTCGAGTTGGCTCGACGCGTGTACCCGAGCTCAGTGAACAGGACTCTGTGAGCTGGAATGCCCTGACGGACCCGCAAGGCATCGACGGTCTGGAGGATATTCGTCCAGCGAGTCTTGAAGAGGGAGGTTCGTGACCGAACGCTCGTATCTGGCAGGTCGCGTTTCCGAAGAGGAAAGTAGGCGTTGATGCTGATCAGATCGAGCTTGTTCCAGAAGCTCACCGATTCGAACTGATCGAAGTTGGCGGCGTAGGTCAGCGGACCTCTGTAGACCTCTCGAACCCTCTCGATGAGCTCGGTCCATCGTCCTGCAGCCAGTTGTCGCCGCGCGTTGACTCTCGCCACCGGATCTGTCGCGTCGAGGAACGAGACCTCTTCGGCCCAATGGGCGTGGGCTGTGGCCCGATCGTCGAGATAGGGCTCGATGCCCTCGTATCCTTCGTTGCCACGGACCCAGATCTGCTTGCCCTCGATTGCCTCGCGGTGCTCGAGGACTCTGGCGTTCTCGCGCTCTACCTTCTCCTCGTTGGACCAGTACTCCTCGAGGGCTGGCAGCTCGTCGACCGATACCGTATTGGTCAGCGAGTTGAGCTCACTGCCGATCGCCAGCACGTCGATCCCCTCTTCTTCAGCGATGCGGGCCCATTTCAGAACGTAGTCGCTGTAGCGATCGAACCATTCGTTCAGGGCGTCGTCGGAGTCCGGCATGATCATGCCGTGCCAGAAGAACTTGTTGCGCTCGAAGGCATGGTCGAGAGCGACGCGGAGCACCAGGGCGACGTCCAGACCTCTCCTTCTGGCGGCACGGGCCTCCGCGATGACCCAGGGCTCCTCTTCCTCCCACCAGAGGTTGGTGGAATCCCAGTCCCCCTGCTTGGCATAGACGGTCACCGCTACCGTGTTCATGCCACTCTCCGCCAGGGCGCGCACCCAGGCATCGTGATCGGGCTCGTTGACCTGAATGCCGCCCAGATAGAAGACGGGGCCGGTCGATCGGAGGGCCAGGAAGAGCCCGATTCCCGCCAGCAGGACTGCAAAAATGGTCAGGAGGCTTCGCAAAAGGCTGTCCAGGTGTCTTGGTGATCTGTGCCATAGACCAGCTGTGACACTGAGCCGAGAATTCTATAGGTTCGAAAGGAGATCGAGCTCACCAGTGTCTTTCTATCGGATTCGCCGCCTGATCGGGCCTCTGTTGCTGGCCGCTGTCGCCTTGACCACGATTGCGTGGTTCATGCAGGGACGGCTCGTGACCTCGGCCGAGGTCGAGTCGGCGCTGCTCCAGGAGCCGGCGCAGGGAGACACCACACGAGAGCCCTTCGAGTTCGAGTACAAGGGGCAGCAGTGCAGGGTGAAGCCGGTCGCGACCTACGACTTGTGGGGCCTCGTTGTCAGCCACAACAACATCGAGAGTTTCGCCGACATCTACCATGACAGCACCTCGGTCGATACGAAAGACCTCTGCGTCATCTGGGGAAGCAACCTCGAAGGTGACGACTTCAGAGAAGTCGAGTTCAAGAGCGGCTCGTGGACCTGCTATTTCCGCTACCCGATGGGCGTGAAGTTCGCCCACCACGAGCTGGGAAACAACCACCTGATCACCGATGACCCCGAGATTCGGGAACAGATCGCCCAGGTCAAGATCGGCGACCAGATCCATCTGCAGGGGCTGCTGGTCGACTATCAGATGGACGACTGGGAGAGCTTCTGGAGACGCTCCAGCACCGTACGAACCGACAGCGGGTGTGAGGTGATCTTTGTGGAAGGCCTCGAGGTTCTCGAACGGGGAACCCCAGGGTGGTACACGGCCTACCGCCTCGGGAAGGTACTGATCGTGGCGCTGCCGATCCTTTACCTTGTGGTCTTCTGGCTCGAGTCGGGTAGCTCCAGCAGTCAACTCGGAAGACTCTAGCCTGCCGTTTCGAAACCCAGGCCCGAGTGCCCAGCCAATCTACTGCCAGGTCAGCAGGAACAGGAGGGTGAACAGGATGCTGAGCGCCAATTGCCTGTAGCCGATCCTCGACGGCTTCCAACCGGTCGCGGGACGGGTGAAGCAGCACATGGCCTCGAACCACTGCGGCAGGAAGGCTACGAAGAGCCACCGCGAAGTGATTCCGGCGACTCCCAGGGTCCCCGCCGTCAGAAGATTCAGACTGCAGAGGGTCAAGGCCGGCAGGGTCATTCTCAGCAGTTGTCGCGGCTCGGGGCGGACGGAAAGTGATCGCTGCTGCAGCCGCAGGAAGACGCAGATCACCGAGGCAGCAGATTGTGCCCACGCCAGGGCCCAAAGAAGCCAGCCGAAGGCGTCTGGCCTACCCATACCTATCCAGAAGCCTGCAGTAGCAGCCAGAGCCAGAACTGCGGTAGCCAGTAGCGCTACCAGGATTTTGCCTCGTTCCTCGCGTCGAGTTACCAGGTACAGGTGCCAGAAGAAGACCAGCAGTCCAGGAATCGCCAGACCCAGAACATAGGTGTAGCCGGTCAGGTGCAGACCCAGCATCATCAGGACAGCGACCGAGGAGTAGAGCACGGCCCAGAGCAGCGCTGGTGTCAGATCCTCTTCAGAGCGCCGACCACTCAGCGCCTTGACTGCGACGGTGGTGGGCTGACGGAGGAGAAAGCCGCAGAGAGTCGCAACGATCAGATAGAGGTGTGCCGTTTGCAATCTCCCCCCGGCCACCACTCCAATGAGGAGCGGGCTCAGCACGAAGACCCAGGACCCGTGGTCGCTGGGCCAGAAGATGCTGCGGCGCCAGAATCTCGCTTTTCCTCTGTTACGACTCAAGGGATCAGGGCCTGCCAATCGACGGGCTCGGGACTCGAAAGGACCTCCGGAGGCAGCTCGTCCAGCACGGCAATGTCGGTGTGACCCCGTTCGCCGCGATTGTCCGAGAGGAGGATCCTGCCGTAGCGTTGCCAATTGTGCCAGGGTGACGAGAATCCGGGTTCTTCGTCTGTGGCCTCAGCATAGTAGTCCCACTGTTCCACCAGGCCGCTGTCTGCCGCGACATAGACCATGTACTTGTTCTGGGGTGTGCGTCCGACGGCCTCGAATGTGAGTTGCAGGATTTCGGCCGGGCGATCGTCCAGCATCTGGCCCGTCCCCAGGTACTTCAGAGTCACGCCGGAGTCCTTGAGCTTGTATGGCATGAACATCCAGTAGCTGTCGTTGATCCAGACGCTCTCGCCGTTCTCGAGCATCGCCGATAACTCGTCGGGGTCGTTTACAGCGGTCCCATCTTTCCAAGCCCGACCGTCTCCTGTGTGCAGATTCATGAGGATCAAGTAGGGGAGCTCCGTTTCGCGATCGACACCTTCGATCCGGATGTCACCGGTTTGCTTGTCCCAAAGATGACGCCGTCGGCCGAAGAAGCTCCATGTCAGGAAGCGACTTTCGTCCCAGGCCTGGCGCCCCCCGAGCTCGACCATGACCCGGTCGGCGATCTCGATGGCCTGCGGGTCGGAGCCCTGCAGATCGAAGCCTTCCGCTGGGGGGTTGGGTTCCGCGGCCTGTAGAGCCGCCCCAGCTGCGGCTAACAAGGTGCAAAGAACGAGCGTTGTCAGAGTCGTCGGGCGCATGGCCATCTGGACCTCCTCTCGAGAAAGACCTCGAGTTCTACGAAGCGCGGTTCAGGTTTCCGAGACGTGCTTCTGAATCAGAAGGGCACGTCCACAGCATCGCACAGAAATTCGACCAAAGGGCCGCCTTTTCGGCAGAGCTTCCAGTACTCCTTCAAGAATTCGGGATCTCCCGCGGTCTTCGCGTCGAAGTTGGCCACACCGATGAAATCCTTGCGCTTGAGATCGTCGATCATGGGATGGTCGGGATCGTAGCCCTTGGGCGCTCTCTTCAGAGAGTCGCCGGCAAGCTGGAATGTGTCCGAGAAGCCCTTCGAGCCCGAGATCTTCTGCCAACGCCGTGGCTGCTCATCGATCGCGCCGCGAATTCCCGCCAGGGCGTTGCTGTCCGGGTGCCAGATGCCGACGCCGGCAAAGCAGCCCTCAGGATCGAGGTGGAGGTAGAAACCAGGGGCGTGGACGTCCTTGCCTTGCTTGTGGCGGAACTGAATTCCGACATGGGTTTTGTAGGGAGTCTTGTCCTTGGCGAAGCGGGTGTCTTTGTAGATGCGAAACATCGAGCCACCGGAGGGTCGGGGGTCGGCGAGAAAGTGGGGACTGATCTTGCGCAATTGGGGCCCGAAGTCACTGATGAACTGCTGCGCAGGATGTCTCACGTCGTCTTCGTAGCGCTGCTTGTTGGCCTGAAACCACTCGCGTTGGTTGTTTTGCTTCAAGTCCTCGAGGAACCGGAAGAACGCGCGGTTGAAATAGGTCTGGTGAGAGGGCATGCTTGGTCTCCTTGTCAGTCCAGCTGTGGTTCTGAACGGCAGCTTTATCGTCTCATACGAACCTGGCAGGACTCGGGTTCTGGGCCTGGTGCGGAGCAGCGGAGACAGCGTTCTTCCGCCGGTGTAGACTACGGAACTGATCGGGGCTCTGGCCGACTCGACTGACAGTGGCTCCGATCATCGGGTCAGAAATATCCGTTCTCCACACAAGCTGACGACCGGAGGTCAATGATGCGAAAGACAATTCTCTTGGGTGTTGTTGTTGCCCTTCTCGCTCTCCCGATGGTGGCCGAAGACCTGACGCTGGATCAGGTCCTGGCCAACCACTATGAGGCTCTTGGCGGCCTGGACGCGATCCGCGGCATGGACACGGCGACATTCGTCGGCCGGATGGCCATGGGCCCGGGGGCCGAGGCGCCGTTCAAGATGTACTTCAAGCGGCCGATGATGGCCCGCATGGAGTTCACCATGCAGGGCATGACCGGTATCCAGGCCTTTGACGGCGAGACTGCCTGGATGATCATGCCGTTCATGGGCAAATCCGACCCGGAAGTGATGGCCGACGATCAGGCCAAGAACATGAAGGAGCAGGCTGACATCGACGGACCCCTCATCGATTGGCAGGAGAAGGGCCACACGGTCGAGCTCATCGGCCTGGAGGATGTCGATGGGACCGAGGCCTACAAGATCAAGGTGGATCTGGCCAACGGTGACGTGCGGTACCACTTCCTGGACAGCGAGTACTTCATCACCATCAAGCAGGAAGGCAAGACCACAATGCAGGGCAACGAGGTGGAGTTCGAGACCATTCTCAGCGACTACAAAGAGGTTGGTGGTCTGATGTTTCCCCACTCCGTGGAGAGCAAGCCGAAGGGTGCGCCTGCTGGTCAGGTGATCACGATCGACGAAATCGAGGTCGGCATCGAGGTGTCCGACGATATGTTTGCCATGCCTGCACCGACCGCTGAGGCGGCCGAGTAGCCGGGGAGGGAAACCATGAAGAGCATGCTCTTGAAGACAGGCATCCTGGTGGTTGCCTTGATCGGGCTGGGCCTGCCGGCTGCGGCCCAGGTCGAGATCGACTCGAGTACTTTTGGTGGCTTGTATGCCCGCTCTATCGGTCCGGCGATCATGAGCGGCAGAATCGCCGCCATCGACGCTGTGGCGGAGGATCCCCTGACCATCTACGCCGGTGCTGCGAGTGGCGGCGTCTGGAAGTCGAAGGACGGCGGCCTGACCTGGAATCCGATCTTCGATGACTACATTCAGTCCATCGGCGCCATCCGGATAGATCCTCAGGATTCGAACACAGTCTGGGTCGGCACCGGGGAGTCGTGGGTGCGCAATAGCGTCTCAGTGGGCGCTGGCGTCTACAAAACGACGGACGGAGGCGACTCCTGGACGTTCGTCGGATTGAAAGAATCGGAGCGCATTGCCCGCATCGTTATCGACCCCGACAACACCGATACGGTCTTTGTCTGCGCCACGGGGCAGCTGTGGAGTGCCAACGAGGAGCGGGGCGTTTACAGGACCACGGACGGCGGTGAGAACTGGGAGCAGGTACTCGGGGTCGATGAGAACACCGGGTGCTCGGATATCGCGATCGATCCCCAGAGCCCCAACATTCTCTACGCCGGCATGTGGCAGTTTCGGCGCTACCCCGACTTCTTCGAGTCGGGTGGTCCTGGCAGCGCACTCTACAAGTCGACCGATGGCGGCAAGAACTGGAAAGAGTTGACGACCGGTCTGCCCGAAGGCGAGAAGGGGCGAATCGCGGTCACTGTTGCGCCGAGTCGTCCGAGTCGCGTCTATGCCGTCGTCGAGGCCGAAGAGACGGCCCTCTACAAATCGGACGATCTGGGAGAAAGCTGGGAGGAGATGAACAACTCTCTGTCGGTCAAGAGTCGTCCTTTCTACTTTGCCTATGTGGTGGTCGATCCGGAGGATTTCGAACGCGTCTACAAGCCCGGGTTCTACCTGGGAGTCTCGACGGATTCCGGCAAGTCCTTCACCTCGATCTTGAGCGGCGGGTTCGACATGGCGGTGCACAGTGACCACCATGCGCTGTGGATCAACCCCGACAATACCCACGAACTGATTCTGGGGACAGACGGTGGTGTCTATATGTCCTACGATCGGGCCGCTCACTTCCGGCTCATCAAGGCGCTGCCGATCTCGCAGTTCTACGAGGTGAGCTACGACTTCGACAGGCCTTACAACGTATTCGGGGGGTTGCAGGACAACGGTTCCTGGATGGGTCCCTCGCAGTCGGCCGGCGGCATCGAGAACAAGGACTGGACCCTGGTCGGGCAGGGAGATGGATTCCATACCTACCGAGACCCCGAAGAGACCGACATGATCTACGCCGAGTTCCAGGGTGGAAACCTGACTCGCTATCACCTGGCAACAGGAGAGTCCAAAGAGATTCGGCCGCTGCCTGGCGAGGGTGAGGAGGACTATCGATTCAATTGGAACACTGCGCTGCATCTGTCGCCGAGCACTCCGGGCACCCTCTACTACGGGGGGCAGTATTTGTTCCGGTCTCCAGATCGAGGCGAGTCTTGGCAGAAGATCTCTCCGGACTTGACGACCAACGACCCCCAACGGCAGCGTCAGATGGAGACCGGTGGGCTGACGTTGGACAACTCGACGGCCGAGAACAACGCCACGATCTACACGATCTCGGAATCGCCCAGAAACTCCAAGGTGCTGTGGGTTGGTACCGACGACGGCTTGGTGCAGGTGACCCGAGACGGCGGGGAGAGCTGGACCAACGTGACCGCGAACATCCCGGACTTGCCGCAGGGCCTCTGGGTTTCTCACGTCGAGGCCAGCTCACACGAGGAGGGTACGGCACATGTGTCCGTGGACGGGCACCGGTCGGGCGACATGGGCACCTACCTCTACCGAACGACCGATTTCGGATCGACCTGGGAGTCCATCGTCAGTGAGGGGGTCGAGAGTTTCGCCCATGTCGTAGCACAGGACCCGGTGAATCCCGACCTTCTGTTCGCCGGTACCGAGTTCGGGTTGTACGTCACCTTGGATGGTGGCAACCGGTGGGCCCGTTTCAAGGGTGGTCTGCCGCCAGTGCCGGTGCGGGATCTGGATATCCATCCACGCGATCACGACTTGATCGTCGGCACTCACGGTCGGGGCATCTACATCTTGGACGACCTGACTCCTCTTCGCGCTCTGACGGCGGAGACCCTCGAGGCCAATCTCGCCTTGCTGCCGGCTCGTGACGCCGTCATGGCAGTTTCGGGTGGCATGTCCTGGTTCACGGGCAGCGACGAGTTCTCGGGCAGGAACCCCCCTGAGGCGGCGAGCATCTTCTTCTATCAGAAGAAGCGGCACATCTTCGGCGATCTCAAGGTCGAGATCTACGACTCCGCGGGCGAGCTGATCACTACGATTCCCGCACCCAAGGTGAAGGGTCTGAATCGGGCAGACTGGCCGATGCGGCTTCCTCCACCCAAGCTACCTCCCGCTACGAACCTGGTCTTCGTCTTCCAGGGTCCGCGAGTGCCGGAAGGGACCTATACCTACAAGCTGATCAAAGGCAAGGACACCTTCGAAGGGACCGTAAATCTGGTGGCGGACCCCCGTTCGCCACACTCGGCAGAGGATCGGAAGTTACAGCAGGAGACTTCCCTCGAGCTCTACGCTGCTCTGGAGGGCCTGACCTACGTCATCGACACCCTGATCGATGTCCGGGACCAGGCCAAGGGTAGAGCGGAGGAGGCGGGCGGTAAGGGCGGGCTGGCCAAGAATCTCGAGACCTATGCCGACGAGTTGGAGACGTTTCGGGGCTCTCTGGTCTCCACGGCGGAGACCGGTTGGATTTCGGGTGACGAAAAGCTGCGGGAGAAAATGGGCAACCTGTTCGGCGGCATCGTCAACTACGACGGGCGTCCGACCCAATCGCAAATCGACCGGAAGGATGTGCTTATCGGTCAACTGACGACGGCCGAAGCCCGGTTTGGGGAGCTCACGACGAGTCGGGAGCTCACGTCCCTGAACTCGCAACTGGAGGGTAAGGGCCTGGAGGCCATCACGGTCATGAGCCGCGAGGAGTGGGAGGAGAATCAGGAATCGAGCGGCGCTTCCTCGTCAGGAGTGAGTGCCAAGCGTCTGGCTGGAATCATGTCGAGCCGGGCACTGATGCCATTGGGCTTCTAGCAGCCGGCTCGAACTTGTTCGTAAGATGGTGGAAGCCCCCGGGTGTCCGGGGGCTTCTCTTTATTGGGATGAGGGCGACTTCCGGCGAAAGATCAGGAAGTAGTCATCGATACGGCTGAAAGGCTCATAGTCGCGCTGCACGATGGGCAGCAGCTTCTGATCCTGGATCAGTCGCTGGAGAGAGGAGTCGGGCAGACCGAACCAGGGGAACGAATCGTTGGCCCTGACCAGGAGTAGCTCCGGCTGCTGGTCCCTTACCGTCTGAACGACTTCATCGTGCACCTTGTCGGCCAGCCCGTAGCCAGGCATGTAGGCGAAGGTCGTGACGAGATGGCGGCCAGCGTTCGGACGATCTCCAAGCAGGTAGGTAACGCCCGCCAAACCCAAAACGTAGATGCTCTGGCCTTCGGGAACCAGGTCGCGTACAGCTTGCGCTGCCTCCAACTCCCTGGCGTAGCTGTAGTAGTGGGGCTCCTCCCCGCGACGCTCGTGAACGGTTGCGAGATCCTCTGGCCCTGTGAGCCAGCGGGACAGGTCGGTCGCGTCGAGTCTGAAGCGCGGTGTCGCGACCATCCAGACGCTCAGTAGACCCAGCAGCATTCCAGAGGCGATGGCGCGCCACGGCGTGCCTTGCCCCCTGGAGACTATGGAGAGAACACCTTCCAAACCCCAAGCCGAGAGCGCAGCGATTCCCACCATCGCAGGCACCGCGTGGTAGCGAAAGCCCGCAACGCCCGTAGCAAAGGCGACAAGACCCCAAACGAAGGTGCCGACAACGAGACTCCAGGATGCCCACCGGATCGTCCCGGTTCTGGCCAGTCGGGTGAGACGAAAGAGCCCGAGCAGCACCAGTCCAGCGACGGCGTAGTTCCGAGGCGAGCTCAGGAAGTAGTAGGCGAACCGGACATGGAGATCGGGCGGGATCGGTCGCACCCCCGTCAGATAGGCCGGATGGTGCTCGAGGAAGAGTTGCAGAAGGCCGGCGAGGCTTCCTGAGAGCAGCACGAACGCCAGCACGATGGCTGAAACCGTGAAGGTGCCAAGAGCCAAATACCAGGCCCGCTGCTTACCTTCTGCCGTGCGGTTGCTTTCCCACAAAAGCACCAGAAAGAACCCGAAAATTAGGAGCGCGGCCTGAGGCTTCAGCCAGGCCGCCCAGGCCAAGGCAGCGCCAGACACCAATGCAGCCAGGTGCTGGCGAGGGTTCTCGATCGCAAATAGGCCCGCACTCAGGGCAATAGCAACAGCGGCCGCTTGGTAGAACTCGACCTGACCGCGCTCGGGCAGGCCCCAAAGGGAGGAGGAGGTCAGAGCGCAGAAGCTCAACGGCAACAGGAAGAGCAGCGCCAGCCGGGGCTCTCGTTGATTGCTGTTTCGCGGCGCCAGAGCTCCGAACCCGAGCCCCAGCCCGGCGACGAGTAGGGTGACGAGCTCGACGATCCGAGAAGCCAAGGCCGAAGGTCCGAGAATCGAGATCCGAACCATCTCCTGCAGATAGATCGCCGGAGCCTTGTGGTCGAAGACATCGAGGTAGAGCGTCTCGCCGTCCAATAGATAGCGGGCTACAGCCGCGAAGAGAGCGGCATCTTCGAAGTAAGGGTAGACGAGCGCAGGGGCCAACAGCACTGCGGACAGAAGTGCCGCAGCAACCACGACCAGAGTGCTTCGAGTTCTCATTGCCCGTTCGTACTTTGCGATTCGATGGAGACGCTCGAGTCCCTGAATCGGCTTCTACTCCTCCTCCTCTTCTTCATCCTCTTCGTCCCCTACTTCGCTCTCGGGTGGCTTCCTGGGAATCGGTTTTCGAGGCAGCAACTCATCGCGCATGGCGGCGTGATAGGCGAAGGAGGCCATGACCACCGAGGCCTGCACCAGGTCCTCGCGCTGAGCGTGATCGAAGACGTCCAAATTGGAGTGATGGGTGCGAGTGTAGTAGTCGAGGTCGTCCTGGATGAACTGGAAGCCGGGCAGACCGACAGCGTCGAAAGCGACGTGGTCGGTACCGCCGGTATTGCGGTTGGTCACGGTGTCGGCGCCCATGTCTCGGAAGGGTTTCAGCCACGCCTCGAAAACCTGAGCGACGGCCGCGTTGCCCTGCGTGTAGATGCCGCGGATCTTGCCACTGCCATTGTCGAGATTGAAGTACGCCGACAGCTTGGCATGATCCGGCTTGACAGTAATGGGCCAGCCCAGAGTTCGCAGGTGGGCCGGGAACTCCTGCTCCTCGGCAATCTCGGAGTCGGGCCGGGACGCGTAGTGTTTCTCGACATGGGCGCGAGCTCCGAGAAGGCCTTGTTCCTCGCCAGCCCAGAGGCCAACCCGGATCGTGCGACGGGGTCTTACCTCGAGGGCCTGCAGAATGCGCACGGCCTCCATGACGACAGCCGTACCCGTGCCGTTGTCATTGGACCCTGTGCCGGCATGCCAGGAATCGAGGTGGGCGCCCAGCAGCACGACTTCGTCGGCCTTGTCGGTGCCTGGGATCTCGGCAATCGTGTTGTAGACCACGAGGTCGTCGTAGAACTGAGATTCGAAGTCGAGCTCGAGCTCGACTTCCTGGTCCTCCTCCAGCAGCCTCGAGATCCAGTTGTAGTGCTCCGCGGCCAACACAAATGAGGGCACACCGACGCTTTCGTCCGGCTGTCGCGAACCGGCGCTACCGAGTCGCAGCGTGCCGCCGTCCCGAGAACTGATGTCCGCGACGGCGATCGCGCCCTCCTTGACCAGGAATTCGTTCAAGGCCCGGCGCAGCTTCAGGTGCTTGCGGGCTTCTTCGAGCCATTTGCCGACTTGGCCAGAGGGAAAGTCGAACGCCTCCATCTCTTGGAGGTCCTCGGGAGAGAGTCGAGCAAACTCGGCCAGCTCGGGAGGTTTGATCTCGCGCTTGTCGCTCATGAAGAGGACCTTGCCTTGCAGCCCTCCACGGTACTGATCGAGGTCGTCCTCGGATTCGATCTTCGCCTGGATCGCCTGGCCGCGAATGGGACCGTTCGTGCCGGGTGTCCAAGCCTTGGGCAGCGCCATCAGCGGCGTCTGGCGTGGCTGCAGCATGTGGACGGTGGACCGACTGAAGGACCAGCCCCGCCCGAAGGGCCCCCACTCCTCGAGGTGCCCGTTCTCCAGCCCCCACTCCTGCAGTTTCTCGAGTGTCCATTCATTGGCCTCGACCAGAGCTGGCGAGCCGGTCAGCCGGGGACCGATCCGGTCGGTGAGGTGCTGCAGGGTATCCATCACCTGCGAGTGGTGGATGCCTTCGTCTCGAATGCGGTTGACCATTTCCCAATGAACAGGCTCATCGGCCCACAGGGTGCAGGCGAACAGAAGGCAGGTGGCGGCGAGAAGAGTGAAGCTCCGTCGCATGGTGTTCTCCCAGTCTTGAGTGGCGGCGCGAGTGTGAGCAATCTCGAGAGGGTGACCGGTGGCAGTCTATCCCACCGATCAAGGTTGAAACGGGTCTCTGGTCGGCTTCTCGACCCCGATTCGGAGAGCGGCTAAACCCTGGAATGACGGTAGAATGCTTCCCTCGGGCTAAGTCACGATCCAGGACAAGATTTCAGACTTCAAACAGAGAGGCGGACAATGATCATTTCCCTGGTCAATGTGAAGGGTGGCGTTGGAAAGACCACGACGGCGGTCAATCTGGGGGCCGGCTTCGCGGGTAGTGGACTGCGAGTTCTGCTGGTCGATCTCGACCCACAGGGCTCGGCCAGCTATTCGCTCGGCATCGACACCGATCAAGTGAAGGCCTCGAGCGTGGATCTCCTGGTCGGTGAGCAGCCGATCGAAGACGTGATCGTGGAGACCGCAGTCGAGGGTCTCGACTTGGTCCCCGGCAGCATGGAGTTGGCTGCAGCCGATCTCGCTCTGGCTCGCAAGAAGCACCCTGAGCGGAGAATGAAAAAGGCATTGAAGCCTGTGGCCCGCCGGTACGACTTCATCCTCGTGGATTGCCCTCCCGGTCTGTCGATTCTGTCGGTCAACGGACTGGTCGCGGCGAATTTCTACATCCTTCCCGTGGTGCCCCACGACCTGGACATGGAGGCCATGAATCACTTCTTCAAGGCTCTCGAGAGCCTGGGCCGGAGCGTGCGCGGCCTGCCGGACTTACTGGGAGTTCTAATGACGATGGTAGATCACCGCACCGCGGTGACCAACGCCGTCGTCGAGGGCGTTCGCAGGGCCCTGGGCAGGGAAGTCTTCCAAACGGAGATTCCGATCAATGTCCGTCTCGCCGAGGCTCCGGGCTACGGGCTGTCGATCTTCGACTATGAGGCGTGGTCGCCGGGCGCCAGGGCGTATAGCCAACTGGGTGGGGAAGTCATCCGCCGTCTGCGGCAGAAGAACGCGATCTAGAAGGCAGGGGCTCTGGCACTCAGGAGAGGAGTAGCTCCTGCCTCTCCAATTCTCGGACCCATTCGTCGATGGCCTCGGCCATGTCCTGCGGCAGATCGAGGAATCGAAGACCCATTCCCGGGTCGTAGCGGTGCTCACGAGAGTAGCGCCGCTGCCAGACGACTTCGCAGTGGCATGCAGCGATCCGATTCACCGGATCGGGCAGAGGGAACTCCACCCAGAACTGGCTGCCAGGCTCACGCGGGTTGATGGTGCCGATCATCATGCCGCTCTTGCTCAAGTTCTTCGCATAGCCGAAGAACGTCTTGTGACCATCGGTGCAGTCTGCCTGGACCACGGTAATGGGTACCCGCAGTGCTTGTCGCGAGTCGGCTTGGGGGGTTTCGTCAGCTTGGCGCTGGTGCTTTTCCAGAATCATGAACCACCTCGTAGAGTCCGGCAGAACAGGATGTTGTCGCGCACACCCTAGTCTGAGCAGCAGCCCGATGCCGTGCTATGAAATAGCTCACTCGCGTCTTTGGGGGCAAATGAGGCAAACTGACTCCATGGTGAGTTCATTTCGAGTGCTCTCGAGTCGTTCGGCGTCACTTCTCCTCGTCGGGGCTCTGCTATTCGTTTTCGGGTGTGGCGACCTGTTGGTGAAGAGGTCGGCCGGGGAGAAGCTCTATCGCAAGAACTGCGCCGACTGCCACGGTCTCGACGGCAAGGGGCAAACCATTCGATACATGGGGAATCCCAACGCGAATCTCGCCGACAGCAGCTGGAAGTACGGTGGAGGCGACAGCGTTGCGATTCAGAATGTGCTGCTCCAGGGGCTGGTGGAGCGTCATCCTTCGTCGCTGCAAAGGTTGCGGCCGAACGAAGTCAAGGCGATAGCCGGCTGGGTTCTGGAGCTCCGAGGCGAAGTCAGTCGCTAGAGTCCCAGTTGCTAGAGACCTAGTCCCATTCGCTTGTTCCCCCCGATTCGAATCCGCCCGTGAAAACGGTGCTGGCGCTGACGAATCGGTAGATCGTGCCGCCGAGGTCTACCAGGTAGATCTCACCGGACTCGTCCTCCCCGAAACCGCTGATGGAGTGGGACGTGTCGCGCCACAAAGAGCGGGTCCAACTTCCGTCCGACTGCTCAATGCCAAGCCAGATGCGGCCGCTGCAGTAGTCGCCAAACACATAGGTGCCGACCAGGCCGGCGATGAAGTGCCCGCCGTATCTGTAGCCGCCCGTCACGGAGCAGCCCAGCGTATGGGAGTACTGCAGAATCGGGAAGTCGTACAGCTGGGCAGCGCCGCACAGGGGCGAGGGATCGGTGGGGTTGGCAGTGTCGGCTTCGAAGCAATCCCAGCCCCAATTCATGCCGCCTTTACTCGACCAGGGTTCGACGTCGATCTCCTCGATAGCATTCTGACCCACATCGCCGATGAACATGTCGCCCGAGTAGCGATCGAAACTCCAGCGCCAGGGGTTCCGCAGACCGAGCGCCCAGATCTCGTCGCAGTCACCTGTACCGCCGGCAAACGGGTTGTCGGGTGGAATACCGTAGGCCGCTTTCAGGCCGCAGAGGTCGTTCGGTTCAGCCGGAGGAAGACCATCGACGTCGATGCGCAGCATCTTGCCAAGCAGCGAGGTTGGATCCTGGGAGCGCTCGTTGGGGTCGTTCGAGGATCCACCATCACCCATGCCGATGTAGAGGTAGCCGTCGGGTCCGAAGAGAATGTTGCCACCGTTGTGGTTGCTGAAATCCTGTTCGATCTCCAGAAGGACCTTCGCCGAGGTGGGATCCGCCCGATCGGGGTCGCTGTCGGATACCGAGTAGCGAGCTATGACCGTGCGGTCTTTGCCCGACGCCGGGTTGTGTGTGTAGTTGACGAAGAAATAACCGTTGTCGGAAAACTGTGGATGAAAGTCGAGCCCGAGCAGTCCTTCCTCGTTGCCGGCATCCTGGACGAGGTCGACGATGTCCAGGAACGGAGCGGCTAGAACCTGTCCATCCTTCAAGACTCGAATCCTGCCGGCTTGCTCGATGACAAAGAGGCGGCCGGTACCGTCGCCGGAGTGGCGGATGGCGACGGGCCGGACGAAGCCGGTGGCAATCGTCATGAGGTCTAGATCGTCTGGAGCCTCGGCTTGCAGCCTCTCTGGTGCGGCCAGCAGCGCCGCGGTCCACAGCAGGCTTCCAAGCGGGGCGAGAACTCTCGATAGTCGGTAGATCATCTTGCGACTCCTGCTAGCGGGTCTGACGATTGGACCTTTGGCTGGATGGCCGGCCGAGGCGGGACCTTAGCACCAGGGGGTAGGGGGTGTCAGTTAGAGGATTCTCGTAAGCGGGCAGACGCCTCCCACCCCTCGGAGTGGGCATCGGCCCGTCAGATCGGGTGTTGTATCGAAGTCTCGTACCTTCGAGGATGGAGGGACCCACAGTGGGCCGGCGAGGCCGGGTGAGGGCGGTGGCTCCAGATCCCAATCCAAGAGGAGAGAAGAATGAGGCGGTTCGACAAGTCCGGTATGTTCATGGTTGCAGCCTGGGCGGCACTCGTCTCCCTGGTTTGCAGCCCGGGACTGATGGCCGAATGGAAGATCGAGTCGGCCGATGGTGATACCTCCATCAAATTCGGTTTCCTGATGCAGGCGCGAGGTGAGATCCAGGATCAGATCGACGGCGATGGCACGAGCCAGGATCTCTATTTCCGCCGTTTGCGAATTCTCTTCGGTGGCAACATTTCCAAGAAGTGGAGCTTCTTCTTCGAGACCGACAGCCCCAATCTCGGCAAGGGCACGCCATCGGGTGACAAGGTCGCGGCGGATATCTACATTCAGGATTTCTTCGTCACCTACAATCACAGCAACGCGTTCAAGGTGGATGTGGGCGCGATACTCATTCCCTTGTCGCACAACTCCCAACAGTCGGCGGCGACACTGCTGCCTGCCGACTATGCTGCGTACTCCTTCCTCAACTCCGGCCCAACGGACTCCAGGGTGGGCCGCGACTATGGATTTCAGCTGCGGGGCTTTCTTGCCAACGACCATTTCGAGTATCGCGCCGGCGTGTATCAGGGCGAGCGGGGTGAGTCATCGGAGTACGAGTTCCGCTACGTCGGTCGAGTGGTCTTCTACCCGTTCGAGGCCGACAAGGGCTTCTACTATGCCGGTACCACCCTGGGGAAGAAGCAGATCCTGGCCCTCGGAGCCGGTATCGACCACCAGGAAAGCTATGATGCCTACTCGCTGGACATGTTCTACGACCAGCCCGTCGGAAACGGCAACGGACTCACCCTGCAGCTTGGCGGCATCCGGTACGACGGAGGAGAGATTTTTCCCGAGCTGTCCATCAGAGATGTGCTCATGGCGGAAGCGGGGTTCTACTGGGATCGCTTCAAGGTCCAACCCTTCGTCACGTACTACGCCCTGGACAGAGACGAAGAGGAGTTGGACGATCAAAGTCGTTTCGGCGTCGGGCTCGGCTACTACCTGAAGGGCTCCAATCGAAATCTCAAGTTCTCCTATACGGACATCAGGACCGACAATCAGCCCAGTCGTAGCCAGTGGCTTCTGCAGCTCCAGATCTTCATGTTCTGACCGGAGGATCACGTCTGGAGAGTCCGAAGGACAGGTCTCCAGGGACCCGAGAAGGTAAACTAGCCCGCCGGGCGCTGAGCCTCTTCAGCCCCTGGCTGGGCTTGTGCGCGACCTGGACCCTTTGATGCCGCAGCAACGAATCCGTCTGCCCTGGACAGACTCCGGAGAATCGCCTGCACCTGGTGCCGGCTACTGGTTCTACGCTCTCCACCTGGCCACGATCTGGGGTCTGGCGCTTTCGAATGCCTTCCAGGGTCTGGCGCTGCTGTGGGTCATGATCCGTTGGAAGAAGGTGCGCCCCTCCTCCGAAACGTTGTTTGCAACGGGCATGGATCGGCTGCTCAAGCCATTCGCGCTGTACGCGGTGGTCTTCGTGGTGTCGGTGCTGACTTCCTACAAGGTGCCCGAAAGCGCCGCCCATCTTCGCGGTCTGATCGGACTGACAACCTTGCCCCTGGCCTTCGTGCTGGTACGGGGTGAACGCCAGGTCCGGGTCCTGTTCGACATCCTGATCTGGGTCACGTTCGGTCTGGCCATCCTGGGAATCGGTCAGTACCTGCTGACCGACTACGGTAGCCTGGACAACCGAATCCCAGGTGCGTTTTCCCACTACATGACCTACTCGGGCATCCTGCTGGTCGGCAGTTGCCTCGTGCTGGCCAGGATCGTGTCCGGCACCGAGACCAAGCAGTTGCGGAACTGGCTGATCCTGGTGCCAATCCTGATCGCCATGGTTCTCACCCTGACTCGCCACGCGTGGTTGGCGGCCTTCGTGGTCATGACGATTGCCTGGCTGCTCAGGTTCCGACGATTGCTTTGGGTCTACATCGCCGGTGTCCTGCTGCTCCTTGTGATCACCGCCAGCGTCGCTCCAGAGCATTGGTCACGCTTTCGATCGATCGCCAGCCTCGAAGATCCGTCGAACTACGATCGACTTTGCATGGCCTACGCCGGGATCCACATGATCGAGGATACGCCTCTCTTCGGCATCGGCCCAGGCATGGTCGAGTACTACTATCCGATCTACCGGCACCCCACCTCGACTCGCTCGCACGTCATGCATTTGCACAACACCCTCATGCAATTGGGAGCCGAGCGAGGTCTGTTGACGGTGATCGCGTACCTCTGGCTGATGATCGCGGCGGCACTCTTGAGCTATCGAGGCCTGAAGAGAGATGGGGGCCTCACAGGCCCCCGAGCGGATCTTTATCTAGGGACTCTGCTGACCCTGATCGCCTTCAACTTCGCAGGCATATTCGAGGCCAACTGGCGGGACACCGAGGTTCAACGGTGGATGCTCTTCCTACTCGCCGTGCCTTGCTGCCTGCCGATTCTCGGTAGCGGCGAGCGTGCCGAGGTACTCGAAGACCCCACCGACCCGGTCAGCGATCCCTCTGAAGCCTGAGCCGGCCCTGGTCCTCAGAGCTCGGCGCCACTCTGTTCGAGCCAACGATCAAGAAACAGCAGCATCCAGGTCTGCTCGTTGGTGAAGCGGAATCTGCGCGGGCGCTGGATGATCTGGCGAGCCGCCAGGCGATCGAGCGCCGATGTCAGAAGATCGGGTTGGTGCCGCACCCAATCGGAGATGGGCAGGTTGAAGCCCCGCTTGGGTCGATCGAAGATGCCGGGAGGAATCCGATCCTCCATGAGTCGTCTCACGACGAGCTTGCCGCGGTTTCCTTCGACATCGCGGAGCAGCTTGGTATCCAGCGAAAGAGCGAACTCGACGAGCCGGTGGTCGAGGAGAGGGGGCCGAACCTCGAGGGAATGGGCCATGCTGGCGAGATCCACCTTGGTGAGTAGATCGCCGGGCAGGTAGGTATGGAGATCCGCCCATTGCATCCTCTTCAGGGGTTCCAGATCCTCCCTCCAGAATTGACGGTAGTGCCACAGGTCGTCGTAGTCGGCGATCTCGAGTGCGGGCCCGAGAAGAGCGTGGCGCTGCTGAGCGGTGAAGGGGCCCGCGAAGGCTGCGTAGCGGTCCAGGCCGCTGGCGGCGCGTCGCTGTGCGGACCGAGCTCCCCGTGACAACGGCGGCAAGAGGGTCGCAATCGCCCGGTTGACAACCGTCGAGCGGTCGGTGAACCACTTGCTGTACCACTGGTACCCGCAGAAGAGCTCATCTCCGCCTTCGCCGCTGAGAGCCACGATGGCGTGCCGACGAGCCAGGCGCGAGACCAGATAGGAAGCCCAGGCGCCGGAGTCTCCGAAGGGCTCGTCGTAGACGCCAGGCATGATTTCCAGTGCCTCATCCAGATCGACGGAGGAGGCTACTTCCTCGTGATGCTGCGTTCCGAAGTGATTGGCGATGAGACGTGCGACGGGGGCCTCGTCCCGACGCTTGATATCCATTGCAAGTGTGACGGTCCTGGGCCTGTTCAGCTGGGCGACGACGGTGGTGGAGTCGATGCCTCCGCTCAAGAACACCGCGACCGGAACATCCGAAATTGTGTGCTCGGGGACGATCTCGCTGAGTAGCTCGTCGAGGCGCGGAACGGCTTCGTCGAAGTCCGTGATGGCGATGTCGGTCGAGGGGCTCCAATACCTCTCGATTCGTAGAGCACCATCCCAGGTCAGTGTGTGACCGGGTGGCAATCTGCGAATGCCTGCGTAGATCGTCTTGGGCTGCGGGATGTATTTGTAAGTCAGGTAATCGCGCAAGGCGGTCTGGTCGATAGGCGGCTGACCCAGTTCGAGCAGTGCCTTGATTTCGGACGCGAAAGCCAAGCCGCCAGGAATCTCTCTGTAGAAGAAGGGTTTGATGCCGAGTCGATCGCGGGCGGCGAACAGGCGCTGCCGCTGGGCATCCCAGACTGCGAAGGAGTACATGCCGCGCAGCGGCTCGACGCAACGCCATCCATCCCGGGCGTACAGATGCAGCAGGACCTCGGTGTCTCCGTCGGAGCGGAACGGACCCTCCAGCTGGCGCCGCAATTCCCCGAAGTTGTAGATCTCGCCGTTGTAGGTGATCGTGAAGTCACCGTAGGTCATCGGCTGGTTCCCAGCCGTCGAGAGGTCGAGAATCGCCAGCCGTGTGTGGCCCAGGTGCACGCCGGGCGCCCTCCAGACCTCCTGGTGGTCTGGGCCCCTGTGTGTCAGACGCCGGGTCATCCGCTCGATGACCTCGGGGTCGGGAGTGCTGCCGACGATGCCTACGATGCCGCACATATCCGGGTCAGAGATGGTCAGAAATGAAAAATCCCTGTCGGGTTCATTAAACTGCAAAGTCGAAGCGAAGCCAAGGTCCCGAGATGACCTCCTCCCCAGCAGCGAACGACAGAACCCCGTTCTTCTCGGTAGTTATTCCTTTCTATAACGAAGAGACGGCCATTCCTGATCTATTGACGGAGGTACTCGAGGTCATGGACGGAATCGGGCGTTCGTATGAATGTCTCTGCGTCGATGATGGCAGCAGCGATGGTACCCCAGACAGGATCCGGTCCTTTGAGGACAGTCCGTCGTCGTCGGTTCGGATGATCCAGTTTGCCGAGAATCGGGGGCAGGGTGCTGCCCTCTACCGCGGGTTGCAGGAGGCAGCTGGCGAAGTTGTCATCACTCTCGACGGTGACGGCCAGAACTACCCGGCTGACATACCGCGGCTGTTCGAGCTCCTCGAATCGAGCGATCTGGTGTGTGGCATCCGAGCCGAACGCAAGGACTCCTGGCTGCGTCGCTCTATGTCGCGGTTGGCCAATGGGGTGCGCGGCTGGCTGTTACGGGACGGAGTCAGTGATGCCGGTTGTGCTTTGAAGGTCATGCGTCGCGAGGTCGTCTTCTCCCTGATCCCCTTGAAGACGCTCTATTCCTTCATCCCAGCGATGGCGGCGGCAGCAGGATTCCGCATCGTCGAGGCGCCGGTTCAACACCGGTCGCGCCACGGCGGGAAGACGAGCTACGGCCTATTGGTGTTTCTCTGGCGGCCGCTGGTGGACCTGATGGGTCTCGCCTGGTATAGGCGGCGCTGCACCCTGACACCGGACGACTGCCGAAGCGCTGCCGCGAGGGATGGCGCGCGGTGAGCCGCCGTGTTCTCGCGCTGGCCCTGATCGTCGCCGCGCTGTATCTGCTCTTCCTGGGCCGGCATGGACTGCACGAGTCGGACGAGGGGCGCTACGCAGAGATAGCACGGGAGATGAAGGACTCCGGGGATCTGCTGATTCCCACCCTCAACGGCGTGCCGCATTTCCAGAAGCCGCCGGTGATCTACTGGAGCACGGCTGCCAGCCTTGCTGTCCTCGGCGAAAACGAGTTGGCGGCACGCATGGTCTCTCTGCTGGCCGCCCTGGGTGTGTTGGTCCTGACCTACTGGATTGGAAGGTGGTGGTTCGACCGCACGACCGGGATCGCATCTGTCTGGATCCTGGCCGGCTCCTGGCAGTTCTTCATGCTGGGTCGGTCGCTGACCCCAGACATGATGATGACCTTCTGGTCGACGGCCGCCATTGCCGGGTTCGTCTGGGCCAGCCGATCGAAGGTCGCAACCAGGGCGCGCTTCCTACCTTACTTCGTCTGCATGGGGATCGCTTTTGCAACGAAAGGCCCGATGGGGGTGTTGGTGCCCTTATTCACGGGCATCGGATGGCAGTGGGGGAGCCGCAGGAGCGATCGCACCAGGCCGGATGTCCCTTGGCTTCCGGGGCTGATGTTGACTCTGGTTCTAGCTCTCGGTTGGTTTTTCGCCGCGAGCCTTCGTCACCCGGAACTGGGGCGGTATTTCTTTGAATTCGAGTTTCTGAATCGATTCCTCTCGAAAACCCATGGCCGTAGTCAACCGATCTGGTACTTCATTCCGGTGCTGTTGATAGGTTGGCTGCCTTGGACTCCCCTGTTGCCCCTCGCCATCTCTGGTCATCGGGAGAGACACCGATCAGGAGGCAGCCACCGAGCCCTCCACTGGGCTCTTGTTGGTTGGCTGGTCGTTCCTTTTGCGCTGCTCTCGCTGAGTGGCTCGAAGCTGATGACCTACGTCCTGCCTTTGTTTCCTGGCATTGCACTCTGGCTGGCGAATGGTCTGCTGCACCGGGAAAGGGGTCGCACTCTATCGATCTCCGTTGGGGTTCAGGTACTTGTGCTGGTAGCCCTTTCCCTGTCGATTGGAGTGGTGGTGGTTCAGAACACTCTTCTTCCAGTCACGGTTGAGCTCGATGCCTGGTTCTTGCCGCTGCTGGGTCTGGCTGTCGCTTGTTTGGTCGTCGCTGGCTGGGCTTTGAGTCGGGGGGTCACCGAATCCCGACTCGCTGGGATGGCGCTGCCTGCTCTTTTGGCCTGGTCTGCTCTGGCCTCACAGCTCGTAAATCTGGGACCTGTCATGCGCATGCAGGCTTCGATGCGCCCGATTGCTGAGCGCCTGCGAGAGGAGCCTGATTGGGAGACGGCCCAGATCATCGTTGCCCACACTCGGGCCCATGGATTGAAGTTCTATCTGGGTCGATTGACGGATGCCACTCTGGACAAATCGGACGTGGTCTTGGAGCCTACCCCCGAGATAGCGGCACGTCTTCATCCGTCGATCGAAGAGCTCCATATCCGGAACCAAGGCGGGACTTCGACCTTCCTGATAACTCGGGAGAGGGAATTGGAACGGCTGGATGCAGAGGAGTGGACCGTTCTCTTGCAGGAAGGCGCCTTCGTTTTACTCAGGCGAGAGGCGCATGGCTCACGGTAGGCGTGCCAGTGAGCGTTTTCGGCTGGCTCTGGCCTGCGGGCTGAGGAGGTTCAGCAGACGCCGCGAGCGGTAGATGCTCCGAGGGCCAGCTCGTTGTTGTCCGAGTCGGTCTCGACCAGGGTCCAGAGCTGAGGCTCCAGGCGCTTGAAGCGCAGGACACCGCGGGCTTTGAGGAGGGTGATTCCACCCCGATCGCAGGCCGCGACGAAGTAGATGCCGGAAGTGCGAGGCGTGTCGCGGACCGGAAAGGCATCCTCGCCGAGTCGATGCGTCTCGCCACAGGCGCACCTGAACGGGGCATGAGCGTACTCCTCGTACTCATAAGCCGTTCCCGGCTCGTATCCTCTCGCGGTCTGGCTGCCGAACTCCCTCGGTGGAACCGATCTCATCTCGTGCCTCCCCTGCCGCTCTGTTGAAAGTCTCGCAAGTCTCAACAGACGTTACGGGGAAGGGCCAGTGCGCGCAGTGGTCCTGCGCGCCAACATGCTTGCAAGGGGTGCCAGCAGGATCTGTGCCGGAAGTCACAGCTAGCCCAGAAACTTGGGGTCAGTGGGCGGTTCGAGATGGTCGTGCGATTCGGATTCAATCCGGCTCGAATCCGGGTGGCGCTGGGCTCCACTCGTAGCCGGCCTTGCCCATCTCATAAGCCAGATCGTAGAGCTTCTTCATGTAGACCGGGTCGAAGACCTCGGAGGGGACCTCCTCGAAATCCCTGGGTATGTAAGCCAGGTTGAACTCCAACCCGTCCCTCTCTGCCAGGGCATAGATCCGGTACAGATCACCGATGCCCTGCGTCCGGATCAATGACGAAATGCTCCGCTCGGCGATTGGGAGGAGCTTCCGATTGACCACGACCGCCTCTGCGTCGAGCCGGGAGTTTCGGATGATGTAGGCTTTGGGGGTTCCCGGCACTTCGAATTTCTCGAGCACTTGGGCCCATTGGATTCCGGCTGGATAGAGGAAGACCTGTGAAGCGGTGCCTCCATCGACGTGGAGCTCCTGGTAGCGGCGGCCCTGTGCCTCGACGTCGATGGCCACGGGGGGAAAGGCTGCAGGAATCGAGGCGGACGCCAGCAAGATCTGTCGGATCAGATCGAGGGCAAACGGCTCGCCGCTTGCCGCAATCCGGCCGATGTTCCAGATCACCGGCCGGCCGGCGTCGATGTTAGTCGTTCCGATGAACACCTGCCGGCCCTGGAGACACTTGTCAGCCAGTTTCTGCATGACGTCTTCGGTGACGTATTTCGCGATGAGATCCTCCAGTCCCTTGGTGCCATACATCGCGTCACTGGTCAGGGAATTGACTACTTTGCGCTTGTGGATCAAGTCCTTGGTGCTGTAGGTGGTATAGAACTCTTCGAGAAGAGGGTCATATTCCGGACCGAGCATCGCGAACGGCGCGACCAGAGCACCGGTACTGATCCCCGTTACGATGGTGAACTCGGGACGTGTTCCCGCCGCTGTCCAACCTTTGAGAAGACCAGCTGCAAAGGCGCCGTTGGCGCCCCCTCCGGAAATCGCCAGGTAGCTGTGGTCTCTTCCAAAAACGTCGGGGAACTCGACCTTCACCTCCTCAGGGCTTTTTTCTTGCCAGGTATCGGCCCAGGGAGGAGTCGCGTCGCCCCAGAAGCGAGCTTTTTGAATTCCAGGCACTGTGGCGGAATCGTAGATTGCATCGGGCACCGGTTCGCGTTTGGGTACCGAGACGCAACCCTGGAGAAAGGTGGCCAGCAGAACAGCGGCCAGTAGAGGTGTCCACGAATGGCGGCTCGCGATGAGTTTCTTGGGCTGGATCACTTGGGCCCTCCTTCAGCAGGTCTTGAAATCCCTGGACATTCTATCCGGTTGGATTCTCGATGCGCCTCCATGGGAGAGACTCCTGCCGGACCAGCCTCAGCTTCGTTGCACTGCATGTGTGTGGCGATAGGCGCGTGGTGAAACGCCCGACATGCGGACGAAGGCTCGCGAGAAATTGGATTGGTGCTTGTACCCGAGTCCCCGCGCGATCTTCTGGTTCGGCAGGTCCGACTCGGCGAGGAGCTGGCGGGCCCAGCGATATCTGCGTTTCTCGACGACGCGCTATGTCGTTGTCATTGCTCCAGAATAACCAAACATGTACAATAATCCTGTACAGGTTAATCGATGTCAAGCCGAACCACCTACACCCAGGCCCGCGCGCACCTCGCCAGTCTTTGTGACGAGGTGGCCGAGAGTCGAGAGCCCTATGTGATCGAGCGCCGAGGCCACGAGAACGTTGCACTCATCGCCGAGGCGGAGCTCGAGTCACTTCTCGAAACTGCCCACCTGCTGCGCTCGCCGCGAAACGCCAGTCGATTGGCCGCTGCCCTCGAGAAGGCTCTCAGCGGACAGATTCCACCGGCCTCTCTCGACGAGCTGAAGCGCGACCTCGGTCTTGCGGACGACGAGCCGGCGTGACGAAGAGGACGCCTGAGTCCTCGGATCGGGTTGCTGTCTTTCATAGCGAGTTCCGACAGGATTTGCGTTACTGGGTGCGGGCTGATCGGAAGATCGCCGTGCGGGTGCTGGATCTCGTAGAGGCCATCATGCGCGACCCGGTCCGAGGTACGGGCAAACCCGAGCCCCTGAAGTTCTACCTCCGTGGTTGTTGGTCACGGAGAATCACCCAGGAACATCGACTCGTCTACCTCGTCAGGGAGTCGAGGGTCGATTTCCTCCAGGCGCGATACCACTACTGACAGGCGACGCTGTTCGCTGTGACGTCGTGTTTTGTAGGAACCACTATCGAAAGTGGGCACGGACGAACAGCCTAGTCAGAGGCTCGAGCATGAAGGGTCTCCCGAAATCGGCCGGGCGTCGTACCGGTCCACCGCCGGAAGGCACGGGTGAAGATCGCCGGATCGCGGTAGCCGAGCTCGTTGCTGACCTCCGCGGCCTGCCGACCGGGATCCCTCAAGAGGAAGATCGCCAGATCGTGGCGAAGGTCATCGAGCAGCTGGGAGTAGGTGATGCCCTGGGCCCCGAGGCGGCGCTGGAGCGTCCTGACGGAGGTGCCGGCCAGCCGTGCCGCCTGTTGGAGGGTTGGCGAACCGTCGGGCAGATAGGCGGGAAGAATAACGCGAAGAGAGGCGGCGAGATCCTGTCCCCCGGCTGTATCCCTCAACGAGCTACGGTGGCGCCTCCAGATGGCAGAGCCCTTTTTCGGCAGGTCCTCCATCGGTCCCAGGAACGGCTGAGCAGGAAAGACGATCGAGGTCACGCCCTGGGCGCACCGAATATCGGCATCGCCGACGAGGGCTCGCAGGGTCGTGAGCGGTATCGAACCAGCGCGCACGTTGACCCGCGCCGGGTTCCACTGCGGACTCGCGCCGTACCGGGTCCATCGGACCATCAATGCCACCATGAACTGCTCGACGGCTGCGAAGGCCGGGTGGTCGGGGCCGAAGGTGCCGAGATAGAAGAACTCCGTCATCGGATTGGAGCCAGGATTCGTCTCGATCCACATGTCGACATTCGAGCTGCTTTCGAGAGCAACATCGATGAAGTTCGTGATGGACCGGAAGACGCCGGGTCGGGTCCAGGACCGCTCTGCGTCTGGCAGAAGCGAGTCGAGGTCGATTCGGGCACCGGCTCGGAGACCGAGATCGGGCAACGCAGCTTCTCCGGCCGCGAGTTCCACGAAGCGGTAGATCTTCGCGGTCGGTACCAGGGTCGATGGGTCGTCCAGGCTGAGCGAAGGAAGCTCCGCCTGTTCGATGACTTCATCGTAGGGAACACCCACCTCCTCGAGGATCTCGAGAAAGGGATGGATCCAACCGATGTTGACTCGTGGGATCGACGGCATCACAGGCCCAGTTAGTTCGATACGGGCATGATTTCACCCGATTGTGGCACGAAAAGTCAATTGTGGCACGAAAAGTCAAACAAGGCAATTCGCAACCGTCATAGGTTCCGGGAGCTTTGTCTCGTCAGTGAGATTGAAGTTGGTGCGTACCTGCAATCCGGATGATTTGAAGGAGGTGGTAGCCATGAAGAAAACAGTCCTCGGAACTCTGATTGTTCTCACGTGTGCGTGTCTTGGCCACTCGAGTCAAGCGATGGCTCAAGGCGGTGACTTTGAGTCCCAGATCCAAGCCTTGGAATGGCGCAACATCGGGCCCTTCAACGGCGGCCGCGGTACCACCGTCGTCGGTCATCCGACCGAAAGAAACGTCTTCTACTTTGGCCACGGCTCGGGCGGCCTCTGGAAGACCGAAGATGCCGGAACCTATTGGATTCCTGTAGGAGAGGGACAGTTCAACTACGCCTCCGTCGGGGCTATGGCCCTCTACGAGAAGAACCCGGACATCATGTATGTGGGTCTGGGCGAGCCGCAGCTGCGCCAGAGCGTTTCCTGGGGCGACGGTATGTACAAGTCGGTTGACGGCGGCGAGACCTGGGCGCATATCGGTCTCGAGGACTCGCTGCATATCGCCAGAGTGCGGATTCATCCGGACAATCCTGACGTCGTCTTCGTGGCCTCGATGGGCCACGCCTTCGGTCCCACAAAGGAGCGGGGCGTCTTTCGAACCCGGGACGGCGGCAAGACTTGGGATCACGTGCTCTTTCAGAACGAGAGCACAGGAGCCATCGACCTGGTGATGAGTCCGGGCGATCCGAATGTCCTATTCGCCGCACTGTGGACCTTCGAGCGCAAAGCCTGGGGCTCGTTCTTCGGTGGCCCGGACGGCGGCATCTGGCGCTCGCGCGACGGTGGCGACAACTGGGAGGAGATCACTGCCAAGCCGGGTCTCCCGGAAGGCGATACGGGCCGCATCGGGCTCACAATGTCGGCCGCCGACCCCGACCGCGTCTACGCCTTGATCGACTCGGCAACGCAGTCGGGTCTGTATCGGTCTAATGACGCCGGCGACACATGGAGCTTCATCTCCGACGACGCCAACATCACGGCTCGCCCCTTCTACTTCACCCATATCTACGCGGACCCGAGCGACGCGGACAAGCTCTGGTCGCCCGGCAACAAGCTGTGGCGTTCTGTCGATGGCGGCAAGACCTGGATCCTCGAGCCCAGTGCCAAGGACGACTTCCAGGACATTTGGATCGATCCTGAGGATTCGAACCGCATGATCGTCACCTGCGACGGGGGTACCGCGGTGAGTCTGACCGGGGGCAAGTCCTGGTCGAGCTTCGCCAATCAGAGCGGGGTGCAGTTCTATCGCGTCGACACCGACGACCAGTTCCCGTACAACGTCTACGGCAACGCGCAGGATCTGCTGGTCTACGGTGTGCCCAGCAGGTCCCGCTGGGGCGGTATCCCTCTCCACATGACCCAGTACATCGGCAACGGAGAGACGGGGCGAGCTTTTCCAAAACCCGGCGACCCCAACATCGTCTACAGCCTGTCAACAGGCGCTGCCTACGGCGCTGCCGCTCATTTCACCATCAATAATCTGAACACCGGGCAGAACGAGACCCGCTCGGTGTGGCCCGAGGTGCTGTTCGGAACACCAGCCTCGGAATTCAAGTATCGCTTCAACTGGCAGGCGCCCTTCGTCGTCTCGCCCCACGACCCGGGCACGATCTACTTTGCGGGCAACGTGGTATTCCGCACCCGGGACGAGGGCATGACCTGGGAGCGGATCTCGGACGACCTGACCCACAACATGACCGACAAGATGGAGGTCGCCGGGGCGACCTGGCTGCCGGAGTATTTCGGTCAGGAGATCTTTTCCACCATCCATCGTCTGGTCGAGTCCCCGCACGAGAAGGGTGTCTTATGGGCGGGTAGCGACGACGGTCTGCTTCACCTGACCCGCGACGGCGGTGGGAACTGGGAGAACGTTACCCCGCCGGGTCTGCCGGAGCTTTCGGGCATCTACGAGATCGAGGTCTCACCGCACGACCCAGCGACGACCTATATCGCCATCACACGCTACCGCAAGGCAGACGACTACGAGCCCTACCTGCTCAAGACTTCGGACTATGGCAAGACCTGGAAGCGCCTCGACGGCAACTTCCCTGAGGGGCAGGTCACGAAGACGATCCGCGAGGATACGGTCCGCCAGGGTCTGCTCTTCGTCGGCACCGAGACCGGTATCTACGCCTCGATCGACGACGGCCAGAGCTGGAGGAACGTGAATCTCAATATGCCGCCGCTGCCGGTCTTCGACATCGAGGTCAAGAACGCGGACCTGATCGTTGCAACCCACGGTATGGGCTTCTGGATCCTGGACGACATCAGTCCGCTTCGCCAGTACACGGCCGATCTCGACGCGAAGAACGCCCATCTCTTCGAGCCCGAAGATCACACCCGATTCGGGTACAACTGGTGGCTCGACTACGGTGGCGGCCCGCCTTCGGACGAGAAGTACTTCTTCGTTCGCAACGCCGAACCAGGCTATACGTTCTATGAGCGAGGCGTGGTCAACGGCGAACGCCAGCGCGACTACATCGATGCCGGCGACGCCCGCCCGCGGGGAGCAATCCTCTACTACCTGCTCAGCGACCAGGTCAAAGATGTCAGTCTTTCGATCCTCGACGAACAGGGAAACGAGGTTCGCACCTTCGGTTCAGACGAGATCCCCAAGGAGACATTCAGTGAGATCGCGGGCCGTGAGTACGCCGGAGGTTCGGACGCCGGGCAACCCAGGGCAAGTGTCGGCAAAGGCCTGAATCGCTTCATGTGGGACATGCGCTACCCCATGGTCTCCGCCATTCCAGGGCTGCCGCCTGTCGTGATCAATCCGATCGCCAAGCCCGGCACCTACCAGGTGCGGCTGACGGTGGACGGCGAGTCCCAGACGCAGAGCTTCGAGATGAAGCTCAACCCGAACGAGAGCTACACCCGGGCCGAGACCGACGCCAAAGCCGAGGCCTGGATGACGCTCTACGAGAAGTCCGAGGAAGGGGTGCAGGCCGTGCTCCGGGCCCAGGCGGCCCGCGAGAAGGTCTCGGGCGCTCTGGAAGGTGGGTCGGGTGACTTGGCTGTTCAAGCGAAGAGAATCACCGAGCTTTGCACCGACCTCGAGGGCAGCATGGTTGCGACAGGAACGACCCTGGTGCAGATCATCAGCGAGCCCTCCAAGCCCCTGGCGATCTTGACGATGCTGCACAACATCATGGAGACCACCGAAGGTCCGCCGAATCAGCCCTGGTTCGAGGTCTACGAAAAGGTGTCCGGCGAAATGGACGCCGCAATCGCGGAGTTCGACGCGGCCCTGGAGAAGGAGATGGCGAAATTCGATGGGTTGAGCCGCTAGCTCTGGTCACAAGAGATCGAATATCAATCTATGAGAGCGAGATGTGGGGTCGCCTGGATTGAAGCCAGAGAGGGGCGCTTCGGCGCCCCTCGTTGCTCAGGCCCAGGTTCCCGCCAGGGCTTTCACCCGTACGGATTACAAAGGACCGACCGAGCCGCAGAACGCAAGACGATGAAGTGGAGCTCTTTTCTTCTTTCGTTGGCCGTCATCGCGATCGGCTGTGCACCCGAAACAAGGGTGTTGATCGAGTCTGATGAGGGTCCAGTAGCTCCGGACCTCGCGCCGCCGATCACCCGCATCGCCTTCGGCTCCTGCGCTTTTCAATGGGTCGAGCAGCCGATCTTTCGGGCGGTAGTGGCGGCAGAGCCGGATCTCTATCTGTCCCTGGGTGACGCCATCTACGGCGATTTCGACGGCGAGAACACCTTCGACGTGACCCCTGAATCGCTGCGCGAGGAGTGGCAGGAGTTGGCCGATAACCCGGACTGGCAGCATCTGACAGCCAACGTCCCGGTGATGGCGGTCTGGGACAACCACGACTACGGCAAGGCCGAGGGTGGCGCCGAGTTCGAGCTCAAGGCCCAAGCGCAGGAGATCTTTCTCGACTTCTTCGGTGAGCCGGCGGATTCCGAGCGTCGGCTCTCAAGAGGTGTCTACCAGGCGGAGACGTTTGGACCTCCCGGGAGGGCCGTGCAGATCATCCTGCTCGACACCCGCTTCTTCAAAGGCCCCTTCGCCCTGGCGGACCGCCCAGAGGGAGCAGGCGGCAGTCTGGGGAAGTTTGCGCCCAATGAGGCTCCGGACGTCACGCTCCTGGGGTCGGCCCAATGGGCTTGGCTGGAAGAGCAGCTCCGCCAGCCCGCTGACATTCGTTTCATCGCCTCGAGCACCCAGATTGTCCCCGACCAGAAGGGGATGGACGAATGGGGCAACTACCCACTCGAGCGCCAGAAGCTCTTCGAGTTGATCGAGACCACAGGAGCCGAGGGTGTCGTTTTCCTGACCGGAAATGTGCACTTCTCAGAGCTGTCGGCCACCGATGACGGTCCGTACCGGCTCTTCGACTTCACATCGAGTGGTTTGACGCATGTCAACGAAGAGTACCCGCAGGCTGCCAACGCCTACCGTGTCGCCGGGCCTGTCGTCGAGATCAATTTCGGACTTGTCGAGATCGATTGGGAGGCGACACCATCTCCTCGGATCATCCTTCAGATCATCGATGTCGAAGGTGGTGTTCAACTGGAACACGAAGTTCGTCTGAACGAACTGCGGGAGGAATGATAGTGATGCTGCCAACCTCATCTGGGGCTCGAATCCGTTCGAGGGTCCGCAGCCACGTCGTGATTCTGCTGGCAACAATGGTCCTCATTGCTCCTGCGATCCGAGCCGCCGAGTGGGAGCCAGTCTCCGGCGCCGAGAGCCTGCGTCAGTTCATGAGCGGTCTGTCGACAGAAAGAGATCTTGCCGGCAAAGAAGTGGCGCGAGGGGAGTATCACGCCGACGGTACAGGTGTGCTCCATGAGTGGGGTGCGTCGTTTTCCAGAACTTGGGAGGTCGTGGGCGAGGAGCAGGTTTGCATCACCGTGGGCCTACAGACCAAGTGTTATCAGTTCCAACGCAACACAGCCGAGGCGGATCTGTACCTGGCGCGGGACGTGGCGACGGACCAGACCTTCGAGTTCCGGGTCACCGCCGGTGGAGCCGTGGCAACGGGGCCTCGGAGCGAAGTGGGTTCGGGTGGTGGAGCCGCAACGGCTTCTGCCGAAGAGATTGCCGCCGAATTGGCCAACCCCAACACCCCGATGGGGTCCTTGAACACCAATTTCGACTACACCGCTTTCGGCGGAGATCTACCCGACGCGGGGGATCAATCGGCCTTGAAGATGATCTTCCAGCCCAGCCTGCCCTACCCGCTGGGCGGTGGCACGAATTTCTTCGTCCGACCCGCCATCCCCGTCATTTTCGATCAGTCCGTGCCGAGCCCAAGCGGTGGCTTTGACTCGACAGGCGTGAACCTTGGCGACATCGCTTTTGATGCCGCTTTCGGCTTCAGCTTCAAGAAGAAAGCCGGAGCCAACGTGCTGATCGCGGGTCTGACGGGTACGATACCGACAGCCACCGATGAAGCCCTCGGTCTGGACCAGTGGCTACTCGGTCCCGAGCTCGCCGTCGCCATGGTCAGGAAGTGGGGCGCCATCGGAGTGCTGGTGACCCACCAATGGGATGTAGCGGGTGAGAGCGGCTACAGCACCAGCCTCACCGGTGGTCAGTATTTCTACACCTTCAATCTGAAAGGCGGCTGGCAGTTCTCGGCCAGTCCCAATTGGTCCTACAACCATAAGTCCGAGAGCGGGGATGCGTGGACCTTGCCCCTGGGAGTCGGGCTCGCGAAGACCTCGGTTCTGGGAGGACGGCCGTGGAAGAAGAGTCTTCAATATTGGAACTTCATCAAGTCACCGGAGGCCTTCGGTCCTGAGCACCAGATCCGCTTTGTCGTCGGACCGGTGGTCAAGTTGCCGTGGAAGGGTCGTGGGTAGGGAGTCGACGAATGAAAGCGAATGAGTTCAACAAGAGGTGGCCAGTTGTAGGTCTCGGATTGGTGGGTCTGGCCTGCCTTTGGATCCCTTCTGGAGTGGCCGCCGCTCAGAGCGAATCGGAGCTGACCGAGGAGGTCGGGACGACGGAATCGGAATCGACAGAATCGGAATCGACGGCGGGACAGCAGCCCAGGTTCGGGGGTCCGGATCAGGTCGACAATCAGATCGCCAACGACGAGGCTTCGACCAGCCGGATCGTTACGGACCGTCTCCTCGATCTCTATTTCGCATGGAAGAAGAACTTGCAGGAGAAGCGCGGCATCTCACTCTCGGTGGATTACTCCGCCGCCTACCTGAGTGGAAACAACCGTGTCGGCGACGATAGCGCCGGTGGGGGCATCGCCCGCTTCTATGGCTCGTGGGATCTCGTCGGTCGGGAGTCGGGCAACACCGGGGCCTTCGTTTGGAAGGTCGAGCATCGGCACGCCTACACTGATGTCGCTCCCAGCGGTTTCGGGTTCAACATCGGCTATGTCGGGCTCATAGAGCCACCGTTCAGCGGTCAGGGCTGGAGATGGACGAACTTCTACTGGCGCCAGCGCTGGAAGGACGGGAAGATCGCCCTGTTCGGGGGCTTTCTGGATGCCACCGACTACGTCGATGTCTATGCCATGGCCAGTCCATGGACGGGCTTCTTGAATTTCGCATTCAGTACAGGCACGTTGACCATGGCAGTACCCAACGATGCCACGCTGGGTGCCGCCGCGGGTGGGATGATCACGAAGAACCTGTTCCTCATCGGCGGTCTGGTGGACCGAAACTCTGACCCGACCGAGTTCTGGGAGGGCTTCAACACCTTCTTCAGTGACAACGAGTACTTCAAGTCGATCGAGATCGGCTGGACACCATCGCATGACGAGATCTACCTCAACAACACCCATCTCACTCTCTGGCAGGCCGACGAGCGGGAAGAGGCAGGGGAGGCGAGCGGATGGGGAGCCAACTTTTCGTGGAGCCGGTACTGGGCCGAGAAGTGGCTGCCCTTTGTGCGGGCGGGTTATGCCGATGACGGTGGCAGCCTGATGCAGAAAGCGGTCAGCTTCGGCTTTGGCTACCAACCCGATCCCGGAGGCAACGTCCTGGGATTCGGCTTCAACTGGGGTGAGGTCAACGAGGATACCTGGGGTTCGGGTCTGAGCGACCAGCTGACCGCGGAGCTCTATTACCGCTGGAACATCTCGCCGCAGTTTGCCCTCACTCCCGATGTCCAGTACCTAAAGGATCCGTCACTCAACCCCGAAGAGGACTCGATCTGGGTCATCGGGCTGCGGGCGCGATTGGCTCTCTGACGAGAGATCTCGTTGGGCCTGTCGCTCGTATTGGTAGTCTTGAAGGAGAGGTCCAAATGTCGAGCGAGCTCAACGCCATCGTCGTGCAGCGAATCGAGGTTTCGCCGGGCCTGGTGATCCTGAGGGTCGTTCCCGAGGGCTGGGAGTTGCCCGAATTCGAGCCCGGCCAGTTCGCCGTTTTGGCACTGCCTGGATCGGCGGCGCGAACCACCATCTCAGACCCCGAGACCAAGCCGAGCGCTCCGGACAAGCTGATCAAACGAGCCTACTCGATTGCCTCGTCCTCGAGAGCCAAGGAGTTCATGGAGTTCTACGTCTCTTTGGTGCCGTCGGGTCAGCTCACACCGCGGCTGTTCAAGCTGAGGAGCGGTGATGGAGTCTGGCTCTCGCCGAAGGCGAAGGGCCTGTTCACCCTCGACAACGTCGAGAAGGGCCGTCACGTCGCCTTTCTCGCGACCGGCACGGGACTCGCGCCCTACATGAGCATGCTGCGTACAGAGTTGACTTGTGGCACGCCGACGCACTTCGGCGTACTTCACGGCGCTCGCCATTCCTGGGATCTGGGGTATCGCTCGGAGCTCATGACGCTGCGCCAGCTCTGTTCGAATTTCTCCTATCTGCCGACGATCAGCCGGCCTCAAGCCGAGGCTGTCGAGTGGGCCGGACACTCGGGGTATCTGCAGGACCTCTGGCGCTCCCGTGCTCTGGCCGATGAATGGGGCTTCGAGCCTTCACCAGAGACTACGGACATCTTCATCTGCGGAAATCCTGCAATGGTCGATGACATGGTGGCCATCCTCGGCGATGAGGGCTATGTCGAGCACAACCGCCGCCAGCAGGGTCAGGTTCACGTAGAGCGCTACTGGTAGCCGCTGCGGAGGGCGTGCGGTGGGTGTGGGCACGGAGAAGCTCTTTCAACCACCGGAGCCAGCCGAGGTTGGGTCGAATTGAGGACAGCTAGGTTTCGAAAGGGTTGACGAGCTCGAGACCGCATTCTTCGAAATCGCGAATATTTCGAGTGGCGACTGCCAGACCGCGGGCCCAGGCTATGGAGGCAATCTGACCGTCGAGGATTCCAAGGGGGCGGCCGAGTCTCTTTCGGTGCCCCATGATCTCGCCATACTGCAGAGCCGCCTTCGCGTCGAATGACAGGACTCTCTGCTCGAATCCTTGGGCAACGAACTTCGCGAAGCGATTCTCCAGATCTCGGCGCCGCCTGCCTGCGGGAAGCACGCTCAAGCCATAGCCGATCTCGGCGAGAGTGACCGACGACAGGTACAGTCTCATACTCTCCTGAGCATTCAGCCATCGCACCACCGTCTGCGAGGGTGCCTTCATCATGACAGCGGAAATCACGTTGGTGTCGAGGAGGATCATGAGTCCACTTCCAGAGGCTCATGGGGTGTTCGAGGGGGAATCTCCAGTTCCACGCCGTGGTCGGGACCGAACTGCTGTAGCGCCAGATCACCCAGCCTCTCGGGTGACGAGACCGCTCGTCTGAGGATCTGGCGGACCTCTTCCTCCATGGATACGCCATGTTTGGCGGCGCGAACCCGTAGTTGCTCGTAAGTCATGTCATCGATCTTCCGCACGCTCAGGTTGGCCATGAGTGACATGCTAGCGTACGCTAGCAATGCTGTCAATTGCTAGCATTTGTCTAGTGATCGCCTCTAAAGAAGTGAAGGACGGTTCAAGGCTCCAGGATCTTGCAGATTGAGCCGGCCTGGCCTCGCCCCCCCCTGGGTACCTCCCGTTTTCACCTGGTTCAGCTGAGCAGACATAGTATGGTTGGACGAGACTGGGAGATGCGATGAGTGGACAACATTTGAGCCAGAGAATTCCTGGAGGGTCGGTCGGTCTTCTCACCGACCTCTACCAGCTGACCATGGCCTATGGCTACTGGAAGACGGGAGAGCTCGAGACGGAGTCGGCGTTCAACCTCTATTTTCGCTCCAGCCCGTTCGAAGGCGGCTACACCATTGCCTGCGGCCTCGGCTATCTCGTCGATTTTGTGCAGTCCTACGGCTTTTCCAGCGAAGACCTCACCTACCTGTCCGGCCTGACGGGAAATGACGGCCAGCCTCTGTTCGAGGCGGCCTTTCTGGACTATCTGCAACAGGTGGAGCTGAGCTGCGATATCGACGCTGTTCCTGAAGGCACGGTGGTCTTCCCGAATGAACCTCTGGTACGCCTCCGCGGCCCGCTGATCCAGTGCCAGCTCCTGGAGACCCCCCTGGTCAACATCCTCAACTTTCAGAGCTTGATTGCCACCAAGGCCTCGCGAGTCTGCGAAGCGGCACAAGGCGATCGTGTCATCGAGTTCGGTCTGCGTCGGGCGCAAGGCTTCGACGGTGCCCTGGCCGCCAGTCGCGCCGCCTACATCGGTGGCTGCGAATCGACCTCCAATGTACTGGCAGGAAAGCTCTTCGGTATTCCACCGCGGGGGACCCACGCACACAGTTGGGTGATGATCTTCGACTCCGAGATCGAGGCTTTCAAGGCCTATGCCGAAGCCATGCCGAACAACTGCATCCTGCTCGTCGATACCTATGACACGCTCCAGGGGGTCAGAAATGCGGTCGAGATCGGCGAGTGGCTGCGTCAGCGGGGCAGTGAGCTAGCGGGCATCCGCCTCGACTCCGGCGATCTGGCCTACCTGAGCATCGAAGCCCGGAAGATCCTGGACGAGGCTGGTTTCCCAGACGCTGCGATCGTCGCCAGCAACGAGCTCGACGAGCACGTCATCACGAGCCTCAAGGACCAGGGAGCCCGTATCAATGTTTGGGGCGTCGGCACGAAGCTGATCACCGCCTGGGATCAGCCGGCTCTCGGTGCCGTCTACAAGCTGGCGGCGGTCCGACGCTCTGGTGGCGAGTGGGAGCCGCGGGTCAAGCTCTCGGAGCATTCGGCCAAGGTCAACATTCCCGGCTTCAGTCAGGTGCGCCGCTTTCAGCGCGACGGGGAGTTCATCGCCGACATGATCTACGACGAGTTGGACCCGCCGGCTGGCATTGCCGAGATCGTCGATCCCATGGACAGCACCCGCTGGAAGAAGCTACCTCCCAGCGCGGCGCACGAAGATTTGCTGCAGCCGGTTTATCGAGCTGGCCAGCTCGAGGCTGTGGTACCGACGCCGCAGGAAGCTCGGGGTCGAACGCTGGAGCAGATGACGTCGTTTCACCCTGGGATCCGTCGGTTCTTGAATCCCCACCAATACCCTGTGGGTCTCGAGCGCGGACTTCACGACACCCGGATGCGACTGATTCTCGAGGCGAGAACAGAAGCTGCTAGCCGCAATCAGTGGGAGTGATCAGCCGGGCGTCGAATTCTGACCGTGGTAGATTGGCTTCAATCTACTACTGATCGCCGGAGGTACTACATCGAATGGCAATGCAATCGAGAACTCGCGGAGAGAGTCGTCTCTTCTCTGCAATGGCCCTGGTCCTGACCGTTGGACTGTTGGGGGTAGCGATCCCCGTCCAGGCTGCGGCTCCAGGGCAGGTCGTCTGGGTCGATCTGTTGACCGAAGACGCGGCGACTGCGATCGACTTCTACCGGCAGCTTCTGGGCTGGAAGATCGAACCGTACTCCGGTGGCAACTTCGTGGTGAGCAATGACGGTCATCCGATCGCTGGGATCAGTGAAATCAAGGACGCTGATCCCGAGGGAGAGGAAGCGCTCTGGCTCGTGGGGATGGCGGTGCCCGACCTTGCCGACTCCGTGGCCACGGCACGCAAGCTCGGCGCCAAGGTGCATCGGGATGTCGGGCGTGTCGAGGGCTTTGCCAGCTTCGCCATCTTGGAGGATCCTCAGGGAGCGGCTTTTATGTTGCTGGCCCCGGAGCGCCCTTTTGATGAGCCAAAGACCGTTGGTTCCTGGGTTTGGACCGAGCTGTGGACGCACGATACAGATGCAGCGTCGAAGTTCTATGGCAAGGTGATCGGCTATGAACAAGCCGAGATCGATCGCTCCGACGACTCTTATCTGCTGTTTCAAACGGGGGGTGAGCATCGGGCCGGTCTTGTAGAGATCGAGAACAAACAGGTCGATCCCATATGGGCTCCGTATCTAGGTGTTGCCGACTTGGCAGCTACCGTGGCGCAAACCAAGGGGCTCGGAGGTCGGGTCCTTCTGGCGCCCGATCCGAAGCTCGGCGAGGGGAGGGTAGCGCTGTTGGCCGATCCCACCGGAGGAGCCTTCTTCATCTATGAGCTCGAGGAGGAAACACCATGAAGCGCTCGGTTCGATTCTTTGCCCTCCTCCTGTTTGTGGCCGCGCTCGTACTTGGCCTCGAGGCATGTTCATCCTCTGGGTATGACTCTACCTACTCCAACTCCAGCGTCCGCTACGGTGTGAGCCACGGCTATGGCTATGGCTACGGATGGGGTCGTGGCTATGGTGGTGGTGGCTGGTATGGAGGTGGTTACTACCCGGGAACGCCGGTAGGACCCCCACCGGGCCGACCGATCGCAACACCGTATTGAGACAGAAAGCTCTCGGCGGAACCAGGAAGCCTCCGGGTTTCCGAGGCTAGTCGTCCTGTTCCATCTGGTGTTTGCGAATCGCCTGGACTTTGGCGCCGTACATCTCGTCCCAGCGCTTCATGATCTTCTCGAGCGCACGATCGAGCTTCTGCTCGTTCTTCTCGGGCTTCTTCTTGGCCATGGCTGCCGTGCCTATGCCGCGCCAAATCAATTTCTTCTCCTTCGCATCCCAAGCGTCGATGATGAGGGTGCCCTCATTGAAAGAGAAGTTCTCGAGGTTGCGCGTGCCGACGCCGCCGTCCCAATAGGAGCCCAGCGAGAAATCGGGGCCGTAGGTGTACTCGAGATCACTCAGGACGAGACGCAGGTTGCTCTGATCGGCGGTGTAGTAGGCGATATAGATGTCGGGATCGGCATCGACCTCTTCCATGCCTCCCTCTTTGATGTAGTTTCTGAGCCCGTTCACCACGCGCCGGTGCAGGGTCTCTGAGAAGTTCCGCAGATCCTCTCGAGTCTCCTTGAACTGGAAAGTCCTGTACTGGCTGAAAGCGGTAGCCCGGTCGTAGTCGACGTAGACCTTCTGGGCCAGGGCCGGCGTGGCCGTGATGACGGTGAAAACGACGAGCAGAATGAACAGCCGATGAATCTTCATCGGCCGATTCTAGTGCATCCTGGGTGTGTCCCCTGCCATGAACCAATCCTTGGCTGACGACACCCTGGATTGGGCCATCCTGGAGTAGGACTCCCGGCCGGAATAGAGCCAAGATAGGATTCGAAATGGACCCGGAGGAACAGACCGGAGGCGAGCATGCGAAAGATCCTGGTTCCCCTGACACGTAACCCCATCAGTCTTGCCGGCTCGGCCCTGATGCTGATCAGCGCCATCCTGTTCGTGAGCCTGATGCTGATCGAGTTCCTGGGGGCCAAGGGCAACCCCTATCTGGGCATCATTACCTATTTGATCCTGCCAGCCGGTGGCCTGATCGGCTTCATCCTCGTCTTCTGGGGCATCCGACGGGAGCGGCGCCTTGCACCGGAGGCGGCCTTCCCGGTCATCGATCTCAACAGCGAAGCGACTCGAAGACGCTTGATGATCCTGGTGCTGGTCGTGACCGTCGGGGCGGTGGTCCTCACGGCCGCGATGTCTCAGGGCGTCCACGTCATGGAGAGCACCTCGTTCTGTGGCGAAACCTGCCACAGCGTCATGTCCCCCGAGTACATCGCTTACCAGCGCTCTCCACATGCGCGAGTCGCATGTGTTGAATGCCATGTCGGCGAGGGAACCAGCTGGTTCGTCCGCTCCAAGCTCAGTGGTGCGTGGCAGCTCGTCTCCACCGCCCTGGACCTCTACGAGCGTCCTATTCCGACACCGGTGCATCATTTGCGACCCTCCGAAGGAACCTGCGAGGAATGCCACTGGCCGGAGAAGTTCTATGGTGTCAGCCCCAAGATGATCACGAAGTTCTCCGACGACGAGGCCAATTCCGAGGTCAAGACGATTCTCCTGCTCAAAGTCGGTGGTGACGACTTCGGTGGAACCCAGGGTATTCACTGGCACATGGACCCCGACGTCGAGATCCGCTACCGGTCGGACGAGAAACGACGGACGATGTACGAAGTCGAGCTGCAAGTTGGTGACGATCCGGTGAAGCGATTCTTCAAGCAGACGGTGAAAGAAGACAACCCCGAGCTGATGGATTGGCGGGTCATGGATTGCGTCGACTGCCACAACCGTCCGACGCATGTCTACTACACCGCCGAAGAGGCGGTCGATCTGGCGCTCGAGCGGAAGTTCATCGCCAAGGATCTGCCGTTCGTCAGGCGCGAGGGGCTGAAGGCTGTCCGCGCCGAGTACGCCTCACACGAAGAAGCAGAACCAGGGATCTCAGCAGCGATCACCAGCTTCTACGAGTCCGAGTACCCGAGTCTGGCTTCGAGGCGCGCTGACGACATCCAAGAGGCCGGACGTGTCCTGGGCCGGCTCTACGCCAACAACGTCTTCCCGACCATGAAGATCGAGTGGGACACCTACCCGGACTTCAGTGGTCACTACAACTCGTTGGGCTGCAACCGCTGTCACGCCGGTGACCACGCCACGGAAGAGGGTGACGTGATCGATTCCGACTGCTCGATCTGCCACACCATCGTCGCCTGGGACGAAGCCAGCCCAGAGATTCTCGAGCTGATCCCGAAGTAGTCACTCCTGAAGCGGTTGTTGTCTTGGGGCCGAGGCCGGTCACGAAGCCCGAATGTGCGATCTTTGATAGATCGGGATGGCCGAGTCAGGCTATCCTCTGGCCGACAAGAAGAGAGGAACTTCCGAAGATGAGAGTTGTCACCACCTCGGCAATGGCGGCGCTGATTGTGCTGGTGGGGTGCGTTTCCTATACGAGCTCTCCTGCGGCGCCTGCCCCAGATGCCGCCTTCGACGCTGTGGAGTTGCCCTCCCACCCTTCTGCCGAGTACGAGAAGCACGAAGTCGTCTTCAAGAATCGGATGGTGGACGAGGAAGAGAGCTCACTCTATCGAGTTCGCTACATTCGCTTTCCCTCCTATGGTGAAAACGGCCAGGAAGACAACCTGGTCACGGGCCGGTACTACGAGAGCAAGCGGCCGGGGAAGAAGCCTCTCGTCATCATCGTACCGATCCCGGCGGGCCACACCTACCCGGCAGAGAAGATGACTGCCTACCTGAAGTCCCACAGCATGGGCGAGATCAACATCTTCAACATGAAGATCGAGAGGGACGTGATCGATTGGAACGGTTTGTCTGCTTCCGTTGACGAGGCAGCGTTCATGGAGCGACTGGAGAAGAGCGCCGAGCGGGAATGGACGACCGTCATCGATATTCGCCGAACCCTCGACTGGGCGGAAGCCCGACCAGAGATCGACGCCCAGAGAATCGGCTTGATGGGCTTCAGCCATGGGGGAATCGTCGCGGCTGGAGTGGCAGTCCAGGAACCTCGACTAGCGGCCACTGTGCTGGTGATGGCCGGAGCGCTGCTTCATCAGCCCATGGTTCGTTGCCCTCTTGGACGAAGCGAGGGGATGAGATCGAAGGCGCTGTCGGAATTCGGCTGGACGGAAGAGGAGCTCGAAGCCCGGATCGAGGCCGAATTCAGCTATTTCGAGCCGGCGAACTTTCCGGGCAGGGTCGACCCTTCGAAGGTGTTGATCGTCGAAGCGGCGAAGGACGACTGCATTCCCGAGAGTGGGCGACAGGCGCTCTGGGAGACCATGGGCCGCCCAGAGAGGATCCAGCTGAATTACAGGCACAAACAGGCCTTCCTCTCGATGACTCCGCTACGCCTCCTTTGGCTGCGACACCGAATCTGGGAGTTTCTGCAGCGCTCCCTCGAGATCGGGCCCCAGGCTGTGGCAGCCCTATAGAAGAAACTCGAGAGCGCGATCTCTATAGAGTCTCCCGAAGGGCTTCGAATTGGAACTGATGACGCCTGGTGAAAAGGCGCAAATAGCTGAGTAGAACCGCTCCCACGGTGCCGAGGGCAGTCGCCGAGGCAATCAGGAACATGATGACGATCTGGTACTTGACGGCCTGGACGGGGGAGACCCCGGCGAGGAGTTGACCGGTCATCATCCCGGGCAGGCTGACGATCCCAACCACCGTCATGGAATTGAGGATGGGGATCATCCCCGTGCGGGCGGCCTGACGGATCGCTGGAAGGGCGGCTTCCCACCGAGTGCCGCCAAGCGAGAGAAGCAACTCGACCTGATCTCTGCCCTGGGTCAGCGTGTCGGTGAAACGCTCGAGCCCCAGGGAGATTCCTGTCAGAGTGTTGCCGAGGATCATTCCCAGCAACGGAATGGCGTATTGAGGCAGGTACCAGGGCTCGACGCGCAAGATCGCCCCCAGGGCAAGTCCAGCGATCACCCACGAGCTCACCAGAATCGAGAGAGTCGTGTCCACCCAGATGCCCGGATAGCGGTGTGTCGTGCGCCGAACGGCGGCGATACCGGCGATGACTACCATAGCGAAGGCCAGCGCCAGAACGGGTGCCCAGTGGCGCAGTGAGAACACCTTCTGGAGCACCAGCCCGACAAGCAGAAGCTGCACAGTTGTTCTGAGCGACGCCACCAAGAGGCGCTTACCCAGGCCAAGGCGCAGCGCTACCGACAGCATTCCGTTGAAGAGAATCAACAGGGTCGCAAGACCGACCTGGAGGTAGGAAAGCTCGAGGTACGAAGCGGCTTGACTCATGAGCTCTCCTCGAGTCGTCCGCGCGCGAGTTTCAGGGTCCGGGCGGCAACGCGCACGACTTGCTCGGGATCGTGGCTCACCCAGAGATAGGTTCGCCTGTCTGACGATGCCGCCTGCCAGGCCAGAACCAAGTCTTCGACGTTGGCGGCGGAGTCGCGGTCGAGTGCAGCGGTGGGCTCGTCCAGAAGCAGCACGGTCGGTTGTGCAAGGAAGGCTCTCAGCAAACCGACGATCTGTCGTTCTCCCCCTGAGAGATTGGCACCTTTCTTGGCGAGAAATTCCTCGCCGGCACCAAACGTCTCGAAGAGGTGGAGAGCTTCATCGCGAGGGAAGGGAACTTTGCTTCGAACCTGCAGGTCGAAGGGAATGCGAAGATTCTCCTCGACCGTTCCTGGCACCAGTGGGGACCCTTGCTGCAGGTAGGTTACCTGGCTCCGATAGCTCGGAATCTCAGTATCCGCAATGGGGTTCCCTCTCCAGAGAACCTCACCGCTATCGACCGGGTCCAGAAGCGCCAGGGCACGAAGGATCAAGCTCTTCCCTGACCCAGTGGGACCCACAAGCGCCAACCGATCTCCGGATTCCAGGTCCAGATTGAAGTCCTGGAAGAGCCAGCTGTCGCCACCAGGGTGACGCCGTCCCAGGTTTTTGGCGCTCAAGAGTGAGTCTCGAAGAATCATGGTGCCTGCCACGCCACGAACAGTGAGAGTTCAGTCTCTCATGCCAGGAGCGGTAACCGGCACCATCGCGCCTTCAGTCGATGGGCCGCGGTAAGAGGCTTTCTCGCCATGAGTTGGACGGGTTGATCTGAAAAGGGGTGAGGTGCCCCCAGCGCGAGAAAGGAGATTTTGGACAGAGGGTGCTAGAGCTTTCGCAATAGGTCGACATGTGATCTCTGGCCCATGATCACGAGGTGATCGCCACGTTGGACAGTCTCGCTAGGGCCGGGCACGAGTTCGACCTGATCGGCCGAGCCTGAATCATGAGAAGGTCGCCGGATCAAGAGAATCTGGACGTGATACCGGTTTCGAACATCCAGCTCACCAATCGTTCTGCCGACGAATTCTCCGGGTGCTTCTATCTCCGCGATGAGATGTCCCCCGTCCAGAACTACCTCCTCCGTTGCTGAAGCAGCAACTCCACTGCTGAGACTCGTCACCATGTCCCGCTTCATGAGTTCTCGACTGTAAGCATCGATGAGGTGCCGGCGATTGACGACACCGACAAGGTGGCTCCGATCGGCGGAGTCGACGACGGGTAGTTCCTCGCGATCCTTGCCACCGAAAATACGCATGACCCTGTCGAGGTCCTGGTCTGGAGTCACCCTTGGAACATCCGCCCGAGCCAGGTCACCAACAACGGAGATCTCTGAGAAGGTATCTGCGTTGAGGAGAGCGTGCCGGAGCTCCGAAAAGGCAATTACACCCTGAAGGTTCCCGCTGCTGTCCGTGGTGTAGTAATACGAACGAGGGCTATCTGCGAATTGTTCAAGAAGCTCCGGTATGGGAGTGTCGGCTGGGAGCGTTGCCAAGTCGTCATCCATGACCTCTTGGACGCGCAGCGACCGTAAGACATTGACCTCCCGCCCGCGAAACAGATCGGCTCCCCGCCGATATAGCTTCATGGTGTAGATCGACTCTCTCTTGAGGCGACTCGACACCAGGCTGGCGATAATGCACGAAGCCATCAATGGAACTATGAGTTTGTAGTCTGATGTCAACTCGAAGATGATCAGAATCGCGGTGATCGGAGCGTGAGTGGTGCCCGCCACGACGGCACCCATCCCAACCAGGGCATAGGCCCCAGAGCTTGCAGTCGCGCCCGGATACAACTGGTGAGCAAGATTGCCGAGGAAACCTCCTGACATCGCACCCAGGAACAGGGATGGGGCGAAAATCCCTCCCGAGCCACCAGATCCCAGCGTGACACTGGTGGCGAACAGCTTTGCTACAACTAGAACCGCCAGAAGACCGAGCGTCAGCTCTCCGGTGAGCGCCTGATTGATGGTTTCGTAGCCTACGCCGAGGACCTGGGGGAATAGAAGGCCGATGGCGCCCACCATCAATCCACCGAAGGCTGGCAGTAGCCAGGGCTTTACAGGCAAGGACTCCATGAGATCCTCGACGCCATAGAGAACCCGAATGAACACTTGCGCCGCGACGGCTGCCAGCAACCCCAGGAGCAAGTAGAGGGGGAGTTCCCAGGCACTTTCCATTCTGTAGGTGGGCACAACGAAGGCCGGGAAGTCGCCCAAGAAATGCCGCGAGACGACCGTTGCCATCACCGATGAGATGACAATGGGGCTGAACTGCGAGACACCGAAGTCTCCGAGGATGATCTCGACAGCAAAAAGGGCGCCGGCCACCGGAGCGTTGAAGGTAGCGGCGATTCCAGCAGCTGCGCCGCAGCCCGCAAGAGTCCTGAGCCGCCGTCCTGAGATGCGGAGCCACTGGCCGATCGTCGACCCCAGGGCGGCACCGATTTGGACGATCGGACCCTCACGACCAACCGATCCACCAGTGCCGATACAAATAGCGGACGCCACGCTCTTGACCGCGACTAGGCGCGCCCGGATAAATCCCGATCGCAGGGCCACCGCCTCCATGACCTCAGGAACACCATGTCCCTTGGCCTCGCGGGCGAGAAAGTAGACAAGCGGCCCAACGATCAACCCCCCAACTGCTGGGGTGAGCAACCTCCACAACCATGGGTGGGCCTCAACGAGCGCCAGATCGTATGACCAACTACCCCAGGCCCCTCTCTGAACTACTTTGATGAGAAAGCGAAAGGCTACTGCGCCTAGGCCTCCCAAGGCGCCAATGATGACAGCGAGCACCACCATGAACGTGTGCTCGGCCATCTTGGCCCTGTTCAGAAGGTAACCGAGGAGGAGCCCGGCACCACGCGGTTGGCTTCTCGACTCGATGTCGGGCCGGAGGGTGCCGGTCACTCGGTCTGCCCTCTCCTCCCTCCGTGAAGGCGCTCAATCCACAATGAGGCCGCCTTTTACGACCATGTTGTTGAGCCGGGTCGTCAGACTTTGTAGGAGCTCGTGGGCGATGACGGGATCTGCGCGGACCGCGGCTCGCGCATCCTCGAGGTCCTCTAAAGGGGGTTCCATCTCGCGGAGAAGCTTGCCGTGGTCGACTCGAGCGATGGCCGTCAGGCGGCTCTCGGCGAGGTCCAATTCCTCTTCGGCTCTGTCGAGTTTGTCGAGATTGAAGAACAGAAGGGCGTTGTAGGAGTGCTCCCGCGCTTCCAGCAAGGGAAGGTAGAAATCGAGGAGATGTCGCAACGATCGGTCGGCACCCCTCAAGAGCACGGCAGCCTCCTCGGGGTTTGATCCCAAAACCGGGACGGCTGCTTCAACAGCAGATGCCGCCCTTTCCACTTCCTCTCGCAGCGCGTGCCCCGCCGATCGCTCCAAGATCGGCTGCCAGTCGACGTCGGGTTGATCACATGCGCCAGCCACCCAAAGCACCATCAAGGGAAGGTACTTCCACCAACTTGTTGAGGCTTTCATCTCGGGTCTCCCTTCGTCCTCAGATCTCGACTTGCAACCCCAGTTCCACGACCTGTCCTGGAGAGATACCAAAGTGGAGCGTCGGCCCTTGCGCGTTTCTCGAAACCAGAGCAAAGAAGTGCTTTCGCCACTGGGACATACCAGGCTTCTTGGTCACGATCAACGTCTCTCGACCGAGGTAGACGGAAATCCTGCCGGTTCTTTCGAGGATCCCCTCTGTCCGAAGTAGGGTGAGGACCTCAGTGAGATTCGGGTGTTCCATGTAGCCCCAATGAGATGCGACACGGAGAAATCCGGCTTGCAGCTCGGTGACTTCGAGTCGCTCGGCCGGGAGCAACCGCGGTACCTCGTCGGTCAGCATGGTGACGATCAGCACCTGGTTGTGGAGGACCTGATTGTGTTTGATGTTGTGCAGAAGAGATCTCGGGACACCTTTGGTATTGGAGTCCATGAAAACGGCGGTTCCTTGAACCCGACAAATCGAATGATGAGCCAGGCTCTCGAGGAACTGTTCAGCGGAGACACGGGCCGTGGTGAGCCGTTCAGCGAGCAGGGTGCGTCCTCGTTTCCAGGTCGTCATCAGCACGTAGACGATGACCGCAACCACCAGTGGAAACCATCCTCCTTGTGGGATCTTGACGAGATTGGCGCCAAAGAACCCAAGGTCGACGACGAGCAGCAGCGCCGTCAAGGAGGTGGCGCTGACCAGGCCCCAGCCCCAGACCCGCCGTGAGCAGACGAATGCCAGGAGTGTTGTTACCACCATCGTGGTGGTCACGGCGACTCCATATGCGCCGGCGAGATTGCTGGAGGATCGGAAGCCGAGGACCAGCCCAACGGTAGCGATCAGCAGTACCCAGTTAACCAGAGGAACGTAGACCTGGCCGATCTGGTGCGGCGAAGAGTGGCGGACCTCGATACGCGGTAGAAACCCGAGGCGCAACGCTTGCTTGGTGAGCGAAAAGGCACCGGATATCACGGCCTGCGATGCGATCACAGTCGCAGCCGTGGCAAGTATCAGGAGCGGATAAAGCAACCACTCCGGAGCCAGCAAGTAGAACGGGTTGCTTACGGCATCTGGATTTCTCAGCAGCAATGCTCCCTGTCCGAAGTAGTTCAGCATCAAGGCTGGGAAGACGACCCAAAACCAGGCGAGGCGGATAGGCTCGAGACCGAAGTGCCCCATGTCAGCGTAGAGCGCCTCGCCACCCGTGACGACGAGGAACACCGCTCCAAGTACCAGAAAACCGGCCAGGCCATTGGCCATGAAGAAATGAGCGGCGTGAATTGGATTGATCGCGAGAAGCACCCGCGGCGTTTCGATCAGAGAGACTGCACCGAGGGTGGCGATGCAGAGGAACCATAGGAGGGTCACCGGCCCGAAGAGCGCGCCAACGGCCCCGGTGCCCTTGCGCTGCAGCAGAAACAACCCAATCAAGATCCCGATCGCGAGTGGAATCACGACATGGCTTAGCGCTGGTGTGGCGACCTCGAGTCCCTCAACGGCGCTCAGAACCGAGATTGCCGGAGTGATCATGCCGTCGCCGTAGAGCAGGGCAGAGCCGAAGAGTCCCAGCCCCACGAGGACTGTCCGACTACGGGACGGGGAAACGAGGCGGGGTGCGACCAGGGTCAGGAGCGCGAGAATCCCTCCCTCACCGCGATTGTCCGCCCGCATCACGTACAGCAGGTACTTGAGGGAGATGACGAGTACAAGCGACCATGCAATCAGCGAGAGAACGCCGAAGATGTTCGCTTCGGTGGCAGCCATTCGCCAACTACCAGAGAAGCACTCGCGGAGAGCATAGAGAGGGCTGGTCCCGATGTCGCCATAGACCACTCCAAGTGCTCCCAGGGCCAGAACCCACCGCCTGTCCCGCTTGCCAGGTCGCTGCTCCGACTCTGGCGGTCTCGGTGCAACTCCCTGAGGTTCTGATTCGGGCGAACCACCGCGGTCTGGCTCATGCTGTTCTGGTTGGCTGGGCTCCGCACTCATAGTGGCGATCGCTGAGCTGATGGTCTTCAGGGACTCGACTGGGAGGGGAAGCGCTCAATGTCTCTCGGGGAGTGTCGCCACTCGATGAGAGAGGGTCTCCTCGACGGTCTCCATCAGGTCGACCAACTCAAAGGGTTTGTCGATGACTACGGCACCAAGCTCTGCGGCTCTCCGGTGGATCTGATCGTCCCCAAAGGCCGTGATGAGAATCGTGGGAGGGAGGAGGCGACTTACCCGCTGCAGTCCCTGCATGACCTCCAGGCCCGTCATGTGGGGCATCCGAACGTCGGACACGAGCAAGTCGTATTTACTTCCCGGGCCGGACTGCGTCGAAAGCTGGTACAAGAGATCAGGCCCGTTGCAGGCCTCTGCCACTTGAAAACCTCTCTTTTTCAGTGCCCAGACCAAGAGACGTCTCATCTCCTTGTTGTCTTCGGCGACTAGAACTCTCAAGGTCTCTCCGGGGTATCTCTCTGCTCGTGCTTCTGTCACGGTGATCCTCCCAAGGTTCGTAGGTCGAACAGAGGTGATCAGAGCAGGATCGATGCCATGTCCGAGATGCGTTCGTTCACGCGCCAACAGTCATCTCGTGGAGGGCCGCACAAGCTGCTGCGACGGGTTCCTATCGTCGATACTCGCTTCCCGACAATCGGCGTTGTTCTTATCCCCCGTCTGGGTCAAAATGCCACAGTGGGGCAGATATCCTCGGGGTTGAATGGATGAGACTCGCGACGAAATTCGTTGTGGTCTTCGTCGCTGGGACAGTGACGGTTCTGCTGGTCTTCGGACTCTTTGCAGTTGACCGAGAGCGCACTCTCTTCGAGAAGGATGTTGAGCGAGACACTCGGATAGTTGGCCGATCTATCGGGGTCGCGATAGCCGATGTTTGGAGCGATCAGGGTGAGGAGACGGCGCAGAAGCTGATTGAGGACCTCAATGAAGAAGAGCCGGATGTTGTTGTGCGGTGGGTCCCACCGAGGGAGATCCCCGAGGTTCTTGGCGCTTTGGCATCACCGGTCGACTTCAGAGAACGATTGTCACGCGGCGAAGTGATCTCGCTCAGGCGCCCGGAGGGTGCGAAGCAAGCGGTCTTGGCCTTTGTTCCAGTCGAGAAGGATGGCCAGCTAATAGGTGTACTCGAAGTCAGTGAGTCACTTCATTCGGCTGATGCTTACACCAGCGCGACGATAGTGAGATTCGTATCATTGGCCGCTGCTATCTCCCTGTTGGCTGCCTGTTTGGCAATACCGATTGGCATCAGGTTCGTGGGCTCGCCCCTCAACAAGCTGGTCGCAAAGACTCGACGTGCCGGTCGAGGAGACTTCTCAGGTGAACTCGAGATTGGCGCCAAGGATGAGCTTGGTGAGCTCGCCGAGGCGGTGAACTCCATGTGTTCGGACCTGACGCGTTCCCAGCGACGAATCGGCGAAGAGTCCGAGGCTCGAATCGCGGCCCTTGAGCAACTTCGCCACGAAGATCGTCTGAAGACAGTCGGCAGGCTGGCATCGGGAGTTGCACACGAACTGGGAACGCCGTTGAACGTGATCGGTGGGCGAGCCGGCTTGATTGAAGAGGGCGAGCTCGACGACACTGAGATCGCCGACGCGGCGCGAATCATCAAGCAGCAAGCGGACACCATGACAGCGATCGTGCGCCAGCTCCTGGATTTCGCACGACGACGAGCTCCTGAGAAATCACGGGTGGATCTCGCACCCGTCGTGGAACAGTCACTCGAATTGCTTCGGCCCATGGCCAGGAAACAGGGTGTCGGCCTCGCCTTTGAAGCGGGGCATGAGTCTCTGGAGGCGGATGTCGATGCCGGCCAGCTGCAGCAGGTGATGACGAATCTGGTATTGAACGCGATCCAGGCGAGCTCTTCTGGCGACGAAGTTGTGGTCACGCTCGAAGCAACCGGAGGTGGCCCCGCGAGGTCTACCTGCCTGGTGGTGCAAGACCAGGGACAGGGAATCTCGCCAGAGGATTTTCCCCACATCTTCGAGCCCTTCTTTACTACAAAGGAGACCGGAGAGGGCACAGGGCTCGGTTTGTCGCTGGTGTACGGCATAGTGCAAGAACACGGCGGAAGGGTGGAGGTGATCAGTAGTCTCGCCAAAGGAACGCGATTCGAGGTCTATTTGCCAAGAGAGGGAGAGCCATGAAACGGCTGGTGCTCGTAGTCGACGACGAAGAGTCGATGTGTTCGTTGATTCAAGACGACCTCCAGAGGCGGGGACTCGATGTCATCGTGGCAACCGAGCCAGAGACTGCGATTCAGCGACTGGAAAGCATGGACATTGACACGGTCATTACAGACCTGATCATGCCCTCCATGAGTGGCATAGAACTGTGCAGGAGCGTAGTTGACAGTCATCCCGATGTGCCGGTCATTGTCCTGACTGCCTTTGGAAGTCTCGAGACTGCCACCGAGGCCATCCGCGCTGGTGCCTTCGACTTCGTCACCAAGCCTGTCGAAAGGGACCTTCTAGCGATCGCTGTCGAGAGGGCGTTGCGCCATCGGGAGCTTCAGGAGAAGCTGCTGCAGCTGAGTGAAGAGGTTGAACGTTCACGCCGACTGGGTGATCTCCTGGGCGAGAGCGAACCCATGCGCAAGCTGTTCGATCAGATCGGTCGAGTCGCCGACTCTGAGGCAACGATTCTCGTTTCCGGGGAGAGCGGAACTGGCAAGGAGCTGGTGGCGAGAGCTCTGCATGAGGGCAGCCGGAGGGAGAGAGGTTCGCTGGTGTCAGTGAATTGCGCTGCCCTCCCGGAGAACCTGCTGGAGAGTGAGCTCTTCGGCCATACGCGCGGAGCGTTCAGTGGTGCCGAGACTGCGCGAAAGGGCCTGTTTCTGAAAGCAGACGGAGGCACCCTTTACCTGGACGAGATCAGCGAGCTCCCATTGTCCTTGCAGCCGAAACTACTACGGGCCCTCGAAGAGAGGCGAGTTCGGCCCGTCGGAAGCGACCGTGAGGTGTCTTTTGATGCGAGGGTCATCGCCGCAACGAATCGGAACCTGGAGGGGCTGGTAGAAGAGGGCGAGTTTCGAAAGGACCTTTACTATCGGATCAATGTGATCGAGCTTGAAGTGCCGCGACTTCGGGCACGGGGAAACGACGTCCTGTTGCTGGCACAGCACTTTGTTGGAGAACTCGCTGAGAAGACCGGGAAGGACGTCGTCGGCCTATCTGAACGAGTGGCCGAGCTCCTCTTGTCCTACGACTGGCCTGGAAATGTCCGAGAGCTGCGTAATGCCATGGAAAGAGCTGTAGCCCTTACGCGAACCGAACAGATTTCACTTGACGAGCTTCCCGAGAGCATTCGCCAACATCGGTCCAAGAGGCTCATTCTGGACCAAGGAGAGGGAGAGGAACTGCTGCCGCTCGAGGAGGTCGAAAAACGCTACATTCTCCACGCACTGCAGGCGCTGGGCGGGAACAAGACGCTCACAGCTCAAGCTCTCGGTTGCGATCGGAAGACGCTCTACCGAAAACTGGGTTCTTATGGGATATTGCTCGGCTCCGATTCAGGCAAGTAGTAGACCTTCTTGCCTGTATGCGGAGTCTCGTTTGAAGGAGGGCCCCAGAACGGGAGAAGCCCAAGGGGAGGTACAGCGTCACCCGTCCCGCGGGCCCTCAGTCTCGTCTTCGGTAGAGCAAATCCAGTGCCATTTGTCGTTTGCTCTAAACGGCCGGTTCTCCTTGGTTGAGCAGGCCCGGTTTCAGCATCCCTGAGGTCCCTACTCTCGAGGCAGAACGCCCCGCTGTTGCCTTCTGCCCCGTCCAGTAGTGCCGAGGGACATCACCTCAGCTGCTTGAACAGGTCCTCAGAGCGGTTGGAACCGCTGGTGCTCTCTTGCCACCTAGCACCTGCACAGCAGCTAGGTTCAAGACCTGCAGGGACTACTGCCGGACAGCAGTGCTGGAGACCCGCGTATCTATCTGAAAATAAAGGAGATGAAGATGGCGCACCCGTAGGGATTCGAACCCCAAACCTCCTGATCCGTAGTCAGGTGCTCTATCCAGTTGAGCTACGGGTGCGCAAAGAACTGCGAGAGAGGGATTCTAGGGCAACCACCGAGCCGGGGCAAGCCGCCGACGTACCCCAGGACCCCAAGACCTCGGGACCCGAGCTATTCAGCCATCTGCATTTCCAACGCCCAGCTCAGGAACGCCCACTGGTCGGCGATCTCCTCGATCTGCATCCAGGTAGGTTTGCCGGCACCGTGACCGGCGCGGGTCTCCACCCGGATGAGCAGAGGATTCTCGCAACCCTGGTCGTGCTGCAGGGCTGCGGCGTACTTGAAGCTGTGCCAGGGCACCACCCGATTGTCGTGATCCGCGGTCGTCACCAGCGTCGGCGGATAGCAGGTGCCCTCTTGCGTGTTGTGGTAGGGCGAGTAGGCCAGTAGAGCCTCGAATTCCTCTTCGTTCTCGCTCAACCCGTAGTCGCTGGACCACTGCCGGGCGTTGGCGCTCGCGGTGTGGTAGCGCAGCATATCCATGACTCCGACTGCCGGCAGCGCGGCACCGAAGAGATCGGGCCTCTGGTTCATGACGGCTCCGACGAGGAGTCCGCCGTTCGAGCCACCGCGAATCGCCAGCTTGTCCTTCGAGGTGTAGCCGTTGTCGATCAACCACTCGGCAGCGGCGATGAAGTCGTCGAAGACGTTCTGCTTTTGCAGCTTGGTGCCAGCCTGGTGCCACTCTTCGCCGTACTCACCTCCACCGCGCAGGTTGGCGACGGCCAGCACGCCACCCATCTCCATCCAGACGATCCGCCGTGGGCTGTAGTAAGGGGTGCGAGAGACGTTGAAGCCTCCATAGCCGTAGAGCAGCGTCGGATTGGTGCCGTCGAGCTCGAGGTCCTCGCGGTGAACGATGAACATCGGCACGCGGGTCCCGTCCTTACTCGCGTAGAAGACCTGGGTGGTGACGAAAGGACTCAAGTCCACGTTCACCTTGGCCTCGCGGAACAGCGTGCTCTCACCGCTCTCGATATCGTAGTGGTAGATGCGATCCGGAGTCGTGTAGCCGGTGAAGGTGTAAAACGTCTCGGGGTCGTCGAGCTTGCCACCAAAGCCGCCGACACTTCCGATACCGGGCAGCTCGACCTCACGGGTCGGTTGGCCCTCCAGATCGAAGACCTTCACCACCGACTTGGCATCCTGGAGGTACTGAACGATCAGATGACCGCCGGCCAGTGAGGCTCCCTCGATGGTCTCCTCGGCCTCCGGTACGATCTCCTGCCAGTTCTCGGGTGACGGGTTTGTGAGGTCCACGCCGACGATTCGGTACTTGGGAGCGTCGTGGGTTGTGGAGAAGTAGAAGATGTCGTCCTTGTTGCCGAGAAGGTCGTAAAGAGCGTCCCACTCGTCGAGTAGCTTGACCACCGGCGCGTCGGGCTTGCCGAGCTCCTGGTAGTAGACGCCATTGGAGTCGTAGCCGTCGAAGACGCCGACAATCAAGTAGCGGCCGTCGTCCGTCACCTCTGCATAGGGATTGCGAGTCTCGTGGTCGGTGATGGAGTAGACGCTTACGTCCTCGGCCTGCGGCGTTCCAATCCGGTGGTAGTAGACCGAGACCTGCTGCGAATCGTCCGCTTCGCCACTGTCATTCTCGGGATAGCGGCTGTAGTAGAGGCCTGCACCATCCGCTGACCATGAGGCGCCTGAGAACTTGATGCCGTCGAGGCGGTCCTCGAGATCTTCGCCAGTCTCGACGTCGCGGACCTTCCAGTGGCGCCAATCGGAGCCCGCTTCCGAGATGCTGTAGGCGATCCGACTGCCGTCGGGGCTCACTTCGAAGCTGGTCATCGAGGCAGTCCGATCGTCACTGAAGGTGTTGGGGTCGATCAGAGCTCGGGGCTCAGCTTCCAGGGTGTCGATGACGTACAAGACATCCTGATCCTGCAAGCCGTCGTTGCGCCGATAGAAGTAGCTTCCTCCCTGTTTGACCGGGGTTGTGAAGCGCTCGTAGTTCCAGACTTCGGTCAGACGTTGGTTGATCGTGTCCCGGGCCGGAATGGCCTCGAGGAAGGGTTGGGTAACTTCGTTCTCCGCTGCCACCCACTGCGCCGTCTGATCCCCGTCCACATCCTCGAGCCAGCGATACGGATCGGCAACTTCTACCCCATGATAGTTGTCGATGTGGTCGACGCGCTCGGTTTCGGGGTAGGTCACTGGAATCGTGGGGCCTTTGGCAGATTCGGGCTCGGACTTGGCGCATCCCGACAGGGCGATGACAAAGAGAAGGCCGGTCAGAAGCAGGGAACGCTGTAAACGGGCAAGCATCATGGATAACTCCTTGGAGTTTCGTGGCAGTGGCTGTTTCTAAGGAAGGGGACGAGCTCGGTGAAACTGTCCGGCCGAACTGGCCAACCGAGACTACCATCCGATTCCCTCAGGCTACAGCTACGGCTTTTCGCTGTATTTTGTTGCAGCTGTCGACGTGGACGAGCTTCGGCTCGTGGCCCCGAGCCTCCTCTTCGGTGTACTCCGCATAGCTGCAGATGATCACCAGATCACCGGGACCGGCCTTGTGGGCAGCGGCGCCATTGAGCGTGATCTCGCCGGCGCCCTCCTCTCCTTCGATGAAGTAGGTGGCGAACCGCTCCCCGTTGGTGATGTTGTAGATCTCGACCCGCTCGAACGGCACGAAATCAGCGGCCCGCGCCAGAGCAGGGTCGATGCTGATGGAGCCCTCGTATTCGAGGTCCGCATCGGTCACCGTGGCGCGGTGGATCTTGGACTTGAGAAGAGTGCGATTCATCCATCAACCTCCATGGAGATGTTGTCGATCAATCTTGTTGTGCCTATGCGGACCGCGACTGGCATGACGATGCCGCCGCGAATTCGCCGGACTGGTTCGAAGCTGTCGGCCTCGACGACCTCCGCGTACTCGACGTCGACGAGGACCTCTTGTTCCAGTACTTCACGAAGCACTCGACGGACGGCGTCGGCCGAGCGCTCGCCTTGCTCGATTCTCTGTCGGGCTGTGCTCAGTGAGCGATAGATCGCGGCAGCAGCGATGCGCTCCACGGGTGACAGGTAGGCATTGCGCGACGACATGGCGAGACCGTCGGGCTCTCGGACGGTTGGGAGGCTGGCGATCTCGACCGGTAGGTGCAGGTCCCGAACCAGGCGCCTGACGACCGCCAGCTGCTGCGCGTCTTTTTCTCCAAACACCGCGACCCCGGGGCGCACGAGGTTCAGGAGCTGTGTCACGACCGTGGCGACGCCGCGGAAGTGACCTGGCCGGAACTCGCCTTCGAGTCGGTCGGAGAGCGTCTCCACCTCGACGTAGGTGCTGTGACCGGCCGGGTAGATGGTCGCAACCTCGGGTCGGAAGAGGAGGTGGCAGCCACTCTCCTGAAGCTGCTCGGCGTCCTGCTCCTCGCTTCTCGGGTAGCGCTCGAAATCCTCTCCGGGCCCGAACTGTGTCGGGTTGACGAAGATGGACACGATCACTCGATCAGCCAGCTGCGAGGCGCGGCGAACCAAAGCGAGGTGCCCTGCATGGAGAGCTCCCATCGTGGGCACGAAGCCCACCGAGCGATTCTCGAGTCGCCAGGACTCCACCCAATAGCGAATCTCGTCAGCTGAGCGGACGGTTTCCACAGCTGTACCTCGCGTCGTTCATAGTTCTTGGTCCCATCGAGGCCTGATCGACTTCAGCCGTAGATCTTCCTGATCGGCTCAGCGCTGGGAAGCGTCGGGTCGTCGTAGCTCTCCTCAGCAGAAGGGAAGTTGCCCTCACGGACGTCGGTGGCAAAAGCGCTCAACGCTTGGCGCGCTGCCGAGCCGAGCTCAGCGTAGCGCCGGACGAATTTTGGAGAGAGTCGTTCCTCCAACCCCAGAAGGTCGTGGAAGACGAGGACCTGGCCGTCGCAATTGGGGCCAGCACCGATGCCGATGGTCGGGATCTCGACCGCCGCGGTTACTTCCGACGCCAGATCTGCGGGTACACACTCCAGCACCAGGGAGAAGGCTCCGGCCGCTTCGAGCTCCAGGGCCGCATCCTTAAGCGCCCGGCGCGGCCCGTCACCGCGACCCTGAACGCGAAAGCCGCCCAGCTTGTGGATCGATTGCGGCGTCAGGCCAAGGTGGGCCATGACAGGAATCTCGGCCTCGACCAGGGCGGCCACGGTCTCCGGTCGCCGGCCTTCGATCTTTACGGCTTGGGCACCACCCTCTTTGATGAAACGAACGGCCTCGGCTACGGTCTGCTGAGGACCCAGGTGGAAAGAGCCATAGGGCATGTCAGCTACCAGAAGGGGAGTCTCGACGCCTCTCCTGACGGCTTTGACGTGGTGCAGCATCTCGTCCACGGTTACCGCCAGGGTGTCCTGATGTCCCAGGACGACCATCGCCAGGGAATCTCCCACCAGCACGATGTCGGCACCGGCCTGCTCTACCAGTCGAGCCTGGGAAAAGTCGTAGGCCGTCATCATGACCAGGCGCTGGCCGCGGGCGGGAGCTTGCTCGACCCAGGGAACGCTGATCGGTCGGTTCGGTTGCTGGTTTCGGTTTTCGTCCATCGAGTGCCTCCTTCTCTGCGCCGGCTCTTGCGAGTCGACATCAAAAAGCCCCTCTGTCCGCGATGAGACAGAAGGGCTCGGAGAGCCGTAGTACCCTCGACCGCACGATTCGGTCACCCCACTTCGAGGTGCCTGTCCCTGGTTTGAGATCAGGCCCGTGTGACCGCACTCGTCAGGCGACGGTGCTGGTTTCTTCCGTCTCGGTCCCTACTGGGATCCAAGCGGTACGTAATACTGCGTGCCCTTGATGGGCCTCTGGAGCTGGCGTACCAACTCCTCGAAATCCTCTGACCGATCGACGAAGTTCAAATTGCGCGTATCGACTACCAGGAGCGGAGACCGGTTGTAGTAATGGTAGTAGTGATGGTACGCGTCGATCAACTCCGTCAGGTACTCCTCGGACATGTCCCGCTCGAAGCTCCTCTCCCGCTTGTTAATACGCTTCATGCAGGTGTCCAGATCTGCCACGAGGTAGAGAACTAGATCCGGAACTGGAATCTGGGGCTCGAGCAGGGTGTAGAGCTTGTCGAACAGCAGCAGCTCGTCGTCCGACAGATTGAGATAGGCAAAAATCCGATTCTTCGGAAACGTGTAGTCACTCAAGAGCAGGCGATCGAAGAGCTCTCTCTGCGCGATGTCCTGTTGTTGCTTGAAGCGCGACAGCAGGAAGTAGAGCTCGGTCTGGAACGCCGCCCCTGGCCGGTCGCGGTAGAAGTCGGGCAGAAACGGATTGTCGACGTCTTCGAGGATCTTGACGCCTTCGAAGCGTCGGGCCAGCTTCTCGACAAGAGAGGTTTTGCCCACGCCGATGGGGCCATCGACGGCCAGGTAGTGGAAGGGAAGCGATTCGTTGCTCATGATCAGGTTGCCGTCGGCGACTCCTGCCGCGGGTTGTAGAGCGTATCGCGTTCTACCGGCACGAAACCCGCTTCCTTGACGACGCGTTCCAACTCCGAGCGCGACAGTGACTGGTCGGTCTGGGCACCAGCCATGTGGTAGATCGTCTCTTCTACGACAGTGCCGTCGATGTCGTCGGCGCCGAAGCTCAGGGCCACTTGCGCCAGCTTGGGTGTGAGCATAATCCAATAGGCCTTGATGTGGGGAACATTGTCCAAGACCAGTCGCGAGGTGGCGAGATGTCGCAAGTCCTCACTGCCGGTTGTGTGGTAAGTCAGCCCCATGTAGTTGTTCTCGGGATGGTAGGCCAGCGGAATGAAGGCATTGAAACCGCCGGTGTCGTCCTGGAGGTCTCTCAGTTTCAGGAAATGATCCACCTTGTGCTCGGCCTTTTCGACGTGCCCATAGAGCATCGTGCAATTGCTGCGTATTCCAAGGCCATGGGCGATGCGGTGGACTTCCAACCACTCGTCAGCATCGAGCTTGCCGTCGCAGATGATCTCCCGTACCTCGGAGTGGAAGATCTCGGCGCCCCCTCCCGGCAGCGAGCCGAGGCCGGCTTCTCTGAGGCGTAACAAGACTTCCTCGAGGCTCATTCCCTCGCGCTTGGCGAACCATCCGATCTCGATCGCGGTGAAGGCCTTGAGGTGCACCTCGGGGAAACGTTCCTTCAAACCCCGTAGCATCTCGAGGTACCAGTCCAGGGACAGATCGGGGTGGAGTCCGCCAACGATGTGGAACTCGGTGACCTGATTGCCGCCCTGCGTCGCCGCGTGCTCGTAGACCTCATCGTGCGACATGGCCCAGGCGTGATCTTCGCCAGGCAGTGCCGCAAAGCTGCAGAATTTGCAGTTGTAGGTATAGACGCAGATGTTGGTGGGGTTGATGTGCCGGTTGACGTTGAAAAACGCCGTTTCGCCGTGTTTCTGCATCCGCACGGCGTTCGCCAGCTGGCCGAGGTGGAGGAGGTGAGGCGTCTCCAGACAGAGCAGGGCATCCTCTTCGTCGAGCCTTCGTCCAGCGCGCACCTTCGCCGCGAGATCACGCAGGGATTCGGGGAAAATCTCGGGCCTGATTTGAGCAGTCATCGGGGGTGGGTCCGGTCGAAGGGTCGGCAGTATATCAAGGTGAACCAGGCGGCAGTGGGGTCACCACGGACTGCTTCGCCCTCTAGCCTCGAAGCAGGAAATCGACCCCGGTCGAGAGGAACAACCAACTGGCGAGTAGGCCGTTGGCCTGGAAAAAGGCCGCGTCGAGCCGCGACAGATCGCCCGGCCGCACGATCCGATGCTGATAGGTGAGGAGGATCACGCAGCCGGCGACTCCAACCCAATAGCCCAAGCCGAGTCCAGGCGGGTAGATGCCGGGCAGGAGCGCCAACAACAACAGCATTCCCAGATGCAGAAGGCCGGAGATCCAGAGAGCAGCAACTTCGCCGAATCGGACTGGCACCGAGTGGAGGCCGGCCCCAAGGTCGAACTCCCGATCCTGCAGTGCGTAGAGGACATCGAATCCTGCGACCCAGAGAAGCACGGCGCCGGCCAGGACCAGGGGTGTTGGTGTGACGTCGCCACGAACTGCCACCCATGCTCCCACTGGGGCGCCAGCCAAAGCGAGGCCGAGAACCAGGTGGGACCAGTGCGTGAACCTCTTCGAGTAGGAATAGCCGAGCAGGATGAACAGAGCCAACGGAGTCAGGGCCAGGGCCAGGGGATTGAGCCTGGAGGCGGCAAAGACGAGCACCAGACAGTTGGCCAACACGAACAGGCCTACGAACGCTGGAGTGACCTGCTGCGCTGGAAGAGCTCGACGCGAGGTGCGGGGATTGGCCGCATCGATCGTGCGATCGACCAGCCTGTTGAAGCCCATGGCGGCACTGCGCGCCCCGACCATCGCCAGGACAATCCAGCCGACCACCGACCACTCGGGCCAGCCCTCGGCTGCCAGCAACATGCCGAGGAAGGCGAACGGCAGGGCGAACAGGGTGTGCTCGAATTTGATCATCTCGAGCACGGTCTGGAGGCTTTTGAAACTGCTCATAGCGAGTGCCGTAGCTTACCGTGATCGTTCGATCGCCGCCGGGTTATCCAGCAGAGGTCGGGTAGCGTAGACTACAACGCCAGACCTCGCTGAAGAGATGCCGAGACGAACCCTTCGCACCACCTGCCCGTTGGACTGTCCGGACGCCTGCGCCCTGGAAGTAGTGGTCCAGGAAGGTCGAGTCCAGAAGATCGGCGGTGGACGCAATCATCCGGATACAGCTGGGTTCATCTGCAGCAAAGTGGCCGGATTTCACCGACGCCTGGAGCATGAAGACCGGTTGCTGCACCCGATGCGTCGTGTGGGCGCGAAGGGAGAGGCCAATTTCGAGCCCATTTCCTGGCCCGACGCGATTGCCGAGATCACCCAGCGTTTCCAAGCGATTCGGCAGGATTGGGGTGGCGAGGCGATCGTTCCTTTTCACTACGGTGGCTCCAACGGTCTCCTGACGGATGACCTGTTGGATGATTTCTATTTCCGCAAGTTGGGCGCCTCGCGCTTGGAGAAGACAATCTGTGCTGCTCCGACCACCGAGGTCGCCAAGGGCATGTACGGCAAGATGCCGACGACCGCCTTTCAGGACTTTCCGCTGGCCCGTTGCATCGTGATCTGGGGAGCCAACCCGAAGGCCTCCAATATCCACCTCGTTCCCTATCTGCGTGAAGCCAAGAGTCGGGGCACATTCATTGCCGTCGTCGATCCGAGGCGCAACTTCTCGGAGGCGGAGGTAGACCTGCATTTGCCCATCCTGCCGGGTACCGACCTGCCGGTAGCCTTGGCGATGATCGACCATTTTGTGAGGATCGGGCTTGTGGACGAGACCTTCGTGGAGCACAACGTGGTCGAGCTCGAGCCGCTGTTCGAACAGGCCCAGACATGGTCACTGGAACAGGCGGCCGAGGTCTCAGGTGTCCCGGCCCAGTCAATCCAGCAGTTAGCCGAGATCTATGCCAAGTCGGAGCCGGCCCTGATCCGGTGTGGCTGGGGCCTGGAGCGCAATCGCAATGGTGGCCAGGCTGTCGCCGCTGTGCTGGCCCTACCAGCGCTGCTGGGCAAATTCGGGGTTCGAGGCGGTGGCTACACGATGAGCAACTCCGGCGCCTACTCGTTCGATCGCCAACAGCTGCTGGGCGACATGGACGAGGAGACCCGTAGCTTGAACATGACGCAGCTCGGTCGCTGGCTCAACGACCCCCTGGAGCCCCCGGTCAAGGGCCTCTTCGTCTACAACGCCAACCCAGTGGCGACGGTGCCGGACCAGAACGCTGTCCTACGGGGCCTCAGCCGTACCGATCTGTTCACCGTCGTCTTTGACCAGGTGGTCACCGATACGGCAGCTTTCGCAGATCTTCTGCTTCCGGCAGTGACGTTCCTGGAAGGCAACGATCTGCGGGCCGGGTACGGAAGCTATGCGTTCGGCGGGATCAAGCCGGTGATCCAGGCCCACGGCGAAGCAAAGAGCAACCAGGTAGTGTTCGCAGAGCTGGGCCGCTCGATGGGTTGGGACGACCCGCCCTTCCTATGGAGCGAGGAGGAGCTGCTACTGAGGGCACTCGAGGCTATCGAGCTCGCCGGCCAGCCACCACGCATGCTGGATCTGGCGGAAGGCCGAACCACTCCAGTCGAGTTCGAAGGCGGCGCTCCGGTTCAGTTTTCGACCGTGTTTCCGCGCACTCCAGACGGCAAGGTCCATCTGGCGCCGGAGGTCCTGGGCAAGACTCCCTATCGTTTCCTGGAGAACCCGGTCTCCGACTTCCCGCTGGCCCTCATCACGCCAGCCTCTTCGCGGCGCACGAACAGCACCTTTGGCGAGCTCGAAACGGAACCTGTCCGGGCCAAGCTCCACCCTGACGATGCTCTGCGACGCGACATCGAGCCCGGCGATCGCGTACGGATTCACAACGACCTGGGTGAAGTCGTTTGTCTGGCGGAGGTCGGGTCGGCAGTGCGCCCAGGGGTCGTGGTGATACCAAAAGGGGCCTGGAGGAAGGCCTCCTTCAACGGCTACACAGCCAATGCCCTTTGCCCCGACCACATCAACGACGTCGCCAACGCCGCCTGCTTCAACGACGCGAGGGTGGAGGTTGAGAAGGCCTGACCCTCCCACCTCCCCGGGGGTTGAGGCAGCCGGCGTTCCTTCGGCTGGTCTTTGAGGGCTTGGGGGTTAAGGAGTCCGTCGTACCTCCGGCCTGCCTTTGAGGCCTAGGGCAGTAGGGGCTTAGGGGCTTGGGGATACTGCAGTCTTGAGCCTTTGTTCCCCCAAGCCCTCGAAGACCGCTCGGCGAAGTCGCCGAGCGCCTCAACCTCAAGCCCTTAAGGAACGCCCGGCGGAGAGCCGGGCGCCTCACTCCTGCTGAGGGTCTCCCCAGCGCAGACCCTCAGCACCGGCCTCGTGGATCCCGAAGCGGTCGAGCACCCGCAGGACGTAGTGATCGAGGAAGCGGTCGAAGTCCTCGCCGCCGACATAGAACGCGGGAACCGGGGGAAGGATCACGGCTCGCAGGTAGGCGAGTCTTCTCAGGTTCTCGAGGTGGATCGTCGTCAGGGGAGTCTCGCGAAAGCCGAGCACGAACGGCCACTGCTCCTTGAGGGCCACGGCTCCGGCCCTATGGATGAGGGTCGATGCGGAGCCGGTAGCAAGCGCCCCGAGACTACCGGCGCTGCACGGGATCACCGCCGTACCGGTCAGACGATAGGAGCCCGACGAGATGGGAGCGTCGAGCTCGTTGTCACGGTGAACGAGAACCTTGCCGCTTTCAGCCTCTGTCAACTCCGCTGCATCGATGAGATCGCCCGCCCCGGTGGTGCTGCGAGAGAGCTCGTGCTGCAGTACTTGACTCGCACCACGGGAAACCACGAGATGGACTCTCTCCACCTCGGAGCTCCGTGCCATGGCTGCGAGAACAGCCTTTGGCAGAGCCATGCCGGACGCTCCGGTCACCAACAGGGCTAAGCGATGCTTCACACGTTCCTCATCTCGCGAAGGCGAGGTCCTTTAGGGTGGCCGCCAGCAATTTGAAGAACCTGTCGACCGATGCGACGTGCACGCGCTCGTCTGGGGAGTGCGGGAACTCGATCTGGGGTCCGAAGGAGATCATGTCCATGCCCGGAATCATCTCGCCAATCAGGCCACACTCCAGGCCCGCATGGATGGCCTCGATCTTCGGGTCCGTTCCCAGCTCTCGCTCATGTACCTTTCGCACCACCTGTAGGAGCTCGGATTGGAGGTCGGGCTTCCAGCCGGGATAGCCGCCACCCTCTTCGACAGTAGCGCCTGCCAGGCTGGCGGCTGACCGAATTCGCTGACGGAGCGCCTCGAGAGCCGATGCAACAGAGCTACGGCTCGAGAGTCCGATCTCCACGGTCCCATTTTGCGGCTTGACCGTTGCGAGGTTCGTGCTGGTTTCGACCAGGCCCGCAATGTCGTAGCTCATGGAGATGACGCCGTGGGGTAGCGCTACGACCAGCGCCATGACCTTGCCTGTCGAATCATGGTCCCAGACTTCGCCGGGCACATCGACCTGCGAAATCGAGAACTGAGCACCGGGCTCGGCAGGTCGGAACTCGTCTTGGATGGCTTCGAGCGTGCCTGTAATCGCTGCTTCGAAGGCCGCTCGATCTTGATCGGCGAGCACCACCACAGCCGAGGCTTCACGGGGTACGGCATTGTGCTTGTTGCCGCCTTCGAGCCTCGCCAGGTGGAAGGCTGTGTCCTGCCCGACGGCCCACAGGGCGCGGGTCAGAAGCTGCGTCGCGTTGCCGCGCTGCAGATGGATATCGATGCCCGAGTGTCCCCCTTTCAAACCTTTGAGCTCGACCTTCAGGGCAACCGAGCCTTCGGGAGCAGGCATCTTCGAGATGGGCAATGACAAGGCGCTGTCGGCACCGCCGGCGCAGCCGACGCAAAGGCTGCCCTCTTCCTCGGAGTCGAGATTGATGAGTCGCCGGCCTTGCAGCATCTCTGGGTCCAGGTTCGAGGCGCCAGTGAGCCCTGTTTCTTCGTCGACGGTGAAGAGCAGCTCGAGGGGGCCATGAACCATATCGTCGGCCTCCATGATGGCTAGCATGGCTGACAGGCCAATGCCGTTGTCCGAGCCCAGCGTGGTGCCAGAGGCCGTCAGATAGTCGCCGTCCTCTCGAGGTTGGATCGGATCCTGGTCGAAGTCGTGATCGACATCCGAGTTCTTCTCGTTGACCATGTCGAGATGGCTCTGCAGGATGATGACCGGACTGTCCTCGCAGCCTTCTGTAGCCGGCTTGCTGACCACGACATTGCCGGTTCCGTCCACCTGGAACGGCAACTCCAATTTCTCTGCATGATCCACGACGTAGGCTCGAATGCGGTCCTCCTCTTTGGAGCCGCGGGGGATGGTGAGAATCTGATCGAAGTGCCGCCAAAGGGACTTGGGTTCCAGATCTGATACGAAAGTCATTCGTTGCTCCTCCTGTTCAACGGCATTGTATCGTCTGCAGGCTGGCGGCCGGTCGGTTATTCGGGTCTTTTTTCCGATACAATCCTCAGGATTTTCGACTTTCTTCGGAGGGTTCAATGGCCAAGAACACGGATAAGCCGTTCGTTCCTGCTTCAACCCAGATGGCGGAGCTGACGGTCAAAGCGGTGCTGCTGGGTGTGCTGATGGCAATCGGCCTCGGAGCGGCGAACGCGTACCTGGGAATGAAGGCAGGACTCACAGTTGCAGCGACCTTCCCGGCTGCAGTGGTGGCGATGGCGGCGCTGCGTCTACTCGGAGGCACGGTCCTCGAAGAGAACGTAGCCCGAACGACCGCCTCGGTCGGAGAAGCCCTGGTGGCAGGCGCCATCTTCACCATCCCGGCGTTCGTCATCAGTGGAGCCTGGGAGAGCCTGCACTACTGGGAGGCCACCGCGATCATGATGATCGGAGGCATCCTCGGAGTTCTTTTCGTCATCGTGCTGCGTCGCACGCTGGTGGTAGAGGCCGATCTTCCGTTTCCAGAAAGCGTCGCGGCAGCGGAGATAGTCAAGGCTGGGCAGGGTGGCCAGACAGGCGCAGCGTACGTCTTCGGCGCCATGGGTCTGGCAGCTTTGTGGGAGCTCTTCAAGAACTCCAACGGCATCCACCTGGTGCTTTCGAGCGTCCAGAAGTTCTTCGCTTTCGGCAAGTCCAACATCGAGATCTTGGGTAACAAGATCCAGTATGGCGGCGGCATGTTGCTGGAGACTCCCTCGGCCTCGCCGGCCTTGGTCGGGGTCGGTTTCATCGTCGGCATGCGGGTCTCAGCGGTGCTGTTCGCCGGCGCCGTGATGGGTTGGTGGTTTCTCGTTCCTCTGGCGATGTTCCTCAATCCTTCATTGGCCGAGGGGGTGGACGCCGGCTCCATGCAGGCCTTGGCGACCGATATCTGGTCCAAACAGGTTCGACCTTTGGCGGTGGGAACGATGATCGTGGCCGCGTTCTACACCTTGTGGAATTTGCGCGGCTCTTTGATCGCCGGTATCGGCAAGGCGCTGAGAGACCTCAATGTCAAGGGCGGCGGCGAAGAGACTCTTCGTACGGAGAAGGACCTGGACTTCAAGAAGGTCTTCATGGCGATCGGTGTCATGGCCGTTGCAACGTTCTTCCTTTACTACTATTTCGCGAAGAGCGTTCCCGGCGCCCTGGTTCTGACCGTGGTGATGGTCGTTCTCGGTTTCCTGTTCGCAGCCGTGGCCGGTTACCTGGTGGCGCTGATTGGTAGCTCAAACAACCCGATCTCAGGCCTGACGCTGAGCGCCCTGTTGATCTCGGCGGTGCTCATGGTTTTGATGGGCCTGACCGGTATCAAAGGCGTCGCCGCGGTGCTGGGTGTTGCAGGGGTGGTCTGCTGCGCGGCCGGAATCGCCGGCGACATGATGCAGGATCTGAAGGTCGGGCATATTCTCGGTGGTACACCGTGGCGCATGGAGATCGGCGAGATCATCGGTGTCATCGCGGCTGCGGCGGTCCTCGCGTTTCCCCTGATGGCTCTCGACAAGGTCTACGAGATCGGCTCGGCAGAGCTGCCAGCGCCCCAGGCAGGGCTCATGGCGCTCATGGCCAACGGCATCGTGGGTGGTGAGATGGCCTGGCCGTTGGTCATCGCCGGCATGTTCCTGGCGGTCGGTCTGATCCTGATCGGCTCACCCTCACCGATGTTGGTCGCCGTAGGCATGTACCTACCGTTCTACTCCACCGCAGCGATCTTCGTCGGTGGTCTTCTGAAGTCGGGGTTCGAGTGGTGGGCAGCACGGAAAGAAGCTACCGAAGAGGAACGAACCAGAGCAGAAAACACAGGGATCCTGCTCTCGTCCGGCTTTATCGCTGGCGAGGCGCTGATGGCTGTAGCGTTGGCCTTTCTGGTCCTTGGTGGGGACTTCTATCCGCCGCTGATCGCGATCCACGACAAGATGGCGGCCAGCCTGACGGAGATGGGATTTCCAGTGTTCTGGCTCAGCCTCATCATGTACCCGGCTCTGGCCTATCTGCTGGTGTATCTGCCGGTGAAGAAGATGCGCGAGTGAGGCAAGCCGGCTTCTAGCCGAGCCATGAATCTGCCGACTCGCAAATCGATCCGAGAAGAGGCTCTCGCCGGCGAGAACCTCCTGGAGATGGTTCCTCAACGGGTTGCAGACTGGGAGGAAGTGGAAGACCGGGTAGTGGTCGAGCGACCTCGGCCGAGCAAGCAAGGGCTGCCGGGTGTCGGCGAGAGGCTGAGCTATTTCCTTTCCATGCGTAAGATCCGGCTCGACGAACGAGGCAGCTTCCTGTGGCATCTGATCGATGGTGAGCGCAGCGTTGCGGAGGTCGTTGAGGCCATGCGCAGTGAATTTGGTGAGGAGGTCGAACCGGCCGAGGAGCGCGTCGGTCAGCTGATCCGGCTCTTGCGTCGGGAGTATCTTCTGGCTTACGCAGGCTGGGATCCTGTCTTCCCGCCGTCGGCGACGGAAAGGTGACGGAGGCGCGGGTGTTAGGATCGTTTCCTCGACGTGAAGTCTCCGAAATTCGAGCTTGAACGATCGATGATCGAAGGAGTGGAATTGTGAGTCCTTGGTGGCTGCGTCCACCGGCCGACGAGCCGGTGAACGATGAAAATCAGGTAGATCCGGTCAGGAAAGAGAAGGCTGGATTTGACAGTGCTGCGGACGGGGCGGCCGTAGATTCGCCAGGCAAAGAGACGGCGCCGTCCGAGCCGGCTGTTCGGGGCAGTCAGAGGACCTCCCGTCGTCGGCCTCAGCGGGGTGGGCAGGCAGGGCGAAATCGTCGCCCGGACGGAGAAGCAGATGCGTCACCAACCCCTTCTCGGCCCAGGAGGCGTGGCAGGAGAGGCTCCCCGGCCAATAAGAATAGGGGCACCGCGCCTAATGCCGCCGCTGGTGGTGGGGCCAGGGAAGAAGCTAACGGCGCCAGCAAGTCGCCGGAGCGGCCGCCCCTCGAGGACCGCAGGCTGGCCGTTATCTGTGATCTGGAAAGCGCCACACTGGGAGCCAGAGAGAGCGGTGCAGGGCGCTTCGATATCAACCTGATCCAAGCACGATTGCTCGACAAAGGCAAAATCGTCGTCAAACGGGCCTATGCGGATTGGGATCGACACCGGGACGATAAACGGAGCTTTCACGAGGCAGGAGTGGAGCTCATCGATATCCCACAAATGCAACCCTCGGGCAAAGGCGGGGCGGGAATACGAATCGCCGTCGATGCCATGGAGCTTTGCTACTCGAAGCAGCACCTGGACACGTTTGTCCTCATCTCAGGTGACGGCGACTTGATACCTCTGGTCTCCAAGCTCAAGGCGAACGACAAGCATGTCATTGGCGTTGGCTCTTCGGAATCGGCCGCTCCAAGCCTCATCGACAACTGCGACGAGTATCTCTTGTACGAAGATGTTCGCCGGCTAGCCGAGGTGACGCCGCAGTTGGGAAACGTCGAAGAAAGCCGGGTCGAGGTCTACACGCTTCTGGTCGAGGCCATCGAGGCGTTGATGCGGGAGAATCAACAGACTTTGTGGGGATCTGTGGTCAAGCAGACGATCCAGCGCAAGCACCCGTCCTTCAACGAGAGCCAGCATGGGTTTTCTTCGTTTTCGAAGATGCTCGAGGAGGCAGAGGCAGCCGGGGTCATCAAGATCCGCCGAGACCAGAAATCGGGTAGCTATGTGGTGACAGGGTTTGGTCCGAGTTGAGGTGGGATCTATGGACTTTTTCCTTGACAGAAAATCGCCTTGAATCAATGATTTGAAGGCTCAAGGCAGCTATGTGATAGTTTCGCGCTGCTCCCGGAGAGACGAGTTATGCCGACAGCTTACGTCGAGGTCTACGAGGAGGAATTCGAGCGACTGGAACAGGCGTTGCGACGCCTGCGATACGACTCGAATGCCAAAGCCGTATTCCTGATCGACAAGAATGGTCAACAGATTGCGGCGGTAGGAGATGTGGACGAGTTCGACACCACGTCTCTGGCATCGCTGACCGCCGGTAACGTGGCGGCAACCGACGGCCTCGCCAAGTTGATCGGCGAGCGCGAGTTCTCGGTGCTGTTTCACGAAGGCCAGCGCGATCATATTCACATCTCCATTGTCGCCCGCCGAGCTATCCTGCTAGTCATTTTCGACGAGCGCTCCTCGCTCGGCTTGGTTCGGCTGCGAGTCAAGAGGGCAAGCGCCGAGATGGATGAGATCTTCGAAGACATGAACCGGAAGGAGAGTCGGGGCCCCGGAGGGCAGGTCGAGACGAGCCCCTTTTCCGAAATCACGGACGAGGACATCGATTCCCTGTTCGGTGACTGAGCCGAGATTGGGGCGGCGACAAAGGCTCGACCTCAAATTTCCCAACGTCGGCTTTGCGGGCTGGGACCGAGAACATCGGGAGGTTCGCTGCAAGAGTCGGCCAAGACATCTTGATGCGGATTGAAGCGAAATGACCTTCATCAACTACGCTGCGAAGGAGATCAACTGCAAGATCGTCTACTATGGCCCGGGACTCGGCGGTAAGACGACGAACCTGCAGCACATCTACAACAAGACGGCTCCGGACCGACGCGGCAAGATGATTTCACTGGCCACCGAGGCCGATCGCACGCTGTTCTTCGATTTCTTACCTCTAGATCTGGGATCGATTCGTGGCTTCACGACGCGATTCCATCTCTACACGGTCCCTGGTCAGGTCTTCTACGACGCGAGCAGGAAGCTGATTCTCAAAGGTGTGGACGGGGTCGTCTTCGTGGCTGACAGCCAGACCGACCGGATGGAGGCCAATGTCGAGTCGATTCGGAATCTCGAGTTGAACCTGGACGAGCACGGATTCGATCTGCAAGGCATCCCCTATGCACTTCAGTTCAACAAACGGGATCTGCCCAACATCATGCCGGTCGACGAGATGTATCGGATGCTGAACTTCAAACGCGAACCCACCTTTGCCGGTATCGCTCCACAGGGTGTGGGTGTCTTCGAGACGCTCAAGTCAGTCGCCAAGCAGATACTGGTCGAGTTGCGGAAGAAGTAAGAGCGCACAACCACTAGGGAGACAGATGGCGAAGCGGTGGAAGAAACAGGAGATCACCTACCTCAAGCGGTACGCCGAGAAGAAACACGTAGCCGAATTGGCAGAGCGGTTTCGGACCAACAACGACGAAGTTTCCCGCAAGCTGACCGAGCTCGGCCTCGAGGCCAAAGACAGTGCCTCGATTCGGGCACTTCCACCAGATCCGCAGATCGGGATCTTCGAGAAGGGTCTCAAAGCTCTCCATCAGAACAAGTGGCGAGAAGCCAGCAAGTACTTCGAGAAGATCCTGGAAGAGACTGGCGAGAGTGACCTCGCTCAGCGCTCTCGACGGTATCTGGGTATCTGTCAAAAGAACCTGGCGAAGTCGGGCACGAAGAACAGAGACCCATTTCTGCAGGCGGTCTACGAAAGCAACCGTGGTAACTACGAAGAGGCTCTGGCGCTCTGCAGCCGGGGTGGTCGGCAGAGCAAGGACGAGCGCTTTGCCTACCTGGCTGCTGCCGTCTACAGCCTGATGGGAGAGCTCGAGAAGGCGTCGAAGTTCCTCACGGTGGCGATCGAGCTCAATCCAAAGAACCGCATCCATGCCTACCACGACACGGACTTCGAAACGCTCCGAGACAGCTCAGAGTACCGACATCTCTTCGACTGATCCAACGGCCTCTCGAGCTCCGGCGAGCGCCCTGGTCACCATTGGCGGTGGCAGCGGCCTGTCGGTTCTGCTGCGTGGCCTCAAGCACTCGGTCGGTGGTCCTATCGGGGATCTCACGGCGGTGGTGACGGTCAGTGACGATGGTGGTTCGTCTGGACGCCTGCGCCGCCAGTTCGGCGTCCTTCCCCCAGGTGACATTCGTAGCTGTATTGTGGCCTTGGCCGACGACGAGGACCTGTTGGCGCGACTATTCCAATATCGCTTCGACGAGGGTGAGGGACTTTCGGGTCACTCATTCGGCAACCTCTTCCTCACCGCTTTGGCTGGTATCACCGGGGACTTCTATCAGGCGATCCTCACGGCGGAAGCCGTGCTATCCGTGCGGGGCCGGATCCTGCCCGCGACCCTGAGCGATTTGCGCCTGGATGCCCGAGGCCTGTCCGGTCGGACCTACAAAGGTGAGTCTGCAGTAGGAGTCTCAGGAGAACCGTTGCAGGAGGTGTTGCTCGAGCCAGAGGCCCCCCCTGGGTTTGGCCCCGCAGTCGAGGCAATTCGGCAGGCTGATCTGGTGATTCTGGGCCCCGGCTCGTTGTACACCTCGGTCATCGCGAATCTCCTGATCCCTGACATCGATGCCGCGATCCGGGAGAGCCAAGGCAAGGTGGTTCTGCCGTTGAATCTCATGACCCAGCCCGGAGAGACCGACGGCATGAACGCGCTCGACCATCTGGACGCCATCGAGCGATACCTGGGCACCGGTGCCATCGATATCGTGGTGGTCAACACCGCGCCTTTGCCAGCCGACCGTCTGCCGGCCTACAGTGAGGAAGGCTCAGAGCCGGTGATCCTCGATGAGGCCGCCTTTCGGATGCGGGGAATCGACATTTTTGGCGATGACCTGCTGGCGCCGGGCCCCCTGATCCGCCACGACAAGTTCAAGCTCGCCCGCACCATCCTGTCGGTTCTGGAGAGCGACAGGGAATCGGAAGGTGCCTCGGCCGATTGAGCGCTTGGCAGGCGCAGTGCGCGGCGAGAACTGGACCACGATGACCCGCGGACAGGATAGTCAGTATGAGAGAGGAGTGCAGGTGACGAAACCACAACCCCTATCGGCGGTAATTCTGGCGGCAGGCAAGGGCACTCGGTTGCGATCAGCCTTGCCCAAGGTTCTGCATCCTGTTGCGGGTAGACCGATGTTGGAATGGGTGCTGAACGCAGCACGGGCCGCAGGCTGTGAGCACATCTATGTAGTGGTGGGGCATGGCGCGGATGCGGTGCAGAGCGAGATCGAGGCCGACGATGTGACCTGGGTGTTGCAGGAGGAGCAGCTCGGAACGGGCCATGCTCTTCTGCAGGTGGAGAGCCATTTGGAAGCGCCGGCAACCCTGCTCGTGCTCTCAGGTGATGTACCGCTCGTGGCCCCGGAGACCCTGGATCGGTTGGCGGCCGCCGCGCGTGCGGGTTGGGGCGCCATGGTCGTGGCGGAGATGGAGGAGCCCGGCTCCCTGGGGCGCGTCGTGGCAACGGCAAGCGGCACTCTCGAGCGCATTGTGGAGGTTGCAGACGCCACTCCTGAAGAGTTGGAGAATCCCTGGATCAACGCCGGGATCTACGCTCTGCCAGCTCCCGAGATCTTCGATTTCCTGAAGCAGCTGAAGCCCAACAATGCCAAACAGGAGCTCTACCTGACCGACGCCCTCACCGCGGCAGCCGATCAGTCCCTCGCCCTGGTCTCGCTGGCCGAGGCGGCAGAGGCCTTCGGAGTCAACGATCGGCTGGACCTGGCTCGCGTCCACGGTGTACTACTGCGACGCAAGGCAGATGCGTTGATGAGAGAAGGCGTGACGATTCTGGACCCGGACCATGTGGTCATCGAGGCGGGTGTCGAAGTTGGTAGGGACTCGGTGATCCATCCAGGGGTCTCCCTGACGGGCAGGACCCGATTGGGAGAGGGTTGTACCGTTCACCAGGGGGCGTGGCTGCGGGATGCTTGGCTCGGTGATCGGGTCACGGTGGAGCCCTATAGCGTTCTTGAAGAAGTGGAAGTTGGTGACGCCTGTCAGATCGGGCCTTTCGCTCGCATGCGACCCGGCGCGGTCATGAAGGAGCGAGCCAAGATCGGCAACTTCGTCGAGATCAAGAACTCGGAGCTCGGCGCCGGCGTGAAGGCGAACCACCTGGCCTACGTGGGTGATGCGACGGTGGGGGAGAACGCGAACCTGGGGGCAGGGACGATTACATGCAATTACGACGGCGTCTCGAAGCATCGCACGGAGATTGGCAAAGGTGCGTTTATCGGCAGCGACACGATGTTTGTCGCCCCGGTCAGTGTGGGCGATGGCGCCATGACGGCGGCCGGGTCCGTGATCTCCAAGGACGTGCCCCCCGGAGCACTGGCGATCGAGCGGTGCGAGCAGAAGACCGTGCCAGGTTTCGCCAAACGAAAGCTCGAGCGGCGAAAGGCCAGAAAGCAGTAAACTTCATTTCTTATGTGCGGAATCGTCGGCTATATAGGGCAGCGTGAGGTTGTTCCCGTGCTCCTTTCGGGACTCGAGAGTCTCGCCTATCGGGGCTATGACTCGGCAGGTGTCGTCGTTGTTCGTGAGAGCGAACTGGAGGCCGTCAAGGCCGAGGGCAAGCTGGAGCGCTTGGTCGAGAAGCTGGAGGGCGAGTCCCTCGTAGGCACCTATGGCCTGGGTCATACGCGCTGGGCGACTCACGGCGAGCCCTCCGAGCGCAATGCCCATCCGGTGATGGACGCGAAGGGCCGATTGGCCCTCATCCACAACGGCATCATCGAAAATTTCCTGACTCTCAAGAAGAGCCTCATCAGTGAAGGTTGGGAGTTCACTTCCGACACCGATACGGAGGTCGTCGCCAACCTCATCAGCTTGCACCTGCAGGACGACCTGTTGGCGGCGACGAGACTGGCGCTGCAAGAGCTCGAAGGCATGTACGCGTTTGCCGCCGTCTCGACGGTGTCGGGGCAAGCCGAGATCGTTGTCGCCCGACAAGGTCCTCCACTGGTCATCGGGCTGGGTGATGACGAGTACTTCCTGGCTTCGGACCCGGCGGCTCTGCTGGCTTACACGAAGAACGTGATCTTCCTGGAGAACGGGGACCTGTGTCGGTTGACCGCTGCCGGCCCCGAGATATGGGACGAGGCTGGCGACAGCGTCGAGCGGCAGACGGTAAGGCTTACCTGGGACCCGATCCAGTCCGAAAAGGGTGGCTTCAAGCACTTCATGCTCAAGGAGATCCACGAGCAGTCCCAGGCGATCCAGGACACGTTTGCGGGTCGCGTGGACTTCGAGAGCAACAGGGTCAGGTTCGACAACTTCTCGCTGACACCGGAGAAGGCGGCGCAGATTCAGCGGGTCCAGATTCTGGCTTGCGGGACCTCGTGGCACTCGGGTCTGGTGGGCAAGTTCATGATTGAAGAGTTGGCACGGATACCGGTCGAGGTGGACTACGGTTCCGAGTATCGATATCGGGATCCAGTGGTCGGAGAGGGTGTCCTGGCGGTGGGTATCTCCCAGTCGGGGGAGACTGCCGATACGCTGTCAGCCATGGAGGCGGCCAGCGATCGAGGTGCCGAGCTGCTGGCGATCTGCAATGTGCCTGGCAGCCAGGCGACCCGAATCAGCGGCGGCGTGATCTACACCCATGCCGGGCCAGAGATCGGAGTCGCCTCGACGAAAGCCTTCACGACTCAGCTCACCGCCCTCTATCTTCTGGCTCTCTATCTGCGGCAGCAGCGTGGATTGGCGATCGAGCCAGAAATGCTCACGGAGCTTGCGAAGCTACCTCACGCTGTGGCGGAGATCATGGATTCCGAAGCGGAGCTCGAAGAGTTGGCTCGGCATTATGCCCGCCTCGAGGACTTCCTATACCTGGGAAGAGGTATCAACTATCCGATCGCGCTCGAAGGAGCCCTGAAGCTGAAGGAGATCTCCTACAGCCATGCCGAGGGCTACCCGGCTGGGGAAATGAAGCATGGTCCGATCGCCCTGATCGACGAAGATTTTCCGGTCGTGGCGATTGCTACCGGCAGCCGCGTGTTCGACAAGGTGTGCAGCAACATGCAGGAGGTCAAGGCACGGGACGGCGTGGTCATCGCCGTCACGGATCGCCCGGCCGAAGAGCTCGCCGAGATCGCCGACGAGGTCATTCATGTGCCCCATTCATCCGATTTGCTGCAGCCTCTGATCAATGTCATACCTTTGCAGCTGTTCGCCTATTTTGTTGCCGTTCGCCGGGGTGCCGACGTGGATCAGCCGCGGAACCTGGCCAAGAGCGTGACGGTCGAGTAGAAAGCCAGCCGGACCGTCGCCGATGCCGTCGAATTCCGCCCTCGATCTCGAGCGCGCCCTGAACCCTGAGCAGGCTGCCGCCGTCACTCACGGTGACGGGCCCCAGTTGGTACTGGCGGGGGCGGGTTCCGGCAAGACTCGGGTCATCACCTATCGAGTCGCCTGGCTGGTCCAGGAGCGCCACGTCGATCCTTCGCAGATCGTCGCGATGACCTTTACGAACAAGGCTGCGGGCGAGATGCGGGACCGAGTCCAAGATCTCCTCGGCCTACATCCATTACCGACGTTCGTCGGCACGTTTCATCGATTCGCTCTCGGCCTGTTGCGACGTCACGGCAAGCACGTCGGCGTCGACCCGAGCTTCGCGATTTTCGACAGCTCCGATCAGCTGTCCCTGGTGAAGAAGGCCCTGGCTGAAGAGAACCTCTCGGAGTCGGCCTTTCCGCCGCGCTCGATGTTGGGCACCATCAGCGCGGCGAAGAATCGACTGCTCGACGCGGAGACCTACGCGGCGGCGGCCGAGAACTTCTACGAGAAGCAGGCGGCCAAAGTGTATCGGCAGTACCAACGCCTCTTGATCCAATCGTCGGGGGTGGACTTCGACGACATGCTGCGGTTGGCCGTCAAGTTGTTGACGACCGAGGAGGGTATCCGAGACCGTCTGCGGCAGCGAATCCGGTACCTACTGGTCGATGAGTTCCAGGACACGAACCATGCCCAGATGCGGATGGTGCAGGAGATCGTCGCCGCGGCCGGGAACCTGACCGCGGTCGGTGATGAAGATCAGGGAATCTACCGCTGGCGCGGTGCCGATCTCGACAACGTGCTCAACTTCGAGCAGGCGTTCCCGGGCGCCGTGGTCCGAGCGCTGGAGCAGAATTATCGGTCGACACAGAACATCCTCGACACCGCTGGCGAGCTGGTGGCGCACAACCAGCGCCGACGCGGTAAGCGGCTCTGGACGGAGGCGGGCGAAGGCAGCAAAGTGGAGCTCTATCGTGCGCGCGACGACCAGGACGAAGCACGCTGGATCCTGAACACGTTCGAGGGGCTGCGAGGCCAGATTCCGCTGCGCGAGATGGGAATCCTGGTGCGGACCAACGCCCAGACCCGAGCTTTCGAGGAAGAGCTTCTGAAGAGGCAGATTCCCTACGAGCTGGTCGGTGGTGTGCGTTTCTACGAGCGCGCCGAGATCAAGGATGTCGTGGCCTATCTGCGAGTCCTGCGCAACCCGAGAGACAACTTCTCGTTGACCCGGATCCTGAACCGACCAGCGAGGGGTATCGGCAAGGCAACACAAGACATGCTGATCCAGATGTCGGCGGAGCATGGGAACTCGCTGTGGGAGACGCTCCGACACGCAGAGCTGGCGAGTCTGCCAGCTCGAAGCGGCAAGGCGCTGGGTCGATTCCGTGATCTGCTCCAGTCGCTACGCGACGGCCTGGATGAGACGCCCCTACCCGTGGTGCTGGAGCGTCTTCTCGACCAGACTGGCTACCTGGATCACTATGACAAGGACGACCCTGAGCTTCGCGCCAAGCTGGAGAATCTGGAAGAGCTGGTGACGGCGGCACAGGAGTTCACCGAAGAAACCGACTGGAGCGACGAGGCCGATCTGCTGAGTGCCTTTCTCGACCACATCTCACTGGTCAGCGACATCGATGAGTGGCGCCGAGAGCAGGGCATCTCGCTGATGACGTTGCACAGCGCGAAGGGCCTGGAGTTCGAAGCCGTCTGCGTTGCCGGGCTCGAAGATGGGCTGCTACCTCACTTCAACAGTGGTGGCACTCAGGACGAGATCGAGGAGGAGAGGCGGTTGCTCTATGTTGGCATGACGCGCGCCAAGCAGCGCCTCTTCTTGACCGGGTGCCGGCGTCGCCGCATCGCGGGTCGGTACCAGGATCAGCAGGAGTCTCCCTTCCTACTTGAGATTCCCGGGAAAGATCTGGTAATCAGCGAGAGCCCCGAGTTGTTCTACGACAGTCGAACGCGGGGTGCGTACGGTTTCTTCGGCCGGCGCGAGCCCGTTGAGATCGAGCCGGAAGTCGTAACTGGCGACGCCCTGCGACGTGGCCGACGAGTACGCCATCCGACACTCGGCGAAGGCGTCCTCATGGAGCTCGAAGGCGAGGGAGACAACGCCAAATTGACCGTCTTCTTCGACCGCTCGGGCAAGAGGAAATTGGTGGCCAAGTACGCCAATCTGGAGCTGTTGTAGGGAGTGCTCGCGTCCCGGGACTATTCTGCCGGCAGGTGGTCGCTGCGCAGGATCGCATAGAGGTAGTTGTCGATCCTGTCACCGTCCATCACGAAGTAACCTCTGAGGCGACCCTCCTGGCGAAAGCCTAGCTTCTCGAGCACCCTTTGTGACCCATAGTTTCGGGTATCGCAGCGGGCCTCGATTCGCTCCAGGGGAGAGTTGAGGAAGAGGTCTGCCAGAAGAAGTTGAAGCGCCAGCGCCATGATGCCGCGTTTCTGGAAGGGCGTCGAAAGTGCATAGCCGATCTCGGCCAATCCATGGTCCCAATTGGTGATCACGAGCGTCAGCCAGCCAGCCGGCTGTTCATCGCACCGAATGATCCACTGAAACTTATCCCCTTGCCCGTGGTAGAGGTCACTGATCCTCTGCCGCACGAGCTCGGCGCTCAGCTGTCCGAGTGAGGCTTCGCCGAGGGGCTGGAATCGTCGCACAGTGGGCTGCCGACGCCAATCGCGGAGCAGACTGGCATCGCCCGGGACCGCAGGTCTGAGTGAGACGCGCGGGGCCTGGGCTTCGGCCTGGGGATGCAGGACCGATCTGGGCGCGTCTGTCGAATGGGCAGTCGTCATATCCCGAGCTCCGCTGCGGCCTCGTCGGTACTGGTGGCCAGACGCGCCGGCGGTGCTTCCGGGTCGTCGAACCTACGGGTTACTCGCTCGTGTTGGAGAGTCAGATAGGTCATATAGCAGTAGCCGTGCAGGAAGAGGTAGAGAAACGGCAGGGAAAACCACATCCCCAGGCTACAGGCCACAGTAAAACACAAGATCATGTATCCCGCGAGGAGCAATTCGAAGATTGCGGTCTTCGTACGGCAGGATTGATATCGCTTGCCGAGCCAACGATCGGCACGACCTTCGATGCAGTATTTGGGAGTGCGCTGGAAAACCCCGCCATCATGCAGCAAGCCAGAGAAGACAGCGTGGGTGTTGTTGACTGCCAGGCCGACGCCCAGCCCCATCAGAAGCGGAATGGTGCCGAGGCTGCGCCACCGGTTGGCTCCGACGACCTGCTGACTGATGACATAGAACAAGACGATGGCGCCCGTCGCGCCGAGAAAGATGGGCAGATCGAGCAGCACCAGCATCCTGGGGTCGGCGTCCCGTCTCAGGTACATGGCGGGGAACATGAGTAGCGAGAGCAGGATCATCAGCGGATAGCAGGCGTTGCTGGTTAGATGAATCAACGCCTCGACTTTGATGGGTGTGGCGATCGAGGAGCGCAGAATCCTATCGAGGAGCTTCCGGGCAGTTTGAATCGAGCCCTTCGCCCATCGAAACTGCTGGCTCTTGAAGGCGTGAATGTCGACGGGCAGCTCGGCTGGAGCGGTGACGGCAGGTAGGAAGAGGAAGTGCCAGCCGCGAAGTTGAGCGCGAAAGGAGAGATCCAGATCTTCGGTGAGGGTGTCGTGCTGCCAGCCTCCCGCATCGACGATCGCCTCTTTCCTCCAAAGGCCAGCGGTGCCGTTGAAGTTGAAGAACCGGCCCGAGGCATGCCTCGCCGCGTGCTCGATGGCGAAGTGTCCATCGAGGAGAATCGCTTGAATTCTCGTCAGCAGTGAGAAGCGTCGATTGATGTGCTCCCATCGTGCCTGGACCATACCGATGCCGGGATCGGCAAAGTATGGAACCGTTCGTTTGAGGAAATCCGGGCGCGGCGAGAAATCCGCATCGAAGACCGCCAAGAGGTTGCCTCGAGACCTGGCCAGCCCGTTCTCCAGCGCTCCGGCCTTGAATCCGTGCCGGTGGGTGCGGTGCAGATGGTGGATGTGAAAACCGTTGGCCAAATAGTGCTGCACTCGTTCGGCAACGATGTCCGCGGTCTCGTCGGTCGAGTCGTCGAGGACCTGGATCTCGAGACGATCTCTGGGGTAGTCCAGGCGGCAGACCGAGTCGATAAGCCTCGACGCAACGTACATTTCATTGAAGAGTGGCAGCTGAATCGTCACCATGGGCCAGTGCGTCGGTTCAGCAGTCGGTGGATTCAACCGATGGCGATTTCGGTAGTAAAGTGCCAGCAACAACAGGCGATGGGAGCCGTAGATCGCCAGACTTCCCAAGGTCAGGTAATAGATTGCCAGCAGAACTTTCTCGAAAAGAATCTCCATCCCCGTCATCTCTGTTCGGTACGCTCGATCTCCGGTCTCTTGTACGAATCGGCTGGGTGCCCATCCTAGCCCATGCCGGCCTGCTGCTGACGTGGGATCTCGCGGCGCATCTCGGGGCTGCCCTGTGCTGGTTGGCGGTCGGCTTTCTCGGATTGGCCCTGGGGAGTCGGCACCTTGCCAAGATGAAAGCGCCGAGCGGTGCGCTGGTCCTGGCGGTGGCCATCGTGGTTCGTTTGCTGATGCTGCCGTTGCCGTCGACGCTTTCCGATGACATCCAGCGCTACCTGTGGGATGGCAAGGTCGCCACCGCCGGCATCAGTCCGTACCTCTACGAGCCGAATGCGCCCGAGGTGAGCGGGCTGCGGGACGAGGCCTGGGAGCAGCTCCCGCATCGGCATGTGCCGACGGTCTATCCGCCACTTGCCTTGGCTCTGTTCAGCGTGGCAGCCAACCTTCCAGCACCGGTCTTCGCCCTCAAGCTGCTGCTGACCCTGTTCGATCTGGTGACCTGTGTGCTGTTGCTGATTCTGGCTCGGATAGTAGGTCTGCCCACCCACCGGGTTGTCTGGTACGCCTGGAATCCGTTGGTTTCGCTGGAAGTCGCAGGCATGGGGCATGTCGATGCCCTGGGTGTGACCTGCATGGTGTTGTTGGTAGTTTGCCTGAGCCACTACCCCAAGCGGGTTGCCGGGGCGGCGTTGGCAGCGGCGGCAGGGGTACTGGCGAAGCTGATTCCGGTTGTGGGTTTCCCGGTCTGGGCCCGCCAAAGTGGACGGCCACTCCTCTTCCTGTCGCTCGCTATCGGGGTTTCGCTGATGGCCCTGGTGCCGGTCGTCGTTTCCACGGGTGGGGTACCGACGGGTGTCGTCACCTTCGGCATTCGTTGGGAATTCAATGGCCCTCTCTTCGAGCCTCTGTGGCGACTTGCCGCCAGCCTCGATGTTCCCTCGGCTGCGAGCAGGCTGCTCGATTGGCTCAAGATCCAGACCGGTGAGCACGACTTCTTCAATCACTTCTATCCTCTCAACTACCCGCAACTCTGGGCCAAATTGGTCCTGGGAATCGCGTTGCTGGCGGCAATCGCCGTTGCTGTCGTGCGACAACCGCGTCTCGCAGGCATGCAATGGATCTTCGGCAGCATCATCCTGTGCTCGGCAACCGTCTATCCGTGGTACCTGCTTTGGATCCTGCCCTGGGCTGCCCTGCTTGGGAATCGGGCCTGGTTGCTCGCCTCCGCCACCGTGATCCTGTCGTATATTCCCCAGTTCACGGATGTAGCGCTCTTTCCGTGGATCTATCTGGCGGTTTGGCTGCCTCCCTTTGCGGTTTGGATCCGACAACGATGGTTTTCCGACTGACGCTCTCGTATCGCGGTACTTCATACGCCGGCTGGCAGCGGCAGAACAACGCCACCACGGTCCAGCAGGTCGTGGAGGAAGCGTTGAGCAACTTATTGGCTCAGCCCGTCCCGATTGTCGGGGCCAGCCGAACCGACGCCGGCGTGCATGCTCGAGGACAGGTCGTCCATTTGGAGCTACCCATCGACTTTTCGACACGAGGTCTGATTCACGGCGCCAATCAGCGCCTTCCCGAGGACATACGGATCATGGCAGCGGAGCGGATGCCTGAGGGCTTTCACGCCCGCAAGCACGCCGCGAGCAAGTTGTATTGCTACCGGTATGTCCAGACTCCGATCCTCGCACCACTGGACAGCCTGTTCGCTGTTCATCTACCCCATGAGGTCGACCTGGACGCGATGGTGCGAGCATCCGAGCACCTGCTCGGTGAGCACGACTTCACCGCCTTTGCACTCTCCGGGGGGAGCCACACCCAGCCAGTACGCCGCATTGACGAGGCGAACTGGCAGACTGCTAACTGGCAGACCGGCGGTGCAAGCGTGATGGAGTTTCGAGTTGTCGGTAGTGGCTTCTTGCGAGGAATGGTGCGCTCCATGGTCGGCACTCTGCTGGAGGTGGGTAAGGGGCAGCGTCGAGTCGATGACATTCCCCGTCTCCTTCAAGGACGCCCGCGATCCGAGGCGGGCCCGACCGCACCGGCGCGCGGCCTGACCCTGGAAGAGGTCCGCTATCCCCAGGATTGGAGCCCGCTCGAGGAGCAGGAGAACCACTGATCTGACTGTCGGCCGGACTCCGGGGTCGCCGCACGGTGTGCTAGATTACTGCCGCACGAAATGCCTGATTTTTCGAAGGTAGCGCCAGCTGGCTCGCCTGAAGAGCACCTCCTGCGTCGACTGGATCGATCGCGGCTGCCGCGCCATGTGGCCATCATCATGGATGGAAACGGTCGCTGGGCGAAGAGTCGTGGCCTGCCGAGAGTAGAGGGCCACAGGGCAGGAGTGGCGGCTGTGCGGGACGTCATCGAGGCCGCGGCCCAGCTCGGGATCGAAGTCCTTACCCTCTATGCCTTCTCGGTCGAGAATTGGAAGCGACCACGCTACGAGGTCTGGGCTCTCATGAATCTACTCAAGGACTACCTGCGGCGGGAGTTGTCGAACCTGGTGGAAAACGGCATTCGACTGCACCTCCTGGGCCGCTGGCGTGAGCTGGACCCCTCGGTCGTTGGCGAGTTGGAGCGGGCCTTGGAGGCCACCGCCGATTGTCAGGGCATGCAGCTCAACATCGCCCTCAACTACTCGGGTCGGTGCGAGATCGTCGACGCCTGCCGTGACATCGTGGCCGACTGGGCTGGCGGCGAGAGCGTCGAGATCGACGAAGAAACGATAGGGCGCTACCTGTACACCTCCGGTCTTCCCGACCCCGATCTGCTGATTCGAAGCTCTGGAGAGCAGCGTGTGAGCAACTTCCTGCTCTGGCAGATTGCCTACGCAGAGATCTGGATGACCGAAACTCTATGGCCTGACTTTCGTAGGCGACATCTACTGGAGGCTGTACTCGACTTCCAATCCCGGGATCGTCGATTTGGTGCAGTTGTCGAGGCCGACGAGGAGCCGAAGGCAGATCGGACTTCGGCCTGATCGGCTGACAGAGCCGTAACCTATCTACCTGGAGCAGGTTCGATCATGCAGCGTCTACTAACTGCCCTGGTCTGCATTCCCATTGCCCTGCTGGCGGTATTCCGCCTGCCCGGAGGCTGGTTCCTGCTCGGCGTTGTGGCACTGATCGAGCTCGCCGTCCTCGAGTACATCAAGATTGGAGAGCATTGGGCACCCGGTGGTGTTCTCCGGTCCCTGCTCGTGCTGGTGCCCGTAACGACCTTTCTGTTGGCCGGTAGCCTCCTGCCGTCGGACCTTGGCGGTCTCGAGTCTGCACTCGTGTGGTTGGCGTTGCTTCTGATGACGGTAGGCTCGGGAACCCTGGCAATCTCGGCCCGAGCCCCGATCGAACAGGGCGCCGCTTCTGTGGGCTTGCTCGCTTTTGGGATGCTGTACTTCGCGCTACCTGCGGCCAGCTTGTACGGGCTCCAGGCCTTCGATCCCTGGGTCCTCGTGCTGCTGCTCGCTATTGTCTGGCTGGGCGACAGCGGTGCGTACTACATCGGCAAGACTTGGGGTCGGCACAAGCTGGCGCCGAGAGTCAGTCCGAACAAGACCTGGGAAGGGGCGATCGCCAACATCGCTGCCGGAATGCTGGCCGCCACCGCCTGGAGCTATTGGCGCCTGGGAGAAGTCGATGGCTGGATTCTCCTCTTGGCTGCTCTAGTCTCGACTGCGGCGCAGATCGGTGATCTCGCGGAGTCGCTGCTGAAACGCGGTGCTGGTGTCAAAGACTCGGGCCAGATCCTGCCGGGACACGGTGGAATGCTGGACAGGATGGACGCTCTTCTCTTTGCGGCGCCGGTGATGTGGGTCGGCGTCGAGCTGTTGGGTGCCGGCAGGATGCTGCCTTGAGTCGACGAATCGCGCTTCTGGGCTCGACCGGGTCCATCGGTGAGAGCACACTGCAGGTCATCCTCCATCATCCGGACCGACTCTGTGTCGAGGCGCTGGCCGCTCATGGGAGCAAGCTGGACCGCCTCGAAGAGCAAGTCCGAGAGTTTCGCCCCAGCCTAGTGGCTGTGCATGATCCGCAGAAAGCGGCTGAGCTCCAAGATCGGGTTGGTGCCACGGCAAAGGTGGTCTCCGGAGAGGCGGGGCTTGTCGAGGTTGCTCGCTTGGAAGGGGTGGATCTGGTTGTGGCGGCCGTAGTGGGTGCCGCCGGGTTGCCTGCCACCTACGCAGCCCTGGAGGCCGGGAAGGACGTTGCGCTGGCCAACAAGGAGTCCCTTGTCGTCGCCGGCAAACTGCTCAAGGAGGTAGCCCGGGCCTCAGGGGCCCAGCTCCTGCCGATCGACAGCGAGCACGTGGCGCTGCATCAGTCGCTGCGCTCGGGTCGCTCGAGCGAGGTCCACCGACTCATGCTGACCGCCTCCGGGGGCCCCTTTCGAACGCGGGACTTTGCGACCTGGAATGAGATCAGGCCTGAAGAGGCCCTTCGTCACCCGACCTGGCGGATGGGGGCGAAGATCAGCATCGACTCGGCCACGCTGATGAACAAGGGGCTGGAGCTGATCGAGGCTCACCACCTCTTCGACGTACCTCCGGACAGGATCGAAGTCGTGGTCCACCCGCAATCCATCGTGCATTCGCTGGTGGAGTATCGGGACGGCAGCTGGCTGGCGCAGATGTCGGTCAACGACATGATCTTCCCCATTCAGTACGCCCTCTCCTATCCCGATCGCTGGGAGAACGAGTTCGAGCGCCTGGAGCCGCACCAATTGGGCCGTCTAGAGTTCGAGCCGGTCGATGCCCAGCGCTTCCCGAGTGTCGACTTGGCTCGTGCAACCCTGTCGATGGGTGACTCCGCTCCAGCGGTGCTGAATGCTGCCAACGAGGTGGCTGTCCGCGGCTTTCTGGAAGGCCGGATTCCGTTCCCGGCAATCGTCGCAACGGCAGAGCGGGTTCTGGAGTCGTGCGAGCCTGGACCGATCACCAGCTTGGACGATGCCCTACAGTACGACGCCTGGGGTAGGGCCCGGGCACGAGAGCTCCTCGAGCTCTAGGCCCTGGGGAAGAGCCGCGACTCTCGGGACTCACATGGCCCACAGGTGCCCGGTGTTGACCGGTTTGCCTTGCAGCTTGAGGTAGTAAAAGAGCTGCCCTTTGTGTTGCAGCGAGTGACGAAGCGAGTGCAGGAGGTGCCTGCCCAGTGCGAACGTCTCGGCTGGATTCCAGGGCGCCGCAATCTCTCGCTGCGCCAGGTCTGCTTCGTCTACGCTTCGCAGCACCGCGAGAGCCTGCTCTCTGTCCTTGGCGAGCAGCTCCCGGGCGTGCGCCACGCTCTCCACGGTCGCCATTTTCTCTGCCGGTGGCAGCATCTCTTCAGGCTCCATGTCGTCCAAGCTCATGCCATCAGGCATGCCCCAGTCACCGGTGACGAAGCCATGGAATCCTGGACCATTGGAGGTGGCGGTGTGCATCATGACTTGCCCCATGGTCATCCAGTTCTCACCGGTGGCCGGCTTCCAGTCGAGTGCTGCATCGTCGGCGACCGCGAACAGCGCGTCGGTGCCGCGGTAGAGGTACTCCAGTTCTGCGGTCAGTAAATCGGTCCAGTTCATGGCGTCCCCTTTCTGTTGAGTTCCAAGAAGATTCTACTGGCCTCAAACTACTCGATCATCGGAATGGGCTCGTCCTGCTTGAGAAGCCGTCTCTTTGGCGGTGTGGCTCCCTTTCGAAAGAGGTCGAGCTCGGCCCCATCGCGATCCCGAGGCACCAGCAAACCGGTCTCGGTCTCGATCCAGAGCTCGACGATCTTGGTTGGGCGGCCGTGGTCCATGGCCGGTCGCAGTGGAGCGGCTCGTTCCATGAAGGCCTTCCAGATCGGTGCTGCCGCGGCGGAACCCCGCAGCCCCAGTGTCCGATTGTCGTCGAGTCCTACCCATACCACTGCCACGATCGACCCAGCCCCACCGGCGAACCACGCGTCGCGCGAGCTGGAGGAAGTTCCCGTCTTGCCGAATGCGGTCGGGTCTGAAATCGCAGCAGCGGCGGCGGTACCCTGACGAAGTGAGCCCTCGAGCAGGTCTCGAATCAGGTAGGCGGTGGCCGGCTCGACAATCTTGGACGAGGTGGGGCGGCGTTTCACGAGCAGCCGACCACCGGGCAGGGAGATCCTCTCGTAGGGTCGTGGCCGAGCAGCTCTTCCGAGCGAGCCGAAGACCGTGTAGGCGCGCGCCAGAGCCAGCGGCGTTGTTTCCATCGCACCGAGCACGAAGGCGGGTGGTGGGTCCTGCGGCAGATCCAAGCCGCTGCGGCGAAGACGTTCGGCCGTCTCGTGAAAGCCGCACCAGCGTGTTATTCGCACGAACGGCAGATTGAGAGAACGCAGGGTCGCCTGACGCACCGAGACGGAGGACCGGAACCGTCGATCGGGGTTCTCGGGACTCCAGGGCCCTGATGGCAGCTCTAGTGTCAGAGGCTGATCGGAGACGCGTCGGGCTGGAAACAGTGGGTCCCGGCTGCCGCAGCTCTGAAAAGCCTCCAAGAGCACGAGCGGCTTGACCGCTGACCCCGGCTGACGCTCGGCCCATCGCACCCGATCGAAGCTGTCCGATCGCAGTCTTGGATCGCCTCCGACATAGGCGAGCACATCGCCCGTGCGGGTATCGAGCGCCACCAAGGCTGCGGAAAGGGGCAGTCCATTGAATCGCGGATGACCCGACCGCAGCCCGTGCAGGCCGTCGCGGACGGCAGCGTTGGCTGCTTCCTGCAATAGCGGATCGAGCGTTGATGCAACGATTGCACCGCGGCCGTCCTCAGCGCGTTTGGGGGCGTTGGAGTCGACCTCGTCTTCGAGCCAGCCCAGGAAATGCGGTGCTTCGGGCGGGGGAGGAGGGGAGAGGTTGAGCTTAGGAAGGCCTGCGCGGCGGGCGGCGTGCAACTCTGACGGCGTCAACCAGTCGAGCTCCACGAGGCGTGTGAGGACCCATCTGTAGCGTTCCAGAACGGCTTCGGGATTGCGCACGGGGCTGAGCCGGTTCGGGCCCTGGATCATGGCCGCAAGCAGCGCTGATTCGCCGCTGTCGAGCTGGCTGGCTGGCTTTGAAAAGTAGGCCCGAGCCGCGGTATCGAAACCGAAGATGTGAATCCCGTCCAGGTGCCCGAAATAGACCGTATCGAGGTACGCCTCCAGGATCTCGGTCTTGTCGTATTCGGCCTCGAGAGCCAAAGCGCGAACCGCCTCTGAGGCTTTGCGCCCCATGGATCGTTTGGGGCTCATGTCGCGAAGCTTGACGAGTTGTTGAGTGATTGTGCTGCCCCCTTGAACGACCCTGCCCGCTTCGATGTTGCTTAGTGTGGCGCGAGCCAGCGCCTTGGCATCGACCCCTGAGTGCTCGAAGAATCGGGCGTCTTCCGCCGCCAATACTGGTTGCCAGACATGCTCCGGTAGCTCTTCAAAGCTCACCCGCGAACGGCGCCCCCGGTTGGTGTCAAAGGACTCCGCCAGCAACTCGGGCTCCAGCCAGAGATGCTTGGTGCGGAGCGCGACCTCGTTCTCGTCGATGCCCTCGAGGATCATCGCGTCACTGCGACGCAGTTTGAGGCCTATCAGCCGTGCCGGGTACTGTTTCGTGCCGATTCGAACGGGCCGCCTGTAGAACCAGAACTTCTCGAACCCGAAGAAGAACTCGCCGGGGCGCCGCGGTCGTTCGCCCCGCCGTCGTTTGTAGCCCAAGCGTTCCAGTCTGCGCGGTAGCTCGAGCTGAGTGATGGTCCGCCCCGGCTCGACCCAGAAGCGACTCGCGTACACTCGGACCTCGTTGCGCCCGAGGTTGTCGGCCAAGCCGTCAGCTATGACAGATCCCGGCAAGAGCCAGCCGAGGAGCCAGAGGACTGAAAGACCACAGCGAGATCGGACCGAGGCGCCCACCTGTCTTCGTTCGGGCTGCTCTGAATCGGGAACCGTCTGGTGCCGGGCCTTCGAGGAGGATTTTCTCCGCATCTCGCATCCAAGGATACAAGCCATTGGAAGCTCCGGTTCCGGCATTGGTGAGTCGATTGGGCATGAGAGTTGCTTAGGTGGAAGAGGTTGAGGCAGAGCCAGTTCGCGTAGGCCTATTCGACCGTTCAGCGGAGGCGCTGAACCCCTGGACTTGATCCTGATGCGTGTTGAGGGGAGAATCACCCCTTATCGAGGCGAGAAATGTCGAATGTTCTGAGTAATTTAGCTGCGTTTATTGTCGCCCTGGGCGTGATCATCTTCGTGCACGAGGCCGGCCATCTACTGATGGCCAAGGCCTTCGGTATGCGTGTCTTGACCTTTTCTCTCGGGTTCGGAAAGCGCATCTGGGGTTTCACCCGCAACGAGACCGAGTACAAGGTCTCTCTTATCCCGCTGGGCGGTTATGTGCGGCTGGGTGGTGAGGATCCGGGTGAGGCCAGTGACGACCCCCGAGATTTCATGAACACGCCACGTTGGCAGCGGATCCTGGTCTATTTGGCCGGTCCCGCCATGAATGTGCTCCTGGCGATCCTCCTCATTGCGGGGGTGCTGATGGTGGGGATCCAGGTGCCGACGTTGCCCGAGATCCCTCCGATCATCGGCAGCGTGGCTGCAGAATCTCCCGCCGAGGCTGCTGGACTCCTACCTGGTGACGAAGTGCTGACGGCGAACGGCAAGGCAGCCGAGGATTGGGAAGATGTCCATTTCGCTTTCATCACGTCTCCAGAGCGGCAAGTCGATCTGACCGTCTTGCGACAGGGACAAGAGCGTCAGGTGTCCCTCGTCCCCGCCAAGGTACCCAAGTACGAGTTTGGGTATGCCGGCGCGTTTCCGACCGTCCTGCCCAGGATCGCGCAGGTCCTGGCAGACAGCCCGGCCGAGGCGGCGGGCTTCCAACCGGGAGACGAGATCCGCAGTGTGGATGGGCAGGCAATCGCGCAATGGCAGGAGTTCGTCGACTACATCGAGGCCCATGCCGACCAGGGCGTGGCGGTAGAGGTCTTGCGCGAACGGCAGCCGGCGTTGCTTCATGTCGTGCCGCGGGATGAAGGGGGCAAGGGGCGCATCGGTGTAGCGCACGGCTACTATCAGCAACTGGGTCCAGGTGCGGCACTGGTCGAGAGCGTGCGGTACAACTGGCAGATTACACGTCAGACGCTGTCGGTTCTCGGCAAGATCGTTACCGGCCAGTTGGCGGCCAAGAGCGCCCTTTCCGGTCCCATCGAGATTGCGGCTCTGAGTGGAGCGGCCGCCCGGACGGGACTCAAGCACCTGGTGCAGCTGATGGGTCTGATCAGTATCAGCATCGCGATTCTGAATCTCCTACCGATCCCGGTCCTGGACGGTGGTCAGATCACGATTCTCATGTTCGAAGGCCTGCGACGAAAAGACCTCTCGCTCCGCACCAAGGAGAGAATCAACCAGGTGGGCTTCGTCCTCATCGTGATGTTGATGGTCGTGGTGCTATATTTCGACGTGGCCAAGAACATCCCACCGGGGCTCCTCCCGGGATCGGATAGCTGATCTCAAGGTTCTCGAGGGAAAGGTAAGAACGATGGCAGCTACGCTTGTCGTTGGTGAGGAAGCACCCAACTTCGATCTGACCTCGACAGAAGACGTGGTTCTCATGCTGTGCGACGAGGTGCCTCGCATGGCCGTGTTGCTGTACTTCTTCGACGGCGATGGTGAGGGAGTGCGGACAGACTTGAAGAGTCTCGCCGCTGAGCAGCACAAGCTCAAGGAGCGAGGCGCTGTGATCTTGGGTGTTTCGCCGGCCAAGCTGGTCGCACTCAAGGACCTGCAACGGGAGCTACACTTGCAGTTTCCACTCCTGCGGGACGATAGGGACTTCTCGTCTCGGTATGGCGTGGCTGTCGCTTCCGAAGGCGAATCGGCAGCGCCGGCTCTGTTCTTGGTGGGTCGGGATCAGAAGGTTCTGTGGCTGGCCAGTCCTGTGAGGTCGATCGCGAGCGTCCTGGGCGACATCGACAATGTTCTGCAGACCCTTCCCAGCTCAACAGTCAACTATCCCAAGACGGTCGTCAACCGCGTAGTGAACTGGTGGGTCAACAAGATCCGCTCTCCCCGCGCAGCCTGAACACCACCCCCCACCCTGGGGTTGAAGCGCCCAGTGCATTGCGCCGGGCGGTCTTTGAGGGCCTGGGGTTGAAGCGTCCGTCGCTTGCTCCGGCCGATCCTTGAGGGTGTGGGGGCTTGAGCCCTGGATCGTTGGTGGTTCTGGGCCACGCCCGAGGCTTTCCCCCGTCGTCCTGGGCCTCCGGCTGGAGACCTTCGAACGCGGCCTCGCACCTCTGTTACTCCCTTACCCCCTCCTAAGCCCTTATTGCCTTCAGCGGTGCCGTAGGTTCGTTCGGGTGGTTCGACAGGGGGGCTCTCGACAAGCGCAGCGCAAGAGCCATCGAAGAGCACATCAGATCCGGCGCGCCGGAGAGCGCAGGTGGTGGCCCACCCGTCGCAGTCTGAGTAGCCACCGCCGTCCCCCTGCGGACCACACGGACGGGCCTCCAATCGATAAAGGTAGTGGCGAGGATCAGTCCAGGAAGGAGCGCAGCAGCTCGAGGTCGCGGCGATGGCCTTCGCTGTCATCACCCATTGGGGTCTCCAGGATCATGGGTCTACCCTGCCAACGGGGATCGTTGACCAGGTGCTCGAAGATCTCGAGGCCGAGGTGACCCTCACCCAGGTTGGCGTGGCGGTCCCGCTTCGAGCCCAGCGGATGCTGTGAGTCGTTGAGGTGGAAGCAGCTCGGCTCGTCGGGTCCGAAGAGATCTACGACTTGCTGGAAGAAGGCCTCATACCCCTCTTCGACGTCGAGCGGGTGGCCGGCGGCAAAGGCGTGGCAGGTATCCACGCAGAGACCGAGATTGCCTTCGCAATCGGCCCTTTCGACGATGGCTGCCAGCTGCTCCAACTGGTGGCCAATGAGGGTGCCCTGACCGGCGGTGTTCTCGAGCAGGACCCTGGTTCGGCATTCGGGTCGAGCGGCGTACACTTCGCCGAGGGACTCGGCGATGCGATCGATCCCTTTCTCTTCGCCAGCGCCGAGGTGGGCCCCGGGATGCACCACGAGCCCGGGGATCCCCAGTCGGTGGCAGCGATCCAACTCGTCACCCAGGGTCGAACGTGAGCGCCGGAGGTTGTCCGGATTGGTCGCTGCGAGGTTCACCAGATAGGTGGAATGGGCCACGAGAGTCGAGATCTCGCTGTCGCGGAGCTCTTGCGCGAAGCGCTCCACGTCGGTCTCCGTGAGCGGCTTTCCCTCCCACTGACTGGCGTTCTTGACGAAGATCTGAATGGCATCACAGGCCAGATCGGAGCCTCTCGGGACAGCCCGGAAGACACCGCCTGCGATGGAAACATGGGCACCGAGTAGGGGCTGCATGAGAAGGCGTATCTTGACATATCTACGACAGTGGAGAGAACGGACAGCGGCCCCTTGGGTCTGTCGCTGCCGGCTGCTAGACTCCCGCCGATGCTGAGGGGGGTTACTCGAGCCTTAGGTTGGCTGACCTACGTTGTCCTGCTGCTGGTGATCTTCACCTTCGCTGGCTACTTCTCGTTCAACCTGTTCGTGCGCAGCGGTGTGACGCAGGTGCCGGAGTTGGTGGGCATCCCGGAAGCTGAGATTGAAGGCCGCTTGATCGATCATGGACTGATCCTGCGCCGTCTTTGGGCTTCGGATCGATTCGATGATGAAGTGCCTGCGGGTCACGTCTTACAGCAATCCCCTCGCTCGGCCAGCCTTGTCAAGCGCGGTGCTGCGGTCGAGGTCGTGGTATCGCTGGGCCCGGAGCGCCTGTCCGTTCCGCTGATCGAGGGCCAGGCCCTGCAGGAGGCGCAGGTCACGCTGACCGCATCCGGGCTGAGCGTTGGGCGGGTCTTCAACGTCGTCAGCCGGGGCACGACCCCGGGAACCGTCGTTCTGCAAGCGCCCTCAGCCGAGGCCCAGGCGGGCCGGGGCAGTCCTGTGGACCTCTTCCTGTCTTCGGCCAGCCGTCATGGTACTTTCGTGATGCCCGATCTCACGTACCGTAACTTCGAAAGAGTGCGCCACTTCTTCGAGCGCCGGGGGTTTCGTCTGGGAAGCGTCAAATTCGAGCCCTACGAGGGCGTTTCACCAGGAATCGTTCTGCGCCAGTATCCTCTACCAGGGCACCAACTGCGGAGGCAGGATGTCATCTCGCTGGTGGTGACCACATTCGAGCGTGAAGGAGTCTGAATCGATGTTGCTTGCACCCTCCATCCTGGCGGCAGATCTGGCGGATCTCAAGACCGCTGCCGAGCAATGCAGCCGAGGTGGTGCCGACTTCATTCACGTCGATGTCATGGATGGACATTTCGTCCCGAACCTGACAATCGGCGTCCCCGTGGTCGAGGCTCTGGCAGCCTCTAGCGAGATACCTCTCGAAGTACACCTGATGGTCAGCAATCCCGAGCGCTTGCTAGAAGAGTACCTGGATGCTGGTGCGCGGTGGCTTTCGGTGCATTGGGAGGCCGCGACTCATTTGGATCGACTGATCGGCCAGATTCAGGAGCGTGGTGCTGCCGCTGGTGTGGTCTTGAATCCTGCCACTCCGATCGAGGTTCTCGAGGCTGTGTTGCCGAGGCTGGATTTCGTCCTCCTGATGTCGGTGAATCCCGGCTTCGCCGGGCAAGCTTTCCTGCCTTACGTCCTGGAAAAGGCACGGAGATTGCGTCACCTCATCGAGCGGCGACAGGTGGGCGTGACAATCGCCATGGACGGTGGGATCGGTATCGACAACATCGGGCAAGTCGTGGCTTCTGGAGTGGATTATTGTGTCGCAGGATCGGCTGTTTTCGCGAGTGAGGATCCTGTAGCGAGCATGCAAGAGCTCAGGCGGCAGGCAGAATCGGAGCGGGCATGAAGATATCGAGCGCTCATCGGCACTTTCGGCACTCCCTGTCGCTGACAGTCGCGTTGCTGCTGGTCCTGACTTTGTCGGTCGCGGGCTGCAAGAGCTCCGGCAAATCCGGCATCGACAACGACCCGATACTCCAGTTGGCTGCTGATGAATCGTTGCAGCGGGGCCGAGAGTTGATGGAGGCGGGCAAATACGGGCCGGCATCTGAATATCTGGCGCATGCCTTCGAAGTAGCCCCCAACTCGGCGAGTGGTCGTGAGGCGCTGCTGCTGGCAGCCGACGCGATGTACCTCGACGGCGGTGTAGCCAACTACATCAAGGCCCACGCCAAGTACACGGATTTCCAGAATCGATTTCCGACCAGCGATCGCAGCCACTACGTTCAGTTCCAGATTGCCAACTGCCTGGAGAAGCAGACACGCAAGCCCGATCGTGATCAGACTCCGACCAGGGATGCCCTGTATGCCTACGAAGAGCTCGTGCGTCTCTATCCAACGAGCGAACATGTCGATGAAGGCCAGCTGAAGATCGTCGAACTTCGGCAAGACATGGCGGAGCACGAGTTCATCGTGGGGCGCTACAACATGACTCGAAAGCTCTGGCCCGCTGCTGTGCACCGGTTCGACGGCCTGCTGGAGCAGTATCCGGACTACCTGGAGACCGACAAGATCCTGTTCTACAAGGGTTCGGCCCAGCGGCGCTGGAAGAAGTGTGATGAAGCCGATCAGACTTTCGCCGAGCTGCGGTCCGAGTACCCGGAGAGCAAGTACATTAAACAGGTGCCGGACAAGAGGATCAAGGGATGCGACGAATGAGCCGTGGAACCAGCTGGTGGGTGATGTCGAGTGTCGTTTTCTTGGGCGCCTGTTCGTCATTCAGTGGTACCCAACCCGACCCCGCTGTGCAAAGCGACCTGGAGCAGATGAAGCAGCGGATTCTCGATCTCCAGGAGAAGGCCGCCATGGCCGAGGTAGAAATGGAGCGCTTGCGGCAGCAGGTAGCCAGATTGGAAGCTCGACCGCAAGTCGTGCAGCCCGTCGTGGAGGTGGTCGAGCCCGAGCTGGTCTTCGAACGGCCAGCACCTGAGCCCGGATGGCAGGGCGGAAATACCCAGCAGGCGGGTGTGTTGGAGGAATCGGATCTGCCGCTCGTTCAGGAGTCGCCAGCCTTACAAGAGCCCACGTCGGGGTCCACTGCAGCGACCCCCGAGAATGCTGCCGGGGCGAGCTCGAGTTCTACAGCCACCGAGCCGGTCGTTCCTGCGGCTCAGGCACTCTACGACCGGGGGTACACGCTCTATCACCAGGGCCGATATCTAGACGCTGAAGCGAGCTTTCAGCGTTTCCTGCAGGCTTATCCGACGACCGATCTGTCGGACAATGCGCAGTTCTGGATCGGCGAGAGTCGCTACGCACGAGGCGATATATCAGGCGCCTTGTCGGCCTTTCGCGAAACACTCCAGCTGTATCCTGGAGGCAACAAGGTTCCTGACGCCCTGGTGAAGGAAGGCGACTGTCTAGCTGGTATGGGCGATCGGGACGGTGCCCGGCAGAGCTACGAGGAGGTCGTGCGGCGATTTCCTGGATCAGCGGCTGCTGTCATGGCCAGCGAGCGCGTCGCTGATCTCCAGTAGGTAGGGTTGAGGGTCTTCCCTGGGTTTGGCTTTGCAGAACGTTGTTCCAGTGGAGGATCTGGAGTCGAGGAGCCTCCAAGCAAGAGCAGGGGTGCTTGTGGATGGGTTCCTTGACAGGCCCCAAAATAGTGTGTACGTTTCGTTTTGGATCGTAACGGACTCATTCTAGTTGCTTTACGCGTTTGCAAGAGGAATTCTAAGGAGGTCCAGGTATGTCGCCAAGCCGCCTTATTTGCCTGGCTCTGTCGGTGCTGTTGATGACCACGGCCGCCGGCCTTGTCGCGGATGAGACACCACCCAAGCCTCTTCATATGGTCGGGGATCATTGGACGGCTTGGAACCCGCCAACCTCGATACCAGAGGGCACAGAGGTCTACATTGTGCAGCGTGGAGACACGCTCTGGGATTTGGCCACACAGTTCTATGGGGATCCCTATCTCTGGCCACAGCTTTGGGAACGTAACAGCTACATTCTGGACGCCCATTGGATCTACCCAGGTGACCCATTGGTCGTCGGTGTCGAAGTCACACCCGTCGGAGACGTTCTTTCGCCGGACGACGCCGATACCGAAGACATGGCGTCGCAAGATGACGCTAGTGGCCTAGACACCCTGGCCGCGCCTCCGATGCAGCTCGGCAGTGAATCCGACATCTACTGCAGCGGATTTATCGGCCCCATCGGCCAGGAGTTCGATTTCTCGATAATCGGGTCGGAGTACTCGGGATCGTCCTACGATGACCCCCTGAAGGCGGGGTACGGCTCTCGGGAAGGCTACATCATGGACCTGAGTCTCGGTGACATCGTCTACATCAGTGGTGGCCGGGAGGCTGGTCTGATGCCGGGTTCGCTTTTCACGGTTGTCGAGTCGAAGGGCGTCGTCAAGCACCCCGTTGGCAAAGCGACGCTTGGCGAGCACTACCGCTACAATGGCCGGGTTCGGATCCTGTCGACGCAAGACACTACTGCCATCGCGGAGATAGCGCACTCTTGTCATCCGATTTCCGTCGGCGCTGTCCTGATGCCCTTCACGCCCGAGCCAGTTCCACTCGCTCGGTACTCGGGGATGGTCGGTCTCAATGATCCGGTCACCGAGGAGGCTCTAGTAGACGCTCCGATCATCGTCTTGTCCGATGCCGGCATTCTCTCACTGGGCCAGGGACACGTTGTCTATATCGACCGTGGTTCCGATGAGGTTGCACCAGGGGACCTGTTCACGATCTACCGTCCGACGCCGTCGGAGATTCCGCCATTGATGATTGGCGAATTGGCTGTTCTGTCGGTCGGCGAGACTACCTCGGTAGCCAAGATCCTGGACTCGCGTCAGGTGGTCCACGTCGGTGATCGGCTCTCTCCGAGGGTCGACTGAGTCGCGCCGGAATCCGGCGATCATCGAGCGAAAACACGTCTTGATCTGACCCCGTGCTGTGGTATTCTGAGCGCTCCTCAGAAGACACGGGGTTGGTGTGGTGACGAAGCAGAATCTAAACGGACGACTCTTTCAGCTTGTCGATGAACTGGTGCGTCGAGGTGTAACCCTCGACCAGGCCAAGCGTGAATTCGAGAAGCAGTACATCGTCGCCATGCTGCGCACGAACGAGGGCAACCTGACTCGAACGGCAAAAACCATGGGTGTCCACCGGAATACCTTGCGCAACAAGGTCTGCGATCTGGGTATCGTCGCCGGCGATTACGTAGCCCCCGCGTCGAGCCGTCGGCGTCGCTCGCAGCGACACTGAAATTCAAGTCCACACGTGCATCAACCCTCGAGCCGAAGGATTCGGTTCGGGTTTCTGTCTGCCAACATGGCGGTTCGGAGACGCCAAACTGCCACCCTCCGAGGCGATGTCGAGGCGAGCTGAGACCGAATCCAAGACCCTCGAAAAGCCTGTAAATCATTGCGCATTGTAGGTGTGACTCGATCCCATGGCACACAGTTTGCTAAACTGGGTGTCGAGGGCACACATAGACGCCCGGGCGGCGGCATCGAGGGGAGGAACCCGATCGACCGCCGGACTCTCCAAGAACTAACTAGGCCAGATTCTCGTAGAACCCGAATCACTCTGGTTTCAGAGTCATTGCATTGCAGACGCCCATGTCCATCGAAGCAATAGAGCCCGCAGCGAAGAAGCTGTTCAAGCGCAGTCGCACCATGCGGGTGGTGATCGCCACGGCTCTGTTTCTGGTCGTCTCCTTTAATTCGCCGCCGACGCTGCCATCCGTGCCTGACTCCAGACCGGAGCCCCCGAGCCCTGAAGAGATCTACCTGCTGGAAGAGGTGGCCGAGTGGGTGATGGGCAAACCGTTGACGGAAGAGTTCAACGCCTTCAGCGAGGCGGATGTCGTCGCGGCGGTCCGTTCGCGGCCGCGAAGCTTCGAGCTGTTCAGAAAGTACGGTGAGGAAGCCTCACGATGGGATCTGGTGCAGAGCCTGCCCTACGGCGACCTCATCCGATCTACAGCGCAGCGCTATCAAGTTGACAGCCTCCTACTCGCCTCGATGGTCGAGGCCGAGTCGGGCTTCAATCCGTACGCCATGTCCCCTCAGGGAGCGCTGGGGCTGATGCAGATCATGCCCGAGACCGCCAACCCCTATTCGGTCGACGACCTGCTCGAGCCAGCCGTCAACATCGATCTCGGTGCCCGCTATCTCGCCAGGTTGCTCAGGGAGTTCGATGGAGATGTGACTCTCGCCCTGGCCGGCTACAACTCCGGTCCCGGCAACGTCCGACGGTTCGGTGGTATGCCGCCCTTTCGGGAGACGCGAGACTACGTGGATCGTGTGCTGAGCCGCTACGTCGATCACCACCGAGACATCTGGCAGTCATCCGGCGACCAGGACTTCCTGTTCTAACTGGCAGTAGCTAGAAGGACTCTGTTGGAGGGACCCCCAAGGGGATCGTTCTACGGGGTTTTGGTTTCCGAGTTGTCGGTTGCGGCGTCTTCCTGATCCGCCGAGTCGCTATTGCTTTTCAGGCCACTCTTGAAGTTGCGTATCCCCTCACCGAGGCCTTTGCCGAGCTGCGGCAGCTTCGAGGCTCCGAAGATGATGATGACGATCAGCAAGATGACGAGCAGCTCTTGGAATCCTGGCATCAGGCTCTTTCTCCTCTGAGAATGCGGCCCGTAACCTGTTCGGGCGCTCGAAGTCTAGCAGATTCTATTTCCCGGACCCCTGGGCGTTTTTGGTCGGTTCGGCCCAATCGGGGCCTGTGCCAGCAATGTCCTGTCAGGCGCCCAGAATGGGTCGCCAGAGCTCTTCAAGGGTTTCGGCAATGCCTTGTCCCTCGGGGACCCTCTGCAAGTGGTACAGCGCCCTTCCCAGAGTCGGAGGAATGAGGGGAAGCCGGGCTGGATTGCCCCGTCGGGCAAAGGCCTCGAAGGTCCCGACGACCTTGATCGTCCTCTGGACGGCCGCACGGTGGTAGGAGAGTCTCTCCGATTCATCGGAGAGGCAGGAGGCCAGCAGGGCGTTCTCCGTCTCGGGCGGTGGGAACAGGCTATCGTTGAGAAGGGAGGCGAGATCGTAGAAAGACGGTCCGGCTCGTAGGTCCTGGTGGTCGAGAACACCCACCTTGCATGACGGGCCCATTGGGACCAGGTTGCGGGCCATGAAATCCCGATGACAGACAACCTGCGGCTCATTGGACAATTGCTCGCAGACTTCTGTCAGGGCCTGCCAAAGCAGCCGCGATTCGTCGGGGCTGCCAGTCAACTGCCGGGGTGTCAGGTAGATCTCCCAGGTCTGCCGAAGCTCAGCGATCAGAAGATCTCGATCGAGAGCTGGATTCAGGTCGAGGGCCGTCTGCAGCGGCAGACTCCGGATGCGGCGCCAAAGAGAGATCGACTGTTCGAAGTAGGGAACGAGAGAGTACCAATCCTCTCCTCGTCGATCGTACAGCGTCGAAGCTCCGAGATCTTCGAGCAGCATGAAGCCTACGGCGCAGTTCGCCCCCAGAATGGCCGGCACTGGGACGGCCAGGTCTTCGAGGAGCTTGGTGGTGATCTCGAAGCGAGTGCAGGTTTCTTCGAGATCGGATGGGTAGTAGGCCAGGATGGCCGTCTTTCCACCGCCAAGATCGAGGCGAAAGTACCGACGAGGCGACACATCGCCGACTAGATGCTCGGCTCCGATCACCTCGTATCCGAGCGAGGTGAGCCAGGTATTCAAGAGCGTCGATTTGGGAAGCTCTGTTGACGGATCCATTGCTAGTTGCTGTTTCCGGCAGTGAGGAGTCGGAGTGCGGGTGTCAGACTGCGGATTCACGGCTGGTTGCCACGGCCCCGAATGCGACTCGCGCCAGACGGTAGCATACTCGGTGGTGACCTGATTGACAGGGGTAGGGGGGCAGTGGATAATCCAGCCAGGTTTCGCAGGCGAATCATCGATGTTGATGGACTGGAGTTAGCAGAGTGGACGCCAAGCTTCGAAGACTGCTGCAGGAACTCAAGGGCGCCATTTCCAAGACGCTCACCGAGTCTCCCGATGTCGAGCGTTCTATGCAGCGCATTCGAAAAGAGGGTTGGTCGGTCTACCTGGTCGTCGATCGCAAGAGGGAAGACGAGACTCCCGAGGGGATCGAGTTGACCGCTGAAAGCGGATCGACGCCAGATGTCATCTTTCGCATCGACAGACAGGACCTGGCGTTTCTGAGATCGATCGGCATCGACCCCACCCGAAGGCTGCGCCGCCGCCGACAGTCATGAGCTAGGACCCTGTGGAAGGGTTTCTCCAAACGAGGGTCCAGTTCCGCCCGGCGCGCGGGCCCTCCCGCCGATAGCTCCACAGCCGTTCGACCTCGCAAGAGGTACACAGCGGCAGGCTCGTAACCTTTCGAATGCCGGCGGCTGTCAGCTGGTACCTGGCGGCCTGCAGCAGATCCAGATGAAGGGCTCCGGAGGGGCGACGGACCACGACCTCGGTCGAGCTCGAAGCGGCGACTTTATCAGCTACATCTTGACCAACCTCGTAGCAACAGACGCCAATTCCAGGGCCGATCCAAGCCGCCATTGTCTCAGGCGAATCGGTCATGTGATGCAAGGTGTGGCGCAGAATGCCACCTTCCAGGCCCCGCCATCCGGCGTGAACAGCTGCGCTCTGACGTCGCCCGCTGAGAATAACGGGCAGACAGTCGGCTGTTGCCACTCCCATGGCAAGGTCGGCCTGGTCTGTGAAGAGGGCATCAGCCTCGCCACAAAGCCCTTCAGAGGCCTGAACTGCGGTAGACGAGTGGACCTGGCGTAGCCGGGCAACACGGTCTGGAGATCCTGCCAGGAGGGATAAGACACTCTTCAACTGCGTCTCGGGGCCGCGGCCAACGAACCGAACCTGGGTGTGAGCGTCCTGGTCTCGCCATACCCAGTGACCACCCGTGGTTCTGTTTGCTTGCAAGTCTTTCTGAGTTCTCATCACAGGAATGCCTCGGGAGCCGTTCAGCTCGAAGGGCATCAGCCGATTCGGATGACGACTATAGAAGATTTCATCGAAGTGCTGGGATACCTTGAGTAAACTTGGCACGACCAGGTCGACGTTGATCGGGACCTGGAGCAGACTACAAGGAGCCAGGACGGCAGGCCTACAACGGTCGTCCAGGATGAGAGTGATTCAGTTTCTCCATGTGGGTAAGTCTTTCTCGGCTGGCCGGATTGCGCTGGACGACGTGAGCTTCCATCTCGAGAGGGGGGAGTTCGCCTTTCTGAGCGGCGCCAGTGGGGCAGGCAAGACCACCTTGCTGAAACTGATCTATCGCGAGATCGAGCCCAGCGCGGGCCAGATTCTGGTCAACGGCCGGAACGTCGCCTCCATCCCGCGCTCCAAGATTCCGTTTCTCCGTCGGACGATTGGTGTGGTCTTCCAGAATTTCCGGCTCATTTCTCGCAAAACAGTGCTCGAGAACGTCAGCTATCTGCCCAGGATCCTCGGCATGGGTCAGCAGGAAAGGAAGCGCCTGGCCTACAACACCCTGCGTCGCGTTGGGCTGGCTCACCGCATGAGTGCCTTTCCGAACGAGCTGTCGGGCGGAGAACAACAGCGCGTGACCATCGCGCGAGCTTTGATCAATCGTCCAGAGATCCTCATTGCAGACGAGCCGACCGGCAATCTCGACCCGGAGCTGTCTTGGGAGATTCTCAGGCTCTTTCTGGAGATCAACGGTAAGGGAACCACGGTTCTACTGGCCACTCATGAGCATAGCTACGTGGATGCTCTGGGTGGTCGCTCTCTAGCGCTGGATCGCGGTCGCCTCGTTGCCGACGACCATGTGGAAGGGCATGTAGGGGACCTCGAGTCGGACTCCATCGAGGAAGCGGAAGCTCTGTCACAGCCTCCAAGAGAGAGGACGGTCTGATGCTGTTCAGGATCTTTGGCTATTTCCTCGCCGAGGCCGCAGTGAGCCTGCGGCGCGGTTGGAAAGTCAGCCTGGTGGCCATCGTGATCATCGCCATGAGCCTCTTCATCGGGGGTACTTTCCTGCTGCTTACCTCCAACCTGTCGAGAGTGGTCGAAAGCTGGCGCGGAGAGGCTCGGATCGTCATCTATCTGAGCGGCGATGAAGTGGCGAGACGAGACTCCGAAGTTCTCCAGATCGCGTCCGCCCCTTCCTGGGTTTCGGGAGTCGAAGAGATCTCCGCGGCAGAGGCACGCTCGAGATTCGAAACGACGTTTCCCAGCGTCAGAGAGCTGTTCAAAGACTGGGAGGAGGAGCCGTTGCCACCGTCGTTGGAGGTTGCGATCGAGATCGAAGGCGTTGGGGAAGACGAGCTCGACGATTGGCTGATATCACTACGGTCGGATCCGGCTGTAGTGATGGTCGACGACGATCGCGATTGGCTCCGACAGTTGGAGGCGCTGATCGCCATCCTGACCGGTCTGGGCGCCGTCATTGGCCTGGTCCTGCTGACCGCGGCGATTTTCACGATTGCTAGCGTCATACGCCTCACCGCTTATCTGTACCGTGAAGAGATCGAGGTCATGCGCCTGGTTGGGGCGACCGAGCTCTACATTCGGGGGCCCTTTTATGTCGAAGGGGTGATTCAGGGTTTGCTCGGCGGCCTGCTTGCCATGGCGGGATTGTACGGCGGTTACCTGATCCTGAATCCCCAAGCCAGTACGACATTTCTCGGCAACGTCCTGGTGGACAGGTTCCTCTCCCCGGAAGCACTCCTGTCGCTTCTTCTTCTCGGCAGTCTGGCGGGCCTCTTTGGCGCGGTGCTGTCTCTCCGACGCGAAGAGCTGGGCCAATGAGGGTTGAGGCAACTGGGCGTTCCTTCCAGCTGGCCTTTGAGGGCTTGAGGGTTGAATCGTCCGTCGCTTGCTCCGGCCGACCTTTGACGTAGTGGGAGCCACCTCCCATTCCTCTGGAGCCCTAGGCCCTTACGCCCCCACTGCCCTAAGCCCCTATTGCCTTCAATGGTGCCAGAGGTCCGTTCGGGTGGTCCGACAGGGGGCGCCTCGTCGAGCGCAGCGCAAGGACCATCGAAGGGCACAGTCGATGAGGCGCGATGACGAGACGAGGTGGCGGCCCGTCCGTTGGAGTCTGAGTAGCCGCCGCCGTCCCCCTGCGGGCCACCCGGATGGACCTCCTGTAGGGCCCGCTCAACAGGGGAAGATCTCATCGAAGCGAAGCTCTTGCCCGACCTCGGCATGCGTTTGGAGCAACAAAAAAGGGGCCGAAGTGGCCCCTTTCGAGTACTGCGGATCGAGAAGCGTCAGCCCTGAGGCGGTGGACCACCCGGGAGCTGCTTGAGCTCTTCTTTGAGCCGCTCTTCCTCTTCGGCGAGGGCGCGAATCGTTTCGTTCTCTTGCTCGATTTGTTGGTTGTACTCGTCGGTCTTCCGATTCTCTTCCACCCGAGCCATCGAGGCGCTGTCGCCAGCATTCTTGTAGGCAGTGACGGCCGCATCGTAGCTCTTCTGCTTCTCGTACACGAAGCCGAGCTGCTTCCAGACCGTTACCTTGTCGGCGCTCGAAGCGGCTTTGCCCAGAGCTTGTTTGAGCGTGCTCTCCGCGGTCTGGAACTGCCCGAGCTGGGTGAGAGCCTGGCCCTGGTAGTAGAGTGGCAGCCAGTCGTTGGGATTCTTGCCGGCCGCCTGTTTCAAAGTGGACATAGCCCCGTCGTAGTCCTTACCACCGAGTTGGGCTCCAGCCAACAGCATCAAATTGTCGTAGCTGCCGTCGGCCGAGACGACTTTCTGTGCAGCGGTGGCAGCCTTATTGTAGGCACTGGTCTTGGCATCGCCACGGCTCGTGCGGCCCTGTCGCAGGAGAGCCTGTGCATAGGTCTTCTGCTTGTTGACGTCGTTTGGATCCAGCTGAACGGCTTTGGCCAGCGCCGTCGAAGCAGTGGCGCCATCTCCAGCCCTCAAGGCGGCAGCACCGTATTGGAACTGGATATTCGCATCATTGGGCTTCGTCCTGGCGGCTCGCGCCAGCTGGTCGAGTGCACTGTCGGAGTCGCCGGACTTTTCCAGGGCGAGGGCCATCATCTGATGCACGGCAGTCTGCTGAGCTGCGGGTAGCGACGAAGAGTCGATCCTGCCGAGCAGGCCCGCCGCGTCGTTATACTTGCCAGCGCTCAAATAGACCTTGCCGAGAGCTAGCTGCACCCCGACGTTGCCAGGCTCGAGTTCCAGAGCCTTCTGCAGGTGGGACATCGCCTCCTGGTTGCGATTCAACTTGGCCAGGGTCTGGCCCAGCATGTAGTGTCCCTGAAAGACGTCGGGTCGCTCGTCGACGAATGTCTGGAATTGTTTGGCGGCCTCGGTAAAGTCTCCCGCTTTGAAGGCTGCGACCCCTTCATCCCACCCTGCCTCGACCACCGCGACGGTTCCCAGTAAGAGAACAGCAAGCAAGTAACTGATGATCTGTCTTTTCTTCATTGTAAGTACTCCTCCGTCGTTGTAGCCGCCAACGATCGCACTGTGGCCGAATACAGCATGAACACACCGACCAGGGCACGCTGTCCTCAACCCTCTCGAGCCGGATCTATAGGGCCTTGCATAGACTTCGAAAGAACCCGGATGCGACAGCAAGAGGGCGGAAAGCACCGAGGATCGAATCGACCGTCGGCGCTTTCTCCATCCTACTCGATTGTAGACGGTCAAGCGTGCCGTACTGCTGGTTAGACAGCAGTGAACCGCAAGGCTGAACGTCGTCCTGAAAAAGAACCCGCAGCTCCGATGTCGGAGCCCTCGGAGATCCGCGTCGGACCTCCGAGTTTGTTGCCGCCTATTGGAGGCGGAAATTGACGGTCAAATTGTAGATGACCGCCACCGGCTTGCCGTTCAGGGTGGCCGGCTCGAACTTCCATTTCTTGACAGCGTCCGCCGCAGCCGAGTCCAGACCCATCGGCAAGCCCTTGAGCACCTTGACGTTCGTCACGTTGCCCTGCTTGTCGATGATGGCCTCGACGATCACGACTCCCTGAACGCGCGCTTTGCGGGCGATCTCCGTGTACTGCGGCGGAGGAGAAGTGATCTTGACTGGTGGTGCGACATCACCACCGACGCGAATCGGACCTTCGGGCTCCTCAGGCGGCGGACCCTCGGGAATCCCGAAGATGATGTCGGTGTCAGGCATGTCGATCTCGGGTTGGTCGATCTCTTCCGGCAGACGAATGGGCTCGGGCTCATCCGGCGTCGGATCCGGGATCGGCACCTTCTTGGAACGCTGCTTCGGAATATCTTGCTGCTGCTTCGGTGGTGGGGGCTTGAACCTCACCTGCTGCACGACATAGACCTTGGTCTTCTTGACCTCGCCAGCTTCCGCAATGATCTCGGGAACCTGGATGAGGAAGAGAATGACATGGAGAATCACGGCGCCGATGACGGCGATACGCATGATCTTCCGGTCTTCGTCGTATTCGAGTGCGAAAGTTTCCTCGGCCGATGTGGCTACTGCCGGGGCACCTTTCTTGCCTGTCTTCTGGGGTACGTCTTTCTTCTCTTGGGCCATAGCGATCAGTACCAGAACATGTTGATTTCACGTTGGGTCGGGATGGAGACGTTCTTGACCTCCATCCCGATCTTTTCTGGAGCTTGTCGCAGCTCATCGAACACGCTGACCATGTAACCGTACTCGGTCATCTCATTGGCGCGGATAATCACCGGCTTCATGGGGTTGCGCTCGAGCTTGGGCTTCAAATACTCGAGAATGTTCTCCAGGGGAAGGGGCTTGTTGTCAACCAGCAGGACGCCCCCGGGCTGGATCTCGATGAGAACGGACTCTTCCTTGTCGACCAACGGGCTGTCGTCCTCTTGCGGTAGCGAGAAGTCGATGCCACGGGTTGCTGCAAAGGTGGTGGTCACCATGAAGTAGATGATCAGCAAGAAGGCGATGTCCGCCATCGAGGCGGTGGGGATCTCATCGTTGACCGATCCGCGTTTGAACTTCATTCGTCAGCCCTCCGCACCGGAGTCAATGGTCTCCTGCTCGGAAAGCAGGTAGATCACTCGTGCCTTGGCTTGCTTGAGAGAATCGATGACACCATCGACGTAGCGATAGGGCACCGACTGATCTGCCTTGAGCACGAATTCCTTCTGCGGGTCCCGGGCGACAACATCCGCAGCGAAGGAGAGGACGTCCTCGGGATGAACCGGAACGCTGATCTCCTCGCCACCGCTCACCCGGATCTGCCCGCTTTCGGTAATCGAGATATAGGCAGCTTTCTTGGGAATCTCCAGCCGGATCGTTGTCTTCGGCAGAAACACCTGGGTCTTATCGACCTCGAAGTTGATGGTCACCATGAAGAAGATGATCAACAGGAAGGCGATATCCGCCATTGAAGCGGTTGGGATTCCCTGATTCTGAACCGATCGGACTCTCAGACGCATGGTTTCGCTTTCCTGACGACGCCTCTATGGCGTCGCCTAGCTCCCCGCCGGCTTGGTGGGGGCAACAGGACGCGCACCGGCCACCGGTTCGGGGCTGATGCCGCTACGTTGCATTTCGCCGAAGGTCTCGATCAACATGTTGGTCGAGATCTCGATATCCCGCACGAACTTGTTGATCTTGCTCATAAAGAAGTTGTAGGCCAACTGCGCTGGAATCGCGACAGCCAGACCTGCGGCCGTGGTGATCAGAGCCTCTGAGATACCGGCAGCTACGAGGCCTGGATTCGACAGGCCGGCCTCGGCCAGTGCGTCGAAGGACTTGATCATTCCCGCCACCGTTCCGAAGAAGCCGAGTAGCGGAGAGACGTTGGCGATGGTGGCCAACCAGACCAGGTTGCGCTCGAGCCGACCCATCTCGAAGAGGGCCGCGTTTTCGATCGTCTTTTCGACGTCTTCCTTGGGCTCACCATACTTCAGCAGGCCAGCCTTCATGATCGAGGGAACTGGACCCCGATAGTCCTCGCAAACCTTGGTGGCATCTTTGATCGACCGGTTGGCGATCAGCGCCTTGCGGATCTTGGCAAGGAATTCGTTGACGTTGATCTTGGCCTGGCGCAGCGCGATAAAGCGCTCGATGATGAAGACCAAGCCGAGGATCGAGAAAATCAGAAGGGGCCACATGACTGGTCCGCCTTCTCTGAACAGCTTCATGAAAGTTCCGCCGAATTCCACGTCATTCCTCCTCTGCCTTGAATTTAGACTCAAACGTACTAGATTGAGTTCCCGAAAAAAATTCCCCGCGCCGGCGCGACTGGACCCAGAGACGCTGAAGATTGGCTCCGGAACCTCTGGTTGTCAACAGCGAGAGTCTATTCCTCGCCGGCCGTGGAGACAAGGACGGGATGCTAGCACAGGGTTTGCTGACCATACAAATTGGGCGGCGGGCCGCCAAGACGGACAATCGCATTGTCTATTGGTCGCCGCCTGCGAGGCGTTCGAAGCGATTGCGATGGGCGTAGCAAATGGCGATCGCCAGGGCATCCGTTGCATCGGGAGAAAGCTTCCGGGTGTCGAGCGCCAACAGCACCGAGACCATTCGCGCTACCTGTGTCTTGTCAGCCCGACCGCTACCGGCCACGGCACTCTTGATTTCGGCCGGACTGTACTCGGCGATCTCGATGTCACGACTCGCCAGGGTCGCCAGCAAGGCGCCCCGAGCCTCTGCCAAGACCACGAGTGAGCGGCTGTTGAGGCCGTGAAACGGAGTCTCCAAGACCGCCACAGGCGGGCGGAAGCGATCTAGCAACTCGGTCAACTGGTCGACCAGTGAAGCCAATCGGCGCGGGACCGGATGTTTGGCAGGGCAGGATAGCCGCCCGAAGTCGACAGGTTCGAGACGGTCTCCGCGCGCCTCGAGAAGGGCGAATCCCGTATGCCGGCTTCCAGGGTCCAGGCCGAGTATCAGCACAACAACTCTTACCGGCTCAGCTAGCCTGTTCCGCCAACAACGAGGCGTCGATGTCGAAGTTGGCCCAAACATGCTGCACGTCGTCGTTGTCTTCCAGGGCTTCGAGAAGTTCCAGGAGTCTGGGAGCCTGGTCGGCTCCGAGATCGACGAAGCTCTGTGGCAACATCGCGAGCTCCTTGGCTTCGAGCTCGATGCCGCGTTGCTCGAGCGCATCGAGCACCGGACTGTAATCCTCCGGTGTTGTGAAGATCTCGTAAGTCTCTTCCTCAATCGAGATGTCGTCGGCTTCCAACTCGAGGGCCAGGTCCATGAAGCCCTCCTCGCTCATCGTTTGCTTATCGATGGCAAAGTAGCCTCTTTTCTGGAACATCCAAGCAACACAGCCGTTCTCGCCCAGATTGCCACCGCTCTTGGAAAAGAGATGGCGCACTTCGGCGACGGTCCTGTTCTTGTTGTCAGTCAATGCCTCGACGAGGATCGCGACGCCGCCAGGGCCGTACCCCTCATAGGTGATCTCTTCATAAGTGAAGCCTTCCAATTGACCGCTGCCGCGTTTGATGGCGCGGTCGATATTGTCGTTAGGTACATTGGCAGACTTGGCTTCTTGGATGGCCGTGCGAAGCCGCGCATTGCCAGTCGGATCACCACCGCCGAGCCGCGCTGCAACGGTGATCTCTTTGAGCAGCTTGGTCCAGAGCTGGCCGCGCCTGGCATCCGTGACCGCTTTCTTGCGCTTGATCTGAGCCCACTTACTGTGACCGGCCATGAGTCTCCACTGCCCCCATGAGAGTTGTCGCCTGTGATCGAGGAGCCAGGCGGTGGGTGGATAGCTCTCGTAAGTTCCGCTGGTCGCGGAATTGCCACCCATTCTAGCTCGAATGACGAGCGCGCCCGGCCGAAAATCGTCCTCGGGCGGAGATTCTGCGGAGTTCGTGCTCGAGGGCTCCTACGTTGACTGCCAGCGAGCATCGGTGTTAGAAACGAAGCGATTCGCAGTAGGTGATTGGGAGGCGACCCGGCGGCGCAGGCCTTTCGGGAGGGGGCGAGTCGCGAGGTCACGGAACAGCACCATGCCCTGGTTCAGAAGATCGAAGAAGGCCAAGCCGACGGCAGAGGCTCGTCCAAGGAGTCAGGTGCCCGAAGGGCTCTGGGTCAAGTGTGACGGCTGTCGCGAAATCATCTACTCGAAGGAATTGGAGCGCAACCAACAGATTTGCCCGAAATGCGACTTCCACTTTCGCATCTCTGCGTGGGAGCGGATCGATCTTCTCCTCGACGAGGAGAGCCCCAAGGAGCTCTTCGGCCGAGTGAGTCCGGTGGACCCTCTCAAGTTCAAGGACACCCAGGCCTACAAAGACCGTGTGAAGCAGTACCAGCGCCGAACAGGTAGCCGTGATGCGGTCGTGGTGGTGGAGGGGCCCTGGATGGATTGCCGGTGATTGTCGCGGCTCTCGAGTACGCCTTCATGGGCGGTTCGATGGGCTCCGTCGTCGGAGAGAAGATCACTCGTGCGGCAGAAGAGGCCGTGAGGCGAGACCGGCCGTTGATCGTGGTCTCGGCGTCCGGTGGTGCGCGGATGCAGGAGGGTGCTCTCTCCTTGATGCAATTGGCCAAGATCAGCGCAGCATTGGCGCGCCTGAGTGACGCTCGATTGCCCTATATCTCAATCCTCACAGATCCGACGACGGGGGGAGTGACGGCTTCGTTCGCCATGCTGGGGGACCTGAATATTGCCGAGCCAGGCGCCTTGATCGGCTTCGCAGGTCCCCGCGTGATCGAACAAACCATCGGTGAGAGCCTGCCCGATGGATTCCAACGCAGCGAATTCCTACTACAGCACGGGTTCCTCGACCTCGTGGTCGAGCGCTCGGAAATGAAGTCCACTGTGTCCCGATGTCTGCGGCACTTTCAGCACTAGCGTGAACCTCGATCCCTCGAGCGGCGCATTGTTGAAGCGCCTGGAGCAAGACGGGATTCGGCTCGGTCTGGAGACCACTCGCGAGGTACTGTCCAGTCTTGGCAATCCGGAGTCTGGCATTCCTGTAGTGCTGGTGGCTGGAACCAATGGCAAAGGTTCCACTGCAGTACAGCTCGCTTCGATCATCGCGGCAGCAGGCTACCGAACGGGCCTGTACACGTCGCCTCACCTAGAGAATGTCGAGGAGCGGATTCGAGTCGATGGGGTAGCCGTGTCGGCAGAGATCTTCGGCGGCGGTCTGGCCCGAGTCGTGGAACGGGCTGAGACGGCTCTGGGACATCTGCCTACATACTTCGAAGCCGTAACGGCAACCGCGTTCCTCATTTTCGCTGAGCAGAAGGTCGACCTGGCTGTCATCGAGGTCGGGCTGGGAGGCCGGCTGGATGCGACGAATGCCTGTGAGCCACGCCTGTCACTGATCACGGAGATTGGCCTGGAGCATCGCCAGTACCTGGGTGAGACCCTCTCGAGTATCGCGCGCGAGAAGGCAGGAATTCTGCGGCAGGGGCGCCCGGCCTGGGCCTGGGTCGAAAGAGACGAAGCCTGGGAAGCGATTCGCACCGTTGGCAACGAGCTCGGGGCGGACCTACGTAGCGGACCGGAGGCTGTGAAGCTCAGCGAAACTACACAGCTCGGATGGGATGGGCGCGAGATCCAGATGGAGACACCTCTGGACAGCTATCGGGTGCGCTCGCCACTCCTCGGGGCGCATCAGGCCAAGAACTTGGCGTTGGCGATCCTCGGCGCTGAGAGCCTTCGAGAAATGGGATGGAATCGAATCGATCGCCAGGCTATCGAGCGCGGGGCGGCCCGCACCCGGTGGCCGGGTCGCTTGGAGAGAGTCGAGTTACCGGGCGGTCGAACGGTGATCCTGGACGTCGCTCACAACGCAGATGGGGCTGCGACTTTGACCGGCTTCCTGAGAGAGCTCGTCGGGCGATTCGATCTGATGTTCGGTGTGCTGGACGACAAGGAGGTGTCGACCTTTCTACCGGGCCTCGTCCGTGATGCAGGCAGAGTGATCCTGACGGCTCCGACTAGTCATCGAGCGCTGCCGGTCGATCGGCTGGCTGGTCTTCTACCGAATCGAGCAGTGGTGAGCGAGCCCGATCCTGTGGCGGCTCTTGTACACGCACTGGAGGAGGGCGACGACCCCCTGGTCATTTGTGGATCCGTGTACTTGGTTGGCGAGGTGCGGTCGGAGCTCAGGCGACGATTCGGTGTCCCGCCGCCGGCATCGACCGAGCCCTGTTGGCACCTTCAGGCCGCCGAGTCGAGTTCCTAGCTCCGCAAGTCGGAGATCATTCTACGGGCCCGTAGAGTGGGAACCTCGTGCAGAGATCCTGCACTTCGGCCTGCACCTCGCGCTGGACCGACTCTTCCTCTGGCTGTCGGAGCACCCTGGCGATCAGATCGGCAATGGCGCTCATCTCGACCTCCTTCATTTCGCGAGAGGTCACCGCTGCGGTGCCAATTCTGATGCCTGACGCCACGAGAGGAGGGTTGGGGTCGTAGGGGATGGCGTTCTTGTTGACCGTGATGGCGGCGGCCTCCAGCGCGACTTGTGCCTGCTTACCTGTCAATCCTGAGACCGAGACATCCAGCAGGAAGAGATGGTTGTCGGTACCGCCGGAGACAATTCGGAACTCGTGCTGTGCCAGCCTGTCGGCCATCGCCGAGGCGTTGCAGACCAACTGCCCCTGGTAGAGTTTGAAGCTCTCGCCGAGAGCCTCTCGCAGGGCAACCGCCTTGGCGGCGATGATGTGCATCAAGGGCCCCCCCTGAATACCAGGAAACACGGCCCTGTCCAACTGCTTGGCGAACTTCTCCTTGCACAGCACCAGTCCACCTCTGGGACCTCGCAGGGTCTTGTGGGTCGTGGTGGTCACGAAATCGCAGTGCGGCAGTGGTGAGGAATGTAGTCCAGCCGCCACAAGACCAGCGATATGGGCGATGTCGGCCATGAGCAGAGCGCCAACTCCATCGGCAATGCTCCGAAAGCGTTCGAAATCGATTTCGCGACTATAGGCGCTGGCGCCACAAATAATCAGCTTTGGCCGGTGTTCCTCGGCCAGTCTTCGCACTTCTTCATAGTCGATCACCTCAGTTTCTCTGTCCACACCATACGCCACGACTTCGAAATCCCTGCCGGAATAGGAGAGAGGATGGCCATGCGTCAGATGGCCGCCGCTAGACAAGTCCATCCCCATCAGGGTGTCGCCTGGTTCCAGGCAGGAGAAGTAGACCGCCATGTTGGCCTGGGTCCCACTGTGGGGCTGTACGTTGACGTGCTCGGCGCCGAAGAGCTTCTTGGCGCGGTCAATTGCCAGGCGCTCGGCAACGTCGACGTACTCGCAGCCACCGTAGTAGCGACGCCCGGGATAGCCCTCGGCGTATTTGTTCGTCATGACGCTACCAGCAGCTTCGAGCACCGCTCGGCTGACGAAGTTCTCCGAGGCGATTAACTCGATCGACTGGTTCTGGCGCCGTCGTTCGCCCGCGATAGCTTCGAAGATCTCGGGATCGGCAGCTTCTAAAGAGCGATAGTCGGACATGGGGATTCTCCTCCCAGACAAGATTGCCGGGCGGCGACGAGTTCTTCAGCTGGGGGCTGGGAGTGCGCGGAAGCCCTAGTCTCCGCTGTTCGCCTATTCGGCTGCCGTTTTCTTGGCGGTTGATTTCGTGGCCGCGGTCTTTTTGGCGGTCGTCTTCTTGGCGGCGGTCTTCTTTACCGCAGTCTTTTTGGCGGTCGTTTTCTTGGCGGCGGTCTTCTTTACCGCGGTCTTCTTGGCGGTCGTTTTCTTGGCGGCGGTCTTCTTTACCGCGGCCTTCTTGGCGGTCGTTTTCTTGGCGGCGGTCTTCTTTGCCGCGGCCTTCTTGGCTGGAGCCTTCTTAGCCGCTGTCTTGGTCGCCGTTTGGCTGCCCTCTACCTCGGCTACAGCCTCTTTCGTAGCGCTCTTCTTGGCAGGCTTTCGCTGCGAGGGCTTGACCTGAGCCAGTCGCTCGCGACGCCGTTGCCTCAGGCGCTTCTGCCGGCGTTGTCGTCGTCGTTTCAGCTCACGATCTTTTTCCCGCATTGGATCTCCTCATTTGGCGATTCCGGCTCTCACAGAGCCGTCAGCTTGTCCGACCTTGAGTTTGCTGTCAAGGTCACTGGTCAGATAGGTAGGTTGCCATGCTTCTTGGGCGGTACGCCTTGGCGCTTGCAGCCAAGCTGTCGCAGAGAGCGGATGATCTCCGCCCTCGTATGTCGAGGCTCGATGACGGCATCGATGAAGCCCCGTTCGGCCGCGACATAAGGGTTGGAGAACTTCTCTCGGTATTCGGACACCAACTCGGAACGCAGTCCAGTGGCATTGTCACCGGCCTTTTCGAGATCTCGGCGATACAGGATGTTGACAGCGCCCTCTGGGCCCATGACGGCGATCTCCGCGCTGGGGTAGGCGAGGTTGACGTCCGTTCGCAGATGCTTGCTGGACATGACGCAATATGCCCCCCCGTAAGCCTTGCGGGTGATCACGGTAATCTTGGGAACCGTCGCCTCGGCGAAGGCGTAGAGCAGCTTGGCGCCGTGCTTGATGATGCCACCGAACTCCTGCTGCGTTCCGGGCAGAAATCCGGGAACATCCTCGAATGTCACCAGAGGGATGTTGAAAGCATCACAGAAGCGGACGAATCGAGCCCCTTTGAGAGAAGCGTCGATATCCAAAACCCCCGCCAGGTAGGCCGGTTGATTGGCTACGATCCCGACGCTCTGGTTGGCCAATCTGCCGAAACCGACAACCAGGTTCTTGGCATAGTCGGCTTGCACTTCGAGGAATCTCGCGTCGTCGACGACGGACGAGATGAGCCGCTTGATGTCGTACGGCCGGTTCGGATCATCGGGGATGAGAGTGTCGAGGGACTCGTCCACCCGGTCCGGGCTGTCGTTGCTCCTGCCGGGTGGTGGATCCTCCAGATTGTTGCTCGGTAGAAACGAGAGGAGCTCGCGGATGGCCAGCAGGCAAGCCGCGTCATTGGGAACCGTGAAATGGCAGACGCCGCTCTTCGTGGCGTGAGTCGTGGCGCCACCGAGCTCCTCCTTCGTTACCTCCTCATGCGTTACCGAGCGAATGACATCCGGCCCTGTAATGAACATGTAGGAGGTGCCCTGAACCATGAAGATGTAATCCGTGATTGCAGGGGAGTAGACGGCTCCACCAGCACACGGACCCATGATGGCGCTGATCTGGGGGATGACTCCTGAGGCCAGGGTATTGCGCAGAAAAATGTCGGCGTAGCCACCCAGGGAGGCAACACCTTCCTGGATTCGAGCTCCTCCGGAGTCGTTGAGGCCGATGACCGGCGCGCCGTTCTCCATGGCGAGGTCCATGATCTTGCAGATCTTCTGGGCATTGGTTTCGGAGAGGGAGCCTCCGAACACCGTGAAGTCCTGGGCGAAGACATAAACCAGGCGGTTGTCGATGGTCCCATAGCCGCAAACCACTCCATCGCCTGGAACCCTCTGATCCTGCATCTGGAAGTCCTGGCACCGATGCATGACCAGGGCGTCGACCTCGACGAACGAGCCGGTGTCCAGTAACAACTCCAGCCGTTCGCGGGCTGTGAGTTTGCCGGCCGCATGCTGTCGCTCGATGCGCTGCTCTCCGCCTCCCAATCGGGCCTTGGCCAATCTCTCTTCGAGCTCCTGGAGCCTCGGACCGTGGGCACTCTGTTTCGTTTCAGCCATCTCTCTGTCCGTCCTCGATTGGTCTCGAATCCTGCTATAGAGGGTTATCTTATCTACAGCCAAGCTACATTTTCGACGATGACCCCGACCAGCGGTTCTGCCGTGCGGAGCTATGCGACAATTCGGAGGTGCCTCTGTCCGGTCTCGATGCCACCGCAGTTGCTCGTTGTCTGTCGCAGATAGCGGATCATGGTGATGATCTGGCGGAAGCCTACTTCGAGCGCCTGGAGGAGGTCGAGTACCCAGCGGCCGACGAGGAGCCGGGGATTCGGGTGCGGCGCGAAGAGGGTTTCGCGATCCGATTGGTTCGAGATGGACGTTCCTGGTTGGCGGCTCGAGACCAGATCACGACAGGGGCGTTCGGCGAAGCGATGCGGCAGGTCGCCCGTGCCCTGCCTGCGGCGCCCTATCCCGAGCCAACCTTGGATCCGGCCCCGTTCCCAACGCTCGAAGACACCAGCCGGCTGGCACGATTCCCGACGGCCGTGACGCGCTCGATCCGGCGCCAGCTAGCGGCCTTTCCGATGCGGCTCAGAGTCAAGCGGCATCGGCGGTGGCTGCGCGTGATCGGCACTCAGTTGGCGCCCGAGCCGCAGTCGGAGAGCTTCTACAGCTGTGACGTCGATCTACCCTGGGGGCGGTTCGGAGCGCTGACACCCGATCTGTCGGGGGGCACAGTGGAGCGTTTAGCCACGAGCCTGACGACGCTCTTCAGGGCACAGGACGCACCCCGAGTCGAGCCCGCGGAGCGCAGTGTGGTGCTCGCCCCCCCGGCCGCCGCCGTCCTTCTGCACGAGGTGGTAGCACATGCCTTGGAAACCGATACCCTGATGATGGGAGGTCGGGTCGAGTCGGCCCTGGGGCTCCAGCTCGGCGGTCCACTCTTGAATGTCCTGGACGATCCTACGAACGCCCCTGAATCAGTTCGCAGGAGCTCCGACGACGAAGGCATGATCGCGGTACGTCGGTGGCTGCTGAGAGACGGGGTCGTCGAACAGCCACTGGCCGACCTGTTCGCTGCGCACCACTCGAGGGCACTCATGCCGGGCGCCGCACGACGCGGCAATCGACACCGTTCACCGGCGCCTCGTTCGACCCATCTCGAGCTTTTGCCGGGAGACTCGTCACTGCATGAGCTGCTGGCCGCGGCTGACCGAGGCCTGTACTTCCCAGAGGTCTCCAGCGGTCGCCTCGATCCACTCTCAGGGCGGTTCAGCATCTTCTTGCCCTACGGTAGGCGGATCGAGGGTGGGGCGCTGGGAGAGCTGGTGGGACCGTGTCGATTGAGGGGCACGGTCTCCGGCCTGTTGGGCGGTATCAACGGCGTAGGCCAAGACGTGGAGTCCGCGGGTGCCGGTTGGTGTGCCAAGAACGGGCTGAAGCTGCCGGTGTGGGCTACCACCCCGGCCATAGGGATCGGGTCCGCGGAGGTGAGAGGGTGACTGGCGATTCGCTCGCCAGCGGAGTTGTCGAGGCGCTTGCCGGGCGCGGCCTCAAGGACGTCGAGGTTTTTCTGAAGTCGGGTCGATCGCGCCGCTTCGAGATCGGTCCACAGGGCCGAATCGCGAGCTCGAGTCAGGAGGAGGGCTGGGCGGTACGGGCGGGCAGCGACCGCTCGTCGTTATTTGTTTCTGGCACGGGCCGACCGGCGACTGTGGGCCCCTGGCCGGATCCCGACGGGCAGCCGCTGCGACTGCCGCCAGCCGTGGCAGTCCCACTCTGGAACCCCCCTGCGGATTTGGAGGCGCCCCTCTCTGGTGAGATCGAGGCCATCAGACTCTTGGAAGCGATCGAGACAAGTGTCACCAGTGAGTTGTCGGGAGCCCGACTCCTGCGCGGCCTGCTGGATGAGGGGTCGAGTCAAACGAGCATCCTGAGCACCCGAGGAATCGACGCCTCCTATCGGGGTCGAGCCGCGTCGCTCTTCGTGGAGATGGCAGGGCCCTGGCCAGGGGCCGAAACGGTCGGAGTCGCGATGGCTCGCCGGGAGATGCGGAGTTTTCATGCACCGACAATCGCGCGTCGTCTCGTCGATCGTCTGTTGCTGCAACGCGAGGGCCAGTCACCCGATCGCGATCGGGGGGAGTTTCTCCTGGGACCAGCTTTGGGAGTGCGCCTGCTGGTGGCTCTGCTACCCCTGGTTCTGGGTGGAGGCAGTGAAGCGATCGTTCGAGCCCTGCGTGACCGCCGGGGGCGCATCGGAAGCGAGCTGCTGACGATCAAGGATGATGGCAGGTATCGAGGTGGAATTCTGGAGGCACCGGTCGATGGAGAAGGCCGCCCCACCCGCGAGACGGTCATCGTTGGCGAAGGCCGCTTCAACCAACCGCTGGTCGGCTGGAACGAGGCGCAGGGCACGGCTGTAGGAGCTTCAGGGTGCGTGCGGAGACCCAGTTGGCGAGACTTGCCGAGGGTTGCCCCTTCGCATCTCTACCTGGCGCCAAGCCCTGATGTCAAAGTGGCTTCACTGTTGACTGCGGTGACTCGCGGCTACTACCTGATCGACACTCAGGGAAGTGGGCGTTTCGACCTCGAAAGGGACAGTTTTCGATTGCCGGTTTGTGGATTTGCCTTGCGGCAGGGTCATGCAGCGGTGCCCCTCGCGGGAGCCTGGCTCACAGGCAGCATCAGCGCCTGGCTGCGCGGCATTCAAGGCGTAGCCCGGGACATCGAGTTCGAGCCCTGGTCTGGAATGATCGGTTCACCCACCACCCTGGTGACCGGGCTGGAGTTGCGGCGCAACCCCGATTGAGTGGGACCTGGTGTGCGGTACGAAAGGCGCGCCCCGGAGAGGAGAGCTCTACTCTGGCTTGGCTTTGAGTTTCACTTCACCGTCGTCAGAGGTGATTCGAAATCGAACCTGGTTGCAGCCAGTCTTGCTCCGGATCTTGGCCGTCTGCTTCACGAGATAGGCCTGAAAGCTATCGAAGTCGGTCTTCTTGCCCCGGCCCGAGCCTCCATAGAGGTCGTCATACAACGCCTGCACGGCGTCCCTGTCCGGTGACCTCTCGATCACGATACCTCGGCTGGTATCGATCTTCTTCTCCGCCGGGACGGGAGCTTCGCGGGTGGTCCCACCTTCCTCCTGTTCGCGAAGGCGACGATTGAACTGCACCCAAAGCGTGTTGAACCGGGCTTCCAGGGTGTTGAGCTGGAACCGCTGCGCGACGCTCCTGAGGCGCTCCATTCGGAGGTACTGGATCTGCTTCTGGATGTTCTGGCGCAGCTGGTCTGGGGGAGTGGCGAGATTGCCGCTGAAGAAGCGCTCGAAGTCGATCTTGAAGCGCTTCAGGTCGCGATCGAGTCGCTGTAGGGCTTCGTCCTGCTCGGTGGGAGCTGCGGGTTCGACCATGGAATTCCGGGCTAGAATCAGGGTGGACGTGAAATCGTGACGGAATCTACAGATATACGCCGACAACTCCCAGCAGTGGACCGCCTGCTGGCAGACCCCAGAATCGAGTCTCTGGCTGCATTATACGGGAGAGAGTTGGTGCGCCAACAGGTCAGGCACGAGCTCGACGCCCTCCGTCGTCAGCTGGCAGACGAGGCGTCGACCAGTGAACGAGAGCTGGAGGTTGTCGTCGATCAGCTGATTCAGAGTGTCGAGACCGTCCTGAACGATGGTGTCGGATCGAAGTTGAGCCGAGTGCTCAATGCGACAGGGATCCTACTGCACACGAATCTCGGGCGGGCTCCGCTGCCGCGCGCTGTCGCTGACCGGTTGCCGCCTCTTCTCAATGCCTACTGCGACCTCGAGTTCGACCTGGAGTCTGGACGCAGGAGTGAGAGAAACCGAGGTGCCGAGCTTCTCTTGACGACCCTGACAGGGGCGGAGTCGGCGCTGGTGGCGAACAACAACGCCGGCGCCCTGGTACTGGTTCTGGCCACCTTGGCGGCGGACCGAGACGTGGTGGTTTCACGCGGCGAGCTGGTCGAGATTGGTGGCTCTTTCCGGGTCCCCGATATCTTGCGGGCTGCCGGATCTCGGCTGGTGGAAGTGGGTACCACAAACCGTACCCGAATCGACGACTATGAGCAGGCCATTGGGCCCGAAACGGCCCTGCTCCTCAAGGTGCACCCCAGCAACTACCGAATCTCGGGTTTCGTAGCCAGCACTGGTGTCGGGGATCTGGTGGATCTGGCCCGTCGGCGTGGGCTTCCGCTGGCCGTCGATGAGGGGAGCGGACTGCTTCGACCACACCCGGCACCCCAGTTTCAGGGCCATGAAAGTGTCCGCGAGCTCATCAGCATGGGCGCGGATGTCGTCTGCAGTAGCGGTGACAAGCTGCTCGGTGGACCGCAAGCCGGTCTGCTGGTCGGTAGCAAGGAGATCATCCAGCGCTGTCATCGTTATCCCCTGTATCGGGCCCTGAGACCGGATCGAGCCGCCTACGCTTCACTGGAAGCGGTGCTGCGCTGTCACCTTGCGGAGAGCCCCTTGCCCCTGGATCGACTATGGGTAGACAGGGCGGTGCATAGGAGCCGCCTGGAGGGTATGGCCCAGAGGCTGGGGTCGGAGATCGTTGGGGCCGAGGCCTTTGTGGGAGGTGGTGCCGCCCCCGAGAGGCCGATTGCAGGAGAAGCGCTCGCCCTGCCAGGAGACTCGGACCTTCTGTACCGATTGCGCCACGGAGATCCCCCGGTCGTCGGCTACATCCGAGAGGGCCGCCTGATCCTCGACCTCCGAACTGTCGATCCAGAGGATGACTCTCTATTGGAGAACGCAGTCAAGGCAGCACTCGCCGGCTGAAGCAAGCGTCAAATACCTCATACATTCGGGTCTGGCTCGAAGGGTACAATCGGAGTATGCCTGCGGCCCACATTCTGGTGGTGGAAGATCGGGAATCACTCCGCCGCATGCTCGAGCGAGCCTTGCAGCAAGAAGGTTACGAGGTGACCGTCTGTGCCGATGGTGAGCAGGCAACGAGCAAACTGGCGGCAGGGTCCTTCGACCTCGTCTTGACCGACCTCAAGCTTCCGGGGATGTCTGGGATCGAGGTGCTGAGAACTTCTCGAGAGGCGCATCCCCAACTCCCTGTCGTGGTTCTCACGGCCTTTGGTACCGTTGGCACCGCTGTCGAGGCGATGAAGCTCGGTGCGGCAGACTTCTTGGAGAAACCGGTCGAGATCGAGGATCTGTTCCAGCTGGTCGAGTCGATGCTCGGTGAGGATGAGGAGAGTGCGGTCTTCAAGCTGCCCGGTGGTCCAACCATCATCGGCCGGCATCCAACCGTGCGCGCGGCTTTGCGGCTCCTGGACCGGGTGGCCAAAACCAACAGCACAGTTCTGCTCACGGGCGAAAGCGGCACCGGGAAGGAGCTCTTCGCTCGCGCCCTCCATGGCCTCTCAGAGCGCAAGGAGGGCCCGTTTGTTGGCGTCAACTGCGCCGCCATTCCCGACACACTCCTCGAGAACGAGCTGTTCGGCCATGAAAAGGGGGCCTTTACCGGTGCCCATCGGCGACAGGTTGGTCGTTTCGAGTCCGCTCATGGCGGTACCTTGCTACTGGACGAGATCGGCGAGCTACCCCTGAGAACCCAGAGCAAGGTCTTGCGCGTGCTGGAAGAGAGGACTTTCGAACGAGTTGGAAGCTCGCGATCGCTCAAAGCCGACGTTCGGCTCGTGGCAGCCACGAATCGAGATCTCCGTTCCATGGTCGAGGCAGGAGGCTTCAGAGACGATCTCTACTACCGTCTCGAGGTCTTTCCCATCGAGCTGCCTCCCTTGAGAGATCGCGCCAGCGATATTCCGTTGCTGGCGCAGCATCTGGTCGAGGCCATCGCGGTCAGGCAGGGTGTCGTGCCGCGGGCATTGACCGGTGAGGCTGCCGGCCTGCTGCAGCACCACGAGTGGCCGGGCAATGTTCGCCAGCTGGCCAACGTCCTCGAGAGAGCGATGATCGTCGGCGAAGGGCCCCGCCTCGAAGCTGCGGAACTGAAGGCCCTGCTGGCGGCCGAGAGCGGTCGAAGCGAGCGCCAACGTATCTGTGACGCTCTCGATCAGAGCGCCGGTGACAAACACCGGGCGGCCGAGTATCTGGGGATGAGCTATCGCACGCTCCTGCGGCGGATCAAGGAGCACGACCTGGCGGGCTATCCCGAGTATCGCAGCCGAGATTGAGGACCTCTGCTATATTGCTGAAACCCTGACACGCGGTCGAAGTGAGGCTGCTTTTCGGTGACCGAAGAAAAGAAACGACCCAAGAGCTACGATTGGTACACGATCTCCGGGGAGGCCATCCGGGGATGGGGGTTCGCTGTCATTGTCGTCGTACTGGTAGTGGCAGGGTATCTGGGGTACCGGTTCGTCGAAGGCATGGTCTTGGAGCGCGAAGTAGCGGCCGTGATCCAGGAAGCACAGGATCTCCTGCAAACGGTGAGAGAAGCGGGTGGCGTCGACAGCTACCGTGAGGAGTACGACCAGGCCATCGAGCACCTCGAGGAGGCGAAGGCCAGTCGGGCGGGAGGCGAGCTCAAAGAGGCCTACCGAAACGGCGAGCGAAGTCGAACCCTGTTGTCCTCGATTCTCTCCGCCTTGCGCCTGCGTGGACCCGAGGGCGAGGCAATGTTCGTAGCTGTGGAGGGGGAAGTCGAGTTTCGACGCGGGGAGAGAGGTTCTTGGCAGAAGGCGCGAAGTCGTGTGTCGCTGAACGCCGGCGACTACGTCAAGACCTCCGCTGGTGGCTCGGCCGAGGTGATGACGGTCGATGGGACCCTCTACACGGTGCGACCCGATACGGTGATCCTGGTTGGGCGAGCTCGGCCCGCCCCGGGCGTGGCGCGGCAACAAGCCATCAACCTGGAGTTCGGGTGGGTCAATCTCGGCACCGGGCAGGCCGGCAGCCGTGTGTCGACGCCTGGCGCAGAGGCCCGGGTACGGGAAGAGACCTCGGCGCTAATCAGCTACAACGAAGAAGAGGACGTCGGCCGTTTTGCGACCTACGAAGGCAGCATGGTCGTGGCGACAGCCGATGGAACCAGTCGCGAGGTGGCGGCTCTCGAGCAGGTCGTTCAGTCCGAGGGGACCCTGTCGAAGGCTGAGACTTTACCCATGTCCCCCGTCCTCATGGCTCCGGATGATGACTACGAGATCTTCTTGAACGCTGGCACAGAGCTGGTATTGACCTGGGCTCCCGTTGCGGGAGCCGAGAGCTACGCTCTTCAGGTCGCTCCAAGCCGCTTCTTTGTGCGCAATGTCATCGACGTGAAGAACCGCCGAGAGACCGCCGCGAAGGTTGGTCTACAGGGCGAAGGCACCTTCGTCTGGCGAGTGGCAGCAGTCGATGCCAGCGGCATACAGAGCCCCTGGAGCGAGCTGCGTCGCTTCCGCGTCACGACTGCTGTCGGGGCTGTCGCGTCTGGATCCGATCCGGTCGGATCCAGGTGAGCCAGATCGCCTTGGCCACCTATCTACCTTCCGGTTCTAGATCCTCGTCTCCAATTTCGGGCGTCACTACTCGGGTCTGAAACCCCCGACTCTGGATGTCGAACTGAGCGTCGGAGAAGGTCATGCCACTGGTGAACGAGGCGACGAAGCCAGTGCTCTCGCCGGGACTCAACGCAGCCTTCACCAGGCGAGCTTCCTTCTTGCCGAGCAGAGTTCCGGAGTCACTGTAGAGCAGAACACTGAGGTTGATGCTGGTCGCTGGGTTGCGCCCCGAGTTACGCAGGGAACCTCTGACTTCCACCGTGTTCTCCTCGACGTTGTAGTCCTCTTCCCATGCAGTCACCGCGAGACTGGAGCCCGTCTCGCCGGAGGTCGCCGGAACTGCTGCCGCTGATTCCTCCGCGGACTCCCCGCGAGGAGTCTCCACATCGACATGGCGCACGTCGGCATCTGTGAGAACCATGACTGCCTGGCGCTTGACCGGTTCCTCAGTCTCTGAGGCATTGGCTGCTGCGTTGACGATCTCCTGGGTATGAGCCTCGCTGGCCGAAAGGTTCACCTCGGACAGAGGAAGTGACGAGAAGACCCCACTCGGGCTGGTGAAGACCACCATCTCTCCTCTGACTTCCCAGGCTCCCCGGGTCTCGACGGCTGCACCATCGTTGGTCACCAGCCAATCGGCGCTCGCTGCTGAGCCGAAGCTCAGCAGCGAGGCCGTCAGGAGAATCAGGCAGAGGACTCCTGCTGCAGGGTTTGAACTGGGTCCGTGCATCAAAAGTCCCTCCAGTTGGTTTCTACGGTGCAGATCGGGATCGCCGCCAGGAACTGGATTCCGGTGTCATCCCGCACCGCCTTGATGTTGATGGTGTAGTTGGCGAACCGGCAATCGTCGGGGAAGAGCTTGCGGATCTCACCCATGACCGATACCAGATCGTCCGGGATGTCATCGGCCGTCGGGCCTTCGTCGCCACTGCCACCCGGGTTCTTGGTCTGCCCGGTCTCGACGAAAGGTGAGGACAGGAAGCCGCCCTCGATGACGAAGTACCGATCCAGGTTGTTCGGATCGTCCGAGGGGAGAAGTCCGCAGGCGCTCGTGGTATTCACCACGAAGGTGCGGCTGTCACCGCTACGGACGCAGACTCCGCCACCCTGGCCGATGCTCTGTTCCGGCTGATAGGTAGAGATGACGGTGACACCGGCCAATGAGAAGGCGCGATTGAGCGTCCGCTCTTCCTCCTCGAGCTCGATATACCAGCCCCACGGAGGCTGCCTCAGATAGTCGATATCGGCGCAAGGCGCGTCAGGATCGATCCTCTGGATGTCGAGTATCGTCAGAGGCAAGTCGCCGTTGAAGTAGTCCTCGCGGCTGAAGTCTCTATCCAGCAACATGTAGATGCGACCCGCCCGCTGCGTGACTTCCCAAAGGTCCTCACGATCGCCACCACCCCAACCGATCGAGTACTTGCCCAGGTCGGGTACGAAGATGACAGACGGTGGATAGTAGAACGGCATGCCCGGATCCACGAAGACGGGGAAGGGATCCCACTCCTCGGCTATGATGCGGGGTCCAAGGCCGTCGTCCTCGAGTGCCTGCGGCATGGAGATGTCGACCTTGTACATGATTCCGACAGTCGTGCCGGCGTAGATGGTGTCGAAATAGCCGTTCTGGTCAGTGTCTACCGCGGCCACCTCCATGGGAATCGACCCTTCGACGGGGCGCTTGTAGATCTTGCGTCCAGTCTCCATGTCGATCATGTAGAGGTGGTTGCCTTCCGCGTCGGCCATCCCCTTGCGCAGCGGGTCCATGCCTCCACCGAAGATTGCAACGTGACGATCTTCGAGCGTAGCGCCACCGTCCACGGTGACGAGAATCCGCCCCATGACTGGCGCGCTCCAGGAGTCGCCAAGGTCGGCAATGCCATTGGCGTCGTCATCACACTGACCATCCAGTAGTGAGATGCCGCAGTCGGTGTTGTCCTCGAACTCCCAGAGTGTCGTCGCGAAAGGCAAGGTGCCACAGCCGACGCCACCATCCAGGCACGAGGGCACCCAGTTTCGAGAACCCGGCTCCGGCTCTGGAATCACCGGCGTGCCGTTGCAGGTATCCAGCGTGTCCGGTTGCGTGTAGTCGACGGCGAAGTAGCCCTTGCCTCCTTCTCGCATACCGCCCATGAAAACGGATCTCCACTCTCGATCGCTCTCGCTTGGAATTCCGTCGTGCAGCGGGTCGATGAAGATGTCGGCGTGGGACACCCTGCCATCGATGGTGAAATCGTGGTTCCCCAGGACCCGAAGGTCGTTCTGACTCGGCAGGGAGATGCGGGGCACATACGAAAAGAGCTCCGCCCCGGTACCACCGTCGAAGTCGCCCTGAAGGATCTGCTGTCCAGGAATCGTGCTGTTCTCACAACCGTTGCCGTTGAGTCCGCGCCAGATTCCGGCATCGAACGCATGCAACTGACCCGAGTTGGAGCCCAGCAGAACCATCTTGCGGCGCAGTTGCTGTTGGTTGAAGTAGCAGCGATAGCCGTTCGGTGATGTCCCGCAAGGGTCTTCCAAGGGCAGCGTGCCGCTGCCGCCCACGTCGGCCGTCCAGTACCGGAAATTATCCGGATTGCCCAGCACGACAGGGTCGGAGTGGAAGATGTCTCCCAACGCGAAGCGGATGTCGCTTCCGTCTGCCGGGTGTTGGGCGACCTTGACAGCGTGGAAGAAATCCAGCGTTGCGATCGCCTCATCTCGATTGACGGGATCCAACCCACATGCCGTGTCGAGTGCGTCGCAGATACCGTAGGCCGCCAGTAGATCGAGCCAGCCTGCGTCGTCGCTCGGGCGCTGGTAATAACTGCGGGTCCATGGAACCCCGACAGGGATTACTGGCACTGTGGGAGCCGGGCGCGCCGAGCGAGGAGCGATGTCATCGAACTGCGGGTAGTACACCCGTCGCTGATCTTCACTCAACCCCAGGTTGTAGTCACCCAAGAGGACCTGGGCGTCCGTTGGCGCCTGAGCAAGTAGCTCTTCTGCCGCGTTCCACAAGTGGCACTGGCTCTCCTCGTCCGGATCCTGGGAATCGGGACCGCAGCTCGCCGAAGGCCTGTTGTCCGGCACGAAGCGTGTTTCGGTCGTGCCATCCGGCATGTCGACGGTGATCTCGTAGGTCGGTACCGGTCGCAGGTAGGCGTCGAGACGCCCCGGCCATACCGGCTCCTCGAGAAGCGGAATGAAACTGGTCAGATAGGTCTTGTCCGGGGTGTTTGCCGAGGCCTGCGGCACGGCGGCTGCCGCGAAGGAGCGAGGCCGCGGTTGAATCGCGACGATGATCTGCTTGAGAGCATCGACGAGCTCGTCCTCGTTGCCAGGGTAGATCGGCCCGGTCATGTCGATGACACCGTCCCCGTCGAAGTCGATGGCGTCGGTGCCGCCGTTCTTGGCAATGCAGTCCAGTGTGTTGCCTGCAACAGCCGCCAGCCCGAAGCCCACTACGAAGGTGCGCACATTGCGGCCGTCATAGAGCTGGGTCGCGGCGGTGCAGGGTGCGCCACCGCAGGTTTCGTCACCGTCTGTGAGAATCAGGAGATTGACGGTTCGGCAGCCGAAGGTGGGATCACCATCCGGAGTGTCGGCGACCAGCTTCCACTTGTCGTACCAGTCGATGAAGTCGTCCATGGAGGCACCGATTGGCGTTGAGCCAAAGGGGATCATGGGCGGTGTGTTTACGTACTCCGGCTTCAAGGAGAGCTTGTGGTTGGTGCCGGTCAGGTAGTCGGGGTGATCCTCGAAATACGGCGCCGAGCGCAGCTCGGGTATGTAGTTGGGATCGTCGGGATCCCAATCGGGGGCCAGGCGTCGCAAGATTGCGTCTTTGTTGGTGTTACCTGCGCCCCATATCACCGGATCCTGCCAGTCGAGCGGGATAATGTCACCACGACTGAAGACTGCACCTCGTCCATCCGGGTCCGCTACTGTGGGGATCTTGAGATTGATGCCAGCATCGACGTCGGTGCCCGAGTCCGTGTTGGGGTCCCACCCGTTGCACCAACCGCTGCTGTTATAGGTGTCGTTGACGTAGTTCCAGAAGCCGGCCGGATCGCCATTCTGGTTGGTTTGGCCCTCGATCTGCCAGATGAGGGCTTCGTTGGCTCCCTGCAGATCGCGCGGTGGGTTGCTGTAGTCCTGGTCGTAGTAGGGGCCGAACTCCACTACGGCTTCCTGTTCACCTCCCAGCCAGACCTGACAGTCATTTCTGGCCTCGCGGAACTTCAGCTTGGCCGTGAGATTCTGGTCGCCTATCAAGCCACTTTCCACCTGCTCCCAGGTGATCCGGAAGCGACGGCCTTCGTAGGACACCCACTCGTAGGTGGTCGTGGTGCCGGTATCCCCGAGTACTGGGAAAGTCAGCAACTCGCCGGCATCCTCGAGGCTTGTGTCCAGGCGCTGGGGAGAGCCGCAGGTGCCGAGCTGATCCCCATTGATCTCGCCGGCGGAGGCGTCCAGGTCGCAGGTAACGTCACCGTCCCTGTCGTCCATGCAGTGGTCGCCAAAGAGCTTGGCCTGACCCGGTGCCGGGTAGGGAAGGGCACCGCCCCAGGGAGGCATTTCGGTGGCCTGATACAGCCAGTGCTTGCGGTAGACCCGCACCCGGTCCTGGTTGTAGGTGCTGAAACCCCAATTCACGGCCCCTTCCAGCTCGGCGTCGGTAAGCACTCGATAGAGAGCTGATTTGGCCTGGTAGAACTTGGAGGTGGGGTCGTCACCATAGGCTGGGGCGAACGAGTCCCTCGCCAATCCCAAGTCTTCGATTGGCGGCGTCCAGTTCATGGAGCCAGAGACGTCGAAGATGATGTGGAGGTAGGGTTCGCGTCCGGCCTCGCGGACCAGGTCGCGATCGTCAGCATCGAGGGATGCCGTGGCGGCAAACGACAGGATTGCCAGGAGACCCAGCGCCAGCCAGCGATTCGTATTGAGAGGTGTGGTTGTCATGAGTAGCTACCTTTCTTGAAGGCTGTAGCCGAGTCGCTCAGAAAGCGAAATCGAGCCCCCCGCGATTGGGGTCGGTAAGTGCGTCTACCTTGGCAGTGATCGAGGAGGTCCAGGGTTGGAAGGACACCAGAACACTGAGGCGTTTCTGAGCCAGGGGGGTCGGGTTGGCTGGTGGAGCCGTTCCGGCTGGCCCCATCCAGGCGATGCGGGTGGCGGTCGAGGCCACCGCATGGTTGATCTTGAAGAACGGCACGTCTTCATTGATCTGACAGAGATTGCACGGCGAATCGAGAATCGGCAGGAACGGTGAGACCTCTAGCCGATGGCCCAGGTGGACGCCAGCGCGGCTGTCAGGCTCTGCTACATCGATCTGAAATGAGCGGTGGTCTGGCAGTACGAGTGCCTTTGCCGTCGCCATGTCGATGCCTGAATTGGTGGCATAGAAAGCCGCCTGAGTCATCCTCTCGTTGGCTCCGATCTGGAGCTCGGTCTGAGTGACCAGAGACAGGGCGAGACCGACGATCGTCAGAATCAACAGCACCAGGAGTGCGAGAACATAGACGCTTCCCGTTTCGCGTCGCAGGGTTCTTTGGCTTGATCGCATTACAGATTCCTCAAGTCGATGGTGGTCTGGAGCAAATGTCGACGGAACCGGCGCTCGTCGTCGTCGTTGATGGTGGCGAGCGGCGAGTTCTCGAGTCTCTGAACCTGGGGCGCCGCGTAGTGCCGGTCGATCGTCTGGATCTGGGCGACAGTGTTGATCCGCACGTAGTAGAGGCGGGGAGCCCGCGGAGCGCCGGGAATCGTGTCGTCCCAGGGCGGCACCCAGGGAGAATCGTTCGGGTCATCACCTGGGGCGTTGAACAGCCAGTCGTCGTCTTCGCCGTTCTCTGTTTCGGTGATGACGATGTCGATCTCGCCGTCGCCGTTGATATCGGTCTGCGGCGGACCGACGTCACTATCGAAGCCCAGAGCTACCTGGAGCTCCGAGATCCCATCGGCGATGTCCACCGCAGCGGCGTTGGGGTCGAGAGCGTTATTGACCGCGTCTGTGTTGGGATAGACGCGGGCGACGGCGAGGGATGGAACGGGGTCGGGATCGGGGTCCCGCACATAAATGCGGTACTCCTCGAGCATGCCGACCGTTGCGACAGAAGAGAGTGCGCTCGGCAGTACCGGGGAGCCAAGATTCCCGGAAAGGTAGAGCTCCCCGTACTCGGCCGTGTGGGCGCCGCTGTTGATCGTGAAGTCGATGGTGACCTGGGTCCCCGGTATGTCCACGTTGCTGCTGGCCATTAACTCGACGACTGCGTAAATGCTCTCGTCAACGGGGCTGACTAGAACAAGGGCCTCTAGACTGCTATTGCCGATGGCGTCCTCGAGAGGTTGGAGGTTTTGAGGGATTCCCGTAGGACTGGGATTGCGCACCACGATCTTGCCACGCGTCGCCGACTGCGGATCGGTGGTGAGGCCCCCGGCCGAGTCGTAAAGCTGGAACGAGATCGGATCGGCGTTGTTGACTTGATAGATGGGCGTGGTGAAGACCCCTCGGATGCTCAGAACGTCGGTTCCCTCGACGACCTTGGACTCCGGTTGACCGGGTACCGCATAGGTGTCGGCCGGGACGTTGTCCTGGATCGACAAAGCCGGCAGCAAGCGGACCCCCGCATTGTTCAGAACGTCCTGCAGACCGCCGCGGCCGGACATCCGAATGAAACGGACCATCTCGTTCTGAGCGACGCGCAAAGACTGCTGCATGTCTGAAACCTGCGTCTGGATCCGCGCCACTTCGGTGTTCTTCTCGAAGATCTGGTAGAGGCCCAGCAGCACGATGATCGTGATGCCGAGACTGACGATCAGCTCGATCAGGCTGTAGCCGCTGGCGCGACTCGATGACGTTGGGCGATGTGGTGAGTGCCTCATATTCGATCGCTCCCTCTAGAAGGCCTTCAGGCCGCGCAGACGGATATCAACCGGCTCGCCGGCGATGGCGCGCTCAGCCTGGCTCTCGATCTGGACGTCGACTTCCTTGAGATGGATGGCCCCAGGCAGACTGCCGCCGGCCAGGGGATTGTCGAGATAGCCGTCGTAATCGGCATCCTCGAGACCGATGATCTGGTCGATGATGCCGTCCAGGTCGTTGTCGATGACTCCGTTGATTCCGAACTGACGGATCGTCGTGGTTCGGTCCCAAAGTCCGAGCTCACCGACGGGAACCGTGTCCAACCATTTCTCGTCGCCGACATAGTCGGGGTCGGGCCGGGTCCAATACTGTTGAACGACTGTCTCGGTTCCGGCAGTGATATCGAGCTCCGGGTTGTTGAATCGCACCTGCTTGAAGATCTCGAGCTCGGAACGCCCATGGTTGCTCACCTGGGTCGACTCCCGTCCCTCGACGTTCTCCATGATGGAGCGCATGAACAACGGCAGGAGTCCGACCAGCACGACCAGAAGCAGGCCGGCGGCCACCAGAAGCTCGAGCAGCGTGAAGCCCTTGCCGGCGGAGCGCGACGGGCCGCGCCGCCTTCCTGGCGCCGCAATTGGGTGGTTAGTGCATCTCGACATCAACATTCGAATCCTCCAATTCCTGCTAGAGCCATACCCAAGGCTTGTCATTCTGGTTTCGAGTCTGCCAGTCGCCCAGGTCCGGGTCCCACTTCCGCATCTGGACCCGGGCCGTAGCTGCCGGCTGGACGCGGATCTCGAGAAAATTCCCTCGTCGGTCGCTATAGCGAACGGCGCCGATATCTCGGATCGAGCCGTTGGGGTCGAAGATGGCGATGGGCTCCGTTCCGTTGTCCGTGAAGAGCCTGATCGGACCATCGGGGTCAGCGGGAGGGGCCTGGAATAGGACGTTCTCCGGCAACCCGTACCGACCGAGCTCGTAGTCCGTGGCTCGATGGGGCTCTCCCGCCACCGGGTTGTAGAACATGTCGGGTGGAGTGGCGACAGCCACGCCGTCCACGTCGGCGAACGCGACGACTTCGTTCCTGGCCAGATCGAAGCGCACCACGGTGGGGACGTTCTGTCGGACCGCTTCGGACCTCGCCCGCTGCATCAAAACGGAGGTTTCGCGTGCGATACCTTCCAACTTGGCACGGTGAATGACGCGAATCAGATTGGGAATGCCGATCGTCGCCATGATGCCGATGACGGCGACGATGACGATCATCTCGATCAGGGTGAATCCAGACCGCGGACGTTGTCTGCTGCTCCGATGCATATGCAAGCTCCTTTTCCGGACGGGTACGTTCAAAGCAAGGGCAGTGCCAGATGTCCAGAGCTCTGGCGTGAGAGGGATAAGCACTTTTATGGCAACAGTTTGAGTCGTTTTCCGTGGGTTCTGGGCGGTGTCGCGCCTTCTCTTGATTCTGTTACCTATCTACCCAAAAACGTCAACAGGGAAGGAGAGAGTGACTTTGGTGCCGCCACCCGAACGGGCCTCGAGCTCGACGGTTCCGCCGTGCAGGGTCACGATACGGTGGGTCAAAGAGAGCCCTAAACCGACGCCGTCCGGACGGCCCGTAACGAAGGGCTGAAACAATCGCTCACGGACGTTGCTGGGAAGCCCAGGGCCCCGGTCTTCGATGACGAGGTCGACCTGTCGCTGGCCGCTCTGCAATCGCGCTTGAATGGGCTCTACGACACCGATCCCCGACTGAGCCTGGGTGGCGTTGTGCAAGAGGTTTCTGACGGCTCGCTCCAGAAGCTGAGAATCTCCCTGGAGAATCAGGGGAGTCGATCTGGCGATCTCGATCTCGACGGCTGACCCTTCGAGGGCAGGGTCGGCGGCTGCTCGGCGGACGACCTCGACCAGATTCACCGCTTCGATGCGCGTTGTTTCCGGTCGGGCGAAGGCCAGAAAGTCCTCCAGGACTCGCTGCAGGTGGTCGCTCTCTCTGCGAATCTCGCTCAGGAAGTCCGTGATCGACTCCTTCTCGGGTCTCCGCTCGATCAGCGTCAGGTAGCCGCGCAATGTCGCCAGGCTGTTGCGAAGCTCGTGCGCGAATCCGGCCGCCAGCTCGCCGAGTTGCGCCAGACTCGTCGCCAGCTGTTCCTGATCAGCCAGCCGCTGTGTTTCTGTCAGGTCGACGAACAGAACCAGATGGCCGCGTACCGCCCCGTCGTCCCGACGCAAGGCGTGGACGGTCAGGCCGAGCAGTCGGCTGCCTTGCGAGGTCTCGATGACGACCTCCTGTCGCGGCAATCCGGTCGCCTGGTCGACCGCCTTGGCCAAGGCATCGCAGAATGAGGCGTGGTGGGCCAGATAGTCCGTCGCGGCAACTGGCTCGGGAGGTGGGTCGATCTCCAGCAGCTCTGACCCTACTGGATTGAGTGCCAGCACGAGGCCGCCCTTGTCGAGCAGCAGAAAGCCGCTTTCCAAACTGGGTGCAAGAGTCCGCTGGAGTACCGCTATGTCGTCCTCGGTAGCCTCGTGATCGGGCTCGCGAAGCGACGCCATGGCCTTCTCGACGGTGGTGATGAGGAAGGTCACCTCGTCCTCGTCACCCGGTTCTCCTCCCAGGGTACGGGCCTGCCGCAGAAGGGTGTCGAAGGGTCGAATCAAATTCGGTAGAAAGAGCAGCACCAATCCCATCAACGCCACGTCTACTGGTAGCACGACCCAGAGCAATCGTTGTGCGGTCCGCCGTTGACGGTCCAACTGATTGGCGGGCAGATCGATCCGTAGGACTCGGGCGCTCTCGGTTCCTTCCAGAGGAGTGAAGGCGACGACTACAGGTCCCACCTGGGCGTTGGGTCCGATGGCCGATGTCTGGGATAGCTGGGGTCCGGTTCCGAAGTCACCATAGGACACCAATGGGTTTCCCTGGTGGTCGATGATGGCGATGCTCTGAGCCCTTGGAGCGCGGCGATGGAGAGTGGCTTGAGTAGGCAGTGGGCCCGTAGCAAGAGTCGAAGCCAGCTGGCGCGCCAGAGTCGATGCTTCGATCTGCCGTTCCTCGATCAGAAGCTGGACTCCACTCCGATAGCTCAGAACGGCAAAACCGGAGAGCAATACGAGAAGGAAGAGTATCGCCGGCAGCAGAACGGCGACCTCCCGCCTGAGGCCCAACTGAAACCAGCGTGATGGCATCATGGGAGACCGTTGAAGTAGAGAGCCAGGAAGTCGCGGCAGAAGAGCGAGACGAGGCCGCCCAGGGCCAGAAAGACACCGAACGGTAGCCTCGAACGGAGTCCAACCCGACCGGTCAGCAGCAGAGCGATGCCTGTCAAGGCGCCGGTCAAAGAGGCAACGAACAACGTTGTCAGGACTCCCTGCCAGCCGAGGAAGGCTCCGATCAGGGCCAGCATGTTGACGTCGCCCAGGCCCATGCCCTCTTCGTTGCGCAGCCAGAACCAGAAATTGATCAGCAGGATGAGCAGACCAGCGCCGATCACGGCACCGACGAGTGCATCCATGAACGAGGTGTAGGGATGCCAGGCCCGCAGAGCCAGACCGAGCATGAGGCCTGGCAGCGTGACGCGGTCAGGGAGGAGGAAATGCTCCAGGTCGATCGCCGCCAGCAACACCATCAGTGCGGTGAAGACAATGGCGATCAACGCCTCGGCTGTGAGCCCGAACCGAAGAACGCAAGCCACAAAGGCGGCCGCCATGAGGCCTTCGATGAAAGGGTAACGCCAGGATATGGGAGCTCGACAATGGCGACAGCGGCCCTTCAGCAGGAGAAAGCTCAAGACGGGAATGTTGTCCCTGGCCTTGATGGCGCCATCGCAGAATGGACAGCGCGACCGAGGCCAGACCGTGGATTTGCCGGACGGCAGGCGGTGAACCAGAACGTTCAGATAGCTGCCGACAATCAACCCCAAGAGGGCGGCATAGAGCAACAAGAGAGGGGATTGGGCCACCATGCCTCACTCCATCACGCAGCCGGTGATGACCCGATCGAGCACGCTCACACCAGCCTGAAAGGCCTCGACGGAGATCTGCTCGTCCGGGCCGTGGATTCCTCGCAGGCTGCCACTGTCGAGCATGAAGGGCGAGAATCCGTAGGCCGGGATCTCCCGCTGTCGAAAGTAACGCGCATCGGTGATCCCTGGGATGAAAGCTGGGGCCACCGGTGCTCGCTGCTCGAGAATCTCCTGCAGGCAATGAAAGAACGGAGTATCCGTCGGCGACGGGGCGCTGGGAGGCGCCGACAACAGGACCTCGAGCTCGACATCGCTGCCAACGAGTTGACGGATTTCGGTCAGGAAGGCCTTCTCGTCGATGTCGGGAAGTAGGCGAATATCGATCAGGGCACTGGCTTGGTCCGGCGCCGCATTGAGACGCTCTCCCGCCTCCAGACCATTGATCTGGATGCTGTCCAGAAAGTAGTTCGGCATACCCGGCATCAGCCGGGTCGACGGCTCCGGATGGCTGAAGATCTCATTCATGTTCGCCACGACCTCCTGGAATCCCCGTGGCTCCATGGGTGCCACAGCTTCGAGATAGCGTCTGGCCTCGGGCGTGACGCGGAAGTCGAGCGGCCGGTCCAGGAGGCGATTCAATCCCCGAATGAGTCGATGGGGTGCGGTGTGTAGATTGAGGGTCGAGCCATGGCCGGGCCTGCCGGCTGCCGTGGCTCGCAGCCAGAGCGGCCTCTTTTGGGCCACTTCGATGCCCCACCAGACGACCCGGCCTTGTCGGACGCGGTTCATGCCGCCTTCTCCCAAGACGGCGACGACATCTCGAAAGAGCTCTGGATGACTTTCGACTAGCCACCCGGAGCCTTGCTCTCCCCCGGTTTCCTCGTCGGTGACGGCGAGAAAGGCAAGCCCTCTTGTCAGCCGCGAAATCTGCTTGCTCGCTTCGATGAAGGACCAGAGGTGGGCGATGCCCAGGCTCTTGTCGTCGACGGCTCCCCTGCCAAAGAGCGTGCCACCCATGATCTCTCCACCATAGGGACGCTGGGTCCACCCCGAGCCGGCCGGCACGACATCCGCGTGGTGGAGCAGAACGACGGTTTCCTTGGCCCCTGCAGCGGGCTCGAGATGCGCATAAAGGCTAGGTCTGCCCTCGGGCGACACGAGCCATCGAGTCGCGATTCCGTGGTGATGCAGTACGTCGCGGAGGTAGGCAGCCGCTTCTTCCGCTCCGGCCGGTGTCGAAGAGTCGATTCGCAAGTAGTTCTGGAGCCATTCGAGCGCCAAGTCGGAATCGCTTCCTGCGCCTCGGACGAGAGCAGGAGTGAGAATCAGAAGGAAGAGGAGGGCCGGTACCGAAGCTCGCACGGTTGGTGCCGAGTGTAGCAGGCGATGCTGCCAGTAATGTGCAAACAAATCCACAAAGAAAAGGGGGCGCCGCGACTCGCGGTGCCCCCTTTTTGGACCTATGGTTGATTCAGGTCGATTAGTCGATTCTCGCGCCGGCAGGATAGCGCACGAAGAAGCCGTCGGACCACACGATGTCCTGGTCATAGTCGGTAGCCAGGAACGGGCCCATATTGTAGGTGCCCTGGAGGTTGCCGTCTGTGCGGCCTGGGCTGAAGATGCCCATGACCTGCGCGGTCAGCGGGTTGCCGGAGTAGTAGTATTCGTAGTTGTTACCCCAGCCATCCCTGTTCGGGACTTCCTGGATATAGAACATGGTAGAGCTGACGTAGAGCATGCTTAGCAGCGCGTCACCCCCGCCCGTCATCTCCGTTAGGTCGCCTTGACTCCACTCACCAGTCGTACCAGCCGCAGCGGCACCGATCTGGTCGGTCAGCCATGAGAACCAGGAAGCACCGACATCACGCATGTCGCCGACGGTGCGCTTCTGCTTCGCCTTCTGCAAGGCGTCGAGCAAGTTGGGAATCAAGATCGCCGCGATGATGCCGATGATCGCTACGACGATCAGGAGCTCGATCAGGGTAAAACCCTTTTGGCCCCGGCGTCTGTTGAGTCGCATCATACCTGTTCACTCCTCTTCTTTAGTTAACGATTCCGCTGAGTACACCCTGACTTACAGCAGAAAGCGTGCCAGCTACGAAAAATCAATAGAAGAAAGGGCTTTTCAGCCCAGGGGATGGGGCGAGCGACAAAATTTGACAGACCCGTTGCCGGGCATTGTCAACCAGCGAGCCGTTGGACTGCCTCCTTGTAGAGCTCCACTCCGCCGACGAATCCCGTCAGCCCTAGCCGTTCGTTCAGCGTGTCCTTGCGCAGGGTATCGGTGGTGAAGATCAGGAAGGGAGAGAATCCGTACGAGGGGATCCCTGCTTGTCGGAAGAAGCGGGCATCCGTCGCCGACCAGACCAGGAAATAGGGTCCCACTCCGGTGTCGGGATAGCTCTCCTGGAACAACTCTGCCAGCGTTTCGAAGGCTGGATGATCCACCGGGCTTCCCGAGTCGGTGCCGAGCGGCGGCCGCTGAGTGATCGTGACACCGTGGGTGATCCAGTCCGGCAATAGTCGAGCTCTAACCTGGCCGAAGTCGGAGCCCGGCAAGAGGTGAACGATCAGTCTCAAGCGGTACCCACCCTCTGGATCTTCTTCGACCCATTGGGTCGCGACATCCTCCCGGAAGAGGGCTTGCAGATAGGCCGGTAGGCTGAAGAACTCCGCCGGATGATCGAGGCTCTGGCGGGTATCCGCCAGAATTCGCTCGAAGTCGGCATTGTCGCGCGAGGCGGCATAGGAGGACAGGAACTTCAAGACTTCATCTGTCAGCCTGAGCTCGAAGTTGGCGTCGGTGTGGGCATCGATGTCTGCCATCAGTTGTTCGAGGCGCTGGCGATCCGAGGAGCACGCCCAGGCTTCGGCGAACTGCTTTTGGCCAAACTCGATGCCCCAGTACTTGACCTCCTCGTGGCTCACTGCTTCGACGACACCGCCTTCTGTGAGAACGACCCCGAATCTCTCGACAAGCTCTGGGTGCTGAGCGAGGACCCACTGTGCCCCCAACTCGCTGCCGATCTCCTCGCTTCCGGTGGCGAGAAAGATGATCGACTTGGCTGGGCGACGGCCCGACTTCTTGATCTCGATGAGAGCCTCGAGCTGAGCGATGGTGACGCTCTTCATGTCGAAGACACCGCGGCCATAGATCCAGGCTCGGTCGATCACCGCTGCGTAGGGCGGATGCACCCATGCTTCGGGATCCTCTACATCGAAGACGTCGATGTGACTGTGCAGCACCAGAGCCTCGGGATTCTCACCTTCCAGAATCGCCCACAGATTGGCCTTCTTCTCACCCAGACGCTCGATGTGAGGCTCGATTCCGGCCGCGCGGAGCTTGTCGGCAAGGAAGAGAGCGCCGGCGATCTCGCTGCCAGTACTGGCGCTGGTGTCGATTCGGACGTAGTCCTGCAACAGCTGAACTTCTGGCAGGGAGGCATAGTCGACGTCCTCCCAGGAGTCATCCATGGTTTTCGGTGCAGCTTTCTTCAGCACTGTGATCGCGACGACCAGGCCGACGATCAGGACCACCATGGAACCGTGAAGCAGAACCCTGCGACGGAGTTTCTGGCGAGGCGAAAGGGCCTCGAATTTCTTCGACAGGTACATGGCAGGCGAGATCTTAGCACTCGGCACGGCCCGATCTCCTGTATCCTACGGCCTGATCTCGATGAGCCCGGGACAGGTTTGATCCAGCCATGAAATCAACTCAGTCGCAGAGCCCGGTAGGTGCTGTCAGCACCCGTGGCAGGGATGCCTGGATCCTGATTCTCATTGGATTGTCGGCCTGCGTCGGCTACACGGCGGTCGAGGTCTACCTGTTGAGTGGACAGATGGCCTTTCCTCTCGACGACAGTTGGATCCACCTCCAGTTCGCTCGGAATCTGGCCGCTGGCGATGGCCTGTCGTTCAACCCGGGGCAGCTGGTGGCCGGGTCGACGGCGCCGCTGTGGACCGCCATCGTCTCTCTGGTGTACTTCCTGCCCGGGAATCCGGTCTTCTGGGTCAAGCTGATGGGAGTGCTGCTTTTTCTGGCCGGTGGTTGGCTGACTTTCCGCTTGGGGCTCGCTTTGGCATTGCCCAGGGCGTTTGCCATGCTGGCGTCTATGCTGACGGTCGCGACGAGCTGGCTGGTTTGGTCGGCTTTGTCTGGTCTGGAGATCCCTCTCTTCGTCGTGCTCAGCCTGTTCGCGATCGAGCTTCATCTCGAGGAGCGGCAGGACGATCAGAGGCCGCCTTTGTCACTTCTCGTGATGGCGATCGGGGCCCTGGCGCGGCCGGAAGCTCTTCTATTGATGGTGCTCGCGCTGGCGGATCGTCTACTTCGATTCGAGAGAGATGCTGACGGTGACCTGGTGTGGCAACGATCCGGGGCGAGGTCATGGCTCCTGGTTCTCCTCGGCGTTCTGGTGGTCCTGGTGCCGATGGCACTGTTCAACTGGAGCGTATCGGGGTCCTTTCTGCCAACGACGTTCAGTGCCAAGACTCCGGGGATGGCTCGTTGGCTGCCCGAGATGCGGTTTCTGCATACGGTGATGGGTGTCTTCTTCAAGGTCCAGCCTTTCATGCTGCTGTTCGCCGGAGCTGGGGTGTTGACTATGGCGGGTCGCTTGGGCTCGGAGAAGGACCGGGGGCTGCTGCCCTCCCTCTGGCTGATCTGCCTGCCGTTGGCCTACTCGATCATGAATCCTGCCGGTGGTTTGACGCTGGTGGGCAACCTGGGTCGCTATCTATTCCCACTTTTCCCCATCCTCAATCTGCTCGGAGTGCTGGGCCTGCAGCAGATTCTCGGCCGATTCAGTGGCAGGGTGAGAGTCGGGAGCGGAGTATTGTCCGCTCGCGTCGTGCTCCTGTCGATTCTGATCCTGCCGACCCTGGCTAGTCTCGTCCAGGGTGCAGGGCGCTATGCACAGGGTGTGATGAATGTGCAGGACAGCGATGTCAGAGCAGCCCATTGGCTGGATGGGCGTGTGAGCCCGGAGGCGATTCTGGCGGTCAACGATATCGGCGCGATCAAGTACATCTTGCCGAACCGGGTCGTAGACCTGGCGGGCATCATCAGCCCGGAGGTGCGAGAACTGAATTTCAACGGCTTTCTCGAACTGCACGAACCGGACTACCTGGTCGTCTTTCCGAGGTGGTTTCCGACCATGACCTCCGAGGACTCGCCGTTCCATCTGGAGCAGATGTTCCAGGTACCCGACAACATCACCATGGGGGGCGATGAGCTGGGGGTCTACTCGACTCCCTGGACGCGCTACCCATTGAGGGAGGATCTCCCGTGAGCGAGATTCCGGTATTCAATCTTCAGATAGCGGTGGCCGAGGTGGCCACCGAAGTACACGAGCGATGGAGGTCGTTGACCGAGCGTACCGCCTTCGTTGGCGGCGCTGAGGTCGAGGCCTTCGAGCAGGCCTTTGCGGACTACCTGTCGGTAGCTGGCTGTGTCGGAGTTGCCAATGGGACGGATGCTCTGGAGCTGGCGTGCCGTGCCCTCGATCTCCAGCCTGGAGACGAGGTCATTGTTCCTTCCTACACATTCATTGCGACAGCGGCTGCGGTACGCCTAGCAGGAGGGACTCCGGTCTTTGCCGACGTCGAGACCACGACTCTGAATCTCGACCCCGAGGGCTTGCGCCGGCGCATCACCGATCGGACCGTAGGGGTGATCGGGGTACATCTCTACGGTCGACCGTTTCAAGTGGAGGCGATCATCGGGCTCTGCCGGGACCACGGGTTGTGGCTGATCGAGGACGCGGCCCAGGCCCATGGTGCCCGATGGCAAGGTCGATCGGCGGGCAGCTTGGGACAGATATCGACCTGGAGCTTCTATCCTGCAAAGAACCTTGGCTGCTTCGGAGACGGCGGCGCTGTGACCGGCAACGACACAGAGCTTCTGGACAGGGTGCGCCTGCTTTCCAACCATGGCAGAACAGCTCACTACGTGCATGCGGAGCTCGGCCGAAACAGCAGGCTGGACGCTCTGCAGGCGGCTGCCCTCAACTGTCGCCTGCCTCGCCTGGATGCCGATAACGAAAGGCGTCGCACGATTGCGGCGACCTACCGACGGGCCCTTTCGCAGGTCGGCGACCTGAGGCTCCTGGAAGATCAGCCAGACACGGTGCCGGTCTATCACCAGATGACGGTGTTGAGCTCGAAGCGGAACGAGCTGAAGAGTTTCTTGGCGGAGCGGGGCATAGGCACTGCCATTCACTATCCTATGGCTCTACACCTTCAGCCTGCCTTCTCTGTTGGTGGCGGCCCGCCCGCGGCCCTGCCGGTGGCTGAGGCGGCAGGAGAACAGGTCCTCTGCCTGCCGATGTTTCCGCAACTTACCGACGCAGAGGTCGAGACCGTCTGCGCAGCGGTGGTGGACTTCTTCGACTGATCTCGCGAGCACACCTGCGTTGGACTTGAGACGGCCGATCGGATTAGGGATCTCCCTCGTCTGCGGCCTCACGCGACCATGCCCCTCCGACGAGGGAGACCCGTGGCCCGATCTACCACCCTCAAGACACATCGAGATTCCGACTACTGACTCACCCCCTACGCCCCTATAGCCTTGACCGGTGCCAGAGGTTCGTCTGGGTGGTCCGACCTGTGGGAGACTGAAGAAGTGTTACCCATGTGGTGATACACAACCGTTACCTATGTCCTGACACAGAACACGCAAGGGGCTCCCCTACAATGCCGACGCCGCCCCCCTGCGGGCCACCCGGACGAACCTCTACTAGTAGAGGTTAATATGCTCAAGACCCAGGAAGAGAGGGCAGAGTCGGCCGCATTCAACCCCGATCAGTCAGGAGTCGCGGCAAGCTCCAGGGACTTCGAGCCGACGGCAATGAGGTGATTGGCCGGCGCGAATCGGTCGGTCAGAAGCACCGCTGCTTCCGGGTCGAGGGCGATCTCCAGACGGCTGGCGGCAATGTGCTGCAGGGATGGGTCGAGATCGAATCGCTGTTGCAGCTCGGCGCCCAGTTGAATCATCTCCTTCTTCGGCAACGTGACTCGCGAGTCGATCGCCAGGATGAAGAGGTTCGAGGATCCGCGCACAGCGAACGCGAAAACGGTTTCGAACCGATCGGTCAGCGTGTACAAGATGGCTTGTGGAAAGGGCTCGTTCAACCCGGCAGCGAGGTTCAGACCGAATACTCCGCCGGGGCTGAGGTGACGCTTCACCTCGTCCAGGAACTCGACGGTGGTCAGGTGGAAGGGGATCGACATTCCAATGTAGGCGTCCGTGTAGATGTAGTCCCATTGCCGGTCGGACCGACGCAAGAACTGTCGCGCATCCTCGATATGCACTCTCGTCTTGGGATCGTCTTCGAAGAAGAAGAACCGTCTTGCGATGCGGGCCACCGCCGGGTCGATCTCGACGAAATCGATCTCGAGGTCAGGCCGTGCCGTGCGGAGGTAGCTGCCGATTCCGCCACTGCCCATGCCGATGGAGAGGAGGCTGTCGATCTCGGGATCTAGTAGCAGGGCGCCAGCGGAATAGCGCTGATAGGGCAGCGAAGTCTGACTGTCCTCCAGCGACACCGCACTGTAGAGCGTCCGGTCACCGTACAGGAATCTCTGGTCGCTCAGTTCGGTCACACGAAGAGTCTGGTAGGGGCTGACTTCGAAGTGCACCACGCCCGAAGGCAGGTCCCGGGTGGAGGTCATCGACCAGACCGCGAAGATGGCCAGGAGACCTGCGGAGACGACGTAGAACCGTTGTCCGGCGGCGGCCCCTGCCAGGCCGAGGATCGCTACCAGGGCCGTTGCCAGCAGAAGAAGGCTCAGAATCTGATGAACCTCCAAACGGGGGATCAGCACGAAGGTACAAAGCAGGGTTCCGACCAGGCTGCCCGCGGTGGAGACCGCGTAGAGGCGACCGGCGGTATTGCCGACCTCGCTGAGATCGCGGGCGGCGAGTCGCACGACAAACGGAGAGACAGTTGCCAGCAGGACGCTGGGTGGCCCGAAGAGGATCGTTGTCGCCAAGAGGGTACCACTCGGTGATCCATGGGTCATCGAGCCGATGGCACGGACGATCGGTTCACCGCTGAGGATCAGGCCGGCCTGGAACAGCGCCGCTAACGAGATCAGGCGCGCCAGGGTCGAGATCTCCGGATTTCGATCCGCCAGGCGGCCTCCCAGGTAGTAGCCGATGGACAGAGCGGCCAGAAAGACGCTGATAATGGAGCCCCAGACAAAGACGCTGTTGCCGAATTCCGGGGCCAGAATGCGACTGGAGAGGATCTCCAGCGCCATGATCACTGCGCCCGTTACGGACACGACGATGTAGAAACGAAGTGCTCTCATGGTGGATCTCTCTGGCTGTCGACTCGAAAAAGCGCCGTCTGCATCAGCCACGATAGACGATCCAGACGACCGCCAGCGCCCAGATCACAATATTGATCAGAAAAGGAACGTCACGGAGGATGGCCTCGGTCGGATTGCGGCCTGTCTGCTTCTGATAGATCAGATAGAGATAGCGAAAGATCCCGAACAGCACCATGGGGATGGTGTAGATCAACCGCTGTGTGTGGAATTTCTCGACTGTTTCGGGCGAGATGGAGTACATGGCGTAGGAGACCACGGTCGAGGCGGTCACCACGTTGATCATCTGATCGAGAAAGGCCGCGCTGTAGTGCGACAGAACGGGGCGCTGTCCTGAAGCGTCGCTGGCCAGCAGCATGAGCTCGTGTCGCCGCTTGGAGAAAGCCAGAAACAGTGCCACGAAGAACGTGCAGAGCAGCAGCCAGGCAGAGACCTGGACATCGATCGCCAGACCCCCTGCTATGACCCGGAGGACGAATCCGAGGCTGACCATCATGACGTCCAGGATCACCACATGCTTGAGGCCCAACGAGTAGAGTTGATTCAGAACGAGATAGGCCGTCAAGACGATCAGGAAACCGGTACCCAGGCTGACCGCGATCGCCAAAGCGCCAGCTGCGAGCGCTATGGCCAGGACCGCGGCAAGCTGGACAGAAACCGTGCCGGCAGCGAGAGGTCGATTGCGTTTCAGTGGGTGGAGGCGATCTTCGGCCCGATCTCGGATGTCGTTGAAGACATAGACCGCACTCGAGGCGAGGCAAAAGGCCACAAAAGCCAACAGCGCGAGTTGAACGGCTTCGGAGTCCGTGAGCTTCTGGGCGAAGACCAACGGAGCCAGAACGAAGACGTTCTTTACCCAGTGAGCAGGGCGAAGCAGTAAGATCAGGGCTTTGATCATGCTGGATATTCTAGGGCCAAAGGGCGGGAAGATCATCGCATGAAGGGCAGACAGTTTCTCCTGGCCTACGTGGCTCCGACTCTGTTGATCTTACTGTGGGCGGCCCTGCCGCTGATTCGTGGCACCCATACCCTCTACCTGCGCGACGTCTTGAACGCGCACCTGGAAAAGAAGCTGGTGCAGGTTACCGCGATGGAGGAGGGGTACCTACCTCTGATCGATCCGCTCCGCGATGGGGGGCAGCCCCTGCTCGGCAACCCCAACTCGGTGGCTCTCTATCCCGACAACGTCCTCTTCCTGGTGGCCTCCACATTTTGGGCGCTCAACGCTCATTTCTGGCTGCATTTGTTGCTGGCGCCTTTCACCGGCTACTGGATGGCGAGAAGTTGGGGATTTCGAAAGGAAGCAGCGTGGGCCGCGGGGGTCTGCTTTGCAGGTAGTGGCTATTTCCTGTCGACCCTGAACCTCTACAACCTGGTCGCTGGAGTGGCCCTGACGCCGGCCTTGGTAGCAGCCATGCTAGAGCTCTCCGAGCGGTCTCTGCGGGCCTCGCGACTGGTAGCGGTGGCAGGGATCTGGACACTCCTGTTGCTGAGTGGAGACCCCATGACGGCGGCGGCGGCTCTGTTTCTGGCGCTTTCGGCGGCTGTCTTTCGCTGGGGTCTTGGCGCGGTTCGCTGGTCCCTTTCCTTGGCTGCCTTGGGCTTGGGGACACTCATCGCCCTGCCGCAACTCGTGGAGTTCGTGAGGATCTTGCCCTTGAGCTTTCGAGGTCACTGGGGCTTCACCTTCCAGCAGGCCACCGTGGCCAGTTGGGACCCGGTGACCTCTGTCGAGCTGCTGGTGCCATTCTTCTTTGGCCAACCGGATCTCACCTTCTGGGGCAAGAGGTTCTACTCGAATCATCTTCCTCTTTTCATGACACTGAGCCCGGGTGTGGTGGCGCTGGCATTGATCGGTGTCAGCGGAAAGCCGCGGCAGAGGTCGGCATGGTGGGCCTGGACCATGGTGGCAACGGGTCTGTTTCTGGTCCTTGGAAAGTTCAACCCCCTCATGGGTCTGCTGTGGCAGCTGCCTGGGGCATCACTCCTCCGGTTGCCGGTGAAATTCTGGCTGCTCGTAGCAGTCGGTAGCGCAGTCCTGTGTGCCCTTGGATTCGAGCGGTTGCTGGATCGCGACCGGCGTGGGCCCCTGGATCGCTGGGTCTTGACGGGCCTGGCGCTCTTCTACCTTGCGACCTGGCTGGTACTGACGCTGTTCTCGGGTCCGGTCAACGAGCGAATTCGAACGCTAGTGCCCGAGACCTTCTCGGATGAATTGGTCAACCACGAGAGGGTGCGCTGGGCTGGTATCTGCCTGTTGTCTTTCCTGGCGCTGCTACTTATGGGTTTCCTCTGGCGACTAGCCGGAAAGTGGCCCGCCATGGCAGGGGCGGCGCTGCTGGTTCTGTTCTTGGTCTTCCAGTTCGTGATCCTGGGACCTGCGGTCGCGAGGGACGAAGTGACTGCTCTTGAGAAGCCTTCTCCCTTGCTGGAAGTCGTACCGGAGGGAGCCGTGGTCATGCACGGCAAGGCCGGGGGGGCGTTTGGAGAGAGCGTTGTTCCGCTCGGGGAGTATCCGGATCAGAGGATCCTCAACCTGCAGCGGCAGACCTTCCATGAGCTCTACCCGGTGGCGGGAATCTTGAGGGGGCGGCGCTATGAATTCAGCATCTCTCCAGAGGGGCTCGATTCCTTTCTGACGCGAGTCACGGAGTTCACCCTGCATCATCAGTCGGACCTCAACCGGGTGCGCATCCTGGCCGCATCCGGGGTGGAGTTTCTGCTGGTCGATCGCGAGTTGGATGCGGCGGCATCCCAGGAGGTGGAACTGGTGGCGAAGGAGCCGAGCACTGGTGGTGACATCTACGTCTACCGACTGATCCGCAAGGCCTCTGCCGTGCAGCTGGTTGGTAGGGTGCTACGGGCCCCACACCTGAATGCCGCACTCTCCTGGATGGTTTCGGATGACTTCGACCCCACCCGCATGACGGTCCTGCCCGAAGGTGGTGTCGAGCTCGATGGACCGACCGGATCGGTAACGATCGTCAAGTCGGAGCCGGAAAAGCTCGAGGTGTTGACCGAGTCGGTAGCACCCGGCGCCCTGGTCGTGCAGCGCGCGTTTCTGCCTCTGTATCGGGCCACGATCGACGGGCAAGAGGCGTCCATCGTCGCCGCCAATATTCATCGGCTCGGTATCGAGGTGCCGGCGGGCTCCCACCGCGTCAGGGTGTGGATCGATCGGCGACCCTTGTGGGTCTCGAGTCTGGTGGCTCTGGCTGCGCTATTGGTCCTGATCGGACTGGCATGGAGGCTACGAAGGGCCTGTTAAGATGCCTTCGTTGGTCAAGCGGGCGGCCCGAGCCGATCGACCATTGAACTGCCGCGGTCGGTTTCCCACAGCATCCAGCGTTGAATTCCAAGCATGACGCACTCGACACCACTCCGGGAGTTCAAGAAGGTCCTCGTGGCGAATCGCGGTGAGATCGCTGTGCGAGTCATTCGCGCGCTGCGCGAGGAGGGGATTGAAAGCGCTGCGATCTATTCGGATCCCGATCGGCAGGGGCTGCCGGTGCTGTTGGCCGACGAGGCTTATCGAATTGGTCCTGCGGCTTCGCGTGACAGCTACTTGCAGGGCCCTGCGATTGTCGAGTTGGCGCAGAAGATCGGCGCAGACGCCATCCATCCAGGCTACGGCTTTCTGGCTGAGAATGCCGAGTTCGCCGCTCTCTGTCAGGCAGCGGGTGTCTGCTTTATTGGACCTCCTTCAACCGCCATCGCGGCCATGGGTTCGAAGATCGAGAGCCGGCGCTTGATTACGGAGGCCGGGGTGCCAATCGTCCCTGGCGGCACGGAGGTGCTCGGGACGGTTGACGAGGCGGTGGCCTTTGCCGAAGAGATTGGCTATCCAGTCATGCTGAAGGCCTCCGCGGGAGGCGGTGGCAAGGGCATGCGATTGGTGCTCAACCCCGAGGCGCTCGAGGCCGCTTATCGTGCTGCCCGTTCGGAGGCCGGTGCCAGCTTTGGCAACGACGCCGTCTACATGGAGAAGTACATCGAGCAGCCGCGACATGTGGAAGTGCAGATTCTCGGCGACGAGCACGGCAGAGTCGTCGCTCTCGGCGAACGAGAGTGCTCCCTCCAGCGAAGACACCAGAAGGTAGTGGAGGAATCGCCTTCGCCCGTCGTCTCGCCCGAACTGCGGCGCGAGATGTGTTCAGCGGCGGTCAAGGCAGCGCAAGCGGTTGGCTACACGAACGCCGGTACCGTCGAGTTTCTGCTGGCCCAGACCGGTGAGTTCTACTTTCTGGAAATGAACACCCGCTTGCAGGTGGAGCATCCGATCACCGAGATGGTGACCGGCCTCGACCTGGTCCGCGCTCAGCTGGCCGTTGCACAGGGTCATCCTTTGGGAGAGGAGTTCGAGGGTCTGCAGCCGAATGGCCATGCGATCGAGGTGCGACTCTACGCGGAGGACCCCTACCATGGCTTCGTTCCTTCACCCGGCAGGATCGAGCGGCTACGTTGGCCCGAGGGGCCCGGTGTACGCAACGATGCAGGGGTCTACGAGGGCGCCGAGGTGACGATTCACTACGACCCCTTGCTGGCCAAGCTCATCGTTTGGGGTTGCGATCGACAACAAGCGATGGACCGCCTATCCCGTGCTCTCACCGAGCTGCGAATCGAAGGGATTCGCACCACCGCACCGCTCTTCGTGGCGCTGCTCAAAGACGCCGATTTCATCACTGGCAATCTCGACATCGGCATGCTCGATCGCAAGCTGGCAGCCGGAGAGCTGGCTCCAGAGCGGCACTCCGAGTTCGAAGACCTGGCTGTGATCGCTGCTTCCCTCGAGCATGTTGCCAGCCAGGCCCGGGCCTCTGGCTCGCCCGCCAAGCAAGGTGGCCTGAGAGGTCAGTGGCGCCAGGCTGGCCGCCGGGAGTCTCTGCGGGGTGACCCATGGAGTTGATTGTTCTCAGCAACGGCCATGAGGTGAGGGTCGAGGTGGAGAATCACGGGTTTGGAATCGAAGTCAGGATCGGGGACCGGAAGTACCTCGTCGATTCCGTCGCCACCAACGGCGCAGTCCGCAGCCTGATCATCGAGGGTCAGCAATTCGAAGTCGCCGTTCGGAGCCACGAGGAAGGTCGCTATCAGGTCAGCCACCGTGGTTCGATCGAAGAGGTCGAAGTCCTGGATCCTCTCACCCATTTGGCCAGACAGGGCTCCGAGAGCCGCGGCCAAGAGGGCCTGGAACTGGTGACCGCCTACATGCCCGGGAGAGTCGTAGACGTTCTCGTCAAGGAAGGCGACGTGGTCGCGATTGGTCAGGGCCTGGTGGTTCTCGAGGCCATGAAGATGGAGAACGAGATCCAGGCTGAAAGGGCCGGCGAGGTCAAGAAAGTCTTCGTCTCCGCCGGCCAGCCCGTCGAGGGCGGCGACCCGCTTTTCGAACTAGCCTGATCCACCCATAATCCTGGGACTTGAGTCCTGGTTCCGCAGCGGCCGACGTTCCTGCGGCCGAACCTTGGGGGCTTGGGGGGTCGAGACGGCGGATCGAGCCAGGGATCTCCCCCGTCTGCGGCCTCACCCGACCATGCCCCTCCGACGAGGGAGACCCATGGCCCGATCTACCACCTTCGAGACACCTCAATAGTCGGATTGCTGACTCACCCCCTACGCCCTCAAGCCCCTACTACCCTCACCGGTGCTAGAGGTTCGTTCGGGTGGTTCGACAGAGGGCGCCGAGTCGAGCGCGGCGCAAGGACTTTGATAGAGCACAGGAGACGGGGCGCGATGACGAGACGAGGTGTCGGCCTGCCCGTCAAAGTCTGAGTAGCCGACGCCGTCCCCCGGCGGGCCACCCGGACGGACCTCCACGCTGTGATAGTCACCTGTTCAGGACCCGGGGTCCAAGCCCCAAGGTTCGGCCGGGAGGCACGACCGGGCGCCTCAACCCTCTTCTGATTCTTCGAGTGAGGCGAGAAGGCGCTTGGAGCTGTCGACGACTTGTTCGACACTCAAGTCACGCATGCAGCGGTGGTGGAGCAGCGGGCACCTGCGGCGGAAGCAGGGCGAGCACCAGCGGTCGGTGTAGAGCACCTGATTCCCGCGGCCTAGAGGTCGCGTTCGAGAAGGGTCCGTCGGCCCGAAGAGGGCCAAGCAAGGGACTCCAAGACTGGCCGCCAAGTGCATCGGGCCCGAGTCGTTCGTAATCAGCAAGTCGAGTTGTCCGAGGACCAAGGCGAGGTCGGCTAAGTCGAGGTCAGGTCCTACGACCGGGTGGATCTTGCCGGTCTCTTCATGGATCCGAACCGCTAACCAGAGTTCCTTGGGGCCCGCGACGATGACAATCCGCACGTCGGGTTGGACGCGTCGGAGCGCGCGCGCCGCGTTTACGAACCGTCTCCACGGCCATCGTTTGCTGGGCCCGAATTCGGCACCCGGGAAGAGACCTACGAGAGGCGCCGAGCCTGATTCCACTTGCGCCCGGGCCAGCAGGCTTCGCCCCTTGGTCCGCTGTTCGTCGGAAAGCGTCACGCGGGGCAGCCATACGCTCGGCACCGGGGCGTCCATCGCCTCGAGTAGCTCCAAATAGTCGGTTGACTGATGCCGACCCGTGAGTCGGGGTCGCTTCACCGCAGGACTCAGCAACGGCGTGCGGAAGGACCAGGAGGGGAACCGCCCGCCGTAGCCCCACCGTCGGGGGACCTTGGCTCGGTAGGCCAACCAAGCCGAGCGAAAGGAATTGGGAAGGATCACGGCCTCGTCGAACTTCCGGATACGGATCGCCTCGACCGTCTGCTCGTCTGAAGTGCTACGAGGCAAGGAGTCGCTGACGCTGGGCATCAGACTCAGAAGTGAATGCAGATGGGGACGTGCCAGGACCGAAACGCTTCTGCCGCTCGCCGCGAGTGCCTCGAAAACAGGCTGGGCAAGGACGGTGTCGCCTACCCAGTTGGGAGCGATGACCAGGGTTTTCATGGCGCGAGAGTCTTCTCCGGGTGCCGCAGAATAGTACAGGAGGCCGAGCGTCAGGGGATGGCCGCCATCTGCTGATCGAGGCGCCTGTCGAGCCAGACCCACAGTTCCTCCTGCGGCTCGGCCGAAACCGGGAGGCTGGCGAGAGGTATGTCCAGACGTCCCAGCAGCTTGACCTCATCTTTGGTCGTCGTCAGTACGGCGTCGGCATGACTCTCTTGGTAGGCCTCTTCGATGGCAGTCAGGCTGGATGACGGGTAATCGTGGTGATCTGCGAAGGTCAGAGTGTCGGCGATGTCGAGATCGAACTGGCGGACTGCTTCGAAGAAGCGTTGTGGTCGGGCGATTGCAGCGACCAGGAGGACTCGCGCGCCCTCCGGTAGCGATCCGCCGGCAGCCAATCGGGGTTTTCCGACGCGAAACGGTGCGCTGAATCCGGGGCCGTCGAAACCGAACCCTCGCAAGGCCGACGCAATCTCCGCGCCAGCCAGTTCTGTCTCGCCGGTCAGGATCACCGCGTCTGCTCGGCGGACCGCTGACAACGGCTCGCGCAGCCGCCCTCCAGGAAGCAGTCGGCCACCGGCGAAAGGATCGTCGGAAGGAAAAGCCAGGAGATCGATGTCTCTGAAGAGTCGAAGATGTGAGAAGCCGTCGTCGAGCACGAAGACCTGAGGGGCGGGATCCAACCTCTCCATGGCGTGTCTGCCGGCCTCGTATCGATCTGGGCCAACCACTACCGACACGCCAGGGAGCATGCCGGCCAGCAGCACAGGCTCATCGCCGGCGACTGTGGGTCCGAGTAGTGGCCCTTCGCCAGTGCTGACCAGCCGCACTCCTCTGCCGCGGCTCCGATATCCTCGGGAAAGAATGGTCGTGTTGAGGCCCCGATCCCGCAGATGAGCCGCGATCGCAGCGACCAGCGGTGTCTTGCCGGTTCCCCCCCAGTGTAGGTTGCCAACACTGACTACGGGTCTCGGGAGTCGGTTCGAACGCCTCGCATACCACCGCCAACGGAGGGAGTGAGCCGCTCCATAGAGTATCTGCCAGGGCGATCGAGAGGGGGTGGGTCGGGGCAGGACGGTGCTCATGGTCGGGGGTCTACGGTGGTCAATGCGCTGCAGGGTTGTCGATCGCCAGGAAGGGTCGCAGGAAATCAAGAGTGTTCTTCAGAGCTCCTTTATTGTCCGATACGACTTCGGCACCGCGTTGGCCGATCTGACGAGCGACCTCTGGATCCTCGAGCCAACGCTCCCAGACTGCGGCCAGCTGAGTGGCGTCTGCGGCCCTCTCCCACGCCTCTGCTTGGTCGAAGATCTCCGCGATCTCCCGGAAGTTCTCCATGGATGGGCCGACGACGGTAGGTACGCCGAAGCGAGCCGACTCGAGCGGGTTGTGACCTCCGGTCGGGACGAGTGTTCCACCGATGAAGGCTGCATCGGCTACCCGATAGAGAGCCGCCAGCTCACCGAGGCTGTCGAGCAGCAAGACATCGGGACGCTCCCCGGCACTCCACTGCGAGCGACGCAGGACCTCCAACCCGGTCTTTCGGAGGAGCTCTTCGACTTCGTTCCAGCGCTCGGGATGGCGAGGCGCCAGGACGAGGAGGGCACGGTCCGCGCCCCCGATTCGGTCGAACCCTTCCAGGACCTGGCTCTCTTCGCCTTGCATCGTAGAGCCTGCAATGAGAATCGGCCTGCCGTCGGCCAGTGCGGTCAGTTTGGACTCCAACGACGGCTGCGGCTCGACCTCTGCCGTTTCGAACTTCAGGTTGCCGGTGCGTCGTACCCGGTCGGCAGGCACACCGAGCGCGATGAGCCGACGCCGATCTTCATCGGTCTGGACCGCGAAGCCATCAACTCGCCCCAAGAGAGGGCCAAGCAGAGGTCGAAGGCGTCTCATCCGCCGAAAGCTGTGATCGCTGATCCTGCCATTCACGACGGCAATCGGCAGGCTTCTTTTCTTGACGCGTGCGAGGAGGAGGGGCCAGAGATCTCCCTCGACGAGAATCAGAGAACGGGGACCGAAACGCCGCAGGAAGGGTTGAACCGCGAAATCGGTCTCGTACGGCAGGTAGGCGACGGCGGCTCTGTCTCCTAGTAGTGCCTTTGCTCGCTCTTGGCCGGTTGGTGTGATGGTTGTCACGAGCAGGGGCTGGTCGACAGGCAATGCTCCGATCAGGGTGGCTGCTACTCCGACCTCCCCAACCGACACGGCGTGCATCCAGAGGGGGCTTCGAGGCACGGCACCGTCATAAAAGGCCATGCGCCCAGGAATGGTCTTCAGGTAATGCCCGCCGCGGCGAAGCAGCAGGAAGGGTGCGGCCAGGATCATGGCCAACATGGCGATCACCTGATAGACAATCCACATGGTTCTCTTCGGCCGCGGCTCGAACCGGGGTATCCGGCCCTATAATTCAGGACAACCGGCGGCGGTAGCCAACATGCTTCCAAACTCCGACACTCACGAAAGAAGAGGCCGTCGCGGCACCGGCATTCTAGCCCCATTCCCGCTGCCACATTCAGGCACCGACGTGGGATTGGAGAGGCAGCGCAGCGGGAACGGCGACCCACAGCGGCATCAGCCCCTGGAGTGGGCCCGATTTGGGCCGAGGCTAGACGCTGAAGTGCCGGCGCTCGTATGAGTATAGGGACCTGACTATGCCCTTTCTTGTTCGATCTTCATCCAACGATCGAGCCTCCTGGGAGGAGAGCTCGGATCGGGATCTCATGAAAGCCCTTCGTCGCGACGATGAAGGCGCCCTCGACGAGTTGATCGGGCGCAAATCCGCCGGTCTGATGGGTGTGGCAACCCGGATGCTCGGCGACCCGGAGGAGGCGCGCGACATCGTACAAATCACTTTCGTTCGGGTCTGGGAGCACCGCCTGGAATTTCGAGATCGATGGAGCCCGAATACCTGGATCTACCGCATCGCCACCAATCTGACGATCGATCACCTGCGGGCCCGCCAACGACGAGATCGGGCCATGGTCGTAGCCGGCTCGACGTTGCGGGCCGTCGACAGCGAGAGGAAGAGCCTGGCAGAGGTCCAGCAGCGAGAGGTCGGGGAGGTACTCCTCAAGATCGTTGACTGCCTCAGCGATCGCCAGCGAGCCGTATTCGTCTTGCGAGTAGTCGAGGGCTTCGATACCAAGGAGGTAGCGAAGATCCTCGGCTGCAGAGTCTCGACGGTTCGAAACCACCTGTTCGTCGCCCGACGCAAGCTGAAGCGAGAGCTCGAGGTCTGCTTCCCCGAATACGCTCCCGGTTCGGCGGCTGGCTCGACGAGGGAGGGCGGCAGCGATGGGTAGCTGTCAGTACCTTGCCGAACATGGAGTCCAGCAACTGCTGGCCGATAGGCTATCGGATCCTGGGCGCGAGCGGCGGCAGGAGCTGGTAGAGCACCTGCGAGCTTGTTTTGCTTGTCGGCAGGCCGCAGTCGAAGAAGATCCGACGCTCGTCTTCTCACTACTCGAGCCCGATCCCATGGGCGCAGAGCAGTTGGCGGATATTCAGTCCTCCGTCAGGACACTACGGCGGTCCAGAGCCATTGACTTTTCGGACCGGCCCAGGTCGAGGGTCGGTGGAACGGCCGCCTTGGTGGCGGCGAGTCTGTTATTCGTCATCGCGCTGCTGCCTCTAACGGGCGGGCGACGCCTGGAGGAACAAAGCGAACCGGTCGGAGACTTGTTTACCGAGCAGCACTCTCTAGCCGAACCCGAATGGCAGCGGTGGATTGACGACCGGACAGCACCGCCGATGATCGAAGACCTGAACCGCCCCGATGCGAGGGTGTATCAGCTGACCGAAGAAGACCTGGCCGTGGTCATGATCGTCGATGAAACCCTGGATCTCTAGAGGTTGCCGAGTGTCCGATTCAGGCAGCCTTGCCGGCGGAAGGAAGAGGCAGTGAGCGGCGGGCCTGACAGCCCAAAGCCCTCCCACGGATCCTCCAGTGACACGGAAGTCTTCATACAGGACTCTGGCGCTGGGGGTGATCGCGGTACTGGCCCTTTCGACGTTGGCGGCAAGCGCCTCCGAACTGGATCCTATCGTCACCAGGACCTTCACCCTGCAACATCGTGCCGCTGCGGAGGCCATCAATCTGATCCATCCGCTGCTGACAGCTCGCGGGGCCGTGGAGCTGCGCCCGGTAGGCAACACCCTGGTGATCCGGGACGGTTCGAAAACCGTGGAAGATGCCCTGGCGCTGTTGACGGAGTTCGATGTCCCAGCCCCACCCCTGCGCTTCGAGGTCAGAATCGTTCGAGCCGGCCTGGATGGTGCCGAGCCGGAACCTCGGAGTGCCGAAGCCCTGTCGCCAGCTCTCGTCGAACGACTGAAGGAGTTGCTGCGCTTCGACAGCTTCGAGCTGCTCTCGGGTGCCGATCTGGCGGCGGCAGAGAATCAGTACCTCGAGTCCTGGATCGGCTCCGAGTTCCAGATCCGATTTCGAGTCGGAGCCGTTCAAGTCGACCGTCGCGTCAAGCTGCACGACTTCCAGGTGGCTCGGCGCCAGCAGGAGGGCGAGCCCGAGGTCATGATCCATACCAACTTGAGTCTCTGGTTGGACAAGCCGATGATCCTGGGACTGGCTCGCACCGAGTCGAGCGAACAGGCGCTTATGGTCGTGATTTATTGCACGTTGGAAGTGGCTGGGGAAGGGGGAAGCCCTCCAGTGCTTCCCGACCGGGACTAGAAGGCGGAGAGAACGAGAATGCAGTTCGTCTGTAGAGTCGGCACATCCGGTGGGCGGGTCCTGGAGGATGTGTTCGAAGCCAACGACGAGGCGGCGCTGAGGCAGCAGCTCACCCAGCAGGGCTATCATGTCTTCGATGTGCGTCGCCGTGGGCCGATCGGCAGGCTGAAGCTCCCGGGCCGGTCCCGAGAGTCGAAGAGTATCGGTCTCCGAGATCTGACGGTCTTCAACCAGGAGTTCGCCGCCCTGCTGCGCTCGGGCCTCCCGATGCTGCAAGCTCTGGATCTGATGCTGGCGCGGCAAAAGGATCCGCTCTTCCACTCGACCCTGAGCGACATTCGGGACCGGGTGAAGAGTGGAGAGGACCTTTCATCGGCCATTGCTGCATACGGCGATATGTTTCCGCCGCTCTACGCCGCAACCCTGAAGGCAGGTGAACGCAGCGGTGAGATGGAGCAGGTCATTCGACGGTTCATTCGCTACCTGCAGTTGGTGACCGAAACCCGCAAGAGGATCGTCTCTGCCCTGGTCTATCCGGCCGCTCTTGTCGGCCTGTCGGTGGTCCTCATCGGTGTGATGACGATCTGGGTGATGCCTAGATTCACCGAGTTCTTTTCCAGCTTGAGAGTCGATCTGCCTCTCCTGACCCGTATCACCATGGGCATCTCGGTGTTCGTGAAGAACAACTTTCTGATCCTTCTCGTGGTCTTGGTCGGACTGGTCCTGGTGGTCATGAACATGACCCGGACCACAGCCGGACGCAACGCGCTGTCGCGGTTGCAGCTGAGGATCCCGCTGCTCGGCCCCTTATTTCACCGCTTGGCGCTGTCCGAATTTTGCCGCTCCCTGGCCACCCTCCTGGCTGGTGGAATACCGATCGTCGCCGGTCTCGAGGTGGCTGTCGGTGCGGTGAGCAACTCGTATTTCAAGCAGCGTCTGGAGCCGATGATCGATGGGGTCCGGGAGGGCCAATCGCTGGCTGCGAGTCTAGAGGAAACAGGCGCCGGATCGGATATCGTCATCGACATGATCGAGGTGGGCGAAGCCACCGGCTCCCTGGACACCATGCTGTCCGATGTGTCGGATTTCCTGGATGAGGAGGTGGAGACGAATCTGCAGCGCCTCTTGAGCCTTCTCGAGCCAGTCATGCTGGTCTTGATGGGCATCATCGTGGCGACGCTGCTGATCTCGGTCTATCTGCCACTATTCAGCCTGCTCGGACAGGTGGAGTCATGAAGCCGGTTCGTTTGGCGATCGTCTGCAACCGAGGAAAGGGAACTTTCGAGTCGTGAGCTCAGAGCAACTGGAAGAAGGCGCCATCCTGGTCGAACCGACCGCGGGCCTGGAGACCAACCATCGCAAGGAGGAGCGGGAAGCGGTCGAGCTGGCCCGGAAGTACGGGCTAGAGCTGGTCGACATGGCAAGGTTTCGGATCGATAACGACCTCCTGAGATCGATCCCCTTCGACATCATGCTGCGCTACAACTTCGTCCCCGAAGCCGAGGAGTCGGGTCGTCTGATCGTCGTCATGGTCGACCCTGGCGACATCACCAAGCTGGACGAATTGGAGCTTCTGCTAGGCAAGCCAATTGAGGTCAAGTTGGGGCGCCGCTCGGCCATCGAGGAGATCCTGAAGCGCTCCGAAGGCGCCCAGCGCGTTCTCGATGAAGCGTCGGAGGACTTTCGGCTCCAGTTGGTCCAGGAAGATGCGGATGGGGACGAGGTGCTGTCGCTGGACAGCATCACGGCCGACAGCAGCCCCATCATCAAACTGGTCGATTCGACGATCTTCAATGCCATCCAGCGGCGGGCGAGCGACATCCATATCGAAACTCGTGAAACGGAAGTGGTCATCAAGTATCGGATCGACGGGGTCTTGTACCAGGCGATGGAGCCCATCGACCGGCGCCATCATCAGACCATCATCAGTCGCATCAAGGTCATGGCCGAGTTGGACATTGCCGAGAGGCGCATTCCGCAAGACGGCCGCTTCAAGCTCCGCTTCGAAGGGCGCAATATCGACTTTCGCGTTTCCATCATGCCTTCGGTTCATGGCGAGGACGCGGTCATTAGAATCCTCGACAAGGAGTCCATGAGCAAGGAGTTCCGACAGCTGCGGCTCGACGTGCTGGGCCTCGATGGCGCCACCATCCAAAAGATGCGGAAGTTCATTCGCGAGCCCTATGGCATGGTTCTGGTGACCGGGCCGACGGGCTCTGGTAAGACCACCACTCTCTACGCCTGCGTGTCGGAGATCCAGTCCTCAGAGGACAAGATCGTCACTATCGAGGATCCGGTCGAGTATCAACTACGAGGTGTGACTCAGATCCCCGTCAACGAGAAGAAGGGGCTGACGTTCGCTCGCGGTCTGCGCTCGATCTTGCGCCACGACCCCGACAAGATCATGGTCGGTGAGATCCGGGACGAGGAGACGGCGCAGATCGCCGTGCAATCCGCCTTGACGGGACATCTGGTCTTCACCACCGTGCATGCCAACAACGTTGTCGATGTGCTGGGTCGCTTTCTCAACATGAACGTCGATCTCTACAATTTCGTTTCGGCTCTGAACTGCGTTCTAGCGCAACGTCTGGTACGCAACATCTGCACGCATTGTCGAACGGAAATGCAGCCATCGGAGGAGCTACTGCTGGACAGCGGTCTCGACCCGGCGATCACCAGCGATCGGAGTTTCTATGAAGGCAAGGGCTGCATCGAGTGCAGTGGAACCGGTTTTCTGGGACGTACCGCCATCTCCGAGCTATTGGACCTGTCGGATCACATCCGTGAGCTCATCCTGGAACGACGGCCCGCATCGGAGATCAAGCGGGCCGCCCGAGAGGAGGGCATGACCTTCTTGCGCGAATCGGCTCTGCAGAGAGCTTTCGAAGGAGTGACGACGCTACGTGAGATCAACAAGGTTACCTTCGTGGAGTAGGGGTCTACTGGGCCTCGATCCGGTGCCGATGCCGCCGCATGTCTTTGCGGTCGACGGCCTCCGTTTGCGCTATGGCTGCTTCGAGGAAAGTGAGCAGGGCTGGAGCTTGAGCACCTATAGAGAGGTGGCGTTGAGTGCGGACGCTTTCGTGCCGGGACCGCTCGGTAGTAGCCTTCGAGATCCGGAGCGGTTGCGGGTCCCGCTGACCGAGTTGTTGAGAAGCCTCGACTCGACGATCACTGACGCTTCCCTGGTCCTGCCAGATTCCTGGCTGAGATTGGCGGTAGTCGAGGCGGAGAAGCTCCCCAGGGGCAGTGGCGCGCGGGAGGAGATCCTGCGCTGGAAGCTGCAGCAGATCATCCCATTCAAAGTCGAGGACCTGCGGATTCGCGAGATGGAGTTGGCCCAGTTGCAGAAGAGACAGGGTGTCAAGCGCGTCCTGATCGGCTTCGGGCTCGACCAGCCCATGAGTCAGCTCGAGGAGCTCTTCGCCGAGCAGGGCATTCGCATCGGCAATCTCGTGAACCAGAGTCTGAGCACATTGACTGCAGTGGCCCACAACTTGCGGAACGTGGAGCTCGGAGCCGTCGTCCTCCTGACCAAGGACGGCTACAGCCTTTCGTTCCTCTATCGTGGTGAGCCCTTGCTGCATCGCCATCGGACACTGGCCGGTCAGTCGATCGCCGACCTGCCCGAAGGCATGGTCACTCGGGACCTCAACCTGACCAAGGTATTTCTCGAAGATCTTGTCGGTGGAGTCGGGTTGGAGCGCATCCTCCTCGTGGGCCCTGCAGAGACGCTTGGACCCTGGGGGAAGTTGTTGGAAGAGGGTTTCGGAGTCCCCCCTCTGCCGCTGGAAACCGAGTACCTGGCCTTGGCTGGTGATCTGTCCGGATCTTCCATTGATGAGCTGGCTCCTGTATTTGGCGCTGCGGCCCAGAGGATCACATGAAGCCGGCTGCGATGAATCTGGCTTCGAGGCCATTCACCAACGAGCAGCCGGTGATTCGCTCCTCGGTCCTGCTGTGGATCTTGGGCCTGGCGCTTCTGGTCCTGAACATCACCCTCTATTACAGGCACATCGAGGGCAAGGGTGAGTTGCAGGAATTGTTGCGGCAGACGGACAAGCGTTTGATCGAGGAAACGGAGGCGATCGAGCACCTGCGAGGCGAGTTGGGGCAATTGGACCTGGTGCGACAAAACGAGCAGGTGACGTTTCTCAACTCACAGATTGCCCTGCGGATCTTCTCGTGGAGCGCTCTGTTCGATCGGCTGGCGGAAGTCGTCCCTGCGGCGATCCAGATGAAAGGAATCTCGCCGAATATCGTCGAGGCCAAAGATGCCGATCCTCGCGGTCGGCGCGGCGACTCATCGGACGAGATGGTAAAAGTCGACTTGCAGGGAACGACCCGCAGTCCCGAAGCCGTCCTCGAGTTGGTAGACGCCTTGTTCGCTCATCCCAGTTTCCTGGATCCCGATCTAACGCGGGAGTCCTTCGCGGCCGGTCAGGACAACAGTTTTGCTCTTTCGGTGTTCTACCTCCCGGGCCGGGCTGAAGAAGAGGTCCCCCTGGAGAACTCGATGGACACGATGCCTGCGGAGACCGAGGAAACGTCCCTGGACGTCGATGAAGTCGACGAGGAGCTTGCCCAGGATCCTGTCACCCAGGGTCAGGTGTCGATGGAGGACAGCGAATGATCTCGGCGCAGAGTCCCTGGCGGGCGCGACTCAAGATCTGGCTTCCGGCTCTGATCCTGGTGGTGCTGAACCTGGGGGTTCTCTCCACCTACCGCTTTCTGCTCGCCGGCCAGGCCCAGATCCAGGCCGGGAGGGTCGAGCGCAGACAGGCTCGGGTGGCAGAGCTCGAGGCGGAGCGCCTCGTTCTCGAAGAAGCGGCGACTGATGTCAAACGCAACAGAGAGCTCGTTGACAGGCTTTTCGAGGGGTGGCTTACCCCCGAGAGCGAGAGACTGACCGCCGTGATCGGGGAGGTCAAGGGTCTGGCGCAAGCGGCTGGAGTCGAGTACTCCAGCTTCAGCTATCCCGACCAGCTGCTCGAGGACGAGGGCCTGGTCAAGCGCTCGCTCGTTTTCACCGTCGAGGGTACTTATCTCGAGCTCCGAAGCTTCATCAATTTGATCGAGGTCTCCGACCTGTTCCTCATCCTGGAGTCGGTTCGACTGACCGGTGGATCCCGAGAAGGTCCGCAGGTCCGCGTCTCGATGACCGTTTCGACGCTCTTTGTTCTGGATGGACCGGACCCGGCAGGGAGCGACCAGCCGGAGATTTCGAGCTGATGAGCACAGACCAGCGGAAGAGGGTGCTGTTTGGGGCGCTTCTGGTGGTGATGCTCGCCATCGTCTGGCGACAGGTCGGACCACGGTTCGGGGGCGGCGGCGGGGCGAGCGACGTCGGTTCTCGCGCTCGGTCTGCCACGAATGGAGCCATCGTGTCGGTACTCGATTTACCCGAGGTCGTCGAATTGCGACTCGGGGATCTCGAGAAGATGGCCGGTCAGTTCAGGCCGGGCCGAGACCCCTTTCGTTTTGGAGAGGTCGAGGCGGTCGAGGCCGAGCCGACGGCGGACGAGGCTGCCGATGCCGAGCGCGAGGCGGCGGCGTTGGAAGCCATGCGCCGGGCGATGGAAGCGCGACGAAGCCAGACTTCGGATGCTCCCAGCAGGCCAGCGCTGCCGGATCTCGACGTCAAGTTCCTGGGCAGTTTCGGACCTCGGCAGAAGCGGCTGGCGGTTTTCAGTGACGGTGACGAGATCTTCAACGTTCTGGAGGGCGGGATTTTGAAGCGCCATTTCGTAATCAGGCAGATCGGTTTCGAGTCCGTAGACGTCGGCTACGCCGACTATCCGGACGAGCCGCCGATTCGGTTGGCGGTGGGAGGGTAGTATGCTGAAGGCGGTGAAGATGTCAAGCAACCAAACTCGAAGACTCGCGGTGCTGGTCCTGGCGCTCATGGTAGCGGCCTGCTCCGGCTATCGAGACGCGCGGGATGCGCAGATCGCCGAGCAGAAGGGCGACTGGGACACAGCAGTGCTGCTGTACCTCGAGCTGGCGGAACAGAACCCGAGTAACGTCTCGTATCGAACGGGTCTGCTGCGCGCCAAGATCAAAGCCTCCCAGATGCATTTTGAGCGTGGCAAGGACCTCTACGACGCAGGGGTCCTGGACCGGGCCATCGAGGAGTATCGGCAGGCGGTACAGCTCGATCCGAGCAATCAGTACGCGCAGGTCGAGTTGGAGAAATCGGTCTACGCTCTGGCCAGAGCCCAGGATGGATCGCAGCCAGAGACGCTGGCCGAGATGAAAGAGAGCATGCGGGGCAGTCGTGCCCAGCCGCCGGTGCTCAACCCGCGCTCCAACGAGCCGATTTCGCTCGCCTTCCCGAAGCCGGTGAGTGTCACCAGTATCTATCGCGCTCTTGGCAAGGCCTACGGCATCGACGTCTTGTTCGATCCCAAGATGAGAGAGCAGGAGATCACCATCGAGTTGGAGGACGCGACAGCGAAAGAAGCTCTAGAGATCCTGATGAGGGCTGCCGGCCATTTCTACAAGGTTCTCAATGAGCAGACGATCATTGTCGTCGAGGACAGTCCCCAGAATCGACGGGCCTACGAGGATCTCGTCATCCAGACCTTCTTCCTCTCGAACGCTGAAGTCAAAGACGTGATGACCATGCTACGAAGCCTGGTCGGGGCGAAGAGTGTCGCCGCCAACGATCAGCTCAACGCCATCGCGCTGCGCGACACGGCCGACAAGGTCAAAGTGGCCGAGAGCATCATCCGGACGAACGACAAATCACGGGGCGAGGTGGTTGTCGACGTCGAGCTGCTGCAAATCAATACCAGCAAGCTGCAGGAGCTCGGGGTGTTGCTGACCGACTACTCGATCACGCAATTTCTGGACCCGGCGCTGCAGGTTGCCGATACGGGAGCGTTCCGAGTCTCGGATCTGGAGTTCATCAACCAGGGCGATTGGCTGGTGACCATCCCGGGATTCGTCTATGACTTCGTCAAGACCAGCACCGAAGCGCAGCTGCTGGCCAGTCCGCAGGTCCGTATCAGCGACGGCGAGCAGGCCACCGTACATATCGGCGAGCAGGTTCCCATACCGGTGACGAGCTTCAATACCTCGGGGACCATCGGTGGCAACATCGTGCCGATCACTTCCTTTCAGTACCAGGACATCGGCATCCGGCTCGATATTCAGCCCCGTTTGCACCACAACAAGGAGATCACGCTCGAGCTCAAGGTTGAAGTGAGCAACATCTCCGGATTTGTGACTGGCGTTGGGGAGCAGCAACAGCCGATCATCGGCACACGCCGCGTCGAGTCCACCATTCGCCTCATGGATGGTGAGACCAACTTCCTGGCTGGTTTGATTCGGACGGACGAAACAGTGACCGATACCGGCATTCCCGGGTTGATGGATCTGCCGCTGATCGGACGCCTGTTCACGCACAAGAAGACCGACGCCAAACGTACCGATCTGATCTTGACGCTGACCCCGCACATCATTCGGACCCCGAATGTGGATGCCGAGGATCTGGCGCCGATCTGGGTCGGGACCGAGGCCAACATCACTTTCCGAGGCGGCAGCCCCCGGGTCGAGTCGGATGTGGAAGGCCCCTTCGATGAGGGTGAGGACGAGGATGCCGAGCGGATTCGCGAGATGATCCGACGCCGCATCCAGAATCTACCTCGTGGCTTGCAAGATGCGGCGGGGGAGGGAGAGCAGGGCACCGAGGAGCTCCCCGATTCGATCAACCTGACGCCTTCGGCGGCGCCAGGCGACATTTTCGACGGTCCGGTGGATCGTGAAACAGAAGGTGGGCCTCTGAGTGGAGATCCGCTGGACGAGCCGCCGCCCAACGACCAGGCCTCGAAAGCCTTCTCGACACCGCTCGCTCCGACGATGCTGACGGTTGCCCTTCAGGTCGATAGCGAGAAGACGGCCGAGAAGGGGCCGCCCAAAGTGGAACTCGAGCTCCAACCAGTGCGGCCGCTAGTGGCTCCCGGTGCCACATTCGATGTGAAGCTCGTGGTCAATGCCAGGGTGCCTGTCTCACATCTACCGGTGACCCTGACCTTCGATCCCCGGGTTCTGGAGGTGGTCCACGTCCAACGAGGCGGCTTTCTGGGTTCTTCGGGCCAGGCACAGTTCATGGCGGACACTTCGAATCCGGGGCGAGTCGTGTTGGGTGCCAGTCGTGTCGGCCAGCGGCCTGGGGTCACCGGCACGGGCCTCGTCGCCAACCTTCGATTCCGCGCTCTGGAGGAGGGTCAGACGACTGTGGGCTTCGAAAAGGGCAGGGCTCTGGACCAGCGACTGAAGCCAATCAATCCCGTCGGTAGAGCCGTGGCCGTGGTTCGGGTCTCGGGTACCGCCAAGCGCAGAGATGCTGCCGAGAGGCCATCCCGGCCAGACGACTCCTCACCGCCTCCACGAGAGCGCTAGTCGGTTGGCGGAGGAAGCAGCAGGAGATGTCCAGCATCCGATCGAGGTTCGACCCGCGCCGGAAGCGCGGCTACACCATGGTGGAAATGGTGGTCGTCTGCGCACTCCTGGTGATCGTGGCGGCGGTCGCACTCCCTACCGCCAAGTACTCCATCAAGCGCGGCAAGGAGATGGAGCTCAGGCAGGCCCTGCGCCAGATGCGCAACGCCATCGACGAGTTCAAGCGCTACAGCGACGCGGGGCTGATTCCAGTCGAGCTCGGCACCGATGGGTACCCTTCCGAGTTGGAGATCCTGATCGAAGGGGTCGAGGTCGTGGGTCAGATCGACAAGTCGGTCCGATTTCTGCGTCGCCTCCCGGTGGATCCCATGACCGGTGAGGCCGAATGGGGTCTGAGGAGCTTTCAGGACGATTTCGACTCCGACTCGTGGGGGGGCGAGAATGTCTTCGATGTCTATTCGCTGAGCGAAGGAGTGGGCCTCGACGGGGTCCCGTATCAGGAGTGGTGAAGATGACTGATCGAACCAGAGGCTCTAGAGGAGGCGGGTTCACTCTGCTTGAGCTCATCGTCGTGGTGGCCATCGTCGGCATCTTGGCTACGATGGCGATGCCGGCACTCAAGAACGTGCCCCGAAGAGCTGCCGAGGCGGTGCTCAAGTCGGATCTGAGGACGTTTCGGGACATCATCGATCAGTTCCATGCCGACAAGGGCCACTATCCTCCGACGCTGGAAGCCCTGATCGAAGAGGGCTATCTGCGCTCGATGCCGATGGACCCGATCACCAAGCGCACCGATACCTGGGTCGAGATCTACGAGGAGCTCGATCCGGACTTCATCCCGGCCGAGACCGACCTGCCAGAGGATGGCCAGCCTGGAATTGTGGATGTCCGCTCAGGCTCGACGATTCTCAGCGTGTCCGGCACGCCCTACTACGAGTGGTGAGGGGCCACCTCTTGAGTCACCCACGGAGACCAGGGATCGCGTCACGCTCGAGTCTCTCCAGGAGCCGACAGAAGGGATTCACATTGGTGGCCCTTGTCGTCATCACGACGGTGATGACGATTCTGGTAGCAGCGGCGATGCCCCTGTGGAGTCAGATCGTCAAACGGGATCGCGAGGCGGAACTGGTCTTTCGCGGGCTGCAATACGCCGAAGCGATCCGTGTCTTCCAGCTGCGGTTCCAGCGTTATCCGGTCAGCCTGGAGGAGCTGCTGAATGCCAAGCCAAGGTGTCTGCGCCAGCTCTGGAAGGACCCCATGACCGACAGCGGGGAGTGGGGGCTCGTCGTGGCCCAGTCGGGAAGGCCCGCCGGGCAGGGGCGCCGCATTCCTCAGACCAGGGGAGAGCGGAGGCAGCGTCTGAGCCAGGTCAATCAGGAGCAGGAGGAGGCGCGGAAACAGGGCGGGCTGACGATCGGCGGCGATCCTCAGGATCTCGCTGGCGGTAGTGCTCCGGGCGGTCGAGCCAGCTCGCTGAGCGGCAGACAGGCTATGGGGCCCATTCAGGGTGTTCATAGCCGCAGCACCGAGTTGGGTGTCAGGACCTTCATGGGCAGCGAGGCCTACAACGAATGGCAGTTCTCGACGGATCTGCTGCCGGTGCCGGCGGTCGTGCCCGGCAGCCTGAATCTTCTCAGAGCGAACAACGACTCGGTGGGTCGCTCGTTTCCTCCTGGCCTGGAGCCCAAGCAAGGCGGGGCTCCCGGTGCAGGACAGACGCCAGATGGTCGTCGGAACCGAGGTCAGAAGAAACAGGGGGCGAGACCCGGTGGATAAGGTAACGCTCCGTGTCCAAAGGTTGTCGCACGCCGCCGACCTGCCTTTGCCGGAACAGGCCTCTGCCGGTAGTGCTGGGTTGGATCTTCGAGCCGCGGTCTCTGAGGATCTCTTGCTGGCCCCCGGGGAACGGACGCTGGTACCCACCGGCATGGTTCTAGAACTGCCTCGAGGCTGGGAGGGTCAGGTACGGCCCCGCAGCGGCCTCGCCATCCGCAATGGGATCAGCCTGCTCAACTCGCCTGGCACCATCGACAGCGACTACCGGGGAGAGCTGAAGGTGGTGCTGGCCAATCTGGGAGGCGAGCCCTTCACCATCCGTCGAGGCGATCGAATCGCCCAGCTCGTGGTCGCGCCGGTCTCGAGAGTGGAAGTGCTGGAGGCTTCGGAAGTGGGCACTACCGACCGGGGCTCCGGTGGTTTCGGTTCGACCGGAGTCGACTGATCAGGCCCAATTCGGGTCCGATAACACCGCTTGCTACTTCTCGATTCGAGCCGCGGCGAAGCCTAAATCCTGCTGGCTCAGGCCGTTGCGGAATTGTCGAGAAATCGTCAAAAAACCTGTGTCTAGAGAGGGCCCGTGTGTAGTACACTGGCACGCACTCGAGAGACTTTTCCTCCCTCCGAAGAGCCTTCGAGAAGAGTGCCGGAGCCGACCGAACCATGTGTACTGGGAAGCACCCCCGGCTCCATGCAATTCAGGTGCTCGATGTAGTCTCGGGGACGGGTCACCGAGCTCGACGACCAGGCGCCAGGGAGGTCCGGAAGCGGCCTTTGAAGTGCTTCTGGCACACCACCTCCCGGACGGAGATTGCTGCCTGACGCCGTGATGCAGTCGTGGGAGTAGGGAGCGTGACCAGAGTCGAGCAGTACCACGCAGCACCCCTTTCAAACTCGCTAGCCGTTTTGCGGCTCCCGTTAGTGGAGCTTTCGAAGCCCATTCATTTTCACCTCGTCGAAGAAGGAGGACACCGATGAAGTACCCGACTAGAGCCTTGGTCTTTCTGGGCTTGGCGCTCTGTGCCGGCATGGTGTTTGGACAGGGTCTCACCACAGGAGTCCTGTCCGGTGTGGTCACCGATGCCGACAACGCCGTCCTGCCTGGCGTCAGTGTCGAAGCTGTTCACATCGACACCGGCACCCGCTATTCAGGTCAGACTGGAGCGGATGGTCGCTTCAGCTTTCAGAATGTTCGACCCGGTTCCTATATCGTCACCACCGCTCTTGAGGGCTTTCACCCACAAGAGGTGACCGATCCTGTGGTCGCCTTGGGTGAGGCGACCGTTCTCTCCTTTCGTTTGGAGCTCGAAACGGTCACCGAAACCGTGACGGTGGTGGGCGAGTCCAATCCGCTGATCACCCCATCGCGAACGGGTAACGCGAGCAATGTCTCGACTCAGCAGATCCAGAGTCTGCCCAACATCGATCGCGGGTTCAACGACTTCGCCCGTTTGAACCCCTTCATGGTTCCGCAGGCGGAGAACGAAGACCCCGATGCCATCAGCGTCGCCGGTCGCAGCACGCGCTTCAACAACATTCAGATCGATGGGGCGGTGAACAACGACTTGTTCGGCCTGGCTGACTCGGGCACTCCAGGTGGTCAGACCGAGACGCCGCCCATCAGCATGGATGCCATCCAGGAGATCAAGCTGGTGGTGGCCGACTTCGACGTCCGCAACGGCGGCTTCACAGGTGGCAGCATCAACGCCATCACTCGCAACGGCACCAACGCCTTCAAGGGCTCGGTGTTCTACTACTCCCTGGACTCCGATCTGGTCGGCTCCGGCAAAGAAGAGCTGGGCGAGCCCGGCACCTTCGATGAGGAGCAGTATGGCTTCCGTATCGGGGGTCCTATCAAGAAGGACAAGATCTTCTTCTTCGCCAATGGCGAGGTCGGCGAGCGCAATAGTGCCACTGGATGGTCCCTGGACGGAGCCAGTGGTCAGTGCTTCGGCGGCTGCGATCCCTTTGTCCAGGCCGAGGCGGCCCGATTCAAGAACATCCTTCAGAGCGAGTACAGTTTCAATCCGGGAGAGTTCTCCGAGTTGGTTCGACCCACCAGCTCGGACAGGTGGTTCCTGCGCTTCGACTTCAACGCCGGTACCCAACACCAGATCACGGCCCGTTGGAACTACGTCGATGCGGCGAATCTGATCAACCGCCCCGGTTCCAGCACCTACGAGTGGGACAGCGAGGCCTACGACATCACTGACGTTACCAACTCTCTGGTGGCTGCGGTCAACAGCACCTTTGGCTCGAACAAGTTCAACGAGTTCCGGCTGACGTACCAGACCGTCGAGGATCGTCGTCCGCCGGTCTCCACCTTCCCCTGGATCGAGGTCGAAGACCTGAATCGGGACCTGGGTTACTTCGAAGAATTCGAGGCCGGGAGCGAGCCGTTTTCGGTGCGCAACGCCCTGGATCAGAATGTCATCGAGTTGACCGACAACTTCACCTGGTTGATGGGGAATCACACCCTCACTTTTGGAACTCACAACGAGTTCTTCAACTTCGACAATCTCTTTATCCAGAACGCCTACGGATCCTACGAGTTCCGCACCATGGATGACTTCGCAGAGGGGATCGCCTGGCGTTACCGCTGGACATTCGTCAACCCGGGTCAATCCGATTCACAGAAGTTCGATGTCAATCAGTGGGGCTTCTACGGTGGCGATCAGTGGGCGGTGAAGCCCAACCTCACCCTGACCTATGGTCTGCGGGTGGACATTCCGTTCTTCCCCGACGAGCCGAGCGCCAACCCCTTCACCGAGGAGACCTATGGCGTCGCGACCAACAACATGCCGGATGGCGAGCAGCTGTGGCAGCCTCGCTTCGGCTTCAACTGGGACATCGGCAACGACGGCCAGCAGCAGCTCCGTGGTGGCCTCGGTGTCTTTGCGGGCCGGACTCCTTATGTTTGGATCTCCAACCAGTACGCCCGAACCGGCATCGAGCAGACTTTCATTGAAGCCACGGGAGCGATCAGGTTCAACCCGGATCCATTCGGTCAGCCACCGGAAGACGCCGTTGGCAGCGCGTCGTTTGGTGAGTTCAATCTCATCGATCCGGGCTTCAAGTTCCCGCAGGTGATGCGGTACAACCTGGCCTACGACCGGCAGCTCCCCTGGTCGAATCTGGTCGGCTCTGCCGAGCTCATCTACACCGACAGCATCGAGGAGGTCGACTACAAGGACCTGAATATCACCGAGACGGGTGAGACGATTTCCTTCGACGGTCGGCCGCTGTTCACCAGGGTCGACCCCGATGTGAGCGGTGCCTACTACATCACCAACACCGACAGGGGTGATTCCACCAATTTCGCCCTCAAGTTGGAGAAGCCCTACCGAGGCGGGTTGTGGGGATACGTCTCCTACGCCTATGGCGACTCCAATGTGGTCAACGACGGCACGTCGAGCCGGGCTGTCTCGAACTTCCAGTACAACGAGCAGCTCAACCCCAACGATGCAATAGCGTCGACGTCTGATTTTTCGGTGGAGCACCGTTTCAATTTAACTCTCTCCTACCGATTCAACGACGGAGGCCGATGGCCCACGACGATCTCGGGCTTCTACAACCTGCAATCGGGAAGGCCCTACACCTACATCTACGGCAGTCAGAACTTCCGGAGCATCAACCAGGACAACTACTACTCCAACGACCTGCTGTACGTGCCGGCGGGGCCGGACGATGTCGTGCTGAGTAACGGTACCTGGGCTGACCTGGATGCCTTTATCTCCTCGGAGGAGTGCCTCAATAGCAAGCGCGGTGGGATCGTCGATCGCAACGACTGTGCTGCGCCTTGGTTCGAGACGCTGGACATCCACCTGGCGCAGGACATCCCGATCAAGAACACCAACATTCAGGTCACCTTCGACATCCTGAATGTCATGAACCTACTGGACAGCGAGGCGGGTTCGGTCAGCTATGCCGCTTTTAATACCCTGAGTCCCATCAGCTATGACGGGATCACGGACGATGGCAAGCCGATCTACGGTCTATCTCGGGTCATCACCGATCCGGACGACAACAACAAGTACGATTTCCACTCGCTCCAGTCGCGCTGGAGAATGAAGTGGGGAATCCGCTGGAGCTTCTAGTCGATCGACTGAAGATGAGAACTTTCGGGGACCGCCTGGCGGTCCCCGTTTTTTTCGCCCACGCCCTTGGTCGCGGGCTCGGGAAGTGAGGTTGGAGCATCCGTCCTCCTGCGAACCACCCGGACGGGTCTCCACGAGAAGAGGATCATCTGCCCAGGACCCAGGACCCAGGACCCAGGACCCAGAACCCAGGACCCAGGACCCAGGGCCTGCAGAGCCTGAACGATTTGCGGGCCCTGCTCTAGTCTTGCCGGTGCACGACGGTGGCGGTTGCCTGGTCGCGGGGGCGGACGACGATCTCGTCGATGTTGACGTGGGAAGGCCGGGTCGCCGCCCAGGTGATGCAGTCGGCCACGTCCTCGGAAGCCAGGGGCGTCATCCCCTTGTAGACAGCCGCTGCCTTTTCGGCGTCTTGATCGAAGCGGACCATCGAGAACTCCGTCTCCACCAGACCCGGGCAGATCTCCGTCACCCGGATCGGCTTGCCCACCAATTCGACTCGCAGGGTCTTGGTAAGGGCGCGAACGGCATGCTTGGCACCGGTGTAGCCAGCACCACCGGGATAGGTCTCGAAACCGGCGATCGAGCCGACGTTGACGACGTGCCCCCCCCCCGAGGCAAGGAGCGCTGGCAGAAGTGAGCGCGTCATGCGTGCCAGGCCGAGGAAATTCACTTCCCACATGGTTCTCCAGCGCTCGTCCGATGCCGCCTCGATCCGATCGACTCCCAAGGCTCCACCGGCGTTGTTGACCAGCAGGTCGAGCCTGTCGATCGGCGCCACGAATGCTTCGACGCTGTCCGGGTCCGTCACGTCGAGCTGTTGAAAGCGGGCGCCAATGGGCTCGGCCACCGCCTGCAGGCGCTCCGTCCTGCGCGCCCCGAGAAGCACTTCGAACCCAGCCTGACTCAGGGCTACCGCGGTGGCTGCACCGATCCCAGAACTGGCGCCTGTCACGACTGCTAGTTTCTTCTCACCCATCGCAAGGAGCTCCTATATCTCGGCCGCGGGACACAGGTCGAGCAGCACGCAGTCGGCGCAGGCCGGCTTGCGGGCCTTGCAGACCTGCCGGCCGTGGAAAATCAGCAGATGTGCCCAAATCGTCCAGTCGTCCTGTGGAACCAACGCCATGAGATCCGACTCGATTTTCACCGGGTTGCTCTCGCCGGTGAGACCCAGGCGGTTCGACAGTCGCCCCACATGGGTGTCCACAACGACTCCCTCGTCGATTCCGAAAGCGTTCCCTAAGACCACGTTGGCGGTCTTGCGGCCGACACCGGGTAGGGATGAGAGCTCCTTCATCGTGGCGGGGACCTCGCCTTCATGGTCGCTTTGCAGAGCTTGACCGAGGCCCTGGAGGGACTTCGCCTTGTTGCGATAGAACCCGGTGGAGCGGATGATCTCTTCGAGCTCGACCATGTCGGCGGCGGCGAAGGAGGCGGCGTCTGGAAAGCGTTCGAACAGGGCCGGAGTCACCATGTTCACTCGCTTGTCTGTGCACTGCGCCGAGAGGATCGTGGCGACCAGAAGCTGGAGTGGGGAGCGGTGCTCGAGAGCGCAGCAGGCGTCGGGATACTCCTCCTTGAGTCGTTGGAGGATCTCTTCTGTCCGTTGCGCCTTTTTCGGCTTGGACTCGCGTCTCGCCTTGGCGGGCGTCAAGCGGCCCTTGCGGGTCACTTTCTCAGGCTGGGAAGTCATGGTCGAAGAGCCTTCAATCGCTGGAGAGGGCGCGAACGATCCAGTTGAACAGCGCCATCACCAGGCCGCCGAGGATCGCCGGAAAGCAGCCGTCGATGGTCAGGCCATTGAGCAGAAAGCTCGCCAGATACAACAAGGCACCGTTGATGACGATGAAGAACAGGCCCAGGGTGAGGACGATGAAGGGCAACGAGAGGAGGACCACCAGGGGGCGTACCAGGAGATTGATGCCGCCGACCACCAGGCCGGTGAGCAGTAGGTACCAGATATCTCCCTGGTAGTGAATGCCGGGCACGACTTTGGCCACCAGCAAAATGGCGATCCCGTTGAGTACGATTTGAATCAGGGCTCTCAACATGGCCGAAACTCCTTACACGATCTCGGGAGTCTGATCTCCCGTTTCAGTTGGTGGTTTCCTCGTCGTCAGGTAGCGTCCACGAGGGCAGGGATGCCGGATCCAGGCCGACGGATTGCAGCGCAGATTCCCACATACCGTCAGGGTCCTCGGCGAAGAGGAGATCCTCCGACACGGGCGCTGTGAGCCAGTCATTGCGCACGATCTCGTCCATCAACTGCCCAGCTCCCCAGCCCGCATAACCGAGAAGGAGACGAAAGTGCTCAGGTGGGTTCTGGGCGAGCCTGTCGAGGTCTTCCAACTGCTGGCCGATCCGAATGCCGGGTTGGACCTCTGTCGTTGTCACCGAGTAGAGCGGGTCGTCCTCGGAACCGCGGTCGCGAAAAAGGAGCGTTCCCATCTGAGATTGGACGGGGCCGCCGAAAAAGGCGGTGGCATCCTTCACGCCGTGCCAGCGAATCTCCATACCATCGAGGATGTCTTCGATGGGTAGCTCCGTCGGTCGGTTGACGATGAATCCGACGCTTCCCTCCTCGTTGTGGTGCACCAGCAGGACCACGGCCTTGTGAAAGAACGGGTCGAGAACCTGCGGCATGGCCAGGAGCAGCACCGGGGTTTCGAGGTCAGTGGTACCCACAGACATTGACTTCATCTTATCCCGACTTGGAAGTCGCGAGGCTCGTCCTGCAAGGGCGAGGTAGCAAAAAAAAGGTCGCGCTTTTGCGCGACCTCGGACTGGCTGGTTGCGGGGGCAGGATTTGAACCTGCGACCTTTGGGTTATGAGCCCAACGAGCTACCGGACTGCTCCACCCCGCGTCAGTTGTCGCCGCCCCATAGGGCGGAGAAGCAATGTTGGCATACCGTCGGCTGCGCTGTCAATCAATCTTGGAATGGGCCGCTGGGTAGGCGGCACCGCTGGCAGGTCGCTTGAGAGAGACCGAGTTTGCGGGTACTCTTGTTGGGGCTCGAACGGTAGGAGCCTTGTTGCTGAGACGGGGAGGGTCCCGCCAGAGGACCCATTGAACGAGCGGAGGAGACGATGTTTCTGATCGAGGAGATCGTAGCGCGGGAGATTCTCGACTCGCGGGGAAACCCGACACTCGAGGTGGACTGTCTTTTGGACAGTGGTGTCGTGGGTCGGGCGGCAGTGCCGTCAGGGGCCTCAACGGGTAGTCGTGAGGCGCTGGAGCTGCGGGACGGTGGTAAGCGATACCTGGGCAAGGGCGTGCTGAAAGCGGTACGGCATGTCGATGGGGAGTTGGCCACGGAGCTTAAGGGTATGGACGTCCGGGACCAGGCGACGATCGACCGCACGATGATCGAGATCGATGGCACCGAGAGCAAGAGTCGGTTGGGTGCCAACGCCACACTCGGAGTTTCCCTGGCCGTCGCCAAGGCGGCGGCCGAAGCCTGCGGGCTGCCGTTCTACGCCTACTTGGGTGGACCTGCTGCCACGGTTCTGCCGGTGCCGATGCTGAACGTTCTCAATGGAGGCGTCCATGCCGACAACTCGGTGGACATTCAGGAGTTCATGCTGGTTCCCTGGGGATTCGAGTCCTTCTCCGAGGCGCTGCGAGCCGGCGTCGAGGTCTACCACTGTCTCAAGGGAGTGCTGAAGAAGGCTGGTCTGGCCACGGCGGTCGGTGATGAAGGTGGCTTTGCCCCCAACTTGGAGAGCAATCGGGTGGCGTTGGATCTGCTGGTTGAAGCGATCGGCAAGGCCGGATATCGGCCCGGCGAGCAGATTGCCCTCGCTTTGGATGTGGCGGCCAGTGAGCTCGTGCAGAGTCGGCGGGGCAAGACGGTCCGCTACGAACTGCCTGGCGAGGGACGCAAAGGACTGAAGGCCGGCGACCTGATCGCCCTGTACGCCGAGTGGCTAGAGGCTTATCCACTGGTCTCTATCGAAGATGGCCTATCGGAGGACGATTGGGCAGGGTGGAAGGAGCTGACGACCGAGTTGGGACAACGGGTCCAGCTGGTAGGGGATGATCTTTTCGTCACCAATCCGGAGATCCTGGCCGCAGGAATCCTGGAAGGGCTGGCCAATTCGCTGCTCGTCAAGCTCAATCAGATCGGCACTCTCACCGAGACCTTCGCCGCGGTAGAGATGGCCAAGACCCATGCCTACACCAACGTCATCAGCCACCGTTCTGGGGAGACGGCTGACAGCACCATTGCAGACCTTGCAGTCGGTACCCGAGCCGGCCAGATCAAGACCGGCGCCCCATGTCGGAGCGACCGTGTGGCGAAATACAATCGTCTATTGCGTATCGAGGAAGAGCTTGGAGACGTGGCGTTCTATCCAGGAATGGCTGCTTTTCCGCGTAGCGCTCGCTGATTCGAAACGTGTCCTCCGAGTCGCCAAGACCCTTTCCCCGCTTGCTGGCACTGGTTGTCGGGTGCTTTCTGTTGCTGCTCGGCCTGGCTGCCTTGAGCAGCTATCGGGACCTGGCTGCAGCGCGAGATCGCAGGCAGGCTTTGCAGGGGGAGATTCAGCAGACCGGGGCTGAGAATGACGAATTGGTGCGACGTATCGAGCGTCTGCGCAGTGACCCGGCGACCCTCGAGCGCCTCGCCAGGGAGCAGTACCGCATGATGCGCCCCGACGACCTCGTGATCGTCATTCCGGCGGGTCCCGAAGAAGTGCCTGCTATCGAGGTGGCCTCCGAGGTCGAGGACGCCTCGCCGGCGATCACCCCCGACCCTGAGGGTTGAGGCGTTCGGTCGTACCGCCCTCCCGTCCTGGGGCTTGGGCCCTGGGTCCTGCACAGAAGGCCATCTTCGTGTAGAGCCCCATCCGGGTGGTCCGCAGGCTCTGCCCCGTCGATCTGAGCCGTTGGTCATTTGGGGGTCCGACGCGGGGCCCCCAGGGGGCTATCCTCCCTTCCACAGCAACCAACCCCCTGGAGGTCCCCACGCCGAACCCTCACACGTTGGAGAGACCTCGCACCGAGCTGTGGACTCCTGGGCCCTGTAGCCCGTAAGCCTGTACCGCCTCCTTTGGTGCTAGAGGTTCGTTCGGTTGGTTCGACAGGGGGGCTCTCGACCAGCGCAGCGCAGAAGCCGTCGAAGTGCACGACAGATCTGGCGCGCCGGAGAGCGCAGGTGGCGGCCTGTCCGTCAAAGTCTGAGTAGCCGACCAAAGTCTGAGTAGCCGACGCCGTCCCCCTGCGAGCCACCCGGACGGGCCTCTACGAGAAGAAGATCATCTGCCTGGGACGCAGGTCTCAAGTCCATGAGGGCCAGCCGAAGGTACGACGGCCACCTCAACCCCCACGCCCTCAAAGATCGTCCGGAAGCGACGCCCGGACGCCTCAACCTGCTTTCTTGCGCTCTCCGCGCGCCAAGGTGACCTTGAGCACGGGTGGAGTCATCAGGGTGGTGACGATGACCATGATGACCACCGCAGAAAAGATGGCCGACGAGATGACTGGTCGGCCGTGAAGCACGAGGCTGGCGCCGATACCCGCGAAGATGAGACCGACTTCGCCTCGCGGCACCATGCCGACAGCCACCGAGATTCGATCGAGCCCTTTTTCCAAGACACCGAAGGCGCAAACCATCTTGCCGATGATGGCCGCGACCGAGAGCAGCGCGGCAAAGCCCAGAACGCCCTTCTCACCAAAGGTCGAGAGATCGACCTTGATTCCCATCAAGACGAAGAAGACCGGAACCAGGAAGGTTGTGATGGGATGGATGAGCTCCTCCAATTGGTGTTCACCGCGGTTGAGAAAGTCCTGGAAGTGCGCATCTTCGAGGATTAGGCCTGCCGCGAACGCGCCGACGATCGGAGCCAGCTCGATGACATTGGCCAGGTAGGCAAGAAGAAAGCAGAAGGAGAGTGAAATCGTCAGCAGGAGGCCGCGAATCTGGAGCCGACTGAAGACTCTGAAGAGTCGAGGCGAGAGCCAGCCTCCAAGGAGGATGGCTCCGACGAGAAACCCGGCCGCCTTGAGAACGATCAGCAGTACGTCCATGCTGGCCAGGGTGCCGCCAGTGTTCGCGGCGCTAATGACGCCGGAGACGACGGCCAGAATTACCAATCCGAGAACGTCGTCGATGACCGCCGCGCCGAGAATGATCTTCGACTCGCGGGTCGTCACCTTGCCGAGATCGGTCAGGACCCTGGCGGTGATTCCGACGCTGGTGGCGCAGAGGGTGGCGCCAATAAAGAGATGCACTAGAAGTTCTTCCTGGGGCAGAAACCAAGCCGACACTCCCCAGCCCAGAAAAAAGGGAGCCACGACACCGAGGATGGCAACGAGGAGGCTGGAAGCACCGACAGAGAGCATTTCGCCGATATTGGATTCGAGTCCAACCTCGAAGAGCAGCAGGATGACGCCAATCTCAGCCAGAATAGCGATGCCCTCATTGGTGCCCAGAAATTCGAAACTCGTCACTCCGAGCAGAGCGAGGTTCCCGATCACGACACCGGCCACCAGCTCGCCCAGAACTGCCGGTTGATGGAATCGTTCAGCCAGCTCACCACCGATCTTGGCGGCGACGAGGATGATCACCAGCCCGAGGAGTACTGGAGTGACGGGGCTCGCATGACCGGCATGGGAGCCTTCGTCTGAGGAACCGTGAAAGGCCTGGTCGTCTCCCGCGCTGCGGCTCTCGGCCTCGTGGCTCTCCGCAGCGGCCGTCTCGTCCTTTTCAGCCTCCTGACTGCCAGTCGCCCAGAGCCCAGTGACTGGCCCGAGAAGGACACTAAGGATTGCGATGAGTAGACCCGCTGGAATTAGACGTCGCATCGGCTTCTCCTATTGGTCGGGATCTGCGAAACGGGACTCATCCTACCACTCGGGAATGAGCCTTTCGGGCTGGCGCTGCGGTCATGCCATGGCTGTTCCCGAGAAGGATAGACTCAGCTGTGGTGGTGCTGAAAGAGACCCTGCCTGATCTATCCAGACGGCTCCGCGACAGTGTGGAGTACCGCAAAGTCGAGCAAGACCTCGGCTCGGTGGAGCGCCTGCCGCTGCCGGCCGCCGCCTGGGTTGTTGAACTGCTGAGCCAGGATCTGGAGCGGTCCATGTTGGTCGTCGTGCCGCATGAATCGGAGGCCCTGGCCTGGGCTGAATCCAGCGAACTGTTCGGTGGCTCCGCAGCCTACTTCTCGACCCCGTCCCTGACGCCCTACCACGCAACCGAGGCTTCGTTGCAGGTCAGAGCTCTGGAATCGGTAGCGCTTTGGCGGTCGCTGAGCGGCGCGGCTCGAGTTCTGGTCTGTACCCCGAGGGCTCTCTTCCGCCGACTCCCAACCAAGCAGGCTTTCCTATCAGCCGTCCTCGAGATCGAGGCGGGTGAAGAGCAGTCCGTGGAGCAGCTGGCGGCGCATCTCACGCGCTACGGCTATCACCGCACGGACCTGGTCAACGAAGTCGGCGAATTCGCTGTGCGAGGGGGCGTTTTCGATCTCTACTCTCCCGGTGAAGAAACCCCGGTTCGCCTCGATCTCTTCGGCGACACGATCGAGTCATTGCGCCGTTTCTCGGCCGAGGATCAGCGCTCGTCCGAGCCGCTTCCGAGCACGGTCATCTTGCCACTATCGTTGTTTCCGGTCGATGACGGGGTGGCTGAAGGCTTGGCTGAGGCGTTGGTGGAAATGGTCGGGAGAGAAGCGAGCTACGACGTTGTCGAGAAGGTCGAGGCTTTGCGGGAGAGCCGCGGCTTCGCGGGCTGGAAGAACTACCTGCCGCTGGTTGCCCCAGAGACCCAGGCGCTGTCCGATTGGCTCGATCGACCGCTTGTCGCCACCTATTCACCTCAGGATTCCCGCTCCGAGATCGAGCGCTACAGCCTGCGATTGCAGGCTGATTTCGAGGCTCGTGTCGAGCACCAGGAATTGGCTGTCGAGCCTGCCCTTTTGGAGCAATCACCTGGGTTCGTTGAAGGCATACTGGACAGTTGTGAGCTCCGATTCGAGGACGATACGTCTGGCCCCCGGGCCCATGTGGTCGATTTCAAGGGCAGCACAACGGACCTGTTTCACGGTCAGCTGCCCCGCTTCCCCAGAGAGGTCGAGACCGCCAGGGAGCGGGGCGAGCGCCTGCTGGTGGTGAGTCCTCAGGAGCATTGGCCGCGCCTGGAGCAATGGTGCCAGACGATCGGCATTCCTCTTGGAGCAGGCGGAGTGGAGCTGGTCGAGGGAGAGCTTCGAAGGGGATTTCGCCTACCAGCAGCAGCTGTAGTGGCCTTCGGAGAGCATCAGCTCTTTCCGCGCGTGGTATCCGACAGGGCGCGCCGCAAGAGACGCTTTGGTCCTTTTGTCTCCAGTTTGCGGGACCTGCGCATCGGCGATCATGTAGTGCACCAGGATCACGGCATTGGGCAGTTCGTAGCTTTGCGCACGGTGGGCACGGAAGAGCAGGACCTCGACCATTTGCCGCCAGCCCTGGTGCCTCTTTTGGCTGGTGAGCAGTCCCTGGCGTCGGAGGTCATGGAGATCGCCTACGAGAGTGGCCGCCGGCTGTTGCTACCGTTGAGCCGCCTGGACCAGATTCAGCGCTTTAGCGGCATCGAGGGCATGCCACCTCGCCTCGATCAGTTGGGTGGCACCTCGTGGACCCGCACCAAGGATCGTGTCCGCCGAGGCATGCAGCGCCTGGCGGGTGATCTGGTGAAGCTCTACGCTGAACGCCAACTCGCCAAGGCGCCGGCGCTTCCTGGCTCGAGCGATCTGATGTCCCAGTTCGAAGCGGCTTTCGAGTTCGAAGAGACCGAGGACCAGCGAGAGGCTATTGAAGCCATCAGGGAAGACCTGGAGCGGGAGCGCCCCATGGACCGCCTGTTGTGTGGCGACGTCGGCTTCGGCAAGACGGAGGTAGCCATGCGAGCTGCCTTCAAGGCGGTCGAGGGTGGCTATCAGGTCGCAGTCCTGGCGCCTACGACCATTCTGGCTGATCAGCATCTGGAGACCTTTCGCCATAGGTTTGCCGACTATCCGGTGCGCGTAGAGATGTTGTCGCGCCGTCGCTCGACTGCGGAGGTCAAAGAGATTCGGCAGGGCCTTGCCAGCGGCGCCGTCGATATCCTGATCGGTACCCATCGCCTTCTGGGTCGGGACGTGAAGCTGCCCAGGTTGGGCCTGCTCATCGTGGATGAGGAGCAGCGATTCGGGGTGGCTCAAAAGGAGCGGCTGCGGGAGCTGAAGAAGAACGTGCATGTACTCGCCATGTCTGCGACACCGGTACCCCGCACCCTTCAGCTTTCGCTGGCGGGGGTGCGAGATCTCTCGGTGATCGAGACCCCTCCCCGCGATCGGATGGCGGTCGAGACGACCATCATGCCTTTCTCGGCCGAGCTCGTCCGCGAAGCCGTGGAGTTCGAGCTCGAGAGGCGTGGCCAGGTCTACTACGTCTTCAATCGCGTCGAGGGAATCGAGCAGTTCGCGGCCTATTTGCGCCAGATTCTGCCGGCAGTGCGGCTGACCATCGGGCATGGCCAGATGGAGGAAAACGAGCTGGCGCGACGAATGCACGCCTTCAAGAGAGGAGAGTACGATCTCCTGTTGGCTACGACCATCATCGAGAACGGCATCGACATCCCCAACGTCAACACGATTCTGGTGCATCAGGCCGAGCGCTTCGGGTTGGCGCAGCTCTACCAGCTCCGTGGTCGTGTCGGCCGCAGCGATCAACTGGCCTATTGCTATCTGCTGGTGCCGGGCGACCGAGTCTTGAAAGGTGAGGCGCGCAAGCGCCTGCATGCGATCCGCGAGTTTACGGAGCTGGGAGCTGGCTTTCGTGTAGCCGCCAGGGATCTCGAGATTCGGGGTGCGGGCAATCTCCTCGGAGCGGAGCAGAGCGGCCACATTGCGGCCGTTGGCATCGAGACCTATCTCAAGATGCTCGAAGAAACAGTACGCGAGCTGCGTGGCGAGGCGGTCGAGGCGGTCCCCTCCGTGGCCCTGGACCTCCCACTCAACGTCACTATTCCCAGCGAGTACTTGTCGGATGCGAATCTGAGGATGGAGATCTACCAGAGAATCGCATCGGGCGAAGTTGAACGAGACGAGCTCCTGGCCGAGCTGCAAGACCGCTTCGGCCCACCTCCACCCCCTGTCTATGGGCTGCTCGAAGCGACATCACTGAAACGGTTGGCGGAATCCATGCGAGTCCAGTCGATCTCGCATCAGGGACAACGGCTGCAGATTCGCTTCCGCCGGGACTCGGGGGTCGACGTCGATCGCCTGGTGAGAATGGTCTCCGAGAAGCCGGGCTTGGCCTTCAGCCCCAGTGGGGTTCTCGTTCTCGAGCAGGTCGGAGGAGGCCAGGCACTCGAGCGGGCCAGGGGCCTTCTCGAAGAGCTCAGCGTATGAATCGAATGCAATCCATTCTGTGGCTCGGGCTGGGGGTTCTGCTGGTCGCGGGAAGCTGCAGAGAGGCACCTCCGGCGCCTGATGTCGTGGCTGAGGTCGGCGGCCAGGCGGTGCGCTTCGCCGAGTTTCAGGACTATCTCGCCAGCAATGCAGGTGAGCCAGAGGGCGATCTGGAGGACGAAGTCTCCAGTGCTTTGTTCGATGGATTTCTGGAGGAATGCCTGGTTCTGCGCTGGGCGGTGGACGAAGAGATGGTGCCACCCGGGGCTGAAAGACGGGCTGGAGTCGATGCGGTCACGGTCGAACTGGCGGCGGTCGAGATCTCCGACACGGCGGTTGCCTCGTACTATGACGGGCGCCGCGATTACTTCCATCGGCCGGACAGGGTTCACCTCCAGCAGATCCTGCTCGGGGATCGCGTCGTGGCAGAGGAGGTTCGCGCCGAGTGGGGCGCCGGAATGCCGTTCGAGGGCATCGTCGCCCTCTACTCTCAGGAGGGCCTGTTGCTCGGTGCCGACGAGGGGGAGCTGGCGAGAGAAGAGCTGCCGTTGATCTTTGCGGATGCCATTTTCGACCTGCAACCAGGTCAGGTGAGCAAGGTTTTCGCCGCCGACTATGGATTTCACGTGTTCAAGGTGACCGAACGCCTGCCTCCAGGAACTCCGCCGCTGGACCAAGTGGAAGAGGCTGTGCGGCGGGACCTGGTGAAGCGCGAAGTCGCCGCAGGGCTCGGAATGTTGGTGGAGAAGGCCCGACGGCGCTACAATGTGCGGGTTTTCGAGGGGAACCTACCTTTCGACTATTCGGGTGAGTATTGATTGCATGCAAAGCTGTCTCAAGTACCTAGTGGTTCTGTGTCTCTTGCTGCCGATGGCCTCTGTCAGCGAGGCTCAGGTCAACGAAATCGTTCTACGCGTCAACGATCGGATCGCGACGACCCATGACTACGAAAGCGAGCGCATGGAGCGGTTTGCGGCGATTCAGCAGGCCGATAGCCTGACGGAAGAACGGAAGCAGGAACTCCTGGCCACGCTTGGCGAGACCGTGATGAAGGATATCTTCGAGCAGCTGCTGATGCTGTCCCGGGCCGATCAGTTGAAGATCCAGATCTCCCCGAGCGAGATCGAGGACGCCGTCGAGCGCACGATGCAGAACTTCGGGATCAAGAACCAGGCAGAATTCCAGGCCGCCCTCCAGTCCTCCGGCATGACGGAGGCGAAACTCCGCGCCAGGTTGGAGAAGACGCTGCTGACTCAGAAGGTGATGGGGGAGGAGGTCTACTCGCGGGTTTCTCTCGACGAAGAGGACCTGCGGCGTTACTACCAGTCGCATGCTGAAGATTTTCAGGTCCCACAGCGACTGAATCTGCAGGAAGTCGTCGTGCTGGAGTCTGGTGGTCTCAATGACGAGGATTTGGCACTTCTGGCGGAAGAGATCCGCCAACAGCTGAGTACCGGGAGAGATATCGAGGAGGTTATCGCGCCCTACAGCGAGGAGGGTGTTTCGACCGGTGTTGTCGATCTTGGCTGGGTAAAAGTGGGAGATCTGAACCAGGATCTCGAAGAAGCCGTCTGGGGTCTCGAGACAGGAGGAGTGAGCCCAGCGGTCGAAGCTCGTGGCGGCCTGCACATTCTCGTCGTCGCCGAGCGGGAGGAAGCCCGGCTGCTCGACTTCCTCGAGGTGCAGGATCAGATCCGTTCGATCGAGCAGGGTCGCCTGATGCAGGACGAAATGGAGAAGTACGTCGCGGAGCTGAAGAACAACTCCTATATCGTCGCCAATCCACCCCCTGAGGCGGCGGGCTTCAGGGCCTCCCTGGCGTCATCCCTGCCCAGCGAGTTGGATGCCTTCCGGGATATCGAACCGGCTCTCGGCGAGGCGCTGCCGATGCAGATCCCGACTGAGATTCCCGCCGAAAACGAGGACCCACCCGCTTCTGAATCCTCTACGGATCCACCTCCGGAGGGAGGTTGATGAGGCAATTTTCTGCCGGCAATCGCCGTTGGATGAACGCCAGCCGCCTGTCGGACCGAAGCGTCGGTCGATCCCTGTTCCAACCCTTCGAATAGCCTGATTCACAAGGGTTTTTCGCCCTCTGGTCCAATTCGGATCAGTGGTGGACAATAATGGACAAAAGTGGACTGCAGTGCTAGACTGCGCAGCGATCTATTCCCATAGGTGGACGGGTCTATGTTCCGTGGAAGCGCGCCCACAAAAATCGACGAGAAAGGCCGGCTCAAGGTGCCGACCGGCTTTCGGCGTCACATGGAGGAGAGGTACGGCAAAGACGTCTTCATCACCTCTGTTCTAGGAGACTCCGTCTTGTTGTACCCGTTGCAGGTATGGGAAGAGATCGAAGCTCGCTTGGCAGCGCTTCCATCGACCGACAGGGCCAAGCAACGCTACCTGGAAAGAGTCAGTTATTACGGTCAGCAGGGGAAGCTCGATGGTCAGGGCAGGGTCGTGATTCCTCCGCTGTTGAGGGATAGCGCTGCGATGAGCGGTGAAGTGGTGGTCAGTGCCCGTTTGGATCACCTCGAAGTCTGGAACCGGCAACGACTCCAGACCCGCTTCGCCGAGCAACCCTTCGACGAAGAAGATTTCAACTACCTGAGCGAGAAGGGGATCTAGGTGTTCGGATCACCTTGTCGCTCGGCGGCAGTTCATTGAATCGGCGAACGTGCGGCACATACCCGTTCTGCTAGAGGAGACCACTGCTCTCCTGGCGCCTGAGCGGGGTGGCCTGTTCGTGGACTGCACGCTGGGTTTGGGCGGTCATTCAGCAGCTTTGCTGGAGGCCAGCCCGAAGGCCAGCGTCATCGGGATCGATCGCGACCCGGAAGCTCTACGGCTGGCCGAATCGCGGCTGCAACCGTTCGCCGAGAGGATGCGTCTGTTGCCTGGGGAGTTTTCTCACCTGGAGCAGCTGCTCGAGGCGGCTCAGGTCGACAGGGTCGATGGCATCCTCGCGGACCTTGGTGTGTCCTCGCTCCAGCTCGAAACAGCTGAGCGGGGATTCAGCTTCCGCTTGGAGGGGCCGTTGGATATGCGGATGGGACCAGGCGAACTGACCGCCGGCGAGGTGGTCAACAAGTACAGGGAGGCCGACTTGGTGAGGATATTCAGAGACTACGGTGAGGAGAGGCAGGCGCGTCGAATCGCGCGAGCTATCGTTGCTCGGCGCGATGAGCAAGCCATCCAGACTACCTCGGACCTTCGGCAGGTGGTGCACAGGGTACTCGGCCGGCCTCCGCGGCACAAAAGACGGCGTATCGACCCGGCTACCCGTGTGTTCCAGGCCATTCGCATCGAGGTAAACAAGGAGCTTGCCGGCCTCGAAAGCCTGCTCGACCAGGCGGTTCGTCTGCTGCGGCGCGACGGACGGCTGGTGGTGATCTCCTACCACAGTCTCGAAGATCGCATCGTCAAGAACAAGCTACGAGATCTGGCCAGAGGTGAGGTCGACCAGATCACGGGCCGGCCAAGGTCGGAAACCCAAGTCATCGAGGTGCTGACCAAGCGGCCCGTCCGGCCCGGCGAAGTCGAAATAGCTGCCAACCCCCGAGCCAGATCGGCCCGGTTGCGGGCTGCCAGGAGGCTATGACAGCTTGAGAAGCGCCTACGTTGTTCGCCGACCGGTCATCAACAGCTATCTGGTCCGCCAGAAGGACCGCAAGCGCCGCCAGGAGCTGGGACTCGTCCTGGTCATCATTCTGCCCCTGGCGATTGGGCTTCTGGGATACGTCTGGCTGAATCTGGAGCTGATCGATATCGGCTACCAGGTGCATGACCTCGAGCGCACACTCAAGCAGCAGGAGCAGTACCAGCGCGAGCTGTTCGTGGAGTCGGCCTACCTGTCCAGTCCAGCGCAGGTTCAGTCGCGGGCCACCCAGGAGCTGGGGATGGTTCCTGCGACCCTCGAAAAGGTCGTCTTCCTCGAGGAGATCCCATGAAAGGTCGCCTAGCCCTGAGTCTGGTGATCCTGGCGCTCTGGAGTGGTGGAATCGTTTACCGCCTGGTGCAGCTCCAGATTCGGGATTACGAGCACTACAGCCTCCGGGCCCAGGGGCAGCATCACCGTAAAGTCGAGTTGCAGGCCCCCCGCGGCACGATCTTCGATGTCCGTGGTCGCGAGTTGGCTGTCTCGGTCGAGGTGGACTCTGTTTGGGTAGACCCGTCGAGGGTCGAGGATACGGCAGAGATGGCGGGCCAGCTCGCAGACCTTCTGAAGATCGATCGAGCCTCGCTGACTCGCAGCATGGATGAGGCGCGAGAGTTCGCATGGGTAGCTCGCCTCCTGGATCCACCCCAGGCTGCAGCCGTCCGCGAGCTGCGCCTTCCCGGGGTCGGATATCTCAAAGAGAGCAAGCGCTACTACCCGATGCGACAGGTGGCATCCCAGGTCGTGGGCTTCGCCGGGGTAGACAACCGAGGGCTCGAGGGTATCGAGGGGACGTACAACAACCTGGTCGCCGGTCAGGTGGCGATGCGTGGCGTCCTGCGAGACGCTCGGCGTGGAACGGTGCTGCTCCCGAACCTGTCGTTTCGGGATCCGCAGCCAGGCAATGATCTGTATCTGACCATCGACGTCTGGATTCAGTACCTGTTGGAGAAGGAACTGGCCGCGGCGGTCGAAGAGACCGAGGCGAAGAGTGGAACGGCTCTGATTCTCGACCCCAACACTGGAGCTATCCTGGCGATGGCGTCGATACCGACCTTCGACCCGAACCACTTCGGTGAGTACGGCCGAGAGCAGTGGCGGAACAGGGCAGTCACGGACGCACTCGAACCCGGGTCCACCTTCAAAATGGTCACTGCGGCAGCAGCTCTCGAGGGCAACCTCGTCGATCCGACCGATGTCTTCGACTGCGAGAACGGTAGTGTGGTGGTGAAGGGCAAGCGAATCAATGACCATCATCCATTCGGCAAGCTGACCTTACGGGAGGTCATTGCCAAGTCCAGCAATGTGGGGGCGATCAAAGTCGGGCTCTTGTCGGGCGAGTCGGCACTCTACGATCAGATACGCAAGTTTGGTTTCGGACGGCTGACCGGAATCGATCTGCCCGGCGAAAGCGCCGGCCTTCTTCAACCTGTCGAGCGTTGGCACAAGCGCGCCACGGCATACATCTCGTTTGGGCAGGGTTTGTCCGTGACCTCGGTGCAGTTGGCTTCCGCCTTTGCGGCCGTAGCCAACGGTGGGCACCTCTACCGTCCATACGTGGTGGAGGCGATGGGTAGGGATGGTGTCCGCCAGCCAGTCGAAGGCAAGCCGCACCAGGTAGGTAGAGCGATCAGCGCCAGTACAGCTCGAACGTTGGAGCGGCTCCTCGAGGCCGTTGTCGAAGAAGGGACGGGCAAGAAAGCGGCGATCGACGGCTACCGGGTGGCCGGAAAGACCGGCACGGCCCAGAAAGCGGCAGCGAGTGGCGGCTACGCTCAGGGGCGGTACGTGGCCAGCTTTGTCGGGTTTGCGCCGGCTAGACAGCCGAGATTGGTCGGACTCGTGGCCCTCGACGAGCCCAACCCGAGACTGGGCTATCACGGTGGCGACGTGGCGGCCCCGGTTTTCTCCGCTGTCGTCGGTCCCGCGCTGCTCTATCTCGGCGTGCCTCCCGAGCGCGAACCCATGGAGGTCTGGCCCGGGCAGCAAGATCCCTCAGAGCAGCCAGTCCGGACAGCTTCGATTTCAGCCACGGATTTGCCGCCCGGCAGCGTGCACGAGCAGCAGCGAATTGATTTGGGCATGGAGGGCATGGAGAGCGAAAGCTCTCTGCCCGACTTCACGGGTTTGACCGCCAGACAGGCGGTGGTAGAGACCGCAACGCTCGGGTTGAGGGTGAACCTCCACGGGCGAGGACTTGTCAGTCGCCAGTTGCCATCCCCTGGATCCCCCGTCGAGACGGCTGACGGCAGGATCGAGCTCTGGCTGGCAGGAGATGCTGGCCGATGAGGGTGGCAGAGATCATCGAAGGCATGGCTGTCCAAAGTTCGTCGGGCGCCGATCCGGAAGTAACGGGAATCACCTGTAATTCCAGACAGGTCAAGCCTGGTGACCTCTTCGTGGCCCTGACGGGCCAGCGGTTCGACGGTCGAGTGTTCGTGCCCGGCGCGATCGAGCGTGGAGCCGTCGCGATCCTGGCCGCAGGAGGTCCGCCGGCAGAGTTCGAGGGACTGTGGTTGACGGCGGCCGAGCCCAGATGGTTGATGGGTCCGATCGCTGCCAGGGTCTACGACCATCCGGAGCGCGATCTCTTGATCACCGGGGTGACGGGGACCAATGGCAAGTCCACGCTGGTGCATCTGATGGAAGCCATTCTGAATGCCGCTGGCATTCCGAGTGGATGCATGGGGACGCTGGGGTATCGATTCGAGGATCAGATCTATCCGGGAGAGCGCACGACGCCGGAGTCGGCGGATCTCTACAGGACTTTCCGGAAGATGCGCGACGCTGGTGCCGAAGCGGTCTGCATGGAGGTCTCCTCGCACGGGCTCGAGCAGGGAAGAGTCGAGGGTTTGCGCTTCGACCTGGCCATCTTCACCAACCTGTCACGGGATCACTTCGACTTCCACAACGGCTTCGAGGACTACTTCGCCGCCAAGCGCAAGCTGTTTGAAAAACTGAAGCCCGATGGCTGGGCTGCGATCAATCTCGACGACCCCTATGGCAGTCGCATGGCGGCCGGGCTGTCGCAGGTTGTCACCTATGGCAAGCAAGGGGATGTTCGAGTACTCGAGGCCGAGTTGGACTCTGAGGGGATTCGGGCCAACCTGGCGACGCCGCGCGGCCCCTTGAGCATCCAATCGCCGCTCTTGGGTAGTTACAACCTCGAAAATCTCCTGGCAGCGGTGGCCGGGAGCGAGGCCCTCGGATTGCCCGCCGAAGCTGTGGTTCGAGGGCTTGCCGGTCGCCCCCCTCTGTCGGGTCGTATGGAGCCGATCGAGTGTGGCCAGCCCTTTCCCGTGCTACTCGACTACGCCCATACCGACGCCGCCCTCGAGGCCGCGCTTCGATCCCTCAAGGACTTCTCGAAGAGAAAGATTCTTCTGGTATTCGGCTGCGGCGGCGATCGAGACACCGGCAAGCGCCTCCTGATGGGCAGAGTTGCGGGGAGATTGGCTGATTTTTCGATCATTACGTCGGACAACCCGCGCCGCGAGGATCCGCTGGCCATCATTGCCAGCATCGAGGAGGGCATCAAGGACAGCGGCGCCAGTGAGTATCGGATCCTGCCGGACCGTCGGGAGGCGATCCGCAAGGCCGTCGGTCAGGCGGACTCCGACTGGGCAATCCTGCTGGCCGGCAAGGGACACGAGGAAGTGCAGATCCTGGGTGATCAAGAGCTGCCCTTCTCGGACCGTCAAGAAATGCGGCGAGCTTTGGAGGATCGTTTTGGTTCAGGGAAGACTGGGTGAGGCAGCCACGATCATGAAAGGAGAGATGATCTCCGGCTCTGCGGCCGCCACGTGGCGAGGCGCCACCCTCGACTCACGGCAGGTGACCGGGGGAGAGCTGTTCTTCGCTCTCGCCGGCGAGCGCACTGACGGGCATCGCTTTGTCCGTCGAGCTCTCGAACTGGGTGCGGCTGCTGCGATCGTCCAACGCGAGATCGAGATTCCTGCAGGCGAAGGAGCGATCCGGGTGCCCGACACCCTCGAAGCCCTCCACAGATTGACTCGGGAGGTTCGGACGCGCGAGCCGCGCCAGTTGGTCGGAATCACAGGCTCGGCTGGCAAGACCACCACCAAGGAGCTTCTCGCTGCCATGCTGGGCCGGCAGTTTCGCGTTGCCCGCAACCCGGGCAGCCTGAACAACACCCTGGGATTTCCGGTGGCCCTGCTGGGCATACCCGAGGGTACCGAGTGGATGGTGGCCGAGATGGGGATGTCCACCCCGGGAGAGCTCCGGCAGGTGAGCTGGTTGGGTAAGCCCGACGTGGCTGTCTTCCTCAATGTCCGCCCCGTTCACCTGGAAGCCTTCGGCACCGTGGAGGCCATTCGAGAGGCCAAGGCTGAGCTGCTCGACGGACTCGCCGAGGACGGTCTGGTCGTTGCCAACCAGGACGACGAGCACGTCGTGGAGATCGCTCGCCGCCATTCGGGTCGGTTGGTGTGGTTCGGGCGGCAGGAGGCTGCGGACTACCGTGTCGAGGATGTCGTGGCACTGACGAATGGCCGGGTCGGTAGCCGATTCAACCTGGTGGCTTCCGAGGAGGTCGTGCAGGTCGAGTTGCCGATGCATGGCCTCTACAACGTCGACAACTTCCTTGCTGCGGCGGCCTGCGCGCATACCCTCGGCGTACCGCTGTCCGACCTTGCCGAGGCCGTGCAGGGTGTCGAGCCACCTCCCATGCGTGGTGTGGTGTATCGACTGGCTGACGACTCCACGGTTGTGGACGACTGCTACAACTCCAACCCGGAAGCGCTGACCGAGGCTCTGCAGAGCGCCCTCGAAATTCCTGGAGAACGTCATTGGGCGATCCTGGGTGACATGTTGGAACTTGGTGAAGCCGCTGAGGGCTTCCACCGACGAGCTGGAGAAACAGCGGCGGAGCTTGGATTCTCGCCGATCGTGGGAGTCGGGCCCTTGGCGCAAAGGATCGCCGAGGGGGCTCGGAGCGTGGGAGCCGAGAGCCGGTGGTACGCGGATGCGGAGGCGGCCGCCGTCGAGGTCGATCGGCTTCGAGCCGGAGACACCCTGTTGGTGAAGGGCTCGCGGGGCGTGGGTTTGGAGGTTGTTGTACAAGCGCTGCTGGCAGCGGCGGAGGTGGTGGGCTGATGCTGTTTCATCTGCTCTATCCCCTCGCCGAGCAGTACCCGGTGTTCAATGTCTTTCGGTACATCACTTTCCGCACGGCGGGTGCGGTCGTGACGGCGGTCCTACTGTCACTCTGGTTGGGCCCCTGGTTCATTCGAATGCTGCGCCGACTGTCGATCGGTCAGAACATCCGCGACGTAGGGCCGGAGCGACATCAGGTCAAGGCTGGCACTCCGACCATGGGTGGGCTGCTGATTCTCTTCTCGGTGCTGCTCCCGACACTGCTGTGGGCCAACCTGGCCAACCCCTTCGTTTGGTTGGCAGTCGGAGTGATGACGGGTTTTGGCGCCATCGGGTTCCTGGATGACTACCTGAAGATCCGACGCCGACAGAATGAAGGCCTGTCCGTGCGGTTGAAGCTGATGCTGCAGATCCTGGTCGCGGTGGGGGCCGGAGTCGCCGTGTTGTCCCTACCCGAGTCTTTCGGTTTCGAAGGCACGATCGCATTTCCCTTCTTCAAGCGAGCCGTCTACAGCCTGGGCCTCCTCTACGTGCCGTTTGTGGCCGTTGTCCTGGTTGGATCGTCCAATGCGGTCAACCTGACGGATGGGCTCGACGGATTGGCGATTGGCGCCACGCTCATCGCCGCTGCAACATACGTGATCTTCACTTACATAGCGGGCAATTCGGTGGTCGCCGGCTACCTGCAGGTGCCGTATGTCAGGGGCGTGGGCGAAGTGGCTGTGTTTTGTGGTGCCCTGGTGGGTGCGAGCCTCGGCTTCCTGTGGTTCAACTCCCACCCGGCGGAAGTCTTCATGGGAGACGTGGGCTCGCTGGCTATTGGCGGCGCCATCGGCATGGTGGCCGTGCTCTCGAAGCAGGAAGTAGTCCTGCTGTTGGTCGGAGGACTGTTCGTCATCGAGGCCCTGTCGGTGATCATCCAGGTCGGATTCTTCAAGGCTAGTGGGGGGCGGCGAGTATTTCGCATGGCCCCGTTGCATCACCATTTCGAGTTGAGCGGCTGGGCGGAGCCCAAGATCATTGTCCGTTTCTGGATTCTGTCTGTCTTGTTCGCACTGATCGGTTTGTCGACGTTGAAGTTGAGATAGAGATGAGCTCCGCAGCGGAAAACTGGCATCGCGCCCTGGTCTACGGCCTCGGAATCTCCGGCAAGGCCGCGGCTCGTCTGTTGCGATCGAGGGGTATCGAAGTCGTAGGAGTGGATCGCCGAGGTGTCGAGGATCTGGATCTCGGTGAGTTGGCAGGTGATCCTGGCGTCGAGCTTCATCTCGGTCGAGAGCCCGAGGTGCTGCCCTCTGGCGTCGATGCAGTGGTCATCAGTCCTGGTGTACCGCCCGCGCAGCCGTTGCTGAAGGCGGCGCGGCAAGCCGGCCTCCCCGTCGTGGCGGAGATCGAGTTGGCCTCCTGGTATCTCAACGGTCCTATCGTTGGAATCACGGGCAGCAACGGTAAGAGCACCACGACAGCCCTGACGGGAGAGTTGCTCCGCGCCTCGGGATTCGACGTCGAGGTTTGTGGCAATATCGGGCTGCCGCTGAGTGCCTGTGTCGAAGGCGAGGCTGGGCGGATCTTCGTGACTGAGCTCTCCAGCTTCCAGCTGGAGGGTATCGACGGGCTCCGGCCACGAGCCGCAGCCCTCCTGAATCTGGCTGACGACCATCTCGATTGGCACGGCGGACAGCAAGGCTACTTTGCGGCCAAGGCAGCCATCTTCCGGAATCAGGCCGCCGACGATGCCGCTGTTCTCAACGCCGATGACTCCCGGGTCGTGAATCTCGATACGGCATCCCATCGTCGTGTCTTCTCTCGCCAGGCGCCGGTGGAGGACGGGTGCTACGTAGAGGGAGACATCGTTGTCGAGGTGGCCCCGGGTGAAGCGGCCAAGCCACTTTTCAGCTGCGACGACCTGGTCCTAGAAGGCGAGCACAATCTGGAGAACGCGATGGCAGCCGCGCTGCTGTCGAGGGCCATGGGAGCCGATGGCTCGGCGTTTCCGGCCGCCCTGGCGCTGTTTCGAGGTCTGCCGCATCGGCTGGAGAAGGTCGCGAGCCGACAGGGAGTGAAGTGGGTCGACGATTCCAAGGCGACCAACTTCGCAGCCGCACAGCGGTCCTTGGAGGGCTTTCCAGACAACAGTGTCCACATCATTCTCGGTGGCCGGAACAAAGGCGGCGACGCCACGGTGCTGTCAGACATCGCAGTACGCAAGGTCAAACGGGCCTACCTGGTCGGCGAAGCTGCGGAGGAGCTCGGTCGTGTGCTGGCTGGCAGTGTGCCGTGTCAGATGGTTGGGGACCTGTCGGGGGCGGTCGATGCGGCAGCGCAAAGAACCGTCGAAGGAGACGTCGTCCTGCTGTCCCCGGCCTGCGCCAGCTTCGATCAGTATCGGAGCTTCAATGAGCGTGGGGATCATTTCAAGCGGCTGGTGGAGGCCCTGAATGGCTAAGAAGCTGGCCTACGACAAGGTGCTCTTCACCACGGTCATTCTGCTGGTGGGATTGGGACTGATCTCGGTCTACTCGGCCAGTGCGGCCTTTGCCCGGGATCAGGGTAGCGGCTGGAACATGTACCTCGCCAAGCAGAGCGTCGCTGCCGTCATCGGCCTCGTCGGAATGTGGATCTTGATGCACATCGACTATCGGCATTTCCGCCGTCCGCAGGTGTTGTATCCGATCCTGGTCGGCTCACTGGTACTTCTCGTGGCGAGCCTCTTCGGTCCGGAGCTCAACAACACACGTCGGTGGCTCTTCGTAGGGGGGGTGTCGATTCAGCCCTCGGAGCTGGCCAAGCTGGCGGTCATCGCCTTCGTTGCCTACCAGATCGAGCGCACCGAGGACCGTGATAGCCGAGAGTTGGTCTTGCCGGTGTGCCTGCTCCTGGGCCTGATGGCCAGTTTGATTCTGATGCAGCCCGATCTGGGTACGGCGGTGCTCCTGTGCGGCTCCACCGTGTTCATGCTTTTCCTGGCTGGTGTGCGCTGGAGCTACTTCGTGGGCGGCGCACTGGCCTTGCTGCCGGCACTCTGGTTGGCGGTCTACTCGGTGCCCTATCGCCGACAGCGATTCATGTCCTTTCTGAACCCCGATCTGGAGCCGCTGCGATCCGGGTATCAGGCGCGTCAATCGCTCATCGCCGTCGGGTCCGGAGGCCTGATGGGACGAGGGCTGGGGGAGAGCCTTCAGAAGCTCTACTTCTTGCCGTATCCGCACTCGGACTTCATCTACTCGATCATCTCCGAGGAGCTCGGGCTGATCGGTGCGGTCGGCGTACTGATGTTGTTCGGCATCTTGTTTTGGAGAGGTATTCGGGCCGGTGTCAAGGCACCGGATACATTCGGACGCTATCTGGCTTGGGGCATTGCGGGACTGATCACTCTTCAGGCGCTGATCCATATCAGCGTGGCACTAGCCTTGATGCCCACCAAGGGAATCCCGTTGCCGTTCATCTCGTACGGTGGCTCCTCCCTTGTTGTCTGCCTGGCCGGGTCCGGGGTACTGCTGAATGTGTCGCAACATGGATGAGGGACTGGGGTCGAAGAGCCCGGTGGATGGTGAAGTTGGACTACGAACGGCGTGGAAACGATGGCGAATGAGCATGCACTCATGGCTGGAGGCGGTAGTGGTGGACATGTGTTCCCCGCCCTGGCGGTCGCCGAGGAGCTGCGCCAACGGGGTTGGAAGGTGAGTTGGATGGGACGCATGTCGGGGATGGAGAGGGAGCTTGTCGAAGCCCATGGGCTGCCGTATCACGGCTTGCCGGCGAAGGCTGTCGTCGGCCGTGGATGGACCCAGAAGGTGGGCGCTCTCGGAACCCTTGGAACCTCGTCCTGGCGAGCCCGCCAGAGGATTCGTGATCTACAGGCCGATGTGGTTTTGGGCACTGGTGGCTATGTCTCTGTACCAGGAGTTCTCGGTGCTGTCTTGAGCCAGCGCCCCATCGTTCTACTCGAACCGAATGCCGATGCCGGAGCGGCGAATCGATGGTTGTCGCGTTGGGCTTCCTCGGCCGCCGTCGCCCTTTCAGGAGTGGAGTCGCAGCTGCGTTGCCCCTCACGCGTAACGGGCGTGCCCGTTCGTCGGGAGTTCTTCGATGCTGGCGATCCCCGGTCTTTTGGTGGCCCAGTCCGCCTGCTGGTTCTTGGCGGTAGTCAGGGTGCGCGCCAGCTGAACGAATTGGTGCCGGCGGCCCTGAAGGTGCTCGGAGGCAGCCTGGGTGGTCTCGAAGTCGTCCATCAAACCGGCGAAGTGCTATTGGCAGAGGCGCAAGGCGCCTACCGGGAGAGCGAGCTCGGTACCGTCGATACACGGATCGTTCCCTTTCTGGACGACGTTGCTGGCGAGATGGCTGCCGCCGACCTGGTGATCTCACGAGCCGGTGCCATCACGGTGGCCGAGATCTGCGCCGCGGGGCGGGCCGCATTGCTGGTGCCGCTGGCTCTGGCAGGCGGGCACCAGGTGGCGAACGCACGCCGATTGGAATCGAGCGGTGGCGCCGTCGTGTTGGAGCCCGAGGCGGCGGCAGCGGAAAGTCTCTCGCGGTTGCTGGCGTCGCTCCTCGAGGACCGACAGCAGCTTCGGACCATGGGTGACAAGCTGCGTGGGCTTGCCTGGCCTCGTGCCGCCGAATCCGTCGCTGACCTTCTGCAGCAAGCAGTGGAGGCTGCCTGATGTTCCGCCGCTTCACCAATCTGGCCGCGGTCCACTTCATCGGTATCGGTGGTGCCGGCATGAGCGGCATAGCCGAGGTGCTTCTGGACTACGACCTGGAGGTGAGCGGTTGTGATCAGTCCTTGAGCGAGACGACCGAGCGGCTGTCGAAGCTTGGGGTAACCATTCATCAGGGGCATTCTCCGGAGCATGTCGAGAGGGTCGATCTGGTCGTCATCTCTTCGGCGGTATCGAAGGACAGCCCGGAGGTCGTGGCGGCCCGACGGAACAACATCACCGTGGTGCGGCGAGCCGAGATGCTGGGTGAGCTCATGCGGTTGAAGTACGGCATCGCGGTCGCCGGGACTCATGGCAAGACCACAACGACTTCCCTGATTGGCACGGTGTTGACAGAAGCGGGCCTGGATCCGACGGTCATTGTCGGTGGCCGACTGCGAGTCTCCGGCACGGGCGCCCGCCTCGGGAAGAGCGAGTATCTGGTTGCCGAAGCCGACGAGTACGACCGCAGCTTTCTCCGGCTGCAGCCCATCGTCGCAGTAGTCACGTCAATTGATGAAGATCATCTGGACACGTATGCGAGCCTCGATGAGATCCGCGGTGCCTTCGTGACCTTTGCCGGCAAGGTGCCGTTCTTCGGGCAGGCCATTCTCTGCCTGGACGACGCCAACATTCAGGAGCTTCTACCACGGTTGAAGAAGGAGCACCGGGTCGTCACCTATGGACTCTCGCCTCAGGCCGATCTCAAAGCGACCGACTTCGAAAGCACTGCCTCTGGCTCGCGCTTCAACGTCGTCGATTCTCGCCAGGGTGAGTTGGGCACCGTCGAGCTGCCGATGCCGGGCTTGCACAACGTCCGCAACTCGCTGGCCGCAATCGCGGTGGCGCAGGCGATGGGAGTTCCCTTCGACAGTATCGCCCGGGCCCTGTCGGGCTTCTCGGGGGTGCACCGGAGGTTCGAGACCAGGGGTGTTTGGCGGGGTGCCAAGGTCATCGACGACTACGCGCATCATCCGACCGAGGTGACGGCGACTCTAGAGGCCGCCCGACAGGCATTCCCAGGCGCCGTCATTCATGCGGTCTTTCAACCCCACCTCTTCTCGCGAACGCGCCACCTGGCAGATGAGTTCGGCCGCTCGTTACTGGGCGCCGACAAGGCCGTTGTGACGAACATCTACCCGTCGAGGGAGCAGCCGGAGCCGGGAGTGACCTCTGATCTGGTGGTCGACGCGGCCAAGAGGAGCGGCCATCGTGACGTTCGGCTCTGTGCCGAGTGGCGAGAGGTTCCACCGATTCTGGCGGCCGACGTGCGAGAAGGAGACGTCATTCTGACGCTTGGTGCCGGCGATATCTACCGGCTCGCAGAGCTGCTCGTCGAGGAGGCTGCGGCATGAGTCGGCAGGAGATCCAGGTGTCGAGCCCGAGTCCGTTTCGGCGGCGACGATTCGTGGCGCCGCACCGGCGGCGAAGTCCGCTGCTGATGCTGGCGCGACCCTTCCTGACCGCACTGCTGCTGGTCGGTCTGCCGGTTGCCGGCGGAGCGTGGGTCATAACGTCGCCGCGGTTCCTGCTCAGCAGTATCGAGGTCAGTGGCACGAGCCGGGTGCAGCCCTCCGAGGTCGGAGAGGCCCTCGAGCCTCTCCGGGGGAAGCATCTTCTGCTGGTCTCCCTGGCGGACGTCGAGAATCGACTGGCGGAGAACCGGTGGATCGAAGGTGCCAACCTGCGCAAGAGAATGCCCGACAGTCTCGTGGTGGAGATCAGGGAACGACAACCGGTCATGCTGTTGAGGCGCGAAGAAGGGCTCTTCTATGTCGATCGCGGCGGCACGGTGATCGACCTCTACGATCCAGCCCGAGAGGCCGATCTGCTCCTGCTGAGTATCGGCACGGGTGCCAGATTGGAAGTGGAGCCGGCGCTCGCGGTCGCCGCCGAGTTGGAATTGGTGGCGCCGGACTGGGCGACGGGGCTGTCCGAGGTGGAGGTTCTGGGAGGCGGCGATTTCCGTCTATTCACGGCGGCGCTGCCGTTTCCGGTTTTGGTGAGCCTCGGCGGAGTCGGTAGGCAGGTGAGGAAATTCAGGGAAGTGATGCCCGAGATTACCCGACGCTATGATCGGGTGGCGGCGGTAGACCTTCGCTTTTCGCGTCAAATTGTCATTCAACCCGCGGTGGACCCGCGTAGTCAGGAGGGGTGAGGCTTATGCCCAAGGCGGACTCATACATCGTTGCCATCGATATCGGTTCTTCGAAGATCGGAGTATTGATCGGGCAACGAGACGAGCGAGGAGATCTCGAAGTGGTGGGCAAGGGCGTCGCCATCAACCGAGGGACCCGAAGAGGGAACATCGTCAACGTCGAGGCGACGGTCGATGCACTCAAGCAGGCCACCGAGGAAGCGGAGGTCATGGCAGGCATCGAGGTGTCGCGAGCCTATGTCGGCGTTGCCGGCACCGATATCCGCAGCATCAATTCACGCGGCATGGTGTCGGTGGCGAAAAAGGACCAGGATCGAGAGATCACCCGGCAGGATATCGGCAGAGTGCTCGAGGCAGCGCAGTCGGCCGCTCTGCCGTCGGACCGCGAGGTCCTGCACGCGATCCCGCAGGACTTCATCGTCGACGAGCAGGGGGGAATTTCGGATCCCTTGGGAATGCTGGGAAGTCGTCTCGAGGTCGCCGTGCACCTCGTGACCGGCAATATCACCCGGCGCAAGACACTGTTGACCTGCATCAATCGAGCTGGCATCGAGGTCATCGAGTTGATCTTCGAGCCCCTGGCAACGGCCGAGGCGGTTCTCATGCATGACGAGAGAGAGCTCGGGGCCCTGCTGCTGGATATCGGCAGTGGGACCACGGAGTATGCGGTCTTTGGTGACGGGGAAGTGCAGCACAGCGCGGTCCTGCCCGTGGGTGCCGGGCATTTCACCAACGACATCGCCATGGTTCTGCGTACGCCTTTCGCGGAGGCCGAGCAGATCAAGATCAAGCATGGCTGTTGTCTGAGCGGCATGGTGGGAGAGGAAGAGGGGATCTCGGTGCCAACCGTGGCTGGTGGTCCGCCCAGGGTCGTACCCAAGCGGGAGCTTTGCGGCATCCTGCAACCGCGAGCCGAGGAGATGCTGACGCTGGTGCGGGACGACCTGAGCAAGTATGGGTTGGAAGAAACGCTGCGGGGCGGCCTGGTACTGACCGGTGGCGGTGCGCAGCTCGACGGCTACCTCGAACTGGCGGAGCAGGTATTCAACTGCACGGTCCGCTATGGCCTGCCTCAGGGCCTGGGTGGTCTGGTGGACGTCATCAGCTCACCGACCTGGACGGCAGCCTCTGGCCTCCTGCTCTACGGTCGGAGCTCAGAAGACAGGCACAGTAGGACAGTCAACACAGGTTTCAGCGTGCGGGGAGTAGTGACCAGTCTCCGCAGTATGTTTTCGGATTTGCTGTAGGAAGTAGAACCACCCGGAAGGAGAGCAAGAAGATGATTTTATTTGACGATCACGAGATGGAAGGTAGCCTCCCAATCACCCTGGATGAGGCAGAGGGCACGGCGGCCAAGATCACCGTCGTCGGTGTCGGGGGTGGTGGGGGCAACGCGGTCAACCGGATGATCGACTGCCAGATGCGGGGCATCGAGTTCATCGCTGGCAACACTGACATGCAGGCTCTGCGCAAGTGCAGTGCGCCGGTCAAGCTTCAGTTGGGCCCGACCCTGACCAGGGGTCTCGGCGCTGGCGGCGACCCGGAAGTCGGCCGCAAGTCGGCCCTCGAGGACACCGAGCGAATTCTGGAGCTCCTCGACGGGTCCGACATGGTCTTTCTCACCGCCGGGATGGGTGGTGGAACGGGCACCGGTGCCATTCCGATTGTCGCGTCACTGGCCTCTGAGCTGGGCGCTCTGACCGTCGCTGTGGTGACGAAACCATTCACTTTCGAGGGTCGCCGTCGGATGGAGTTGGCAGAGCGGGGTATTGAAGAGCTGCGAGGTGCTGTCGACACTCTGATCACGATTCCCAATGAAAGGCTGCTCAACTTCGTCGAGCGAGGTACTCCTCTCAACGAGGCCTTTCGCATTGCGGACGACGTCTTGCGCCAAGCGGTCCAGGGCATTTCCGATCTGATTACGGTACCTGGCGAGGTCAACGTGGACTTTGCGGACGTCAAGACCATCATGACTGGCATGGGCATGGCGTTGATGGGCACGGGTGTGGCCAAGGGCGAGAGTCGAGCCATCGAGGCGGCACAACGCGCCATCTCCTCGCCCCTGCTGGAGGAGACTTCGGTCCAGGGCGCCAAAGGAGTGCTCATCAACATCTCTGGCGGCCCCGATCTGACTCTCCACGAGGTGGACGAGGCGGCAAAGGTCATCGCGGAGGCCGTGGATTCGGCGGCCAATATCATCTCCGGTCTCGTTATCGACGAGTCGATGGAGGAGGAGATGAAGGTCACAGTGATCGCGACTGGCTTCCAGGCAGCGAATGCACCGGTCTTCAGCCAGCCGTATCTGCCCACAGCGGAGCATGAGGAACCGGTCTACGCACCGGAGCCGGCGCCCGCCGAGAGGCAGGTGGAGCCAGAACCCGCTGCTGAGAAGAAGGAAGAGGACATACCGTTTTATCGCAAGGTCATCGCGCAGACTCAGCAGGACGACCCCAACGGGTACGGACCGAACTGGTCGAACGTCGATGACTTCGACATTCCGACAGTGCTGCGAAAGCAGATGGACTAAGAGGGAAGACAGGGAATATCAGGCGCATCGAGAGCAGCAGGCAGCAAGGCCAAGAACGCGGTTGTCACTCTCGACGACTCCAGACTTCCGGGTGGATCGTCTCCAGGTGAAATGGGCTTCACCTCCGCACGCGAACGACGACTGTGGCTCATGGCAGGCAGCTGCCTGCTGCTCATTTTTTCGACACTCTACATCGCCAGACCCATCACCAACTGGCTGCGGGACGCCAACCTTCTGCGCCTCGCGGTTGTGGGCTCCTTTGTTCTGGCGGCAGCATGGATTGGCCTGGTGCTCCTTCGGACTCGGCCCGGATGGCGGACGTGGGTCGTCTTGTCTGCGATCGCCACCGTTTATGTGCTTCTATTATCTCGATTCAAGCTTCCCGAAGAACGCCTTCACTTTCTCGAGTATGGAATTGTCGGCGGCCTGGTGTTCGCGGCGCTTCTCGAACGGCAGAAGAACACAGGTGACACCTCTGGCGGTACTCCAGGCCGCCGCGGTCCTCTGTGGCCAGCGGTGGGGGCCTTTCTGATCAACGGCGCCGCAGGATGGGTCGATGAAGGGATCCAGGAGATCATTCCGAACCGTTTCTACGATCTCAGAGACGTCGCCATGAACGCGGCGGCTGGAGCTCTGGCCATAGGCTCGATTTGGATTCTCGGCCTTATCCGGCAGATCGAGGCAGGGTCACCGAGTCGAGGGCAGGGCAGAGGCTAGAGCCTCGGCCCACAGGGTTTGTAGTAAGCGCTGTTTCGACCAAGGTCCCTTGCAGTTTGCCGAGAACCCGAAACTTCCTCTGGTAGACTTCGAGCGAATTTCCACTCTGTTTGGAGGTTTCTTCATGGAACAAGGTTTCGACGAGGCAAAGGCCCAACGCAACTGGCTGGAGCGCCTGGGCGAGAAGATTCCCGGCTTTCGGGGTTTCCAGGATCGGGAGCTCCGAAGAGAGGTCGACAAGCTGCAGCGAGAGTACCTCGCCAGCCAGATAACACAGTACAAGTCCTCCCTGCGCAAAGTTGCCGAGCGCTATACGGACGCAGGCAAGATCGGGGTCCTGCATCTGTTCGACCGACTCGACAAGCGATTGGACGGTCTGGCCCGAGCCGTGAAGTTCAGCGACTATGGAGCGACGGGCTTTTTCGATGTGATCAAAGTCGATGCAGGGGCTCTCGAGGAGCTCTATCAGTTCGATCTCGCGCTGATCGAGGAGCTGTCTGGGCTGGGTGATGACATTGCAGGGATCCCAGCGCCCGCCGCTGGCGACCCAACCGAAGCTCTGGAAGTGACCTTGGACCGTCTCCAGCGCATGGAAGACCGTTGGGCCGCTCGCGAAGGCGCAGTCAACAAAGTAGTAAAGACCGCAGGCGACTAAGAACCTGCGTTCCCAGGAGGATTCTCGATGAAGGTCATTCAATATGTAGATCCAACCGGTCAGACGATGGTGGCCAGGGTCCCACAACAGGGAACCGATGCCATCAAGATCGGCAGCCAGCTGATTGTCGAAGAGAGCCAGGAAGCGGTGTTCTACCGTGATGGCAAGGCCCTCGACACGTTTGGTCCGGGACGCCACACCCTGGCGACGCAAAACCTGCCGTTCCTGACCGAGTTGCTCGGAGTACCATTCGAGGGCAAGTCCCCGTTCCAGGCAGCGGTCGTCTTCGTGTCGACCAAGACTTTCCTGGATCTCAAGTGGGGCACGAAAGAGCCGGTTGTCTACCGCGACAGCGAGTTGGCAATGGTGCGACTGCGGGCGTTTGGCAAGTTCGCGGTACGGATTGTCAATTCCCAGGTCTTCGTCAACGGGGTCGTCGGCACCATGGGCGTCTACACGACCGACGGCGTGGAGTCCTACTTCAAAGACGTCATCGTCGCCCGTTTGACCGATGTGCTGGGCGAGAACCTACAGTCGATCTTCGACCTGCCGCAGGTCTATGACGAGCTGTCGATGGCGCTCAAGGCCCGCGTTGCCGAGGATTTCTCGAAGTATGGCATCGAGTTGGTGGACCTCTACCTTGGCGCCATCACGCCGCCGACCGAGGTCCAAAAGCTGATCGACGAACGTGCCGGCATGGCGGCAGTGGGTGATATGAACGCCTACCTCAAGTTCAAAGCCGCCCAGGCCATGGGTGATGCAGCACAGCAGTCGGGAGGTGAGACTGGAGGCGGCGTCGGGGCCGGTCTCGGAGTTGGCATGGGGGCGGGAATGGGCATGATGCTGCCGCAGATGATGAAGGAAGCGATGACCGATTCCAGTGGCAGCCAGGCTGCGCCTGGTGAAGCGCCGGCCGAGGGCAAGCCTCAGGCGACCGACGAGGGTGCAGTCCCCGCAGCTGCGGGGACGGCAGCCGCGGCTGCGGCTTTCTGCCATTCCTGTGGTGGCAAGCTGCCAGAAGGCGCCCGGTTCTGTCCCAGCTGTGGCACCAAGGCTGCCGAGTGATCGCAAGACGACTGCGGAAAGAGTCCGTTGTCGAAGCCTGTCGACCGACTCGAGACATTTTTGAATGCCGCCGGAAGTGAACGATAGTCGCTTCGTTTGCACACAATGTGGTGGCGAAGGAGCCCTGGAGTCGGGGCAGCGTTTCCTGACATGCCGTTTCTGCGGGGCGACGCTGTTCGTCGACCGATCGGGCATCGTAGGGCACTACCGACTGCCGCGTCTGTTGGGAGCGGATGAGGCCAAAGCGGCCTGTCGACGGTGGATGGCCGGCAATGAGACCGTCAGGGATCTCGACACCAAGAGCACGATCGAGTCGATCGAAGCGGTCTCATTTCCGGTCTGGCTCTTTCGGCTCCAGGCCCAAGGTGGGGAGGAGGTCGTCATCGAGCCGGCGGCGGCCACGATGATGCCGCAGCTGGCCGATCTCAAGTTGCCTGCCGGTGAGCTCGAACCATTTCATGCCGATGAAGAAGGGGTCACCGCTGTACCAGAGACGATTCCGCTGGAGACTGCGCGTGGGTGGCTAGAACAGCGCGGACAGGGACACCTGACCGAGACTGCGTTGGTTCGTCTGCCCTTGTGGAGGTGCCGGTACAGCTTCGAGGGCGACACCTACCAGGTTCTGGTAGATGCCTCCACCGGTGCCGTCATGGCAGCTGTCTTCCCGGAGAAGGCGGAGAGTCCCTACTATCTCGTGGCCGGCCTCGGCCTCGTGCTCTTTGCCATCGAGGGGTTGGCAATCACGAATCCGGTCGTCAAGTTCGTCGCTTACGCGATCACTGCCGTGCCTCTGGTGTTACTTGCGTACTGGGTGGCTCGCAAGATATGAGTGGGGCCACTGATTCCACTGGTGGGACGCTGGCACCCGATGAGGGGGTCGAGTCCGGGGTCTCGGGGCGGGTCGAGGGTCTGGGTTGTCCGAGTTGTGGAGGCACCCTCGACGTCGTCACAGGTCTGCGGGTGGTCACCTGCCCCTATTGCGAAAAGTCGCTGCTCGCCAGTCCGGAAGTGGGGGTTCGGCGCTGGGTGGTCAAGCCCCGACTCCGTCTCGACAAAGCCCGCGACATCGGCAGGCGCTGGCTATCCAAGGGATGGAACAAGGACTCGAGAGTCGGGCGTGAGGCCGAAATTGGCGAGACGATTCTTTGCTTCGTGCCGTTCTATCGGGTGGAAGCCGACTGTATCGGATTCGCTCTCGGCACCGAGGAACGCCGTCGATCGCGCGGCTCCGGAAACAAGCGCCGCGTCGAGGTGGAAGAAGTCGATGTGGAGCGCTCGGTGGCCAAGAGCTACGATGCTACGTTTCCCGCCCTCAATGTAGCCGAATGGGGTATCCAGAGGATCGATCTGCAGGGTGATCAACTGGTGCCCTACGACAGCGTAGCGCTCGAGAGCCACGGAATGGTCTTCCCTCCTACGGGTTCGGAGACCATCGTCAAGAAGTCTGCGATCGAGCAGTTCAAGTGGCAGTCGGACCCGGCTCGCGGCCTCAAGAAAGTGCGATTCCGCTTCCTCGAGACCCTTCGGGAGCGCCTCAGTGTCATTTACTACCCTCTCTGGGTCGTGCGGTATCGCTTCAGGAATCGCTCCTACCAGGTGCTCGTCGATGCCGAAGACGGCACCCTGGCGTACGGCAAGTCCCCCGGCAACGACCTCTTTCGGGCGGCGATGCTCGTTGGGTCTCAAGCCGTGGCGTTGTTCTTCGGAACGACTGCTCTGCAGTTTGTCGGTGGTAGCCCCATGGGACTGCTCGTGATCGGCGCCGCCACAGTGCTGGCTCTGGCTTGGGGCTGGAAGCGCTTTCGCCACGGTGGAGTCGTTGTTGAAGGCTCGGGGGTCGACCCGGAACTGGATCTGGGTGAAGCTTGGAGCACACTGACGGACCAGAATACGCAGGAGCAGCTGCTGCGTGACCTCATGCAGGGGCGTCTGCCGGGGAGCGGTCGATGAGCGGCGGGGCCGATTTTGCGCTGATACCGCTGGACTGTCCCACCTGCGGGGCGGGAATCCAAGCCCGCGGCGAGGACATCGTCTACTACTGTACGGCGTGTCGCAACGGCTATCTCCTCGACGAATTGGACTGGGGCCTGCATCGGATCGAGACGACCTTTGTGGCGGCTGCCCATATTCAGGCGCAGGAGTACAGGCCCTTCTGGCTCTTGCCTGCGACGATCAGATTCACCCGCCGGCAAGCCAGCGGCGGTGGATTCACGGGGCTCCTACGCTCCTTCTTTGGCGCGGAAGGGGTCGAGGATGTGGCGGGCGAAGGGATCTTCGCAGTGCCGGCATTCCATGCATCGCTAGAGTCTGTGACCCGTCTCGTCCGCAGCTACACAGAGGGTCTCCCAGAATTGAAAGAGAGGCTCGGAGAGCGGCTCTTGGGGGGGTGCTACGGCAGGCAGGACGCCGAAAAGCTGGCCCACTATGCTCTGATTGCCACCGAAGTGGCGAAGCCCGACATGCTGCAGGACTTGCAGTACGAGCTCGAGTTCGGTGAACCTCGCCTTCTCGGAGTGCCGTTCTACAAGAAGGCCGATGCAACGCTGGACGCATTCTTCAATATCGAGGTCTGATCGTCCTTTACCCTGAGCTCGTGTCCTGGCAGTGGCTTGCAGGCTGTTGCCCACCTGGTTGCCGGGTCTGTTGGCAAGGGTGCATGGGGATGACGAGACTCTCAGAAAGGCAAACGAAGCAGTGAGCGAAATCGAAAGTGTGAACATTGACGGCGTCGAGCTCTATCTGGGCTCTGCGGTAGAGCAGGTGCCGCCTTGGATCGGACAACGGGAAGTCCTGATGCAGCTGCTGGCCGCTTGGTCTCGGGTCGAACCGGCAGATCTGCCGCTGAACCCCCGCCTGCTGGGCAAACCGGGTGTGGGCAAGACTACTCTCGCGTGTGCCGCGGCACGAGAGCTGAGCCTCGATATCTATATCGCGCAGGCCACCATGGACACCCGTCCGGAAGATCTCATCGTCTCGCCGGTCCTGGCACCCGGTGGCGGCGTTCGATACATGGCTTCGCCCTTGGTCTGCGCCATGGTCCGAGGGGGCGCCCTGATCCTCGATGAGGGAAATCGCATGAGCGAGAAGTCGTGGGCCTCGCTGGCTCCGCTGCTCGATCATCGCCGCTACGTGGAGAGCCTGGTAGCAGGAATTCGCATCCCGGCGCACGACGACTTCCGCTTCGTGACGACCATGAACGAAGATGCCTCGACCTACGAGCTGCCCGAGTACATCCACTCGCGGCTGATGCCGCAGATCTACATCGACTTCCCCGAGGAAGACGAAGAGAGGGAGATTCTCCGCGCCCAGGTGCCGTTTGCTGACGGGGAGGTTGTCGAGTACGTCTTGTCATTCCTCCGGGCCGCACATGATCGAGACCTCCGCTACACCGTTCGCGATGGCATCAATCTGGTCCGCTACGCCATGAAGGTCCTCAAACGGGGTGAAGCCGAGAGTGCGCCGGATGCCGTCGATCTGGCCTTGAGACTCTCTGTGGGTGACGACCAGTTGGAGGAGTTCGAAATCTCGTGACCCGGTCGAATGACGCTGACGCCGAGCTGGACCGGGTGGCTCCGGAGGTGAGGGAGGGCATTCGCCTGGTGCCGGTCGTTCACGAGCGCATCGAGCTGGCCAGTGTGGCGCGAGGAGTCTTGGAGGCTGTGGAACCGGCGGCGGTAGCCGTTGAGCTGCCGACGACCCTCCGAGAGGCCGCAGCCCGGGCCGTCGGGAGGTTACCGTTGATTTCTCTGGTGATCTCGGAGGAACCGGGGGAAGAAGCGCTGGTGTGGGTCGTGGCGCCCGGTGACCCCCTGGTGGAGGCCATCCGGTGGGCACTCGATCACCAGAGGCCCTTCCTCTGTATCGACCCCGATCTCTCCTACGAGGAACGACACGCCGACCGGGTTCCAGACCCTCACGCTCTGTGGCAAATGGGCGTCGGCGACTATCTCCAGAGCCTGCGACAGGGTCTGCGCAGCGGTGGAGTGTCCGCAGTGGATGATCGCCGAGAAGCAGGAATGGCCTTTCATTTGCGACAGGCGCAGGAAGAGATCGCGGCACCGATCGTGGCATTCGTCGGGGCGGCCCACCTGGAGGGCGTCCGATCTCGGCTCGATGGACCACTGGCACACCCGTTCGCACGGACCCAGCGCAGCCGGGTTCTGGTGCGGCACCTGGCTCCCGACAGTCTCACGGCATTGCTGCCAGACGCTCCGTTGGCACACGCCGTCTGGGAGCGGGTCCGAGAGGGTCAGGCTCCCACTGACGCGGAGCTCGGATCCACCCTCTCGCGGCGCCAGTCTGTGGTGCGCTTCGGTCTTCGTGTTATCCATGGGGAGCGGGGAAGCGACGAAGCTGATCGGAGCGAGAGGCTCGTGGACTATGCCAGCAAGCACGGCACCCGAGAGGGCTTCGGTGGCGGAGTCGCTCCGGACAGGGCCCGGCTTGGCGGTGTTGTCTGGCGGATCGCGGCAGGATCGTACACCGAGCAGACCGGGGAGACCGTGGCCGCCTGGCAGAGGAGACTGTTCTTCGACTTTTCGAGGCGCTGTGCCAGGGTACAAGGCAATCTGATGCCAGGTCTCTACGAATGGGTGATCGCGGGACGGGGTGTCGGTGATGACAACCTGGCCTGGGAGATCTTCGATGTCTCTCGAACCTTCCCTTGGCAAGAAGACCAGGCGGAGATCGAGACCGTTTCCGTCGATGGAGAGGAACTGGATCTCGGCACTCGCAAGCTAAGGTTTCGGCGCCGTTTCCTGCGCGTCAAGCAGCGGCCCGTTGCCATCCCCGTTCGGGAGCACCCTCATCCCGACAGCCCGGAGGATTGGTTGCGGGCTTTCGATTCGACCGGCCTTTGCTCCTATCCTCCCGAAGACCTGGTGATCGAGGACTACGGGCGTTTTCTGCAGCAGAAGGCCCTGTCGGTGCTGTCAGCCGAACGCAAGAGGACCGAGCCCTTCGTTTGTAGCCTGTTGGACGGGATCGACATCCGAGAGACACTCCGCAATGTCCATGAGGACCGGATCTATGTGGAGGAGAAGGGCCGAGTGCCGGGAGATGCGGGTTCGGTCGTCGTCGTCTTCGACCGCGACGTGGACAACGAGCGCTACCCCTTTGCCATGACCTGGCTGGGGGAGCATGATCAGGAGTCGGACATGGCGTTCTATGCCACGAATCCGGCAGATCAGGTGGTGGGTCCCGGCATGATGCGGGCCACCTACGGCGGGTTCGTGCTGACCCAACCGAGAGGCAGGCTGTCCGACGTCTGGTCGGATCCGGACTATCGATTCGCCCGCAGCAGGGCGGAGATCTTGCTGATGGCGGCTATCGACTACAGCCTCGAGAAGATCGTGGTGCATCTGGCCTCAGACCCTCCCGTCGAGAGACTGCGCCAGTACGCCGCCGTCCAGGGCAAGCAGATCCTCCACATTCCCCTAGCCTCGCTGTCTCCCGTGACACTCAAGAAGATCCGTGTCATGCACATCCTCGCCGGCCACGACAAGCGCGCCATGGCCAAGGACTACATCTGGTGATTGGGGGGTTGAGGCATCCGGTGCGTTGCACCGGCTGATCCTTGAAGGCTTGGGGGTTGAGCCGGCAGCACTTCGTGTCGGCCGTTCTTTGAGGGCCTGGGGGTTGAGACGGCCGATCGGACCAGGGATCTCCCCCGTCTGCGGTCTCACCCGACCATGCCCCTCCGACGAGGGAGACCCATGGCCCGATCTACCACCTTCGACACACATCAATCATCGGATTGCTGACTCACTCCCTACGCCCTTAAGCCCCTACTACCCTCACCGGTGCCAGAGGTTCGCGCGGGTGGTTCGACAGGGGGCGCCGAGTCGAGCGCAGCGCAAGGGCCACGATAGAGCACCACCAATGGGGCGCGATGACGAGACGATGTGGCGGCCCCCCATTGCAGTCTGAGTCGCCGACACCGTCCGCCTGCGGACCACCCGAACGGACCTCCACGCGATGATAGTCGCCAGTTCAGGACCCAAGCCCCAAAGATCAGCTGGAAGGGACGCCCGGCTGCTTCAGCCAGTTGAGCTTTCAGCTCAACTGGCCGTAGTAGACGTGCGTGTCGTACTCGATGTTGACGTGATCGTCGACTTCGTGGGCTTCGAAAATTTCGCGCAGGGCTCGCAGCATGTCCGTATGGCGAGGATGATTCGGACCAGGGGTGTAGGAAGACGACAGGAGGCGTGCCTTCAAACCGTCGAAACGGAAGCTCTGGTGGTTGTCGAAGGCGGCGGTTGCATAGGTCTCACTGCCGTAGAAGGCCTGAATCTCCTTGGATCCGATCCGAGTGTGATCCACCTTTTCGTAGTCGGTTCCGTAGGCCAATAGCAACTCTTCGTAGGCTTGCAGAAATGGGCTACCCAGCTTTCTGCGATCGTTCCAGATGAGAACCACCCATCCTCGAGGCCGCAAGATTCTGGCGAACTCGCGGCGTGCCGCCTTGGCGTCGAACCAATGGTAGGCCTGGCCGGCCGCAATCAGGTCAGCGGAATCGTCGGGCAGCCCAGTGTCTTCGGCGGTGCCGTCGAGGCTGGCGAAGAGGCGGTAGGTTGCCAGCAAGGCCTCCCCGGCGCGCCGCATTTCGACGTTGGGCTCCACCCCATAGACTCGACAACCGTTGTCCAGGAAGAGTCGGCTCAGAATTCCGGTTCCAGAGCCGATGTCGGCCACGGCCCATCCCGGTGTGAGGCCGCATTCGACTTTCAAGAGCTCTGCGACTTCCTGTGGGTAGGCGGGCCGGGAGCGGACATAGCTCTCGACACGCCGGCCGAATCGATCTGCTGGTTTCGTCATGGTCCTCGTACTGGATGAGCTGCCACCGTCTTCGAGCAGGTAGCTCGTGTGCGGCGGCCTGGCCTCGGTCTGATTCGGTCCTACGGATCCTGTTCGGTCAGGGCGACCTTCAGCGCTTCGACATCTTCGGGCGTCAGGTCGAGAAACTGCAGCCCGACATCGTAGGACGCCGCTTCGCCTTCCGGTAGCTCCTGAACCCAGGCAACCTCCGTCAGGAGGGTCAGTGTCGACTCGTCCGGGAGCCTCAGCTCGACCTCAAGTCGCCGCCCAGGCTGCATCGGATCGTCGCTGTAGACCCGAACACCGCCAAGACCCAGATCGATGGGCTGCCCACCCTTCGCGGCCAGTGGTCCCACTGGGCGGCAGTAGGCCGGCACCTGCAGCCGAGGATAGCGCCTTCTCTCTTGGCGTTGCGCTTCGTCAGTCATGATGTTGCTCGAACTCTCGCCCTTCGATTCAACAAGAGTTTACCATCTGAGCTCGAGGCTTCGGCACCAGGGTTGTGGCCGCCGGCCCAAGGCTACATCCTGTCTGGGAGAGGCAGTCCGAGAAGATCGCTGAGGATGGTGAGGCCCAGAACGAACACCTGCATCGTGGCGAGTCGGGCATTGCGTAGCCCCGGGTCGGACTCCTGCAGAATGGGATGACGATGGTAGATGGCGTGGAACTTCTGGGCCAGTTCGAGCGCATGCCGCGCCAGCAGTGATAGCTCCAGGGACTCCCCGGCTGCCCTGGCTTTCTGCGGGATCAGTGCGACTGCCAGAATCAGGTCCCAGAGATCGTCGGCCCAGACCTCCGGTGGCAGGGTGCCCACTGCCGATGGGGCGACCTCTGTGGGTAGGCCAGCCTCGCCGAGGCGGCGGCCGATGTTGAGTGCTCTGACCGCCGAGTACTGCAGGTAGGGTCCAGAGTCGCCCTCGAAGCTCAAAGCCTCATCGAGGTCGAAGGCGATGACCCGATTGGTCGTGGCCTTGACCATGAAGAAGCGCAGAGCCGCGATCGCGATCTGGCGTGCCAGGACGTCGAGGGCCTCCGGGCTGAGCTCACGATTCCGCGCGCTGATCTCCTCACGACTCTTGGCTTCCAGCTGGTCGATGAGATCGTCCGCTTTGACCCCGATGCCCTTGCGCCCGGACATCTCGAGATTGCTGGCCGACCCGTCGTCGTCCTCTTCGAGAAATCCGAACTGTCGGGCGGTGGACGGTGACAGAGTCACCATTTCATAGGCGAAGTGAATCGACTGTTGGGCCTGTTCCTGGTACCCGAGCGCTTCGAGTCCGGCTCGGACGATCTTCTGGAGATAACTCTGGCGGATGTCGATGACGTTGATCACGCGGTCCGCCTTGCCGAAGGCCGGGTGGCTGGGCACGCCACCGGCGACCGTGGTTTCCCATACGTCCTCTGCCTGCCAGAAGCGGTATTCGAAATCCCGGTCGAGCAGGCCGAACTTCCACAGCTGGTAGGCGATGTCTTTGCCGACATAGGTCACGGTGCCGTCGGAGCGGACGATCACCTTGTCGGGATCTTCGAGGCCGGCGAACTCCTCGCTGTCCGATAGCGGCATGACCCAGCAGCCTTTGTTCTTGCCATCGTCCTCGAGATGGACGGCGCCGGTCGACTTGAGCTGCTCGAAGGCCTCGGTAAAGAAATCGAGGCCCAGAACAGCTCCCTCGTGGGTCAAGAGGTCGTAGGCGATGCTCAGCCTCCGCATCGTTGCCAGGTGTCGGCTGACGACGCGGCGTGAGACGAGACGACCCATTTCGGCGCGGGGCCCAGAGCCCTCTTCGAGCTCTTTCAGTGTCTGGCGCCTGAGCTCCTGATTCTGTGGGTCCGCTTCGTACCACTTGCCGACTTCACTGTAGAGGTCCCAACAATAGTAGTCGAACGGCTCAGGCAAGCCAGCCACTTCGTCGATGTTCATTTGCCGCAGGTCCATGAAGCCCACGATGACGTCGGCCAGCTGCACGCCGGTATCGTCGATGTAGTTCTCCACCTCGACCGTGTGGCCCAGGGCGCGTAGTACCTTGCTCAGCACATCTCCGAGAACTGCGTTGCGAAGATGACCGATGTGAGCGGCCTTGTTGGGGTTGATATTGGTGTGCTCGAGAACCACCCGCTCTCCAGCTCCCGCTTCGGGCCGAATCAACGGTTCCGACAGCAGTTGACTGGCCACCAGGCTGCGGTCGAGGAAGAAGTTGAGATAGCCGGCTGCCTCGACTCGAAGGTCGCGAACAAAATCGGGCGAAGGGAAGTCTGCCGCCAGCTCTGCAGCGATACCGCGTGGATTCCGCTTCAAAGTGCGAGCCAGATGCAAAGCGGCCGGGAAAGCCAGATCGCCCAGATCCCGGCGAGGTGGAACCTCGACGACTGGTTCGTAGTCGACTCCGTAGAGGGACTCGATTCGGTCGGCTAGAAGTCGCGACAACTCGCTCTTGAAGTCGCTCAGCATGGCCAGCGGAGTCTATATCAACTAGCCCCAGCGGTCTGGCTTGATATGATTAGGCGTCTCCTGGACAGTGAGGAGAGAACAGCACATGGCCAAGAAGACCCAGAAGAACCTCGTCTCCATCCAGTTGAACGGGACCCGTCTCGAGCTCTTGGAGGGCGACATCACCGAGCTCGTGCTGGATGCCATCGTCAATCCGGCCAACGAGAAGCTCGAATTGGGCACGGGTGTGGCGGGAGCGATTCGCGAGAAGGGCGGCCCTTCGATTCAGAAGGAGTGCGACCGGATTGGTGGGACGGCAGTGGGAACAGCGGTCATCACAGGCGCTGGGGATCTGCCGATCAAACACGTCCTGCATGCCGTTGGCCCGCGAATGGGCGAAGGCGACGAAGATCGCAAGCTTGCCTCCGCCGTGCGCGCTTCGCTGGCGCTGGCCGATCGTCATGGCCTCAAGTCGATAGCGATTCCCGCTATTTCGACGGGGAACTTCGGGTTTCCGGTCAACCGGTGCGCGCGGGTGACCCTGACCGAGATCCACCGCTATCTGCAGGGAGGCACCAAGCTCGAGAGAGTCGTGGTCTGCCTGTTCGACAAAGATACCTTCACGATCTTTCGGAACGAGCTCCGCAGAGGCTTCCGCTAGGACTCAAGCTCCGAACTTGGCCAACCGACCCGCGTTGGCCAACAACAGTCCCATCAACTCGCTGGCAGGAAATGTACCCAGGTGACCCTGGGTAGCTGCAGCTTCCGTGAACTCCTGACAGCTGTCGACAAAGCAGACCGGAGAATGCACCAACAGGGGAACGGGGTGCCAGCTGTGCGCGGCCATGGGGGCCGGCGTAGAGTGGTCGCCCGTGATGGCCAGCACCGTTGGCTCCAGGGCGAGCAATTCGGGAAGGGCAGCGTCCACCTGTTCGAGCACTTGGATCTTGGTCTTCAGGTCGCCATCTTCACCGGCCTTGTCAGTCTGTTTGACATGCACAAAGAAGAAGTCGAAGTCGGACCAGTTCTCCCTGACCGTGGGGACGATCTCGCGGAAGTACTTGCCGCAGGGAATCACCTCCATGCCGCAAGCTCCAGCCACTCCCCGATAGAGTGGGTAGCCAGCAAAGGCTCCAGCTCGAAGGTTATAGAGATCCGGGAACTGCGGCAGACGGGGTAGCTGCGATACTCCCCTGAGCAGCACGGTATTGGCCCTCGGCTCGTCAGCGATGACGGCGTTCATCCTGGCGATGATCTTGGCGAGGAGTGCGGCAGTCGCCTCGGACTCGTTGGTCACTGGCTGCGGAGGCAATGGCGGCACGCCAGTCTTCTGGGGATCGGTGTCCGCCACGTCTACCGAGTATCCGTCGCCGCGAAGAATCAACACAAAGCGGTGCTCTTCGCCGGCGAAGATCTCGACCCGAGCCTCCTCGAAGGAGCTCAAGTCCGCTTGCAGCTCATCGACAAGCCGCTGGCACTCTGCCGTTGGGATGCGACCAGCGCGGCGATCGGTCAGGTTGCCGTCGGCATCCACCGTGGCGAAGTTGCCGCGCGCTGTGAGATCCCCCGGGCCCACTGAGAGACCCAGTCCCAGTGCCTCGAGAACACCTCTTCCGATGTCGGCTTCGGGGAGCGTCGGCTCGTAGCCGAAAAGAGACAGGTGGCCAGGGCCGCTGCCTGGTGTGACGCCAACACTCACCGGCACGATTCGACCGAGGGCGGAGTTTCTGGCCAGGGAGTCCATATTGGGTAGCTCGGCCCGATCGAGAGCCGTCGCAGGTTGATCCGCGGTGCGAAGGTCGCCGACGCCGTCGAGGACCAGCAGCACGATTCGGCTGTCGTTCTCGATCGCCAAACGGGCCAGAAGATCGATGTGGTTCATAGCGGACTCCGAGCTAGTTCTGCTTTGCAGGGTCGGGTGCGATGTCGAAGATGGAGATCAGGCCACGAAGTAGGCTGTGGCTCGAATCTGCAGACGAGCGCGGGGATGGAAGCCACCCCCGGCCAGGGCGAAAGCGCTCTTCGCGGCGAAGACGGGCAGGACCAACCAACCATCGAACGAGTTCCCCGGTTCATAGGGTGGAACGACGGGCTCGATCTCTGCCAACTTGTACCAGTGCTCTTCTTTGTTGTCGAACCAGCCTCGAACCTCGACATAAGCCCGGTCGAGGTCGATCGTCCGGCGGTTCGAGGGGTACCAGAGGGACATCAGCAGCCGCGTCTCGTCGTAGGTACCGGTCGGCACGTGACTGCCGCCATCGACCAGCAGCGGAAACCAGAAATTGCCGCCACTGTCGGTGGCGAAGATCTCGGGCGTCGGGTCGAAGTGGACCTGCTTCGGCTTCGCTGGAGGAGTGCTCATGAGGCGCCCTGGACTCTTGCCAGCCGCAGCGCCTTGGCGATCTGCTGCCGGGTACCTTCTTCGTCATTGCCGAGCAGCGGAGCGCCGATCCCGAACGCCGCAGCTCCAGCGGCCCGGTACTCCGGGATCTCGTCGACAGTGAAGCCGCCCGCTGCCAGCATGGGAATGTCGCCCAAGGGCCCGCGGATCGTAGTGAGATAGCCCGCGCCGCCCACGGGTGGCAGGGGATAGACCTTGACGATATCGGCTCCCAGATCACGGGCTTCGACAATTTCGGTACAGGTGAGAGCCCCGAGAATCAGGTAGAGACCGGCTCGCCGGGCAACTGCGGTGACGACCGAGCTGACATTGGGCGAAACCAGGAACTCGGCACCGGCCTCGACCGCAGCCTCGGCTCGTGGCATATCGGTCACCGTTCCCATGCCGATCCAAGGAGGGCCAGAGTCAGGACGGCCGGACAGTAATTCCCTCACCAGGCTCAGAGCATCGGGGACCGTAAAAGTGACCTCGATCAACTCGATTCCATTGGCCATAAAGAGTCCCGCCTGGCGCCGGGCTTCTTTCATGCTGGAGGTCCGCACTACCCCGACGATTGGGGCTTTGGCCAGCGAAGTTGCGACCAGAGTTCGTGTGTCGATTGGCTCATTCATAGGGCGACGCAGTCTATCATCGTGGCTGGTAAAGGTGGTCCACTGGCCGGGTCGGTTCGACGGCCTCAACGATCATGTCTCGTCGCTTGAAGGGCTGCTCAGATTGTGAAGGGCGCGACGACAGATCCCCCTGAGGAGGCTCACTTCGCGCTCGGTGAGGCCGGCTCTGGTTGACAGCTGACGCAACTCTCTCGACACGCCTGCAAAGGTGCTGTCGCGAGCGAAGCCGATTGCCGTCATGACTTCGGAGGCCTGGGACATGAGTCCTTCGACCTGCTCGGCGGGCGCAGCCGGTGGGCGGGTTACAAGGGAATCCTCTGCCCGTTGCCGCTTTTGAAATAGCTCCCAGGCCAGGATCAGCACGGCCTGACTGAGATTCAATGTTGGCTGCTTGGGCGAACAGGGGATTTGCACGACCTGGCCGCAGTGAGCCAGCTCTTCGTTCGTCAGGCCAGATGGCTCGGATCCGAAGACAAGCGCACTTCTGGAGTTCTCGCTCTCCCTGCTGAGGGTGTCGGCCAGCTCGCCGGGGGACAAGACGTGGGCCGTTGGCTCTCGGCTGCGAACCGAGCTGGTCCCGATGATTCGCTGAAAGGGCTCGAGAGCGCCGCTCAGAGAATCGGTCGTCATGGCATTGTCCAGAATTCCGCGGGCACCGACGGCGAATGCATAGGCAACCCGGCCGAGACCGGTGGCTGGCTGCACGAGACGTAGATGCTCGAGCCCCATGTTGGCCATCGCACGGGCGGTGGCGCCGATGTTGCCTTCCTCTTGAGGGCGGACGAGCACGATGGTGGGAGTCAACGGGCCGGAGCTCATGGAGTGAATCTACCGCGGAGAATGGCTCGAGAGCGAGCCCGACAGCGCTTGACAGTCCAGGCGACCGAAGTTATACCTTGATTGGCACAGGGCCGATTCCAGTCGCCCATCTCGCGGGAGGACCTCGCATCGGCACAGCTCAATGAGAGGAGAGCCATGACGGAAGGCAAAACGCCGCAGACCTATCTCATCTTCACGGGCACTGGCCCGATTCTGGTTCTGTCGACTTATCCGGAGCTGACCGACGAACGGCTGCTGAAGAAACTCCGTTACAAGGGCATCAACAAGTTCATCGCCTACGAAGTCGATACCGGAGCCGTTCAGAAGCGGTATCACGGCTCTTTCGAGGGCATCGCCGAAGACCTGCAGAGTGTCGAGGACATTCGGGTGCTGGACTTCAATGGCCACCAGATCATGGCCAACTTCTCGCTCGACGAGCTCGGAGCACCCATCAAGTACAGCGGATGAGCCCCCGTAGAGGTCCGTCCGGGCGGCCCGCCGGGGGACGGCGTCGGCTACTCAGACTGCAACGGGGGGCCGCCACCTCGTCTCGTCATCGCGCCCCGTCTCCTGTGCTCTATCAAGGACCTTGCGCAGCGCTCGACTCGGCGCCCCCTGTCGAACCACCCGAACGAACCTCTGACACCAACAGGGGCATAAGGGCTTAGGGCAGTAGGGGCGTAAGTGGTGTGGATCGGCTGCTCCCTCGAGCCCCAAAGGGCGGCCGACACGGAGTGCGGCCGGTTCAACCCCCAAGCCCTCAAGGATCGTCCGGAGGTACGACCGGACGCCTCAACCCCCAAAGGACCGACTAGGTCCGAAAATCCAAGATGTCGTAGGACAACTGCTGGAACAGGGAGCGGGTCAGAGGCAAGGGCAGGCCCACGACGTTCGTGTAGTTGCCGACGACCCTTTCGACAAAAAGGGCACCGAGCCCCTGAATGGCATAGGAGCCGGCCTTGTCCAGAGGCTCGCCAGTCGACACGTACCAGGAGATCTCGTCTTTGTCGAGAGCGGCGATCCGCACCTCCGATCGGTCCGTGGCGGAGACCAGGGTGTCACGATCGGGCTCGAAAAGAGCGACGCCCGTATAGACATCATGCTCTCGGCCGGTCAGACTGCTCAACATCTGGTGCGCCTCGGCTGTGTCGGCAGGCTTGCCGAGAATGCGGCCCTCCAGAACGACAACGGTGTCAGCTGCCAGGACCAATTCGCCCGGCCGTGCCACGGCCTGAGCCTTGGCTCGGGCGAGGCGCAACACATGATCTTCGGGTAGCTCGTCGGTGAGGGCGCTCTCGTCGATCTCGGCCGATCGGACCTCGAAGTCGAGCTGGAGACCTGCAAGGAGATCTCGTCGTCGTGGTGAGGCTGAGGCCAACACCAGTTGCTCCGGCAGCCTTGGAATCGAGCGGATCATGCGTCTCCTGACGGACTCCTTTTCCCTGAAGGGGACTCAGGGATAGTAGCCGGGAACGGTCGTGGCCTCCAAGTCGGGCAGCGCAAGCTCGACCTCGACGCGGCGGAACTCGTCGCCCTGGCTATCGTTGGATTGGTAGGCCAACAGGTACTGGAACCGGAGCTCCTTCTCGATCGACTCGTAGATCGCCTCCAGCTCGCTGGCTCGACTGATGAAGAAGTAGCGTCCACCGGTGTCGGTGGCGATCCGCTGGAGTCGCATGCGAGCCTCCATCTCTCGACTGGCCCGTCCGAGGCCGATGCTGTAGATGGCAACACCGGAGCGCTTGGCGAACTCCAGGGTCTCGTCGAAACTGTAGCGGCTGGAAGAGTCCTCTCCGTCAGAAAGCACAATCAGTGCACGTTTCCCCTTGATTCCGGAGAAGTAGTGCAGCGCGAAAACCAGACTATCGAAGAGAGCTGTCTCGCCTTCGGCCTGCAGGTCCGCAAGCCCGCCGGCCAGCACCCGGTGGTTGCTGGTGAACGGCACCGCCAGTCTGGGCTCATCGTTGAACACCACCACAGCGGCCCGGTCTCTGGGCCTGACAGTACTCTCAAAGAACCGCAGCGCAGCCTCGACGGCCTCAGAAAGCTCCTCGACCATGGAGGTGGAGGTGTCCAGCAGGACACCGGCGTGAATCGGTAGGTCTCGGACCCGCTCGAAGCGGCGGATGGTCTGGGGCACGCCTGCCTCGAGAATCTGAAAGGCCTCGCTCCGCAGGCCCTCCACTGGAGAGCCGGAGCGGTCGGAGACACTGGTGTAGAGCTCCACGAACTGGATCCGCAGGCGATCCATGTGATCCGGAGTGTTGATAAAGACCAGATCTTCCGACGAGTTGCCGTCCCGCAGGTAGGCGACGGCGCGAACATACGTGATGCGTTCCTGCTCGGGCAGTAGCAGAGGTTGGGCGTAGGGCGGTTGGAAGAGAGTCGCCAGGAGGTTGTTGTTGAGGTAGAGCTCGACTCGGTCGAGGACTTCGCCTCGAGGCACATCCACTTCGGCCAGAGCCTGAAGGCTGCTGACGAACCGCTCTCCCTGTCGAGGCTGGATCAGGCGCACAGCGAAGCGGTGGGGACCGGCATTGATCGGCACGCGATCGCGAGCCAGTACGCCGCCGGCGTCATCGAAGGCCACCGCCTCCAGCCTGTGGAGCCGAGGTGAGGGCCCCAGATCGATCTCCACACTGTAGGGTGGGCGGGTTTTACTCATCACCGGTTGGCCGTTGAGGATGAATGTCACCTTGGCGATTGCCTCTCCCCTGGCGGTCGCTTCCACCCTGAGGCGATCCGTATGCAGCTCGTTGGAGGGAGTCAAGAGCTTGAGATCGTGATTTCCGGCGCTGAGTGCGGCATCGGCCTCTGCATACAGAATCCCGGTACGTTCCGACCCCTCGACGATCTGGGGCTCGGGCCCTGGTTTCGTGCCGTCCCGCGGCTGTGAGATGGCCAGTACCTGGATCTCTCGCTCATGGCGGGAGAAACGCTCGGAGTTTCGGTCCTGCACACGAAGGACGATCGTGTAGACCCGGGGTCGTAGGAATCGTTGGAAGACAAGCGGGATGAAGTCACCGGAGATCTCACCTGCTCGCAGCTCATATCGATAGCGAAAGCTCTCCAGGAGACGGTCATCTCGAATGACTTCGCCGTCTACCTCGAATCGGTACCCCTGCTCGTCACCCATGTTGCTCGGAGTGGCCTCTGCGATCGGTATCGAGATCAGTCCCTGCACGATCGTTTGGTGACGATGTCGGCCGGGATATTCGAGCTCGAGGGTCGTGGGCAGGGGATTCGTTGCGGAGGGCAGATCTGTCGAACGAGCGAGAAACTCGTCGGCCCACTGAGCGGAGGGCTGTGGAACGAGCTCGGAATCGGCTCTCAACTGATGCCAATCAGTGGCAATGGCCAGCGCGGCGAAGACCTCGGCACCATCCCTACACTGACGGACCCAGGACGGCCTTCCGGATCGCTTCTCGAATGGCGAATCGACAGGTTGGCTCACGAGGGAGCCAAGGCCGTTCGTCGGCGCCCAGTGGACGAGGCTGCCGGGTGCTGCGGCAGACGTCTGTAGAAAGACCAGGGTAATGGGCTCGGGCAGCTGAGGGCTGGCGTTGAAGAGCCAGATCTCCATGGGCTCGAGCTGCTGGGGACAGGGTCCCGTCAAGATCTGATGCGGTGGACCCGCTAGCAGCACCGTCTCGGCCCGATCATCTCTCCGGTCGGGAAAGCGCTCCTGCACGAGCTGCAGGCGCTGCTGCCAAACCTCGAGAAACTCGTTGTGGCTGGTCTCCTGAAATGGATCACGTTCGCCCCAAAATCGATCGATGAACGCCTGGCGTCGATAGTCGTGCTGCAGTGACCTGTAGACCGATGCCTCGAACGGGGTAATCAGAGAATCGACAGTGTCGAGCCAGGCGAGCGGATCGGGCGTCAGCTCATCGGCCGGTGGCAGATCGGCGGCTGCGGCTGAGCCGATTTGGACGGGGACCCAGACAGCGAGTAGAAGACAGAAGAACGCGGCAGCAGGTCCCGCTAGGTAGGCTGGAGACTCGACCCTGCCCTGTCGCATTCTCTAAGGATAATAGCCCCTCAGGGTCTTTGCCTCGAGATCCTTGCCGGTGACATCGACCTGGACGAAACGAAACTCGTCGTCCTCGGCGGTATTGGTGGATTGATAGGCGATGTAGTAGCGGGATCGAAGCTCTTCCTGGATCGCGCTGTAGATTGCTGGCAGCTCTTCCGCGGCATCGACAAAGAAGCTGCGGCCTCCGGTCTCCTCGGCCAGCCGGGTGAGCTTCTTCTTGGCATCGCCGCTCTTCCGGTTCAGACCGAGCCCAATCGAATAGATGGCGACACCGGCCCGCCTCGCATACTCCATCGTGTCCTCAGACGTGAACCGACTGTGCTCGTCCTTACCGTCCGACAGGATGATCAGAGCCCTCTGGCCCTTGATGCCGTTGAAGTAGTAGAGCGAGAAGACGACACTGTCGAAGAGCGCCGTTCCTCGCTCGGCTTTGAGGCCGGCCAGGCCGCCTGCCAGATCGGCCACCTCGTTGGTGAACTTCACCGCCAAATTGGGGTGGTCGTTGAAGGTCATCAGGGCCGCGCGGTCCTTCGGTGTCAGGTTATCCTGGAAGAACTCCAGGGCTGCCCGCTGCGCCATGTCGAGGCTCTCTTCCATGGAGGCCGAAATGTCGAGGAGAATCGCTGCGTGGATCGGCAGGTTGGTGACGCGATCGAAACGCCGGATCTCCTGCGCCGCCTCGTCTTCGAACACGGTGAAGGCGCCCTGTTCCAACCCCAGTACAGGGTGCTTTTCCTTGTCGAGCACGGTGATGAAGAGCTCGACGAATTGGACCTCGAGATTCTCCATGTAGTCGGGAGCGTTGACGAAGACCGTATCCTCGACGTAGTTGCCATCGGGGCGGTAGGCGACCACTCGCACGTAGGCCAACTCCCCAGCGGAGTCGAGGAAGATGGGCTGCGACCAGGGCTCCTGGTAGAGGGTGGAAACGAGGGTTTCATTGAGATAGAACTCGACTCGCTCGACGGCGCCGCCGTCCGGCACCTCGATCTGCGCTTCGGCTCTCAGGCTGCGTTCGTACTGCCGGTTGCTCCGAGGCTCGACCAGTCGAGCGTCGAAACGATGGGATCCGGCATTGATCTCTTTCTGATCGCGCGCCACCTCGACACCCTGATCATCACGGGCAATTGCGGTCAACGTCCTCATGCGCGGCAGTGAGCCGAGATCGAGCTCCACGGTGAATGGTGGCACTCGCTTGATCAGCTGTTCGTGTCCGTCGAGGATGAAATCGACCGAGCTGATGTCCTTGCCAGTGGTCATGGTGTCGATGCGCAGCATGCCCGTCTGATACCGACCACGTGGCGGGACGATTTTGATGGTGTTGTCACCGGACGAGATCGCGGCATTGGCCTCGGCCAGGAGACGGGCGGTTTCTGGATCGGAAGGTGCGGGAGGCCTCAGGTGCTCGACCCGCGGTACGTCGATGTGAAGCATGACCCGATGGCTTCTTTCGGCATTGAGGTCATCGACCCTCAGCGCCAGTTCGTACTCTCCTGGTCTCAGATAGCGCTCGAATACCAGGGGAATCGTCTCGGTCTTCAGCTGCGTGGCCGGCAAGTTGTATTGATAGCGAAAAGAATCGAAGAGTCGGTCATCGCGGATGATCTCACCCGTGGCGACGAAGTTGTAGGAGGCGCCGATGTCACTCAGCTCGGACACCTGGACGGCGGATTTGTCCACGGAGATGACGCCCTGGGTGACCGTGCGATTCTGATGCCGCCCCGGATACTCGATCGCGACCTCGACCGGGAAGGTCTCAGCATCGTCGGGCAGGTCCGTGGAATAGGCGTTGAACGCGGAGACCCACTCCCCGGTGGGGGACTCCGGGGTGTCCATCAACTCGGCCAGCATGGTCATGAATCCCATGGGTCCAACCTTGTTCATCAGGGAAAAGGCCGCTCTGAGCGCATCGATCTCGCTCTGGCGACACTGCTGAATGCTGGACCACGGATCCGAGCCCGGGAATCTGATCAGTCCGCTCAGCCCCGCTCCCGGATAGAAGATCCGATAGGAGCCCAGCCCACCTTGCTGGTAGAAGATCAGCGCCATCTCGCTACCCAGATTCTCGGCCCTTTGGTAGTACCAGACCTCGGCCGGCCAGAGCTCGATGCACTTGATGAGTATGCGAGCCGTGGGAATCCCGTTGAGCAGCAGAATGCGGGAGCGATCTTCAGTCAGATTGCCAAAGAGCGTCTTCGCCTCGCGGACCCGCGCCAGCCAGCGTTCCTGCAGCTCGTTACGAGGCGTTTGCGGGTAGGGGTCGCGGCTGCGCCAGAACCGCTCGATGAAGGCATCCCGCTGGTAGTCCTTCTCGAGCTCGAGGAATGCCTTGAGCTCGTCGTCACTGATGAGAATCCGCACAGACTCGACCCAAAGCCGGTACTCCTCGGGCAGCGCCTCCACCTTGGCCTTGATTTCCTTCTTTTCGCCATCCTTGGCTCGTGCCGGACTCACGGAGGCCAGAAGGCCGAGGCCCAGACCGATGGCGAGGACGAAAAGGACGAGTCTGCGGTGCATCATTGGCGAATCCTACGTCGCGACCCAATCATGAACAAATCTCCAACGAGCCTCCGGAGCTAAGGCTCCGGTGGCGCGATGAAGCTCCTCTAGCGAGGTTCTGTTTGCAAAGTCGATGCCGGAGTGCCGCGATAGAATCGGCCATTCGATGCCAGCGATCTATTTCGACCACAACGCGACGACGCCTCTGGACCCGCGGGTGAGAGCGGTCATGGAGCCGTGGCTGGGAGAGCAATACGGCAATCCGGCTTCCCTGCATGCCTTCGGGCAGGTGGCTCGTGATGCCACGGAGGTGGCACGGGAACAACTCGCGAGTCTGCTGGGAGCAAGGCCGGCCGAGCTGGTATTCACGGCATCCGGCACCGAAGCCAACAATGCCGTACTGCTCGGCCGCAGCTGGGAGGGAAATCTGGAGGGTCATTTGGTGGTCTCCGCGATCGAGCACCCATCCGTCTGGAAGGCGGCGCTGGCTCTGCAAGATGCGGGGATGGAAGTCAGCTGGGTCGAGCCCGATGGCCAAGGCCGGATGGTCGCGGCAGAGGTTCTAGCCGAAGTTCGAGAAGATACGAAGCTCGTGTGTCTGATGCTGGCCAACAATGAGGTCGGCACCCTCCAGCCGGTCGAGGCGGTTGGCAGGGACTGCCGGGAGCGGGGAGTCCCGGTCCTCTGCGATGCGGTGCAGGCGATAGGGAAGGTACCTGTCAGCACTGCGAATCTGAATGTGGACTATCTGACGGTCGGCGCACACAAGTTCTACGGCCCGTTGGGCGCCGCGGCTCTATGGGTTCGAAAAGGTGTGAAGTACGAGCCATTTCTCAAGGGAGGCTCCCAGGAGCGTCAGCGCAGGGCCGGGACCGTCAACGTGCCCGCGGTCGTCGGGTTGGGCGAGGCAGCACGACTTGCCGCCGACGAACTGGGGCAGCGTGGCCCTCGGATGAAGGAGCTTCGGGAGCGATTCGAGACCGGTCTGCAGGCCATCGACAATGTGGTGGTGCATGGCCGGGATGCCGAGAGACTGCCCAATACTTCTCACGTCGCTCTGGTGGGGGCCGACAGCGAGTCTCTCTTGATCCGACTCGATCTCGCCGGATTTGCGGTCTCTTCTGGGTCCGCTTGTTCCTCGGGCACCGTTGAGCCCAGTCGTACGCTAAGGGCAATGAGGGTTCCAGAGGAGGAAGCTGCCTGTTCCTTGCGAATCAGCTTCGGGCACGGCAACACCGAACAGGAAGTCGATGCTTTTCTTGATGCTCTATCTCATGAGGTGACGGAGCTTCGCAGGCTCTCGTCGAGGCAATGATGATGAAACCGACGATCGCAGTGGCCATGAGCGGAGGGCTCGACTCTTCCATGACGGCTTGGCTCCTGTCACGAGCCGGTTACCCCGTCATCGGCCTTTCGATGCTGCTATGGGATCGATCCGAGGACAACACCTATGGCAGGTGCTGCGGTGCCCTGGACATGGGGGACGCGAAGCGGGTGGCCCAACAGTGCGAGATCCCGCACTACACCCTGCAGATGGAAAAGGAATTTCGTCGTACGGTGGTCGATCCCTTTGTCCAGGATTACCTCGACGGCAGAACCCCGATTCCCTGCACGCGCTGCAACACCTGGATCAAGTTCGACTTGTTTCTCGACAAGGCTCGCCAACTGGGAGCCGAGCGCATTGCCACGGGCCACTACGCTCGGATTCTCGAAGGAGCTGAAGGCTACGAGTTGCACGCGGCGGCCGAGCCGAGCAAGGACCAGAGCTACTATCTCTTCGAACTGACGCAGGACCAACTCGCGTCGACACTCTTTCCCCTCGGCGACAAGACCAAGCCGGAAGTCAGGCAGATGGCGCGGGAAGTCGGCCTGATGGTGGCGGAGAAGCCCGAGAGCATGGAGATCTGCTTCGTGGAAGGCGGTGTTCGGGAGTTCGTCGAGTCCCAGGTCGAAGCTCAGCCGATGCGCTTTCGAACCGAGTCGCTCCACCAGCCGAGCCGGGTCGTGGACCAGGACGGCGAAGTGCTGGGAGCCGGAGAGCCTTACTATCGGTACACCGTAGGTCAGAGACGCGGCTTGGGGATAGCGGCCCCAGAGCCGCTATACGTGCTCGGGCTGGAGCCCGAGCACAATCAGGTAGTCGTGGGTCCAGAAGCCGCTCTGCGGGTGCGGGGTCTGATTGGCCGCGAAACGCATTGGATCGGAACGGAGCGCTGCGAGCCGGTCGAGGCTCTGGTGAAGATCCGCTCTCGTCACCCCGGGGTGATCTCGGTCGTCAAACCGCTCGGCGATGGCAGGGTAGAGGTCGTTTTCGAGAAGGCACAGAGCGGCGTCTCGCCCGGTCAGGCGGCGGTCTTCTACGAAGGCAGTCGAGTGCTCGGCGGCTGCTGGATCGACGCTCCGATGAGAGAGGACTAGACACTGGTCGTCCTTGGGAGAGTGCAAACCGATGGATGGAGTCTTCTGAGATGAGGGTTCACATCGTCTGTCAGAGGTGGAAGCAGGACCGCGTACTGTCGCGGTTCGCGCGGTACCTCGTCGATCGCTGGGGTTGGACGGTGAGCCGGCGTCCCGACCGCAAGGCTGATCTGAACTACTGGATTGCGTTTCTGGAATGGGAACGGTTCAAGGGCTTCGATCGCACCCCGACCGTGGCCTTCATGACCCATCCAGAAGACGAGATCGACAACCCCGAAAAGTACCGGCTGTACTTCGACGCCGCCCGGGAAGCCGACCTGAGGATTTGTATGAACGAAGTCAGTCGGCTGGAGCTCGAGGCTCTCTACGGCCTGTCCATGCAGGCTCCTCTTCCCCTGGACTGCGAGCATTTTCCTCTCAAATCGGCGTCGCCAGGAGGATCGCCCCGCGTCGGCTTTTCGGGCAAGGCCTATCGAAGCGGTCGCAAGGGCGAAGACCTGGCCGAGCATCTTGTCGAGGACTTCCAGGACCGCTGCGAGTTTGCGGCCTCGGGAAAGAAGTGGCCCTGTCCGACCCGGTGGTACAGCTGGGAAGAAATGCCACAGTTCTTCCAAAGTCTGGACATCTACGTCTCTACCTCGCTGGTCGAGGGCGGGCCCATGCCAACCCTGGAGGCTCTTGCTACCGGTCTACCGGTCGTCATTGCAGCAGGCGTTGGACTGCATGACGAGCTGCCAGCCGTGAAGGGCATCTATCGGTACGAGAAGGGCAACTACGAAGATCTACGAAGAGCCCTCGATCAGGCTCTAAGCGAGTACCGCGATATTGACCGCGAGCTTCTCCGCCAGGCGACGAGCCCCCACGCTGTCGAGAATTGGTGCGTCGCGAACCGGAGTGCCTTCGAAGATCTACTGGCTCATCGGCCTTGAGGACTTGAAGCGATTCCGCCCACTCACCCGTCCTGGGGCTTGGGTCCTGAACAGACAACGATCTTCGTGTGGAGGCCCGTCCGGGTGGTCCGCAGGCGGACGGTGGCAGTTTCACAGACTTTGACGGGGGACCGCCACCTCGTCTCGTCATCGCGCCCCGTCTCCTGTGCCCTATGAAGGATCTTGCGCTGCGCTCGACTCGGCGCCCCCTGTCGAACCACCCGAACGAACCTCTGGCACCAATGGGGCGTAGGGGGTGAGTCATCTGCCGGGGTCTCGATGTGTCTCGATGGCGGTAGATCGGGTCATGGGTCTCCCTCGTCTGAGGGGCATGGTCGGGTGAGGCCGTAGACGGGGGAGATCCCTGGTTCGATCGGCCGTCTCAACCCCCAGGCCCTCAAGGACCGGCTGGAGCTGGCGACAGCCGCCTCAACCCCAAGCCCTCAGAGACCAACCGAAGGAACTTCGGCTGCCTCAACCCTCAGGGCGGGTGGGAGGTCCAATGACTGCGGTGAACTCACCCTTGATGGATGGGCGCGTGGCCAGGTCTGCGTGGATCTCGGAGATCCGGCCACGGAGTGTCTCTTCGTGCAGCTTGGTGAGCTCACGGCCAACCGCTGCTGGCCGGTCCCCCCAGGTCTCCTGAGCATCTTCGAGGCTCGCGACGATGCGGTGGGGCGACTCGAAGAAGACCAGGGTGTGCTCGAGATCGGAGAATCGAGCGAAGAACCGTCGTCGCTTGCCTTGGCGGGGTGGGGGAAAGCCGAGGAAGCTGAAGGGATAAGGGGGTAGCGCTGAGACGACGAGGGCCGCAAGAATCGCCGAGGCTCCCGGCACGTGCTCCACAGGGATAGCCTTCGCCGCCGCCTCTCGAACCAGCACAAAGCCGGGGTCGGAGAGTAGTGGCGTTCCGGCGTCGCTGACCAGTGCTACCTGGAGTCCGGAGTCCAACTGTTCGAGAAGGTGTGGGACTCTCTGTCGCTCGTTGTGCTCGTGAAGGGAGATCAGCCTGGCCTCGATCCCGAGGCGAGCGAGCATGCGGCCGGTATGACGGGTGTCCTCGCAAGCGACGAGGTCGGCCTCGACGAGGGTGCTCCGAGCTCGCGGTGACAGGTCTTCCAGATTGCCGATGGGAGTGGCGACGATGGTCAGCTTTCCCGGCATGCCGGGTCAGTCCCGGGGAATTTCCCGGTCCAGGTTGATGGCGCTGTTGGAAAGTCGCGCGATGAGCATGAGACGTCGCTTGAAGCGGTTCTGCTCTTCGAGGGCGGTGATTCGGCTGACTACGCTGGCCGGGTAGCCCTGATCGACGACCTCACTGGGAGACAGACCCAGGTCGAACATCAGGCAGAGGACCTCGTCAGCGCTGGCGTAGTCGAATCCGAGCTCTCCCTCGTCGGTTTGGCCGGGCCACAGGTCCGCCGAAGGCTTCTTGTCGACGACCGCCTCGGGTACGCCCAGGTGTCGGGCCAGTTGCCAGACCTGCTGTTTGTAGAGATCTCCCAGCGGGTTGATGGAGCTGGCGTTGTCGCCGAAGATGGTCGAATAGCCGAGCAGAATCTCCGTCTTGTTGGAGGTCCCGAGTACCAGACAGCCGAGCTTCTTGGCCTGGTCGAAGAGGATCGACATCCGCTCACGAGCCATTTTGTTGCCGAGCCGCACCTTGTCGATCTCGCCTTCAGCGAGATTCTCGAAGTAGAGGTCGACCATGGGAGAGATATCGAACGTAGTCGTTTCGAGTTCGAAGGCTGTCGCTACCGCTTCTGCATCGGAGAGTGAGTCGGGATTGGAAGTGCGGTAGGGCAGCTGAAAGGCGTGAACCCGAGAGGCTCCCAGGGCTCTCGTTGCCAGCGCCGCCGCTAGCGCCGAGTCGACGCCGCCGCTCAGGCCGACGACGACGCCCTCGGTTCGTGAGGTCTCCACCGCATCCCGAATAAAACCGGCCAGCACCGTTACGGCCAGCTCGGCATTGAGCCACAAGCGGTCGCGGATCCAGAATTTCGTGTCGTTCATTCAGGACCCTCGATGTCGCTGCGTTCGGCGCGCAGAAGGGGCAGCCGCCAGCGCAGGCGGTCTACTTCCCGGAGATCGAGAGTCGCTACCAGAAAGTCCTCTTGGAGGCTGGCGGCTCGGCAGAGAATCTGGCCGCCGGGCCTCACGATATGGCTGCCGCCGGCGTAGAAGGAGCCTTCCTCCCATCCCACTCGGTTGCAGTAGAGAAGCCAACTCGTGTTGACGACGGCAGTCGAGCGAGTGATGCACTCCCACGTATCTTGGCTTTCCAGGCTCTCACCGGAGCCGACTGTTCCCGGTCCGGCCGATAGCACCCCGATGATCTTGCCGCCACCTGCCGCCAAACGCTGAGCCAGTCGTGGATGCCAGAGGTCTTCGCAAACCAGCAGGCCGAGCTTCTCCCCCGCGACGGCCGCCAGGTCGAGGCGCTTTCCAGGGCCGAAGAAACGGCCCTCCTGGAAGATGCCATAGGTCGGGAGGTAGAGCTTCCGATGGACGTGGAGGATCTGACCCGCCCTGAGAAGGACGGCGCTGTTGTAGAGGACTCCCTGGCCGTCCTCTTCCACCAGGCCGACGACGACCGCCATTTCGCCGCTCGCCTCCGCCAGTCGCTGGACGTGCTCGGAAGCCTCGATACGACACGCCACCCGACTGGTGAGGTGCAAGAGTCGGTAGCCCGTCATGGAAAGCTCGGGGAAGAGCAGTAGCTCGACGCCTTCCTGCCGCGCCTTCTCGATCCACTCCAGGTGTTTCTGGACGTTTTCTTCGACGGCGCCCAGAGTGCAATCGATCTGCGCCAACCCGACGGTCAGTTTGTTCGCCATGGAAACTCGAGATCCATTGGGTCCAACAGGTGAGTATCGACCCAGAAGGCTATGCTAGCATGCCGCCGCCATGGGTCCTCTGAGGAAAACCACACTGTTTCTCGTCATTCTCTCGACTTTGGGGGCGCCCCGGCTGGCCTCTGCGAACGAGGAGCAACCGGTCGATCGCCTGTTGGCGGTTGTCGACGACGACCCGATTCTGGAGTCACAGCTGGATCAGATGATCGGGATCGGGATGGTTGAACAGCACGATGGGGAGGACGAGGCTCGCTTTCGCCGCCGAATTCTCGATGGGCTGATCGAAGAGAAGCTCCGTTTTCACGAGGTCGACCGTTTCGGTTTCGCCGAGGTGCCGGTCGACGAGGTCGAAGAGCAGTTCGAGGCGGTTCGAGATCGATTCCCCGACGAGCAGAGTTTTCAGGCTCGCCTCCAGGAGCTCAACCTCAACGAACTGGGACTTCGACAATTGCTGGCCAGGCAGGTCATGGTGTTGATTTACGTCGAAGAGCGACTGGGAGCACGGGTCTTCGTGGGACTGGAAGAGATCCAGGCCTACTATGACGCGGTGCTCGTACCGCAGCTCGAGGCCAGCAAGGAGCCCATCCCCCAGGTCCGCGAAGTTCGCGAGGCGATTCGGCAGGTCCTGAGAGAGGAACTGCTCAACGAGGAGATCGAGCGTTGGACGGAGGAGCTGAGACGGGATGCTGACGTCGTCGACTACTTCGACCGGGAGCAGAGAATTCTACCGCCCGTCGTCCACCAGGTCGGCGGCTGACAGGCTCGGCGCGGTCGGCGATCCGTAAACACCGTCGTACTGCAGCCAACTCCCGACGACCTTCTCGAGGTACCCTCGGGTTTGGGAGAACCCCACTTTCGTGAAGTACTCAGCCGGTTCCTGGCTGTAGCAGTAGCTCTGCCAGAGATCGGCCTGATCCTCCCCGGCGTTGTAGGCGGCAATCGCCGGAAACGACCGACCGGAGTACCGGTTCTCGAGATCGGCCAGATAAACGGCACCCAGAGCGATGGCGATCTCCGGCCTGTGAAGATCAGCGGCCTCCAGGTTTGGAAGACCGATCCGAGGGCCATATCTGCGTGCGGTGCCGAGGACGAACTGCGTCAAACCCCGGGCCGAGGCGGCGGAGATGGCCAGCGGGTCGAAGCGGCTCTCTTCGCGAATGATGGATGCCAGCAGGTGGGGTTCGATCCCGGCGCTCGAGGCTTTCGAGTCGATCAACTCCCGATAGGGAATCGGGTAGAGCAGTCGTCGATAGGAGAGAGACAGGAATTGCTGCGGCAGCTCTTCGGGCAAGCGATCGGAGAGGATCTCCGCAAAGCGAAGAGACTGTCTGTAGAGACCCGATTCCGCAAGCAAATGGCTGGCGGTCAGGGCAAGGGAGTTGTCCGCGACGGGGAAGTGCTCGCCTACGGCTGGGGACATGTGCTCGACGATTCCGAGGGCGAGAAGAATCTCTTCGGGCCGGTCGATCTCGGCGTCCCAAATGGCCCACTTTTCAGCCGGCACCATCTCCATCTCCAGAAAGGGTCGGACTCTGGAGCTGCTCTGCATGTGACGCAGTAAGTGTTGCCGCGATTCAGAGCCGAGGGAATCCTGGTCGCCAAGCAGGATCCAGGCTTGATGGAGCTCCCGGGTGCGGTCGATTCCGGCCAGTCGCAACCCTTGCGCTCGTCTGGCTGCTGCCAGTTCGGGCTGGTCGAGTCGGGATCGGGCCGCAGCAGAAAGTGGATGGTAGGGATTTTGTCCCAGTGCGGTGACGTAGTGGTCGACAGCCGATGTGGTCTGGCCCTCCACCTCGGCCAGGCGGCCTCGCCAGTAGGCAATCTCGGGAGTCACGGAACCGGTTGCCCTGGCGCTCTGGTCCAGCCAGGCCCCGGCCTGACCAGCCTCTCCCGACACCAGGTCCGAGGCGGCCAGAAAGAGAGCTGCCCTCGCGAAAGTCCGCCTCCAGCTTCCCCTGCTACTCAACTGTTGATAGCGCTCGAGAGCCGATTCGGAGTTGCCCTGCCGCCAATGGATCCGCAGCGAGGACATGAGCGCCGCCGCAGACCATCGTCCCGTCGGGTCGACGTTGAGTGTTTGCTCGAAGATCAGAACGGCAGCCTGCCAGTCGCCATCGAGCTCGTAGGAACGGGCCTGTTGATACAGGGCTCGAGCCGCCTCTTGCTGTGACTGCTCGGCCCCGGCGAGGCGAGCGAAGTGTGAAGCGGCGGTCGGATAGTCGCGTAGCCAGAAGTGACTGCGCGCCAGGGCAAACAGGGCTTCATCACGGGTGATCCCGAGGACCGCAGTGTCTTCGCCCTGTAGGTAATTCAGTCCTCTTTCCAGCGGCTCGACCGCCGCCTCGAACTCTCGGTGGTGGTAGAAAGCCATCCCCAGAAGGAGCGATGTGCGGTCGTCAGGTGGGTCGGACAGCGACCGCGAAAGAAGGTTGGCTGCCCCTCGGCCGGTGTCATCAGATCGATCTTCCTCCAGCAGACGGATCAAGTTGCTGCGGCCACGGCGCACCCTACCCTGCAGCAGGTCACAGCGGGCTCGGGAAAGCTCCAGCATTCGAAGCTCCGGCGGTGGCAATTGCCAGGAGTCCAGCTCTGTGAGCAGACGACAATCTCCTCCCAGGATCAGGGAGTGGGCCAGGTAGCGGGCAGCCGGTGGGATCAGAGGGGGTGGGGGTTGGTTGGCGAGCAGATTGGCCAGAAGTCCGGCGGCGACCTCGGGGTGGCCCATACGATACTGATTCAGGGCGAGGCGGTACCGGCCGTAGCCGGCGAGCTGGGGTGTCGAGAGCATAGCCGACACAAAGGCCTCGGGTGCTTCGCCCTCCTGATGCAACGCTTCTAGAAGATGGCCCCGAAGGTAGTCCAGGCCCCATTGGTTTGCGGCCTCGGGGTCAGCTACCTCTGCCTCGTCGGTGCGGCGCAGGGCAGCCTCTCGGAGGCCCTGGAGCTGCAGGTCGACGAGGACCGGTCGGGGATCCTGCGCCGAGACAGCGACAGCTGCGAGTAGTAGAGTCGTGATCATCCAGGTGGCCAGGTGAATGCTCGTCCCCCGAGCAGGTGCACGTGAAGGTGAAAGACCGACTGCCCAGCACCCGCCAGGCAGTTGGTGACGACCCGAAATCCTCCCTCGGCGAGTCCTTGCTGGCGGGCGATCTCGATCGCGGCTTGCTGGAGCTTGCCGAGCAGAAGCGTCTGGTCCTCATCCATGTCGAGCAGGGTGGAGAAGTGCTGCTTGGGAATCACCAGGACATGGGTTGGGGCCTGGGGTTCGAGGTCGTGAAAGGCGATCACATCGTCGTCTTCATAGGCGATGCTCGCGGGTAGGTCGCCTGCAGCGATTTGGCAGAAGATGCACTCGGTCATGGGGAGCTCCTTTTCGACCCGGTTCTTGGTGTTTAATCGGTCTCTCAGGCGGGCTCGGCGGGGAGTCTCTCCACCCTGGCGCCGAGCTGCTGCAATTTCAGTTCCATTTGCTCGTAGCCCCGATCGAGGTGATAGATGCGGCCGACGATCGTCTCCCCGGCAGCGGCGATTGCCGCCAGCACGAGGCAAGCAGAGGCCCTCAAGTCGGTCGCCATGACCCGGGCTCCGGAGAGGGGCGTGGGGCCACGCACGTGGGCGAAGGTGCCTTGAGTGTGGATATCAGCGCCCATCCGGGCGAGCTCTGGAACATGCTGGAAGCGGTTCTCGAACACCGTCTCGCAGATCGTTGCCTGTCCGGTCGCCTGAGTCATCAGGGCCATGTACTGAGCCTGCAGGTCGGTGGGGAAGCCCGGATGGGGCGCCGTCAGCACATCCCGTGGCTTGAGCTCCCCCACACGACTCAGGCTCAAACCGGTGTCGGAGACGGTCAAATCACAGCCACTCTCAGCCAGCTTTTCCAGCAGCGGTGCCAAATCGGCAGATGTAGCTCCCCGGACCAGGATCTCTCCGCCGGTTATGGCGGCCGCAATCAGGTAGGTGCCAATCTCGATCCGGTCGCGAATCACCTGATGCGAAGCGGAGCCCAGACTCTCGACGCCCTCGATCTCGATCCGCTCGGAACCGGCCCCCTGAATTCGCGCTCCCATCTTGCCGAGGAGAGTTGCCAGATCGCCGATTTCTGGCTCCATGGCGCAGTTTTCGAGGACCGTGGTACCCCGCGCGAGGCAGGCCGCCAGCATCAGGTTCTCGGTGCCGGTCACCGTCGGGACATTGAAGCGAAAAGAGCCTCCGGTCAGTCGGCGGGCCCGCGCCGAGACGTATCCATGTTCGAGTTGGACTTTGGCACCCAGAGCCTCGAGGCCGGCGAGATGTTGGTCGATCGGTCGTACCCCGATCGCGCAGCCCCCGGGCAGGGAGACGCGGGCGTGGCCCAGCCGGGCCACCAGGGGTCCGAGAACGAGAATGCTCGCTCGCATGGTCTTGACGAGCTCGTAGGGAGCATCATCGGGTCGAGCCCGCTCCCCGGTCTGCAGATGGACGCTGTCGCCTCGCTCTTCACTCTCTACTCCGAGATGGGCCAGCAGGCGCCGCATGGTGCGAATGTCTCGTACGACAGGTAGACCTGCCAGCTCGAGCTCACCTTCAGTGAGAAGGCTGGCCGCCAGAGCCGGCAAAGCGGCGTTTTTGGCTCCACTGGCGGTGACCTCGCCCTGGATCCGGTTGGGTCCGACAATGCGAAAACACTCCACGATCGACTCCTTGTCGCCTATTGTCTACCACTCACGAGGTGGAGGGTACAGCGGCAGGTGTCACGCAGCTGCTTGGCGTCAGCGGCGTCGGAGCTGGGCGATCCGATCAAAACCAGCCAGGTCCGGGTGTATGGCTTCGAGATCGAAGGTGGAAGCGCCAGCCGAGGCGGCGATCGACTCCGCCTGGGCGGCGCCGATCTCGAGCAGAACCGGGGTACCACTTTGAAGCCCGGAGAGGGTGTCCAGCAGGCGCTCTAGAAGGGAGTGACCGGCAGGATGTGAGAAAAGCGCTGTTTCGGGCTCGAACTCGGTGATTTCAGGCGAGAGAGAGGAGGCTTCCTCGCGGCCGACATAAGGCGGATTGCTGACGACCAGCTGGTAGTCCTCCAGATCGCAAGCCGAAGCGAGGTCCGTCGCCACCAGGGCCAGTCTCTCGCCGACTTCATGTCGTTGGGCATTGCGCTTGGCCACGCGGAGAGCTGCCTGCGAGACGTCCGTCGCGAGGACCCGACTCCCTGCAATCTCAGCGAGGAGAGTGACAGCCAAGCACCCTGAGCCCGTGCCGATGTCCAGGATGCGGGGCTGGGATGGAAGGCCGAGTCGCAGAGCGATCTCGACGATGTGCTCCGTCTCGGGACGAGGGATGAGGACTCGGCGGTCGACAAGGAAGGCCCTGCCAAAGAACTCCTTCTCACCCAGGATGTAGGCAATGGGCTCTCCTGCGAGGCGCCTGTCCAGGAGCTTCTGGAACTTTCCGTGGAGACTGGGGTCGAGCTCGTCGTGACCGTGAGCGAGAAGGTGCGCTTCGGACCAGTTCAGGGTCCAGGCCAGCAGGAGGTTGGCTTCACGAAGGGCGGGTTGGAAGGGAGCTGCTGCGAGCCGCTCCCGAGCCGAGATCAGCGTCTGATCGATCTTCAACCCTGGGCCTGTTCGGCGGTCTGCTTCATGAGCTCCGCCTGGAAGTGGGCCGACAAGGGCTCGATCAGGCTGTCGAGCTCACCCTCGAGGATGATCGGCAACTTGTGCACAGTCAGTCCGATCCGATGGTCGGTGACCCGATTCTGAGGGAAGTTGTACGTGCGGATCTTCTCGGAGCGGTCGCCACTGCCGACCATCTTGCGCCGCTCGGAGCTGGCCTCCGACTCCGCCTTCTCCCGCTCGATCTCCAGCAACCTCGACTTCAGAACCCGCATGGCCTTGGCCCGGTTCTTGATCTGGCTTCGCTCGTCCTGGCAGCTGACGACGATGCCGGTGGGCAGATGCGTGATGCGCACCGCCGAGTAGGTCGTGTTGACTCCCTGGCCTCCTGGGCCGGAGGAGCAGAAGCGATCGATCCGGAGATCCTTCTCCTCGATCGAGACCTCGACGTCCTCGGCCTCCGGCAGGATCGCGACGGTTACGGCCGAAGTGTGGATTCGACCAGACGCCTCGGTCTCGGGAACGCGCTGTACGCGATGGACACCGGCCTCGTGCTTGAGGCGGCTGAAAGCCCCCTTGCCTTCGATGATGGCTGAGACCTCCTTGACGCCCTTGATGCCCGATTCGGAGAGGTCGATGATCTCCACGCGCCAGCGCTGTTGCTCCGCGTAGCGGCTGTACATGCGAAAGAGCTCTCCCGCGAAGAGGGTGGCCTCGTCACCACCCGTTCCAGCCCGGATTTCCAGCACCACGTTGCGGGCGTCGTTGGGATCTTTTGGAGTCAGCTCGATGCGGAGCTTCTCTTCGAGATCCTGAAGCTCCTGGTCGAGGCGGTCCTTCTCCTCTTGGGCCATCTCGAAGAGCTCTTCGTCTTTGCTGAGCGTACCGAGCAACTCTTCGGTCTGCTGGAGCTCCTCCCTCGTGGCCTTGAACTGTTGAAACAGCTCGATCACTGGCGAAATCTCGGCCAGCTTCTTGCTGGTCTCGCGGAACGCCTCCTGATCGGCGTGGATCTCCGGATCGGACAACCGGGCCGTCAGGTCTTCGTGAGTCTTTTCGAGCTCTTGCAGTTGCTCCAGCATGGTGATTCGAGCCTCTCCACTTTCCCCAGGCACACTTCGGCCCGGATACGACAGAAGGAATGGGGGTTGGAGGGGCTAGCGCTCGCCGTAGCGCTGCTTGAAACGCTCGACTCGACCGGCGGTGTCTACAAACTTCTGCTTGCCCGTGAAGAACGGGTGGCAGGCGTTGCAGATCTCCAACCGCAAGTTCTCTTTGGTCGAGTAGGTCTCGAACGTATTGCCGCAGGCGCAGGCGGCCGTCACCAAGTGCAGCTGGGGATGAATGTCCTTCTTCATGATGTCGACCTCGATTGACTGGCTTCTCGAGAGCGCTTGAGACACAATAGTGCGTCTTGTCGAAGCCGAGAAGCGGGAAGAATACTCAATTCCTCCTGAAAGAACAACCTCCTAAGCTCCAGTATTCCTGCCAATAGCATCGTTCTAGGGACTTCGGTCGACCAAGTAGTTGGAGAATCGACATGTGGAGCCTCGAGGAAACCTGCAAGCGGAAGTCGCGTAAAGGACCTCTGAGTGGAGTTTGTCTGTGTTCGTCGCACCTGAGATAGGACCGCGGCTATCGGTCGGTCTTTGCGTCAGCCTTCTTGTGCTGACTGCTGCTGGTGTGTTGGCGCAGGCAAGCCCCAGGCCCAGAACCGAGTACTCGATCCCCCGCACGGAGTCACCGATCAATGTCGATGCCAAGCTCGACGAGCCGGCGTGGCAGGAAGCTGCCCGAATCGACCTGCAGTATGAGACCCACCCTGGCGAGAACATCCCCGCACCGGTAGAGACCGAGTGTCTGGTTACCTACGACAGCAGCCACGTCTATATCGCTTTCAGGGCCTACGATGAGAATCCGCAAGCGATTCGAGCCCACATGGTCGACCGGGACACGGCGTTCAATGACGATTTCGTCGGCGTCGTGCTGGACACCTTCAACGACGAGCGCCGGGCCTTCGAGTTCTTCGTCAATCCTCTCGGCGTACAGATGGATCTGTTCAACGACGATCTGAGCCACGATGAGACAACGTCCTGGGACGCGATCTGGTCCTCGGCAGGTCGCATCACCGAAGAGGGGTATGTTGTCGAGTTGGCGATTCCCTTCCATCAGCTTCGATTTCCGAGTGGTGGTGAGGAGCTGACCTGGGGCTTCGACGCGGTGCGCTTCTATCCGCGCAGTGACCGGGTCCGGATCGCTAGCCAGCCCATGGATCGAGGAGTGAGCTGCTACCTCTGTCAGATCTCGAAGGCCACCGGCTTCGAGGGCGCCAGCGCCGGGCGCAACATCGAGCTGGTGCCGACGCTGACCGCGGGTCGAACCGATGAAAGAGAGGACTTTCCCGAGGGCGACCTACAGGACGGCAGCGCAGAGACTGAGCTGGGTTTGACGGCCAAATGGGGCATTACCCCGAGCCTGACCGGAAATCTGGCTCTGAACCCCGACTTCTCTCAGGTCGAAGCCGATGTCGCTCAGCTGGATGTCAACAACCCATTTGCCCTGTTCTACCCGGAACAGAGACCCTTCTTCCTCGAGGGAGCCGACATCTTCTCGACTCCACTCGATACGGTGTTCACACGCAATGTGGCGGACCCGTTGTGGGGAGGCAAGATCTCCGGCAAGCAGAGCATCCATGGTCTCGGAGTCTTCGTGGCTCAAGACCAGGTCACCAACCTGCTGTTTCCTGGCAGCGAAGGTTCTGACAGTGATTCCTTTGACTTCAAGACGATCGACTCGGTCTTGCGATACCGCCGCGACTTCGGAAACGCATCAGCCATAGGGGCCCTGTTTACAGGCCGGGAGGGTGACAACTACCACAACCGGGTGGCTGGCGTCGACGGCGTCTATCGCATCACCGATACCCACTCCCTACGATTCCAGGCCCTCGGTTCTCAGAGCCTCTACCCAGACGACATTGCCGAGGACTACGACCAGCCAATGGGTAGCTTCAGCGACCAGGCGTACCTCTTGGGGTACAGCCATGACTCGAGGAACTGGCGGGGCTGGGCGCGGTACCAGGACATCGGTGAGGATTTCCGCGCCGACATGGGCTTCATGCCTCAAGTCGACTTTCGAGAGGGCTCGACCGGCTTCGAACACAATTGGTGGGGAAAGGAAGGCGACTGGTACAACCGCATCGAGCTCGGTAGCGAGCTCGAGCGCAACGAAGACCAGACAGGGCAGCTGTTGCAGCAGGAGTGGAGAGTGTGGAGTGGTGTCGGCGGTCCTCTACAGTCCTTTGTCTGGCTCAATCTGTCCCTCGCAGAGCAGGGGTACGAAGGCGAAGTCTTTAACGCCAACGCTGTGCGAACCTTCTTTCGAATTCAACCGAGCGGCATGTTCTCGTTCGATATGTTCTCTCGCATTGGCGGGCAGGTGGATTTCGACAATGTTCAGCAAGGCGATGCTGTGAGGCTCGTGCCGAATTTTAGGCTCAACCTGGGGCGCCATGTTCAGGCGCAACTACGCCACACCTATGAGCAGCTGGACGTCGACGATGGACGGCTCTTCACCGCCAACTTGAGTCAGTTGCGCTTCGTCTATCAGTTCAACATCCGCACCTTCGTTCGGGCGATTGTCCAATACACCGACATCGATCGGGACTTGAGTCTCTATGACGATCCCGAGGATGTAGACGCCAAGACCAATCAGGTCTTCAGTCAGTTGCTGTTCTCTTACAAGGTGAATCCGCGCACCGTCCTCTTCCTGGGCTACTCGGACAACCGGGAAGGCGACGAGAACAACGACCTCCTACAAGAAGACCGATCCGTCTTCCTGAAGATCGGCTACGCCTGGAATCTGTAGGACCTTCGCCCTACCGGCGAAAGGTCCCGAGGGTTGAGGCGGCCGCCGTGCCTTCGGCCGGTCTATGAGGGCCTGGGGTTGAGGCGGCTGTCGCTTGCTCGAGTTGGCCTTTGGGGGCTTGGGGATCGAGACGGCCGATCGAACCAGGGATCTCCTTCGTCTGCGGCCTCACCCGACCATGCCCCTCCGACGAGGGAGACCCATGGCCCGATCTACCACGCTCGAGACACATTGAGAATCCGACTGCTGACGCGCCCCCTACGCCCCTAAGCCCTTACGCTCCTAAGGGTGCCGAAGGTTCGTTCGGGTGTTTCGACAGGGGGTGTGCCGAGTCGCGCGCAGCACAAGGGCCATCAAAGGGCAAGGAGGATGACGCGCGATGACGAGACAAGGTGGCGGCCCACCTCAATGAAGGGGAGGGGCTTGCCCCCTCCCGTGGGAGCCCGCAAGGGGCTCCCCTACAAAGCCGACGCCGTCCCCCAGCGAGCCACCCGGACGAACCTCAGAAGACTCTAGTTGTGCAGGCTGAGCTCAGTTTGGAACGCGGTCGACCGAGATCTCGAGGCGCTTCATCATCTCGTGGAGCGTCGTCGGCTTGACCTTCAGCAGCTCGGCTGCGGCCTTTTGCACGCCGCCGGCGGCTTCGAGCGCCTTGACGATGAGCTGACGCTCGTAAGAGCTGACGGCCTCTTTGAAGGCGACCCCATTGCTGGGCAGCATCGCGGTCGGTGCCGGCAGGGAGTCGGGTTCGCGAACGCTGGGTGGCAGCAGATCCACGTCCAGAACGGAGCCTGATGACAACACGACGGCGCGCTCGATCACGTTCTCGAGCTCCCGAACATTGCCGGGCCAGCGGTAGTCGAGTAGCAGCTCCATGGCCGCGGAGGAGATCTCTTCCAGAGCTTTGTCGTTCTCTTGTGCGTACTTGGTAAGGAAAGTACGGACCAGCAGAGGAATGTCCTCACTACGCTGTCGCAATGGCGGCAGCTGGATGGTAATGACGTTCAGTCGGTAGTACAGATCTTCGCGGAAAACGCCCTCCTGCACCGACTCTTCGATCCGGGCGTTGGTCGCCGCGATGATCCGGACATCGGCCTTGAGCGTCTCGACTCCGCCCAGGCGCATGAACTCCTTTTCTTGGATGACTCGCAACAGTTTGGCTTGTGTATCCAGGGGGATGTTGCCGATCTCATCGAAGAAGATCGAGCCGCTATTGGCGAGCTCGAAGAGTCCCTTCTTGTTGGAGACCGCCCCGGTGAACGACCCCTTGACGTGCCCGAAGAGGTTGCTCTCGAGCAGATCAGCGGGCATGGACCCCGAGTTGACGGTCACGAATGGGCCACCGGCGCGGCGCGAATGGTGATGAATGGCCTTGGAGACCAGCTCCTTGCCCGTGCCGCTCTCACCAAGGATCAGGATGTTGCTCTTCGCCGGCGCCGCCAGCTGGATGAGCTCGAAGACTTTCTGCATCGGCTTGCTCTTGCCGATGATGTTGTCGAAGCCGTAGCGTTGGCGCAGCTGCTCCTTCAACGATCGGTTCTCCGAGGTCAATCGATGCTGGTCGAGGCCCTTGCGGATCGTCAGCAGCACTTCCTCGTTCTTGAAGGGCTTCGGGATGTAGTGGAAGGCACCTTCTCGCATCGCCTCGATGGCGCCTTCGATGGAAGAGAACGCCGTGATTACGATGACGACCTGATCCGGGTCCGAGGCCCTGACCCGTTTCAATACTTCCAGGCCAGAGGTGTCGGGAAGCATCAGGTCCAACAGGATGAGCTCGACCTCTTCCTTGGCCAGCAAGTCGAGAGCCTCGCGCCCGGTTCCCGCACTGAGCGTCGAATAGCCCTCCTTGGTCAGTAGGGAGGTCAGGACGTCTTGCAGGATCTCTTCGTCGTCGACGATCAGAATGCTCATGAGGCTTGCTCGGGTCGCGACTCGAGGCGGGGCAGCTCGACAATGAACCGACTTCCCTCACCTCTGTGGCTTACGACACGGAGCTCGCCGCCGTGGCGCCGGACGATGTTGTAGCTGATGGACAGACCTAGTCCGGTGCCACCTTCGGCCAGCTTTGTGGAGTAGAAGGGCTGGAAGATCTTGTCCAGTTCCTTCGTTCCAATTCCAGGACCGTTGTCATCCACGGAGACCACGATCCACTTGTCTCGGAGCTCGAGCTCCACTCGCAGCTTACCCTGCCTGCCAGTTTGAGCCATGGCATCGAGGGCATTGATGACGAGATTGGTGAAGACCTGCTGCAGCTCACCCTCGTGACCCAGAACGAGGCTTTCCTCTTCGGGCGCGTTCCATTCGAGCAGGGTGTCGCTCTCCAACAATCTTTCCTTGAGCAACTCCAGGCTCTCTCCGATCAGTGGTCGAAGTGAGACGGGAGCCTCGGCGTGCTGCCGGTCTCGCGCGAAATCCAGCAGGCTGTTGACGATGCGGGCTGCCCTGAACGTCTGCTTCTCTACCTTCTCCAGCAACTGCCGCCGTGGGTCACCCTCGGGCGTCTCGGACAAGAGCATCTGAGCGTAGCTGGAAATCCCGGTGATCGGAGTGTTGACCTCGTGCGCAACTCCGGCCGCCAGCATTCCAAGGGAAGCCAGACGCTCCTTTTCCTTCAGAGTGTTCTCCATGGCTACACGTTGACTGACATCCTGGACAATGAGAACCCGCTGATCATCGGGTCCCTCTTCCAATGGCGCCATGGAGATCTGTAGATAGCGCTCCTGGCCTTCTGGATCTTGAAATCGGACTTCCCGAATGCCGTCGCCAGGGTTGGGAAAAGACTCGAGCGGCAGAAGCTCTTGCAGACTCCGCCCCGCAACTTCCTCGATTCGCAGGCCCACGAGGGAGCCAAACGCCTGGTTGATGGAGTGCAGCTCACCGTTGCCATCGACCACGGCGATGCCCGCCGGGGAGGATTCGATGATCTGACGGGTATAGCGCTGCAGTCGGTCGACCTCTTCCAGTTGTGTGCTGACCTGCTCGAGGAGCTGAGCATTCTCGATCGCCAGTGCCGCCTGATTGAGTACCGATCGAATCAGCTCGAGATCGTCACTGCTCAGCGGCAGATCGCTCTGCTTGTAACCGGTCAGAAAGATGCCGATGTAGTCGTCGCGCACGCGCAACGGGAACGCATAACGGTAACCGGAGGAGAAGAGTCGCTGTTTGGTCGTGAGCTCGTCGGTCGGGAACTCGACCCCACTGAGCGCTTCCGATTCGATGGCCCAGAAATCGGCGTCGAAATCCTCGAAGCTCAGGGTTGGAGGTAAACCCCTCTGAGGGCGATAGGGCAGCAGTCGGTCGCCATTGGCCAGAAACAGGGTGGCGTGGTCGAGCTCCAGAGCGAGCTCGAGTTGGTCGAGCAAACTGGAGCAGAGTCGACCCAGCGACCGCTCTTCCAACATCTGCTGGCCAAAGCGGCCCAGCGCTCGGCGCTTACTCCAGGTTGTCCGGTGCTGGAACCGCTCGAGCGAGGAGCTCACGCCACGCCTGGTCGGCACGAGAAGGCCCGCAATGACCAGGCCCGACAAGAAAGAGGCCATCGTGCGAGCGATGTTGAGCTCGGTGGGAACCACCCGAGTTACCAGCATATTGGCTAGCGAGAAGCCCACGACGCCGACCAGGATCGTAACGCTCAGAGAGACCGTGTCACGGACGATGGCACCGATATCCCACAGCTTGTACCGCAGGATGGCATAGGCGAACGTCAAGGGCACCAGGGCCAATGGCAGGACGGCGAGCGAGGTCACCGGGGTCGGCCACTGCGCTCCAAAGGTCAAAGGCAGGACATAGAGCCCGAGAAACGGCAGGTATCCGGCCGCCATTCCCACCGCGATCCAAGTGGCCTGACGGTGGGGTTCGGGTTGGCTGATGCTCCTGAGCCGCCAGACCAGAACCGTGACAGCCGCCAGTGCGAACAGCACCAGATGATAGAGCTCCAGTTGGTCGAGAATTCCGAGAGCCGCCTCGACCTGGCCACCCAGCAGCCAGCGACCGTTCGAGAAGATCAAGTCGGCTTGCAGCGCCAGGAGGAATGCACTGGGGAGGTAGAGGAAAGGAATCAGGCGAGATAGCTTTTCCTTGCGGACGAGGGGTCGGGGAAAGACCAGGAACAGATGAAGAGTCAGGGGTGCGAGGAGAATCCTGGCCACCTCGTCGAAAAGATAGATCGTCCTTCCAGCCAGATCGTAGGGCGGTGCCGGCGAAGCAATGTACAAGACTGCGGAAGCCAGGCACCAGAGGTAGAACAGGAACGATGGTCGGCGCTGGTCCCGAAGAAGGGTGTAGATGCCGATCAACAGGTAGGCGATACCGATCAGCGCAAGAATCAGGTACGGAAGATCGACGGCCAGGGAGGGCAGCTCGTAGCTCACTCTCGCCATCTGCTCGCCGCGCAGGATCACCAGCTCGCTCGAAACCCTCTGTCTCAGGGCGCTGGTCGGATCGGCAAGTTGCCCGAATTCCTGGCCATTGATCAGGAGGATCTGATCTCCGATCAGGAGACCGCTGTCCTCATGGTCGATGGCGGTGACCTGCCAGTAGGCGCCCTTGTCGTCGGCGCTGAAACCAAGAGGTTGGAACGAAGAGGCTTTGCGGGAAAAACTCAGACCCGCAAAAGCAATGACCACGGCGGCCAGAATCAGGGCCGCGATCAGGGGTCTTGCACGAGTTGGCGTGGTTCTTGGCATCCGAGTGCCTGCGCTAATCCGAAGGCATTAGTAGCAGGAATCGTGCCACAAAAACAGATCTTTGAACCAGTGATGAGGCTATGTTTTCAGTGGTTTGCGTGTTTTGGTCCAAGATTTTGGCGGAACTCAACAATTTGGATTCAACAAATTGACGCCGGGCTCGGGGGCGTCGGGCCATCGACCCATCGATAGTCGTGGCTCCATCCGGGCTTGCTGCCCTCGAATCGAGCAGAGTCGCTTGAAATGGGAGAGGGGGGGGCGAGGCTCAGAACTTGACTGCCACGCCGCCGGTGATCCGTTTGCGGAGCTCGTCGTCGTTCTCAGCGATCGTCGGTACCGCTTCGGGCATGCCGCGGCTGACTTCCATGCTGAGCTGCACGGCCCAGTCGGAAATGGCGTCGCCGAAGATCACCAAATCCTGGCTCAGAAGGAGCTGCAGGCGCTCGAGCTCGACGAGGGTAGGCTGAGCCGCTCGGCGGCGCCATCGGCCCTGAGCCTGCTGTACCGGTGTCAACTCCTGTGCCATGTGATGGAAGGCCAGCAATACACCCGTAGAGGTCTGCCGGAACTGGGTATCGAGGGAGGTAACGAGATACCGCACTTCGTTCTCGTATCGAGAGCGGTCCGCGGCGAGCAGAATACCCCCTCCACCGACTGCAACACTGGATCTCAAGGTTGCCAAGATCATCGGAGTGAACTGATGACTGGCGGAGAACTGCATCTCAGGAATCTCGTCGCCACTGACCAGGTAGAGACTCTCGAGACGGTTGAAGAAATCCTCATTGAAGTAGAGGTGGAGCGTCTCGTCGAAGCGCCTGTGGGTAAAGCCCAGGCTCATCTGGTCGAAGTTCTCGCCCTTGCGCGCCACCAGCAGTTGATAGCAGTACTCTTCCGAGTAGCCGCACGCGCTGCTGTGCTCTTCAAACAGAACCGGGGTGAATCCCTGGTGGATCGTGTCCAATTGCAGGTTGTGAACCTGGTAGCTACCGGAGGCGTGAGCCCGCCAGTTCTGTCCAAGGCTGACAACCATTCCGCCGGTTGGAGAGACTGCCGACAGGTTGCCGTCCCGCATTGAGGAGAGGAATCCGGCCTCGACAATGATTGCCGGACTGACCTGCACCCCAGCCTTGCCGAAGACATCCACTCTCTCGGTGGGCAGCGGCGCGACGAGTCCTCCGACGGTCGGTCTGGCCCCGAAGAACTCTGTCTGGCGGTCCAGGTAGCGGACACCTGTCTCGAAATTCGTGCGCGACGTCAGCGCTGTACTGTAGTTGCCTTCGATCCGCCATGAACGCGAGGCGTCCGGTATGCCGATCGGCTCGATGGGAGCCTGGCGGTAGAAGTTGTTCTCTTCGGTGTAGTGCACCGCGAAATCGGACTGTCCGGTCTCGCCGACGCTTTGAGTCCAGCTGACACTGTGAGACTCCAGCCCGATATTGGAGAGGCCGGAGCTCTTCGTGCCAGGGGACACCATCCGGTTGCTCAGGGATGTCACCCGTACGGCAGATTGGTCGGAGTTCTCGACCTGGACCGAGACCAGCTGCGTTCTTCCATTCGAGGCGGATGCCGCGGACTGGGAGCTCGCTGTTGGCTGCAGCTCGACAAAGTTGCCAGTCAGGCCAATGTAGAGGTCGTTCACCTCTCCCTGAATCCCGACGCTGCCTCCAGCCATCTGGGCGTTGCCGACCTCGAGGCCTTCCTGCATGCCTGCGAGCGCGTGCATCTCGGTCTCGACATTTCGCGGCGCGAGGCGATGATCGAGAATTGCGTTGTTGACGTCGGCTTGGGATTCAGCTGCGGCAGTCTCGATATCTCTCAGAACGTCGGACGGAATGCGGTCTCGAACGGTCCAGAAGTTGTTCTCGTCGGAGGGCTCTGTGGCCGAGTCCTCTTGCAGCTCCATGTCCAGAAACTGCTGCGCTTGGGCGCTGGCTCGTGTCAGCAGGGCAATACTGGGGACAAAGCCGTCCCGAAAAGCGATGACCTTGTACAAGCCAGCGGGGAGGCTGTTGAAACGGAAGTTGCCCTCGAGGTCACTGACGACTTTGCGCAAGCTGGTATCACCAAGGTGATACGCGTAGACCATGGATTGCGGCAGGGGAGAGGTCAGGCTTTGTACATGCCCGCTGAGTGCACCGCTTGCGGGACCGATGCCCTCATCGGCAGACACCACCCCGCCACCCAGAATGGACAGGGTCAGAACGGCAAGTAAGGTCTTCTTGGAATAGAGCATCCGCTGCATGTAGCTATACAACCGTGCATTATATTTGGATGTGGAGTCGGGTGTCAAAGTCTCCTTTCCGTTGTTCAAGCCACTAGGCGCAATGACTTGCAAGACCTGCGCCATCTCAGATCGGCTCGGGCGTCCTTCCTCCGGTGAGGCAGATAACCGAGTTGGCGCCCGATTTCAGGAGGCATTGGGTTGCGGTGGCCAATGTGTTACGAGTTGTAACAACATCGTCGACAAGTAACACTCGGCTTGCCTTTACCCGCTGCAGGCCCGCGCGGGTTGTGATGAAGGCCCGGCGGAGGTTTCTTTCCCGCGAAGGTCGATTCAGAGCGGCCTGGGGCCGAGTCGCAGACCTGCGGCGCAGGGCTCGAACCAGGGGAAGTTCGAGGCCGTTGGCTACCGGCCGAGCGATCTCTTCCGCCTGATTGAAGCCGCGGCTCACTTGCCGGCGCCAATGCAGAGGCACTGGAACGACCAGGTCGACGTCCTCGATCAGGCATCTGTATCGGTGGCTCAGAGCACGGCCGAGATCGGCGCCCAGAAACGAGAGGCGTTGGAACTTCAACGCATGAATCACCTCGACGAGGGGTGGCTCGTAGGCCCAGCCGGAGTAGAGACACTCGAACGGGGGTGGATCTCGTCGACAGGCACTGCAGTGATAGCCAGCGGGCAGCGGATCGACTGCCAGTGGCTTGCTACAGCCGGTGCACACCGTCCTGGGGGTTGGGCGGAGCCCTGACGTGCACTCGGAGCATAGGCCCAGATTCAGGGCGATGATGCCTTCGATTCGATGGCAGGCTACGCAGACGGGTGGCAGCACCAACGAAAGCAGCCGCATGCCGGTCTCTTCGAGCTCTTTCTTCCAGATCTGTGACAATCAGGGTACTCCAGCGTACGAAACAGGTGACAGTAGTCGATCTCTGATCCCGAGTGGCCTTTCAGTCCAGCCCTGCCGTCGGTATAGACGGGAAAAAGGTCGATATACTTGCGATTCGAATTGGTCCCGGGAATCGGTCGCCCTCACGAACGAGTGAGGTGCAGCGGTCCAAGAGTGGGGGAAAACGTGAGACGAAAGCAGATTCTGGTCGTCCTTCTTCTGGCAGGCTTGCTATTGACTCCAGTGGCCACCAGGGCCCAGGAGCTCTACTCTTTTACCGGCAGTCTCATGCTCGGATTGGGCGGATCTTTTGACGAAAGCGAGGCAGGCTTCGGAAACCCCTCGTTCCAACTGGGCTTCTCCCATGTTCTCGAGAACAGGACTCATGTGGGTTTTCGACTCGGTTACCTTGGCTTCGGTTCGAACGATTACGTGGGTGAGCTCAAAGGAGCCGATCTGACCTACCTCAACGTCAGTGGCGAGTACCGGGCGGCGAAAGGCTCCTTCTCCGGCAGTCTCATGGAATCCGGTGTCTACATCGGCCTCGGTGGCTACCAATTGAGCGGCGATACCGACGATGGCCGGAGTGAGAACGGCACCTCCATCGGTTTGGTTCTGGGACTCACGGGTGACATCGAGATTTCCCCCAGCTTCGCCGTCAGGATCGAGCTCAGCGGCCACATCCTGAGCTCCGATGTGGCCCGTTACTTTGGCCTCGCACAGGTCGGCGTGACCTATCGCTTCTAGCAAGCAGCTCTCGGCAGTCGATCTTGTTCTCCGAAAACCAGTCTCCATCGTCGGACCAACGCAGCGCAGTTCTGGTGGGCTTGAGCCTGCCAGGTCAACCCGGCTGGTTGGTCGAAGAGCACCTGGACGAGTTGGCCGAGCTCACCCGTAGCGCTGGGGTCGAGGTGGCAGCTCGGGCCATGCAGCAGCGCAAGACGCCTCACGCTGGCACCTTCATCGGCCGGGGCAAGGCGGAGGAGGTCGGCGCAGCTGCTCGGGAGCTGGGCGCCGATCTGGCGATCTTCGATGACGACCTGTCGGCCAGCCAGGTCAAGAACCTAGAGGAGATTCTCGACCTGCAGGTCATCGACCGGAGCGGGTTGATTCTCGAGATCTTCGTGCAGAGAGCCCGTACCGGGGAGGCCCGGACCCAGGTCGAGCTGGCGCGCCTCGAGTACCTCCTACCACGCCTGACGCGTCGTTGGACTCACCTCTCTCGACAGGTGGGTGGTATCGGTGTGCGGGGAGGCGAGGGAGAAACGCAGCTGGAAGCCGATCGGCGGATGTTGCGCCAGCGGATCCGTCAGCTGAAACGGGATTTGGAGAAGATCGAACGGACACGTCAGGTCCAGAGGCGAGGGCGCCGCGATGCTCTGCAGATTGCACTGGCTGGTTACACCAACGCGGGTAAGTCAACGCTCTTCAATCAGCTCACCAAAGCAGGCGCCCGAGTCGAAGACCGGCTCTTTGCGACGTTGGACTCGAAGCTGCGCCGGGGGGCTTTGAGTCCGGACACAGTGGCGGTCTTCGCCGACACGGTTGGGTTCATTCGCAAGCTCCCGCATCATCTGGTCGCCTCGTTCAAGAGCACGCTGGAAGAGATCACATACGCCGACCTGGTGCTCCACGTCGTCGATCGCAGTCATCCCCAGTGGCAGGATCAACTCGAAGTAGGCGAGGCCGTCCTCCAGGACCTGGGAGTCGATGGCGACCGCGTCGTGACGCTGTTCAACAAGTCCGACCTCGCTGGCGACCCGGCACGTTCCACCGAGGGTGCTCTGTGGATCTCTGCGCGGACGGGCTCGGGACTGGAAGGTATGAAGAAGGCCATCCTCGAGCGCTTGGTGCCAGCCAAGGCCGATTCCGACTCCACCGAGCTCACCGCCGATTCCTGATCGCCGCACTCCAGGTCGCTCCCGGCTGGGCCTCGCACCAAGCCATCGTTAGCTAGTTCATACCCAGTGCGCTCGTGCTCTGCCTAGACTTTGTTTGTCGTGAGAGATCCAGTGCATCTGTTGTCTCTGCTGGCGTTCCTGGTGACCGGCTTCCATCTGGCGCTTGGCGTCTACCTCTTGAAGTCCAACCCACGGGCAGCGCTGAACCGGATCTTCTTTCTGATCTGCGTCAGCTTGGCTTTCTGGTCGTTCGGATTCTCCTTTCTCCAGGGCGCTCCGACCAAGGAGGAGGCCTGGTTCTGGTTCAAGGTGTCGTCACCGGGATGGACGCTGACACCGTCGCTTCTCCTGCACTTTCTGATTCTTCTGGTGCGGAAGGAGAAGCTCCTCGATCGGCGGGGCGCCTACGTGGCGCTCTACGCACCGGCTTTCTACTTCTTCGGGCGGGCACTGTTCGGAGAAATGGGGGTCGTCGATTTCGTGGAGACCCCATTCGGCTGGTCGGACGTCTACGGTCCACTCTCGGTCGGCTACGCGATCTACCTGGTCTACTTCTCGAGCTACATCCTTTATGGGCTGTGGCTGGTCTGGCAGTTTGGACGCCAGAGCGAGGTGATTGCCGAGCGGCGGCAGGCGGCTGTGCTCGTCTATTCGGGGGCCCCTGTCCTGGCAGCGGTCGCCATTTCAGGGATCTTCCTGCCCTGGGCCGGGATTCGCAATCCTCCGGAAGTGGCGCACCTGATCGCCCTGCTCTGGGTCCTGGTGATCTGGAATGCGGTGTCGAAATACAAGCTGATGTTGATGACCCCTGCGGCGGTCGCACCGAACATCCTGCGGACCATGGTAGACGCCGTGATCCTTCTGGGACGCGACAGGACGATCGTGACGTCCAACAAGGCTGCTCGTAGACTTTTCGCAGCTTCGGGCCGGAAGCTCGAGGGTCTCAGCCTGGGGCAGGTCTTCGGCGGCCCCGATTCGGAGACGGCACTCGAAACGGAGCGCTTCCTTCTCGACGGCGGGGAGAACCTCGAGGTCTCCTTTCGGCCTGAGGATGGCGATGAGGTAGTGCTCAGGGTCTCGACCTCCGAAGTTCTCGACTACTTCGAGCAGCCCATGGGCGAGGTACTGGTGTTTCGGGACGTGACTGCCGAGAAGAGGGCCGAAGCCGATCTACGCTACCTGGCAACGCACGATTCGCTGACGGATTTGCCGAACCGGTCGCTCCTACAAGATCGACTCGACAGAGCGGTGAGCCGATCGCAACGAGAGAGCGTCGGTTTCGCGGTCATCATGTTCGATCTCGACGATTTCAAGCGGGTCAACGACGACATCGACCATGTGGTTGGCGATGCGGTTCTGAAAACGACCGCCAGGCGCCTGGCACACTGCGTTCGTGGTCTCGACACGGTCTGTCGATTGGGCGGTGACGAATTCCTGCTCGTGGTCGAAGACCTGGTCGAGGTTGATGAGGCAGACATCATCGCCCGGCGAATCATGCGGTCGTTTGAAGAACCCATGAACGCCCTGGGTCACTCGATCACCGTGACGGGGAGCATCGGAATCAGCACCTATCCGGCCGACTCCGACGAGCCGACCACCCTGGTGAAGATGGCTGATCTGGCACTCAACACCGCGAAACAGGCGGGGCGGGGGCTGTATCGCTTCTTCTCACCGAATATGGAGGCTTCGAACCGTCAGCGGATCCAGATCGAGAACGGGCTGCAGGACGCCATCGGGAAGGAAGAGCTCTACCTCGCATACCAACCCCTCTTCGACTTCGAGGCGGGTCATATCGCGGGTGTCGAGGCCCTGATTCGCTGGAACTCTCCTGAGCTGGGCCAACTCGCCCCGATGGAGTTCATTCCGGTGGCCGAGCGCTCGGGACTCATCGTCAAGGTAGGGGAGTGGGTGTTGCGCACAGCCTGTCAGCAGAACGTGGCCTGGCAGGAGGCTGGACTTCCCAAGGTACCGATCAGTGTCAACGTCTCGGCCCGGCAACTTCGCGAGGAAGACTTCGCCCAGAGGGTGGTCGAGATCATCGAAGAAACCGGACTCGATCCCAGGTTGCTCGAGATCGAGTTGACCGAGACCGCTGTCATGGAGAACCTCAGTCGGTCGCGAAAGATCCTGGATGCGCTGGCTGATGCAGGGGTCCGATTGGTCATCGATGACTTCGGTACGGGTTACTCCTCACTCGCCCGACTGCGACAGTTACCCATCGAGGCCATCAAAGTGGACCGCTCGTTCATCGAGAACATCTGTGAAGACGAACGGGACCTGTCCCTGGTGATGGCCATCGTGGCCATGGCCAGGAACCTGGGTCTTCAGGTCGTCGCCGAAGGCGTCGAGACACTCGATCAGCTCAAGGCGCTCAATGGCCTGGAAGACATGCCTCTGCCCAGATTCCATTGTGACCGGGTACAGGGTTTCCTCTTTAGCAAACCGGTCGAGGGTGCCGAGCTGGCGCGTTTGTTCACCCGCAGCGAAAGCGAAGTCGAGCCCTTCCGCAGCATCCGACGCGTCCTGCACGAAACAGCAGCGTAGGACTCCCCCTCCCACCCTGAGGGTTGAGGCGGTCGGCCAAGGAGTGCCGACCGGTCCTCGAAGGCTTGGGGGTTGAAGCGGCCGGACCTGTGCCGGCCGGTCTTTGAGGTAGTGGGGCAGTGAGGGAGACCCCTTGCCCGATCTACGTACCGGCTGGGTGCATCAAGACTCCCTTAGGAGAGTCACACTACACCCCTACGCCCCTAGGCCCTTTACGCCCCTTTACGCCCTCAACTCAATGGCAAGCGGAGTCGAGCGCAGCAGCCGCGGCGATCGGCACGGTTCTCGAGGGTCAGGCTGCCGCCGTGCGCTTCCGCGATCTGCCGGCTCAAGACCAGGCCGATGCCGGAGCCTCCCGGTTTCGTCGTAAAGAATGGGACGAAGAGATTGGCGCTCGCGGGCAGGCCTGGCCCCTCGTCGCGGACCAGCACCTCGCAGCTGTCGGCTCGGCGCGACCAGCTGATCTGGACACCACCGCCCGTCTCGAGTGAGGCCTCGACGGCGTTCTTGACGATGTTGATCAGGGCCTGCTCGACCTGGGCCCGGTCGGCTTGTACGCTGAGCGTTGGGCCCTCGGTGACCTCGACGCGTAGTCGGGACTCCATCGCGGCGGCGTGCTTGACCGCGCCCGGGATGGGCAGCGACTCGAGAGTGGGCTCCGGCAGGCGCGCCAGCTGCGAGTACGACGCCATGAATCGGCTCAAGGCCTCCGATCGCTGGCGAATCACATCGAGGCCACTGCGAAGGTCCTCATGCCACTCTTCGGCCCCGGGCTGCTTGTCGGTGAGTCGGTGCAAGGTGTCGGCGGTGGACTTGATCGGGCCGAGGGAATTGTTGAGCTCGTGTCCCAGGACTCGGATCAGACGCTGCCAGGTCTGGCGTTCTTCCTGTCGCAGCGTCTTGCTCAGATCGGTGATGACCAGCAGCTGATGGGGCATGCCTTCCTGCCTGAAGGTACTTCGCCGGACCCTCCAACGTCCGACGGCGCCTGGAAAGGCGCGCTCGACTGTGCCGGGAAGCTCGCCGTCGAGCCAGTCTTCCAGACCCAACTCCTCCGCCGAGCTACCGAGCAGCCGGGACGAGGGGCGAGCCAGGATTCTCTCGCCGGCACGATTGACCAGTCGCAGCCGGTGCTCCGGGTCGAAGGTGAAGACCGCGACGTCGATCTCGGCCATCACGGCACGTAGTAGAGCCGAGGCCTCGAGCGCGCCGAGGCGTTGATCGCTCAGGCTCTCGCTCAGCAGGTTGATCTCCCGAAAGACGTCGTCCAGTGCGTCGTTGACATCCTGTCGGTGGCCTCGCAAGGAATAGTCTTCCTGTCGCAGGGCCTCGAGAAGGCTTGAAATGGTGCGCAGGGAGTAGACGGCTCGGCGCCGCACCAGGACGGCCAGGCCGACCCAGGAGATCGCCAGGAGGATCGTCAGCGTCCACTGCGTCGAAGGCGGGAGGTTCGAGGTCCAGAGGAGAGCCAGGCCGAGGATGGAGCCTGGCAGCCCCACTGCCAGTGCCAGCAGAAACAGGCGTCGCTCGCTGCTCAGGTGAAAGCGGGGACTCGGCCGCATACCGGACCCCATTCTAGTCAGTTGAGGCCGTGCTTCTCGAGGCGGCGGTAGAGGGCGCTGCGACTGAGCCCCAGATCCTCGGCGGCCAGGCTGACATTGCCGTCGCTCTTGTCCAGCGCCTTTTGGATGAGCAGTCGCTCGGCGTCTTCCAGGGTCATCTGGTCGAGATGTGCTGCCGCCTCGCCCCCGGATTCGAGGCCGAGGTCCGCGGTAGCGATCAGCGGCCTCTGTGCCATTAGGACACCGCGCTCCACGGCGTGGTCCAACTCCCTGACATTGCCAGGCCAGCTGTGCTTCCGCATCGCCGTCCGAGCCGACTCGTCGAAGCCCTCGAGCTGTTTGCCGTACCTGGACACGTGCTTTTCGAAGAAGTGGCTGGAGAGGGGCTCGAGATCCTCACCGCGCTCGCGCAGCGGAGGGATAGGAATCTCGACCGTTCGCAGTCGGTACAGGAGGTCCTTGCGAAATCGGCCTGCAGCGACGGCAGCTTCGAGGTCGGCGTTGGTGGCCGACAGAATCCGCACGTCGGCCGATTGCGTTCGGGAGGCCCCGACACGCTCGAAATCTCCAGTCTCCACGACGCGTAGGAGCTTGGCCTGCTGAGCCGCCGGCAGGTTGCCGATCTCGTCCAGAAAGAGGGTGCCGCCGTCGGCCATCTCGAAGCGTCCGATCCGGTCCCCTTTGGCGTCGGTAAAGGCGCCTTTGACGTGTCCGAAGAGCTCACTCTCGAAAATGGACTCGGAGAGACCGCCTGTGTTGACGGTGACGAGGGGCATGTCCGCGCGGTCCGAGACGGAGTGCAGCAACTGGGCGACGATGCCTTTGCCGGTGCCGTTCTCGCCGGTGATCAGGACGTTGGCGTCGGATGGGCCGACCCGTTCGATCAGGTCCAGAACCGGCTGCATGGAGCGTGAGCCGGCGATGAAGTCGATCTCCGCACCGCCTCGCAGCAGTCGATTCTCCGCCTCGAGCCTGTCGCCCTTGCGCCGCGCCCGCCGCAGCTCGATTTGATTGCGCAGGATGGCCAGGACCCGTTCGTTGTCCCACGGCTTCTCGAAGAAATCACTGGCGCCCAGCCGCATGGCCTCGACGGCGAGCTCGATGCTGCCCCAGGCGGTCATCACCACCAGCGCGAGGCTCGAGTCGAGCGTGCGCAGCTTGGTCAACAGATCGAGGCCTTCCTTGCCCGAGGTCGTGTCTCGCGTGTAGTTCAGATCCATCAGGACGGCGTCGAACTCGCGCCGGGTGGCGGCCGCCAGAGCCTCTTCTGGAGAGCTGACGAGCTCCACTGTGTAGCCCTCGCCCTTGAGCAGCAGGCGCATGGACTCCAAGATGTCCGGCTGGTCGTCGGCGACCAGGATCGATGGAGCGGGCACGCTCACTTCAGTGATCGTAACTCACCTACGACGGCACTGCCATCGGCTCGATGGCGGGCTCTGAGAGAACCTCCTCCGAGACGATCCGGCCGTCGAAGAGCTCGATGTTGCGGTTGGCGTGGCGGGCCCAACGGGGGTCGTGGGTCACCATGCAGATCGTCGCTCCCTGCGCATGCAGGTCGTCGAGCAGCTCCATGACCGCCTCGCTGTTCTTGGAATCGAGATTACCCGTCGGCTCGTCGGCGAGCAGAATCGAAGGCGATCCGACGACGGCGCGCGCTACGGCGACGCGCTGCTGCTGACCTCCGGAGAGTTGCGACGGGTAGTGCTTGGTGCGATGGGACATGGCGACACGCTCGAGCGCTTCCATGACCCGGACCTTGGATTCGGCAGAGCTCATGCCTCGATAGGTGAGAGGCAGCTCGACGTTCTCGTAGACCGTCAGGTCGCCAATGAGGTTGAAAGCCTGGAAGATGAAGCCGATCTCACGGTTGCGGATGCGCGCCCTTTCGGCGAAGCGAAGTCCATCGACTGCCTGCTCGTTGAGCACGTAGTCGCCGTCGGTTGGCGTGTCGAGTAGACCCAGGATCGAAAGCAGAGTCGTCTTGCCACAGCCGGAGGGCCCGGAGATAGAAACGTAGTCGCCTTTCCCGATCGTGAGGTGCACGTTGGTCAGGGCGTGGGTCTCCACCTCGTCGGTAAAGAAGACCTTCTTGATGCCCTTCATCTGAATCAGGGGATCTTGGTTCGAGCTCATGGTTTCTCCCGTCCTGGTTTCAAACGTCTGATGCCTGAGATTGTTTCGTTGTCACTCGATTCGAATGCGGTCGAAGTCGTCCCACTTCGATGTGTCGGAGAGGATCACGCGATCGCCTTCCCGCAGGCCATCGACGACCTCCACGGTAGAGACCGAGCTACGTCCCAGTCGCACCTGGACTCGGCGCGCCCCGTCCTCCTCCTCGTTCACGACAAAGAGGCTCACGGTCTGGTTGGCCTGGCCATAGGCTGGGCGGCCGACGTAGAGGACGTCCTCGAGGCGCTCGATCTCAATGGTGCCGTCGACCCGAAGATCGGGTCGGGCCCCCTGGGGCAGAGCCCCTTCCAGCGCCACGTCCACCGTTACACTGCCTTCACGCACGGCAGGATCGACGCGGCTCAGTCGACCTGGAACGATTCCGTTGCGGGTGTCGATGGAGACGGCGAGTCCGACCCGCAGATCCTTGGCCTGGGTTTCGGGGATGCGCAGCTCGGCCTTGAGCTGATCGGGCTGCGCCACCTGGGCGAGGGTGGAGCCGGCCGTGACCCTCTGGCCCTCCTCGACCCGCACTTCCTGGAGGACCCCTCCCATTCCGGCCCGGACCTGCAGTGAAGCGAACTGCTGTTGGCGCAGGTTCATGAGCGCTCGCTGCTGCTCCAGGCGGCTGCGGCCGGCCTGCAATTGGGCTTCTGTGGAACGGCCCGCCTTCTCTAGTCGGACGCGCTCGATCTGTTCGAGCTTCTCTAGCTGGTCTGTAACCAGCTGAGACCTTTTGAAGTCGATCTCCGGTAGGAGCCCCTCGGCCGTGAGACGCTCGTTGGCTTCCAGTTGGAGTTTGGCCTGGCTGTGCTCCGAGATGACCTGGGCAAGCACCGACTCCTGAGTGAGCACCTGGCTCTCGAGCTGGGCCTCGAGCATGACGTAGTCGGCCTCGACGGCCCGTAGCTCGGACGTGGCGTCCGCGATCTGCTGCTCCAGCTCCGGACTGGAGAGCTCGAGCAGAATTGTGTCCGCCTCGACGACCGTGCCGGGGAGCACCAGGATGCGTTCGACTCGACCCTGGGTAGCTGCGGTGATCCATTGCAGGCTCTCGGGGACCAGTGTGCCCGGACCGCGAACTTGGCGGAGCATCTCTCCCCGTTCGACATTCGAGAAGTACAGAGCGCCGCCCTCGACCGTCGGCGCGGCGGGCTCGAGCTGGGCCAGACCGAAGGTGACCAGGAGAACCGCAGCCAGTGCCACCCCGATCAGGATGGTCCTCTTGCGCCTTTTCTGGCGCGCTACGTCGGTTCGCTGTACGTCCATGAGGTCGCTCTCCACCGGACACTAGAGCAGGCTCCGTGCCAGGTCAGGGGTAGTGTTTAAGTGTTGATTTGAAAAGAGTTACAGGGAGGACCGCAGAAGCCTCGAGTGTCCGATTTTGGGACGGAAGGTCCAGAATCGGAATGCCAGCGGCGACTGATGAGATGCCTAATGCAGGAGCGCTGGAACCCGCCGGTTGACACTCGCCAGCGGCGTCGCTATATTCCTCAGTCCTCGCCATTCGTGGGGCCGTAGCTCAGTTGGGAGAGCGCTTGAATGGCATTCAAGAGGTCGTCGGTTCGATCCCGTCCGGCTCCACCATTTAACTCTCTTGTTTTCAGTTAGATAGAGAAGATCCGGCGAGCCTGAGTGCTGCGCCGGTTCTGGATCTGCTCACCTTTCGCCCACGACCACCGGTAGCTCGTCATCCAGTTCGGGCCCTTAGGTCCGTGCCAGCGGGCTGAGGGTATTCCTCCAGTACTTCTTTGCCGCCGTGGATACCGTGTCGCCCGGCGCCTGTGACGCCACGCGCGAGCTTCTGGCTGCCGGGTCGCTGACCGGCTTGGTGGTGGGTGTCTTGGCTCCCTCGCAGTCAGATGTCCGGGGCCTTTCGAGCTAATGATTTGCGACAGAGTGAGATAGACCACGACCCAGAGTGTTTGCTCTATGTCTGCTCGCCCTTTTTCGAGGACGATCAAGAGCAGGCTGGTAGAGGCCGTAAACTATTGTGAATAAGAGAATTAACTGGTTCCCAGGGCTGGCATCGAACCAGTGGCACCACGATTCTCAGAGCCAGAGTATTGCGTCACTTCAAGCCGGCTTCCTGTAACGCGCCCATCATGCGTCGATCGACGTCCGGCCCCATCGCGCCGAGGACGCGGCGAACCATCTCCAGCGACACCTCCGGCACGAGTTGGCGCGCTTCGCGGATCGCGGCCTGCGCCACTTCGAGCTGCCCGAGTCCAACCGCGTTCATAGCGCACCAGAGCTGCCCAAAGTAGTACTCCGGCCACAGCGCGATGAGCCGGCGGCTCGCCTCCAGACCCTCGTCGAAGCGCCCGGCGTTGAAGTACGCACCGGCGAGGACGTCATGAAAGAGCCATTCGGTCGGATCCCGCGGGCTGAGCTTCATCGCCCGGTGCACCAGCTCGATGCTGTCTTCCGGGGGATGACCAGTCATGTGCCAGAAATAGGCGTGGAAGAGCATCGCCATCGGCTGGCTCGGATTCAGCTCCATGCCCCGTCGCGACTCCTCGATCGCGGCGTTGGCGTCGCCAGCCGTCATCAGAGCGAATGCCAGCTCGGCATGAGCTTCGGGATTCCGAGGATCGAGATCGACGGCGCGGCGCGCTTGGGTGAGGGCCAGTTCGACGGTCTCGTCGGGAGAATCGGTCCAGCCGTGGAGAACCTGCCAGATCCCCACCTCGGCCAGGCGCGCCCACGCCGTGGAGAACTGCGGCTCGAGCTCGGTGGCTCGCTCGAGCAGGGCCTGCCCCTGTTCGAAGTTCTCGCGCGTGAACCGGTAGAAGAAGCCGAGGGCGCGCTGGTAGAGGCCCCACGCCTCGAGGCTCTCCGGCGTGCGGTGCTGGACCTGTGCGTGCTCGGCGTGCTGCAGATCCACCACGAGCGAGGCCGCAATCGCCTCACTGATCTCGTCCTGCACAGCGAACACGTCGGTCAATTCGCGATCATAGGTCTGCACCCACACGTTCTGCCCCGTGACCGCGTCGACGAGCTGCGCGGCGATGCGCACCCGGCTTCCCGCCTTGCGTACGCTGCCCTGGACGACGTAACGGACACCGAGCCCGGACGAGACCTCCTTCAGGTCGACGTCCTTGCCCTTATACGAGAAGCTCGAGTTGCGCGCAATCACGGGGAACGCCCGCCACAGAGACAGGCGGGCAATGAGGTCCTCGGCGAGACCGTCGGCAAAGTACTCCTGCTCGGGGTCTCCGGAGCGATTCTCGAACGGCAGCACCGCGACGGCGGGCCGACCACCGAAACCGGGCACGGTCGCCGTCTCGGTGGGTGGCGGGCCAGCCACCGGTGCGCGGTCGACCAGATCGAGCTCGCTCAGCACTTCCCCCGGCGTCTGAAACCGGTGGTCCGGCGCCTTCTCCAGGCAGCGCGCGATCACTTGCGCCAATCCGTCCGGCAGGTCGGCCCGCAGCTCGCCGGGTGGCGGCGGCGTGTCGCGTAGGATCGCAGAGGCGAGCTCGGCGGATGACGGTCCTTCGAAGGGTCGCCGGCCGATCGCCATTTCGTAAAGGACGACGCCCAGGGAGAAGATGTCGGAGCGGTGATCCACTGACAGGCCCGAGACCTGCTCCGGCGACATGTACGGCACCGTCCCCATCACGACGCCCTCACGCGTCAGCAACTCGGTGGCCAGCTCCGAGCCGCCGGGCCGCTCCTCCGGCGCCTCGCTCATCCGCGCGAGGCCGAAGTCGAGGACCTTCACACGGTCCTCGGCCGTCACCATGACGTTGGCGGGTTTCAAATCGCGGTGGACGATGCCCTTCTCGTAAGCGGCAGCGAGAGCCTCGGTGAGTGCGATAGCAATCTCGAGGATCCGCTCGACCGGCAGCCCGCTGTCGGGGATCAGTTGGTCGAGCGACTGCCCCTCGACGAGCTGCATCGTCAGGAAATGGACGCCGCCCGATTCCTCTACGGAGAACACGGTGACGATGCCGGGGTGATCGAGTGCGGCGAGCGCCTTCGCCTCGCGCCGGAACCGCTCGAGCCACTCCGCGCTCGAGGCCATCTCGGCCGGCAGCACCTTCAGCGCCACCTCACGACCGAGCTTGGTGTCGGTGGCCCGGTACACCTCCCCCATCCCGCCCTCGCCCAGCTTGGCGGTGATCCCGTAGTGGGAGAGAGTCTGGCCGATCAAGGTGCGGCGATTGTAGCGCAAGGGCGGCCTGTCTACCCCGCGATCATCGCCCCGGCCGGCGCTAAGCTGCTCACCGTTTGCTCACCAACTCAGGCTAACTCGCCTATCTCATGGGAATTCTCAGGAACAACCATTTTGGGGAAGCCATCGTTCCGCCTGACTCCGCCAATCTCGAGAAGACTCCTCGCACCTCCCCGGATGAGCCCTACCACGAAAGGGCATTCAAGAGGTCGTCGGTGGGCCATCGAGCCTGATGGACCTGCACGGCACGATTGCAGTAACCTGAATCCCGATTCAAGCGCATCTTTCCTCGAGAGGCCTGCGCAAGCCTGACCATCAGTTCCGGACTCCTTGAACAGGAGAGGGAGATACCACCATGCGTAGATCTGTCACTTCGATCGTCACCGGTCTGATTCTCGGTATGGCCTTCTTGGCCTGCCAGGGCCCAGAGACTACCTCAGTGAGCGGAGAGGCCACGGCACCGGAGAACCTGGTTGCCGACACCCCCAAGACCACAGTCATGGGCAACACGTTTGTCGCCCCTGAAGGTTGGACCCTGTCGGTGCGTGGCCCGGCGACCATTCTCCAGCCCCCGGAAGGCGGCTCCTCGATCGTACTGGTCGATGTGGAAGCCGAAGACGCCGACGGAGCGGTGGCCGCTGCCTGGGAGGCCTACAAAGAGCTGGCCTGGCCCCTCAAGGTCACCAACGACCAGCCCGACAAGGACGGTTGGTCCAAGAAGCGGCGTTATGAATACCAGACGTCGCCCAACGAGCATCGAGCCGTGGTGGCCGGGACGAGGTTTGCCAACGACGTCTGGACCGTCTGGATCTACGACATGGCCTACGACGTGGGCGAGAAGCGTGGCGGGCAGGTGTCGCTGATCTTCGATCGTCTCCTTCCCAAGGGCTATTCGCGTGAGAGCTTCGCCGGCAAGACGGCCCACAAGCTCGACGAGGGCCGACTGGCCGAGATAGCCCGGTTTGTCCAGGACGGCATGAAGGCCACCGGTGTGCCGGGTGTCTCCTACGGCATCGTCCAGGATGGTGAGGTCGTCTTCGCCGGCGGCTTTGGTGTCCGGGAGCTCGGCCAGCCGGAAGCCCCCGATGCTGACACCCTTTACATGATCGCCTCGAACACCAAGGGCCTCTCCACCCTTCTGCTGGCCAAACTGGTCGACGAGGGCAGGCTCGCCTGGGACACCCAGGTCAAGAGTGTCTGGCCCACCTTTGCGGTGGGGGAACCAGAGACGACCGACCAGGTCCTGATCGAGCATCTGGTCTGCGCCTGCACCGGGATGCCCCGGCAGGATATGGAGTGGCTCTTCCAATTCGACGGTGTGACGCCAGACGATGCGATGACGCTTCTGGGCACCATGCAGCCCACCAGTGATTTCGGCGATCTGTTCCAGTACTCCAACATGCTAGCTGGGGCTGGGGGTTTTACCGGCGGCTACATGATGTACCCGGATCTCGAGCTGGGGGCCGCCTACGACAAGGCAATGAAAACGGCAGTCTTCGACCCCTTGGGGATGACCTCGACCACCTTCGATTACGACCGGGCCATGGCCGGCAACTTCGCCGGTGCTCATGCACCCGATGTGGATGGCAACCCGGCCGTGGCGGTCTTCGAGCTCAATTACTCCATTATTCCGCTCCGTCCCGCCGGCGCCGGCTGGAGCAACGTCAACGACATGCTCCGCTACATCGCCATGGAGGTTGCCGAAGGCAAGCTCCCCGACGGCAGTAACTACATCTCGAAAGAGGCGCTCCTCGAGCGGCGCCAGTCGATGATCTCCCTCGGCAACGACGCCTTCTATGGCATGGGTCTGATGGTGGACTCCACCTACGGCATCCCGGTGGTCCATCATGGTGGCGACATGGTCGGCTACCACAGCGACATGATGTGGCTGCCCGACCATGGCGTGGGAGCCGTGATCCTGACGAATGGCGACCCTGGCTGGTACATCCGGAACCGCTTCCAGCGCAAGCTCTTGGAGGTGCTCTTCGACGGTGAGCCCCTGGCCGACGAGGAGTTGGCTGCCGATGCCGAGCGTTACTACGAGAACATGGCTGCTGATCGGCAGCTCCTCGATCGCCCCGCCGACAGGCAAGCCGTGGGCAAGCTGGCTTCGCGGTACAGCAACAGCGCACTGGGTGAGATCGCGGTGAGCGGTGACGACGAAGTCACGGTCTTCGACTTCGGCGAGTGGCACAGCGAGGTCGCTACCCGCCAGAACCCCGACGGAACGGTCTCCTTCATTACCATCACTCCAGGGATGATCGGCTTCGAGTTCGTCGTCGGTGACGGAGATCAGCGTACGCTCGTCGTCCGCGACGCCCAGCACGAATACGTGTTCGAGGAAATGTAGGCCCCCGCGGGGCGGCTACCACCGATCGTAGGATCCCGGGAACCGCAATGGGCGAGGGCCCTGAGTGACTGGGGTCCGCGGTTGCCTGCTCTTCTGATCGTTTGCTCACGAACTCAACCAAGCTCCCCCGTGTGAGCGGAGCTCTCTAGATGAGCGCTCTGTCTGGCATCGAGCGCCACGTGACATAAGATCGCACACGATCTTGGAGAGCTACGGGTGTCCTTGGAGCCAGGCCAGAGTTTGCTGCATTACCGCATCGTCGACAAGCTCGGTGTCGGCGGCATGGGTGAGGTCTACCTGGCCGAAGACGGCAAGCTCAAGCGCAAAGTGGCACTCAAGGTCCTGCCTCCCGGGATGGCGGGCGATCCGGACCGGCTATCGCGGTTTCAGCGAGAAGCCGAGACGATCGCGTCGTTGAGCCACCCCAATATCGTGACGATCTTCTCGGTCGAGGAGACCGAGGGCGTTCATTTCTTGACCATGGAGCGTGTCGTCGGCAGGTCGATCGACGAGCTCTTGCCCGAGGGAGGCTTTGCTCTCGACCGTTTCCTGGCCCTAGCCATTCCGATTGCCGACGCTATGGCCAGCGCTCATGAGCAGGGCATCATCCATCGCGATCTCAAACCGGCCAACGTCATGGTCACAGAAGACGGCGAGCGAGTGAAGGTCCTGGACTTCGGACTGGCGAAGCTGACCTCGAGCCGCGGCGCAGCCGACGACCTCGGGGAGCTGCCCACCTTGACCCAGACCCAGGAGGGGATGGTGATGGGCACGCCGCACTACATGTCGCCCGAGCAGGCCAAAGGCGAGGTCGTTGATCATCGCTCCGACATCTTCTCGCTCGGGGTGATGCTCTTCGAGATGGCGACGGGTGACAAGCCGTTCGAAGGCACCAGTGCGATCGAGCTGCTCTCGGCCGTCCTCAGAGATCAGCCACCCCCGTTGACCGAGACCCATCCGGAGCTACCCAGTAGTCTCGACCGCCTCGTCCAGCGCTGCCTCGAGAAAACCCCCGACAATCGTTATCAGACCGCTCGCGAAGTCCTGAGCGATCTGCAGGGGTTGCGCACCGGGTCGGAGAGCGGCCAGCGGCCGTTCGCGGACAGGGCGTTCGCCACAGCTCAGCAAGCATCGGCCGATACGAGGTCGATCGTCGTTCTCCCTTTCGCCAATCTGAGCCCCGACCCCGACACCGAGTATTTCAGCGACGGGCTGACCGACGAGATCATCACCGATCTGTCGCAGGTTCGGGCGCTACGCGTGATCTCCCGGGCCTCCGCAATGCGCCTCAAGGGCGACGCGCGCGACCTCGCGGCCATCGGTCGGGATCTCGCCTGCCGGTACGTGCTCGAAGGCAGCGTGCGGCGGGCCGCGAACAGCCTGCGGATTACGGCGCGGTTGGTGGACGCGCCGGACGACGTCCAGCTCTGGGCCGATAAGTACGGGGGCACCTTGGACGACGTGTTCGACATTCAAGAGCGCGTTTCCCGATCGATCGTCGACGCTCTGGAGATTCGGCTGACGCCGCAAGAAGCCGCGCAACTCGCCGAGCGGCCGATCGACGACGTCCGCGCCCAGGAGAGCTACCTCCGAGCGCGGAGCGAGATCTGGAGCTTCATGCCGGGCGCTCTGGATCGGGCCGTCAGCCACCTGGAAGCCGCGCTCCGGTTGGTCGGCGACAACGGCCTGATCTATCAGGGACTCGGCGAGGCGTATTTCCAGTACGTGAATGTCGGGGCCGCGATCGGGCGCGAGGAGGAGCTCATCCAGAAGTCCGAATCGTGCGTAGACAAGATCTTCGCGCTCGAGCCCGAATCACCGCGCGGTTACCTCGTCCTTGCGAACGCCCAGCTGGCCCGGGGTGACATTCACGGCTGCGGCCGGAGCTTCCGGCGCGTGTTAGAAGCCTTTCCGAACGAGATCGTGGCGCTCCAGATCTACACCCACGTGCTCGGCTGGCTGGGCGGGAAACCGGACGCCGCGGCGCACTTCGCGACCAGGCTGGTCGACATCGATCCGCTCAACCCGATGAGCCTGCTGGTGAGCGCCATGGTGCCGCTCTTCGCCGGTCGGTTCTCGGAGGCGGTGGAACCTGCGCGCCGTATGTTCACCCTCGATCCGGTCACCCCAGTCTGGCGTGCGAACTACGCCATGGCCCTGAGCTACGCCCGGCGGTTCGACGAGGCGGAGGCGTTGACCGAGGCGGTGGTCGCTCAGCCGGACTCGGACATCGGCACGTGGTGGATGGGCCTTTGCCGGGCGGCCTGGCGGGAGGACCGGGCGGAGGTCTTGCGGCTCGCCGACGGCCCCTATCAGCAGGTCGCCGCGTGGGATTCGGAGGTCCCTTGGCTCCTGGCGAGTGCCCACGCCGCGGTTGGCGCCAAGGACGAGGCGCTACTCTGGCTCGACCGGGCGATCGACCGCGGCATGATCAACTACCCCTTTCTCTCCGAGCACGACCGGTACCTGGACAATGTCCGCGGCGACGCACGGTTTGGCCATTTGATGCAGAGGGCCAAGCGGGAGTGGGAGCGGTTCCAGGTGTGAGGCTCCACCCGCGCCCGCAGCGGTCGGACGAGAGGCAGTGTGATCCGACAAGCTCGGGGCGGCGTGGGGTGCAAGCGAGCGGGGGCCGTTGACCGACAGGACATCAGATGGGGCCGAGTAGGAAATCGCTTTTCCTACGCTGCGGGGTCTTGGGTTGTGGTGGAACAGGAATGGATTGCCGAGACCTGACAGTGAAGCAAGTCGCGCCTCTAAGGACGTAGAATTGCCGTTGTAGTTCCTCAAGTCAATGAAGCCGAATTGGTTTCTCCACCATTCCCAGCAGGAGGATCCTATGAATATCACCAACCAGCTCGAAGGAAACGTCCCTTTTCTCGATGTGAAGCTGTTCGACCTCGGTACGACACCGATAACCGTGGCCACAGTTGCCGTGATGGTGGCTGTGATGCTGGCGACCGGGGTGGTGTCCTGGGTGGCTACCCGGGCCATCAAGAAAGCCTTCAAGCTCCGCAGTTTGGAGGACGAGGGAACCCTCGGGGTGGTGACCCGCCTGACCCACTATCTGATCCTGGGCGCTGGTCTATTCGTGGCCCTGCGGATCGCGGGTATCGACCTGACGGCCTTGTTTGCAGCAGGTGCTGTGTTTGCCGTCGCGATTGGCTTCGCCATGCAGAACATCACGGCGAATTTCGTGTCCGGGGTCATTTTGCTGTCGGAACGAGTAATCAAGCCGGGAGATGTCTTGAATGTCGACGGCAACCTGGTGCGGGTGCGGGACATGGGCATTCGAGCCACCATCGTGCGCACCCTCGACGACGAAGACCTCATCATCCCGAACTCGATGCTGGTGCAGTCGACCGTGACCAACTACACCTTCCGCGACACCCTGATGCGACTACGAGTCGCGGTGGGCGTCTCTTACGGCTCGGACCTCCAGCTGGTCAAGCAGGTACTGAATGACGCGGCTGGCGCACTCGACTGGCGTCTTCAGGAAAAGGACCCAGTAGTCCTCCTCACCGATTTCGGAACCTCTTCGGTGGACTTCGAGGTGTCCGTCTGGGTCGGGGATCCGTGGAGGAGTCGACGGTGTAGATCGGATCTCCGAGAGGCGATCTGGTGGGCACTCAAAGAGGCAGGCGTCACCATCGCCTTCCCGCAGCTCGATCTGCACCTCGACAAGCCGGTGGTACAGTCTCTGGAAGGACTCCGAGCGACAGCATGAGTCGGCCGAAAGACAAGCAACTCTCCTCGAGCGCGCCTAGGCGCGGCCTGGATCGAATGGTCCAGGCCGCAGGTAGGGCTCCGGGAGTACTCTCGATCGATCCCAGCTGGCCATCGCCCGTCCTGCGATTAATGGCCTATGGACCAGACGGCTACGTCGAACAGGAGATCGGTGTCGACGAGGTTGAAGAACATCTGGGCACCTGGCCGGTGGTCTGGATCAACGTCGACGGCCTGGGCGATGAGAGCACCCTGAGCCGCCTCGGCGAGATCTTTTCACTGCACAGATTGGCGCTCGAGGATGTGGTCAACCTGGGTCAGCGAGCCAAGGTCGAGGCCTATGAGGAGGATCTGTTCATTGTCGCCAGAGCTCCAGGAACCGACCTCTCTTCAGGTGAGCAGGTAACGATGTTTCTGGGCCCGCGTTTTGTCTTGTCGTTCCAGGAGAGAGCTGGCGACAACTTCGACGGCATCAGAGAGAGGGTCCGGCACGGCAAGGGCAAGATTCGGAAGAGCGGCCCGGACTACCTCGTCTACGCTCTTGTGGATGCCGTGATCGACAGCTATTTCCCGGTTCTCGAAGGAATTTCGGAAGCCCTGGAGGTAGTCGAGCAGGAGGTGCTCGGGTCCCCCGACCAGCGAACGGTTTCGCATGTCTATGCAATCAAGCGCCGACTGCTGGATCTCAGGCGCAGCATCACGCCCCATCGGGAGGCGTTGAATTCGCTGATTCGAGACCCCGGAGACCAGATCGGGGATGAGACCGCTCTCTACCTTCGAGATACCTACGACCACACAATGCGGATCGCGGAGATGGTCGACTCGCAGCGGGATCTGTGCTCCGACTTGATGGCAACCTACCTTTCGGTGGCCAGCAACAGGATGAACGAAGTCATGAAGGTCTTGTCGATCATCGGCACGATCTTCATCCCGCTGGGGTTTATCGCGGGCGTCTACGGAATGAACTTCGATCCCGACGCCTCGGCCTTCAACATGCCGGAGTTGGGTTGGTATCTGGGCTATCCATTTGCGCTTCTCCTGATGGGGACCACGGCCCTCGGCCTCTTGATCTACTTCTGGAAGAAGGGCTGGTTCAAGTAAGAACACATGGCGAAAATCAGACATCCCGACCGGCTGATTGTCGGCTGGCGCGAGTGGGTCAGCCTGCCCGACCTGGGGATCGATTGGATCAAGGTGAAGGTCGACACTGGCGCTCGCTCCTCTTCGCTCCACGCCTACGACTTGCAGGAGTTCGTACGAGGTGGCGAGAGGTGGGTGCGCTTCAAGGTTCACCCTGTGCAGCGCAACAGCGCCCAGGTCGTGCAAGCCGAGGCGGCGGTTCTCGAGTTTCGATCGGTACGAAGCTCGAGCGGCAGGGCCACGATGCGGCCGGTCATCGTCACGAATATCGCCTTGCTCGGTTTCACCTGGCCGGTCGAGCTGACTCTCGCCAATCGCGACGCCATGGGCTTTCGGATGCTGCTGGGCCGCCAGGCCTTCCGGCGGCGATTCCTTGTCGACGGTGGCAGGTCTTACTACGGCGGAAGACCGCAACGAAAGAAATCGAAGCAGAGGAATATTCGCCGCCACCGCAGCGCAGTCGGAGAAGTGACGGAGGAGACATGAAACTCGGAATTCTCTCGCGCAGTTCGTCACGATTCTCTTTCTCACCCTCTACGTGACCATCAATCTGAGCGCTGCCGCCGAGAAGATCGCAGGAGACCCGTCATTTCGTCCGACCATCAACGTCCCCTGGGCGATCTCTCTTCTCGGATCCGTTGGTGCCGTGGTCGTGATGTTCCTCATCAGTCCCTGGGCATGCGTCATCGCGATCGCCCTCGAGTTGGCCCTGTATCTGTATCTTCGACGTCGGTCACTGCAGCGACGTTGGGGAGATGCTCGAGCCGGCGTATGGGTGTCGCTCGCCCGGGTGGCATTGCTGAAACTGCGCTCGCATGGGACGGATCCTCGCAACTGGCGCCCCCACATTCTGGTCTTCGTTGGAGATCCAGACAAGAGGATTGGACTCGTGCGACTGGCAAGCTGGTTCAATCAGGGTCGTGGGATCGTGACCGCGAGCCAGCTGGTCGTCGGAGATCTGACCAAAGAGGATTTCGACGTCGAGCAGTGGCACAGCGAAATGGAGCGTGCCCTCACCACCAACGGACTTCTCGCCTTCAGCGAGGTGGATGTCGTTCGAGATTTCGAGAGCGGTGTCATCGATACCGTGCAGGCAAACGGAATCGCGGGACTCCAGTCGAATACCGTCCTCGTGGGTTGGCCTCAAAAACCAGGTCGACTCGAAGCCTGGCTTCGCATCATGAGGGGCCTGTCGAAAGTCGGCAAGAGCACACTGATTGCTCGGCTCAACTGGGCCCACGAGCCGGGACAGGAGAAGCGGATCGATCTGTGGTGGGGCGGCCTGGAGAACAACGGAGACATGATGCTCATGCTGGCCTACCTGCTCAGCCTGAATTCCGAATGGAGCGATGCGAGAATCGTCATCCGCTCGATCGCCAGAAGCGAAGACGAGAAGCAACTCCAAGGGGAAGGCCTGCAGTCTTTGCTCCAGGAGATTCGCATCCACGCGGAGACAGAGATCATTACCAAGCCCCAGGGCGAGACGATCGCAGAAGTCATTCGTCGCTGCAGCGCCGACGCCGACCTGGTCTTCCTTGGTCTTCAGGATCCCAAGATCGGAAGCGAGGCAGCCTACGCCAAGCGAATGGAGGCGCTCACCGAGGGCCTCAACACAACTGTCTTCGTTCGCAACGCAGGAGAGTTCGCCGGCAAGCTGGTCTGAACGACAGAGAATGCGTTGCAGCCTGGATTGACTATTTCTTTCGGAGCGACTCGAGTAGGCCGACGACCTGGCCTGTCGTGGAGCGCACCGCGCTGTCCTTGCCGGATGTCCGGGGCGTGTCGAGCTGGTGCCGGTTCACTCCGTCGCCACGGGCTCGGCAGCCTCCTTGGTGGCTGTGAACTTCGATTTGCCCATCGGACTCTCCCCGGTTCCGGTCATGGTTTCTTCCTCGACGGAGCCTTCGAGCTCCATCGCCATCTCCTGCTCACCCATCGCGAAGGTGGCCGTGAAGGCCAGCAGCTCGCCGTCGAACTGCACCTCGCTCACCGTGGCGGTTCCCATGACGAACTCCATCGAGCCACCGACTTCCTCGTCCTCGATCAGGAACTTCAGGCTGAACGGCATGAGCCTCCCTTCGGCGTCGACCTCACCGTTCCAGGTGCCGAGCAGAACCGCGAGATCCTCTTCCGAAGCCTCTCCAGCTCCGGAGGCCTTCCTCGGGTCGAGCTGCTCGCCGTCGAAAACCCAGACACCGCGGCCATGGGTGCCGATGACGAGCATCCGGTCGCGTGGGTGGAATGCCAGGTCGTGGACGTAGGCAAAGGGGAGGTCACCCAGGACCGCCCAGGTCTCGCCGCCGTCCTTGGTGACGTAGACGCTGGCATCGGTGCCGAGAAACAGCTGGTCCTCCTTGTCCGGGTCCTCTCGAATCACGTTGACCGGCCCGAGGGGGACGTTGCCCGAAATGTCGACCCAGGTCTCGCCGAGGTCGGTGGACTTCCAGACGTAGACCTGGAAATCGTCGTCGCGTCTCCCGGTCTGCGTCATGTAGACGGTGGCCAGATCGTGCTGTGAGGCCACCAGTCTCGAAACCCACTTGGCCGGAACCGGTGCCCGTCCGATCTCCTCCCACTTCGCGCCGCCGTTTTTGGTGCGCCACACCCGGCCGTCATCGGTTCCGGCGTAGAGCAGCCCGAACCGTAGGGGCGACTCCGCGAGAGCGGTGACCGTCTGGTAAAAGATGTCGCCACTCTTTTCGGGATCGTCGTGGGAGAGAACCGGGCTGATGTCCTCCCAGGTAGTACAGCGGTCCCGGGACAGCATGACGGTCTGGAGACCGTGGTAGACGTAGTCCGGGTTGTGGACGGACAGCACGGTCGGAGCCAGCCACTGCCCCAGCATCTTCTCCTCGTCGGGGTAGGGAGGAGGGAGGCAATCCTTCTTCTCGGTGCCATCGGCGCTTTCGCGATCCAGGTCGCCATAGAAGCTCGAGGCGTAGATTGTGCCGTCTCGTGGATCGATGGCGTGGGTGGTTCCCTCTCCGCCCAGGGTGCTGTCGAACTCGATTGGCTGGAGCTTCTTTCGACCGTCCGAGATGTCGACTTCGGCGGAGTAGCTGCCGTGGTCCTGGATCGAGCCGTAAACCCGGAAGGGCTCGCCCATATCGAGAGATACGTTGAAGAACTGCGCCAGGGGCAACTCCTCGAGCGGGATCTTCCAGTTCTCCCCACCGTCGTAGGAGATGGCCAGGCCACCGTCCTGGACGTTCAGCAGGTAGTCGCTGTTGGCGGGATCGACCCACAGACCGTGGTGGTCGAGGTGCATCCCGGTCAGCACTTTAGCGGTCCTGCCGCCATCCTCGGACATGTTGAGAGCCAGCCCCATCGTGTAGATGCGGTTCTCGTCCTGCGGATCGACCCGGATCTGGGAGAAGACCCACCCGTAGGTGGCGGAGTGGTTCTCCATGAACTTCTTCGTCTTCTCGTCCAGACCGCTGACCTGCTCCCACGTCGCTCCGGCATCCGCGCTGCGATAGATCGTGGCACCCTTGATGCGGTCCTTCATCGCACGGCCGTAGGTGTCCTTCTCACCGGGCTTGGCCTTCTCGGCCACTTCGTAGCTGTCCAGGTAGGCGTAGAGCACGTCGGGATTCGAGGCGGCGATGTCGATCCCGATGCGACCTCGGAAGGCCGCCTCGGGTAAGCCGTCGTTGATCTGCTCCCAGTTCTCACCACCATCCGTGGACTTCCATACGCCGCTGTTCTCGTAGTGGGGAAAGTTCCTGGGATCGCTCCACTTGAGCCGCGTGCGCTGCCACGTCGTGGCGTAGATCGTGTCGGGCTCGGTGGGGTGGAGGACGATGTCGTTGACGCCGGTCTCGTCGTCGACATAGAGAACCTTGGACCAGGTCGCGCCGCCGTCGGTGGTCTTGAAGAGGCCTCGTTCGGGGTTTTTCGTCCACTCGTGCCCGCCTGCGGCCACCCAGACGATGTCCGGGTTCTCCGGGTGAATGCGGATCCGGGGAATTGTGTAGGTGCCCGCGAGGCCCATCGCCGTCCAGGTCTCGCCGCCGTCGGTGGTCTTGAAGACGCCGCAGCCGGCGCTGGAGCTGCGAAAGATGTTCGCCTCGCCTGTACCCACCCAAACGACATCCGGGTTCGTCGGATCGATCGCGATGTCGCCGATCGAGGCGCAGGGCATGTCGTTGAAGACAGGCTCGAAGGTCGTCCCTTCGTTGATGGACTTCCAGACGCCGCCGGTAGCGGATCCAATCCAGATCGTGTACTGCTGGCCCCGTGGAGAAACGGCCTCGACGTCTGTGCACCGGCCGCTGACGTTCGTCGGCCCGAGGTAGCTCCACTTCGCTTTTTTGAACGGTGATTCCTGCTTCATCGTCAGGTGCTGCTCGAACCTCTCGAGCCTGGTCTCGCTGTCGAGAATCGGCTCCTTGACCTCTGCGGTGGCGGCCGAGACGGTTGTTGCGAGGCCCACGAGGAGCACGAGAGTCGAAGCGGTCAGAAAGGTCCTCATCCGATTTCCTCCAATTCTGCGGTGCCGAGCCGGAACGCTGAGAAGCCCTCCGGCGGCCCGCTTCACCAGGTCAAATGCCTCTGTCTTGCTTGTAGCGGTCATAGGCTTCGTGAAGCTCCATCTCGAGGAACTGCAGAAAGTCGATCATTCGGGACAGCGCCTGACGGGACTCCTCCGTGCGGCCTGCCATCTCGAGAGCTTCACCGAGTGGCTCGCGGAGCGAGAAGAACAGATCCATGCGCTCGAGCAACGACGCTTCCCAGTTCTTGAAGTTCTTGCGGAAGTAGCGCTTGCGATCGCCCGGTCGCGTTCGGTATTCGATGCTGCCGAGCGACAGGAGAAGGTTGATCGCCGCACTCGTGGAGCTCTTGCTCAGTCCCAGGGCTTCGCGGATTTCATCGAAGGTCAGCTCCGGCTCGTGCGACACCATGAGCAGTCCCACCACACGACCGGGCGCGGGGGAGAAGCCGAGCCGATCATGGAGAACGCCGATGCGCTCGACCAGCTCGATCTGCTGTTTGGAGAGACTGTGATTGGACAGATCGGTCCCCTTCTCGCCAGCAGAGCATAGCGAGGTTCGTTTGGTTCGGCAACACGAGAACTAAGCTGAGAAGCTCTCCCCTCTTGGGGATTCACAAAGGTGATCGGCGCGACTTTCATCTGGGAAGTGGACGTGTATGACGTTGACAACCGACGCGCAATGAATTTCTGATTTCAGTTCGCGGTCTGCATGGCCGTCCGGGCCTGACACTTTCAGACCCGCTCCCGTTCTTCCCCTACCTCTTGAGGTGGCGTCTCTTGACACCAGTGGGCGTAGATTCAAATGAACCCAGGGGGAACGAGCCATGAGAACTCTCGTCTACGGTGCGGGACCGATCGGTCGCTGGTTGTCTCTCCGTCTCCACCAGGCCGGCAAGGATGTGACCCTGCTCGCCCGGGGCGAGACGTACGAATTGATCAGAAGGGACGGGGTCATTCTGGTCGATGGATACACCGGCGAGAAGAAGGTGGCCCGGGTGAAGCTCGTCGAGAGGCTGGAACCGGAGGATCGATACGATCTCGTGCTGGTGGTCATGCGGAAGTCCAGCCGCCTAGCCGTCTGTCCGATCCTGGTGGAGTGCCAGAACCTCCAGAACATCCTGTTCCTGGGCAACGATGTCTCCGGGTTTCACCGGTACTTGGACTATCTGCCAAGGGAGAAGGTCTTGCTCGGATTCCCTGGTGCCGGAGGAGGCTGGGACGGCGACAACCTCGTCATCGCAGATGGCGACAAAGCGAACGACAAGGGCAGCCCTCTGTTCATCGGTGAGCTCGACGGCGAGACACGGGAGCGAACAACCCGGATCGAGGAGTTCTTCGAGGGGGCTGGATTCCCGGTCAGCCTCGAGAAGGATATCGACGGGTGGCTCAAGTACCACTTCGCCTTCATGGGGCCCACGGCTGGGGTCGTTCTGATGCATGGCGGTGATCTCGAGGCTGTTGCCGCAGACGACCTGGCCCTACGCAAGTACATTCGCGCCTGCCGGGAAGCAGGTGATGTTCTGAAATCTGTGGGCTACAAGAGGAGGCAGCCGCCCATCTTCAACTTGTACTACTGGCTGCCGGAGTGGGTGGGGGTGAAGGTCTTCCGAGGATTCTTTCGGTCTCGCAAGGTCGAAGTCGCCATGGGACTGCACGCCTCGGAAGTTGGTGACGAGCTGCTGGAGATGATGGAGGAGTTCGCCGAGCTCAGAGCCCGAGCTGGCATCGAGACACCCAATCTGGACGAGCTCTTGTCGTTTGCCCGCAAACCGCCCCCAATGGACCTGGCTATGTGATTGAAATACCCTAGCCGTGTTCCGCGGCTGACGATCTTCGCAAAGGGGCGTGTCTGACATGTTTCGTCTTTTGGTTCCAATCGTTCTGCTTGCCACGCTTCTCCCATCCACATCGGGGCTGGCGGTCGCCCAGGAGCAGCAACCGCAGAGACCCAACATCGTGTTGATGTTTCCGGACAACCTGGGGTGGGGTGAGGTCGGGGCTTACGGAAGTGTTCGCGGCGTTCCGACGCCCAGCATCGATCGCATCGCCGCCGAGGGGATTCGGTTGGACAACTTCAATGTCGAGAACTCCTGCACCATCTCCCGCCTCTCGCTGCTGACAGGACGCTATGCGATTCGGACCGGTGGGGATCACCTCGACGGTGTGACCCTCTGGGAAGTCACTCTTGCAGAGGCACTCCAGTCGGTGGGGTATGCGACTGGTCTATTTGGTAAGTGGCACTTGGGTGGCGTGAATTGGGAAGGGCGCCGCGGTCCGACGAATCAGGGCTTCGACGAGTGGTACGGCATTCCGGGGACGAGTCACACAGCGCAGTTCACGAGCTTTGAGAACTTCGATCCGACCACTATGAAGACGCCCCACATCTGGCAGGGTCGGGTTGGCGAATCGCCTCGAAAGGTGAAGCCATACGACCTGGAGAGTCGACGGACGATCGACCGGGAGGCCGCCGATCGGGGCATCGCCTTCATGGAGCGAAATGTCAGTGAGAGCCGCCCCTTCTTCTTCTTCTATCCGATGACCCAGATCCACTTCCCCACATTGCCCCATCCGGATTTCGAGGGCACTACCGGTGCGGGAGACATCGGCGACGCCATGGCCGATGTGGACCACAACGTGGAGCTGGTGCTCGCCGCCATCGACCGACTGGGGATCGAAGACAACACGATCGTCTTCTGGTGCACCGACAACGGGGCCGAAGAACGACGGCCTTGGCGGGGTACTGCAGGGCCCTGGAGCGGTTTCTACAACACGATGCTGGAAGGTGGGATCCGGACGCCCTGTGTCATTCGCTGGCCCGGCCGCATCCCAGCGGGCTCGGTGTCGAACCGGATCGTTCATGCGGTCGATATCTTCCCGACGCTGGCGGCGGCGGTGGGTGCACCCGAGATCGTCCCGAATGACCGGGCCATCGATGGGGTGAACCAGCTCCCGTTCTTAGAGGGCAAACAACGCCACTCGAACCGCGAGAGCGTGATGTACTGGACATGGCGCGGTGAGTTGGAAGCGGTCAAGTGGAGGGATTGGAAGTTCTTCTACCACTACCGGTTCAGCTCAGTGGTCCCCAACCCCCCAGACAGCATGCGGCTGTTCAATCTGCGGTCCGATCCCAAGGAGGAAACGGACGTCAAGGACTTCAATCCCTGGGTGATGGGCGTGATCGATCGGATCGTCACCGAGTTCGAGGCCTCGACAGGGGCGTACCCGAATGTTCCCAGAGGCACCGGTGATCCCTACACTCCACCACAAGGTGATCGGTAGACCCATGCGACGAGATACCCGTTTGAAAAGACCCTTTCCCCAAAGGTGGGCTGCGGTTCTGACGATGTTCGCTGTAGGAATCCTCGGAACCGGGATGTCAGCAGCACGGGAGAAGCCCAACTTCACTGGCGCCTGGACGGTGTCCGAGGCCCAGGCGGGACCTGCTGCTGGAGGCGCCGAGCCGTCGGTCACGCTGGGGAGTGGGTGGGGTGAGAGCTTCACCCTGATGCAGGATTCCTCAATGCTGACGGTCGAGCGAGTGCTGTACAGGCCACGGGATTATCAACCGACCCTGAAGCTCCGGTACGCCCTGGACGGATCCGAGAGCCGGAACACATTTCTGATGGGCCGTGGCATGCAGGTCCAGGTCTCGACTACTGCTTGGGAGGGCGACAAGCTTGTCGTCACTATGGTGCATACCGCTGCCGACGTCGAAGATGGGGAGGCAATCGAGTGTGAGGTGACACAGACTCTGTCACTCCAGTCGCCTCAGCAGGCAGTGGGGGAGTCGTCGCTGGTGGTTGAAACAAAGCGCTGTGGGGTTCTCGGAGGTCTTCCGACAACGACGCGGACGGTCTACGAACGGAACTAGCATGAGGTGGCGACTGCCCTGAAGTCTCCTTCTGCTCGAGTCGCGTTTCAGAAAGACAAACCCGAATGAAGCCGAGAATCTGGATCTGCCTGGCCTTGTGGCTCCTTGTTGTCGGTTGTACGTCCGAGTTGGACGTCACTGTGGACCCACCGCAGCGCATCGTTCTGGTGACGCTCGACACTCTGCGCGCGGACCACATGTCTGCCTACGGCCACCCGATTCAAACAACGCCCTTCTTCGACTCGCTGGCCGAAAAGGGAGTGTTGTTCCGACGCGCATACTCGCACTCGGCTACGACCAAGCCGTCCCACTCCTCGATCTTCACATCGCTGTATGTCATGCAGCACCGCGTCGAAAGCAACACTCTGGTTCTCGACGACGCCTACACGACGCTCGCCGAGATGCTCTCAGACGCTGGCTTCAAGACGGCGGCCTTTGTCAGTGTCGATGCGCCCCTCAGTGGAAATCTGAATCAGGGATTTGCCAAGTGGGACCAGTTCCGAAAGAACAAGAAACTGGAGCAGAAGAGCCAGTATCGCTCGGCCGGGGAGACCGTCGACGCTGCCCTGGAGTGGTTGGAGACTATTGATCCGTCGGACAAGGTCTTCTTGTGGGTCCATGTGTATGACCCCCATCGGCCGATGAAACCACCGCAAGGGCATCTGGAGCGCGTTCGCCAGATGATCGATGAGATCGGTGTGGATCAGTACGACGCTGTGCTGGAGGCGAGGGGAATTCCGACTGACCGGCCGTCCTATTCCGAAGTCCTCGAGTACGATGCCGAAGTCCTCTATGCAGACACCGAGGTCGGACGCCTGTTCAACCGGATGCGGGAAGCCGGGATGGGTCAGGATGCACTCTGGATCCTGACGGGCGATCACGGCCAGGGGCTAGGCGCGCACGAGTGGTTCGGCCATTCCAAGCAGATCTACAATGCCCAGCTGCACGTTCCAATGTTGTTCTGGCTCAGTGAAATCCGTCGGCCGATCGAGGTGGAGGGGATTGTCGAGCACGTCGATCTCCTACCCACGATTGCCGAGTTGGTCGGCGTTGCGACAGAGCAGATCATGCCCATCCAGGGACGCTCGCTTGTGCCCTACCTGAAGGGCGGCAGGCCGAGCGACCCGAAACGATTCTCGTTTGCCGAGCGCAGCCGCTACGCTGAGGCAAGAGGACGGAGGAAGAAGAAAGGTAACTTCGAGTCCGGCGCTCGGTACGCCCTACAGGACAAGCGCTTCAAGTATCAACTGTTCACCGAAGGGGAAGACGAGTTCTACGACCTCGAGGCGGACCCCTACGAGATGAACAACTTGATCGGTGTTGAGGAGTTGGCCAACGACCGCGAACCCATGCTCGAAGCGCTGCAAGAGCTCATTCGAACGCTTCCCACCGGCGTTGAAGCTCAGACCGTCTCACCGGAAGAGATCGAGCGGCTGCGCGCCCTGGGCTATATTCAGTAGAAGAGGTTCAGTCCCAAGGCGAAGAGGAGTGGCTTTTTCCTCGCCGTGGATCCCTCCGGTACGGAGTCGGTGGCTTAATCGCGCCGGACCTGCTACCCTTCGCCTTCAAGTCTTCGCCGAGAGCTTCTCGGCGCGCGGCGCACAACAGGGTCTCCAACGAGTATCGCGTCGCCCGAAAGTACCCCCTAATCACTGCTGTTGTGTGGGAAGGAAAAGCGGCCGTGTGTCGTCTTGACGACGATCCGGTGCGCTGGAGAGCAATATACGTATGTCTAGAAACAACAACGAAACCGTATCCGGATTCGCCCAATTCAACCTCGACCCCGTCCTGCACCGCGGTATCGCCGCGGCAGGCTTTGTGGAGCCGCGGCCGATCCAGGTTCAGACCATCCCCGCCGCCCTGGAGGGCCGTGACGTACTCGGCCTGGCCCAGACAGGCACGGGCAAGACGGCGGCCTTCGCGCTGCCCATTCTCGAGCGGCTGCTGTCGGGCCGGGGATCGGATCCACGAGTTCTCATCCTGGCGCCGACTCGCGAGTTGGCCGCACAGATCAGCGCGGAGTTTCTCACCCTGGCCAAGTTCACGCGGATCAAAGTCGCCACCATCTTCGGCGGCGTCTCGGTGCACCGTCAGCGTTCGGCGCTGGCAAGGCGGCCCGAGATCGTCGTTGCCTGTCCTGGTCGATTGCTCGACTTGATGCAGCAGGGCCTCGTGCGTCTGGGTCGGGTCGAGACCATTGTCCTGGACGAAGCGGACCATATGTTCGACCTGGGGTTCCTGCCAGACGTTCGCCGAATCCTCTCCGCGCTGCCCGAGGAGCGTCAGAACCTGCTGTTCTCAGCCACCATGCCAACGGCAATTCGCACCCTGGCCGACGGAATTCTGCGCCATCCGCACGTAGTCGATGTCGCCCATAGCCAACCCTTGTCCACGATCGAGCACGCGCTTTACCCTGTCGACCAGACGCGAAAGCTGGCCCTTCTTCAACGCATCCTCTCCGAGGACGAGCTCGCCTCGGCCATCGTCTTCACGCGCACCAAGCACCGCGCACGAAGCGTGGCCCGCAAGCTAGAAGGGGCCGGCCACCGTGCCGTGGCACTACAGGGCAACATGTCTCAAGGGCAGCGCGAACGTGCCATGAACGGTTTTCGCAATCGCCGGTTCGACGTTCTCGTGGCCACCGACATCGCTGCCCGTGGCATCGATGTCGAGCAGGTGTCGCATGTCGTCAATTTCGACATGCCCAACACCACAGATGCCTATACGCACCGTATCGGACGCACCGGTCGGTCGGACCGCCAGGGCAAGGCCTATACGTTCGTCACGGACGAGGATCGGTACCTGGTATCCCAGGTCGAGAAGAGACTGGGGGCGTCGATTCCGAGACGTGAAATGCAGGGTATCGAGAGCATTCCGTTCCCACAGGGCCGGTCAGGCCATGCGGCCTCCCAGCCTCGACCTTCCCAGCCAAAGGGAAGGAGTGGCGCAAGTGCGGCCAGGAGCAGGAATCGGCGCCGTCCCCGCCGGTCAGCCTGAGCTGTCGACCCCAGCCCAGGATTCCATGCTAGTGTTGCCAGCAATCAAAAGGGTCTTTCAATCGAAAAAGGGAAATGAGATGAAGAGAATCGCACTAGTTATGGCGTTGCTGATCGCTGGTTTCGCCACCCAGTCCCAAGCCGGCGTCTCGGTCGACCAGAGCAAGGTTCTGGATCGCTGGACCCTGCGCATCGGTGGATATCTGACAGGACTCGACACCAAGATTCGACTGGATTCGCCGACGGGAGGTGAGGGAACGACAGTCAGCCTCGAGGACGACCTGGGGTTCGATAGCTCTCAATCCGTGCCGCGGTTCAGTCTGGGCGTCATTCTCGGCAAGCGACACCAGATCACCGGTGGCTATTACAAGACTGACCGGGACAGCACTACGACGCTACAAAGAGATATCGAGTGGGGAGATGAGACCTTTCCGATCAACATCGATATTGGCGCGTCCTACAACACGGAGTTCGTCAATCTCGCCTACACCTTCTGGTTCTATTCGAGCGAAGGCACCTCAATGGGCATTACCGGTGGTCTCGTGTACGCCACTCTCGGAGCGGGTGTCGGGATCGCGGCGATCGGTCAGGGGGCCTCAGTTGAAGAGGACATCAGTACCGACGTACCCGTCCCCCAGTTGGGATTCTCACTGAATCAATATCTCGGCAAGCGGTTCGTGTTCACTGGCAACCTCGGCTACATCGACTTCAACCTCGATGACTTCGACGGCAGTGTTGCGTCGGCCATCGTGGCGGTCGAGCATCGGACGTGGAACTACTTCGGTTTCGGTCTCGGGTACAGCTACACGGGCTACGACATCGACACACTGTCGACGAATTTTCTGGGCAAGTGGGAGTACACCGTTAGCGGCTTCGAGATCTACGCCCGCGCCGCCTGGTAAGACGGAGCATCACATCGTTGTTCACCGAGGGCGGGGCTTGGGCCCCGCCCTTTTTCGTTGCCTCTCGAGAGGCAACCCCCCTCCAGTAGAATTGACCCGAGTCGACGCAGAAGCTGTTCGAAACCGCGGCAAGCGGAAGCTGCTGTCAAGCCTAAACGGGGTGACCCCAGTATGGAGATTGACTTATGAAGATCTTGGCGAATTTGCCGATTTGTCTCGTTCTCTTGATGCTCGTCGTTGCGGTCCCTGGATGCTCCAGGAAGTCAGGAGAGGAAGTGACGGAGACCACCACCGTCGTCGAGGAGGCTGCAGCTCCAGAAGTCGAAACCGCCGAGGAGCTCGAAGAGCCGCCGATCCCACCACCACCTCCGCCCGAAGTGATGGCCGGCATCAACAACCCCTGGAAGGGTGACTTCGACGGCATGTTGGAACGCCGGGTCATCCGTGCCCTGGTGGTTTACAGCCCGACCTCCTTCTTTTTCGATGGCAATCGGCCTCGTGGCATCATGGCCGAGCTGATCCAGGAGCTCCAGAAGAAGATCAACGAGGATCTCGGTAGTGGCACCCTCCAGGTCCATGTGGTTGCCATTCCGGTGTCTGCCGATCGGTTGATTCCCGATCTGGAGGCTGGGCGCGGCGATCTCGCCGCGAGCGGCATGGCGATCACTCCAGGGCGTCTGGAGCGAGTGGACGCTTCGGATCCCCTCTATCCAGATACTCGCGAGCTGGTGGTCAGCGGCCCAGATGTCGAGGGTCCGACGACGATTGACGAGCTGTCCGGGCGTGAGATCTGGGTGCGTCAGGGCAGCAGCTACTTCGAGAACCTCGCAAAGCTCAATGAGCGATTGCAGGCTGAAGGTCGCGCACCTGTGGAGATTCGGTTGGTGGATGAGAACCTGGAAGACGGGGACATCTTGGAGATGGTAGCGGCGGGGATCTATCCGTTGACTGTCGTAAACGAGATCATCGCCGGGCCTTGGGTCGACGCACTCGACGGTCTGGATATGCATGACACCGTGGCCCTGACCGAGGACATCGACCTTGCCTGGATGTTTCGCCAGGGCAGCCCGGCGCTCGCTCAGATAGTCAACGACTTTGTGGCAGAGAACAAGAAGGGCACGCTTCTCGGCAACATGCTGATCAATCGTTATTTAAAGACGACAAAGTATGTGAAGAACCCTCAGTCCGAGGAAGACCTGGAGCGGCTACGAGAGATGGTCGGTCTTTTCAAACAGTGGGCCGGTGTATATGACTTCGACTGGCTGATGATGGCGGCTCAGGGGTACCAGGAGTCGGGCCTCGATCAGAGCAAGGTGAGCCACGTCGGCGCTGTCGGGGTCATGCAGCTCATGCCGACAACAGCCGAGGACCCGGCGGTCGGCATCCCCGATGTTCATATTCTCGAAAGGAATGTCGAGGCCGGCAACAAGTACATGCGCTGGATACTCGACAACTATTTCGAGGACGCCGACCTGAATGAGATCAACAAACATCTGTTTGCTTTCGCCGCCTATAACGCTGGCCCGAACCGAATCAAGCGACTGCGCGAGCAGGCCGCTGAGGAGGGATTCGATCCCAACAAGTGGTTTCAGAATGTGGAGATAGTCGTGGCCCGTGAGGTTGGCCGGGAACCGGTGCAGTACGTGAGCAATATCTTCAAGTACTACACCGCCTACACGCTCGTCCTCGATGAGCTCGAGAAGGAGACTGGAGAGGCGGGAACTGACTAGAGCTCCGAAAAGTGGCACCGGATTCGTTCTGGGGTTGTGCCTCCTCGGCGGCATTGCCGTGGCCGAGGGCGCACTTTCGGAATTCGACATCCAGGGACACCGCGGATGTCGCGGCCTGGCACCCGAGAACACTCTGATGGCCTTTGAAAAGGCAATCGAGCTCAGCGTCACGACGCTCGAGCTCGATGTCGTGATGACGCGTGATGGTGTGTTTGCGGTCCACCACGATCTTCAACTCAATCCCAAGCTCTGCACGAGTCCCGGTGGCGAGCCGGTTCGCCGTCGACGTTTGGCTGAGCTGGATTTCCGGGACATCTCAGGGCTCGATTGCGGTAGTCGGCGTGCGGGCAAGTTCCCTGAGCAAACACTGTCACCAGGTGAGCGAATACCCCGATTGGAGGAGGTGCTCGACCTGGCGATCGAAGCGCCCTATCCGGTTCGACTCAGCATCGAGATCAAGGATTCGACAGCCAAGATGCCGAAGCCCGTCGAGGTGCTCGTTGCGCAGCTCGTAACGCTTCTCCAGGAGCGAGGTCTGGAACATCGCACTGCCATCCAGAGTACGTCTGGAGCGGTTCTGGTCGAGGTCAGGAAGCGGGAGCCCGCCTTGGGGCGAGCTCTCGTGGTCGAGGCGGCCAGTGCGAAACGTTGGGTAGAGGATGGGACTGCGACGATCGTGTCGAGGAAACACCTCTATCTCGACCGCGGCGAAGTCGAGAGGCTCCAGGGAAAGGGGGTTCTCGTGATCCCCTGGACGGTGAACAAACCCAAGGCTATTCAGAAAATGATGCATTGGGGCGTCGACGGTCTCATCACCGACTACCCGGATCGGGCTCTCTTCCTCCTGAGAGATCAGGATCCATAAAACAAGGCGGCGGTCCCTTGCAGGAACCGCCGCCCTGATTGACTCCAGTAGAAGAGCCTACGCTCAGTCCTTGAGCTTCTGGAGGAACTCCTCGAGCTTGGCCCACTGGTCCTTGGCCCAATCCGCCATATCGGCCACACCGCCACTGACCAGGATGACCTTGCGGTAGGTCGAAACCTGGTCCCAGTTGACGACGCTCCACCAGGCCTCGAGGTAGTCCGGTCGGCGATTCTGGTACTTCAGGTAGTAGGCATGCTCCCAGACGTCGACACCCAGAATCGGGAAGACACCCTCGGTGAAGATTGGGTTGTCCTGATTGGCCGTCGTGGTAATCATGAGCTTGCCGTCTTTGCCGACGCACAGCCAGGCCCAGCCGCTACCGAACACTCCGCCGGCCGCCTTCGCAAAGGCCTGCTTGAACGCGTCGAAGGAGCCGAAGTCTTCGTCGATGGCTGTCGCCAGACCACCGGACGGAGCGCCTCCACAGTCGGGGCCCATGATCGTCCAGAACATGGTGTGGTTGACGTGGCCGCCGCCATGGTTGCGCACGGCGCCGCGAATGTCATCAGGAATGGCGTCGAGATCGAGGATCAGCTCCAGCGCCGTCTGCTCGAACAGCTCCGGGTGCTTCTCGACCGCGGCGTTGAGATTGTTGACGTAAGCCTGATGATGCTTGTCATGGTGAATCGCCATGGTGTCCGCATCGATGTACGGCTCCAGGGCGTTGGGACTGTAGGGTAGGTCGGGCAGTTTGTAAGCCATTCGGTTCTCTCTTTCTCCTTTGTAGTGATATGCGGACAGAGATTATAGCTCGACAGCGAGACTCGGTTGGCACCTGGGACCCGATGGGCAAAGAAGGGGCCGCATCGACCCCGTGCGGAGCGCGGATGCGGCCCGATCTCCAGAATCGGCTGGTAGCTTCGTCAGCTCATGGAACTGTAGCGCTCCAAGCCGTGGTGTCGCCACTCTCGAAGCCGTCTTCGAAGATGACATCGACTGCCGCGCCGATGGCGTTGTTGGGCAGGTTGGCTCCCAGGTCGGTGATCAGCAGGGGAACGGCGACACCCCGGTTCGGGTCGTCGAAAGCGGTGCCACCGCAGGAGTTACTCCCCCGGCAATGGTGCAGTGCCACCACGAGGTTGTCGCCGTATGCGAGGACCGCCGAACCAGATGATCCTCCTTCGGTATCCATGAAGTAGCCGACATCGGGGCTCGCCCCGCCAGAGCAAGCCGGTTCGGTCAGACTATCCACTTCGTTGAAGCCGGTGGGGTTCTCGGAATACGTCGAGAGGACAGCCAGCTCCTTGCCTCTGCCGCCGGGGTGCTGTGGTGAGTAGATTCGCTCTTCGAGCACTGCGCCCGTCTCCCTCAGTTGCATGAAGCCATAGGTAGTACTGAGATTGCCTGGCAACTTGACCAGTGCGTAGTCGAGAGTGGCATTGTCCTGGACGAGCGTTCCGTCTGTGGCCTCGATGGTTCCGTCGCAGCCCAGTTGAGGGCAGTCGGTTGCGCAGGAGGCTCCCTCGGCCATGAACTCGTAGTCGGTGTCATCGGCTTCCGCTTGGTCCGTGATGCAGTGTTCGTTGGTCATCATGTGACCCTCGTCACCGAGTAGCCAACCTGTACAAAGGAACGAGCTGAGCCCCTTGCGGGTGAGGAGTCGGACGACCGCCCTGGCTTCTTCATACATTTCCGGTTCGGAGTCCTTGTAGCAGACCGCATTCTCCTTGTCGTCATCGGTGCAGACCGCTTCGATATCGCTCTCCTCCTCGCCCAACTCGACAGCCGAAAAACCCCGCCCGTAGTAGTCGATTGTGAACCCGAAGGCGCTCGCGGGCCCCTTGGCCCAGAGCTCGACGATGGCTCTTTCTCCGGTAATGTGGATGCCCCAGAAGCCACCATTTCCTTCCTTACCTCGTTCTTTCTTGCCAAAACCCTCATAGCGCCAAGAGCGCGAATAGTCGGGCGACCGGACGATCACATAGTCACCCTTGGCCAGCTCGAAACGGCCGAAGTGAGGAGAAACGAAGCTCGCTCCAGGATGGTAGATCTGCCGCGAAAACACGAGCTGGGCCTTCGTAGTGGACAGGCCGACGTAAGGGTGGGGGGTGTCGATACGGGTTTCGACTGAATCACCGACTCGAGTGGCACCCTGCTGGACATTCGGTGCAGGGAACGCATCATAAGTAGCCAGTGAGTCTCGGCAAACACCGACCTCCTGACTGGTGGCGACTCCAGTTGCGGCCAAGAACACTGCGATGGTGATGAGGCTGAGATTCTTCATCATGAGCTCTCCTCCAGGGATTGTGAGTTCACCCCTCCACGAATCGGAGCACTCATCGTAACACTGGAAATGGCAGACGCGGTGCATGGCCCTGCTCGCATCGAGCGACTGTCGCCCGGCAACGAAATTCATTAGAGTGAGCGGGAACTGCCTTGGAGGGGGAGATCATGATGAGGAGAGTCTCGATCGCATGTCTTCTGGCATTGACGGCATCCGGCGCCTCGGCGCACGACATGTTCCTGGTGCTGTCCGAACACAGCCTGCCGCCGGAGTCGGCGGTCAGCGTTGCGCTCTACAACGGTACCTTCGACAAGAGTGAGAACGCTATCGCGAGAGATCGGATGACCGATGTCTCGGTGGTCGATGGCGATTCCACAGTTAGCCACCCGGCAATCGGACAATGGCGAGACGAGGGAACGGTAGCCATCCTGGACTTCAAGACCGGCGCGCCGGGGACCTATCTCGTCGGGATTTCAACCGCGGCCAACATGATCGAGCTGACGGCCGAGGAGTTCGACGACTACCTGAAGCACGATGGCGTGCTCGACGTCCTGGAAGCTCGACAGCACGAGGGCAACCTGACCGGGCCGGTGCGAGAACGGTATTCGAAGCACGTCAAGACGATTCTCCAGGTCGGTGATGCGGTGACCGATTCCCAGTCCTTCAAGTTGGGCTACCCCATCGAGATCGTGCCCCTCGCCAATCCTGCCTCACTCGATATCGGCGACAGTCTCGAGTTTCTCGTGCTCGCTGACGGTATACCGGTCGCGGATCAGTTGGTCTATGCCAGCTACGAGGGCTTCCACAGTCACGACGAGAGTGGGACCCATCGGGAGGCCGCGAGCGCCCGGACCGACGATGAGGGGATCGTGAAGGTCGAGCTGTCGAAGGCAGGTCGTTGGTACGTCCGCCTTATCCGGATGCTACCGGTGGACGAGGCCGGTGCGGACTACGAGTCCAACTGGGCCACCCTGACCTTCGAGATCGACTAGCTGGCCTGATCGACAAGCGAGCCGGTCTTAGTCGGGCAGCTTCCGGCCGGGCGTCCACGCGGCACCCGCCGCTTCGAGTTTGGCCTCGAAGCCCGGCAGGTCTGTTTCCAACATCTCGGACAGCTCTCCGAGGAGCCCCGCGAATTCGCTACGAGCCACCTCCAGGCTCTGCCGCTGGGTAGCGGTTGGAGTCTGCCGCGTATCCCAATGTCCGCCAGCGACCTGACCGACTCGCCGCCGAATCGACGGCACCGAAGGCTCGTTCCACTTGCCTCGAATCTGGTCACCGTTGAGTCGGAGTCGGAGACTCGCCAATGACGCACCGATCCCGTCGAGCTCCGTGAACAGTCCGGGGTCCGCCGCAGGGGTGTCACGCAAGGCCCGGCGCAGATAGGGTAGCCGGTCTTCGGCTCGCTGCAGCTCCTCGGCCGCGCCGGCGACCTGTCGGTACAGCTCGGCTGTCTCGGCTTGAAATGCCGTTACCGTCTGGAAGTCGGGCATCGCGAGACTGAACCCCGGCAGGGGCTTCACTTCGAAGCCACGAGCCTCGGCCAGTTCCACAACACCCTCACTCGTCAGCAAGGCGAGCTCGACCCGATAGCTCCCTGGGCCTGCAAATGGTCCCCGGGGTGGGTCCCACCAGGGTGGCATGAACGCTGGAGGTGCCAGCTCGATCGGGTCGGCTGGCGGCAGTCTTAGATCCCAGCTGACGCGGTGAATCCCCGCCTCTGCCGGCCCTTCGATCCTTCGCACAGCCTGGCCCTGGGAGTCCCGAACGGTCAGCAGCACCATGGGCCCCTGCTCGAGGGCTTCCGCGTGCAGCGTCTCCCAGCCTGGGAAAGGTGCGTCTTCAGCGTTCTCCCGGAGGTCCTTTTCTCGTTCCTGCCGTTGCTCCTTCGAGGTCTTGGGAGCTTCCTTCAGGTAGTAGGTGAAAGTGGCTCCGTACGGCGGGTTCGCCGCCGCATAGTCGTCACTTCCCAGGGAGGGCTTGCCTGCCGCCTGACCTGGAACCGAGGGCACGTACCACCAAGCGTCTCGCACCGAGAACAGAGCCGCATCGTCGTCGAGAGCGCCGTCGGCGATGTCGCGCAAGGCGGAGTAGTCATCGAGGACATAGAAGCCGCGGCCGAAGGTGGCTCCCACGACATCGTTCTCTCGCCGCTGGATCTTCACGTCCCTGAAGGAGATCGTCGGCACGCCGCCTTCCAGGCGGATCCAGTTGCGACCCCGATCGGGTGTGAAATAGAGGCCGAATTCCGTCCCGATGAAAAGAAGGTCCGGATCGACATGGTCCTGGGCAATCGCCCAGACGATGGTGCTCTCCGGCAGATTGCCGGTGATGGACCGCCAGGTTCTACCCCGATCCGAGCTCTCGAAGAGCAACGGTCGGAAGTCTCCTGTCTTGTGTGCGTCGAGCGCGGCGAAGACGGTGTCGGGATCGTGCAGGGAGGCCTCGATGTCGTTGACGAAAGAGAGGTCGGGGACTCCCGGGAGCGCCTCGACGGCCCGCCAGTCGCTGCCGCCTTCGCTGACTTGAATCAGGCCGTCGTCGGATCCCGCATAGAGAAGTCCTTCCACCAGTGGCGACTCGGAGACCGTGGTGAGCGTGGCGTACATGGACATGGCGCCGTTGTCGTAGAGCGCATCGATGCTCCATACACGGCCCGCCATCTCGAGCTCGTAGCGATTTCGATTGCGCGTCAGATCGCCGCTGACGGGAGTCCAGGAATCGCCCCGGTCATCACTGCGCCAGAGTCGCTGGGAGCCGAAGTACAGGCGGCTGGAGGAGTGGGGACTGATCATCAAGGGCGCATCCCAGTTCCAGCGCTCGGGTGGATCGCCGGGGGAAGGAACGGGACGGATGTCCAAGAGCTCGTGACTCAAGCGGTCATAGCGGTTGAGGCGCCCCACCTGGATCTCCATGTAGGCCAGATTCGGGTCCTCCGGGTCGAAGGCACAGGAATAGCCGTCCGCGCCGAGCGGCACGAACCAGTCGCGGTTGCGGACGCCTTCGGTATTGGTCGTGCGAGAGGGTCCAAGCAGGGTTCCGAGATCCTGCGCCCCGCCGAGGATGTTGTAGAAAGGCTCGGCCGTATCCAGGGCCAATTTGTAGAACTGGGAGATTGGCAGATTCGGGAACTGTCGCCAGTGAGCTCCTTCGTCGAAGCTCTCATACAGGCTCGCGTCGGTGCCGACGATCAGGTGATCGGGATCTTCCGGATCGAGAACCAGAGCGTGGTTGTCGCTGTGCTTCTCGCGCCCGGTGCCGAGAATCTCGAAGTTGGCGCCACCGTCGTAGGTCACGTGGAGGAAGACATCCATCTGGTAGACCCGGCCGACTTCGGTGGGCGAGGCCACGATCTCCTGGTAGTAGTGCGGTCCGGTACCGTTCGAGATGTACTCGTTACGCTTCTCCCAACTCTCGCCACGATCCCGCGATCGATAGAAGCCGCGTTCGTCTTCGGCCGCCTCGATGGTGGCGTAGACGATGTCGGGATCGGCGGGGGAGACGGCGAGGCCGATCTTGCCCATGTCCCCATTCGGCAGGCCCTTTTCGATTCGACGCCACGTCTCGCCGGCATCGGTCGACTTGTAGATCCCCGAGCTCGGGCCGCCCGCCAGAAGCGACCAGATATGACGTCGACGCTGGTAGGCGGCGGCGTAGAGCACGTCGGGATTGCGCGGGTCGATCTCGACGTCGGTGACGCCGGTGTTCTCGTCGATGGCCAGCACCTGAGTCCAGGTCTGCCCGCCGTCGGCGGTCTTGTAGAGACCCCGCTCGCCGCCAGAGGACCACAGGGGCCCCTCGGCAGCCACATAGACAACGTTGCCATCGCGGGGATCGACGACGATCTTGCCGATGTGCTCGGAAGTCTCCAGTCCCAGTGGCTGCCAGGACTGTCCACCGTCGGGGCTCTTGTAGACACCATCGCCCCAGCCGACGTGTCGGCCGCTGACGTTCTCACCGGTGCCGACCCAGACCACATCCGGATCCGAGGGGTCGATGGTCACGCAGCCCACCGAGTAGGAGGGTTGGTCGTCGAAGACCGGTGTCCAGGTGACTCCCGCGTTGTCCGTCTTCCAGACACCACCGGAGCCGACCGCCACGTACCAGGTGCTGCGATCGCGTGGGCTGACAGCGATGTCGGCGATTCGCCCGCCCATCAACGCCGGGCCGACGCTTCGCAGCGCGAGGCCCTTCAGAGTCGCGGCCGTGAGACCGCCTTCGTTGCCCTCCGTAGCCGAGAGAGCCGGAATGGAGAATGCGACGGCTAGAAGTAGAAGACCGATCAGTGACCTGGAAGCGTAGCGGTGCACAAGTCCCTCCGTTTCGGTGCGGTTCAAAATCACCGCCAGAGACTATCCCGAAACGAAGGTTCGAGAGCTCCGGACTCGTGGTTCTGTCCCCGGCTCGAGGTGTGCGCTCGAGATGCCTGGACTGGTCTCTTGGTTTTCCTGGCTCAGTCGGAGTCGATGCCGACAGGGAGAGGCTCGCCCTGTTGGACAGCGTCGAGTGCCGCACTGAGGTCCTGAATCAAGTCCGCGGTGTCCTCGCAGCCGACCGCGAGTCGGATCAAGTTGTCATCGATCCCGGCCTGTTCTCGCGCCTCCTGAGGCAGGCTGGCATGGGTCATCGAGGCCGGGTGCTCGATCAGGGTCTCGACCCCGCCAAGCGAAACCGCGAGAGTTGGGATCTTCACCTGTTCCATCAAGAAGCGACCGGCTTCGAGCCCACCGTGGACCCCAAAGCAGAGGATAGCTCCGGGTCCGTCCATCTGCTCCTCGGCCAGCTCGCGCTGAGGGTGATCCGAGGCTCCCGGATACCTCACCCACTCCACTGCGGGATGGCCATGAAGAGTCTCTGAAAGAGCGATAGCACTCTTCTGCGCCTGGGCGACTCGCAATCCAAGGGTCTTGAGGCCACGGTGTACCAGCCAGGCCTGGTGAGGGTCGATGCAGCCTCCGTGGTGGTTGAGCACGTCTCGGATGGCCTTCCTTTGCGGCTCCGTGGAAGTCACGATGATGCCGGCCACGACATCGGCATGCCCATTCAGAAATTTGGTCATGCTGTGCACGACGATGTTGGCGCCGAGCTCGAGGGGCCGCTGCAACACGGGGGTGGCGAAGGTGTTGTCGACGACGAGCACCAGCTCATGCTGTCGGGCGATCTCGGCGCATTTCCTGATGTCGGTGAGGCGGATCGTCGGGTTCTCGGGCGTCTCGATGTAGAGCACTCGGGTCTCGGGGCGGACCGCGGCACGAATGTTCTCGGTATTCGTGGTGTCGACGAAGTCCGATTGCACCGCAAATCTCCTCAGGTGCTTCTCCACGAGAACTCGAGAGGGGCCGTAGACCGAATCCGTTCCGACCAGGTGGGCACCTGCTTCCAGATAGGTGAGCAGAACCGTGGTGATGGCAGCCATCCCGGAGCTGGTGGCCAAGCCAGCATGACCGCCCTCCATCGACGCGATCGCACCTTCGAGGGCGGCCACAGTCGGGTTGCCCATGCGGGTGTAGATGTAACCACTCTCGTCTCCCCGGAAGCGGGCGGCACCCTGATCGACGCCCTCGAAGGCAAACGTCGAGGATTGGTAGATGGGGACCGAAACCCCTCCATGAAGGGGATCTGGCTCGCACCCGGCGTGAACGGACTGGGTATTGAATCCACCTTTTTCCTGGCTCATCAGTGTGCCCTCCTACGAGTGAACTTTGGATCTCATGCTGCGAACCGGACGATCCGAATGATCATGGCCATGGCCATCTCCACAGCAGTGTCCTCGACCATGACCCCTCCCCGCGCCATGAGCGCCTCCTGGCCTGCCTCCACCGCAAACCTCGTCAGCCGACAGCTTGCGCAGCTGGCCGAGACGCAACGCCTCGAGGATCTCCCCTACCGTTCCAGGCTCTGGGATCAAGACGTCTATCCCAGCTTCCTGCAGTCCGGCGAAGGCCCGGCGGCCAAGACCCGCACAAGCGACAGCATTGATGTCATGAGCCCGCAGCTCATCGACATGGTGGCAGCCTCGAGGATGGGAATGAAGCCCGAGATTGCCCATGACCTGCAGGTCTCCGCTGTCGACCTCCACAATCGTGAAGAACGGGGCACTGCCGAAATGACTGAACAGTTGCGACTCGAGTCCCAGGTCATCCTGGGTCGGAATACAGATCTTCATGATGAGCTCCTTCCTCGATAAGTAGGGCGCAGGATTGCAGCAAGGCTCGAAGCACTTTTTCGCGCCCGCTCTTGAGCAGGCGCTGAACGGTTCCCCGAGAAATCTCCATGCGTTGTCCGGCCGCCTCCTGGTCGAAGCCGTCGAGGTCACACAATCGCATTGCCTCCAGCTCGCTCAGCTCGAGACGAATCGCCTCCAATTGGTGCATTGGGATGCTCCGAGGTTTGAAGACCCGGTCACCTTCGTAGGCTCGGCACAGCTTTCGTTTTAGTGGTCGCGGCATGGAATCGAACCTATATCGTGCATATGCACAATACTCCCAATGGACATCGGGGTCAAGGCAGAGAGAGTCGGGCCTACGCCGTGTGCAGAAGCGTGATGAAGAACCACACCGTCAACACTGCGCAGGCGGCGGCCATGAGAGCGAGCAGGCCGGCAACGGCGGGGTTCTTCCGGACATTGACGACCGCAGCAATCACGAAGACCACGACCAGGGCTATGTGAAGGAGTGGTAGTAGAGCGAGAAGCGGTGTTTGCATGATTCTGCACCTCCAGTCGAGAATGGTGGGCAGGTCCAGGCGGCGGCGAAAGATACCTCTCTAGTAGCTGAAGGCCGGATGGACTGGAAACTCGAGAGCATGATGGCCAGGCGTCTGACCCTTCATTTCCAGCGCGTCCACCAGTCCTTGTACCTCCCGCTTTGCCTGCTGCGACTCGAGCCGCTCACCCATCAACCAGGACTCCGAGATCGAAGGGTCGTGACGAATCTGGGCCACCGGGTGAATGCCTCGCCTGGCCAGCAACTCGAACAGATGTCTCGAGCTCTTTGGTTCGACGCGATTGAGGACCACGAGTACGCGCTGAATTCGTGCCTGCCTGTAGAGGTTCCGAGCTACCGACACCAGGTCGGGGTGGTCAAGGTGGGCTGTCGCTGGCAGATCGCCTTTTTGGATCCGATCGATCAACTCGCTCAGATCGATGGCCATCTGGACAGCGGCCAGAGTCGGATCGACAACGACCACGGCCTGGTCGAGACCGACTAAGACGCCCCGAGCGGAGTCTTCAAAGCCCGCCTTGAAGTCCAGCAAGGTCACACATTCTCCATGTCTCAAATGGAGCCTGAGATCGCGAGCGATCTTCGCCATCGGGCCGTCGCATCCTGCTCCCGGACCTCTGTCACCCATTTTTCCGGCGGCCAGAAGCCAGACGCCATCGATGCTCCGCCTGACGAAGCGACTGGGCAAGTCTTCGACAACGATCTCTGCGCCGGGCAACGGAGTCGGGTCATCCACCGGGCAGGTGACCGCGCCGCCGCTGAACACCATTCCCCCAAAACAGTCGACCAGAGGCTCTGGCGCGTCATCGAGTCCGAACGCCCGATGCAACCCCACATTGGTGGAGTCGGCATCGAGAACACAGACTTCATATCCTCGCTTGCGAAGAGCCTTCGCGGCCAGGACCGTGATGGTGCTCTTACCACTGCCCCCTTTCCCGAAGATGCCAACTCGGGTACCTGAAAGTGGTTTCGAAGTTGGGCTCATGACCTAGTCTCCTTTCCAGGTTGGAGATCGGAGCGGCTGTCCCAAGACGTCCTCGAGACGTCAGCTTCGGAAGGCGTGAGGTACATTGCCACATGACCTCCACCTTCTTCGATTATAGGACTGTACAAGTACTAATTCATCAACCAGAAGGACGATTCTTGCTACACGAATCGTTGACCTGAGCCCAGGATCGGGACAACTCTTCGTCAGTCTGGGTTTCGGAGGCGGGTGACGGCCTCGATGTCGACCCAGAAGATGTCAGGGAAACCGTTTGGATTGTCGCGAGCGCTGCTGAAGAAGAGGTACTTGCCGTCCGGTGAGATGACGGGCCAGTTCTCTTCTGAGGTCGAGTTGACTTCAGGCCCAAGGGTGACTGCCGGGCCCCAAGAGTCGTCGGGCCTTCGGAAGCTGACATAGAGGTCTCCGAGGAGACCTTCACCCATCTGATCCGGGCGTCCGGCCGAGTAGAAGACGATGAAACTGCCATCGGGTGCTAGCGCCGGCTCGGCGTCCACGGCTGCGGGATCATTGATCACTGGTCCCAGGCTCTCGGGTGCCTCGAATGCACCGTCGGTGAGCCGTGTACGGAGGAGATCCTTTGCCAGGGCTCCGCATCCGAAGTAGAAGTAACCGTCGGAGTGGAGCCTGGCAGTCCACCAGCCCTGGGTGTGACCGGTGGGGGACCCGACATAGGTGGGCTGTGCCGAATCGATCTCCTCGGTCGACAGCTTCCAGAGATGGGCGTCGCGGCCTGGCTCGCCCTCACCGCTTCGGGGTCTCATGGACATGAAATAGAGGTCCGAGCCAGCGGGTGAGAAGAAGGGAGCAGCGTCGTTGAATCGCCCTGAGAAAGGTGCGGTGGTCGGACCGTTCCATCCGTCCTCCGTCTGTTCCAACACGAGGATCGACGAAGTGAAGGAGGCGTCCATCCGGCTGAAGTAGATCCGCTTGCCGTCCGGGCTGATGGCAGGGTGAAACTCAGGCGCCCCCGTGGAGACCAGACCAGGGGCAAAAACCTCGGGTATCAATTCTGGCGGAGCCTGTCCCAGGTAGCCACCGCTCGAGGGAACGAAGGTTGGACCCTGTTCTGCGAACGCCGTTCCGAAGGTGGCGATGAGGGTCACCGTTAGAACGAACGACGAGATGTAGCGCCTTTCCAACCGCATCATCTTCTTCCCTTGTCAATCCTACTAAGGAGCTGGCACTGACAGACAGATATCGTCTTTGTTTGAGTTCGAAGTGTCCCGCACCCAGAGAGAGCCTTCAGAACGACTAACTGGATGGGAACTCGCTAGTCCCAGCGGTGACCTACTCGTCCCGCAAGACGTCAGCCGGATCTGTGCGAGTGGCTGAGAGGGCGGGCAACAAGGACGCTGCCAGGGCGACGGCTGCAAGGAGCGTCGCTGCCCCGACGAGTGTGGTCGCATCCATCGGACTGACCCCGTAAAGCACCGAGCGCAGGCTCCGAGTCAGGATCAGGCTGCCGATGAGACCCAGGCCCAGACCGAGCGTCGAGATCCTGAAGCCGCGCCAGAGGATGCTCTTCAGGGTCTTCGCGTTGTCGGCACCGAGAGCCATTCGGATGGCAATCTCCCGCCGTCGCCGAGTGACGCTGTAGGCCATGGCCGCATAGATCCCCGAGGTTGCCAGCACCAGACCCACCACAGCGAGAATCGAGAACAGCAGAGTCCTGAACCGGGCAGGCGCCTCCGATCTCCGGACGCGTTCTTCCATGAGAGCCAGGTCTCGGACTGGAATCCGGGGATCGAGGTCGGAAACGACCTTGCGGACAGCGGGCATGAGCGCTGCCGGGTCGCCAGTCGAGGTCCGGATCGAAGTGTAGAGTCCGCGCCAGGGATTCTGCAGGAAGGGTGTGTAGACGGTGGGTGCGATCCCTCCTGTGGCGCCGGAGTCGTAGGGCACGTCTGCTGCGATCCCCACGATGGTCAACCAGTTGCCATCAGGGTCGAAGTCACCTCCCTGGAATCGAGCCCCGACCGCATCTCGGTCGGGAAAATGTCGTCTCGCGAAAGTCTCGTTGACCACCGCGACGCTCGTGCTTCCCGGTCTGTCGTCGGCTGTGAAGGAGCGACCGCTGAGGACCGGGATGCCGAGAGTGGTGAAGTACCCCTCGCTGGCCAGCATCCACTCTGCCGTGAGTTGCTGCCCGGCGGTGCTCGATTCGTCTCCTTCGAGGTTGTAGTTGTTGGTCATCCTCAACTCATTGGGCGGCAGCGAGGTGGAGAAGCCGACACCAGTGACCCCTGGAACCGACAGCAGGTTCAGCTCCAGGCGGTCGAAGAACTCCACCCACGCAGCGGAGTCCCCGTAGGCTTCCTCGGGCAGGTCGATCCTCCAGGTCACCAGTCCCTGCGTTGGGAAGCCGAGATCCTCGTGCTGGAGCAGCATCATGCTTCGCAGAAGCAGTCCTGCCGCGGTAATGACCGTGAATGCCAGGGCGAACTCGCCAATGACGAGTGCCTGACGCAAGCGGGTCGAGGCGCTTCCGGCGGAGCTTGTTGTGCCACTCTCTCGAACGTGTTGCCCGAGTTTGCGCCAGGGGATCTGAATCGCCGGAGCCAGGCCTGCGAGGACACCTGCCGCCACGCCCAGCACAAGAGTGAAAGCGAGGACGGTGAGATTAACCTCGACCTCATGAAGCCTGGGTACGAAGGAGACCCCGGCAACGGAGATCAACTGCACGCCCCAGAAAGCCAGGGCGAGACCGGCCAGCGAGCCGATCAGACCCAGCACTGCCGCTTCGGTGATCAGTTGCCTGACGAGGCGGGTAGGCGCGGCTCCCAGCGCGGCGCGGGTGGCCATCTCGCGACTTCGTGCCGTGGAGCGTGACAGAAGGAGATTCGCCACGTTGCCGATTGCGATGAGGAGCACCAGAGAGACGGCGCCCATAAGGAGCCAGAGCGTGGTGTTCGTGTTGCCCACCACGGCCTGTCTCAGCGGCTCAACTTCGTAGCGCCAGTTGTCCGAGGCATCCGGGAAGCGTTCCTGCAGAGCCGATTGAGTACGGAGCAGATCTTCCCGAGCCGCTATCAGGTCGGCGCCCTCCTCGAGCCTTCCCACGCCGCTCAGATAGAAGGGACCCTGTCTGGATGGGAGGTCGAACTCGAGCAGCGGCCAGACATCTTCCTTCTCCTGGCCGGGTACGGCGAATCCTGGTGGCATCACCCCGACAATGGTGAAGGGTCGGCTGTCCAGTTCGATTCCGTCTCCGAGGACCTTCTCAGAACCGCCAAACCTGTCCATCCACAGGTGGTGGCTGATGAGGGCCGCCGAGTCGTCATCGGGTGCGAAAGTTCGGCCGACGGCCGCCTCCACTCCCAGGACCGCAGGCATGGTCCGGCTCAGCCAGGAGCCATCGACGATCTGCGGCCCCGCGGAGGTGATCAGCGTAAAGCCGTTGGATTCACGATCGTAGGCGCCAACCGCTGTGAAGCGTTGTTGGGTCTCGACCCACGTCATCAGATCAGCGTCCGAGATGGCGCCCCCGAACTCGGGCCATTGGATCCACATGTGCACCAGCTGTGGGGAGTCGGGATATGGCAGCGGCTGCAGTAGAACGCCGTGGAGCACGCTGAAGATGGCGGTGTTGGCTCCGATCCCGACGGCCATGGAGAGAATCGCCACGGCCGACAGAGTCGGTGTCTTGAAGAGGGTGCGAATGCCGAAGCGCAGATCCGTAAACAGACTCATCATGATGTCGTCTCCATCCTCTGGACCTCTCTGCTAGATCTGCAAGGCAGGTGCCACAGGTTGGAGACCAAAAGTCCAAGGGACAGGCATGTCGAGATCGCCTGGAAGTCCGATTGTGGGACTCGCATGCGCCGAAAGCGCACACGAAGGGGAGCTGGCTAGCAAGCCTTCTTGAAGGTGGCGCCACCTAGGTGTAGGCTGAAGGCACCTCGAAAGGAGGTCTCGAGATGCGCGCAACGCGGGTCCTGTGTTTGCTAATGGCGGCATGGCTTCTCGGGTCGGGAGGCGTGTTCGCGGCCCACTTCGACAATTCCGAATCCCGGGAGTCGGCGCTGTTCGCGGATGGGCTCGAGTCGGGCGATCTGACAGCTTGGTCGAGTACGACACATTCGATCCTCGATTTGCCGCCGTACGCGGACCAGTCTCAGATCGCTGGCCTGTTGTGGCCCTACTGCGACAGTGGTGACTGCCCGGCACCGTTGCAGGCCCATGACGGACTCGACTTCACGCCGAACCAGAACCTAGCTGTCTTTCATGCTGCGGTACCAGGTGTGGTGACCAACGTGGACCCCTATTTCAACCCCGGCAACGGCTACTGGCAGGTAAATGTGAGAGTGGAGTACGCGCACGACCACACCCACGCTTTGAACTACGCCTTCGAGCCGATGGGCGACAGCACCGATGATCGCGATGCGCAGCTGGCCGAGATCGATGTCGTGGTGGGACAGGTTGTTGCACTTGGCGATGTCATCGGGCGACTGGTGGTGGTCGGCGCGCATGCCCACCTCCATTTCGGGCTCTTCGAGGTCTGGGACCAGGTCTGTCCCGAGCCCTTCATGTCCGAGGCAGTCCGGACGGAGCTGCGAGACCTGATTCAGTCGGAGCCGGGCCACGAAGACTGGGAAATCTGTAATTGAGGGTTGAGGCGGCCGTCATACCTCCGGCCGGCCCTTGAGCAGTGAGGTCGGGGCGATCCCTCGTACCTCCCGATCGACCTTTGGGCAGTGAGGCAGTGAGAGCTTAGGTGGCCGGCGCCCCTGCCGGCCGTCCTAGAAGTAGTCGGTAAACAGAAGACCCAGGCCGAGAGTGTTGGTGTGGACGTTGTAGTCGATCAGGCTCTCGCCGTAGCCATTGAAGTACTGCACGTAACCCCTGAGCCGCTTGTGGATCGGGAAGCTCCAGTCGGTCTGGAAGGTTCCCTTGCTGAAGCCTGACTGGAGGTTGTTCCTCAGCAGCAGGCTGAACGTATTCTGCCGCCATTTGTAGGCGCCACGGATCTCGACATTGCCCATGTAGTCCTGGATGTCTTCGTTGCCGATCTTGTCCCCGATGATGATCCAGGGCTTGATGCTGAGAGCGATGTTGTTCCTCTCGAAGATGAAGTTGGCGAAGAGCCGGTTCCAGCTTCGAGAAATGGGTTCGTTCCGGCCGTTCGACTGGTGGACGAAGCCGAAACTGTTGAGCCGATTGGTGAACCCGAGAATCTTCCACTTGTTTTCAAACTGAAACCAGAGCTCAGGTTCGTGATTGGTCTCTCTGAACGGTAAAGATTCTTCCTGGTTGAACGCCTGCCAGAAGGAGCGGTTGGTGTAGGCGATGTACATGTGGCCGTTGTCCTTGATGATGTTGCGAACGATCGGCACCATGAAGCTGATCTGAAACTTGATCTCGGCCGCATCCAACTCGATGTCCTCGTCGGGGAAGGCCTCTTGCCAGGGCGTCTCGTTGGGGTCGGGGTTGTATCCGACCAGGACGTAGTTGGGTTTGTAGGGAGTGATGACGAAGCCCATCTCCTCGGTGGCCTTGGTCTCCTGGATTCTGGCTTCGAGTGGCGTCGCCTCTTCCTCTGCGCCAGCCGGCTCGAGTTGGCCTTCGGTCGCTTCCCGAGCCACTTCGAGACAGGCGTCCCTGATCTCTCGGACGAGCATCGTGTCGGAGGCGTCACCAAACCTCTCGAGCACGCAATCATTGAATACGTCTTCGTCGAAGTCCGGCTCCTCGATGGCATACGCACTACGGGTCACCATCGTGCCAAGCATGACACCCAGCAGTAGGCCCATCGACAGGAGAGCTGTCTTGCTGGCAAATCTCGGAGAGCTAGTCACTTTCGCCATTTCGACCTTCCCTTTCCCATGCCATGAACTATTCTGGTTCGATCGCGCCATTACCATATTGCAGAATCGCTGCAATGTCAGGTTTGACTCTTCCCCAGGACCCAGGACCCAGGACCCAGGACCCAGGACCCAGGACCCTAAGCCCCTAAGCGCCAAGTTACAATGTCCGCATGCCCGACCGCCTCGAAATCGCCCGCAATTGGTTGCCCCGCTACACAGGGATGTCTCTCGACGAGATCGGTGACTACATCCTGCTGACAAACTTCCACAACTACACCCGCAAGTTCGCCGAGCAGTTCGACTGCGAGATCCGAGGCGCCGACAAGCCGATGCAAGCGGCGACCAACGCCGATGGTCTCACCATCGTCAATTTCGGTATCGGATCGCCGAACGCCGCCACGATCATGGACCTGCTGAGTGCCCGACAGCCTAAAGGCGTCCTCTTTCTGGGCAAATGCGGAGGGCTAAAGAAATCCTCCGAGATTGGTCACTTCATCCTGCCCATCGCTGCCATTCGTGGTGAAGGTACGAGTGACGACTACTTTCCGCCCGAGGTGCCGGCCCTGCCATCGTTCAAGCTCCACAAGTTCGTCTCCGAGAAGATCGCGTCGAAGGGACACGAGTATCGAACGGGAGTCGTCTACACGACGAACCGCAGGCTTTGGGAGCACGACCTGGAGTTCCTGGATCGGCTCAAACGCAACACCTGCATCGGCATCGACATGGAGACGGCGACGCTCTTCATTGTCGGCCACTACAACCGGATCTCCCGCGGCGCCCTGTTGCTGGTCTCGGATGTCCCCATCACCCCGGAAGGAGTCAAGACCGAGGAGTCCGACGCGGCCGTGACTGAGGATTGGGCGGACATTCACCTACAGATCGGCATCGAGGCGATGACAGAGATCGACGACAGCGGCGAGGCGATTCGCCACTTCCGTTACTAGGTCTTCAGAAGTCAGGTCAATCGAGGGCTGAAGCCCCGTCTTCTTTGGTCGGGTTCTCGGCCTTCCAGGTCATGGCCATGTGGATGCGACTGCGGCCGCTGGGGTGATCGAACATGAGCCACTCCTCGAACGGACCCGGTTCGAGCTTGCGGTACTCACCCAGTTTCAAAGCGACCTCCGCAAAGCCGTCGGGCTCTCTCGCAGCGTGAAGGGCGAAGAGGTCGGCTTCCGCTTCGTTGGACCGGATGATGTTGTTGAAGAACGGCGTCATAGCGAAGAAGAACAGGGTGAACAGAGCCGATAGGAGCGGCATGCCAGCCAGGTCGCCGATTCCGCTGACAGACCATTTCCCGCCCCAACGTCGCAGCACGCGATCGAAGGACCAGCGGATGAAGACGAATCCGACAACCAGGATGATCGCGAAGTAGATGACCATCTCGTACATGTGGTTCAGCACGTAGTGCCCCATCTCGTGGGCCATGACGATCTTGATCTCTTCGAGAGAGCAGCGATTCAACAGGTTGTCGTTCAGGCGTATGGCCATCGTGCCCAGGAATCCGCTGACGTTGGCGCTGACGCGATTCGACTGACGAGAGGCGTCGAATTGGTAGACATTGTCGACGTCGATGCCATTGGCCCGAGCCATCGAGAGAATCGGGTCCTTGATCGTCTCGTCTTCGAGCGCAACGTAGGTGTTGAAGAGAGGATCGATGTAGACGGGCGCGATGAGGATCAAGAACATCACGAAGACGATCCCCACTACCGAGCCCCAGATCCACCAGGTTTTCGGGGCCTTGCGGAAGACACCGTAGAGAGGGATGAGCAACAGCGAAAGAAGGATCACCGAGGCCCCGAGATCCACGAGCTGGTCCCGCGTCCATGACAAGAAGGTCTGGGTAGCGAGCCCGTACTGATGCTCGCGAAAGAAGCCCTGATACACCGTCAGCGGAAAGAAGAGAACCGTTGCGACCACGATGTACTGGGCGCTGTAGAAGAAGGTCTGTAGAGGTCTGCGCTTGGTCAATCTCTCGGCCAGATCGCGCATTCGTGCCGAGAGCCCCGACCCGAGTAGCAGCCACGAGACGCCGAGGGTGTAGAGAACACCCCAGAGCTGGAGCCAGTACCCGCCCTCGAAATAGGCATCGGAGCTTTCCTTCTCCTCAGGGGTCTGCTGGGCCAAGTAGGCGTCGGTAGCCGCCTCGACATCGAAGGAGTCCGATGGGGCTGGCTGTGCCAATAGCGCTACCGGGACTACCAGCCAGACGAAACCGAAGATTACGAGCCAACTCGGAACTTTGCGCATTGGGATTCCCTCCAGAATTCCTCAAGTCATCCATCACTACTTCTCGTGAGGCTGAGTTGTTTCAGCGAGATTTCGCCCGAGATCCTTCTACTTGCCGAACCACTTCTCGATGCGGCTGCGCTCGAACTCCTCTTTGTAGGCGCGAAACTCGAGGGATGGACCTTGAAGCGCCAGGTCGGGGGCCTGTCCGCCGAGGAAGTTGGCTGCGATCTGCGCCACTTTGCCGTCGCCGAACTCGAAGTAGCAGGCGCCCTGGGCCTGAAATGGATCCACCTCGCCGTGACCCTGGATGGTGCGCAGGATGTCGGCCGCAACGGTAGCGGCGGCATCTTCTGCGAAGGCACCAGCCTTGGGAACGGAGAACTCGCCAATCGGAATCTGCACTACGTCTCCCATGGCCCAGACCCTCTCGAAGCGCGTCTGCATGGTGGCGGGATCGACCCGGATCCAACCCTGGTTTCCGAGAGGGCATTCGAGGACGACAGCCGGCGGGCGATGGATGGGGATGCCCAGGAAAAGGTCATAGGGGTAGCGGGTCTCGTTGGCGACCACAGCTTGCTTGTTTTGGTAGTCGACCTCGACGACCTTGTGGCTCTTGTGTAGGGCTATCTGTTTCGAGGTCAGCGCCTCCTCGATGCCTGCCGAAACCGTGGGAGAGATTGGCAAGGGCATCGGGCCAGGGATCAGCATGTCGATGGCTACGTCCTGTCGGATGCCCCTTTGGCGGTAGAAGTCATCGAGTTGAAATGCGGCTTCGTAGGGGGCGGGCGGGCATTTGTAGGGCTTGTCGAAGATCGCGATCAGAATTTGGCCACCCTTGAACTCGTTCACCAGGGGCCAGAGCCACTCAGCCGCTGCGAAGGAATAGAAATGGTGGCCTCCCGATTCCAGGAAGCCAGGGGTGGCCTCGGGAGCGATGTCGGCTCCGAGGGCGACCACCAGGAAGTCGGCGTTCAATTGCCCCTTCGAGGTCTCGACCCGTCTGCCTTCCGGATCGATCGATTCGATCGCCGCGTGATGGAAGCGGATGCCCTTGTCGTTGAGAGCCGAGAGCTGCTCCTTGCACGCCTCCGGTGCTCGCCGACCGAACATCAGTTCGAACTTCGTGAAGCCGAAGTTGAAGAAGTCGTTGCGGTCCACGATGGTGATCTCGAAGCTCTCATCGAGCGCTGCTCGCAGACGCGTCGCGGCTTCGAGACCACCGAATCCGGCTCCGAGAATCAGAATGCTGCCCCCCATGACCACCCCTCCCTGGGAAGTTCGCTGCTTTCGAGTTGACGCCCAGAATCATAGTGTGCCGGCGAGATCTCTGCAAAGGTCTTGCAGGGCCGAAGGTCTAGAGGTCAGCGCGAAGCAATTCAGCCGAGCTCTCGGGTCTCGAGGTGAAGAGCCGCAGCTCCGAGGATGGCAACGTGCTCGATCTCGCTGCAGGTGATGGAGGTTGTCTCGAGGCTGTGCTGGAAATCGAAGTCCTGCAGTCGTCTCCGGAGCCCGGCCTCGAAGAGCGAGTAGCCCGCACTGACCGATCCACCGAAGACGATGAGATCGGGATCGTAGGCGTAGAGGGCGGTCATGACCGCCTGCCCGAGCTCGTACCCGAATTCGTCGAAGAGCTCGAGCGCCTTCTGGTCGCCCTGCTGGGCCCGCTCGAAGATCGCATCGCCAGACTCTCCCGCCGCCCGCTGGAAGAACTCTCCGGAGCAGTAGGTTTCGAGGGCGCCGTCCCGGTAGGGAATCGAGCCGATCTCGCCCGCACCACAGTTGGCGCCGCAGTAGAGGTGGCCATCGATGATGACGCCGACTCCGAGACCGGTTCCGAGGGTCATCCCGACCATGTTTCGAGCGCCTCGGCCCTTGCCGAAGTAGAGCTCGCCCAGGGCGAAGAGGTTGGCATCGTTGTTGACGAGGACGGGCAAACCGTAGCGCTCTTCGAGCTTCTGCTTGAGCGGCGTTGCCTTCCAGGCAGGAAGGTTCTCGACGGCGTAGACGATGCCGGTCTCCAGATCGACCACGCTGGGGACGCCGCATCCGATAGCGACGACGTCCGTATCGAGGACCTCCTCGATGGCTTGATACATCTCGCCGAGAATCACTTCCTCCGCGGCATTCGAGGAGATCCTTTGAGCGAGATGACGAACGACCCTGCCGTCACACACTTTGCCCAGGCGGATGTTGGTTCCGCCGAGATCGATGCCGAGGATGGCGTTGGAATCCATGGACAGTGCCTCCAGACGCGAGAGCGTACCGTAACTCCTCGGCGCGCGGCCACCCTGGTCGGGTTCACAGAGGACTGCTGCAAGCTCGTGATACCCTTTTTAACAAGCGCCCTGCGGCGGCACTCCTGGTGAGAGCTTGCGCTTCCAGGCTTGTCGAGGGTTTTCGACCTCGGTGGCCGCGCTGTCACATCGGCACTTGGAGGTCAGCACCGCCGAAGGGCCCAGCGGAGACCAACCTGGACTACCGGTCTCCAGAAGAGAGGGACAATGGCTAGAAATCAAGCATCGATGGTCCGCCGACAGAGGGAGAGGGCTCGCCAGCAGAAACGGCGTGAGAAGCAGGCCAAGCGAGCCGAGCGGCGAGAGTTGAAAAAGGAAGAGTCGGACATCGAGGTGGCAACCGACAACCCGATGGACGATCCCACCATCGATTGGAGTGCGGCCGTTCGTCAGACGAAGGTCGACGAGTCGGATTTTCCGATCCCCGAGCTCGACGAAACGGAAGAAGTGGAGTCGTAGCGGCTGCTCGAGACCTTGCCTACCAGGACCCTCAGCCTGATCGTTCTGCTGGCCTTGGCCCTGATCCAGGGGCCGGCTGCGGTTGCTGCTGCAGACGATTCGGGCTCGGTAGGCCGACTGCCCACTGAGCAGGAGCTGCTGGATCTCCAGAAGTCGCTCCGAGAGACCGAGACCGCTTTCGCGGCCAGTGTTGCCAACCAGGATTGGGATCAGTTCGCCAGTTTCATCGCTGACGAGGCGATCTTCGTTTCCGGCGCCGTGCTGCGTGGGAAGCAATCCATCCTGGATGGGTGGGCCGTCTTCTTTCGAGAGGACGCTCCGAAGCTGACCTGGAAGCCCGAGGTGGTGGAGATCCAGGACGATGGCGAGCTTGGTATGACGCGAGGGCCGTTCACTCTCGAGCAGCCTGGACCCGACGGCACGGTCGAATCGGTGTCCGGGCTCTTCACTTCGGTCTGGGAGTACCAACCAGACGGAAGTTGGCAAGTGATCTTCGACGCCGGCTGCCCACCCTGTCAGGCCCCGTAGCAGGTCCGCCTAAGCATCTACCATCCATTTTTGGATAGGGGCAGTGCACCAATAGAGACGCCCGCGGGCCTCTCTGTGCTATTGTGCGCCGACTGAACCCAAAGTCGAGAGGGTGCTGAACCAACCCTCGAGATTGGGCAGAGGAAAAGTGTTCAGGGCCGGTTTTCGGCCTCGACATAGGTGACGCTGATCCGCGTCTGCCAGAGCTTGGAAACGACCCTATGAATATACGCATATTGCAGAGAATCGATAATTCCTACCTGCCCGGATGGGGTGCCAACCAACCCCTCCGGGTGTTACGCCGACGGTCGCCAGCTTGGTATAAGGGTCCGTTACATGTTGAACCAAAGGTGACTGAGCCCAGGGAGACCTGGAGGCAGCGGATGGTCTGGCTTCAGGAAGGCCGGACCAGCGGCTGTGCTGGACACGGGGGAAAGCCATGAAGAAATCAGTATTGATGATGCTGTTGGTAGCGCTGGCCGTGTTGGCCATCGGTCAGGTGGGCTATGCCCAGCAAGTCGGAGACAACATCAACGTCTTGCCCGTTTTCAAGTCCGCCGCAGACTACATTGATGAGCTCGACTACGCTCGAGGTGACCTCTATGGGAACCGTCAGGGCGAGCCGAAAATCGCGGTCTCGACAGCCAATCCCGATCACATGTTGGCAGTCTTCAACGACTTCCGCCTGGTCGACGCTCCCGACGATCCTCCGCTGCCTGGGTTGCTCGCCAGCTTGCCCGAGGAGAAGCACTGGGCGCTGACAAGGTACTTCGGGGTACCCACCCCAGTTTTCGAGCAGCCGGCACACCTGGCCGGAGTCGAGGCCGGGATCGGGATGTCCGTCTCCTACGACGGCGGCATCACCTGGGTGGGTGGGTACGTGCCCGGTCAGTTCGATGGGGATACCACGCCCGCATCGCTGGCCTCACCGGGTTATGGCCTTGAAGGCGGTAGCGATCCGATTCTCCTGGCCGCCCCGTGCGGCAAGTTCTACATGGTCTGGCTGCAGTTCACCCGCAACGGCGTCAGTCGACTGATGGCGGCCCTGATCCAGGACCATAACGACAGCGATCTGGAGCACACCTTCACCTGGGAGCACACGACGCTCATCGCAGAGGCGAACAACTCCGCGAACGGGCCCTTTGTCGACAAGCCGGAAGCGTCCCTGAGTCTGACCGGGGCGAGCGACTGCAGCGACATCACCGAAGAGCTGAACGTCACCTGGACGCAATTCACCGGCAAGGGGAATCTGTCGAATTTCCAAAACAAGCTCTTCTTCGGGAAGTCTGTCGATCGCGCTCAGACCTTCGATATCACCAAGGTGGATGACAACTACACCGATACCAGCGGCACGGCGACGGTTGTCGATCCGGTCACGAACGACATCTACGTCTTCTTCCGCTCGTTCAATCCACCCACCATGGTCATGACCAAGTCTACGAACAACGGCGTCAAGTGGACCAAGCCAGTCGACCTTCTCGATACCGCGCCCATGGAGCCTTTCGACCAGCCCACGGTCTCCATCCTGGACATGCCCTACGGTTCCTCGATCAAGGACGAGATCGCACCTCGAGCGAACGCCTTCCCGACGGCAGCCATCACTCCCGATGGCGGAACGCTGATGTTGGCGTGGCACGAGCGGGTGACTCTGGAAGGAGCACCGGATCCCTTCGAGGCTCCCAAAGTGGTGATGATCTACTCCACGAATGGTGGCAACACCTGGTCGGATCGCGTGGTGATTGCCCCAACTCATCCACCATCACCCTCGGGCCTCGGGTTCTTCAATCCGGGATTTCCGGTCGGCCCTCAGATCCAACCTCGCCTGAGCTGCACGGCGGGCGAGCCCAACCAGTGCCTGGCGATCTTCTTCGAGTCGCGCCCATTCGCCGAGCCCTGGTCGAATCCGGTGAACTCTGGGGATGTACAGTCCAACGGCCTTTCAGCCGATGGCTTCGTCGGCGGCTACGACCGGGTCATGGATGTTCGCGGAGTGCTGATCGACGCTCCAATTGGCGGGGACCCAGTCTTCAACCCCAGCTTCCAGATCTCACGGTACTCCTACCGGCCGCTGCTCTTAGGCGAGGAGACCGGGGAAACGGTGGACTACGTAGAAGAGATTTGTCCCCCTGGACAGACCTGCTATCCGTCGCTCAACTACAGCGGCTATCCCCACACCGGCGGTGGCACCTCTCCCTTCCTGCACGACTACCTGTCGAACGATCCCCTGGTCACCCACGTGAAGGACGCCGAGACGGGCGTGTGGCGGGTGGCAGAGAGGCCTGAAGACACTCCCTACGGCGCCGCCTTCATCACGGCTTTCCCCGACAACCGCAACGTGGTGCGGCCCTTCGAGAACTGGGACGGAAGCCCAATCCCAGAGGGCGACAATTGGCAGGGCTTTGGAGTCTATACCCCGGCGGGTTTCGAACTCGACACAAACGGCCAGCCTGTCTTCGGCTCGTGTTTCAACCCCGGGTCGCGCGACCAGAACGTGCTGACCGCCAAGATCAGCCTGGGTCTTCGAGTCACCGCGCCGACCAACTACAAGCCTTTCGAGGCCCCGGTGATCGAGTTTCCGATGACGATCTGGAACAACACCGGCCAGGAGCGACAATTCGAGCTCATGCTCACTGGGAATCCGGATGCGTCCTTCGCCAAGGATCCGGACGGTGACTACCCATTTCCCCTTCAGGATGGCGCGGTCAAGATCCTGCCCTACTCGAGCAGCTCTCTCAATGTCTACGTGGTCGACGGTGTTCCGGGAACGGTGACCGATCCAGTGACCGTGAACGTGGTGGAGTGCGATTTCGTTGACTGCGCCCTACCCGTCGGCGATCCTCTCACCGGGTCGATCACTTTCAACGCCCCGGCCTACGCGCCGCCAGGCACGGCGACCCCGAACTACCAGTACCAGTCCTCGGCGGTGGCGGTAAACCCGGTGCCGAGAAATCCGGTACCGAGGAACCCGGTGCCGAGAAATCCGGTACCGAGGAATCCGGTGCCCCGAAATACCACGACCGAGGAGCCAGTTCCAGTCTACGACGTCATCGACTATTCCTGGACTGTGACGACAGCGAGTGCCGACGATGCTGGCACCTACCTCACCATCCCGAACATCGACAAGGCGTTCCAGGACGACTACATCTTCCAGGTCTTCGTCACCAAGCCGTCAACCCTCCATCAGGTCGACGGCGCATGCAACCCGAGCAACCTGCCGCTCGGCACGCTCGTCGGACATATCAGTGACCCGGCGAACCCTGTGCCGAGGAATCCTGTGCCGAGGAACCCTGTGCCTCGGAACCCAGTCCCGAGAAATGCGTCGCTTTCAGACACGCTCGTGCAGAACACGACGTTCACCATGTCTTCCGACACGACGGCCGGCGGTGAACTGCGTTCGATCAGCGCTTTCGGCCCCGAGAACTGCGACCCGGTAACCGGCGGAGGACGCTTCGGTGAGTGCACCCTGTTCGCGCCGCGTGATCCGAACCAGGTCACGATTACCATCCGCTCTTACCAGATTAATCCGGAGCCGACCCGTGTCTGGAATCCGCATGGCGATCCAGGGTCCCCGCAAACCCTTCCCAGCGTCATCGTGGCCGACTACTGGTGCGAGCAGGCCGGCGAAGGATGTTCGTTCGCCCAGGATGGACCCGAGTTGGAACCCGACTCGAATACCGCCGATGTAGCCCCGACGCCGGTGCAAGCTGGGAAGACCGTGACCTTCCCGCTAGACGGTTTCAGCTACACCAATGTAGGCACCCAGGCGGCTCAGGAGCATGGAATCGGCTACTACATCTCGGCGGCTTCCGAGGTGGAGGACCTGCCGCGCAATAACGACGGTACGATCGACACCGGCGGCCCTGAGACCGAACTACTCGATTGGGTGGCCGCCGCTGCACTGGAACCGGAAGACGCTGCGAATGTTGGTTCGAAAGAACTGACGATTCCGCTCGACATTCCCAGGCCCGATGGCGGAGTGGGCACCTACTATGTCTGGGTCTACATCGATGATCAGCGAGTCGTCTCCGAGATCGACGAAGACAACAACTTCATCCGGGGTGGACCGATCATGGTGGTGCCGGCAAACGAGCCGCCAGGCAACATCGGGTTTGGAACGATTGTCGACGCCAACGAGGGGGAACCCGTCACGCTGACGGTGACGTTCGACGATCCAGGAGATACCGGCGAAGGCTACACCTACATCTGGGACTTCGGGGATGGGACGACTTGCGATTCCAGTGAGACTCCCGACGACTGCGGAATGACTGCGGTCCACATCTATGAGGAAGATGGCCTCTACAACCTCACAGTGACCATCATCGATAGCGGTGGGCTCGATGGGACCGGCTCGGTCGAGGTGGAGATTCTCAACGTTGCGCCCGCAGTCGATGCAGGGCCAGATGTGACTATCGATGAAGGTATTGATTTCACGAGTTTCGGGAGTTTCATCGACCTTGGAGCCGACACCTGGACGGCGACCGTGAGCTACGGTGATGGATCGGGAGGCCAACCGTTGGCCCTCAACCCTGACCAGACCTTCACCTTGAGTCACTCGTACGCATCGGATGGTGTCTATACAGTGACCGTGACGGTCTCGGACGACGATGGTGGATCTGCCAGCGACACTGCCACGGTGACTGTGGCGAATGTGGCGCCGGTGGCGAACAGCCAGTCGGTGACAACCGCCGAGGACACGCCGGTCGGGATCACGCTCACGGGTTCGGATGTCGGAGGAGACGAGCTGACCTACAGGGTCACTTCGGGTCCCGCGTCCGGGGCTGTGAGTGGCTCGGCGCCAAACCTGACCTACACACCCAACCTGAATTCCAATGGCTCGGACTCGTTCGATTTCGTGGTCAACGATGGAAAGATCGATTCCGCTCCGGCGACAGTGATGATCACCGTCGACGCGATCAACGATGCGCCGATTGCGGTGGCGGATACCTACGCCACGAGTGAGGACGTGCCGCTCATCGGTGCCGCTCCTGGAGTACTGGATAACGATACTGACGTTGACAGCGCCACCTTGACGGCTGCGGTGGTCTCTGGCCCTTCAAATGGCACGCTGGTGCTCAGTCCTGACGGGTCCTTCAACTACACGCCGAATACAGACTTCAACGGTTTGGACAGCTTCACCTACGTTGCCAACGACGGAGCTGCCAATTCCACCGCTGCGACGGTGACGGTCACCGTGAACGAGGTCAATGACAGCCCGGTGGCCAACGTGGATCTGTATGGAACGAATGAGGACACCCCGTTGTCCGTCGGCCCGCCTGGAGTGCTCGGTAACGACACCGACGTGGACAGCGCGACGCTGACTGCAGAGTTGGTGAGTGGTCCAAGTACTGCCGCAGGCTCTTTGGTTTTCAGTTCCGATGGCTCATTTACTTTCACACCTGCCGCCGAAGTTTTCGGTACGGCAACGTTCAGCTATCGAGCGTTTGATGGAAACAGCTACTCGGCTCCAGCCGACGTCACCATTACCGTTGCCTCGATCAATGACGTACCGGTGGCGAACGACGACGCCTACGTCCGGACCGACGGTGCCTCTCTGACGGTCGCTGCACCGGGAGTCCTCGAAAATGACACGGACGTTGCGGATGGTGACACCTTGACTGCAGTTCTGGCCTCTGACCCCACGAATGGAGCTCTGAGCCTGAACGCAGATGGGTCGTTCAACTACACGCCGAATCCGGGGTTCTTCGGTTTGGACAGCTTCACCTACAAGGCGTACGACGGTACTGACGAATCCAGCCCGGCCACTGTAACCGTAGGCCTGCCCTACGGCTTTGTCGGCTTGCTCTCGCCTTGGAAAGAGAAGCCGCTCTACACGTTCAAGGTTGGCAGTTCGTTCCCGATCTCCTGGCAATACACTGATCCGGCCACGGGTGGGGTCGTAGACAGCGAGGACGCCATGATCGAGGTGCGAATCAAGGGAGCCTTCGACTGTAACCAGGGTGAGAATGGTGACGTCGTAGAGATCATCAAGTTCCCAGGCAACAGCGACTACCGGTACTCCACCGGTACTCACAAACTGAACTGGGATACCAATAATCAGGAGCTGGGCTGCTACAACCTTCGGATCTACAGTGGCCTGACGGGACAGATCAACGGACCGTTCAAGGTCAAGATTCGGAAGTAGGCCGAGAGCTGGGTGACCCCAGAAGACCATCGACCCCGGCTGCCTTCCAGGTGGCCGGGGTCGTTCTCACAGTCTAGAGGTCAGCCTGTTTCGGCTTGGCCCAGCAAGCTCCATCGCTGGCTCGCGTCGGCTGCGAGTGGGTCGGGTGAATCGGCTTCGGTCCTATGCTCGAGGAACCACTCGTAGTTCTCTCGCGCTTCGGCGACACCGATTGCCTGCTGGGCTCGCGCCAGCCAGTAGTAGGCCTCTGGCAGGTAGCGAAGACTCGGCGTGTCGTAGAAGAAGACGTCGGTCACCTCTCCATGGCGCTCTACCGCTAGGTCGAGCTCGGCCATCGCCTCGGGGTAGAGCTCCCTGTCGACGTAGAGCCTGCCGAGGAGAAAGCGAGCGAACCAGGTGTCGCGCCGCTCGATGCTGTCACGGAACTTCTCGATGGCCTTCGCGTACTGACCCTGGCTTACCGCAACCTCGGCTTCGATGAGACGGGCATAGGCGCTTGTCAAGGTCTGTAACCGATTGTCGAGCTCCAGTGCGATTGCTTCCGCTTCCGCCACTGATCCGGCGTGAAGAAAAACGAGGGCAGCAGGGAAGACCACGCTCTCGTGAGAGCTGAGCTCGATGGCCTTGCGTGCCGACTCGATAGCTCCCTTCTTGTCGTCGACCACGAGCAGGGCCTCGGCTGCAGCCACGTAACTCTGGGCCAGCATCCCAGAGTTGCCAGATTCCTCGTCCTGAACGATGGCCTGTTCCAGGATCTCCAGTGCCTGGCTGAATCCGCCCCGGTACATTTCGAGATCCGCCCTTCCGAAACTGGCCAGCGACGACCCGTAGGGGCTCGTCTCAGCAAGGAGGTCGTAAACGGAAAGAGCGCTGTCGAACTCATCGCGCGCCAGTCTCGACAACGCTACAGGAAGGAACGCGAGCTCGAATGTCGGCACCTGTTCTACAACCCTGGAGCCCTCGGCCTCGGCGGTATCGAAGTCGCCGGCATACATCGAGTACATCGCATAGTTGTAGCGGTCCGCCCACTGACCAGGGTAGAGCTCCAATGCCAAACGACCCTCTTCGAGGGCGCGTTGCACGTTGCCGGTGTTCAGATAGGCCAGCGCGAGGTTGCCGTGCCCTACGTTGTCTGCGGGGTAGAGCTCGACGAGAGTTTCGTAGTTCTCGATCGCCTTCTCGTAGTTGCGCGCCACACTCATGTAGTAGGTACCGAGCGTGCGGTACTTCTCGCGCTCGCTCATCCGATCGACGAGCTTGAGTGCCTCATCGTAGGCGGCCTTTGTCTTCTCTTCGTCCTTGAAGATCGTGTAGATGACGCCCATCCCGGCGTAGGCTCGGCCGAAATTCGGGTCGAGCTCGACCGTCTCCTGATAGGCGGCCAGCGCCTCTTCGTTCTTGTTGGCATCGGCCAGATTCTGCGCCCGAGTGTAGGCCTGTAGGGCCTCGAGCGAGCTTGCCGTGACCGTCTCGGAAGCAGCCAATCTTGCACTCTCGGGCGTCGAGTCACCAAGACGCTTACGTAGGTCGGAGGCGACACGCGCGACGGCTGACAGAACGTCTTCCCTCGTCTTGGCTGAAGCACTCGCCTTGGCCAGGGGCTTGGCGTCTTCGGTTTCGAGCGCTGCGTCGAGGGCCTCTACTGCAACGCGATATCCAGATCCCTTCTCGCTCACTGTTCCAGCCAAGACCACGTCGATCCCTTCGCGGCGCGAAATCAACTGCGCCATCTCTTCGTCGAGGCCACTCCCTGGCTGCAGCTCCTTCGCTGTATCGAGTGCGCTGGATCGCGAATAGGCGCTGATGAAGCCGGCACCCTCCATGGCGATGGTGAGAGCCTGCTCGAGGGCGGAGTCGAAAGCCTGGTCTCCTGTCTCGTTCTGAAAGTCGGCAACGAGTATCGACATGGGTTCCGGCGCCTCTTCTGGTGCGCGCGTTCGGGCAAACCAGAAGGTACCGGCCAGCAGAGCGACCACGATAGTGGCTGCCGTCGCCATCAGTTTCCAGGTCAGGGTTCTTTTGACCGGCTTCAGGGTGCCGTCATCGTCGAGAAGGTCGAGCGCCTGTTCGAGCTCCTTGGTGGTTTGGAATCGCTCGTTCGGGTCCGTCTCCAGACAGTGCGAAACGAGTTGCTCGAGCGGCTCGGGGATCTCCGGATCGACCTCTCGCAGTGGGGGAGGGGACTCCTTGGTTCGCTTCTGTACCTCGGCAACCGCACTGTGGCCGCTCTTGGCCCGCCTCTTGCCGGCCAGCATGTCGTAGAGGATCAGCCCCATGGTGTAGAGGTCGGACCGTTGGTCGGCGACCTCGCCCCGGAACTGCTCGGGGGCCATGTACTCGAAGGTGCCGACGATGGCCCCAGCCACCGTGTGGCCGTGTACGGGAGTCGTTGTCGTGGGAGTCGGGATGTCACCGTCAGGAAGCGCTTTCTTGACCACCTCACTCGCCGAGCGAGCGATGCCGAAGTCCATGATGTAGGCGTTGCTGTCTGCCTTGGCGATCATGATGTTCGCCGGCTTCATGTCGCGATGGACGACGCCGGCCTCGTGCGCGACGACCAGTCCGGAGACCACGTCGCGGGTGATCTGCAGCGCCTGAGGAATCGGCAGCTTGCCTTCCCGTTTGATGATCGAGGACAGATCCTCGCCCTCGATGAAGGACATGGTGATGTACTTGATGCCCTCCATCTCGCCCAGGTCGTGAATCCGCACGACGTTTTTGTGGGTGACCTCGCGGGCCAGGAGAAGCTCGCGCTTGAACCGCTGATCCAGCTCGGCGGCCATCTTGGGGTCAGAGGCGGCCTCGGGTCGAATGACCTTGATTGCGACCACGATCTCCAGCTCTGTGTCCCAGGCCTGATAGACGGCCCCCATGCCGCCCAACCCCAGGAGCTTGATGATGTGATAGCGGTTGCCGAAGTTCTGGCCCGACTCGAGGGGCCCGTTGTCCTGCTTGGCCCTGGGTGGGGAAGGGGAGGGCTTGCCTGCGAGTAGCGTCGCATCCTCGCCCATCAGTTGTGTGGCATCTTCGTCCATCAGGACCGTGCCGTCTTCAGGGCGATCCGTCTCGTCTTGTGGCCCCGAGTCCTCGGTGGTTGGAGCCTCGATGACCGTCGCACCCTCGCCTGCGAACAGGGTCTCTTCGTGATCCTCTGAAGCGAGAAATTGAGTCTTATCCTCAGAGCCATCGGGCGTAGGGATCTCGGTCTCCCGCTCGCGGAACAGCGTGTCCAGGCCGATTGCGGCGCTGCAATCCGGACATCGGCCTTCGGCAGGCTCTATTTCGCTGGCACAGTGTGGGCAGATCATCGAGGTATGAAAGGTACTTTATCCGCCAGCCTCACCAGCAGTCCACAGGTATCGAGCTCCTTGGAGCAGCGCGATCCAGGTTCGAGCGACGGAACGACCCGGGGGTAGAGAAAGCAACCCGTGGGGCATAACATAGCCCTCGCAACGGTTTCGACACTTCAAGTCAATTCCAATCAAAGGAATCAACCTCTCATCAGCCCAACTTCCCGGGGGGAGAACTCATCTCATGAAGCGCTTTTTAGGGATCATCGTCGCCATCGCGCTGGTATTGCCGTTCAACGTCGCAGCACAAGAAGCGGAGGAGGACAACGGCTCCGTTCTGAAGGCTGGGACCTTCGCGGGACTCGAGTTACGAGGCATCGGGCCAGCCCTGATGTCGGGTCGTATCGCCGACGTGGCGCTCAACCCGGAGGACCCTTCCATTTGGTATGTCGCGGTAGGTAGCGGCGGCGTCTGGAAGACCGAGAACGCAGGTACGACCTGGGAGTCGATCTTCGATGGCCAGGAGTCGTATTCGATCGGCTGTTTGAGGCTCGACCCGAACAACTCGAACACGGTGTGGGTCGGTACTGGAGAGAACGTCGGTGGCCGCCATGTCGGTTATGGAGACGGTGTCTATCGGAGCCTCGATGGCGGACAGACCTGGAAGAACATGGGTTTGAAGGAGTCGGAGCACATCGGCACCATCCTCGTCGATCCTCGTGATTCGAATGTCATTTATGTCGCATCCCAGGGTCCCCTGTGGTCGGGTGGCGGCGATCGTGGCCTCTACAAGTCGATCGATGGCGGTGAGAACTGGGAAAAGATCCTCGGCGGTGGCGAGTACACCGGTGCCAACGAAGTGGCCATGGATCCGAGCAATCCGGACGTCCTGTACGCCGCCATGCATCAGCGGTTCCGCACCGTGGCCGCGCTCATCGATGGAGGCCCAGAGAGCGCCATCCACAAGTCCACCGATGCCGGCGCGACCTGGCGCAAGCTGGAGAGTGGACTGCCCAAAGAGGACATGGGCAAGATCGGCCTCGCAATCTCGCCCCAGAAACCCAATGTCGTTTACGCCACCATCGAGCTGGCCTGGCGCAAAGGTGGGTTCTATCGCTCCGAAGATGGTGGGGAGAGCTGGGAGAAACGAAGCGACTATCTGTCGGGTGGTACCGGTCCCCACTATTACCAGGAGATCTTCGCCAGTCCGCACTACTTCGATCGTGTCTACCAGATGGATCCGGACATGCACGTGACCTACGACGGCGGCAAGACCTTCGTGCCGCTCGGGGAGAAGGACAAGCACGGCGACAACCACTCCATCAATTTCCATCCCACGGATAGCGAGTACGTGCTGGTCGGCAGCGATGGGGGGCTCTACGAATCCTGGGATCACGGCCAGAACTGGAAGTTCATCGCCAATCTGCCGATCACACAGTTCTACAAAGTGGCGGTCGACTACGACGAGCCCTTCTACAACGTCTACGGTGGCACCCAGGACAACAACTCCCAGGGTGGGCCATCGCGCACGGACAATATTCACGGCATCCGTAACAGTGACTGGTTCATCACGTTGTTTGGCGACGGCCATCAGTCCGCCGTCGATCCGACGAACCCCGATATCGTCTACGCTCAGTGGCAACAGGCCAATCTGGTTCGCTACGATCGCAAGACCGGCGAAATCGTCTACATCCAGCCGCAGCCGGGCAAGGGTGAGCCAGCCGAGCGCTGGAACTGGGACAGCCCGATCCTGATCAGTCCCCACGATCCGGCACGGCTCTACTTCGCCAGTCAGCGGGTATGGCGCAGCGACGATCGCGGTGACAGCTGGCAGCCCATCAGCGGCGACCTGTCCCTCGGTCAAGATCGGATCACCATGCCCATGATGGGACGCGTCTGGTCGGTGGATGCCATCTGGGATCTGTGGGCCATGTCCAACTTCGGCAATGTGACATCGCTAGCAGAATCGCCTCTCCAGGAAGGACTGATCTATGCCGGCACCGATGACGGCCTGATTCAAGTGACCGACGATGGCGGCGCCAATTGGCGGCGGGTCGGTGTGCCCGGCATTCCGGATGGCAGCTTCGTGAACGACGTCAAGGCCGACCTCTACGATGTAGACACGGTCTACGCTGCCTTTTCTAACGACAAGACGGGCGATTTCGCCCCTTATCTCGTCAAGAGCACGGATCGAGGTCGGACCTGGAGGTCGATGGCCGGCGATCTGCCGGATAGGCACCTGGTCTGGCGCATCGTGCAGGATCATGAGAAGGCCGACCTGTTCTTCGCCGGCACCGAGTTTGGCATCTTCTTCACCATCGACGGTGGGAGCCAGTGGATCCAGCTGTCCGGCAACGCCCCGACGATTCCCTTCCGCGATCTGGTGATCCAGAAGCGGGAGAACGATCTGGTCGGCGCTTCGTTCGGTCGCAGCTTCTGGATTCTGGACGACTACTCACCGCTGCGCTCCGTGACCGAGCAGTTGCTGGAGGAGCCGGCGACACTGTTCCCCGTTCGTGACACTTGGTGGTACATCCAGCGGCGGCCCCTGGGGGGTGGAGAAAAGGCGAATCAGGGAACGGCCTTTTTTACGGCTCCCAATCCGCCGTTCGGTGCGGTATTCACCTACTACCTCAAGGACGGGCTGCAGACCCAGAAAGCAATCCGGCAGGAGGCGGAGAAGGAAACTGCCAAGGAGGGTGGCGACACTCTCTATCCCGGCTGGGACGCGCTTCAAGAGGAAGCTAGAGAAGAAGACCCGGCAATCGTGCTGATCGTCCGGGACTCGAGTGGCAATGTGGTGCGACGGGTGACAGGTCCGAGCGGAGCTGGCTTCCATCGGGTGGCCTGGGATCTGCACTATCCCAAAACCGACGCGATCACCAGCCTGGAGCCGGGCGAAAGCTGGATGCCCAGCTTCGGTCCTCTGTCTGTACCTGGTACCTACACCGTGACCCTGGCCCAGCGCTTAGCGGGGGAGGTCACGCCTCTCGGCGAACCGCAGAGCTTCGAGGTGAAGCAGATGAAGAAGGGCACACTGCCAGGGTCGTCGCCCGAGGCAGCGGTGGCCTTCTCGCGCGAGCTGGCCGAGACCAAGAGGCAGGCGCAGGGTGTGGCCGAGATCTTCGAAGCCACGGGTGAGCAGCTCAAGCTCATCAAGCACGCCTTGATGCAATCCACGGTGAGCGACGCCTCGCTCGACGACGAGGTCAGGGCGTTGGAGCAGAGGTTGTTCGATCTGAGGGCGCTGGCTGTCGGTAACGAGGTTCAGGACCAACTCGGTGAGCCGGTTCCGCACACCATCGAGCGACGACTCTCAGCGGCTTCCATCGGCACCATGATGTCCACCTACGGCCCGACGGCCGACCATCGCAAGACCCTCGATATCGCTCAGGAGGAACTGGCGGAGGTCAGCGCTGGTCTGGCGCAGCTCGTGGACGTCGATCTCCCAGCCTTCGAGCAGAAGCTCGAGGCAGCGGGAGTGCCCTGGACACCGGGGCGTGGAGTACCGGGTCTGTAGGTCGCGCGGTGCTTGCGACCTGAGGGCGTAGGGGCTTAGGGGCGTAGGGGCTTAAGGGGTCCCCCTCCTGCTCGCCTGTTCTTCCACGACCGATGAAACTAGTGGGAGGTCCGTTCGGGTGGCTCGCAGGCGGACGGTGGCGGCTACTCAGACTGCAATGGGGGGCCGCCACCTCGTCTCGTCATCGCGCCCCATCTCCTGCGACCTATCAAGGACCTGGCGCTGCGCTCGACTCGGCGCCCCCTGTCGAGTCACCCGAACGAACCTCTGGCACCGGTATGTCGGCTGAGGCCTCAGAGCTGCCGTGGCTGACCCTAGAAGAGGATGTGACATCCCACTAGTTGGCCCCGGATTTGAGGTCCATCTGGAGTACCGTCGGCACCGGTCGCCCGTCAAGGGTTGCCGGCTTGAACCTCCAACTGGCAAGGGCTTCCAAGGTGCGGTACACCATGGTGATGTCACCAGCCGCGCCCAGCACTTTCGGTCGATAGAGTCGACCATCTAGAGCAACTGTGCACTCGACGATGACCCGAGAATCGTTTTGACTCAGTCTGGCGGAGGGTAGGTTGGGCCTAGGGTTATGGACCCTCTTCGGAGGCACATATTTCTCGTCGGAGTGGTCCATTGCGAAGATTTCGGCAGGAGACAGAACCTCCCCTTGGTCTTCGACGATAGTGATGGGATCGGGCAGAGGATAGGCGAGCGCGAGACTGTCCCTGCGCAACGCCGCTGCGACAGATGATCCGTATCGGTCAAGGTCCAAATTCGCGACCTCCGGGAAGAGCTGCTGAGAAACCTCCCACATGAACAGCGCTTCATGCTCGTTGCCGAGGCCTGCGCGAGCAATAGCATCAAAGGAGGCCAACATGCCAATCAGGCCTTCACCTTGGCCGACAACGGTTGTGAACAGCTTCCTTTGGAGACGTCGAACCCTCTTGTCTGCCTTCTTCCAATCATGAGCGAGAAGAAGTTCATCGATCTCTTGAATCTCGTCCTTGACAGCGTCGATTCCGGCGCCGGCAAGAGTACTGTTCGCCAGCAGCAGGGGAATGAGAGCGCAAGCTAGAAGGACCCACTGGCAGCGCCTCGCGTCTCGGAGAGATCTCGCAGACATCGGCAAGAGAGCCACGATCGTCACGCTAACAACAGCGCAGTGGTGACACACCACCCCTTCGGGTGGTGACGGTTCAGGGGCGACCCACCGGGCTGTCGTTTCCTCCTGGCCTATACTCGGGCCAGGTTCTCGATTGGGAGGTGGCGGAATTGCGTTGGAAACGGCTCGTTCTTGTTGTTGCCCTAGGTCTGCTGGCGGCGGCCTGTTTCTACGCCGGCTGGCTGACTGGCAGTCTGCGGAAGTTCGGCTGGATGCTCGAGGTTCAAGAAGCCGAGGTCACAGGCTCCCTCGATCATGAGGTGACTGCGCTGGCCTTTATCCGAGCCGGTGAGTCGGGCAAGGCCATTCATCTCTTGGAGACAAGGGTTGGCACGGCAGCGACCACCCTGCCACAGGGCCGCGAGTGGGTGGAACTAGGGGAGAGCCAGCGGCAGAGCCTGCTTCTGGCCAAGAAGTACTTTGCGAGGTTCCCGCCTCAGCCACAGTCCCAGTCCGGAGAGTCACTCGAACACCTTCACGAAGCGCTGCAGTGGATTCCCGACGAACCGCTCGACCCGGGGTCATGCAACCCGGCAGTCCGCCTCTTCCTGGAAGGCAATCTCGCAGGCGGCGGCTCACCGAGTCGAGCAGAGTAAGCCGCCACATGCGTAGATCTGCTACTTGTTGAACTTCTGAAGCCGTCGCGCGGCTTCCTCTTTGTCGTAAGCGTAGAAGTAGGTCATCCCGTCCACGAAGATCTCATGCGAGCCGTTGGCGGTGCTGAACTTGGCCTGGACCGTTTCCATGCCCTTGCGCTCGACGCCGACCCTCTGGGGGTGCCAGCGAAGCTTCATCTCCATGTCGGGGAACTCGAGAATGGTGATCTTGTTGCCGTTGGTCAGGGTTTGCTCGATGAGCTCACATCGAAATCGGTGCATCTTCCCGTCCCCGGTTCCGGTCCAGCCACAGAGGGTGTCGAACCTGTCTTCCGTTGCGACACCGATTGGCTCTCCGCCATTGTCTTCCCCACAGTCGGCATCAGGTGCGTACTCGATGGAGGCGTATAGGCCATTCGTGGTGCGCACCTTGACACAATGGCCCGACCGGTTGTCCTTCCAGAACGAGTAGGAGCTGAAATCGTCCTTCTCCGTCCGTACGTGGGTGTAGCCGCGCTGCTGCATCTGGTATTCCCCGTCTCTACCGCGGGCTCCCTTGAGATCCTGCAGATGGGAAACCGGATCCTGGGCATAGAGACTGGTAGCCGCCGCGAGGGCGATTATCCAAAGGGCAGTAGTCCTGATCGAAGTCATTCTGTTCTCTCCTCGTTCGATTTGGTGGCGAATCGTAGCACATCAACCCAGGGCCCACGTCCCAAGCCCTCAAAGGCCAGCCGGAGGCACGACGGCTGGTTCAACCCCAAGCCTCCACGAATCGGTCGGAAGGTACGCCCGACCGCCTCAACCTCATTCCAGTGGATTCTGCTGGTACATCTCGATGTCGGCCTCGGTGTAGCCCAACTCTTGCCAGTCGAGCACGCCTTCGGGGCTGTGACAGTCGACGCAGGTGAGTGAGCCTTCGCGGCGGATCGCATGGCTGATCTCCATGGATGCGTCCATGGGAATCCAGCGAGCCTCGACGTTCTTCATGGCTTTGACGTCCTCGTAGGAACCGGCATCCCAGCCTTCGGCGCCCATGAAGGACATGAACTCGTCCATCAGATAGAACTTGAACAGCTTGCCGTACATCATCGCCATCATGCTCTTTTCCATCTCCTTCGCCGCCGCCTGTTCGGGGTCGCCGGTGGTGTAGTAGGTCGGCAAGTTGTAGGGCACGTACATGCCACCGAAGGGAGAGATGTTGGCCAGGTCGATGTGCTGTTTGCCGTTGAAACGCTTCATGGCGTAGAGCTTCGAGGGCTTCTGCTTGGCGATCGGTCGCATGACGCTCTCGTACCAACCTTCGTAGTCGAAGTCCTGATACTCGGGCCAGACATGCTCGGGTTTGTAGAAGCTGTAGAGGTCTTTACCGTTGGGATGGTCGCCGATCGGATTGCCGAGAAACGTTCCGTCGCCATTCCACCACTTGAACACGATGCCGCGCTTGGCGTCGACTTCCTTCTCCAGATCCTCGTAGACGTAGATTCCGGGGTGCTCCTCGAACAGGGGGCTGTCGAAGTCGCGCATGGTGGCATTGTCGGCCTGCAACGTGGGGATATGGCAGGTGACACAAGCGATCCGCCGGGTATGAGTATTGTAGAAGTCGGCAAGCTCTGGGTCGTCCCGGTGGGGCTCGGCCGAATGGCACTTCTCACACCGCACTTCGACGTCGGGCAGATCGTTCGCCATCATCGTCGTCGTGTGCGTGCCTTTGGCGATGAGATGCCCCTGGGTGGTATGACACTCGATGCAGGCCATGTTCTGCGCCGCGTGCACGTCCCAGGTGGGGGAGTAGGGTGTGCCCCGCTTCGAGCCTGGATGGGCGATTCTCGGCTGGGTGTCGCCCAGATTCCACTGACTCTGCATGAAGAGCGAGTCCAGTTCGTCGATGTAGATGTCGCCACCGAAATTGTGCTGATGGCAGCGCAGGCAGGTCTTGGCTGTCGGAGTGACGATCGACAGCGCTGCCCGCATGGAGCGGTCCTGGTCCCACCGGCCCCGCCCGTCCGCACCCACCACGACCTGTTTCTTGTTCATGTCGTAGGCGGCAGCGTGACAGATCAGGCAGTCGATGGCCGCTTTTTCGGCTTGGGTTGTCCGATAGGCCGGCATGATCTCGCCCAACGGCGCCTGATACTGACCACCGATGTGGCACTGGCCGCAACCCTCTGAGAGAGTCGTACCGTCTTCCAGTTCCACGACCTCGGCCCAGGCGGTGAACGCGAAGGAGCCCGGCTTGGGACAGGGCCGATCGATCTTGCCCATCGGAAAGTTGTCGGCCAGCTCGCCGTTGAAGCCGTAGACGTTCGGGTGACGCGTCGTGAAGAACCGGTAGTGCGAGGACTCCAGCAGGTTCTGCATCAGGTCGACGTTCTTGATCTCTCCCGTTTCGGCGTCCTCGATCTGCGCATACTCGTGGCACTGGAGACAAGTTTTCGGCCCTTCGTAAGCCCGGATACCTGCTTTGCGAAATCGATCGACGTGATCGAACCTCTCAGGGAAGCTGCCGGTCAGGAACTGGGCGATCTCTTCGAACTCCTCTTCACTGACCGGCTCGACGGGGAAATCGATGGGCGCCGGCCGGCTGTCGGCCGGCAGCATCCAGTTGATGATGGACGGCCAGGCTACATAACCGATCAGGACGGCGAGGAATAGAAGGAGTCCTGCAATCAGTAGGGTCTTCATCCGTGAGTCTTCTCGTCTTTCTGCGCGGGTGATTCGAGCGATCCAACACTCTGAGCGCGCAGTTTACTCGACGATCAGGCTCCAGGCCGAGGTGTCGCCGGTTTCGAAAGCATCCTCGAAGAGCTCTGGCGGTCGAACGCTGATGCGGACAGTGGCCTCGTTGCTCTCGGACAGCTGATCCTGGGCCCGGTAGGTGAAGGTGTCGTCGCCTTCGAAGCCGGGGAGCGGCGTGTAGATCAGGGCGTAGTCGCCGTCATCACTGGAGAGGCTGCCGGACACAGGTGGATCGACCACTGAGTAGGTGAGGGGGTCCTCTTCGAAGTCGGTAGCCACCAAGTGAATGAGCACCGGGGTGTTCACAGTCGCAACCATCGATTTGTCGAAGGCTTCAGGGGGTTGATTGCCTACCCGAATTGTCGCGGTGGCAGTATTCGAAGTGGCGATTGCGTCGCCGACGGTCCAGCGGAACTCGTCCGGGCCGTTGTAATCGGTATCCGGGGTGTAGGTGACGACACCCAGGGAGTCGATCTCCGACAGGCCTCCGAAGGCCGGCTGCTGTGCAACCGTGAAGCCGTAGGGGCCCGGTCCGTCGGGATCGTCGAAGGACAGCGCGAAAGGCAGCGCAGTGTCGGCGTCCGTCTCCAGGCCCTGGTCGAGCGCCACCGGTGCCACATTCGGGCCAGTGCCATCCTTCACGAGAAGAAGCGTCCAATCGAGAGTGTCGGGAGCGGTGAAGGAAAGGATGGCACCTCCGGTCACGGGGCCGATCTCTGTCGAGTCACCGGTTCGTGGATTGAACCAGGTAGCTTCGAAGACGTTCGTGTTGGAGCTCAGATCGAGGTCGATCGAGCCGCCGCTCGGCAGATAGCAAACATAGAAGTGGCCCGCCTTCGAAAGGACGTACCCGGTACCGCTGGTCAGGAGCTGATTCGAAGGGACCATCTGCCAGAAGGGCAGGGCCTCCAGGAAGGTGCGGGCCCTCACCAGGTCGCGGAAGTAGGCCTGCCAATCGCGGTAGTCGGCCAGGGGGCGGGTGTGGATTTCGTAGATTCCTCCGCCCAGGAAGATCGACCATACGAGATGCCGATTCCCGTCCTGAGTACCGGTGAAGTCTCCGGTCTCATCGAAGGAAATGGGGATCGGTCTGCCCGCGGTCTCGCTCTTTTGGCGGGCCGCAATCGCCGCGGCGTTCTGAGGGTTGCCGGAAGTGTGGAAGCTGGTCAGGTCGAACCGATCATCACCGTAGAAGGGATCCCATCTGCTTGTCGATCCCTGGTGGTGAACCGTCAGGGGGTGGTCATAGGCGTCCAGGTCGCTGAGCAACTGGGCGAAGGCCTTCATCTGGTCCGCCGTGTAGTTCTCGTTGTACTCCTCCGAAAGGTTCCAGATCAGACCGTTGTAGTGGCCGAAACGCGCCACCATCTGTCGGTAGTAGAGATCCCGATTGAATCCGGTCCAACCACTGTCGTTCTCCAGGACGAGGTGCAGGACGATTCCGTGTTGCTGCAGGTCGTCGAGAATCAGATCCCAGCCGTCGAGCTTGGCGATGTCGAAGTGTTCGGAGTCACGCTTTTCCACCCAGGGCCAGACGTTGTCGCGATCACCTCCGGTGTTGTCCGTCATGAAGTAGAGCGAGCTCAGGCGCTCGTTCGAAAGGTACTGAATGGCCTCCGCCTTAGTGGGGAATCCCGCGTTCTCGCCAGGCGCCAGGAAGTCCTCGGGGTCGTCGACCCCTCCCTTGAGCCAGTAGGTTCCATCGGCGAACTGGAGATAGAAGTCCACAGCGTAGAGAAGGCGGCCCGTACAGAAGAAATCGGGCAACTCACCTGGCTCCCGAGGGTCGCAGGTGGCCGTATCTTCGACCTGAAAGGTGGCACTGTAGCCGTCGAGGATCGGATCTAGGCTACTGGTGGACATCGTCCAGTTGCCGACGGCGTTGGGTGAGAAGCGGGCCACCCAAACATCTCCGTCCATCCCGCCTGCGCCGTCGCCAGAGTAGAAGGCTGGCACGGCAAACGAGCCTCCGGGACCAGAAAACGTTGCCGTCACTTCGATCAGAAATGGATTGGAAGTGTCACTGAGCCCCACCGAGGTCGGGCCCTGAAGCTCGACCTCGAGCTTTTCCCACTTCTGGACGGTGCCCACGTCTCCCAGGTCGCTCCCGGCTTCGGCGGTCACCGCCATCAGCCCTAGCCCTGATGTGAGCGCGAGGAAGAGGTACCTCTGGAGGGACGGCAGCGGCATGCGACCAGTCTATAGCGTCTCGCCGGTGGCTGGCAGAGTCCAACCCACGAGTCGAAAGGAGGTCTCCATCGGAGCTAGTGACGGATACGAAGACCACCCATTCGGGTAGGGCCCACCTCACCCACGGAGTATTCGCGGGTCGGTGGCATGTGTGTTAGGAAGAAAGGTCGAAAGCCGACGAATCTCGGACGTCAAGAGATTCGCGAGGTTTCGAGATTCACCCTCAGTCCAACATTCAACGCACGGATCCAAAGACACATCGACGGGGAGGTCGACAAGTATGACCAAAGTACTCATGCCATTGTTGGCGATTGCGCTGCTGTCCGGGGCCTGCGCCAAGCAACCAACGGAGGAGACCGTGGCCACTGGAGAGAACCTACTTCTCTCGGAATTCGACACACCACTTGGGGCACCGCCGTTCGACTCGATCGAAGTAGCCCACTACCTTCCCGCCTTCGAGCAGGGAATGGAAGAGCATATGGCCGAGGTTCTTGCCATCGCCGAGAGCACAGAGCCGGCCACTTTCGAGAACACCGTCGAGGCCCTGGAGCGCTCGGGCGATACGTTGAGCCGGACAGTAGGAGTGTTCTACAACTTGAACGGCTCCAACACGAATGACGAGATGCAGGCCATCGCCAAAGAGGTCGGCCCCCGGTTGGCCAAGCATCAGGACGACATCAACCTCAACGAGGCCCTCTTCGCGCGGGTCAAGGCAGTATACGAGCAGATGGACGAGCTGGAGCTCTCAACCGAACAGGCCAAGCTCCTGGATGAGACCTACAAGGGCTTCGTCCGTGGTGGCGCCAATCTCGAAGGCGAGAAGAAGGCCCGTTTCCGAGAGATCAACGAGGAGCTCTCGCTGCTGACGACCCAGTTCGGCGAGAACGTGCTCAAGGAGATGAACTCCATCGCCCTGCTCATCGAGGACGAGGCGGACCTGGCCGGCCTTCCACAGTCGGTGATCGACTCGGCAGCCGCGACAGCCGAGGCGCAGGGCGAGGCGGGTAAGTGGGCCTTCACGCTGCAACGCACGAGTTGGACGCCGTTTCTGGAGTCCTCCGAGCGCCGGGACCTGCGCGAGAAGCTGTACACGGCCTACCTGAATCTGGGCAACAACGACAACGACAACGACAACAAAGTCATCGCCGCCAAGATAGCGGCCCTGAGGGCCGAGCGGGCCGAGATTCTGGGCTACGAGACGCACGCGGCCTTCGTGCTCGAGGAGAACATGGCCGAGAACGCGGACAATGTCTACGGCCTGCTCGATCGGCTTTGGGTGCCAGCTCTGGCCCGCGCCAAGACGGAGCTTGCAGACCTGCAGGCCATGGCCGACAAGGAGGGTGGCGACTTCGAGATCGAGTCCTGGGACTGGTGGTACTACTCGGAGAAGGTGCGCGCAGACAAATATGCCTTCGACTCGGAGCAGCTCAAGCCCTACTTCGAGCTGGACAACGTCCGCCAGGCTGCCTTCGACGTTGCCAACAAGCTCTTCGGAGTCACGTTCGAGCCGCGTCCCGACGTGCCGGTCTACCACCCGGATGTCCTGGCCTACGAGGTCAAAGACGCCGACGGCTCGACTCTCGCCCTCTACTACGTCGACTACTTTGCACGCGAAAGCAAGCGTGGTGGGGCGTGGATGAACACCTTCCGGGAGCAATGGAAGGTAGACGGCGAGGATGTCCGGCCGATCATCGTCAATGTCTGCAACTTCTCCAAGCCGTCCGAAGGCCAACCGGCGCTTCTCAGCATCGACGAGGCCAAGACGCTGTTCCATGAGTTCGGGCATGCCTTCCACGGCATGGTCGCGAACGGCACCTACGCCAGCTTGTCGGGTACCAACGTGCCCCGGGATTTCGTGGAGCTGGGCTCACAGATGATGGAGAACTGGGCGCTGGCGCCAGAGGTACTACCGACCTACGCACTGCACTACGAGACGGGTGAGCCCATTCCTGCCGAGCTGATCGAGAAGCTCCAAACATCCGGCCAATTCAACCAGGGCTTCACTACCAGCGAGTACGTCGCGGCCTCGCTGTTGGACATGGACTGGCACACCCTCACGGAGCCGGTCGAGAAGGACGCGATGGAGTTCGAGGCGGCGGTCGCTGAGCGGCTCGGGATGATCCCCGAGGTCGTCTTCCGATATCGCACGCCGTACTTCAGCCACATCTTCGCTGGAGGGTATGCGGCTGGATACTACGGCTATGTCTGGGCCGAGGTCCTGGATGCCGACGCCTTCGAGCTCTTCAAGGAAAAGGGGCTCTTCAACCAGGAAGTGGCTCAGTCCTATCGCGAGAACATCCTGGAGCCGGGTGGGTCCGAGAACCCGATGGAGATGTACGTCCGCTTCCGCGGTGCCGAACCCTCGGTCGAGCCGCTGATCGAGCGGCGAGGATTGGGTGGGGAGTAGAGGCTCGAAGTCCTGGGGCTTGGCTCCTGGGTCCTGAGTTTGTGATACGGCCGGCCCTCGGGCCGGTCGTGTCCTTCTGGCAAGTGTCGTGACCGCTTTCGAGTGGAGGTCCGTCCGGGTGGCCCGTGACAACGTCCTGGGACTTGGGGCCTGGGTCCTGGGCCCAACTCAGATGATTTTAGGTCTCTGCAGGGTCCGACGTGGGGCCCCCAGGGGGCTATCCTCCCTTCCACAGTAACCAACCCCCTGGAGGTCTCCACGCCGAACCCTGCACGACTGTCCGAACATCGGGCCAACGCTAGGCCCTTGCGCCCCTGGGTCCTGCTGCCCACTCCGGTGCTAAGAGGTCCGTCTGGGTGGTTCGACAGGGGGCGCCGAGTCGAGCGCAGCGCAAGGACCTTGATAGTGGCTCGGAAGTTGGGGCGCGATGACGAGACGAGGTGGCGGCCCCCCGTTGCAGTCTGAGTAGCCGACGCCGTCCGCCTGCGGACCACCCAGGCGGGCCCCCACGAGCAGAGGGTCATCTGTTCAGGACCCAGGACCCAAGCCCTCAAAGACTGGCCGGGAGGTACGCCCGGACACTTCAATCCCAACCCGGCGCTACTCGCCCTTGTACGGTACTCCGTCGGTCATCCAGGCGGGGGCTGGTGTTCCCTTCAGGTGGTGATCGAAGAACTGCATCATCTTGATCGAGTAGTCCACCTTGTTCGGGTACTTCTTCAAGTGGTGGGGCTCATCTCGGTACTGGAGGAAGATGCAGTCCTTGTCCAGGCGCCGGCAGGCCAGATAGAGCTCGATTCCCTGGTACCAGGGTACCGCTTCGTCCTGGTCTCCAAACTGGATCAACAGCGGCGTCTCGATCTGGTCAGCGAAAAAGACCGGTGAGTTCTCGATGTAGAGGTCCCGAGCCCCCCAGAGGCTGGCGCCGATACGACTCTGCGACTGCTCGTACTGGAACTGTCGGGCCAGCCCTGAACCCCAGCGGATGCCGCTGTAGGCGCTCGTCATGTTCGAGACCGGCGCGCCGGCGACGGCCGCTTTGAAGACATCGGTCTCGGTGACGACAAAAGCGGTCTGATAGCCGCTCCAGGAATGGCCGTGCAGGCCGATGGCCTCGGGGTCGGCCACGCCCATCTCGACGAGTTTCTCGACTCCGGGAACCAGGCATCTCGTGGCGGAGGATCCCGGCCGGCCGATCTCGAAGCGGATGTCGGGCAGAAAGACCGCGTAGCCGTTCGAGGCGTACATCGGAAAGCTGGGCCGGTGGTTGATGACCGGCTCGTTGAACTCGTTGAGCCGCTGTGAGAAGAAGCGGTAGTAGTAGATCAGCACGGGGTATCGCTTTTCCGGGTCGTAGTTTCCCGGCTTGATCAAGACACCCTGCAGCGGGTCGCCATCGAGACTCTCCCATTCCACGAGCTCGGCCTCACCCCAGGCGAAATCCGCGATCTGGGGATTGGCATCGCTCAGCATCTGGGGCTCACCGAAGCTTCCCGCCGAGAGGTCCGGAGTGGTTGTCCGGAGGTCGGGGAACTCGTCGTAGCGCTCGCGGGTGAAGAGGACCCTGCTTGTATCCTCCGCTTTGGCGATGAATTCCACGAGATGCTCGCCGGTGCCGAGGAGCTTGGTAGCGCCGCTCTGACCAGGCTGGGAGGTGTAGAGGGCGTCGTGCTTCTGCTTCTGGTGATAGCCCTCGACGAGCAAATGGGAGTCCGGCTCGATGACATCCTCCTCGGGATCCACATCGACGACTCTGAACGTCGTCTCCTGCCGGCGCCCCGAGCCGCCAGTCAGGCTGAACGGCTCGCTGCCGTCTGTCGGGACCTGCCAGATGTCGTACTTGTCGTAGACGAAGATCGCGCTGTCGTCGGCCAGCCATTCGCTGAAGCCGTATCCCGGTGGGGCGCTGGGATAGTCGTGATCTTCGTCGGCGAAGGGAGCGTCGAGGTCCGCCGTGACGTTGTGGCTGGCGCCTGAAGCAACGTCGAAGAGGTGGTAGTTCCCCTCGTCGTAGTAAAGAACAAAGCGGCCGCCGGGTGACAGGGTCCAGTTCGGCTTCCAGTCTTCCTCCAAGCGCTTGGCGACCAGCGTGCGCTCACCGTTGGTGAGGCTCACCGTGTAGAGGTCGACGAAGGCGCCTTCCCAGGTGCGCTCCCTGAGATAGGGCACATCGGCCAATGCTAGAGCGACAACGGGATTGTCGTTCTGTTCGACGATGCGCGCCTCGAGGTCGGCCAGGGGCACGATCGAACCCTTGTCCAGGTGGTACACAGCCCGATAGGTGCGGTCCTTCTCCTCGTCCTCCCACCTCTCCTTCTGATTGGGGATGATGAGGGGGTCATTCCAATGCCAGACATCGACGCCCCTGTCTTCAACGATACTCTCGACGTCATAGGGCTCGAACGCCTCGTCTTCTTCCTCTTCACCTTCGACCGCTTCCTGTTCCTCATCGGGATCGACAGGCTTGAAGCCGAAGAAGAGGCGCTGGCCGTCGCGGCTCCAGGCGAGCTCTTGGACGGCGGGCAACGTCCAGCCTTCGGGTGCGTCGGCTTCGGAGGCTACTGCACGGGCGCCGCTATCGTCCCAGATCCAGAGAGTGCCGTCGCCAGGCTCTGCCTCGTCGTCGAGCGGTGCCTCTACGAAGGCCAAGCGACTGCGGTCTTTGGTCCGGGTCAGGTGGGCGTAGCGTGCTCGGACTTGCTGCGTCAGGGTCTCTTCCGGCAGGCCTTGCTGGTCGAGACGCCGCAGATAGACGCCATCGGTTCGGTCTTGCTCTTCATCGGCTGGGGCCGACACCGCGTAGGCGAGAACGGTGGAGGGCTCGTCGAACGAATACTCGGTGACGTGGGGCAGCTCCAGCTCTTCGCCGTTCGTCAGGTCTCGCAAACGAAGCGTCGTACCGAGCTTCTTCTTGTCCTCTTCGGTCTCGTCTTCCTTCTCGGCCTGCTCGCTGGCCACGGTCACAGGTTCTGATTCCCCTTCGGCCGCGACTTCTTCGTGACCGGTCGGGGTGCCATCCGTGGGCTCGTCCTCGCTCTCGCCTTCCTCCTCCTCGAAGAGTTTGTAGGCCAGGAAGTGGCCGTCCTCGGAGAAGGCGAAGCTCTCGACTCTTTCGAGCCGCTCCTCGCTGCCGTCAGTGAGATCGAGAATCGCCAGGCCTGTCTTGGGCCCGTCCTCGTCGCTCTCCTCCTCTGCCTCGAGTCGTGCCTCGAGGCTCGGTTGAATCGCCGCCGCAACCCAATGCTCGTCACCCGAAATCGCAGGATCCGAGCCGAGCTCGATGTGGTACACAGCCTCTCCGACTGTCGACCTGACGACAACCTCGCCGTCACCGCGGTCCGGCTTCAACGAGTAGGCGACCCAGGTTCCTTGCTTTGACAGCACCGCACCCTCGATCTGTCGAAACTGCATCAGATCGACCCAGGTGAGGGGCTTGGTTCCAGCGTCGGAATCGCTGGCTCCAATCAGCTGGGCGAGAAGCAAGAGGACTGCCGGAAAGCGCAGGCATTTCAAGGCAAGCATGGCTGTGGAACCCTCCAGACGAGCGACAGATGGGATCTCCGATTGCGACGCCAGGAACTATATCCGAGGCTTCGGGCCAATCGGCTACAATGAGCCTCGCTGCTTTGAAGTGAAACGCTGATTGAGTCGCGGATCGCGGTTGGAGGTCACGGGTATGATCGGGGAGACCCTCGCTCGCTACAAGATTGTGGACCAGCTCGGGGTTGGTGGAATGGGAGTGGTCTATCTGGCCGAGGACACGGACCTCGACCGTAAGGTAGCGCTCAAGATGCTGCCGGCCGAGATGGCCGGGGACCCGGAGCGCTTGGAACGGTTTCGCCGTGAAGCGAAGGCCGTAGCCGCACTGAATCACCCCAACATCGTCACCATTTACAGCATCGAAGAGAGCGCTGGAACCCAGTTCCTCACCATGGAGCACGTCGATGGGGAGAGCCTGGATCAGATGCTGCCGCCCACAGGGATGCCGCTGTCGAAGGTGTTCGACATTGCGGTACCCCTGGCCGACGCGTTGGCGACGGCCCATGAGCGAGGCATCGTCCACCGGGATCTCAAGCCGGCCAATATCATGGTGAACAAGGAAGGCCGCGTGAAGGTTTTGGACTTCGGGCTGGCCAAACTGACCCAGGACGACGCCCCTGAAGGAGCCGAAGGGGATCTGACTCAGATTCCGACCCGTATCGCCACCCTGACCGGCGAAGGGATGGTGATGGGCACAGCCCCGTACATGTCGCCCGAGCAAATCGAAGGTCGGGCTATGGACCACCGAACCGACATCTTCTCGCTCGGGGTCCTACTTTACGAACTGGCTACAGGACGCCGTCCCTTCGACAGCGACAATTCTGCCGGTTTGGTCTCGAGCATTTTGCGCGATACCCCGAGCTCGGTGACGGACATCAATCCAGGGCTGCCGCGACACCTGGCACGAATCGTCCAGCACTGTCTGGAGAAGGATCCCGAGGCGCGCTACCAATCAGCCAAGGATGTGAGGAACGAGCTCAAGAGCCTGCGCCGTGAGGTCGATTCGGGTACGGTCACGACAGGCAGCGGTATCTCGCCAGCCGAGCCGCCGCTGGGTGAGCTGCGGAAGAAGTCGGGCTTGGGACTTTGGATCGGACTTGCAGCTGCCGCGGTATTGATCCTGCTGATCGGCTGGTGGGTGGGGCGTGGTGGCGGAACCGACGAAGCGACGTCGGGTGATGTAGCTGACCGGGCCGCCCCAGTACCGGTGGCAGCACAGTCGGAGGTGCCTTCGGTGGCGATTCTGCCGTTCAAGAACCTGAGCGCAGACCCCGACAACGAGTACTTCGCTGACGGTCTCACTGAAGAGTTGATTGGTGCGCTCGCCAAGGTCGATGGCCTGCGCATACCAGCCCGCAGCTCGGTATTTGCCCTCAAAGGGAGCACCCTCAGCGTGCAGGAGATCGGCGAGCGTTTAGGTGTCGACAACGTTCTGGAGGGCGGCGTTCGCAAGGCTGGCAATCAATTGCGCATCAGCGCCCAACTGATCAAGGTGGCGGACGGTTTCAACCTCTGGTCCGAGACCTACGACCGGGAGCTCGAGGACGTCTTCCTGATTCAGGATGAGATTGCCACCAGCATCGGGGAAGCCTTGCAGCTGACGCTGGCGCCGGGGGGCGATAGGCTCGTACAGGCCGGGCGTAGCACCGACATTCGCGGCTACGACTTCTATCTTCGAGGACGGGGCTACTTTCGCCGCCGCACCCGTGATGACATCGAGTCGGCGCGCCAGATGTTCATCAAGGCCATCGAGATCGACCCGGAGTACGCACCGGCCTATGCCGGCCTGGCCGACACCTACACGGAGTTCTGGCGCAACTACGAGAGTACCGATGAGAACCTGCAGCAGGCGGACCAGGCAAGCCTCAAGGCGGTTGAGATGGATCCCGACCTGGCAGAGGCACGCGCCGCCAGAGGGTACGCCCTGGGGCAGCAAAGGAAGTACGACGAGGCCAGGCAGGAGTTCGAGACGGCAATCAGTCTGAACCCCAAGCTCTTCGAGGCCTACTACTACTACGGCACTGTCGCATTTGCCCAGGGAGAGCTCAAGCGGGCCGGCGAGATGTTCGAGATGGCAACGGAGGTGGCGCCGGACGACATCAGGGCTCTGCAGCTCTTGCCTCAGATCTACCGCAGTCTTGGCAGGGAAGACGAAGTTCGAGAGGCTAGCGAGCGCCGGCTGGCACTCGCTGAGAGGCTGCTGGAGCTCGATCCGGACGACGTCCAGACACTCCTCTATGGGGCCAATGCACTGGCCACGCTCGGGGAGCGGGAGCGCAGCTTGGAATGGGCGGCACGGGTACTGGAAGTCGACACCGATGACGCTCTGGTGCTGTACAACATTGCCTGTTTCTACTCACTTGCCGGGGAAGTCAAGCCGGCGCTCGAAGCGCTCGAGCGATCCTACGAGGCCGGTCTGGCGGATCCGGAGTGGATGGAGCAGGACAGCGATCTCGACAACCTGCGCGAAGAGGCCCGCTACCAGGCCTTGGTCGAGCGCATGGAAGCCCACGGATAGCTCCCCTCCTGATCGCCCGACCTGGGACTCGGGACCTGGATCTTGGGCAGTTGAACCCTCTTCTCGTAGAGGCCCGTCCGGGTGGTCCGCAGGCGGACGGCGTCAGCTACTCAGACTGCAGTGGGGGGCCGCCACCTCGTCTCGTCTTCGCGCCCCATCTCCTGTGCTCTATCAAGGACCTTGCGCTGCGCTCGACTCGGCGCCCCCTGTCGAACCACCCGAACGAGCCTCTTTTCACCGGTAGAGCCAGACGATCACCCTTCGTGTAGGGGAGAGGCTTGCCCCCTCCCGCGGCGTTACCAGTCCTCTCAACGACAAAGCTCATCGTACTTCTCGGAGATCTTGGGCCACAGTAACTACACTTGACAAAGTACTTAATATTGTAAAGTATAAGCCTCCATGACGAGATTCCTGCCGAGTTGGATGCACGAACCTCCGGAGCTGGAGCACGAGGCCTTTGGACCCGTCGAGCACCGACAAGCTCTCCTGGTCAACCCTTTCTACGCCAAGGACCCTTGCGGCAGTTTCGGCAAGCACGTTCTGACCCCTAGCCTGGCGCTGACCAGCATCGCTGCCGCGACGCCGCCCCATTGGCGGGTGACCTACTGGGACGAGAACCTGTTGCAGGGCCCGCCACCTGGTCGTCCGATTCCGCAGCTCGTCGGAATCACCGTCCATTTGACCTTTGCCGATCGCGCCTATCAAATTGCTCGCTACTATCGCGATCGAGGCTCGAAGGTGGTGCTGGGGGGGCTGCACATCCAGAGCTGCTCAGAGGAGGCCCTGGCTCATGCTGATGCGGTTGCGATCGGAGAAGGGGTTCAGCTTTGGCCTCGAATCGTCGCAGACCTGGAGCGCGGAGAGCTGAAGAAGGTCTATGAGGGCAGCTATCAGTCGCCCTACCAGTCCGATCCGCCGCCGCGTCGCGACCTCATACCACGACGGTCTTTTCTAACTACCGGCAGCCTGATTGCCACTCGTGGATGCCACAACCGGTGCGGGTTCTGTTATCTCGCGACGGCAGGAACGCATATGCCGTATCAGTTGCGAAACGTCGAGGACATTGTCGCGGAGATCCAGGCTTGTGGCGAACCGTATGTGGTTTTTGTCGACAACAACCTCGGCTCGCGACGAGACTATCTGCTGCGTCTATGTGAGGCTATTCGACCGCTCGAGATCATTTGGAGTGCCGCCGTCACGATTGATGTCACTGATGATCCCGCCCTGATCCAGGCCATGGCCCTGGCTGGTTGCACAGGCGTCTTCGTGGGCTTCGAATCGCTGGGGATGGAGAATCTGACCGCTGCCCGAAAACGGACCCCAGACCCGAGGGACTATGGCCGTCGAGTTCGGATCTTGCACGATTCTGGGATCCAGGTGAACGGCAGCTTCGTTTTCGGATTCGATGGCGATGGCCCGCGGGTGTTCGACAGCACCCTCCGGTGGATCGAAGAGAACCGGCTCGAGTGCGCCACCTTTCATATCCTCACCCCTTACCCGGGTACTCCGCTGTTCCGAAGGCTCGAGGCTGAGGGCCGCCTTTTGCATCGGGACTGGAATCTCTACGACACGGCGCATGTGGTCTTCCGACCTCAGGGAATGAGTGTCGATCAGCTACAAGAGGGCTACGACACCTGCTATCGACAACTGTTCTCGCATCGGTCGATTTGGCTGCGGCGACCGGACGACTGGCGGGCCACCCCGTCCTACCTGGCGGGTAGCTACCTCTACAAGCGCAGCAATCGCTTGTGGAGCTTTCTGATCCGCAGGCGGCTCGTTCACCAGGCGTGGCAGCCTCTCATCGAGCTGTCCCGCCGGCGCCATCTGCGATTTCGACGGCGACTGATGTCGGAGGCGGTTCCCCTACGTCCTGTGGGCCCGCCCGAATGTAGGGGAGGGGCTTGCCCCCTCCCGCGGGAGCCCGCAAGGGACTCCCATACATTGCCGACGCCGTCCCCTTGCGAACCACTGGGACAGACCTTCACAGGTTTGTCGAGCTTTGGTCGAGCGACGACTACGAATGGTGGTAGCCGCTGAGCAGGTAGTCGATGCCAATGCCCATCATCTTCTCCCAGGCTTCTTCGACCTCGGTGCTGAACGCGGGATCGCACCGCTTGACCGATTCCAGCAGGCTGTCGAGCCACAGGTCGTAGAGCTCGGCCCCGACATCGAGGTCCTTGGCGCTGTGCCGTGCCGCCAGGTGGCCGAGGTATCTCTCGGGGCCATCCACAGGATCTTCCGAGGCCAGGAGGATGAGGTAGAAGGAGGCCCTCAGCAGTCGCTTTTGACGATGGAAGTCGGTGTTGGCGAAGCGCTCCTTGATCTTCGGTGACGAGTCCAGGAAGCGTTCGTAGAAGATGTCCAAGAACGCCGGGTTGCTGTCACACCGGCGCAGGCTCTGCTCGAAGATCTGGATCGTCTTTTCGTCCACCGATTCCTCCTGCCCTAGTTTCGACTGGGGCTATTGTAGGCCAAATCTAGGGAGGCGGCGTCGGTGCGTCGACCCAGCGCTCCAAATCGATCTGTTCCGCAGTGCGTCGGATTCCGTTGATCATGCTGCGGAAGATGAAGCCGTGGAAGGGCAGGACGGAATACCAATAGAGGATTCCCAGCAGGCCCTTTGGCTTGAAGCGAGCGATCTGTTGGAGTTGGGACCGTCCCACGAGCCCAGGGACCGGTTCGATCCGAAACTCCAATAGAGCCTCTCCAGGGACCACCATTTCGGCTCGAAGGCTGAGCCAGCGGTCTCTTTCGAGGCCTGCGACGCGCCAGAAGTCGAGGGCGTCTCCATGACGGATCTCCTCTGCATGGCGCCGCCCTCTACGCAGTCCGGGCCCGCCGAGCAGGCGGTCGATACCGCCCCGTATCCGCCAGAGGATCTGCGAGGAGTACCAGCCGTTGCTACCACCGATACGGCAAATGGCGCGGAATACCTCCGAGGCCGTAGCGGCAACCTGAGTCTCTTCCTTGTGCACATAGGTCGTGCCACCGGCCCAGTCCGGATCACCGGGAATGGCACCCGCATCGGTCCAGGAGGTTTCGACGTCGCCGCGCTCGACGTTGCCCAGTGCCTCGTCGATGGCTTCTCGCACACTGAGGAGCTCCTGCGGCATGAGTTGTCGAGCTGTGTTGTTGCGGCACACGACACGGTTGCGGAGGCCTTCGGCCAGGGGTCGGGCGATGTGTCGACTCAACGGTGTTACGAGCTGGATCCAGAGAGAGCTCAGCCGCGGCGTCAGGACCAGCACTGGAATGACGAAGCGGTGCCGCAGACCCAAAGCCTCGGCCATGATTCTCATCATGTCGCGGTACGAGAGTATGTCGGGCCCGCCGATGTCGAGAGTTTGGCCGATGGTCTCCTCCATGACCAGCGCGTCGAGGAGGTATTCGATGACATTGCGCACCGCGATGGGCTGGCATTCCGTCTGCACCCACCGAGGTGTCACCATGACGGGCAGTCTCTCGACCAGGTAGCGCAGAATCTCGAACGAGGCGGACCCCGCCCCGATGATCATGGCCGCCCTCAAAACAGTGACGGGAACGGGTCCAGAAGCTAACAGCTCTTCCGTTTCCCGCCGTGAGGAGAGGTGTTCGCTCAGGCCCTCACCGGTCTCGCCGAGGCCGCCAAGGTAGAGGATGCGTTCGCATCCCGCGTTGGCTGCTGCGGTGGAGAAGGCTCTGGCCAGCTCGGCGTCTTTCGAGGCGTAGGCGGGCCCCGCCGCCAGCATGGAGTGCACCAGGTAGTACGCCGCGCTGCAACCCTGCATCTGCTCGGTTAGGAGCGCGGTGTCGCTGACATCTCCGGCAACGATCTCGACCGTCGGCTCAGTAGCCCAGCTTCTCGATTCGAGCTTCTTCGGGCTTCTCGCCAGGCATCGGACTCGATAGCCCCGTTCCAGCAGACGTGGAACCAGTCTCCCCCCGATGTAGCCGGAGGCGCCGGTTACGAAGATCGCCGGTGCGGTACTGCCGGCTGGAATTGAGTTTCCCATGTTTGGGCAGGGCCGGAGCTCAGCGCCCTAGAATTCTTCGACGCTTTCTGGACAGCGCATAGAGACGCCGCGGCTCGTCGAATCCCTTGACCTCGCGCTCTCCGAGGTCATGGAATTTGAAGTCCTTGGAGGCCATCTTCTGCGTCGACTCGCAAGCGATGATCGAACCAGTCTTCTCGTTGGCGAATTTCTCGATGCGGAAGGCGAGTACCACGGGCTCACCGATCATGGAGAGCCCCATCGCGCCGGTCTCGCCGTGGCCGGACATCACCACGGTGCCGGTGGCAAGAGCCCAGTCCACATGCAGTGGGAAGCTGTCGATCTGCCAGAGGCCAGGAACCTCGGCCAGTTCCTTGGCGAGTCGGTCGAGCTTCAGGGCCGCCTCGCAGGCGCTGGCGGCGTGATTCTCCGAGGTCTCCTCCTCCCAGAAAGCGAAGACCGCATCTCCCTGGAATTCTTTGATCGTGCCTCCGAGAGAGATGATCTCTTTCTCGAGACGCTCGAAGAGTCGGCTCACCGACTCCTGAAGGGCTGAAGTGGTGGCCTGCTGCACCAGTACCGTGTAGTCGCGGATGTCCCCGACGAGCACCGTGAGTCTCTTCACCTCTTCCACCTTCATTGTGAGCTTGGAGAACTCGGATGTCGGGACTTCGGTGTCGCTGGGTTGGTCTCCTTCGAGACGAAACGTCAATTGCCTACCGATGGACAGGGTCTGGCCGACATGAATCTCGGTCTGGAGATTGGGAGACAGTCGCCGACCGTCCATCCGAGTTCCGTTGCGGCTCACATCCCGGGCGTGGCAACGGCCGTCCGGATCCTGGGTCAGGATGCAATGCCGCGAGGAGACCGTCGGGTCGATGAGCAGCAGGTGGCCGGCGGCCTCGCGGCCCGGACGGTAGCGCCCAATCTCGATTCGATCGAAGAAAGGGTAGCTCGCACCGTCATCGAGACCACCCACCTGCACCAACCGTTTGGCAGGGTGCTGGGTGGGTGCCGGTTCGATGTAGCTTTCTACTTTGATTGCCTCACTCACCGCCGACTCTCTGTTCCGTTCGGGCCTAGCCCCTTAATCGAGCCACTTCGTCACCGAGCTCGCGGACTCGCTGCGACATGGTTTGGACGATTTTAAAGGCAAGTGAGGGATCTACGTGAATTCTCTTGAGAAAGTTCTTCTTATCTATGGTCAGGACCTTGACCTCACCCTGGGCCCTGAGGGTTGCGGAGCGCACCTCGTGGTCGAAGATTGCCATCTCACCCAGGAACTCGCCCTCCTCGGCGACTCTCAAGAGGGTCTCGTGGCCGTCTCTCTCGACTAGGATGTCCACCTTCCCCTTCTGGATGACGTACATGACCTTTCCTACGTCGCCCTGTCGGGTGATGATCTCGCCGTCTTGGTAGACCTTGCCGAGGGCTCCCTTTTCGATCGACTGCTTTCTCATGGATGGCTCCTTTTGCCGGGGACTACCGCAGCCAACAGCTCCCAGGACAGTCGGCCCAGCAACCTGGGATGGATGGCTCGTGTGAAGATCTCCAAGTACGCTGCGCTACCCGTGAACATGTCCCACAGGACCTGACTGATGTCCTTGTGACGCCCTGGGATGCTCTGCTCCTTCTGGGTCATTCTGAGCATCGCCCGACGTGCGAAGGGCATCATTTGAATCAGCTTGGTGCCGCTGAAGGTCACCTTCCCGATGGCGTTGTCGCGCAGGATGGTCTTGAGAATGGGTGCATAGTGGCGCCGAAAAGCCTCCTCTGAGATGCCCTCGAACACGGCTGTTGTAGCACAGGCCTTGGCCGTCTTGTAGGCCGCACCGATGCCATCTTTGTAGAGGCGCGTGACGCCGCAGTCGCCGACGAAGACGATGCGATCTCCGTAGGGCTGGAGCGCTCCCTTGACAGCGATCTTTGGTGAGCATTGGCAAGAGCGGGGCTCGGGGACCCAGTCGTCGGGCATGCAATCTCGGACCTCGTCCGAGTTGAGAAAGGCGTCGATGAGTTCCTTGTCGATGGCGTCTCCCAGGAGGCAGACGCTGACGTAATCGCCCTTCGGGATGATGGCGGCGAACTCCAGCCGCGGGATGTTGAGGAGAAAGACGTGCATGGAATCGCCCAGCGTCTCTGCGATGACCTCTTCTCCAAAGAAGTACTCCCTGATGAAGGTCTTGGTTGTCTGGGGAGGTTCGTAGCCGAAATCGAGCTCCTTGAAGAGCTTGAGCGCAGGGGAGTTCACCCCAACGGCAGCCACCAGGAGGTCGTAGCTCTGGGGCTCACCACCCTTCACGGCGAGGCAGGGGCGACCGTTGTCGATGGAGATCTCGGTCACCCGGCCCCGTGTGACATGGGCGCCTCTAGCAACGGCTAGCTCCTCGAGATGATGATCGAAGCTGCCCCACTTGCGGACCTGAATGTCGCGAGGCCCAGCGCCCCGATAGACGGCCGCGATGCGCTTCTCCTCAATCGGAGTCTCGATGCGGACCGTTCCGACATCCATGTGCAGGACGTAGGACTCGATGCCCCTCTGCACTACGGTGTCCGGCAGGTTGATGCCCTCTGCAGCGAGGTTCTGAACCAGGGTTTCGGAAATGATGCCGCCGCACATGTTGCAGCCGCCCGGTGCGACGCAGGAGAAGTCTCTGGGCTCGTAGATTTCGACGTCGATCTCGAGGTCGGCACGGTCGGCCATTTCGAGCAGGAAGTAGCTCGCAAACGAGCCCGCGGGTCCGCCTCCAATGACAGCGACTCGGGAACCGTCGACCAGCTCCAGACAGTCCTGACTGGGTTGGGCCTGACTGGATTGGGGATGCGAGTCTGCCATCGGCACTCCTTTCGTCTGCCGAGCACAGTTCCTCTGTGTTCGACCAGCGCGTATTGAGCTCACGGATGACGCGGAGCTTCGGCGCCGGCCCCCGAGGCCGGGGCCGCTCTGTCTTCCGTGTTCAGGACTCGTCCACCTGCCCAGCAAAGTATTTGGTTGTGGAAGACCGCGCCACCCCAATTCGGGTGGTGGGCTGCGCTATCCGTTGGGGTGGGCCGATCGACGCATAGCCAAATGTCGATAGGGTCGCGGGTAGATTGGATTGACTGCCGAGCGTGTCTGTGCGAGCGTTTCAAGTTGGACTGCGTTGGATCCAATCCGGGAGGCCGCATGGACCATGTCGAGCTCGTAGAGGCTCTGAAAGACCCTGCTTTCTACGACCCATCTGTCGAGAAGGTCGAGTTCATCCAGACCCACATTTCCTCGGTGTTTCTCACCGGGGACCGGGTCTACAAACTGAAGAAGCCTGTCAACTTCGGCTTTCTCGACTTCTCGACCGTCGAGCTGAGGGAGCTGAACTGCAAAGCGGAGGTCGAGCTCAATCGACGCCTGGCACCTGATGTCTATCTCGGCGTCGAGCCCATAACGCGACAAGGAGACCGACTCCGGATTGGCGGTGACGGCGAGGTTCTCGACTGGCTGGTCGTGATGCGGCAGTTGGACAGCGATCTCCTGGGAGGGCCCGTTCTGGAGCGTGGAGAGTTGACGGAGAGCCACGTCGACCAGTTGGTGGAGCAGCTCGTACCCTTCTATCGCAACGCGCGGACTGGCGACGGAGTCGATGGCTGGGGCACTCTCGAGGCGGTCAAGTACAACACGGACGAGAACTTCACCCAGACCCGCGAGTACATGGGCAAGCTCATCACCCGGGAGCGGTACGAGCACATTCGGGATTGGACCAATGCGTTTTACGAAGACCGGGCCGACCTCTTCGCTAGGCGCGTCGTTGAGGGTCGAATTCGAGAGAGCCACGGCGACCTGCACCTGGACAACATCTTCTTCCAGGATCCACCGATCATCTTCGACTGCATCGAGTTCAACGAACGATTCCGATGCGGAGACGTCGTGGCGGATCTGGCCTTTCTGGCCATGGATCTCGACTTTCGAGGCCGCCCCGATCTGGCGCGACATCTGATCGACGAATATGTCGAGGCTTCCGGAGATCGGGGCCTTTTGGAGTTGTTGGACTTCTACAAGTGCTACCGAGCCTATGTGCGGGGCAAGATCTCCTGCTTCACCGCCGCAGATCCGGCACTCGACGCGATGCAGCGAAGAAAGTGGAAGAACCAGGCGCGTCACTATTTCGGACTGGCCTACCGGTACGCGGGCGGAGAGGATCGGCCTTCGCTGGTCGTGCTCTACGGCCTGATGGGCTCGGGCAAGACGAACATCGCCCGCTACCTGCGCGAGACCTTCGGGTGGCACCTGCTCTCGACCGATGCTGTGCGCAAGCAACTAGCGGGCATCGGCGAGAACACCCGCGTCTACGTGCCGTACAACGAGGGTCTCTACTCACCCGAGATGAATCGGCGCACCTATGAGGAGGTGTGTCGCCGAGCAGAGAATCTCTTGCAGGCAGGCTTCCCGGTCGCCGTCGATGGTGCATTCAAGCGGCAAGTCGAGCGCCAGCCCGTCATTGACCTAGCTGAGCGCGCCGGCGCCCGTCTGCTGTTCCTCGAGACCACTTGCGGGCCGGAGGAGCAGCAAAGGCGGCTGGTACAGCGGCAGGAGCACGACACCCGCTCCGATGGCCGGGTCGAGATCATGGATCTTCAACGCTCCGAGTTCGAAGGGCCGAACCCGAACAGCGCCGAGCACTTTGACACGGTTTCGAGCGACGGCCCCAAGGCGGAGACTCGGAGCAGGGTACTGGAGATCCTCGAGGATCGCGGCATGCTGGCGGCCGACGAAATCGCGGCGACAGTCTAGTGGCCCGGACTTGGGTAGGCTCCTTCCTATTGCTTGCGAAGCAGTAGCAGCGTCCGATCGTCGGCGTAGGGAGCTCCCTCGACGAACTCTTCCAGCGCGTTCTCGATCGTTCGGGTCAAGGTTCCCAGTTCGGCATGCCGATTGCTGGCCACGACCTCGGCCAGGCGCTCGGTCCCGAACTCCTCGTCAGCAGGATTGGTGGCTTCGATGAAGCCGTCCGTAAAGAGAACCAGGGTATCCCCGGATTCGAGAAGGGCACTCGACTCCGAGTACTCGATGCTCGGGAAAGCCCCCAGGGGCGGTCCGGTGGAGCCCAAGCGGAGGACATTGCCTTTCGATCCCACCAAGAGGCCGGGGTGGCCGGCACTCGCGTAGCGCAGTATCCGACCGTGTGGTTCGACGACTACCATGAAGGCAGTGGCGAAACGGTTGGGCAGGGTTCTCGAGTGTAGGCGTCGATTGACTCGAGTGCAGATCTCGGCCGGCGACCGCCCCACCTCGATGGGCCCGGCTGCCAGGGCCTCCAGGGAGAGGGTGGTCAACGATGCGCAGAGTCCCTTGCCGCAAACGTCGGCGATGATGAGCACCGTTTCTTTTCCCCCGAGGCGCTCGACGGCCTGGTAGTAGTCTCCCGACACCCCGCGTGATGGCATGATCGAACCTGTCAGATCGTAGCCGTCGATCGTCGGCAGCTTGGTGGGAAGCACCGCGGTCTGGATGCTACGAGCCAGGTTCAGGTCGGCTTCGTAACGATGTCGCTCAGCGGCCTCTTGGGCGGCCCGCTGAGCGAGCTTGACGTTGTGGATGCGCAGAGACGCGATGGAGGCGAGAGACGCCAGGAGATCGCGATCGTCTTTACCGAAAGAAGACTTTCCCTGGTTGGAAGCCAAGGCGATCATGCCGAGCGAGCCTTCGGGGTCCGACAGGGGCGCTGCAACGAGACTGTGGACCCCGATGCTCAGCACGCTGTCGGCCGTGTCAAACCGCTCGTCGTGGGCAGCATCAGTTACCAGTGCCGCCATTCCGTTATCCGCTACCTGGTGCAGGAGCGTCTCGGAGTACAGGTGCTCGATTCCGGGGCCGTCCGCGCTGCGTTCGGCGGCGAGGTAGTAGTCGCCGTTGTCTCGCTTGAGGAAGATCACCTCCTGGTCGGGCTGAAGAGTCTCGAAGCAGCGATTGAGAATCAAGTCGAGTAGCTCGTCCAATTGGAGGGTCCCACTCAGCTCGCGGTGGATCGAGTGCAGCAGTTGGAGTCGATCGGTCTGTCGCCGGAAGGATCCGCGCTGGGATAGGCTCGCGAGGTCGGTCGGACTGTCCGAATCGATGAGTTCGGATGCCCGCCGATACTCGGTGTTGTGCTCGGTAACCGGGTCTCTGCGGGGCGTGGGCGTCTCGATCCCGTCCGAGAGCAGGGTGATGTAGCTCGTCGAGAGCCGCAGCTCGTCACCAGGATGGATCTCTGTTGGTTCTTCAACGCGTTGGTCGTTGACCCAGGTGCCGTTGCTAGAGCCGAGATCCTCGACCCAGACGTGCTCTCCTGTGCGATAGAGCCGGGCATGCTGGCGAGAAAGAAACCTGTCCTTGACGACCAGATCGGACTCCGACACTCGACCGATCGAGATCGACTCTTCTTCCAGGGGATACTCGAAGTCCTCCCCTTGGCTCGGGAACACTCGCAGGCGATACATGGTTCCCTCCTGTCTGGCTTCCTACAAGTCTACAGACTTCGGTAAGACGGTGCAGGGCGGAGGATGGCATCAGCTGTCAGATGGGTCGACCGGCCGCCTAGAGCGCTTCTTTTGTGACTCTCGCACTCTTTCCTGCCGCTCTCGCTGACGCACAGAGGTCCTCTTCTTGGTGGGCTTTCTCGGTGGATCTTCGTGAAAGTGCTCGGCCAGCCGGCGAGCCAACCGTTCAAGAGCGATCTTGCGGTTCCGGAGCTGAGACCTGGAGTCGCCTGCCGTGACGACAATGCCTGTGGGAAGGTGCTTCAAGCGGACGGCCGAGTAGGTGCGGTTCCGGTGCTGTCCACCGGGCCCCGACGCCTGATAGACGGAGACCTCGACCTCGTTCTCCAGGTCTTCGAGATCGGGCACGCCGCCCTGTTCCTTCCTCTCTTCGGTCATCTGACTACCCCTTCGAGTCTCGCACCGTTCGAGCCAATGAGGCAATATCCTGTGAGGTCCGCTCGGGCACCGATCAGGCCTTCAGGCCTTGAGGCAGTATGGCATTAGGAAGTAGGGGCGTCGGGGCCTAGGGGGTGGTTCCTTGAAAGGAGCCTCGGTACTTTCAGGCTCTCTCAGAGCCAAAAAGCGATGAACAGTCCCCGTCATTGCCCCACTGCCTCAAAGGTGGGCCGGAGGGACGACGGACTTTTCAACCTCCAAGCCCCCAAAGGTCGGCCGGGAGCCACGACCGGACGCCTCAACCTTCAATCTTCTTGTACCAATCGGCGAGACCGGCACCGATTCCGTGGGGGTTGTCTTCTTGCACGTAGTGGATGCCCTTGCCGATGTCCACGCCCTCGATATTGGGCAGGTTGGCGAGCAGCTTGTCGGCAAGTGGGCGAGGAATCAGACCGCCCGGAGTTGCATAGAACAAGAGCTTCGGCAGATGGGTCTTCCCCAGCCATTCCGCATAGCTCTCCACGGCTGCCTGAACGTCGCCAGGGTCACCGTCGATGGGGATCTCCCGGGGCCACTGGCGCACCGGGAGTCGACTGGCAATTGTGGGGAAGGGCTCTGCGTAGTGGGCCATTTCCTCAGCGGTGAGTGTTCGCGCTGTGGCTTTCGGCAATAACCTCTGAATGAAGACATTCCCCACGGAGATCATCAACCAACCCACTCCCGATGTCCGAAAGAGCTTGAACCCCATCTTGTAGTCGGGCGGGAAGTCGCTCCAGCGTGATGGCTGGACGATGGCCTCCATGAAGGCTACTCCCTTCACATTTGCCTCATGGCGGCAGGCGTAGTGAAACCCCAGGCCCGAGCCCCAGTCGTGAATCACCAGAGTCACGTTCTTGAGGTCGAGAGCCTCGATGAAGCCCTCGAGGTACTTCGAATGGTCGAAGAATCGGTAGGGGATGTCCGGCTTGTCGGATCGGCCCATGCCGATGAGATCGGGCGCGATAGCCCGAGCCACGGGAGTGACGTAGGGGATGATGTTGCGCCACAAATAGGACGAGGTCGGATTGCCGTGCAGAAACAGAACGGGATCCCCCTCCCCCTCGTCGATGTAGTGCATCTTCGAGCCGAGAACCTCTACGTACTTGGACTCGAACGGGAACTCGGCAGAGATCGGTTGCTCAGAAGTCATCATCAGCTCCTCGTGTGGCGGCCCGGTTCGACTTACCCGATTGGTTTGGGAAGCAGTATACCCAGCGCCGTTGTCGACAAGGGTTCGACGTGGTGCCCCCAGGGGGCTATCCTCCCTTCCGCTGCAAGAACCCCCATGGAGGTCCCCACGCCAAACCCTAGACCGGAATTGTCGAGAGTGGGATCGACCAAGTGGTCTCCTGAGTCTGCGGCCTCACCCGTGCATACCCCGCCGGTTCAAGTGACCCCTTGTCTAATTTTGCACCGTCGGTTCCAGGAGGTTCGTTCGGGTGGTTTGCAGGGGGCGCCGAGTCGAGCGCAGCGCCAGGTCCTTGACAGGTCACAGGAGATGGGGCGCGATGACGAGACGAGGTGACGGCCAGCCCGTCATAGTCTGAGTAGCCGTCGCCGTCCGCCAGCGAGCCACCCGGACGGACCTCTTCGAGATACCTGTCCCATGCCGAGGGCATCTTTCCGCGGTAGACTACGCGAGCCCGGTGTCTGGCCGGGTGATTCGAAATTCGCACCCACCTTCTGTGCCCATTGCACCCTTTGGAGGTTGAGAATGACCCACTCCTGTCCATCCTCGTTTTCTTTTACTTGCTGGATTCGTCGGATCACCTTGGGACTCGCGCTGGTCGCACTGCTTCCCTTGTCCGCGGTGGCTGCTGACGGCGAAGCCCGGCTGTTGCGCTACCCGTCGATTCACGAGGACTTCGTGGTCTTTGTTTATGGCGGCGATCTTTGGCGGGTTCCGGTTGAAGGCGGCCGAGCCTTTCGGCTCACTTCGCACGAGGGCACCGAGCTCACTCCGAAGATCTCGCCCGACGGGGAGTGGGTGGCGTTTTCCGGGGAATACAGCGGTTCGCGGCAGGTCTACGTGATGCCCTCCGATGGCGGCACCCCGAAGCAGCTCACCTTCTACAACGATGTCGGGAGCATGCCCCCGCGAGGCGGCTTTGATTATTGGGTTCAGGGATGGTGCCCGGACGGCAAGATCCTGGTGCGGATGAACCGGACTCCCTGGGGGCAGCGTCCGGGTCTCTACTACCTGGTGGATCCGGCCGGTGGTCTCGAGGAGCGGCTGCCGATCCAGGTGGGAGGCAGCGCCAGCTGCTCTCCGGACGGCACGAGTCTCGCCTTCACCTACTTCGACCGAGAGTTCCGGACCTGGAAGCGCCACATGGGTGGGCGCAACCAGGACATCTGGACTTTCGATCTCGATGCCATGGCTTCGGAGCGCCTGACTGATTGGGCAGGGTCCGACAACTTCCCGATGTGGCACGGCGACACGATCTTCTTCACCTCGGACCGCGAACACACGCTGAACATCTTCGCCTACGACAAAGCGACCGGCGCGACTCGGAAGATCACGGACTTCGACGAATACGATGTGTTGTGGCCGAGCTTGGGGCCAGACGCAATTGTCTTCATGAACGGTGGTTGGCTGTACCGGCTGGATCTCGCCACCGAGCAGGTCGAGAAGATTCCGGTCACCATCACTTCTGGTCTGCCCTCCACGTTGCCCCGATGGGAGGATGTCAGCGACAACATCGACGTGTCGGATGTGTCGCCTGGTGGCAGTCGGGCGATCTTCGAAGCACGCGGCGACCTCTACACCGTGCCGGCCAAGGACGGAGCGACCCGCAATCTCACGGACACTCAGGGAGTTCGGGAGAGCGCCCCGAGGTGGTCACCCGACGGTCGGTGGATCGCCTACTACTCCGACGTCACCGGCGAGATGGAGCTGTATGTCCGCGAGCAGGATGGCTCCGCGGATCCGAGACAGCTCACGCAGGGTGGTTCCGAGTGGCGGTTCCCGGCGGAGTGGAGCCCCGACTCCAAGAAGCTGGCCTACTCCGATAGCGATCGCAACCTCAACGTCATCGATGTCGCGAGCGGTGCCGTGACGGTGGCGGATACCGACTCCCAGGGATTCATCGACACCTATCGGTGGTCGCCGGACAGCAAGTGGCTGGCGTTCGAAAAAGGGCATCCGGAAACGACTCTACCTGGCCTGGCGATCTATTCGCTGGCCAGTGGCGAGGTTCAGATGCTGGGCGATGGGCTCACTGTCGACTTCGCTCCGGCCTGGGGTTCCGGCGGCAAGTACCTTTTCTTCCTGAGCAACCGCGACTACAACCTGAATTTCTCCGATTTCGAGTTCAACTACGTCTACGACAACTCCACGAGAGTCTTCGCTGTCGCGCTGGTTCCGGAAGCGGACGCCCTCTTCCCCTTGAAGAGTGACGAAGTGGAGGTGGATAGCGACGACGAGGAGTCGGCCGGCAACGGAGACGGCAACGGTGACGAAGATGAGAAGTCGGCACCTGAAGTTGCGGTGGCACTCGAGGGTCTGACAGCAAGAACCTTGGCGGTACCAGGAGTGACAGCCGGCAACTACGGCAATCTGAGCGCCGTCGAAGGGGCACTGCTCTATCTGAAGATCCCGGACGATGGACCACCTGCGCTGGTGCGATTCGACTTAGAGGAGCGCGAGGAAAAGGAAGTCGTCACCGGAGTCGCGGACTATCGACTGGCGGCACGCGGTGAGAAGGTGCTCTACCAGTCGGGAGGCAAGTGGTCCATTGCGGATGCCAAGCCCGACTCCAAGGGTGACGAGCTCGATCTCTCCGATCTGCGCATGCGGCTCGATCCGCGAGCCGAGTGGGCTCAAATGTTCCACGAGGACTGGCGCATAGGTCGCGACTGGTTCTACGACTCGGAAATGCACGGCATCGGCTGGGACCAGATGAAAGAGCGCTACGGAGCCCTGGTTCCGTACATATCGACCCGAGCCGACCTGGATTTCATCTTCGGCGAGATGGTGGGTGAGCTCGAGGCCGGTCACACCTATGTGCAGAGCGGCGAAGACCAGGGGGTGGATCGTGTCGAGGGCGGCATGCTCGGCGCTGAGCTTGAGGCCGACAGCTCTGGTCGCTACCGCATTGCCAAGATCTTCGCCGGTGAGAACTGGGACGACGGCTATCGCTCGCCGCTGACCGAGCTGGGCGTCGACGTCTCAGTCGGGGACTACCTGCTGGCCATTGATGGAGTCGAGCTCACCACCGAGCAGAATCCGTATCAGCTGTTGGAGGGCAAGGGTGGCAAGCAGGTAGCGCTGACGGTCAACTCGGAACCCTCCAAGGCCGGATCTCGAACCGAGACCGTCAAGACCATCACCAGTGAGCGCAACCTCCGCTATCTGGACTGGGTGATGAGCCGGGCGGCACTGGTCAACGAGCTTTCCGGTGGTCGGATCGGCTACATCCATCTCCCCAACACCGCCGGTGAGGGTAACCGCATGCTGCAGAAGCTCTTCTACAGCCAGTCGCAGAAAGATGGCCTCATCATCGACGACCGATACAACGGCGGCGGCTTCATTCCCGACCGGATGATCGAGATGTTGTCGCGGACCACTCTCTCCTTCTGGACTCGGAGAGGTGTCGAAGCCAACCGCACTCCCGGCTTTGCTCACGATGGGCCCAAGGTGATGCTGATCAACGGCTATGCCGCCTCCGGTGGTGACGCCCTGCCGTACTACTTCCGGAAGCGCGGGCTGGGCCAGATCATCGGCACCACGACCTGGGGCGGCCTGATCGGTCTGTCGGGCAATCCGATGCTGGTCGATGGTGGCGGCGTGCTCTATCCGACCTTCCGGCTCTTCGACACCGAAGGCCAGTGGGCGGTGGAGAACGAGGGTGTGGCGCCGGACATCGAGGTCTGGGATCTTTCCGAGGCCATCGCCCAGGGTGGCGACCCGTCGATCGAGAAGGCGGTGGAGGTGCTGCTCCAGGAGCTCGAGAGCTACAGCGGCGACCCGGAAAGCCCGACTCCGCCTGACATGGGCGGAGACTGAACAAGGTCCTGGGGCTTGGGACCTGGGTCCTGGGCATAGGACCGTGATCTCGTAGAGGCCCGTCCGGGTGGTTCGCAGGCGGACGGCGGCGGCAACTCAGACTGCGGCGGGGGGCCGCGACCTCGTCGCGTCATCGCGCCCCGTCTCCTGTGTCCTATCAAGAACCTTGCGCCGCGCTCGACTCGGCGCCCCCTGTCGAACCACCCGAACGAACCTCTGGCACCAATAGGGGGATAGGGGCCTAGGGCAGTAGGGGCTTAGGGGCGTAGGGGGCGGCGAGTCAGCCGATTGAATCTTGATGTGTTTCGAAGGTGGTAGATCGGGCCATGGGTCTCCCTCGTCGGAGGGGCATGGTCGGGTGAGGCCGCAGACGAGGGAGATCCCTGGTTCGATCGGCCGTCTCATCCCCAAGCCCTCAAAGAACACCCGGCGGAGAGCCGGGTGCCTCAACCCTCGAGGCTTCGGGTCATTTGACCGAAGCCGCTCAATGCTGGTACAACTTCCCTCAAGTACCTGTCCTAGGCAGATGCAGTTGGGCCCTCGATGAAGGGCTAGATGCGCCCTTTGGCCATCCATGGACGTCCCGTGGAAGGGGCAGGTTCTCAAACGATGGAAGAAGCTCGAAGACGAAATCTCTAGAGAGGAAGTACTGATGCCGACAGTAAAGACCCTGAGTGGTGGTGAAGCGACGATCGACGACGCAATGATCCAGGCCCTGTCCGAGAGCCTTCATGGAGATGTCGTAACAGCGGCGAGTCCGAGTTACGACGAGGTCCGGGAGATCTGGAACGCCATGATCGACCGGCGCCCCGGGGTCATCGTGCGCTGTGCCAGCGCGGAAGATGTCGTGAAGGCTGTCAACCTTGCCCGTGAGAACGAATTGCTCGTCACTGTGCGCGGAGCTGGCCACAATATTGCCGGCAGCTCGATTGCCGATGGCGCCTTGATGATCGATTTGTCGGGCATGAAGGCGGTAGCGGTCGATGTAGCGAGCAAGACGGTGACGGCCCAGCCCGGAGTCACTCTCGGCGAGTTGGACGCCGCGACACAGGAGCATGGTCTGGCCGTCTCGGTCGGCATCAACTCGACGACTGGCGTGGCGGGGCTGACCCTGGGAGGAGGATTCGGCTGGCTGAGTCGGAAGTATGGGATGACAATCGACAATCTGATTTCTGCCGATGTCGTGACGGCCAGTGGCGATCTGGTCAAGGCGAGCGCGGACAGCAACCCCGATCTCTTCTGGGCCATCCGAGGGGGTGGTGGCAACTTCGGTGTCGTGACCTCGTTCGAGTATCAGGCGCAACTTGTCGGTCCCGAGATCCTGTCCGGTCTGATCGTTCACCCAGGTAGCGAGGCCCGAGCCTGCTTCGAGTTCTATCGAGACTTCACGGCCCAGGCACCGGAAGAGCTCACCACATGGGTCGTCATGCGGAAAGCACCGCCACTACCGTTCCTTCCCGAGGAGGTTCACGGTACCGACGTCCTGATCTTTGCGGTGATGTACACCGGAGATATGGCATCGGGGGAGAAAGCAGTCCAGGCTCTGCGCGATTTCGGCAGTCCGATCGCCGACGTGATCGGCCCCCACCCATTCGCGGGTTGGCAGCAGGCGTTCGATCCACTGCTCACGCCTGGCCTCCGGAACTACTGGAAGTCGCACAACTTCAGCGGCCTGAGCGATGAGTTGATCGACGTCCTCGTGGCCGCCGCCAGTAACATGCCGTCGCCGCACTCGGAAGTCTTCATGGCGCAGCTCGGTGGTGCTCAGAGCCGGATCGATCCCACCGCGACCGCCTACTGGCCCCGAGACTCGGCATTCACCATGAACGTCCATACGCGGTGGGAAACTGCCGCTGAGGATGAGCAGTGCGTAGCATGGGCGCGGCAGCTCTTCAACGACACCGAACCCCACGCAACGGGCGGTGTCTACGTGAACTTCATGCCGGAAGACGAAGCGGACCGCGTCGGCAAGGCCTATGGTGGCAACTACGACCGCCTGGCTTCGATCAAGAAGGAGTGGGACCCGACGAATCTGTTTCGGGTGAATCACAACATCAAGCCCGAGTAGGGGCTTTTTGGGAGTGAGGCGAACGGACTCTGTCCGTTCGATCTTTGAGGGCTTGGGGATTGAGGCAGCCGAGCGTACCTTTCAGCCGGTCTTTGAGGCAGTGAGGTTGTAGCGGCCGGGCCTGTGCCGGCCGAATCCCAGAGGGAGCCACCGACTCGTGGCTCCCATACTATTTGGTGGATCTACAGTGGAGATTCTCGAATGCGACCAAGGATACTGAGTACCCTTACCCCTGCCTTGCTTCTGGGATTGGTGACCTTTCCGGCGGCAGCCGAGGAAGAGATGATGCAGTCGCCCCGGGTCGAGGTGGGCGAGGAGGCGCCACCTTTCACCCTTCCTACAACCGAGGGCCAGACCCTCAGCCCCGAGAGCTTGCGCGGGGACAAACCCCTGGTTCTGACGTTCTTTCGGGGAACGTGGTGACCGTTCTGTCGCCAGCAGCTCGGCGAGCTGCAAGCAGGTTTGGATGAAATGCGACAACGGGGTGCCGAGCTCTGGGTGGTGAGCCCCGATGACGCGAAGAAGCTCAAAAAGTTCCGACAGCAGGAGGGGCTGGATTTCCCGGTTTTAGTCGACACGGACCTGGCGGTCAGCACCAGCTACGGCCTGATCAACGAAGCGAACCCCGTTGTGCCTCACCCGACCACCCTGATCATCGACAAGCAGGGCGTGATTCGCTATCTGCGGGTGGACGTCGATTACAAAGTCCGTCCCTCCGTCGCAGAGCTGCTCGAAGCCCTCGATCAGCTGGGCCAGTGAAACGCAGGGGATTTGGGTCCGACGTGGGGCCCCCAGGAGGCTATCCTCCCTTCCGCTGCAAGAACCCCCTGGAGGTCCCCACGCCGAACCCTCGGCAACTGGAGAGACCTCGGACGCGGCTTTGCACCTCTGTGATCTTGGAGATCGCTCTCTAAGCCGTTACGCCCCTATGCCCCTACTGCCTCTAACGGCGCCAGGGGTTCGTTCGGGTGATTCGACAGGGGGGCTATCCTCCCTTCCGCTGCAAGAACCCCCTGGAGGTCCCCACGACGAACCTCCAAGAGATCTTGGCGATCTGCCCAAGCCCTCAAAGATCGGCTGGCGCAGGTGCCAGACGCTTCAACCCCCAAGCCCACAAGGATCGGCCGGAGGTACGACGGCCGCCTCAATCCTCATTGCCTTCCCGGGACTCTTGTCCCGGGAGGGCAGTGACCGCTATCCTGGGCCGACTCGAATGACGCAGCCCGTTACCCTGCCCCTATGGCTTGTGGTCTTGCTGGTCGCCTTCGCGACTCTGGCGGCCTTGGACTATCTGATCAGGCCGAGCCTGCGATGGGTGGTTCGGCGACGGGTCCGGCGGGTGCTCGAGGATCTCGAGAGTCGCTTTCAGATCCGCGGGCGACCCTTCAAGCTGACGAAAAGACAGGTCCTGATTGACCGGCTCGTCTACGACCGGGAAGTGGCGGCCGCGGCCGAGCGGCACGCCCGGGAGACGGAAATGTGTCCAGAGGAGACGCTGGATCGGGTCCAGCGATACGCCTCCGAGATCGTGCCGGCCTTCAATGCCTACTTCTATTTCAGACTTGGATACGGGATCGCACGGTGGTTTGCGCGTTCGCTCTACCGGGTGCGCCTGGGGGTCTCCGATGGAGGAGCGCTGGCGGCCATCGACGAAAGCTCGACAGTGGTCTTCGTCATCAATCACCGTAGCAACATGGACTACGTCCTGGTCTCCTATCTGGCGGCGGAAAAGGCGGTTCTGAGCTACGCGGTGGGAGAGTGGGCGCGGATTTTTCCTCTCGAGTCCCTGATCCGATCCATGGGCGCCTACTTCGTGCGGCGTCGGTCGCGCAACGATCTCTATCGCAAGGTACTGCAGCGCTACGTGCAGATGGCCACGGCGGAAGGAGTGACCCAGGCCGTCTTTCCGGAGGGCGGCCTGAGTCGGGATGGAGGCCTCCAAGAGCCGAAGCTCGGTTTGTTGGACTACATGTTGCGGGAGTTCGATCCCGAAGGAGAGCGCGATCTGGCGTTCGTGCCGGTGGCTCTCAACTACGACCGGGTCCTGGAGGACCGAACTCTCCTGTTGGACCTCGATCCCGAGGCCAAGCGCAAGAAAGGCCTATCGGCGATGCAAACGACGGGGCGATTTGTCACTCGACAGCTGCAATTGATGACGCTGGCGAAATGGCATCGCTTCGGCTACGCGTGCGTGAACTTCGGCAGCCCCGTCTTCGCCAAGGCCTATCTGGCAGAGCAAGGGGTGGATCTGCGAACTCTCGAAAAGGAAGAGCGCTTCGCGCGCGTTGGGGAGTTGGCAGACCACCTGATGGGCGAGGTTGGCCGGATCGTCCCCGTCACCCCCGTGGCGCTGGTGGCCACGGTCCTTTTGCACGAGCCGGGACGGCGCATCAGCGACCTGGAGCTCAAAGCCGAGGTGCAGCGACGCATCGATCAATTCGAAGCCTCGGGACACCACGTCTATGTTCCGCGCCAGGACAGGGAATACGCTATCGATGTGGGGCTGCGCATGCTGGTGTTGCGGAAGGTGGTGGAGCGGGACGAAGAAGGCCTGCTGCGTGTGGAGCCTGACGAGCTCCCGCTGCTACGCTATTACGCGAACTCGATCGCCCATCTGGCAAGCGAGTGAGCTCGGTGTCCAACCCACCCGTTGGGGTGTTGCACCACCGAGGCTCAAGCTGTAGATGATGGGTTAGCAACCAAGTTCTGGGGCTGCTGGCTCTTGCCGGGCCGGTAAGCTGCCTGCCATTGGGGGAACCACCATGGACTATCCATCGCTGTACCAGATGTTCCAGGAAGTCAGCACCATCAACGGATCGAAGCTAGCGTTCAAGCACAAACGGAAAGGCAATTGGTTCGATGTCACCTGGACCGAAGCCAAGGAGACGGTGCAAAGAGTCTCGAAGAGCCTGATCGCTCTGAAGATCGAGAAGGCAAGCAAGGCGAGCATCCTGTCGCAGACGCGGCTGGAGTGGGTCCTGTGTGACTTCGGCATCGTCAGCTGCGGTGTCGTGACCGTCGGGATCTACCATTCGAACCTGCCCGAGGGCTGCGCCTACATCCTCGATCACAGCGATTCGGAGATCGTCTTCGTGGAAGATGCCGAGCAACTCGCCAAGGTCCTGGAGGTTCGAGAGCGGCTGCCCAACTTGCGGCACATCGTCATCTACGAAGGGCCCTCCGATGCAAAGCGAGGGGTGATGAGCTGGGAGGATTTCCTGGACCAGGGCGCCGATGTCTCCGAAGAGGAGGTAGCGCAGAGGGGCGAAGAGCTCGGTCCGGAAGATCTGGCCTCGATCGTCTATACCTCCGGCACTACGGGTGAGCCGAAGGGGGCCATGATCAGCCATGGAAACCTGGTTTTCACCAGTTGGTCAGCGGGAGAGTCCCTCTACATGGAGCCATTCTTCAGCACTCTCCTATTTCTACCTCTGGCGCATGTCTTCGCGCGGCTCATCGTCTACGTCTGCCTGCGAAAGGCCGTGCCCGTGGCATTCGCCGAGAGCTTCAACACAGTCGTACAGAATCTGCAGGAAATCCGTCCGCACTTCATCGCCAGCGTTCCCCGGGTCTACGAGAAGGCCTACGACAAGATCGTCTCGAATGCGGCTGACGCCGGCGGCATCAAGCTGAAGCTCTTCTACTGGGCTTTGGGCGTCGGCCGCAAGGTTGGCGAGCTGCAGCAGAAGAAGCAACCCATCCCAGGCGGGCTGGCGCTCCAGCACCGCATTGCCCACAAGCTCGTACTGCACAAAGTCGTCGAGATCTTCGGCGGGCGTATGGAGTGGTCGGTGTCTGGCGCAGCGCCGCTCAACAAGTCCATTGCCGAGTTCTTCCATGCCTGTGGTGTTCTGATTCTCGAAGGGATCGGCATGACCGAGAACACCTCCTTCACCCATGTGAACCGGTTCGACAACTACAAATTCGGCTCCGTCGGCCAGCTCGGTCCCGAGGTCGAGCACCTGATCGCCACAGATGGTGAGCTGCTGACGCGCGGCGCCAACACGATGCAGGGCTATTTCAAGAACCCCGAGGCAACCGCGGAGACCATTGACCAGGAGGGTTGGCTCCACACCGGTGACATCGGGGAAGTCGATACGGAAGGGTTCCTACGGATTACCGATCGCAAGAAGGACTTGATCATCACGGCCGGTGGCAAGAACGTCGCGCCGCAGCACGTCGAGCAGGTCTTGCGTACATCCCACTACATCGGGCAGGTGGTTGCCATCGGCGACCGGAAGAAGTTCCTGTCGGCCATCATAACCCTCGATCCCGACACAGTGCCGGAGTGGGCTGCACAGAACGATCTCGGGGATTTGACCCTGGAGGAACTGGCCGTGCACCCCAAGGTGCACGAGCTGATCGAGATGGAGATCGAGCAGCGTAACAAGAGCTTGGCCTCTTACGAGGGCATCAAGAAGTTCGAGATTCTGCCGCGGGACTTCTCAATCGAAGGCGGCGAGCTGACGCCGACACTCAAGGTCAAGCGCAAAGCCGTCGTCGAGAAGTATAAGGACGAGATCGAATCGCTATACGAGACCTGAGCACACAGCGGCTAGGCCACACAAAGCTCAGTCTTCCTCTGGCTGCGGCTCCGAGGGCTCTTCGCTGTCTTCTAGGGGAGGAGCGCAATCCCCATCTCTCAGGGTGGTGCGGGCAGCCTCGAGGTACTCACCGAGTCCCTTCTCCGCCAGATCCTTGAGTAGGAGCAGGGGTGTACCGTAGTCCTCCTGAAGCACGGCCAACTCTTCCTTGAGACGCCGACAGAGGGGGGAATCATCGCCCTCTTCGCGGCAGATTCCGACGATCTCGGTGAGGCCGGGGCCTTCGAAGCCGTGGAGTGGCTGCTCTGCAGGGCTGGTCTGAAAAGGTTGGAGACGACCGGACTCCCGCTCCTCGGGCTCGAGGTAACGGCGAAAGATCAGGTCGTCCTTCGATCGCAGCAGAGCGTCGCCGTCACTATCCCTGACGACGATGACCTCCTCTGGGCGATCAGCCAGTCGGACCTCCAGAATCTCCATGCCGTCGATCGGGCGATAGAGGACCTTGTTTCCGTTGTGTTCGAAGAAGCACCCCTCATCGGCGACGGCGAGCGTGGAAGAACAGAGGCCCGCAACAGCCAAGATCAAGACAGAGACGATAGAGGGCGATTCAGTCATCGGACTCACAGGTCGCGAGCCAAGATTCTACCTGGATCCTGGGCATAGTACCGATGTCTCATAGAGGTCCGTCCGGGTGGTTCGCAGGCGGACGGCGGCGGCTACTCAGACTCTGGCGGGCTGGCCGCCACCTCGTCTCGTCGTCGCGCCCCATCTCCTGTGCCCTATCAGGGACCTTGCGCTGCGCTCGACTCGGCGCCCCCTGTCGAACCACCCGAACGAACCTCTGGCACTACTGATGGCAGTAGGGGCTTAGGGGAGTAGAGGCTTCGGGTTGGCTTATATTTGTGCCCTGGAAGTCAGGACCTGTCTCACCAACGGTTGTACAGAGTTCGGCGTGGGGACCTCCAGGGGGTTGGTTGCTGTGGAAGGGAGAATAGCCCCCTGGGGGGCCCATGTCGGACCCTCCCACCACAGTCATTGGAGCGGGACTCAAGCCCCCTGCGAACCATCCGGACTGACCTCTACGGGAAGAGGGTTAGACACGCAAGACCCAGGTCCCGAGTCCCAGGACAAGCGAGAGCCGGGACCGCCCGGTTGGGCGAGCCCAGCTTGGATTGGCCAGGTGGTCGAGCCTACTTGCGGTGGGCTTCGAGAAGGATCTCGATGTTGACGTCGCCACCTACGACCATTGTCGCTGCCCAATTGCCGACGCCGACGCCATAGTCGTTGCGGTCGATCGAAGTGGCGGCCTGGAAGCTCGCCACTTCCTTGGTTCCGCCCATCATTTGCTGCATCTGCTCGGGCAATTCCTGTTTGCCCAGGAGTGTGATCGGCAGGTCCACTTCTCTGGATTCACCCTTGATCGTCAGCTGTCCGCGAGCCACGATCTGATCGTTGCCGCTGGCCTTGACCGAGGTGCTCTTGAACGTGATGTAGGGGTACTTGTCGGCTTCGAAGAAGTCTGGCGACATCAGATGACCGTCTCGCTTCTCGTTGCCGGTGTTGATGCTCGAGACCGGAATCTTGACTTCGACCGAGCTGGCGGAGGGGTTGTCCGCATTGTAGTCGAGCTTGATCTCGAACTCGTCGAAGCTACCCGTGACAGGAGTGAAGAAATGCTTTACCGAGAAGTTGACCTCGGTGTGGGCGGAGTCGACGCCCCAGGTCGCGGCTCCAGAGGGCGATCCAGCAACCAGGCTGAATGCGGCCGCCAGGGCCAGGGCTAGTAGGAACAGATTCCATTTTGGACTTCGCATTTCGTTCTCCTTTTTCTATGTTGAATCTTCGCTGCTTCTATTAAACGTTCAAAACGTGCAAAACGATAACTCTAATTTGCTGTCTTGTCAAGCACTCGGTTGATCGATCTGTATTGCGGGTCAGTCATTCTCATTTCCGTCATCTCAATACATGAGTGGGCCTGAGCCAGGGTTTCTTACACCTCCTTGGCTCGCTTGCCACACTCGGGAGGCCGCTTCAGGCCGTTTCCTGTAGAGTCCGGGCAAGACGCCCGATCGACATTGCTTCAGAATGGGTCAGTACAGAGGAGGTTCAGCCTGATCGCCGACAAAGGGCGCACCCTGACACTGCTTTCGATTGCGGTTCTGTTCTCCCTGTCACTGTGGTTCTCCGCCTCTGCGGTGCTGCCGCAGCTCATCGAGGAGTGGGAGCTGGATGGAGCCGCCCAATCGTGGATGACCATGAGCGTCCAGGTCGGCTTCGTTCTGGGGGCCCTTCTGAGCGCCCTGTTGAATCTGGCTGATCGTTTTCCTCCGCACAGGTTGTTTGCCGCAAGTACGGTCCTTGCCGCAGCAGCCAATGCCGCGATACCGATGCTGGCTGACGGTCCCGGTTTCGCGTTGGTTTGTCGATTTCTTACCGGCGCCCTTCTTGCCGGGGTCTATCCGGTAGGCATGAAGATGGTGGCTACCTGGTGCAAGCGTGACCTGGGGCTATGGATCGGAATCTTGGTGGGAGCACTCACTGTGGGCGCCGGACTGCCACACCTGCTCAACGGGCTGGGGATCTTCGGCGAGGGAGGAATGCCTCCATGGAGGAACGTCCTTCTCACGACCTCCGGTCAGGCGGTTCTAGCGGCGCTGATTGCGTGGTTCTTCGTACGACCAGGGCCCTATCTAGCTCGCTCGGCTCCCTTCGAATGGCGGGCGATGGGTCGTAGCCTGTCGGACAGACCGACGAGGCTGGCGAATTTCGGCTATCTGGGACACATGTGGGAGCTCTATGCCATGTGGGCCTGGGTACCGGCCCTCTTGATAGCGAGCTATGGAGTCGCGGGTTGGGACCTGGCCAACGCCCGGATCGCCGCGTTTGCCGTCATCTCGATCGGCGCCTTCGGTTGTGTCCTGGCGGGCCGGGCGGCAGATCGCTATGGCCGGACGCTGGTGACCAGCTGGGCCATGATGCTCTCAGGGACTTGCGCTGTCTCGGTCGGGTTGTTTTTCGAGCGACCTGGCATCCTGACAGCCCTATGCCTGATCTGGGGATTCACGGTTATCGCCGACAGTGCTCAGTTCAGTGCTGCTGTCAGCGAGCTGACGGATAGCCAGTACGTCGGAACGGCTCTGACTCTCCAGACCAGCATGGGATTTCTCTTGACCCTGGTGACGATTCGTTTGGTCCCGCCTCTAGTCGATCTCGTCGGGTGGCGCTACGGGTTCAGTTTCCTCGCGCTGGGCCCTGCCTTCGGGGTGTGGAGCATGCTGCGCTTGCGTAGCTTGCCGGAGGCCGAAAAGATGGCATCGGGCAACCGCTAACACGCTTGAGTAGCAGATCACCCAGGAGAAAGCCCAGAAGCAAGGCCCATATAGAAGGGCAGCCCCGCTATTGCGGGGCTGGGAGGGGAGGGGGAAGACTGCGGCAGTGAGGTCTGATCAGGTGGGATCAACTGCGGTCATTGGTGAGTGGTTCGGGATGGAAATTCCTTACAGGTGTCTTGCATCGGATGTGCTACATTCCCCCTCACCCAAAGGAGGCCCAATGAGTCCGTTAGCTCGCGTCGGTGCCAGGCACCGTCCGTCGAAATGTGCAGTGTTCCATCTGCTGACCCTGTTGAGTTTCGTGTCCCTGCTGACGTCCTGTTCGGCTCCGCCGGAAACAACGGCTGTGGCCTTGGTTGACCGGTTCTCGGAGGCAAGCATCGACGGCACCTTGGAGGACCAGGAGCCTCCGCCACGCACCGAATGGCGTTTCGACGGTGAGGCGACGGTCGCCATACCCGAAGATCACCCTGGCCTGATGGGCTGGGAGGCGCTGAACGGCATCGAGGATCTCGAAGTCCGCGAGGGCCACCTGGCGGGCCGTTCCACCTCGAACCCCCTGTTGATCGTCTCGCCGCCGGAAGGCCAAGATCCCAACGACTACTTCCATGCCCTAGAGATCCAGCTCCGGGTGTCGGCTGGCAACCGGCTGAGCGTGGCCTTCGAGTCGGAGGAGGAGCCCGACAGGGAGGAGGTGGTCGAAGATCTCGAGAGCGATGCCTTTCTCGACTTCAGCACCGAGCTCTTGCCAGGTGAGGACGTCCAGACCTACACCCTCACCAGCGCCAATGCCACGTTCAACACCTCCTATCCGCTATCGAGCCTCCGCCACATCGTCATTCGTCCGACCGATGTCGAGGGGGCCGAGTTCGAGGTCGTCTCAGCTCGCCTCGTCTCGCTCAAAGAGCATCTGACAGCGATTCCTTCGGGAGTCAGTTGGCAGGGGTTGAGTGATGTTTTCCAGGAAACGATCGTGGCCCGCTCGCCCGAGCGCCTGACCTTCGACGTCGACTTGCCCTCGGAACCTTTCCTGGACCTGTCCATCGGAACCGTGGATAGCGGTGCGGTGACCTTTGGCGTTGAAGTGGAATCGGAGGGTTCCTCCAGCGAGCTGCTCACGCGCACCATCACCACCGCTGGTCGATGGCATTCCACACCAGTCGAGCTGGGTGAATTTGCAGGGCGCCGGGTGGCGCTTTCCCTCACCCTCCTGGCGGACCGCCCTGGTACGCCAGGGTTCTGGGGATCGCCGGTGATCCGCAACAGGGCCGGCCACCCAGAAGTCACTCCCAGCTCACCCGCTCGGGCTGCCGTGACCGGTGACGACCCGCCTCCGCCTCAGGGTGTGATCCTGATCATTGCCGACACCTTGCGGCGAGATCATTTGCAGCCCTACGGCTACGAGCGTGACACTGCACCGGTTCTGAACAGCCTGGCCAGCGAGGGTGTCCTGTTTCAGGATGCCATCGCCCAGGGGACATGGACGAAAGTCTCGGTCTCGTCCATTGTCACCTCGCTCTATCCCACGACGCACGGCGTCAAGGACATGCCGGATCGACTGCCCGCTGGGGTGACGACCCTGGCTGAGGCCTATCGCACAGGCGGGTATGCCACGTTCGCCACCTCGTCGGTGCCCTTCACGGGCAAGCTCACGAATATGCATCAAGGGGTCGAAGTGCTGCACGAGCGATCGTCGCTTCCGGAGGTCGATTTCAGCGAGTCCAAGACCTCGAGGACCTACACCGATCGACTTCTCGAGTGGATCGAGCTGCACCAGGACGTGCCCTTTTTCGCGTTTCTCCACGTCTTCGATCCACACAGTCCTTTCGAGCCCTACCTTCCCTACGATTCGGTCTGGCTGAGCGCCCAGGAGTCGGCCGAGCACCGTGAGCAGATGGAGCAGGTCAAGGAGTTCATCGACGACGACTTCAGGAAGGCAGAGGGCCTGCCCAACCCAGAGGAACTGGCCGAGGCGGGGATCGACCAGGAGACCTACGTATTCCGAGAGAAGGCCTGGTACGACGCCTCGATTCTGGCCATGGACGTCGAGCTCGGGCGACTGATGGAGCGGCTCGAGGAGATGGGGCTCGCCGAGGACACCCTGATCGCCTTCGTCAGTGACCACGGGGAGGAGTTCCTGGAGCACGGCCGACACTTTCACGGTTACAGCACCTACGGTGAGATGCTCAACGTGCCCCTGATCCTGCACTGGCCGGCGGCGATCCCGGCGGGTGTCGAAGTCGAGCAGACCGTGCAGGCCATCGACTTGATGCCCACTCTTCTGGAGTTGAGTCGGCTGCCAGTGCCGGACCGGGCTCAGGGCCAGAGCCTGCTGCCACTCCTGGCGGAGTCCAACCCCAGCTCGCTGGGCTGGTCACCGCGGCCCGCCATCGCCGAGAGGGCCCTCGCCCCAGCGGCCTTCGAGAACGAGGACGATCCGGACCAGGTCGCGTCCTTCGCCATCGTTCACGACGGCTGGAAGCTGATCAAGAACACAACTCGACCTGCGGACTGGCCGGAGTACGAGCTCTATGACCACGAGGCCGATCCGCTGAATGCGAACGACGTGGCTGACGATCACCCCGAGGTGGTCGAGCGTCTGGCCGGGTACCTGGAGAAGTGGCACGAGGCGGCACTGGAGGCCAAGGTCGAAGCCGAGGCGACAGCTGAATCCATGAGTGCCGAAGAGCTGCAGCAGCTTCGGAGCCTCGGGTATATCCAGTAGGGGGCTAGAGGCTCAGGTCAGATCTTGATGAAGATCTTGCGACGATAGAGCAGGGCCATGAGGGCCCACCAGAGCAGCAGATATGTCAGTGCGAAGGCGAGCGAGGCGATCGTGGGAGAGGCCCAGGAGGCGAAGAAAGTCTCATAGAGCCACTGTTTCAAGGTAATCGGGTCCGGATCTGCGGGTACATGGATCCGAATCATCAACCGGGCGACGAGCCCCGACAGCATGAATACGGCGATCGCGTTGAGGCCGAAGACCACGGCCGGCTGCGCCCACTTGCCGTGGCCCCTGACGTCGATCAGCCAATAGCAGGCTGCCAGGCAAACGAGGGCCGCACCCGAGCTGAAGAGCACATAGGAGCTGGTCCAGAGGTTCTTGTTGATGGGGAACCAGAGACCCCAGACGAGTCCCGCAGCCATTGCAAGACCGCCAGCGACAGCCATGCCTTGGGCGATCTGGACACGCTCGCGTCCCGAACGCAGCCAATAGCCGGTGAAGACCCCGCTGAGCGCAGTGGCGATGGCTGGGAATGTGCTCAAGAGTCCCTCGGGGTCCCAGGTCCCCTGGTACAACCGACCCGGGAGCAGCACGCTGTCGATCCAGCCTGCGAGGTTTCCTTCCGGAGTCAGATCACCGGCTCCGAACCCTGGCACCGGTACCCATTTCATCAACCCCCAGTAGCCCAGCAGTAGACCTGCACAGACCCAGACCTGGGCTCGTTGCGAGAGATTCAGGACGATCAACGAGGTCGCCAGGTAGACCACGGCGATGCGTGGCAACACCCCGACGTAGCGCAGGTTGCCGAGATCGAAGTCGGGAAAGGCACTGAGCAGCAGGCCGAGACCGTAGATGATGGCCGAGCGCCGGAAGATCTGGCGATACAGATGCGACCGATCCCCTTCCTCGAGTCGACTGGCGAAAGAGAAGGTCATCGACACCCCGACAATGAAGACAAAGAAGGGGAAGATGAGATCCGTCGGAGTCCACCCGTGCCATTCTGCGTGGGCGAGGGGAGGATAGATGTTCCCCCAGCTACCCGGGTTGTTGACCAGGATCATCGCGGCAATCGTCAAGCCCCGGAACGCATCCAGGGAGACCAGGCGTTGCGAAGACTCTGCGGGAGTCGCGCCGCTGCTCTCCACTCAATCCTCCGCAGGAAGGAAGCCCTGAATCAGGCCGGCAGCCTGTCTCGCAGCCACGGCGAGGTTCTGGTCAGGATCTGTGTCAGCCAGGTCTTCGAGAAAGCCGATATCTTCGCTTCGATGCAGCTGCCCCAGCTTTTCGATGGCATCGCCTCGCACGGTCAGGCTCGAGTCGTAGGCCATCTCCCGCAGGCGCTGGGCGAGAGCAGGATCGTCGGGTGCGGCTCGCAGCCAGCCGTCCAGAGCAGCGAGTCGTGCCTGAATGGAATATCTGGAGTCGGTGTAGGGCCGAAAGATGGGGACGAAATCTCTATCCTCCAACTCTGCGAGACCCAGTAGCGCGCCGATGGTGATCACGTTGCCCCAGGGTGATTCTCTGGAAAGCTGATCTTCCAGGAAGCCACCTGCTCCGGTTGCGCGCATTCGGCCGAGAGCGAACGCTGCCACTCCTGCGACCTCCGCTGCGGTGTCGGTTTCGACGACGGTCCGCAGGAGCTCTGCCGCCGCGTCGCTACCGACGTCGGCCAGGGCGAGGGCGGCAGCCCGGCGCACGCGTCGGTCCTTGTTATCCAAGGCGCCTCTGAGGGCCCTTGTGGCCGTGTCACCGCCGATGGCCCCGAGGTCGAGAGCGACCTCCTGACGCAGCCCCCAGTGCGCGTCTTCGTCGGCCAGGAGCTCTGCCAGGGCTTCGACTGCGCTCATTCGTCGCGGAAAATCCGTTGTGACCTGACGCGCCGCCTGCAGCTTGGCGGCCAGGTCGCCCTGCTCGAGCTGAAATAGAACCTCATCGAGGGTGCGCGCAATCTCGATGTCGGCAACGAGCCAGTTTCCCTGGTCGAAGATCACTGCTTGTGGGTGGCTCGCGGAGGGCAGAGTGACCTGAGTCGTCCACTTGTCGAGCAGGATGGTATGTGTCTGGGCGCCCTCCGCGGTGAGAATCTGGATGTCCACCGGCAGCCGGAACAGGTCTTCGAAAGGCAGGTCGCCTTGCACTTGCTCGACCGTCAAGTCGATCTCCTGCCGCTCAGGCACCCAGAGATAGGAGACGCTGAGCGCAGGATGGCCGCCACCGCCGACGATCCAGTCCTCGAAGAACCAGGAGAGATTGCGCCCGCTGTGCCTCTCCAAGGCCCTTTGGAAATCCACTGAGTCCACCTCCGAAAAGGCATGAGATTCGAGATAAGCGCTGAGGGCGCCGAAGAAGATCTCGTCGCCGACGAAGTGGCGCAGCATATGGAGGACGAGTGACCCTTTGATGTAGGTCGTCTCTTCCTGGTAGATCTCTCCCGGCGCGCTGTACCGAAGGAACTCGAGCGGCCTCACCTCGCCTGTGCGTCGGACGAAGTCCAGGTAGGCGTGGCGATACCGCCAGCGCTGGTAGGTGAGATCGTCTTCCCCCCTCTCTTGCTCGGTCCACAGGGTATGAGCGAAAGAAGCGAAGGACTCGTTCAGCCAGATTGAACCGAGCGAGCGGCAGGTGACGAGGTCGCCGAACCAGTGGTGTGCCAGCTCATGGGCGATGGTGTCTTCGTAGTGCCAGATCGCGCTCGCCTGATCGAAGGTCAAAGAGAGGCTATCTGTAGGGTCGTCGGGATGCCGCGCTTCGGTCTCGCCGAACCCGACCATGGTCGCGGTCTCCATGGCCCAGTCGAACTCCCTGAGTAAAACCTGGTCGTACTTCGGCCAGGCGTAGGGATACCGGAAACGTTCGGAAAAGAACTCGACCATCTTCGGGGTGTTCCGGAATGCGAATCGAGCGGCTTCCTCGCCACCGGCTTCGGTCCACACGCTCAAGGGAACGGCGCGCGAGCCCACTCGAGCTTCTTCGAGTGGGACTTCGACGAATTGGCCCACATTCAGGGCCAGAAGGTAGTTGGGAATCTCCTCGGTCTGAATCCAGTGAAACGTGCGGCTGCCGTCGGGGTTCTCGACGACCTCCTCGAGAGCTCCGTTCGAGAGCGCGACGAAGGGATCTGCGACCGTGATTCGGAAATCCACTGCGAAGCGATCGTTGGTGTCGTTGTAGAGGGGCAGCCAACCATAGTGGATCCCACCTTCCCCATAGTTCCAAGCCTGCGCTGAGCCCTTCTCGGACTCTGGGAAGAAGTACAGTCCCGATTTGGGCTTACACGTGTAGGCAATACGAACGGTGAGCGAGTCTCCTGGTTGAGCAGCGCCTGGCATCTCGATGCGGAGTTGACGACCTTCGATCGAATATCGCAGCGTCGTCGGTTCCGCGGACGAAAGTGGTGACTCGAGAAGGTCGACGGATTCGATGTCGAGATCGGCGGCATCGAGAGAGAGTGACTGCAAGCCGACCCGCAGCGGGGTCAGTTCGACGCTGACAAGGCCCGCGATCCGCTGGTCTTGCATGTCGATGTCGAACGAACCGGAGAGCTTCCGGATATCGAACGTTCGCTCCCGCACGGGCTGCTCGGGACCTTCCGGCAGGTGGTGGCCCGGTGTGACAGCCGCGAGTGGGATCGCGAAGACCAGGGACAGGACCGCAAACGACAAGTTTCGGCGAATCATCAGGCCCTCCTCGACCGATGCTCGTTGGGATGGGTCGAGACTAAGGGAAGGAGTGCATTAGGGCAACACCTGCTACACTCGGCCGCCAAAATCTCGACTTTCGATTCGTTTCAGGAGGATTTCTATGCGCCGTCGTGTCTCTGTGTCCAGCACACTGTTCGTGCTGTTGGTGATTGCCCATATCGTCGAAGCCGAGCCCATTGCAGTGCGGGCGAATCGGATGTTGGACGTCGAAAGCGGTCGGATTCTGGCGCATGCGACGGTTGTCATTGATGGGGACCGCATTGCCGCCGTCAATCCTGCCGTTGTTCCTCCGGGCACCCGAGTTGTCGAGCTGGGCGACGTCACCCTGCTGCCAGGCCTGATCGACACCCACGTTCACCTGACCGGTTCTGATCCGAACTTCCGAGACCTGGTGTTCAGCGAGAACGGCGCCGCCGGGGCATTGCGCGGGGCGGCCAATGCCCAGACGACCTTGATGGCTGGCTTTACGACGGTACGGGACCTGGCTCAGCTCCATCCGACGCTGGACCTGATCACCGTGGCGCTCGCAGAAGCCAGTGAGGCTGGGACCATCGCTGCGCCCCACATCATCGCCTGCGGACACGCCCTCAGCATCACGGGCGGCCATATCGACCCCGCCATGTTCGTCAGCAGCGCCGAGGGCGTGTTGGAGCTGGGTCCCGAGTTCGGGATCGCCGATGGTGTCGAAGAGGTCGTCAAGGCGACCCGGTACCAGATCAAACACGGAGCGAAGGTCATCAAGATCTCCGCCACCGCCGGAGTCATGTCCCTGGAGGGCAGCGTCGGTGCCCAGCAGTACTCGGAGGCCGAGATGACAGCAATCGTCGAAGAAGCGACTCGCCACGGAATCAAAGTCGCGGCACACGCGCACGGCATCGAGGGTATCAACGCGGCGATCCGGGCCGGCGTTGCATCGATCGAGCACGGCTCGCTGCTCGACGAGGAGAGCATCCGGATGATGAGGGAGCGGGGTACCTACCTGGTGCTCACCGCCGCGCTCGCCGACATCATGCAGCTCGACGGTCTGCCGACGCCAGTGCGCGAGAAGGCCGAATACGTGATGCCACTCGCCAAAGAGAATCACGCAGCCGCGATCGCTGCAGGGGTGAAGATCGCCATGGGCTCCGACGCACCGCTGGTGCCACACGGTGAGAACGGTCGAGAGATCGTCACCATGGTCGACCTGGGGATGACACCGGCAGAGGCCCTGCGCGCGGCCACCGTGAACGCGGCGGATCTGCTCGGCACCCCCGACCGGGGACGTATCGAAGAGGGGCTACTGGCCGATCTGATTGCGGTCTCCGGCGACCCTCTACAGGATATCGAGCGGGTCCTCGATGTGCGGTTTGTGATGAAGGCCGGTGAGATCTACGTCCAACCGTGACGCTTTTTCCGGCGGCGAGTCGGTATCCGTTCTTAGTTTCCTGTCGGGTCCTTGATCGAGCTCAAGGCCTGGCGCACGAAGCGGGACTTCACCTGCTCGGTGGCCAGGAGCTTCTGGCTCACAGGCAGCCGATTGAGTGTTTGCAACACCTGATTCAGGAACTGACTGCCCCTACCGCCGCCTTCGTCGAAGAGCAGGTGGGGCAGCTTGCCCCTTTCGATGGCCATCCTCAAGGCGCGCTCGAGGCTGTTGGCGGGAATGTAGCGGAGTCTGTCCGAGCGCTCCATTCCCAGGGCATCGACCTTGCACGAATGGGAGCAGACGCCGCAGCCGATGCAGCGCTCTTCGTCGATCTCGGGCAGTAGCGCGCTTTTGCGTTGAGCACTGACGCGCTCGGGGACCATGGTGATCGCTCCGACTGGACATTCCCTGGCACAGCGCGAGCACCCCTTGCAGAGCTCCTGGTCCAGCTCGGGAGCGAAGCCGCTGGGCACGACCGCAGGTAGGTCGAACTCGTTGATTGCACTGAGCTGGCCGCAACAGCAGCTGCAGCAGTTGCAGATGTAGGTCGGCCGATTGCGGACGTTGTCGGCGATCTGGACGAGCCCCTTATCGCGGGATTCGGTGAGAATCTGCTCAGCCTCTTCCTTCTCGATCTTGCGGCCGAAACCCCGCCGTACCACGAAGGTAGCTCCACCGTTGAGGGACAGGCAGACCTCCTTCGGAGCGTCGCAATCCGTTCCCAGATGTTCGGCCTTGTGACGGCAGTAGCAATAGGAGACGGCGATCTCCTTGGCGTCGTCGATGACAGCCGTGGCGCGCTCCCAGTCGAGGACTTCCGGAAGCGGGTCGCCGGCGAGCTGGTCCTCGTTGACCATCGCACGGCCCATCACAGTCTCGCCCGAGAAGACCTCGCGGGCAAAGGTGTCGTCGCCGTGCATGTAGGCCTCCATCGCCTGCGCCAGCTCGTCTCGCGGGAAATCCTCGTGGGCGCGCATGAAGCTGAACTCGAAGAAGCCGATCACTGGGGGTGCCAGCAGGTATCGTGTCTCCCCGGTCTTGGGGTTCACCAGATCCATCACAAGTCCCTTGTCGCACAGCGGCTCCAGCTTCGGCTCCAACTCTGCGGGGGTCATGCCGACTCGCTTGGCAATTCCCTCCAGCTTGGCGGGACGTACCGGCATCTGCGCCGCCAGCGCCGCTTCCTCAGGTGTGAACAGGATCTCCAGAATCCGCTGCCAGCTGTCTCTCGCTTTCTCGTCAGTGGGCTCGGGCATACTCACCAAACCGGCGTCGAGCCGATGCAGCAGCGATTGATATTCTGTCTTCAGGTGGCCGAGGTGCCCCATGGTGTCCTCCCGGGAACAAGCCGCGATTCAGCGCGGCGTTCAGGTGCGGATCACCTGATTTTCTATGCTGAACAGCTGGAAGGGAACACCCGTAAGGGTAGGACGCCTATCGACCCGTGGCCAGCAGGTGCTCGAGCTCGCCGAACCAGTTGAAGGCAAACTTGACGGTGTTGGGACCACCGGCGCCGCTGGCTCCGCCTTGCTGGATGACGAGAAACCGGGTGCCAGCAGGGTTGATATCCCAGTCACCCAGATACTCGGGTGGCAGGTCCAGGACCTTGACCGGCCGGCCGGCCTGGAACGATTCGCCGGTGCCATCCACATCGACTCTCCAGATGCCGCCATCCCGATTCCGATAGAAGATCTTGGTGCCATCGGCCGACCAGCGAGCGAACTCACCGCCCTCGGCGGAGATCTGCCACTTGCCTCCGGGGCCTGGAAAGGGGCGAACGTAGACTTCCCAGTCACCCGAGTCGTCGGCATCGTAGGAGATCCAGCGGCCGTCGGGCGAGAACATCGGATCGCCCTCGAGGCTGGTGCTCTTGAAGAAGGGTGCGGGCTCACTCGATCCATCCAGGGGTAGAAGCCAGATATCACCTTCTGCGGCCTGGTCGTGATAGGCGATGAAGCGGCCGTCAGGAGAGATCGAGTAGGGATTCATCATCACGCTGTCTCTTGCGGCGAGGACCAACTCCTCGGTGCCGGAGCCGTCGGTTCGCTTGCGGAAGATCCCGACCTCGCTCGAAGTGGAGCCGTAGTAGATCCACTGGCCATCCGGGGACCACACTGGAAAGAACTCCTGGCCGTCGGCGAAGGTCAGGCGGGTCTGGGTGTTGCGCTCCAGATCGTAGACCCAGATGTCCCGGTTGCCTTCCGACACCAGCTCTACAGCCAGTTGCCGACTGTCTGGTGACAGCCGCCCATTGACGTACTCACGAGGTACCTCGGTGACGGCGGCCGACTGGCCCTCGATGTTGAACCACTTCAGAAGATGGTGGGCGCCGGCCACCCTGCCAGTGAGATAGACGAGAGTGCCATCTTCAGCGACGTCGTACATGGCGCCGCCCTCGGTGTTGACAGCGATCTCCGGCAGTACCGGTGCCGGCAATCTGGAGAGCTCGAGACCCTTGGGATCCATGGGGGCGGCGAAGAGTGTGCCGTTGTTGGCGAATAGCAGGTGGCCTGATGCCACATAGCGAGGGTAGGTTCCACCTTCGTGAACCAGGGTGCGCTTGCCAGTCTCGACATTGACCGCTTCGATCCGTCCGGAATTGCGGTCGGTCGAGTTGTAGGAGGTGAACAGCACGTGCTTTCCCCCGGGGAGAAAGTGGGGCCATCGGTGGCTGACCTCGCCCTCGGCCAGCTCAGTCAGCGGTTCCGCTGTACCACCGGCTGCAGGAACCCAAGACAAGGCGGAAGCCGGTGTCGCAGAGAAAACGATCATTCCATTCTCGCCCCATGTCGCACCACGACTCAATGAAACCTGGCAAAGAGTCAAAGGCGTTCCACCGGCAACGGCCACCTTCTTCAATTCGGTGGGAGTTGCAAATCCGACCCACTGTCCGTCAGGCGAGAAGAAGGGGTTGTAAGCGGCCCCCGTGCCTGTCACTTCCGTGCTCTCGAGACGGTCGAGAGGGCGCAGGTTCAGGTGGAAGGTCGAAGTGTCACTGGCGAGTCCGGTAGTGAAGGCGAGAAGGTCGCCGTCTGGCGATAGCACCACGCCGCTACCTTGCTCATAGAACAGCGGTAGCGAGCCCGCCACCGCGACCTCCATCTGGCGGTGTGCGGGTTCGGGTGGAACAGGCTTCAGGAACCAAGCTGCGATAGCCCCGAGCACGAGCGCTGCCGCCACGGCGGCGGCTGTGACCAGTCGGTTGGCGCGCTTGGGAGCCGCCGCTGTGACCACTTCTGTCTCTTCGAAGCGCCCCGAGCGCAGATCGTCGATGGCGATGCGAGCATCGCCAATATCGCGCATTCTCTGGCGAGGGTCCTTCTCCAGGCAGCGCTCTAGCAAGCGCCGCAGCGCTGGTGGGGTATCGCCAGGCAGGGTCGACCACTCGGGGTCGGTTTTGAGCACCGAAGCCAGGGTTTCGGATACGACCTCTCCCTCGAAGGCCTTGCGCCCGGTCAGCATCTCGTAGAGCACCGCGCCAAAGGCCCAGACATCGGCCTTGCGATCCACCGCTTTGCCCTTGGCCTGCTCCGGGCTCATGTAGGCAGCGGTGCCCAGAATCATGCCGGCTATGGTGCCGGCTGAAGTCAGGGTCGGGGAGAGAGAGGAATCAGGACTGCTGAGCACGGAGTCGTCGCTGAAGGCCTTGGCCAGGCCGAAGTCGACGACCTTGATCGTGTCGTCTTCGTTGATCAGGATGTTGGCGGGTTTGAGGTCGCGGTGGATGACCCCATTCTCGTGGGCGGCTTCGAGAGCCTGGGCTATCTGTTGCGCCAGTCTCAGGGCTTCAGGAGTCTCGAGGGGACCGCGACTCAATCGTTGCTGCAGGTCCTCACCCTGAATCAACTCCATGGCGAGGAAGCGCACCCCATCCGTCTCGTGCAGGCCGTGAATCACGGCGATGTTGGGGTGATTCAGGGTCGCCAGCAGGCGGGCTTCCCGTTCGAATCTCGCCAGTCGGTCCGCATCGGCCGCTAGGATGTCGGGCAGGATCTTGATCGCGACCTCGCGTCCGAGATCGCCATCGACGGCCCTCCACACGACCCCCATCCCGCCCTCGCCAATCTTGTCGATCAGCTGATAGTGCAACAGTGCTGTTCCCGATTCGATAGCCAAGTTCCGACTCCTCCTGCTCGTTCTGGTGCTCAGATTTCGGGAGTTGGTTCTCCCCCCAGCGACGGATTTCGCCAGCCCTTGTTGGGGCCTGACGAGATCTTCCTACCCGGTGTGGCTCGCCAGGATCTCGTCGACCTCTTCCATCGTGAACTTTGTGAGCTGAACCACGTGAGCCTTCTCCCGATGCGGTGGAGGGACGATCATTCTCGCCTCTTCCCTGTCACTCGCGTCGACGATCAACCAGGCCCGGTGATCGCCATCCTTGCAGCCCCAGTCCGCATTCGTCAGGTAGTGGGAGCCTGTTTCCAGAAACGTCTGGACGACACGCGCGCAGGCGACGACTTCCTCTTCATGAGGTACCTCGATCAGGAACCGGTCCATACGGCAAGTCCTTTCTGTCGAAATCCGCTGGGACTATACACCCTGTCGCCATGGGGAACGAAACGCCGCTAGGCTCGCTGCCCGGCGCCGCTCACAACGGGTGAGGGGCTACTTGGAGGGAAGCGACCGGGCGAAGCGCACACCGCGATCGACCCAGGCCTGGAGGTCGCCCGGCGAATCGAAACCCCGCCGATCCACCATCACCATGCCCTTCAATGGCCGGCCGGTGAAATCGCATTCGCGGGCAAAGGGGACCCTGAGGGCATCTTCATAGTGGTCGGCGCCGACGCGGACGACGAGAATGTCGTTGCTGACTCCGCAGGCCATGTGGCCGTTGACCATGAAGGTCAATCCGCCGAACATCCTCTTCTCCTCGACCTCGACTCGATCTTCGAGAAGGTCACGGATTCGCGTCACGAGCTCTTCGTTGTAGGCCATGTTTCGAGTGCTCTTGGTACCGACAGCTTCAGTAGGTGCTCTCGCATCAGACGGGAGCAATTCAGCCTCTGAATTCTGCTATCCGCCGCTAGGGCTCGCCCTGAGTCTACCGCATGGCCGCCAGGGCACTTTCGATCGCGATCGTGGACGGTGGGTGCAGGCAGACCTAGTCCAGCGAGAACCACGGTCCCCGCTGCTTGGTGTGGTCGAGGACAATCTCGGCGAAGCCTTCGACGACCATCCATCCACCGGTCTTCGTCGACTAGTATTGAAAGCCATGTGGAACCTTCGGAATGGCATTCCATTTGGAAGAGGTCTCTTAGAGAGCTTTTCATGGGTCCTGGTGCTCATCGGCCTGGCTTGCAGTGCTCCTGCGGCGGACGAAACTCGGCATGCGGAGAATTCGGAGGAGGCCGTTATAGAGGAGTCGAGTCAGTACGATCCCGGATTGGAGCCGTTCGTGGTGATGGCCAAAGAAGACCTCGCGGAGCGGCTGGAGGTCGGTGTGGAAATCATCGAAGTTGTCGAGGCCGAGCTGGTCGTCTGGCCGGACGCCAGCATGGGGTGCCCCGATCCGGACATGATGTACATCCAGGTGCCACAGGACGGTAGCCGCATACGGCTACGAGTCGAGGAAGCAGTCTTCGAATACCACAGCGGTGGCGACCGGATGCCGTTTCTGTGTGAGGATCCCACTCCTCCCGCCACCTCGCCGAAGGAACCCGACGCCGAATCCAACTGAGCTGGCCCCAGGATCGTCTTGGGACAAAGAAACGCCCCCGGGAGGGTGGTCCCGGGGGCGATAGGTTTCATGTTGCCAATTTCAGGACCGCGGCTACTTGCTTGGTCCGAACCCCGACTGTGGACGGGCCGTGGGAAACCTGAGATCGACATCGATCAGGGTCAGACACATCAGGCCTATGTCACCCGTGTGCGATACAGCGCCCAGGTGCCAATCGGCCAATGTTCCGTCCCAGAGATTGAACCAGCTCACATCGATGGTTCCCGTGGCACCGAGGGTCGCTGCCGACGGAGCCGAATCGATCTTCAGGCTTCCACCCGAAGCGAGGGGAATATCCCAGGCATAGAGGTAGTAGTCCGAGTCTCCACCTGGAGTGGACCAACCGTGGACCCAAACCGTCCAGGTGCCATCCATCGGCAGCAGAATATTGATTTGCTCATCGGTGCCACCCTCTGTGCTCGTTGCCGCGAGGTTTCCCAGCGGGTCGTACAGGTAGAGGTCGAGATCTGCATCGGCCTCGGTCGCATCCGGTGGCATTGAGAACCGCAGGTAGGCAGAACCGCTCACTGGGAGTGGATGCGGATTGCTGAAGCCGTCACCTGGGTCGAAGGTCTGATCCGGGTCCTGCAGCACGTTGTCGTGAGTGACGATCGCCGGAATGAAACCGTGTGGGGCTGCGGTATAGCTGCCCGTGTAGCCGAACATCACGTCGAAACTCAGATCGCTTGTCGTGCCGTATCCCTCGAGCTCTTCGGGGCAATAGAACAGCGACGCGTTCACTGCGATCGGACTGTAGACTTCGTAGTGTCCTGTCTTGTCCTTCCAGGTCAGCGAACCGAATCGCCACTCGCCGATCGGGGCACCCACGTTGGTGATGGTCACCTCGTAGGTGGCCGTCTGGCCACGCTTCAATTTGAATTTCGAAGGGCTGACAGTCACCTCGTAGCCGGGAGGTGCATCGACTTCTGCGTGGTACTTGCGCCATCCCTGTTCCATGGCCACGCTGGTCACGGTCCTTGTCACGGTCTGCCGTCCTGGCAGCTCGTAGATGCCGATGGAGGGAAGGTTCAGGTCGCTCGGGTCCGAGGGGACACCGATCGATTCCAAGAAGTCGCAGCTGCCAGGTGTGAAGACATCCCACTCCATGCCACACGTGAAGGCTGCGTACTCGAACAGGCCCGCGTCATACGCCAGCCCCGGATGAACGATGGAGCCCTTCCTCCACTTGCCGCCCGGGTTGATGTGTCCCGCGCCCATGTCGAAGGGGTCGGCCGGGCTGACGCGGTCGTTGTCGACCACGTCCTGGTAGGCCGTCGTCATCATGGCCGACCTGGCCATGGCGGCGCTCCAGTGGGGTCTCGCCTGCTTGATCAGGGCGAAGATGCCAGCCACATGGGGGCTCGACATCGAGGTGCCCTGGATCGCCTGGAACAGCTCTCCTTGAATAGCCGAGCTTTCAAGGGGTGTTGGAGTGTTGCCGGCGAGGATCTGAACTCCCGGTGCGGTGATGTCGGGCTTGATGATGTCCGGGGACACCGGATTGGGTCCCCGCGAAGAGAAGTACGCCATCGACGGGGCATAGGGCCACTCGCTGTACTCCTCCGCTACGATCTCGGCAGTTGGGCTGGTTGCTGCGGCGATATAGGCCTTGATCGCCAGGCCCGGTGTTTGATCGATGTGGACCGTCGGGGTCCAATGCGAATCGCTGGCCAGATTGTCGACATCGCTGTTGTTGTAGAAGATCGTCCCGACTCCTCCTGCCATGTAGACAGCCTGGCTCTTTGCGGCGCGGGCGGAGCCCCCGCGGCGGCAGAGCACGATCTTGCCGGTAACATCAGCAGGATTCAGCGTTCCCGGAAGGCACAAGTCACCGCCGGCGAACTCGGCATCCACCAATGGGGCCTCGGCCGCACCAGGCGTGATTGACGCACCCACGTACTCGGTTCCATCACCGAGCACCACCGTTGCCTGGAAGAAGCGACTCTGGGTGTTCGCTCCCACCGTGGTCATCCAGGGCATGGTGCCCGGGTTGCCCAGCGTTGCCGCGCCGGGTCCGGCATTGCCCGCCGACGTCGCAACGAACACGTCCGCTGCAGCGGCGAACAAGAAGGCTATTTCGTCAGCGCCGGGTGGCCCGGCCCCACCACCAACGGAGTAGTTGATTACGTCCACACCGTCGAACACGGCCTGATCGATCGCGGCCGCCAGATCCGATGTGAAACCGCCCAGATCGCCAAGTCCCTTGTAGGCCACGACATGAGCTCGGGGTGCCATGCCCGACACCAGTCCACGGGGAATGCCGTAGATCGATGCAAAGACGCCGCCGTTTCCAGCTGCGGTCGAGGCGGTATGGGACCCGTGACCATTGTCGTCCCGGGCCGAGTCGTACTCGGCCGGATCGGCACCGATAAGGGATCGATAGGTGTCCAGCATCTGGCGTGCGCCAATCAACTTGTTGTTGCAGGTAAAGGGCGCATCGTTGGGATTATGGACGGTATTGCCAAATTCGCAGTTCGGCCTCGAATCGTCCAACTCGATCGGAGGCTCTGGAAAACTCCCGTCGTCCGCAAAGCTGGGATGCTCCGGCCAGATTCCGGAGTCGATGACGCCGACCACGACTCCCTCGCCGTCGAATCCCTTTAGCCAGGCACCTCCGGCGTCCGTCAAACCCAGGAAGCTCGGGCTGGAGTCGGTCTGCGCAAAGCGCATCACGTCGGGCTTGACCGCGAGAACGTCCTTCTGAGTCGCCACCGAAAGGGCCTGCTCATGGCTCATCATGGCGGCATAGCCGTTCAGTGCGACGGTGTAGCTGTGGATTTTGGCTCCCGGCCGGATCCCTGCGGCCTCAAGGGAAGCTTCGTGTGTCGCCTTCAGATGCTCAGCGTACTTTCCGACCCGAAAGCTCTTGGGATTCAGCTTCTTGCCCTTGCCGGGCTTCGTCGCCTTGAATCCGGCCTCGTCCCCTTTGTAGGCGATGACCGGATCCTGAGCCATCAAGACAATGTAGACACCGTACTCGCTCTTCTCGACGCCCTCCTGGCGTCCCAGCAGGTCGATGTCCGGGGCGTCGGTTTGCTCGGCGAGTACAGCCCCCGGTAGGAGGACCGCTACGGCGAGCAGCAGACTGAGCAACCGCGTGTTCCGGTTCATGGAAACCTCTCCTTTCTGTTGGTTGTCCGAAAAGACAGCTCTTCCCACTGCCTTCGGTAGCCCGGCGGTCTTGGGATCCTAGGGGGATCGAGGAAGCGAGGATCCGTGGCTTTGTGCCCCCTGGTTTCCCAGGGTTTACCCTTGTCGAGGTATGTAGAATCTACGCCTCTGGAAGGCGAAATTCAAGACCGAGGAGGTGATCCATGGCAGATCTCGCGATCGCAGTCATCCATGGCATGGGCAGTCAGACGAGAGACTTCGCGGAACCGGTGATCGAGGAGCTCAGTCGGCGGGTCCAGAAGAGGGGAAAGGACCCGGCAAGGATTGCCTGGCAGCCGATCTATTGGGCGGATCTTCTGGATGGCGCTGAGCTCGCCTACTTCAATCGGGCGAAGAACCGGGGCAGCCTCGACTATCTCCGGTTGCGAAGATTCGTGGTGACGGCTTTCGGGGATGCAGTCGCCTACCAACCCGTTGCGAGCCAGCACAACACGACCTACCAGGACGTTCACGGCCGGGTCCGTGAGGCGATTCACGAGCTGTACGTAGAGGGTCTGGGATCGAAGCCGAAGCCGCTGATCGTCCTCGCCCATTCCATGGGTGGGCACATCCTGTCCAACTACATCTGGGATGCACAGAAGGGTGGAGACACCAGCGTGCCGCCGTTCGAGCGCATGAGCTGGCTTTCTGGGATCGTGACCTTCGGTTGCAACATTCCTTTGTTCACCTTCGCCTACTCGCAGGTCGAGCCCATCGAGTTCCCGCCCTCGAGGCTACGCGACGATCTCAAGGAGAGGGCGAAGTGGCTCAACTTCTACGATCCCGACGACATCCTGGGCTATCCGCTGAAGCCGATCAGTGAAGGCTACGCCGAGGTCGTCACCAGAGACGTCGCGATCAATGCCGGAGGTGTCTTTTCGAGCTGGAACCCGCTCTCCCACAATGGCTATTGGACAGACAACGACTTCACGAAGCCGGTAGCGCACTTCATCTCCAGCTTCCTCTAACCTCGGGCTATCTCTCAGCCACCGTTGATGAAGTCCACGATGTCGTCCGACAGGGCCTCGAGCGAGGGCTGATAGAGGTACATCATGTGGCCGCCTTCGTAATTCTTGATGATGAGGCGCTCGGGGTCGATGCCGCTGTGCTGGAGCATGTACTCCGTGGCGAAATACGAGGTCGTCAAGTCGTGATAGCCGCCGGCTGAGAACACCCTTAGCGCCTCGTTGTCCTTTGTCCCCTGGGCCATCTGTCCGGTTACGTCCACATAGCCGGCAAAGGCTCCGGAGCGATTCGACGGCCGCTTCCAATTCTGGTTGGCCTCGCCGCTCTGCCCGACATAGCGTTTGACGAGATCGACTCCCAGGTCATTTCGCAGGTAGCTCTGGAAGGTGGAGACATAGATCGGTCCGGTCTTGGCGGAGAAGGGGTCGCCGTCCGGGAACTCGGCCACGTCGTCGAGCTCGTCCTGGGTATAGCGCCCGTCGAGAAGGCCGACCGACAACCCCTCGTCTCGCAGTAGCTCCTTGATGAACCGAATCGCGTAGATCCGCAGATCGCTACGCAGAATGTAGCTCTCGGACAGTCCTGTGTAACGGGCCAACTTGGCTGCTACCCGTTGCTTCTCGGCGGTGTCCAGAGTGTCGCCTTTGAAGAGAGCTGCCAGATAGTCGTTACCTGCGAAGGTTTCCACCTCGGCTAGCAGGGTCTCCAGGTCGGGCCATTCATCGGGCAGCTTGCCGTGATAGTAGGCCGAAGCCGCATAGGCCGGTAGGTGAGTGGCGTAGGGCAGGTCGTTGCCGGTCACGAAGAACGGCAGGGTACCCATGTTGAGGGCTGGCGAGACCAGGATCAGCCCGTTGAGGCCAATATTGAGCTCCTGCTGCAAGCGCGGTACCAGCAACGCCGTGCGAATGCCACCATAGCTCTCGCCGAGGATGTACTTCGGTGAATTCCAGCGATTGTGCTGTGTGATGAAGGTGCGGATGAACTCGGCGACCGAGTCGGCGTCCTCGTTGTAGCCCCAGAAGTCCTCGTTTTTCTTCTCACCCAGGGCTTTGCTGAAACCCGTGCCGACGGGATCGACGAAGACGAGATCAGTGGCTCGAAGGAGGGTCCAGGGGTTGTCCTTGAGCCGGTAGGGCGGGCCGCCCGGATCGGAGGCATCGCTGGGAATGTCGATCAGCTTTGGACCGACCAGGCCGAAGTGCAGCCAGATCGAAGACGACCCGGGCCCGCCGTTGAAGATGAAGGTCACCGGCCTGTCCTCCGGGTTCTCGACCCCGTCCTGGGCATAGGAGATCGTGAAGAAGCTCGCCGTCGGCTCGCCTTCTGCATCCTTGAGGTAGATGTCCTCGGCGGTGACCGTGTAGCCGATGTCTGTGCCAGCGCTCTGAAGGCGGTGGCTGCTCTCGAACTTCAGCGGCTCCGGCGGCGCCTTGGCTTCCTTTTTGGGCTCTTCGGCTCCCTTTTCCTCCTGGGCGTAGGTCACAGCGGCGAAAGCGGAACAAGCGAAGACCAGAGACCACGTGATGGCGAGACTTCTTTTGAACATGATGCTCCTCCGAATAGAGCCTTCTCTTGGGCAGAGACTTGACGGTGGAGTATACGTGCCTCGGCTGTCTGGGTTGCGCGACCCCCTATCGAGGTAGGCCATCCAATCAGGGGCGAAACGTTGAATCCCACCTGTTTGGGTGGCCCAATTTCGGCATCTCGAGACTAGACTGCGAACCTCAGCGTGCTACAGTCAAACGCACCCATCAAGACAAGACCCAAGGAGGCTCAAGTCATGGCAGACCGATCGACACGGTGGTACTTAGTCGCAATCGCTCTCGCTCTGGTTCTCGTCGCATTTGGCGGACCCACGTTCGCTCAAGAGACGGCAGAGGATGCCGAGGAAGCTGCGGAAGAGGGCGACACTCTGGCAGCCGAAGAGGAAGCCATTCTGGACGAGATCGTCGTTACGGCACAGAAGCGTGAACAGAACATTCAGGAAGTGCCGATATCGATTACCAGCATGAACCGGGAGGAAATCGCGCTTCTCACGGTCAGCGCTCTCGATGTCCGCTTTCTTTCGGGTCGCGTTCCCAGCCTGCTGATCGAGTCCTCGTTCGGCCGCGCCTTTCCGCGGTTCTATATTCGCGGTCTCGGCAATACCGACTTCGACCTCAATGCCTCGCAGCCGGTCTCCATGGTCTATGACGAGATCGTCCTCGAGAACCCGGTCGTCAAAGGCATGCCGGTCTGGGATGTGGAGCAGATCGAAGTGTTGAGGGGTCCTCAGGGAACTCTGTTCGGGCGCAACACTCCCGCCGGCATCGTCAAGTTCGACTCGGTCAAGCCGTCACAGGAGTTCGACTCCTATGTCCGCGCCTCGTATGGCACCTTCGACAGCATCGATGTCAAAGGTGCAGTCGGTGGGCGGTTGACCGATACGTTCTCGGCTCGCTTCTCCGGCCTCTATCAGGGGCGTAGCGACTGGGTGGACAATGACTTCACTGGTGAGAAGAACGCTCTTGGTAGCAACGAGACCGTCGCCTATCGGCTGCAGTTTCTTTGGGAGCCCAACGACCGGTTCGACGGCCTCATCAATCTTCATGGTTGGTCAGTGGATGGTACTGCGCGACTGTTCCGGGCCAACGTCTTCGACAAGGGTTCCAACAGCGTCGTGGACAGCTTCAGTCGTGACAAGGTCGCCTACGACGGCCTCAACGACCAGCAGATCGACTCTTTCGGCGGCATGATGAAGCTGAACTACGAGTTCGACTTCGGCACTCTGACTTCGGTCACTGGCTACGAAACTCTGGACATGTACAGCCGGGGCGACATCGATGGCGGCTTCGGAGCAGTCTTCGCGCCGCCGTCTGGGCCTGGTTTCATCCCGTTTCCATCGGAAAGCGCCGATGGCCTGCCGTATCTGGATCAGTTCACACAGGAGTTTCGACTCGCCAGCAACTCCGACCAGCGGCTGAGCTGGCTCGGTGGGCTCTACTTCTTCAACGAAGACCTGCAGGCAGATACATTCAGCTACAACACTCTCGGCGGCAACGAGCAGGACGGATACTCCTTCCAGAAGCAGACCTCCGACTCCTGGGCCGCCTTCGGTTCTCTGGATTACAATGCTACCGACCGGTTGAGCCTCCAGGGAGGGCTGCGCTACAGCAAGGACAAGAAGGACTTCTCTGCCGAGCGCCCGGACCCGACCTTCCAGACTCCAACCTTCGAGCCCATCACGGAGAAGACCGACTCCGATTTCACCAGCTGGGACCTGACGGCCAATTACATGGTGGGTGCCGACGTCAACGTCTACGGCCGGCTCGCCACCAGCTACCGGGCCCCCAGCATCCAGGGTCGTATCCTGTTCTGCGCCGACTTCGAGGGCGGTCTTAATCCCGACACCAACTGTGTGGACGTCGCCGATCAGGAGGAGATCTTCTCGGGTGAAGTGGGCGTCAAGACCGAGTTGCTCGATCGCACGCTGCGCTTGAACCTGGCGGCCTACACCTTCCAGCTCGACGGGCAGCAGATCGTGGCGGTCGGTGGTGTCACCAATACCGCTACGCTGCTCAATGCTGACAAGACCGATGGCTACGGATTCGAGGCTGACATCGATTGGGCCCCGAACCAATCGTGGCTGGCGACCTTCGGCCTGAGCTACAACAGCACCGAGCTCAAAGACGACAATCTCACCGTGGCTGCCTGTGGTGGCGGTTGCACCATCACCGACCCGATCGCTGCCGACGGCTCGGTGATCGTCAACGGCAACAGCCTGCCGCACGCTCCCGAGTGGATTTTCAACGGCATCGTCGACTACCGGAAGCCGCTCGGCAACAACCTCTTCCTGGCCGCTCTCGATTGGGCCTACAACAGCGAGAAGCGCTTCTTCCTCTACGAGTCGGAGGAGTTCAAGTCCGATTTCTTCGAGCTGGGTGTGCGGGTCGGTTACACTTTCGCTCAGGCCAAGTACGAGGTGGCGCTGTTTGGCCGCAACATCTTGGACGAGGTCATTGTCAACAACGGTATCGACTTCAACAACCTGACGGGCATGGTCAACGAGCCCCGCATCTGGGGTCTCGAGTTCGTCGCCCGGTTCTAGCTCGATTTCTGTGATCTGACGACAGCTACAATCCATCATGGCTGTGACAAGGGATCTGGTGCGTACCTGCGCCAGATCCCTTTTTCTATCTCCGCTCCTCGCGCTGATGCTCGCGTGCCAGGCGCCGACGGCTGAAGCCCCGCCCGCTTCCGCGCGGGCCGACGCCACCGTGCTCCTGGTGATGGGCGGCACGATCGTCACCTTCGATCCCGACGGCAGGGTGATCGAGGATGGAGCAGTTGCAATCGAGGACGGTCGAATTGCGGCTGTCGGTCCGGCGGCAGAGATCGAGGGCGCATACCCCGAGGCTCGGCGTATCGATGCCGAAGGCGGTCTCATTCTTCCCGGCCTGATCAACGCCCACACTCACGCTCCGATGGTCTTCTTCCGCGGGCTCGCGGATGACCTGGAGCTCATGGAGTGGCTCGAGGAAGTCGTGTTTCCGGCTGAGGCCGAGCACGTTGACGAAGGGCTCGTGCGGTGGGGCACCCGACTCGCCTGCCTTGAGATGCTCCGCGGTGGCATCACCACGTTTGTCGACATGTACTACTTTGACGACACGATCGCCGAGGAGGCCGAGCGCTGTGGGATGCGGGCCGTGGTCGGAGAGACGCTGATCGACTTTCCGGCTCCCGACAACAAGAGCTGGGAGGAGGCCATCGACTACACGCGGGCGTTCGTCGAGCGCTGGCGCGGGCACCCGAGGATCACCCCAGCGGTAGCACCGCACTCGCTGTACACGGTTTCGACAGAACACTGGCGCGAGGCTCATCAGCTGGCCGAAGAGCTGGACGTTCCACTCCTGACGCATCTGGCCGAGGGCCAGGCGGAAATCGACCGGGTGCTCGAGGCCACTGGGATGACCTCCATCGAGTACCTGGAGCACCTGGGCTTCCTGGACGATCGGCTGGTGGCCGCCCACGTGATCCTGCCAACACCCAACGAGATCGAGCTCCTGGCACAGCGCGGCGTCGGTGTGGCTCACTGCCCACAGTCGAACATGAAGATCGGCGCCGGGGTGGCACCAGTGCCAGCGATGATCGCGGCCGGCGTGGCCGTGGGGATCGGCACCGACGGCGCCGGCTCCAACAACGATCTGAACCTCTGGGAAGAAATCGACACAGCGGCAAAGCTGCACAAGCTCGAGAGTGGCGACCCAACCGTGCTGCCCGCCCGCCAGGCCTTGGGGATGGCCACCATCGAGGGTGCACGCGCCCTGAACATGGATGACGAGATCGGCTCATTGGAAGTGGGGAAGCGGGCCGACCTGATCATCGTGGCAACCGATGGCCTTCACCAGCAGCCCCAGGATCCTGCCGCCAATCCATACGCCTTCCTCGTCTATTCGACCAAGGCCTCTGATGTGAGGACCGTCATCATCGAGGGTCAGGTGGTTGTCGAGGACGGTGAGATCCTGACCCTGGACACCGCGGAAGTCCTCGAAAGGGCCGCCCACTACCGAGCCATTCTGACCGGTCCTCGAGATGAGCCCCGCTAGATTGCGGGAATTTGCGATGGACCCGGAACTCACGACCGTGGCAAACGAGGTCCCATCACTCTAGAATCCGGCCGCCACTCGGAGAAGTGTGGCTCCGACTATCCGGTCCCCGACCGGGGTTCGATCTTAGAGGGCACTTGACGATGATGATGCCAGACTCTGGTTTGTGGGCCCTTGTCGGGATTCCCGTCATGATCTTCTTCGCGCGGATCATGGACGTCACCCTTGGAACGATGCGGATCATCCTCGTTTCCAAGGGACAGCGAAGCATCGCACCGTTCGTAGGTTTCTTCGAGATTCTGGTTTGGTTGGTGGCGATCGGGCAGGTCGTCCAGAACCTGGACCGGCCGCTCAACTACTTCGCCTACGCCGGTGGGTATGCTGCAGGGACCTGGCTGGGCTTGGCTTTGGATGAGAAGCTTGCTCTGGGACTCCTCGCCGTGCGGATTATCACGCGAAAAGACGCGCAGGAGCTCATCGAGAACCTCAAGGAGAGTCAGTTCGGTGTCACGAGCGTGGCGGCGCGGGGATTGACCGGGCGGGTTCGCTTGATCTTTACCGTGGTGCGGAGGCGTGAGCTGAAACAGGTGATGGCTGTCATCCGGGCCCACAACCCGCAGGCTTTTGTCTCGGTCTCCGATGTGCGCGTGGCGACCGAGGGGTATTTCTCACCAACCAGCTCGACCTACCCACGTCTACTAGACTCGCTGCGGAAGAAGTAGCGCCTCCTGTCGGACGAAGAGCGCGGCAATCGCGCCCTGTGCTCAGACGAGCTTGCCGGCGAACTCTCCAGCGTTACGAACGAAGACGGTGGTGTTCAGGCCCTCTGTCAGCTGTTCCATTCGCTCCGCGTATGCGGCCTCACCACCAACCGCGGGATCCTGAAGGCCGAGGAAGACCAAGTCGGCACCGGCACTGCAGCGGCGGATGATATCGGCAATCGATTCGTTCGGCGGCTTCATGAGGATCTCTGTGTCCGCATGAATGCGAACCTCTTGCAGCAGGGACTGCAACCCCTCCTGCTGGAGCTTCATCTCCTCTTCACTCCTCGAAATCGAGCGAATCACGATTCTCGCGTCGCTCCACTCCAGGTTCAGGCTGAGCAGGTAGGCGAGCATCAACATCATGTCCCCGTTATTCTCCAGGCCACCCCACCACAAGTCGATGCGCTTTTCCTGCCCTGGTTCGTGGGCCCAGTTGAGCCGCGCTATCAGAGTGCTCTTGCCGACTTTCGACAAACCCCGCGTGATGCGCAGCCAGGCCTCCAGCCGGCCTGGTTTCTGGGGCCAGCCCACGAGGACGGTGTTCGATTGCAGCCCGGCGATGCCATTGGCCTGTACAGCATCGATAACGCCGTGCTCGAAGTCATGGACGACATTCACCTCGCTGAATGCGACAAGCGCATTGCTGTCGAGTGCCCGGTCCATCTCGTCGTGCCACTGCTCGACGTCGAAGTCCTCCTTGGTCAGGTCGCCGACCACCAACTGACTCGCGGTGACGATGCCACGGCCCTGGTTGAACCAGTTGGCAAGGCGTACGAGCCCGATTCTCTTGTCGGGATCGCCGACGAACACGAGGATGTGCGGGCGCCAGTTGCGAGGATCTCGCCCATGCGACCGCAACTTCAGCAATGCAACTCGGGCGATCGACATCCACACGCCAGCCCTCGCGTCGCCCCAACGTCGCTGCAGGGAGCGCCGCCGCAAGTACAGGTACAGCGCAGACTCGAGGCCGATCGCGATCACGCAGGCGACAGGGCTGATCAGAAACATCACGATAATAGCGCTCGCTGATCCGAGCAGAGAGGCGGCCCACGGAACCTTGATGGTCGGACGGTAGGACGGGTCGCCGGAGATCTTCTCTGCGGCGGCGCTCAAGTTGATGGTCACATAGAGAGTCAGAAAGAGAATGGTGACGAACTGCGCGACGGCGTTCAGTCCCCCGAGGGCGACCGCGATGAGCGCGATTGCACCGCTGATCCAAGTAGCGATGGTCGGCTGACCGCTCCTCGACAGGCGTGCCAGGAATCGCGGGGCCAAGCCGTCCTTGGCCAGCGCCTGCAGCACTCGAGGCCCTCCTAGGGCACTGCCGAAAGCCGACGACAGGATGGCTCCCAGCATTCCAGGAAAGACGAGCCAGACACCGAGAAAAGCCACAGCAGTCCAGGCGCCGACTCCCGGAACCGCCAGTTGCTCCGGACTCAGTCCGACTGTCACCGCTAGCAGTATCGGTACCAGCAGGTAGACCAGTGTACCGGTCAGAACTGCCAGCAAGGTGCCGGCAGGGATCGAGCGTCGCGGGTTCTTCAGATCACCGCTCAATCCGATACCAGCCGTGAAGCCCGTTACGGCTGGGAAGAAGACCGCGAAGACGTACCAGAATCCACCGCCGGCGCTGCGATAGGAGGGGGTGAGTGACGGAGCGTGAAAACCGTGAGCCAGGACGCCGGCCGTCAGGGCAATGAGAGAAGCGCCAACGGCGATCATGATCGGTATCTGGAGGCGCAGTGCCAGCCCCGCACTCTTCCCGGCCACGGCGGTGATGACCACCACCGTCAGGGCAGCGATCAGTTGAACCAGCCTCGGGGACCCACCGTCCATTTGTGCTGGCAGTAGGGCGACGATGGCCTCGGCCAGACCAAAGGCGTAGAAAGTGATGCTCAGCGTGCGGCAGAGATAGAGAGGAATGCCGATAGCGCCACCCAGCTCGAGACCGAGACTGTGGGCCACCATGTAGTACTCCCCACCGACCCCAACCCGCATGTTGGTGGCCAGGGCCGAGGCGCTCAGGGCCGTGATGAAGGTAACCGAGCTGGCGAGGAGCACGATCAGGACGGTCAGGGGCAGACCCACGTTGCCCACGACCCAGCCGAAGCGCAGGTACATGATGAGGCCGAGAATCGTCAGGACACTCGGAGTGAAGACACCGAGAAAAGTGCCGAACTTCTCAGCTGGTGGATGCTCTGTGGCGGGGCCGCTCAGCTCGTCGCTGTCCATGGATGAGGTCCCTACTCTACCTGCTGCTGATGAGGATGACCGGACAGTTGGTGGCGTTGATCAGTTGCCGTGTCATCGCACCGAAGACCCTGCGTCGAGAGCTCTGGCGCTGAATCCCCAGAACCAATAGACCGCAATCCGAAGACTCGTTCGTGAGAGCGCCGATCACATCGTCGCTTTCGAGAACCTGGACTTCGGCTCCTCGTGAGACCTCGTCACTGGCCAATGCAGCGACCTCGCGCCGGGCTTTCTGCTTCGCAGCTTCGGGGGTTCCCTCAGCCAGGACCCTGAGATATACGACCTCTCGATCTCCGTCGCGGCACAGGCTGCCCAGCAAGCGGGCGCGAAGCTTGCTCTGGTCGCGACGCCCGCCGACTGGGACCAGGACCCGTCGAGCGTCAGACAACTTCCACCCTTCAGGAGCGCGAAGGATCACGACATCGGATCCGACGGCGCTGATGAAGTCCTCGAGACGAGATTCGACGCTCTCGGCCGTGACGTTTCCCAACCCGAGGAGCAGGCTCTCGCAACGGTGAAGGCGTGCCACTCGCCGTATCTCCGCCCAGGGATCCGGCGCGATGGTGGTCAACCATTCGGGATTGGCTCCGGCCGACAGGGAAAGCGACAGAGACTGATTCAAAATGGCTTCGACATCGAGCAACTGCTGCGCAAGATCACCTCGGTGCCAGTCGCCAGGTGGCTGGACGACCGAGAGAAGCAGCACGCGCCCCGACTTCTGAGGTGCCAGAGCGTTCGCAACTTCAACCAGGCCTGCAGCGCTGCCAGGCTTTGCGATGGGTACCAGGACCAGCGGTGAGCGGCCGCGAAGTCGGACGAGATCCGGCTCCATACCCTCTTGGGATGCGTCCACCACGCGGGCTCGTCTGGCGAAGAGAAAGAAGTAGAGAATGAAACCGAGGCCCAACCAGACCATCACGACCCAACCTGCTTCGGGTACCGCCAATCCCTGAAACGCCGCGAGAGCGAGGCAGGCGCAACCTCCCAGGATCGGCACGAGGGGAAACCAGGGAACTCGGAAAGACGTTGCCGAAACTCCGCCACGGGTCTGAGCCAGGATATTGGTGCCATGAGCGATGGCGAAGGACAGGAGAAAGACCAGGCTGGCTGCGGCTCCAGCGGTGGCCACGTCCGGAACGAGGAGAAGGACTGCCAGGACCACAGCGACCGTTGCCACGATTGCCGTCATCGGTGTGCCGCGAGTCGAGTGGATGAAGCCGATGCTCTCGGGCAGGCTTCGATCTCGAGCCATGGTCAACGCCACCCGTGAGGCGGCGAGGAGGTTGGCGTGGAGGGCGGACAGCATGGAGAGCACCGCAGCGACGATGACCAGCCAGAATCCGAAGGGGCCGAGAAAATTTCTTGCGGCCTGTGCCACCACCGTAGCGGGATTCTGCTGGCTCATCTCCAAGATCGAGCCGCCTGCGTCCACTCCGACAGTCGTGATGACGAAAAGCAGGGGAAGGTAGGTGGCCAGGGCAATCGCGAGCGACAGGATCATTGCTCTTGGAATCGTCTTGCGGGCATCTCGAACCTCGCCGCCGACGGCGGCGATCAGATCGAAGCCTTGCAGGGCGATGAAGGTGAAGCCCATGGCCTGAAACAGCCCCAGGGAGCCGCCGGGGAAGAAGGGCCTCAGATTCGTTACCGCCGCGTCGGGAGATCGCTGAGCCAGCGCCCACAGGCCTCCCGCGATCAAGACGACGAAGACCAGAATCTTGCCCACGGTGGCCCACTGTCGGCCTCCTGGGCTACTCCGCACCAGTCCGACGCCGTAGAAGAGGATCGCGCCAGTCGCTAGAACGACCAGGACTACCCGGTGGCTCACCCATTCGAAGCTTCTACCGAAGCTGGCTTGCAAGATGGTGTCGACAGCAGTGGCAGCGTAGGCAGCGAAACCCAACGCGTAGAGGACTGCGGCGACGATCGACGCCATCCAGACCACCCAACCCACAAGAAAGGCCGCCTCGCCCTCGAGCACCTTCTTGGCGAAAGAGTAGGTGCCTCCCGATTCGGGAAAGGCTGACGACATTTCGGCGAAGCTCAGCACCGTGAGGAACGCGATCAGGCCATTCAGGGCGAAGGCCAGCATTGCGCTGGGGCCGGTGGCTGAAAAAGCCACCCCTGCCAGAGCCAGGATTCCTCCCCCGACGATGGCACCCACACCGATACCGGTGGCTCCCCAGAAGCCGATGGATCTTTGGTCTTCCGACACGGATGTTTCCTTCGAGCAGTGCTGGGAAGGGTTCTCGGAAGCCTCCAGCCCGCCCGTAATTGGTTACCTCAAGTTTCGCATTCGTTTGGAGATGAGGGAAGGCACAGAAAGGACGGGACAACTCGCCGTCTGAATGACCCGCTTCGCTACGCTGCCCAGGAATTCTCGGCCAGCAGCGAACGAACCGCGTCCACCCAGTGCGATGACATCGACTTCTTCCTGATTCGCTGCCCGCACGATCTCCGCGGCCGGTATTCCGTCGCGCAACAGCACACGAGCTGCGGCCCCATCCAGTCCGAATGTGTTCGAGAGTACAGCCAGCCTCTCCTTCAGAAGAGCCCGGCATTCTGCGACGTACTCTCCCCACAACTGACTCACTGCGATGTCCCTGTCCAAGCCCTTCGGCGTGTGGAGGACCGAAAGCAGCAACATGGACACGTCGCGCTCATGGACGCGGAAGATCTCCTGAGCCGCGATGGCTGCAGCGTCGGCTTCGATGGAGAAATCAGTAGCGACGAGAATTCGGTGGGGAAGAGAGGCTCCCAGCCTCGCCTTCGGCCCGACGCTCAGAACGGGACAACTCGCCCCTTCGGCCACGCGCTCGGTGGTGCTGCCCACCAAAAGGTCGTCGACGCCCCCCTCACCTCGAGTGCCCATCACGATGAGACCAGCCCGCTCCCAATCCGCCACTTTCAAGATCGACACCGAGGGTCGATCGTGAAGGAGGTGGCTCTGCACAGGCTGATCCGGGCTCCGAATGCTTTCTGCCAACTCTGCCAGGCGACGATCTGCGTCCCCGATTGAGACCTCGGCGAGCGGAGACAAGATGTCGTGTCGGCTAAGCAGAGGTAACGTCCGGGACACCGCGTGGACCAAATGGAGTTGCGCCCCATGGGTGCGAGCGATCGTCATGGCCCACGAGAGGGCCACATCCGATGGATCCGAGAAGTCGGTAGCGGAGACGATCGACCGCAGGGTGCGGGCGGACGGTTGGTTCACAGATTCCATTCAGATTCCTTAGCGCCGACCGTCTCGGATTCAGACCTTCTGCTCGTGGATCTCGGCAAGAGTCAACTCCTTGAGGTGTTCCACCAGAGACACCAAGTGACGAATCTGTATCTCCCAGATCGCCCTGCCCTTTTCCGCGGTGGCGAGGGTCGGATCGCCAAAAACGCCTGACTTCGAGATGTGCTCCGTTCTAGCGTACCAGCCAACGCTGTACTTGGAGGTGAAGTCCAGATACTTGGAGGAGAACTTCGGCACGAGTGCCTTCGCCTTCTTCATGTCGACCAACTCGGGCCGAACGGCGAGCGATGTGCTGGTCTCGATCTCGCCGGCGTGGACGTCATTCTTGGTCTCGGTGATGGCATAGATGTCCGTATCGCTAGTCTCGCCGCTGTCGACGCAGGTGAAGATCCGGGTGTCGCGGTTGATCATCTGAGCCGCATGGTGCAGGGTCGCCGAGTTTCCGCCGTGGCCGTTGATGATGATCAACTTGGCAATGCCGTTGCGCGCCGCACTGACTCCGACATCGTAAACGAACCTGGCCAAAGACTCGTTCGACACGCTCAGCGTGCCTGGAAAGCTGTCGTGATGATACGAAACACCATATGGGATCAACGGAAGGACCAGGGGCCGAGGTTCTTGACAGGCCTTGGCCACCTCGTGGGCGAGATAGTCGGCGTCGAACGCATCGGTGTCCACGGGCAGGTGAGGGCCGTGCTGCTCGATCGCTCCAACCGGGAGCAGCGCTATGTCCACGCCCCGCAGGATCTTCTTCGCTTCCGGCCACGAGAGCTGGGCCCATTCATATCGTCCGTCGGCTGGCCTAGCGTTCTTGAGGCGTGGTCCCGAAGCGGGGTTTGGACCCGGCTTGGCGAGTAGGTTCTTGGCATTCAGGGCTGGATCGCCCAGCAGATCGAATGGCACCCACTGTTTGCCATGATGCCGAAGAGACCCTTCGGCGTGCGACAGGAGAATCTCGTACAGGCGCCTCCGAATAGGCAAGGGCACCTCATCGATCGGCGAGCGGTCCCTGTGGAAGCGCAGCATCAGCGGCTCGCGGCGGCGAGCGGCGCGGACATTGCCGATTCGGGGCTCGGAGATCAGCTGCTTTTCATGGAGTAGGGCCCCCATGTGCTCGACAGCAGCTCGTTCTTGGTGCACTCCCTTGTCGACCAAGCTTCTCAGGATTCCCTCCACCTGATCGGCTCGGTAGCCTGCCAGCGATGGGTTCAGATCGCAGGCCAGCAGCATCCCGGCGATCCGGCGGCACTTCTCGCACTTGCCGCAGGGGAGCATCTTGCCATCCACCTCATGGGCCGCATGGCAGGAGACCTGCAGCTCGAGCAAGGATGGGTAGCGCTCGGCCAGGGTCTTCTGGATGAGGAGCTCCGACATGGGCCTCAGAGCGGAAAGCTGCCGGACTCCCCAGTGCTTTTTCGCGTAGTAGCGGCTCAGAGCATGGTCGAAGTAGCGGCTCTGATCATAGAGGCCATCGAAGTGCGGAACTCCCCTATGGGAGGCCTTGACAGTGGTGTCGTATTCGTCGCCGATCAGCAGGTGACCGATTCCCCGCTTGCGGAGCAATGGAAGTGCTCCGAAAAGGAACACAGCGACGGTCCACAGACGAATCGGATACTCGTCCGATCGCAGACGTTGAAAGTCGGGGCGTACGAGGGACAAATGCCGCAGCATCCAGTTGAAGATCCGGTCCGAGTTGGTCCAGACCCGGGAGGTGTTTGGCACTGTCCGCCTGAACTCGCGGAAAGCGTTGATGGCGGTGAACCAGTGACGGCCCGACTCGTTGATGTAGATCGGATGCACGTCGCACTCCAGCTCACGGAGCAGGCCAAAGGTAAGGAGGCTGTCCTTGCCGCCGCTGGAGAGAACCGAGTACAGGTCCGAGTCGCCCTGCCAGCCAGTGAAGGTTCCGGCGACTGCGGGCTCGAAGAGGACCCGAGCGTTTACGTAGTTGTCTCGTCGCTCGAGGGGCAGGCCAGCAAACTCGGGCGTCAAGAAGGCGTTGGGCTGTTGGATCTTCTTGACGTAGATCTCGCGTGCGGTATTGGCGAGCATCTCCTGGACGAATCGTCGATCCGTAGCATCGAAGTGGCCATCAAACACGATCTCCTTGCAGAACAGACCGTAGTTCAGAGCCACCTGAACCGCGATCATGCTCGCCAGGTTCGAGCTGGCGGGATCCTCCGGGTCGAAGACCTCCTCTTCGTAGCGGTACGTAAGCCTCTCTTCGTAGGTGTTCCCGTCTCTGGATACGACGAATGGTGCGATGAGCTGATTCGGCTTCGTGATGACCGGACCAACGGTCAGCTTGTCGATAACCTGGAGAACCGAAAGGGGATCCTCTTTCCCGATCGCTCGGCCTTGCTGGAGGTGGGCTTCGGTGGCGGACATGAACCTCTCTCCTTGGAGTTCAAGAAGGGCTGAAGCGCGTCAATGACGGCTCCACACCCTTCGCGTAAGGGATAGCAGGCAGGTAGTCCCGTTCTCTGTTGGGTACTCTTCTTTGCAGACGATGCTGCGTGTGTCGCTAGATGCTCGTCGTTCAGTGTGATCGCAACCACTGGCTTTCCAGAGATCAACTCGATGGCCTCGATCTGGGTTTCCAGCGGGTGAATTGGATAGCCCGGAAAGCCGTCGTACTCGGCTCGGGCCGGAGCATGCTGCAACACGACGACGTCTGGTCGCCCGGCTGCCAGAAGCTCGAAGCCTCCAGGATAGGCGGGGTTCATCAAGCTGCCCTGTCCTTCCAACAGGATCACATCTGGGCGCTCTTCGTTCCATGCCGTCCATACGGCATGCTCGATTTCACCGGTTACAAAGTCGTTGACCAGGGAGTCCAGGATGACCCCGTATCGAGCCCCTTGCATCCAGGCGGTCTGTCCGGTACCCACTAGTTCTGTAGAGCGGCCTCGGATTTCCAGTCCGTCTCGCAACATCCAGGCGGTTGTACGTTTTCCGACAGCCGAGTCCGTTCCCAGCACAGCGACCTTCAGGCACGCGACTTCCTCGATCTTGCCGCTGAAGAAGTGCATATTCTTGATTGGAGGGGGCTTTCGCACATCACGAATCTTCACACCACGCTCAGCTGCGGCAGCCGAAATCTCGGCATCGTCGCTCAGGAATTCGTGCAACCCCGAGTCGATATTCAACCCTGCATGGATGGCATCAAGAACGTTCCGTCGTCCAGATTCTGGCAAGCGACCTCCGTCTGGTGCCAACCCGACGACGAAGTGGGTGGCAGGAGCGCCCTGCAACCGAGCTTTCAAGAGCGCCTCGGAAAGATCCTCAGTAATCCGGATTCCGTTCCAGTTGTGGTCGAGAACCTCTCCTGCATCGCGCCCGGCCAGGCCGGAATCAACAACGGCCAGGATTCGATATCGCGCAGAGCGGCGAACCAGTCCGTGGGCCGTTTTCCCGTAGGTAGTGCCAAATGCACCTTCGCAATACACGATTGCATTGCCTTCTGGATGTTTCATTTCTTCCTCCCTGTGAGGATTGCTACGTATCGGTCGCCTGAGAACGGGTCTTCAGAATGTCTCTCGAGTAGAGAGATCAGGCCAGCGGTCGCTGCCGGCAGTACATTCAGACTCTCCTCCTCCGCCAGCTTGCGAGTCGTCTGGAGCATCGCTTTGTCACTGACATTGGATGCCCAGCCACCGCTCGATCGGATCGCGTCGAGGGCGAGATCGCCGTCCAGAGAGTTCCAATTGATCAGGGGCTCGTTGACAGCGGTTTCGCGAATCTTCTCCGGACTTAGTGGCTCACAGTGGAGCAGATTCTTGCGGTAGGAGCGAACAATGGGATTCTTGCCGTAGGTGGAGCCCGCCGCCATGCGAGGAATGCGCGACGTCTTACCCCTTCTGTAGAGGCTGATGAAACCCTTGTGGATTCCCGCCAGGGTCGTTCCGTTCGAAACTGGAACTGCTACCACTGCGGGTGCGTCCCTCAGCTCGTCGTAGATCTCGTAGGCGATCTGTCCGTAGGCGCTGAGCTGAATCGCGGTGTTGGCGCCGCCCGGATTGGCATCGTAGAACTCGTGTTGGTCCGCCAGCTGTTGCGAGGCTTCGACCGCACGTTCGTAGTCGCCCGGCACCCGGCGAATCGTGGCCCTCTCGGATTCGATCTCCTGGATCCGTCGTGTTTGGTACCCGGCTGGAATCAGAATCACCGCTTCGAGCCCGGCCAGTCGAGCTGCCTCGGCGACGGCTACTCCGTAGTTACCGCAGGTGGCCACGGTGACGGTGTCGAAACCACGGCGCAGCGCATCCATGACCTGAGCGAAGGCGATGCGGTCCTTCTGGGTGCCGCTGGGGTTCGCGCCTTCGAACTTCAGGAACAGCTGGCGCAGGCCGGTCTCCCGCTCGAGGTGGCGGCCGCGGGTCAACGCTGTATCACCGACCTCCGACTCGAAGATGTCCTCGTACCATTCGAGACGCTCCTCGATTGAGAGCTCCGGATCGGCGGCGCTCTCCATGGCCTTGCGGATACGAGGTCCTTGTAGCGGTTGGCCCACCGCGCCGTCCAGCAGGTTGAAACTCTGCTCGCTCATCGACCTGATCTCGGGGGTAGGATGCCTAGCGTTTTGGGCCGCCCCGCGGGCGGTGAATCCGTCTGTCGACAATGACCGAAGGGTTGTCGTACTCGAAGTCGTCATCCGGCAGATCGTCATCGATCTCGTCGAATCCGAGATCCTCGCTCACGTCGGGCCCTGTCGATATCCAATCAACTCGAGCCGGTCGCTCCTGTCTCAAGGTCGATTTAAGCTCCTCAAAGGACTCGCAGAGCTGGTCCCAGGAGTCACCGATGCGCTCGACGACATCCTCTCGGGAGGCGTTGCCCTGCGCAAAGCAGCTCCTGATCTCCATGCGAAGCATGAGGGCTTCGCGGTAGATCTCCTCGGCCTCCACGGCGAGATTGGGGAGCTCGTTCGCATCGTCATAGGTGGAACGGGCTTCGAGCCCGGCCACTCGGGCCATGAAGCGCTTGAGCTCTCGGTCGAGATCCTTGAGGTATCTCTTCCCGGATCTCGCGGCAGATCTCTCGCTGCTGTGGGCTCCGACAACCCATTCATCCTGCTGTCGATCACGGTGCCTGGGCGTTGCCTTCTTGCTCATGTTCCTTCCTCCAGTGGTTCGTCCTGTGCTCGAATTTGTGGAGCGTAGACGAGGAGTCCAAAGGCAAATTGGATGCCAATTCCGCCCAGGCGCTCCAGAACCTGAAGAGAGTAGTCATTCTGCTGCGATTTCCAGTATTGGAGGATTTCGAATCAGGGGGGCGGCGGTATGTTTCGGAATAAGAATACCGACAAGAAAAGAATTGATTTACCGATCGGAAATAGAATACAGTTTCAGTCGGGAGGACGACCCTATGCTAATTCGCCTTCTTCTTCTCGTCGAAACGAGCGACCTGCGCGGTCGCCTCGCAGAGTCCTTGGCTGAGCTTGGAGCGCTGGTGTTCGTCGAGTCCGAACCCGACAGGCTCTGGGGTCGCCTCGGGGAAGATTCCTTCGATCTCGTGGTAGCCACCCGGTCGATGCTTCCTACCGATGTCGAAAGATCGATCGAAGAGATTCGCGAGCTGCCGTACCGGCCGGAGGTGATCGTCTTGGCGGATCTCGCCGAGGCGGAAGAGCGGACAGCCCTCCAGAAGGGCGGCGCTTTTGCCGTGATCGACAAGACGCTGTCGCCGGAGCCTCTGATCCAGACCCTCCGCACGGTTCTATTGCGTTTTCAAGAGCTCGGTGTCAGTCGATTGAGAGAGTCTCGTTCGCAGCGCTCGAGACTCGATGACTTCGCCTCCGAGAGCCCAGCCATGCGGCGACTCCTCGAGCTTGCTCGGCGTGTCTCCAATACCGACACATCGTTGTTGGTTCTCGGGGAAACGGGTGTCGGCAAGGAATGGTTGGCGCGGGCGATCCACTCGGAAGGTGCCCGCAGCGCTTTGCCCTTCATTGCGGTCAACTGCGCTGCAGTACCGGAGACCCTTTTGGAGAGCGAGCTTTTCGGGCACGAGAGGGGGGCCTTCACCGGCGCTGTCCGCGCCCGCCGAGGTTGCTTCGAGCTCGCTCATCGCGGCACCCTGTTCCTGGACGAGATCGGTGACATTCCGGTCCATCTTCAGGCCAAGCTGCTACGGGCCCTTCAGGAGAGAGAGATCCAGCGCCTGGGTGCGGAGAGCTCGATGCGGGTGGACGTTCGGGTTATCGCGGCCACGAACCAGAATCTGGAACTGGCGATCGAAGATGGGCTGTTCCGGCCGGATCTCTTCTACCGGCTGAGCGTGGTGACCCTGACCATACCTCCACTTCGAGAAAGACGAGAGGACATTGTGCCACTGATCGAGAACTACCTGGAGGATTTCCGTCAGCAGATGGGTCGCTTGGACATCGAGGGGATCGAAGAGTCAGCGCTCGAAGCCATGTGCAACTACGAATGGCCGGGCAATGTCCGCGAGCTCATCAACGTCGTGGAGCGGGCCACGTTGCTGTGTGATGGAGAGGTGATCACGGACGAGCACCTTCCTGATGCCATAGCCGGCGGTTTGCACCCCTACCTGCAGACGGAGGGTTCCGGCGATCCGTCCTCTGCCTTCGAGCCTCTTCTGGGCGGGGCCTTGGCGGCAGGCAGGAACCAACTGGTGGAGTCGTTCGAGCGAGAGTATCTCTCGAGGCTACTCGAACGGACTTCCGGCAACATCGCGGAAACGGCTCGTACCGCAGGCATCGATCCACGCACCCTCTACAACAAGATGAAGGCCTACGATCTGCGCAAGGAAGACTTCCGAGCGTCGCCGCGTCGGCCTCGACAGTAGTCCGGTCTGCCCTTGCTACGGTTCGACGACGAGAACGCTCGACGCCAGATCTTCGGACACCCGATCCTCGAGGCCGACGGCCTCGGAGCGCAGCCGTAGCAACTGGGAAGGCTTGACTCCCTTGGGCAACTTGCCGAGATTGCAGACCGGCTCACCCGGACTGATCGCGGGTAGCGTCGTCATGCCGATGACGGCAGCATTGAAAGGGGCGGTCAGAAAGCTGCGCTCGCGTCCGAGCAGGGTCGTATTCGTCGCAATCGGGTCGTCCTTGTCGATGATGTCTCCTGGATGGACATGGAACCGAAGAAATCCGCCCAGCTCAGCGCGAATCCACTTCGACTTCTCGATGACGAGCTGATATTTGGGGCGTTCCAGGTCACCGTCGAGCATGTCGAGGCTGCGAAGAACGTTCTTGATTCCCCGCTCCGCGGATTCGACGATGGCGGGCTCGACCTTCCAGACCTCGCCGCCTTCCATGATGATGGTCGGGCAACCGGCTCGACAGGCAGCACGGCGAAAGGCACCCTTGGGGCCGATTCCGTTCATGATGATCTCCGATCCGAACGCCTCCGCGAGCCGTCGCACCTCAGGGTCGCTCATATCGGCGCGCACATTTGGATAGTTCGTGCGACGAACGGCCGCGGTATGCAGGTCGATGCCATAGTCGCACCGCATTACGATCTCATCGAAGATCGCGTGTGCCATCCGGCTGGCGAGACTTCCTGTCGAGGATCCAGGAAACGACCGGTTCAGGTCGCGCCGATCCGGCAGATAGCGGGAATGCCGTTCAAAGGCGGGGAGGTTGAGCACGGGCACGAGAATGACTGCACCACGTCGTAGCTGGAATTCTTCGTCCTTGATCAAGTGACGAACCGCTCCTGTTCCATTGATCTCGTCCCCGTGAAGAGCGGCCGTGACGAAAACGACCGGACCGTCCTCGGTTGCGCGGCGAATGTGAATTGGAATTTGTACCGTCATGCTGCTGTAGCTTTCGCCCACAGCGAGATAGACGTCGCGTGACTCACCCGCCGCAATGGCCATGCCGTTCCACTCGTCGATCGGCTTTCGTTGGCGAGGCTCGGTCATGGCTGTCTCAGCCCGCTACCGGTGTGTCTGAATCGTCAGGCGATGGGCTCGGGGTGGTCAGGACCTCATCGGCTACCGGCAGGTCGGGTAGTTCCTGGGTCTTGGGGCGTCGACTGCGGCGCACCTTGGCCGGAATCAGCCCCCGCATCAGGTCGAGCTTGCCGAAGCAGAGCAGCCGATCGCCAGCTTCCAGCAGCCGATGCGATCGCGGATTCGGAATGACGGTCGTGCCACGGTAGAGCGTCAGCACGTTGATGTCCCTATCGCGCAAACCCGACTCGTTGATCGCCTTACCGACGTACTCCGAACCTTCTGGAATATGAATCTCGGTAACACCATAGCCCCGACTCACGGTCAGGCGCTGGCGCAGGTCGATCTCCGGAAAGTCGACTTGAGCGGCAATGTAGTCGATGATCGCCCCGGCCACATCGAGCTGTGTGGCCCCCTCGATGCCTTCCAGACCGGGCGAGGAATTCACTTCCATGATCTGAGGTCCATCGCGGCCCTCGAGCATGTCCACGCCAGCAACTCGTAGCCCCATGATCTGGGCGGCTCTCACGGCGGTCTCACTGTAGGTCGGATCGAGAGTGAGGGGTTCGGTTCGACCGCCACGATGGACATTGCTGCGGAACTCCTGACCCTGTGCGACCCGGCGCATGGCGGCAACCACCTGGTCGCCCACAACAAAGGCCCGGATGTCCCGACCCTTGCTCTCGGCGACGAACTTCTGGATCAGCACGTTCTGCTTTTGGAGTTGGAGCAGCTCGATAATCGCTTCAGCCGAGCTGGCGGACTCGGCGAGCAGCACGCCGATGCCCTGCGTGCCTTCCAGCAGCTTGATGACGACCGGCGCCCCTCCCACTCTGTCGATTGCCGGCAATACATCTCTCTTGTCGCGAACGAAGGTCGTCTCCGGGATACCGATCTGATGTCGGCTCAGGATCTGCAAACTGCGGAGCTTGTCTCGAGAGTTGGTGATGCCCGCCGACGAGTTAGCGCAAAAGACATCCATCTGCTCGAACTGTCGCACCACTGCTGTTCCGAAGTAGGTGATGGACGCGCCGATTCGCGGCAGCACTGCATCATATTGAGACAGATGCTTTTGCCGGAAAAAAAGGTCCGGAGCGCCTGCCCGCAAGTCAATCGCGAACTTCAAGGTGTCGAGGACCTTGATCTGGTGCCCTCGTTGCTCCGCCGCCTCGCGGAGTCGTCGTGTGCTGTAGCAGCGTGGGCTGCACGACAGGATTCCAAGTTTCATGGGTAGTCCATATCTTGAGAGATTTAGCTGCGGTGCCGACCCGCAAGCCTGGATTTCGACTTCTTTCGTTTCGGTTTGCCGCCGTAGTAGGAGTTCCCACCGTCGACGAGAAAGCGCCGCCGGAAGGCCTGGCGACCCAGCAACATGCGGAAGCCCATGGCATCTCGATTGGCAAGAGTCAGCTCGACCGGCCAGGTAGACCCGAGCAGCGTGATGTTGGTGACGATGACCGGCCGCAGCGTAGCTTTGCCACTCGAGCTGCGGACCGAGCGGAAGTCCAGGACCGCTGCCTCCGCCCGCACCTCCTGGACCGTGCTTCGCTGGATGGGATGAACCTTGAAACGCACCCAGTTGGCTCCCCTTCGGTCGCAGTACTGCAGATCGTAGGCATGTAGCGATGACGAGCGAGCGCCAGTGTCGACCTTCGCCTTGATCCTCTCGATTCCCATGTCAGGTAGCCGGACCCATTCACGCCAGCCGACGATCAGCCTGTCTGACCTTGCATCCTTCGCCATATCTCTGCTCTCGATCGCGGCTCCTGCCGCGCAGGGCTCCTAGCTTACACGTGATGGTCCACACGCTGTCCGGGACCATTTCTACCCTCGGCCCCAGAGCCTTGCTTACTCTTCCAGTCTTGCGAGGAACTCGAGAATGCTCGAGGTGAAGGCCTCTGTCCCATCCACAAAGAGCCAGTGGCCAGATCCTTCCACTGTCACGAGTTCTGAGCCGAACATGCTCTCGTGGATCCTTTCGGCGTATTCGACCGGCATTGGGTCGGCCTCACCGTGGATGATCAGGGTCGGGCAGTGGATGGCCTGGAGGTCGTCGTGCAGGTCGAACTCTCCGACAGAATGGAGCATCAGCTCTGCCACCGTGTTGCTGTGTTGGATGGTGTTCTCGGTAAACGTCAGGTCCATCTTGGAGACGAGGGATTGGTCTGCGAAATAGGGTTTGAAGAACACTCGCCAGAACCTCTCGACCGCTTGGGGATCGCCAGCTTGATAGTCGTCCGAGGAGTAGATCTCCTCGAGCAGAGCGGCGTCTTCCGGGAGGCGATCGGCCTGGTATCGGGCACGCATCTCGTCGAAGCTCTCGTGTGAGGCGGCCGTCGAGGCGAGAACTAGGGATCTCAGGTTGTCTGGGTGGCGAATGCCGTAGTGCATCGCCAGGATCCCACCCCAGGAATGCCCTAATAGGTTCATCTTCTCGATACCGAACGCTTCCCGAACTGCTTCGATGTCGGCGATGAAGGTGTCGATGGAAATCGATTCAGCGTTGACAGGGCCGGAAGAGAGGCCGGTGCCACGCTGGTCGTAGAGGATGACTTTGTGCTGCTCCGCAAGCTCCCAAATGTAGGGTAAGAACTGGCGGTGATCGAATCCGGGTCCTCCATGGAGAACGACGAGTGGCTCCCCGGATCCCATGGTCTTGAAGAACAGCGACGTTCCATTGACCTCCAGGAAGCCTTCCTCGATGATTGGCGCGCCGGCGCAGGGTACAGATGCGAATGCGACGAGAAACACGATCAGCGTGAGTTGTTTCACCTTGGCCTCCAGGCGCTCGCTCTCGGAACTGGTAATCGAGGGCGGATGGCCTCACCAGATGGGTACGGATCTGCTCGCTGCACGTTTCAGAATCGAGGCCTCCCCCGGACGAACTGTTACACCGCAGAATCTTGAATCGCGTCAGCGACAGGAGTAGCGTGGCGGTGAGGCCACGACTTTTCGGTCCAAAAGGAGGAGCGGGTGAAGAAGGTCCGCTCGGTGAGGCCGACGATTTTCCTTGTGGTGTTGGCCCTCGTGTCGGCATCGTGCGCGACGTCCGATCCGTATCCCGAGGATTGGTCACCGATCATCACAGCCGAGAAGGGCGACTGTTCCGCATTCATCGGCACCTTCGACAATGGCTATTCGGCGTCGAGCCATGATGCGATTCCGATGATAGGTGGCCTGATCGCACTGTTGATCGGAACGGCGAAGCCAGCCGGGACCTCAGGTGCCAAACCCGTCACTCGCGTAACGATCGAACGCCCTTTGCCCGATCTTCTGGTGGTGAGCGGCCTCAACTACAGTGAGCCCGTCCGTCAAGGAGAGCGTCGTACCTCTCGCACATCCTGCTCTGAGAAGGGTCTGTCCATCGCGGGGAAATTCAGCGGCACGAACGCTGAGAATGTCGTCGGATTCGTCTCCGCTAGCGGTCATCTGCAGAGAGCAGCGAACGGTGATCTGGTAGGGCGGATCCGATCGACGTTCACCGGGATCGCACTTCTCGTACCCATGACGTCTTCGGCCACCAGCTGGTACAGATTCCGTCAGATCGAGCCTGAGCCGACACCTGACGACCCGGTGCAGTAGAATCGCCCCACTCATCGCTCTGAATGTAGGGCTGGCACCTGGGGGAGCAGGGTTGAATTGCCTTGTCCGGTATGACCCTCTCCAGGACCCAGGACCCAGGACCCAAGGACTTGTTCATGATTGGATCGACACTCTCCCATTTCAAGATCACAGACAAGCTGGGTGAAGGTGGCATGGGCGAGGTCTATCTCGCCGAAGACACCAAGCTCGGTCGCGAGGTTGCCATCAAGGTCCTGCCCGAGGCCGTGGCCGCCGATCCCGAGCGCCTGGCCCGCTTCGAGCGCGAAGCCAAGGTCCTGGCGTCACTCAACCACTCCAATATCGCCGGCATTTTCTCCTTCGAACATGCCGAACGGGAGGGCCCAGGACCCGAGCCCCAAGCCCCAGGACCCCAAGACCCCACGACCTCGAGACCTTCCATTCACTTCCTCGTCATGGAACTGGCCTCCGGCGAGGACCTGTCTCAGCGATTGGCCCGCGGCGCGATGTCAGTCGACGAGGCCGTGCCCATCGCTCGGCAGATCGCCGAGGCGCTGGAAGCGGCACACGAGCAGGGCATCATCCACCGAGACTTGAAGCCCGGCAATATCAAGGTCACACCCGAGGGGCAGGTCAAGGTCCTCGACTTCGGGCTCGCCAAAGCGCTCGAGTCTCAGAACGCAGGTTCCGAAAGGCAGAACCTGTCCATGTCTCCCACGCTCACAGCTCAGATGACCACCGCTGGAATGCTCTTGGGCACGGCGGCGTACATGAGCCCGGAGCAGGCCAAGGGGCTCGAGGCCGACCGCCGAGCAGACGTCTGGGCCTTCGGCGTGGTCTTCTGGGAGATGCTGACCGGCCAGCGCCTCTTCCAAGGCGACTCGGTGTCCGACACACTGGCGGCTGTTCTCCGGGACGAGATCGATGGTGAATCTCTGCCAGAGAACGTGCCACCGACGACCAGGGCACTGCTGGCTCGTTGCCTCGATCGGGACCCCAGGTCTCGCCTGCGAGACATCGGTGAGGCCCGGGTAGCGTTGGCGACGCTCGAGTCGGGCGGCGAAACGTCGACGCTGTTGAGCTCCTTCGGAGCCATTGCACCTCGGGAAGCAGTGGCGGCACCTTCTTCGAAGCTACCCTGGATGGTTGCCGGACTGGCGATCCTGGCTGCCGTTGCGCTTGGAGCGATGTGGCTGGGAAGGAAGGACACGCCAAGACCTCTGGTCCAGAGTGCGATCCTGGCGCCTGAAGGCACGACCCTCGATGTTGGCAACGGGCTGGCACTATCCCCGGACGGCACCGAGTTGGCCCTCATCGCAGTGGGCGAGGATGGAGTTCGCCACTTGTGGGTTCGTCCGTTGGCGAGTTCGACGCCCAGGCTCCTGGAGGGGACGGATGGAGCCATGTATCCGTTCTGGTCGCCCGATGCCCGGAATCTCGGCTTCATAGGTGAGGGAAATCTGAAGCGGATCGCAGCTAACGGAGGCCCCGTCCAGACTCTGGCACCGGTCAAGGAAGGCCGGGGTGGAGTCTGGAGCCCAGACGGGAAGATCATCTACGCGCCTGATTTTCGGGGTGGACTCTCGGTTGTACCTGCCGCGGGCGGTGAGTCGGTGGAGTTGACCGAGGTCGACATGGAGCGAGGCGAGACCGCCCATCGATTCCCAGTCTTGCTTCCCGATGGCGAGCACGTGCTGTTCCTGTCCCAAACGGCCGAGGGCGGAAGTCGTTTCGACGACAGCCGGATCGAAGTCGTTTCCATCGAGACAGGCGAGCGAAGACCTGTGTTGGACGCGAATTCGTCGGTGACCTACTCCTCCTCTGGTCACTTGCTGTTCTGGAGAGATGGCAGCCTCATGGTCGTGGCGTTCGACGCCGGTTCGGCCAGTGTCGAGGGGGATCCAGTACCCGTGGCGGAAGACATCGCCTACACGGGCAATGAGTATGCGGTGTTTTCGATCTCGCAGACGGATCATCTCGTTTACTGGGCTGGGGCCAGCACGGGGGCACAGACTAGGCTCTACGTCATGGATAGGGAGGGTAATCAGATCGGTGATCCATCCCCTCCTGACCTCCACGGTCAGGTGGCGGTCAGTCACGACGGCAGGCGAGCCGCCTATAGGGGTGCCGATAATACGACCCTGTGGATTCGTGACCTGTCGAGAGGAACGTCGACGCGATTCACCTTCGAGGATGGCGATCACTTTTCGCCGCTCTGGTCGCCCGATGACAAATCGATCGTCTACACGACGAACCGGAGTGGAATTCACCAGGTCTTTCGCAAGCTCTCCTCGGGTCTCGGTGGCGAGGAGTTGATCGTCGAGCTGGAGGAGGAGAACTCCCCCGATCTGGCAGACCTGGCGACTTGGGACTGGTCAAAGGATGGTCGCTATCTGAGCATGGATATCCAGAACCGGGACACCGATGTCGATATCTCGCTCTTCGACCTCCAGGAACAGAAGCTGACGACCCTGATTCAGAGCCCGTTCTTCGAGTCCCAGGGTCACTTCTCGCCCGAAGGTGGGTGGCTCGCCTATTCCTCCGGAGAATCCGGGCAGTTTCAGGTTTTCATCGTTCCTCTGTCCGGACAGGGGGGCAAGTTCCAGGTCTCCACCGATGGAGGACTGCACCCGCAGTGGCATCCGAGTGGCAGGTCACTCTTCTTTCTGAGCCCCCAGATCGAGCTGATGGAAGTCGAGTTGGAGCTCGGCGAGGAAGTCGAGATCGGTTTGCCAAAGAGTCTGTTCCGCATTCGGCATCCGTTCAATAGCGATGCTCCCTACCAGGTGATGCCCGACGGTGAGACCTTCCTGGTCAATCAGTTCGACGAAGCAGGGGCGGCCGCGCCGATGACCCTGGTGCAGAAGTGGACCGCGCTCCTGCAGGACGAGTAGGTCAACGTCGGTGCGTCGACCGTCCTGGGGCTTGGGTCCTGGGCGCTGAAGCGGCCGCCGCCTCTGGCGGCCGGAGTGAGGTAAGGTTCTGAGCTACCGATTCCCCTCCTCGAGGATCTTCCAATGAGAGCCATGATTCTGATTGTTGTCGCCTGCCTACTCCTGGTGCCGGTAGCGTCCACTGCGGAGGAGGCTCCCGCCGCGCCACCTACGATGCCGGAGGTTCTGGAGAGCTCTGCTACCTCTGATTGGCAGCCTCTCGACCCTGCAAACACCCTGGTTCTGGATCTGTCGGGCGGTCGGGTGATCATGGCGCTGGCGCCCGACTTTGCGCCCGATCATGTCGACAACATCAAGGCCCTGGTTGCGGAGCGGTTCTACGATGATCTGGTCGTGGTGCGGTCGCAGGACAACTACGTCGTGCAGTGGGGCGACCCGGCCGAGGATCCTGAAGACCGCAAGCCCGTCAAGAAGGCCCGCGCCTCACTTGCCCCAGAGTTCGATCGGGCCCTGAGCGATGATCTGCCGGTCACGCTGCTCGCCGATGGTGATGTCTATGCGCCACAGGTGGGATTCGCTGGTGGATTTCCGGTGGCTGTCGACCCGAAGGCCGGGCGCATGTGGCTGACACACTGCTACGGCATGGTCGGCGTGGGTCGCGATGTCGCACTCGACTCAGGCAACGGTGGCGAGATGTACGTCGTCATCGGCCAGGCACCTCGCCACCTGGATCTCAATGTCACCCTGGTCGGCAGGGTCGTGAAGGGGATCGAGCATCTCTCGACCCTGCCTCGAGGCACTGGGCCGTTGGGTTTCTATGAAGAACCCGAGCAGTTTGTCGAGATCGAATCGATGCGCCTCGGCAGCGAGATCCCGAGGTCCGACTGGCAAGACTGGGAGATCCTGCGGACTGACACGCCGACCTTCGAGGCCCTCGTCGAGTCACGACGCAATCGCCACGAGTCGTGGTTTGCCTCACCGACTGGCCACATCGGGCTCTGCAACGTCCCCCTGCCCGTGCGGCCAGTCGCCGAGAACTGAGTTTCTTCGCGAATCAGCCTTCGTGGTGGATCCTCATCTCTTCCGCCATCTTCTGGATGTCGGCGAGGTCGCGGACCATCTCACTCCAGCCGTACCAGAGCGCGTAGTCGGGGTTGGCGTGGAACGCGCCCTGGAATGCCCGCATCCGATGCTTCAGATGCATCTCGAACAGGGTCTGCTCGATCGGCGTCGGGGCATCGTGGAACGTCAGCAGATCCGGAAAGGCGTAGGCATAACCTTCGGGCTTCTCGAGAATGCCGTCGGCATAGAGGCCGGTAATGACGCGGATCGCCTCGGCCAGCAGATGGTCCACTTCGCGAATCAGGTCATCACCCTTGGCCATTTCGGCCTTGGCGAAGCTCTCGGAGTGACAGTCGCTGCAAGCCTCCAGAATCTTGGCCCGCTCGGCGTCGAACTCCTCCTGGGTCAGGCGCGCGACCTGAGCCGCCTTGACGACTTCCAGGCGGGCAGTCGGATTGCCCTCCGGATCGAGCACGCCCAGAGCCTGCAGAATCGTGATCTGGTCGGCCTTCCACTGCGGGTCCTCGGGAAGCGGCAGCCGGACCGCGAGGAAGCCCCACGGGGTGCGGACCTCATGATCACCGTTGCGCATGTGGCAGGTCTGGCAGGTCGGGGCGGCCGCGGTCTCGGGCAGGATGCCGTTCTGTTTCAGGAGATAGCGCACACCGTGCTTCGAAGCGGAGTACATCTCCCACTGCGGATGGTCGAAGCCCATGTGGCAGGTCTGGCAGGCCTGGGGCTGCCGAGCTTCCTCGAGAGAGAAGGCGTGTCTTGTATGGCAGGCGTCGCAGGAGGCGTGGCCGAATTTCGAACCCTCGTCCTTGAGCTGCTGGATGACCTCTTCGGATTTGATGCCCAGCTTATGACAACCGCCGCAGCCCTTCATGCCCTGGGTCAGCGCCATCGGCAGTGCATGGGTGGTGGGCATGGCTTCCATGGCCGCCCAGGCCAGTGCGTGCTTGCCGGCGGAGAACTGCGTCACCTGGTCGGAATGACATTCGTTACAGGTGTTGAGCGTCGGCAATGAGACTTTGTCGATGTCGTCGGCACTCGAATGTCCATCTCCGTGGCAGGCGTCGCAGGCGATATCGGCCTCCGAGTGCTTGCTCAGATTCCAGTCGTCGACGATATTGGGCGTGACCTCCGTGTGGCAGTCCACACAAACGTTGGCCGCGGATGGAGCCGCCAAGAGGACAAAGCTGCACAGGGTTAGCAGTATGGCTCGAGACATGGTCTTTCCTCCCCGAGTTGGCGCACATGCCGAGCGGATTTGCGGAGTTCGCCCCAGTGTGCGAATCGATGGTTACTGCTTGAAATCATTCTAGTGCAATTTACTGGTGAGACGGGGTGGATGGACATGATAGGCGTCATGTCATGGCTCGTTCGAGATGAGTCAGCCGCTCGAACCTCGGATCTCGGCTAGAATCTCCGCACCACTTTGGAAAGGAGAAGTTGCGATGCGTGGAACTGCTTTGCTCGTCTGTCTGGTGCTGTCTCTGGCCGCTCCGGCTCTCGCCGAACATCACGAGGGCGATGGCTCGATGTTCACGGGCACCATGGCCGGCAATTTCGAGTTCGTTTCAGGTCGGTTGGTGCAATTGGCCGAGGCGATGCCAGAAGAGCTTTTCACCTGGCGGCCTGCCGAAGGCGTTCGATCGACTTCGGAGACCCTGATGCACGTGGTGGGCGCCAATTTCGGGTTGCCCATGATGCTTGGTGTGGCCCCGCCGGACGGGATGGAGATGTCCGAGGACATGAGGGCGAAGATGCAGGAGATGGAGAAGAACGTGACGGCCAAGGCGGATGTCATCGCCAAGCTCCAGAAGTCGATCGCTTACGGTAAGGGCGCCATCGGTGATTTTCCCACCGCCAACCTTGGTGATGAGGTCGAGTTCTTCGGGATGAAGATGACGAAAGGCGGCGTGCTACTGATCCTTCTCAGTCACTCCCACGAACACCTTGGCCAGCTGATAGCCTACGCCCGAAGCAACGATGTCGTGCCGCCCTGGAGCGAGCCGAAGCCCGAGTAACCCGAGTACAAGGAGGAGGCACCATGAGATCTATGGGTGTCGCTTTGGTGATGTTGGTCGCGTTGTCCCCAGCGGTCGTGAGCGGGGCTACGTTCACCGTCACTTCAACCGCTGACAGTGGTGTAGGGACGCTACGGCAGGCGATCATCGATGCCAACGCGAATCCGGGTGAGGACAGGATCGAGTTCGCAATCCCCGAGGGAGAATGCTCGGCGGCGGGCGTCTGCACGATCGACCTCCTCGCCTTTCCGGAGGCGATCGATGAGGCTGTCGTCGTCGATGGCACGACTCAGCCCCGGTATGGCACGGCTCCAGCCAACGTGTGTGCCACGGAGACAGCCCCTTCCTATATGCGGGTCGAGATTCTGGGGGACCCTTCGGGCTTCTTCTCCCGCCACACGTTCCAGGTCGTCAGTGGGGATCCGAGCACTATTCGCGGGCTTGCGTTGAGTCGGGGATATCCCATTGGCTTGAGATCCTCCGGTGCTCACCGTGTCCAGTGCACCCACATCGGGGTATCCGCCGATGGTTTCACCAGGGTCAGCACTTCCTCCGGAATTGTCATCGACCAGGGTGGCAATGGGGCCATCATCGGCCTCGACGGTGACGGTGTCGACGACCTGGCCGAGCGCAACGTCATCGCTGCGGGGATCGGCGTCTATATCAATGGGAACCGGAACAATGTCGTTGCCGGGAATTACTTCGGATTGGGGGCTGACGGGGTGACATCTCTGGGGTCGTCCCTGGGTGTGTACATTCGACAGGGCTCCTCGAACAACCTGGTAGGCACCAACGAGGACGATGTCTCGGATGACCTGGAGCGCAATGTGATCGGCAATTGCACCACTGGGATCAATCTCGATTCGAATGCCGGTAGTGGGGATGGGAACCTCGTCGTCGGGAATTGGATCGGGGTGGATGCCACAGGTGCCATGGCGCCAAACACGACCGCGATCTGGCTCACAGAAGGCGGCATCGATCACGAGATCCGCGACAACCAGATTCGGTGGAGCGCTGTCGGCATCAAGATCGAAGAGGATTCGTCGATGGGTGCCCTGTCGACCGGCAATTGCGTGGAAGACAACGTCGATGGTGTCATTCACGAGGGCACGGGTGTGGCGACCTTTGAAAACAACTGGTGGGGAGCCGCGGACGGTCCCACCGGCGATGGTGCGGGGTCGGGCGACAGCGTCTCGGTTACGGGCACCGGCAGCCTGGACTTCGATCCCTGGCTCTCGAGCGTGCCGCCCCAATGCGAGATCTTCTCCGACGGCTTCGAGTCGGGAGACACCGATGCCTGGTCAGGCTCGATGCCCTGACGAGACTCCGACTTGAAGAGATTCCAGCTAGCCTGCAGGCAAAGTAGAGGGACTTACTTGGGCTCGATCGGTGGTGGGGCTTCGCTCCTGCCAGGAGCGGTGAAGCGCTTCTCTTTCAGGGTGCTGATCAACGTGTCGAAGTCCGTCATGGGACCGCCTTCTGTTTCGGTGGTCTCTGTCGTCTGGGGCGGCCTCTGGACTGGGACCTCGTCCTCATCGCTTTTCTTCCCACGAAACAAGCGAGGCAGAACTCTGGTGACAACGACGAAGATCGCAATGATGAGCCAGGCCCAGCTACCAATATCTTCCATGATCTTCCTACATCATACCTCCCCACCGGGCATGCGCTACAATGCGCCTACCTTTTATGACACTTGAAGCTGGAAGCAAGCTCGGCCCGTACGAGATCGTCGAGCCCCTGGGTGCTGGGGGCATGGGTGAGGTGTATCGGGCTCGAGATACGCGTCTCGAGCGCGAGGTAGCGATCAAGGTCCTGCCCGAGCATCTTTCCGAAAGCCCAGAGCTGCGCCAGAGGCTGGAGCGCGAGGCGCGGGTCGTGTCGAGCCTTCAACACCCGAATATCTGCACACTGCACGACATCGGCTCCGAGAACGGGATCGACTTCCTGGTCATGGAGTACCTGGACGGCGACACCCTCGCGGCACGGCTCGAGAAGGGCCCGGTGCCGATGCACGAGCTGTTTCCGATTGCGACATCGATCGCCGACGCACTCGACAAGGCGCATCGCCAGGGACTCGTGCACCGCGATCTGAAGCCCGGCAACATCATGCTGACTCGCACTGGTGCCAAGCTCCTCGACTTCGGGCTGGCCAAGGGCTCTGCGGCGCTGTCGGATCCCACAGCTCCGACCCAATCGCCAACGATGAGCCCGCTCACCACCGAGGGAATGCTGGTGGGTACGTTTCAGTACATGGCCCCCGAACAGCTCGAAGGCAAGGAAGCCGACGCCAGAAGCGACCTGTTCGCCTTCGGCTCGGTGCTGTACGAGATGGCGACCGGTCAGCGGGCTTTCCAGGGCGAGACCCAGGCGAGCTTGATCGCGTCGGTTCTGGACCGTGAGCCGGCTCCGTTGACCGAGTTGCAGCCTCTGGCACCACCTGCCCTCGACAGGGTCATCCGTACCTGTCACGCGAAGGATCCCGACGACCGCTTCCAGAGCGCCCATGATCTGAAACTGCAGATGGAGTGGATTCGAGACGCCGGTTCTCAGGCCGGCGTGCCGATGCCTGTCGCCACGCGTCGCAAGACTCGCGAGCGGCTCGCCTGGGGCGTGGCCGCGATTTTCGCAATCGCTGCGCTCGCCGCCGGCGCCCTACTGATGCGCGACACCTCTCCCGAGCAGCGCGTCCTCCGAGCCGAGATTGCTCCCGCGGCAGATACCGTCTTCAGCCTCAGCCCCTCAGCGCCAGGCCCCGTGACTGTCTCGCCAGACGGGCGGAAGCTCGCCTGGGCCGCGGTCGGAAGGAACGGTAACACCATGCTGTGGGTCCGTTCGCTCGACGAGACCACATCGCGGGAGATCGAAGGCAGCGAGAGTGCTTCTTATCCCTTTTGGTCGCCGGACAGTCGCCAGGTGGGGTACTTCGCCGAAGGCAAGTTGAAGAAAGTCGATGCCGTCGGTGGCCCTTCCATCGCCCTCACCGATGCCACGAATCCCAAAGGGGGGACTTGGAACGAAGACGGCGTGATTCTCTTCACTCCTGTTCACAACGGCCCGATCCACAAGGTCTCTGCTAACGGAGGGCCGTCGGAACCCATCACGGAGCTCAGTGCAGAAAGACAGGAGAACAGCCACCGTCATCCTCGATTCCTTCCTGATGGCCGACACTTCGCTTACTTCACCAGAGTGGGAGCCATGGGCACGGCCGTCGCAGGCAGTGGTATCTGGATCGCTTCGCTCGACGGCGGGGAGCCACAGCGCCTGGCCAACTCCTCCTCCCAGGCCGAGTACGCCTCTGGGCACCTGCTATTCGCTCGAGGTGACGCTCTCCTTGCTCAGCGATTCGATCTCGACCGACTCGAATTCGACGGTGAACCAAAACCACTGGTCGAAGGTGTGGTTGCCATGTCGGGTGCCGCGATTGCGGCCTTTTCCGTTTCGCAGCAGGGACTGCTGGCCTACCAGATCGGTGGTGGGGACTTGACGACCCAGCTCGCGTGGTACAACCGCGAGGGGGCCCGTCTCAAGTCCGTGGGCGACCCGGCCTTTCACAGCGGACCGGCGCTCTCCCCAGATCAGACACGAGCGGCTGTCACGGTTGGTGATAGCGAGACCGGTGCGGGCGACATCTGGATCTACGATCTCGATCGAGATGTTCGCAGCCGCTTTACGTTCGACCCCTCCGAAGATGTCGGTGCCATCTGGTCGCCAGACGGCAAGCGAATCATCTGGGCCTCTTCTCGGGTGGCGGACTTCGACCTGTTCGGCAAAGACGTGGAAGGAGCTGGCACGGACGAAGAGCTCTTGGTCGAAGCAGTTGTCAATCTTCCCATGAGCGTTTCTCCGGACGGGCGCTACGTGGTCTACGTCAAGGGACTTGGCGGCGGCGTCAGTCATTCGGATCTCAGGATTCTGCCTCTCGAGCAGGGGGCTGAGCCGTATGATTTCGTTGCCACCGAGTTCAACGAGTGGGCGGCGCAGTTCTCACCCAATGGGCGGTGGATCGCCTACCAGTCGGACGAGTCAGGTCGTCCTGAGATCTATGTCACGACCTTCCCGGATGCGGGTCGCAAGTGGCAGGTGTCGACGGATGGCGGCGCCCAGCCTCGATGGAGAGGTGACGGCCGTGAGCTCTATTACCTGACGCCCGCCGCCACTCTCATGGTGGCCGAAGTCGATCCAACCGGTGAGGGATTTCAGATCGGCGAGCTCATCGAGCTCTTCGACACCCCTCGACTGCAGAACGGAGTCTTCGACTACGACGTTACCTCCGACGGTGAGGGTTTCCTGATGAACACCGTCGGCGACAGCGCCTTCGAGCCCATCACCCTGGTCGTCAACTGGACCGCCGAGCTCGAGAACCGCTGACCGCGATTCAAGATAGGGGAGGTTCTTGTGCTCCCGTCACGTCCTTGTTTTGAAGCGGCCGGCGCCCCTGCCGGCCTGAGACCGGTCTAGAGCCCCACCCGCTCGCCCTCCTCCGCCAATCGAAAACCCTTCTCGACTACCGCCTCGTACGCCTCGCTATCGGGCCAAAGGGCCGGGTTGGTGTGGTTGAGGTGGATGAAGCGGACCTTCGCCTTGTCTTCGGGTGCCAGCCCATCGAAGCGGTTCATGGAGTGGGTGATGAAGGGGTGAGGGAAGCCGCTCATGTCTCGACCAGGGATCTCGCCGTTGGCGAAGAAGGTGCCATCCAGGTAGGCGATGTCGACCGTCGCTAGGACCTCCTCGATGCGGGTGCCCATCTCGTCCCACTCCTCCCAGCTGTCGATGTCGGGGATGAAGAGAGCGGAGCGATTTGGGCCCTCGATCTGGAATCCGACGACTTCGGAGTATTCCTGACGGTGAGGCACCAGGAAGGGCGTGACGGAAAGCCGCTCATTCAGCTGAGCGGCAGCGCCGTCTTCCAGCGGCTTCAGCTCGATGTTGTCGTAGGAGACGAGCTGACTCCACGGTCCGTTGGTGCGAAGGTACTCTCGCATTCGAGGCATGGCGAAGACCGGGACACCCTTGGAGCCCATGGCCTCGTAGCCAAGGTGCATCAGTCCGGGGTAGTGCCCCATGTGTGCATGAGTCAGGAAGATTCCATCTAGCCCAGGCTTGCCCTCGGCGGGTGCAATCACGTCGAGCCGGTGAAGTTGCTCTCGGAAGTCGGGTGTGGCGTCGAAGATCCACCGCTGCTGGCTGACCGGATCGACGAGAGCCAGGCTCGTTGCCAGCCTGCGGTGTGCCGGGTCCGACCAGCCCGGATGCTCCTTCGTGCCGGCCTGAGGGACGCCCCCGTCCTGGGAGATGCCGAGCACGACGAGATAGGGTGTGGTCTCTCCGGTCGCTGATTCCGGTCGGTCCACTGCCCAAACGAGGGCCGCGGCCAGGAGCAGGGTGCTACCGATTCCGACACGAATCACCATTCGGGGAGCTCCTTTCGAGATCTCCCTTCCATCTTCTCATTTGGCGAAGTGATGGGGCCGCTTGGGCTTCGGCTTCACTCCTGGCGGAGAACGTCGATCGGACTGACTCGCGTGGCTCTCCACGCCGGCAGGAAGCAGGCGGAGGCCGCCACGAGAGCAAGGATCAGGACTGTGCCTAGATAGGAGGCTACGCTAACCGTTTGCGCCTCGAACGGCAGCCGCTCGAGGGCTAGAGTCACCAGCAGGGCCCCGGCCGCACCAAGGAGAAGTCCGAACCCCACCAGGATCAAGCCCCGTTTCAAGACCATCCGGAGTAGGTTGCCTCGGGTTGCACCCATGGCCAGGCGAATGCCGATCTCGTTGAGGCGTTGATTGACGGAATGCGCGAGCAGTCCGTACAGGCCGATCGCCGCGAGCGCCAACGCGATCGCCGAGAAGACGCCGGACGAAAGCGTTACGACCTGGAAGCCCGCCATCGATCGGTCGACGACGGATTGCAGGCTCGTCGGATCGGCGAACAGCACGTCCTCGTCCATCTCTCTCACGATCTGGCTGATGGGTTCCTCGAATAGCAGGGGGTTGTCCGCAGTGCGGACAGCAAGCTGCATTTGCCGGGGAGCGAGCTGGAAGGTGCTCATGTACATCGCCGGATCAGGACCGAGGAAGACCTGATTGACCCGTGCGTCGGCCACCACACCGATCACCTCGTGCGGAGGCCACTCGGTGGAGCCGACAACAACGGTCTCACCGAGGGGGTTACGGCCCGGGAACAGCTTCCGAGCGACGCTCTCGGTGATCACCAGGACCCGCGGAGAGTCCCTGTCATCCGTAGTGGCGATATCCCTTCCTTGCAGCAATGGCATTTCCATCGTTTGGAAGTAGCCAGGAGGGACCCACCTCGCCATCGCCGACTGGAGGTCGTTGTGTTGGGGCCTTTCTTGGCCGGCGGGCCAGACGGCCCAGTTCTGCCATGGGCTGGCGATCGGCAGCTTATTGATCATGCTCGCCGACTCGACTCCGGGAACGGCCTCGATCTGATCGAGCAGTGATGCGAAGAACTGGTTTCGTTCCTCGTGCGACGGATACTTGGCTTCCGGGATGCTGACCGAGCCGGTGAGCAGGTTGGCGGACTCGAATCCCAGATCGGTGGTAACGAGCTTGACCAGGTTGCTGATGAGCAGTGCCGAGCCGACCAGGAGAAGGGTGGAGACTGCTACTTGGACAATCACGAGGCCGCCCCACAGCCGACTGCTGCGTGCGTCTTGGGACAGCTGCCGCCCCGACTTCAGATAGAGACTGGGGTCTACCGCGGTCGCCCTCAGGGCCGGAACCACCCCGACGAGTACTCCCGTCGCGAGCGACAGGAGGAGGGCGAACAGAAGAGCACCATGGTCGATGCTGGAGCCTTCGATTCCCAGCTCGCCGACCGGGAGCGCTCTCAGGAGAAACCGATGGAGCCCGAACGCCACACCGATCCCCGCCAGGCCCGCCAACAGCGAGACGATGACGCTCTCGGTCATCAGTTGGCGGATCAAGCGCCGGCGAGGAGCGCCCAACGCAATCCGCGTAGCGATCTCCGGCAGGCGTCGGTGGCCACGGGCCAGCAGGAGGCCAGCGACGTTGCTGCTGGCGATGAGGAGCACCAGAACTCCGGTCGCCATGAGCATGAGCAGACTGAGGCGGACCCTGGCCACCATGGCGTCGTGAAGGCCTGTGAGCGCCAGACCCTTGCTCTCGTTGCTGACGGGATGCTGCTCCTCCAAGCTGCGGGAGATCGCGTCCACTTCCTGTTGAGCCTGCCGCAGTGAGACTCCGGGCTGGAGCCGACCGACCAGAAGATGGCTGTGGGAGTCCCGTTGTAGGTCGAACGGGCCATCCCTGTCCACCAAACGCCACAGGTCCACATCGAGCAGCGCCTGGAAGCCCTCGGGCATGACGCCGACAATTGTCGTGCTCTCTCCGTCGAGCCTCAGGGTCTTGCCTACCGCGCTCGTGGATCCACCGAGGCGGCCTTGCCAGAATTCGTAGCTGACCAGAGCGACCCCTGCACCGCCCTGATCCTCCTCCTCCATGAATGGCCGACCGACGATCGGGGTCACCCTGAGTGCGGGGAACAAGTTCCAGGTCACGAAGCCGGTGTCCACAATCTCGGCCTGGCCTTCCCCAGTGAGGGTCTGCTCCATGGTGATGTCGGCCATGGCGGCAAGGTGCTCGAACGAGCTGCTGAGCTCGAGGTAGTCGTAATAGTCCACCCTGGACACCGCGCCGGCTCGGGTGCCCGCATAGGTCTTGAAGCCGGCCACGAGCTGATCGGGATCGGAGTAGGGGATCTGGGTCAGAAGGGCGGCGCTGACGGTGCTGAACAAGGCCGTGGTGGCACCGATGCCGAGTGCGAGGACGAGAACGGCGACAAACGTGAAGCCGGGATTCTTGCGCAAGGTCCGGAAAGCGAGGCGGGCGTCTCGGATCAACGTGTCGAGCGCGGCGCCCGCCCTCGTTTCGCGGACCTGCTCCTTGACCTGCTCGGTGCCTCCGAGCTCGAGGCGCGCCTCACGCAGGGCGTCCTCAGGACTCATTCCCTGCTGGACCTTCTCTTCTACCAGCAGCTCGAGATAGGCCCGCAGCTCCTCGTCGAGATCTTGATCGAGCTGCTTTCTCTTCGCCAGCGACTGAAACGTGCTCCGGAGCCAGGGTAGGGCGGGCATGCGACTCTCCTCAGGAGGCCTCGAGAAGCTTCGTTATGGCAACGACGACCTGGGACCAGTTCTCTTTCTCTTCGCCCAGTCGAAGTCGGCCAGCTCGGGTCAACTCGTAGTACTTGGCGCGCCGGTTGTTCTCCGACTCACCCCAATCGCCCTGGATCCAGCCGCGCTCCTCGAGGCGATGGAGTGCGGGGAACAGGGACCCGGGCTTCACCTGGAACACCCCCTCAGTGACCTGGTCGATGCGTCGTGAGATGCCCAGCCCGTGCATGGGCTGGAGTGCCAGCGTCTTCAAGATGAGCATGTCCAGCGTTCCGCGAAGAAGATCAGCTTTGGTGGCACCCATTCGAACCTCCGGACGGTTTGGGTTGGATCTGTTCCTACAGAAAGTCTATACGAGTAACAGGTATTGATGTTTCACCTGTCATCGGAGATGAAGTTGAAGCGGCGGGCGCCCCTGCGGGCCGTGAGCCGGCCAATCTGGCCTGGAGGTGGTTTGGTGGGAGATTCCAGGGGGTTCTTGCAGCGGAAGGGAGGAAAGCCCCCTGGGATCTCCCACCAAACCCCGTCTACTACTGTCTCGAGGTTTGAGGCCCCTCAGTCTTCGTCGTCGACCCAGGTCGAGGTGTCGCCCGTCTCGAAGCTGCTGGCGAAGATCACATCGATGCCTTCGGCGAATCCGATATCGACGATTCCGTCGACGACTCGTGAGCTGTTTTCGATGTCGACGGGGCTGAGGCCGCCGGGAGGATAGTTGTCTCCCATGTTTTCAGCAGGCGAGCCCGCGGTGAGGAAATAGTCGAGATTCAGGGGGTCCAGGAAGAGCGGATCGACTCCGATAAGGTTGGAGCCGGTGTCCACCGTGCCCGAGGTGGTGAGGTCGGTGCCGTTGCCGTAGGCGATGGTGTTGTAGATCGCCAGGGTGCTGGAGCCCTCACGGGTCGCGACGATTCCGGTTCCCGGATTGTCGGCGACGGTCAGGTTCACCAGATGGACAGTTCCGTTATCTTTGGTGGTCACATCCAACCCGCCACCGTCTCCCTGGGCGAGTCCAGAGTCGGTCATTCGGAACGTGTGCGAGCCGGCCTCCGTCGTATAGACCAACTGTGCAGTTGCGTCGCCTGCAACGACCTCGTTGGCCGCCCAGCCGGTTCGGACTACATGGAGTGTGGCGGCGTTCGAGGTCCTGAGGTATCCACCGCTACCAAGTGAGGTCCCGGTACCCAAGACGGAGTTCTCGAACACGAAGGTGTCGTAGAACACGCCCTTCGCATCGTCTTCCGAGAAGAGGTAGAGGCCACCACCAGCGCGTTCGCCTCCGTCACTACCCACCGAGTTTTCGAGAATGTCGCAACCGTCGATCAAGAAGGTCGAGTTGTTGCGGCCATGGATGAAAAGCCCCCCACCTCTGGCGTTACCCTGATTCCAGGTGCTCGATGTGTTTCCCTGGATCAGGCTCCCGAGGACTTCGAGTCGTTGGGTGCCTCGGAGCAATGCGTAAAGGCCGCCCCCCTGGGCTGATGGCGACTCTGTCAGGTGATTCTCGACGATCCAGAGGCTTCTCAGCACCACCTTCGCACTGTTGGTGACGTTGTTCGAAAAGACGCGAACGCCGGCACCATCTCGCGTGCCGTTTGTGAGGGTGAATCCCTCCAGCAGGAACGAACCTCCCTCGATGAGGATATTGATCGCTCTCCCGCTCGCATCCGCATCGATCACGGTGTGCTCGGGGTCTGGATCTTGGGTCGTAAAGGTCGGATCCCAGCCACCGAGAATCGAGAGACTCCCACTGTCGAAAGTGGCTGGCACCTCGAGGTTCTCGGTGTAGGTGAGGTTCTGTTCAACCCGAATCTCTGTGTCGGCGCCGTTGACCACGGCGTCGATTGCGCTCTGAATTGTTGTATAGGTGGCACCGGGACCGACCTCGAGCACAGTCACCTGCGATGAGGCGAGCGGAGCGATCAGAACCCAGAACGCCAGGGGAGCAAACCACGGTCCGACGACGCGAGCTGCAGACAAGGAGTGAGCCATGGCAATTCCTCCATCGTGCCATTGTCGAGTACATGTAAAACCCTACTCCTCTGGAAAGCAGGCCGCAACACCCGTTTCGAAGGTAGAATCTCGGTACTCGGACCAGACAAGGGTGGTTGGCCCCATTTGGCAGGAATCCAGGTAGGACTCGATGATCGGCGAGACCCTCTCTCACTATCGGATACTCGACAAGCTCGGCAAGGGTGGGATGGGTGAGGTCTTTCTGGCCGAGGACACCACCCTCAAGCGCAAAGTTGCCCTGAAGGTGCTGCCGCCCGAGCTCGCGACGAGCCAGGAACGGCTGGAGCGGTTCCAGCGCGAAGCCGAGTCGCTGGCCTCCCTCAACCATCCCAACATCGTCACGATCCACACCGTGGAAGAGGACGGGGGTGTCCGCTTCCTGACCATGGAGTGGGTGGAGGGCCAGACCCTGGCCGAGCTGGTGGAGAAGGGGGGGCTACCCCTGGAGCGGATCTTCGAGATCGCCACCCCGCTGGCCGATGCCCTGGCCGTGGCCCACACGAAGGGCGTCGTGCACCGTGACTTGAAACCGGGCAACGTGATGGTGACGGAGGACGGCCGGGTCAAGGTCCTCGACTTCGGCCTGGCGAAGCTCCTCGAGGAAGAGCCAGATCTTGTGGCCACCGAGATGGCCACGGAGGCCCTGACCCGGGACGGCGTCGCCATGGGCACGATCCCGTACATGTCGCCGGAGCAGGTGCAGGGCAAGGCGGTGGATCACCGCTCGGACATCTTCTCGCTGGGCATCGTTCTCTACGAGATGTCCACCGGACAGTTGCCCTTCGAAGGTGAGACCTCGGCGGATCTGATCTCCTCGATACTGCGTGACAACCCCGATTCGGTTACCGATCTCCGACTGGAGCTGCCTCGCCACTTCGGTCGCATCATTCGCCACTGTCTGGAGAAGGACCCACAGCGCCGGTATCAATCGGCCCTGGATGTTCGCAACGAGATCGAGGGCCTGCAAAGGGAAGTCGAATCAGGCGAGGTCCCGGTCTCGAGTATGAGTGGAGCGACTCCGGTCGCCGGAGCGGGCGGCAGCCGCAAGTGGCTGGCACTCGTGGCCCTGGTGGTCGCCATCGCCGTGATCGGGGGGCTGGTCTGGTGGATGGGTCGGGATGGTGATCCCGAAACGAGCGAGACGGCCGCAGCGCCTGCCGAGGTCGGTCGCCAGATGATGGTCGTGCTGCCCTTCGAGAACCTCGGAGCGGCCGAGGATGAGTACTTCGCAGCCGGCATGACCGAGGAGATCACCACCCGTCTGGCGGCGGTGAGTGGCCTCGGGGTGATCTCTCGCAAGAGTGCCATGCGATACGCGGGCACCGACAAGACCATCCAGCAGATCGGTGATGAGCTCGGCGTCCAGTATGTCCTCGAAGGGACCGTGCGTTGGGCCAGGAACGACGACGGCAGCCGGGTCCGGATCTCGCCCCAGCTCATCCAGGTCGCGGACGACACGAATCTCTGGGCCGACACCTACGACCGGGTCATCGACGACGTCTTCGAAGTCCAGAGCGAGATCGCTGGTGAGGTGATCCAACAACTCGGCGTTACTCTTCTCGAGCCCGAGCAAGCCTCGATCGAGGCCAGGCCCACCGAGAACATGGAGGCCTATCAGGCCTACCTGCGGGGCCTCGACCAGACCGGCCATCTGACCTATTCCGAAGAACACCGCCTGCTCGAGATCGAGATGTTCGAGCGGGCCGTGGAGCTCGATCCCGAGTTCGCACTGGCCTGGGCGGAGCTGTCGATGGCGCACTCCGGTCTCATCAACCTCGGGATGGACAAGTCACCCGAGAGGCTGGCTCTTGCCAAGGCGGCCGTCGACCGCGCGCTAGAGCTCGACCCGGACCTTCCTGATGCTCACCTCGCAATGGCCTACTACTACTACTGGGGCCTACGCGACTATGAGCCGGCGCTCGAGGCCCTCGCCATCGCCGAGAAGAGCATGCCTGAAGATCAAGATGTCCTGATCGCCAACTTCGCGATCCGTCGGCGCCAGGGTCAGCTGGACAAGTCGCTCGAGTCCGTCGAGAGGGCCTTCGAGCTGAGCCCACTCGAAGACGACCTGCCGAGGGAGATCGGTGTCATCCACATGATGAACCGAGATGCCAAAAGGGCCCTAGAGTCCTACGACGAGTCCATCGCGCTGGCCCCCGATCAACAGGCGGCCTACATGTTCAAGATGCTGGCCCACTGGTCTCTCGGTGATACTGGGAGCGCGCGGCAGGAGTTCGACAGAATGCCTCAAACCCCCGGCGTCTTCCTGACCTACTACCAGGTTGGACAGGACTCCATGGAGCGAAACTGGGACCAGGCTCTCCGTCATCTGGACGAGTCGCCAACCGATCTCATCGAGGGTCCTGATGTATGGATTCCTCTCGATCTATTGAGGGGCGAGCTCTACCTTCGACTCGACGACGAGGAAAGGTCGCGTCAGGCCTATCAATCCGCTCTGGAGCTCGTGGAGCAGCAGTTGGCAGTGAACCCACAGGATGCCCGTTTGCACAGCTCTCTGGGACTGATCTACGCCGGTATGGGAATGAAGGAGGAGGCAATCCGAGAGGGCCGAGAGGCGGTGAGACTCTACCCACCCGAGAAGGATGCCCTCCACGGCCCCACCCATGTCGAGAACCTGGCGCGCATCTACACAATGGTAGGCGAGCCTGACGAGGCGCTCGAGCAGCTCGATCGCTTCCTCTCGATGCCGAACTGGACCACGGCAGAGTGGGTCGATATCGACCCCAGGTACGATGCCCTGCGCGACCACCCACGCTACGAAGAAGTCCTAGGCAAGTACCGATCTGCTTCCCGGTGATGGGGGAGGCAGGGAGGCCTGGTCGTCGCATGGCCCCTAGACCTGAAGCTCTCCCAGCCTCTCGGCTAGAATGCGGTTCGCGAACCATCGAACGCAGTCGGGAGGAGAGGCATGAGTGAGAGTCGCCTTCAGGCGGCTGCTGACGCCGCCGCAGTCTACGAAGAGTTTTTCGTTCCAGCCCTTTTCAGCCAGTGGGCGCATCCGGTGTTGAATGCTGCGGAGGTACAGGGAGGCGATCGGGTACTGGATGTGGCCTGTGGTACCGGGGTGTTAACGCGGGCCGCCGCCGAGCGGGTTGCACCGGCAGGCTCGGTCACAGGTCTCGACGCCAATCGAGGCATGTTGGCCGTGGCCGAGCGACTGGCGCCCGAGATTGACTGGGCCCATGGGGACGCTGAGTCCCTACCGTTCGATGACGAGTCGTTCGAAGCGGTCGTCAGTCAGTTTGGGCTGATGTTCTTTGCCGACCGAACTGGTGCGATTGCCGAGATGATCCGGGTTCTCGCCCCTGGTGGGCGAGTCGCGGTGGCGGTCTGGGATAGCCTGGACAACACACCCGGCTATGCCGAGCTGGTCGGTCTGCTCCAGAGAATGTTCGGGGAGCAGGCTGCCGAAGCCCTCCGCGCTCCCTTTGCTCTCGGTGACCGTGATCAGCTCTCTTCGCTAGTGACCGGTGTCGTGGGTGCCGGTGCAACGGTCACAACCCGGAACGGAGTTGCACGCTTCCCGTCGGTGGCTTCGTGGATCCACACGGATGTGAAGGGCTGGTCACCCCTCGGTCAGCAATTGGACGAAGAGCAATTCGAGAGGCTGCAGACCGAGGCCGAAAGTACCCTGAGCTCGTTCGTCACCGAGCGGGGCACGGTCGAGTTCCCGATGCCCGCCCACATCGTCACACTCGGCAAGTCGTAGTGAGCTCCGGCTAGGGCCGAGTGACCCATGACTGGTGATCTGGCAATCTCTGAAATAACGATTGACTACGAATCGGGAGACGTTTCGGCGTGGTCGATGAGGTTTCCCTAGGAGGGATCCGATCACCGTCGCGGCGGCTCGGTGACTGATCGCACCTACCTGCCTTGACCCTGGCCTTGGTACTTGTCGAGCCAGTTCTCGACCTCTTGCGTTCTCACGTGGTCGGCTCCGAGAGACTCCAGGAGAATCTCGTGGGCCAGATCCAGCTCAGATCGAGCTGCAGCAGGCTGCCCGGCCTGGGCGAGAATCCAGCCGAGCAAGCCGTGGGATTCGCCGGTCCGCCATCCCCGGTCCCCCACGGCTGCCGTGTGAACGCTCAGCGACTGGCGTGCCAGACGCTCGGCCTCCACGAGGTCGCCCTGATCGGCTAGCACCCGTGCAAGCTTGGACTCTGTGCCTGCGACGCGGAGGTGATCGGCTCCGAAGATCGTCTGCCCGAGCTGCAGCGATTCCCGCAGTCGAGCCTCGGCTTGCGCCAGCTCACCAGCTCCGTAGTAGGCAAAACCAAGATTGCCCAGGCTGATGACGACCTCGGGACTGTCGTCGCCCATGAACTCCCGCCGCAGCGCGAGGGACTCGAGATGGAGCTCGATCGCCTCCTCGAACTTGCCCTGGTCTGCCAACACCGTGGCAAGATTGTTGGTCGTATAGGCGAGGTCACTCCGAGCTTCGCCCTCAAGAATTCGCCTCTCGGTCTCCAGGGCTTGGCGCTGGAGCTCTTCTGCCTTTTCGAGATTCCCCAAGTCCGCATGGGTGTTGGCGATGTTGACCAGAGTCTGCGTGTAGTCAGGATGCTCCTTGCCGACAGCCGCCTCCGTCAGCTGCAAAACCTCCTCCGAACAGCGCAGCGAGCCTTCGAGATCACCGCTGAGCCAGTAGACCATTCCCAGTCGGTCCACGGCGTCGATCAGTCGCCGATCGTTGGGCGCCAACTCGTCCCGCCTCAGGTCGACCGCCTTTTCCAGCAGGGGCAGTGCTGTTTCAAAGTCTCCGAGGGCCTGATAGCTGTCGCCGATGGTGAATCGAATGGCCGCTTCGACCTCGGGGTCGTCGCCGAATCGACCCTCGAGATTCGCGGCCGCCTCGTCGAGGACCTCCCGCACGCTGACCTCGCGCCCGCGGGCGCTGCTGGGCTGGACGGATGACAGCATCTCCTGCAGGAAGCCTGTCACTTCCCGCGACGATGCGGCATCTCGTTCGGCGATGGCGCGATCGTGCGTTGCCCGAACAAAGCCGAGTCCCGCCAGCAGCGAGCCCGCGAGCAGGGCCAGGACCGCGATCGATCCCGCCAGCGCTCCGACCCGATGCCGCATCACCCACCGTCCCAGCCGGTAGGTCCGGCTCGGTGGGCGCGCCTGAATCGGCTCGAACCTCAGATGGCGTTGGAGGTCGTCCATGAGTCCAGATGCCGATCCGTAGCGTCGAGCCGAGTCCTTCTCCAGGGCCTTCAAGGTGATCCAGTCGAGATCGCCGGCAACCTTACGGCGCTCCAATTTGCCCAGGCGCTGGCTGGGCGCGACGGGTAACTGCTCGCACACGACTCGCTCGATGGCGGTCGGGCTGCCGGTATCTACGTGATAGGGCTTCTCGCCTGAAATGAGCAGATAGAGAAGGACCCCGAGCGAGTAGACGTCGGTCGCCGTGGTGACTCGCTCGCCCCGCACCTGCTCGGGGCTGGCGAAGTCGGGGGTCAGGAGGCGGCCGAAAGCCACGGTGACATCCGTTTGTAGGCCACTCGGGTCGAGCAGCCGAGCGATGCCAAAGTCGAGCAGCTTGGGCTGACCGTCTGCTGTTACGAGGATGTTGCTTGGCTTGAGGTCGCGGTGGACCACCAGATTGGCGTGAGCGAAGCTGACCGCAGAGCAGATCGACATGAACAGCTGCAGCCTTTGGCGAAGTCCCAAGCCGTCGTCGTCGCAGTACTTGTCAACAGGTACACCCTCCACGAGCTCCATCACCAGGTAGTGCAGACCGCCTCTGGTGGTTCCGCCGTCGAGCAGGCGCGCGATGTTCGGGTGTACCAGATCGGCGAGGATCTGGCGCTCCACGTGGAACCTGTCGATGGTCCCCGGAACGGCCTCTTGAACGATCTTGATGGCGACGCGCTGGTCGTAGGTGTCGACGCGCTCGGCCTCGTAGACAATTCCCATTCCGCCCCGTCCCAGCTCGCCGACCAGTCGATACTGCCCTACGAGCTCACCCGGGCCGAGTGTGGAGGGGAGCGGCGCTCCTGTGCCGGATGGGGCCCGATCCAACCGCCGGGCGAAGGACGGGTCGGAGATCACTCCGTCGATCGTGCTGGCGATGAAGCTGTCGGAGCCGTCCTCGGCGTGCAGTAGCTCCTCGACCCGGGCGCGAAGATCAGGGTCCTCGCACTCGTGTTCGAGAAATCCCTGTCGCTGGTCCGGGGGGAGGGCCATCGCCTGATGGAACAGCTCCTCGAGGAGTATCCATTTCTCAGACTCCACCGGCACCGCCTTGGGTCAGTTCCGCGTGGAGCCAGGCCCGAGCCATCCTCATGTCGCGATCGACAGTGGCACGCGAGATGGCGAGAGCCTTTCCGGTCTCCTCGAAGTTGAGGCCACCAAAGAAGTGCAGCTCGACGACCTGCGCCTTGCGTTCATCGATCGTTGCCAATTTGTTCAGGGCGCGATCGAGATCGAGCATGTCGGTTGCAGCTGGAGTGACAGTGGCCATGGTGGCCTCGACCAGGGAGAGCTCGGGTTGGCCTCCTCCCCGCTTGGCGCTGGTTTTGGCGCGGGCGTGATCGACCAGAACTCTTCGCATGGCCTGTGCCGCGGCTTTGAAGAACTGGACTCTGTCCTGCCATTCGATGTCGAGCCCGACGAGCTTGGCGTAGGCCTCGTGAACCAGCGCGGTGGGTTGCAGGGTGTGCTCCACCCGTTCGCTCTTCATGTAGTGGGCAGCGAGACGACGCAGCTCGTCGTAGACCAGTGGCAGGAGGGCATCGATGGCCCCCTGCTTGCCCTCACGGCAATCGATGAGGAGCTGCGTGACGTCCCCGGTCGGGCTGTCGGTCATGCGGGCCGATATTGCCATATATCTGGTCTGGTGACAGTGACTTCCTGTGGCTGGGTGAGTACCGATGCAGCCAGATCTCGCTTAATGGTCTAGATACAAGCGAATTCAGGCTTCTAGAGATGGTGGATGGGCCATCCATCTCGATTCGACTTCGAGGAGGTCTCCAATGTCGGGATCGAAGACCACGGAACAAGCCAAGGACGGCAGGGGGGGCTGGGAGAGCCGAGTAAGGAGAGCAGCCAGGCTCCTCATGGCGGTGGCTCTAGGAGCCCTCTGCTGGAGCCCGCCAGTGAGCGCGCGGGAATGTACGCTGGACCCAGCCTCGTTTCAAGCGGACTTTCAGGCCTATCTCGGTGACATCTACGAGCTGGCCGACGAAGTCGAGAGAAGAGGCCTGCCAGACGGCATCTCGCTACGTGAGCTGGCCTACGAAGCCGATGCAGCCGCACGAGCGATGACCGCAGAGCAGGAGGAAGCTCTATGCGCTTTCTTCTCCAGTCATGAAGCCCTTCGTCAGGCACCCAGAAGTCTGAGCGGGAGCCTGCGCCGGCTGCCCCAAACCTACGATGTCAGTGGCCAAGGTCGGGCCCGGGCCCTGGAGGCGACAGAGGAGGGTAAGAGCTGCTTGGGAGAACAGGGGCGGGCGGCAGTCGATCTGATCAACAAGACTGCCGACCTGGCGGGCATCGTGGGGCAGGCGATCTGCGATGCGGCTCCCTCGGGAGACCTCGTGGTTGTCAATACGGTGCTGTGCCCGATTGCCGGAGTGCTGAAGGTCACCGCGAAGGTCGCTGAATTCGTGACCAAGGTGGACGATATCTGTCAGCTCTTCAAGCAGGCATTCAACCTCGAGCAGGTCGAAAAGAAGACGGATGAGGGATTCCTCACCATGGGTCTTCGGTTCGACGACGTGGACAGCGAGCTAGGGACGTTGGCGAGACAGGTGAGCGTCGACAGCCTGGCACTTCAGGTCAGCGATGTGGACGCCGGGGTTTCCGACCTGGATCTGGAGCTCGACTCGGTGAGAGTCGATCTCGACGAGCAGCGAGACGACCGCCAGGAGTTTCAGGACCTCAACGTCCGGATCTCGATCGAGCAGCAGCTCGGGTCGGAGGCAAACGACCGGATTTCGCTCTTTCAGCTACCCGAATCGGTAGGCGGAAAGCTCGAAGAGGTCCGCGAGGTCGTGGCGGGGGCGATTCTGATGAATGACGACGCCGGTCAGGACATCGGCCTGGCCCTGACCTACTTCGCGCAAGGGGACGATCACTTCAACAACCAGGACTACAGCAACGCATTCGCGTCCTATCGACAGGCCTATCGGGAGGCGGCTCAGGCCAGGGAAATGCCGGACCCGAGCCTCAAACGATAGATGGGGAGGCCGGACATGAGAACTACAACCCAAAGCTCTTACCAGGCAAGACGACTCGGAGTCGCTCTCTTGGTGGCAACTGCCTTTAGTCTAGGCTCCTTGACGGCACAGGTCATTCCCACCGGTCCGCAGGTGCAAGTCAAGGACTATCCGAGCTTCTTCTTTCACCGCGGATCCGACGTAGCGGTCGTCGACCTGGACGGCAACTTCGTCGTCGTGTGGGCATCGCCGAACATGCAGAAGATCCTCGGTCAGCGTTTCGACAGCAGCGGTGCTCCCGTGGGAACGGAATTCGAGATCAGCACGGCAGGCTATCCAGGTAACAAGGAGAAACCCTCGGTGGCAGGGGATTTCGCCGGCAACTTCGTCGTCGTCTGGGAGCACGAGCGTGACGACAACCAGTACCCGGGAAGCCCCGAAGAGATCGTGGGGCGTCGGTTCGACAGCTCTGGGCCGCTCCACCCGACGGAGTTCAAGGTCAACGCGGCGAGCCCCTGGAGGCACGAGAACCCGAGTGTGACCCGTGATGGCAACTCGAACTTCGTTGTCGTGTGGCAGCGGTTCGATGACGAGAATCCTCCTGATAGGCCTCGAATCCTCGGACAGAGATTCGATGCGCAGGGAACGAAGCTAGGGGCGGAAATCGCTGTCAGCACGCTGGGTGAAGAAGAGGACGGGAAGGACGAGTTGCCCGACGTTGGCAGCAGCCTGGGTGGCGACTTCGTGGTGGTTTGGCAACAGAGTGGAGCCAACAATGAAATCGACCCTTCAGGTGATGCCGCAGTCGGGCGTAGGTTCGATTCCTTCGGCGCCCCACAAGACGAGACCGAGTTCGTGGTGAACAGCTACACCACAGGCTCGCAGAGCCGGCCCTCCGTCTGGGTCGGCCTCGATGGAAACTTCGTGGTCACCTGGCACGGTGAAGGCGAATCCGACGACTGGGGGATCTTTGCCAAGCAGTTCGCCTCGACCGGAGGCGCGATTGCAGACGAGTTTCTCGTCAACACGCTGACGACCGGTTTCCAGACCGAATCCGCAGTAGTAGCTGCCGACGCGTTGGGTCATTTCGCTGTGACGTGGCACTCGAGACCCAGCGCCGGAGGGGACTACAGCCTGTTCGCGCGATGGTTCCGAAGCGACGGTCTGCCTTTCGAAGATCAGTTCGAAGTGCCGACACACACCACAGGCACCCAGGAGTCCCCTCGGATCGCCGGGGATGTCGACGGCAACTTCGTCGTCCTGTGGAACGGCGATGGCCCAGCGGATGAAGGCTTCTCGGTGCGCCGCTTCGAGCAACCTGTCCTTCTGACCATCAACGACTTTTCGATCCAGGAGGGAGATGCGAGCGAGTCCGCGGAGGGGATTGCACTACTGACGGTCGAGGCCTCCAGGTCTCACCCGACCCTGGACGTTACCGTTGAGTACGCCACGGACGACGAGTCCGCCAGCTCCTTCGACGACTATGTGGCCTCGAGCGGAATGGTGCTCTTCGAAGCCGACACAAACGAGTTGACGGCAGCGATCGATGTGGAAGTCCTCGGCGACGATGTCTATGAGCCCGATGAGACCTTCCTCGTCAATCTGGGTCGAGTGGAGAACGCGGCGATCGTTCGAGAGCAGGGGATCGCCACCATCCTCAACGACGACGACCCACCGGGCATGACGATTGAAGATGCCTCGATAGAAGAGGGCAACACAGGGACGAGTGTTCTGACCTTCAGGGTCGATCTGACCGAAGTGCAGCAAGAGGACGCCACGGTCGATTTCTCCAGTAGTGACGGCACCGCCACCGAGGGTAGTGACTACCAGGCAGGCAACGGAACGCTGACGATTCCAGGAGGCTCGACCACTGGTTTTGTCGGTATTGAGATCAACGGCGATTTCACCTCCGAGGGTGACGAATCACTTCTCGTCACTCTTTCCGACCCTTCGAACGGAACTCTTCTTCGAGACACGGCGACAGGGACCATTCTGGACGACGATTGCGCGGTGGCAATCACTATCGATCCGTCGAGCGCGAACTACGGGATCGCCGGCGGAACCGGGGGCATCACCGTCACGGATAGCCAGGGGTGTGGCTGGACGGCGGTGAGTAGCGAACCCTGGATCGTCATCACCTCGGCGACGAGCGGGGTTGGAAACGGCACGATCGAATATTCGATTGCCGCCAATGCCGATCCGTTGCCCAGGAACGGCTCGATCACGATCGCGGGTCAGATGTTCATCGTGACCCAGGATGGGGTTTCGTGCTCGCTCGGCCTGTCTCCGAACCTCGCGGACTTCGCGTCCGGTGGCGGTGACGGCACTTTTGCCGTATCAGACCCCGGAGTCTGTGGCTGGACTGCGGTCAGCAACGAGCCCTGGATCAAGGTGATGGCGGGCGGCAGCGGAGTCGGTAGCGGGATCGTGGAGTACTCGGTAGAGAAGAAGGCGACCCCGGGAGATCGCTCTGGGACCATCCTGGTGTCGGGCTTGCTGTTCACGGTCAACCAGGAAGGCAGTTTCTTCGACCACTTCGACGACAGTGTTCTGGCCCCGACCTGGACCTATTCGGATCCCCAGTTCTGGAGCGAGGGCAATTCGTTTCTCGAAGCCGATGTCCTCGGGGCAGGCGAGGAAGCCCAGGCAATTGCCATGCCGGCTTTTCCTGGCTGTGTCGAGTGCACAATCTCCACACGATTCGGTGTCGATGTGTTCGCTCTTGGGGATGTCGGTCTCTATGGCTGGTATGTCGACGATGACAATTTCGTTCGGCTGACCATGAGCGAGTTCACGAACGAGTGGACCCTGGTTCAAATGGTGGGTGGCGTAGAGGTGCAGAGTGTCATGACCGACTCCGAACCGATTCTCGCGAATGTCCTCTACGACATCGACTTGACCTTCGACGGCACCAAGATCAGCGCCTCCGTCGACGGGGACACAATACTGATTATGGTTCCCTGGCAGGGTACGCCACCGGCAGGAACGGTGGGGTTCCATGCGACTGAGACGATCGCAAACTTCGACCTGATCACGGTGCTCACGGATACCAGCACCGCTGGCCCGGTGTTGGTGTTCGGCGACAGTTTCGAAGGCGGCGACCTTACCGCCTGGTCGAGTCACAGCCCCTAGCCGTCAGGGTCGATCGAGGCCGACGAGGGCCAAGGAGCAGGGGAGGGACTCACCCCCTCCCACGGGTGGCAGCAAGAGCCGCCAATATGTCAGCGGACTCACGGAGGTTCTAATGTAGGGGAGGGGCTTGCCCCCTCCCGAGGTTCCGTTAGGTACGCCGCCAGATCGAGGGACGGTGCGACAATGCCTCGAAATGAGGCCCACCTGCCGGCAGCTCCTCATGTGCCCCGACGACCAGATATCCACCAGGATCGAGGCGTTGGTGCAGGGCAGCTAGATTCTCGCGCTGGGTCTCTTCGACGAAGTAGGTGAAGGCCAGGTTGCGGCAGAGGATCAGGTGGAAGGGGCCCTCGGGCACTTCCTGGCGAAGATCCTGGTGAGCGAACCGGATTCCCTCACGGTAGGGCTCGCGGAGGAGCAGCTGGTCCTGGTCGAGCTCCTCAAAGGCCGCGTCACGAATCTCCTTCGGCATTTCCTTCGTGCAGCCAATGGGGTAGACGGCCTGGCGAGCGCGCTCGAGTTGATGCTCGTCCGAGTCCGTAGCGGTGATATTCAAGCGTGCTGTCTTGAGCTCGGGATCGTCCGAGAGTCTGCGTAGGATGGAGATGGAGTAGGGCTCCTCGCCTGCACCGCAGCCAGCACTCCAGATTCGAAGCTCAGACACACCATTCGACTTCACTTGTCGAGAAAGCTCGGGGAGAACCTCCTCCCCGAGCGTCTCGAAGACCCTTCGATCCCGAAAGAACCTCGAAATCGTGATTCGACAGTAGCCGTCGAGGATCGCCCACTCGTCGGGGTGCTTGCTCAGATACTCTCGGTAGCTCCTTGTGTCCCCGAGCCCCAGATCTCGTAGCCGCCGCCCGACCCGCTTGCACACCTGCCCCCGCACTTTGCGGAAACCGGGCCACCGAAAGCCCATCCTCGGCAGGGCCCACTGCAGGAAGAAGATGCACTCGGTATCTCGCATCGCCTACCAACTGGCTATCGGCGACGACACCATTACTGGCGGCGCGCATCTCGCCAGCCCAGCAGGGCAGCGAACCACATAGCCGACCGTGGGCTGAAGGCTACCCGCCACAACCCGCCATGGATTGCCCCCTCCATGAACAACTCTGCCGGGTGATCGAGAGGAACCGCCGGATTGGCGGCAGCTCCCTCGTACCGCAGATCGTGTACCAGCAATGCCGCCATGAGTGCATTGCTGGTGCCGGTTTCGAAGGCCTCGACGCCGAAGTAGTCGGCCCCGGCGTAGGCTGCGGCGAGAGCCGCATTGCGTACAACGGAAACGGTGTTGGTTCCTGGTGCCACGTTGCTCGACACGCGGAGACCTTGGCTCCGGGCAAGGGTCGCCCTCCACCGCTGCAACCTTTTGGCCAGGGCGTAGTTCGGGCCTTGCCCAACCACGAGGCTGTCGACAATGGCCGTCTCCTTGCCAGGCGTCAGAGGCAGCATCCCGGTGATGTTCGGAGTAAACAGGCGATTCCCGCTCAATGTGCGCAGCGATTCCTGCCATAACTTGCCTGCGTCGCGCTCCTCGTATCGTTGCCGCGCCATCTCGGCTGCCTCTCGAGGAACGGCGAAGACGTCTGTTGGTGTTGCCAGAAGGGCGAGCGTGATCCCCGATTGCTGTACCGCCAGATGCTCCATGATCGCGTCCATGGCCATGGCCACTCGCACATGCTGACTTCCGTCCAGATAGGCATATCCCCCAACGGTGAGAGGGCTATCGAGCGCCGCCAGCCAGGAGGCGATCTCTGGTGTCTCTGCGATCAGGTCCGCTCCGGCCTGGGAAGCCAGCACCGCGTCGTCGAGCTCGGGTCGGAAGGGGCTTCGAAGGGGGAGGATCAGACGGCCGTTTCCCTCCCGCGCATCGGCGATGAGTCGCTCCCAGATCGGCGGCCGATTCAGGTCGACAGCAACGATGTTCGCCCGCCAGCGGTTGAAGACCTGAAACGGGCCCATCTCGGCCCCTGCCCCCAACAAGACGATCGTCTGGTCAGCAAGGTCGAGCCACTCGGGGTTGGCCTGCACACGCCTCAGGGCCTCGGCACAAGAGGGCTCGTAGATTCCCCTGGCTTCCCAGTCATCGATCTGCCGTAGCAGGTCGCCTCCCGACAGGTGCTGTCCGGCATACGGGATAGTCAGCTCTCCTGGCGGTGAAGCATCTTGGCCCTCGATGACAGCCGTGTGCAGCTCTGTTTCTAGACTCCCCTTCATAGCCTCGGGGATGGAAAAGGTGTCTGGTCCCCTCACGAAGACCATCTCCCTGTACAGCGCACTCATGCCGTCCACGGCAACCCTCTCAGCAGCCTCGGGAGCTTTCAGCCCAGCTTCGACGAGCTTGCGATAATGGCGAGGATACCGATTGTGCCACGAGTCCTCCCGCGCGACTTCCTCCGCCGCAGCCTCGTCGATGGTGCGCAGTGCATCTGACAAGACGCGCTTGGCTGTGACAGTCGTGCCTCGCTTGTCCTCACCGGTTTGCGGGAAATTGAGGCCCTGTACTTGGTCCATGGTGCACCCCCAGAGATCTCAGGGTCGTTTGCGTACCCCAGTCTCGGCTTCGCACAGAGGTGGCGAGGAGCAGCGGCTTCGTGTGCTCAGCCTTGCGGATGGCGGTTCAAGGCAGGTTGCCCAGGATCTGCCGGGGCGATTCTCAAGCTGGGCTCGCGGCATGTCGTGGTGACGAGACCGGGGTGATCTAGCGATCACTGCTGTCTGGGCTCAGGAGAGCGGCTCGATCAGCTCTCGGTATCGCGGAGCGCCGAACTCATTGCCTTGGCTTTTCGCCACCGTCTCTTCGATCTCTGCGGCATGCGCAGCGAAATGGCCGGGGATGACTTCGGAGAAGATCCTCTCCATCGTCAGGGGCGTCCCACTCGGAAAGGCGGTCTTGTTGTGCCACTGACTGTCCTCCACGTTCCTCAAAAGGGCCACCATTTTCGAATTGGCGGCGTCGTACCTCCTCAGCACTTCGTTGCGGTCGGCACCCCTTGCAGCTAGTTTGGCTGCCATGAAGTTCAACCGACGGGCGAGACGGCTGTGGAGAATCGTGGGCATCCCTTTGTTCTTCCCGGCGCGCCGTACCATCATGGCGAAGGCGATCTCCATGACACGACTCATGTGGCAGAGCACTTCTTTCACTGTCCAGCTGGTCACCACGCTCTCGAGGGCAAGCTGATTGTCACTCAATGAGCCGACGAGCTCGTGAAAGCTCCGGCGAGTCTGCTCGAGCCTCGCCTCGAGCGCTTCGCGATCGACAGGAGTCCCTGCTGTAGGCGGATCTTGATCCTGAGGGGAGGTCAAGGCTGCCTCCTTTCCTTACAAGATTCACCCTCAACCCTAGCGAGACTGCCGGTCGCAGTCCACCTGTTGTTCGGCTTCAAGCCTGGGATAGATGTCTGGTCTGCACAAAGAAAAGGCCGGGCGCGAGGCCCGGCCGAGATCGCACTCCTGTGGTGCGCAGGGTCAATCGTCGATCTCGCCGCCACTCCAGGTGAAGTACACCCACTTGCCGTCCTCTCTGATCAGGACGTCGGTGTATCTGCCGTGGTCGGTCTCCCGTTCTCCTTCCTTGTCCTCCGAAAGCTGAGAGTAGTAGTAGTGGGCCACGGCGGTGTCACCCTGCACCGCAATTCCGATCGGAGTCACCTCGGCCTCCAGATTCTTCGACGATTCAGCGTTCCGTTTCCACCAGGCGCTGATCTGCTCGCGATTCCTGGGAGCGGGGGTGTCCATACCCCAAGCCAGGAGATTCGGATGGCATACCTTCGCGCACCAGTCCGTTTGATCATCGACATCCCATGTCCATTTCACTACCTTCCAAACTTCTTGCTGCTCGGCCGACCACTCCTGGCCGATTGCCGCGGGTGCGACCAATATGGCCATCAAGGCCAAAATCGTTGGAATGTGCTTCATCTCTTTGCCTCCCCTCGAATGTTGACTGACAATCGTCTGCTCTGAAGCGATCATCAGCCGTTGTGCTCCTGGGCAGTCCGCAGTTCTGCGGTCCTCCAGTGCCCATGCGCGAAGCCCGGCGAGAAGGAAGCCAGGACCAGATGCTCCGCGTCCCTGGGTACGCCCCAGGTTCTACCCTTTCGTGGGTTGTGGTCGGAGCCTACCAGTCCAGATTGCCTGAACGCGAGGAGAAGGTCAGAAGGAAAACTACTCGGGCAGGTTCATCTGGCGCAGGAGCTCTTGAAACCGGGGCTCGTTCCTGAGGGATCGGAGACTCGCAAAGACACCGATGTAGGGAAGGTTCGGGTCGTGCTCCTCGAAGGCGAGGTCGAGCTGGTCGAGGGCCTCACTGGTCATGCCGGCCTTGGCGAAGGCGATGCCGGCGTACAAGGGGTAAGTCTTCATCCTCTGGTTCGGATTGTCCACGTTCGCAACGTGAAAATAAGCCAGCTCCCTCTCGGCACCCGTGAAGCCACCTTCGGCGTAACCGGCTTCCATCGCTGCCGCGGCCTCTGGTAAACCGGTGGCAGTCCAAAGTGCGACATTCGCCGCGTACGATTCTTCAAGCCTCCCCAGGCAGTAGTAGGACCTGACCAATCCGCTCAGGGCGATGGGTTGGTTTGGAGTCGCCTCGAGGACCCCGCGGTAGAAGTCGATGGCTTCATCGCACCGATCTGTCCCGTTGAGCACCACTCCGTTGAGCACAAGAACCAGAGCGTTGTACGGGTCGAGCTCCAGGGCTCGCTCCATCTGTACGGTGGCCTCGGCGGGGCGCTGGTTGATCAGCAGATAGTGAGAGTAGTAGGCCCGCACATCCGCCCAGTTCGGCTTCAGCTCGATGGCGCGCCGAAAGGCGGTCTCGGCGCCCTCCCAATCCCAATCGCTCCAGGCTCTGACGATTGCGAGTGCGTAATGGGCTTCGGCAACAGACTCGTCAATCTCGAGGGCTCTTTCTGCAGCCGCTCTTGCCTTCGGTCCAGCCTCTTCCACCGGTGTGAGGCCCATCTGCTGACGTCCGGCCCAGACCAGTGCAAGGCCAGCGTGAGCCGGGGCGTAGTCCGGATCCCTCTCGAGCGCCTGCTCGAAGTAGTGCTGGGCAGCCTCCAGACCTGCCGGGGTCATCTCGGCGATCTGGGCCTGTCCTTTGAGATAGGCCTCGTAGGCCTCCGGGTCGACTTCGCGGCTGCTGGCGAGGAGGGCTTCTTCCTGCGGTGTCAGCGTGACCTGGATCTCCTGGGCAATCGCCTGGGCCACTTCGCCCTGCAGGGTCAGGATGCTCGAGATCTCGCGCTCGTAACGGTCGGCCCAAAGGTTCGTCTCGGTGGCGGCTTCGATGAGCTGGGCGTTGACCGCAACACGATCGCCCTCGCGTGCTACCGAGCCCTCGACGAGACCGTCGACGTTCAGCTCGCGAGCGATCTCTGCGAGCGGTTTGTCGCTGCCTTTGTAGCGCATCGCCGAGGAGCGCGAGGTCACCTGGAGTTCGGCGATTCTGGAGAGACCGGTGATCAGGGCTTCGGTCATGCCGTCAACCAGGTAGTCCTGCTCCGGGTCACCCGAGAGGTTCCTCAGCGGCAGCACTGCAAGAGAGCTGATCTGCGGACCTTGCTGGGTGACTTCGGTCGGCTCACCAGGACCTCGTCCCGTGAACCACACTACTCCGGCCACGACTGCCAGAATCAGCGCCGCGGCCAGCAGGACCCGAGCACCGATTCCGAACCGAGTGGTCTTCGACCTGGTCCGAGCGACCTCTGCTCGTCCGGCGGTCAGTTCTCCGTCGAGCTCTACAAGTTGGGCGTGCAGCTCCCGAGCCGTCGGAAAGCGATCCTCCGGGTTCTTCGCGAGACATCTCTCGATCGTGTTAACCAGGATCTGGGGGATTCCGGATCTGAGCTCGGCGACGGATTCCGGCTCGTCGCGCAGGATACTCGACATGAGAGTCGCCGAATTCTCGCCGCGAAACGGACGCAACCCGCAGGCCATCTCGTACAGCACGACTCCGAAGGAGAAGATGTCCGTCCGAGGATCCACCGGCCTTCCCTGGATCTGCTCCGGCGACATGTAGGGCACGGTGCCCACGACCAGTCCTTGCCGGGTCAGTGGCTCCATCTCGGTCTGGAGCTCGGTTTCCAGCTGCGTGTCCAACAGGGTGTGCGCCTCCTGCCGGGACTTCGCCAGGCCGAAATCGAGCACCTTCACCCGACCTTCATTCGTCACCATGATGTTGGCTGGCTTGAGGTCACGGTGAATGATGCCCTTCTCGTGCGCTGCAGCTAGCGCATCCGTCATGGCAACGACAATCTCGAGGATCTTCTCGACAGGAAGCTCACCTCTGGAGATCACGGCCGAGAGAGGCTCGCCCTCGACCAACTGCATGGTGAGGAACCGGATCCCGTCCGACTCCTCCACCGAGTGAATCGACACGATGTTCGGATGGTCGAGGGACGCGAGGACCCTGGCTTCCCGCTTGAAGCGGGCAAGGCTGTCCGGGTCTTCAGTGAGTGCCGCTGGCAGGACCTTGAGCGCCACGTGACGTCTGAGCGTCGTGTCTTCAGCTCGGTACACCTCACCCATCCGACCTGCTCCGAGCTTGTCGAGGACACGGTAGTGCCCCAGGGTCTGGCCGATCATCGAAAGCTATCCTCGATCTGACGTGTCCCTATCCTACGTTCTCGGCCACCCGCGGACACTACCCGACGGGGCGGGGCATCCCGAGTCGTGTAGCATGCTTGGCCCATGGGAAGTGGACCCGCGCTCTCTGTCGTGACGATCGGCTACGAGTCGGCGGCCGACTGCCGGTTGGTGATCGGAGAGCTGGCGCGTCAGACGCTGGCGAACGAGCTCGAGGTCATCGTTGTGGCTCCGGATCGAGAGGGCCTCAGTGAGGACCACATCGAGTCCTTTGGCACCTGGCAATGGGTCACCCTCCCAGAGATTCGGATCTGTGGAACCGCCATGGCAGAGGGTTTCAGGGCGGCGGCCGGGCCCTTCGTGACCTATGCTGAGGAGCACACCTATCTCAACGACGATTGGGCCGAACAGGTTCTCGCGGCCCATAGGAAGGGCTACTCGGTCGTCGGGTTCGTCATGGAGAACGCGAACCCCGAGACGCTGACCAGCTGGGCTCACCTCTATGGCCAGTTCGGGCCGGTGGTGGCACCCGTGGAGTCGGGAGAGTCAGACTTCCTGGCGGGCCACCATGTCTCCTACAGCCGGAGCTTGCTCCTCGGCTACGGCGACTCTCTGGATGACATGTTGGAAGACGAATCGGCGCTATTCCTCGATCTGCGATCGAAGGGAATTCGCATGTATGTCGCAGGAGAGGCCATCTCGAGACACGTCAACATCTCCAGCCTTTCTGCTTACATGCTGATGGACTACCTGGGCCAACGGAGTTTTGCCGGCGCCCGTGTGCAGGCAGGCAATTGGAGCTTTTTCAAACGCCTGGCTTTCGCTGGCGCCCTTCCGTTGATCCCATTTGTGAGATTGCGGCGGATCATTCGCGACATTCGCCGATCCGGTCGGCAGGAGTTGCTCCTGCCCAAGATCCTTTGGCCCATCGGCCTGGCCCTGTCCGCGGGCGCCTGGGGAGAGATGCTCGGCTATCTGATCGGTCCTGGCAACGCAGCCGAACGCAAAGCCCCGGCTGAGCTGCAGCGAGAGAACTATCTGGCGAAGCGGGACCACTGGTCGAAGGCCAATTAGAACGCGTCGAGGAAGTCCTGGTCTTTGCCTGGTTTGGCGCGAGGAACGGTGTACATCTGACAGAACGAGGAGTCAAAACGGGGATTTCTGACACAGACAATTTGACACAACTGTCATAACAATCTACACTCGAGACTATGGTGAAGACGCGCAAGATCCAGGTGACGCTCGAGAAAGATCAGTACGAGAAGCTGGCCGAGATCGCCGAGCGAGACGGCAAGAAGCTGGCTGCGGTGGTCCGGGAGTCGGTCGTTCAGTACTGCCTGGGCCCGGAGTCGAAGAAGGCCAAGCGGGAAGCCCTCGAGACACTCCTGGCTGAAGCTGCGCCTCCCCCCGAGGACTACGGCACCTGGGAGCGCGAGTACTCCAGGCTGAAGTCCAAGCCCGAGGACTCGAAACCCAGGCGAAGGACTGGGGGCTGAGATGGGTGCCGAAGGATCCTACTTTCTCGACGCCAACATCCTGATGTACGCCGCGGGCTCGGCTCATCCCCTGAGAGAGCCTTGCAGGGATGCGCTTGCCAGAGCGGTCGACCAGGAAGTCAGTCTGGTCACCGACGCCGAGGTACTTCAAGAGATCCTTCATCGCTACTTCTCGATCGGAAGGCCGGAGAGTGCCCGCACTATCCATCGCTCGGCGATCGATCTCTGTGACGAGGTCTTTCCGATCGATGTGAAGAACACAACGAGAGCTCTGGAGTTGCTTCTCGCGCACCGGGAACTCACTCCACGGGATGCAATTCACGTGGCCGCGATGGAGCATCGCGGGCTCGAGCTGCTGCTTTCGACCGACCGGGATTTCGACGGTCTGCAGCAGGTCGAGCGGATCGATCCAGCTACCTTTCTTCTCTAGAGATCGAATAGGTTGGATTGTTCTGGTGAGCAGGTGCCAGGCAATTATCGGGTCTGAGTGTGCACGGTGATCCAATCGCCAAGGAGCTGCAGCGCTTCGGGACGGATCTCGCGGCTGCCGGGCTCGGTGAAGCCATGGCCGACTCCGTCGAAGACCTGGACCGTAATGTCTGAGTCAGATCGGGCTTTCATGGTGGTCAAGCGATCGACGCTTGTCTGCACCGGGACGTTGTCCTTTTCGTCCTCTCGGCCGTACAGCACGAGGACCGGTGCTCGGACCCTCTCCCAGTAGGGAATCGGATCAACGTCCCCATTCTTGTCCCACCAGACTGGGCGCCGCGCTTTGGGGACTGCGCTGGCAATGGGCTGCAGGGCGATCGCAACGAGCTTCGGAAACCCCATCTGCGCCAGAGTCTGGACGCTCTCGTGGGCGAGTTGCTGGTTCGGGGAGACTGTCGCGCCAGAGAGCGAGACCACGAAGGGCAGATCGGTCCTGTCCGCAGCGGCCATCGGAGCGATCCAGCTCCCTCCCTGGCTGACTCCGACCAGACCGACGCGGGAAGCATCGATGTCCGGCTGGTGGCGTACGAAATCCACGGCGGCTTCTGTGTCGGTTACGAAGTCCTCGAACCCGGCCAGACGCCACTCGCCGGAAGAGAGCCCACTACCTCTCTTGTCGGGAAGCAGGACTGCGATCTCGCGTGACAGAAGGTGATGCGCAATCTGGAGGTACCAGAGGTTGTCGCGGTGGCTTTCGCCTGAGCCGTGGATGATGACTGCGGCTGGGTGTGGGCCAGGAGTCGTCGGAACGAAAAGGGTGCCGGAAAGCTCGATCTCGCCATTGGCAAACGAGGCGTCCCGAGGTTCGTAGGGACCGTCACAGCGGGTAGCCAGCCTGGCTTCGTTGCTCTCGTCCATCCATTCGAGAGTGGTGACCTCGGAGCTCTCACCTCTGAGTAACCTGACGTCCCGGCCTCGTTGCTCACGGCCAGGGCTCCACACGAACCGATCGGGCTCGATGAGCTCGAAGCGCTGAAGGAAGAGGTCCTCGTCCGTCGAGACGAAGGCCAGATTGCCGTCGGCAGCGTAGGTCAAGAGGACACAGGCTCCAGGCTCGATCTCGTACCAGCCGACGGCTTCGCTGAGGAGCTCTAGATCCCTTTCGGGCGGGACCCTGGACTCGATTGGATCGGGTTCGATCAGGAAGGGAATCGCCACCAGGGCGCCAACGTAGAGGACCAGCGCGAGTCCGAGGATCCAGAGGAGAGTCTTGGTGATCGTGCGACTGGCGCTCATGACTTCCTCCCTGATCCGGTCAACCTTCGATCAGCAGGAACACGCCCGTCCCCGCTGGCACTTCCACAGCTGAGAGGTCCACCTCGCTGGCCTCCTGGAGCCCTTCAACCTCCGGCGCATGGGCCCGAACCTTGCCTTCCAGCTCCAGGGCGGCCAAGTCGACCCTCAGATCGACCACCTCATCGGTCTCCGACCACGACGCGACGGCTATGAGCACTCCGTCGGGCCGGGCGTAGGTTGTTGCCAGGACCTGTGGATTGTCAGTCAGCACAGGCGCGTCCTCGAGCCAATAGCCGAGCATGCGGCTCTCCGCGATGCCGAACTCGTTCATCATGGCCCAGACGGGACGGGGGTCCGATTCCCCGTACTTTCTTGCGGTCATCCCATAGAGCAGGCCCCGGTAGGGATGTCCACCGTCCTGGAGCATCTCGCCCATGAGGCCGAAGGGCAGGCCAGCCACCTCGGTCATCCAGTAGTCGGGCCCCTGGTCGTAGTCGAAGTATTCACCGAACCAGAGACGCGAGATGAAGGGAAAGTGCTCCATGTACAGCATGGCGCTGTTGATGAAGCCGTCGCGTTCGTTGAACTGATTGGCCGAGTGGAGGTCGATGACCACCTCGTCCCGGTGCTCGTGCAAGACTGTGACCAGGCGCTTGACGGTTTCACGGCTGAAGGCGATGTCGTCCAGGTACAGGCCGTCGATGTGTTGGTTCTCCGCCAACCAGTCGAGCCCGGCGATGTAGTAGTTCGTCCACCTCGAGGTGCCCTTGTTGAGAATTGCGGCGTCATCGACCCGGAAGGCATGCCATGCCGAGTGGTAGTCGTCCTCCAGGTGCTCCTGTAGCCAGGAGTGCCCACCGCCCTCGCCGTCGTTGAGGATCTCGTCACCCAGGCTCCGGAGGGCGAACATCTCGTACGCCTTGTAGGTCAGCTCGCGGATCGTGTAGTAGAGCTTGAATTTGATGCCGAGCTCGTGCGCGCGGTCGATGTACTCGGCCTGCTTGTCGAGGTTGAAGAAGGGATAGTTGATGTAGGGGTTGATCTCGTTGGCGTGATGGATGTTCACCACAGTGCCACCCCATTCCTTCACCTGGTCCACAGGCACGTATTGGTGGACGAACCGGGTGTTGAAGTGCGCCTTGGTGTCGATCGGTTTAAAGGGCGTAATGAGGAACCGGATGTTGAAGTGCAGGGTGTCGCCGGCTGACAGCGTGCGGGGTCCGGAGTAGTTGTGTGCGATGACGGCCTCAGTCTCTTCTCGGATCTGAATCCCGCCTTGGCCCTCGTTGAACCACGATGGTGGCATCCGCAAAGGCTGGTTGCGATAGAAGTTCGTGTTCAGCGGTCGAGCGTAGTTGTCGTCGCGCAGCACGTATTGGAGGCCCTTGTTGATACCTCCGAGCCAGAGTCCCTCATGGTGGTTCTCGACGGCCCAGGTCCAGTCGATCTCCGGTGGCCGGCGGCCGCCCATGCGGCCCAGGCCCAGCATGTATGTGGCGGCTGAGGGCTCGAAGTGGATGGGGAGCGCGATGTCCTCGACGGAGACGTCGGTCAGTGCTTCCAGTGAGATGCGGTAGTCGAGCATCCCGTCGTACTCGAGAGCTCCTTCGACCGTCATGTCGAAGTGTTCGGAGGTGCTCTCGACCGTCCAGAGGGTGCCGCTACGGGTGGCTTGCTGGATCTCGAACGGCGCGGACTCGAAGGACTCGGACTGACCGTTCACGACGACCTCGAGCTCGAGGGGGCGGCCCAGGATCTGCGCGGCATCGGGGCCTACGACGAGCTCGGGTGTGAAGAAGCTGTGGATCTGATCTGGCAGTCCTGTTGTGCCGAGCTCCACTCTCCTACCGAGAATCGAAAGCGAGTGATCGTCGACGGTCACCGGCGAGAACGGCTCGATGACGAAGTCTGGATCGGTGCCGATCGTCGAGTCGAGCCAGGCCAGGCGGGTCATGAGGTCGGGCTCGTTTTCACCTCCGTTGGTGGCCCGTGCGTCCCGAACCTCCAACTCGACGCGAACCGAACGGCTGCCGGCATTGGCCGTGATTACAGTGACCGTGCCTTCGACCGTCCCCGTCGACTGTTCCTCCGGGATCCGAACGCCGATCCATAGAGGCTGGACGGTACCTGCCGGCACCGAGATGTCCTTCTCGAATGGCGCACCCTTTTCGTTGATGCCCCCGCAGGTGAAGCAGGTTAGGGTCTCGCGCCAGGCCTCGGGGAAGCCCTCGAAGGAGACCTCGAGGTCGGTCAGGTCCTCATCAGCTGCGATGACTACGACCTGGAACGTGAAGGACTCGTCCCGGAGAGCCTGGCTCGACAGGAGCTCCATTTCGGGGCGGGTGGTCCAGTGCCAGGGGATAAGGTGTCGCATGCGGACGGGGAAGTCCCGGTGCTCCGCTACCAGCCTCCAGGCCGGGTCGGCGCCAGCCATGAACGCGGCCGTTTCCTCCTGCGTAGCGACGACCTCCATGGGAAAGAAGCTGTGGAAGTCGTCGACCGACTGGATGTGGGTGGTTCTGGCCTGGGGAAGATCGGCAGCCGCCTGCGCTGCTTCGACCCAATCGGTGTCGGGCTCTGGGGCCATCTCGGGATAGGTGATGGTGGGGTAGTAGCTTCCCGTCGAGTGCCAGGGCATGTAGTAGACGTGGTAGGTGTCCGACCCTGGATTGGGCTGGAAGATCACATCGCCCGAGGCGTTCTCGACCCGCGTTGCCAGAGCATTGGGCACAGGTTGGCCGGTGGCGGAGTCCAGCACCACAACGGATTTGGAAGAGGGGTCGGCATCCCTCCGCCTCCAGGGAATGGTGACGGTAACGGCCTCCACCGAGGGATCTTCCACCACCACGACGGCGCGGTGATTACCCCAGGAGAAACCCTCCTCACCGGCGACCAGATGCGGGTCCCAGTTGCCGGCTTCGAAGATCACTCCGTCCACTTCGTTGGGAATCGGTGGCGCTCGATGGAGCGCGGTGGTCTGCGGTCGATCTTCCGAGCAGGCTGCCAGGACCAGGATGACGACCAGTCCGAGGCGACAGCGAGCGAGTACCGTCATCATCTTTCTACCTCCACACTCTTGGGCCCCAAGGCACCATTCGGGTCTGTGCGAGGCCCAGGAAGAAGCGCGCCAGGCTCTCGTCCGGCTCGTAGGGCCGTCCCTGACCCAGGGACTCCGGCCACTCCATGGCCGCCAGCAGGTGCTCCTCGGCCAGCGGATAGTCTCCAGTGGCGAGAGCTTCCAGGGCCACCTGCGTGTGCGCCTGCTCCCAGAGTTGATGGCTGTCTCGCGCGTTTTCGGAGGGCAGGACCTGCACGTTCGACAGAATCTCGACAGCCGCCGCTGCCTGGTCCGTCCGGATGAACGCCTTGGCCTCCAGTAGTGCGAGATTGAAGTCGTTGGGGAAGCGGTTGCGTGCCTCCTCCAGAGCGGTCAGTGATGCCTCCCATTCGCCCTGGTCCTGGAGGTGTCGAACCAAATAGACATGCAGCACCCGAGTCTCGGGGTCCAACGACACCGCCCTGCGAAGGTCCGCGGTTCGGTGGGCACCCTGGGTCTGGTGGAGCAAGAAGCTCCTGGCGACGTAGAACGGCGCGAAGTCCGGCCGGTCGCTCAGGTCGTTCATGAGCGAGATCGCCTCAGAGTTACGGTCCACGGCCCAGAGATTCAGGGCATGGAGGTAGGTCCAGACCCAATGCTCGCTGTACTCATCCGCCCAGTCGAGGACAGGTAGGGATTCCCGGCGATACGGGAATTGGTAGGCAACTTCGGGTTCCTTGGCAAGCGCACTCGGTTCGCCTTGAAGAAAGGCCTTCCATGCTTGGTGAACCGCGCCGCGCTCTGTACCGGCAACGCTCAGGATCGCCAACGCATCAGCCGACAGGCCGAGGTTGACGTAGCCCATGGCGAGCTCCAGCAAACTCTGGTCCGGATACTCGCCTCCAAGTCTGCCAGCCAATGTCTCGGCGGTTGCTGGGGACGGTGTCTGCAGGTACTTCTCGGCGAAGGCAAAGTGGTGCATGGGGTCGACGGCAAGCAACTCGCGGAGCGCATTGGCGGCGAGCGTGGTGTCGCCAGTCTTCCGGCCAATGACGGCCAGCGCCCTCCATGCCGGAATGCTGTGGCGGTCGAAGTCGATCGCCAGCCGTGCATAGCGCGCGGCCTCCGAGAAGCTCTCCTCACCAATCATCAACTCTGCCAGCTGAGCATAGGCCGCAGATCGGTAGGCGGTGGAGCGGGCAGCCCATCCGAACGCGTCCCGGGCATCAGCGGTCTTGCCGATGGCTCGGTACAGCGAACCCGCGAGGAAATTGGCTTGGCCGTCGTAGGCGTCGAGTTGGAGGACTCGGTCCGCGTGCTCCAGGCCGGTCTCGTATAGGCCGGCCCGGAAGGAGAGGTCAGCCATGCCCAAGAGCGCCTCACGCTGCCAGGGCTCGGTATCCAGAGCTGCCTGGAAGAGCTCTCGTGCTTCGGCATACTGCCGACCTTTCAGGAGCTCCCGAGCCTGAAAAGCCCTTCGGTCGGCCTCTGGGATGCTCTTGACGGCAGCCGGGTCGGTGGAGAACGGCCGGGACAGAAGCCGCGATTCCGGGTCCGAGTTGTAGTCCAGGTCCAGCCCGGCGAGCTGAACCCGGTAGTGATTCTCACCTGCCAGATCTACGGCCGCTTGCACACGACCCAAGGGAGCCAGCGCCGCCGGAATCTCGGCCGCGAGCTTCTCGCCCACCCAGATACGCAGGGTGTCGGTCACTTCACGCAATGCGATCACGTCGACGGTGAGTTGCCCTTCTTCGACCCCGATGTGCATGGCGCCGTCCCGAGAGGCGTCGGTGAGTCCCCCGATTTCCTCTAAAGGGAACCAGGTCTCGGTCCACCGACTGGCCGACATCGGATCGAAGGTCGCCTGGGTGATGGGGTTCACTTCCTCGGTGGGGGCGTACTGGACGAACAGCCGGCCGGCCTGGAACTCCACGTACTGGCCGTCGGTGTCGGTGAGCAGTTCCTCCCAGACGCCGCCCTCGCGCGACAGCGCCCAGAGCCAGAGCTTTTGACCAGGCATCTCCTCGTGACGAGCCCAGTGGCCGAACCCGTAGTCGTCGTCCAGGTAATAGCCGCCGAAGAAGTCGTTGAGCTCGCCGACCACGTGGTAGGACTTGTGGCTCTCGAAGGTGTTGTTGCGGTAGAGCGGCAGGAACCGACCCTGGTCATCGATGGGCCAACTCCGTTCGGCTCCCGAGTGCTTCAAGTAGCGGTCCCCGGTTATGGCCATCTCGAGATCGTCCTGGGCGAAGGCCGCCGCCGTCATCCAGTTGTAGTAGGGCTGTTCGAGAGGCGTAGGGTTGTACCAGACGACGTTGGTTTCGAAGTAAGCCGCGTCTGCAGGGAGGCGGATCTCCACCCGCCAGTGGGTCCGCGATGGCAGGTCCATGCCGCCCACGAAACAGCTCACGCTACCGTCGTCGTTGTCTCGCAGGAGATAGTCCACTGGGGTTGCAGTGGCCGGCGTGTGGCCGATGACGCCGAAGTTGAACTCGATGCCGCCGGAGGTCCATGGGCCACGCAGGGCGATGTTGCGGAACTTCATCACCTCGTTGCGGTAGATGAACTCGTGGCCCGTCTCCTTGACGACCGCGCCCCAGATCTTGCCGCCGACCTCCGGCAGGACGAACACCTCGATGTAGTCGTTCTCCAGCCGGACGACTTTCCAGTCCCGCGGCTCGGAGGCGACCGAGTAGCCCTCGAACGAGTGGTAGGGATAAAGCCGGGAATCCTTCGTCAGGATGGGGACCGGATTCGGCTCCGAGAACGGATAGGTCTCGAGAGTCAGCACCTCTTCCGAGATGCGAGCGGCCTGGGCTTGGGCCGCGATCGGCACGCAGGCAATGAGGCCGCAGAGCGCTGCGAGCAGTGGCAGGCTCGTGCGGTTCGACCGGGTCATGGGAGGTCGGAGAGAAGACTGTCTCGAAGATGCGTTAGTGCGGGAGCTTCGGCCCCTGGAGGCAGGTTACCGAGGCCTCAGAGACGGTGTCAATTCAGGGGTGACCTCCTTCACTGTGGATTCTGTAACCCTTTGCGACAATGGATTTCGACAGGTTGACGATTCTGACAACCGCGCCACTCCCGGGAGGGTCCGCGATGCTCAGACCACGGGTTCGTCTCCGCGCAGTAGCACTCGCTCCAGTGTTGGTCTTTCTCCTCGCCACTTCGGCCACAAGAGGCCAGATGCTCGTGGATCACTCCTGCACGGATCTCGACGTAGTGCCCGACACAGCGATCACCAAGGCTGCTGCCGATCTTCATATCGCCTACAACCACACCAGCCACGGTAGCCAGCTCGTGAGCGGCATGAATGCGCTCGCGAGCTTTCCCGACTACGGCGATACCTACCAATGGTCGGACAACGGCACGGCGGGGCTCGATCTCGATGACTACGGCATCCCCTGCAACGATTCCGATCTGAGTCAGGGCGACTACATCGATGGGAATGGGGTCACCCCATGGGTGACGTGCACGCGGGCGTTTCTAGACAATGCTGCCAACGCCCACATCAACGTCGTCATGTGGTCGTGGTGCAGCATTCACGGGCACGATGCCCAGCGGTACGTGGAAAACATGGAGATCCTCGTCACCGAGTACCCGAACGTTGACTTCGTCTTCATGACCGGCCACGCGCAGGGCCAGGGTGAGGACATGACCCCCGACAGCGTGCACTACAACAACCAGCTCATTCGTGCACACACTCAGGCCCACGGCCGCATCCTGTTCGACTTCGCCGACATCGAGGCCTACGATCCCGACGAGGCCTACTTCTGGGACCTGTTTCTCCAGGACAACCTGGATTACAACGGCGGAAACTGGGCGGTGGAGTGGATCAGTGCCAACCCCGGATCCGAGCTCGACCAACTTACGACCGGCGATGGAGTCAACGGCTACGACGGCCTCGGCAGTTGTGCCCATTCCGCCTCGCCGTCAGATGCGACCCTGAATTGCATCCTCAAGGGGCGCGCCGCCTGGTGGATGTTCGCAGAGCTGGCGGGCTGGCGACCGGGCCTCGTCTTCGGAGATGGCTTCGAGACCGGCGGCACTTCTGCGTGGTCCGCCACATCACCGTAGGAAATGAGGTGCCTGTCACCGATTAGTGGGAGGGGACGCGCTTCCAGGCGAAGGGCACCTCTTGCACTCCATCCTTCGTGTGCATCGCCAGGTAGACCTGGATCTCGTCGGGCCCGCGGCGCTGGTAGGTGAGGCCATCGAACCACGCGTGATCCTTGTTGAAGGCAACCAGCGGGAAATCGACTGTCTCGTCCTTCTCCTCCCAGCCAGTCAGGTCGGAGTTGAAGTGCTTCAGACGGAGGAGCACGGTCTCATCCTCCTCAGTCAAGGTGAAGATCTCGTAGAACGCTGCTTCTCCGTCTTTGACGAGGCGGAACATGCCGACCATGGTGCCGCTGGCAGGAGCACTCCAGATCTCGTTGGCGGTGCCACCGAGGGCCTCGGCCTGCCAATGGCCTTCGAGCCAGGCGAAGTCGGTGACCTTCGCGGCCGGTCCCTTGGCCCCTTCCGCCAGCTGTAGGGTGTGCTCGGTCAGCTTCTCCTGGGCTGAAAGGAACGAGGTTGAACAGATAAGCAGCGCTGAGAGTCCCGCGGCGACTCGAGATAACCTAGACATCCCTACCTCCTGTTCCTGCATCCTGCGAAAGAGTGAAATTGGCCGCATTGTACGACACCGTAGGCTCACCAATCTCGCCCAAGATCGACCATGCGTGCTACGAGCTCGCGCCCAAAGGAGGGATTGACGTCGCTACAGTAGGTCACAGAAGTAGACTGCTCGAGATTGTGTGAGACCTCCAGAGCGTCTCGCGCGAAGAGCAATGATCGCTGCTTCTGGACGCGAGCTGGAATTGGCTCGCAAACGAAGTCTTGCCGATCGATGACGTAGCCAACAGCCAGACTGTCAAACGGGTAGAAGCCTTCGGTGCCCAGATGCTCCAACCAGAACCGCATCCAGCCTCGACTCATCACCGCCAGCCATTGGGCGACCCCTCCACTTGATGAAAGGAGCGAAAGGTCGGTTGGAGTGACCGTCACCCTCTGAGCTGCCTCGAACGGGAGGAGGCTCAACGCAACGCCCGAGCTCAGGATTGCCTCGAATGCGGCAGGGTCCTGGGTGAAGTTGAAATCATGAAAGTGGAGCAGCCCGCTCGTGCCCGGAAACAGACGTCGTTGCGATGGCCTCGTCCCTCCAACGGCGACGATCTGCTGGATATTGTCAGCGACTTGAGGATGTTGAGCCAACAAGGCTGCTACATTTGTCAGCGGTCCCAACGCCAGAATCGTCAACTGGCCCTGGTCCAGTGCCGTGGCGATCGCCGCGATCGCTGGTCTAGCAGCTCCACCGCCGGCCTGCTGAGAGCCCCGGTGCACGGGGGGCAAATCCTCGCCGCCACTCTCGGCCCATTGATCGAGGACCGTTCGAGTGACGGCGAAGACCGTTTCCTCATCCACGTTGCCGAAGACGGTGCTGATCCCATGGATTGTCAACTCTGGCGAGCTCAATGCCAACAGGAGAGCCCAGCAGTCATCCGCGTCGGCCGTCGCTGCTTGACCGCAAGCCGCGTCGGTGTCGATCCACACCGATGTGGGAGCGCCGGCTGGAGAGGCCGGAGCTGCCTGACAGAGCGACGCCAGGACAAGGAAGACAAGGCTCCGGGCGAGGCCGGCCAGGCTTCCAAGACGGACTTCATGCGGCCAAGCGACAGACAGTCTCATAGCGCGTCGTCGAGCGACTCTGGTGAATTGGGGTGAGACCCTCCCGAAGCCGGAGCGCTTCGAGCTCTCTGATTGTGGGGAAACCCGCGTGGCGACGGACTATCGCGCGTCCGATCGCGGCTATCCAACCTGGGCAGACGAGATCGGTATAGAGGAAATACCCGTCGGGCTTCAGAACCCGCACCATTTCTGCCAACAGTGACTGCCACTCCGGAACATGGTGCGTGACCATATTGGTCGACACGATGTCAAAGGCGTTGTCATCGAACGGCAGCTGCGTTGCGTCGAGAGTCAAGAAGCGAGCGCTCTCCAGTTCGGAGCTGTCCGCTTGTGCGATGCGGATCTGTGCGGGGTCTACATCGACGCCCGCGATTTCGAGTCCGAGCGTCCTGGCGAGATGGATCGGTGCGGCTCCGTTCCCACACCCGACATCGAGGTATCGCATCCCCGGTCGAGGATCGGCAAATCGGACCATCTCTTCGGCATGCCTGGCCACCTTGTCACTGTGGCCCCTACCGTTGACGAAGTGTTTTTCCAGTTTGCTCATTCTCATGTCATCTGCCTCCTTTCCGAAGCGGGACGTCCAGCACATCGGCGGTTTCCGAAGGCGAGGTCCCGTTGTATGACAAGAGAATGCCAGCCGAGCGACTCGACCGCATTGACGGTGAGTGCCGTATTTCTTGCCCAGACCGGCCAGATCTGGGCAAGGCAGTTGGCGAGATCTACGGCGTTGGGTCTGGTGGCATGGCGGCTGAAGCGGCTGCGGCCTGTGCCTGGAACTCAGCTGGCGTCGTCCCTGTCCACCTCCTGAAGGCCCGATAGAAGGCGCTGAGCTCCGAGAATCCCACCAGGAATGCGACCTCGGCGATGCTGCAACGCCGATTGGTAAGGAGGTCGGCGGCCCGTTCTCGTCGCAGCTGCTCGAGCAGCACGCGAAAGCTGGTGTCCTCTTGGCGTAGGCCTCGGTGAAGAGTTCGAACGCTCATGTTGAGACTGTCGGCGACCTGACGCGCGGTTGGTGCACCCGAGCTCAGCGCTTCGACGAGTTGCTCCCGAACTCTGCCGCTGAGAGTCGAGCGAGACGGGGCCCACTGCAAGGTCGTCTCCGCGTAGCGGTCCATCATTCGGACCAGAGCCGTGTCGGCCCGAGAGTTGGGGATATCGAGGATCGTATTGGGCACGTGCAGCGCTGTCCGGCCACTCGAAAACAGCACGCCCTCCCCAAAGAGACGTCGGTGCTCCGAGATGTCGGCCGGAGCCTGGTGTGCGAAACAGACGCGACTTGGCAGCCAGTCTCGTCCCGCGACCAGCCGTCCGAAACGTACCCAGGCGGTTACGAGGAATTCTGCCGGCTGTTGCCCCACCGCCAGTCCACCGGGCAGGGAATGACTGAGAATTGCTTCTTGTATTCCCTCTTTGAGTGAGAGATCGGTGCCTTCGTGAATAAGACGTTGGTAGCGACAGGCCCGGTGGTAGGCATCGCGCAGCGTTGGACTGGAAAGGACAGCATAGGCGTGCACCTCGAAGGATCCGACCGGGGCTGCCTCCGCGAGGTGAATGCCCACGTGCTCGTCACCTGTTGCTTCGCGCGCCACCTCCCACAGAGCCATCATCGACTCCAATGGTACGGTTCCCTCGGGATCTCCATCCACCGTATCGCGCGGTATGGAAGCTTCGGCGAGAATCGAATCAACTGGGTGGCCGAGAGCCTCCAGGCCCGCGACCACCGGTTGGAGTCCTCGTACTGTGAGATGTGACTTCCACGCTATCATGTGGTGACCTACTTGGGAGTTGTCAGTGGGTCAGTATAGTCGCTCATGGATCGCGAACTCCGGGCGATGTGGCTGAAACCTGGTGAGATCCGCCAAGGTCTTCTGGAGCATGATAGGGATGCGCCCAGCAGAAAGGATGCCATGTAGAATCCTGCTATCCCTTATCGAGTTGAAATGAGGTGAACATGGCGGAGACCATCCAGTTCCGACTCAACGGCCAGCAGAAGACGGTGGAGACCGACGGAGACCGTAAGCTCCTGTGGGTGCTGCGGACGGATCTCGGATTGACCGGTACCAAGTACGGTTGCGGTGAGAGCCTCTGCGGCTCGTGCACGGTAGTTGTGGATGGAGAGGCGGTGCGAACCTGCCAGCTTCCCGTTTCTGCTGTGCAGGGCAAGGAGGTCCTGACGATCGAAGGCCTTGCCAGCGGCAAGAATCTCCATCCTCTGCAGGAGGAGTTCGCCGATCGAGGGGCTCTGCAGTGCGGCTTCTGCACTCCAGGGATGATCATGAATGCCTACGGACTGATCCTCTCCAAGAAGCCGTTGTCCCGCGGTGAGATCGTCGAGGGCATGGAGGAGAACCTCTGTCGCTGTGGTGCTCATCAACGGATCGTCGAGGCGATCGAAGCCGCTTCGAGGAGGGTATAGAGATGACGATTCGAGACTTCTCTGCAGAAGAGATGCTCAGAGAACAGATGGGCGGATTGCCGGCGACTGACGAGGCGACTCTGCCTCCTCTCGGAACCCTCGATCGGCGTCAGTTCCTCAAGGCCGTCGGTGGCGGCATCGTAGTCCTCGTTGCCATGGGAGGTTCTGGCGGCTCGGTCGTCGAGGCCCAGGGAATGGGCTATCCGGAGGATTTCAACGCCTACCTCCGCATTGGCAAGGATGGCCGGGTTACCGTTTTCTCCGGCAAGATCGAGATGGGGCAGGGCGTCATGACTTCGCTGGCCCAGATGGCCGCCGAGGAGCTGGGCGTCAGCCTGCATCGCATCGACATGATCATGGGTGACACCGATCTGTGCCCGTATGACCGCGGAACCTGGGGTTCGATGAGCACGCGGTTCTTTGGCCCGGCTGTTCGCGCTGCCGCCGCCAAGGCCCGCGAAGTGCTCCTCGACCTGGCCTCGGAGCGCTTCGGAGCTCCGATCGACAGGCTGAGGGTGAAGGATGGTGTCATCACTCTGCTTACCGACCGATCTCGAACCTTCACCTTCGGCGATCTTGCGGGTGGCGAGCCGATCACTCACACCATCGATCGAGAAGCGGTGCTCAGAAGCGTCCGCGAATTCAAGGCGATGGGCGTGCCGACCAAGCGGCTGGACGCGCTCGACAAGGTCACGGGAAAAGCCAAGTACGCCGGAGACATCCAGTTGCCGGGCATGCTCTACGCCCGCCAGCTGCGGCCACCTGCGCACAGCTCCGAGCTCCGCAGCGTGGAGACCTCGAAGGCCGAAGAGGTGCCTGGCGTAGTTATCGTCAACCAGGATGGTGTCGTCGCGGCGCTGCACGAAGATCCCGAGCAGGCCGAGCGCGCACTGGGCCTCATCGAGGCCAATTGGCAGACTCCAGAGCCTCACGTCGATGAGACGACGATCTGGGACTACTTGCGATCCAAGGACCCTGGTGGCGAGCCCGATGACGTGAGGGGCAGCGTCGGGGAGGGGGCGGAAAGCTCTACGAAGCGCTTCAGCCGCACCTACTACGATGGGTACGTCGCGCACGCCCCGATCGAAACTCACACCGCGACGGCTACCGTACAAGACGGCAAGGTCACGCTTTGGGTCTCAACGCAGTCTCCATTCGGGAATCAAGCCACGGTGGCAGACGCCCTCGGGATTCCGAAGGAGCAGGTGCGAGTCATCACCCCCTACGTAGGCGGCGGTTTCGGCGGCAAGTCCACGGCTCACCAGGCAACGGAAGCCGCTCGGCTCACCCGCATCGTCGGACGTCCGGTTCAGGTGGCATACACGCGGGCCGAGGAGTTCTTCTACGACACGTTTCAGCCAGCCGCCTTCATCGAGATCGACTCTGGCATCGATGATGGGGGCCACATCGCGCTTTGGGACTACCATGTCTTCTTCGCCGGTGACCGGGGAGCCGAGCAGCTCTACGACGTGCCGAACAGTCAGATCGTCGTGCACAGCCAGGGATGGCGCGCGCCGGGTGTCCACCCGTTTGCCACTGGCGCTTGGCGGGCTCCCGGTGCGAACACCAACATCTTCGCCAAGGAGTCGCAGATCGATGTGATGGCGGCGGCGGCCGGGATGGACCCGATCGAATTCCGTCTGCGCAACACCAGGGACAAGCGGCTCAGAAGTGTTCTCAAAGCCGTTGCCGACGCCTACGATTGGGAGCCGCAGCCCACACCGAGTGGTCGGGGCCTGGGAGTGGCCTGCGGCATCGATGCTGGCACCTATGTGGCGCACATCGTCGAGGTGGTGGTGGACCGAACGACCGGCGAAGTTCAGGTGAAGCGAGTCGTCTGCGCGCAGGATATGGGAATCGTTGTCAACCCCGAAGGCGCCAAGATGCAAATGGAAGGCTGCATCACCATGGGGCTGGGCTACGCGTTTCGCGAGAACCTGCGCTTCCGCGGCGGCGAGATCCTCGACAAGAACTTCGACACCTATGAGATCCCGAGATTTTCCTGGGTGCCCAAGATCGACACCGTGCTGGTGAAGAACGACGAGCTCGATCCCCAGGGTGGCGGCGAGCCGGCCATCATCGGCATGGGCGGGGCGATCGCCAACGCCATCTTCGACGCCACTGGCGCCCGGCTCTTCCACCTGCCGATGACGCCCAAACGTGTGCTGGAGGCACTGGCCCGGTTGCCTGACTTCGAGGGCTAGCTCGCCTCGCGGTCCGTCTCCAGCGGTAGCGCTCGACTACTCCTGCCGCAGGGCCTGGACCGGATCCAGGCGCGAGGCGCGGTGGGCCGGCCAGAAGCCGGCGACCAGGGCCACACCGATGAGCACCAGGGAGGCCAGAAGAAGTGTCTCGAGGTTCGACGGGTCGAGACCGAAGAGCAGGCCCGCCATGAGCCTACCCGAGGCCAGGGCCACGGCCAGACCGATGGCGACCCCGATGACAACGAGGACCAGGGCGCTCTTGAGCGCCATCCAGGTGACCTGGGTTCGCAGTGCGCCCAGGGCGATCCGGATTCCGATCTCACGTGTCCTGCGAGAGACGCCGTAGGCCACGACGCCATAGAGGCCGAGCGACGCCAGGATCAGCGCCAGCAGTCCGAAGAGAGTCGTCAGCTGGGCAATCATCTTCTCCTGTTGCAGGGTCCGTTCGATAACGTCCGTCAGGGGTCGAGCAACGAGCAGCGGCAGGCCTGATGCGACCTCCGCGATGACACGGCTGACCTCGGGAATCAGCGTCTCCGGCTTCTGGCGGGACCGGGTCAGAAGGGTGAACAGAGCCTGCATATTCTGGGCGACAGGAAAGTAGACCGTCGGGGTCGCTTCGGTGCGTAGATCGTGCTGCTTGAAGTTCCCCACCATGCCGACGATCTCGATGTCTTGGGCGGTGTCATCGCCATCGACGCCGAAACGCTCGCCAATGGGCGATCGGCCTGCGAAGTAACGACGAGCGAAGGCCTCGTTGACGACCGCTACCTGCGGGGCGCCTTCAGCGTCGCTCTCGGCGAGGGGTCGTCCGAGCAGAAGCCGAGCCCCGATGGTCTCGAAATAGCCGGGCGTCACGAGGTCGGCCTCGATCAGAGCCTCGGAGTCGGTTTGGGGTTGGTAGCCATCGATCGAGATCGCGTTTACGTAGCGGCCGCTGCCGAAGGGTCCCAAATAGGCAATGCTGGCCGACTCGACACCCGGCAGCGCCTCGACTCTGGCCAGCAGATCTCGATACAGGCCCGGGAGTTGCTCTGGCGTGTACCCACCACCCTGGGGATCGATGTAGGCGGCGAGCAGTGCTTCGTGGATGACGCCGGTCTCCTCACTTCTCAAGTTCTGGAGACTGGCCACCAGCAGACCCGCGGCAACGAGCAGAGGCAGAGAGATCGCAACCTGAGAGACCAGGAGGATCTCCCGCAGTCCCCAGCCGCGGCCGGGGTCGTCGAAAGCTCCGCCTTCGCTTTTCATCGAGGCGGTCAGATCGGTTCGTGTGGCGCGCAGCGCCGGGATGAGACCGAAGAGCATCACGCTGAGGAGCGAGACGACGAGCGTGAATCCCAGCACTCGGAGGTCGAGCCCCACGTCGATGGGGACGGCGCGGGTCGAAATCAGGCTGAGGAGCAGGGAGATCAACCACCGCGCCACGAGCAACCCCATGGCGCCGCCCACGAGAGCTAGGATCAGGCCCTCGGTGAGGAACTGGCGCAGCAGCCGATTGCGCGTCGACCCCAGGGCCATGCGTAGTGCCACCTCCTGCTCGCGAGTCGCCGCCCTGGCCAATTGCAGGTTACCGACGTTGGCGCAGGCGATCAGCAAGACGAGGCCGACCACCGACATCAGGAATACGAGGGGCCTCGAGTACCTTCTCCGGAGCGGCGAGAAGCCCTTGGCGAACGGCTCCAACTCGGTCGAGAGAGCGGCGATCGTGCGCTTCGACTCTGCAGAGAGCTCGGAGCCCGCAGCGTCGGTCACGACCCGACGGAAGATCTCGTTGGTCCTGGCTTCCGCGGCCTGCACGGTGACGCTCGGATCCAGGCGTCCAAGGATTCTCAACCACATCCTCTCCCGATCGTCGAGGAAGGAAGGTTCCCGCGTGATCTCGGACTGCATCGCGAGCGGTACCCAGAGGTCGGTCGAGAACCCGACCGTGACGCCTTGGAAGTCGGCAGAGGTCACTCCGAGAATGGTGTAACGGGCGCCGCTCAACTCGATCGTGCTATTGACGATGTCTGGGTCCTGCCCGAACTTCCGGGTCCAGAGTCCATGGCTGATCACGACCACCGGATGAGCTCCGGCAACTCGATTGTCGGCAGGGGAGAGGGTGCGGCCGAGAGCTGCCGGAACGCCGAGCAGGTCGAAAAAGTTGCCGCTCACCAGGCGTGCCTGGAACCTCTCCATGGGCTCGCCGGGCACGGGTGCCTCGTCGGTGGCGAAAACGTCGATGGGATAGCTCGACAGAGCGGCCAGGCCGCTGAAGTACTCACCTTGCTGTTGGAAGTCCTGATAGAGGGGATAGGAGAAGAGGCTGGTGTCTCTCTCCTCGGGCGTATCGGAAATCCTCTGCCCCATCCTGGCTTCGGCGCCGAAGACGTAGAGCTCCTCGGGGCTCTCGACCGGAAGGGAGCGAACCATGACGGCGTTCACCAACGTGAAGATCGCGGTGTTGGCGCCGATGCCGAGAGCCAACGTGAGCGTCACCACGAGCGTGAACATCGGGCTCTTGACCAGGGACCTTGCTCCGTAGCGAAGATCCCGGAAGAAGGTTTCGAGAAAGTCGAATGGTGTCTTGGTCGAGTGGCTGCTGGTCATCAGCGGATCCTTCCTGATTGGCGCACATTCGGAACTCTCGCGCTCATGGAATGCATCGGGCGTGCCAAGCGTTACCTTCAACGAGTAGCAGGCCTGAAGTGACCACCAGGCTGACAAGATCTGTTCGATCGCGGGATGTTCGGTCCCGAAAGCAGACAGCCTCGACAAGACCCGGAGGAACCTAGCAGGTATGATCGCACCTCCAATTTGGTGGAGAACCCGATGAGACACCGACAGTCGATCCCAGTGCCAACCGTTCTTGTTCTGCTCGTTTTGGCCGTCCCGGCCCTGGTATTTGGGTCGCCGGGTCCCGTGCACGTCTCTCAATATGAATGGACGGATGTAACTCGCATCGTCGCGATCGGCGATCTCCACGGCAGCTATGAGAAGGCTTTGCGAATTCTCGAGGCCGCTGGCCTGATCGATGGCGATCTGCGCTGGAGCGGCGGCGAAGAGCATCTGGTCATTACCGGCGACGTTCTCGATCGCGGCACGGGTGGACGGGAGTTGATGGATCTGATCCGTCGGCTGCAGGGCGAGTCGCAAGCCGCCGGAGGCTACGTCCACATGTTGCTCGGCAACCACGAGGCGATGAACCTCATGCGGGATCTGCGCTACGTCAATCCTGTGGCCTACCAGTCGTTCGCCTCGGAGGAGAAGAAGCCGGATCGCAGAGCCGCACTGAAGTCCTATCTGGCCAGTCGCCAGAAGAATGCGAATCGAGAAGTGGCGACCAGCGAGTTCGAAAAGAAGTACCCGCCCGGCTACTTCGCCCGCCAGCAGAGCCTCAATCCTGATGGCGAGTACGGCGAGTGGCTCCTCGGGCTCCCCGCCATCGTCATGGTCAACGACGTGATCTACATGCATGGCGGCCTGACGGAGGAGATTGCGGAGGTCGGGGTCGACGAGACGAATCGGCTCGTGCAAAGTGACCTGCGGCGCCACCTGGAGTCGCGGGGGGTGTTGGAAAAGAGGGGGATCGTCGAGCCCTGGATGGAGTACGTCGACATCGTATGGGTCAGGCAACAGGGGAAAGAGCAGGGAGACAAGCTAACGGAAGAACTGCGCCTGGCTGTCGATGGTCTCGTGGGGACGTCCGACAGTCTGATGCTAGGGGGGCGAGGTCCGCTGTGGTATCGGGGGGGGTCCCACGAAGACGAGCGCATCGAGCGCGACAGCCTGGAGCGCACCCTCGAGCTGCTGGAGGCCAGGGCGATCGTTGTTGCCCACAGTCCGACCGAGGGCCGGGAGATCACTTCGCGGTTTCAGAACCGACTATTCCGTATCGATCACGACATCAGCTCCAGCGACGCGCTGCAGGCCCTGGTGGTCGAAGGTGATGACATCCTGGTTCTGGATGCCTCGACAGGCCGAGAGATCGAAGCGCCAAGAGAGCTGCCGATCGGCAAGCTCGATCCGCAGACGGTCACACAATGGTCGGATGCCGAGCTGCAGGAGTTCCTACAGCAGGCGTCGGTCATCGCCTCGCGCGACCTGGGCCGCGGGAGCACCCGACCGCGCCTTGTGGAAATGGAGATGGCAGGCAAGAAGGAGCGCGGCATTTTCAAGAACGTTTCGATCGGTGGCGAGCCAGGGTTCGAAGGTCAAATGGACCGCTATGAGCACGAGGTCGCGGCCTATCGCCTGGACCGAGAGCTCGATCTGGGATTGGTTCCAGTGTGTGTCCTGCGCGAGTTGGATGGCGAGCCGGGCTCGCTACAGGCGTGGGTCGAGGACGCGGTGGATCAGGAGTCGGCCACGGCTTACGAGCTGGAGTTCTTCGATCGAGATTGGGTAAAAGAGCGCATCGCGGATGGCGTGGTCTTCGACGCCCTGATTGGCAACCCTGACCGGGGGGCGGACGACATCCTCTGCGCTGTGCAACAGGACAGGCTATTTCTCATCGATCACTCGAAGGCCTTTCCAGTCTCGTCGGAGATCGGTTGGGAAGAAGGTCGGACGGTATCGATCGATCCCAGCCTGATCGCCGCTCTTGAAGGTCTGGACCAGGCCTCTTTAGAGCAAGATCTGGGCGAGTTGCTCTCCGCCGACCAGATCGAGGCTCTTTTGGGGCGCCGCGACCAGATTCTCGAACACGTCACCCCAGCGGTCGGCGAAGCCGGACCCTAGATATCGCCGTCCAATCAGAGGGCCGATCCGGTCAGGGGACCGATCCGGTCCAGGCTGCCGTGTCACCCGATTCGAAGCCGTCCTGGAAGACCATCTCTCCGAAGGCCCCGATGTGAGTGGTGCTGATGACGATGTTGTCGAACCAGATGCGGTAGGACTGACTGGCCTCGGGAAAATAGTTCCAAACGATGAAGTGATTGAGCAGGAGCTCCTCGGTGTGCCGCCAAAGCACACCGGTGTGATGTGCGACCAGCTCACCGTCGATCCACAGCGCCATCTCGCCGTCGTAGTTGCCCGCGCCCAGAAACACAGTATTGGCCCGGATCATGGTTTCCACGGAGTACCAGCGATCCTGCTCCATTGAGACGGCAGTCCCTTGGTTCAAGTTGAAGTGGTTGCCCCAGCAGCACTCGAGCCCGTTGTTGCAGGGCAGTCCTCTGTTGGCACACCCTTCGCAAATGGCATTCGCATCCGCGTAGGTATTACAGTGACTGCCGGGATCGCAGCTCATGTCGGGAAAGTAGCTGTAGAAGAAGGGTTCGCCCGGTAGCACATCCGGCACTGTTTCGCGGCTGTCCACCGTCGCACCGTTCAGGCATTTGATGCCATTGGGGCGACAGCCGGCTGTACCGTGGCAGGACCACGGGTCGTCGTCGCGGTCACCGTGAACTGCAAAGAAGTGGTGCATCGGACGGTCCCAGGCGCTGTCCCATTTCATGTAGAAGCGAACGTAAATACGTTCTTCGCCGAAGAAGCGGTAGCCGAAGCTGGCTCCCGTGCCGTCGGTATCCAGGACCGCTTCCACCGAGCCGCTGCCTTGAAAGGTGTGCAGGCCTGGCACACCTGCGGTGACGAGAGTGGCGTCGTCATCGTGCTCCATACCCTCCCAGGAGTGGGTCTCGAAGTCGTTGCAGTAGACAGCCGGATTCTGCTGGCAATAGGGCTCGATGGCCGTGAGCGGGCCGGCCCCGACCAGGGCGGCAACCAGGGCCGAGAGGGTGACTCGAGACCTTCGACGGTGACAACCGAGCTTGCTCACGCTTGGATCGAGGGTACCAAGACAGTGTCGGCAGTTCAGTGGAGGTTCAACACTGTCTCGTGGGAGGTGCGGCCCAGTGTAGAATCCCAGTAAATAGGCAGGTCAAGATCGTCCAGCAGGAGCCGCGAGGAAGGGGCTCGATGATCGACGATTCCATAGCGCACTACCAAATCCTCCGCAAGCTCGGTAAGGGCGGCATGGGGGAGGTGTTTCTCGCGCGAGACGAGAAGCTGGGGCGCAAAGTGGCCCTCAAAGTCCTGCCACCGGAGGCGGCGGGGAATCAAGAGAGACTCGAGCGTTTCCGGCGCGAGGCCAAGGCCGTCGCGGCGTTGAACCACCCCAACATCGTCACGATCTATTCGGTCGAGGAGGTCGACGGCCTGCACTTCCTGACGATGGAGTACGTGGAAGGCAAGACGCTGTCGGAGGTGGTTCCGAAGAGCGGTCTCAGCCTGGAGCGCTTCTTCGAGATCGCCGGTTCCCTAGCGGATGCCCTGAGCAAGGCTCACGAAAAGGGGATCATCCATCGCGACCTGAAGCCCCGCAACGTGATGGTGGATCGAGATGGGCGGATTCGAGTCCTCGATTTCGGTCTGGCCAAGCTGCTTCCGACCCAGCGCAGGGAGGATGTGGATCTCGACTCGACACAGCCGACCGAGGTGCTGACGGGCGAGGGGAAGGTAGTCGGAACGACGCCCTTCATGTCACCGGAGCAACTCCGGGGTCGTCCGCTGGACGCGCGATCCGACATCTTCTCCCTGGGCATTCTGCTGTATTGGATGTCGACGGGCCGCCATCCTTTCAGTCGTGACAGCTCGGCCGATGTCATCTCCGCGATCCTCACCTCCAACCCGCCTCCGGTGACTGAAATCAAGGAGGACATGCCACGCCATCTCGGGCGTGTCATCCGGCACTGTCTAGAGAAGGACCCTTCGCAGCGGTTCCAGACAGCCCTCGATGTGCGCAACGAGCTCGAGGCGCTGCGAGAGGAAGTGTCGAGTGGTACAGCAACTGTCAGCTCGGAGTCCCTGTTCCCAGCCGAGCCCGAGAAGCGATCGAGGCGCTGGCGTGGCCTGGCCCTGGCGGCTGTATCCGTGGTCGCAATCCTGGTGGGGCTTCTGGTTGTGCGCAGCTGTGCGAGCCCGCCCCAGGATCTCAGGACTCTGGCAGTGCTGCCGTTCGCCAACCTGACAGGCGATCCCGAGAACGACCACCTGGGAGAGGTCTTCAGCAGCGGCCTGACGTACGAGCTCTCGGGCCGGTATGGCCTCCAGACGGTGGGTCGATCCGAAGTCGCGAGCCTTATTGGGAATGGTGTCGGAGCGTCCGAGTTTGGCAAGCGACTGGGTGTTGGCTCTGTCGTCGACGGCGAGATTCTTCGCGAAGGCGACCGGCGAAGAGTCGTGGTCAGCTTGACGGACACGGCTAACGGTTTCGTGCTGTGGTCGGAGCCCTATTCCTCCTCAGAGCCGGGCCTTGTCGCGCTGCAAGAGGAGGTGGCCAGAGATCTCGGTGCGCTGCTGTCGATTCCAATGACCCCAAGGCAGCGACGGCGACTGAGGAAGAACCCGGCTGAACTGACCCGCGCCTACTCTCACTATGTGCGGGGCCAGAGGTTTCTCGATCAAGCGGATGATCCGAGTGGGCCGGAATCCGCCGCGGACAATTTCCGACAGGCAATCCGGTTGCACCCGGAATTCGCCATCGCTCACGCCAGCCTGAGCGAGGCCCTGTGGCAGATGTACCATCGGGACCTGGACCCGCAGCTTCTCGAGCAGGCTGAAATCGAAGCCAATCTAGCCCTCGAGCAGGCTCCGGACCTGCCCGCTGCGCGAATCGCCCTTTCCCGGGTGCTCCGGAGCACGGGTCAGGTGTCAGCCTCGATTGAAGTCCTGGAGCAGGCCATCGCCGATCATCCGAACCCGGATGAGGCCTACAGAGAGCTTGCCGCGGGCTACGAGCGAATCGGCGAGTTGGAGCCGGCGGAGAGCTATTACAGGACCGCCGCCGCGCTCAACGAGAGCGATTGGCTGAACTGGAATCGCCTCGGAGCGCTGCTCGCTGAGCTCGGGCGTTACGATGAGGCGCGGGTTGCTTTTCAGCGTGCAGTAGACGTGGCTCCAGAACACATTTACCGTCCGCTCGAGAACCTCGGAACCCTCTACGTCTATGAAGCCGACTACGAGACGGCGATCGAGATTTACGAGAAGATCCCAGAGCCCATACCGTACGCGCTGCTAGCCACCAATATCGCCACGGCTTACTTCTTCAAGGGTGACATGGACCAGGCGGTCGGGAACTTCGCTCTGGCCGTGAAGCTGGATCCCAAAGATGCGGCGCTGCGGCGAAACCACGGTGACGTGCTGTTGCGCATGGGCGACCGCGAGGCGGCGGCGGCCGAGTACCGTGAGGCGGTGGCCCTGATGGACGAGGAGTTATCCGTCAATCCGGGGGACGGTGAACTTTTGCTCCACCGTGCCATGTATTCAGCCAAAGCGGGCGACTGCGAAAGCGCCGTGTCGGAGGCGACCGAGTTGAAGGCGACTCTCCCGAAGACGGCATTCGGAGCGCACGAGCTCGCCTACATATACGCCCTCTGTGGGACGCGTGAGATGGCGCTGGTGGCCGTCCGCGAGGCGATCGATCTGGGGATCAACCCCGAGCTGATGGCTCAAGAGGACGAGTTCGCCTCACTCCAAGACGATCCGGAGTTCCAGGCCTTGACCGGTGGCGGGCCAGAGAGCCCGAGCTAGATCCAGGTGGCCGGGCTTGGTGTTTCGAGCCGCGCCTTCACGAGACCCGTGGATCTTTGCCTAAGGATGAATGATGGCTCCGGGATCGGAACTCGCGATCAAATTTCCCTCACCGTCAAAAAGCTCGACGACATAGGTCCAGTATGTGCCAGGGGTCGTGTCGTCATCGGGCGGCCCACTGAGTGCCCCGTTATTCGGATAATGGATGTCGACCGGAACATTCGAAAAGCACGCGAAGGTCTCATCTCTGATCCTGAGCATTTGATCTGGCTCCAAATCATCGACGACTACCCATTCGAGTTCTTGTCCATCACAAAACGGCTTCTTGCCAATAATGGGAGGGTTCTTGGGCGCCACGACTATCCTGAAAATCCCCTCTGCTTTCTTCTTCCCCGTGACTATGATGTTCACCCGCCTCGTTTGTGGGGGTTGATCAATAGTGATCGCTCGGCCTTTGTTGCCATCCGTCATCATCGCCCTCCTTCCCAGAGGAAAAATCCTCGCGGGGCATATGCCCCGGTTGCTAGGCTATTCAAATTGTCGCGAGCTCCCTAGACACTAGGACCCTGGGGTCGCCGCGTCAAGTCGAGCCAGCTTCTGGTTGGTCCCCGTCCCACCCCAATGGGTGTTGCGGAAGAGGCCCCGATCGGCAGACCCTGTGTTCGGTTGCCGAGGGGCTGGTGCCAAAGGAAGACCTGAATGGAACAGGGCAAAGAGAGGGAGCAGACCATGCAAATCTGGCGCATCTGGATGTTGAGCATTCTCGCGTTGTTCCTGGCGACAAGTGGGGCAGTAGCAGAAGTCATCGCGATCAAGGCCGACCGGCTTATCGATGGGACGGGAGCGGCCACCGTTGAGAATGCAGTTCTGTTGGTCGAGGGAGACCGGATTGTAGCTGTTGGAGCGGCAGCCGATTTGCTGATTCCGCCAGCAGCCCGAGTGATCGACCTGAAGGGGTACACCATTCTTCCGGGCCTCATGGACTGCCATGTGCACATTAGCGGTGCACCGGGCGACGGCGGCGACACCCAGAAGCTTCGAGAATCCGAGGCTCACGAGGCGATCTACAGTGTCGCCCACGCCAAGATCACCCTCGAGGCGGGGTTCACGACGATTCGCAACGTCGGTGCGGGCAACTACTCCGATGCGGCCCTGCGAGACTTGATCGCCAAAGGAGTGGTGCCAGGGCCTCGGATGTACGTCGCCACCCGAGGCGTGGGAGCCACCGGTGGGCATGCCGACATCAATGGTTGGAACCCAGCGCTCAATCTGCCCGGGTACGCCCAGATCGCCGACGGGGTGGATGAGCTGCGCAAGGCCATCCGGACCCAGATCAAGTATGGCGCCGATGTCATCAAGATCACGGCCACGGGAGGGGTCCTCTCAGCTGGCACCTCCCTCGACGAGCAGCAATACACCCTCGAAGAGCTTGCAGCCGTGGTCGAGACCGCTGGCAACCTGGGAGTCAAGGTTGCGGCCCATGCCCACTCGCCGGCCGGCATGAACGACGCTATCCGCGCCGGTGTGGCCTCGATCGAGCACGGCAGCCTGGTGGACGACGAGGGCATTGAGCTCATGCTCGAGCATGGAACCTACCTGGTTCCGACCCTCTACACCCTGGACTTCATCATCGAAGAGGGCGAGGCCTGGGGCATTCCGCAGTACTCCATCGACAAGGCTGCATCCATGGCGGTGCAGCAGCGCGAGCGTCTCCGCAAAGCCTATGAGGCCGGTGTGAAGTTCGCTTACGGTACCGACGCCGCGGTCTTTCCCCACGGCTTGAACGCCAAGGATTTCGAGATTCTGGTGGAAGAGCTCGGGGTGCCGCCGATGGCAGCGATTGGCATGGCCACCCTTGATTCGGCCGAGCTGATCGGCATCTCAGAGGACGTCGGGACCCTGGAGTCTGGCAAGTGGGCGGATGTGATCGCTGTTGCCGGTAACCCACTCGAGGACATTACGCTCCTGGAGGACGTTCGCTTTGTGATGAAGGGTGGCGTGGTCTACAAGTCTCCACTCGCTGAGTAGGTGGCCGGCACTCGCATTTGCACCCTGAGGTAGATACCCGAGTCGGACGGATAGACTGGTCGTTCTGGAGGTCAACACGATGCGAAACCGCTTCAGCCTGGTGATAGCTATTCTCTCCCTGTCGGTCCTCTGTCTATCGTCCTCGTTAGCAGCCTCGGCGTCTGTCGACAGCCCGACAGGCTACGACGAGCTCGTCCAGCTGTTTACGGACTGGCGCGAGTTCCAGCAGCCGGTGTTTCGGGATGGAGTGCCCGACTACACACCCCCTGCGATGGAGCGACAGCATCAGGAGCTGGCGAAGTACCAGCAGCGACTGGCGGCCATCGATACCTCTGGTTGGCCGGTGGAGCAGCAGATCGACAGCCTCCTGGTGGGCGCCGAGATGAATGGTCTCGACTTCGATCACCGGGTCCTGCAGCCCTGGCTCAGGGATCCGGGCTTCTATGCGGTGGTGATCGATGCGGAGAGCGACACCCCCTTGCGTGAAGGTCCTGTGATGGGCGGGGCGATCGAGCTCTGGCGACTGAGATTTCCATTGGCCGACGCGGAACTGGCGCCTTTGCAGGCGCGTCTGCAAGCCATACCGGCAGTTCTCGAGCAGGCCAGGGAGAATCTGGTGGGCAACGCCAGGGATCTCTGGCAGCTCGGCATCTGGACCCAGGATGGTCAGATCGCGATTCTCGGAGACCTCGCAGAGCAGCTTCGGCCCACACATCCCGAGCTCGTCCCCGACATCGAGCAAGCCCGCCAAGCTGTCAGTGACTTCAAGGCCTGGCTCGAGGAGCAGCTACCGACGAAGAACGGTCCCTCGGGTGTTGGCGTCGAGAACTACACCTGGTACCTGCGCAACGTCCATCTCGTGCCCTACAGCTGGGAGGACGAGCTGCAGCTGATGGAGCGGGAGCTCGCCCGTTCGATCGCCCATATGAAGCTCGAGGAGCATCGCAACCGCGAGCTGCCACCACTCGAGCCACCCGCCAATGACGAGGAGTGGCAGGCGCGGGCCGGCGCTGCAATCGAGGACTTCTTGCGTTTCCTCGACGAAGAAGCAGTCATGGAGGTCGAGGACTACATGGAGCCAGCACTTCGGGAACGCGTGGCACCGTACGCTCCGCCCGAGGCGCGGCATTTCTTCGCGCAGGTCGATCTGCGGGACCCGCGGGTCATGCGTTGCCATCACATTCATTGGATCGACAAGGCAAGGATGAGAGAGGACCCCCATTCCAGCCCGATCCGCCGGGTGCCACTGCTGTACAACATCTGGGACAGCCGAGCCGAAGGGCTGGCGACCGGCTGGGAGGAGATGATGGCGAGCGCCGGCCTCTTCGATGACAGTCCACGCAGCCGTGAGCTCGTCTACATCATGGTCGCTCAACGAGCGGCACGGGCGATCGCCGGTCTCCGGGTGCAGAGCAACGAATGGTCGGTCGACGAGGCGGTGGTCTTTGCAGCCGAGCAGACTCCGCGAGGGTGGTTCCGGGCGGATGGCAATCTCGTCCTTTTCGAGCAGCAGCTCTACCTCCAGCAGCCCGGCTACGGCACCAGCTATCTCACCGGCAAGGCGCTCATCGAAGACCTGCTCGCCGAGCGTGCTCTCCAGCTTGGCGACGCGTTCGTCCTCAAAGACGTCATGGAAGAGTTCTTTGCCACTGGAGTCATCCCCGTTTCATTGATCCGCTGGGAGATGACCGGCCTCCGCGACCCGATCCTGATGCCCGGCGACTAGCTTCGACTCCTGCTCTATACTGGCCCGCACAACTGTGATCAGCGAGGGGGAAAGTCGCTTTCGAAACGTGCCCGGGACCTCTTCGACGCTCGGGCGTTCGGCCTGCTAGGCTGGATGGGATGTCGGGTGATGTCAGGGCCGACCCACGGTTCGTTCGCCCGCGGAGCGAATTCACTCCAGCGTACCTGAGCACCTGGGAGTCGGGGCGCCTCACCGGAAAGGTAGAGGAAGCTTTGGAGGAACTCCGAGTCTGCCGGGTCTGTCCTCGGGATTGCGACGTCGATCGGCTGGCCGACGAGCGGGCGATCTGCAAGACGGGTCGCTGGGCGCGTGTCGCAAGCGCGTTTCCCCACCACGGCGAGGAAGACTGCCTGCGAGGATCCCGAGGCTCGGGGACGATCTTCTTCTCGCACTGCAATCTGCGCTGCGTCTTCTGCCAGAACCACGACATCTCCTGGGAAGGGAGTGGGAGGGAGGTGGCAGCGGAGGAGCTGGCGGCTCTCATGCTCGAGCTCCAGGATCTGGGTTGTCACAACATCAATTTCGTGACGCCGGAACATGTGGTCCCCCAGGTACTCGAAGGAGTGCAGATCGCAGTAGGCAGGGGACTGCGTTTGCCGCTGGTCTACAACACCAGTGGCTACGACTCGCTGCGCTCCATCGAGCTGCTGGATGGCGTTATCGACATCTACATGCCCGACTTCAAGTTCTGGGACGACGGCACAGCCCGTCGTCTGGTCCTGGCGGAGGACTACCCCGAGCGGGCTCGCGACGCCTTCCGGGCCATGCACCGCCAGGCGGGAGACCTGGTCTTCGATGAGGAGGGCATTGCTTTGCGCGGCCTGCTGGTCCGCCACCTGGTCATGCCGGAGGGCCTGGCAGGAACCCGTGGAATCACGCGGTTTCTCGCCCACGAGCTCTCCCCCGATACCTTCGTCAACATCATGGGCCAGTACTCACCCGCCGGTCAGGTCGTCAAGAAATCCGGCCAATACTCGGAGATCGGCCGCCGCATCACCCACACAGAGTACCTGGAAGCCTTCGAGGTCGCCGTCGAAGAGGGCCTCCACCGCTTTGATCACCGCCCGTACCTCTGAGCCATCCCAGCACTCCGGCACCTATCTTGCGTTCTACCCATGAGAGAGAGTGGGTTATGAACGATTTGACCGTTTATGATAGAGTCGGGGGAGCTTGAAAGGAAACAACCGTCATGAATTCAGGACTTGTAGTCTCGTTGAAGGACAGAAGGATCGGAGCGCTGCTGGCGTTGTCCGTACTGTTTCTCACTGCCCTGGCCTTATTGTTGCCAGCGGATTCACCGGCCAATGACTTCGATCAGATCGTTGCAGCTGCGTTCGATCAAGCCATTGGAGAGGTTCAGATTTCAGAGATCGATGTCAGTTCCCTGACGATTTCGGAGCAGGAGCTCCTGCCGGTGTTTCCCGAGGTAGAAGGGGATAATCTGGAGCAGAGGAGCTTTCGCCTGCCGAGCGATTTCGAAGGTGAAGCCAATCTGGTCTTCATCGCCTTTCGCCGCCCTCAGCAAGCCGAGGTCGAAAGCTGGCTGCCGCTCACGAAGGACCTGGTCGAGAGGCATGCGGGTCTGCGGTTCTACGAGCTTCCCACCATTTCGGCCCGCAATGGCATGGCTCGCTACTTTATCGACAACAGTATGCGGCAGGCCATCCAAGACCGCAAAGCGCGAGAGCTCACGATCCCCCTTTATCTCGACAAGGAGCCATTTCTTCAGGCACTCGACATCCCCGATGAAGAGTCGATCCATGTTCTACTGGTCGGTAAAGAGGGTCGGATCCACTGGCGAGCCGAGGGTGCTCTGACCGAAGAATCCGCTGTGGGTCTAGAGAGGGCTCTGGCGAGGCGATTGCAGGCCAGGGCGAAGGTTGCCAGCTACGATTTCTTGGATGCCGCACCGCTCCTTGAATTCGCTTTTCTGGAGGAGTAGCGTCGGGCATCAAACGACGAAGGAAGGAGTCGTCCCGATGCGCTACCCGGACCCGCGCCTACCGGTGGGGGAGACACTTCTCAGCACCCTGAGAAGGCTGCCCTCACCTAGATCCAACGCAGCAGCTCCGTTCTACGAGCGTCCCTGGAAGCTGAGAACAACCGTGCCTTCGGACCCGGCTGAGTGCGGCTGTCTCGAGCGTGGCCAATCGGAGCTCATGCACCTGCTGAAGACACTCGAGTCCTACCGAGTAGAGCCCTAGGGTTTCTCCAGGATTCCGTTTCGCCACCCTCGAGCGAGGGGAGCTGCTCTCAGCGCCAGACCAGCGGTCGCTGGACCACCGACGACCAGGCTGTCGTGTCGCCCGATTCGAAGCCGTCGGAGAAGAGCGGCTCCGCCGTCTCTTCGATGCAGTATAGGCTTGAGAAGTTGAAGTCGCAGCTGCTGGTGAAGAGCAGGGTCCAGGCACTGTCCGCCGCGTTGGCGGCGCCCGCGCGAGCTGTTTCCGTTCCGCTCGCCGAGGTCCAGTCGGAACAAGTTCCATTGTCCCGGAGTCCGTCGCTGGCGGTCGCCGTCCACACCGCAATGTATGAAGAATACCTGCCCAGCTCTGACACATTGATGGAGGCCTCGAGTGATCCGTCCAACATGTCGGCCAGCGAGTCGGCCACCTTGACGCCATCCGGGCGGACCCTGGGTCCATCGACCAGAAAGCGATCCTTGGCGTCGGTCGTCGAGTCGGAGATCCAGGCTTTGAAACTCGAAGGATTCGCGAGTGAACCTGCCGCAGCCCGGGCCTGGCAGATGGCATCGGCGGCAGCCACTCCTGTCTGGCCTCCGGCATCGGGCCAGGAGCCCAAATCTCCCGTGCCCCTCACCGAGGTCACGAAGGCGACGGCACCCGTCTCGGCGGGTGGGGTCAGCGCAGGCCCCGATCCCGGCTCGAAGCAAAAGAGGTGAGCCGCGCCGGCACACGCCGGTGATCCGGTGTTGGTCCAGCTATACGAGCCTCGAGCCGTGCTTCCCACTTGTACAGCGACCGCAGGCGTGGCGGTCCAGTCCCCGCAGGTGCTGTGATTCGTGTCCAGAGTTCCTTCTGCGTCGGTTGCCGTAAAGACCGAGCCTGGAACGGACTCGCCATCTTCGTCGGCTGCCAGGGGGTAATAGACGACGGCTTCGGGAGGAACAAGCCGGTCGATTGTTTCGCTGAACGGCAGGCCGTCGGTCCGAACCCACGGGCCAGCGGCGACGGGAAGTTGTGCCTGGCCGCAATTGGCTGACTTCTTGCCGGTGAACCCATGCAACCTGCAGTAGGCGTCATCTGTACTCGTCGAAAGCCAGGCGATGAAGGTGTCGGCGTTCTGGAGCCCCGCGTCCGTGGCGAGAGTGCGGCAGATCTCGTCGCCGGCGCTAGCCCCGACGGCACTGCCTGCTTCAGGCCAGCTGCCGAGATCGGCCGTGCCAGTCACCGAGGTGACAAAGGCGACTTTCGGCTGCTGCGCCTCGAGCGCCGACACGAAGGCGCAAGAAAAGAGAAGAATTGTCCAGAGCCGAATCCGGCTGGTCGTCGGTTGCATACTGCCTCCTCGCCCGCCAACCGGTATCCGGAGGCAGTGTTGGTAGATCAAACTGTTCGCGGTTGCGCTGATGGGCACTCTAGCATGGTGCCCCCGGGGGGGGGGCATTCTCAGCGAAAAATCAGCGGCCGCTGGACCACCGACGACCAGGCTGTCGTGTCCCCCGACTCGAAGCCGTCGGAGAAGATCGGCTCGGGTGGATCCTCGATGCAATAGAGACGCGAGTTGGCGAAGCTGCAGCTCGGGCTGTAGTACACGGTCCACGTGCTGTCCGCCCCAAAGGTGGTGCCCGCGCGAGCGGTATCTCCTCCGCTGGCCGAGGTCCAGTCTGAGCAAGTTCCGTCGAGGAGCCATCCTTCCGAGTTGGTCGCCGTCCAGGCCGCGTCGTTCGTGAGATAGGTCCCGAGCTCGGTTACGTTGATAGACGCATTGAGGGAGCCGTCCAGTAGGTCGGCGAACGAGTCCGCCACCTTGACTCCGTCTGGCCGCACTCTCGGTCCATCCGTGAGGAGGCGGTCCCTGGCATGGGTTGCCGAGTCGGACAGCCAGGCTCTGAATCTCGAGGGATTGGGCAGCGACGCCACCGCGGCCCGTACCTGACAGATGGCATCCGCCGCAGCCAATCCGGTCTGGCTTCCGGCGTCGGTCCAGGAGCCCAGGTCAGCTGATCCCGATACCGACGTCGCGAATGCAAGAGCACCAGTCTCCGCTGGTGGCGTGAGAGCGGGTCCCGCTCCAGGTTCGAGGCAAATCAGATGATTCGCCACATCGCATCGGTTGCTACCCATATTGGTCCAGCCCGCGGAACCGCGCGCCGTTCCGCCAAGGACCACGCCATCCGGAATAGTCGAGGTCCAATCTGTGCAGGTGACGGGGTTCGGTGACACAGTGCCATTGGACATGGTTGCCGTCATCATGTATCCCTCGACGGGGTTTCCATCTTCATCGGCTGCCAGAGGGTAGTAGACGACTGATTCAGGGAGCAGTAGCCGGTCGATACTCTCCCCGAACGGCAAGCCGTCGGTCCGAACCCACGGGCCAGCATCGACGGGCAGCTCGGCCTGACCACAGTTTGCGGACTTCTTGCCGCTGAATCCATGCAGCCTGCAGTAGGCATCATCGGTGCTCGTCGAGAGCCATGCGATGAAGGTGCCCGCATTGGCGAGTCCAGCGTCGGTGGCGAGAGTCCGGCAGATCGCGTCGCCGGCGGCCGCTCCGACGGCACTCCCTGCCTCTGGCCAGCTGCCCAGGTCGGCAGTGCCGTTCACCGAGGTCACAAAGGCGACTTTCTGTTGGGCTTCGAGCGCAGGGGAAGACAGCCCGACGAGAACGAAGATCATCCACGCCAGGTAGCGGTAGCTGGTAGGTCCCATGGCACCTCCCACCTCCGAAATGGAGCTGTAGCGACTGTCAAGTCGTTGAGAAAAGACTGTCTCGGCACAAAAAGCCTAGCACAGGGAGAGTCTCCCAACTAACAGCAGTCCTGCGCCGGAAATGGTACGTTCGGCCCTATTCCAGAAGGGGTGGAGCCATGAAGAGACGTGTCATCTCGAGCCTTCTACTTGTGAGCTTTCTGGCGGTGCCGATGTTCGGTTCGCGGAGCACCTACGACGGGCCGACGTTGCGAGACAACTACGACGGCCCCATCCTTGTCGACAACTCCCAGCTGCGCTACCGCGGTGCCGACATGCTGAGCTTCGACACGGCCGTGTACCTGGAGCACGAGGCTCCCAACTTGATGCCGCTCCGCCCGGCGATCGACACCTGGGCTGCCATGCACGCCATTCATCCACGGGTGCTGATTCAGGTGCTGCGTGCGTACTGGCCGGTGGCGCCGACCTCGGGGAACATGGTCGAGAAGCAGACTGTCCACCAGATCGCCACCGGAATCGCTATGGTCTACCTGCGGCATCCTGAGGACCCCCTGGCAGCCTCGAAAGCGGTGATGGCCATCGCGGATGCCTACCATCTGAGGGTCGACCTGCCCGCCGAGCTGGCCAGGGGCCGGCACCTTCCGACACCCACGGCGCCACTGGTCTTCGGTTGGTTCCAGCCGCCTTGGACGATTGGCGACACCTGGGCCGGAGGCGGTGCTCACGGTGACACTGGCAGCGGGGTCCGCAACGCGCTCGACTACTGGGGACAATGGCGCGATTGGGGTGCGGACTTGAGCCAATGGTGGGTGGCGGCGACCCAGGCCGGTACCGCACGAGTATGGTCCGAGTGCAGCGTATCGGTGTATCACGCCGATGACTGGGTGTCGACTTACTACCACCTGGAGAATATTCAGATTGCGGACCGCCAAGTCGTGGAACGAAACACGGTGATCTCGAACTACGCCAACGACAAGCCGACGGCACTTTGCCAGGGGGGCTCGTCCACGGGACCGCATCTCCACTCGGCTCTCTACCACAATGGCAACCGCGTCGAGATCGATGAGGCCAACGTGGACTTCACCGCCTTCTCGCATCACGCTGGCGAGGGCCAGTACGACTTCAACTGTGCCACCTCCTGGTACACCCACGACACCAACGGCAAGGTCTGCCCCTCGGCGGACCAACTCTGGAACAATGCTCCGCCCCCGAGCCCCATGCCCTTCATCGACGGCTTCGAGTCCGGCGACACCGCGGCCTGGACGAGCACTACCCAGTAGCAATCGTCAGAATGTAGGGGAGAGGTTCACCCCCTCCCGCGGGCGGGGGTAGGCCCCCAGGCCCCTACGACCCCAAGCCCTATTGGCGCAGGCTCCTCGGACGGACCGACCTGATCGGTGCCGTCGGCTTCAATGCTGTTGTCCTACAATGTCCGCTCAGTTGAAAGGAGAGCCGATGAGCACCCGCGTCCTGCCGACACAGATTTACTACAACCTCGGAGCCCTGAAGATGAACCTCGAGGGGCTGACCCACGAGGAGAGCCTCGTTCAGCCGCAGCCAGCCGGCAACTGCCTCAATTGGATCGTCGGTCACATCCTGGCCAACCGCGCTGGCATTCTCGGTTTGCTGGGTAAGGACCCGGTGTGGAACGAGAAGGAAGCGGCACCCTACCAAAGAGGTTCCGAGCCACTGACGGATCCGGCGCTGGCCAAAGATCTCGATGAGCTCGTTGCGATGCTCGAGAACTCGCAGGAGTCGATTCTCACGGGGATTGCTGAAATCTCAGCCGAGGGCCTGCAAGCACCGGCGCCCAGTGGCAAAGAGGGAGAAACGGTTGAGACTGGCCTTGCGGCTCTCGTCTTTCACGAGGCCTACCATGTGGGAGAGACGGGCATCCTGCGTCGCTTGCTCGGCCACGAGGGAGCCATCGGATAACGCGGGCGGGGGCAAGCCCCGCCCCTACATTGAGAGCGGTAGGTGCCGCCTTCGGGCCACGAGCGGGGCAAACCCCTTTCCTACAGTGTCGGTGGGCCGTCTTCGGATGCGACCGGTCGGTCTCCAGAAAGGCTGCGTACCCGGCCTGTCACCGTTCCGTCAGGTGAGATCGTGAGCAGCGCTTGACCTTGTAGGTCGCCCAACCACAGGCTGCCATCCAGAGCTACAGCCATGGTCGACGGAGCTTCGAGGGCTTCGGAGTCGAGAAAGACCCATGGGTCTTCACATCGGTCCGCGCAGTCCAGCGCCCAGATCTTCTTTCCCCTAGCATCAGCCACATAGAGTCGCTGTTGACCCTGTCCATATTCGAGCGTTATGGGATAACCCAGCGTGTCGGCTACGAACTGGAGCCGTGGTGTCTCCGTGTCTGTTTGGACGATCCAGAGCGTGCCGGTTGCCCCCTGAGCCGCGAACAGCCGTCTGTGGGAAGTGTCGAAATGCAAGGCCGTTGCTGGCGTTCCACCGGGCAAGTCCAGCATTTTCTCTGGGTTGGGTGAGTCCTGCGTGAGGTCTGCGACCCATAGTCCTGGACCCTCTTGCCCGTCATGACTCAGGTAGAGGACCTTGCTCTGCACATCGAAGGCGGCAGCATTGAAACACTCGGAGCCGGCGACAGGTATCCGCCCCAGTTCTCGATAGCCGTCATTGTCCACCTGGAACTCGTAGACCTCCGTTTGGCATTTGGATGAGCCACGGCCCTCGGGTCTCGAAATCGCTGCGTAGGCCAGGTGTCCAGCCACATGAAAGCCTATGCCCTGGTTGGGATCGATGGACGGGCTCAGACAGGACAGGAAGACTGGTCGATCCGAGCCCGGACGCACCGAGTACACGGCGCGCGAACGGTCCAGGAACAAAGCACTGCCATCGGGTCGGGGAGCCACCGCCACCGGCCGAACCCCGTCTTCGCGAACCACGGTTGTCGTGATTCCTTCGTTGTAGGTGCCGCTCAGGGTGAGGACAGCTTCCATCAGGCGAAACGTATCCTCGGTCAGAACGGCGGAGTGATTGGGAATCAATTCGCCGGGCACCTGCATGATCCAGTAGGGGGTGTCGTTGAGCACCCAGGGCTTGCGCCGGATGCTGAAACGATGCTCCTCTCCATCGAAGGAGAGGGCCATCTGCTGGGTTTCCGGATCGTACTCTGCCCTGTAGTTGGCGGGCGATGACCTATCCGACTCTCCCAGGTCCTCGCTGTCACCGGGGGGTCTCTTTGGGCCGACCGTGACCTCGTGGCTGTGCAGTGCCGAGGTGTGACCCGCCGTGTGGGTGTACAGATGCTGTTGCTTGGAAATTGGGCTGCAATACTCCTGTCCGTAGTCGCGGAACTTCTTGTTCATCGCCTTGATGCTCATGCCGATTGGGAAGAAGAGGCTGGTCGCCTTGTCGGTCTGCGAGGTGAAAGAGACCAGGAGCGGTCGCTCATAGCGGTTGCCTCTCTTGTCGACTCGATAGGTCTTGAGTCGATTGCGAGCCAGAATGTCGACCATCTGTTTGGTCTGGCTCGCCGAGCCGGCCGGGTTGAGAAGCACGACCAGATCGGCCGGGAAGATCAGCTCCTGCTCGGGCGAGGCCAGAAGGGCGCTTATCGCGGCCTGGGCCAGGGCCCGCTCGAGGATCATCGAGCCGAACGAATGGCCGATCAGCACGGAGCGCGAGTTCGGATTGACCCGCATCGTCGTCAGGATTCGATAGATGGCCTCGGTCGCCGAGGCACCGGCGATCCGTTCCGCTGCGCCGCGCCGGTTGTAGAAGGAGGCCTCCCGAATCAGGGGAACATTAGAGACCCTGCCCCTCCAGCCGAGATAGACCCCCATCACCGGAATGCCGACCCCGGGGAACCGCTGCTCGATGTCCTCTTCAAGGCGAGTCAGGAATTTGCGGTACTGATAGATGGACCCCTTGTCCGCTTGGTCTTCGCGCGGGGAAGCGTCGTTGTTCCAGCCGTGGACGAACACCACGAGAGCAACTCCCGGGCCGCTGTTGAGTCGCTCGAGGTGCGCCAGGGCGCTGTCGAGCTGTGAGGGCGACCATAGCTCCCCCTGATCGTCGAACTCGATGAAGGCCAGGCTGTAGTCGGCATGCTCCTCGAGACTCGTGGGTCGATACATACGGTGCGCCGTGCACGACAGTGCAAAGAGCCCGGCAAGCAGGGGGACGATAAATCTCCGAAGCATGGCTAGAGGAAGTCGAGGATCAATTGGTTCACTCTCTCGGGCCGTTCCAGTGGCGAGATATGACCGGCGCCGTAGATGACGTGAAACATCGAGTCTGGCATCGCCGCCGCGACATCGCGCATCTCGGCTACCGGTGTGATGACGTCGTGCTCGCCGCAGAGCAGGAGAGCCGGCAGTTCGATGTTCGGCAGTTCGTCGGTCATGTCGGGCCGCTCCGCCATGCCTCGTAGCGCTGCGGCGATGGTGGCTGGTCGGGTCGAAGCCATGACCCGTTTCGTTGCCTCGACGCAGGGCGGATTGGATTCGAGGCTTCGAGGCGCAAAGAGCTTGGGCAGCATCGAATCGGCAACGGGCAACGAGCCCTCTGCGAGCACCGTTCCGGCCAGCGCCAGCCGACCCTGCGCCCCTTCAGGCGTGTCACTGGCGGCGCGGGTGTCGCACAGGATCAGCTTCTCGAGCCTCTCCCGGTGATGCCGCCAGAACTGCCAGGCGACGTAGCCGCCCATCGACAGCCCACAGAAAGTGATGGGCTCTCGAATCTCCAAGGCATCGAGCAGTCCGGCCAGGTCGTCCGCATACTGCTGCATGGTGGTCTTTGCGCCATCACCACCGCCTGGGCCTGCGCTCTCGCCGAAGCCGCGCAGATCGGCTGCGATAACGCGACAACGAATCGCCAGCGCATCGATCTGCTCCGACCACATGCTGTGGTCGAGTGGGAAGCCGTGTACCAGCAGAAGAACTGGGCCGGCCCCACGGTCTTTGAAAGCCAACTCGACTTCGCCAACAGAGATTCTTCGCATCCTGGGCCTCCTCGGGCAGAGCGCAGGCACCCGCCATGAAGGTGCCTGGCACCTATCCTATCGGTCCGGGGTCAGCCAACGTGACAGAATCTCACTTTGCAAGTGTCGGAGTTTCTGCCCTCCAAAGGGTCTGGAATCGATAGCGCGAAGGGAGCAACGGAATGAGGGTCTTGGTGGTAGGAGCGTCAGGGACGATCGGGCGAGCCGTCGTCGCGGAACTGGAGGATCGGCACGATGTGGTCTCTGCGGGACGCACCTCGGGTGCGGTGAGACTGGATATCACCGTCAGGGAGTCCATCCGAGCAACCTTCGAGAAGTTCGGTTCGGTCGATGCCGTCGTGTCGGCTTCCGGGTCGGTGAAGTTCGCACCATTCGGCGACATGAGCCATGACGACTACACTCTCGGCCTCGAGGACAAGCTAATGGGGCAGGTCAACCTGGTCTTGATTGGGCGTGACTACGTCTCGGACGGTGGGTCGTTTACGCTCACCTCTGGGGTGCTCGACAGCGATCCCATCGTGGCGGGCTCATCGGCCTCGATGGTCAACGGGGCGCTGAACTCCTTCGTTCGAGCCGCCGCCATCGAGATGCCGCGAGGCCAGCGCATCAACGTGGTGAGCCCTGGAGTGATCGAAGAAGCGATGGAAGCTTACGCGCCTTTCTTCCGAGGCTTCGAACCCGTGCCGGCGTCCCGAGCCGCTCTCGCCTATGCCAAGAGTGTCGAGGGTGCTCAGACCGGTCAGGTCTTTCGCGTCGTCTAGAGAGCGCGGTGCTCTATGAAGCTCATCGACCTTACCCACGTCGTCAAACCGGGAATGACTGTGTTCCCCGGCACAGAAGCGCCGGTTTTCGAAGTGGGCTCTTCGATCGACAAGGATGGCTTCGAAGAGAAGAAGATCACCATGTTCTCCCATACCGGGACGCACATGGACGCTCCGGCACACATCATCGCCGGCGCCCGCAGATTGGACGAGTTTCCCATTGGCAAGTTCTCGGGCCAGGCTTGCGTCGTCGATGTGGATAGCAACGATGCCGTCAAGATTGATGTGGAAGTGCTAAAGAGCAGGGGCGAGGCGATTCTCGAGTCCGACTTCGTGATCCTGCGCAGCGGCTGGAGCCAGCTGTGGGACTCCGACGAGTACTTCCGTAATTTCCCTGTCCTGAGCCCTGAAGCAGCTCAGTGGCTCGTCGAGGCGAACATCAAGGGCGTCGGCCTCGACATGATCTCGGTGGACGAGTGCGATTCCACCGATTTCGCTGTCCACAACATCCTGCTCGGCGCGGATCTGGTGATCATCGAGAACCTGACGAACCTGGAGCTGCTGCCCGATTCGGTCTTCTCCTTCTACTGCTTCCCCCTACGCATCGACCAGGCAGACGGCTCCCCAGTGCGTGCTGTGGCTGCTGTCTGAAGCTGCTGCTTTTCACTGCACCACGGTAGGCCAGGCCGACAGGTCACCCGACTCGAAATCGTCCTTGAAGATCGCGGTGTCGAGGTGCCCCAGCGCGACAGCCCTGCTGTTGTCAGTGTCTGCACTGACGTCGCCGCAGGTGAAGCCTCCGTTGCCATCGCCAAGGCAGACACGATCCTCTTCACTCACATTGGAGAAGACGGCATCGAGATGCGAGTCGTCGTCGATCAGGCCCAGCGCAACGTCAACCGAAGTGTAGCTGACGGCCTCGACGTTGCTGCAGGAGAAGCCGCCTGTGCCGTCGCCCAGGCAGACGCGATTCGGGTCACCAGCGTTCGCGAAAACAACATCGACGTTGTCGTCGCCGTCAATCAATCCTGACGCCACACTGGTGGTAGTACCACGTTCGCTCAGATAGCTGCAGGTGAGGCCGCCCAGCCCGTCACCCACACAGAGCTGATTCGATCCGTTCGAGTTGCTGACAACGGCGTCCAAATGCCGGTCGGAATCGATCCGATCGAGCACGATGTCCGAAGAAAGGGAGCCAACGTCGAGCTCGCTGCAGGAGAAGCCGCCGGCACCATCGCCAAGGCAGATTTGAGCGTCGGACCCGCTGAAGACCGCGTCGAGGTGGTTGTCGGCGTCCAGCCAGTCCAGCGCGACCGCGGACGTAGTAGTGGGATCGCCCGCGAAGTCACTACAGGAAAAGCCACCGCTTCCGTCTCCCAAACAGACCCGATCCCACCAGCCGGACGTGGCGAGCACCACATCGAGGTTCAGGTCACCGTCGACGAATCCGAGGGCCACTCCGAACGTGTTGATGCTGGACTGGCTGAGGTCGCCACAGGTGAAGTCTCCGAAGCCATCGCCGAGGCAGAGCCGGTTGCCCTTGTAGGCGTTGGTGGCAAAGATCGCATCGAGATGAACGTCGCCGTCGACCAGTCCGAGTGCTACGTTTTGGGTGATCCTGATGTCGGTCTCGAGGTCGCTGCAGCTGAATCCACCTGTGCCGTCGCCGAGACAGACCTGGCTTTCGGCGTCGTAGACGGCAAACACGGCATCGAGATTCCCGGCGCCTTTGGCCGGTATCGTCAGTGAGCCGGAAGCTCCCAGCAACACGAGAATGAAGGCGAGTGGAAGCGAGTTGTGCTTCAGCTGTTCAGGGCTTGGATGTTCCTTGGGTCTCTTCATTTTGGTCCCCTCCCGCATGCAGGTAGCTGCTTTCGGCAGCCCGGCGATCTTGGGAACCTTCGAGGTCGATGAAGGAGGCGAGGACCCGTGGCTTTGTGCACTCAGCCTTTCGACTGGCTTACCCTTGTCGAGGCAGCCACTCCCCGCCAGGTGCACCTCGTTCGAATCTGCACCCGCGAGGGTGACTTGCTTGCTTCAGATTATAGGATTTCTGTTCCTCCGAGGGTTCCCTTGCTCTCATCCCTCACAGCCTCGACCGAGAGTGATTCTGCAACCTCCTGTCGGTCGGTCACCACTACACCTACCTGGTGACGAAATAGGACCGGCGAAGCGAACGGGTCTGCCCTTGGCTCTGCCAGGCGAATTCGAGTGTGAAGCGGCGGTGCTGGGGGCCAGCCGGCCGAATGCGGTTCCTCGGGATGATGATCAGATGGCGTCCCTCGCCCGAAGCAGGGAAGTCCGAAGTGTCGGTGGGACCGCCTTGTAGATCAGTGACACGGACAGTCGCGTCGGGCAGTGGATCGCCACCGGAGTCGAGCGCGACCAGGCGCACACGGACGTTCGTGACCGACGTTCGCAGGGCGTCCTCCGCGTCGACTGCTCCGTAGACGAAGGGGGCCAGCGGAAGCCCTCCCAACAGGTGCCGCAGCAGGTTACGTCCACCAGGATTGCGCCACAGGGTCGAGTGTGGGTTGGTCTTGCCGCCATGATCCCGTCCGACGGGGACGTGATAGGTGGCGACGTCGGCGCCGCGAAGCCAGTTCGCCGAGACGCGGGGCACAGTGGCATCGCCGCCTCCTTGGAGGTCGTCTCCCTCTTCGTTCACGAAGACGACATCCAACTGCTCCGGTGGTCCGGTCATCACCGCCCGCACCGCAGTCTCGGCCCCCCATCCGACAACGTTCGTCACAGGGATCGAGTGCCCTCCCAATCGGAGTGACGGCGTGCGCTGACCGAGAGTGGAGTCGGCTGCGTCGGCCCTCATGTCCATCTGGTCTTCCAGATCCGGTGTGAACCAGCCTCGTTTGAGTAGGGGAGTCACCTGCCTCCCTGCCCCGTCGATCGCCAAACGAAGGGGCCGCCCCTGGTCGTCTTCCATGACGGTCTTATCCGGGTCGGGAGGTAGGAGGTCGAAGGCCGCCCAGCTGAGGGACACCACCCTTTTCGTTTCGGGCTTGGTCAAGAGCGGTCCGAACCCATTCGTACCAGTGAGGAAGAGCAGGGACTTCAATGTACCCGCCCAGGGCACCCCGAAACCGATGACGCGTTCGACCATTCCCAGGAAGGCGTTGTCGTTCTTGTGGCTTTCGAGTAGATAGCGCGCCACCAGGCCGCCAGTCGAGTGGGCGATGATCGTGACCGGTGCCTGGGCTTGTTGAGCTTCCTTCTCGATCGCCTGCTCGAGCCGAGCCTGCATGCCGACGTCGAATATCGGCCGACGCCAGTCCCACCCGAACCGGACCGGCTCGATGCCGATTGTGCTGAGAATGTTGTACAGAGAGTCGGCCTGCTTGGCGAGATCGAAGAACAGGAAGTTGGCCAGCCGCCGAATCGGCTCCCCGGCGACGAGCGGGTCGAGAGCGGCCAGGTCGTCCGGCGCCTCGAGCTGCTTCAGGATGCGCTTCTTGGAGGCGGGGTGGAGCAGTCCAGGGATGTTGAGAAAGACCTTCTTCCCCGTGTCTCGCTCCAGGATGTGGGTCCCGGGATAGCCTGGAATAAACAGCACGGGCTTGGGCATGGCTTCTCCCTAGATCAAGAGACCGACTCGGTCATTCGACTTTGGGCATCGAGCACCGGCAGCTGGTTGGACATGACCTTCAGGTCCTCCTCTACCTTTCGATGGCTGCTTGCTGCAGGCCGCTTCGAGTCTGCTCCAGAGCCTGATCGAAGGCCTGATAGAGCTGCTCGACGATGCCGGCAACCGTCTCGTTGCTACCTGTGGCCGAACCTTCGACCACCCCGGACCACAGCGTCTTGCCATCGCGCTCGACCAGCCTCAGCTCGAGGGCCAGTCGGGCCAGTTGCTGGCCGGGTACGTCGATCTCTTCGAGATAGATAACGCGGCCCCGAAGGAACGCCGAGTAGTCGCCACTCGAAGTCACCGGCTCGATGCGGTCGATCCCGGGTGTACCTTGTAGACCCTCGGCCATGGACACGGCGACCAGGTCGCCCAGAGGGGCCGCCCAGCGGTGGTAGGTGTAGAAGCCAACCTCGACCGCATCGGTTCCCAGTCGATACACCAGTTGGTCCCGATCGTACGGTGGGTCGACGGTGAAGGGCTCGACACCGATTCGCAGGCCGGTCGAGTCACTCGAAGGGGTGGCAACTTCTGTTGCCGTATTCGTCGGGGCGAGGACGTAGTAGTGAGTCGTTGGGGCCGAGCTGCAGGCGCCGAGTAGCGAGACAGCCAACGAGGTGGCCCACAGCAGCGAGATCAGCTTCGATTGCCTCATCGATCCACTCCTTCCCCGGGCTTGCGATCCGGCCCTTTCGAATTGCGCACCAGGGCCGATGGGCGCTCCTTGATCGACTCCGTGAATGCCTTCAGATTGGCTGTGGCCAGTCGCAGGTCACGCACCATGGCTTCGAGCTCTCCTTGGTTCATCTCCATCGAGCTGACACTGTCGCCGGCGGAGTCCAGAAGGGAAGACAGTCGATCGCCGTCCGGCCCCAGGGCGGTTCGCAGGTCTCCCACCAACCCCTGCAGGTCGGTGGTCAGGTCCGGGATACCCGCAACTCCGGTTTCCAGCTCGGCAGATAGATCATCGAGTCGCGTCATCAGCGATGTCAGCCGCGGACCCGCCTCTTGCATCGTGTCGCGCATCGCCGTCAGGCTCTCACTGATCGAGGCCAGATTCTGGTCTGACATCAGGAGCTCGAAACGCTCCAAAAGTGGTCCCGTACTTGCGGAAAGGCTCTGCAGCAAAGCCGTCATCTCGTCGAGAGCCACGCCGGCGCGATCCGATAGCTCACCGAAACCACTCATGGCGTCGGCGGTGCTGACCATTTCGAGACCCACGATCGGCGTATCAGGGGGCAGCGCCGGCTCGCCCGATGGCCCGGTGTCGATCTCGAGATAAGGGCTGCCGAGAAGACCATCCGTTGTCAGCCTCGCCGAGGCGGCATCGGTGACCAAGATGTCGGCGTCGAGTCCGATCCGGAAGAGCACCGGCCACTCTGTGCCCGGCCGCAGGTCGACGTCCTGGACCCGGCCCACTTCCATTCCAGCGACGCGGACCGGATCCCCTTGGCGCACGCCTCCAGAGCTCTTCATGAGGACTTCGTAGGTTGCTCTTTCGGTGCCTCCGGGGTGGAATCCAGCCACCCACAGGGAGCCAACGACGAGAATTGCCAGAGCGATGATCACAAACAGTCCGGCACGAATGGTGCTCGTATCTTTCATTGGCCTGTAATCCAGTGTCGGTAGCGCTCGCCATGCTCGGCGGCAATTTCGGTTTCACGGTCGAGGAAGCGGCGAACGATGCTGTTGGTCGAGGCCTTGATCTCGTCCGGTGTGCCAATCGCCAGGATGCGCCCCCGGTCGATCAGCGCAATGCGCTCGCCAACTGCGAAGGCGCTCTCGAGCTCGTGCGTGACCACGATCAAGGTGACGTCAAAGACCTCTCGCAAGCGAATCAGCAACTGGTCGAGGCCTGCCGAGGTCACAGGGTCGAGGCCCGCGGACGGCTCGTCGGCGAAGAGGATCTGAGGGTCGAGAGCCATGGCACGAGCGAAGGCGACCCGCTTGCGCATCCCACCCGAGAGCTCGGACGGATACAAGTCGGCGGTTCCTTCCAGGCCCACCAGGGCCAGTTTGATTCGCACGATGAGCTCGCGCGTCGTCTTCGGCAGATCGGTGAGCTCCTCGAGAGGCAGATCGATGTTCTCGCCCACCGTCATGGAGGTGAAGAGGGCTCCTGCCTGGAACGCCACTCCCATCGACTGTCGCAGCCGAGCCAGCTCCTGGCGTTTGGCCCGAAACAGATTGGTGCCCGCCACGATTACCTCTCCTTCATCGGGCTCTTCGAGGCCGATCAGGCAGCGCAGCAGGGTGCTCTTGCCGCTACCGCTGGATCCCAGGATGATCAACGTCTCGCCAGTCTCGATCTCGAGATCGATGCCGTCCAGCACGGTCTTTTCACCGAAGCTCTTGTGCAGGCCACGAGCCTCGATGATGGTTGTTGCCGGACTCAAGTTTGGCCCCTCAGGTAGAGGATCGCTGTCACGAAGAGGTCCGCGGCGATGATGAGGACGATGGATCGCACCACCGCGCGCGTCGTCGACCGGCCGACCTCGTCAGCGCCGCCCTCCGTGTCGAGGCCCTGCTGACAGGAGACGAGCCCGATGATGGCGCCAAAGACCACGGCCTTGAGCACGCCGCCCCAGACATCCTGTTGAACCAGCGCGGCGAGGCTATCCGTGAGATAGCCATGAGCACCGAGGCCGAGAACGAAGACCCCGACCCCACAACCGCCCAGGATCCCCAAAAGGCCACTGAAGATGGTGAGCGCCGGTACTGCCACAATCAGGCTGATCATCCGGGGTACCACCACCAGACTCACCGGGTCGATCCCCATGACGGTGAGCGCGTCGATCTCCTGGGAGATCTTCATGGTGCCCAATTCCGCCGTGATGGCCGAGCCGACGCGACCGGCCACCAGGATGGCTGTGAGCAACGGAGCCAGCTCGCGTGTCATGGAGACCGCTACCAGATTGGCCACCAGATTCGTCACCCCCATCTGACGCAGCTGATAGGCCGACTGGAGCGCCAGAATCATGCCAATGAGGAGCGAGATCAACGCCACGAGGGCCAGCGAGCTGTTGCCAGCCGCAGTGATTTGTCCCGCTGTGGTGTTGACCCGCAGCCGGCCACCGCGCAGCGGCACCATGATGGTGCGTACCAGAGCCGTCGAACCGACCTGCCACAGACGGCCGGCGTCGTGAAGGAACGCCAGCACCCTGGAACCGGACCAGGTCAGGATCTGGGTCAGCATTCTCAATGCTTGATCTGCTGATGGACATCGTCCATACAGCCGAAACAGCGCATCAGGGCTTCCTCGAAGCCGGCGAGCTTGAAGACTCTTGTCACCGCGTCGTTGGCCCCTACCAGAAAGAGCGCGGGACCCTGCTCGTAAGTCATCCTCAGGCCCTCGAGCAGCACCGCCATGGCGGCCGTGTCGAACCGGTCCACCTTGCTGAGCTCGACGACGAGATTGCGGTCCGGGTGGGCTTCGATGGCCTCGAATAGCTGGCGCCGCAGCTCTGGAGCCTCACGGAATGTCACTGACCCCTGTAGGGTCAGCATTGCCGTGTATGTGCCGGCCTGAGGTTCGTAGTCGATCTCGAACCGAGGCGGATCAACGAGTGTTTGCATGCCGTGCGAGTCTACCATCGGCTCCAGCGCCTGGCTCTCGGCGGGGTCCAGACTGGAGGCGCCCGTCGATTCCTATTTGACTTCCTCGAAGACGCTCATTGTCTCGTCCTTGACACCATCTTCGGTTTTGGCCTGTGCCCCTGCAGGGGAGGCAAGAAAGGTCTGAAACGCCTCCATGTCCTCGACATCGATCATCAGCTCGACGAGATTGGGATTGTCGGAATTCTGAAAGACCCGGACATGTGGCGCCCCATGTTGTGCGAACAGCTCGTGCCGGCTGTCCTCACCCTGCCAAGAGGCCAGCCAGCGATCGGCATCTTCCACCTCATGCGCGATGGCCAGGGTCGTGCCGCCTGAGCCTCGAGCCGGGAGGTCACTACTGAACTGGTCGTTGCTGATCTTCCACTCGCCATCGACAAGTCGCCAGGTCTCGATGAACTTCCCCTGGTCGGCAGTCGTGCCATCGGCTGTCATCAGCGTGTAGGTCCCAACGTGATAGCCGATGTCGCCGGCTGCCCTGATCTCGATGGTCTCGATCCCGCCTCCGAGGCCGGCGTCGATCATTTCACCGAAGATTGCCCGAACAGCGTCGTGACCGACTGCGAGCTCAGCGTTTGGCGGTAGTACCCGGGCGTCAGCCCAATAGGTCGCTACTACGCCTTCGACGTCACCTGCGTTGAGGGCCGTTAACCAGCCCTCGGCAGCTGCGGCTATTTCAGGGCTATCCTGTGATCCCTGCGGGGCAGGGGCACAGGCGGCCACACCGACGATCACAAGTAATGCTGTTGTCAGATTCAAGAACTTCATCTCAACCCCCTTAGACGTAAATGCAAACCGAGCCACGAACCGACGCGGCCGGCAGACAGTTGTTCACCGTCTTTCGTACGAATTGTTGACGACAGCCTATCCGATCCACCGGCGAGATGCACTCGCGGTGGCGGCACCGCCACATCGTGGGGAGGCTTTGGGCCTTACTGGATCGACAGAATCTGGATGTCGAAGTTCAGCGTCTGCCCAGCCAACGGATGATTGAAGTCCAGGATGATGGTTTCTTCCTTCACCTCGTGGACGCGAACTGGATGTTCCTGCCCATCAGGACCGGCAGCCATCAGCATGATGCCCGGAGTTCTGGCGTCCTCGGGTAGCTTGTCCATCGGGACTTCCTGGAAAGCCTCGGGGTTGACGGGGCCGTAGCCCTGCTCGGCGGTCAATTGGATCTGTTTCGAATCACCGACTTTGGCTCCGAGAAGGGCCTCCTCGAGTGCGGGCAGGATCTCGCCGGTGCCCTGCGTGAAGGTGAGCGGATTGCCTCCGACATTGCTGTCGACGGCCGTACCGTCCTCCAACGACAGGGTGTATTCGATGCCAACCGAGCTGCCGTCCTCGATCATTACGGTCTGATCATCCTGGGCCCGAATGGCTGCAGTGGCAAGAAGGGCCAACGCGAGGCCCGAAAGTGCGAGGCGAGAGATCGATGTGCGAAGCATTACTTTCCCCTTGATCGGTCTGTGCTGGTAGGTGGCCCAGGCGTCCATGTCGAGGTGGGTGAGCACTGGGACGGGAACGCGGCGACTATCCGCGCCCGCATGGTAGCACTTCCGCTACCTACTGCGGTGTGGCCGACCAGACATTCGTGTCGCCGGCTTCGGTAGAGACCGGCCTGCCCTCTGGCGTTGGAGAAGTGCCGGGCACCTATTCAGACGGGTTTGAGCTCTGCGGATCTGTGGCACTCTCACGGATCGCCTCTACGAGGTGCTCGATGCTGAAGGCCACGACGATGCCGGAATTGCCTTTGGCGTAGAGGTCTTTGTAGATCTCGGCGTGCGGGTCGCGCAAGTCTTCTCTCTTGACCACGGGCAAAGCGTCCCAGCGATAGCCAATGAGGACTCCGGCAATACGGGGCTCCGACTCACCTTTGGGGTAGAAGACGACGGGTCCGCCGGAGAAACCGGGATTGTTGTGACCATCGACGTAGAGGATGACGGCCCGCGGATTGCGGCTGTCGATGGCGGAGAGTATGCCTGTCTTGACGAAAGGAATCTCCGAGATCTGAGCACCGGAGGTTTCGGCTGTTCTCAGCCCGAACGGAAAGCCGATGAAATAGACCTGCTGAGCGAGCTCCAGTTGGTCTACCGTCGACCACGCTGTCGACTCGGGTGAGAGCCGCTCGTTCAAAGCAATGGCTACCGCCGCCACCTCACTGCTTTGCGGACGAATGGCTTTCCCGGTGAGGCTCTTCCAGCTGTTACCGAGCCAAAGATCGATGGTGCATTCCGGGCACCCTGCCGGGAGCAGGTGATCCACCGTAACCAGGTACTGCTGCGAGTCGATGTCGAGCGTGAAGGCCGTGCCGAACTCCTGGCCGATGCGAATTCGAAATACCCGGGTCAGGACCTCATTGGCCGGCAGTTGTCCCAGCGCCGCGGACACTCCCGATAGAACAAGGACCAGAGCTAGTGAGAACTTGCGCATCGAATACACCCCTTGCCATCGCATTCTGGATCGCAGGATACACCCTCACGGGTATGGAATACTCACCGACATGGGCAAAGAGACTGTCTCGCCTCTTCCCCTGATCTTGCTCCTGGCGGTCGGCCTGATGAGTGTCGTCTCGCACGCCCAGGAGCTGACGCCACGGGCCTATTGGCCGGCGCCGAAGGGCACGAAGGTGATGACCTTCGCCTACCAGTACTCGACGGGCGACATCCTGATGGACCCATCGCTGCCGATCATCGGTGTGGACTCCAGGATCAACCTCACACAGTTCTCCTACCTGCAAACGATCAACCTGGCAGGCCGCACCGCCACCGTGCAGTTCAGCGTGCCCTACTCATGGGGGACGACGGAAGGTGTGGTCGATGGGGTGGATCGAAGTCGGTACGTCGCCGGGTGGGCCGACGCGCGGGCACGCCTGTCCGTCAATCTACTGGGTGCGCCGACGATGGGCCCAGCCGAATTTCAGCAGCTGCGCGCCAATCCGCGACCCATCGTGGGGGCGAGTCTTCAGGTCTCGGTGCCGACCGGCGTCTACGAAGAAGAGAGACTGATCAACGTCGGAACCAATCGATGGGCGATCAAGCCCGCTGTCGGGTATATCCACCCGATAACGAAGACGTGGCTTTCCGAGCTCGATCTGGGCGTTTGGCTCTTCGGCGACAACGACGAGTTCCTGGGGTTGACGCGCGAGCAGGAGCCGATTGCATCAGGCGAGTTCCACCTGGTGAAGAGGGTCAAGCCCGGCTTCTGGTTCTCTTTGGATCTGAACTACTACTACGGTGGCCGAACCGTCATCGATGGCGACGAGAGGGCGGATCTACAGCGCAACTCGAGGGCCGGCCTCACCCTGATGTTTCCGTGGAAACGGCACCACGCACTCCGAGCTAGCGGCAGTGCTGGCACCGTCACCTCCTCTGGCGGTGATTTCGACTTGTTCAGCCTGGTCTACATCTACGCCTGGAACTAACGCCAGATCTCGCTACTGCACCGTGGATGTCCACCCGGACATGTCACCGCTCTCGAAGCCGTCTGCAAACAGGGCCTTGGAGCTGGTCATCGACAGGCTCCAGTAGAGGCCGCCCGAGAGCGCTTCGTAGTCGTCGCCCGGCGGTGGTGCTGCTTGCCCCCAGTGGGGATGGCCGGATGCGTCCGTGCCCGCGCCCCATCCTACGACCGTGCCGTTGGATTTCCGGGCGAGGCCGTGAATGTAGCCGGCCGAGATCTCCACGAAGTCGTTACCGGCAGGTACCACGTCCAGATCGTGGTCCCAGGGGTCGTCGCCCCAGTGGACGATCGAGCCGTCGCTGGCCAGCGCCAGACAGTAGTCATGACCGGCAGAGACTTGGGTATAGGTGCCGGAGGCGGGCTGTCCCGAGGTACCTCCCACGTAGCCCCAGCTGACCACAGTGAGGTTCGAGCGCAGGGCCACCGCATGCCTGTCTCCGGCGGCGACCTGAATGAAGTCGGTACCTGCCGGAACGTTGGTGACCTGACCGTAGTTGTCGTTGCCCCAAGCGACGATCGAACCGTTGGTGGCCAACGCCACGGCGTAGAACTCTCCGCCATCGACTGCCGTGTAGGTCCCCGCAGGAACAAGATCGACTCCATCCGGGTCATCACCCCAGTGGACGATCGTGCCATCGTCCTGGATGGCCAGGCTGAAATCACCGCCCGCGCCGATCGCCTTGCACGTTCCGAGAGTCGCCGGGGGGACGTTCTGGCCATCGTGATCCTGGCCCCATGCCACAACGGTGCCATCGGCCTTGAGGGCCACGCCGTGCTCGTCGCCTGCCGCGATGGCGATGAAGTCACTGCCGGCCGGCGTGTCGGTGACCTGATTGACGTAGTCCCCACCCCAGGCCCTGAGCTCGTAGCCCAGCGCGAATTGACTCGAGAAACCCAGCAATAGCAAGGAAACCAGAACTGCGAGCTGCTCTCTCGACACTCTCATGCGTCGCCTCCTCGAGGTAAAGGCGCGGGTTCGATACCGATGCCTGGCAAGGCAGTGCCGACCTGAAACGCTCGGCCGGCACCTCTGAAAGGTACCTTTGATCTAGCGGGGTGTCACTACCCGTTTGGGGAGGTTGCCCTCAGTGGGATGAGGCAGGTCTCCTGACTCGAGTCCACTACTGGGGGTCGCCCAGAAACCTGACCATCCGCACCATTGCCTCGGTGTCGAGCTGGCAGTACTCCAGGAGACGGGCTCGGAGTTGCTCGCGGCGCTCGGGCGAGGTTCTCTGGTCGATTGCCTCGAGGTAGGAGTTGGAGGCCGCGGATCCGTCCTGAATCTCTTCGAGGGCCGAGTAGTCGAGGTCCGGAGCAAACGTTGGCAGCACAGCCTTGACTGACCAGGAACCGAGCATGTCGGGGTGGTAGTAGTTCTCTTTGACGACAGGGTGGAGATCGACGAGCCGGTCTAGAACGGACTCCAGACCTGCAGCGAGATCAGGAAAGCGCTCGGCCAGATGCAGAATAACTTTTCTCTCGTAGGGGGTGTACATCAAGACCGGGCCATCGGTTCCCAGTACCTCGACCAAGCTCTCCGTCAGGGGCCGCATTGGCGGCTCGCCCGACAGATCGAGGAACTCCTCGTGCCGTAGGCTGCCATCGGCCTCTTCAATGTGGCATGACCACTGCACGGCCAGGGTCTCGTAGGGATGCGTCCCGGGCCAGATCGGTACAGCCGGAGCGATCGTCTCGAAGTCCAGGTAGTAGCGGGGAAAGGGGAGCTCTTGAACGAAGGCTTCAGCGCCATCGAGCAACTCGGCCTCGCCTGTCACGGTCACCCGGTGGATGCGTAGGCGAGTCTCACTTCCCTCCAACTCGACTGCCGGCACATCACGAATGTCCTGGTAGCCGGCGGTCACGAAGTGCCCCAGTCTCTCCTTCGATCCGCCCAGACCCTGAACCGGGTACTTCGTCTCCGTCGGCCAGCACTGATCGAAGAAAGGGCAGAGATAGGGTGTCGTGCAGTGTTGTCCGACGGCAACCTCAGGTACCTCTCCGGCAGCAGCCTCTCTGGCGAGCTCTACCCAGGTGGGCACCGAATCCTGCAGCTCGGCCACCTCTGAAGTGAGGTCTGCCTCGACCAGAAGGCCGGAATAGTCTTCGCCGCCCGGATACTCGAAGGTATTGTCGACATGGGCCAGGGCGATCTCTCCCAGGTCATATCCCAAGCCCCGAAAGACCCAGGCTTGAACCGCGCAGTCCTCGAGATGCTCGTCTTTGAGCTTTGTCGATGCCTTGACCTCGACGATCTTCCATTTCGGGCTATCTGGGTTTGGGCCCTCCGGCATCAGCACGTCCAGTCGCACGAGGACGCCGCCATGGGAGAAGGTCGCCTCGAAGATCGGCTCGCTCACGCCGGCTCGCATCAGCCGTTCCGTGTCGCGTAGAGCCTTGGCGAGGCCTGGACCGTACTCGATCAGAATCCCTCGACCCTGGCCATAGATCTCCTGTGCGACATCGCCAACTCGGTGTCCAATGTCGAACGCCCTCTGCGTTGTCGGTGTGATCTCGCGCAGCTCTGGATGTTGCACTTCGAACCACAACCGCTTGCGGCACTGCAACGCCGACATGATCTTGGTCTTCGACAGCTGCATCGTCCGACCCATGCGTTCAGCTTGTCACAGGGAGCCTACCCTCGGGCGAGCCCCTTCAGGATCTCCTTCCGAAGGCCCTCGATGATGGCAACGAGAGTCCGGCGTTTCCGCGCCTTGACTGGGGGCCTGGAGATCGACGCGAGCTTGAACCTGACCGTTGGAGGATAGCCGGCCATGAGCATCAGAGCCTTCCATTCGGGCCCGTGCGGCCGGATCGAGCTACCGTGGAGGTGATGAGCCGCGAGGTGCGCGGCCTCGTGGCAGAGAACCTCCTGGACCAGGGCGTCCGAATCCTCCAGGACGAATTGTGCTATCCGAATCAAGTTGCGCTCGGGGTAGCACCGGCCCAGCGAGCGGGTCATACGGGAGCTGAACTCGACGGTGATCTGCGCGGCCAGATCGTCGGCAGCCCAGACGTGGCACCAGCTCTGGAGGGCCCGGTGGATGTCTACCGACAATTGCCTTCGGATGGGAACGGTGGCGGCCATGAGAGCGGGTCAGATTCTAACCGTCATTCCGAGGTGTCCTGAATAGGTGGAGATCGCAGATCGCACCGCGTGCTGGGTTGCGGTGGAGGGATCTCTGCTTTCGAAGACGAGGGATAGAACATCCAGGCACTTGCGTTGGCGGTCGGCTTTCAGATCGACCCGGGCCACGAGCTCGTCGCCGACAAGCACCGGCAGACAGTAGTACCCGTACTGACGACTCGCCGCCGGCTTGAAGATCTCGAGCACTTGATGGAAATCGAAGAGTCGTTGGGTGCGAGCCCGATCCCAAAGGACGGGATCGAACGGTGAGAGGAGAACGCCCTTGCTCCGACGAACGCGCAAGCGAGAAAGGTCGTGCGCCAGCTCCAGATCCTCGGTCCGGATCCATCCCGAGAGCCGGCCACCGTTCTTGTCAACGAGGCTGCAGGCGACAATCGCCTCCATCTCGACCAGCTCGCGCAGCGCCAGTGCGAGCTCCTTCTTCCTGTTTCTGAGTCGCCAGGTCGCAGTCAGGGTCCCCGTCTGCGCCCAGCCATGACCGGCCAGCGCTCGAAGCAGAAGAGTCCGAAGAGAGGAGGGTAGATCGCGTGGTTGCTTTCTGAGCTCCGCTGGGATCACCCGCTCAGCGAGATCGAAGACGCGTTGAAAGCTGCGTCGTTCACGAATGGCCAGATCACCCCTCGACCACAAGGCGGACGCCACCTTCTTGGTGAGCTTCACGTCCCAGCCCGAGCCCGACTGGCCTTCGAGATCGAGGGACCGCAGCGGCCCTTCGTTCCGAATCCGATCCAAAAGACGCTGGGTGGCCTTTGGGTTCTCGCCGAGAACATCCCCCCACCACGGGTGGTGGCGATACTCCTGCCGCCGAAACTCGAAGTAGGGGTAGAGCTCCATCGGCAGCCAACTGGCTTCGTGTCCCCAGTATTCGAACAGCGGCTCACCAGGGCTGAGGAGGGACTCGCAAACGGCGGGATCGATCCCCTCGAGTCGGGACATCAGCACCAGGGCGTGGCTGCGAGCTCCGGCGACGGCGACCGTATCCAACTGCAGGTAGCCGAATCGCCGAACCACCGCGAGGCAAGCCCGGCGGGCGGCCTTCTCCCGCAGGGGACCCCTGCTCGGCAGGCCCGTCAAGGCTGGTCGAAGCAGGCCCGCTCTCACGAGGGCCAGGCGTCTGGCTTGGCGGATGTCGATGCTTTCCATGATGGCGACCAGCAAGGGTATCCCAGAAGGGGGACCACGCTGGGTTCGCACTTTCTTGATACCTAGTGAAACAAAGTATATGGTGTGACCGTATACATAGTTGAACGAAAGGAAAGACCATGGAATCCCTGGAAAGAGAGCTCAGACGCGGCACTCTGGAGCTGCTCTTGCTCCGCATCCTGGCTGACGAGCCGACGTATGGCTACGAGCTCCTCAGCCGGTTGGGCAAACGCAGCAGTGGGCGGTTCAAGATCAAGGAAGGAACGCTTTATCCGGTGCTCTATCGGCTCGAGGATGCAGACCTGGTGGAGCCGGAGTGGGAGCAACGGGCCCGCGGCGCGGCGCGAAAGATCTATCGATTGACCACAGCGGGGCAGCAGCGGCTTGTCGAACTGACGACGGAATGGCAGGGCTTCGCTGCTGGCATCGAGAGCATTCTCTCTGGGCATACGCCCGAGAAGGAGGAAACATGAAACCAGCTGAACGCTATATCGACGACGTCCTGAGCCACGTTTTTGCTGTCCCGGAGGATCGGCAGCGGCTGGAAGCCGACTTGCGCTCACACTTCACCGAAGGGGAGGCCGAGGGCAGGACTCCACGCCAGGTAATCGAGGGGCTGGGGACGCCCGAAGAGGTCGCGGCGGCCTTCAATGCCGAGCGCGAGTTCCGGTACGCGAGCTTCTGGCAGCGCCTTGTCGCCTTTTTCGGCGATGCAGGTCTCCTCATGTGTCTCGTGGTTCCGGTTCTCACCCTGGGTCTCATGGCGGGCGTGGTAGGAGAGGAGCCTGGAGACATTGCGGTCGTCTGGCTCATTCCCTTTGGGTTGCTGTTCCTGGCCATCCTCGGTCTCGGCATCTTCTACTTCCCATTGCTCGAGGCGCACTATGGCAAGACGCTCGGCAAGCACCTGATGCGACTTCGAGTGGTGCGGGAGAACGGTTCGCCCATTGGCCTCGGTCAGGCCTTCGTGCGGCGGCTTTCGTTCTACTTCGACATGCTCTGGGTCGACGCGCTCTTCGTCTTCTTCACCGACAAGAACCAGCGCGCCCTCGACATCGTCGCCAAGACCGTGGTGGCTCAGGAGCCAGGCGAGCGCACTCCGGGGTGGGCCTGGGTGGTGTGCCTGCTCCTCCCGGCCGTAGCGATGTGCTGCCTGCTGTTGCTGGTGGCCCTCTGCGGACCGGCCTGACCATCTACCTGTGTTCGAGTAGGGGAGGGGGCTTGCCCCCTCCCGCGGGCGGCCGCAAGGGGCCGCCCCTACATTTGTAGGGACAGATCAGAGTTCTTGCTACTGGGTAGTGCCAGACCAGCTAGTGGTGTCACCCGCTTCGAAGCCGTCGGCGAACACCGTCGACACATCGAAGCGGCCGAACCACATGTCGAGGCCTCGGGTTGGGTGGCTGACGAGGGCCGACACGTAGAGATCGTTGTTCCTGCCAGCCGCCACCCCGATACCGGTGTCGTAGCCACTGTCCGGCCCATCGAGCGTGACCCAGGCCTCCAGGTTCAACGCGGGGTCGAAACGCGCCAGCCAGATGTTCGTGCCGCCGACAGTCTCGGTGAAGGTGCCGGTGTGGTAGAGGCGGCCAGCGCTGCCCATGGTCATGAGGTAGGCAACGTCTTCGCCGTCGACGGGGCCGTTGATCGTCAGCGCGTCGATTGGGTTCAGGTCGGTGTCGTACTTCGCCATCCAGATGTTGTAGCTCTCGTTCGTCTCGATCATGGTGCCAGTAACGAAGATCGTGTCGTCCCCGTCGAAGGTGATGCCGTAACCCTTGTCTTCATCGGGCGTCGGTCCGTCGACCGTAATGTCATCGACGAACGTCAGGTCGTCCTTGAACTTGCCGATCCAGATGGCGTAGTCCCGGCTCAGGTCGTCGGTCATCGAGCCGCTCACGAACAGGTGCCGTGTGTCATCGAAGGCCATGAACCGCGCCTTGTCGGTGTCGTGGGCGGGACCATCCATCGTGATGTCGTCCACCAGGTCGAGGTCGGTGCCGTAGATGGCGAGCCAGATGTTCGCGTCCTGGCCGGTTTCCCGCAGCGTTCCAGCCAGGTAGAGGTTGCCGCTAACGCTGTCGAAGAGGATGCCGTAGCCGTCGTCTTCGCCGTTGTCCGTGCCGTTGACGGTGATCGAGTCGAGCAGCGTCAGGTCGGAGTCGAACTTGCCGAGCCAGATGTTGTGGCGCTCGCCTGCTTCGGTCATGTATCCCACCAGGTAGACGTTACCGCTCCCATCGAAGGCCATCGTGTAGCCTTCGTCGTCCCCGTTCGCCACGCCGTTGACCGTGACGCTGTCCTGGTAGACGAGCTCCTCGCTGTACTTGCCCAGCCAGATGTTTCGACCCTGGCCCGCGACGGTAACGTAGCCTGTGGCGTACACAGTGCCGTCGGAAGCCACCGATATGCCGCGCGCTTCGTCGTTGCCGTCCTCCCCGCCATCGACCGTCACGGATTGCAGGAGATGGAAGACATCCCCTTCCTCGGAAACTGGAACGACGTCAGGTGGAGCGGAATCGACTGCTGCCGGGTGAACCACCAGCACTAGGACGGCGACGACCGATACGACCAAGGCTCTCGGGCACATGGGAGATCTCCCGAAGGGGACGGTCCGCGTTGCTGCTGGACTTCATTATAGGACCTGTCTGTCGACTGGAGAGGACCTCCGCTTCGAAGAGTCCGGCATTCGCCGGCCAGTAGATGTAACATCTTCCCAGGGACTCGTCTCTTGTTGGTAGAGCTTGCCAGTGGTGCACTGTCGAGTCGTCGAATACGCTCCAAGAAAGGCCGAAGTCATGAGCGCATGGATCCTTCGCTTTTCCGACAACAAGATCACGGTCGGGGTTCGCAGGCCAATCACGGTCCTTAGCGTCACGAGTGACGGTGAAGAGACGAAGTTGGAGGTGCTCGAGGCCGGTGGGGAAGTGCATCCGGGACTGCGAGATCTGGTTCGGGACCAAATCAAGCAGGGACGCCGTCGCTTGATTCTGGATCTGGGCTCTGTCGAGCGGATCGACTCGGATGGAGTTGGAGAAGTCGTGGTGGTCTGGCAACACGCGAAGAACCGGGGCGGGGAGCTGGTGCTCGCGAATCTCGTGCCCAGGGTTCACGATCTCTTCGAGATCCTCTTTCTCGACAAGGTGATCCCGATCTCCGATTCGATCTCCGAAGCGGTGGAATACCTGAACGAGGACGGCTGAGCACGCCTTGCCAGTGGGAGGTCTCGGCCTCGACGCTGGCCGAGACCCTCGAGACAATCTTCGAGCGGCAGTCAACGGGGGACGCTGGTGATAGCGGCGCGAATCTGGTTGGCCAGGCCCTTCATTTGGGTGGAGACCAGTAGCTTCCATTCGTCGCCCCGCTTCTTGCACGAGACGACCTCCATGCCTTCCACTTTGACGTCACCCACCGTGACTTGGTTGCGGGTCACGACATGCGCCACGTCCGGGCCTTCCATCACCTCTCCCAGAATCTCCAGGCCATCGAAGTTCACTCTGCCGAGAGCTTCGGCCTGAGCGAGTGCAGAGCGCAAGAAGGATGCGAAGAATTGCCTATCCGACATCTTCGCGATCGACTCTGCAGTCGCTCCGGCCCCAAAGAAAGCCTCGCGAAACTGTTGTTGAGCGGCGGGCGGGGCCTCATCGATGATGCTCAGCGATTGGCGAAACTCGGTCAAGGCCGACGGATCGAAGAAGGCAGCGGCAGCTTCGAAGTTACCCTCCTGCAGTTGTTTGTAGAAGGCTGCTGCCGTCTCTGGTGCTGTGGCTCCATAGACCAGACCGCTCGACAGGAGCAGAGCTGCTAACGCGAATCGTAAGGTCTTCATGATCATCCTCTTCCCTTCGAAGTGAGTGCCAGATTCAACCAGGTGCCTGGGAACCTTCGGGCCACAGCATAACGGGTTACAATCTCATCTTCACTCCAGAGGGGAAATTCGAGGAGGTCTCTCTTGTCCGACCGTGGTCATGTCGTAATCGTCGACGACGACACATCCAGCGCCGCTGCGCTCCAGGAGCTCCTGGAAAAGGACGGCTACGTGGTTGAGAGCACGGGCAGTGGCTCGCACGCTCTCGAAGCCATCGTGTCGGCAAGAGCCAACCTCGTCCTGGTCGACACCCACCTGTCACAGACCAATCCATTCGAGCTTCTCGAAGAGCTCAAAGCAAGCCAGCAGGCGCGCGACATCCCGGTGATCTTCATGACCAGCCTCGACGATGCGGAGGCCAAGGCCAAGGGGCTCGAGTCGGGCGACGACCTGATCGTCAAACCGTTCGATGCCCGTGAGGTCCTGGCGCGGATCGAACGCCAGGTCACCGTATCCAAGGTGCGCATGGCGCTTCGCGAATCGGAGGCCAAATTCCGCTCGGTCATGGAGTCGGCGATCGACGCCATCATCTCCGGCGACGCCGAGGGCTTGATCCGGTCGTGGAACAGCGCCGCGACGGTGCTCTTCGGTTTCACAGAGGCCGAGGTGATCGGCCAGCCCATCGACCTGATCATCCCTGAGCGCTACCAAGAGGCCCATCAAAAGGGCATTCATAGAGTCAGCTCGGGTGGGCCGACCCACGTCATTGGCAAGACTGTCGAGCTCGCGGCCGTGCGCAAGGATGGGGCCGAGTTTCCGGTCGAGCTGTCTCTGGCGACCTGGTTCCTGGATGACGAGCGCTATTACACCGGCATCATCCGTGACATCAGCGAGCGCAAGCAGGCAGAGCAGAAATTCCGCTCGGTTACCGAGTCGGCGATCGACGCCATCATCTCGGCCGACCACGTGGGACACATCATCAGCTGGAACAAGGCGGCCACGGAGATCCTCGGCTACAGGGAGGAGGAGGCGGTCGGCCAGCGCCTCGAGCTGATCATCCCGGAGAAGTTCCATGATGCGCACCGCAACGGCATGGCGCGGTTTGCGGCAACCGGGGAAGCTCGCGCGATCGGCACCACGGTCGAGCTTGCCGCTCGCACGAAGAGCGGTGAAGAGATGCCGATCGAATTGTCGCTCTCGACCTGGACGGTCCGCGACGAGCGCTACTACACCGGCATCATCCGCGACATCGGCGAGCGCAAGAGGGCAGAGGAAGCACTGCGCGAAAGCGAGCAGACACTGCGGGATCGCACCGAAGAGCTGAAGACGAAGAACGAGGCGCTGGAAGAGACCCTGAACAAGCTCAACCAGATGCACAACCAGCTCATCATGCAGGAAAAGATGGCCTCGCTCGGCAAGCTCAGCGCCGGCATGGCGCACGAGCTCAACAACCCGGCCGCGGCTGCACAACGCGGCGCGGCCCAGCTGCAAACGACCTTCTCGCAGCTGCAGGGAATCCAACTACGGCTCGGTGAGTCGAAGCTCGATCAGGCGCAGCTGGGCAAGCTGGTGGAGCTGTATCAGGTGGCCAGGGATCGCGCCGAGAAGCCGGTGGACATCAAGGCCATCACGCGGAGTGATCGAGAAAACGCTCTCGAGGAGTGGCTCGAGGAGAAGGGCATCGATACCTCGGGAGAGTTGGTGCCTTCCCTCGTCAGCCTAGGCAGTGAAGAAGACGATCTCGAAGCGTTGACGGACCTGTTTCCTGATGCGCAGTTCTCGATGGTGATCGATTGGCTGAGCTGCATGTACGCCATCTACAGCCTACTGGGCGAGATCAGCTTGGGCTCCGGTCGCATCGCCGAGATCGTCAAGGCTCTCAAGACCTACACCTACATGGACCAGGCTCCGGTCCAATCCGTGGACCTGCGCGAAGGCCTGGACAACACGCTGATCATTCTCCACAGCAAGCTGAAGCGGGGGGTGACCGTGGTTCGGGAGTACGAGGAGGACCTGCCGGTCATCGAGGCCTTCGCGAGCGAGCTGAACCAGGTGTGGACCAACCTGATCGACAACGCCATCGATGCCATGGAGGGCGAGGGCACGCTCGTCGTGAGAGCCCGACGGGACGATCCCTGGGTGGTCGTCCAGATCGAGGACAGCGGGAGCGGCATCCCCGAAGACATCCAATCGAAGATCTTCGATCCCTTCTTCACTACCAAGGGCCAGGGCGATGGCACCGGTCTGGGGCTGAACATCAGCCGCAATCTCATTGTTCAGAAACACTTCGGCGAGATATCCGTAGAGTCGAAACCGGGCAGTACCTGTTTTACCGTCCGGCTGCCGATCGATCTAAAACCCTCGGAATGAGCTCGGACGAAACGGAGAAGAGGAACATGGCCAAACCCATCGTCATGACGATCGATGACGAGCCGCACGTGCTCAATGCCATCGCTCGCGACCTGCAGGGGCGCTATCAGAAGGACTACCAGATCGTGAAAGCGAGCTCGGGCGCCGAGGCGCTGGAGACGGTGCAGGAGTTCAAACGCCGCAACACGCCGGTGTCGCTCTTCCTGGTCGACCAGCGCATGCCCGTGATGAGTGGCATCGAGTTCCTGGCCGAGGCCATCAAGTTCTATCCGGAATCGAAGCGGGTCTTGCTGACCGCCTATGCCGACACCGATGCGGCCATCGCCAGCATCAACGCCATCGGTCTCGACTACTACCTCATGAAGCCCTGGGACCCCCCGGAGGAGCGGCTCTACCCAGTGCTCGACGACCTGCTGAGCGACTGGTCGGCCAGCGTGTCGGTGCCGTACGACGGCATCCGGCTGGCCGGCACCCTGTGGTCCCCGAGCTCGCACAACGTCAAGGAGTTCCTCGCCCGCAGCCAGATCCCCTACAAGTGGCTCGACATCGAGCGTGACTCCGAGGCCAGGGAGTTGGTCGAAGCGAGCGCCGAGGGGCGGACCCGCCTGCCGGTACTGTTCTTTCAGGATGGCAGCACCCTGGTCGATCCGGACCTGCGGACGTTGGCGGACAAAGTGGGTCTGACGACCCAGGCCGGGCAGCCCTTCTACGACCTGATCATCATCGGTGCCGGTCCTGCCGGTCTGGCGGCAGGCGTCTACGGGGCCTCCGAGGGCCTGCGAACAGTCGTGATCGAGAAGGATGTGGCCGGAGGGCAGGCCGGGACCAGTGCGCGGATCGAGAACTACCTGGGTTTCCCGAAGGGTGTCAGTGGCGCGGACCTGATGCGACGGGCGGCAACCCAGGTGCAACGCCTCGGGGCCGAGATCCTGACCGCTCAGGAGGTCACCGGGGTGCAAGTCGAGGGTCCCTACAAAATCGTGACCCTGGGCGATGGCACTGAGCTCCGAAGCCATGCGCTTCTGATTGCCACCGGCGTCAAGGTGCGCGAGCTCGACGTGCCGGGTATCGAGCCCTTCGTCGGCGGCTCTGTGTACTACGGGGCGGCGACCTCGGAGGCCGTTCACTACAAGGACAAGAAGGTCTTCGTGATCGGCGGCGCCAACTCGGCCGGTCAGGGTGCGATGTTCCTGTCGCGGTTCGCCAGCGAGGTCACGATCCTGATCCGGGCGGACTCTCTCAAAGAGAGCATGTCCCAGTACCTCATCGACCAGATCGACGACACGGAGAACATCACGCTGAAGACCAACACCGAGGTGGCTGAGGTGGCCGGCAGCGACCGTCTCGAGTCCATCACGACCAAGAACAACGTCACCGGCGAGACCGAAACGACTCCTGCCGACGCGATCTTCATCTTCATCGGAGCCGTACCCCACTCCGACATCGTGGAAGGCATTGTCGAGCGCACCGAGGCCGGTTTCATCCCGACGGGTCAGGATCTGATTCGTGATGGTCGTCGGCCGAACAACTGGCAGCTGCGGCGCGACCCCTTCCTGCTGGAAACCAGCGTGCCGGGCATCTTCGCAGCGGGCGATGTGCGCGAAGGCGTCATCCGGCGTGTGGCCTCAGCCGTCGGCGAAGGCGCCGTCTCCCTCAGCTTCGTCCACGAATACCTCGAAACCGTCTGACCAGCGCGTCGCGCCCAGATGTAGGGGCAGGTTTCGAAGCCTTGACGTTGTAGGGGCGGGGCTTGCCCCCGCCCGCAGGAGCCGTCAAGGGGCCCCCAAACATCTGTCTCGCAATTGCGGGTCTCTCTCGTGTAGGGGAGGGGCTTGCCCCCTCCCGCGGCGCCCCTGCCAACCGACAGTCGATGCAGTACAATCCCTCGAGTACAAACCAAGCATGATCGGCACAACGGTTTCTCACTATCGGATCACCGGCAAGCTCGGTTCGGGCGGCATGGGTGAGGTGTTCGAGGCTGAAGACACCGAGCTGCGCCGCAAAGTAGCTCTCAAGGTTCTTCCTGAGCACCTGGCCTCCGACCCCGAGCGTCTCGAGCGCTTCAAACGCGAGGCTCGCGCTGTCGCTTCCCTCAATCATCCCAACATCGTCACTCTCCATTCGGTGGAAGAGTCCGACGGCCACCACTTCCTGACGATGGAGCTGGTGGACGGCAAGTCCCTGGATGCGCTCATTCCCGACGGCGGCTTCGACCTCGAGCGGCTCTTCGAGCTGGCGATCCCGATCGCCGATGCGCTGGCGGCGGCGCACGAGAAGGGCGTCGTGCACCGGGACCTCAAACCTGCCAACGTCATGGTGGGGGAGGATGGCCGCCTTCGGATCGTCGATTTCGGCCTCGCCAAACTCTGGGAGGACAGTCTCGAGGACAGCGACACCGAGATGGCCACCGAGGGCCTGACGAAAGAAGGGGTGGCCATGGGGACGGCACCGTACATGTCCCCGGAACAGCTCCAGGGCAGGGAGATCGACCACCGGTCCGATCTCTTCTCTCTGGGGATCCTGCTCTTCGAGATGACGACGGGAAGCCGGCCCTTCAAGGGCGAGTCTTCCATCGACCTGGCTTCGTCGATTCTCAAAGACAACCCGGACTCCGTTACCGACGTCCGCGAAGGGGTTCCCCGGCACCTGGGGCGAATCATCAAGCACTGTCTGGAGAAGGATCCCGAGCTCCGCTTTCAGTCCGCGAAGGATGTTCGCAACGAGTTGTCGGGTCTCAAGGATGAGGTCGCCTCGGGTGAAGTGCCGCTGAGCACGGGAGCGATGCCGGCAGTCTCGGCTCTGGAGCCCGCGCAGAAGGCGAGGCCGGCCTGGTTGATCCCGGCGGTGGTCGTCGTCGCCCTGCTCCTCGTTGCAGGACTGGCCTGGATGATGAAGGGTGGGGAAGAGGTGCGGCCCACCGACACGGAGGTCGCTGGCCAGCCTGCCGCACCCGAGACCGAGCTCGACAAGATCGTCGTCCTACCTTTCGAGAACCTCGGCTCGGAGGAGGAGGCCTATTTTGCTGCTGGAGTCTCCGAGGAGATCACCGGGCGTCTCGGCTCGGTGAGTGGCCTCAAGGTGATCTCACGCAAGAGTGCCCAACGCTACGCGGACACCGACAAGACGATCCAGCAGATCGGCGACGAGCTCGATGTCGGCTACTTGCTCGACGGCACGGTACGCTGGGCCAAGAACCCCGACGGCACCAGCCGCGTCCGGATCACACCAGAGCTCATCCGGGTCTCCGACGAGAGCCAACTCTGGTCCAACACCTACGATCGGACCATCGACGACATCTTCGAGGTGCAGTCCGATATCGCCTCGCAGGTGATTGGCGAGCTGGGCATCACGCTCCTCGAGCCCGAGCAGAGGGCAGTAGAGAATCGGCCCACCGAGAACATCGAGGCCTACCAGGCCTATCTCCGCGGCCTGGAGTACGCCAATCATCCCGACTTCACCGAGCTCAACATGCGGCTGACCATCGAGATGTTTCAGCGCGCCACGGAGCTCGACCCCTCCTTTGCCCAGGCACACGCGTGGCTCAGCCAGGCCCAGGCACGGTACTACTGGTTCGGTCACGATCTGTCCGAGGCTCGGATGCAGCTCGCCCGTCAATCCGCGTCCCAAGCGCTGGTCCTGGATCCGGATCTGCCGGAAGGGCACATGGCGATGGGCTATGTGCACTACTACGGGGCCAGGGACTACGACAACGCCCTGAAGGAGTTCACCCAGGCACTCGAGGCCAAACCCAATGACGAGGAGCTCACTGCCTCCATTGGCTACATTCTGCGGCGGCAGGGAGACTGGGAAGCGGCGGCGGAGCAGTTCGCCAAGGCGCTGGAGCTCGACCCGCAGGACGCCGGTCTCACGGTCGACCTGGGTGACGCCTATCAGAGGCTGCGTCGATATGAAGAGGCCGATGCGATCTTCGATCGCGCGATCTCGATGTTCCCAGACCAGAACCGCGCCTATGGCGCGAAGGCTCAGAATCTCTGGCAATGGAAGGGCGATGCTTCCCTGACGCGGCCGATTCTCGAGCAGATGCCGGTGCAGGATAGCGAGGACGCGATTTTTGCCTGGTGGATGCAGGAGCTCCAGGAGGAAGACTACCGCAAGGCCTCGGAGAGACTGGCGGTGGCGCCTTTCGATTTCTTCACGGGCGACGTCATCCAGGTCCAGCCCAAGGAGTTCCTCGAGTCCTACACCTACTATCTGGCTGGAGATTTCGCTCGATCGAAGGCTGCCGCCGAGAAGGCGCTGCCCCACATGGAGCGCTATGTGAGGGAGCGACCTGAAGATCCCTTCTCCCACATCGGGTACGGACTGTGCCTGACGGTTCTGGGGCACTTCGACGAAGCCATCCGCGAAGGAGAGCTGGCGATGGAGATCCTCCCCCTCGAGAGGGACGGTGTCTACGCCCCCCTCCTCATCTACTGGATGGCCAATATTTACAACTGGGCTGGCGATTACGACGCGGCCCTCGACCAGCTCGAAACTCTGCTGTCGCACCCCACGACCAACTCCGTGGTATCGGTGGAGGCCGACCCCCAGTGGGACACTCTCCGCGACCTGCCCCGTTACAAACAGCTCATCGAGAAGTACCGCTAGCCAAATCATCACGCGGATGCAGGGCCGGGGCCTGAGCCCCCCTGATCTGCCACGAACGGACGTCTCTTTCTGTAGGGGCGGAACTTGCCCCCGTTCGTGCGGGTGGTCAGCTAGTGACCGGCAGGTTGCTTCGCGGAGCGGGTGCTCCTCGCAGCAGCCCCTGGGTGCTGAGGTCCTCATCGAGATCCGGCCAGTGAATGCCAAATCCTCCAGCGGAGATTTCCCAGTTGTCGAGCTGCTTTGGGGACGCAGCAAGCAATCGCGGGTACCAGGCCAGGGGCGCTGTGATCATGCGGCCGTCCTCCAGGTCGACCAGAATCGAGTCCTCTGAGAAACGGACATCGCGCACTCGCTCTCCAGGGCTAAGCAGTGAAGAACTCATTCCATTGTCTCAGCAAGAATAGACGATTCTCTCGAACCCTTCGCTCGACTCGCCGAATCTCGGCGGCGCTGAATCCCAAGTTTCGCGCCAAGCTTACAGGAGCCAGCCAGAACTTCGCCGTCTGATCGTCCCGGTCGATGTGAATGTGAGGTGATTCGACCAGATCATGGCTGAAGAAGTACAGCCGATAGGGACCGCTTCGCAAGACCGTCGGCATCTTGAAGGTAGAAGGCAACCGAACCCCTGATCTCGCAAGGGACTCCCCTGCCTTTGATCTGCCATGAACAAACTCCTGTTGTGTAGGGGCGGGACCTGCGAACCCCTGACCTGCAGGGGCGGCGTCAGTCGTCGTCCCAGATCGAGCCGAACGGGTCGCTATCCACTTCCACGGGATCGGTCGTGTCGAGATCCCAGTAGTTGGTGGTGCCCAACTCCATGACGCTCCCGCTGGTACTCGAGCCGTCACTGCTGTGAAGATCGAGATAGGTGAACGGTCCCAGTTTCTGGGAGGTACCGGTCGTCGTCTTGGTCTCGAAGCGCCCCGCCTCGGTGCCATTCGTCGTGAAGTTGTAGTGGGTAAAGGGGCCCAGCTTCTGCGACGTACCGGTCGTCGAAGAGCTCTTGAAACGCCCGACTTCGGCGCCGCTCGACTGGAAGTTGTAGTGGGTGAACGGCCCTAGCTGTTGCGAGTTGCCGGATGTCGACGTGCCGTCGCTACCCTGCAGGTTGTAGTAGGTGAACGGTCCCAACTTCTGCGCTGTGCCCGTCACCGACGTGCCGTCACTGTTGAAGAAGTTGTAGTAGGTGAATGGACCTATCTCCTGCGCGGTGCCGGTGGTACTGGTCGTCTGTGCCCCGAGCCCCGCCGTGCCCCAGACGGAGACCAACAGGACGGCGAATCCAGTAAACAGTCCTCTTCGCATGACAGATTCCTCCTATTTCGTTGTCGACACGAACCAAACTAGCAACCATGGTGCCAGCGACCCGTGTCAGAACCTGTCAGTCGATGTTGGGGCAGTTCTAGACGACTTGTTGTAGCTCCTCTCTGAGCACTCGGCGGAGGGTCTCTTCCAACGGTTCATCGGCCCTCGCAATGTGCTCGCGGAGAGCAGTGTTGATCAACCGCTGGTAGCTCCCGCCCCCAGCTAGATCTACCTGGGTCTTGAACCATGCGATGAGGTCGCTGTCGAGTCGAATAGTGATCCGAGTCTTCCCAGGTGGTTTCTGTTCAACCGGACCGCGGCGACCCTCTTCAAAGTCGTATTCCTCTCGCATCACAGCTCCTCGTAGCTCCGGCGCTCTCGCCGGGTAGCCTGCCTGGCTGAGATGATTCGAACTCGCTCTTCTCGCCAGGTGAATGCCACCGCCAACAGCCTGCCGAATGGGTCCGCTCCGAGAGTGATGAATCTCTCTTCAGAGTCCGAATCGGGATCTCGAATCGTCAGGGCCATAGCATCGTCGAGCGCAAGAGCTGCATCTGCAAAATCGACTCCGTGCTTCTCGAAGTTCCGGCGGGCCTTTCCTAGATCCCATTCGTAATCCATTGTATGTACAAATGTGCAGATTGTCGAGAGACACTTTGACAACCACCGTCGATTCCAAAGGACGGATCTGGGAGTGAAGATCTTGCAGTTCGTGATTTCCGAGCTTCAATGAAGGCGCTCTACCCAGGAAGGAGTCTGACTCCGAGGCTCTCTGCGAGCCGGGCATTTCCATCGGGGGATATAGTGTGTCCCTCTTCAGAGGGGGTTGCGATGAACAATCTGCGAAGTTCCTTCATTCTCTTGCTCTTGTGCGCGGTGGCGGCCGCCCCGGGTAGCGCGCAGGACCCGGTGGAAGGGCCTTTCTTCCTGCCAACGCCGGAAGGATGGAGAACAGAGACGATTTCCTTTCCCTTGGAATTCGCGCCAGAGCTCGAGTACGAGGGGCTCGAGGAGCTGCGCTTCGCTCCGGGGATGTTCAAGGAGGGCAGCGCCGACTTCTGGTCCTACGCCTTTGTCTGGTGGGTACCCAAAGGGACCCAATTCGAAACCGAGCGGCTGCAAGCGGATCTGGAGTACTACTTCCGAGGACTGACCACGGCGGTCGCTGAAGCTCGAGAGTTCGACCCCGGTAAGCCCGACTACGATGTGCAGCTCGAGCCGACCGAGCCGTCAAAACCCGATCATCCCCAGTGGGATGGCACCGCTGCGACCTACGACGTCTTTGTGACCCGCAAGCCCATCCGACTGAACGTTCGCGTCGACCTCGTTCCGTGCTCGTCACAAGGTCGGGTGGCGGCCATCTTCCAGCTCTCCCCCCAACCTCACGACCACAGCATCTGGGAAGTCCTGAACAACCTGCGGCAAGAATTCCGCTGCGAGCGCTAGAGAGCCTCGGATCCCTCCCAGCTTCTGGACGCTCTCAGAGCCGCCAGGCCAACTGGAGCAAGCCGGAATTCGACTGACTGGTCGTCCCGGTGTCCGATAGTTTAGACTGCCATCAGGTGAGTGATGGCATCTAGACCTCCTCAGCCAAAGAGTCCCAATTGGGTGGCCCTGTGTTTTCTAGGGCTACTCGTCGGACTCGGCTTCCTCAGCCTCGAGGCCAATCATCAAGCGCATTGGCACCTGTCGCACGGCGTGAGCCATTCCCACGATCATCTTGCGGCAGGACCGCACCATCATCATGCTGCGCCGGAGTCTGGCAGCAGTGGCAAAGATCGTTCCTCCCCCGAGCCCGAGGATCGAGACCTGTATCTTGGACAGGCGGCCCTTCCCTTGCTCAGTCATACGGATGCAAGTATCCGTGTCTTGCGCCCAGCGCTGACCAGATGGGACCCCGTGCCGATTTCGCTGACTTCCCTAGGGACTCGAGAGTCTTCTCCGGCCTCTCCCAGGGGACCTCCACTGGCTCGGCTACTCCTCGCCGCATCGTAACCAGCGATCGATCGAGTTGGCGCCGGCGTTCCTCCGTGGAAGCGCTCGCTGACTCACGCATGGAACCGAGGATCCTCAGGAGGAGACATGCCTCTCATCTATGCATCCGGGTGGTCGCGTAGTGCGACCTCGATCCCGTTATTGCTAGTGGGTTTTCTGACCGTCTCAGCAGTGTCGACAGTTGCCGTGGCTGGGACCCATCGCGCCCCAGCCAGCATGGCTGCCCCGCACGATCCTGAAAAGAAGCAGGAAGAGGAGGCAGAGTCTGTTTTCGAGGACCACATGACCGTCACCGCGCGGGCCGACAACATGACGGGGGTGGCCACCTCTGCGACCGAAGGAGCCACCGGCTACGAGGACCTGAAGACGCGCCCCGTTCTGCGTACCGGTGAGATTGTGGAGACGGTGCCCGGGGTTATTGCCACCCAGCACAGTGGTGGAGGCAAGGCGAATCAGTACTTCCTGCGAGGCTTCAATCTCGACCACGGCACCGATCTCAGTCTCGAGGTCGACGGAATGCCGGTCAATCTGCCGACCCATGGACATGGTCAGGGCTATGCAGATCTCAACTTTCTCATCCCGGAGGTCATCGAGTCCGTTCAGTTTCGGAAGGGGACGTATTTCGCCAACGTCGGCGATTTCTCGGCCGCTGGATCCACCAGTGTCCTACTCAGATCCATCCTGCCCAGAGCTGGGGTTCGGGCGGCTTTGGGAAGCAACGACTTTCAGCGAGCCCTGGTGCTGGGCTCGACTCCGGCCGCGGGCGGAGAGCTGCTGGGGGCCTTCGACTACTATCACTACGATGGCCCTTGGGAAAAACCCGATGACTTCACCAAACTCAATGGGATCTTGCGCTACTCGCAAAGCCGCGGTAGCCGCCACTGGTCGGTGACTGCGATGGGATACGAGGGTGACTGGCAGGCCTCGGATCAGATCCCATTGAGAACCATCGGCAAGACCGTGCCGCTCTTTGGTTTCGTCGATCCGTTTCCCAACGGCGATTCGAGCCGCTACAGCCTGTCTGGCGAGTACCACTGGCATGCGGCGTCGACGCTGACCAGTCTCGGTGCCTATCTCATCAGCTACGACCTCAATCTGGTCTCGAATTTCACCTATTGTCTGGACTATGGAACAGCCAGCGAGTGCGGCGTCGACGACGATTCGTTCATGCAGACCGATGATCGCTTGATCTACGGTCTGGAGCTCGAGCGATCCCGGGCCCTGGAATGGGGTGACCGAACAATGCTTCTGAGCTACGGCACCAAAGCTCAGTTCCATGACATCGACAACGGTCTGGGACGGGCGAGCGGTGGAGTCTCGCTGCCGGGCGGGTTGATTGCGAGCTATGGGGTGCAGGAGTTGATGCTGGGAGTCTTCGGCGATGCCGAGATTCAGTTGAGTGAGAAGGTGCAGATGAAAGCCGGGCTGCGTGGCGACTATTACAGCGCCGACGTCGAGACCCAGTTGGAGGAGAACTCCGGACAGCGTGACGACTCGATCGTCAGCCCCAAGCTGAGCTTTGTTTTCGGTCCATGGAAGCGCACCGAGCTCTATCTCAACTGGGGACAGGGCTTCCATAGCAACGACGCACGGGGCTGGGTGACAACAGTCGATCCGCTAACGCTCGAACCGGCGGATCCCGCCGATCCGTTGGTGCGCGCCCAGGGCACCGATGTCGGAATCCGAACCACGCTGGTCGAGGGTCTGCAGTCGACGCTCACGGTGTTTCGACTGGAGCTCGATTCCGAGCTGGTCTACCTTGGGGATTCCGGGACAACCGAAGCAGGGCCTCCCAGCCGCCGTACCGGTATCGAGCTCGCCAACTTCTACCGTATCCGTCCCTGGATAGCGCTCGATCTGGATTTGACTTTGACGGACGCCGAGTTTACCGATGTGCCGGAGGACGAGCGTGAGATCTCTGGCTCGGTCGGCCGCACTCTGCAGCTGGGCTTGGCTCTCGGGCGAGAAATCGGCTGGTTCGGGACACTGCGCTGGAGGTACTTCGGAGACATTCCCTTGACCGCCGATGGAATCGTGCGAGGCCAGTCGTCATCGCTGGTCAATGGCAGGCTGGGCTATGGCTTCCAGAACGGTTTGCGGCTCGTCGTGGAAGGCTTCAACCTACTCGACCGAGACGATCCAGATATCCAGTACTACTACGCATCGCGCCTGCCAGCCGAGTTCAGTCCTACGGGACAGACGGAACCGGTCGGCGGCGTCGAGGACGTGCATCTTCACCCGATGGAGAGCCGTTCCGTGAGGGTCTGGCTGGAATTCGGGTTCTAGCCCGCATTCTTCATGAGCCCCACGGCATCTAGCGGAGATCGCCCGCCATCTCAGGTCGTCCTCGCTCGTCGCTCCTCAACAACCTGCAAGGTTGCCTCCGGTGCTCCTCCCTGCGGGTGACCAGATCTGACAGACGCTTTCCACAATCTGCTCGCGGCGTCATGAAGAATGCGGGCTAGGTCTCTCAGGAAATCGAGGGCGGTGTCAGCTGCCCATCGCTACGATGCAGTCCATCAGCGCCTGGCAGGCTTCGGCCGTATTCAGAGTGTTCGCGTCGATCCTCGTCTGGGCCTTGTCGAAGGCGACTTTGCGCTCCTGATAGTAGAGTCTGATCTCGGCGACGTCGGCTGGGACTCCTGCGAAAAGTGGGTGCCAGCGGGCTGACTCGAGACGGCGTGCGAGTTTCTGTATGCGCCAGAATAGATTGGCCAGCTCGAGATCGAGAACGATGAGCTGACCTTCGTCTTCGATGTGAGTCCGATTCTCGGAGCGCAGCAGACCCCCGTCTCCCAGCGCGATGAGTCCAACGGGTTTCTGACCAAGGACTCGTAGGAGACACTGCGACTCGATCTCGCGATAGGCCGCTTCTCCTTCTTCGAGAAGGATTCGGCCAATCTCCATCGCTGCCTCGTGCTCGACGAGACGGTCGATGTCGTAGTAGGTCAGCCCGAGATGGGCGGAGGCGCGATAGGTGGCACTGCGCGTGAAGTCCCCCAGGTAGCCCGACACCACGATCGGGGCCGAGAGCTGAACCTGTGGACCATACTCGTAGTAGTCGGACATGGACTGAAGTCTAAATGATCTGGCGGACTGAGGGCCGACGATCGCGGCTGCAATCACCCGGCCGATGCTTGCCACCACCCATGGACGTAGCCGCTGTGCCTACCTTCGCTGCTCGAGCTCGGCTGGCCAGTTGATCACCAGGTTCAGAAGATTGTCGCCCTGCTGAGCCTGATTTGGAACCACGAGGATGCGCTCGGCATCGGAGGTCAGTGAAAACCAGGCTCCACCAGCAGTGCTCGGCGCGATCGAGAAGAGGGACTGACTCTGGCCGATCTGGAAGGTCTCCCCAGTCGGGTCGACCTCGACCGACACCAGATTACCGGTGAGCTCTGCATAGACGAGCTCTCGACCATCTGCCCGCCAGAACGCGTAGCTCGCGGGGTTGGTCGAGACCTGCCAGCGGCGACCCGGTTCCGGGAAGGTCGATACGTAGACTTGCCAGTCTCCCGACTCATTGGAGGCGTAGGCAATCCAGCGACCATCGGGCGAGATCATGCCAACGCCCTCGGAGAACTCGGTCTGTCGAAATACAACCGGCTCGCCACCTTCTTCCAGCGGTAGCACGAACAGGTCCAGTTGGGTCTCTGGATTCGTAACGGAGTAGGCGAGATAGCGTCCATCGGGAGAGAGGCTCGAAGGAAATTTGTCGCGCTCCGAGGAATAGACGAGCTCGACTTCTCCAACGCCGCCGACCGCCTTGCGGTAGATGTCGCCAGTCCCTTCGCGATCGGAGTAGAAATACAAGTACTGGCTATCGCTCGACCAAGCCGGCCAGAATTCGACGCCAGGATCGAAGGTGAATCGGGTTCTCAGATCGCGCTCGATGTCCTGCATCCAGATGTCGTAGGCACCGCTTTCTTCGGCCTGGACGACAGCAGCCATGGTGTCGTCGGGTGAGATCATGGCCGTGCGGACGACGGCCGGCTCGCCGAGGCTCCCCCCGACCTGGCCGTTGCGGTCTCTCCATTCGATCGTGGTGCCGGAGACTGCCGAGCCGGTCTGATAGAGCAGATTACCGTTCTCCGAGGAGGAGAACACCGCCAGGGATGCTGCCGAGATGCGAAGCACGTCTTCGGCCAGGGGAATCGCTTCGTCGGTGAACTCGAGCTTGTCGGGATCGAAGGGTCGAGCCATCAAAGTCGAGTCGCGCGCGAAGAGCAGGTGGCCGGATGCGAACTCTGCCTGGATTGGTGACTCCACGACTGGACGCGGCTCTTCACCGTCGAGAGAGCCCGCCATGACAGAGCTCGGTTTGGCACCGTCTCCCCGGGCCATGAACAGGAATCGGCTTCCATTCGGGAGGAATCGGGGGTGGCGGTGGGAATTGTGGAGCTCTTCATCGATCTCGGTGACCGCCACCGACTCACCCCCAGCAGCCGAGACACGATAGATCGGCGACCCGGAGTCCGGCGTGAAGAGGATGACGCCCTCCCGATTCCAGGTTCCGCCCTTGCCATCGGCAGCCTCGCAGAGGGTCATAGGTGGTCCACCGGCCGAGTCGACCTTCTTGAGAGTGCCGTCCACCTGAGTGAAGAATCCGACCCAGCGAGAGTCCGGTGACCAGAACGGGTACTGGGCCCCTTCCGTCCCCGACAGGAGATGCGCCTGTGAGGCATCCATCGACCGCACATAGAGCCGCACCAGGCCGTCGCTGTCCGTGGCCGAGAAAGCGATCTTCGAACCGTCGGGTGAAAAGACAGCGGGTCCCGCGGTGAGTCCGTTCAAATGGAACCCGGCATCCTCCGGCGGCGGAATCGTCGCCTTGAGAATCGGTGCAGTAGGCTCGGGCCACATCGCCAGGGCCGCGACGGCGACGGCTCCAATCACGGCTAACGCCCAGGGCAGAGCCGTCCTCCATCGCGGCTGCTTTTGAGTCGCGGCCACGGTTGCTGGCGTTTCGACATCGAAGGAGCCTGGATCGGCCATGAACTCCTGGATGACCACACGGGCATCGCCGATGGCTTGTAGGCGCTGCTTGGGGTCCTTGCGCATGCAGCGCTTGAGGAGCTCTGTAATCGGTCGGGGTAGATCGTCGGGCAGCTGATCCCAGTCGGGATCTTTTTGCAGCACGGCTGCGAGTACATGCGATACCGTTTCGCCGCCAAACTGCTGCTGGCCGGAGATCATCTCGGCTAGCACTACGCCGAACGACCAGACATCCGCGCGGCGGTCCGCCATCTGCGCTGATGCCTGCTCCGGGCTCATATAACCGGCAGTACCCATGATGAGCCCCGCCTGGGTGGCTGCGGCTGTCAGCGTGGGGGAGTTCGCGAGGTCACCCTGCTCGTGTTCCTCTTCCAGTGCCTTGGCCAGGCCGAAGTCCAGGACCTTGACCTGTCCGTCGCTGGTGACCTTCACGTTCGCCGGCTTCAAGTCTCGATGGATGATCCCCTTCTCGTGCGCCGCCTCCACCGCCTCGGCAATCTGCAACGCGATCGGCAGGGCCTGGTCCAAGGGAACGGGCCCCTTCGCGATGCGCTCCTGCAGAGTTTCGCCCTCGGCCAATTGCATGATCAGCAGCTGGCGGCCGTCGACTTCCTCCAGACCGTAGATCGCCGCGATGCTCGGGTGGTCGAGCGCGGCCAGCACTTTCGCCTCACGCTCGAAGCGGGCCAGGCGCTCGGGATCGCCAGCGACTGCCTCGGGCAACACCTTGATCGCCACGTCGCGGCCGAGCTTGGTGTCCTCGGCACGATAGACCTCACCCATGCCGCCCTCGCCGAGCTTGGCGGTGATATTGAAACTAGACAGAGTCGTCCCGATCATCAGACCTCCTGAAGTACCCTCGCGCTACCTGCACGGAGATGTGCGGGGATTCTACACTGTGCTTCTATTGGGTCGGGGGGGGCTTGCCCCCGCCCGATCGTCATCAACGAAAAAGGAAACGAGTGGCCCTCTCGGGCCACTCGGGGAAGACCGTTTGTGATGCCCGGTCTCCTACTACTTGTCGTGGGTGGTGTAGACAGCGGGAAGGATCAGTTGACCGGGGCGAAGTTGGCGTGCACCAGCTTCCAGGCGCCGTCGATCTTGGCGTAGACGCGAGTCGACTTGGCCAGGTTGGGCTCGACCTCGCCGTCTACGGTCATGCCCGAGCCGATGAAGTTGTAGGTCAGGATCGCCACGTCGCCGTACACCTGGACCTTGGCATTCACCATGTCCGACACCAGAGTTTTCGCTTCTCCCATATTGGCGGCTCTGCTGAGAGTGGCGTTGAGCTCCTTGCCGTCGAGCCGGGTCGGATAGCCTGCGTTGAACTCGGTGTAGTCGTCGGCGAGAAAGGAAATCTGTTTGGCGGTGTCCTTCGCGATGCCTGCGGCCCACTGGGCCTTGGCGAGGGCGATGACCTCATCCGCGACCTCACTGTGGCTGTCCGCATAGACGGGAAGACCGATCATCAGGGATAGAACGAGTACGAAAATTACATTGCGCATACTGCATCTCCTAGGGTTGTGGCGAGCATACAACTCTCGATGGCACCCGAAACGGTGTCTACATCGGCGATGCTGCCGGAATGTCAGTTGGCTGACAGTGCGCGGACAGTATCACCCTGGGCAATGGAAAGATACTCGGATACTGCTAGCTCATCCTGCGGGTTAGAATCACCCCGACTTGATCGGCAAGACGCTTTCCCACTACCGAATCACCGCCAAGCTGGGCGAGGGCGGCATGGGTGAGGTCTATCGAGCTACCGACAGCAAGCTCGGTCGCGAGGTGGCGATCAAGGTTCTGCCCGAATCGGTGGTCGGCGAGCTGGCTTCCGACTCGGATCGGCTCGCACGCTTCGAGCTCGAGGCGCGCACGGTGGCCGGGCTCAACCACCCGAACATCGTGGTTCTGCACTCCATCGAAGAAGAGGAGGGGATCCGGTTCCTCACCATGGAACTGGTCGAGGGCGAGAGCCTCGACTGCCAAGTGGAGCCCGACGGGCTGCCGATCGCCCGGGTGATGGAGTTGGGCATCGCGATCGCCGACGCCTTGGCGGCGGCTCACGAGAAGGGTGTGGTGCACCGGGACCTCAAGCCCGCCAACGTCATGCTGACTCGCGAGGGGCGTGTCAAGGTGCTCGACTTCGGGCTCGCGAAGCTCGAGGCACCCGACGCCGGTCTCGATGTGACCCAGGCGGCGACCCTCGCCTCACCGCTCTCGGCCGCGGGTCAGGTCGTGGGCACGGTGCCCTACATGGCGCCGGAGCAGGTGCGCGGTGAGGCCGTCGACAGCCGGACGGACGTGTTCGCCCTAGGCATCCTGCTCTACGAGCTGGCCACGGGGCGGCGGCCGTTCGAAGGGTCTACGTTGGGTGTGATCAGCACCGCGATCCTGCGCGATGCGCCGGCGACACTGTCTGCGGTGCGAGCCGACGTGCCCGCCGACCTCGACCGCATCGTCGCGCGCTGCCTCGAGAAAAAGCCGAGCGCTCGCTTCCAGACGGCCCTCGAGCTGGGCGAAGCGCTGCGGCATATGCGGCAAGCTCGGGAGGGCGGTGCGGCCGTGAAGGCGCCGCCGACTCCCGTCACGCCCCTGCTCGGCCGCGAGGAGTCTCTCGAGGCCGCCGCCGACCTTCTGCGTGGTGGTGCGCGTGTGCTCACCGTCACCGGCTATGGCGGAACCGGCAAGACGCGATTCTCGATCGAGCTCTTTCGTCGCCTGTTGCCCGAGTACCCTGGCGGAGCGGTCTTCGTCTCGCTCGCCTCCGTCACCGCGGCGGTGGAGGTACTGCCGACCGTCGCCGTCGCCCTCGACATCGCCGAGGCGCAGGGCCGCACGGCACTGGAGGCGCTCTGCACGGTCATCGGAGACCACCGCGTGCTGCTTCTGCTCGACAATCTCGAACAGGTGCTCGATGCCGCCGCCGACATCGCTGCGCTCGTCGCCCGCTGCCCCGCACTGCAAGTCATCGCCACGAGCCGAGCGCCGCTCAAGATCGGCGCGGAATCGGAGTTTGCTCTGCCGCCGCTCGCTTTGCCCGCCGCGGACGCGACGTCGCTGGACGAGCTGGCTCGAACCCCCTCGGTCGCGCTGCTGCTCCAGCGCGCCGAGAAGGTGAAGCCCGGCTTCGCGCTTACCACCTCGAACGCGGCCCCAATCGTCGCGATCTGTCGCCGTCTCGATGGTCTGCCGCTGGCGCTCGAGCTCGCCGCGGCGCGCCTGCGCATCCTCGAGCCCAACGCGCTGCTGCAACGACTCGACCATGCCCTCGACCTGCTGACTTCCGGCGATCGCGACCTGCCGCTGCGCCAGCGTACGCTTCGCGCGACGATCAGCTGGAGCTACTCGCTCCTCGATGCCCAGGAGCAGCGACTGCTGCGCCACACCTCCGTCTTCCACGAGGGCTGGACACTCGAGGCGATGGAGCAGGTGTGCTACGGCGAGGAAGATCGCCATCGCGCCCTCGACGAGCTGGACTCGCTCGTAGAGAAGGGTCTCGTGCGCGTGGTGGATTCGGGCGGACGGTATGCCCTGCTCGAGACGATCCGTGCCTTTGCCACCGAGCAACTGCATGCCGGTGGCGAGCTGGAGGCCGCCCGGGATGCGCATGCCGACTACTACCTGGGCTTTGCCGCGCAGGTTGCAGCGGAGATGCGTGGGACGGGGCAATGCGAGGCCATGATGCGCGCTCGAGGCGACCATGCCAACACGCTGGCAGCCATTCACTGGCTCACCGCTCTAGCTCGCCAGGGGGACGCGGCGGCGCTCGAGCGAGGGCTGCAGCTCTGCGGTCACCTGAACTGGCCTTGGCATATCGCTGGTCAACACTTCACGGCACGCGTCCTGCTCGACGAGCTGCTCGCTCTCGCTGCTGATTCTCCCCCCAGCCGTGGACGCGCCCTCGCACAGCTGGCGGCCGGGATGGTTTCCACGGTCACGGGTGAGTGGGAGCGTTCGCTCGGCGAATGGAGGGGCGGCTACGAGGACGGCCTGGCGATCGGCGATGAGGAGATCGCCGCCGAGGGAAGCATGGGAGTCGGGTACTGCCACCTGGGCGGTGGGCGCATGGAGGAAGCGCGCCCGGCGATCGAAGAGGCCATCACCCGCAGCGCCGGTGGCGTGAGCGACTTCATGCATGCGCTCTCGATGACCCTCGAGGGCATGCTCGCGTTCGCGACCGGCGACACCGATGCCGGCATAGCCCTCGTCGAGCGAGCGCGGCGGATCCAGGAGCGCCTCGACGATTGCGAGGGTGGTGGTGTGGCGCTCAGCTTCCTGGCACAGATGACCTCCGCCAAGGGCGACCAGGAGCGCGCGCTGACGCTGTATCGCGACGCGCTCGACTTGTTCGAGAGGGTCGGCGACCACCCCGAGATCGCGCGTGTGCACTGTGAGATGGGCTGGACCGCACTCGCTGCCGAGGATGCGGGCGGCGCGAAGGACTCGTTCCGCCGCGCCGTGCATGCCTACGAGGTGGTCGGCAGTCCGCGGGGTACCGGCCTGGCGCTGTTGGGGCTGGCGGCAGTCGAGGCAGCTGAAGGCCGCTCGGAGCGCGCCGTGACGATCGCGGCGGCAGCGCACACGTTGTCGAAGAGCGACGGGCTCGTGGTCGACCATCCGATGGCTCCGGACGTCGTTGGCCGGATCGAGGCGCTCAAGGCGTCGATCCCGAAGGGCGAGCTGGACGGGCTCATCGCGAATGCAAGTGCGCTCTCGCCGGCGGAAGTCCTCACCATGATCGCCGAGTAAGGCAGAGGTCACGGGGCGCTGGTCCGCACCCGGATCCTGCCTCGGACGGGCCGATGGTCGGAAAGGTCGCGTTCCGCCAGCACCTCGCCTCCGAGGGGCATGAGCTCGAGGCCCCGACCGGTGCGCACCAGAATGTGATCGATGTCGACGCTCGGCGTTCGGGCATTCCAGCTCGGCCCCGGTGCCTCGACCGGCTCGAAACCGGCGGCGAAGAACGCTTGCATGGTGCGGCTTTCAGGAGTGTCGTTGAAGTCGCCGGCCACGATCATCGGCAGATCGAGAGTCTCGAGCTCGGCCAGCAGGGCGCGGGCCTGCGCGTAGCGGAAGGTGTCGTCCTTCGTCCAGTTCAGGTGGAGGTTGACCGCGAGCAGCGGCCGCCCGAGTACCTCGACCTCGCTGAGTAGGGCCACTCTCGGTTCGTCGCCCTCGGGTAGCCTGACCGACTGCGTCTCTCTAACCGGCAACGAGCTGAGCGTCCCCAGGCCGTAGCGGCCGCCCTGGTAGGGCATGAACGATCCAAAGGCGGCATCCATCGCTGTGATCCGTCCCAGCAGGGAGATCTGATCGACACCCCCAGAGCGCTCGCAGCCCTCATCGACTTCCTGCAGGAAGACCAGATCCGCACCCTGCTCGGCAAGGTAGGCGCCCTTGTCTTCCAGATTGAGCTGGCCCTTGTCGTTGGCGCCGTGGAGGATGTTCCAGGTGAGGACGGTCAGGTCCACGCTCGCGGGCTGACGCGCCCGACCCGTTGTGCAGGCGGTGAGCAGCAGAAGTAGGGGAGCGAAGCGGGCGATGTCTTTCATGGGCGGGTCCCGGGCGGTGACGACGAGAGGATATCCGACCGACAAGGGTCCAGCCCGTCCTCTCAGGTTAGAATTACGCCACTGGATCCGTACCACCCTCTCCCACTTCAGTGGCACCGCCAGACTCGGCGAAGGCGGCACGGGGGAGGACTATCGTGCCGAAAACATCGAGCTTGGCTTCCAATGAGGCGTAGCTTCCAAGCTTGCGAGAAAGGTTCGCCATGAAGAGAAGAAGACCGAACGCCTGGCAGGTTTTGCAGCGCTACCTAGTGGTTCTCGGAGGCTGTGTGCTGTGGATGCTCCCCTGCAGCGCTCAGGAACCCGAGGCCGTAGCTGGCCGATATGTAGATCTGACGTACAGCTTCGACGAAAGCACCGTCTTCTGGCCGACCGCCGAGGGCTTCGAGCTCGAGGTCTTGAGCGCCGAAACTACCGAGGCCGGCTTCTACTATGCCGCCAACCAGTTCTCGCTGGCCGAGCATGGTGGTACTCATCTCGATGCGCCGGTCCACTTCTCGGAAGGCAAGCAAGCGGCCGATGAGATCCCGCTGGAGCGCCTGATCGGCCCCGCCATCATCGTCGATGTCACCGAGCATTGCTCCCGTGACCGCGATTACCAGGTGACCGCGGACGACTTCATGGCTGCGGAGAAGGCGGCCGGCCTCGCTCTCGACGACAAGATCGTCCTCATCCGGACGGGCTTCGGCCGCTACTGGCCGGACCGTGAAAAGTACATGGGTACCGCAGAGCGAGGGCCGCAGGCGGTGGCCAAGCTGCACTTCCCGGGCATCGATCCCGCGGCGGCACGATGGCTCGTTGCCGAGCGCAATGTCAAAGCCATCGGCATCGACACCCCCAGCCTGGACTTCGGGCAGTCCACACTCTTCCAGACCCACGTCACCCTGTTCGCCGACAACATCCCGGGCTTCGAAAACGTCGCCAACCTCGATCAGCTACCCCTCTCCGGTTTCACGGTCATCGCACTGCCCATGAAGATCAAGGGCGGCAGCGGCGGTCCCTTGCGGATCGTCGCCGTGCTTGGCGACTGAGGAGAACGGTTGAAGCGGCTGGTGCCTCTGCCGGCCGGGGATGTAGAGGCGGGGCTTGCCCCCGCCTTCAGGCGTTTCCGCGGAAACGCCTCGGCCTCACATGTGACTAAATTGACCTGTATGACTCTTTAGGTCACACTGGTCTCATGAACGACCGAAATTCAGAGAGTCGCAGCATCGGCGATGCCAAGGCTCACTTCGCCGAGTGCGTTCGAAGTGTCGAGAAGGGGGAGACCGTCGTTCTGACCCGGCACGGTCGGCCAGTCGCCCGCCTGGTGCCACTCGAGACGATGGACGACGACACCGAGCGAATCTCGAGCGGCGCGTGTCGATCCCAGGTCAGCGAGGTGCGCGAGAGTGTGGTCGAGTACGAGGGACGAGCAGATTCCTCGGGTTACAAGACGGAAGCCAGGCGGGAGATCCTGCAGCGCCTGTTCGAGGAAGAGATTTGGCCCCAGATTCCCAGTGACCTGATCGGCAAGGGCCCGTCCAAGCGCGAGCGCGAACAGATCCTCGGAATCGGCGAGGACGGCACATGATCCTCGACAGCTCTGCTTTGATCGCGCTGGTCTTCCGCGAGCCGGAAGCCGAGCAGATCCTCGATTCCCTGGCTGAAGCCGAGGTCGCTGCCATTGGAGCTCCCACGTTGGCCGAGACCGGGATCGTCCTCGGCGCCAAGCTCGGAGAAGCCTCCCGAGCGATCCTCTCGCGCCTCCTGGAAGACCTCGATCTCGTCGTCCTGCCATTCACCGCAGCGCATGGCCGGGAGGCTCGAGAAGCCTTCCTGCGGTTTGGCCGTGGCCGTCATCCGGCCGGGCTCAATTTTGGTGACTGTCTCACCTATGCCACCGCCAAGCTGGCCGGCCAGTCACTCCTCTTCGTCGGCAACGACTTCAGCCAGACTGACCTGACTACAGCAGGGAAGTAGGAGGGAGCCTCGCGGCCTCCCGCTCTGTGCGTCCTGTTGAAGCGGCCGGCCCTTCGCCGACCTTGGACCTTCGACCATCTGGACCTTGTTCTTCCCAGTATCGCTACTCGACCAACGCAACGCGCAAGCGTCTGAAGTCTGTCTGGTTGGCGGTGGCGAGCCGGGCATTGCAGCGTAGGGCCGTGGCCGCGATCATGCAGTCGGTCAGTGAGCTCCGGTGGCGACCGGACTCATTGAAGAGCTCCGCAGCCAGGGAGGCGTCCTTGCCGGTGAAGGGGATGAGCTCGGGGGTGATGCGGCGGGCGATGTCGAGCTGACAACTGTCGAGCGGGCCGCAGAGGAACTCGGCCCAGGCGATCGAGCTCATCGCTAATTCTCGACTGGCCTCGAGGAGCGCTCGCAGCATCCGATCTTCCGTTGTGCCAGGCTGGAGAGCTCGGATGAGAAAGCTCGTATCGAGGTGGACAGGAGTCTGACTCATCGGCTACAGCCGCGAAGAGCTCCGTCGCAACTCCCGGTTCTTCTCTTCCCAGTCCCGCAGATCCTCGGGGGCGAGATCGAGCGACTGCTGCAGCTCGTCGAGTGCTGAGAGTTGATCCTCGCCAGCTCTGGGTTCAGAGGCGACTGCCATTCGAATGGCTTGTCTCAGAGCAGCGGACTTGGAGATCTTCAGTCGTCTCGCCATCCGCTCCAGGTCCCTGACCGTCTCGACATCGAGGGAGTAGGTTGCCTTGATCTTCTCGCCAGCCATATTCGAAAGTATGGCCATACTTTTCCAACTCGTCAAGTAGACACACATCCCATCTTGGGCATCACCCCTTGTAGACGACAACGCGGACTGGAATCTCACCTCAGAAGTGTGTTCTCGACCCGTTGCAGCGGCTGGCGCCCCTGCCGGCCGGAGTGTGCGGGTGTGTCCGGACTTGTGCCGGCCTCGATAGATCGCCTTCTGGCCGGCGCATCCGCTATCCTTACTACTATCGCGGGCAGTCAGTCATGATCGGCCAGACGATAGGCCACTACAAGATTCTGGAGAAGCTCGGTGCGGGCGGCATGGGAGAGGTCTATGCGGCGACCGACCTCGAGCTCGAGCGGCGGGTAGCCCTGAAGGTGCTACCGAAGGAGATGGCGGACAACCGGGAGCGCTTGACTCGTTTCCGCCGTGAGGCCAAGACCCTCGCCTCGTTGAGTCATCCCAGCATCGTCACCATCTACTCGGTCGAGCATTCCGACGGCGTCCACTTCCTCACCATGGAGCTGCTCCGCGGTCGGACCCTGCGGAACTTGATACCGAAGGGCGGTGTCGACGTCGAGAAGTTCTTCGACATCACCGTTCCATTGGCCGACGCCCTTGCCGCAGCGCACGACCAAGGTGTGATTCATCGCGACCTGAAACCCAGCAACGTCTTCGTCACCGACAGCGACACGGTCAAGGTTCTCGACTTCGGCCTCGCCAAGATCCAGCCGGGCGGCGTGCAAGATGTCGACACCCATGGTCCCACGGAAATCCTGACTGGGGAAGGGCGCGTGCTCGGCACCGTCCCCTACATGTCGCCGGAGCAGCTCAAGGGGCGGAAGATCGATGCACGCTCCGACATCTTCTCGTTCGGGATCGTGTTGTACCAGCTCGCGACCGGTGACCTGCCGTTCAACGGCTCCAGTTCGGTGGAGGTGCAATCCTCGATCTTGCGCGACACCCCGACGACAGTCGACGCTCTGCGCAGGGAGATGCCTCATCATGTTGGCCGCATCGTCGCTGCCTGTCTCGAAAAGGATCCCGAGCAGAGATATCAGTCGGCCAAAGACATCCGCAACGACCTGGTGAGGTTGCGAGACGAGGTAACCACAGGAGAGAGGGAAGCCAGTACCGTTCCGAGGACCCCAGGAAAGAGACTGTCCGGGAGAGCGATCTGGTGGGTCGGGACCGTCCTCTTGATCGTCGGCATCCTCGCGACTCTGGTCTGGCTAGGCACCAAAGATCGATCAGTCCCTTCACAGCTCACAATCGAGACTCCTCAGGTCGGCGGCGCGGCGCAGAAGCTTCTCGACCAGGGGCACCTTTTCGAGCTCCGCGGTGACCTCAGAGAGAACCTGGACAACGCGGAGGATCGCTATCGCCGAGCCCTTCAGCTCGAACCGGACAATCCGTACATCGAGGCCCGCTTGGCCGCTCTATTGGCCCGAATCCAGATCCAGTACTCAGAGGAGGAGCGGATCACTGAAATCCAGCAACTCGCGCAGAGCGCGCTGGAAAGCGGTTCGCAGCTCCCAGACGCGTGGTTCGCGTTGGGACAACTCTCACTGCTGGAGGGTGAAAGCCAGGCAGCAGAGCACGCGGCAGGAGAAGTGTTGAAGGCGGACCCTGAAGACTATCGCGGCTACACCCTGCGGGGCGAGGCTCTCTTGCTGCAGGACCGGGTCGACGAGGGGTTGGTGGAGCTGCGCAAGGGGGTCGAGCTTGCCGGCACCGACATGCGCGCCCGCCTGACCCTGGCTCGGACGCTGCGGCATATCGGCCGCGCCAACGACGCCGCGGCCGAGTACGAAGACGTCCTGCGCTATGTCCCCGATCTGCCCAATGCGCTCAACAATCTCGGAATGATCTACGCGATGCAGGGCCGCTGTCTCGATGCCGTGCCCATGTTCAAGCGTCTGATGCAGGTCCACGACGACGAGATCGCTGCCCTCAATCTGGCGAACTGCTACGTCAGCCTGGGTCGTTACGAGGATGCCATCGATACCTACGAGAAAGCCCTCGAGATCGCACCCGATCAGCCGTTCACCTTGCACGCAATGGCAGAGGCTTATGCGAAGGCGGAGGACGCCAAAGCGGCCAGGCATTGGTACGAGAAAGCCGTGGCAGCCTACGATGCGAGCCTCGCTGCCGGGGCCCCACGCTCCCAGTATCTGGGGTGGAGGGCGGTCTGCCTAGCCATGCTCGGCCGCTACGACGAAGCTGAAGCCAATATCACCGAGCTCCTGGAGATCGCTCCCGACCGCAGCAGTCCGGTGTTCAATGCCGCCCAGGTGCACGCTCTCGCTGGCGATCGGCAGCAGGCGTTCGACTACCTGCAGCAAGCTGTCGAGGCCGGCTACCCACGTCAAGAAGTCGAGTCGGATCTGGCCTTCAGAGCCTTCCGGGAAGACCCCGAGTTTCGGGCCCTGATCGAAGCCCCTGTCGTTCCCTAGCCCGACACCCTAGGGCCGTTCACCCCAGGGGGGGTCGAAGATCATGACCTCTTCCCCTATGTCATTCTTGAACACCAGAGTGAATGTGATGAGCCGATTGGGCCCATGCGCTGCGCCGGGCCCCTTGTTAACTTGCAACATTATGGTTTTCTCGACCGGACCGCTGCTGTTCGGATTCCGGAATTCAACTTCTGTTCCATTTTTAGCCCCATCCACGGTCATCTTTAGCGGGTTCGAAAGGTCTTCTTCGTCGTCTCTTCGCCAGCCGTTGCCGATGTTGAAGAACGCCTGTGCATAGAAGTCCCTCATTACGATTGATTTGTGCCTAGTGTTGTCGAATGTGACTCTTACCGCAATCTCTTTCTGGCGAAAGATACAGGGTACCGCGTCGTCTTCCTTTCCCTTGTAGGAGAAGCTGTTGTCCGTAACGACCATCTCTATCACTGCGGACTTGGTTTTTCCGGGAATGCACTTCGAGAAGGCTACATCTGCCAAAAACCAGCAACTCAGCAATACGACAAGAACTGCAGCTGTCTTCTTCATCTTCCAAACCTCCTTTGGCGCAGAACTACTTCACCCGCCGCTATACCCAGGACACGCAGCAGCCCACGCGACCGGGCGCTCCCGGATCGATTCCCTTCGGCAGCCCGGCGGCCCTGGGATCCACAGGTAAGGAGGCGAGGACCCGTGGCTTTGTGTGCTCAGCCTTTCGACTGGCGTACCTTTGTCGAGGTAAGAAGACGCTACTCCTGCTAGGAGCAGATGTCCAGAAAACGGTTTAAGGACTGACCTAACTGCCTGAATCAATCCCTTAGCCCTGAGAGTCGCTCGGAGACGTTTCCGCGGAAACGTCGGCATCGCTGCCTCGGCGGGAGCCCAGAACCGCCTCGACCTTTGAAGCGGCTGGCGCCCCTGCCGGCCGGGGCGTACGGGCGTGTCCGGACCTGTGCCCGAAAAGGTGCCAGCCGATTCTGGAGCTGTGCCCGAAAAGGTGCCGAAAAGGTGCCAGCCGATTCTGGAGCCGGGTGGGTGGCAGCGGAGGGGCGGGGCTTGCCCCTCCTAGACCCTCCCAACCGTGAGATTTGCGCGCGGCTCTACGTCTAGAGCTCAAGACATGCAAGCTCCCCGTCATCCTCTTGTCTCAGCTTGATGGTCGAATTGATCTAGTATCAATTAGTGATATCATAGAGATGAGTCTGAGCCGGCGCCATCGCAGGACACTGGAACGCATTTTCGAAGCCCCGCGCCGGTCTGATGTCGAATGGAGACAGGTGATGGCACTGCTCGAGGCCCTGGGAGCGGGAGTCAGCAAAGGCCGAGGCTCCCGGGTTCGCGTTGTTCTAAACGGAGTGAGAGCAGTGTTTCACAGGCCGCACCCGCGCAAGGAGATGGACAAGGGATCACTCGGGTCGATGGAGCGGTTTCTGACCACGGCTGGCATCGAACCTCAGGAGGACTAGCATGCTCTCTTATCAGGGATACTCTGGCACGGTGAAGTTCGACGCGGACGAGGAGATCTTCCACGGTGAGGTCAGCGGGCTCAGGGATGTCGTGACCTTCCAGGGGCGCTCAGCTCGAGAGATCAAGCAGGCCTTTCGCGAATCGATCGACGACTATCTCGAGCTCTGCCAGGAGACTGGTCGATCCCCCGACAAGCCCTTCTCGGGCCGGCTCGTTGTCAGAATGCCGCCGGATCTCCACCGGGCCTTGCACAATCTCGCGGCGGCCGAGCAGGTCAGCCTCAATCGCGTGATCGTAAAGGTGCTCGAAGCGAGTCTGGACTCAACGGGATTGCTCGAGAGCCCCGTGTCAGCTGGTGCCTCGGGTTCCGCCTGAAGCGTCCCGCCAGCACATTTGAAGCGCCCGGCACCCCTGCCGGCCGATCGCCGGACCTGTGTCGACCAATAGCCTCATGTGCATGATTCTATGGAACTTACGCCGATTCGCACTGCCCTCGCTGGGCCACTCCTGATGCTGCGGTAGCTCAAGATCGACTGGTCAGAATCCGTCTGTAGGGGCGTGGCTTGCCTTCTATATCCAGGGATGGGACAATAAATAAGACTTTAAGTAGGACATTATTTGGGACAAGCGTAGGAGATGCCATGCAAAGCGCAGCCGTACGCAAGCTCGAACGGCAAGCGGCCCAGGAAACCGTGGATGCTGCTGTTGCAGTTCTCGAGTTGAACTTCGAGCAGCTGGCCGAAGCCCTCCAGGTCGATCGTCGAACGGTCTACAGGTACCGCAAGTGTCAGACCGTTCCGACGCCTGAGGTGCGAGTGCGTTTCGACACACTGAGGGAGATCCTCCAGCTCCTGGAGGAGGTCTTCGCCACTCAGGAGGACCGACAAACATGGCTGTATCGAAGTGTTCCTCTGCTCCGAGGTCGGCGCCCCATCGATCTGATGCTCCGGGCCGAGCTCGAGCCGGTCGTTGAGATCCTGGCCGGCTACCAGGCGGGTGCACACATTTGAAGTTCAGCGGTCTCGTCTGGTGCTCCGTCTCAACTGCTGACAGTTGAAGAATTGACGCTACTGACGCTATATGTTAGCGTCAGAAGCGTCATGAAAGTCAAGCGCCGTAAAGACACTACAGAGAAGCGCCTGCCCGAGGCGAAGGAGCAGCGGCTCAGACTCTTGCAAGATCTTGCCAGTGCTTCCCGTCATTTCGATCAAGAGGAGTTGCTGGATCTGGCGGCTGAGGTAGCGTCGCAGCATCCTGGCCTGAAAGGGAAGTCTCCCCATTTGAGAGTGTTGCTGTGCTGGGAAGCCAACCGAATGGAAATCATCGAGAAACTGGCGGGCGCCCCGCGAGACGTCGTTTCGAGCTCCGACCCCCGAGAGGAGTTGGGGGTGAGGATCGCGAGTGAAGCCGTTGCGACCATCTGGCAGGAACAAATGCTCGACGCGGGGAAGGTCGCCGAGAGCCTTGGGGCTCGATCCTCGAACAGAGAAAAGGCCCGCACGTTGCGGAAGCGCTCGGAGCTCCTTGGGCTGCCCAGGGATCGCGGCTATCTGTACCCGGCCTTTCAGATCGACGAAGGGCGCCGGCAGGTCTACCCCGAGGTCGCGGAAGTCAACAGGCTTCTGGGCGCGACGGAAGATCCGTGGGGTACCGCATCCTGGTGGGTATCCGAGAACTCGAGATTGCAGGCCCGCCCACTCGAGCTCGTTGGAACCGAGAAAGCAGCCCGCCTCGTGGCAGCCGCGGAAGCAGTCATCGAAGAGATTGGTTGACGGGTGCCGAACTACCCGCCCCCGGATCACTGCAGTGGAGAACCGCGAGAGTCTGTACTTCCAACGGGCCTGACGGTCAGCCGCGTGCACAGCTCGGAGTTCGCGGCGACGTCCTTCAACCCAAGACTGGCGAGGTCCCCATTCAAAGGCGGCCGCTTCGATGGCACTTCAGACGACCCATACCCTTTCCTGTACGCAGCCGAAGAGGATGCAGCTGCAGTCGCAGAGGCTCTGCTTCGAGACGTTCCGTTTGACACGCAGCCCAGGATTCTCGGACGGGCGCGAATCAGAAATAAGTGCCTCAGTCGGATCAGGAGCACTCGCGATCTGCATCTCGTGAGGCTGGTCGATGGAGAGGATCTCGCTCAGGTGGGCCAGGACATCTGGTTGGTGACCTGCGAGTCGAATCAGTACCAAGCTACGCGAGTGTGGGCTCAGGCCATTCGGCGCTGGGCCCCTTGGTGCGAGGGGCTGGTTTGGCGTTCTCGCAGGGAGCCCAGAAGTCTCGACTACATCTTCTTCGAGGACCGGATGGGGCCAGAGGGCTCGCCTTTCGAAGAGGTCGTCGATCCCGGTGGTCAGCTGGCTCTTGGAGACAACAGGCTCGACCAGGGCTTGGGCCAGGTCTACCTCGAGGAAATCGTCCAGAGGTATGCGATCACTTTGGGGCCGTAGCCAGTCGGCAACTCGTCCCTTGAAGCGGTCGGCGCCCCTGCCGGCCGGGGCGTGCGGGTGCGTCCGGACCTGTGCCGATCAATAGCCTCATGTGCATGAATCGATGGAACTTACGCCGATTCGCACTGCCCTAGTTGGGCCGGAGTGATTACTTCTAGTCTTCGTGTCCGGTCCTGCGTCGAGAGGAGTCTCGACCGCGAGACCGGTACAACCTCTCGGCCATTTCCGGGTCCATGCCACTGGCGACCGCCCGCCGCACTGCCTGTTCGGCGATGTAGGCGTCGGCTTCGGGGTTGTCGAGGATCAGCTCGTGCTCTTCATCGTTCAGCTCGATCAACTCTCGGGTTCCGACATCAGGTGGCTCCGGGTCCCAGCCCTCTGTTGGCAAGCCACGCTTGCGGGCGATCTCCTGAGCCTCCGCTTTCGTGACCACCGAGAGCTTCGTCATCAGCAGAGGGTCGGCCTGGTTGTTGGGGCCTCCCGGCCTGCCCCCTCCGGGAATCTCGTCCGGTGACACCGTGAGGCAACCCAGAATGGGCCTCCACCCGGCATGCCAGAGGACCTCGTCGGGCAAGTCGCCGCTCTTGCCTTCCCGGACGCGATAGAGGATGTCGTCTTCCTTTACGTAGTAGACCGGCCCGGTGGCCGGCGTGTCGATCGGTTTGTCGACCTTGCGCCTCGCCCTCTGGCGTTTTGCCTCTTCTCGAGCTGCAGCTCGCTCCTCGGGTAAGGTGTACGAGTAGGCCCCACTGATGGCCAGGTACCCGTGCCGCATGCTCAGGATCAGCTCCTGCGGATCCCCCGTCTCGATCACCTGAACGGTCTTCTCTTCATCGTTGGCCGCGGCAGCCTTGGCGAATCGAAGCGCATCCACCCACCCGGCGAACTCCGCCCTCGGCTTCCGGTCGATCTCGACCCGGTATCGCATCGCCACCTCCTTATCTGTCGTTGGGGACTCTTTCCAAAGACAGTGTGACGCGAGGTGCTGTCAGGGGCTGACAGTGATCTAGTAGAGGCTTCCAGCAAGGAGGTGCTCGATGTCCTTCCCACAAGAACTGCGTGACTTCGTAAGCCGGGAAACGTGGACTTACGCCAAGACGATGCCTGTGTGGCCCCACGAGTACATCGTGCGAGAGCGGGTCGACGAGGACCTTTTCGTCCAGCTCGTCCAGCACATCCGTGCCAACGGGTATGAAGGCCACTTCTACCGACGCAAGATCACCTACTTCGACGAAGATGGTCTCACCTACTGGACGATGGGGGCGCCGGTCGAGGAGACCGAAATCGTCAACCGGTGCAAGAAGGAGAACACCTACGAGGTCCGCCTGGCCGAGGGAAAGCTGCCGGACTAGGGCAGTGATTGAAGCGGCCGGCGCCCCTGCCGGCCGGGGTGGGTGGGGGAATGTAGGGGCGGGGCTTGCTCCCGCCCGCATCTCGCAGTCGTCTCGCCCTGATTTGCCTCTCAGTCCTCGTCCCCGAGCATCTCCTCTATGCCTGCCTTGGCCCAATGGATCCGAGCAGCGGCTCTCTCCAATCCGCCCTTCTTGGTCGCCTCGTGCTCGAGATAGCGCCTTCGGGCTGCTGCGCCTCGGTCGAGCCCGTGGCAGGCCGGGCAGGTGAGCGGTAGCTTCAAGGCTTCCTCCATGGTGCTCTTCGGAAGGATCACCTTCCGACCGCAACCCTCGCAGTAGCGGTACCCGCGCTCGAGGATCAGCTTGCCCAGAGACGGCGGTGTGCCTCCCTCGCGAAGGGAGTGCTCCCGTTCCTGACGGCAACTCCAGCAAATGAAGTGGCCACCAGCGGTATGGGCCCACAAGGCACCAACGAACCCGCTGAAGCTCCCGTCCTTGCCGCAAACTTCGCACCACTCTCGCCCACAGACGCCGGCAGGCACGCCGCTGGCCTTCACTTCCATGAGCTCCTGGATCCTTGCTTCCTTGTTGGACTTGCCACTGTCGTCAGTCGTCATGATGACCTCCTCCTACTACTCGGTTTCGGGAGGACTCCGCCGGTGAGGCCTTCGAGCAGGGGAGGGAAGGGCCGCAGATGAGAAAACCCGTTCATCCTGCATCAGGAGAACGGGTCGTCGCTGGACACTTCGTTGTCACCCTCTCGGGTGACCGCATCCCCGTGCTACCGAGAGCCACCTTGGGTGTCCGTCCCAGGTTGGCGGGCCCGGCTCGGGTGCCAGGCCACTCCTGATGCTGTGTCTATTGTAGCTGGGGGAGTGTCAAGGTACGTCAGTGGGTTCTGGCGTGATCCCCCTGTCAGGTCGGCTCATCTCCTCTGTAACACCTTGTAGGTTCTGCCCGACCAAGCAGTTGAGTGGAGTGCTCTGAAGGAGAGTCCTGACTTGAACGAATATGCCCATTCGGGCTTGATGGATCATGCCGAATAGGGCATAATTATGGAGGCCGAGAGTAGTGGGAGTCGAAAAGGCCCTCGTCATTCTGAGTGGAGAGATCAAAACGCCTCCGCTCTCTATGCCAGCGCGTCGAGAGATCGGCTTCCTGATTCGCAAGCTGCAGCTGGGCATCCCTTTGGAGATGCCGGGCTCGCGGCCGATGCCAGCGGTCGGTCGTCGCTGCCACGAATTGCGAGTCAATGATGAAAACAGGACCTGGCGAGTGATCTACAGGATCGATGCAAATGCGATTCTTGTCGCAGCCGTATTCAGCAAGAAGACAAACAAGACCCCGAGTCGATTGCTCCAGCAGGCCAAACGACTGCTGTCACGTTACGACACAGGGTGAAGGCAGAGGTAGTTGACGATGCGCCTTGATGCTAGGAAGAGGAAACGAATCGAGAAGATGGGCGGTCGGGTCACCACCGTCGAAGAATGGCTCGAGCTGTCTCCTGAGGAAGTTGCCATCATCGACATGAAGATTCAGCTCGGTGAGGAGCTCAAGGCGCTCCGCCGCAGCAAGAAGCTCTCGCAGGAGAAGGCCGCAGAGATCCTCAACACGAGTCAGGGTCGGGTGTCGAAGATGGAAAGAGGGCAGGCCTCCCTCGACCAGCTGGCATGGTCTCTGCTCGTGATGGGAAAGTCGAGGAAGGCTTTGGCCCGAGCAATCTCGGGCAGTGTGGGGACGTAGGGGCGGGGCTTGCCCCCGCCCGTGTTGGCTCAGCTGCCGAGCGGGCCGCAGAGGAGCTCGGCCCAGGCGATCGAGGTCATGGACAACTCTCGATCCGCCTCGGGGAGCGGGATGCCGCGGCTACGAAGGCGGATTGACCTGTGAGACATCTCAGTGCCCACCAGCCACGAAGTAGCCGTTCTGGCGGAGATAGGCCGCCAGATCGGCCTCGGCCCGGAGGGCGAGCTCGTAGGGCAGGTTCTCCAGGCCCTCACAGAGCTCCGGCAGGAGTCGAACGCCGAAGTCCCGCACCACCGGGGAAGCCCTGTAGCCTGCCCTGTGGTTCTCGAAGCGTTCCTCGGGGTCGAGCCCCGTCATTCCCACATAGACACACGGCTTCTCGGGGTCCGCGTCCGGGTTGAGCCGCTGCAGTCGCGCCCTCTCGCGAACGGCCGGGTCGAGCTCGACGACGTAGACAGAGTGGTGGGGATTTGTCATCTCGCGATTCCAGGTCCTCTACTGCCGCCCGTGGGCCGTGTCCTCGGCGAGAGGTAGCGGACCGGGGAGAGACCGGTCCAGATTGTAGCCCTCATGCGCGGCCGTGTTCTCGAGCATCCGGCCCTCCGTCACTCGGAGCGTGAGCTCTCGGACCTGCTGGATTCGTTCGGCAGGTTCGCCGGCGCCGAGCGGACTGCAGAGTCAGCCGGTCGAATGGTTGCTGGTAGGCTGGAGCCACGAGATCGAACGAGCGATTGCCGAAGCATGAGAAGGAGGCACCGCAATGCGTCTACCCAGCCGCACCGAGGAAGAGAACAAGGCCATCGTCCGCAACACGCACGCGGCGCTGGCGAAGGGTGATTTCGAGAGCTTCAAGGCGGCGATCGGGCCGAACTACGTCCGCCACTGCCAGGCGATGCCGCCGGGGCTGCAGGAGCTCCAAGGGACCGATGAGTTCTTCGCCTTTCTCGAGGAGTTCGTGGCCGCGGTTCCGGATTGCACCGACACCTTGAGTCAGATGATCGCCGACGGCGATCGGGTCGCCTACGTCTCCACGATGAGCGGGGTCCAGACAGGGCCGATGGGCGACCTGCCGGCGACCGGCAAGGAGTTCACGTTGGTCAACATCATCATCCAGCGTTTGGAGAACGGCAAGATCGTCGAAACCTGGGTGAGCTGGGACAACGTGGCTTTCCTTTCCCAACTGGGCCTGATGCCTGAGCCGGGGTCGGGCACGGCCTGAGGTGAGAGGCAGGCCCAGCCGCAAAGGTGGGTCCGTGGTTTGCTACACTCGGCCGCTCTGATTTGACAGTTCTAGATAGCGAGCTCGCTCAGGGGAGCGCGCAATAAGAGGAGATCGACCTTGAACAAGATCACGCGATCCACCGCAATCCTGTTGGTGCTCACCCTTATCAGCCTGGTGCCCGGCGTAGTTGCCGCCGCCGAGCCCGATGCCGAAACGGGGCAGATGACCGAAGCGAAGCCCGAATCCCAGGAGCCGGAAGCCCAGTCGTCGTCCACCCAACACCAGGTTCAGATCGACGGCGAGACGGTACGATACACCGCCACGGCCGGCTGGCTCATCCTCGAGAACGACAAGGAAGAGCCGATCGCGCGCTTCGGCTACACCGCCTACACCCGAGACGGCGTCGAGGACCGCAGCCAGCGGCCGATCATGTTCGCCTACAACGGCGGGCCGGGGTCGTCATCGATCTGGCTGCACATGGGGATTCTGGGACCGCAGCGGGTGGTGGTCGAAGACGAAGGTTACGCGCCGCCGCCGCCGGCCAATCGTGTGGACAACGAATACAGCATCATCGACGTCACCGACCTGGTGATGGTCGACCCGGTCGGTACCGGCTTCAGCAAGCCGCTGGGCGAAGCCAAGGGTGAGGACTTCTGGGGTGTGGACCAGGACATCCGTTCGGTGGGCTCGTTCATCAAGGAGTACGTCAGCCTCAACGGGCGCTGGGCCTCGCCCAAGTACATCCTGGGGGAGAGCTACGGGGGCATCCGCACGGCGGGCCTCGTCTGGCATCTCCAAAGCGTTCACGGAATGAACTTCAACGGTGTCATTGTTGTGTCGCCGTTTCTCGACATGGGCTCGGGCATCGACGGTGGCGGCATCGACCTGCCGCACGTGCTCTATCTGCCGACCCTGGCCGCGACGGCCTGGTACCACGATGCGATCCCGAACAAGCCCGATCTCGAGACCTTCCACCGGGAAGTCGAGCGCTTCGCCTATGACGAGTACGCGCCGGCTCTGTTGAAGGGTTACACCATCGGCCAGGAAGAAAAGGAGGCGGTGGCCGCCAAGCTCGCCGCCTACACCGGGACCTCGAGCGATTACTGGCTGCGCGCCGACCTGCGGGTCAGTCACGGGCAATTCCTCCAGGAGCTCAAACGCGACGAGCGCATGATCACCGGCCGGATCGACTCGCGTTTCATCGGTCCGTCGGTCAACCCGCTGAGCGAGTCCATGGACTACGACCCGTTCTTTCCCGCCGTAGGACCGGCCTTCACCGCCGCGTTTCTCAACTACATGCACGACGAGCTCGACTTCGGCCGCGACGAGACCTACCAGATCATGGGTGGCGTTGGCGACTGGGACTGGGAGCATCGGGCCCCCAATTCCCGAGGGTGGGCCGTGCCGTGGGCCAACCTGCGCGGCGACCTGGCAATGGCGCTGACCATGAACCCGGGTCTCCATCTACTGGTGCAGCAGGGCTACTACGATCTCGCCACCCCGACCCTGGCGACCAAGCACGACCTCGACCATCTCGACATCACGCCCGAGGCGCGTGAGCGCATCCGGCTCGCACTCTACGAGGCCGGGCACATGATGTACCTGCACGAAGAGTCGCGGCGAAAGTTTCGCGAGGACCTGGCTCAGTTCGTGCTGGATACCGATCGGCTGTAGGGGAGAGGTCGCGGGTCGCTGATCCGCACCCGAGGAATTGAAGCGGCCGGCGATGGCACTACATCATCCGCACGCCCGCGAGATTCCGGCGGATGCTCTTCTTGTACTTGTATTTCGGATGGCCGAGGATTAGTGACGTCATGACCTTGTTCTCCCATCGGAGCAGCTGTTCGACCATCTCTCACCCCGCTGCCGGATAGTCCCCTCGTTTCAGTGTAGCGCGTGGGGCTACCCGGCCTACTGAGACTCTTCGCCAGGTCTCAGCCGAGCTCGATGTAGAGCTCCTTGTCCAGCGCTTTGGCAGCCCGTTCCAGGGTAAGAAGGGTTACTGAGGGGAAGTCCGGATCGAGCAAGCGGTTCAGAGCAGAGCGACTCGTGTGCATCCGGCGCGCCATGGCTGCCTTCGTGAGCTTCTGTTCCTTCATCGCCTGGGCAATCTGATAGGCGAGCACCCGCTTGACCGCCACTGCGGTCGTCTCCTCGAGTACGCCTTGCTCTTCCAGGTACTCCTCGAAGTCACTTCCCAGGTGTCTCTTGTTCAGAGTCATCCTTGTCCTCTCAAGTCTGCAGCACGCCTCTTCGCCAGGTCGAGGTCCTTCTTTGGAATCTTCCTCGATTTCTTGATGAATCCGTGGAGTGGCACAAGTGTGTCATCCGCGACCAGGAAAATGACCCTGGCGATACTCGAGCGCAATGAGCTTCTCATCTCCCAGAGCCCGCCGCTCAGACTCCGAACAAGTGGCATTCGTACTGGCCATCCGTATTGAACAGTACGGAGATCAGTGCCGATGATCGCCCGTGGCTCCGGGTCCATGTCACGCAGCCAATCTCGTACCGGCTCCCGGCCGCTCGAAGACCGATAGAACAGGACCCGGAGCCTTGGCTTGGAGTGTACCATTTTTGATCCGACTGGTGAGCTCAGTCCAACACCGAGTGAACCGCTACTCGATGAACGTTGGAGCAGGTGCCCTCAGTGTCTAAGACGAGAACCACCACACAGGTCTCGCTCGGAGCTCGTGATGTCACCTGCTAGTCGTCGTTCTCGCCGCTCGAGGTGTGGGAAGCAGCCGCCGGTGGAGCCGTTGAGCAGAGGAGAGAAGAGCCGCACGAAAGAAACCCGTTCATCCTGCATCAGGAGAACGG
>CAVQNG010000004.1:0-350591 GCA_963713825.1 uncultured Acidobacteriota bacterium
TCGGGCTTGGCTTCCTGACCAAGGGGCCCATGAACTTCCTTGTTCCGCTCAGCGCGGTCGTTCCCTACAGCATCTCGTTAGGGACCCGGCATAGGGTCTTCGCGTGGCGCTGGCATTGTATCCCGGGCCTGGCGCTTGCCTTGGCTGTCGGGGGCTCATGGTTCGTTCTTCTGTTCAGGCAATATCCAGAACTGGTCGACTATTTCATCCGGTACGAGGTGATTGACCGCATCGCCAAGAATACGCACGACCGCGCCAAGCCTTTTTGGTACTACTCTGTTAATCTCCTCGTCGGGCTTCTTCCCTGGTCACTGATGTTCCCAAGACTCTTAGGGCATTGGTGGGCTCACGGGAGAACCCGGGTGATCTCGACGGTGTGGCTGTTTGCTGTTTACCATCGTGGGCGGTACTGCACCTGCGTGGTAGATCTGAGATGATCATCTTACCCGCTCCCCAGCCCGTGTTCGCCATGTTGTTCGCCTATCAATGGGAGCGATCGAAGCGCCACTATACCATTGAGATTCGTGTGTTGTCCGCCGTGATGGCAACAGCGCTGGCCGGCATTCCTTTGGGTGCTCTTCTCGCCGAGAGGCACTACCAACAGCCGATACCCGTAGCTGGACGCTTCCTGGTGGTGCTTGTCGTGACCATCGCGGGTTGGCTCTGCGTGTACAGACTGGCCGGCATGGCCGTGTCTAAATCAAGGCAGCTGGTGGCGGTTTCCGCGATGATGCTGGCATCTATGCTTTTGCTGTTTTACCAGGCGGATACGTTGATGATCAGAAGCAATTCAAGCATTCGCCCCATGGCGGAAGCCATCTTGAGGGAGCAGGCGTCCAAAGGAGGGTCCGATGTCTTCGTTTCCAGCGGCAGACATTACAGCCTGGAAGTCCACTCCTTCAGCGGCTTCTGATCCGTACACGGGCTTGGTCGAGCTAGCCCTGCCCATTCCGGAGGATGCTCAATTCCGCTTTATTGAAGAGCCTTATGCCTACCTTACCAACAACGTGGACCCCCGCTTACTGGTGGTAATCGACAGACGCCAAGAAGAAGCCGGACTGTTCAAAGACGGCTGGCTGACCTTGTACAAATACCATGGGCTCAGTCTGGTCAGGCGTGAAGGTGACCGAAGCTCCTTGCCTCCGGTGCTCCATGATGAAAGAAGACTTGGATATCTGAGTTGCTGCTGTGTGCCATCTTAGCTGGGCCGGCTGAATGCCCTCGGCCGTCAGTCCAACAGCGCCACTACGTCCATGATGACCTCCTGATGAAGCCAGAACCGTAACGCATTGACCCGCCGGCTGCGAGCGACAAACGGATGATCACAATGGGCGCCGGGGAACGGAAACGCCGCCGGGAGGGCCGGCACGCCCGCTCACGCCATAGCACGGGCCTCGGCCCGGACCTGCCGCCACTGGATATAGGGAAGGAACGCCGGAGGCATGTGACGGCACTCAACAACGGCGTTAGGGACACACCCTTTAAATCTTTGCAAGATCATGGTAACTTTTTTTCATTGCGTGATAGCGCATGATAGTATATGATCTCTCTTAGAACTTACGAGAGTACTGGAGGGGCGATGAACCACGGCGATCAGGAAGACGACAGAATGAGGAGTCCGGGCCCTTCGGACCCTCACTGGTACACGATCGCGGAAGCGGTTGCAGTATCTTGATGTCGGCCAGCCCCGACCATATTCCGGTGGATGAAGCAGGGCGACATCTCATTGAACAAGATCGGGAAGGCGACCCGTTTCTCGAAAACAAATCTCGACGCCGATAGAGAAAGACGACCAGCGAAAATGAAGAACTTTCTTGCCTGTGCCGCACGGTCGCCGTCATCGTGCGGCCATAGCGAAATGGCCGAGGGGGAGCTGCAGGGCATCGGCAAGATGTATTTCCGCCGAAGAACACCGAAGTTCTGGATTCTCGAGGAGGCATTGGTTCCTACCCGCTGCCACGTATGTACGGCATGCGGTTACATGCAGATGCATGCCAAAATCGAAAGCTGGCCGACTGATCCAACGCGAAGGGGAGGGTGTGGGCGATGACGGAGAGTAGGGAAGAAAAGGTGATGGAAAGATGAAAGATGCTGATCGGATTGAGGCCATCCAGCGGAACATCTGTCGTGTAATCCGGGGCAAGGACGAGGTGGTCCGGGTTCTGGTGGCGGCGTTGCTGGCCGGCGGGCACGTGCTGCTGGAAGACGTGCCCGGCGTGGGGACCTGCGTCGGCAAGGCGCTGGCCAAATCCGTATCGTCGGGCTGTTCCCGGATCCAGTTCACGCCCGATTTGCTTCCGGCCGACATCAGGCGGCAGGGATGATCTACCCCAAGACAGGCGAGTTCAACTTCGCGCGGGCCGATCTTCGCCAATGTCTGCTGGCCGACGAGATCAATCGCGCCTCGCCGCGGACTCAGTCGGCCCTGCTGGAGGCGATGAGCGAACGCCAGGTCTCGGTCGAGGACAAACACGTCCCTGCCCCGGCCGTTCATGGTGATCGCCACGCAGAACCCGGTGGAATACCGGGGAACCTACCCTCTTCCGGAGGCCCAGCTTGATCGCTTTGCCGTGCGGCTGGAACTTGGCTATGGCGCGGACGCCGAGTCGGAGATGGCCGTCGTCACCGACCAGCGCGAGCATCACCCCCTCAGCGACATCGACGCCGTTGTCACGACAGAGGACGTGTTGCTGTTGCAGGCACATGTGCGGGATGTGGCCGTGGAGGAGAGCGTATGCCGCGACATCGTCACACTCGTCCGGCAACGCGCGACGACGAGCGTGTCGCGCTGGCTGCCAGTCCCCGGGCCGCCCTCAACCCTCTACCCGATGAGCCAGGAGGCCCGTCGTCGACCGGCCGTATGTGACGCCGGACGACGTCAGGCTATGGCGCCGTCTGACATGGCCACACCGTTTTGCCCTGGATCTAAAATCGAAGCATGCCGGCGTGCACAGCCTGGCCGTTGTCAGGGATCTGCTCGAGCGGGTGCCCGTCCCGGCCTGAGCAAAGGAGGTGATGCGGCGTGACTGACCCGTCACAGCGATGGCGTACCCGGTGGCGATGTGCGCTGGCCCGTTTCAAGGGCGGCCCGGATCACCTTGCCCGACGCGTCCACGGCGGACAAGCAGCCGATTGCTGACCGTTCTGGCGTTGCGCTGGTTACGCGCCTTCTCCGTATCACATTTCACGGCGCCGGGCGCCGTCCTCTTCTGCTATCATTCATGTTCGCCGTCTTTGTAATGGAGGCCGGACGATGGCGCCCCGGCCACCTGCCGCCATTGGCGATACTGGTTGTCTTCGTGGTCAACGCAGTCGTGGGCAGGATCTGCTTTCCCCGCCTGCGCATCGAACGGACCGTCCCCGGCAGCGTGATGGTGGGAGACACGCTCCCCGTCGATTACCGGCTCTGCAATACCGGCCGCGTACCACTATGGAACCCCGACCTGGAAGCCCTACCGCTTCCTCGACCACATGACGTTTGTTGGCGACCGCCCTTCTCTCGACGCACTCCCGCCGGGAAAGGAGATCCACCTGCGAGTCGAAATCATTCCGCGGCGCCGCGGGCGCTACATGCTTGCCGTGCCACGCGTTGACTCCGCATTTCCCTTCCAACTCTGGCGATGGGGATGCAATGGACAGGAGCGCGCAAGGTCGTCGTGTACCCCGCCTTCACACCCCTGCGTGATGTCGACATGTCATTTGGTCTCCGCTACCAGCCCGGTGGCGTTGCCCTCTCGTCCCATATCGGTGCATCAATGGAGTTCCTGTCATGCCGGGAATACCGCGACGGCGACGATCCCCGGCACCTGCACCCGCGCAGATCGGCCCGACTTGGGGTTCCGGTCGTTCGTGAGTTCCGCGAAGAGTACCTGTGTCGCACGGCCCTCGTGCTCGATACGTACAGGCCCCGGCGTCGGATCGTCCCCACAATGTCCCATGAGGATCCCGTCCTGGAACGGCCATTTCGTTGTCTGCAGCGGTTGCTGATTACCTGGCCCGCAGTGAGTATCTGGTGGAGTTTTTCGCTGCCGGGCCCACGGTCTACCGCTTTGAGGCCGGACGCAGCCTGGCTTACTTCGAGGATATCCTGGATGTGCTGTCCTGCGTCGACGCCTGCCGCGTGGATCCGTTTGCGGAACTGTCTGCCGCGATCGAGATGAGAAGCTTCAGATGAGCAGTGCCATCCTGATTTTGCTCCACTGGGATGCGGTGCGCGCCAACCTGGTCCGTGACCTGATGGACGCCGGCGTCGCCGTCAAAGCCGTTCTGCAGGACGGAAGAACGGCGGCAGATATGCCGGATTTCGTCCAGCATGTAACCCGGGCGGATATCCAGGATGGAAAGTGCACCAGTATCTAGGAACTGAAGATGTGGATTGATCGTCAACCAGAGCCCAGAACATGGCGGAAACGCCTGCTGGCAGCTTCCCTGCTGGTCTGTGGGGCCGTCGGCCTGGCAGCGATGCTGCTGGCAGGCGTCCTATGGTTTGCATTGCCGGTCGTCACTCCTGCCTCCTGCTGCCACGCCCTCTTGTTTACGTAAGATTGCGTGCCATATTGCTTGTGTTTGCCGCTGTGATCGCGTTCCTCATCATCCAGGCCCTGGCCCCGGCCTCGCAGTTTCAGCCCGAGCTTCTGGGGCAGCTTGACGTCGTTTGCCACATCCTTCTGTCCATCGGGGCCGTGGCGGCGCTCCACTCCTTCACAACGCTCAACACCTTGCTGCTCGTGGGAGTCGTCGTACGGCATGATCGTCCCGAGCGGCCTTGCCGGATGGCACTGGGGGGCGACGATGACGCTTCAGCATCGTGACCGGGACATACGTGCTGGTCCTGATCGCCTTCCCTGCACAGCATGCGCCGTCCTCGCCGTCTGGGTCGAACGGGGAGACGGCTCCGCATTGTCCACCTGGCGCTTGGGACCGCCGTCATCATCATTTCCGTCGACCCTTCCGTTTGTACGGGATGGCGCGTTCACGCTGTACGGCCGCATGGTCTCAGCATCGATGTTCATGCTGCGTGATGTCGTGGCGATGCGCAGCAGTCGTGTGCTGGATCTGTACCAGGTTGTGCCCAAGGATTTGGACAGCGTTCGGCCGTGTTGCTTCGCGTCGTGTCTGACGAGCTGCCGGGGTATCTGCGGGGAACGGTTACGATACGTACCGGAAGCCGCTGGTTCCGGGGTCTGTATTCATCCCCGTCCCGGGACATTCCGTGAACAGCAAGCTGAAGCGATTCCCTGTTGCCGCCTCCGGCGAGGTCGGTGCCACCCCGTCGTGTCGCACAATGACCATCCATCGCGCGCCTGGTTCTTCCCTTGACGTACTCCACCTGCCGGCGCAGACGGAAGAGCTGACCGTTCCGCTTGCCTCGTTACGTCGCGACGTCCATGGCACCGCGCTGCCGGGACACCGCCTGGCAAAGCCCTGCCGGTCCTACAGCCTGACCTATACGGCCGGGGCTGCTGGCGGCAAACCAGTCATCCTCGGACAGCGTCCCGGCTGACTGCCTCGACCTCCCGGAAGCCCTGAGCACGAACCTGCAACAAATCGCGGAGCCGATCTTCCGCCGGAACGGATGCAAGGCGGGACTAGGGAGCAAAACTCCGGGCGTTGTCCGCGTTCTTCGCCGACAACTTCCGTTACGAGCTGGGTAGTTTCCATGTCTGGCGGACCGCGATCCCATTCTACAGTTTCTGCAGGATGGTTGCCGCGGGCAACTGCCACATTCTTTGCATCCTCAACAGCGCTGCTGTTGAGAACGCAGGGCATTCCAACCCGCGTGGTGTCCGGTTTCGTCTGCGCTGAGCGCCATCCCGGCGGCAACTACTGGGTGGCGCGTGAACGGACAGCACATGCCTGGGTCGAAGCGTTCGTCAGGGAAAGCGGCCAATGGGTGCTGGTAGACAACACACCCGAGGATGGCCTGACCTCAACGCGACTCTCAATGAAGCTGACGCGTCAGCCTTGATGGACAGCATACGTTTCTGGTCGCGCAATGCGTGGCGACGCTTTTTCAGCAGCTTCCGCCGGGGGAGATCATGGCCCTTGCCGCAAGGCAGATTGCGGCTTGGGTCGGACCGCTTATTCGGGAGCGCGCGCCGAATCATCGCTATCGCGTTGCTCCTTGCCGCATGCGTGTCTCCCTCCGGCTTAATTCACGCCGCAAGGCCATGCCGTCACCAGTCGCCGCGAGTCACGCCGCATGCCTCAGAGAATTCGATCGCTTGCTGCGGCGGATTGGTATTCGCAGGAGTCCCCGTCAAACCGTTCGCCGAGCCGTAGAGGATGCGGCGGACCTGCCGCCGCCACTGCGCGCCGAAACCCTCTCGGCCGTTTCGCGTTACGAGGACCTGCGCTACCGTCCGGGAGGGGGGACCAATGGTGCCGCCCAGGCGCTGAAGGGGGACATCAGACGTATTGGACGCGAGCAAGCGCCATGCACCGGCCGGGACGATCCGTGACTTTGCCGCCGGGACGGCTCTCCAGAATATGCTAACCAGGAACTTGGCAGGTGCTTGCTTGGAGACGGCGGTTAGCGGGGGCTTCACCAGTAGCGCGGACCTCCTGGTCGGCGGTCTCCATGCAGCACCAGCCCGGTGCTCGGGATGTGCCTGCCTGGACTGTTGCCCCTTCTGTTCGTAAGCCTGTAACCTTCTCATCCATATCCGGTACCCGTTAAAAACATAACGTTAAAAAATTAACAGAACCACTTGACCCCTCTTGTCGATGCCTGATATGTTCTACGACTTGTTGTCAGGCACGGGCTCCGATTCATGTACGGCCCACCGGACTGGCGTACGGCCCGGTGGCGTCTTGCCGTGGTGACTTGTTCCCGTGCCCGCAGAGGAAGGCGTTGAATAATGCTGAAGACTAAACTATTCAGAGGATTTGCAGTCCTGATCGTGCTGTTCAGTCTGCTGTCGGCCGTCGTGGGGGTATTCGCACACTCCGCAGTCGTGTTATGGAGGAGGCCCAGACCCGCGTGCGGCTGGACCTGACGCGCTCGCCACGTCCTCGATTCACACGTGGACGAGATCCGTAATATCGTCCGTCTCGTGGCCAGCAAGCAGCTCGTCCAGGATGCAGCCCGTACCGGCGACTGGAGTTCCGAAGACCTTGATGGTCCGTCCGGAGCGTCTTCGTGCGACGTTCGGCTTTGATTTTCTTGCGTTCGTGAACGAGGAGGGCAAGGTCATGATGAGAAGTTCCCCTCCGCAATGGCGGGGGACTACCGGATCAGGGATCGCTTTGTGGAGGCCGCGCTCAGCGGCAAGATCAAGGCCGGGCTGTCGCTGATGACGCGCGAAGAACTCGCCTTCGAGGCCGACGGATTGGGGATCGGGCGTTCTTCGAACTGCGTGAGACGCCCCACGCGCGGCGTACGGCGCGACAGATAGAGGATCGAGGGATGGTCATGATTGCGGCAGCCCCGATACAGGCGGGCCCCGCGATTCACGGTGCCGTGTATGGCGGCATGCTCGTGAACCGGAATCACGACTCGCGGACGCCATCCATGACATCGTATACGACGAAGAGAAATACAAAGAGGGTGTGCCAATTGGGACAGCCACTATTTTCCTGGACGACACGCGTATCGCGACCACGGTCAGGGGGCTGGATGGTAACCGCGCGTTGGCCGACTCGCGTTTCACGGGAGGTTGCCGACCAGGTGCTCGACAACGGGACGCCCTGGGTCGGTGAGGCCTTCGTGGTCAAGGAGTGGTACCTGACGGCCTATGAACCGATCCGTGACGGCGGCGACCAGATCATCGGCATGGTCTTATGCGTCCGGATCTGGAACGCCCGTTCCAGGACTATACCCGCAACATTGCCATTCGTTACCTCATCATCACGCTGCTCGCGCTGCTGGTGGGTCTTGCGCTTGCTTTCTATATGGCCGGGCGGCTGTCCCAGCCCATCCACTGCCTCGTGGAGGCATCAAACCGCATGCAACGAGGCGAGAAGCCCGGGCCGGTAGCATATGCAACGGAACCAAGCAGGACATACCAATTGCTGTGGCGAGCCAGGAACGCAGGGTAGTGCCGTCGGTCTGGGTTACATGAGTAGTGGGGATCACGTGGGGCTCAGCGAAGATCTCGACACCCTCGGTTGTATTGGCCACCACACAGCCGGAAGCGCCTCCGGCAGCCACGTTGACGCACTTCATGATGCGGAGAGAGTGCCTCGATCACAGAGAACGATCTCACCGTTGGTCCAGGTGCCAGCAGGGAACGGATTGAGACACTGCTGCGGGTTGGGATCACCGTTGGAGAAACTCCCTGCATAAACGATGGTCGCCGGACCGTAGCCACCGGTGCGAATCGCGCCCTGGATATTCGGCGGAGGCAACACGCCACCGGACATGTCAGCCAGTTCATTGAACACTCCGACCCGATCGTCAGTGCTGGCCGCCACCGACATGACCCAGGGTCCCAAATGTGCGACGGTGGCAGGAGATCCACTGTTGCCGGCGCTGGCCGCCACAATGCCGCCAGGATAGAGACTGAGGAAACAGCTATCCGGGTCGCCGTCACTCCAAGGTGAAGTACCGCCCGAGATTGAGAAGTTGATGACATCGACGCCGTCCAGCAGGCCCTGGTCAACCGCAGCCGAGATTGCTCAGTTGGGACATGTACCACCAAAGCACGTATCGAAGGTGATCAGATTGGCGTGTGGCGCTACTCCTGAGATGGCTGGCATTGTCAAGATGTTTCCCGCAGCCGTGGAGGCCGTGTGACTGCCGTGTCCGTGCGTATCTTCTGGCCCATCGGCTTCATCGCACTCTTGCGGATTGGCGGCGCAATAGGCATCGGCATAATCCCACGCTCCGATGAGTTTGTCGTTGCAGACGAAGCTGGGGTCGAAGTGGGGATTGGAGGGGTCACACCAGCCCAGGAAGATTCCGGAGCCGTTGGGGTTGGTGTGGGTGAATCCGTCACCCCCTGTCGCAGCAAAAGAGGGGTGGTCCATATTGACACCGGTATCGATCACCCCGACCACGATGCCCTCGCCTTTGGTGCCAGGAAGTCCTCCGGTGTTCACTCCGTCCCAGATTCCGGGCGCTCCGATCCAGGTGGGGCCACGATCCGTGTGGAGATACTCGACAGAGTCTGGAACCACTCGCACAACCCCCGGCAGGCTCTCAATGAGCTTGCCTTCCGCCCGGCTCATCTTGACGGCGACACCGTTGGCTGTCGCTTTGTAGCGAAAGATCACTTCTACATTGCGTGACAGGGCCTGCTCGATGCTGGCGAGGTGGTATGCCTGGCGCTCGTCGAGGTAGCGCAGGTACTGTTGACTCCTTGGGCTTTTCGCGTTCAGCTTGCGTTCGCCTAGTGCAATTGGGCTGGTGGCCTCCAAACCCGGGATGTCGCCCATGTACCGCAACAGTGGCTCCTCTGCGAAGTAGACGATGGCAGATTCCCGAAGGGGACCTGCTTGCCGGTCTGGGGCTTGGGTACCTCGACTGGCCGGGGAGCGGGGTCGTCCGGTGCGACCTGACGCTGGGAGGTAGGAGCCTCCGGCCCAGGCGCAACGAACCCTGCCCTGGTGCCAATCTGCGCCTGCAAACCGGTGGTCAGAATCAACGTCGTGACCGCCAAGCTCACGTAAAGGATTCGCCTACAACCCAAGACCAATTGGCGTGATTTCATAGCCCCGACTCCTTTCTGTTGGGCTCTTCCCCCTATGCGGTTGGTCTTCCTGTCCCTCGGCAGCTCGGCGGTCTTCTTCTAGGAGGAGGACCCGTGGCTCTGTGTCCCTGGCTTTGGCCAGGTTTACCCTTGTCGAGGTATTTACGACGCTACTCCTGCCCAACTGAGATATCAAGGGTAAGAGAACCCGGGCCGGGCACGATGCCCTGGCCAACGGCAGGACGCTTCGTATTTTCACCTTGATCGATGTCCACACGCGCGAGTGCTTGGCCTTGAGGCCGGTCACTGGATTCAGCGGAGCCTCGGTGGCGCAGGTCCTGGCCGACGTGGCGACCCATCGACCGCTGCCTACGAGGATTCTGGTAGACAACGGGACCGAGTTCACTTCGAAAGCGCTGGATGCCTGGGCCTACTGGAACAAGGTGAAACTTGATTTTTCGCGTCGGGGCAAGCCAGGCGACAATGCCCACATCGAGGCCTTCAACAGCCTGGTTCGGCGAGAGTGTCTTTCGCAACATTGGTTTACGACTCTCGAGGAGGCGCGTGGCATCCTTGAGACCTGGAAGGAGGAGTACAACAACGACCGGCCCCATGGGAGTCATCACCGCTCAGGACCGAAACCAGCCCGAAACTCGCACATCGGGTGGATCAGAAAAGGGGTGAGCTGCCATCAGGTTGACCCACCGTTCCGCTTGGGGTCAATCAGGGGGTCAGGCGAGGACCCGCGCCACTACTTGCTTGGGACTTTCCTCAGGCGAATTTGGAGTCCGCGGCGGTGACAATGGCCGCCAGCTCGGTGAGCATGTCCTCCGCGATGGGCTCGCAGCGGTGCTCGGCGATCGCCTGCCTGGCGATCTCGCGGGCGTTGCCGCGGGCGGTCGGCTTGCCCGCCGCTTCCCAGCCCTGATAGGTCTGCCGGTCGAGCAACTGCGGCTGCCAGACCTCTTGAAGTGACGCAGGGTGTGCGGCTGCCGAGGAAATCGCCGCCCGGACCCGCCAGGTCGATCGTCTCCAGCGCCAGGGTCTCGGGATTGATCTCGAAGCCGTTCAGCAGGCGCCGCGCGTAGCTGACGATCTCGTCGCAAACGACGATCATCTCCGAGCGAGCAGGTCAGCCCCGACTCGACGTAGCCGAGATCGTGCACCAGGTTGGCGCCGCTCAGGGCGGTCCACAGGATCCACAGGGTGCTCTCGATGGCCGCCTGCAGATCGGGAAGCTTCGAATCGGAGCAACCGGAGAACCCCCACACCGGCAGGTCGTAGCGGTAGTGGGCCAGCTCGGCAATGGCCATGCAGTGATGCATGAACTCCGGGCTGGCGTAGGTGCCCAGCGCCGAGCGCATGTCCAGAGGACCCGAGCCCGAGCCGAAGAGGAAGGGAGTGCCCGGCTTCTTGAGCTGCGCGATCGCCAGTCCGCTGAGGACTTCGGCATTGGCCATGGCCAGGCTGCCCGCCGAGGTGATGGGCGCCGAAGCCCCCTCGACCGGTCCGGGAGCATAGACGAAGGGCAGGCCGTGATCGATCATCATCATCATCTTGCGCATCACCACATCGGAGTGCTGCAGCGGCGAGGTCGGCTCGAGATAGGCGAAGAGAAAAGGCTTGAGCGCCAGCTCGTCGCGTCCGCCGGCGACCGTCTCGGCCATGGCGATGATGTCCGCCAGGCCGTGCTCGTCCCAGGCCGTGAAGACGATCGGCTTGGTGGTGTTCGCCATCATGGCGAGGAAAGACTTACGGTCGGAGGTGGCGGCGGGAACGTCCGAAGCCTGGGCCATCGACATGACGAACTCGACATTGGGCAGGGAATCGACCAGACGGGCCATCTGCCCCGACGTCGGTGAGCAGCGAGGGCCGCCGCTCGCCGGTCTCGAGATCGAGGGTGTTCGGCAGGTCGGAGCCAGTCCCGAAGTAGCTGCGATGAGCCTCGAGATACATGGCGGGCTCGCCTGTGCGACTGCACAGCACGATGCGCGACGGGGCTGTGGAGCAAGGCCTCCTCGATGACCGCGGGCGGGAATCTTGACGAGGTCGCCGTCGGTCACCACGCCAGCCGGCGGCCGCGAGCAGCTCCAGCGCCTCGGCGTCGTAGACGCGAACGCCGGTTCGACGGAGGATCTCCAAGGAGGCAAGGTGGATCTGCTCGAACTGAGAGTCGGACAACAGACGAAAACTCGAAGGATTGGGATTGACCTCATCTGCTCGCGCCATGGCCACGATCTCCTTTCGAAAAGCGCTCAACGCAGATGGCTTCTAGGTTCTTCGAGTCCCTCCACAACTTCCACCAATCGCTCTTCCAGGGCTCCCAGCCCTGACGGGCTGGACTTCGAGAGGAAGATCCACCGATTTGGCGATCTCCTCGGCTTTCCGCTCCAGTGCCTCATTCGGCTCCTGCTGTAGATAGACCATGCGCTCGAAGCCAGCGAACATCGTCGCGGTGTAGGAATCCCGCCACTTCGGATCCGTGTCGGCCAGGACGGTCGTCTCCCAATGACGCACCAGATAGTCGGTGATGAAGTAGGTCCCGGCACGGTCATGGGTGAGGCTTGTAAAGCTGGCACCGGCATACATCTCGTAGCAGTGCGGACCCGGGATCCGACTGACGCCTCGCTTCTCTAGCAGCTGATCGAGCGCCCCGGAGGTCCCACAGTCTCCGTAGACCAAGACGACCTTGTCGTACTTCCCCTCGAACGGTCCAACATCGATTCGACAGATTCGAGGATCCGAGGTGGCTGCGTGTGATGTCTCGCCGGGACGCCGTAGAAGTCGACGGACCAACCACGCTTGTCCGCGACCTGCTTGGCTTCCTTCATGAGCGCACCACAGACCACAAGTGCCAGCGGCTTGCGCTCCTGACCCAACTGATGGGTCTGGCGAGCTGGCCGCGTGAGTCGTTCAAGTGCCTTCCTCCAGCGGGAAGCTCAGCTCGGTGAGATAGCGATCGTTGAAGTCCAGCATGGCTGAGAGCTCGACGTACTCCACTCTCGAAGGGATGTCTCGGGCCATTCGACGCTCCCGGAACGACAAGAGTGCCATCTTGGCTCCCTCGAGGGCCGTGTTACCCACCGATCGGATCTTCTCCAGATCGACTCGCGGAACGAGACCGAGGGCCCTGGCGCTGCGCGGGTCGATGGCAGAACCAAAAGACCCCGCCAGGTCAACCTCGTCGAGCTCGTCGATCCCAATCCCAGCGGTTTCGAGCAGCACCGCTACGCCCGTGCTGATGGCTCCCTTCGCCGCCTGCACCTCACGAATGTCCACCTGGGTCAGCAGGACACTTTCAGCAAGTCGAAAGGCCCGGACTCCGTCGATCTCGACCAGGTTCGATACCAGAGGATGCTCCGAGACTTCATTCGGTCGGCGAAGGCGACCACTCGACTCGAGAAGACCGACTCTGCCCAGCTCGGCAATAGCCTGGATCAGGCCCGACCCACAGATTCCCTTCGGTGCTCCCTGTCCGACAACACTCAGGTCCACCTGATCACCCAGCACGACTTGGAAGATGGCCCCTTCAGAGGCCATCATGCCGTCACGGATTCGACCGCCTTCGAAGGCTGGTCCGGCCGGCGCCGAGCACGCCCAGACTCCCTTGGAGGTACCAAGAGCCATCTCACTGTTGGTGCCGATGTCGATGAAGAGACGGTTGTCCTCGGAGCGAAGTAGATCGGTGGCGTGAAGACCGCCAACGGTGTCAGCTCCCGCATAGGCACCGATAAAGGGCAGGGTCTGGACCCGAGCTTTCGGGTGGATGGCGAGCTTCAGCTGCGCTGCTTGCAGATCCTGCTCACTGCTGAATGTAGTCACAAAGGGTGCCAGAGCAATGGGTTGCGCATCGATGCCCAGCAACAGATGCAGCATCGTCGGATTGCCAACCACCACGGCCTGACAGATCTGACGCTCGTCGATCCCCGCCTCGTCGGCAAGTTGGATGATCAGCTGATTGAGGGTCTCGAGAGCTGCGATCTGCATCTCCTGACGACGGGTATCGCTGTCCGTCGTGTAGGCGATGCGCGAGATGACATCCGCCCCGAAGACGGCCTGGCGGTTCAAGAGCGATTTCTCGACCAGGACCTCGCCCTGCACCAGGTCGAGGAGGCTGCCCACGACCGTCGTGGTGCCGAGATCGATCGCCAGCCCGAAGCATCGGGAGGTCGTATCGCCAGGCTCCACGCAGACCAGGTGCTCATCACAGATCGTCAGGGTTATCTCGGATCCGGAGTCCTGCAGGAAGTCACTCGCTTGTTGCACCACGTCGGGTGTGAGCTCGACCGAGCCGAGCCCCGAATCGGCGAGCACTCTTCGCAGCCCCCGGTCCACGACCTCCGCCGCGTGCTGCGAACTGCCAACGGCCAAAGTGACTGGTAGCTTTCTGACAGCCGGCTCGACTGCTACTGCCCTTCCCTTGCCTGCGATGGCCGACAACGGCATTCGCATGGGCTCGGGCACCAAACACTCCAGGTCCTGGTGGGCTTCGGCCCTACAGGCGATCCGCCACCCTTCGCTGAGCTCCACTGGAGTCAGCCATTCCTGATCAACCGCATGAATGGGGAACTCGTTGTCGCCGAGTTTCACTCGACAGCGACCACAGGTTCCGACACCACCACAAGTCGAGTCGATGGGAAGATCGACCCAGTGGGCAGCCACGAAGAGCGTGGTGCCTCGGGAGACTTTGGAAACCAGACCTTCCGGCAAGAAGGTAACCTGGACCTCGTCTGTCACTGAATCACTTCCGGTGCGCCTTGATCCAGTTCATACCGTACTCGTCGCGGGCCAGGAGCAAGTCACAGGCCATCAGTGTCATCGGGGTTTCGGGCACCAGTGGATTGGTGATCGCGGAAGTCAGGCCTGCCGACATCGCCAGCGCCAGGAACGAGGTAGTTGATGATCTTGCGCCCCGGCAGGCCGAAAGAGATGTTCGAGGCGCCGATGGTCATGTTGTTGCCGAGCTCCTGGCGAACCCGACGGATTGTCTCCAGAGCGACAACGGCCGCTTGCGGCTCGGCGCCCACAGTCATGGCGAGCGGATCGATGAGCACATCCTCTGGCGGGATTCCGTGGTCCGCAGCCCGCTCGACGATCAGCTTGGCGATTCGGAAGCGCTCGTCTGGGTCCATCGAGGGACCGGCCTCGTCGAACGCCAGGCCGATGACGGCCGCTCCCCGCTCCTTGATCAGAGGCAGGATCCTCTCGAGGCGTTCCTCCTCACCATTGACCGAGTTGACCAACGGTTTTCCCTGACAGACCGGCAGAGCCGCGGCCAGCGCGGAGTCCATCGCCGAGTCGATGGACAGCGGCGCTTCGGTCAGCTCCTGTACCAGCTCGACGAGACCCACCAACATCTTGGCCTCGTCCGCACCGGGTACGCCGGCATTGACGTCCAGCATCGCCGCTCCGGCCTCGACCTGGGAGACGGCATCCTGTTCCACCGTTGTGAAGTCTCCTGCCTCGAGCTGTGCCGCCAGGACCTTGCGCCCGGTGGGGTTGATCCTCTCGCCGATGATGACGAAGGGCTTGTCGGGGCCGATGACGACCTTCTTGCTCGCTGATTCGAGAACAGTATCCATTCGTGCCTCCCCCGGCTTGGGAGCTAGAGCTTCTAGGATCAGGCGGCCACTTGTGTCAGTTCCAGAGCCACCCGCACGGCTTCGGGAGCGTTGGGCGCGTAACCATCCGCACCGATCCGATCTGCCCACTCCTGGGTCACCGGAGCACCGCCCACCATGACTTTCACATTGGCGCGCAAGCCGGCCTCTTCCAGAGCCTTGATGACATTCTCCTGCTCGGGCATGGTCGTGGTCAGCAGGGCGCTCAGACCGATAATCTTGGGCTCGAGCTCTTTGACCGCCTCGATGATCTTCTCGGTTGGAACGTTCTTCCCCAGGTCGTGAACCTCGAGACCGACGGTCTTCAACATGGCGCCGACGATGTTCTTGCCGAGGTCGTGAAGGTCACCCTTGACCGTGGCGATGATCGCCTTGTCACTGACCTTGCGGTCGGCCTTGGCCAGCAGGGCAGGCTCCACGAGCTCGCTGCAGCGCTCGAAGATTCCGGCCGCGGCTACGACTTCCGGAAGGAAGGCCTCACCGCAATTCCATCGGCGACCAAGCTCCAGCAGAGCCTCGGTCATCCCGGACTCCAGGATCTCCTCGGGCTCCATACCTGAGTCGAGTAGATCCTGCGTTGCCGCGAGGGCGGTCTCTTCGTCGATCGTCAGAATGGCTTCCTGCAGACTCTTGAGCAAATCACTCATCTTCGTTCCCTCCATCGCCTTGCTCGAAAGCATCGATGATACGGAGAATTTCATCCTCCACCCCGTCATCGAGGGGAGGGGGTTCATGAGTACTCAGTAGGCTCCGAACACGCTCGTTCGCCAACTCCTGTGGACCCGGTTGGCCAGCGCTCTCCCAATCCTCCCAACTCAGTCGATCAAAGAGCTTGGGCATCCACTGTTGTCGCATGTTCTGGAGTGTGTGCTTGTCGCTGAGGTAGTGGCCACCTGGCCCCACCGACTCGATGACTTCGGCGATGGAGTCGGAGAGGGACATGGCCGACGTGTCTGTCAAATAGTGCAGGAGATTGAAGATCTCGGCATCCAGCACCATCTCGGCCAAAGAGTAGACCCGAGCTCCGAAGAGCAGCCCGGCGCCGCACATCAGATCGGCACCAGCCAGCACACTCGCGAACCCCGACAAGCCATTCTCTAGTCCCGCTTGCCAGTCCGGAATCTTCGAGCCGGTGGCGAAGGTACCGATGCTCGAGGGGACGCCGTAGTGCCGAGCCAACTGCGCCGACTGCCATCTGCAGGTAGAGATCCTCGGGACCACCGCAGGCGGCGGCTCCCGATCGCAGGTCCATGACCGTAGCGCAACAGCCGTAGAAAGTTGCAGCACCCGGGACCAGAGCCTGTAGGGCCGTGATTCCGGCCAGAATCTCGGCATTGGATTGCACCAACGTGCCAGCCGCCGTCGCGGGCCCAGTGGCACAGGAGATCGGCATGACGACGAAGCCACAGGGAACGCCTGCCTCCGCATAGACCTGGGCCGCCTCCAAAGCACCCGCCTCGTACATCAGGGGACTCAAGCTGCACTCGAAAGCCGAAATGATCGGGCGCTGTCGAAGAGCCTCGCTGCCACCGGCTACGACTCGGGCGATCTCCACCACTCCCCGAGCTACCTCCGGCGTGACAGCCGTCATCATCTGGATGTGTTTGCCGCTGTTGGTGAACTGGGCATGCAGCTCGTGCAGCGACTGCGACTTCCGGGGCACATCTCGAGCCGACATCGGCTGCCAGAGGATGCCGATCTCTGGAAGGGCATCGGCGAGCCGCATGGCCAGCTCCAGATCCCCCTTCGTCGAAGGACGACGTTCCCCCGTTTCATGGTCGAGGATCTCAGCCGCACAGCCATCCACGGCAAGGTAGCTGTGGTGGCCGTCGATGGACAGATCGAAATCCGGTACGCGGGCTGCCAGGGTATAGGTTCGAGGAGCCTGTTCGAGGGCTCCTTCGACCATCTTCGCCGGCAAGCGAACTCGCTTCGCTGACAAATCCACATCGGCCCCGGCGTCGGCGAGGGCTCGACACATGGCCTCTCCTCCGACGCCGACACCGACCTTCTCGAGAACGGCGATCGTCTGGTCATGGACCGCTTGGAGCGCCTCCGACGTCAGCGCCTCCGCCTGCAGTGTTCTGGGTAGTGAGCGAATGCTCGGAGCCTTTGGAGTCACAGTAGTCCCCCTCCTCCTGAGAACCGGTGAAGCCGCGCAACCAGACGCGGTTGCGAGCATGACAAAGCAAAGTGTATTTATCAAGCATTATTTTCTTGCAAAGTGATACGCAAATTCGCTAGATTGAAAACAAATGCACGAAATAGACGCTACCGACCGTCAATTAATCAGCCTACTGCAGCGCGATGGGCGCATGGCCTACAGCCAGCTCGCAGCAGAAGCCGGCATTTCGAGAGCCGCAGCAACGTCTCGAGTGCGCTCGTTGATCAAGCACGGCGTTCTCGCCATTGTTGCCGCTACGGACCTGATGGATCTCGGCTACCTTGTCAGGACGATTCTCTGCAAGGTCGAAGGCGCCTCGCGGCAAAAGGCTGCGCGACATCTGGCTGCCCTTCCCGAAGTCACCTATTGCATCATCGGCGCCGGTACCGCCGATCTGCAGCTGGAGATCGCCTGCCGTGACCGGGAGCATCTCACCGAGGTTCTCGAGCGGATCGCAGCAGTCGAAGGGGTGAGGATCGCGGAGACCTTCGAGTTCCTGGAGATGGTCAAACAGTCCTACGGCTGGGAAGTGCCACCGCCGGAGGACTAGGCGGTGGATCAGGTCCACCGCAGTCCTGGGACTTGGGGCTTGAGGGTTGAGGCGTCCGTCGTACCTCGGGCCGGTTCTTTGGGGGCTTGAGGCACTGAGGTCTAGTTCCCAACGCAGCAGCGGGAATCGTCGAAAAGAAGACAGGAGACGACCAGAGTATGAACAAGCGGACCGCGCATGGAGCCACCATGCTCGAGCAGAAGTACTACACGTCAGAGGAGGTGTTCCAGACGGAGATGGATCTCATCTTCACAAGGCAGTGGCTCTTCGCCGGGCACTTGAGTCAGATTCCAGAGGCTGGGGACTACTTCCTGTTCGAAATCGGCGGCGAGAGTCTGATCATCACGAGAGACCGTGAAGGCACAGTTCGGTCCTTTTTCAATATCTGCCGACACCGCGGCGCCAGAGTGTGCACCGAGACTGCTGGCACCTTCGTAGGTGGCATCCAATGCCCCTACCACGCCTGGACCTATGCCTTCGACGGAGGGCTCATGGGCGCCCCCCATATGGAAGAGGTCGACGGCTTCGAGAAAGGCGACTACCCTCTTCGACCCGTCTCAGTTGCGGTCTGGGAAGGCTTGATTTTCGTTAACCTGGCCGCTGCCCCAGACCCCTTCGACGAGTCGTTTGCCCCCCTGATGAACAAGTTCTCCCAGTGGCGCCTCGCCGAGCTCGAAAGGGTCCACCAGACGGTGTACGAGGTCGAAGCCAACTGGAAACTGCTCTTCCAGAACTACTCCGAGTGCTACCACTGTCCAAGCGTGCATCCGGTGCTCAACAAGCTGACTCCGTATCGGAACAGCACCAACGATCTGGATGAAGGACCTTTTCTCGGCGGCCCGATGAAGATGTCGATGGCCGGCGGCAGTATGACGATGAACGGCCAGCGCTGCGCTCTGCCTCTCGGAGAGGTCTCGGGAGAGGACCTCGACCTCGTCTATTACTACACGATCTTCCCCAGCCTCTTTCTCAGCTTCCATCCCGACTACGTTCTGGTACACCGCGCCCAGCCCATCGCCGCGAACCAGACGAGGATCCTCTGCGAGTGGTTCTTCCATCCTGAAGCCATCGGGGAACCCGATTTCGATCCCAGTGGCGCAATCGAATTCTGGGACCTGACGAATCGCCAGGATTGGCACCTATGCGCGATCTCCCAGCAGGGAATCTCGTCCCGTGGCTACGTCCCCGGGCCCTACTCAGAGATGGAGAGCCAGCTTGCAGCTTTCGACCGCGAGTACCTGAGCGTCATGGGGCATACGCCCCACGACTAGAGGGTTGAGGCGGCTGTCGCTTGCTCCAGCCGGTCCTTGAGGGCTTGGGGGTTGAGGCATCCGGTGCGTTGCACCAGCTGATCTTTGAGGGCGTGGGGGAACGCCGGCTCAAAACTTTATTTTCCCTGACCCTATGCCCCTAAGCCCTTAGGCCCCATAGAAGTGCTGGGTGGTTCAATCAGGTTCCTCTCTTCAGTGATACTTGACATACTGTTTCACACACAGTATGGTAGCTCACCCAGCATGAGCCCTTCGGCGAAATCGGTGACCGACAACCTGGTGGCAGAGCTCCGACGAGGTGTTCTCGTTCTGGCGATCCTGACGCAGTTGGAGGACGAGCACTACGGCTACGCCCTTCGAGAGAACCTGTCTCAACAGGGGCTGAAGGTGCCCGAGGGGACGCTCTATCCCCTTCTCCGCCGACTCGAAACGCAAGGACTCCTGGAAAGTCGTTGGCAGCTCGGAGAAGGGCGGCCACGGCGGTACTACAAGACTTCCAAGGCGGGTCGGAAGACACTCGCCGGACTGACCAAAGAGTGGATCTTTCTCGAGAATGCCCTGAAACGCATTCGCCAGGGACAATCAGGGAGCTGACCATGGAACTCATTGACCGCTACCTCCACGAAGTGTCGGCCTCGCTACCACGAAAGCTCCGCAAGGATGTCGCCACTGAGCTGCGATCGACTCTCGAAGAGACTCTCGAGGCACGCCGCGATCGGTATCCTGCGGAAGACCCTGAAGACTCGGCGGTCGCCGTGCTGAAGGACTTCGGCCCTCCCAGAGAGCTCGCTTCGTCATATCAGCCGAAGGCGGACTACCTCGTAGGCCCGACGCTCTACCCCGCGTTCCGCACCACGATTCGTGTCTGCCTCTTCGGTCTCGTGGGCCTGATCCTTCTGGGGATCTTCACTGGTCTCGGAGATGGGCCACTACCCGTGAAGCGGCTGTTCGACAGTCTCCTCGAGTCTTTCGACAACTTCTTGACTGCCTTGTTGACTCTGATCGGTCTCGTGGTGGTCGTGTTTACCGTTATCGAACGGGCCTCCGGGGAGTCTCGGACTTCTGGCGTCGATTGGGACCCTCGGTCCCTGCCGAGTGAGAACGACCCCAACCGGGTCAATCGAGTGGCCATGACTTTCCGTCTGGCCGCCCTGATGCTCCTCTTCTACCTGGCCAACTTCGAGTCCCACAGGTTGGTCGGGTCCTTCCTCACCGATGGAGACAAGAGTGGCTGGGTGCCATTCCTCGGGGCTGGCTTTCGAGAGAGCCTCAATCTGCTGAACCTGGTTCTCGTCCTCGATATAACACTCGGCATCTGGGTCCTGCGGAAAGGCCGATGGCAGTCGCTCACCCGCTGGCTCGACCTCGGAACGACGGTTCTGTTTGCCTATTTCCTGTTTCGAGTCGCGTTCGGACCGAGCCATGTCGAAGTCGATCCTCAGTGGATGGTTCAAAACGGCTGGTCCGCCGAAGCAGCGGCGCGGTATGTGAACCTCATCAACGAGACGATTGCACCGATGTTGGCCATCGCCCTCAAAATCGGCTTCCTGGGCACCTGCATCGGTGCCGTGATGCAGCTCAAGCAGCTATTGGTTGGCACGCGCTAGCTTCTCTGCTCCTCGAGGTTCGACAACTCGAACCTCGGGCCTTGGCACCTTCCAAGGCCACCATTCGTTGCTAGGCAACCTGGTCCCTGACCAGGCTTCGAGAGGCTTTGCACCCCTTCTTTTAACTTTCTGACGATTGGCACTTGACAAAACGTGCAAAACATTCATATAGTTCATTTGGCTCGACGAAGAGCAAGACAAACAATTCACTAAGCAACTTGACGATCCCACCAATGAGAACTCGAAAATCAGTCGATACCATGAACATTCAAAACATTCAATCTGGCATCTCGACATCACGCAGCCAAGACGGAGTCGATCAACCGGAGGTGAACATCATGCAGCGTAGGAGCGCTGGTCGAAGTGGAAGCAGAGGCAAGAAGGTCGTTATCGTGGGAGCGGGGCCCGGAGGCCTGGCCAACGCGATGCTACTGGCCCAGGCCGGGTTCGATGTGGAGGTTCTCGAGAAGCAAGCGCGCGTTGGGGGTAGAACCTCGACCATCTCGGAGAACGGATTCAACTTCGATCTGGGCCCCACGTTCTTTCTCTATCCGCAGGTCCTGGAGAGCATCTTCAGCAGCTGCGGGATGGACCTGAATGATGAAGTCGACCTGATCCGTCTCGACCCCCACTATCGGCTGCTCTTCGAGGAGGGTGGTGAGCTCGAGATCACACCCGACATCGAGCTCTTGAAGGAACGGGTCGCAGCTCTGGCTCCCGAAGATGCACCGAACCTAGACAAGTTCATGAGTGACAACAGAGAGAAGCTAGCCGCGTTCAAGCCGATCCTCGAGTCACCAATGGAGAGCATCAAGGATCTGCTGGGGCTCTCGCTCTTCGAGATGCTGCCGCTCCTGCGGCCATGGAAGAGCGTCGACCAGGATCTGAGCACCTACTTCCAGGATCCCCGGGTCAGGCTGGCCTTCTCGTTCCAAAGCAAGTACCTGGGCATGTCGCCGTTTCGGTGCCCTAGCCTGTTTACCATTCTCTCGTTTCTGGAGTACGAGCATGGTGTGTTCCATCCCCGTGGTGGGTGTGGTGCTGTGAGCCAGGCCATGGCCCGTGCAGCCGAGAAACTCGGCGCCCGGATCCATCTCAACGAGCCGGTCGAGGAGATCCTCTTCGAGGGTCGCAAGGCCGTCGGAGTTCGATCCAGCAGTGGCGTCCGAAAGTGCGACGCCCTCGTCGTCAACGCTGATTTCGCGCACGCCATGTCTCACCTGGTCCCGAACCACCTGCGCAAGCGGTGGACGGACGAGAAGCTCGAGAGGAAGAAGTTCTCCTGCTCCACGTTCATGATGTACCTGGGAGTCGAGGGGCGCATGGACGACCTCGCCCACCACACGATCTATCTCGCCGACGACTACCGCCAGAACCTGCGAGAAATCGAAGACGATCACGTTCTGTCGGAGCAGCCCTCCTTTTATGTTCAGAACCCGACTGTGACCGACCCGAGCATGGCGCCACGAGACATGAGCTCACTGTACGTCCTGGTCCCGGTCACTCACCAGCACTCGAATGTCGATTGGGCCCGGGACACAGAGAGCTTTAGAAAAGTGGTCGTGAAACAGCTCGAGAAGGTCGGCATCGACGATCTCGATCGACGCATTCGGTACGAGAAGATCCTGACTCCGTCCCACTGGGAGACCGAGCAGGGTATCTATCGGGGAGCGACCTTCAACCTCGCTCATACGCTGGGTCAGATGCTCAACAGGAGGCCGCACAACCGGTTCGAGGACCTCGAGTCCGTCTATCTGGTCGGCGGAGGTACGCACCCAGGCAGCGGTCTGCCTGTCATCTTCGAGTCGGCGAAGATCACTTCGCAGCTGATCGAGGAAGACGCTCAGGGGGTGGAAAAGACTACCTTCCTGCCCTTCCGAGGTGTAACCAAGGTGATCCCCGCTTGGAAGCAGTCCACCACGAGCCGACTGAGCAAGACTGCCTGAGGCGACAGGATTCGGTATGGCTATTCAATTCCAGAAGTCCGACGGCACGCCAGCCGCTCGCACGCCATCGCTGCATTCAGTAGCGCGGGCACGACGGGCGCAGCGACACTGGTCGCAAGTCGGCGTCGGGCAGCGTTTGGAAGTCATCCAGAACTTCCGTTGGGCTCTTGCCGAGCAGGGATCCGAGTTGGCCCGCACCGTCGAGCTGGACCGGTCTGGAGGCCTTGCGGAAACGCTGTCGGCTGAGATCTTGCCCCTGGCAGACGCGTGTCGTTTTCTCGAAGACGAAGCCACCACCCTGCTGCGCCCTCGTAGGTTGACCAGCAGAGGTCGACCGCTTTGGCTCTTCGGCACCTCGAGTGAGGTGCAACGCCAGCCCCTGGGAGTCGTCTTGATCATCGCGGCTTCGAACTATCCCCTGCTGCTGCCGGGAGTCCAAACGATCCAAGCCCTGGTCGCTGGCAACGCCGTGCTCCTGAAGCCAGGCCGAGACTGTTCGCAGGCCGCCCAAGCTCTGGTGAATATGCTCGTCGAATGCGGACTGCCCAAAGACCTGGTGGCGATCCTCGACGAGTCACCTGCGGCGGCACAGTGGGCGATGGACGCCGGGGTCGACAAGGTCCTTCTCACCGGCTCTTTGACCACGGGCCGTGAGGTTCTCGCTCGGCTCGTTCCGAACGTGACACCAGCCATCGTGGAGCTCTCGGGATGCGATGCGGTGTTCGTTCTACCCAACGCCGACCTGAATCTCGTGGCGCGAGCTCTGGCCTTCGGCCTGAGGTTGAACGGCGGCGCGACGTGCATTGCTCCACGTCGGGTGTTTGTTCCCAAGAGCCGTCTCTACGCCCTCCAGCATCAACTGGAGAATGCACTGATCGACTCTCCGACCTTCGAGGTCGACTCGGCCATAGCGTCTCTCGTCACCGACCTCATCGCCGAAGCCCAGGCGGAAGGTGCGACGGTGGCCTGCGGCGATGTCCCGAGCGAGAATCGTATGCGCCCGCTGGTCGTCAGCAACGCCACACCCGACATGCGACTCCTGCGCACAGATGTCTTCGCCCCTGTCCTTTCGTTGGTGGGTGTCAACGACGCGGAGGAGGCGTTGGCCCTCGACGCTCAGTGCCCGTATGCCCTCGGAGCGAGCGTCTTTGGCCCGACAGCCGAGGCCCAGCGCTTCGCAAAGCGGGTGCAAGCCGGAGTGGTCGTCGTCAACGACATGATCGCACCGACGGCTGATCCCCGCTTACCGTTTGGTGGCAGGGGCTCGAGTGGCTTCGGTTCGACACGAGGAGCGGAAGGGCTACTCGAGCTCACGGCGCCGCGCGTCGTCATTCAGCGCCACGCGAAAACGCATCCGCATTTCGAAACACTGCAGCCGGGCGATGAACGGCTGTTCGAGTCCTACCTGAAGGCAACACATTCCAGGCGTTGGAGTGACCGCTTCAACGGCTGGCGCAATTTGATTCGTGACCTGCGGCGCAAGAGCCGCGTCAAGAAGGAGGAGAAATGAGCCTCTTGAAACATCGAGAACCCCGAGTCGGAATCGTTGGCGGAGGTCTGGGTGGATTGGCTGCGGCCTGCACTCTGGCGGCCCGAGGACACAACGTAACCCTGCTCGAGAAGAACGCCTGGCTGGGCGGCAAGGCCGCGGTTCTGCAGGAACAGGGCTACCGCTTCGATATGGGGCCGACGATCCTCACCGTGCCCAAGGTCCTGGAGAGGATCTTCGCCGAAGCGGGCAAGAACCTCCATGACGAATTGGATCTGGTTCGGCTGGACCCCCAGTGGAGGTGCTTCTACGAGGATGGCTCGGTCCTCGATCTACTGCAAGACACGGCGCAGATGGCTCAGAGGATCGGCGAGTTCTCTTCAACTTCGGGTGATGAATCCAGCTACACCGATTTCCTCAAGCTGTCCGAGGAACTGCATGACATCTCTGATCGCTTCTTCTTCTGGAAATCGGTCGAAGACATTCAGGACACCATGGACCTGAAGGCGACGTTCAATCTGAGCGCGCTGCGCGACCTGGTAAGGCTGCGTATGGGTCGCTCGGTCGCCGGCACGATTCGAGGGCATATCGACGACCACCGGGTGGCCCAGATGCTGGATCACTTCACACAATACGTCGGGTCCTCGCCGTACGAGTCGCCCGCGGTTCTGTGCAGCATCGCCCACATGCAGACCGAGGGCGGAGTCTGGTATCCGATCGGCGGCACGAGGGCGGTACCCGAGGCTCTGGCTCGCCTGGCCGAAAGCCTGGGCGTCGAAGTGCGGACCGAGACCGGCGTCCAGCGCATTCTCACCGACAACGGCAAGGTGACCGGAATTCTCACCGACAGCGGTGAGACCCTCCCCTTCTCCACCGTGGTGTCCAATATGGACTCGGTGCGAACCTATCGCGAGCTCGTGGGAGGCGAGGTCGGAGAGCACTTCGACCAACGCCGCCGTTTCAAGCCGGCCTGCTCGGGAGTCGTTCTGTATCTCGGTCTGGATCGTGCTTACGAGCACCTGATGCACCACAACTTCGTCTTCTCGCGCGATCCGGAAGAGGAGTTCGACTGGATCTACAACCAGGGAGAGCCCGCACCCGATCCGACCTGCTATGTCGCAGCGCCTTCCCGCACTGAGGCGGCAGTCGCGCCGCCTGGAGGCGAGGCTCTGTACGTCCTGGTGCACACACCCTTTCTGGGTGCCCACCACGACTGGCGTCAGATGTTGCCAGACTACCGGCAGGTGATTCTGGACAAGCTCAAGAGCTGTGGTGGAATGGAGGACATCGAAGAGAGAATCGTGGTCGAACAGGCCCTGACGCCACAGGACATTCACGATCGCTATAACGTCCTCAAAGGTGCGATCTACGGTCTCGCCAGTCACGGTCGCTTTCTGGGCGCCTTCAAACCAGGCAATCGGAGTCGGGAGATCGAGGGTCTGTATCTTGCTGGTGGAGCAGCTCACCCCGGCCCGGGCATGCCGATGGTGATGATGTCGGGCTGGATCGCGGCCGACTCGCTCGATAAGGACCAGCAACCCATCGCGGCCTGACCGCCATCGGACCGCTGAAGAGAATCGGAATCCAACGATCAGATCCAAGGGACCCAGAACGATGTCGGAGACAACCACCAACTCACCGGCGAGCGACCAGAACATGCCCGCAGTTTCTCCTCGGCTAGTGACGTGGTTCGCGCGCTACCTGCGGCGCTACTTCGCCCGCAGCTTCGACGCGATTCGGGTCAGCGGAGAGGATGTCCTCTCCGAGGTCGACAGCGGTCCACTGGTGATCTATTCCAACCATCCGTCCTGGTGGGATCCGATTCTCTTCATGCTTCTCAGCCAGGATCTCATCCCCGGTAGGCACGCCTACGGACCGATGGATTCCGAAGCTCTCGAGAAGTATCGGTTCCTGGCCAGGCTGGGTGTCTTCGGAGTCGAGCAGGGGACTCGTGCCGGGGCGGTCCAGTTTCTCAACACCGGAGAGGCCATCCTGCGTCGCCCCGATGCCGCTCTCTGGATCACCGCTGAAGGCAGATTCACGGATCCCCGGCAGCGTCCCGTGAGACTTCGACCTGGGTTGAGTCACCTGATTCGACGAGTTGGCGCGGTCACGGCAATTCCTCTCGCGGTCGAGTACACCTTCTGGAATGAGCGACTGCCCGAGATCCTGGTTCGCTTCGGAGACCCGGTCGAGTTCACAGCAGACGACCGACAAACGCCTATCACCGAGTTGACGATGCGTCTGGAGCAGGGGCTCGAATCGACTCTGGACCACCTCGAGACCTTGGCCCTGGAAAGAGATTCCTCAGCGTTCGGGACCCTGCTGCTTGGCCGCAGCGGGGTCACCGGAATCTACGACTGGTGGCGCCGTCTGATCGCCAACCTGCAAGGCAAACCATTCGACGCCTCCCATGGTGGGGACCACTCATGACCTTGGAACTTCTGGCGATTGCGGCGTGCGTCCTGGCGAGCGTTCCGGCCCTCAATGTCGCTGTGAACCTGCTTTTCTATCGGCCAGTCCCGAAAAGCGGTCAGCCCGGAGGCGAGATGCCTTCGGTGTCCGTGCTGATTCCAGCCCGCGACGAGGAGTCGAACATCCACAACGCCGCCTCCAGGGTGCTCTCGAACCGCTCGCGCGACCTCGAGCTGATCGTCGTCGACGACGACTCCCGCGATAGGACAGCCGAGCTCGTCGAGCAGTTCTCCGCTCAGGACTCGAGAGTCCGACTGCTCCGTGCGCCCCGACTTCCGGACGAGTGGGGTGGCAAGCCGCACTCCTGCTTCACCGGAGCGGCCAGTGCTGTCGGCGACTACTTCGTCTTCGTCGATGCAGACGTGGCCCTGGAGCCTGACGCCATCGAGCGCCTCGTCGCATTCATGGACAAGACCCGAGCCGACCTGGCGAGCGGCATCCCACGCCAGGTGACGAAGACCCTCACCGAGAAGTTGGTCATACCCTTGATTCACTTTGTCCTGCTGGGCTTCCTCCCGATGATGGGCATGCGATGGACCCGCAGGCCGGCCTTCGCAGCCGGCTGTGGACAGCTGTTCATCGCCAGGCGCACCGCCTACGAGGAGACCGGAGGTCACCAGGCCGTCAAGGCCTCGCGACACGATGGTCTCGAGCTGCCCAGGGCCTTTCGCAGGCGCGGCTTGAAGACGGAGCTGTTCGACGCAACAGACTTGGCGACCTGCCGCATGTACCACAATGGGACGGAAGTCTGGAACGGTTTCGCGAAGAACGCCACGGAGGGCATGGCCACTCCGACCGCCATCGTGCCCTGGACCCTCCTGCTCGTCGGAGGCCAGATCTTGCCTCCCCTCCTCTTGCTGACGGCCTGGCTGACCCATGCTGGAAGTTCGACGGTAGCGTTGGCCGCCGCCGCTACGGCCATGGCCTTCGTCACTCGACTGGTCCTGGCTTGGAGATTCGAACAATCTCTCCTCGGTGCCCTGCTCCATCCGGTGGGGATCGCAATCCTCGTTGCCGTGCAATGGTTCGCCTTGGTTCGTGAATCGCTGGGGCGCCCTCTCGCCTGGAAAGGCCGCACCTGATGTCGATCGCGGTCGATGACGCGACAGCACCGTCACTCTCCGTGCGCCATGTGCGCAAGCGCTTCGGAACCGTACAGGCTCTCGACGGAGTCTCGTTCGACCTGAATCCCCAAGAGTGGATCGGACTGCTCGGTCCCAATGGGGCTGGCAAGACCACTCTGATGAGCTCGATTGCCGGCCTGCTGCGACCCGACGAGGGTGAGTTCGAGCTCTTCGGCCAGCGGGTCAACCCCTGGGCCTCGAGCCGCGCCCGCGCGCTGCTCGGTATCGTGCCGCAGGAGATCGCCCTCTACTCACTCCTCTCTTCCCGGGAGAACCTGGAAGTCTTCGGTCGGCTGCATGGGTTGGCAGGCCCCGATCTCTACCAGCGAGTCCGGTGGGCTCTGGGGTGGACTGGACTGGCGAACCGAGCCGACGAGCAGATCGGAGGATTCTCTGGCGGCATGAAGCGACGCCTCAACATCGCCTGCGCCGTGCTGCACGAACCGCGAGTGGTGCTGCTGGACGAGCCGACAGTTGGCGTCGATCCCCAGGGTCGAAGCAAAATCTGGCACATGCTGGACGAGCTCCGCAACAATGGCGCCGCCCTGATTCACAGCTCTCACCAGCTGCAGGAGATCGAAACCACCTGCGACAGGGTCATGATTCTGGATCACGGATCCCTCGTGGCATCGGGGCGGGTGGGCGATCTGGCCGACACCCTCGCTGCGGGACGCAAGACCGTCACCATCCTCTTCAATCGGGCTCCCGAATCACTGGATCTGGGAGAAGGATTCGTGATTCAAGGACGAATCGGCGAAGGCTCGGTGCGTGACGCCGGGCGCGAGCTGCCCGATCTACTGGCTCGCATCTCCTCCGAGGGCCTGGACATCGTCAGCCTCGAGGTCTCGACACCCGACCTTGAAGCAGTCTTCAGCGGTCTGACGGGAACGGAGCTGAGAGATTGATCTGGACCATCTTCAGGCTCGGTTGGCTGCATCTGAAACGCGATCGAGTGGCGCTGCTGCTGACGTTCGCTTTGCCGATCGTGTTCTTTTCCATCTTTGCGGCTGTCTTCAGTGATCTCGACACCGACCACCTGGAGAAGCTGGAGGCGGTCCTGGTCCTCGAGGATGAAGGGACGATTGCAGAGAGATTCGCCACCCTGCTCGAGCAGGAACCTGCACTGCTGATCCATCGGCTCGAGACTGGCGAAGGCCGAGCACTCCGAGAGTTCGCTGCCGAGCAAGTCCGGGAGCGTCAGGTGGACGTGGGAATTGTTGTTCCCTCTGGATTCGCCGATCGCCTCTCGGACTCGAGCAGCGAGGCTCGACCAGTCCAGGTGCTGGCCGACTCCTCCAATCCTCTCGTTGGCGAGCTGGCTGCGGGAATCCTGAACGCTGTGACGGTTCGCCTCACCTTCGAAGAGCTGGGCATGATCGACGATGGCAGCGCTGGCGAAGCACTCGAGTCTCCCTTCTCCTTCGAGATCGCCGATGTCGTTGGCGACGATGACGACAAATCCGCTGTCGCTTTCTTCTCGGCGGGCATCGGAGTCATGTTCCTTCTGTTCGCAGTCAGCGGGCGTAGCGGCATCCTGATTGACGAAAAAGAGAGTGGTGTCTTGAGGCGGGTCCTGGCGTCCAGACTGGGGCTGGGACAGCTCCTCATCGGGCACTGGCTGTTTCTCGCCGCCCTCGGCTTCGTACAGGTAACAGTGATGTTCGTCTGGGCATGGGCGGCCTTTGGCCTGGACCTTTGGACCGCCGCGCACCTCACTGGCTTCGTCATCATGACGGCAGTCTCGGCGGCGGCCGCTGCAGCCTTCGGACTCTTCCTTGCATCCGTCTGCAGGACCCGCATTCAGCTCGCAGGCGTCTCGGCCGTTGTCATTCTCGTCATGTCGGCCTTGGGAGGCAGTATGTTTCCACGCTACCTGATGCCGGAGGGGTTGAAGAAGCTGGGCCTGCTGACCTTCAACGCCTGGGCCCTGGACGGTTATCAGAAGGTCTTCTGGTATGAGACGGGCCTCGCCGATCTGATGCCTCAGGTGATGGTTCTGGTAGCGGTCACCCTCGCCTTTCTGCTCGCGACCCGAGTGCTCGCATCGAGACTGGTCCGCGATTCGTAATCAGGAGTGACCCACATGACCGATCAGATCTTCGAGAAGACCAGTCGAATCGAAGCCAGTGCACAGGAGCTCTATGCGTGGCATTCGCGCTCAGGCGCCTTCACAAGGCTCTCACCTCCTTGGCAGCAGGTTCGGCTTCTCGCCGGCAGCACAGGTCTGCGCGAAGGCTCCCGCGTCGTTCTGGAGCTCAAATCCGGTCCCTTCCGCAAGATCTGGAAGGCCGAGCACCGCAATGTCCGGCCCGGGCTCGGCTTTCAGGATATTCAACTCGAAGGGCCCTTCGCTCGATGGGAGCACACCCATGAGTTCTCTCCGGTCAACGACACCAGCAGCGAGCTGAGAGATCGTATCTCCTTCCAGCTGCCGGCCGGGACCATCGGCAACCTCGCGGGCAAGGACTTCGTCCGGCGTCAGCTGGAACGCGTCTTCGCCTACCGCCACAGCACCACGGCGGACGACCTCCGACTTCTCGCCAAGTTTCAACACCTACCTCGCTTGAAGATCGCAGTGACAGGAAGCACCGGATTCATCGGCAGCGCTTTCACCCACCTGCTGACCACACAGGGTCACACCGTCTTGCCAATGGCCCGTGCGACGTCGGTGCAGAACCCAAATCTGGCGACCTGGAACACAGAGGATGGCGTCTTGAACCCGCAGAGCCTGGAAGGCGTCCATGCCGTAGTCCACTTGGCGGGAGAAAGCGTCAGCGACGGTCGTTGGAGTCGCACCAAGAAGGAACGAATTCTCGCGAGCCGGGGGCTGGGCACGACTCGGCTGGTCGATTCCCTTGTCGCCTTGAACGAACCTCCCAAGGTCCTGGTCTCGGCCTCGGCCATCGGCTTCTATGGCAATCGCGAAGACCAGATTCTCAATGAGCAAAGCGCCAGTGGTACAGGGTTTATCGCCGACGTAGCCGAGGCCTGGGAGGCAGCCTCCCAGAGTGCCTCCCAAGCCGGCATTCGGGTCGTCAATCCTCGATTCGGAGTCGTGCTTTCGCCGACAGGCGGTGCCCTGGCCAAGATGCTCCCACTGTTTCAGGTAGGCGCTGGAGGTGTCCTCGGTAGCGGCAAGCAATGGGTGAGTTGGATCTCTCTCGACGACGCCATCGCATCACTATTGCATGCGATCATGCGCCCCGACCTGCGAGGCCCCGTCAATATCACGTCACCGAGTCCCGTGACCAACCGGGAACTGACGGGGGTTCTCGCCAGGGTCGTGCGACGTCCAGCCCTTGCCAGAGTGCCCTCCATCGCCGCCAAGGTGGCCTTCGGAGAAATGGCTGAAGCGATGCTCCTGGCCAGCACCCGAGTGATGCCAGAGAGCCTCGAGGACGACGGCTTCGAGTTTCGACATCCGGATCTGGAGACCGCATTGCGGCATGTTCTGGGCAGAACAACACTGGCTACATGATCGACCCGAACCACAACCCATCGAGATCCGAGGTGGTCGCAAAGCCTCGGGGCCTGGAGATAGAGCACAGCTTCGAGATTCCCGATCAAGCCACCGAGGCGGTGTTCGAGCTGTTCTGTGACCCCCGAAGACTGAATGCCCTAACGCCTCCGTGGTTCAGTCTGATCGTCCGCGGCTCCTATTCGCCTCCGGTTCGACTCGATTCCAGAATCGAATATCGACTGCGGTGGCGGGGTCTGCCTTTGGCCTGGCGCAGCGTCATCACCGAGCTGCAGCCACCGAACTGGCTTGTCTATGAGCAAGCTCAGGGGCCGTTTCGGCGCTTTCGACACGAGCACTCTTTTGATCCGTCCCGGCAGGGTGTCGTCATCACCGACCGCATCCTTTACAGCGTCTTTGGCGGCTCCTGGATCGACCGCACACTGGTTGGCCCTGATCTGCGTCGGATCCTGCGCTACAGGGAGCGCGCCGCCACGGAGATCCTCCGCCAGCAGGCGCAGCCCAAATAGAGTCCCGATTCACCCGAGATCGTGGATGTCGCGGTCTCTGCTCTGGTTCATCTTGGAATCGCTATCGATCCAGCCTGGCGACTGGATGGCAAACCGATCTTGCAGTATCGGGATTGAGCTCCACCAAGCCCGCCGGACAAGATCAGGCGACGTCGGCCTGCACTCGACCCTGCGCCTCGGCTTCGGTCGCTCCAAGACGCAACCCCTTCACCAGCGCCTCGAGCTCGCCCATGGTCGTTCCGACATGCAGATGTGGGACGTCGGGTAGGCCGAGCTGATCCGCTTTCTGCCCTCCGATGACCAGTGGGAGTCCCTTGTCCTCGAGGGCTTCGACGAACTCGACCAGCTGCGCCTGCAACTTTTCCCGGTCCTCGATGGCAGTCACGCTCAGCCATAGCAAGCTGGCATCCATCGACTCCGCTGCCAATTGCAGCGATTCGAGAGGTGTCTCCGGGCCCAGGTTGACCGCATTCAGACCACGGGACTCGAGCACTGCAGCAGCTGCCAGAGATGGCAGTAGATAAGGGTCACCCGAGGGAGCACCGCCAACCGCAACCGGAGAACCTGGCTGGCTCGGGATCAAAAGACGCAGCCGCGTCAAGGCCTGAATGGCGATGTCAGTGGCCCTGTGCTCTTGGAAGACTCCCGCGGTCTCATTGCCCTCGAACCACAGCTTCCCGAGACGCTCCATGGCCGTCTGCACGGGACCATCGATGATCTGGGCAATGCTCCGGCCACTGAGATAGAGACTCTGGATCAGTCCCCTGGCGTGCTCTGCCCTGCCACTCTCGAGGAAGTCGAAGAGGGTATCTCCGACATCCCCTCCTATTGGTAGGTCTCCACCGAGCGCCGAGACATCCGGCAATCCGAAGATGTCCGGGTGTAAAAGTGGCGTCTTCGTTTCTCGCAGGAAGCGAACGGCTTCGCTCATGGCGATCCTGCGATGCCCACCAGCGGTCTTGCTGGCGGGAATCGTCCCCGAATCGACCCATCGCTTGATCGAGGATTCGCTGACTCCGATCGCCTGGGCGAACTCTTTTGGGCTCAAGACATCCTTCATCGTGGAATTTCCTATTGCTTGACGATTTGAGTGTTTAACAATCAGCGATCCGACTGCTTAACCCTGCTCTGAACAAGCCAACTATGCCAGTAAATACAGTTAAAGTCAACCTTCACAGCAACCCCCGGAGATCCTTGACAAGTTGAGTTCCTTTTCTTAATATGAATGTTATGACTGTTTGCGTAGCCTCACTCATGCTCTCCAAACGCTCCGCGATGGTGCAGGCCCTCGGCGAATCGCCTACCCAGTGCCTTACCCTGCTTCTGCTGTTCTTGCTGCAGCCCTCCCTCCAGGCGACCCGACAGGAAAGGCACTCCCGGACTCGCCTCGCCTCTGCCGAGGGTCTGCACGATCGCGTAGACTTCTGAAAGGCTCCCAACCCAAAGGAGGAGCTACGATGAAATCCCTTGTCTGGTTTCGATCCGACCTCCGACTTGAAGACAATCCGGCACTCTTTCACGCCTGTCGCGACTCCGCGGCTGGCCTGATTGCTGTATTCCTGATCTCCCCGAACCAATGGCACAGCCATGATTGGGGAGCTCGGAAGATCGCCTACCTCCTGCAGGGCCTCGAGAGCCTCGGCAAGGACCTGGCAGCGATCGGAATTCCCCTGGTTATCGAAGAGGCGCCCGGATTCTCCGATGCGCCGAAGGCCCTCGAAAGACTCCTGGAGCGACACCGGTGCGAGGCGCTCTACTTCAATCGCGAGTACGAGTTCAACGAGGCGAGTCGTGACGAACTGCTCTCGCGTCGCCTGCAGAGTCAGGGAATCGAGGTGCGAGCGTTCGACGACCAGATGATCGTGGAGCCCGGTACGATCCGAACGCAGAAGGGTGAGCCCTACTCTGTCTTCACACCCTTCTGGAGGAACTGGTCCAAGCATCTGGAGAATCAGCCCCCTGCACCTCTTCCAAGGCCTGCGCCTCTAGGCGCGGACTTTCTCCTGGACTTTTGCCTGCCCGAGTTCGCGGCCACGCAAAACACAGGCTCACACTCAGATTCTGAGTGGACAGTTGGCGAGACGGCCGCCAAAGAGCAATTGATGACCTTTCTCGCGTCGGCCGCTTCGGGCTACCACCGATTGCGAGACGACCCTTCGGCCAAGGGTACGAGTCGTCTTTCTGCCGCCCTGGCAGTCGGAGCTCTATCTCCACGGACCTGCCTCGATCGGGCAATTAGTGCTAACGACGGATTCCTCACTGGCGACTCAGAGGGAATCCAGGCCTGGATTCGTCAACTCGCTTGGCGCGACTTCTACCGCCAAGTGCTGATCTCCTTTCCAAGGGTCAGCCGGGGCAGAAGTTTCCTCGAGTGGACGGAGCGGGTCGAGTGGAGAGACAGTCCGCATGATTTCAACGCTTGGCAAAGCGGTCAGACAGGTGTGCCACTCGTCGATGCCGGAATGAGACAACTGCGAGAAACGGGCTGGCTTCACAATCGCGTTCGGATGGTAACCGCTATGTACCTTGCCAAGGACCTCCTTCTCGACTGGCGCCAGGGCGAGGCGCACTTCATGCGCGAGCTCGTGGATGGCGATTTTGCGAACAACAACGGGGGCTGGCAGTGGTCCGCATCGACAGGCGTCGATGCGGCACCCTACTTTCGAATCATGAACCCCTGGACCCAAGCCAAGCGTTTCGATCCCTACGGCGAGTACATCAAGACCTGGGTCCCCGAGATTCGCCAAGTCGCTTCTCGGAGCCTCCATGACCCAAAGAAGCTCACAGAGTTGATCCACGCAGGCCTCGACTACCCCGAGCCCTTGGTCGATCATCGGGCGGCCAGAATCAGAGCTGTCACTGCTTTCGAGCGCGCCAAGTAACTTCGAACATCCTGCCTTCCCCTCGCCCCACTTCCCCTCGCCCCAGGAACGATCGGGGACCACAAACCCGGTCTCGAGCCGATGGACGCAGGCGGCTGACACCTTTCTCGAGAAAGCCCTTGACAAACCTGAAGCCATAGATTACTGTTTTGAACGTTGTGAATGTTTTGAATGCTTCATCGAGTCAACCATGACTCTTCAATCACGAAGAAAGGAGCCGCAAATGACTGGAATCCGTACGCTACTCACCCTCGTCCTGGTGCTGCTGCTGGCACCCCTCGCAGCCTCGGCCCAGAACTTCACCCTTTTTGTCACCCATGGCATTCCCGGCGACGATGGCATCTTCCCCGTCGACATCGAGGTCGGCGACCTCGGATGCGCTATTGAGAACCTCGAATTCGGCACCATCCTCGGTCCTCTGGATCTGCCCGCTGACACCTACGACATCACGATCCACGCAGGCGGCACCAACTGCGGCGACCCCGTCCTCGGGCCGATTACCGATACCTTCGAAGAGGGTCAGAACGTATCCCTCGTCGCCCATTTGACCGAGTCAGGGGACCCGACGGTCAGCAAGTTCTTCAACGACTTTTCCAAGGCGTACGGTCGGAACAGGGTTACCGTCCATCACGTCGCGGCGGCCGGAGACGTTGACGTGATCTTCGGCCGAAACAAGAAGCGGAAAGACTTCGTCATCAACCAGTTGTCCAACGGTGAGCAGGTCGGCGCTGAGCTCACGCCTGGCAACAGATTCCTGACGATTACTGGTTCGATCGGTGGCCCAAAGGTGCTTGGACCCGCTGCCATCAAGCTGCGACCCTGGCTCGTCACCCTGGCTTACGCGGTCGGCGTACCCGGGGAGAGTTTTACGGTCATTTCCAAGTCGTTCTACAACAGGTAGGCGTTTCCCCCTCCTTACGTCTGTCTGAGCACGACTGGATTGACAATACCGGGGCGGGCGGCGGTTCTTCGGAGCTGCTTCTCGCCCCGGACTTCTTCTTGCTGGCTCAACCTACGCAGTCCAACAACACAAATCGACCGCTGAAACCCCCTGAGCTCCCCCGATCCTCCTGACCCACAAGAGCCTTGCCTGCGGGTATGATCGAGGCATGCCGAAACCGACGATCCTGGTGATCGGCCTCGGGCACCTGGGCGGTGTGGTGCTCGAGCTCCTGGCGCGCCAGGAATGGGTTGGAAGAATTGTCGGCGCCAGCCGCCACCCGGAACGAGGGGTGGCGCGATGCAATCTGGCCCGGCTCGGCGCCATGGCACAGGGCTATTCGACGGACATCGAGTACCAAGAGATCGATCTCCGAGACGTCGATCGGGTGGCCGAATCGATTGACGAGCTCGAACCCGACCTCATCCTCAGCACGGCCAGCCTGCAGACCTGGTGGCTGACCGAGTTGCTGCCTGCCGTGGCAGCCGCCCGCTTGTCGCGAGCTCGTTTCGGCGCCTGGCTGCCCATCCATCTGACCCTGACCCTGGATTTGATGCGAGCCGTCAAGGCCAGCGGCTTCCCAGGTCCCGTTCTGACCGCTCCGTTCCCGGATGTCGTGAACTGCATTCTCGACCGACTGGGTGTGGCACCGACCTGCGGCGTTGGCAACATCGATGAAGTCGTGCCCAAGGTGCGCTGGCTTGCAGCTGAGAGTCTGCAGGTACCGAGCCGCGAAATCGAAGTGACAATGGTCGCCCATCACGCGCTGCAGAAGGCGGTCTTTCGCTCTCCGCAAGACGACGTTCCATCCGCCGTGCCCCCTTTCCACCTGCGGATCGATCACCTGGGCGAGGATGTCACCGATGAGGTAGGTGGTCGGGACCTCCTGCTCGCTCCCTCTCCACTACCCGGAGGACCAGCTTGGGGCTTTCTGACCTCCGGCTCCGCCGTCCGGCTCGTCGAGGCATTTCTATCGCCTCGGGAGTCTTTGCTGCACGCCCCTTCCCCTGGAGGACTACCAGGTGGCTACCCGGTCCTTGTGGGCAATGGTCGAGTCCGCTACCGCCCCCTCCCCGACCTCTCCCGCGGTGAGGCCATCCGGATCAACGAGCGGTCTCAGCCTTTCGATGGCATTCATGCCATCCAAGACGACGGCACCACCGTCTTCGAGCCGGTGACCGTTCAGGTGATGCGGCAGGAGTTGGGCTACGACTGCGAGCGCCTGGCGCCTCATGAAGCGACCGAGCGTGCACAAGAGCTCCTGGCTCGCTTCCGCGAGTATGCTCAGGGCTTGGGCATCGACCTTGAACGACCAGCTTGAGGTGCAAGCATGAAGGGATTGAGTGGAAAGAGAGCTCTGGTAACCGGCGGCGCCAGCGGGATTGGTGCTGCCACTGCCAAGAGATTCCTCGAAGAAGGGTGCCAGGTCGCCGTCCTGGATCGCGACCCGGAATCCCAACAGCGACTCGAGACCGAGCTTCCAAGTCTTGCTGGAGTCTACGAGGCCGACGTCGCCGACCTCACCCAGGTTCGAGCGGCCTTCGAGGAGGCCATCCTCGATATGGGCGGCGTCGATATCCTGATCAACAACGCGGGGATCAGCATCCGCCATCCGTTCACCGAGATCACGCCCGAGGACTGGGAGCGGGTCCTGGCCGTCAATCTCACTGGGGTCTTCTACGTGGCCCAGGCAGCGGCTCGACATATGCTGGAGAGAGGGTCCGGGGTGATTCTCAACACGGCCTCGACGAACGGTTTCATGGGCTACCCCCTCTACGCCGACTACAACGCCAGCAAAGCGGGCGTCATCGAGCTGACCCGATCGATGGCCCTGGAGCTAGCCCCGACCGTGCGAGTCAACGCTGTGGCCCCGGGCTATGTGCTCACCCCGATGCAGCGGGCCGAGTACACCGATGCAATGCTTTCGGAAGTGAATTCCAAGATTCCCATGGGGCGCCATGCTCAGCCAGAGGAAATCGCTGGCCTGTTCGCCTTCCTCGCCTCGGAAGAGGCGGCCTTCGTCAGTGGCCAGGTCTTCACCATCGATGGAGGCGAAACCGCTGGCAGCCTGGCCAGCCGATAGGGACCCCACAATGACCAGACAGACGAAGCGATCCGAAGAGCTCTTTCGCCGCTCGCTCGATTCCATGATCGAGGGTGGCAGCTCGCCCTCCCGCGGCCCGGCCAACTACGGGGACTATCCGCTCTTCATGGAGCGCGCCGAGGGTGCCCACATCTTCGACGTCGACGGCAATCGATATCTCGACTGGATGATGTCCTACGGCGCCTTGCCCCTGGGTCACGCTCATGCGGAAGTCGTGGCGGCGATTCAGCAGGCGGCGGCGGAGGGAACCCATTTTGCCTCAGCGACCGAGATCGAAATCGAAGTGGCCGAGCTGCTCCAGAAGATGATTCCGGGGGCAGAGCGAGTTCGGTTCGCGAACACCGGCACCGAGGCCACGATGGCCGCCATACGGCTGGCCCGGGGATACACGGGCCGTCCCAAATTCGTCAAGTTCGAAGGCCAGTATCACGGCTGGTTCGACGACTTCCTGGTCAACTCCCACCCGCACCCCATCGCCTCACTGGGTCACCGCAACGACCCCGTCAAGATTCCCGACAGCTCCGGGCTCAACCGCCACGCTCTCGACGACACGATCCTCCTGCCCTGGAACGACATGACCGCGGTCGAGAGAGCCTTCGAGACCTGGGGTGGTCAGATTGCCGCCGTGATTACCGAGGGCGTCATCGCCAACATGGGCGTCATTCCCCCAGCACCCGGCTATCTCAAGGCAGTCCGCCAACTGACTCGCCAGCACGATACCCTCTTGATCCTGGACGAAACGGTGACCGGCTGCCGAGTGGCGCCTGGTGGATGCCAGGAGTACTACGAGGTCCACGCCGACATCGTGACCCTGGGCAAGGGGCTCGGTGCCGGCCTGCCAGTCGCGGCCTTCGTCGGCAGGGCTCAGGTGATGGAGGCGCTGGCCTGGGGAGGAGTCCTCCACTATGGGACCCAGAACGCCTCCCGCATTGGGATGCATGCGGCCCGCGCCAATCTGGAGTGTCTGCTGCGAGACGATGGCGCCGCCATCAAACACACATGGAGAATCGGCGAAGCACTCTGCAACGGCCTCAGCGAGATTTTCGAGCGGACTTCGACACCGGCCATCGTCCAGCACGTCGGGCCGATGCTGCAGATACTGTTTACGGAGAAACGTACGATCGGCGACTATCGGGAGTTCTGCTCCTTCGTCGACCGTGATCGATACCGTCGCTTCGCCCTGGCCCTGTTCGAGCATGGGGTCTATATGACGCCCTCCGCTGCACTCCACTCCGTCGCATCGTTGGCCCACACGGACGACGACGTGGCTTTCACGCTCGAGGCCGTCGACAAAGTCCTGTCGAGCGCTGGATGAGGAGCGCGTGATGGACGAAACCGATCTGCAAGGGAGGACAGCCCTGATCACCGGCGCGGCCTCCGGCATTGGTCGTGCGATGGCGGAGCTCTTCGCTCATCACGGCGCTGCCATCTGCGCGGTGGATCTCGACGCTTCCGGCGCCAGGAAGGTGGCCAACCGCATCGCCAGTTCAGGTGGCGCCGCTCGAGCCGTCACCGCCGACGTGACTCGGAGCTCGGATTGCGAGAGGGCCGTCGAGGCGGCCCTGGAGCTCGGAAAAGGGCTCCATGTCCTCATCAACAACGCCGGCATCATCCGGCGGGCTTCGGTTCTCGACACCGCGGAGGAGGACTGGGACCGGGTCATGGAGGTCAACGTCAAATCGATCTTCCTGATGTCGAAAGCCGCCATCCCGCACCTGCAGAAGGCCGGTGGCGGCGCCATCATCAACACCTCCTCCGGCTGGGGACTTGTGGCCGGACCCCAGGCAGCTGCCTACTGCGCATCCAAAGGTGCTGTCGTTCAGCTCACGAAAGCCATGGCGATCGACCACGGGCCCGATGGCATTCGTGTCAACTGCATCTGCCCCGGCGACACCGACACGCCGCTACTGCACCAAGAAGCCCGAGAGCTCGGCGAACCTGAAGCGAGCTTTCTCGCCGGGGCCGCGAGCCGCCCCCTGCAAAGGGTCGGCTCTCCTGAGGAGATCGCTCAGGCGGCCCTCTTCCTGGGCAGTGACGCCTCGTCTTTTGTCACCGGAGCTGCGCTGGTCGTGGACGGCGGCGGGCTCGCCGGTGGTTGATAGCCCTGCCCCTACTGCCCTAAGCCCCTACTGCCCTAGGCCCCTAAGCCCTTAAGCCCTGGTCAAGCCAACCCGAGGTCCTCGAGCGCCAGGGCCGTTTCTCCCAGAATCTCCTCGTCGGACTCTTCTGCACCGAGGTCGAAGAGGGCCTCTCCGACTTCACCCACGATCGTTTCCTGAACACTGGGAGATTCGTTCACCAGGGCTTGATTCAGCCATCCAACGGATCGCCTCGGCTTGCACGCGGAGAGACGCTGAATCGCTTGTATGTAACGCTCCGCTACCCGATCCGGAGCGTGCTGAGCCAGGACCCAACGTCTCGCGTTCGCTCCCAACTGAGCTCGGAGGGCCGGCTCCTCGGCCAGCGCCCAGAGGGCAGCCAGGAGAAGCTTTTCCTCGTGGTCGTCCACCGGCACTCTGACGACAGAATCATCCGGTACTTCGCCCAACCATCCCACATCCGACACGATCACTGCCTGCCCAAGGCCCAACAAGCGCAATGCTGTCCCTGAAGTCTCGCCTCCAGAGGGGTGCCGCAAATTCACAGCTACGTCGACCGCCTGCATGTACTCGACGAAGCGGTCCATGCCCTGCCTCCCCGTCACCACGACACCTTGCCCGAGGTCGCCCGCCAACAGGCTCTCGAGACCCTGGAACGGAGAGGTGTCACCCACCAGGTAGAGACGGGCCTCGGCGACTCTCCGGCGCAGACTGGCAAAGGACGCCAGTACCACCTCCAACCGCTTGGCTTCGGACATCAGACCGAAGGAGGCGACGACGAATGCCGACTCGGGTATGCCGAGTCGCTGCCGGAGAGCCGTGCGCTCACCTGCCGGAAGAGGATCCATCGAGCTGTCGCGCAGTAGAAGGTGCGGCACCACCTCGATCTTCGCCTTGGGCCGACTGGCTCGAATCCTGTCCCGGGCCGTCTGGTTGTGCACGATAACGCCCTGGCTGACATCCACAATAGGCTCGAAGAGTGGATAGCCCCAGAGGTCGCGCTGCGCACCGGTTCCCAGGTATCGACGAGCCAGGGACTCGCCTTTCTCGCCATAGACGGCCCGCATGAGTCCGACCCATTCCGGCGCTCGACGACGATCGATCGTGATGCCCCGGATCAGATGCTGCAGCATGAACTCGTGGAGCACGACGATGCCAGGCTCTTGCAGTGCCATCTCATAGATCGCACCGTGGAAGCCGGGCTCGTTGCCGATCTGGTAGAGCGTCGCGTCGCGCTGGGTCCAACTCGTCAGCTCCGACAGGGGCGCCACCGTGTATCGGCGTTGCAGCGCGGTGGACACCGGGGCGCCTCCAGCGCTGAACAGCCGTATCTCCGCGCAATGCGGCTCGAGCTCCGAAAGGAGTCCGGCGCTGTAGTCCGCAATCCCCGAATGGGCCGGCGGCAGCGGACTGCAGTAGGCAAGGCGTAAGGAGCTCATACCGGCAAGGTTGCGGTCAGCCCATCGATCACCCGATCCCAGGAGACATCGGCGATCGCCTCCTTGCCCTTCTCACCCATCGTCTGAGCCCGGGAGCGGTCCTCGAACAGCGCATCGAAGGCGCGGGCGAAGTGCCTCGGCTCCGCGGCACTGCAGATCCAGCCGTTGACGCCGTCACGCACGAATTCCAGAACGCCACCGGAATCAGCTGCCGCAACGACGGGTTTCAGCGCACCGAAGGCCTCCAGCGTTACGAAGCCATAGTCTTCATCGTAGGGAGCGTGAAAGACACCGAGGCACTGGGCATAGTGATCCAGGAGCTCCTCATCGTCGACCCAACCCAGTAGCTCGACTTTGTCACCGAGCCCCTCTGCGGTGATCAGTGACGCCAGTGTCTCGCCGAGCGGACCGGTTCCAGCGATCTTGCCCTTGACGCCGGACCGGGTGTACTTGAAGGCTCGGACCATGGCCTCGACCCGCTTCATGTCGTCCAGTCTGCCGGCAAAGAACACGTAGTCCCCGTAGCCATCGCATCGCAACTGATCCGCGAGCTTCGGTGGCGGGTACAGAGTCTCCGCTTCCAGACCGTTGTGCGCTTCGAGCCGACGCGCCACGTTGTGGGCGATCGCGAAGAGACCCCGCGCCTCACCCAAACCACGCCGATCCATCGCATGAATCGTCTCGACGACCGACCGGCTCTCAGGTCCGTGATCGAAGAATCCGTAGCGCGTTCCATCGAGATCGTACGCCTGGCGAAACTGGTGGTAGAGCCAGACGACTTTGTTTCTGTGGCGGATAAGGTAGGAAGGAAAGCGGGTCGCGATCACCAGATCGATCTCTTCACCTGCCGCCGTCTTGAGGTCGATCAGGCGCCAGGCCAGGCCACTCTTCAAGAGCTCCTGCTGACTGGACCAGTTGAAGGGGAGACGAATGTGATCGACTTCGAAACCTCGCCGCGACAACTCCTGTTCGAGAGTCTCGTCGAGAATCTCGGCGCCTCCATAAGAGAATGGAATCTTCGTCGAGCAGATGCAGACCCGCATTAGTCGCGTTCTCGCTCCAACGCCTCCACTCGACGCTGCAGGTCACTGACTTCCCGCTGGAGTCGCTGGTTTCTCTTCACGACGTCACCGAAGCTCAGCGTGACATTGCGATTGAAGCCATTCTGCTGCCGCAAAAGAGGAACCGTGTACCACTTCAGGAAGAGATGCCGAAACAGCTTGCGGGAAAAGACGATCAGACCGCCGATGCCAGGCCTCGCGGAGACCGCTGGAGGCTCTTCCAGAAACTGACTGCTATCGAGCTCGTGCAGGCCGCTGCCATCCAAGGTCGGGTTCTGCCCAGCCAGCTGGGACCGTCGGCGCTCGATGCCTTCGCGGAGTCGCTCGACGACTGCGCTGTCGGTCTGGTCGCTACTGGACTCGTCCATCACGTCTCTTTCTCAGGCCGAGTCATTGTAGCAGCGGGCGGCAACCCCACTGCCTCAATGCCCCGCTATGCCAGCTCGATCTGAATCCGGCGCAAGCCCTCTTTCAGATACTCCGGCTTGCCGCCCAACCAGATCCGCAGATAGCCCTCCATGCCCAGATAGCTGCCCGGTACGACAAGCGTGTTCTGCCGCTGGCGAATCCGCTCACTGAGCTCGAGACTGGGGTAGTCGCCCGGATACTGCATGAAACAGATGGCCCCAGCCTGCGGCGCCACAAAAGAGAATCCTGCGCCCAGACCAGCCACCCATTCCGTCACGATCGCGAGATTCTCCTGCAGCAGAGCTCTGCCCCGATTGTAGAGAGCCTCCCGGTTCTTCTCGTCGACCGCGATGCGGGCGATGGCGTCGGAGAGCTTGCTCGGACAAATGGTCAGCGAGTCGTGCTGGGTCCAACACTCCTGCACAATCTCGTGTGGCCCAACGATCCAGCCAATGCGGGCACCGGGTATTCCATAGGCCTTCGACAGCCCACTATTGACGATCACCCTGTCGCTCATCCCCCAGAAGCTCGTCGTCCGCTCACTGTGAATCTCGGCTCCCAGATACACCTCGTCGGCGATCAGGTAGGCCTCCATCTCCTCACAGCGGGCCACGATCCGCTCCATGGCCGACTTCGACAGGACGGACCCGGTGGGATTGTTGGGATTGGACACATAGACCAGGCGAGTTCTGGGGTTGACCGCGGCCTCGAACTCCTCCCAATCAGGCTCCCAACCGTTCCTCTGAAGAAGATGGAACTTGTTGACCTTGCCGCCTAGACTGCGTGGCACTCCCCAGAGCTGCATGTAGTTGGGAACTTCGAGAGCGAACTCGTCCCCCTCCTCCATGAGACTCAGGGTGACCATGAAGTTGGCCTCCGAGGTGCCGTTCGTGACTTCGATATCGTCGATGCCGGCGCCTGGATAGAGCTTGGACAGAGCTTCTCGAAGCTCTGGAGTCCCGTTACCCTGACTGTAGGTGAGCGGCGTGTCGAGAGCCCAATCGAGATCGAACCCCATTTCGACCAGTTCCCGGAGCGAGACCGGTAGAACACCACTCTCGCTCAAGTCGTACTCGACCACATTCTCCCAGGTCGACTGCATGCGTTCCATCTCGAAAACTTCAATCTTCATTTCTATCTCCCCCCAGTATCGTCGCCTAAGGACTCAGTAACGGTGATGAGATCGCCCAGCACTCCGTAGACGGTGTCTTTGACGCTGGGATTATCTTGTACCACCACGATCGGCGCCATCAGATCGGTCGAGATTCGCAACGCGTTGCCGGTTCCCGAGATCGACCACAGCGGATGTCCGACCGGCACAGTCTCGACGCCAACCTTCGCCGCCACGCCGCCGTCCTGGCGCCAAGCTCGACAGATCAGCTTGAGCTTGTCGCCTCGCACGCCGACTTCCTGCAGGTCAGCGAGAGTCACATCCTCGATACCTCTGCGCTCCACCTGCGAGGGATCGATGTCCGCCCCCATGAAGGCATTGGCCAGAACGCAGGTCTTCGCCGTCGCATCCCAGCCTTGCAGATCGAGAGTCGGATCGGCCTCTGCAAAGCCCTGCAGCTGGGCCAGCTCCACTGCCTCTTGAAGGCCAAGGCCCTCTTCCATGCGCGACAGAACATAGTTGGTCGTCGAGTTCAGGATGCCCTCCAGGGCCTCGATTCGACAGCCTCTCAAGGTGTGGCGGACCAGGTTCAGCACTGGTGCTCCGTCCATGACGGTGGACTCATGGAGGAGCAGCACCCCTCGTGATGCGGCCAGGTTCATGAGGTCCCGATAGGCATACGCGAAGGGCCCCTTGTTGGCGGTGACCACGTGCCTCGAGCGCTCGAGAGCAGCACGAATGTGGGAGATGGCGGGCTCTCCTCTATGCTCGATGGAGAGAGGAGTCAGCTCGACCAGGGTGTCGTAGTCGAGCTCCTGAGCCGCTCGCAGGCTATCGAGCGCCGCGGTGTCGGGATTCTGGACCGAGAAGCGGCCCGCCCCTTCGAGCTCCGAGAGGGCCCGCACTAGATCGACACCCGATTCACACGCTACCGAGCCTCGGGTCCCCGTGGTGATGCCGACAATCTGGATGTCCAGGGATGCCAAGCCCGGATATCGATCTCGCTCGATCGCCAGCGTTCGAATCAGGCCCCGCCCCACATTGCCACACCCCAAGAGCAGGATCTTCAGAGGAGCTTTCCGAGCGTTTTCCAATCGACACATCCCCTTTTCACGGCCTCTTCCCCAACGCAACTACGACGCCAGCGCGACGCACAGTTCTTGTAGACTTGCATCTCCTGCTAGGACGTTCAAGGGGGGGCTTCTCGAGTCATGTCCAAATCCTTCGGTGGCCAGAACATGTTCGAACCACTACGGCGGGTCCTGGTCAAGCGCCCGGACAAAGCCTTCGCAGTCGAAGACCCCGACCGCTGGCACTACGTTGCCGGTCCTGACCTGGAGCGTGCCCAGCAAGAACACGACTCCTTGGTGGAGACCCTGCGCCAAGCGGGCACCGAAGTCCTGCCCCACGAGGAGCTTCAACCCGATCGAGCCGACGCCATCTACGTGTTCGATCCGATCCTGCTCACCGATCACGGAGCCGTGGTGCTCAGCATGGGCAAGGACCTGAGACGAGGGGAGGAGGAGTGCCTGGCCCAACGCCTGAGGGAGCTGGGTGTTCCGACCCTCTTCAGCCTCGAAGGCGACGCCCGCGCCGAGGGTGGCGACCTACTGTGGCTGGATGAAACGACCTTGGCCGCCGGAATCGGGTTTCGGACGAACCAGGAAGGTGTTCGGCAACTGAGAACCGGCCTCGAGCCCTTACGTATCGAGGTCAGAGCGTTCGAGTTGCCCTACTTCACCGGCCCCGAGGCCTGCCTGCATCTGCTGTCGCTCATCAGCCTTCTCGATCACGATCTGGCCGTTGTCTACCCACCCCTGATGCCAGTTCCCTTTTGGCAGGAGCTCGAAGCGAGAGGATTCCAACTCGTCATCGTGCCCGAGGAGGAGTTCGAAACCATGGGTACCAATGTGCTGGCTCTGGGACCCAGAGACTGTCTGGTCCTCGAAGGCAATCCGGTGACTCGAGAGCGCCTCGAAGAGGCCGGCTGTCGCGTCGTCTCCTATCAGGGCAACGAGATTTCCCTGAAGTGCGAGGGAGGGCCGACCTGTCTGACACGGCCTCTGCTTCGGCGACCCTGACGTCGCTCTACCGGCAAGCCCCGAGCCTCCATGAACTCCCTCGAGAAGCAAGTCCTCGACGCCATCGACTTCGAGGGCCTGCTGAGCTTTCTGGAGCGCCTGATCGCCATTCCGAGCTGTGACGGCCGGGAGACTTCGGCTCAGGAGGCGGTGGCGCTCCACATGGAGGCTTGCGGCCTGGAAGTCGATACCTGGGAGCTCGACTTCGAACAACTGCAGAAGCACCCAGCTTGCTTCCAGGAAGTCCACCGTGAGCATGGACTCGGTGTCGTCGGCAGCCTCGGCGGGGTGGGTGCTGGTTCGGACCTGATCTTCAACGGCCACATCGATGTCGTACCGGCAGGCGATCCGACGAATTGGAGCTGCCCGCCCTGGCGAGGCACCCTGAGTTCGAACCAGATGTATGGTCGGGGCGCGGCGGACATGAAGGGAGGGCTCTCCTGCGGCATCTATGCAGCCAAGGCCCTCCTCGATGCCGGAATCCGCCTCAATGGACGACTGCTCGTCGAAAGCGTGATCGGTGAGGAGGACGGCGGGGTCGGCACGCTCGCCACCCTCCTCCGGGGTCACCGAGCCGACGCGGCCATCATCATGGAACCGACCCGGCTGGCCGTCATCCCCGCCCAGGCGGGAGCCCTGAATTTCAGACTGACCGTCAAGGGGTTGTCGGCCCATGGCTGTGTGCGGGACGAAGGCGTCAGCGCCATCGAAAAGTTCCAGCCGATCTTCTCCGGCCTTCGCACCTTCGAGCTGAGGCGCAACAGGGGCAATAGCGACCCCCTTTTCGCCAACTACGCCCTCCCCTACCCCATCTCCATCGGGACCGTCTCGGCTGGCGACTGGGCCTCGACCGTACCGGAACAACTGGTGTGTGAGGGCCGCTACGGAGTTCGGCTCGACGAGGACCTGGGAACGGCGCGTCAGCAATTCGAAGAGACCCTGGCCCAGATCGCCAGTGAGGATCCGTGGCTGGCCGACCATCCGCCCGAGATCGAATGGTGGGGCGGCCAGTTCGCACCGGCGGAGACACCTCGAGATCACGCCATTCTCGAGAGCGTCTCCGAGGTCATTCGGGAGCTCACCGGCTCCAGTCCGCCCGTGGAAGGGGTGCCGTACGGCGCCGACATGAGGCTGCTGGTCAATGAAGGTAGGATCCCCACCATTCTATTTGGACCGGGGGACGTCCGACAGTCCCATCGCCCCGACGAGTTCGTGCCTTTGGACGATTTGCTACTGGCCACACGTGCTTTGACCCTGACAGCGATGCGGTACTGCGGCGTTGCTCAGGAAGGATGAAGGAAGCATCCGCCGCCGTCAGGGCGGCATCTGTTGATTCCAGGAGGGAACCATGAACTGCTACTCGATCAACCGCAGAAACAACTCGAGCCCGGCGTTGAAGTCGGCGGTAGCCATCGTGTTCTGCCTTGTCTGGATGACCTCGGCAGCCTGCCAGAGAAAGTCAGCGGACGACACCTCTGGCGACTTTCCGACGGCTGCCATCGAGGCTCTCTTCACTCCATTCAACGACGGTAGCTCGCCGGGTGTCGCCGTAGCTGTCGTCAAAGACGGGCAGGTCGCTTTCATGGACGGTTTTGGCCTGGCCGACTTGCAATCCGGAGCTCCGATCGAGCCCCGATCACAGTTCCGCCTGGCCTCCGTCTCGAAGCAGTTCGCCGGCATGGCCATCATGCTGCTGGACGAGGAGGGTGTCCTCGACTACGACGATCCGATCACCAGCTATCTGCCGGAGCTGTCGCGAATCGGTGCGGCGGTCACGATCCGGCAGTTGCTGCAGCACACCGGTGGCCTGCCCGACTACTACGAGGCCCTGACGGCCGCCACGGGAGATGAATGGCCGACCAACGAGGACGCCGTGAAGTTCTTTGCTGAATGGGGTGAGCCCCTATTCCCGCCGGGCGAGCGATGGGAGTACAGCAACCCCGGCTACGAGATGCTCGCCGCGATCGTCGCCCGCGCCACCGGCAGCTCTTTCAGCTCGTTCATGGCCGAGAGGATCTTCGAGCCATTGGGAATGACCAACACTCTCGTCTTCGATGAGCGAGACCCTGAGATTCCGCACCGCGCCTACGGCTACTCCAAGGATGAGGACGGCTCCTTCGGTCTCAACGACGAAGACCCACTGAACTTCTTGACGGGCTCGGGAGGAATCTACTCGACCGTGGAAGACCTCGTTGCCTGGGATCGGGCCCTCGATGGCCAGGACCTGGTGCCGAGCTCGACCCTCGACCTGGCCTTTACTCCCACTGTCTTCAGTAGTGGCGACACCTACCCGTATGGTTTCGGCTGGACTGTCGGCTCCGACCCCGCACTGGGTACGGTCCAAATGCACTCGGGAGGCTGGGTCGGCTTCAGTACCCAGATCGTGCGCTACCCGGACGTCGATTTCAGCGTCATCCTGCTGTCCAACCTCGATACGTTTCATGGCGCCGGCTACGCCCGTCGGATTGCCGATCTGGTCTTTCCTCCCGCTCCTGTCCTGATTACGGGAGCCAGAGTCATCGACGGCACCGGCAGTCCTTCTCAGTCGGTAAGTGTTCGCGTGGAGGGAGATCGCATCGAGGCCGTCGGGCAGCTCGAGCCGCGCCCAGGCGACCTGGTCATGAATGCGGACGGCCTGGTTCTGGCGCCGGGATTCATCGACACCCACAGCCACGGCGACTCTGCCGAGCCCTCTGTTCTAGCCGCGGCCGAGGGTGCGGTCAGCCAAGGTGTGACCACTCTTGCTGGAGGGCCCGACGGCTACTCCCTGTTCCCGTTGAGCGATTTCTTCGATCGTTTGGATGCTGCCCCACCTGCAGTGAACATGCTGTCCTATGTCGGTCATGGCACATTGCGAGAGCAGGTCATGGGTGACGATTTCCGCCGGGCAGCGACCGAGGCCGAGATCGAGACCATGATAGGCCTGTTGAAACAGGAAATGGAATCCGGAGCCTGGGGATTGTCAACAGGACTGGAGTACGACCCGGGGATCTACTCCGAGACCGACGAAGTAGTAGCACTGGCTCGGGAAGCTGAATCCTACGGCGGCCGATACACGAGCCACATTCGAAGCGAGGACCGCTACTTCTGGGAAGCCATCGACGAGATTCTCACCATCGGGAGAGAGGCCGGGATTCCGGTCAACATCACGCACATCAAGCTCGCCATGCAGAGCTCCCACGGCAGGGCCGAGGAGCTGCTCCAGATCCTCGATGAAGCGCGGGCCAACGGCATCGAGGTGACGGCCGACATCTATCCCTACACCTATTGGCAGTCAACTCTGACAGTCCTGTTTCCCGAGCGCGATTTTCAGAACCTCGAAGCCGCCGAGTTCGCCGTGACAGAGATCGCCCCACCCGACGGCATGCTCATCCCTCAGTTCGCTCCCGAGCCTGCCCTCGAAGGCAAGACCCTGGCTGAGATCGCGACGCTCAGAGGCACGGGTCCAGCCCGTACCCTGATGGATCTGATCGCCGAGGCCGAGGCTTTTCAGAAGGATAATGGGGAGGAAGATGTCGAGACCGTCATCGCAGTCAGCATGAGTGAGGAGGACATCGAGCGACTCATGCAATGGCCTTGGAGCAACATCTGCACCGACGGCGAGCTCTGGGGAGCACACCCACGGGGATTCGGGACATTTACCAGAGTGCTGGGACGCTATGTCCGTGACCGGCAGGTGCTGACTCTCGAGGACGCGATCCACAAGATGACGGGCCTGTCTGCGACCACCCTGGGGTTGAAGGACCGTGGGCGCATCGAGCCCGGACTCATGGCTGATCTCGTGCTCTTCGATGCCGACACCGTTCTCGACCGAGCCACTACCGATTACCCGCACGATGTCTCGCGCGGGATCGAGACGGTCTGGGTCAATGGCAGCGTGGTGTGGCACGACAGCCTTTCTACAAACCGAGCTCCTGGAAGGGCCCTGAGGCGGGCACAGTGATGGAGAGCGCTGTCATTCTCACCAACGGGATGCTGCAGACGCCGTTCGCCAAAACGACGCATGGCCTGGTGAGAGGACCCAGTCGTTTCGAGATTCTGGGCGTCATCGATCCACCCTTCGCGGGACAGGACGCCGGCGCCCTGCTCGATGGGCGCCCTCGGAACATCCCGATCTTCACCTCCGTCTCCACTTGCCTGGAGGCACTGGACAGAAAGCCTGACTACTGCATCGTCGGCGTAGCCACTGTCGGTGGAGTGCTACCACAGGCCATCCGAGCGGGGTTGCTCGAGGCGGCGGCGGCGGGCCTGTCGCTGGTCAATGGACTGCACCGCCTCCTGGCGGACGACTCGGAACTGTCGGAGCTCGTAAGGCAGCACAATGCGTCGATCATCGACATTCGCAGACCCAAACCCATTGACGAGCTTCGCTTCTGGTCAGGAGAGGTTCTCAGCCTGCCGGCACTGAAAATCGCTGTCTTGGGAACCGATTGTGCGCTCGGCAAACGCACCACCTGTGAGCTTCTGAGGCAGGCCTGCCAGGAGGACGGAATCTCTGCCGAGATGATCTACACCGGCCAGACAGGGTGGCTACAAGGGACTCCCCACGGCTTCATCTTCGATGCCACACCCAACGACTTCGTCTGCGGAGAGCTGGAACGGGCCATCCTCGAGTGCCACGCAGCTACATCTCCCGACGTCATCCTCCTCGAGGGGCAGAGCGGGCTGCGGAATCCCTCAGGCCCCTGCGGATCCGAGTTGGTCCTCGCCGGCGGCAGCGACGCGGTCATCCTGCAGCATGCACCGGGACGTGAGTTCTATGAGGATTTCGAGGAGTTGGGTTGCCGGATTCCCCCGGTGAGCGAGGAGATCGAGATGATCCGGCTCATGGGAGCCGAGGTGATGGCCGTGACCCTGAACCACGAGAACTTGGATGAGGCGCAGTTGAGGACCGAGCAGGAGAAACTCCAGGCAGAGTTGAAACTGCCCGTCATCCATCCCCTGAGGGATGGGCTGTCTGCACTGATCGGGCCGATTCGTCAGCGACTCTCAGCGAGGACATGAGACATGAAGATCGAGACGATTCAGACCTGGAAAGAGACGATCGAGTTGACGCGGCCCTATGCGATCTCCAGTCGGTCGATGTCGGCCGTCGATCTCTTCTTCGTGCGCATTCTGACCGACAGCGGCCACGAAGGGGTCGGATCGGGCTCTCCCGCCGAAGAGGTCACGGGCGAGTCTCCTGAGAGCACTGCCGTCGCTCTCGGAGAGATGGCCGATGGCCTACTGATCGGCGAGGATCCTCGACACCTCGGCACCCTCTGCCGCCGTCTCCGCGACAAGCTCAGCGCCACCCCGGCGGCCCATGCGGCCCTGGACATGGCGCTCCACGATCTGTTCTGCAGGATCATGGACGTTCCTCTGGTGGATCTGCTTGGCCGCTCTCACACCTCCCTGCCCACCTCGATCACCATCGGCATCAAGTCGGTCGAAGAGTCTCTAGCCGAGGCCGACGAGTACCTGGAACGGGGCTTCCGCAGCCTCAAGGTCAAGGTCGGACGCTCCATCGACGAGGAGATCGAAATGCTGCATCGACTGCGCGAGAGAGTCGGGCAGGATATCGAGATCCGCGTCGATGCCAACCAGGGCTATGGCTTGGAGGAGACGAATCAGCTCTGGCAGCAGCAGGAAGTGCTCCGGCTCGAGCTCATCGAGCAGCCGCTGCCGGCAGAGACTCTGATCGACCTACGGTCGCTGTCGCAAGATCTCCGCCAGCTGGTGGCTGCCGATGAAAGCCTGCACGATGCCGGCGACGCGGCGACCCTGGCACATCCACCGGCGGTTTGCGGCATACTCAACATCAAGCTCATGAAGTGTGGAGGCGTTTCCCCTGCCCTCGCCATCGGACAGGTCGCCGAAGCGACAGGTCTCGAGCTCATGTGGGGCTGCATGGACGAGAGCGTCATCAGCATCTCGGCAGCTCTGCATGCGGCCTTCGCCTGTCCTCAGACCCGCTACCTGGATCTGGATGGCAGCCTCGACCTGGCGAAAGACCCCGCGCAGGGCGGCTTCACACTCGAAGACGGCGAGCTGCGCACCCTGGACAGGCCTGGATTGGGTGTGACCCTGGGGCCGCCAAGTAGAATGCCCTGACTTCTCAGGAAAGAAGGAGCCCCCGTGGCAGAGACCAACACCAGCCCAAACGAATCTGAATCCAAGCCCGAGCGGACTCGTTTCCGGAAGATTATCGCCTGGACGTTTATCGCCCTTCGCGTCCTCGGAGTCTTCTCTGCGGTCGACGCGGTCATGTCGAACCGCACCGCTACGGGAGCCGTCGCCTGGTCCCTCAGTCTGGTGACTGTCCCCATCGTCGCCCTACCGGCATATTGGGTCTTTGGGCGCAGCAAGTTCGAGGGCTATCTCGAAGCCCGAAGGGAGAACCAGGAGGAGATCGACGAGCTCATCGACGAGATCCATTCCAACCTGGACTCCTCCGCCTACGAGTTCGAAGCAGCCAACCCGGCCTACGATGCCCTCCGCGAGCTTTCGAGATTTCGGATGACCCACGGCAACAAGGTCGAGTTGTTGGTCGACGGAGAAGCGACTTTCGACAGCATCATCGAAGGGATCGGCCAAGCCGAGGATTATGTGCTCGTCCAGTTCTACATCGTGCACGACGACGGGCTGGGACGTCGCCTGAAGGACGCCATGATCGAACGGGCGTTGGCGGATGTGGATGTGTTCTTCCTCTATGACGAAGTCGGCAGCTCCAAGCTGACGGATGAGTATCAGGACGATTTACGAGCGGCCGGGGTCAAGGTGTCGAATTTCAATACCACCCAGGGCCGTCGCAACAAGTTCCAATTGAACTTTCGCAACCACCGGAAAGTCGTGGTTGTCGATGGCAAGACAGCCTGGATCGGTGGCCACAACGTCGGCGACGAGTACCTCGGCCTCGATCCGGAGTTCAGTCCCTGGCGCGATACGCACGTTCGTCTGGATGGGCCCGTCGCGATGCACGCGCAGGCGTGGGTGGCTTCAGACTGGTACTGGGCGCAGCGTGAGCTTCTCGATCTGAACTGGGTGCCCGAACTGGTTCCGGACTCCGACGTAAACGCCATGGTCCTTGCCACCGGGCCCGCGGACCCACTCGAGACGGCCGGGATGTTCTTCGTGCATGCACTGAGCTCGGCGAAGGACCGTATCTGGATCACAGCACCCTATTTCGTTCCCGATGACGCGATCGTCAAGGCGTTGATGCTCGCGACCCTACGTGGTGTCGATGTTCGGATCCTGGTCCCCGCCAAGGGCGACAGCGTGCCTGTACAAATGGCTTCGTACTACTTCATGGACCTGCTGGCAGGGTCGGAGGTGAAGTTCTGCGAATGGGGTCCCGGATTCATGCACCAAAAAGTCATGCTCGTCGACCAGAAGTCGTCGGTGATCGGCACCCACAACTTCGACAACCGGTCGTTTCGACTGAACTTCGAGATCGCCGCAGTGATCCACGATGAGGAGTTCAACGACGAACTGGAAGCAATGTTCAATGACGACTTTCGCCAGTGCAAGCCAATCGACCCAGCGACTTTCGCAGACAACCCCTGGTACTGGCACTTCGGTGTGAACCTGTCGCGCCTGTTGGCGCCGATCCTCTAGTCCTGTCGACGGCTCATGACTGATCCCGGCTGGTACTCCATCCTGCCTCCGATCCTGGCGATCGTTCTGGCCATCTGGAGCAAGCAGGTCATCCCGTCACTATTTGCCGGCATCTGGACGGGCTTCACCCTGCTCAGTGGGTTCAACCCCATCATCGGTGCGACCGAGAGTCTAGAGGGAATCGTCCATGTGTTTACCGATCCGGGAGACACGCGTGTCCTGATCTTCACGCTGCTCATCGGGTCGATGATCGCCACGATCGAGTTTTCGGGCGGCGTGCGGGGCTTCGTGCACTTTCTCGAGACCCGACGCTGGGTCCACACCGGCAAGCGGGCCCAGATCCTCGCCTGGGTCACTGGGATCATCATCTTCATCGAATCCAACATCACATTGCTTGTGGCGGGCTCCGTCTGCAGGCCTCTGTTCGATCGCTACAAGATCTCACGCGAGAAGCTGGCCTATCTCATCGATGCAACCTCCGCTCCGGTCTGCATCATGATTCCGCTCAACGCATGGGGTGCGATCATTATCGGCCTTGTCGCCTCGACCGGCGTGGACAATCCACTCGAGACGTTCATCGCGTCGATTCCCTACAACCTCTATTCGATCGTCGCGATCCTGCTGGCAGCGGTCGTCATTTGGAAGGACCTGAATATCGGCCCCATGAGGGCGGCCGAAGAACGAACGCGCGGCGGCCGGCTCTTGTGGCCAGACGCCACGCCTCTGGTGGATACGTCTGCAGAGGTGAGCCCGGAGGGTGAGAGACCAGAAGATATTCCGTCCGCAGCCTACATGGTGCTACCGATCCTGGTCATGATCCTGATGATGCCGGTTTCTCTCTACATCACCGGGGATGGCGACATCATCGAGGGCTCAGGGTCCATCTCCGTCCTTTGGTCTGTCAGCGCCGCGGTGGTGACGACCTGGATCATGCTTCTCGCAGGCCGCAAGGCCTCGCTGTACGACCTGATGCGGATGTTCATGAAAGGCGCCAAGGACCTTCTGCCGATAGCGACGATTCTGCTGCTGGCTCTGGCCCTGGGCGATGTCGCCCAGCTGCTCGGAACCGGGCAATACGTAGCCGGCATCGCGAGTGCCACCGTTCCCCAGTTCCTGCTGGCGCCGCTCGTCTTTCTCGTCTCAGCCTTTATCGCCTTCTCCGTCGGTTCGAGCTGGGGGACTTTCGCGATCATGATCCCAATCGCGATTCCGATTGCGACGACGCTCGGCCTACCCGTTCCGCTCTTGCTGGGAGCCGCGACATCCGGCGCGATCTTTGGCGACCACGCATCGCCGATCAGTGACACGACGGTCGTCGCTTCGATGGCTTCGGCTACCGATCACATCGATCACGTGCGCACGCAGCTGCCCTATGCGCTGCTCGCCGCTGGCATCGCCACCACCGGTTTCCTGATTCTCAGTCTTATCGGGTAGGTCCGCAGGACCCTAGCGCATCTGCCGCGGTCTAGCTGAGCTCGCGAGCGATCTCTCTGGCTTCTTCTTCGGTGTCGATGTCCTTGGCCATGGAAAGGGCGTGCATGAGGGGCAGGCGGCCCTTACGATCAGGGTACTTCCTGCGGTGCTTGAAAGAGACGAAGATGCGGCGCAACCGCTCTGCCATCTCGTCGGAGGTGACCACCCCATCCTGCAGATGGAAGCCCATCATGACCCCATTGGTGATCACAGTCGCAGTGAGATCCGGCAATCGAAACGCGAAGATGTGCTTGATGTCCTGCACGACCAGACCAAGGAGGATATGAGTGGCAATCAGCCACAATCGGTAAAGCACGCCACGATTACGGCTGCGATAGGCCAGGTCGAAGGTGCGGTAGACAAGGGGCAATCGAATGGCATTGGTGTCGGCCAGGACAAAGTGACCCGGAAGCAGGATCGTAGGCTCGGACTCGGGTGTCGGCTGTACCTGGTACTTGGGCTTCCAGGCCGAGGCCCCCATCTCGGTCGGTCGTTCAGGAGCGAGGATCAAGGGCGCCCAGAAGTCCAGCGGAGCATGCTGATAGTAGTCCTCCATCAGTCGCCGCAGCTCATCGCCTTCCGGCAGAATGTCACAAGTCGTAACCGCCACTATGCCGCCCGGGGAGAGGGGTGCGACGGCGGTCACAGCAACTTCGATGTTCTTGCCAAACGTGGAGTTGGTGTCGATGACCCGCGCTCCACTGCGAGATTCACCATAGACCCGAGCTGGGCCAGCGATGTACACCGGGTCGAAGCAGCCGCTCTCTTCGACCCGCTCGAGAAGCAGGTCGATGATCGGACGACCACCGATCCTCAGGTCCATGCCCTTGGCGCCCTTGATCGGATGCAGGTCCGCTCCCGCTTCCGGCAGCGCCGCCGGCTCCGGATCGCTCCCAGCCAGAATGATCAGTGGTATGGGGTCATGCTTCGCCATTGCAACTCCAACGCCCATCAGGTCGAGATGAAGATTGTACCCAACCGGTTGGCGCTCACCGAATCTGTTCCCATTCACCTCTATCGTAGCCCGGCAACATCGATAGGTGCCACCGTCGTCACCTCGACTCCTGGCCGAGCTGCTAGAGTTTCGGGCTAGCTCGCGCCACACCGCCCCGAGATCATGAACAGCCCATCTCCCTCGCCCCCTGTAAAACAACGCTTCGGCCCCGCCTGGGCGGCCGCAGTGACCGTGATCGCGGTCGTCGCCATCCTGGTCGGCGCCGGACTCTACGTCTTTCGATCGATTCGAGAGCTGCCGAGCGAGGCCGCCAGGGGCACACTCAGGGCGATCGAAGAGATCAAGGAAGTCGCGGCGGCCTTTCGCCAGGGAACGATCCAGACGGAATTCACCAGCTACGCGACCACCGTTACTGGCAGCAACTATCTTCAATTCGCCACGCTGCGGCAGACCGAGGTGTTCACCCGCACAGACAAGAGCGCGGTTCTCTGGGGAGGCCTTGAACTACCCGAAGTGGTCGTCTCGGCGACGGCTCCCGTCGTCTACACCACCTATCTCGATTTCAACGAGGAGTGGCATTTCACTTCGACGGGTCAGACCCTCGAGGTCGTGGCACCGCCGATTCGCTTCAATCTACCCGCCATCGACGCTTCCCAGATTCGCTATGAGGTTCGACAGGGAAGCCTGCTTCGCAACGAGGATGAATCGCTCGAGGATCTCAAACGGAGTCTTACCCAGATGTCCATCCGCCGGTCGCGCGATCACCTGCCGCTGGTGCGGGAGGTTGGGCGGCGCAAGACGCAGGAGTTCGTCGAGAATTGGCTCGCACAGAGCTTTGGCGATGGACTGGACTACTACGTGCGGGTCGTCTTCGCCGACGAGGTCGAGCCGGCCGACGATCGGGGTCTTCGACTCCCTGAAGGACCCTGAACCAACCTCAAGACAGCTCGAATTCTGCGATCAGGGGCCGATGGTCGCTGGCCACTCGAGCCGCCGCGTGTTGGCACCGGTAGGCCCACAGCAACCGCAGTCCACCGCGGTAGTAGATCCGATCCAATCCACCCCGCGGCGAGATCGAGGGATAGGTCTTGATCGCTCGCGGGCCTCGTTGGGTCTGGTGGTCTGAGGCACAATGGAACCTCAACGCTTCGATGAAGAAGACCCGGAGCAGCGACCGCCAGTCGTTGAAGTCCCCTCCCAGGATGCACGACGTTTCCGGTTCCATCTTGGCGATCTCTTGGGAGCGGGAGAGAATGCCGGCCTGGCGCTCGCGCTCCCTGGCCGACAGCCCGAGATGGAGATTGAACACCTCCAGCCGGTGAGTGTGCCCCGTCATCTTCTCCACCAGGATCGAGGTGTGCTGGCAGCCTCGTCGCTTGCGATTGCCGACTGTCAGATCGATGTTTCGCTCGCGCTGGATTGGGTACCGGCTCAGGGTCGCATTGCCGTACCAGCCCTTGCGTAAGCTGACGTTGTGGCCGATCGCCCAATAGGGATAGCCCAGACGCTCCGCCAGGTTCTCTGCCAGGTGCAGCTCTCTCGATCGAGGCACCCCCTCGTCCACCTCCTGCAATAGAACGATGTCGGGATCATGATCCGCCAGGATCTCGGCGATGCGATCCGGTCGGAAACGGCGGTCGACACCAATCGCCCGATGGATGTTGTAGGTGGCAAGGCGTAGCCTCATGCCTCAATCCTATCCGGGCAGTGGCTCTCTGGCCTAGCTGGCGTAGTCCTTCAAAAAGGTGTCCAGACAGCGATACACTCTCCCTCTCTCGCAGCACAGCTCTCTGCCACGAACCCAATCCGATGCCTCGACAGGAACTTCGTGCAGCACGCCAGTGGCGGTCGGAGCCGGCCTCCAAGCGTCGCTCCTGCGGCCTCCTTCTGGTCGTTGGCATGGTTTTCCTGGGTGCCTGCGCAGGCTCCTCGAAGGGCCTGGACACCAAGAGTCAGAGCCCCGCGGAAAGTACCACCCTGATCCTCATCAGCCTCGATGGCTTCCGCTGGGACTTCATGGAACTGGCGGAGACACCCACCCTGGATCGACTGGCGGCTTCTGGCGTTCGAGCCCAGCGCCTGATCCCCGTGTTTCCGACCAAGACCTTCCCGAATCACTACAGCATCGCGACAGGGCTCTATCCGGAGCATCACGGAATCGTGGCCAACAACTTCTACGACCCAGCCTTCGACGCCAGCTTCATGCTCGCCGAACCCGCTACCCATTCCGCCGCACACTGGTGGGAAGGGGAACCGATCTGGGTGACGGCGGAAAGGCAGGGCCTGACCGCCGCGACCTACTTCTGGCCCGGCTCCGAAGAGGAGTTCGATGGCATCCGGCCGAGCCATTGGAAACCCTACGATCAAGAGGTGCCCTACGAGGAGCGCATCGACCAGGTACTGACGTGGCTGGATTCCGATAAGAACGATCGGCCCGACTTCATTGCCCTCTACATAGACTTGATCGACACGGTCTCCCACTCCCACAACCCCGAATCATCGCCGGAGGTCGCCGCAGCCATTCGCACAGTGGATGGCCTTCTGGGTCGCCTTCTCGAGGGTCTCGAGCTCTCGGGACATCTCGACCGGGTCAATCTGATGGTGGTCTCGGATCACGGCATGGCGTCCACTTCGCCGGACCGGGTCATCTTCCTGGACGACTATCTGGCCACGGAAGAGCTCCGTATCCTGGACTGGGACCCAGTTCTCTCGATCTGGACCGATCCCGGAGAGGAAGACGAGGTCTACGACACCCTGGCAGGAGCTCACCCCCATCTGAGAATCCTCCGGAAGGACGACATCCCAGACGAATGGCACTACCGGGACCATAGGAGAATCCCACCGATTCTTGGCGTCGCAGACGAGGGCTGGTCGATAACCTCTCGCCCCTTCTACGCCAGCAACCCAGCCTTCTTCGAGGGAGCCAACCACGGCTACGAACCCTCGATCGATTCGATGGGCGCTCTGTTCCTCGCCAACGGACCAGCCTTCGAAGAGGGCCTCATTGTTCCCCCGGTCGAAGCCGTAGACCTCTACGAGCTCATGTGCTCGATTCTCGGTCTTGAACCGGCCATGAACGACGGTGATCTGGCGAGAGCTCAGCACCTTTTGCATCATTGACGCCCTCCGGTGTGCAGTCCGTCACACATCTGTGACCGACTCCACTGCTGGTCCGACGGATTCTGGCTACATTGGTCTCGGTTCAGCATCCTCCTTTCTTCCCCCATACCGGCGATGGATCTCCCCTCCTTGATCCATCGCCACCTTTTTATTTGGCCCCGGCCTCCCGCACGGGAACTTTTCGCCCACAACGTCGTAGACTTGGGCAGCGAGCGCAAGAGTAGAGTCAAGAGACAAGGAGGTCGTCGTGCCCAATCCAAGGAACCCACTTCGAAGGTCTCGAAGCCATCGGATGATCGCCGGGGTCTGCGGCGGCCTCGCCGATTGGCTCGGCTGGGACGTGACTCTGGTCCGGGTCCTCTACATCATCGTGTCGATTCTCTCAGCGGCCTTTCCAGGCCTGCTGGCCTATGTCATCCTCTGGATCATCATGCCCGACGGCGAGCCAGCAACCACGGCATGATCGGGACGATCGCGTTGACCACGGTTACCCGCTCAGTGGCCTTGCATAGCAGTCGGAGCAGTATCTAGATGTTCGGCAAGCGAATCGAGCTGTTTCGGCTGTTCGGAATCCCCCTTCGAATCGACCTGAGCTGGTTCATCATCGCCGCCTTCCTTACCTGGTCGCTGGCCGAGAGCTTCTTCCCATCTCTAGCCGTGGGTCTGGCGCCAGCGACTTACTGGGCCATGGGAGTCCTGGGAGCTCTGGGGTTGTTCGCCTCCGTCGTGCTTCACGAACTGGCACATGCTTTGGTGGCTCGCCGCTACGGCATGTCGATCCGCGGCATCACTCTGTTCATTTTTGGTGGTGTCGCCGAGTTGGAGACCGAGCCACCCAGCGCCAAGGCCGAGTTCATGGTCGCCATCGCCGGACCCATCGCCAGCGTGTTGATCGCCGCCACCTGCTTTCTGCTCATCGCCGCCCCATGGGGATTCTCTGGCACATCGATCGCGTTCGCTGTTTTGACCTACTTGGCCTTCATCAATCGAATGCTGGTCTTTTTCAACATGATCCCGGCCTTCCCCCTCGATGGCGGGAGAGTTCTCCGCTCCGTGCTCTGGCAGTGGAAGGGCGACCTGCCCTGGGCCACCTCCATCACCTCGCGAATCGGCAGCGGTTTCGGAATCGCCCTTATCGCGCTCGGCGGATTGCTGATGGTCCTCGGCCAGAGCGGTTTCAGCGGCCTGTGGTACATCCTGATCGGCATGTTCCTGCGCAACGCCGCTCGCATGTCGTACAAGCAGGTGATGCTGCGCAACGCGCTGGAAGGAGAGCTTGTCAGCCGCTTCCTGCGGCCCGAGCTGCTGGGCGCACCGCGTTCCATTTCTGTGGCCGAGCTGGTCGAAAACTACTTCAACCGCTATCCAGTGCAGTCGATACCAGTCCTCGACGGGGCGCGTCTCCTGGGCTGCGTCTCAATCGAACAGATCAAGGAGCTCTCCCCCGACGAGTGGAGCGGACTGACAGCTGGAGCCATTGCCGTCCCGTGCCCGCCGCAGCGTTTGATCACCCCCGATGGTGACGCGATGGCAGCATTGACGCGAATGAGTCAGAGCAAGAGCTCTCATCTCATGGTGGTCGAAGAAGATCGGTTTCTCGGCATTGTGGCGGCGCAGGATCTGCTTGAATTCCTGGCATCGCAGACCAAACTCGAGGCCTCTGAGGTTGCTTGACACCCCAGTGGATCACGGGATAGCCTGCCGCCCAACCACGCTAGAGAGAGTTCACCTCATCAGTACGATCATGGAGGCCAGAGATTGAGCGTTGAGGGACAAGCCCGAGAACAATGGGGCACGAGAATAGGCTTGGTTCTGGCCATGGCCGGCAATGCCGTGGGGCTGGGCAACTTCCTGCGATTCCCGGTGCAAGCTGCCCAGAACGGTGGCGGCACCTTCATGATCCCGTACTTCATTTCGTTCCTACTGCTGGGCATCCCCATGATGTGGATCGAATGGGGAATCGGCCGCTACGGCGGTACTCACGGCCACGGGTCGGTACCCGGCATGTTCGATTTGTTGACCGATCGCAAGAAGCCCTGGGCCAAGTACCTCGGCATTCTGGGCGTTGTCATGCCTTTGGTGGTCTTCATTTACTACACCTATGTCGTGTCGTGGATGATGGGCTTCAGCTTCTTCAGCCTCACCGGCGACTTCTTCGGACTCGACAACGTCGATGACATGCGCAACTACCTGTACTCCTACCAAAACATCTTCGAAACCTCCTCACATGGAGGTTGGGTTGCGCTGCTCTTCTTCCTGATCACCATCAGCTTTCTGGGTTGGGTCCTGGCGCGCGGCATCAGCGCCGGGATCGAAAAGCTGGCACTGATTGGCATGCCCATCCTCTTCCTGTTCGCCTTCCTGCTGCTGGCGCGGGTCTTGACTCTGCCTCCCGTAGAAGCCTCGCCAGCCGAGGGTCTCAACTTCATCTGGAATCCCGACTGGAAGAGCCTCGGTAACGCCAAGGTATGGCTCGCCGCAGCAGGCCAGATGTTCTTCACCCTTTCGGTCGGAATGGGAAGCATCCAGACCTATGCCTCGTACCTCCGCAAGAAAGACGATGTAGCACTGACCGGTCTCTCCACGGCCTCGACGAACGAGTTCGCAGAGGTCGTTCTGGGTGGCACCATCGCCATTCCGGCAGCAGTCGTCTTCTTCGGAGTAGCGGGTGCAACGGCCATCGCCAACCGGGGATCCTACGACCTCGGAATCGTTGCCATGGGGGTCGTGTTTCAAGGTCTTCCGGGCCCCCAGATTCTGGGTCAGTTGGCGGCCTTCCTGTGGTTCTTCCTGCTCTTCATTGCGGGAGTCACTTCCTGCGTCGCGCTCGCCAGTCCGACGATCGCCTTTCTGCAGGAAGAGATCGGCCTGACGCGACGCAACGCCGCCAGGTCTGTAGCGGCACTCGGATTGGTGCTCGGCCTGTTTCATGTCGTCTTCTACCAGAAGGGTGTCTTGGACGAGTGGGATTACTGGGCTGGAACGTTCGGCCTGGTGCTCTTCGCGACGATCGAGATCATCCTCTTTTCCTTCGTCTTCGGTATCGACCGCGGTTGGGACGAGCTGCATGAGGGTGCCGACATCAAGATCCCCAGAATCTACAAGCCGATCATGAAGTGGGTGACACCCCTGTTTCTCATCACCCTGTTGACCTGGTGGACGGTGACCGAGGCCATTCCGAATGTTCTGATGAAAGGGGTGACCGAGGCCGGTAACATCCCATACCTCTGGCTCGCGCGTATCCTCATGATCGCCCTGGTGGTCGTCGGGGCGATATTGATTCGGCGGTCGTGGGTTCACAGGACCATGGATTCGTAGGTAACACGGGCGACCATCCACACTCGGGAGCACTCCATGACGCCATTCGCTCTGTTCTTCATGTTCACCAGCATGGCCTGTGTCACGCTTCTGGCCGGCTGGTGTCTTTACCGAATCCTCACCACCCCTGCCAAGCCGGACGATGGGGACTGACCTCGGGCACCGGCCCGAACCTGGAGCTTCGACCATGAAAAAGACAGCGGCGGCGGCCACAGTCTTGGTCCTCGGAATAGTCCTGATCAACAGCTGCGGAGGTACAGAGGCTCCGGAGTCCGACGTGCCGCCGAGGTCCTACGAAATGCGAGGCATGGTCCGCCAGATCTCGACGCCGGACGCCGCAGAGCGCCAGATCTGGATCCACCACGAAGCCATCCCCGAGTTTGTCGACATTCGCGGTAACACGGCACCCATGGATGCCATGACCATGCCCTTCCACCTCACTGAAGCCGTGGATCTGTCGGAAGTAGAGGTGGGAGACAAGGTGAGCTTCCGCCTCGACGTCGACTGGGGTGCCGGCGTGCCGGCCCGCATCGGAAATCTGGAAGTACTAGAGCCCGACACTCCTCTCGCCTTCGAGGAAGCCGGCACCGAAGAGTCCGCCGAGCACGGCGACCACTGATCACCTGCCCGGACAACCTGCCTCTGGATGGACTCCGACCTCAGCCTGCTGCGGCGAGGCTGTCGAGGAAACCCTGGCAACGAGTCCTGAATTCGTCGGTCCACTCGTGACCGCCGGAGAAGAGCTCCACATCGGCCTCACAACCCAGGGAACGCAGGATCTCGAGGTCCGATTCGAGCTTCTCCTCGCTGTACCACTCGTCCGAAAGGCCCCGGCCGATCAGCACTCGTGGCCTGGACGCCAGGTCCCTGCCGGCCAGCTCGGGAGGAACGTCCCCGCCCAAGGCCACAACGCCGTGACAGAGATGGTCGACACCTGCGGCGGCTCGGTATGCCATGGCGGTCCCTTGTGAGAAGCCGAGGTAGACGAGCGGTGCGGCGATCTGCTCTGTTTCGACGACCCGAGCGACGACATCACCGACGAACGCAATGTTGTCAGCGATGGCGAGCTCTCTGTCCTGTCGGGTCATCCAGCTGGCCACGACCTCCTGAGACCGGGTGTTGTAGAACCGATTCAAGCCCTGGATCGAAACCACGGTCCAGGCTCCGATGCCCGGAATGGTTTCGACCTCGGCCAGCATGTCGGCGGCGCTCATTCCATAGCCATGCGTCGCAATCAGCAGGCCGTGGGAACCGCTCTTCGCTTGACGTATCAGATATCGGCCGTGTACGCGGGCTGGTAGGACTTCGACCCTGGCTTCACTTCCCATCCGCGGCCTTCCGGCGGCGCTTGGACCGATCGAGTCCGGCCGCCAGTCGTTCGACTTCGCCCGCGAGTAACTCTGGGAGATCCTCTCTACCGTGATTCTCCTCGACCAACCGAACCAGGGCGCTGCCGACGACGACCCCATCCGCCACCTTGCCGACTGCAGACACCTGCTCCGGAGAGGAGATCCCGAAGCCGACCGCCAGAGGCAGGTCCACCTTGCGCCGGATCTTCTTGACCTCTTTCTGAAGCTCACTGGTGAGGTCCTTCTGGACTCCGGTGACACCGGTTCGCGACACATAGTAGACAAAGCCGGACGAAGCCTCAGCCACGATCCTGACCCGCGCCGGAGTGCTGGTCGGAGACAGTAGATAGATCGAGTCGACACCTGCCGCGCTGCAAGACTCCCGGAAGCCTCCGTCGTCCTCGTCCGGCGGCAAATCGACACAGAGAATCCCGTCGACACCGGAGATCGCTGCCTGCTCGGCGACAGTCTGAAGACCATGCGCCAGGAGAGGGTTGAAGTACGAGAACAGGACGATGGGGATATCGATTCGAGTCCTCACCCGGGCGATCATCTCCAGGATCCCTGGGAGTGTCACTCCGGCCTCCAGAGCGCGCACCGCAGCCCGCTGATTTACGGGTCCATCCGCGATGGGATCACTGAAGGGCACCCCCACCTCGATGATGTCTCCTCCACCTTCGGCCAGTGCCTCGATCAGCCGGCCCGAGGTTTCAAGATCGGGATCGCCTCCCGTGAGATACGGAATGAACGCGGCCCGCTTCTCTTCGCGGCAACGGGCAAAGGTCGTCGCTATGCTGCTCATCGATCGCCTCCCCAGACGACGTGCTTCCAGGTTTCAGCAGGGTGCCGGCTCGCTCCGGCCTCCTGGCGCTCCGACTCACTCCTCTTCGCGTCGTACTCGAGGACCGACTCGACGTCCTTGTCGCCCCGACCCGAGAGGTTGATGACAACAATCTTCTTGGATGACAGATGGCGCGCGTGCTTGACGGCCTCGGCAATCGCATGGGCCGACTCCAGAGCCGGCAGGATCCCCTCGGTAGCGGCCAGCAGGTGAAACGCGTCGATGGCTTCGGCATCGGAAACCGACGTGTACTCCACTCTGCCCTCGTCGTGCAGAAGCGCGTGCTCGGGCCCGATCGCCGGGTAGTCGAGCCCAGCCGACACCGAATGAGTCGTGGCTATCTGACCATGCCGATCCTGCAAGACCATGGTTTTCGTGCCGTGGAGGACCCCGGTTCGACCGCCTTGGAAGCGTGCAGCATGCTCTCCCAGATCCCCACCCACACCGCCTGCTTCGACACCGATCAGACGCGTCCTGCGCTCCTCCAGGAAGGCACTGAACAAGCCTATGGAGTTGCTCCCGCCGCCTACACAGGCCACCGCCAGGTGCGGCCACTCCTGCCCCGCCTGCTGGCGTAGCTGGCGGCGGGTTTCCTGACCGATGACCTTGTGGAAGTCCCTCACCATGCGCGGATAGGGATCGGGACCCAATACCGAACCGAGAACGTAGTGGGTAGTGCGAACATTGGTCACCCAATCGCGAAGCGCTTCGTTGATGGCATCCTTCAGCGTCCGGCTACCGGCATCCACTTGCACGACTTCGGCACCCAGAAGGCGCATCCTCTCCACATTGAGCCGCTGCCGCCGCATGTCCTCTTCGCCCATGTAGACCGTGCAGGTCTGTCCAAGGAGCGCCGCCGCGGTAGCCGTCGCCACGCCGTGCTGGCCCGCTCCTGTCTCGGCAATGATGCGGTCCTTGCCCATGCTCTGGGCCAGCAACGCCTGACCGATCGCGTTGTTGATCTTGTGAGCACCGGTGTGCAGCAGATCTTCGCGTTTGAGAAAGATCTGGACACCACCCAGAGTGCTGCTCAATCTGTCGGCAAAGTACAGAGGTGTCGGGCGACCGGCGTAGTGGGTCAGCAGATCCTTGAGTCGGCGCTGGAACTTGCGCTGTTTGGAGACACGGTCATAGGCCCGCGCCAACTCATCCAGAGGCGCCATGAGCGTCTCAGGAACGTATCGCCCTCCGTAGTCGCCGAAATAGCCTGGTCGTTGATCACTCTTCTTGCGCATCGTGCACCTCGCGAATGAACCGTCTCATGAGCTCCGGATCCTTGATGCCGGGTTGAGATTCTATTCCTGAGCTCACGTCCACAATATCAGCGCCGCTGCGGGCGATGGCCTGCAGAACATTCGATGGACGCAATCCACCAGCAACAATCACCGGCTTTTCTCTGCTCAGACCCGCCACTCTCTCATAAGGCCAGGTGACTCCTGACCCACCGAAGAGCGTCGGATGATCACAGTCGAAGAGGTAGCCCCATGCATCCGAGAAGTCGCCGAGTACCGCTGCGTCGAAGTCCGCGCCGACTCGAAAGGCCTTGATGGCCCGATCGCCGAAAGAGCGAACCGAACCGGGATTCTCATCACCATGAAACTGCAGAAGATCGAGTCCGACACAGTCGGAGATTTCCTGAATTTGAGCCGGGGGCTGGTTGACGAAGACGCCTACCAGCTTCACCCGTTCCCTGACTCTCTCGGCGATCTGCGTCGCCGCTGCCACTTCCAGGCAACGCGGGCTGCCGGGCCAGAAATTGAGACCGACAAGATCGGCTCCCAGCTCGGCTGCCCTGACCGCGTCGTTCTCGCGGGTCACCCCACAGATCTTGATTCGGGTTCGAGCCATGGCTGGCGTGACTTCCTCTAGCTTCTGCCGAGTAGTTCTTGCAGCTTGGCGCCGGGATCGTCGGCCAGCAGCAGGCTCTCACCCACCAGAAACGCGTCGAAACCGGCCTCTGCCAGTCGGTCGATGTCTCTGGCCCCTGTAATACCGCTCTCGGACGCCTTCAAGGACCCATCGGGTAGGCCTTTCGCGAGCTCCATCGAGTTGTCGAGGTCGACCTCGAACGTCGCGAGGTCACGGTTGTTGACTCCGACGATCTCCCAGGCTGCATCCGAGAGCCTGGCCACCTCTGTCGTGTCATGCGTCTCGATCAAGGGGATCAGACCAAGAGTCCTCGCATGGTTGGCGTAGGCGGCCAGCTCGACGTCAGAAAACAGGGCCGCGATGAGAAGAACCGCGTCTGCCCCCGCCTGCCGCGCCCATTGCAGCTGTATTGGATGGACCACGAAGTCCTTGGCCAGGGTCGGCAACCCGCTGTGGCGCCGACATTCGGCCAACAGCTCATAGCTGCCGAAGAAGTAATCCGGCTCGACGACGACCGACAGTGCCGCGGCGCCGTTCTGGGCATAGACCTCGGCTTGACGCAGCGGATCGAGCCTGCCCTGCAGCGACCCGATCCGGGGAGACCCCATCTTGACCTCGGCGATCAAGGCGCGTCCGCGATGCCGCCGCAAGGAGGTCGTAAAATCGTTCTCGACCGGGCACTCGGGTTCAGGCTGTGCCTTGGGGGGCAGCCCCTTCCCCATCTCGGCCTCGACCTTCCGACGACGGTTCTCGACGATCTGTCGCAGGATAGCCGCCGGGGGACTCATGCTTTCTCTTCTCCAGACTGGGTCGAGAACGCCCGGAGCTCATCGAGTTTGGCCAAGCCTTCGCCGGAGGCCAGAACGCGCCTCGCTTTCTCCAGCCCCTCGCGAAGGTCTCCGACCTGCCCTCCGACATAGAGAGCCGCGGCCGCGTTGAGAGCGGTGATCTCGGCCAACGGGCCTGGCTCGCCCTGCAGTACGGCCTCCATCATGGCGGCATTGGATTTCGGATCACCACCTGCAAGTGCCGACATCTGCACCCGATCCAAGCCAAGTGACTCGGGAGTCAGTCGGAATGTCTCGATATTGGGGCCCCGCACCTCGGCCACCCTGGTCGCAGCGGTGGTCGTCAGCTCATCCAGGCCGTCCTCGCCATGAATGACGAGGGCATGATCGCACCCCAACCTGGCCAAGACCCGGGCCATGAGCCCAACGAGGTCTGCCGAGTACACGCCCAGCACTTGACGCCGAGCCCCGGCTGGATTGGTGAGCGGCCCGAGCAGATTGAAGATCGTCCGAATGCCCAGACTACGACGGACCGGCATGACCTCCCGCATGGCGGGATGAAATCCGGGGGCGAACAGAAATGCAAGGCCGATCTCGTCGATCGCCCGGCCGGCCAGCGCCGGATCCATCGCGATCTCCACCCCGAGTGCACCGAGCACATCGGCGCTGCCGGAACGGCTCGACACGGATCGATTGCCATGTTTGGCGATGGGGGTGCCGGCGGCTGCGGCCACGAGTGCGGCGGCCGTCGAGATGTTGAACGTCCCCTTGCTGTCGCCTCCCGTACCGCAGGTATCTACCAAGCCCCTCCTCACACTCTGCACCGGAACGACCCTGCCGCGCATGGCGATGGCGGCGCCGGCGATCTCCTCGGCGCTCTCGCCCTTGGCGGCCAAGGCGACCAGCAGCGCCGCCTTCAGAGATTCATCGAGGTCGCCGTCCATGAGCCGACCGAAGAGGCTCGCGGTCTGCTCTTGGGTCAAGCCCTCGCCCGCGACGATTCTGGACAGCGCTTCGGAAGGCTGCAGGTCGGCGTCACACATCGGCGACTCCCGATGCCGCCGAGCTCTCACAAACGGTCAGAAAGTTGGCCACCAGCTGTGGACCGCTAGTTGTCAGAATGGACTCCGGGTGGAACTGGACACCCCAGTAGGGGTGAGAGCGATGCCGCATTCCCATCAGTGTCTCGCCGTCCGTGCTCCAGGCCAGCGGCTGCAGCTCGGCAGGCAAGCCCGCCTCCACGACCTCCAGACTGTGATACCTCGTCGCTTCGAACGGATTCGGCAGGCCTTCGAAGATCCCCTCGCCGAGGTGGCGAACTCGAGATGTCTTGCCATGCATCAACTTGGGAGCCCGCTCCACTCTCCCACCGAAGGCAGCTCCCAAGACCTGATGACCGAGGCAGACGCCGAGCACCGGTACTTTCGGGCGGCGCTCGATCAGCTCGAGGCAGACTCCCGCCTCCTCAGGCCGTCCGGGACCGGGCGAGAGAATGATCCCCCGCGGCCGCCGCTCGAGCATCTCCGCGGCGCTTTCCGCATCGTTCCGCAGCACTGTCACCTCGATGTCCCGGCTCCACAGTAGCTGCACCAGGTTGTAGGTGAAAGAGTCGTAGTTGTCGACAACAAGAATCATCGGGCCGCCCGTCCTGGCTCCCTCATGGGGTTCGAAAAGCGGCCGCCAGCTCTACTGCAGCTCGCATGGCCGCCGCCTTGTTCTCCGTCTCGCGTACCTCCGCCTCTGGATCCGAGTCCGCGACAATTCCGGCACCGGCGGTGAAAGAGACTTCGTCTGGGCCGACCACCATTGTGCGGATGGTAATGCAGGTATCCAGGTCGCCACTGTAGGAAAAGTAGCCGACAGCTCCAGCATACGGACCGCGCGCTTCGGGCTCCAACTCGTCGATGATCTCCATGGCTCGGATCTTTGGAGCGCCAGAGACAGTGCCGGCCGGGAAACAGGCCATCAGTGCCTCGAGGGAATTGCAGCCTGCCGCCAGTTCTCCCTCGACGCTGGAGACGATGTGCATGACGTGACTGTAGCGCTCGACCTCCATGAAGCTGGTGACCTCTACGCTGCCACCCGCGGCGACGCGGCCGATGTCGTTGCGCCCGAGATCCACCAACATGAGATGCTCGGCGCGCTCTTTGGCGTCGGCCAGCAGCTCCTCGGCCAGTCGCCGGTCCTCAGCTGGCTCCGCTGAGCGATGTCGTGTGCCGGCAATCGGTCGGGTCTCGATGCGGTTGCCGGTCTTCCTGAGCAGCATCTCTGGGGAGGCGCCGACGATGGCGACCTCCGGGGCCTCGAGCAGCACCATGTAGGGACTCGGGTTGACCATGCGTAACGACCGGTAGAGGGCCAGGGGCTCGGCTACCCTCTCCATGCTCCATCTCCTGGCCAGGACGACCTGGAAAATGTCGCCCCGGTCGATCAACTCCTTGGCCCGCGCCACACAGTCGCGAAATTGCGCGGCGCCGATGGATGGCGTCGCCTCGAGTGAGACATCGGTGCTCGTCGGCACCTCCACGGCGGTGCCCTGACCCGGTGTGGTCAATAGCTCGGACAGTCGATCGAGCTGCTGCAAGGCCTCGCTCCGGCTGACCTCACCATCGACTTCATTCGACACGGCGACGACTCGTTGGCGAACATGGTCGAACACAACGACAGAATCGAAGCGTGCCAACAGGGCAGCGGGTAGCCCCATTTTGTCCGGCGGGCAGGAAGGTAGGCTCTCCTGCTGCCGGATCAGGTCGTAGCCAAAGTAGCCGACGAACCCACCCGAAAAAGGGAACGGCGGATCTTCGCAGGCGAACCTGCCTATCTCGTAGGACAAGGCCTCGAGAGGAGGTCCTTCGCTCATCCGACGAACGCCCTCTTCTTCGACTTCCAGCCGATTTTCGAGCAATCGGTACACTGCCTGCGGCCCGGCTCCCAGGAAACTGTACCGGGAGATCACCTCTCCGCCCGTGACGCTCTCCAACAGGAACCGAATCGGGGACAAATCGGACAGCCGCCGGTAGACCTCCAACGGCGTCAGGCTGTCGGCCAGGAACTCCCTCAGATGGGGACGGACGGATTCTGCAGCTGCCGGGCGGGAGGTCATCAGGAGGTGGGGCCGCTAGTCGTTGACTTCCAGGCCGAGAAGCTGACGACTCTCGCCTGCTGGCATCTCCATGCCTGTCATGAGTCGGAACTGCGGAATCGCCTGAAAGAGGAGCACCTCCCTGCCGTCGATCACGGTCCGCCCGGAAGCGCGCACCGCTTGCACCAACGGTGTCGGGCCCGACCGACGATAGACCAGGTCCACGACAACGGCCGATTCACCGAGCCCATCGAGCTCGAAGGGCAAGTCATCTTCTTCGTTCCAGCCTAGCGGAGTGGCATTCACAAGGTAGTCGAACGGGGTCGGGTCGAACTGGTCCAGAGCACAAAAAGGTACCCGCAAGTCGGCAGCCGCCTTGCGGCCTCTCTCCGACCCTCGATTGACCATGGTGACCGCCGCTCCTTCTGCACTGAGTGCGGCGGCAGCCGCCCGACCCGCGCCTCCAGCTCCAACGATCGCCACCGAGCGGCCCGACAGTTCGAGACCGCGAGCTCGAATCGGACCGGTTACGCCCATCCCATCCGTCGAGTCTGCCTGCCAGATTCCCTCCCGCTTGAAGAGAGTATTGGCCGACCCCGTCCATTCTGCCAGTGGACTCACCGCACCTCCCACCGCCACCGCCACGCCTTTGAAAGGCGTCGTCACACTGAGTCCCGCGAGCTCGAACCCGAGCTCATCGAAGGTACCGCTCTCCACCACTTCCAACCAGAAGTCTCCAAAGGCCTCGACATGAAACGGCAGATAGAGGCTGTCGATTCCGAGATGGCGATAAGCGTGGTTGTGCAGTCGAGGAGACAGGCTCTGGGCAACGTTCATGCCGACGATGCCGAACAGGCGGGTCACATCCCGCAGATCCGGCAGGCCATAGTCGACGATCAGCTGCGCGACGCTGGGCTGGCCAGAAGCGGCCGGCTCATGGGAAGCGGAACCGAAGACCACTGGGGCGCCCAGGCGGGGAGCGATCAAACGGGTCCAAGTGCCGATCGGTCCCGTCGCGAAGGCGATGACATCGTGGCGCCCCAGCGAATGCAGGAGGGCCAGAGGAGTCACCTCCTGACCTGGCTGCTCCGCAGCCGGGATCAACTTGTAGTACCGGGCCTCTTCTTCGCTCTGTCTCGAGTGGATCTTCTGCAACTCGCCCAGAGTACGAGGGTCACCGTGCCATGAAACGAGTCTCCTGGATGGTTCCACGGCCGCCAGAACATCCGGGTCGAAGTCCCTATCGACCTCGAGGTCGACGAGATCGAAACGCGCCGCCGCTTGAATCAAGCGTTGGTGACGTCGGTCCAAGGAAGCCTCGGACCTGCCACCCTCCGCCCGGCTCCGCAGGGTGTACAGCAGCTCGCCATCGAAGCTCGCCCGCAACCGATCGGGGTCTAGCTCGCCAACGAGATCGGCGCGCACTTCCAAGATCTGCACGCGTCCCGAGAGAGCGCTCAGCTCCTCATCAGAGGGTTTCTCTGTGAGTGTGGCGACGAGAACAGCAGTCGAGCTCAAGTGCTCAACTCCTCGTGAGATCTCAGCCCGAGAACCGCTGAAGGAGCAGCGCTCCGTTGGAACCGCCAAAGCCGAAGGAGTTCGTCAGTCCGATCTCGAACTGCGTCGGTCTGGCCGTCCCGGGAACGAAGTCCAGGTCACAATCTTCGCTCGGGTGCTCCAGATTGATGGTAGGCGGCAGTATCTGGTGGTGGAGCGCCAAAGCCAGGACACCGGTCTCCAGACCTCCGGCCGCTCCCAGGAGGTGACCGGTACAAGACTTGGTCGAAGAGACCGCCAGCCGGTAGGCGTGGTCACCAAACACATCCTTGATGGCCTGTACCTCCGCCGCATCTCCCAGCTCGGTCGAGGTTCCATGGGCGTTGATGTAGCCGACTCGCTCCGGCGCCACTTCGGCGTCAGCCAAGACGGCGCGCATCACATCGGCGGCCCCGACACCCTCGGGCTGCGGCGCCGAGATGTGGTACGCGTCGCCGCTCATGCCGTAGCCGATGATCTCGGCGTAGATCGGTGCCTGTCTCTCCAGAGCCTGTGACAGCTCCTGCAGAATCACAATCCCCGCACCCTCGCCCATGACGAATCCATCCCTGTCGCGGTCCCAGGGCCGCGAGGCGAGCTGGGGCTCGTCATTGCGGGTCGAGAGAGCGCGCATGGCGCAGAAACCCGCCACGCTCAACGGCGTCACCACCCCTTCCGTACCGCCAGCGATCATGGCGTCGGCGTGTCCGTACTGGATCTGTCGGTAGGCATCACCGATGGCGTGAAGGCCCGAAGTACACGCAGTGCAGGGAGCAGAATTGGGGCCGCGAGCGCCAAATCGAATCGAGACCTGACCGGCCGCCATGTTGACGATGAGTCCGGGGATGAAGAACGGCGAGACGCGGCTAGGCCCCTTTTCAACGAGACGCTGATGGGTGCGCTCGATCAGAGGCAGACCACCAATCCCGGAGCCGATGATGACCCCGACCCGAGGGGCGGTGGCCTCTTCGATCTGCAGTCCCGAGTCATCCATGGCACCTTCGGCCGCAGCCAGAGCCAAATGAATGAAGCGGTCGCCCTTCTTCAGGTCCTTCTTGTCGATGTACTTCAGCGGATCGAAGTCTGACACCTCTCCGGCGATCCGACTCGGATACTCGGAGGCGTCGAATCGGGTGATGGGCCCGACCCCGCTGCGGCCCTCCAGAAGGCCTTCCCACGTGACCGATGTCCCCACCCCGACAGGTGAGACGAGTCCCACACCCGTGACCACGACTCGACGCTGAGAATCAAGTCTCATCGTCAACCCTCGGCCCGGTCGCTTGCGGCGGGAGAACGTCAGTCATCGACGGCGTTTCTCAACCCTGATTCTTCTCGATGTAGCTGATGGCTTCCTGAACCCGGCCGATCTTCTCGGCGTCCTCGTCAGGAATCTCGATGCCGAACTCCTCCTCGAAGGCCATGACCAATTCGACGATATCCAGCGAATCGGCGCCCAGATCCTCGGTGAAGCTGGCTTCTACAGTGACCTCGTCAGCATCCACGCCCAACTGTTCGACAATGATGCTCTTTACTTTTTCACTTACCGACATGGTTCAAACTCTCCTGTGCAAAGTTCGAGTTCGTGCGATTCTAAGAGATTCTTCTCGTCAGATATATAGGCCGCCCGAGACGTTGAGCACGTGACCGGTGACATAGCCTGCTTCTTCGCTGGCCAGATAGAGGACGGCCCAGGCCACGTCTTCGACCGAACCCAGCCTGTTCAAAGGGATGACCCCGACCAACTCCTGACGGTTCTGTTCAGGAATGCTGTCCGTCATCGCGGTCTCGATGAATCCCGGAGCCACCACATTGACCGTCACGTTTCGACTCGCCAATTCTCGCGCCAGGGACTTGCTGAAGCCTACGAGACCCGCCTTGGCGGCGGCATAGTTGGCCTGCCCGGCATTCCCCATCAGCCCGACGACGGACGAGACGGAGATGATTCGCCCCCAGCGGCGACGCATCATCCCACGACTCACGGCGCGAGTGGTGGCAAAGGCCCCTGTCAGGTTGACCTGCAGGACCTTCTCCCAAGACTCCAGACTCATGCGAGCCAGCAGGCCGTCTTCGGTAATGCCGGCATTGTTGACCAGAATATCCACCTCAGAAAACGTCTCCGGCAGGCCCTTGATCTTGTCGGCCACTGATTCGGGGGCGGCCAAATCGAGCTCCAGCGCGTGAACTTCGATCCCCTCCTCGGCGAGCTCGGTTGCCAGGGAGCGCAGTTTATCGATGCTGCGAGCGGCCGCAATGACCCTGGCGCCCTGCGCTCCGAGAACTCTGACGATACCTTCGCCGATACCCTGGGAGGCTCCGGTCACGAGAGCCGTCCTACCGTTGAGTCGCATTGCATTCATCCCGTTTCACCCAAGATTTCAATGAGTTTCTCAGCTCTGGAGGCCTTGTCCAGGCTCAGGGCCTTGACCCCAGGGGCGATGCGGCGAATCAAGCCCGTCAGGACGGTGCCCGGGCCGACCTCGACGAACAGGTCGATCCTACCCTGCTCCACCATCCACTGGATCGACTCCACCCAGCGCACCGGCCCATCCACCTGACGTTTGAGGGCGTCTCGCGCCGCGGCTCCGGCCGACACCGGAACTGCGTCGATGTTGCACACGACCGGCATCCTGGGGTCTTCAAAGTCCGTCGCATCGAGCTGCGGCTCCAGGCCCGCTCTGGCTGGCCTCATCAGCGGGGAATGAAACGGTGCCGAGACCGGCAAGAGAATCGCCCGCCGCGCTCCGCTTGCCTTGGCCAACCGGATGGCCTCCTCGACTGCCGACCGTGAGCCGGCCAGTACCGTCTGGCTCGGAGCGTTGAAGTTCGCCACAACGCAGACCTCGTCGCCAGCGGCTGCGGCGGCAATCGCAGTCACCGAATCGGCTTCCAGGCCCAGAACCGCAGCCATCGCGCCTTGCCCGACGGGGACCGCCTGCTGCATCAGCTCGCCCCGACGACGGACAAGCCGCAGCGCGTCTTCGAAAGTCAGCGTTCCGGCCGCGACGTGAGCCGAGTATTCGCCAAGGCTGTGACCGGCCATCATGACCGGCTCGATGGGTAGATCCGATATCGCTTCGAGAGTCGCCACCGAAGTCGCCAGGATCGCCGGCTGCGTGTTGGCCGTCAGCTGCAACTCTTCCTCCGGCCCTTCCCAACAGAGTTGCTTGAGCTCCACCCCGAGGGCCTTGTCGGCTCGATCGAAGACCGCCTCTGTCTCTGGGCGAGCCTCGACCCAGGTCCGCCCCATACCGACGAACTGCGACCCCTGACCGGGGAAAACGAAAGCTACGCGCAGGTCTGATGTCTTTGTCATGAATTGAGTCTCGACTCACGCTTCACGGGCGCTCGCGCTGCGGCACCCGATCAGCGTACGGTCTCGCTTAGGTGGCAGAGATCTCCTCGAGCAGGCGAGCATCGAGCAGGCGCTTCTCCTGGCTGTGGAGCTCGGCGACCCGATCGCGGATCTTGTTGTGGAGGTCGGCTTCACAGAATTCCACCGCGCGGCGAATCGAATTGCGGATCGCTCGCGGATTGGAACGACCATGTCCAATGAAGCACCCAGCCTCGACACCCAGAAGCGGGGCGGCACCGTACTCACGATAGTCGACGCGCCGCCGAAAGCTCTCAAAGGCAGGGCGGGCGAGGCTAAAGCCCAATCGGGAGCGCCACGTCTTCGACAGCTCGTCCTTCATCATTCCAGACATCAGGCCGACCAGGGACTCGGCACTCTTCAAGAGGACGTTGCCGACGAACCCATCGCAGACGATCACATCGACGGAGCCGCGAAAGACATCCCGACCCTCCACATTACCCACGAAGTTGAAGCCCGTGGCCTTCATCTCGTTGAAGACCGCCTTGGTCAGATCGCTGCCCTTGCCCTCCTCTTCTCCGATCGACATCAAGCCGACGCGAGGCGAAGCGGTTCCCAGAATCTCCTGGGCATAGAAATGTCCCATGACCGCGAATTGCCGCAGATGCTCGGGCTTGCTGTCGATGTTAGCGCCGACATCCAGTACCACGGTGCCGCCGCGGGGGCTGGGAAAGACGGTCGCCAGAGCAGGCCGGTCGACACCCTTGATGGCCCCAATAACGGTCTTGGCAACGATCAACGACGCGCCCGTGTTGCCGGCCGAAACCATCGCCTGGGCCCGCCCCTCCTTGACCTGCTCGCCACAGATTCGAATGGACGATCGTTTCTTCTTGCGTAAGGGGGTAATCGGAGGTTCGTCCATGCCGACGACCTCTTCGGCGGGCACGATCTCGATGTTCGGCAGAGGCCTACCTTGCTTGGCCAGCTGCGCCTCCAGAATCGACTCCTCTCCCACCAACAGAATGGAGGTCCCGTCTTCCGTGGCGGCCTGATAGGCCCCGGCAACGACTGCGTTGGGGGCGAAATCACCGCCCATAGCATCGACGGCAATTCGCATTGTCTGCCCTTTGGCTTCAGCTCCCACCGAAACCGACCTTCGGCGTCGCTCGACCGATCAGACCCAAGCGCTGTCGGACGGCGGACCTTGCTGTGGAGATCGGCGGGGGAATCTTAGCAGAGACTACAACGATTCCTTGGGCTCGAAGACCTCCCGCCCCTTGTAGTGCCCACAGTGAGAGCAGGCACGGTGCGGAAGCTTGACCTCGCCACAGTTCGGGCAGAGGGAAGTGGCTGGCCGGTCCAGACTGTCATGAGTCCGTCGGCGGTCTCGCCTGGCCTTGGAATGTCGTCGTTTGGGATTTGCCATGACTCGTTCAACCTCGTACTTAGGATGTAGCGCTATCCAACTGGGAACTACTCGTTCCGCAGGCTCTTCAACGCCTCCCATCGCGGATCCACCTCGACCTGATCACAGTCACACGGCTTGTTATTGCGATTCGCGCCGCAGGTCGGGCAGAGTCCCTGACAGCTCTCGCTGCACAGGCTTCGCATGGGTATATTCAACTGTAGCTGCTCTCGCACTAGCCGCAGCGTGTCAATCTCCTCACCGTCAACGTAGACCGTTTCCAAATCATCCTCGGTCAGCTCGATTTCACCCTCTACGGCAGCGGGTGAGGCCGTCACCAATCGGAGCCGAACCTCGCTCTCGACAGGCAGCACCAATGGCTCCAGGCACCGACTGCAACTCACCGTCTGGTCATACTCGAGACGACCCTCGAGCCGGAAGACCGAGTCTTCGCGTTCAACCCGCCCTTCCCAGAGGATCTCGCCAAGCCCTAGCAGCTCGGGGCGTTCGAGGGTATCGGCATTGACGGTGAGCTGCTGGCGCCAAACAAACGGCTCGTCCCCTATTTTGTCTAGAGGAATTCGCATCTCTCGAACCCTTCGAAAACGAGCCCTTCAGGCCGACGGGTGAGGCTACGGGATTCGACCAGATCTGTCAATCGGCGCCCTGCCTCTCCAGCCGCATGTCGAGACGGGGTGGCAGGCCCCCGATCTGCAGGCTCAGAGATCCCGACTGGTCGAGAGAGGCCAGGGATCGGGCCGCCATAGTCCACTGGCGGATCTGTTCCGTCGCTGGCAAGGGCAGAGAGGTCAAAGTATCCACCACCCCATCCAGGGCTCCCTGAGCCGCGGCCAGATCCAGCCAGATGCCAAGATTCAGAGGCGCCTCATCCACCGATTCGAGCAGTTCCGAGAGTGAGGACAGCTGACCTGCCACCGCGTCAACAGCGGCTTCATCGTACCCGGCAAGAGACCAACCATCGTGGGTACCCTCGGAGACTTCAAACCCCAGCCCGGACAACAGTCTCTCGCCTGGCAGCTGCCATCGCTCACCGACGCCCCGATGGGCGACCACCGAACGAGCGATCTGCTCCCCTGCCCCCCCGACGTCCGATAGCAAGACGAACGTCTCGATGACCGCATTCGGAGGCGATTGCGAGCCGATCGAAGCTGCCACCAAGGCCAACTCCGAGGGCAGCTTGGCACGGGGTCGAGCGTCGGAAGCCCGCATGGCTTCAGGCTCGGCGCTGACAATCCGCCAACCCCTGGCTTCGACATCCACCCGGTAGAGGCCTTCCGGGACGGGTCCGAGAGACCGTTCCAAACTCAGGAGGGAGTGGGTTGGCTCCAAATCGGGTACCGGAAGCGTCTGGAGCTCCGCAACCTCTCCCAGGGCTGCTATCCACATTCCGTCCCGCCATTCCACCTCCACGGTCTTCCCGTCGAGCTCGACCGGTCCCCCAGCCAACCATGCATTGCCGGCCAACTTTCCAGCCAGCCTCGCCAGACCCGCCACAGCGGGATACACGGTGGCTCCCACGACGATGCGGCTGCCGTCCGTGCTTCCAGCTACGACGAGATCTCTCGCCGGTGGCATACGAAATGGGCCGAAGGAAGGCAGGGCGGCCAGGTCTCGAGACATCAGGTAGGAGGAAACCTCGGAGAGTCCTTCCAGATCGCCGATCGCATGCTCGAGGGCGGCCAGGTTCTGGTGAGGAAAAGGAATCCAAACGCGCAGTGGGAGATCGCGAGCACCGAAGAACAGCTGACTCGTCGGGGCCTCGACTGCCGGACTTCCCACTCGGGCACGAGGCGCATACCAGTAGTACGCGTGGCTGACGAGAGCAACGATCAGGAGGGCCACTCCTCCCAGTCCCAGCGAGAATTTGGTAGTCCGGTTCATCGACGTCACCTTCGATTGAAGACTCTACAGGCTCATGTAGGATTCATGCGCGAGGGAGAGATCACCATCAACCCGCACCCTGGAGCCAACTCTCCTACTCCATCATGGCCAGCTCTCGAGACCAGGAACACGACGCGGCCGATCAGTCCATGTCTTTCGGGCGACGGGCGCGCCGCAGCCTGGCGCGCCGTTTTCCCCGGGCCCGGCACGTCTATCATTCCGTGCTCGACACGGCCAAGCGACTGCGAAGTGTACCTCGTCAGAGTGTCGCCGCCCGACGATTCTTGAGGACATGCAGGGATACGGCACGGCAACGCCAGGATGACTCTCGGCTGACAGTGGGCGTCGATATCAGCCCACTGTGGGAGCCACTGACGGGGGTTGGCTGGTATCTCTACCGACTGTTGGAGCATTTGGCTGACCGCGACGACGTGAGGATTCGGCTCTATCCGCCGACCATCTTTCTGAGCCACCAATTCCCCCATGGAGACCCCTTGGTTGAGCTGCCATCCGGACCCGCTTTGGAGGTGGTCGCCTACGATCTACCCGATGTCCTGGCTGTGGACCACATTGCGGTGAATTTCGTGCGCCGATGGGAAGCAGATCTCGTCCGCCGAGACCACAACCAGGTTCTCTTCGCGCCGAATTACTTCCTACCCAGGCTCTTCAACAGGGTGCCGGGAGCGCTGGTGGCGACCATTCACGACCTGGGCTTCCGGAAAGTGCCATGGACTTTGCGCGAAGAAACCCTGAGTAGCCTCGCCGAGCGGCTGGACAAGACCCTCACCAGTGCGGCGTTGCTCATCACGGTCAGCAACACCGTGAGCGATGAGCTGGTCTCATTCGGATACGCACCTCGGGATCAGATCCGCGTCGTGCATCACGGAGCCGGCCTTCTAGAGGGCATTGCAGCCGGCGCGCTGCCCTCCGGAGTCGCTGCACCGTTCGGCCTTCACGTCGGTACCCTGGAGCCACGGAAGAATGTCTCCTCACTACTAGCCTGTTGGCGCCTGCTTCGCGACCAGGTACCGGACCTTCCGCCTCTGGTCCTCTGTGGCCGGTTCGGCTGGAAATCCCAAGATCTCGAAGCCGAGGTCGCGGCAGCCGAAGAAGAGGGGTGGCTACTGCATCTGGGCTATGTACCGGAGGACGAGCTCGCCCGGCTCTATGCCGAGGCGTTCGTTGTTGTCTTCCCCACTCTGTACGAGGGGTTTGGCCTTCCTGCCGTGGAGGCCATGGCAGCTCGAACTCCCCTGGTCTGTTCCGACATACCTGTGCTGCACGAGGTAGCAGGCGAGGCCGCTCTCTTCGCGTCGCCGGAGCAGCCCGAAGCAATGGCTCGCCAGGTCCGGAAGGTGCTTACCGACGACACCTTGAGAAGGGAATTGATATCTCGAGGCACGGCAAGGCTTGAGGACTTCGACTGGAACAAGACCGCAGAAGAGACCCTCGCTGTCTGGCGGCAGGCCGCATCGTCAGAGAATCCATCGACCGACAAGGTCGGATGAACCAGGAGCCCTCGCGTGCCAGTGCCAGAATCCAAGCCGACCATCGCGGTGGACACCAGGTCCCTGGTGGGACCTCCTTCGGGAATCGGCGTCTACACCCTTTCCATGCTGAAGGCTCTTGCCGCTCGAGGCACTTTGCGGTGGATCGGTCTGGCCCATCGCGACCTGTCCTGCGCCGTGGAGCTCGGGCAGGCAGGTGTCGAGCTCGAAGCCCAGGCCGCCCCCTTTGGCGTCTGGTGGCAACAGCGGACCCTGCCCCACCGACTGGCCGCCTCCGACATCGACCTGTTCTGGTCGCCGCTCCTGACCCTGCCAGTGCGCAATCCAGTCCCGGGAGTCGTGACGATTCACGACCTATCACCCCTGGTCCTGCCCGCGGCACACCGGCTGAAAGTACGTTTGAGCTTCCTGCCGTTCCTCGCTTCCACGGTTCGCCAGGCGCGGCGCATAGTCGTCGACTCGGTCGCAACCGCCAACGACGTCAAACGTCACTTTCCAACCTGTAGCGATCGAGTTCAGGTCGTCTACCCCGGGATCGACCCGGTCTTCGCGCCAGGGAACGCCCCAGACATCGCTCGAACGAGGCAGGAGCTGGGCTGCCCTGAGGGCTATCTCCTCTTCTCCGGAACGCTGGAACCCCGCAAGAACCTCGCGACGCTGCTCGACGCATGGGAAGCGCTGCGCAACACCTCTTCGGAGTCGTTACCTCTCGTCATCACGGGACCCTATGGGTGGAAAAGCAGAAGTCTGGCTTCTCGAATGGAAAAGCTGAGGCCTCTAGGCCTCCACAATCTCGGCCGGCTGCCCCGTGAGCGCCAGGTACAGGTGATGCAAGCGGCCTCCATTTTCGTCTATCCCTCGCTCTATGAAGGCTTTGGGCTACCCCCAGCCGAGGCCATGGCGTGCGGCATACCCACGATCGTCTCGAATCGATCGAGTCTGCCAGAAGTGGTGGGCGACGCCGGAGTGCAGATCGATCCCGACGACGGTCGACAATTACAGCAGGCCATCGCCGCAATCGCCAGTGATCCAGCGCTGAGTAGCGACCTCGCTGAGCGGGGACGACAGAGATCCCAGCGGTTCACCTGGTCGCGGGCAGCAGCCGAAATAGAGGAGATCTTTCTCGAGATCCTGGCTGCCGACGGCAGGCTGGCTCCGAGGTAGAAAAGGCAGGCTAGAATAGCTGCGGGGGGACCGTCAGCGATCTCCGGACAGGCTGGCCGGGAACTCGACCAACAGCAGCTAGAGGTATTTCTGGAGCCCTTTTTTGAGCTACAACATCGGCATCGATGCTCGGAAGATCGCCGATTTCGGTATTGGGACCTACATCCGGAATCTGGTGCAGTCGCTGGGTGAGTTGGACCAGGAGAATCAGTACGTCCTGTTCTTGGGGCTGCAGAACCGCGACGCTTTCGAGCCCCTGCCCGAGAACTTTCGCGTCGTCATAGAACGTTCGCCGTCCTACTCTGCCAGGGAGCTCGTATCTCTATCCTGGCGGCTCTTCCAGCTTCGGTTGGACCTCTACCACTCGACCCATTACGTGCTGCCGGCCATCGTGCCCTGTAAGGCAGTCGTTACGATCCACGACATCATTCACCTGTTGTATCCAGAGTTTCTGCCCAGCCCGTTGGCGTTCTTCTACGCTCAGAGAATGATCCGGCGCAGCCTGTCGAGGGGCGATCGCATCATCGCCGACTCGCAGAACACCAAGACGGACCTCATGGAGTATTTCGACGTCGATGGCCGGAAAATTCGAGTCGTCTACCCCGGTGTTGCCGAGACCTTTCGAACCAAGGTTCCCCGCCAGCAACTGGAACAGACCCTGGCGGAGTTCGAAATCGACCGGCCCTACGTGCTGTTCGTCGGCAACCCGAAACCACACAAGAACCTGGACAACGTCATCAAGGCCTACGCTCGAGCGTTGGAGATCCACCCATTCGATGCCGATCTGGTTTGCGTCGGTGACCGCAGCGCGATCGAGTTCAAGGTCAGGCAAAGGGCCTCGCAACTGGGCCTTTCAGACCGACTCAAGCTCCTGGGCCATGTCGATGACGAGGTGCTTCCCGCTCTCTACCAGGGAGCGACTCTCTTTCTCTTCCCGACCCTGTACGAGGGATTCGGACTTCCCGTGGTCGAAGCCATGGCTTCGGGAGTCCCCGTTGTCACTTCGAACACGTCCTCTCTGAAGGAGGTCGCTGAAGGGTATGCCCATCTAGTCAACCCGCTGGATACGGAAGAGATCGCCAAGGCGATCGCGCAATGCATGGCGGATCAGGACCACCGCGACGCACTCGTCAAGCTGGGCCTGCGCCGAGCCGAGGATTTCCGCTGGACTCGAACTGCCGAGCAGACACTGGACGTCTACAACAGTGCTCTTCGACAGGGTGGTAAGAAGGGCAAGACGACCTCAGGCGCCAGGGATCGTTCATGAGTACCCCACCGACACCACGGACCGCTCTCGTCCATGATTGGTTGACGGGAATGCGGGGGGGCGAGAAGGTACTCGAATCGATTGCCGACCTTTTCCCGGCAGCGCCCATCTACACCCTGTTCCATTTTCCCGGCACCGTCAGCACGTCCCTGGAGAAGCACCCGATTCATACGAGCTTCCTGCAGTCCTATCCAGGAACCAGCACTCACTACCGGCGATACCTGCCCCTATTCCCCGCAGCGATCGAGGACTTCGACTTCACGGACTATGAGCTGTTGATCAGCACCAGTCACTGCGTTGCCAAAGGCGCTCGCCCCTCGCCTGGCGCCTATCACATCTGCTACTGCCACACACCCATGCGCTACGCCTGGGACCAGGAGCACACCTACTTCCCGCAGCGCACGGGTCTCGTGGCTCGACTTCGAAATATGGCCTTGACTCGGCTGCGAAACTGGGACGTGACGACCGTCGGCCGGGTCGATCTTTTTCTCGCCAACTCCAATTTCGTCGCCGACCGGATCGAGCGTTACTACGGCCGAGAAGCCGAGGTCCTACCGCCGCCGGTCGACACCGAGTTCTTCGTACCCAAGGAGGCGGCGCCAGGCCAGTACGCCATCATCGTCTCGGCTCTGGCGCCCTACAAGCGGATCGAGGTCGCGATCGCAGCTTGCGAAAACCTGGGGCTCGAACTCAGGATCGTCGGCACCGGCCCGGAGCAGGAGCGGCTGTCCCGTCTGGCGGGCACCACGACCAAGCTGCTGGGATTCCTGCCACCGGAGTCCCTTCGAGCGCAATTGCAGGGCGCCCTGTGCTTCCTGCAGCCTGGCGTCGAGGACTTCGGGATCTCGAGCGTCGAGGCGCTCGCGTCAGGCTGTCCCGTGGTGGCCTTGGGACGCGGTGGGATTCAGGATATCGTTAGGGATGGCGAGCACGGAGTGCTCTATCAGGGAGAGGGGGACTCTCGAGCCTTGGCCTCAGCGATTGACAAATGTCGCAAAATTGGCTTCAATAAATTGAATCTAAAAAGCCGCGCGGAAGATTTCTCCAGCGCGAGCTTCGAGGCCCGGTTTCGATCGATCCTGGAGACGACGATCTCTGGTTGGGATCTACCGTGAATCCTCAGAGCATCGACAAAGCACATTCACTGTTTTCAGACCCACCCGAGGGTGGGCTCAGGCGTGCACCGGTAGGTTCACAACGACTGAGAGGGTTGAGCAATTGATCCATCAACGCCACCGAATGACGGTCACCAGCTATTTTCTCAGTGACCTGCTGGCAACGTTGGCTGCCTTCTTCGCCGCCTGGTACCTGCGTTTCGGTACCGGCATCTTTCCGGTTCGACACCTACCGGAATTCGAGCGCTACCTATTACTCCTGCCGATCATTCTGCTGCTCTGGCCGATCGTGCTCTACTTCCATGGCCTCTATCAGATCCGCCGAGGCAGGACACGGGTCGATGAAGCGCTGACCATCTTCATTGCGGTGTTGCTGGCCACCGTGCTGCTGGGGTCCTTCATTACGTGGGTCCGACCCGCTGGCTATCCCAGGCCGGACGGCACCCTGGAACCATTCACCTACAGTCGTGGATTCCTGGCCATCTTCGCTGGCTTGAATCTGTTTTTGCTGGTTGTCGGTCGGAATGTGATTCGGGACATCTTGACCGTCGTCCGACTGAAGGGTCAGAACCTGCAGCGCATCCTCATCCTGGGAGCCGGGGCGCTGGGCAAGGAAGTCACAAAGAAGCTACAAAACCACCGAGAGCTCGGTCTCAGCGTTGTCGGCTTTCTCGACGACGACCCTGGGAAGTCCAAACGCAAGATCTCTGGCGTGCCTGTACTCGGCAAGCTCAGCCAGGTCGACGAGGTCATCGAGCGCGAGAACATCGACCAGATCTACATCGCTTTGCCACTCGAGGCACATAAGAAGATGATGCAGATCCTGCAGTCGATCGGGCGCGAATGCGTCGAAGTTCGTCTGGTTCCGGACATCCTCCAGTACGCCACGCTCAAGGCAACGTTGGAGGATCTGGACGGCACGCCGGTCATCAACCTTTCACAGGTTCCGCTCCAGGGCTGGAGCAGTCTGGTGAAGCGCGGCATGGACATCGGCGTTGCGACGGCGGCGATGGTCGTCTTGTTGCCATTCCTGCCCTTTGTCGCCCTGGGTATCTGGCTTGAAGACCGGGGTCCACTGTTCTACCGACAGGAAAGAATGGGCCTCGATGGGCGCTCTTTCATGATGCTCAAGTTTCGCTCCATGAGGGTCAACGCCGAGTCGACGACCGGACCGGTCTGGGCGACCAGGGGTGATCCGAGGCGGACCCGAATCGGCGCCTTCCTGAGGCATTGGTCCCTCGACGAGCTACCGCAGCTGTGGAATGTCTTCAAGGGCGAGATGTCCATCATCGGCCCCCGCCCCGAGCGGCCTGCGTTCGTCCACGAGTTCAAGCACCGGATCCCGCAGTACATGCTGCGCCATCGAGTCCGGGCCGGAATCACCGGTTGGGCCCAGGTACACGGCTGGCGAGGCAACACCTCCATCCGCAAGCGGATTCAATACGACCTCTACTACATCGAAAATTGGTCGCTCAAGCTGGATCTGAAGATCTTGTGGATGACCTTTCGGCACGGCCTGCGGCACAACGCCTATTGACCCGTCGTTGGGTTTGCGACTCCCTCTTGCTTCGTATCTAGGTGGGTCGACGCCGGCTCCCGCCGACCCAGACTCCTGACCGCATCTCGCAATACCTGTTTGAGCTCGCGACGCTCCTCGTCGTTCAACTCTCTGCCGCCGAAACTCTCCTGGAGGTAGAGCTCCACCAGGCGATTCGTGGAGACCTCGGCGACAGGTTTCTGCCGCCCGACCCGCGCCGCGAGCTCGAGCGGCGGCACCGAATCGGTGAGAGCCAGTTCGGGCTCTTTCTCCAGCCGGGTCCGGAGTTGGCGATAGGCTCTGGAGCCGGAAAAAGCCGGGCGATGCCGCCATGTCCACCAAGCTGCGAGAGACAGCAACAGGACCAGCGGCAGTACCTGGACAGCGCTGGGCTGCCAGTCGAACTCCGAACCCTCCGGTTGCTCTTCGGCCTCATTCTCGAGGCTCGATCTGGCCGGCGTGTCTGGCTGCTTCTCCTCTTTGGCTCTACCATCCCAGAGCTGCGACCAGAAGACGGCCAATCGCCGGGCAATGCCCAACTGGTCGTAAAACCCAAAGGTCAGAACGTAGCGATCCCACCGGAAGAGAAGGTAGTCGTAGGCCTGCGAAGCCAACAGACTCCAACCCAGCTTGGCACTGGCTGGCAGTCCCGACGGCGGCGTCGGATCGAACGTCGTCCACCCTTGTTCGGGTAGATAGGCCTCCACCCAGGCGTGCGCGTTGCTCTGTCGGACCACAAAATAGTCCTCGAACGGGTTGTACTCGCCACCGAGATAACCCGTCACCAGGCGCGCTGGCACTCCCACTGCTCGCACCATGAGCACCATCGACGAAGCGAAATACTCGCAATGCCCCCGTTGCCATTCGAAGAGGAAGTCCTCGACGGGCGATGTGCTGCGAATACCCAGAAGATCGAGAGAGTAGGTGTATTCCCGCATCAAGTACTCTTGAATCCGCCTCACCTGCTCAGCTGGCTCGCCGACTCCCGCAACTTCAGTGGCAAGGGCCGCAATCCGCGCCCCGCTCTCCTCCTGCGCCTCTTCGTCCAAGGGCGGGGGCGGAGGTAGCCCGGAGCTCAGGCGTAGCTCGGCAGAAGGAGCCAAACCGACCCGGTAGCGAATGGTGCCGGGCTGCTGGATTTGGAGGTGCGTCAGACCGCCATCGTCCAGATTCATGGTGGGGGTGGCAGTATCGACCGTCAGGGCCTCGATGGGCAAGACCAGCCCGACACTCGCCACCGGCTCGAGCCAGACCCCGAGCCACGAGCGCGATTGGCCATCGGCGACATGGAAGAAGCCATCCCTTTGGCGAGCGAGCCGTTGCGTGCGAACCTTGCCTCGAGACCACGCATCGCCACGAAAGTCGTTGTAGACGGCGGCCCGAAATCGCATCTCGTGACCACTCGGTGGGGGTGTTTCGTACTCCAACCGCATGGCAACGGCGCGACTGGCCCGCGCCCGGCCGATCACATCCATGCCGATCTGTTCGAGGAATCGCGCACTCTGCATCGCCCCACCGACGCCCCCTCCAGGCCCAACCAGGTAGGGCTTGCCGAGCCGGGGCAGCAGCGCGAACAGGGGCACCGCTAGCGCCAGGGTCAGAAGGCTGCCCACGACCAGGAAGCGTTTCAGCGGCACGGGCGTCAGAGTGTCTCCTGTCAGCCCCTGATTGCTGAGGACATGGAAGACCGCGAAACGGGCCAGCAGAAGCAGGCTCAGCACCAGAAAAGCGATCATGTAGAGAGCCACCGTCGGATGGACGCTGGTTCCCATGGACGCCAAGAAGACGAAGAAGATCAGTAGATAGACGTGCCACTTGTCCTTCTCGCGCTTGAGCCCGAACAGTTTGACTGCGAGGGCGAACAGCGCCAGATGCAACAGGGGTCGGAGCACCCGACCCTGCCAGAAGACGGAGAAATCGAGCAAAAGAAACGGCACGTAAACCAGGCCCAGGAGGTTCATCGCCCAGCTTGGCAGCGGCCTCGTCTGGCCTGTCAGGCTGCGGCGAAGAAACAGCGCGACGGCCAGCGAGAAGACGACGATGGATGGCCAACCGACAATTTCATTGAAGGGCAGGGGAATGGGTGCCAGCAGCGCCAAAACGGCCAGCAGGACTCTCTTTCTGAGGTCGAAGCTCACGAGCTCGCCCCTGCCATGTCGAGGCTGAGCGCCGGAGTAGCGGGGTCACTTCCCGCAAGGGGATACGGCTGGCGCCCGACAGGCGGCAGCAGAGCCAAAGCCTCCAGAATCCTGCGACGCTGACCACGCCCCCGACCGAAGCCTATGACCTCGTTCCGCGTCACCAGCTCGACCTCGTAATCCCGTTCCAAGTAGTAGTGGGCAGCCGTTGCCGCTTCGCTGACCAGCTCCTCGAACGCCTCTTGCCTCGAAGGGCTGTCCAGGTCGCCGACCGCATTGTCGAGCACGATCGAAAGGCGCTCACCAGTCTCCGCCTCCCGCTCCATGTAGACCATCTCGCCGGTCCGGGCAGTCTGCTTCCAGTGGACTCCTCGCCGATCGTCGCCGTGTCGAAAAGCCCTCAGGCTGTGCAGCTCGGGACCGACCCCGATCCTGCGAGCCGACTGCTCGCCCGCTCCTCCCAGCCCCTTTTGCCGAAACTCGATCGAGTCACGAATCTCCGGATAGACCAGCAACTCGAGGTCGACCCGGTATCTCATTCCCTTGCGGAAGAGACCCAGAGGGAAGATCGATGCCAAGTGCGCGTGCTCGAGTTGTAGGATTCCCCTGCCTGTCGCGGTCAGCTCGAGGTTGCCGGCGAAGCTGGAGCGACGCGGTAGGAAGGGCACCAGCACGGACCTGGCCTGTCCGGTCCCGGTCAGGACCAACAGCCACCGCGGCCAGAAGTGTCCCCGGTTCCGCAGATCGAAGCCGATATCGAAAGGCTCTTTGGCGTACACCTCTGGCGGCGGCTCGAACTCGACTTCGAGCTGGCGGAGATTCTGTCTCGAGATCACCCCGGAGACGACGAGCAAAGACAGCATCGTCGCCTCGACGAGATAGAGAGCATTGTTGCCGGTGTTGGCAGCCGGGATCGCCACCAGGACTGTCAGGATGATGAACCAGAGACCGACTTTGGTGATCCGAATGCCCTCAGGGACGGTCTTGCGCCGTGCCATCAGACAGGAATCGGAACCGAGTCCACAACCTTGGCGACAGCGTGCCTCGCGGCCTCCAGACCACCGCCGCCATTCTTGAGGAGAACCCGATGAGCGAGCACGGGCGTAGCCACTCTCTGCACATCGTCCGGTGTCGCGAAGGATCGCCCCTCGCAGAGCGCCATGGCCTGCGCGGAGCGGTAGAGATTCTGTACTCCCCGCGTTGAAACGCCCAGGGCGAACAGTGCGGACTCACGAGTGGACTCGGCCAAAGAAAGGATGTAGTCGGTCAGCTTCTCGGCCACCAGGACCTCCTCGGCCCGGGCCTGGAGCTGCAGGACGTCTTCACAGCTCACCACAGGTTCGAGCTCTGCCAGAACCCGTTCGACTCCGCCCGAGATGAGGAGCTCCCGCTCTTGCGCTCGCGGTGGATAGCCGAGCCGCAGCGACATCATGAATCGATCCAGTTGGGACTCGGGAAGTGGAAAGGTGCCGACATACTCGAGCGGATTCTGGGTTGCCAGGACGATGAACGGCTCCGGCAATGGATGTCGCTCGCGGTCGATCGTCACATGGCGCTCGCTCATGGCTTCCAACAACGCCGACTGCGTCTTGGGACTGGCGCGGTTGATCTCGTCAGCCAGTACGACGTTGGAGAAGATCGGACCCGGCACGTACTCGAACCGCTCACTGGCCTGTCGATAGATGGAGACTCCCACGATGTCCGACGGCAGCAGATCGCTGGTGAATTGGATCCTCTGGAAGGCGAGTCCCAGCGAGCTGGCCAGCGACTGCGCCAACGTTGTTTTGCCGACACCCGGAACATCCTCGATGAGGACGTGACCGCGGGCCAATAGGCAAACCACCGCCTGCCGAATGACATCGCCCTTGCCTTTCACCACAGAACCCACCTGACGCTCGAGCCGAGCGATCAGGTCTGCGGCCACAGCCTCGTGGGTGGTAGTGGCGGGGCGTTGGTTCGCGGTCATCGCATCTCCAGGCAGGCTCTCCGACGCGCGAGGTCGAAACCGGAGCTCCTCCCGGAGGAATTCAGCTACCCCAGGAGTTGGCGCTCAGGAGCCCGCAGCGAACTCCTTGTACTCGCTCCGCTCCTCTTCCGGTATTCCCTGACGGACCTCTACGAAGAAACCGTCACCCTCTTCATACGACACATCCTCCAATATGTGCGTGAATTGAGTCACATTGGCCTTCTCGATATCGGAGGTGTCGAACCAGACTCGCCAGTGGTCCTTCTCCTGACCATCCGCAGCCGCCATCGAAATATCGACAGTGACGCCGGGCAGCTTCTCGTTGCTGTCGTGCTGGATCAGAATGTCGAGCAGGACTCGTTGACTGATGGCCACCGGCTCAAAATCAGCCTGCTCTTCCAAGACCTCCTCAACGGCTTCCACTTCTTCGGCCGGAGCATCGATCTCCCCGATCGGTGCCTCGATGATGGGCTCCTCCTCCACTACGAAACCGTTCAGTCTGGCCTTGTAGAGTGACCGCGTCTGGGCGGTCTTTTCAGCGGGAGAACTGGGGCCGCAGGCGGTGAGAGCCAGTCCGAGGAACAATACGGCTGCGCATACGATCGACCATCGACGTGGGTGGCTCACGAGGGACCTCCTGGATGCCGAGCTTGAGCATCATGACGGTTCTTGAGGGCTGTGACTCAACGGAAGAGATTATAGCGAACGATGGCCCAAACGGCGGCCACTCCGTCTTTCCATCCGATCTTCTTGCCTTCCGCGTAGGTTCGACCGGCGTAGGAGATCGGAACCTCGTAGATTCGCACCCGCTGTTTGGCGACTTTGGCGGTCATCTCGGGCTCGATGGCGAACCGGTTCGAGTTGAGCGTCAGCTTGTCGAGCACTTCCTTCCTGAACACCTTGTAGCCAGTCTCCATGTCGGACAGGTTCAGATCCGTGAACATGTTCGACAACAGGGTCAGAAGCTTGTTGCCCTGGTAGTGCCAGAAGAAGAGCACCCGATGCGGCCCGCCCAGGAACCTGGAGCCGTAGACGACATCCGCCCCTTCTTCCAACAGCGGTTGGAGAAGAACAGGATAGTCTCTGGGGTGATACTCGAGATCCGCATCCTGGACCAGGACGAAATCTCCAGTGGCGGCAGCAAAGCCGCTGCGCAAGGCCGCACCTTTGCCCTGGTTTTCCCCGTGCTTGACAAGCTTGAAGGCAACCTCGCCGCTGGCAGCGAGCTCCTCGAGCTTGGCCTGCGTGCCATCGGTCGAAGCGTCGTCCACGACGACGATCTCCAAGTCCACACCATCGGGTAGCGCCGCAGCCCTCACTCGCTCGAGGACCCGCTCGATGGTCTTGACTTCGTTGAACGCGGGAATGACGACAGTGAGCTTCTTCATGGCGCCCGCATTATAGCGCGCACCTCAGCTTCAAACCGCCGCATCCGGGACCGCAGAACAGGGCTTTCCGAGTCTTTCGAAGACCGAGCTATCGCAGGGGTCGCTGATGGCTACCGCGGTTCAGGCAGGTCCCAGGGCCCTTGCTGCATGCCTTTTCAAAGATGGCCAGGAAAGACTCGTTGAGAATCGAGCTGCCGGTGAAATTCCCAGTCCCCCCCGTGGGCCCGTAGGAGACCACCCCAACGACCCTGTTGGCCGGTCCGTTGGCCCCGGATTGGCCGATCGCTCTCTGCCCGAAGTTCTGAATCAGGGGCCCGCCGCTGGAACCCGCCAGCATGTCGGAGCCGTACACGGCCGTGTCATCGAAGCAGCACGCGGAATCGCCGCTCGTAACCTGATGAAGCTCCTCGCCGCCATCGTGATTGGAGGGAAATCCCAGGATGTGCACATGATTCGGCACCAGCGACTGGACTCTGAAGCCCAGCCAGCCGGTAGCTCTGCCAATGGTCCTACCTTCCTTGTCGTTGAGGACCAGGACACCGAAATCGGCCGCGTTCGGCAGCACATCGCTGGAGAGCTTCCAATCCTCGGTGACCGCCGCGAATTTGGCCGTCCAGACACCAAATGGGTACTGCCCGTTGTGGTAACCCGGAACAAAAGCGAAGTTGTCGTGGAACCGCTGCCGGACCGCATCGTAGACGCAATGGCCCGCTGTCAGGATGACCCGATTCGAGATCACCGAGGCCGAGCACACGAAGGTACCCTGCCGCGATTTGAAGAACAGCCGGCCTACTGTCGTGTAGGGATAGGTTGTCCGGGCACTCCTCGGCACCAGGCGGGAGCTGCTGAACTGAAGATCTCGAGCCGGCAAGCTGACGGTGCCGTCTCCGGTTGTCCCCAGGTCATCCGCCAGAAGCTGCGACATCCGCGTTCGAGAGACCCGCGGCAGTGGCATATCCCGCGCCCTGCGCATGCGGTTCGAAGTCCAGTAGTCACGGTCGGATCGCAGGGAGGAGGAAACGACCTCTCTGCTTTGCGCTTGGAGAATTTCGGGAGCGGCGATTGTCAGGAGAAGCAGACCCAGTAGCAGATTCTTGATCATCGCAACCGACCCCTTTCTCAGCAGTTCTTGCCGACGAACCAACGATTCAGTATAGCAAGTGGATCCCTGCGGCCTGTGTCGCACACGGCTCACTTCCACCCCTGTGCGGGTCGCGGAAGTCAGTCGACCTACTGGATGTAGCCGAGAGCGCGCAGCTCGTCGAGAGTGGAATCGGCGGGCGCCACCACCTCCGGCACCAGTGGCTGACGGGATTCGAGGGCCTCTTGCAGTGCCGAGGTGAGGCGCTCTGCCGCCTCGACCCCGCTGCCGGTCGCACTTCCGTACCACTGCTCGTCAGGGTCTCGGGACAGGTCGAAGAGGTCCGTGTCGATGAGCTTCCAGTCTGGTTGTCGAACCGAAGTGGCCCCACTCTGTGTTGGGGGACGATCGAGCCGACTGATCGCGACCATCTCGGCCTCCTGCTCGTCACCGATTCGGGTACCCAGATCGACACCAGAGAACACCTCGGGAATCTCGAGACCAGCAGCGGCCACCACCGTCGGAGGTATGTCAATGCCTCGAACCTGGGCGGCTACCCGCTGACCCGCATGAGTCGAGGCGGGAAGCTTGACGACAAGCGGTACCCTCAACAGCTCGTCATACAGCGTGTGGGAGTGCCAGCCGACAACCCCATGCTCGCCGAACTCCTCACCGTGATCGGAGGTAAAGACGATCAGGGTGTTGTCATACTGATCGCTGTCCTTCAGAAACCGGATCAGGATCGCCAGACCATCGTCGGCCGACCGAATCTCGGCATCGTAGGCGCTGAGAACATGCGGCAAATCCCGCGCGGCGTCGAACTCGATCTCGCCCCGATTGATCTCCCGGAGCAGATCGATGCTGATGTCGTCTGGCAGAGGCCCGGAGTAGCCCTCGTCGAAGAGCTCGAGATAGTCCTTCCGAGGGGTGTAGGGATGGTGAACCTCATACGAATGAAGGAAGAGGAAGAAGGGCCTTTCATCGGCGCTCTCGAGCCAATCCAAACCCGCTCTCACAGTGCCGGAAAACTTCTCGGACGAAGGCTGATTGTAGAGCTCGAAACCCTGATCGAGACCGAAAACCCGATCCATCTGTCCACCACCGGAGAAGGCTGCGGTGCGATAGCCCGCCTCCTGGAGGACCTCAGCAACGGTCAGCGCCTCTTCGGCAAGCCGAGTCTTGCCCGACCAGGTGGCCAAGTGGTGATGAGGCAAGAGCGAGGTCAGCATCGAGGCGTGAGAGTGGAGCGTCGAGGGGGCCTGGGCTATCGCCTGCTCGAAGACCACGGCGTCATCGCACAGAAGATCCAGGGCCGGACTCGTGTCCTTCTCGTAGCCGTAGCAACCCAGGTGATCGGGCCGGAGTGTGTCGATCGAGATCAAGATGACGTTCGTGGGTCGCTCGTTCAACCCGGGATCGGCATCCCTGCCGCCACAGGAGCTCATGAGCCCGCTCGCTGTCACTGAAGAGGCCAGGAGCAACCTGACGATGGTCTGTCGAGCTTTCACGATCGATTCTCGGATTTTCGTTGTGTCCCAAAGGCAATGCTGGCCGAAAGCGGCGGGAATCGTAGCACAGACAATACCCGCTATCCGGTGGGTGCCGACTCGCTGCCCACAGCGTCTTGCCAACGACTGCGGAGTGATCCCAGAAGCTCGACCTCAGGTACCAATTCCACTCCGAAGCGCTCCTGCACCGCCTGCCTTGCCGAGAGCATCAACTCCAACACGTCCAGGGCGAGCGCTTGGCCCTGGTTGACGATGACGTTCGCATGCTTGGGGCTGATCTGTGCGTCGCCGCACCGGGCGCCCTTCAGACCGCAGGCTTCGATCAGCCTGCCAGCATGATCGCCCGGCGGATTCCTGAAGATCGAGCCAACGTTGGGCCGGCCCGAGGGCAGACTCTGCCGGCGTCGCTGATTGAGCTCCGCGATCCGCCCCAGAGCCTTCTCGGCGTCGCCTTCCTGAAGCTGGAACGTAGCGCTGAGGACGACTCCACCCGAATCCCGCAAGATCGTTCGACGGTAGGCGGGCTGAAGCTCGTCAGGAGTCAGGTGTCGAACCCGCCTGTCGCGTTCGAGAACGACGGTTTCTACCAGCACGTCCTTGATCTCGACACCGTAGCTGCCGGCGTTCATGCGGACTGCTCCACCGACTGTCGAAGGAAAGCCAGCCAGGGACTCGAGACCCTCGAACCCCTTCTCGGCCGCCAGTCGGGCCAACTTTGCCAGCGCCAAGCCGCCTCCAGCCGTCACTCTGGAGCCCTCGAATCGGAACCGAACGAAATCCCCTGCCAATCGCGCCACGACGCCCGATAGACCTTCATCAGGGAATAGAACATTGGATCCCAGGCCCAAGAGCTCGAACGGCAGTCCCAGCCGTTCGGTGACCGAGAGAAGAGACTCGAGCGCTGTCTGAGTGTGCACCTGAACCAGAAACTCGGCAGGGCCGCCGATGCGAAAAGTAGAGTAGCCCGACAGTGCAGCGTCGCGTTCCACTTCGAGACCTTCGGCTTCTGCCAGTTGGCCGATCGAGTCTTCGAAATGGTTGGGAGTGCTCACGGTGCGAATCTGGAACGGGAGATAGTCAGCCCCAGCCAAGGAGCCTGGAGGCAAGAATCGACGGGGCGAATCCGTCTTACGCGTTGACGGCCCAAAGAGGCATTCGCTAGCATCGCGTCCCTGCTACAGAGCGCCCCGATCGACGATTCGCCAGCCGTCCCAAGAGCGACTAGTATAGCGTTGGCATTCTGAAGCGACCGGTTCCGAGAAGCAGCCCCTCAGGAGTAGAAATCATGGCAGACAAAGCAACTGACAAACTGAAGGCCATCGACACCGCAGTGACTCAGATCGAGCGCCAATTCGGCAAGGGCTCTATCATGCGCCTGGGCCAGAGAGAGGCCCTGGCCATCCCCATCGTACCGACCGGATCGCTGGCGGTGGACTACGCGATTGGCACCGGCGGCCTGCCGCGAGGCCGGGTTGTTGAGATCTACGGCCCCGAGTCCTCGGGCAAGACGACAATGGCTCTTTCGGTCGTCGGGCAGGCTCAGCAGCTCGGTGGCGTCGCGGCGTTTATCGATGCGGAGCACGCCCTGGACGCCGAATACGCCGGCAAGCTGGGCGTCGACATCGACAATCTCCTGATATCTCAACCCGATTTCGGCGAACAGGCTCTGGAGATCGCCGAGATGCTGGTCCGCAGCAACGCCGTCGATGTGGTCGTTATCGACTCGGTGGCTGCGCTCGTACCTCGCGCCGAGCTCGAAGGAGAGATGGGAGATTCTCATGTCGGCCTACAGGCACGACTCATGTCCCAGGCCCTTCGCAAGCTCACCGCTATTGTCGCGAAGTCCAAGACCTGCCTGATCTTCATCAATCAGATTCGCGAGAAGATCGGCGTCATGTTCGGCAGCCCCGAGACCACCACCGGTGGACGAGCCCTGAAGTTCTATTCGTCCGTTCGCCTGGACATCCGAAGAATCGCCGCCATCAAGGACGGTGACCAGGTCGTGGGAGCGAGGTGCAAGGTCAAGGTCGTCAAGAACAAAGTGGCGGCTCCATTCCGTCTCGCCGAGTTCGACATCGACTACGGTGATGGCATCTCACGGGTCGGCGAGCTGATCGACCTCGGCGTCCAGTACAACATGATCGGCAAAAGCGGCGCCTGGTACAACTACGGGGACGTCCGCCTGGGGCAGGGCCGTGAGAATTCCAAGCAGTTTCTACGCGACAATCCCGACCTGGCCGTTGAGGTCGAGGCCGCACTGCGAAAGGAACTGGGCTTGCCGCCCTCCGTCATTCCTGAGCCTGCGGCCGAAGCCGAAGCCGAAGAGGAGGCCTGAGCCCTGACGGCAAGCCGACGGCGCCACTGGGTGTGGTTTGCGCTCGCGATGATCGGCCTGCTGGCCGTTCAGCCGAGTGCGGGCGCCGAGTTGGAGCTAGAGACCGCCAGCACACACCTGAGAGGAATGTCTCTCGCCCTGACCGTCACGGTCATCGACGCTGCGAATGAGGGGCTCATCCAGGTCGAGACCCTTATCGACGGCCGGTCCGTCGACCAACGGGCTCTCTCCGCGGGAGAGCACGAGCTTGTGATCGAATCGGTCGAGCTGTCGTCTGGCAGCCACAGCCTTCAGGTCGCGACGCAGGGAGCCCGGGCCCAAACCTCGATTCGGGTGATTCCTGCCTGGCTCTCGATTCTGCCGCCCCTGGTCGCCATCGGCCTCGCCCTGGCCACCAAAGAGGTCTTGCTTTCGCTGTTTCTGGGGGTGTTCTCAGGGGCCCTGTTTCTCAATAGCTGGCAACCGCTGACGGCACTGGCTCGCACGATCGACCATTACATCGCCCCTTCCGTCGCCAATCCCGACCAGGCGGCCATTCTGGTGTTCACCACGCTGCTGGGTGGAATGGTTGGATTGATCAGCAAGAGTGGTGGCCTGATGGGCATCGTGGACCGAATCAAGCCGTTCGCGACCAACCCTCGGCGCGGGCAGTTCGCGACCTGGGCCCTGGGCGTCGTCATCTTCTTCGACGACTATGCCAATGTCCTGATCGTCGGATCCACCATGCGGCCGATCACTGATCGACTGAAGATCAGCCGCGAGAAGCTGGCCTACATCGTCGACTCCACAGCGGCACCGGTCGCCAGCGTCTTCCCTATCTCTTCCTGGATCGGCTTCGAGGTCGGGCTCATCGCTGCCGCCTTCGTCGCCGTGGACATTCCGTTCAACGCCTACACTACCTTCGTCGCCTCGATCCCCTACCGCTTCTACCCGATTTTCGCTCTGGTCCTGGGTTTCACCATCGCGGTGACCGGCAGGGACTTCGGCCCGATGCTCAAGGCGGAGCGCCGAGCGCGCCGGACCGGCAAGCTGATGGCAGACGACGCAGTTCCCTTGGCCAAGTTCGACACGGAGATCCTCGAACCGCCCCGAGATGCCACCACGAGAGCCATCAACGCCCTGCTGCCCATCCTGGCGGTGATCGTGATCACGATCGCCGGGATGTACGCCACCGGCAGCGCCGGGCTCGAGAGGGCAGACTTCCAGGACTCCGGTGCTTGGCTGCGAGAGGTTTTCGGCAATTCCGACAGTATCTCCGCGCTCTGCTGGGCTAGTCTGGGTGGAGTGATCCTTGCCTTCGGGCTTGCACTGGTGCAGCGAATCTTCACTGTGCGCGAGGGCATCGGAGCCATGGTCGAGGGCTTCAAGTCGGTCTTCATGGCCCTGATCGTTCTGATCCTGGCCTGGTCCATCGGATCCGTCTGCGACGACCTGCATACGGCAGACTTCCTGGTTGGCCTGGCCCAGGGTGTGATCTCTCCGCAGTGGTTTCCGGTCTTGATCTTCTTACTTTCGGCCGCTGTCTCCTTCGCTACCGGTACCGCCTGGGGGACCCTCGGAATCCTCATGCCTCTGGTGGTCCCGATTGCCCACGGGCTTTCCGTCAGCTCCGGGTTGGGCCTCGGCAGCGACGGCTACACAACGGTCCTGGTCGGCACCATCTCCTCGGTTCTGGCGGGCAGCGTCTGGGGAGACCACTGTTCACCCATTTCGGACACCACGATCCTGTCCAGCACGGCTTCGGGCTCGGATCACATCGCACATGTTCGAACCCAGCTTCCCTATGCCCTGAGCATGGGCTTTCTGGGCATGCTGATCGGCGACATTCCCACCGCCTACGGCCTGAGCCCATGGATCTCGCTAGCGCTGGGAACCATAGTCATCGTTGGCGGGGTTCTTTGGCTGGGTCGAAAGGTATCGGATCCACCGCCGGCAACGGCGGTTGGCGACGAGTCCTGACGTCGATGGCGCTCACGAGCCCACTCGAGGTAAGAGCCTAGGACGGGCTGCGCCGGCATCTTCCTGAATCGAAGCCCGGCGGTTCGAACTGGCCTGGGTCGCCAAGAGGAATTTCTCGCAACCATGTGGTCGTTGTCATCGCAATCGCTCGGGACGCATCGGGCCCTTGTAGCCTGGAAGAGGGTGATCTGGGTCTTCGCCCTCGCCGCAGTGACCCCGGCCGTGCACGCCCTGGCTCCGGCCTGCAGTCCCTGTGCCGGAATTCGAACCAGTGAACCGGCAAATTTGCTGTCGCAGCTGCTGGAGGAACCCCAGCTCGAGGAGGCCACCTTTTTCGTGGCCTGGAACGTCGAGCTCATCGAGGGCTCGACAGCCTCTCCTGCAAGGGAGATCGTGGCTAGCGGGGCCACTCCTCTGCTGGGCCTGGCTTTCCGAACGCCTGCACCTTTGACCGAGCACCTCGACAGCCTGGAAATCGAGTTGGAGTTTGCTTCCCGACTAGCTCAGGAGGCGGGACCTGGGACCCAATTCCAGGTCCTATGGCAGCCTGCCGGCTCGACGGACGGGGAGCTTGATGCCGAGCAGTACTCTTTCTTGCTGAAGCGCGCAACCGTGACGCTGACAGGTGCCCAACCCGACTCCTGGGTCTTCTCCCATCCCCTGCTGCCCGATCGGGAATCGCTGCACCGACTCTTCGAGCAGGATGTCTCTGCCTATCTGGACGGAATCGTCCTGCAGCCCGTCGATCCAGCGGAGCTCCGCCAGCTCACGGATTTGCTGACTGAGATCGATCCCGGCAAGCCAGTCGTCATCGACGCGCTGCCCTTCCCCGAACCCGCAGAGCTCACTCTCTCTCAGGCGGCCCGCAACACAGTGGCCGGCGCCTCGATGACGCTGTTCCAGGAGGTCACCGGTGACACGCCGAACCTGAAGCCGCTCGAGCTGCTGGCCCTCGAATTCCAGGGCGACCTGTCGTACGACCCCTACTCCACCCCATTCGGCAACGCCGAGGCCTGGACCTTCGTGCGCGGAGAGGACTTGGGGCTGCGCGTCATTGTCGAACACGAAGCCGACTCGACCGAGGCGGCAGTCACCTTTTCGGATACCAGCCTCCGTCAGCCATCCCGGGTCGACCTTCAAACTGGCCTGAGCTTGGGACTGTACGGCGGCTCGAGAGGTAGCCAGGGACTCGAGCTCCGATGGGAGCCACAACAGCGAGTGAGCCTCTTGCAGCTGGAGCGGCAGTCCGTCACAGAACGGGAAGGAGATCGGAGTCTCGAGGAAGAGCTGACGGTGGTCACGGAGCGATCGCTGCCCGTCGAGGAGATCCTACGACGTCTGCAGGCCGTCGAAGATGCACAGTCCCGAAGGCTCGAGAACTACTTGGGAGTCAACACGACCCACTTGCGCTTCGAGTTCAGCACTCAGGGTGTGGAGGTCACCTTCGAAGGCCGCCTCTTCTACCAGCGGGGCGCGGGATACGACTGGGCCTGGGAGCGATTCCTCATCAACGGCTTGAAGTGGAAGGGCCGGACGATGCCACAGATCCCGCTGATTCAGCCCGAACGGGCAGCGAATCTGCCGCTGGAGATCGCCTTCACTCGCGACTACAGCTATCAGCTCAGGGGAACGGCCACCATTGACGATCGCGACTGCTGGGTGGTGGACTTTCGCCCTCGGATCACCGACTCGGACAAGAGCCTTTTCCGCGGCACGGTGTGGATCGATCGCGAGTTGTTCGTGCGGGTGCGCTCGCGGGGGGTACAGCTGGGCCTGGAAGGCGATGTCGTTTCCAACGAGGAGACCATCCACTACAGGCCCATCGACGCTGCGGGCCAGCCTGCCGATTGGCAAACAGGGAGCTACTGGTTGCCCCTGCGCATGGTCAGCCAGCAGATCTGGTCCATCTTCAACACCACGACCGTGGTCGAAAAGGAGACTCTGCTGAGCCAGGTCCTGATCAACACCCCGGACCTTGAAGCCGAGCGCACGGTGGCGCTGGAGTCCGACGCCACCATGGTTCGCGAAACGTCAGAGGGTCTTCGCTACCTGGTGACGGACAAGAAGACCGGTGAAAGGGTTGTGCGGGACAAGCTCAATCCAAGTCGCCTTTTTCTGGTCGGCGGGGTCTTCCACGACGATTCTCTCGACTATCCGCTCCCGTTGCTCGGAGTCGACTACTTCACCCTGGACTTACTTGGCACCGGCGCTCAGTTCAATGCGTTCTTCGGCGGCGCGCTGGTCAACGCCAGCATCGCTGATACCAACGTCTTGAGCTCGAACTTCAGCGCCTCGTCGGATCTGTTCCTCGTCGCCGTCCCTTTCACGGACACGCTCTATAGCCAAGGTGAGGAGGTCAAGGCTTTCGACGTCCGGGAGCGGCCGGCCAGCATCGATGCCGAGCTCGGCCACCTGATCGGTGCCTTCACCAAGGTCAACCTGCAATACGAGCTGCGGCACAGCGCCTACAGCCGGGCGGATGACACGGCGGAGGAATTCGTCCTGCCGCAGGACCACTTCACGAACGAACTGGGCATGCGGGTGACCTATACCCGCGGTGGCTATCGATTCAAAGTGACGGGCAGTTATTCGAATCGGTCCAACTGGGAGCCGTGGGGCATTCCCGGCTCCGGCGACTACGACCCGGCGACCAAGGACTACCTGAAATGGGGAGCCTCGCTCGCCAAGACCTTTCACCTGCCTCGATTCCGCAAGTTCGGTGTGCAGCTCGAGTACGTCGATGGCCAGGACCTGGACCGCTTCAGCAAGTACCAGTTCGGCTCGTTCAGCAAGATTCGCGTACACGGCTTCCAGAACGGCAAGATCCGGGCAGAGTCAGCAACGGCCCTGAACTTGAGCTACGGTATCGAGATGGGTGAGCTGTTCCGCCTCGAGGCCCTTGGCGACTTTGCCCTGGCCAATGACATGGCGGAAGGGCTCGACCAGGAGCCACTGGGAGGACTGGGTATCGCCGGCACTATCGTCGGCCCCTGGAAGACTCTGGTGCGGCTCGATGCCGGCGTGCCGGTGGTCGGGCCCGACGACGGCTTCACCCTTTTCCTGACCTTCCTCAAGATGTTCAAGTAGCTGACCTGACTCCTCGGCCCCATGCACGACGAATCCGGACCAGAAGGACCCATCGAGCTGGCGCTGACGGACGTGCTCGACCTGCACAGCTTTCCTCCCTCCGAGGTCGCCGACGTCGTCCGCAGCTACCTGGAGGTAGCCGCTGAGAACCACTGGCGACAGGTGCGGATCATTCACGGCAAGGGTCAGGGCGTGCAGCGACAGACGGTCCAAACGATTCTGTCGCGAGATCCCCGGGTCCTCACCTTCAACGACGCGCCTGGCGATGCAGGAGGGTGGGGTGCGACTCTCGTCACCCTCCGAGAGTCGGCCAGCTAGAACTTCGGGGTCTCATTCCGGGTGGTGGTAGGCTGAATCTCGAATGTGACTGAAGGCCACTCGCCGCTCTCGCCTATTTTGCGCCGTGCCTGGCATCGATTCCGATCGATGGTGCGGGGAGTGCCCGCCGATTTCTTCTTCTCGCCCGATTATCTCGTCGATCTCGGGGGTTCCCCGATCGATATCCACCGCAGTGAGCGCATCCTGGATTTCTTGCTGGCCGAGAACCTTCTTGGGGGTGAGCATGTTCGACAACCGGTCACCGCTTCCCTGTGGGATCTCCGGCTGGCCCATTCGGCCGCCTACCTCGACGAGCTGCGCAGGCCCGAATCCCTGACGCCCATCGTCGGAATGGAAGTTTGGCCAGCCTTGCATGAGCGGGCGCTGCAGGCCCAAAGGGCAGCCACCGGAGGCACTCTCGCCGCCGCTCGCTCGGCCCTCGAGGGCGAGCGCATCGCTGTCAACCTGGGAGGAGGCTTCCACCACGCCGGCATCGACTCGGGAAAGGGATTCTGCATCTTCAACGACGTCGCAGTCGCCATCCGGCGGATTCGGCGAGAGGGCTTCGCGGCGCCCATCCTGATCGTCGACTTGGATCTGCACGACGGCAATGGCACCCGCCAGATCTTCGCCGAAGACGACTCGGTCTTCACCTTTTCGATTCACAATCGGCACTGGGACGACACAACAGCAAAGGCTTCCCTCTCCATCGAGCTCGGCGACGACGTCGAAGATGGACCCTATCTCGCCGAGATCGAATCGACGCTTCCAAAGCTGATTCAAGACGTAGGTCCGGGCCTGGTGTTCTACCTGGCTGGGACCGATCCGGCTTTCGATGACCGGATCGGCAACTGGTCAGTCGGTCCCGGTGGCATGCTCGACAGGGACCGATTTGTCATCGAGCAGACCCGGGCTCGGCAACGATTGCCACTGGTTGTTTTGCTAGCGGGTGGCTACGGCGGTGAAACCTGGCGCTACAGCGCCCGCTTCTTTTCCTGGCTTCTGAGCGCAGGTGTTGTCCTCGAGCCGCCGACGACCGAAGAAGTCAAGCTGACCCGCTACCAGCATCTGGCGCACCACCTGGATGGAACGATCGCCAAGTCGGACCCAGCTGACGACGACTGGGGTCTGACCGAGGCAGAGCTCTTTGGAAGCCTCGGCGTGGCGGGTCAGGACCAGTTGTTCCTCGGGCACCTTTCACAGCACGAGACAGAGCTGGTCCTCGAGTGGACGGGCATTCTGGAGCATCTTCGCCGTCGGGGATTTTCCAATCCCGTCCTCACTTTCGACTGCGGCGAGAGCTCAGGCGACACCCTACGGATCTTCAGTGACCGAGATCGCAGCGAGCTTCTCATGGAGCTTCGCGTACTTTACGACCGACATTCGATACCTTCGATGGAGCTCCTGAGCCTCGAATGGCTCCTGCTACAGAACCCCCGTTCGAGCTTCACCAAGCTGCGGCCCTTGCCCGGCCAGACCTACCCGGGACTCGGACTGCTGGGTGAAGTTGCGTCGTTGCTGATTCTGCTGTGTGATCGCTTGCGACTGGATGGCTTGATCTTCGTCCCTTCGCACTTTCACCTGGCCGTCAAGGGCAAGAAGTACCTGCGATTCGTCGACCCCGTGGACGAAGCCTGGTTCCGGGCCGTCTATAGGGCTGTCGAAGATCTTCCGCTGACTGAAGCTTCGACTGCTGTTTCCCGGAGTCGAATCGTCGATGCAACGAGCGGCAAGCCGTCAGAATGGCATCCCATGTCCATGGTCTTGCCGATCAGCGATCAGCTGCACGATCTGGTAGAGGGGGAGGCCTACGAGCTCGCGGTCCAAGAGGCCAGTGAAGGCCTCTCATTCATGCTCGCTCCTTGAGCCCCTACGCCTCGAGTCCGATGACGGGCAAGAGGAAAAGGTCAGTTCCGTCCTACTAGTTCGAAGATCCCCAGCGTGAACCACGGAACGTAGGTGATCAAGAGAACGCCTATCGCCAGGATGATCAGCATCGGGATCGCGGCTCGCCAGATCTGGAGCAGCGGTCTCTCGAACCGATAGGCGGCCAGAAAGAGGTTGAGCCCGACGGGCGGGGTCAGGTACCCCAGCTCGAGATTAGCCACGAAGATGATGCCGAGGTGAATGGGGTCGATTCCGAAAGCCGCTCCCAGCGGCACGATCAAGGGCACGATCACGACAATGGCCGAGAAAATGTCCATCAGGCAGCCGACCAGGAGCAGCAACAGATTCAGACAGAGCAAAAAGGTCAAAGGCGAGTGAATGTAGGTCTGCACCCAATCGACGATCCTCGACGGTACCTGGGCATCGACCAGGTAGTTGGTGAAACCCATGGCCACGGCCAGAATGATCAACACGCCACCAATCAGCACGAGGCACTCGACGAGGACCTTGGGCAGGTCTCGTCGAAAAGAGATGTCGCGATGCACGACGGCTTCGATGGCGAAGGTGTACAAGACCGTCAAGGCCGCCGCCTCCACCAGGGTCGCGTAGCCGCTGAAAATCGAACCAAGCACCACCAGGGGCAATGCCAGCTCCCATTTGCCCTGCCAGATGGCGCTTCTTGCCTCCCGGAGACTGAAGGGCTGACGCCCGGCCTTCGTCACAATGCCTTCTCGGACCCCCCATGCGGCTACCAGCAGAAGCAGCAGAAGGCCCGGCACCAGCCCCCCCAGAAACAGGTCCGGAATGGCGATCTGGGCGACAATGCCGTACAGCATGAGGGGCAGAGCAGGCGGAAACAGCAGACCCAGAGATCCAGAGGCCGTCAACAGCCCGATCGAGAACCGCTCCCGATAGCCGTCGGACCGCAGAGCCTGAAACAACAGGCCTCCCAACGCCAGAATCGTGACACCGGAGCCACCAGTCAGAACCGTGAAGAAAGCGCAGGAGATCGCCGCTACAACTGCGGTTCCGCCCGGCACCCAGCCGAACAGGGCCCGGAAGATCTTCAACAAACGCTGCGAGGACCCACCCTGCGCCAGGATGAACCCCGCCAGAGTAAACAGCGGGATTGCGGGCAAGGTTGGCGATACGACCAGCCGATACGACTCCGCCGGAACCGCCGCCGCCGGCACACCCTCGGCAAGGAACAGCAATACCGCAAGCCCACCGAGGGCGGCGAAGATGGGCCCTCCGAGAAGGGTCGCCACCAGCACGAGCCCCACGATAGGCAAGATCGTCACGCCTTCCAGCCACAGTGGAAACTGGCCCAGCAGAACGCCTGCGAGGAGTCCTATCAGGGCCGGCACACGCGCGCTCCCACGATCCGCCGAATGCCAAACGAGTCGCAAGGCAATCAGCACGAATCCAATCGGCATCGCCAACTGTGCGACCCACACGGGGAGACCGACAGCAACCTCCGTACCCGCCTGCCGCTCGATGACCACCAGATCCCAAGACGCCCGGGCCAAAAGGGCTGTGATGCCAGCCGCCACGGAATAGGCGCCAATTCTGGCCGCCTCTCGCCACCGACCCTCCGGTAGAAACTCGCCAGTGGCCAGAGCCAGGAGCTTGTCTTCGCGGGTCGCCAGCGCAGCGCCCAGAAACGTCACCCAGAGCGTGAGGTGCTGAACGAAAGGGAGTGAGCCCGGAATGCCGATGCCGAAAACGGCCCGTAGACCGGCTTCGGCCAAGGGCAAGATGGCCATCAATGCCAGCGCTAGACCTGCCAGCCCACTCTCGAAGCGCCGCAGGCCGTTCTTCAGTGACACAGAATCTCCGGCCGCGGCAATCGGCAGCTCGCCAGGTCAGTTCTGGGTATGGCCATCGCCCACCTCTTCGTAGTCCAGAAAGAGGATCTCCGTCCGTGTCAGCAGCCACTCTGCCCGCCGCTGAGCAAGCACGTTGGCCAGACGTAGCGAGGGTTCCACATCCGGATCGATAGCCAGGGCTTGCTGAAGCAGGTCTCGAAACTCCCGCCAATCCTGAGCGGGAACCGACACGGCCTCGGCCAGAGTTACGTAGGGCGTGGCGTTCTTGCCGTAAGACAACTCGACTGCCCTGTCGAAGTGTGCTCTGGCCTGATCCACCGAGCCGCCTGCCGCCTCCGGCATCGCCTCCAGTGCGATCAAGACACCGTGCACGGCGCCCCAGTCGTAGGCCTCATCCAGTACCAGGACCCGGCCCATCAGGGCCTTGACCGCCGGGATATCGGCGACGAGGTCTGGGCGATCCTGCCCAATCGAGATGGCCCCTCCCCAGGCAGCTCCCGTCCAGAAAAGCAGTGGCACACGGCTCTTGTCGAAGCTCTCGACAGCGTTTGCAGGGTCGGTCTGCAGGCGCTCGACAACGCCCACTGACTCCAACTCCAGCGAACGAAAGCAGTAGTCCCGGCCGCGGAGGTACAGGTGCAGAGCACGAGAGTACCCGCGGGTAGCCGCCTCGAAATCCGTATCCTCGAGCTGTTCCGCCTCGGTTTCGACAAAAGCGAACGCGTACTGGGCGAAGCCCTGGCAGGCAGCCAGTAACAGGCCCTGATGCTCCGGCTTCTCGGCCAGAAGGGACTCCAGGGTCTTGAGGGCGAACGGCGTGGCATCCCGGATCAGCTCCGGATCACCATCGGACGCGAACACGTCACCCGTCGAAGTGAGGGAATCCGCCAGGGCGTTGACTGCCAGCCCACGAACCGAGCAAGCCCAACCAGACAGGGCCAAGCAGACCATTGCTGCGAAAAGCACCAGTGGACGGGCCGTGGAGTGCCTGTACAGCCAATCCTCGGGTCGGTTTCGCCACATCCCGCGATCCTTCATCATAGGCACCGGAGTCTTCAATGTACCCGCGCACACGGTGGGGGTCAAGCAAAGCGGCGACCCCACAGCAAGCACGAATCTTCACAGGCGCCAATCGCTGATAGGAGGCTGCAACCTGTCCGGTAACAAGACGTACTAGGATCTAGTGGTAGCGACGGACGATCAGCGGTCCACCATAGCCTCGGAACCTACTCGATTCAACATTGGAGCCAGGAACGTGCAGAAGAGCACCCAGGAGTACGTCCAACAGGCGCGCCACTTCTTGAGCCAGTACACCGAGGGCTTGAACGTGCGGGATCTACGGCGCTTGTTCGACCAGGACGCCGCTCATGCCTATAAGGTCCTGACCCGCGATCAGGACGAAGCCGAAGAGCCCAAGGATGCGGCGCGGCGCTTCTTCCATCGGGCAAAGATCGTCTTCCTCGGCATCTCCTACAAGTTGGGTCCAGCGCGGCGCATGCTGTTCGTCCTCTGCCTGGGTTTCGCCATTCTCGGCCTGATCAGCCCACCGACTTTCGAGTTCTACTCGGACCAGGCGAGCCTCGAGCTCGACTTCTCGCCGTTCTGGTTTCTTCTCAGCATCGGCGGCCTGCTCTGGCTCCTCATCGTGGAGCTGGTCGATCGGGTTCGCGTTCGCGATGAGCTCGAGGTGGCGCGCAAGCTGCAAAGCGACCTGTTGCCGGACACTTCGCCCGAGGTGCCTGGCTACAGCTTCGCCCACTCCTATCGCACAGCCAATGAGGTCGGCGGCGACTACTATGATTTCCAGACGCTGCCCGACGGCCGGCTGGCGATCCTGATGGGCGATGCGAGCGGCCATGGCATCGCCGCCGGCCTGCTGATGGCGATTTCCAACGCCACGCTCAAGACAGCGCTCGACGTCGACCCCGAACCGAAAGCCGTCGCCGCCCTGCTCAACGCGGCCCTCTACCGTACCGGCGACCGGCGAGCCTTCATGACCCTCTTCTACGGACTGCTCGATCCCCTCAGTGGTGAGCTCAACTTCGTCTGCGCCGGCCACCCTTATCCCCTCCTTCGGAAGGCCGGAGGAGAAATACAGGAACTCGGGACCGGCACCCTTCCCCTTGGCTTGCGTCGAAGCATCGATCTGCAGGCACAATCCGCCGTGCTCGAAAACGGCGACCTTCTCGTTCTGTTCACTGATGGTCTGCCGGAGTCGGTCAACGGACCGGACGGCGATGCTTTCGGGTTCCAGAAGATCAAGCAGCTGCTGGCGACAGTCGGCTCCCCCGACCGGGTGCACGACCGCATTCTGCTGGCGTTCGACGAGCACATCGGCCACGAGCCCCTGACGGATGACCTGACTCTTGTGGTGATTTCAAAGGCCGCGTGAACCTTTCGGACTAGTCGCGCTCGACGACCATCGCGAAGCCAATTCCCCCCGCCGCGCAGACGGTGATCAGGCCGAGATTCAGACTTCGGGAGCGCAGCTCCTCGAGCAGTTGAATCGTGACTCTCCCACCAGTCGCCCCAAAAGGATGACCGAGAGCGATCGACCCACCGTTGACGTTGAAACGCTCCAGGTCGATCTGCCCCAGAGGCGCGCTGCGACCCAACTCCTCCGCCGCGAACTTGGGAGACGCAAAAGCCTTCATGTTGGAGAGTATCTGCGCCGCGAAGGCCTCGTGCATCTCCACCAGATCCATGTCGGAGAGCTTCAGCCCGGCTCGATCTAGAGCTACGGGAGCGGCGTAGGCGGGCCCCTGGAGGAGCTGCGTCGCAGGATCCAGGCTGGCGTAGGCGAAAGACCGGATATAGCCGAGAGGCGAATAGCCCATGGAGCGAGCCTTGTCTTCGCTCATCAGCAGCACCGCTGAGGCTCCATCGGTGATCGGGCTGGAATTGCCGGCGGTGATGGATCCGTAGCGCCGATCGAACACCGCCGGTAGCTTCGACAGTGCCTCTGCCGTCGAGTCGGGTCGAATTCCATTGTCGGTCGTTACCGCCTCGTCGAAGTCCGGCCGGGGAAAGGTAGTCACGATTTGGCCTGACAGCCGGCCCTCCGCTGTGGCGGCCGCGGCTCGTTGATGTGATAGCAGAGCGATCTCATCCTGAGCGCGGCGCGAGATCGAATTCTCCTTCGCCATCTTCTCGCACGCTTCTCCCATGGACATGCCCGTCGTGTACTCGGCGATGGCTGGCGGCACGGGAACGAGATCGCGCGGCCGAATCTTGGTCGCCACGGCTATCTTCTGGGCTGGACTCTTCGCCTTGCTGAGCTCCATCAATCGGCGAGAGGCTCCTTGGGAAACCAGGATCGGAACATTACTGAGAGACTCGGCGCCTCCAGCCAACACGACCTCGCACTGCCCACTGAGAATCGCCTCGGCTCCAGAGGTGATGGCCCGATTGGAGGAGGCACAGGCCAGGCTCACCGTGGTGCCGGGAATCGTCATCGGCATGTTGGCCCGAAACACCACCTCCCGGCCCAAGTTCGGCGCCTGGAGTAGCGGCACGACGACCCCGAAGATCGAAGAGTCCACCTCGTCGGGGGGCAGTGCATTGCGAGCCATGAGCTCGGCGGAGGCGACACCCGCCAGATCGATGACATCCATGTCGCGCAGATCGGTTCCGGCCCTGCAGAACGGCGTTCGACAACCATCCACGATGGCTACCCGTCCACCGACACCCTGCATCGTCCGGCTTGCCACTCTGGCAATATTCGGAGCGCATCCGGGGCCACGGGTCCAGACAGTGTCGGCGCGAGCACCGATCTCTTCGGCGGCCGAGTCGTCGAGCTGTGGCGGCAGCACAGGCTCGGGATCCGGGGGATCACTCTTCGAATGGGAATTCTCGGACATCGGCCTAGTCTCCTCGATAGCGAATCAACTCTACCCCACGCCATGGAAACCGCTGATACTCTATGGCTGTGACCGACTCTCTCGACGCAACACCCGACGCCCCAGAGGCTCCCCAGTCGAAGCCACGCACAGGGACGCACTTCAGGCGGATTCTGGTTACGGGACTGGTGATACTCGTCCCGGTTACTCTAACCGTCTACATTCTCAAACAGATCTTCGACTTCATGGACGGGATCTTCGCTCCCGTCATCGACAAGGCGATCGGCGTCTACCTTCCTGGTTTCCACATACCGGGTCTGGGCCTCCTGCTCACCCTTCTTGTGGTTCTGCTTCTGGGATGGCTCTCGACCAATGTCGTCGGAAGACGAGTGATCCAAGGGATCGAAGCCCTGATCTGCCGCATCCCGGTCGCCAAGTCCATCTATGCGGCGACCAAGGGGATCCTCGAGGCGGTATCTTTCGACCAGAGTGAGGCGTTCCAGCGAGTGGTCCTGATCGAGTACCCCAAGGAGAACATCTTCGCCCTCGCCTTTGTCACCAAGTCGGCCCAGTGGCCGAACGTTCATCCGAAAACCTCCGACGTTCTCTTGGTATTCGTCCCGACGACCCCCAATCCGACTAGCGGCTTTCTTCTCCTGGTGCCGCGCGGTGAGGCCATACCCTTACCCATATCGGTCGAAGAGGGAATTCGAATGGTGATCTCGGGAGGTATCCTGATTCCGGACTTGTCAGGACCGAAAGCGGTGCAAAGCAACCCGCAAAGCTAGACCCCCAGAAGCAGCCAAGCCCCCAAGGAAAGAGACCGGCCCTGTCACCCCTCTAACAGAGGGCTGGCATGCATCCTGCTAGACTTTCTCCATTGCGATGAGAAAAGCCGCAACACACCTCGTCCTCGCTTGCCTTGTCCTGGGACTGGCACCCGTTCCGGGCAGTGCCCAGGAAATTGCAAAAGAGGAACTGTTCGAGAAGACGCTCAAGGCCGCCCTACAGGCGCTCGCCTTCTATGGCCGATACGACAACCCGGCCGAGATGCAGCGTATGGCCGACATCGGCTATCGCATCGCTCAAGAATCGAAGTTCCAGGACTACCCGTACACCTTCTACCTGGCCGACATGCCGGAGCCCAACGCCTTCGCGCTGCCGGGAGGCCAGATCTTCATCACTCGGGGGATGCTCGACCTCGGCCTGAACGACGACATGTTGGCAGGTCTTCTTGGTCACGAGATCGGGCACGTGGTGATGCAGCACGGGACACGGATGCAGCGCAAGGCGACGCTGCTCAACATCCTGAGTCAGGCTCTGCTGGCAGGCGTCATTATCGGTGCCAGCCAGGGCAACAACCGTAACGATGTGCCCACTGATCCCTATGGCCGGGGCAACTCGACCGGCGATCTGATCCAGGGCACAGCGGCGGCTGGTGCCGTCATCAGCGAACTGCTGTTGCGGAGTTACAGCCGCGAGTTCGAAGACGAAGCCGACGACGAGGGCCAGCGACTGGCCGCAGCCGCAGGCTTCGACCCCTCCGGCACCCAGCAACTGATGGAAAAAATGCTGGCCCACATGCCGCAGACCAAGGAATACGGATACTGGCGTACCCATCCCTTCTTCGACGACCGTGCACAAGCCGCCAACGTGCGCGACGACCTGCTGAAGATCCAGGACCCCAGCTCGGCAGCCGAGTATCGCGCCAAGACGCAAGAGGTGCTCCTGGACTTCGCCGAACGCTCGAAGATCGAGCCCGAGCTGATTCCCCATCTCAAGGAGGAAGCGCTGATCGCCTGGCCCCAGGGCCCGGCCGCCGATGGCCTGCGCCTGGAGAAGCTCCATACCTACCGCGAACTTGTCGAGGGTCAGAAACCACTCTCGCGCGACTGGACCCGACTCATCACCTCCTACCAATCGGAGCTCGATCAAGTTCGTGGGCTCACTCCCGAAAGTCCGCTCGTGGCCCAATTGGACAGCGAGATCGCCACGTTCGAAGCGCAGCGTCGAGAACTCTACCCACAGGCGGTAGCGACCTTCGAAGGAGGTATCTTCGAGACCGAGTTCCTCGAGACTTTTGCCAGTAACTACCCGGATTCGCCCCAGATTCCCGCCGCGGCCCTGGCGCTCGGAGACGCCTACAGCAGATTGGGACGCCAAAGTGAAGCCGTCGAGCGTTACCTCGAAGCCTCATCGGCCGCCCCCGACAGCGAGGCTGGAGAGCGAGCGGCCAGGGGACTGCGTGGCCTGGCGCCCTATCTAGAGGAGCTCACCGCCCTGCAAAGGCTGGCGTTGGAATCCGAGGACTCGGAGCTTCGAGAATTGGCTTCCCAACGGCTCGCCACCCTGGCCACCGACTACGAGGAGCTGGCCAACGGCGCGACGTACCTGAAGACCTATCCTGATGGCGACCAGGCGACGGTCGTGAGCCACAGGCTCGACCAGCTCGCCGATGCCCTGTTTGGGGAGATCATTCTCTACCAGAGCGTTGGCGACCACGTGAAAGGCATCGAGCGGATCCAGCAGATCCTGACCTATGCACCACAGTCTCCCGCTGCCGAGCGCCTCCGTGCCCGCATGGTCGTTGAAAGCTGATCGTCCGAACCCAAAGAGCATCCATAGGTGAGATTTGAAGACAACCGAGTCGAACAACGGATCGAAGGACAAGCGATGAGCACCACGATTACCGAGCTGAATCAGGCCGCGAAACGGGGCGTCGAGGCGTGCAAGAGAGGCCAATGGAAAGAGGGCCTGGCCGTCCTCGGCAAGATCGCCGAGGCCGACCGTCAAGGCGCGGAGCTCAACGGCCAGTTCTATTCCTATCTTGGCTACGGAATTGCCCGCTACGAACGTCGGGTCAAGGAAGGTCTCGCTCTTTGCCAGCACTCCATCAAGGTCCAGTTCTACGAGCCCGAGAACTACGTCAACCTGGCCCGGGTCTATTTGCTGGCCCGCAATCGGCGCAAAGCGGTGGAGGCCCTGACTCGAGCGCTCAAGTTGAACGTTTCCCATCCAGGGGCCCGAGCCCTTGCCCAGGAGATTGGCTGGCGCAGACCTCCCGTGATCCCCTTCCTCTCACGGAACAACTTTCTCAATCAGTTGCTGGGCAAAATGCGACACCAGCTCGGGCAGAAATAGCGCCAGCCCTAGAAGGACACACGTCGAGCTCGGCAACCGCCGTCAGCCCAGAGTCCAGGCACGCAGCACCTGATACACCACGAAGGTGACGGAGTAGGCCAACACCGTCATATAGAGCAGCTGGAAGGTCGGCCATTTCCAGCTGTTGGTCTCGCGCCGAGTGATCGCTTGCGTGGAGAGACACTGCATGGCCAGGACATAGAAGATCAGGAGGCTGACGCTCGTCGCCGTCGTAAAGACCGGAGTTCCATCGGAACGAACCGAGGACCGCAGACTGTCGTACAGAGAGGTCGGGTCCTCATCGACTGCAGACTCCCCTACCCCATAGACCACAGCCAGGGTCGAGACAATCACTTCGCGAGCCGCGAAGGAGCTCAGGATGCCGATTCCGATCTGCCAATCGAAGCCCAACGGCCTCAAGACCGGCTCAATGGCACGACCCGTGCGACCGGCGAACGACTGCGCCAGTCTGCTTTGCGCAGCGAGCTGGCCTGCTTCTTCCTCCAGCTCTGCTGCCTGCTCTGACTCCCCTGTCGCAGCCAGCGTCTGCGCCTCTGCCTGCAGGTCCAGGGCGGCGGCAGGTGGCTCACTCTTGGGAAACGAAGCCAGGAACCACAGGAGAATCGAGACGGCGAGGATGATGGTCCCAGCTCTCTTGATGAAGATCTTGGCCCGGTCCAGCGTCGTCAGTAGGGCCGTCCGCAGGTTCGGGAGCTTGTAGCTGGGGAGCTCGAGGACCAGGGGCCTGGATTCACCGGGCAAGATAGAACGCTTGAAGACCAGGGCCATGATCAGCGCCGCTACGATCCCCAATGTGTAGGCCCCGGTGAATACCAGCCCCGCCAGGACCGGCCGATAGGGGAAGAGCAGGGCCGTGATCATGGTGTAGACCGGAATCCGAGCCGAGCAAGAGAACAGTGGCAACACCAGGATTGTCACCAGCCGATCGCGCCGATCTTCGATGACACGCGTCGACATGATGGCCGGAATCGCGCAGGCATGGGCCGAAAGGATGGGCACAAAAGCCTTGCCTGGTAGTCCGACCCGCCGCATGAGCCGATCCATGACGAAGGCGGCTCGCGCCAGGTAACCCGTATCTTCGAGCAAAGCCAGGAAGAAGAACAGAATACAGATCTGCGGCAGGAACACCAGAACTCCACCGACGCCACCGATGACGCCATCGACCAGCAGACTGCGAAGATCACCCGGTGGTAACCAGCGGCCGACGACGCTACCCACGTAGCTGAACCCGGAATCGATCCACTCCATCGGGTACTGCGCCACCCAGAAAATGAGCGCGAAGACCGCAAACATCACAGAGAGAAACGCTGCGACCCCCACCCAACGATGGGTCAGAACGGCATCGATTCGATCGGTCTTCACACCATGAGCCGTTGTCCGGCCGTTGATACAGCGAGCACCGACCTCCTCGGCCCAGTCGTACCGTGCTTTGTAGGGACAGCCGGAGCAATCGCAGAAAGGATCGGTAGACCTTCTGGCAAGGGCTGAACCCGAAGGATCGACCATCCTCTCCAGGTGCTGCCGAAGAACGTCGAGACCCCGGCCGCTGCGCGCCACGATCGGCACCACCGGGCAACCCAGCTCGGCTTCCAGCTTCTCCAGGTCGATCTCGATGGCCGAGCGTTCGGCCAGATCCACCATATTGAGTGCCGCTACTGTGGGCAGACCCAACTCCAGCACCTGACTCGCCAGATACAGGTTGCGCTCCAGGGTCGTCGCATCGAGCAGCAAAATGACGCCTTGGGGCTGGGGTTGTTGCGCCCGCTGTCCGAGCAGCACCTCCCGGGCCAGGCGCTCTTCCGGCGTGATGGAAGCCAGACTGTACAGGCCAGGCAGGTCGAGCAGGCGAACCCTGTGCTCGGCCAGCCGTGTGTGACCGATCCGGCGCTCGATCGTCGTGCCTGGAAAGTTCGCGGTCTTGGCCCGCAGACCGGTCAGAGCGTTGAAGAGCGTCGTCTTGCCGGCGTTCGGGTTGCCAACCAGGGCGATGCAGACCTCGTCGGCATCGGGCGCCTTCTGGCCTGGGGGTAGGGGTACTTGGATCGTGGAAATGGTGTAGAGCCTCTCGCTAGTGACCGTCAGCCCTCGCCGAACATGTCACCCAGACAGGGTTGGACTTTGACGTTGCTCGCCAGTCTGGCCGAGACTCCAATGCGCGTCCCGAGCACTTTGAGAATCATCGGATCGCCAGTCTGCATCAGCATGATTCGGCGCCCCACGCAGACCCCCATCGCCATCAATTGCTCGATGTCGGCTTCACTGGCCTCGACCTCCGTGACCCTGGCGCAGTGGCCGATCTCGATCCGGTCGAGTGGAACCCGATCGCCCAGATCGGCCGATCCAGCCTTTTCCTCCCTTGGAGACACTTCGACGCGGCCCATAATCAAGCTCGAAACACCAATTTCGCCAGGGTCTGGCGGCACCCCAGTCTACCATTGCGGCATCTTCCAGCCGTGAAGGAGACAGGGCCCCATCCGGAGTCGGAACGCCCGGCTTGGCACCCCGGGCGACATGACATATCCTCTGCCGCAACTGCCTCGCTCGAGAAAGGCCATTTCCGGGAAAGCTCCGACTTGGATGCGAGTGACACTGCAATGATATCTAGCGACAACACCACCGAAACTCAGGGCATGGGTCGATCAGTCGTCCTGCCCGCTCTCCTGCTGTTCGGGGCGATGTTCAATCTCACCCTGGTGGTCGCTGGGCTGAAGGAGTTCATCATCGAGGACCTGGGCGGGACGATCGCGGACGCGACGCTCTTCTTCTCGGTCGAGACGCTGGCCTATATCCTCTTCGCCCCGCTCTGGGGGCTGCTGAGCGACAGGTTCGGCCTTCGCAAGCCCCTGGTTGCAATCGGATTCGCCGGATCGGCGTTGATCTACCTGATCTACGGCAAGCTCCACTCCATTCCGCTGCTTCTCGCCTTTCGTTTCGTTCAGGGTGCCTTTTCGGTTCTCGGCTGGTCGACGGTCATGGCGATGATGCTCGATCACCCCGTCTATGGCCGCAAGGGGAGATTCATGGGCCTGATGGGTGCCTCACTCATCTTCGGTGTTGCCATCGGCGCCCCGATGGGCGGCTACCTGACCCGCTGGTTCGGCGCCCGCGCCCCGCTGCTTGCCGCGGCAATCTCCTTCGGCCTATTGGCCTGCCTGTCCCTCTTCCTGCGCGAATCGCCAACCCTGACTCGTCAACTCCGGGTGCGAGAGATTCTCGCCACCCTCAGATCCAAACCACGCGTGTTCCTGCCATTCTCGTTCCACTTCGTCGACCGTCTGGCCGTCGGACTCTTCGTCGTTGTCTTTCCCCTGTATATCGATTCACTCGGAGCCACCGATCCGGCCCAGCGAGGTCGATACCTGGCGCTCTTTCTGCTGCCATTCGCTTTCCTGCAGTATTTCTCTGGCCGGCTAGCAGAGCGGATCGGCGCTGGCGGCCCCTTGGTGATCGGCTCTCTGCTCTACGGTCTGGCGCTCTGCGGACTGGGGTTTTCCGACCTGAGCTCCCTGACGGTGATGATGGTGGCCCTGGGAGTCTTCGCAGCGCTCATGTTTCCTCCAGCGATTCTCCTGGTCTCGCAGTGGAGCGATCCCAAGACACGAGCCAGCGCGATGGGAGGGTTCAATCTGGCCGGCTCCATGGGCTTCGCCCTGGGGCCCATCCTGGGCGGCTGGGCCTACACCACCCGCGGCTTCGCATTCGCCTTCGTGCTGTGTGGCGTGTTCGAGATCGCGCTGGCGATCGTCGGGGCCGTGATGCTGATCCGGTGGGCTAACCAGGCGAGAGCTACTCGGTCGACGAGCAGCTAGCCCGAGTCGCCACCAAACTCCAACTCCAGGGCCTCCTGCTCCTCGGGCAGGATCTTGCGGAACAGGATTCCGAGCTCACCCAGAGGGGTGCCAGCCGGAAGGGCCTCGAGATCATCGACCGTCGAACCGGAAGGCCAGGCTGGAATCTCCGCTTCCTCGCCCAGGGCCGCCAGAACGCGCCGGCTGGTCGAAGGAATTACCGGCCACGCAAGAACCGCAAACAGGCGGACCAGTTGTAGGCCGGTTCGCACTATCATCGCGGCCTGCGCCGGATCTTCCTTGATCACCTTCCAGGGAGCCGAGTGGGTCAGGTACTCGTTGCCCAGAACCCACATGGCTCGCAGGTCCGACAGCGATTTGCGGAACTGCATCTCCTCCATGTGAGTCGTGTAGTCGGCCAGCTTGGCGTCGAGGTCTTTGACCAGTTGCCGTTCAGCCTCGCCGGGCTCCCCACCTTCAGGAACAATCCCGTCGAACCGGGACTCGGCGAATTTCCACAGCCGATTGACGAAGTTCCCAAACGTATCGGCCAGGTCCTTGTTCACCCCGATTGTGAAGAACTCGAACGTGAAGTCCGTGTCGTCACTCTCGGGAGCGTTGGCAATCAGCCAGTAGCGCCAATAGTCGGCCGGGAACTTCTCGAGCGCTTTGTCCATGAACACGCCGCGTTTGCGGCTCGTCGAGAACTTGCCCCCGTAGTACTTCAGCCAGTTGAAGCCCTTGATGTAGCTGACCAGCTTCCATGGTTCGCCAGAGCCCAGAATCGTGCCGGGAAAGCTGATGGTGTGAAACGGGACATTGTCCTTGGCCATGAACTCCACATAGCGCACGTCATCCGCTTCGTACCACCACGACCGCCAGTCCCTGGTCTCCGGATCCTGATTGGCCCACTCCCGCGTCGCGGCGATGTACTCGATCGGGGCATCGAACCAGACGTAGAAGACCTTGTCCTCGAACCCCTCGCGGTCCACGGGAACACCCCAGGATAGATCACGCGTGATGCCGCGGTCGTGAAGGCCCTCCTTGAGCCATTTCTTGGCGATCGACGTCACCAGGATCGGCCAATCGGTTTGTTCACCGATCCACTCCTCGAGACGGTCTGCCAGCTGAGACTGCAACAGGAAGAGATGGCGCGTCTCCTTGATCTCGAGCTCGGTGCTGTCGGACACGGCCGACCGAGGTTCGAGCAGATCCGTAGGATCGAGCACGCGGGTGCAGTTCTCGCATTGGTCTCCCCTGGCGGCGTCATAGCCGCAGTGGGGACAGGTGCCGATGATGTAACGATCGGGCAGATAGCGCCGGTCGGCTTTGGAGTAGACCTGCTTGGTGGTGCGCTCCTCGATCAGGCCCTGCTCATCGAGACGATTGCAGAAGTGCTGAGTCAGCTCCCGATTCTCCGGCGAAGAGCTGCGACCGAAATAGTCGAAGGACAGGTCGAACTGTCGATAGATGGCCGCCTGAATCTCGTGCTGCTGGCGGCAGTACTCGGCCACTTCCAGACCGTCTTCGAGGGCCGCCAACTCTGCCGGTGTGCCGTGCTCGTCGGTAGCGCAGATGTACAAGACATCGTTGCCCCGCTGACGCTCGAACCGGGCATAGATGTCGGCCGGCAGCATGGAGCCGACGAGGTTGCCGAGATGCTTGACGCCGTTGATGTAAGGCAACGCGCTTGTAACGAGGATTCGTGCCATCGATCGGTCTCTCTCAGAGCCGTGAAGCTAGCAATCTCAGGTTTGTGGGCCTGGGGTCCTGAGGTCCTGAGGTCTTGAGGTCTTGGGGTCCTGAAGTCTCGAGGTCCAGGGCACCCGTCACCCTGGAATCATGGATAGACGTAGACCTGTGATTTGTTCCAGACGCTGCCGGCCAACTCCACCCCCATCCGGAAGACCGGCAGGTACTCATCGTCGTCGATCCGCATCAGTCGCACGAGACGGCACCACTGGATCTTGCCGGGGATGCGGATCATCTCGGTGCCATGCTTCATCTTGAACGCGTAGCTCCATCCCACCCGCAAGCTCTCGTTGGTCTGCACGGCGATGCCTGTCGGCGACGTGTTCAGAACATCGCCTGAGATCGGTCCGCTGAGACGCAGGTTGGACACCCTGTGCCGCCTGTGCTGCCGGCGCTCGGACTCCGATTCTGGAAGTGGCTGTGGTGGTCCGGTGCTGAATTCCTGTGGTGCTTGCATCCTTCTTCTCTCCCCCGATCGACGATCCAGACCCGCACGACGGTCGTTCCCGACGCGGCGGTCTTGAGGCGGAAGCCAGTCCCGTCTAGATCTTGCTGACACGAATCCCCTGTTCCTACACCACAGTTGATTGAAGCCAGTGCAATCGTCTGCGCCCCTGGATTCTACAGGCACGGCGCGTCGAAATACAAAGCCCACTGAACCCTCGATGCCCCTTACTGCCTCGATGCCTCAATCCCCCCCGGCAGACACCCCTGCATCGCTGATGCTGGACAGCGGGGACCCTCGATTGCGCTGGAAATTGAAGTGGCCGCCGCTCGGGCCTCGACAAAGGCACGCGCGCCACGGGTCAGGCGGGTGCAAACCGAACGGCGGCCGCGCGCAGTATACGACCTTGGAACGGCGAAGCCAAGACCCTTTCTGCCGATTACCCCAGGGGGTATATGTCACAGTGCCGACCACGTTGCACCCTCTTTCGGCGCTAGCCATGGGCGATGGCCGGCCCAGGAATTCGGGGAATCGAAGGGCTATCCGGACTTCTCGATCAGCGTTTTGTAACAGGGGGCTTGGCGAAGAGCATCGAATCTGGGATCTGTCTCGAGAGCAGGAATAGAAAGCATGCCGGATCCCGATGCAAGAACCTCGTCCAGGGCCTCGCAGGCCTCAGCATTGTTGTCGAGAATCGTTTGAGTCAAAGCCAACTCGAAGACTTTGGCCGGACCTTCCAACGCATCTGCCGAGATCGGCTGCAGCTTGACGGCACGCTCCGCCTCCCGAACGGCCTCCTCCTCCCGACCCAGCATGGCGTAGGCCTGTCCGAGAGCGGCGTGCATTCGCGGGTCGCCGGGGTTGGCCAGCACTTCGGCCTCGATCGCTGTCGCCGCCGCCTCGGCAGCTGCCCGGGCCTCGTCCTGCCTACCCAGTCCCTTGAATGCATAGGCTCGATTCAGGTCCGTGGGAACCGCGAAGAACTGGTTCGAGTAGAAGTCCTCCTGCATGCTGGCCAGGGTTTGCAGAGACTCTTCGAATCGTCGGTCCAAAAACACATAGAAAGTGTGCAACACCTGGATCGATTCGATCCCCAGGTCAGCGAAGGGTTCGACCAGCTCCACCGCGCGACGGGCATCGCCCTTCCAGAGCCACCAGTTCCAAGCCCGCCAGGTCCCAGCCCCGACGGAGTCCGGAGCCATCTCGAGAGTCCGAGTGAGCTGACGGTCGGCTTCTTCGTAGCGTTCGAGCTGCATCAGAGTGGTGCCCAGGGCCCGGCTCTGCTGTACCGACCTCGGATTGAGCTCGAACGCCCTTTCCTGGCGCTCCAGCGCCTCCTCGAAGCGACCCTGGCGTCGGATGATATAAGCGATGGAGGCCATCAAATCACTGTCGTTGGGAAGGCTCTTCTCAGCGATCATGAACTGCTCGAGAGCCTGGTCGTAGTCCCTGGGACCCCAGTAGAAATAACTCCCCAACGCCACCCTCGCTTGGGGTAGGTCGGGGTCGATCTCCAAGGCGCGCTCGACTGCGGCCAGAGCCTGTTCCAGTCGCTCCTCCGTCCGATCCTCACCATTGAAAAACAATAGGGCGTGCTCCTGCGACAAGGTGGCCCATGCCAAGGCGAATTGCGGATCCATCTCGACCGCCTGCTCCAACATCTGAACAGCCAGGAGTCGCTCTTCGGAGCGCTGCAGGATCTCTGCTCGCTCGCCGGCGTTGAGAGCTCGCAAGTAGAGGTTGTAGGCGTCCATGTTCCCGGTCGGGGCGACATTGCTCGCGACCTGGTCTCCCTCAGAGAGAGCAACGTCGAGAGAGCTCAGGACGTTCGACGCAACATCGGACTGCACCTCGAAGATGTCGTCGATCGTCCGATCGTAGGTTTCGGCCCAGAGTTGAGTGTCGTCCGAAACCCTGATGAGCTGAGGAGTTACCCGCACTCGGCTCGTGCCGTCGGGGTTCTTTGCCCAGCGTACGGTCCCTTCGAGGACATAGCCGACACCCAGGTCCTGCCCTACTTCCTTCAACGTCTTCCCGGTTCGGTTGTACTGCACTGCACTGCTGCGTGAAATCACACCCAGGTCCGCCACCATGGCCAACTTGGCCGAGATCTCCTCGGTCATTCCGGCGGCAAAGTACTCGTCCTCGGCCTCGCCCAGATTCTCGAAAGGAAGTACAACGATCTTCTTGTACTCGGCTCCTGTGTCGACCACGTCTCCAGCACCCGCCTCCGGCCCGGTCACGCCGCCTGTCCCCTTGCCCCGCTGCAACCAGAAGAAGGTGGCAACAGCGATCAGTCCGACGATGACCAGGGCAGGGATCAACCACGAGGGCCTCCCCCTGGTCGGGACTGACTCTGCGCCCGTTACGGCTGGCATGGCGCCCGTGCTCAAAGGAACCTCGCCCGACTCCACCTCGCCCTTGAGGCCGGCAAGCTCGTTGCGCACGTCTTTGGCTGACTGATAGCGCAGGTCCGGGTCCTTCTCCAAGCAATGCTTGATAATTCGACCGAGGTGTCGAGGCACCCCCTGGCGAACATCGGTGACTGAGTCGGGGTTGTCTTTCAGGATGGACGACGCCAGCTCGATCGAGGACTCGCCCTTGAAGGGCCGCCTGCCCGTTGTCATTTCGAAGAGGAGAATTCCAAGAGAAAACAAGTCGGACCGATGGTCGATCTCCCGGCCCTGGAGCTGCTCGGGTGACATATAGGGCGCCGTTCCCATGGCGACGCCCTCCTTGGTCAGCCCCTCGGTTGCGATCTCGGTATCGGTATCTTCGAGGCTATCTTCCCAGAGCTTGGCGAGGCCGAAATCGACGATGCGGAGGCGGCCGTCCTCCCCCACCATGACGTTGGCGGGCTTCAAGTCCCGGTGAACCACGCCCTTCTCGTGCGCCGCCGACAACGCATCGGCGATCGGGATGGTGAGCTCGAAGAGGCGCTCGAGATCGAAACCGTCCTCGGGAATCAGCGCATCCAGCGACTTGCCATCCACCAGCTCCATGGTCAGGAAATGATGACCATCGGCCTCCTCCACCGAGTGGAGCGTGACGATGTTCGGGTGGTTGAGTGAGGCGACCGCCCGAGCTTCGCGCTTGAAGCGCTCGAGACGATCCGGGTCCGAAGCCAGATGCTCGGGCAAGACTTTGAGGGCGACTCTTCTCCGCAGCTCGGTGTCCTCGGCTTCGTACACGTCTCCCATGCCGCCCGAACCGAGCTTGCCGGTAATCCGATAGTGAGAGACCGTCGTGCCAATCATGGTTGTTTCGTGCTCGAGAGATTGTACTGCACCGGCCAGGCGATGGAATCCCCTGGCCAACGAGGAGTCCGCCTTGAGCTCAGTCGGTCTCTGCTTGCAAAGTCCACTGCAGTCGATCGCTTGAGTAGCCCTTTTCCGGCAGCCGGGACAGGATCCCGTCAAGCGTTGCCTTGTCGAGTGTCGGCGTCCGGCTCAGGATCCAGAGGTACTTTCGCTTCGGCTCTCCAACGACTACCCATTCGTATTCGGGGTCCAGCTCGAGGATCCAGTAGTCACCCCAAAAGGGACCGAAGAACGAGACCTTGAGTTTGGCGTTGGTCTCCGGGTCGACGACCTTGGCCCTGCCGCGCGCCTCCTTGAGCTTGCCATCGAGAGCACCCTTGTAACACCGGTTGACCACCGAGATTCCGCCACCCTCACGCAGGCTGTACTCGGCGGTGACTCCCGTGCAGTTCTTGGCGAACCAGGCCGGGTAGCTCGCGATCTCGAACCACGTTCCCAGATACCGATCGAGATCGACCTCATCCACGACGGCGAGCGGCGGGGCTTTCGCTACGGCCGCTGCCGTCACCCAGAACATCAACAAAGCTACAGCTTGAGATTTCATTCATATCCTCCAACGCTGTTCTTGGATTCGAATGTCATGCGACCCTCGAACCGACCCGGGAAGTCGACCTCGACCTCTCCAGCTTGCCTGACCCGCCGGCACAGATGACTTGCGTGATTTCTGGATTGACGTGGGGACCAATGGTGCCCAGGGGCGGATTCGAACCACCGACACGCGGATTTTCAGTCCACTGCTCTACCAACTGAGCTACCTGGGCACGGGGCTTCAAGCCCCACCGCGATTTTATAGCCTCACTGCCTTACCCGAGTCAAGAGTCCCGGCTTACAATAGGGCTCCATGTGGAAACGAAGAGCCGCGACCCTCGCTCTTGCAGGAGCCTCGATTCTCATCTCCTATATGAGCCCGAGTCGCGCTGCAGCCTGGTCGCCCGAGACGACTGAAGCCATTGCCGAGCAAGCTCTGGTTCTCGCTCCGCCCCATCTCAGCCGACAGCTCGACCGTCACAAGGGTCGTTTCCGCGACGGGGTATTGGCGCCTTTCAAGCAAGCCGGCGGAACCAAACAGGGGCTGGCCTTGCCGCCCGAGGTGCTCCAGAAGGCCATCGAACGGGAGTCGAAAAACGCGATCAAGGCTATCGAAGGACATGTCTCCTTCGACGAAGTGATCTACCGCATGGGCTTCATCGCCAGCTACATGGCAGCTGTTAACTACCCCCTACTCAGTGCAATGACCGCCGAGACGCGGCCCGTCTACCTGGCCGACTATCCGGCCTTCGTCGAGTCGGCGTTTCCCAGGTTCTCTGTCGTCTTCTATGGCGCGGGAAGGATGGTCGAGAACAAAGCGGATCTGGCGGCTATGGTCGGCGCCGGGTTCTCCAGATCCAGGCGCATTCGACCCCTGATCTCCCTGGAGTACGACAGGATTGGAGGTCCGAACGGGGTGAAGCTTTTCGACGACCGCTCAACGGCCTTCGGCGTCAGCTCGATGGCCTATAGCCATGCCGTCAGCGACGTCGTGGCGATTCTGCGTTACATTTGGCTTGAAGCCGGTGGGATCGACAGCAACAATCTTCTTCCACTGGACGAGGACCAGCTCATTCTCCTGAACCAGGGTGGCGAGAACCGCTAACGGCGGCGTCACCCCCGACAAATCATCCGAGAGGACCAGAGGAATGCTGAAAGCGGCGCGTGCGCTCATTTCCGTCTTCGACAAGCGCAATATCGAAACCTTTGCCGAGGGACTCGCCAACCAGGGAATCGAGATCCTATCCACGGGAGGGACCTTCAAGACCCTGCAGGAGTCCGGCGTGCCTGTCTCTCCGGTTTCGGAAGTGACCGGATTTCCAGAGATACTGGGAGGACGAGTGAAGACCCTCCACCCGCGTATCCATGGCGGGATCCTGGCGGACCGGGAGCAAGCCTCTCACGTCGCTCAATTGCGAGAGCACGGGATCGCCCCGATCGATCTCGTCGTGGTCAATCTCTATCCGTTCCAGGCGACCGCCAGTGACGCCAGCAAGAGCTACTCTCAGGTCGTGGAGATGATCGACATCGGAGGCCCCTGCATGATTCGGGCAGCAGCCAAGAATCACGCCAGCGTTGTGGTCGTCGTCGATCCAGACGACTATCCTCAGGTGCTCGCAGCTCTCGAAGACAACGAGGGACAGGTGCCCGAAGCGCTGCGCCGAAGATTGGCGCTCAAGGCGTTTCGTCATACCCGGTCCTACGACGCCGCGATCGCCGGCTGGCTGAACGAGCAAGACGATGATGCCGAATCCGACCTCGACTCCCACCTCCTCATCGACGCGGAGAAGGAGTTCGAGCCGCGCTACGGTGAGAACCCGCATCAATCTGCGGCCGTCTACAGCGTGGTCGGCGGCGCCGGGATCTTCGCAGGCTACGAACAGCTGCAAGGCAAGCAGATGTCCTACAACAACCTCCTTGATACCGACGCTGGCCGCCGTCTGGTCGCGACCCTCGCCGGAACCTCTGTGGCCATCCTCAAGCACAACAACCCATGTGGCGTCGGTCGTGGGGAGTCGGTTGTGGAGGCCTACAAGAAGGCACTCGAGTGCGATCCCGTGTCCGCCTTCGGCTCCATCGTTGCGGTCAATGAGCCAGTCGACGGCGCGGCCGCCGAGGCCATGAGCTCGCTGTTCATCGAGGTGGTGATCGCGCCGGAGATCACCGACGAAGCCATCGAGATCTTCGCCAACAAGAAGAACCTCCGGGTCATCCGCTCCCCGCTGCAGGAAATCGACGGTGCCCAGGTCGAGCTCAGGTCCATCGATGGTGGCTTCCTCGCTCAGACGCTCGATCTGGCCGAAGACGACTCCTCCACCTGGACCTGCCCGACGAAGAGGGAGCCCACCGCGGATGAGCTCGAGGCCCTCGACTTCAACTGGAGAGTCGTGCGGCATGTGAAGTCGAATGCCATCGTGGTGGGGAATCGCTTCCAAACCGTGGGTATCGGGGCGGGCCAGATGAGTCGTGTCGATTCCTGCCACCTGGCCATTTCCAAGTCCCAGGTCGAGACCGCTGGGTGCGTCGCAGCCTCGGACGCGTTCTTCCCCTTCCCGGACGGTCTCGAGGTTCTGGCCCGGGCTGGAGTGACGGCAGTCGTTCAACCGGGTGGAAGCAAGCGCGATGCGGAGGTCGTCGAGGCGGCCGATGAATTGGCAGTGGCGATGCTCTTCACAGGCAACCGCCACTTCAGGCACTAGGCTCCGGGAACCAAGAATGATAACAGCATTGCACAGCTTTGTCAGACGGGGATCGAATGCGACCCTGACGATAGTCACCTTGGCGACTCTTGGTAACGCATTCGCCTGCCCTACTCTGTCCACCGCCCAAACCGAAATCGACCCCTGGAGTCAATTGCGGGCGCTCAAGGATGGCCTGACGGGCGAAGTCGTCAGCACCGACTTTGTACAGACCTTTCTACCGTCCGGCTTCAGCAGCGGAGACGAGGAAGCTGGCGTCCTTTCGATCTCGATTCCCGACTGCTTGCGGTGGGACTACCACCAGCCCTACTCCAAGACCTATCTGGTCTGCGGGCAGGAGGCCTACACCTGGAATGAGGGCGAGTCGCAGGGTCGTCGATTCCTGCTGGAGTCCGACAGCGAGCCCGGTCTCGACTTCCTGAGACTGCAAATCGAGAAACTCGAGAGCCGCTACTCGGTGGAGTCGGAAGCTATTGGCGAAACTCAGCTGGAGATTGTCTTCACGCCTGTCGACCCCGGTCACAGCCTGGTGAGCGCGACGATTGTTCTCGACATGGAATCACACCGCCTGTCGCGATTGACCTACGAAGACCTCGAAGGGAACCAAACCCGCTTCGAGGTCTCACGGTATCGGCCGATTTCGGGCCCTCCCCCGTTCGATCTGCCCATGGATGTCGAGTGGCTGGACCAGTAACCTCGGACAATTCACCCTCAGGATGCGAGACGGCCCCCGGTTTCCGTATAATGGCCGGGCCGCGAGGTTTGACGCCGATGACCATCTGCCCGCCAGCGCCAACCGACACCCCTTCGTCTGCGGAGTAGCGACACTTGATTCAAGCCTCAGTAGCCGCCTCCAGACCCCGCTCGAGCGTGGTCCTCTGGATCTGTCTCATAGCGCTCGCTTGTGGTGCACCGGGATGGGGTGGGCCCTACCCGGAGGGCGAGTTCATCGAGCTAGCTGGCGCGGTCACCGATGCTGAAGGCCTACCGATTCCCGACCTGTCTGTGACGCTGGAAGCGTCGCGAAAAGCCTTCAGCGTGACGAAGATGAAGAACACGGAGCGGGATAGGACCCGGGTCACCACCGAGACTGATTCGACTGGCCAGTACATCCTCCGGTGGCGCTGGGTGGACTACTACAACAACTTCGAGCTCCAGGTCGGCCTGCCAGATCGGACCGGCGAGGAGGGTGAGCTCCAGGTCTTCGAACGCGTCGATCTCTCCAAACGAATTCGTTCCGGCTCGCCCGTGGTGACCAACGTGACCGTCACGGAACGGCGCTACCTGGACACGCTACGGGACTTCAATACGAGCGTCGATACCGAGGACGAGCGTCGGATTCTGGAGGAGATGGGAAACCCCGACCGCGTGCAGAGAATCCTCTCCACGGACCACGAAGAGGTCTCATGGTGGTACTTTCAGAGTGGTAAGGCGTACCGATTCGAAGATGGAGTCCTCCAGCAGGTCGTCCACTTCGAGCCGATACAGCCGTTTGGGGATTGAAATCACAGCAGAGCTTCCTATGTTGAACCCGAACTCATCGAACCTCGCCAGGACCAGCGCACCGCCGGTCTCGCGCTTTCTCGACCTCATCGCCGACAAGCTGGCGGCCACCGAGGAAGTGTTTCTCGAGCACCTGCGCTCAGACGTACCTTTCATCACCAATACCGGCGAGTACATCTTCTCGGGTGGTGGCAAGCGGTTCCGGCCCGCCATGCTCCTGCTGTCCGCTCAGCTCCTGGATCGGGACAGCGACGAAGAGGTCACCTACGCGGCGATCGTGGAGCTGATCCACACCGCCACCCTGATTCACGACGACATCATCGACCACGCCACGCTGCGCCGCGGTCAGGTGACCGCCAATCAGCTTTGGGGCAACAGCCTGACCGTACTGCTGGGCGATTGGCTCTACACGACGTCGATGAAGATGGCCTTGAGCCACGACAATCTCGAGGTGATTCGTCGGCTTTGCGATGCCACCCTCAGAATGACCGAAGGTGAGTTGCTGTCACAGCAGCGGCTCGGCTCGCTCGATCTCGGCGTCGATGAGTACTTCTCGATTATCGAGCGCAAGACAGCTCATCTATTCGCCGCCTCCTGCTCGATCCCCAGCCTGATGAGCCCCAAGAAGCCGGAGGCGGGCACGGCGCTCGAGCAATATGGCCGGTCCCTCGGGATCTGCTTTCAACTGGTCGACGACTTACTGGATTTCACAGCCCGCGAAAGCGAAATCGGCAAGCCGGTCCTGTCGGATCTCACCGAGGGCAAGTTGACGCTACCGCTGATTCTTCTCTTGCCTCGCCTGGACGATAGGCGTCGAGGTCTGATCGAGACAGTCCTGGAAGACGGCAGCTTCGACAGAGTGGCACGAGAAGAGATTCTGGACCTGGTGCACTCAGAGGGCACCATCGGGGAAGTCCAGGAGTTGGCTGAAGGGTACGCCGAGGAAGCCCGTTCGACCCTAGAGATCTTCCCCACCTGTGGCGCCCGGGAGGCCATGGAGTTCGCGCCGGATTTCGTCCTCCAACGGCGTTCGTAGGGTCTCCGATCGCAATCCGAACACTCCACTCGGTCCCGGCTCAGTCGGGATCAGATCAGCCGACCTTCTGGGATTGGTCGGGAAGACCATGGCACCGGTCACCGTGCCATCTCGTACCAAGACCGTGGCGTACCTGAATCTCTGTGGCAGAGCGTCGCTCCACAGCCAACCCCCTTCCAGGCCTGCCAGAAAGGCTGCAGGACGGGCCACCGACAGGTCGGGCACTTCTTCTCCCACGTAGATCAACGCCACAGGTGACTCCTCGATGGGGTATTCCAGCGCCAGATAGCCCGTCACCGTCCTGCCCCAATCGAACGTCACCCAGGGACCGAAGCCCGCGGTCGAAATCGCCTCCTCATCGAAGCGCTTCCAGACCGATGTCCCTCCGCCCTGGCGAAATCGAACCGCCTTCTCGGGCTCGACGTCGAGCAGTAGCTCCGGGATGGTCGGGCGCCGCCTCACCTTCGTCGGCAAGGGCCAACGGCCCATGGGTGGCAATCCCCAGACCACAGGATCTTCGCCCTCCGAAACCTCTGCTCTTGGTTGTCCGAGGCCGCGCTCCCGGTGCCGATGAACGCGCCATGACCCATCACTCTGGATCGTTTTCGACCGCCTTCCCGCCTGCGCTTCGAGGCGCGCCAGCAGCCCTCCATTTCCCCGGCTGCTCCTCGCTTCGATCACCAATCGGTTCTTGCCGCGCTTCAGAAAACGGGCCACCGCGTATTCGTCGACAAGGCCCTGGTCGAAGAATCTCCCACCACCGACCTGGACACCATTGATAATGGCAACGTACTCCTCGTCGGCGACACACAGCAGGCGGGCCTTCTTGGCCCTGAAATCCAGATTGAAGTCCCGCACCAGATAGTAGGTCTGGGGCTCGGCCTGGCCTTCGTCGACAGCGGCCCAGATCCATTGCGCCGTGCCTGTTGGTAGCGAGGTCCTGGTCACTGCCCACCGAAAAGCTCGCTCGGCACCGGCCAGGAAAACCAGCAGGACGAGCAATGAAAGAATCCAGAGCCAGCCCTTGTATCGCCGCACTCGAGGTTCAGATGTCGTTGGCTCTGGCATGTCGAGGGTGAATCTAGCATCGAATCAAGGCGTCCGATACTCCACTAGAGCGTCGCCGACGAGACCTTGGAGGTGACCATTGACTCTTGCCGGGCACCGCAGTACATTGGGTCGTGCCCCCCGAAGAATCCTCTTCCGCTGCGTCAGATGCCACTCCAAGTGTGGTTATCGGAGCCATACCAGCCCGCTACGCGTCCAGCCGACTCAGCGGCAAACCGCTACGCCCGCTTGCCGGACGCCCTCTGATCGAGCATGTCTACCGCCGAGCGACCGAAGCGGCCCGTGTCGACAGAATCGTGGTTCTGACGGACGACGACCGAGTCGCCGACGCAGTTCGCGAGTTTGGCGGCACGGTGCAGATGACACCCGTCGAGTGCGCCAGCGGTACCGATCGAATCGCCTGGGCCGCCCGCGACTGGCCCACTGACGCTGCGGTGATCAATATCCAGGGAGATGAGCCTCTCATCGACCCTACGGCTATCGATCGCATCGCTGCTCATCTATGTGAGTCTCCAGCCGATCCGATGGTCACCCTGGCTACAGCAGCCGATCCGGAAGACGCAGAGAATCCCGATGTGGTGAAAGTTGTCGTGGATCGGCAAGGCTACGCGCTGTATTTCAGTCGCTCGGCAATTCCGTACCCGAGGAGCCCGCAAGACGCGACCGCCTCGCGGCACATCGGCATCTACGGTTATCAAATGGCGGCCCTGCGTCGCCTGGCAGAACTGGAGCCCACACCGCTCGAACGCAGCGAATCCCTGGAACAGCTGCGGGCACTGGAGAACGGCATCTCGATTCGCGTATTGCTGACGGATCATGCCTGGGCCGGGGTGGATACAATGGAAGACTTGGCTAGGGTGGAGACCTTGCTGACGAGAGGCGGCTCGGCGACCTCCGAATAGGCTTCGAGCCGCAATCAAGAGGGGATCTTGCATGGCAACCAAGTTCATTTTCGTAACCGGCGGTGTGCTTTCATCCCTCGGCAAGGGAGTAGCCGCCGCTTCGGTGGGCGCCATCCTGGAAGCCCGGGGTTTTTCGGTCACCATCATGAAGTTCGACCCCTACGTCAATGTCGATCCAGGCACCATGTCTCCGTACCAGCACGGAGAGGTGTTCGTCACCGATGACGGGGCCGAGACCGACCTCGACCTGGGCCACTACGAGCGCTTCACCAACATGAAGGCCACCAAGGGGCACAACTACACTACCGGCAAGATCTACGAGGCGGTCATCAACAAGGAGCGCCGAGGCGATTACCTGGGCAAGACTGTCCAGGTCATTCCCCATGTCACCGACGAGATCATGGATGCCATGCGGCGCCTGGCTGACACCGCCGACGTCGTTCTCATCGAGATCGGCGGAACGGTCGGCGACATCGAATCCCTGCCCTTTCTGGAGGCCATTCGACAGCTGCGGTTGGAGCTGGGAAAGACCAACTCCGTTCACCTGCACCTCACTCTGGTGCCGTTTATCGCCACCTCGGACGAGCTCAAGACCAAGCCGACGCAACACTCGGTGCGCGAGTTACGCGCCATCGGAATTACCGCCGATGCCTTGCTGTGCCGTTGCGATCGACCGTTGCCTGAAGACGTCAAGAGAAAGATCGCCCTATTCTGTAACCTCGAACCGCGCCAAGTCATCGCTGCACAGGATGTGGAAACGATCTACGAAGTCCCGCTGAGCTTCTGCCGCGAGGGCTTCGACGACATCCTCCTGGAGCTCCTCAACCTGCCTCAGACCCAGCGCGACATGTCGCGCTGGGAGGAGCTTGTCAGCCACATCAAGAACCCCAAGCACCATGTCCGCATTGGCATCGTTGGCAAGTACGTCGAGCTGCCGGACGCCTACAAGAGCCTCAACGAGGCTCTCGAGCATGGCGGCATCGCCAACGACGCGTCGGTGGAGCTGGTCTACATCGCAGCCGAGGAGATCGAGGCGGGCAATTGGCCGCGAGAGGTCTTCGACGTCGATGGCCTACTGGTCCCCATCGGTTTCGGCCCGCGCGGCACGGCCGGGAAGATCCGCGCCATTCAATACGCCCGAGAGCAGAAGGTCCCTTTCTTCGGCATCTGCCTCGGGATGCAATGCATGGTCATCGAGTACGCCCGCAACGTTTGCGGTATCGAGGACGCCACCTCGACGGAGTTCGACGAAGATGCCAGGCATCCGGTGATCTACAAGCTGCGCGATCTTCTCGGTGTCGAAGAGATGGGCGGTACCATGCGACTGGGGGCCTATCCCTGCAATCTCCAGGAGGGAACCCTGGCGGCCCACACCTACGGCGTCAAGGAGATCAGCGAGCGGCACCGCCATCGATACGAGGTCAACCAGAAGTACCTGCCGCAGCTTGTCGAAGGCGGTCTCAAGGTGGCCGGCATGAGTCCAGACGGAAAGTTCGTCGAGATGGTCGAGCTCGAGGATCACCCCTGGTTTCTGGGCTGCCAGTTTCATCCCGAGTACAAGTCGAAACCAACGGCCCCTCATCCTTTGTTCGTCTCCTACATCAAGGCGGCTCTCGAAGAAAGCGAGCGACGGCAGGACCCAGAGAGGATGCGCGAACGACAGAACGTCGTCGCTCTCCAGGAGATCGGATGAGCCGCAACCCGGTAGAGCTCGCCCCGGGAATCCTGCTGGGTGGCGAAGCCCTGCCTGTCATTGCCGGGCCTTGCGTCCTCGAAGAGCCGCAGCAAGCGCTCGAGATCGCGCAGGCGCTCAAGGCTGTGGGTCATCGACTCGGCCTTCCGATCATCTTCAAAGCTTCGTTCGACAAAGCCAATCGCAGTGCCTTGAAGAGCTACAGGGGACCCGGACTCGAGGCCGGGCTCGAGGTGCTCAGGCAGATCGGAAACGCGACCGGGTTGCCGATCTTGACGGACGTTCACGAGGTCAGTCAGTGCGAGACAGCGGCGGAGATCTGCGACGTGCTGCAGGTGCCCGCCTTTCTTTGCCGGCAGACCGACCTGATTCTGGCGGCGGCCGAGACCGGGCGAGCTGTCAACCTCAAAAAGGGCCAGTTCATGGCACCCGACGACATGCGTCGCGCGGTGGACAAGGCCCGCAGCACGGGTAACACGAAGGTGAGCGTCACCGAGCGGGGCGTTTCCTTCGGATACCACAATCTGGTGGTGGATATGCGCAGCTTCGAAATGCTACACGCGGAAGGGATTGCCGTCATCTACGACGTAACCCACTCGCTACAGCTGCCGGGAGTTGGTGAGGAGACCGGAGGGCAGCGCCAGTTCGCCGAACCCCTGGCCCGCGCGGCCGTTGCCGCCGGCGCCGACGGCCTCTACCTCGAGGTGCATCCCGAGCCGGAACGCGCACGGTCCGACAGCACGACCCAGTTGGACCCCATGCGGGCCGAGGCCCTCCTCGCATCCGCTCTCTCGATTCGGCAAGCACTCGTCCAGGAGACAAGCTCCAATTGACCAAGCCAGGCCCTAGAAACCCGCGCCTGATCGCCCGTCAGGTACTCGAGATCGAGGCGGCCGCGGTTCGCGGCCTCATCGAGCAGCTGGACGAGGACTTCGACCGCGCGGTAGAGCTATTGGAGCAAACCGAGGGACGAGTTGTCTGTACCGGGATGGGCAAGAGCGGCATCATCATGAAGAAGCTGGCCGCGACGCTCTCCTCGACAGGCACGCCAGCTCTGTTCTTGCATCCGGCCGAGGCGATCCACGGTGACCTCGGCATGTTGGCGGCGGGCGATGTGGTCCTGGCAGCCTCCTATTCGGGCTCGACGGAAGAGCTCCTCCGACTGGTCGAGACCTTGAAGAGGCTGGGCATCCCGCTGATCGCGATTACCGCCAGCCGCAACAGCCCGATCGCCAAAAACGCGAACCTGCATCTGCGAGTCGCGATCGACCAAGAAGCCTGTCCCCTGGATCTCGCACCTACAGCCTCCACCACGGCAACCCTCGCTCTTGGCGATGCTCTCGCCATGGCGTTATTGGAGGCCAAGGGATTTACACCGGAGGACTTTGCCCGCCTCCATCCTGGCGGCCAGCTGGGCAAGCGCCTCCTGAAGGTCCACCAGCTCATGCACTCTGGGGAAGATCTGCCACAAGTCGGCCTCGACACACCGATGCGCGAAGCGATTTACGAGATGTCGCGGCAGAAGCTGGGCATTACCGCCGTTACCGACTCTTCCCACCATCTGGTGGGATGTATCTCTGACGGCGACCTGCGGCGCCTCCTCGAAAAGGACGGGCAACTCTTGGAGAAATCGGCTCGCGACTGCATCAAGACGGAGCCGAGGGTCATCCACAGAGACGAGCTGGCTTCGGCGGCGTTGAAGATCATGGAGGACAATCGCATCACCTCCCTCTTTGTCTGCACCGAGGCCGGTGAGCTGGAGGGCATCGTCCACCTGCACGATCTTTGGGGGCTGGAGCTCTTCTAGAGCATCATGCCGACTCTCTCGGACAGCGACCTCGCCCGCCGAGCGACCGAGCTCGAGTGGATTCTCTGCGATGCGGATGGAGTCCTCACCGACGGTGGTCTCTACTACGACCGCCGGGGCCACAACCTCTTGCGCTTCGACGCCAAGGACGGGCTGGGCCTAAAGATGGCGCAGTTGGCCGGTCTGAAGGTCGGCATCCTCTCGGGACGTGACTCCGCAGCCCTGGAACGGCGAGCCACCGAGCTCAAGCTGGAGTTCCTGAGTATGGGAGTCGCAGACAAGCGAGCTGGCCTGGAGACCTTCTTGAAGCGCCACAATACCGTCGCCCGACGGATTGCCTACATCGGCGATGACCTTCCCGATCTGGTGGTCCTGGGCCAGTGTGGCCTTTCCTTTGCTCCAGCCGATGCCGCCCGGGAGGTCCGAGACGTGGTCCACCACGTTCTCGACAGCCCGGGAGGCCACGGCGCCGCTCGCGAGATGGTGGAGATCGTGCTGCGGGCGCGCGGCGAGTGGGACCAGCTCTACTCCCGGTTTACCTTCGACGGCTGAGAGGTTGTTGTCAGTCGACTTTGGCGACCGATAACAACCAGACCTGGGGCTTGGGGCTCGGGCCCTGGGCAGTAAGGGCTTAGGGGCTTAAGGGCCTAGGGGGCTTAGGGTCACTTGGAGTCGTCGTCCGACGGCTCTTGCCTTTCTTCGTCCTTCTTCTTGCTGCGAAGCACGAGAGCTGCTGCAGCGACGCCCAACAAGTACAGGACGATGGTGGGGAGAGCGAACATGAGCAGGTTCACCACGTCTGGGGTCGGCGTTACGAACGCCGCGGCAATGAAGATCAGTAGCACCGCCCAGCGAAACTTGCGGATCAGGAAGCCAGGTGTGACGACGCCCATCTGCGCCAGCAGAAAGATGATGATGGGCAACTCGAACATCAGCCCCAGCCCCAAGATCACATAGAGCAAGAACCGAAAATAGCGCTCGACCGTGATCATCGGCTGGAACGCCGCACCCATGCCGACCAGGAAGTTCACCGCGAACGGAAACGCGACGTAGTAAGCGAACGCTCCACCACCAATGAAGAACAGGCTGCCAAAGAAGATGAAGGGAATGGCCCGTCGCCTCTCCTTCTTGTACAGACCGGGAGCCACGAACCGCCAGATCTGATACAGCACCAACGGCGAGGCGATGAACAGGGCCACCAGAGCAGCGACCTTGACGTAGATGATGAAGGGGTCGGTGACGCCGAGAAAGGTGAGGCGGCTCCCCTCGGGTAGGGCCTTGTAGATGGGTCTGGCCAGGAAGTCGGCAATCTCCCTGACGAAGAACCAGCAGACAACGAAGACGATGCCGACTGCGATGATCGATCGGAAGATGCGCTGCCGGAACTCCTCGAGGTGCTCCAGCAGACTCATCCGCTGCAGATCTTCGTCAGAGGCAGACGGATTCCCAGGCTCAGGGAGAGTACTCATCGGAGATCTGGGTGCCTATTCGGGCTCTCGCGACGGGCCTTCCGCCGATGTCGGGTCGGGTGCGCTGGGGCTCTCGGGCGGTGCCGGCGCCTGAGTCGTGGGAGATGTCGGCGCGCTGGGCTGCACCGCAGGGACTGTGTCAGGAACGGCTGGGGCCGGATCGACTGCAGCCGGAACGGCCGGAGCCGGGGTGACCTTTGCCGGATTGGCTGGACGGCTCGCCTCTTCAGCGGAGATTTCGGTATCCAGAGTCCTCTTGAGATCCCGCGTCGCCCGTCGAAACTCGCCCATAGCCTTGCCCATGGTGCGGCCAATATCAGGCAATTTCCTCGGTCCGAAGATCAACAATGCCAGAACCAGAATAAAGAGTAGCTCCGGCATTCCCAAAGATCCAATCATGGCGAAATCTTCCTTCCTTCGATGATCTGGTGACTGGCGAGGAATGTCAAGCCGGTGGTCCACCTTGCCGAGTGATACACTGCGCGCGTGCGACCGCGCTGGAAACTCACAGCTTCGGTCCTGTTCGCTCTGACGCTACTCGTCGCGAGCCTGTTCGGGGACCGACTTCTCGCCTTGAATCACGAGGCCCGAGAGGTCCTTCGCGTCTACACCGAGCTTCTCGAAGTCTCTCATGAAACCTATGGCGGCGAGACGAACTACAAAGACCTCGTGAATGCTTCGATCGACGGCATGGTTCGATCCCTCGACCCCCACACCTCGTATTTGACAGCCGAGGCCTACGCCCAGATGAGGGATCGCCAGCAGAGCAGCTTCTTCGGCCTGGGCATTCTGGTAGGCCTTCGCAACGGACAGATTACGGTCATCACCCCCATTGAAGGCACACCAGCCTCGCGGATGGGCCTCCGAGCCGGCGATGTCATCGCGGCGATCGAAGGTGAGGCAACCGAGGGGATGAGCATCAACGATGCCGTGCGGCAGTTGAAGGGCCCCAAGGGCACGGAGGTGACCATCACCATCAGCCGCCCGGGCCTCGACGAGCCCATCGAAGTGACGATCGTTCGCGACGAAATCCCCCAGATCTCGGTGCGCTACCAGTACATGGTCAGTCCCGAGACTGGCTACATTTCGATCAGCGACTTCAATCGCGGCACGGCAAGAGAAGTGCGGGAAGCCGTCCAGGTCTTGCGCGAGCAAGGTATGACGCAGCTGCTCGTCGACTTGAGAACCAATGGCGGCGGTCTGCTGGACCAGGCAATCGAGGTGGTTCAGCAATTCCTACCACAAGGTTCGAAGGTGGTGGAAACCCGGGGTCGCACGCGAGACTCCCACCAGGAGTACTTCTCCGAGGATCCCTCACCAGCTCTCGACCTACCGATGGTGGTTCTCGTCGGAGAAGGCACGGCATCGGCAGCCGAGATCTTCGCAGGTGCGATTCAGGATCACGACGTCGGTCTCATCGTTGGAACCCAGACCTGGGGCAAGGGGCTCGTCCAGACCGTTTACAGCCTGTCCTACGGCGCTGGGCTGGCCCTGACGACAGCCAGGTACTACACACCCTCTGGCAGGCTGATTCAGCGGGACTACAGCTCGTGGTTCGACTACAGCACCCACTCGAACGGGGTCAATCCGTCAGAGATCGAGGCCGAGGACAGTGCAACAGCACTCGAGATCGAAGCCTTTCGCACGGATCTGGGACGCAAGGTCTACGGCGGCGGCGGTATCAGTCCAGACGTGATCATCGAGCCGCAGGAGATCCCGACCCTGCTGCAGATTCTCCTCAGCCAGAGCGCTTTCTTCGACTTCGCAGTCAGCTACGCCAATCAACATCCGATCGAGAGTCGAGAATGGCAGGTTCCAGACCCACTCCTCGAAGAGTTCTACAACTGGGTCGTCGAAGAAGAGCTCATCACATTGGACGAACTGACGGAGCAGACTGCTGACGCTGCGGTCTCGGAAGAAGTCCGGCGCAACCTCCGTGGTGAGCTGCTCAACTCTGCTTTTGGCATCGAGGCCCGCTACGAGGTGATTGCCGAAGGCGATCCCCAGATCCTCGAGGCCCTGACCCTCTTCGACGACGCCAAGAGCCTGCTTGCCCGAAGGCAGCTACTGCTCGACAGCGATAGTCAGCCGGAAAAGACCGCTAGCCTCCCCGATTGACTTCGCTGGCCGGGCCGCCTACGACTCCGGCCTCGATTGTCCAGGTTCTGTGTATGGGTGAAGGCGTCGAGCTGCGCTAAGAATGGCCGTCGAGGGCTTCCAAGTGGGTCCACAGCAAGCCGGGTAGAGAATCGACGTCGTAGCCTCCTTCCAGCAGGACCAGACATCGTCCGTCGCAGATCTCCTCCGACAGGGCGCCAAGCCAATGACCCCACTCGCGGTACCCGTCCTCGCTGACTCGCATACCGCCGAGAGGATCGGCCTGCCAGGCATCGAAGCCGGCGGAGATCAGAAGTATCTCCGGTCGAAACTCTTCTAACGTCGGCAAGAGAACCGCTTGAAAAGCGGCCTGGAAAGAGACATCACCCGCTCCGGCAGGCAGGGGAACATTCACTGTCGAGCCCTCTCCTTCTCCCGTCCCGCGCTCGTCTGCAGCACCGGTACCGGGATAGAACGGGTAGCGGTGGGTGCTCAGGTAGAGGACGTCGCGCTCGGCCTCGAAGATGTGCTGAGTACCGTTGCCGTGGTGGACGTCGAAGTCCACGACCGCCAGGCGCTCGGCCCCTTTTTCGCGACGAAGGTACTCCGCTGCCACAGCGACGTTGTTGAAGTAGCAGAATCCCATCGCCCCGTCGCGCTCGGCATGATGACCTGGAGGTCGCACGGCAGTCATACCTCGCCGTCCGACCCCATCGGCTACCCAATCAGCGGCGGTCAGGGTCGCATCGACCGCGGCTCGAGCCGCTTTCCAGGTCGATCCGCAGAGTGGATTGTCCGGCGTATCGAGAAAAAGATCACCGCGTTCGACGGTGCTCGAAAAGCGAGCCAGGTACCGTTCAGAATGCACCGCGGCGACGGCCGGCTCGAAGCCCTCATGGTCACCGGCCTCCTCGACTTCTACCTGACGACGATGCAGAAACTCGAGGATGCCTTCGAGACGCTCAGCCTTCTCGGGATAACCGTCCGGAACTCGATGCAAGAGACATCTGGGGTCGGAAAACACTTTCAGCATGGCTTGCGAATCATAGCTCACTCTCGGCGCTGAACGTGCCCGTGAGGTGGTCCTCGTACAGAGGTCGCAGCAGCCCGCATGCTCACCGCCGCGGTAGCTGAAGGCCGAAGTCGGCCAACCTCTGTTTGAGCCGATAGACCACGGAGTCAACGCAGCTCGGCGTCAGGCCGCCACCGAGTTGGCGACAGATCTCCCGGCTACTGTGGCCCTCGAAGAAGGCCAGGTAGAGCACGTTCAGGTCGCGGACCGGTCTCTTGCCCACGACATCGCGGCAGCGTTCCAGAAAGAACCGCCGTCGCTCCCGATTCAGCACCCAGTCCTCGGGTGTGGGAGAACGATCGATCGCACATTCGGCCGGGTCTTTCTCGAAGCCCAGCAGGCGATCGACCAGGTGGCGACGACCCCGCTTGAGAGCCGAGCTGGACCGCAGATGGTCCACTACCACCCGCTCGCCGATCCGGCCCAGATAAGCACTGAGCTCGGACTCTCGCTTGGCACGGCAGCGGCGCAGGCCGAGGGCCTGATTGTCGAGCAAGCGAAGATAGGCGTTCTGAACTAGATCCTCACGCTCCTCACGGCTCAAGCGAACGCCGAAACGCCGCACTGCCCGGTCGATTCCTCCTGTCAGACGATCTTCGAAGCGTTGTACGAACTCTCTCCAGCTCTCCCTCTCGAAGGAGCTGGCGCATCGCGTCAGCAGGTCGCCGATCTCGTCTTCTGCCATCGTTGGAACTCCTTTCCATAGGAATATGGAGAGGAGGTCGAACGACTGGATGGAAAAAGATTGATCAGGTCAGCGAGGACCTGCAGCCGGTAGGGAGACTCATTCTACCATCCCACTTTAGGCTTGCAGCTCGCAGCGCCTCGAGCCGAGACAGCGATCCACCGAGGAAGGGCTCAACAGACTCCGAACACACCTTGACCAGAAGCCCGCCCGGACCTCGTGACCGGGGCTCTTGAAAGGGTAGAGCTTGTGGAGCTTGTTCGGGCGGAACGACCAGCTAGCGGAGCTTGTCTTCCACGAATTCGACATGCTGGCGGATTTTCGGATCGTACTTCTTGAGACGAAGCTTGCCGGTACCCAGCTTCTTGTTCTTCGTCGTGGTGTAGAAGTACCCCGTGCCTGCCGAGGAAACGAGCTTGATCTTCTCTCTCATGGCAATCTCCTTACCCACCGCGCTCCCCTGACGCTTCCAGCCCGTGAATCCGGGTTGACCAACTAAGGTTCGCGCGCGGGGGACTTCGTCGCAGACTGGCGGGGTCGACGGGACTCGAACCCGCGACCTCCGGCGTGACAGGCCGGCGTTCTAACCAACTGAACTACGACCCCGCAAATCCTGCAATCGCCGGAACTCTGAAAGGTAGCTGGTGGGAGGTGAGGGATTTGAACCCACGACCCCCTGCGTGTAAGGCAGGTGCTCTTCCACTGAGCTAACCTCCCGCCCGGCGACGCGAAATACTACGGGAGGGTAGCCGGGAAGTCAATCACTAAGTGCCCCACATCCTCCTCTGGCCCGATTGCCGCACTCCCAGCAGAGTCGCCGCGCCAGCCTGATCGACTCCATCGGCCCCCTTGAGACGGCCACTTTTTTGCCGACGCCAAGAAAATTTTGAACATTGGCAATTCTCGATACGTCAATTTTTCACTGAATACATACCAACATTTTCCTACATGCGCCTCGATTCGAGGCTCCGATCGTTCTTCTCAGTTCTCTGAGCACGATCCCAGGCTCTTTATTTTCAATAGTTTACAGGAATCCCTGCCATCCGGGAGAACGGCAGGGATGGACTCCAGGGCTGCGGCGGTCGAATCTGGCATGGCCATTGCCCTATACAGCCTTCGATTGCAAATTGGAGTTCATCGCTTAAGGAACAGCAAACAAGGGATGCCGAACCAGCAAAGACGAACGCATAAGGAGACCAACGAATCATCCCTGACACAGAACGGAGCGAATCATGGAACAGATCAAACAAATGACCAGAGAGTCTCGAAGCGACCGGGTCACGCCCTTCGCCACCCACCCCAGCGTTCCCGACCGCGTACTGAGCAAGTTCTTCAAGGCCCTCTCCGACCAGACTCGCCGCAACATCCTGAGGCTGCTCGAGAATCACCCACTGAGCGTCGGTGAGATCGTCGACAATTTTCAGCTCTCCCAACCGACGATCTCGCGACACCTGGCCGTACTCCGCGAGGCCGACCTGGTTGTCGATCAGCGTCGAGGCCAGCACGTGATCTACCAGATCAACTCCTCCCGCCTCGCCGCGTCGATGCTCGAGTTCTTCCGTGAGTTCCGTCAGTCAAGGCAGGAGCTGGAACGTCTGAGCGGCCGTCCCGAGCAGACCAACACCACTCCTCTCTCTCGCCCTCCGCGTCCAACGATTCGCTGATCTCCTCTTCTTCGAGAACCGCTCGGGTATCCAGGTGCCCGAGCGGTTCGCATATACCCTCGCCAGCAACCCCAGGTCCGGCTATAATCTGCAGCCCGAGCCTTCAGGAGCAGCCCTTCGGGCCACTCCAGAGCTCGGTGGTTTTCTTGAGATCAAGGCGGTGTAGCTCAGCTGGTTAGAGCGAGCGACTCATAATCGCTAGGTCAGAGGTTCAAGTCCTCTCACCGCCACCATCTTCTTCCAGTGTGACTCTCTTCGACGCACTCGAGACCTTCCTCACCAGGGAGGCTCACGTTCAGCCCGGCGACGGGCTGCTGGTCGCGTTCTCCGGCGGCCCAGATTCCCTGGCCCTCCTCTGGGGCTTGACGCAGGTCGCACCCCGGCACGGTCTCTCGCTGACAGCGGCCCATCTGGATCACGGGCTCGATGGAGATTCGTCTCGCCGGGCCCGGACCGCCAAGGCACATTGCGACTCACTGCACGTCCCCATCTGGCTGGAGCGCAGGGAGGTGACCCTGGAGAGAGGGCCAGGTGAGAGCCTCGAGAGCGCCTGCAGACGCATTCGATACGTTTTTCTCGAGGAGATTCGGACCCGTTGCGCCGCCGCATTCACCTTGACTGCACACCATGCCGACGACCAGGCCGAGACGGTGCTGCTGCGCCTCGCCTTCGGCAGCGGCCTGGCTGGCCTGGCGGGCATCACCTCTCGCCGGGATCGAGTTCTGCGCCCACTGCTCCGCCTGAGCCGCACGGACCTCCTCGAGGCGACTCGATTCGCCGGCTTGACTCCAGTCGTCGACCCCACGAATCTCGACCTCAGAGCACCGCGCAATCGGTTTCGGCACCTCGTCTTGCCACGGCTAGCAGCAGCCGACCCCGACATCCGTGGCCGTCTGGAGCGACTATCGAACTCCGCCCGGCAGGTCCAGATCCGACTGGATCGATATCTGCCTCGGCAGCTCGACCTGCAGGTCGAGCGCGGCGAGGTGAGCGTCTCCAGGCAGCTGCTCTCGGAGTTTCCACCAGAGGTCCTTCCCTTTGCCCTCAGCCTGATGCACCGTTCTGCCGGTGTCCCCTATCCGCCGTCTAAGAAGGCGCGTCTCGACTTGTCCCGCCAGTTGCTCTGCACTACGACAGTCGGTTGCGATTGCGGCGGGGGCTGGCGTTGGGAAAGCGAGAACGAGCGGATCTGGCTGCGCAGGAGTCAACCGCGACCGGCTCCTTTCGCTTATACTCTCAAGGTGCCAGGGGAGTGCGTCATTCCCGAGGCCGGTCTGCGGTTCCGAATCGAGCCAGGCAAGACGGCCCACTGGATGTTCGCAAGCTCGCCACGACGGACAGGATTGGCGTTGCCGATCGTCGCCGGTGATGAGGTTACGATTCGCAATCGGCGTCCTGGTGATCGGTTTCAACCGTTGGGTTGTGCCTACACGCGGCGCCTCAAGGACGTCTTGATGGATCGCCGAGTGCCGCGCCGCGAGAGAGATCGTCTCCCCCTGCTCTTTGTGGGCTCCCGGCTGGCCTGGGTGCCTGGAGTGACTGTCAACGAGGACTTCAAGATCGCGGAGAGTGAGTCCGTCTGGGTTGCCCAGATCGATCCGCTGTAACCACCATGGATATCCGACCGCTTTTTGACGCAGACATCATTCAGGAGAAGGTGACCGAACTGGGTCGTCGCTTGGGCAACGATCTGGGAGGGGCCGACCCCTGGATTATCTCCATCGTGGGTGGCTCGGTACTGTTCCTGGCCGATTTGATCCGCGCGATCGAGCAACCCGTGCGATTCGATTTCATTCAGGTTCAGTACTCCGTCAGCGCATACGAGGGGGATCTCCTGGAGATCCACTACCCAATCTCGCTGAACGTGGAAGATCAGAATCTCGTCATCCTCAAGGATGTCGTCGTATCAGGCGTTATCGAGAACTACCTTTCCAACCAGTTCCTGCAGCGAGGTGCTCGACAGGTTCAGTTCGCTGGTCTGATCGATATCCAAGACCAGAGAAAGACCGACTTCCAACCCGACTACAGCCTGTTCACGACGGAACGCCAGGGCACCTTCGTTGGTTATGGACTCAAACATCTGGGCCGCTTCGGCAACCTGCCGTTCATCGGCATCGTAGAACAGGACGAGGACGATCGCTGAGACGAGCTGGATCGTCGCCAGCACTGCCCCATCTCGAGGAATTTGAATCTTGACTCCAACCGTTAGAACACTGATTGTCTGGATCGCGATCTTCGTCGTGGTCATTCTGTTGTGGAACACCTTTCAAGCGGGTCGAGTGAGTCGCTTCCCCCTGACCTTCACCGAGTTCCTCGAGCAGGTCGAACAGGGGCGCGTAGCGGAAGTCACCATTCGCGGCCAGGAAGTCTCCGGATCCTTCACCGAAGGAGGCCAGTATGCCGCCGGGGACAGCTTCTTCACCTATCTACCCGAGTACCCGGATCTGGTCACGGAGCTCCGGGACGCTGGCGTGATCATCAAGGCCGAGGAGCCGCGAGAGAATCCACTACTCCAATTCCTCTTTGGCTGGGCGCCGTTCCTACTCATTATCGGACTGTGGATTTTCTTCATGCGCCAGATGCAGTCCGGTGGCAATAAGGCTCTTTCCTTCGGCAAGAGCAAAGCCAAGCTCCTCAGTACCTCTGGCAAGAAAGTGACGTTCCAGGACGTCGCCGGCGTCGAAGAGGCCAAGGAAGAGCTAGCCGAGATCATCGATTTCCTCAAGGAGCCCCAGAAGTTCCAGAAGCTGGGCGGCAAGATCCCGAAAGGCGTCCTCCTGATGGGACCGCCAGGCACCGGCAAGACGCTGCTCGCCAGGGCGATCGCCGGAGAAGCGGGCGTGCCCTTCTTCTCCATCTCCGGTTCCGATTTCGTGGAAATGTTCGTCGGTGTCGGTGCCAGTCGCGTGCGTGATCTCTTCGAGCAAGGAAAGAAGAACGCTCCCTGCATCGTCTTCATTGACGAGATCGACGCCGTCGGACGACATCGCGGCGCTGGACTCGGCGGCGGCCACGACGAGCGTGAGCAGACTCTCAACCAGCTGCTGGTCGAGATGGATGGATTCGAATCCAACGAGGGCGTGATCCTCATTGCGGCGACCAACCGTCCTGATGTTCTGGACCCCGCATTGCTGCGCCCTGGCCGATTCGACAGACGGGTCGTTGTAGACCGGCCAGACATCAACGGTCGTCTGGGGATCCTCAAGGTTCATACGCGAGAGATCCCGCTCTCCGATGACGTCAACCTGGAAGTCCTGGCACGCGGTACGCCAGGATTCGCCGGTGCCGACCTCGCGAACATGGTGAACGAGGCTGCCCTCGTCGCGGCGGGCAGAGAGCGAGAAATGGTGGCAATGGAGGATTTCGAGTACGCCAAGGACAAGGTCCTGATGGGGGTCGAGCGTAAGACCCTCATGCTGACCGACGAGGAAAAGCGCATCACGGCCTACCACGAGGCTGGCCATGCCCTGGTCGCTGCCTTTGTCGTTGGCTCCGATCCCCTCCACAAAGTGACGGTGATCCCTCGCGGGCGCGCTCTTGGAGTCACCATGCAGCTTCCCCTCGAGGACAAGTACACCTACCGAAGGACCTATGTCGAAGGGCAAATCGCCATTCTGATGGGTGGTCGGATCGCCGAGGAGCTGACACAGGACGACATCACGACCGGTGCCGGCAACGACATCGAGCGGGCGACCGAGATGGCACGCCGCATGGTCTGTGAGTGGGGTATGTCCGAATTGGGACCCCTCTCGTTCGGCAGCAAGGACGAGCCCGTGTTTCTCGGTCGTGATTTCAATCAGCGCGCCGACTACAGCGAAGACACCGCCATTCGAATCGATCGCGAAGTGGACAGAATCGTTCAGACGGCCTACGAAAGCGCCCGCAAGATCCTGACCGACAATCGCGCCGTGCTGGAGCGCCTGGCCCAGGAGCTTCTCGAACACGAGTCGCTGGACGGTACCGAGGTTTACGCCACCATCGAGGAAATGACCGGCAAGGACCTCCTGCCGACGCTTCCTAAAGCCAAGTCTCTGGAGGCCCAGCCTGAAGAGGTCGCGTCTGCAACACAATCGGAGACTTTGGAAGAGGTCGAAATCGAGGACCTCCCGGACGAAGTTCTCGACGCGACTGCCGAGCAGGATTCACCACCATCGAGCCCTCGACCGACTGCAGAGTAGAAATCCGAAGCCTCAAACCCTTCCGCCCAATGACCACCGTCACCACTCGACAGCTCGCACCACAAGGGCTGGTCTGTGCCGGCGGTCAGATCTTGGACTTCGAGCGCGCGCCGCTCGTCATGGGGGTGTTGAACCTCACTCCCGACTCCTTTAGCGACGGAGGTTTGTGGACGGATCCGCAGAGAGCCTTGGATCGGGCCGAGGAAATGGTCGCCCAGGGGGCCGAGGTCTTGGACCTCGGAGCTGAGTCGACCCGACCCGGCGGTGGGATCTACGGCACCGGTGCGCAGTCCGTACCGGCGGAAGAAGAGCTGAGCCGACTGCTGCCCGTCTTGGAACCTCTCAGGAAACGGGTTTCTGTTCCACTCTCTGTTGACACTCGAAAAAGCCATGTCGCGAAGGTGGCACTCGATGCCGGGGCCGATCTCATCAACGACATCAGCTGTCTTTCGGACCCGGAATTGGCGGTCATCGCCGCCGAACGGGGCGCACCGTTGGTCCTGATGCATAGCCGGGGAGACCTGGCTTCGATGCAGAAAGAAACCCACTTCGACGATGTGGTCGAGGAGGTGATTCAGGACCTCGAGGTGGCCATCGACGAAGCCCGCCGGCGAGGCCTGTCGCGGCATCAGATCCTCGTCGACCCGGGAATCGGATTCGGCAAGAACGGCCCGCAAAACCTCGAGCTCCTGCGACGCCTCGAAGAGCTCCAGCGACTCGGGCAGCCGATTCTCGTCGGTGCCAGCCGCAAGAGCTTTATCGGCACCATCACCGACCAGCCAGCCGACGGCAGACTCGCTGGTAGCCTGGCGGCGATCGCTTGGGCTGCTTCGCAAGGCGCCGCCATGGTTCGGGTTCACGACGTGGCAGAGACGGTTCAGTTTCTCGCCGTCTGGCGGGCTATCGACACAACAGGGGGACAGCAGTGAGTCTGGCTGACTGGCTGCAGATCCTGACCTGGCGCGATCTCCTGGATATCGCGCTCGTGGCGCTGGTCATCTACAACCTCCTGCTACTCATCCGAGGCACGCGAGCCGTTCAGATCATCCTCGGCATCCTCTTCATCGCCGCCGCGTCGTATCTTGCTGGAGTCGCCAATTTAGAGACCCTTAAGGAGCTCCTCGGAAACTTCCTTCTGGTGCTACCGCTGGCCATTATCGTTCTCTTTCAGCATGAAATCCGCCACGCCCTTGCCAGTTTCGGTCGCAATCCACTGTGGGGTCTCGGAACCCATCAGCAGGTCGAATCGACCATCAGTGAGATCGTCACAGCGGCAACCACGTTGTCCGACCGGCGCATCGGTGCCCTGATCGTCATTCAGAGACTGGAAGGCTTGCGGAACTACATCGAGAACGGGGTCGAGATCGACGCTCGGGTGAGCTACGACCTGCTGATCAATCTCTTCAGCCCGGAAACGCCGCTGCACGATGGTGCGGTCATGCTGCAGCAGGACCGAATCGCCGCCGCCGCCTGTTTTCTTCCGCTCTCCTTGAATCCCGAGATCTCGAAAGACTACGGTACGCGTCACCGAGCCGCCCTCGGCATCTCCGAAGAGGCGGATGCGCTGGCCGTTGTCGTCTCTGAAGAGACAGGCGCCATCTCGATCGCCATTGGTGGAGAGCTCATTCGCGACCTGGATTCCAAGAGTCTGCGCAACGCGCTTTACAAGTACCTGATCACCGACCTCGGCTCGCTTTCGGAGACGAACCCTTGAGCGAAGCCAAGAGCATCTGGGGATTGCGCCTGCTCGCTCTCGCGCTGGCGGTGACCGCCTGGTTCATCGTCTCGGTCGAAAAGCGCGAGCCCCTGAATGAGAAGGTTGTCGAGGCGACGGTGCGCTACGACAATTTCCCCGGCTTGATCGTCGTCAAGAGAGTCGAAGCCGTGCGGGTCGGCGTGCGCGGCACCGTCAGTCGAATGCGCACTCTGAATCCCTACCTGGTCGATGTCTTTGTCGAGCTACCCAATCCGACGAGCGGCGCCTTCGATGTGCCGCTGACGGCGGAGAGCGTGATTCTTCCAGAGGCCCTGGAAGTGGTTTCGATCGAGCCCAATATCATCCACCTCGAGCTCGATGTCGAGAAAACCGATCTGCTGCCAGTGACACCCAGGCTGGAGGGCGAGCCGGCCGCTGGCGCCAAGGTCCGGCTAGCCGAGGTCATCCCTCCCCGGGTTCTGGTCCGGGGACCCGAGACCATGCTCGACACGATCGGCTCCCTATTCACGACGCCCGTGGATCTGACCGGGCATGCTCTCGATTTCCAAGAGCAGGCTGCAGTCCTGCCTCCCGACCCCATGGTCAACATAGTTCAGCCCGCCGTGGTCACTGTTCGCATCCTGATGGAGATCCCCGGCACCGATCTACTGACCAACTCCGACGACTCGACAGAATGACGACCTCCCAACCTTCCATTCGTCTCTTTGGAACGGATGGCATCCGCGCACCTTTCGGTACCTTCCCACTGGACGAGCAGACCGTCTGCCGTATCGGCTACCACTTGGGACTGATGCTCCAAGAGGAGACTCCGAGCCCCATGGTGATTCTGGGCGGCGATACCAGGCAGAGCACCGAGACGATTTGTGGCTGGATGGCGGCAGGCCTACACCACGCAGGTGCTCAGACTCTCTATGGGGGCACACTGCCAACGCCTGCGATCGCTTTCCTCGTCCACCAACGGGAGGCAGCCGCCGGAGTGGCCATCTCTGCCAGCCACAATCTGCTGCCCGACAACGGCATCAAGTTGTTCGACCACCTGGGCTTCAAGTGGCAGGTACCGGCGGAGGAAGCCCTCGAAGAGCGCCTCTTCAACCACCCAGACCAGATCGAAGACCCGCCGGCAGAGAAACTGAACCTCGACCCTTCTCTCGCAGAGGAGTACCGCGAGGCTCTCGAACAGTCATCGACCGACAAGTCAGCCTCCCTCGAGGGGCTGAAGTTCGTGATCGATGCCGCCAACGGCGCAGCGTCTCCCTTCGCCGCCCAGGTGTTTCGAGATCTGGGCGCGGAAGTCGTATCGCTTCACGACCAGCCCAATGGTCGCAATATCAATCGCGATTGCGGCTCCACCCATCCAGAGGACATGGCCCGAGCCGTCCTCGAAACGGCAGCCGACCTTGGCATCGCATTCGATGGGGACGCAGACCGTGCCCTCTTTGCGGATGAGCAGGGCGTGGTGCGAGATGGCGACGCCGCGCTGTTCCTCTGGGCTCGCTATCTGAAGGATTCGGCACGGCTGGAACCGCCAAAGATCGTCGCTACAAGCATGTCCAACCTGGGTCTCGAACGGGCCCTCGATGGCGAGTCCATCGAGCTGGTGCGATGCGGCGTCGGCGATCGAACGGTCGTCAATACGATGCTGGAAGCCGGAATCTCCCTTGGAGGAGAGCAATCGGGGCACATCGTCGACTTGACACAAGGCACCACCGGCGACGGCCTCGCCACGGCCCTTCAAATTGCCAAGATACTCAAAGTCGAGGCCAGGCCCCTCTCCGAGCTGCTGGCCCCGTTCGTGCGGTTTCCCCAGGTCCTGATCAATGTGAGAGTCACCAGCAAGCCGCCGCTCGAGTCTCTACCAAGCGTCGCTGCCGTCGCCAGAGATGTCGCTGTCCGACTTGGCAATCGGGGCCGCCTCGTCCTTCGGTACAGCGGTACCGAGCCCCTGGCCCGGGTGATGATCGAAGGCGAGAACCAGCATGAAATCGACGAGTTGGCTGCCAGCCTGATCGATGCCATCCGAGAAGAAATCGGGGCCGAATAGACAAGTCCAACCTGGAGAAGTCCTCATGACCGATCTTTCCGTCAATGTCGACCACGTCGCGACACTCAGGCAGGCCCGCAAGGTCGGGTACCCAGACCCCGTCGAGGCAGCGACCATTGCCGAGCGAGTGGGCGCCACTGGAATCACAATTCACCTGCGCAGCGATCGACGCCACATCCTGGAGAGCGATCTCGCCAACCTGCGCGAAACGGTCAAGGGCAAGTTGAATCTGGAGATGGCGACGACCGAGGAGATGACCACTATTGCGCTGCGCTACGGTCCGGACCAGGTCAGTCTGGTGCCGGAACGGCCCGAAGAGGTCACCACAGAGGGTGGGCTCGACCTGTTGTCGTCCGGCGAGCGCGTCGTAGCGGTGGCCAAGCAGCTCCAAGCGCAGGGCATCATCGTGTCGGTCTTCGTCGATCCGGAACCACGACAGATCGAGCATCTGCTGACCACGGCCACGGGCCTGGTCGAGGGCTTCGAGATCAACACGGACAGCTACACCAGGGCCAAGGGAGCAGCAGCCGAAGTCGAGCTGCAGAAGATCGCCCAGGTCACGGCCATGGGCGTCGAGGGTGGACTAAGGGTCTACGCAGGACACGGTCTGACGACCGCGAATGTCGGTCCTGTCTCTTCGATGCCAGGCATCGAAGAGCTCAACATCGGTCACTCCATCGTGTCGCGTGCCGTGCTCGTGGGAATGGAAGAAGCGGTGCGTGAAATGCTCGTCGCCATGGGTTAGGCGCCCACGACTTCCAGCGCTGTCCGCAATCTAGCGCTCGACTTCCATCGGTTCCTCGACAGTCTCTTCCGGCTCCTTGAAGATCAGAGCCGTCTCCTGGATGGGTAGCAGCACCCGATGTATGTTGTCCCCGAACCGGTACTGCAATATGTAGTAGCCGTTCTCGGAGATCTGATGCAGGGCTCCTTCGACTCCCTTGAGTCCAGCGAGCTCATTGTGAATCAATACCTGTATGGGAAGCTCCATCGCCCTATCCCTCCAATAGTCCCACGTCTCGATACTCTTTGATTTTGCGCTGCAGGGTTCGAAGGCCGATGCCTAGAATCTTGGCCGCCTCGGCTCGCCTGCCATTAGTCAGCTCGAGCGTTTCAAGGATTGCCAGGCGCTCGATCTCGGCCATGTCCCTGGGCTCTCCCACCACGTTTTGCACCGGCAGACTCGAGGTCGAAAAATGACCCAGCCGAAACTCGGGCGGCAGATCGGACACCTCGATTTCCTCGCCCTCGTGGAAGATCACCATCGACTCGATGAAGTTCTTGAACTCTCGGACATTGCCAGGCCAGGCGTGACTCGACAGCAGCTCCAGCGCTTCGGCTGAAAGCCGCTTGGGAGGCTGGCCATGCTCCTCGCCGAATTGGGCCAGAAAGTGCTCGGCCAGCAGAGCCGTATCCTCCAAGCGTTCCCTGAGAGGCGGTACGCGCAGAGTGACGACCTTCAAACGGTAATACAGGTCTTCCCTGAACCTGCCTTCCACCACCTCCTTCTCGAGATCCCTGTTGGTGGCGGCAAGGAGTCGAAAATCGACGTCGATCACCTCTCCCCCGCCGACCCGCATCACCTGTTTCTCCTCGAGCACCCTCAGCAGCTTGACCTGGAGCTCCGGGTAGAGCTCGCTGATCTCGTCGAGAAACAGGGTGCCGCGATGGGCCATTTCGAATTTGCCGATCTTGCGGGCCACGGCACCCGTGAAGGACCCCCTCTCGTGGCCGAAAAGCTCGCTCTCTAGAATGTCCGAGGGTATTGCCCCGCAGTTCAAGGCCAGGAATCGCTCCTCGCTGCGCGGACTCCCCTGGTGCAGGGCTTTCGCCACCAGCTCCTTCCCCGTTCCACTCTCGCCGGTGATCAAGACACTGGAGCGCGTCGGCGCCACCAGGCGCATCTGCTCGAAGAGTCGCTCCATCTGCGCTGACTTGGCGACAATGCTCTCGAAGCCATAGCGCTTGTCGAGCATCGTTCTGAGCGTCGTCACCTCTTCCTTGAGCTGGCGGTTCTCCAGGACATTCGTGACCCGCTTGCGAAGCTCGTAGAGATCGACCGGCTTGGTGAGGTAGTCATCCGCGCCGATCCGCATCGCCTCGACGGCCGACTCGATACTGCCGAAACCGGTCACGAGAATCACCCCGAAGTCCAGGTCCCGCCGGCGCACCTCGCTCAAAAAGGCGATGCCGTCGGTGCCGGGCATCCTGAGATCGCAGACGGCAAGTGCCGCAGTCTCGTTCTCATCCAAGAACAACAGGGCCTTCGCGGCATCGTCGAACGTGCGAACCCGGAGACCGGCCTTCTCGAGCGCTATGGCCATGGACTCCCTGGATCCGGTCTCGTCGTCGATCACCAGCACGAGTGGGGTATCGCCCGTCATAGCGCCATTTTGGCATACCCACCCCATAGCCGCCAGTCCCACTCTCCTGCCCTGGAAAAGATCGTGCAGGATTCGCGTAAACTCTCCTCGGACCGATGGTGACGAGATCTCAGCGCCGCTCTGCCCCACCAGGAAGCTCAGAGACCGCCAACACCTCTGTGGACGGGATCGTCTCCCGAATCGTCTTCACCAGCGCAGCCAGCTCGTGGACGGTTCTGCGGCTTACCCTCTCCGACGGTAAGCGGACCACCTTCACGGCGGTAGGGCCGCTTTACGGAGTCCAGCCGGGGGAACGGCTCCGTCTCTCCGGCGCGTGGGAGGAGGACCGCAAGTTCGGCCGTCAGTTTCGTGTCACTTCGTATCTGGCTCTGCAGCCCGGCACGCTCGATGGAATCGAGCGCTATCTCGGCTCCGGTCTGATTTCGGGTATCGGCAAGGTAATGGCAGGGCGGCTGGTGGCCCGTTTCGGTCTCGACACACTCGAGGTCGTTGAAAACGAGCCCTCGCGTCTCAGCGAGGTCGAAGGCATCGGACCTGTCCGAGCCCAGCAGATTCGCAAGGCGTGGCGCCACCAACAGGGCCTACGCGACACGCTGGTCTTCCTGCAGTCGCAAGGAATGACCACGAGCCAAGCCCTGCGCATTCACAAACAGCTCGGAGAGACCGCTGTCGCTGCGGTCCGAGCCAATCCGTACCGACTCGCAGAAGAAGTGACGGGAATCGGCTTCAAGACTGCCGACCAGATCGCCGCCAGCCTGGGCATCACCGGCGACGCTCCTCAGAGGGTCGAAGCGGGAATCTTGTACGCCTTGGATCGTGCCGCAGACGCAGGGCATCTCTTCCTGCCCCGACCGCAGCTTCAGGAGGATGCGGGCAGCCTCCTCGACCTCGACGCCGATGGCGGGCCCATGGAGACGGCAGTCGCATCGCTGGTCGAGCGGAGAGAGATCGTCATCGAACCCTGGGTCTCCCGACAGATCGATGCGGTCTACCGAACCAGGCTACACGGGACGGAAGAGGGTGTTGCCACCCGGGTCGAGGCCCTCCTTGCGAGCCCTTCCGTGAGTCGTCAGGTCGATACTCCGAAGGCTCTGGCCTGGCTGCAGGAGAACCAGCATCTAGAGCTGGCGCCGCAGCAGGTCGAGGCAGTCCGAAGCGCCCTCGACTCGAAGCTACTGATCGTCACGGGCGGCCCCGGCACAGGCAAGACGACCCTGGTGCGGGCCATTGTCCAGATTCTCACCAAGGCCAGACAGCGGGTACTCCTGGCCGCTCCCACCGGGCGCGCCGCGAATCGCTTGAGTGAAGCCACCCAAGCCCCCGCCAAGACAATTCATCGATTGCTGGAGTTCGATCCGCGTCAAAGGCTCTTCCAGCGAGATCGGGACCGCCCGCTGGAGGCGGACTACATCATCGTCGACGAGGCCTCCATGCTCGACTGCCCCCTCGCCTATCATCTTCTCGACGCCGTCCCGGATGGGGCCAGGCTGGTGCTCGTGGGTGACGTCGACCAACTCCCGTCGGTCGGTCCGGGACGGGTTCTCGCCGACCTGATCGATTCCCGCCGCCCGGCGGTGGTGCGTCTGCAAACGGTCTTCCGTCAAGCAGCCCGGAGTCGCATCATCACCAACGCTCACCTCGTTCGCCGTGGCGAGCTGCCCGACCTCGAATCCAGAAGCCGCACCGAGGACTTCTTCTTCATCGAGCGCCAGGAGCCCGAGGCAATTCTGGAGACCATCCTGCACCTGGTCACTCGTCGCATCCCAGACAGCTTCGGGTTCGACGCGCATCGCGACATCCAGGTCCTCGCTCCGATGCGGCGCGGCTTGATCGGCACCGAGAATCTCAATCTCGAGCTCCAGCGACTTCTGAACCCACCCTCCAGCCAGGACTCCACTCCGCCCGGCCGTCTGCGACAGGGCGACCGTGTCATGCAGATCCGGAACAACTACGAGCTCGACGTCTTCAATGGCGACGTCGGAAGAGTGCTCCCAAAGGCAGAAGGCGACGAAGGCCTGAGAGTGGACTTCGGCCGTCGGACCGTCGACTACGAGCCGTCTGAAATCGACGAACTGGTACTGGCCTACGCTTGTTCCGTGCACAAGTCGCAAGGTAGCGAGTACCCCTGCGTGGTTCTTCCCATCCACACGCAGCACTACATGATGCTGCAGCGCAATCTGCTCTACACGGCAGTGACACGCGGCCGAAGTCTGGTCGTCCTGGTTGGTGACCGCCGAGCGCTTGGGATCGCCATCCGCAACGATCGTCAACTCGACCGCTACAGCCGTCTGACGGAGCGCCTTGCGGACCCGCCCCCCTCCGGGGGTTGAGGCGCCCGCTCGTTCCTCCCGGTCGATCCTTGAAGGCTTGGGGTTGAGGCGGCTGTCGCTTGCTCCAGCCGATCTCTGGGGCAATGGGGCCCCCTCGCATTCCCCTAGGCCCTACGCCCCTAAGCCCCTATTTCCCATTGCTCCACTGCCTCAAGGCCTAGTAGGTGCCAGAGGTTTGTTCGGGTGGTTCGACAGGGGGCGCCTCGTCGAGCGCGGCGCAAGAGCCACGAAAGAGCTCGACAGATGAGGCGCGATGACGAGACGAGGTGGCGGCCCGTCCGTCGCAGTCTGAGTAGCCGCCGCCGTCCCCCGGCGGACCAGCCGAACGAACCTCCAGTAGACAACCGGATCAGGCAGATGAAGCAATGGCAGCGGTGCCGCGCCGCCGCTTCACTAATGGTTGGAGCAAGAAAGAAGGGCGGGACCGAAGTCCCGCCCGTTGGTTAGTCGATTCTGCAGCGCTGCTCAGCTGAGAGGATCGCGATCGTCATCCGGGGCTTGAGGTGCATCGAGCTCGATGTCGATCACGCCGTTGGTGTCCGTCTCCGTGTAGGGATACTCGGGCTCGACCGGTTGAACTGGCTCGGCCACTGGAGGCGTTGGGATCACGGGTGCAGGAGGTGCGGCCTGTCCACCCCAGCCTTCGGCGGTACCGAAGCGGGTCAGCACGGCGGCACCGAAACCGACGGTCCAGGCCACATACTTCACCAATGCCCCGAAGATCGCAAACATCATCACGAAGAACCACAGCCAGCCGCCACCGAAATCAAGTAGGTCCGCGATCAGCGACCAGATAGCGATCGCGGCGATACCCAGCACCAGGACCAGGTAGGGACTGGCCAAGGTCCAGCCGAATCGCTCCTCGAGAATCCGACCAAGCCGCATCGCGACGGCGCAGAATCCCATCAACGCCAGGAGCAACAGTCCAATGATGGCGAACGGCAGCAGCAGTAACAGTGGAATCCCGATGATCGAGATCACCAGAACCAACAGCACCACGATGAACAGAGGCAGGATCAGGATCTGCGACAACAGTCCTACCAGCCCGGATTTCCAGGGCTCCGTGGCCACCTTGCGCTCCATACGCTCCAGAGGCTTGCGACCGAGGAGCAGTACCAGGCAGGCAAACAGGAGAAATATGATCAGGGAGAAGCCTGTCCATGCGGCGCTCATGGCAACATCCATGGGGCCGAAGTGCCAGTCGTCGCTGTCACGCCACCCATCAGGGCGGAAGAAGGCACCACTACCGATTCTCCAGAATGGAAAGTCGGCGCCGAACGGCACTGAAACTCTTTGGCCGCCAACTTCCACATCACCGCTCTCTTCGACCGTGCCACCGACTGCCACCACATCACCCGACACATCGGCACCGTCTTCCAGATGAACACTGCCACCCACCGCGACGACATCTCCAGTCACTACGCCGGAGATGGTCGCGGAGCTTCCAATGGCGGCAGCGTCGCCCTTCACCTTGCCTCGGACAGTGAGCGGTGCGCCAAAGACAACCGCCTCGCGCGCCACCTCATCCTCTTCCACAGTGAGGCTGGTTCCGAAGACAACTTGCGTGTCCTTCTTCCTGAGCTTCTTCTCGAGAGCAGCGACGGTTTCTTCAACCTCCTCCGCCAACTCCTCCTCTGCCAACTCCTCTTCGTTAACAACGACCTCGGCGATCACTGCCACCTCGGAGGGCTCGGCGGCGAACAGACCTCGCAGCTGCGCCTCTTCCAGCTCGGAAAGCTGCAGCACCAGATTCGAGTCGGCCTCACCGAGGCTCTCCCGCAGTTGGCCGATCGCGACCACTTCTCCGTCGGCAGCCAGCTCTCCGCGGCTGATCTCGATGGTCGAGACCGCGCTGTCGTCATCCAGAGCTTCGAGAAGAACGCCTCTGCTCAGCAGCTTCACATCGAAGCGCTCGAGGGTGTCCTCTCGAAGCTCGAAATCCTCCGGCTCCAGAACGACCTCGGCCGTGACCTCCACCTGTGCTCCGAGAGAGACACCTCCCAGGAAGATCAAGACCACAGCCAATGCACCCAACCATGCGCCTGGCCACTTCCAACCTGCGTTACCTTCAGATCGAACGAACATATCGAGCACTCCTCTCGGAATCGATCAAGCCCTGCAAGAGGCGAAATGCGACGAGGCTCAACAGCACACTCACCGCCATGACGCCCAGAAACGTCGCCGACGAAAAGACCGACGACAAGACTGCGCCCACTTCGGAGATGTCCCGCCAGTAGGCCAAGCCTGCACCCAGGCGCTGGAGGAAGGCCATCAGCCCTCCCACGAGCACTCCAACCAGCCGTGCGGGCTGAAGAAGGCCCAGTGTGGGTTGCAAGAGGCTTGGCACCAGGACAGCGGCAAGACCAGAAAGCAGCAGACTGACCGCCAGGGTGAAACGCCATGCCCAAGCAGGATCCTGCAGCCCTGTCCGTCCGGGCTCAGGGGCGATGCCGGCCGACACGAGGACCCTCTCGGCGAAGCCGAGTGGCACCGGCGCCTCGGGCAATCTCGTGATCACCTGCTGCAATGCCTGTTCAGAACCTTCGTCGGAGCCACTTTGCTCCTGCTCCAGCCAGTTCTGAACAGCGTTTTTGAGCGATTGCTTCACCTTCATTCTCCTCTAATGCGCCCTACGGGCCCCTGCACCCATAAGTTTCGCTGATTTTCGAACCTTTTCATCGCTTTTTCGGCTCCCAGCCCCTGGCCGTCAAGAACCGGGCCATCGCCTTCCGAGCCCGAAACAGGTGGGTCTTGACCGTTCCCAGCGGGAGATCGGTCACTGCGGCGATTTCTTCGTAGGACAAGCCCTCGTGAAACCTCAACAGAACCACTTCCCGGTACTCGGGTCGCAGCCGCTCCAGCGAGGCTTCCAGGTCCTTCGCCAGGTCCTGTCTCTGCAGCGCTGAGTCGGGCGATTCGGCATCGCTGTCGGGGACGACGGCCAGAAGATCGGGCTCTCCGTCCGGGGTCTCCAAAGCGACCGTGTCCAGCTGCTTCCGGCGCAGATGGTCGATGGCGACGTTGTGGGCGATCTTGAACAGCCAACTCGAGAACTTGCGGGATTGATCGAATGTGCCGAGAGCCCTAAACGCCTTGACGAAGACCTCCTGGGCCAGATCTTCCGCTAGCATCCGATCCCTGACCATCCTCTGCAACAGCCCCCAAACCGGCCGCTGATAGCGCAGCACCAGCTGTCGATGCGCCTCCTGAGAGCCGTCGAGCGCCTCCTGAATCAGCTCGGCATCCTGCGGCTTGCGCTCGGTCAATGTGGAATCCTGTTTTCCGGCAGATCCGGTGGGCTCACAGCATTCTAGCCCGAGTTGCCGACCGCCACTCTCCTCTGCTCCGACATCGAATGCCCCTGCCTGCACCGAGTGCTGCTCAGCCCGATATACTCACGCCGATTCATGGATACGAGGTTCCAAGAGGCGACGATGCCAGAAACGACACCCTGGACAGTCAATGATCTCCACCAGATGGAGCAGCGGGGAGTCTCTCCCGAGGAGATCCGGCGCCAACTGGAGATCTTCCGTCGTCCGGCCCCGGTCACCCGGCTCGAGAAGCCCTGTCTCCTGGAGGACGGTGTCCTGACCATCTCCAAAGAGGACGGCGACAAGCTGCTCGCAGAGTGGCGCCAGCTGGCGAGCTCAGGGCGATTGGCCAAATTCGTACCTGCATCCGGAGCTGCCACCAGGATGTTTCAGGAGATGAAGAGTGCGCTCAATGGGCTTACCGACGGCTCGTATGGGGCGACAGCCGACGACTCCGGTGTCATGCATCGGCTGGTAACAGCCCTGACGAGCTTCCCGTTCTGGGAGCGGCTTCAAACGCTCTCGGGCACTGGCAACCCGAGTCTCGGACTCGAGCCCAGCCGTGAGAAGGTCCGGCAGCTCCTGGTCAACCTGTTGGAGCCGAGCGGCCTGGGTTTGGCAACTCTGCCGAAGGGCCTGATCGAGTTCCACAAATACGAGTCCGGCCCCCGTAGCGCCTTCGAAGAGCACCTGGTGGAAGGGACCACCTACCTCGCAACGCCCGGCGGTACGTGCCGCTATCACTTCACGGTCTCGGCGGAGCACCTGGCAGACTTCGAGAGATCCCTAGCCTCAGCGGGGCCTCGGATCGAGGGCCAGACCGGGATGGGCCTGGAAGTCTCCTTCTCCACCCAGAGCCCTTCGACCGACACGCTGGCCGTCGATCTTCAGAATCACCCTTTCCGGCTTGCGGGTGGCGAGCTACTGTTCCGACCGGCGGGTCACGGCTCCCTGATCGAGAACTTGCACCAACTCGGCGGCGACATCGTCTTCATCAAGAACATCGACAACATCGCACCAGAGCGCCAGCACGACGACTCCGGACATTGGAAGCGCCTCCTCGCTGGCAAGCTCGGGCAACTACAGAGGAACGTGTTCGCTTTGGCAGAAAGGCTCGAGTCCGCCTGCACCGACCAACTTGTGGACGAGGCTCTCGACTTCCTGAGCGAAGAGTTGAGCGTCCAGGTCCCCAGGGAGTCTCTGGACCCATCGCTCCTCACTCGCCGTAAAGTCGTACTCGAGCTGCTCGATCGACCCTTGAGAGTCTGTGCAGTGGTACGAAACGAGGGCCAGCCGGGTGGCGGACCCTTCTGGGTTCACGACGCGGCCAGGGGTTTGACCTGCCAGATCGTCGAGGCCGCCCAGGTCGATCACGAGGATCCCGCTCAAGAGGAGATCTGGAGCGCCTCGACCCACTTCAATCCGACGGACCTGGTCTGTGGGCTGAGGAGTCGCAAAGGAGAGCCCTTCGACCTCTCTCGTTTCATCGACCCCGAGATGTCCTTTGTGACCGAAAAGAGCCATGAGGGCCGACCGCTCCGGGCCCTCGAGAGACCCGGCCTCTGGAATGGCGCCATGGCTGGGTGGAACACTGTTTTCGTCGAGGTCCCCCTCTCGACATTCACCCCGGTCAAGACGGTGTTCGACCTGCTTCAGGCCGAACACCGCGCCTGACAACCAGTGTTCGAATCGCCCTAGAAAGCGTGCAGGTAGAGATCCCGCTCCCAGTTGTGCACGTGGGAGATGTAGTCGTGCCACTCCTGACGCTTGGCGCGGACGAAGTTCTCGGTAATGTGCTCGCCGAGGGCCTCTTTGATAACCGCGTCCTTTTCCAGGGCATCGAGGGCCTCGGATAGATCGGCCGGCAGGGCGTCGATCTTGAGCCGCTTTTTCTCCCTCTGGCTCATGGTCCAGATGTTCTTGTTCACCGGTGGCCCCGGATCCAGGTCGTTCTGGATTCCATCCAGCCCGGAGGCCAACATGGCGGTAAAGGCGAGATAGGGATTGCAGGCCGGATCTGGCATTCGAACCTCACACCGGGTGGACATACCGCGGCGATCGGGGACTCGCACCAGCGGGCTGCGGTTCTTTTCGGACCAAGCGATGGCGGTCGGGGCTTCGTAGCCCGGAACGAGCCGCTTGTAGGAGTTGATCAACGGATTGGTGACGGCAACAAAGGCCTTGGCGTGCTTGAGGACGCCCCCAATGTAGCCCAGAGCCACCTTCGACAGCTCCCACTTGGCCTCAGGATCGAAGAAGACGTTATTCCCACGCTTGTCCATGAGACTCTGATGGGTGTGCATGCCCGATCCGTTCACACCGAAGATCGGCTTCGGCATGAAGGTGGCGTGCAGTCCATGGTCCAGGGCGACTTTCTTGACGACAAAACGGAACGTCGCCACTTTGTCCGCACAATCGAGCGCTTCAGAGTACTTGAAGTCGATCTCGTGCTGTCCCGGTGCCACTTCATGGTGCGCGGCCTCGACCTCGAAGTCCATGGACTCGAGGACCGACACAATGTCCCGACGGCACTCCTCCCCCAGATCGACAGGGGTCAGATCGAAATAGCCACCGACGTCATGGGTCTCGATCAGCGTGTTGCCATTCTCGTCCTTCTGAAAGAGAAAGAACTCGGCCTCTGGCCCGGCTACCATCTGGAAGCCCAGCTTGTCGGCCGCTGCGATCTGCCGCTTGAGTGCGAGGCGGGGACAACCGGCGAACTCGGAACCGTCGGGCCGATGGATATCGCAGATGACGCGACCGACCCGAGAACCGTCGGCACTAGCCCAGGGGTTGACCTGAAAGGTGTCCAGATCGGGCACCAATAGCATGTCGGACTCTTCGATGCGGACGAAGCCCTCGATCGACGAGCCATCGAACATGATCTGTCCGTCGAGGGCCTTTTCAAACTGGCTGCGCGGCACCTCCACGTTTTTCAAGACACCCATAATGTCGGTGAACTGGAGGCGCAGAAAGCGCACAGTCTCCGCGTCAGAGGTCTTCAGAATCTCGGCTTTGGATAGCACAATGTCCCTCCATTGGTTTTCAGTTCGCAAAAACTAACCCATCATTCACTAGAAAGCAACAGAAATATTACAAATTGACGAATAAATCTGGCCCAACTGGCGCAACTGCGAATCTGGTAGTTTTGACCGTCCGAATCGCGCCTCCCCATGCACCACGGGTGCGCCACGATCCTCCTGTGGTAGCGTCCAACTTCACCCGGGCGGTTCAGGATCGAACCGATGATCTCCTGAAACACGTAGGTTCTCGAGCCAGCGGGCCCCATCAGAGGTCAAGGCCCTTGAAGAGGAGCCTTCCATGTCCAAACCCGAATCTGCAGTCCCTCTCGATCGTTCGGCCAAGAGCCGGGGAATCCCCTGGTCCCTCGTCTCCAAGATCCTTTTGGGGATCCTCGGATTGGCGATTCTCATCCTGATCGGGCGACAGCTCGGCGCCTACATTCCGCAGTTCGCCGAGTGGGTCGATACCCTCGGCATCCTGGGACCCATCGTCTTCATCTTCGGCTACGCCCTGGCAACCGTCGCCTTCATTCCCGGATCACTGCTGACTCTCGCCGCGGGGGCGATTTTCGGGCTCGGCAGGGGCACGCTGTTCGTCTTTCTCGGGGCTGCTCTGGGCTCGGCCCTGGCCTTCCTGGTGTCCCGATATCTGGCTCGCTCTTCGATCGAGCATCGACTCGAGAGCCACCCGCGATTCGCGGCCATAGACAAAGCCGTGGCCAAGGAGGGCAGGAAGATCGTCTTTCTCCTGCGTCTCTCGCCGATCTTTCCCTACAACCTACTCAACTACGCCCTCGGTCTGACGAGCGTGAGTTTTCGAGACTACGTGATCGCCTCGTTTGGAATGCTCCCCGGGACCTTTCTCTACGTTTACTACGGCAAGGCAATCGGTAGCCTGGCGGCCGTGGCTGGAGGCGCGGAGGTGGAAAAGGGCACCGGCTACTGGGTCGTACTCGGAGCCGGTCTGCTCGCCACTCTGGTCGTGACCACCTTCGTGACGCGCATTGCCAGTCGAGCCTTGGCTCAAGAGGTGCAAAATGACTGATTCGAAATCTCCGACTGCGGTCGATCCTGAGCTGCTGGAGCTGGTGCAGCCGTTCGATATTCACAACCAGACCCTGCTCGACAACGTCCATCCTCCAGACTGGATCAATCCCGAACCGCAGGATCGGTATCACCTGGTCGTCCTCGGCGCCGGTACTGCCGGCCTCGTTTCAGCGGCGGGAGCGGCCGGGCTCGGAGCGCGCGTGGCTCTCATCGAGCGTCGCCTCATGGGGGGCGACTGCCTCAACTACGGTTGCGTGCCATCGAAGGCCATGATCAGCGCCGCTCGGTCCTGGCACGAAGCTCGGACCTCCGCCGCCAGGTTCGGTGGACCAAGAGCTGAAGGTGACGGCAACTTCGGGGCTGTCATGGAGCGCATGCGAGACCTACGGGCCGGCATCAGTCACCACGACAGCGCCAGCCGATTTTGCGACCTGGGCATCGACGTATTTCTCGGCGAAGGTCACTTCGTCTCCGGTGACGCCATTGAAGTCGAAGGAAGTCGACTTCGGTTCCGCAAGGCCATCATCGCCACAGGGGCCAGGCCCTTTGTTCCTCCGATTCCTGGTTCCGACAATGAGCTCGTACTCACCAATGAAACGGTCTTTTCGCTGACCGAGATCCCGCCCCGCCTCGGAGTCATCGGAGGCGGACCGATCGGCTGTGAGATCGCCCAGACGTTCGCTCGACTCGGAAGCCAAGTCTGCCTCTTCGAAATGGCGCCCCACGTTCTGGTCCGCGAAGATGGTGACGCTGCTGCGATCGTTCAGCAGGCCATGGTCCGCGACGGAGTCGATCTCCAGGTGGAAGCTCGAGTCCTTGAGGTCGAAGTCACCCAGGATGAAAAGGCCATTCACTTCGAGCGCGGCGGCGAGACGGCTCGGTTTGGCGTCGACGAAGTGCTGATGGCGATCGGCCGAGCCCCCAATGTCGAGGGCATCGGGCTCGAGGCTGCGGGCGTCGAATTCGGACGAACCGGAGTGCAGGTCGACGATCGACTTCGGACCACCAACAAGAGAGTCTTCGCGGTCGGCGACGTAGCCTCCCAGTTCAAGTTCACCCATGCGGCGGATGCGCTGGCCCGAATCGCCATTCAGAACTCGCTCTTCTTCGGTCGCGCCAAGGCCAGCGACCTGGTGATTCCCTGGTGCACCTACACCAGTCCCGAGCTCGCTCATGTCGGCTTGAGCCCAGAGAATGCCGAGGAAAAAGGCATTCCGGTCGAAGTACTGACTGTGCCTCTCGACCAGGTCGATCGAGCGGTTCTGGACGGCACCGATGCGGGTTTTCTTCGCCTGGTCATCAAGAAAGGCAAGGACCGTATTTTGGGCGCCACTCTGGTAGCAGATCATGCCGGCGAGCTCCTGGGTGAGCTCACACTCGCGGTCAAGGCCGGAGTCGGACTCAACACGATCGCCAGTACGATCCACGCCTATCCAACACAGTCGGAAGTTCTGAAGAAAGCGGCCGACACGTGGCGTCGGGGCAAGCTTACTCCGATGGTTCAGAAAATCTTCGCCGGATTCTTCAAGCTCTTCTCCTAGATCCCTGGGGGGTTTGCCAACCCTGAACGCCGGTCAGGTTCGACTCCTGACCTCTTGGTTCGATAAACTCCGCCCTGATGTTCCGGCTGCATATTGTTCCAGCTCATGGGGACCCGTTCGACCAGGCCCTGGAGGGAGACTCCCTGATTGTCGGGCGATCTTCCGCTGCCGAGCTGGTTCTCGCCGACCGATTCCTGTCACGCAAACATGCCCGCCTCTTTCAGGCCAACGGTTCCTGGATGGTCGAGGACCTCGGTTCTCGCAATGGGACTCTCATCAACGGCGTCAGGATCGAGGAACCCACCAAGCTCAAAGCGGACGACGAGATACGACTCTCGGGCAGCGTCATCATGGTGCGCTCGGGTGACAAGAAGGATGAGAGAGTCGTCACCAGCGCGGCCAAACACGACACCGCACAGACGGTTTTTCGGCGCGCCTCGGACCTCATCAGCCGTCATTCCTCGGACGCTCCTGGAGGACTGACCACACCGGAAGCGCTGCGCAGACAGACCGAGCGCCTGCGCCTGCTCAACGACATTCACCGTGCTCTGGGGCAGTCTCTCGAGTTGGACGAGCTACTCGAGATGATCCTCCTGCGAGCGTTCGAGCAGCTGGAGCCCGAGGAGGGAGTCATCATCCTCAAGGACGGCGAAGGCGGATACCGTAGGGCCGCTCGTCGAACGGCGCCGGGCGTGGACACCAACTACGTCTTTTCCGAAACGCTGATTACAGAAGTTGCCGAAAAAGGCATGGCAGCGCTCGTTCTGGATGTCGAGACTGACTCGCGATTCGGCAACGCGCAGAGCATCCTGAGCTCCGGCATCCGCAGTCTGGTGGCAGCACCGTTTCTCGATGCCGAGGGCTCGCAGGGCATGATCGCCCTGAATTCCCGCTACCACAAGCGCCAGTTCGACGAGGACGACATGGAGCTGCTGGTATCCCTGGCTTCTGTCGCGGCACTGAGAATTCGCAACGTCGCGCTGGCCGAGGAGGCTGCGGAGCGACGCCGACTCGAAGAGGAGCTCAAGCTGGCCCGTCAGATCCAGGTTGCCCTGCTGCCGAGCCAGCTCCCCAAGGTGGAGGGCTACGAGCTTTGGGGCGGCAACGTTCCTTCGCGAGGCGTATCGGGCGACTACTTCAAGATCGAAGAGCGCAATGATGGTACCGAGCTGGTCTTCGTCATTGCCGACGTTTCGGGCAAGGGCATCGCGGCCTCTCTTTTGACCGCTTCTCTCGAAGCCCTGTCCGCGGGCCCCATCGAAGTCGGCCAGGATCCAGCGGAGATCTGCACGAAGGTCGGACGTCGTCTGTACCAGCGGACTCCTCCTGCCAAGTACGCGACGATGATCCTGGCCATTCTCGATCAAGCGACCGGCAAGCTTCGCTACACCAATGGAGGCCATAATCCGGCGTTGGTGGTGCGTATCAACGGCGAGCACGAAGAGCTCAGTCCCACCGGCATGCCCGTGGGACTGATGCCCAGTGCCGAGTACACCCAAGACTCTGTTGACCTCGGCCCTGGGGATCTGTTGATTCTCTACACCGACGGAATCACGGAAGCGGCCAACCCGCAAGACGATGAGTACGGTATCGAGAGACTCGCCGCAGTCTGTAGTCAGAATCGCGAGGCTAGCCTGGACGATCTGGCAGCCGCTATCGAGCAGAATCTCGACGATTTCACCCAGGGAGTGCCCTACGCAGACGATCGCACGTTCGTGCTCACTCGGCGTGTGAGCGTCTGAGAGTCACCCCGGACTCGACCTATCGGATCTCGTCAATATCTTCCCCACCCTCGTGGGTGGGCTTGAAGACCACCTCATCATGTGGTGCGGCCATGCCCGCCACAACGATATAAAACACCTGATACCTGCGGTTTCTCCGGCCTCCGGGTCGAGGGGTAGCAAGCTGCCTCTCGGCAGCCGACACCTGCATGCCCGGCATCGGTCGGAAGGTAGCCTCGTGCCGATGGAAAGCCGGAAACGGGATTCACCCCATCGAAGGGCCGTCACGGCTTCGGCCGCGCCCATCGGGCGTCACCTCATGGACACCTTGGCGCAGCGCTATCAGGCCTGCTCCATTGCCACGCTCTCCGGCACCCATCCAATTGAAGAGAGCTGCGAATCCATCTTCGGAGCCAAGCGTGAAGTTGGGAAATGAGGAACGGGAACCGCACGCAAACGCCTCTCTCCACCACTGAAGTCACATCCAAAAATCAATTCAGTTATTGCTATTCACGCATAAGAGTTTGGTCCCAGACCGCAGAGTCTCACTGCATTCTCGACAGGAGGAAGAACATGCAGAAGAGTCGAAAAACAACGTCAAGCCATATTGGATGGACGATCGCGACCCTGGCTGTCTTGGCCGTTCTGATCCCGCAGGCCGCCTCGGCCTGGTGGTGGATCCAGCCGGAGTACGAGGTCAAGCTGAATGTCATCGGTGCTTCCGTGTTCCCATTCAGGTCCGACGACCCGGCCGATTTCTGGATGGTCAGCACCTCCGGCTGGCCCCTGACCATGTTCCTGAGGGCCGATCACGAGTACCTGGGGATCGGCACACCCTATGGCTACCCCTACTATCCGGCAATGAACACGCCTCTGCCCTTCCCACTGGTCTTCGGCGACGAGGAACTTCCGTACGGGCCCGACGGCTGCCCTTCATGGAACGACCCGGCAGCGATCTTCGCCGAAGGCTGTGACTACATGCCTCCTCCGTGGCCGGTCGACGAGACGACTCTGCCCTTCCTTCCTGGGTTCACGGTTCCAGAGGTCTGCTGTCTGGATATGCCCAATTGCTGCGCCGGGGACTACTGTCTCTCGGACGTACCTATCTGCAACTGCGGGCCGACATCAGTGATCTGCGAAACTCCACCCAGTCAGGTCCTGACTACACAGATGGATCCCGGTGGCACTTTTCAGGACTGGTACGAGTACGTCGGCCCACGGCTGGGGACAGATTCCGACAAATACTCCTACGGCAGCAACCCACGGCTCGAGGGGCTCGTCATTACGGCTGATGTGGGGCCCGGCATCGAGACCGACGAGAATTTCAACCGCACCGGTCGCTGCCGCAATCTGGCCGGTTTCACCCAATCGGTCAGCTACGTGCTGTCGGACAAGTTCTACAACACTTCAGTCGTCGCCCAGATGAATGTACCAGCATGGCTGTTTTCCCCAGTTGTGGTGGCCGACAACAATGTAACTGCCGACTGTGACGGCGACCCGACCAACCTTGGCGACAGCCTGCTGCGTATCGACGGACTGCCCTGGGACGATCCCAACGATTTCGATGGCGGTACTCCGCTCTACACCACCTACTGCTCGCCCATTACCCACGCCTTCATGATCTCGTTGACCCGAGACATGCTCGTTACCACCCGAGTGTTCGTGGTGCAGGTCGACGAGAATGGTGAAGGGCCGGACTTCCTGGAGGACCTGAATGGAGACGGCTCCTGTGATGCCGCCGATGCGGAAGGCCAGGGATGGCGTCTGCTCTCCAAAGAAGAGGTCATTCGATTCACTCAGGCCCACGAGGAGGAGTTGCCGTTTCAGTTCGACTTCGACGGCAACGGCAATCCGGGAAACCCAGTATTGCCTGGTGGCACTGGAGGATTGACCCGGCCGCCGCGCTAGAACGAACGCGATCGATTCCTGAATCGACTCAATTCCCGGCCTGGGCGAGCTCGCGAGCTCGTACCAGGTCGGGGAGTTTCGGGTCGGCCCCGGACCAGAGCTCCAGAACCTCTCGAGCAGCTGCGGCAGCCTCGGCCGGACGCGCCATGGCCAGCTGCACTTCCGCCAGCAGAAGCAGCGCCCGACGCCGATCGAGGTCGAGGTCCAGCCTCGGATCGGCCGGATCTCTCTCGGTGGCGGCCTGTCGAGCGGTCGCCATGGCCTCCTGAAGCCTGCCGGCCGAGAGGTAGGCACGCGCCAACTCGAGCCGATAGACGCTGTAGTCGTAGCCCTCCAGCGCCACAGCTGTTGTCAACTCGGCGATGGCCTCTGCGGTCCTTCCCTGCTCCAACGAGGCCGATCCCCTGAGAAATGCCGCTGCTCTGTCCTCGGTTCGATCCGGGTCATCAGCCGGAAGCGCCCCTGCTAGGATCCCGAGAGCTGTCGCTTCGAGGCTCGAGAACTCGCCTTCCCGTAGCTCGAGCAGGCCCCGAGCGAACAGATAGCGCGTGGGTACTCCAGGGGAGACCTCGATCGACTGGTCGATGAGCCGACGGGCACGGCCAGTCTCACCAACCTCCATCCAACAGGTACCTCGAGTCGACAACGACATGGCCTGGCGAATCTGCTCGGCCGCGATGGAGCCCTCGAGCGACTGCAGGATCTCGTCGGCTTCGCGGAACCTCTGCTCACTTCGCAGGATGGAAGCCAGCTCGAACCCACCGTCGATACGGTTGCGCGGTGGAGCCTCCTCGTTCTCCACCAGCGCCTGGAGCCTCTCGCGGGCCTCCGAGCTTCTGCCGCTCAGAAACTCGACAACGGCGAGACTCACGGTCGAGTAGTGAAACTCCGCATCGATCTCCAGAGCCTTGGAGTACTCCAATACGGCAAGGTCGAGCTCACCCTGAGCTCGATAGGCATCGGCGAGAAGATGGTGGCTGTTGGGGCTGTCGGGTTGCAGCCGAACATACTCCTGCAGCTCCGTGATGGCCAGGCTCAGCTCACCCAGGTTCAGGTGAGCTTCGCCGAGCATGCTCCAAATCGAAGCGATTCCTGGCTCGAGCTCCGCCAACACCTCGAGCTCTTCGATCTCCTCCTGGTAACGGTCCATGGATGATAGCGCATGGGCCAGGAAGTACCTCGCTTCTGTCTCGTAGGGGAAATCCTCCAGGAGCTTGCGGTACTCTTCCTCAGCCTCACCGTAGCGCCGACCGATGTACGCTTCTCCAGCTCGGATGTATCTCGCCTCCCGCTCAGGCAGCCCGTCCGCCTCGGTCACGGCCAGTTGAATCAGTCCCAACGCTTCATCGGTTCGACCCGTCTCAGCCAGAGCGAAGGCCAGTCGATACCGAGCCATGGTGAACTCGGGCGCCAGCTCGAGCGCTCTTTCCAGCGCGTTCTCCGCCGCGTCATATCGATACTCGGACAGAGCGCTGAGCCCCTTGTCATAGAACTCGTAGGCCTCAGGATTGCTGGCCGCAAAGTCAGCCGAGTAGATATCCACTGATTCTGCCGGCGGTATCTCCAGACCCCTACGGGCCGCAGAAGCGAGCTTTTCGGAGCCCCAGATGAGCTCCTTGGAGCCCAAAGCCTCCAGGCGCTCTGAAGCGAGCTCGCGCTCCTCGGCCGTGTCGGTGAGCCTCCCGGTTACGACATAGCCCTCGCCGCCAGGAAGGATCTCTCCACTGAACAGATAGGCGATGCCCTCCCCGGCCGCATCGGCCGCAGAGAGCTGCCCATCGTTGCCTTTCAGGAGAGCGCTCATTCGATCCATGGAGACGACCCGCACGTGCCGAGACTGGGCCAGGTTGTCACTGACCAGGCGGGCCAGGCCCTGACCAAACCAGTCGAGCTCGTCGTTGCCGGTGAGGTTCTCGAGAGGAAGGACACCCACTGCGGGGACATCGGCGATCTCACTTGCAGCACCAACGGTCTCGACCGCAGGACCGCCTTCTCCAACCTCCCCTGGAGTGCGACTCCTCCAAAACCATGCTCCGAGCACCAGCAAGAGAACGGCGAGAGCAGCTGCGGCCGCAGCACCGACTTTCTTTCGATGGCGGCGCACTTCCAGGGCGAGAGACGTCTCCACACGCTTCGCTTCCAGATCAGCCAGGATCTCGCCTGCATCCGCGTATCGGAGCGCTGGATCCCTCTCCAGACATCTGTCCAGAATCTTGTGCAAGTAGTCGGGAATGTCGGGGTTGAGCTCCGAGGCCGGCCGCGGGTCACGCTGGACCCGCCGCATCATGATCTCGAAGCTCGACTCGCCCGTGAACGGCAGCTCGCCTGTGAGCATCTCGTAGAGCATCACTCCCAGGGCGTAGACATCGGTGCCCGCATCCACCGCGTTGCCCTTCACCTGCTCGGGTGACATGTAGTGGGGCGTGCCCATGATGCTGCCGGTCTGGGTCAGAGCGCTGAGCTGTATGGATCTGGCCAGGCCGAAGTCGGTCACGAACGCGATGCCGTCCGGCGTCATCATGACGTTCTCGGGCTTCATGTCCCGATGAATGACTGTCTTGGCGTGCGCCGCAGCCAGCGCACCACAGAGCTGTCTGAAGATCTTCAGTGTTGCGTCGAGCGAAAGCCTGCCGCTCCGCCTGAGAAACCCCGCCAGGTCCTCTCCTTCCACATACTGCATGGTGAGGAACTTCTTCCCCGCCGCTTCCCCGAGGTCGAAGACCCGCAGGACATTGGGATGCGTGACCTCGCTGGACAACTGGATCTCACGCTTGAACCGCTTCAGGACTTCGGGTTGATTGGCGAGCTCCGGACGGATCTCCTTTAGGGCCACCTCCCGATTCAGCTCCAGATCCCGTGCCAGATACACCGCCCCCATCCCGCCCTTGCCGAGAAGCCGGCGTGTCTCGTACCGTGCGCCGAAGGAGGGAAGAGAGGTCTCGGCGACCGCCGTGTCCTGTTCGGCATCGAACAGCGTTTCAGATGTGGCGTCATCGACCGGCGCGAGCTCGGTCTCGATCTGGCTGGGAGGCTTCTCCTCTGAACTCAAGGGAAGTGTCGGCAGCGACGTTTCGATCAGACGGCTGGAGCATTGGGAGCAGGAGACAGCCCCTTCGGGATTCCGGGTTCCGCAACTTGGACACTCCATCTGACCTTGCCCCGGTGACTAGCCGTTGCCTGAGCCCCCTGAGCCGGAGAACGACCCCTTCAAGTAATCCCGGTTCATGCGGGCGATGAACTCGATCGAGATTCCCTTGGGGCAGGCGGCCTCGCACTCCTGGAAGTTGGTGCAGCTGCCGAAGTACGACTCCATCTCGTCCACCATCCTCTGGACTCTTCGGTACCGCTCCGGCTGTCCCTGCGGCAGGAGTGCCAAATGGGAGACCTTGGCGGCAGTGAACAGTTGTGCGGCACCGTTGGGACACTGCGCCACACACGCACCACAACCGATGCACTCGGCGGCATCCATGGCCTTGTCGGCGATCGGCTTGGCAATTGGGATCAGGTTGGCTTCAGGTGCGCTGCCGGTATTGACGGAGATGAAACCACCGGCCTGAACGATCTTGTCGAAGGGAGCGCGATCTACGACCAGGTCCTTGATGACCGGAAATGCCTTCGATCTCCAGGGCTCGACGCGAATCGTGTCGCCATCCCGGAACTTGCGCATGTGCAGCTGGCAAGTCGCAGTCCCTTTCTCGGGACCATGGGCCTTACCGTTGATCATCACACCGCAGGAACCGCAAATGCCCTCACGACAGTCGTGCTCGAAGGCGATCGGTTCCTCGCCCTTCTCCGAGAGCCGCTCATTGAGCACGTCCAGCAACTCGAGGAACGACATGTCCGGGCTGGCATCCGGCACGGAGTAGGTGACGAAGCCACCCTTAGCGTCGCAGTTCTTCTGGCGCCAGACATCGAGTGTCAGTTTCATCACTTGTAGCTCCTCTGGGTCAACGGCACATTGTCGAACTCGAGCGGTTCCTTGTGCAGGATGGGCTCGCCTCCTGCGCCGTTGAACTCCCACGCCGCCACGTAGGTGTAGTCCTCATCGTCGCGCCGCGCCTCGCCTTCCGGGGTCTGATATTCCTCCCGGAAATGGGTACCGCAGGATTCTTGGCGGTTCAGTGCATCTCGACACATCAGCTCGGCCAACCCGAAGTAGTCGGCTACTCTCGCCGCCTTTTCCAGCGATTGATTGAGCTCTTCTCCACTGCCCGGAACCTTCACCGAGCTCCAATACTCCTCTTCGAGAGCCCGGACTTGACCGATCGCCTCTTCGAGGCCAGCGGCGTTGCGGGACATTCCGCACTTCTCCCAGCAGATATGCCCCAGCTCGCGGTGCAGCGAGTCCACCGTTCGCGTGCCGCTCGAGGAAAGCAGCTTCTGAACCCGACCGGAGATCTCCTGCTCCACGGCCTTGAAGCCGGCGTGATCGGTGGGGATCGGCTCTTCTCCCATGTGCCGGGCCAGGTAGTCGCCGATCGTGTAGGGCAAAACGAAATAGCCGTCGGCCAGGCCCTGCATCAAAGCGCTGGCTCCCAGGCGGTTGGCGCCATGATCGGAGAAATTGGCCTCGCCGATGACGTAGAGACCCTCGATCGTGGACATGAGGTTGTAGTCCACCCACAGGCCACCCATGGTGTAGTGCGGAGCGGGATAGATCCTCATGGGCACTTCATAGGGGTCCTCACCAGTGATGCGCTCGTACATTTCGAACAGATTGCCGTACTTCTGCTCGATGGCCGGTTTGCCCAGACGTTGGATCGCGTCGGCGAAATCGAGGTAGACGCCCCTGCCGCCGTGACCGACTCCCTTGCCCTCGTCGCAAACGGCCTTGGCGGCTCGAGAGGCGATGTCTCGAGGCACCAGGTTGCCGAAAGCCGGATACCTGCGTTCGAGATAGTAGTCCCGCTCTGCCTCCGGGATTTCGGTTGCGATCCGCTTGTCACCGGCCTCGACCGGCACCCAGATTCGACCGTCGTTGCGCAGCGACTCACTCATCAACGTGAGCTTGGACTGGTACTCCCCGTGCTGCGGGATGCACGTCGGGTGGATCTGCGTGTAGCACGGGTTCGCAAACAGGGCTCCTCTCCGATGTGCCCGCCAGATGGCAGTCGCGTTGCAGCCCTTCGCGTTGGTCGAGAGGAAGAAGACATTGCTGTACCCACCCGTGGCGAGAACGACCGCGTCGGCCGACCACGAGCGAACCTCACCCGTGACCATGTCCCTGGTGACGATGCCGCGAGCTCTACCTCCGATGACCACCAGATCCAGCATCTCGGTGCGGGGATACATCTGTACCTGGCCGGTAGCTACCTGCCGAGACAGAGCCTGATAGGTCCCGAGCATCAGTTGCTGACCGGTCTGCCCCCGGGCATAGAAGGTCCGCGATACCTGAGCGCCTCCGAAGGAGCGGTTATCCAGCATGCCGCCGTATTCTCGAGCGAACGGAACCCCCTGGGCGACACACTGGTCGATGATGTTGACGCTGACCTGTGCCAACCGGTGGACATTGGCTTCTCGCGAGCGGAAATCGCCACCCTTGACCGTGTCGTAGAACAGTCGCCAGATGCTGTCACCATCGTTCTGGTAGTTCTTGGCCGCGTTGATGCCGCCTTGTGCGGCAATGGAATGAGCCCGTCTTGCACTGTCCTGATAGCAGAAGCAGTGGACGTGGTAGCCCAACTCGGCCAGCGACGCGGCGGCGGAGCCACCGGCCAGCCCCGAGCCGACAACAATCACATCGAAGCGCCGCTTGTTGGCCGGGTTGACCAGCTTCATTTCGAAACGGTGGCGATCCCACTTCTCTTCAACGGGTCCCGACGGAACTTTCGGGTCCAAGATCATTGCCATCTCTCCTACTTCACCAGGCCGGCCAGGACAGCCAGGGGAAAGGACAGGTTACCGATGGTGATAACCCAGGCGAAAACCTGGGCAAACCGGCGGCGCCAGTCCTGCGGTTGCGATGAGTTCCACCAGCCAAGGGACTGAAACATGCTCCACAGGCCATGGTAGAGGTGAAAGCCCAGCGCAATCTGGGCCACGATGTAGATCCCGCTGACCCACCAGACCTGAAAGCCGGACACGACGTTGTGATAGACGTCGCCCGGGATGAAATCGGAATGCGACCAGCCGAAGGTCAGGTGCGCCAGGTGATACACGACGTAGAGGCCGATGATGACTCCACCCCAACGCACGGTTCGCGAGGCATAGGTGGCTTCGAGGACCTCTCTTTGTCGATATTTCTGCGGTCGAGCCCGCCAGTTTGAAAGCGTCAATTGCGTCGCAGTGAGTACATGGATCCCGACCGCGGCCAGCAGAACGAGTCGGGCGATCCACAGGACTCCCGAGTGCGGCAGCGCGGGGCTTCCCACATCTCGCAACCACTCGGCATAGGCGTTCAGCTTCTCAGGACCCTGATAGAGCTTCAGATTGCCGAGCATGTGAACGAGCACGAAGCCGAACAGCACGATTCCGCTGGCCGCCATCAGCGCCTTCTTCCCCACAGCCGAACGGTAGAAGTTCGACAAGCCGGACATCATCTCTCCTCTCACCAACAGATCAGCGGCCCAAACCAAGACCGGGATTCTGCTGGTCCTCTGATCGACAAGAGCATCGTTTGCAGGTGCTTACAGGCTCCTTTGCTAGGTGCCCTATCTTACGCTGACCGCAGGGTGCCCGGAAGGGGCATCCGCGTGGGTTTCAGTGGGGATTGGGGCCAAACTCGGCCCACGACTACCGCCGTCGCCTTCGCCGCCGTCGTCGAGGCTTGCGAACCTTGGCGCGATCAGGCCTTTCCGGTCTCTTCTCCTGGATCTTGCGCCAGAGGTCGAGATTGCTCTGGCCCTCGCCCGTCGCACCCACCATGATCTCGAGCAAGGTCAGTGCATCGTCGAATCCCGGATGGTTGGAGAAACGGATTCGATCCCCGGCACTCTTCCACCGTTCCGCAAACCGATGAAACGCCCAAATGGCCTGATGCAGCTGATCGGTTCGCTGCCTTGAGAGAGCGAATCGGGTCACGAACGGCGCCAGCACTTCGCTCGTCAGCTCGCGAAGCGCCGTCCGGTGCACTGGTCTCTGATTGACCGCCTCTACATCCCTACGCCTCAATAGCACGGACGGCAGCAAAAGGGCGCCGAAAACCACGGCGTCCAAGAGCTTGTCACCTCTTGCCACCATGTCGTCGATTACCGACGGAATACTCTCGAACTCTCCAGCACCATGCTCACGGGCCGAGAGGACGAGATAGGCCTCGGGTAGGAAGACCTCGAGGAGACCCAGGCTCATCATCCATTGCAGAATGGCGTTGGAGCTGCCGGACCGCAGGAGGTCGCAAATCTCTTCGGTCAGCCGAGCCGGCGATGCCTTTTCTACTTCACGGCCGTGAGAGCGGATCGCCGCCTGTGCCGTCTCTTCGATATCGAAGTCCAGACGACCCGCCAGCTCGCATGCCCTGAGCATGCGGACCGGATCTTCCTGGAACCGCACCTCAGCATCGCCAATGACCCGAATCTGTCGCCGCCGTAGGTCCTCGACTCCGTCGACCCAATCGATGACCGAGAAGTCGCTGATGTCGTAGAACAGAGCGTTGATCGTGAAGTCTCTGCGGTAGGCGTCTTCCTCTGGAGATCCGAACACGTTGTCGTCCGTGATCAGCAGCTCGCTCTGTCCGTTGCCCTGTGCGTCGGGATCCGGATCTCGACGAAACGTGGAGACTTCGACGATGCCGTCGCGAAAGTAGACATGCGCCAGTCGGAACCGACGCCCGATGATGCGTGAGTTGCGGAACAGCCGCCGTATCTGCTGCGGGCGAGCGCTGGTGCTGACGTCGAAGTCCTTCGGACGGCGACCGAGCATCAGATCCCGGACGGCGCCACCGACCATGTAGCTCTTGTACCCGCCGTGATGCAGCCGGTACAAAACCTTGATGGCGTTGCTTTCGATGTCGCGGCGCGAAACAGGATGCTCGGCCCGCGAGAGAATCAGCGGTCGACCTGAATTCGAAGTACTCACAGACTCATTATACGGAGCCATTCTCGCGCTCTCTCACCGGTTGAAGACCTTGGCTCTTGCCAGCAGCCTTCATTCCCAATCACTCGGCGGCGATCAACTCGGCCTGCGAGAAGAAGAAACACAACTCCTTCTGCGCGTTCTCGGACGAATCGCTACCGTGAATCGCATTGCGCTCGATCGACGAGCCGTAGAGCGCTCGAATGGTCCCCTCTTCGGCATTCGCGGGATCGGTCGCTCCCATGACCTGGCGCAGATGTGGCACGGCATTCTCGCGCGTCAGGGCCACGGCGATAATCGGGCCACTCGTCATATATGCGACCAAGCTGTCGTAGAAGGGGCGCTCCCGATGCACTGCATAGAAGCTCTGCGCCTGTGCCTTGCTGAGTCGCAATCGCTTGAGAGCCTGGATCTGGAAGCCCTCCTTCTCGAGATGAGCCAGGATGTTCCCGGCGTTATGGGCTTCCATGCTGTCAGGCTTGATCATTGTCAATGTCTGATCCATGTTCACTTTCCTCTAGTTTTCGAAAGAGCGCGACCTTGATCAGCCCTCTTCGTTGGTTTGACCTTCCAGAACTTCGAAATCCCCATCGGAGTCCTCGAGAGCAAAGACCGGACCCGCTAGTTCCTGGTGCCCTGCTGGGCCTAGAAGGACAGCCGATCCGGCTGGCAGACCAAGCCCCCACTTCACGCCTTCTTGCTCCATCAACTGCCGAAATCGCCGATCGTGTCCCGGATCGAAGTTGGGTTCCACGACACCCGCTGGCAGCCAGCTGAACCCCGGCACGATGTTGCGTCCGAGCAGACTTCGCACCAGAACTCCGAATGCCTGCGTAGCGCCGGCAATCGCAACAACGATGCCCCCGGATGCCAGTTTGCGCCCCAAGGCCTCGAGGGCCGCCGAGTCGGCGAGCGTCTGCACCAGTTGGTCGGTGATGCCGCCGCCAATGTAGACCGCCGAAGCCTGCTCGATGCGTTCTACGTTCTTCTGGCGCCGCGCATCCCGAGCTCGATAGATCGGAATAAGACTCGACTCTCTCCCGAACCTGTCGGTGAGATAAAGCGAAAAATTGGTCGCGTAGTCCGCAGAGCCACTGGCGGCTGGGATGAATCCGACAGGGCCCTCCCCCAGCTTCGAGATCCACATCTCATCGATCGCCAGGGTCTCTCCAAAGGAGAACTCCCCTCCTCCCAGAAGCACCAGCCAGCCCTGATCGCCAACTCTCTGGATCGCACTTGACATCTACTTCTCCAGGGCTCGAGCCATCGAGACACCGATCTCGGCCGGCGACTCTGCAACGGTAATTCCGGCCGCCGTCAGGGCCTCGGTCTTGGCCTGCGCCGTTCCCTTGCCGCCAGAGATAATGGCGCCAGCATGTCCCATCCGACGCCCGGGAGGAGCCGTCCTGCCGGCAATGAAACCGACGACCGGCTTGGCGAGGTTTTCCTTCACCCATGCAGCAGCCTCTTCTTCGGCGCTACCGCCGATCTCGCCGATCAGGATCACGCCCTCGGTGGCCGGATCCTCGGCAAAGGCCGTCAGGGTGTCGATGAAATTGGTTCCAGGAAGAGGGTCGCCACCGATGCCGATGCAGGTGGACTGGCCCAGGCCCAGGTTCGTCACCTGCCAAACCGCCTCATAGGTGAGGGTTCCGGAGCGGCTGACGACGCCGACCTTGCCCGGCTGATGAATGTGCCCGGGCATGATACCGATCTTGGCCATGCCGGGAGAGATAATGCCGGGACAGTTCGGACCGATGAGGCGGGTCGGATTGTCCTCGAGAAAAGCGCGTACTTTCAGCATGTCCGCGACAGGAATACCTTCAGTAATACAGACCACCAGTTCCACACCGGCCGCAGCCGCCTCCATGATGGCGTCGGCAGCAAATGGTGGCGGCACGAAGATCATCGAGGCATTGCAGGCCGTCGCCTCCCGGGCTTCCGTCACCGAATCGTAGACCGGGATTCCATCCACGGATTGGCCGCCCTTGCCTGGCGTGACGCCGGCCACCACATTGGTGCCATAGTCCCTGCAACCCAGAGCGTGAAACTGACCCTCTGAGCCGGTAATACCCTGCACCACCAGTCGGGTGTCGTTGTCGACCCAGATCGCCATTACGCCACTCCTTTCGCCGCTGCCACCACCTTCTGCGCTGCATCGGCCATGTCGTTGGCCACAATGAAGTCGAAGTCGGCTTCTCCCAGGATTTTGCGCCCCTGCTCGACGTTGGTGCCTTCCAATCGGACGACCACCGGCAGCTTCACATCCGGCATCTCCTGGAGAGCGGCTACGACGCCGTTCGCGATCCGATCGGTCCGCGCGATGCCGCCGAAGATGTTGATGAGGACGGCCTTGACGGTATCGTCGGAGATGAGAATTCGGAAGGCGTTCTGAACGGCCTCCTGGCTCGCCGAGCCACCCACATCCAAGAAGTTCGCCGGTTCGCTACCGAAGAGCTTGATGATGTCCATCGTGGCCATGGCCAGCCCGGCTCCGTTGACCATGCAGCCGATCTCGCCGTCCAACTTGATGTAGTTGAGGTCGTACTTGCCCGCTTCGACCTCTAAAGGGTTTTCCTCCGCGAGATCTCGCATCTCCCGAATGTCCGGATGGCGAAACAGGGCGTTGTCATCGAAGTTCATCTTCGCGTCCAGAGCCACCACGTCACCCTCTTCTGTGATGAGGAGTGGGTTGATCTCCACCAGCGAGGCGTCGATGGCGAGATACGCAGCCGTCAATGAGCTGATCAGTTTGGCCGCTTGACGTCCCGTGGCGCCCTCGAGCCCCAGCTTCTTGACCACCGATCTCGCCTGAAATGGCAGCATGCCGAGCTGGGGATCGATAGCTTCTCGAACGATGGCCTCGGGATTCTCGGCCGCAACCTCCTCGATGTCCATGCCGCCCGATGCAGAGGCCATCAACACCGGCTTGCCCGTAGCTCGGTCGAGAGTGACGCTCAGATAGAGCTCTGAAGCGATATTCAGAGCCTCTTCGATCAGCACCTTGCGGACCGTTTGTCCTTCGGGCCCGGTCTGCGGAGTCACCAGCTGCATACCCAGAATCGAGGCCGCGGTCGCCTCTGCCTCTTCGGGTGAGCCGGCCAGCTTCACTCCACCCCCTTTGCCACGCCCACCGGCATGAATTTGAGCCTTGACGACACACCGCCCGCCCATCTCTCGACAGACTTCCGCCGCCTCAGCCGCAGAATCGACCACCTGTCCCCGCGGTGTCGCGACTCCAAAGCGGCGCAAGATCTCCTTGGCCTGGAATTCGTGGATCTTCAAAACCAATCTCCTATTTTGGTGTTGTCCATGCCCGAAGAACTCGGGACAAACAGTATAGTCCGGAACGGGCGGAGAGGGAATTCCCGCCGCAGGTGTCTAGCCAGACGAAGAGTAGCGATCAGGGAATTTCGAGCACCAGCACCGTCAGATCGTCTTCGCGCGGCGAGTTGCGGGTAAACGTCTCGAGGTCGTTCAAGACACCGTCGCGAATTGCTTCGACGCTCTGCCCCGCCAGACTACCGAGGCACTCTTCGAGGCGCTCGAAACCAAAGAGATCTTCGCTGCCTTCGGCTCGCGCTTCGACGACGCCGTCACTGAACAGAAAGAGGGCGTCTCCAGAATTGAGCTTTGCTGAGCGCACCCGGACATCGAGCTCGCCACGCACGCCCAATGGATAGGAAACGGACTCGAGGGCATGAACCCCTCCCTGCTTGGTGATCTGATAGGGAAACAGGTGGCCGGCACTGGCGTAGAACATCTCGCGCCGCTCCGGATCGATCAATGCGTAGCAGAGGGTAGCCAGGAGCCGCTTGCGTGCGCTCTGAAAAACCATGCGATTGAGAGTGCAGAAGACCTTCTCGACATCGGGGTCGAAGGTCACTTGCACGGCCAGCGCGGACTTGGCCATCGACATGACTAGCCCACTGGAGACGCCGTGGCCGGCCACATCGCCAACGGCGACGGCCAACCTACCGTCCTCCAGAGCCAGAACATCGTAGAAATCGCCACCGACCTCGGTGGCCGGAAGATACTTGTGGCTCAACTTCACACCGTTGAGCTGCGGCGGCAGCTCAGGAAGGATCGACGCCTGGATTCCGCGGGCGGTCTCGAGCTCGACTCGCTGGCGCTCCCGATCGGCAATGCGCCTGACGTGGGGCGGAATATCCTCGTATCGGTAGGTGAACTCCCTGTCGCTCAGCAGGTACCTTGCGCTGGCGATCAATGGCAGCGCCACACCCAGGAGAGCCAGGGAGGCGTGAAGCTGAACGGACGCATCGTTGGCACCCAGGAACGGAACCGCTCCGCTGACCACGAAGAGCGTCATATAGGCGAGGATCGAGGTAAAAAGTCCGAATCTCAGAAACAGGAACACGAACGCAGCTGGAGGTAGCAGCCAAAGCAGATAGTTCCAGCTGAATGGGTAGACATAGGTGCCGGAGAAGAACAGGATGGCGGCCGCGATCACCGCGATGGCGATGCCCAGCCATCGACCCAGGTGGCGGTTGCCGTAGGAGACCAGAAACAGTCTCCCAAAGAGGCCCGTGTAGAGAGCGTAGGCCAAACCGAAGGCGAACAGCGGAACGCTGAACCATCCGGCACTCTCCCACCAGGGTCCGATCGAAAAGGACGCATAGGCGAAGATCCCGTACTGTCGAAACAGGACCATGAGCGACCACTCGATGGCAGCAATGACCAGACCAGCCACCAGTCCCTGCAACGAGGCTCGCGCAAAGGTCGCGTTTCTCCAGTCCCCCTTGAACAGGGAATCGAAGGCGGCCAACTTCTTTCCCCAACGCTCTCGGCATAGGGACTCGCCCACCGACCAACTGAGAAACGACATCACTCCCATCGGAAAGAAGAAGAGCATCAGCATCTGAAAGCCGACGACCCAGCTCATCTGACGACGAGTTAGAACACCCATCGACCAGCCAGCCGAGGCCGCGCCGCCGCTGAAAAGCAGGGTCACGGCTCCAGCCACGACGATGACGAGGGAAATTTGGATGCCGCGCCGAATTCCGACCTCACCTTCGTGGTAGCGCCGAACAAACGGTATCGCCACCAGTGGCAAGAGCAGCAGCGGCAAGAAGACCTTGAGCTGCCCAAGAAGCTGGATCGTCTGGAAGCTACTTCGAATACTGGCCAGGTCCGGGTCTTCGAAGAACCCCGCATATCCAGCCAGTCGATCGCCAGCGAACGTGACTTCGACACCGTACGGGTGGTCTTCGCCCAGCAGAGTCTCAGTGTCCCGATAGCGCAGAGTCAGGTCGGCCCTGGACTGGAGCTGGCGCTTCCGGATCTCGGGCTCCTGGAACGTCTCCAGATCGAAACCCTGCTCGCCAAGGAAGAGATCCGCTTCGGCACGAGCCGCTGATTCGTCGATCTCCCCTCCCTCTTCATCGGGGGGAACCCGGAGCATCAACTCGGTAACCTCACCGTGAGGCGTTACTCGGGCCCGGTAGCTCCACTCGAAGGGAGTCGCTCCAGGCTCGTAAACGGTGACCTGCCAGGTCCTCAGCCCCTGAGTCAAGCGACTGTCCTCCAGGTCACTGACCTGGCCCGACAGGAGGGACTGTTGGAGACGGTGCTCCAACGCTGGAGCCTCCTCCTGCTGCGTCACCACGTACGGCTTGGGAGGCAGCTCACCAAGATCCCGCATCCGTTCGAGAGCCAAGGCTTGCGCTTCCCGTTTGGAGATGTCCCAATCTCGAGGAAAAAGTGGGTAGGCGCGCGGAAATGCCCAGGCCACCACGAGCGCCGCGATCACGCCAGTGGCGATCCAGGCTAGTGCTGAGGTGGCTTTCTTCACAATCTCTCCGCCGATAGCAAGCAATTCCCCAGGGCCCGATCGAGCCCCTTCAAGGCTCCGTACGGAACCCCGCTTCGAAGGTTGCATCCTTGCCGGGCTCGCCCTCGAACGCCCGATCGAGGCATCGCCTAGAGGTTTTCTACAATTGCCTGCCCGAACTCGGAGGTCTTGAGCAGCGTCGCACCTTCCATTTGCCGCTCCAGATCGTAGGTTACTCGCTTCTGGCCGATGGTCTTTTCCAAAGCTGCCACCACCCTCGATGCCGCCTCCTGCCAACCCAACCACTGCAGCATCATGACACCCGAAAGGATGAGAGAGCCGGGGTTGACCTTGTCCAGGTTGGTGTACTTGGGAGCCGTTCCATGCGTCGCTTCGAATAGAGCCAGGCCATCGCCCTCGTTGCTCCCAGGTGCCATTCCGAGGCCACCGACCTGCGCTGCTAGAGCATCGGACAGATAGTCCCCGTTCAAGTTGGTGGTGGCGAGAATCTGATACTCGCTCGGCCGCAGCAGTATCTGCTGAAACATGGCGTCGGCAATTCGGTCTTTCACCAGGATCTTGCCCTCTGGCAACTGGCCGTCCAATTCGTCCCAAAGGGCCTGCTCGGTAATGGTCTGCTCACCGAACTCGTCCTGGGCAACCTGATAGCCCCACTCCTTGAACGCCCCCTCGGTGTACTTCATGATGTTGCCTTTGTGGACCAGGGTCACATCGGTTCTGCCCTCACGAACCGCGTACTCGAGAGCCTTGCGTACGAGCCTCTTGCTGCCCGTAATCGACACCGGCTTGATGCCAATACCACTGTCTTCCCGGACGCGCTTCCCGAGCTTGTCCCGCATGAAGCCGATCAACTCCTTGGCCCCGCCGGAGCCTTCCTCCCATTCGATGCCGCAGTAGACGTCCTCGGTGTTCTCGCGAAAGATCACCATGTCGACCTTGCCGGGCTCCTTGACTGGCGAAGGAACGCCCTCGAAGTAGCGCACCGGCCGCACGCAGGCATAGAGATCCAGCGTCTGTCGAAGCGTCACATTGAGGCTGCGGAAGCCGCCCCCGACCGGTGTCGTCAAGGGGCCCTTGATGGCAACCCGAAAATGGCGCACGGCATCCACCGTATCCTGGGGCAACCACTCGTCGTAGTGCTCCTTGGCCTTCTCGCCGGCGAAAATCTCCATCCAAGCAATGGATTTGGAACCACCATAGGTCTTCTCTACGGCACTGTCCAAGACGAACTGTGTGGCACGCCAGATGTCCGGTCCGATGCCATCCCCTTCAATGTAGGGAACAATCGGGCGATCAGGGACATCGAGATTGCCATCTTGCCATTCAATTTCTTGCCCATCAGAGGGCGGCGACACCTTTCGAAAGCTAGTGCTCACGCCGAGGATTCTCCTATCTGTTCAGAGTCACATTTTGGGTCGCACGCCGGGCGACGAGCGAACTTTGAGTTTAGCACAGGGGTCGAGTGGTCATGGTAGATTTCCGCCATGGATTGGAGCCCTCTCATCGACGCAGCCGAAGCCGTCAGAAGAAACGCCTACGCACCGTTCAGCGAATTCAAGGTGGGAGCTGCCGTGCAGACTCAGAGCGGACGGATCTTCAGTGGCTGCAACGTAGAGAATCGGAGCTATGGGGCCACGATCTGCGCCGAGCGATTTGCTGTTGGCTCTGCGATCGCCGCTGGGGAGACCAGGGTCGAAGGTGTCGTCGTGGTGACGGCCACCAGCCCCCCCTCCCCGCCATGCGGACTCTGCCTTCAGGTGCTGGCAGAGTTCGGCGACGCCCAGCTGCCTATCCTGCTTCTCAACCTGAAGGGTGAGCGACTGGAGTCTCAACTGGCAGACTTCCTGCCTCATCCGTTTCATTTGCCCGACCAGACCTAGCCGAGATCGACGAACTCGGCATTCACCGGCTCCGGCAGGATGCCGGCCTCGTGGCCCTTATCGAGAAGCAGCTGGACGGCGCGCCTTCCAGCCTCCCCATAGTCGCGAGTCCAATCGTTCACGTACATCGAGACGAACCGGTCCGACCGAACTGGATCATCTTCGAGGCCCCGCGCATATCGAGTCGCGAACCCCATCGCTTCTTCTCGATGATCGAGAGCATAGTTGATGCTGTCGGAAAGGAGCTCCGACAACCGACGAATCAAGTCAGGATGAAGATCTTTGCGAATCCCATTGCCGCCCAGAGGCAAGGGGCCACCTGTCTCTTCCTTCCACCAGGCCCCCAGATCGACGACGGACTCGAGCCCCATGTCCGAATAGGTCAGCTGGCCTTCGTGGATGACTACCCCCGCCACAGCGTCGCCATTGCTCACCGCATCCAGAATCTGATCGAAAGCCACGACTGTCGTGTCCAACTCCGGCTGCCAAAGCTGCAATGCCAGATTGGCTGACGTCAGATCGCCGGGAATCGCGACCGTCTCTCCCACCAGGTCCTCCCGGCTCATCTTTTCTTTTGCCACCACTACCGGCCCGTAGCCGTCGCCAAAGCTGGCACCCGAGGGCATCAGGATGTAGCGATCTGCAAGGTAGGCGTAACCGTGGATCGACAGCGCTGTGATCTCGTAAGTGCCTTCGAAAGCAGCCTGGTTCAGGCTCTCGATATCGTTCAGGACATGCTCGATCTCCAACCCAGAGGAGTCGAGAATGCCCTGGGTTAGAGCATAGAACATGAAGGCGTCGTCGGAATCTGGACTATGGGCAATACCAATTTTCGTGGGTGTCATCGTTGTTTCGCTCATGGGGTGAAAGGCCGATCCAAGCTGGCCGGACTAGATGGTCTGAGGCTGCTCTTGCAGGAACATCCCCGGTCGATACGCTGTGATTCGACCCGTGAAGGCGGAAGCAGCAACAGTCAAAGGTGAGGCCAAATAGAGCTTGCCGGGGCCTGAGCGGCCCTTGTAGTTGCGGTTGATCGCGGAAACAGTGACCTGATCGTCATTCTCCGAGACGCCAGGCCCGCACCCGATACAAGCTCCGCATCCGGGCTGGATGACCGTGACTCCTGCCTTGGCGAACGTCTCCATAAAGCCGTTCTCCCGGCAGTACTTCTCGACCGATTTCGAGCCCACCTGAATCAGAAAGACTACGCCGCGGGCGACCGTGAGACCGGCCTCCACGGCTTCCGCGACCACCTGGTGGTAGAAAATCAGGTCGTCGATCTTGCCCGCCGTGCAGCTGCCCCCGTAGGCGATGTCGATGGCGACTTCGTCGACCTCTTCGACCAGGGCCCCATTCGTGGGATCGGAGGGAACGCCGTGGTCCGGGTCTCCAGGATGCGCCACCATCGGCTGGATTGAAGCCAGATCGATGGTGTGAACTCCGCCGTCGTAATGCGCTTCTGGGTCGGCCTCAACCGCCCGCTGCCGAAGCTCGACCCCGTCGATTTCTGGTCGCCGCTGCTCGATCCAGCGGTAGGTTTCTTCATCCGCCTCCACAATGGCGCCACGTGCGGAGCACTCCGTCGCCATATTGGTGAGTGTGGCTCTTTCGTCCATGGAAAGACTGGCGATACCGGGCCCGGTGAACTCCATGACCCGGTTCAGCGTCATCTGAGGCCGAGCGAACTCGAGCAGAATGAACAGCATGAGGTCCTTGGCTGTTACGCCCTCTGGGAGGCGCCCTACCAATTCGAATCGAATCGACTCGGGCACCTCGACCGTCGTGAATCCCGAATGAATGAGATTGGCGTATTCAGTGGCGCCCACACCCCAGGCGAGAGCGTTGTTACAGCCCCCCATACAGGTGTGACTGTCCGTGGCTTGGATGAAGTCGCCTGGCGAGATCAGGACCTCGCGCGCCACCTCATGGCAGATCCCCGGTGAGACACCGTCCTTGGCTGAGAAGTCCTGGACTCCGGTGTGCCTTTGGAACTCCACCTGGAGCTCTCGTAGTCGCTCGATCTTGTCCATGAAGGGACGCATCCTGGGCACTTCGTCCGCGTAGATCAGGTGGTCCTCGAAAACCGCGAAGCGCCCCGCAGCCTCGATGCGGTAGTCGGTACCGTGCTCCTGCTCGAGGAAATACTGAACCTGAGCCGTTGTGAACTCGTGGGAGTAACCACCATCGACTTCGACCACGAGGCTGTCGCCCGGCTTGACGCATCGATCTCGAGCACCCAGAGCGTGACGAGCCAGAACCTTCTCCGCCATGGTCATCGGCCGGCTTTCCGTGTTATTGGCCGGCCACTCGATCTCCTTCCGGGCGACAGACTTGGCAAGTGGGAACAACCCCCCATGCCGCACGATGAGCTGGGTAATCGGATCGTACTCTCTGTAGAACTCCTCCAAGGGCACGCCATCGCCGGCCTGCAGCCGTTGGAGCGTCTCGTGGTCGGTCATCAGCACGCCCTGATTGATGTTGTTGGCGGCATGAATCGGCGCAAAGGAGGCCGCGACGGCGATCTTGATTCCGGACCATTTTTCCGCTTGAACGGCGGTCTCTCGGGAGCTTCCGACTCCCTTCCGGTGGCCGGAAACGATGACCTCGAAGTCACCGCCGTAGAGTGCGTCTCGTTCGAAGAGCCTCTCGCCATCGACGATCAGGCCGGCGTAGGCCTCACGCGCCAGATCCTCCGGTCGGTGGTTGAAGCACACCCAGGCCGGAGTCATGACATCGGTATTGATGTCGTCCAGGAGATCGTCGACTGTCAGATCCTCCATCTTGAGATCGAGCTCGCCGGCGAGCTGGCGGCGAATCAGCTCCGGATCCTTGGTCAAGAACAGGACCCGTTTGCCCGGGGTCAAGTGCAATGTTTGTGGCGGCTTCAACGACATGTCCGATCAAGGGGGGGTCAGAGCGCCCTATTCTATCCATAGGTCTGGAAATAGCCTCCTCGGGCACTACCGCAGGTGGCTCGAGGGCCACTGGATCCCTACCGACGCCAATCCGTTTTCCAACCAAGCAAGATCGATGAATAGCCTGCTACGATCACTTCGCTGGCCTTGCAACGAGGAGCTCAGAATGTCTCAGATCATCGAATGTGTTCCCAACTTCAGTGAAGGCCGCGACATGACCGTGATCCGGGAGATCACGGACGCGATCGAGAGCGTCGATGGTGTCGCTCTGCTGGATGTGGATCCCGGCCTGGCGACCAACCGCACCGTGGTGACGTTTGCTGGAGCCCCAGAGAACGTAGTCGAGGCCGCTGTGCGAGCAGCCCAGAAGGCGGCCGAGTTGATCGACATGCGGCAGCACCTGGGCGAGCACCCTCGGTTCGGAGCCATGGACGTCTGCCCGCTGGTTCCGGTCTCGGGAATCTCGATCGAGGAGACCGCCTCCTATGCTCACCAGTTGGCCGAACGACTCGGGCGTGAAGTCGGCCTCACTGTGTTCTGCTACGAGCACGCTGCGACCTCCGATGATCGCCAGAATCTGGCCAATGTAAGAGCCGGGGAATACGAAGGACTCAAGGAGAAGCTCGCCAAGCCAGAGTGGCAGCCAGACTACGGACCAGCCAAGGTCAACCTGCAGTCAGGAGCCACGGCAGTCGGGGCGAGAGAGTTTCTGATTGCCTACAACGTCAACCTGAATACGACCTCAACGCGAAGGGCCAATGCTGTGGCCTTCGATGTCCGAGAAAAGGGCCGAATCCAACGGACAGGCGACCCACTCACAGGCACCATCGTGCGCGACGACCAGGGCGAACCGGTCTACATTCCGGGCACTCTCGAGGCGGTCAAGGCCATTGGTTGGTTCATCGAGGAGTACGGCATCGCGCAAATCTCCATGAACCTGACGGACCTGACACAAACCTCACTGCATAGGGCATTCGACGAGGTCTGTGAGAAGGCGGCGGCGCGAGGGATGCGGGTTACCGGTTCCGAATTGGTCGGCCTCGTGCCCCTCGAAGCGATTCTGGAAGCCGGTCGTCACTACCTGCGCAAGCAGGGTCGCTCGCTTGGCGTACCCGATCACGAGATCATCAAGATCGCCGTCAAGTCTCTGGGGCTGGACGATCTCAAGCCCTTCGAGCCCGCGGACAAGATCATCGAATTCAATCTCGCGGCCCAGGTCCCTGCCAGGCCGCGACTCGTGGATCAGTCCCTGACGGCTTTCGTCGAGTCCACGGCGTCGGAATCACCGGCTCCAGGTGGAGGCTCGGTGTCGGCCGCCATAGGTGCGCTCGGCTCTGCGCTGGGAACGATGGTCGCCAATCTCTCTGCCCACAAGCGAGGCTGGGACGAGCGTTGGGAGGAATTCTCCGATTGGGCCGAGCAAGGCAAGGCTCTTTACGAGGAGCTTCTAAGGCTCGTGGACGAGGACACCGCCGCCTTCGACGGAATTCTCACCGCCTTGCGCCTGCCCCAATCCTCCGAAAGCGAAAGGGCTGAGCGTCACCAGGCCGTCCAGCAGGCCACGAGACATGCGATCGAGATACCTTTCCAGGTCATGCAGGCATCGCTCGAGTCCATGAAAGTCCTCGAAGCAATGGCGAGGGAGGGAAATCCCGCATCGGTCTCCGATGCCGGAGTCGGAGCCCTCTGTGCGCGGGCTGCGGCTCGCGGCGCCTACATGAACATGCAGATCAACTCTGGCGACCTCGAAGACAAAGTCGCCGTCGCGGATCTTCTGGCTCGAGGGAAGGCTCTCGATGAGCAGGCTGCGACGCTCGAATCAGCGATTCTCGAGGTTGTCCACGAGAGACTGTGAGCAGGACTATTCGGCGACGCTGAGGCCGACGCCGAACCTGGCCCGCTCTCTGGCTGTTTCCAAGCGAGTTCCCAACTCGTTGACGAAGGCCACTGTCATCTTCTCGACCTCCAACGCCTTGCGGCAGAAAGCCAGGGCAGCCAGAGTCTCTTGATGGATCTTCAGCGAACTGAAGATCGTCAACATTTCCGATGCGAGAGCTTTCAACTCGCCGAGGCGGCCCTGGCGCAGATAAACGAGAGCCAAGTCGAGAGAGACGAGGGCTACATCGTGAGCCATTCCCTTGTCGACGAAGAACCGTTTGACTTCGAGAAAAGCCTCCTCCGCATCGATCAACTGTTCGGAATCGACCGCAATCTGCCCTTCCAACCACTTGAAACGCGTCAGATCGACGGCGTTGCTTATGCTTTGTGTGGATCTCCTGATCGCTGGGGAAAGGCTGGCTATGCTTCCTGAGATCGACCACATGCGATCAGATAAATGACAGATTGTGATTTACCGCAAGAGCAAACGAGGTATGCCAAGCTTCATCATCTCACCAGAGCTATACTCTTTCTAGGGCCTCGACCGCCGATTCAGACTTTCCTTTGGTAAGTCAAGACATCGGCCATCGACAATGATGTTCGGCCCTCCAGATGATTCCTGACCTTCGAGTAGACCGCTCAATGGCCCGATCAAGGCATCGGCAACGCGCACGAAACTGTCTCTTCTCCGACAGGAGAGCGCTGCAAGGTCGCAAGTGACGTGGCCTCATCCGTGAGGGTGCTAGTCCCATCAGCGGCCAGTTCGCTTGCTATCCAAGGGCGCTGCGAGCCTGGCAGATCCGAACCGATTCGACATGCATTTCCCAAGAATGCATAGGCTTTGGCCCGAGATCACGAACGAGCTCACTAGAGAATAAGTCACTTCCTTAAGAGAGTCAGCAATGGCGACTGCAAGGTGATCGTCAATTCAGAGACTGGATTCGGATCTTGTGCCCCCATCTCGAATCCCCGGTCGAGCGCCAGCTGACAAAGCTCAACAGATTTGAACCGCTCGCTGTTTTCGACCAGGATCACGCGCTGCTCGGGCGAATGAGCCATCAATTCCTGGAGCATCTCTTCCGGAGATGCTCCTGTTGCCCGCCTGCTCTCCTCTTCGGTCTGCTGGTCTCGATGAAGCAAGGCAACCAGCTCCGACTCTCTCTCGGGCGTCAGATCGTCCACGCACAACCTTCCAAGGTCCTCGATGCAGTCGACCATTTCACACAAGAATTCTCGACAAGAGCCGCACCAATCACGATGGTGCTCGAATGACTCTCTATCCTGGCGAACCAGAGCATCTTCGAGATACTCGGTCACGTCGTTTCTGAACTGCACGCACGTGGCAGACGTTTGAGTCTTCATTGCTTCTATGACCTCTTGTTGATGTCCCGCAACGCTGCTCTGACCTGGACCCGGGCACGATGCAGCAGCACCCGTTGATGGGTCGACCGAATCGTCAGCGCGTTACAGACTTCTTTCGAGGACCACCCTTCGACATCCCGGAGGGTGATGACGGCACGTTGCCGAAGCGGCAACTGCGCGATTGCCTTGGCCCGACGAGACTCCAACTCTCGCCGCAGGACCGTCGCTTCGGGTGATGGGATGTTGCTGCTGGTGCCCCAGACCCAGGGCGATTTCCCTGGACTCTGAACCTCCGAGATCGAGGCCCTTTCGAGGAGCTCGCAGCGTCCCGACTCTTCGCTTTCGAAGGAGGAGAGGGGAACACTGCGGCTCTCTCGCAAACCTCTCGTCTTGGCTCGATTGAGCAGAATTCCGAACAGCCAGGTCTTCAGCGTACTCCGGCTCTCGAACCGCGCAATTCCCTCGACCAAGGCCGTCCAGACTTCCTGTGCGACTTCCTCGGCTACCTCCCGACTCGACACATAGACCATGGCCACTCGCACCATCGAGCTGTGGTGCGCCCGGACTACTCGTGCGAAGACCTCCTCGTTCTTCGCAAGAAGGGCTTCGATCACCTCGGGGCCTTCGATAGCTCCAGGTTTGACTGGCAGGTTCGTCCTTGCGGCGGCCGAAGCCGAATCAGGAGTTGCATTCTTCAGCGTGATTCGGGTCAAGCTCTTCGAAATACCAGTCGCATGAAATGAGGGCTGGCCAGACCAGTTGATTCCACTGCCCGGTTCCCCGTTTCGTTGCCTTTGCGGAGACCTACGACCTTGCAGCCACCCGCCGCCCAGGGAGATTCGACGTGCCGGAGTTGATTACGGGAAAACTCTGCATTGAACTCTTGTAGTCTATTGATCCGGTCACTCCCCTTCACTGGTGAGTCTTACAAGACCACCGAATCGTTACAGAGGGTCTTCAACATTCCAGCTTGTGGGGTTTGCTGGAGATAGTGGAACACCGCAAGGAACCTATTCGGCGCTCGGGTCCGAATGTCGAACACGGGTTTAGGTGCGGCTGCTAGGACTGGAGGGAAAGGTGTGGGTGGTTGCGGGCGTTCTTCAGGTAGACAGCCAGATCCCGAATCAGCCCGAACGACACTTTCTCCATTTCAACGGCTTGCTGAAATAGGACTAGAGCCGCAATCGCTTCGCCGACCGATCCCGAAGATTCCTATGAACAGCGTCAAGATTTCTGTGGTTAGCTGCTGCAGTGCGGAAATCCGGCTCTCTGACGAAGAACAAGGTCCCCAGATCCAGAGAGACTTGAGCTACATCGTGAGAGCCATTTCTGCTTCTACGAAGAAGACTCTCAGCTCGCAGAAAGCTGCTTCGGCAGAGCTAGCTCACCATGCCCCTGAGAGATATTAGCCTTCAAGCCACTCCGAACCGCATCAGGTCAACTGCTGTTCCCAAGCTCTGTGTGCAATGCCCGCAGCTTCAGAGACCAACGCTAGACGCTTGATGATATCGACCGCATGCAGTAGAGATAGTAGACAAGGTTGTGCTTTGCTGCGAGCAGCAGCCTGATTTCCGTATGGGGTATCTGATTCGCTAAGACCATGGCCTGTGCAAAGTCGCCACAGCCTTCTCAAGATCACCCGAACTCACCCAGTTGAATCCTTTCGAGCATCATTGCGCTTCCCCGACGGTGCGCCCCGCCAAGACGGCGATAAGATCTTAATCGCCTTATCGAGAAGCATTTGAAGCCTTCCCTGAACCGAGATGCTCGGTGAGTCAAAGAGCACCCTGAAGACTTCAAGTCCAAGAATCTTGCTAGTTCAAGTTCGGATCGCCGGTGCCCTTTTCCAGCTCCCTCAAAGGCTGTTGGAGTGATTCGAAAGCCTCCAGCCCCGCAGATCTGACTTGATTCGAAGGCATTTGCCGAAGCAGCGCCAAGCTCTGGCCTTTGCGTCGTTCATCAACTCGGCAGTGTAGATCGCTCATCGAGATGTCTCTGCGATCGCTACGTCCAAGCTCAGTTGGCTCGAGCGCCTCTTTTCGGACCTGAGGACCAGTGGCGAAACCGCGCTCCGTGCCAGCAATCGCACAAAGGCTCCAAGTCCTGAAATCGCTCGCTAGTTATCAACGAGCAGCAGTTGCTGCTCCGATGGGTGCGCTCCAGATCTCCCAAGCATCATCCGGAGCCAGGTTTCGTTTCGAAGGCTGATGAGCGCACCACTAAGTTCCAGAGTTCGGGGAAGAGCCTCTTGAAACATGCTCGAATCGCAACTGGAATCTCGTCTCAGCTTGCGACTCGTCAGGACTCTTGGGTTCTTCGATCTTCCAGCCTTTGAATCGCAAGGGGAAGGACTCGGGCAACATCCTGGCACTCGGGCAACTCCCAACAGATGGCGGACTATCCCTTTTGCTTCTTAGCCCCAAGACTTGCCCCTCATGAACGCTCCAAACGAGTCGCCGGGAAGGATGCCAATCAGTCATCTTGGCCTCCCTCGACGATCCCGCAAGCGACCATACTCCGAGTCAGGGCGGCCAGGCAGCGCTCAGTCACCTTGTAGATTCCTGATGCCTTGTAGCCGAGGCGCCGGGCGGCCTCGGGAGCGTCGCAGCCCTCCTGGTATCGAAGGGTGAGGAGGTTACGGCAGCGGGACGGCAGCTGCGTGAGAAGCGATCGCATGTCTTGCTGCAGATCGAGAGCCTCCTGCGGGCTTTCCCTGGTTGCCGCCAAATTCTCCAGCAAAGCCTCGTCCAAAGCGGTGTAGAGCTTGCGTCGCCGCTCTCGCCAGTAACTCAAACATCGGTTGCGGAGGGTTCCTATGAACCACTTCTCCGGGCTCTCGACGCTCTCTGATTTGTACAGATAGACCAGCAATGTTTGCTGTAAAAGGTCTTCCGAATCTTGAGGAGGAATCCGGAAACGCGCGAACGTCGCGCGGATTCGGGGCTCGAGCTCCTGCAGGAGCCCTTCAATGGCGGCATTCGAAGGTAGCGTAGATACTTCCATGAACTCCATCCTCGAGCCCTAAGACTCGAAGACAGAGTAACACTGTGCCGGAAACTTGTCCAGCTTATAGAAACCCTGCAATAGGCAGTAAAACGCTAGTAATTCACTGCCAACTGTCCTGGGCTCGAAAGCCCCTCCCCAGGTGGGGGTTCAGCCAATGCCCTAGCCGTGCGGATCGATTTGAGCGCCCGCGTTCGACCCGAAGCCGAACAGGACCATGATGAATTTCATGAAGCTCATCCGTCCCCCTTTCGATTTCCCCGACAAGCCATAAAGATGACCGCGATGGCCGCCCTCGCCCGTCAGAAAACCCTCAAATGTCCCTCCCCTTCGAAAAGAGGAGGCCTTCAGCTAAGAGATTCCCCCATGCCAGTCAAACGTGGTTCAGCGCGACCGGCGAGAATCGTATGCGCGTATAGCATAAGACAAATATGTCATGCGCGCAAGCCCCCTATCGCTATGCACTGGCTGGTTTGTTGATAGGCTCAGGAGCCCGGAATCACTATGTGCGGAAGGTATACCCTCTCTACCCCATCCGACCTCCTGGCTGACCTGATGGAGGTTCAGGAAACGCCTCAGCTGTCACAGCGGTTCAACATCGCTCCGACCCAAGAAGCACCGATCCTCCGGCTGGCCGATGACCCTTCGCCCCACAGGGAGATCGTGCTTCTCAAATGGGGACTGGTTCCCTTCTGGGCCAAAGACCCGACGATTGGCAATCGGATGATCAACGCGAGAGCCGAAACCGTGGCCGAGAAGCCCTCTTTCCGTGACAGCTTCAAGAAGCGCCGGTGTATTGTGCTGACGGACGGCTTCTACGAGTGGCAGAAGACCGGGAGTGGCAAGCAACCCTACTTCTTTCGACTACAAAGTCAGCAGCCCTTCGGCATGGCCGGCCTCTGGGACCGATGGGAAAAAGGCGACGGCCAACCCCTCGAGACATTTTCAATCCTGACTACAGAACCCAACGAGCTGGTGGCTACCGCTCACCATCGAATGCCTGTCATTTTGAATCCGCGGCAGATCGAGCTCTGGCTCGACCCCGCAACCGACAGTAGCTCGGCGTTCGGCCCCTTTTGGGACCCCTATCCCGCCGCGGACATGCAAGGATTTCCCGTCAGCACCTACGTCAACAACCCGGCGAACGACACGCCCCGATGCATCGAGCCCCTGAAGCTCTCAGAGGGTTGACAACATCTCGCGGGCCGTGGCCGCTTCAGGATCATTGGGAGCCAACTCCAGGAATCGCTCCAACAGCTCTTTAGCCTTGACCGTGTCACCCTTGCCTAGATAGCAGAGACTCAGCATGTAGTGGGCTTGGCCGTTTTCGGGCTGGGCATCGACCACCTTCTCGAAAATCCCCTGAGCCTGTTCAGCCTCCCCGCTGTTGAAGTACGACACGCCAAGGTCCATCAGGACTCCACTGATGAACTGAGGGTCGCCTGCCTTCAGGGCTTCGAACATCGCTTCCGCCTCGTCGTCCTTGCCCTGAGCGCGCAGAGCCAGGAACATGACGCCCATCGCCTCGTAGTAATTGGGATCGATCTCCAGCGCTCGGCGACCGTTCTCGACGCTTTCGTCGAACCGGCCCAGGTCGAAATAGACCCGCGTGAGGGCCGAATAGGACGCCACAAGCTCAGGCGCCATCGTCTTGGCAGCCTCGAAGTCGGCAGCTGCCCCTTCGAGGTCTCGGGCCTCGGTCTTTGTAACGCCGCGATTGAAGACCCGTCGGGCCGTATCAGGCCCCGGGCTCCTTTCCACCAGGGTATCCAAGACTCTGTATTGGTTTTCAACATCGCCCAGGGCCCGATACGAGTCGTACTGGATCTCGAGGTTCATGGTTTCGTCCGGGTTGATCTCCAAGGCCTTCTGCGCTTCGGAAGCGGCCCCTTCCCAGTTCTCTTGCCGGAGATAAGTCATCGCCAGCGCCATGTGCACCTCTGCCAGCCCGGGCTCCAGAACTACGACCTCCTCGAAGTTCGCCGCCGCAGTCTCCAGATCACCTGCCGCATAGGCTTCGGCGCCTTTTTCGTACAGCCTACCGGCCTGTCCTCGGGCGACGCCACCAGAGGCAGGGGCAGCAGCCGAAGAGGGGCTCGAGCTCCCCCCGCTCGGCGGTCCTCCCGATCCCGGCACCATCGTCCACTCACGACGCATCGTGTCGCCGAGAGGGAGACGGAGCGGCTCCTCGATGGTCTGAAAACCGTCTTTTTCCATACGAAGCAGATAGTCCTTGGTCGCGTCCAGGAGCAGCAGCGTGAACTTGCCCTTCTTGTTGGTAGTTCTCTCTTGCGTGACATCGAAGCCCACGCCCGTCACCTTTATCTGGACATCGACGATCGGGTTGCCGTCGGGATCGACGATGCTGCCAACGAGTCGCCCTTCGTTACCCGCCCAGAGCGGGACTGTCATCAGAAAGGACAGCGCCACAACCAGCAATGACGAGGTTCTCTTGGAATTCATGGGTCTCCCTCCTCCTTGCAGAAAATCATTCCTAGCCCTGCGATTCTATGTCGAGCGAGGCCTGAAATTCGAGCAGTTGTTGCTCGAGCTCGACCGTTCGGGGTTCGTCTGGCGCAATGCTCTGAGCTCTCTGCAGCCAACGCCGGGCTTTCCTCGATTTACCACTGGCAAGGGCCCAGCCCCCGCGCGCGGCCCAGGTCTCTGCCAGTTCCTCGCCGACTTTCGAGGCCCTCTTGTAGAAGCGGCCTGCCTCATCCAATCTATGCGAGGCTAGGCTCTGATCTCCCAACTCCAGGTAGAGAAAGGGATTCCTGTTGTCTCTTCGATCCATCAAGTCGAGGATCTCGCGTGCCGCCTCTCTGTCCCCACGCAGTCGCATCAGCGCGAACAGGTTGTGGTAGGCCACGTGATAGTAGGGGTCGATCTCAGTCGCTCGGAGGTACGCCCTTTCGGCCTCATCGACGCGCCCCGATCTCCGCAGGGTCACTCCCAGATTGCTCCACCCCTCGACCATCGAAGGGTCCAGCCTGGTCGAGACCTCAGCCCAACTGAGCGCCTCTTCGGCCTCTCCGGCTCGGAGTTGCTCGGCCGCCCGATTGGAGTAGTAGCGAGCCAGCGCATTGAGGTCGCTGATGCGACGGGGCCGCCTTCCATCCAGATTCACGACGGCGCCGAACTCCAAGAGGTATCGGTCGGCACCGCTACCGTATCCAGCACTGACATGGCCCGACACAACGATCAGATCGCCTGACCTTCTGAACTGCTCGGCCAGTTCGTAGTTCACATAGTAGGCGGGTACACCAAGCTCACGACTCATCCCGACCAGGAGCTGGGTGAAAGCCAGACAGTTCGCTTTTCCCGACTCGAAGACCTCTTCAGCCGTAGCCGTGTAGCCGGGAATGTAGACAAGGCCCAGGCCGTCCGGTGTGATCAAGGCACTGAGCAACCGGTCAATCGTCTCCCGGTCGGAAAGCCCCCTCCTCACATTTTCTTCGAGCCAGCCCTTCATCTCTTCGGTCAGGCTGTCGGGAAACGTAACTTCGCCAGGCTCGAATCCCAGCGCCTCGACCTGGGCAGCAAGCATGGAGCGGGACTCCTGGCTGTCGACCCAGCCGGCGCCAGCGGCACTCGACGTTGCAGCACCGACTATCAACAGAAAAGGGAGGGTGGCTACTATGGCATTGACCCAAATCGAGCCGTAGCCATCTCTAGCCCGGACCCAATACCACCAAGTCCGCCCAGGTTGAGCACTAGCGGTAACGAGATTCCTGTTCTCATTTTCGAACATGAACCACCCTGACAGCATCCTAGCAGCCAGGCGCCGGCACACTCCGACTTGAGTGGGATGGTATGATCCGGCCCGTCTCGAGCGCCGTACGGCACTTACAGAAGCGCTCGATCCTTCCTCCCCGAACAATGAGTCGACGACGGCCCATCCTACGCCTCCTGTCTTTGGCGGTCCTGATTCTGATCGGACCTGGCGCCCAGGCCTCGACAGACTGGTTGACGCGGGTCGACGAGGCCAGAACCGCAGCGCAAGCCTCGAATCGACTGATCCTGGTGGACCTCTATGCCGACTGGTGCCACTGGTGTAAGCGCCTCGAAAGCGACGTCTTCTCATCGGCAGAGTTCCAGAGCTATGGCGAGAAGTTCATTCTCCTGCGGGTCGACACCGAAGACGGCGCTGAAGGGGCCGAGCTCCAGGAGCGCTTCTCGGCTTACAGCTTGCCCACAATACTGATCCTGGATCACCGTCTGGTCGAGTTCGGCAGGGTCGAGGGCTACTCGCCGACCGCCCAGTTCATCGGGATTATCGAACGCGAGATCGCAGAGTTCCGGGCTCTCGAGGCTGGCTACGAGCGCTTCTCCGATACTCATGATCCTGGAGCGTTGGCGATTCTCGCAGAGGAGTTCCACCAAAGAGGAGACGGCAAACGTGCCAGCAGCCTGTACAGACAACTGCTGGAAACCGAAGCGCTCGACGAAGACAAGGCCAACTGGACTCGCCTCCAATTAGCGGACGCTCTGCGCCTGGACGAGCAGTTCGAACAAGCGCTTCAAGAGGTAAGTGAGGCACGCAACCGTGGTCGTGTATCCGGCAGCGAAGACCTGATCGAGCGCCTCGATCTGATCCAGGCGCAGATCTCACTCGATCGCGGTGACTGTCCGGCGGCCAAGAGCGAGCTGCACCGTTTTCTCTTGACTCATCCAGCTAGCCAGCTGCGCCCCTGGGCCCAGCAGATCCTGAACGAGCTCGAGACCGACCCATCTACATGCAGCACATGACAAGAGTTCCCTACCGCTCCCAAATCGTGGATTCCGACTCCCAGCGAGGTGATCCTGGTCTGAGTGATCGATCGAACCACCTCCGAGCCCTGAAATGGGCAGTTCTACTCTGCGTGGCCTGGGTGGGCGTATTCAACGTCTCGGCCCTGGTTGGGCAGGGTCCACCACGAGCGGACAAGGCCAGCTTTTCGATTGTGGCGAGCAGGACTGCCGTCGAGCCCGGTGAAGAGGCGAGCCTCGCCGCGGTCATGGACATCGAGAGAGGCTGGCACACCAACAGCAACCAACCGACGTTCGAGTACCTGATCCCGACCAAGATCGCCATCGGACTGCCTGATGGCTGGCCTGCTGCTGCGCTCGACTATCCCAGAGGCGAGATGAAGACCTTCGCCTTCGCCGACCAGCCGATTTCGGTTTACGAGGACGAAGTGGCCCTGATCGCCACCTTCACCGTTCCCAGTTCGCAGACCGAGGGGGTGGCGCCGGTCGAGGTGAAGCTCACCTACCAGGCTTGTGACGACCGCTCCTGCCTACCGCCGGTCACGACGGCAAAGACCTTCGAGCTGACCATCGGACCTGGCGGAGAACCTTCGAACCAGGCGGTGTTTCAGCAGCGCGAGGCCGAATCGAGTCCGACTGCGGCCAAGAAGGCGCCGCTCAGTCTGCCGCTGATACTGCTACTGGGCGTTGTCGGAGGCTTGATCCTCAACGCCATGCCCTGCGTCTTGCCTGTGCTCTCGCTCAAGATCTTCGGCCTGGTCAAGAGCGCCGGGCAGGGCCGTTCGCAAGTCGTGGTCGGTTCCCTAGCCACTGCCCTTGGCATTCTGATCTCGTTCTGGGCGCTTGCTCTCGCGGCGATTCTGGCCCGCTCTGCAGGCGCCGCGGTCGGCTGGGGAGTTCAGTTTCAGGAGCCGACGTTCGTCGTCGTCCTGACCCTGATCGTGGTCCTCTTCTGCCTGAACTTGTGGGGCGTGTTCGAGATCGTGCTGCCGATGAAGTTGGCGCAGGTCGCGGATTCCGGACCCAAGGAGGGCATCGCTGGCCACTTGGTTTCCGGCCTGTTCGCCACTCTCATGGCGACCCCATGCTCGGCACCCTTTCTAGGCACGGCAGTGAGCTTTGCCCTGAGCCAACCGGCCTCGACGATCTTCGCGGTCTTTACGGCCATCGCTGTTGGAATGGCGCTGCCCTACTTCATCCTGGCCGCCGCTCCGAGGGCAGCACAGCTCCTGCCCAAACCCGGGCCCTGGATGGACAAGTTGCGCGTGGTCATGGGATTTCTCCTCGCCGCGGCGGCGATTTGGCTGCTCTATGTGCTCGCCGCTCAGGTCAGTCGAGAACGCCTGGCGTTCATCGAGTTGGCAATTCTCGCGCTGACCATGTTCATCTGGATCAGGCATGGCGCCGCGACGCGAGGCTGGGTAAGGAAGCTGGCTCTAGTCGGAATTGCGGCGATGATGGTTCTGGCCGTGGTACTGGCAGCCGGCGCCGACCCCGCAGCGGCCAGCCACTCGACCGCCGAGGACTCCGCCGGGCTCATCGATTGGCTGACCTTCGATCGGCAGGAAGCCGAACGACTGGCCTCGGCCGGACTCCTGGTTTTCGTCGACGTCACGGCCGACTGGTGCTTCACCTGCAAGGTCAATGAGCGACTGGTCCTCGAGACACCCGAGGTGGCCGAAGCCTTCGAGACCCATGAAGTGATCTCCATGAAGGCCGACTGGACCACCCGGAGCGACACGATCACACAGTATCTCGCCGACCACGGGCGCTACGGGATTCCCTTCTATCTCCTCTATCGTCCTGACCAGGAACCACATGTCTTCTCAGAGCTTCTGACCAAGGAAGCCGTGATCAGCGTCATCGAGCAAGCGTCACAGTAGTCCAGCTACCGGGCACATGGATTTCCTATTTCTGATCCTGGGTATCGGCCTTCTCTACGGCGGTGGCGAGAGCCTGGTCAGAGGCGCTGCCAATCTCGGTAGGCGCCTGGGCTTGAGCCCGATGATTATCGGCTTGACGATTGTCTCCATGGGCACCTCGAGCCCCGAGCTGGCAGCCAGTCTGGCCGGTGTGTTCGCAGGAGCCCCCGCCGTCGCGCTGGGCAACATCGTCGGCTCGAATATCGCCAACCTCTCCCTGGTGCTCGGGATCACGGCCGCCATCTGGCCTCTCTCTGTCGCGGCCCGCTTCATCCAACGAGAAGTCCCCTTCATGCTGTTGACCAGCGCACTCGTCTTCCCTTTGGTTTGGGACGGCAAAGTGAGCCGGATCGAAGGCGTCGTGCTTCTCGCGATCCTGGTGATCTACCTGGTGCGACTTCTCTGGAAGCAGGCTCCGGAGACGGCCACTGTCACCGCCGAGTTCGACGAGGCCTTTGGAGATCAATGGCGATCAGCCGGCATCAGCTTGCTGATGGTGGTCGCTGGGATCGCTTTGCTGGTGGGCGGAGCTCAAGCGCTCATCCAGGGAGCCGTTGGATTGGCTCGAGCCCTGGGCGTCGGTGAGCGAGTCATCGGCCTCACAGTAGTGGCCTTCGGCACGAGCCTGCCCGAGCTCGCCAGCAGTCTGGTGGCCGCAGCCCGAAAAGAAGGCGACATCGTCATCGGCAACCTCATCGGGTCGAACGTCTTCAACATCCTCTTCATCCTCGGTGCGACCGCCGCGGCTCGACCCATCATGGTCGTCGAGCCGATCTGGATCGATCTGATTGTGATGATGCTGGTCAGCTTGATCGTCTGGCGCTGCTTTGGAACCGGCTCCAAGCTCAGCCGGGCGGAAGCGATCTGCCTGGTCGTCGGCTACTGCGCCTACATCACCGCGCTTTTCATCGGCAAGTAGAAGAGTCCCTGACTCGCTCTCGGAGCGCTCGAAACTCTTCGAGGCGCTGGGATAGCTCGCGCTCGAACCCTCGCTCCTGCGGGCTGTAGAAGCGGCGGCCCACGAGGTTCTCCGGCAGGCATTCGATCCCACCCACTCCCTCGTCGACCGCGGGCGCGTAAACGTAGCCTTCTCCGTAGCCAAGGTCCTTCATGAGCGACGTGGGAGCATTGCGCAGAGCGGCGGGCACCGGCCCAGCTGGCTCCTCTTCCACCACCCGTCGAACCTGGCCGTAGGCTGCATACACGGAGTTGCTCTTCGGAGCCATGGCGAGGTAGAGCGTTGCCTGTGCCAGGGCCAGCTCGCCTTCAGGTGAACCCAGGCGGTGGTAGGCATCCCAGGCCGCCAGGGTCTGGGGCAACGCAATCGGATCGGCCAGGCCCACGTCCTCACTCGCAAACCGGACCAGGCGTCGAGCGATGTACAAAGGGGCCTCGCCCGCGGTCAGCATTCGGGCCAGCCAATACAGGGCCGCATCGGGGTCGCTCTCGCGGAGAGACTTGTGCAGCGCGGAGATGAGATTGAAATGTTCCTCGCCCGACTTGTCGTACAGCAGGACCTTTTGCTGCACCACCCTCGACACTCTGGATGCGTCGACTCGCTGCACCCCTTCTCCAGCTGCGTCGAGGGCAACCAGCTCCACGAGATTGAGGACGTGTCGGGCATCGCCGGAAGCCATCTGCACCAGAGTCGACAAGGCGTCATCTTCGAGCTCGATCTTCAGGCTGCCAAGGCCCCGCTCCTGATCCGTCAAGGCCTGCGCGACGACCTTTTCGAGCTCGGCCTCGCTCAAAGGGCGCAGAACGACGAGTCGGCATCGCGAGAGCAGGGCGGAGTTGATGTGAAACGACGGGTTTTCGGTAGTTGCTCCGATCAGCAGGATGTCTCCGCTCTCGACGTAAGGGAGAAAAGCATCCTGCTGAGCCCGATTGAATCGATGAATCTCGTCGACGAACAGCAGCGTTCGCCGGGCCTCAGCGCCCCGCAATCGCGCCGCCTCCACCATGACCTCCCTGACCTGCTTGATTCCAGAGGTCACGGCACTGAACGGCACGTATCGGCAGGTGATCTCCTGCGCCAGGATACGGGCGATCGTTGTCTTGCCCGTGCCCGGCGGGCCCCACAGAATGAGCGAAGGGACCCGATCCTCGGCCACGGCTCGTCGCAGGTAACCACCTTCGTCGACGACTTCCTGACCGATCACCTCATCGAGGCAAGTAGGTCGCATCCGGTCTGCCAGAGGAGCCGAGCTCGAACGATCGGGCTCTGGAGGCTCGAGATGATCGAACAGAGAGCCGCTCATTGGGCTGGCTCGTCTCGCGTCCCGCTATCCGGGGACCCCGGCATCGGCCCTTGCCGTGCCCACTCCACCAGGCCCTCACCGACGAAGATCTCGTCGAGAGGCCGGACTCGCGCACCCTTGATGAAGTCAAAGCACAGATCGGGCCGGTCCAGAACCCCTGGCTCGCCGCGATCGGCCACCAGGATGGCGATTCGCTCTCCAACCCGCAGAAAGTCGCCCGGCTCGACGGCACTCGGACCCCAGGCAGGCCCAGCCTCGAGATCGACGTCGGTCCACACCAGATCCTCGTAACTCAGCCCCGCGTGATCCAGCATTTCCCGGATCACCGTCAATTTCGAGAAGGCCAAGCGGTGGCGCGTCCACTCGGTCAGTCGATCGGCCACCGCACCGAAAGCCTGTGGAGCCACCTCGAGCTGGCTCAAGCCGAAGACCTGAGAGGGTACTTCCAGCCCAGCGGGCAGCGATGCTATCGCTGTCGGAAACTCTTCGACTTTCTCGGGCAAATCGGTCGCCTGCGGCGACCGGAGCCTCACTTCCGGTGTAATCGCACTCTGTGGTCCGAACATCTCGATGCGGACATGAAAACGCTGCGTGCCGAAACGCGGCAGTCCCGTTACCATCTCTCGGACCTCTTGTCTTTCAGCGCTGGGCTGCAAAGAACCGGGAACCGACCACGCGCGGGGCCAGTCCGAGCGGAATACTTCGCGGAAATGGAACTCCTCTAGTGCCTCAACCTCTTCCACGGCGATAAAGGGCGAAAGCCCCTCCACCGTGAACCAGAGGATCCTGGGCACTTCGTTTCGGCTCCACCTACGGATCATTTCCGCTGGGATCTCCTGGCCCTGGATTTCGAGTCGATCCGCTTCGGTGAAGTAGATCGTGTCGCCAGACCAGTCCGTGGCCTGGAGCACGGCATGCAGTTTGAACTCGGCACCGGCGGCGAGCTCGATGCGACCGGTCTTGGCGACCTCCGAGCCCTCCGGCTGCAGTGCAACCCAAGCAGCCACCGGCTCTGGCGCGAGCTGCTGCTCGACGGGGCCCGACAGCATCAAGCCACCGACCAACACGCCGATCAACGCCACGACCGACCAATAGATCTTCTGTTCACTCGTCATGAGAAGCCGCCTCGCGACGAAGGTGGGTGACAAGCTCGAGCTAGTTCTCGCTCAGCTCTTCGAGCCTGTTTCCGACATCGCGATAACCGGAGTTGATGCCGTAGATCTCGACAAACTGCTCTCGAGCCTGTTCCGCTTCGCCGATCAAGACATAGAGATTGCCGAGCTCGTACCAGAGACCCAGCGTCTCGTCCTCGGTGATCGTCGGCGAGTCCAAGCCCTCTTTGTACCATTTGACCGCCAGCTCGGGAAAACCCTTCTCGAGAAAGCAGGTCGCCAGAAGCGAGCAACAATCGACGAGATATCGGGCGTCCTTTGCGGCCAACTGAAACTCGCCGATCGCTTCATCAACGAGCCCCATTTCACGATAGGCGATGCCGAGATTGTAGTGGGTGTCGTAGTCCTCGGCCGAGAGGGTCTCAGCCATTCCCTTCTTGAAGCCCTCGACGATCTCTTCCAGACTCTGCTCTTCCGGCGCGACGAGAAGCTCTTCGCCTTCCAGCTCCTCCTCGTCCACCAACTCCTTCTCCAGCTCCATGGCCAGATCGAAGAACTCCTCTTCCTGCTCGAAGAGCTCTACACCAGCCGCCTCGGCCTCTGCCGCGGCCTGCGTCACTTCCTCGAGCCAACTCGCATCCTCCTCGACAACAGCAGGCTCGACCACCACCTCGGCCTCAGAGACCTCCTCCGGCTCGACAGCCACAGGTTCGGGTGGGTTGACCTGGCGCTCATGAATCGTGAAGCCGTCGTCGATCAGGAGCTTCTGGATCGACTCCCAGGCATCCTCGGCCTCCCGATTGGCTTCGAAACCCGCCAACTCGTTCGCCAGCTTGGTAACCCGATCGGTGTTTTTGAGCTCCAGGTGGAGGGTGATGAGCCGACAGTGGACCTCTGGATCTTCGCCGGCGATCTCGGCGAGCTCCTCGAGCTTTTCGACCGCCTTGTCCTCCATCCCGTACCGAGCCAGGACGTCCGCTTCGATCAACAGCTCGGACTTCTTTTCCTGTTCGGCCCTGACCGACTCCTCGAGAGCTTCTTCCTGTGCCTCGGCGCGGACCAGCGTCTCCTTGCTGGGAGGCTCCTCTACCTCGAGGTCTTCGATGTCGTCGAGATCGATCTCGAACTCGATCTCCTCCTCCTCAACTTCCTCGACAGGCTCGACAGCTTCTGCGGCGACGGCCTCTGCCAGAGCCTCGTCAAGAAGGCTCTCCTCCGTGCCTTCGTCTTCGACCGCTTCGATTTCGGGCTCCGGCTCCAGCTCGACCACCGGCTCTGGGGCGACCAGCTGCTCGACCACCAGCTCGGCATCCGGGTTCTTCTCGATCGCGATCGCCATCACGCGGTCGGCTTCTTTGGCATGACCGCCGGCGCGCAACTCCTGCAAGATGCCGTTGAGGAAGCTCAGCTCCTGCGGCGCGACTTCGAGAGCTTTCAAGCAGACCTGGGTCGCCTCTTCGATGCGTCCGTGCGCCAGCATCAGCCCGGCGATCTCTCTGAACTGGGCCATCGCCTCCGGCAATTGGTCGGTCTGCTGGTGCAGCTCGGCCAGGTGCAGTCGATGGGTCGGATTGGCCGGCTCCAGGTCGACCAGGTCCTTGTAGATGCGGATAGCCGATTCGGTGTCACTGCCCTGCAGGTACTGTTTGGCGACCGACTGGTACTGAACCCGCGCGTCGGTGACCAGACCCTGGCGACGCTGAAGGTCCGCCAGCTTGGCGCCCGACTCGATGCGGGCCGGATCCAAGCGAATGATCTTCTTGTAGATTGCGATGCCCTTGAGGAAGAAACCCTCTCGGGTGAAGTGATCTGCCGCTTTGCTGAACAGGTCGATCGCTTCGTCGACCTGATCGAGCCGGGCATAGAGATCACCGACCCGGTTCAAGGTGCTCGTATCGTCGGGATTCTGGGCCAGCAGCTTCCGGTACTGGTCGATCGCGGCATGCAGCTTTCCCCGACCCACCAGCCGTTCGGCATTGCTGATCAGTTTTTGACGGCTCGCCGCCATCAGGCACCCACCTCGTCGACTCGGGGCAGCACCGATCGGAAGGTCAACCTGTGCTCAGGAGAAGGACCATATGCGGCCAAAGCGGTCCGATGCTCGGCCGCGCCGTAGCCCTTGTGCCGAGCAAAACCATATTGAGGATAGACCTGGTCCAGCTCACGCATCAGCCGGTCCCGTTCGACTTTGGCCAGTATCGAGGCACTGGCCACGGTGTAGCTGACAGCATCGGCCCTGACGAGGCCGAGACAGGGGAATCCCAAGGAAGAGAGTCGGACAGCGTCGATAACGGCACAGTCAGGCTTGGGCTGCAGGCTCTCCAAACACCCCACCATCGCCCGACGAGTGGCATCGAGAATATTGGTGCAGTCAATCACAGCGGGGGATACCGACTTTACCGACCAGGTCAGCGCAGATTCCTTGATAACCGTTGCCAATCTCTCTCTGGCTGGAGCGCTCAAGTTTTTGCTGTCATCGACACCGGGTAGCGTGTGCCCCGGCTCCAGCACCACTGCTGCAGCCACCACAGGCCCGGCGAGACAGCCTCGACCCGCCTCATCCACCCCCGCCACTCTCGCAAACCCCGCCAGTCGTAACTGCTCGTCCACTCCACTCAACAGGCGCAATCGATACGCCTCGGATACGAGCTGTAGCAATGACGCCAAACTTACCACCCTCGAGCCGGCGGTAGGGCCTACGAAGCGCTCTTGGACGCCTTCTTCGGCGGCCGGTCCTCGCGACGCTCTTCGATTCGCGCCGCCTTGCCTCGCAATCCACGGAGATAGTAGAGCTTGGCACGCCGCACGCGGCCTCGCCGCACCACCTCGATCTTGTCGAGCATCGGCGAATGGATCGGAAAGACGCGCTCGACTCCGATGCCGCCCGACATCTTGCGGACTGTAAAGGACTCACCGGTGCCGTTGCCCCTACGGGCGATCACGACCCCCTGGAAAACCTGAATGCGCTGCTTGTCGCCTTCGGAGACCTTGACGTGGACCCGAAGGGTGTCACCAGCACGGAATTCAGGCAAATCCGACCTGAGATACTCGTTCTCGACTTCTTGTAGCGTTTTCATGGCTATCGTAAACCTCTCCACCTAGCAGAAAGTCATCTATTCTCGAGGTGAGTTCGTATTATCTTTGTCCTCGGCCCGCCTGACAAGGTCCCCGGCAGCAGGGCTGTCCACCGAACTGTCACCCTGGATCTGGGCGAGCCACTCCAGCTGCTCCTCGTCGAGCGCCGCTGCGGCCAGCAGATCCGGCCTTTTCTCCAGTGTGGCGCCTATTGCCTGGCGCCCCCTCCAGGCCCGAATCGCGCCGTGATCCCCCGAAATCAGCACATCTGGAACCGGGAGTCCTTCGACTACTTGGGGGCGGGTGTAGTGAGGATAGTCCAGCAATCCATGCCTGAAGCTGTCCTGTTCCACGCTTTCCGGCTGCCCAACAACGCCCGGAACTTGCCGGGACAGCGCCTCGATCAAGACCATTGCAGGCAGCTCTCCACCCGAAAGTACGAAGTCACCGACCGAGATCTCCTCATCCACGACCGTCATTCGCACCCGCTCGTCGATGCCCTCGTAGCGACCGCAAACCAGAATCAAGTGCTCGTTGGCGGCACTCAACTCCTGAACCCGAGAATCAGTCAGGCGACGACCTTGCGGCGATAGGAGAACGCATCTCGAGGGCTCAGGTCTCGCTACGGTCCTGACAGCTTCGATCCAGGGCGGCGCCATCATCACCATACCCCCTCCACCGCCATAGGGCTCGTCGTCGACGCTCTGATGCTTGTTCTTGGAGAAGTCCCGCAGATTGTGCACGGTGACTTCCATATCCCCGGTTGCGATGGCACGGCCGATCAGGCTGGTCGAGAGAAACTCCCTGAACAGCTCCGGGAAGATCGTTATGACCGAGATGCGCACGTTTCCACCAGCCCTTCGGGTAGATCGAACTCGAGGATTCCCGCTTCGGTATCCACCCGTTTCATATAGGCGCGAACAAAAGGAATCATCAATTCGCGCTTGCCATCATCGACCTTCAGAATCAAACCTCCGCCGTCCTCGACGATTTCGACGACCTCGCCCAGCCGGCCCTCTTTCTCGTCGTGACACGAACAGCTCAGAAGCTCGAAATAGTAGTAGCTGCCGTCTGGCGACGGCGGAACACTCTCCGTCGGAACCTCCAAGCGGGCTCCTCTGAAGCTCTCCGCATCGTCTCGATTCTCCGCGCCATTGAAGCGGACCACCACCGAGTCCTTCTGCCGCCTCGAGGTGTCGATCACGACTCGCTGGCGCTCACCACTCGGAAATACCAGCTGCAGCTCGCTACCCGCCTCGAGCCTTCGAGGAGTGTCGCTCAAGAGGGTCAGCACTACTTCACCCCGCAGACCGTGCGGTCGGCGTACCTCAGCCACGACTACGGTAGGAGGGAGCTCTCTTGGAGACTCAGGTTTCGATGATTTCCAGCTCATAGCTTTCCCCATCGCGGGAGCCACGAGCTGCCAACAGGGAGCGTAGGGCCCGAGCCGTTCGCCCTTGACGGCCGATCACCTTGCCCAGGTCCTCGGATGCCACTTGAAGCTCGAAGAGGGTTGATTCCCGACCGGGGATCTCTTCGAGATCAATCTCCTCTGGCTCATCGACAATCAGGCCGATGACCCGAACCAGCGATTCATGGACTGCTGACTCACTCACGCGGTCGAGCTCGAGGCTGCCTGTCGGCGTAGCAGTTTTTGGACAGTGGGGCTCATCTGGGCACCACGTTGCACCCAGTGCTCCACCCGCTCACCATCGATCTTGATGGTCTCCGGCTCGGAGCGCGGGTCGTAGATGCCGACCTCGTCGAGCGCCGACGCCGTTGGAGTCTGCCGCGAATCGGACACCACGACCCGGTAGAAGGGCCGATGTCTGGAACCCATTCGGCGGAGCCGAATCTTCAACATGATCTCATTCCTCCGATCAATTACGGTTCGGCTCAGCGCAGATACAAGGCGCACTCACCCTGCGCGCCAGGGCTAAGGCCGAATTTTGTATTGTACCAAGGAAATCCGAAATGGGGGATTCCCTTCGCGTCGCACCCTATCTCAGTCCCGCCGCCTTTTTCAACCACTTTCCCTTGACGCCCTTCAACATCTTGCGCGTCTCGCGATACTGCTTGAGCAGTTGATTGATCTCCTGCACCGAAACCCCGGAGCCGCGGGCAATGCGGCGCTTGCGACTGCCGTTGAGGACCTGCGGCTGCCGGCGCTCCTGCGGCGTCATGGAATCGATCATCGCTTCGACCCGTGTCAGCCTGTTCTCGTCGACCATCGAAGCGTCGAGCCCTTTGAACGGACCAGCCTTGGGGAGCATTTCCATGATCTGACTCAAAGGGCCCATACGCCGCATCTGTCGCAGCTGATCCCTCAAATCCTCCAGAGTGAACTCCTGCTTGGCAATCCGCTTAGCCAGGCGCTCGGTCTCGGCGGCGTCGAGCCCCTCCTCGGCCTTCTCGATCAGCGACAGCACATCGCCCATGCCGAGGATCCGGGAGGCCATGCTCTCCGGGCGGAAGAGCTCCAGGTCCGCCGGCTTCTCGCCCATGCCGACGAATCGAATGGGCACTTTCGCGACGCTGCGGATGGAGAGCGCGGCCCCGCCCCGCATGTCGCCGTCCAACTTGCTCAGAATCACACCGGTCAACGGCAGAACGCGGGCGAACTCTTCCGCACTTCGAACCGCATCTTGCCCAGTCATCGCATCGGCGACCAGGAGAGTCTCCGTGGGCTCGACCGCAGTCGCCAGCTGGCGGATCTCCTCCATCAGGCCCTCGTCGACGTGTAAGCGGCCGGCGGTGTCGATCAGCACCACATCGTGGCCCCTCTCGCGCGCCTCTTTCATCGCCCGCGGTCCCAGCTTCAGGAGATCTTCGCCGGGCTCGGGCTCCAAGACGGGCACCCCTACCCCGCCGCCGACTTGAGCCAACTGCTCGACGGCGGCGGCGCGCTGCAGGTCACCGGCCACAAGCAGTGGATGGCGCCCATTCTTCTTGAGGCGCTGCGCCAGCTTGCCTGCTGTGGTCGTCTTTCCAGAGCCCTGGAGGCCACAGAGCAGGATGACCGTCGGTTTGCCAGTCAGCTCGAGATCTCGGCCCGGTTCACCGAGGAGTGTGATGAGCTCGTCGCGGACGATCTTGATGACCTGCTGGTCGGGTGTCAGGCTCTCCAGCACGTCCTGATCGATGGCTCGCTCGCGCAGCCTGCCGACGAACGCCTTGACCACTCGAAAGTGAACATCCGCCTCGAGCAGGGCCAGCCGGATCTCGCGCAAGGCTTCTTGCAGGATCTCTTCGGAGACCCGACCCTCGCCCTTCAAACGGCGAAATGTGTTCTGTAGCTTTCCTTGCAGACCGTCGAACATCGTCTTCCTCACTCAACTCGGCGCACGATCGTAGCAAATCGGCGCCCATCGCCGCATTGTGCCCGGGAGTTATACTCCTTCGCCATGATCCGACGAGCCAAGATCATCGCCACCCTGGGGCCTGCAAGCTCGGACGAAGCTGCCCTGGGCCGCCTCTTCGAGGCCGGAGTCGACGTCGTGCGCTTGAATCTCTCGCACGGCGACTCGCTAGAGCATCGTGAGAGCGTCGCGAAGATTCGACGAGTCGCGACCGCCAAGGGTCTCCACGTACCGATCCTGCTGGATCTCATGGGCCCCAGGTATCGACTCGGTGAAATGCCGAATGGCCCTCGCCTCTTGACGAAGGGAGAGACCGTCACCCTGGCCCCCGAGGCCACCGGCTCAGCGATTCCTTTGGGCGACCCGGACCTTCTGCGGCACCTCCAGCCGGCGCAACGACTCCTGATCGACGGGGGCCTCGTGGAAATGCAGGTCACCACTGCTTTGGAGAGCCATGCCGAAGCGATCGTCGTTATCGCCGGGCCGATCTCGACCAGGAAGGGCATCAACCTTCCAGATACGGACCTGCCGTTCGAGATTTCGGACAAGGACCGCAGTGACATAGCCCTTGCTGTCGAGGAGCAGGCCGACTATCTAGCGGCCAGCTATGTCGGCCAGGCTGCGGATGTGATCCGAATTCGCGAGGTGATTCGCGAGTTCGGAGGCGACCTGCCCATTATGGCCAAGCTCGAGCGTGCCCGGGGCGTTACCAACCTGGAGACCATCGTCGATGCGGCAGATGCGGTGATGGTGGCGCGCGGCGATCTCGGCGTTGAAGTTCCCCTGCACAGGGTTCCGGTCCTGCAGAAGCAGATCATCGACACTTGTCTCCGAGCCGGCAAGCCGGTCGTCGTTGCCACCCAGATGCTGGAGTCGATGACCGAGCACCATCGGCCCACTCGGGCCGAGACCTCGGACGTCGCCAACGCGGTCCTCGACGGGGCGGATGGAATGCTTCTATCCGGCGAGACAGCGATCGGTCAGTTTCCCTCCGAGACCGTCGAAACCATGGCCAGGATCATCTGCGAAGCCGAGTCCTATTCCTCCCAACCTCACGCCGACGGATCCGGCGTGGCGGCAGATGCGATGGCAGAGAGGGCTGCACACGCGGCCAGTCTGGCTGGAGCCGGCCGGCCGTTCGAGGGCAGCGAGATCGCCGATGCGATCGCCCGTGCCGCGGTCTTCACAGCCGCCAACCTGGGAGTTCGTCAGATCGTCACCTTCACGCGGAGCGGCTTTACCGCTCGGCTGCTTTCCCGGTATCGGCCTCAAGCCCCGATCCTCGCCTTCACCCCGAGTCAGGAGGTCGCGAGGCGGGTCCAGATTCTCTGGGGCACTCGCCCCTTCATCGTCCACGACAGTGCGCAGAGCCACGGGGAGATTGTCGGGATGGTTCAGCAGCGTCTCCTGGCTTCTGGCCTGGCAGCACCGGGCGACAAACTCATCCTCTTGATGAGGGACCTGCAAGGCGACGAGCCCGGTACCAACCTCCTTCGATTGTGCGAAGTGGCCCGAGACTGACGCACCAAGGGCCAAGGAATGAAAGGGCTCAGGGGTCCTGGGGCGTAGGGGCTTGGCCGGACTGAGCGTTCATCCGTCCTCTGTAGCGTAGGAGCAGATAGGCAGGCAGCAGTGTGATAGCCACCAGCGCGGTGGACAGCGCTCCGAGAATCGCCACCTTGCCCATCGACTGCAGGCCCGGATAGTGAGACAGGGACAGGGAGCCAAATCCGACCGTCGTCGAGAGGGCGGCGAGGACGATGGCCTTGCCCGTTTCCACGAGGCCACCGACGAGCTCCTCCTCGGATTTCTCACCCAGCTCCCGATACCGGTGGACCATGTGAATGCCGTAGTCGACACCGATGCCGATGATCATGGTCGAGACGAAGATATTCATGAAGTTCATGTTGGCGCCCAGCACGACCATTCCACCAAGCATCCAGACGAGACCGACCAGCAGAGGGACAAGGGTCAGCACCGTGTCCCAGACACGTCGGTAGTCCAGCCAAAGCAGCAACGCCACCACCAGAAACCCCAAAACCGCCGCGACAACGGCATCGCGCAGAACGGTCTTGCGAAGAAAGGCGCTGACCACATTGGCGCCCGTCAGCACGGCCTTGGGGCCGAGCGCATCAGCCAACTGAATGGCTCCGGGAGGCGCTTCACGACGCCACTGCGTCCCCTTCGGGAACAGGTAGACAACGCTCTTCCAGCCTTCATCTGTCTCGTGCAGATACCGATCGAGAAGCGAACGTGCCTGGCCTACCTCATCGAAGTCGTCCATGGCGACAGGTCGATCCCGTCCGATCGCCTTGTCCAGGAGATCCAGGCCCGGCTCGAACGGCTCCACCCGCAAGCCCTCTTCGACAGCGGTCTGCTCGAAGGTCGAGCGAATCCTCTGCATGTCCAGAGGGCCCTGCCTCGCCTCCGCCAGCCAAGCGAGATTCTCACGCTGGCGAGGCACTGGAGGGATCAGAGAGGAGACCGAGTCATAGCCTGAAAGAGAACCCTCCTTGACCAGAGTCTGGGCACCGTCTGCGGCCTGTGTGGCCAGGTCCAGGACCTCCTCCATCGAGTCGCCGTGAACCACGAGCATCATCTGCTCGAAGCCGACACCGAACCTCTCCGCGACCTCGTCCCGAACCATCGAGCCCTCGTTGCCGGCGGGTCGCATCGACTGGACACTGTCGACGAACTCCAACTGCAAGGCAGACCAGGTCGCCAGGACGGTAACGACGACGCCGGCGACCAGGACGATCCGGGGCCATCGCAGACTGGCCCGAATCACGTGAGCGCTACCGAGGCCGTGCAGATAGAGGCGTGGCTGCCGAGATCGCTTGCGATGATGGTCTTCACTCCACGACAGCATGGCTGGGAGCAGCCAGAGAACCGCAGCCATGCAAAACAGAATCCCGGTTCCCGTCAGCAGTCCCATCTGGAACAGGCCCGTGAACTCTGTGACTCCGAAGGCGTAGAACGTCGCCGCGCTTGTTACCGCACCGACAACCACGGCACGACCCGAGGAGCCGCTCATCCTGGCTAGGCCCTCTTCGAGCGTAGCCCCTTGCTGACGCTCCTCGACGAACCGGCCGTACGAGACGATGACGAAATCGATCCCCAGGCCGATCAGCAGGGCCGCAACTCCACTGGTCGCGGCGCTCAACTTGCCGTAAGTCAGGCCGGCGAAGCCGAAGGTCAAGGCCAGGCCGCAGGTCAGGGGTAGAAAGGCATAGATCAGCGGCCCGAAGCGTCGAAAAGCGATCAGGAACAGCGTCAAGACGCCGAGCATCGACGTCACCACGTTGACGACCACGTCCCGCCGAATCAGGGCGTCGTCGCCCAACGCCATCACATAGCGACCGCCCATGGAGACCTCGGGGACATCCAGCTCCTTCGAGCCCATCATCGCCGGCCATTCGCTCGCCAGCGCGTCGATGCGGGCTTGCACCTCGCCCAGCAGCTGGCGCGAGAAATCCACATCCTGGGGAGGGCGGTTGGGCTTGGCGAGAATCAGAAACATCTCGTGATCGCGGGACAGCAGATAGCCGCTGGCCCAATCGATGGCCAGCCCCTCTCGGGCCCCGGTCACTCGATCGAGGAAGATCTCCGCCAGCCCCAGTGGATCGAGGCGCATGAGGTTCTTGAGTGCCAGGGCCTGTGGTGTCTGGACCATACGCCGGAGCTCCCGGACCTGGGTGCGAACCGCTTCATCGCTCAGCTTGGCCTCCAGGGCCTGCCTTCCGTCCTCGTCCAGAAACAGCAGAGCCTGAGGCATGAAAGTCGAGACCATTTCGGTCATCGCCCCGATCCTGTACTCCACCCTGTCCAGCTTCTCGAGCTTCGAGAGCTCCTCGCCCAACCGATCCGTGTACCCCTCGTAGGGCGCCAGTCCCGACCCAGGAGGCACCCGCACCACGAGGACCAGGTAGTCGACGCTGCCAAACTCCTCCAGAGACTGGCGAAGCACCTTAACTTCCGGCGCTTTTTGGGGCAGGAGGTTGAGGATGTCGGTGTCGAACCGAATGCGACTGCCGGCGACAAACGCCAGGACCAACAACACCCCGGTAATCCCGAAGATCAGGCCATACCGGCGTCGCGCCGTCACTGCCAGACGCTGGAGGGCTCTGCGTGCCATCTTAGAGGGGGCGGTCGATTAGCGCCGCAAGCGAGGACCTATCGGACCCTCGACCTCAGGCCTCGATAGAAGTGTCCCGCTTCAATAGACCTGGTGCGAACCGAACGAAGTACTCGGCGCCGGAATAGAGACTCGCCAACATCGCCGCCCAGAGAGACAAGGGGGCCAGATGCTCGAACTCACCCAGCTGGTTGTAGACGATCAGCAACGAGATGGCGACGATCTGCATAACGGTCTTGAGCTTGGCCGATTGAATCGCACCCAGAACGATGTTTTCCGAAGCGGCGAGGCTGCGGAGAGACGAGACCGCGAACTCTCTGGCGATGATCACGACGACCATCCACGCCGGAGTCAACTCGGGATTCATCTCGACCAAAGAGATGAATGCCGCCGAGGTGAGAATCTTGTCGGCCGCTGGGTCCAGGAGTTTGCCAAGCTTGGTGACCAGCTTCTTGCGCCTGGCGATGAACCCATCCAGGAAGTCCGTCAGAGAGGCTACCCAGAAGACCGCCAACCCGACGAACTCCTTGCCGTCGAACTTGGTGAGCAGCACGGCCACCAGAAGCGGCACGAGGAGAATCCGAAACAGGGACAGCAAGTTCGGTACATTCAGGGCGTGACGGTAGTCTGAGATCGGAATGGATCAGCCCCCCGGAAAAGAGAACCCCTGGTGGAGACGGCGGTTCAGCGATCGCCCACCGGAGTCGTCGTCATTACATACCGACCGTCGGGACCGCGGCTCAAATAGGTCTTGCGGCCTACCCGCACGCTCGGCGAGCCACTCAGCGCGAATCCGGGCTCGTCCCGATAGAGTCGTATCACTTTCTCCACGTACGAGCGCGTCTCTGGGTAGGGTGGGATTCCACCGTACCGATTCACCGCTTCTGGGCCCGCATTGTAACCCGACAGAGCGAGTTCCAGATTGCCGTTGAACAAATCGAGCATTCGGCTCAGGTATTGCGTCCCACCGCTGACGTTCTGCTCGGCGTCATATGGATCGTCCACCGCCAGCTCACGAGCGGTACCCGGCATGAGCTGCATAAGCCCCATCGCGCCCTTGTTGGACAGGGCCATCGTCTGACCGCCCGATTCGACCTGGATGACAGCTCGGACCAGGTCGGGGTCCAGAGAGCGCATCGCAGCGTACTTGGCGACCAGGGACTCCAATTCTTCGGAAGAGCTCGAAACGGCGGCTCGTGGTGGCCCGTAGGTGCGCCGCCGCCTGCCTTCGTTGTACATCACCCGGGTCCCGTCCTCGAGGACCTTGAGCTTGACCTCCGCTGCCACGGGGAACGACACCAAAGCGATCGCCAACCAGAGGCTACAGACTTTCATTCCATCACCAGAGTCGGACCAATTCAGTTCCGAGTCTAGAAAGAAACACGCGACGGCTCAATGCGAAGCTTCACTCGCCTCGAATCAGCCGGGAGTCTAGAGCTGATTTCGAACGAGATCTGCAACGGCGTCCAGGGCCTCTGGCAGCTTTTCCGGGTGTTTGCCGCCGGCCTGAGCGAAATCCCCCCGGCCTCCGCCATTGCCCCCAACCATCTCGGCGATGGCCTTGGCCAGATTTCCAGCGTGGACCCGGCCCTCGAGGTCACTCGTGACCGCGACGATCAGGGTGACTTTGGATTCCTCCCGACTGCCGAGAACCACGACCCCGGAGCCCAGCTTCTGCCGCAGGATGTCGGCCATGTTCCTCATCTCGCCGACAGGGGCGGAAGGAACTTCCTTCACCATCACCTTGACCCCATCGACCTCCTGCTCCTGGGCGGTCTCGCTGCCGGACACCAACTTCATCCTGAGCCGCGCCAGCTCCTTCTCGAGCTCGCGCCGCTGCTCTCTCCACTCGGCGATCTCACCCCCTGCCTGCTCCGCCGGAACACCGAGCTCGATTTCTACGTCTCTCAGAGAGGACCGTTGACTGCGTACCAGCTCGAGGGCACCTTCACCGGTCAAAGCCTCGATTCTGCGCACGCCCGAGGCGATTCCACGCTCTCCGGTAATCATCAGAAGACCGATCTCACCGGTGTTGGCGACGTGACAGCCGCCGCAAAGCTCCAGACTGTCAACGACCTCGCCAGCCTCCAGCGCCAGGCCAGGCACTTCGACGGTCCGGACGGTCTCACCGTACTTCTCTCCAAACAGCGCCATGGCACCTGCATCCAGAGCCTCCTGCTGCGGCCGATCCGGTGTGATCACCGTCGGTTCCGCCTGCAGGATCCATCGATTCACCAGGTCTTCGACCCGCCGCATTTCGTCGGGAGTTGGAGCCCGGTGAAGTGTGTAGTCGAATCGCAGCCGGTCAGGAGCCACCAGCGAGCCGGCCTGGTGGACCGAGTCACCGAAGACCTGCCGAAGAGCGCGGTGAAGCAGATGAGTGGCGGTGTGATTACGTTGCGTTGGCAGACGCCAGGCACTGTCCACCTCGGCCGTGACCGTGTCGCCGCGTCCCAAGCCTGCCGCCGTGACTTCCACGAAGTGCACCCAGACCTCAGCCGGGTCTTTCTGCGTGTCGAGGACCAGCGCTTCGCCGCCTTCCCACTGCAAGCTTCCCCGGTCGCCCACCTCCCCCCCCGACTCGGCATAGAAAGGAGTGCGGTCGAGGATGGCGACACCCCGTTCGCCCTTCTCGAGCCTCTCAACCGGCTCATAGCGCTTGTCGGCCTCGCGGGCCAGGCTGACGACACCGGCCTTCTCAATGCGTCGAGAGTCGTAGCCTGCGAATTCAGTTTTGGCCTGCTCGTCGGCATGTACGGCTTGCCGCACCGCCGCCATCCGCTCCTGTCCCTCACCGACGGCCTCGCGGGATCGGCGGCGTTGGCCTTCCAGCTCTGCCTTGAAACCCGCTTCGTCGATCTTCAACTGCTCTTCTTCGGCGATCTCCCGGATCAGCTCGATGGGTAGTCCGTAGGTATCGTAGAAGCGAAAGACCGCGTCGCCCGGGAGCTCGGAGCCCCCTTCATGGCGCACGGCATCGATGGTCTCCTGAACCTGCCGGGACGCCGACGCGATCGTCGACAGGAACTTCTCCTCTTCCGTCGAGACGGTGGCGACCGAAGCCTGCTGCGCCCGCTGCAGCTCTGGATAGTGGTTCCCCATGACCTCGTCCACGAGAGGCAGCAATCGATTGAGAAACGGTTCCTCGAAACCCAGAACCATGCCGTGACGCACGGCGCGTCGCAGAATCCTGCGCAGCACATAGCCACGCCCCTCGTTGCCCGGAATCACCCCGTCGGCGAGCAGAAACGTCACGGCGCGAAGGTGGTCTGCGATGACGCGATAGGAGACATCGGCTTCAGGATCTCGACCGTACTCTCCTGCGGCCAGGCTCGCGGTGGCCTGCAGAATCGGCATGAAGAGGTCTGTGTCGTAGTTGGACTCGACCCCTTGCAGGACGGCCGCGACGCGCTCCAGGCCGGCGCCGGTATCGATCGAGGGTTTGGGCAGAGGATTCATGACCCCCGATTCGTCCCGCTCGAACTGCATGAAGACCAGGTTCCAGATCTCGAGATAACGCCCGCTCTCGCTGCCCACTTCCCAGTCGATCCGAGGCAGATCCGGTCGAGTGTCGACGAAGATCTCGCTGCAGGGTCCGCAGGGTCCCGTTTCACCCATGGCCCAGAAGTTGTCCTTCTTGCCACAGCGCAGGATGCGGTCCGCGGGCAGGCCGGAGATCTTCCTCCACAGCTCTGCCGCTTCGTCGTCCTCCTCGTAGACCGTGGCCGTCAGGTGCTCTGTCGGGATTCCCCAGACCCGGGTCACGAGGTCCCATCCGAAGTCGATCGCATCGTCCTTGAAGTAGTCGCCGAAGGAGAAATTGCCCAGCATTTCAAAGAACGTGTGGTGGCGCGGGCTTGGGCCCACGTTCTCGAGATCGTTGTGCTTGCCGGAGACCCGCATGCACTTCTGAACGCTCACGGCGCGCTGGTTGGCTGGCTTGTCGAGCCCGAGGAAGAAGTCCTTGAACGGGACCATCCCGGCGTTGGTGAAGAGCAGGGTCGGATCACCGTGCGGCACCAGCGGTGCGCTCGGATAGTGTTTGTGACCTCGCTCCTCGAAGAAGTCGACGAAACTCTGGCGAATTTGCTTGCTGTTCATGACTGCGAACACCTGAAAAGTCATGCGGGGCTTGTCGGTTAGGAGATTGTAGCGGAGCGCAGCGCCTTCACGCCCGCGCAAGGCCGTCACGATAGCACGATCGAGGTCCCTACCCCCCACCCGACCTGGGACTTGGGTCCTGGGTCCTGAAGGAACGACAACAAGATCTTGGAGGTCGGTCGGGGTGGCCCGCAGGGGGACGGCGACGGCTACTCGGACTGCCATGGACGGGCCTCTACACGACAGCACTTTGAAGATCGGACGAACACTGAAGACTAGAGCTCAACGAAACACGACACCTAGCAGCCCCAACAGCCAGATGATGGTGAACAGCAGTGCCAGGAAAATAACGAACTCGATCAAGACATACACGATCCGAGTTCCTGAAACCGTCTGATTCTGAGTCTTCTGATCAATCGAGATCCTGGCCCTCTTGATGAGAGGAATCGCGCCGAATCCCTCGACGAGAGCCTCACCTGCAACCCAAACCAGCGGCGCCAAGAAGACGTACAGCAGCCACCCGCTGAATGATCTCGGTATCAGTCCATGGATGAGGACGAGAAACAGACCGAACGCCGCCCACAGGACCAAGAAGAATATGACGGCTCCTCCACCGTCGATCAGCCGGTCGAGTAAGCGCCAATGACGCGGCCGCTCTGTAGGAACAAGGCTCTCGTCCGACATAGCCTCTTCAGTCTCGGTCCTCTGGCCACAAAAGGAAGAGATCGAGCCCACCCCAGAGAGCGGCAATTGCGAACGAGGCCAGAATTCCCTTCCACGGTCACTCGAAGATCGCAACGCCGATGCCGACAACCAAGGCCACGACAAGGGCAGCCGCTGCCACTGCGAGTTCCAACGTGCCTTCATCCCAACGAGACATGGCTTCCTTTGAGGGACTGTAACACTGCCGTAGTCGGAGCCCACCTAGACAGAGCCGGATCCTACCCCCCGCCCAAACCGATTTCTCACGGCGGTGACAGAGGCTCGTCCGGGTGGTTCGACAGGGGGCGCCTCGCCGAGCGCAGCGCAAGGTCCACAAGAGGAAACAAGAGATGAGGCGCGATGACGAGACGAGGCGGCGGCCCGTCCGTCAAAGTCCGAATAGCCGCCGCCGTCCCCCTGCGAACCACCCGGACGGGCCTCTGGCACCGATCAAGGCTATAGGGGCGTAGGGGCTTAAGGGCGTAGGGGGTGAGTAAGTAGTCGGAATTTTGGTGTGTCTTGAGGGTGGTAGATCGGGCCATGGGTCTCCCTCGTCGGAGGGGCATGGTCGGGTGAGGCCGCAGACGAGGGAGATCCCTGGTTCGATCGGCCGTCTCAAACCCCAAGCCCCCAAGGATCGGCTGGAGCAAGCGACAGCCGCCTCAAACCCCAAGCCCTCAAAGAACGCCCGGCGGAGAGCCGGGCGCCTCAACCCTCTGTTTCGATCTCGTCGAGAATCGTCAGGATGACGCCCATCGAGAAGCCGCGGCGCTCGAGGTAGCGGCCGGCCGCGGCTCTGTCGCCAAAGCCCTTCGAGCGCTTCTCTAGGGCCCGCCTAGCTCCTGCGAGCTCATCGCCCGTGCTCCCGTAGACCGCTGCCACCGCTGCTTCGGCGATCTCCGCCTCCACGCCCTTGCGCTCCAGCTCTGCACGGATGCGGCGGGGCCCATAGCCCTTGCGCGCCAAGGGTCCTGTCGCCATCTCGATGGCGAATCGCCGATCGTCGAGCCAACCACGGGACTCGAGCTTCTGCAGGGTCTCCTCGACCTCTTGGTCGCTGAAGCTTCGGGCCGTCAGCTTGCGCGCCAGCTCGGCCTTGAAATGAGGACGCTGCGCCAGAAGACGCAGCGCTTTGTCTTGGCACTTCTCAGCAGGTGTACTCGCCAGGGTTACCCACCTCGGAAAACAACAATAATCACTCGGGTCAGGTCTGATCGATCTCGAACGGCGACTCGGCCGCCATCATTCCAGTGTCTTCGATCTCGAGCGTCGATTCCATCTGCTCGCGGGCGACGTCGGCCGTGAACTGAACTCCCTGGACCTTGAGCTTGAACTCGTCCGGGTTGGTGGAGCGCCGCAGCGCCTCGTCCAACGTGATCAGGCCGGACTTGTACAGCTGGTAGAGCGATTGGTCGAAGGTCTGCATGCCGTACTGACTGGTGCCGAGCGAGATCTGCTCACGAATGTACTTGGTGCGCTCCTTGTTCTCGATGCACTCCCTGATGTACGGCGTGGCGATCATCACTTCGACCGCCGGGACTCGGCCCGTGCCGTCGGCTCGCGGCACCAGACGCATGGATATCGCGGCACGAAGGACTTGCGCCAGCTGGATCCGAATCTGCTTCTGCTGATGCGGTGGGAACACGGAGATGATTCGATTGATCGTCTCGGTAGCGTCCAGAGTGTGCAGCGTCGAGAGTACGAGATGCCCGGTTTCGGCCGCCAGCAGCGCTGTTTCAATGGTCTCGTAGTCGCGCATCTCACCAACCAGAATGACATCTGGGTCCTGACGGAGGGCGACGCGCATGGCCTGTGGGAAGCCCAACGTGTCGACCTCGACTTCGCGTTGATTGACGATCGACTTCTTGTCCCGGTGCAGGAACTCGATGGGATCCTCGATCGTGATGATGTGCTCGAGCCGGTTGGCGTTGATGTGGTCGATGATGCCAGCCAACGTGGTCGACTTACCCGAGCCGGTGGTTCCGGTACAGAGAATCAGGCCGCGCCGCTCGAGGCAGAGCTTCTCGAGCACCTTCGGCAGCAGCAGCTCCCGAAGCGTCTTGATGCGAGCCGGAATGACACGCAGGACCAGGCCGACGGATCCCCGCTGTTGGAACACGTTGCAGCGGAATCGGCCAAGGCCCGGCACCGAGTAGGCGATATCGATCTCGAACTCTTCCTTGAAGCGCTGTTTCTGCCGCGCGTTCATGATCGAGAACGCCATCGCCACCGTGTCTTCCTGCATCAGGCGCTTGAACTCGGTGAGGGGCTGCAGCTCACCGTCGACCCGAACCACCGGGTGGCTACCCACCTTCAGATGGAGGTCGGATGCGTCGCGCTCGATCGCGAACTTGAGCAGATCATTGAGATTCATGGTGTTGCTCCTTCAAGTCGCCTGGGTATCGAATCGATGACTCCAGATGCGGCAATCGGCCGAGAACTCTTTCGGAAAAGGGTAGCGACCGCCTGGAAGGGTGTCAATCGAACCAGTTACACCCTTCCCAGCTACGCCCACGCCGGCTAACCAGTGCGATGGCTAGAAGCCAGCAGGAGGGCGCCGCCGACCACCGCGGCGGTCTCAGTGCGCAGGATACGGGGCCCCAGGGTCAACGACAGGCATCCCAGCACTTTCATGTCCTCGATCTCCCTTTCCTCCCACCCTCCTTCAGGGCCTACCAGCAAACTTGCCGACCCGAAAACACTGATCCTCTCCCGGGTGTCCGCCTCCGGGTCCAGGGTCCAGGTCGTCTCGGACTCGGCGGTCAATGCCGCCAACTCGTGCCAGTCGTGGACGCCTGAGATCTCCGGCACCAGCGATCGATGCGACTGCATCACGGCGGCCGACGCGACTCGCCGCAACCGCTCCAAAGTGCCCGGCCCACAGCTTCGAGGACCTCTGCCCGATCGAATGAGACGAATCGCGCTGACGCCAATCTCCGTACTCTTCTCGACCAACCAGGTCAGCCGCTGGGGCTTCGGAGGTACAACCAGCAGCTCCAGCCAGATCACCGGTTCATTGGCCGGCGCCTCTTCGGCCAGTTCCAGATGTCCGGCGAGCCGGTCGATCCGTGTCACTCGCGCCCACCTCGCTCGACCGCGACCATCGACCACGCGCAACAGATCACCGACTTTCTGCCGCCGGGCCCTGAAGAGATGCGTGTACCGATCGCCCTCGATCTCTACGACTTCGGCCTGGTCAAATTCCTCGGGTGATAGGAGAACTGTTGTCGTCATGCCGCCTTCTCCATCCAACATGCCATCCAGTCGCCTGCCAGGCGCGACCGCTTCTCCACCATCCCCAGGTCCGCCAGCTCTCGAAGGTACGCTCCGCGTTGCTCCGCTAGCAGACCTGAAACGACCATTTCACCTTCCGGAGGCAGGAGAGCGACAATCGATTCGAGAAAATCGCGGATCCTCTCCGGCAAGACGTTGACCAGCGCCAGGTCGAACTGCTGCGTCGACCGAAGGCACTCCACCGTTCCAGCCACAAGACGAGGGGCCAGCCGATTCAGATGGCAGTTCTCGAGGGCCGCCAGGGCAGCGGCCGGATCGATATCCACTCCAACGACCTCCGTTGCGCCCAAGACCAGTGCAACAAAGGCCAGGATCCCTGTCCCGGTTCCCACGTCGAGTACCCTCGCGCCTTCCAGGCTGCGCCCCTCCATCAGCTCGACTGCCAATTGAGTGGACTCGTGACTACCAGTTCCAAAAGCCGAGCGGGCCGGGATTTGCAGTAGGACACGTTCAAAAGGGGGTTCGGTAGAGGTCTCTTCGGGCTCCCGCGGATCGACCAGAAATCGCTGGCCAATCGCTAGCGGACGGCTCTGTCGACGGTACTCCGCCAGCCAGTCTGCAGCAGGAACCATCTCCACCTTGTCGAGCCGAGCGCCCGGCCACCCGGCCGAGCTTTCGATGCACTGTTGGACTTCCGATGAGAGAGGCGGCACGAAATAGGCCAGAAGCTGAGGCTTACCGGGCTCGGTCGCTGGGACCGCCTCCAGTCCAAGAGTACCGAGCGTCCACAGCTCCGCGACCAGTCGCTCCTCCGACTCGTCTGTGAGCGTGAATCGTAGGCAAAGGTAGTCAGCCACTGTCACCAGTCAGGCCCCACGCAATCCTCTTCGCCCCTGCGGCTGCGGCGAGGCCATTGGGCTCGACGTCAGCGACGCCGGACTGCCGGAATCAGCCGAACAGGTCTCGAACCCGCCCGATCACGCCCCGCTCGCCCTTGACCTCGTCTCCGTCGATCTCGGCGAGCCGACGCAGCAACTCCACCTGCTCCTCGGAGAGCTCCCTGGGCTTCGGTACGACAACTCGGGCGCGGACGAAGTGATCACCGCGACCCCGCCCATCGAGACGATCGATACCCTGACCGGCCAGCTTGAACTCCTTGCCGTCCGGTGTTCCGGATGGGACCTCCAGCGGCACCGCGCCGTGCAGGGTCTCGACGTCCACCGCGGTACCGAGAACCGCTTGCGGGAAACTCAGATCGAGCCGGCTCATGGTATGGGCGCCCTCGCGCTCGAACTGCGGGTGGGCCTCGACGAAGATATCGACGTAGAGATCGCCTGCCGGCCCTCCCCGACGACCGTGCTCGCCCTCACCTGTGAGGCGCAGGCGTGTGCCCGTGTCCACTCCTGCCGGGATCTTGACCTCGATCGTGCGCGCCTCCTCGACCCTGCCCTCTCCGGCACAGGCTGGGCACGGATTGGTGATGATCCGTCCGTCTCCCCTGCACTGCGGGCAGGTACGAGCCACCGTGAAGAACCCCTGACTGATTCGGACCTGCCCATAGCCGCCACAGGTCGAGCAGGTTTGCGGCGACGAATCGGGACCGCTGCCGGACCCCTCACACTGCTCACAGCTCTCCAGGCGCGGGATCTTCAGCTCCTGCTCGGTTCCAAAGGCGGCCTCTTCGAGGGCAAGGCTCAGTTGATAGCGCAGATCTGCGCCCGGTTCGCCCCGGCCGCGGCGCCCTCCTTGGCCGGCGAACAAATCACCGAAATTGACGCCGAAGAAATCACCCAGGATGTCGGCGAAATCACCGAAGGTCGAAGTGTCGAAACCACCGAATCCCTGTCCGGAGACCCCTTGGTGGCCGAATCGATCGTAACGCGCCCTCTGGTTCGAATCCGACAGGACCGAATAGGCTTCGGCGGCCTCCTTGAACTTCTCCTCGGCCTCCTTGTCACCCGGGTTCCGGTCCGGGTGAAAGCGCACCGCGAGCTTTCGGTAGGCGGACTTGATCTCGGCCTCCGAGGCTTCCCGGCCGATCGCCAGGACCTCGTAGTAATCGCGTTTTGTCGCCATTTCCTGGTGCGTTCTAGGTCGGCTCGGAGGCGTCCGGCTCCTCGACCTCTTGCAGCATGAGCTCCGAGAGCTGACGCGAGACACTGTTGAGATCGAACATCGCCGCCTCGAGGTCGGCCCGGTCGCCGCTCGTCAGGGCCATCCTCGACTTGAGCAGAATCTCGCGAATCTGCTGCCGCTCGTTGCCGTCCACCATATCCTTGAACTGATCGATGACCTTCTCGTTGGTGTAGATCAGACCTTCGAGCCGGTTCTTCAGTCGACGAATCTCACGTCGCTCGCTGTCCTCGCGGGAGTACTCTTCGGCTTCACCGATCAGGCGGTCGATCTCCTCCTTCGTCAAACCGCCGGCCGGATTGATCTGCACGCTCTGGGACCGGTTGGTAGCCACATCCCGGGCCGAAACACTGACGATGCCGTTGGAATCGATCGAAAACGTGACCTCGATTTGTGGCACCCCGCGGGGCGCCGGTGGAATACCGACCAGGTCGAACTTGCCGAGGGACTTGTTCTCGGCAGCGATCTCCCGCTCGCCCTGCAGAACGTGGATCTCGACCGTGTCCTGGTTGTCCACCACCGTGGTGAAGACCTGCGTTGCTTTCGTCGGAATCGTCGAGTTGCGCTCGATCAATTTGGTGAAAAGACCGCCCCGGGTCTCGACACCGATCGACAGCGGCGTGACGTCCAAGAGGACGATATCCTTGATATCGCCTCGCAGAATGCCGCCCTGAATCGCGGCGCCGATAGCGACGACCTCGTCCGGGTTGATCTCCCGATTCGGGGGACGCCCGAAGACCCTCTCCACTGCCTGCATCACCTTCGGAGTTCGGGTCTGACCTCCGACCAGGAGCACCTCGTCGATCTGATCGGGACGGATGGCCGCGGCTTCGATCGCCTCGAGAAAGGGTCCCTCGGTGCGCTTGACCAGATCGTCGACCATCTCCTCGAAGGTCGACCGCTTCAGGGTTCTCACAAGGTGCTTGGGGCCGCTCTCATCGGCCGAGATGAACGGCAGATTGATCGGCACCTCCTCGGAGGCGGAGAGCTCGCACTTGGCCCGTTCAGCGGCCTCTTTGAGTCGCTGCAGAGCCATTCGGTCAGCCCTCAGATCGATGCCGGTCTCCGCCTGGAACTCGGAGATGAGCCAATCCATGACTCGCTGATCAAAGTCCTCGCCGCCGAGGTAGGTATCACCCGAAGTGGCCTTGACCTCGAAGACACCGTGCGACAGCTCGAGAATGGAGATGTCGAAAGTGCCACCACCCAAGTCGTAGACGGCAATGGTCTTGCCGCCTGGATCCCTGTCCACCCCGTAGGCCAGGGCGGCTGCCGTCGGCTCGTTGATGATCCGCAAGACCTCGAGACCAGCAATTCGGCCGGCGTCACGGGTGGCCTGACGTTGGGAGTCGTTGAAGTAGGCCGGCACCGTGATGATCGCTTCAGTGATCTCCTCGCCGAGCGCTTCCTCAGCGAACGCCTTGATCTCTCTGAGAATGAAGGCCGAGATCTCCTCGGGACTGTGCTGTTTTTCCCGCGCCTCGATCGCGACATCGCCGTTGGCAGCCTCGACCAGGGGGAACGGCAGCACGTCTCTGGCTCTTTCGATCTCCGGATCGCTGAATTTGCGCCCGATCAGTCGCTTGACGGAAAAGACGGTATTGCGCGGATTGATGATGGCCTGACGCTTGGCGATCTGACCGACGAGCCGCTCACCTTCTTCCGTGAAAGCGACGATCGAGGCGGTCGTCCGACTGCCCTCGCGATTGCTGATGACGCGAGGTGAGGCCACATCGACCACCGCCACACAGCTGTTCGTCGTTCCGAGATCGATTCCGAGGATCTTGCTCACGTCATACCTTCCCTGCGGTTGTCAGCATAGGGCAGGAAATCAATTCGAGCCCGAATCGTCGTCTGAGCCAGGCATCGCCACCTTGACGACCGAAGGTCGTAAGAGCCGGCCGTGCAAGGTATAGCCAGACTGCAGCTCGTGACTGACGGTCGGCTCCTTGACGTTCGGGTCTTCGTGGCGCGATACCGCTTCATGGAACTGGGGATCGAAGAGCTCCCCCATCGCCGCCACGCGCTCCACTCCCGAGCTCGCCAGCAGGTCCTTGATCTGCCGCAAGATGAGATTGACCCCGACCTTGAGGTCCTCTTCCGGCCCTTCGGCCGACAGGGCCCGTTCGAGGTTGTCGATCACGGGAAGCAGCTGGGTAAACACCTCGGAGGTCGCGAAGCGACGATCGTCATCCCGTTCCTTCTCGGCCCGCTTGCGGAAGTTGTCGAAGTCGGCCAGGGTTCTCGCCGACCGGTCGCGGAGATCTGCCACCTCGGCGCGGAGCTGGTTGACCTCCGGGCCAACTTCGGAGCTCTCGGAGGCAGACGGAATGACCACGCTCTCGCCGGGGATCTCTGCGATCCCCTTCTCTGTCTCCTCAGCGGTCGAGCTCTCGACGGCCCTCAGGGCCTCCCGCATCGCAGCTTCGATATCACCGAGCTCTTCCGGTTCGATTTCGAACTCCCCGGATTCAATCTCATCGATGTCGCGTGAACTATCTCCGTCATTCATACCGATGACTCACTCCTCTGTTTCGTCGTCCGCCGACGCATGCAAAGTTTGTCCCAGGGTCAATCCCAGAAAGCTCACCAACGGAACGACTTTCTGATAGTCCATGCGAGAAGGACCGAAAACTCCCAGGCTGCCGAGCGCGTGCTCTTTGGAGCCGTAGGTGGTTGCCACAAGACTGAAATCCAGATCCGAGGTCAGGTCGCTATCTTCACCGATGATGACCCGGACACCTTCGCCGCCAATCAACTGATTCAGCATGCGGACCAGATCGGCCTTGTCCGTAAAGGTCTCGATCAATCGCCGGACTCGTGGCAGATCGGACAACTCGGGCTGTCCCAGGACAACCTCGGTCCCTTCGACCAGAAGGCCAGGAGTCTCGTCAGCACCCAGAGCCTGTTGAGCCAGGTCCATCGCGTCTGCCAGCATCTCGTCCAGCTGTGCCCTTTCCTGGGCCATCAAGCCGAGCAATTTATCTCGGATCTGTCGCAACGTCAGACCGCTGAAACTCTCTGTCAGGTAGTTGGAGATCCGCACGAGCTCTTCTCTGGACATCTCGTGGAGGGTCTCGATAACCCTGTTCTCCGCCAGGCCGCCGACCGACACCATGACGCAGAGGGTCCGACAACCCGACAGCTTGACGAAGCTGATCGCCTTCAGAACCGTCTCACCGACCGGCGGTGTCACGACGATGCCGATCTGGTTGGACAGCTGGGTCAGCAGGTGGGTCACGACCTCCATCAGCTTCTCGACGTCCGAGAGAACGGACTGCAGCTCGCCCTCGATCAGGCGCCGGTTCGGCTCGGAGATCGCCTTGCTGGGCATCAGGGCGTCGATGTAGAAGTGATATCCAGAGGCGGTGGGCACCCTGCCCGCGGACTTGTAGGGCTGTGCGAGCAAGCCCTGGTCCTCGAGGTCGGCCATGACGTTGCGGATGCTCGCCGAGGACAGTCCGTGGTGTTCGAGCTTGGCTACTGTCCGCGAGCTGACAGGCTCGCCACTCGAGATGAATGTATGGATGACATCCCGCAGAATCTCGCTGTCGCGATCGGCGGGAGAGGCTCGTCGGTTGTGGGCTACCATTTCTTGCCTGTCTGATTCGCTAGCCAATATCGCTCATCGGCGCTGCGTGCGGGAAAACTAGCCATGTCCCGAGCCTCTGTCAAGGCAGCTGGCAGCATCGCGGGCGGTTGCTTCACGGGCAGCGGACCCAGCCAAGCCGGAACACCTGCGAGAATCTGCAATTCTCCCACGGGGGCCTTGCCTGGGCTTCTACCCGCGGCTATTGTAGCGCAGCGATGTCAACATCGAAGTCACTGGTTCCACTACGGTTCTCCCTGGTCGGACCGGGCCGTGTGGGATGCAGCCTGGCCCATTGGCTGACCGTCCGGGGAGCCGAGATCGTGGCTGTTGCCGGCCGCGATCCCGAGCGCACAGGCAGCCTGGCTCGCCAGCTCGGGGCCACTCCCACCACAGTGGATCAGCTCCAAACAGAGGGACAGGCCCTTCTATTGCTCGCCGTTTCGGACCCGGCTCTGTCCCCTGTCGCGACCGTCCTGGCCGAGCGGCCCCAGGCCAACGTGGCCCTGCACACCGCCGGTGCTCTCGACGCCTCCGTGCTCGCGCCGCTGCAAGTCGCCGGGGCCAGCATCGGATCCTTGCACCCACTGATGGCCTTTCCGAGAGTTCTCACCGACCCAGCCCAGGCCGCGGGGATGGTCTTCGCCCTCGACGGCGACCCGCTGGCGCGGGATCTGGCAGAGAAGATCGTCCTTTCCTGGGACGGAATCCCGGCGCTGGTGACAGCAGAGGCAAGACCTATCTACCACTTGGGGGCATCCATTGCGGCGGGTGGCGTTGTGACCCTGCTTGCCGCGGCCTTCGAGATGGCCTCCCGACAGGGACTACCCTCCGAGATCATGCAGGGCTATCTCACCCTGGCCCGAGGTGCCCTCGATCAGGCCTCTCGATCGATTCGTGTCGCCGACGCCATCACCGGTCCTGTGGCGAGAGGCGACGTGGAGACGTTTCAGCGCCAGATCGAGAGCCTCGAAAAGCTCGATCCGAGCCTGACGCGGGCGGTGCTCGGTCTCGCCGACCTGACCCGTCGATTCACTGCAAACGAAGGCGATTCCGACACCCAATCCGAAGAGCGAGCCCGGGCGCTGAAACCATAGAGGAACCGGTCACTTTCACCCCTGGAACCTGATGGTAAGATCCAGCCCAGCGCGAGGCAGAGCCCTATAGCTATGGCCACATTCAACTTCAGCACCATGCAGATGACGGTCAAGGTCGTCTACTACGGCCCGGGCCTCTGCGGCAAGACGACAAATCTACAGTTCATCTACGGCCATACGACGCCGAACTCACGGGGTGAGATGGTCTCTCTGGAGACCAAAGCGGATCGAACCCTGTTCTTCGATCTGCTGCCGATCGAAGTGGGGACGATCGCCGGCTTCAAGACCAAGATCCAGCTCTATACGGTGCCCGGGCAGGTGTTCTACAACACCACTCGCAAGCTCGTATTGAAAGGCGTCGACGGAATCGTCTTCGTGGCCGATACTCAACGCCCCATGCTGCAATCGAACGTCGAGTCCCTCAGCAACCTGAAGACCAACCTGGCGGAGCTGGGCATCGTCATCGACACGGTTCCCATGGTGTTCCAGTACAACAAACGGGACCTTCAGGACGTCTGCACCGTGCAGGAGCTCGACAAGACACTGAACAGCAGGGAGGTGCCGCGAGTCGAGGCGGCGGCACTGACGGGAATGGGGGTCTTCGAGACCCTGCGAGCCATCTCGAAGCTCACTCTCGGTGCACTCAAGAAGCAACTCGAAGAGGGTTCGCCTTCCTCGGCGAGAGTCCCGCTGCCGCTACAGCCCAAGGTTCCTGCGGCAGCGGCGACCAAGAAGGCGGCGACCAGCGCCCCGCCCATCGTTCCTCCCCAGGCCAGACCCGCTGCCAGCCCGCAACCGCAAGCGAGTCAGGCGGCGGCCAGCGCGGCACCGGCCGCGAGCCCGGCAGAAGCTCGTCCGGCGCCAGTGAGAGCTACCGCGCCAAAGCCGTCACCAGTAGCTGCTCCGGCTTCTACTCCTCCCAGGCCACGTCCGACACCGCCAGCCGCCAAACGGGAGACAGGCCGGACCAGTCGCAATCTATTGCTCCGTCTGGACCAACCGGATCTCGAACGAACTCACCGAGTCACCCTGAGCTTGAGGCTCGAGGACGCCGATCAGAGACTGGTTCAAGAGGTGCGAAACGTGCAGTTGGACCTGGATCGTTCCGAGTCGTCCGACGACTTGCAGCTGCAACTCAATATTCGCCTCCACCCCAAGTCTTGATCGAACCAGCCCGGCGACATCGAGAGCCAGGTTCTCCCCTGGAAGCGACAACACATGAGATGTCCGTTCTGCACCGAAAACAACGATCGGGTGGTGGACTCCCGAGAGAATCGCCACGGCATGACCATTCGGCGACGGCGGGAGTGCCTGGAATGCGGACGTCGGTTCACCTCCTACGAGCGGATCGAAGAGATCCCCTACATGGTGATCAAGCGCGACGGCAGCCGGGTCGAATTCGATCGGGCCAAGCTGCTGGCCGGCCTTCACAAGGCCTGCGAGAAACGACCCGTACCAGCCAAGCGGTTGGAGGAGATGGTCGATCTCGTCGAGCAGCAACTCCAGGACCGGGAGGACCACGAGATCACGACGCAGGAGATCGGCCAGTTCGTCATGGACCAGCTACGAGAGCTGGATCAGGTCTCCTACGTCCGCTTCGCTTCCGTCTACCGCAAGTTCGAAGACATCGACGCCTTCATGTCGGAGCTCAAGAATCTCCTTGACCAACGTCGTTGACTATCAAGAGCCCTCGAACCATGACCACGACACCCACAATGACCGACGAAACCCTCGACGGCAGCATGAAGCTGCCCGACGTCCTGCCCGTCCTGCCGTTGAAGGACACGGTGATTTTTCCCTACATCATCCTGCCCCTCTCCGTCGGGCGCGACAAGAGCGTCCTCGCAGTCGATCAGGCCCTGGCCGAAAACCGGATCATCATGCTGGTGACCCAGAAAGACGCCTCGGTCGAGGATCCCGGTGAGGAGGATCTGCACGAGTTCGGCACGGCGGCACTGATCATGCGCATGTTGAAGCTGCCTGACGGCCGCATCCGCATTCTCGTCCAGGGCCTGAGTCGCGCCCGAATCGCCCACATCGGCCAGACCGAGCCGCATCTCAAGGCCAAGATCGAGCAGTTGGACGAGCCTCTCTTCGGTGACCAGGATCTGGCGGTGGAGGCCCTTGTCCGTACCGTCAAGGAGGGCCTCGACACTGTCGTCAACCTCGGCAAGACGATCTCTCCCGAGGTGATGATCATCGCGGCCAATCTCGAAGACCCCGGGCGCCTCGCGGACCTGGCGGCAGGCAATCTCGAGCTCAAGGCCGAGGATGCACAGGAAATCCTGCGCACCATCTCGCCTCTGGAGCGATTGCGCAAGGTCAGCGACCTGCTCCTGAGGGAGATCCAGCTGCTCAAGATGCAGCAGGAGATCTCGCTACAGGCGCGGGGAGAGATGGACAAGGGACAGCGAGAGTACTTCTTGCGGCAGCAGCTCAAGGCGATTCAACAGGAGCTCGGCGAAGGGGACGAGCTCGACGAGGAGATCACCGATTTCCGTCGTATCGGCAAAGAGAAGCAACTCCCCGAGGAGGCTCTCGAGGAGCTCGAACGTCAGATCCAGAGGCTGGAGCGCGGCCATCCCGACAGCGCCGAGACCGCCATCACCCGGACATACCTCGAGTGGCTGACGGGGCTTCCGTGGGAGACGCAGAGCGAAGATCTCCTGGACCTGGTACGCGCCCGCAAGATTCTCGACGAAGATCACTACGATCTGGAGAAGGTCAAAGAGAGAATCCTCGAGTACCTTGCGGTTCGCAAACTCAAGGACGACACCAAGGGGCCGATCCTCTGCTTTGTCGGACCGCCTGGAGTCGGCAAAACTTCGCTCGGACGCTCGATCGCCAGGGCCCTGGGACGAGAGTTTGTTCGCATCTCTCTGGGAGGCGTGCGCGACGAGGCCGAGATCCGCGGTCATCGGCGAACCTACGTCGGCGCCATGCCGGGCAGGATCATCCAGGGAATCAACCAGGCCGGAACCAGCAACCCGGTCTTCATGCTGGACGAGATCGACAAGGTGGGAGCGGATTTCCGAGGGGATCCCTCCTCCGCTCTGCTGGAGGTCCTGGATCCGGAGCAGAACTTCAGCTTCCGCGATCACTATCTGAGCGTCGCCTACGACCTGTCTCGGGTCATGTTCATCACCACCGCCAACCTCCTCGAGCCGATTCAGCCCGCCTTCCTCGACCGCATGGAGGTCATCCGGCTGAGTGGCTACACCGGCCAGGAGAAGCTCCAGATTGCCCAGCGTCACCTGATTCCAAAGCAGGTCGAGCAGCACGGGCTGAAGTCCAACCAGATCTCTTTCACGACGGCGGCTATCCGCAAGATCGTCAAGGACTACACGAAAGAAGCTGGACTGCGCAATCTCGAGAGAGAGCTGGCGGCGATCTGCCGCAAGGTAGCGGTGCAGGTAGCAGGGGGTAAGAAGGGCAAGACCCCCGTATCCCTCGCCCGGGTCGAAGAGCTTCTGGGTCCCGCCAAGCACTTCAGCGAAGAGCTCTTGACCATCAACCGGGTCGGAGTCGCAACGGGCCTGGCGTGGACCGCTGCCGGCGGCGATCTACTGTTCATTGAGACCGTGGCCCTGCCAGGCAAGGGTCGACTGGTCCTCACGGGGCAGCTCGGAGAGGTCATGAAGGAGTCCGCGCAGGCCGCCTTGAGCTTTTCTCGCTCGTACTGTGCCGACTCTGACCTGCCGGCCGGTTTCTTCACCACCCACGACTTCCATATTCACGTTCCAGCCGGCTCCATCCCCAAAGACGGTCCTTCGGCCGGCATCACCATCGCCGCAGCCATCGTCTCCGTCCTGCTGGGCAGACCGATCAACCGAAGACTCGCCATGACAGGTGAGATCACGCTGCGAGGCGACATCCTGCCCATCGGCGGACTGAAGGAGAAGGTCCTGGCGGCCAAGGCGGCAGGCGTCAAGAGAATCGTGCTGCCCCGACTCAACGAGAGAGATCTCCACGAAGTCCAGCCAGAGCACCGCAAGGGTCTGACGTTCCACTTTGCCGAGGACATGCGCGAAGTGTTGGACATCGCCCTGATGAAGAAGCCGAGAGCTCGCCGCAAGGCGAGTTGAGGATTGCCCACCTGAGCGTCGGCCTATGAGCTCGAGCCGAGAGGACCGTCTTCTAGATTGGCTGCGGGAGCAGCTGCGCCGAGACGGCAGCGACAGAATCGGCGACGACGCGGCCCTGCTGCCGAAAGCCGAGTCCGCGATCACGGTGGATCATCAGATCGCCGGCGTCCATTTCCCGGCTGATCTCGACCCGCGAGTCGTGGCGGGACGACTTCTGGCGGTGAACCTCTCCGACCTGGCCGCCATGGGAGCCGTACCGCGGTACGCGTTCCTCGCACTGAGCTCTCCCGCCGATCAAAACGTCAAGAGCTTCCTCAGGGCTCTGCTGAAGGCCTGCCGACAGGCTGACGTCGAGTTGGCCGGCGGAGACTTGGCACGGGGACCCGTTCTTTCGGCAACGTTGACACTTGTCGGAGGCAAGGCCTCTGGCGGCAGATGGGTCCGACGCAGCAACGGCCAGCCAGGCGATCGACTCTGGCTGGGTGGCCCGGTTGGCGAGTCCGCCCTCGGCCGCCATCTACTGGCCGGTGGCGCCTCATTTCGGCAGTCCCGCATCCAACTTCCTGCAGCGCTCACCTCGCACACCGGACTGACGACTTCCGCCAGGCAAGCCATCCGGAGGCATCTGTTCCCTGAACCCCAGATCGACCTGGGTCTGTGGCTGGCACGACGCCGCAGAGCCGCGGCCATCGACATCTCCGATGGACTGTCCCTGGATCTGCATCGCTTGTGCAAAGAGAGTGGTGTCGGCGCACGACTGCACGCCGAGAGGCTGCCAGTTTCGAAGCGTTTCCTGGAACTGTGTGCTTGGCAGAAACTGGAGCCTGAAGAGTTGATGCTCGCAGGCGGTGAAGACTACTGCCTCCTGTTCAGCCTACCGGCATCGATCCGACCGCCCAGCCGCTACGACTGCACCCGCATCGGGGAGCTCACTCGAGACCGTTCGATTCGTTGGATCGAGGGCGGGCGTGAGAGCCCTCTGGAGCCGCAGGGCTGGGATCATCTGAAGGCCGTCTAGAATCCTCGATGATGAGCAAGACCGATCTCTACCAACAGGCCGAGTCGCGGATCGCCGAGCTGGTCCGCGATCTGGACGATCCCATCGCCGCGATGGCGAGCACGGCATCCGTGCTTCATGAGCTGCTCCCAGCTGCCAGCTGGACCGGCTTCTACCGCGTCGTGGCTCCCGAGCTGCTGCGTGTGGGCCCCTATCAGGGACCGGTGGGGTGTCTAGAAATTGCCTTTGGCCGCGGTGTTTGCGGCGCCGCGGCCCGCCTTCGGCAGTCCCAGGTCGTCGAAGACGTTCACGACTTCGAAGGTCACATCGCCTGTGACGCGCTGGCCCGCTCCGAGGTGGTCGTGCCGGTCTTCGATGGTCAGAACACCGTGGTAGCAGTCCTCGATATCGACTCCCATGAACCGGCAGCCTTCGACGACACCGACCGGGCAGCGTTGGAGAGAATCGTCGAGTTGCTACGCCCCTGCTTCGACACCCCCGACTAGCATGGGCCTTGATCAAGGGATGGCCAGGCTGCGAACCAGATAGGAGAGGGCCTGGCGGCTCAAGCCGAGACTTCTCGCCGCTTCGGCTCGATTCCCACCACTGGCATTCAGGGCTTCCCGAACCAGCTCCCGACGGAACTCTCTCACCTGCTCGTGGTAGCCAACCGCGGCGCAACGATCGGAGTCCGGCAGCTCCAGGTGCTCGGAGCGGATGACGTAGTCGTCCGCCAGAGCTTTGGCGACTTCCAGGGTATTGCGCAACTCCCGAACATTGCCGGGCCATGGGTAGGAGCGCAGTCGCTGTCTGGCTTCCGAGCTCAACTGATAGCCCTCACGGACCAGAAAATGCTCTCCCAGAAGCAATACGTCCTGGCCCCGCTCCCGCAGCGGCGGTAGAACGACGCTGCCGACCTTGAGTCGATAAAAGAGATCGCGGCGGAACTCCCCGTCATTCACCATCGAGATGAGGCTGCGGTGTGTCGCCGCGACGATTCGGACATCCACTTTGCGGGGCAGACTCTCACCCAGTCTGCGGACTTCTCTCTCCTGCAGCACGCGGAGAAGCTTCCCCTGGGCTGGCAGCGGCAGGTCTCCGATCTCGTCCAGAAAGACCGTCCCTCCACGACTGGCCTCGAAGATCCCCGCCCGATCCCGATCGGCCCCCGTGAACGAGCCTTTGACGTGGCCGAAGAGATCCGACAGCAACAGCGAATCCGGCAGAGCCGCGCAGTTGACCGCCAGGAACGGCAGGGTCGCCCGGGCACTGAGCCGGTGGATCCGTCGAGCTGCCAACTCTTTGCCGGTACCGGTCTCGCCCAGAATCAGTATCGCCAGATCCGAAGGAGCCAGCAGAGCCAGGCGTTCCAGCGCCGAACGCAGCCGCGGACTCTCACCCAGCATCGGATTGGATCAAGCGGAGTCGCGAGGTTGGCGAGCTGTTCATCCCTCGATCAGCCCATCCAGATCGCGCCAAAACTCGGGATAGGACTTGGCAACCACGGCCGGCTCCATCACGGCGACTCCGGGACGTCGCAGACCGCAGACAGCCAAGCTCATGGCGATGCGATGATCACCATAGGTCTCGACCTGCACCTCGTTCGACGGCACAGGCCCCTTGGCCCAACTGCCGGTCACCTTCAACCCTGCCGGCAATTCATCGAGCTCGGCACCGAGGCGCCTGAGCTCCGTCGCCATGGCTGCCAATCGGTCGCTTTCTTTGAGTCTCAGATGAGGCACGTTGTCGATGGTCGTGGTACCCACGGCAAAGGGTGCGAGGGCGGCGAGTGTCGGCACCTGATCCGGCATATCCGAGAAATCCACATCGACCGATTGAAGTCTCGACGAGCCGGTAACCTGTAGGATCCCGGCAAGCCACTCCACACGAGCACCCATTCGGGCCAGCACCTCCATGAATCTTCGGTCACCTTGCTTCGACTGGGGCGATACCCCCTCGATGCGAACTCTCCCCGCAGTCAAGGCTGCAGCAGCGGCCGGATAGGCGGCGGCCGAGAAGTCGCCTTCCATCGTCCATCGCCCGCCCTGCAGGCGGCCCGGCAAGATCTCCCAGGTTTCAACGCCAAGAGACTCGACTCTGGCCTGGAAGTGACCGAGGGTGTCCAGGGTGAGATCGAAATAGGGAGCCGAAGTCAAGGACCGGACTCGCAGCTCCACGGCCTGCCTGGCGGCCGTCGCTGCCATCAAGATCGCCGAAGCGAACTGGCTCGAGAGCCCCGCGTCGATCTCCGTCCGCCCACCCTCCAGACTGCCTCCCTGAATCCGCAAAGGAGCCAACCCCTTCTCTTCGAGGTATTCGATCTGCGCTCCCAACTGGCGGAGAGCCTCGACCAGAGGGCCCAAAGGCCTCTTCCTGAGTCGGTCGCTACCATCGAGTTGCCAGACACCTGGAATGGTCGTGAGGCTCGCGGTCAGGAATCGCAGCATCGTTCCGTTGTTGCCACAGAACAGCTCGCCGCTGGCCGGAATGGGGCCCGGTCCAATCTCCACAGAATCCTCACGAAGCGTCACTTCGTACCCGGTTCGACTCAGAGCCGTCGCGAACAGCTCGGTGTCTTCTGACCGCAGTGGGTCCTCGAGGACAACAGGTTGTCGGGCTAGAAGGGCGAGATTCAAGAAACGCTGAGTCAGGCTCTTCGACGGCGGGACCTTAACGGTGCCTCGAATAGCTGCGCCGCTCGGGATCGAGCAAGGTCCGCGACTGGAGGCGAGGGAACGGTTCATGCGCTTCTCCTGCCGCTCGGAGGGTTCGACCTCGGATCAATCCCCGGCTGACAACCACTCGATCCGCCGGCTGTTGAACCAGGCATCGAGCAAGCGGACCTCGCCACCTTCGACCTGCCACGAGTGAGCCTCATGGAAATGGCCCAACAAGAGAACATCGTAGTCTGGGGCGAGTCTTCGATCGGCATAGCGTGAGATGACCTCTCGCGGAATCCGGTTCTTGTGTTTGAAGTTAGTCTTGGAAAGCTGTCCTTCCGTTACGTGCACCAGCTTCTGGGCCAGCCCGGCTGGCAGATTCAGCATGAAGAACCGACTCGGGGGGCTCTTCGAAAGCCAACGCCAAAACCGGTAGGAACGGTCCTCGGCATTCAACCCGTCGCCATGGACTGCCAGGTACGACCGTCCGCCGACCCGAATGGAGAGCTCATTGGAAACGCTGTCGAATACCTCTCGATACGGTCCTTCGGCGATAAAGAAGTCACGATTGCCCTCGATGTAGTCGATCCTCCAGCCGGCACCCCGCAAATCGGCGAGCGCCGCCACGACCTGACGAATCTCGGGCGTCTCGTAGCTTCGCTGGCCAACCCAGACATGGAAGAGATCTCCCATCAGGACCAGGTGGCCCGGTACGCCCGACGCCAGCTCTTCGAGCTGCTCGACCAACGGTTCCGCCGGTCCGCCGGGCCCACCGATGTGGGCGTCGGCGATAACGGCTACGGGCAAGTTCTGTGGCTCCACCTGGGAACTCCTGGCACTTCTTGCACTGGCAGGCCGATGCTAGAAGATCGACAGCTTGCTGGCCTGTCGCTTGCTGACCTCCACCACGACCGCCTCGGCCACGGCCCTGAACGAATCCGCATGGGCGCCTTCGGGCTCGGAGATAGCGATCGGTACGCCGGCGTCGCCACCTTCCACGATGGCTGGGTCGAGCGGTATCCGTCCCAGGAACGAGCACCCCAGAAGCTCGGCAGTCCGCTCTCCCCCACCCCGCTTGAAAATGTCGGTCTCCTCGCCGCAATGAGGACAGACAAAGGTCGACATGTTCTCGATGATTCCGACGACAGGCACGTTGACCTTCTGGAACATCGCCAGACCCTTGCGCGCATCGATCAGGGAGATGTCTTGAGGCGTGGTGACGATCACGGCACCCGAAAGTGGCACCTTCTGACTGATGGTCAGCTGCGCGTCTCCGGTGCCAGGCGGCAGATCGACGATCAGGTAGTCCAGCGGTCCCCACTCGACGTCGGAAAGGAGCTGCTCGATGGCTCGCATGACCATCGGCCCCCGCCAGATCACGGGCGTGTCGTCGTCGAGGACAAAGCCCAACGACATCAGCCGAACGCCGTACTTTTCAAAGGGGATCAGGCGCTCGCGCTCGACGAGCGGCTGCTCATCGATGCCGAACATCATGGGCATCGATGGCCCGTATATGTCCGCATCCAGAAGCCCTACCCTGTAGCCGGCCTGGGCAAGGGCGATGGAGAGATTGGCGGAAACGGTCGACTTGCCGACGCCGCCTTTGCCACTGGCGACAGCAACGACATGTTTGACTTCTGGAATCAGGCCCGGGTCCTGGGCAACCGCGTCCTGAGCCGTCGAGGGTGGAGTCGCCGCTTGCAGGGACACCTCCACCTCCTCGGCAATCTCGGCCTCGCGCAGCATCGCTTCCACCTCGTCCCGAACCTGATCGGCCCGGTCCCGATGGTGCGTCGAGATCGCCAGATCGACCTGCAGGGTGCCATCGGACACCGCTACCCGATCGACAAAGCCGAACGAAACGATGTCGCGGCTCATGCCGGGAAAAGTGATGCCCTTCAAAAGGTCCCACGCCTTGTTTTCGATCTCCTTCGACATTTGGGCTCCTAGAATTGCAGTCTGTCTTGCATGGAAGTTTTTGATTGATTCTCAGGCCAGGGGCCGCTTCGAGCCAGAACCGCACCTGTTCACGTCAGTGTTCGATGCCTGCCAGCTCGGCGATACCTTCTCGGACCCGCTGTGTCAGCTCGCGCTTGCCCCGGACTCCGAAGTCTTCGACCTTCAGCGGCCGACCGTAACGAACGGTGATTCTACCTGGCCGCACCACATAGGTTCCGCGTCTGCGGATGGCCATGCTGCCGATCACACCGACCGGCACGATGGGCAGACCGCTCTTGAGCGCCAGCAGAAACCCACCGCGCTCGAAAGGCTGCAGTCTGCCGTCCAGGGAGCGAGTCCCTTCGGGGAAGACAAGGGTCGAGCTGCCTTCCCTGAGTCGCAACACCGCCGCATCGAAGCTCTCCTTCGCCTTGCTCCGATTCTTGCGATCAATACTGATGAAGCCACCCGCCTTCATCGCCCAGCCGAAGATCGGAATCCGGAACAGGCTCTGCTTGGCGAGCAGGCGGGTCTGCCCGGGTAGCGAAACGATCAGAGCCGGGATGTCGAAAAGGCTCTGGTGGTTCGACATGTAGATGCAGCACTGATTCGAGGACAAGGGCTCCACGTAGTCGACGTCGAGACGAACCCCGCTGAAGAACAGGAGGCCATGGCTCCACAGACGGGCCATCTGAAACACCCAGTTGCCCCGCGGCGGAATCCACGCGCCCAGAATGGAGAGGACACTGAAGAGCAGGCTTCCTAGAATCAGATAGGTATTACCCGAGACCGTCGCCACGGCCGTAGCCAGACTCCTCGAGAAGGAACCAGGCTGTCTCGTTGCATTGGTCTCGACCATGAGGTAAGGCTCGGGCCTCCCCTTGCTACAATCCGCTTCTGATGCTGACTCCGGCCTACTTTGCGTGGCGATTCCGATGCCTCAAGTGGCTGCGAGCGAGCCTGATCGGCGGTGCGGCTCTCAGCCTGATTCTGGCTTACTCGCTCGCCTTTCGACCGCGATCGACGACCCCGCTGCTTGGAATCGGCTCGCCGGAGAGCCCATTCTACCTCTGGCTGCCAGCCGTGCTTCTGGCCGCTGTCGGAATCGTCTACTTGCTGGCCAGCTCGGATGTCCGGCGATTCAGCTCGATCATCGCCGTCGGCATCGGGGTGCAGCTCACCCTGGCCCTGACACTCTACGCAGCCGCCCAGGGCCCGGGGACGGAGAACCTGATCCGCCTCGCAGGCGCCGAGCTGCTGATCGGTCTGGGTCTTCTCGCCTTCTGGTGGCCGGTGCGCTCATGAAGTCCCGCCTGCCGTTCGCTCATGCCCTCGACGAAGCCGGCCGCATGGCCAGCCTCGGAGTTCAGGCTCTCGGCGAGATGCTGACGCGTCCCTTCGAAGGGCGTCTCTGGATCCGCGAAATGGAACAGATCGGGGTGCGCTCTCTCGGAGTGGCGGCCATCGCCACCATCTTCACCGGCATGGTGCTGGCCCTGCAGACAGCCTACAGCCTGCCAGGCCTCGGGGTGAAGTACTACATCGGCACCGTCGTTTCGAAATCCGTCATTCGAGAGCTGGGCCCCGTTTTGATCGCGCTGGTGGTCGGCGGCAGAATCGCCGCGGGCATGACTGCCGAGCTCGGGACCATGAAGGTGACCGAGCAGATCGATGCCCTTCGTGCCATGGCGGCCAACCCTGTCAAGAAGCTGGTGGTGCCGAAACTGATCGCTGCCCTGGTGATGCTGCCCCTGCTGACCATCATCGGCGATCTCCTGGGGGTCCTGGGTGGCATGATCATCGGCGTCTATCAGCTCGATCTGACGCCCGGCTTCTACATCAACGACGTGCTCACCGACCTGACGCTGGAAGACATCTTCAGTGGCATCGGCAAATCGTTCTTTTTCGCCTTCTGGATCACAATCGTCGGCTGTTACAATGGCTTGACCGCGCGAGGTGGCGCCGACGGTGTCGGCAGAGCAACGACAAATACGGTCGTGGTCGCCGCAATTCTGGTCTTGGTGACCGACTTCTTTCTGACCAAGCTCTTCCACGTCCTGGCCTGATTGCGAAGCCGAGGACACGCCTATGTCGACACCAATCTTCAGCGTGCGGGGCCTGGTCAAGGACTACGACGACAAAACGGTCCTACGGGGGCTGGACTTCGACGTCCAACGAGGAGAGTCTCTGGTGATTCTCGGCCGGTCCGGCTCCGGCAAGAGTGTGACGCTGCGGCAACTGAATGGACTGGAAAAGCCCGACGCCGGAACGGTTGCCTTCGATGGGACCGAGATCTCTTCGATGCAAGAGAAAGACCTCTACCCAATTCGCCGGCGGATCGGCATGCTCTTCCAGGGCGGAGCGCTATTCGACTCGATGACTGTCGAAGAGAACGTCTCTTTCCCCCTGAGAGAGCACCTCACGATGGACGAAGACGAAATCCGCGAACGGGTTCGCTTGAAGCTCTCCCTGGTCGGCTTGAAGGGGGTCGAGGACGTGATGCCCTCAGAGCTCTCTGGTGGCATGAAGAAGAGGGTGGCACTCGCCCGCTCGCTGGCGATGGATCCGGAGGTCGTCCTCTTCGACGAGCCTTCCACCGGCTTGGATCCTATGACGTCGGCCCTCATCGCGCACCTGATTCGACGGTCGCAAGCCAGCCTCGCCACCACTTCCGTCGTCGTCACGCACGACATTGCTCTGGCCCGGCACGTCGGCGACCGGGTAGCTTTTCTGTGCGAGGGTACTTTCAGCTTTCTGGGCACCTGGGAGGAAGCGGACCGAACCGCGGACCGGGTATTTGGCGATTTCCTGGCCGGGCGCATGGGAGATGAAGATGCAGCGTGAGGTCAAGGTCGGCCTGCTGGTGGTGGCGGCGTTCGTCATCCTGGGAGTCGCTGTCTTCCTGGTCAGCGAGAGACGCAATTTCTTCGCGCTCAAGAACCGCTACTACATTCAGTTCGAGACCGTTCTCGGCCTCGCCCCGGGTAGCCCTGCTCAGCTCAACGGCGTCACCGTCGGCAGCGTGAAGAGAGTCGTCCTGCCAGAGAGTGTCGACGAGGAGATGCTGACAGTTTGGATCAACGTCGACCGGCGGTATGGCGACCGGGTGCGTGAGGACTCGACAGCACGGATCAAGACGCTGGGCCTGCTGGGCGACAAGTTCATCGAGATCTCCTCGGGGTCCGCAGACTCACCGATGATCCCTTCGGGTGGGTACATTCCGGCGGCGGCCCCCACAGACGTGGAGAAGCTCCTCGCCACGGGTGGAGACGCGGTCCAGAACACCGTGGCCATCTCGTATTCGCTGCGCAACATCCTGGCCCGCATGGAAGCTGGCGAGGGGCTCCTTGGCGAGCTGCTCACCGACTCCGAGGCAGGGCGTACGGCGAAGCAGGGCCTGGTGGCCATCATGGAGGCCGTCAGAGACATCACGCTGCAGATTCACAGCGGTCAGGGCACCGTGGGGCAGCTCATCATGGACGACGACTTGGCCGTTCAACTCACGGCCTCCGTCAACCGGTTCAACACTGTTCTGACAAGCCTCGAGGGCGGTGAAGGTCTGGTTGCAGACCTGCTGCACAACCCAGAGACCCGGGATCGGGTCCAGACCCTCCTGGCCAATCTGGACAAGACCACGGAGTCGCTGTCTGCTGCGGCCGAACAGCTCGATTCGGGCAAGGGACTCCTGCCAGCGATGTTGAACGACGAGGCAATGGCGGGCCAGATCCTCGGAGACCTGCAGCAGATGCTGGAGAACCTGAACCTGGTGTCGGAGAAACTGGCTTCGGGCGATGGAACCCTGGGGCGGTTGATCGAGGATCCGGAGATCTACGAAGCGCTCAACGACATCGTCGTCGGCGTCAACGAGTCGAAGATGCTGCGCTGGCTGATACGAAATCGACAGAAATCCGGCATCGAGGTGCGCTACGATTCGGAAGTCGAGAGACTCGAAGCAGAATCCCAGAACGCAGTTGACGAGAAATAGGCGGAGCTTGACGATATGACCAAACACATCCTCGTAACCGGCGGCGCCGGTTTCATCGGTAGCCACCTGACCCGACGCCTGCTGGAGCGCGGGGACCAGATCACGGTCCTCGACGACTTCAACGATTTCTACGACCCGGCGCGGAAGCGCGTCAACGTAGCGCCGTTCCTGGAGAATCCCGCATACAGGCTGGTCGAGGGCGATATCCGGGACGCAGAGCTCGTCGATGAGCTGTTTCGCGACAGCGGCTTCGACGGCGTCGTGCACTTGGCCGCCCGAGCCGGCGTCAGACCCAGCCTCCAGGAGCCGATTCTCTACGAGGACACGAACTGCATCGGGACCCTGAGACTGCTCGAGGCCGCTCGGGCCCATGGCCCGGAGACCTTCATCTTCGGCTCCTCGTCGTCGGTCTACGGCATCAACAAGAAGGTACCCTTCTCCGAGGCGGACGAGGTCAATCAGCCGATCAGCCCCTACGCCACCACCAAGCGGGCCGGCGAGCTGCTCTGTTTCAACTACGCGCATCTCTATGGTCTGCGCACGGCCTGTTTGCGGTTCTTCACCGTCTACGGACCCGCCCAGCGACCCGAGATGGCGATCCACAAGTTCACCGACCTGCTGGCCCGTGGGCAGACCATCCCACTCTTCGGGGACGGCGCCAGTCAGCGCGACTACACGTTCGTCGACGACATCATCGATGGTGTCGTGGCCACCCTGGACCTGGCACCCCAGTTCGAGATCCTCAACCTGGGTGGCGCCGAGACCACAGCTCTCAGCGATCTGGTGCAGTGGCTCGCCGACGAGCTTGGCGTCGAGCCGAATATCGAGTATCTTCCCGATCAGCCGGGAGATGTTCCCATAACCTATGCCGACGTCAGCAAGGCCAATGCTCTGGTCGGCTACTCACCCAAAGTACCCATCCGAGAGGGTTTGAAGCGATTCGTCGACTGGTATCGGGACAGCCAAGCCTGAGCCCGGAAACTCCGCGTATCTTCGACTAGAACCTCTCGCTATACCGACAACCAGGAGCGGAAATCATGAGAATCTGCGTAGTAGGAAGCGGATATGTAGGTCTTGTCACCGGCGCCTGCCTGGCCGATTTCGGCATGAACGTTGTCGGTGTCGACAAAGACGCCGCCAAAGTCGAGGCGCTGCAGCGCTGCGAGATTCCGATCTACGAGCCCGGTCTCGCAACGGTGGTGCGCACCAACATGGACGAGGGGCGCCTACATTTCACGACCGAGCTGGGGCCGGCCATCGAAGAAGCTGACGCCATTTTCATTGCCGTGGGAACCCCTTCCCGCCCGGACGGTTCTGCGGATCTGAGCTTCGTCGAGCAGGTCGCCACTTCGATCGGTGAGCACCTGAACGGATTCAAGATCGTCATCACCAAGAGCACGGTGCCGATCGGCACCGGGCAGCGAATCGACAAGATCATTCGAGAAGTGCAGACCGGTGAGCATGAGTTCGCCGTCGTCAGCAATCCAGAATTCTTGCGAGAAGGCTCTGCCATTGGCGATTTTCGGAACCCGGACAGGGTGGTCATCGGCAGCGTCGACCAGCGCGCCATCGACATGATGCTCGACATCTACTCACCTTTGCGCGTCGCGGATGTGCCGTTCGTCATCACCAACGTGGAGAGCGCCGAATTGATCAAGTACGCCTCCAACGGCTTCCTGGCCACCAAGATCTCCTTCATCAACGAGGTAGCCCATCTCTGCGAGAGGCTCGGTGCCGATGTCGAGACGGTGGCCCGCGGCATGGGTCTCGATTCGAGGATCGGCCCCCAGTTTCTGCACCCCGGCCCCGGCTTCGGTGGCTCCTGCTTCCCCAAGGACTCGCGAGCCGTCGTCCAGATCGCCCTCGAGCACGGCATGCATTTCCAGATCATGGAATCGGTCATGGCGGTCAATCAGGCCACCAAAGAGCGCATGGTCGACAAGATCTCGCAGGCCTTCAATGGTGAGATCACGGGCAAGACCATCGCGGTTCTGGGTCTGTCGTTCAAGCCCGACACCGATGACATCCGAGAGTCTCCGGCAATCGAGATCGTCAAGGGCCTACTGGAGGCCGGAGCGTCGGTGCGAGCCTTCGACCCGGCGGCTATGGAGGCCTTTCGAGAAGATTGGCCGCAAGTCGAGTACTGCGAGCACTCCTACGATGCCGCCGACGGCGCGGACGGCATCGTCATCGCGACCGAATGGAACCAGTTCAAGGCCTTGGAGCTACGGCGTCTGAAGCAGCTTCTCAAGCGGCCCTTGATCGTCGACCTGAGGAACATCTACGAACCAGCAAAGATTCGGGCCGCCGGCTTCGACTACTTCTCGGTCGGGCGGCAGAAGGCCCAGCAGGAGCAAAGACAAGAGGCATGACTACTTCTCTGGTGACAGGCGGGGCGGGGTTTCTGGGTTCGCATCTATGCGAGCGGCTGCTGCAGGAGGGACACAAGGTGGTTTGTGTCGACAACCTCCTGACGGGCAAGCTCGAGAACATCGAGTCATTGCTGGATCGTGACGACTTCCAATTCATCGAGCACGACGTCACCCGGCCGTTCGAAGTCAACGTGCCTCTCGACAACGTGCTTCACTTCGCTTCCCCAGCCAGTCCGATGGACTACCTGGAGCTGCCGATTCAAACTCTCAAGGTCGGCTCTCTCGGAACCCACAATACCCTCGGCCTGGCCATGGCAAAGGAGGCCCGCTACCTGTTGGCTTCAACGTCCGAAGTCTACGGTGATCCATTGGTCCATCCTCAGCCGGAGACCTACTGGGGCAACGTGAATCCGGTCGGCCCGCGCGGTGTCTACGACGAGGCTAAGCGCTTCGCCGAAGCCATGGTCATGGCCTACCACCGTTACCACGGCCTCGAAACTCGCATCGTAAGGATCTTCAACACCTACGGGCCTCGAATGCGCCCCAAGGATGGCCGGGTCGTCCCTGCCTTCATCCAGCAGGCTCTTCTCGGAGAACCCTTGACGGTTTTCGGCGACGGCTCGCAGACGCGCTCCTTCTGCTACGTCGACGACGAGGTCGAAGGGATCTGGCGCCTGCTGAACAGCAACACCTCGGACCCGGTCAACATCGGCAATCCCCACGAAATGACGATTCTGGAGTTCGGCCAACGCATCATCGAGGCGATCGGCAGCAAGAGCGAGATCTCTTTTGTCGAGCTGCCTATTGACGACCCCAAGACCCGCCAACCCGACATCACGCGGGCGAGGGAAATACTTGGCTGGTCACCCCAGGTCGAGCTGCAGGACGGCCTCGGCACCACGATCGACTACTTCCGATCGTTACTGGAAGGCAGCAGCTAGGAGCTCGGAATGGAGGATCTAGTCAGGAAGTTGCAGTTCGCTCTCGACAAGTACCCTCAGCAGGTCGAGTTGGTGGAGGTGGCCGACTTGCTGCTCGACAGCGCTCGTCAGAACGAGAAGCGGCCGGCCTTCGTGAAGCTGGCTTTGGCCGATGAGCTGGTCAAGAGCCTGCGCGGCCAGCGCCAGCAGAAGGACGTGCTCCTTCTGGTCCGCGTCCCCGGCGAAGTGCTAGAGCGGTCGGAGAGCCGAATCGTGCTCCCGGGAGAGGTGGAATGAACGCAACTACCGAGCCCACCCAGATCCTCTGCGCCCGCTGTGGCGAGACTGCTCCAGGGGTGGCAAGCCCGCCATATCCCGGCGAATTGGGCGAAGAGCTGAAGTCTCGCGTTTGCCAGAATTGCTGGACGGAGTGGCTGAAGGTCGAAGTCATGGTCATCAACGAGCTGCAGCTGAATTTCATGGATCCCAAAGCGCTGGAGGTCCTGGTGGGCCACATGCGCGAGTTCCTTTGCTTTGACAACGCGGCCGACTCCGGCGAGTGACCCGGATGTCCTCCAGCTCCCGCGGGCAAGACAACGACTCACTGCCAGCCCTCAAGAGGCTGCGGTCCATCCCGCGTGGAGCGGTGATCCGGTTCGCTCTCCTAATCGCGCTACTGGCCGTGGCCTTCGCCCTGTTTCGCTGGACGCCGCTCAACGAATACCTCACGAAGGACAAGATGGTGGCGCTGATGATGGATCTGCGCAGCGCCTGGTGGGCCCCAGTGGCTCTGCTGGCACTCTACCTTGTGCTATCGCCGACAGGTCTTCCAGTCAGTCCCCTGATTTTCGCTGGCGGCGTCGTCTTCGGGGTGAAGATGGGGTGGCTCTACAATTTCCTGGGCACGATGATCGGAGCGACGGCCAGCTACCTGCTGGCACGGGCTCTCGGCTACGAGCTGGTCTCCCATGTGGTCCCGACGGGGCTGCTGCAGCGCGCCGAGAAGATCCTGGAAAAGCACGGGTTTTGGACGATCGTGCGGGTCCGTTTCCTGCCGATCCCCTTCGCCGTCATCAACTATGGCGCGGCGCTGGCTGGAGTTCGATTCCCGCAGTTTCTGGCTGCCACGGCGATCGGCCTGATCCCCTCGATGCTGATCTACACCTACTTCGGGCATGCGCTCTTCAACGCCGCCACAGCCGATCGGCAGACCGTGATCCGCAATCTGGCCGGAGTTCTCGTACTGGTGATGTTGCTGACCTTCCTGGTCCCCCTGCGCAAGATGTGGAAAAAGCGCCGCTACAAGAAGGGTTGAACCGGCCGTCGCACCTCCGGCCGGCCTTTGATCGGCTTGGGGGTTGAAGCGAATAGGCTTCGCCATTTCGATCTGTGAGGCAGTGGGGGGCCCTTGAGCCGATAGACCCCTAGAAAACCGCGCTGGCGATCCACTTGAGGAGCTCGGTCAGGGGTACCTGCGTCGCAACCACCGCCAGCAAAGGTACTCCCGCGGCGGTCAGCAGCTGCACCACCGCCAGCTTGTCGACAGGGACAATCCTCTGGCCCCGCACGGCCTCGACGATGAGCGTTCAGATCCGCAGCCGAGGAGACATCGCCGCGGTCCAGGAGCTCGGCGCCATTTCTTCCCTCCTCGATCCAGGTTCGGTGGAACGCGAGATGTAGCTGGTTGGCCAGGCAACCGTACTCGAGATATGCCCTCTCGCGCACGTCGTAGAGCGTGCGACTGAACACCACCAGAGGGGCCGAAAAACAGCACCAGGCAGACCACCAACCACCCTCCCAGTGCGAACCAGACTGTCTGAGTACTGTGCTGCTGAAGGCTGAGGTCCTTCATCATGGTTGAAGCGACCACACAACTCAGCGCGAAGACGAATCCACCGAAGATGCTCGGATAGATCGCCAGAAAACCGAGTCCAGCCGAGCGGTCCGGGTGCAGAGGGGTCAGCTCTAACGGCAGTCGGGAGACGCGAAAGAGCAGCGCGCTCCACAGGAGAAAGCGCCAGATCCAACGGAAGGTCAGGAAGAGAAACAGGGGATTGCTCACCAAGAGGGCTGCCATGCCAGCCCAGGACAACCCGACACCATTCGCGGCTGCCTTTCCCTCCCAACTCGAGCCGGCAAGCTCGACGGCGAATCTCGCGCTGAGGCCCGACCAGATCAGGGCTACAGCACCGAGAACCACTTCGGCGAGGGTAGAGCTCGAGTAACGATCGGCTGAGGCGAGAGCGGCCCTGAAAGCGGGTAGCCCGTCGTCCGTGACCAGCCCCGCTGTTCGGAACTGGCGAGCCAGCAACTCGAGACGACCGTCGGCGTACCGCTCGGTCGCGACCATGACCCCGATCGCGATCAAATAGCGCGAATAGACCGTCAGATCCTTGAAGAACCCCCAGCCCGAATACCCGCTGTCGACGAAACTCTGAAGGACGACGAGCAGGGCCGGGAGCAGCCAAGCGAGAACGGTCAGGCCGACGGCGGCCCCCTGCGTCGGCAGCAGGTCTTCCCCAATCAACCCGAGGCGCCGGAGGAAGCCATGAAAGGGGCCACCGGCTACCACGGAGAAACGCTCACCGTGGTCACCCGATTGAAGCGAAACCATTGGCCGCCTCCCGCACTGCACCATTCACATTCCGACCCTCGCCGCCGACTGATTGCGATCACTCACTCGACTTGTTGTTCCTTTGCGCGGCCTCCAGTTTCTGGATGTCCGCAGGCGAAAGCTGCGGACGGTCCACCTTGATCGTCAGCTTGTCGAGCTTGGCGGTCAGTGCGAATGGCGGCTTGTAATCCGCGTCGTTGATTCCCGTCAGAGTGTCGGAACCGACATCGAACGCCTCGTCCCACTGCAGGATCATCGGCAGGGTCTTTTCCATCTTCTGGGTCTGTACCGTCTTGCCGTCAACCTTGAGCGTACCTGTACCGCCACGGCCCAGCCCACTCATGTTGTTGTAGAACAGGGTGCCCACACCGAGGCCGTCGTATTTGAAATCGAATTCGACAGTGTGCTTGCCGGGCGTGAGCGCGTCAGGGCCTTCCCACTTGATGCGTTTCATGTCGACCATGTTCCACAAGAACACCGGCTTGCCCTCGAGCAGGTAGAAGCCGTAACCGCCAAAGCGCCCACCCGAGGTGAGGATCATGCCTTCCGCACCACCCTCCGGCACGTCGATGTCGGCGGTGATGGTGTAGGAGGTATTCAGCAGTAGCGGCGAGTCACCCTGTGGCAGGCCGGTCATGGGCATGGTGTAGACGAACTCCTTGCGGCCCGCCGTGATATTCGGTCGTGGAGCGACGAGGCGCGCCGCGACTGAGGCATCCATCGGGAAGACCTGGTACTTCTTGCCCTCCTCGATGAACAGCTCCTTCAGCTGCTTCACCTTGTCCGGATGCTTGTCGGCGATGTTCTGCGACTGGCTGAAGTCCTTGTTCAGGTCGTAGAGTTCGAGGACCTGGTTGTTGAGCGGGTCCGGATTGGCGGCACCGAACGCCTCCCAGGGCGCGCGATTCACCTTGGTGCTGAGCAGCCAGCCCTCGTGGTAGAGGGCCCACTGTCCCATCATCTCAAAGTACTGAGTGGTGTGGCGCGACGGCGCCTCGGCATAGGCGGGGTCGAAGGTGTAGGCGAAGCTCGTGCCCTCGACAGGAGCCTGCTTGATGCCGTCGAGATACTCCGGCGCCGGGATGCCGGTCACCTCGAGGATCGTCGGCACTACGTCGATGACGTGCATGAACTGCTCGCGCAGGCCGCCCGTTTCGCCGATATGGCCCGGCCAGGAAACCGCCATGCATTGGCGGACTCCGCCCAGCTTGGAGGCGTTCTGCTTGAACCAGGTGAACGGCGTATCGAAGGCCCAGGACCAGCCCGCCGACATGTGGTTGTAGGTCTCCTCGGTGCCCCAGACGTCGTACCACTTCATCTGTTCTTCGATCGGCATCATGTTGACACCGTTGAAGAACGCAACCTCGTTCGGCGTGCCGACGGGGCCACCCTCGGCACTGGTGCCGTTGTCGCCGTTGATGTAGATGATGAGGGTGTTGTCGAGCTTGCCCATGTCCTCGACCGCCTGGATCACGCGGCCTATCTCGTGATCGACATACGCCTCATAGGCAGCGAAGATCTCCACCTGGCGGATGAAGAGCTTCTGCTCCTCGGGTTTGAGGTCGTCCCAGTTCTTGAGGACATCGGTTGGCCAGGGCTCGAGCTGGGTGTCGGCCGGGATCACGCCGAGGCGCTTCTGGTTCTCGAAGATCGTCTCGCGCAGCTTGTTCCAACCGTCGTCGAACAGATGCATCGCCTGGATCTTGTCGACCCACTCCTTGGTCGGATGATGCGGCGCGTGGGTGGCCCCGGGCACGTAGTGCATGAAGAACGGCTTGTCCGGGCTGATCTGATTGAGACGGTTCAGATAGCCGATAGCGTCGTCGGCCATGCCGGTAATCAGATTCCACTCGGGCTTTCCGTCGAAGGGGTATATCTGCGTCGTGTTGCGAAACAGGTTGGGCTGCCACTGATTCGCGTCACCACCGACGAAGCCGTAGAAGTATTCGAAGCCCATTCCAATCGGCCAATGGTTGAACGGGCCCGCCTGACTGGCCTCGAAGGCCGGTACGTTGTGGTCCTTGCCGAACCAGGAGGTGGCGTAGCCGTTCTCCTTGAGGATCCGGCCAATCGTCGCCTTGTCCTTGGCGATGATGCTGTCGTAGCCGGGGAAACCGGTCGACTGCTCCGAGATGACGCCGAAGCCAACGGAGTGGTGATTGCGCCCGGTGATCAGTGCAGCGCGGGTCGGCGAACAGAGCGCCGTCGAGTGGATGTTGTTGAAGCGCAGACCATCGGCCGCAATCCGGTCCATGGTCGGCGTCGGAATGACCCCGCCGAAGGTGCTCGGCACTCCGAAGCCCGAGTCGTCGGTCATGATCAGCACAATATTGGGTGCCTCTTTGGGTGGCACGATTCGCGGCGCCCACCACGGCTTGGAATTCAGCGCATCCGGCTTGATCGCGCCACCGAATTCGGGATCCGGTGCCGGGAGTTGGTCACCGGGGATCGTCGTCGTCGCGCCTGGCGAGCCCAGCTCACCGGTGACTTCGGGTTGGGCGCTGTAGCTGGCCTGCTGACTCGCGATCGAGCCGACCAGGATAAGGACTGCAATCAGCCCCCACGGTCGACCTTGCAAAGTGGACAGGTAGAGTCGTATCTGTTTCACTGGTTCGCTCCTCTCTCGGAATTCATTCAGCGCAACGCCGGCATCCGTCCTCTGGGTCCACGGATGCCCGTTCCCTCGAACGGAAGCCGGTCCGCCAATCTACTCGCCCTTCTTTTCCTGCTTACGCAGCTTGTGGAACTCCTCCTGCAGCATCCGAGCGTGATCGCACTCGAAGTAGCCGATGTTGGCCGTCTTCGAGGGCTCCACGACGAGCTCGTCGTAGGCTACGGCGAACTTCCCGTCGGAGACCCACCCTTCAGCCAGTCCTGCCCAGCCGAAATCGGCTTCCTTGGCGTCCAACTTGAGGGTGCATCCACGACTCAAATGCCGACCATCCGAAGTGACGACATCGCTGTTGGAGATGACATTGACGTTGTTGATGGCAGCGATGGGAACGCTGTAGACCGACTTCATCGTGGGGTCGAAATTCTCTCCGTCGACTGTGGCGAAGTACAGGACGTCATCAGTCTCATCGTATGCCACTGCCAGGAAGGAATAGTCGACACCCTTGATGATCTTCGCATCGACCATGTTGTCCATGACAACTCCCAAGTCCGGTGGCTGGGCCACGGCAGCCACCGCGACCAGGCAAGCGACCATCAAAATGGCGGATACTGCACAATGCTTCGGATTGTTCATTCCTCCATCTCCTCTCTGTCGTTGGGTCCAGCTATACCTACAAGGTGAGAAGGGTCTGCCTTCCACCCCATCCACGCCTGTCTTCACTTCTTTCCCTTCACCTTCAAGGGTTTGACCGTCGTGAACTTGATCGGCTCCCTACCCAGGGTCTCGATCTCGAACTTGCCGGTCTTCTTGTTGACGCCGAAGTCGGCTCCGACGATCATCTCGCCGGTCCCCTCTCCGGTCTCGGGATCGAGCTCCAGAAAGACCAGTGAGATGTTGTTCTCCTGACTCATCGACCCTCTCATCACCTCGCCCATGGCGATGGGGCGATTGGTGGCGAGGGTGATCATGCGCTTGCCATTGCTCTCGGACTGGAAGGCATAGCGCATCTGATAGCCGAGAGTCTGCGGCAACGAGACGAAAGCCATCTCTTCCTGCTTGTCCAGGAGGTCGTAGAGTGCTTTGTCACCCCCTTGCTGGAAGGCCGCGATGAGGGCCTCCCGATCCTGCTCGGTGCTCCAGCCGAAAATCCCGATGTCCATCATCGACGGTCGTCCTACCTCGAGGCTCATCGCGGCAGCCCGATAGCGCTCGATGACCTCCTTCTTCTCCTTGGCGAGGACCGCACCTCCGCCCAGGAGGAGCGCGCAAGACAAAGCGATGTAGCTCCTTGTGCAGCGGGTCATGAAGACCTCCTTTCTATGGACTTGTCCAGTCCACTCCTAATCCCTGTCGCCGCGGAGAGCCGAGCCCGAGGCGCGGCAGGGATCAGGTAATCCATCCTCGAGCTAGCGGACCACACCGGGGCCACGACGGCCAACACCGACGCCGTGGTAGCCCACCCCAACGCCGCCGCCGACTCCGATCCGGTCGATGAAGAGCGCAGTTTCGCCTCCTTCGGCAGGCAGCGAACCTTCGATGATCTTGAAGTCGTAGATGAGGTCCTTGCCCTCGACGACCGGGTGACTGATCTCGACGACGACCAATGTGGTGTCGGGTTGTCCCGGTTCGTAAACCGACAGCGTGGCATTCGGCGGGTTGGCGCCGAGATTGTCCTTCCCGGCCTTCTCAGTCCATTCCTCGAGATACTCGGCCATCGTGAGATGCCCTGCTAGACGGTAGGGTCGATCCGAGAAGTAAATCGTCTGCGGGTTGACATTCACCAGCCGGAAGGTACTCGTCGCAGAGTCGACAACGAGATCTTCGGAGCTCTGCACGAAGAGCAGCTCGATAGGCTCCTCAGAAGTGTCCGCCGTCACGCTACCGGTGGCTAGAAAAGCCAGAACGCCCGCCAGTAGGAACGCCCGCTTTGCGCCATTGGGTATGACAAAGGTAGTTCTAGGCACGTCCTCTCTCCTTGGGTTCACTGAAACCCACGACACACACCGCTCCCTAGAAGAACTATCGCCGGGGGCGATTCGCGGATCATTCATTCGTTGTGCTACGCCTTCATCGATGTTCACCACACAGCCTCAGGGCTGGGCAGTGACCTAAACGAGCTGACTCCCCATCCTCTGCCGCCTATTTCTTGTTGCCAACTCCTAGAAACCGAATTTGAAGGCGCCGTAGAAGCCGCCCAGTCCAACTTCGGCTTCGACGTCGCTTCCTCGATCGGTTGTCTCCTTGAAATCGATCTGCATGTAGCGATAGCCGACCACGATCGCATGCTGTCGCTCGGCGCCGTAGGCCCACCCCACCCCGGCCAGGGCGGTCCAGGCCAGGTCGGTACCAGCGGCACTCGCATCGACCTTGAAGTCGTACAGCCAGCGATCCGAGAACTCGCCGACGTAGCGCACCCCGATGAGAGCATCCCACAACGCCTTGTTCACATCGTAGTTTCGACCCTCTGTGGATCCGTCATCGAAGTCGTAGTCCGCATCGACCCCCAAATCCAGGTCGAACATGCGGGCTCCGTAAAGGACGGACAGACCCTTACCGGTCCCACTAGGGTTGTAGAGGCCTCCTACCTCGAAGATGGTCGCCGCCAGCTCGCCCTGAACCACAACCTCTCCCGGAATCGAGCCGGCCAGATCGTAGCTCTTATCGTCTCCCTTGAAGTCGACGAAGTAGACATCCGCGAACAGACCATTCCTGCCGCGCTGGCCTTCCAGGTGGGCCGCGAAGGCGAACTCGAGCGCATCGATCACGTCGGCCATGTCGACCTGTTGTCCACCGCCCACATCCTGGTCATTGACCTCGAGGCTGAGGTTCATGCTCGGGGCCCAGAGATAGGGCGTGATACTCCACATCCAATCGCTGGCCTGCGCAACTCTAGCTCCTGGCATGGCCGCGAAAAGGAACCCCGCGACGACCGTCGTGAGATACCGCGAATACCGACTCATTTCCTATCCTCCTTGCCGTTTCTTCGTCTGCAGCCAACTCGAGAATCTGGTTGCCCGCAAGCCTCGAGGGAGGCTTCATCGATAAGCGATCCCATCCATCGATGCCGTCGAGTCCAAACAGTCAAGAATGAGGCGTTGAAAGCCTCTTACTTATCCAGCGGAGATCGACGTCCGACAAGTGCAATCCTGTCTGCGGGCCGCAGGACCTGTCTATCCGAATCAGGCCGCGAGACGCGTCTGCTCTGGCACTTCCCGAAGCCATCTCGGCCAGCTATGCCATCGGTCAAGCACCGCACTTACAACCCATAAAACCATGAAAAAAAGAGACTTAAAGCCCCCACCCCAGAGCCCTTGACTCGTCACCAAGGAGGAGCCAGAATACTGAAAGACTATCCACATCAGGACATTCTGATTCTTCCGTTCGTGCTGCTGAATGAGTACCTTCAACCGACATCGCGAGTTCTCCAACACCCGAGAGATGGAGCAGGCGGTCGCCACCTACGGCTGGGATGTTTCCTACACCCGGCTCGGGCCAGGCAAACTCGGGGTGGCTTCGTGGGAAACCCGGGTTGGCGATCTTCTTCTCTACCGCGAGCATTTCGAGTTTCCAATGCTGGCCTGCGGCCTTTCGCCAGCGGATGCCTACAGCGTGATGACCGTCCAGGCGGGCAGCATGAGAGTTTTCGGGTCACAACTCTCCCCTCAGAAAGTCTGCTTGTTACCGCTTGGAGCCGAGATTGATGCCTCTGCGGCCGTTGGCCTCTCCACATTCCATATCCAGGTTTCAAACGATCGGCTGGCTGCTTGGGCCAAGGAGGCTGGGGTCGATCTGATTCAGGAAGGCAACGTCATTTGCGTTGCCCCCGGGGCCGACCGGATCCGACATCTGAAATGCGCCATGCAGCAGGCGAGCGAAGCACACGAAGAGGGTGATGTCGAAACCTGGAAGACCTCGGAGGAGGACCTTCTGAACCTTCTCACAGCCGTCTTCGACAAAGAGGCGATTTCACAACTCGGGTTTCGAGAGCTAGTCGGGCCCGCCGGCGAGCATGCCGTTGCAGTCCGGCGCCACATCCACTCCAGTCCGCTGACTGAACTGGATATCCCCGGTTTTGCCGCTGCCCTGGGTATCAGTCACCGCCATTTGAATCGCTGCTTCAAGCAGCACTATGGGGTCAGCATCAAGGACTTCATCCGTTATCGCCGCCTCCAGGAAGCACGCAACCTCCTGCATGAGGATGCAGCCGGACTCAGCGTGACTGAAGCTGCCTACTCCTGCGGATTCAGGCATTTGGGTCGGTTTTCCACCGAGTACAAGCAACTCTTCGGCGAATCACCTCGCGAGACGCTCCTCCAACCGAGCCCCTAGATAAGGGGGACACAATACACAAAAGAAGGGACTAGGACGGAGGATCGTCCAGCAGCTCCTGATACCGCTCCAGAAACTGCCCGACTTCGAGTCCATCCATCAGGGCGTGGTGGGCCTCGATCGAGATGGGCATGAGGCGGACGCCGTCACGCAAGTGGTGCTTGCCAAAGACGATCTTCGGCACCGAGTCCTCAGCAGGGACCCTCCGGGCGTGTAGCAGGCCGGTGAACCTCACCCAGGGGATCACCGAATAGTGGATCAGGTCATCCTTGTCCGGTTGCGGATCGAGCTCCCCCGTCTCGGTCCGCGCCGCTGCCAGGGCTTGGGAACCCTCCTCCGAGAACCGCCGAAAGTCCGCAGAGAAGTCGAAATAGGCAAAGCCGAACGTTCCGTCGTCCCTTGCCACTGTCGAGCTGCCGTGGATCTGGTCGTACACCAGGACCGCGTCGTCACGCAAGCGGTAGCGGAAAGCGTCGATCTCGTTCGAGGCCTGGATGGAGAGATAGAGACAAGTCAAGAAGAAGGACGATGCCGGCCCCTGGCTGGACTGCTCATAGAGCGCCGAGACATCCAGGTCGGTGCACAGGCCGAAGAACGGCTGCTCGAAGTCCTTGAAAAAATGGAAGTGACTCCTTCGATTCCAAGAGTCGATGTCGAGGAAGTGGGACATCACGAAGACTGAGCGACGATCACCGCAAGCCCTGCTGGCCGGTCAGAGCCTCCTCCACCTCGTCCAAATCGACAATCACAGTTCCGTCGGTCGCGAAACGCTGGGGTTCGAACTCGTAGCTCCGCATCACCCGGCGGAAGACCTCTTTGAGGGCCCGTGCCCCCAGTCTGGGTTGCCGCGTCGCTTCGGCCGCAATGCGTCGCGCCGCTGCCGGCGACATCGCCAGCTCCAAACCCATGGCCTCGAAGTAGGCCCTCGCCTGATGCAACCCGGAGTCCTCGCCCTCCAGGAAGATCTTCAACAGCTCGTCCTCCCCGAGATCATTGAGCAGGACCAGCGCATCGAAGCGCGACAGAAACTGGGGGGTGAGGCCGTAGTCGAAGAGATCTTCGTACCGCAGCCAGTCACGGAGCGCGAAGTTGAGCTCCTCGTGCACTTTGCCCTCACCCATGACACTGACCGATTGCAGCGACCCGCGATCGGCGCCAATCGTCACTCGATCGTAGACGCTGTCGTAGAGCCCCTCGAAGGCACCCGCGGCCACGAACAACAGGCCGCTCGCATCGAGAGTCACCGTCTTGCCACCAGCCCATGCGGGCAGGGTAAACGGCACGGCCTCGTTCTCGATCAGCGTCAGGAGCGCTTCCTGGGCCCGAATTCCGGGCACGTTCGGCTGGCCACCGACGACCGAGCGAATCTTGTCGATCTCGTCGACGAACACGACGGCCTGCGACGCCCGGGCGAGGACAGCTTCCATCGGCGCATCATCCCCGAGCTGTTCCCGAGCCCTGTCGAGGATCCGGGTCAGCAGCACCTCACCCGCCCGCCCCTCCACCGTCTGCTCGGCCAACACGTTGGCGTGAACCCGGACTAGCGTCGAGTGCTTGGCCAGCGCCGGATCCGCCGCCAGGAAGAGCTCGACCGCCCGCATCAGGCTGGTCTTGCCGGTACCGGAGGAGCCGATCATCAAGATGTTGCCGGTCACCAAACCAGCTAGTCGCTTGGCAACGGCAATGGAGACTTCACGGACAGCGTCCTCCTGGCCGAGAACTCGCTGGCTCAGCGCCTCTGAAATCTCCGTCGGCTGCGGTGTCGAACTGGGCATTGGCCTATTGTAGTCCGCGCCAGCCCTGGATCGACATTGATTCGATCACACCACAGAATCGGGTCCCTGGCGCCAGGCCAACTGTGAAGTTCGCTCTTGAATCAGCCTGGGTCGGTGCAATACATTCGTTTCGATATGCAAACTCACGCATGGCAGTCTCCCGGTTGTGCCCGGTTCGACAGCGTGCAGTTGCTAGCCGTCGCCTTGATGATTCTGCTGTTACCAATCTCGACGATGGCGGCTGACAAACACCTCGAGCAGTTGGCGCAGGCCCAGGAGCTGGTCGATGCCGGCGATGCCGACGAAGCCATCAAGCTCCTCAACAAAACAGTCAAGGCGAAGCCTCCCCTGGCCGAGGCCTTCCTGCTGCGGAGCACCGCGAATTTCATGGTGGGAGATCTGCAAACCGGTCGTAGTGACCTCGAGAAAGCTCTCGAGATCGATCCGACGATACGCCAGGCGTGGCTCAATCGCGCCGCCCTCGATCTGTCAGAAAGCGACTACGACGCTGCTCTGGAGGCCCTGACCCGGGCGAGAGATCTCGAGCCGACGGCTCTCGACAACGATCTGAATCTGGGGGTCGTCCTGGTTTTGAAAGGCGACGTCGAACCTGCCAGCCAGCACTTTGCGACGCATATTCAACGCAGTGGTGGCACCGCCGAGGCCTACTACGTGGTCGCCAGCAACTACGGCATGGCTGGGCTCGCAGGACCGGCCATCGAGCACCTCAAGCAGGCGATCCAAATCGACGAGAGGGTTCGCCTGCAGGCTCGCACCGACCCCAACTTCCAGGATCTGGAGTCGAATCAACGCTTCCAAGACCTGCTGCTGACCGACTCCTTCCGTCCGGAGCCAGGCTCCTACACGGCCGCCCAGCATTTCGACACGCCGTTCGGCGGTGCCGACGGTCCGCTCGTGAGCGCCACCCTCGACGCGCTGCAATTCTCGGGTCAGCCCTTCGACCCTCGGGTCGAAGTGACTCCCGACTGGGCCCTGATCTGGAGCGAGTACCGCATCAAGATCACCAGCGGCGCCGATGGCCGAGGCGAGGTTCAGCTCACTGCTCCACCGAATAGCTTCACTCCTGCCGAGTGGAAGCGCCGCAGCGAGGATCTGTTCCGCCAGATTACGGTCCGCCTGCTTTCGCGTCAGCGATAGCCCGGCCAACCGCAATCGACTTGAGATTCATCCGGGTGGTCCTCTGGTGTTCGGCCGAAAGACATCTGGCCGTTGCGGAAGGGTCCGACGCGGGGCCCCCAGGGGGCTATCCTCCCTTCCACAGCAACCAACCCCCTGGAGGTCCCCACGCCGAACCCTCACCCGCTGGAGACACCTCGCACGCGACCTTGCACACCTGAGACGACAGGAATCTCCCCCTACGCCCCTACAGCCCTAACTCCTTATGGCCCTGCCGGTGCCCGAGGTTCGTTCGGGTGGTTCGACAGGGGGTGCCGAGTCGAGCGCAGCGCAAGGGCCACGAACGAGCACAACCGATGAGGCGCGATGACGAGACAAGGTGGCGGCCCACCTGGATGTAGGGGAGGGGCTTGCCCCCTCCCGCGGGAGCCCGCAAGGGGCTCCCCTACAATGCCGACGCCGTCCCCCGGCGAACCACCCGGACGGACCTCTTCGAGAAAATGATCTTCCGCTTAGGACGGAATCTGGGAGCCAAGGTGCAGTTATGGGATCGGCCTGCCTCGGATCCAGAAAGCTCCTTCTATAATCGGGTGGAATCGGTTCCTGGTAGAAGAGCTCAGTCGATACTCGAACCGCGGTTTCATACCATTTCACAAAGACGGGAGATTTCATGCTATCTGCAGACTATCGGGGCAAGATCCTCGTGCTGAAACTGATGGGTGAGTTGAAGAAGGAACATATCGCCGAGGCTGACGAGCTCATCGACGACAAGCTCGACGAGAGGGAGAGCCCGCCGATCCTGCTCGACCTGCGCCGCTACGAAGGGGCCGAGGATTTGAGCACAGCCTGGCAGGAGCTCAAGCTGCTCACAACGCACGGCGACAGAGTCGAGAAGATCGCCGTCGTCGGTTCCCTCGACTGGCAGAAGCTCGCAACCTTCCTGGTGAGTCCCTTCACGAAGGCAACCGAGCGCTTCTACGAGCCCGGCGAAATTCAAGACGCGCTCGATTGGCTGAGAGAGTAGAAGATCACGGCCCGTAGTTCTGAACCCGATCTCGGGAGGGCGCAAGGCCCTCCCCTACATCTCTCACTGCATGAGAACGGCCGGCAGGGGCGCCGGCCGCTTCAAGCCCCAAGCCCTCAAAGGCCGACCGGAGGTACGACGGACGGTTCAAACCCCAAGCCCAAGGGGCTAGCCGGTCACGGCTAGACCCGCATCAACACCGAGCCCCAGTGGAGGCCAGCACCGAGGGCGGTGAAGGCGACCAGGGAGCCTTCGGGGGCCTTGCCAGCTTCGCGGGCCTCGTGGAAGCAGAGGGGAAGCGTGGCTGAGGTCGTGTTGCCGTACTTCTGAATGTTGTTATGGACTTTCTCGTCGGGCAGCTTCATGGCGCGCTGAGCCGCCTCGTTGATGCGCAGATTCGCCTGGTGCATGATCAGTAGGTCCAGGTCTTCGAGCGTCAGTCCATTCTTCTCGAGGACCTCCATGGTGACTCTCGGCATCCGCGTCACCGCCAGCTTGAAGACCTGACGCCCATCCATCACGGGCACGGTCTCCCCGGAAAGCACTTGTTTCACATCCACCCACGGCCGCCTACCCGACCCGGCTCCCGGAACGTACAGAATGTCTTTCTTTCTACCGTCTCCGTAGAGGACCGACCCGAGAATTCCCCGGCCGTCGTCCTCTTCGTGGGCGCGAAAGACCATGGCGCCAGCGGCGTCTCCGAAGAGCACCACGAGATGACGGAAGCGCGAGTTCCACTCGAGGATCTCCGGCGACAAAGGACCTTCCTCGCGACCGTACAAAACCTCCCAACTCTCTGGCCCGACTGGCATCAGAGAAGTGTGCACATCGCAGCCCACAAGTAAGACCGTTCGGGCGATGCCGCTGCGGATCAGGGCATCGACGGTCTGCAGACCATAGGCGTAGCCGGCGCACTGTTGGCGGATGTCGAGGGCCGGGAGCTTGCCGAGTCCGAGTCGCTCCTGGATCAGGGTACCGGCGCCTGGAAAGTAATGATCGGGCGTCATCGTCGCACAGACGATGTAGTCGATCTCCTCGGCATCGATCCCTGAATCTGCTATAGCAGCTTGTGCCGCCGCAGCCCCGAGGTCCGACGAGCTCACACCGGGCTCGACGTAGTAGCGGGTCTCGATACCACTACGCTCCCGGATCCACTCGTCTGTGGTGTCCATGATGCGGGCCAGCATCGAATTGTCCACCCGGATGGACGGAACCTCTGTGCCGCATCCCAGCATTAGGGCTCGTGGCTGATTCATCGCTGGCTCCTTTCTCCCCCGATCAGGCTACTAGGACACAACCTATCAGTCGAAACCGCCGGGGGGGATCTGCGTCGGTCCCCTTCGGCGAATCGCGCCACGGTACTCGACAGTCAGGTCACCTTGCTTGATGAACAGGTAGAAATTCTTGGGACGCTTGTCGTCGAGGCCAGCTTCGGCGCTCCCGGAATAGGTCCAGAGCTCCACATTCTGACTCCTGACCTGGGCTGACTGCTCGAATCGGGTATCGTCAGGGGGGCCGTAAAGCACATAGGTCGTACCGCGATCCGTTTGCCGGCCAAGATGGGTCCCTTCGTCGTACAGCCGATCCGCCTCGGCCGAGCGCTCCTCGAAGAGTTGCCGCTTGCCCTTCTTCGGCCACACCGTGTCAGGCCCTCGCTGGGCCCAGAACTCGTCGATGAATCGAGAGGCTGCCTCGTCGTTGGTCAGGGCCAGGTAGGCGGCGATCTCCTCCTGGGTCGCGATCCTGGAGATCGCCCCGACCAACCACTGGGAATGCTCGGGCGACAGCAGGAAGTTGGTGACATCCTCCGGCCCCGGCGCCTTGCGCTTCTTCTTGGCGCTCGCCTCCGGTGCCGAGACAGCCCACAGGACCACCAGGCACAGGCTAAGAGCGACGTAGGAGATCGAGGAATTCTTCACGGACGGGTCGTTGATGAAATGCGCCTCGAATGGCCGAGGTCACGGTCAGGGCACCGGGCTTCTTGACGCCACGCATCTCGACACACAGGTGTCGAGCTTCGATGACCACCATGGCGCCCAGGGGGTGGAGTTTCTCCTCCAGAAACCCCACAACCTGCTCTGTCAATCGCTCCTGCAATTGAGGGCGCTTGGCGTAGAACTCCAGAATGCGGGCGAACTTCGACAAACCGATGATGCGATCGGCTGGAATGTAGGCGATGTGGGCCTTCCCATAGAACGGCACCAGGTGGTGCGAACACATCGAATAGAACGGGATGTCCCGCTCCATGACCATGTGGGAGTACTCCTCCTCATTGGGAAAGGTCGTCACCGCGGGCTCGGCCCCTTCCTTGAGGCCATGGAACATCTCGTCGTACATCTTGGCGACGCGAACGTCGGTCTCCTGCAAATTGTGATCCGTCATGTCGAGCCCCAACTCGACGAGAATGGCCCGCACGTGGGAAGCGATCCTCTGGATCTGCTCTGGGTCGGTCTCGACAGTCTTGTCCGCCGTCTTTGCGGCTTTGTCGCCATCGTGGGCGGGTTTCTGATCTCGATTCATTGCATCATTCTCCGAGGAATCAAGGTCTCCGCTTGGGGAGCCTTGCCACTGAACGGTTGATTCTATCCCACCCCCTCGGTCGCACCCTCGACCAGTCGGAGACCCGCCTGTCGTCTATAATCCGCTGGCGGAGAGAAAAAATGCCCGATTTGACGATCGAATACTGCGTCGTTTGAAACTACTACCCCCGTGCCGCCGGTCTGGCGGACGAGATCAAGAGTCTCTACGGTGTCAGCCCAGAGCTGATCAAGGGACGAGACGGCGTGTTCGAAGTTCGGCTCGAAGACGAGACGATCTACTCGAAACGAGCCACCGGGAGATTTCCCACACCGGGTGAGGTCGAAGGCCTGCTCGAAGGCAAGCTCGAGTCCTAAGCACCTTCCCGCAGCACCAACTGCGCGACGACTTCCATGTGTCCGGTCTGTGGAAACAGATCCAGCAGCACCAGTTCCTCGATCGCGTACAGTGTACCGAGCTCCCGCAGGTCCCGAGCCAAAGTTCCTGCGTGGCACGAAACATAGGTCAGACGGAGGGGAGGTTTGCTGTGAAGCGCGGCCCTGACCGGCTTGGAGAGTCCGCTGCGCGGCGGATCGACAATGACCCTCTCGGCCTTCTCCGGTAGCTCCCCGATCCAACCTTCGACGGCTCGCGACACCACTTCGAGCTGCTTGAAGCGATGCTCCCGAGCGTTGCGGCGGGCAAATCGTGCCGCCACCCTGTCTCCTTCTACCGCGGTCACCCGCTGGTAGTGGCGGGCGAGCGGCAGGCTGAAGAAACCGACACCAGCGTAGAGATCGAACGCTTCTTCTCCACTCCAGCTTCCAACCGCGGCTTCGACCAGCGTCGGTAGCAGCTGCCGGTGGGCCTGGAAGAAGCAGCGCGCATCGAGCCAGTAGTCGAGGTCGCCGACCTGCAACTTGACCTCGCCATGCGGCAGGCCGGGTACCACAGGAGCCGAGCTCAGCGCCTCGTCTTCCCCTACGAGAAGATCCAGACGGCGGGGGCCTTCTTCGCTCAAGTAGGCCGTCACGGGGCGCAAGAGCCCCTCCAACTCGGGGACCAGCACGGGGCAGCTGTCCACGGCGACGACTTCCGTGCTGCGCCGCGAGTGGTAGCCGATCACCATCGCCCCTTCCCTCGATGCAGTGTGCAGTTGGGTGCGAATGCGATAGCCCCACGGTTGACCGGCTACGGTCCTGATGGGGATCTCGTCACTCAGGCCGCCGATCCGGCGCAGGGTCTCCTCCACCGCCGCAGCCTTGAGCTCGGCCTGAATGTCGTCCTCCAGATGCTGCAGATCACAGCCGCCGCAGCTCCCGAAGAAAGGACATGGCGGCTCGCGCCGTCCCGGGCCGGCCTGCAGAATCTCCACGATCTCGGCCCTTCCATAGTCGGGCCGCCGATCCACCAACCGAACTCGAAGTCGATCCCCGGGTGCGGAACGGGGAATGAAGAGTGGGATGCCTTCGAAGCGGGCCAGCCCATCGCCCCCAGCTACCAGCTTCTCGACTTCGACTTCGACCTCGTCCAACTTGGCGAGCCGGGCCGCCGCCTGACCCCTGAGAGAGTCACGACGACCGGCAGGGGTGGGGCCATTCGGGTGTTTGGTTCGTTCGGGCATGAGAGTCGTCAAGCCGCTCGAATGAGCGCAGTTTAGGTCAATCCATTAGCAGATGGATACGAGCCGACACTTCACCGAGTTGTCGCTCGACCGCGGCTTGAATCTCCTTCCTTTCGTAACGCCGGCTCGCATGGTGGAGGACCAGGTCCTGGTTGTGGAACCGGCTCGCTCTGTCGACGAGATCGGACAGATGAAGGTGCTTGAATTGTCGGCCGCGATCGCGGCCGGCGTCGTCGAAGAAGGTGCATTCGAGCAGCAGCACCGTCGCCTCGAACAGCCGCGGCTCGAGATCGAAGACGCCGGCACCCGTATCGCCACAATAGGTCACCCAGAGCTCCTGGGTCCGATCCTCGATCTCCGTCCCACCCTTTCTGAGGATCGCGAGGTCCGCAGCTGCCAGGCCACGATACTGGCCCTTGAGGTGTCTTCGATCGCGCCGCAGGTGGTAGCCCAGGCTCGGAACCGTGTGATCGGTCGCGAAGGCCTCGACGCTCAAGTCGCGACCCACCTTCACCTCGTCTCCGGGCTCGAGGCCTTGCAACTCGTAGTGATAGCTGACTTGCTCGATGCTCTCGGCCGCTGCGATCAGCCGCTGGAGACCCGCCGCGGTTTCGATCGGGCAAAAGACCCGCGTCGAGCTCTCTGCCTGCATTGCCCGCAACGAGAGGACGAACGGTAGACCGAGAGCGTGATCGAGGTGGCCGTGGGTCAGGAAGATCTCGTCGGCCCCAGCCAGGGCCAGCGACCCCCTCCCGACGTCGAAGGCGAGCCCAGGCGGATGCACCCGGAACCAACTCGCATCGCCAGCTCGCGAGGAGCCCTCGATTCGCAGATTCTGAAACTGAAGACTGACGCTCATGCCCAGAGAACCTCGCCGCCGGATCCCGGAGATCCCCGGGGAGATGGGCGCCTTCCCCATCGGTCGATCGAACTAGATTTCCTGATACACCCAGCGGCGCAGCGGCTCCAACCGCTCGGCGACGGAATCCCAGCTGGGATCCATCATCCAGAGAGTCGCGGCCACCGACGAAAGGAGCGAATTACCGTCCTGGGGTGTGAAACAGAATCCGTAGAGTTCTCTGTTGTCCCGGACCACCAGGGTCGGTAGCACGACAACCGCCTGAGAGAGGATGCGGCCGTAGTAGCCGTGGTCACGCCCGAAGCTGAAAATGAGATTCGCCTCCCGCTTGGCCGTCGTTGCCACGCGGTGGTTGTTTTGAAATCTCTCGACTGCCTCTGCCAGGTCCATGTCCCGCGTCAACCGAATCTGGAACCACATGGAGTGCATGTACTGGGTGTTCAGCTTGACGGCGCTCGAAAACAGATTGAGTTCCAGATCCATGGTCTGGAACACGCCGAAGGCATCGCGCGCATGGTGGGTACCGAACTGGGCATCGTCGTGCTTGCCGACACTCGGCGCCGGAACGAACTTCTCCACCTGGGTGACATCGTTGGCGCGGCGCATGCAAACGAAATTGGCACGATCCAGGCAGAACCCCGCGTCACCGTCATCGCAGACGGTCTTGACCAGTGTGGTGATGTTGTGGGTGTTGCAGGAGACGATCTGGACGAACTTGTCCTCGCCTGCCACCAGCGACTCTTCGTTGATGCCGCGGGCGAAGGGCTTGCCGAAACCGAACTCACTCCCTTGCGCCAGGTAGCCCTTCGGCCCTTTCAGCTTGGTGTAAAAGTCCTCCTTGTTCTGGTTGCCTGCCGGTGTACAGTCGACAACCACGGTGGCCCTCTCCAGGGCCTCTTCGGAGGTGTAGCTGACAGTATGACCCATGTTCTCGTACGAATTCACCCGATCCGGATCGGTCGCCAGCTTGGCTCCGCGCGCCATCAGATGGCCGATGCGGGCTTTGTCCGACTCCAAAGGAGTCCGCTTGTGGAAGGTCACTTCATCGATACCCATCCGATCGCTAAAGTCGGTAAAAAGGCCGATGAGTGGCTCACCGATCGTGCCGGTTCCGACAACATGAACGACTTGTTTCATGGCTCCCTCGCTCTTGTTTTCAGGCGGTTGTTTGCAATGGAATCACCCACTGCGGGCTAGCTCTCAAGTCCACGACAGGGTAACACAACCTCACGGACCCTAAGAAGCGAATACTGCTATGCAAATGCGGCTCATTCCTCTCCGTGGCGCCACTCCGGATCACGCTTTGCGAACTCGTCGAGATCCCGTGGAACCTCGACCAGCGTTCGCGTCACGCTCGGCTCACACGAGTCGTTCTCGCACTCGTAGGTGTAGACGTTCCGCTCCTCACCGGGTTGGAAACCGAGGAGGGTTTGATAGGTTTGGCACTGACCACACTTGATCGAGATATTTCGGATATTGATCCTATTCATAAGGAATTCTTCTGCCCCTAACGGGTGAGGCCAGCACAACCTCACGGTCCATATGAGAATCTCTTGCGGCACCCTCGAGGTTACCAGACGGCTGTCTGTCTCCTGTCGATGGTCGGCGTGGCTGACGGTGGTCGCCCTGAGCCTGACCACGGTCCTCGCTCAGGACACTCCCAACCCCGGAGGTGGGTTTCAAGAGGAGGTCTCGGTAGGTTATGTCCTGGTGCCGATCGTGGCGCGCCTGGCCAAAGGCGGCTACGCCACCGACTTGAAACCCGAGGACTTTCGCCTTCTGGTCAACGGTCAGGTCGTCGATTTCGAGAGCTTCGAGCAGGGAGACCGAGCACCGGTCAGTGTCATGTTTCTGCAGGATCTCTCTGGCAGCATGGCCAATAGCAACAAGATCACTCTGAGCCGTACGGTCCTGGACCGCCTGGTCATGCAGAGTCGTCCGGGCGACAACTGGGGTTTGACTTCGTTCGCCAGCAACCGCGTGACGGTCGATGTACCGTTCACGGACGACATCGGGCAGTTGCGCGGGTCGGCAGACACATGGCACCCGTACGGCACCACGGCCCTGCACGACGCCGTTGCCTGGCTACCAGACCTCACCGCTCACGTGCTCAGTGCTCGACGAGCCGCAATCGTCATCACCGACGGCGTCGACAATGCGAGCCAGATCGACCCCTACGCCGCGCGCGAGAAGGTGCGACAGGCGGAGCTTCCGGTCTACGTCCTGGGGTTGTCGACCGGCGACATCGAGTCCCTGGACCGCGACGGGGGGAAGGTCTATCGCTATGCCGACGTGCTGAATCTGCTGTCGCACATGACGGGCGGTCAGTACTTCCCCGTCATCAGCCAGAGCGACGCGATGCTGGCCTGCAACGAGATCCTGAGCGAGATCCGCAATCAGTACGTCATCGGCTTCCCAACGAGCGCCCTCGGAACGCCCACCTACCACCAGATCGAGGTGCAGGCACGCAACAAGAAGAAGCTCAAGCTCACCTTCCGCCAGGGCTATTCCGGCACGCTGCCGAAGGCCCTCGTCCCGTCAGGTCAATGAGATCTCAGGGACGAGCGATCGCTGACTCCAGGGAGATTTGGAACACTAGGAGCAGAACCTATGCAACTTCTCGCGAATCTCCTCGTCCAGAAGCCAATCAACATACTCGTCGTAGCGGCGGTCTTTGCCGCCGCCTACCTGGTTCTTCGATTCACATCGCTGGGCGCTGGAAAACACCCTTCCGCACTGCTCGTTCCTATAGTGGGCTGGGCACTCTATGCTGCGTGGGAATGCCTGGTCCTCTCAAGGACGCCCGAAGCGAACATCCGGGTCGACCTTCTCGTGATCTGGCCGGTGCTGCTCGTCCTTTCGGTGGTGTCCAGCATCCGGGCCTGGCGCTGAGCGGACGAGCACGACTCAACCGATTCCGCATCTTGGAGACCCGGCACCTACGGCTCAGTAGGGGTTGTCGCCGAGGAACACCACGTCGGGAATCTCGAAGCGCTCCTCGCCAATGCGAACCTGAAACAAGTCGGATTCCTTGCCGACGGCCATCTCCACTCCCCCGTCCGCCTCGCTGCTGTCAAACGACATCGGCGTGCCGTCTTCGTAGAAAATGACTCGCTTGCCGCCCTCCGGCCACGAAACCTCGAGGGTGCCAGAGCCCTGGCCTTCACGAATGACACCGAACTCGCACTGGCCCATCGGCTGACCCGCCGCGCGGGCACACGGGATCGAGCCGGTGGCGTGGTACTTGGTGCCAGGCACCATGGCGTCGCCCACCGCTCCCGACGAGGCGCCAGCCGATTCTGGCGATGTGATCTCGATCTGGAGCGTGTAGCTGGCCGTTTCATTACGCCGGGCGGCACTGCGCATCTGGTAGACGCGGATTGTGTAGTCGCCACTGTCTGGGAGGCTGCCGACAAACGAGTTCTCGCCCATCGACCCATTGAAGAAGGCGACCTCGGTCTCTCCGGGGGCCATCAGGTTGAAGTAGTTGGCACCGCTGTCGGTCGTCATGGTGACGACCATCCTCTGGCCCGACTGCGCGCCGAGCTTGTAGTCGACGATCTCGTAGCCGCTGATGCTCCCTTCGATAGACGTCCCGGTGGAACCGGCGGCGAATTGGACACGTTCCGTGCGGATATCGCTTGCTTGAGCGAAAGCCACGGACCCGAGAAGGAGCGCTGTAGCAAAGGCTATGGCTGGGCTGAATTTTCCTGTAGGCATGAAATCTATCCTTTCTATTCGGCGGCCTGGACACTCTATTCGACGGCCTGGACACGGTTGCACTGAGCTGGTCAAATCCATCGCACTGCAACCCATCGGGCGCCAGGCGCCGATTCTTGGAGCGCGACTATAGCGCTGCGCTCGATTGCCTCGCAAGTAGCGCCGAAGTTCTGACAAGGAGGCGGTCCATACGGGTAGTCCGCCAAGGGCGATTAGCCACACGCAGCAGAACACGTCCTCAGATCAGTTCCACAGGGAAGTACGGAGCTCTCGATGATCGACGGCCAATGCTGCCGCGCTACGACGAGGAAGCGCGTTATGATCGGCACCGCCAATCGAGGAATCCTCTCACTCGGAAGGCTGATCGGGAAAGAGGTACGGGCTTGTGTGACCCGTTCGCAATCGAGTCGAGGTGAGGGGACCCAGTTCAACCTATCCTGTCGTCAACCGGAGAGGCAGCCATTGATGGCAGCAGGGCCCCGTCAAGGCAGGCCGGATCGCATGGTGACCAACAGCTCTGAGCTCGCCGCTCCCAAGAACGCTGGCCTCGACAGGGAGCTTCCAGCTGCCGATCCCCCGACGTCGCACAGACGACTCAGCCTGCTGTTGCCGTATTTGGCACTCGTCTTCCTCCACCTGCTCTCTGGCCTGCAGATGGAGCAGCCGCTCATCTTGGCCGACGAGCTCGGCTATCTCGGGAATGCTCGCTACCTTGCCGGGGCATCTCACCTGCCTGATATGCGGCACAGCCAGTTCTACCATTTCGGATATTCGCTGATCCTGATACCCGCCTTCTGGCTGTTCACCGATCCGGTCGCGATCTACAAGGCAGCGATGGTCATCAACGCGCTGCTGATGAGCGCACTCTTCTTCCCGGTGTACTCGATCCTGAGCTCGTTCCTCGAGGTCCCCAAAAGGACCGCGATCTGGATCAGTTTCGCTTGCAGTCTCTATCCGGCTGCGATGCTGTATTCGAACTTCGCCTGGGCGGAGAACGCTTTCATCCCGTTCTATGCCCTGACTGTGGCACTGATTGGGAGGTACCTTCGCTCCGGGTCCTGGCCCGATGTGACCATTTTCAGCTGCTGTGCCGCGTTCCTATACACCATTCATCCCAGAGGACTACCCGTCGTCGTCATCGTCGTCGTCTATCTTCTCGTTCTAGCGACCCTGAAAGTCGTCTCGAAGCGACAGGCACTACTGAGCGTCACGACCATCGGGTTGATCTTCGCAGCGACCCGAGTCGTCAACGAGCATCTCAAGGCGATTGGCTGGAGGGGTACAGGTGAGTTCTCACTGACCCGATTGGGTGGAAGGCTCGTCCCGGGCAGCGACCTCCTCGTGTTGGTGCAGAGGGCCTTGGGCCAGCTCCTCTACCTGTCCCAGGCTACGTATGGACTGTTCCTCGTGGGTCTCGTGGCGGCGATCGGCTATGTCCTCAAGAAGATGGTCTCCGGCTCTCCAAGGCAGGCCATGTCGGACCCCAGAACCGGAGTGGCGGTCTTCTTGTTGATCACTGCCCCTGGCATCTTCCTTGCCTCACTGACCGTCAAGCTCTACAGCGTTTTCGGACCGGATGGCATTCGAGGGGCCGGCTTCATTCCCGGACGGTACAACGAAGCGTTTGCCGTCCTGTTTGTCGCCTTCGCCTTGGCGGAGCTTTGTCGGACTCAAACCGAAACTTCAAGAGCCGTCAAGCGTGCGATTGGCGTGACAGCTACGATGCTGGGCTTGACTGTGCTGACTATGGTCCACGTCAATACCTTCCTACAGAAGCTGGGCTCGGATTTGCCGGCAGATACGACCAGAAGGACAATCCCCGCGGCCCTGGTAGACACGCTGGATGTGCCGGGAGTCTTCCCCGTCATCGACCTGATTGGAGAGCTGAACCTCTACCTTGTGTCACTCGTTGCGATTGCCTTGTACCTCGCCACAACGATCACGACGAGGTATTCGTTACGCGCCGGAGCCGTCCTGCTGATGCTTGTCTTCTCTCAGTTCTCTCTCTACAACTATCGCCATTTCCTGCGACCGATCAAAGAAGATGCCGAGCCGCGACTCACCTTCGTTTCGCAGTTGTCTGGACTCGACCCGATCCCGGCCCTGAGCTACGACGATGGGTACTTCGATGCTCAGACTTTTTATGGACTTCAGCACCTGCTACAGCGAACCGTGTTCGATCGATTCCACAGTCGCCGCGGAGAGACACCCCGATCCGAAGCGGTCATCAGCGCCAACCAGTGGCCGCAGGCGCCGAGAATCGGAGCCGAGTACTTTCTCAAGATCAGCAGCGTGGACAACGCCTTGTGGATTCTTCCAGGCGAGCTCCAGTCTCGACTTCCGGTCATGGCCTACGATGGCATGACGTTGGGAGCGGAACCAGCGATTCGCGTTCGGGAGCTCGGATTCCATGATCTTGAATGGGTCGCAGGAGTCCCGGCTCGTTGGACCAATGGAGCCGCGAGCTTGAGAGTGTCATTGGATCCCGAGAACCCACCGCAGAGGGTCGAGGTCGAGATTCTCGCCTCCGGCCGCAGGGCGGGAGCCGATCTCCAGATACTCACGAATGGTGTCGAGCTGTGGCGTGCACGGATTCCGGCCAATGAGTGGTCGAAGACGCTCAGCCTGAAACAGGTACCCATGGGCAATGCACTACTCATCGAGCTCAACAGTGACACTTCGACCCCCGCTGCGAGCCTCGAGGGCTCTGCAGATTCGCGCCGCCTCGGCGTCATGGTCAAGGCCATTCGGTTGCAGACATCCGTCAGCGCCGATGGGCCGAGGGCAGTGAACAACAAGTCTCAATAGCGCCAGATCCTGTGCCTCGAATCCGTACCATTCGGCTTCGTATACCATGCGCTCTAGTAGATTCACCGACCGACGGGGTCTTTCAACGAGACGGTTTTCTTCACCCACCTCACGGCGAAACGCGCAGAAAGATGCCGGCCCACCGGATTCATTGCTCGTACCATAAGTGTCTGACGGTGTTGTACCGTCGCGTCATGGATGCGGTGATGAATCGGTGCCAACCCTGGGGCGCCGGCTATCGCCACTACAACAGCCATTTAGAGGACTTCTACCGCGGCTTTCGAAGGGACCGCGTCGCCTCGGTGAACAACCGGGCGCTCGATCTCGAGCGCCTTGGCGACTTCCGGATCTCACGCTTCATCCGCGATCCGCGCGATCTCGTGGTTTCGGGCTACTTCTACCACAGGCGCGGGGCCGAAGCCTGGACAACGATCGAATCACCAACTCCTGCCGACTGGTACTTCGCCAATGGTGTCATCCCCGAGGGCCTGCAGGCCGCGGGCAAATCCTTCGCGCAGTATTTGCAGTCGCTGCCGGAAGAGGAAGGGTTGTTGGCAGAATTGGAGTTTCGGGCCCTCCACTTCGAATCGATGGCCTGTTGGCCAACCGATCGCGCCGACATCGTCACCTATCGCTACGAAGAAATCCTAGGGCACGAGAGGGAGCTCTTCCAAGAGCTCTTCGAGTTCTACCAGCTGTCGCCTATCGAGCGCCGAATAGGCGGCTGGTTCGCCAACCGCTACTCGATCGGGAGACGACGCACCGACCCTCACATTCGCAACCCGGCCTCCGGGCAATGGAGGAAACACTTCACGCCGAGGGTGAGGCAGGCCTTCGATTCCAGGTACGCGGCATTGGTCCGACAACTTGACTACCCGGCTTACTGAGGACTGCAGCAACCCTGAAGATCATGCAGCACCAATGGTTGACCTGATGGCTACCACAACACGGAATCGGCAAGGCATGGCGGGTACCATTCTGATCGCAACGGCTGGTCGGAGCGGCATTCTCTACTCGAGCCTGGAGCTCGGGCGTCGCCTTGCCGCCGCCGACCACAAAGTCGTCTATGCCGGTCCGGACAACACTCGCCAGCTCGTCGACCATCATGGTCTCGGCTTCCTTGCACTGGAACCGAGCCGCTATGACCGCTTCCTCGAAGCGGATACCGACGCCAGCGTCCGCCACCGGCTCGTGCACCTGCGCAGCCGCCGACAACGCGCCGCAGCGTCCACGGCCGTGAGCGGCTTCGTCGCGGCCGTGATGGCTCTGAATCCGCAGCTCGTGCTCCTCGACGGCGAGATGCACGAGCACATCATCGCGACGTCGGGTACAGGCGTACCGATGGCCCTGCTCAACACCTTCGCCTCGATCTGGAAACAGCCGGGACTGCCACCTGCGCACCATCTGGTCCGTCCCGGCGTCGGATGGAAAGGATCCCGAGTCGGTATCTCGATGCTGTGGCTCGCGCTGCGGCTCCGAAAGTGGCGCACCGCCACCTCACAGACGGTTCGGCGGATCGGCTGCGACCGCCTGTCGATTCTGCGTCATCTGTCCCGCGAGGCTGGCTTCGATCTAAGCCGCGAAACCGACGACAGTCAGTGGCTGATCCCTTTCACCTACCGACGATTGCCAGTGCTGAGCTTGCACGCCCTGGAGTTCGAGTTTCCCCACCGTCCACCCGACCGGGTGCACTATGTCGGCCCAATGGTGCTCGAAGACCGCATCGACCGCCCGATGTCGAACGAGGGCCGAGCCGAGCTCGACGATCTCTTGGCGAGGCGACGACGGGCCGAGGGTCGCCGAAAGATGATCTATGCCGGTTTCGGCTCGGTCTTTTCCACCGATCTGGATCTCCTGAAACGCCTCGTTCAGGCCGTCGCGGATCGTCGCGATTGGGATCTGGTGATCACTCTCAGCGATCGGGTATCGCGCGGCGCGCTGGGCAAGCTGCCCGATACGGTTCTTGCGCTGCCCTGGGTTCCCCAGCTGCGAGTCTTGCGGGATGCCGACGTTTGTGTGACTCATGGCGGCATCAACACCATCGACGAGTGCGTCTCTTTTGGAGTGCCGATGCTCGTCTACTGCGGCCACGAAACAGACATGGCGGGCAACACCGCCCGCGTCGTCCATCACGGCATCGGACTCGCGGGTGATCGGAGACGAGACGACCCGGCGATGATCCGCCATCGGATCGAGCGCTTGCTGACCGAGCCGCACTTTGGCACCAGCCTGAGTCAGCTGCGTCGACGTTATGAGGCGTATGCCGAGAACCGAGTGGCGGAGCGGACCATCGAGTCCCTGCTTGGTCTCGAGACTGGAACCCCAGCCGCCATCCGCACCCAGACTCCAGGTGGTGCTCGCTCGTGAGCGACACCGCACGAAGGGTGGCCGCGGGGGCCGGTTGGCTCTATGGCTACCGATGGATCGAGAGGCTGCTCGACTTCGTCTCGATCGTGGTGCTGGCGCGCATCCTGGCACCCGAGGACTTCGGCCTCGTCGCCATTGCGGCCTCCTTCGTGGCCATCATCGAAGGGCTGAGCGCATTCGACGTCAACAAAGCACTGATCCGAACACGCGACGAGCATCGATCGCTCTACGACAGTGCGTGGACCCTGTCTGCGCTGAGGGGCTTCGCAACTGCGCTGATCATGCTGGCGATCGCACCCTTCGTGACCGATGCTCGAATCAGCGCAGTGCTCGCGGTGCTCGCCCTCAGCCCGCTGATGACCGGGCTCTCCAACCCTCGGTTCGTCATGTTCGAACGCGACCTGGTCTATTCCAAGCTCGCCATTCTGACGCTCGGGGCCAAAGTCGTCTCCTTCACGGTCACCCTGGTGCTCGCGTTGCTCTACCACAGCTACTGGTCGCTCGTGATCGGTCTGCTCGTCGGCGGTCTGATCACCATGATTCTGAGCTATGTCCTGAAGCCCTATCGTCCGACTGTCTCGTTCTCCCGGTTCTCCGACATCTTCGCCTTCAGCGGATGGCTGTCGCTGACCAGCATCGTGACCACGCTGTCGATGGAGACCGACAAGCTCATCGTCGGCCGTTTGCTCGGAGTCGCCGACGCCGGCCTCTACTTCATGACCCAAAGAGTCGGAGTCCTCCCCACTCGAGAGCTGATCAGCCCGCTGCAGCGCATTCTGCTGCCCTCGTTCAGCGAGCTGACCCACGACAGGCAACGGCTTCGTCGGGTGGCCTGCGAGTCGATCAACATCCTGGGTAGCCTCAGCATCCCGGCCGGCTTCGGGTTTGCCCTCATCGCCGCCGACTTCGTGCCGCTCACCCTGGGTGATCAATGGACTTCGATCGTGCCACTGCTGACGATCCTCGTTCCCTATCTCGGCCTTCGGGCGACGCTGTCGATGACCTTGCCGTGCGTCATGGCGCTCGGCAAGACAAAGCTGCTGTTCTGGGTCAGTCTCGCCTACGCCTTCGTCCATCTCCCCGCATTCATCGGTGGAACGGCCTGGTTCGGTCTGACCGGTGCCATCGTGAGCATCGTGCTGGCCGGAGTGCTGTACTCGTACTTGAACGCCTGGATGTTGAATCGAACGCTCGATATCTCTCTCCGCGAGATCCTGTCTCGAATCAAGAGGCCACTCCTGGCATCGCTGCTGATGGTAGGTGCCGTCTTGCTGCTCGACTGGCTCTTACCCACCGAGAGCCCTTCCGAGAGTGGATCCTGGCTGGCGCTTTTGCTCAAGATCGTCGTCGGAGGCGTAGCCTACAGTTCCGCCCTGTACGGGATGTGGCGTCTCGATGATCGACCCGAGGGCATCGAAAGACGTCTCCTGCAGCTGTTGGATCGCACTGACTAGCGCTCGGCAAGAGCGGCGAAGGCACTCTCGGTCCGAGCCGCAATCGACGGCCAGGTGTGCTGTTCAGCGATCCGACGGCCGCCCTGAGCGAGTCGCGCTCGCAGCTCGCCATCGCCGAGTACTTCGCACAAGGCTCTGGCCAGCGCCGTCGGCGAGTCGGGGGGAATGAGCCGGGCGCTGTCACCATCTCGAAGGGTACCGGGTAGTGCTCCGACGGTGGTGGCCACGACAGGCACACCCAGCGACAACGCCAGGTAGAGGACCCCGGACTGGCTGATGTGCCGATAGGGCATCGCCAGCACGTCGGCGGCCGCAAAGTAGCGCGACACCTCGGTGAAAGGGATGTACTCGAAGCGGTGAATCGCCCCGATTCGCTGCGCCCAGGAAGACAGCTCGTGGCGCCGAGCCTGACTCAGCCGACCGGCATCGCCGGCGACGACCAGCCGTGCTCTGGGACGTGCTTCGACCACGTCCGGCCAGGCTTCGAGCAGGATATCCAAGCCCTTGTACTCACGAATGTAGCCGAAGAACAGGACCACCTCGTGGTCTTCGTCGAGGCCGAGGCTCTGTCGGGCCGAATCGCGAGCCAAGGGTCCGCCGTCGGGATTGAAGAATCCATACTCCCCATGGGGGATCACCACCACCCGTTCAGGTTCGAGGGAGATCTCCTCGAGCAGTCTTTGCCGGTCGAAGTCGGAGTGAGCGACGACCAGTCGGCTGAGTCGATGCACGCGCCGAAAGAGGGCGTCGCGGAAAGGACGACGCTCGTGCGGGGTGACCACATGCGCCGTGGTCACGACCGGGGCCCCCACCAGCCGCAGGAGTGCGACAAAGAGCAGTGCGCTGCTATTTGTGCTGTGGACGTGGATCACGTCCGGTCGCAGGCGGCGCGCAAACGCGGCAACCGAGATAACATCGAAGACCGCCTCGACGCTGGTGGCCAGCTCCAGACTGCGCTGCGGCATCGCCCTACGATGCCGATGGGTGAAGCGTGCAAGCGTCTTGACCAGACGTAGATTCGACGGCAAGCTCCGGTCTTCGAGCTCGTAGGCGGCTGCCGTCACCAGGGTGACCTCATGACCGCGCTCAGCCAGCGCGCAGGAGAGATTGAAGGTGTAGTGGGTCAGTCCGCCGCGGCCAAAAGTCTCGATCTCGAGTATCCGCATCTGGCAACTCGCAGCGCTGTTGCGAACCGTGACCGCAGTTCTGCGCCACTCGGCTCTACCGCCGGATCGTACCATCGCCGCGGGAGGTGCCGAAAAGAGTCGCGCTCGATAGACTGGAACCGATTCTCGACCAGATCGCAGATCCGTCCCATGACAACCCGCCAACCCAACGACCGTGCCGCGTTGCTCGAGCAGGCTATCCGTCGCAAGAGAGCCGCAGCCGGATCAGACACTCCGACCATGATGCCGCGGCCGGCCGACCAGCCGGCCTGTCTCAGCGACATCCAGCGCGGCCTCTGGCTGCTGCACCAAATGGATCCGCGCTCGCCGGCCTACAACCTCACGAGTGCCTTTCGGGTCGAGGGTGCCCTCGATCCAGAGAAGCTCGAGCGGGCGCTCAACGAGGTGGTCTCGAGACACCGCATCCTGCGCTCGACCTTTCGACGCCAGGGAGAAACCGTGCTCCAGGTCGTGCATCCCCACTCGCCTCTGGCCTTGGAGGTCGTCGAAGCGGAAGACGGTGAGGGACTGGCGGCGACAGTCGACGAAGCCAGCAAGCCCTTCGATCTCGAGACAGGACCGTTGATACGGCTGCAGCTCGTCGAAGAGAGCTCCAAGGAGACTCGCTACTTGCTCCTCGTCTTGCACCACATCCTGGCTGACGAGAAGTCACTAGCTCTTCTCTGGGAAGAGCTGGGCGAGGCCTATCGTAGTCGACAGGGCGCTACCGAGCCGGCTGTCCAGTACGACGATTACGTGTACTCGCTGAGCCTCCGGGAGCCGGCCGAACGGGACCGCCAACTCGAAGACTGGCGGCGACGCCTTGAGCCGCTCCCCGACGACCTGCGGTTCCCGTTCGAGCGGTCGCCCTCAGAAGGGCTTGCAGGGCGAGGACGACTCCTCAGTCGCGCTCTGCCTGAGCCGGTGCTGGAAGGGCTCCGGAACCTCGCATCCTCGAGCGGTGCCACACCCTTCTTGGTGGCCGCTTGTGCGTTCAGGCTCTTGCTGCAGCGCTACACGGACAACCAGCGCGTCGCTTTCGCCACACCGGTGTCGACGCGCTCGCACCCGGCGACCGCTCGCATGATCGGGTACTTCACCAATCCCGTGGTGATCCCCACTCACCTCGATGAACAGCAGCCCGTGCTGGAAGCGGTTCAAGGCTTCAGCCGGCAGCTACGAGCTCTGCTCGTGCAAGCATCACTGCCGTTCCAGTCGCTCGCCGAGGCCCTCTCTCCACGACGACAACGCGACCGCCACCCGATCTTCCAGATCATGTTCGTGCACCAGGAGAGTATCGCTCCACCCGAGCTGGGAGAAGCCCGACTGCAGCCGCTGGCCCTCGACCTGGGGGCATCGAAATTCGATCTCACCCTCTTTGTTACGGAGGGCCAACGCGAACTCGAGATCGCCCTCGAATATCGCGTCGATCGCTACGCCCAGACCTGGATGGAGCGCCTACTCGACCACTACGGGACCCTGCTGGAGCAGCTGCCGACCGATCCGAACAGAACCGTTGCCAAGGTATCGATGCTCGGCACCGAGGAGCAGCGCAGCCTTCTTGCTTTGGCAAAGGGGACTGAGCTCGATGCTGACAAGATGACCCTCTTACCGCGGCAGATCCTCGATCGAGTGAGTCGCTCGCCCCAATCTCCCGCCCTCTCCTGTGGTGACTCCAGACGGAGCTATGGCGAACTGGAAGCCTCCGCGAGAAGAATCGCGACAAAGCTCGTGGATTGCGGCGTCAACGTTGGCGACCGCGTCGGTGTCTTTCTGAACCGCTCGGTCGAGATGGTCGAAGCGGTTCTCGGCGTCCATCTGGCCGGCGCGGCCTACGTCCCCCTCGATCCGACGTATCCGGAGTCGAGGAACCGCACAGTTCTCGAGGACGCCGATGTTGCCGCGGTGCTGACGACTGCCTCGCGGGGCGACGAGCTCTGGCGCGGTCCATGGGCGACTATCGAGGTCGATCGCATCGATACTGATGTCGCCCGAGGCGCAGTGCTGCCCGGACCATCGGCCGACTCCCCTGCGTACATTTTGTACACCTCGGGTTCTAGCGGTCGCCCAAAGGGGGTGGTCGTGACGCAGGCGAATCTGCGCGCCTCCACAGCGGCGCGCCTGCAGGTCTACGAAAAGCCCCCCCGTCGGTTCCTACTCTTGCCGAGTATCGCATTCGACAGTTCCGTCGCCGGTCTCTTCTGGACACTGGCGATGGGTGGCTGCCTGGTGATTCCAAGCGATGAGGAGGCTCTGGATCCTCGTCGTCTGGCAGGGCTCGTGGCCCGGGAACGAGTGAGCTCTCTACTCTGTGTCCCGTCCCTCTACGCTCAGCTGCTGAGGGCTGACGGCGGACTGCTCGATGGCCTGGAGACGGTCATCGTAGCCGGAGAGAGCTGCACTCCGTCGTTGGTGAACGAGCACTTTCGAACCCTGCCGAAGACCAGCCTCTACAACGAGTACGGCCCCACCGAAGCGACGGTCTGGGCGACGGTGCATCCGTTGGAGATCGGTGCTGCCGGCTCTTCCGTGGCCATTGGCCGGCCGATTCCGGGTGTGCGAGTCGATGTGCTCGACAGACTCGGCCGCCCGGTTCCAGTCGGTATCCCCGGTGAAGCCTGGATCACGGGACCGACTGTAGCCCAAGGCTACTGGCGGCAGCCGACCCTTACCGCGGAGCGCTTCGTCATCGACGCAGAGTCAGCGCGCGGCGAGAACCGGTATCGAACGGGTGACCAGGTGGCGTGGACGGCAGCCGGGCACCTGCTCTTCCTGGGTCGAGAGGACGAACAGATCAAGATTCGTGGCTTTCGAATCGAGCCAGGTGAGGTCGAGGCTGCGCTGCTCGAATCCGAGAAGATCCAAAATGCGGCCGTCATCGCCCGGCCGCTCGGTTCGCCGACGACCATGGCCTCAGAGACCAGCGACCATCAGCTGGTCGCTTTCGTCGAGACGGCTTCCCCTGACGCCAGAGCAGGTTGGCGGAAAGACCTGTCCGCGCGCCTGCCCGAGCACATGATTCCGAACCGCCTGGTCGTGCTGCCCGAGCTGCCTCGCCTTCCCAATGGCAAGGTCGATCGACAACGACTCCAAACGATACCGCTGCAGCCCGAGGCACCCTCTGCAGAACGGCGAGCGGTCCTGGACTCTCGTATGGAAGCTCTGCTCTCACTCTGGGAGGGCCTCCTGGGACGCTTCGGTATCGGAGTGGACGACAATTTCTTCGAGCTTGGCGGTCACTCCCTACTCGTGCTCGAAATGGCACTGGCGATCGAGCGGGACTTCGAAGTCACCCTGAGTGTCGCCGAGGTCTTCGAGAATCCTACGGTCCGTCAACTGGCCGACAAGATCGCGCAGCAGCGGGGATCGGCTACCGGATACCAACATCTGTTTCCCATCCAACCGACGGGCCAGGGGGCGCCCTTCATCGTCGCCGTTCCCCATTTCTTCACCGCGATGTTCGCGCAGCGCTTTCGGAATGAACGGCCGGTTTATGGGCTGCGGGGCGTCAGCCTCCGACCCGAGGGCAACCTGGGCCGCTGGCGGACCATGACCGAGCTCGGGGAAGATCTCGTCGACGAGATCCATCACAGGTTCGGGGCATCGAGCTGCATCATGGTGGGCTACTCTTTCGGTGCCTCGATGGCCTTCGAAGCGGTACGAATCATGGAGGAGCGTGGCCTTGCGGTGCGTTCTCTCTACCTGATCGCACCGATGCCGTTGGACTTCTTCCCTCTCGGGCCCTTCCGCCTGCAGCTCGACGGCCTCAGTCGACCAGTGCAGGACCTCTCGGCGGGTGAGGCTCTTTTCCGCTACGCACGCAGTCACAACCCGCTGACTCTGCGGCCTTATCAGCGGGCCAAGCGACGGCTCGTCATCGAACCCTGGCGCCGGATGCTGTGCGCCACTGGCAGATTGCGCCAAGGCCTCGGACTGCCGCTGACACCACGAATCCTCTATGCCGACGTCCGTGTCGACCGATTTCGATTGCATGCCGCCTATCAACCACGACCGATCCGTACGCCGACGGTTCTCTTCAATGCCCGAGAGACCGTTACCGACGCCGCCGCCACCTGGCGCCCATTCTTCCGCGGACCTTTCACCGTCGTGCCGACGCCCGACCCCCACCTCGACGACGACTCCATCGAAGCGGCTCGACGGGTCATCCTCGATCATCTGCGCGATCTGAAGGGAGACTGACGTGCCAAGAGCGCCCCAGGTCATCTCGAGGCAGGCCGAAACGAAACGCCCGGCAGCGCAACATCTCGATCTCATCGACCGCATGGGCACCGAGATCCACCCAGACGATCCGAAACTCGAAGAGTGGTTCTCTCGGTACCTTCGGCAGCACCGCCGGCGACTGGCCCTGGACCTCGACATGATCACTCGAGAGGCAAATACCGAGGCCAGTGTCTTGGAGTATGGCGCCATACCTCTTTTGCTCACCGGTGCACTGGCGGCCCGCGGCTACAGGATCAGCGCGGTCGACCTCGACCCGCGCCGTTTCGCCGCCACCATTGCCGCCCTGGGCCTAGACGTCAGGCGCTGCGATGTCGAAGCGGAGGCGGTACCGTTCGAGGCGGAAACCTTCGATGTCGTGCTGTTCAACGAGCTCCTCGAGCATCTTCGTATGAATCCGATCTTCACGCTCGGTGAGGTGCATCGGGTCCTGAAGCCCGGCGGCGCGCTACTGCTTTCCACACCCAACCTCAGGTCGTTTCGCGGTATCCGAAATCTGCTCGTCAGAAACCAGGGCCACGCTGTCTCCCCCGGCATCTACGAGCAATACGAGAAGCTCGAAACCCTCGGACACATGGGACACGTCCGGGAGTACACGACGACAGAGGTCTCGGATCTTCTCAGCCGCATCGGGTTTCGAGTCGACAAGATTGTCTTCAGGGGAGGACATGGGCGGGGTGTGGTCGGAGTGGCTGAACGACTGGCTCCATCATGGCGGCCGTTCTTCACACTGCGGGCTTTGAAGTCGGACCCTCCCCAAGCCGTCGCAGAGGCGCAACCCAGGGCAGCGGGCAATGATCGACTCGACCCTCCATAAGCGCATCTTCGTCGTCGGAGCGCCTCGATCTGGCACGACGCTGGTGCAGAGTCTGCTGGCGGCAAACAGCGCGTCGACTTCCTTCACCGAGAGTCACTTCTTCGACGCTCACTTCTCACGCCTGCCCGGCACCTCGACTGCGATCCTGACCAGAGATCCCGGGGTCAGAGTGCACAGATTTCTGGCCGAGAACGGCGAAGAGCCGGTGGCAGCGGCCCAGGGGTTTCGCGAAGGGAACCGTCGGGTGCTGGCCGCCAGATTTCTGCTGCCCTTCTATTCCCGAACGGTTGCCATCCGGCTACTGCAGATTCTCGACGAGCTGGCGCTGCGCAGAGGCGCGCAAAACTGGATCGAGAAGACGCCACGGCACCTACGTTACGTTCCGTTTCTCGAGAGAGTCTGCTCCGGGTTCGGTCCTCCGGCTCACTTCGTGCACGTGATCCGAGACGGACTGGAGGTAGTCGCGTCGCTGCACGAGGCCTCCAAGAGCTGGGAGCGCCCCTACGATCTGGAGACCTGCATCGAACGCTGGAACCGAGACGTGACCTTTTCCCTCAGCCGGATCGCAGCGCCGCGCGACCACTTCGTCTTCTACGAGGAGCTCGCCTCACGACCCGAGCCGATCCTGGAGCGGCTGGTCACGCAGCTCGGCATGGTGTGGGAGCCCGACATTCTCGAACGGTATGGTCACACGAGCAATCGGCTCGTGACACCCGAAGAGTCCTGGAAAGCAGGCGTCGACCGCCCGATTCGGCAGGCCGCGTCCTCGGATCGGGTGCTCGACGCTGCGCAGCGGGATCGCATCAGGCAAACGTTGCGGCACGATCTCTACCGCCAGCTCGCAGCTGGCGTTCAGCAACGCACGGGCCTCCCTGCCAATAGCGGTTGATACCCTTACGGTGTCCATGAGCGATCGTCCGAGTGTCTCCGTCGTCGTCCCGTTCTTCGCCAATGAGCTCACGTTGGCCGCCTGCATCGAATCGCTGCTGAACCAGGGCGCTGTCGAGGGCGGCTACGAGGTCATCCTGATCAACAATGGCTCAACGGACCGTTCCCCGTCGATAGCCGCTCACTACCCCGAGGTGACGGTGCTGGAGGAGGCAAACCTGGGCGCCTACGCTGCCCGCAACACTGGTATTCGCAAAGCCCGAGCTCCGGTGATCGCCTTCACCGACGCCGATTGTGTGGCCGCGGATGACTGGCTGCAATCGATCCTCGACGGCTTTTTTGATCCGGCGATCGCGATCCTCCTGGGACACTTTCGCTATCCCGCCAGCTCGAACTGGACTCTGCGCCTCCTTGGCGCCTATGAGAACGCCAAGGCCGACTACGTGCTGCATCGCTGCGGGCCGGCCTATTACTTCGGCTATGCGAACAATATGGCGGTTCGGGCTTCAGTCTTCGCGGAGCTCGGACTCTTCAAGGAATGGCAACGGGCCGCCGACAGCGAGTTGGTTCATCGTTTGGCGGCCCGCCGCCCCGACCTGGAATTGGCCTATCGGCCATCGATGAGGGTCACGCACCTGGAGTTTCTACACACTCGAGACCGCGTCCGACGAATGTCCATGTACACCAAGACCAATACACAGATCAGTACCTTCCGGGAGCTCGGACCCCGGCAACGCGCAGGTGTGTTGGTAAGGCTGATTCGAGGTTGGCGGGGCTATCACTAGCCGACCTCAAGCGGGCGGCTCGACCCCTTCTGCAATTCGTCCGCCGTCGTCCTCGGTCAGCTCCGCGACATCAGCGAGGATCTTCTCTTCCGCAATCCGGGCTAGCCTTCCCAGCGTCGTATGCGAGAACAAGGACTCCAAGGGAAGGTCGATGTCGAACTCACGACAGAGCTGGAGCATGACCTGCATGGCGGCCAGAGAGGTACCACCGAGCTCGAAGAAATCATCGTCGGCCCCCACAGTGTCGACTTCCAGCTCCTGCTGCCAAGCTTGGCCCAGAAACTCCTCCACCGGACCTTCGAGCTCTCGGAACGGCTTTTCCCTAGGCCTTTGATAGACCTCCGATCGAAGCGCTTCCTCGTCGACCTTGCCGCTCGCCGTCAAGGGGATGGTGTCGACACGCTGAAGATGGGTGGGGATCAGATAGGGCGGTAAGCGCTCACCGAGCTGGCTCGAGATCGTGTCGACGGATATGTCCTCAGCGCAGACAACGAAGGCCTCGAGAGCGACCTGATCGGAATGCGTCGAGAGTCGCTCGACGTCATATCCAATCTCCCTCAGCATCGTCTTCACGTCATTGACGTCGATGTCGTCGTCGAGCTCGGCGAGAGCCGCCGCTCGGGTCTTGTGCCCCAGACGAACGTCCCAGCTGTAGGGCAGAGCGTAGTTGTGGAAGCCGCGCTCACGGCGATGGACGTAGATCCCCACGTCATTGATCAGGCAGTTGGTCGAGCGTCCCGTGTCCTCAGGGCGCACCCAGGGCACCTTCTGCCGCAGGTAGGCGTACATCTCGTCCAGACCGACATCCACATAGCGGAAGAAATCAACGAACTGGACCGCCCGGAAGACCTCGTCATCCTCGAACACCGCAGTACCGAGTGCGCGCGTCACCTCGTCACGAACCCTGTGGTAGACCTTGCGCGCCGCCAGCACAGCTGCATCGACCTCGTCCGGACTGCGAAGCCCGTCGCGAAACATGTCCTCGACGAGTCGCGTCTCGAACATCTGTCCCCTCGACAGACCAGTGACAATGATCGGAATTCCCAGCTCACGCGCTCGCTTCATGCTCAAGGTGTAGATCGTCTTGAAGCAGCCGTTGCAGACATTCGAGAATCGCATCAGACTGTCGCGAAAGATCGCGTTCATCGCTCGGGTCGTGGCGAGCTCGACTGGAACACCGAGCTGCTGGGTCACCCTTCGGACGTTGTCCTTGGCGCCTTCGGAAATGAACCCATTGTCGAGGCTGAAGGCATAGACCGAAAGCCCCATGTCCACCAGCCGACACAGAGCGTAGGTGCTGTCCTTCCCACCGCTGTAGAGCATCAAGCAGTCGTAGGGCGCGTCATGTTGTCGGGCCGACTCCTCGAAGATTCGACTCAGGTCCTCTTCACTCTTGAAGTAGGCCTGAGCGTGCTCCTTGATCGACTCGTAGGAGCGGCAGATGCTGCAGACGCCCGCCTCGTCGAGAGCTGCTCGAGGGTAGTTCGACGGCAGACCGCAGCGCACACAGTGGCGCAGCTGCTGATCCAACTCGAGCGTCACGACAGGATGGCGACGCGCCACGACGGCACATTCGTCGATCCCTGCAATCGAGAGCAGTGCCGTTTCGATCTCCCCAGGCTCGACGCGGAAGCCCGACACCTTGAGTTGGCGGTCGAATCGACCGAGATACTCGAGCTTGCCGTCGTCGAGCATTCGAACCTGATCGCCGGTTCGATAGCGGCGCTGCGCCGGATGCGCCGGATGCTCCTGGAAGCGTTGCTGGGTAATCTCGTCCGGGCCGTGGTAGCCGCGCGCCAGACCGTAACGGGAGATCCACAACTCACCCGGAACCCCGACCGGCACCGCGGTCAATGCTTCGTTCAAGACCTCCACGGTGACATGGTCTGCAGGAACGCCGATGGGAACGCTCAGGCCTCTATCGCTCGAGGAATCGTAGCGGTGGGCCACGCAACCGACGACGGCCTCCGTAGGGCCGTACTCGTTGTAGAGCTCGACTCGATCCTGGAGCCCGGCGACCAGCCGCGCTGCGAGCTCCGTTCTCAGGTTCTCTCCACCGGCGACGATGCGACGAACCCGAGAACCTTCAAGACCCATGCTTTCGAGCAGTGACAGATGCGACGGCGTCAACTTGATGAAATCGACCGCGTTGGTCTCGACGACGTCCTGTAGCGCGGTGTCCACTGGCCCATCCGGTTCCGGGTAGATCTCGAGGCAACCCCCCGTGATCAGCGGTAGAAAAAGGCTGGTGACCGTCAGATCGAACGCCATCGAGGTGACGAGCGGGAAGGTGAAACGCTCACCCCGCACATACTGGCGGTCCGCCCAGCAGAGATAGTCCACCAGGCCGCCATGCTCGATGAGGACACCCTTCGGCTTGCCGGTGGATCCCGAGGTGTACATCAGGTAGGCCAACTCGTCGAGGCCTGGGACTTCTCGATCCAGGGGTGTCCCGCTCCCGGAGCCCAGCGCCTCGGCGATCGACAGCTGGTCGGCTCCGGAGACCTGGGGCTCGACCCCTCCGAGATCGCCGAGCAGCAGGAGTCGAGCGCCAGAGTCCGCGACAATCTGGTCCAATCGTGCCTGTGGGGTTCTGGCCTCGATGGGCACGTAGGCGGCTCTTGCACGCAAGGTAGCGAGAATCGCGACCACGGCCAGAGACGACCTCCGACTCAAGATGGCGACACGGTCTCCCGGTTCGACGCCTCCTGCGACGAGGACCGCGGCGAGTTCTTCCATCTGGTCACGGAGGCCGGCGTAGGTCGTTTCGACTCCTCCCTGGCGTAGTGCCACCCGGCCGGGGTGGCGCTCCGCCTGGGCTTCGAACATCTCGATCACCGATCGTTCAGGCAGCGGCTGCGAATCGGTGGCATTGAGAGTGGCCAGTACCTGTCGCTCTTCAGCGACTAGCAGGTCGACCTCGGCGATCGGCCGATCCGGATCCTCCAGCAGCGCCGCCAACAGAATCTCGAAGTGCTCGAGGCTGCGGCGACGCAGTCGCTCAGGCAGCGCCCTCTCGTTGTAGTCGAAATGCAGCGTGTAACCGCCAGTCCCCGAGAAATCGTGCACCTGGACTCGGAGGGCATGTACGCTGTCACCATGCCCCGGATGCACCCAGTCGACTTCGACCGGACAACCTGCGAAATCGCTGAACGCCGACGGAAAGTAGTTGAGTACCACGTTGCTCGCCGCGGCACTGGAGGGAGCGCTGCTCCCGGGTAAGGCGTGAACCAGGAATCGCCGGGCTTCCTCGAGACAGCGGGCTCCGAGTGAGAGGAACGTGTCGCCCGACTCGACTCGCGCCGCAAAGGGAAACAGTTCGATGAACAGACCCAGAGAGCGCTTGGCGTCCGGCGTCGGGCGACCGGCGATCGGGGCATCGAAACTCAGTTCCTGCCATCCGCTGATCCGGTGGAGCCAGCTCACCAGGAGCGTGGCGAAAAGTGCGAATCGAGAAATCTCCGCCGACAGGCTCGAAAAACCGTCCTGCTCGCAGAGTCGATCGAGAGCCCTCGACCGCCCCTCGCCGAGCTCGAGGCTCAACCGTCGACTGACCGTGCCGACCGGGCGCCCGTCACGACCGTAGAAGGACACCGAACGCCCAGCACGTTCACTGCGGGCTGCCCAATGCTCTTCGGCCTCGGATCGGGTCTCCGCCGAACCGCGTTGCAGAGAGTCAGCGGTCGGATAGTAGTCGGCGAGACTGGCGCGCTCGGCTGGCACATCACCACCGCTCCGCGACTGGTACTCGGCCCCGACCTCGCGAAACAAAAGCTGCGTCGACCAGGCGTCGGTGATGAGATGGTGTTGATTCAGGTACCACCCGGTGCGGCCCTTTCCCAGACGGACTAGGACGCTGTCGATAAGTGCGCCCTCGAGCGACAGTGCTTTGGCGCAGCGCTGGTGGCACCAACTCTTGAACTCGTCGAGCGGTTCGGACCGCGAGGTGAAGTCGAGCACCTCAGTGGGCGTCGTGTGCTCTGCGAGCTGGATTCGTACTCCTCCACCTTCCTGCTCGACCAACCGAGTCCGCAACGCGTCGCTGCGTTCCACGACGCGTCGCCAGGCTTCACAAAACAGCTCCGTCTCGAGCTCCGCAGGAAAAACGAACGCGAAGGCCATGTTGTACAGCGGACTGCCCGGATTGAGCCTTTGTCCAAGCCATATCTGTGTTTGGCTGTGGGTCAGCTCAATACTGGCGGCTCCGAGATCGCCCATTTCGCTGTTGGTGGTGGCTGTCAACGGCGATTCACTCCTTGAGGCCGGCTGGGGTGCTCTGCTCAGCAGACTCGACGCTGCCACGGACATAGTCAGCGAGCACTGCGACGCTCTGGAAGTTCTCGACGACGAAGCCCGAAGACTGCAGGTCGACCTGGAACTCCTTCTCGACGAAGGCCGCCAGACGCAGCGCGCCGATCGAGTCGAGCACTTCCCCCGTCAAGAGGTCGTCATCGCGCTCGATCGTCGTTTCCGGGGCCAGCAACTCGCGCCGCAGGAACTCGAGTATCCTGACCTCGATGTCTCCAATCGACAGCCCAGCTTCGCTCTCAGTCATCCTGTTGCCCTTCCTTCTGCGCCAATCGCTGTCGCAGGGCATTGCGGTCAATCTTGCCGGTCGGCGTCCGCGGCATGGCCTCGACGACCGTGATGTCCTCCGGCAAGCTGTGTTGAGGCAGAACGCTCTTCAATCGAGAGAGGACGTCACGGCGTCCGGGCCACCCGCGGTCCGCGACCACCACCACCGACTGAAGAGCCCAGCTTCCCTCTCCGTCCGGGACGGTGAAAGCAGCGGCCTCCTCGACCGGATCGAGTGTCAGCAGCGCCATCTCGATCTCCTCGAGCTCCACACGGTGTCCCCGAATCTTGACCTGGCGATCGGCCCGTGTGACAAACGTCAGATTGCCATCTGCGCGCACCCGGACCCTGTCCCCGGTGCGGAAGTAGATCTCTTCGAGGTCGCCACCGACCGGCCGCCGAATCAGGACTTCGCGGCTGCGCTGCGGTTCGCCCCAATAGCCCGACATGACCGTCGAACCGCGGACAAGCAACTCCCCCACCTCGCCATCGGGTACCGAACGAAGCTCGCTATCGACAACCGCGGTGCTCGAAGTCCAGCACGCCTTACCGATGGGAACCGGGTTCTCGAACGACTCCCCCTCGGGCAGATGGTAGTAGGTACAGACATTGACCTCGGTCGAACCGTAGACGTGACTGAAACGAGCCTCCGGCAGCTGTCTTTTGATCCGGCGTAGGTGCTTGTTGGGAAAAATCTCACCGGCGAAAAGGACCCATCGCAGGCAGGACAAGTCTCTCGCCTCGAGATCGCCGCGCACCGACAGCTGAACGAGGGCGGTGGGCACCGAGTACCACACCGAGACTCGCTCCTTTTCGAGCCCGGCCGAGAGGCTGCCGGGCATCATCAGCATGGCCGGCGTCAAGATCACGGTGGTAGCGCCGGCACGGGCAGCGGCGTAGTAGTCGAAGGTGGCGAAGCAGGTGTGATGCGACGAGTGGTTGCTAAGGCGATCGTCACCGTTCAATGAATACTCATCGACAGCCCAGTCGACGAAGCTCATCGCGCTCCGATGCGTGTGGAGAATCAGCTTCGGGGTGCCAGTCGTGCCCGAGGTATGAAGGATGTAGGACGGATCCATGTCGATGACCTCGACGCCGGGTGGCCGGTCGGTGGCCGCCTCGGAGACGTCCGACCATGGATGGCATCGTCGAGGCCTGTCGGTCTCGGCCGCCTCCAACCCCACTACATGTTCCACCCATGGACAGCGCTCGAGTACATTGACCACGAGCTGTTGCTTGCCCGGTTCCGTGACGAGATACCTGGCTCCGGTAGCCCGCAAGATCCGAGCGACCCTCTCGACTGGAGATCGGGGATCAATCGGCACCAGGACTCCGCCCGCCGCGAGCACCCCGTAAAAGCCCACGGGCACCTTCAGTCCTTTACTGAGCAGGACCGCGACGCGGTTCCGGCGCTGCAGTCCGGCCTCCAATAGGACTCCTGCAAGGCCGTTCGAGTGCCGGGCCAGCTGCTCGTAGCTCAAGGCCTCGCCATCACAGCGGACGGCGCAAGCGTCGGGATGACGCAGTGCGGCCTCGTCGATCATGCGGTGGACCAGCATTACCATCTGTCGCTTTCCGACCTCCCGTCCACGGGATCGGCCAGCGAGCAGCACACCGTGGCAGTCACTGCCAGGCGCGATCCTTCGAGACAACACCACCCGGTCGAGGACGACCGAACTAGGGCCGCAAGAGAAGCGTTCATGGACTCACCGTTCGGAGCAGCGATTTCACCCGCTTGGTCAAATGGAAGTCGAGGCCGAAAGCCCGTTCGACCATCCAAACACAAGACACCAGAATCATCACGATGGCGGCCACCGGCAAGACCAGATTGCGGTAGATGGCCACCCTCCGTATCAGAAACAGCGCCGGGAACAACACTGCCACGATGAAGAGGACACCAACTCCGATTCCCAGATCGAACGCGAAGAGAGACAGGCCGAAGTTCTCGCCGAGGACGCCGAGACCCGAGATCGCAGCAGCGAAACCGAAACCATGAAACCAGCCGCAGACCAAGACGACGATCCACTTCCGACTTCGAAACAGTGGGATCAGGATGTTGGCCGCTGCCAGTGCCACCGTCAAGGCAATGGCCACCTCGACCAGACGCTCCGGCAGACGGAGCGCTCCCAGCGCAGCGAGGGCCAGCGTCAGGCTGTAACCGACGATGTAGGCGACAACCAGCTTGGCGAGATCGAGAAACGCCGGCTTGAACTCATCCACCGGCTGCCATGCTCCGTCGGTCCCGCGGACCAGCACTGCCGGCAACAGCAATGCGATCAGGAACAGAGCGTGGTCGAAGCCGAACAGCATGTGCTCGAGCCCCAGGACCAGAACCGCGATGAATCCACGCAGTCGACCCGAGGAAGTCAAATCGAGCTGCTGACGTCGACCGCCAGAGCTGAAGACCAACGCAATCTGGTTCTCGTTCGCGAACGTCCCTGTTGCCCAGTTGTGCTCGATCAGCAGGTAGCCGCGGTGGTCGGGATCCTCATCCAAGAGGACCGAATAGTCGACGGTCAGAACGTCGGGAACGTCGTCGAAGCCACTGAGGTCGAAGGAGAGCAGGGCAAAACCATCGTGGGCCTGGAGATACTCGTGGGTGGTGAATTCGATGGCCAGAGGTCCCTGCTCTGAGGACAGCTTCACGTGTTCGAGGTAGTAGTCGTGCAGAAAGCCGATTCTCGCGTCGAGGTTGTCCTCCGTGATCTCGCCCTCAGTACCCGAAAACCCGAGCGCCGGATTCAGGTCCGAGAGCGCTATCTCGAAGCGTCCGCCCAGGCTTTCCGGGTAGACCTGGAGATAGAGGTAGCTCTCGCCCGTGTTGTGAGCACCCATCGGACCCGTCGAAAAGGCGATCAACGCGATGCAGAGCATCCACCGCAAGGCCTTACCGACCGGTGTCGAAGCGGTTGGAGCTATGCGGCGTTCTGCTGCCGTCGGCTTGGTTCTGTAAAACAGTTCGAGTCCGCTCATCCGAGCCCCCTGAGTCCAGCAATCAGATTTCGTTGGATCTCGGAAGTACCGACGTAGAGTGTCGTGGCGAGGGCGTCACGCAGCTCTCGCTCCAGTTCGTAGTCGACCATGTATCCGTAGCCTCCGAAGATCTGCACCGCACTGCGACAGATCGCCACGTACGCCTCGCTAGTGGCGAGTTTGGCGAGGGCCGACTCCCGGGCCGCAATACCGTGAGCCGACCGATGCCAGGCGGCCCGGTACAGCAAGAGACGAGCCGACTCCAGCTGTAGCTCCATATCGGCGATGCAGTGGGCAATCGACTGATGGCTGCCGATCGGAACCGAGCCTGCAGTTCGCTGGCGAGCATGATCGACACAGCGCTCCAAGATCCGCTGCATCACCCCGACAGCCGGAGCCATCACCAGTATCCGCTCCACATCCATCGTATGGTTGAAGATCATCATCCCGGAACCGATCTGCCCCACGACTGCCGAGCCCGAAACGCGAGAATTCTCCAGAAAGAGTTGTGACATCGGACTGGTTCGCAGTCCCATCTTCTCGATCGGTTCTCCCACCGTCAGCCCTGCGGTGTCCCTGGGGATCAGGAAGCAGCTGAGACCAGCCAAACCGCTGCCTCCCGTCCGAGCGTAGATGATGAAGAGATCCGCTACCGGAGCGTTGGTGACAAACGTTTTCGATCCGTTCAGGATCCAGTCTCCATTCTCCTCGACCGCCGTGGTCTCGAGCGCGAATGCGTCCGAACCCGAGTTCGGTTCCGTGATTCCGGTGGCACCGATCGCAGTGCCCGATGCCAACCGTGGCAGCCACTCGTCCTTTTGCGCGTCACTTCCGAACGCACAGAGCGGGCCGGCACACGACGCGGCATGCGCGGTGACCGAGAAGACCAGTCCGTTGTCCAGAGCCCCATACCCGGCGCCCTCGAGCACAGCGACAGCGGTCAGCAGATCGTGCCCCGTGCCCTGCCATTGCTCGGGGATCATGATGCCCTGCAAGCCGAACTCGGCGCACGCATCCCACAGCTCTCGAGAGAACCGGCCGGCGCGATCGCGCTCGATCACTGCGTCGACCAGGCGACTCGAGGCAAACTCCACGGCGCCGCGGTTTAGCCTCGTTTGGTCATCGGTCCAGTCGAACTCCACTTGTCCTCCGATCCGAGATTCGGCCTGTGCTCAGACTCTCTGTGCCGGGCCCTTCTGCGTTTCGCCCCTACCGCCGTGCGCCAGGCGCGCTCGATTCCTGCGCAGCCCTGACGCTGTGGGCCCGAATCGAATTAGGATTATGACACCACTCGTGCGGCATGGCGGGGGTGGCTCAAGGCGGCTTCAATGGCCCTTCGAGGCCTACCGTTCTCGGGGTCCAGTCCCGCAGGCTGATGGTCGCATCCGGCTGAGTCACGGCCAAAGCCGCTGCGAAGCCCGGGGCGACTCTCAAGCGGTGCACGAAGCCCTTCGTCTCTGAGTCGCGGGGGTCCACCCCTACGACCTCGGCGTGGGTGTCATCGGAAACGAGACGGATCTCGAAGCGGCTGAGCGGCACGGACAGACCTCCACCTCGAGCCTTGACCCAGGCTTCTTTGCACGTCCAGTAGTCGAAGAACAGTAGGGATCGGACCTCGGGTAGCGCCGCGGCGATCGCGGCGGCCTCGGCTGGCGTGAAGTACCTCGAGGCAATCTCGGTGTGGTCCATGTCGTCTCGGATCTTCTCCAGATCGATACCCAATTCCCGGCGCACGGCGACTGCGAGCAGAGCCATCCCATGGGAATGACTCGTATTGAAGCCGAGGTCCTCCCATGCCCTCTTGCCGACCAACCGAGGCTTGTCCTGAGGACCGTAATCGAAGCGAAGATTCCGCGGATTCTCCTGCAGGTAGAGGGCGAGCACGGTGCGGAGCTGTCCCCGACGCACGATGAAGTGCCGACGAAGCTCCTGGAACGAGAATCGCGACGCCCTGTGCAGCTCGTCTTCACTCAACAGCGACCTCAGGGAATGCACGACCCCATCGGACACGCTCAGAGAGGCGCGCCAGACGTGCACCTGGGTGTCGGTCAGATCAGGGCTGGAGGATTCGCTCAAACTGACCCGAACCTGACAGCGAGGCTTGCTGGAACCCGGACTCAATCAGTACCTGGCGAAGGGTCTCGGCGTCGGAGAGACCCGGGCGTAGGTAGGTGATTCGCCCTTGGGTGTCGATCACCATCACGGTGGGTAGAGCATAGACCTGCAAGCTCACACCGAGAACTTCTTCGGTGTCGATCGCAACGGGATACGGAAAGGGACTCTTCTCGACGAACTCCCGCACGATGTCGTCGGGCTCACCCAGACTGATGGCCAGAAACTCGACCGACGGGCCCTGAACTTCTTTGTAGAGCTCCTCGAGAATTTGCGCCTGGAGACGGCACGGACCACACCAGGTGGCCCAGAAGTCGATAAGAACGACCCGGCCAGAATAATCGGCCAGGCGAACCCTCCCCCCGTCGAGATCGGGTAGATCGAAATCGGGCGCTGGAGGACCACCCTGTTGCTCGGGTGTCTCTCCAGCGCCCGTTTGGAGCGTTTTCCAGACCAGCACACCGCCAGCGATGAGAAATAGCAGTCCGACAACCAAAAGCACCGCACTCGTCGTAGTACCGCGGGGCTTGGGATGAACCGTCTTCGGCATCGCCCGAGCTTATGTCAAAGCAGAGTCGCGTGAAAAGCTCGGTGCGGTCGCGGCCCGACCAGCTACTTCTTCTTCGCCGGGGCCTTTTTCTTGGCCGGGGCCTTCTTCGCTGCTGTCTTCTTCTTGGCTGGGGCCTTCCTTGCGGCCTTCTTCGTCGCTCTGGTCGACTTTCTCGCAGACTTCTTCGTCGATCTGGCCGACTTTCTCGCAGCCTTCTTTGTCGTTCTGGTCGACTTTCTCGCAGCCTTCTTCTTCGCTCTGGTCACCTTCTTGGCGACCTTTTTCTTTGCTCTCGCGACCTTCTTGGCGACGCGCTTGCGACTGGCGGCCATCTTCTTGGCAGCGGCCTTCTTCTGGGCCGCCGTCATTTTGCTGGCAGCCTTCTTGATCGCCTTCTTGCGCGCTGCGACCTTCTTCTTGGCCGTGGCCTTCCGCTTGGCGGCGATCTTCTTGGCAGCGGCCCTCTTCTGGGCCGGCGTCATCTTCTTGGCCGGAGCCTTCTTTGCTGCAGTCTTCTTCTTAGCTGGAGCCTTCTTTGCTGCAGTCTTCTTCTTGGCTGGAGCCTTCTTTGCTGCAGTCTTCTTCTTGGCTGGAGCCTTCTTTGCTGCAGTCTTCTTCTTGGCTGCAGCCTTCTTCTTGGCCGGAGCCTTCTTTTTCGCCGGCGCCTTCTTCTTCGCCGTACTCTTCGTAGCCATCGTCTGTTCCTCCCGCCCCTCCTACCGGGGCAATCGAGCCCTTACGCTCGACACCTAGCAAGGATGCGTGATTGCGCCTTGCCTAAAAGGGGCCGACGCGGCCCCGACGAATGTCGAAGAAACGATTCCCTCGACACAGATTCCTGCGAGCCCCACTGGCTCGTATTCGCAACGACCTGCCGACTCGCCGCACGATGCGCGAGACCGAAAGGTCGCAAATCTGAAACTGTGAGGAGCACTGCAAAGGTTGGGTCGCTAGCCCGGCTCAACTACAGCCGCTGGTCGACCCACAGTTGAGGCATTTGTAGCAAGTCCCGTTGCGTACCATGATCGATCCGCATTCCTGACAACTCGGAGCATCCTGTTGGTAGAGGAAGGTTACCTTACTGTTGCTTTCGTTACCAGTGCCAAATGCCACAACGTTCGTATCCGTGTTCGACGCTCCCGAGTCGGTCGTCTCCGTTGGTTCGTCTCTCAACACCACACCAGCTCTCTGCTGTCCCTCACGGCTGAGGAACTTGGAAGCCAGCCACCGGAAGATGTAGTCCATGATCGACTTGGCGATCGGGATCTCCGGATTGTTGGTGAAGCCGGAAGGCTCGAAGCGCGTGTGGCTGAACTTGTCGACGAGTGTCTGCAACGGCACGCCGTACTGCAGTGCAATGGAGACCGAAGTCGCCAGGGCATCCATGAGGCCGGAGATCGTCGAGCCCTCCTTGGCCATGACAAGGAAGATCTCACCCGGCATACCGTGGTCGTAGAGACCGACCGTGATGTAACCCTCGTGACCGTTGACCGAGAACTTGTGCGTGATGGCTCGTCGCTCGTCGGAGAGCTTGCGGCGGCGAGGCTTGCCCTCGGCGCTTTCGACTTCCTTCGTCTTGGTCTTCGTCTCCGTCTTGCTCGTCGATAGTGGCTGACTCTGCTTGCAGCCATCCCTGTAGACGGCGATCGCCTTCAAACCCAGACGCCAGCCTTCCATGTAGGCATCCTGGATCTCTTCTGGCGTTGACTCCTCCGGCATATTGATGGTCTTGCTGATGGCGCCAGAAACGAAAGGCTGCACCGCGGCCAACATCTTCAGGTGGCCCATGTGGTGGATCGACCGCGAGCCCTGCGCCGGCTTGAAGGCACAGTCGAAGACGGCCAGGTGCTCGTCCTTGAGATTCGGTGCACCTTCGATCGTGTCGTGCTCGTCGATGTACTCGACGATCCCCTTGATCTCTTCCCGCTCGTAGCCGAGGCGCTTGAGAGCTACCGGCACGGTGTTGTTGACAATCTTGATCATGCCGCCACCGACCAGTCGCTTGTACTTGACCAGGGCGATGTCGGGCTCGATGCCCGTCGTGTCGCAGTCCATCATGAAGGCGATGGTGCCGGTCGGCGCGATCACCGAGATCTGACTGTTGCGCAGACCCTGGCTGTCGCCGAGCGCCACGACCTCGTCCCATACGTCCTTCGCACCTCGCAACAGCTCCAGTGGAACGTGTGCCGCGTCGATGCTCTTGACGGAGTCCCGATGCTTGCGCATCACCTTCATCATCGGTTCTCTGTTGTCCTCGAAACCGGCGAACGGTCCCTCGACACCCGCAATCCTCGCCGACTGGGCGTAGGAAGCTCCCGACATCACCGCGCTGATCGCGCCGGCATAGTCGCGGCCCGCGTCGGAATCGTAGGGCAGTCCCCGCGCCATCAACAGCGCGCCGAGGTTGGCAAAGCCGATCCCCAGAGGACGGTAGTCATGGGAGTTCTTCTCGATCGCCGGGGTGGGATAGCCAGCGTTCTCGACGATGATCTCTTGTGCCGTGATCACCACCTCACAGGCGTGCTTGAAGCTCTCGACATCGAAGCGCTCGTTGTCCGCGTTGTAGAACTTGAGCAGGTTCATCGAAGCCAGATTGCAGGCCGTGTCGTCCAGGAACATGTACTCGCTGCAAGGATTGCTCGAATTGATGCGAGCCGTATTCGGGCAAGTGTGCCACTCGTTGATGGTGGTGTCGAACTGCATGCCGGGATCGCCACAGACCCAGGTCGACTCCGCCACCATGCGCATCAGGTCCTGCGCTTTGTAGTCGTCGATCGGCCGCCCATCGGTGACCGCCTTGGTGGACCATTCTCCGTCATTTTCGACCGCCTCCATGAACTCGTCCGACGCGCGCACAGAGTGGTTGGCATTCTGGTAGAAGACCGAGTCGTAGGCGCCGCCCGGGACATTGAAACCGCCGTCATAGCCCGCTTCGATCAGGGCCCAGGCCTTGCGCTCCTCCACCTGCTTGCAGTTGATGAACTCTTCGATGTCCGGATGCTCGACGTCGAGGATCACCATCTTCGCGGCCCGCCGGGTCTTGCCACCGCTCTTGATGACACCGGCAAAGGCATCGAAACCCTTCATGAACGAGACCGGACCCGAAGCGGTACCGCCGCCGGCCAGAGCTTCCTTGGACGATCGCAACGTCGACAGATTGCTGCCGGTGCCGGAACCGAATTTGAAGAGCATGCCCTCGGTCTTCGCCAAACCGAGAATGGAGGGCATCGTGTCCTTGACCGAGTTGATGAAGCAGGCCGAGCACTGGGGTTGTTCCTCGAGACCGACGTTGAACCAGACCGGAGAATTGAAACAGGCGACCTGGTGCAGCAGGATGTGGGTCAGCTCGGCATGGAAGGTCGCGGCATCGTCGTCGGTGGCGAAATAGCCATCCTTACGGCCCCATTCGGTCATCGTGTCTGCGACCCGGCCGATGAGCTGACGGACGCTGGTCTCACGGCCCTCGGTTCCCAGCTGGCCCCGGAAGTATTTGCTCACCACGACGTTCGTGGCAGTCTGGGACCAGGCCTTCGGCACCTCGACATCATTCTGCTCGAAGATCACATCGCCCTTCTCATTGCTGATGCGGGCGTCACGCAGCTCCCATTCGACGGCGTCGTACGGATGGACGTCGGGCGTCGTGAACACACGATCGAAATTCAATCCGATCTGCCTCTGGGCGATGACCGCCTCGTCTCCACTGCTCTTACCGGTCAGCACCGCACCCTGCTCCTCTCCGCCTGTCGATTCCGTACGTACCGTCACTTCAAGCCCCCTGCCCATGACTCAAGGCGTAATCGATTGAATTGAATTTTCCACAGCATGCCCAGGCCACTGCCGGGGCTCTACCCCACAAGAAAGGAGCCTTCGAACGCCAAAACACCCGCTGGTGGCCCCTTTCCAAGCCCCTCGAAAAGCGCTTTTTGAGTGAGCTTGCCCCCTTCGAAACTCTGGATGTCTCGCCACGACCTGAAGTGCCTTCGACCGGCCGGTCGAACAAGCTTCGCCCTGGCATTTCTCGAGCCGTTTTTGCGACATCTCAACGATCTCAGGATGTCCTAGCTTGCACGAGATCTGGCGGGCTGTCAAGATGAAAACCACTACATATTGTGGTCTAGCAGCCTGAAAGTGCCTCGATCGAGCCTCTCACCAACCGAGGGCACAGCTCCGAGGGCAGGGGCCCTGAGCCGCAACCTTTTGCGGCTCAATCAGATGCACCCAGAAGGGCCCAGGAGAGGCCTACCCCTGCGATTCGTCACCAGAATTTTCAAGATTTTCTGTCGCCGGGCCCGGGTCACCGGTGCCGAGTGGCTCGGCGGCACGAACAGCACGCAATTTCTGCCCGATTTCGCCCGAAACCGCCCCGTCCAGCACCAGAATGGCCTCTCTTTCGCTCGATCTGGCGGCCCAGCCACCCTCGGGTAGCTGTTCGAGGCTCAAGATCTCCTGCCGTTCTCCATCGGAAAGCGTGATCTCGATGTCGGTATCGCCGGAAGCGACTCGATTACCGCCGATCTCGCCAGATCCTCCGACTCGTGCCGCCCTGGCTTCCACCAGCGCATAGAGCAAGTCACTGACTACCGTAAAGGAGATCCTCTCGTCGTCGCGCACCCAATCCGCACCGGCGCGTTGGAGCGTCAGCTCTCCCTGATCGTCCAGCACTCGAATGGAGTCGATCTGGTGGGTCTCGAATGTCGTCAGAGCCAGGGAGCGCCACGATTCTGGACCCGAGCTCAGGTACTCCGCGAAAGGAGCCGCAGTCTCGAAGACCTGATCACCGAGACGGGCGAAATGCCTCGTTGCCTCCGCAGACGTGGGTGCCCCCCACTCCAACTGAAAGACTTCGAAACCGCCCGTTGCGCCGACCTCGACCGTGGCGAACACTGGATCGAGACCCATGTCCGCCAGCGGGGCTTCCGGATCGTCGATGAACTCGTGCACCCTCAACCCGACGAGCGAACCTAGCAGTTCGCTGACTTTCTCTTCGTCCGCCCGGTCCGCGACAGGCTCCTCGAGCCAGAACGAATCGCCCTTGCGAACCAGTTGCACCGTCGCTGTTGCGCTCCTCAGGGTGACGCTCTCGATGGCGTCTCGCTCCCCCAGGTAGAGGTCTTTGCTGCGCCAGTCACCAGCCGGGTGAGACAGACTCTCCCACAGGGCGTTGCTCACGACGAGCGGCTGCCCCTCATCCACCCTGACAATCATCGTCTCCGAGGCGGGAACTTCACTGCCGACGACCAACTCCTGATCGCCCGTGTCGGTGCTCAGCACCAGGCTCGCCCTCGGCGCGTCCAGCCCGGCCTCGGCTGATCCCATTCCCTCGAGCTCTCGAGCCGTCTCGAGCGCATCGAGAGCATCCAGCAGCCCGTTGACCAGATCGGCATCGGCGCGGGCCTGCAGAGGCTCTTCGAGGCGCCATTCGTCTTCGAAAAACCCAAGCGACCCCTCGTCTTCCTCGCTGGCGACATCCGCCGGAACCCGTGTCAACCGGAGGCGTTCGCCCTCCAGCTCGATCTCGATGGCGTCGATCTCGCCGCGCTCGAAACGGAGGGCCTTCTTGGCCAACTCCCCTCTCTCATCGCTCGAGGGCAGCTGCCGCTCATAGAACCAGATGAACGCCAGCAAGGCGACCACAATCGCAAACAGAATCAAGACCGACTTGGGTCGCATGGGCTACCTCCTGCGCCGCAGGTAGACGGTCACACCGGCCAGGATCACCAACCCGGGCAGCACAATCAGCACCAACCAGGTGAGTCTGGACAGCTGCGAGGCTGTCAGGCTGAGCTTGACGTGCTCGGGCCGCTTGGGCGGAATCCCGACCAGGGACTCCCGCTCCACCAACCAGTTCAGGGTATTGGCCAGCAGGGTCGCGTTCGGGACGTTCTGGAGCTGGGTATTGGTGGCGAGATCGGAATCGCCGATGACCACCAACCGCATCTCATTCGAAGGGTCATCCAAAGCGGGCTCTGTGGTCGCCATGTCCTCTCCATCGACCGTAGAGTCTTCTCTTGCAGCCTCGACTGCAACAGCCAGGGGGACTGGTCCCGCCAGGTCCAAGTCGTCGAAATCCACCTCTTGGAGATTGTCGATACCGGTCTCGCCCCAGCCCTCGGGGGTGGTGCGCATCAATTCCTGCATGTCGTACCCTTGAACCCCGGGGGCGAGCCCAACCGAGCGCGCCAGAGCGACGACCACCGGCAACTGAGCCTGATCCAGGCTGCGAACGATCGGGTGATCGCTGTAGGAGGTCACGAAGAGAGTCTCGGCCCCGAAAAATGGCAGCGGGTTCGAAGGATCGACGACGATGTCCTCGCCGACCAGCACGCCGAAATCGACCAGCAAGGACTCCAGCCCGGTCTCTACCAGGCCGCCCCCTGCAGCGAGGGTCGGGTCCAGGAGCACCAGCATGCGGCCACCCGCTGCGATGTAACTGCTCAACATCGCCAGCTCGGGCTCGAGAAACGTCGAATCAGGGCCGGCGATGATCAACAGATCGGTGCCCGACGGCACCTGGGATTGGCCGATCGTGGCCCACTCCTCGAGCTCGAAGTTGTCTTTGCCGAGCAGCTCACGGGCCAGCGACATGCCCTCGGGCGAAGCGTCGTCCAGGCTGAGCTCGCCGTGGCCCGTCGTGAACAGGATCCTGGGTTTCCGACTCTCCATCAGATCGAGCAGTGTGCTGGTGAAGACCTCCTCTCCTTTGAATCCAATGAGCTGAGGGCCCTGCCCGTATTGCACGCCCGAATAGTCGTAGTCGGCCAGCTCAGTGCCTTCGACGATCCGGCGGTCGTCACCGGTGTCGAACACCACCACATTGAGATGGCTGAGCTCGTACTGGTCCACCAGGGTTTGCGCCTCGAGGAGGTTCTTTTCAGGGTCCACGAAGCGCACCCGAATTCGAGACGACCCTGCTTCATAGCGGGCCAACTGCTCGCTGGTGGCGCTGAACAGCTCGTCTCCAGGACTCATGAAGACCACGGCCTCGACGTCGCGGTCGAGATCGGCGAGGACGTTGCCGGTCTTCTCCGACAGCGAGTAGAGCCGGCTCTGGGTCCAGTCGAACCGTTGGTGGTACTTCCAGCCGAAGTAGTTGAGGATGACGAAAAGAGCGAGTGCCAGTGCGACACCGGCGCCGAGAAGCGAACCGGAAAGGACTCTTTGCCGCGAGCTTTTATCGAATCTGGCCATCGGTCTATCTCCACTTCCTGGACTCGAGAGCCCGCGCCGACAGAAAGACGAAGAGCACGGTTGCCGAGAGGTAGTACACGAGATGTCGAGTGTCGACGATGCCCTTGCCGAGCTCCGCCATGTGCTGCCAGAGGTTCAGATAGGAGAGCGCCTCACGGATGGGTGCATCGCTGAACAGATTCTCGAGAAGCCCGAAGGTGAACAGGGGAATGAGCATCGCGAAAGTCAGGATGGCGGCCACCAGTTGACTCTTCGTCAGAGAGGAGGCGAGGAGCCCGACCGACAAAAACAGGGCTCCAATCCCCAACACGCCGAGGTATCCGGCCAGCACTGGACCCCAGTCCACCTCACTGTAGTAGGCCAACAGTGCCGGGTAGGCCAGCGTCGGGAGCCAGAGAAAGCAGTAGAACAGCAGTGCCGCGAGGTATTTCCCCGTCACCACTTGGCCTTCGGTGACCGGAGCGGTCATCAGCACCTCGATGGTGCCACTGCGGCGCTCCTCGCTCAGCAGGCGCATCGTCAGCACCGGCGCCACGAAGAGCAGCACCAGCCAGAAGTAGAGCGTCTGCCCGAAGAACAGCTCCAGGGGAGCTCCGAACTGAGCCCGCGGGTCGTTCAGATAACTGACAATCAACCAGAAGACCAAGCCGTTGACCACGAGCAGCAGCGCCGCCACGATGTAGGCCAGCGGTGAAAAGAAGAAGGCTCTGAGCTCTCGACCCATGACGGAGAGGATGCCCTTCATGACGGCACCTCCTCTTGCCCTTGCTTTCGAGCGCCATCGTCAACCTCGACCTGGACGCTGCCGGCGACAGGCTCCTGGGTCGTGAGGCGCACGAAGATGTCCTCGAGCGAAGCCTGCTCCCGCGCCAGCTCCAACAGCACCCAGCCCCTCTCCTTGGCGGCCTCGAAGACCGCTTGCCGCGGATCGGCGCCTTTGGTGCATTCGAGCCGGTAGCAGCTGGCATCGCCTGCCAGGACCTCGATGTCGACGACCCCCGGCAGCCTGCCGAGAATCGCCAGCGCCTCCTCGGGCCCCGCTTTGAGCTCGACTCGGAGAATGGTGTTTCCGACCCAGCTGTCCTGCAGATCCCGGGGCGAGCCCTCGGCGACGATCCGGCCCCGATCGATGATGATGACCCGATCGCACAGCAGCTCGACCTCCGGCAGGATGTGGCTCGACAGCAGCAGCGTCTGCTTGTGTCCCAACTCCCGGATCAACTCCCGAATGGCGATGATCTGCTTGGGGTCGAGACCGACGGTCGGCTCGTCCAGGACCAGAACGCTCGGTTGATGCAGGATGGCGGCCGCCAGGCCCACCCGCTGCCGATAGCCCTTGGAGAGGGTTCCGATGATCTGGTTTTCCACCTCTTCGAGAAAGCAGCTCTGCACGGCCTCGGAGATCCTCGACTTCGATTCGCCCCGACCCAGGCCCTCCAACATCGCCCGGTAGTGCAGGTACTCGGAGACCCGCATCTCCGGGTAGAGAGCGACGTTCTCGGGTAGATATCCCACCTCGCGCCGTGCCGCCACGGGGTCACTGAACAAATCCCTGCCGCCTACGGTCAGGTGACCGTCGGTCGGCGGCAGAAAGCCGGTGATCATTCGTAGCGTCGTCGTCTTGCCGGCGCCATTGGGGCCGAGCATGCCGACGATCTCGCCTTCGTCCACGGTGAACGAGATTCCGTCGACGGCGGTGAACTCGCCGTACCGCCGAGTCAGGTCTTGCGCATCAATCATCCTTGACGTTCCCTCCTGCCGATGAGGTTCAATGCCGCGATCGAATGGATCGAAATTGCCAACAGGCCAGGACCGACCTGTTCTCAGTCGGAGATTTATAGCAAATCACTCTCACCCGGTGAAGGGCCCAGGGGGCAGTGATAGGCTCGTGACGTGGCAACGGACGACAAAACCACCGGCATGAAGTCGGCCTACGACCTGGCTCTCGAGAGACTCGAGCGACAGGGCATCGACAAGCCCCGGGACGGCAGTTTCACCGCCGAGACAAGAGAGCAGATCGCCGAGCTTCGCAACCAGGCCGAGGCCAAGCTCGCCGAGCTCGAAATCCTCTTTCGCGACAGTCTCGTGAAGATCGGAGACCCTGCAGACAGGGCCAAGGCCGAAGAGGAGTATGCGGCAGAACGGAGGCGCGTCGAAGCCCGGCGGGACAGGGACATCGAGCGGCTTCGCTCACAAGCTTGAGTCCCACTTCCTTCTAGTTCTGGGGAAACATCTCCAGAAAAGACCGCGTCGCGTCGCTACTGCCGCAGACGTAGATGACATCCTCGGCCGCGAAGCTGAAATCCGGCCCGAACTCCATAACCAGCGCTTCGCCCCGCTCGACCGCCACGACCGAGCAGCCCGTCTTTTGACGGATGTCCAGCTGTGTCGGATGCTTGCCGACCAGTCCCCCGGTTCCGACTTTCAGCACCTTGAGCTGCGGATCGACAGAGACGGCTTCTTCGCCCAGCAGACGTCGGGCCAGGATCTGACCCGAAACCTGGCCGATCGAAAGAGAGAAATCGGCCCCCGCCCGATGGATGCGCTCCACGTTCTCGGCCCGGTTGACGCGCGCGATGACCGGCACATGGGGTGCCAGGTCCTTGACGATGACCGTCGCGAACATGGTCGCGCTGTCGGTGTCGACGGCCAGAATCACGGCCTTGGCAGAACCGACCCCTGCCTGCTCGAGGATCCTCGAATCGAGCACGTCGCCGACGACGTTCACACCCTCCCTCTTCTCCCGATCGATGACGACGACTTCTTCGCCGACGTCGGTCAGCAGCTCGACCACCTTGCCACCGACCTCGCCGAAACCGGCCACGACGACCGGGCCATGACGGCGCAGCGGCTTGGCCTCGTCGCACAGCTCCTCGAACTTCTGAATGCTCGTTGGGCTCCCGACCAGAACCAGAATGCCATCGGGCTCCAACCGCATATCCGCCGTCGGCGGGGCCACCAGGCGGCCACCGACCCACTGTCCAATGACAGAGATGCCGGTCCGCTGTCCGAGACCGGCTTCGGCGAGCGTCTGCCCAGCCAGGCTGCTGTTCTTCGGGATTCTCACCTCGCTGACCTTCAGCCTGGGGCCCACCTGCTGCGCATCCGCGAGGGTGGGGCTGACTCGCTGACTGGCGCGAGCCGCCAGAGCGGCGCCCAGGACGTGACGAGGGGTGTAGGTCGCAGTGGCACCCGCCAGCATGATCGGTTTGCGATGGAAAGGATCCTCGACGAGTGCCAGCGCTTCGCCTTCGAAGCCCGACTGACGGGCAGCCAGAATCACCGCTGCATCCTCGTCGTCCGTGCTGTTGGCGATCAGGGTCCTCGCCTTCTCGAGGCAGACCCGACTCAAGACGCCATCATCCAGGCTTCCTGACACGACCTTATGCCCCTCCCCTATGAGACGTCGAGCCGTGCTCTCGTCGTCCTCGATGATGACGGTCGAAATCGAGGCTCGCTCCAGCTGATCGATCAGCGTCGACACTGCTGGGCCGAACCGGTAGATCACGACGTGATCACTTTCGTTCGGCGCCTCCTTGGGTAGCCGGACCTCGAACCGCTCCTCCAGATAGGGAATGAGATAGACCGGGAAGATCATGAAGATCAGGAAGACGCCCAGGAACTGCAGTAAGACCACGAACAGGACCATGACCGGGCTCGTCCAGGTCTCGTCGGCGCCATATCCCGTCGTCGAGAGCGTCTCCGCAACGAACTCGAGACTCCGCCAGAAGCCCCGCGTCTCTCCCTCGAGCCGACTCATCCCCACCATGTAGATGAGTGAGCACACCACCAGTAGCAGGATGAGAGATCCCATCAGTGCGAGGAGGCGCTTCTGGGAGCGGAGCATGGGCAGATTGTAACTGTTTCGCCCGCCGCCGAACGGCAGCGGGCTCGAGGGCGTAGGGGCGTAGGGGCCTAAGGGCCCAGGCAGTGAGGGATGAGGTGGCCGGCGTTCCTTCGGCCGGTCTTTGAGGGCTTGGGGCTTGGGAAATGTAGGGGCGGGGCTTGCCCCCGCCCGCGGGAGGGCGCAAGGCCCTCCCCTACATCGGATTGACGAGGCCTGGAACAGGGCGTTCTATTTCAGGATTCTCGGTCCCCATCGCCGTACCAGTACTCACGGACCTTGTCGTCGATTGTCTCTGGGGGCCGAAACAGGCCGGGGACGAGACCGAAGATCATCGTGAAGTAATGCCAGTCACCATAGCGGTCGAACTTGCGCATCGAGCCGAGAGCCTTGGCGGAACGGACCCGGGCCAACCTTTGGCCCCGCTGACGCCCGACTCGCCTGAGGTCGACCAGCAGCTGGACATCCTCCCCGAAGTAGCGCCGCTCGTCGTAACCGCCGATGGCACGGAAGTCGGCCGACGAGCAAAAGACCACCCCTGTGTCCATTTTCAGGACCCACACCCAGGGCACCATTACAGCGTAGGTTGCGGCGATTCCCAGCGACCACCTCTCCAAGCGCACTCCGGTGGCGCCAGCCACCACCTTTCCGGTGGCCAAACTGTCTTCGATGGCGTTGAACGTCTCGGGGTGGATCCTCATATCGGCATCCACGAAGGCCAGTAAGTCGCCATTCGCGACCGCCGCGCCGCCATTCCTGACCGCAGCGATTCGGCGCTCGGCGACCGCTTCAACAACACACCCCCGTTGCCTGGCAATTTGCGCGGTAGCGTCGGTGGAATCGTTGTCCGCCACGATCACCTCGATCGAGTCAACTCCTCCACGGTAGGCGGCCCGAGCTGCTTCGACCGTTTCGAGCAGACGTGGCAGGTACCCTGCCTCGTTGTAGGCGGGGATGACCAGCGAAAATCGTGGCTCTCGCACTCCACCATGGTAGTCCAAGCGATGAAGGCTTGGCGTCGAGTCAAGCTAGACTCTGGGCATGGCTGTGCGGTTGGACAAGTGGCTGCAGGTGGCGCGGGTGTTCAAGACCCGGACCCAGGCGACGCGCGCCTGCAACCTGGGGCGAGTCCGAGTCAATGGGCAGGTGGTCAAACCGCACCGTAATCTGGCGCTGGATGACGAGGTGGAGATCGAGATTCGGGACTGGACTCGAGTCCTCGTGGTCAAAGAGCTACGCGACCGCCCCTTGCCGAAGGCCGAAGCACCGAGGGTCTTCGAGGATCTGAGTCCGCCCAAGCCAACTCTCGATCCTATTCAGCGAATTCTGCGCGGCAGGCCGGTGCAGCGCGAAAAGGGTGCCGGCCGTCCAACCAAGCGCGACCGCCGGGACATCGACCGCTGGCGATCCGGTTAGCCTTCGTTCGCACGGCTATCTGCTCTTGAGCAAGTCCGGGATCCGGGCGGCGGGTACTGTTGAAATCCGGCTCGATACCGAGCACCTCTACTCGTTTGTATCCCAGCTCGAACGACCAGGTCTTGTCGACAGTCTGACCAAGGCAATCTCCCCGAAGGCGCAGCGCCAGTTGACGGCCCTCGTGATGCGGGACACTCTCAGGCGTTGCATCCCAATCTGACTGGCTCAAAGAACGAGCGCTTTGCTGTCTCTCCGTTTCTGGCGTCAACCATTGGCAGAACAACTTCTACTGCGGCCCGCTTACTTGACTTCACGCTGTGGTAGTACCCATTCCGGTCTCAGGTAGTGGCAGGTGTAGCCGGTGGGATAACGCTCGAGATAGTCCTGATGCTCGGGCTCGGCCTCCCAGAAATCGCCGACAGGCTCGAGCTCTGTTACCACTTTACCCGGCCATAGGCCCGAGGCTTCTACATCGGCAATGGTGTCGAGGGCGACTTGTCTTTGCGCCTCGTCGACATAGTAGATCGCCGACCGATAGGACAGTCCCGAGTCATTGCCCTGCCGGTTGACGGTTGTAGGGTCGTGGATCTGGAAGAAGAACTCCAGAATGCGGCGATACGAAATCCTCTCCGGGTCGAACAGAATCTCGATTCCCTCGGCATGCGTGCCGTGGTTGCGGTAGGTGGCGTTGGGGACATCGCCGCCGGTGTAGCCCACTCGGGTGGCCTCGATCCCCGGCAATTCTCGAATCAGATCTTGCATGCCCCAGAAGCAGCCGCCCGCCAGAACAGCGCGTTCCTGTGCCATTAGTTGTCCTCCACTTGATCCAGGTACTCGCCATAGCCCTCTGCTTGCATGTCATCGCGATGGATGAATCGCAGGGAGGCAGAATTGATGCAGTAGCGTAAACCACCGCGATCGCTGGGGCCGTCCGGAAAGACGTGCCCCAGGTGGCTGTCGCCGTGCACCGAGCGGACTTCGGTTCGCACCATGCCATGGCTGCGGTCCTTGAGCTCGTTGACATGAGCCGGCTCGATCGGTTTGGCAAAACTCGGCCAGCCGCAACCCGATTCGAACTTGTCTGACGACGCGAACAGGGGTTCGCCCGACACGACATCGACATAGATGCCCGGCTCGAAATTGGCAAGATACTCGCCGGTGCCTGGTTGCTCGGTGCCGCTCTGCTGGGTCACACGGAACTGTTCCGAAGTCAGGGCGGCTATGGCGCCAGCGGATTTCTTGTAGGTGGTCATTCAATTCTCCTCGATAGGCCGCTGTTGGGCATTGTCGAGTTGCACGCCCGCGATTCAAGTGTAGCTCGATATCTCGCTATGCCTGCAAAGCACTCAGCTTCGTGCCGAGGCTGGTCCCTGGGTTCGTCGTGGGGACCCCCAGGGGGTTCTTGCAGCGGCAGGGAGGATAGCCCCCTGGGGGGTCCCGCGACGGACCCTCACCCGTCTGAGGTCAGAACAGCTCCAGCTGTGACACCTCTCCGTTTACGAGGTTTCCGGCACCGAGGCCCAGGAGCCGAACGCTGCGCTGGCCGGCCTCGGTCTTTCGCAAGAGCCGGTAGGCCCAGGTCGCCATCACCTGTACGTCTGACGTCGGGCTTGGCAAGGTGTGCGATCGCGTCAAAGTCGTGAAGTCGCCGTACCGAACCTTGATCGTCACGGTCTGGGCAGACAGCTCGCGTTTCTTCAGTCCGCGGCTCACCCGCTCGGCCATGCGTTCGAGCTCCTGGTCCATTGCCTCGAGACGCTGCAGGTCCTTGGCGTAGGTTCTCTCGCAGCTGAGGCTCTTGCGTTCCCGGTGGGTTCGGACCGGACGCTCGTCGATGCCTCTCGCGCAGTTGTAGAGCCAACCACCGTGCTTGCCGAAGAGAGCCTTCAGCCGATCCCTGGAAACCGCCCGCAGCTCGGCAATCGTCTCGATCCCCTTGTCTCTGAGCCGCTTCTCGGAAGCCGGTCCCACGCCTGGCAGGGTCCTCACTGACAGAACATCCAAAAACGCCTGAACACGAGGCGGCTTGACCACCGTCAGGCCATCGGGCTTGTCGAAATCGGAGGCGATCTTGGCCACCAGACGGTTCGGGCCAACGCCGACGCTGACAGTCAATCCCCGCTCTTGTCTGATTCGGCGTTTGATCTCTTGTGCCACCGCGGTGGCGCTACCCCAGGGCTCCAGCTGTTCGGTTACGTCGAGGTAGGCCTCGTCGATGGAGACCTTCTGAACAATCGGTGTGAAGTCGCGAAAGATCTCGACGATGTAGTCGGACTCCTCCCGGTACCGATTGAAGTCCGGCCGAATGAAGACGGCCTGCGGGCAGAGTCGGACGGCGCGAGCAGCTGGGAGAGCGGAGCGGATCCCGAATCGGCGCGCTTCGTAGCTCGCAGCGGCCACCACTCCTCTACCCTCGGGGTTGCCTCCGATGACGACCGGCTTGCCAGCGAGAGAGGGGTCGTCCCGCATGTGCACCGCCGCATAGAAGCAGTCCATGTCGCAGTGCAGGATCCGGCGAATCACATTGACTTCTGACATCTTCGAGACCGTGCTCAGTCGGCTTCGCCTCCGGTCTGCGCCCGGGCATCGAGGATGCGCTGCAACTCGTCCGACGGCAGCACCTGCTTCTCGATACAGAGATCTCGCACAGTTCGGCCGGTGGCGAAGGCCTCCTTGGCGATCTCTGCCGCCTGGTCGTAGCCGATCGCCGGTGCCAGGGCCGTGACCATGGCCAGAGACTCCTCCACCAGGGCCTCACACCGTTGGGCGTTGGCCTGCAGCCCGCTGATGCACCGGTCGGCCAGCAGTCGAGAGCTATTGGCGAGGATCTCCACCGATTGCAGGAGGTTGTAGGCGATGACGGGCATCATCACGTTGAGCTCGAAGTTACCCGACATCCCTCCGGCGCTGATCGTCACGTCATTTCCCAGGACCTGAGCCGCAACCATCAGGACGGACTCTGGAATCACCGGGTTCACCTTGCCAGGCATGATCGAGCTGCCGGGTTGGAGGCTGGGCAGAGTGATCTCACCGATGCCGCATCTGGGGCCAGAGCCGAGCCACCGAATGTCATTGGCAATCTTGGTCAGCGAGACGGCAATTGTCTTCAGCGCTCCGGAGCACTCCACGGCAGCATCTTTGGCCGCCATGGCCTCGAACTTGTTCGGCGCCGGCACAAAGGGATGCCCGGTGCGAGCGGCGAGGCGGTCGATCACCCTAGCCGCAAACTCGGGATGGGCGTTCAGGCCGGTACCCACAGCCGTTCCGCCGAGTGCCAGCTCCGCCAGACGGGGTTGGACAGCCGCGAGGCGAGCAATACCGTTGTCAATCTGCTTCGCGTAGCCCGAGAACTCCTGGCCCAAACGAATCGGCACTGCATCCTGGAGGTGGGTTCTACCGATCTTGACGATAGTGTCGAACTCGTGCGCCTTGCGGTCCAGAGCCTCTTCCAGGTGCCTCAGGGCCGGGATCAGAGCCTCGGTCACTGCACCATAGGCCGCGACATGGATGGCGGTCGGGATCACATCGTTCGAGGATTGGCCGGCATTGACGTCGTCGTTGGGGTGCACCGGCGATTTGCTGCCCATCACTCCACCGAGAATCTCGATGGCCCGGTTCGCGATGACCTCGTTCGCGTTCATGTTCGTCGAGGTCCCCGAGCCCGTCTGGAAGATGTCCAAGGGGAAGTGCTCGTCGAGACGACCCTCGGCCACCTCGTCGGCGGCCTGGCCGATCGGGGCAGCCAGGACGGTGTCGATCGCCCCCAACTCGGCGTTGACGGCCGCTGCTGCGCTCTTGATCATCCCCAGCGCACCGATGAAGCGCCGCGGGAATCGGAGACCGCTGACAGGAAAGTTCTCCAACGCCCTCTGGGTCTGGGCTCCGTAGTAGGCCGTGGCGGGCACCTGAACCTCGCCCAGGCTGTCTCGTTCCGTCCGAGTATCAATCATTGCGGCGCTCCTTGAATTCCGATTCGAGGAGCCATTCTCTCAGAATCCGGAGCGCCTTTGGGTTGAGGCGCCCGGTCCTACCTCCCGGGCGTTCTTTGAGGGCCTGGGGGTCGAGCCGGCCGATCGAACCAGGGATCTCCCCCGTCTGCGGCCTCACCCGACCATGCCCCTCCGACGAGGGAGACCCATGGCCCGATCTACCACCTTCGAGACACAGCAATCATCGGATTGCTGACTCACCCCCTACGCCCTTAAGCTCCTAGGCCCTACTACCCTCACCGGTGCCGGAGGTTCGTTCGGGTGGTTCGACAGCGGGTGCCGAGTCGAGCGCAGCGCAAGGTCTATCGCAGGGCACAACAGATGATGAGCGATGGCCAGACAAGGTGGCGGCCCCCCTGAATGCAGGGGAGGAGCTTGCCCCCTCCCGCGGGAGCCCGCAAGGGGCTCCCCTACAATGCCGACGCCGTCCCCCTGCGGACCACTCGGACGGACCTCTACAAGGCAAGCAGATTCGACAGAACCACCAACGGCCGGCAGGGGCACCGGCCGCTTCATGGCCTCATCCTCCATGAAGTTGTTGCAGGGAAGCGACTTCTAGACCCCCGGCCTTCCAGGCCGCGATCCCTTCGACCGCCGCCATCGCTCCGGAGAGCGTCGTGATGCAGGGAATATCGTACTTGAGGGCCATCTGGCGGATCGAGGCGTCGTCCTCGTGCGACTCACGACCCAGAGGTGTATTGACCACCAGGTCGATGTCGCGATTGATGAGGTGATCGACGATGTGGGGCCGGCCTTCATGCACCTTGTTGATGCGACGGACTTTCAGGCCCCGGCTGGTCAGGAACTCTGCGGTGCCGGCGGTTGCCGTCAACTCGAAACCGACTTCGACGAGCTTGGCAGCCACAGGGAGCAACGCTTCCTTGTCTTTGTCGTGAACCGAGACGAAAGCCGTGCCTTCGAGGGGCAGCTTGTGACCCGCGGCCACCCATGCCTTGGCAAAAGCGTTTCCGAAGAGGGGACTACTACCCATCACCTCACCAGTGGACTTCATCTCCGGCCCCAGAACGGGATCGACTCCGGTGAATCTCCGAAAGGGAAAGACCGGCGCTTTGACGAAGACCCCTGGCACGGCGGGCTCAGTCGTGAATCCCAGCTCTCCGAGGCTCTGACCCGCCATCACCTTGGCGGCCAGCTTCACCAGCGGCACGCCCACCGCCTTGGCGATGAACGGCACGGTCCGCGACGCTCGGGGATTGACCTCGATGACGTAGATCCGATCCTGATGGATGGCGAACTGAACGTTCATCAACCCGACCACACCGAGTCTGAGAGCCAACCTCTTGGCGATCTCTCGCATCTCGGCCAGCGCCGCTTCGCCGACGATCTGAGGGGGTAGGACTGCCGCCGAGTCGCCGGAGTGAATGCCGGCCTCCTCGATGTGCTGGAGAATGCCTGCCACCACCGCTGTCTCCCCGTCGGCCAATAGATCCAGATCCACTTCGATAGCGTCGTCCAGGAAGCGATCCAGCAGAATGGGCTGACCCGGGGAGACCTCGGCAGCATCCCGAACATACTTCTCCAGCGTCGCTTCCTCGTAGCAGATGGCCATGGCTCGGCCACCGAGAACGTAACTCGGCCGCACCAGCACCGGGAAGCCGATCTCGCGCGCCACCTGGATTCCCTCTTCGACGGAGATGGCGGTGCCGTTCTCCGGTTGGAGGATGCCTTCCTCTGCCAACAGCGCACCGAATCGCTTGCGGTCCTCGGCCAGATCAATGGCTTCCGGTGGCGTGCCCCAGATCGGCACACCGGCACGGGCAAGACCCTGTGCCAGCTTCAGTGGCGTCTGTCCGCCGAGTTGCACGATGACGCCCTGGGGCCTCTCCTTCTCGAAGACCGCCAGCACATGCTCCAGGGTGAGCGGTTCGAAATACAGACGGTCGGAGGTGTCGTAGTCCGTCGACACGGTCTCCGGGTTGCAGTTGACCATGATGGTCTCGAAGCCGACTTCGGCGAGCGCGTAGGCGGCATGCACACAGCAGTAATCGAACTCGATTCCCTGGCCGATCCGATTGGGTCCAGAGCCCAGGATCATGACCTTGGCTCGTTCGTCAACTTCCGACTCGTCCTCCGCGCCAAACGTCGAATAGAGGTAGGGAGTCAGTGCCGGAAACTCGGCGGCACAGGTATCAACCCTCTTGAAGGTTCGTTCGATGCCCGCCTCGACCCACCGGTTCTTGACTCGGGGTTCTGTGGCTTGAACCAGCCCTGCGATCCTCTGGTCGCTCAGGCCACATACCTTCGCCTCTCTCAACAGCGGGATCGGCACCGAGTCGAGATCCCAGCAAGCCAGCTCGGTTTCCAATTCGACGAGGCTCCGAATCTCCCGCAAGAACCAGGGGTCGATGTGGGTCGTTGCGGCGACCTCCTCGACGGTCCATCCCTGACGCAAGGCGGCGAAGACGGCGAAAAGACGTTCCCAATTCGGCGTCGCCAGCCGGCGACGCAAGCGCACGGGGTCGGACATTCGCTGCTCACGGGTCGCCATGCTCCCATCCAGCTCCAGCGAAGCCAGGCCCTTCATCAGGGCCTCACGAAACGTCGTGCCGATGGCCATCACTTCGCCAACGGATTTCATCGACGTACCGAGGACCGGGGCCGTTTGCGGAAACTTCTCGAAGGCCCAGCGCGGAATCTTCACCACCGTGTAGTCGAGCGACGGTTCGAAGGCCGCAAAGGTCTGGCCGGTAATGTCGTTGGGGATCTCGTCCAGGGTGTAGCCCACAGCCAGCAGGGCAGCAATCTTGGCGATGGGAAAGCCCGTGGCCTTGGAGGCCAGTGCCGAGCTCCTGGAGACCCGGGGGTTCATCTCGATGACCACCCGCTGCCCAGTCTCCGGGTTGACCGCGAACTGGATGTTCGAGCCGCCGGTGGCCACGCCGACGCGACGAATGACCGTGAAGGCGTCGTTGCGCATCTCCTGGTACTCGCGGTCCGAGAGCGTCTGCTGTGGCGCAACCGTGATGGAGTCTCCGGTGTGGACCCCCATGGCATCGACGTTCTCGACCGAGCAGATGACGATCGAGTTGTCGACCCGGTCTCGAATCACCTCGAGCTCGAACTCCTTCCAGCCCAGCACCGATTGCTCGAGCAGCACCCGTCGCGTCGGACTGGCATCCAGCGCCGTCGCCACCATGTCGTCCAGCTCGTCGCGGTTGTAGACCGTGCCGCCACCTTCGCCACCGAGCGTGAAGCTCGGCCGAATGATCAGCGGGAAGCCGATCTGCGTGGCGATCTCTCGAGCTTCCGACTCGCTACCGGCGTAGCCGCTGGCGGGCACCTCGAGCCCGACTTCCTCCATGGCCTCCTTGAACAACAGCCGGTCCTCGCCGAGCCGCAGAGCCTTGATGGCGGCACCCAGCACCTCGACCCCGTAGCGCTCGAGAATTCCAGCTTCGTCCAGGGCCAGCGTCAAGTTGATCCCTGTCTGTCCGCCGACCGTCGGTAGGATCGCGTCCGGCCGCTCCTTCTGGATGATCTTCTCGATGATCTCCGGTACCAGCGGCTCGACGTAAGTCGCGTCGGAGAACTCGGGGTCGGTCATGATGGTGGCCGGGTTGGAGTTGACCAGAATCACCCGGTACCCCTCCCGCCTCAGGGCTCGACAAGCCTGCGTCCCGGAGTAGTCGAACTCGCAGGCCTGACCAATGACGATTGGTCCCGAGCCCACGATGAGGACCGAATCGAGGTCTGTTCTCTTCGGCATGGCGGCTGGAAGTCTAGCAGTGACGTGCAGTTGGCCACTACCCGCAGGGGTGGTGCTTGTTCCTGCCCGCACCACCCGTACATAGGGCCTCCTAGCCACCTCATCGGTGATCCACAACTACCCAGATGGCAGTGGCGCCCAAGCGCGTCTGGAGCCATGCTTAGTCCAACGAATGCCGGGTTTGGGCCGGCCTTGAACAAATAGGGAGTCCGAGGAGAAGTCAACAGTGAGTTCTCCAATTGTTCAGCATCTCCCGGGGTTCATTCGTCGGAAGGTTTCGCAGCACAACGGGTCAACCTTCGAAGCACGGCCGAAGACAACGGACAGGATCAGAGCCTTGGCAGCCGAATTCAGAAACGAAGCCAATTGGGATCGGATTCTGCGCGTCCTACTCGGTGTGGGCATGCTTCTGCTGGGCTGGTTCGCCATGGGAGAGGGGATCTTCGGAGCCGCCTTTCGCATCTTCGGCTTCGTGCCTCTGGTAACCGGCCTGCTGGGCTGGTGCCCGTTCTACACGCTGCTGGGTTTCGGGACCAAGAAGCAGACTCGCAACGTCTGAGTCGTCGTCTGCGGTTCCACCCCACCGCCCAAGCCTCAACCGATCGAATAGAATCACAGGCGCCCAAGGAGGCCGAGGGTGAATTTCCGCCTGCCTCCTCTCTGGGGGCTTGCTGACCGGGATCACTCTTCTTGCCGCCACCAACTTCAGACCAAAACGGCTCTGTGGCCCTGATCAGGCTCAAATGGGCCTTTCTGATCACGCTACTGGTCCTCTTCGTTTTCGTCGAGTTCGCGCGCTATAACCTGAGGTCGTACCTGGACACCTGGTCGGGGCGACTGATGATGGACCTCGTCATCCTGGTGGGTGGGGTCTTCTTCTTCGGCGTCGTCTTCAATCTAGTCTCACGACTGCAGATGCGCCTCGAGCGTCAGAACCGTGAGCTGCTGGCTCTGCACTGGGCGGCATTGGACATCTACGGAGAAGTTTCTCTCGGCACGGTGCTGCAGAAAGTTGTCGACCAGGCGCGTCAATTGCTGGAAGCCCGCTACGGAGCCATTGCCGTCTATGACGACAAAGGCCTGCTGAAAGAGTTCATGACTTCAGGAATGTCGGAGGAAAACAAGGAGGCCATCGGTACCCTTCCCGAGGGTCGCGGGCTCCTGGGAGTCGTCTTGCGACAAGGCCAACGGATTCGTCTTCCCGACGTCGAACGGGATCCGCGCTCTGTCGGCTTCCCGCCGAACCACCCTGAGATGCACTCGCTGCTGGCGATCCCGATCGTCTGCAAAGGGCCATTTCGTGGCAACCTCTACGTCTCCGAGAAGATCACGGCCCTCGAGTTCGCACCCGAGGACGAAGAGACCCTGGTGCGCTTCGCCACCGCCGCCGCCATTGCGATCGACAATGCACACCTCAATCAGCGGCTGCGAACCCTGGCAGTGGCCGAAGAGCGCGTTCGGATCGCCAGGGAGATCCACGACGGCATGGCTCAGATCCTGGCCTACGTCAACACCAAAGCTCAGGCAGTCAAGGCATACCTGGACAAGGACAAGCCGGAACAAGCCTCGGCCCAACTCGAACAGCTGGCGTCGGCTGCCAGGGAGGTCTACACCGATGCTCGAGAAGGCATCATGGCCCTGCGCACGAGGGTGGGCCCCGATCAACCCCTGAGCGAAGCTCTCCAGCACTACATAGAACGGTGGGAGCTGCAGAGTGGCATCGCCGGCTCGCTGGAGATCGAGGGTGAGATCCAAGTCTCGACGACCGTAGAGCTGCAGCTTCTGAGAATTCTCCAAGAGGCTCTCTCCAACACACGCAAGCACTCCGGGGCGACCCAGGTCGAGGTGAGAATCCACCAGGAGCAGGACCGACTGATCGCGTCAGTGGAAGACGATGGCACGGGGTTCGACCCTTCGAATCGTCCACGGGAGGCCTTCCCCCGCTTCGGCCTGGCGATCATGCGCGAGCGCGCCGAGAGCATCGGTGGCTCCCTCGACCTGGAGACCTCGCCCGGTAGTGGGACTCGCGTTAAGATAGAGGTACCGTTCGCATCCACCAGTTTCTAGAGGTAAACGCTCATGAGAATACTCATCGCCGACGACCACGCCCTGTTTCGAGACAGCCTTCGCAGCCTCCTCGAATCCCAGGACATCGAGGTGGTCGCAGAAGCCAAGAACGGCCAGGAGGCCGTCGATCTGTCGTGGGAGTGCAAGCCCGACGTCGTGCTCATGGACTTGACGATGCCCGAGATGGATGGACTCGAGGCGACCAAGCGGATCGCCTCGGAGCTTCCCGACGTCAAAGTCGTCATCCTGACGGCGTCGGACGAGGACAGCAACCTCTTCGAGGCCATCAAGTCCGGTGCCAAAGGTTATCTTCTGAAGGACCTCGAGTCCGAGCAATTCTTCAGCCTGCTGGAGGGTGTCGAGCGCGGCGAGCCGGCATTGACTCCGAGCGTGGCCCGCAAGTTACTGGACGAGTTCGCGCGCCCCAAGAAGCCGACCAAAGAAGAGTACGATCCGGATGCTCTCACCGACCGCGAACGGGAGGTCCTGGAGTTGATGGTCCAGGGCACGACCTCGAATCGGCGACTGGCCAAGCACCTCGGAGTGAGCGAGAACACCGTGAAGTTCCACGTGCGAAACATCCTCGACAAGCTCCACCTGCACAACCGAGCGCAGGTGGTCGCCTATGCGCTGCGCACACGCTTGGTGGATTCTCCGCCCGACGCGGAGTGAACCTCATCCCAGGGCCTGAAAGGAGGGCCGCCCCATGATGCGGATCCGTCGCATCCTCTACCCCACCGACTTCTCAGCCACCGCCACACAGGCATTGAAGCACGCCCTGTTTCTGGCGGAGCAGTTCGAGGCGGAGCTGCACATGCTCCACGCCATCATTCTTCACGAGAGCGACCCGAGGGATCCGGATCGACACTTCCCGGAGCCGTCCGAGATTCTCAACCAGCTCTTCGAGATCGCCGATTCCGAGATGGCAGAGATCGTTCGCAAGAACGAGGCCAAGACGTTCAGCCTCGTCGAGGCGAAGGTCAGGGGCTATTCGGCGGGCGAGGTGATTCTGCGGTATACGGATGAGCACGACATCGACCTGGTCGTCATGGGTACCCATGGCCGGCGGGGTCCGGCGCGACTGTTTCTCGGCAGCGTGGCCGAGGAGGTCGTGCGTCACGCCCCCTGCCCCGTGCTCACCTTGCGCGAGGAGAAGGCTCCACAAGCGATCGAGGCCGTGGAAAAGATCCTCGTCCCCGTGGACTTCTCTCCCTACTCCCAAGAGGCCCTGTCGTACGGTAAGGAAGTGGCCGCCCTCTACGGCGCGGGACTACAGGTTCTGCACACGATCGAAGAGCCGGCTTACCCGTACTTCTACACACCTGGGGGCACCTACTCCCCCGTCGAGCAACTCGAAGCCCTGCGCGAGAAAGCCGAAGAGGCCCTGGACAAGATGCTGTCGGAGACTCCGGGACCCGAGGTACCCGCCGAGCGATTCGTCGCCACGGGACGACCGGCAAGCGAAATCGCCCGGTTCGCCGAGGAGCGCGGCTCCGACATGGTGGTGATCGCTACCCACGGCCTGACCGGACTGGAGCGCCTGCTGGTGGGCAGCACCGCGGAGCAGGTCGTGCGGCTCGCACACTGCCCGGTGTTTACGGTCAAGAGCTTTGGAAAGAGTCTGATATAGAGGGTGTAGGGGCTCAGGGGCGTAAGGTAGTAGCGTCCTGGGTAACAGAAGGGCTTCCTTATTCAGGCGGAATCTGACTGACTGCCCAAAGACAGGCCGGAGGTACAACGGGCTCCTCAACCCCCAAGCCCTCAAAGATCGGTCGAAGGTATGCCGGCCGCCTCAACCCGCTCTGTTTGGCCCACCAGGGTTAAACAGTGCTCGCGACCGCTTGAACGGCTCGCTGTAGGGCCTCCCCGACGTCTTCCGCGACCTCGGCGAGGCCTTCGGCCTGCAAGACCCCCAGGGCGACACCTGGGTTCATGGCTCGCACCACCGTGCGTCCATCTTCGACCGACACCGTCACGTTGCATGGCAACAGCACTCCGACCTCGGGTGCGGTGGCCAAGGCCTTGTAGGCCGACGGCGCATGGCAGGCCCCCAGGATGACGTAGGGAGTGCGGTCGACGTCCAGCTTCTTCTTCAGAGTGGCCTGAATGTCGATCTCGGTCAGAACTCCGAAGCCCTCGGAGGCCAAGGCCTCCTTGCATCGCGCCACCGCTTCTTCGTAGCTCAGATCCGTGATGATGGAAAAGGCGACCTGATCCGTGTCCATTCGAATTCCCCCAATTTCCAGTCGGTCTCTTTCTAGTCGGTCTCGGCCAGCAATGCGAGCATGTCCGATGTGCTGACAATCCCGACGACTTTCCCGTCGCGCACCACCAGTAGACGGTGCAGATGCGAATCCATCATGCTCTGAGCCACGGTCATGATGGGTGCCTCGGCTTCAACAGCGAAGACAGAAGGCGTCATGATCTCGCGGACCGTCAACTCATCGTCCTCCAGATGGAGCGTCTCCAGCTCATCGGCGCTGAGCTTGCCCTCCCAGCCGCGCGTATAGAAATGCGCTTCCCGGTCGTGACCATTCATCAAACGATCGCCACCGGATGAAGCCGCGCGAACGATATCGGTTACGGAAACGACACCGATCAGGGCACCGTGCTCGTCCTCAACGGGTGCCCCCGAGATCTCCTGGTCGGTCAGAAAGCTGGCCAACTCCCTGACCGTCATCTCGTTGGTCACCGTGATGACTTCCGGATTCATGATGTCCTGAGCAGTGAGTGATTTCGGCATTCCGTCGCTCCTCTGATTCACCCTCTACCTTACTCCCAAAACAGCTCCATTTCGAGGCCAATCGAGCACTAACGCGACGCGTCAGGAGTCGGATAGACTAAGTTGTCCTTGATTTGATTTCTCCGGCCGTTGCCCCTTGAACGGGTGGCCTTCCGGAGCCTACGCGAGAGGGATCCATGACCGATACAACTCCTTCCGGTACTTCGCGCCGACGGTTCCTGAACTGGTTCCTCGGCACGGCAGCGGGCGCCCTGGCCGTCGCTGTCCTCTATCCGGTTCTCCGCTTCGTCAGCCCGCCCGAGGTTCCCGAGGCGAGCACAAATCAGGTGGAGGCCGGCCCGACCAACGACCCAGAGCTCCTCGAGAAGGGATTCAAGATCGTGCGGTTCGGCGCCGACCCGGTCATCCTGGTGCGGCTTTCGGACACGGAGTTCCGCGCCTTTGCGGGTACCTGTACCCACCTCGATTGCATCGTCGAGTTCCAGAAGGACAAGCAGCGCATCTGGTGCAACTGTCACAACGGCGACTACAACCTGCAGGGGCAAGTCGTCGCCGGCCCGCCACCCAAACCGTTGGAGCCCTTCAAGGTGGACCTGGTCGCCAAGGGCTCGGGTCAACCGAAAACCATCGTCGTCTCGCGAGCCTGAGCCATGAAAGACATCGCCCGCACCGTCCGATCCTGGTTCGACGACCGCTTGCCGGTGACCGAGGTCCAGGACTTCGCCACCCACAAGACCGTTCCGACCCACCGCTACTCGGTGTTCTACTACCTGGGTGGCATGACGATGTTCTTCTTCGTCATCCAGATCGTGACCGGCATCATGCTGATGCTCTACTACCGACCGTCGGCCGACGGTGCATTCGAGTCGGTCGAGTTCATCATGACCGTGGTGCCATTCGGCTGGCTGATCCGCTCGATCCACTCGTGGTCGGCCAATCTGATGGTCTTCTTCGCCTTCGTCCATCTGGCCACCGTCTACTTCACCAAGTCGTACCGCAACCCTCGCGAAATGACCTGGGTCACCGGCTGCCTGCTGCTCTTCCTGGCCATGGCCTTCGGTTTCTCGGGGTACCTGCTGCCCTGGAATCAGCTGGCTTTCTTTGCCACCAAAGTCGGCACCGACATCGCCGGCGCTGTGCCGTTCATCGGCGAGTGGACGCTGCGCTTTCTGCGCGGTGGTGATCGGGTCACAGGAGGAACCCTCTCCCGATTCTTCGGCTGGCACGTGGCGATTCTGCCGGCCATTACCACCGTGCTGCTCGGGATTCACCTGCTTCTGGTCCAGGTACAGGGAATGAGCGTGCCCCCCAAGCAACAGGACGAAGCGGCCGGCAAACGCCCCATGAAGTTCTTCCCCGATTTCGCCATGCGCGATCTCTGGGGTTGGATCCTGGCACTTGGGGTTCTGGCCGCGATCGCCGCACTGTTTCCCTGGGAGCTGGGAGACAAGGCCGACCCCTTCGCACCCGCCTACAAGGACATCCGGCCCGAGTGGTACTTCATGTTCATGTTCGAGACCCTCAAGTTGGTTCCCGGAGGGGAGATCGCGGGCATCGAGTACGAAGCGATTCCGATTCTCCTGTTCAGCCTCGGCGGCCTACTCATGATGCTCGTGCCGTTCCTGGACAGAAAGGTCAATCTGACGGGACGAAGCCCCGTCTTCACCTACATCGGAATCCTCGCCCTGATCTACATTGTGGGCATGACAGCTTGGGGCTACCGATCGCTGGCGCCCCTGTTCATTGTCATCGGCACCGTCGTGCTGATGCTCCTGCTAGGCCTGGCGACGAGACATGACGCGGGACCGGCCGAGGGGCGGACGGAAGGGAGGGAGTCATGAAGCGATCGACTCTTCTGACGCTGGGCTTCGGCCTGTTGTTGGTTTCGGTGACGCCCGTTCTCGCTCAGACCACGACCTCATGCGAAACCTGCCACGCCGACGGCGACCTTTTCGACGCGGCGAGCATCCAGAAAATGGAGGGCTTCAGCGGTGGGGTGCACGCTGCCTCGGGTCTCTCCTGCCACGACTGTCATGGCGGCAATCCCGATCCGGCGGTCGCCGACGACATGATGGCGGCGATGGACGAGGGCTACAGTGACAACCCCTACGTAGGAGTGCCTGAAAGAGGCGCGGTCCCGGGCTTCTGTGGTAGCTGTCACTCAGATCCCACCTACATGAAGCGTTTCAAGCCCGATGCCAGGATCGACCAGGAACGCGAGTACTGGACTTCCCGTCACGGCATAGCCCTACAGGAGGGCGACATCAACGTCGCCACCTGCATCGACTGTCACGGCGTGCACGGCATCCTCGCTGCCGGCAACCCCGAATCCATGGTCTTCCCGACGCAAGTTGCCGAAACCTGTCGGAATTGCCATGGCGATGCGGCACGAATGACCGGCTACGAGTTGCCCAACGGACAGCCGCTGCCGATCGACCAGTACGCTCGGTGGAGACAAAGCGTTCATGCCGAAAACCTTCTGGTCAAAGAGGATCTCTCGGCCCCAACCTGCAACGACTGCCACGGCAACCACGGCGCAGCCCCACCGGGCCTCGACTCGGTGACCTTCGTCTGCGGTCAGTGCCATGGCCGCGAGGCCGAGATGTTTCGCGCTAGCCCGAAGCTCGTCGCTTTCGAGATGCACAACGAGTTCATGGCCGAGGCTGGCCCCGCTGGCTGCGCAGGCTGCCACGAAGATCCGGAGCCGCAAGCCTCGGTAACGATGACCAGTCTGGGCGAGTGCTCCGCTTGTCACGGCAACCACGGCATCGTGCGGCCCTCGGTGGGCATGCTCTCACCGCCTCCGCCCACTCCCTGTCAGTTCTGCCACGGCGACAACGAGAGAGTGGCGGGGCATCTCCAGGAGCCGGAGGCCATTCGTCAGAGTCACATCGAGACCCGGGATGCGCTGATGGCCGAAGCTGAGGCGCAGGGACTCGAGGGCGAAGCGCTGTTCAATTGGTTGGTCGATCAGGCGCTGACCCTGCCCAATCACACGATTGCGACCTCGGAAGAGGGTGACCTGGTTCTTCGTCTGGAGTTCGAGCGGCTGTTCAACAAGTTTCGCCTGGGCAAGACGACCTTTACCTACGAAGACCCGGTGACTGGCGAACCGACCGAAGGGCATGTGATCCGCTGCGACACCTGCCACGCCACCGAGCCGCTCCTGGCGGACGAACCGAAGGGCATCCAGGTCTCGGGCGCGATCCAAAATCGGATGCGGGAGCTGACGTCACTGACGGCAGGCGCCGAGAGGGTCCTGCTGCGGGCCCGAAGAGGCGGCGTCGAAACACGCCACGCACTCTCCGAGATCGATCAGGCGGTCGACGCACAGATCGGCCTCGAAGTCCTGGTGCACGGATTCTCCGTCGACGAGGACAGTGAGTTCATGGAGACGCACGCAACGGGCATGGAGCACGCGAATGCCGCTTTTGCCGCCGGTATCGAAGCCTTGGACGAGATGGCATTTCGGCGCAAGGGAATGCTGGTCTCCCTGGCCGTGATCGTGCTGGTACTGATCGGCCTGGCCTTCAAGATCCGACAGATCTCAGCCCGGGCAGACTAGCGTCTGCCTGGGCTTCGAGGCTTGAACCGTCCGTCGTACCTCCGGCCGGCCTTTGGGGGCTTGAGGGTTGAGGAGTCCGTCGTCCCTCCGGCCTACCTTTGAGGCAGTAGGGCCCCCTCCCTCCCACGCGTATACGCCTCTGAACCCCTACGCCCCTAAGCCCCTATGCCTCTAGCGGTGCCAGAGGTTCGTTCGGGTGGTTCGACAGGGGGCGCCGAGTCGAGCGCGGCGCAAGGTACATCAAAGGGCACAACAGATGAGGCGCGATGACGAGACGAGGTGGCGGCCCGACCGTCAAAGTCCGAATAGCCGCCACCGTCCCCTTGCGGACCACCCGGACGGACCTCTATGAGATATCGGTCCGTTGCTCAAGGCCAAGGGCCCAAGCCCCAAGGGTTGACCGCGACGAAGCGCGGACAATTCAACCCCAAGCCCTCAAAGACCGGCTGGAGGTACGACAGCCACCTCAACCCTCATTGCGGCTTCTTCGCAACCGCGATGAGGCCCAGGCTCGGCCAGGGGAGGAAGCGATCCATGCGGCGGAGGATCGGCACCATCAGATCGAAGATCTTGAGCTGGACCCGGCTGAAGGAGCGACGGCGCAGGACCTTGCCGTTGAACCACCACGCGGGCGCGGAGATCCGGTTGAAAGGCTGGGTCTTCTCCACGTGGAGGCCAACAATCTCGAGCTCGGCCTGCAGGCTCTCGGCCGAGTATCGGCAGCGGTGCCCAAGTGCCTCGTCGAGACTCGAGTAGAGGCCCGGACCGACTGGCACATACAGCACCAACTTGCCGCCTGGCTGCAGGGCTCTGCTCATGCGTTGCAGGGCCGCTACCGGATCCTCGACGTGCTCCAGCACATTGAGGCAGATCACCGTGTCGAACTGGTCGGCGACCGCCTCGAAGCCATCGTCCTTCTCGAGGTCCAGAAGCGCGACGTCCAGATAGGGCTTGCCGACACTCTGATTCTCGAGGTAGGTCAGGTAGGCGGGATTGATGTCGCTGGCGAGATACCGATCCCGCGGCACCAGCAGTGAGGTCAGGTTCCCGATGCCGGCGCCGATCTCCAAGACTCTCGAGCCCAGCATGGGGCGCACGGCATCGGCCATCCAGCCGTTGAACCGCTGGGCCCTTTCCAGGGCGTGCAGAATCATGCCGCCATACTCGTCCTGTTTGTAGAGGTCGTCCACCATCCAGAAATGGCCGATGGCCCCCAGCGCCTTGAAGCCATCCTTCCAACCGATCTTCTTGCCTTCCTGGTAGGTCCTGCCGCTATAGCTGATGGGGACTTCGAAAATGCGGCAATTGCGCTTGGCGAACTTGGCGGTGAGCTCGATCTCCAAACGAAAATCGTCGGAGCGGATCGGGATCGATTGCAGGAGAGGACCGCGCACCATCTTGTAACAGGTCTCGACGTCCGTGAGGTTCAGGTCGGTGGCCCAATTGCTCATGAAGGTGATCAAGCGGTTACCCAGGGTGTGCCTGAAGTAGAGGACACGCCGACGGTCGCCGCTCAAGAACCGCGAACCGTAGACGACGTCGGCACCGTCCTCGAGGAACGGCGCCACCAGCTTCGCCAGGTCCTGTGGGTCGTATTCGAGATCGGCATCCTGAAAGACGATCAGATCGCCCGTCGCGGCCTCGATTCCGGTGCGTACGGCGGCACCCTTGCCCTGGTTCACGTCGTGATGCAGGACCCGAACCCGTTCTGGATGCTCGACAGCGACGGCATCGACGATCGCTGCGCTGCCGTCCGTCGAGGCGTCGTCGACGACGATGACCTCCAACTCGCGGATGCCAGGGATCGCCACCGCAAGCAGTCGCCCCAGCATCTCGCGCACGAGATAGCGCTCGTTGAACACGGGAACGATGGCGCTCAAGCGCAGCCCACCGTTTCTCTCAACCGATTTCGTGGCCGTCTCCATGCTCATCCATTCCTCACACTACTGCGTCGCGTTCAAATGCGCCGCGACGGCGCCGCGATCGACCCGGGCCAGAATCCAGCTGCCCCCTTTCGACTCGAGCTCGATCACAAACAGCCCCGGATGCTCCTGGACCCAGACGTGCTCGATGGTCTTCGGACCCAGGGCGGCGACATACTCGACCTCGCGGTCCAGGAGGCGCTGCAACCAGGCCTGCCGATCCGCCAGCGCTGCGACATTCTCCGGGTCCTCGTAGCTGACCAGCCCCCCATCGGTCGTGATCGGAAGATAGAGGACCTCGCGCTGCAACCGTGAGCCTAACAACGGAGAGCGAAACCAGTTATGGCCGATACCACCCCCGAAGCCAGCCGTGGCGGCGACGGTACCGGCTCCCTTTTCATCCAGCTCCTTCCAGAGAGGCCAACCACGGATGTAATTGTTGTGATGAAAGTCGTCCAGCTCCCAGTTGGCAAACAGCCGGTAGCAATCGTAGCGGGTCACCTCACGAACCGCCGAGGCCAGGATGAGAGCGACCGTCACCATCAGCGTGGTCAGCGTGGCCGTCAACCATCGCCCGCTGGGCCGCCGATGTAGATGCCGGCGATACAGGTAACACAGCCCGAACACGAGAAGCAGGACAATCAGCCAGATTCGCAAGGTCGAGCCAGGAACCGGCGCCGGCCATTTGCGAGGCGCATAGGCGAAGAGCTCGATCACAAGCAGGGGTAGCACTACCCAGCGCACGGCGCGCTTGCCTGCGAAACCTGCGAGAGCAAACAGAGCCACGAAGCCAGGCACCCAGAATCGGCCCAGAACATTGAGCCATTGGTCCAGCAGCAGGACCCCTTTGCCGACCAGGGCAGGAGCCGCCACGGAGACCGCTGTCACCAGCGCCCAGATCAGGAAGACACGACTGCCGACGGCCTTCGAGCGGCGCCAGCCGCCGACCACACCCAGGATCAGAAAGCCGAGGCCCAACCAACCGACATTCAGAAACGGATCAACATCCCGCACGTTGATCAGCAGGGCCTTCAGGGCTTCAATCAGCGCCGGGCCCAGCTCCTTCGATGGCGCATTGGAGAGCAGGTTCTCGAGAGCCTGGTTATAAGGCAAAGACTCCAGGACACGAAACGGATAGAACGGGGAACCCCGGTGGACAACATTGAAGATCCAGTTCGGCAGCACCACCGCCGAGCCGGCGAGAAAGGCCCCGAGCAGGGCCGGCCCGCGCCGCCGCCAAGCCCACCACAGGCTCAGCAAGGCACCGGCAGCAGCGACCGGCAGGAAAGTGAGCTTGATGGCGACGCCCAGGCCACAGCTCGCGCCAAGAACAAGAGATGACGCGGCTGAATCACCGCCCCGCTCCATCTCGACGACGCACAGAGCCGCAATCAGCGCCATGAGAAGAACGCCATTGTCCACGTAGGCCGTATTGAGCTGAGTGAGCTGGCTCGGCAAAGTGGCGATGCCCAAGGCCACCACCAGAGCACCGACAGGCTCCTGCCCGAGCGCTCGAGTGAGAGCGAATGACGCCACCAGAATCGCCAGCCAGATGCCGATGGCCACGACTGGAACCAGGACGTCACCGGTCTGCCAGATCAGGGCCCAGGCCCATAGGGAATCACCGGCCCAGGGGAAGAACTCGTAGTAGGTCCACGCATCGGGCGCCGGCTCCAGCCCCACGCCGCCCGTCTGCACCCATCGCCCGGCCCGGAACAGGTGGTAGGTGAAATCGTCCCAGCCAAAGGTCGGTGTCGCCAGAATCCGCGCCAGCCGAACCGAGAGATGGAGGGCCACGACGCCGACGGCGGCGGCGGCCAGGGGCTCCTTCCTCAAAGCGGTCCCGAGCTCTCTAAGCGCGCTCCTCGACTGCTCACCCACTCGCCGTAGCGTCGCCGAGACTCTTGTCCGGAGCCGCATCAGAACCAGCGCAGGACAGACCAAGCAGACCAGTACAACAACCGGCAATCGAAACGCGCCGAGGAGCCCCAGGATCTGAAACGTCAGGAACGCGAGCCAGAGAAATGCACAGATGGCGGCCGTGACCTGGACCCTGAGAGGGCGGTCCTGAAGAGGCTCGGAAACAAGGACCAGGACGCCGAGCGCACAAGCCGAGAAGGTCGCAACAGCAGCCAGGAATCCAAGGAACAACATGAGATCTAGGTGGTTCGCTGCAGGCCCGCCGTTTCAAAGTACACGTCTCGGTCGGCTCAGACTATACCCAAAAGCAGACGGCGGGCCCTACTCCCTCTCCCCGAGGGGTTGAAGCGGCCGCCGCCCCTGGCGGCCGTTCCTTGAGCAGTGAGGTTGAGGCGATCGGAAGGACCTTCCGATCGTCCTTTGAGCAATGCCCTACCCCCCATTCCTCACTCCTCACTTCCCACTGCGCCACCGCTTCACTGCTCCTTTGCTCCACTGCTCTCCCCCTTCCTACCTCATGGGGTGGCCCAGCTACTGTCCCTTTGGAGAAATGGACCTACCCTTCTGGTTGTGGCACAGAGAGCCGCTGGAAGCCATGCTTCCGGTTGCAGACCGGTACCCAGGGGGGTAACCCAAATCTCGAACTGGTCAAGGCACTACGTCCCCCTGGCTCGATCGAAACGAAACGCTTCGCAGGAGAACCTCCATGTGTAGTTCAACCCGCTCTCAAACCATGCAGAGAATCCTCTTCCTGGCGGTGGGCCTGGCGTTGGTCGCGTTGCTGGCTCCGGCCCATGCCCAGGAATCCGAGGACTGCCTGGGATGCCACTCGGACACCGATCTGACCGGCTCCCATAACGGCGAAGAGATCTCTGTCTTCGTAGACGAGTCGGCCTACGGCACCTCGGTGCATGGAGACATGACGTGCGTCGACTGCCATGCCGACCTGGCCGGCGACGGCTTTCATGACGACGAGATCGAGCCCGAACCGGTGGACTGCGGCATGTGCCACGACGGTCCGGTCTCCGAGATGGAGAAAGGCCGCCATGGCCGGCTGCGGGCTACGGACAGCCAGTGGGCGCCCGACTGTGGCGACTGCCACGGCAAGCACGACATCGGCCTCGTCGCCGAGAAGGTTCCGAACTGCGCCAACTGTCATCGGCGCCAGGCAAACGAACAGCAACGCAGCCTGCACGGGCAGGCAGCGGCACGAGGCGATGAGTTCGCACCGCTGTGTGGCGACTGCCACGGCAGCCACAACATTCTGCCTTCGTCCGACGAAACCTCGCCCATTGCTGTCGTCAACATCCCAATGCTCTGCGGCAAGTGCCACCAGGAGGGCACGGAAGTGACGCAGACCCATGAGATCCACCAGGATCGGATCCTCGAGCACTACTCCATGAGTATCCACGGTGAGGGCCTCTTTCAACAGGGCCTGACGGTGACCGCGGTCTGCACCTCCTGCCACACGGCGCACGACATCCTGCCCCACACCGACCCGGCTTCGAGCATTCACCGGGACAATATCGCCAGCACCTGCACCCAATGCCATGGGCAGATCGAGAGAGTTCACCAGAAGGTCATCGAAGGCCGCTTGTGGGAGGAGGAGCCTCACAAGATCCCGGCCTGCGTCGACTGCCACTCGCCACACAAGATCCGGCGCGTCTTCTACGACGCAGGCATGGCCAATGAGGACTGTCTGACGTGTCACCGCAACCCTGACCTGACCATGGAGCGTAACGGCGAGACGATCTCGCTGGCGGTGGATGGAGACCGATTCAATACCACCGCGCATGCCACGGTTGCCTGCGCCCAGTGCCACACCGACGTGACCACCTCCCTCGAGCGGGCCTGCGAAACGATCGAGAACAACGTCGACTGCAGCATCTGCCACGCCGAGCCGGTGGCCGACTACGAGCTCGGAATGCACGGCACTCTCCACGCCGAGGACGATCCCGACGCCCCCTACTGCCTGGACTGCCATGGCAAGCACGACATCCAGTTGATGACCGTTCCCACGTCACCGACGTTTCCCAGCAACGTGCCCGCCCTCTGCGCCCAGTGCCACCGGGAAGGCGGCCAGGCCGAAGTGCGGATCGAGACCGATCTCGACAACATTGTCGACAGCTATGTGGACAGCATCCACGGCAAGGGCCTGCTCGAGAGCGGTCTCCTGGTCACGGCGACCTGCAGCGACTGTCACAGCGCCCATCGTGAGCTGCCACCCGACGACGAGCGCTCGACCATCCACCACGACCAAGTTGCCGACACCTGCGCTCAGTGCCACCACGGCATCGTCGAGACCTTCAGGACGAGCATTCACTGGCCTCAGGAGGATGGCGAAGAGTTGGAGGAAGGACGCGAGCGCCCGACCTGCATCTCCTGCCATACCGCCCACACCATCTCGCGCCACGATCTGAATGACTTCCGTTTCACCATGATGGATCAGTGCGGCAAGTGCCACGAGGAAGAGGCCCACACCTTCTTCGACACCTTCCACGGCAAGGTCTCTAACCTCGGATCGGCCGGCGCTGCCAAGTGCTACGACTGCCATGGCACCCACAACATTTTGCCGACTTCGAATCCCTCTTCGGCCTTGGGTCGCGACAACGTCGTAGCGACCTGCGGCGAGTGTCACGAAGGCTCCCACCGGCGCTTCGCGGGTTACCTGACGCACGCCACGCACCACGATCCAGATCGCTACCCTTGGCTCTTCTGGTCGTTCTGGTTCATGACCATCTTGCTGGTCGGCACCCTGACCTTCGCCATGCTCCACACCCTGGCCTGGCTGGTCCGGCTGTATCTGTCTCGCGACGAGTGGAGGGCCCACAAAGCCCTGGCCGAAACCGATCACAAGCCACTGTTCCGACGCTTCACGCGCTTCAACCGACATCTGCACTTCACCATGCTGATCAGCTTCTTCATCCTGTCGTTGACGGGCATGGCACTGAAGTTCTCCTATATGGGCTGGGCACAGGGCTTCGCCCGCTTGCTGGGTGGATTCGGCGTCACCGGCGCGCTGCACCGCATGGGTGCGGTGATCCTCTTTGTCGTCTTCTTCTTGCACCTCTGGTACGTGCTTCACAACAAGAAGACCAAGGACATGACCTGGAAAGACGTCCTCATGGGACCGACGACGATTCTGTTCACGACCCGGGACGCCAAGGAATTCGTCCAGTCCATCAAGTGGTTCTTCGGCATCGGCCCGAGGCCGCAGTACGGCCGCTACACCTACTGGGAGAAGTTCGACTACTTCGCAGTGCTCTGGGGAATCATGATCATCGGCGGCACCGGTTTGCTGCTCTGGTTCCCCGAGTTCTTCACACGAATCCTGCCGGGCTGGTCGGTGAACGTCGCTACGATCATCCATAGTGACGAAGCCCTCCTGGCGACCGGCTTCATCTTCACGATCCACTTCTTCAACACCCACTTCCGGCCGGACAAGTTCCCAATGGACCCGGTGATCTTCACGGGCCGCATGACAGTCGAAGAGCTCGAGTACGACAAGCCGGGCGAGTACGAACGGCTCAAGGCCTCGGGTGAGCTGGAAGAGCACATCGTGGAGCCCATCCCCTCCTACCTGGAGAAACCGGTCAAGGTCTTCGGCTTCACCGCCCTGTTCATCGGCCTGACGCTGATCTTCTTGATCATCTACACCATGCTCTTCGGTTACAGGTAGTACCCGAAGAAGCTCCTTTCTGTGGAACGGCCGGCCTTCGGGCCGGCTGTTCTGTTTTTGGGTTGAGGCAACCGGTGCGCTGCACCGGCTGATCTGTGGGGCTTGGGGGCGTAAGGGGCCTGGGCAGGGAACCGACATTTCGTAGAGGCCCGTCCGGGTGGCCCGCAGGGGGACGGCGTCGGCTACTCAGACTGCGACGGGCAGGCCGCCACCTTGTCACGTCATCGCGCCTCATCTCTGGTGTTCTATGACGCCCCTTGCGCTGCGCTCGACGTGGCACCCCCTGACGATCCACCCGAACAAACCTCTGGCACTGCTGATGGCAATAGGGGCATAAGGGCCTAGTGCTTAGGGGACTCTTGACCAAGCGGCATCCAGGGTTCGGCGTGGGGACCTCCATGGGGGTTCTTGCAGCGGATGGGAGGATAGCCCCCTGGGGGCCCCACGTCGGGCCCCGTACGACGACCTGTCAGGTATCACTCAGCGGACCACCCAGGCGGGCCTCCACACGACGACCGGTTCATCTGAATACGCCAACGGCCGGCAGGGGCGCCGGCCGCTTCAAAACCTCGCACCTGTCGTTGGACGCTCCCGGCCAGCAGTGCCAGCCCACCCTCCAAAAAGCACCATTTAGCACCCGAAATGGACAGCGCAGCGGCCACAGTGACAAAAGCTCCCGAACCACCAACGATCCAAGAGCCCAGGACCCAGGTCCCAAGCCTCATAGATCGGCCGGAGGTACGACGGCTGACTCAACCCTCAATGGCAGTCCGGGCAGACGCGATCGACTGAATCATCGTCAGTTACACCTCAATTGCACAGAGGTGACCGTGTCGTTTCCGATGCGGCTGCCGCGCAGGTCGCGCACGCCGCCCGAAATCTCGATGTAGCTACCCTGGAAATCCTCGTGCTGATACAGCCGTGCACGACACCCGGGCGAGACCCTGGCCGAGCTCGCCTGATCGTTGCCGATACTCGATCCCTGGAGAGAGCTGACGTTCTTAGAGATCAGTTCGCTGCGACCTTGATAGTCGACGTCGCGATAGAGCGTCACTCCCCGGCGGTTGTTGTCCTCCCAGCCCCAGGAGTTGTCATGTCCGTCGATCATGAACTCCGCGCGGCAGTTGTTGGACACCCAGATGCCGTTGCGGTCATAGCCCCAGGTTCGGTTGTAGTTGCAGGGGTTGCCGCTCAACTGGCGGTGCAGCTCGACATGCTGCGCCCAGCCGACGTTGCAATACTGGTACTGCCCATTGTGAGACTGACAGGTCACCAGGCGGCCGTTCTGACCCTGGCTATAGCCCTGACTTTGGGCGCTGTCGTGCGAGTCGTCCTGATTCGCGACGATCGCCGCAACCACCCCGGCCGCCAACAGGCCGCCGATGATGGCGCCGGCCTTGTCTCCACCCTTCTTCTGCTGAGTCGGCTGCTTGGTCGAGCTGTCGAGGTCGCGAGCTTCCGAGCCGACGGTGAACTCGGCGCTGCAGCCGTTGGAAACCCAGATGCCCTTACTGTCGTAACCCCAGGTGTCGCCGCGCCAGCAGCCGGCGTGGCTGAGCTGATGATCGAGCTCGACGCCGCCAGACGTGTCGACTGGGCAGTAGTGATGATCATGGCCGTAGGATTCACAGGTCACTTTGAATTGGGCCCGGGCTCCAGCTGTCGGCAGAAGCAGCAAGGCCGCGGTCAGCATCGTAAGTGCGCTTCTCATCGGTCTTCCTCCTCGTGACCAGCCTCGACCAGCTCCTGCTTGGTGATGTGGCCGTCGGCGTCGCTGTCGACCGACTCGAATAGCACGCCTATGTGTGCCATGAACTCCCGGTCGGACAGGATCTCGTCGCGGTCGCTGTCGGCGAGCTCGTGATGCGGCGCGACCAGCACCTCGGAGAACTCCTCGGCCTGCAGGACGCCGTCGCCATTCGCATCGAACTCGAAGAAGACCTTCGTCATACGATTGCGAAACTCCTCCATACTGAGCTTGCCGTCGGCATTTCGATCGGCCGACTCGAAGTCCGAAACCGGCACTGCTTCCCCCGCGGGGGCTGTGGCGACTTCGACCTCCTCGGCCATCAAATGCGAGCCGATTGCGGTGCTGGCGAAAACGAGGACCCACAACGACGTTCTCACATCAAACCTCCTCTGAACTTTTGACCATCAGCTCGATGCATGACGATTGAGCTGCCGATTCTACTTCAAGAGTCGACCTCGACAAGTGCGGTTTGGCCCCACGGGTCGATAGGGCGTGGCACTCGATCCCGCGCTCCCGGAGGGCACCGGCCGCTTCAAGAATCAGGAGCGTTACTTCTCTAAACCCCTACGCCCCTATGCCCCTCTCGGTGCCGAGAGGTTCGTTCGGGTGGTTCGACAGGGGGCGCCGAGTCGAGCGCGGCGCAAGGTCCTCGATAGGGCACCGGAGTTGGGGCGCGACGACGAGACGAGGTGGCGGCCGCTTCAAAACCTCGCACCTGTCGTTGGACGCTCCCGGCCAGCAGTGCCAGCCCACCCTCCAAAAAGCACCATTTAGCACCCAAAATGGACAGCGCAGCGGCCAAAGTGACAAACGCTCCCGAACCACCAACGATCCAAGAGCCCAGGACCCAGGTCCCAAGCCCTCATAGATCGGCCGGAGGTACGACGGGCGCCTCAACCCCCAAGCCCCCAAAGGTCAGCCGAAGGTACGACGGCTGACTCAACCCTCAATGGCAGTCCGAGCAGACCTCCAGGTCTGGCGAGGACTGCAAGGCTGGAGGCTCGCCGTGGCAATCGGTGCAACCGATCTCCAGGTCGCCAACGTGGAAGGCGTGCTCGAAGTCACCCAGGTCCGTGCTGAAGGCCCTCTCCATTACGCCGCCGTGACAGGCCGTGCAGTCGCTTGCGGGATCGCTGTGATGGCAGCTGTTGCAGGACGAGGACTGGATCTTCAGCGAACCCATTCCCTGGCTGTCTCGCTCTTCGTGCGTGGAGTGGCATTGCTGGCAATCGAGTCCCTGTCCCACGACATGCGGCTTGTGGGCGAAGCCTCTTCCGAAGATGCTCACCTGCAGGGTTTCGACGCCGGCATGGCACTGCAGGCAATCCGAAGCGTAGGGAGCCGTCGGCCAGGGGGTCCCCAGCTTGGAATAGCCCTCTTCTTCGCGTGCCTGGTTGATCTGTGCGTGAGCCGTTTCGAGCACAGCTACGCTGTAAGGCACGTTGTGAATTCCCTTGCCGCGCTCCACCAGCTCCAGGTTGGCCGTGGCGTCTACGAAGGCAGCCGGAGGTTCGGAACCGAGAAGTCTTGCTGTGCTGTCGAACTGCTGGCGCACACCCGAGGTTCTTTCGGCCACAGTGGTCTGCCAGTTCTTGTAGACCTGGCGATACTTCGGCCCGTGACAGCTCATACACGAGACCTCGCCAGCCAGCGCGGTCTCCCCATCGCCGTGATTCACGTGGCAGCCTTCGCAACGCACACCGGCCAGATACATGACGTCGGGCCGCGGGTCGACATCCTTGCCCCCGAGGCCTGCGTACAAGTCCCGCTGGGGCGAGTGGCCGCCGCCATGGCAAGAGGCGCATTCGCTCTTGGCGGCTTCGAGGTGACGCGGGGTCACGTGCTCGATCTCCAGGTGGCAGTGAGTGCACTCCACCTTGTGCTCGGTGACGTGAGTCCGATGCAGCAGGTCTCCTGAGTCGTACTCGGCCAAGCGCTTCTCATCGTTGTGACACGTCAGGCAGCGCTCTCGAGGTACGCCTCCCGCGTCTGGACTCGGAGGGGTATGGCAGGTAAGACAATCCATTCCGAAGCGCGACACGTCGCCATGATCGAAGTCCAGGCCGCCCGCAGTGAGCACTCGATCCGGCACCCGGTGGCACAACGTACACCGCGCTGTACCCTCACCGGCCGGTTGACCTTTGAAGTGGCACAGCGTGCAGGTCGTCCCGGTGACCGTCATATGGGAGCCCTGGACGATCTGGGAGTGGCAGGAGGTGCACTTGAGTTTCTTTCCCCGCCGCAGCTCGCTCAGGTGGGGACCGTGGTCGAAGAGCACCTCTCCGAAGATCTCCGTCCCGGCCAGCAACCGTCGATCATGGCACTCGAGACATGCGATGTCGTCCACTTCCGCCCAGGGATTGGTGCCATAAGTACCAGTGAAGTACCGTGCCACCATGGCCATCGCTTCGTACTTCTTGCGCAATTCCTGGGTGATTCCCGGCGAGATGTGACAGTCGACGCAGTTGATGCCGGCGTGGGTCGACTCGCTCCAGGACTGGTAGTAAGGCGACATGACGTGGCAGCTCCCACAGAAGCCTGGCGTGGAGCTCATGTGCATCGCCCCATAGGTGGCGATGATGCCGACACCCACCACCAGAGCGATGGCGTAGCCGGCCACGGTGAAACGACCGAGCTTCATGGAGTACCCGCCTCTTTCTGGAGCTTCTTCTTCACAATGACGAGAATGGCGATCGTCAAGATCAAATAGAACCAAAAGAGCGCCAGCCCGACGTGGGCTACCGTCTTGTCCAGCTTGGAATAGAGCTCATGCTCGACTTCCTCGGCAATCGACTGGGCCCGCCGGGTCAACTGCTCCACAGGCTCCCGGGAGACGGTATGCACCATGGGCAGGGCCTCGGTGACATAGGTCTTGGCCTCCTCCACCCGGCTCAGTGCATCTTCGACCTCCAGGGCTGCCCGGTCGGCCTCGGCAACCTGCTCCTCTGCTTCGGCAACAGACTCGTTGGCGGACTCCACCAACGCATGGATCTTGTGACCCAGAACCGCCTGGTCGCTGTCTTCGCCGTGACACTCGGCGCAAAGCGACTGCACCCTCTCGATGCCGAACTGGCGAATGGCATGGTTGGAATGACAAGACGCACACTCGGGAATGCCAGCCTCTATCATGCCGGCGTAGTGAGGCCCGGCCAAGAAAGCTCGACGAGTCTGTTCGTGACAGGCACCGCAGATCTTGTCCACATCGCCGACTCCCGGAGGTGTGGCGCCGTGGACGCCGTGACAGCTCGTGCAGTTGGGAGCGGCCGATGAGCCTTCCTCGATCAGCAGCCGGCCATGAATGCTGGACCTGTACTCGGTTACGACGTTGGGGTCGAGACCGAACTCGGACATCAAGGCCTCATCATCGTGACACTGAGCGCAGGTAGCCGGTATGTTCCTCGTGTTCGAAGAGCTCGAGGGGTCCCGCGGCCGGAGGATGTCGTGCACCCCGTGACAGTCGGTGCAAACCGCGGCCCGGGTCTCTCCCTCAGCGAGCGCTTTGCCGTGCTGTGAAGTCAGGTAGATCGCGTATTGATCGACGGGCAAGTTGTAGGGCCGCATCCGTTCGAGGTCCGAGTGACAATCGGCGCACATCTCGGGAATCTCGCGCCTGTTGGCCAGGCTTCGGAACTCTCCTGCATGCGCCCCCGCCACGTCCCGCATGGCCGGATTTCCGCCATGACAGTCACTGCAGCTCACACCCTCCACCGCATGAATGCTCTCCGCAAAGCTGACGCGCGTCTCCGGGTGGCAAGTGCCGCAGGTCTCCTGAGCCGACAAGGGTCCCGACGCCAGCGCCAGCAACCCACACATCAGCCCGGCGAACAGTAGTGCTTTTCTTGCCTGTCTCATGCGACCCTCGCACCGTAGAACGTCAGAGAAATCCAGACTGCGAGCAGCGCCGCCACGATCAGCAGCGTCACCACGCGGCTTCGCGCCCCGTCTCGGAATCCAGGGATGAAAGGCAACAGCACGAAGGCCGTGAACGCCAGAAAGAGGATGGTGCCGCCAACCCAGATCGGCAGGAACCCCGAGGTGAGCTCGAGAAATCCAAACGGCGCCAGCAGATACCAGGGTGGCCCGACACCCGGCACCGTCAGATAGGGATCGGCCGGATCGCCCAGTGGCACGGGCACCAGCACCGCAAGGCTGACGAGAATCCCCAGTAGGACCGTAAACAGAATGGCCTGGTTCAGCAGGTGGGTCCGAATCACCGGCCCACCACTTTTCGGTGCAGCCTGCGTTCCCGCCTCGGTCTGTCCGAGTCTGCGCACCCCCGAGAAATGGAGATAAATGAGGGTAATGGCGGCGAACGGCAGCAGCGCCACGTGGAGCAGATAGAAGCGAATCAGCGTCAGCTCGGTGATCACCGTCTCTCCACCCCCGAGAACAAAGAGCATCGCCGAGCCATAGATGGGAATGCTGCCCACGAGCTCGAGAGCCCTGACGGAAGACCAGTAGGCTGTGCCGGTCATGGGTAGTGCCTTGCCCGTCAAGTCGGAGTGGAAGCAGACCAGCAGCAGGAGCACTCCGAAGACCCACATGAGCTCTCGCGGCTTGCGATAGACGCCCCGCAACAGGAAGCGCACCACCCTGACAATCAGGACGGCGATGAGAAGCTGCGCCCCCCAGAAGTGAATCTGGTGCACGAACCAGCCGAAATTCACATCCCGCAGAATGGTGGCGATGCTGGCCCTGGCAGTCTGTGGCGTCGGCAAGTAGTAAAAGGCCAGCAGTGAGCCGGTGACAATCTCGATCAGGAGCAGTACGACGGCCAGAAGCCCCAACACCCTCGGCCACTGGTCGTAGGACGGCATCGGTTGTTGCTTGGCTTCGGCAATCGCGGCACGGATGTTCTTGCGGCTGTCGAGCTCTGCGTGGAAGACGCCGTAGCTCGTCAGCAAAGAGAAGATCTCTGTCAGGTTCAAGCGGCGAGAGAACCAATCCAGGACGCCAGACTTTTCCTCTTTCATTGTCCAGGTCCTCCTCTAGGAGACGTGAAGATGGATCTCGCCGAGACGGGTCTCGACACGGTAGCGGCGCAAAGATTGCGGCGGTGGGCCTTTGAGGACATTGCCATTCAGGTCGAACGCCCCTTCATGACACGGGCAGTCGAGCGACCGCTGCTTGGGGTCCCAGTCGAGCACACAGTGCATGTGGGTGCAGACGCCGGCCAGGGCCACGAGATTCTCCTCGTCGGGCCGAACGACCCAGATCGGCTCCCGGCCCCTTTGGACCAGCCTCGCCTGTCCGACGGGCAGGTCCTCCAGAGGCCCCACCTTGATGACGCGCTCTGCGATGCTGCTCTTCGAGTGCGGGGGCTTGAGGAAAGAAGTGATGACCCAGAGGAACCCCACGCCCCACAGGGAGAGAAAGCCCCCGGTCAGCCACTGCAGAAACTTGCGCCTTCCCGGCGTCAAATCCACAAGGTCATTGTTGGTCGATTCCTCAGCCATGGATCAATCCTCCTCCCCGGTCGGTCCGGTGCCCCGAGAAGACTACAGCACCATGGCCCTCGAAGGGCTGTCCTTTGGGTGGGTATTCTGAGCTATCCCATCGGGTAGGGCAGCCGGCAGGCCTGCCGGCTGACTCACAAGCTCAGGCCCCAGGACCCAAGCCCCAGAGACCAGCCGAAGGTACGCCCGGCTGCCTCAACCCTCTACGACGGATGCGCCGGAGCACGGTGGTCCTTGTCGTCAGGATCTTCCTTCTGGGGCTTGCGCTCGAGGTATCTCGCCGGCGAGGACTTTCCAGTGATGAGCGCTGGATCCACCGGATAGACCATCGGGTCGAAGATCACCGCGTAGAAATGCCAGACGATGATGGCCAGGGTGGCCAGGATCGCCTCATAGAAATGGACCGCGGTCGAAACGTCGATAGCCCAGGACGGCAGCCACCGCAGCGAGATGTTCTCGAACCAGAGAATGAAGCCGCTCGCCACCATGACCACAGTTCCCCAGATCAGAGCCAGGTACTCCATCTTCTCCGGGTAGCTCAGCCACTCGGCCTGTGGCGGGTGCTTGCGCTTGCCAGCGAAGTACTCGAGGCGGCCCTTGAGGTCCGTGAGATCGTCGCGGTTCGGGATCATTCCCATCATCAGGCGTCGGGCTCGACGATCCACTATCAAGTGAAGGACGTGGATCACCGACGCCAGAATCATCACCACGGCGGCGATACGATGCACCAGGCCTCGAGCCTGGCAAAGCGCATCCAGGAAGGGAACCGGACAAGCCCACCATGCCTCCGGGTACTTCAGAGCGAATCCGCTGTGGGCCAGCACGATGAAGCTCACCAGCAGCATGCCGTGGGTGATCCGAAAAGCGACCGACATGCGCTCGACCTCTTCGACTTCGGAAGCCGAGGGCCGCGGCACGGGATGCTGGATCTTGCGGATGAGATCGATGCCGTTGTGGAGCAGCATTCCACCGATCGTCAGCCAGATGAGCCACAGGTAGACAATGCGCACCCAGTAGACGGCCGTGTGCTCCGGCTCGTCCGGCAGCACATGGACCGCGCCAATCGCGAACCGCTCGCCCGCTCCCGGATGGCACTGGCCGCAAGTCTCATCCAGATTGCCAGGATTGGTATGGGACTTCTCGTCCGTCGAGGGCAGGATGTCGTGGACGCCATGGCAGGAAGCGCAGTTGGCCACCACGACACTTCCAGAGCGGGACGCCAATCCGTGGTAGCTGTCCTCGTAGGCCGGGACCTTGTCGTCTTCCATGCCGAACTTGTCGGACAGTGCCAAGTCGCCATGACAGCGCCCACAGGTCATCTTCGGCAGGTTGGACGGAAAAACGGTGGAGTCACGACGCCCGGGCTCGATAATACGGTGCTCGCCGTGGCAGTCGGTGCAGGTTGGAGCATCCTTCAGGCCGTGCGCCACAGCCCGGCCATGGACGCTCTCGTTGAACACGGCCGTCACCGAGCCATGGCATTTGCCACAGGTCTGCGGCAGGTTGTCGGCGTGGACCTTCGACTCTTCCTTGGCTGCCGGTTGGATGTCGTGGGTCCCATGACATTCGCAGCAGGTGGCCGCCTTTACGCCGCGCTGAAGCGCTCTCGAATGAACGCTTTCGCTGTAGGCCTCGATCGGTAGTACCAGGCGGATACCGAGATCTTTTGCCAGATCGGGGTCGGAGTGACACGCGGCGCAGGTATCGGCGATGCAGATGGGATTGGTCAACGACGCGGGATCTTCTTGCGGAAGAAGCTCGTGAATCGATCCGTGGCAGACGGTGCAGCCGTTGTCCGGAAAGCGACCGACGGCCGCCATCCTGCCATGAACACTCAGGTTGTGAGCTCCCACTTCATCTTCATGGCAGCCGGTGCAGTCGGATTTCGTGCCGACGTCCGGGTGATCTTCCGAGTCAGCACCGACGTGGCAGTCGAGGCACTCCGCGAAGCCGTGCACGGACTCGGCGAATGCATCGACGTCGGTCTCGTGACAGTCGAGACAGATCGGCGCCTCGGCGCCCGTCGCCGGAAATGGCAAGGCAAGAAAGGCCGCAACCAAGCATGCGGCAGCGACCAGACTGAGTCGAAGAACCTTGGATTCCAAGACATACCCCCCAGTAGCAGCACTGAATTCTCGGAGTACCCTCGATTCATGATGCCAGGATCGATCTCCGAACCCCGATCCTCGAGCCCTTTTATACGCGGGTTCCCGGCGTTCTCCCATATCTTTTGGGGCGGACCCCACGCCTATCCAATAAGGTGGGTCGATCTATCCCTCGCCAAACAAAATGCGGAGCGAGCCACCGGCCCGCTCCGCGAGGATTCACCCGTTCCAGTGCTCGCTAGGCGGCGTCTTGACCCGCCGCACGGCTTTCGAACACCTCCTTCACCATGTAGTACACGGTGTATAGGCCCGCCACCAGCAGCACGGCGAACAGAACGAAGTTGCCCCACTGGGGTGCCGTCTCCAGACGGAACTGCGAGGTCACCGGCTCGAGATAGATCGCCCGGATCTGATGCCGGGTGATGGACATCACGGCGATCGTCACGATCATGCCGATCAGGGTGCCGTTGACGGTCGAGAACTTCTCCACCGGGTTCGACACCTTGGCCAACATCACCAGGAGTCCGAGAGCAAAGGCGATGCCGACCGTGAAGGGCAACATCGTCGCCATTCCACCCCGCATGAAGCCCAGCAGCACCGGCCGCGGCAGCACCATGACCAGCAGGAACCCGTCGGCGATCTGAAGGAGCGTCGTCCACAGCGCCCACTTCCAGCCGTAGCGCGCGATCTTCGTGTTGAGCTCGACCTCGATGCCCTTGCCAGCCTGTCGTGCCGCCCACCACGCCACCACAACGCCGCTGAAGCCGAGGCCCGCCAAGACGAAGTGGAACAGGCGCGGCCAGAACGCGGCATCGCCCAGAATCGCCATCGGGTTATCGGCCAGGGCACCCCACTGGTCGGGCTGCGAGTGAATGAGGTTCACTGCCACATGCACCATCGCGATCAAAAAGAACATGATGGCGGAGATCCACAGCCAGGCGGTGCCACCCGAACCTTTCGTCGGCGTCCCCTTGAACTTGTAGAGATAGGCCGCGTAGTAGCCGACCATCAGGAACACCAGCGACATCAACCACGTCCACGCAATCATGATCGTGGCGGTGTAGAAGTACTGTTGATAGAGAACTTGCACGAACAACAACGGCGCGATGCCCGTCGTAATCGTCAGTGAGATGCCGAAAGTGTTGATGCCCATCAGCCGCATCGCCATCACGGCCCTGAAGTCGTCCGCCTTGCCACCCGAGAACAATTGACCCAGCGCCGCCAGGATGGTGCCGCCCAGGGTCAGGTTCATGAACAGCATGTGCAGGAAGAAGGTGAACACCAGGAGGACGTGGAACAGCCACGTCGGTCCTGGAATTGGAAAAGCGTCCAATGCAGGAATCAGCTCGTTACCCATCAGACACCTCCTTTGGCCGCCGCTTCACCTTCTGGCGTCGTCAACGAGGCGATGAAGTCCACCAGCGCCTCCATCTCTTCTTCCGTGCCCACGAAGGGTGGCATGAACGGGTAGTTCAGGTCCCCCATGGCCACGGCCTCACCCGGTTCCAGAGCGGTGAACATCTCGCCCTGGTCGTACAGCGCATACAGAATGCTGTACGTCATGTCCGGATCCTCGGGAGCCAACTCCCGGATGGAGAGATAGCCGTCGATCGTGTGACAGCTACGGCACTGGGCGTCGAAGACCTGGCGCCCCATCTCCACCGAGTCGGTAGCCGGCACCCTGGCCGCCCACCGCGCCTTGGAGAGCATCCCTTTCTCGTTCAGCTCCCCGACCTCCTTCACGAGAACCCCGTTCGAGAACATGTAGTCGTGGATGATGAACGGCTTGCGAGTCCCCTCCCGAAGACGCTCGTAGGTGCCGAAGAACGAGAAGGCCGCGATCGTGATCAACAACAGGGGAATGACCTTGGCCATCTTCGGCATGAGAAGCAGGAAGATGATGGACAGCACCAGGAATACGGCAACCGACCACATCACCTCGTGGCGGGTCATCGCCAACCCGTCGAGCAGCGCTCCCTTGCCGAGGAAGAGGCTCTGCACGGTGTCGGGAAGGGCCGCTTCCCACCACCGATAGCCGGCGTAGGAGATCAGCGCTCCCACCACGGCCCACTTGCCCAGGTACCGGTTCAACTTCAGCCGGGCCCCGTCCGCCGCCTTCCTCGCCGGCCACACCATGAAGGCCACCGCCATCAAAATGACGATGCCGGTGCGCAGCACCAGGCTCGGGAAATAGGTCGGGTTGAAGAAGCCATCCCAAAAGGCGCCGGTCTGGAGCCACTTTCCAGGAGTCAGCATAAAGGTCACGATGCCGTTGATGATCACCAACGAGAGATACGCCGCGATGAAGTAGATCCAGATCACCATCACGTGAGCCCGCTTCGAGATCTTGTTCCACGTCGCGAAGTAGACCAACGCGGCCACGATCTCTACGATGAAGAACACCCACTCGATCGCCCATCCCCAAACGAAGTTGCGGATCAATGCGGAGATCGCCGCCGGCGAAATAAGGCCCGCCACCACCCAGATCCCGACGCCGGAAATGGCACCGAACACCGTCGAGAACAGAATGAGTACCAGCGACGAGCGCTTGGCCAGGTTCCGCATCTCCGGGTCATTGCGCTTGACGGACAGGGTCTCGGTGACTGCGATCACCAGACCGCCACCGATAGCGAAGTGCGACACGATGACGTGAGTGATGGCGACAATGCCCATCAGGACACCGCCGCCCATGGCAATATCCCAGATCGGATAATCCATCCTGTCTCCTTTCTTCTCAGGTCCAACGAGGTTGCCAACAACGGTCGGCGAGCTCGCCTCGGGTTGGCGCGTACCCTAGCGCTCTGCCGCATCTAGACTATCGTTTTCGCGCATCCGGGCCCACCACCTGAATGGGTAGGTTCGGGCGTCGTCAATTCGATATGATGGGAATGCCGCGCCGCGGAACTCTACCGGGCAATCGTCCTGGACAAAGGAGATGGACTCATGAAGAAGGCTGTTGTCCTGATGCTGCTGGTCGTCCCCGTTCTCTTGCTGGCCACCGCCGCCAACGCCGAGCACGCCTACATCGGCACCAAAAACTGCAAGAAGTGCCATATCAAACAGTGGAAGTCCTGGTCCGAGACCAAGATGGCCAACGCCTTCGAGACCTTGAAGCCGGGTGTCGCCGCCGAGCGCAAGGCCGAGCTCGGCCTCGACGCCGACAAGGACTACACCACCGATGCGGAGTGTGTCCGCTGCCATGTGACGGGCTACGGTAAAGAGGGCGGTTTCAGCAGCATCGAAGACACGCCCGATCTGATTGGCGTCGGGTGCGAGATGTGCCATGGAGCCGGAGGGGGCTACACCCAAGATGGCTACATGACATTGAAGAACAAGGAGTACAAACGAACAGACCTCATCGGTGTCGGTCTTGTCCATCCCGTCGACGAGGCGGTCTGCACCCAGTGCCACAACGAACAGGTGCCGATACCTGACTACACGTTCGACTACGAGGCGATGAAGGCCCAGGGCCTGCACGAGAATGCGCCTTTGAAGTACAACCATGATTGAAGCGGCCGGCGCCCCTGCCGGCCGGGACCTGGGGCTTGGGTCCTGGGTCCTGATGACGCCGCATGGACTGCTGGGAATGGTTGATTGAAATGTAGGGGAGGGGCGCTTGACCCCTCCCGTGGGTGGCAAAACGACGAAAGGCAGCTCGATGGATCAAGAAGAACGAGATCTCCTGAAGCACCTCCTCACCGAGCAGCGGATCGCCAGCCTCGCGGTGCTGGTGGAGGGCAAGCCCTTCGCCAGCATGGTGCCTTTCGCACTGACGGAGGACGGCTCCGCTGCCCTGATTCACGCCTCGGCCATGGCCCGCCACTCGGCCGGCCTCGAGGCCGACGCCCCATTCGCGCTCCTGATCCACGAGCACGACTCCATGGCCGACAAGAATCCCGCCCAGCTCGGCCGCATCACTCTCGAAGGAATCGTCTATCCCTTGTCTCGCGAAGAGCCCGCCTACGCCGCTGGGCAGCACGCCTACCTCGAGAAGTTCCCCAAGAGCCAGATCACCTTCCAGCTCGCGGACTTCACCCTTTACGAGCTGCGCATCGACACGGCCCGGATGGTTGCCGGCTTCGCGAAGACGTTCGATCTCGTGCCGCGGGATTTCGCCGGTCTCGAGAGCGACTAAAGATACCGATTGAGAGGCCCTGCCATGTTCACCAAGATCCTCGCTCCGGTAGACCTGACCGAGTCCAACCGCGCCGCCATCGAAGTGGCCTCGCAGCTCGCCGCCCCTGACGACGGCAGCGTGACGCTGCTCCACGTGATCGAGCCAATCGCCGATGCCGAGTTCGAGGACATGAAGGACTTCTACCAGCGCCTCGAGGAGAAGGCCCGTAAAGCCATGGTCGATCTGGCGGCACCGCTGACGGTGACCGGCAAGACGGTGGACCAGCAGATCACCTACGGGAACCGGGCCCGCGAGATCGTCTCCTATGCCGACGAGCACGGCACGGACCTGATCGTCCTCGCCTCCCGCCAGTTGGACCCCGAACAACCCGAAAAGACCTGGACCTCCATCAGCCACCAGGTCGCCGTCCTCGCCCGCTGCCCTGTCCTATTGGTCAAGTGATCGCGCTACAGTGAGTTTGAAGCGGCCGGCGCCCCTGCCGGCCGATATCTCTCCATTTGACTTCAAATCGTCCTCGATGTGGAGGTCCGTCCGGGTGGCCCGTAGGGGGACGGCGTCGGCTACTCAGACTGCTACGGGCGGGCCGCCACCTTGTCTCGTCGTCGCGCCTCATCTCTTGTGCTCTGCAATGGCCCTTGCGCTGCGCTCGACTCGGCACCCCCTTCGAACCACCCGAACGAACCTCTGGCGCCGGTAACGGCACTAGGGGCTTAGAGGCATAGGGGCGTGAGGGCTTAGGGGACAGAAAGCTCGGAGGTACAGAAGTGTAAGACCGCGCTCAGGGTTCGGCGTGGGGACCTCCATGGGGGTTCTTGCAGCGGCAGGGAGGATAGCCCCCTGGGGGCCCCACGGCGGACCCAGATCGAATTCGGTTCTAAGGAGCTTCTTGGAGAGCTTGAAACACTTCTAGTGCAACCGACCCATCGGGATATCGCACGGTGTGTCCATAACCACCAGCAGGCCTCTCCCCGGGCGCGGTGATGAAGGCGCAGGTTGGGTGGGTCGACAGGGCTGCTTCGATCGGCCCGACGTGGAGGTCACCCACGTCGTAGGTTTCGATCTCGATATCCGGTGCCTCGTTCCTGGGCGAGGCGCGGTACACCTCCGGGTCGACTCGGGCGTAGAAGAGATAGAAGAGGTGTGGCGCCATGAGCTCGTTGCTCATCACCAGACAGGGTGAGGACGAGTCGCCAGCCACGCTGAGCGCCTCCTCGAAGCCATACTTCCAGGCCGGGGCTCCATACGCCCGATAGCTGCCGAAGTACGCCGTCACCCAGAGGCCGGCCGACACGAGGAGCGCCACTGAGAACACCCCCACCACCACCTGTCGCACCCTCGGCTTGGGCGTCTGCTGGTAGAGCGCTCCGAGACCGACTGCCGATATGAGGGCAAAAACCGGAGCCCCAATCAGCGATCGCAAGGCATGGTGGGGCTCGACTGCAACGGCAGCAGCCAGCGGATAAGCCAGGAGCCAGGCCAGCAAGACCCAGTGCGACCGCTTTCTCTCGCTCGCCATGGCTGTGAAGCCCAGTAGTAGTGTCAGCATCTCCATGCGGTGCAGCTGTCCGAAGCCCTCCAAGCTGTGCCTCAGGAGGTCGTCACCTTCGAAGAAGAGGAAGGCCGGGTCGAAATAGGAGAGGTAGTTGAGGAAACCCTGACCCCAGGTCTCCACCCGCACCGATGCGGCGCGCTCCAGGCCCGAAGACGAGATCCAGAACGGCAGCAGCACAAGCAGGATCGCACCAAAGATCAGGGCGAATCCGACCGCATACCGTCGCCGTCGCATGAGCTCGCGCCAGAAGAAGAGACACAAAGCCCCGACCAGAATCGGCACGAAGACCCTTCCCGCTGAATAGGAATACGAGGCGAGCCCGAACAGCAGTCCGCTCAGCAGTAGGCGCCGAGGCCTGTCACCGATGCCCCGCTGGAATGCCTGCAGGCCCAGACAGACAAGGAGCGGCAGCAGAATGGTGCGGAAGCCGGCCCGGCTGAACTGCAGATGCCAGGGACTCAAGGTCAGCAGCCATGCAGCAGACCAGGCCGCCACCCGACCGAACCAGACACTCGTAACCCGCTGCAGACTCCATACCGTCAGCATGCCGGCGAGGGCCGCGGGTAGTCGTACGGCGAAGGCTGTCAGCCCGAAGAGTGCCAGGCTCGGTACCGTCAAGAAACGGTAGAGGGACTCGTTTGTGTCTCCCAGGGACTGCGAGAAGAGAGGCAGGAACTCGCCCGAAGGGCCACGCCCTGTTTCGAGAAGGCAATAGGAGAAATACCCATTAGCCGCCTCGTCGGTCCAGAACCCGTTCGGGTCGTCCTGCAGCCCCCAGACGCGCAAGCCGAAAGCGACGCCGAGCAACAGCAGCCACGAAACCCAACTGCGAATCCGCGTGCCGCCAACTTCAGAAGTGGCCATTCCAGGCGACCCTAACAGAGCCACCCCGAATGGTGGCAACCAAGCCCGCACCCATGCAGAAAGCGCCTAGTCCGGCTGCTCCACTTCGTAGTAGCCACGCCCCTCTTCGACTTGTTGCTGCCGCCACTCCGGTAACTCGTCCACCTTCGAGGGCCATGACTGGATGCCGTTGACCAGTTCGTCCGCTCTGACCTCGAACGTCTTCCAAACGCTCCGTCCTGTCAGGTCGAAGACCCGATACTGCACTCTCGGGACCGGCTCGAAGAGAAAGTCCACCACCCCGACGCTGCTGCCTTGAAAATAGACCGGTCGAATGCGGGTCGGCCGACGTTCCAGCCAGCTGTCAGGAGTGTCTTGCGCTAGCGGCGAGCTCACCAGATCGTAGAAATCGTAGCCGCCCTTGTCCGACCACGGAATCACGTTCAACTCGGCGACATGAGTATCGCCGGACAGCAGAACGACACCGCTGATCTCGTTGTCTCGAATGAAGTCGAAGATCTTGTTTCGCTCGTCGACGAAAGCGGCCCAGGAGTCTCCCGTGTCACCTTTGGCCTGGCTCCAACCACCACCGGAAACCAGGACTTTGAAGACTGCTGTGCTCGAACCGAGCTCCTCTTGGAGCCACTCCAGCTGTCGGGCGCCAAGCATGGTCTTGTCGGGACCCTGAGGCGCCACATCGGGGTCGCGATAGTAACGGTCATCCAGCATGAAGAAATCGACCTGGCCATAGCTGTAACGAAAGAAGACTCCAGGTGTATCGGGCAGTCCGTAGGAGGGGTTGGCCCAGTACTGCTTGAAGATTGCCAGGGCCTCCTCCTTGATCGGATTTCGGCTGTCCTGGTTGTTCATTCCGAAATCATGATCGTCCCAGACTGCGAGATGGGAGACGGAGCGGAGAACGGGCTGCAGACCGGCCACATCCCGTTGCCTCCTGTACTCCTCCTGCAGGACGTGAGGGTTGACCGAGTCGCCGTAGATGTTGTCTCCGATCCACAGGAACAAGTCCGGGTCAAGCTCGTAGACTCTGGGCCAGATCGGCTGAACTCGATCCTCTCCAAAGCGCGGACAGGATCCGAAGGCGACACGAAAGTCGTGTCCCGTACCGGGTGAGGGTGCCGTCTTGGTCCTGAACGGCGGGAACTTCTCAAGGTAGCGATCCTGCTCCCCATTGACCAACACTCGATAGAAGTACTCCGTGTCCGGATCGAGACCGTCGACGGAAATGACGACGGTGTAGTCGTCCGCTGCCTCGGCCAAGACCGGCTCGGTCTTCTGGACCGCCCTCAGATCGAACGTGGCCCCCCACTCTACCGAGGCGAGGTACTCACCGCTCATTCGAGCCCATATCTGGAAGCCGTCATCGGACACGGTTCCCACCATCGGACCCTGCAGAAACCTTGGATAGCCCTCGAACGTGACTTCCGCCGCCTCGATCCGCGGTAACAACGGGGTCCCAATCAGCAAGAAGGTCACCAGCGTCGACAAAAGTAGGACAGACTTCTGAATCAAGATTCTCCGTTTCATGTCATCTCCTCCCTGAACTCCTGAACCACTCTGAGGCCTTCAAAAAACCCATGAGAATTTTGTGAAAAGGGTGTCTCCCTGGTCCGATGCGGTACCGAGCTCCGAGGTTCCGCGCTGGTAGGCAACCTGCAGGGAGCCGAACGGGGGGCGGAATCGCCATACCGCGAGGGCCTGGACATTCTCCTTGTCGATCGCCGAGTTCGTCTGCGCAAAGAGCGAGATGAACAGATTGTTCGTAAAGTAGTAATTCGTTCGAACGACGTGAATCCAGGTGCTCTCCTGTTCCGGGTCCGGATCGAGCGAGAGCCAGGTCGCCTCATACGACACATTCCACGCACTCGACAGATCGAGCCTTGCCCGCAGATTAGCCAGGGCGAGGTCGCTGTCGAAGTTCTTACCACTACCAATCTCGAGAAAGACCGATTTCCCGGTCCGATTGTCGTACCCGACTTCCAGGCTTGTCAGCGAGTTCTCAAACTCCTTCTCGAAGAGCTCGAACCCGTCATCGTAGGAGAGCTCGATCTGCCAACCGTTCGTAAAGACGAGCTCGACGTCGGCCTCCACCTCCCAGCTCCTCAGAACGCCCTCCTGGCTCTGGTAGCGGTTGTAGTTGACCTTGCCCTCCAGCTTCTCCACCGATTTTTCTTGAAACCAAATGGTGTGCGAGACATTCGAGTCGAATTCCTTGCGGTCGTCGTCGCGCAGAAATCCAACGGCATTGACGTTGTCCAACAGACCCGCATCCAGGTGCGTGTACCTGATATGAAAATGCGAGTTGGCCGTGTCGTAGGCTGGCCGTAGAAACCAACCGATCGTGCCGTCATTCGTCGGGCCGTGGGAACGGAGGAACTGGCCGGTCATGCCGATCTTCTCGGTGAAGAAAAGGGTCATGTCCGCCCCGACCGAGCCAACGTTGTCTCCCGCCACGCTGCGGCTGGCAGCGAGAAACCCGATCGTAGAGGGTCCGAAAACCCCGCGCTGAGCCCGCAATACTCCGTAGTCGGCTTCGACGCTGTCCGTCGCGACGTCCAGGTCTTCCTCCGGATGCAGCTCCGCCCGGCTGACGAGGGTGGCAACATCGAACCCACCCAGTTTGCCTACGAGCTTGCCTCCCCAGGCGATATCACCGATGCGCCGGGTGTAGAACTGGCGCAGCCGCTGGTCGTACATCTCCAGCCCTTCGAGGAAGAACGGTCTCTTCTCGGGCACGAAGAGCTCGAAGCGAGTCAGATTGATCTCTTCAACATCGGCCTCGATCAATGCGAAGTCCGGATTGATCGTGGCGTCGGCACTGAGATCACTGGTGATCCGGAGCCGGATATCACCACCCACCTTGGTCTCGACCTCGCCGCCAGACTCGGCTGCGACAAGCCCGTACGGGATGAGCGCAAATCTCTTCAACCCTTGTGGCCGAACGTCGAGGCCGGACAGGGTTCCAAAGCTCGATACTCGCCATTCAGACTCTCCTGGTCCCGACCACACCGAGGTCTCGAGACGTCGCGGTACGAAGCGGAAGAAATTGAGACCCCAACTCACATCGTCACCGCTCTTGAACCTGAGCATCTGCAGGGGAATAGAGAATTCCGCGGTCCAGCCGTCGGCCGAGCGAGTCGAAGCCGACTCCCAGGCCGCATCCCACTTCTCGTCGATCGTTCTGCCATTGTCCGCCACCTTGCCGTCGGCTTGGACACCGAGCAGATTGGTGGCGAAGTAATAGGCCGTCCGCCTGTTGCGGTAGGTGTCGAGAAGGACCACGACGGCGTCGTCCTTGTCGAGCTCTCCATCCCGGGAGGTGATTGCAGCGGCGAGCCTATCGGGATCAGGGTCAAACATCGGAAGGCAACGTAGAGAGCCTCCGCCGTGTACCCGACCAGAACAACCGTTCGAAATGGCGAGGCCTCGCCAAACTCGGGAACGAATTGCACAAACCCTTGAGCGACAGCTGCAGTGGCCCAGACCTCTTCATCGAGAACACCATCGATGGTGGGCTTTTCGGCCAGGATGATCGCTTCGATCGTCAGGTCTGCGGCAGCAATGACCGACGGCACCGACAACGCCAACCCAACCAATAGCGCGCCGTGCTTGAGCCATGCCCGCATGCACTCACTCCCTGTATCCCTGAGGCAAGTATTCGGGCAGCTTGGCGTCGGCGAAGATCGGCTCGAGCCGGGCAAAGCGCTGCAGTCCCTCCACCAGCGGGATGCTGGGCCAGTCGTCGCCGATCAGCGGGCGGCGTAGCGCACGAAGTCGTCGGTGACGTCGGTGCGCGATGGCGCGATCCAGTCCGCGGGGAAGCGACCGCTCCGAGTTGGCGACCAGCTTCCAGCGGCACCTTGTCGTAGCGCACGCTGTAGATGCGGCCGGGCTCGCGCAGGATGGTGGCCATGTAACCCGAGCCCTCCTCGCCGCGATCACGGACCGCCTTCTGCCCGACCTTGTACGCCTCTTCCAGGTCGACCGTGGAGGCATAGATCATGTTGTGCGCGCTGGTCGGTGCCGGGCACGTTGCCCCGCGCCGAGCCGCGCGCCGCCAGGCCCGACCTCGTTGAGATAGTTGACCACGATCTGCTCCACGGTCGTCTCGCTGGCGCAGAACATCGGTGTGGCCGAACGAGTCCTTGCGCTCGCCGATGTCGCCCACGTCAAAGCCCTCGCTGACCACGACCAACGGCCCGCCCGCGCTCGCGAGCATGATCGTTGACCGCGTCGGCCAGTTCCTCCAGCGTCGAGGCCCGACTCTCGCATAAAGATCAGCAGCGGCATCTCGCGGTCGGGGTCGGCCAGGCGCGCGGCGGCGGGGATGAAGCCGATCTTGCGCCCCATCGCCTGCATCACCAGCACCGGGTCGGCCGGGCAGGAGCCGCGCGTTCTCCTCGTTGGCGTTCTGGACGTTCAGCGCCCAGTAGCGCGCCACGCTGCCGTAGCCGGGCGTGTGGTCGATCAGCTTGAACTCGCTGTCGCCCACATCGTTGTCGATCGTCTTGGGCACGCCGGTCGCCGACCAGGTCCAGACCCTGCTCTCGGCGGCCAGCTGGGCGACCTTGTGGGCGGTGTCCATCGAGTCGTTGCCGCCGTTGTAGAAAAAGTAGCCGACGTCGTGGGCCTTGAACACCTCGATCACGCGCTCGAAATCCTCCTGCTGATGCGCCTTGCAGCTTGTAGCGGCAGGTGCCGATGGCGCCGGCAGCCGGCGTGGTGCGCAGCAGGGCGATCTCCTCCGCGGTCTGGGCGGACAGGTCGAGCAGTTCCTCTCTGCAGCACGCCCTCGATGCCGTGCCAGCCGGCATAGACCGTGCCGAAATGCGTCGGGCATCGCCGGCAGGCCTCGACGACGCCGCGCAGCGAGCTGTTGATCACCGGCGACGGCCCGCCCGACTGGGCGACGACGACGTTCTTTGGTTTGGCATCACTCCTTGCGCTACCTCCGTCATAGGAGCCGCTGCTAGGCGTTGTACGTGCTCGACGTCACGTCGCCACCGTGCCGGTCCAGTTGGTGTGGAAGAACTCGCCGCGCGGCCTGTCCACCGCTCGTAGGTGTGCGCGCCGAAGTAGTCGCGCTGGGCCTGGAGCAGGTTGGCGGGCAGCCGCTCGCGCCGGTAGCCATCGTAGAAGGCCAGCGCGCTGGACATCGCCGGCACCGGGATGCCCAGCTCGACCGCCTTGGCGACCACGCGCCGCCAGGCTGCCTGCGCCGCTTCGACCTGCGTCCTTGAAGTAGTCATCCAGCAGCAGGTTGCTCAGGTTCGGGTTCTTGTCAAAGGCTTCCTTGATCTTGCCCAGGAAGACGGAGCGGATGATGCAGCCGCCGCGCCACATCAGGGCGATGCCGCCATAGTTCAGATTCCAGCCGTACTCCTCCGCCGCTGCCCGCATCAGCATGTAGCCCTGCGTGTAGGAGATGATCTTGGAAGCGTACAGTGCTTCGTGCAGATCGTTGATCAGAGACGCTGCCTTGTCGCCGCTCAAACGGCTTGGATCGGGACCGCTCAGCACCTTGAAGCCGCCACGCGTTCTTCCTTAAAGCGCCGAGAGGCAGCGCGCAAACACGGCTTCGGCGATCAGGGTCAGCGGGATGCCCATGTCCAGCGCCGAGATGGCCGTCCACTTGCCGGTGCCCTTTTGCCCGGCGTGTCGAGGATCTGATCCACCACGTACTCGCCGTCCTCGTCCTGATAGCCCAGGATGTCGCGCGTGATCTCGATCAGGTACGAGTCCAGCTTGCCCTCGTTCCACTCGGCAAAGACCTCGTGCATCTCTTCGTTGCTCATGCCCAGGGCGTTCTTCATCAGATAGTAGGCCTCGCAGATGAGCTGCATGTCGCCGTACTCGATGCCATTGTGGACCATCTTGACAAAGTGGCCGGCGCCGTTCTCGCCCAACCCAGTCGCAGCACGGCGTGCCGTCCTCGACCTTGGCGGCGATGGCCTGGAAGATCGGCTTGACGTGCGGCCAGGCTTCCGGCGAGCCGCCGGGCATGATCGACGGGCCGTGGCGCGCGCCCTCTTCGCCGCCGGAGACGCCGGTGCCGATGTAGAGCAGCCCCTTGGACTCGACGTATTCGGCTGCGGCGGATCGTGTCGTGATAGTTCGAGTTGCCGCCGTCGATGATGATGTCGCCCTCTTCCAGGTGCGGGATCAGCTGCTCGATGAAATCGTCGACCGGCTGCCCGGCCTTGACCAGCAGCATCACCCGGCGCGGTCGCTTGAGACGCTGACCAGTTCTTCGATCGAGTGCGTGCCGATGATCTCGTGCCCTTGGCGTTGCCCTTGATAAAGTCGTCCACGCGTGGACACGGTGCGGTTGTAGACGGCCACGTTGAAGCCGTGGTCATCCATATTCAGTACCAGATTCTGGCCCATCACGGCCAGACCAATCAGACCAATGTCTGCCTTTTTCACCCATCAGACCTCTCCTTCGATTGCGCGTTGAAGTTCCATGGTCCTTCACGATTCGCCCTTGGCACGATACAACATCTCGCCGGCTCGCCTCACCAGCAGAATACCTTCACTCTCGCGGCCGGCCCACTCCTCGGGATCGACTGTCGCGGGTCGAGGTAGCCCAAACCGATCCTCTCGCAGCGCTCACGGGAATGCCGGTCGCCAGCGTCACCCGGATACGCGGTCGCTCGACGCCGTTCTCGAACGTACCAGCCCCACGCAGATGAGTGGAGTGAGCCAGCACGCCCCAGGGATGGTCTTGAAACCGATCCCACTGCTTCACAAAATAGTCGCGAACGTGATAGCCGATCTCGTCGAGGACTTGCCATGAGTGTAGCTGACTTCGGTCGATGTGGGGGGCGTAGATCACGACCTCGCCGCCATCGGCGATGGCGGGCTCCAGCTTGTACATCCCTTTGGCCGCGGTCCAGATATCGTCATACAGCTCCGGCATCACCGAAAGTACTCGCTTGAATGGCTTTCGACGTGGACTGATGTCGAGCTGGGCTGAAAGTTCGCCGCGGCCCGCCAGGCCTCCTCCATTGAGCCGACATAAAAGCCATGCAGTGACTCGCCGTGCATGACAAGGGCAACAAGTCGGGCGTGGAAATGAACGAGGCCGCACGGTCGATCATCCGACGCACCGGTGTATCCGCCACGCCGATGATCGCTTGGCTGGTAATCAGCGCGCCCACCAGTGGGTCAGTTGATCATTTCCGGACCAGCCACACCGGGAAGAAAATACTTGTTCCCCCCGGAAAATCCAACCACCTCATGGGGGAACACCGGACCGCATACCAAAATCTGATCGTAGGGATACTCACCATCCCGATCGCCCAAGTGATTGAATCGCACCGGAACCTCCACCGACAGCTGCCTTCGCTCAGCGCCTCCACTTCTGGCGCCGAGATGACTCCAGCGTGACAAATGTCTCGGCCTAGTCCCACCGGTGGTTGAAGACCCGTGATGCCCCGGCCCATTCGTCCTGACAGGCAGCCAACCAGATTGCCCAGCCGCGTCGTCCATCGGCGGATGGGTGCCCAGGGCCACCAGGAAGTCCAGGGCGGCCCTGCTCCACAGGGCATCGTGAAAGAGGCGGAACAAAAGCGGCATCGGCGCAGTGCGGGTGCTATCGGGGATGATAACCAGCACCGCTTGCCGGCCAGATCGAGTGCTCCACAGCCTTGTCGATGACTTGGTGACTTCCGCCTCGCTCAACCAGTGCTGGCGCTGACCGCTTAGAAGCATGCTCTCATCCTTTCCACGGGGGCACTTCCGGCAGCAGCCCCTCGAACTCGGCGATAAGAGCCGCCTCGTATTCTCCCGCGTATTCGCCGGCCAGGAACCTGTGCATCGCCTCCTCGTGAAACGCTGCCAGGAATCCTCCTCGTGGCCAGGATTGATGGGGTAGAAGAGCGCACGTTGGCGCGGCCGCCCTCATGTCGCCGGCGCATCGCCGATCATCAGGATATGGTCGGAAGCATACTTGCCCTTGGCGGCCAGCTCCAGGTGGAGGGCCTTCTTGCCCATCTCCTGACCGGCGATGACTCGCACGTAGCGGGCAATGTCGTGCTCCTTCCATTCCCGCTCAGTGCCTCCACGGCGTGGCCGAGACGACGATCATGTCGGCCTTGTCATCAAGGAAATCCAGGCTCTCCCGCACCAGGGAAAAGGAGGCACACCGTGAACCATGTCCGCAACGGTGCGATTGACGCCGGTCGTCCAGGCCCAAGCAGTATCCAGTTCCGGGTCCGGGTGTTCGGCCATATAGGCCTTCAGCCCGTCGTTGCTCTTGGGGAACCCCTCGGCGGCGATGAATTCGCGGATGCGAGGGGCTCGGGGCGGCTCCACGCCACGGGCCTGCACTTCGGCACGCTCCCGCAGCAGGTCAAAGACCATCACCAGGGCCGGCCAACGATTGATGCCACGCCACTTGGAATACAGATTGACAAACTCCGCCGCCTCACGGGCGTATTTGGAGACCGGTTGGAGCCCCCAGTGCTTGATGATGTTGGGAATGAAGCACTCCTTGTGCTTGATCTCCATCGTGTCAAAGGCGCAGCCGTCGGAGTCGATGCCGACAAAGAACTCCTGTCTCGGCTCCAGCTCGGCCAGGGGGCGAGCTGCTTTGGGTAGTCTGGCACTTCTTCATTGATCTCACGACTGCCGCTCACACACCACTAAAGGCACAGAAACCCCCATCTACCGGCACAACCACACCCGTTACAAAAGCCGATGCAGGAGAGAGCAACCAGAGCACTGTGCCCAGCAGGTCCTCCGGGTCGCCAAACGTCCCATCGGCGTGTGCTCGATGATGGTGCGCCCACGGGGGTCAGGTCCCCGCTCTCCTCATCCGTCAGCAGAAAACGATTCTGCTCGGTCAGGAAAAAACCAGGCGCAACCGCGTTGACGCGGATGTTCGGCGAATACTCCTGTGCCATATGCACCGCCAGCCACTGGGTAAAGTTGCTCACCGCCGCTTTGGCGGCGGAATAGGCCGGAATCCGGGTCAGCGGCCGAAAAGCGTTCATCGAAGAGACGTTCAGGATACCCCTTCTCCCGCTCCACCATCCCCCGGCCAAACACCTGGCTCGGCAGAATCGCCCAAGCAGGTTGAGGTCGACGACGAATCGCAGCGCTTCCTGCAGGAATATCGAAAAACGGCTGATCGGCGCTAGTGGTGGCGCGGGGTTGTTACCCCTGCGGCGTTGATCAGCATGTCCACGGGGCCGAACTCGGCCGGAGGTCTCCTCGGCCTTGACAACGTCTCGGGCTTGAGCACATCGCCGTAGACGAGATCGAGCATCCAGGCCGACATCCCAGGCGTCCATCAGGCGGTCGGCCAGAGCCGGGTCTCGGTCCAGGATGGCGACATTGGCGCCGCAACCCACCAACATACAGGCCAACTCGCCACCCAGAATGCCCGCGCCTCCGGTGATAACCACCGTACGACCTGTAAAGTCGTACCACTGGGTCACCGATTTGAGGGTCCATAGCTCGATCCTCCTAGCACCCTCTAGCCGGCGAACGGCTCCAGATGTCGAACAAAGTGCGTCTGGAGATGGCCGTAGTGGGCCTCTTCGTGCTGGCTCAACGTGCTCTTCAGTTGCGCCCCGAATTGATCCAGCACCGAACCGAAGGTCACATGCAGCACCTGTCGCGCATCGAATTCATCGAGGAGACCGGGCAACTCCATATCGTCCAAGGCCTCTGGTGCGGCGCTTCTCGAATCGCGCCGACACATGGTAGGTGGCTCGGTCTTCTTCGTACCTTTCTCGGGCGTAGGTCAAGATGTCGCGAAAAAGGCCAGGGTCGACCTCGGCGATGGTTCGCAAGGCTTCCAGATAGCTGGTGCCGGCAGTCTTCAGGTGAACCAGGGGACCCCTGGAGAGCAGCGACCCTCCACCGGTCAATTTTGCTGCGATTCTGTAGACGCCGAACTTGTCGGATCCCGAATGAAGGCTGAGCTTGTACGGCCCCAGCTGTCTCGCCAGGGCCGCGTGCTGGGAGAACTCTCGGGAGAACTCGTCCAGATCACCGATATAGTCCACTCCTTTTTCAAACCGACCGACAAATCGAGGTGCCAGGCTCACCCAATCGACACCGAGTCTGTTCAACT
>CAVQNG010000005.1:0-554777 GCA_963713825.1 uncultured Acidobacteriota bacterium
TGTCGATCCGGGGGTCTGGCATCTGATGACCGGACTGCCTTACTTGGTGCGCATCCTGGGCTACGGGCTGCGGGCACCCAAGCATCGCGTTCCGGGCAACGATTTCTCCGGGCGCGTCGAGACGGTCGGCAAAGAGGTGACGCAGTTTCAGCCGGGCGATGAGGTGTTCGGCTTCTGCCAAGGCTGCTACGCCGAGTACGCCTGTGCCCGAGCAGACAAGATTCTGGCCAAGCCGGCCAATCTCGACTTCGAGCAGGCAGCGGCCGTGCCCACCTCTGCGATCACGGCCCTCCAGGGTCTGCGCGACAAGGGCGAAGTCGCGGCCGGGCAGAAGGTGCTGATCATCGGTGCCTCGGGAGGGGTGGGGACGTTCGCGGTGCAGCTCGCCAAGGTGTTCGGTGCAGAAGTGACGGGCGTGTGCAGCACGCCGAAGATGGATCTGGTGCGCTCCATCGGCGCGGATGCCGTGGTGGACTACACATGCGAGGACATCGCGCAGACCGGTGAGCGCTACGACGTCATCCTCGACACCGCGGGGAACCGTTCGCTGGCCAACCTTCGAGGCGCTCTCACCCCCCGGGGGACTCTGGTGATCGTGGGTGGGGAAGAGGGGGGAAAGTGGCTCGCCGGCACCGATCGCCAGCTTCGCGCCGCTGTGCTGTCACCGTTCGTGAGTCAAAGACTACGGTCGTTCGTCGCGGCAGCCCGCCTGGAGGACCTGGAGTTTCTGAAGGGGCTCCTCGAGAGCGGCAAGGTGACGCCCGTCATCGACCGAACCTACCCGCTCGCCGAGGCTCCCGAGGCCATTCGCTATCTCATGGGGGGGCACGCCCGAGGCAAGCTCGTCCTCACCGTTTGAGGGCATCGGCGAGCCACCAACCCGTCACCGACGTTGCCTCGATTGCCAGTGCCATGGCGCGGCACACAGGATCGGTAAGAAACTGTCTCACTGCACCGCGACCACCCCCGTTACCGCGAGATCGTCGAGAAGTACTTCTAGCCTGCTGGCAGGTGACAGGCTTGTCGCCGCACCGATTGTGCTGGTCTCATGGGTGGCACAGTGCAGAGAAGCTCGAGTGCAGAGGGGCTCGAGGACGGATGGGCGCTTTGCGTCGGACCTGGGCTCAGATGAAGCGGAAATGCTTGCGGAAGGGCAGCTCGCGGATCCTCTTGCCCGTGGCCGCGAAGATGGCGTTTCCCAGAGCCGGGGCGGCGGCAGGTGTGGCGACTTCACCGACGCCGCGGATCTTGCTGCCGCGTTCGTGAATGCGCACCTCGACCGGGGGCGCTTGATGCATCTGCAACAGGGGATAGGCGTCGAAATTGGTCTGCTCGACGGCGCCGTCGGCAAGGGTGATCTCACCGAAGATCGATGAGCTCAGTCCGAAGAGCAGAGCGCCCTGCACCTGGGCCTCGATGTTGCGCGGATCGAGCGCGATGCCGACATCCACCGCCGCCCAGGCCGCGAGAAGCTCGATTCCGGCCTCCGAGTGACGGATCTCGATGACCTCGGCGGAGGCCGCCCCGGTGGACATCGCGTAGGCGAGGCCCCGGGCATGGCCTACGGGAAGGGCGGAGCCCCAATTCGACATCTCGGCGACACTTTCGAGCACCTGCCGACTGGGCGCGTCGTCGAGGATCGACAGTCTCATCTCGAGCGGATCTGTGCCGGCCGCATGGGCCAGCTCGTCGAGGATGCTCTCCTGGAAGAAGCAGTTCTGCGACTCGCCGACGGATCGCCACCAGCCGACAGGCATCAACTGTTTCGGGCGATAGGCCGTCACCCTGTAATTCTCGATCTGGTAGGGCTGGTTCCCCGCGCCCATGGTCATGGAAATGTCCCCCTTCGGCAGAGCCTTCTCGGGCTCGCCGGTGATGGCGCGGCGTCTCTGATCGCCGGAGACGAACAGGGAGGGCACCGAGAGGTCGAGATCGAGCGCCGTCGGCTTGCCGTCGGCGACCGCCGCACGAAACCGAGCAGTGGCCATCGGACGGTAGGCGTCGTGGGTGAAGTCCTCCTCTCGCGTGTAGGTCACCTGGACCGGTATTCCGGGAACCGCCTGCGCGGCGCGGACGGCCGCTTCGACGTCGTCCATCTCGAATCTGCGGCCGAGGCCGCAGCCCATGTAGGGCGTGTGGACTCGGACGGCCTCCTGGTCGAGCCCGGTCAGCCGCGCGCCGACCAGCACCGCCAGGGTCGGGAACTGGTTCCCTGCCCAGATATCCAGGCGACCCTCGTCGAGCAGCGCCGTCGCATTGACCGGCTCCATCGTGGCGTGGGCGAGATAGGGGACCCGATACTCTTCCTGGATGACGTCCGCATCCCAGAGCGCCCGGTCGACATTGCCGCGATTTCGCGGCCGGTAGTAGGGCGTCTCGTCGAACTCGCGCTCGATGCGATGCCGATGCCTCGTGGTCGTTGCAGGATAGGTTGCCTGACCCCACTCGAAGTCGATCTGCTCGGCAGCCTGGAAGGCATACCAGGTGTTCGTGGCCAGGACGATGACGCCTGTCTCCATCGGGATGATGTGCTCGACGCCGGGCATCTTCGCAGCCCTGGAGGCGTCGAAGCCGAGCATCTTGCCGCCGAGCCGGGGATTGCGCCGGACCGTGCCGTAGAGGAGTCCGGGCAGCCTCACATCCATCCCGTACTGGGCTGTGCCCGTGCACTTGCTCTCCATGTCGACGCGGGGAAGTGACCTCCCCAGCAGCTTCCATTCCGTCTGCGGTTTGAGGGGCGGATCCTCGGGTGGATCGATATCTGCTGCCGCCGTCGCCAGATCGACATAGGAGATCGCTTCGCCGTTGGCATCCACGACGGCGCCGGCGCGCGTCGTGAGGGTGCTGTGTTCGACGCCCAGACGGTCGGCGGCAGCCTGCAGCAGCATGAGCCGTGCGGCGGCACCGGACTTGCGCATCTTGACGAAGGCATCCCGGATGGAGGTCTGGCCGCCGGTGGCCTGGGTCGGTACGCCGTGGAGCTGACCAGGAGAGGGCCGTGGTCCGTAGAAGACCATGTTGGAGTAATGCTCCGAGGCCGGGCCGTGCTCGACACGGATGTCGTCGAAGGCCACGTCGAGCTCTTCGGCTACCAGGGCGGCCAACGTGGTGTGGATCCCCTGTCCCATCTCGGCGCGCGGCGCGATGATCGTGATCCCCTCGCTGTCGATGATGACGTAGGGCGTCACGGCCGTCTGCCCGGGCCCGACTTCGATCGAGTCCGGCAGACGATCGGATAGCTCGACCCGGCAGCCGACGACGAAGCCACCGGCGATGGCGGCCGAGCCGATGAGGAATTCTCGTCGCGTCGTCATCCGATGTCTCGATGGGAGGTCTCGAGTCGCTCGGCGGCCGATTTCACGGCCTGCCGGATCCGGACGTACGTGGCGCACCGGCAGAGGTTGTCCGAGAGGGCGTCGTCGATGTCGCCATCCGAAGGCGAGCTGTTCTGCGCTAGCAGGGCAACAGCATTGATGATCTGCCCCGACTGGCAATAGCCACATTGCGCGACCTGATGCCGAATCCATTCCTCCTGAAGGACATGGAGGCTATCGGGTGTGCCGATGCCCTCGATCGTGGTCACTTCCGCCGCCAGCTCACCGACAGAGATCGCACAGGACCGCTGGGCGATGCCGTCCACGAGGACGCTGCAGGCTCCGCAGACTCCGATGCCGCAGCCATATTTGGTTCCGGTCAGGCCGAGCGCGTCGCGCAGCACCCAGAGCAGCGGCATCGCGGGATCGACATCGACGCTATATTCGGTGCCGTTGACCTTGATCTGATGCAGTGTCAGTTTGTCCTCACCGTTTGATGGTGTGCCAGGCGGCGAGCGGCTTGATTCGTTCAACTGGGGCCGATGAGCTCGCTAGCGGTGGGCCTCATAGATCGCAGCGCGGTAACGGGGCTCGGGAATCGGCTTTCCGGAGGAGCGAGCAGCTTCCAGCCAGGCTGCTTTGGCCCTCTCGACCTCCCGAAGCGCTACCTCGGGCGATGAGCCGAAGGCCGAGCAACTGTCGAGGTCGGGGATATTGGCGATGTAGCCGCCGTCCTCTTCACTGTAGAAGATGTTGATGCTGTAACCGCTCAAGATTCGTTCTCCAGCTTCAAATCGTACCACTCGACCAGCCGGAGAAACTGCCGCAGCTGGTACGGCGTGACCGCTCCGCGGACGTTTTGGAGATTCAGTAACTCTTGGACCTCGGGGTGCGAGAAGATTTGATGACGGGAGAACGGGCCCCGATCTCGCTGTGGTCGTGCTGGGCGGCCGGCAGGGGCGCCGGCCGCTTCAACTAGCGTCGATGGCGGGCCCAGGTCCGGCCGCTTCCTTCAGGGTGCAAGGTCGAGAAGCTTGGCGGCCGCGGCGAGTTTGCGATCCAGGGACCAGAGAGGTGCGTCGCTGAGAAGGGCCGAGGCCAGGAGGTGGGCGTCGACCCAGCCAATACCCGAACCGGCGAAGTGTCGGCTGTCGATCATCGAGAGAACCTCGTCGTGGGTCGCAACTTCGGCAGAGGGGAGGTGGCCGAGCAAGTCCAGGATCTCGCCTTCTTGGCTCGAGCGCCCGAGGGCGATCTCTCCAATGACGAAGGGGTGGGTCAGCACCTCCATGTCCTCGAGAAGTGTCACCAGCCGGGAGTTTCCCTCTCCGCAGGTGGTCGACCCAGACGGAAGTATCGACGAGGATCACGAGCTGTGCCGCTTGGACGGACTGACGATTCGTCGGCGTCGGACGAGACGAAGGTCCTTCTCGGTGCCGCCCAGAGCCGCCAGGCGCCGGGCACTCTCTTGCGTCACGAGGGCATGGAGACCGGCGTGAACCAGGGCGGTCTTGCCATCGATTCCGCTCAACAGGGCAGCTTTGGCGAGGAGCTCGTCGTCGAGAATAAGTGTCGTTCTCATATGCATGAGTATGGTTTGATTTATATGCCTTCGTCAAGTTTCTCGGGCCGGAGAGCCGAGTTTGGCGGTGAGCAGGGGCCCACTGGAGAAAGACGGAGTTGCGTACGAGAATCTTGCGTTACACCTACCGAACGGCCGGCAGGGGCGCCGGCCGCTTCAAACAGGGCCGATGGACGGTACAGGTCCGGGTCCCCACCCACCTCGGCCGGCAGGGGCGCCAGCCGCTTCGTCGACGAGCGGATCACCGGCCTATTTCAAATCGCTTCTGTTGAGCTTGGTTTCTCTGAGGATCTTCAGAAGCAAGCCTGGGCCGATGGTCTCTTTGCCGTGAACCGGGACCACGGTGGTGCGGCCGTCTGGGTGTTTGAGGAGGTAGTGACTACCCCGTACTCGCACGACCTCGAAGCCTTGTCGTTTGAGCCTCGCGATCAGCTGCCTGCCTGTGATTCTTGGGAGGCGGGTCATTCACCCACGGTGACCGTCTGGACGCCGACAAAATCCAGGGGCTCCGGAGGCTCGCTCGTTGTCTCGAGGAACAACTCGATCGCTTCACGGATCCGGACCATCAACTCGTCGAGAGACCTCGCCTGGGTGTGACATCCAGGTAGGGCGGGAACCGAGGCGACGTAGTACCCCTCGGCATCTCGCTCGACAATGACGTTGAATTGTCGGGTCACGAAGTTGATTCTAGCGTGTGTCATAGGCCTCGAAGAAGAAGACGGATGCGCAAGGGGATTTCTTGCGTCGGGCGCGCCTCGACACCGCTTCCCACCCTGGCCGCCACGGCTGCGGCCGCTTGAACCGAGCGGACTTTGGCTGGCAGGGGTGCTGGCCGATTCTCGTCTAGGCGGGAGTATGGGCCGGGATCTTGTCGAGCTCTTTTGCGAGGCGCCTCTCCGCATGCCACAGATCGAAGGCCTCTTGCATTCGCAGCCAGAGACCGGCCCCGTTGCCGCAAAACTTACCCAGGCGGACAGCCATTTCGGGGGTAACTCCAGAGGTGCCAGCGAGGATTCGATGCAGGGTCTGCCGCGAGACTCTGAGCTGCCGGGCCGCTTCACTCACAGAGAGCCCCAGTGAGGGCAGGACATCCTCGCGAAGAATCACGCCGGGATGAGTTGGGGGTCGCTTTGCGGGCATCTTTTGAAGCTCCTGTCGATTCTCAATGGTATTGCTCGAGGTCTACTTGGTAGGCCTAGAAGCGGTGTAAAGAGAGAGTTTACAGGTTTTCAAGTCGGGCATTGCTAGGCGCTAATCGGGCGTTGCTCAGTCCACTAACGAAGACGGGATCGACTCACCCTTTCTTGCGTTGGACGGACCGAACGGCCGGGCAGGGGCAAGCCCCGCCGCTTCAACCCCCCACCCACCCCGCCGCAAGGCGCGGCCGCTTCAGACAATTGCTAGTAGAATGGCGCGGCATTGATGATCGGAAAGAAGCTCTCTCACTACACAGTGACTGCCAAGCTCGGTGAAGGCGGCATGGGCCAGGTTTGGCTGGGCCACGACGAGCGCCTGGACCGCGACGTGGCGATCAAGGTTCTGCCGCCCGACTTCGCTGAGGATCCGGAGCGCCTGGCGCGCTTCGAGCGGGAGGCGAAGACGCTCGCCGCCCTCGATCACCCCAACATCGTCCACATCTACTCGGTCGAGAGCGCCACCGTCGAAGGGGACTCCGGGAGCGACGCGCAGACCGTCCACTTCCTGACCATGCAGCGGGTCGACGGCCGGCCGCTCTCCGAGCTGATCCCGGGCGGCGGTCTGCCGCTGGAGCGGATTTTCCAGCTCGGCATTCCGCTGGCCGAGGCCCTGGCGGCAGCGCACGAGAAGGGCATCGTCCATCGCGACCTCAAGCCGGCCAACATCATGGTGACCGAGGAAGGCCGGTTGAAGGTGCTCGACTTCGGGCTCGCCAAGCTGCATCAGGCGGCTGCCGCCCCGGAGGTCACCGCGGCACCGACCGAAGTGCTGACCGGGGAGGGCAAGATCCTCGGCACCATGCCCTACATGTCGCCGGAACAGCTCGAGGGTAAAGATCTCGACCCCCGGTCGGACATCTTCTCGGTCGGCATCCTGCTCTACGAGATGGCCACCGGAGGGCGCCCCTTCCAGGGGGACACCTCGGTGTCGCTGATCTCCTCGATCGTCAAGGACACGCCGCCGTCGATCGACACGGTCCGCGCCGAGCTGCCGCATCACCTGGCACGCATCGTCAATCGCTGTCTCGACAAGGACCCCAAGCGCCGCTACCAATCGGCGTCCGAGGTCTACAACGAGCTCGACGTGCTGCGCGGCGAGGTGGAATCGGGAGTCGTTTCCTCAGGTGTCACCCGGCCGACGAGCGCCGAGTTCGAGGCTGCGAAGGCCCGCGCCCAACCAGCGGCCAGCCGTCGCTGGTGGCCGATCGCTGCCGTGGCCGCTGTCGTTGTAGTAGGAGCGATCGCTCTCTGGCTCGGCCGCGGTGGCGACGGGGAGCCGCAGGTCGATAGCGCGGCCGTCGAAGAATCGGTGAGCTCCGCCGATGTCAGTGGGGTGTCCGGAGCCGAGCTGCCAGCCATCGTGGTGCTGCCTTTCCAGAACCGCGGCGCCTCGGAAGACGAGTACTTCGCCGATGGCATGAGCGAGGAGATCACCACCCGGTTGGCGGGGGTGAGCGGCTTGAGGGTCGTCTCGAGTACCAGCGCCATGCAGTACAAGGAGGACCGGCCGCCACTCGCGCAGATCGCCGAGGAGCTCGATGTCGATTACGTGCTCGAGGGCTCCGTGCGCTGGGCGCGCGGCGAGGACGGCAACCGAGTGCGCATCACGCCTCAGCTGGTCCGCACCGGCGACGACACCCAGATCTGGGCCGAGTCCTACGACCGGGTCCTGCAGGACGTCTTCGAGTTGCAATCGGAGATCGCCACCGAAGTGGTGGCACAGCTCGGAGTGACTCTCCTCGAGCCGGAGCGTGAGGAGCTGGAGGCCCGACCGACCGAGAGCCTCGAGGCCTATCAGGCCTACCTGCGCGGCAATTTCGGCCAGGACTCGTCGGACTTCTCCGAGTCGACCCGCCGCCGCGTCCTCGAGGATTTCCAGGCTGCCGTCGAATTGGATTCCGGCTTCGCGGAGGCGTGGGCCGCCCTTGCTCACGCCCAGGCCTTCTACTACCGGCTCGGCTACGACTTCACCGATTCGCGCCTCGAAATGGCTGCGCAGGCCAATGAGCGAGCGCTGGCGCTGGACAGCGAATCCGCCGTGGTGCTGCTCCATGCCGGCTACTTCCACTACTACGCCGAGCAAGACTACGAAGCGGCTCTGGAGAAGTTCCTGGCGGCCTCCGAGGCCAAACCGAATGACGCGGACATCTTGGCGGCCAGCGCCTATGTCTGGCGTCGGCAGGGAAAGCTCGCCGAAGGCATCGAAAGGCTGGAGCAGGCCTTCGAGCTCAGCCCCAGGAACGCTCAGATTCCTGCCCTGATCGGGGAGTTCGCGATGATGATTCGCGACTTTCCCAAGGCGGTGGAGGCCTTCGACGAAGCGATTGCCGCGGCCCCGGACAGCTATTGGCCCTATCTGCAGAAGGCGCAGACGATCTGGTTGTGGACCGGTGACCTCGACGAACCTCGCACGATCCTGGAGTCGATGCCCAGGTCGGGCGGATTGGCCGGGTTGAACTTCATGCTCCTCATAGAGCTCTCTCGTCTCGAGAGGGACTACGACGAGATCCTGGCCGTACAAGCGCAAGCCTCGATCGACTCGTACGACCATCAGTACGCTGCGGTCCCCAAGAGTCTCGTGATCGCCGAAGCCCTCGACCTTGCAGGGGACTCGGAGCAGGCACTGGTCGAGTACGAGATGGCGCGCGGCTACCTGGAGGCGGCCCTGGCCGAGCGGCCGGACGACTACCGGCTGTTCGCCAGCCTCGGGATGACGCTGGCGGGGCTCGGCCGCAAGGAGGAGGCCGTTGCCGCCGGCCGCAAGGCCCTCGAGTTGATGCCGCTCGAAAAGGACGTCTACATCGGGCATCAACTGCTCCTCGATCTCGCTACCACCTATGCTCGCCTCGGCATGGTCGAGGAGGCCCTGGAAGCGATCGATCAGCTGTTGTCAATCCCCGCCAAGTTCTCGGTCCGGTTCTTCGAGATCGACCCGCGCTGGGACGGCCTGCGCGACCACCCGCGCTACCGCGAGATCGTCGAGAAGTACTCCTAGCCTGGCGGCAGGCAGGTCATTCACCCACGGTGACCGTCTGGACGCCGACAAAATCCAAGGGCTCCGGAGGCTCGCCAGCCGGTGCCAGGAACAGCTCGATGGCCTCGCGAGTCTGGATCATCAGATCGTCGAGATTTCTCGCGAAGGGCGGCTATCCGGCAGCCGGGCAGGTCCGCTGTATGATCCTGGAATGCCTCGCGAGGTGATGGCGCTACCCCAGACAGTCGGCGCGGTAACGATGGGGCAGACGCCCCGCGACGACATCGTGCCCGAGCTTGCAGCTGCGCTGGGTGAGGACTGCCAGATCGAGCAGGTCGGCGTGCTGGATGGCCTGAGCGCTGCCGAGATCGAGTCGCAGGGTCACAGGCGCGGCAGAGGCCGGATCGTAACCCGGCTCCGCAACGGCGAGGAGATCCGGGTCAAATCGAGCTTCCTGGTACGACGGTTCAGGGAGTGTGTCGAGGATCTCGATGGGCGCGTAGCCATGATCCTGGTTCTCTGCACGGGTGACCTTCCGCAGCTCAAGACACGGGTTCCGATCCTCTATCCGGGTCGCCTCCTGCAAAGCTTCACGCAGAGCCTGGTGGTCGACCGGCTCGGTGTGGTCACCCCGACTCCCGGTCAGGTCAGGGCCCAGCGGCGAAGGTGGAGAAGCTCGGCGCGCTGGGCGTTCGTGGTCCCAGCCTCGCCATACGGACCGCCGGAGGACTTCGAGAAGGCCGCCGAGCAACTGCGACACCACCGCGTGGAGCTTGTCGCCATGGACTGCATCGGCTATACGCATTCAATGCAGCAGCGCTTTCGCGACAGCCTGGGGGTGCCGGTGCTCGCCGCCTTGTCGGTCCTGGGTCGGGTTGCCGCCGAGATGTTGGGTTCTCCAGAGCCCAGTCCTTACTGACACCGATCGAGTCCTCTCGTGCCAGCGCAACCGGTCATCGAGCTCCTGGAGGCGGAGGCCGCGAGGCAACTGCCACCGCAGCCGGAGGAGTGGGCCGAGCTGGCCAGGCGGTACGTGCTGGCGATGCAGCGGGGCGGAACCAGCCGCTACGTGGAGAACGTCGAGGCGGACATCGCCCTGCTCCGAGTCGACGAGCAGCTCCTGCCGATTGTCAGCACGTTGTGCAATACGCCTGGCGATGGCTCCAAACCCACTGCCGCGGTGGCGTCTCCACGCGCCCACTATGCTCGCTACTCGTGCGAGGAGCTGGCGAAGCGCCACTCGGAGATTCCCGAGTGGCTGTTGGGTCTCGCCTTCTGGCCGCTCGAAGTGGCGACGTGGCTCGGTGAGCTGGATCGGGTCGTCTACGTCAACAACTGGCTGCTGACGACGAATCCCGTGGCCTGGTACACGCGAGATCAGCTCCGCGCTGTCGTCGACTGCCTCACAACGGAGCAACCCGAGGCGGCCATCGTCTTCGGAGGACTGTTGCCTCGGCTGTACCCGGAGCAGTTTCGGTTTTTCGAACAAGCGGGCTTCCGGATGGTGCGGCATCGCAGGGTCTGGATGGTGGAGGATTGCAGGCGCGCCATCCGGGAGTCGGAAGAGCTGCGGCGAGACCGGCATCTTTCGGAGCGTCATGGCTACGAAGTGGTCTCCGACCGGGACGTCATCGCCAGCGAAGCCGAGCGCCTCGCCGAGCTCTACCGCAGCCTCTACCTGGGCAAGCACTCGCTGCTCAACCCCCACTTCAATGCGGAGTTCTTGCGACTCACCCAGGGGAAGGGACTGCTCACCTTTCGGGCTTTTCGGAAGGAGGGCTCGATCGACGCCTTCAAGGCCTGGTACGTGAGGGATGGAGTGATGACCGGGGCCTTCGTGGGCTACGACCGACAGAAGCCCCGCAAGCTCGGGCTCTATCGACAGGCGGTCGCTCTGCAGGCTTCGGAGGCGGCTCGCCTTGGCCTGATGCTGTCCTGGAGCGGTGGGGTGGGTGAGTTCAAGCGGCTGCGCGGCGCCACCCCGCACGAGGAATACGAGGCGGTCTGGGATCGGCACCTGTCACCGCGCAGGAGATTCCCCTGGGCGCTGTTGGAGAGGGTGGGGCGTGCCGTCGTGGCCAGGTAGGGCGGGAACCTAGCGACGATAGACCTCGCGCCGGAGCCCGACGCGTAGTACTGCGATCAGGAGCTCGGCGCCGTCGAAGCCGTAGATCACCCGAACGTGTCCGACTCGCAGTCGGCGGAGACCCTTCCATTGTCCGCTCAGCTGCTGGCCCCGAAGTGGATCGAGGGGCAGGTTTTCGACCGAATCGACGACCAGTACCTGGATGTCCTTCGGCAACCGCCTGAGCTCTTTGACGGCTCGCCTTTCCCACCTAATCGAGATCGAGCTCACGCCGGACCTCGTCGTGGTCGACCCATTCCGCTTGTGGGTCGCGGAACCTGGCGAGAGCCGCCTCCAGGTCCTCGCGCTCTTCGAGATAGACCTCGAGCGCTTCCACGATGAAGGAGCTCTTGGAGCGGCGGGTGGCTCTGGCGAGGGCGTCCAGGCGCTCTGCGAGTGGATCGGGCAGGCGGACCGATTGGGTGATCATGTGCACCATTGTAATACAAGTAGTACCAACGGCCGGCAGGGGTGCCAGCCGCTTCGAGAATTGGATGGGTCGTGCCGATCACGGTTCGGTGTCTCTTCGATCCGTCGAACAGAGAAGTGCGTGGCATTCTGCCGGCATTGTTCGGGTCGAACAAGAAAAGGGGCACCCGACGAATGTCGAGTGCCCCACATTTGAACCTTGAAGAAAGGCCGTCGTCAGTCGAGGGAATTCTGATTCGTACCCGAGCCCCCGGCGATGGGTGACCAGTGTGCGGCACTTACCTTCCATTTGCCGCCCTCTTTCACATAGACCTGAGTTGCGCGGGTCAGGTAGTTGTTGACTGCTTCGCCGCCTTTGGCCTTGAATCTCCCCTCGGTGTAATACATCGCGACCGCCGCCTGGTCCTCGACCAGCGTGATGACCTCGATGTGTTTGGGAGTGAGAGTCTGGTACTCGTACTCCAGAAGCTCACCATCGGCCGGGACCCACTGCATCAGGCCGCCACTCGACCAGAACTCGGGTGCACCGTCCTTGGAGACCGTGTCGGGTGCGTCCTTCAGATTCTTGTTGGTATATTGCGCGTTTTCCATGATCGTTGCACGGACCTCTTCAGCCGTGTCCGCCGACGCTTGTCCAGGCACCAGGGCCAAGACCAATACCATCGATAGAGCGATTGAGACCCCTCGACAGACTCCACCTAACGGGAACTGCTTCAGCATTCCTTACCCCTTCTTGTTTGCCACAGCGAGATCGCGTCTCGTGGGCGTGAATCGGATTGGTGCCCCGGAGTGTACAGCAAGTCGAGCTCAGGGGACGAGGTTCTCGAGCTCCTGGAACCAGTTGAGGACGACGTCGATCTCTCGAGGCCAGTCTTCGTCTGGCGTCTTGATCATGAGGAAACGGCCGTCGGCCGCGACATCGTAGCCCAGCTTGTTGGCTGTCGCCATGTAGGAGCCACTGAAGAGCTCACGTGGCCGACTGGCTGTCATCCGGTCGCCGGCCGCGACCTCGACGGCCATCACTCTCGGGCCAGCCCGGAAATAGAGCTCTCGCCCATCGTGCGACCAGAGCGGTTCCGATCCACCCTCGATCGAGACTTGCAGCTTGCGTCCACCGTCGGGGAAGCGGGTGACATAGACTTGATTCTTGCCGGTTTCGTCGGAGGCATAGGCCACCCAGTTGCCGTCGGGAGAGAACGCTGCGAGATCCTCGTTGAAGGGCGTTGCCAGCCAGGGCTCAGCCTGCCGATCGCCCTCGAGAGGCAGCAACCAGAGGTCGTATCCGCCCTCGCTACCAGAAACGCTGAAGAGCAAGAACTTGCCGTCGGGTGAGATCGAGCGAGCTTCGTTATCGAGTGGGGATTCCACCAGCAGCTCGGGCTGACTGGTGCCATCCGTCGTCCGTCGATAGAGGTTATAGGGTGGGTCGTCCTGGCCGTAGACGATGCGCTCACCGTCCGGCATCCACTGTGCTCCAAACTGGGTGGCGGGCTCGAAGCTCAGTCGGCTGAGCGTGCCGCGGTCGAGCTCGAGGGCCCACAGATCCCAGCTCTGGTCCCGGATCGTTACAGCGATTCTCGCCCCATCGGGCGAGATCCGGGGGTGTCCGTACCGTTGGGCCTCCCCGATGGGGGTCTCGTTGCCGTTCTGGTCCACCCAGGCGAGTTGGCGAGGAGGATGCATCTCCGCACCGGGGACATACGCCAGGGTGCCGTTCGCGGCGAAGCTCAAAGGGGCGTCGCCCTGACCGATGTCGGGGATGATGTCGGTCAAGATGGGCACAGGGGCTCCCACGATCTCGACCTTCTGGAGATCGAGGCGGGTCGCCATCAACGTGTGATCCCGGATGAAGAGCAAATGGCCGGTTGGAGAGTAGCGGCCCCACACTCCATCCTCGACGAGGGTCTTCGCCGTCCCCGACTCGAGGTCGTAGGCGTCGATGCTGGAGCGGGTCAGCGGCACAGAGAATGCCGTGAAGAGAACGACGCTTCCGCCGGGAAGGTGTTGCGGCCAGAAGTGCCCCAGCTCTCCCGCTTCCAGGTCGGGTGCTGTCAGCTCTTCCGGATCGCCACCTGCGGCGGGGATGCGGTGTAGCCCGCTCGTGTAGTAGGGGGTGTAGACGATGGTGTTGTCCAAACCCCAGGAGCCGCCGCCCCAGGTCGCTTTGGCGATCGTGGTAGCCCTTCCCGTCTCCAGAGACATCGTCAGCATCTCATTGTCGCGGGTGAAGCCGATCGACGCGCCGTCGGGCGAGAAGAACGGGTTGTCCACACCTTCGGTCTCGGGGATCGGTTCGATTTCGCCACTGTCGAGACGCCGCAGCAGGAGCTTCCGTGCGCCGTTCTCGTAACCGACCATTACCAGCTTGCCGCCGTCCGGTGACAGCACGATCACTTCGTTCGCGGCTAGGCCTGTTGCCGCCGGCAGAGTGATCGAGAGGCGTTGAACGGCCCCGGGAGGAGCCTCCTGGCTTCTCGGCAGGATCGCGAGCCCTGCCGCGATGACGGCGAGGGCCGCAGCGACGCCCCAGGGCAGGAACCGGCGCCAGGTCTTGGCTTCTGCGACCGGACTGGTCTCGGTCGTCGGAGCTGCCGAGCTGGTCAACATCAGGCGCGAGTCGGCAATGTCGTGCACCCGTTGCCGCGGATCCTTGGCGAGGCAGAGGCGAAGAACCTCGGTGACATGCCACGGAGTTTCTGGCGGCAGGGTGTTCCAGTCGGGTTCTTGCGTCACCACGGCGGCCATCACGTCGGTGACCGTGTCTCCAGGGAATGCTGTGCGCCCCGTGAGCATTTCGAATAGGACCACTCCATAGGCCCAGATATCGGCCTGCTTGTCGACTTCCTGTCCCCGGGCCTGTTCGGGAGACATGTAGGCGACGGTGCCCATCAGCACACCCGCCTGGGTCATCTGCGCGGTGAGCGTCGGCGACAGGGAAAGGCTCTGGGGTCCTGGGGTCTTGAGGTCTTGGGGGTCCAGGGCTTTGGCGAGTCCGAAGTCCAGCACCTTCACCTGACCGTCTGGCGTCACCTTGATGTTGGCGGGTTTGAGATCGCGGTGGATGATGCCTTTTTCGTGGGCCGCCTCGAGGGCCTCGGCGATCTGCACAGCGATGGGTTGAGCCGCCTCGTAGGACAACGCGCCCCGCTCGAGTTGTTCCTTGAGATCCTCGCCCTCGACCAGCTCCATCACAAGGAAATGGATAGAGGGGCTTAAGGGCTTAGGGGCGTAGGGGCTTGAAACCTGAGGGGCTTGGGGGCTTAGGGATTTCTCCTGCAGCTCGGCATCGTCCAATGTAGGGGAGGGGCTTGCCCCCTCCCGCTCGAAGGAGTAGATCGCCGCGATGTTGGCGTGATTGAGGCTGGCCAGGACCTTGGCTTCACGCTCGAAGCGGGCGAGGCGCTCGGGATCGGAGGCCACGGCCTCCGGCAGCACCTTGATGGCCACCTCGCGCCCGAGCTTGGTGTCCTCAGCGCGATAGACCTCACCCATGCCGCCTTCACCCAGCTTGGCGGTGATCTTGAAATGAGAGAGGGTCGTGCCGATCATGACTCGGCCTCATCGGGCGCCGGCGGCACGTCGAGCCCCGCCTTGCGCAGACCTTTCATCAGGTGCTCCACGAGATCGGGCTGGATCCACCTGCCATGCAATTCCTGGGCGACCTCGGCGTAGTCGGGCTTGAGTGCGAGCAAGTCCCGTAGTGCCTTGCGTGCCGGCTCCATCTCACCGAGCTGGGCGTAGCACATGGCCAGCACCGCAGGGGTGTAGAAGTTCTTGGGAGCGTTGAGCTGCAGGGCTATGTCCAGCGCCTTGCGATAGTCCTCTTTGCGGTAGGCATCGTGCCAGGCGGCGTACCGGTACATCCCGGGATGATTGGGGTTGAGCTGCAGCCCCTGCTCAGATAGGGCGCAACCGCGCTCCCAGTCTCCGGCGTAGGCAATCAGCAAGCCCATCCACGCGGCGGTGGCTCCATCCATCGGGTTGAGCTCCACGGCGCGCTCCGCGGCGATGCGAAACGCCGGGATGTCCCGGAGAAAGAAGAGAGCCTGGGCCAGGGCGTAGTAGGGGAGGGAGCTCAACGGCGCCACCTCGACCGCTGTCCGCGCCGCCTGAAGTGCCTTGTCCAGGCACTCCTGCCCCGGGTTGCCCCAGTGGCCATACTCGTTGGCGTACATCAAGGAAAGCATGGCCCAGCAGTCGGCGTTGCCGGGGGCCTGCTGCACGGCCCGTTCCAGACAGGCCAGCACTTCCGCGAAGTCCTCGGGAGTGAAGCGTTCGTTGTAGCCGAAGCTGCGTAGCAGCGCTTCGTACGGGCTGATCTCGTCGACAGACTTGAGGCGCACCGCTTCGCTCATGCTGTGAGGCAGGACGCCATGGATGTCGGCGACGGTGGAGACGATCCGTGGTACGAGGTCGTCCTGAAGCTCGAAGATCGCCTCCGGAGTGAAGGAGCGCTCGTAGGTCTCGGCCCACAGTTGGGCGCCGGTCTCGGCATCGACCAACTGCACCGCGATACGGAGCCGGGTGCCGACCTGGCGCAGACTTCCATTCATGACGTAGCGTGCCCCGAGCTCCGTGCCCACCACCCGCACATCGGGGGACTGGTCGGCGTAGCGTAGCGTCGAGCCGTGCGTGATCACACGCAGGTAGGAGAACCGCGACAAACCGGCGACGATCTCTTCGGACAGGCCGTCCGCCAGGGCCGAGAGCTCGGCGCCTGTGCCCGTCGATTTGAACGGCAGCACCGCGACCCAGAATCCTTCGTCGGCGCGTGTGGCGCCAGACTCCGACCCAGACGACCCCTCAGCTGTGGCTGTGGACGGCTCCGACCCGAGTGTCGCCGGAGCCTCGAGCCCGGCCTTTCGTAGGCCTTCCATCATGTTCTCTGCGAACTCGTCATTCCACCACTTGGCGAATTCTTCCGGTGCAATCTCGGCGAAATCTGGCCGGAGGTCGAGCAGTTTCCGCAGGGCTTTCTCTGCCGCCTCGCGTTCGCCGAGCTGCCCGTAAGCGGCGGCAAGCGCGCAGTTCTCACCCCAGTGGCCCGGCAGGTTCACTTTCAGCGCGACATCGAGTGCGGCCTGGTAGTCGCGTTGGTTGTACCAGTGATAGAAGTCGGCAAACCAGTACCAGCCGGGATGATGGGGATTGAGCTGCTTGGCGCGCCCGGCCAGCTCGAGGCCGCGCTCCGGGTCGCCCGAATAGGTCAGCAGCTCACCGAGAAAGGCAATGGAGTTGCCGTCCATCGGATTGAGCGCAGCGGCCCGCTCCGCCGTGTTCTGGAAAGCCTGCAACTCCTTTTGGAAGAAGAGTACCTGGGCCAAACTGAAATGCGCCAGATGATTGGAAGGGCCGGCCTCGACGGCGCGCCGCGCCGCAGTTGCCCCGCTGGCGAGAGAGTCGGGCAGGAGATCGAACCCCTGGCCGTACTCCTGGGCACACAGCAACGCCAGCATGGCCCAGGCATCGGCGTAGGTCGGTGCCGTTGCCACGGCCAACTCCAGGGCAGACCGCGCCGCGGCAAGCTCTTCGGCGGTGACCCGCTGGAAGTAGGCGAAGCTGCGCAGGACCGCCTCGTAGGGGCTCAGCTGATCGGGATTGCGGCTGCGCAGCGCCTCGCCCATGCTCCGTGGCAGGACGCCGTGCATATCTGCGACGGTCGACACGATCGGCGGCACCAGGTCGTCCTGCAACTCGAACACTGCCTCGGGGCTGAAATCCCGTTCGTATTTCTCAGCCCATAGATGGGCGCCAGTTGCCGTGTCGACGAGCTGCACGGCGAGTCGGAGCCTTGTCCCTGCCTGCCGGAGGCTTCCCTCCACGAGGTACCGGGCCTCGACGCCGTCCTTGCCAGGACCCGCGGTCGAGTCGCGGGCTACAACGCGGAGATACGAAAACCGGGATAGCCCGGTCACGAGCTCTTCGCACAAGCCGTCCGCCAGGGCTGTGAGCTCGGCGCTGGCGCCGGAGCACTTGAAGGGCAGCACCGCCACCCAGAATCCCTCGTCTTGGCGTGCCTCAACCGACTGGACATCAGACTGGACTTCCGCCATCGGACGCGACGTGGGAGGCGCAGCGGCTCGGGTCGGCGCCGCCTCCGCTGTCACGCCGCTCAAGGCGTCACTGACCTTCCGTGCCGACGGGAAGCGGTCCTCGACGTTCTTCTCGAGGCACCGCCCAATCACGCTCTCCAGACCTTGCGGTACGTCGGTCCGCCTCTCGGCGAGCGGCCGCGGCGTGTCGCGCAGGATCGCTGAAGCGAGCTCGACCGACGAGCGCCCCTGGTAGGGTCGCTCGCCGCTGGCCATCTCGTAGAGGAGGACCCCGAGCGAGAAGATGTCGCTCCGGTGGTCGACCTGCTGCCCCGACAACTGCTCCGGTGACATGTAGGGCACGGTACCCATGACCACGCCCTCACTCGTGCGGAGCTCGGTCTGTAGCGTCGAATTCAGGACTTCTTCCGACTGCGGTCCGGTGAATTTGGCGAGACCGAAGTCCAGGACTTTGACTCGACCCTCACCCGTCACCATGACGTTGGAGGGTTTGAGATCGCGGTGGACAATGCCTTTGTCGTGGGCCGCGGCCAACGCGTCGGTAAGCTCGGCGGCAATCGTCAGGATCCGCTCCACCGGGAGCCCACCCTCCGGGATCACGCGGTCCAACGGCTCGCCCTCGACGAGCTGCATGGTGAGGAAATGCAGCCCATCGGCCTCCTCGACCGAGTACACACCGACGACTCCCGGGTGGTCGAGGGAAGCGAGCGTCATCGCCTCTCTCCTGAATCGCTCCAGACGCTCGGCACTGGTCGCCATCTCGGCCGGCAGCACCTTGATGGCCACCTCGCGCCCGAGCTTGATGTCGGTGGCACGATACACCTCTCCCATGCCGCCTTCACCCAGCTTGGCGGTGATCTTGAAATGGGAGAGAGTCGTTCCAATCATGTCGGTGTCCGGCCGGCACGGGGTCCGGCCGCTTCAAAACGCCACTCGATAGGAGAGGTGCAGGGCATTCTACAGCCTTTGAGCGCCAGCGGGATCTGAAGATGGAGTCCGGCGGCAGGAACCCTAGCTACTCTTCGAAGCGGCTGGCAGGGGCGTTTCTTTGCGGGGACACAATACATATTGCTGGGAGCGCACTCTCTGTTCGCGGCCTGTCACTGCCGGTAGGTGCTCCGTGAGGTGGCCCAAACGGGGGTCTGCCTGGTTCGGACCTTGTCGATCCCTACGTGGAGCTAGTAAAGTATCCCCAAGTACTGAAGAAATTCGGGATTGAGGGGCCACACGGCGGATGCTCCGTTGTGGGGAAGAACCAGAGAGGTGTTTAGTTTTGAAGAAGAGACTGTTTTTGTGTTTGATGTTGGTGGCACTGTTGGCGAGCTCGGCGGTCTTTGCGGGACACCACGAGGCGGAGTACGAGAAATTGGCTGACCACTGGGAGGCGGCATACAACAACGAAGGTGCGGCTGCGGTGGCTGCCCTGTACCTCGAAGACGGGATGCGGATGCCTCCCGACATGCCCATCGCCAAGGGACGTGCGGCCATTGCTGCCCAGGTTCAAGGCGGCATGGACTTGGGGCTGGCCAAGGTCGATATCGAGCTGGCCGAGGCTATGGTCAGTGGAGAGACCGGAGTCTCGCGGGGCACCTTCAAGGGAATCGACGCCGATGGCAACACCATGACTGAAGGCAAGTGGATGAGTGTCTCCAAATGGGTGGATGGCAAATGGCAGGTCCACGCCGACATCTGGAACATGGACGCCCCGGCGCCAATGCCCGAGTAGGGCGAACCCGACAGCAGGACAGTAGGTAGTTTGCAAGGGCCGGCCTCTGTGCCGGCCCTTTGTGCAGATAGGATGGGTCCGAAGGGAGGTCGATCGACATGACCATCCAGGCCCAGGCTGAAAGCTTCCTGTCCCAGAAGCGAATCGCGGTTGTTGGTGTCTCCAGCAAACAGGGAACCGGCAATACAATCTTCAAGGCCCTGCGCAAGCGGGGCTACGAGGTTGTTCCGGTCAGCCTGAATGCCTCGGAAGTGGACGGCGAGACCTGCTATCCCGACCTGAGATCGATCCCCGAGGGTGTCGACGCGGCGGTGATCGTGACCCGCCCAGAGGTTGCGCAGGAGGTCATGCACGATTGCGTCGAGGCGGGGGTCTCCCACGTGTGGATGCACTACAACGCACTCTTTGGCGCCAAGAGCAGTAGCGTTTCGGAAGCGGCGACGGTCTACGGCCGCGAGAACGGCATCGATGTAATTCCTGGAGGCTGCCCGCTGATGTTCGGTGAGGGGGCCGACGTCGTTCATCGATGTATGCGTTGGTTCCTGGGGCGTACCCATCGGTTGCCATAGCAAGATGGAGCCCAACTGATGATCGAACTTTCCTTCGGCCGGCGGGCTGTGGCCCTTCTTGGCGGTCTGGCTCTCGTCGGCTTCGCCGGGGCCGCCCAGGCACAACTCGTGGTGGAGGACGACACCTTCGGAGTGCCAGTCTCTCGGGTGCTCGAGGTGGAAGCACCCGGGGTCCTCGACAACGACCTCTACGACAACGAGCCGGCAGTCGATTCGGGGGCCACGGCGGATTTGGTGCTCGGCCCCCTCCAAGGCACGCTGGTCTGTGACTCCGATGCGGGTCTCGAGCTTTGTCCTGACGGCTCCTTTATCTACGCCGCGAATGCAGGCTTCACCGGCTCTGACACCTTCACCTACGAGGCGATTGTCGGACTCGCCCGGGCAGAAGCAACCGTGACGCTGACGGCCTGCGAAGGCGGTCCGACGCAGTTCGTCTGCTGGAAGAAGACCGAGTTCGTGGCCAAGCTGAACGAGTTGGGCTACGGCCGCTTCTTCGAAGGATTCGAAAACGACGTGGCCTGGGGAGGGGCACGTTCCCCAGTTACCGCCCCGTCCGTGGTCAGTCAGGGGATCGCGTGGCAGAGCAACCACCCGGATCCCCCGGCGGAGAACGAGATCACTACCGGCCCCGGCCCGGCGCGCTCGGGGCAGTGGGCGGTCTTCGATCCCGAGCACGGTTATGCGACAGGCACGACCACACAATGCGACGTCGACGTTCCACCGGAGCACTGTCTCCACAAGGACGGCTTCACGGGGATCCGGCAGCCGGGCGAGAGTAGGCTCCATGGGGTGGGGGGGTTCTTCACCGGCGCCGCGCAGCCGAAACTGGTGATGATCCTGGATGGCGGCCCGCCGATCGGACTGGGCTCCGTGCCCCTTGGCTTTCAGTTCTACGGGCTGATCGACACCCTGGGATTCGAAACGTTCCGAATCGAAGAGCGGGACGGCAAGATAGGCCAGGCCCGCTACGTCTTCGCCGACGACTTCACCTTCGGGACTTCGTCCTCGCCGATCTTCTCGGACGGCTTCGAATCGGGCGACACCACCGCCTGGACGAGTACTCTGCAGTAGGGAGCACTTCCATTGGCCCGTCCTCGAGTGGCCGACGCGACAAACCACCCCTGGGGGTGGTGCTCCAGCGTGCCGGGTCCGCTACACTCGAATGCACTCGGCAGAGCGCACGCACCCACGTTGATTCCGAGCGATTGTGGGTTCCCTGGCCGCCGCCATGTGCTGGCCGTGGCGACCGCGTTTGGCCGCAACCTCAGGTGATGGAGGAGGACTTCATCATGCGCCCGGCTGTCAGCACATCCAAGAAGGTTTTCTTGTTGCTCTGGATCAGCGCTGTCGGTATTGCAGAGTCGAGTCTTCACGCGGCCGAAGCTACGCACGACCTGGAGGCCGTCGGCGTCTTCTTTCGCGAGCTGTCGGGAAATAATGGGGACATCGTCGAGCACCCGGCCGTCGGGCAGGAGGTGTACCCCCACTTCGAGTTCGATGTCACTTCGACGTCGGGCTTCGCAGGCACGATCACCGAGCTCTGGCTCGACGGTGTCAGCGCCTGCACCTTCGATGGCGGTGTGGGAGAGGGGACTTGGATCACCTGGTGCGACAACTCCTGGACGGCCGCGCTCGGCCCTCACCTGCTGAAAGGTGTGGTCGATCCCAATGATGAGTTTGTGGAAGCGGACGAAAGCAACAACGCCGTCGAGCGTGTCTTCCTCATCACCACCGCCGATCAGATCTTCTACGACGGTTTGGTGTCTGGCGACACCTCGGCGTGGTCGACGACCACCGAGTAGGGAAGGGCTCGAAGATGCTCGCGGGCGCCCTGGCGGCTGCAAGCTCCGCCTCACACCGAGAGGGGCGTGACGAGCTCAACCCGCTGGCTGCAACGCCTCCTGTGGCACCGTGCCAGTCAGGCTCTCCAGGAACGCTGCCAGGTTCTGGATCTCCTCGTCGGTGAGCTCGAGGCCGAGCTGGACCGTGACCATGATTCGGATCGCCTCCTCGAGGGACTCCACGCTGCCGTCATGGAAGTAGGGTCCGGTCTCGGCGACGTTGCGCAGAGAGGCCACACGGAAGACGAACTTGTCTGTTTCGTCTGCGGTCACGGCGAAGCGGCCTTCGTCGATGTTCTCGCTGCCGGTGTGCTCCCAGTAGTCGCCGATCAGGCCGAATTTCTGAAAGCTATGCGCGCCGACGTTGACGCCGTTGTGGCAGGAGGTGCAGTTGAGTTGGATGAACTTCTCCAGGCCGGCCAGCTCCTGCGGAGTGAGCGCTTCCTGGTCACCTTCGAGGTAGGCATCGAACCGAGTCGGCGTGATCAACGTACGCTCGAAGGCGCCGAGGGCCTTCTCGATGTTCCGGTAGGTCAGGGGCTCGTCGTCGTCCGGAAAGGCGGCCGCAAACATCGGCGGGTAGTCCTCGGTGCCGCTCAGACGGTCGACCAGGAACTCCTCGCTCGGGATGGCCATCTCCACCGGGTTGAGGATCGGCATGCCGGCCTGCTCTTCGACATCCTTGGCTCGTCCATCCCAAAACTGGGACTGATGAAAAGCGGCATTGAGCACCGTGGGTGAATTGCGATCGCCGATTTGGCCGCCGACGCCATCCGAGGTGGGCTCGTTGTCGACGCCGAACGTGGCGAGGTCGTGGCAGGAGTTGCAGCTGATCGTGCCATCCTCCGACAGGCGGGTGTCGTAGTAGAGAGCCTTGCCGAGCGCGACCTTGGCCTCGGTCAGTGGGTTGTCGGGATTCTCCGCCGCGGCCGGGATTGGATTGAACCGCAGATTCGCCTGCTCCCAGAGATTGTTGATCGATGGAGCAACTTGGGGTGTCGGTTGGGCTGTATCCGAGGCCTTATCAGCTGTGGGTGAACAAGCGACGGCTACCATGGCCACGACGACAAGCAGAATTGAAGTTCGGACTGGCATGATGCTTCCTCCTCTCGATCGCCAACGAAACCCGCATGGGTGAGGCGATGCCCAGCCTCGATGCTATGGCTCTTCGCGCCCCGCTTCAACACCTTTCGGGGTAGGTGGCACCGTGTCGGTAAGAGGGGGCCCGCTATGATGGCAGCATGAGAGCCGTCGTTGTCTTGATTGGACTGACGGGGGCTCTGTTGGCCGGGGCGTCCGGTGCCCAGGCGGCAGATGCCCCTGTGATGTTCGTCAGCTCCGCCTGGGGGTATCCGGATCTGAGTGCGTGGCCGCAAGCGGGCGGAGAGACCGGAGTAGCCGCGGCCGACGCGATCTGCCAGAGCTTGGCGTCGGATGCGGGCCTCGCCGACGCTGGGACTTTTCACGCCTGGATCTCGGACTCGGCGGGCGATGCCTACTGTCGCGTCCTGGGGCTAGCGGGTAAAAAGGTAGACAACTGCGGGCAGGCAGCCCTACCCGATGGTGGCCCCTGGGTACGGACGGACGGATTTCCGTTCACAGTCAGCCTCCAAGAGCTTACCGACGAGTCGATGGTGCTGGTACCTGCGAACTGGGACGAGAATGGAATCCAGTACCAGTCCAGCGAGACAGCTGAAGAAACGCTCACCGGCACCGAGGAGGACGGCACCTGGGCGGTCGATCTCGACTGTGATGGCTGGACCCAGAGTGTCAGTGGTACCAAGATCCGCGGTCGGCGGAGCAAGACTGTGCGCGATTGGGCGTCACAAGGCGATACCTCCTGCTCGAGGCGCGGACGGCTGCTGTGTTTCGAAGCGCCCGTGGCGGTCGATCCGCTGCCCGACTTCGAGGAGATCGGCGCTACGGTCTTCGTGACCTCGGTGCGACGTTCCGGCAACCTCGGTACCTGGCCTGAAGCCAACGGCAAGCAGGGCTTGGCGGCGGGCGATGAGATCTGTAGGACCTTGGCGGAGAATGCCGGGCTCTATGCTCCCGACTCCTACGTCGCCTGGCTGTCGACGACCACGGTCGATGCCCGCGACCGTCTGAAGACCGCAGGTCCCTGGAAACGGCTCGACGGTGTTCCGATCGCGGCGGACATCGCAGAGCTCACGGACGGCGACACCTTCACCTCGATCAGCCTGACAGAGAAGGGCGACTACGTTCAGGGCGCGGCCTGGACGGGGACCTACTTCACCGGTGTCGCCTTCGATGGCTGGACCTGCGATGACTGGAGTGATGAGACCGCCCTCGGCTACCACGGACAGTCCAATGAGACGAGCGTGCATTGGACGACCTATGGGGGTAGCCCGTGTAACCTTAACGTCGGCCGCCTGTACTGCTTTTCACAGATCCAGGACACGCCCTTCTTCACCGACGGCTTCGAGTCCGGTGACACCTCGGGTTGGTCGGAGTCCGTGCAGTTTTTTTGAATCCGGCGTCGGGCGGGAGTAGGCTGGAAGGATCTCGACAAAGGCAACAATGCAGAAAGGAGCGTCGAAGATGGCGGGAAGATTCCTCCAGGTGAATTTCAAGCTCGCTGTCGCCAGGGCCGACTACGAGGAGCTCGCGGCATCCCTCGCGCATGCATTTGCGGATGTGCCCGGTCTGGAGTGGAAGGTCTGGATCCTCAACGAAGCTGAGAAAGAGGCGGGTGGCTTCTACTATTTCGATGGTGAGGAGTCCCTGCAGCTATTCCTGGCCAGTGAGCTCGCCGCGAATGTCCAGGCCCATCCGGCGGTGAGCGAGTTTTCGGCCAAGACCTTCGAAGTCATGGACTCGCCTACGGCTGTGACCCGCGGTCCGGTGGCACTGGCCGTTCCAACCTAGGTTCACCTGGTGTTTCCCGCCTGCCGGGGTGGGGAGGGCCTACCCGATTTGCGGTTTCGGAGAGCCTCGAGGCCCTGATAAAGAGGAGCTGATCGCTTCAATCGGGAGGGCCACGGGATGCTCCACGCGAATCTGTCTGTTCACCGCACTGTGTACGCGACCTCGGTAGCTTTCTTCGTTCTCGCTGCCTGCTTGCTACCTCAGCAGCTCGATGCCACGCGGTACGTGGCGACCACCGGGTCGGACGCGGCGAATGATTGCTCGAACGGCGGAACGCCGTGCGCCACGATTCAGGTGGCCGTCGACAATGCAACCGCGGGCGAGGACATCCGTGTCGCAGAAGGCACCTACAGCGGCGCCGAGGTCGTCATCGTCAACCGCTCGGGCACGAACTACAGCTACAAGCAGGTGGTGTTCATCGACAAAGCGTTGACGCTACGCGGTGGGTATCACGTCACGGACTGGACGACCTCGGATCCGGAGCTCTACATCACGGAGATCAATGCCGAGTCGGATGGTCGTCCGGTGACGATCGTCGACACGTTCGATGAAGTGGTGGTGTTGGACGGTCTACTCTTGACGGATGGAGACTACACGGGCCTGGGCAATCCGACGGGGCTCGGTTACCACGTCTGTCACTCCGATCCGGAAGAAGACTGCGGTGGTGGGTTGTACGTCTCCAAGAGCGCTCTTCACATGCTCAATTGTGAGGTGCGAGGCAACGTGGCAAGCACGGTGGGCGGCTTTGGCGGTGGCATCTATCTGTGGCTGCCGAAGACAGTCATCATCGAGAGAAGCCGCGTGCAAGACAACGCCGCTGCCTACAGCGGCGGAGGTCTGTTCTTGACCGAGAACTCCTCCCCCTTGACGATCCGCGATACGACCTTCCTATCCAACACAGCGAGCCGAGGAGGTGGCGTGGATCTGGGCACCAGTATCAAGGCCCTGGTTCGCCTCGAAGACACCCAGCTGATCGAGAACATGGCGGCAAGCTCAGACGGTGGAGGCCTCTACGCCCGACTGGCCCTGGATGGGCTGCTTCTCGAGCTCGAGCGGGTCCTGGTCGACGACAACAAGGCCTGGGGACAGGGCAAAGGCGTGTATCTGGATGCCGCCGGACCGGTGTCACCCGAGGCCAGCTTGATGAACGTCATGTTCAGTGCCAACAACGAGGTGGATGGAGCGCCGACGGCGACGGAGGATGCCGTGCTGGCGATCGCGCCGCGCTTCACCAGCCTGACTGTGACGATGGCGCACATTACAGCAGCGCCCAATCAGGCGCCTACGTTTCTCTATGCGAAGCCGGACGACAATCCGGGCAGGACGCTGGATATCACAGCAGCGAACATCCTGCTTTCAGGGTTTCAGAACGGTTTTGCGGCCGAGGAGGTGGGTGACGGGCAACTCACGATCGAGCACACGAACACCCTGCTCTACAACGTTATGAATCAGCACTTGATTGTCGCCGGAGCGCCGACGCTCACCTCCGTCGATCCCGTGATCGGGGATCCAATGCTGGATGTCAACAATTGTCTGCAAACCGGGTCGGCCGCGATCGATACCGGTGTCGACGTCGGAGTTACCCACGACATCGACCATGGCGGGCGGCCTTTCGGCACAGCCTACGATATCGGCGCCGACGAGTTCGGCGCGATCTTCGCCGACGGGTTCGAATCGAGCGACGCCACCGCCTGGTCGAGCACCGTTCAGTAAGAGGCAGGAAGAGGCCCACACCTGTTTCAATCACGAGGCGGATCGGGCGGCTTCGGCACCCTTGGCAATGGTCTCTCGAAGGTCGCGTCGCAAGACGGCTGAGGCAGCGAACATGCCGCCGTAGAGGGCTCCTGCCACGCCGGCTGTAGAGGCGTCCGAGCCGGTGAGATAGAGCCCTGGTACTGAGGTTCTAGGCTTGAGGGAGCGCTCGGCAAACCGTTCCGGAGTCGCTGCCAAACCGTAGATCTCGCCCTCGGGGTACCCCGCGAAATGCCGCGTCGATAGGGGAGTCGAAAGCTCCGCATGGTCGATCTTGCCCTTGACCTGCGGGCAGTGCTCGTACAGCGGTTCGAGAAGCCTGTCGGTGAGCCTCGCCTTGAGCTCCTCGTACTCCTCGCCGCGCTTTTTCCAAGGCAAGTCTTCCCAACGCTGGAACCATTCATACGGAGCCAGGGTCACGACCTCGATGGTGGCACGCCCTGGGCACCGCCTTTCGAAATCCGGATCCTTGGCCGACGGGAAGGAGATGTAGGCGACGGGTAGCGGTGCGTTTGGGTCGGCCAGGAAGAGCTCGACGTTGCGGTCGTGATCGTGATGCGGGTAGATCCAGAGGTTGGTCTTGCCCAGACCCAGATCGGAGGCAGTCTCCTCGAGCCCGACATACAGGGACAGGTGGCTCGTCGAAGGCTCGCGGCGTTCCGCCACCTGTGCCAGGCCGAGTCTCGAGGCCAATTGCGCTGGCAGTAGCCGGCAAAAGGTGTTGGAGAATCCGGCGTTACTGATGATGGCCGGAGCGCGGAGCTCGGCGCCATCGGACAGCCTGATCCCGACCGCACGCCCCTCCTCGATGAGGATCTCGCTGACTTCGGCACTGGTGACGATGGCGCCGCCTGCAGCCTCGATAACGGGCTCGATCGTAGCGGCGATGCGTGAAGATCCGCCCACCGGATAGGCGGCACCCTTCAGGTAGTGCCCGGCGATCAGGGCGTGCATGAAGAAGCTGCTTTGCGAGGGCGGTAGTCCGTGGTCACCCCACTGCCCGGTGAGCACACCGATGAGCTGCTGGTTACGAGTGAGCTCCTCGAGGGTGTCGCGTGTAGTCCTCCGCGCCCGGCGCATCAGGGGGCGGCGCATCAGGCCTCCTGCCAAGTTTGCCACGAGGGGCGGCACGGTCTTCTCGGCGAAGAAGAGTCCAGCGCGGCGAAACGTCGAGCGGAGCAGGTCGAGGTAGCCGTCGATGGCCTCGCGCTCAGCGGGGAAGTACCCGTGCATGCGAGCGCGCCACTCCTCACGACCTTTGACGAAGTCGTAGGCGTCTTCGCCAATGATGATCCTGTCGTAGACCTCGCCCATGTCTGCCCATTCGAGCTGCGCGTCGGTCAGGTCGTCGAAGGCCTGCCGGATGGGCGAGTCGGGATCCATGACCTGACCGATGTAGTGGACCCCGACATCCCACTCGTATCCCGGCCGGCGAAACGTGTGAGTGAAGCCGCCGGCGGTGTAGTGCCGCTCCAGAACCAGGACGCGCTTGCCACCGTGTTTTGCGAGCAGGCCAGCTGTAGCCAGGCCGCCCATTCCCGATCCGATGACAATGGCGTCATAGTCGGTGCCGATGTCGGCATGTTTACAGGACGTTCCGACCTTCATGATCTCGCTCCTTTTGCAGTCCTGGTTTGCTGACAGGGATGCTAGCAGTCCAAGGAGGCCTGAGCTCCTGCAACGATCGCGAATCTCGTGGTAACTTTCGGCCAGCACTCGGCATTGAGCAGCGCAGACTTCGTCGATCCTCGACTTGGATCACGAGGTGGAAGAGACGACGAAGGAGTGGCCTGGAGGAGACACCATGAAGCGAAGCATGCCGATCAGCACCCTTGCGATGGGACTCATTCTTCTCGTTTGTGGGGTATCTCCGGGGGACGCCTACCTCCTCGAGAACTTCGAGTTCCTCAACGATCTCTCGACATGGACCCCCGGAAGCGGTGCCTGGACTCACGAACCTGCGCAGGGCTTTCTTGGCCTCGGCGCCGCCAAAGTCACCTCCGTTGCGGGGGCCAATTCACTGAGCCAGTGCGCGGACTTGAAGGGGCTGGCCACAGGGGAGGCCCTTCGCTTGTTGGCCTTCGCGCTCACCGAAAACCACACCAATCCGGTACAGATCAGCCTGGAGGTCTTTACGACCACGGACTGCACCGGTGGAGCCGTCGAGACCTATCACCGCCAGGTCGATGCCCCGGTGATGGGCAGTTGGACCCAATTGAACGTGGTCAACAGTCTGCCCGCCGGCAGTGTCTTTAGCGTGCGGGCCTGGGTGACAGCTCACGCCTCGAGCGCCGGTGAGATCACGTTATTCGACTTCGTCTCGGTTACCGACAATCTCGCCCCGAACCCTGACTTCACCGACAACCTGGACGGCTGGGCCGACAGCGGATTCACCTGGTCTCACGAGCCCACTGACGGAAATGGCACGCCTGCCGGGTCGGCGGAGGTCGTCGTGGACGTCGCGGATTGCGGCGCGGGCAACTCCTGCGCCTTTCTTTCACAGTGCGTGAATCGCGACACGGCGCCTCGAACACCCTACTATTTTGGCAGCGCAGAGTTCAAAGCACTGGATGTGGCAGAACCGTACGTGATCTCCTTCCTCCTTTACTCGGAGGCCGGTTGCGCGGGCACCCTCGTCTCTCAGGTAGATGTGAACGCCGCTGTTCAGCAAGTCGGTGTGTGGCAACGCTTCTCGACTAGTATCACCGTTGCCGAGGAGGTCGAGAGTTTTGCCATCTTTGTCGGCACCAACGACAGCACGCTCGGCAGTCGATTCAGAGTCGACACAGTATTCCTGGTGCCGTCGTCCCGCAACGAAGTGTTCTTCGATGGCCTCGAGCTCGGCGACACCTCGGCCTGGTCGAGTACCGTGCCGTAGAGGTGGCCGCCGAACTGGCTCCGACTAGGGTATTGAGAAGGCCTGCCTGGCAATGAGTGCCAAGGCAAAACAGGCGACGATGTAGGTGAAGTTGATCCCGGCTCGGGCGGGCCAGGGGAGGCCTGAGAAATCGAACCCCGCCCAACGCCCGACGAGCACTCCCACGCCGAAGAAGAAGAACATCGTCGTGCAGAAGAACCCCATCGATCCCCGGACGGCCATTGCGGCCAGGTCATGCAAGGTGCCGCAGATCACGAACGTCAGGACCAGCGCCACAGACCGGGGCACGATGCGTCGCAACGGCGAGTCGACATACTTTGCCAGGTAGTACCCGAAGATCGGATTCCAGTACTGCCAGAAGCCAGCGAAGGAACCGGCTCCGAACGACCGGTGGAGCATGTTGCGGAGAGCTCCGGAAGCGCCGAGCGGAACTCCGTTGCGTCTCTCGATGTACTGGGCGAGAGTCAATCGTTGCCGGTCTCGTGCTTCTCCGTGATCCTGTAGCGGCCCAACGTCTGGCCGATCATCTCTTCACTCAAGGTTTTTCGATCCTACGTCCGAGAAGGCTGCGACGCAACTTCGGTGCTAGCATGAAACCAAAGAGGCAGACGGGGAATGATAGACCTTGTAGGTCGCACGCTGGGTCACTACCGCATCGTCGAACAGATTGGTGCTGGCGGCATGGGCGTCGTCTATCGGGCTCACGACGAACGCCTCGACCGCGACGTCGCAGTCAAAGTTCTTCGCCGTAGGAGGTCGCTTCCGACCCAGAGCGCCTGTCCCGGTTCGAGCGTGAGGCAAAAGCCGTAGCCAAGCTCGAGCACCCGAACATTCTGGCCATCCATGACTTCGGTACGGAGGACGGAATTGCCTATGCAGTGATGGAACTGCTGGAAGGGGAATCGCTGCGTGAGGTGATCTCTCGAGAAGGGCTTTCGACCTCCAAGGCCGTGGAGTATGCGCGGGCCATTGCAGACGGCCTGTCCGCGGCCCACGAGAAGGGAATCGTCCACCGCGATCTGAAGCCAGAGAACGTCTTTTTGACTCGCGACGGCCGCATCAAGATTCTCGACTTCGGCCTCGCCAAGCTGGCTCTTCCGGAACAGGATCTCGCCACTGCGACTCCGACGGCCACTCTCGAGACTCAGGCAGGAAGTCTCCTCGGAACGGTGGCCTACATGGCACCCGAACAGGTGCAGGGTCTGCCAGCCAACGAGCGCTCGGACATCTTCGCCTTCGGTGTCGTTCTGTACGAGATGCTCACCGGGCATCGCCCGTTCGGCGGCTCGAACTCGCTCGAGACCGCGGCTGCCATCCTCAAGGAGGATCCGGAGCCGATCTCCACGGTCAGCACGGGCGTGCCGCCGGCACTTGGAAGTGTGGTGGGTCAGTGCCTCGAAAAGCGACCCGAGGACCGGTTCTCATCGGCTCGCGACCTGTCACTGACGCTCGGTGCAGTCGGGTCGAAGGCCTCGGTACCAACGACCCCCCGGAGAGCATCGATGCGCTGGCACTGGCCGGTGATCGTGGTGGTGGCAGTTGCCGCTCTGATCGCCTTTCTGTTCGTGCCGTTTCCACGCGGTGAGCGATCGGTCGATCGGCCCGAAGAAGGCACACCGCCCCGCATCGTGATCCTGCCGTTCGAGAACCTCGGGGCGGCGGAGGACGAGTTCTTCGCAGATGGCATCACCGAGGAGATCACCGCCCGACTCGCTTCGATGGAGGGCCTTCGGGTTATCTCTCGGACGAGTGCCGTCAAGTACGCGGATACCAACAAGTCGATCCAGGAGATGGGCGACGAGTTGGGTGTCGGCTACGTTCTGGAGGGAACCGTGCAGTGGGCTCGCGGCGGTGATGTGGGCCGGATTCGAATCACACCACAGCTCATTCGGGTGGAGGACGACACGAGTCTCTGGGCCGAGACCTACGATCGGGTCCTCGACGACGTCTTCGAGGTCCAGTCGGAGATCGCCAAGAGGGTCACCGATCAGCTCGGCGTGGCCCTTGGCGGATCGGAGCTCGCCGCCGTCGAGCTGCAGCCGACCGACAATGTCGACGCCTACCAGGCCTATCTCCAGGGCCGCTACTACGCGACGCGACCCCACTTCACGTACGAGAACTGGAGTCATGCGATGGAGGCCTACCAACGGGCGGTGGAGCTCGACCCCGAATTCGCGCTCGCGCACGCAAAGCTCGCCAAAGGCCATGCGCAGGCGCATTACTTTCGTCACGATTTGACGCCGGAGCGACTCGAGGCTGCAGACGCTGCCGCCGCCAAAGCCCTCGCGTTGGCACCCGATTCGCCCCGCGTGCGCCTCGATCTTGGGTACTACTACTTGTGGGCCTACCGCGACCGCGAGAGGGCCTTGGAGGAGTTCGAGCTGGCCGAGGCGGGCCTGCCCGACAACGCAGAGAACCTCGGTGCGAAGGCTGGCCTCTTCGAGGTCGAGGGACGTTGGAACGAAGCCCTGGACGCCTACGAGAGGGCCTTCGAGCTGAGTCCGCGAGACGCGGGCATGATCGTCCAGGCCGCGGGCGCGCTGTGGATGCTGCGCCGTTATCCGGAAGCCGTCGTGGCTGCCGACCAGGCCATCAGCCTGGCGCCGGACGCCATGTGGCCGTATCTCTACAAAGCACTGATTCTCTGGAGCTGGAAAGGATCTGCCGAGCAGACGCGTTCGGTTGTCGAGGCGTTGCCCGATACTTCCCGCGACTGGGGCCATTGGGCCTGGTACTGGCAGGACGTTTTCGAAGGAGAATACAGCGCCGCACTCGTCGGTCTCGAGACAAGCACCGACGAATGGATCCGGATCAAGATGGTGGCCCGGCCCAATGCCCTGTTCATGGCCCAGGCCTACCACTGGCTCGGGGAGGTGGAGAAGGCGTCTTCAGCGTACGAGAAATCGAGGCGGCTCCTGGAGCCCGAGGTGGAGGCCTCACCCGGAGATCCACGGCTTCGTAGCTCTTTGGGGTTGGCCTACGCGGCGCTTGGACGCAAAGAGGACGCCATCCGCGAGGGACTCCGCGCAACCGAGTTGCTGACCCAGGAAGAAGACGGTTTCTACTACCTCCCGTACGCGATGGATCTAGCGCACATCTACACGATCCTCGGTGAGGACGACCTGGCCCTCGACCAGATCGAGAACCTGCTCACCAACCCTTCGTGGTTGTCCCCCGCGTGGCTGCAGATGGACCCGCGCTGGGCGCCCTTGAGGGACCTACCGCGCTACCAGGCGTTGATCGAAAAGCACGCGACCTAGGCCTTGAGGGTCGAGGTGGGCCTGGGCGGATTCTCGAAGGAGGTCCGTCCTGGAGGACCCCAGGGGGCTTTCCTCCCTTCCGCTGCAAGAACCCCCTGGAGTCCTCCAGGAACGAACCCCCAAGACCTGTTGCTGCCGACAATCGCGAGGAACATCGGGTAGGGGCTGACCCAACTCACCCTGATATCTTGCAGCCGATGCCTCACCGCGAGCCTGGGAGCAAGGCGCTGCTGTTCATCCTGGTCACCGTGTTGATCGACACGATGGGCATGGGCGTGATCATTCCGGTGATCCCAGAGCTGATCATGGAGCTCACTGGCGAGGGTCTGAGTCGGGCCGCGGTCTACGGTGGATGGCTCGGCTTCGTCTACGCCGGCTTGCAGTTCGTGTTCGCCCCGATTCTGGGCAATCTGAGTGATCGGTTCGGACGTCGCCCAGTCATTCTGTACGCGTTGGGCTCGCTCGGCATCGACTACATCGTCATGGGGTTGGCGCCAACGATCCGGTGGTTGTTCATCGGACGTGCCATCGCCGGCATCGCTGGGGCCTCGTTCACGCCGGCGCACGCCTACATCGCGGACGTGACTTCTCCGGAGAAGCGGGCCCAGAGTTTCGGCATGATGGGGGCGGCCTTCGGAGCCGGCTTCATCCTCGGCCCGGCGCTGGGTGGGTTGCTCGGTGAGCTCGGCCCCAGGGCGCCGTTCTTCGCTGCCGCAGCTCTGAGTCTGGTCAACGTCATCTACGGCTTCTTCGTTCTCCCCGAAAGCCTCGAGCCCGAGCGGCGCAGGCCCTTCGATTGGCGGCGCGCCAATCCGGTCGGGGCACTGCTCCAAATTCGTCAGCACCCCCTGGTCTTGGGTCTCTTGGCGTCTTTGTTTCTCTGGCAGGTGGCGCACCAAGCCATGACGAGCACCTGGTCGTTTTACACGATGTACAAGTTCGGCTGGACCGAAGCGATGGTGGGTGGCTCGCTCGCCTTCGTGGGGGCCATCATGGTGATGGGGCAGAGCACGCTGCCGAGAGTCCTCATTCCGAGCCTGGGCGAGCGGCGTACGGCGCTGATCGGTTTCGTCGCGGGCGGCACCGGCTATCTCGGCTATGCCTTCGCCACTCGAGGCTGGATGATGTTCGCTTGGCTTCTCACCTGGCTACTGGGCGCCCTCGTGATGCCATCTATTCAGTCGCTGATGTCCCATCGTGTCGCTGCCGACGCCCAGGGCGAGCTGCAGGGCGCCGTTGGAAGCCTGTACGGTTTGAGCTCCTTCATTGCGCCACCGGTGATGACGCAGCTCTTCCGTCGCTTTTCGGCCGACGATGCACCGATTCACTTTCCAGGCGCCGCCTTCGTCCTGGCAGCGATTCTCGTCGCGGCCAGCATGACCCTCCTCTTGAACGCCACTCGTCAGTCACCTGAATCGGCTGGCGCCCCCTGAAAAGTGGCTGGCACCTGGTTTGAAGCGAGGTCGTCGGCTCGGAATGCGTCTGGTTGACTGGAGGCATTTCAATGTTTAGACTAGTCGTAGACTAGTCGGAGACGGGATTGATGAGCGAAGTCGGCGCCTACGAAGCGAAGACGCACCTACCGAAGCTCTTGGAGCGGGTGAGGCAAGGGGAGCGGATCACAATTACGCGGCATGGAGTTCCTGTAGCGCACCTCGTGCCGGTTTCGGGCTCCCAGAGCGAGCCTGTCGCTCGGATCATCCAGGAGCTGCGCGAGTTTCGACGTGGTAGGCACCTTGGCGGCGCAGTCAAGGAGTTGATCGAGGAGGGCCGATCGTGAGCCTGGTGCTCGACTGTTCGGTGGCCATGGCGTGGTGTTTCGAGGAAGAGACTGGTGACTATGGCGATCGCGTGCTGGATGCCTTGGAGCTGGAAGAGGCTCTCGTGCCCTCGGTCTGGTCTCTGGAAGTGGCCAATGTTCTGGTGATTGCGGAGAGAAGGGGGCGCCTCAAAGTAGGAGAGTCGGCCCGGTTCCTCGAGCTGCTGCAATCGCTACCGATCTTCGTGGAGGAAGTCTCGCTACCCCGGGCCACCGGTGCTGTTCTGTCTCTCGCCCGCGAGCTCGATCTGTCCGCCTACGACGCTTCCTACCTGGAGCTGGCAATGAGATCGGGCGTCCCTCTGGCGACCCACGACCAGGCCCTGATCCAAGCCGCGGGCACCGTAGGCGTACCTCGATTCTGAAGGCCTCTGAGTCACCAGGGTCGTTGGCCCTCGTTGCAGATGCCGGGTTGCCCCTGCACCCATGCAGTAGAATCCAGATCGATCGATTCAACCAGCAGGATCGAGGTCGCAGGCTGAGCCGCGACCGCAAAGGGTGGCCTCGCTAGGGCACGTTCATGATCGGCACGACCCTTTCCCACTATCGCATTCTCGCCAAGCTCGGTGAGGGCGGGATGGGTGAGGTGTACCGGGCCGAGGACCTCAATCTCAAGCGCCACGTTGCTCTCAAGGTGCTGCCGCCCGAAGTCGAAGGCAGCCAGGACAAGTTGGAGCGATTCCAGAGAGAGGCGGAGACGCTAGCGGCCCTCGACCATCCCAATATCGTCACGCTGTACAGCATCGAGGAGACTGATGGACAGCGCTTCCTCACGATGCAACTGGTCGAGGGCAAGCCGCTTGCCGACTTGATCACCGCCGAGGGCATGTCGGTCGCCAGGGTCCTCAAGATCGCCATCTCCCTGACTGAGGCCCTGAGGGTGGCGCATGACAAGGGTGTCGTCCACCGCGACCTCAAGCCGGCCAACGTGATGATCGATCAGGAGGGGCGTGTCAAGGTCCTGGACTTCGGCCTCGCCAAGCTGCGTCGGACGGACTTCGACGCAGGAACCAGCTTGATGGCGACCGAAGCGATGACACAGGAAGGGGTCATCCTGGGGACGATTCCCTACATGTCGCCCGAGCAGATCCAAGGTGAGCAAGTGGATCACCGCACCGACATCTTCTCGCTGGGAATCATGCTCCACGAGATGCTCTGTGGAAGACGACCTTTCGAAGCGCCGAATACCGCCGCGCTGATGTCGAGCATACTGCGTGACCCCCCGACCCCGGTACGCGAGATCAAGCCCGAGCTGCCCGAGAAGATCGAAGAGATACTGCAGCGGTGTCTGGAGAAGGACCCGCTGCTGCGCTACCAATCAGCGGACCAGATCTGGCTCGAGCTGCGGGACGCCCAAAACAAGATCGGGGGCGCCGCCTCGGAGGAGATCGAAGCCGCTGTCGAGCGAGTCCTGGCCAAGGTCCCGACCGGGGCGTTGCCGACCTCGACCCCTGCGGCCGAAGTGACGCCAGAGGTAAGCGGTGCAGCTCCAGCGCGCCAGAGCCGGTGGTCCTACTGGTTGGCCGGGCTCGGGATGGTGTGGGGGATGGTCTTCGCCGTGTACTACGTGTTCTTCGACGGTGGAGAACCAGACAGGCCCAGTGCTCCCCCGCCTACGAATCTGAGCCACAAGCAGCTGACGTCTCAGCCTGGTGTCGAGCAGATACCCAGCCTATCGCCCGATGGGGAATGGATCGTCTATTCCGGCCAGGGCCCGGAGCATCAGGACATCTTTCTGCAAAGCGTCGGAGGCCAAACCCCATTCAACCTCACCGAGGACTCGGGTGCGGACAACCTGCAGCCGGCGTTCTCTCCCGATGGTGAGAGGATCGCCTTCCGCTCGAGTCGCGACGGTGGTGGCCTCTTCGTCATGGGCCGTACGGGTGAGGCAGTCCGACGGGTGACTCGGGAGGGTTTCAATCCTTCGTGGTCTCCTGACGGCACCCAATTGGTCTACTCGACCGAGAGCGAGGGCCTCAATCCTCTCAATTGGGAAGGGCGAAGCTCGATCTGGGTGGCAGCGGTCGCGACCGGCGAGTCTCGCCAGTTGGTCGAAGAGGACGGTGTGGTTCCGAAATGGTCGCCGAACGGTGACCGGATTGCGTTCGTGTCACGGATGGGCGACATGACCCAGATGGACATCGTGACGGTACCTGCCGACGGAGGAGAGAAGGTCGCTGTTACCCTCGACAAGGCCACGGACTGGGGGCCGGCCTGGTCACCGGATGGGCGGTACATCTACTTCGCCAGTGACCGCAGTGGAAGCATGAATCTCTGGCGAGTCGAAGTTGACGAAAAGTCCGGCAAGGCCAGGGGTGAGCCCGAGCCGCTGACGACGCCCGCAACCTACCTGGCGCACCCGACCCTGTCCGGCAATGGGGACCGACTCGCGTACACGTCGGTCCTGATGACGCAGAACGTCCAGAGGCTGGTCTTGGACCCAGAGACTGCGCAGCCGGAGGACCGGCCCGAATGGGTCACCAGTGGGTCTATTCAGTTCTCGTCGGTCGATATCTCTGCAGATGGTGAATGGGTGGTCTTCTATACCCGCGCTCGCCCGGAGGGCGATCTCTATGTCGCTCGTGTCGATGGCTCGAGCCTGCGTCAGCTGACGAGCGACGAGGCGATGGATCGGGTGCCTCGGTGGTCGCCGGACGGTGAATGGGTGGCCTTCTTCTCGGACCGTAGCGGATCGCTCCAGATCTGGAAGATTCGCCGGGACGGAAGCGACCTCCAGCAGCTCACGGATTCCACCCCCAATGTCGGTCTGCTTGCTTGGTCTCCTGATGGTGAGCGCATCGCGGCCATGAGGGGACTGAACGAGGACAATCGCACCGTCGTATTCGACCCGAATCGTGCCTGGACGGAGCAGGACGCCGAGTTCTTGCCGCAGATCGAGGACGGTGGTCCTCAGATGGTCGTCACCTCCTGGTCACCGGACGGCACGATGTTGGCGGGCCAGGCCGGCTTCCCGGGAGTCGGCGTGATGGTGTACTCGTTCGATTCGGGTTCCTACGAGCGGCTGACGGACTTCGGTGAGTGGCCGGTCTGGCTGCCCGACAGCCGTCGACTGATCTTCGTCTACGAGGGCAAGCGATTCTTCGTCGTCGACTCGGAAACGAAGGAGACTCAGGAGATCTTCTCCGTCCCCCGAGATGTCATCGGCCCGCCCCGCATCTCTGGTGACGGCACCCAGGTCGTCTTCAGCCGCCGGGTCACCGAAGCCGATATCTGGCTGCTGACCTTCAGCAGCGAGTAGCCAAGGGGCGGGCTTGCCCCCGGCCCAGTAGCTTCTCCCCGGGGTCGCAAGAAAGTCTGCTTGGATTCCGACTCCATTGACGTGTACTAGGTCACCGCGCTGTGCTTGAAGCGCTTGCAAGAGATGCCTGCAATGCCTACACTCGATGCATGCAGTACACGATTCGAAACATCCCGGGGGCGCTGGATGCCATGCTGAGAGACCGAGCCAAGAGGGAAGGCAAGAGTCTCAACGAAGTGGTGATCGAGGCGTTGGCGCGAGCCATGGGCTTTTCCAGGGAGCCCGTCCGCCAAAGGGATCTGAGCCGTATCGCGGGGACCTGGATCGACGACCTCGAGTTCGATCGCGCAATCGAAGACCAGGATCAGATCGATGAGGATCTCTGGCGGTGAGGATCGCCCTCGACACCAACAGCTACTCCGATCTGTGTCGGGGAGTGCCAGAGGTCCGCGAGCGGTGCGAGTCCGCAGACTCGATCTACCTACCTCTGGTTGTTGTGGGTGAGCTCCGCGCTGGCTTTGCCGTGGGGAAGCACGGCTCGGAGAACGAGGGGGTTCTGCAGCAGTTCCTGATTCAGCCCGGTGTCGAGGTCCTACTAGCCGACGAAGCAACGACCTTCCACTACGCGGCCGTCTACCGGCAGCTGAGATCCCAGGGTTCCCCCATTCCGACCAACGACATGTGGATCGCCGCCCTTGTGATCCAACACGGTCTCGTCCTGCTGCACCGCGATCGGCACTTCGACCAGCTGCCTCAGTTGGCGACGATTCAATCGGCCTGACGAAACTCGAGCGCTACTGCCCCACGATGGACGACCACCCGTCGAAAGCGCCGGTCTCGAAATCGCTGGCGAAGACGTTCGACGGGTCGTAGATGACCTTCAGGTCCACCCCCTGCGTAGGCGACTCGAAGAGACCGTTGAAGTAGCGGGTGTAGCCAGCTGAGCCCGTCGCGTCCTCAACCCCGACAGTCACCCCGAGGCCTAGGATCTCATCGAGACTGCCGTAGACTATCCAGACATTGTCGGTTCCCAGTTCGATCCAGATTTGGAACGTATATTTCTTTCCTGGTACGAACGCCGCTTCGACCGCATGCCACTCGATAACGCTGTAAATCGTCGATCCGCCGAGGAAGTTCCCCGTTCCCGCATAGATCTCGCCTGCGCCGGGGTCCCCTACGGCGGTGCCCTTCAAGTCCAGATCTCCCCAGAACGGTGCGATGACGTTGTTCGGCGGGGTCAAATCGGGAACCCACTGGTTGACACCAGATATCGATGTCGGGTCACCGGCATTGACGGGGATCGCGTAGCCGTTCGTGGTGACGTAGATACTGTCGTACTCGACGCCACCATAGAAGAAGGTATCGCCAGGAGGTGGACCGAATCCGATCGTCCAGGCCGCCTCGTTGCAATCGCTTGTACAGGTCAGGGGCGCCAGGATCGCCGACAGATCCACATAGCCTCCAGGTGAAGGTGAGGCTTTGAGTGTCCAGGTCGTCCATGGGCCGCTGGGCTCGAGGCCCGGGTCTTTAGCGACGGCCATGACGGCGAACAGCGAGATGCAGCACGAGATGACTACAGCCGATCGAAACCGATTCCGCATGGGGCTCCTCCCTTCGAGTTGGTTCCTCGAAGCTCAACCCACTTCGCCGTCAGGCGTTGCGCTGGCTGGTCAGTATCAAGTGGCGCGGAAAACCGCAGCACTCCACCTTCGGAAGGTGGGCCCTCGTCGAGACAAACCCCACACTACTCCTCCGATGCAAGCCAGGCAAGGCTCGGAGAGGTGGGGAAGGGCGCCGAGCTACCACACAGGCAGCGGCCGGGGTCAGGTCTACTGGCGAGAGCTCTTTGCGGCGAGCACCCGCTGCCAGTCGGAGGTGACGACGATGGGGGGAATGACCGCAGTCGCGGCGGGCTGATTGAGAACGAAGCGCTGGCCATCGAGTGACGCATCGTACTGTCTGTCGCTGGTGTCTTCGAACCGCGTCGGGAAGAGGCTCTCCGGCCGGCCGAACTGCGGCGGGTCGCCTGGAGTAACCGGCACGGCGACAAGCTCGGGTGCGCCGCTCACATAGAAGAGCTCGCGACCATCCCGTCGCCAGAGGGGCTGACCACCTCCCGAGCTCGAGACGCGGATGGAGGCTCCGGTACCGTCGAGCCGTCGAACATAGATCTCCTGCTGACCCGTCACATCGGAGGCATAGGCCACCAACTCGCCGTCGGGTGAGAGATCGGCCGACCACTGCGAGGCTGGCTCGGGGAAGAGCCGCGACGGCTGCCCGTCTCCATCGAGGTCGACGATCCAGAGGTGGTACGACCCCTCCTCGTCAGCGTGCTCGTAGACGATGCTCCTGCCGTCGGGAGTGAAACAGCCGAAGCCAACGAGACTCTGAGTTTCGATCAATAATCGTTCCTCGCCAGGGCGACCGACCGGCATGATGTAGAGCCCGTAGGTCGGTGAAGAGCGCACTGCGTCGAAGGCGATGAACTGTTGATCTGGCGACCAGGCGGCCATGGACTCGTCCCCTTCTTCGAGCTGCACACGGTCCGCGATGCCCCGCTCGAGGTCGTGAATCCAGAGATCACCTACATTCGGCGAGCTCTCGTAGCGGGCGACGACGAGTCGACGGCCATCGGGCGAAAGGCGGGGAGCGTACTGCCAGGCTTCTCGGTCGGCCGCGATCTTGCCCAGCTCTCGACCTGAGCGATCGACCCACGTCAGCTCGGTGCTGCCGCGAATGTCCTGGCGGAAGGCGAGAACCCCTGTGCTGGAAGCCGAGAGAGAGCGATATCCGGAGACCTGCAGGCTTCCCGGCAAGGAGACCCCGAGCACTTCGGGCTCTCCTACCAGGCTCTGGCTGTCGAGGTCGAGACGATGCGCGACGAGGGCCTCGCCCCTCACGTAGATCAGTTGATCGGGGGGTGCGACCACAGCCCGTGAGCTCGATGGGCCCAGTTCGATGGTATCCGTGCTGCCGACCTCACCCAGCATCAGCACTCCCGGCTCCGTCCCTGTGCCACGAGACGAGTAGACGACGAAGTGCCTCCCGTCGGGAAGAAACTCGGGGAAGCGATGCGTTCCGACCTCGCCGCCCCCCGGCAGTTGCGTCGCGGGCTCGGGCTTTCCTCCCGCGGCCGAAACTCTCATCAACCCTCCCGTGAAGGAGGGAGCGAACACGATCGCGTCATCGGCTCCCCAGGAGGCTCCCCGAACGTTGACCGTGGAGCTGGTAGTGGCGAGCGCCCGTGGTGACTCACTGATGAGATCGGTAACCCTCAACTGACCGTCGGAGAAGAACCCGATCTCAGAGCCGTCGGGCGACCAGAAAGGGAACATGGCGCCGCTGGTACCGCCGAGCGGCCGGGCGTCGATCGAATCCAGCGGCCGCACCCACAGTTGTCTGCGGCTTTCCGCGCCACGCGCCACGTAGGCGAGCATTTTCCCGTCGGGAGAGAGCGCCAGACCATTCGCCATGGTGCTGTTGCCCGGCAGGAAGACCTCGAATTGGACGTCCGGCAGGGAGCTTGCGGTCTCGGGACGACCTTGCCAAGGTCGCCACCACGAGAGGAGGCCGAAAGCGATTCCCACAAGGGCCAGCGAGTAGGGAAGCAGTGCCTTCCATCGGGGTCGAGAGGCGTCCTGGAGAGTGGCAGCCGGAGCGGAGTCGTCGAGCTTTCCAGTCACCGCTTCTTCGAGCTCGATGCGCGCATCGCCGATATCGCGGAGTCGCTGACGCGGGTCGCGGGTCAGGCAGCGACGCAAGAGCCTGACGATCGACGGCGGAGTGTTGTCCGGCAGAAGCGCCAGGTCGGGCTCGGTCTTGAGGACCTCGGCGAGGGTGTCGGAGACGGTGTCGCCGGCGAAGAGCTGCTGCCGAGTGAGCATCTCCCACAGCACCACTCCGAAGGCCCAGATGTCGGCCCGTTTGTCCGTCTCCTGGCCGCGCGCCTGCTCGGGCGACATGTAAGCCGCCGTTCCCATGAGCACACCAGCCTGGGTCATTTGTGCGGTGAGAGTGGGAGATAGAGATAAACCCTGGGGTCCTGAGGTCTTGAGGTCTTGGGGGTCCAGTGCCTTAGCGAGACCGAAATCGAGGACCTTGACGGTGCCGTTGGGGGTGACCTTGACGTTGGCGGGCTTGAGATCGCGGTGAACGACGCCCTGATCGTGGGCCTCCTCGAGGGCGCTAGCCACCTGCGCTGCCATCTCGAGGGCGTTTTCTGCCGGGACGCCTTGCGCGATGAGCTCCTGCAAGGTGTCGCCATCAATGAGCTCGAGTACCAGGAACCGTTTGTCGTCGGCCTCTTCGAGACCGTAGATGGCGCCGATGTTCGGATGATTCAGTGACGCCAGGACCTTGGCTTCACGCTCGAAGCGGGCCAGGCGCTCGGGATCGGAGGCCACTGCATCGGGCAGGACCTTGATCGCGACCTCACGCCCCAGCTTGGTGTCCTCGGCCAGGTAAACCTCACCCATGCCGCCCTCGCCGAGTTTGGCGGTGATCTTGAAGTGGGAGAGAGTCGTGCCGATCATCGGTTCACCCAACCTAGCGGCCTCATCCAATGTCGGCCGAAGTCTGCTCGCGAAACGTGAGGGAATTGTATACGTGAATTGTCACGGGGGAGCCTTCGATCTGGGAGACCCATCGAGTGGCGTCAGCGGAGAAGGTAGCAGCTGTCCTGAGACTGGAGAACTAGGCGAGATCGGCCCTCCATTCTTCGTCTCTACGAATGGCGAGAGTAGGAAATAGGGAACTGGCCTCTTGTTGAATGATTATGAGGAGATTACAATGTAATTACACTGTGACCAGCGCATTGGCGCTGACTCGGGAAACGAGATGAAAGCCAAAATCGTCAGGATCGGTAACTCGCAGGGTTTGCGCATCCCGAAACCACTGCTGGAGCAGACGGGTCTCGAGGGGGAGGTGGAGATCAGGGTCGAGGATCAGTCGATTGTCATCTCGCCCCTCCATGACCGACGGTCGAACTGGGAGCTGGCCTTCGAAGCAATGGCTGCAACGGGCGACGATCGGTTGCTCGACGAGGCATGGGTTCTCACCGAGTGGGATGAGGCGGACTGGGAATGGAAGTAGGTCGCTTCGACGTCTTCCTGGTGAGCCTCGATCCAACGCTCGGTAGCGAGATCCAGAAGACCCGGCCCTGCCTGGTGGTCTCACCAGATGAGATGAACCGGCACATCCGAACCGTGATCGTGGCACCGATGACCACCCGTGGTCGCGCCTATCCCACGCGCATCGAATGTCGATTCCAAAGGAAATCGGGCCAGGTCGTGCTCGATCAGATTCGGACGGTGGACAAACGCCGCCTCGTCCGTCGCCTGGGGAAGCTCGACCGCAGAGCTGCCGCCAAGGTACTCGACACTCTGGCGGAAATGTTCGCCCCCTGAAGCGGCCGGCGCGGTAGCCAGCCGAAGTCGGCAATTGAAGCGACCGGCGCCTCTGCCGGCTTGAGACAGTGATTGAAGCGGCCGGCGCCTCTGCCGGCCGGGGCGAGTGGGGGATGTAGGAGCGGGCTTGCCCCGCCTTCAAGACGTTTCCGCGGAAACGTCTGACTCGCTACATCTGCCGGTAGCCCTGGACCGCCCAGTTGAGGTCGAGTCGCTCTCCCTGCCAGCGCGGAAACCCTGTGTGGGAGTCGATCGAGATGTCCTCCTCCTCGAGCAGGCTCTCGAGCTCCGCCAAGGGGTCCTCGACCAGGGGTGGTGGCGGCGGCACGGTCGGAATCTCCCAGCCTTGGGGCCGGAAGAAGCGCAGCTCACCATCTGTGGTGTGTTCGATGCGGTATCCCTCTTCGTGGACGGCCCGATGATGACGGCGACACAGTAGAACCAGGTTGTCGAGACTCGTTACCCCTCCGTTGGCCCAGTGTTTCAGGTGATGAGCCTCGCAATGCTTCAATCCGCAGCCCGGAAACTGGCAGCCTTCGTCCCTGGCGGTCAGAGCGCGGCGAATCGGGGTGGGAATCGTGCGAGTGCGGCGGCCGACATCGAGGACGTTGCCCTCGGAGTCGTGTTTCATGATCACTTTGCCCGCATCACAGGCGAGCCGCCGAGACGTTTCCGCGGAAACGTCTGTGCCGTCCTCCAGCATGGACACTCCGGGCGCATCGGGGTCCTCGAGCACTTGGCTCTCGACATGCACCACCACCTGTAGACGCTCGGCCCGGGTGCCCTTGTCGATTCCACCGGCCAGCGCACTCTCCGCCACCAGGCCCAAGGCATCTGCTCGTCGCTGGCGGACCGGGACTCCATCGCCTCGCTCGTCCTTGGTCTCCCTCTCTCTGTCATAGAGCACCTGCTCGGCTGCCTCCAGAGCTTTCAGCAGAGCGGCTCCCACTTCCGGCTCCAATCGTGCCCGTAGCACGATCATGCCGTCGTAATCCGTGGTGGCCGCCAGGTAGCGGCTGGCGTGACGTAGATTCTCTCGGTGGACCTCGTCCTGCCGATCGACACGGCGCCAGGCCCGCACCAGCTTCTCCACATGGGCGGCCGTTCCAGCCCGAGCGAATTCGAGGAGCTCCGCCTCGTTCTCAGGGGTCGCCACTCGGGTCAGGGCCCTGACCTTGGAGTAGGAGAGCTCCCCACAACCCATCGCCTCGGAAAGAAGCGGCAACTCGCCCAGGGCCTTGGCCACTCGTACCTTCTCCCGGGCCGCGCCCAGGTCGAGCCCAGTGCGCCAGTTGAGCCAATGGGCACAGGAGCGAAAGCCGGTGTTCCAACCGCTCTTCTCGTCGAACTCCCGGATCAGGACCAGCAGGTGGTAAGTGGCAGCCTGGATCTGGGCCGAGAGCTCGGCGATTCGCTCACCGAGCTGGTCGACCTCCGAGGTTCTGGGACCAAGCTGAGAGTGAGAATTCGGGGAGGCAATAGGTTCGATCATGGCGTTCCCTCCAGGAGTCACGCACCTATTATAAACCCCGTATTTTCAACGCTTTAGCTTGCCCACTGGCGCACGATCGAGGGGCCTAGAGGCATCTTCGTTACGCTTCTCGAGGTACGCCACGCAGGGAGCAACCCAGGGCCACACAGACCCTTTCAAAGGTCGATCTCAGAGGCTCCGAAAATTGACGCGAAAATCCTGTCAAGTCTTTTCTTCGATCTTTTCGATCAATCTGTGTGTTACTCGACCATCGACCGACTGGCTCCTCCTGAAGTCAGTGGAGTAGCTGAAGCCCTATCTGCCGTCGCCCGAGATCTGTTGCGACCAGTTGAGGAGGAACTCGATGCGGGCGCGGGCCGATTCGTCTCGATCGAGCTCGATGAAGAGGAATTGGCTGCCGGAAGATGCGGCGCCCCAGTTTCTCTGGGGTGCGGTCGTGGTCGTGAACCGGCTGGTGTCGGGAATGATCTCGATCGGTGGTCCAGTGCGAAATGCGCCGCCCGGCTCGATGTCGACTTTCATCAGAGACCGTCTGGCGTCTTGGATACGCAGGTAGAACAACTCCCGTCCGTTGCCCGACCAGAAGGGGTAGCCACCGGGACCGGGACTGACCTGCCACTTACCCTCTCCCTCGACGGGACGCACGAAGACGGAGGAGGTGCCGCTCCCGGGTGAGGCATAGGCGATCCAGCGACCATCGGGGGAGAAGCAGGGCGAGCTGGCATCTTTCTGGAAGAAAACCGGCTCTTCTCCGGGGCTCAAGAAATAGACATCGGGAGTGGCTCCGACGAAGGTATAGGCGAGAGTCTTGCCGTCCGGGCTCCAGGATTCCGGTAGCGCCACATCCAGGCCGGGGGGGCTGATGAGCTCTTCACTACCGCTGCCGTCGACCGGCTTGCGATAGATGCCCCGCTCTCCGGAGCCTCGCAGAAACGTGACCCAGCGATTGTCGGGTGTGAACAGGGGATAGAGGTCATTGCCGCCGAAGGTGAACCGATTGAGCGCTTGCGTGTCGAGCGAATAGATCCAGACGTCACCTGCCGTACCGGTAGCCCCCTCACCGATTGTGAAGGCAATCTGTTTGCCGTCCGGGGACATCCGAGGGTGGTGGAGTGGCTGAGGCGGCAATGGCAGTCCTGTCACTTCGCCGTCGCGATCCACGATGGCCAGGTGAGCCTTGCCCTGAGTAACGGCTCTCGGAACATAGGCCAGGCTGCCGTTGGGAGCCGCGGCAAAAAAGGAGACGCCGCTGGTGGTATCGCCACCCAGGTCTTCGATAACCGGAGTCGGGTCTCCGTCAACGCTCATGGTGTCGAGGTCGATGGCAACGCCGTAGAGCGTGCCGCGACGGGCGAAGAGTAGCCGATCGGGTGGTACGAATCGCGCCATGCTAGCGCCTTCGATAAGAACCCAGCGCTCACCCGTATCCAGAGAGTACGCAACGATCTGAGCGTCGTCGTAGTTGTTCGGGCTGCGGGTGGTGCCGACTGTGAAGATCACCTTTCGGCCGCCGGGGAGCAGGTCGGGCCAACGATAGGTTCGCTCGCCTTGCTCGGCATCGGGCTCGACGATGGCCTCGGGCTCGCCTCCTAGAGCGGGGATGCGCTGAATTCCAGCTACATATCCGGGTGAATAGAGGATCGAGCCATCCGGACCCCAGACAAGTCCACGGGGATTGGAGGTCTCCGCCAGACCGATGGACTTGCCTCCAGCGACCGGAATTCGACGCACCTCGCCGTCGGCGAAGAAGGCCAGTTGCTGGCCATCGGGGGAGAAGGCCGGATTGGTGGCGCCCTCGGTTCCAGGAACAGGTCGCGCTTCGACTTGATCCAGAGCGCGAATGTAGATCTCCTGCTTGGAGGTTTCCGGATCGATGGCCGCGAAGGCGAGAGAGCGACCGTCAGGAGCAAAGGACAGCATGGGCTCGTCGCCATAGCCGAGTCGAAACCCCTCCGGCAGTGTGAGATCGAAGCGGATCGCGGGGTTCTCGGGTGGGGGATCGGCCGGCCGGAGGGCAAGGAAGAGCGCCGAACCTATGCCGAGGATCGCCGCCGTCCAGGCGAGCAGCTCGCGCCAGCGTGATCGGGGTGGCGCAACCTGTTGCGTCTCCTCGTGGGTCGAAAGGGCCTCTTGAGACTTGGCTTCCTCGAGCTCGATGCGGGCATCGCCGATGTCGCGCAGGCGATGCGCCGGGTCGCGCTGCAGGCAGCGGCGCAACAACCGGACTACCGACGGCGGCGTGTCTGCTGGCAGCAGTGCCAGATCGGGTTCGGTCTTCAGCACCTCGGCCAGGGTGTCGGAGACCGTGTCGCCGGCGAAGAGCTGCTTCTGGGTCAGCATCTCCCACAGCACGACGCCGAAGGCCCAGATGTCGGCCTGCTTGTCGGCCTCCTGTCCCCGTGCCTGCTCGGGACTCATGTAGGCGGCGGTGCCCATCAGCACTCCCGCCTGGGTCATCTGGGCGGTGAGCGTCGGCGACATCGACAGACCCTGACGGGTGGCTCCCGACTCCTGGGGATCGAGCGCCTTGGCAAGGCCGAAGTCGAGTACCTTGACCTTGCCGCCGGGGGTGACCTTGACGTTGGCGGGCTTGAGATCCCGGTGGACGATCCCCTGACCATGGGCCTCTTCGAGAGCATCAGCCACCTGCGCCGCCATCTCGAGAGCATCGTCCATCGGCACACCTCGAGCAATGAGCTCTTGAAGAGTGTCGCCATCGACGAGCTCCATGACGAGGAAGTGGATAGAGGGTCCTGGGTCCTGGGGCTTGGGTCCTGGGGATTCCCCCGCCCCGTCTTTTTTGAAGCGGCCGGACCCTGTGCCGGCCGTCGCGCGTTCAAACGAGTAGATCGCAGCGATGTTCGGGTGATTGAGCGAAGCAAGGACCTTCGCTTCGCGCTCGAAGCGTGCGAGGCGTTCGGGATCGGAGGCTACGGCCTCGGGCAGGACCTTGATCGCCACCTCACGGCCGAGCTTCGTGTCCTCGGCCAGGTAAACCTCACCCATGCCGCCTTCGCCGAGCTTGGCGGTGATCTTGAAGTGGGAAAGCGAGGATCCAATCATTTCGGGCCTGCGAATTCGGTGGTCCAGTTCTGGACCAGGATAAAGGGTTCCTCGGTGGGCTGCTCGGCGACGCGGTTGAGCAGGAACCGTTGACCGTCGAGGGAGGCATCGAATTCCAGTCCCCAGCTACCGATGTTGCGGAGACGCGCCTGGAAGAGCGCCTGCGGCTCGCCGACCTCGGGATGCTCCGACAAGCGGATTGGAACCGCGGTTACATGACCATCGGCAGACCAGTAGTAGAGCTCCTGGCCGTCGGATCGCCAGAGCGGCATGGTGCCGCCGTTGTCGGTGATGGGGATCTTCTCGCGCCTCTCCGGAAAGCTCTGCAGGTAGATCTCGAACCTGCCGGATTCGTTGGAGGTGTAGGCCAACCAGCGGCCATCGGGCGAGAAGCGCCCGTCCCGCTCCGAAAAGGACGTTGCGAGCCAGGGCTGAGCGGTACCATCGTCCAGGTCGTGGATCCAGAGGTCATTGACCATCTCCGACTCGAGCGTGCGATCCCGGCGAAAGAGCAGGTAGCTCCCGTCGGGGGATACGTCGCACGGTGAGCCGTCGCCTACGACCAGGCGCGGCTCCGCGCCGCCCGAGAGGCTCTTGACGTAGATGTCGTTGCGCTCCTCGACCCGCACGTAGTAGACCTCACTGTCGTCGCGTGACCAGACGGGAAGTGTCTCGTCGACCTCGCTGTAGGTGAACCGGTTGGGTACGGCACGCGCCAGGTCGAAGACCCACAGGTCGGCGAGAGGGAGGCTCTGGTCCACGACAACCCTCCGGCCGTCGTGCGAGATGCGGGGATAGTAGAACTCGCTAGGTGGGGCCACAGTCTCTTTGAAGATCCCAGCTCGGTCGACCCACACGAGATCGGTCGTCGCCACGGCGGCGTCACCGGGCAGGTAGGCCAGCAACCCGCTGCCGGATATCGCGAAGAAGCCGTTGACAGGCCAGTTCGCGCGCACCCGGTCGGCCACTCGGAAGATCTCGTCTCCCAGAGTCATACTCTCGACATCGAAAGTGCGGGCACGCAGGGACCCACTCTCCCAGAAGATCAGGTAGCCCGGCGCGGCGTAGGCAGCATGCAGTCCGTTGTCGGCCGTCAGAAGGCGAACCTCTGAGGAGTCCAGCGAACCCACATAGATTCCAGTGAGCGTCTCGCCCTGATCGAGTACCGAGAACAGAAAACGACGGCCGTCTGGAAGAAAGGACGGGCGCATGTGGTAGTCGCGGAGAACACCTGGTGCGACCTCGGCGGCCTCGGTCACGGCGCCACCCGTGGAGTCGACGCGCTTGATTCCCTGGCCCCAATCTCCGGGTGCGAAGACGATCACGCCGTCCTGGTTCCAACTGCCTCCCTCGGGGACAGGCGCGTCGGCTAGAACTTCGGGCTCGCCACCCTCGAGGTCGACTCGTTTGAGCTTCCCATTGGCGAAGAAGCCGAGAGCGCTCCCATCGGGAGACCAGAACGGGGAAGTCGCTCCTTCGGTGCCTTGTAGGATCCTGACGGTCGAGCTGTCGAGCGATCGCACCGCGAGCAACGCCGTGCCGTCCGTATCGACGGCGACAAAGGCCAGGCGGCTACCGTCGGCCGAGAAGGCCATGGGTCCCCGCGAGGTGCTGTAGGCGAGCTCCTCTGGGGCCGGGAGTGCCGACACCAGTCGCGAGGCCACCGAGGGGTCCTCGGCCGATGGGTTTCTGAGACCGACTACCAGCGCGAAGGTTACGGCCGCCGCCGCCAAGCCCCAGGGCAGCCATCGCTGCCAGGCTGGGATCGTCTGTCCTGGCTCTGCAGTCGATTCCTCGTTTTCCGGTTCCGCCTGCGATTGACGAATCTGGATGCGGGCTTCGCCGATGTCGCGCAAGCGGTTCATCGGGTCCCGATCGACACAGCGCACCAGCAACCTGCGAATCGAGTCGGGGGTCTCGGGTGGTAGCGCATCGAAATCGATGTCCGCGCGGACCACCGCTGCGAGAACGTCGGTTACCGAGGGGCCGGCGAAGAGCTGGCGACCGGCCAGGAGCTCGAAGAGCAGGACTCCGAAGGCCCAGATATCGCACCGCTTGTCGACCTCCTGGCCTCGGGCCTGCTCGGGAGCCATGTAGGCCGCGGTACCGAGAAGCATCCCAGGCTGGGTCATCTGGGCGGTGAGCGTCGGTGACATCGACAGTGGGGACTGGATCGGATCTCGATCCGTTCCTGTCCCCGTTTCGAGCGCCTTGGCAAGGCCGAAGTCGAGTACCTTGACCTTGCCGCCGGGGGTGACCTTGACGTTGGCGGGCTTGAGATCCCGGTGGACGATCCCCTGACCATGGGCCTCTTCGAGAGCATCAGCCACCTGCGCCGCCATCTCGAGAGCATCGTCCATCGGCACACCTCGAGCAATGAGCTCTTGAAGAGTGTCGCCATCGACGAGCTCCATGACGAGGAAGTGGATAGAGGGTCCTGGGTCCTGGGGCTTGGGTCCTGGGGTTTTCCCCCGCCCCGTCTTTTTTGAAGCGGCCGGACCCTGTGCCGGCCGTCGCGCGTTCGAACGAGTAGATCGCAGCGATGTTCGGGTGATTGAGCGAAGCAAGGACCTTCGCTTCGCGCTCGAAGCGGGCCAGGCGCTCGGGATCGGAGGCCACTGCATCGGGCAGGACCTTGATTGCGACCTCACGCCCCAGCTTGGTGTCCTCGGCCAGGTAAACCTCACCCATGCCGCCCTCGCCGAGCTTGGCGGTGATCTTGAAATGCGCGAGGGTGGATCCGATCATGGTCTGGTCCTGGGGCTTGGGTCCTGGGTCCTGGAAACGACTTTCAGCCTACAAACCTCGGAGGTCCTCCGATTTACACCGACCCCTTGCCCTCAACTGGTTGAGCGGGGCAGATTCTACTGCAAGGCGCTCCTAGGGCAGCCCGAGCCTCTCCAAGGCTTCGCGAATGCGATCATCGGCGATGATGTCTTCCTGCTCGCAGAAGGCCCGCGTCCAGGCGAAGAGGGTGTCGTGCTCGGCGTGGGCGCGTTCGGCCCAGCGGATTGCTTCGTCGGTGTTACCGCGGGCGATCTCGATCACGGTTCGGCCCGTCGGCGTAACATAGGTCGTCTCCGAAAGCTTGTCGAGCTTGGCGATATATCGCTCGCCCATCTCCGATTCACCGAAGTGGAAGTGCATGGCCGCGAGGATGCAGTTGAACCAAGGCACCTCCCCCCCAGTGAGCTCGTTGCCCTTCTCCATGTTGGTGATCGCCGCCTCGCGGTCCCGCCGCTTCCAGTTGATGTAGGACAGCATGTAGAAGTTGAACCAGTAGTCTGGGAACAGCTCCTGAGCCTTGCGGGCAGCGATCTCGGCTTCATCGTTGCGTCCGGCATAGAAGAGCATCAGCGAGTCATGCGCCACGACGATCGGGTTCAGGGGGTCGAGCTCGAGGGCGGGGAGAAACGCCGCGACCATCTCTTCGTCTCGCCGCATGGTCGCCAAAATGCCGGCATGGAAGAAGTGGGACCATGCGTACTGAGGGTTCTTCTGGATTCCGAGGCGAACCTCTGCCAAGGCGTTCTCCCAGTCGAAGTCGTGCCAGGCAAGGTAGATCGCGAGACTAGGATGTGCCTCTCCCAGCTGCGGGTCGAGCTCGAGAGCTCGCTCCGCAGAGGCGCGCATTCGGGGCATGGCCTCGGCTCCCGGAAGGCTTCCGAAGATTGAGCGGTAGAGGTAGTTCTCCGCCATGACCGCGTAGGCCTGGGCGTAGTTGGGATCGAGCTCGATCGCCTCCTCGAGACACTCGTGGGCGGCGACGAGTCCGGGCTCCCAGAAATCGGTCATGTGGTGACGGGCCTTGAGGAGCAGGTGGTAGGCCTCGAGGTTGCCGGTGCTGGGGCGGATGAGTGGCCCCTCGGACTCGGCTCGAAGCTCGACGTGAAGTTGCTCGACAATGGCCTGGGCGATCTCGTCCTGGGTGTCGAAGATGTCCTTCATCTCGCCATCGAAACGCTCGGCCCACAGCTTGTAGCCATCCGCGCAGTTGACGAGCTCGGTAGTGATGCGCAGACGGTTTCCGGCGATGCGTACACTGCCCTCCAGAACGACCTCCACGTCGAGCTTCTGACCGACCTCGCGCACATCGAGCTCCTGTCCGCGGAATTGGAAGGCAGAGCTCCGAGCCGTGACCCGGAGACCAGGGAGCTTGCTCAGCGCGTTGATCAGCTCCTCCGACAAGCCGTCGCAGAAGTAGTCGTCATCCTCCTTGCCACTACGGTTGACGAACGGTAGGACCGCGATCGACCTCTCACGCAAAGCTTCTGCAATCGTGGACACCCCGGAGACCGAAGTGTCCCGAGAGCCAGAACCGGAGCTTGGCACGGGGGAGGGTGCTGTGACCGGTGATGGTGCGGAGGCAGGAGCCTCTTGGACGGTGACGCTGGTGTCTGACTCGTACTCTTTGCGGAAGCTCTCCAGCTCGTAGGCCAGATCGCTCGCCGACGAGTAGCGGCGCTGCGGGTCCTTCTCCAGGCACCGAGTGAGAATCCGCCCCAGGTGCCTGGGTAGATCGGTCCGGATCTCGACCACAGGTTGGGGAACGTCCTTCAGGATGGAAGACATCAGTGCCGGAGAGGTGTCGCCTTGAAACGGACGGTCGCCGGTGACCATCTCGAAGAACAGCACACCGAGCGAGAAGATGTCCGTGCGGGCGTCGACCCGCTTCCCCTCGACCTGTTCGGGCGACATGTAGGGGATCGTTCCGATCACCAGACCTTCCTGCGTCAGCGCCTCGGTCGGCATCTGGGTCATCTCGGGCGCCACCGGTTCCTCGGTCAGCTTCGCGAGGCCGAAGTCGAGCACCTTGACCTGGCCTTCCCGGTTCACCATGACGTTGGCGGGCTTCAGGTCTCGATGAGCGATGCCCTTGGCGTGAGCCGACGCGAGAGCCTTGGTCATGGCGATGGCCAGCTCGAAGAAGCGGCCGAGCTCGAGCCCTCCGGGAGGGATCACCTGGTTGAGCGTGTGGCCTTCGACGAGCTCCATGGTGATGAAATGGGTAGCGTTGTCTTCCTCGACCGAGTAGATCGTGACGATGTTGGGGTGGTTCAGAGCCGCGACCGCTCGTGCTTCTCGCTGGAATCGCTCCAGGCGCGTTGGATCTCCCGCCATTTCCGCTGGGAGGACCTTGATCGCAACATCCCTTCCGAGCTTCGTGTCCTCGGCCAGGTAAACCTCACCCATGCCGCCCTCGCCGAGCTTGGCGGTGATCTTGAAGTGGGAAAGGGTGGTGCCAATCATCTCAGTCTCCCGCCAGCAGAAGTGCCGGCCGCGTCACAAGATTCGTGGCTCGTGCCAATGACGGAATGCCGGTGATTCTACACGGCATTGAGGACTTCGGTTGTTGACGACTCAGGGCTTGACGGCCGACCACTGAGAAAGGTCGCCTGATTCGAATCCGTCCTCGAATACCACAGGGGGACCATCCGAGACGAAGAGAATCGAGTCTGCCACCGTCACGTTGCGGTCTGAGTCCATGGCACCCATTCTTATGGTGAGCTGGTCCTCGAGGAGAATTCCGCCAGCAGGCTTCCCTTCGGTGGAGAACACCCCGTCGCCAGCGGCCGTATCAGGGTAGGCGCCGTCGTCATGAGCGGGGAGATTGAAGTACATGGGGAGGATGTTGGAGTTGTTCTCGAGCATGCCGTCGAGCAGCTCGTCCGTGGCGGTTTCCACAACGTCTCCCAAGCCCTGGGGATCGGAGACTTGCGAGGTCAGGATCACCCGTGCAGACGGATCGTCATCGACCATGTACGACGGGTCGAACACCATGTTGTGAATGACCGGCGCAGGTGAAACCGGAGCGGCAGGGTTCAGATCACCCACGTAAAGGCTGAGGAAGTCGTGGCGAAAGCACACCCTCGACCCATCGTCGCTGACGACCGGGTCCCAGGTCGATGCGATGGCAATATTGTTGACGTCCCACGCGGGGAAGAGATCGAGACCGCCGGTGCCGTCGGTTCGGGTCAGCCTGCCGCCTCCTGCTTCGGTGTCGTAGTAGAACATCCGGTCGCCCAACAGGGTCATGGTGTTGCCACCGACATTGAACCCACGGGGCTCGAGCTCGGTCAGGTCGCTGCCGTCGGGGTCAATCGAGAACCAGTTGGCTCCGTTGGAGAACGCAATCGTGCTGCCGTCGCCACTGATCGCAGGGTAGTCCTCGATTTCGTTGTTCAGGGTCAACTGGCACTGGTCACCCATGCCGCAATCCTGGCCGTCCGCCTTGGCGAAAAGGTCGGCGATGGTCACCAGGCCTCCAGGGGGGGGCTCCCAATAGCCCATGAGGGTGAAGGTCAACTGACTGCCGTCGTCGGACACGTCGAACGTGGCCACGGCCCAGCCCTTGAGCCCACCGTTGCGCAGCACGGCCTCGTCGTCCACGATCAGCGACGGTGCACCGCCGCTGTGGTGCACTCGCCAGATATCCTGGCGATCTTCCTTGAAGAAGACGTACTGACCGTCCCATGTTGTGCGCACAAGAGGTATGGCAACGCTGGGAGTGATGTCCGCCCAGTCATCTGCGTCCAGGATCTCGGTGATCGTTCCGCTTTCGACCTTGTAGATGCGGTGTTGATACCAAGGAGTGACGAAGAAAGCTCTCGAACCATCACGACTGATAGCGAGGTCGGCCGGCGTGATTTGCTCCGCTGCGTTTTGCGGATCGATCGGCAGCAGGATGCTGGTGAGATTCGAGCCATCGGCATCCACCAGGTAGATCTTCTTCTCGTTGGTATCCGACTGACGGCCGTAGAAGACGACGGTGGATCCATCCCCGCTCATGGTCGCGTCCTCGATTACCAGGTCGCTTCCAGGACCGAAGAAATCGTCGCCATCGACGATCCGGATGTAGCTCGCTCTGAACTGGATGCCAGCGGACAGGCTGGTGGGTTCACAAAGGACTGAGGCCAACGGCGTGACTACCCAGACGCACAACACAACAAGGCGACGTGTCAACATGCCACCTCCTAGAGGGGAGCCGGGCCGATACTGAGATTATGAAGATCCCTTGCCCGCGATGCAATAGCAGGAAGGGTGGAAGGGGTTGTGCCGGTTATCGATTCTCAGAACGAAGCGGCCGACGCCCCTGCAGGCCGATGGGCGAGTGGGTCATCGATTCGGGAGCTCCGCTGGCCAATTGACGACGAGATTCACCACGGTCTCGGAGTTTCGCTGCTTGTTGGACCAGACGAGGAGCCTTTCGCCATCAGGGGCCAGGGCGAAGCTGGTTCCATCGGGTCTGGGAGGCTGAATCTGAAACAGCGGCTGAAGCTTGCCCGGTTGCAGGGATTCGGAACCGAAGGCGATCTCCGCCGCCACCAGCTGACCGTTCTGCTGCGTGAAGACGATCTCGCGGCCATCCGACCGCCACTGGGGGAAGAGCCCACCCTCTTGTGACACCTGCCAGCGGCGCCCTGCCTCCGGAAAAGGGGCCACGTAGATCTCATAGCGTCCCGACTCATTGGAGGAATACGCCACCCATCGGCCGTCGGGCGAGAAGGAGCCACAGCGTTCGTCGGCTTCCGTTTGCCGGAACGGTTTCGACTCGCCTCCTGCGCCTAGGTCCAACACCATGAGGTCCCTGCTAGTGCCGGGCAGGGTCTGGTGGACCAACAGGGACCGCTCGTCTGGCGACACGCTGCACAGGATCATGTCTTCTTCTCGATCGACCAGGAGCTCTGTGTCACCGACTCCACCGACAGCCTTGCGATTGATTACGAAACGGTTGTTGTGCAACGCGCTGAAGATTACGCTGTCGCCATTCTCCGACCAGTCCAGGCCGAAGTTCGACATCGTTTCGAACGTGAAACGGCTGCGAAGACCGGTCTCGACATCGGTTAGCCAGAGATTACTGAGGCCCCCAGGGTCGAAGATGTCGGAGATCGCCTGCCTGCCATCCGGAGACAGTGCGATGGGCCCGAAGTTGGCCGGCTCGCCGACCGTATTCAGAACGTTGCCGGTGCGGTCTCTCCATTCGAGGGGCACCTCCGGATTGAGCACCCCAGTGTTGTAGGCGAGTAACCCGGAGTCGGAAGTGGAGAAGATCCCTAGTGCGGCGCCCGAAACGGTCAGGATCCCTTCCACCAGAGGAGTCGCCTCTCCCGTCAGCTCGAGTCGATCGGGGTCGAACCGCTGCGCCATCAGGGTACTGCCGCGGCTGAAGAGCAGCCAGCCCGCCGAATACTGTGCATTCGTGGGAGTTCTCAGGACCTCTCGACTGACGGGATCTTCGAGGGAGCCCAGCATCAGAGCGCTCTCCTCTTCCGTAGGACCGCGTGCCAGGTAGAGGAAGTGGCGTCCATCAGGGAGGAAGCGTGGGTGGCGGTGGGAGTTGTGAATCCCAGCCTCGATCTCTGTAACCACCACCGGCTCGCCACCCGCTGCTGCGACCTTGTGGATCGGCGAGTCAGCCCGGGGTGCGAAGAGGATCTCCCCGTCGCGATTCCACGTACCTCCCTTGCCATTCTCTGCGGCGCACACCGTAACGGGAGGTCCGCCCACGGTGTCGATCTTCTTCAGGGTCTGATCGACGTCGGTGAAGAAGCCGAGCCATCTCGAGTCTGGCGACCAGAATGGATAGGCGGCACTCTCTGTTTCCGGCAGAGCCTCCGCAGCCCCGGTATCGAGAGCCTGGACGTAGAGGCGCACCGTGCCGCTTTCGTCCTGAACCGAGAATGCGAGCTTCGTACCATCCGGTGACACCGCGACAGGGCCCGGGTTCCAGGCAGACAAATAGAAGACGCCCTCTTCCGGCGGGAGGATTGCGGCTCTCAGAACCGGAGTAGGGGAGGCCGGTTCGGAGCGAGACTGCACCCAGACCGCCAACAGTGCGACGGCTGTCAAGCCGAGGAGTGCCCAGGGCAGATTTTGCTTCCAGCCGGAAACCGGGGCTGGTGCGATTGTGGTCTTGGTGGTTTCGAAGCTGGTGGGATCTTCCAGGTAGTCCTGAATCAGGATCCTGGCGTCGCCGATGGCCTGCAGTCGTTGCGTCGGCTCTTTGCGAAGGCAGTGCTGCAGAAGGTCCAGGACCTGGGCTGGCGTGTTGGCCGGCAAAAGGTCCCAGTTGGGCTCCTCTTTGAGCACCGCCGCAAGGACGTGGGAGGCTGTCTTGCCGGCGAACTGCTGGCGTCCGGTCAACATCTCGGCCATGACAACTCCGAACGCCCAGATGTCTGCCCGCCGATCCGCTGGTTCGCCCGCAGCCTGTTCGGGGCTCATGTACGCTGCAGTGCCGAGCAGCACACCTGCCTGGGTCATCTGAGCGGTGAGCGTTGGTGACATCGACAGCGGGGACTGGCTCAGATCTCGATCCGTGCCTGTTCCCGGCTCGGGGTCCAGTGCCTTGGCCAGGCCGAAGTCCAGCACCTTGACCTGGCCACTCGGAGTCACCTTGATATTGGCCGGCTTGAGATCGCGGTGAATGACGCCGATCTCGTGAGCCGCTTCCAGCGCCTGGGAGATTTGCAGCCCGATCGGCATCGCTTCATCGAGCGGGACCGACCCTCGGTCGATACGCTCCTTGAGGTCTTCGCCCTCGACGAGCTCCATGACGAGAAAGTGGACGGAGGGGCGTAGGGGCGTAGGGGCTTGGGGGCTTGCCCCCTCCCGTTGCGCTGATTCAAACGAGTAGATGGCGGCGATGTTCGGGTGGTTAAGAGAGGCGAGGACCTTGGCCTCACGCTCGAAACGCGCCAGGCGTTCTGGGTCTGCAGCTACGGCCTCGGGTAGCACCTTGATGGCCACTTCACGCCCCAGCTTCGTGTCCTCGGCGCGGTAGACCTCACCCATGCCGCCTTCGCCCAGCTTGGCGGTGACACGGAAGTGAGAGAGGGTAGTGCCGATCATCGGTCGTTGCGGCCGGCACGGGGTCCGGCCGCTTCCTGTTGCTTGTGGGTGGCGCCGATCATCTGGAGGCGAGCTTCTCCGTCCAATTTAAGACCAGAGATGCTCTCGTCGAACCCAAGTTGTCTTCCGGTTGCAGGACCAGGAACCTGCTTCCATCTGCAGAGACGTCAAAGGTGAAGTCGCCTGTCAGGAAGGGGCGATACGAGAACAGCGTTGTCTCTTGCCCGCCTCGGAAACCGTCCTCGGAAGTTTCGACGGGTGCCGCTTTCATCTCTCCTGAAGGGGAGAGGTAGAAGATCTCTTTGCCGTCGCCACGCCACTGTGCGTAGTCACCGCCCGCGCTCGAGACCTGCCATTTCCCTTCGAGGTCGGGAAACGAGGTCACGAAGACCTCGCGGATTCCCGACTCGTCGGAGGTATAGGCGAGCCAGCGGTTGTCGGGTGAGAAGGCGCAAGGCCACTCATTGAAGTCGCCGCCACGCAGTTCGACCGGCTCGGTCGAGTTTCCCCTCATCCTCAGCCCCAAGAGCTGTTCTCCTTCGACCTCCGAGCGTCCGTAGCACAGCCACTCGCCGTCAGAGGACCAATCATAGACCCACAGATCCCTGGTGTCGGAGGCGATCAGCTCTTCCGTAGCGGTGCCGCTGACCGCCTTCTTGTAGATATCAAAGGAACCAGTTCGATTGTCACTATAGGCGATGGTACGACCATCCGGAGACCAGGCTGCGTTGCCAGTGTCCAGGCCGTCATCTGTGCTGGAGCTGAAGGTGAAGCGCGTTTTGACTCCTCGGTCCAGATCGAGAAGCCAGAGGTCTGCGCCTCCGCTCTTGGTATCTGCGATGGATATGGAAGCCGTACCTCCATCCGGTGACAGTCGAATCGACTGATAGGTCGCGGGCTCGCCTACGACCTCGACCGTTTTTCCCTCCCGATCCATCCAAACGATCGAGGCCGCCATGTTGATCAAGCCTCCAGGGTGAAAGGCCAGGACGCCGTTCGACGAGGCCGAGAAGGTCCCCATGGTGAAGGCGGAGTCGAAGAGTACGTTCTCTAACAACGGGATGGGATCGCCAGTGGTTTCCAAGCGGTCGGTATCGAAAGGCTGCGCGATGAGAGTCGACTCACGCATGTAGAGCAGGTGACCGGAGGCATAGGCAGCATTGGAAGCCATGTCGAGAACCCGCTTTCGCTCGCCGGTATCGATATCGACAGCAAAAACGCCCGGGTCGATTCCGGCTCCTCCAGATGTCGAGCGGGCGAGAAAGAGAACATTCCGGCCATCGGGAAGAAAATGGGGATATCGGTGGGTCTGCTCACTGCGCTCGGCGTCGAGTTGTGTGACCTGCTTGGGCTCGCCGCCGCCCTCGGGAATGCCCATCAACGGGCCTGTGAGATTGGGGGCGTAGACGATCGTGCCGCCCGATCCCCAGGTGCCGCCGCGAGTATCGTTGACTTCGGTCAGAGCGATGGGCGGTCCACCCAGAACCGAGATCCGTTTCAAACGGGAACCCGCGAAGAAGCCGAGGTGTTGGGAGTCTGGTGACCAGAAGGGTCTGATGGCACCCTCCGTACCTGGAAGAGGGCTACCCATCGATTGATCGAGAGATCGGTGCCACAGCTGCTGGTTGCCTGCCTCGTCGATAGCCGAAAACGCCAGACGGGTGCCGTCGGGAGATACGACTACAGGTCCGGCGGTGAAGCCCGCTGGAACAAGAAGCACTCCCTCCGGCATCACGACGCTGGCGTTGACAAGAGGCATCGGTGTAGGAGATCTCTTGAAATAGGCGAGTCCGAAACCTGTGGCAGCCAAGCCAGCCAGGGCGAATGCAATCCAGGGAACCGCTCGCTTCCAGGTAGGCGGTCCGGGATCGGCGGGAGATCCGGTCGCCGGAGCAAAGGCATCCTCGCCGTTGGTCAGGAACGTGCGGATCGCGATTCGAGCCTCGCCGATATCGCGCAGTCGCTCTTGTGGGTCGCGAGTCAGGCAGCGGCGCAGCAGCCGGGTGACCGACACCGGTGTCGTTTCCGGCAGCAGCGCCAGGTCGGGCTCGGTCTTGAGGACCTCGGCCAGGGTGTCGGAGACGGTATCGCCGGCAAAAAGTTGTTTCCTTGTGAGCATCTCCCACAAGACCACACCGAAAGCCCAGATGTCGGCCCTCTTGTCGGCCTCCTGGCCACGTGCCTGCTCGGGCGACATGTAGGCTGCCGTTCCCATCAGGACACCAACCTGGGTCATCTGTGCGGTGAGCGTGGGAGATAGGGATAGGCCCTGGGGTCCTGGGGTCTTGAGGTCTTGGGGGTCCAGTGCCTTGGCAAGGCCGAAGTCGAGGACCTTGACGGTGCCGTTTGGCGTGACCTTGACGTTGGCGGGCTTGAGATCCCGATGGACAACCCCTTGCTCATGGGCCTCCTCGAGGGCGCTCGCCACTTGCGCCGCCATCTCCAGGGCGTTCTCGGGTGAAACGCCCTGTTCGATGAGCTCCTGCAGGGTCTCGCCGTCAATGAGCTCGAGTACAAGGAACCGTTTGTCGTCGGCTTCTTCGAGACCGTAGATGGCTCCGATGTTCGGGTGGTTGAGCGAGGCGAGAACTTTGGCCTCACGCTCAAAGCGGGCCAGACGCTCCGGATCGCTGGCAACGGCCTCGGGTAGCACCTTGATCGCCACCTCGCGACCGAGCTTTGTGTCCTCGGCTCGGTACACCTCACCCATGCCGCCTTCGCCGAGCTTGGCGGTGATTTTGAAGTGAGAAAGAGTGGTGCCGATCACGAAGATCCCTCGGCTATCCTCTGGCCGCCATGCGATCCACCAGTTCCTGAAATCGGGGATCGTCACGGATGTTGTCGAGATCGCTGTCCTGGCGTAACCACTCGACGTCGGTCTTGCCGGCCGCGACCGATTTCTCCATGGCGTCGATGGCCAGGTCGACCTCCCCGGCCAGCGAGTAGAAGCAGGCCACGTTGTAAAGCAGCAATCCGTCGTCGGCTGCACTGTCGAGCACCATCTCGACCGCAGCAAACGCTTTGTCGCGCTGACCTAGGGCCAGCAACCCGGTCGCAGCAGTGAGGCGAACATTCAGATCGTCGGGGTAGAGCTCCAGATGACGAGTCGCCCACTCGAACATTCGTCCATAGGCTCTCAGTGCGTCCTCTTCACGGCCCAGACTCGTGTAGACCTGAGGCAAGATGTTGATCGCACTCCGAGTCTCGGGGTCCAACTCGATCGACTTCTCCCACAGCTCTGCCGCCCTCTCCAGATCACCTTGCCTGTAGAGGAGAGACCCGTAGGCGACGTAATTTGCGGAGCTAGTCGGATCGAGCCGGATGGCCTGCTGCAGCTCGGCCTCTGCGCCGGTAAGTTCGTCAGCTCTTTGAAGGTAGAGTGCCCGAGCGCGGTGGGCCTCGGCAAGGTCGGGGGCCAGGGCCAAGGCCTCGGCACTGGCCTGGCCGGCTGCCTCGAGATTGGCCGGGTCGGCTCCGGCGAAGTGGTAGAGGCTCTCGTGGGCCTTGGTCAGGCCCACCCAGGCCAACGCATATCCGGGATCGACCTCCGCAGCCCGCTCGTACATCTGAAGGGCGAACTCCCTCGCCTCGGGGGTACCCTGTCTCCGATACTGCTCGCCACGCAGATAGAAGTCGTAGGCTTGGGTGTTGTCGGTGCCGCCAAGCTCGACGACGGTTTGGGCGTCGGGTGCCAACTCCAGCCGGAGCGCATCCGCGATACTGCCAGCGATCTCGTCTTGAACCGCGAAGACATCCTCCAGCTCGCGGTCATAGGTCTCCGACCACAGCTTGAAACCGTCGCTGACCTGGACCAGCTGGGTCGAGATACGCAACCGATTGCCGGCCTTGCGAACGCTACCTTCGAGGACGGTTTCCACCCCGAGTCGGTCGCCCACCCTTTGAATATCGAGATCCTTGCCCTTGAGCGCAAAGATCGCCGTGCGCGATGGCACCTTGAGTCCCTCGATCGTACCCAGAGCCTGGAGGAGCTCCTCGGTCATGCCGTCAGTGAAATACTCCTGGTCCTTTTCTGGGCTGAGATCCGCGAAGGGCAGAACTGCCACCGAGGGGGCGGCGGAAACAGGCGTCCGGGGGGACTCCGTCTCGACAGTCTGTTCCTTTCTGCCACGTCCGATCCACCAAGTCGCTGCCGCGACCAGGAACAGGGCTGCCCCGATCAGGGCCCACTTGCCGAGCTGTCCTCTCGCAGGTACTGGCATCGCCGCGGAGGAAACCGCGGAGCTCGGTGCCGAGCTGGCAGCTGGCATGGATTGATCCGTTAGCTGGGAGGTGCTGGTCGCAACCACCGAATCGGACTGAACTTCGTCGCGCAGGCCATCCAGCTCGTTGCGGATGTCCTTCGCCGATTGGTAGCGCCGTTCGGGATCCTTCTCGAGGCAGCGTTGGATGATGCGACCCAAATGACGCGGCAGATCGGCTCGCACCTCGGTTACTACCGCGGGAGTCTCACGAAGGATTCTCGACGCCAGATCGATACCGCTCTCGCCCTGGAAGGGGCGCTGGCCGGTGGTCATCTCATAGAGCACAACACCGAGCGAGAAGATGTCGGTCCGGTCATCGACCACCTTGCCCTGAAGCTGCTCTGGAGACATGTAGGGAGCAGTGCCCATGACCGTACCTTCCTTGGTCAGGGTCGCGGCTTCGGTGGCAGCTTCCTCGGTCGGGGCCTGGGCCTCGGTCGCCAGCTTGGCCAGCCCGAAGTCCAACATCTTGACCCGGCCATCGGAGGTGACCATGACATTTGCGGGCTTCAGGTCCCGATGGACGATGCCCTTCTCGTGCGCTGCGGCGAGTGCATCGGCCATCGGGATGGCGATGTCGAAAACCTTCGCCAGCGGCATACCCTGGGGCGGCACGAGTTGGTCGAGGCTCTCGCCCTCGACGAGCTCCATGATCAGAAAGCGTTGCCCGCTGTCCTCTTCGATGCTGTAGATGGCGACGATGCTCGGATGATTGAGCGCGGCCACTGCCTTGGCCTCGCGGCGAAAGCGCTCCAGGCGCTCAGGGTGGTCGGCCATCGCCGCCGGCAGCACCTTGAGAGCGACCTTGCGGTCGAGCTCGGTGTCCTCGGCCAGATACACCTCACCCATTCCACCTGCGCCGAGCTTGGCGGTGACTCGGAAGTGAGAGAGGGTAGTGCCGATCATCGGTCGTTGCGGCCGGCACGGGGTCCGGCCGCTTCAGGCTCCTTATGGGTAGTGCCGATCATGGGGTGGCCGTGAACATCTGCTCGAGCTCGTCGAACCAGTTGGTGACCATGACGACGTGATCGATCGTATCCGCGCTGTTGGATCCCTGGAACATCACCAGGTATTCGGCGCCAGGTGCGACATCGTAGTCCAGGCTCGGGAACAGATCGATAAACCGGGTCTCGAAGAGAGTCTCGGGCCGCTTGGCTCGAAAGGTGTCTCCCGCGGTCTCGACCGAGGCCGTCGAAATGCCCAAGGCCGTTCGATAGAAGATCTGCTTCTGATCCGACGACCACGTTGGGTAGGTGGCCCGTTCACCGCCGGCAGAGATCTGCCACTCGCCTCGCCCTGAAGGGAACGGCCGCACGTAAGCCTCGAATCCCCCTGACTCGTTGGAGCCGTAGGTGATCCAGTTGCCATCGGGGGAAATTCTGCCACCGTACTCGATGAACTTCGTGGTGAGGAACATCTCGGGTTCCCCTTCGCCTTCGAGCTCCATGGTCATGATGTCCCAGTTGCTCTCTGGGTTGATTTGACTGAAGACGAGTGTTTTGCCATCGGGGGTAAGAGAACTGGGAGCCTGATCAAGATCGGTTTCGGTCAGTCGAACGGGCTGCTCAGAGCCATCGGCTGCGACGCGGAAGATGTCGTAAGAGTTTCCCCGGTCGGACTGGAAGTAGATCCACTCGCCGTCTGGAGACCAGACAGGTCCGGTGTCGTCGCCTTCGTCGAAGGTCAATCGGGTGTGAATGCCCCGGTCGAGATCTTCGACCCAGATGTCACCGTTGCCGCTCTCCGAAGCGATGTCGAGGGCGAGCCGGCGACCATCGGGTGAGAAGGCCGGGGTCCAGAACGTGCCGGAATCTTCGAGAAGTGGAGACACGAGGCCGTCCAGATCGACCCGCACCGCATCGTAGGCGGCCGCACTCGCGGCACCCTGCATATAGACCAACTTGCCGTTGTCAGAAACGGCGTAGTGAGCCGTGCCGTAGGCACCCTCGTTGGTCGTCAGGGACTCGATGACCGGACCGGGAGAGCCTTGGAGCTCCAGGGTGACGGGGTCCATCGGTACCGCGTAGAGCGTTCCCTCACGAGCGTAGAGTAGATGTCCCGAGTTGGCCCAACGCGGGTAGGTACCGCCCTGGATCAGCACCTTTCTTTCGCCCGACTCCAGATCGAGGACCTCGATCGTGGCCTCTGCAAAACGGGCATTCTCGGTGTGGGACACGAAGAGGACGGCCTTGCCATTGGGCAGAACATGCGGCCAACGATGGGTGATCTCTCCCTTCTCCTCATCGAGTGTCGTCAGCTGCTCGGGCTCACCACCGACCGCGGGAATGCGAAAGAGTGGGGCCTGCTGCCCGGGAGTGAAGATGATGTGGTCGTCCGGTGTCCAGGTTGCACCACGGCAGAAATCCACCGTGGCGATGGTCAGTGGCGTGCCGCCTGAGACGGACACCTTCTTGAGCTCGTTGGGGGTCACGAAGGCGATCCACTCGCCGTCAGGCGAGAAGAACGGCAGGTAGGCGAGGTCGCCACCCGAAACCATTCTTCCCTCGAGTTGATCCAAAGATCGCAGATGTAGGGCGCGAGTGGCCGGGTTGCCCGATACATAGGCCAGGTGCGTGCCGTCCGGCGAGATCACGACGCTGCTGCCAATCTGAGTCAACAAGGTGTCCTCGACGGGGATCTCGACATTGAGCCACATGGTTTCCGCCTGCGACCGATCTGGCGATCGGGTCCAGCCGACAATGGCGGCGGCTCCCGCAACTGCAGCCAGTGCCAGCGCGGCCCACGGCAGAACGCGGCGCCAGGTGGGTAGCGGAGCGTAGTTGGCTGTGGCGGCTTGGGCCTTGGCAGCCTCAGGATCGGCCAGATAGCCGGCGATGGCGATTCGAGCCTCGCCGATGGCCTGGAGCCGATCGTTGATCTCCTTCTGGAGACAGCGGTCGAGCAGGTTGCGGACGACCGGAGGCACGTCGGCGGGTAGCGCCTCCCATTCGGGCTCGCGGGCCAGGATTCCGGCCAGGGTGTCGGAGATGGTCTTGCCGGCGTAGACGGTCTGCCCGGTCAGCATCTCCATGACAACGGCACCAAAGGCCCAGATGTCGGCTCGGCGGTCGGCGGCTTCGCCGCGGGCCTGCTCGGGGCTCATATAGGCAGCAGTGCCCAGCAACACCCCGGCTCCAGTGTTCATCTGCGCAGTCAGGGTAGGCGACAGGGAGAGAGAGGGGTGGCTCGGATCCGAGTCCGAACCGGCTCCGGACTCGAGAGCCTTGGCGAGGCCGAAGTCGAGAACCTTGATCTTGCCGCTTTCGGTGAAGTTGATGTTGGCCGGTTTGAGGTCCCGGTGCACGATGCCTCGGTCGTGGGCCGTTTCCAGGGCTTCGGTGATCTGCAAGGCAATGGTCATGGCTTCATCGAGGGACAATCGACCCCGCTTGATCCTCTCAGCGAGAGTCTCGCCCTCCACCAGCTCCATGACCAGGAAGTTGTGATCGTCGTCGTGCTCGACCTGGTAGATCGCGGCGATGTTGGGGTGATTCAGCGATGCCAGCACCTGGGCCTCGCGGCTGAAGCGAGCCATGCGCTCGGCATCCTGCGCGAAGAGCTCGGGCAGCACCTTGATCGCCACCTCGCGTCCGAGCTTGGTGTCCTCGGCACGGTACACCTCGCCCATGCCGCCCTCGCCCAGCTTGCCGGTTATCTTGAAATGAGCCAGAGTCTCACCAATCATTCGTCAACTCCTCGAGCCGGCGGATGTCTTCACAATCCGCACGTTGAGCTCCGATCGCAGGATGTAACGGAACTTGTTGGCGCCTATTGTATGACGGAATGGCCGGCGGGGAGATCGACCGACTCACAACTGCGATCGGCGGATTGAATCTGCTGTGGCGTGCTCGACGCGGCCGAGCTTGGTGTCCTCGGCTCGGTACACCTCACCCATGCCGCCTTCACCCAGCTTGGCGGTGATTCGGAAGTGGGAGAGGGTTGTGCCGATCACGGTCGCCTGAGATCGTTCTGCCAGTTGAGAACGAGGGCCATGGGCTGTTGGTTCTGTTGCTCTTTCTGCTCGGTCTGCTTGACGACCAGGAATCGCTGACCGTCGGCGGTCACATCGTAGTCGAAGCCGTCGTTGAAGGGTCCGAGCTCGAAAAGTGTTTCGGTGGCACCGACCTGGAAGGTGTCGCCCGAGCCGTCGACTTTGGTGGCCATCAGGGTGCCTTCGGCGGTCAGATAGAAGATCTCGCTGCCATCGCGGCTCCAGCGTGGCCAGTCACCGCCGTCCGAGATCTGCCATTTGCGTCCGCCGCCAGGGAACGGGGTGACATAGATCTCCCATTGCCCGGAATCGTCTCCCGCCCAGGCGAGCCACTGGCCGTCCGGAGAGACCATCGGGACCGTGTCGTTGAACTTCGTAGGCTGGAGGGGGATGGGCTCGCCCTCACCCTGGACATCCCAGGCGAACATGTCTTCGCTGGTGCCGGTGTTGACTTGATAGATCAGGTAGCGACCGTCGGGGCTCCAGCTGGAGGGATAGCTCGTGCCTTCTTGTTCGCGCAGGAGCTGCTCTTCGCCACCGCCGGTCATGGATTTCGCATAGAGCTGGAACGAGCCGGATCGGTTGGAGCTGAAGGCGATCGTATTCCCATCCGGGGACCAGGCGACAAAGTAGTCTGCGCCGGTTTCGAAGGTGAAACGCGTCTCCAGCTCGCGATCGAGATCGAGCTGCCAGAGATCGGTGTTGCCGCTTTCGAAGTCGGCTTTGCTGACGATGGCCTGATTGCCCACGGGTGACAGCTGCACCTCGATGTAGGAGTCGGGAGCGCCGATTTCGGAGAGGATCTCGCCCGAGCGGGACCTCCACTGCAGATTCGCCAGTACCGACTCACGGGCAGAACCCATCTGGTAGGCCAGGGTCCCCTGGTCGCTGACGGAAAATGAGCCGAGAACCGCTCCCATGTCGACATAGATGTTCTCGGCGAGTGGGAAGGCGTCGCCGGTAGTTTGTCGAGTCTCGGCATCGAAGGGTCGGGCCATCAACGTCTGATCGAAGACGTAGAGGAGATGTCCCGCGGCATACTCGACGTTGGAGGTCGCCGGCATCAGCTCACTGACTTCGCCCGCCAACGAGCCGATCTTGATGCTGCTGTTCGAACCGGCTCCACCGCCCCCGGCCCGGGCCACGAATAGGAAGTGGTCGCCATTGGGCAGGAAGCGGGGGTGACGATGGCTGTCCTCTCCGAGCTTGGCGTCGAACTCGGTGAGCTCGACCGACTCTCCTCCTGCCGCGCTGACCTTGTGCAAAGGAGAGTTGTGGCTCGGCGCAAAGACGATGGTGCCGGCATCGTTCCAGGCGCCGCCTTTGCCGTTGGACGCCTCGCACAGGGCCATGGCCGGTCCACCGGTCGCCTCGATCTTCTTCAGCTTGCCGCCGGCGAAGAAGCCGATGTGTCGACTGTCGGGGGACCAGAACGGGTAGAGGGCACCTTCGGTTCCAGTCAACGGCCTGGATTCCAGCTCGTCGAGGTCGCGGATCCAAAGCCGTTCGACCCCATCCTCACCGCGGATGCCGAAGGCCAAGGTGCGCCCATCGGGGGAAACCGCCACCGGGGCAGGGTAGTCCGAGCCCAGATTGAACTCTCCCCCTGGCGGAGCCGGAATGGACGCCCGCGTCGTTGGCTGCGGAGGAACTGGGTCTTGCGGCCAGAAGGCGATGGTCGCGGCCCCAACGATGGCCGATGCGGCGACTGCCCAGGGGAGTAGCCGGCGCCAGGTGGGTAGCGGAGCGTAGTTGGCTGTGGCGGCTTGGGCCTTGGCAGCCTCAGGATCGGCCAGATAGCCGGCGATGGCGATTCGAGCCTCGCCGATGGCTTGGAGCCGATCGTTGATCTCCTTCTGGAGACAGCGGTCTAGCAGGTTGCGGACAACTGGAGGCACGTCGGCGGGTAGCGCCTCCCATTCGGGCTCGCGGGCCAGGATTCCGGCCAGGGTGTCGGAGATGGTCTTGCCGGCGTAGACGGTCTGCCCCGTCAGCATCTCCATGACAACGGCACCAAAGGCCCAGATGTCGGCTCGGCGGTCGGCGGCTTCGCCGCGGGCCTGCTCGGGGCTCATATAGGCAGCAGTGCCCAGCAACACCCCGGCTCCAGTGTTCATCTGCGCAGTCAGGGTAGGCGACAGGGAGAGAGAGGGGTGGCTCGGATCCGAGTCCGAACCGGCTCCGGACTCGAGAGCCTTGGCGAGGCCGAAGTCGAGAACCTTGATCTTGCCGCTTTCGGTGAAGTTGATGTTGGCCGGTTTGAGGTCCCGGTGCACGATGCCTCGGTCGTGGGCCGTTTCCAGGGCTTCGGCGATCTGCAAGGCAATGGTCATGGCTTCATCGAGGGACAATCGGCCTCGCTTGATCCTCTCAGCGAGAGTCTCGCCCTCCACCAGCTCCATGACCAGGAAGTTGTGATCGTCGTCGTGCTCGACCTGGTAGATCGCGGCGATGTTGGGGTGATTCAGCGATGCCAGCACCTGGGCCTCGCGGCTGAAGCGAGCCATGCGCTCGGCATCCTGCGCGAAGAGCTCGGGCAGCACCTTGATCGCCACCTCGCGTCCGAGCTTGGTGTCCTCGGCACGGTACACCTCGCCCATGCCGCCCTCGCCCAGCTTGCCGGTTATCTTGAAATGAGCCAGAGTCTCACCAATCATTCGTCAACTCCTCGAGCCGGCGGATGTCTTCACAATCCGCACGTTGAGCTCCGATCGCAGGATGTAACGGAACTTGTTGGCGCCTATTGTATGACGGAACGGTTGTAACGGGGGCCGTCCGCATTGGCGAGCGAGCGAGTCGAGGTTTCAGGAACCGTCGAAGCTGGCGACCATGAGTCGGGTGAACTCGGGATCGTCCTGGAAGTCCGCGAACTCAGGGGCCCGGCGGAACTCTTCCCGAGGGTAGCCAGCCTTCATAGCCTGTTCGGCATAGTCGAGCATCTCGTCCCGATCGCCGGCGAGGGCATAGATCTGGGCGGCCGAGTAGAGGAGCTCGGCCTCATCGGGGACACTGGCGGTCTGGGTGAGGACGCCTTCGATGCCGCTGATGGCCTCTTCGTAGCGGCCGGCCTTGGCCGCGAACAGGGCCCGCATCCCTGAGAGCGAGATCCGATCCCCGCCAGCAGCCAGGTGCTGGTCGCAGCTCTCGATCGCCCTCAGGTACCAAACTTGGGCCGAATCGTGATCGCCGAGCTTGGCGTGGACATCGCCTATGTTGTTCTGGACTGTCGGATAGCCGGGGTCGATCTCCTCGGCTCTCAGGTAGGCAGCGAGCGACTCTTCCATCTGGTCGAGGTAGTAGTAGGCGGTCCCCAGGTTGGTTGCGACGGTCTCGTCGGGCGCCAGCTCCAGAGCACGATTGTAGAGGGGCACGGCTTCGAGGTACCGCCCTGAGTACAGGTAGGCGTTCGCCAAGTTGTTCATCGCGGAGACGTGCCCGGGCGCGTACTCTAGAAGCCGCTTGAATTCGACGGTCGCCTCGTCGAGCTGCCCCATTCGCAGCAGGGTGGTGCCCAAGGCGTACCGGGCTGTGATCTCCCCACCCTCCATCTCAACAGCGCTTCGGAGCTGCTCCAACCCCTCCTCCCGGAGACCCTGCTCGAGTAGCCCGCGTCCCAGCAGGACCTGACTTCGCACATTGGAGCTGTCGATGGCGATGGCCCTCCGGGCCGCCTCCACCGTGGCTTCACTATCGCCTTCGAGAAGACTGAGCTCGCCCTTTGCGAGCCAGGCATTGGTCATGCCGGGGTCGGCGGCGAGCGCCGCTGCTGCCAGGTCGAGAGCCTCCTGTCCCCGCTCGTCCTGTGGGTACTCTTCCTGCATCCCGGCCAGCAGCAATGCGAGCTCGGACTGTAGATAGGCATTGCCTGGCTCGAGCTCGAGGGCCCGGCGTAGTGTCTGCTCGGCCAGCTTCAGCTTCGGAAGGGTGGCGCCCTCTCGCGAGTAGCCGCGGCTCTGCTCGAGCAGCAGCTGCGCCTGCGCGCCGGCGACTGGCCGGGACGACGCCTCGACGGTGGTCTCGCGCTGGGGACCCTCTCGGCGCAGAATGAAGAAGGCTGCCACCATCGCGACGACGATCGCCGCGGCGATGAGGCCGAGCTTCAGGGAGTGTCGGGCAGGTGCTTGCTTCGCGGGCGCGGGAGGAGCCCCGATGCCGCTGTGGTAGCTGCTGGACAAGCCGCTTTCCGTCTCTCGCTGCAGGCTTTGCAGCGCGTTGCGGAGCTCCTTGGCCGATTGATATCGCCGCTCGGGGTCCTTTTCGAGACAGGTTTCGACGATCCTTCCGAAATGGCGTGGTAGATCGCGTTTGATCTCGGAGACCGGCGGTGGCGTGTCGCGCAGAATGCTCGAGGCCAGGGCGATCGAGCTGGCACCCTCGAAGGGACGACGACCGGTCGCAAGCTCGTAGAGCAGTACGCCAACCGAGAAGATGTCAGCACGATGATCCACCGGCAGGCCCTCGAGCTGCTCTGGAGGCATGTATGGAGCGGTACCCAGGATCGTGCCATCGCCGGTCAGGGTCGATGAGGCTGGCGCCAGTGCGGTCTCATCGTGGTCGCCCGGGAGAATCGCGCTGTCGAGGCCCAGCTTGGCCAGACCGAAGTCGAGGACTTTTACGCGCCCCTCCTTGGTCAGCATGATGTTGGCCGGCTTGAGGTCGCGGTGGACGACGCCTCTCTCGTGCGCTGTTGCCAGGGCATCGGTGAGCGGCACCGCGATCTCGAAGATCTTGGAGAGCGCAAAGCCATCGTCCGGCAGCAGGCGTTCGAGATCGTTGCCTTCGACCAGTTCCATGGTCAGGAACTGCAGGCCATCGGCCTCCTCGACCGAGTGGATGGTGACGATGTTCGGGTGGTTGAGCGAGGCGACCACCTTGGCCTCGCGCTGAAAACGCTCCAGACGCTCGGGGTTCGCCGCCATGGCGGTAGGCAGAATCTTCAGAGCTACCCGACGCCCGAGCTTCGTGTCCTCGGCATGGTAGACCTCACCCATTCCGCCGATTCCCAGCGTAGCGGTGATCTTGTAGTGAGAAAGGGTGGTGCCGATCATTGGTATTCCGCTCCAAGCGGCCGGGTTCTCTCGAGTCCGATCATCGAAAATTCAGCTCGCCCCGTTGTCGTTTCGTCGCTCTTGGCGGTGCTACTGGATTGTACTTCACTCCGAGGCGACCATCGTTGCAGCCTGCGTTGGAGTAGAATGCCTCAAATTCTGCGACAGCGACGCAAGAGGTTCGGTCGCCACGGCGGTCCGTCGGCATGACGGCCGTTTCAAGAGGAGTCACGCATGATCGGAACGACATTGGCGCATTTCAAGATCACCGGCAAGCTCGGTGAGGGTGGCATGGGTGAGGTCTATCGAGCTGAAGACAGCAAGTTGGGTCGGGAAGTGGCGATCAAGGTGCTACCAGAGTTGGTGGCCGGTGACGCCGAGCGCATGGCTCGTTTCGAGCGTGAAGCCAAGCTCCTCGCGGCCCTCAACCACCCCAACATCGGCGCGATCTATTCCCTTGAATCTGCCGGACAGGCGGGGGCAAGCCCCGCTCCTACAGAGACCGATGCCGATGTAGGGGCGCCCCTTCCGGGCGCCCGGGAGGGGGCGAGCCCAGGACCCAAGGCCCAAGACCCAGGTCTCCCGATCCACTTTCTCGTCCTGGAGCTCATCGAAGGCGAATCCCTCGCCGAGATCCTGGCGCGGGGCCCTCTCGGTCTCGAGAAGGCGATGCAGGTCGGGCAGCAGGTGGCCCTGGCCTTGGAGTCGGCCCACGACAAGGGGGTCATTCATCGTGACCTGAAACCGGCCAACGTCATGCTGACCCAGAATGGAAGCGTCAAGGTGCTGGATTTCGGTCTGGCCAAGGCCTGGGACGTAGAAGAGACCTCGGGCAGCGCTCCGCTGATCAGCCGTTCGCCAACCCTTACGCAAGGGATGACCGAGGTCGGCGTGCTGCTCGGTACCGCGGCCTACATGAGCCCGGAGCAGGCGCGCGGCAAGCCGGTCGACAAGCGATCGGACATCTGGGCCTTCGGCGCCGTGCTGCTCGAGACCCTGACCGGGCGCAAGGCCTTCGGCGGCGACACGATCACCGACATGATCGCTGCGGTCGTAGCGCGAGAGCCAGAGTGGGAGAGGCTACCGGCCGGTACTCCAAAAGCAGTGACTCGCCTGCTACGCCGCTGCCTCGAGAAAGACCAGGAGCAGCGCTTACGTGACATTGGCGATGCGCGGTTGGAGCTCGAGGAGATGCTGGCCAATCCAGAAAGTCTGCACGCCGAGCCCGAGGTTGTGGCAGCATCTTCCAAGACCAGCCTGCTGTGGAAGGTTGGCGTCGCGGCACTGGCATTGCTGACAATGGGTCTGGGCTTTGCGCTGTGGCGTGCCAGTCAATCGGAACCGCAGCAGATCACCCGCGCCTTCATCCCGGCCCCGACTGGAGGGGATTACGACCTGGCCACCGACTATCCTGCCCCTGTGGCCGTCTCTCCGGATGGCCGTACTCTGGTTTTCGGGGTGCAGGAGGAAGAGATCAAGAGCCTTTGGGTGCGTGACCTCGACGACCTCGAGGCTCGCCCGCTGGCTGGAACCGAGGGGGCCATGTATCCGTTCTGGTCACCTGACAATCGCCACATCGGTTTCTTCGCTCAAGGCAAGCTCAAGAAGATCGAAGTCGCCGGCGGTCCAGCGATGAGCCTCTGCGATGCTCCCAACGGCAAGGGAGGCAGTTGGAACGCAGATGGGATCATCGTCTTCGCGCCAGCCCACACCACAAACCTGCAGAGTGTGTCGTCCGCCGGAGGTGAGCCTACGGATGTCACCTCGGTCGACCCTGAGAAGGGTGAAGACAGCCACCGGCATCCGCGGTTTCTACCGGATGGGGAGCATTTCCTCTACGCCGCCCGTGTCGGTTTTGGAGGTTCGAGTGAAAACAGCCGGTTGATGATCGGTTCGCTGTCAGGCGAGTCCCGGGAGTTGATGCCCGGCTCCTCCAACGTCGAGTTCGCAGCCGGACATCTCCTCTACGTGTACGAGCGAACCCTGATGGCGCGGCCTTTCGATGCCAGTCAACTCGAGCTCACGGGGGATGCCTTTCCAATCGCCGAGGAGGTCTGGGGCGACCAGGGAGCCTTGCTGGGAGTCTTTTCAGCTAGCGAGAACGGAGTTCTCGCCTACCAGACCGGCACACCGCGCGAAGACGTGAACTCGCAACTGCAGTGGTTCGATCGCTCGGGCCAGATGCTGGGTGAGGTAGGAACTCCGGACCCCTACGCCGAAGTGAGCATCTCGCCGGATGGAACTACGGCGGTGGTCAACAAGAGGGATCCAGGGAGCTCCAATCGGGACCTCTGGCTGGTGGACCTGGAACGGCAGCTCAAGACGCGGTTCACCTTCGATCCGGCTCAGGATTGGATCGGTGTTTGGTCGCCGGACGGAGCCCGGATCGCGTTCAGCTCTGAGCGCAGCGGCACCGGGGACCTCTACGTCAAGTCGGTCACAGGTGGAGGTGAAGCGGAGCTGCTCTACGACGACGACACGCAGAAGTACCCGGCCTCCTGGAGCGGGGATGGACGGTATCTGTTCTACGAATCGTGGGGCTCCGGTGGGGAGTCCAACCTGTTCGCCCTCGATCTCGAAGAAGGCGGCGAGCCAATGGCGATTCAGGCCTCCAACTTCTCCCAGAGAGTCCCAGTAATCTCACCCAATGGTCGATGGCTCGCCTACTCCAGCAACGAATCGGGACACAACGAGATCTATGTCACCGCCTTTCCTGAAGGTGGCAGAAAGTGGCAGGTCTCCACGCAGGAAACCGGGTACGCACGCTGGGGAAGCGACGAGGACCTCTTCCTGATGGGCCCCACGGGTGAGCTGCGGATTGCTGAGGTCGACGGCTCGAGCGAGACGTTTCGGATAGGCCCTATTCGGAAGATCGCCGACTTCAGGCTCCAGACTCTCGGTTTCGACTTCGACCCTTCTCCCGACGGTCAGCGAATCTTGATTTCGCAAGTCCTCGAAGAGGAGGGGCAGGGTGCCAAGATGAATCCCATGACCCTCGTTATGGGCTGGACCGCGGACCTCGAACGGCCTTAGAGGCCGCCTTCTTTCGGGGCCGTGCTTGAAGGGCCGGGGCTGGGCCCTGCGTGCTAAAGTTGCGCCAGTTCTAAGAACCGAAGGAATGGAAGGAGGAGCGGTATGACTGCTGCCGATGGGATTGGGACTGGGACTCGCCCCAAAGCACCGATGCACCTGTGGATCGTTGGCGTACTGGCCTTGCTATGGAACTTCATGGGCGCCTTCGACTATCTGGCCACCCAGCTGAAGCTGGAGTCCTACATGGGCAACTTCTCCGAGGAACAGCTGGAGTACTTCTACGGCATACCCGCCTGGGCCGTGTCGGGCTGGGCCATCGCCGTTTGGATCGGCCTCGTCGGCACGGTGGGACTCCTCCTGCGCCGCAAGTGGTCGGTCATGGCGTTCGCCATCTCCCTGGCCGGTCTCGCCATCAGCTCGATCTACACGCTTTTCCTGTCGAATGGGCTCGAGATCAACGGCACGACAGGGATCATCATGACTGTGGTCATCTTCGTCGTGTCGATCTTTCTGGTCTGGTACTCCAAGCAGCAGGCGAAGGCTGGAATTCTCACCTAGTCGGGCAGTGAGCCGGTCGAGTCTCGTTGTCGCGGTCGCGCTGGTCTGCGTGGTTGCCGGCAGCATCGCAGCCGGTAGGGAGCTTCTTGCTATGAACGATTTCGCAGAACGCTACACGGCTGCGTGGTGCAGCCAGGATCCGGCCGCCGTGGCGGTGTTTTTCTCTGACGATGGCTCTTTGACCGTCAACGGTGGTGAGCCGGCGACAGGGCGAGAGTCCATCACCGAGGTGGTCCGAGGGTACATGACGGGCTTCCCAGACCACGTGCTGCTGTTCGACAAGCTAGAGGAACGCGATGGGCGGATCCACTTCCACTGGACCTTCGAGGGCACCAACACCGGACCCGGAGGCACGGGCAACCGGGTCCGTTTCAGCGGCTACGAAGCCTGGCTGATCGGTGAAGACGGCCTGATCCAGGATTCACAGGGTAGTTACGACGAGGCCGACTATCAACGCCAGCTCCAGGCCGACCCGGGAACGGATTAGAGAAGATCGGTTCTATCGGGCGCGCAGCGTCGGAAGGTCACTCGTCCTCGTCGGCAGAGGGACCGTAGAGCGCCGGCAGCGGCAGGTCGTTGAGGCGCAGATACACCGTCAGCTGACCGCGATGATGAATCATGTGATTCATGATGAAGCTGCGGAGGACGGCTACCTTCGGAAACGTCAGGACCTCCTCGCCGGCCTTGAGCAGGGACCAGGAGGCCATGAGGGTTTCATCGCTGGCGTTGGCGATGGCTTCGCGAGCCGCCGCAACGTTGGCGTCGAACATCTCGAGGGCACCCTCGACCGTCTCCACCGGTTCTTCCTTGATCGGCTCCTCGCCCTCCGGCGCCATGTCGAAGCTGGACTCGTTGATGGTCATCACGGACCACTTCGGCATGTTGGCCATGTGCGTCAGCATGCCGCGCAGATCGAACGACTTCTCATGCGGTCGCCAATCGAGCTTGTCGTTGGGGATCCGTTCCAGGGCCTTGCGGGTGTTGGCCATCTCGTGGTCGAACTCGGGCAGTAGGGCTTGGGCTATCGTCATGGGAACCTCCTTGTTTGTTGGGTGGGCAAGGCTAGCACTTTTCGAATGTGGCAACGGGGCCTGCTGTTGCACGGGAGCTAGTGCGGTATCCTGTGGCGCGCATCCTGTTACCTACGTTGGAAGGGATCAGGCGGATGATTGGCTCGACACTTTCGCACTTTCGAATTACCTCCAAGCTCGGTGAAGGCGGGATGGGTGTGGTTTGGGGAGCAGAGGACACCGATCTGCATCGACCTGTTGCTTTGAAGGTGCTCTCGGACGAGACGCTGGCCCGCGAGGACATGCGGGCCCGATTCATGCGAGAGGCACGCACGGCGGCGGCCCTCAATCACCCCAACATCTGCACGATATACGAGGTCGGCGAAGTCGACCGGGTGCCCTTCATCGCCATGGAGCTCATCGAGGGATCGAGTCTCGAGAAGCGTCTGAGCGAGAGGCAACTGGCTCTGTCTGAGCTCCTCCGGATCGCGACTCAGATCGCTGAAGCCATGGCGGCGGCCCACGCCGGTGGAATCGTGCACCGGGATCTGAAGCCAGGCAACGTCATGCTGACTGGAGACGGGCAGGTCAAGATCCTCGACTTCGGCCTCGCCAAGCCGCAGACGGCGCTGCTGGGTGGGGAAGGAGACGAGACCCTAGCCCAGCCCATATCGGCCGAGATGACGCAGCAAGGGACGATTCTCGGCACGGTTTCCTACATGTCTCCGGAGCAGGCCGCGGGAAGAGACGTGGATTCACGATCGGACATCTTCTCGTTCGGAGTCCTGCTCTACCAGATGACGACAGGTCAGCTACCGTTCCGCGGTGACACTTCGACCTCGACCCTGGCCAAGATCCTCGAGACCGAGCCGGAATCGATTTCGGTTGTGCGCCAGGGATTGCCACCGGATCTCGAGAGGGTCGTTCGACGTTGTCTGCAGAAACAGCCGGACGCTCGATACAACGACACACGCGACCTGGTGGCTGAGCTGCGCGATCTCCAAACCACGGGTGAGAGCCAGGCGGCTGCACCGGTCGAGCAAAAAGGCGAGAGCAAGAAGATCCCAGCATGGATCTGGGGTGCAGCACTGGCTATCTTGGTGGCCGCTGTGGTCTTCCTTGCGGGGCCGTTTCGCGAGAGCGCCGTGGAGCCGGCGGCCCCCGAAGTGGTTGCCGTCGCAGAGATACCCTCGGTGGCTGTCCTGCCTTTCCACAATCTGAGCGCCGACGAAGACAACGCCTACTTCAGCGCCGGCATCACCGAGGAGATCATCAGCAAGCTCTCCCGCATCGATGGGTTGGAGGTCGCCTCCCGTAGCTCAGTTGCAGCGTTCACCGATACCGCCCGCGATGTGCAGCAGATCGGTCGAGATCTGGGCGTGCAGTATCTCCTCGACGGGAGCGTTCGACGCGCCGGCGATCAGGTTCGGGTCTCGGCGCAACTGGTCGACGGTTCGACCGGGCGCAATCTCTGGTCGGAGGATTTCGACGGTAACCTCGAGGACGTCTTCGCCATGCAGGAGAAGACCGCGCTCAAGATCGCCGAGCGATTGGATCTCGAGCTCAGCCCCGAAGAACAGCGCGACGTGCAACGCCATTTGACCGACAACGTGGCGGCTTATGACGCCTTTCTCAGAGGAATGTCACTGTCGCGCAGTTGGGGCGATCGAGAGAGCCTGCAGCAGGCGGCGGAGCACTTCGCTCTGGCCCTGGAGCAGGACCCTGACTTTGCCGCCGCCATGGCAGGCTGGGCCTTCGTCGAGTCCGACATCTATCGAAACTTCGACACCACCGAAGACCGTATCCAGCATGCCGAGAGGCTGGCGGAAAGGGCTGTGGAGCTCGATCCCACGATGCCGGATGCCAGCCATGCCCTCGGACTCATCGCGGGCAACCGCTTCGACTACGAGCGGGCGTCGCGACTGCTCCGAGAGGCCGTGCGGCTAGATCCCAAGGAAGCCCGTTTCTGGGACAATCTCTCCTGGGCACTGGCATACGAGACGCCGCCCGATGGAGATGGAGCGGTCCAGGCGGCACGCGAGGCGGTTCGCCTGCAGCCGATCTTCCCCGGTGCCTACTATCACCTGGGCCGCGGTCTAATCGCCCAGGGGAAGTACGAAGAGGCGCGACAGGCCTTCGAGACGTCTCTCGAGCAGAATCCCAGATTCAGCTCTGGGCACTTGGGGCTGGCCCAGGTCCATTTGGCTCTCGGAGAGTGGGACGCTGCGTTGGCCGAGATCGAGAAGGGTGGCCTGAAGGACACGGCCATCGTTGCCTACTATGAGACTGCGGCCTTCGCCGGAAAGGGCGAGCTCGACGAGGCCTTGCAGTCTCTGGAGAGGACGCTCGAGCTCGACTACCGTGACTTCGCAAATCTCAACGCCAGCCCCTACTTCGCGGCCCTTCGGGAAGACCCGCGCTTTTCTGAGCTCGTTGAGCGCTACCAGGGCTGAACCAGGCTGACTTGTCGTTGGATTTTGGATTCGCTGGCGCTGGGAACCGCGCCAGACACCTGGTCCGGGAACTCACCCTGCTCGATCGATGTGTGGGATGTTCGCCTTTTCCAGCAGCGCTTTGAACCTGGGCTCGGAGCGCAGGTTGTCGAGGAGCGGCCAGTTGAGGAACGAGATCAGCGGGTTGCGCTCGTCGTAGGCCTTCTCCAGCCAGCCGAGCGCGGCCTCCTTATCGCCCAGGCCGGCGTGACCCCAGGCGAAGAACATGGCCGAGACGTACTGACCCGCGGCTCGCGCCTCGAGCTCGGCGAGAATCTCTTCGGCAAGGCCACGCTCCCCGGCGGCACCATAGGTATAGGCCAACCATCCCAGGTAGTAGGAGCCTCTCCCCGATAGAGAAGTCGCCCGCTCCATCGTCGCGATGGCTTCGTCGTGCCGACCGCTCTTCGAGTAGGCGCCGCCGAGAACCCAATGGGTGAAGAGGAAATCGCTCTCCATCTCGAGGGCTCGACCGAGCGCCGGCAGGGCCTCCTCGTTCTTGCCGGCCACGAAGTGTGCCAGGCCCAAGCAGGTGTTGGCATAGGGTGAGAGTGGATCGATTTCGAGTGCCTCTGTAATCATCGACACGGCCTCGTCGTATCGATGGGCAAAGCTGAGCAGGAAGCTGTACCAGCACCTGGCCAGCGCCGCTTCGGCATTGACCTCGATCGAGCGTTGGAGGCTCGACTCGGCCCTTTCGAAGTCCCACTCGAGCCAGAGCTGGATGAGCGCCCTGGCGGCGTGAAGCTCGGCTAGGTCGGGCTCGAGCTCGGTTGCGCGGTCGATGGCGGCCTGCGCCTTGGCGAGTGCGACGCCTGGATCGAGTCCGTAGAAACCCAGGCTGCTGTACGCGTTGGCCAGTCCGGCGTAGGCAAGGGTGTAGGAGGGATCCTTCCGGGTCGCCTGCTCGAAGAAGGCCGCGGCCTTCTCGAGCGAGCCAACCTCACGCCGGTACCAGTTGTGTTGTCCCTTGAGATACAGATGATAGGCCTCGAGGTTGTGGGTTTGACGCTTGCTGGGCTTGGTATCGGCCGCACCACCTACCTGTCCCCGGAGGACCTCGGCGATGCTCTCGGAGATCTCGTCCTGGACGGCGAAGACGTCCTTCATGTTGCGGTCGTAGCGTTCCGACCAGATGTTGAATCCGTCCTCGACGTTGATGAGTTGGGCGGTGACGCGCAATTGGTCGCCAGCGGTCTTGACGCTGCCATCGAGGAGCATCGTGACGTTGAGAGCCTGCCCGACATGCCGGGTGTCGTGGGCCTGATCCTTGAAATGGAACGCCGAGCTGCGGGAGGCGACCCGTAGACCTCCGATCTGGGTCATGGCATTGAGGATCTCCTCGGCCATGCCTTCACAGAAATACTCCTGGTCCCGCTTGGGGCTCAAATCGCGGAAGGGTAGGACGGCGATGGAAGGTGCGACGTCAACCCCACCTATCGGCTCCGTTGGCGGCGGGGATGCCGAGGGCTCGTCCGGCCGGCTGTCCGAGATGGCCTCCAAAGCGAACGACAGATCTCGCACCGATTGAAAACGCTCACCGACGTCCTTTTCCAGGCACCGGCGGACGATGCTCTCCAGGACCTGCGGCACCGAGGAGTTCGAGCTCGGGGGCATTGCCGGATCCTCACGCAGGATCGCACTGAGAATGTCCGCCGAGGAATCGCCGGGAAAGGCCCGGGTTCCGTAAAGCATCTCGTGGAGGAGGGTGCCGAAAGAGAAGATGTCGGAGCGGTGGTCGGATTCGTGCCCCCGGGCCTGCTCGGGAGACATGTACCCTATCGTTCCCATGACCGAACCGGGTTGGGTGTGCTGGGTGAGTGTCGCAAGCGTCGCGCCATCGCCAGTTGATGCTCGACGGTCGCTCCACTTCGCCAATCCGAAATCGAGGATCTTGGCGCGACCGTCCCGAGTGACGAAGATGTTCTCGGGCTTGAGGTCTCGGTGCACGATGCCCTTGTCGTGGGCCGCGGCCAGCCCGTGCGCAATCTCGACAGCAAGGCCGAGCGCTCTGCTGGTGGTCAAGCTGTCGGACTCGAGCCGCTCTCGGAGAGTCTGGCCTTCCAGTAGCTCGGTGACGGCATACCCAAGACCCTCTTCGTTGCCGATGTCGTAGAGCGCCAGGATGTTGGGATGGGCGAGAGCCGCGACCGCCCTCGCCTCGAGCTCGAATCGCTCGAGCGCCCTTGGCTCCTGAGCCACCTTGGCAGGCAGCACTTTGACCGCGACTTCACGCCCCAGACGGGTATCGCGGGCCCGATAGACCTCGCCCATGCCGCCCGCACCGAGGGAGTCGAGAACCTCGTAGGGTCCCAGTCGTGTACCTGCTGCCAGTGCCATTGTGCGGCCTAGTCTAGCGCAGGCTCTTGGGTTGCATGAACCAGGGGAGTACTGACGGAACCTGACACACGTTTGGTGCACCATGGGCTCGAGGCTGGAAGGTGCCACCCTTTTTTCGTTGGCAATCCGAGGCGTGCCTGGCACCTATGACGGGTCGAGAGGCCGGAGAGGAGGTCCCATGGAAGCGCAAGGCATGGTGGGCACAGTTGGGTCGGCGAAGCAGTGGCTTCGGACGGTGACGATCGGAGCGGGGATGCACAGCAAGAATCTGACGGTTTTTCCGCTCTACTGGAGGGGTGACGAAGCGATCGCAGAGCCACGAACCGCCGCCTAGTTGGGGAGACGATGCAGCAGCGATGGCAAGAAGGGCCGTTACCAGCTGCTCGCCGACGCCATCGAAGCGAAGCAGGCGATGGTGGAGGAGATGAGCGATTCGGGAGAGGTGCCGCTGCTGGCGGTACGAAATGACGGCGCGATGCCGTTCTGATTCCCGAAGGAGAGATCCTGATCGGCGCCAAGCAGAATCGCACCGTCAATCTGACGCTACTTGTTGCCGCGAAGACCCAGATGTCGATGCCGGTGAGCTGTGTCGAGGCTGGGCGGTGGAGCCGAAAATCACGCCACTTCGAGGCCAAGGCGTGGGCACATCCCAAGCTGCGTGAGCTCAAGGTGCGAAGCGCCCAGTTCTACCGGAGTAAGACGGGAGAGGCGAGGAGTGATCAGGGTGCTGTCTGGAATGAGATCAACGAACATCTCGAGGACTGCGACATACCGGCTTCGACTCGAGACCTGGCGATGAGCTTCGAGGGTGCTGAGGGCCGCGTGCGAGTACCGAGAGCGAATCGAGCTGCCCAAGGAGGCCTGCGGATTCCTGGCAGCTCGCGGTGATGAGGTAGTTGGGCTGGATCTGTTCGATGCGCCGGAGACCCTGCACAAGCTCTGGCGGCGGATGTCGGATGCCTACTTTGTGGAATCTACCCGCGAGCGACAGCACAAGAAGAGGACTCCAAGAAAGGTAGCAGAGGAGTTCCTGGGAGCCGTCGAAGAACACCTGGCACCGGCGGACAAGCAACCCCAGCTCGGCTTCGAGATGGAGTTGGTCAACGGCGCCTTGTCTGGCTCCGCCCTCTGGTACGACGGCGCCATCTGCCACCTTTCGGCCTTCAGCGCAAATAACTAGCCCGCGTTTCGTCCGTTCTGGGCCACGATTTCGATGAGGTCCGTCCGGGTGGTTCGCCTGGGGGACGGCGTGGGCTATTCGGACTTAAGGGCGGGGCGTAGGGCACGTCACCGTGCCGGAGTCTCTGGTGCTCTTGTTGCTCTGGAATCAACAAACGGTGCAAGGCCGCGAACGAGGTCTCCAGCCGGACGCCCAGGACACGGGGGACAGCTCGGGCGTGGCCTGTTGCGCCATACGATTCAGGCCCCCAAGACCTCAAGGAACGACCTCGCGCAGCGCAGGTCGGCTTCAACCCCCAGAGCCTCAACGGCCGGCGAGGGGCGCCGGCCACCTCAACCCGTCACCGCACTTTCGTTTCCCAGTTGCTGTGCTGCAGAAATCGGGTGACGTTGCCGGCGTCGTCGACTTCGAAGAAGAACTCCTCGCCCAGGGATTTGTCGTCTTTGCGCACTCGGCGGAAGGTGTGATCACCGACCTTCTCGAGCTCGAAGAGGCTCTTCTTTGGGTCGCGGGTTCCCAATCCGAGGACGGCGAGCCCATCTTTCCATCGCAGGATCGCAGTCTGGCCCCAGGCGGAGTCGTAGACGCCAACATAGCGGGCCAGATCCGGGTCCCAATCGGGTATGTCGTCGGGACTTTCTGTTGCGGCCTCGATCGCTGGAACGATGAGGTCCGCCGCTTTCTCGGCGTAGAAGGTCACGGGCGTGCCGATGGCACTGGCCAGGACGATGACGCCCAGCTTGTTCTTGGGCACGAGTAGGAACTGGCTGTAGTAACCGGGGCACCCACCGCTGTGGCCAACGAAGACGTGGCCGTTGCTCTTCCAGGTGCCGAAGCCGAGGCCGCGTTTCGTTTCCCAGTCGGGGTCCATCCACTGGACGCGTTGCATCTCACGCAAAGTGGAGGAGCGGAGGATTTCCTGGGTGTCGCTCCCCAAAAGCCGAAACTGCCACGACGCGAAGCTGGCGAGGTCCGGGACGGTCGAGGCGAAGCCGGCCGCTGGCGCGATACCGTGGGTCTGGAACATGGGTAGGCGGCGGCGCGAGCCGTCCCGTTGCAGATAGCTGTGCCCCACCGCCATACGTTCACCCCATTCAGCCTCGGGGATGTCGGTGAAGGTGTCTTCCATCTCCAGGGGATCGAGAATCTGGGACTGAATCCGGTCGTGGTAGGCCTGGCCGGACACCTCCGCCACGATTTCGCCCACCAGGGTAAGCCCCAGGTTCGAATACTGGAAGTAGCGCGAGGATGGGTAGAGCGTCGATTGGTTGGACAGCTGCTGGACGATCTGGTCGTGGGTTGGAAAGACGAAATCGGGATCCGACCAGTAGGGGAAGTCCGATTCTCGCGGCAGGCCCGAGGAGTGACTCAGCAGTCGACGAACTGTAATGGCCTCGTCGTTGGGATGAGCGTCCTGGAGCGTGAACCAACTCAGATACTCGGAGACCGGAGCATCGAGGCGAACTCGATCCTGGTCGCGCAGCTGCATGAAGGCGACCGAGGTGAAGAGCTTCGAGATCGAGCAGATGCTGTAGATGGTCTCTGCAGTGGCTGGCGTGCCGGTGTCGGGGTTCGCCAGTCCGAAGCCGCGTGCTGTCAACAGTTCTTGATCGAGGACGACGCCGATCGATGCGGCCGGCACGCGGCTGATGCCCAGCTGGTACTCGACCCAGGCTTCCCAGGCAGCGACCGCATCGGCAACGCGCGGATCGTCACCCAGCGACCGGGAGGCGGGTTCATCATCGGAGGCGATGACAGGTGTGACAGCAATCAGAACCAGCAGTACGATCGACATGAATCGATGCATGATTTCCCTCGCTAGTGAACTGGTGGGTCAGGACTTCTCCCACGGCTGGCAGTTGATGTGGGGAAGGGGCTTGCCCCTCTCCTGATCAGGTCGAGTCGATCCTCATGCCTTCGGGTGCAGCCAGTAGGCCAGGGCAGGTAGGAGAACGATTGCGCCAAGCATGTTGAGCAGGAACATGAACGTCAACAGGATGCCCATATCAGCCTGGAACTTCAACGGCGAGAAGATCCAGGTGGCCACTCCAACCGCCAGCGTGAAGCCAGTGAAGATCACCCCGCTGCCCGTCAGCTTCAGCGTTTCGCGGTAGGCCCCCTGCAAAGGGGTGCCCTGGGCCAGGATGCTGCGCAGACGAGCGTAGATGTAGATCCCGTAGTCGACACCGATTCCAACGCCGAGAGCGACTACCGGCAAGGTGGAGATCTTGAGTCCGATCTCGAGTGTCGACATCAGGGCATAGGCGAGGATCGATACCAGAGCGAGCGGGATAACGATGCAGAGGGTGGCGCGGAGCGACCGGAAAGTGATCAGGCACAGCACGATGATGGCCGCGAAGATCCACATCAGCATCGGAAATTGAGCCGCGGAGACGGTCTCATTGGTGGCCGCCATGACGCCAACATTGCCCGTGGCGAGCCGGAACCGGATCTCATCGGAGCCGTGCAGCGCCCGGTATGCCTTGACCGCTGAGACGATCCCTTCGATGGTCTCGGCCTTGTGGTCCTGCGAGTAGATGTAGACCGGCATCACACTGCAGTCGGAGTTGAGCAGCCCCGTGCTGGTGTCGATATAGGTCACCGCCTGGGCCATGGTCGACGGGTTGCGGGGCAGGATTCGCCACTTGAGGCTGCCCTCGTTCCAACCGGCGTTGATGATCTTGGCCACAGTGCCGATGCCAAGCACCGACTGCACGCCAGGCACGTTACGCATGTGCCATTCGAAGCGGTCGATGGTGGTCATGATGTCGTGCCGGGTGCAGGCCTCGGGCTCGGACTCCACAATGACAGTAATGACGTCCACGCCGATGGAGAAGTGTTTGGTGATCACCTCGGTGTCGATGTTGTATTGGGAGTCGGCTCGCAGCTCCGGCACGCCGGGATGCAGGTCGCCGATCTTGATCTGGGTTGCCTTCCAGCCGCCGACTGCGAAGAGGACAGCCGCCACAAGACGATGATTGCGGCGTTGCGGGGCACCGTGACCCGGGCCAGGGCTGTCCAGAGATGATCCAATTTGTCGGCCCGCTTCCGCAGCCTGGCCTCGTATTTCTCGTCGAGCTTGACGTAGGACAGGAGCACCGGTACCAGGATCAGGTCGGTGAGGATGATCACGGCCACGCCGAGGCTGGCGGTGATGGCCATCTCCTGGATCATGCGGATCTTGATCAGCATGATGGTGATGAAGCCGATGGTGTCGCTCAACAGGGCGATGCTTCCCGGAACGATCAACCTGCGGAAGCCGATCTGGGCCGCTTCCAGGCTGTTCGCACCCTCGTAGACCTCGGCTCGGAAGGCGCTCACCATCTGCACGCCGTGACTCACCCCGATGGCGAAGATCAGGAACGGCACGAGGATCGACATCGGGTCGATGCCGAATCCGAGCATCGGCAGCAGACCCAACTGCCAGATCACCGCGATCAGCGAGCAGCCGACGACGATCAGGGTGAGCTTGGCGCTCTGGGAGTAGAGGTAGACGAAAACAACCGTGATGAAGAAGGCCACCAGAAAGAACAGCACGACTCGTGCTACTCCGGCGGCGATGTCACCGATGACCTTGGCAAAGCCGATGATGTGATAGTCGAACTCGACTCCCACATCGTGGTTGCTGTATTTCTGGCGGACCTCCTCCAACTGGTCGGCCACGTACAGGTAGTCGAGGCGCTCGCCGGTGGTGGGATCGATCTCCAGGAGCGGCGCGACGACAAGGCGGAGCTGAAATCGTTGGCCACGAGGCGGCCGACATAGGCCGATTTGAGGAGGTTTTCGCGGACCTTGGCGATCCCTTCTCGGTCATTGCGAAGTCGTCAGGAATGACGTTGCCACCTGAAATGCCATCCTCCACTACTTCCGTGAAGCGGACATTGGGCGTGAAGAGGGACATCACCCGTGTCCGGTCGACGCCGGGAATGAAGAAGACGTCATCGGTGACCTCTTGCAGCACCTCGAAGAACTTCGGTGTGAAGATGTCCCCTTCTCTCGCCTTGATGGCGATGACGACCCGATTGGCGCCGCCGAACGCCTCGCGATACTCAACGTAGGTCTGCATATACTCGTGCTTCAGGGGCAGGAGCTTCGCGAAACCCGCGTCGATTTTCAGATGACTGGCGTGATACGCCATGAAGACGGTCAGCACGGCAAAGATGCCCAACACCAGGCGACGGTTGCCAAAGATCAGGTTCTCGAGCCGGGAGATCATCGCGAAGTCCTTTCCGCTCACTTCGCCAGGCCGTGAGCTCTGGCTGCTGCTTGACGCCGAACTCGCCCACCAACAGTGGCTGTCCTCGCCGTCTCCACCAGCGCCGAGATCCCCCGCCGACTGGGTTGCTGTCGCAGTCGAAGGTCAGTCCAGCGTCGGATGAAACGAGCTCGCTCCGCCCAGACCAATGACGACGATGGTGCCATCCTCGAGACGAGCTCCGTCGGTGAGCATGGCCACGGTACCGGTGTCGACCTCGCCCAGGTCTCTCCGGAATCGTCGCTCCGAAAGAGATGCCCACGAAGCCCAAAAACCAGCACCGAGTCGTCGTCAACGGCAGCGCGGAGAAGAAGGACCCCCGTAGGCACGGCGCTCCAGCCAGCTGGCGCCGTCGTCGTCGGACCGGTAGATCATCCCCGCCTCGGCTGCCATGTAGAGCTTCCCGGTGCTGGATCGAGACGGATGGTGCAGATGATAGTCGTATTCGCCGATAGGATCCGACAGTTCCCTCCTGTCGTGCCTCCAGGAAGTGGGTAGAAGCCCGTAGGCCCCGATGCGAAGCCGTGTCAGCATCGAAGAAAAACACATCCATCAACGGGCGCTCCTCCTCCGGGGCGCAGTGGACGTCTCCAAGATGACACCGCCGTCCGCGGTTCGGAGGATCACTGCGTCGTGTCCCACGACCCGGCCCAGGTCGATCGTTGAGGAAGACGCCGGTCAGGGTCGCTGGGGTCGGGACCTCGGCCTGCTCCCAGGAGCTTCCCATGTCGGGGGAGACCAGGATGTGACCCCGCTCCCCCACCACCACGAGCCTACCGAGGCGGCCCATCCAGGAAGAGTGACTTGCGGCGAGGCGGGCTGGCTGCCGGTAGTGCTCGATCTCTCCTGGTCGGCGTCCTGCCCGACGACGCCGGCCCCGCCAGGGCCGGCAGACGAGAGTGAGGTGCTGCCAGAGGCCGTTGGAGAAAGAGAGATCTGACCGCGCCGGCGTGCGAAGCTTTTGGGACCTGAGCCGTCATCCGCTCGGCCAGGTACCTCCTCCGTCCATCGCCCCCCTGAAAATCACGACGGCCGGGCCGTTTTGGCCCACCGTATGGTGAGAACGATTCGCTACCGCTCCCCGGAGCGTCGCAGCGCCGCCGGAGTGTAATCCTCCAGGGTCCGTTCGATGGTGAAGTCGTACATCGGCACCTCATTGTCCAGACCGATGGCGAGGTACCGCCCGGCCTGAAGGTCGGTGTGCACCTCCAGGGTGGTCCAGAACACGGCACGTCGTAGTAGTTGATGACGTGTCCTTCGGAGACCCGCCAGAGCTGGTCGCGGTTGTCGTACTGGTCCACGGCCAGGATCTGCCAGCTGTCCTCGTCCACGTAGAAGGTCCGACGCTTGTAGACGTGCTGGCGCCTTCCTTCAGCGTCGCATCCACCACCCAGACCCGGTGCAGCTCGTAGCGGCGAAGTCCGGGTTGATGTGCAGCGGAGTCAGGATGTCCTTGACGTGAATGTCGCTGTGCAGCTCGTAGGAGTTGTACGGAACGTACATCTCCTTCTTGCCCACCAGCTTCCAGTCGTAGCGGTCGACGGCGCCGTTGAACATGTCGAACTGGTCCGACGTCCGCATGCCGTCGGCAGCGGTGCCCGGGTTGTCGTAGGCCACGTTGGGGGCGCGGCGGACCCGCCGCTGACCCGGGTTGTAGAGCCAGGCGCTGCTGTGCTCCTTGACCTGGTTCAGGGTCTCGTGGACCAGGAGAATGCCGCCGGCCAGGCGGGCCGGGGCCGTGACTTCCTGCTTGAAGAACAGGATCTTGTTGCTCAGCTCCTCCTCGGTCATGCCCTCGTTGCTGTAGAGCATGTAGAACTCGTCGGAGAACTGAACCAGGGTGTACCTGCCGCCCGTGTAGGAGCGGCCTGCCCGATCTGCGGGCCGCATCGCCCCGGTAGCGCAGCAGGTGGTTCCAGATCACCTCCAGCCCGCTCTTCGGGATCGGGAAGGGATGCCGTTGATCGCACCTTCGACCCCGTACCCGTTCTCCACCAGGTGGGCGGTGGAGGCCACCTCCTTGGTCTTGTCGTAGATCCGCTGCGGGAACGAGGCGCTCCGCTGCGTCGGGTAGACGTTCATCTTGAAGCTCGGATAGGTGGACACGCCTGGAAGCCCGGTGTGAGCTTCTCGGCGTACTCGGCCATATTCGCCGCGGTGATGGTGAACGACCTCGTCACCGGCGAACGGATCCGGGTGATGCTCCGGGTGTGTAGCCCTCGGGAGGCGTGTGATCCCACCGTCCCAGGCCGGAATGGACCCGTCCTCGTTCCCGGCCTTCTCGGCGCCGAGGGGAGTGAGATCGGCCCCAGATGGGCGATCTCCTCCGCCGACAGCTCGGCCTGGGCCGGGGCAAACCGGGGAGGACAGCGCGCAACGAAGAGGATCATTGGTCTATATATGTCTCCCTTACTCCTTCCCCTAGAACGAGTACTTCACGCTGGTGCCGATGAAGTCCCGATCGTTGATCAGGTTGTAGCGGCCGGCCCCCTCGTAGATGGTGTAGCTCAGGTCGATCTCCCAGCTTTGGACTGGTAGAAGCCCAGCCCCAGGGTGAAAGCCTTGCGCCCTTCGATGAAATTCCCACCAGGACCCGGAGAGACGCCGGCGACGTCATGCTGCCAGCCGAACCGGGGCTGGAGGTTCCAGGCGCCGATGGCGCCGAGGAAGTCCATCCGTCCAACCAGCCGGTAGCCCCAGGACGTGGCATCGGCAAAGGCCTTTCCTACTCGAACTCTTGCCCTGGTGGGCGCCGTAGATAGATTGGAAGGGGTTGCCAGTGGTGAAGGTACCGGGACCTTCCATGCGAAGCACATCTTGGCCGGATACCGGAAACATGGACACCGCCGCCTCCAACAGAAGGAGCGACTGGTCCGCGCCCAGCCCCGGTCCAAAGACCTTGGTGGCCGTGGCCTGCACCTGGGTCGAGTCTCGATCAGGTAGCCCGGGATCATGTCCTCGGGAGGCCCACGCCGTCCGGGGAATCTCGCTGGTAGACTTGAACACCGGGTTGAGTCGGTGTCAGGGCGGCAAAGAAGAGCTCCACGTCATCCACCGCATACGGCGCATCCTGTTTGTAGGATGCTTCACCCTGGAGGGCGATGCCCGTGGTTCCCATTTGGGTGTTGAAGCTCAAGCCGTAGAGTTTAATGTCCTCCGGGTACACCACCTGGTAGCGGGCCGTGGAGGAATAGAAATCGGTGGCTGCGGCCTGGCCCGCCTGAGCGGCAATGGCATCCACGGTGGGGCTGGCCCCCGGAGGCACACCGAAGGAGGTAGACGTTGCCCGCAGCCGCCGCACCAGCTGGACCGGCCCCCAGCAGCCCCTGAAGGGACCCGCTGATACCGTTCAGGGGGGGAGCCGGCTGTGGTAGTTGATGAAGTAGAAACCGAGCTCGGTCTCGCCGAACGGAACCACCGAAGGGCCAGGCCATATTGGCCGCCGTCCTCGGGCTCGATAGTGGCGGCCCGGGGGACCCCAGGAAAGGGTCGGTCCAAGGCGGCTGAATGAAGAAGGGGGAGGCGGCATACATGGAAGGAGTTCCGAAACCCAACCCCACTAACGGGCCCCCCCCACCGGCGAAGTCGTTGGTGGAGAAGTAGGTCCCCGGAGGATCGATGACGGTCTCGTCCCAGCCGTACTGGTAGAAGGCCTCGATGGTCAGGGTATCGGAGAGGCCGAACGAGGCCCAGACCGTTCCGACGGGCGAAACGCCTCGCGGAGCTCGGCACCGGGTACCCGTAGGGCGGCCACATCCACCGGATTGATGAGCTGATGCCGCCCTGGATGAAGGTGCTCTCACCCCAGTTCATAACCTGCTCGCCGGCCCGAAGCTGGCCCCGTCGCTCCGAGATCGAACTGCCACCAGGCGTAAGCGTCCAGAAGCTCGAACCGGTTGCCAGCCCAATCGTGGGCCAGATCCGTCAGAGGGGTTCGGGCTCGCTATTCACCTTTGAGCTCGAAGTCGTAGAAACCAGAGGCCCGAACGAAAGCGCCGACGTTCTTATAGGCGAGGTCGATATCGGCGGTGGGCTTGACAGCGTTGCTGGCGATGCCCTTTGTCGAAATTCAGGTTCCCGTCGTCCCCGTTGACCGAGTAGGCGGTACCCCCGCTGGCAAGCCGATGAGTCGCTGGTCCGGATCGTCGAGCCGGGAGCGGATGCCATACGACAGCGTGGTGTCGACGAAGAACTGGAACTGCCCGATCGAGAGATCGGCGGGCCTTGGCCGGTGCTACAGTCAGTGCGCTCAGTACGACAGCGAGGACGATCAAACCGACGCTCCCGCCGGAGCGTACAGAGCCGAGTCAGTGGTCTTCCTGCTCATCTGCCCACTCCTCTCATGGTTGTCTCCTTCCAATCTTCCCTTCGGTGAAGGGAGACGAAAATGGCCGGGTGCGGCCTCTGGCCACTAAGTGACCTTGAGTCAAACAACCCAAATATCCTGAACAGAAACCACCTGTCAGGCCTCCCCCGCGAGATAAAAAAAACCTTGAGGAATAGAGTTTCCTGCCAGTGGTTTGTTGTAGACAATACCCACCCGGGTGGGTATTGCCTACCTGCGCGGGTGGTTATAGTGGAGGGCCGCTCGAGACTGAGGGAAAACAAATGGTCCGGTCTTGCGTCTAATGTTCTGATGCCACTCAAGACTCCGACCGAGGGGTCAAAAGATCGATGGAGACTGAGTTTTGATGAGACCTCAGTGATTCTCCTGTTTGTTGCACTGCTGCTTGCACCGCTTCTCGGGAGCCCAGCCAACGCCGATGAGATGCCCTGGCCGACTTTGAAGCGGGCCCGCACGGTGTCGGGTTCCGAACCTGGATGTAACCGACTACGGGCGCACAGTCGCGCCGCGAGTCGATTGGCGAGGTGTCGAGCATCCCGGCAACAACTTCCGCCAGGTCCGGATCTCGGTCTGGTACCCGGCTGCCGTCGAGACCAAGTGCGAGCCGATGGTGTACCGCGACTACATCGAGGCTGCCGGATTCGAAACCCCCATGGAAGGCGAGCTACTCGTCGGTATCGATGCCTATCTTGCCCATTCGACGTTCGGTGGGGCCGACAAGGAGAAGTCCGGAGAATGGTCGAAGAGACGACGACCGCCTATCGTGATGCGGCACCGCTCGAGGGCTCCTACCCAGTCATTGTCTACGCTCCGAGTTTCAGTTACGAGCCATTCGAGAACTCGGCTCTCTTCGAGTACCTGGCCAGCCACGGCTACATCGTCGGAGCGAGCCGCTCTTCTGGCCCCGAGACGAGGGAGATGTCCATGGATCTGGCGGGCGTCGAGGCCAGCGTGCGCGACATGGAGCTCATCCTCGATGCGCTCCACGATACGGGGCAAGCCAATCTCGAGCGAGTCGGTGCCGCTGGGTTCAGTTGGGGAGCTTTGAGTGCCGCCATTCTGGGCATGCGCAACTTCAACGTGCAGGCAGTGCTGGCTCTCGATGGCACCCTGGAGCACGCTGAGATCCCTACAGTCGAGGAGAGGTACGACTTCGTACCGCGGCGGCTACGCGGCGGGTACCTCGCCATCGTTGGCGACCGTGAGCCGGTCCGGTCGTTAGGTGGCGATGCGCTGTATGCGGATGTGTTCGAGCTGCGTTATCCGGCTCTGATGCATTGGGATTTTGCCTCCGACCTCATCCGTATCCAAGTGCACAGCACCGGCGAGCCCGATCCGGAGCGCCGTGTCCTTGTCGATGACGCCTACGGGATCATTGCCTATCAGGCACGTCTGCTGTTCGATGCCTACCTGAAGGGGAACGAGGTCAACAGAGAGGTGCTGCTCGAAGGCAATATGCGGGCGATGAATTCGGCCATCGTGATCGAGAACCGAACGGCCCGGGCCGCGCTGCCGCCACCTCCGAGTCCAGCGGAATTTGCGACCCTGCTCCGCACCGATGTCGAAGAGGCTCGCTTGGTTCTCGCTAGTGTGGAGAAGAACGATCCCGAGATCGAGCTACTCGACTGGACGCAGTTTCAGGACTCCGTCTCGGTGAGCGGGTTCGAAACCAAGCTCGCCATCCTCGAGCTGGCCCGGGAGGAGCTGGGCGAGAGCTCGATCCTCTTCAACAATTATGGCCAGGCCTGGCGACTCGAAGGCGACCCGGAGAAGGCCCTCGGCTATTTCCGCCAGGCCCTTGCCCACAACCCCGACAGCGGCTTCGCCAAGAAGTCCATCGAGGAGCTCGAAGCGGAGTTGGCCTCGCAGTAGGTGAAAGGCTCTCGCCCTCCACACTTCCGAGCGCTCTTCGATCGGCATACAATGCCGAGCATGCGATTACGGTTGGGAGGGGCTGCGATTCTGCTCCTCTTTCTTTCGGTCCCATTGGTTGGCCAGGAGCTCGAGCCGGCTGCCTACAAGGTGGTGCCGATCAATGTGAACCTGTTTCAGGTGGGCTACATCCTGGCGGTCGGCGATGTGAGCTTCACTCCGGCGCTACCAGCCGAGGATGTCGAGGCCACCATCAACTCAATGACCGTGATGTTGGGTCGGACCCTCGGGATCTTCGGCCGGTCGGCGAATCTCGGATTCGTGCTTCCTGTCACGGTCGGCCATCTCGAGGGGCTCTACATCGGCGAGTTCACGGAAGTGGATCGTTCGGGACTGCGCGATCCCATGTTCCGCTTGGCGGTGAATCTTTATGGCGGTCCAGCCATGGAATTGAAGGAGTTCGCCTCCTACAAGCCGAAGACCAATGTTGGAGCTAGCCTTCGAATCCTGGCACCGCTGGGGCAATACGACTCCAGCAAGATCATCAACTTGGGCACCAACCGCTGGTCTTTCAAGCCGGAGATCGGCGTGACCAGGGCCCTGGGTAAGTGGAGCCTCGAGTTCTACGCCGGAGTCTGGATCTTCACGGACAACACAAATTTCATTGGGGGTATGACCCGCGAGCAAGATCCAATCGGCTCATTCCAATTCCACACCCTCTACACCTTCAAGCCAGGAAGGTGGCTGGCACTGGACCTCAACTACTACACTGGTGGGACCACGACAGTCGATGGCTTGGAGAACTTGGACCTGCAGCAGAACTCGCGAGCCGGCCTGACCTATTCTCATCCCCTGAATCGCCGAAGCACCCTGAGGATTGCCTACAGCCGGGGTGCGCGGACGACCATCGGCGCAGCATTCGACGCCATTGCGGTGGGCTACTCGTACGTGTGGGGTGGCGGGATGTAGTCGGCGTCGAGTGGTTTTGCTGTACACGAAGTCCGGTGGCCGGCAGAGCTATAGAAGCAGAGTGGAGGGTCTGGTGGCTCATTCGAAGATAGCCATAAGCCTATTAGTTGTCGCGTTTGTGCCTCTGGCCCCAGGTGCCGAGGTAGAGGCGGCAGAAGTGGGTGACTTGCAAGCTCGCATCGAGAGAGTCGAGGCAGGACTGCTGCCGAGCTTGATCCGGATGGACCTGGCCCCGCCGGTGTGGACGCTGGCGGAGCGGATGAGGCACTATGATGCTCCGGCGGTGAGCCTGGCGGTGCTGGACGACTTCGAGATCTCCTGGGCCAAGGCCTGGGGTGTGGTGAAGATAGGTAGTGAAGCCAGGGCTACAGCGGAGACTCTCTTCCAGTTCGGCTCGATCAGCAAACCGGTCACGGCCCTCCTGACGCTGCGACTGGTAGCCGAAGGGCGCCTCGGTCTGGACGATCCCATCAACGAGCGACTGTCATCGTGGAAGCTCCCCGACTCCGTCGCTGGCGGTGCCAAGCCCGTGCTCCTGCGCCATGTCCTCAGTCACGGCGCAGGAATCGCTCCGTTCACGCTGCCAGTGTATGAACCGGGCGACGATTACCCCGGGGTGTTGGCACTTGTGGAGAACAAGGCGGATCGTCCTGTTCCACCGGTGGTCCGGGTGAGGCCTCCAGGCGTTCAGTTCGAATACTCGAATGCCGGGTACGCAATAGTGGAGCTCCTTCTGGAGGATGTCAGTGGGGACGAGTTTGCCCAGTTGGCGGAGAAGAAGCTGTTCGAACCCCTGGGAATGTACAGTACCTCCTTCGCCAGAAGATCTTTCCGACAAGCACTTCGAGCAGGCAGCCTGGGGACACACAGGCAAAGAGCGGACTCCAATCGAGGGCAAGGGCCTGTTCCCTCCGGCTGCAGTGGGGGGACTCTGGTCGACACCATCGGACCTGGCGCGGCTACTCCAAGAGCTGATGCTCGCCTCCAGGGGGGACAAGGACCGTTGGTTTCCGCCGGAGCTGGCCCGCGAGATGCTCTCTCCGCAGATCCAGGGCCAGGGTCTGTCGCTCCGACTACGCGAGGGGGGACGGGGTCGGTATTTCCTCCACGGCGGCGGCATGCCAGGCTTCGTGGCCTTGTTCGTGGCATTTCCCGAGACTGGGCAAGGAGCGGTCGTCGCCATCAACGGTGGTGCCTACCCGTTGCTGGGCGAGGTACTCCGGGCGGTAGCGGCCGAGTACGATTGGCCCGGCTATCTTCCAGAGTTCGAGGCCAAGACGATTCCGGCTGAGCGCTTCGCCCAGTTCGAGGGCCGCTATGTCTTCGACCGCAGCGGCGGTACGGAGATGGAGATCTCCAGCGATGGTGGCAGGTTCTACCGCGGCCGCGCCGAGATGGTGCCGGTCGGTGAGCGGATCTTCGCCGTGCACCAGCTCGGTGACGTGCTCGAATTCCTGGTCGATCCCGATGGCCCGGTTCGAACCTTTCGATACGGCGAGCCCGGCATCAATCAAGCCTGGGCCAGGCGAATGCCGGCGGATTTGCCGGATGCCGCGCGATTGACAAGGGAGTTGCCTACGGGGTTGTCCGCAAGTTTGTCGGTCCCTTCGGCAACCTCGAGACGAACATCTCGGAGGCCAATCTGGAGTCTCTGGGAATCGAGCGTGGCGATGCCTTCGAAGTGCGGGTCGGGGGACAACAGATGCGGGCGATGGTCGTGGAGGGCTTCGCCGAGGTTCGGGCCGGAGAGTGGGTCCTGATTCCGGGAAGAGATCCCGAGCGGCTGGTCCTGGGCCGCCACTCATCCAATGCGATGTCCGAGCTCGGCGTCCGGGCTGGCGCGCCGATCGAGGTCAGGCCGATCAAGCCCCCAGCAGAGTAGCCGCTGCCGAGAGAATGCGGTCGACATTCGGTAGGGCGTGTCGCTCGCGTCGCTGGTCGAACGGAATCGTGTTCTCGACGCAGACTCTTGCGAACTTCGCATCGACTCCGGCCTCGAGCACAGTTGCTGCCAGTTCGCCCGAGAGCCCGAAGTCCCGGTAGTCTTCGTCGACCACCAGAAGCCGACCGGAGCTGCCGACGGCCTCACACACCGCCCCGCGATCGAGGGGTTGGACACTGCGCAGGTCGATGACCCCGGCTTGTGTGCCGTGCTCTGTGGCGAGGCGCTCGGCAGCCTCGAGCGAACGGTGGACGCCGACTCCGACGCTGACGATCGTCAGATCGGTCCCCTCGCGCCGGGTTACCGATCGACCCAGGGGAATCGGTTCCCAGGTGTCCGGTACGGGCCCGCTCTCACCGGCTGGCGGGACGTCGTAGCTGACGGTCGGTCGCCCCCCCGATCCCAAGTAGTCACGCCAGTAGTCGGCGAGAAGCTTGTGCTCGAGGTAGATCACAGGTCCACCATCGGCAAAGGCTCCGAGCAGTAGGCCGCCAGCATCGGCAGGGGTCGAGGGAACCACGACCGAGAGCCCGGGAATGTGTGCCAGCCAGGCCCAGAGAGCCTGCTCATGCTGACCGCCATCACCGTAGCCACCGCCGCAGGCAGCTCGAACCACCATTGGCACCCGCCACCGCCCGCCGGAAAAGGCTTCGATCTTGGCTGCCTGATTGACCAGTGCATCTGCGGCGACCGGAAGGAAATCGATGAGCATGATCTCCACGACGGGTCGCAGGCCGGCCATGGCGGCGCCGACGGCCGCCCCGAGAAAGGCCGACTCGCTGATCGGCGCCGGTCGGACTCTTCGCTCCCCGAATTGGGCGTAGAGGTTCATTCGCAGCCCTGGCACGTCCTCTCCGAACACCACGATTCGCTCGTCCTCGGCCATGGCCTGACAGAGAGCCTCCTCGATCGCTGCGGCGAAACCGAGCTCTCTCATCGCGGATCCTCCTGCAGGCTGGCAATCGCGTCATCGACAGCTGCCCGCACACGAGTCTCGATCTCCTGCTCGAGGCCCTCCAGCTCGCCGCGGTCCATCTCGAGTCGCTTTCGCAGTCGGCGGATCGGGTCGTGGCCTCGCATGGCAGCAGCCTTGGAGAGCATTTTGGTGATTCCGCCGAGGCTCGCGGCGCGGCCACCGAGTCCGGCTCCTCGACCGGTGGTCGTCGACTTGAGGAGCGGGCCGAGCTTGTCTTTGAGCTCGGCAACCGGCTGGCGAACGATGCGCAGTAGGGGATCTCCGAGTAGGTGTCCTTCAGGGCGAACACAGGAGGCGTGGATGAAGCTCGGGCCACCACCTCGTCGTGCTCGGGTGATCGCCTCCGAGGCCACCCGCCACACGTTTTCCACGCGCGTACCATCGACTTCCACGGCTGGAATCCCGAATCCTCGGACCCGCTCGACCAGGTCGCCCGAGGTGACCTGCTTCGATTCGGTCGTGATTGCCATCCCATTGTTCTTGCAGATGAACAGAACGGGGAGCTTCCAGGCTCCTGCCAGATTGAAGGACTCCAGCAGCATCCCCTGATTCATGGCACCCTCACCGAAGAACGCCACCGCCACGCGATCGGGTCTCAAATGCTGATGGGCGAGGGCGAATCCGCAGGCGAAGGGTCCCGAGCTGCCAACGATTCCCGAAGCAGCTGCCAGGAGCTCCTTGGACATCAAGTGCATGTGGCCGCCCAAGCCGCGACCCAGTCCGGCCTCGCTGCCGAGGCACTCCGCGACAATTGCGGTGAGATCGACACCCTTCATCACCATGGGTGGCGTCGAGCGATGATCAGCAGCGACCGCGTCTTCGTTGGTCAGGTGATCGAGGGCACCTGCGACGATCCCCTCTTCGCCGACGCCGAGGTGCATCTCGCCCGAGACGCGGCCTTCCTGCCAGAGCTTCGAGATCTCCTCTTCGAGCCGCCGGCTGGTGAGCATCGACCGGTAGAGTCCGGTCCGATCCGGTTCCTGCTTCCTGTCTCGCAATAGCGCTTCCCTGTTCCGAGGCTATCGCAGAGTCACAGAAGCCGTCGAATGACTGCGCCCTGCTGGAGGTGGCACTTTCCGAACTGGAATACGTATTGATCTGTTAAGTCCAGGGTGACTTTTCAAGAAGGTCGAAGAGCGGTACCTGAGGAGTTCGGCAGATGGGCCTCGGTATCTGCAACTGCTGAAGGAGCAACGGGATGAATCGAAACAGTCTGGGATACATAGTGTTGATGACAGCTTGCTTGCTGCTAGCGACCTCTCTGGTAGCGGACCCGGGACAGGAGTCTCTTCCGGAAGACGAGCTCGGGCCGGAAATCTGGGTAGACGGTCCAGGGACCGTTCTGGATGGAGGTGGCCCCAATGGTCCGCATGTCGCTGTCGACGAATTCGGCACGCGTGTCCATGTCTGGGAGGTGTTTGACACAACGGGAGGGGATCGAGACGATGTCTACGTGCGCCGTTTCGACGCTGATGGGATTGCCCTGGCGGATCCCGTCATGGTCAACACCCTGATCGACGAGGCGCAGCAGGACGCCCGGGTGGCGACCTCCTCGGACGGCTCGTTCCTGGTGATCTGGGAGAGTGCAGAGCCGAGTGCGACAAATCCCACTGTCGATCGGGACCGGGTTCGAAGCCAGGCCTTCGATGGTGACGGCAACAAGATTGGCACGGAGCAGCTGCTGAGCACCGTGTCGCCCGAGAGCCTCCAGCCACTTCATATCGATGTGGCTGCGCTGCGTGTCACCGACGGCAGTCCCGGTGGCTACATCGTGGTCTGGGGTAGCTGGACCCCCAACGGGACAGACACCGGAAAGAACATCCAAGCACGCTTGGTGTCTCCGAATGGGACGCCGTTCGGTGCCCAGTTCCAGGTCAATACCACCATCGCTGGGGATCAGACGCAACCGGCCGTCACCGAGCTCCCGGACGGAGGGTTCCTGGTGGTGTACACATCACCGAACGAAACTACTATTGGGCCAGCGCCTCGACGCCGCGGGTAGTCCCGTAGGTAGCGAGATCCAAATCAACGTCACTTTAGAGACCGCTGTAGCACAGCCCGATGTCGAGCTCGGCTGGAACGGGGTCGTTGGAGTGATCTGGGAAGACGATGAGGCGTCCGGCGATGCCGACGAAATTCGAGCTCGGCTCTTCGACTCCGACATGAATCCACTGGGGCCCGACTTCCGGGTCAACAATCTGGGCACAGATGATCAGCGGCAGCCTTCGCTCGGCAACTATGGCCCCGCCGGCTTCCTGGCAGTCTGGGAGAGTGACGTGAACGTCACCGCCGGGGACGATGACAGTAGTCTCAGCGTCCAGGCCAGGCTCATCACGGGTCCGAACACCTTCGATGGGCTCCAGTTTCAGCTCAACGACTGGATCGCTGGTCGGCAGCACAACCCTGCTGTGTCGGGCTGGTACGGAAGACTGGGCAGCGCCTTTCGAAGTGATTCGAACATCGATGAGAACGGCGCCGTAATCACCGGTCGCCAGATCGAGCACTGCATCTTCTGTGATGACTTCGAGTGGGGCAGTGAGTGGCGCTGGCCGACGGTGGTCGAGTAGGTCGGATAGAGCCGTTCTAGGCCATTTCGGTGGACAGCTCGCGCCGCAACCATGCCTTGCTCTTGGACCAGTCGCGCTGTGCGGTTCTCAACGAGATGTCGAGAGCGTCGGCCGTCTCCTGCGGCGTGAGCCCGGCGAAGTAACGGCAGTCGAAGACCTGGGCCAAGCGTCCATCGAGGTCACCAAGTCTCTCGAGGGCCTGGTCCAGGGCCAGAATCAGATCGGCCTGGCTTGCTTCGCCGATCTGCACCTTGTCGAGCGGCACCGGGGGGATGCCCGAACCGCGTTTGGCGGCCGACTTGCGGCGGGCGTAGTCGACCAGAATCTGACGCATTGCACGCGCGGAGATAGCGTAGAAGTGGTTTCGGTCGCTGACCTGGACGCGGGTCTGGTCCACCATGTTCATGTAGGCCTCGTGGACCAGCGCGGTCGTGTCGATCGTCTGGCCGGGTCGCAGGCGATTGAGCTGCTGGTGAGCGATCCTCTTCAAGTCCTCGTAGACCAGGGGCACGAGGCTCTTGAAGGCTTCAGGATTCCCTCCGCGATAAGCGATGAGGAGCTGCGTGATGTCGCCCTGCTTCAATCTTGCTCTCCCGTGGCTCGCGAGCTGTTCGGCGAGGCTCGGCACCTCGATTATGAAGCCAGTCGTCGTCGAGTGGAAGCCCGCTGAAGAGGGCTACACCCTCGGCGAACAGGGAATTGTGGCCTCTTCGTCACGACCCAACTGATGGAGTGCTGCGGCAAGCTCCAGCTCGGGCCTTGCCAATCAACCAGTGGTCCGGTGTCAGCTCGGCCTGCCGCAGCGCCAGACCTTCGCGCAATGCCGGCTCGGCCTGAGTCGGCTGGTCCGAATCGCACCAGATACTGCCAAGGCCGATCAGAGAATCGGCCAAGTTGAGCTTCGATCCGCCCTCACGCTGCACGGTGAGAGCGTCGAGGAGCAGCTGCTCGGCTTCCTCTAGATCGCCCTGACGCTGAAGGGCTTGCGCGAGGAGACTCTTGACCCGGGCAGTCGCCTGGTGCTCCTCGCCCAGGAGGCGTTCGAACCGCTCGAGAGTCGAACGATATGCGGCAACGGCAGAGTCGTGTTGCCCCAGAGCAGACTGACAGCTGGCGTGATTGATCTCGCAGGCGATGCGCTGGAAGTGGTCTTCGGAGACCGAGCCATGCATGATCTCGACCGACCTTCGGGTGAGCGGTTCGGCTTCCTGATAGCGCCCCTGATCCATCATCAGCCGCCCGATGTTACTCAGCACCTCTGCGACCTCGACATGGTCCGGGCCGAGGCGACGCTCGCTCACCGCGAGTGCCTGGCGGTAGAGCTGCTCTGCCTCTTCGAACCTGCCGGAATTGTGAAGGTTGAAGGCGACGTTGTTCGTGAGCTGGGCGACGACCGGATTCTCCTCACCGTACAGTCTCCGCAGTACCTCGAGGGACTCCTGCTTGAGCTCCAAGGCGACTTCGACGTCTCCGAGGTTTTCCAGTGTCGTGGCGAGAATATGGTTCGTCAGTGCGGCCTGCTCTTCGTTGCCGCTTTCTTGCCAGATGGCCAGGGTGCGACGAAGGATGGCTTCCGCCTCGGTGGCTTTCCCCACCGTGTTTCTGAGTTGAGCGAGATGGCCCAGGGTCACGGCCAGGTCTTCCGCCGAGACCGGATCTTCAGCCTCGTGCAGGTGAACGGCCTCGACCAGGAATGCGTCGCATTCGTCGTACTCACCTCGCGCAAAATGGATGGCACCGAGTGTGGTCAGGCTCTTGGCGAGCTCCATGTTGGCCTCGGGGCCCTCGGCTCGCAGGGAGGAGACCGAATCGCTGGCGAGGTCTGCGGCCTTGTCGAAGTCACCGATGCCCGTGTAGGCGCGGCTCATGACCTCGAGGAGTTGAGCGCGCAGGAAGGGTTCATCGGTGAGCTCGGTGCGAATGCGAGCTTCACCCTGGTCGAGCAGATCCCGAGCGGTAACCTGCTCTCCCGCCTCTTGGCGAGGGTTGGCTGCTTCGAACAGGCTGCTCAGGAGATCGGCGACGCGTTCGGCTCGCTGTGCCTGGAGCTGGGCCCGGTCTCGCTCGCGAGCAGCCACACGACCCTGCCAGGCAATGGTCACGACTCCAGCCCCGAGGAGAAGGGAGATCAAAGCCGCTGCCGCAACGCTGAGCCGGTGCCGGACGACGAACTTCCCGGCCCGATATCTCCACGTGCTGCGCCGGGCATGGATCGGACGCCCTTCGAGATGTCGTTCGATGTCGTCTGACATCTCGATGACCGATGCGTAGCGTCTCTCGGGCTCCTTGCGAAGTGCCTTGAGAGCGATCGTGTCGAGGTCGCCTTCGAGACGCTTCTGTAACTTCTGGGGAGACAGGGGGGGAGCCTCGAGATTCTCTCCGCCCGCGCCTGCCTCGATGACCCGGCTTGGTGGTTTGGTGAGCGTTTGGGCTCGATCCTCCATGGGTCCACTGGAGTCAGAGCCGGAGCCGCGCAGGCGGTGGGGTGTCGTCCCGGTCAAGAGCCGGTACAACAAGACTCCCAGAGAGTAGACGTCAGTGGCGGTGGAGACAGCACGATTCTGGATCTGCTCTGGGGAGGCGTACTCGGGCGTCAACGGCTGGAAGGCGGTTGCCGGATCGCCCTCGGCTTCTTCGAGGATCTTGCCGACGCCGAAATCGAGCAGCTTCGCCTGTCGCTCGGCAGTTACCAGAATATTGCTGGGCTTGAGGTCGCGGTGCACGACGAGGTTCTGATGGGCGTACTGCGCAGCAGTACAAACCTGCCGCATCAGCTCGAGCCGATCTCGCACCGATAGGCCACGGTTGCGGCAATACTCGTCGATGGGTTCGCCGTCGACATACTCCATGACGAGATACGGGAAGCCCTCGTCAGTGACCCCGCCATCGAGAAGTCGGGCGATGCCTGGATGCTCCAGGCGGGCCAGAATCTGCCGTTCGATGAGGAATCGCCGCTCCTTTTCAGGCGTTTCCAGGCCCCGGGGTATCAGCTTGAGGGCGACGCTCTTCTCGAAGTGCTCGTCGGCGCGCTCGGCGAGATAGACGACACCCATGCCGCCGCGGCCAAGGACCTCGACGAGGCGGTAGCGGTCGATCGTCCGACCTGCCTGGTCGGTGTCGAGGGTCTCTCCGAGGTCGCTCGCCAGCCCTGCGAGCAGATCGGGAGTCCCCTCGCCGAGAGGCTGGTCCAGAATGTCTTCCTGATCCTGCGCTGCTGCGAAGAGCGCCTCGACTTCCTGACGGAGCTTCGAGTCGTCGCCGCACTGCTCCTGCAGGATCGACTCGCGATCCGATGCGTCAGCAGCGTCGAGAATCTGATCGAGGATTCTCGCGACCCGCGCCCAGTTGTCCCGATCGGTATGAGCTAGTTCCGTCATTGCAGGGGCGCAAAGATAGCAGACTGCCTGTGGCCCCTACTCGATCGGCCCGTGCCATGGTCTCTTGCTCAGCTCTTCCTAGCCGACTCTGCTGGCACCGCTGCTGGCTTCTGCTGATCGACCGAAGGCCGCCAGTCCAGCCAGTGAGCCGGCCAGAGCCGCCGTCCAGACCAGGTCGATGGGGCTCGCCATGCCCCGCAGGGCCGTGAGGCCCCAAGAGGGCAGGAAGAGGAGGAAGGTCAGGGTCCAGTAGGTCAGGAATCGTTGCATGGGTCTAGCCTCCTTGTAGTTCCGGAGGCTAGATCCCGTGACTGTCAGATTCTGTCAGTCGTGTCGTCGGGAACGCGAGCCAGGTCCACTGGCTTGGAGGCTCGAACCATGGCTACGGCGGCGAAGATCACGCCTGTGGCCATCAACATTCGCACGGTGACTGTCTCGTCCAGGATCAGCCAGCCCAGAAACACGGCCACCACCACATTCAAGTAGGTGCTGCTGCTGACAATCGGTGCTGGCCAGTGGTCGAGGAGATACACATAGGCGGTGAACGAGACGATCGAGCCGAAGATGGCGAGATAGAGGACGGCCGCCACTCCCTCCCAGCTCCATTCGAGCCTCTGCCATTCGCCGCGGACCAAACCGGCCACCGCCAGCGCGATGCCTCCGGCCAACATCTGTAGTGCGGCATTGACCACCGCACCGCTGGAGATCGGATTGCGTTGGGAATAGACCGAGCCCAGGGACCAGGAGGCGGCAGCTCCCAGAATCGCCAGAGGTCCCCGCCAGTCCGCGTTGCGGAGCTCTTCGAGGTCGATCCCAATCAGGCTGACTGCAGCGACGAAACCCACCAGGAGCCCGACGAGTTGTGTCGCTGACGGTCGATAGCGTAGGCCAGGCAGGGTGGCGGCGAAGAGCACCATCCACAGAGGCGATGTGACGATGAAGATCGAAGCGAGGCCCGATTCGACGTACTGCTCGCCCCAGACCACCAGGCCGTTGCCGACCGCCAGTAGAAGGAGGCCGACGATGATGTTCGTGCGCCAATCGACTGCGCGGGTCGGCAGGGGTTGGCTGGTCAGCCGCGCCCAGGCAAAAAGGACCAGCCCGGCCAGCAGAAATCGGCTCGCGGCGAAAGTCGCCGGCGGCAAGTACCGCACACCGATGCGAATGGCCAGGTAGGTCGAGCCCCAGAAGAGACTGACCGTAGCGTAGGCGAGCAGGGTCGAGGCTTCGAGACTGAGGCGGGGTTGGTGGTTTGCGGACATGGAGGGGAACTCTCTCGACTCGAGCCATTGTGATCGATCGCGAGGTCCAGAGTCGAGCCGACCCACTGCGGAAGACAGCTATAATCTGGCAACCATCCGAGAAGCACGTCCGGTTGGACCTAGAAAGGCGGAGACCCTTGATCGGCACCACGCTGTCGCAGTATCGAATCCTGGAGAAGCTCGGTGAGGGCGGAATGGGGGAGGTCTATCTCGCCGAGGACACTTCGTTGAAGCGAAAAGTGGCGTTGAAGGTCCTGCCGGCAGAGATGGCAGCCGATCCGGAGCGTCTGGCCCGCTTCAAGCGGGAAGCCGAGTCGGTAGCCGCCCTCAACCATCCCAACATCGTGACCATTCACTCGGTCGAGGAGGTGGATGGCACCCACTTCCTGACCATGGAGTGGGTGGACGGCCAGACCCTGGGTCAGCTCATGTCCCGGGGTGCCATGCCTTTGGAAAAGGTCTTCGAGCTGGGGGTGCCCATTGCCGACGCTTTGGCCTCAGCCCACGAGGAAGGCATCACGCACCGGGACTTGAAGCCCGCGAATGTCATGGTGACAGGGAAGGGCAGGTTGAAGGTTCTCGACTTCGGTCTCGCCAAGCTGGCCATGGAGGGTGGTGAGGAAGGCTCGGATGAGCAACCGACCCAGGCTCTGACGCAGGAAGGGCTAGCGGTCGGAACGGTGCCCTATATGTCCCCCGAGCAGGTGCGGGGCGAGGGCGTCGATTACCGAACCGACATCTTCTCGCTGGGAGTATTGCTCTATGAGATGGCGAGCGGCCAACGGCCCTTTGGGGGCAAGAGCTCGGCCGACCTGGTTTCGGCCATTCTGCGGGACCGGCCGCCGTCGGTGACCGAGATCAGGGCTGAGTTGCCCCATCACCTCGGTCGGGTGCTGCAGCGATGCATGGAGAAGGATCCCGAGAAGCGCTTCCAGACCGCCAAAGACGTCAAGAACGAGCTCGAAGGCCTGAAGCTCGAGGTCTCCTCCGGGGTGGCGCGATTGAGCAGCGCTTCGATGCCGGCAGCTCCGCCGGAGACTCCAACCTCCGGTTCTCGTAAGGGCCTATGGATCGGTCTGGCCGCTGCAGCGGTGATCGCGTCGGTGCTTACGATGTTCTTCCTGCGATCGGACGACTCCGAGACGCCGATTGCGGATCAGGCGGCAGTGGGAACCAGTGTGGCTGCCGCCACGGCCGATGACCGCATGATGGCCGTGGTTCTACCCTTCGAGAATCTGGGACTAGCCGAAGACGAGTTTTTCGCCGCCGGAATCACCGACGAGATCAGTGGACGACTCGCCTCGGTCAACAGCCTGGGCGTTATCTCGCGTCAGACTGCGGTCCGCTACGCCGACACGGAGAAGTCGATCCAGCAGATCGGTGACGAGTTGGAAGTGGACTACATCCTGGGCGGCACCGTGCGCTGGGGTGGTCAGGGCGACGGGGTGACCCGCGTGCGGATCTCACCCGAGCTCATTCGGGTGGCCGACGATCGGCAGATCTGGACTGAGACCTACGATCGGGAGATCGAAGACATCTTCGAGGTGCAGAGTGACATCGCCAACGAAGTCATCGACGCGCTCGGTGTGACTCTGATGGGTGGAGAGCAGGAGGAACTGGACGCCGCACCTACGGACAATGTAGAGGCCTACCGGGCTTTTCTCAAGGCGCGAGACCTGGAGCTTCACGGCGGCAGTCTCGAGGCACTCACGACGGAGGCCGAGGCCCAGTACTCGCGGGCGGTAGAGCTCGACCCAGGATTCGTCGAGGCCTGGAGTCGCCTGTCGATCCATCACTCCAACATGTACACCAGCTTCGACCGCACCGAGCAGAGGCTGTCGAAAGCCAAGGAGGCTTTGGAGAAAGCCGAAGCGCTGGGTCGCGATCTCCCCAAGGTGAGACAGGCGCGGGGCTTCTACCATTACTACGGTTTCCGGGAGTACGACCTGGCCCTGGAAGAGTTCCAGGAGGCGTCTGCGGTTGTACCCAACGACTCCGAGTTGCGGGCCGCCATCGGCCTCATCTTTCGACGGCAGGGAAAGCTCGAGGAGGCACTGTCCGAATTCGAGGTGGCAGAAGAGCTCGATCCTCAGAATGGCAGTGTCTTGAACAATCTGTCATCGACTTTTCGTGCCATGAGACGAACCGAAGAGACCTTGGCAATCGATGACCGAATGCTGACCTTGAGCCCGGATGACAATTCCTATGCGAACAAGGCGGGGCACCTGGCTGCGTTGACGGGGGACCTGGCAGAAGCGCACAAGATTCTGGACCAGGCTGCAGGTTCGAGTGAGCTCTTTGTTTTCAGTTGGGCGAGTCAGCTTCTCAACGAGCGGGACTTCGTGGGCATCATCGATCGACTCGAGCCCATGGAGTCGGAGAACCCTCTCGTTCAGGCCTTCAGGTTCACGCTCCTCGGCTGGGCGAAGCGGATGGAATACGGCCTCGATGCGGCACGCGGTGATCTCGAGACGGCGATCAACCGGTTTGAAGCGATCCTCGAGGAAGCTCCGTCCAATGCGGATGTTCGACAGGCTCTCAGCCTGAGCCATGCCATGCTCGGCGACAGCGATGAGGCTCTTCGCGAGGCGCGCCTGGCTGTCGATCTGACTTCCAAGGATGCGTTTTCGGGACCGTCAGCGGTCGAGAATCTCGCTGCGGTCTATGCTCTGGTGGATCGCACCGACGATGCCCTTAAACAGATCGAGCGGTTGCTAGCTATGGACTACGTCAATTCCCTCACCGTGCATCGCCTCCGGTACGAGTTCCAGTGGGACCCGCTGCGGGATGACCCCAGGTTCCAGAAGCTGATAGAGGAACATAGCTAGCGCCCTCTCGCGCGAGGCTCGAGGGCTAATGGGCTTAAGGGCGTAGGGGCCTAGGGGATTTGGCGGGCTTGGGTCCTGGGAGGGCTCTGGGTGTCATACAATCAGGCGCAGCTTCCGTTGGTCGAACAGTGAGGTGGACGAGTCGGACCTTCGTGACCGGTCCGGGTTGGCTTGAAAAGGAGAACAGGCAATGGCGCACATCATCGTCTGGCATCAGGTCGAGGATTTCGACACCTGGAAGAGCAAGTTCGACGAGCACGGACCGACTCGCGCTGAGTTGGGCAGTTTGGGCGGCAAGGTCTACCGCAGCTCGGACAACTCCCAGGAGGTGGTCCTGGTTCTCGAGTGGGACACCGAGGACAACGCTCGGACTTTCATCGCATCCCAAGACCTGGCTGCCGTGATGGCCGAAGCCGGAGTGACCGGCCAGCCCATGGTCGCCTTCCTCAATGATGGCGAGGCCGTTCCGGCCTGACGCGATGATTGGCACGACTCTTTCTCATTTCAAGATCACCGCCAAGCTGGGTGAAGGCGGCATGGAACTGCTCGAGCGAGCGGCTAGCCGGACGGACGCACCTTGCTGACCATGGATAACGGTTCGCCCTCATTGACCGGTGGAGTCGAGACCACATAGTTCACGACGCCGGCGAAAGGTGCGGTGATGGGCTGGATGGGGTCACCGAAAAAGTCGCTCAGGGTGCCCAGAAGACCGTCCTTTTCGACGAAGTAGCCTTCTTTGACCGCTGGTTGGAACATACCTGCAGCCGGGCTGCGAACCACCTGTCCCTCTTCTAGCCACACCACGGCCGGTGCCCGAATTGGCTCACCCTCGAGCATTCCGAGATGGCGGAGGAGGTTCCAGACCCCTTCTCGGCGAGACTCACTAGTTGATGAGAGGTGGAACCGAGCGAACCGGTCTCGGTAGTGATTGCCGCTTTGCCCCTCCCCAGTGCTGCCCACTCTGTGTAGACATGGGCCGATGTGTCTTTCGTCCAACCCCCTTGAACCACAATCGTGTCGAGACCAAAGGCCAATCCCAGGGCCTTCGAGCGCTCGTCCAGGTCGGCGTCCCCTGTTACGGTCAAGTAGAGATAGGGCCTCAGCGCTTCGTTCCCATCGCCACCATGCATGTCGACCACGTAGTCGGCCAACTCGATGACCTGCTTGTGCAGAACGTCGGCGATCCTGTCACTGACTGTGCCATTCGGATCTCCCGGGTAGACCCGATTGAGGTTCTTGCCGTCGATAGGGCTGTAGTAGATCGTCCGACCGAGAAACGAAGGCAGGTTGGCGACATGGATCAGGATCAGGGTCCCGGCAAGCTCAGCCGCACTCAGGTCTCGGCGGATCCGCTGCAGAGCCAGGATCGGCGGGTATTCGTAGCCATGGGTGCCGGCAATGAGCGCCAGCACCGGCCCCGCTGATGTGCCATGGACGACGGTGATCGGGATGCGTGTTCCCTCATCGCTTCCAGCCGGCACTTCGAGGTAACCGGACACCGTCTCTCCTGGTGGCGCCAAGATCGACCCAACTGTGAGCTCTTCTGGCTCTCCTGCCATTGCCAGGCCAGTCAGCATGCCGCCGATCAGGGGCAGGATAGCGATCCATCGAGTCCTGGAAAGTCGCCGAGCTGTGCTCATCTCTCCTCCTTGTCGCGGTTGTTCGACGACGATACCGCATTGGTTGCGGCGACAGGCTGTGGGTCGAATAGAATAGGCCGGCATTTCCGCCACCGAAGCATCCGGTTGTCATGGAGCAGATCAGCATGATCGGCACAACACTCTCTCACTTCAAGATCACCTCCAAGCTCGGCGAAGGAGGCATGGGTGCAGTGTACGAGGCCTGGGACGAGAGTCTCGAGCGCTCCGTGGCGCTCAAGATCCTGCCGCCGGAAGTCGTCCGCGATCCTGATCGAGTGCGGCGCTTCGTCCAGGAGGCGAAGTCGGCTTCGGCGCTCAGCCACCCCCACATCGTCACCATCTACGAGATCGGCGAGGCCACGCCTGAGCCCGCTGAGGGTGAATCCCCAGGACCCAGGACCCAGGACCCAGGACCTTTCTCCATTTCATCGCCATGGAGCGCATCGATGGCTCCACCTTGAAGACCAAGATCCACGAAGAGCAGGCCTCTGCGAAGGACCTGCTTCGATGGTTGGGACAGGCGGCAGAAGGGCTCGCCAAGGCCCACGCCGAGGGCATCGTCCACCGTGACCTCAAGCCGGACAACATCATGGTCACCCGCGACGGCTACACCAAGGTGCTGGACTTCGGGTTGGCCAAGCTGACCGAGCCGTTGACCGAGGTTAGCGACACCCATGTGCCGACGATGGCCGGAGAGCATACGGCCGAAGGCGCCGTGATGGGGACAGTGGGCTATATGTCCCCCGAGCAGGTACAGGGCAAGAGGGTCGACTACCGAACCGACATCTTCTCGTTCGGTTGCCTGCTCTACGAGGCCATGACCAGGAAGCGGCCGTTCGAGGGCGAGACGGCCGTCGACACCATGCATCAGATCCTGCGGGCTTCGCCGGCCTCACTGCGGGAGGTGAGTCCGGAGACACCGGCGGCCGTGCGGCGCGTCATTCGTCGCTGTCTAGCCAAAGATCCCGAACGGCGGTATCAATCAATGAAGGATCTCGGCCTGGGGTTGGCGGACCTGGTCGACGAGTGGGATGAGTTGGCGTCGAGGACCGATTCGGTCTCCTCAAGTGCCAGTGGTTCGCTCGCACCGATCTCGGCGCCCCCTGATCGCAAGCGTTGGCTCGGTCTGGCCGCTGCTCTCACCATCGGCGCCGTGCTCGCGTTTGCTGTTCTCCAGCTCGTACGTGGTTCGAATCCGCCACCTGTAGCTTCTGTCCAGCCGATCGCGAGCTTCTCGCGAGTCACCCAACAGCCAGGTGTCGAGCGCGAGCCGGGCCTCTCTTCGGATGGCCGCTACGCGGCCTACGTCAGCGATGCGGAGGGGGAGGACGACATCTACCTCCTACGCGTCGGGGGGCGGAACCCGGTGAACTTGACCGAGGGCTCTGGCGCCAACAACGGGGCACCGGCCTTCTCACCCAATGGCGAGCAGATCGCTTTCCACTCGGACCGCGACGGTGGTGGGGTCTTCGTCATGGGGGCGACCGGCGAGTCGGTTCGCCGATTGACGGACAATGGTTTCAACCCAACCTGGTCGCCAGACGGACAGAGAATCGCCTTTGCTACTGAGAGGCACTCGGATCCCTATGGGAGAACCGCGAAGAGTGAGCTATGGGTAGTGGAGCTGACTGGCGGTGAGCCAAAGAGGATCTCAGAGGGTGACGCAATGCAGCCGGCCTGGTCGCCAGACGGACAGGCGATCGCCTTCTGGGGGATTCGAGAGTTCGACGGCGGGGGAGCTCAGCGTGAGATCGGGATCGTCAGTGCCGAGGGCGGGGAGCCAACATGGATCACCGAGGACCTGGCCGTCGACTGGAGTCCAGTGTGGTCCCCCGAGAGTGAGTCTCTCTACTACATCAGCGACCGAGGTGGCAGCGCCAACATCTGGCGAATCGATGTGTATCCAGCTTCCGGTGAAGCTACGAGCCAGCCCAGGCCGTTGACGGCACCTTCCCGATTGGTGAGCCGGATCGCCATTTCTGGCGACGGCAATCAGCTCGTCTTCACCGATGAGAACGTCTCCTCGAATGTCGCTCTCGTTGAGCTCGATTCCGCCAGCGGTGCCGGATTGCCGGTGGCAGTAACACGCGGCAGCAGCGAGTTCGTTCAGGCTCAGGCTTCGCCCGATGGCGAGTGGGTGGCATTTCGCTCGGCAGGCAGCCAGGAGGATCTCTACGTCGTTCGTGCCGATGGTAGCGACCTGCTGCAGCTGACCGACGACTCCGCCAAGGACCGGCGACCCAGCTGGTCGCCTGTTGGTGGGCAGATCCTCTTCTACTCCGACCGCAGTGGGCGCTACGAGTTCTGGGCCATGAACCGCGATGGCTCGGGGCTCGAGCAGTTGACCGCAGGCGAAGGCGATTCATTCTTCTATCCGAAATGGTCGCCGGATGGAGGGAAGATCAGCGCCACGACCTCGAGCGCGAGTGCTATCTGGGATCTGAGTCTGGCGAAACCAGCTCGTGACTACGAGCTCTTGCCTCCGATCGACAAGGACGGAAGATATCTGTTCGATCCCGAGTGGTCTCCCGATGGCACGCGACTCGCCGGTGTTGTCCTGCGGGCCAATCAGGCACCGAGTGGAAATGAGGGCATCGCGATCTACTCGTTGGATTCGGGAGAGTACGAGGTCATCTACGAGCCATTGGAGGGAATCGAAGTCCAGGGAGCCTTCTGGAGAAGGGATGGTCTCGGTCTGTTCCTCGAGCTCAGAAGGTCGGATGACTCCGGCTTGCTGGCCATTCTGGATCTGCAGAGCGGAGGCGTCGAAGAGCTATGGACTGCTCCCGAGGGAGCCTTCGACTTTCGGCCTTCTGCGGACGGCAAGACCGTGTACTTCATTCAAGGAGTCGAAGAAACGGACCTCTGGCTCGCCACGTTCGAATAGGGACCAGGCCCCAGCGAGACACCGCACCATAGTTTCGGTACAATCACGCTCCCCGAGCCTGAAGAGTTGAATTTTCCGGGCTCGAATCTCACTAACCATCGAAGGGAGAATCACCGTATGAAGAAGCTTGCATTCTGGGCTCTCGCCCTGACAGTAGTCCTCGTCGCTTTTCCGGCCATGGCTCAGGAAGACCAGATGACCGAGGAAGAGATCATCGAGTTGGTCCGCAGCAACATCCAGAAGGACAAGGTCGCCATCATCGGTGCGGCGATGGACTTCAGTGCCGACGAGGCCGGCAAATTCTGGCCGATCTACAAAGGCTACGAGACCGAACTGACCAACGTCAGCAACCAGCGGGTTGCCCTGATCAAGGATTTCGCGGCCAACTTCGAGACGATGACGGATGCCAAGGCCAAAGAGCTCGGGGAGACGGCGATGGGCATCGAGAAGCAGCGCATGAAGCTCAAGCACGCCTGCTTCGAGAAGCTCGCCTCCGAGATGTCTCCGGTTATTGCGACCCGATTCCTCCAGGTCGAGAACCAGCTCAACATGCTGCTCGACCTGCAGCTCGCTCAGCAGCTGCCGCTGATCGAAAAGCCGTAGCAGCCCCTGAGTAGGAAGTTCCTGGGACACCCGGCCTTGGAGGCTGGGTGTCCTTTTTCCTGCCGGTAGAATTGGCTTGACCGAAACGACGTCTGCAAGCGGTTTGCGGACGCCTTCAAAGGAATCGGGGAGATGTTCCAACAGAAGTCGAAGCGATATCTCGCAGGCGTATTGCTGCTGTTTTTCGTAGCTGCCACCCCCTCGTTTTCTCAAGAGACCACCGACTCTGCTGATGAGCCGGAGCACTGGGCAGGAGTCGAGCTGGTCGAGGCAGTCTCGCAGACCACGGGGATCGCCATCTCGCCGCTGTTCGGCGTCGGCGCTCTGGGAGCCTGGACCTGGTTTCAGACTCCCAGTGCGCAAAGAGATGCGCTGCCGTGGTTCGCTCAGGAGTGGTTCTGGCTGCCGGCGCTCCTCCTCGTGCTGCTGCTCGTGGCCAAAGACCCCCTGCTCGGCTGGATTCCAATCATCAAGAAGCCGCTGGACGCCCTGGATGTTGTGGAGGACAAGTTCAGCGCGGTGCTCGCCAGCGCCGTGGTGATCCCGATGTTGATCTCGGTGTTCTCGAGTGCTGTGCCTTCGGAGACGGCCTCCGCGACTGCCGCATCTCCGTTCCTGCTGGCGATCACGATGCCAGCGTTTCTCTCCGGAGCGCTGGGTAAGGCAATTATCGTTTTCGCCGTGATCGGCATGATGGCGGCGTTCTTCGTCACCTGGTTGGCGTCTCACACCATCAATGTGCTGATTCTCCTGAGTCCCTTCGGACCCCTCGACATGGTGCTGCGCGCCATCAAGGGCCTGGTGCTCGGGACTCTGGTTATCGCCACGATGATCGCCCCTGTTCTGGGCCTGATCGTCTCGGTGGTGATCATCCTGTTCGCCTGGAGAGTTTCCGGTTGGACGTTTCGCTTCACGGTCTTCGGCTCGATCTTCGGCTGGGACATCCTGATGCTGGCTCACCGGCGATTCGATGCGGGCGCCGAGGCGATCAAGGCCTTCAGCGGTCGGGGTCTGGGTGATCTGCCACCGCGCACCTACGGCGAGCTGCGATCGGACGGCCAGGGTGGGCAGGTCTTCGGCTATCACCCTTGGCTGCTGTTCCCCGAGAGACGGTACCAGGTGCCAGTTGGAGACAAAGTCGTCGGCAAGGGACTGCTGGCCCCGGTCCTGGTCGCGGCCAGAGCGGAGGAGAGCCAGGGTCAGATCGATGTGCGCTTTCCACCCCGCTGTCTGGGTCATGAAGAAACGCTCGCCGAGAGGCTCGGCGCCAAGGAGGTCCGCCTCCTCGGTGTTCGCCGAAGCTTCAGCACTCTCAGGCGTTGGTTACGCGAGATCGTGAGCGGTAACGGTGAGCCGGCCACCGGGTAAATCCCGGTCAGCCGGCTCCTGCGCGGCCAGGATCATGGGATCAGACCGGCCGGCACGCCGTTCGGGTAGATCTCATCGATGGACTCTTCGATGATCGCGATCCTGTTCCCGGTGCTGGGGTGCGTGCTCATGAACTCCGATCATGGCGCGGGGGTCGTAGCCGGCGTCGGACATGAGCTTGACCCCCAGCTCATCGGATTGGAGCTCGTCCTCTCGCCCGTACCGATGACGATCGAGGCGAGCAGCCGGATCGACACCCAGGCGTTGCCCCGTAGAGGACTGGTGTCAGCAGAAGATTGACGACCAGAAACGCGGTGCCTCCGATCAATCCTGCCCAGATCGCCGCGCTCCAGTCGACGAGCTGACGCCTGCGCGGGCTGGTCTCTCCCTGGCTCATGATGTCTCCTCCTTGCCTGTAGACCCCGATCTTATCGATCGGTGCGGGCCTCTCCACAGCGCCGTCGCAACGGCACCTCCAAGCACGAGCGAAGCTGAAGCCCCCAGAGATTCCTGCGCACCATGCGGAGATTCAACTCACCCTCACACACCACATCGACGGACCCACCAGGGCTACCACCAGTCCTACCACTGTCCACAACAGGTCCAACAGCCTGTCGGGCTCACGTAGGCAATCGACGGGATAGCGACGGCTATTGCCCCGGTTCTTTCTCGCTGTCGCTGAATCGAAGGCCGACCCAGGCACCGGGTGGTACCAGATCGTTCTTCAGGAGCCATGCCACCAGCTCACCGGTCACCTGATCGTGAAACTCGGGGCGATTGATGATGACGTGGCCGGCCTCGATCCAGCGAATCGTCTTCGGCTCTCGAGCGGCCTCGTGCAGCAGGCGGACATTGGCCACCGGAAATCCAAGATCCTCGGTGCCGTTGAGAAAGAAGATCGGGCGCGGCGAAACCTCGCCGATGTAGCGCAGTGGCTCGACTGGCGCCGTGATGACCTTGCCCAGCCATGCTGCCGGAATCGTCATCCATGCGGGTCGGTCGAGATTGGTTCGGATGAGCGACTGGATGTCGCCACCCCCGAAGAGGACCACCAGGGCATCGATCCGGGGGTCGGTGGCCGCGACGGCAGGCGAGAGAATTGCGCCGACACTGCCGCTGGCCAGGATGATCCGATCTGGATCGACGTCGGGTCTCGACAGCAGATAGTCCAGCGCCAGCTGCGAAGCAGGCACCGTGTGGATTACGGCGCGTCGCATTCTGGGCAGAGAGGTCAGAAACTCCAGGGTGCTCAGCCCAGATCTCTTGCCTTCGTAAGGGTAGTCGAGGGCGAAGAGCACCACGCCGTGGGTATCGGCGAGATAGTCGATGGTCCGTCGACCGGTTCGCACTCCGCCCAGAATCAAGAGAGCCGGATGTCGCTTGTTGGAGTCTTCGGGTACTCTCAGGTGCCCGATGAGCGAAAGGTCACGATCGTCCCGCAGATGGACCTCGAAGATCTCGTGTTGCTCGATGGTCTTCAGGTGCCTCACTTCTACCTTTTCCAGGGTGCCGCGCAAGCCCTCGAAGTCGCCGCTGAAGTCCCTCAGGCAATAAACCTCACCTGCCCAGTAGATGGCGAAGAGAAGCAGGAACAGGGCGCTCAGCAGTAGCAATGCCGAACGTCGTCTTCTGAGTGACCGATCTGAGCTCGATTCGGTTTCCACGGCAGCCTCCGCCCTCCCTGAGGATAGCCAGCAAAGACTTCCGAGGCCAGGCGCCTGGGTGTAGTACGATTTCGCCACGTTTCTTGGTATCGGAGGTTGGCCGTTCGCCCGCTTGCCGGCGGTGCTGAAAGGGACCCATCATGATCGGCACGACGCTCTCTCACTTTCGAATCACCGCCAAGCTCGGCGAAGGTGGTATGGGCGAGGTGTACGAGGCCGAGGACCTGAAGCTCAAGCGCCGAGTGGCTCTCAAGGTGGTGCCCCAGGCCATGGCGGCCGATCCGGATCGCCTCCAGCGGTTTCAACGCGAGGCTGAGGCCATTGCGGCGCTGAACCACCCCAATATCGTCACCATCTACTCGGTAGAAGCCGCTGAGCAGGCGGAGGATGGAACCGCCGTCCATTTCCTGACGATGGAGCTGGTGGACGGTGAGAGCCTCGAAAAGGTCCTGCCGCGTGGTGGTTGGAACATGTCCAAGGTTCTGGACATAGCCATCCCGTTGGCCGACGCCCTGGGCGTCGCGCACGAAAAGGGGATTATTCATCGTGACCTGAAGCCGGCCAACGTCATGTTGACGGGCGAGAACCGTGTCAAGGTGCTTGATTTCGGATTGGCGAAGCTGGCCTCGGAAAAGCCAGCGGGCTCAGAGAACACACCTGCCAAGGAGATGGGTACCCACCTCGCGACTCTCACCGAGGAGGGACTGGTGATGGGCACGGCGCCCTACATGTCTCCAGAACAGGCGAGAGGACAGGCGGTGGATTCGCGCTCCGACATCTTCTCCTTGGGCTGCATGCTCTACGAGGCTGCCACCGGGGTGCGGCCGTTTCAAGGCGATTCGGCGATCGACACCCTGCACCAGGTCATGTACTCGGAGCCGGAGCCTCTGGCGGAGAGAGCTCCCAACGCACCGTTGCAGCTGCAGTGGATTCTGAGGAAAGCGCTGGCCAAGGCGCCGGAGGACCGTTACCAGTCGACTCGCGACCTGGCGGTGGATCTGAAGATCCTGAAGCGGGATCTCGAATCGGACCCACAGTTGGCGACGCTCAGCAGCGGTGCAATCCGCCCTCCGCAACCAGGCTCGAAGTGGCAATCGAAGTCGAGGGTTGCAGCGCTCGCCGTTGTGGCAATGATCGCCGTTGGGGCGGTCGCCTGGTTTCTGGGACGCAGTTCCGTGATCCCGGCTGTCGAGTTGCCGGTAGCGGCATCAGCGATCTCTGTACAGCCCATCACGTCGAGCGGCGATGTCATCGCGGCGGCGATCTCGCCCGACGGCAGACTCGTGACCTACGTGCGATCCAGCCAGGGTGAACAAAGCCTTCACCTCCGGCAGATGGGGAGTGCCCAGAGTCTGGAGCTCATTCCCGCTCGCACAGCGGCTTACTGGGGCGTTTCCTTCACCAAGGACGCAACTGCCGTTGTCTATGGCGAGAAAACGGCCGAGGATCTCGAGGGTGCCTTGTTCGAGATCTCGACTCTGGGCGGCACTCCGAAGAGGCTCGTGGTCGGCATCGACAGCGCTCCCACCTTTTCGCCCGATGGCCAGCAGATGGCCTGGGTGCGGGCTCGCTTTCCGACTCAGAATGAGAGCGCACTCATGATCGCCACGGCGGACGGAGGCAGTTCTCAGGTGCTGGCGACTCGCCAGGAGCCAGAGCTCTTTGCACCCATCTTCCATGTCAGGCCATCTTGGTCGCCAGACGGTCGATTGATAGCTACAGCCGTTCAGAAGTACTTCCCCGAGAGGCATGGAAGGATCTTGGCATTCGATGCCGAATCAGGAGAGGTCGAGTGGGAGGCCGATCACGACTGGAGCTGGGTCGCCGCGGTCGACTGGCTTCCCGAAGGGGATGGCCTGATGGCGATCGCAGAGCGGCAGGGCAGCAGTGAAGCCCAGGTCTGGCTCGTTCCCTATCCTGAAGGGGCTGCACGCCAGGTAACCCGCGATCTGTTCGAGTACCGGGTTGCAAGTGTGACAGCAGATGGCAGCTCTCTGTTGACGATTCCAGCCGATGCCGATTCCGCCATCTGGATGCTGCCGAACGACTCGACAGCACGCCCCCGAAAGCTCTCCCAGTCGAGGCTCGATGGGTACTTCGGGTTTGCCTTTACGCCAGACGGCAGGATCGTCTACCAGACGATGGAGGCAGGGCAGCTCGACCTGGCGATCATGAGCTCCGACGGCTCAGGACGACAGCCGCTGACCAACGATCAGGAGTCGGACTACTACCCTCGAGTGACTCAGGATGGCTGGGTGGTGTATTCGCATGAGACATCCTCTGGTTCAGAGCTGCGCAGAATCCGATTGGACGGCAGTGACATGCAGGTGATTGCCGCGTCTGCACCGCGGAGCAAGCCGTCGCTCTCACCCGACGGGGATTGGCTGGTCTACGAAGTTGTTCGGAACGGGGTCTACACGCTTTGGAGGAGCCCGATCGAGGGCGGCACCGTCGAGCAGCTGACCGACTACGAGTCCTTCAAACCTGCGGTTTCTCCCGACGGTTCCAGGCTTGCGTTCTACACGATAGATGAAGAGACGGGGCAGTTCAAGATCGGCGTTACACCGATCGAGGGAGGCACGCCGGAGATCCTGCTCAATGCAGAACCACCGTACTCCGGATCTATCATCGAGTGGGCGGAAGACGGGCAGGCACTGTTGATCAATACGGTGCAGAGCGATCGGGCGAATCTCTGGCGGCAGCCGTTGGACGGCAGCGAGCCCGAGCCGCTGACCAGCTTCGATGAGGACCGACTGCACTGGTACGAGTTGGCACCCGACGGAGAAACCTTGGTGGTTAGTCGCGGCAGTCTCACCAGGGATGCGGTTCTGATCGAGAACTTCCGTTGAGACGATGATCGGCACGACGCTGAAGCGAAGGCGAACGTCTCTCGCCTATCGCAGCCTGAAGGTCAGGGTGGATCCATGAAGAGCCTCGTTCTGGTCGGGAAGGTACTCAGTCCGACCTTGAGGTCCGAGATCGCTAGCGGAGCTGCACCCCGCGACGTGTCGCTGGAGCTGGCCCGAATCCTGGGAGCGGAGGTGCTGGACTACCGGGATGTCGCGAATGCCACGGAACCGGCGGTGCTTGCCGCCCGGATCCGCTCACCGGCGTGGGGACTGGCGGCTCTGGCGGCGCTACGACGGGACCGCTACGACGATTTATTCGCTACCGGCGAGGATGTCGGCATTCCTCTGGCTTTTGTCCTGAAGGCACTCCGCGTCCGGCGACGACTGACGGTCGTCGTCCACAACGGTGGGGCTCTGAGCCGCCGAGCATCCATCCCGTTGCTCGGCAGAGAAGCCTGGAGTCATCTCATTTGCCTCAGCGACGAGCAACGCCGGGTTCTGGTCGAGCAGCTGGGTGACGCCACCGGCCTGATTCACCGCCTGGACAAGTGGGTCGATACGGAGTTCTTCGATCCTGGCAGATCGGCTGCGGAAGAGGGCGAGGGTTATGTGTTCTCCTGCGGAAGAGAGAAGCGCGACTATGGCACCCTCCAACGGGCAGCCGAGAAGGTCCCCTATCCCTTCTGGGTCGTGGCCTCTGGATGGTGGCCGCAACCCGGTTTTCGCCCTTTCGAGGGCGTGATCCCCACCGCCAACGTTCGCGTCGATCGAGCAACGCTGAGCTACAGCCAGCTGCGTGACGCCTACGCCGGTGCCCGTTTCGTGGTTGTGTCTGTGGAGCCAGTTGACTACGCGGCGGGAGTGAGCACGGTTTTCGAGGCGCTGGCGATGGGTAAAGCGGTCATAGCGACTGCGTCGCCGGGCATTGCCGAGTTTGTGGAGGACCAGGTCAACGGCCTGGTGGTTCCACCTGGTGATGCCGATGCACTGGCCAGAGCGATCGACTCCTTGTGGGCAAGCCCGGATCGATGCGAGGAGATGGGTCGACGCAACCGCCGGCTGGCCGAGACTGTCTACAGTTTCAACCGATACGTCTCCACGGTGGCTCGGCTGATGTCCGAATAGCGGCGCGAGAATCTGACGGGCCAGCTGGTCAACTTCTCCCTACATCAGCTCTCGGGATTTGGATCCGTCTCGACCTGGGCGGAAACCTCGGGCGGCGCCGGCGCTGGGCTGCGCCGATCCGGCGGTACGAGGAAGGGCTCCGGCGGATCGTTGATGTAGTGCGGCGACATGATTTGGACACCGTACTCGTTGAACACATCCTGAATATTCTTGTGCAGGGCCGACAGAACCTGGGGACGGTCCGGGGGATTCTCGATGACGGCTTTCAGTTTGTATTCCGGGTACCAATCCGAGAGGGATGTCTGCAGGACGAAAGGCGGTGGCTCCTTGCGCAGGCCTGGAGTCACGGCAGCAGCCTGTTCCAACATGGCATGAACTTGGCGCCAGGGAGCATCGTAGCCGATGGTCACTACGGTGCTGACCTGGACCCCTTCCTTGGAGAATCGGGTGTAGTTGACGGTCTCCTTCGAGATGACTACCGCGTTCGGCACGGTGACCTCTTCACCTTCACGGGTCCGGACCTTGGTCGAGAGCATTCCCAATTGCAGGACTTCACCCTCGACGTCGCCGACGTGCACCCAATCGCCAATGCGGAGGGCCTTGGAGTACATCAGCATGAAGCCACTCATCGCCTGGTTGACGACTCCGCTCGAGCCGAGGGAGACCACGAGGCCGACGAAGACGCTCAATCCCTTGAAGGCATCTGTGCCGCTCCCTGGAAGGTAGGGGTAGGCCACGACGACCGCGAGAAGCCAAAGGGCGACCGTGGCCAGCTTCTTGGTCGGCTGGGCGGTATCGGCGTCCAACCCCGGGATTTGGAGCCGCCCTTCCTCGACTGCGGTGAAGGAGGCGCTCATCATGCGGGACAGTGTCCGGGTCAGGTAGTAGATCACTGCGACGATGAACAATCCCGGGATCGCGTCGATGATGCCGCCTGCGATCCAGGCGGCAACGTCGAGCAGATATCCGCCGAGTGCCTCGCCCCACGGGCGGGTATAGGGAAAGCGCTTGAGCACCGCAGTGAGCCACAAATAGGTGGAGACCAGAGCCAGCAGCACTCCGAGCGCCCGAGCTGCCCGACCCGCGGACCTGATGATCTTGACGAGGTGATCGCTCTCTTTGGCGATCATGCCGGCGACCGAGTGCTTCAGCTTGCCGGCCGTGGCCAGCATGATCCTGCGCTGAAGGACCTTCTCCAAGCGGAGCAGGATCCAGATCCAGAGTACATAGACCAAGGTGATGACAACAGCCCAGCCCAAGCTGCGGAGCACTTGTCCTGGTTGCCGCAGGGCTTCGGCCTCCTCGATCGCCTTTTCGAGGTTGGTGATGGCCTCTTCGGCTCGGCTCTCCAGAGTCTCACCGGCAACCAGGTCCAGATCGGCCGTGGTGATAGCGAACATGGACTTGTGGGCGATGCGGATCATCACCCCTTGCTGGAAATAGACCGAATCGACTGGCGTGGTGCGACGCGTCTCCACCTGCTGCTCGACACGCTCGGAGGCTTCCTCTGCCCTGGTCTTGGGCAGATTGCCCAGAATCTGGGCCCGCAAGCGGGTGAGCCTCCGATTCATGTACTTCACCTCGGCGTGGAGGTCAGAGGAGGCCGGGCGCAACAGTTCGTCCGGAACGTAGATCTGCCGGATCGATTCAGCGGAGATCTCCTTGTTCTGCACGATGTCGGCAATGACGGAAGAGGTGTCAGAGCCCGAGGGAGGTTTTGGCTCGGCCTGGGCTGGGTCGGTCGCTTGCCGCTCGGGCGTGGCTTTCGGTTCGACCTCCTGAGCCTGGAGGCCGGGGCCCAGGAGAAACAGCGTCATCAAGGTCAGGACCAAAGCAATGAGTAGCTGGCGCCCTACGGGGGTTGATGCTCGATGTGCTGTCAGACTCTGGGCAAGCATGGCGACCTCCTGCTGGATCGGTCCAACTGCGATCTGGCGTTTCGCTGACAAGGAGTGCCTAGTCTATCGCCAGACTACGGCTGCGGTACTCTTGCTGATCATGATGAAGAAGACTCTTGTTGTTGCCGTCCCAATTGTGACTTCGTTCCTCTTTCTCGCAGGTGAGCTCCAGGCTCGGGACCCCGGACAAGGACTCGTTCAACGCCAGGCCGACGCCTACACGCGCTACGAGCTTCTCGAGCCCTCGAGCGAGAGTTTCAGGATTCTCTACGACGTAACGGCAACGACGTCGGGTGCGAGGTACTACTTCAATCCGATCCGCAAGGGCAGCGAGCCCACGGTGCACGCTGTAACCGACTTGGCTTCAGGTAGGCCGCTGGAATGGAAGCTGGTGAGCGCCGAGGCGGCAGAGGCCTCCGGTCTCCTGGGATCGACTCACGACGGGCAGTTCATTCAGGTGTCGCTGGCACGTCCGGTATCGGAGGGTGGAGAAGGGCGGATTCGAATCGACAAGACCTACAAGGATCCGGCCAGCTACTTCGTCGAGGGACCAGGCATCGTCTTCGAGCGCAGCCTCGGGGTGCAGCGAAACGCCGTTGTTCTGCCGCCTGGTTTCGAATTGGTGGGCTGCGACTACCCGTCCCAGATTGCGACCGAGGAGGATGGGCGAATTCGTGTTTCCTTCATGGGCAGGGGAACCAGTGTGCCGCTCCGCCTGGTGGCGCGTCGATGGTCTGTCGGACCGAAGGCGCCCAGAAGCGAAACAGGACAAGGCTCGAACAAGGGACAAATCGAGACCCGTGAGCCTGGGTCTCGTGCCGTTCCAGCCAGTGCTCGCACGGAATTCGCGGTCACAGAGCGAGCCTTCGAGGACCGGGAGATCGTCTATTTCCTGCTCCAGCCCGAGACCCACTCCTTCAGGCTGTATCACGACTACACCGAGAAGCGGCCCGGGACCGACCGATACCTCAATGTAGTGCGCCCTGGAAGTCGCGCCAAAGAGCCCTCGGCGATGATTCTCGACTCAGGCGAAGTGCTCGAGGTAGAGACGCTCCGAGGACAAGAGATCATCGACAAGGGACTCGATATCGGCGAGCCAGTGACGGCGGAGACGGAGGTCGTCGTGATCTGGTTCGACCCGGTGGGGGCAGGGGAGTCGAAGCGGCTTCGCATCGAGGAGACCTACACCGATGCGGGTCGGTATGGTCTGAGCGGGGACGACCTGATCTGGGATCGGAGCTTCGGGCGGTCTCGCAATGTAGTCGTTCTGCCTGTTGGCTGGGCCCTGGCCGACAGTTCGGTGCCTGTGGTGGTGGACGAGACCGAGGCCGGAGAGATCCGGCTCCATTTCCAGAACGATCGACCCGGGGTCATCGAGGTCCTGATTCGCGCCCGGCGGAGATGACTCCGCCCACCCGACCGTCCTGCGGCTTGGGTCCTGACCTGATGACCCTCATTCTTGTGAAGGTTCGTCCGGGTGGTCCGCAGGCGGACGGCGACGACTACTCAGACTGCGACGGGCGGGCCGTCACCTTGTCTCGTCATCGCGCCTCATCGGTTGGGCTCCATCGTGGCCCTTGCGCTGCGCTCGACGAGGCACCCCCTGTCGAACCACCCGAACGAACCTCGGGAACCGGACTGGGTAGTAGGGACGGAAGGACTTAAGAGCGTCAGGGCTTAGGGGCTAAGGGGTTGTGGGCCTCGTACGAGGTGATCCTCAGTGCCCAATGCCCCAAGGCATCCGCTGGCAGAGAGCCAGCGGTCTCAACCCCCAAGCCCTCAAAGATCACCCGGTGCAAAGCGCCGGATGCCTCAGCCCTATTGCCCAGGGTGGGAGGGCGGGGGCCTTTGATGTAGTATGCGCCAGTCTTAACCTTTCAACTGTTTCGGAGGTGCGTCATGGCCAAGTACATGATCAAGGTGTCGTATAGCGTCGAGGGAGCTCAAGGCCTCATCGAGGAAGGCGGCTCGAGTCGCAAGGCGATGGTGGCGAAGATGCTCGAGCAGATGGGTGGGAGCCTCGAGTCCTTCTATTTCTCCTTCGGTGAGGACGACGCCTACGTCATCGCCGAGGTGCCTGACGCCATCTCATCGTTGGCCGTCAGCCTGGCGGTCAACGCTTCGGGTGCTGTCGGTATGGCGACGATCCCCCTGATCACTGCCGAGGAGATGGACGAAGCCTGCAAGAAGTCTGTCTCGTACCGTCCGCCGGGAGAGTAGCGAGAGGGATGGCTGGTGTAGGTGAGAACGTGGGCACGGCTCTCTCGCGTCGGCAGGCCATGGGCTTGCTGGCGGGGGCCGGTCTGGCTGCGACGATCGGCCCGCGAGCTGGGCGCGCGGAGCCGTCGTGGATCAAGCGGCCGATTCCCTCGACCGGGGAGGAGCTGCCGGTCGTCGGTCTGGGCACATGGCAGGCATTCGATGTCGGCAACTCGGCTGCGGAGCTCGAGCCGCGACGACAGGTCCTGGCCCGATTCGCCGAGCGAGGCGCCAAGGTCATCGATTCGTCGCCGATGTATGGCCGAGCCGAGGCAACTGTCGGCGCACTTGTGGCGCAGCTGAGCATCCGGCCGGACCTTTTCCTGGCCACCAAGGTCTGGACCTCCGGCGAGGGTGCAGGTATTGCGGAGATGAACCGGTCGTTCGATCGCCTGGGAGTCGAAAGCCTCGAACTGATGCAGGTCCACAACCTGGTCGACGTCGAGACCCACCTCGACACCCTCGCGGAGTGGCAGGCCGCTGGTCGTGTGCGTTACGTCGGGATCACCCACTATGTATCTGCGGCCTACCCTGACATCGAACAGGTTGCGAAGACCCGGAAGCTCGATTTCGTCCAGTTGAACTACTCCCTACTCGAGCGGGAAGCGGAGCAGCGAATCCTGGATGTCCTGGCCGACCGAGGCGTGGGAGTGATCGTCAATCGGCCCTACGCCGGCGGCAGTGTATTTCAGCAGGTCCGCGGTGCAGAGTTACCCGAGTGGGCAGACGAGATCGGTTGTGCCAGTTGGGGACAGTTCTTCTTGAAGTACATTCTCGGGCACCCGGCGGTCACCTGTGTGATTCCTGGAACCTCGAAGGTCGGACACCTGGACGACAACCTGGATGCCGGGACCGGAGTGCTTCCCGATGCGAATCTGCGCCGCCGCATGGCCGAGCACTTCGACCAACTCTGAAGATCTGGGCCTGTCGAAATCAACCGAGACGAATTTTCTGGGATGGAGTACACTGTATCGTTGGGTAATGGCACTGTCGAATCGAGCCCAGGGGTCCCGACAAGGCGGATCACTCTCGACCTCTACTCTCAGCAGGCAAGTCTCTGAACCTCGAATCTTGGATGAAAAGCCATTTGCGGATGGCTCTGGCCTGAATCTATGACCACGGAAACCCAACAGCACCCGGCGATTCGCAAGCTCCTCCAGCTCGGTCTCAGCAAGGGCTACTTGTTGAGCGACGAGATCTTCGCAATTCTTCCCGAGGAGATGCTCGACACCGTCACGGAATTGGACAGTGTCTACCGCCAACTGCGCGAGCTCGACATTCCACTGGTCGATCGGCCGGAGAAGCACCAGAGTCGAGGCCTGCAGGAATCGACAGCCCAGGACTTCGAGTCCGCCAGCGAGACCCCCGAAGTGATCGCTGCAGACCCGGTGGCCACTCAGGATCCGACGCGGATCTACTTGCGGAACATGGCAGCCTTTCCGCTGCTCGATCGTCATGGCGAGATCGAGATCGCCCGCCGCATCGAACGGGGAGAACAACATATCTTCCAGGCTCTCGGCGGCAGCCCCGACCTGTTGCGAAGACTGCTACAGATGGACGCCCTGGCCGAGGAGAGAGGCTTGGCGCCAGACACGGCGGCCCTCGTCGAGTTGAGCGAACAGGACTTGAGCTCCCGGGCGCGCAAACGGGTTGAATCGATGCTCACAGCCTTCGAGTCGATGGCGGCACAGGGCGCCGAGATCGACGAGCTCAGGAGTGAGCAGCGGCTTCTGCAGCGGGACGACGAGCGCTATCAGGTCCTGGAGAGGCAGATCGATCGAACCGTCGGCAAAGTCGCCAAAAAGGTGCAGACGATTTCCAACAATGGCGAAACCCGACGCCGCCTGGTCGATCTGCTCGATCAGATCAGCCGCCAGTTCAAGGTTCTCGAGCAGTCTCTGCGCCGGGCGCAGAAGGCTCTCGAGCGGGAGAGCCACGGGGAGATGCAGGCTCTCCAGAAACGCCGCATCGAGAAGTATCGGGCGGAGATTCGATCGATCGAGAAGCGCTTCAGCTGCAAGCGTACTGCTGTGTCGGCGACCCTCAAGCAACTGCGCGTCGGTGAGACCGAGGCCGAGATGGCGAAGCAGGAGCTGCTGCTCGCGAATCTTCGGTTGGTGATCTCGGTGGCCAAGAAGTACACCTACCGGGGCCTGCAGTTTCTGGACCTGATCCAGGAAGGCAATCTGGGTCTGATGCGGGCGATCGAGAAGTTCGACTACCGGCGTGGCTTCAAGTTCTCCACCTACGCTCACTGGTGGATCCGGCAGTCGATCACCAGAGCCATTTCTGATCAGTCCCGAACGGTGCGGATTCCGGTCCACATCATCGAGAGCATGAACAAACTCGGCCAGACGAGTCACTCCCTGCGGCTCGAGCTGGGTCGCGAGCCGACGCCAGAAGAGTTGGGACACGATCTCGGATTGACTCCTGCCAAGGTGCGGAGCCTGCAACGAATCGCCGCCCAGCCGATTTCGCTCGAAACGCCGATCGGCAGCGATGAGGACCGGCACCTGGAGGACCTTCTACAGGACTTCGAGGCGCCATCTCCGGCGGACACCGCTATCGAGGCCGACCGGCGCGAGAAGATCAGCGACGTTTTGCGAGAGCTGAGCCCGCGGGAGGAGCGGGTGCTCAGAATGCGCTTCGGGCTCGGAGTCGACGACGAGCACACCCTGGAAGAGGTAGGGCGAACCTTCGACGTGACGCGCGAGAGGATTCGTCAGATCGAATCCAGCGCCATCAAGAAGCTCCGCCACGCCAGCCGTGCCAGGAAGCTGCACCTCCTGATCGACGACAACAACGGATAGGCCCCACCCGACCGCTCTGAGGTTTGAGACGGCCGTTGTTTCTCCGGCCGGTTCTTTTGAGGGCTGGGGGCAATAAGGGCCCTGCCCCCGCCCCAACGATCTGACGCGAGAGCTGCCAACGGACGTCAGGATCGTAGTGCTACAGCTTGATCCAGCACCACTCCTGGCTGTAGGGCACGCGACTCATGCGGTAGCCGGATTTCAGACCCACGACGATCGTGTCACTCCAATTGAAGCCACAGCCGTTCTCGGGGTCGTAGAGTCCTGGTTCCTCCGAAAAGCACATATTGCGCTGCAGCATCTTGAAGTCGCCTAGGGCGATGTAGGGGGGCTGGTGCCCTTCCGAGCCCGCCCCGTGGGCTGGTCGATGGTAGATGTACTCCTGCACCCCCTGCTCGACCTGATACTTGTGAATCAGATAGGCGACAGATGAGCAGGTCACGCCCTCCACGGAGAGCTCCATTTGCATGTCGCAGGTGTGCTTGCTGACTTCCCAGAGCTGGCGCATGTGGGGGTCGAAGTTGCCAGACTTGTCGGCGATGATGTAGGGCCTGTAGTTTTCGTGCCCGTAGCCGCCAATGCGCGCGCCGCCCGAGACCTGCAACGCCATGCCATGGCCGATGCGGTTGTAGTAGGGCTGGTTGGGGTGGGGATAGCCCGTCACCGTGCCAGCGCGACAGCCGATTCCGACGCCGCTGGCGACGCCATGGTGCGGTAGGCCGCCGGCGAGGTCGAGGTCGGAGTAGAGCTGATCGTTGGCCCAGAGCTCTGTGGCGACCTGGACCTCGTAGTCGGTGACGTCCGTACCGTGGGTGAGTATGTAGTCCCGAGCAAAGGCGTGGGCTCGATCGAAGTAGACGTAGGCCCGTCGCCAAAGAGCCAGCTCCTCGTCGGTCTTGACCTGCCGCATGTCCATGAGGATGTCGGAAATATCTACCCAGTCAATGCCTGGCAGCACTTCCTTGGCCTTGTTGAGCTCGGACTGATAGAGCTCTCCATCGATGCCGATGCGGGTCCCCTGGATGCCATGCTCCTTGAGCCCTTCCAGCATGAATTTGAAAAGGTCCACCGTGTTGCCTTGCTGTACCTTCCCCTCATTGGGAAAACCGCCATCGGCGTGCAGATAGTCGAAGTACATTCGACCGCCGCCGAACCACCACGACTTGACGATGTCGCGATCGAGGCCGGGGTAGAAGAACCAGGGGTCGGCGTCGTCCCGGTTCATGAAAGTGGCCTGTGGGCGCTCGGTCGGTGTGTGCCAGTAGCCAGTCAAGTAGATGATGTTGAGGCGGTCGCGAACCATGAAGGCCTCGATGTCCCGTTCGGCCAGCTTCTCCTTGAATCGGGCCACGGTCTTCTTGTTCCACTCCAGGGGTAGCCGGTCCGTGACGGCTGGTTCTGGTGGTCCTTCTTCGTTGGGCTGAGGTCCGAGGAGTAACTTCTCGCTCGGCCCACCCGCCTGCGCCTTGAGGGCGCCGGTCAGTGTTGCCGTCGAGCCCTGCGCGGACGCTACCTTGTCGAAACGACTCAGAAAGCCGCTCCCCAGAAGCGCCAGTGTGCCGCCCTTCAGTACCTGTCTGCGGGGATAATCCATGGTCCCTCCTCCATGGTGATGGTTGGAATACCTACTCGAATGAGGCGATGGCCTCTTGCTCGTCGTCGAAGTGTTCGAACAACTGGAGAACCTGCGTAATCTCGAGCACGTCGTAGATCTTGCGCGGGATCTTCAGGAGCTTGAAGGATCCATCTCGGTCGGTGGTACTGGTGAGGCAGTGCACCAGCTTGCCGATGCCGGAGGAGTCCATGAAGCTGACACCTTCGAGGTTCATGAGGATCTTCCCAGTGCCTGTATCCAGAACTTCCACGACCGTATTGTGGATCTCGTCGGCACCCCCCGCCAGGGCAATCTTGCCCTCCGGTTCGATGACCGTGACGCCTGCGTTGAGTCGGGTGGGGAACGACATGTACGGGCCTCCTTGAGTAGTGTTTCCGAGTTGCGTCGCTAGCATAGCAACTCGGACCGCCTCGGGGATCAGAATTCGGGTGTCTGTTCGAAAGGCAGCTCGGTGACCGTCTCTTCTTCGAAGGTGACCTCCACCATGTCGGTTCTGGCCGGTGGGGAATGACTGATATTGCCGACATAGTAGAAGCCATCGTAGCCGGTCTCGGCCACTTCCCCGTAGATGTAGATGCTGTTCGGCTCTCCCCAGCCGCCGCCCGTTATGGGCACGGCCAAGCAATCGTTTTCATGTTGGGTCGTGCACATCCAGGCGGTGCCGCCGGAATGGGCGAGAGCCAGAGACAGAAGCCTCCATTCTGGGTTCCACTGCGAGAGCCTGAAGCCCATGGGCTTGTAGTCGGGGTCCGTTTCCGAGCCAGGGATCATCCGGTTGTGAGTCAAACCGGTCAGCGCGATAAACAGATCCGCATCGAGCTCTTCGATGGCTTCCCAGACCGCCACTGCCATCGGGCGCTCGACGGCCGTCAGGTTCTGGCGAGTCACGGAGTCGACATCGGGCGGTACGAAGAGTCGGAGCTCCACCTCACCGCCCTGGGCTCTGAGGGCGCGGATCGATTCGAGCAGTGCGACCATGGATTCACTGAAGCGCCCATCCAGATAGCGGGTCAGCTCATGAGCATCCGCCAATAGTCGCCGCCGATCGTCTCGCGAGCCCTCGGAGTCGAGATACCTGGCGATGACGCCGCTTTCGAACTCTGGGAGTTGCAGAGCAAGCGCTGCCGATCGTCCCGAGGCGACCGCGTTGCAGAGGAGGTCGGCCACGAATTGCGGGCTCTCCACCGTGCCGTGAATCTCGCCGAGGAGCAAGACCGTGCGCTCCTTCAGGAGATAATCGAGGCCGCCGATCGTCGAACAGTCGAAGGAACCGCGGTTCGGCTCCGCCGCTTGTAGCTCCGAAGGTGAAGTCACCGCCACGGTGGCCAGGACGAAGGCAACGGCTAGGCCTGCGGCTGCAAGTCGCGATCTGATCATCGGCTCATTCCAGGATCGATTCCGTGACGGTCAGGCCGACATAGTCGGCGACCTCGGGGTCGTCGGCACCATTGTGGAACATATGCATTTGGGTTGGGTGCCCCTGATCGTCGAGGACGACTTCGAAGCGGGTCAACGAATTCTTGTAGAAGAAGCCGGTTGTCGAGTGGGGAGTGGCCTCCAGCGGATCGCCTTCGGTGCGTTGGGTGAAGAGTCGTCCGTCTTTGACGAGCACGGTCCGGACGTTGCCCGCATCGATTCGGTAGATGCCTTGCAGGCGCTCGAGATCAGTGGGTTCAACAGCGATGGCCTTGCGATCGGCAAAGGGATCTCCGAGGACCATGGCGGCGATCTTCAAGCCGACATAGCTGGGATCGGGCTCGTGTGCGGTGTTGTTGGAGAGGACGGCGACGTAGACCTCTCCTTCTGGGATGTAGACACCCAGCGTTTGGAAGCCGAAGATCCCACCACCATGAGTCAAAGCTGGCAGCCCTCGTAGATTCGTCAGGGCCAGGCCGTAGCCGTGGCTGGTCGAGGATCCGTCGTTCAGGACAAATCTCCGAGTCATCTTCTCGAGAGAGGCCGGGTTGAGCAGTCGGCCACCGAATAGCGCCGCGCTCCATCGAGCCAGATCATCGACCGTCGAGAGAAGGGAACCGGCAGCGTAGGGCTGGGTCATGCTGAGTGGGTAGGCGTTGCGAAGTCCGTCGGCGCCCTCGTCGTAGCCGGTGACTCGATTCGGGACAATCTGGGGGCCGCCATAGTAGGTCTGCTGCAGATCGAGTGGCTCGAAGAGCCGCTTCTCCAGGAACTCCGGGTAGCTCATTCCCGAGGCCTTCTCGATAATGGCACCGAGAAGGATGTAGCCCGAGTTGCTATAGCTCCATCGTTCCCCGGGAGAGAACTGCATCGGCTGGTCCTTGAACTGTTCGATGAGCTCCTCGACCGACATGTCGTGGCGGACAGTGGTCTCCATATAGCCGGGAATGCTGGTGTAGCTGAAGATCCCCGACGTGTGCGAGAGCAGATGCTCGATGGTGATGGTGTGACCGTTGGTCGGGTAGTCTGGAAGATAGTCGTTGATGGAGTCAGTGACGGCCAGTTTCCCGTCTTCTTCCAGCAGTAGGATGGCGGCGGCAGTGAACTGCTTCGTAATCGGGCCGAGGCGAAAGACCATCTCCGGCTCCAGAGGCACTCCCAGCTCCAAGTTGGCGACGCCGAAGGCACCGCGAAAGACGACCTCGCCTTCTCGGACCGCGATGACTGCCGCCCCTGGTGCCTCATCGGAGTAGACCCCGGCCAGGAAGGTCTCGATCTGTCGAGCGAGGTCCTCGTCGACTTCCTCGACAGCGCTGACTGGCGTCACCCATAGCAGCGCGACAATCAGAGCGACGCTCAGCGATACTGGGTGTCCTGGTCCTCGATGCCGATGCCGATACACGAACTCACTCCTGGAGTTGCAGGAGTATACCGATCTCGTGGCCACAGACCGAAGCGGGGAGCTATTTCCAGTTCAGCCGCAGCTTGCCGGTCGGCAACCAGCCGACTTTCAGACGCCGGGTCTGGCCCGACGAGAAGAAGGTGTCGGTCTGTCGTCTCGCATCGACCTTGCCTTCCGCACCGGAGATTCGTATTTCGAGCCGCCGCTCGCCGGGTCGGACTGGAATCGACAGGCGTACATCTTCACCCGACACCCTCTTGGCAAACCCTTTGGGCGCGGCGAGAGGCCTGGAAGCTACCCGCTCTCCGTCGATCCAGACAGTCAGCCACCCCTTTTTGAGACGATTGGTGTGAAGGATTTCGAGATGGGCATTGGCGGCTCTTGCGCGGTTGGAGTCGCCTGGCTGTTGCGCCGAGGAGTCATCGGGAGTGGGTGGTGGGACGGCTGCCCCTGCCGGCACGATGTCCGAGTCGGAAGTGCTCGGCCCAGGAGACTCAGGGAGCGCGAGGTCGTCGTTTGCCGTGATCGCTTGGGTCTCGGGGGGTAGGGCGGGTTTTCGACTCTGAATGCGAAGACCGACCAGGAGAACCAGGATGGCTGCCATCAGGAAGGCCGCGAGGCCGGGCAGGGCCTGAACGAGACGACCGCCGGGCTGCCGACGGGGCAACGCGAACTGGCCAGGTGGAGGAGCGGGCAGTGTCTGATCGGGTGACAGAACGCTGGTCCGAGTTACCTCCACGCCATCAGCGAGCGGCTCTGCACCGGTGGATTCGGCAAGAGCCTGGGCCAGGCCGGCGGCATTGGAGAAGCGCTCTTCGCGATCCTTGGCCAGCAACCGCATGACGATCGCTTCCAACTGCTCTGAAACGTGAGGGCAAAGCTCGCGGACCGGCTTGGGGTCGGCGATCATGACCTTGTGGGTCACGGAGGGAAGACTGTCGCCGGCGAAGGGTGCCTCACCGGTCAGACACTGGTAGAGGACCACGCCGAGTGAGAAGAGATCGGAGCGACCGTCAAGATCGTCGTCCCTGATCTGCTCCGGCGACATGAAGAGAGGAGTGCCGAGGACCTGGCCCGTGGTGGTGAGCTCCAGGTCGTCGAGCTTGGCAATCCCGAAGTCGGAGAGCTTGGCACGGCCCTGGCGATCGATGAGGATATTGGCCGGCTTGACGTCGCGGTGAATGAGGCCCTGGCGATGGGCGGCATCCAACGCACCTGCTACCTGCCGAACGATGGCCACGGCCTCGGTGTCGGGCAGGGGACCTCCCGCCGACAACCGATCTCGGAGGCTGGTGCCATCGACCCACTCCATGGCGATGAAGGAGTCACCCGTTACAGGGTCGACGTCGGCGTCGTAGATGGCGACGGCGGAAGGGTGGTCGAGACGGGCGGCGGCGGTGGCCTCGACCAGGAACCGCTTTTCGATCGCGTCCACCATGCCTTGGCTGGTGGGGTTGCGAGGATCCAGGACCTTGAGGGCTACCTTGCGGCCGATGTTGGGGTCGATAGCCAGATAGACCCTGGCCATGGAGCCTCGGCCCAGCTCGGAGAGGATCCGGTAGCGTCCGATGGTTCTGGCGTCTGGCTGTGTCTCCGACATCAATCGCCACTGCCATGGGCACACCCCAGGCATCAGGCCTGAAGTGCTCTCCACGGTCCACGACGATGATCGCTCCGACCGCCTGTTGCGGCAATGATGTCTGTCACTGCCGTGTTAGTTCCATCCAAATAGCCACGCCGAATCCTGGGCGCCAGTTCCCGAGAAAGAAATCGACCAAGGGGTCTCCTGAGTCTGCGGCCTCACCCGACCATGCCCCTCCGACTCAGGAGACCCCTTGCCCGATCTGGCACCGTCGGTGCCAGAGGCCCGTCCGGGTGGCTCGCAGGGGGACGGCGTCGGCTACTCGGACTGCGACGGGTGGGCCGCCACCTAGTCTCGTCATCGCGTCTGATCTGTCTTGCCCTTCGATAGTCCTTGCGCTGCGCTCGACTCGGCACCTCTTGTCGAACCACCCGAACGAACCTGTGGCACCTCTGGTGGCAGTAAGGCAGTAAGGCAGTAAGGCAGTGGGGCAACGAGGGCTCAGAGGCGTAAGGGCCTAAGGGCCCCGTGATCCAGCGACATCCAGGGTTCGGCGTGGGGACCTCCATGGGGGTTCTTGCAGCGGAAGGGAGGATAGCCCCCTGGGGGCCCCGCGTCGGACCCTCCGACCATCAGGGTTGATAGCCCAGGACCCAGGTCCCCTGCCCAGGGTCTCAAGCCCTCAAAGACCGACCGCGCGAAGCGCAGGTCGCTTCAACCCCCAAGCCCTCAAGGAACGGACGGACGAAGTCCGGATGCCTCAACCCCGGAGGTTCCTGCAGTAGAATGGTGTGCAGATAACTTTGCAGGACGACGGGGACTGGCACGGATGTGAGGTGTGCCCCGAAGGGAGATTCATGCTCGGCAAAACGCTGGCTCACTACAAAATCCTCGAGAAGATCGGCGAAGGCGGCATGGGCGAGGTCTACCTCGCCGAGGACACCAAGCTCAAACGACAGGTGGCCCTGAAGGTTTTGCCGGTCGAGATGGCGTCGGACGAGGCGCGGCTCGAGCGCTTCCAGCGCGAAGCCGAGACCGTGGCTGCCTTGGATCATCCCAACATCGTCACCATGTACTCGGTGGAGGAGGACCAGGGCGTCCACTTTCTCACCATGAGTTACATCGACGGCAAGCGGCTGGATCAGATCGTGCCGGAGGGAGGCCTCTCGCTGGATCGGATCTTCGACATCGCCGTGCCTTTGGCCGATGCCCTGAGTGCCGCCCACGAGAAGGGCATTACACACAGGGACCTCAAGCCGGCCAACATCATGGTGAACGAGGAGGGCCGGGTGAAGGTCCTCGATTTCGGCTTGGCCAAATTGCATGAGGGCAGCCCGGTAGCCGCAGGGGAGGACGAGCCGACCAGGGCTCTGACGCAGGAAGGGCTTGTTGTGGGGACGGTGCCATACATGTCACCTGAGCAGGTGGAAGGAAAGGGTGTCGATCAGAGAACCGACATCTTCTCTTTCGGAATCCTGCTCTATGAGATGGCCACCGGCCGGCGGCCTTTCGGCGGCGAGAATTCCGCCCAGGTGGTCTCGGCGCTGCTGCGAGACGATCCTCCTTCGGTGGCAGAAGTGAAGGCTGATCTACCTTTTCACCTGAGTCGAATCGCCAGGCATTGCCTGGAGAAGGACCCCAAGAAGCGCTTCCAATCAGCCCTCGATCTGCGCAACGAGCTCGAGACCTTGAGGCAAGAGGTAGCTTCGGGGCAGATCCGACCGGCCAGCAGCTCGACCGTCATGGCGGCCCAACCCCAGGCTGGGAAGCCGAAGTGGCTCTGGCCTGCAGTGGCTGCCGGCGCGTTGCTTCTCCTGATCGTCGGATGGATGGTGATGCGTGGTGGAACCGAGTCGGGCACAGGCGGCGCTGGTACCGAAGCCGGTGCCGATGCGAAGCCATCGGTGGCGGTGCTCTATTTCGACAATCTCACCGGCGACGAAGACATGAACTGGTTGCGCACAGGGCTGGCCGACATGCTGGTGACCGACCTGTCGCAGCTGACAGGCGTGCGCGTCGTCGGTACCGATCGCGTTTACCAGATCCTCAAGGATCTCGACATGCTGGACGAGTCGATCACCTCGGCGGAGACGGTCCAGGAAGTCGCCGACCAGGCCGACGTCAAGACGGTGCTGCTCGGCAGCTTCGTCAAGGTCGGGGACACCCTGCGCATCAACGTCAAGGTCCAAGATGCCGACACAGGCGAGATCATCGGCACCGAGCGTGCCGAAGGGCCTGGAGGGGACAACCTCTTCGCCCTCGTGGACAGCCTCAGCACCAGCCTGCGGGGGCGTTTTGAGAGCTCGGGCTCTGCTCCCCTCGATGGCGATCAGGATCTGATGGATGTGACAACGGCCTCGCTGGAGGCCTATCGCTATTACTCCGAAGGCGTGCACCTGGCCGACCTGGACAAGAACGAGGAAGCTCTTGCTTTGCTGGAGAAGTCCGTGGAGTTGGACCCTGGATTCGCCATGGCCCTGCGTAAACTGGCGGTGGTGCTCAGCAACGAGAACCGGGAAGAAGAATCTCAAGAGTACTCACGACGAGCTGTCGAGAACTCGGACCGCTTGCCGGCGAAAGAGAAATACCTGGTCGAGGCCTACCACTACTCGGACTATCCGACGACCATGAACAAGGGAGTCGAGGCCTATCAGAATCTGATCGAGATCGAACCGGACAACTTCACGGCGTTGCACAATCTCGCGTTGCAATTCGCTCAAATGGAGCGTTGGGACGAGGCGGTGTCGCTCTTTGAGAGGGCGGCTTCCGCCGGCGACGATTTCCAGTTTCTGTACCACAACATGGCCAATTCCTATGGCCATTTGGGACGGGTGACAGAAGCCCGTCATTCGTACGAACGGTTGCGGCAGATCGAGCCGGAGAGCGTCGTTGCCCTATTCGGCGAGGGCTTCTTCGAACTTGGGTGGGGAGATCCGACACGGGCCCTCGAACTGTTCACGCAAGCCGAGGAGCTTCGTCCGGGTACGTTTCCCGGTGGAGCTGGACCTGTCAATGCCAACATCCTCCTCGAACGGTGGGACGACGCAACGAGCTACGCTCAGAAGATGGCCGCGTCGAACCGGCCGGCCGTGAGAAGGCAGGGTCTGGCGGGGCTTGCGCGGGTGGCGATCTATCAGGGTCATTCCAAGGACTCAGTGGAGCTCATGACCTCGAGGCTCGAGGAGCACCCCGAGACGGACGTGGTGCGGGCCGACCTGCAAAACGATCTTGCCTTCACTCTGGTGAGCCTCGGCAATACCTCGCGGGCAGCAGAGATGTTCGACGAGGCTGCCGAGATGACTGCGGACACCTGGCAGGAGTTTGCCTCGAATCTGGGTCTGACGATTGCGTGGGCGCAGCAAGGTGAAACGACGGCTGCCAGAGCGGCAGCAGATCGAGCGCTGCAGCTCGTCGACTCGATTCCGAGTCAGTGGCCTGAAAGGATGAGACTCGTGTTGAGCGGGGTTATCGCTCTGGGTGAGGAGGACTTCGATCTCGCCATCACCGAGCTCGAGTCTGCCGAGGCCATGATGCCCGAGCACGCCGCCTACGACAACCAGATAACCAATATCCGCTTCTATCTGGCGGCAGCCTACATGGGCGCCGGAGATGGGCAGAGGGCCGCCGAGCAGCTGCAGAAGATCATCGAATCCGAGGCGAAGCGGGTTTTCCGGCCAGAGATGTATGTCCGCAGCTACTATCTCCTCGGGCAGATCGCCCTGGAGCGTGGCGACCTCGAGGAGGCCCGGACCTACTACCAGCGCTTCCTCGACCACTGGGCCGACGGCGACCTCGACCGCGACCGGGTGGCCCAGGCCAAGCGGGTGGTCGGCTGATCCTCCCACCCGCCCACCCTGGGGTTTGAAGCGACCGTCGTACCTCCGGACGGCCTTTGAGGGCTTGGGGGGTTGAGCCAGCTGCCGTGCATCCAGCTGGCCTTTGAGGGCTTGGGTCCTGGGCCTTGAGCAACGGACTGATATCTCATAGAGGTCCGTCCGGGTGGCTCGCAGGGGGACGGCGTCGGCTACTCGGACTGCGATGGGCGGGCCGCCACCTTGTCTCGTCATCGCGCCTCATCTTCTGTGCTCTGCGATAGCTCTTGCGCTGCGCTCGACTCGGCACCCCCTGTCGAACCACCCGAACGAACCTATGGCTCCGATGAGGGCCTGCGGGAGCAGGGGTCCGGGGTTCGGCGTGGGGACCTCCACGGGGGTTCTTGCAGCGGAAGGGAGGATAGCCCCCTGGGGGCCCCGCGTCGGACCCCCCCACGAGGTTGCGGTCTTCTGCCCAGGGTGCGCGGGGCTCGCGAACCACCCGGACGGACCTTCCTGCAGTGAGGCCTCTGCAATTGCGCGGTTGCCGTTTTCCGGGTACCGTCGGGCCTACTGACAACGAGGTGACGATCATGGCGAGCAATCCTGTTGATTCTTCGAAATTCACTGCACTTTCAGGCTGCATAGCTCTTCTGCTGGGGTTGCTGCTTCTACCTGCGGCGGCCGGTGCCCTGGGCCTGGAGCTGGAGGCGCGTTATTGGGCGCCAGATCTCTCGGGCAGTGCAAGCCTCGAGGACTTTCCGGATATCGGACTCGATGTCGGGGATTTGCTGGGTATGAGCGCGGACGCCGTGCCGGAGGCGCGGCTGACCTTCCGGCCCTTCCTGGGGATCTTCGCGCGCGGTACCTATTCCAAATTCTCCAACTCGGGGGAGACGGGCTTCGGTCTCGGGGACTTTCCCATCGATCTAGACGCCCGTATCACCAGCAGCCTCGACTTCGACTACTACCGTCTGGGCCTGGGTTGGCAGTTCGTGACACCGAAGAAGACCCTGCGGATCGGCCCCTACGTCGAAGCCAAGGGGCTGTCGGGAGATGCGTCCATCGGCCTGAGCTCGAGGGTCCTGGATTGGACCGAGTCCGAGAGCTTCGATGCAGTCTTCGGTTCCGTTGGGGGGCTGCTGGAGATCCAGCCAACTGACAAGTTTCAGATTTTCGCCGACGCTTCGGTGCTGGTCGGCGAAGATGACGCGGACTTTCTCGACGCCGAGTTGGGCGCTCGCTTCTATCCCATCTACATGGTCGGCATCGGTCTGGGCTACCGTCTCATCGAAGTCGACGGTCTGGTCGACAACATCAAGATGGACCTCGACTTCAAGGGGTTCTTCGGTAGCCTCGTCCTTCGCTTCTAGTGAGGCGCGCCCTACCTGAAAGAGTGCGGGCTTTCGCCGTTCTCAGTAGATCGACTCTGATCTGCCCGAGGCCGGTGCCCACCGGCCCAACGCCGCGATGCACTGAGTTCGTGCTGGATCAGACGAAGGACGCGATCTCTGGCGATTCGACAATCTCGCAACCAGGTCGCTCGGCCTTGGCAGATTCGACCATGACGCGGGCGACTGTCTCGGCTGGTACCCCTCGGTACCTTCGCGGAGCTGCCTTGAGCAGGACTTCGTAGAACTGCTCGGCCAGTCGGGGCTCCTTGCGTTCGCCCACTAGCAAGGATGGCCGGAGATAGGTCAGGCCTCGGTAGCCGATTTCCGAGATCGCTGCCTCCAGCTCGCCTTTGATCTTCAGATAGAAGACCCGTCCCTCGGGATCGGCCCCCAGAGAGCTCACGAGCACGAGGTGCTGTGCTCCGGCATCGAGAGCGGCTCGCGCAATGGCGAGGGGATAGTCGAAATCCACCCGGCGGAAGTTCTCCTGGCTTCCGGCTTTGGCGATCGTCGTGCCCAGGGCGCTGAATACGTGATCGACCCGTAGTCTTCCCATGAACTGGCCGAGTTGCTCGAAGTCGACGATCCGCTGATCGAGCTTCGGGTGCGAGACCACGGTGCCGAGCGGTCGCCTGGTCAACGCGACGACCTTCTTGTAGTAGGGATCAGCCAGCAGCAGGTCCAGGCAATGAGAGCCGACGAGGCCGGTGGGTCCACAGAGTAGCGCGGTTCGTCCTTCCGCCAGGTCGTTCATGCAGCGATTGTAGCTCTAGCTCGGATTGCCCGGCATGGAGCAGTCCTCACTGGACACCGGTCTTGTTGCCGAACCATCTGCGTCCTAACGGCGCTTTCGACGGAACTCCCACGGCGGCTCCGGGTCGGGGTCCTGCCAAAGACCACGGTGTGCCTTTCGGGCCTCGCGCTGGGCCTTGCCGAGAGCGATCTCCGAGGAGTAGCGGGTGTAGTGCCAGGCGAGTCCCTCGCTGATGAGCTGCTCGGAGAGGTCGGAACCATCGACATAGATGCGGGCGACTAGCCGGTCGTATTGATCCCGATCACGCACCTCGACCCGCACCCTTTTGCCCTCGACGAGCTCCCGAGTCCGCTTCCGCGCCACGTTGCTGAAGGGCTGTCCTTTTTCGGGTGTGTCGATGGCGTGCAGTCGAACTCTCAGGCTCTTGGGACCACCGGCCATGACCTCGATCGTGTCGCCGTCGTAGACCTTGACGCAGCGACCCTCGAAGGAATCGCGGGGGAGGCAGCCAGAAAGCGTGGCTGCGATCGCCAGGCCCAGAGCGATGGCGATTCTGTGCAGGCTAGCGGGTGGAGATGGGATGCGCATCTTTTGTACCGAGGGCATTGTATTCGAGGCTCCTGGACGTCGAGCGTGCGTCGGAGAAGCAGGCTAAACTGCAGGTCAAGAGATGGCTACCAGAACCACGGTTCACGAGCAGCCCACCAACGTTCGGTGGGCCATTCTCGCTCTGCTGTTCGTCATCAGCTTCGTGGCTTACCTGCTGCGAATGAACATCTCCGTGGCCGCGAAGTTCATGATGCCCGAGCTGGGTCTGTCCGAGGTACAGATGGGATGGGTGTTCGCAGCCTTCGTGTGGGGTTATGCACTGTTCCAGATTCCAGGTGGCTTTTTCGGCGAGATTCTGGGGCCCCGCCGGGCGCTGTCGATCGTTGTGCTGCTCTGGGCCATCCTGACGGTCCTTACCGGCTTGATCCCAGGCCAGATCTTCACCTGGGCTGGAGGCGCCCTGGCGTCACTTCTGGTGCTGCGGTTTCTGATGGGAGTCGTTCAGGCACCGCTCTATCCGGTCACAGCCGGAACAGTTCAACAGTGGTTTCCCGTTGGCAGCTGGGCTCTGCCGAATGGGCTGTCCAGCATGGGACTGGGATTGGGTGCGGCTTTCACGCCGCCGCTGGTCGCCTGGGTGATGGTAACCGTGGGTTGGAGGGAGACTTTCTATGTCACCGCTCCGGTGGCCCTCGTCCTCATCGCTGGCTGGTGGTGGTACGTCACCGACTCGCCTGAAGAGCACAGCAAGGTGAACCGGTCGGAGCTGGAGCTCATCACAGCCGACCGGCCAGCCGAGGGGGCGATACCGGAGACAGGAGTGGTGAAGCGCCTGGCGAAGAATCGGGATCTGTTGCTGCTCACAGTGAGCTATCTATGCATGAACTACGTCTTCTACATCTTCTTTACGTGGTTCTACATCTACCTGGTGGATGTAAAGGGCTTCGGATTGCTCGAAGGAGGGTTCTTTGCGTCTCTACCCTTCATCGTCGGATCTTTCGCCGCGGCCGCGGGTGGATGGACCTGCGATCACCTCTGCCAGCGAATCGGGCCCAGGTGGGGATGTCGGCTTCCCGGCATCTCGGGCATGGTTCTGGTGGCCCTTTTCCTGGTGCTCGGGGCGCTGGCGACGAACGCAGTTCTGGCGGTTGTCCTACTGTCCATCTGCTTCGCGTCGACACAGTTCACGGAAGGGGCCTACTGGGCTGGCGCGACCTACATCGGGGGTCGGCACACCTCGGCGGCGACGGGCGTGCTCAATACCGGAGGAAACCTGGGGGGAGTCATCTCGGCCCCGATGATCCCCATACTGGTTGACCAGTTCGGCTGGTTGATAGCCCTCTCCACTGGTTCGGTCTTCGCCCTTGTGGGTGCCGCGCTCTGGCTGTGGGTTCGAGCCGACGAGCCCCTTGTCGGTAAGCGCGAGAGCCGGGAAATCTTCTAGGAGTCGCCTTTCCACTCTTCAATCGGAACCACGGAGAATCTCAGTTCTCGTCGCGTCCATAGCCGGTGCCGATAGCGATCAGGGTCATGCCCAGCAGCGCCCAGGAGTGGAAATTAGCCAGGCCGATCTGAAGCGCAGAGAGCATGGGAAGTCCGACCGCGGCCCCAGCGCTGGTCGTGCTAGCTGCCAGAACCGTTGGGATGCAGTAGGGAACCAGGAAAGGCCAGGTGCAGACCGTCATGTCCAGGAGGTTGGCCCTCCGGTAGCGACCGATACCGGCATTCTCGCCGGCCTGTCGAGCAAAGCCACCGATCGCGAGCAGGGCGACCACCGAGTGGGTGGTCAGGAGGACGGCGGCCGAGGCCATGGTGAAGAGACCGAATTCGACGCCCCGTGCCGTTCTGGCCCTTCCGCTCCACGCCCCAACGATGCGGCCCAGCAGTCCCGAAGCCTCGAGTCCGGCCACCAGGCCCATGAGCAGAAGCGTGAAGATGGAGACTCCGATGCCGCGTTCCATGCCGTCGATGATGAGACCGCGGGCAGTGTAGGCCTCTGGGTCGATGTAGAGGAGTTGTCGGGGTTCGAGGAGTCCGAGCGCCAGACCGATGCCGGCCGCGATCAGGATTCCAGTCAGCAGGCCGGTCAGCAGATGCGAGCGACGGATCAGGAGGACGACGACAACCAGGGGAGCCAGGAGCATGGGGAGGCCGCTCGGGTTCCCTTGCAGTGTCAGAGCCTGGGCGCCGCCGTTCTGTGCACTTCCCAGCAGAACGTAGAAGACGAGCGCCACAGCAGCCGCTGGCAAGGCATAGCGCAGCCTGGTTCTCACTACGCCGCCGATGTCGGCGCCCTGGGTGGAGGCCGAGGCGATGGTGGTATCCGAAACAGGTGAGATGTTGTCTCCGAAAGTGGCGCCACCCAGGATGGCTCCCATGAGGATCACCGGGTCGGTGCCGAGGCCGGCCGAAGCCGGGTAGAGAAGGGGAGCGCAGAGGATGATGGTGCCCAGGCTGGTGCCGGTGGCCGTTGCCACCAGGCAGCTGATGAGGAAGCTGGCGGCGGCATAGCCGCCCCCTTGGAGACCGAGCTTGCCGGCTACCCAGACCAGTGACTCCACGAAGCCGCTGGCATTCATGAGGCTGGCCAGGACGCCGGCCAGCAGCCAGGCCAGAATCATCAACAGCACGATGGGCTGGCTCATGCCGCGCACCACGGTGTCGGCCCAGGCGCCCCGGTCCTCGGCCAGCAACATGGCGACAATCAGGGCGACCAGCAGGATCGGCCAAAAGCCATGCTCGTCCGGAGCGCCCGAGAGGCCGAGCCAGGCCACGCCGATCAGAAAGACGAGGAAGGGCACGAGGGCGCCAATCCATCCGCCCTTGAACTGAAGCGACTCTCTATGGGCGTGTGGCTCGTTCACGGAATTCCCCTGGCACCTTGGATTGAAGACGTCTGAACATAGCAGAGGCCAGATCGGAAAGGGCCGCAAAAGTGGGTGGCACCTTAGAATGGGGCATCGATAGGAGGATGTAATGGCTGGCAATCCCGATGAATTCACGCTGTGGGACCTGAAGGTAGAGGTGGTGGCGGGAGAAGGCGAGATGGTCTGCAACCACCAGGTGGGTGACTCCTTCGAGCTGTCGGGCGAAGACCTCACCCTGCCTGCTGGACAGAGCTTTCCGATCTACCCTCTGGCGGCGCTACTCCCGCTGCTGCCCGCCAAGCAGCGAGACACGGAGCCCAACGACTGGATGACGACCGATACCGAGGTGGCTTGCCCTGATCCCAACTGTGGTGCGAGGTTCCGGATCATGCGGACCGGTCGGCGAACCTTCCGCCATGGTGACGTGACCCGGGTGCCGTTGCCGGAGCAGGACTCTTGATCGAGCGCTTCGAGCTGGCCCCGGGGTATTCGATCTCCAGGCTGGTCAACGGAGGCTGGCAGCTGAGTGCTGGCCATCGCCCCAGCTCGCTGGATCGTCAGGCGGTGATTGCCGATCTGCGACGTCTGGTCGATGTCGGGCTCACAACGTTCGACTGTGCCGACATCTACCTGGGTGTCGAAGAGCTGTTGGGCGAGCTCGTTCGCGACCTGAAAAAGAGCTCGGTCTCAGACGAGATCCAGATCCACACCAAGTTCGTGCCCGATCGATCAGATCTGGGCAGCGTCGATCGCCAGGGAGTGGCCAGAATCATCGATCGATCCCTCGAGCGCCTCGGAGTCGAGCGACTGGACCTCGTGCAGTTTCATTGGTGGGACTACGGGGCACCTCGATACGTCGAGGTCGCCGGTTGGCTGGTCGATCTGCAGCTGGCTGGGAAGATCCGACTTCTTGGAACCACCAACTTCGACACTCCTCGATTGCAGGAGCTAGTGGATTCCGGGTTTCCCGTCGCAGCCCACCAGGTACAGTACTCGGTCTTGGATCGACGGCCTGAGGCGGCGATGGTCGACTTTTGCCGCGACAACGGTATCCAGCTCCTCTGTTACGGCTCGGTCGCTGGCGGGTTCCTTTCGGCGCGCTATCTGAGCTCGCCCGAGCCGAAGGAGCCTCTGCAGAACCGCTCATTAACGAAGTACAAGCTGATCATCGACGAGTTCGGGAGCTGGGAGCTCTTCCAGGAGTTGCTGCAAGCCCTGGCCGAGAGTGGCCGCAAGCATGATGTCAGCCCAACGACGGTAGCTGTGCGCTGGGTGCTGGAGCGGCCGCAGGTCGCGGCGGTGCTGATGGGGACCCGCAATGCCGATCACCTGGCGCCGAACTTGGAGGTCTTCCGTCTTCGTCTCGACGGGGAGGATCGCCAGATCCTGGGCGAGGTCCTGCGAAGGGCAGGAGGACCCTTGGGAGAGCCTTTTTCTCTGGAGCGAGAGCCCGAGGGGCGTCACGCTGTCATCATGAAGACCGACTTGAATCGGGCGACGATCGACTGATCCTTCGAACAGCTAGCGCTCCAACGCGGACTCCCAATTCAGAACGACGGTCGTCGGTGGTGTCGAGTCCTGCTGCAATGAGCTCAGAAGCAGGAAGCGCTCCCCGTCGGGCGCCACCAGGTAGCGGTTGTTGTTCGTGATCTGGCGCAGCCGTACCGGAAACAGTTCCTCGGGTATGCCCGCATCGAAGGAATCGCCCGTCTCGACCGAAACCCGCATCATGTTCATCTCCGGAGAGATGTAGTAGAGCTCCTGGCCATCGGGACTCCACTGTGGCTCGGTACCGCCTGCGGTAGAGATCTGCCACTTGCCTCCAGGACCGGGGAACTCCTGCACGTAGATTTCAGCGCGGCCCGACTCGTTGGTTTGGTACGCCACCCAACCTCCGTCGGGAGAAAAGCGGGCGCGAACCTCGGCAAAGGGAGTCATGAGAAACGGATAGGGCTCCTGATCTCCCTCCAGGGGTAGAACCCATATATCCCAACTCGTCTCATCTCCACGGTCGTAGTACAAGAGGTGCTTCCCATCGGCCGAGAAGGAACTGGGGTGCTGATCCCTTTCTCGCTCCAGAAGATACTCGACCTGACCACTCCCACCTACCGCCGTGATGGCGAGATCGAACCCCTCTTCTCGTCCCTCTGCGAAGGCGATCTTTTTGCCGTCGGGAGTCCATAAGGGGTTCTGATCACCGCCCTCATTGAAAGTGAGCCTGGAGGTGACGCCTCGAGCGAGATCTCTCACCCAGATGTCCGCATTTTCGCTCGACGAGGTAGTGACGACCATGGCCAACCAGCGGCCATCGGGAGACAGGGAAGTCACGCTGATGTCGCCAGGGTCACCGATGAACTCTCTGGATTCACCCTCCTTGTCGACCCATACCAACTGCCCACCGCCTGCCTCGCCTCCCCGCATGGCCAGGACTCCATTTCGCGACGCCGAAAAATGGGCCAGCCCAACGTTGTCGATGCTCAGGTCTTCGGCAAGAGGCACCGGCTCGCCGGTGAGCTCACCAGCCTTGGCGTCGAAGGGTTGTGCCACCAGCGTCGCCTCTCGGACGTAGAGCAGATAGCCTGGAGGTGCGTACTCGACTCGGGATTGGCCCTTGAGAACGGTCTTCTCGTTGGCACCATCCACATCGGCGACCCGGACCTCAGCCCCGTCCTCACCCTGGAAGTCCACGTACAGGAACTTCTCGCCGCCGGGCAGGAACTGTGGCCAGCCGACGCTCAGATCGGCGCTCTCCGGAGTTTCGCTGGTCACCAGCGCGGAGGGAATACCACCAGAGGCGGCAACCTTCATGATCGGATCGCCGCCAGTGCCGTCGTAGAAGATGATCCCTTTCTCACTCCAGCTGCCATCGGCTCCGGTCGGCGCATCGCAAATGACCTGGGCAGGCCCGCCACTGACAGGGATCTTCTTGAGCTTGCCGTCAGCGATGAAGCCGAGGAACTTGCTGTCGGGCGACCAGAATGGGCGCATGGAGTTTTCGGTGCCGGGCATGGGCTGGGCTTCGAGAGCGTTGAGTGGACGCAGCCAAATCATGGTCTCGCCCTGTTCGTCGGTGGCGTTGTAGGCGATGAAGCGGCCGTCTGGCGAGACCTTGGGAGAGTCGACCACTGGCAGACCCTCGGGTTGGGGGATCTCGAACCGGACGATCTCTCGGGCCTCGGGTGCCCGCTGGAGAAAGCCGAAAGCGAAGGCCGCGGCGACGAGAGCGAGTCCCGCCGCAACGGCCCAGGCCAGGCGCTCCCGGCTCTTGCGTCGGGCTGCCACCGGTATCGGTACGCCCACCTGCGAGCCGCCCTCGGCGATCCACTGCAACTGCAGCTTCAAGTCGTGCGCGGTATGCCAGCGCTCTTCCGGGTCCTTCGCCAGGCAGGTCTGAACGACTCGGTCGAAGGCGGGTGGTGCCATCGGGGCGATCATGGAGACCGACTCCGGCTCGGAGTGCATGATGGCGCCGATGAGGCTCGCCTGGGTCTTGCCGATGAAGGGCTTCTTGCCGGAAGCCATCTCGTAGAGCATCGCTCCCAGGGCGAAGATGTCGCTGCGGGCGTCGGCCTCCTTGCCCTCGATCTGCTCCGGTGACATGTACTGGAACGTTCCGAGGATCGTGCCCTCGACCGTCAGCGGCGCACTGGCCGGAGTCTCGGTGAGAAGGCGGGAGAAGTCGGCGCCACTGATCTCGGCCTCCGGCGTGAAGTGCTTGGCGAGGCCGAAATCGAGGAGCTTGACCCCCGACGCGGTGAGCATGATGTTGCCAGGCTTGAGGTCGCGATGGATGACGCCGCTTTTGTGGGCTTTGTCGAGTGCGTCGGCGATCTGGACGCCGATCTCCATGACCTGAGGTAAGGGGATGGCTCCCTTTTCGAGCCTCTCGGCGAGGGACTCGCCCTCGAGATGCTCCATGACCAGGTAGGCCACCCCCTCCTCGTGACCGACATCGAAGAGGGTGCAGATGTGGGGGTGGGAGAGGGACGAGATTACCTTGGCTTCACGCTCGAAGCGCTGCTGGATCTCGGGTGAAGCGGAAAGGTGGTCCGGAAGCACCTTGATCGCGACCGTGCGATCGAGGCGGCTATCGCGGGCCAGATAGACCTCACCCATGCCACCCGCGCCGAGTGGGTTGAGGATCTCGTACGGTCCCAGGTTGGAGCCAGCTTCGATAGTCACGACGTCTCCTTGAAATCTAGCGGTTCTAGTCGGCCTTGCTTGTCAGGCGCTCGACTTCGCCCATCCCGCCCTCACCCAGTTTGCCGGTGATTCGGAAGTGAGAGAGAGTCACACCTTTTAGAGTCAAGCCTGCACCAGACCTTTCAATCCGTAGATGAACCTGGTTGTCCTGAAATCGCGTGCAGATTGTAGCCCATCGTGGGGGCTCGAAGCCGGCTGACTCTCAGAAGTGGGTGGCACCCGAGGATGGCGTGGTCGGGGGGCGCTGTGCGAATCCGGGATGGGTGATCCCGGAGGCGAACAGAGAACGGTTCCGACGATCGAGGGAATTGTCGCTAGAGACTGAGGCAGACTGGCCTGTAAGCGCTGCAAGTAGGGCTCTTGCCGCGTGGAGCTCGAAATAGATCGAGAGACGGCACGGTCTTTGCTAAGTACTGGGGCAAGGCAATCTCTACGGGTCGTTCTGTGGGTTAAAAGGAGGTAGTTTGAAGGCTATTTTCCAGGATGTCCGATTCGGTCTGCGACGGATTTTCAAACATCCAATCGTCGCCTTCAGCATTGTTCTCTCCCTGGCCCTCGGAATTGGGGCCAATGTGGCGATCTTCAGCGTTTTCAGCGCCGCGACGTTGCGGCCCTTGCCATTCGAGGACGACAACCGTTTGACCCGCATTTACCTCGTTCCCGATAAGAGTGATGAACGCATCAGCCTGCGCCCCGAGGTGTTCCTCCCGTTGCGGGAGGAAGCGCGGTCCTTTGAAGGCGTCGTAGGCCAGCGCTTCATGAGCCTCGCATTCGAGACGGATGAGGGGCCGGAGCGAGTTGTCGGAATCGGAGTCACCGAGGGTTGGTCGTCGACTCTCGGTATCGAGCCGCAGATCGGCCGATCCTTTTCGGCCGCAGAGGAGAAAGGGGGGCTATCCAGCGGCGTGGTGGTGATCAGTCATGGCACCTGGCAACGCTGGTTCGGAGGAGACGCCGCGATCCTGGGAGAGCAGGTCTCCTTGGCAGGTGGCACCTACTCTGTGATCGGAGTCATGCCAGTCGGTATGGCGTATCCCTATGAGGCCGAACTCTGGCTCCCGATGCAGGTGGATGCGGACCAACTGGGACCCTGGGGGCTCAACGTCCCGGCAAGACTGGGCCCCGGGGTCAGTCTGATGGCCGCCAACAAGGAGCTCGCCGCCCTCTCTCAGGAGATCGATCTCGATGAGGGCATGACGCTGCAGGCAGTGCCTATTCGGGAGGTCTTGGTTCGGGACGAGGAGCGCCCGTTGATGCTTCTGCTGGCGGCGGTCGGATTCCTGCTCATCATCGTCGCCGTCAATATCGCCAATCTGCTCCTCGCCGAATCGCTGAGCCGGGACCGTGAGTTCGCTGTTCGCACGACGCTTGGCGCTGGTCGGCTTCGTCAGATCAGGCAGCTTCTGACCGAAAGCCTGATCCTGGCGTTGGTAGGAGGCGGCGCGGGCCTTGTGGTGGCCTGGTGGGTGAGAGACCTCCTGATGCCGCTGCTGCCGGCCCGTTTGGCGCAGCTGACTGGCGGAGTCTCGATCGACATGCGAGTCCTCGTGTTTTCCCTGGTCATGGTCCTGGGTACGGCTGCCGTCGTTGGCATGGCTCCAGCGCTCCGGGCCTCCAAGAGACAGCCGCAGGAGCTGCTGCAAGGCGGCAGGGGAGCGACCAGAGGCGTGGCCTCGAGTTGGCTGGGCAAGGCCTTTATCGTCGCTCAAGTGGCTTTGTGCCTGATACTGCTGGCGGGAGCAGGGTCCATCAGAAGAGACTTGAGAGCCCTCAGCAGGCTCGACCTCGGCTACGAGCAGGAGGGCCTCCTGACTCTGTCGGTCAACTTGAGTGGTGAGGAGTACTCGATGGGTCCAGCTCGACAGAGCTTCGTCGACGATGTTCTCGATCGATTGGAGGCGATCCCGGGAGTGGAGACCGCTGCCTCGACGAATGTCTTTCCTTCCGAGCGGGGCAACTTCTTGGCCCAGGTCGAGGTCGAAGGTCGCGAGATGCGCCCCGAGGAGACCCACCTGGTGAACCATCGTTTCGTGACTCCCGGGTTTCACGATTCGATGGGCATTCCAGTTCTCCGAGGCCGAGCGCTGAACGCTTCTGATGGAGATAGTGGCCTGCCGGTCGTGGTTGTCAGCCAATCCCTGGCCGAGCGCTATTGGCCGGGAGAGGCTGCGGTCGGCCAGCGCTTGCGCAACGCCAGGGAAGGCGAGGACGCGCCGTGGTTGACCGTGGTCGGCGTGGTCGGCAACGTCCACGAGTTCTATGAGACCGTCGAGACCTGGTATCTGCCTCTGGCCCAGAACGCAGGTCACTCCCTGGCCTCCAAGGTCGTCTTCGTGGCTCGGGCAGCCAGTGCTCGGAGGGCATTCCTGGTCAGATGCGGCATGCGGTTCAAACCGTAGGCCCGACCCTACCTGTCTTTCAGCAGGAGTCGGCCTCGGAGATCTACGCCGAATCCTTGGCGGGGCAGGTCTTCGCGACGCATCTGACCTCGGCCTTTGCAGTGATTGGTTTGCTGGTGGCGTCTTACGTGCCTGCCCGACGTGTTTTGCGGGTCGATCCGCAGGTCGAGCTGCGAGCGGAGTGATCAGGGCTCGCCGAGCCATCGTTGGACTGCGGCGACCTGGTGGCTCAAAGGCTTTGGATTGCAGCCCGCATTTCGCAGCTGCTCGAGCGCATCGGCCAGAGAGATCCCTTGCTGTCGAGCTAGAAAAGCTCCCAATACCGAGCCGGTGCGCTCGATGCCGGCTCTGCAGTGCACATAGAGAGTCTTCTCTTCGTCGGCTGCGGAGAGAATCTCCCAGGTCCGATCCAGCTCCTCGGCCGAGAGAGGTTCTTCATCCACGATCGGCACCGAGATCCTCTCGATTTCGCCCCATGACATGGCGGCGATGGCCTCGCGGCCGAAGCGCGTCGGGGTGTTCCATTCGTCGTCCATGCGAAGGTCCAGCACGCGTCGCACTCCGGCTTCATGGAGCGCTTCCACATCACCCGCTGTCAGGGGATTGCGACCGCACAGAATACCGGGCAGTGCCTGGTGGATTTCGAAGTCTGGAATTCTGGGTTTCTCGTATACCAGCCGGTGGCGGAGGTCGGCCAAATCGCTCCCACAAGAATTCAGGGTCTGACGTTCTTCGACGACCTCGAGCCATCGGTCGGGCAGTGCCCGAACTCCGTAGTAGGCGCCGACGATGCCGCCGGTGACGGCCGCGATGGTGTCGGCCTCCCCGGCGAGATTGACCGCGTCGACGATGGCCGCTTCGGCACCGTCGTTGTTCAAGGCACACCAGACCGCGGCCTCGAGACAGTCCAGTCCGTAGCCGGCGTACCCCGTCGGCTGGAGCTCCTCGTACGATCTTGCAGGTGCCGTCTCGAGACGTTCCCAGAACCCAGGCGGCAGAGGAGAGAGGCCTGGAGCATTCGCCGGTCCTACTCCTTCGGCGGCCCTGTCTCGAGTTGCACTCAGGGCGCGATGCCATCCGGTGGTCAGATCAGCCCCTTCCAACACCTCCAGAACCCAGAAGCAGTAGGCCAGGCAGCCGGCTTCAGCTTGAGGGTCCCAGTGGGTCATGGCAGAGATGTGAGCACTCTGCAGACGGAGGCGACTTCGATCTGTATAAGCCAGCGCCACGGGAAGAGTCCGCATCAGAGAACCGTTGCCCGCTGCCTTGAGGTCGCGCGCCTGCTGGGTCGAGGCTGACGCTCGGCTCCAATCTCCAATATCGCCAGCACCCGAGAGATTACGCTCGAGTCCCAGGAAGGAGTCGAGCGCGGCGTTGATCGTGTTGCCGACGTCTTTGGCGCCCTTGCGCCATGCCAGGAATCGGTCGCCGATGGCTGCCACCGGGTCATCGGGTTGCGCGAGGATTCCCTCGGCGACACAAAGCGCCATGCCGGTGTCATCGGTCCACTCACCAGGCCGCCAGCGGGTGTAGTGACCTCCTCCTACCATGTCCTCGAGCCTCCCGAATCGGGCCGTGAGCTGCTCCTTTGACAGGAACTCGGCAGGAGCGCCGAGAGCGTCCCCGCACGCCAGGCCCAACATGGCTCCGGTGAAGCGATCGGTGTAGGAACTTCTCATGCAGCCTCCGAAACTGAATCCACTCGAGGGCGTCAGCCTGCGGCCTGCTCGGCGCGCTTCCGCCAGTAACGCGCGATGCCGTCGACACTCATGAAGCGGGGATTGGCCAATTCGTAGGCGAGGGCTGTTGCATCGTCCACTCCGTCCTGCGAAGCCCATCGACGCATGGTCTCGTTGTAGCGCGCGATCATGCTGTCGCGATCCAGGCCCTCCGCCATCATGTCGCGCACGAAGGCTGCACCCGCGTCGAGGTGGGATTCGAACCGATCCAGTTGCTCGGATACTTCGGCGGTGGCGCCGAAGTGGGTGCGGTAGATGGAGTCGAGATTCTCGTGGCGAAGGCGGTTCAGGGTCCCTTTCCAAGCTCCCAGATCGAACTCTGGGGGCGGCCCCGGAAGGTCGATCCAGTGTCGGTCGCCGAGTCGAACGCCGGCGGCATCGCCGGTGAAAGCCACGTCGCCCAAGCGGTATACGTGGTGGTGCCTGGCGTGCCCCGGAGTGTCCAAGGCGACAAATTCCAGGCCGGCGGCCTCGATGATGGCGTTGCCTTCGACGGCCACGACCTGCTCGGCGGGAGCCGGTACGGTCTGCCCCCAGAGCTCGTCCATACGATTCGCGTAGATGCGCTCGGCGCTGGTCAGTAGCTTGCTGGGATCGATGAGATGGCGTTCACCGTTGGGATGCACATAGATCGTGGCGCCCTGCTGAGCCCACCAGCCGGCTGCGCCGGAGTGGTCCAGGTGAATGTGGGTGACCAGTACGTGCTGCACGTCCCCTGGTGCGACACCGTGCTCTTCGAGTCGGGCGAGGAGGGTGGGCAGGGTCGAGGCCGGTCCGGTTTCCACCAGGACAGGCCCTTCGGGACCGAAGACCAGAAAGGCCGCAATGGTCTCGGGTGTATGGCCGAATTCGAGGTCCAACGTTTCGATGCGCGTCGGGTTCATGGGCCGATGATGACACGACCGAACCGGCGCTGCGAGCCGGTTTCGTCTCGGGCGGCGGTGCTATGCCTTGCTGGGCGACGCCATCAATTTCAGATCGCGAAAGGCCACCAGCTTGTCTCGCTCTTCGTCCCAGAGCTTCAGACGAGCGCATCGCAGGCTTTCCCAGAAGGTGATGCGGGTGACCTCATGGAGTTGAGGCAGCTCCCGATAGCACTTCTTCAGACTGTAGTTGGGGACTCGACTCGCGAGGTGATGGATGTGGTGGTAGCCGATGTTGCCGGTGAACCAGGTCACCACGGTCGGTAGCTCGTAGAACGAGCTGCCTTCGATTCCAGCCTTGTGGAAGTTCCATTCGTCGTGCTCGCGCCAGTAGGTGTCCTCGAACTGGTGTTGGATGTAGAACAACCAGATTCCCGCCGCTCCTGCGAACAGCGAAATCGGCAGCTGCACCATCAGGAAGCTCTTGAGACCGACCAACCACCATGCCAGCAACAGCAAGGCTGCGACCGCGGCGTTGGTCCACCAGATGCCCTTCCACTCCCGCTTCCAAGACCGGGGGACGTCCAGGGGCATCCGATGCTTGATCAGGAACTGGAAGGCGGGGCCGACCACGAGCAGGGCGAAGCTACTCCGATAGATCCGATAGCGGAGCCGCTGCCCCCGGGACAGTGCCAGATACTCCTTGACCGTCAATGTCTCGATATCTCCGAAAGTACGCCGGTCCAGATCGCCCGAGGTGCCGTGGTGAATGGCATGCGTTCTTTGCCAATAGTGGAACGGCGTCAACATCATCACCCCGAGGGCGAAGCCGACCGACTCGTTGGCCTTGCGCGATGGAAAGAACGAGCCGTGCCCGCAGTCGTGCAGGAAGATGAAGATTCTCACCAGCAGGCCGGCGGTCGGGATCGCCAGGGCCAGTGTCAGCCAATAGGAGACCTCGAGGCTCCGGAGCATGAGAAACCAGCCGACGATATAGAGAAAGCCGGTCGTGATCAGCTGAAACAGGGCCTTGCCAGTACTGGCCTTCATGTAGGGGGCCAGGAGGGCATTCCAATACCGGGCGACCTCGACGCTCGAGGGCCCGTCGGGCCGGACAGTGTGGACATCGGTGCGGTGGGACATCAGTCTCTTCGACTCCCGGAGGTTACGAGTGGGCCGTCTTGCGGCAGAAACGTGGCGGGCCTTGTCGATGGCTTCGGCGGTTGAGAATGTGTAGTCAACTCATTTCAAGGTACCACAGCGACGGGCGCGGTGCCATCCAAGGCCGCCTTCTGGCGGTTGTCTATTTACCGCTCGGGAGTGTCTTCTCCAGCTCTTCGAACCAGTTGAATACGAAGGTTGCCTGGGTCTTGGTCAGGCGATCCTCCTCATCCGGGAACATAACGAAACGCTGGCCATCGGCAGCTGCGTCGTAGTCGGGAAAGACGAATCCCGCCAGGGCGATACCCTGGATGCCACCACGGAAGCGACCTTCGAACAGCCTTCTGGCCTTGCCGACGCGGAAAGTCGGGCCGTCGGTCTCTACGTCAGCCACCATGACCGCGTCGTTGGTACGGTAGAAGAGCTCACGGCCGTCTCGTGACCAGATGGGCCACCTGCCACTTTCGTCCGAGACCTGCCATCGACCACCGGCCGACGGGTAGGGACGAACGTAGATCTGGAAGCGACCTGATTCGTTGGACGCGTAAGCGACCCAGCGGCCGTTCGGCGAGAAGACCGGATCGCGCTCCAGGAATGAAGTGACGAGGTAGGGCTCCGGCGCCGTGCTGCCATCGAGGGAAATGACGTAGATGTCGATGGTCTCGGCGTTCGCCTCTGCAAGAGCGACCTTGCCGTCTGGCGAGAGCGAGATGGGGTACATCTGAAGTTCGCCCTCAGTCAGGGCTTCGGCTTCGCCGGAGCCATCGGCTCGCTTGCGATAGAGATTGGCCGCACCGTCGCGGTCGGAGGTGAAGATCAAGTACTCACCGTCTGGACTCCAGATCTGGTCGGCGTCGTAGCCGTCGTGGAAGGTCAGTCGGGTGGCCACCTCTCGCTCCAGGTCGTAGACCCAGACATCCCAGTTGCTGCCATCGAGGATGGAAAAGGCGAGCCGCTTTCCTTCGGGTGAGAGTCTCGGGTTGGCATAGCTGGCCGGAGTTTCCCAGAGCCTGGTCACTTGGCCATTGCGGTCGACCCAGACGGCGGGGTACTCGGGCACACCCAGCTCGCCGCTGATGTAGGTCAGGGTCCCATTGTCGGCAAAAGAGAACTGAGCGCCGCCCGCACCGACGGAGGCGGTGATTCCTTGGACGACCGGCGCGGCGGAGCCGGCGATCTCTCGCGTCTCGGGATCGAACGGCACGGCGAAGAGCGTTCCCTCGTGAATGTAGACCAGGTGGCCGGTGGGGACGTAACGCCCGTAGTAGCCGCCCCGATGCAGAATCTTGTGCTCTCCCGTCTCTACATCGGCAACCGCGATGAGCGCCTCGTCGGCGGAAGGCATGGCCTGAGTGAAGACCGTGAAGATCACGGCTTTGCCGTCGGGCATGGCCTGCGGCCAACGGTGAGAGGTCTCCTTCTCGCCTTCGTCCAGCCTGGTGAGAGGTTGTAGCTCCCCGCCGTTGGCGGAGACCCGTGACAGACCATCCCTCCCCGTCGGAGACACGATGATGGTGTCGTCGGGTAGCCATGTCGCACCCCGGCTCAGCTCGACGTCGCAAAGGGTGATCGAGGCGCCGCCGGAGACCGGGATCTTCTTGAGCTCTCCGGGTGTGACGTAGGCGATCCACTCCCCATCCGGCGAGAAGACTGGGTGGTAGACGATGTCGGCGCTCGCACCACCGGCAAGAACTGCTCCCTGCAGCTGCCCGAGAGATCGAGTCCAGAGGGTACGCTCGGTCTCGTCGCCTGTGACGTAGGCGAGGCGACTGCCGTCAGGGGCAAGCTCGATGCTGGAGCCCAGGGTCATCCACAAAGGTTCGGTGGACACCGTGGCGTCGAGACGGACGGGCTCTTCGGTGAATGATGGTTGGGGCCGCGAGAGCAGGGCGAGAGCAATCAGTCCCAAGAAACTGAGGCCGGCGATCGCCCAGGGCAAGAGCCGCCGCCAGGCTGGCTCGGGGGTGGCCTCGACGACTGCCGCTGGATGGGTGCTGTCACCATCCACGGTTCCGGCCAAGGCATCGACCAGCTCGAGCCGAGCCGAGGTGGCGTCCGGCAGACGATCTCTTGCCTCACGCTCCAGGCACCGACGCAGCAGGCGACGTATCTGACTGGGTGTTTCCTCCGGTAGATCTTCGAACTCAGGGTCGGCCCGCAGGACACCGGCGAGAGTGTCGGACAGGGTCTTGCCGATGAAGAGCTGCTTGCCCGTGAGCATCTCCCAGAGCACCACACCGAAGGCCCACAAGTCGGCTCGTTTGTCGGCCGCCTCGCCTCGCGCCTGCTCGGGGCTCATGTAGCCGGCGGTACCCAGGAGAACTCCTGCGGTCGTCATATGGGCGGTCAGCGTGGGCGACATGGTGAGCGAAGGCGCCGAGCCCGAGGCGTCTGTCTCGGACTCCAGGGCCTTGGCCAGACCGAAGTCGAGCACCTTGACCGTGCCCTCGGGAGAGACCATGACGTTGCCCGGCTTGAGGTCCCGATGGATGATCCCCTTCTCATGGGCAGCTTCCAGGGCGTCGGCGATCTGACGGGCGATCGTCAGCGCATCGTGCATCGGGAGAGGCCCGCGAGCGATACGCTCCTGCAGTGTCTCTCCGGGCGCCAATTGCATTACCAGGAGCTTGCGTCCTTCGGCTTCCTCCAGGCCATAGATGGCCGCGATGCTGGGATGGTCGAGGGCGGCCAGGACCCGCGCCTCGCGCTCGAAACGGGCTAGCCGCTCGGGATCCTCGGTAAAGGCCTCGGGCAGGACCTTGATCGCGACCTCGCGACCGAGCTGGCTGTCCTCGGCCTTGTAGACCTCGCCCATCCCGCCCTCGCCGAGCTTGTCGGTGATGTTGTAGTGCGACAGATTCGATCCGATCATCGCTGCTAGTCCGATCCTGTGGGGAGTATTCGACGCAGATCGTCGAACCAGTTGAAAACCATGGTCACGTGGGTCTTGGGGGCGACATCGGTATCCTCGGGGAACATGACAAATCGCTGGCCGTCCGGGGAGACGTCGTAGTCCCCGAAGATGTAGCCACCCACCGAAATTCCGAACATTCCGCCTCGAAAAGGACCTTCCACCACGGCCTTCGGCGTGCCGATACTCAGGCTGTCACCGGTGGCCTCCACCGAGACCTCCATGATGCCGGTATTGGTGCGGTAGAACAGCCGTCGTCCGTCCCCGGACCAAAGAGGCCAGGCGCCACCGCCATCGGAGACCTGCCACTTACCCCCTGCGGCCGGATAGGGTCGCACATAGACCTCGAATACACCCGACTCGTTGGAGGAGTAGGTGATCCACCGCCCGTCCGGCGAGAAGTCGGGGTACCTTTCGTCGAACTCCGAAGCCAGAAAGACCTCTGGCTCACCGCTTCCGTCGAGAGGCAGTATGTAGAGGTCGAGGTTACCGGCTTTCGCGACTTCTCCAGCCAGGAAGTTGCCGTCACCAGAGACCGAAAAGGGGTAGAAGGCCTCCTCGCTCTCGAAGAGGCGCTCGACCTCTCCGGAGCCGTCAGCGCGCTTGCGATAGAGGCTCTCGATTCCGTCTCGGGTCGAGGTGAAAATGAGGTGTTTTCCATCGGGTGTCCACGCCTGATCGGCGTCGTAGCCCTCAGCGAAGGTGAGCCGGGTCGCCACTTCGCGCTCCAGGTCGTAGACCCAGACATCCCACTGACCGTCTCGAAAGACAGAGATCCCCAGTTTCTTGCCGTCCGGGGAGAGAGTGGGCTCGCCATAGGCACCCCGAGTCTCCCAGAGGGTGGTCGATTTGCCGTTCCTGTCCACCCAGACGATGGGGTAGGTCGGGACTCCGACCTCACCGCTGACGTAGGCCAGGTTTCCCGAGTCGGAGAAGCTGTACTGCGCTCCGCCAGGACCATTGTCCGTGGTGATGCCCTGGACGAGGGGGGCTGGTGAGCCGGTTGGCTCCAGCTTCTCGGCGTCGAAAGTCATCCCGAACAGGGTACCGTCGCGAATGAAGACCAGATGTCCGCTCGGCACGTAGCGGGCGTAGTAGCCGCCTTGGTGAATCACTTTCTGCTCACCCGTTTCCAGGGAGACGACTTCGATGATGGCGTCGTCGACACTGCTCATACCCTGGTAGCCAACGGTATAGATGACGGCCTTGCCGTCGGGCATGAATTGTGGCCATCGATGACTGAAATCCTGACGCTCTTCGTTCAGTTCAGTCAGGGGCTGCGGATTGCCGCCAGCCGCCAATACGGTGAAGAGCTCGCTGGACCCATCGGGTGCGAGTACGATGTTGTCGTTCGGTCCCCACGAGGCACCTCGACTGGCGTCTACTTCACACAGGGCGATCGGGGTGCCGCCCGTGATCGGGACCTTCCTCATCTCGTTGCGAGTCACGTATCCGACCCACTTCCCGTCCGGCGAGAAAAAGGGGTGGTAGGGCTCCTCCGTATTCGTTCCCGTCGCCAGTTCGGTTCCCGCCAGCTGGTCCAGGGATCGGGTGAAGAGAGTGCGGCGAGCATTATCGTCGGTCACGTAAACCAGGCGAGAGCCGTCGGGAGACAGCACGATGCTGGCTCCCAGGTCGACGTACAGCGGATCGTCAGCCAGCACCGCCTCGAGGCGGATCGGAGCCTTGGGCTCGGGTGTGTCGGGCCACAGCGCGACGAGTGCTGCGACGAGGCCGGCTGCTGCTACTGCAAACATGGCCCAAGGGAGGACTCGTTTCCAGGTGGGTTGAGCTTCTTGGATGACCGCTGCTTCTGGGGCTACCTCGGTTTCAGGGTTCGCCAGATACTGCTGCAGGGCGATCCGTGCCTCGCCGATGGCCTGCAACCGGTCTGGAGTCTCCTTCTCGAGACAGCGCTCCAGGAGCTTGCGAATTCGGCGCGGGGTATCTGAGGGAAGTTCCTCCCATTCGGGCTCCCGCGCCAGCACCCCAGCCAGGGTGTCGGAGACCGTGCGACCTGCGTACACAGTTTTGCCTGTGAGCATCTCCATGAGCACGACGCCGAAGGCCCAGACATCGGCACGGCGGTCGGCAAGCTCGCCTCGCGCCTGTTCCGGGCTCATGTAGGCGGCAGTCCCCAGCAAGACACCGACTTCCGTCATTTGAGCAGTGAGGGTCGGGGATAGGGACAGGCTGCCGGAGTTCGACGAGTTGGGATCTCCCGCGTCCAGGGCTTTGGCCAGCCCGAAGTCGAGCACCTTGACCTGGCCGTCGGAGGAGACCTTGACGTTGGCCGGTTTCAGGTCCCGATGAATGATCCCCTTGTCGTGCGCGGTTTCGAGAGCCTCGGCGATCTGAAGAGCGATCTTGGCTGCCTTCTGGGGTGGCAGCTGGCCGCGGGAGAGGAGATCTTTGAGGTCCTCGCCCTCGGCCAGTTGCATAACCAGGAACTTGCGACCCTCGGCCTCCTCGAGTCCGTAGATGGAAGCGATGTGGGGGTGATCCAACGCTGCCAGCACCCGTGCCTCGCGCTCGAATCGGGCCATGCGCTCCGCGTCCTGCGCGAAGGCTGCGGGCAGTACCTTGATCGCTACCTCACGACCGAGGTTGGTGTCCTCGGCCCGCCACACCTCACCCATGCCCCCTTCGCCGAGCTTGTCGGTGATCTTGTAATGGGAAAACTTCTCGCCAATCATTGTTTACCGTCCTGTCGCGACAAAAGCCCGTTGAACTTCTTCCAACCAATTGAAAACCATAATCAGGTGGGCCCCTTTGCCCTCCTCGGTGCTCTGCGGGAACATCACAAACCCCTCACCCGAGGGTAGGACATCGTAGTCCTGGAATCGGAACCCGCTGACGGCCATTCCAGTTGTACCACCCCGAAAGCGACCTTCGAAGAGCTGCCGCGGTTTGCCGGCCCTGAAAGTGCCGCCCTGGCTCTCCACCGAAACCACCATGAGGCCGGTGTCGGTGCGGTAGTAGAGCTCTTTCGCGTCAGGCGACCATAGAGGAATTCCACCGCCCTCGTCAGAGACCTGCCATTTACCGCCCGCGGCTGGAAAAGGGCGCACGTAAACCTCGTCACTTCCGGACTCATCCGACGTATAGGCGACCCATCGACCATCGGGGGAGAAGGCTGGAGAATTCTCGCTGAACTCGGTAGCCAGGAACATCTCGACCTCGGCGCTCTCGTCGAGTGCTAGAGCCCAGATGTTGCCTGTGCCGGCCTCGCCGATCAGGATCCGCCCATCGTTGGACCAGGAGGTCGGGAACAGGCTCTCCCCTTCGAGCTCGATAACGAGCTCTCCTTCGCCTGAGCCGTCGGCTCGCTTGCGGTAGATACCGTCTCCGCCGCCGCGGTCCGAATTGAAGACCAGATACTGCCCATCGGGGGACCAGACCTGGTCGCCGTCGTAGCCCTCGTTGAACGTCAGCCGAGTCGGTACCTCACGCTCCAAGTCGTAGACCCAGATGTCCCAGTTGTCATCACGCAGAATGGTGAGTGCGAGCGACCTGCCATCCGGAGAGATTGACGGCGAGGTGTAGGTCCCGGGTTGCTGCCACAGTGTCGTCGTGGCGCCCTGATGGCTGACGGAGAGAATCGGGTACTCGGGCACGCTGAACTCACCTCCGACAAAGGCCAGGGTGCCGAGGTCCGAGACGCTGAACTGGGCGCCACCCTCGGAGTTGATGGCCACTCCCTGAACCAGGGGTGCCGGCGAGCCGGTGACCTCCAGTTTCTCGAGATCGAATGGGATGGCAAAGAGGGTGCCGCTGTTGGCGTAGACGAGATGACCGGACGCGACATAGCGCCCGAAGTGACCACCACTGTGCAGCACCTTGCGCTCTCCGCTTGCAAGATCGACTAGCTCGATCGAGGCCTCGTCGAAGGACTCGGCTTCGGCAACAATGCTCGTGAAGATCGCGGCTCGGGAGCCGGGCAGCACCTGAGGCCAGCGGTGTGAGCTCTCTTCCTTGGCCTCGTCGAGTGTCGTCAAGGCCTCGGGATCTCCGCCTGTGGCAGAGACCCGTAGTAGTCCGGAATTCGGATCGGGTGCGAAGACGATGTTGCCATCGTCACCCCAGCTCGAGCCGCGACTGCGCCCCACTTCGCACATTGTGATGGGAGTACCGCCAGTCACCGGCAGCTTCTTGAGTTCACCAGGGGTAACAAACCCCAGCCATTGGCTGTCCGGTGAAAAGAAGGGATGGTAGGGAGCGGATCCACCGCCGCCGGTGCCGGCCGCGAGTTGGGTTCCTTCCAGCTGATCCAGAGAACGCAGATAGAGCTCGGTCGAGTCTCCCTGACCTACGACGTAGGCCAGGTGTTTGCCATCGGGAGACAGCACCGTGGCTTCTCCCAGCGCCACCCAAAGCGGCGAGTCTGAAACTGCCACCTCTACTCTTGTTACGGGGCTGGGTGGGGTGGGCTCCGTGCTGCCGGGCCAGAGGAGGGCGCCAAGAAGGGCAAGTCCGAAGAGCCCAGCGACAGCCCAGGGCAGAGCCGCCTTCCATATTGGTTGAGTCTGGACTTCGATGGACGAGATCTCGGCTTGCTCCTCGGTAGGGTTTGCCAGGTATTTCTGAATCCCGATTCGGGCTTCGCCGATTGCTTGCAGGCGCTCCTTCGAGTCCTTCTGGAGGCAGCGGTCCAGGAGCTCCCGGAGTGCCTTCGGCGTGTCGGCCGGAAGCTCTTCCCACTCCGGCTCTCTCGCCAACACGCCAGCCAGAGTGTCGGAAACCGTGTCTCCGGCGTAGACCGTCTTGCCTGTCAGCATCTCCATCAGCACCACGCCGAAGGCCCAGACATCGGCTCTCCGGTCCGCGGCCTGTCCCCGGGCCTGCTCTGGGCTCATGTAGGCAGCCGTACCCAGCAGGACACCGACTTCCGTCATTTGAGCGGTCAGGGTCGGGGAGAGAGACAGGCTTCCTGAGCCCGAGGAATTGGGGTCCCCCGCGTCCAGCGCTTTGGCGAGACCGAAGTCGAGCACCTTGATCTGGCCGTCGGCGGAGACCTTGACATTGGCTGGCTTCAGGTCCCGGTGAATGATGCCCTTGTCGTGCGCGGCCTCGAGAGCCTCAGCGATCTGGAGCGCGATTTTGGCTGCCTTCTGGGGCGGAAGCTGGCCACGGGAGAGGAGCTCCTTGAGGTCCTCACCCTCGGCCAATTGCATGACGAGGAACTTGCGGCCTTCGGCCTCCTCGAGTCCGTAGATGGAAGCGATGTGCGGATGATCGAGCGCTGCCAGCACTCGCGCCTCGCGCTCGAAGCGGGCCATGCGATCGGCGTCCTGTGCGAAGGCCTCGGGCAGCACTTTGATCGCCACTTCGCGACCGAGATGCGTGTCTTCGCCCCGCCACACCTCGCCCATACCGCCTTCGCCGAGCTTGTCGGTTATCTTGTAGTGAGAGAGTTCCTGTCCGATCATCGTCGCTCCAATTGGAAGTGCCGAAGCACTCCCGACCCGTTGGCAGTTATCAGGAAAGCGTGGCACATGGTACTACAAGAGGGTTGAGGCGGCCGTCGTACCTTCGGCCGACCTTTGAGGGCTTGGGGGTTGAAGCGCCCGTCGTACCTTCGGCCGGTCTTTGAGGGCTTGGGGGTTGAGGCGCCCGTCGACCCGACCGTCGCGATCTCTTTGAGGCCCGTCCGGGTGGTCCGCAGGGGGACGGCGACGGCTACTCAGACTGCGATGGGCGGGCCGCCACCTTGTCTCGTCATCGCGCCTCCTCTGTTGTGCTCTGCGATGGCTCTTGCGCTGCACGCGACTCGGCACCCCCTTACGAACCACCCGAACGAACCTCTGGCACCGTTGAAGGCAATAGGGGCGTAAGGGCCTAGGGGCTTAGGGGACTCTTGACCAAGCGGCATCCAGGGTTCGGCGTTGGGACCTCCAGGGGGTTCTTGCAGCGGAAGGGAGGATAGCCCCTTGGGGGCCCCACTTCGGACCCTTGCGAGGCTCCGATCAAGCCGCACTGAAGCTCGGGTAGAATCGACTCACGACTTCGAAGCTGGAAGTGGAGACCATGGCACTCGAACCAGGGAGCAAGCTCGGACCGTACGAGATCCTGGCGCCGTTGGGCGCGGGTGGGATGGGGGAGGTCTATCGGGCCCGCGACGACCGTCTCGAGCGGGAAGTTGCGATCAAGGTGCTGCCAGAGGACCTAGCGGAAGATGCCAATCGGCTGGCTCGCTTCGAAAGAGAGGCCAAGGCAGTAGCGTCCCTCTCGCACCCCAACATCCTGGCGATCCACGACTTCGGGCGGCAGGGCTCTGTGACCTTCGCGGTGACAGAGTTGGTCGACGGAGACACCCTGGAAGACCTCATCGCCTCGGGAAACATACCTCAACGCAAGGCCGTCGACTATTGCCGGCAAATCGCCAACGGACTGGCGGCGGCGCATGACAAAGGGGTCGTCCATCGGGACGTGAAACCGGCCAACGTGATCGTGAACCGTGAAGGGCGGGTCAAGATCCTCGACTTCGGCCTGGCCAAGCTCGAGCTTGTGACTGCCGATACGGAAGCACCGACGATGGCGGTTGCCTCGGGCGCCGGCACGGCTCCAGGAGCAGTTCTCGGAACTGTGGGTTACATGGCGCCCGAGCAGGTGAGGGGACTCGAGGCCGATCACAGGGCAGACATCTTCAGCCTCGGAGCCATCCTCTACGAGCTGTTGTCGGGTCGGCGGGCTTTTCGAGCCGAGTCGGCTGTGGAGACGATGAGCGCCATTCTCAAGGAGGATCCTCCAGAGCTGTCGTCGACTGTCGAGCAGCTGCCTTCGGGCCTCGAGTCTGTGGTTCAGCACTGCTTGGAGAAGAACCCCGAGGAGCGCTTCCAATCGGCTCGCGATTTGGCCTTTGCTCTCGACTCTGTCTCTCGCGTCTCCCAGTCTGGCCTGAGGCTAGTGGAGGCGGACTTGCCAAAGCAGAAGCGCCGTCTGTCGTGGATTTGGGCCGCCGGCCTGACCGCGGTCGCTCTACTGATCGGTTGGGCTGCCGGCAACTGGCTCAGGCAGGAAGACCCCGAAGTGCCGCCCACTTTTCAGCGCTTGAGTTTTCGTCGGGGTGCGATCCTCGCTGGCCGATTCGTGCCGGACGGTCAGTCCGTCATCTATGGAGCAGCTTGGGAAGGTCAGCCAGTCGAGCTGTTCACGACGCAGATCGGCACTCCGGGCTCGAGAGCTCTGAACCTCGGTTCGGCGGATGTTCTTTCGATCTCGGACTCGGGAGAGTTGGCGGTCTCCATCGGTCGTCGGTTCGTCGCTGGCTTCGAAACTTCCGGCACACTCGCCAGGGTCTCCCTTGCCGGCGGAGCTCCCAGGATCTTGCTCGAAGACGTGCACGAAGCCGACTGGGGACCCGATGGAGAAAGCCTGGCGGTGGCGCGCCTGGTGGGCGGACGCTACCAGTTGGAATACCCCATGGGCGAGGTCCTCTTCGAGACCAATGGCTGGATCGGTGAGATGAGAGTGAGCCCGGATGGCCAGCACATTGCCTTCGTGGATCATCCCGTGCGGGGCGACAACGTAGGTACCGTGACGATCGTCGACCTGGCCGGCGAGGCTACGACCATCCAGGTCCAGGGGAGTCAAGGCCTGGCCTGGACACCCGACGGCTCCGAAATCTGGGTAGCTCATGGAAGAACAATCCGAGCCCTGAACCTTGACGGAGAGCAACGCCAGGTCTGGTCGGGCGCAACCACGATTCGGATCCTCGATATCGATGCAGAGGGAAGGGTTCTGGTGGCTCCCTTGCAGGTGCGCCGGGAGATGGCTGGGAAAGCACCCGGAGGGGAGGAAATGAACCTCTCCTGGTTCGATTGGTCCGGCCCCCGAGGGCTCTCGACCGATGGACGGACTGTGCTTTTCGACGAAGGCAATAGGGGTGATGACGAAGGGTACTGGGTCTTCCTCAGGGGGACCGATGGTTCGGCGCCGGTGCGGATGGGCTCTGGAGTGGGTGTCGCGATATCTCCCGACGGAGAGCAGGTGTTGATCATCTCCTATCCCTTCACGGATCCGAGGTTCGTCCTATTGCCGGTCGGGGCCGGTGAACAGCGTGAAGTCGATGTTGGTGACATTCGCCTGCAGCCGCTGGCGATCTGGCAGCCCAGCGGCCGGGGGTTCGTCTTCGCCGGCTCGAATGAAGGCGAAGGAACGCGACTGTTTCTCAAGGATCTCGATAGCGGTGAGGTTCGGCCGGTGACGCCTCCGGGCGTCGAGGTGCATGAACCCAAGTCGATGTCCCCTGATGGGCAGTCGGTGGTTGTAAGGGCACCCGACGGTCATTTGACCCGTTATTCGTTGACCGGGGGCGAGCCTTCGCCGATTCTGGGAGCGGAACCGGCAGACTTCGCCATTCGGTTCGACGAGACCGGCGAGTCGCTCTACGTGCTGCAATTCGGCCGGCTGCCAAGCCCGGTCTACAAGATCCATCTCGCCACAGGCGAGCGGTCCCTGTCGGGTGAGCTCTCTCCCTCCGATCCTGCGGGCGTCTTCGATGTCGACAAACTATTCATGACGGCCGACGGCTCCGCATACGTCTACTCCTACCGAAGATTCCTCAGCGATCTGATCGTCGTCGAAGGACTCGAATAGCGTCGGCCGCTAGGCCGGTAGCGGCCCCGCGACCTTGGGGTTGAGGCATCCGGTGCTTTGCACCGGCTGATCTTTGAGGGCTTGGGGGATGAGGCGTCTGGACTCCGTCCAGCCGATCTCTGGGGTAGTGGGGGAACGTGGGCCTGGGGGCTCGGACGAATCACACTTCCATGTCAACGGCACGTGACTTGCGTAGACTTGGGGTATGGACTCAGCGGGTCACTCGTCCTCGTGGCGGCAGAGATTGCACTGGATCGTTGTTACGGCTCTGACAGTCCTTATTCTTGTCCCAGGCTCGGCCTGGGGTCAGCCGGCAGAGAGCTTCGGCGAAGAGGAGCGAGTCACCGCAATCGATCTGGTCGTCGCCCCGCGGGAGACCGGGAGCTCTGCCAGAAAGTCGGCCAAGGACCTCAAGCCCGAGGACTTCCGTCTGACAGTTGGAGGTGAGTCGCGGCGGGTCGTTGCGATTGGACCCCCGAGCTTTGGCAACCTGTCCGAATCGTGGCAGGTCGTGGTCTATGTTGACGAAGCTCTCTCGAGTGCATCCACGGTGCGCTGGGCTTCGGATCTCTTGCTTCAGCAGAGTGAAGACCTTGTCCGCCTGGGACAAGTGGATCTCGTCGTTGCAGCGGCAGAGCCCGTCTTCCTGCTGCGGGGCAATCGGGACGCGGGGTTGCTGAGAAACTCCCTGGTCAGGCTCTCGGAAAGCGATAGAGGTCGTGATGATCTCACCGCTCTGCGCTCGGCGTTTCTGACTGCCTTGCACGACGACCAGGGGGCCTACGCTCCTGACGAGCTCAGGACGGCGTTTCGGGCTGAAGAAGAGCGGCTGATCCAAAGCCGGATGGACATTCTGCTCACCTTCCTGGCCGATGATGTCGTAGCCGGAAGTCGCCGGGTGTTGTTCCTGGTGAGTGACGGCTTCGATCTGGTTCCCGACGACTTCTATGCCCTGTGGTCGAGAATCGAGTTGGGGAGCTCGGAACAGGCGACCTCCCAGGATGTAGAGATCTCCGATTCAGAACTGGCCCTCAGAGAATCCGTGTCAACGACGGCCCGAGCGGTGAGTGCTTACGGCTGGATCACTCATCCGCTCGTCGCGCCCGAGCGCCCCAGTCCTCTCGTGCCCGGTCTCAGAGTAGGAAAATGGCGCCTCAGTGGTCCCGCCGGGGGTCGCATCATCGGGTTCAAAATCGTCCGAGAGCACCAACGAAAGAAACAGAAGGCGGAGAACCTGGTCGAGCTGGGGCTGGCTCAGCTGGAGAAAGGCGAAGCCGGAAAAGCGGAGGAGTCCTTTCGGCAGGCTCTCGTCCACTTCGCCGGAGATCCGAAGACCGCTCTAAGTCAGGCGCAGGCCTACCTCGGTCTCAGCGAGGCCCTGGCGTTGCAAGACGAAGCGCAAGGGGCCCGCGAAGCCCTGGCTCAGGCGGCAGTGCTCGATCCGGCCATCGAAGAGGAGAACCCGGCCGCCGTCGCGGCACTCTGGGATCCACTCGAGCCTTTGAATCTGCTCGCGTTGGAGAGCTCTGGTGGGCTCGTCGCCAACCAGGAAGAGCTGATCGCCACGACCACGGACCTCGGACGACGTCTCAGACTGACTTATCAGGAGGTTGGTCCACCTCGCGGTGAGATGCAGCGGGCCAGCATCGACTGGGCCGAGAGAGAAGGAGACTTGCGATCTCCGGCTTGGACACGATTCGGCACGCCGGAAGCCGTCGCGGCCGCCCGGGCCCGCAGCCTGCTGGATGGTCGGTTCGCGGATACCGAGCTCGATCTGGACCTGGTGGTGCAGTCCTCGGAGCCGGGTCGAGGTTGGACTCTCCAGGTGACGTTCGAGGAGCCTCCTGATCTGGAAGGGTGGGAGGAGAGTCGGCTCCTACGGGTAACTGTTGCAACCGCTGCGCCCGATGCGACGCCAGAGGTGACGCATCGCCTGCTGCGGGGTTCCGAGGAAGATCCTTGGCCCTTGTTCAGTAGTCAGGTGGTGACCGATGGCCCGCAGAGTTGGCTGGTTGTAGTCATGGAGGACCTGGCTACTGGCAACTGGGCTGCGGATGTTGTCGAGATTCCCTGAAATTCGACTGAGTTGAAATTCAGTGTCCTGGGGCTTGGGCCCTGGGTCCTGGGATTGTAGGGGAGAGGCTCGCCTTCTCCCGCGGGCGCCGGCAAAGGACTCCCCGACCCGAAGTAGCGCCAGAAGTCTGCCAAATCCGAGCGTGTGAAAGGGTTTGAAGGTTGAGGGTAAACTCCTGACGTGACCAGGATCCTGGCAATCGGTTGTGGCGGGTTCATGGGTGCTGTGCTGCGGTACTGGATCTCCGGCTGGGTCTATTCGCTCGGCCACGGTGGCTTTCCCACAGGCACACTCGTCGTCAACGTAGTCGGGTCCTTTCTGCTGGGCCTGGTTGTGGGCCTGGCCGAGCACTTCGTCATCCACCCGAATCTGCAGCCTTTCCTGACGATCGGTCTCCTCGGGGCATTCACGACCTTCTCGACGTTCTCGTTCGAGACGATGGCTCTGCTAGAGGGCGGGTCGTATTCGAAGGCGCTACTCAATGTCGGTGCCAGCGTGATGCTGGGGCTGGTGGCCGTTCTTGTCGGCCTGGTCGCGGGCCGGGCGCTCTAGGGGCACTGTATGGAAATCAGGGGATCCGGAAAGCTGCTGAGAGTCTATGTGGGAGCCGATGACCGTCTGAAGGGCAAACCCCTATTCGAAGCCATCGTCTTGCGATTACGTGAGATTGGACTCGCCGGGGCGACCGTCTTGCGGGGCATCGAGGGCTTTGGAGCTGATAGCCGGGTCGTGCATACGGCTCGTCTGCTCCGACTCTCCGAGGACCTGCCGATTCTCGTCGAGGTCGTCGATAGCGAAGAAAGGATCGGGCAGGCGGTGAGCGCTGTAGAAGAGATGCTGGAAGAGGCCGATTGCGGCAGCCTGATGACCCTGGAGAAGGTAGAGATCATTCGCTATCGTCCGGGCAAGTAGAGGCAATCGCGAGCCTGTGGAAGACAGTTTCAGGAGGTCGATCTGGGACCTTCGAGGGACCAATTGAGAGGAGACTCGACATGGATCGCCGTGAATTCTTGACAGCTGGAGCCGCGGTGGGCGCCGTCGGCCTGGGCAGGTTGGTGGCTTTCCCCGATCGGTCGGTGGCCGCACCGCAGGTCGCCGGGCAAGTCGCTTCGCCGGTCGGTACGATCCGCCTGAACTCGAACGAGAATCCGCTTGGCCTCTCACCCTCTGCCCGCATGGCGGTCGAGAAGGGGATCGCCGAGGCGAATCGCTACCCGGATGCGGCACGCGAGCAGCTGGCCGATGCGCTGGCGCTGAGGCTGGGCGTGAAGTCGGAGAACATCGTCCTCGGCAACGGCTCGACCGAAATCCTCCAGATCATCGTGCAGGCTTCCAATGCTCCGCAGGGCAGGCTGGTGATGGCGGACCCGACGTTCGAGGCCATCTCCTTTTATCAGCGCACTCTGACCTACACGACCGAGAAAGTCCCTCTGACCTCCAGCTTCGCCCATGACATTCAGCAGATGAAGGACCGGGTCGCAGCCGGCAACAGCCCGGCGGTGGTCTACCTCTGCAACCCCAACAATCCCACCGGGACCCTGACTTCCAGTGCCGAGATCGATGCCTGGATTGCGGCAGCGCCGGAGACGGTCCTGTTCGCAGTGGACGAGGCCTATCTCGAGTACGTCGAGGCGCCTGGATACTGGTCGGCTCTCAAGTGGATCCAGGACCGACCCAATGTCATCGTGGCTCGCACCTTCTCGAAGATCTACGGCATGGCTGGAATGCGCCTCGGCTATGCCGTGGCCCATTCCGAGACGGCTCGACGCCTGCGCGAGTTCCTGACCTGGGACAATGCCAACAGCCTGGCCTTGGCAGCGGGCCTGGCTTCCCTCGCCGATGAAGGGCTGGAGGCTCGCGGCAGAGCGGTCAACGAGGTGGCGTTGACCATGACCCGAAATTGCCTGGACGAGCTGGGTCTCGACTACCTGCCCAGCCACACGAACTTCCTGATGCACAGAATCAAGGGTGATGTGAAGGAGTACATCGGTCGGATGAGGGGGAGGGGACTCCATGTCGGCCGACCCTTCCCGGCGTTGCCTTCCTACAACCGGCTCTCCATGGGACTACCTGAGGAGATGGAGATCTGGGCGGAGACCCTGAAGGACTTTCGGAAGCAGGGATGGGTTTGAGGGTTGAACCGGCCGCACTTTGTGTCGGCCGGTCGTTGGGGGCTTGGGGGTCGAAGTGTCCGGTCGTACCTCCCGGCCGATCCTTGAGGGCTTGGGGAAACAGGGGCTCGAGATCCCAGTATGCCTAAGCCCTTACGCCCCTACTGAAGGTAGCCGAGAGCCTTCAATTGCTGCTTGGTCTCGTCGTCGAAGTCCATCGTTTCGATCTCGGGTAGCTGGTCGAGCTCCAGCAACTGCCGACGTATCAGGGTGGCGAGATAGCCGGCGAGAACCGGATACTCCACGGCCAGGTCGATCTGCTCTTCGGGGTCCTGGACCCTGTCGTAGAGCTCGCGGCTTCGTGCAAAGCTGGCGGAGAGAGGCTCGATGAGCTTCCATTGGTTCCAGATCACACTCATGCCCCGTCTTCCTTCGTAGTCCAGATAGGAGAAGACAGGGTCGCCACTGGCGGCTTGCAGCCGCTTGCGATCGAGGAGCGGTGCCAAGCTTCGACCTTGCAGCTCCGTCGGAGCCTCGAGACCGGCGAGCTCGAGTAGCGTTGGCAGCAGGTCGATCTGCTGCACCGGTTCCGCAACGCGCTGGCCGATCGTGGTTCCAGGCAGCTTGAGGAGCATGGGCACCTGGATGGACTCTCTGTACAGGTCCCATCCGTGGCCCTGGATGCCATGTTCGTAGAAGCCTTCGCCATGGTCGGAGGCCAGGACAATCAGCATCTGGTCGTAGAGCCCCCGGCGACGGAGGTCTTCCAGCAGCAGTCCGAACTGGCGATCGGCGAAAGCGATCTCGGCATCGTAGAGGTCCATGAGGTCCTGGACGGTCTGCGGTGTCTTCGGGATCTCCCCGAAGGCGAGGCCACGGATGTGTTCGAAGGAGCCCGCTTCAGGATCGCTGACGTCGGGTGCGAAGGTGCGACGGTACTGCTCGGGTGGGTCGTAGGGGGCGTGGGGATCGATGGTGTGAACGTAGAGAAAGAGAGGACTCCCTGCCTCATCGCGGTCCAGCCAATCGAAGATCTGTTGGTTGACGCGATCGGCGCGTGCTGGCTCTAGAGCGAACTCATCGAAGCCCTGGCGCAGTCCGGAGTCAGCAGAGAAGTAGGCGTTGGTCGTGAAGGCGATCGTCCGGTAGTTGGCCGCCGACAGGAGCTCGGCCATGGTGGAGAACCTCGATGCGAGGCGCTGCTCTCGATGATTGACGCCGTGAGCCGTGGTTCTCAGGCCCGTGAAGATCGAAGCCACCGCGGGTTTGGTCCAGGATGTCTGGGCCATCGCGTGGTCGAAGACGACCGCTTCTTTGCCGAACCGATCGATTTCGGGGGACACGTCGCGCGCATATCCGTACAGGCCCAGATGATCGGCCCGCATCGTGTCGACGACGTAGAGGAGAATGTCGGGAAGCCCGGCCTGGAGGCCCTCAGTCTCCACAAAACCCGGCTCTACAGCGGGCTCGCGTTGGCTCGACGGGGACTCGATCCGGGGGCCCCGAAGGAAGAGTGGGTCAGGAGTTTCCGCTTGGGCTGCAGCCAGGAACGAGAGCTTCACCGCCTGCTCTTCGTCGAGCGGTAGATCGATTGTGACGCCTTGCCGGTTGGAGCGCAGGTCGAGCGATTCGATCAGCGTGCCACGATCGGTCAGCAGGCTGATCTCGAGCGCGGCCGCGGTCTCATCGAGTCCGGAGATTTGGTCGAAGACTAGCCTGTCCTGAGGTCTGGCCTCAAAGTAGAAGTCGATCCCCGACCCGAAGGGCATCGAGATCCCGGTCTCGCTCGCAGTGATTTCTGAAGGAGAGGCAACCGGCTCGAGGTGGAACCGAAGCCAATCCCATCCTACTGCCAGACTCCGAGCCTTGCCGCCCCGAGAACCTGTTTCTGGCGACTGACTGTATTGATATTCGAAGGTCAGCCGATTGATGCCTCGTTTCAAGGCTTCCGCCGGGACTTGAATCTGGTAGGTCCGGGGCCCGGATTCGAGTGAGATGGGCTCGAGGGGGATGTCGTTGAGTGTGGGACGGATCTCTTGCGTCGGGGCACCTTCGAACGAGTAGGGGAAACACCTCATTTCGAGGCCGAGATCTCGTGGTGACGAGAGAAAGAAGTGCAGCTCCGAGATGGGACCGGTCCCCCAAACGAAGGAGGTGCCAAATGACCTCTCGTTCCAGGACCATCCAGAGTCGAGAAAGGCTCGGGCTTCCGCCGATCCGAAGTCCAGCTCAGTGGGCTCGAAATGGATGTCTGCCGTCGCCAGCTCCCCGGTCAAGGCGAATCGAGTCTCGAACGAATCGGAGCGCTGGCAGGCCGAAAGTACGACGAAAGCCACGATGGGCAAGAGGCAAGTGCGGATGCATTTTTCCATCGACCAAGGGTCTCTCTCCTGGGTCGGCCACGACCTGAGCGTCATCGGTTTCATAGAGCCCTCGGAGTCTACGCTTCCCTAGCTCCGCGAGAAAGACCGTCGGCGTCCGTCAAAAGCCTGCGGGTTAGAATCCTTACCTGGCATCCATCGAAGTGCAGCCCAGATGGGAAGGCCTGAATGATCGGCCAACGAATCGGACACTACGTGATCATGTCGATGCTCGGCGAAGGGGGCATGGGAGAGGTGTACCTGGCCAAGGACACCAAGCTGGGTCGCGATGTGGCTCTCAAGGTGGTACCCGAGGAATACACTTCAGATCCTTCTCGCCTGAAGCGGTTCGAGCGAGAAGCCAAGACGGTAGCAGCCCTGAATCACCCGAACATCGTCACGGTGTATTCGATCGAGGAGGTCGAAGGTACGCACTTCCTGACGATGGAGTGCGTGCTGGGCGACAGCGTCGATCGTCTGATCCCACCGACGGGAATGCCGTTGGACACCGTCTTCGACATCGCGATTCCCTTGGCCGATGCTCTGGCCGCGGCGCATCAGCAGGGCATCGTGCACCGCGATCTCAAACCGGCGAATGTCATGGTCTCCAAGGAGGATCGTGTCAAGGTGCTGGACTTTGGTCTGGCCAAGTTGACCGGCGATGACCAGAGTGATGATTCCGGCAGCGCAGCCAGCCAGGCGCCGACCCGCGCCACAAGCCTGACGCAGGACGGGGGGATCGTCGGCACGGTCCCTTACATGTCGCCGGAGCAGTTGGATGGCAGAGAGGTCGATCACCGGTCGGACATCTTCTCTCTTGGCGTGCTGCTTTATGAGCTGGTGACCGGCAGGCAGCCTTTTCAAGGCAACAGCGCTCCAGCCGTCATGTCCGCCATCCTGCGGGACGCGCCGAAGCCGGTCTCCGACTTCAACGCGGCTGCGCCGCGACATCTAGGCAGGATCATTCAACGGTGCCTGGAAAAGGACCCGACAGATCGTTATCAGTCGGCCCTCGAGGTTCGCAACGAGATGAAGGCTTTGCGTCGGGAAGTCGAATCCGGCGAGTTGCCCCCCCGTCGACCGACCGAGAAACGAGCCGGCGGCAAACTCTGGGCTGCCGTGGCGGTTGCGGTTCTGGCAACGATCGCGGTGGTCGGTTTGATCGCGAAGCTCTCCCAGGGGCCGGCAGCCGACTCGGTCCGCGACGCCGCTGCAACAGAGCCGGCTACCGCCACAGCCTTCGATGCCAGTGAATGGATCATTGCCGTGCTCTCGTCGGAGACATCCTTCGCCGACGATCCCGACCTGGCGGCTTTGAACGAGGGGCTGGCATTCACCCTCACAGCCAAGCTCGCCCAGCTCTCTAGAGAACACGACCTGCAGGTGATTCCCGCCAATCTGCTTCGCGAGGAAGGCATCGACAGTCTGGAGAAGGCGCGTCGCGAGCTTGGAGTGACCCTGGCTCTCAATTTCGATACCCATCGCTTCGGCGATCGCATCCGAGTCAACGTCCAGCTTGTGGATGTGGCTCAGCAGCGCCAGGTTATGGCAGAGACCATCGACGGCGACCTGGATGATCTGCTGGCTCTCGAAGAGAAAGTGACGGTGCGAGTGCTTCGCCTTCTGCGCGTCGAGCTGCGGCCCATGGAGCAGGATCTCTTGCGGGCCGGCACGTCCGAGCCGAGGGCCCATAACTACTACTTGCGAGGTCAGGGCTATCTCCAGAGCTTCCTCGAAGCGCAGAACATCGAACCGGCCATCGAGCTCTTCGAGCAGGCTCTGCGTGTCGATTCCAACTACGCTCGAGCCCACGCTGGCCTGGGAGAGGCCTACTGGCGACGCTACGAGATGACGGGGGACCAGAGGTGGGTGGAGTCGGCCTTCGAGGAGTGCGACAGAGCGGTCGAGCTCGATGAGTTCGACGCGGCTGGACATGTCTGTCTGGGTCATCTGTACAACGGAACCGGTCGATCGGAGGAGGCGATCCGTGAGCTAGAGCTCGCCAAGTCGCTGGACCCGACCAACGATCAGGCGGTGAGGGGCCTGGCCGATGGGTATCTAGCCACCGGAGAGCTCGAGCTCGCTGGAGAGACCTACGAGGAGGCCATCTCTCTGCGGCCTCACTACTGGGCGGGCTACAACTGGTTGGGGATCTTCTACCTGCGGCAGGGCCGCTTCGATGAGGCGATCGAGAACTTCGAGGAAGTGGTAGGGCTGGCCCCGGATAGCTATCGGGGGTACAGCAATCTGGGGGCAGCCTATTACTTTGCGGAGCGACGGGTAGAGGCCCGCCGGGCCTTCGAACGGGCCCTGGAGATCAACCCCGAGGACGACATGTCCTGCGCCAACCTCGGCGCCCTGTATTTCTTCGAGGGACGCTTCGACGAGGCTGCCGAACTCTTCGCACGGGCTGTCACTCTGGATGAAGACGACTGCATCAATGTGGGCAATCTCGCCGACGCCTACTACTGGGGCGCCGAAGGCAAGGAGGCGGCGCGTGAGACCTATCTTCGCGCCGCGTCGCTCTGTCAGGAAGAGCTGCAGGTCAATCCCAGGGAGCCGTTTATTCTGGCCGACCGGGCCTACTTCCTCGCCATGGCCGGCGTCGGAGGTCAGGCTGCCGAGGAGGTAGAAAAGGCCCTGGCGATTGCCCCGACCGACATGACCATTCAGCACCGTGCGGCCCAGGTCTATTACGTGGTTGGGCAGACCGACCGCGCCCTCCGATTGCTAACGACCTCGGTCGAAGGGGGCTATCCACGCACAGAGATTGGCGCGGATCCCCTATTCGCCGACCTGAGTGGCGATCCCGGATTCGACGCCCTGGTCGATGAATCGCTTCCCTGACCGACTAGCCTGATCCTCCGCCGACTCTGACTCGCGGGTCGATGACGATTCGATCCTCACCGCAGTAGATCGTGATGTTGTACTCATAGACGCCCTGCGCATCGGGCTTCATGGATGTAGCTCCGGTGCGGCCGTTGCCCTCGTGCCGGCGGTCCGAATAGGGCCACTCGCTGCCATCCTTGGCCTCGATCACGATCTTTGTGTCCTCACTGTTCGTGTTGAGGATCCAATCGATCGGCTCTCCCTGGAGCACTTCGACTTCCCATGGATTGATGTGGAAGTTGAATGGCCCATTTCCATTGTTTGGACACTTTGCAGTGATGACGACCGACCTGCCCTGGGCATTGGCCGGTTCTGCGGAGAATGAAACGAAGGCGAAAGCGATCAGGGCCACAGAAACAACGAACACGTATCCTCTTGGGTTCATAGCAACCTCCCGACTGCGATTAGGGTCCAGCCTCCTAGCTCGTTTTCGACAGTATGCCGATGTCGCCGGAACATGGCAAGTCGGTCCCTGGACTGAAAGGGCCGGAGGCTTCAGTCTTCGTAGATCCGCCAACCGAGCGACTCTGGGTCGACGTCGGAGATCTGCTCGAGGTCGAGTTTCATGTAGCGGCCGTCGGCGCTCACCGCAACTGTGCCATCGGGGAGATAGATCTCGCCGGTGCCTTCGAACAGACGTCGGCGCTCGCGGGTGATTCGACCCCTGGCGGTGAGCTCTGTGTCCAGCGGTACCGGCTTGTGGAAGCGGACGGAGAGCTCGACGGCCACTCCCCAGGTCGTCGGGTCATCCTCGCCGTTGGCCGCATTGATCGCGCGGCCGATGGTCTCGTCCAGGATTCCGGTCGCCGCCCCGCCGTGCATTCTCCCCGGATAGCCCTGATGCTCGGTTCTACCCGTGAATCTGGCCAGGGTTTCGGGATGACCCTCTTCCGAGGTGACGTCGTAGAAGGCGACCCGCAAGCTGGCGTCGTTTCGGACGCCGCAGATGAAGCAGTCGTAGCTGTTGGGTTGTTTCTGGATCGGTTCGCTCATGGGGTGATTCTATGACGGGAATAGATCTTTTGTGATATTGGTTATATATCGTAGTGATATCATATTTCGAGGAGGTGAAACATGGGTAATCAGCAACTCGAGAATGTCATCGAACGACCAGCCAGGACCATCAGTGGATTTGCCATGCTGTTTATCGGCATCGGGTGGGAGGCTCTCGCCGTGTGGAAGTTCATCGACGCCATCCGCTTCGAGCACGTTCCCACCATGATCCTGGCGTTCGTCATCTTCACGGCAGGGCTCCTCGTTCTGGTGGGGCTGTTTACCGTACAGCCCAATGAGTCTCGAGTCCTCGTCTTCTTTGGCCGCTATATCGGGTCGTGCCGCATCGAGGGGTTCCGTTGGGGCAATCCATTCGCGATCAAGAGGCGGGTCTCGCTGCGGGTGAGGAATCTGACGAGTGAGACCATCAAGGTGAACGACGAGAGCGGTAGCCCGATCGAGATCGCCGCGGTCGTCGTGTGGCGCGTCATCGACACCGCCAAGGCTTTGTTCGACGTGGATCACTACGAGCAGTTCGTCAACATCCAGGTCGAGACGGCGGTGCGATCCCTGGCCACAGGCCACCCCTACGATCCGCGCGACGCCGCAGGCAACGAAATCTCTCTGCGCGGCAATCAGGAGGAGATCGCCGATGAGCTGAGGGTCGGACTGCAGGAACGGTTGTCGCTCGCCGGCGTCGATGTCATGGAAGCCAGATTGACCCACCTCGCGTACGCGCCCGAGATCGCCCAGGCGATGCTCAGGCGTCAACAGGCGCAGGCGGTGGTGGCAGCCCGACGGCTCATCGTCGAGGCCGCTGTTGGCATGGTCGATCAGGCCCTGCGGGACCTGGCCACTCAGGGGATCGTGGAGTTGGACGAGGAACGCAAGGCTGCGATGGTCAACAACCTCATGGTCGTGCTGACCAGCGAGCAGTCGAGCGCTCCTGTCCTCAACACGGGCAGCCTGTACGGCTGAGAAGCATGTGAGCGAAAAGAAGCGATTTCTGCTGCGCCTCGACCCCGAGGTCTACGAGAGGTTGGAGAAGTGGGCCGCAGACGAGTTGCGCAGCGTCAACTCCCAGATCGAGTACCTGCTCCGGGACTCTCTGCGCCGCGCCGGGCGCTTGGGTCGAGCAGCGGATCGCTCGTCTGATCTAGAATCCTGATCCGCGGGCTCGGCTCGACACAGGCTTGGAGAATGGAGCGAATGGACCGACCGAACCAGGAGGCAGTTCCGGCAAGAGTCGCCGACATCGATTGGCAGGCCTGGCAGCCCGTCGACAAGGGCACGATTCTGTTCGTTATCCAGGACGGCCAGATTCTGCTGATTCACAAGAAGAGAGGACTGGGGGCCGGCAAGATCAATGGCCCAGGAGGTCGGTTGGATGATGGTGAGACACCTTTTGAGTGCGCTATCCGGGAGGTCGAGGAGGAGCTCCGAATCTCTCCCACCGGCGTCGACGAGATCGGTGAGTTGCAGTTTCAGTTCCGCGATGGCTACTCGATTCATGTCTGGGTGTACAGGGCGAGCGGCTTCGTAGGCACGCCGGAAGAGACAGACGAGGCCGACCCGCTGTGGACTTCCATCGACGAGATCCCTTACGACAGGATGTGGCCCGACGATCGCATCTGGCTACCTCTGCTGCTGGCACGACGTCCATTCCTGGGGCGGTTCGTTTTCGATGACGATTCGATGCTCGACCACCTTTTGATCGAGCGCTGACCCGTTACGCAGGTAGACAACGACGCCTTCCGCTGCTGGCGAGAGGGCGTCGTCCTTGCCTCGGCTCTCAATGGCCGAAACGAGCTCCTGAATCAGAGATCAGCCTCCGGCTGCCTGGCCCCCAGTGTGATCGACGTGAGCTGTCAGCATGTGCTGACCGATCCACTGCGCCATTACGGTCTCCGGAATCGAGCCCAGCTCGACCTTGAGGTCCTTCTCATGGCCGTTCCTGACGATGCTGTAGGTGACCGTCTTGCCAGGCGTCATGGCCTTGGTAGCCTCTTTGAGAGCCTGTTTGTTCTCGTCTTTGTACGCCACTCCGTTGAAACTGGCCAGCACATCTCCGGCCTCGAATCCTGCCGATTCCGCCGGGCTGTCCGGGACGACCCTGACGATCCTCATGGTGCCGTCTTCATTCGTGTCCATCTCGATACCGACCCAGCCTCGACCCTGGAGGCTCTCGGCGTAGGCGTTGAGACACGCTGCCGCGGGTTGGTCGCACTTCTTGTGGTCGCCGGCCGTCGCCGGGATCGCGGTAACCAGAAGAACGACGGCGGCGGCAGCGATAAATACTCTATTCATCGACATCTCCTTTGCGGGTCAGTGCTTCGACCCTAGCTGAAGGGAGGAAACAGGGCCCTCAGGGAGGGGGCGACCCGGCTCCGCGGCTGCGGATCGGATCTCTGAGAGCACTGTCGCCTCGTGAAACTGACAGCATCTACGGAGGAGGCGCCCAAAGGTTGCATGTAGGAGGGTTGAGGCGCCCGATCAGTACCTCTCGGGCGATCCTTGAGGGCTTGGGGTTGAGGAGTCCGTCGTTCCTCCGGCCTACCTTTGAGGCAGTGCCGCCCTCCCATTCCCCTATGCCCTTTATCCCCTACACCCTTCGTTCCCAATGCCTTCAGCGGTACCTGAGGTTTGTTCGGGTGGTTCGATAGGGGGCGCCGAGTCGAGCGCAGCGCAAGGTCCTTGATAAGGCGCAGGAGGCGGGGCGCGATGACGAGACGAGGTGGCGGTCCCCCGCCAAAGTCTGTGCAACCGCCGCCGTCCGCCTGCGGACCACCCGGACGGACCTCCGCAAGATGGTGGTCATCTGCCCAGGACCCAAGCCCCAGGACCACTGCCGACTATGAGAGGATTTCGAAAAGGGGAGTACGATGGCAGGAAGCAAGAACGACTCAACCACCGGCGATCTCCATTCCGACCATCTCGCCGCTCATGAGGACCACGCGGCCTGGCTGGAAGACCTGAATCGGTGGCGTGGCGAGTATCAGGCGGCACTCATGGACCTGGCCCGGCGCGTTCTGCCCGATCTCGAGCTCGAGAACTACGAGACTGCTCTGGACCGCCACGAGGCGGCCATTCTGGCTCACGAAGATCTTCTACACAGCCACGAGGAGGCGGTTGGGTTCAGCAAGAGACTCGGGGAAGGGACCTCAGAAGAGTACGAGCTGGTGCATGCCCAGCTGGACACCAGGCACGGGCGCTCCTCGAAAGCACATCAGCACCTGGAGAGAACCCACCAGGCCATTCTTCGAGCCATGGAGATGCTGGCCAGAAAGCTCTGAGGTTCTGGGCTGTCTAGCTGCGGGTCGGTTCTTGCGGCCGACCCGAGAGTCTCTGTTCGCAGCAGTAGGGTCTAGCTGCCGGCTGGGCGGCGGCGCTTTCTTCGCTTGCCATTCTGCTTGCGGCGCTTGGGCCCTTTGGCAGCTTGGTTGCCACCAACCATGGAGCCTTCGCCGCCGTGCTCGGGGCAGACCAGGGACTTGGTGCTCCTGAAGGGGCGCAAGCAGATCCGGCAGTACGATTCCGTTCCAGACATAGGGTCTCCGTTGGGGTCGGCTCGCGTCAGAGGCGACGAGCCAGCTCGAGCTTGGGGGTACTCCGTCCGAAGGACGTTTCCCACTCGTTTCTACATTGTAGCCTAAACAGGTGGTGCCAGCCTAGCAATGACTTCTTACGCCATGGAGTAAGACCGGGCACGCCAGTGGTTATAGGTGGCAGAGACCGCTCTGTTCTAGAATAACTCCTGCATGCTGACTTCCGAGACGGGTCGTGCCGAGGCCATCCGCCGCCTGGTGGATGAGGGCGAAGCGTTGGGTATTCCACGCGCCGAGCTCCTCGACGCGGCGCAGGTCGAAGCCTCGGCGCTCGATGATCCCGATGGACGAGTTCCCGTCAGCAAGTACTGGGACCTGTGGCGATTCATCGCCGGAGAGGTACCCGACCCGGACCTGGGTCTGAAGCTGGGTCAACAGGTCCAGGTTCGAGATACCGGCATCGTCGGCTACGCAATGTTGCACAGTTCTACGCTTGGGGGGGGGCTCGAGAGACTGGCCCGCTACGGCAAGATCTTCACTCAGCGGGCCGACCTGTCGTTGGAGCCAGCTGGCACCCAGTGGCGATTCATCCAGCATCGACCGCCTCTCTACCGGAGCCTGCGCCAGGTCACGGACGGCCGGATCGCAGCCGTCCTCAGCGTCTGTCGCCAGATCACGGGCCGCGACTTGGATCCGACACTTGTGCGGCTACCCTATCCGCGACCGGAAGACATCAGCGTCCATCGGCAGCTTTTTCGTTCGGATCTGGACTTCGGGGAGCGCACCTGGAGTATGGACTTCCGAGCTCGCGACCTGGCGCTACCGCTGATTGCCGCCGACGAAACTCTGGCAGGCTATCTCGACGAAGTGGCGGCTCTCAGGCTGGAGGAGCTGCCGCAGGACGAATCGTTCACGGACCGTGTGCGCCGGATCGTCTGGGCCCATCTCAGTGAAGGGCAGCCATCGGTGGCGAGGGTGGCCTCCGAGCTGGCGGTGAGTGGCCGCACTCTCCAGCGGCGCCTGAGAGAAGAAGGCCACTCTTTTGCGGAACTCGTCGAAACGCTACGCAAGCAGAAGGCCGAGGCGCTGCTAAAGGACAAGCACCTGGCGATCTACGAGGTTGGATATCTGCTCGGCTACTCGGATGCGACAGCTTTCTACCGAGCCTTCCGTAGGTGGTACGGAAAGTCGCCTCGGGAATACCGTCAGTTGAGCAGCTCGCAGGGCAGCAGAGGGAACTCCGCGAGCGTCTGATCTTCCGCCAACTGCTCGGCAAAGACCACCGCATCTTCGAAACTGCGAAAACTGCCGACTGGTACCGGACTGGCTTCGCCATCCGTGGTCAGATTGCGGTAGAGGCCGGTTTCGGAGTCGTACTCCTCGATCTCGACCCAGAGCTTGAAGAACTTCATGGTGAGAGTGATAGTTTCAGGAGTAGGAAACCACACACAGGACTCAGCGCGCCATCTTGTTTGTATCGCACGCCACGCCCGATCGGGTGGGGTCTACGAGAGAGGGATTCAGAGCATGACGCTGAAGAGGTCACAGGGCCAGACTTGGGGTATCGGATTGTGGCTCATGGCCACGGGAATCTCTGGTTTTGCCGCCGCGGCTGCTGATCTGCCGACCGCTATCGAGGAGAGGCTGTCCGGACCGATCTTGCCGCAGGTCAGAGAGTTCAGGGATTTCGAGCTCCTGTTCGGTGAGCTCTCGGCGTTTTACGAGCGTCGCGAATTCCGGCCGGCCTGGATCGAGAACCGACGACTGTCCGGGTCGGCTCGACGGGTTCTCGGCGTACTTGGAAGTGCTGAGGTGCACGGTCTTCGGTCAGGCGACTACCTGGCTGGCCCTTTGGCGACCGCAGGACCCCTGACCGCGAATGATACGGATTCGGCGGCCTTGGCCCTGATCGACATCGCCTTGACGGGGCAGACGATGCGCTACATCAAGGACCTTCACGCCGGTCGCTTTACCCCCAAGGATGTGAAGCTCGGTTTGGACATCCAGCACAAGGAGCTCGATCTCGCGTACGAGATGCAGAACCTATTGCAGGTTTCCGACGTGCAGGGGTTCCTCGAGTCCTACGCCCCTCGCCATCGGGGCTACGACAGGCTCAAGGAGCAGCTCGCTTACTACCGGAAGCTCGCCCAGGAGGACGACTGGCAACCCCTGGACGATGCGAGAGTTCTCAAAGAGGGGGACGACTATCCTCAGGCAGACCGCTTGCGCCAGCGACTGGGATTGACGGGTGATCTGCCTCGAGCAACCAGCTCCGCGGCACCTATCTACGATGCGGAGCTGGCAGCCGCGGTCGCGCGCTTCCAAACCCGGCACGGTCTGGAACCCGACGCGATCATCGGTGAGAAGACCTTTGCGCAGCTCAATCGACCCTGGGGCGATCGCGTGGCGCAAATCGCGGTCAGCCTGGAACGCTGGCGTTGGGTTCCGGATGACACCGAAGACCGGCTGGTCGTCGTCAACGTGCCCTCTTTCTGGTTACGGGCGTTTGATGACATTCATCGACCCGAAATCAGTGCCGTCGATTCGCGGGTCGTCGTCGGCAAGACGTACAGCCAGTTCCGCACGCCCATCTTCAACGGCGTACTGCAGTATCTGGACTTTCGGCCCTACTGGAATATCCCCTGGAGCCTGGTGCAACGGGAGATCGCTCCTCATCTCGACGAGCCCGGTTACCTGGACCAGCACGACTACGAGATCGTGCGCGAGTTCGGACACCATGCCCAGGGCTTGCCGGCAACCCGGGAGAACCTCGAGAAGGTGAAGCAGGGCAAGCTCTTGCTGCGGCAAAGGCCGGGACCCAAGAACGCTCTGGGGGAAGTGAAGTTCATCTTTCCCAACGAGCACAACGTCTATCTGCACAGCACGCCCGCCAAGACCCTGTTCGCGAAATCGAGGCGCGACTTCAGCCACGGTTGTATCCGCGTCGCGGATCCGGTCGGGCTGGCGGAGTGGATGCTCTCTGATCAGCCTGATTGGGATCGCCAGGCCATCGAGCGCGCGATGGGGAAGGGGGCGCCGACAAGAGTGCCGATTACTCAGCGCACCCCGGTGTGGATTCTCTACGTCACCTCGTTGGTGGATTCGAAGAGCGGAGATCTCTACTTCTGGGATGATATCTATGGCTTGGACAAAGCGCTTGCTGAGGCGCTAGGACATGACCTCCGCAGTCTTTTGGCGACAAACTAGGCTCGAGAGGTCAGTCGAATAGAGACCTCGGAGCAACGCCTGAGGAAACGGCCACCGGCGACGGAAGTCACCGGTGGCCGTCTGGCCTCTAGCTACGATCTGACGACTAGTCCTTGCCGTAGCGGCTCTTGAATTCCTCCTGAGCTGCTTTTCGCTTCTCCCGCTCCTCGGGACTCAGATTGCCGGTGTACCAGGCATGCTCTGGTCGTGCCAGGAGCTCCTCGATCGCGGCGGCGAGCTTGGTGCCACCGGCCACGATAGCCGGGTCCTCGGAGTGAAGGCTCTTTTCAGCGATTTCCTTCAATTCGGGTATGAACTTGGAGTACCAGTGCTTGGCCACTTCGTAAAGACCATGCCAATGGGTGTAGTCGGGCGCCATCATCGAAGCGCCGTGGCGCGCGACCCGGCCTTCATGGTGCCAGATCTCCCACCAGGTCCACTCCACATCCTCGTCGAATGGGACCTCGGTGATCAGTCCGTTCTCCTTGAGGAGTTTCATGAATGCAATGCCCGGGCTGGCGAACTTGGAGTTGTAGAGCTCGACAACGCCGTCGTACTGCTCGTAGAAGTTCTCGACGTAGGGGCCGGTATGGCAGACCGTGCAGACTTCCACCATATTGGCCCGACGCTCTTTCCAACCCACCTGGGCCATCTTTTCGAGCCCAAGCTTCGCATCGGAGATCTCGGGGCGAATCGACGCTGGCGGACGGTTGTTCCAGCTGATCCTGAGGCCCACGTCATGCGTCACCGGTACCAGCTTGCCGCTGGAGGTGCGCACAGCCGACATATGGCAGGTGGCGCATGTGGGAGCATCGGTGTAGTCCTCGCCGAGAACCCACTTGGAGCTGTCTAGGTTGAGGTCGTCTTGATGCGCCTCGTAGGCGATGCCGTGCTTCGACTCCTCGTAGATTTCCTTCTGAGGGTGGTCGGGTCCCAAGTGACACTTGCCGCAGTTCTCGGGGCGACGAGCCTGCTCCGCGGAGAAGGCGTGCCGCTGATGGCAAGCGGTGCAGGCACCGTGGGAGCCATCGGGATTGACCCTGCCCATGCCGGTGTTGGGCCAGCCTGTCGGCGCCAGGGAGCCGTCTTCGTTGACCTCGACCACACCGCCATGGCACTGCTTGCAACCGCTGACGGTCAAGGCAGAGCCGCCATAGAAGTTGGTGTCGCCTTCGACGATATCGGCCAAGAAGTTGTCAAGGGAACCGAGGATGAGGCCCGCCTTGGCGTGGTGACTCTCGTCGAACTCGGTGACCTCTTTCTCGTGGCATCGGGCGCAGTCCTGCGGTGAGACGATGATGCTGATCTGATAGCCGGAGTGCTCGAATGCGTCAGGATCCCCGGCCTCCGCCTTGTGGCACTCATAGCAGCCGATGTTGCCGCGGTAGTGCTTCGAGGAACCCCACTGCTGATAGATGCCGGCTGTCTCGGACGCGTGGCACTCGAGGCACTCGAGCGATACGTCCGACATGCTCGTCGGTGTCGTCTTCTGTGCCATCCCCACCGCAGCCACCATGAACCCAAGACAGATGACGACGAGGGACCGTCGTGTAGCTGTGCTCATCAGGTCTCCTTTCCCTGGCTGGAATTGATTCGACGCTGAGAGTCGTCTAGTCGTGTGCCCTCTCAGCGGGTGTTGCTATATCTTGAACGATGTCCAAACCCAGATCTTGCTCACGTCGACGGAGAATTCATCGGCGTTGTAGAACGCACCCTTGAGGCCGAAACCCTGCCTCCAGGGCGCCGTGTAGCCCAGATTGAAGTCGAACTCATCCCCGTACTTGGCACCACCCGTATCGGCACCGAACGAGTGGTAGACGACGGTCCAAGCCATCGGGCCGAACTTCCCGTTCAGTTGCAAGAAGAGATCCTGCAGTCCATTCGTCGGCGTGTTGAGGAAGCGGTCGGCCCAACCGTTGAACTTGTGCAAGGTAGCCAGCGGCGTCCTGAACTGGCCATCGGACTCACTGCCGCCGAGCACCTCGTAGCCGAGCTTGACGGTCAGCGGTTTGAAGGCCCCGCCGGCCATCAGAAAGTAGTAGGAAGCGTCGATGGAGTTGGGGTTGTCAGCGTAGTCGCCTTGTTGAGCGTACTCGAGCTCGTACAGGACGGAGGTATTGTCGCTTACAGCGTACTTGCCAGCGAACTCGGCTCCCCAAGTCGAGGTCGAGTTACCGTAGCTGTCGATCTGGGTGTAGTCGAGCCAGTATGCGTAGGGTGTCAGCTTGCCGACGTCGCCGAGCTTGACTCCGACATTGAGCAGATGACTCGACATGTCGGCGACTGCGCCGGTGATCCGATTCACCTTGCTCACGTAGCTGTAGAAGACGTCGACCCGCTGGAGTGAGTTGTTGGCGAAGGTGAACGCGTCGAAGGACTGATGGTTCTGGCGCCAGCCGACGTTACCGACAAACCGGGCATCACCGACGATGATCTCTTCACGGCCCAGCTGCAACTTGTTGTCGGTGTTCTGCCATTGGAGGTAGGCCTGGTTGATTTCGGTGAGTGCCGGATCTGCGACCGTCGGCCTGTCCGTCACCCCGTTACTCAAAGAGCCGTATCCGGCATTCCGGTAGAGGTCGTTGCCGATGACCGTGATGTTCTCGGCTTCGACCAGGAAGCTGAGTCCTTTCCAGGCCCCAGACTTGTAGCCGAGGGCGGTGCGAAGTGTGGAAGCATGAGCCGGCTTGTCGAAGCTATCGTCCTCCTCCACGTTCTCGTACCGATAGCGAAAATTGAGAATGGGCTTGCCCTTGGTGACCGCGTCGGCAAGTGTAAGTTCCTCTTGCTCCTCCTCGGCGGCCAGCGGCATTGCAGGAACCATCAGCAGTGCCAACAGGACACCGCACAACAGTAGGCGCGTCATGAATCTCTTCTCCCTTCGTGAAGATCTCAAAGCTAACAGAGACAGGATTCCCGGGCCGTCGATCGGACTCGGGCTGTCGCTGGGACCGTCAGCTGTCAGTCTCCAGTCTAGAGATGCAACGGGCACACCTGTATGACGGTGATCAGCTCAATGGGCTTGGGGGTTGAGGCGTTCGGACTCCGTCCGACCGGTCGTTGAGGGCTTGGGGTTGAGCTGGCCGCACTTCGTGTCGGCCCGCCCCTGAGGCAGCGGGGTTTACGTTGTCGTGAGCTTCTCGACGTCTTCGACGGTCTTCGGGATGGGCTCGCCCAAAACTCGGTGGCCGTCTGCTGTCACCAGAACATCGTCCTCGATCCTCACGCCTCCGAAGTCCTTCCAGGAGTCGAGCTTCTCGTATTCGATGAAGTCGGGGTGGCGATTTTCCTCGCGCCACTGGTCGATGAGGTCGGGAATGAAGTAGAGGCCGGGCTCAATGGTCACGACGAAGCCCGGTTTGAGGGCCCTTGCCAGACGCAGGGAGCGGCGCCCGAACTGGGGACTCCGCTCGGCCTCATCGCCATAGCCGACCAGGTCCTCGCTGAGGCCTTCCATGTCGTGCACGTCCAACCCCATCATGTGGCCGAGACCGTGTGGGAAGAACAGGGCATGGGCCCCCGCAGTCACAGACTCCTCGACACTACCCTTCATGAGGCCCAGCTCCTGCAGGCCTTCGGTAAGCCGCTTGCAGGCCAGCAGATGGACATCCTCGAACCGGGTCTCGGGCTCGACAGCTGCGATCGAGTCCATCTGAGCCCGCAGGACGGTTTCGTAGACCTGTTTCTGTCGATCGTCGAACGGGGCGCCGATCGGGAAGGACCTCGTAATGTCGCTGGCATAGTGAGTCTGGGAATTGGCACCGGCATCCAGAATCACCACATCCCCCGTTTCGAGCGTGTTGCCGTGCTTGTGGTTGTGGAGGACCTCGCCGTGCTTCGAGAAGATGATCGGAAAAGCCAGCGCCGAGCCGTGACTGCTGACCAGCCCATCAATCGCCCCAACCACCTCTTGCTCCTTCATCCCCGGTCGGCTCATGCGCATGGCCAGGACGTGCATGTCGGCGGCCACAGCAAGAGCCTTCTCGATCTCGGTCACCTCCTCGTCGGTCTTCAACAATCGCTGCTCGACGACCGCACGGATCAACTCCCTGGAGACACATTGCGCGACATCGGAGCTCGGGATTTTGAGCAGTGTCTCGGTTTTGAGGATGGCTTCGGCTCGGCTGGGAGGTAGGAAGTGAACACTGCGCCCCATGTCGGTTCCTGCGCCGACAACGACCTCGAGCTTCGATAGCGGCTGGCAGTCGGCGACACCCACCTGTGCACCCAGCTCGGCCAGGGTTGGCTGTGGTCCGGTCCAGACGATCTCCTCGAGGCTGGCGTCGTCACCGAACAGCGACGCTGTGTCACTGTCGACGTCGATCAGACCTGCCAGGCCGGGGGAATCGATGCCGAAGTAGTAGAGAAACGAGCTGTCTTGACGAAACGGGTAGGGGTTGTCCGCATAGTTCATCGGGCTCTCGTCATGGCCGAGGAATAGAATGAGTCCGGAGCCCATGGCCTCCATCAAATGACGGCGCCGCTCGATGTAGGTCTCTGTTGCCAGCATTAGATTTCCCTCCCTTTAAATCCGGCAGGTTCCCCCTGCCCAATCAGCAAACCCTTCGAATCAAATCAGCCGAGTCCGGCTCGCAGTTTCAAACCTAGGCGGGACATGCGAAGTCTATACAATCAGCCTCTGAGATGTGCAGCAAGTGCAAGGCTTTGGGAACGGCTCGCCAAGCACTGGACAGGGGTCGGATCGAGGCCGAGATTGTCGGCGAGAGGGTGCGAGTGCAGGTAGCCGAGATGGGTAGTGTAGAGCGATGACCGGGAACCTCTTGCCGCCAGCGATCGATGTCGTGGACTCCCATACAGAAGGGGAGCCGACTCGGGTGGTCATCGATGGCTGGCCGTCCTGTGAGGGTGAGTCGATGCGGGCTCGTCGGGATTTTCTCGAGGCTCATCACGACCATCTGAGGCGGGCCGTGGTCTGTGAGCCACGCGGCCATGATGCCATCGTCGGGGCCGTATTGACCCCGCCGGTGGAGGAGGGCTCCCTGGCAGGAGTGATCTTCTTCAACAATGTCGGATATCTCGGCATGTGTGGCCACGGGCTGATAGGAGTCGTGCGAACACTTGCTGATCTGGACCGACTCGAGAGCAACCATATCCGTCTCGACACGCCAGTGGGCCAGGTGGCCGCCGAGCTTGGCGACGATGGCACGATTACCATCGAAAACGTCCCCGCTCGATGCCACTCTCTGGACGTCGAGGTCGATGTGCCGGACCTGGGTCGGCTCGTGGGCGATGTAGCCTGGGGTGGGAACTGGTTCTTTCTCGCCCATCTCGAAGGCCACTCCCTCGACCTGGACAACGTCGGCCGCCTGCTGGTGACCACCTCGAGAATTCGCTCTCGGCTCGATGAGCTCGGTCTAGCCGGCGAGGGCGAGGTGATCGATCATGTCGAGCTTTTCGGCCCGCCGAAGCGTGAGGATGCGGACAGTCGGAATTTCGTGCTCTGCCCGGGCGGTGAGTACGACCGGTCGCCCTGTGGCACCGGTACCTCGGCCAAGATGGCTGTTCTCCACGCGCGGGGTGAGTTGGCGGTCGGCGAGCTTTGGCGTCAGGAGAGCATCACCGGCAGCCGCTTTGTGGGTTGGCTTTCCGAGGCGGGGAACGAGTTGATTCCGCACATTCGCGGTCGGGCCTTTGTCACGGCTCGGACCACCCTTCTTTTCGACCCCGACGACTTCTTCCGCGAAGGCTTCAGCGCCCGGTGACGGCCCGCCACGAAGCATTGATCGTAGGTGGCGGCATCGTGGGGGCGGCCTGTGCCCTCCATCTGGCCCAGCGAGGTTTACGTCCGCTGGTGCTGGAGTCGGATTTCGTGGGGTCCGGTGCGACTGCCGCGGGCATGGGCCACCTGACGGTCATGGACGACTCCCCATCGCAGTTCGCCCTGAGCTCCCATTCGTGCAGGCTTTGGTCCGACCTGGCTGAAGAGCATGGCCAGAGCTGGGAAGACGACCCCTGCGGCACGCTGTGGGTAGCGGCGGACGAGGAGGATCTGTCGCTCGTCGCCTCCAAGGCTGCCTTCTACAGGGACCAGGGACTACTGGCCGAGGAATTGTCGGCCGATGAGCTTCTCCGCGTGGAGCCGGAGCTTCGGCCTGGTCTTGGTGGAGGCCTTCTGGTGCCGGGCGATCGCGTCATCTATGCCCCGAAGGCGGTCCGCTGGCTGATGGATCAGGCGGTAGCCCACGGTGCCGAGGTCAGGGAGGGGATCCGGGTCGAGTCTCTGGAAGACCGAAGGGCCGTCTGCGATTCTGGCTCTTTCGAGGCCGATGTGGTCATTCTCGCCGCTGGTACGCACTCGACTCGGATGCTGCCGTCTCTTCCCCTCGAGCCGCGAAAAGGGCATCTGGTGATCACGGATCGGTATCCAGGCTTTTGTCGCCACCAGATTCTCGAGCTGGGCTATCTGAAGAGCGCTCATGAGATGAGCAGTGAATCGGTGGCCTTCAACGTGCAGCCGCGGGCGACCGACCAGGTGCTCATCGGCTCCTCGAGGGAGCTGGTGGGTTGGAACAACGACATCAACCGCGATCTGGTCGATGCCATGGTCGAGAGGGCTGTCGAGTACATGCCACGGCTTGCGGCGCTGTCGGTGCTCCGGATCTGGACCGGTTTTCGGCCTGCCTCGCGAGACAATCTACCGTTCATCGGACGCTGGGAACCCATCGATGGGCTGTGGATTGCCGCCGGACACGAGGGCCTGGGCATCACGACCTCTCTGGCCACGGGAGAGCTGCTGGCCGATCTGATCGTCGGTCGGCAGCCGGCTCTCGATCCAGGTCCTTTCGATCCCATGCGCGTCGTTGGAGAACTCTAGCTGGATGCCGAAGATCGCTATCCGTATCAACGGACGTCGCGTCGAGACCGACCCGGGCAGCAGCGTTGCGGCAGCGCTGATCAATGAAGGAGTCTGGGGGTTCAGAAGCTCGACGCAGGGTGAGATCCGAGGCCCGCTCTGTGCAATGGGCATCTGTTTCGAATGTCGAGTCACGATCGATGGCGATGCCCACCGCAGGGCCTGCATGGAGATCTGTCGTCCGGACATGGAGGTGGCGACGGATGACTGAATCTCTTCGAGCTCGCGTCGCCGTGGTGGGTGCGGGCCCCGCTGGCATAGCAGCAGCGGCCATGGCGGCCGAGGCTGGGAGCAACGTCGTGCTCCTGGACGAAGCGCCGAGCCCAGGTGGTCAGATCTGGCGGCCAGGGTCCCGAAGTCGGGTGCCACCTTCGGCCCGGCAGTGGCTCGATCGTCTGGGGCGATCTGGGGCTCGATTGATCTCAGAGGCCACGGTCGTCGATGCCGACTCTCCACTCAGACTTGTTGTCAGCCGTCGGCAGGAGCGCCTCGAAGTCCAGGCCGAACGCGTCATTCTGGCCACGGGTTCGCGCGAGCTGTTCCTTCCTTTCCCCGGTTGGACTCTACCCGGAGTTCTAGGTGTGGGCGGTGCCCAGGCCCTCTCCAAGACGGGCGTCAGATTTCGCGACCGGCGAGTGGCGATTGCCGGCTCCGGACCACTACTGCTACCGGTGGCGGCAGCCTTGGCACGAGACGGAGCCCAGTTGATCACGGTTGCAGAGCAAGCATCTCGCAGGTCGGTCATGGGGTTTGCCCTGGGCCTGTGGCATCAGCCTTCGAAGCTCCTGGAGGCCGGGAGTTTACGGGCAGCCTTCGCGACTACCTCCTACCGGACAGGCGTCTGGGTGGAAAGGGCTCACGGAGCGGAGATGGTCTCATCCGTCACCCTCACAGATGGCTCGCGGTCCTGGACTGAAGCCTGTGACATTCTGTGCAGCTCCTATGGGCTGGTGCCCAATGTGGAGCTGGCCCTGTGGCTGGGATGCGCGCTGCAGGATGGTGCTGTCAACGTGGATGACAACCAGGTCACGAATGTGGATGGGGTGTTGTGCGCGGGCGAGCCGACAGGCGTCGGCGGCTCCGACCTGGCCCTGGTCGAGGGACAGATCGCCGGATTGGTCGCAGTGGGTGAGCGCTCGACGCTCTCGAGCCTGAAGAGACGACGGGCGGCCCTGAAACGAATTGCCTCCCGCATGGAGGAGAGCTTTCGGCCCAGGCCCGAGCTTCTGCACCGACTGGAGGGCACCACCACGGTTTGTCGATGCGAGGATGTGGGCTGGGATGAGCTCGACACCGTGACCAACCTTCGGCAGGCGAAACTCTACACACGCGTCGGGATGGGACCCTGCCAGGGTAGGGTCTGTGGTGCGGCTTTGCAGCTGCTCAAGGGTTGGCGCGCCGACAAGGTTCGCTCACCCCTGAAGCCTTGCCGCGTCGGCGAGCTTCTGACGCAGGATTCGATTGGTGATGCTGGTTGACCTCGGAGGAGGGAAGTCGTGATGAGAAGCAATCGATGGTGGGTTCTATGTGTGGTCGGCTCGGCGCTGGTGGGAGGAGTTGGCTGGGCGGAGGAGCCAGCGACGAAGGGGCTGATGACAGCAGAGACCTTCTCAGGGCTCGAGCTGCGCAATCTGGGGCCGGCGCTCATGTCAGGGCGGATCGCCGACATCGCCGTCCATCCCACTGATCGAAGTGTCTGGTACGTCGCCGTGGCTTCCGGTGGGGTTTGGAAGACGGTCAACTCCGGAACGACCTGGGAGCCCATTTTCGACGACCAGGTTTCCTTTTCCATCGGTTGCGTGACGATCGATGCCAAGGACCCGGAGACCGTGTGGGTCGGCACGGGTGAGAACAACAGCCAGCGTAGCGTCGGTTGGGGTGACGGGGTCTACAAGAGCAAGGACGGGGGCCAGACTTGGAAGCGCATGGGTCTCGAGCACTCCGAGCATATCGGCAAGATCCTGATCGATCCGCGGGACTCGAACGTCGTCTATGTGGCGGCTCAAGGACCGCTCTGGGCTGCCGGCGGGGAGCGAGGCCTTTACAAGACCACCGACGGGGGAGAGAGCTGGGAGCAGATTCTCGAGATCAGCGAGAACACCGGTGTCTCCGATATCGTTCTGGACCCCCGGACCCCCGATACCCTGCTGGCGGCTTCCTTCCAGCGTAGGCGTCGCGTCTGGGCTCTCATTGGCGGCGGCCCCGAGTCCGCCATCTACAAATCCCAGGACGCAGGGGCCAGCTGGACGCGGTTGACGTCGGGGCTGCCGGAGGGGGATGTGGGACGGATCGGTCTTGCCGTCTCGCCCATCGACCCCGATGTCGTCTATGCGACGATCGCGGCCAAGGACGAGGAGAAGGGCTTCTATCGTTCCACCGACTTCGGGCAGAGCTGGGAGAAGCGCAGCGACTACGTGGCCATCGATCCTCAGTACTACGGCGAGATCTTTCCCGACCCGCACCGTTTCGATCGGGTCTATGCGATGGATGTCTGGATCCATTACACGGAGGATGGTGGCAAGAGCTTCAAGCCGCTGAATTCCCGCTACAAGCATGTCGATAACCACGTCATGGTCTTCGATCCCGAGGACCCCGATTACCTCATGGTTGGGAGCGACGGTGGAATCTACGAAAGCTGGGACCGGGGTGATCACTGGCGGTTCATCGACAACCTGCCGATTACCCAGTTCTACAGGGTCGGTATCGACAACGACGTCCCCTTCTACAACGTCTATGGCGGAACTCAGGACAACGATTCCGAGGGCGGGCCGTCACGCACCACGACGATTCACGGCATACGCAACAGCGACTGGATGATCACGGTGGGTGGCGATGGCTATCAGACCCGGGTGGACCCGGCAGATGCCAACATCATCTATTCCATGTGGCAGTACGGAGGCCTGGTCCGCTTCGACAAGAAGAGTGGGGAGCGGTTGGACATCCAGCCCCAGCCGGAGCCGGGGGAGCCACCCCTCTATTGGCACTGGGACTCCCCGTTGATGATCAGTCCCCACTTGAACACCCGGCTCTACTTCGCTGGGAATCGGCTCTATCGAAGCGATGATCGCGGCGATTCCTGGCGTGCCGTCAGCCCTGATCTGACGCGAGGTATCGACCGCAATAGCCTCGAGGTCATGGGTCGGGTGTGGGGTGTCGATGCCGTCTGGAAGAACGTCTTCACTTCCTTTTACGGCAACATCGTGGCGCTGGACGAGTCGCCTCTCGTGGAAGGGTTGCTCTATGTGGGCACCGACGATGGACTCGTGCAGGTATCGGAGGATGGTGGTGAGTCCTGGCGGTCCATCAGCTCCTTCCCTGGCATCCCAGAGCGCACCTACGTCTCAGACGTGACGGCTTCACTGCACGATCCGGATACGGTCTTCGCCGCCTTCAACAACCACAAGAGCGGTGACTTCACACCGTACTTGCTGGTGAGTGGCGATCGAGGTGCGTCCTGGCGGTCGATCGCCAGCAACCTGCCCGAAGGACAGGTCCTGTGGTCCGTCGTGCAGGATCACAAAAGCCAGAATCTGTTATTCGCCGGGACCGAATTTGGACTGTTCTTTTCTCGCGACGCAGGAGGTCGCTGGATTCAGCTGCAGGGTGGAATGCCTCCGGTCGCGGTACGGGACCTCGAGATTCAACAGCGGGAAGACGACTTGGTCGTCGGCACCTTTGGTCGTGGCATCCGGATTCTGGACGACTATGCGGCGCTGCGGTTGGCGACGGATGAGCTGCTGGATTCTGAGGCTACTCTCTTTCCGGTGCGTCGGACGTGGGCCTATCTGCCGTCCGACCCCATGGGCTGGGGAGAGAAAGCCTCGCAGGGCGATGCATTCTTTGTGGCGCCCAACCCGCCTTTCGGAGCCGTGTTCACCTACTACTTGAAGGAGAGTCTCGGCACGCTCAAGCAGAGCCGCGAGGACCAGGAGGCGAGCAAGGTCGAGCAAGGCGAGCCGGTGGGTTATCCCAGTTGGGAAAGCCTGAGAGCCGAGGACCGGGAGGAGGCCCCCGCGATTCTGTTGACGGTACGGGATGCGGACGGTGCTGTTGTCGCTACTGTGGACGGCCCCGCTAGCGCGGGTTTCCATCGCGTGGCGTGGAATCTGCGCCATCCCTCGCTCGAACCGGTCGAGCTCGATCGGGAGCCAGCCATCTGGGAGGTTGATAGCGATGATGGTCCCTCCGGTCCGCCGGCCCTGCCTGGCATCTACACCGTAGAGTTGGCCAAGCGTGTGGGTGGGGGAGTCGTGCCCCTCAGCGAGCCACAGGCCTTCGAGACCGTACCGCTTGGGCTGGCGACGCTGGGAGCCGACGATCGGGCGGCGCTACTGGAGTTCCAGCAGCAGGCGATTCGCCTGCAACGTGCTGTCCTCGGCGCAGTGCAGGTGGTCGGCGAAACCGAGAACCGGCTGCGGCACCTCAAGGTTGCTGCCGATGGCACGCCGGGAGTCAGCCCGGAAATGGCACAGCGGGCCCGAGAGCTGGAGGGGGATCTGGCTGACCTCGAACAGGAGTTGCGGGGTGATCAGACGGTGCGCAGCCGCAACGAGCCGGTCTCGCCCTCGATCGTCCAACGCATCAACCGGGTGGTGGAGGCACATTGGTCGTCCACTTCCGCTGCGACGGCTACCCACCGCCGAAACTATGAGATCGTAGCCATGCAATTCACGCCGGTTCTGGAGCGCTTGCGACAACTCGTCGAGGTGGATCTGGAGGACCTCGAGCGCTCGCTGGAAGCTGCCGAAGCACCCTGGACACCTGGGCGGTCGGTCCCAGATTGGCAACCCGAATAGACGGAGACAAGGAGCTCCCACTGAGTTCGAAATTGGTGACCTTCTAATGCAGCACGTTCTACAGGCCTATCCGAGTCACCTGGTTCCTATCTTGGAAACGGTCATGTTTCTTGTCGGGCTGCTGGTGCTGTTCTTGTGGCCGGACTCCTCGAGTCGATTCGCTGACAGGGTACTGACAAGCCTCGCGGGCATGGCGAAGTCGCCGATTCGAGTGATCCTCGCTGTGGGACTTCTGGCTGGACTCGGCAACGCGGCAACCACCCTGATGCAAGGGCCTCCCATTCCGGTGGTGAGCGACGAGTGGAGCTACCTGCTCGCCACGGACACGTTTGCTTCGGGACGGGTCACCAATCCACCGAGTCCGCATCGGGCACTGGTGGGTGAAAACACCCTTGGAACCCCTACCTACCAGTCGAAGTACCCCCCAGCGCAGGGATTGATGCTCGCTCTCGGCCAGCGCCTCGGTGGTCACCCTGTCGTGGGGCTGTGGCTGAGCGCGGCTCTACTGGCAGCGGCGGTTACCTGGTGTCTGCAAGCATGGGTCGGGTCGCAGTGGGCGCTGCTGGGCGGCATTCTTATCGCGGTTCGCCTGGGCGTGGGCTCCTATTGGAACCAGAGCTATTGGGGTGGGTCCATAGCCGCGATTGGCGGTGCTCTGGTGTACGGGGCGGTGCGGAGACTCACTCGAGTCGAGCGGCTGCGACTTCGCGACTCGCTACTGCTCGGGATCGGGCTGATGGTGCTCGCCAACAGTCGCCCCTTTGAAGGGATGCTCGCATCCTTGCCCGCCGCGTGGATGCTGGCGAGTTGGTTCTTCCGATTGCCGCCCCCAGAGCGGCGACTGGCGACCGTGAAAGTGATCCTGCCTGTTGCCGTGCTGCTCTTTGTGACGATCATGGGTGTGGGTTACTACAACTGGAGGGTCACCGGTGACCCTCTGAAGATGCCCCACCTGCACTACAAGGAGATCTACGATCGTCCCAGTGAGTTCGTCTGGGAGCGACAACCCGGCGCCATGAGTCAGCACATCACCGTCGAAAGGACCGCAGAGGGGGAGGAGTCCGCCTGGTGGAGGATCGGACTGCGCAACGGGTGGCACCGGATATGGCTGGTGTTGTTCCTGGTGTTGAGTCCGGCGCTGGCAGTGCCGTTGCTGTTTGGTGGGATGACTCTCCGGGATCGGTCTCTCCTACCACTGGCACTGGCCTGTGTCCTGGTCTTGCTGGGCCACTTCGCTTCCGACCAGTTCTACCCCCACTACTCGGCGCCTCTGACCGCTCCGATCTGGACCCTGGCCATGGTGATTCTGGCGAGTGCATACAACTGGCGGTGGCGGGGGCAACGAGTGGGGGCTGGTCTGAGCCTGGTGGCGATCGGCTTGATCGTGGTGTCGTTTCTGGCCCAGATTCCGGCATTCCGACCCGACACCGACGCGCCGATCCGGGAGCGCCTGGCCTATCAGCAAGAGCTGGCTGACAGGCCAGGCCGACATCTGGTCTTGGGGCAGAGGAGTGTCATCTACAACTACAATCCTGCCGACCTCCGCGGCGCCGACGTGCTGTGGGCGGCGGACCTGGGGACCGAGCAGAATCGGCTGCTGATCGAGCTATTTCCCGAGTACGAGGTGTGGTGGTTGGAGATCTATGGCAGGTCGGTCGAGTTGCAGCCTTTCGAGCTGGAGTAGAGCCTCCAGGGGTTCGAGACTCACTCCCAGCTGAGGGCCTGTAACCCGTCGACGAACTGCTGCGATTCCTCTGGCATGAAGGGCACATCGTGCTCGAAGAGGATGGCCCCCGGCCAGATGTAGTTGCCATAGTACTTGCGGATGGCCTTCGAGCTCATCGCCAGGCGTGTGCCCTCGAACGAAGCACCAGCGAACAATCCACTGGCCCTCGAGTAGATATAGATGTCCTCGGTCAGATCCTTGGCCGAGGTGATCCCAGCGGTGTCGCTGTAGGGTCCGGCGGCGACACTCAAATCGCCACCGAGCGCGAATTGGGGCTCTAGAATCGTCTTCGCTGCCTTTTCGGTGACGAGGAACATCATGATGTCACTGGCCTGATAGCCGAGCTGAAGTCCGAAGCTTCCTCCGCTGAGCTTCAGAAAGGCAGGAGGACTCCAGAGCCCTTCTTCGTTGCGACAGCTGATGACACCCGTTCCGTGGCGCCCTCCGAAAACCAACGCCGCCTCGTTGAGGCCAGGAAAGATAGCGACACATTCGGTGGCCTGGAGAATCGCTGCCGGAAGCCTCTTGGTCGGGCTCTGTAGCACTTCCTCGTAGACCCAGCGGGCGTTCCTGACCTTGCCTACCTGTTTGTCGCCGGCCTGGACCGACTGGGCTAGGAGACTCGCAAGCAGCACAACCATGAGAGCGATAGGCACTCGACTTCGATCGGCGCGACCCCGGGTCGGCAGGCCATTGGGAATCGTCTTCAAACGGTCTCTCATCGTCGTCTCCATAGCTTCTCCTGGGGATCCGCCCAACTCTACATCGAGTCGCACCTGAACCCCACCCATTCAATGCCCGGAGCACGGCGCGGTGTGTTCCGTCATGAAGGAGAGGAGATGCGTTCCTTGAAGTAGCCTGCGGCGTTGGCAAGTTGCCAGATTCCGAGCAGAGCCAGCGCTGTGGTGCGCTTCTTCAGCGGTAGCTCCTTCAGCGGCTGCCGCAACATCCCCGGCAAGCGTCGATGGAAGACGGCGTCGTCACGCAGCTGGCCGGAGCCCCGCTCGGCCCGAAGGCGATGGTAGTGGTGAGCTCCGCGGCCATAGGTGAAGTGCTGTCTCCAGTACCTTTGAAGGCTCGCCGGGCGCGCGTGAATCAGGTGTGCCTCGGGAACATAGAGCAGATCGTGTCCCAGGTGACGCCAGCGATCGCACAGTTCCCGATCCTCCGAGGCGCGGGGAAAGAACTGGGGATCGAAACCACCGACATCCCGCAGCAGCTCTGCAGAGATCGCCATGTTGTTCGATGGAAAGAAGCTGGCACCCTGGCCGGATTCGTTGTAGAAGCGATGGACGGCGTCGAAGATCAACTGATTGGTTTCGGAATAGGGGTCCCCGGGTTGCTGCGTGGTGCGTCCCCCGATCAGGGCCTCGGGGTGCTCCTCGAGCGCCGACTCGAGCGCTCGAAGCCATTCTCGGTCGATGAGGCAGTCGTCGTCGGTGAAGGCGATGAACCGCCCTCGTGCGGCTGCCAAACCCAGGTTGCGAGCCGGACCAGGTCCAGCGTTTTCCTGTCTGAGCACGGTCAACTCGAGGCGATCTCTCCAGGGCTTCAGCTGGGGCTCCAACGGTTCGGGAGTACCGTCGTCGACGACAAGGACCTCGAATTCGTCACCAGGTGGATCGACTTCGACTAGCGTGTCCAGACAATTGCGAAGCTGGTCGGGCCGGCCGTAGGTTGGAATGATGATGGAGAAGGTCAGCATCGCTCTGGAGGGGCAGCGTAGCACGGTGAAATGTCAGCCAAACGAGGCTACTGACGAAAAATCCTTGCCAAGGAGTCGGTGCGGGAATATGGTTTGAGGGTATTGCGTTAGGAGTTGCGTCATGCCTATGTACGAATACATCTGCAAGAGTTGTGACCACCAGTTCGAGATTCTGCAGCGCATGGGAGAGGGGGCCGAGGGCCTATCTTGTCCCAAGTGCGGTGAGAAGCGCGTCGAGAAGCAGTTCTCGACCTTTTCCAGTAGCGGTCCAAGTACCCCCACGTCGGCTGGTTTCAGTGCCGGTGCCGGTTGCGGCGGCGGCAGCGGCAGCGGCTTCAGCTGAGCGTAGTGAATGAGCGGCCCGGCGGGCCGCTGAACTTTCACCACCTCCATCGGAAACAGAGTCGTCACGGGACTAGGCACTGCCTAGTTGGTGACTCTGTCGGGGAGAAGAGGTGTGATGGGCTAGAATCCACCCGGAAGCGCTCAGGGGCTGGTGCCTCTCGCGGTCTTCAAAACCGTAGTCCCGCGCCGGTGTCGGCGAGGGGGGTGGGTTCGATTCCCATGCGCTTCCGCCACTGTCTTTCCCCCGCAAGCATGTCGATGGTCAATTCCCTCTTGGAGGTCGGCTGACTGTTGCGTGGGAATCGAACACGGAGGGGCAGGTACGGGTGGTGCAGTGTAGGCGACCGTCAGGAGCCAACCCAGCTCGCTGAGCGCTTGCGCGAAGCGGCCAGAAGGCACAGTTCGTCCCGAGGTCGCGGGCGACCTCGGTTCCCATGCGCTTCCGCCATTTGTTTTCAATAACTCAGGTAGTTTTCGGTTGTTCTGTGAGCTGCCTCACTGAGCTCCTCTCCCAATACAATTGGGGCGGGTCGAGCTGTGAATTACCCGATGAGGAGCCGTGCCATGCGCATTCGCGATCTGTTTCGACGCACCAGGGACTGCGATCATGTCGCTGAGTTGAGCGAGGTCGAACCCAACTCACCGGATTCCTGCCTGCTATGTGTCGAGATGGGAGACACCTGGGTCAACCTGCGGTTGTGCCTGACGTGTGGCCATGTCGGATGCTGCGATGCTTCGAAGAACAAGCACGCCACTGCCCACCACAAGGAGACAGGGCACCCGATGATCCAGTCCTATCAACCGAAAGAGCGGTGGCGGTACTGCTATGTGGACGATCAGATGGTGACGGAGGCTGATACACCAGCACGCCACTAGGGACCGCTTCAGTGGTTCTTTCTCTGCCGATCTCGGCATTGCCGACGCGAGATCGACCTTGGGCAAAGAAAAAGCCGAGGGCGAGGCCGGGCTCCGACGAGTACCACTGCCCTGGGCTGGTTCTACTCGATCGTGGTGCTGCACCTGTCCGTGTCGCCGGTCTCGAAATTCTCGATGAAGATCGTAGGCTCGCCAAGGAAGGTCCACACCTTGCCGGCGTCGTTGGTGGTCAGGTCGTAGTAAGGCGCGGCGATGACCATGTCGTCATAGCCGTCGCCGTCGGTGTCGCCGGTCGACAGGGACCAGCCGAAGTAGGAGGACGCCTGGTCTCCCTCGACCGCCCAGTCTGCGTAGTCAAGCGGTCCTTCAGCGCCGAGACCATCCTCGGTACCAAGCCAGAGCAGGGTCATTCCGGCGTAGTTCACGGCACCGACAGTGTGCCCGATCGCCCCGATCAGGACGTCATCGTAGCTGTCACCGTTGTAGTTCAGGACCCTGACATTGCCACCGAACTGGTCGTTCTCGGCTGCGCCGTATGCCAGCCAATCGTTGTTGATCGGGTCTCCATCGACGTCTCCCAGACCGTCTGCGGAGCCATACCAGACGAGAGCCATTCCATCGTTCGTTTCCATGTGGTCATAGAGTCTGATACCTACGATGAGATCGTCGTAACCGTCGGCATCGAAATCACCGCTTGCCACGGCATTCATTGCAGATGTGCCCATTCTGGCGTCTGCCTGATCTCCCTCCGCCGTCCAGTCGGCGTTGGAAGGATTCCCTGGAGCGCCGAATCCTGTGGCCGATCCGTACCACACGAACACCTTGCCCTCGTTGGCCTGGCCGGCGTCATAGAACGGAGCTCCAATCAAGATGTCGCCGTATCCGTCGCCGTTGAGGTCACCTGCGGAACCGAGAACGGTGCCGAAGCCGGCATCGTCCCAAGGGATACACTGATCACCCATTGCGTACCAGTCGGCGCTGGCTACAGTCGTGGTACCCACCCGCGCGTTCGATCCGTAGAACAAATACCCGTGGTTGATGATGGGCGCTGCCCCATTGCAGGCGTCGTAGCGCCGGGCACCGATGAGGATGTCGTCGTAGCCATCGTTGTCGAGATCGCCAGCAGAGGCCACCTCGAGGCCTGTGTGAGCATACAGAGCGGTCCCGGTGACTCTCCAATCCCAGTTAGCGTCTAGACCGCCATTCGATCCGTAGTAGAGGAAAACAGCTCCGTCATCTGACGTGGATGAGTCGTAGTTCGGCATGCCGATGAGAAGATCGTCGTGGTTGTCACCGTCGACGTCAGCGGCTGCGACGGCTTCGCCGAAGTAGCCATGGGCGTTGATGACCGGAGGATTGATGATCAGGTTGGGTGTGGTGGCCGGACCGTCTTCCGAGCCGTAGAACACCCACACCCTGCCGGAACGAACCTGGCCTGAATTGAAGAATCGCGAGCCTACCGCTACATCGGAGTAGCCGTCGTTGTTGAAGTCACCGGTTGCGCTGACCGATTCTCCGAGGAAGTTCTCCAGTTGATCTTGTTCGAAGTCCCAGATTGCGTCGGCGAGAGTGGCCCAGGCGCCGATGGCAAACGCGGCCGGAGAACTGACTAGAGAAATGAGAAACGCACCCACAAGAAGCCGCCGGATCAGCTTGTTGTCCATTTCGATCTCCTTTCGCTCGCAAGTCTCGAAGGTGATGACAAACATCAGTCGAGCACGAACTGTACTCGGCATCTCTGCAACTCGGGCCTTCGGTAGCTCGGCGGTCCTGGAGTCCTGCTGGGCGGAAGGTCCGTCCTGGAGGAGACAAGGACCCGTGGCTTTGCGCCCCCGACTCTCGTCGGGTTTGCCTTTGTCGTGACACTTTCAGGTTACGTCCGGGGGCCGAGAAAAGCCCCACCCGAAAGGGTGGGGCAGAGCTCCACGGTTGTGGATCGAGGAAGAAGGGTGGCGACCTAGGGCACTTTGACGTTGCCTTCGATGTGATTGGTGTGCACTCCACCGCTGCCATCTCGCTCGACAATGAAGTCGCCGGCGACGTGCTCGGCTCGAATGCTCCCTGAACCGTCCTCCTGAACCAGGACATCGCCGCCGATATGGTCGAGCTCGATGCTGCCGGAGCCGTCCTCGATGATGTTTACGCTGGCTTCGATGTCGCGCACGGTGATCTCGCCGGAGCCATCTTCGATCGTCACAGCCCCGCCAACGTGTTCGACCGAGAGGCTTCCCGACCCGTCGTCGATGCGGACTTGACCGCCGACTTCGGTGACCTCGATCTCGCCAGAGCCATCCTCGATCTCGATGCCCTCCGCAATCTTGCGCACCAGAATGTCTCCGGAGCCATCTTCAAGCTCCAGACCTCGCACTCCTTCGATCTTCACCGAGCCACTGCTGTCCTCGACGTCCAGAAGGAGGTTCTCGGGTACCTCGATCTCGAGATCGAGGTAGGGGCTGTGGCGTCTCCAGTTGCCGTCAGGGGTTTCGACTTCGACATAGAGAGTGTCGCCCCGGCGATCGGTGCGGAGCTCGATCTCGTCGAGGACGTCCTTGTCAGGGGCGCATGCTTTGCCTTGCACCCGGACTTCCGACAATCCTGCAGAGCCTCGGATACTCAAGTAGCCAGCCTTGGCGTCGACGCGGAGCGTCGTTGCACCAGCGGCATCGAGGGTGGCATTTCGCGGCTCGCTGTGGGGGCAGTCACCAGCGGTCGAGGTGAGCGGCAGTCCCAGGAAGGCTGCCGCGACGATCAGCATCATGACGAATCGCATGCGTATCTCCTCCAGTAAGGTTCTCTTTTCCCTACGGGGTTCCGCCGAAGAGGTTTCGTCTCAGTGGCGGGCAAGAGTCGAAAGCCGCTGACTTAGCGCTCGGGCGAAGGCCAATTCGCCAGGGGCAGGAATTCGCAGGCCTGCCCAGGCTGGGCCTCGGGGGAGTGGGCCCGGACGCGAACGAGGCCGGTACCCCTGGCGAACGCCGCCAGATCGTGCGACCCCTTGGGCGCCAGCGGTGCCACCAGAAGGCGACCCTCCCGGAACTCGACTTCGGCTGTGAGAAAACGGTCCCTTTCCTTAGCCGCCGGTAGAGGTGCCGTCAGCTCGCCGGCGAGAGCGCCGTACCAGAAGCCGTCCTGTAGTCCCATTAAGCGCCTGAGCGTGGGTCGCACGAATAGAAAGAAGCTGGCCATGACGGAGGCAGGGTTGCCGGGCAGACCGAAGACCAGGCCACCGGAGTGCGTGGCCGCGACCAGGGGCTTGCCAGGTTGGACCGCGACGGCGTCGAACAGAAATTCGCAACCGAGCTCTGCCAGCACATCTTCGACAAAGTCATAGTCGCCCTTCGAAACGCCGCCACCGATCAGCAGAACATCCGATTGGATTCCTGCTCCGATCTTCTCGCGGAGATCCTCCGGTCGATCCGCAGCGATGCCGAGAGGCTCGACTTCGATTCCCAGGGAGCGGCCAGCAGCCAGAAGGAAATCGGTGTGGGAGTCTCTCAATTGGCCGGGCCGCGGCTCGGTATCCGGCGGCACCACTTCGTCGCCGGTCGCCAGGAAGGCCACCCGGGGCTTGCGGTGAACCGAAACTGTAGCAATGCCGTGGGTGGCCAACAGGCTCAAACCCCCGGCCGTGAGCAGCGTGCCAGCTGGCAGCAGGGGGTCACCCGAGCTCTGGATCTCGGCCCGCCGGCGAACATGGGCGCCCGGCTCGGTCCCGGAACGAAATAGCACCTCGTCCTGGGTGGAGCTGGTTTGCTCGACTGGGATGACCCGGTCGGCGTCTCGCGGTATCGGTGCCCCCGTCATGATGCGCATGGCAGTGTCAGGCGCGAGCTCGCAGTCCGGGCTGGCTCCGGCCGGGATGACGCCGCTGATCGGCATACAATCTCCAGCCACCACTTCTCCGAACACAGCGAATCCATCCATGGCAGATAAATCCATTGGAGGCACATCCACGGTAGCTTCCAGGGATCCGGCAAGCACCCTGTCGAGGGCCGATCGCCGATCGATTTCTTCTGGTTCTAGCGGCGAGCAGTACTCCGCCAGTCGCTGCCAGGCGCTTTCAGGAGAGAGCCAGTTGTCGGTTGTCATAAGCAAGCCTGTGAGGTAGCGGGTTAGAGGCCTTTCTCACATGAGAGGGCGAAGGCCCGATGCTATACTTAGCGCCGTTTGTCGCTCCTCGGACCCTGTCGGTCTACCGGCCCGTCATAGCAGTAACAGCCTTGATCCAATTGTGACTCCAAAGTTCAAATATCGGGGCAATCTGGCGCAGGCCACGCTGCCGGAAATGCTACACACCATCGACCGATTCCGGGTGCCCGGCGTCGTCGAGGTGCGGCGCAGCGGGGTCATCAAGCGAGTCTACATCCGTGATGGCTACATCATCCATGCCAGCTCGACCGATCGCGAGGACAGTCTCGGAGCCTATCTGCTGCGGGCGGAGATCGTCCCCAAGGACGCTTTGGAGAGTGTAGCTCGTCTGCGGCAGAGCTCGAACAAACGTCTCGGCGTCCTCCTCATCGAACGGGAAATTCTGGCCCCCGGAGAAGTGTTCGAGTCGATTCGGAAGCAGATCGAGTCGATCGTCTGGAGCCTGTTCTACTGGCAGGATGGAGAGGTCACGTTCGGGGTCGGCGCACTGGAAGAAGAAGAGATGGTGCAAATCCAACTGCCGATCAAGCGCGTCATCATCCAGGGGATCAAGAGCGCCCCTGATGCCAAACCTCTCGTGACTCGCCTCGGCAGCAAGGACACCGTTCTGGAGCCCTGTTTCGATGTGGAAGATCTCGTCGAAACCGGTCTCGACGAGGACGACTACAAGTTGCTCCGTAGGGTGAATGGTTCGAGGACGCTGTATCAACTCTGTGGCGAAGGGGCCAAGGCGCCAGCCGAGGCTGCGAAGCTGCTGTACGCTTTCCAGGTGTTGAAGTTGGTGCGACGGGTAAGCGCCCAAAACTCCGGTGGAGGTCCGCTGAAGATCAAGCTGGGCACCTCTGGCGACCGTATGACAAAGTAAGTGTCTCGATTCGAGACGTTGACGATCGAGAACTTGAGAGAGCCTGTTTCTATGCCTCTGTATGAATACGAGTGTCAGTCCTGCGGCGAACGAGTCGAGGTCCTGCAGCGAGTCGGTGCCCCGGCGATCGGAGTCTGCGATGCCTGCGGTGGCGAATTGAAGCGACTTCTGTCAGCGCCCGCCTTCCAGTTCAAGGGCACTGGGTGGTATGTAACGGACTATGCCAAGAAAAACTCCTCGCCGGCGGGGGAGTCGCAAGGCACCAACGAGGGCTCCAATTCGAAGCCCGAGGCGTCGGGTGACGCCAAACCGCAGACCAAGAGCAAGGCCGCCAAGGAGAGCTCAGACAAGAAGACTCCCGCCTCCAGTTGAGACGAGAGGTAGATAGGGCGGCCCAAGGATGAGGCGAATGACAACGCCAGCCCACTTGCAGCAGAGAACGGAAGACGGCGCTCCTGGAGCGCGTCAAGGGCCAATAGGGCCCGTTGCCTTGGTCGTTGCTGGCCTCCTGGCCCTGCTTTCGGTGGGAGTATCGCAAGCGACGACCTTCACCATGATCGCCGACGAGGAGCTGGCGAATCAGGCGGAGGTCATCATTCAGGCAGTCGTCCTCGCCAGGGAGCCGTCCCCCATCCCGTCTCCACCCTCGACGGACTATTTCGTCCAGGTGGAAAGAGTTCTGAAAGGTTACGTTGCAGGCAGTACGGTGGTAGTCCGCCTGGCTGGGGGTGTGGGACCCGACGGAGTGGGCCTCAGGGTATGGGGTAGTCCCCAGTTTCACCAAGGGGAAAGGGTCCTTTTGTTCCTGGTTCCGCAAGCCGATGGGACCTACGGGGTGCTGCATTTGATGCTGGGCGTTTTTCATGAAATTCAGGTCGGTGGGCGGCGGCTGGCGGTACGAGATCTCAGTGAAGCTCTCGAGGCGCTGTCCGAGTGGGACCTGCTGTCCCAGGGCCCGGTGGCCTCTCTGGATCCCCCGCGGCGATGGGACGCCTTCACAAGATGGCTGGCGGAGCTGGAAACGGTGGACAAGCGGAGCCCAGCCTACCTCGATCTCGAGCCTGTGGCTGACATTCAGGACAACGGACCTCGATCGGAGCTTCTCCTCGAGCCATGCACAGGTCTTGGATTTCGCTGGTTCGATTTCAATCGCCGTAGGCCGATCTCCTGGAAGCTGAATCTCGGCCCGTTCAAAGGGCTGCTGAGGCCGCCCACCCTGGCGATTGCTCTGGAAGTATGGGAAATGGCCACCGCGGGTCGGTTGCAGCTTGCGATGAACGGGACCACGACGTCGAGATCAGGCTTCTCGGAGGAGGATGGCCTCAACACCGTGCTTTTCGACGATCCCGAGGAATGGCTGGTCGGACATTACGACTGCCAGGCCGGTGGAGTGCTCGCGGTGTCTGCCGTGTGGTTCGATAGCGGTCGAGATCAGCAGTGTCGACTGAGCAAGGTGGGCAAGAAGGCCAATGCGGGGACCAGGACGTACCTGAAGATCTCGAGTGCGGACATCGTGACCAACGATGGGGCTGGGTGTTTCCTCGTTGGTGATGGATCCAGGCTCTTGGAGGTTCTGGCCCACGAGTTCGGTCACACGCTTGGTCTGACGCATGCCGACGAAGTGGAGGCTCTCATGTTCGGAGTGGCGCACGACGATGGTCGCGGAGCCGCTCTCGACGCCTGGGATCAGCGAGCCATCAACCAGATCTACGGCCCCCCAGTCCCCTAGGCCCCACGCCTTCAAGCCTCTGCTGCTCTTGGAGTTCTAGTCGCCGGGCTCGGTGGCGGGAAAACCGGCGCTCGACGTCAGCCCCATTTTCCTCGCGTAGTAGCGGAACGACCGGAAGCTCATACCAAGCACGTCGGCCGCCTGGGTTTGTACCCCGGCGGCGCGATCGAGCGCCTCGGCCATCAGCTGCTTGCGAATCTCGTCGAGGTACTGCTCCAGGTTCATCCCCTCGGCCGGTAGGCTGGGAGCATCTCCGATGGGTGGGGCCGGTTCCAGAATCTGGGCTGGCAGATCGTCGGCGCCGAGAGTGTCCTCTGCGGCGAGGGCCAGCGCGCGCTCGATGACGTTCTCCAATTCGCGCACGTTGCCGGGCCAGTGGTAGCCCTCCAGGATGCGCATCGCTTCGACGGAGATCTTGCGGGGCTCGATGCCCAGCCCGGTACTGCATTTCTTGATGAAGAAATCGACCAGGAGAGGGATGTCTTCGCGTCGCCGCCGCAGTGGAGGCAGTCGAATCTGGATGACGTTGATCCGATAGTAGAGGTCCTCGCGGAAGACGCCTTGCTCGGTCAGTTGTCGGAGGTCCTGGTTGGTAGCGGCAATGATCCGGACATCGACCGGTTCCTCCGTGCTACCGCCAACCATGCGAATTTTCTTCTCTTGCAGGGCCCGCAGCAGCTTCACCTGCATGGCGGGAGTCATCTCGCTGATCTCATCGAGAAGGAGCGTGCCGCGGTTGGCTTCCCGAAACAGCCCCTTCTTCTCACGCACGGCGCCGGTGAAGGAGCCGCGCTCATGTCCGAAGAGCTCGCTCTCGAGCAGGTTCTCTGGCAGAGCACCGCAATTGACCGAGAGGAACCGATGTGAGGACCTCGGGCTCTCGTAGTGGATGGCGCGCGCGATCAACTCCTTGCCTGTTCCGCTCTCGCCTTCGAGCAGCACCGTCGAGTTGGTGCGCGAGACCCTCTCGATGAGCTCGAAGATCTCCTGCATTGGTCGACTGCGACCGATGATGTTGGAGAAGCGGTATTTCTGCTCCAGCTCTCGCCGCAGGTAGAAGTTCTCGTCCACCAGTTCGGCCTTTTCCAGTGCTTTCTGGATGACCACCTTGAGCTCTTCGACGTCGAAAGGCTTCGAGACGTAATCATAGGCGCCTCGCCGCATGGCCTCGATAGCGGTCTTGGTCGAGGTGTAGGCGGTCATCATGATCACGGAAACGCGGGAATCCTGTTGCTTGATCTCGCGCAGGAGATCGAGCCCATTGCCGTCGGGCATGATGATGTCGCACAGGACCAGATCGAATGCGCTGTCGCGAATCTGCGTACGCCCCTCCTCGACGGAGCTAGCCGTGGTGACCTGATAACCGATCTCCTCTAGGAGCAATCGCAAGAAGTCCAGCATGCTCTGCTCGTCGTCTACAACCAGAATCCGAGCTGTCAAGTGTCAAGCCTCCTCTGCCAATCGTGTCGGTTCTCCGGGTGTGAGTGGTAGAGCCACCGTAATCACGGTGCCTTGCCCGGGCTGGCTGTCGACCGCCAACCGACCTCCATGTTCTTCGACAATCCTGTACACGATAGCCATGCCTATCCCTGAGCCGCCATCGAAGAAAGAGCGAAACGGGTGGAACATCGTACCGCGCTCTTCGAGGCTCATGCCCCGGCCATCATCAGTGAACCGGATGCAGTACTCCTGGCCTTCAACGCGGCCGTCGACCTTGAGGCTGCCGCCCCCCGGCATGGCTCGCAGGGAATTGCGGGCCAGGTTCCAGAAGATCTGACTGATCTGGTCCGGATCTGCGATCAGCGTGACGGACGGAGGTTCGACGACCAGATCCAAATGATGCTGCGGTGAAACCTCTGGACTGTTGATCAGTAGCTGGACATTCTCGTTCAACAAACGGGCGATGTCGAAGCGCACGCTCGAGCGCTCTTTGGGACGGGCGAACTGTAGGAAGCTCTTGATCGTCCGGTCCAGCCTCTGACTCTCCTTGAGGATGATGTCGAGCAGCCGGCGGTGAGCCGAGTCGTCCTCGAGGGCCGTCGTCAGCATCTGCACCGAGCCGGAGATGGCGGCCAGGGGATTGCCGACCTCGTGGGCGATACCGGAGGCCAGCTCGCCAACGGCGGCAAGTCGCTCTCGGAGTTGCAGCTCGTCCTGCAGCTGGCGCCATTCCGACAGGTCCTGGAAGATGAGAATGAACCCGGTCCTGGTGCCTTCGGCGTCTGCCAACAGGGTGACGGAGTAGCCGACGTGACGCTCCGAGTCCCCTCGCTGGTAGGTGACCTCGGGCCGAACCCGGCGATCCGGGCTGGTGAACTCCTTGATTTCGCTCCATTCCTCTTCGGTGAACAAATGGGTTGCCGCCACCGGCTTGCCGAGCAGAGCTTCGCGGCTCCGGCCGAGGATGTCCTCCGCCGCCAGATTGACGCTGGTGACAGTGCCCTCGAGATCGCAGGTGATCAGGCCGCTGGGAACGGACTCGACGATGTCACGGTGGATGACCTGCAGGTCGGCCAGGTCGAGTTGCTTCTCCTGCAGCTCCTGCTCGGCTCGCGAGATGTTCTGAGCCAGACGCGTTGTTAGGTAGGCGACCGTGTAGAAGCCGAAGATGTGAGTGATGAGGTTGTAGAACAGCCTCCATGCGGGCAGGGAAGTAGCCTGGGCCAGCTCCTGCGGCGCGAGGGTCGAGACAGAGCCAACGACAGCTGGGAGGGCTCGGTGCAGGGTCTCTGCCGATGGCGGTATCCAGCCAAAGTACAGCGCGACGACGGTGGCCGCGTAGAGAAAGCTGGCCAACGAAGCAACAGCAAAGCCGGTTGCCCGTTGGAATAGAGCCGAAGCGACAATGATGATGATGAAGTAGAGAATTGAAAAGGGACTTGCGACTCCGCCGAAGTAGTACACCATGCCGGTGATCAGAAGCAGGTCACCGACGAACTGGATGAGGGCTTGCGCTCTCCAATGTCCGTGCAGCAGCTTCAGCAGGGCAATGTAGATGAGGCTGGCGCCATAGGTGAGACCCGCTAGCAGGTAGAGGAAGGAGAACTCTCGGCTCTCTTCGGCGGAGGCGAGCTGCAGGAGAAAATAGGGCAGCACCACGCTGGTGATGACCACCAGTCGAATTCCGATCATCCAGCGCAGCTGGCGCTCCAGCGCCACGAGGCTCTGAGGAGACTTGGAGTCGGGCTGCGCCGAACTGCCCACGTTCGTCATGAGAGAAGTGTCACTGCAGTAGGTGATTCCGAGATTCGTCCGAGGTCGATTCTAGCTTGAAACCACCAAACAAAAACCCGGGTTCCGGCTGAAGATACCGAAACCCGGGTGGAGAATCTCTTGCGTTTGCCGATTGTCGGGCGCCCTGTTGCTCAGATCTGTCCCAGAATCGTGTACAGGGGCAGGTACATGGCGGTAACGATGACGCCGATAATCCCACCCAGGACCACGATCATCAGGGGCTCGATCAGCTTGACCAGGCCGGCGACCGCTGTGTCCACTTCCTCTTCGTAGAAGTCAGCGATCTTGGAGAGCATCTGATCGAGAGCACCGGTCTGCTCACCCACGTTGATCATCTGCACGACCATTGTCGGGAAGACTCCGGTCTCGCCCAAGGGAGCGCTGATCGTCTTACCCTCTTCGACAGCCTTGCGGACTGCCATGATGGCGTCTTGAATGATGGTGTTGCCGGAGGTCTTGGCGGTGATCTCCAACCCGTCGAGGATGGGCACACCTGATGACGTCAGCGTTGCCAGGGTACGGCAGAACCGCGCTACCGCGATCTTCCGCAGCAGCATACCGATCACGGGTATCTTGAGCAGCAGGCCATCGAGCACGCGCGCTCCACGCTCGGTCTTGTGCCAAGCCCGAAGCGCCCAGATGACGATACCTATCCCTATGATGATCAGCCAGGAGTAGCGTCCTACCCACTTGCTCGCGGCCACAACCACCTGCGTCAGCATGGGTAGCTCTCCGCCCAGGCCGGCGAACAGCTGGGCAAATACTGGAATCACTTTCCAGAGGATGATCCACACCACGACGAGGGCGATCGAAATCACGGTCGAGGGGTAGATCAGGGCCGATTTGACCTGCCCTTTCAGCTTTACGGCCTTTTCCATGTAGGTCGAAAGTCGCTGCAGAATGACATCGAGAATACCGCCGGCTTCACCAGCCGCCACCATGTTCACGTACAGGTCGTCGAAAGCCGCCGGGTGCTTCTTCATGGCGTCGGCCAGCGAGGCGCCGGATTCCACGTCGGTGCGGACCTGCCCGATGATCTCCTGGAAGCGCTTGTGCTCCTGTTGCTCGCCCAGGATCTCCAGGCACTGCACCAGAGGCAGACCGGCGTCGAGCATGACCGAGAACTGTCGGGTGAAGATCGCGACGCGCTTCTCCCCGATGTGAATCGGGAACTTGGGTAGGAGTGGAAACTCCTTGCCCTTCTCGCGGATCGAAGTTACCTGGATCTGCTGACGTCGGAGCGTCGCTACCGCAGCGTCGCGGGTGTCGGCCAGCAAGACACCTTCCTGGAATTGACCCGCTCGACCTTTGCCTTTCCAAACGAAACTCGGCATCGACTCAGCTCCTTACGGGGGCTCTGGGATTGATCAGAGCCGGATTTAGGGCCCCGGCGCCGCGGGCGATGATTTCCTGTAACTCGTCCGGGTAGGAGGACCGGGCCATGGCTGTCTGTAGGCTGATCTGGCGCCGGAAGTAGAGCGCCGCCAGCGCTTGATTGAACGTCTGCATCCCGAACTTCGCCTGACCTGCCTGCATCATGCCGTAGACCTGATGAATCTTGTCTTCGCGAATCAGGTTACGAATGGCGGTCGTCGGAATCATGATCTCCATCGCCAGCACTCGACCCTTGCCACTGGCCTTGTGGAGCAGGGATTGACAGAGAATGCCCTGCAGCACGAAGGAGAGCTGGACCCGTACCTGCGCCTGCTGATGAGGCGGGAAGACGTCGATGATTCGGTTGATCGTTTCGGCCGCCGAGTTGGTGTGCAGGGTGGCGAAGGTCAGATGGCCGGTCTCCGCGACCCGCAGGGCAGCTTCGACCGTCTCGTAGTCACGCATCTCGCCGATCAGCACGACATCGGGATCCTGGCGCAACACCGATTTCAGGGCGTTTGCGAAGCTGTGGGTGTCGGCCAACAACTCCCGCTGATTGACGATGCAGTTCTTGTGGCTGTGGAGGTACTCGACCGGGTCCTCGATGGTAACGATGTGCTCGTGACGCTCGGAATTGACGCGGTCGAGCATGGCGGCCAATGTGGTCGATTTACCCGAGCCTGTGGGGCCTGTACAGAGCACCAACCCTCGTGGCTTCTTGCAAAGTGCCTCCACGATTGGCGGTAGGCCCAGCTCTCTGAAGCCGCGAATCTCGTAGGGAATCTGCCGGAAAGCCGCGGCGATGGCGCCCCGCTGATGAAAGACGTTGGCGCGAAACCTAGCCAGACCCTTGATGCCGAAAGAGAAATCGAGCTCGAGGTTCTCTTCGAGTCGCTGCTTCTGTTTGTCGGTCAGGATCGAGTAGGCGATCTGTTTTGTGTCGGAAGGATTGAGCGGGGGAGAGTTCAACGGCCGGAGCTGCCCGTCGACGCGAACCTGGGGCGGTGAGTTGGTCGTCAGATGGAGGTCTGAAGCCCCCTGATCCACCATGGTCTTCAGCATGGAATTCAGAGTCGGTGGCATCGCAGCTCCCCTAAGTTATGTCGGCAGAAGACGTTGCGTCAGTTTATATCATCACGCTTCGACCTCAACTGTGGTAAACGTCACAGATGGGATCGTCACGAGCACAAGGGCTGTTGCACCGACGATTGTAGTCACAGGTTTACCTCGGGTCTATGGCTTTTGGCACTGCCAGAGCTACTCACCAGCCTCGTCAGAGATTTCGGCTGAATCGGGTGACTCCAGTCCTTCGATTTCACCGAGTAGCTCAGCGAGTTGCTGCATCCGTTCCTTGCCCTCGCCTTCCGGATAGACAAAGGAGACGGTGAGCAGCCGACTCTGGATGGGATGGAGGGCAAAGACCCGGATTTCCCCGACTCTTCCGTCCTCTCGGTCGTAGGCTCCTCGTGCCGTGAAAGCGGAGCCGAATGGAGCCACCAGCTCGAGGTTGCCGAAGTACTGACCGTTGCCCATCGACTCGAAATACTGCTGAGAGGCCTTGGCTTCGGCTGGCAAATTGATGGCAGTGGATCCTGCCGGTCCGACACCGATTGCGACACTGCCGGCACCATTCAATCCCGGCGCCGTCAGACGGAGATCGGAGCCCTGATTCACGACGACCTCGAAGGCTGACGGTAGGGCAGCGATGGCGATACCGAGATCGGGATTCTCGACTCGCTCGGGCGCGGCTGGCGCTGGCTCGGGTTTCTGGCATGCCGCACTCAGCAAGGCCATCGAGCCTGCGAAGAGTACCGCTGTGTGGCTGGGAAGTCGGATCATGGTAGAGACCTTTCCATCGCGAGGGTTGTTAGTGCGAAGACTGATTCTTCAGGATCTCCAGCCAATCGGCAACCGCTTTGAATGAGAAACTCGAACGAGCGGCGGCTAGCTCAGGTAGGCCTCCAGCAGCTGGCCGGCGATGGACATGAAGTCCCGCTCCGTGACGATGCCCACCAGGCGCGTCCTCTTGTCGATGACCGGAAGGCAGCTCACCCTTCGGTCTCGCATCAACCGGATGGCCTCGAGCGTCGACATCGTTGGACTGGCCGTTACCAGGTCGGTCTTCATGATCTCACTGACGGGAACCGGGCTTTGCTCCTGGCCGGGGGTGTTGTCGGCAAGGAGCCTCAAGAGCGAGCGGTGGGTGACCAGGCCGACGAGCCGGTGGAGGTTGTCCTCGACCGGTACATGGCGGATGTGATGCCAGTTCATGACACAGGCAACAATGTCCACCAACTCGTCCTGATTGACAGTGAACAAATCGGTCGTCATCAACTGACCGACCCGCAGGTGATGCTTCTTGCCATCCCCGGCTTCCTCGAGGGATGCCAGCTCCCAGGTGTGGACCGGTTGCTCGGTTCGTTGCCGGCTCACCGTCGCCGCGACGAGGGCGGTCAGACACTCGGCCGGCGAACCATCGCACTTCATGCGGTCATAGGAGTCCACCTGCCATTGAGAACCAGTCCGAAGGCTACTGACTCTCTCTTCGACAACCCCCAGATACCGATCGATATCGGAGGAGTCGGTGTCGAGATCCTGCAGTCCCTGCCGGGCGATCGGTAAGAGCTCGACCAGGAGGAGCTGCTGGGCTGGGATGTTGCCTCTGTCTGGCCAGCTCAAATGCGCTCCCAGGCCGAGCCGGGCGGCCGCAACGAAGTTCTCCCGTGCGACTTCGAACTCCATGACCTCGGTGACATCCGGGTACAGAGTGGAGACTCCATTCAGCAAACCGAACCAGAGGGCGGCGTTGGCGACCTCGTCGAGTGGAGTTGGGCCGGCCGGCAGAATTCGGTTTTCGATGCGCAGATGGGCCTTGTCTCCCGAGATTCCATAGCAGGGCCGGTTCCACCGATAGATGGTGCCGTTGTGCAGGCGTAGTGCTTGGAGTCGAGGCGCCACCCCTCGGGCCATGACCTCGAAGGGATCTTCGTCCACGTCGGTGCTCATGAGAACGCGGAAGCGCGAAATGTCCTCTTTGAAGATCTCGACGACCGACTCGTCTACCCACCGCCGCCCGAAACTCACTCGTGGGCTCTGCATCCTGAGATGCCCGGCTGGCGAACGGGTATCGATGGACTGCTGAAAGAGCGCGATGCGGGTCTCCCGCCAGAGTTGCCTGCCGAAAAGCATGGGGGAGTTCGTGGTCGCCGCCAAGACAGGAGCAGCCACCGCTTGAGCAGTGTTGTAGAGACGGGCAAAGTTCTCGGGCTTGACCTGAAAGTGAACCTGGAAGCTGGTGTTACAGGACTCGAGCATGACGTTGTCATGCGTGACGTTGATCTCGTCGCGGCCTTTGAGGTGCAGGTGATAGCGTCCACCGCGCAACCGGGTCATCGCTTCGTTGAGGGCGAAGTACCGTGCCCGTGGCGTCATGTTGTCGAGGGAGAGGTCGGCCTTGTCGAGAGTAGGGAGAATCCCGCACAGAACGACTTCCGTGTCCAGTTCTTCTGCGGCCAGACGGGCCTTGTGGAGCAGCACGGTGAGCTGCCGTTCCATCTCCCGCAAAGAAGTGCCACCGAGCGTGATCGGGTCGAGGTTGCACTCCATGTTGAAGCGACCCAGCTCGGTCGTGAAGTGGGGATCGTCGATGCGCTCGAGCAGCTCGGTGGCGACCGGTGCCGGGCGCCAATCTCGATCGACGAGGAACATCTCCTGCTCGGCCCCGATACGTCGCACTTTGGTCTCGAAGAGGCCATTCTCGAGCATTGTCTCGAGAGCCCGAAGGTCTGTGAGGAGCTTGCGGCTGAACAGGCGGAGCTGCTCGGCGTCGAACTGGTTCTTGACTTTCTGCTCGCCCATCGGACCTCACCGCGGGGGGACCCGAGCAGCCCTAGGGGGAGCGCTCCCTCCCGCCGCCAGGCTGCTTCGGGGACCGGAACCGCAACTGATCGATTGCTCGAGGATTTTACGCCGACGGGGCACCACCGGCAAATCCGATGGTGCCCCGTGAGTGTTTGAGACTGGCTCGGCCCGAGGCGATCGGGCCGAGATGCGAGATCAAGCCGCGGCGATCAGGCTCTTGACCTCACTGACGATCTCCTGCAAGACCTTCTTGGCATCGCCGAAGATCATCATGTTGTTGTCGTACTCGAAAAGCTCGTTCTTGATGCCCGCGAAGCCGGGACTCAAGGAGCGCTTGATCATCATGACCGACTGAGCCTCCCAGACCTGCAGGACCGGCATTCCAGCGATGGGACTCGTCGGGTCCTTCTCCGCAGCAGGGTTCACTACGTCGTTGGCACCAACGACGAGCACGGCGTCGGTCTGCTTGAATTCCGGATTGATGGTGTCCATTTCGATCAACTGCTCGTAAGGGACATCGGCTTCGGCCAGCAGAACATTCATGTGGCCAGGCATCCGGCCCGCTACCGGGTGAATCGCATAGGAGACCTTGACGCCGCGCTTCTGCAGCAGATCCGCCAGCTCTTTGACTGTGTGCTGCGCCTGCGCCACCGCCAGACCGTAGCCCGGCACGATGACCAGCGATTCGACGGTCTCCAACACCATGGCCGCCTCCTCGGGACTGTAGGAGCGGACGGTGCCGTATTCTCCGGCATCCGCTGACCCGCCCTCTTGACCGAAACCGGAGAACAGCACGTTGCTGAGAGTCCGGTTCATGGCCACGCACATGATCTGCGTCAGGATCAATCCGGAGGCTCCGACCAGGGCACCGCTGATGATCAGCACGTTGTTGCTCAGCACGAAGCCCGTCATGGCGGCGGCGAGACCCGAGAGTGAGTTCAAGAACGAGATGATCACCGGCATGTCGGCGCCACCAATCGGGATCACCAGCAGCACTCCGAGAATGAGGCTGATGGCGGTTGCCACCAAGGCACCCATGACCATGGTGGAAGGCTCGGTGCTGAAGAACCCGATGTAGATACCCGCGGCCAGACAGCCCAGGAAGAACAGTCCGTTGATGACGTGTCGAGCCGGCAGTAGCGTCGGTTGACCACCGATCTTGCCGCTCAGCTTCAAGAAAGCCACGAAACTGCCCGTCAGTGTGATCGAACCGATGAGGATCGAAAGAAAAGCGGTGACGGCGGAGGCGCCACCTAGCGCTTCGGCTGCTGATCCTGCGAAGGCAGGCTCGATGAGTGCCTTCCAAACGATGGAGAGGGCCACAAGGGCAGACGCTCCACCGCCGAAACCGTTGAACAGAGCGACCATCTCGGGCATCGAAGTCATCTCGACTTTGATCGCCGCAATGCCGCCGATCAGGCCACCGATGATGAGACCGGCGATGATCCACTGGTAGTCCACGACTCCGAGGTCCAGCAGGGTCGTCACGATGGCGATGAGCATCGCCAGCGCCGCCAGGGCGTTGCCGCGGCGCGCGGAGCGCACGCGTGTCAGGCCTTTGAGCCCGAAGATGAAGAGCACTGCCGACAGCAGATAGAGAACTGGGACGATGATGTTGTTCAGAACGTCGTTCATGACTTGGCCTTCTTCTTGCTGAACATGCCCAGCATGCGATCGGTGACCAGGAAGCCGCCCACCACGTTGATGGTGGCGAAGATAATCGCGACGAAGGCGAGGATGCTGCTCATGATGATTTCCCCGCTACTCGCTGCGGCGATGGAGCCCACCAAGGTGATTCCGGAGATGGCGTTGGCTCCCGACATCAGGGGCGTGTGAAGCGTCGGTGGGATCTTCGTGATGATCTCGAAACCGACGAAACACGCCAAAACAAAGACATAGATGCCTACCAGAAGGGGTCCCATCATGACTGTTCTCCTCGCAGCTTCTCAGCCGTGGGTGCATGGGCAACTTCGCCTGCATGGGTCAGCAGGCTGCCGGCCACGACTTCGTCCTCTAGATCGATCTGAATGGCCTCGTCCTTCATCATGCCCTGAAGTAGAGCCAGAACATTGCGCGCGTAGACCATGCTCGCGTCGTGAGACATGGTGGTGGCGAGATTCACAGGTCCGAGAATCAGCACGCCGTTGTGGACGACCTCTTCTCCGGCCCGGGAGACCTCGCAGTTACCCCCCTGCTCGGCTGCCAGGTCGACGACCACTGCCCCTGGTCGCATGGCATTCAACATGTCGAGGGTCAGCAGTCGTGGCGCCTGTTTGCCAGGCACCTGGGCCGTGGTGATGACCACATCCGCAGCACCGACGTGCTCGGTGAGAATCTCTCTTTGTCGCCGCAGGAAGTCCTCGCCCATCTCCTTGGCGTAACCGCCGGTTCCTTCGCCGGTCTCCTCGAACGGCAAGTCGATGAATCGACCGCCCAGCGACTCGACCTGTTCCTTGACGGCTGGCCGAATGTCCGAGACCTCCACCACTGCACCCAGACGCTTGGCGGTTGCCACAGCCTGAAGGCCGGCGACGCCTGCACCCATGATGACGACTCTGGCCGGCGGAATGGTGCCAGCCGCGGTCATCAGCAGCGGAAAGTACCGGCTCAGCCGGCTCGCTGCCAGGATGACGGCCTTGTATCCGGCGATGTTGGCCTGCGACGAAAGCGCATCCATGGACTGAGCGCGAGTGATGCGCGGCACCAGTTCCATAGCCAGCGATGTGATGCGCTGCGAAGCCAATTGGCGAACCATCTCGGATTCGCGGTAGGGGTCGAGGAGCCCGACGACAATGGCTTCCGGCTTCAGGGCCTCGATCTCGTTGGTCGCCAGTGGCCCGACCTTGAGAACGACATCCGCGTCGCCCCAGGCAGATGCGTCGTTCGAGACGATCTTGCCACCGACCTCCTCATAGCCTGTATCCGGCAAGTACGAAGCCTCGCCGGCGCCGGCTTCGATCGTGACTTCGAAGCCGTCCTTGATGAGTCGTTTGACTGTCTCTGGTGTTGCTGCCACGCGAGTTTCACCCGCGCGTGTCTCTTTCGGAATCAGAATTTTCGCCATTTTCCCAGGGGGTTGTCGGTCGTTCGACCGGAGTGGAAGATGAAGCACCCGCCGCCACCCGAAATCCTCTTGCAACGGCCATCACATGTCAAGGCCCAAGCAGCGGAAACCGGGGTCGGATCTCGAGAGATCAGAAGCGCTGGTAGGAGGGTGGGAATTGGTCGGCGCCCTGGCGAGTTATCGTTCAATGACATGTCGTCGGATAGCGAGCTGATTTTCTTCGATGGCGGGTGTGGTCTGTGCCATGCCGCTGTGCGCTTCATTCTCGAGCACGATCGGCAGGGGCGGTTTCGGTTCGCTCCCCTTCAGGGCGAGACATTCCTGGCGCGGGTTCCCGAGGTCGTTCGCAGTCGCCTGCCCGACACCCTGGTGGTCTCGACCGGCGATGGGCGCTACCTCTTGCGCTCGGATGGCGTTGTCTATGTTCTCGAGAGTCTCGGTGGATCCTGGAGGGTCCTGGGTCAGACCATGGCGTGGCTGCCGCGCCGCCTGAGGGATTTTCTCTACGATGTCATCGCTGCCTGGCGAGCCCGCCTGTTTTCGAGCCCCAGCCAGGACTGCCCCGTCGCAGAGCCCGAGCTGCGCCGACGATTCGACCCCTGATCCCCACGGGGACATGGTAGTTTCTGCGTCATGACGGCGCTGTTCATCACTTTCGAGGGACTCGATGGCAGTGGCAAGTCGAGCCACCTTCAAGAGGCATACCGCTGGCTGGCGGATCACGACATCGAGTGCCAGGTCGCACAGGAGCCGGGCGGCACGCCGTTGGGAGAGGCGATCCGAGAGACGTTTCTCGATCCCAGGTGGGGCGAGATCGACGGCACAGTGGAGGCTCTGATGGTCTTTGCGAGTCGTCGCCAGCACCTGCTGGAGGTGATCGAGCCGACTCTGGCCGCCGGCCGACACGTCATTTGCGACCGCTTCACAGACTCGACGTTCGCCTATCAGGGCTACGGTCGTGGAGTACCGATGTCGATCCTGCGAGACGTGGACCGGTTGGCGACCGGCGGCCGGGTTCCTGACCGAACGTTGTTGTTCGACCTCCCTGCCGAAGTGGCTCGAGAGCGGGGGCACTCCGAAGCTCGCCGCGAGAGCGAAGAAGGGGTCACTCGGCTCGATGCCGAGGCGCTCGAGTTTTATGGCAAGGTGCGACAGGGATATCTCGAGCTGGCTAGTGAGCATTCCGATCGGTTCATCGTGATCCGCTCGGAGGGCACTTTCGAGAGCACTCAGCAGCAGGTGAGGCAGGCGCTCGGAGGAATCTTCGGCTTCGAACCATGAATCTCGCGGCGACCGAACAGCTGGCCCGACTGGGCAATCTCTACCCGGCGGTCATTCTTCACGGCAAAGCGGCACAGGACAGGCAGGCAGCCGCCCTTCTCTTGGCGCGGACCCTGTTGTGCGAGGCGGAGCAATCAGACCGCCCATGCGGGGACTGCAAGCACTGTTCGAGGGTTGTCTGGCCAGGCGAAAAGAGCAGTGCATTCCATCCGGACTTTCGTGTTCTGGAGAGGGATCTGAAGACTTCGACCTCGGTCGCCGCGACCAAAGCCTTCCTCCAGGATGCCCAGTTGGCGCCGTTCGAGGCCCGCGGCCAGGTCTTCGTGATTGCCAGTGCGGAGAGCTTGACGGGTGAGGCTGCGAACGCCCTTCTCAAGACCCTCGAAGAGCCCCACACCTCGGCGCCGAGGCACTTTCTGCTCCTCAGCCCTTCGCAATTCGACCTTCTGGCCACGGTCAGAAGCCGCTCGCTAGCGGTCTTTCTAGGAGCCTCTGAGACCGTCTTCACCGAGGAGATGGAAGGTCTGGCTGAGGAGTTTGCGGCCTGTGTGAGGAACTTCATGAGCTCGGGGAGCACCCTGCATCTGCTAGCTGGTGCCGAGGTTCTGAGTCGGGTCAGCTCCTGGAAGGATCCGAGAGACGCCGCAGGTTGGTCGCAGGTGGCTGCGATCGTTCGCCGCAGCTGCGACCTGGTCGATCGCCGAGGTCGGCGAGGCTTGTTGACCCTGGCCGAGGAGCTACTCGGCGGATGGCAGTCACGCGTGCGGGGGATACAGGCCCACAGAATCCTCGAAGGGACCGTGGAGAAGGCACTGGCGCCCCTGGCACCCAAAGTCGAGCGGCGCGCTCCGCGGCTTGTTCCATCCGGCGATGGTGGATAAGATGTCAGCTCTCGTGCGCAGCCGATAACCCGCCTGCATTCCTATACTTACAGTCAATCCGAGGAGTCCATCGGCATGTATCTACTTCGAATTCACCTGAGGGGCTCGGCAGTGGCCCTCCTGCTTGTAGTCGCTTTCCTGTCGCAGGCCTGCACGGTCTCCGATTCGGCCGTCTATGCTGCCAAGGACGATCAGGCCGAGCCAAGTGTCATGGCGGTGGTGGGGGGGAGCGCAATCACCGAAGACGAGGTGGCCGGGTCGGTGGCGGGGGAGCTGCTTCGGGTCAACAGGGAGCGCTACGAGATTCTCGAAAAGGGCCTCGACAATCTGATCACGACGCGTTTGCTGGAGCTGGAAGCGGAGGCCAGAGAGATGTCTGTCGACGAGCTCATGGCCGAGGCCGTCGAGTCGAAGGTCGAAGCGCCATCACAGGAAGCAATCGATGCCTTCTACGAGGCCCGCAAAGGACAGATCAGACAGCCCAAGGAAGCCGTGGAAGAGCGCATCGGACAGTTCTTGACCCAACAGCAGCAGCAGACGGCCCTGGCCGAGTTCATTTCCGAGCTGAAGGACAAGTATGGGTTTGAAAGCTACTTGGAACCTCTAAGGGTACCGGTGGAGTCCGCCGGGTATCCTGGCCGCGGGCCCGAGGGTGCGGCGGTGACCATCGTCGAGTTCTCGGATTTCGAGTGCCCCTATTGCTCACGGGTCGTGCCGACCATCGAGCAGATCCTCGAGAACTATGGTGACCAGGTGCGGGTTGTCTTTCGTCAGTTCCCGTTGAACAACATCCATCCCAATGCCCAGAAAGCGGCCGAGGCTTCACTCTGTGCCAACGACCAGGGCAAGTTCTGGGAGATGCACGATCTCATGTTCAAGGAGCAGAGGAGTCTGGAGCTCGAACAGCTAAAGGAAAAGGCCGCTCGGCTCGAGCTCGACGTCGAGGCCTTCAACGAGTGCCTTGACTCCTCTCAGCACGCCGAAGCCGTGATGAGTGACCAGGAGGCGGCAAGTCAGATTGGCGTCACCGGCACTCCGGCTCTGTTCATCAACGGCCGATTCCTGTCGGGCGCGCAACCCTACGAGCAGCTCGCCAGCATTATCGACGAAGAGCTGGGGAAGCGAGAGCCCAAGACCGATTCCTGAATGTCGCAAGACGTCAGTGACCCCGAGCTGAGGGCAGCCCTCCACAGGGTTGCCGACATGGTTTCCGACTATTTGCAGGATGTCGGCCAGTACCCGGTGCTGCCGAGGGTCCAACCCGGAGAGGTGGCTTCGATGCTGCCGAGCTCGCCGCCGAGCGAAGGGGAGTCCCTGGACGCCATTCTCGACGATTACGCTCGAGTGATCGAGCCCAATGTCACCCACTGGAATCATCCGGGTTTTCTCGGCTACTTCTCGATCACGGGTTCGGGCCCCGGCATTCTGGGCGAAGTGCTGTCAGCCGCTCTGAATGTCAATGCCATGCTGTGGCGCACGTCTCCAGCCGCCACCGAGCTGGAGGAACGCGTCTGCGATTGGCTGCGGCAGATGCTGGGACTGCCGGACGACTTCAGAGGCCATATCAACGACACGGCCTCGATCAGCACCATGCTGGCCCTGGCGGCAGCGCGCCACGCGCAAACGGATCTGCAGGTCAGGGACCTGGGACTGGCGGGCAGGCCCGAAGTTCCTGAATTGGTCGTCTACACCAGCGATCAGGCCCATTCCTCTTGTGACAAAGCCGCCATGACCCTGGGCCTCGGCCTGGAGCACGTTCGCAGGATCGAGTCCGATGGGCAGTTCCGGATGCGCTTCGACTCCCTGGTCGAGGCAATCGATGCCGATCGGCGTGCGGGTCGCCGTCCCATGGCTGTAGTGGCGACGGCGGGGACGACTTCGACAACGAGCGTCGATCCCATCGATCGCATTGCGGAGCTCTGTCGTCGAGAAGGGATCTGGCTGCATGTCGATGCCGCCTATGCCGGCAGCGCGGCGATTTGCCCCGAGCTCCGGGAGCAATTTTCTGGCTGGGAAAGAGCCGACTCGATCGTCTTCAACCCGCACAAGTGGCTGTTTACACCGATCGATTGTTCAGTGCTGCTGATGCGCGACGTGGATACCCTGCGGGAAGCCTTTTCCCTGGTGCCCGACTACTTGAAGACCGACGAGGAAGGTGTCACCAATCTGATGGATCTCGGGGTTCAGCTGGGTCGCCGGTTTCGGTCCCTGAAGCTCTGGATGGTCATTCGGACCTTTGGAGTCGAGGGCCTGCAGGTGCGGATCCGTGAGCACTGCAGGATGGCCAGGGATCTGGCTTCGATGATCGAGAGCGACCCCGACTTTGTGGTTGCGGCCCCTGTACCGTTCAGTGTTGTCTGCTTTCGGTGGCTGGTAGGGGACTCGCCCGAGCAGCAGGATCGGCTCAATAAAGCGCTTGTCGACGAAGTCAATGCGCAAGGCCCGGTGTTTGTCACCTCCGCGGTGCTGAAAGATCGATACACGCTTCACCTGGCCATCGGCAACCTCAAGACGACCGACGAGCACATCCAGAACGCCTGGCACATCATCCGCACCTCAGCCGATAGCGTTTCAGCAGCTCAGCGGCGCTGACCAGATTCAGGGGGTTGAGGCGTCCGGTCGTACCTCCCGGCCGATCTTTGCAGGCTTGGGTCCTGGGTTCTGAACTGATATCCGACTACTTGTTGAGGTCCGTCCGAGTGGTCCGCCGGGGGACGGCGTCGGCTACTCATGCTGCGACGGGGGGCCGCCACCTCGTCTCGTCATCGCGCCCTTATCTCCTGTGGCCTATGAAGAATCGTTGCGGCCGCGCTCGACTCGGCGCCCCCTGTCGAACCGGCCCGAACGAACTTCATAGGCACCGATAAGGGGCATAAGGGCTAGGGGCGGCTAGGGGTTGTAGGGGAATGGCGAGGGGGCCTAAGCGGACTCAAAGGCGGGCCGGAGGGAGCGACGGGTATCAGTTCAGAACCCAACCCAAGCCTGCAAAGACCGGCCGGGAGGTACGACCGGACGCCTCAACCCTAGTAGTAGTCGGAGCAGGAAAGGTAGTAGCCGCACTGCGGATGTGGGCAGTAGAGCTTGCACTTGCGCTGCGCGAGCGTGCTGCCGCAGTTGGGACAGGTCATCATCGTCTCTGCGCTCGAGGAACTGGCTTGGCGCCGGTCAGGTGGCTGACGCGGTTGGCTCGTCTCTACTCGTCTGGGATAGCGCACGTGGCTCGAGGTTAGGGTCGCAGGCTCATCGAGTCAAGCCGGTGGGCCCATCACCTCTGGGTGATACTCTGCATCGAGGTTATTGGCGGCAGATGCTCGATCGGTCGAGTGGCATGGAGGATCAGCGGTGAAAGCACTCGTTCTTGCTGGAGGCAGCGGCACTCGTTTCTGGCCGGTGAGTCGACGACAGAGGCCGAAACAGCTACTGTCTCTGGAAGGTGGCCCCAGTCTTCTGCAGGCAACGGTCGACCGACTGCAACCGTTGGTGGATCCGTCGCAGGTCTGGGTCTGCACGACGGAGAAGCTCAGCGCTCAGGTTCGTCAGCAGTTGCCTTTGGTGCCTGAGGAACAGGTCCTGGCGGAGCCCGCTGGGCGCAACACGGCGCCGGCCATTGGTTGGTCTCTGCACAGCATGCCGGCCGACGAGCGGGACGACGTGGTGCTGATCCTGCCGGCGGACCATCGAATCGAGGACCGTGAGGCCTTTCTGGAAACTCTTGAATCGGCGGAGAGAATCGCCCGCGAAGACGACCGGGTGATGACACTGGGTGTCCAACCAACAAGACCGGACACCGGCTATGGATACCTCGAGCTCGGGCCCCTGATCGAGCCGGAAACGGGTTTGCGCCAGGTTGTGCAGTACAAGGAGAAGCCGGACCAGGCCACCGCCGACCGATTCGTCGAGAGTGGTGACTATCTTTGGAATGCGGGCATTTTTCTTTTCCGCGCCGGACGCCTGCTCGAGCTGCTCCAGGTCCATCAGCCCGACCTCGCCCAGGGCCTCGGCGAGATCGAACAACGACCGGATCGAATCGTCGAGCTCTATCCTCGGCTGCCATCGATATCGATCGACTTCGGTGTCATGGAGCACCTCGACGAAGTCTTCACTCTGCCACTCGACTGTGGTTGGAGTGATTTGGGCTCCTGGGAGGCCTTGGCGGAGATTCTGCCGCGGGACGAGAACGGCAATGTCACCAAGGGAGATGTCGTCTCGATCGATTGTCATGGCAGCGTTCTTTTTGCCGATGCAGGCACGGTCGCCGCCCTGGGAGTCGACGGCCTGGTGATCGTCAAGACGGGCGATGCGGTGCTGGTCGTTCCCAAAGACCGTACCCAGGAGATACGGAAGATCGTTGCCGCCCTCGAAGATCGAGGGCTGACGCGGCTTCTCTAATCGGATGATTCCCATTGCCGCCTGTGCGGGCGATATCGAGTACACCCTGCGGCAATTGGCCGCTCCCCTGGACCTGCAGGGCCTGGTGCCTGGTGCCAAAGCCTGGGAAGTGGAATTAGGCTTTGGCAAGGGGCGCTATCTTCTTCGCCGCGCCGAGGCAGAGCCGGATCGTGGCTTCGTGGGCGTTGAGATGGCTGGCAGCTACTACCATCTGGCGCAGCGCAGGATGACTCGACGCCGGTTGACCAATACGGTCCTCATGCACGGTGAGGCCTTGTACCTCCTGGCAGCGGTCCTGCCCCGGGGATTCGCCTCGGCGGTGCATGTCTATTTCCCCGACCCGTGGCCGAAGGCGCGTCACCAGAAGCGACGCCTCTTCGACGCCGAAACCATCGACCTGGTACTGGATCTGCTAACGGCAGATGGGCGGCTGTACTTCGCAACCGATTTCCTCGAGTACGGTGATGCCGTCAAGGAAATTCTGGACTCGTACCCCCCGATCGAGGTGACCGAAGTCTCAGGGTTGTGGACCGATGGGGCTCGCACCAACTACGAGTCGAAGTATTTGCGGGAAGGGCGGCCCATTCTGCGGCTGGAGGTGCGGCGCGATGCGCCAACCGGCGCGCCATTGCATCCTCGCGGCGAAGCCTCGGTGCTGGCTGCGGTCGGTGCTCGGAAGGAGGTGGAGAAATGAAGGTCCTGATCCCCGGAGGGTCCGGCCTGGTGGGACGGGCTCTCGTACCTGAGCTGACATCCAGGGGACACAGCTGTGTGATCTTGACTCGGAGTCCCGAGGTGGTGTCGGGATTTCCGGCTGGAACCGAGTTGGTAGCTTGGTCGGGCACTTCTGCCGAGGGCCTTCAGCCGACGTTGGAAGGCGTCGATGCGGTGGTGCACTTGGCAGGTGAGAGCATTGGGGCCGGGCGGTGGACGGAGGCGCGTAAGAAGTCGATCCTCGACAGTCGAACCCAGTCGACCCGTGCTTTGACTGCAGCCCTGCTTGCTATCGGTAACAGCAAGATCGCTTTGGTACAGGCTTCGGCGGTTGGTTTCTATGGACCCCGGGCGGGCGAAGAGATCTCGGAGGATGCCGCGGCCGGCAGTGACTTCCTGGCGCGGGTCTGCCGCGAATGGGAAGCAGCCAGTGCGCCCGTCGAAGAGGCGGGCTTGAGGCGGGTGGTGATTCGGAGCGGTGTCGTTCTCAGCCGAAACGGCGGGGCACTGCCGAAAATGCTGATGCCGTTTCGCTTCTTCGCGGGCGGTCCGCTAGGCGATGGTCGGCAGGTCGTTCCCTGGATCCATATCGCCGATGAAGCCGCCGCAATCTGCTTTCTGCTCGAGGACCAACAAGTCCGAGGGCCGTTCAATCTCGTCGCACCCGGCGCGGTGACGAATCGACAGCTTGGCGAGACGATCGGCAAGGTCCTGGGCAAGCCCAGCCGGGTTCCGACTCCGGCCTTTGCCATGCGGATGCTGCTCGGCGAGATGTCGACCCTCGTGCTGGACGGGCAGCGGGCAATCCCGCAGCGCTTGCTGGCGGCGGGCTTCGAGTTCCGATTTCCCGACCTGGAATCAGCGCTGCGCGACCTGCTGGGTTCCTCCTCGTAGCCTCGCTGCCAGCCGATTGAGTGCCGTCTGCAATATCGCTGGCGATGGAATACCCAGATCGTCGGCCACACCCATAGCTCCCGAGATGGGGCGCTCAAACGGTCCAGTGCGCCTGCAGACTCGCCGTGATTTCGGAGACCAGTTGCGGTGGTGTGTAGATCCGGTATCGGTCGATGCGGCCGAGATGGCGGACGAAGTGACTGGCCTCTTCCATGGGCTCCAACTGTCCATCGAATCGCTGTACCAGAACCCGGCTCTCGCCCAGGCGATGAGGGTCCTTTGCAGCGTGGGACACCAGGATATGAGCCCGGCCGAACTCGGTGCGGAGCATGGGAACCATCTCTTCGAAACGGAGCTTCTCTTCGGGTGACAAATGCTCCCGAGTCTCGAAGACCATGGGAAAGTAGCGGCGCTCGACCACGGCCAGGGCATGCTCACTCTGCGACCGGCGCATGGCTGTCAGTGTCGAGATGTCGTCGAGCTCGAGAAAGGCCTCGGGGTCGGCCGGCCAGTGCTGATCGATTTCCTGGAGCCACTCGTTGAAGTGCAGCTCCAGGGCCTTGCCAACCCGATTGAAGTAGACCTGGGTGAACATGTAGTACCGGGCCATGACCAGAGCCTCGAGCGCGTGCACACCTCCTTCCGCCACTCCCAGTCCCCACTCGCCGGTTTCGGGATCTTCGAGCGGCAGCATGGTGTCCAGGAGCCGGGCCAGATCGAAGTTTCCGTAGCGCACGCCGCAGAAGAGGCTGTCCCTCAGCAGGTAGTCCATTTTGTCGACATCCAACTCGCTGGAGACGATCTGGGCCAGCAAGCGCTCCTTCGGTGTCTCCGGGTTCTTCAAGAGGCGGGCTACCTGAGTTGGTTCCACGCCTTCGCCCCATCGTTGGAAGATGGCCTCGAGCTCTGCAGTGCCCAGGAGCCTCTGGGTCATCGCCTCGTGGTCGAGGTCATCTTCGAAGAGGCCTTCGGCCGAGTGGCTGAACGGCGCATGCCCGATGTCGTGAAGCAGGGCGGCGATCCGGACCAACCGCCGGTCGCGACTCTCCGCCCGAGTGTCGAGCAGGTCGGGACTGCGGGTGGCAATGGCGTCGTAGACCCGTCCCGCGAGCTCCATCGCCCCCAGCACGTGACTGAACCTGGTGTGCTCGGCACCGGGGAAGACCAGTGAGGTGAAACCCAGCTGGCGAATCGATCTAAGGCGTTGAACGGGCCGGCTGTCGATCAGGGCTCGCTCGAGGGAGTCGGCATGGATGAAGCCGTGAATCGGGTCGCGGAACGAAGCTGTCGATCGAATAGCCAAAGGTCGTCCCCCTACCGCTTTACTGCGGCGCCTTGTTCGGTATCTGGAACTCGGACCGTGCCCTTCTCACCCTGCAGGAGCCACGCTCTGATCGACACCAGTCTCACCTTCGGAGCGGGCGATGATTGCGGCGCCACAGGAATCGCTGAAGACGTTGACCACCGTGCGGTACATGTCCAGCGGCCGATCGACGGCCAGCATCGCTCCGACCAGAACCTCGACTTCCGGTCCGCGAAGATTCACCGCCTCGAGCACGATGAAGATGATGACCAGGCCCGCCGAGGGAACCGCAGCCGCACCAATCGAGGCGAGCAGCGCGGTGATCACCACGACGGCCTGCTGCCCGAGGGACAGATCGACTCCCAGGGCCTGAGCGATGAAGAGGACTCCGGCACACTCGTAGAGCGCGGTGCCGTCCATATTGACGGTTGCTCCCATGGGCAGGACGAACGAAGAGATGCGGTTCGACACGCCGACCTTGTTCTCGACCGCGTTGAGCGTCACGGGCAGGGTGGCTCCCGAGGAGCTGGTCGAGAAAGCCATCGCCATGGGCTCTGCCATGTTTCGGAAGTGAATCCGCGGCCGGATTCGCCCCAGCACGATCAGCAGGAGCGGCAGGGTGACCAGCAGATGAAACGTCAGGCCGAACGCAATCGTTGCCATGTAGAGACCGAGAGCCCGAAACGACTCCAGGCCCGAGGTACCGACCACCCTGGTGATGAGGCCGAAGACCCCGATCGGGGCAAACCGTATGACGCCGGAAGTGAGCCTCATCATGGCTTGAAAGGCGGCATCGAACAGCTGGATGAGGAAGTCGCGAGGCTTGTCGGGCAGGCCGGCGATGCTCATTCCCATCAGAATGCTGAAAAAGATCATCGCTAGCATGTTGGGCTTTGCAGCCGCCGCAACAACGTTTTCGGGCACGATGTCCAAGAGCAGCTCGACCGGAGAGCTGGGGGTGGAGAGCTCTGGGATCGTGGCGGTCTCGGTGCCGGCGATATTGGCACCGACACCCGGCTGGATCAGATTCACCATGACGAGGCCGGCCAGGATCGCCAGTGTGCTCGACAAGATGTAGTACCCCATCGTCTTGCCGAACAGTCTTCCCAGACTGCGACCGCCTCCAACGGCCGATACTCCAGAGACAATGGAGGTGACGATCAGCGGCACGATGACCATCTTGAGCAGGCGAATGAAGAGGGTGCCGAGCCAACCGACCTTCGGTGCGACCTGCTCACCCCAGATCAGGCCGACCAGGGTTCCGAGGGCCATGGCGATCAGGATCTGCCAGTGCAGTCTCTTGTACCAGGGAGCGACGGTGCTGTTTTCCATTGAATCGTGACGTTACGGTAAGAGCTTGTGTCAGCGCAACTGCACGACAAGCTCGTCAGCGATTTCGTTGGAACGGCTCGGAACCCCGGCCCCAGTCAAGAGGGCTAGGAGGGGACTCCATGCTTCCATGTGACCTTTTCAATCGGTTGCTCGTCGCCCAGGGCTGCCAGGAGCTCGGCCACGGTCTCGCCGCCCGGCGGTACCGGTACCGCAGCGGCGATCTCGGCCAGCGGGGCCAAGAAGAAGCGTCGCTCTCGGAGGCGTGGATGGGGCAGCTGAAGCTCCGGCTCATCGATCCGGAGGTCGCCGCAGAGTAGTAGGTCGATGTCGAGATGGCGCGGACCGAAACGTGCTGTCTTGACCCTGCCACCTTGGATTTCGAGGGCCTTGGCCAGCCCGAGAAGCTGCCAGGGGTCCAACCTTGTCTCGGCCAGGAGTGCCGTGTTCAAGAATGCGGGCTGGGGGATGGAGGAAATCGGGCTGGAGCGGAAGAGCGGCGCGACTCGCAGGATCCGGAGGGATCTTTTCAGCTCGTCGATGGCGCTTCGAAATGCGGCTTCGGGACGCCCGAGATTACCGCCGAGCGCCAGTGCTACCTCGAGCGGTTGGTTCACAGGCGGCACGGGGTGCCACGTAGCGAACCTGTCCGTTGCCCGAGCCTGGTCATGATTCCGTCGTGGAGGTGTCTTCTGCTTCGCCTTCCGGTGCGTCGTCTTTTGCGGCCTTTTTCGCCTTCTTGGCCTTCTTGGCCTTCTTGGCCTTCTTCGCCTTGCTGGCTGACGGCTTGCCGGCGGCCTTACCTTCCTCTGCAGATCCTTTGGCCAGTTCCTCCTGGTCGCCGCCGCAACTCGGGCAGACTAGCTGGGTGCGGCCCAGGTCGTAGAATTTGGTCCCGCAATTCAGGCATTCGTGCTTATTTCCCAGGTCAGCCATGTCGGATCACTCCTCGTAGAAAGCGAGCGGCAAAGTAGCATCGGTCCGCGGGGCTGTCAAGCAGGGGGCACCGTTTTGCTGGTTGCATTGGACGGATTGGGGAGGTAGCATCCGTCTCGCCCCTTGGCTCCTGGATCTAGGATCCGGTGTGGGTGCCGGACTGTAGTTCCTTTATCTTAGAGATCATCTGAATGTCCCTTATCAGGATCTGTGTAGCCTGCCTACTGCTGGCGATCTCGGCCCCCGTCTGGTCTGAGGAGGCGCTTCCCAATCCGCGGGTTGAAGGCCAGAGCCCGTCAGAGAAGCTCGGTGCTCTCGTCGAGAGGGTGAGGCTCGAGCAAGGCAGGATCAGCACTCTCGAGGCCGACTTCAGGCAGCTCAAAGAGAGCTCCATGCTGGTGGAGTCGGTGGAGGCGGTGGGGACGTTCGTCTACTCCGCGCCGGATCAGGTGCGTTGGGACTACGCCACTCCAAACCCGATCTCGATGCTGATCGATGGCGATGAGATGACGACCTGGTTTCGAGATCTCGGGCAGGCGGAAAGGGTCAAGGTCGGCCGCCGGTCGCAGCGGGTTCTCGAGTACCTCGGTGCGACGAGCCCTCTGGACGATATGTTGCAGTACTTCTCGGTCAGCCTGACTCTGCCCGATGACCTCACTCAGCCCTATCTCTTGCAGCTTTCGCCTCTATTCGACAAGGTGGCCAAGCGCCTCCGAGGAGTCACGATCTGGATCGGCGCCGACCATTTCCTGCCGATTCGGCTGCGCTATGTCGACGCCGATGGCGACGTCACCGACCTGAGTTTCGAGAACCTCAGAATCAACGGCTCGGTGCCCGTCGAGCGATTCGACTTGAGTCTGCCGGAAAGTGTCAACGTTCGGATCGTCGAGTTGGATCAGCGCACTCGCCTGCAGTAGGAATCTCAGCTTCTTGCGCGGCTCTTCGTGCCGATGAACTTCGAAGTCCTCGCCCGCGATGGTAGTGCTCGTCGAGCGCAGCTCTCGCTGACGCACGGAATCGTGGAGACTCCTGCCTTCATGCCGGTGGGAACGCTCGGGGCGGTCAAGGGCCTTTCACCCCTCGATCTGGAGGCCGCTGGCGCCGCGGTGATGCTCTCCAACCTGTACCACCTGAGCTTGCGCCCCGGCATCGACATCATCGAGTCGCTGGGCGGTTTGCACGAGTTCACCGGTTGGCGGCGGCCGATCCTCACCGACAGCGGTGGATACCAGGTGTTCAGCTTGGCGAACCTGCGCCACGTCGGAGTCGATGGGGTGACGTTTCGCAGCCACCTCGACGGTGCCGAGCTCCGCTTGACACCCGAGTCGGTGGTCGAGTCGCAGCGCCGCCTGGGAGTGGATATCGCCATGGTTCTGGACGAGTGCCCGCCCTGGCCTGTGGCGCGTGAAGAGGCAACTGCCTCCCTGGAGCGGACGTATCAGTGGGCTGTTCGGGCGCGCCAGGCCTGGCAGGGAAACGGCATGTCACTGTTCGGAATCGTCCAGGGCAGCACCTTCACCGAGCTTCGCCAGCGAGCGGCGGAGCAGCTGGCCGAGCTCGATTTCGGGGGCTATGCCATCGGTGGAGTGAGCGTGGGAGAGCCCACCCGCGCGCGGCGATCGGTAGTCGAGTGGACGACCCCTTTGCTACCTGCTGCCAAGCCGAGGTATCTGATGGGTGTCGGAACCCCGAGAGACATCGTCCATGCCGTTCAACATGGCATCGATCTCTTCGACTGCGTGCTGCCGTCGCGCAATGCAAGGCATGGAATGCTGTTTACCAGCCAAGGCCTGGTGCGCATCAAGAACGCGCGGTACCGCGACGACTCCCGACCCGTGGATGCCGACTGTTCGTGCCCTGTTTGCCAACGCGTCAGCCGCGCCCTGCTGCATCATCTGATTCGTAGCGGTGAGCTCACCGGAGCAGTGCTGGCCACCCAGCACAATGTCCGCTTCTATCTTGACTTTGTGGCTCATCTCAGAGAAGCTATCGCGTCCGGAACGCTGACCGGTTTTGCGGCGTCGGTCGCTGCTCGCTATCCGGAAAATGGTTCGTTCTCGGAATCGCCGGCAACTCCCGATTCAACCGCTTCCATACCCTGATCTCGAGAAGGATTTCGGAGAGTTCTACCTTGACGCCGCCGAGGAATCGGGCGTAATCGCCGCAGGCTAGAGGAAAAGCACCTATGAGTCAGCACATCGCAATTCTCGCCGCCGCAGAAGGGGCATCGGCACCTGCATTCATGCAGTTCGTGCCGATCCTGCTGGTCTTCGCTATCTTCTACTTCTTGTTGATCGCGCCGATGCGCAAGCGGCAGAAGGCGCTTCAGGGACTGATCGAAGGCCTGAAGAAAGGCGATCGGGTGGTCACGAACGGCGGACTGTACGGTACGGTCGCGGCCGTCGAGGAACAAGTGGTCATCCTCAAGCTGGCCGAGAACCTGAAAGTCAGAGTCGCGAAGTCGGCGATCGCGGGCCTCGAGGGACAAGAGGAGCAAGGAGAGCGTAAATGAGCAGCAAACTTCTCTGGCGGGGACTTCTGATCGCGGCTGTCGTCGGGCTGGCGATATTTTCGGCTTATCCCCTTCAGGAAAAACTCAAGCTCGGGCTGGATCTGCGAGGCGGCATTCACCTGGTTCTGCAGGTGGAAGTCGATGATGCCGTCAGGTCGGAGACAACCAAAGACATCGATCGCCTGCTTCAAGAAGTTGCCGATGCTGGACTCGAAGGCGTCACAGCGAACCAAACGTCGAGCTCCAGCTTTGAGATGCAGGGTGTACCCCAGGGGCGAGATCGAGAGGTCGGTGGCATCGTCAGCGAGTATATGCCTGGCTGGAATTGGCAGCGGCGGGGAGATCTGTTGGCTTTCAAGATGGAAATCGCCAATCTCAACGAGATCGAGAACCTGGCTGTCAAGCAGGCGCTGGAGACAATCCGCAACCGTGTAGACGAATTTGGTGTTGCCGATCCACTCATTCAGCGCCAGGGCATGGAGGGTGATCGTATCGTGGTGCAGCTGCCCGGGGTCGACGACCCCGAGCGCGTCAAGAAGCTGATCAAGAACACTGCCTTTCTGGAGTTTCGGCTCGTTACCCATCCTCCCGGTGGTGGGGGCGTTGCGAGCCGTGAGGAGATCACGGCCCACTACGGCGGTCAGATCCCCTCGAGCATCGAGATTCTCACCGGATCCATTCGTGATGACCAGGGCCGGGCAATTGGGCAGCAGTTCTATGCGGTGGAGAAGCGGACAGTCATCACCGGTCGTGACCTGAAGACTGCGCGGCCCGGTGTCGGTGAGTTCAATCAGCCGGTCGTCAACTTCTATCTCACCCATGAGGGTGGGAAGCTGTTCGCCGAGGCCACCGGTGCCAATGTCGGCAAGGGGCTGGCAATCGTGCTGGACGGCAATGTGGTCTCCGCTCCGAACATCCGGTCGCGAATCGGCGACTCTGGTCTCATCGAGGGTTCCTTCACCAGGCAGGAAGTCGAAGATCTGTCGACCGTCTTGAGATCGGGTGCCCTGCCTGCCGGCATCACCTATCTGGAGGAGCGAACAGTGGGTCCGACCCTGGGTCAGGACTCCATTCGGCAAGGCCTCAGGGCGGGTGTCATCGGACTGTCCCTGGTAGTTCTTGCCATGCTCCTGGTCTACAAGGGCACGGGGTTGAATGCCATTATCGCCCTGATTCTCAACATCATTCTCATTTTCGGAGCGCTGGCCTATTTCGGCGCCACCCTGACCTTGCCCGGCATCGCAGGCATCGTGCTGACGATTGGCATGGCCGTCGATGCCAACGTGCTGATCTTCGAGCGAATCCGTGAAGAGCTGCACCATGGCAGGACGGTGAAGTCGGCCATCGACGCCGGCTTTGGCAAGGCCCTGTCGTCGGTGATGGATGCCAATATCACGACCTTGATTGCGGCGCTGTTTCTGTTCCAGTTCGGAACCGGACCGATCCGGGGATTCGCGGTGACCCTGTCGATCGGCATCCTGGCGTCGCTGTTCACCGCTATCTTCGTGAGTCGATGGATCTTCGACGTGGTTCTTTCGAGGCGACGTCGAGTCGATCGGTTGTCGATCTAGTCATACGGGCTTGATCTCGATCGGTTGACGAACTACGGTCGCGGGAGTTGAGAGTATGGAGTTCTTCCAAAACACGAACATCGACTTCATGAAGTATCGCAAGCACTTCGTGCTGATTTCGATCGCACTGCTGGCGATCTCTGTCCTCGAGGTCTTCATCCAAAAGAGTCTGAACGTGGGCATCGACTTCGCGGGCGGTACCCAGTTGACGATCAAGTTCAGCGACAAGCCCGAGGTCGATGAGTTGCGGGATGTCGTTTCCGCCGCCGGGGTGAGAGATGCGCAGATCCAGAGATTCGGAGCCGAAGAAGCCGACGAGGTGATCATCAAGACCGCCACTGTCGCTGGTAATGAGGAAGGCACCCAGGCTGAAGTCGTCCAGGCTCTGGATGAACGTTTCAACGGCGAGTCAGCCGGCGGATTCGACCTCAACCGGCGCGGCAGGGACGCTCTGGCCAGCCTGCTTCTGGAAAGCGACCCGGATCGGGTCGTGGCGCAAGACCCGGAAGTGGCCCGGCAGCGCTATGAGGAGCTGGCCGAGGCGATTCTCGAGCAGCGTCGCGTTAACGGTTTGCTGGAGTCCTGGGACGAGGTGGCAGGAGTCAGCAACGAGGTTCGGACCGCGCTCGAAAGGCAGACCTATCTGGGCGAATTTGCCGTTCTTGGGTCCGAGAACGTTGGCCCCCAGATCGGAGCGGAATTGCGGCGCAAGGGCATTCTGGCCGTGGTCTCTTCCCTGCTCGGGATGCTGATCTACATCTGGTTCCGATTCGAGCTACGTTTCGGGGTCGGAGCGCTGGTAGCGGTGACCCATGACGTGCTGATCGTTCTCGGTCTGTTCTCCATGGCCGGCTTCGAGTTCAATCTGACGACGATCGCCGGCTTCTTGACGCTGATCGGATATTCGGTCAACGACACTGTCGTCGTCTTCGACCGGGTGCGGGAGAATCTCCGCCGCAGCCGACGGGAGCCCCTGGTGGAGACCATGAACAAGAGTCTGAATCAGACCCTCTCCCGAACTGTGCTGACCTCAGGCACGACTCTTCTCGCGGTTGGCAGCCTCCTGCTGTTCGGTGGAGATGTCTTGAGAGGCTTCGCGTTCATCATTACGGTTGGCGTGATCGTCGGGACCTATTCCTCTATATATGTAGCCAGCCCATTCGCTCTACTCTGGGAAAAATGGTTCGGCAGCGAACGCGGGCGGCAATCTCCAAGACAGAGTCCGGCCTGAGTCCAAGCGCACCGCGCCCACGGTGCGGAGAAACCAGATCGATCGACACCTCTTCTATCGGGTTCGTTCAGCGGGCTGGGCAGCAGCTGCAGTGTGCCGCAGGATAGCGGTGCCGACCGTCCTCTATAATTCGCCAGGAAAGCGCGGCTGCCCAGATTTTTGTGTCGACGTCGGCATTCTCGCAGTCGCCGAGACGGCGCATGGCGAACCTCAGACGATCCTTCGGCTCCAACCACCTCCGACCACCGGTCGAGGTGCGCGAGGACGTGCAGTTCGAGGACGTTCTGGCAGGGCTGAGGCGTCACGACAGGCCATTCGACGAAGCGTTTCTCCAGTCTCTCTACGAGTTCTCCCGTGACACCCACGGGGACCAGGTGCGGCGCTCCGGCAAGCCGTACTTCACCCATCCCCTCCATGTGGCATACATCCTGGCCGACCTGGGCTTCGACGAGACCTGCGTTGCTGTCGGCCTGCTGCACGACGTGTTGGAGGACACCCTGGCCGAGAGGCAGGAGCTGGCCGATCGTTTCGGTGAGGAGATCGCTCAACTGGTCGATGGGGTCACCAAGATCGGTCGCCATTCGTACGTGCGGCGCGACCAGGCACAGGCCGAGACCTTTCGCAAGTTGATCCTGGCCTCGGCCAAGGACATTCGCGTCATCCTCGTCAAGCTGGCGGACCGTCTGCACAACATGCAGACTCTCGAGCACATGCCAGTCGAGTCGCGGCGGCGCATCGCTCGAGAGACGCTGGAGATCTACGCGCCGACCGCCCATCGCCTCGGCATGTCGAAAGTGCAGGGCGACTTACAGGACCTGGCGTTCTTTCATCTTCATCCCAATGACTTCAGCGAGCTCCGAACACAGATTCAGCAGAAGGTCAAACTTGGACGGCAGGCCACCGAGAAGATTCGTGCCCAGTTGGTCGACTTGTTGAGCGAGGCAGGGCTCGAAGCCGAGATCAGTTTTCGGGTCAAGCGCTTCTATTCCATTTACCAGAAGATGCGTCGGCAGGGGATTGACGCCTCGCAGCTCTACGATTACCTGGCCTTTCGAATCGTCACTCCGTCGGTCCGTGACTGTTACGCCTGTCTGGGCGTGGTGCATCAGGCCTGGCGACCGGTACCCGGTCGATTCAAGGACTACATCGCCATGCCGAAGCCGAACCTCTATCAGTCTCTGCACACCACTCTCGTCAGTCCCAATGGCGAGCCGTTCGAGGTCCAGATTCGCACCCAGGAGATGGACCTGATCGCCGAGGACGGTATCGCTGCACACTGGCGCTACAAAGAGGGCGATCCGGAGCCGGCCGAAACCGATCAGAGCTTCTCCTGGCTACGCCAGCTCCTGGAGTGGCAGAAGGACGTGCAAGACCCGCGCACATTTCTCAATTCTCTGAAGATCGATCTCTATCCCGACGAGGTGTATGTCTTTACCCCGAAGGGTGACGTGTACTCGTTTCCCCGCGGCGCCACGCCCTTGGACTTCGCTTACAAGATCCACACCGATCTGGGGCACCACTGTGTGGGGGCGAAGATCAACGGCAAGCTCGAGCCCCTGCGCAGCGAGCTCAAGAACGGCGACATCGTCGAGATCGTGACCAACCCCTCCCGCTTCCCGAGTCGCGACTGGCTGAGTTTCGTCGCCACGTCCAGAGCCAAGACCAAGATCCGTCAGTGGCTCAACACGGAGCAGAAAGAGCGCGCGACAGAGATCGGCAAGCGTCTGGTGGAGAAGGAGCTCAAGAAGCACAAGGTCGGCATGAAGCGCTTCCTCGACAGCGACGGCCTGGGCGAGTACCTGACCGCCGAGGGTATCGCCCGCCCAGGGGATCTCTTTGCCTCAGTCGGGTACGGCAAGACCTCGGTGCGACACCTACTGAATCGAGTCCTGACGAGCGACGAGCTGGAGACGGTGGAACAAGAGCCAGGCCCCTTGCGTCGCGCCGTCACCAAGATCCTGCCCTTCGGCAGTGACGCCATCGCGGTCAAAGGCCAGAGCGATCTGCTGGCCTACCTGGCCAAGTGCTGCAGCCCAGTTCCCGGCGAGCCGATCGTCGGCTACATCACGCGGGGCAGAGGTGTGTCGGTGCACTCGGTAGAGTGCACGAACGTCCAGAACCTGCTGTACAACCAGGAGCGAGAGATCGAGGTCGAGTGGGCTCGCCAGAGCGATGAGCTGTACCCGGTGGTGCTGGTCATCGAGACGGAAGACAACCCCGGCATGCTGGCCCGGCTCACTGAGGTGATGGCGAAGCACAACAGCAACATCCGGCAGATCGAGGCGGAAACCATCGAGTCGGGTCGTGGCCTGATCGAAGTCGTTGTCGAGGTGCAAAACCGCAAGCACCTAGAGCGACTCCGCCAGAGCATCCGCGCTCTGCCCGGAGTCTTCGAAGTCGGACGACGACGTGGCCCAGGCTTGAAGACAGACCACAACACAGACTGAGCTGGCATGGCCTGCTCAACCGGGACTGGACGGGCTCACCCACCGTGGGGCGAGTCTGGTTTTCAGGAGTGGAGTCGGATCGCTTCGAATCGAAAGAGCCTGCCACCTCAAGAATCGACTTCGACCTCTTCGGGCTGCCAGTTACGAGTCTCCGGCTTTTGCACCTTGCCGCTTCTCAGGCAGCGGGTGCAAACCCAGACGCGCTGAGTCGCACCGTCGATCACCGCGCGCACCTTTTGCAGGTTCGGTTCCCAGGTCCGGTTCGAGACGTTGTGGGCATGACTGATACTGCGTCCTGCCACGGTTCCTTTGCCACAGATTGCACATTGCTTGGACATGTTGTGGATCTCCTTGACTTCTCAGAAGAAGGCGCCTACGGTAGCAGAAACGTGGGAGAGATCCAATAGATGCGACTCGAAAATGAACGGTTCGAAATCTGGTGTGTTGGGGTTCGAGATGCATCTATGCAAACTCGTCGAAGCTGCGGAGGGAGACAAGACGGTCACCGGGAGGTCGGGCTGCTCGATGGAAAGCGTCCGATTCTGACCGAGAGTTTGTGACCGGTGCCCTTGACAGGAAAAAAGGCTTCTTGTTAGTTTCCAGTAAAGCTTGAAGAATTGATGTGCAAACTTGCATAAACACAGTGTTTTCAGGAGTTTCCTGGCGTCGTGTTTTGGTCACGGTCTAAAAGCGTAGTAGGGCTAGACATCGGTAGTTCCGGTGTCAAGCTCGTCGAGCTCAAAGAGCGCAAGCCCGGCGACTACCATCTCCTTCGGGTTGGAGTGGAGCCTCTGTCACCGGAAGCCATTGTCGATGGGTCCATCATGGATTCGTCGCTGGTCGTGGATGCCATTCAAAAGCTAACTCAGGAGACCGGCGCCAAGGGGTCGAGTTGCGCCACTTCCGTCTCCGGGCACTCGGTGATCATCAAGAAGATCCAGGTGCCGGCGATGCCGACCGCCGAACTGGAGGAGTCCATCCAGTGGGAGGCAGAGCAGTACATCCCATTCGACATCAATGATGTCCGACTCGACTATGTCGTGTTGTCCGAAGGGATGTCCGGGGATGACTCGATGGAGGTGCTGCTGGTTGCCGTCAAGCGGGACAAGGTCAATGACTACGTGTCCGTCATCAGCCAGTGTGGCAAGAGCCCGGCGGTTGTCGATCTCGATGCCTTCGCGGTGCAGAACGCGTATGAGGTCAACCACGACCTGGACCCCAATAAAGTAGTCGCGCTTGTCAACATGGGTGCGGGTGTCACCAACATCAACATCCTGGCACACGGCTCGACGGTCTTCTGGCGGGATATTTCATTCGGTGGTAATCAGTTCACCGAAGCCCTGCAGCGTGAATACAACCTGTCCTTCGATCAGGCCGAGAGAGTCAAACGGGGCGAGCAGGTCGAGGAGTGCTCGGCAGCAGAAGCTCGTGCGGTTCTCGACTCTGTTTCCGCGGAGATGGCTTCTGAGATCCAGAAGACCTTCGACTTCTTCGCTGCCACGGCCGCCGAGGACAGTGTTGATGAGCTAATGCTCTCTGGCGGTTGTGCACAGACGCCGAATCTGCAGTCCGTACTGCAAGAGAGGTTCGGAGTTCGCACCGAGCTGATGAACCCGTTGCGCCGCATTCACTTCCGGGAGAGCGACTTTGACAGCCAGTGGCTACAGTCCATCGCGCCGATGCTGACCGTGGCCGTAGGACTGGCAGTCCGCAAGGTCGGGGAATAGCGAACCATGATCAAGATCAATCTGGTTGGCGAAAGAAAGCGTCCGGCTGCGCCTGGGCCCTCGCAGTTGAAGGGTATCCAGGAGGGCGCCAACGCTGGGTTGTGGGCTCTGGTGGGGCTGGTTCTGGCCGGCATCCTGATCACTCTTGGACACCTCTATATCGTCAACGGCAAGGTGAAGGATATGCAGGCGCAGGTTGTCGAGGCCGAGAAAGAGGTCAAGGAGCTCGAGCCCTACATCAAGGAAGTCGAAGCGTACAAGGCCAAGAAGTCCGAGCTCGAGCGCAAAGTCCAGGTCATCAATCAGTTGAAGACCAACCAGAGAGGGCCGGTCCAGATCATGGACCAGGTATCCCGTGCCCTGCCCGAGCTGCTGTGGCTCACCAAGATGGACGTCACGCCGACGACCATCACCATTTCTGGCGAGGCCTTCAACACCAATGCCGTAGCCAACTTCATCGAGAACCTCGATCGCGTCACCGAGTTTCAGGAACCGATACTCAGAGATACGTCGCAGCGGGGTCAGATCTACACTTTCGTGGTGGCTTTCAATTACACCTATCAAGTTCCGCCGGCGGAGCAGCCCGAAGGGGCCGACGCCACGGCAGGATAGGAGAGGCTGGCGAGAATGGGAATCCGAACCGGTCTGGAAGACAAACCCTGGTGGGTCTCGGCAATCGTGGGCCTCGTGCTGGCATGCTTGCTGTACTGGGGCGGGCACCACTATTTGCTGAAACCCAAGTACAAGGAGCTCGACGCCCAAGAGGCGAAGTTGGCCGAGCTTCAGATCAAGATTCAAGAAGGTCGGGCGGCCAAGGCAGAACTGCCGCGCTTCCGAGAAGAGGTCCAGCGCCTCGAGCTCGAGTTGGACAAACTGCTCCGAATTCTTCCGGCTCGTCGCAACACTCCCGAGTTGCTGCGTCGAATCCGGGACCTGACCGAGCAGGGTGACTTCGAGCTCAAGCGATTCACACCTGGGAACTTCATCGATCAGGAGTTCTACAGCGAGTGGCCGATCGCCATCAGCCTGGACGGCACCTATCACAACCTTGCTCTGCTCTTCGATCGCGTGGGTCGGTTCTCCCGCATCATCAATATCGAAGGGTTGAAGATTCAGAACGTTCGCTCGCGAGACTCGGGGGCCGACACCATCGAGGCCAGTTTCACGGCGAAGACATTCATCTACAAAGAGCCCACCCCTGTCGAAGAAGAGGGCGTGGTCGAGGGTCAGTAGACGGAATGAGAATCGGGAGAAGGATGATGAAATCGACAGCAAAGCGAACCCTGGCATCGACAGCGCTGTTCATGGCGTTGGCCCTGGTCATCGGGTGGCAGTCGACTGCTGTCTTGGCCCAGGAGCCAGAGGCCGCGCCGGCCCAACCGACGCTGCCGGCCCTGGATGACGAACCCGATACCAACGTGGACGACCTCCTGAAAGACGAATCAGCGATGTTGGCTGGTGAGGGCTACTACTACGATCCGGGTGATCGTCGGGACCCCTTCAAGTCGTTGATGGAGGCCAGAGACCGCCCGTTGATTCGGGGACCCAGGCCGGAAGGTATTCCTGGCCTGTTGATTGATGAGATTGACATTACCGGCGTCTTTGTCACTGCGAATGGGCCGATCATTCAGGTCCAGTCCTCTGACCGAGAGCAGAGCTATCTCCTGAGGATCGGGGATCAACTCTACGACGGTGATGTGATCGGTATCAGTGGCAACGAAGCGATATTCAAGCAGATTGTGGACGACCCGACCGCTCTTAAGCCGTTTCGGGAGGTGGTCAAGAAGCTCAACCCATGAGCGGGCACGGGATATCCCGGGCACCTGCTGGTGGGAGGGAGGCGAGCGCCATGCGTAGTATCGCGAATAGAATTAGTCGGAGGGGTATGCGGCTCCTTGGCGCCTTGTATGGCGTCACGGCAGCGATGATCCTGATCGCTGCTGTAACGGTTCTACCGGCCCAGGCTGCGGCGACCTCGACAACTGAGATCCAAAACCTGGCGGTACATCGGGGGTCGGGTGGGGCCCAACTCGAGGTGGCTAGCGATGGCACCCTCGTTTGGACTACCTATCGGGACGCCGATGGCCGTCTGGTTATCGAGCTGCCCAACAGCACGCCGGCAGACTCGGTCATCGACCTTTGGCCTGACGACGGCCTGCTCGAGGCCGTGGAGGTCACTACCGAGAACGGTGGTGATCGCCCCCTGACGCGTCTCACCATTCGGACGCGGGGTGCCACGGAACACTCGATTCAGGCTTCGGGGCCCGCCCTGTTGGTGGATTTCACCGCCATCGGCGAGGTCGCTGAGCGAACCTGGGACGAGCCGTCAGCAGACGACGCCGACACCCTGGCCGTGCAGTCGGTCGTGGTCGAGGAAGAGACTCTGCCAGCGGCACCGCCAGCCCCGAGAGTATCGACGGCCGAAACGCCGTTCGATGCTATTCAGGGACCGGTCGGTGAACCGATCGGCGTCGCGGCGACACAGCTCGAAGGCATCGAGGTGTCGAGTCATGACGGCGAGACCGTCGTGCGGATCGTCGGTGACGGTGGCTTCTATTTTTCGAGCTTCAACCTCGATGCGCCCGATCGCTTCGTGGTCGACCTGCTCGGAGTCGCCAATCGGGCGCCTTCCCCCAGCATCATGGTCGAGAACCACACGGTCGAGAGAGTGCGGATTGCCCAGTTCAAGGCGCAGCCCGACATGGTCTCCCGGGTCGTTGTGGATTTGAGAGATGCATCGGATACCCGGGTCGAGCAGATTCCGAACGGCCTGGAGCTGCGATTCGCTTCCAGCGCAGTGGCAACCATGGAGCTCCAGGAGAGCCCCATGGTCGAAGAGGCTCCCCAGGTTGCGGCTCTCGAGCCGACACCGGTCGAGCCCGAGCCTGTCGCCGTCGCGGAGCCGATCGTCGAGCCTGAGCCGGAAGGCATGGGTGCCAATGAGAACGGTACTGTCGGCGCCCATGAGCTTTCGACTCCGCCGGCTGCACTTCCTGTCGAGATCCAGCCCGAGCCGATCGCTCCCGAACCGGAGCCGGAGGTCGTCGAGCCCATCGCTGCAGCGACTCCCGAACCGGAATACCAGATTGCCGATGCGAGCCTGACCCGAGAGCCGGAACCCTCCTTTGTTAGCAGCAGCTATCAGGACGAGGTTGTCGAGGGCGGTGCGGCGCCACAAGCACAGGCCGCGCAGTCCTTTTCCAGCCAGACTGTCAGTGGCGATGCTCCGACCTACACCGGAGCGCCGATGTCCATCAGCCTGAAGGATGGCGACATCAAAGACGTCCTGCGGTCCTTCGCTCAGATCAGCGGCTTGAACATCGTCGTGCAGCCCGGCGTCACGGGAACAGTGACCGTCGAGTTGACGGATGTTCCGTGGGACCAGGCGCTCGAAGAGATCCTCAAGATCAACGGTCTCGGCTACGTGCTCGAAGGCAACATCATGCGCGTCGCCCCGATCAAGGTCCTGGCCGACGAAGCGTCGGAGCGGCAGAGATTACGCCAGGCCAATGCGCTCTCCGTGCCGCTGAAGACCATCATGAAGCGCGTCAGCTACGCCGAGGCGAGCACGATGGCCGGCATTCTCATGTCCGGTGGTGGTGCCAGTCTGGTGAGTCAGCGCGGTTCGGTAGTCGTCGATTCGCGGACCAACACCCTGATCATCAAAGAGCTGCCGGACTACATCGACACGGTCCTGGCGGTCATCGAGACCTTGGATGTTCCAGAGCCTCAAGTCATGATCGAGGCCAGGATCATCGAGACCACGAAGCGATTCAATCGAACTCTGGGTATCCAGTGGGGCTTCAATGGAGTTTCGTCTCCCGCTTATGGGAACACGACCGGACTCCAGTTCCCGAACCAGGGCTCGGTCGACGGTAGTGTCAATCTGCTGACCGGTGGTAGCAACGGTCTCCTGGATATTTCCCTGGGGAACGTACTCGGGACCTTCTCGATCGACGCAACCCTGCAAGCGGCCGAGGACGAGGGGCTGATCAACATTCTGTCAGCCCCGAAGGTCGCGACCCTGAACAACGAGCAGGCCTCCATTCAGAGCGGTCTGCAGATCCCGATTCAGACGGTGGCCAACAACACAGTCAGCGTGCAGTTTGTCAACGCCACGCTGCGATTGGATGTCACTCCGCATGTCACTGCCGAGGGCACCGTGCTGATGGATATCAATATCCAGAAGCGAGAGCCTTTGCTGGCCTTCACCGTTGTGGGAGCGACGAACGCCCCCATCGCGACGAAGGACGCGCGGACCCGAGTGATCGTCCGGGACGGTGGTACAACGGTCATCGGAGGTATCTACAAGGTTACTTCGGACCAGGGTGAGGATCGAGTCCCAGGGCTCGCCAATATTCCTGTTCTGGGTCATCTCTTCAAGAACAAGCGTCGAAGCGATGAGAACGAAGAGCTGTTGATCTTCATCACCCCAAGGGTGATCAAGCTATAGGCTGACGGAGGAGCTGCTAATGCGCCGTGTCACGAACTATTTGTTGATCCTAATCCTGGCCGTTGGCGTTGCTGGATGCGACAGCAATACGGACAGGACCGATGGTGGTGGCGTCCTGCTCTCGGTCAGCGACTTCGACGGACTGCCGCTGTTGGCAAGTGTCAATTCGACATTGTCAACCGGCGGTCTGATTCAAATCGAGTCGTTAACCATTCAGAACATCGCCAAGAACCCGACGGGTACTACCAGCGATCTGATGAACGTCGAGATTCAGTCGTACGAGGTCCAGTACTCGCGAGCCGATCGAGGAACGCGGGTGCCGACCCCCTACGTGCGCGGGATTTTCGGCGTGGCGCCGGTCGATGGGACCGTGGACTACGAGAACTTGCCTGTCATGAGCTCCGATCAGCTGAATACGACGCCTCTGTCGGACCTCAAGTACTCCAATGGAGGCGTCGACACAGAGACAGGGGAGCCCAAGATCGTTCTGAACTTCCAGGTCCGATTCTTCGGCCGTACACTGTCGGGTGACACCGTCGATACGCAGCCGATCTTCTTCACAATCGAGTTCATTCCTTAGCCCTGCGGGGCCGTAGAGCAGGAGAGTCGCCATGAGTCGACTGAAAGACAGAAGGTTCCAAGGGCTGATCGTCACCGCCGTTTGCGGGCTGGCCTTGCTGGTGGCGTGTTCGACAGATTCGCCGACGGCCCCCTTGCAGGTGCCACCACCACCAACTGACGGAGGTGGTGGCGTCGGTACCGGGGAAGCCCCCTTCATTACTAGCATCTCACCCAACACTGGAACCGGGGCCGGTGGCACGACCGTCGAGATCAAGGGAATAGGTTTCTTCGCTCCGCTTCGGGTGGATTTTGACGGCGCTCTGGCAATCGTACAAAGCGTCTCCTCCAATGGCACCTCCATCAGGGTCAAGACTCCGCCCTACGGTGGAGATTACGACCTGGACGCCTGCGACTATATTGGGCTGCTGGACGGAGAACGCAACTCGCCGACGCCGGTGGACGTCACGGTTGAGCTTTCTGCTTCCGGTGGGAGCGATTCCGTCACAGCGGGTTTCAACTACGTGCCAGTGGACACGGAGTGCTACGAGGCTGGAATCCTAGGAGTAGGAAATTAGGGCAACGGAGGCTTCTACTAGCAAGACTCGCTAGTAAGGATTCAGTTGAGTGCAGAGAGTCTCCGAGGCGGCTACCTAGACGGGTAGCCGCCTCTGTTCGTATACTCCTGTGAAGCCATGCGCTATTTCCTGACAGCCTGCGTGATTGTGCTCCTGATAGCCGTCGTACCTGGCTGTGACAAGGCCTCCCCGGTTGCCCCTGCCGGTACGACGATCAGTCTCAGCGTCAATCCATCTCGCATCGATATCAGCGGCACTGCCTCGATCACGGCCATCGTCAGGCGCGACAACGGTACCGCGGTCAACCCGGGCACCGAAGTCAATTTCTCGACCTCGCTCGGATTACTGGATCCAGAGCTCGCCACGACCGATGATGCCGGTGTGGCCCGAACCACGTTGAAGGGGGCTGGGCAGGTCGGAGTGGCCACGATCGAGGCCAGTACCGGGGCCGCAACGCCCTCGACGGTGGAGTTGCAGATCGGCTCCCTGGCTTCTTCGGCCACTCTCGTGGCCAGCCCTACCGCTATTGGACAGGGAGGTGGGACCATCGAGCTGCTGGCCGTCGTGCGCGACGATGCCGGTCAGCTGCTGAACGAGCTGGCTGTCAACTTCTCGACGACTGCGGGGACACTACAATCGCGTGGTGCGGCAATACTCACCAATCAGCTTGGCGAGGCGAGAGACCAGCTGACGGTTACCGAGCTCGACATCATCGCCCTGACAACAAACGTCATTACGGTCACTGTGTTCGCCTCCACGGACGGCGGCTCGCTCTTGGAGACCACGACGGACATCAGCGTTCGGGGTCTGATCTCCAATATCTCTCTCCAGGTCTCACCGGGCTCGGTGGCGGCATCGGGTGGCACGCTGAAGCTGCTCGCCCTGGTGAAGGACGACGTGGGGCTGGGAGTCCAGGGGGCGGGTGTCAACTTCGTCAGCCAGGCCGGTACGCTGGCCTCGGGTGGAGGGGTTCTGCGCACCGATTCGGGTGGACAGGCCGAAGACTCCCTGACCTTGACGGTGCAAGATATCGATGCGCTCGGCAGTCGAACCTTCAAAGTCCAAGCCTTCAGTACCGACTCGACAGGGGCGCAAATTTCGGCCGAATTCACGGTCAGCGTACAGACCGGTGCACCGATTGCCGACTTCACCTTTGTGGCGACGGGGCTCTCCGTCCAGTTCAACAATCAGAGCTCAGGCGATCAACCGCTGTCCTACTTGTGGGATTTTGGCGACAGCACGACGCCCGCCAACCGGACCGAGGCCAATCCACTGCACAGCTACACCAATCCCGGCACGTTCAACGTGACGCTGGAAGTCACCAACTCGGTGGGAACGGACAGCGTCACCAAACCGGTCGTGGTTCAACAGTAGCTGCGCCTGCGATAGCAGACTCGAAATTCCTCGGCGGCGCCTCGCGCCGGTTCACTCCTCTGCACCCGAGCTGTCGAATCTCGGCTATAATCTGGCAGTTCCATGTCGGGTGAGAGTGCACGCACTCTCGATAGAGAGAGGCCTGTAAATCTCGCCAGTTTGCCCTCGAATCGGATGGGTCGAGCCATGAGCGAATCGATCGAAGAGATGCTCCAGCGGTGGGAGGAAGAGCCCACACCACAGCTGTCCCTACAGCTGGCTGAAGAGTACCGTCGACAGGGTCGGCTCGAGGAGGGCACCACCATCCTCGAACAGGCTCTACGGCTGCATCCGAACCATGTCGCTGCCCGCGTCGCCTACGGGCGATTCCTTCTCGAGTCGGGCCAGATGGAAGATGCTGCAGCGGTTCTGGAAGCGGTGGTCGATGAAGATCCGACCCACCTGGTGGCCAACAAGCTCTTGATCGGCCTTTACCTCGAAGGCAACCGTCTCAAGGACGCCAGGGATCGTCTCGATCTCTACAAACTGCTCAACGAGAGCGATCCGGAGATCGAAATGCTCGAGGCGCAGCTGACGTCGAGCGGCTCTCCTGGAGCTCCGCCAACCTCGGTCGATGCGGGAGGGCGGGTCTTCGTGCTCGGTGGGTCGCCACCGCCACCGGATCTCCAGAGATTGGTTGCTGAGGGCGGTTCGAGAGTCGGGCTGCGGGCCCGGCCGAGGGCTCTGGCATCCGAAGGCCCTTTCGGTGATCTCTGGCAGGGTGTCGATCAGGAGGAGTACGACCACGCACTCGGAGCTGAGGGGATTTTTCCTGTCGTTGTAGCGGTGGTTGCCGAGGAGTCCGAGGCAGCTCTGGTGGTCGAAATCGAAGACGTCGAGGCGCCGGAGATCGAGCTGGTCTCGGAGCCGGAGTTGGCTGAAGAGGAGCTTGAAGAGGCGGCCGTGGAGCCCGAGCCGATCATGGAAGCGGTGGAAGATGCGCCGCTTCCAGCGATCGGAGCAACGACGACTCTGGCGAATCTCTATCTGGACCAGGGGCACTTGGACGATGCCGCGCTGGCATTCGAGGAGGTCCTGGCGAGAGAGCCGGACAATGCGGCTGCGAGCCACGGCCTGGCCGAGACGCGCCGCAGAATGGGTGAATCCCTGGAGGCCGAGGATTCGGCGGATGGGGAAGAGGAAGACGACAGGCTGGGGGCCCGCGATCGAAAGGCTCGTGTTCTGCGTCAGTACCTCGATCGACTGAAGGCTGCCAGCGGGAGGCTGCAATAGATCATGTTTCAGGAAAGACTGCAGAGTATCTGCGACAGCATCGATGGCGCCCTGGCAGTGTCCCTCGTCGACGCTGATGGCATTACCGTAGAAGCGATCAGCGACGGCTCCTCCCTCGATCTGGAGGCACTTGGCGCCGAGCTTTTGGCGCAGACGCGGACAATCTCGAGGGACCACCGGGAGTTGGCGATGGGGGAGGTGCGACAGCTCTCCGTCACGACCGACCTGTACACGGTCCTGGTGAGCGCGCTGACCGGCAACTACAGTCTGCTTCTGGTTCTCGAGGAAAAGGGCGGCAGCTATGGGAAAGCCCGTTTCGAGCTGCGGCGAGCGCAGTTGAAGCTCGAGGGTGACCTGGCCTAGCCTGGCAATCGATGCCTGGTGCCCGGTCCAACGACTATCGAGTCCATAGGTGAGGAGCGTCTGTGCTGACTTTCGAACAGATCAAGGAGTTGATCGACCTCGTTCGAGAACGCCAACTACTGGGTGTGGAGATCGAGAGGTCGGGATTTCGATTGAAGATCGACGGCCGACCCGCCGAAGCGGTGACCGTGATTGCAGGCGACGCCCAGTCGGATAGCCGTAGCGCGGCAGGCCAGGTATCGAAGGCAATCGCGGCCGACAGCGAGTCGGCCACTCCAACGGCTGCGGAGGCGGAAGCAGCTGCCGAAGCCGAGTTGGCCGGGGTTCATGTCCTGCGGTCCCCGATCGTCGGCACGTTCTACACCGCTCCCAGTCCAGATGCCGAGCCCTACGTCAGGGCCGGTGACCGGGTCAAGCGGGGGCAGGTGCTGTGCATCGTCGAAGCGATGAAGCTGATGAACGAGATCGAGTCCGATGAAGACGGAGTCGTCGAAAAGGCCTTCCCCAAGAACGCGCAGCCGGTGGAATTTGGTGAGCCGCTTTTCGCCATCATCCCCGATTGAGTTTGGATGTAGCCTCGGCATTCCAGACTTGAAAGCGCAGTCCATCCTGTTCGATGTTTGAAAAAGTCCTCATTGCGAACCGCGGCGAGATCGCGCTGCGGCTGATTCAAGCGTGTCGGGAGCTGGACATTGCGACGGTGGCCGTGCACAGCACCGCGGATGAGGACTCGTTGCACGTCACCTATGCCGACGAGGCGGTCTGTATCGGGCCGCCAGCTTCCAGCGACAGCTACCTCAATGTGTCGAGCATCATCGCTGCGGCGGAGATCACCGGGGCCGATGCGGTGCATCCGGGATATGGCTTCCTGGCGGAGAATGCAGCCTTCGCGGAGGTCCTTGGCGAGTGCAACCTGAAGTGGATTGGCCCCTCACCCGACAGCATCCGGCTGATGGGAGACAAGGCGAAGGCGAGGCAGACCGCAGCGGAGGCGGGCGTCCCAGTCTTGCCTGGCAGCAAGGAGCCCCTGGCAGATGCCGCTGGCGCCGAACGAGCGGCCGGCGAGGTGGGCTACCCGGTCATCCTGAAGGCGGCTGCCGGAGGTGGTGGCCGCGGCATGAGAATTGTTCAAGAGCCCGCCGAGTTGGAGAGCCAGTTCAATACCGCCAGCGAAGAAGCTCTGAAGGCGTTCGGCGACGGCACCATCTACCTCGAGCGCTACCTCGTCGAACCGCGGCACATCGAGTTCCAGGTGCTGGGAGACAAGTACGGCAAGATCATCCATCTTGGAGAGCGGGAGTGCTCGATCCAGCGGCGCCACCAGAAGCTCATCGAAGAGGCACCTTCGCCCGTTTTGACGCCTCTGCTGAGGGACCAGATGGGAGCTGCGGCCGTGCGACTCGCGGCAGTCGTCGGATACGAGAATGCCGGCACCGTTGAGTTCCTCCTGGACCATGATGGCCGTTTCTATTTCATGGAGATGAACACCCGTATCCAGGTCGAGCACCCGGTCACCGAGATCGTGACGGGACAGGACCTGGTCAAGTGGCAGATCCGGCTGGCCGCTGGCGAGCGGCTGAATCTGCCCGATTCAGTGCCGGTCAGGGGACATGCCATCGAGTGTCGGATCAACGCCGAGGATCCGAAGCGGTTCACCCCGTCGCCGGGCAGAATCGAGTCGTATCACCAGCCTGGCGGGCCGGGAATCCGGGTCGATACCCATGTCTACGGTGGCTATTTCATTCCCCCTTACTACGACTCTCTCATCGCCAAGTTGATCGCCTTCGGTGAAACTCGTGACGAAGCGATCGTTCGCATGGAGAGGGCGTTGGAGTTCTTCGTCGTCGAGGGGGTGGAGACTTCCATTCCGCTTCATCAGCGCATCATGCGAGATGCCAGGTTCCGGTCCGGCAACATCTCGACTCGATTCATGGAGCGCTTCCTGGAGGCGAGCGGCGATCGGCCGAGAGTCGAGGCGTAGAATCTCTGTCAATAGAGCAGTGAAGGTACTTCTGCCAAGCAGCTGATCGCAAGGCTGATGGAGGGTTGCGTATGAGTGCGACAGAGCAGTTCAGCTCACGCTGGGGCCTGATTCTGGCGACCCTGGGTATGGCTGTCGGCACCGGCAACATCTGGCGGTTCCCACGGATCGTTGCGACCAACGGCGGTGGCGCTTTCCTGGTCTCCTGGGTCGTCTTTCTCTTTATCTGGTCGGTGCCCCTGATGATTGTCGAGTTCTCGTTTGGCAAGCGGGGCCGCAAGGGCACGGTGGGCAGCTTCATCACCATGGGCGGCAAGGGCGCCGGATGGATGGGCGGCTGGGTGGCCCTCTGCGCGACCTTCATCATGTTCTATTACTCGGTCGTGGCGGGATGGTGTCTGCGCTACTTCGCGGCCGCCGTACAGGGGGGGCTTACCGGCCAGAGCTCGACGGCCTTCTGGGAAAGTTACGCCGGTAGCGGCCTGGCGTGGGTCACGAATGCCATCGCCCTGGGTCTGGCCATCGGAGTGGTCTGGTTCGGGGTGCGTGGAATCGAGCGCGTGGCCAAGGTCCTGATCCCCACTCTGTTCGTCCTGGTCTTGATGCTGGCCATCCGAGCGGTGACCCTGCCTGGGGCGACCGCTGGCCTCGAGTTTCTGTTCCGACCGGACTGGAGCGCCCTCGGAGACGTCAGGATCTGGCTCCAAGCGCTGACGCAGAATGCCTGGGACACAGGCGCCGGGTGGGGCTTGATTCTGACCTTTGCCGTCTATATGAAGTCGCGGGAGGACATTCCGCTGAACGCCTTCCTCATCGGCTTCGGCAACAACAGCGTGTCACTGCTGGCCGGCATCATGGTCCTGTGCACGGTCTTCGCGATCAATCCCGGCGCCCGCAGCGAGATCGTCGGCGCCGGCAACGAGGGGCTGACCTTCATCTGGATGCCGCAGCTGTTTGCGCAGATGCCAGGTGGCCAGTTCTTCATGATCTTCTTCTTCCTGGCCTTGTCGTTCGCGGCCCTCACCAGCCTCATATCGATGGTCGAGCTCCTGACTCGCAACCTCATGGATGCTGGCATGAGGAGACGCAAGGCCGTCGGTATCGTCGCTCTATTGGCTCTCGCATTCAGCACGCCGTCGGCGTTGTCATTGAGCTTTCTCCACAACCAGGATTGGGTATGGGGAGTAGGTCTGGTGCTGTCAGGCCTCTTGTATGCCGTGGCGGCACGCCGATTCGGGGTCGAACGACTACGGCGGGAGGTTGTCAACGCGGACGGCTGCGACCTGCCTGTCGGTAGCTGGTGGACCTTCATCGTGTCTGTCGTCGTACCCATCGAAGCCGTCGTGCTGATGATCTGGTTCCTCTGGGAGGCCAGGGGAGCGGATCCTGAACACTGGCTCGACCCGTTCAAGTCGGGCTCCGTGGGTACGGTTCTGGCGCAGTGGGCGATCGTTCTGGTGGCGCTGCTGGTACTCAATCGTTGGTTGGGCCGCCGAGTCGGTGCCGAGGGTGCCTCGTGACGACTGGTCGGAGTCGGCGAACGAGCTGCGGGGAGAACAGACTATGAGTACTTCGGCAATCGTCATGATGGTCCTGATCTGCGGCGTCGTCTGGGGTGGGTTCGTCTATTTCTTGACTCGTGCGATGCGAAGCGAGGGTAGGAAGCAGACAGCAGCCCGAGCGGACGACTGAGTCGCCGTTGAGAGATCATCGCGTGACAACACCTCCAGTTCGACACATCTATCTGACCGGTTTCATGGGAGCGGGTAAGTCGACTGTCGGTCGGGCCTTGGGCAAGAGCCTCGGCTGGAACTTCCTGGACCTCGACCGGTTCGTCGAAGAGCGCTGTCAGATGTCGATCTCACGGGTCTTCACCGAGAGGGGTGAGGACTGGTTCCGGCAGCAGGAGCACGAAGCTCTGGCGGCGGTTCCGAGCCAGGCCGAGACGGTCGTCGCCGTTGGAGGCGGAGCCCTGGTGCGGCCAGACAATCGGCGCTTGATGCGACAGAGAGGCGTCACGGTCTGGCTAGATGCGCCCTTTTCGCTTATCCTTCAGCGTCTGGGTGACGGCGAGCGCATGGCGAGGCCCCTGTTTTCCGATGAGGGTGCGGCCCGAGCGCTGTTCGACCAACGCCGATCGCTATATGCCCGCGCGGACCACGTTGTTCAAATACGACCGGAGTCGGAACCCGAAGCTGTGGCCAAACACATCGTCAACCTGATCGAGAAGTCGATATGCGCTACCTGATCGTCGCAGACATGCACGGCAACGGTCCGGCGCTGGCCGCAGTGCTGGATCATGCCAACGAGCGGGGCTTCGATGCGGCGCTCATTCTCGGCGACCTGGTGGGCTACGGGGCTTCGCCCAACGAGGTGGTAGGGACTCTCAGGGACCTGCCTGTTGCGAAGCACTTCGTGCGCGGGAACCACGACAAGGTGGCTGCCGGAATCACCGATGGCAGAGGCTTCAATCCGACGGCCCTGGCTGCTGCTCGGTGGACTCAAGCGGCGCTGGCCGAGGACAACCTGGAGTTCGTGCGCGAGATGCCGCAGGGTCCACTGACTGTCGAGCCGGGCTTGGTGATCTGCCATGGAAGCCCATTCGATGAAGACGAGTACCTGCTCTCAGCGGGCCATGCCGAGGAGATCTTCGAGTCGATGCCGGGCCAGTGGACGTTCTTTGGCCATACCCACCTGCCGTCGTTGTTTCGCCGCTTCGAGGGGCGTGTCGAGGCCAGTTTGCTGGATGGCGAGGAGCAGGTTCTCCAGCTGGAGGGTGGAACCGACGTTCTGCTCAACCCGGGGTCGGTAGGCCAACCAAGGGACCGTGACCCCCGAGCCTCCTACATGCTCCTGGATACAGGGTCCTCTCGGGTCGAGCACTTCAGGGTCGAGTACTCGATCGTCGAAGCCCAGCAGGAGATCCGGCAGGCAGGGCTGCCCGACGCACTGGCGGACCGCCTGGTTCTCGGAATCTGATCTGCGATGGAAGGCGGTTCCGGCTCGCTATCGACCGAGAACCAACAAAGTCGGGGGCACTACTGCGGTGCGGCCCCGCCGATCACTGCACCAGATTCTGCCATTCTCAAGAGCTCTTCGAAGTCCGGGTCGCTCCCGCCGGCCATTTCGAGGCCGATTTGCCAGGTGTCGACGGCCTGCTCGACCTCGCCGAGCTGATACAGAGCCAGGCCACGGTAGAGCAACGCCTGCTGATGGTCGGGATAGGTCGCCAGAACCCTGTCGAGAAGGTCCCTCCCGACCTCGAACTGCCCCATGCTGACACGCACGATGCCGTGGACCAGCAGGGCGTCGGGATCGTCGGGGAGGCGCTGCAATACCTCGCCAGCCAAGGAGAAGGCCTCGAAGAACTGGCCTGCCGACAACAGGATGAGAGACAGCTGTTTCTTGGCAGCCCAGTCTTCGGGATCGTTGACGATGCGTGTCTGCAGTTCCGCCGCCTGTGCCGCGAGCGCTGGCGGCAATGCCGCCATCTGGCCCGAATGGGGATCTTCGGAAGCTCCAGGCGCGGCCTGAGCCATCGGCTGCTGCGCTGCCGGTTTCGCATCGCGCACGGCGAAGTAGACCAGCAGGGCGACAATTCCAACCATGGCGGCACCGATGAGGACGCCCGTGAGCATGGGGCGGCCCCGCGGGGCAGTGCCATCGGTCGGCGGCTGCCGGGCTTCGTCCAGCTCGTCTTGTTCGACGGTTTCCGCCTTGGCAGGTGCGATCTCGGGCTGCTGCTCCTGGAGTCGATCGAGCTCCATGAGAGTCCTGGCGGCCGCGTCCACGAGGGAGTCGCGCTCGGACTGGCTCAGATTGTCCTCGTCGGCTGCTCGCAGCCGCCGATAGAGGTCGTCCCGCCGGTCCTCCAGGTCGCGGATCTTGAGGGCAACGTCGGCTGCTTCCGCTTCTTTCTCCGCCGCCTGATGGCGAAATCGGAGGGCCAGCCAGATGCCCGTCGCCAGGCCCACCGCCAGCACCAGCAAGCTCGGCGCCCAAGTCATCTCATTCACGATGCAACCTCCCGTCTGACTCGCTCCCGGTAGCTTTCGAGCTCATTCTCCGAGCTCGACACAGCGGGAGTCGACTCCTCTGAAGCGACGGCTGCCGGCTTTTTCATTCTCGCCGCCAGAAAGATCAGGCCGCCCAAAAGCACGGCAAGAGGTGCTAGCCAGACGAGAAGGTTGAATCCCCTGGCTTTCGGCTCGAGACGGATGAACTCGCCATAGGACTGCTCGAAGTATTCCAGCACCTGCGACTCCGAGTAGCCTTTCGACAGCATATCCCTGACTTCGCTCTTCATCGCCATGGCGAGGGCCGTCGGCGAGTCGGCGATGGAGAGACCCTGGCAGACCGGGCAACGCATGATCCCGGCGACGTCCTCGGTGATGAGGTCTAGCTCCGGGCCGGAGAGCGGTGGGCCGGCGGGCTCACCCACGAGGTCCCAGTTGGCGGCCCCGATGGGCGCCTCCTGGCCCGTCGCGGCAGGCGAGACGCAGACCGAAAGAGCGATGAGAAGTAGGGCAGAACCGATTGAACGCATGGCTATCATCCGCTGCTGAGCATGCCGTTGAGGAGACTTGCGAGCTCGTTGGGGTGAAGTGCGCCGGTGGCCTTCTTGATGATCACACCATCCCGGTCGATGAAGAAGGTCTCGGGCGCTCCGTAGACACCATAGGCAATCGCGACGGTACCGGCGTCGTCTACAAGGCTGGGTCCCCAGGCCCCACGTCGATCGATGAAAGCCTGGATATTCTCCGGCTCGTCCTGGTAGATCACGCCGAGGAACTCGACAGAGCCTTCGTATTGCTTGGCCCCAGCTTGTAGCACCGGATGCTCGGCGATACAGGGCTGGCACCATGTGGCCCAGAAGTTGATGACCACTGGCTTGCCGCGCAGATCGGCCAGTCGCACCATCTCGCCGTCCAGACCGCGCAGAGCGAAGTCGGGAGCGGCCCTGCCGACCAGGGGTGAGTCGATCGCTCGGGGATCCTTGCCGAACGACAGGGCGAGGAAGACGAGGAGAGGAGTGACGATCAATGCTCCTACAATGAGCACTTTCCGATTCATCAGGTCGTTGCCTCCACAGTTCTGGCGCTCTTGGCCGTGGCCGCGGATCGGGGTGGAATCAGGCAGACGACTGTGCCAGCCACCATGATCAAGACGCCGAGCCAGACCCAGACTACAGCCGGAGTCACGATAGCCCGCAGGCCAATGCGTCCGTCCTCACCGACACTCATGACCGTCAGGTAGAGGTCATGGGTCAGTGTCGTGCGCACGGCGGGGGTGCCGATGGGCTCCCTCTGAGTCGGATAGTGATTGAATCTCGGTTCGAGGATTCCCTTGTCCTTGCCCTTGTGCACGACCTGGATGGTCGCCTTCTCGGCGGTCAGATGGGGCTCGCGCTCGATGGTGAGCTGAGTGAACGTCAGATCGTAGCCACCGACAGCGGCCGATTGACCCGGCGCCAGGGTCGCCTCCAGATTCTCCTTGTAGGTCGAGGAGATGGCGATCGCCACGAACGTTACGATGACTCCCAAATGCACGAGATAGGCGCCTGTCCGCCGCGGTGCGCGAACGAAGGTCTGGAGAACCGCCTGCCCGGCGGATTCGCCCTTCTTCGCACGGAGGCGCGCTGGCCGCAAGGCCTGATCCAAAGTGACCCAAAGGGCGTAACCGGCCAGGAAGGCGGTCAACAGTATCGACCAGGATCGCGCCCCGGCCAGCAGCGCCAGAATGAGTCCGACAACGGCGGCTGGCAGCGGCCAGACGAGGGCTCTCTGTAGAGCCTGCTTGTCAGCTCGGCCCCAAGGTAGGGCCGGGCCGATGCCGATCAGAGCCAGCAATCCGAGGCAGATCGGTACCGCCATGCGATTGAAATAGGGCTCACCGACGCTGACCTTCACCCCACGTACAGCCTCGGCAATGATGGGGAAGATCGTGCCGACCAGCACCGTGAAGGTAAAGGTGACCAGCAGCAGATTGTTGAGAAGGAACGCTCCTTCCCGGGCTACGACAGCGTCCTCCGAAGGTTCGGAGACCAGAGTGTCGATCCGCAAACTGAGCAGGATGATCGAGGCTACCAGAGCGATGCCGAGGAAGATCAGAAAGAGAGGCCCGATCGGGCTCTGGGTGAAGGAGTGAACCGAGTTGACGACACCGGATCGGGTCAGGAAGGTGCCCAGGATGGTGAGCAGGAACGTCACCATCACAAGAATCACGGTCCAGGCCTTGAGGGTGCCGCGGCGCTGTTGCACAACCGCGGAATGGAGTGCGGCAATCGCTGTCAGCCAGGGCAGGAAGGATGCGTTCTCGACGGGATCCCAGGCCCAGTAGCCGCCCCATCCCAGCACCTCGTAGGACCACCAGCCACCCAGCATGATGCCCAGAGTCAGAAAGCTCGTGGGCACCAGAAGCCAGTTGCGGAGTGGGCGCAGCCAGCTGGCACCCAACTGGCCTCGCAGCAAGGCCGCGACGGCCATGGCGAACGGTACGCTCATGCCGACATAGCCGAGGTAGAGCATCGGCGGGTGGATGATCATCAGGATGTGGTTCTGCAGCAACGGATTCGGGCCAGGGCCATCCGTCGGGATGGGCAGGGGCGTTGGCCGGAACGGATTGGCCGGTCCGGCGATCAGGAAGCTGAAGAATAAACCGATGAGGAAGAGAGTGCCCAGGGTATAGGCCAGGTAGTCTTCGTGGCCTCTGCGCTGCAGCAGTGTCACCCCGGCGGTGAAAAGCCCCAGAACCAGACCCCAGAACAGAATGGAGCCCTCCAGGGAAGACCAGAGGGAGACGATCGTGATGTGCAGCGGTGTGGCCAGCGAACCGACGCTAGCGACATAGGACACGGAGAAGTCCCTGGTGACCAGGGCGTACTCCATAATGAGGTTGGCCAAGATCATGAACAGCGCAAAGGCCAACGCCATGCGGCGGGTCCACTGCAGGCCAGCAGCCGATCGGCTCGCCCCCGCAAAGAAGCCGAGAGGCGCCCCGATTGCACAGGTCATGAGGGCCAGGAGAACGGCCGCTGAGCCGAGTTGGCTGATCACTCTGCGCTCTCCTTCTCCTTGGCCTGCTTGTCCATCTCGAACTGCATGGACTTCATCATTTCGGCCATGTCCACACTCTCACCGTCACCGGGCGCCTGATACTGGTTGTCGTGCTTGACCAGGAGGCGTTGGGTTTCGAATTGGCCAGCCCGATTGACGGAGCCTTCGACCACCACGCCGACACCTTCGCGGAACATGGCGGGCGGCACCGATTTCGTGCTGATCGGAATGCTGGCCTCGCCGTCGGTGACGGCGAACTTCAGGGTCAGACCGTCCTCACTGTGTTGAATCGTGCCCGGCTCCACCAGGCCACCGAGTCGGATGGTGGCTCCGAGGGCTTTGTCGCCCGAGGCTTCGAGCTCCGTCGGACTCCAGTAGTAGACGAGGTTCTCTCCGATACCACCAAAAGCCAGGAAGGCCAGTACTCCAGCGGCGACCATGATGGCGACAACTGCCAGGATTCGACGTCGATTTCTTTCGCTGCTCATGCTAGAAGTCCTCTTACTCGAGTTCGGTTTTCCGGCGGCGGTGAATAAGGCTCCATGCATACACGGCCAGTCCCGCCACGGTAATGCTGTAGGCTGCTACTACGTAACTCCAACCACCGACAATAACGCCATCAGTCATGGCTCGATCCTCCTATGGGGGCTAGGCGCTCCGGCTCTGCCACATTGTCCTGACGCCTTCTGGCGAGCTCCAGTCGGGCCCGCTGAGCCATCATCCAAATGGCGATAAACAGGATCGCGAAGGCGTTGATCCGCAGCGGCACGACCATCATGGGAGCCACGGTGTCCGGAGTGGACTGTACCTGATGGAGGCTGCGCCACCAGCGGACGCAGAAGTAGACCAGGGGCACATCGACGAAGGCGACGATCGTGGCAATCGCGGTCCAGGTGGCTCGCCGGCCCGAATCGTGGACGAACGAGCGCAGCGCCAGGACGCCGGCAAACAACAGGAGCATGATGAGCGAGGTCGTCAACCGGACGTCCCAGTCCCACCAGACACCCCATGTCGCCCGCGCCCAGATGCTGCCTTGGACCAGGAGCAGTGCATTCAGGACGATGCCCACTTCGGCGGCGGCCGTCGTCATCGCATCCCATTTCGGGCGATGCGTCCAAAGCGAGACGATAGCGAAGATGAAGGCGAGGGTGTAGAGCAGCATCGCATTCCACGCACAGGGCACGTGGACATACATGATGCGCTGCACCTCGCCCATGTAGCGCTCGGCCGGCGCCACGAAGAGCCCGATATAGCTGCCGATGAAAAGCAGCAGCAGGCCCAACAGGCCGAGGCCCGAGTCCCATTTGAATTGGCGCGTCATATGCCCTCCTCGATGGCGTGTGGGAAAAGCAGGCCACAGAGACTCCAGTAGATGATGGCGAAGCTTGCCAGCAATGTGGCCCACGAACCGACCTGAGACATAGGGTCACCCGTCAAAATCAGGGTGGTGGACTTGACCGCCCCCATGAGAACAGGAATAACCAGGGGAAACAGCAGCAGAGGCAGGAGAACGTCCTGGCTCTGCAGGCGACTCGTCATGGCGGCGTAAAGGGTTCCGGGAGCCGATAGGCCCGCTGCCGCCAACGTCCACAGGCCAAGCAGCACCGCCAGACCCTTGAGATCCAGTTCAACGGAGTAGAGGATCAGCCCCACCGGAGTCAGTACCGGTGCCAGCAACATCAGGAACAGCGTGTTGCTCAGCGTCTTGCCGTAGTAGAGGGCGATAGGGTCGACCGGCAGCAGTAGGAGGCCCTCGATGGCTCGTTGCTCCTGTTCGACTCTGAAGCTCTCCGAAAGGCCCAGGGTCGAGCTCAACAAGAGGGCGAGAACCAGGAATCCTCCAGCCGCGGCCCGCAGCAGCGTGCTGTCCGGACCGACCGCGAACGAGAACAGCAACAGGGTGACGACCCCGAACAGCAGGACGGAGATCAAACGACCCTTGCCTCGCCATTCCAGCAAGAGATCCTTGCGCACGACCGTCATGGCCTGACCGAGCAGATTCATACCGTCGTACCCACGTGGTCCAGCAGCTCGTTTCCGGTGCCCTGCCAGAGCATCTGTCCTTGCTGCAGGAGAATCGCCCGATCGCACAGCTTCGTTGACCGCGGCAGGTTGTGAGAGGCGAGAACAACGGTCTTGCCGGCCGTGCGGTACCCTTCGATCCACTCCTCGATGAGATTCTGCCCCGCGGCATCGAGGGCGGAGAAGGGCTCGTCCAGAAGCACGAGCTTGGGTTTCTCGAGCCTGGTGCGTAGCAGTGTGAGGCGCTTTCTCATGCCAGCTGAGAACCCTCCAACCGGATAGTCCCGGCGATCGTCGAGGTCTACCTCGCGCAGGAGCTCGATCGCCTGCTCCTCGGCCAGCTCCATGCCGCCGAGCCGGGTCCAGACCTGGAGCATCTCGAGAGCTGACAGTTGTGAGTAGAGGTAGTTGTCATGCCCCACCAGCGTCAGGGTGCGACGGCAGGCCAGCTTCTCCTGTTCCGGGTCCATCCCGTAGATCATCATGCTGCCTTGGGTCGGCTTGTAGAGGCCGGCAATGAGTCGCAGAAGTGTCGTCTTGCCCGAACCGTTGGCGCCGGCCAGGAGCAGGACCTCGCCGGGGCGGACTTCGAGATCGCAATGCGCCAGGGCCCACTGGCGTCCGAACCGCTTTCCGAGGCTGGTGGTCTGGACGGCAAGAGGAGCGGAGTCTGCGGCGCGGGTAGACATGATTGGGGCTGTGATTGGTGGTACGCGGGTCGGGAAAAGACAGATCTACGACAACCACCCAGTCTGGACCCGCAGCGGGTAGGCATCGGCCGCCAACTCTAGCAGAATCCTGCGGGCTAGCGACAGTTGCCGACAACGCCACGAATCATGCCATGGACGCCAGGGAAGTGTCGTAGCATGGGGCTCGTGACCGTCAAGCGACTCTCAATCGTCGGCGCTTTGATTCTGGCCTCTTGCAGTGGTGCTCATGCTCCGGAAGGAGCCGTGGACAGGTACACCTGGGAGGTCTCCGACCTGCAGGAGCGTGGGATGCTCCTGCTGCTGGAGGATCGGCGCCAATACGACCCGTTTGCGGTCGAAATGACGCGAGATGCCAACCCGGATTTGCGCGCTGATCTGGCAGGAACTCTGGGAAGAGTACGCGACCCGCAGGGATTGACCATCCTCGAGGAGTTGTTGGCCGACCCAGAGGCGGTCGTTCGACGCGCTGCGGCCTTTGGGCTTGGGCTGCTCGGAGACGCTCGGGCCATCGATCCTCTTCTGGGGGCAGCGGCTGACACGGACCTGGAAACGGGCCGCAGGGCAGTCGCCTCGCTGGCCAGCTTGAACACCGATCTCCAGCGGGTGATCGTAGCCATGAACGCACTACCAGCCGAGGAGACCTGGCGACGATTGCTGCCCTCCCTTTACAGGTTCCCCGGTTCCGACACTCTTTCGGTCGCGCAACAAGCGCTGACCCTGAGGGAGCCAGAGCTCCGGAAGCTGGCGTTCTACGCCCTGGCGCGCGATCCTCTCCCCGAGGCGGCCCCGCTCATTCGTCCCTTTCTACAGGATCCTGATCCGTGGGTGAGTGGCTTGGCTGCGCGAGCGCTCGGGCAGGTGGGCGACAGACAAGATTTCGACCTCATCGAACCGCTTCTGAACGATGAGACAACTCCGGTGGTCCAAGCCTTGCGAGCGGGCAGCAACCTGGTCGCACGAAGTGAAGACGCTGCGCCCGAGGATTGGATCCCGGAGCTCTTGCGGTTGATGCGGCATCCGGATCCAGGTGTGGCCATCACGGCTACAGAGACCGCCGCTGCCTGGCTGCCCAACGGTTCCCTGGCAGACGCAATCGTGGCGCTGGTTACCTCCGGTTCCGGGCGCCAGAAGGAGGTGGCCATCCTGTCCCTGGCCGCGGGTGGCGATTCACGGGGCGCGGCTCTTCTTCCGCCCCTGTCGCGGGATGCCGATCCCCGGTGGCGAGCCGTGGCCGCGACAGCGGCAGCCGAGCTCGGGATGACTTCGACCCTGGTGACCCTGCTCGAGGACGGCGACCCTGGAGTTCGGCTCTCAGCCCTCACCGGTGTAGTAGACCTCGAGCAGGAGTGGGCTGGTGGATCCGTGGTCCAGATGCTGGAGGACTCTGACCCCGCCGTGCGGGGAAAAGCGCTCGAGTGGGCGGCAGAGAATCCAGAGATTCCGGTGGATCTTCTGGAGCAGGGATTGGCCGGTCCACCTCGTCAGCCGGTGGAGTTGTACCTGCACGGCACTGCCGCGTTGCTGGCCAGAGCTCTCGGCGAGCCTCTGGAAAGGGGAGAGATCGTCAGAATCCTCGAAGAGCTGGCCTCGCGGGCGGACTACCCGGTGCGGGTTCGGGCTGGCCTCGCACTGGAGGAGCTGGGACGCCCCCGACCGGCCGTGGGACCGGCGAGCGTCCGACGCACTGCGCCTACCTACCGAGAGTTGATCCGACGCTCCTCCAGGCCTCGATTCGTCGAGCTGCACACCCATCACGGCATCGTCAGATTGGAGCTCGATTGCCCGACGGCTCCTTTGACCTGTCTGAACTTCCTGCAGTTGGTCAATCAGGGGTTCTACGACGGTCTGGAGTTCCATCGCGTCGTGCCCGATTTCGTGGTTCAGGGAGGCGACCCCCGAGGGGATGGCTGGGGCGGCCCGGGGTACACGATCCGAGACGAGTTGAGCGGCAAGCCGTTCGGTAGAGGCGTCATCGGAATGGCCCTGGCCGGTCCTGATACGGGCGGCAGCCAGTTCTTCATCACGCTCTCTCCCCAGCCTCACCTGGACGCCGCTTTTACCGCCTTTGGGGAAGTGACCGACGGAATGGAGGTGCTCCTGCAGCTCGAGCAGGGCGATCGCATCGAGCGTCTCCTGGAGGTGCCGTTAAGGCACTGATGCCCACCTCCACGGCAGCGGTGAAGCAAGGTCTGCCAAGGGGCTGAGGTACACTGCTTCGTTCATGACGGTGAGGCGTCGAATCAACCGACTGGCCCTCGGTCGTGCTCTTCGTGGCACGATTCTGATCGGCGTTTGGACCCTTGTGATGGCCCTACCGACAACAGCCCAAGAATCGGACGAATCGATCCTCCTCGGCGCCGTGACCCGCGCTGAGATCGAAGCCGCGATACCCGACTGGGTGAGCGAGGCGATGGCATCGCAGCCCGATCTGGAAGCGACGGATCGGCTCCTGCAGGCGATCGATGGCGCCGAAGTTGTGGTCTATCTGGGTTCCTGGTGCGACGATACCCGTCGGGAGTTGGGACGCTTCTGGTGGGCCCTGGATTCGTTGGGAGTGGAGGGGCCATCTCAAGTGACCTATGTGGCCGTTGATCGCAGCCTGACTAAGCCAGCCGACCAGGTCGCAGGAGTGGGCCTGATCAGGGTTCCCACGATCGTGGTGAGACGCGGCGGCGTCGAGCAGGGTCGCATCGTGGAAGAGTCGCCCAATGGCATCGAGATCGACCTCCTCGGCCTCCTCGGCGGGGAGGTGAGCGGGACCATCACCGCTAGCGAAGACCTCTGGATCGAGGAGACCGACTCCCAGCCCTGAACCTGCGGCTGGAGTAGGCACCGAAACGATGAAGAACCTGGGGTGGGGCCTGCAGTTCCTGGCTCTCATTGTCGTCGGATGTGCCCTGCTCTTGGGGTTGGCCTATGAGTCCATGGCCGCCGAGCTGAGTCTCCTCGGGCTGGGTATCCTTCTCTTCATGCTGGGCAAGCGGATTCAGGACGACAGCTGATGGGCCGTGAGGAACAGGTCTGACGAATTGCCAAGATCCGAGGAAGGTGTGAAAAGGCTACTGATTCTGGGAGATCTGCCGGGTGACGGTGTTAGGCGGCTGCAAGGCAGTTGCGAGGTCGAAGTGCACGACGGTGAGGGGCTCGGCGAGGCCGAGCTGATCAGGCTCATTCCAGGGTTCCACGGCCTTCTGACCCTGCTGATCCACCCCGTGACCGAGCGCGTACTGGCGGCTGCCGATCGTCTACAGATCGTCGCCAACTGTGCCGTCGGAGTCGACAACATCGACCTGGCTGCCGCCGAGCGCCACCGGGTCATCGTGACGAACACCCCGGATGTGCTGACGGCCGACACCGCCGATCTGACGTGGGGCCTGATCCTGGCCGTCTTGCGGGGCATTGTCAGTGGAGACAAGTATCTTCGCCGCGGGAGCTTTCACGGCTGGCGGCCGAAGCTCTTGATGGGTCGCTCGCTCGCCGCCGTGACCCTCGGTGTCGTCGGGCCGGGCCGAATCGGGCGAGCCGTTTTGGCCCGGGCCCCAGCCTTCGGAGTTCGGAGCCTCTATCATGGTCCTTCTCGACTCCCGGAACAGACGGAGCGCGAACTGGAAACGGAATGGTGTGGGCTCGAAGACCTACTGATGGCGAGTGATGTGGTCTCTCTCCACGTGCCGCTGAACACTGACACCCGTCACCTCATGGACCGCCGAACGCTGCTAAGCATGAAGAAGGGGAGCTTCCTCATCAACACGGCCCGGGGCCCCCTGGTCGACGAGTCGGCTCTGGCGGACGCCGTGGCCAGCGGCCACCTTGCCGGTGCCGGACTCGACGTCTATGAGGCCGAGCCCGAGGTGCATCCGCGGCTTCTGGAGCTCGACAACGTCGTTCTGGTACCCCATATCGGCTCAGCGACGATAGAAACCCGTACACGTATGGCAGACTGTTGCTTCGAGGACCTCTACACGGTTCTCGTGGAGGAGACGGTTCCAGAGAGGGCCCTGGTGAAACCAGCCCCTGAGGGCGAAAAGCCATAGACAGCAGGCACCAAGGGATGTCTCCGCAGGTCGATCGTTGAGGCCTTCACAGCCATCCTGCAACCTTTCACGAATGAGCACGTAATGAGATGACGACGGGATCGACGCAGCTTACGGACGCGGAATTGGTCGCGGCGATCCTCAAAGGAGAGCAGGAGCTTTTCAGTGATCTGGTTCAACGCTATCAAGGCCGTTTGGTCAATTACCTCTACCGCCTCCTCCGCAACGCGTCGGAGGCCGAGGACCTTGCCCAGGAGGTCTTTCTCAAGCTCTACCGAGCTCTGGACCGGTACGATCCGAGCTATAAGTTCTCAACGTGGCTTTTCCGCGTCGCTCAAAACGCCGCGATCGACCAGATTCGTAAGCGCCGCCTGCAGCTCGTCTCCATGGATCGAGCCGGCGACGGCACCAGCGGTTCGGGTACCTGGGAGTTTCCGAGCTCCGATCCGAGCCCATACGGCGACTTGCGCAACACCGAGCGCGGAGAAGCGATCCAAGAAGCGATTGATGAACTACCCTGGGACTACCGAGAGTTGATTGTGTTACGCCATTTTGGTGAATTGTCCTACGACGAAATCGCGACTCTCAAAGGTATGCCTCTTGGAACGGTCAAGAACAAGCTCTTTCGGGGTCGCCAGATGATGAAGGACAAGCTACGCGACTTCTTGACGGACTGAGTCCGACAGTGAGGCAACGGCAGCCATGAGGACAAGAGAACCCGACCACAGCACCTACCAGGAGTGGCTCCATTCGGAGCTCGATGGTGGACTGACGACCGGTGAGCGGTCGCAGCTGCGCGATCACCTCGCCTTCTGTGATCAGTGCAAGGCAGAGAAAGAGGAGTTGATCAAGCTCGAGCGTCTCCTGGCCGAGTCCCGCTTGCCGGTGCGAGCCGACTTCTGTGACGAGGTCATGGCGTCGCTTCCAGCCTCGGGTTGGGAGGCGCGTTTTCCAAGAAGCTGGATTGCCGCCCTGGTCGCGGTCGTAGTTCTGGTCGCAGGGGCCGCTGCCCTCATTTCGTCGGCCGGGCAGGGTGTCGAGCCGACAGTGCCGTTGGCAGGAGCCTTGGCGGCGATCCTCGGCATGCTTCAGTCCTCCGCCCTGGCCGGGGCTGGACTCCTGACCGCCTCCTGGAAGGGTCTGGGTCTGGCATTCCAGGAGCTGCTCGGCGGCTCGATCTGGAATCTCGTGGCCGTCAGCGTCCTGGTATTCGCCGTAGACTTCATGCTGATCCGCATGCTCCTTCGACAGGGCCAGCCCGCAGCGGAGCGCTCCGGTCGCTCCGCTTCCAACGACGATTCATAGCGCTACCTGGCGCTCCGAGGGATGAGGCGCCCGGCTCACCGCCGGCCGTTCTTTGTGGGGTTGGGGTTGAGGCGGCTGTCGCTTGCTCCAGCCCGTCCCTGAGGGCTTGGAGCTGAGAGGCCCGTCCGGGTGGCCCGCCTGGGGGACGGCGTCGGCTACTCAGACTGCAACGGGCGGGCCGCCACCTTGTCACGTCATCGCGCCGGATCTGGTGTGCTCTTCGACGGCTCTTGCGCTGCGCTCGACGTGGCACCCCCTGACGAACCACCCGAACGATCCTCTGGCACCGACTGGCAGTGAGGCAGGCAGAGCAATAGGGGCGTAAGGGCGTAGGGGGCTAGGGCTTGAGCCTCTGTTCCCCCTAAGCCCTCAAAGACTGGCCGGAAGCAATGCCCGGCCACTTCACCCCCCACTGCCCCAAGGGCCGGCAGGGAGGTGCGACCGGACGCGCCTCAACCCCAGGCCGGGCGGGTGGGGGCCCAGGGGGTTCTTGCAGCGGTAGGGAGGATAAGCCCCCTGGGGGCCCCACGTCGGACCCCTCAGGATCAGTCTCTTTGCCCAGGACCCAGGACCCGGGTCCCAAGCCCCAAGGGTCGGCCGGGAGGCACGCGCGGGCGACTCAACCCGCCGTGTCTGAGCTAAACTCTGCAGGAGCGCGCCGGGGAATAGAGCTTGCCGTGAAACGACTGATTCCAGATCGACACACTCTCTTGGGCGTCAGCCTGGCGGCGGCAGTGCTACTGGGGCTTTTCGGTTGCTCCAAGCCTGGTGGGCCGAAGATCGAAGGCGCTCAAGGGGCGCCGGTCATCCTGATCTCGATTGATACGCTGCGCTCCGATCGACTCCCGGTTTATGGCTACGACAAGGTCGAGACGCCCCATCTGGATGCCTTTGCTCGCGATGCGATCACCTTCGATCGGGCCTACAGCCACACGCCGCTGACCCTGCCCTCGCACGCCTCGATCCTGAGCGGCAAGCTGCCCGACCAGCACGGTGTTCGCGACAACGTCGGTTATGACGTGCCGGACGACCTGGTGGCCTTCCTGCCACGAGATCTCGGGGCCGAAGGGTACAAGACGGGTGCGGCCGTCTCCGCCTACGTCCTGCGCGGCGAGACCGGCATCGCCAACGGCTTCGATTTCTTCGAGGACGACATCCGATTTCAGGAGGGTGTCGCTGGGGGGCTCTCTCACGCCGTGGAGGCGAAACCCTGAATGCCGCGCGTGGCTGGCTGCGCTCGGTGGCGGCGGAGAAGTTCTTCTTCTTCTTTCATCTGTACGAGCCACATCTGCCCTGGGAGGCACCGGAACCGTACGCCTCACGATTCGAAGACCCCTACGATGCCGAGGTGGCAGCCGCCGACGCGGTGGTGGGGGAGCTGATCGCAGAGCTCAAGGAGCTGGAGGTCTACTCGAAGGCCATCATCATCGTGGTCTCGGATCACGGGGAAGGCCTCCGCAGTCATGGCTACATGGAGCATGGGTTCTTCCTGTACCGTGAGGACATTCAGGTGCCGCTGCTGTTGAAGCTGCCGAGTCAGCAACAGGGCGGTACGAGGCGGACAGCCGACGCGCAGCTCGTGGATCTCTACCCGACGATCGCAGGATTGGTCGGCCTGCCGACCGACGACAGCCTGCCGGGATGCTCCTTGCTGATGCTTCCCGAGTGCGGCGGCCCCGACCGGATCGTCTACTCCGAGAGCTTCTACGCTCGTCTGCATTTCGGCTGGAGTGATCTGGCCTCCTTGGTGCAGGGCAAGTATCACTACATCGATGGACCTCAACCCGAGCTCTACGACCTCGAAGAGGATCCCTTGGAGACGACGAACATTCTCAGGGATCAGAGGCACGTTTACGGCGCTCTGCACAAGAGGCTCGAGGAATTCAATCGGCAACTCGAGCCCCCGATGGAGGTGGACGAGGAGACCCGCAGCCGCTTGGAGGCGTTGGGCTACCTTGGTTCGAGCCCGGGCGATCTGGAAGGGCCGCTTCCCGACCCGAAGTCAGAGTTTCAGACTCTGCAAGAGCTGAACGAGGCGAGGACTCTCCTCGACAACGGTGAGTTCGAGCAGGCGGCGACGATCGCCAGGCAGGCGGTCGAGGCCAATCCCAGAATGATCGACGCCTGGGATGTTCTGGGCAATGCCCTCGAGCAGCAGGGACAACTCGACGGGGCTCTGGAAGCCTACAGACAGGGGATGGAGGTCTCGGGACCGCGGTCGGAGGTGATTCTGGCGATCTCGAGAGTGCAGTTGGAGCTCGGTCGGGTCGAGGAGGCAGTGGCAGGGATCGAAGCGGCGCGCCAGGCCGGGGTCATCAACCCCAATTCGATGCGACGCATCGGTCTGCAGCTCGTCGAGTGGGGGCGAACCGAAGAGGCTCTCTCCATCGTCGAGGAGGCGGCCGAGGACGGTACTGCCGAGTCGTTGGGAGCCCTGGGACGGGTGCTTTCCGAGCTCGATCGACAGCAGGATGCAATCGACGTCCTGAACCGAGCTCTGGCCGTCGATCCTGACCACGCACGAGCCCACGAATACCTGGGCCTGGTCTATCTGCGTCTGAGCGAGAGCGCGCCATCTCGCGACTACTCGGAGAGGGCCGTGGAGTTGGATCCGACTCTGGCGGACGCCTGGAACAACCTCGGCGCCGCGCTCTATTTTCTGGGCCGGCCAGAAGAGGCTCTGCAGGCCTGGGAGACGGCGGTCGAGCAGGACCCCTCTCAGTACGAGACGCTGTTCAACATCGGCATCAAGGCTCCCGAGCTCGGCCGGCTCGACCAAGCCAGGGTGGCTCTGCGGCGCTTCATAGAAACCGCTCCAGAGCGGCGGTATGCGGCAGATATCGAGGAAGCGCAGCGCATCCTGCGTCAACTCGGCGGTTGAAAGGAGAGGTTTTGAAGATCCGGCGTAGCCGAAGGAGGATGGTCTTTTGGAGTATGGCAGTAGCGATGGGGTGCGACTGCTGCCGGCTCCAGTCAGGCGCAGAACCTACCGGCGATCGTCGTCGAGGAGGGGAGCGTGGCGCGACAAGAGGTCGTCGCACTGGGCCGCGACCTGGTCGTGTCTGGCGAAGCGATGAGCGACGTGGTCTCCATCAGCGGCTCGACGCGGGTCGAGGGTCGAGTCGGCGGCGACGTCATCGTTTTGGGCGGTGACGGCCTGCTGAGCGAGACGGCTCGCATCGAGGGCGATGTCTTCGTTCTGGGTGGTCGGTTGGAGGCCGCGCCCGGAGCACGGATCGAGGGGCGCTCGGTGTCCTACCCGACCGTCAGCTCCGCCTGGCTGACCCTCATGGAAGGTCCTTCGCTCGGGCTGTCGGCCGCTTCGCCGGTGATTCTCGGCGCCAAGCTGGCCCTGATGGCCGCGTGGCTCGCCTTGACTTTGCTTCTTTTTGCCACCAGCGGACGGCAGTTGCTGGAAACCTCGGAGTCCGTGCAAGCGAATCCAGGTCGCAACTTCGTGACCGGGGTGGCGGCTGTCCTCGCGATGCTGTTGACCGCCTTGTTCTTCAGCGCCTTCGCCGCCGCCATCGTCGGCATTCCCCTGTTGATTCTCGTCGTGCTTCTGGCCCTGATGCTGAAGCTCTGGGGTATGGTGAGTGTCTTTCACGCCACCGGCTATTGGTTGGTTGCAAGGCTCTTCAAGAAGCGGGCTCTGCCGCTGAACTATGCGCTCGTCGGTCTTCTGGTCCTGGGTGCGGTCAAGCTCGTACCCTGGGTTGGGACCTGGGCTTGGACGGTGGCCACCTTCATCGGGGTCGGCTCCACACTGACCACGAAGTTCGGGCGGCAGGAGCCCTGGTTCGATCTCGAAGTGACTGACCGACGAAGCTCTCCAGTACGACTCTGAAGCGTCCGTCGACCCCATCCGACGCTCTGCTTGACCCTTCCTGAGCGATCCCATACGCTGTCGATGTCTCCCCGGACCTCGGGGTCGCGCCTGCCCTGGCAGGGTGGCGAGATGGGAGCGACCGCGGCGAGGGCCTCCGAGCAGAGTCCGGGGAGGATCACGAAACAACAAGGAGGAACTCGTGGGACAGGTTGAGAAGCTTGGCGTTGTTGGAGCAGGAACGATGGGGCACGGAATCGCCCAGGTGGCGGCACAGGCCGGATTCGAAGTCACCCTGGTAGACGCCGTGAGCGAGGCTCTCGTGACCGGAGTCGGTCGCGTCGAGAAGTCGTTGGGCAAGCTCGTCAACAAAGGAAAGCTGGAAGAGGAGGACCGTCAGTCGGCACTTGCCAGGATTACGACCAGCACCGATCTGGGAGAGCTCGCCGATGCGGCGCTGGTGGTCGAGGCGGTGGTGGAGAAGCTGGAGGTCAAGTGCGAGATCCTGTCCGAATTGGATCGGATCTGCACCCCGGAGACCATTCTGGCCTCCAATACCAGCTCGATCTCCATCACCCGACTTGCGGCGGCGACATCTCGTCCCGGCAAAGTGATCGGCATGCACTTCATGAACCCGGTTCCCTTGATGAAGCTGGTGGAGATCATTCGGGGCCTGGCAACCGAGCCGGAAGTGTTGGCGCGGGTCGAGGAGCTCACCCGCCAGCTCGGCAAGACCCCTGTCGAGGTGCACGATGCGCCGGGCTTCGTGTCGAATCGTGTTCTCATGCCAATGATCAACGAGGCCATCTTCTGCCTTTATGAAGGAGTCGGAACGGTTCCGGCCATCGATGAGGTCATGAAGCTGGGAATGAACCATCCCATGGGCCCCCTGGCATTGGCCGATCTCATCGGGCTGGATGTCTGTCTCGACATTCTCCGCGTGCTGTACGATGGCTTCGTGGATCCGAAGTACCGACCATGCCCATTGCTGGTGAAGATGGTGGATGCCGGCTACCTGGGTCGCAAGACGGGCAGCGGCTTCTACACCTATGGTGAGGGTGAAGCCAGAGCCTTCGACCCTGCTCGAGGTTATCGATAGATGTTCTGTCAGGTCTGTGGGGCAGAGAACTCGGACGAGTTGGAGTACTGCTCCCGCTGTGATCAGAAGTTGTTGGTGCTGTCGGGTGTTCCTTCGCCCCCGGTCGAGGGCGATACCTTCGAGGAGGCTCCCGAAGAGGGTTTCTCGCTCGACGAGCACCTGCTGGAACGCATCTCCATCCTCGAGGAGGCGGTCAAACGGACGGCCGATACGGTGCGTCAGCTGCTGACTACCCTCCACAAGCAGGAGCGCAGCATTCTGATCAACCAGTCGGGGTTGGCAACGCTGCGTGAGATTCTGGAGGATCGGCGACTCATCGCGCGCGAGGAGTGGAGCGAGCTCTGGCAGTCGAAGGTGGACTATCAGATGCTGGCCCTGGAGAAGAGGGAGCGCTTTGTGGGACTTCGGGACCGGATCTCGGCCCTACACAAGGGCAATCGTCGGACCCTCTTCAACAAGCTCCTCGAAGATGCGGAGTACGCCCTGTACGGCTTCGACATCGAGGCCGCGCTGCAGGCTCTCGAGGCGGCTCACCGACTCGATCGCGACAACTACGAGCTCAACTACTTTCTGGGCGAAACCTACTTCAACGAGGGGCAGGCCAGTGTCGCCCTGTCCTACTTCAGACGCGTTTTGGAGGTCAAGCCCGACCACTACGAGGGCCTGGTTTACAGTGGCGTCATCCATCATGAGCAGGGTGACAGCGAGAGGGCGATCGAGCAGCTACAGCGGGCTGTGGCCCTGTTTCCCGATTCCTTCCTACCGCACTTCAGTCTGGGCGCCGTCTATGCGGGACAGGGTAACTTGTCCAAGGCGGTGGTCCTGCTCGAGAAGGCCGTCGAGATCGATCCCGTGCCCCAGGCTCTGTTTCTTCTCGGCAGCTCGCTGTATGAGATGGGGAAGGTCACCGCGGCGATCGGCTATCTACAGCAGGTCGTCCGGCACGATCCGGCCTACGAAGAGGCCTATCACCTCCTGGGACTGGCCTATTTGGATCGGCACTGGAACCGCAAGGCCCTCGAGGCCTTTCGCCAGGCACAGCGCCTCAACCCCACGAAGATGCGCTACCAGGATCTCGTGCGGTACCTGTCGGGCCAGGCTGACCGGCCCTTGCCGGAGATCTCGGCCGAGGCCCAGACCTGGATTCGGGAGGCCGAAGAGGAGATCGTCGAGGGACATTCCGGTCGCGCGGTCTCGCTGTACAGGCGAGCGATCGACAGCGATCCCGACAATCCGACCCTGCTGATGTCGTATGCCCTGCTCTGCCTGCAACTCGAGCGGGCCCAGGAGACCGAGAAGGTGACGCGGCGGATCCTGGACCTCGAGCCCGGCGAGATGCTCAAGGCGACAGCCTGCGCGACGCTCATCGAGGCTCTGCGCAGCGAAGGCCGCTACAGGGAAGGCAACCGCATAGGCCAACGTCTTCTCGACGAGGGCACCTCCGACTTTTCGCGCACCATCGCCTACTACGAGATGGCCTACAACATGGCCGAGATGGAGGAGGACCTGGACAAGGCGCTGGAGTTCGCCCAGCGCTCTCTGGAGCTGGCACCAGAAGAGCTGCGGCAGTTCCCCTTGGCCGCGCTGGGCTGGGTCCACTACAAGAGGAAGGAGTTCGATCAGGCGATCGACTTTCTCGACCGCTCGAGCCGTCTGGAAACGTCGGTCACCACCCTGACCCATTTGGGAATGGCGTTGCTGGCCTCGGGAGCCGAGGAGAGAGCCCGTACCGTCCTGGCTGAAGCCAGGAGTCTGGAGGGGGCTGAGACATCGGTCGAGCAGAAGATGATGGAGTGTCTGAAGACCAGCAATCGTCTTTTGGACAGAGTGCAGCAGGGTCGAGCCAAGAAGTAGTCCCCACGCCTGAAAGAAAGAGAGAGTCGTCGATGCGCTGGAGCAAGTTCTATCTGTTTACCACCAGAGAGGTGCCGAACGACGCCGAAGTCGTCAGTCACCAGCTCATGGTGCGAGCCGGGATGATCCGCAAGGCGGCTGCAGGCATCTACACCTATCTGCCGCTCGGATGGCGGAGCATCCGCAAGATGATGGACATCGTGCGCCGCGAAATGGACGCGGCCGGCGCCGTGGAGCTGCTGATGCCGGCAGTCCACCCGGCCGAGCTCTGGAAGGAGACGGAGCGTTGGGACGTTTTCGGCGATCTGCTCTTGAAGATGAAGGACCGCAATCAGCGCGACTTCTGTTTGGGTCCGACGCATGAGGAAGTGGTGACCGATGCGGTGCGCCACGATGTGAAGAGCTATCGGCAGTTGCCCTTCAACCTCTACCAGATTCAGGACAAGTTTCGTGACGAGATTCGCCCGCGGTTCGGCCTCATGCGAGCCCGGGAGTTCTTCATGAAGGACGCCTACTCCTTCCATGCCGGCGCCGACAGCCTGGACGAAACCTACGAGGCGATGCGGCAGGCCTACTGCAAGGTGTTCGAGGACTGCAAACTGGAGTACTCCATGGTCGAGGCCCTGAGCGGCGCCATCGGCGGCTCGGCGTCGCACGAGTTCATGGTGCTTGCCGACACCGGCGAGGACGCGGTGGTCAGCTGCGCGAGCTGCGGATACGCCGCCAACGTGGAGAAGGCCGAAGCGCGCCCGTTGACTTCAGACTCCTCTGGCGGGGACCCCGAAGATCTGCTGGAGGTTTCGACCCCGGCAGCAACGACCATTGCCGACGTGACGGGGCTCCTGGAGGTCGGAGCCGAGCGCTTGGTGAAGACCCTGGTTTATGAAACGGAGGAGGGCCCTGTCCTGGCTCTTGTCCGGGGGGACCGGGACCTCAACGAGGCGAAGCTGGCGAGCTTCCTGGGTGCCCAACACCTGAAGATGGCTGGTGACGAGCTCGTCGAGAGAGTCACCGGTGCGCCGGTCGGTTTCGCCGGGCCGGTCGGTCTGCCGCCAGCGGTTCGAATCGTCGCCGACGAGTCGATCCGGGAATCCACCAATTTCGTCGTTGGAGCCAACAAAGCCGATGCCCACTTCACCGGCGTCAACTGGGGTCGCGATGTCGATCTGAGCGAATGGACCGATCTGTTGCTGGTCACCGGAGGCGACGGCTGCCCACGGTGCGATGGCACCCTCGAGTTGCACCGCGGAATCGAGGTCGGTCACATTTTCAAGCTGGGTACGAAGTACTCGGAAGCCATGCACTGCACCTATCTGGACGACCAGGGGGCCTCGCATCCCATGACCATGGGGTGCTATGGGCTCGGTATCGGCCGCACCGTGGCGGCGGCCATCGAGCAGAATCACGACGAGAACGGCATCATCTGGCCGCTGCCGTTGGCACCGTTCGAAGTCCTGGTGATGGGTCTGAGCTCGAGGGACGAGCAGGTGGTGGAGACGGCCGACCGTCTCTACGGTCAGCTCGACGAGCAGGGCATCGAGGTGCTCTACGATGACCGCGACGAGCGACCGGGAGTCAAGTTCAAGGACGCCGACCTCATCGGCATTCCGGTGCGCTTGGTTGTCGGCGCCAAGAGCCTGGCCGAGGGGCAGGTGGAGCTTTCCCGGCGCCGCGACGGCGAGAAGATCCTCGTCCCGGTCGAGAACGCGATCGAGAAGATCAAAGAGCTGCTGGCTGGCTAGCTGTCGGCCAACTGGCTCAGTCGTTGGCGAACGAGGTTGGCTCGTGGGTCGCCTGGGGCGGCGCTCAGAAAAGCGCTCAAATGGTCCTTCGCCGCGTCGGGGCGATCGAGTGGTCCCGCATACAGATCCGCCAGCTCCAGATGGAGGTCGTGCTGCTCAGGGGCGATGCGCAGGGCCTCTTCCAGGTAGTCGGCCGCCTGCTGCCAGTCCTGCTGCCTTCCCGCCGAGATGCCCAGGTTCACCATGGCTTGCCAGAGGCCGGGATCGACCTGCAGGGCCTTCTCATAGTGCTGGCGAGCCTCGGCGACGCGACCCTGCTGCTCGACGATCAGCCCCAAATCGCTCCAGGTGTTCGCCTGTAGAGGGTCGATCTCGACAACCTGCCGCAGCCGTTCTTCCGCCCCAGCTAGATCCTGCCGCTGAATTTGGATGGCCGCCAGCAGGGACAAGGCAGCCGTATTTCGAGGCTCGGTCATGAGTAGACCATCGAGCTCGGCCTGCGCTTCGTCGAGGCGGCCGGCCTGCAAGTGACCTGCGGCCTGCTGAACTGCCGGGCTTGGCGCTGCGGCCGTGGGTGGCGCTGCACCGCTCTTTTGCGACCGTGCGAAGTCGAGGGCGGCTTGGAGGTCTGGCCTGGGGTCCTCGGACAGGCTCAGCGCGCGGCTCAGGTGGGCCTCCGCAGCGTCGGCGTCGCGAAGTCGTATTGCTAGAAGACCGAGCCTGGAATGAAGCTCGAGGTCGTTCGGCCAGCGTTCGAGGGCCGCCCGTAGGGTGTTGGCGGCGGCCTGGAATTCCTCTGAGGTCTCCTCGGCCTCGGCGAGGAAAAGGTGGCCCTCGAGGATTGTCGGATCTTGGTCGAGGGCTCCCTGCAGGCGGTGGATGGCGCTCTCAGTCTCCGCGTCCACCATCTCTGCGAGTCGGGCGTAGTAGATGTTGATCCAGGGCTCGGCGGGCGATTGTTGTAGCGCTTCCTCAACCACCGCCCGGGCTCGATCGAGATCTCCGAGCTGCAGCAGTAGGATGGTCCGCTCCATCCATGCCTTCGTCAAGTCGGGATCGATCTCCAGTGCCTTCTCGGTCAGCTCGAGTGCCTCGGTCCTGTTGCCTTGCTGGTGCTCGATCGTCGCGTAGAGCAGGAGAATCGAGGCCGGATTGGCATCCAGAGCCAGGAGCCTCTGGATCACCGGCTCGATTTCCTCGTATCGACCGGCGTCGGCCAGGGCCTGCGGCAGCTCACGAAGAGCGGTCAGATTATCCGGGTCGAGGCGTAGAACTCGCTCTAGCTCGGCAACGGTTTCGGCCGCAGAGTGGGGCCCCCGATCGAAGAAGTCGAGCAGATCGTTGTGCAGGCCAATCATCTCGCTTGGATCGGGACGCTGGAGGTTCTCGAGTGCCCTGGGCTGGGTGGCCGCCATGTAGCCGAGGCTGCGCAGTGCCTCAGCGGTCTCGGTATCGAGCTCGATCTGCTGTTCACTCTCGACGATGAAGTTGGCTAGCTCCGCTGCCAGGGCAGCCACCATGTCAGGCTCCCGCGCGGCCAGATTGATGGCTTCTCCTGGGTCCTTTTCGAGGTTGTAGAGCTCGGGAGTTGTCGTTTGGATGAGCTTCCACGGCCAGCGCAGCAGGCTGTGCAGTCGGGCCCAGCCATAGGCGCTATAGCCCTGATAGCTCTCCGCATAGAGGGGGTCCGTCGATACCTCGCCTGCCGCAGTCAACTTGGGTCGAAGACTGCGTCCCGTGGCCTGCGGTCGTGGATCGACCCCCAGGAAGTCGAGGAGAGTCGGGAGAATGTCGATCTGGCTGACGGGCGTCTCGTCTCGAAGTCCTTGCGGCCCTCCGGGGACAGTCAGGATCCAGGGAATCAGCAAGGTCGAATCGTAGACCAGGATGCCATGTGTCCCCTCACCGTGCTCGTCCAGGCTCTCTCCATGGTCGCCGACGACGGCGATGACCACGTTGCCGCCAAGGCGCGGATGCTCCAGGAGTCGTCCGATCTGCGCGTCGACATAGGCCACCTCGCCGTCGTAGGGCCGGGGTCCGTAGCGCTCGGCGAACGGAGACGGAGGTGAGTAGGGGGCATGGGGGTCGAAGAGGTGCACCCAGGCGAAGAACCTCTCGTCGGCCCCGAGCCCGTCGAACCATTCTCTTGTCGATTCGACGACTACTGCGGCCGGTCGATCCGAGATGCCCCAGCGGGAGGTCGCGTTGGACCCACCGCCGATCTGATCGTCATAAGCCTCGAAGCCCTGGGCCAAGCCGTAGGAGCTGCCAAGGACGGCCGCGCCAACGAAGGCTGCAGTCCTGAAGCCCTCGCCTCCGAGGATCTCGGCCATGGTCTCGAAGTCTGCCTCGAGTCGGTTGATGCCGTTGTTTCGCACCCCGTGCTGCGGAGGGTAGAGGCCCGTCAGGATCGAAGCATGAGAGGGCAGGGTGATGGGGGCGACGGCATAGGCGCGATCGAAGACGATGCCGCTCGCCGCCAGACGGGCCAGGGTCGGAGTCTCTACGTCGATGGCACCGTAAGGCTCCAGCCGGTCGGGTCGAAGGGTGTCGATCGTGACCAGGAGCAGGGACAGCTCGCCAGACTCCAAGATCGGCAGCCGAGCTGGAGCCTTCCGACTCCGGTTGTCGACTGCAGCTGGAGCCGAAGTAGAGCGTTGTCAGGGCCATGAGAGCCACCAGTTGGCGCCACATTGACCGCTGTGTTGCCGCGGAGAACATGCTGGGATCGTAGTGCAGAAAGAAACCTCGGTCCAGCCGCTGGCGCTTGATCGCTGCGAACCGATCCCGTACTCTCCAGCCGAGGCATCCGTTACTGAGTGATCCTGGAAAGAACCGATGGCAAGCACGGCAAGTGAGAGGCATGGGCGATATCTCGTGCTGACTCTCGTGGCTGCGATGATCTCGACGCTTCCCGTGGTTGCGGGGCAGCCCCGTTTTGCCGAAGTGTCAGCCGAGATCGGGCTCGACTTCGTCCACTTCAACGGCATGTCGGGTGAGCTCTACTTCGTGGAGATGATGGGCCAGGGACTGGCGATCCTGGACTACGACAACGATGGCGACCTCGATGTCTACTTCCTGCAGGGTCACATGCTCGGTGAAGGCAAGTCGGTGGAAGACGCCACCATACCGCCCAAATACCCGCAGCCCTTCACGGATCGGCTCTATCGGAATGACCTGACAAGGGGAGTGGATGGAGAGTTGCAGGCCCATTTTGTCGACGTCACGGAGCAGATCGGTCTGGCGGCCCATGGCTACGGCATCGGTGTCGCCAGCGGTGACTACGACAACGATGGCTGGACGGACCTCTACCTCAACAACTGGGGGTCCAACCAGATGCTGAGAAACACCGGCGACGGGACGTTTGGCGACGCGACCGAGGAGACAGGAACCGATGATCCTCGTTACAGCGCTTCGTCGACGTTCCTCGACTTCGATCGAGACGGGTGGTTGGACCTGTTCGTCGCCAACTATGTCGATTGGACCCTGGCGAGACGCAAGGCCTGCACGGGCATGGGTGGGGCGCGGGATTACTGCGCTCCATGGGCCTTCGAGCCGGTGCCGGACAGCCTCTTTCGCAATCGGGGCAACGGTCGTTTCGAAACTGCGACCCGTTCAGCGGGAGTGAGCAGCGAGTACGGCGCCGGTCTCGGCGTGGTGAGCGCCGACTTCAACGACGACGGCTGGCCGGACATCTACGTCGCCAACGATGCGTCCCCCAACCAGCTATGGATGAACCAGCGCGACGGAACCTTCATCAACGATGGGCTGCTGGCCGGCTGCGCTGTCAATGACATGGGAATGCCCGAAGGCAGCATGGGTGTCGTGGCCGGCGACATCAACGGCGATGGCAGCTACGATCTGTTCATGTCGCACATTGTCGAGGAGACGAATACCCTCTATCTCAACGACGGCAGCGGCATGTTCAGCGAGACCACACGCGACAGTGGGTTGGCGTTGCCGAGCTTCAAGTACACAGGCTTCGGAACCGCTCTTTTCGACTTCGACAACGATGGCTGGCTCGACTTGTTCATTGCCAACGGTGCCGTGCATGAGATCGAGCACCTGGCGCGGGCAGGGGACATCTTTCCGATTCACCAGCCCGATACGCTCTATCACGGCCTCGGGAAGGGTCGCTTCGCCGAGGTGACCCAGGAGGCCGGAGCTTTCGTGTTCTCGGAAGTGGGGCGCGGAGTGGTCTTCGGCGACCTGGAGAATGATGGCGATTCCGACCTCCTGGTCGCCAACAATGGCGGTCGCGCTCGAGTGTTTCGCAACGAGGCGGGCAACAGCGTCAATTGGATGGGTCTGCGCTTCGTCAGTCCATCGCATCACCAGCCGCCGGGTGTGAAGGTCGAGGCCGTGCGCTCCGACGGATTCGAGATTTGGCGTCGCAATGGCACCGATGGCAGCTATGCTTCGGCGGGTGAGCCTCGGGTGCTGCTCGGCCTCGATGCGGCGAACGGACCCGTGCGGCTGCGAGTCCGCTGGCCAGGGGGGCGGGTCCAAGAGTTCCCTGGCTTGCCGCCGAACCACTACATCACGATCATGGACAAAGGAGATCACAAGTGAATTACGGCGCTCTCAGCCGAGCCTCACGGGGACGATGGGGTGCTCACCGTTGGCTCATAGCGGCCGTCGTCGTTCAGGTGCTGGCCTGTTCTGGTGCTCTGTGGAGCCAAGAACCCGATGCCTTCGATGCCCTGATCGAGGTCCCGGTACCGGCCCTGGACAAGTTCGAACAGGCGATCCAGGACCAGTTGCTGGAGCAGCGGGCCAGCCTCGACGGGCTCGTCTCCAGAACCGACGTGCCACGCCTGGAGCTGATGGAGTCCTTCGGCAAGACAGGGCAGCTGTACTTCCTCTATGAGGTCTACGAAGCCGCGCAGGCCTGTTTCATCAATGCGCGGACGCTCGCTCCCAGAGACTTCCGTTGGCACTACTACATAGGCGTCGTCTACAGCCGCCAGGGTGAGGCCGCGAAGGCTATCGACAGCCTCGAGCAGGCGGTTCCTCTGCGCCCTCAGAGTATCCCTGCTCACATGCGCCTGGGCCTCCTCGAGTTCGATCACGGTGACCTCGACAGAGCAGAACAGGAGTTTCTCGCCGCGCTCGAGATCAAGTCCGATCTCGCAGCTGCTCACCACGGCCTTGGAATGGTCGCCCTCCGGCGTGGCGACCCGCAAATGGCGATCCAGCACCTCGAAAGGGCTCTGGAGCTGCAGCCGAAAGCAACGACCATTCATCAGCAGCTCGGTCTGGCCTATCGCGAGCTGGGAGATCTCGATCGGGCGCGCTATCACCTGCAACTCAACGAGCACGACCCGGTGATGTTCCCCGATCCACTCGTCTTTCGTCTGTCTGGCCTGATTCAGGGCAGCCGGTTCTACATCAAGCTGGGTAACGAAGCTCTCAAGGCAGGGCGACTCGGACAGGCGATCGACGACTTCAGCGAGGCGGTAGCCAGGGATCCCGAGGAGAAGCTCGCCCAATACAATCTCGGTCAGGCCCTGCTGCAAGCCCAACGCTTCGACGAAGCGATCCAGCACTTTGAACGAGCGCTCGACATCGATCCGGACTTTCGCGACGCTCACTACAATCTGGGTACAACGCTCAGCGAGCTCGAGCGCTTCGAAGAATCCGCGGCCCACTTCCAAAGAGCCCGCGAGATCGATCCCCAGGATCGGGAGGCGCGTTTGCAGTGGGCCATGGCAATGGGCCGGGCCGGAAAGGCTCGGGAGGCGGTCGAAGAGCTACAGGCACTGCGCGCCGAGAATCCTGACGATGCCGGAGTCGCCCTGAGCCTGGCGGCCATTCTGGGGCCCGTGGGGCAGGTCGATGCGGCCCGCGCAGAGTTGGACCGGGCCCTGTCCATCTCCCGCGAACCGGCGCTCGAGGCCGAGGCGCATTTCCAGCTCGGTCTACTGGACCAGGGTGAAGGAGCAACAGCGTCGGCGATCGATCACTTCCTGACCGCTGGCGAGCTCAATCCGAAGTTGAGCGCTGCCAACACCGCCGCCGGTGCGCTACAGGCCCAGCAAGGGGCCTTCGAGGCGGCCGCCGAGAGTTTCGAGCGGGTGGTCGAAGTCGATGCAACGAATGAGATAGCCCGATTCAGCAGGGCCATGGCCCTGCTGCTGGCAGGCAACTACCAGCTGGCGACCGACGAACTGGAAGAGGATCTCGAGATTCTGCCGCAGAGCCTTCCCCTGCGGCATCTGTTGGCCCGCCTGCTGGCCACGGTCCCGGACGAGTCAGTTCGTGATGGAGATCGAGCCCTGGTATTGGCGAAGGAGGTCTTCGGACTGGCTGTCAGCGCCGACCACGCCGAAACCCTGGCGATGGCCTGGGCGGAATCGGGCGATTTCGACACCGCCATCCAGTGGCAGGAGAGGGCTCTGGAGCTGTTGCCTGAAGGCGGAGGCCCCGGACAGGCCTCTGCAGCGCGCCTCCGCCTGGAGCAGTACCAGAGCGGGCAAGCCTGCAGGGAGCCGTGGAAGGACTGATGTCCAGCCTCAGTCGGTTGTCGGCTCGCTCAGCGCCGCCAGGTTCTTGGCGGCGAGCGGATCGTCGGGCTGCAGCATCAGAACCTGCTCCAGGAGGAGCTTGGCCTCTTCGTTCTCGTCTTTGGCCATCAACAGCACCGCGAGGTCGTTCATGGCAGCGGTGTGCTGCGGTGCCATGGTGATGGTCTTGCGTAGATCTTCCTCGGCCGGGCCACTCAGTCCGATGTCGAGCCGAACCACCCCTCGCATGTAGTAGGAATCGGCGATGTCGGGGGCCAGCTGCACTGCGGATTCCGCGACATCCAGGGCTTCCTGGAGGCGGCCCATCTCCGACAGCAGTCGCGCTTCGAAAAGCATGGGCCGGGGGTCCCCTGGTGCCAGGATTGCCTCTTGTCGCACAGTTCTCAGAGCGGCCTCGCGGTTGCCACCGCTCGACAGGTGCATGGCCCAGCGCAATCGAGCCCCGGTGGGGTCGTTGGCCAGCGTGCCCAGCGACAGAGCGGCACCTTCCGGGTCGGTACCTCTGAGAATCTGGCTGACCTGAAGCGCCGTTCGACTCTCCTCGTCCCGTCCCTCCGCCGCCAGCGCTGCGCTCAACCACTCCCAGGCTTCCGGATTGCTGGGATCGACAGCCGTCGCATATTCGAGAGGCGGCAGGGCATCGGAGCTCCGTCCCGCCTGGCTCAGCATCTGGCCGTAGTCCGCGGTGACCTCGGCCGCCAGAATCCGGTCGGAGTCCGGTGAGTCTGGTCCGATGCTGGATTGGAGGCTCTCGGCTACCGGTTGCAACGTCTGAATTGCTGCGTCTTGCTGCCCCATCGCGGCCTGGGCACGGGCTTGAAGTCGTACGAGGTCGGGATCGGTGCCGGCTTTTCCTTCGAGTGCCTGGAGCGCGGATTCAGGCTGACCCACCAAGAGATAGCTCTCTGCCAGGACACTCAGCACCTGGGGCTCGAGGCCGTCTGGCGGACTTTCCGACAGCGGCTGGATCACGGCGAGAGCACCCCAGCCATCCTCGTTCAGCAGCCCGACACGACCGCGGAGAATATTGGCGGCCGGCAGATCCAGGGGCAGGGTCATCAGCACGTCTTCGGCATCGGAGGCCCGCCCGAGAGCCACTGCACAGGAGGTTGCGGCAAGCAGGGCACCGGTATCCTCGGGGTGAAGCCTGCTCCATGGGCGCAGGAGCAGGAAGGCGTCCATCAGGTTGCCTTGGCGCAGCCGGACGAATCCCAATTCCCGAGCGGCAGGGCTGACCGGCGTCATCGCTAGCGATCGCTCCAGATATCCCTTCGCCTTGTCGAGATCACCCACTCCAGCCGCCGCACGTCCGGCGTTGTAAAGCACTGCAGGCTCGGCCTCTGGTGAGTCGGCCAGGGGCGTCAGAATGGTCACGGCATCGGCGGCTCGGTCAGCTTCGAGATAGAGCGCCCCAAGGGTTTGCGAGACTCGGGAGTCCTTCTCACCCTGGGCAAGGGCCTCTTCCAGCTCGGTGATCGCTGGGTCGAGCTCACCCGATTCGAGATGTTTCAACACCCGATTGAGAGTCTCGTCGGCCGCGGTCGGTTCCTGCTGGCCAGCCGCGGCAAGCGGTAGAAGAACAAGCAGTAGCAGTGAGAGGTGGATCGAATGTCTCATAGTCGTCTCGATTCTGGTTGGGAAGGGTCACCCGTTCGCGCCAGGCAATACGGGTTAGAATTACGGTCGGAGCGGAAGTATGGACCGAACTGCTCGCACGATTGAGCGGTCAAGGAGTTCTTTTAGCCGCACTTCCCACAGTATATACAAGTGTCGACAACCTCCAGGAAGCTCGAAGATGACCAGGAATCTCTTGCATGGATCGGCCCCAGGGTCCGCCCTGGCTTCTGGCAATAGACCTCGACGGCTCCTCGTCCCATTTCTGGCAGGCGTGCTGGTGGCGCCATTGTTCGGGCCGGCCATAGCTTCGACTCAGGCAGCAGCCTCGTCCGATGCCCAGAGCTCGATGCAAGCGGAGCTCGAGGTACGTCGGCGCTTGATGGCGCATCCCGAGCAGCCGGAGATCTATCTCGAACTGGCGGATCTGCAGGTCTCCCGAGGGGCTGAGGAGGAGGCGTTGGCGACGCTGGTGAGCAGTAGCAACCGTTTCCTGGGCGCGGACGAGCCCAAGAAGGCGGTCCTGGTGCTGAACAAAGCCGCCGAAATGCGTCCGGACGATGCCGAGCTGCAGTTTCTCCTGGGCAAGGCCCACACTCAGAATCGTGACTTCGAAGCCGCCGAGGCGCCGCTGCGTCGGTCCATCGAGCTGGGCTCGGAGGACCCCTCGGTCCTGGTCTATCTCGGTGCCATCCTCTGGGAGAGTGGCCGCATGGCGGAAGCCGAGCCGGTCTACCGGCAAGCGATCGAAGCCACGGACCGAGCCTTCATGCCACTGTCACAGTTGGGCCGGCTGCTCCTATGGCAAGGCCAGTTCGAAGATGCAGCACAGTTGCTGCAGGAGGCGGCCCAGAAGAACCCCCGAGATGTGGGCACGCTCTTCGATCTAGCCGAGGCTCTGCGAGGCTCGAACCAGGCCGAAGAGGCCATTGCTACTTATCGCCGCGTGGTTCTTCTCGCTCCCAAGCTGAACAAGGCGCACTACGGACTGGCGATGTTGCTGGCCCGTCAGGGCGATCGTGAGGGCAGCAAAGCGGAGTTCGAGATCTACAACCAGCTCATTCTTGCCGCAGAGGAAGGCAACCGGATGGCCGAGATCGAAGAAGGTGAGGTCGATCGGGCCGGATTGATGCTGCGACAGGGACAAGTCGAGGCGGCCATCGCCCATCTCGAGAGTCTCGAAGAGACTGTCGAAGTGGATCTGGCGAAAGCACAGGCCTACCGGGCCGCAGGCAGGCTGGACGATGCGGTGGAGAGCCTGCAGCGCGCCGTTGCCTTCGATCCCAGCCGTCAGGATGTGCGCCAGATGTTGGCCAGCATTCGCATGGAAATGGCCCAGGGCCAATGAGAAAGCCGACCTCCAGGCGCCCTTGGTCGTGGCTCGGCCTGACCTTGGCTGGTCTGCTGCTCGGCTCGGCGGTGACGGCCGTCGCCCAACAGGACTCGTGCCGTGGGACCGCGATGGCCGAGGCGGCAGAGGACGTCGGCATCCACTTCGTGCACGCTCGGGGCGAGACGGGGAACTTCTACAACCCCGAGACGATGGGCTCCGGACTAGCCTGGTTCGACTACGACGGTGATGGTTGGTTGGACTGCTATCTCGTCCAGTCGGGCCCCTTTCCTCCGACCGCGGAGGGCAGCGACGCGGCCACCAACCAGATGTTTCGCAACACCGGCGACGGGCGCTTCGAGAACGTCACTGGGCGCACGGGCTCCGGCGAGCGGAGCTATGGACAGGGAGTCCTCGGTGCCGACTTCGACGGTGATCGGATGCCGGATATCTTCCTCGCCAACTGGGGCGTCGATCGCTTGCTGATGAATCGTGGTGATGGGACTTTCGAAGACCGCACGGCCGAGTCGGGTGTGGATGTCGAGGGCGCCAACGGTTGGAGCTCCGGTGCGGCTCTCGGCGACGCCGATCGGGACGGCGATCTGGATCTCTATCTGGTGATCTATGTGGAGCACGATCCCGAGCACGAGCCCTTTTGCCTCCACCCCTCGACAGGTGAGCGTTGGTACTGTGGTCCGTCACCATTCGAGCCCAAGATGGACATCTTCTTCCGCAACCAGGGTGGTGCGGTGTTCAAGGACGAGACTCTGGAGGCGGGCTTCGAGACTGCCAACGGCAAGGGGCTGGGTGTGCTGTTCGTCGATCTCAATGGCGACAACTGGCCCGATGTCTACGTTGCCAACGACATGACCTTCAACCTTCTGTTCGTCAACAAAGGTGATGGAACCTTCGAGGACCTGTCGTTGATGTCGGGGGTGGCGGTGAGCCGTGACGGGATGCCCGAGGCGGGAATGGGAGTGGCGATCGGCGATGTGGATGGCGACGGTGATGCCGACATGGCGGTGGCCAACTTCGACGTCCAGACCAACACCCTCTACACCAATCAGGGGGACCTCTTCTTCGAAGATACCTCCGCTGCCAGCGGTTTCGGCGCCGCTTCGTTCAACTACGTCGGGTTCGGCCTCGTCATGGCCGACTTCAACCGTGACGGCCATATGGACTTCTTCAACGGTACCGGGCACACCGTCGAGATCTCGCCACGCGCCAACGTCTTCTACGAGCAGCCGGATGTCCTGCTGCTCGGCGACGGCAAAGGAAATTTCGCCGAGCCCGACTGCCCGCTGCCGAATAAGCTCCCCTCGGTCTCGCGTGGCGTGGCCTACGCCGACTATGACAACGACGGCGACCCGGACATCGGAATCCAACGCAGCGGCCGGGCCTTTTCCCTGCTTCGCAACGACACGCAGGCCGGCAGCTGGCTGGGTCTGCGTCTGTGGAGTAACACGGCCAACAGCGAAGGTGTTGGCGCGGTGGCAACACTCACAACGAGCCAGGGCGTTCAGAAACGCTGGGTGATCGCCGGCAGCAGCTACCAGTCCTCGTCGGACATCCGCGTCCTCTTCGGCTTCGACGAGAAGGCGGAGATTCACGAAGTCGAGATCCTCTGGCAATCCGGTAAGGTGCAGCGGATTCTTCAACCTCCTCTCGAGAGTTATCTCACGGTGCGGGAGCCCCTGTGAGTCGTGGGAATGACCATGCATAGACGAATCGAAATCTCATTCACCAATCGAGCTGGTTTGCTGGCTCTCGCTGTCCTGGGGCTCGCCTTGGGCCTGACGTCGTCCGCTGCCGCTCAGCTACCCGATCTGTTGCCGATACCAGATGTCGAGCTCACCGAAGACGTGGAATCCGGTGTGCAGGAGGTCTTTCCGCAACTGCGTCAGGCGATCGATCAGCTGGAGGCGAACAGTGGCACGACCGCGTCTCAGCTTGCCGAGGCCTATGGTGAGCTGGGTCGCGCGGCCCTCTACTATGAGACATCGGCGGTGATCGAGCCGGCGCTGAAGAATGCGCAGCGACTGGATCCCGAGGACTCCCGTTGGCCCTACTATCTGGGTGCCTACTACCAGGATCAGCGGCGACTCGAAGAGGCCACGGATCAGCTGGTGATAGCACATCAGCTGCAACCAGACAACGCGGCGATCAATGTACGCCTCGGGCAGCTGGCCTTGCTGTCGGATCGGCCGGAGCAGGCGCCAGAGTACTTCGAGAAGGCGACGGGCAGCGACGGTTTCGCGGCCCTGGCGCTGTATGGTCTGGGGCGGAGCGCCGGTCTGCGGGGTGACGACGCGGCCGCCCTGGAGCTCTACAAAGCGGCCCTGGAGCTGCAGCCTGAAGCGGCCGAGATCCATCAACAGATGGGACTCGCCTATCGCAAGCTGGGTGACATGGACGCGGCGCGGGAGCACCTGTCAAAGCAGGCTTCGGGCAGCCTCTCTTTCCCGGACCCCTTGATGGACTCGTTGAAAAGCGATTTTTCGCGCAGTCATCTCTTTGCCGGTCTCGAGGCCCAATCCACAGGTCGTTGGGAGGCGGCCGTTGCCGAGTACCGCAAGGCGGTGAATGAGGATCCGACCAATGGTGTCAACCACCAGATTCTGGCCGACGCTCTGGAGAAGAGTGGCGATCTGGATTCAGCCATCGAAGAGTTTCGGCTGGCTGCCTCCTTGCTGCCGAGTGATGGGATGGTCCGTGTGCAGCTGGCGAAGGCTCTGGTCACTAGAGATGGCGTCAGCGACGAGGCGATCGATATGTTCCGTCGAGCGGTCGAACTGACTCCGGGCCTCGTGGAGGCGAGAAGGGGACTGGCATCCGTTCTGCTGCACCAGCAACGCTACGAGGAGGCGCTCGAGCACCTCGATGCGACCCTCGAGATCGATTCGACTGATCCTGGAGCCAGATTGATGCGCGCTCGAGCCCTGGCTGCAGTGGGCAGAGAGACCGAGGCCAAGTTGGACCTCGAGTCGATCGTCGCGGCACAACCGGAAGCGCTCGAAGCGACACTCGACTTAGCAGCGCTCGAGGCCCGTCAAGGCAAGTTCGGTGCCGCCATCACGAGGCTCGAAGGCCTCCTCGTAAGCGCCGACGACGACAACTCGAGAGCGATTCTGAATTTCGAGATCGGCGGGCTGAAGCAACTGGCCGGCGATGACGAGGCAGCGCTCCAATACTACGAGGCGGCAATCGAACAAGCGCCTGAGCTCAGGGACGCTCAGTTCAACCGGGCCGTCTCGCTGGGCCGACTCGGCAGGCAGGCAGAGGCGGAAGAGCAGCTGCGGCAGGTCCTCGAGATCGACCCGCAGGATGAGAAGAGCTACCTCGCATTGGCACAGACCTTGGCAGGCCGCGGGCAGTTCGCGGATTCTCGGCAAGTCCTACAGGATGGACTGGATGAGGTCGTGGAGAGCAAGCTGCTCATGGCTGCCATGGTGCAGTTGCTGCTCGCCAGCCCCGATCCGGAGACCCGTGACGCGGCGGCCGCGGTACCCTTGGCCACCCGACTGCACGAGATCGACCCGTCGGTCCAGAACGGTGCCATGGTCGCGGCGGCCCTCGGCGCGTCTGGCCGCTCTGCAGAGGCGGCGGAGTGGCAGGCCAGAGTTCTGCGCCAGGCCGAAGCGGCTGGTTGGCCCCAGGAACAGCTGCAGCGCATGCGATCCGACCTGGCGCTGTACCGGCAGCGGGCCGGGGGAGGCTGATGAGCCCGCAGAGAGGCGCTCGGGAGGTGTCGACCTGGCGCATTGCCATCAGGCGTTGGCGCCTGCTGAGACTCACCCTGCTCGCCTGTTTCGCCTTGGTGCCTCTGGAGCATCTTCACGCCCAGACTCCGTCACCGGACGATTCGACAGGAGATGCGAGTCCCGGTTTCATCTTCTCGGATGCAAGTCTTCCTGCCGGGTTTGATTTTCACCTGTTCAACGGTGCGTCGGGCGAGATCTACTTCCTCGAGATCATGGGTTCGGGGGGCGGATTGATCGACTTCGACGCCGATGGGGATCTCGATCTCTACGCGGTGCAGGGCACGATGCTGGCGCCGGGCAAAGGCGTCGAAGACGCCGAGATTCCCCCGCAGCATCCAATCCCCTTGACCGACCGGCTGTATCGCAATGACCTGGAGGTCGATCCCCAGGGGCGTCGGTCGCTGCACTTCACCGACGTGACGGAGAAAGCGGGCCTGACTCGATCCGAGTACGGCTTTGGTGTGGCGACCGGGGACTACGACAACGATGGCTGGACCGACCTCTATGTGACGAACTTCGGCTCGAATCAGCTGCTTCGCAACAATGGGGACGGCACGTTCGCCGATGTCACCGAGGTTTCGGGAAGCGATGACAAGGGTTGGAGTGTCAGCGCCAGCTTTGTGGACTTCGATCGCGATGGGTGGCTGGATCTCTACGTCACGAACTATGTGGACTTCAGCGTCGAAAAGCGGCGCCACTGCCTGAACCCGATGGGCGCCGCCGACTACTGCGATCCGGATGCCTATCCTTCGGGTGATGATCGTTTGTTTCGCAATCGCGGCGATGGAACTTTCGAGGATGTCTCGATCCAGGCCGGCATCCGAGTCGAGCCGAGGACAGGCCTGGGTGTCGCTTCGGCCGACTTCGACCTCGATGGCTGGCCCGATCTCTACGTCGCCAACGACGGCATGTCCAATCTGCTGTTCATGAACAATCGGGACGGCACCTTTCGTGACGACACCCTGCTGGCCGGTTGTGCGGTCAACTCGGAAGGCCAGCGAGAGGCTTCCATGGGCATCGATGTCGCCGATGTGGACAACGATGGCGACGAAGACATCTTTCTGACCCACTACGCGCGGGAGACCAATACTCTCTACATCAACGACGGCACAGCGATGTTCGACGATGTGACGCAAGTCAGCGGCCTGGCGACACCGAGCTGGAATTTCACCAGCTTCGGGACCCACCTTTTCGACTACGACAACGACGGTCTGCTCGACATCATGACGGTGAGCGGCGCCGTGACGATCTTCTCCAATGGCAGTCGGGAGAACCTGGCGCAGAGGAATCAACTGTTTCGCAACCTCGATGGCAGGCATTTCGAAGACATGAGCGACCAGGCAAGCGAAGCCTTCCTCCTGGAGGAGGTGAGCCGGGGCGCGGCCTTCGGCGACATCGACAACGATGGGGACACCGACGTCGTGGTCTTCAACAACTCGGAGCCCTCCCGCCTGCTGGTCAACCAGGTTGGCTCCGATCGTCAATGGCTGGGACTTCGACTGGTGGGGAAGGGCACGCCCCGCGACATGCAAGGGGCCTGGGTAGAGCTCAGGCAGCCGCCTGGGCCGACGCTATGGCGCCGCGTTCATACCGATGGCAGCTACGCCTCGGCGAGCGACCCTCGACTGCTCTTCGGGCTGGCCGACCGGACTTCGCCGGGCACGGCGCGAGTCTCCTGGCCGAGCGGTCTGGTCGAGGAGTTCACCGATCTGCCGGTGGGGCAGTACACGGAGTTGAAGGAAGGCACCGGTCGAGCCCTGGAGTAGGTGGCCCCTCGCGCAGCTCGATCGGTCGGGAGGGTCGATCAACCCAGCTCGCGAAGAGCTGGGTCCTGCGGCCAACGGCGAAGAGCATCCTGTAACACGCTGTTGGCGACTGCCGGTTGACCGATACGGCGGAGGGTCTGGACGGCCTTGGCATGGGCCACCGCGGTGGGATTCTCCTCGACCATTCGTTGGAGGCTGGCTCGAGCCTGTTGCGAGTCGCCCTGCATGGTGTAGACCACGGCAAGACTGGTGAAGGCGTCCAGCTCTGTAGGGAACAGATCGGTCTCCTTGGCGTAGGCCTCGGTGGCCTTGTCGAGCTCTTCGAGTCGGGCGAAGCAGCTGCCTCGTAGGTAGTACGCACCACGAATCGACGGCCAGTCGGTCCGGTCACCGAACTCCGAGAGAAGCTCATCGGTGAGGTCCAGCGCCTCCCTGAAGCGGTTCTGGCTGAAGCGCAGCTCGGCGGCAGTGAGGAGTGGCCCCAGCCGGGAGCCACGGCGGGCTAGAGCCTCCTCGACGATCGGCGCAGCACTGCCCAGGTCACCCTGGCGAATTCGAATCTGGGCCAGCACGTCGCGACTCTGCTCGTGACCGTCGACCGCCAGCTCGGCGTACTGCGCTGCCTCGTCGAGTCGCCCCAGACCGAGGAGCGCGGAAGCCATCGCGCCTGCTACCGGCGGAGAACCTCCTGATAGCTCCATGGCTCGTTCGAAGGCTTCGAGAGCCGCCTGTGTCTGTCCCATCGCCATACGCGCGTGGCCGAGCTGCTCCCAGGCATCGATCAGCTGCGGTTGTTTGTCGGCCACTGCCTGGAAGGCCTCCGCGGCCGCTTCGTAGCTACCCTGGGCGTAGGCCTCGAATGCGACCTTCAGCTCTTCGACGGTTGCCAGCTGGCTCTTGGGGTCGGCGAGATCGCCGCTGTCGCTGCCGACGGTCGACCCCAGATACCCCAGAGCGGCCAGCCGGGCGCGAGTTTCGGCATCTTCCTCGGAAGGGGGAGCGAAACTCTGCTCGTAGGCGTCGAGATGCTGGCGCATCCTGCCGAGAGCACGGCGGTCGTCACGCAGGATGTTGTTGGTTTCTCCCGGATCCTGGTCGAGATGGTAGAGCTCCGGGTCGGGTCCCTGAATGTAGTGGTAGGGCGGGTCGACAACCGAGAAGAGCTCGCTCCACCCGAAGTGAAACCGCGGGAAGAAGGTCTCGGAGTAGATGGGGCGAGGCTCTCCCTCATCCTCGCCGGCCAGCAGAGATCGGCCAGGCAGGTCTTGGGGAATGTCGATGTCGAGTAGAGCCGCGATTGTCGGGACGACGTCGATGAGGCCGACGGCCCGCTCGACCGTGGTTCCACCCTTGTCCGCAGAAGGCAATTTGAGAAGAAGCGGGATCTGCAGGGACTCTCGATAGAGCAACAGGCCATGCTCGTAGTCGCCATGGTCGTACAGCCCCTCGCCGTGGTCGGAGGTAAGGATGATGATGGACGAGTCGTAGATGTCGAGCTTTTGGAGCTCATCGAGGAGCGCGCCGATCACCGCGTCGGCGGCCGCCACCTCGCCATCGTAGGCCGACTCGTAGCGTGAGGCGAAGGGCTCCGGAGGATCATGGGGAGCATGAGGCTCATAGATGTGAAAGAAGAAGAAGAAGGGCTCGCCGGCCACCGATTGAAGCCAGTCTCGCGCCGCAGCGAGGGTGTCGTGGCCGTCGCGCTGGACGTCGCTGAGCAGCGTCTTGGCGCCGATCACCAGGTGGTCGTCGTAGAAGTCGAATCCGGCATCGAGACCCGCCGTGGCTCGCAGAACGAAGGCCGACACTGCAGCACCCGTGCGGTAGCCGAGCTTCTCGAGCATCCTGGGAAGGTATGGCAGGCCTTCGGTCCTGAGGCGGTAGCCGGCATTGTCGCGCACTCCGTGCTCGGGCGGGTAGAGGCCCGTGAGCATGGAAACGTGTGCCGGCAGGGTAAGGGGTACTTGTGTATAGGCCTGGCGAAAGAGGATCGAGTCGGCCCTCAGGCGGTCGATCGCCGGCGTCGCGACCCGATCGTAGCCGTAGGCGGGGAGCCGGTCGGAGCGCAGGGTATCAATCGAGATCAGGATAACGGGGGTGCCCGATGCAGCCGACGGCCCTGCCGCCTGCCGGTCGCAGGAGAGAAGGCTGAGCCCCAACAGCGCGAGCCAACAAACAACCAGCCCGCGCTCGGTGATCGAGCGCAGGGCCGGAAGGGAACGACTTCGAACGGTTTTCGTGGTGGCCAAGAGCGCGACAGCTCGGAAGAGCTGCGGTCCTCCTATTCACCCTGCTGCAGATACTCCAGGAAGTCCCTGGCCTCGGTCGCGCGTGGCGTGTCGGGAGCGAGCTCGATGAGCTTCTCGAAATCGGCCGCTGCGGCATCGTTCTCACCCTTGTTGAGCAGCACCAGACCTCGGTAGTAGTAGGCGGCCGCGAGGTCGGGGAAGTTCCCGACGACTCTCTCGAACTCCACCAGCGCCTCGTCCAGATTACCGTCGTTGTAGAGATCGATGCCGACGTTCAAATAGGCATCGGCGTCGAGTAGCTCGCCTTCCGGGAGCTGATCCATGAAGACTTTTGCCTCGTCTGGGCGCCCCTGTGCCACCAACATGCTGCTCAGGAGCTTCAGAGCATCGATGTTGTCGGGCTCGATCTCCACGATCCGCCTCAGGGTTGCTTCGGCCTGTTCCAGGTTGTCTTCCTGGTAGTAGGTGCGGGCGATGCCCATCAGCACGGGAGGGTGATTCTCCACGTCGAGCTCGGCCAGCGCGTTCTCATACTCGGCCCGAGCCTCGGTGGTCTTGCCTTCCTGCAGGAGCTGATTCCCTTGTTCGAGGAGCTCCACCGACAACTCGGCTGCGGCCTCGGCCAGCACTTCCGGCGGGATGGGTCGCAGAGTGACATTGACGGTGGCGGATCTACCGAACTCATTCGCCCCCACTGTTCCCTCTGAAGGGACATAGCCCGGAAACTCGATGCTGACGGTCCACATGCCGTTGGTCAGCCCAAGAAAACTCCACTTGCCCTTCGCGTTGGTGAAGAAGGGCTCGGGCCCCTCGCCGGCCCGGATGAGAGTGATCCTGGCGCCTTCGATGGGTTCGCCGTTTTCGTCCTTTACGGTGCCTTGTAAGCGGCCTCGCCCGGCCCAGCCCTGTGCCAGCACAGGGGTTGCCGCGACAGCCAGAAGTAGAGCTATCACTACCAGGGTTGCAACGTGTCGCATGCTGATCTCCTCATGGAATGTGGGCCGACGATCTGCCTCCAGCGGGGGGAGTGCCGCCGGCCAAAGACGGGCCGAGTTTAGCAGAAAAAAAAGCCGGGGGCTCGAGGCCCCCGGCGGGAAAAACAAGTGCTGCAGTACTAGGACTTACCGCCAGTTCAAGCGGACACCGAGTCGGAAGACCCGAGGTGCCAGCGAGGTACTGATCCACCCCACGTTGCTGGAGGTGGTGTTGCGGAAGCGATCCAGTACGACACCGTCGTTGAAGATATTGAAGGCATCGATCGAGAAGGTCAGGCCGAGGTTACCCGTCGTCCTGAACTCTTTTTCGAGCCGCATATCCATGGAGAACAGATCCTCCATTCGGTAGTCGTCGATGCTCGGAGCACCCTGAATCGACCGTGAAATTCCGTCCAGGCCGGTTCTGTTCCGGTAGTACGGAATCGGATAGCCCTGACGGCCGGTCATGTTGGCGGCGACGTTGAAGCCCCACGGGCGATCCGGCGCCACCTGGTACATGCCATTCAAGTTCCAACCCCATTCGGACTGCAGCCAGGACTCGTTGCGGCCGGAACCAGTCGACTGAATGACATAGGTCGAGCCGTCGATCACGGCACCAGCAGCCACGCCAGGCAGCACGCGGTTGGGATCGTTGTTGTTGAAGTAGCTCGTCGGCACACTCCAGGTCTCGTCGAAGTTGTACTGGACGTAACCACGCATCATCCACTGGTTCGCCAGTCGCTTCGTGAAGCCGATGGTGCCACCGAGGTAGTCGATCTCACGGTCACCGTTGGTGAACAGCTGACCACCCGTGTAGTTCCATTTCGACGGATCCGCCGAAAAGGTGTTATACGAGTAGGTCCCCGCAGGTCCACCAATGCCCGGAATCGTGATGTCGAGTTGGGTCGGGTCCGTGATGTACTCACTGGCCGGAATCGTCTGCGGTGTCGCGTTGTCGTTGCCGACAGGTGTGAACAGCCGCTGGAAGTCCTGTACATCCGTGACCTTACGCCAGGTGAGAGTACCGCTGACCACGAACTCAGGCAGGAAGGCATGCTCGGCACCAAGGATCAACTCGTTGGTGAGCGGTGCATCCATGCCCGGGTCGTTCTTGTTGGATGACGACAGGGCTGTCGGGTCATTGGGGTTGAAGCCCCAGTATCCCGCCGCTACCTCGTACTGCTCGCCGTCATCGTAGAAGCCCGGGAAACCACCCGGATCGTCGACGAAGACGATGTACGCTAGTTGCGCGGACAAGGGACTCGTGCGGCTGATATTGCCCAGCGACATGACATCCGGGAACTGCGAGAAGCTACCGCGCAGCAGCGTTTTGCGCTCCTCACCGAGGGCGTAAGTAACACCCAGGCGGGGAGTGATGCTCGACCAATTGAGCCCGTCGGCGTCGTTACCGGCGAAGTCGATGGCAGGCATTTCATTCGGGAAGCCGATGTTGGCATCCACGACACCAGCCGTGTTCTCACCGGACTGGTCGTCCCAACGGAAGCCGACGTTGAATGTCCATGAGCCCATCGTCATCGTGTCCTGGACCCACAACGAATCGTAATTCGTGATGTTAGGTACGGGACCCTGACGGTAGGCGTAGACCGCAGCGTAGTCGTCCGCACGGTTCACAGGCAGTCCAAGCGAGGCACCCAGAGCGACATCGCCCGCCACGCCGGCATAGGTGCCGTCGTAGTGGAAGATGTTCCGGCCGGGGTACGACCAGGCACTCTCGGTGGAAGCTTCACGCGTCCGGCCACCGAACTTGAGCTCGTGGTTCAAGTTCGACGTGGTGAAGAAGTAGGAGCCGTCGATCTTGATCTCCTCGGTCGGACGGCTGTTGCCGCCGGAAGCGTTGTTGGTCGTGAAACCGTTGCCGTCGGTGTACTTCTCACCGCCGGGGAACGGATTTGCAGCGTTGCCCGAACCGGCACCACCCTGCGCCGTCAGCGAGAAACCGCCATCGACAAAGGAGTACTGACCGGTCAGGAAGAGGTTCGAGCCGAAGACGTGCGTGTCCTCGATCTTGGTGATCCCCGTCGGACCACGCTGGTTCCAGGTCGCCGAGGGGTCGCTGTCCGGCGACGCGCCACGGCCGATCTTCCGTTTGTCACCGTTGTTGAAGGAGGCGACGAACGAGTTGGCCGCGGTGAACTGGGCGTTCAACTTGATCGCGGTGCCTTCGAGGATCGTGCGGTCGGACTGGCCACCACCGGTGATCCGGTTGATGTCGTTCTGACCCCACGAAGCCCACAGCCAGACGCGATCCCGCCACGCCGGACCACCAGCCTCGAAGCCGAATTCCTGGATACGATCCACCGTGTCACCTTGATAGTTCGTCTGGCCCGGTCCGAGATCGCTCTGGCTGAAGCCAGGATCAGCGGCTTCGAGCGCGCCGAAGTAACCACCAGCGTCGGTCAGCAGGAAGCGGGCCGTGCCGCGGAACTCGTTGGTACCACGCTTGGTCACCATGTTGACCGAGACACCGGCTGCGCCCTTGCTTACATCGGGACCACCGGTTGCCAGCTGAATCTCGGAGAACTGGTCGAAATCGTAGTAGGTCGGTGAGGAGCCGATGGCGGACATGTCCGTGATCTGGACACCGTCGACAAGAAAGTCGTTCTCGTCGCCGTTGTTGGCCTGGCCACGGAAGACGGCCTGCTGGCCGCTCTCGTTACCACCGACGTTGATGCGGTCGGTCATGACACCGGGAGCCTGCTGCACGATGGCCCACGGGTCACGCGCGCTCGGAATGCTCTCGAGCTCGACCTGACTGATCGTGGTACCGGCAGTGAGCTTGCGCTCATCCAACAGCGGGCTCTCGGAAGTCACCGTGATCACCTCACCAATGGCAGCACTGAGCTGCACCTGGATCGTGGTGCTCTTACCGACTCTGACGCTGACGTTCGGGTACTCAACGGTGGAGAAACCGTCCAGGGTGGCCTTCAGGCTGTAATTGCCTGGGGCCAGACCGAGGAAACGTGTTTCACCCTGTGCGTTGGTAATCCCGAGTCTGGGCGCTCCGCCACCCACCATTTCAACATTGACGCCTGGCAGAGTTTGTCCTGCGGTGTCGGTGACCTGAACATAAATGTTCCCGGTCTCCTCCTGCGCTACTGCCATGGTGCTCAGCAGGAGCGCAACACCGAAGACAACGTACTTTCGCCACATGCTTCGGTTCATACGAAAAACCTCCTTGGTCATTCGTGTTTGGAGCTTTCGCACGCTGCCAAAGCTCCGCTTACGTTGTTATAAAAGAACGAGGACATGACATCCTCGAATGCACACGCTGGATAAAGCCTCACCGAATTGTCCGAACTCGAAAACTCTATAGAAACCATCACTACCAAGTCAAGCAAAGTCGCTGCCAACTTTTTTGGCGACTTGTTTGAGACTACTAAATGTTTGATAAGTATAGGCTTAGGGCTTTCCACAAGGGGTGTGGACTGAGGTGGGGAAGGGGTCGATTCGGTCCTTTGAACTCGTCCAATCCAATTTTCTGGATTCTGGCCCCGTAAGGCCCTGGGAAGCCTTGGGTGCAGGGCTGGATCTGCTGGCAATCGGGACGGAGTATGATGATGCGACCGACCGGCGCTGCGGCCCAGCAAACCTTTCCGCAGGGCTCGACGTATGGGAAGGATGGGAGATCAGTGAAACACGGCACCATGAAGGCAAGATCAGGTTTTCAGATTCTCTCGCTGGCCGTGCTGTGCACGGCGGTTGCGGGCTGCTCGGGATACGAGCCGATCGATCCTCAGGAGCTCTTGTACGACGATTTGGCGGCGAGAGTTGGAGCCGAGAGAGCCCGGAGCATTGCAGTGCCCTTCCAGATCAATGATGAGATCCGCCAGGCAATGCGTGGGCGCGCCATGCCGATCGGCCGCGAGAAGACGCGCACCAGTGCGATTCTGGACTTTGTCTTCGAATCGCTCGATTTGCAGTACTCGCTGTCGCCGACGCGCGACGCGATCGGTACCTATCGGGCCAGGAGTGGGAACTGTCTGTCGTTCGTCAATCTGTTCGTTGGCATGGCCCGTGAAGTCCACCTGAACCCCTTCTATGTCGAGGTCACCGACTTCCAGCGCTGGAACTACCGGGATGGGGTCGTCGTCAGCCAGGGTCACATCGTCGCTGGCATGTCTGTCGATGGCAGCCTTTCGACTTTCGACTTTCTACCCTACGAAGCAAAAGCCTACCGGGACTTCAAGCCGATCGACGACATGACGGCGATCGCGCACTACTACAACAACATCGGCGCCGAGGCTCTGCTCGATGACAATCTGGAGCAAGCGGAGCAGGCCCTGACGCTGGCGGTCGACCTGGATCCGGACTTCAACAAGGCGCTCAACAACCTGGGAGTCTTCTTCTTACGGTCGGGTCAAGCTGACGAGGCCGTGCAAATGTTTCGCGGTGCGTTGGAGAGAGATCCGGCGGATGTGGCTCTGATGACGAACCTGGCGCGAGCTTTGCAGACGAAAGGTGATGTACAGGAGGCCAAAAAACTGTTGGCGCAGCTCGACGAGGTCAGCCAGACGAGCCCGTTCTTCTTCATCTACCGAGGGGAGATGGCTCTGGGCGATGGAGATACAGCGCAGGCTCTCGAATTCATGCGAGAAGCCCTGCGGCGGGACAGTGAGGTGCCGGAAGTGCATGTCGGCCTGGTGAAGGTGTACCTGGCGCTCGGTGACATGGACAAAGCCCGCCACCATCTCGAGCGGGCTCTGCGCCTCGATGCCACCAATCAGGAGGCGCGTCGGTTCGCAGTCATGTTGCAGGCGAAAGAAGTCGAGAACTAGGTTGCGGGCGAAGAACCTCAGTCTCGTCCTGTTGCAGAGGAGTCGAACAGGGAGCTAGGATGAAGGTAGCCGTTTCTCCGAGGAGGTCGAGCATGTCGCAGCTATCCTTGCCTCCAGGCCATCGAGCCGCTGCTCTGATCGTGGCTGCCCTGGGTCTGGTTACCGTCCCGCCCCCAATCCAAAGCCAAACCGTTGAAGAGGTCTTCAGGGACACCGTCGAGGTCGTCGAGATTCAGGTGCCGGTCAACGTGGTCGGCAAGGATGGTGAGCCGGTTCGAGGCCTCACCGCCGAGAGCTTCGAGGTCTTCGACGGCAAGAAACAGCAACAGATCACTGGCTTCAGGGTGGTCGATCTGGATGTGATCGAGAGCAGCATGACCCGGCGGGAGATGGAGCTGGCGGTTCCCGCCGCGGCCCGGCGCCACTTTCTGCTGCTCTTCGATCTCTCGTTTTCCACGCCCACCTCCATTCTCAGGGCCCGCGAGGCGGCGCGGCAGTTCGTCCTGGATTCTCTGCATCCGACCGATCTGGCGGCGGTCATGGTCTTCGAAGCGGAGTGGGGTCCACGATTGATCATCACCTTCACACCCGACCGGGTGCAGCTGGCCCGCGCGATCGACACGCTGGGTGGCGCGCGATGGATGATGGCAGGCCGCAACAACATCGATCCGCTGCGTTTCATGGTGCCGGATCTCTTGCCGGGTAGGGGGCCGGGTGGTATCGGCGACCCGTTGCCGATGAGCCCCTCCGATCCGAACTCTCGGGACGACGCGCTGGCCGCGGCGACATTTCGCGCCGTCGGGAAAATGATGAGCGACACCGAAAAAAGTTACGAGGCCGGCCGTGTCGCCTCCTGGGCGTCATCGATGGAGACCCTGGCCAAGCTGCTGGAGAGTGTCCAAGGCCGCAAGCATGTCATTCACTTCTCTGAAGGCTTCGATGGTCGGCACTTCCTGGGGCGCAATCCCGATCCCAACGATCCGTCCTTCCAGGAGGACCGCAGCAACATCGAATGGGGACAATACTGGATGGTGGACTCCAACGATCTCTACGGCGATACAGGGTTGCAGAACGCCATGGTCGAGATGGTCGAGGAGTTTCGGCGCGCCGACGCCGTGATCCAGGCGGTCGACATCTCGGGGCTGGGCAGCGAATCGGAGGCAGCCGCGCGCGCCAAGGGCACCACGAAGAGCGCCATGTTCTACGTTGCCAACGAGACCGGCGGTGAGTTGTTCGACAATGCGAACAACTTCGGGCCGGAGCTCGAAGAGGTGCTGCGGCACACAGCGGTGACGTACGTGCTGACCTTCCAGCCAGAGGAAATGGACTTCGATGGCACGTTTCACAAACTGCGGGTCAAGGCCGATCTGCCGGAGGGTGGGCGGGTCTTTTACCGCCGCGGCTACTACTCCCCTCGTCCCTTTAGCGACCTCGATCCGATGGAGAAGCAGCTGCTCGCTTCCGATGCCATCGCGGCCGCCGAGCCCCGAAGGGATGTTGGTGTACAGATCCTCGCCGCCCCCTTCAAGGCTTCGGCCGAGGCGGCCTATGTGCCGATCATCATCGAAGTCGATGGTGGCAGCCTGATCCGTGGCCAGGACGGAGATGATGTCGCGGCCGAGATCTACACCTATGTCAGCGACAGCCAGGGGCAGATGCTCGACTTTTTCACGCAGCTTGTGAGTCTCGATGTGTCGCGCGGCAAGGAGTCCTTTGTCCGCGGCGGAGTGAAGTACTACGGGCAGCTGTTTCTCCCGCCGGGTGACTACATGGTTCGGGTGCTGGTTCGCAATAGCTTGACTGGCCGCACCGGCGTAGAAACCGTGAGCGTCCCCGTGCCGAGCTACGAAGACCAACCGGCCGTGCTCCTGCCACCGCTATTCCTGGAATCGCAGGAGCGGTGGGTTCTGGTTCGGGAGAACCGGGAAGGACCTGACCAGGGCACGGTGGTGTATCCGTTCACGGTCCGCGGTGAGCCCTTCATTCCGGCGGCCAAACCGTCGGTGCGCCAGCGTGGGCAGATCGATGTGTGCCTGGTGGGGTACAACCTGGGCGATAGCTCTCTGGAGTTCGACACGATGGTCTTCGATTCCGACCATCAGCGGATCGAAGGCGGCGCCTTCGATCTGGTGGAGAGGACCATTACGGGCATTGCCGGCCAGGACAAGTTGCTGGGCCGATTCCGACCCGAAGGCCTGGACGCAGGTGAGTACACCGTGCAGTTCTTCCTCAACAACCCTGAGCTCGGCGCTGTCGAATCGTCCTCCGTACCGATCACCGTTTTGAATTGATAGGCCGTGATTGATGGGCGACGGCTCTCGATTCGGTCCATTTCGGTTCGTTTTCAGGAGTTGACACTCGTGGGAGGCCTTTGCTAGCGTCGCAGGTCCTCAGCGGGGCAGCTGCGCTGAGGATTTGCTATTGGAACGATAGGCCCGTAGCTCAGCTTGGTTAGAGCGCTACGTTGACATCGTAGAGGTCAGCGGTTCAAGTCCGCTCGGGCCTACCAGGCTTCTTACCAGTCGCCGGACTGGATTCGACCAGGCGCTTAGCTCAGCTGGTTAGAGCGCTACCTTCACACGGTAGAGGTCAGCGGTTCAAGTCCGCTAGCGCCTACCATTTCTTTCGAGAAGCGAGATGACAACTGACCCTCCCAGGCTCGAACCTCGAGTCGCGACGGTCGGCATCTAGCCGCAGCGAGAAATCGAGAACCATCATGTCCGACAACAGGTCCCAGATCGCCCTGACTCTTCCCGATGGCTCCGTGCGCGAGGTGCCGGCGGGCACGACCGCCCTCGAGGTGGCGGCTGGCATCGGCCCTGGTCTGGCCAAGGCCGCGATCGGCGCCGAGCTCGACGGCGAGTTGGTGGACCTACGCTTGCCGCTTGGTCGAAGTGGTGACTTTCGATTGCTCACCGCCAAGAACGAAGAGGCCGGTGACTTCATTCGCCACAGCGCCGAGCACGTCATGGCCGACGCGGTCCAGCGTCTGTGGCCTGGAACCGAGATCGATGCGGGCCGCAAGGATCACTCGGAGAAGTTCCAGTACGATTTTCGCTTCCCCCGGGCCTTCACTCCCGAAGACCTCGAGAAGATCGAGGAGACGATGCGGGAGATCCTCCGGGAGGACAGCACTTTCGAGCGCCTCGAGGTCGATCGGGAGGCGGCCGCAGAGCTCTTCGACGGCCTGGGCGAGAGCCTCAAGGTCGAGCGCTTGAAGGACATTCCCGAGGGCGACGCCATCACGATCTACAAGGACGGTGAGTTCACCGACCTGTGCCGCGGACCTCACGTCCAGCGGCTGTCGCAGATCGGTGCGGTCAAGCTCCTGGAGGCTTCAGGCGTGTATTGGAAGGGCGACGAGTCCAACGAGATGCTGCAACGCATCTACGGCACCGCCTTCGCCACCAAGGAGGAGCTGGCGCAGTATCTGGAGCGTCTCGAGCAGGCGAAACTGCGTGACCACCGTCGGCTCGGACCGGAGTTGGATCTGTTCAGCTTCAACGAGCATGCGCCGGCCAGCCCCTTCTTCCACCCCAAGGGAGCGCAGCTCTACAACAGTCTGGTGGACTACATTCGCGAGCTGCTGGTCGAACATGGCTATCAGGAGGTCATCACGCCCCAGATCATGGATCTGGAGCTCTGGCATACCTCGGGTCACTACGACAACTATCGCGACGCCATGTACTTCACCGAGGTGGATGAGCGTCAGTACGCGGTCAAGCCGATGAACTGCCCGGGTCATTGCCTGGTCTACGACACCCGCAAGCGCTCCTATCGGGACCTGCCGGTGCGCTACGCCGACTTTGGAAGGTTGCATCGTTACGAGCGCAGCGGCGTTACCTCAGGCCTGACCCGGGTACGGACGTTCGCCCAGGACGATGGCCACGTGTTCTGCACCGAAGACCAGATCGGCGCCGAAGTCATCGATGTCGTGCAGACGATTCTGGAGCTCTACCAGACCTTCGGGTTCGAGGACGTCGCAATCGAGCTCTCCACCCGGCCGACGAAGTCGATGGGGACTGCCGAGATGTGGGCGAGAGCCGAAACCGCTCTGGATGGAGCGCTGCGCGAGAACGACATCGATTTCACGGTGAACCCCGGCGAGGGCGCGTTCTACGGACCCAAGATCGACTTCCACGTCAACGACGCCCTGGGCCGCGAGTGGCAGCTGGGTACCGTGCAGCTGGACTACCAGATGCCCGAACGGTTCGACCTGTCGTACGTCGGGAGTGACAGCGCCGAGCACCGTCCGGTGATGATCCACCGGGCCATGTTGGGCTCGGTCGAGCGCTTCCTCGGCATCTTGATCGAGCATGTCGCCGGTAGCTTTCCTGTCTGGCTGGCCCCCGTGCAGGCGGTGGTGCTGCCGGTGTCAGAGAAGTTCGCGGATTATGGTGAGGAGGTTCGGCGACAGCTGGCTGCCAGTGGGGTCCGCGTCGAGCTCGACAGTCGCAACGAAAAGCTGGGATACAGGATCCGTGAGGCGCAGATGCAGAAGGTCCCCTTCATGCTGGTGGTGGGTGCACGCGAGGAGGAAGCCAGCCAGGTCGCGGTGCGACTGAGAACCGGAGACGACCTGGGCGCAGCTAGCGTCGAAGCGGTGGCGGAGCGGATCGCAGAGCTCACCAAGAGCCGGGCCAAGGAGTTGCCGAGCGCGGCACTTGCTTGAGCGAGGCCTGACGGTGCTACAATAGCCAGCTGTTTTGCGGAGCGGATGCTCGAACGTCGGTCGGCGGCACGGAATCGACCAGAGAAGAGACGCAGGAGAGAAGACCTTGCCTAAGCAGAAGACCCATCGTGGCGCCAAGAAGCGCTTCAAGATCACCAGCGGTGGCAAAGTGTTGCGCCACCACTCGATGCGTAGTCACATCCTGACGAAAAAGACCACCAAGAGAAAGCGCAAGCTGCGAAAATCGACCGAGGTCCAGGGTAAGTTCGCAGCCAGCGTCAAGCAGATGATTCAAGGCTAGTCGGGCTGCTCGGCCTCCGGCCGAATGCCCGCGAAATACTAACGGCTACCGCTGGATCGAACCTGTCCACCGGGGCCACGCATCGAGCTGGTGCTCGATGCCCGACACGCTCCCCTGGGGGAGCCGAAACGAGGTTCTCGAGATGTCTAGAGTCAAGCGAGGCAGTCGCCGAGCGCAGCGCCGCAAGAAAATACTCAAACAGACCAGGGGCTACTACGGCACCAAGTCGAGAGCCCACCGGATCGCCAAGCAGGCGGTGGATCGTTCGCTGAAGTTCGCCTATCGCGACCGGCGGCAGAAGAAGCGCAACTTCCGCTCCCTGTGGATCGTTCGAATCAACGCCGCTGCACGGCTCAATGGTCTGAGCTACAACCGTCTGATCGAAGGCCTGAAGAAGGCCGACAGCGAGATCAACCGTAAGATGCTGGCCGATCTGGCCGTGAAGGACCCCAAGGCCTTCGCCAACCTGGTCGAAGTGGCCAAGGGAGCTCTGGAGCCAGCTTCGAGCTCGTAGGCCGTGGCCAGCGAGGAACCGGGGGCTGGAGCCCCTCCGCCGAGCATCACCGAGCAGATCGAACTGTTCCGGGACGAGGCCGCCCAGGTCGCGGACCGGGAGTCGTGGCAGCTGCTGCGGGTCCGATGGATAGGACGCAAGCAGGGCATCGTGCGCTCGCTGCTCGGGCAGCTGAAGGACATTCCACCGGCTGACAAGAAGGACTTTGGGCAGGCGGTCAATCAGCTCAAGGTGCTGGTGGAGGAGAGGCTCGCGTGCCTCGATGAAGAGCTCTCCGAGCGGGAGCGCCAGCAGGCCGCAAGCTCGGCGTCGGTCGATGTGACGTTGCCCGGCCGACAACCGGTTCTGGGGAGTGTTCATCCTGTGAACCTGGTGACCCAGAAGATCATCGAGATCTTCTCGGGGCTGGGCTACAGCGTTGCCGAAGGGCCGGAAGTCGAGGACGACTATCACAACTTCGAGGCGCTGAATTTCCCCCCCGACCACCCGGCTCGCGACACCCAGGACACCTTCTTTCTCGAGGACGGACGGCTACTTCGGACCCACACATCGCCGGTGCAGATTCGCACCATGCTGGCGCGCACTCCACCGATTCGCATCCTCTGCCCGGGGCGGGTCTATCGGCACGACAATGATCTGCGGCACTCGCCGATGTTCCACCAGGTGGAGGGCCTGGCCGTGGCTGAAGGCATCACCATGGGCCATCTGAAGGGCACTCTGGAGGCTTTCATCCAGCAGCTCTTCTCGCCTGATACCGGAGTGCGCCTGCGACCGAGCTACTTCCCCTTCACCGAGCCTTCGGCCGAGGTGGATATCACGTGCCCGTTCTGCAGCGGCGGCGGATGTCAGGTCTGCTCGCAGACCGGTTGGATGGAGATCCTCGGTGCCGGCATGGTCGATCCCAGGGTACTGTCCGGTTGTGGCATCGATCCGAAGATCTACTCGGGTTTTGCCTTCGGACTCGGGATCGATCGAGTGGCCATGATTCGCTACGGGATTCCGAATATCCGCCTGCTGTTCGACAACGACGAGCGTCTTCTCCGGCAGGTGAAAATCTGATGCTCTTCTCCTTCGACTGGCTGTGTCGGTATGTCGATCCGCAAGCCGATGTTTCGACGGTTGCGGATCGGTTGACAGCGGCTGGCCTGGCCGTGGAAGGTCTCGAGCCACGTGGTGACGATGTCCTCATGGATGTCGACGTGACGACCAACCGTCCCGACTGCATGAACCATCTGGGACTGGCGCGCGAAGTTGCAGTTGCACTCGCCAAGCCCCTGGAGGTTCCTGTTGGGAAGGCCACGGAGTCCGAGAGAGCGACCTCCGAGGTGGCCGCGGTAGAGCTCGAGGACGCGGTGGGTTGCCCGCGCTACGTAGCTCGTGTGATCGAAGGGGTCGAGGTCGGTCCCAGCCCCGACTGGCTGGTGGCGCATCTCGAAGGGTTGGGGATGCGATCGATCAACAACGTCGTCGACGTCTCCAATTTTGTTCTCTGGGAGCTCGGGCAGCCAACCCATGCCTTCGACCTGGACAAGCTCGCCGAGCGGCGAATTGTCGTGCGGCGGGGCATTGGAGGCGAGACGCTGGTGACGCTGGATGGCGAGCGTCGGGAGCTGGAGCCGGAAATGCTGGTCATCGCCGATGCCGAGCGCGCCGTGGCGCTGGCAGGTGTGATGGGTGGGCTGGACTCGGAAGTCACCGGGGAGACCGTCAACATCCTCCTCGAAAGCGCCCACTTCGATCCGACACGGGTCCGGGAGACAGCCAATCGGTTGGGGATGCACACGGACGCCAGCCACCGGTTCGAGCGCGGCGCCGACCCGCAAGTCTGTCGTCGCGCGGCCGACAGGGTTGTGGCACTCATCCAGGAGCTGGCCGGGGGTGAGCTTCTGAACGGCGCCGTAGACGTCCGCAACGACAAGCTCGACTGGGAGCTGTCTGGGGAGCTCGATCTCGAGCGACTCGTGCGCTTCGCTGGCACAGAGATCACCGCGGACCAGGTCGAAGGCTGGATGGGCGGACTGGGCTTCGAGCTGCATTCCGAAGGTACGGGCCGGTGGCAAGTGAACGTCCCCTCCTGGCGCTACTACGACTTCAAGCCCCTTCCTGGCCGACCTGCCGGGCGAGATCAACCGCAGGTCTGGGAAGCCGATCTGTTCGAAGAGGTCTTGCGTCTGCACGGTTTTGACGACATCCCTGCGCAACTCCCTGCACTGGCAGGTCCTGACGCCGGCTCGAGCGCGGGCCACGAGCGCCGCGAGGCAATTCGGTGGCACCTGGCGGCCTGCGGTTTCGTCGAGGCGATCACTTACTCGTTCCACGAAGCCGAGCTCGAAGGCACGGTCCCGGTGCTGAGCAGGAATGGCGAGGCCCTGAAGCTGTCGAATCCACTATCCGAGCTCTATTCGGTCATGCGGCGATCGATGCTGCCAGGCCTGGAAGCGACGGCTGCCTACAACCAGCGCCGTGGAGCCGGGTCGATTCGCTTGTTCGAGATCGGTCATGTCTTTCCTGGGGGAGCCGCGAGCGAGGTCGAGGCTGTCGGCCTGATTGCCGGTGGCAGCTCGGAGACGCCCTGGAACCGGCGCCAGGACTTCGATCTCTTCGATTTGAAGGGTGTCGTGGAGAGTCTGGGTGCGAGGTTCAATGTGCGACTCACCGCCCGCCCGGCCGAGCTCCCAGGGTTGGTCAAAGGTACCGGTAGCGAGCTGGTCTGGGAGGAGACCGACGAGGTGGTGGGATTCACGGGTCAGTTGGCTGACGAGAGCTTTCCGTTTCCCCTCTTTGTTGCCGAGCTGAAGACCTCGGTTCTGGGTGTCTCGGAGGTCCTTGTGGTTCACCCACCGTCGCGATTCCCATCCGTCGAGGCCGACCTGACACTGACCCACGACCTGGAGATTCCCTGGCGAGAGATCGAACTGGAGATCACCAAGACGCGGCCGGTGGATCTGATGTCTTTCGGCTTGAAGGACCGCTATCTTGGTGCAGGGGTGCCCGAGGGAGCGGTTAACACGACCCTCTATTTCCTCTACAATGCCAGCGACCGCTCACTCACCCAGGAAGAGGTGAATCAACAAACCGAGGCGATTCGACAGCAGCTGGAAGGTCGATTCGGCTGGGAGGGGTAGGCACCATGGATCTGAACTGGCTGAAGAACCTCGAAAAGCAGGTGCAGGCCGCCACAGATGAGATCGAGGCCCTGCGCAAAGAGAACTCCGCGTGCAAGTCGAAGGTCAAGCAGCTCGAGCAGAAGCTGACCGAAGCGCGCCGCGCCGACCAGTCCGCGGGTGACTGGGAAAAGGAGCGGCAGGCGGTGCGGGAGCGGGTCGAAACACTCGCCGCGGGCCTCGAGAAGCTCCTCTGAACCCCTCCTCCCTGTGGTATAGTCCCTGCAAGTAAGCCCTTGGGAAGGCACGACTTGTCCTCCGTAGAGGGCTGTCTGGGAACGGTCTGATGGCTGCCAAAACCACCACCGCAACCGAAGTGGAGATCTTTGGTGCCGTCTACCATGTTCGAGGAGACAAGAATCCGGAGTACCTCCGGGAGCTGGCCGCAGTTGTCGACGCGAGAATGCGCGATATTTCGCAGCAAGTCACGACGATCGATACGGCCAAAATAGCGATCCTGGCGGCGCTCAACGTAACAGACGAACTTTTCCAGTGCCGGAAGCAACAAGAAGGGGATCGGGTCGAGATCAAGGAGAAGGTGACGGAGCTGGCAGGACGACTGGAAGAAAAACTACAGAAGTAAGTACTGAGGTAGTCGTTCTTCGGTTTCGCCCATCTTTGACAAGCATATGAATTTGGTATCCCCTGTGTGGTTTGTGATGGGTCCTGCAGTTGTAGAACCAACAGCATATTCGAGGGAGTCTTTCTTCCATGGCGCCTGTGCCAGCCCCGACACGACGGGGACGCTAACGGCTCATAGAGCGGACACCCACCTGGTGAGGGCCAGGTTCTAAACGAACGACCCACACGGCTTCGCGGGGGATGCTGATTCCCTTCCCTTGAAAAGGGAAGGGAGGCGGATCTTCCCCGTACCCACCTTGACTTCCGCACAGGGGGTCCAACGGTGGATACAACCATGACAGTTTTTGCGGTTGCCGTGGTGGCAATAGCCGCCATGGCTATCTGGTGGTTTGGCCTGCGGCGGGCGGCGCGACGGACGACCGCCCAGGCGCGGCGCCAAGCGGCGAAGGTCCTGGAAGAAGCCGAGCGCGAGAAGGAAACGAAGCTCCGCGAGGCCGACCTCGCGGCAAAAGAAAAGCTGTTGCAGGCGCGAGGCGAGTTCGAGAAGGTCTCTCGCAAGCACCGCTCCGAGCTCGAGGCTCTCGAGAGGCGCCTGTCTCAAAAAGAAGACAATCTGGAGAAGCGGCTCGATGAGCTGGTCGCCAAGGAGAAGGACTTCACGACTCGCGAACGGTCGCTGGCCGAGCGTGATCAGACCCTGACCCGCAAGCAGGAGGAGCTCGATCAGGTCCTTTCGACAGGTCGTCAACGGTTGGAGCAGATTGCCGGACTGACGGCTCAGCAGGCCGTCGACGAGCTGAAGAAAATGATGGAGGAAGAGGCGAGGATGCAGGCGGCCCACATGGTCAAGCGCATCGAGGACGAGGCTCGGGAGCAGGCTAGCAAACAGGCTCAACGGATCATCGGTATGGCGGTCCAGCGAGGTGCCTCCGACTATGTCGCCGAGGCCACCGTATCGGTGGTGATGCTGCCGGGCGACGAGATGAAGGGCCGCATTATCGGTCGTGAGGGGCGCAATATCCGAGCCCTGGAGATGGCGACCGGGGTGGACCTCATCGTCGACGACACACCCGAGGCCGTCATCCTCTCCGGATTCGATCCCTACCGGCGGGAGGTGGCCCGGGTCTCGCTCGAACGGCTGATCGCCGACGGCCGCATTCACCCGGCGCGGATCGAGGAGGTTGTCGAGAAGGTCAAGGCGGAGTTCGAAGTAAGGGTGCAGCAAGAGGGTGAGGCAGCCCTGCTCGAGCTCAACATCCCGAACGTGCATCCCGAGCTGCAGAAGCTACTAGGGCGCCTGCGCTATCGGACCTCCTACGGTCAGAATGTGTTGCAGCACAGCAAGGAAGTGTCTTTTCTCGCCTCGACCATGGCGGCCGAGCTCAAGGTCAACATCCCGGTGGCGCGCCGCGCCGGCCTGATGCACGACATCGGCAAAGCGGTGGACCGCGAGATGGAAGGAACTCACGTCGAGATCGGCATCGATCTGCTGCGTCGGTATGGTGAAAGCGAAGAGGTCATCCACGCCATGGCCTGTCACCACGGCGACTACGATCCGGACACCGTGGAGGCAGTCCTCGTGACGGCTTCCGATGCCCTGTCCGCAGCTCGGCCGGGAGCCCGCAGGGAGGTGCTGGAAACCTACGTCAAGCGTCTCGAAAAGCTGGAGGAGATCGCGGCCGGCTTCAAGGGGGTGCAGAAGAGCTTCGCGATCCAGGCCGGCAGAGAGATCAGGGTTATCGTCGACTCGAAGCGTCTGAGCGACGAGAAGGCCACCTGGTTGTCGAGGGACATCGCGCAGAAGGTCGAGAACGAGCTGACCTACCCGGGGCAGATCAAGGTGACGGTGATTCGGGAGACTCGATCCATCGAGTACGCCAAGTGAAACTTCTATTCGTAGGCGACGTCGTGGGCAAGCCGGGGAGGGTGGCCCTGCTGCATCTGTTGCCATCCCTCGTCGATAAGCACAAAGCAGACTATGTGGTGGTCAACGTCGAGAACGCGGCTGGCGGTTTCGGAGTCACGCCCGAGGTGCTCTTGGAGCTCGAGGACTTGCCCGTCGACTGCTGCACGAGCGGCAATCACATCTGGGACAAGAAGGAAGGCCTGACGCTGCTCGAGGAGAATCCGCGGTTGCTGCGGCCGGCGAACTACCCGGAGGGCAATCCGGGAAGCGGAGTCTATGTCGGGGAGACCGCCGCGGGCATTCCTGTAGCCACCCTCAATCTCGAGGGCCAGGTCTTCATGAAGCCTCTGGAGTCACCGTTCAAGGTGGCCGATCGACTTCTGGCCGCGCTCGACCCGGAAGTCAGGGTCATTCTGGTCGACTTTCATGCCGAAGCGACGAGCGAGAAGCAAGCTCTCGGTTTCTACCTGGATGGCCGGGTATCGGGAGTTGTCGGAACCCACACGCACGTGCCGACGGCGGACGAGCGGTTGCTACCAGCCGGCACGGCGTTCATTACGGACGTCGGAATGACAGGGCCCTATGAATCCATCATCGGCATGCGCTCGGAGAAGGTCTTGAAGCGCTTCCTGCTGCAGAGTCGGGTGGCATTCGAGGTGGCGAAGAGAGACGTTCGCCTGGCAGGTGTCGTCATCGATGTCGATGAGACCACGGGCAGGGCCCGAAGCATCGAACGGATACTGATCGAACATGACAAACAGTGATGCCAGGTCCATTGGGTCTCTCGAGGCCCTCTGTGAGACGCCCGGTAGGTTGCCGTTGTCTGTCGTCATCACGACCTACAACGAAGAGGTCAACATCGCGGACTGCCTGCGATCGGTGCTGTGGGCCGATGAGATCTTGCTGGTGGACTCCTTATCGACCGACCGCACCCTGGAATACGCTCGCGAGTTCCCTATCGAGATTCTCGAGCGCGAGTACTTCGGCTCGGCCGCCCAGAAGAACTGGTCGTTGGACAAGATCCAGCACGACTGGGTCTTGATCCTCGACGCCGACGAGCGCGTCACGGAACCACTGGCCAGGGAGATCCTGCAGCTACTGATCGAGGGGCCGAGCGCCAAGGGCTACTACCTTCGCCGGCAGAACATCGTTCTGGGTAAGGCGATTCGGCACTCCGGCTGGTCGACCGACAAAGTCATCCGCTTGTTCGACAAAGCACACGGTCGCTATCCCAATCGCCGGGTGCATGCCGATCTCGACATCGAGCCACCCACTCCGACGCTGCGCAATCCACTGGACCACTATACGTACCGCTCTGTCCAGCAGTACTTCGAGAAATTCCTCAACTATGCCGAGTGGGGGGCCGCACAGGGCTATCGGGAAGGCAAGAAGGCCGGGTTCCTCGAAATCGGTGGCCGCCCGTCCTGGCGGTTCTTTCGCACCTATTTCCTGCAGGGCGGCTTTCTCGACGGTCTGCACGGGCTCGTGGTCTGCGGCTTGCAGGCATTCGGCGTTTTCTTGAAATATGCCTGGCTATGGGAGCTCCGAATCAAAGAGAGCCTGGGTGAAGAGGTCAAGCTCCCGGCCTTCGATGACGATGCCGCCACCTGGGAGCGCCCGCCGGGTTCCGAGCCCGACGATGCTGACTGAGAAGCCTCAATCCGGCTCGACCGCAGCCGACTGTGTATCCCAGATCGCCTCGTTGGCGAGGCTGAGGGAGAAGATCCTCACATCTTCGGCTTCTGGCAGCTCGATGGCCTGGGTGGGCTGCCGCACATCGAGCACATGATGGTACAGGTAGCAGAAGACGTAGGGTTCGTCCGAGCCCCGGGCGTCGTGTCGATGCGTGGCATACCAGGCGACACTCGGCGCCTGCGGCCGCACCGAGCCCGGAACCAGAGTCGGCAGGCGGAGCGGCCATCCTGACGACTCCAGCCAGGTCTCCAGCCACCCGGAGTAGGGGTGGAATCGCACGCCCGCTTCGCCTGGTCCGAGGCGCAAGACATGGTCCTGGATGCCGCCGACTGAAGCGGCCAGAAGGTGGATTCGGTTGAAGTCTCCCCGTGGTACCTCGATCTTCTGGCCACGGCAGACCAGAGTATTCAGCGCGCCACCGGCGGCCGGACCGAGCTGAAACTCGATGCCGCCGGAAGAGAGGCTAGCTGGGAACAGCTCGGCGGGAATCGAATGTCCCCTGCGGTCCAACCCCGGGCCGTTGGGTTGATCCTGGGCGCTCGTCGCGGCCAGATTCCAAGGCAAGGGGACGGGTCTGCACAGGGGTGCCATCAGGGTCGAATCGGGTGGCCCGATCTCGAGGGCGAAGGCTCTCGGTTGAAAGGGCCGCAGCTCGGTCAGTAACCGACCCTTGTGAAGCCGAACCGTTCCAAGCTCCTCTTCGCAACCGTCGACCTCTTTGGCTCTCTGAATCTCTGCCGGAAAGGTGAGTTGAACCGCATCGTGCTCGACGCCCGAGATTTCCTGGACTCGGACGACAGTCCGTTGGCCAGCCTCCGCCCTCTTTATCGAGCCAACGGCGACGCCGTGATTGTTCGTCTCCAGAAATGTGAGGCTTCTGCCTAGCGGCCCTGAGTGAGAGCGAGTGCTGAAGGCTAGCAGTGGCTGGTTCAGACGGGCTGCCTGCCAGACGGTGTCGGCCTCGTTCCAGTCCCCTTCGTGAGCGTACAGAGCGTAGGTGAAGCGATGCCGGCCGAGGTCTTGAAAGCCCTGATGACGGAATTTGCGAACCACCCTTGGAGAGCGCAGCAATGACAGGCGGAGCGTCGAGTCGTCAGGTTTGTCCCAGCCGTACTTCGAGTCGCTGAGCACCGAAAGCCCACCGCCGGCGTCAACCGACGAGAGATCGGCCCACTGCTGGGCCGGTACTTCGTAACGCTCGCGACAATTGTTTCCTCGCGCGATGACGCCGAGGCCAAGGTCGTAGGTCGCCTCGGGATTCGGACTCGTGACCGGGAACACGGCCTTGAGGAGCCTGCCGCGGGCCCCCCAGGTCACATCGTTGAAGACTTCCAACCTCCTACCGGCATCGCCATGGGTCAGCCGATAACGCTGGGTAAAGACGGAGCCAGCTGCCTGCCGGCGAACTTCGAGGCTGCACCTGACGGGTCCAGTCTCCAGAATGCGGCAGGAGGCCGGTGTGGAAATGCGCTGCGCTGCCGGGCTCGAGATATCTTCGAACAACACCTCCCAGGCGGGCCAACGAGCGGCACGGTCGGGCAGCAGCTCGAGGCCGGCCGGAGCCGAGAGGAGCTGACGCCGGAGGGTCTTGTCGAAGAGCTCGGCCAGGTCTCCGTTGGCATCGATCTCGACTCTGTAGAAGGTGTTTTCGAGACTTCTGTCGCTCGTTCGAAGAACGTCTTCGAGGACTCCGTCCGCTTCACCCTCGAGAATCTCGAACACCTGCACCGACAGCGGTGGTACTCGGGCCAGAAACGCCACCACCAGGTCTTTGCCGCTCGTAGTGATGATCTGAGCGGCACTCTCCTCTCCGTCAGTCGATCTGACCCGGAGTGCCGAGGGTGGCTCGCCGGCCCAGGGTAGCCGCGCCTCCACGACGTCCTGACGCTCCACGGACAGGGGGTTGAAGACGATCAGGGGCAGGCCGTCCGTTTGGGTGTCCAGACCTGCTGCGATGGCGCCGATCGATTGGGTCAGCACCGATTCGAACTGATTCAGGGCCAGCAACTCGTCGTTCCAGGAGAATCGATAGGCGGCCGGAATGCTGGTGCCGGTGAGATCGTCGTGCATCTGATGCCAGAGGAACCGCAGCCAGGCCTCGCGCAGACGCTCACTCGGATAGGGCAGGGCCCCCAGCCAGTCGGCGATGACGGCGGCCTTCTCGGCCGCTTCGGCCATCTGCTCGTTGCGGCGGTTCCAGCCCTTGAGTGCTGCCTGAGAGGTCAGGCACCCAGTACCGTGCGTCGGGAGGAGAAGCTCCCCTCTATGTCGTGGTAGCCGCTCGACCTGCTCCGGCTGGAGGTCGCGAAACAGCTGATCCGAGCCGTCGACTCGCACCTGAATCGGTGCTCGACCCTCGACGCTGCGTTGGAGCCACTCCATGGAGGTCGCATCGAGACCACCGCCGCGATCGCCGACCCCGACGTACATGAGACCTAGGAAGGCGCCGCACTGTCGGCCCGTCTCATCGAGCCTCTCGATCCACCGCTGGGCCTGGCTGAGGTCCTCCCGCAGACCTTCCCCGTAGCCTTCGGGTCGGATGGCGGCGATGACACCGGTGCCATCAGGACCTTCCCAGCAACCGATGTCGAAGGGAATGGTGGCCGGTGCCATCCAGTTGCCGAACTTCTGGGCGGAGAAGCCCCGGAGGCCGCAGTGAGCGGCTATGGAAGGCAACGCGAACCCGAATCCGAAGCAATCGGGCAGGAACAGGTCACAGCTTCGGCGGCCGAACTCGCGCCCGAAGAATCCGTTGCCGTAAAGAACGTGGCGGATGAGCGACTCCGGGGACACGACGTTGACGTCGGGCGCGTCGAGCATGCTGCCGGCCAGCCGCCAGCGACCTCGCTCGATCAGACCCTTCAGACGCTCGTACTCCTCGGGGTAGTACTCCTTCATCAGCATGTAGCGAAAGGCCCCTTCGAAGCTCACCACGAAGAAGGGGTGGTTCTCGAGAAGCGAGAAGTTCTGCTCGAGAGTCGCCGGCAAGAAGTCGCGAATCGTGTCCTGAATCGTCCAGCGCCACTGCGTATCCAAGTGCACGGTGGCGACGACGTACAGGATCCGCTCGCCGTGGGAAGCCGGCGGATCGTTTCGTGTGGAGTCAGTCATCGGTCGCCCGATCCGAAAGAGACCCAGTGGACTCTGACGGTGTGGATCCGGAGGCCCCCTCGTCGGGGCCCAGCAGTGACCATCCATCTCTGAGGGCATGGTCGCGATAGATCTCGACCAGCGGCAGCGGTTGCTCTAGATCGGACAGGCTACGCCTGCGGGCGACCAGGAGAAGATGAGGGTCCTCCTCCAGTAGGTTCAGAAGCTCTCCTTCACTCACAGCCAAGTGCGCAAGATGATGAGTGTAGAACAGGACCCCGGGCTCGAGGCGTGGGTACATTGCGAAGGTCTGATCGGGGCCCAGGTGCGCCAGGACGCTCGAGGCCAGTGGGCGGGCTGACTTGAAGGTGTCGAGTCGTGGCGCGACGATCAAGGCTGCGCCCAGAATCAGTATTCCCATGCCCATGGCCGTGGCATCGACGCCAGCGCGAAGGCGCCCGACCCAGAACCATCGGCTACCGACGAGAACGCCAGCGGCACCGAGGACCAGAATCACCGCGATCGAGCGGGCCAAAGAGGGGTCCAGGTCCGCGAGCTCGGGCCGCGCCTGCAGGAGTGGCACCGAGATTCCCGCAGCCGCGATCAGTACGCTGGTGAGGAGTGCCGGACCGGCGGTGGCGGACCTGAATCGGGGCCACGCCTCCTGGGCCCGATCCAGTCCGAAGCCGACCAGCAGAGCCAGAGCGGGGAACATGGTCAGCACGTTGACCGAGCGTTTGGCGGGCGACAGGGTGAAGAGGACGAGTGTTACGGCAATCCAGGTCAACAGAAAGAGCATCCAGCGCCTGGCCTCGCCACGGGCTCGATTCCAGACGATCCATACCGCCGCGGGGAAGAGAAAGGACCATGGCAGGAAGTCCATTGGCACGGTCCCAAGGTAGTAGTGCCAGGGCTTCGGCACGATGGGTGGAAAAGAGCTCGATCCGAACGCGACGAATGGCTGCAAGGGTTCTGTTGTCAGGAGATTTGCCAGTCCGGCCCGACCAACGATCGCGCCGGCCGGTAGTATCCAAGCGAGCACGGTGGCGAGCCAGAGCCACGGTCCCGGCCCCAGGAACAGACGTCGCAACTCGCGGCTCTGTCTTGTCACTACCAAAAAGACGACGACCGACAGTAGCGGCGGTAGCAGGCCCTCCAGACCTCTGGTCAGAGTAGCCAGACCGAGAGCCAGGAAGAACAGTACGGTGTATCCGGAACGGTCTTCGACAAGGCCTCGGACCCAGGCATAGATAGCCAGGGTCGTCCACAGGGTCAGCAGCATTCCAACCTGCCCTGCCCTGCCTTGCCAGAGCACCTTGTAGCTACTCATGAACACCAGGGCAGCGAACCAGGCGACCCGAGGGGAAAACAATCGCATTCCTATCGAGAAGACGAGGAGTGATGCGGCGATGGCGGCCAGGGCCGAGGGCAATCGGACGGCGGTCTCGTCGAGTTGGCCCAACAGGAGGTTCATCGAGTTGATCGCCCAGAAGTGGAGCGGTGGCTCCCCAGTGGGCAGGTCGCCGTTCAGCTGTGGCACCAGGTAGTTGGCCGTTTCCGCCATCTCCCTGGCGATCTCGGCACAACGAGGCTCGTCTGGGTTCCACAGGTCATGTCGGCCCAGGCCCGGCAGGAACAGGATCAGCCCCAGAATCAGCAGCAGGATCCTCTCGCGGTCGAGGAACGCGAGCGGTCCATCAAGGTCTCGATTGCCGCTGGTCACTGTTCGTGGCCCTACAAGGTTTCGAGCGACTCTTCGATACCGGCCACCGTGATTCGACTTGGCAGCCTGGAGGCGAACCTGCGGAAACCTCAAGGATATCCCAGGGGCAAACGGGGTAGAAGTCTCCGCTTCCCAGGCACAGGACCCCTGCGGTCTCGATGTGGAAGCTGGCCTACGCCGTAGGCCTGGGGACCGGGTACAATCCCGTCCGTCGAAGAGCTCGCGGTGGACAGAGAGGTTCTCAATTGATGCGATCCATCCTCCGAATCTGGGTAGTCCTGGCTCTCGTCTGCCTACCCGCTGCGGCGCAGGAGCCGCGCTCGCTGGCCGTCAGCGTCGGCATGTTCAACTTCAACAAGAGTCCATCCCCGATCGAAGGGGGATTCGAATATCGGCATCCGACGGGAGTGTGGAAGATGGCGGCCGTGGGAGCGCTCTATGCCAACGCGGATGGCGCTATCTGGGTCTACGGGGCTCTCCGACGGGACTTCTCACTGGCTGAACGCTGGTATGTCACGCCGGCAATAGGGATGTCTCTCTACTCGCAGGGCAATAGCAAGAATCTGGGCGGCCCCGTCGAGTTCCGCTCTGCCATCGAGCTGGGGCATGAATTCAGGAACCGAACCCGGCTCGCTTTCGGCATCTATCACCTGTCCAACGCTGGCATCTACTTTCCGAATCCCGGCAGCAACTCGCTGTTCTTCACCTACAGCTGGCCGCTGGGCCAGTAGGGGCCCAGCGGCCAGAGGGTTGAGGCATCCGGTGCTTTGCACCGGCTGACCTTTGAGGGCTTGGGGTTGAGGAGCCCAGCCCCGCCCTCCCTCCCGTCCTGGGGCTTGAGCCCTGGGCAGAGGACCTTGATCTTGTGGCGGTCCGTCCGGGTGGTTCGCAGGCGGACGGCGACGGCTACTCAGACTATGACGGGCAGGCCGCCACCTCGTCTCGTCATCGCGCCCCGTCTCCAGTGACCTATCGAGGTCCTTGCGCCGCGCTCGACTCGGCGCCCCCTGTCGAACCACCCGAACGAACCTCTGGCACCGCAGTGAATGAAGCGCCACATCGACCTCCACCGGGCGTGCAGGGTTCGGCGTGGGGACCTTCAGGGGGTTGGTTACTGTCGAAGGGATGATAGCCCCCTGGGGGCCCCGCGTCGGACCCCCTCCAACCACGGTCCCGTGCCCAGGTCCCAGGACTCAGGCCCCAAAGGCTGGCCGCGACGAAGTGCGGACAGTTCATCCCCCAAGCCCTCATAGGTCGGCCGGAGGTACGACGGACGCCTCAACCCCCAATGCCCCAGTACCCTGTGACCGCCCGGGCGGTCACAGTAGACTGGGGAGTGCCAACGAGCCAGTCAAATGGTTTTCAGCTCCCATCTCTTCGTCTTCTACTTCCTGCCCCTGGCGCTGGCGCTCTACTACCTTCTGCCAAGGCGGGCCAAGCATCTCGGCCTGACGCTGACGAGCTACCTCTTCTATGGCTGGGCCAATCCGGCCTTCATGGGACTCATGTTGGCTTCCACCGTGGTGGACTACTTCTGCGGTCTGACCATCGCGAATCAGCCTGGGGGATCGTTCTGGCAACCACCAAAACCACTGGAAAGAAAGGGCTTGCGGACTCGGCGCCAGAAAGCGGCTGTCGCTGTATCGGTCGTCACCAATCTGTCGTTGCTGGGGTTCTTCAAGTACTTCAACTTCGGGGTCGACAACCTCGGTGGTCTGGTCACCATGCTCGGGTTGGAGATCGAAGGACTGGACACCGTGATGCGGGTGGCGCTGCCGCTCGGCATCAGTTTCTACACCTTCCAGTCCATGAGCTACACCATCGATGTCTATCGTGGGGACGCCGGTGCTCTGAGGAACTTCGTGGACTTCGCCTGCTACGTGTCGCTTTTCCCCCAGTTGGTTGCCGGTCCGATCATTCGCTTTGCCGAGATCGACGATCAGCTGGCGAGTCGCAGTCACACCGTGGCGAAGTTTGCGCGAGGTGTCGCCTTCTTCAGCCTGGGGATGGCCAAGAAGATCCTGGTGGCGAATCCCTGTGGCAAGGTTGCCGACTCGGTATTCGATGCTGGTTCGGCGCTACCTCTCGATGCCTGGCTCGGGGCTCTGGCCTACAGCTTCCAGATCTACTTCGATTTCAGCGGCTACTCGGACATGGCGATCGGTCTTGGCCTGATGTTGGGATTCGTCTTCCCCAAGAACTTCGACTCGCCTTACAAGGCCGACTCCATTACCGATTTCTGGCGTCGGTGGCACATCTCGCTTTCCACCTGGCTGCGGGACTATCTCTACATCCCACTCGGGGGCAATCGACAGGGGCCGAGTCGCACCTACGTCAATCTGTTCGTTGTCATGCTCTTGGGTGGCCTCTGGCACGGCGCGGCCTGGCACTTTGTTCTCTGGGGCGGCTTCCACGGGCTGTTGCTGGCCTGGGAGCGGATGCGAGGTCGTCGTGGGCTGTTCGCGGCACTGCCGAGACCCTTGAGGGTCGCCGGGACGTTTCTGCTGGTGTTGCTGTCGTGGGTTCTGTTTCGCGCCGAGAGCCTGGACCGCTCGATTTCCCACTTCTCCAACATGGTGGGCCTGGGGACGCGCTTCGATGGAGCGGGGCTGCTGGGGGGTGTCGTCTATCAGCCCTTCTACGTGCTCACCATCCTGAGTGCGGCGTCGATAGTGTGGCTGGCGCCGCAGACCTGGGACTGGACCCGGCGCCTGGGCCCGGTCAAGGTGTCGATTTGTCTCGTCTTGCTCTGGGCGGCGCTGGCCATGATGACCGCTCAGGAGTACAACCCTTTCATCTACTTCATTTTCTAATCATGACGATGCTTCCAGACAGAGAAAGACAGGCCCTGAGAGAGGTCGGGCGCACCGCCATTTCGGCCCCGATGAGCTGGGCGCTGGTGTTGCTGTTTCTGCTGACCATAGCGTCCGTAGGTCTTCTGGAGCCTGTGGTCGACGACTTCCATGACAGAGACGTGGCCGATGAGGAGCCGGCTGCGGAGGACACGTCGGGCTTGTGGCGGCAGTTCGCGGCGAGTGTCTCGGAGAGCTTCCGGAGCTTCGAGAGCGAGGGCCTGAACAGAGCCAACCACCAACTGCAGCTGGTCATGGACGAGTTCGAGGTGCGGTTGGAGGAGGAGTCGTTCCTGCGACGACTCGTCCTGCCGCCATTGCAAGGATTCCTCTCCAGCCGTCTCGGTGTCGGCAATGAGCAGGCCTACCTGGGAAGGGCGGATTGGCTGTTCTACCGGCCCGATGTGGACTATGTGACGGGTCGAGGCTTCCTCGAGGAGGACGTTCTGTGGGCCAGGGTCCTGCAAAGCGATCCCTGGGCTGATCCGCCTCGGCCCGATCCCATGGCCGCCCTGCGTGAGTTGGATGCTGGGCTGCGGGCCAAGGGTATTCACCTGCTCCTGCTGCCGACCCCGGTGAAGCCAATGCTGGAGCCGGCCTCTTTTTCGGGTCGGTTCACTCGACAATCTCCACCGCTCCAGAATCCGTCCTTCGACGAGTTTTGCCGTCGACTCGAAGAGCATGGGATCGACTTCTTGGACGTGACTACGGACCTCTGGCGGCACGGCCAGTCGAGCCCCGAGCCTCTGTACCTGCGGACAGATACGCATTGGGCCCCAGCTGCCGTCGAACACGTAGCTCAATCTCTCAGTCGAACTCTGATCGCTCTCGATCTGGCCCAGCAGTCGGAAGCCGGTGTGTTCTTCCAGCGTCCGTCCGAGGTCGAGAATCTGGGTGATATTGCCCGCATGCTCACTCCGACACCTGGTCAGGCCGAACGATGGCGCCAACGAGTCGTGAGTCACCGTGTTGTCGATGCTTCCGGCAGGCCCTGGAAAAGCGATCCGCAAGCGGAGGTGCTATTGCTCGGTGACAGCTTCAGCAACATCTACTCCGACTCGAGCCTGGGCTGGGGCGTCGGATCCGGTCTCGCCGAGCAGCTGAGCTTCTACCTCCAGAGGCCGGTGGACAAGATCGCCCTGAATGCGGGAGGGGCGCTGGCCGCGCGGCGAGCCTTGCGACGACACTGGGCCAGCTCGAGTGGGCGACTCGAAAGCAAACGGGTCGTGATCTACCAGTTTGCCGTGCGCGAGCTGAAGCAGGGCGATTGGAGCCTCGTGGGTCTGGACTAACATAGATCTCATGCGGCGAACGACGAAACGGCTGCCTCGCATCGGAGCGCTGCTGGTCTGGTCGACCGCGGTCGTGCTGCTGAACGGATGCAGTCCTCGCCAACCAGCGTCATCCGGCGGTTTCGATCCTCAGCCGACTCGGGGCTACATTCTGATCTCGATCGACACGCTGCGGGCCGATCACCTCGGGGCCTATGGCTATGGGCGAGACACCAGCCCCTTCCTGGACTCCCTCGCCGCCCGGGGTACTTTGTTCGAACGTGCTGTCGTCCAGTACCCGTCGACGCTCACCTCCCACATGTCCATCTTCACGGGTCTCTATCCGCAGGAGCACGAAGTGCTGCCTCCCTCGACCGTGCTCTCAGCAGAGATCGAGACCCTGCCCGAGATCTTCCAGAGACAGGGATTCAGGACCGCTGGCCACACCGAGGGTGGATTCATGGCGGCGGGGTACGGTTTCGGTCGGGGCTTCGATGAGTTCACCGATACCGCCTACAGCTCCGACACCGATGTCGAGCGGACCTTCCGGCGGGGCCTCGACTTTTTGCGCTCACTCGAGGTGGACGACTCGTTCTTCCTGTTCCTCCACACCTACGCCGTCCACGATCCGTACGAGCCGCCCGAACGCTTCCGGTCGCTGTTTTGGCCAGGGGACGCCCCGGCGGCCGCCGACTCGAGCGGCGAGCTCCTGCGCCAGATCAACCAGGGAAGCCAATCGGTGTCAGCGGAGACCCTGCGCTACTACGAGGCGCAGTACGACGCCACAATTCGCTATGTAGACGAGGTGCTGCAGGAGTTCGTGACCGAGCTGCAGAACTTGGGGCTGCTTGGGGAGACAACGCTGGTCATCACCTCGGACCATGGCGAGGAGTTTGGCGAGCACGGCAAGGTAGCCCATACCCAGGTCTACCCGGAATGTCTGGTGGTGCCCTTGCTCTTCGTGCATCCTCGACAGAGCGAAGGATTGCGGGTGCCCGACCTGGTAGAAACGGTAGACCTCGCGCCGACCCTGCTCGAACTGGCAGGAATCGAAGCCTCGGACTCTTTCTCTGGCAGCAGTCTGGTCGGCGACTTGCGAGGCGCCAGGCGCGAGGACCCGACCAGTCAGGCCTACGCCGAGGTGCTCGAAGAAGAGAAGGTGAGAACCCTGATGGCGCGCGCCCCCGGGGCCTTCTTGCAGCTCCTGTTGGTCGAGCCAGAGCCAGATCCCGTCGGCCCCTGGATCCGCGATGCTTTCACCTTCGACACCGAAGAAAGCAGCCTGGAGTTCGAGGCCCACAGCTTTCACCACCCACGCCGCGTTGACGTCACCGTCGACGGCTCGCCTCTCTCCGTCATCGAGCTTGGGCCCGACTGGCAGCCGATAGTGCTCGAGCTGCCGAGCGGGCGAGGAACGATCCGGCGCGTCGGCCTCCAAGCTGACGGTTGCATCTCGCCTGCAGCGGTGGGAGAGAGCACCGACGATCGCTGTCTGGCCTTCCAAACCAGGGGCCTCGAGCCGATGCGACACGAGTTGTATGACCTGGGCGACGACCCGGGAGCGCAGACGGACCTGTTCAGGGAGCGCGCGAAGCTACGGCGCAGGCTGAGCGAGCGTCTGGCCGCCATGCAGTGGGAATCCCGAGCCGAGCCCGGTCAGCAGGAGCTGTCGGCAGAAGACGAGGCCGCTCTTCGAGCCCTTGGCTACCTGGACTGAGCGGCTCCTGTGCTGCTTTCCGAGGGTGGCTCCTGGCCGGCTGCGCCGGGGCGCATCTTCGGCGGTAGCCTGCGGCCGAAGTACCGGATGTCTGCAACGGCCTCGGAGCCGGAAGGTTCTACGAGCTTCAGGCGAAGGCTGCGAACGTCGTAGCTCGCCTCGCTATCCCACCAGAATCCATGCCGCCTCCAGGCCGGTGAGAGGCTGATCTGCAGCACACCGGGAGCGACATCGACCGAGCCGTCGAGGGGATAGACATCGCTTCTCTGCCAATCTGTGACCTCTAGGACGGCCTGAGGCGAGCTCGTTTGGACGGCAATCTTCAAGGACTCCCCCGACCACGAGGTGGCGACGACGAGCTCTGCGGCTGGCATCTCCGAGCTCAGGCGGAAGCTCTGGGTGCCAATGTCGCTGAAGGGATCGACAAAGCGGACGAAGTCCCGCCGCCAGTAGCGCGACTCGATGCCATCGATGTTCTTGGCCGTCGACTCGAAGGGTAGAAGTCGGAAGAGACCGGCGTGAGCATGGCTCTGGCTGGAGGAGCCCATGTCTCGAGTGAGGGCCATCGAAGACACCCCCGAGCTCCAGAATCCCAAGGCCAGCAACCATGCCACCGCCAGAAGGCGGGGTGACGGCAGCTGCCGCACCGCGAGCAGAATCGCCGGCAGCACCACCACGAAGTATCGATTGCCCAGGAAGGTCGAGCCGCCGAAGTAGTTCTCCGGCATCCAGAGCAGGTAGAACCCCACGACAAGGCCAGCGGCGCCGAGTAGCGACAGGGTCACCCAGTTCGGTCGCCTGGAGGCCTGGAGAAGGAGCACCAAAGCGACCGGGAAATAGGCCAGAAGGCCCGTATGTCGGCCGCAGAAGAAGTAGAAGAGAGAGTAGGCCGAGCGCTTCGGCTCGAAGTGTGGGATCCAGGAAGCGGACTGTGTCGCTGGGCTGGTCGAGAAGCGCTCCGCGGCCGCCTCAGCTTCGACTCCAGTCGGGTAGCCGGTCCGGGCATTGAAGCTGGAGCGAACTGCCTTGTAGGGATTCGCAGTCCCCAGGAAGTGCTGGGTGGCGCCGCTGACCAGTCCGAACGCCACCAGGGCCAGAGCCGCGACGACCATGGAATGGCGGTATCGGCGATGGAGGAAGGCGATCAGCACCGGCGCCGCGACCAATGCCGCGGTGCTGAATCGCATCGATACAGCTGCCCCAAGGAGAAGCCCTCCAACGGCCGGCGACAGGAGTGGACGGCCCAGAATCTTGGCTGGGAGGACCTTGTCGGCGATCGGCAGCCCTTCGAGTGCAAGGACCAATCCCGCCAGAACCATCGCAGCCTGGGCGAGGTCGCTCATCCGCCAACCCAGGTAGGGAAGCAACGCACTGCAACCAAGGAAGGTGGCCAGGGTCCAGAAAGTGTGTGCTGCGGAGCCGAGCCGTCGCAGGTGGATCCATGCCACGAGCAATGCGATGCCGAGAAGCACAGCATTGGTGGCCAGCATTCCCGCCTCACCGAAAAGCCAGAAAAGAGGCGTCGCCATGAGCGGGTAGAGGATCGGCTTCGAGAATGTGACCCCCCGCTCGGTGCGTTGCAGGATGACGGCCGGTGGCGGCCCGTCCTGGCGATCCTGGAGCCTTTGCAGGTCACCTTCGTCGAAGGTCAGGTCTGCGTCGATGGCGAGGCTCGAGGTCATGGCCACGAATGTCCCTTCATCACCCCAGAGACGGTCGGACGAAGGGCGCAGCACCTGCATTGCCGCCAGGACGGAAAGCACAGCGACGATGCCTACGCCGCCGATTGTGGTGGCTACAGACCAGGAGCGGGTACCTGTTGGCGAGGAGCGCACGTCGGTAGGGATACGGCTAGATCGGCACGAGTCTACCGGGAATGACGAGCCTTGTTAATTGGCAGTGACTGCGCAGCCCGAGCCTGACAGAGGAAGAATCGGGTGCCTTCGACCCCACGTCGACCGCAGGGGCTTGTGCTATTCTGGCTCCCCAGGTGAATGAAGATGGCTATTGACCCGGATCTCCTCGAAATTCTCGTCTGCCCGAAGACCAAAGGCGACCTCGAGCTGGTGGACTTGCCGGCTGAGCTCTGCCGCAGCCTCGTGGCGAAGTACCAGGAGCACTTCCGGGACGAAGAGCCCGTGGTGGAGAAGGGGCTCTACTCTCCGGATTCGCAGCTGGTCTACCCGATCGTCTCCGACATTCCCATCATGCTGGTGGACGAAGCCCTGCCGGCCTCGGCAATTGGGCGCTGAGCTCGCCAATGCGGGATCGAAGCCCGCAAACACCCCACAACCCACCGTCCAGATCGGGCCCATGAATCATGCGGGCTAGGTTGGACCAGCTGTTGGTGGACCAGGGGCTCTTCGAGAGCCGAGAGCGCGCCCGTCGAGCGGTGATGGCCGGCAGCGTGACGGTCGACGGGGTGTCGGTGGACAAGCCTGGCACCTCGGTTCCCGACGCAGCAAAGCTGGAAGTGATCGGACCGAAGGAGCCCTTCGTGTCTCGGGGCGGTCGCAAGCTCTCGCATGCCCTGGACCACTTCGGGATCGATCCGACGGGTTGGACCTGCCTGGATGTCGGGGCCTCGACGGGAGGATTCACCGATTGCCTGTTGCAGAGAGGCGCCGAGCGGGTCTATGCACTGGATGTGGGTCGAGGACAGCTCGATTACCGCTTGCGCAGTGATCGCCGAGTCGTCACCCTGGAGGGCATCAACGCGCGGTATCTCGAATTGGATGACATCCCGGAGCCCTGCCAGCTCGTTACAGTTGATGTCTCCTTCATCTCACTCCTCAAGGTGGTGCCCGCCCTGCTGCCCGTTCTGCCGGTCGGCGGGTATCTCCTGACACTGATCAAGCCGCAGTTCGAAGTGGGCCGGGAGCTGGTCGGAAAGGGTGGCATTGTGCGGCATGAGCCTCTCCGGCAGGAAGTCATTCGGCAGCGCGGCGAGGATCTCGCTTCCCTGGGCCTGGCGCTCATGGGTATAGTTGACTCGGAGGTGGTTGGGGCCAAGGGCAATCGTGAGGCCCTGGCGCTGTTCCGGAAAAGCTGATGACAAGTCCCTCCGAGACCCGCAAGATCGCCGTCGTCGCCAAGCGCGTCAGTCAGGAAGCTCTGGAAACCGCGGTCGAGCTGGCCCATTGGCTGCGTCGCAGGCAGCTGGGCGTGGCGTTGGAAGAGACCATTCTGGAGGCCGACCCGGAAGTTCAGGCGGAGGCCTTCGACCGGTCGGAGATCTACGATCTCGTCGTCGTCCTGGGTGGCGACGGAACGTTGCTTTCCGTCGCCCGAAGTCTCGCCGATTCGATCCCGATACTGGGGGTCAACATGGGGAACCTGGGCTTCCTCACCGAAGTTCCGAGATCCGAGCTCTACCCCTCCATTATGAAGTTCCTGGAAGGGGACTATGAAGTCGATGAACGCGCCCTGTTGGATGTGAGTCTGCGGCGGGCCACCGGCGAAGAGGTGTCGTATCGGGTGCTCAACGATGCCGTCATCAACAAGAGCGCCCTGGCCAGGATCATCGAGCTGGTGGTGACCGTGGATGGTCACCGCGTCGCCACCTATCGTTCGGACGGTCTGATCATCTCGACGCCGACCGGCTCCACGGCCTACAACCTGGCAGCGGGCGGTCCGATTCTGAATCCCCAGCTGCCGGTTGTGGTGGTAACGCCCATCTGCCCTCATACTCTGACCCTGCGGCCCATCGTGGTCCCCGATTCGGCGAGTGTCGAGCTCCGGTTGGAAACCCCGCATGAAGAGGTCTACCTGACCCTGGATGGTCAGGAGGGGACCCAGATCGAATGCGGAGTTACGATCCGTCTGCGTCGATCGAATGACGTGGTCCGGCTCGTCAAGACCAGCGACCGCACGTTCTACGACAGTCTGCGCGATAAACTCAGGTGGGGCCACTAGTCAGCGGCTCCGCTCCGGAGCCCGCACTGTCGGGCCCGTGCAGTGAAGCTTCGAGAGCACTGCCTTTGGGGAGAGTGCTTCTATAGGGCGGGTCTGCCGGTCGATGTCAGCCGAACAATCCAGGAACAACGCCGAGGAAACCGAGGCTCCCAAGGGGCGTCGGCGCCGGCACGGCCGTGTCCGTCGCTGGATGGTCCGACCGGCCATGTGGACCATCGCCCTGGTGGCGGTGGCGATCTGGGCCCTGATCTGGATTGTGCAGGGCGAGCGATTCGGGTCGTTCGTAGCCAGAAAAGTCGAGGATGCGGCCGCGGGGTATCTCGAGCGCGAGGTGAGCATCGGCGCCCTCCGCGTCAAGTTGCTACCGCTGGGAGCGGAGATCTACGACGTTCGATTGGGCGGACCGGAGCCGGACGATCCACCCTTCGCGGAGGTCGAGCAGATCCTCATCGATGCCGATATCACCGACTTTCGCCAGCCCCATCTATACCTCCACCAGGTCAAGCTCGTTGGACCACGCATCTTCCTGGATTTCATCTCCAAAGGCGTCAACAACCTGCCTCGCGGCAAGAAGCGCGACAAGGAAGCTGCGCCCAGGCGACTGCCGCTGAAGGTCACGGTTCGCTACCTGGCGTTGGAACGGGGATTCCTCGAGCTCCGGCAGCAACGACTCCCCATGGCGCTGACGGCGGAGTCCCTGACGGCGGAGGTGTCAGGCAACCTGGAACGAGAGCTGCGAGGCACCTTGAGCGCTCCAGCGGTGTCGGTGAGCCTGCCGAAGGGTGATCCGATTGTCGGGGCCCTGAACCTGGCCGTCAACCTCACCCCCGAGGGGCTGGCGCTCCAGGAAGGTCGAATCGAGGGTATCGACCTTACGGCTGCTGTCTCCGGTCATATCGGTTGGGGTGGAGACCGAGAGGTCGTACTTGAACTGGAGGCCAGTGGCGACACGTCACTGTTCCGGCGCATGGGCTTTCTCAACGATCAGATCCAAGGCCCATTCGAGCTTGTGGGTGGAATGGCCTGGCGCTCGGAAGCCTGGGGCTTTCGGGGGGAGCTGGATTCCCGCGAGCTGATTCTCTTGGACCGGCCGATCGGTCATGTCCACTGTGTGCTGTCCGGCGATCGCAACGGGATCCAATTCGATATCGAGAGGGCCGACTACGGTAGCGGTTCCATTCGAGGAGCCGTCAACGTGGACTACCGCGGTCAGGACAAGTCTCTGGAGATCGATCTGCTACTCGATCAGGTGGAGCTCGAGACACTGCTGATGGATCAGCACATTCCGGTCAGCGGCCTTTCGGGCACCGTGTCCGGTGTCTTCGACTACCGCTTCCCGATGGGCGACGCCAATCACGGTCAGGGCTGGGGTGATTTGAAGATCACCGCCCTGAATGCCCTTGACCCCGACGCCCTGCCAGTCGAGGGAACGGTGCCCTTGATCATCGAGAACGGCGTCATCCGGACTCGCGCCGCCCGGCTGACGACCGAAGCGCACGAGATCACCGCCACCGGCTACTTCGACATCGCCAGCAAGGCGGGTCAGTTCGAGTATCAGATCGACACCAGCAGGCTGGCGGAGCTGCTGAAGCTATTGCCCCTGGAAGAGGCCATGGAACCTCCTCTTTGGTTGCCCACCTCTGGCCAGGGAGAGGTCGACGGAACTCTCTTCGTTGGGCCTGAAGGGCCGAGCACCCAAGTACAGCTCGCCTTGCGGAATGTGGTGGCCCCAGGATTTTCAGCCGATCAGGCTCAGGGTCGCCTGCGGGTCGGCACGTCAGGCGTCGAGGACTTGCGCATCGAGCTCCTGCGCCCGGGTGCTGGCCTGATCGTCACGGGGCGGCTGCCCTTTCCCGATCCGATGGCCGAGGCGCCGACTTCCAACTTCTCTCTGGCCATGGACGCTTCGAAGTGGCCCATGGCTCAAGTGCATCCCTGGCTACCCTTCGAGCTCGATCTGGACGGTGCGCTGACGGGTTCTGTGGTGCTGGCGGGTGACCTGGAGCACCCGACAGGTGACCTGGTGGCCCGGATCGACTCCATCTGGGTGGGAGACCTGCTCGCGGACTCACTGACGCTGGACATGGAGTTCAACCAGGACAGGGTGGTCTTTCGGCGGGCGGAGCTGACCGCGCCGGCCGGGCAGCTCGAACTGAGTGGCAGCTACGACCTGGCTGACGAGGCCGTTTCGTTGCAGATCGCCTCCAACGACCTGGACATGACTGCAGAACCTTTGCTTTCGCTGCTACCGGTCGAAGTCGGAGGCAGCATGAGGTTGAGCGGCGTCGTTGGCGGGACTCTGGAGGAGCCGGCGGTGACGGCCGATCTGGCCTGGCGAGGGATGGCGATCGGGGATCGAGTCCTCGGAGAGGATGGCAGCGCCGATCTGCATGCCCATCTCGCCGGTGGTGATCTCACCCTCTCGGGAGATCTCCTGGGTCTCGTAACCCTGGACGGTGGTGGACAGCTGACCCGTGAGGGCCTGAGCCTTACGATCCCCGTCAGGGGTAACGACATGCAGGGTTTGGTCAACCTCTCGGGTGCGGACGTAGTTCCGGACTGCTCGGGCGAGTTCGAAGGTGTGCTGAGTCTGGAAGCGGACTTCGGAACGAATCAACCCTGGCGCTCGGAGCTGTCGTTGGAGCGCTTCTCGATCGAGCTGGCCGATCAGAGGTTGACGAATCTGGAGCCGGTCGTGATGCACCTGTCTGAAGAGGGCTTCCACGTGGACTCCTTCTTCATCGGCGATCCCGCCAGCGAAAGTGAGTTGTTCTTGTCAGGCGTGATGGCCCTCGACGAAGAGCGGTCCCTGGATTTGAACCTGCAGAGTTCCCTCGCGACCGAGTGGTTGGAGCTGCTGTTGCCTGAGTTGGGGCTGCGAACCGGGCGATTCGATGTCCTCGCGGCGGTCAGAGGCACGATGGACTCGCCGCGCCTCGATGGACAAGGGACCTTGACCAACGGACAGGTGATCGTGCCAGCGATCCCCCACGCTTTGGACAACATTCGCGGTCAGTTTCTCTTCTATCCCAGTCAGGTGGTGATCGACAGCTTGCAGGCCGATCTGGCTGGCGGCAAGGTGCGGGCCAGTGGCCTGCTCCTGCCTGTCTCCGATAACGGCGGCTTCGGCTATCAGCTCCAGATCTTCGCCGAGAACATCAACCTCCGCTTTCCTGAAGGCTGGCTGAGTCGTGGAGATGCAGAACTGTCGCTGGCGTCAACGGACGAGGGACACATCTTGCGCGGCAATGTCCGGCTCGATCGTGCCTACTACGTCCAGGACGTCAAAGTGAGCATGACCCAACTCCTGCGGGGCATCTTCGCTCGGCAGCGGGTGGAAGTCGATCGTGCCGGAGAGTTGCAGACCTCGACCCAGCTCAACATCGTCATCGACGGGCCGGGGGCTCTGCGGATTCGCAACAATCTGGCGGACATGCGAGGCGATATCGACCTCGTGGTGCGCGGTACCGTGGCCAATCCGGTGCTTTTCGGTCGGGTCGAGATCGAGCGGGGGGGCACCCTCTCCTACTCGGGCACAAAGTACACCGTCGATCAGGGTCTCGTGACGTTCGCCAATCCGTTCGCCATCGAGCCGGTCATCGACTTGGCAGCGACGGCGAGAGTCCGCGAGTACAACGTCACGATGAGTCTGTTCGGTGCGTTGGACAGTCTGAACGCGAATTTCTCGTCCGATCCACCACTCGCCGACCTCGAGGTACTGTCACTTCTGACCACAGGTGAGACCAATTGGAGGGGCACCCAGTCTTCGCAGGCCGCGGGCGAGACCGAGGCTGCGATGCGGGCCACAGGCTTGCTCTACGGACAGGCCGCGTCCTTGATCTCCGAGCGGACGAGCAATTTGTTCGGCTTCGACCGGGTGCGTCTGGAGCCACTGACAACTTCCAGCGGCGACCTCTCTTCAGCCCGCGTGACGGTAGGTAAGCAGGTCTCTAGAGATGTCTTCCTCACCTACTCCTACGACCCTTCCACCACCGAGGAGCAGGTCATCCAGGTCGAGTGGGTGTTCATGGAAGGGACGACTCTCGTCCTGACCCAGGACGGCGACGGTAGCTATTCGGCCGACGTTCGCTGGGAGCGGACCTTTTGAGGAGCTCGTGGGTGGCCCGGCCGAGCGCAGCTGGCAACCGATCGATCGGCCGGTTCCGGGCCATGAGTCTGGCGAAGTACAGATTCACGCTGCTGATCCTGGGGCTCGCAGTTGTCGGCATTCTGCGCTCCGACGCGGCCAGGGCCGAGCCGGGATTGCCCGTCAGTGCCATTGTCGTGCGAGCCGACACCGACCTCGAGGACTTGGCGCAGCTGGTTGAGTTCCTGGCAATCGAAGTGGGCGATCCGTACTCGTTGGAGGCGGTTTCGGACAGCATTCGCAATTTACAGGCCTCGGGAAGCACCGGGCAGATCGAGGCCTTCGCGCGAACGACTCCGGAGGGCGTCGAGGTGACCTTCGCCCTCTGGGCGAACTTCATGGTCAATTCAGTGGCGCTGGATGGGGACTTGGGCATCAAGAGACGCAATCTGATGTCAGAGGTGGAGGTTCGGCCCCGTTCTGCGTTGATCGAAAGTCAAATCCTGAGGGATTTCTACCGACTTGGTGATCGACTGGCAGTCGAGGGCTTTCTGGCGGCTCGGGTAACACCCGACGTCGAGATCGACGAGCAGCGCAAGCTTGCCGATGTGACCTACCGGATCGAGAGTGGGCCGTCCTTTACCGTTGCTGGGATCGATTTCGAAGGCGATCTCGGGCCGTTCGATCCAGGCACGCTCATGCAACCTCTGCGCTCCTCTCCTGGCAAGAAGTTCTTCAGTCGCAGACCAGCCGAAGATGCCGAGAGCCTCGAGGGCTGGCTCATCGACCAGGGGTACCGGCAAGCGATCGTCGATCCGGGCGAGGTAACGACGGACTGGGAGGCCGCCGAAGTTCACCTACGCTACCGGGTCGAGCTGGGACCCCGCTTCGAGATCGAGATCCTGGGAGGAGACTCGAGGCGGCTCCAGAAGAGAGGTCTGTTGCCGTTTCTCGAGCAGCAGCGGTTCGACGAGGCCTTGCTTCTCCAGTCGGTCGAGAGGATCCGCAGTCACTATCAACAGCAGGGTTATTACCAGGTCGAGATCAAGACGAGTCAGGAGAGGGCTGGAGACTCGATTCATGTGCGGCTGGTGATCGATCCGGGCTCGACTTTCCGGCTGGGAGAGGTGTTGCTCACCGGCAACGAGTACTTCAGCGATCGGCAGCTGACTACCCTCATGACGACCTCGCCGCGACGCGGTCTGGGATCTGGTGGTCCACTTGTGGACTCGGTGCTGGACGATGATCTCGCCAACATCGAGGCTTTCTACGCGCTCGGTGGGTACGACCAGGCCGTCGTCGGGCCAGCCGAAGTGGAGATCGAGGGTCAGGATCTCTACGTGGGTGTGCCAATCGAAGAGGGCCGTCAGCTCAGGGTGGTGGAGTTGAAGTTGGAAGGTGTCACGCAGCTACCCGAGGGGCAACTGCTCGCAGGTTTGCCGCTGAGCGCTGGCGGACCGTTCCATCAGGCTCTTCTCAACGAGACCATGATTGCGATTCGGTCTCGATACGAGACGGAAGGGTATGAATCAACCCAGATCTCGCCGCTCTTGGAATGGAACGAGGATGGGACCCGTGTCGACGTTACGCTCCGTCTACTGGAGGGGCCCCGCAGCATTGTCGATCGAATCATCGTTCGGGGAGCGAACAGAACCAACTCGAGAGTCGTGCGGTATGCAATGCGTCTCGAGTCGGGGGAACATTTCAACACTGGTCGATTGCTGGAGGTGCAGCGGAACCTCTACCGGCTCGGGACGTTCTCGCGGGTCGAGGTGAGACGGGCACCAGGGGTCCCTTTCAAGGGCGAGCGAGACATCCTCGTGCATCTGGAGGAAGGCAAGCGGCGCAAACTGACCTACGGTTTTGGATTCGATTCCGAAGACGGTCTGCGGGGTCTTTTCGGATACTCCATGAGCAATCTCCTGGGAAGGGCGCTGACGGCCAGAGTCGATGTCAGGGCCTCGAATCGCGACAACCTCGCCAGGGTTCTGCTGACGCAGCCCTACTTCTTCCACCTACCCTATCCCTCGACTGTTTCTCTCTTTTACATCGAGGAGGTCAAGGACAGCTTCACGTCACGGCGCCGGGGCGGGCAGTTCGAGCTCCGACGGCAGGGGACTTTCAGCCGAGTCAATCTTTTACTCGACTATCGCCATGTGGAGGTTCTCGAGGCCGTGGAAGCTCTCGGGGATCTCGAGATCGACCGCGATCTGCAGGCGGTGCAGATTGCCAGCATCACTCCGGCTTGGAGCCTGGATCACCGCAACGACGAATTCGACCCGAGTGAGGGGTGGAACACGATTCTCCAGCTCGAATATGCGTTTCCGTTCGCCGGAGCCGAGACCGAGTTCATGAAGGCATTTGTCCAGGCGGCTGGCTACCTGGATTTTGGCTGGGCCGGTGTGCTCGCCGGCAGTTTTCGTGTCGGCGCCATCGAGCCACTGAACGAAGCGGTGATCGACACCACGCTTCCGCCCTATCTGCCTTCTCGCTACATACCCATCTCGGAGAGGTTCTTCGCGGGCGGCCGAACGACGCATCGGGCCTACAAGCGTGATCGGCTGGGCATCCCAGGAGAGACCCTCATCCTTCCGAGACCGATTCCTCTCGATCAGGAGGTAGATGCGAGCGATTTGGTCGCGGTCGGAGGGAACGGTCTGCTGATCCTCAATTTGGACTATCGATTCCCGATCGCTGGTCCCATTGGCGGCACGCTGTTCGCCGACTTCGGAAATCTCTGGGCCGACTGGCGAAGCATCAATGTTTCGGAAGGTAAGCCGGGAATCGGCACCGGGGTGCGATACAGCTCGCCGATCGGGCCGATTCGGGTCGAGGTCGGCTACAAGCTCGATCCATTGCCCGGCGAAGACGATTGGGTAGTTCTGTTTAGCGTCGGCAACGCCTTCTAATACCCTTGACCCTCGGCTGATCGATGGGTACACTTTGCGCCACTGGAGCCCGCAAAGGGGCTCCTTTGCCGAATCCGGGCCCGACGAAACCTCCAGACCTTCAAACGCGACGCATCGCTTGCACAGGATGGCTGTGCTTTGCCGCGAGCCCGGAACGCACCAACTTCTTAATCTTGGAGAAGGACCGATCATGAATCACTTGAATAGTCCCCACGGCGGAGAACTCGTCGATCTGCTGGCCACCGAGGAACGCCGAGAGGAGTTGAAGAAGGCCTCCCGGGACTGGGTGTCCTGGGATCTCACCCCGCGTCAGCTCTGTGATCTGGAACTGCTGATGAATGGTGGCTTCTCACCGCTCGAGAGCTTTATGGGTAGAGAGGACTTCGAGTCCGTTTGCTCGAATATGCGCCTGGCCGATGGCACTCTCTGGCCGCTGCCGATCACTCTCGATATCACCGAGGAGATCGCTGACCAGGTGGCCCCCGGCGAGCCCCTGGCTCTCAGGGACCCCGAGGGGACCATGTTGGCAGTGCTGTGGCTCGACGATCGGTGGGAGCTCGACCGGGAGTCCAAGGCCAAGGCCGTATACGGCACACTGGATCGCAAGCACCCCGGAGTGGCGCATCTTTTCGAGCGCACCAACAACATTGCCGTGGGGGGGCGCCTCGAGGGCGTGGAGCTGCCTTTCCACTACGACTTCGTGCGGCTGCGCCTGACGCCGCAACAGGTCAGGAATCGGTTCTCGAAGCTGGGCTGGAAGAAGGTCGTGGCCTTCCAGACTCGCAACCCCTTGCATCGAGCTCACTTCGAGCTGACACTTCGCGCCGCCAGAGAACACGAAGCCAATCTACTGATTCATCCGGTCGTCGGCATGACCAAGCCCGGAGATGTCGATCACTACACCCGGGTACGCTGCTATCAGTCGGTGCTGGATCGCTATCCGACCAACACGGCCATGCTCTCGCTGTTGCCTTTGGCAATGCGCATGGGCGGGCCACGCGAGGCCCTGCTGCACGCCATCATTCGCAAGAACTACGGCTGCACGCACTTCATCGTCGGGCGGGATCATGCCGGCCCTGGCAACGATTCGAAGGGTCAGCCTTTCTACGATCCCTACGGTGCCCAGGAGCTCATGCGTGAGCATCAGGACGAGCTGGGTATCGAGATGGTGCCGTTCAAGATGGTCGTCTATGTGGAAGACCAGGATGCCTACCAGCCGATGGACGAGGTGGCAGAAGGGGCTCGTACCCTGAGTCTGTCGGGCACCGATCTGCGGGACCGGTTGGCCAACGGACGTGAGATCCCCGAGTGGTTCACCTTCTCCGAGGTGGCCGACCAGCTCCGTCGCACTCATCCTCCGCGACACAAGCAGGGCTTCACCGTCTTCTTCACGGGCCTATCGGGGTCGGGCAAGTCGACGGTGGCCAACGTCCTGATGGTCAAGTTGCTGGAAATGGGTGGCCGTCCCGTTACCCTGCTCGATGGCGACATCGTCCGGAAGAACCTCTCCTCGGAGTTGGGCTTCTCCAAAGAGCATCGGGACCTGAACATCCAACGCATCGGCTTCGTGGCCTCCGAGATCACCAAGAACGGTGGCATCGCGATCTGTGCCCCCATCGCCCCGTACGACTCGGTTCGCCAGCAGGTGGCTGACACGGTGCGCCCAGGCGGTGGCTTTGCGCTGGTTCACGTCGCGACATCGTTGGAGATCTGTGAGCAACGGGATCGCAAGGGGCTGTATGCGAAGGCCAGAGCGGGCATCATCAAGGAGTTCACCGGCATCTCCGATCCGTACGAAGTTCCCGAGACTCCGGAAATCACGATCGATTCCGGTGTCCTGTCACCCGAAGAGGCGGCCCAGCAGATCATTCTGTATCTCGAACGGGAAGGCTACGTCGGGGCCACCACGGACGGCTAGACGAAAATAGGAACCAAGACCATGAGCCGACAAGAAGATCTGGCAAGGATCGAAGAGGCGCTGCGCCTCGCCGAAAAGGTTCTCGAGCCCTTCACTCCGGGCGCCATAGCTGTCGAGCGCAAGGCCGGTGGAGATCCAGTGACGGAAGCCGACTGGCGAGTCAACGAGACCCTCTACAACGCCCTGCCCCGAGAGGGTGAGGGCTGGCTCTCCGAGGAAACCGTGGACGATCTGGAGCGCCTCGACAAGTCGCGGGTCTGGGTCGTGGATCCCTTGGACGGGACTCGGGAGTTCGTCGAAGGACTTCCCGAGTGGAGCGTTTCAGTCGGTTTGGTGGAGAACGGCCAACCTGTGGCCGGCGGGATCTTGAATCCCGCTACAGGGCAGATGGTCCTGGGGGCTCTTGGTCATGGCGTGACGCTCAACGGTGAGGAGGCGAGGGTTACCGATCGCACCGACCTGAAGGGTGCCGTGGTCATGGCGAGTCGCAGCGAAGTGCGCCGTGGAGAGTGGAAGCGTTTCGAGGACCAGGGTTTCGAGGTCAGGGCCTGTGGCTCGGTGGCCTATAAGCTGGCCATGGTGGCGGCCGGACTCGTCGATGCGACGTGGACCCTGGTTCCCAAGAATGAATGGGACGTGGTGGCTGGTGTAGCGCTGGTCAGAGCCGCGGGAGGTCACACCGAGGTGCTGGACGAACCTCAACGTGGCTTCAATCAGAGAGTCCCTCTGATGCCCGGCCTACTGGCCTATGGTCCGACGCTCCACGAGAGCATTCAGGAAGTCATCGCTCGCACGGCCGACACGGACTAACTGGATCGCGTTGTCAGCATGACCGCAGTCCGCCGCGGCCTTGGTGCCGCGATACTCGCTCTGATCGTCGTGTCGGTTGTGGGGTGTAGCCCAGCTCCGGAGACGGCGAAGAGCTTCGACAACGTTGTTCTGGTCACGATCGACACTTTGAGGGCCGACCACCTGGGAGCCTATGGCTATCCCCGGCCCGTATCTCCCTTTATTGATTCCCTGGCAGCCGCAGGGGTTCGCTTCGATCGGGCTATCTCTTCGAGCTCTCATACTGCCCCGTCTCACACGTCGATCTTCACGTCACAGTACCCGGCCCGCCACGGAGTTCTATTCAACGGCGTGAAGCTGCAGCCGGGCATCCCCACGCTGGCCTCCACCTTTCGAGAGGCGGGCTTCGAGACTGCTGCTTTTGTCAGCGTCAGCTTCCTTCGGGGCTCGGCTCGGGGTTTCAGCAAGCGGAGCTTCCACAGCAGGGCCGGCTTCAGGCGAGCCGAACGCACGGTCGACGAGGCCTTGAAGTGGTTGGAGAGGCGAGATGAAGGCAAGAGACTTCTGCTCTGGATGCATCTCTTCGACGTGCACAGCTCGAATGACAAGGCTCGGCCACCGGCCGATCTGCTGGAAGTGATGAGGCAGGATTCACAACAGCGAGGTGACGAGCTCAGGCAGATACTGATCCGCGAGCAGGGAATCCCCGAGGACTTCCTGACCGAGGAAGAAGATCGCTTCGACGGTGGTGGGGCCTTGGAGCGATTCGATCGCTACGACGCGCAGATTGCCAGCGTCGATCGGGAATTGCGCCGTTTCTTCGAGGGTATGGAGAGCTCGACTCGGGACTCCCGAACGCTGTGGGTGGTGACCGCGGACCACGGTGAAGGACTCGGAAACCACGAGTACATCGGACATGGCAAGCTCTTGTACAGCGAGCAGATCCGGGTGCCGCTGATCCTCTACAGCGGAGACGAGCAGATTGCTCCGCGCACGATCGATCAGCAGGTGCGTCATGTCGATCTTCTCCCGACGATTGCCGAGCTTGCAGGGGTGGAGTTGGACGCCGAGACTCTCGAGCTCGAAGGGCGCTCTCTCGTAACTCTCGTCCAGGGAGCTCAGATCGGTCAGGGGGAGCCAGCTTTCGCGCAGCGTCGTCCCGCCGGCGAATCGAAGTCGAGGCTGGGCTGGTCGAAAGAGCTCGTTCTCGCAGCGGAGGCCGAGCGGTTCAAGTACATCCTCCACAGCGAAGGGGAAGACGAGCTCTACGACCTGGAGAGTGACCCGCTGGAGCTCGAGAATCTGATCGGCACGGGCCTGCCCGCGGAAAGAGAGCTGGCTGAATGGCTGGCGCGCAAATACCAATGGATGGTGGAGCATCCCCTCTCGGAGTCTCCGGGTGGTGTCCAGATCGAGGCGGAATACGTCGAAGAGCTCAAAGCTCTCGGCTACCTGAACTAAGAGCTCCAGGATTGAGCGGCGGCGGCTCAATTTCTGGGTACGGCGTTGCTACCCGGCAGAACTTCGTCTCTGGCCTTGTTCCGCTTTACCAAGAGTGGAATTCTCGCAACAGATCTTAGCCATTTGGACTAAGATCCGAGAAATTTTGCTTGACAGGAAATATTCTTAGCCCTACAATTTGTTAGCAGTCTCGGTTGACGAGTGCTAATCACGTCGATCTTGAGATCTCTAAACAACTGAAAATAAAGAATTTTCTTAACTACAGGAGGTAGGTAAGTGTCTGTGAACATTCGACCATTGCACGATCGGGTCCTCGCCAAACGGAGCGAGGAAGGTGAGCAAGTCCGTGGCGGAATCATTATCCCGGATACGGCCAAAGAAAAGCCCCAGGAGGCCGAGATCATCGCTGTCGGCCCCGGCAAGATTCAGGAAGATGGCAAGCGCGCTCCCATGGATGTGAAGGCGGGCGACAAGGTCCTGATCGGTAAGTACTCGGGCAGCGAGATCAAGATCGACGACGAAGACTACGTGATTCTGCGTGAGGACGAGATCCTCGCGGTCATCGGCTAGTCGCGACGCGGACTTCTTAAGAATTCGCATTTTCTGAAGAGATATAGGAGAAATAACGAATATGGCTGCAAAACAGATTACCTACGCCGAGGAAGCACGCGGCGCCATGCTGAAGGGCGTCAACAAGCTGGCCGACGCCGTCAAGGTGACCCTGGGTCCAAAGGGTCGCAACGTTGTGATCGAGAAGAAATTCGGCTCTCCGACGAGCACCAAGGATGGTGTGACCGTCGCCAAGGAGATCGAGCTGTCCGACCCGCTGGAGAACATGGGTGCGCAGATGGTGCGCGAGGTCGCCTCCAAGACCTCCGATGTGGCCGGTGACGGCACCACCACCGCGACCGTGCTGGCTCAGGCCATCTTCCGGGAAGGTTCGAAGAACGTCACCGCCGGCGCCAATCCCATGGAGCTCAAGCGGGGCATCGAGATGGCCGTCGTCGCCGCCGTCAAGGCAATCGACAAGCTGTCCAAGCCGGTCAGTGGCGAGGAGATCGCTCACGTCGGTACCATCTCCGCCAACAACGACTCGGAGATTGGCAAGATCATCGCCGAGGCGATGGAGAAGGTGGGCAAGGACGGTGTCATCACCGTCGAGGAGGCCCAGGGCCTGGATACCACTCTCGAGGTGGTCGAGGGCATGTTGTTCGATCGTGGCTATCTGTCACCCTACTTCGTGACCGACCCCGAGCGCATGGAAGCGGTCATCGAGAACGCCAAGATCCTGCTGCACGAGAAGAAGATCAGCTCCATGAAGGACCTGCTGCCGATTCTCGAGCAGGTTGCCAAGCAGGGCCGCCCGCTCCTCATCATCGCCGAGGACGTCGAGGGTGAGGCTCTGGCCACCGTGGTGGTCAACAAGCTGCGCGGCACGCTGCAGGTAACCGCCGTCAAGGCGCCTGGTTTCGGCGACCGTCGCAAGGCCATGCTGGAGGACATCGCGATCCTCACCGGCGGCCGTGTCATTACCGAGGATCTCGGCATCAAGCTCGAGAATGTCTCCTGGGAAGACCTGGGCGACGCCAAGAAGCTCGTCATCACCAAGGACGAAACCACCATCGTCACCGATTCCGATGACGCCCAGCGGCGCGAAGCCATTGCCGGTCGCGTCAAGCAGATCCGCAACCAGATCGAGGAGACCTCCTCGGACTACGACCGCGAGAAGCTGCAGGAGCGTTTGGCGAAGCTGGTCGGCGGAGTGGCCGTCATCAAGGTCGGTGCCGCCACCGAGAGCGAGATGAAAGAGAAGAAGGCGCGCGTCGAGGATGCCATGCACGCCACCAAGGCTGCCGTGGAAGAGGGCATCGTGCCGGGCGGTGGTGTAGCCCTGCTGCGGGCCATCGCCGCGGTGGACAAGGTCGAGCCTGAGACCCACGACCTCAAAGTCGGCGTCCAGATCGTTCGCCGGGCTCTCGAAGAGCCGACGCGCCAGATCGCCAACAACGCTGGCGATGAGGGTGCGGTCGTTGTCCGTGAGCTGGCCGGCACCAAGGGCAACAACGGCTACAACGCTGCCACAGGTGAGATCGAGGACCTGGTCAAGGCTGGCATCATCGACCCGGCCAAGGTCACGAAGACGGCGCTGCTGAATGCCTCTTCGATCGCCGGTCTGATGCTCATCACCGAGGCGCTCGTCTCCGAGATCAAGGAGAAGGACGAGGGCGGCGGCATGCCGGGCGGTGGCATGGGCGGCGGCATGGGCGGTGGTATGGGCGACATGTACTAATCGCGTCTTTGGCGCTTTGTATAGTGGCCGGTCCCTTTGGGGGCCGGCCCTTTTTTTTGGCTTGAGGCGCCCGGTCGTGCCCTCTCACCCGTCCTGGGGCTTGGGGGCACTAGGGGAGTAGGGGATCGGGTGGGGGGTCCCCACTGCCTCAAAGGCAGGCCGGAGGGACGACGGACTCCTCAACCCCTGTTTTTGAACCAGGCTGCTGTTCGGGCGATGCCGTCCGACAGCGGTAGCGGCTCAGACACTCCGAGCTCGGATCGAAGGAGGGTGGCGTCTACGGACGATCTACGCTGCTCGCCGGGCATACCGGGGCCATGAGTCGCCTCGCGATCGCCGCCGAGAGAAGACGCGATCTCGCGATAGAGCTCGACGACGTCTGTCTCGATACCGGTGCCGACGTTGTAGATGTGAAAACCAGGTCGACCCAGGGCGGCCACATTGGCGGCGACCACGTCGGAGACATGGATGTAGTCGCGGGTTTGCAGGCCGTCTCCATTGATGACAGGTGTCTCGCCACCCAATAGCCTGTTCATGAAAATGGCGACGACCCCCGCCTCACCGTGCGGATTCTGGCGTTCGCCATAGACGTTGGCAAAGCGCAGACACGTGACGTTCAGTCCGTACTGTACGTGAAAGTAGAAGAGATACTTCTCGGAAGCGAGCTTGGATACACCGTAGGGCGAGACCGGTCGCTCTGGATGGCCCTCAGGAGCTGGGAAGGTATCCTGCTCGCCGTAGATGGCGCCACCCGTCGAGGCGAAAATCACCTGTTCGACGCCAACGTTGGCGGCGGCCTGCAACAGGTTCAGGGCACCCAGAACGTTCACGGAGGCGTCGAAGACGGGGTCCTCCGTCGAGCGACGAACATCCATCTGGGCAGCCAGATGATAGATAGCCGAGACCTTCTCGCTGGCGATCAAGTCGGCCGCTTCGGCAGATCGGATGTCGAGCTGGTGAAGCTCCGCGGCAGTGTTGACGTTTTCTGCCCTGCCGGTCGAGAGGTCATCCAACACCAGGACCCTGTGGCCCTTTTCGACCAGAGCGTCGACGATATGAGAGCCGATGAAGCCGGCTCCACCGGTGACCAGGACAGCAGGGCTCTCATTGGGTGAATTCATGGCGACTCCGTCTGGGGAATGAGAATGCGAATAGATGACGGTGGGCAAGGGCTCTCAGTGGGTGATTTCATGGCGAGACCGTCTGCGAAATGAGAACGCGAGAGCCGATGAAGCCACCGCCACCCGTGACCAGGACAGAGACATCAGTGAAATCAGGCATGGCCATGATGGGAGTTCCTCGTGATTTGCGATCTTGGAGTCAGGCCGTTGCGATGTCAGGCCCTGCACGACGTTGGAATGGCCGCCTCGGAAGACGCCGCGGGTATCCACGATGAGCGAGGAGTTCTCCAGCACCTGGTCATAGTCGACACTACTGTGGTCGGCCACCAGGACGACTCCATCCTGAGACGAAAGGAGCTCTTTGGTGAGGGGCCGGGAGGCGAGGTGTCTCAGGTGCCGCCAGGACCGGGTCTCCGGGACGCGTGGGATATGGGGGTCGTGATAGCTGACGTCGGCGCCCATATCGATGAGCTTGGACAGGACGACGAACGCCGGGCTTTCACGAGGATCCGCGACGTCCTTCTTATAGGCCAGGCCGAGAACCAGGATCTTGCTGTCCTTGACCGGTTTGCCCCGGTTGTTGAGAGCCTCCTGGAGCTTCTCGACAACCAGCTGTGGCATTCGCACGTTGACTTCGCCAGCCAGCTCGATGAAGCGGGTCGAGATGCCGTACTGACGAGCCTTCCAGGAGAGATAGAAGGGGTCGATCGGGATGCAGTGCCCGCCCCAGCCCGGGCCAGGGTTGAAACGCATGAAGCCGAATGGCTTGGTGGCTGCGGCATCGAGGACTTCCCAGATGTCGATGTCCATTTCGTCGTAGACGATCTTGAGCTCGTTGACCAGCGCGATGTTGACGGCGCGGAAGATATTCTCCAGCAGCTTCGAGGCCTCGGCGGTGCTGGCCGAAGAGACCCGCACAGTGTCTACGACCACCGAGTTGTAGAGGGCGACTGCCAGGTCGGTCGAGGCCTCGTCGACTCCTCCGACGACTTTCGGGATGGTCGTCGTGGCAAAGTCTGGATTCCCGGGGTCTTCCCTTTCCGGGGAGTAGGCCAGGAAGAACTCCTCTCCGCAAGTCAGACCGGAGGTCTGGAGAATGTCACGCAAGAGCTCTTCGGTAGTGCCCGGGTAGGTGGTCGATTCCAGCACCACCAGCTGGCCCGGACACATAGCCTTGGCAATCGCCTCGGCGGTGCTCACCACGTAGGTCATGTCCGGCTCTCGCTGTGAGGTCAGCGGTGTCGGCACGCAGATCAGCAGCACATCGGGCTCGCCGAGCCGCGATAAGTCGGCGGTCGAGGTCAGCCTCCCGCCACTCGAAGCTTCGGCGACAGCGGCCGATTTGATATGACTGATATAGCTCTCGCCTCGATTCAGCTGTTCGACCTTGCGGTCGTCAACGTCGAAGCCCAGCACTGGAAACCCGGCCTTGGAAAAGGCCAGAGCCAGGGGAAGTCCGACATACCCAAGACCGAGAATTCCTACCGTCGCTTGACGGCTCTCGATCTTGTCCATCAGCTGCTGGGCGGTGTCGTTCATCGAATTCTCCTGAGCATTCATCGATTCCTGCGGATCAAAGTCTATACTCCCAAGTCAGCTCTCGAACGTCTATGAAGAACGTGACTGCGATGGGCAAAGTCCTCACAAGACATGTTCCCGCACTGACCTGGGCCTTGCTGACAGCTGTGGCTCTGCTGATGCCGGGCGATCCGCTCCAAGAGGCCGGAGGTTGGTTCGATCTGCCCGAGTGGCTGGAGCTCCTGGCAGACAGGCTGGGGCATTGGCTGGGACCGTGGGCGGACAAACTCGTGCATTTCGGGTTGTTTCTGGTTTTGGCCCTGCTCGTGCGGAGGAGTTTCTACGACACCAGCCGCGATTCGGAGGGAGCGTTGAAAAGCCTGGCCGTTATTCTGCCGTACATCGTTGTCCTGGAGATTGCCCAAATCTGGATCCCCGGGCGTGGTTGGGAGACTATGGACCTGGTAGCCGGATTCGCGGGCGCTCTGGTGGCAATGCTCCTACTCCAAGTCCACGGGACGAGTCGGATGGTGTCATAGCCGCTTGCGGAAATGGGAGTGAGCCGGTTAGTCTTTGCGCCGCGTTTCGCAAGACATCGGTCGAGGCCGGCACCTGGCTCCCGCGAGCCAGAGGCACCTGGGGAAGAGTCATGAAAGTCACGGACCATCTAGATCGGACTGAGAAGCCCCTGATCAGCTTCGAGATCATTCCTCCGCTGCGGGGTGGCAACGTCGTCGGCCTACTGCGCCTGATCGAGGACCTGGCCCGATACGAGCCGCCCTTCATCGACATCACCAGCCATGGTTCTCAGGTGAGCTACGAGGAGACCGACACCGGCATTCAACGCAAAGTGAAGCGGAAACGGCCGGGGACGATCGGTGTCTGCGCCCTGATCCAGAACAAGTACAACATCGACGCGGTACCACATGTTCTCTGTGTGGGATTCACCCGTGAGGAGTCGGAAGACTTCCTCATCGAGCTCAACTATCTGGGCATCGACAACGTGCTGGCGGTGCGAGGCGACGAGAATGGTTTCAGGAAGCCGCTGCAATATGGTCGTAGCGCCAACGAGTACGCTGGAGATCTGGTCAGTCAGATCGCTGCCATGAATCGTGGGCGGTATCTCGAGGAGGACATTCTGGATGCCGACCCGACGGATTTCTGCATCGGCATCGCTGGATACCCGGAGAAGCACTTCGAGGCACCCAATCTGGAAATCGATGTGAGTCGTACAAAGGAGAAGGTGAATGCCGGCGGCGACTACATCGTGACCCAGATGTTCTTCGACAATCAGCGGTTCTTCTCGTACGTCAATGCCTGTCGCGAAGCGGGAATCGAAGTTCCCATCATCCCGGGTTTGAAGATCATCACCAACAAGACACAGCTGCGCACCCTGCCAAGCAAGTTCCACTGCGACATACCCTCCGAGTTCTCGAGGGAGATCGAGGCCGCAAAGCCGGAGCACGTTATGGAAGTCGGGGTCGAGTGGGCCCTGCAACAGGCCCAGGATCTTCTCGATCATGGCGTCCCCTCGTTACACTTCTACTTGATGCAGAGCTCGAAAGCGATCAACATGGTGTTAGATCGCCTGCAGAGGTAAGAAAGGGTTGGGAACCGGGCGATGGTCAAAGCGCTAGAACCAGAGGCGGCCCAGAGACTTCTGGAGTTGAAGGACCGGGCTCTCGCGTCGACGGCGGAAGGAGTGACGATCTCCGACTGCAGCCTGCCGGGGAATCCGATCATCTATGCGAACGAGGGCTTCGAGCGCATCACGGGCTATACGGTTGCCGACGTCGTGGGGCGCAATTGTCGTTTCCTGCAAGGGGAAGACACCGATCCCGAGGCAATTGAAGAAATCCGCCGTGGTTTGCGGGAGAACCGGGAGCTGACGGTCGAGATCCTCAACTATCGCAATGACGGAACGCCGTTCTGGAATCGCCTTTCCATCGATCCGGTTCGCGATGCAGAAGGCAGGGTCACGAACTACATTGGCATTCAGGTCGATATTACGGAGCGCAGGCTGGCGGAAGAGGCTCTGCAGCGTGCCAAGGACGATCTCGAATCGGCCAATCAGCGGATGCAGCGGAACCTACAGGCCGCGGTCCGGGTTCAGCAGGCTCTCCTGCCTTCCTCGACTCCCGATGTCCCCGGAGTAGAATTCGCCTGGCGGCTGGATCCCTGCACCGAGCTGGCTGGCGATTTTCTGAATTTCTACCGCTTGGCCGACAACCTGGCGGGCGCCTACGTTCTGGATGTCAGTGGTCACGGAGTTGCGGCTTCACTGCTCTCGGTCACCGTCAGCCGAATGCTCTCGGGTACCTCTCGACAGTCGGTACTGTTCGATGCCGCTGGTGGGCCTGACCTACGGAACCCCGCCTCGCCGTCTCAGGTGGCGGAGAAGCTCAATGAGTTGTTTCCCTTCGATCCCCGAACGGCTCAGTTCTTCACCCTGCTATATGGCCTCGTGGATACGAGCGATCGGACCTTCCGATACGTCTCGGCCGGCCACCTGCCGCCGATTCGGGTGCCCAAGCGGGGCGAGCCAACGCAGCTCGATTCAGATGGGAAGCCAATCGGGTTGTTTCCAGACTCCGCATGGGAGGACAGGACAGCCCAGCTGGATGACGGAGATCGGGTGTATGTCTACACGGATGGCCTGGTCGAAGCGGAGAGCAGGCAGGGCGTCGAGTTTGGCGTCGACCGGTTGACCGAGCTACTGGCATCGCTGCGAAACGAGCCGCTCGACACCGGATTGGATCGGGCGCTGCAGTCGGTGGATGCCTGGACGGGCCCGACGCCTCTCGAAGACGACGCCTCGATCCTCGCGATCGAGTTCACAGGCTGAGAGTCGCGAGCTCTGCCAGCTCACCACTCGATTGACAGGCCTTGCCGCCTCCAATAACCTTTCGGCCAGCATCCGGAGCGGTCCGGAGAGATCCGGACTCGGCAACCTGGGACGGACAACCAAGGTGCCATCTCGCTCCCCTGCGGCGACGTCGGTGAGCGAGGATGCGGCCGCCCTGTCAGGTTCAAGCAGGAGGCAACCAAGTGTCCGGCAAAGGATCCCGCTTTCGTGGTGCTCGCGAAGCGGGCTGTTTTTTTTGTGGCTGACATGGGAGCACATGGCCGATGAATGACCTTCATTTCGACGTACCAATGCCTGAGTGCCCAGACGATCAGGAAGCGCGCACCCAGGCTCTCCTGGAGTCCCTGGAAGAACGGATTCTGGTCATGGATGGCGCTACGGGAACGGGATTGCAGGCCGAGCACCTGACAGCCGAGGATTTCGGTGGACCCGACCTCGAAGGCTGCAACGAGAATTTGTGCCTGACGCGGCCCGACGTGGTGCTGCGGCTGCATCAGCGCTATCTCGAAGCCGGCGCCGACATCGTGCAGACCAACAGCTTCGGTGGCACACCGTTGGTACTGGCTGAGTACGACCTGGAGGCACAAGCCTACGATCTCAACAGGTTGGCGGCGGAGTTGGCCCGCGAAGCTGCCTGGCCCTTCTCGGTACCCGCCAGGCCGCGCTTCGTGTGTGGCTCCATGGGACCGACCACCAAGGCCATTTCGGTGACGGGCGGAGTGACCTTCCAAGAGCTCATCGAGCACTATCGCGTCCAGGCCCTGGGTCTCATGGCGGGCGGGGCCGACTACCTTCTGCTCGAGACCTGCCAGGACACCCGAAACATCAAGGCGGGTCTGCTGGCCCTCGACCAGGCGTTCAGCCAGGCGGGCTGGCGAGTGCCCGTGGCGGTGTCGGTGACGATCGAGACCACCGGGACCATGTTGGCAGGGCAGGACGCCGAGGCTCTTGCTGTCTCCCTGATGCACGCCGAGTTGTTGTACCTGGGCCTCAACTGCGCGACAGGGCCGGAGCTCATGACCGACTCGTTGAGGACCCTATCCGAGCTGGCTCGCACCCGTGTCGGCTGTGTTCCGAACGCGGGTCTGCCGGACGAGGATGGCATCTACCAGGAGTCGCCTGAGGACTTCCGGCGCATCTTCGAGCGCTTCCTCGATCACGGTTGGCTCAACATGGTGGGCGGTTGTTGTGGGACCACGAACGAGCATGTGACAGCGCTGGCGGAGCTGGTGAAAGGGGCCAAGCCGCGAGCTCTGCCTCACCATCAGCGCAGCTTCATCTCAGGGATCGAGGCGGTCGAGTTGACGATCGACAATCGGCCGCTCTTCGTCGGCGAGCGCACCAACGTGCTCGGCAGCCGCAAGTTCAAGCGCCTCATCGCCGAAGGCGAGATCGAAGCGGCGGCGGAGATCGGCCGGGGCCAGGCCCGCGCCGGGGCGCAGGCGATCGACATCTGCATGCAGGACCCCGACCGAGACGAGGTCACCGACATGGAACGGTTCCTGGATCAGCTCACGCGGATGGTCAAAGTGCCTCTGATGATCGACACGACCGACGCCGAGGTCATGGAGCAGGCGCTGACCTGGTGCCAGGGGAAGGCGGTTCTCAATTCCATCAATCTGGAAGAAGGGCGGACCCGTTTCGAGCGAGTGATCCCTCTGGCCAGGCAGTATGGGGCCGCTGCCATCGTCGGGATGATCGACGAAACGGGCATGGCTGTGAGTGTGGATCGCAAGCTCGAGGTCGCCAGGCGCAGCTACCAGATCTTGACCGAGGAAATGGACTTTGCTCCCGAAGACATCTGGTTCGATGCTCTGGTCTTCCCGTGTGGCACTGGAGACGAGAACTACATCGGCTCTGCGGCGACCACCATCGAAGGGGTGCGGCAGATCAAGTCGGAGTTTCCCCTGGCTCGCACCGTGCTGGGGATCTCCAACGTCAGCTTCGGCCTTCCGCTAGCCGGCCGTGAGGTCTTGAACGCGGTTTTTCTGTACCACAACACCCAGGCCGGTCTCGATGCCGCCCTGGTCAATACGCAACGGCTGGCCCGCTTCGCCGACATTCCCGAAGCAGAACGGCGCCTGGCCGAGTCCCTCATCTTCCTCGATCTGGGGGATGTGGCGGCCAGCGAGAAAGCAGTAGCCGAATTCGCAGAGTACTTCCGGGACCAGGATTCGAGGGTAGTTTCCACGCCCCGGGCCGAGCTGCCGCTGGACGAGCGCCTGGCACGCTCGGTGGTCGAAGGGTCCAAGGAAGGCCTGGTCGAAGACTTGGGGGTAGCACTCGAGGATCCGAGTTGGCCGCAGCCCCTGGACATCATCAACGGGCCACTCATGGTGGGTATGGCCGAGGTGGGACGTCTCTTCAACGAGAACCAGTTGATCGTCGCAGAGGTTCTGCAGAGCGCCGAAGTCATGAAGGCCGCTGTGGGCTTTCTGGAGCCCCACATGGAGCGGCAAGAGGGGACGAGCCGAGGCAAGATCCTGCTAGCGACCGTCAAAGGCGACGTCCACGACATCGGCAAGAACCTGGTCGAAATCATCCTCTCCAACAACGGCTACGACGTGGTCAATCTCGGGATCAAGGTTCCCAGCGAGAGGATCATTCAGGCCGTGCAGGAGCACCAGCCGGATGTCTTGGGTCTGTCTGGCCTGCTGGTGAAGAGTGCCCAGATGATGGTGACTACGGCTGACGATCTGTCGGTGGTGGATATCGACGTTCCGCTGATCGTGGGTGGTGCGGCTCTCACTCGACGCTTCACCCACAAGAAGATCGCCGCCACGTATGGCGGCTTCTGCACCTACGCCAAGGACGCCATGCACGGTCTCTCTCTAGTGCAGCGAATCACCGATCCGGGACAGCGGCCCGAGTTGGAGTCGGAAGTCAGGGAGTTGATCGCTCGAGATCGGCAGGCCGAGACTGCGCCGACGCCATTCGAAGCGATGGGGAGCACGCGATGCTCCGCGGTTGACATCGATCTCGATCCCCCGGCGCCACCGCATCTGGACAGGATCGTGGAGGAGCTGGATCTGGACGAAGTCTGGCCCCTGGTGAACCCCCAGATGCTCTACGGCAAGCACCTGGGGCTCAAGGCCTCGGTCAAGCAGTTGGAGGCCAAGCACGACCCGAAGCTCGCCCACCTGAAAGGGGTTATTGGGGAGATTCAGGAGGTGGCGCGATCCGGCGCCATGAAGGCCCGAGCGGTCTGGCAGTTCTTGGAAGCTGCCAGCGATGGCAACCGACTGCTTCTGCTGGACCCCGGGACCGGCAAGGCAGTGGTGGAATGGAGTTTCCCTCGACAGCGAGGGACCGATGGCCTTGGCTTGCCCGACTACGTGATGCCGCAAGGCGACCATGTGGCTCTCTTCGTCACTACGGCGGGTGATGGCGTAATGGAGCAGGTGGAGCAATGGAAGCAGGAAGGGGAGTTCTTGAAGAGCCACGCTCTAGCTGCCTTGGCGTTGGAGACCGCGGAAGCGGCGGCTGAGCTCGTGCACCGGAAGCTGCGGGCCGTTTGGGGCTTTTCTGATGCCCAGGAGATGACGCTCCAAGACCTCTTCGCCGGTCGCTACCGAGGGAAGCGCTACAGTTTCGGCTACCCTGCCTGTCCCGACCTGTCGATGCAGCGAGAGCTCTTCTCGACCCTGCGACCAGAGGAGATCGGGGTGCGACTCACGGAAGGCGACATGATGGAGCCCGAGGCCAGTGTCTCGGCCCTGGTCTTCCATCATCCGCAAGCGCGCTATTTCGGAGTCTAGGCCTGACGAGGTAGGCTTGCCCTCGCGATGCGGTTCATCGATCTACACTGCCATCTGCTGCCGGGTATCGACGACGGGTCGAGCTCCATCGTGGAGACCGTCGAGATGCTGCGGATCGCGCATCAGCGAGGAACGCGAGGCATCGTGGCAACGCCTCACGTCTTCCAGCCGATGTTCGCTACCCGCAGCCAGGTCGCCTTGTGTGGCTCCTTCTCTCGCATGACGGAAGAGCTGACAGACATGGCCTCCTACTCGGATCACTCGTTCTTGGAGGAGATCGAGGTTCACCTGGGCTCGGAGAACCTCGTCACTCCGGAGTTTCTGCAGGCGCTGGAGGAGAGCAAGGTCCTGACCTTGGGCGGCAGTCGCTACCTTCTGGTGGAGTTTCCTCTCTTCATGCCGTTTCCGCTGATCGTCTCGGCTGTGAATCAGATTCTCGAACGAGAGATGATTCCTGTACTCGCGCACGTAGAGCGCTATGAGGCCTTTCATGAGGAACTGGAGCGGTTGGACGACCTGAGGAACAGAGGATGTGTGATTCAGGTCAATGCCGAGGCCTTCGGCAATGGACACTCGAACGAGAGGTCCGAGCTGGCTCTAGCACTGGCCAAGAGCGGGCTCGTGGACGTCATCGCGTCCGACGGTCACGATCTCAAGGTCCGTCCACCTGATTTGAGCGGGGCCTTCGAGCGACTTTCGAAGGAGTTCCCCGAGGCCACCGTCAACCAGTGGATGTCGGAGAATCCGGCCCGAATTCTGGGCGATCAGGATTTAGCCTGAAGGTCACTACTCGGCCTAGGGGAGGGTCTTGACCCCGCCCGAGGCACTCGCATTCGAGTACCGTCAAACCGTTTGGAGGATTTCTTAGGGCGTAGTCGGACTGGCCGACTTCTCGTCGTCGTCGTCGATCAGCAGATACAAGCCGGCTGCCGCGCCGACGCCCGCGCCGACCTTCCACCAGATTGCGGCGGGCGGTCTACAGTCACAGGTCAGATCGAGAGGGTTGCGATCCTTGCAGGCGAGGTAGGCCGTCTTGCCGACATAGGTCGGTGCCACACTCGCCGCCACTTCGAGAAGCTGCCAAGCGCAGTCAGCCTCTTTGCGGTTCGGCCCGGTGCAGGCCTGCCAGAGTTCTGCGCTCCAATCCTGGAGCTCGCAGAGGCGCTCGGTATCCTCAGCCGAAGCCGACTCCGAGACGCGTGCTCCCTCCTGGATCTGGCCCTCCTGATCGAGCTGTAGAGCGTTGCTGGCGGTCAGGAACGCAACCTCTCCGGAGCCATCGGTATAGGCCACGCTGCCGGAGCGCACGTCCAGGCGAACATCGGCACCGACGCTTGCCACCACGGCATCGGTCTTCTCGGAGAAAGCCAGGACGCGGCCATTGCTCAGATGCACGATGGCAGGCGTCACACCGGTCTCCACCCGTGCCGGGCTCAGCAGGGTCGTACCGGAAGGAACACGGACCCCATCTACCTTGGCTCCGGCGGTCGCCGTCTGGCCAATTGCGATCGCTGCCACGCCAGGTGAGGCGAACAGGACGATAGCTCCGGCGAGTGCCAGTAGCCGCCCGGAGAATCCTGGAAGTCCTTTGTTGATCACTATTTACAAGTCTCCCTCCAGCCCAGTGTAAACCAGTCCAGGCCGGTATCGCAATGCACTTTTCGACAGGCTCTTTGCAGCCCCAATAGCGACGCGCTTCACACTGGACCGGCAGACCCTCTGGTACACTAAGCACTCAATTCAAGGGGCTTAACGCCCCCATTTTTCTGTCCCCTGGCATGGCAGATCGACCTGACCCGACACCTGGCTCCAATCTACCTCTACCTTTTCAGGTCGGAGGAGGACTTCCTGCTCTCCGACAGGTGCCGCCGGCCTTCTATCCGGAGGAAGAGGAGGGGCTATCCCTTCAGCACTATCTGCACGTCCTCCTACGCCGAAAGTGGTTCCTGGCAGCTGTAGCCTTCACGATCGTCGTTCTGGCTGCCCTGCAAGTTTTCACCACGACGCCCATGTATCGGGCCACAGCTCGACTCCAGGTCGACCCGGAAGGCGACAAGATCGTCCCATTTCAGGAAGTCGCCGGGTCCGAGCTGGCTGGTGGCTGGTTCATTGAAAACTACATGTGGACCCAGACGGAGAATCTGCAGTCCCAAAGCCTGGCCCTGCGTGTTGTGGACAAGCTCGATCTGGCCGACGATCCGGCCTTCAACACCAAGGTCCACCCCGGCGCTCTGGTGTCGCTCAAGAACGGACTCGCCAAGCTGGTGGGTGCTCCTTTCGGGATTGGCAGAGAGGCGTCGAGCGTCGAGCCCACCCCGGAAGTGAGGGACGCTGCGGCGGCTGCCAGGCTGACAGGCTCCGTCTCGGCTCAGCCGGTCCGCAATACCCGCTTGATAGAGGTGAGCTACATTTCACCGGATCCCGAGCTTTCCGCCAGAGTCGTCAACGTCCTCACCGAAGAGTTTATCGAGCAGAACCTCCAGGGCAAGTTCGACGCTACGAATCGCGCGAGCGAGTTTCTTCGCAAGCAGCTCGAGGAGCTGCAGATTCAGGTGGAGAAGACCGAACGGGAGCTACTGGACTACGCCAAACGCAACAACATAGTCAATCTCTCCGAGCGCGAGACCATCGCTCGTAAGCGCCTGGCCGATCTTTCTGATCAGCTCACAGAGACAGAGACTGGGCTGATCGCGGACCAGTCCCGCTACGAGGCTTCTCAATCGGCTACCCTGCAGGCCTTTCCTGAAGGCCTGAAGAATGACGCCATCTACCGCCTCGAGCAGCGCCTGTCCGAGGCCAAGAGCCGGCTGGCGGGCTTTTCCAGTCGCTACGGCCCCGAGTGGCCCGCAGTCAAGGAGACCCGCCTGGAGATCGCCGAGTTGGAGCAGCAGCTACAGGCCGAGAAGCGCCAGGCCCTGACTTCCGCCCAACAGGACTACGAGCTGTCTCGCGACCGGCACAGCAAGCTCGAAGAGGCAGTGGAGAAGCAGCGTTTCTTGGTTGACGATCTCAACGAGAGCTCCATTCAGTACAACATCCTCGATCGCGAGGTGAACTCTAACAAAGAGCTGTACCAGGGCCTGCTGCAGCGCCTCAAGGAGGCAGGCGTGGCAGCCGGCCTGCGCTCCAGCAACATCCGAATCGCCGATGCGGCCGAACCTCCCAGCAGCCGTTCGACTCCTAGAAGAGGTAGGACGCTGGCCCTGGCCCTGATTCTGGGCTTGTTTCTGGGCACGGGCCTGGTCCTTCTGCTGGAGGTTCTGGACAACACCCTCAAGACACCCGACGACGTTACTCAATATCTGGGCCTGCCCGCCCTTGGCACCGTACCCAGCCTGGCTGATTCCGCAAAAGGGCTGGATCGAGGGACTTGGCCGCTTCCGGAACGGGAAGTCACGGGATACCCTCGCTTGATCTATGACGAAGGCAAGCTACCCCACGCCAGGGCCTTGGAGGCCTATCGATCCCTGCGAACGGCTCTCCTGCTCTCCCATTCCGGCAAGCCGCCGCAGACCATTCTCGTCACGTCCGCCTTGCCTGGCGAGGGGAAGAGCACGACCGCGGCCAATACGGCTATAGCGTTGGCACAGACGGGAGCGCGCACTCTCATCGTCGATCTCGACATGCGGAAGCCTTCGCTGGGTGAAGCTTTCGGGATCAATGCCGAGCAGGGGATGAGCACGTTCCTGTCCGGCATGTCCGACCTCTCCTCCCAGATTCGCGAGACCGGGTTACCGAACCTCATGATGGTTCCGGCCGGGCCCAGGGCACCGAATCCGGCGGAACTGATCGGCTCCAAGCGAATGGCAACCGGCATGCAGCTCATGCGGGAGTATTTCACCTACGTGGTGATCGATTCGCCGCCGGTTCTCGAGCTCAGCGATGGCATGGTCGTCTCCCAGTATGTGGATGGGGTCATCCTGGTGGCGCGAGGCGGCAAGACTCCGCGCAAGGCAGTGCAAAGGGCCAGTGACCAGCTCTTGCAGATCGGCGCCAAGCTCCTGGGCGTGCTGGTGAACAACGTGCGCCCCGGGCAGAGTGGTTACGGCTACTACGGCTCCATGGGCAGCTACTACGAGCGCTACTACAGCGAGTCCGACTCCAACCAGCGCACGGCTTGAATACTCGAGAAAGACGCGGCAAGTGATGCCTGAGACGGCTCGCCGAGGTTGGGTCACGGCCTTGGTTGCGCTTGTCTTCGGCCTCGTACTGGCATGGGGGATGCTCCGCTTCGGTGGTGCTGAGACGGCCATCCTCTACCGGATCTTCCTTCTCCTTCTAGTCCCAGGGACGCTGGCAGTCGTCGGATTGCCGATGCGGCGCTTGGCCTCACCTCGCTTCGTTCTGGTTCTTGTCGTTGGGCTGCTATTGCTTGGCGGGGTTGCACTGAAACCGAACCTCGAGGGACGCGGATATGTTCATCTGACGGTGGGCTGGCTGGCCTTGTTTCTGACTCTCAGAGTCGGGCTGGGAAACCGCTCACTGATTCGGTTTATGGCCTATGTGTTGATACTGCTTGGTGCAGTGGAGGCCCTCTACGGGCTAGCGCAAGCCATAGGTGGAGTGGACTTCATTGGCAGCTACTACCGCGGGTCGGGCCGCATTGCCACCGGCACCCTGATCAATCAGAACCACTTCGCGGGAATGCTCAACATGACTCTGCCCCTGGGCCTCGGGATCCTGTTTTCGAGGTATGCCAGCCGCCGTAGGCGCGACGAGCCCCGCTCCGAGTCGTTGGCGGTGATTTGGATCGTGATCCTGGCCAGCTCCTTGATGGGACTCGCGGTGCTGCTCTCTCAATCCCGCGGGGGTACGATCAGCCTCATTGCCACCTTGCTGTTTTTGACGTGTCTGTTGGGCTTCGGCCGTAAGCTCTCCCGGGGAAGAAACCTCTCGGGCATGGTCGCCTGGGTCCTCCTGGCCACCATCCTGGGGCTCGGCCTGGTGGTAGGGGTCGATGCGCTGTTGGATCGATTCGGCCGCCTGGATCAGGATCTCGAACGGTTCACCATCTACAGCGACACACTGGAGATGATCGGGGATGAACCCGTCACTGGGGTCGGCCCTGGAATGTACCGCTGGAGGTTTCGACCCTACCAAACGGTGGATGTGGCCCGACTCTACGATCATGCCCACAACGACTATCTCGAGAGCGCCGCGGAGTGGGGAGTTCCTTTGGCTCTTCTGGTTTGGGGATTCGTTCTCTGGCGTTTCAGCCGCACAGTGACGGTGTTTTTGACGTCGAGAGACTCCGAGCGACGGGGCCTCGCATTGGGCTGCTCGGCGGCCATCTTCTCGATCCTGACCCATAGTCTGGTCGATTTCACTCTGCAGATCCCCGCCCTTCTCATGCTCTTCTGCACGATCCTCGGTCTGGCCTGGTGTCTGGACGTCAGGCGGCGGCGAAACGATCCGATCTCCGCCGACGGAGTCGTGGCCATCGAGTCGCGGAGGGTCGTTCGATGACGGTCCAGTCCAAAACCCAGCAGGGAGGTTTTGGCGATGCTCCTGTCGGGCTGGCGCTGCGAGTGCTGCTCCTGATCGGGATGGCACTGTCGGGGTGGCAGGTGCTGAAATGGGCCCAGGCCCTCGATTTGGCCATACCCCGAAATGGGGTAACAGGATTGGAGCAGGCCCTGGAGCGGGACCCGAACTACTCGAGGGCGCAGTACCTCTTGGGAATGGTGCGGCGAGATATTCCGGGATTCGAGGATCTGGACACCTCCCTGCAACACTTCGCCCAAGCCGTTGGTCTCAACCCTTACAGCTGGCGGTACCGCCAAGAGCAATCCCGTGTGTTGGAGTTGGCCGGTAGCATAGCAAAGGCCGAAGATGCACTGGTAGAAGCGATTCGGCTCAACCCTCGAAGCGGCGCGTACCGCTGGCGTTTAGCCAACTTTCACCTTCGCCAAGGCTCCCAGCACGACGCCGTGCGCGAGATTGGCGCCGCAATCTACCTGGATCCGAGCCTCCAGCCTCCGGCTCTCTCCATGCTTCTCAAGCTGGGCCTCGACCTGGCTTCGATCGACGAGATCTGGCCAACTGATCGAATGGCCCGACTCCGCTTGCTGCGCGGCCTTTGCTCATTGTCTGTCGCTCCGTCGTTCGACGTTGGAACGGGTTCGGCTGCCGCCGACGGACTCTGGACCGATCTCCTGGCCGTCGAGCCTCCGATCTCGATGAACGACGGCCGGTTCTTCCCGCAATTCCTATTGACGATCGACCAACCCGCGGCGGCCCGAGAGGCCTGGATCGACCTCGCCAGTCGAAACGGACTTCTCGATTCCAAATTCAACTCAGGCCAAAACTCAATCTGGAATGGTGACTTCGAGCTTCCGCTGCAGGGCAGGCCTCTCGGTTGGGTGCTGGGCCGATCCGAACACTTCAAGGCGAACCCGGTACAGGTTGAAGGTATCGATTCAGGCACGGCAATGAGGATCGAGTTCTTGGGCACAGAGAACCTCAACTTTGCGGGGTTGAGTCAGGATTTCGTGATCGAGCCAGGGACGAAGTACCAGCTCACCGGTCACCTGCGAACCGAAGAGATCAGCACCGACGAGGGATTGTTCCTGGAAGTCGTCGGGAAGACGAGCCATCGAGTGCTGCTGAGCACGGATCCAGTTCGGGGTACCGAAGACTGGAGAGAGGAGTCAGGCACCCTTGAGGTGGGGGGCGAATGGGAGGTGCTGATGATTCGCTTGCGAAGGCGACCCAGTCGAATGCTCGATGGCAAGATTCGTGGCAAGATATGGCTCGACAAGGTCAGTCTGGAGCCAGTCGGTCCGTGAGCCAGGTCCAATGAGCCAGGTCCTAGTACACAAGTGTCCTGCCTGCCGGGTGAAAACGGAGTCCGTACGGATTCCGCCGCGGGGTTTCATCCAGACCTTCGTCCTGCTGCGTTTCGGCTTCTTTCCTTATCGATGCTTGGCTTGCGGCGCTCGCTATGTCCGCCTGCGGCGCTCGACCCTCGACCTGGATTTGGAAGGACCGGAGGCTCCTCTCAAGCCGACACCTCTGGTCGCGAAGCAGTTCCTTTCGACGCGTGATCATCAGCAGTTCCAGGACTTGGTCGGAGAGATCAAGAAGGCGGAGAAATGGGCCGGTTTGGAGCCCACAGAAGGTGAGGACCAGGAAGACGGCAAGGACGCGAAAGAGTGAGATCTCCGGCCGTTCGTTGGGCCGCTGCCTCTCTTGTAGTGTTGACTTGGCTAGGGGCTGCTACTACAGGCGCAGCGGTGGAGCGTGGAACACTCGCGATTCAATCGAAACCCAACGTCGAGGTGCGTTGGGAAGGTGTCCTCTTGGGTACCACCGATCTGTCCGGCCAGATGTCGATCGGCAACATTCCCCCGGGAACCTACACCCTCACCTTCACTTCCCCGGGCTTCACCACCCGAGTCGATTCTGTCGAAGTTTCCCCAGGACTCCAGGAATTGGATGCTTCCCTGAGTGCGACAACAGAGCAGACCCTGGATCCGGTGCCTGCCCCCGAGGTTCCAGAGTCCGATGTAGGGGAGGGGCTTGTCCCCTCCCTCGGCGTGGAGTCATCCACCCTCATCCTCCTCGTAGTGGTGGCCATTCTCGTTCTCACCGCCTTCCTGCTTGCCGACCGTCACTCGCGCCGTCGACAAACCGCTGCCAAGCCTCAGGGTCCTCGGATCGTCGTCCAGGGGACCTCCACACCGCCAAGGAAGCTGCCGACGTTCTACGATGACCTCAAGACCCGGGAGACCGACCTCGAGAAGCTCCGTGATGTCGGCTCTGGCCGATCCCAACGGCAGGTTATCGACGTAGAGGTCGCAGATCACGGTCCAGTGGAGGACGACCGGTGAGCACTGGTTCGGCCCTACTCCTGGTCGCGGTCATCGTCAGCGCAGAGAATGGAGCGGCCCGAATCGACCAGGGCTCTTCCCATGGGCTCGAGCCAGGCGACCAGGGCCAGGTCTTTTATGCTCTGATCGTAGACGGCCGAGCCCAGAGGATCGATGCAGGCTCGGCCAGAGTGCTCGATACCAACGAAAGTACTGCCTCTGTCCAGGCAGCACCCGGGACCGAGCTCCGCCCCGGCTACGAGATTGAATTCAAGCTGCCCACGTCTCGTACAAAGGCCCCACCGGCTGATCTAGGGGAGGGGCCTGCCCCCTCCCTCGACCCTGATGCGGATATCGCCCCTGCTCCCTCACCCGTTGATTTGCCCCCACCCTTGCCTATTGTCACGGCCGAAACCGCGCCTACCATTGAAGCGGCCGGACCTGTGCCGGCCGGGGTGCGTTCGCCCGAGCCCGATGCGATTTCGGCTCCCGCTCCCTCGCCCCCAACACGTACCACGGTCCTGATCCCCGCTGGCAGCTACTCGATCGGTCGCGATCTCCTGACCGCCGAATTTCACAACCAGACTCCGAGGTTCGAATTCGAAACAAGAGCAATCACGATCGATCGGCGACCGGTCACGGTCGAGCAGTACCTGGCTGCCGAAAACTCTCCTATTGGCGAACAGATCCCGACCGATCCAGTCCGGGCAGTCACGTGGCTCGAAGCCGAGTCTTACTGTCACTCCGTAGGAGGGCGGCTTCCCTCCGAGCTCGAGTGGGAGATCGCTGTTCAGCTGCCCGACGTCGAAAGCCCATCGGGTTTGCTGGAGTGGACAGAGTCCTGGTATTCGCCCTATCCGGGCAACGTTCGCCAAGAAGAGCAGTACGGCACGACCTACCGCGTTCTGCGTGGCGGCCCATCGGGAGCCACCTTCGACCCTCATGCGCGACGCTTCATGGCTCCTGATCAACGCAACTCTAGTGTCGGCTTCCGCTGCGCTAGCGCTGATGGGTAGATGTAGGCTACCGATAGCCATGCGCTTCGTCGATCTGCACTGTCACCTCCTCCCAGGTCTGGACGATGGAGCCGCTTCGCTTCAGGACAGCGTGGACATACTCCGGTTTGCCTATCAGCGGCGGACCCGGGGGGTCGTGGCCACACCGCATTCCTTTCAGCCAATGTTCACGACGCCCGGCCCGGTCGAGCTGCATGACGCCTTTGCTCGGCTGATGAATGACCTGCGCCAGCTCTCCCAGGAGGCCGAGACGTCGTTTCTGACGGAGATGGCAATCTACCTCGGCTCGGAGAATCTGGTTTCCCCCGAGTTCCTGGAAGCTCTCGCGAACCGAGAGGTCCTGCCCGTCAATGGGAGCCGCTACCTGATGGTGGAGTTCCCTCCTTTTCTCGCCTATTCTCTTGTCGAGTCGGCCATCGAGAAGATTCTGGCCGCGGAGCTGGTACCTCTCCTGGCCCACGTCGAACGCTATGGGTTCTTTCATCGGCGACCGGGGAGAGTGGGCAACCTGAGGCAGAAGGGCTGCGTGATCCAAGTGAATGCCGAAATTCTCGAAGAGGGCAGGCTGGGAGATGGCTCGAGACTCGCGCTGTCCCTGGCCAGGCGCGGGCATCTGGACGTCATCGCATCGGATGGTCACGACGTCGGGGCCCGTCCTCCCGACATGCAGGGCGCCTTCGAACGGCTATCCAAGGGATTCTCCGAGGAGAGTCTCCACACCTGGATGTGGGAGAATCCGGTTCGGATCCTGGGCAATCGGGACCTGGTTTCGGCTGTTTGAATGCAGGCTTGGAAGGGGGGGAGGCTGAGCGGCATGAAACAGGTAGGACCCAAAAGTAGACTTGGGGAGTGGTGCAAGCGATGCCTGGGAGTCGTAGGAGCTCTCTTCCTCTGCCAACTCCTGTTCCAGCCAACCGCGTCGGCTCAGTTCACTCAGTACACGCCACCTGGCACCTTCAATGAGAGCCGGGAAAGCACTGATCTCGTTCTCCAGCGCAACATCGACGAGGCCCGTTGGAAGGCAGGCCGCGTTCTGCTGGATCCTTGGTTTGGCGTGAGAGATATCGGTTACGTCAGTAACGTTCAAGGCACGGGCGTCTCCGACTACACCGCCACCGCGGGAATCGGCATCCGAGGATGGCTGCCGCTCGGCTCGGAATTCACCCTCGCTGCCCACTTTCTTCCAGAGTATGTCTGGTGGAAGGACCTCACGAGCCGGAACCGATGGAACGGTCGCTACGGCGTCGGGCTCTTCGGCAATCTTGGACGAACCGGCCTGGAGCTGTCGGCTACACGCGTTGATGATGCGACCTTCTTCAGCCGGGAGTTCGAGGACCGGGTCAACAACCGAGTCGACGAAGTCCTGGCCAAAGTCGAGGTCGATCTGGGACGTAGCTTCAGGCTGTTCACGAGTGGAACCGTACGGTCGATCAACTACCTGCCCGATGACGAGGATGATGTCATCGGGTTGAGCGCAGTCGATCGCGATGAGGGGATCTTCCGTCTTGGAGTCGGCTTCACCCTGCCGCGGGGCTTCGAGGTCGGTGTCGGGATCGAGGCCTCTGATGTCAGCTTCGATCCAGGACCTAGTGATTTTTCCAACTCGGGCCTCTCACCGCTGATCCTGGCACGCTACGAGGGGTCGTCTCTCAGCTTCGACGCGGATATGGCATTTCGCTCGTTGGACCCGGAAGGCAGTGGCTCCCGATTCGTCGAGTACGATGGCACTACGGGTCACCTTCAGCTGGGGTGGCGAACCATGGGTCGTTTGCAGCTCCAGCTGTTCGGCGGTAGGGACCTCGTGTATTCCTTCTCAGACCTCTGGGCCTATTTCGAGGACTCTTCGATCGGCGTCGGCTTGCGGGGAGGATTGAGCTCCTGGGCCAACGCTCGTGTCTTCGTGGAAACCGGCGACAACGAGTACACACCCATCGAATCGAGTGGCCCTTACCGCGCCGATGACTACTCGGCCTGGGGCGGAGACATCGATTTGAAGTTCGACCGGGTGAGGGTCTACTTGCAGGTCAGCCGAACCAGCTATGACTCGAACTTCCCCGGAGGGGACCGAGACTTGACCATTTGGAGCTCCTCGATCGGACTTGGCTTCGGCAGTGGCCTGTCGTGGTGATCGACTTCGCAAGATTCCCGAGCATCAGTTGGGTAGACTTCCCTTGATCATGAAGATTCGAAAGCTCGATATCTCTTGTTGGACGCTCCTGCTGGGGGCGGTCTTGGTATTGACGGCTGTGAGCTCCATTGCTCAAACGGGCGCGACGCCGGCCGCGGATTCGAGCGTCATTATTGGCCCCGGGGATCTACTCGAAGTATCTGTGCTCGGCATCGAGGAGTTGAGCCGACGTGTGCAGGTCCTTGGTGATGGTTCCATCACCTTGCCCCCGCTCGGAAACTTCGTCGTTGCCGGCCAAACAGTTCAGCAGCTGGAGGCTACTGTGGCCAAGATGTTGGCCGACAATCGCCTGGTCAACGATCCTCAGGTCTCCATTTTCGTGGCCGAGTCGGTCGGCGGTGGAGTGTCGGTCCAAGGGGCGGTGCTCAAACCCGGCAGGTACAACCTCGTAGGCAGCAATACCCTGATCGAGGTCGTCGGTCAGGCCGGTGGTCTGGCCCACGACGCGGGCGGCCGCATCCTGGTTATGCGTGGGAGTCCCGAAATGGGCCAAGAGACCCTCGAGATCGATGTAGAGAGGCTCATGGAGGCAGGCGATGTGACGGCCAACATCAGCCTGCGCCCTGGCGACATTGTGGTAGTGCCGCGAGGTCGCAAGCTGCGGGTTTACGTCACCGGTGCTGTGAAGAGGCCTGGTGCAGTCGAGTACTCGAGTACGGAAGGGATCACGGTGCTCCAGGCAATCACCGCTGCCGGTGGCCCCACCGAACGCGCCAACCTCAAGAAAGTCACTATCAACCGCCGCCTCTCCGATGGCACGGAAGACCGCCTCCAGGTCAACGTCAAGAAGATCCAGAACGGCAAGGAGCCGGACCTACTGCTGGACCGCAACGACACGGTAGTGGTGGGGGAGTGGTTGCTTTGATGAAGGAGAGCAGTCTATTGGTGCCGTTCTCGATCCACTGTGTGGTGGGAGCGTCAGAAGATCTGCAAATTCCTCGAAGTCGTGAGTCTCCGGATTGGCTGCACATCTGGTCCCTGAGCTTGGCGCTAAAGCGCAGCAAATTGCATTCCTAGCTCAGGATAGGCATTGTCCTGGATTCCCCATCTGCTTCGAACGGGCCCCAGCCAGGGCACCGTAGTCCGTGAAGTCACAACAGCATCGTTGACGCTGCTGTCAGTCCGAAGTCTAGGTCTGGCTCTGGGCTTAGTAGCCAACATCCTACTGGCGCGTTTGTTGGGCGTAGAGGAATACGGAGTTTGGGCTGTCATCATGGCAACCATTGCCTTACTCGTGATTCCTGCTTCGGTTGGACTTCCCACTCTCCTTGTAAGAGAGGTGGCGATGGCTCGTGCCAGGGATGACTGGTCAACTCTGCTGGGTGTCTACAAGTGGTCTTTGCGAGTGGCACTGGCCACCTCGCTAGCCATCGGATTAGTGTGGGGAGGTATCGCTCTTCTACTACCAATCCGTCAGGTTCTGTCTCCGCTTCTCATTGCTGCTGTGGCGTTGATGATTCCGCTTCGCTCCTTGGCGGTCGTGCAATCAGGATATCTCCGTGGGCTCAACCATGTATCCTTGTCCGCTCTACCCGAATTCACAGGGGACCGCCTTGTTTTAGTGGGCTTTCTTACCTTTGTCTACCTGTATTTGCCGGACCGGTTTTCATTGTCTACGGCGATCTGGATTCAGGTTGGAGCGGCTGCACTAACCCTGTCCTTGTTGATCGGCCTTGGGTATCGCCTAGTGCCGGCCTTATCTAGAATTGCTAAGAGCGCGAGTCAGCGATCCTCCTGGAGAAAGTCGGCATTGACATTGGCCGCGACGCAGGGTCTCTTCGAACTTCAGGCTCAGATAGACAAACTGATGATTGGCGGATTGTCCAGTCCTGGTCAGGTGGGTCTATATTCGAGTGCGCAGCGATGGGCAAGCCTCTTGGGTTTCTTGATGGTCACAGTTAATCTGGTGCTGGGACCGGTGTTCGCTGACCTACTGGCTAGAGAAGATCGGAAGGGTGCCGAACAGTTGGCGCGGAAAGCGGTACTGATTGTCTTCGCTCTTGGGTTCGTGGGGGCGATATTTTTCTGGTTGTGGGGTGAGAATTTGTTGGGTCTCTTCGGAGCGGATTTCATCGTTGGAGATAGCGCGCTCAGGTTGCTTTTGGTGGGTCAGTTGGTGAATCTAGGCGCTGGAGCCGTCGGCACAATTTTGGTCATGGCCAAAAGGGAGACTATCGTCACTGCCGCAGTGGGCATCTCTACTATCGTCAACATGCTGTTGAACCTAGCACTCGTTCGACGGTTTGGAGCGAATGGTGCCGCAATGGCCACTTCTATCAGCACGATTTCTTGGAACCTGATTCTCTTGTGGGCGGTTCGTCGGTTTCTCGGGATCAATCCCTCCATCTTTGGAGGTGCTCTATGCCGGGCGTGAACTCTCTGTCCGATTTGAATCTCTTTCTTGTCGGCGCGCCGAAATGTGGTACTACCGCTATGTTCGATTTCCTCGGGGACAACATCCCGAGATTTTCTTTCCTCAGGTGAAGGAACTCCACTTTTTCGGTTTGGATCTGGAGATAGGTCCACCTGCCGCAAATTTCTCGACTAAGCCTCGGTCAGAAGAAGAGATTGCTCGGTACTTGAGCTTCTTCGAAAGCGCGGCAAATGAGCCTGTACGGGGCGAGGGTTCGGTTTTCTATCTCTTTTCTCGCACGGCGGCTTCTGAAATCGCAAGTGCCTGTCCTAGCGCCCGGATCTTGATAATGCTCCGAAATCCAATAGACGTTGTGTGCTCTCTTCACAGCCAGTATTTGTTCGACGGGAACGAGTCTGACAAGCGCCTGGACGAGGCCCGGGGCCTGGCCGCAGACCGCTTGAAGGGTGGGAGCATTCCGCCAGGTTCTCATTTTCCTGCTGGCCTTCAATACCTAGATGTGGTCGACTTCCATACTAGAGTGGAGCGCTACATAGAGGAGTTCGGGAGAGAGAGAGTGTATGTGATACTCCTTGAGGAGTTCTCTGCAGACAATCGAACCGAATACGAGCGAGTTCTCAGGTTCTTGGAAGTTGGAACCACGGAGATGCCCTCTTTTCGCAAGGTCAATCGGAACAAGTACGCTCGAAGTAGGATACTGAGAGATGTCCTAAAACGTCCTCCGGCCTCATTCAAGGTGGCGGGAAGGCTACTCCCGAGAAGACTCCGCACCGAGATTAGGAAGAACCTGCTCTCTTTGAATCGAGTCGAGTCAGAACGGCTGCCTGTTGGCGGCCAGCTGCGGGAGCGTTTGATTTCCGAACTTGAACCTGGACTTGATGCTCTGGGTGAACTGCTCGAGGTGGATGTCAGATCTGTATGGGCCATCTAAGTCTCATCTCAGACTGCCCATTGTGTTCCGCGCAGGACAGCGAGGTGGTTGAGGAGATTTCCGTCAGCCAGATTGCCTTGCTGTACGGCCGCTTGATTCCTGGGTATCACCTGGAAGGGACATTCAGCTCAGAGAAAATCACTCTAGCTACATGCAATCAGTGTGGCCTTGGCTACTTCACTCCGGCCCCGGAGCCCCCGACCCACCTTTACGAGGAACTCTCAAAACTCCCGTGGTACTACCGGGGTGAAAAGCCTGAGTTTGACTTCGCCCGGAGGTTTGTAAAGCCTGGCAACACAGTACTAGATGTTGGTTGTGGGGGCGCTGCGTTTGCCCAGTACCTGGCGGGGGGAAAGTACGTAGGAATAGATGAGAATCCTGACGCCGTTCGTCGCGCACGGGAGAGAGGTGCAGAAGTAGAGCAATCATCGTTGGAGGAGTTCTCAGGCCTTGGGTATTCCAACTTCGACGTAGTTTGTGCATTCCAGGTGCTGGAGCACGTGCTCTCGCCAAGCAAGTTCCTCGATCAGCTAGTTGGATGGACCAAGGTTGGAGGTGTCATCGTCATATCCGTCCCTGCTGCAGACTCGTTCGTGTCGCTGGAAGTCAATGAGCCTCTTAACCTCCCACCTCACCATCTGACATGGTGGTTTGATCGAGCCCTGAACTATGTTGCCGAGATCGAAGGTCTGGATCTGATTTGGCTTCATCATGAGAGCTTGTCTGAACAGTTTCGGGCCCGGTACTCGAGGTGCCTGGTGAACGAAGTGCTGACGAGGGCCCACTTGAGAGAGCGTAGGATTGTTGACTCCTCTCAGCTGGGCGCTGTCGCCTTGCGCTTGTCTTCCCTGCTGGGGAGACTCGTGGAAATCGGACTGAAGAATCCCAGGTTGTCTCCTCGGGGACATTCAGTGACGGCTGTGTTTCAGAAGCCTCTACTGCCATGAGGGTCGCGCTGGTCAGCTCATTCGATCGGCGGGGCGGGGCGGGGATAGCTGCCCACAGATTGCATTTGGGATTAAGGGCGTCCGGAATCGAGAGTCAGATGATCGTTCAGTTTCGCGATTCGGATGACCCTTCCGTCGTTGGTCCTGTGAACAAACTGGAGAGGATGTACCAGAACGTCGGCGAAGCTGTGGATCGAGTGCCACTTGCATTGTATCGACAGAAGTCCCGGAGTCTTTCTGTCTGCAATGGCTCCCAGGCAGTGGGCGTAAGCGGATCGAGCGGAGCAAGCCTGAGATCGTCAATCTGCACTCGTTTGGAGGCGGATTCTTGAGTTTGGGAAGCGTGGCTCGGGTTGGGGTTCCGATCGTATGGACCATGCACGACAAGTGGTGCCTTTCCGGAGGTTGCCACTTCTCCGGCACGTGTAGGGCTTATTCTGAATGTTGTGGGCGCTGTCCAATCCTCGGGAGTAGATTCTCTTGGGATCTCTCACGATGGGTTTGGAAGAGAAAGAAGCACCTCTATTCAAGAAAACTCATCTGCTTTGTGACCCCGAGCCAGTGGTTGGGCTCAAGAGGCTCGACAGAGTTCTCTATTGGGAGGTGCCCGAGTTGAGGTTATTCCGAACGGGATCGACCTCGATCGGTTCTGTCCGGTCGAGAAACGCGCTGCCCGTGAGGTACTTGGATTGGACCCGGATTCGCCCGTAGTCCTTTTCGGTGCGGAATCTGCGGCGGTCGACGATCGCAAAGGGCACCAGTTCCTGTCGCCGACACTTGCTTCGCTGGGAGCTCTGAACCTACCGAGGCCGGTGAAGTTGCTTGTTTTCGATGCCGGTTTCGATTCGAAGGCAATGTAGAACAACCTTATGAAGTGAAATTTCTGGCCGCCTCGAAGACGATCTAGCCTTGAAGATCGCCTACTCTGCCGCAGATGTGTTTCTTTGCCCCTCGACGGAGGACAATCTGCCAAACACCGTTGTCGAGGCGATGGCCTGCGGGACCCCAACAGTTGCATTCTCTGTCGGTGGACTTCCAGAGCTTATCGATCAGGGGAGAACAGGCTATTTGGCGGAACCTTTTGATGTGCAAGATTTGGCAAAGGGTATATTGGATGTTCTTCTCAATCCTGAGTTTGCACGCGAGGCGCGAGCAAAGGCGGTTCGTGAGTTCGATGCCAGCCTCCAGGCCAGCCGATACGATGCTCTCTTTCAGGAGTTAATTGCCAGTAGTAGTCGATCGAGCAGTGGCTGAGCGAAGATCCCAGAAATCGATCTTCGACTCTCCTCTCGGTGAGTTATGGGATCTGGCTCCCAGTACAGAGGACATTCGGTCACCCCGGTGGAGAACGCGCGCTCTAGTCTCGTACATTGATCAATGGCGGAGACCAGAGAAGGGACTTGTCCGACGGTGCGAGAGTCCGCTACTTGACTTATCCAAGGTCGGTACGGCGCACCCAGTATGGAGCCGAATCTGAAATGAACAAGATTAGCCTTCAGCGGTCGCTCCCGGACGACAGACCGTTGGGAGTTGGAATTGTCATTCTGAACTGGAACGGCTGGTCAGACACTATCGACCTCCTGAACAGTCTCGAAGAGGTCGACTACCAACCGCTGTCTGTTGTGGTTATCGACAATGCTTCGTCAGACGAATCTGTGAAGCGAATTGAAGAGTGGATGAGGCAAAGCCAGTCTCCCTACCGTGTTCTTCAGACTCCCAGAGACCTTCAGGAAGGGGCCTTGGAAAACACTGCATCGAAAATGGGGAGTCTTGGACCGGGTTTCAATCTCGTCTGTTCGCACACGAACCTGGGTTTTTGTCGCGGTAATAACCTCGGCATGGAGTTGGCTTTTCAGAGCGGCACAGACATTGCCGTCGTTCTCAACAATGACACCCTCGTATCCAAGGGGTTTCTTGCACCGATGGTAGACGTGGTCGAGAACAATCCAGATGTAGGAGTTGTTGGGGGAGTAATCACCTACTGCTCGGATCCGAATATCATTTGGTACGCTGGTGGAAAATTCAACAGATTCCTAACCGCTCACAGGCTCGGAAACGGAGAACCTCTGTCGTCTCTAAAGGCGACAGGCCCGTTCGATACTGAGTGGATCAGCGGTTGCATGACCCTGATCCCCGCTTGGGTCTACGAGAAGACCAAGGGTTTTTCAGAGGAGTACTTCATCTGGAGCGAGGAGTGGGACCACTCTCTTCGTGTATCTCAGGCAGGCTATCGGCTGGTGGTTGTACCGGCTGCGAGGATCTGCCACAAGATCGGAAAGTCACTTGGGGTCATGAAGCCACTCAACTACTACTACGGTATCCGGAACGGACTCCTGTTTCAGCGCAAGTTCCTCCCGTACTATCTCTGGTATCCATATTTTGGCTACTACCTTGTGAACAGAGCGGTTCGCTATCTCCAACTTGCGCTTGTAGGCCGGGCAGACCTGGCGGTTGCTGGATTTGCGGCGATCCGCGATTTCATTCTCGGCAGGAGTGGGATGTGGCGGGCACAAAAGCGAGACTCCTAGGCTTTGGAAGAGATGCGTCTGCAACATATTGCTGAATCCAGAGGATCGAAAGAGCGATTGCAGGCGTCTCATCTGACGGGGGGTCCTCATTGAGACGTGCCCCCTGGCTGCTATTGCCGTTTCTGTTTCTTCCTAATCTGGTGCCAGTACAAGGAACAGGCTTTGGAGATCTGGAGTTCTCGGATCTTCTGATTGGGCCGTATCTTGCACTGGTGCTGTGGCTGTTTGTGAAAAGACGCACCGGCCGACGCAGGAGTTCGAGCCCATTGGCAGGTGTACTGCCATTCGCTCTCTTCTTCTTAGCGTGGGCATTTCTCTCGACCATTACTGCTGGATTGAGGTATGGGTTCGAAGTGCTGCTTCCCGTGCAGTTCGGTCTTCTCAAACTCCTGAAGTTCTCGGTCTATGGTGTGGCCGCGTGGCTTACGGTTGGCCTAGTGAGCAATGGTCGTGATTTGACTAGATTTCTCTGGGCGATCGCAGTAGGCGCACTCGTGATGGCAGCATCCATGAGTCTGTCAGCTCCAGGGTCGAGTGATTCTTCAATCGGCGGACTGTTCGAGTACAAGTCAGAGAACGCGGCGAGTGTGGGGCTAGCCATTCTGATCATGTTCCTTGGGGCGGCTTTCGCCGCTAACTGGGGATCCCGAAAGTGGCGGTCTGCAGCGCCGTGGGTGCTGGTTGCGGTGTTCCTGGGGTTCGCCTTCTCAGAAGGTCGCGGTGGCTGGCTGGCTGCTGCCATGGGATTGCTATGGGTCCTGTATCGCAAGGGAATGAAGCTTCGATCATGGGCAATTGTCGGGGTGGTGATAGTGGTCGGAGTTGTCGTGTATCAGAAGGTGCCAACGTTTCAAGAAGAAATGGACCGGACATTGAACCCGGCCCCCGAGTATCTTCACCAGTATGAAGTAGGGATGATGGGAGTAGACGAAGGTGGGCGCTTTTCCTATTGGCGCCGCGAAGGAAGCAAGATACTCGATGCGCCGCTCCTTGGGCGTGGCTTCTTCAACAGGTTCCCAGGTTCCGGTCTCAATTGGACCGGAAGTCACAATTTCTGGCTTCAGATGTTTCTCGAAACCGGAGTCGTCGGCGGCCTCGTTGTGCTAACGATTTTTTGGCTCTTCTGGACACAGTCGGGCAAGTACTCGCTGCTACCCAGCGAGGCGGCGCTGGTCGCGGGATTTGTTGGAGGGATGGGAGGTGAGTACTTTTACGGCGGGATGCCCTTGTTTTCGCTAATCGTGGTCCTTGCCCCACTTGGACTCCTGACATCTGAAAGAGCCTCACGAGTAATGACTGCCCAGTGGCCGGGAGTAGGCGGCTAAGATCGTGTCCCCCAAGCCCCTTGTCTCTGTATTGATGCCTTCGCACAACTCGCGGGCCACGCTGCCGATGGCCCTGGCATCACTGGCCTCTCAGACCGTTCTGGATTGGGAGTGCATTCTTGTTGACGACGGATCGAGCGACGATTCCGGAATGCTAGTTCGGAGATTTGATGATCAAAGGTTGAGACCTTTCCGGTTGCATGAGAACCAAGGTCGTCCGATAGCCAGGGAAATCGCCCTCGGCAAGGCAAGGGGTAAGTACTTGTGCATGTTGGATGCTGACGACTGGTACTACCCAAGAAAGCTAGAAGAGCAGTTGGAGGTTCTGGAATCAAATCCAGATCTGTCTCTCCTGGGAACTGGCATGGCCATCGTTGACTCGGGTATGGAGCTCTTGGCAATTCGAGCGGGAATGCATGACCAGAAAGGCGATTCTGAAGTTGGTCGGACATTTCTGCGGCTTGGACGCCCCCCAATATCGCATGCCACAGCGATGATCCGATGTTCTGAGATCACTCAGGCTCATTTCGATCCACAGTTCGAGGTGGCGGAGGATGTCGATTTTCTTCTTCAAGTCCTATGGGGGAGGCAATTCAGTGAGCTGCCAGAACCTCTTTACGCCTATGAGGAACCAGACGCGGCCAATGTGGATGAAATGAGACTCGCTCTTCGAAGTTTGCAGGGAGTCTTCTGGAAGCATAGAAATCTGGGTCCGTCGAGAGCCTTTCGTGAAATCGCTGTGGCCTGGTGCAAGAGCCTGATCTATTCGGTAGTGGTGCCACTTGGTCTCGGAGATCGAATTGTTCGCCGGCGATCGACTCGACCGAAAAGTAAGGAGAAGGAAGACTTCTACCGGGCGCGTGCCGAAGTTCGGCAGCTTGCGCAAGGGATGTTTGAGACAGGCTAGACACGAGGTGGAGCCGGACCACCAGGCTTGGGAAAATCGTGACTTCTCGACACCGGATCAGCGTCCAGGAAGTTTTTTGGCCAATCGCAGGTACTCTTCAACTACGGCGTTGTTCACTTTTCGGGAGTCAAACTTGGCGATGGCCCGCTCCTGAGCTCGAGCACCCAGGCGGAGTCGTAGCTCTGGTTGGTCGATGAGCCTTTGAAGTGCTGCAGCTAGCGCACCGGTTGTTCTGGGGGGCACCAAGAGGCCGGTTACATCGTTCACCACAGCGTCGGAAAGGCCGGTGATTTCAGTCGCGACAGTCGGCAATCCCATGGCAGCAGCTTCTATCACGGCGGTCCCAAACCCCTCTCTGTAGCTGGGTAGACAGAGAATGTCAGATGCGCCCAGATATCGCTCGGGACTAGGTGAGAACCCGGTGCAGTGTATGCGGATGTGGCCTTCGATAGTCGACAGTGTGCTTGGTGGCAGGGGATCCAAGGCAGGCTCCAGTGGCCCTACAAGGAGCAAGTGCAAGAGACGATGGCCCTCCGCTAGTCCCTGAAACGCTTCCACGAGTTCAACCAGTCCCTTGTCGCGGGTCAGACGGCCGACGAAGACAATTAGGAGCGCTTCCTGAGAGATGCCGAGTTCTTCTCGGACTTGCCTTCGAGAGTCCTCTCTACTGCCGGAAGAGCCGAAGCGCTGCAGATTGACCCCGCTGATTGACCCCTGTGCCAAAACAGAAATCTTCCTGGGCTTCACAACGCCGTCATTTATAAGGAAGTCTCTTTGAGATGAACTGTCGGCATAGGTTTGTGTCGATAGAGACCCAATGAGACGATCGCAGCCCTTCAGCCCTAGCCTGGCTACTCCCGATAGAGTTTGCCAGCGTTGCCCTGTGAAAGTGTGGAGGCGGATTGGGATCCTGGAAAACACTCCGGCCAATGCAGAGAGCAGACCCGCTTTGGGTGTTGATGAATGAACAATGTCGAAGTGTCCGTCTCTCAAGACTCGCGTCAGCCTGGCAAGTGACCTGATGTCTTTGACTGGAGCAGGTTCTCGATTCATGGGGACCGAGCAGAACGGCACGTTTAGTTCTGACGCCACGCGAGATAGCCCCTTCCCATCGCCTGACACAAGAGTGACTTCAATCCCACTGTCTCGAATCGCGGCTACTTGGTCTAGAAGCAACGCCCTGAATGTGAAAGGCGAGCTGGCTACTCTTGCCAGGCGCAAAGGTCTGATCGCGTTTTGGTTCATCGTAGAAGGCTGGGATCAGACTTGCTTTCGGTCACATTTGCTACCAGCTGGTTGGAGTCTTGTCGAGGTGAGGTAGTAGAGTCGTGTTTCGAACGTTCTAGTGAGAGTATCAACTGCCGACTCGAGTCAGATTGATTGACAATTGAGTCTCGATCGTACTCTAGCCTGGATCGGTCTTCTTCTCGATCCGTTACTCTCTTGAAGGGGTTTCGTGCCACTAGATCAGCATCGGGAGTGTGATATCGGGAGCTCAGTGACGTGAATTCCAGAGGTTTGTACGTGAGACTGGGAAAGAGGGCTTTGGACTTGAGTCTGACGTTGTTGGCGGCCCCTATTTGGATTCCTCTAGTAGTCATTCTGAGTGTCCTGATTCGGCTGACTCTCGGTTCACCGGTCTTCTTCCGGCAAATGCGGCCAGGTTTCCGGGGCGGCAAGTTCGAGATTCTCAAATTGCGGACAATGAAGGAGAGTCCTGACGTAGACGGAGAAATGATCGCGGATCAGAATCGAATGACTCGGTTTGGGAGATTGTTGCGAGGCACCTCTCTTGACGAGCTTCCTGAGCTGATCAATGTCCTGAAAGGTGAGATGAGCCTGGTAGGGCCAAGGCCTTTGCTGATGCAGTATCTAGACCGCTATACCACACGGCAGGCGCGGCGCCATGAGGTCCTCGCGGGAATCACGGGTTGGGCGCAAGTCAATGGTCGTAACGCGATAACTTGGGAAGAGAAGTTCGAGTTCGACATTTGGTACGTTGACAATATGAGCCTCTGGCTGGATCTGAAGATTCTCGGGATGACGGTCTGGAAGGTTCTGAAGGGAGAAGGGTTGAGCGCGGCGGGACACGCCACGATGCCAGAGTTCATGGGGACCCCTGATGAGTGAGTCGGTAGTAGTTATCGGAGCGGGTGGGCATGCGAAGGTTGTCCTGGCAACCCTGGAGGCACTGGGGACTGAGGTGACCGGGATCTTCGACGACAGCGCGGATCTTTGGGGAACGCAGCTTCTGGGCCACGAAGTCAAAGGCCCGGTCCAAGAGGCGCAGAGCTACGGGGCGCCGGGCATTCTGGCCATTGGCTCGAACCGCCAGCGGCAGAAACTTGCGGAGGAGCTGTCGCTCGAGTGGGTGTCAGCCATCCACCCCTCCGCTTTGGTCCACGAAACTGTGGAGGTTGGGCCTGGCTCCGTCATCTTCGCTGGAGCGATAGTCCAGCCCGAGACGGTCATTGGTGATCACGTCATCGTCAATACGGGCGCGAGGATCGACCACGACTGCCGGATCGGCTCGTTCGCGCATATTGCTCCAGGAGCGTCCTTGGCTGGGACGGTGGCGATCGGCCAGGGAGCCCTAATGGGTATTGGGAGTTGCGCGATTCCCGGAGTGACAATCGGCGATTGGTCTGTCGTAGGGGCAGGCGCTGCCGCTGTAAGTGACCTCGATTCGCAGGTCACTGCCACCGGAGTACCCGCGAAGTCGGCTGCGGGAGACCTCTCTTCATGAGCCGGGTCTTTCTTTCACCACCTCACTTGGGTGAGTCCGAGTTGGAACTCGTCAAGGGTGTTTTTGCGAGCAACTGGATTGCTCCAGTAGGTCCTGACGTGGAGGCCTTCGAGCGGGAGTTCGCGGAGACGGTAGGCGTGGGCAGTGCTGCGGCACTGTCCTCGGGAACGGCGGCGCTGCACCTCGCGCTGAAGCTCCTCGGTGTCGGGACAGGAGATCTGGTGATCTGCTCGAATCTGACCTTTGCCGCCACTGCCTTCGCAATTCACTACGTCGGGGCAGAGCCGGTATTCGTGGATTGCGACTCTTCGACTTGGAACATGGATCCCGGCCTTCTTGGCGAGGCTTTGGAGACCCTGGCTGGTGAGGGGACGCTTCCCAAGGCTGCGATCGTCGTGGACCTCTACGGTCAGAGTGCTGATTGGGAGCCGATTCAGGAAGCCTGCGCCAGATTCGGTGTTCCGATTGTCGAAGATGCCGCGGAAGCTCTGGGCGCCACTTATGGAGACACTCCTCTGGGTCGTTTCGGCCAATTCGGTGTCTTCTCATTCAACGGCAACAAGATCATCACGACATCGGGTGGTGGGATGTTGGTGTCCGACGATAAGTCGGCCATCGTGAAGGCTCGCAAGTTGGCCAGCCAGGCGAGGGAGGATGCGCCACACTACGAGCACACGGAGATCGGCTACAACTACCGATTGTCCAATGTCCTGGCGGCCATCGGGCGAGGCCAACTTCGAGTACTGGAAGACCGAGTGGCTGCGCGTCGGCGGATTTTCGACTGGTATCAGGAATTTCTTGGAGATCTGCCCGGGGTGCGATTCATGCCCGAAGCAGAGTATGGGCGAAGCACTCGGTGGCTCACCTGCCTGACCGTCGATCCTCGCGACTTTGGGGCCGCCCGGGAGGAGATTCGCTTGGCTCTCGAGATCGACGACATCGAAGCTCGTCCCGTATGGAAGCCGATGCACATGCAACCGGTCTTTCAAGGAGCTCGAATCTTCGGCGGGTCTGTTGCGGAAGAGCTCTTTGAAAAAGGGCTTTGTCTACCGTCGGGGTCAGCGATGACGAAAAGCGAAGTTGAGCGTGTCTCGAAAATCGTCCGCGGTTGCAGTGTCTAACTGAGGGCCCGGCAATCGGTGCGGCAAGGACTCCGCTTCTCCCCACCTTCAATTGATGTACCCGCGGAAGTCGATTGGCTTCTTCTACGGGCTCTTGGGCGTGAGTTCACTGCCTGGGATGAAACGGGGACTCTCGATCCCAAGGGACTTTCCGAACTTGCGGGGGCAGTCGGACTACTTGGCCGAGTACGAGCTCGTTGGCCTCGTGAGAAGCTGGTTCCCGAGCTGGGTGCCGGCTTGTTGGAAGAGGCAGACAGGGCTATTCACCGGATTGCGGCGAACGAGCTGCTTCAAGAAAGGGTGTCCTCACAGATTGCCGGCATGGCCAGCGAAGAGGGAGAACCCTCCATCTTCCTGAAAGGCCTGGCGCTCCGATTGGGAGGCCATTCGATTGCGGGAGCTCGCCAAGCAAGTGACATCGATGTGTTGGTACCGCGTGACGCTGCCGAGTCTCTGTCTCGGACTCTCATCCAGGAGGGGAGCACCAAGCTCGAAATCCAGCCGCAAGAGCATCACCTTCCGCCGTTGGACCATCCGCTGGGAGCGGTAGTGGAGATTCATGTGGACCTTCGAGGGGTCAATCTGGAGGGGAGAGGAGCAGCCACAGCCGAAGAGTGCATCAGCTCAGGCCAATGCCGAGCTCTCGAAGGGTGGCCCGAGGGGACCTACATTCCGGATTCGAGCCTTTTGATGGCCCACCTACTTGTACATGGCCTCGGACAACACGGTTTCTCACCGGGGGCATACCCATTGATACAACTCTTGGCTGACCTGCAGGATTTGGGCTTCACCGGCGAGCAGGGTGAGCGATTCATGGAGGAAGGTCTCCTCTGGATCCAGAATGAAGTCTCTCAAGAGGAAGTGGCAGGGACCAGAGATCTGTTGCGCCAGCTGGAAGAGGGCGAGAGGGCTTCCGAGATCGTGGTTAGGGACGTTGCCGCCGCCTTGATTCTCAAGCACATGTTGGCTGGATCGATGGATGCCGAGTATCGACAGTCTCTGAAGCTCTCTGCTGTTACCCGACCTTCGATCGCGCGTCCGGGTCTGACGGGTCTTCTTCGCAACATGAGTAGTGCGATCTTCTTGACGAGAGGTCAGATCGACGTGATCTACGGACAGCCACAGACCGAGGTTGGCTATCTCGCTAGAAGGCTGTGGCGCCCCTTCGATCTCGTGGGCCGAACCCTCAAGACCTTGCAGGCCAAGAAGAAGCTTCGATTCCGCGAATAGGTGGGGGAGATCGACCCTCTGCTGTAGTAGGGTTCCAGGGACCGTGCCATGAACGAATCGAACGGTGAGACGCCCCGATCGCAGCCATCCTCGCCCTTGATCGGTGAGGAGCAGGGGCGTCGGAATCAGTTTTGGTCGCGTTTCTTCTCTCGCCAGGCCCAGTTCGTCCTCGACATCTCTGTCCTTTGCATAGCCTTCGTCATCGCCTATCTGCTGCGGTTCGAGTTTCAGCTCGACACTTCCCAACTGCAGCGACTGCTGGCCCAGCTGCCGCTGGTGGTGCTAATTCAGATTGGTGCACTGGTTCTGGCCGGTGTCTACAGCTTCATCTGGCGCTACGTTGGATTGGCCGAGATGGCTTCGTTCGTGAGAGCGGCCCTCTGGTCGGGATTGATTCTCTTGGTCGGGCGGTTGGCCTTGCCATCGTCTCTCCAGATCTGGCGAGTACCTCTTTCCATCATCCTGATGAGCACGTTCTTCGGATTTGCCGGAGTCGTGACGATTCGGGTGCTCCGTCGGATCCTCTTCGAGCGCTTCGAGCAGAAACGTCGACCGGTGGAGCCGTACAAGCGCAAACAGATCTTGATGGTCGGTGCTGGCAGAGCAGGTGTTCTGGCAGCCCGCGAGATTCGCGGCCGGGGCGATATGGATGTGTGGATCAAGGGTTTCGTCGACGATGATCCACGTAAGCAGGGGGCTGTCATCCAAGGCAAGAAGGTCCTTGGGACGACGGACGATCTCCCTGAAATATGCCGATCCACGGACATCGACCACGTCATCATCACGATTGCCCAGATCTCCAGAGAGGAGCTACGGAGGATCGTGGCGATCTGTGAGGAGATTCCCCTCAGGACTCGCATCATCCCGGGGCTCTACGAGATTCTCGAAGGGCGAGTCGGGATCACGAGATTTCGGGACATCGAGATCGAAGATCTCCTGGGCCGGGCAACCGTGCAACTGGAGCAGGAAGCGGTAGAACCGTTCATCAAGAACAAGACGGTGCTGGTGACCGGGGCGGGAGGCTCGATCGGAGCCGAGCTGTCGAAGCAGATCGCCCGGTTCGGACCCGCCAACCTCATTCTCCTGGAGCGAGCGGAGTTCGCTCTGTTTCAGATCGATCGGGAGCTCTCCATTGATTGGCCCCAGCTGAGCATTCAGCCCGTGGTGGCAGACATCTGTGACCGCAATCGGGTACGACAGATCTTCGACCGTTGGAAGCCTGAAGTGGTCTTCCATGCTGCCGCTCACAAACATGTTCCACTGACCGAATCCAATCCTTGCGAGGCGGTGAAATCCAACACCCTGGGGACATGGATCGTGGGCGAGGTCGCGGGAGAGTTCGGCTGCGAGGCAATGGTTGTGGTGTCCACGGACAAAGCCGTCCGTCCGACGTCGGTAATGGGAGCGACGAAGAGAGTCGCAGAGCTTGCGGTGCAAGAGCTCGACGCGCGCAATGGCACTCGTTATGTGGCTGTGCGCTTCGGCAATGTGCTGGGTTCTACGGGGTCGGTCATTCCGATCTTTCGCGAGCAGATCGAGGCGGGTGGGCCGGTGACCGTGACGCATCCCGAGATGGTGCGCTACTTCATGACCATCCCGGAGGCGGCTCAGCTGGTGTTGCAGGCTGGCGCGATGGGTGAGGGAGGCGAGATCTTCATCCTCGATATGGGAGAGCCCGTGCGAATCCTCGACCTGGCCCGGGACATGATCACGCTCAATGGCCTGGTGCCGGACGAGGACATCGAGATCGAGATCACGGGAATGCGGCCGGGTGAGAAGCTCTTCGAGGAGCTTCAGACCGACGCCGAGTCGATCGCCAAGACGCGGCATCCGAAGATCTTCATCGGGAACATCAACTCCTATCCTTCGGAGCAGATCCTTGGAGCGCTGGACCGGCTGCGTGACTTGTCTGCGGGCGGCGAAGAGGCTGAAGTTCGATCGTTCCTGAACGAGTTTCTGTCCGAGGCGAAGCTCACCATCTAGTTCGCAAGGTCGAGTCCCCCAACCTATTTCGATAGCAGGGGCAGGAAGCGCTCCCCGATGGCCTCCGGCTCGTTCATGGGCTTGCCGGTCAGCTCGAGCCAGGCGTGGGCCTCCAAATCGCCCCCCTGTTTCTGGACGCCGATCTTGAGCTCAGCCTCGACGCCGCGCTTGCGGAGCATTCTTTGCCGTGTCAGTGAGCGCTCGAGGCACTGCATGCGCCACAAATGATTGTTGGCTGCCGCATCGACGCACCAAGCGAGGCGAGAGTAGTCCTCTCGAGTCGCTTCCTCTGTCTGTGGTGTCTCGATGACAGGTACCCGAGCCCACGTCTCGACGGCAGGGAACGGTCGTGTTCGCAGCGCCACGCGGAACCCCAGCAGGAGTATCCAGGCTTCCACCAGCCAGCGTCTCTCAGCCCAGGTCAGACCAAGGATCTGCTCAGTCTTGCTCATGCACGATCTCGAGGAGGCCCTGGTCGCAGAGCTCCTGCGTCAGTGATTGGAGGTCTCGCTGGAGTCGAGCACCGTCTACCTCGAACTCGTCCAGGAGGTCGAAGGCGGCTTGTTCCAGCGTCCCGTGCTTTTCCAGGGCCAGCCACATGCGTGTGCCGACGTCGTCGAGGCCAAAATAGAAGCCGGTGGAGAGGTTCAGAAGAACAGTCTCGTTCTCCAACTCTCGAAAGACGACCTGTTCTGGTACTTTGACTCGCACTGCATTCTCCGTGATCGGGTGGCGGCTTCCCGGGTAGGATAGCAGCGCATGCTGACAACATGCGGAGGACTATCGACAGTACCGAGGTTTTGAATCGTGACGACAGAAGGCAAGAAGAAGGAAGTGGGAACGTGGTGGGTATCCGGCTTGCGTGTCGCTAGCGATCGCCCGCTGATCGAAGTCGAACCGAGCAGTGACCAAGACGTGGATCTGCAAGTGCTGTTTCGGGCTGATCCGGGGAGCGAGGTCGATGTCGGAGTGCTTTCCTCGGCCGACAGCTCAGGCGACTGGTTCAAGTTGATGGATAAGGACGCAGCGCTGGCGTGGATCCGCGCTGACGGGCGATTGGCCCTGGTCGCGGAGGGCGAGGCGTTGGTCCGCGGTTTCGATGCATTGGTTCGACGGGTCGTGCCTTTCGCAGCTGCTTTGCAGGACCGGGTTGTACTCCACGCCTCGTCGGTCCTTGCTGATGACGGTGTGCATGCGTTTATCGGTGCCAGTGGCGCTGGCAAGTCGAGCCTCGCGGAGTGCCTGGGCGATCAGGGGTTCCCCGTTCTGTCGGATGATCTGTTGCTGTGCCTACCGACCGATACCGGGATCGTGATCCCGCGCCCAGGGCAGGATGAAGACGACGAGTCGGGGCCCGCACTCGCCGCCGTCTATTTCGTCGAGCGTGAGGTGGCGCTCGACAAGATCGATCTCCAGGAGATGGCTGAGGAGGAGTGTTTCAAAGGTCTGCTGCAGCACGGTTTCGGAGAGTTGAGTGTTCCGAAGATCTGGGCAGCCCAGTTCGAGCTCTACTCGATCATCTCGGAGCAGTGCAAAGCCTACCGGCTGCGGCTCCCCGATTCTCTGGGACGGCTCGCAGAGTCCGCTGAGACCTTGGCTCGAGGCTGGAGCCCGGTCCAAGATTGACCCCTTCGCCAACCCAGCCGACATGAGTGGCATCGCCGGAATCGTGCATTGGGATGGTCGCCCAGTGGCGGATGGCGATCTCGGACGCATGCTGGGGGCGATCCGCCACCGCGGGCCCGATGGCCTGGTAGGAGAGGTCACAGAGTCGGTGGCGCTCGGACAGGCGAGGCTCGCAATGCGGGCTGAGGAGCGAGAGCACACCCAGCCGGTGTGGCTGCCAGACCGCTCTTGCGCCATCGTGGCGGACGCCAGGCTCTACAACCGGGAAGAGCTTCTGAGCGATATGGCTGGCGCGAATCGGATCGCCGGCCCGGCTTCGGATGCTGCGCTTCTTCTCGCGGGTTACGAGCGCTGGGGCGTCGAGGTGCTTCAGCGCCTCAATGGTGACTTCGCTTTCGCCATCTGGGACTCGTCGAAACAGCAGATCTTCGCGGCTCGGGATCCGTTCGGAGCCAAGCCATTCGTATTCTGGTCCGGCAGCGACACGTTTCGATTCGGTTCCGAGCCGAAGCAGCTCCTGATCTTCCCCGAAGTGCCGGTTGAGCCCGAGAGTCAGACCGTCGTCGAGCATCTTCTGGACTTGCCAAAGGCTCGGGAGCTGACCTTCTTCCGTGGGGTGCATCGGCTGCGGGCCGCGCACTTCCTGGTGGCTTCTGCCGACGGCATCGCCCAGCGCACCTATTGGCACCCAGAGAGCCTCGGTCTTCTCGAGCTGTCTTCAGAGGAAGAGGCCTTCGATCGCTTTCGCGCTTTGTTCAAGCAGTCCATCGCAAGTCGACTCGGGACCGACGGGTCTGTCGGTGCGCAGCTGAGCGGAGGTTTGGACTCCTCATCGGTGGCTGCCATGGCGGCGGAGATCTACGGCGACGCAGGCGAGGATCTGCCCCAGCTGGAGACCATTTCGGAAACCTATGCGAGTTTTCCCTGCGACGAGACTCCTTACATCGAAACGATGGCCGAGTGGCTTCCTTTTCCCTCTCGTCGGATCGATTGCTCGGAATTCGATTTCGCCTCGTCGATCGAGACGGAGGTCTGGAATGAAGATGGGCCGACCGCAGAGCTGACCCCGGACCGGACCCGGAGCAACTCCGAGGTGTTGTCGAGTTTCGATGCGCGGATCCTGATGACCGGGTATGGAGGGGATGAGCTGACCTGGGATCCGGAATGGGCTCCCGACCTGCTGAAGCAGGGTCGGGTGCTGTCGGCCTTGGAGCAGTCCTGGCAGCTGAGCCGTTTACCGGAAGAGGATGCCTTGCCGTCGATCCTCAAGAGGGCGATCGTGCAATCAATACCCGAGAGCCTGAGGGCGTCCTTGGCAGCGATACGTCCGCGAAGGACCCTGGAGTGGCCCGTTCACCTGCAGCCTGATCTGCTTCGCCCTATCGGAGATGTCGAAGAGCCCCTCGAGTCGAGGAACACGTCCTTCTCGTCTGCCCAGCGAACCGTCCTCCGATGGCTCACCGACCCTCTGCTGTATTGGAATCTGGAACGGCTCGAACAGCGGTACGCGTTCTGGGGCGTGGAGATGAGGCATCCCTTCTTCGACAGAGGATTGGCCGAGTTGGTTCTGACCACTCCGTTCGAACGTAGGGTCGCTCCGCCCAGCAGGCGCAAGGCGCTGCTGCAAGAGGCTATGCAAGGGATCCTGCCGCCAGAGATTCTCCGGCGGCGCAGTCAGGTCGTGTTCGACTCCTACTTCCAGGAGGCCTGGCGGCAGTGGCAGCCACGTTTGAGGGCAGTGATCCACTCCTCAGATGCATGGCTCTCTGAGCCCTATACTGATCGAGAGACAGTCCTCTCGTGGCTGGAATCACCGGCCCGGGATGAGACGATGCCGATGCGGGTGCTGTCGCAGGTCTGGGCAGCCTTGGGTCTGGAGGTTTGGCTCAGGGGCCTTGGTCGCTACTCGGCTGCGGAGTATGATGATGCATCGCAATCGCTGGGAGATGAAGACCATGCCTGACAACTATCGCGACCCGAAAAGAAACCAAAGCGGCTCGAAGACTCGCAAACCCTACAACAAGCCCGAGCTGAAGAAGCACGGCCACATGGCCGACGTCACCCAGAAGAGCGGTAACAACTTCGACAATAGCCAACAGTGGCAGTCGAAGAAGTAGTAGGTCTCTCGCCGCTTGGCGCATGCCTCGCACGCCCCTTACAGCACGACTCTTCTGCTTTTCCGATGGCGTTTTCCGCCAGGTCAATTCTGCGATCTTGGCCCTTTATCAGGGCTTCTGGTTGGGTTGGATGGGATCGAAGTCCCTGAACGAAGCGACTCGCCTCTACTACGCGGGACGATCGAAGTACCTGGACTCCGAGTACAACACCTCAGGCTTGAAGGACTGGGAGGCTCGTATCGCGGATCGCTACTTCAGCGACTGTCGGACCTTGCTCGTCGGTGCTGTTGGTGGCGGGAGAGAAGCGGTGGCTCTGGCCGAGAGAGGAAAGGCTGTTACGGCCTTCGAATGCTCCGCAGAACTGGCCCAGAGTGCCCGTGATGTGCTTTCCAGAGAGGGACTGATTGCCGAGGTGATGACGGTGGCCCCCAGCGAGGTGCCAAGTCTCGACACCTGTTTCGATGGAGCTGTGGTGGGCCTGGGTGGCTACATGCACATCCCGGGCAAGGCCGTCAGAGTGCGCTTCCTCCAGGATCTTCGAGATCGGGTCGAGTCTGGAGCGCCGCTGCTACTCTCCTTCTTCACCCGCACTCCCGACTCTCGGTTCTTCCTCTGGAGCCGAAGGGTGGCCCGTTTCATTCGCCGACTTCGATTCAGCCGGGAGGAGGTGGATCTGGGGGACGCGGTGGACAGGTCCTTCGACCATCACTTCACGCAGGAAGAGATTGCCGCTGAGCTGGCCGCCGCCGGCTTCGAGCTGGTCGACTACGGCGAGGACCCGATAGGCCATGCCGTGGGCCTGGCTACACGTGTGATTCCTCGAACTGCTCCTCTTCGGTAGAGCCCTGGATGGCCGATAGAACGTCGCTCTGGGTGATGAGAGTGGTGATCAGGTCGAAGTAGCCGGCCCCCACTTCACGCTGGTGCTTGGTGGCGGTGTAGCCGCTGGTTTCGGCTGCGAACTCCTGCTCCTGGAGCTCCACGTAGGCCGCCATCTGCCGTGCCTTGTAGCCCTTGGCCAGCTCGAACATGACGTAGTTCAAGGAGTGGAAACCGGCCAGGGTGATGAACTGGAAGCGGTAGCCCATTGTCGCCAACGCGCGCTGGAACTTGGCGATGGTCGCATCGTCCAGGTTCTTTTTCCAGTTGAAGGAGGGTGAGCAGTTGTAGGCCAGGGGCTTGCCTGGGAACTTCTCGTGGATGGCGTCGGCGAACTGCTGCGCCTCGTCCAGGTCCGGATGGGCGGTCTCGCACCAGATAAGGTCGCAGTAGGGAGCGTAGGACAGGCCCCGCCCGATGGCCTGCTCCAGGCCGGCCTTGACCATGTAGAGGCCTTCGATGGTCCTCTCTTGACTGACCAGGAAGGGATGGTCGCGCTCGTCCACGTCAGAGGTGAGCAGACTGGCAGCATTGGCGTCGGTGCGGGCGATCAGCACGGTCGGCACGCCCATGACATCGGCTGCCAGGCGAGCCGCTACCAGTTTCTCGATCGCATGGCCGGTGTGGACCAGCACCTTGCCGCCCATGTGTCCGCACTTCTTGGCGGAGGAGAGCTGATCTTCGAAGTGCACGCCCGCCGCCCCGGCCTCGATCATCGCTTTCATGAGCTCGAAGGCGTTGAGCACGCCGCCGAAGCCGGCTTCGGCATCAGCCACGATGGGCTTGAACCAATCCACGGATTCGTCGCCTTCGGAGTGGTGGATCTGATCGGCCCGCTGCAAGGTGTTGTTGATCTTGCGCACGAGGGCCGGAGCCGAATCGGCGGGGTAGAGGGACTGGTCGGGGTACATGGCCCCCGCTTCGTTGGCGTCGGCGGCGACCTGCCAGCCGGAGCAGTAGATGGCGTTCAGTCCGGCCTTGACCTGCTGCATGGCCTGATTGCCGGTCACGGCGCCCAGGGCGTTGACGAAGTCCTCCTCGTGAAGGGAGCGCCACAGTTTCTCCGCGCCGACGCGAGCCAGCGTGTACTCGATCTGCAGACTTCCCCTGAGGCGAATGACATCTTCGGCCGTGTAGGGGCGCTCGATGCCCGCCCATCGTGGGTCCTCGTTCCATTCCTTCTTCAGCTGGGCAGCTGTTGGTTGGGTCATTTCGCTTCTCCTCTCGAAATCAGATGGCTCGCTTCCTGCAGTCCGATTACTGCACCAGATCCGAGCGCATCTTCAAGAACGGGCGGAACTCGTCTTCCGTGAAGATGGCGCAGGCGTCGTCCTTCGCCTGCCTGTAACGCCCAAGCTCCGCTTCGATGATCTCTTCGTCGAGACCGAGCATGAACTCCCGAATCTCCTCTTCGATTTTCTGCAGCTCTTCGTCGAACACGCTTTGCACGAGCTCCTCGGTGACCTCGATCCCATCGTCGAGCCTGACGCTGTTGTGCAGCCACTGCCAGATTTGAGCTCGCGAGATCTCCAGGGTGGCCAGATCCTCCATGAGGTCGTCCCAGGCGACACAGCCGATGTCCTGATTCCAACCCTTGACGTAGGCAATGCCGACGCGCACGTTCGTGCGTACGCCCTCGAGCGTCAGCGGCGGTGTGGCCTCCGGTAGTAGCTCGGGCTGGTCGTCGATATCGGGGATCACATCGAGTTGGTTCTTCTTCGGGAAGGCCGACATGGCCGGCGCGATGAAGTAGGGGTGTGACACCCAACAGCCGTCGTGGCCGAGGGCGAACTCGAACCGCTTGTCCTCGACGACCTTCTCGGTCTGCTCCTGGCGGCGCTCGGCGGTGCTGCCGGGTGTGAAGGCAGCCATGCCACCCATGGCGAACGCGCCGTGACGATGGCAGATCTTGATCAGCCGCTTGGCGTAGTTCTCCATCCATGGACGATTCATGGAGATCGACGCGCGATCGGCAAGAACACGATCCGGATGGCCCTTCAGCGTCTTGATATCGCTGAAGATCTTGTCCCAGCGCCCGACGTTGAGACCCGTCGCATGATCCCGAAGCTCGTAGAGGATCTCTTCCATCTGGAAGGCGGCCGGCAAGGTCTCGATCAGAAAAGTCGAACGCAGCGAGCTCTTCGGCAGCTCCATCTCTTCCTCGAGGCGGGTGAACAGCGTGTTCCACCATCGGGCTTCGAGGTAGTGCTCGACCTTCGGCACATAGTATTTGGGCGTCTTGCCCTGGGCCCTGAGCACCTTGGCGGTGTGGAAGACCGCAAGGGTCAGATCCATGATGCCACCTGCCAGGGGTTGGCCGTCGACGCGGAGGTTCGACTCTTCCAGGTGCAGGCCGCGACAGCGCACCATGAGCAGGGGCATGTCCTCGGGGTCGAGTTGGTAGATCTTCTCCGGCTCCTCACCCTGGGCTGGCTTGACGAAGCTGAGAGTACCGACGGACGCGGCTGCCAGATTCTCGACGCCCTGCAGCACATTGGCCCAGGCCGGCTTCATGGAGTCTTCGAAGTCGAGCATCGCCGCATCGGCCCGATCGCCAGTCGCGGTGCGACTGAGCATGTTGATGACCATCTTGGTGTCGTTGATCGGCCCGGTGATCTCCACCCTGCGCTGGAGCAGATCTTCGGCGAGGGGAGCTATCTTCCAATCGCCTCGTGCGATCTGTGCGACCTCTCCCTCGAGGAATCCGGGGACGCCACCCGCATCCCAGGATTTCTGACGCTCGACCCGAGCTGCCAGCAGCTCCTGACGGGCCGGCTGCAGCTCCCGGTGCAGACGCACCAAGAGAGCGGTGACTTCTGGCACGAGAATGCGCTCCGCTTGGGGATTCCAGGCCGGCAGATTGATCTCCAGACCCTCTGATAGGCCCTTCCAGGTTATGGTTCCCGAAGTCGCGTCGCCCTTCGCAGTTCTCACCTCGGTCATGCTGTGTCCTCCGATTTTGGCACCGATCCAAGTGCCTTGACGAAGCCCTTTCGGGCTAGGAACAGTCTATGGCGAAATCACACCAGTGGCAATCGGAAGCGGGGCTGAAATCGGTCCGATTCACGTCGGTCTTCGCTTGACATCGGGGTATCGTGGCGCTACCCTACCGAACGGTCGGAAGCTCCCGACCGTTCGGTAGGAGGTGAGTGTTGGTCACGGTGTCCCAAACAACGCATGAAAAGCTGCTTCTGGAGGCCACGGCGCTCTTTGCGCGTCGCGGCTACGGAGGAGCCTCCATGTCCGAGATCGCCGAGCGTGTCGGTGTGCGCAAGGCGAGTCTCTACAACTATTACGATTCGAAGGCGGATCTACTGATGGACCTTCTGGGCCGGAGTCTCGCTGCTTGGGAGATGGCGAGTCGACCCGCACTCGAAGGGCCTGGCACTACCGAGGAGCGCCTCGGGGCCTACCTGAAGGCAGCGACGGCTTTTGCCGACCGCAACCCGCAGGCCGTGGGTATCGTACGTATGGCTGCTACCCAGGTCGGGGGCGAGTTGCGCGGCCAGGTGAACGATCTGCTGACCGAGCACGAGCAGGCTTCACGAGGCCGGGTGGTCGACTTCTTCGCTGAGGCAGTGGAGAAGGGGGAGATCGAACCGGCAGCGCCGGAAGAGCTCGCCCTCTTTCTAGCGACCTTTCTCCACGGCCTGCTGATCAGCCAGATTCTCGCCACCAGCAAAGCGCATGAATTCAAGGATCACCTTCCCCAGTTGTGGGAGTTCTTTTGGCGGGGTGTCAGCGGGAGGAAGCCCCAGATGGAGTTCGAACAATGAATCGTTATCTCGGTGTGATGGGAATCCTCTGCCTTCTCGCCTTGCCTGTGGCGGCTGCGGAGGAGGTTCTGGATCTGGAGCGGGCCATCGATCTCGCTCTGCAGAACAATCCGTTCCTGAAGTCGATCGAGGAGAGGCGCCACCAGGTGGAGGCAGGAGTCAGGGAAGCCTGGGCCGATGTCTATCCGCAGGTGGCATTCCGGGGCGGCTGGAATCGCTCGCGCAACCCCTCGCTGCTCAATAGCGCGGATTTCGAAGACCTGATCGAGCTGTTTCCGGACTACAGTCCTCAGCAGCAGGACCTCTACAACCTGGGGTTCGATTTGTCGCAGCCGATCTATCACGCCGGCAAGATCGGCGCCGGGATCAAGCTTGCGAAGCTGGTCGTGGAGATCACCGACGCGCAAATAGCCTCGGCTCAACTGGATGCCGGGCTGATCGCCTCGGAGACGTACTTCCGGGTTCTGGAGTCCCGTGAGGGCTTGGCGACGATCGAGATCCAGCGACAGGCGCGACAGGAGTCGCTGGCTGTCGTCCAGACACGATACGACCTGGGAGATGCCACCGAGCTGGAGATGCTGCAGGCCAAGGCCGCTCTGGCCGAGCTCGATCCGATCATCGACCGGGCCAGAGGCGCTGTACGGGTCGCCATTATCGATCTCAAGGCGGTGCTCAACCTCGACGCCGATCCGAACGTGCAGGAGGTCGAGGACCCGCTGCCGGCCATGCCGGAGAAGGACAGGACACTGATGTTCGCCCTCGACACCCGGCCAGAATTCGACGATCTGGAGCTTCAATTGGACGCCTACGACAAGCAGAAGAGGATCGTCAAAGCGGACCAACTACCACAGATCGACCTCAACGGGCTCTATGGGCACACGGTTCGAGTGCCGGAGAACTGGAATGATCCGCTGTACTCCGACTGGGCCGTGGCCATCGGTCTGCGATGGGAGTTCTTCAATGGCGGGCGGGTCAAATCGCAGGTGGCGGGCCTGGAGAGCCAGAAGCAGCAGGTGGCGTGGGAGTTGGAGGCGCTGTTCAATCGAGTGGAGCAGGAGGTCGAATCTGCGATCACCGAATACTCGGCAGCTTTGTCCCAGTGGGCGGCGGCTGAGATTTCCGTCCAGGCAGCCCGCGAGGCGAGTCGTGTAGCTCGGGAGAGTTACGAAGAGGGAGTGGCCCTGCAGACCGATTGGTTGACCGCGCAGGAGCGCGAAATCTCGGCCGAGGTGGTGCGGGTGCAGTCGTATTACGGAGCCAGGACCAGCGTCGCCCGCCTTGCCAGAGCGGTCGGCTTGCAGGCGGACGAAGTCTGGCAATTTACTGGACACGATACGGGAGAGCAACCATGAAGCGTTGGCACGGGAAATGGATTTTGGCCCTGTTGCCGCTGTCGGTACTGATCGCCTGTGGCGGAGGTGGTGAAGCGGATTCGTCGGAACCGGTGTTGGCGCCGGCAGAGCGGGTGGCTTATGTGAGGTCTCTCGAGGTGCAACCGGAGGAGATCACGGATCTGGCGCTTTTGAGTGCCGACCTGTTGCCCTTGCGGCGGGCGACCCTGGCGGCAGAGGTGCCCGGAAGAGTCGAAGAGCTGAGAGTCGATGTGGGGGATCGCGTCCGAACGGGCCAGATTCTGGTCAGGATCGACACTCGGGCGTTGCGTCAGCAGATCGCCGAAGCGGAAGCGCTGCATGTGCAGGCCGTGGATCGATTCGAGCGGGCAGAGCGACTCTATGAGAAGCGCTCCATCACGAAAGAGCGGCATATCGATGCCGTGGCAGGTAAGGATGTGGCCGAGGCGCGTCTGAATTCGGCGCAGCTGGCGCTCGCCAAGTCGGAGCTCAAGGCGCCCTGGGCAGGCAGCGTGGCCGCCAAACGGGTCGAGGTCGGGGACTATGCCTCGCCGGGTCTCCCCTTGTTGGAGCTCGTAGCGGTGAATCGTTTGAAGGTGAAGGCGTCGGCGTCGGCCTCCGACGTTCCCTACCTGAGCGTCGGGGCGCCGGTGACGGTCCGTGTCGATGTCTTCCCCGGTGAGGAGTGGCAGGGCAAGGTGGTTCGACTCGGTGCCGAGCTCGACTCCGATACGCGTACGCTGGTAGTGGAAGCGGAGATCGACAACAGCGAGGGCCGGCTTCGCCCGGGCCTCTTCGGGCGGCTCGAGGTGCCACGCAGGGTGCTTCCCGGAGCTCTGCTCGTGCCGCTGGCCTCGGTGGTGGACTACGAGAGCGAGAAGATCCTCTACGTGGTCGCCGAAGGTGTCGCGCAGAGGCGGACCATCGTGCTGGGCCCGACCGTTGGGGACCGAGTAGTGATCGCCAGCGGCCTCGAGCCAGGTGACCACGTCGTCGTCGGTGGCCAGCAGCAAGTGGCCGACGGACAGACGGTGATCGAGGCGGAGGAGGGCTGACAAGTGCGATTGACGGAGCTATCCCTAAGCAACCGGGTGACGGTCTTCTTCCTGATGGCGGCAGTCATCTTCGCCGGTCTGACGGCCTACCGCACGCTACCGAGAGAGTCCTACCCGGACATCGAGATACCCCTGATCATCGTTTACACGATCTATCCGGGGGCGGCGCCCGGCGACGTCGAAAAGCAGGTCACCGACCAGTTGGAGCGCGAGCTCAAAGGTCTCGAGGGGATCAAGGAGATCACCTCGACATCGCAGGAGAGCGCTTCGGTCATTACGGTGGAGTACATCTCGGGCACCGATATCGACATGGCGCTGCAGAAGGTCCGCGATCGCGTCGACCTTGCCAAACCCGACCTGCCAACGGACGCGGAAGAGCCGATCTTGCAGGAGATCAGCTTCTCGGATATTCCGATCATCCAGGTCAATCTGTCGGGTGATGTGGGGCCAGTGGTCCTCAAGGATCTGGCCGAAGATCTGCAGGACGAGCTCGAGGGCATTCGGGGTGTCTTGAAGGTCGACCTGGTGGGCGGCCTGGAGCGTGAAGTCAGGGTCGATGTGAACCCAGAGAAATTGCGGCAGTACGGGTTGGCCCTGTCCGATGTGGTCGACACCATCGGCGACGAGAACGTCTCCATTCCAGGTGGTGACATGGATCTCGGGTCGCAGTCGTTTGCAGTCCGCGTTCCTGGTGAGGTCGTCGATCCGCTGATGATCGGTGATTTCGTGATCAAGGCCAGAGGTGGTCAGCCGATCTTCGTCAACGATGTGGCAACGGTTTCCTTCGGCTTCAAGGACAGGGACTCCTTCGCCCGCATCAACGGCAGGGAGTCGGTGGCCCTCGCGGTATCGAAGCGCACCGGTGCCAACGTCATTGAAGTTGCCGATGCGGTCAAGGAGCAGGTAGCGATCTACCAAGCCCAGTGGCCGGGTGGTGTGGAGGCGACGATCCTCGGCGATCAGAGCAAGGACATCCGCCGGATGGTCAAGGACCTGGAGAACAACATCCTCTCCGGCCTCGTTCTCGTTGTGGTGGTATTGATGTTCGCTCTGAATTTCAGGAACGCTCTCTTTGTCGGTCTGGCGATTCCGTTCTCGATGCTCCTGACCTTTCTCGCCGTGCAGATATGGGGCGAAACGCTCAACATGGTGGTCTTGTTTGCGCTCATTCTGGCAGTGGGCATGTTGGTGGACAACGCCGTTGTCGTGATCGAGAACATCTATCGCCACATGCAGGAGGGCAAGGGCCGCATGGAGGCGGCCTCCATCGCGACCAAGGAGGTCGGGTCGGCGATCTTCTTCTCCACGTTGACGACGCTGGCGGCCTTCTCGCCACTGTTCTTCTGGCCGGACATCGTCGGCGACTTCATGTGGTTCCTCCCTTTTACTGTCTGTCTGGCTCTTACGGGTTCTCTTCTCGTCGCCTTCACGGTCAACCCGACCCTGGCGGCGACCTTCATGCGGGTCAAGGAAAAGGACCGAAGGGTCGCTGGAGACGAGCCCGATTCCGGGAACGGTTGGCAGGGCGTGATCGGTGGGTTCGTCGTCAAGATGTACAAGGGTACGCTCAGTTGGGCCCTCGACCACCGGCTGGTCGTGATCCTCGGCACTGTAGGAGCCTTTGTCGGAGTCTTCTTCCTCTTTGGCGTCTTCAATCACGGAGTGGAGTTCTTCCCCGAGACGGAGCCCACCCAGATCATTGTCGATGTGGAGATGCCCCCGGGGACGCGGATCGAAGTGACCGACACGGTCGTCCGCGAGCTGGAGCGCCGCTTGTCCGACCTGCCCGATGTCCGGGTGATGGCGGCAGGAACTGGAGCCGGAGCCCAGAGCGAGTTCCGCGCGGGAGGCTCGGGCAGTGGCACATCCGGGCGAATCATGCTGGACCTGTTGGACCGCGGAGATCGAGAGCAGAACTCGTTCGAGACCCTCGAGCAGGCCAGGGAGCTGGTCAAAGGAGTCCCAGGTGCGGTCATCAATGTCGACCGCCCCGAGGAGGGTCCGCCGGTCGGCGATCCAGTTTCCATCGAGTTGACCGGCGAAGATTTCGAGACCCTGGGAGCGATCTCGCGGCAGATCCGCAAGGAGATCGAAGACATCCCGGGCCTGGTGTCGCTGGACGACGACTTCGACCTGGCCCGGCCCGAGCTAGTTGTGCGCCTCGACCGGACCGAGGCCTCGAGGTTGGGACTCACCACAGCCAAAGTGGCCTCGATGATGCGCACCGCGATCAACGGGACTGAAGCTTCGACCTACCGCGATGGTGACGACGACATCGACATCACGGTGCGCTTGCAGGAACAGTCGCGTGGATCGTTGGCCGACATCGCTCGACTCACGGTGGTGACGGAAGGCGGCAGCCAGATACCCATTTCTGCGATAGCCAATGTCGAGCAGTCCGCATCGCTCACCAGTATTCGCCACAAGGACCACAAGCGGGTCGTGACGGTCAGTGGCAAGGTCACCACCCCAACGATGGCCGAACCCGTCCGATCCGAGGCGGTGCGCCGAATCGATGCCACTCCGGATCTGCTGCCGATGGGCTATTCGATGAGCTTCGGCGGTCAGAGCCAGGACGAGGACGAGGCCAAGGAGTTTCTGACTTCTGCCTTCCTCTACGCCGTGCTGATGGTCCTCGGTCTCATGGTGGCGAAGTTCGACTCGATCGCTCTGCCTGTCATCGTCATCACCACGGTCATCATGTCCATGATCGGGGTACTGCTGGGGCTCATGCTCACCGGCTTGCCATTCGGCATCATCATGACCGGTCTGGGCGTGATCTCGCTGGCCGGCATCGTGGTCAACAACGCAATCGTTCTCCTCGATTACGGGGAGCAGCTGGGGGCCACCGGCCTGCCACGGCGTGAGCTCATCATGACGACCGGCCTACGTCGTTTGCGGCCCGTGCTGTTGACGGCCATCACCACCATCCTGGGGCTCATTCCGCTGTCCACCGGCTTCGAGTTCGATTTCACCGAGTTCCACTTCTCCAGTGGAGGAGAGAGCAGCCAGTGGTGGAAGGGGATGGGTGTAGCGGTGATCTTCGGTCTCGCCTTCGCCACGTTCCTGACGCTGGTGGTGCTGCCCGTGCTCTACGACTTCCTCTTGCAGTTGCGAGAGCGCAAGGCCCGGAAGAAGAGACCCCAGCCCGAGCCGGTCGAGGCCATCGGCGAAGAGCGGGAACAGGTGGCCTGAACCACGGCTCGATCGGTCCCGGAGGAGGGGTGGCTGTCCCCACCCCCACGAGGTACCATCGGTCCCTACCGTGGTGACGATCGAACGCAGTACGAGTCGGTGGCGACGGGGGATCCTGAAGAATGGGGTCCCTGCGGCGCTGGCTCTCGGTCTCGTGGCCTGTGGTGGCCAATCCGCAGACGAGGCTTCGATCGAGCCACCGACGCAAGAAACTCCGAGCGGGCGAATCGAGCCGGTTCCCCTGGCTTCGGTCCAGGTCCTGGATACCTTCTGGAAACCTCGGATGGAGACCAATCGGCGGGTCACCATCCCACACATCCTGGAGCAGAACGAGGCGACCGGCCGGGTCGACAACTTCCGGAGGGCTGCGGGTCTCCTCGAAGGACCCTACCTGGGTCGCCGGTTCAATGACACTGACGTCTACAAAGCGATCGAGGCCGCCAGCCTCAGCCTTATCCGGAGTCCCGATCTGGAGCTCGAGGCGCGCCTGGACGAGCTGATTGCTCTCATTGCAGCGGCGCAGGAGGAGGACGGGTACCTGTTCCCGGCCCGGACAATCGACCCGGAGAATCCGGCGCCCGGTGTCGGCCCCGAGCGCTGGATCTACGTGGCCGTTGGCAGCCACGAGCTCTACAACGCCGGGCATTTGATCGAGGCAGCCGTTGCCCACAATCAAGCCACAGGCAAGCGAACCCTGTTGGAGGTAGCCACTCGCTTCGCCGACCGGATCGATCGAGACTTCGGACCGCAGGCTCGCCGGGACATCCCGGGCCATGAGGAGATCGAGCTTGCCCTGGTCAAGCTGGCGGACCTCACCGGCGAGTCCCGCTACTTCGATCTGGCACGGTTCTTTCTGGACCAACGGGGAGGTGCCCATGACGGGGAGCTCTACCCCGAGGGCACGGACTTTGCCATCTACAACGATCGTCTCTACAAACAGGACCACCGAGCTGTTGCGGAGCAATCCGAGGGCGTTGGGCACGCGGTGCGGGCGGCGTACCTCTACGCCGGCATGGCCGACGTCTCGGCACGATCGGAAGCTCCAGGCTACGGGGAAGCTCTGGATCGCATTTGGCTGGATGTCGTCGGAAGCAAGCTCTATTTGACAGGCGGCATCGGTTCGCGCGACACGGTGGAATCGTTCGGCGACAGCTTCGAGCTGCCCAACCGGACCGCCTACACCGAGACCTGTGCCGCGATCGGCAACGGTCTCTGGAACCATCGGATGTTCCTGTCGACTGGCGAGGCCCGCTACCTGGACGTCATGGAGAGAACTCTCTACAACGGTGCGCTGTCGGGCGTTTCGGCCAGTGGCGACGCCTTCTTCTATACGAATCCGCTGGAGTCCGCAGGCGGAGTCGGTCGCAGTGAGTACTTCGATGTGGCGTGCTGTCCGGCCAATCTGGCGCGACTCGTGGCTCAGATCCCCGGGCTGATCTATGGCAATCGGGACTCCGAGATCTTCGTCAATCTCTACGTCGCAAGCACGGCAAGCTTGGAACTGCCGGATGCGGGGGGCGTGGTGCTCGAGCAGGACACGATCTATCCATGGGATGGGACCGTACGGTTGCGCTTGAGCCTCGAGAGGCCCGCAGCGCTCGACATCCATCTGCGGATTCCAGGATGGGCCAGGGATCTGGCCTCAACGACCGATCTGTACCGGTTTGCTGGAGCGGCGGGGGCCGAGCCGTCGATTCGGGTCAATGGGGAGGTCGTCCCAGGGTCGCCGGCTCGCGGCTTCGTGATGCTGAGCCGAACCTGGAGGAGTGGAGATGAGATCGTGCTCGAGCTGCCGATGCCGCCGCGCCGGGTACTCGCCCATGCGGCCGTCGTCGAGAACGAAGGGAAGGTCGCATTGCAGCGCGGGCCTGTCGTCTACGCCGTCGAGGAGATGGACCACGAAGGGAGTGTTCTCGACCTCGAACTCCCCTTTGACGCGGCGTTGGTCGCCGAGTACGAGCCGGAGCTTCTCGGCGGCGTTGTAGTCATTCGAACGGCGGCGGTGCGGGCCGGTCGAAGAGTGCCCCTGACGGCGATCCCGTACTTTGCGTGGGCCAACCGGGGCGATGGGGAGATGGTGGTTTGGATGCGGCAGGCCGGTCCGGGATGAGTAGCTCCAAAGACAACCAGGCTTCCTCGTCCTCTTCCGAGGGTTGGATCAAGGCGACCTATGCGCTGAGTCTGGCGCCGGGAGAGTCTCCGGAAGCGAAGGCGAAGGCTCTCGCATTCGAGCAGACGGTGGAGCTCCCCCCGGAGTCCGTGTCCGATGAACTGGTGGCGAGCGTCGTGGGTCGGGTGGAGCGTCTCGAACGGGGCGCGGGTGATCGATGGCTGGCGACCCTCTACTTCAGGTCGAGCTTGGCGGGTGGGAGTTTCTCCCAGCTGATGAATCTGCTGTACGGCAATATGTCCCTGCTTTCCGGGGTTCGCCTACTGGAAGTGGAGTGGCCGGACGACCTGCTGACCCGGTTTCCCGGACCGAGATTCGGGCTCGAGGGGCTACGAGACCTTTGCGGCGTGGAGGCCCGACGTCCTCTGACCTGCGCGGTGTCCAAACCTCTGGGCTTGTCGGCTTTGCAGCTGGCCGACCTGGTGAGCCAGTACGCACGGGCGGGCATCGACATCATCAAGGACGATCACTCTCTGGCCGATCAACCCGACGCTCCCTTCCGCGAACGGGTAGCCCTGTGCCAGCGGGCCGTGGAGGAGGTCAATCGGTCGGAAGGTACGACGGCCGCCTACTTTCCCAGCTTGGGAGGGGGTGGCCAGGAGCTGCTGGACAACTTCCACTTCCTGCGAGAGTCAGGCTGTCGTGGAACCGTGGTGATTCCGTTCTATCTTGGACTGGACACGGTCTCCGGACTGGCATCGGAGTCGGAGCTGGCCCTGCTGGCCCATCCTTCCGGCAGTGGCGTCTTCTTTGCCGAGGAGCACGGCGTGGCTCCCGAGGTGTACCTCGGCCAGTTGCTCCGGATGGCTGGCTGCGATGCGGTGATCTATCCGCACGCTGGTGGTCGTTTCGGCATGGACACCCAAACAGCAGGCGCCATCAGCGCGAACCTACTGGCTGACTTGGGGAGCCTACGGCCTTCGGCACCGGCTCCGGGTGGCAGCTTCGATCCGGCCGCGCTGGCTGAATGGTTCGACGTTTACGGCCCCGACAGTCTCTTCGTGGTCGGCGGCGCTGTAGCGTGTGCCGACGATCCCCAGAAGGCTGCCGGAATGCTGGTTTCGAAGGTTCGCGAGGCCTTCGTCTAGAGCGATCCGCCAACGACAATGTCGAGATCTTCCCATCGGTGGTACCTCTATCTGTTGGCGCTCGCTATGGTGATCGTCTGGTTCGTGAGCAACAGGGCGGCAGAACGGTTGCCGCTGCTCGTCATCTCCGGCCCCACTGACCTCGAGACCTTCGCGATCGCCAAGGAGGATGGCGAAGTGCTCTGGTCCATCGCCGCCAGCGAGCCGAGGACGCTCAGCCGAATCGAGTATGGCTCGGTGCCTGCGGGCTTTCACCAAATGGTGCCCGCAGGCAACGAACCGCCGCGCTCGCTGATCGCCGGCGAGTGGCTCGAATGCGAGACGGTAACCGGAGATGGGGTCTTCATCCACCAGGGTCTGGCTACCGGGCCGGAGACCTTCAACCCCGTGACCAGCACGATGTCGCTGGTCGGATCCGAAGCTAGGCCGTCGGACTGAGTGAAGCGAGCTCTTCCTCGACCTCAGCCCATTCCTGCATGAGCTCTTCGACGCGCGAGGTGAGGCGCTTCTGCTCTTGCTCGAGTTTCTTGACCTCGGCCGCTGGGGTGCGGTCGAAGTACTGGGGATCACAGAAGATCTCGTTGATGTCGTGAACTCGAGACTCCGCCTTCTCGATGGCGGCCGTCAGCTCGTCTCGTCGTCCGGCCAGCTTGCGGAGCTCCTTGGCATCGTCCGAGGTTCCGCCCTCGGCCCTGCGAGCTTTTCTCTTCCGTTTCTCTCTCTTGACCTTGAGAGCGACGGCATCGGAATCGAGATGGTCGTCGCCACACTTGGCGACGTACTCCTCGTAGGTGCCTTCGAAGGCCTGCAATCCCTGCGGCGTGATTTCGACGATGCGGTCGGCCAGCTCCGAGACGAACCAGCGATCGTGGGAAACGAAGAGCAGGGTTCCCTCGTAGGCCTTGAGCGCGACGACCAGCGCCTCGATGGCCTCGAGGTCGAGATGGTTGGTGGGCTCGTCGAGAATCAGGACGTTGGGTTCCTGCACGGACAGGCGGGCAAAGAGCAATCGGGCGGCCTCGCCTCCGGAGAGACTACCCAAGCGCTTCTCGACTTCCTCCCTGGAGAAGAGCACCAGGGCCAGGCGAGAGCGCACGAAGCCGATCGTCTCCCCGGGACACAGCTCCCACAAGCTCGCTTCGACGGTCTGTTTGTCGTTGGTGAGCTGCTGACGGTGGTCCTGGGCGAAGTACCCTTTGTGGGTCTCGTATCCCCACTCCGTTTCGCCGGCATCAGCCTCGACCTCGCCCATGGCGATCTTGAGCAGCGTCGATTTGCCGATGCCGTTGGGGCCGATGATGGCCACCCGCTCACCGCGCCGCACCGTAAGAGACACATTCTCCAGGACCTGGTTGTCATCGTAGGCCTTCGAGATACCGTCGATTGCCAGCACCTCTTTGCCACTCGGCCGTTGCTCGTGAAAACGGAACTTGGGGTAGCGGCGTGAGCTCTCGGCCAGGGGCTCGAGCTCGTCCTGGCGCTTTTCGATCAAGCGGAGCTTGCTCTGCGCCTGACGCGCCTTGGTCGCTTTGGCGCGGAAGCGATCCACGAAGACCCTGTGGTGAGCGATCTCCTTCTCCCGCTTCGCGAGCTCCTTTTCCATCCGCTCCCGGTCGCCCTGCTTGGACTGGTCGAACTGGCTATAGTTGCCGGAATACAGACGCACGGTCTCGTAGTCGACGTCCAGGATGTCGGTCGAGACATTGTCGAGGAAGCGGTGGTCGTGGGAGATGACGATGACGATGCCGGGGAATTCTTGCAGGAACTTCTCCAGCCAGCGGATGGAGAGAATGTCGAGATGGTTGGTCGGCTCGTCGAGCAAGAGAGCGTCGGGGCTGGAAGCCAGCACTTGAGCCAGCAGTACCCTGAGCTTGAAACCGCCCGACAGGGTGCCGAGCGCATCGTGATGCACCTCGGCTGGAATCCCGAGGCCCTCCAGGATCTCCGCAGCCTGTGCTTCGACGCTGTAGCCGTCGTTGCGCAGGATGATGTCCTCGAGCTCGGAGTAGCGCTCGGCGTCGAACGACTCTTCGGCCCGGCTGAGGATCTCTTCCTTCTCGGCCATAGCGCGCCAGAGAGCTTCGTTGCCCATGAGCACGACGTTGAGGATGGGCTCGGTGTCCTGAAGGAACTGGTCCTGCCGCAGAACCCCGAGCTTGAGACGCTTCGGGATCGAGATCGTGCCGTCGCTGGGGAGCTCATCGCCAGCCAGGATCTTCATCAGGGTCGACTTGCCGGAGCCGTTGGCCCCGACCAGGCCATAGCTCTGACCCGGGTTGAGCTGGAACGAGACGCCGGTGAAGAGGGTCTGCGGGCCGAAAGATTTGGCCAGATTCGACACGGAAATCATGGAACGCGAGAGAATACCATGTGGCAGAGTCGGATTGGCTTGGCCCGAAGGTTGCTTACTAGTAAATAGAAACCATGTCTGCAAGACGATCCAAACGCCGGTCTTCGAAGCGTCGGCGACGTAAAGGCAAGAGCAGCGGCCGCTGGCGCCGCCGATTCCTCGGGCTCCTGTTGCTTCTGGCCGTGGCTGGGACAGCGTGGCTGGTCTGGCCATTCTGGCAGCTCGCGGGACAGTTCGAGAATCGGGCGGTCAAGCAGCCCTCGAGGCTCTATGCACGGTCCCACCGCTTGATGGTAGGTCGCAGCGAGGACCCGGCCAACTTGATCGGCGAGCTGGAGGACCTGGGGTATCGCCGCCAGAACGGCGGGGCCCTGGATAGCGGTGAGTTCGCCTGGGATGGCAGAACCCTCGGGGTCCATCTGCGCTCCCTACCGACGCCCTATGGATGGAACAAAGGGGGCGGCCTGGAAGCCCGATTCTCTGGCAAGCATCTCGAATCCCTGATCTGGCGGGGCAACGCGGTCCAGGAGGCCGACCTCGAGCCTCCCTTGCTCTTCTCCTTCTATGGACCCGATCGCCAGGAGAGACGGCCGGTGGCGCTCGATGTTCTGCCGGATCACTTGGTTCTAGCTGTCCTGGCCGCGGAGGACGCGGGTTTCTACGAGCATCCGGGCCTCTCTCTCACGGGCATCGCACGAGCCGCGTGGGTGAACGTTCGCGGCGGTGGCATTCGACAGGGTGGCAGCACACTGACCCAGCAGCTGGTCAAGAATCTCTTCCTGACGCAAGACCGTACCCTGGCTCGCAAGGCACGGGAAGCAGCCCTGGCGTTGCTCATCGACTGGCGATTCGACAAGCGCAAGATCCTGGACGCGTACCTGAACGAGATCTACTGGGGCGCCAGTGCTGGAATCAATCTGATGGGGGTCGGATCGGCGGCTTGGGCCTACTTCGGCAAGGAGCCAGAGCGGCTCGATCTCTGCGAGTCGGCCGTCCTGGCCGGCATGATCTCTTCTCCAGGAGGCTACTCGCCCGTCTCGCGTCCCGAGAAATCGCTCGAGCGGAGAAACTGGGTTCTGGGGCGGATGGGAGAGTTGGAGTGGCTGGCTCCCGACCGCATGAAAGAAGCACTGGAGGAACCACTGTGCGTGGCGCCGCAATCGGTCGGCACTCGGCACGCAGCCTACTTCAGGGATCGCGCGGAGTCGGAGGTGCGGCGTCGATTCGGCGTTGGCGAACTGGCGGACAAGGGCTACCGGGTGATGTCCACCCTCGACCTCTGGGACCAGGTAGCGGCGGAGGCGATGGTCGACTGGGGCCTCCAGTCGCTGGAAGAGGGCTGGGAAAAGGACCGCAAGTCGAAGGGGGCGCTGCAGGCGGCCCTGGTGTCGCTGGACCCCCGAACAGGAGAGATCCTGGCCTACGTCGGTGGCCGTGACTATGGCTCCAGCCAGTTCGACCGGGCAGGAAGCGCCGAGCGACAGGCGGGAAGCGCTTTCAAGCCGGTCATCTATGCAACGGCGTTCGAGGATCGGGTCGCAGTGCCGTCGACCATGTTGGAAGACGCACCACTCACTGTTGCCCTGGCGGCTGGCAAGGAGTGGGCACCGCAGAATTCCAACAGCCAATATCGTGGTTGGGTGAGCGTTCGCACCGCTCTCGAAGACAGTCTCAACGTGCCGACGGCCCGCCTTGCCCTGCAGGTCGGTCTTGCGAGGATCGTCCAAATGGCCAAGGCCATGGGCATCAGCACGCGCCTGCAGCCGGTGCCGGCCTTGGCTCTGGGCGCCTTTGAAGTGACGCCCCTCGAGTTGGCGTCGGTCTACTCGGTGGTGGCTGCGGGCGGTGTCCGACGTGAGGTGCACGGGATTCGTGGGCTGCTCGATCCGGAAGGTCAGCCGGCGGAGGGGCGACCGCTGGACCCCGCGCAACGGGTGATCTCGCCGCAGGCGACCTTCCTGCTGACCTCCGTGATGCAGGGAGTCCTCGATCGTGGGACCGCTTCCAGCGTCCGAGCCCAAGGGCTGGACGCGCGCTTGGCTGGCAAGACCGGCACGACCAACGATCGCCGGGACAGCTGGTTCGGCGGGTTCTCCTCGGACCGGGTATCCCTTGTCTGGGTCGGCTATGACGACAACTCCACGACCCGCTTGTCCGGGGCTCGCGCCGCCTTGCCGATCTGGGCGCGGTTTTCCTGGAAGGTGGCCCCGACCGGCGGCTACTCGCTCTTCCCACAACCCGAGGGCATCACGTCGGCCGTCATCGATCCGTTGAGCGGCGAGCTGGCGACCGATGACTGCCCCGAGGTGCTGACCGAGGTCTTTCTTGCAGGGACGACTCCCACCGAAGTGTGCAGCCTGCACGGCCGCTGGCGCCGCGACCCTGCCTGGCAGACCGCTTCCGAACAGCCCGTCGAAGGCAAGAAGCGCTGGCGCTGGTTGCGCAAGGTCTTCGGCAAGGACAAGACCAAGAAGACCAAGCCCGACTAGAGGGTTGAGGCGCCCGGCTCACCGCCGGGCGTTCTTTGAGGGCTTGGGGTTGAGGCGGCTGTCGCTAGCTCCAGCCGATCCTTGGGGCTTGGGTCCTGGGTTCTGTTCAGATGACTACGATCTCGTTGAGGTCCTTCCAGTTGGTCTGTAGGCGCTGACACCTGTTCGTTGTGGAGAGGGTCCGACGTGGGGCCCCCAGGGGGCTATCCTCCCTTCCACAGCATACAACCCCCTGGAGGTCCCACGCCGAACCCTCCTCGACTGGAGAGACCTCGCACATGGCCTTGCACCGTTCTTAGACGAGGATCCACCAAGGGGTCTCCTGAGTCTGCGGCCTGCCCGTCGCAGACTGAGTAGCCGGCGCCGTCCTCCTGCGAACCACCCGGGCGGAACTCCACAGGAAAGTGACTACCTGCCAAGTCTCCCAAGCCCCCCAAGCCCCCAAGGATCGGTCGGCGAAGTCCCCGAGCGCCTCACCCCCAAGCCCTCAAGGAACAGCCGGAAGGAACGCCCGGCCGCTTTCACCCCCCACTGCCCCAAAGATCCGCTGGCAGAGAGCCAGCGGCCTCAACCCCAAGCCCCTAAGGATCGGCTGGGAGGTACGACCGGACGCCTCAACCCCACTGCAGCGCTGTGTCGCAAAGACACAGCGCGATAAGCTAGAGGGCTTGCCGGAAGACGGCAGGACCACGGAAAGACACTATTGATGCGCCGCAAGACAGCGATCGAGGTCCAGGGGGCGAGGACCCACAACCTCAAGAGCATCGACTGCCGGATTCCACACGGCAAGGTGACCGTTGTGACGGGACCTTCCGGCGCCGGCAAATCGTCGCTGGCGTTCGACACGGTCTTTGCCGAGGGGCAGCGGCGCTTCGTGGAGTCGATGTCCACCTACGCTCGACAGTTCCTGGATCTGATGGAACGGCCGCCGGTGGAAGAGATCCGCAACATCCTCCCGGCCGTGGCGATGGAGTCCTGCAACGCGGTGCGCAATGCCAGATCGACGGTCGGCACGATCACCGAGGTCTACGACGTATTGCGCCTCCTCTACACCCACCTCGGTGAGGTCTTCTGTCAGCACTGCGAGGAGCCGGCTCGGACATTCACGGCCGCGGAAGCGGCGGCAGAGATGGCGGAAGGTGCCGTAGGCGAGAGGTTTCTCCTCGTAGTCCGCCTACCGAGGCCGTCGGGTGAAGCGGATCTGGCGCTTCGGGAGCTGATACGACAGGGCTTCGGGCGACGTCTGGAAGGCGATGAAGTGATTCGCATGGAGTCCACTGCAAGCTGGCCCAAGTCGTTGGATCCCCTGCCGCTTGTGCTCGGCAGGTTCCAGGCCAAGGAAGAGGCCACTGCGCAGGTGGCGGCGGCTGTCGAAGAGGGCTACCGCCTCAACCGGGAGCGCGTGGAAGCTCGCGGCGAAGCCGGATTCAGGTACGTGAAGTACTACGGCCCCAGCCTGATGTGCTCCACGTGCGGCGAGCTGATTCGCAAGCCGGAGCCGGCGTTGTTCTCGTTCAATTCGCCGCTCGGGGCCTGCCCCAGCTGTCAGGGCTTCGGGCGGGTCATCGGCATCGACCGCCAGAGGGTCATTCCGGATCCGGTTTGGACCCTGGAGGAGCGACCCATCGCGCCCTGGAATACTCCGGCCTACGAGGAGCTTTACAAAGAGCTCTTCGCTGCCTGCGCTCAGGAAGGCATTCCCCTCGATGTCTCTTGGTGCGATCTTCCCGAGGAGGCGCGTGCTTTCGTCTGGTCCGGAAAGGGAGATTTCGTCAGTCTGGAGGCCTTCTTCGCCTGGTTGGAGCGCCGCTCCTACAAGGTTCATGTGAGGGTCTTGCTGGCGCGCTACCGTGCCTATGATCCTTGTCCGGACTGTGGCGGGACCCGTCTGCAGCCCGCGGCGCTCCGGGTCCGCCTCGAAAGCCAGACCCTGCCGCAGCTGGCGCAGCGCAGCATCGAGGATTTGAGGAGCTGGCTGGCGGCTCGAGAGTGGACCGATCGCCAAAGGGAGGTGGCTGGGCACCTTCTGGAGGAGCTCGACGACAGGGTCGAGTTTCTGCATCGAGTGGGATTGGACTACCTCTCCCTGGACCGCCAGGCCCGCACCCTTTCTGGTGGTGAGGCCCAGCGTATCCATCTGTCGGCGGCTCTCGGCTCGGGCTTGACGAGCACGCTGTATGTGCTGGACGAGCCGACGGTGGGGCTTCATCCGCAGGACAGCAGTCGCCTGGTCGATCTCCTGGTCGCTCTCTCCAATCGTGGCAACACCGTTCTGGTGGTCGAGCACGACCGGACCCTGATTCAGGGCGCCGACCATGTCATCGATCTGGGCCCGGCCGCCGGCGAGCATGGTGGGGAAGTGATCGCCGAGGGGAATCTACAGACCATCCTGGACTCCGAGGCGTCGCTGACAGGTGCCTATCTCCGCGAGCGCCCTGCAACTCCCGCCCGCCGCCATATGGCTCGCTTCCGTCGAGAGCACGGCCAGGTGTCTCTGGCCGAGGAGGTGGCCTCGAAGCCGCGTATCGAGATCCGCGGAGCGCGGGCCCACAATCTTCAGGGCGTCGACGTCGAGGTGGCTCTCGGATCGATGGTGGCCGTTACGGGTGTGTCGGGTTCAGGCAAGTCGACGCTGGTCAAGAACGTCCTCCACGACAACTATCAGCGCGGCAGGGGAGTCGTCGATGTGGACCCGGGTGAGTGTGAGGAGTTGGTCGGTCTCGACCAGGTCTCCGACGTCGTTCTGGTCGATCAGCAACCACTGGGTCGGTCGGCGCGCTCGATTCCCGTCACCTATATCAAGGCCTACGACGAGATTCGCAAAGTCTTCGCCGCGACGACGGCCAGTCGCAAGCGCGGTATCAAGGCCGGCCACTTCTCCTTCAACGTCGAGGCCGGACGGTGCCCGGTCTGCAAAGGAACCGGCGCTCAGGAAGTGGACATGCAGTTCATGGCGCCGGTGACCGTGGTTTGCGACGAGTGCCAGGGACACCGCTTCAAACAGGAGGTGCTGGCCGTCACCTATCGGGGGCTCAACATCGCCGAGACGCTCGAGCTGTCGGTGGAAGCCGCACTGCGCCATTTTGGCGACCGCAAACGGCTCTGCCGTCGTTTGCAGTCTCTGGCGGATGTCGGGTTGGGCTATTTGCGGTTGGGCCAGCCGACTTCGACGCTATCCGGCGGGGAGGCCCAGCGCCTCAAGTTGGCGAGCTTTCTGGACCGCCCGACTGCCGGCAAACCTCGCTTGTTCCTGTTCGACGAGCCCACCACCGGTCTCCATATGTCGGACATCGATCTGCTGTATCAGACGCTTCGCAAACTGGTGCGAAGAGGCGACGGCGTAGTGGTTGTAGAGCATAGTCTCGACTTGATCTCGAAGGCCGATTGGATCATCGACCTGGGGCCGGGAGGGGGCGTGCATGGTGGCAAACTGCTGTTCTCCGGCCCTCTGGAGCCGTTCCTGGACGAAATCGAAAGCCCGACGGCTGTCGAATTGAGGGGACACTTGCAATGGCGGTCCGATCGAGACGAGAGCGAGGAGGGAGCTGACGATGCCCCCGCCTAGCTGCCGCCGGCTGGCGGCACGAGCCTTGCACGATGATCCGAACAGGTCTTAGGATGCGAGAGTAACGATGCCGATTGAGCCGATCGACTACCGTCCTACCCCTACGTGGGTGCGAGTTCTTGGAGTTGCAGCGGCAGTCTTTCTGGGATTGGTGTTTCTCGTCGCCGCCTGGGGCAAGGCTCTGGATCCGGTCGCGTTCGTCGAGCAGATCCGGACCGAAGGGCTCGACTTTTTCGGCCTGGCCCAAGCGATGGCCTTCTTCGCCCTGGGGCTCGAGATCGCACTGGGCCTGGCCCTGGTGACGGGCCTGCGGCGCTGGTGGGTTCTGGTGCCGACCGCGGTGCTGGTGGCTTTCTTCCTGTTTCTGACTGGCCGAGCCTACTGGCGCTTCGAGAATGGCTTGATCGATGAGACCGAGGCCTGCGGCTGCTTTGGCAACTTGCTGAACCGGACCCCAAAAGAGGCCTTTTGGCAGGACCTGGGGCTGCTGGTGGTACCCCTGGGCCTGAGCCTGGTCGGTCGTCCCAAGGGTGGCCCCTTCCCGAAAGGGCGTCTGGCGCTGATCGCCGCCTTGACGGCGGCGGTCCTCGTCCTAGCGTGGAAGGCCCCGGATCTTCCGCTCGACAATCTGGCCACCCGTTTGAAGCCGGGAGTCGAGGTCAGCGAGATCTGCGCGGGGAGCGACGAGAATCCCGAGCAGCTTTGTTTGGATGCCCTGGTCAGCGATCTGACCCTGGGGAGGCACTGGGTGGTCCTCTCGGACCTTCAGGAGCCGGCCTTCCTGGAGGCGATACCACGACTCAATGAAGGGAGCACCTCGCAGCCGGAGGCTGGAGTTTGGGTTCTGACGGCTGCCTCGACGGAGACAGTGAGTACTTTTCAGTGGACTCAGGCCCCGGCCTTTGTCGTCCAGGAGGTGCCGTATGCCATGCTGAGACCGCTCTTTCGGAGGCTTCCCCGGTCCTTTCTGGTGGAGGATGGTGAAGTCATCGAAACGGTCTCCGATTTGCCTCCCGAGGCGTTTTAGGGCAGGCTATGGCGCATTCTGAAACGAGGGAATGAAGATGAGAAGAGTTTTCGAGTCCAGAAAGAGACTTTCAATCAGCATCTCAGAGGCTTCGCGTGAGCCTCTAGGAGCGGTGGTTTCAACGGTTCTGGTCATGGCTGTGCTGATGACTTTGGCAGCCGGCCCGATTCTGGCGGCGGGACCGCCGATCTTCGGCTTCGAGCCGGTGGGCTTTCAAGTGACGCTGAACGGCAAAGAACTGCAGGGCATCGAGGTCTACCAGGCCCAGTCGGCTGGCGCGTTCTTGATCCTCTCCGAGGAGTTGGGCGCCCCCGTCCTCCTTCGTATGCGCGACGGACAAGTGGAGACGTTGGACCTGATGAAGGTGAATCACAATGCCAACGGCACGGTGGACGTGCTGGCCGGAGCCACCCTGGCAGCTCAAGGTGGATTCCAGGTCAACGCCGATCGCACCGGAGTCATGTTCATGGTCGGAGGGCAGACCGCCGAGCTGAAGGAGAAGCCCCCCCTTCTGGGCTCCCAGCAGGCTGCTGGCCTCAAAGCCTACGATCCCCACTACGAACGGACGGCCGAAGCCTATTCGCCGTCAGACCCGATTGTCGAGAAGTTGCGACAGCAGGACCAAGACGTCAAGGTGTCGGTTTTCTTTGGCACCTGGTGCGGCGCCTGCAAGCAGATGGTGCCACGCATCATCGCCGTGGCCGACCGCCTCGAAGGGTCGAAGATCACCTTCGACTTCTACGGCCTGCCGCCTGGCATCGCCGGTGACAAAGAGGCAGGACGGATGGGCATCGAGGCCGTGCCGACCGGTGTCGTCTTCGTCGACGGCAAGGAAGCCGGACGCATCTCCGGCAACGGCTGGCGGGTCCCCGAGCTGGCGATCAACAATCTATTAGTCAACGGGCAGAGCTGATCCCCACCCACCCTCCCAGGGGTTGAGGCGCCCGGCTCACCACCGGCCGTTCTTTGTGGGCTTGGGGTTGAGGCGGCTGTCGCTTGCTCCAGCCGGTCTCTGGGGCTTGGGCCTTGGGTCCTGAACAGACGATGATCTTCGTGTGGAGGCCCGTCCGGGTGGTCCGCAGGCGGACGGTGGCGGTTACACAGACTTTGACGGGGGACCGCCACCTCGTCTCGTCATCGCGCCCCGTCTCCTGTGCCCTATGAAGGATCCTGCGCCGCGCTCGACTCGGCGCCCCCTGTCGAACCACCCGAACGAACCTCTGGCACCGATGAACGCAGTAGGGGCTCAGGGGCGTAGGGGGTGGCGAGTCAGCCGATTCAATCTTGATGTGTGTCGAAGGTGGTAGATCGGGCCATGGGTCTCCCTCGTCGGAGGGGCATGGTCGGGTGAGGCCGCAGACGAGGGAGATCCCTGGTCCGATCGGCCGTCTCAACCCCATGCTCCAGGACGGATGAGTGGGCAGGGACGGCCACCGCAACCCTCAAGGCGAGCCGAGGGGGCGCCCGGTCAGTGCCTCGAAGGGGTGGATGCCGCCGTTGTGCCAGGTGGCGTCGGCGGCTTGGAGGTCGCCTGGGGTGGCGCATCGACTGATGCCGAGGGACTCGAGCGCGGGTCGCAGACGCCAGGCGGCGTCACCGGCGAGCGCCGCACCCTGCAGGCGGCCGGCCCACGGCGCCAGAATTTCGGGCAGCTCTCCCAGGTTCTCGATCGGGTGGATTCTGATGGTTCTCATACCTGGTGATGGCTGAAACTCCATTTGAGGCTCGACCACGACGCTGCCAACCTCGATGGGCAGAGCCGCCGTGTGCAGGCCCCGCAGAGCAGCCTCCATACGAATCTGCTGGACCCCGGCTGCGACCACGGGATCGGGTGGCCCAGGGGGCATCTCTCTGGCAGCGGTTGCCAGTTTGTCAGCAAGAGCTTGTGCCAGGCCGACGGCGTCAGCAGCCGTGTAGATGGCTTGGATCGAGAGACACCCCCGCTGGTCGAACAAGACGATGTCTCGGGCCAGACCTTGGGCAACAGAGCTCGCTCCGACGTCGGAGCCGAGCACGGCAAGACTGGTCTTCGGACCGTAGGCGTAGACCTTGTCGGGGGCGCGCCGTTCGAGTGACTCGATGGCTGCGGTCTCTCCATAGACGAGGAGCCGGCCTGCGGCCTCGAGCACAGGGGCTTCTAGAGCCGGGTCTCCACCTGGCCAGGTGATGGCGCCGATCGCCTCGCCCAGCAGCGACTTCCTTTGCGTCAAGGCTCGGACGAAGGCCGGCGTGAAGAGTGGCTCGGAGCTGGGCGACTTGAGGAGCATAGGCCTGCGCAGCAGGAGGGCCGGAAGTAGAGACTGAACCGCGAGGCCTGGGAGGTTCGAGGACAGGATCGCCACGAGGGGTGACGGGCCCCGTTCTGCTGTCCTGGCCTGTGCGACCAGCTCGAGGACGGCTGGTCCTCTAACGCCCCCGAGGACGACTTCCAATGCTGCTTGTAACCCAGCCGGTGACAGGCCAGAAAGTCTGGTCATGGCCGGGTCCAGCGCTCGGCGCTCGTCAGACTCGGGGTCGAGAAAGACAGCCACCGTCTCCTCCCAGGCGGCAATGATCTCGACATCCTGTAGCTCGTTCAAGGCTTCGACGCCGAGCGTTGACAGATGCCCCATCAGTCGTTCGAGCTCGGCTGGGCTCCAACGAGCCGAAGTGAAGCCGATCCCCTGCGCCTCGATCGCCGTCACCGACGATGGGCTGATGGAGGGAGGCACAGCAGCGTCATGAATCATGGTTCGTCCCAGTCCCTCAAACTCGAACAGGTCCCTAAGCCCCTAGGCCCCTAAGCCCTCGAGCCCCTTGCCCCAGCAAGGGTCTCAGACTTCAGTCAGCTCTTCCACCGTCAGCGAGCAACCCCGCAGCTCGGCTCCCGCTGCCCGTCCAGTCAGTCGGACGCCGCCGTCCTCGGCCATCCCGAGATCTTCGGTCAGCAGATGCACGGCCGAGCTGAGATTCGCCAGGTCGAAGAGGGCGATCAGGCCCTCCTTGCCCGGGGTCTGCTCGGCGAGTGTTGTCGGCTCGAGAATGCGGCATCTCACCCAGTGGGGTGGAACGAACAAGTCGGTGTCTCGGCCGACCAGGGCCTGGGTGTAGAGCTGACTCGTGAGCTCCGTCATGCCGTATTCACGGACCACGGAGGAGGTTGCGATGCCGAGCCTCTCCGACAGGCGAGCGAGAAGATCGACTCGAGATACCTCCCGGGTACGGCCTTTGTAGCCCCCGGTCTCGAAGACGACGCTGCCGGCAGGCAATCGAAACCGTAGGTCGAGTCTCTCGAGGGCCTCGAGCAGAGTAGCCAAGGCAAAGGCCGTCGTCAGGAGGAGTGTCGCTCTGCCATCGCGCTGACGGGCCGCCAGGAACGATCGGGCCTTGGTGGCGTCCAAGCCCCGATTGCCGAACGCGGTCGAGCTCTCGGGCGCGCCGTGCTGGGCGAGCACGTGGTCGATCATGAACGAGAGGCTGGAATCGGGAGCCTGAGACCGAGTCGGAATCAGGGAGAGCATCGGGGGCCGGGTCATGGTCCCGAGGCAGGCCGGGGCGAAACTCGCATCGATGGTGGCGCGATACAGATCCGGGAAGCCATGCCTGTGCACACTTCGCGGCCCACCCGAGGTGCCGCTGCTGCGGAAAGTCTCCTGGGCCGGCGCCGCAGCGAGATCCATTGTCTTGAAAGCCAGCGTGGGCACCATCGGCACGTCGGACCAATGAGCGACCTTGCCGGGGATCGCGTCGTGCTTTTCACAGAGGCGCCGCAGAGGTTCGATGTGCTCGAACTGATAGGCGAAGGCCTCCAAAGCCAGTTCCTCGAAGTTCGCGGTGGCCGATTCGGCGAGGTACTGGGTGATCTTTGAAGCCAACATCCCGCCGATTCTGCCATGAGGAGCGGCCAACAGGACGTCCGAGCCGTCTGGCCGGGTCCTGCGTGGAGCCGGAACAGGGAGGCGTGCCTTCTGGTAGAGTGCGGCAACTCGAGCCCAGAGCTCACAATAGAGAAGCACTTCAGGAGTCGGCAGAGAATGGCTGAGACGTTTCCCTACCCCTACAAGGTCGAGGTCGACAAGGCACCTCGAGCCCGCGCTCCGAAGCAGGTTGCCGTCATCGACCAGACCGGTTGCACGGGCTGTGAGGCCTGCCTCGCCTTTTGCCCCGTCGACTGCATCGAGATCGTTGCCGGTCCGGAGCATCCCGATTTCATGAAGCTGGTCGAAGTGGATCTCGAGCGCTGTATCGGGTGTCAGCTCTGTGCCCGCTATTGCCCCTGGGAGACCATCGACATGTGGTCCTACGACGAAGGGGTCGAAGCCGCTCCAACCTTGACCATCCGTTCCTTGCTCTACAACTACGATCCGGAGCAGATGCACGAATCTGCGGAGAGCCGTGGCTGAAAAGGCAGGGCCAGACCCGTCCCCCGGATTCGATCCCGAGCTGGACGCCGCGCTCAAGAAGGTGCTGCAGGTGATCTATAGGGAGCATCCCTTGAGCCCCAACCAGATCCTGGTCCTGAGCTCGGAGCTGCAGCGCATCGGGGTCCATCGGCTCGTCGAAGGACATCTGGACAAGTACCGCCAGCGCCACCTCGACGCCGAACCGGACTAGCCACCCCCATCTCGAGAGCTCGAAAGCTGGAGATTCAGGATAGCGTTGGAGCCACGTCGCAGCGCAGGGTTGGGCCGCGCCGTGGGTTCCAGGAATGTGGTGATGCCGAACGTTCTCTTGGACGACACCAGCGAATCGGACTGGCAGCTGCTGTCCAGGACGGCTGAAGGTGAGGAAGATGCCTTCAGACAGTTGGTCGAGCGCCACCAGGATCGTCTGGTCGGGCTCTGTCAGCGGTTGCTCGGGGATCGCGAGGAAGCCCTGGATGCCGCTCAGGAGGTTTTCCTCAAGACCTACGGGAAGGCTGGCTCGCTGCAGCCGAAGGGTGAGCTCTTCACCTGGATGTATCGAGTGGCCACCAACCACTGCCTGAACCGAATCCGGCGTCGCAAGCTGGCTCAGTTCCTGTCTCTGACCCCCGATCCAGGCGCCGAGGCCGCGAGCCTGGAGCCGGTCGATAACGCGCCGGACGCCCTCGCCACCCTGGAGAGTAGGCGTCGCTGGCGGCAGACACTCGAAGCGATCGGGGCATTGCCGGAGAGCCAGAGAGTCGTGCTCATCCTGGCTCGATTCGAGGGTCTTCCCTATCGGCAGATCGGCGAGATTCTGGGCATCTCGGAAGGAGCGGTCGAAAGTCGGCTCTTCCGGGCCATGCGACACCTCAAGGGGGCACAGGAATCTGCCTCTCTGGGGGTTTCAAGATAAGGGCAACGACGATGGATCGAAAGACAGAACAACAACTGCTCCGACTACTGGTGGGCGAGCTTTCCGACGAAGCAGCCCAGAACCTGAGGCTGCGCCTGGAAAATGAGAGCGAGCTGCAGCACGCCTTCACCGTGTTGCAGGAGCGCTGGCAGACCCTCGAGCTCCCACCTCTCGAGACGGTGCATCCGAGCTTCACGAGTCGCGTCGTCCGCCAGGCCGTGACAGGACCTTCGTTCGAAGCTGCAGGCCTGGGTCGTTCTTCCCCCCTCTGGGCTCGGGCGACTGCCGCTGTAGCCCTGGCGGGCGGCATCCTCGTGGGCGTATTGCTGGCGAGTCCATCGGACACAGACGAATGGGCTGGCTGGAGTGCCATCGAGCAGACACAAGCCGAGGTTTACTGGGAGACGCTGAGTGCATCTTCGGACAATCTCGTGCGGGAGGACCTGCGATGAAGCCGATCTGGCTGTGGATTGCCCTGTTGCTGTCGGTCGGCGTCAATCTCGGCGTCTTGGCCACCGTCGGCACAACGCACTTGCGCGAGCCTGCCCGGTGGGAACGCGGCGCAAGAGAGGAGCGACCGCCGGTTGCGCGAGTCGCCGATCGCCTCGGGCTCGAAGGTGAGAGCCGCGACGCGTTCATCCTGATCCAGAACGAGTTCTTTGAGGGCATGCAAGAGAGTCGTGAGGAGCTGGAGGACCTACGGCATCAGCTCCGGCAGGAGTCGATGGCCGACAGTCCCGACCAGGCTGAAGTGGACAGGCTGATCGCGGAGATGGGGTTGGCCTACGCTCGGTTGGATCGGGTGTTTGTGGACAACGTCCTGAAGAGCCGCGAGGTTCTGGATCCCGCCCAGGAACGAGACTATCTGAAGTTCTTGGAGAGGCTACAGCAACGGGGTCGTTCCGGCCACAGGAGACCGGAAGGTCCTCCCAGATCGCCAGTTGAGCGGCGACCATGAAAAGGGCCTAGGGGTTTAAGGGCGTGGGGGTGTAGGGGTCTAGAGGCCTGGTCGTCGGCTCGAAATTTGCAAATGCACAGATGCAAGAAGCGCAGCGGCTTGATAGTCTGCGCGAACTTTGCGATTAAGGAAGGGATAATAAAAGGAGAATTCGATGGATCAATTCAGGAAAATGAAGGTTGCAATGGCACTCGGGCTGGTCTTGATGGCGCTGCAGCTGGCGGGCGTCGCCACAGCCTGGGGGCAGGACGAGTACGACAACTGGATCGCTCGGGGCCACTACGTGCATGTCTGGCCGAGCTCGGACACGCTACGGGTAGAGAATCCCCCCGGCCAGAATCCCCCCGTTTTCACCGAGTTCTGGGCTGATGGCGGCAACGGTTTCAATGGCGAGCTCGAGTACCTGGTGCGGCCGAACATCGGAGTGTGGGCTGGCTTGACCTTCGACAACATGAAGACCAATCTGAAATTGGAGCAGGGTGACATCACCGCGTATGCCAATGACAGAGTCGACCTGAGGCAGATCAACATTGGCGGCAACTACCACTTCATGCCGAGCGGTCGATTCGACTTCTACGCTGGAGTGCTGCTTTCCTGGGTGGGCTACAGCTCATCGACCTTCAATTTCAGTGAAGTGGATTATGACTATCAGGTGAAGTACGACGACGAGCTGTCCTGGGGTCTGAGCGCAGGCGTCGATATTCCCTTTGGGCAGAACACCTCGTGGTTCGGGTCGGCCCAGGTCAGGTACATGTTCCTGGCGTTGGAGGGAGACAACAACATCTACGCCCTCACCGTAGATCCGGTACAGGGGTTCTTCGGCATCGGCTACAGCTGGTGGTAGAAGCGGCCGGTGTCCCTGCGGGACAGGCCGCGACGGATGAGGCGGTCGTCGTACCTCCGACCGACCCTTGAGGGCTTGAGGTTGAGGCGACCTGCGCTTCGCGCGGTCGATCCTTGAGGCATTGGGCCACTGGGGCACTGAGGCAGTGAGGGCAAGTCCAAGGGCTTAGAGGCGTAAGGGCTTAGGGGGGTGACGTGGCGGGGCTCTCGATGCACCCTGTTCATCTGAGTCCAGATAACGGTTCAAGGTCGGGGCCCCTGGACCCTCAAGCCCTCAAAGGCCAGCCGAAGGAACGACGGCTGGTTCAACCCCCAAGCCCTCAGAGACCAGCCGGGAGGTACGACCGGACGCCTCAACCCTTGAGGACCAAGCCCTGGGCTTGGGGCCGAAAAGGTGTGGCCCCACAGAAGTGGGGCCACGGTGGAGGGATGAGGGAGAAGGGGGAACAACCCTCCTGATCGTTTGGTCTGGTCGGGGGGGCGGAACGTTACAGGTTGCGAGCTCGGGCTGAAGGCTCCGGGGCAGAGGCTGGCGCTCCACCAGCCGTTGCCGAGAAGAACTCCTTCGCCGCTTCCCCGGGCAACCCGGTCAAGCCCTCGGGACCCTCTGATGGGAGCCAATCCTCGGGCAGGTGATCCCGATAGGGTGAGACCAGAAACCGCTCGTCCAATAGAGCGATCACCCCGGTATCTCCGGCGGATCGAATCAGGCGACCGGCGGCCTGGACCACCCGGGTCATGCCTGGTACCACGAAGGCGTACTCGAAGCCCCGTTCGAAGCGCTCATCGTAGTAGCGCTTCAGGAGCTCCTGCTCGAGGCTGACCGCAGGTAGGCAGGGGCCGACGATAGCCACGGCCTTGAGCATCTCTCCTGGATAGTCCACCCCTTCCGCGAAGACCCCTCCTGCCACGGCCAGGAGCAGAACGTCGCCGGCCAGGGCTGAACGGAGACCCTCGAGGATCTCATCGCGCTCGCGATCGGTACCCGCGGACCGTTGAATGATTACCCTCTTGCTCTTCAGCCTGAGCCGTTCTGAGACCTCGTTCAGGAACTGATAGCTCGGAAACAGGGCGAGACAGTTGCCAGGCACTTCTTCTGCGAAGGCCGCCAGGTTGTCGGCGATGCGGGGGTAGTTCTCCGGCCGCTTGCGCCAGAGCGTGGCCACGCTGTCGTCGATCACGAGTCGCCGGTTCTCGGGTGGAAAGGGGCTCGGCACCGACAGGCTGGCGGTTCGTTCCGGGTCGAAACCGAGCAGGTCTCGATAGAACTCAGTGGGAGACAGTGTCGCCGACAGCCCGATGGCGGAGTGGGTTCGATTCAGGACCTGACCGAGGAAGGCGCTCGGATCTTTGCAGAGCACCTTGAGGGTGCCGCCTTCGGATGCGGTTTCGACACAGTGGCTGAAGGCCTCGCCTGTTGATAGCACGAGGCCATCGAGGAACCGCAGCTGGCAGAAGTAGAGATCCACGAAAGGATCGTCCGGTCGGAAGCTCGAGGTCTCCTTCCGGTGCTCGAGATAGTCGATGAAGGTCTCGTCGAAGGCCGGGCGCAAGGCCCAGAGCTCGGCCTCGGGCAGCTGGGCTTCGGTGGCCCGCGCCGACCCGGTGACCTCTTCCATGGCCATGTCGACGGTGCGATCGATCAGGTCGCCGAGGTCGCGGCAGAGCTTGCTGGCCGCACGGTGGACGTCGCTGGAACCTCTCTGCATGAATTCGAGCGCCGCTCTGGCCTGCCGGGAGGACAGGGAGGGGCTGTAGTAGTCGCGCCCGCGTCCGACGAGGTTGTGGATCTCGTCGATGATCAGGATGACATTGCTCAGGTCGTTCTCGGCGTGGAACTGGCTCAAGCCTACATAAGGATCGAAGGCATAGTTGTAGTCGCAGACCACGACCTGGACTTTCGAGGTCAGCTCGAGGCTCACTTCGAAGGGGCAGACTTCCGCTTGCCCTGCACTCTCGAAGATCCTGTCGGGAAGTAGAAGGCCGCTCTCGGCCATCAGCTCGGGCACCAGCCCCGATCCGTGAAGCTTGGAGTAGTACTCCTTGGCGAAGCGGCAATACTCCTCGTGGCACAGCAGCTGATCGTTGGCGCACATCTTGGCCTTGGCACGGAGTCGCAAGGAGTGGAAAGCGTTGTCGCCTCCTGTGAGGAGCTCGAGGACCTGAGTGGCCATCTCCTGCTGCAGGGTCTTGGCCGTCAGCACAAAGATCTTCTTGTCGCTGGCCAGCGCATATCGCAGGGCGGGTAGCAGCGCCGCTACGGTCTTACCGATGCCGGTTGGGGCCTCGACCAGGAGGTGGTCGCCCTGCAGCAGTGCCTGCTCCACGGAGTCGAGGATGATCTCCTGTCCTGGTCGTTCTGCCTCGTAGGGGAAGACCAGCTTCTCGGCCGCTACGCGCCTTCGTGCCAGGGAGGCCTTTTGGGAATCGAACTCCCTGAGCAGCCCGTTGATCCGCTTGCGAACGGCCCCATCCATCGCCGCGAAGCTGAAATCGAGGGCTTCATGGTCGACGTTCTCGGTGCCGATCTCGATCCACACCAGCTCCGCTCCGACCTTTCGTTCACCACCGCGCTGCAGGATCCAGGCATAGAGCAGGGCCTGTTTGGAGTAGATCTCTCGGAGCGCGTTGGAGGGCCGAGAGCCCCGCCGCAGAGATTTGATCTCCTCGACGATCACCGTTTGGTCGGGATCTCGCCTCAGCCCGTCGATGCGGCCATGAACGGTGATCTCCCAGCCGCGATGCGAGAAGGTCGAGGAGATGGAAACCTCCCGCTGGTAGGCGGGATCGGCAGCCAAGGCCGCTTCCTGATAACGGCTGTGGATCGCCTGTCCCAACCAGAGACGCTCGTGGCCGCCTCGATTGGCAAATCCCAGGTGCCGAGCCAGGGAGGCGTCAACGAGGTCTCCGACCGAGAGCTCCAACGTCAGGTTCGAAGAGTCGAAGCGCGGCGGCATGGGCGGAGTATAAGGGCTCTATCGCTGTTGCAACCGTCAGAGTCCTGGGTTACGCTGATCTGTCATGCCTACTAACGAAGGACCAGGAAAAACCGTCGTCGAATTCCCCAAAGTGCCGAAGCTGCCAAAGCTGCCGGCGGGGGGAGTCCAAATCGTTGTCATAGCGATCATCGTCCTGATTGTGATCTCGTCGAGTGTTTATACGATCGAGCCGGAGGAAGTCGGCGTCGTCGTTCGGCTCGGCAGATACAACGGCACCACAGATCCCGGCCTGCACTTCAAGCTGCCTCTTGGTGTCGACAAGATCTTCAAGGTTGCAGTGCAGCGCCAGCTCAAGCAGGAGTTCGGCTTCCGGACCCTCGAGCCTGGGGTGCGCAGCCAGTTCACCACGGCCGGGCTGCAGGACGAGTCCAACATGCTGACCGGAGATCTCAACGCGGTCGTGGTCGAGTGGGTGGTGCAGTATCGGGTCGTCGATCCGTACAAGTACCTCTTCAGGGTGCGAGAGGTGGAGGAGACCTTCCGCGACCTCAGTGAAGCGGTAATGCGCAAGGTCGTGGGCGATCGGACCGTCAACGAGGTCCTGACGGTTGGTCGCCAGGAGATCGAGGATCTGGTCAATCTGCAGCTGCAGGAGCTTTGCGATCAGTATGAGACCGGCATCAGGGTAGAGCAGGTCGTCCTCCAGGACGTCAATCCACCAGACCCGGTCAAGCCTTCCTTCAACGAAGTGAACCAGTCCGAGCAGGAGCGCGAACGGATGATCAACGAAGCGCAGTCGGAATACAACAAGATCATTCCGCGGGCCGAAGGCGAAGCCCGCCAGACGGTGCAGCAGGCCGAAGGGTACGCGATGGATCGTGTGAATCGAGCCCAGGGTGACGCGGCGCGATTCAATTCGATGTACACGGAATACCGCAAGGCACCAGGAGTCACTCGCACGAGGATCTACCTCGAAACAATGGAGAAGATCCTGCCTCTGGCGGGGCGTAAGGTGATCCTGGACGAGGAGCTCGAGGGGGTGCTCCCATTGATGAACCTCGATGGCACGACCCGACAGCAGGGAGGTGGCCAGTGACGCGCATCGTCCCCGTCGTCCTCCTGGTGCTACTCGTCGTGGTGTTCGCCAACGCCGCCTTCATCGTCAACGAGTGGGAGCAAGTGATCATCACCCAGTTCGGTCAGCCGGTGCGAGATCCCATCGTTACGCCGGGTCTGAAATTCAAGATCCCTTTCATCCAGAAGCTGCATCGATTCGACAGGCGATTCCTGGAATGGGAAGGGTCCGTCGCCGAGCTACCCACGAAGGACAAGGTCTTCATCCTGGTGGACGGCTACGCCCGCTGGAGGATCAGCGATCCCCTTCTTTTCTTTCAACGCCTGAGAAACGAGATGGGTGCGCAGTCCCGACTCGACGACATTCTGGATGGTGAGACCCGCAACGCCATCGCCAAGCACGAGCTGCTGCAGGTGATTCGCTCGACGAATCGGGTGCCAGAGGTCGACGAAGCCATGCCCGAGCTGGAGGGGCATCTGGAAGAAATCAGCGAGGGCCGTGGGGACATCAGACTGCAGGTTCTCAAAGCGGGCCAGGAGAGAACCGCCGATCTCGGGATCGAGGTGCTCGATGTGCAGTTCAAGCGCATCAACTACGGCGAGCAGGTTCTACAAGATGTCTATCAGCGGATGACCTCCGAGCGCAGTCGAATCGCCGAGCGTTTCCGTTCTGAAGGTCAGGGCGAGAAGGCCGGGATTCTGGGTGACATGGACCGCGAGCTCAAGCGAATCCAGTCGGAGGCCTATCGGGAGGCCGAGGGCATCCGCGGCAAGGCCGATGCCGAGGCAACCGACGTCTATGCCCAGGCCTACAATCAGTCGGACGATTCCCGTCGGTTCTACGAATTTCTCAAGACCATGGAGACTTTCGAAGCGACGGTCGATGCTGAAACGCTGTTGATGCTGTCGACGGATGGCGACTTCTACCGATATCTCAAGGGAAGCCAGTAGCAGCTGCGACAACCGCCTTTCTGAGTCGACCCTTCCATAGCGGAGTAGATTTCCCAGAGGGTATCCTCTTGGCTGCACGAGTCGGTCTGCGGACTGGCAAGAAGACATGTACACAGCGCTCAACAGGTTTCCAGGAGCTCGCCGGGCCTTCTGGTGGTCTCTCTGTCTGTTGCCCTTGCACCTGGGGTTGGCGACAGGGTCGAGAGCCGAGCTTCGGACGGACCTCAATGAGTCGGTGAAAGCTGCCAGGCAGGTTTCCAGGGCCATGAGCGTGCAGGTCGTCGAGCTCGGCTCGGGCGAGGAGATCTACTCCTACAATGCCGATGAGCTGCGCATCATCGCCTCGAATACGAAGCTGTTGACGACGGCGGCCGCCTTCGACACTGTCGGTCCGGGGTTCTTCTTCGAGACCAACGTCTTGTGGCGAGGCGACCGAAGTGATGGTGGGCTACAGGGTGATGTCGCCGTGCTGGGTGGAGGCGATCCCAACATCTCGGGCCGTCACTACGGCGGGGATCCCCTGGTCGTCTTTCGGCAATGGGCCCAGGAGTTCAAGCGCTTGGGGGTTCATAGGATCGAGGGGGATCTCTTTCTCGTCACCGGGTTGTTCGAGCCGCCGCTCGTCCATCCGGACTGGCCGCGGGACCAGTTGCACCGGTGGTACGAGGCGCCGGTTGCCGCCCTTTCCTTCAGTGACAACTGTGTCCTCGTGCGGATCTGGCCCGGCCAGGCGCCGGGGGAGCCGGCGCGGGTCGAGATGATTCCGGATCTCGGCGTCCTGCGTGTCGAGAACACGGCCAGAACCACCGATTCTTCGAAGCGGCACAAGGTCGTAGTCGATCGACGCAACGGCAGCGACTTGCTCCAGGTCTCGGGCTCGATCTATCGCCGCGCGGCGCCAGTCGAGAGCTGGATCACCGTGCCGGATCCGGTGAGCTACTTCGGAGTGGCCCTCAAGGCGGCCTTCGAGGAGGAGGGTGTCGAGCTCTTGGGCGGCCTGCGACCCACCATGCGACTGCCCTCCGGTCAATGGCGCTGGGTTACCGGCCATCGGTCCGACCTGATGACCACCAGCGAGGTGATCAACAAGCGGAGTCAGAACTTCTTCGCCGAGAGCCTGTTGAAGGTCATGGGAGCGCGGTTGTGCGGCAGCGGCAGTTGGCAGGCCGGGCGCCAGGTGGTCGAGGAGTTTCTGTCGAGGGTTGGGATTCAACCGGGTGAGTATCGACTCGCCGACGGTTCGGGGATGAGCCGTGGCAACCAGTTCTCCGCCCGTCAGATGACGACGGTGCTGCGGTACATGTTCGATCATGAGAAGGGCAAGGAGTTCCTGCTCACCTTGCCGTACAGCGGTGAAGAGGGTCTGCGCTGGGAGGGCCGCTTGGCGGCAGAGCCTTACCGTGGCAACATCTTCGCAAAGACCGGCTCGCTGCTGGGAGTCTCGACGTTGTCCGGGTACGCCAAAGCGCGGTCGGGAAAGATCTATGCCTTCTCCATACTCTGCAATCGGACCACCGGCAACTGGGGGGCGGGGAAGGCGCAGGATCGGATCTTGCGAGTGCTGGTGGATCAGGGGTGAGAGCCAGAGCGCTCAGGAGTGACAAGCCGTGACATCGAATGACCCGAGAGTCGTCGACTACAACCGCCTGATCAAGAACGTCGAGCACCTCGTCGAGGCGATCGAAGATGCCGACGACGTCGCGGCGACCATTCACATGGTCGCGGAGGCCGTGATTGCACAGTTCAAGGATCAATTGGGTCTTTTCGGGGGCAGAATCTATCGACGGGAGGGTGACGAGTTCGTTCTCCAGGGTACCTTCGGTGAGGCCAAAGAGGTGCCGGAGGGTCTTCGAGTCTCGGCGACCTACGGACCGATTCGGGAGTTGATTAAGAAGCGGACCCTCTACATGAAAGAGGATGACCCGCTGCTGGATCCAGACCTGGAAGCCGATCTCGGAGTCGAGCAATTCGTCGCCATCGAAGTCGGGGATCAGGAGTACATCCTCTCCTTCAATGTGACTCCGGGCTACGACAAGAGCAGCATCCTGTTTTCTCTGGGAATTCTGCGCCACAGCATCAACCAGAAGATCCGTCAGGAGAAGATGGCGGATGTTCTACGGGAAGCGCGTCGTATCCAGGCTTCGATCCTGCCTCGCGGCAAGCCCGATTTCGCGGGTTTCGACATCTGTGGTCGAACCGAACCCATGGAGACGGTCGGTGGCGATCACTTCGACTTCATCTCCATCACGGACAAGGTCATGGGGCTGGCGATCGCCGATGTTTCAGGGCACGGTCTGCCGGCAGCACTCCAGGTGCGAGACATCTACATGGGGCTGCGCATGGGCCTGTCCCGTGACTTCAAGATCGTTCGCACAGTGGAGCGCCTGAACGAGATCATCAATCTGAGCACACTGACGAGTCGGTTCGTCTCCATGGTATACGGCGAGCTCGAAGTCAGCGGCAACTTCGTCTATGTCAATTGCGGGCACCCGCCGCCATTCCGTCTCGCCGCCAACGGCGAGCAGAAACTCTTGGAACGAGGTGGGATCGTTCTCGGTCCGATTTCGGACGCCACCTACGAGCGCGGCTTCGTCAAGGTCAGGGCGGGGGATCTGCTGGTCTTCTATACCGACGGCATCGTCGAAGCTACGTGCAGTGAGGCCGGAGGCGAGCCCGAGGAGTTCGGTCTCGAGCGACTGATCGAAGTCGCCAGGGACCATCAGAGCGACTCGGCCGGCCAGGTCGTACAGGCGATCTTCGATCGACTCGAGGCGTTCTGTGACGGGGCGCCGGCGGAGGACGATCGGACGGTGGTTGTGGTCAAGAGGCCGCCCGAAGGTCAGCCATAGGCCTGTCAACCTCCGACGACTCTGCTGACAGCGATCGACGTCAATCGGTGCGCAGCTCCACGATCTCGAGCTCTTGCCGGAGCTTGACGAGACAGCGGGCTGGGTAGACTCCCGAGCGGAGCTGGACCCCGGGATAGATCTGGCTGCCACGGCCGACAATGACCCCTGGGAACAGCACGCAGTTGCATCCCGTCAGGACTCCATCGCCGAGCACAGCGCCGAGCTTGCGCCGTCCCGTGTCCAGTAGGGCATCGCCATAGGGGATCACGACTGAGCGTCCATCATGGCGCAGGTTCGAAAGCACGCTACCGGCACCGAGATTGACGCCGCTGCCAAGAATCGAGTCGCCCACGTAGCTCAGGTGAGGCGCTTTGGCCCCAGCCAGAAAGATGGACCGTTTGACTTCCGTGTTGGCGCCTACGACGCAGTTGTCTCCGATCCAATTCCCGCCTCGTAGGTAGGCACCGGTGCGAATCACCACGTCGCGCCCAATGTAGATCGGTCCTTCGATCAGCGCGCCCGGCTGAATGCGCGCGCCGGGCCCGATGACGATTCGATCTCCCAAGAGGTGCACCTCGGGTGACAGTGGGCTGTCGATGGCACTGGAGGGTAGCCCTTCGAGGGCCTGGTCGAGGCCCGTCCCGAGCAGATCCCAGGGGGCGTCGGGATTGTAGGTCTCCTGAAAGCTCGGCGGCAGATCGGTGAAGAGCGGCGGCAGCGGGGAAGAATTCATCCAACGATTATAGGGCCGACCTGGGCTGTAGACTTGGCCGTGTCATGGGGCGATACCGAACCCTTCCCAGGAAGTTCTTCCGACGCCCGGCCGAGGAGGTGGCGCCCGATCTGCTGGGTCGTTTCGTTGTCCGCGATTTCGAGGGCGAGCAGCTGGCGTTGCGAATCGTCGAGGTGGAGGCCTACCTGGGGGCCCGTGACCGGGCGAGTCATGCCTGGCGTGATCGTCGGACCGAGCGCAACGAGAGCCTCTTCGAAGCCGGGGGAGTGGCCTATGTCTATTTCATCTACGGCATGCACTTCTGCTTGAACGCGGTGACGGGCCCAAGAGGTCACGGCGCTGCCGTGTTGCTGCGCGCCGGCGAGCCTGTGCGCGGGGCCGCGGTCATGATCGAGAATCGGCAGTGGAAACGGACCCCTCGTCCCGGTGATCTCGCCGGCGGCCCTGGCAAACTGTGCCAGGCCCTGAAGGTCGATCGCGCCTTCGATGGGTCCCCGCTGTGGCGCGGCGATCTGAGAGTCACCGCGGGCGAGCCGCCGACTGCGGGCGAAGTCGTCACCGGCCAACGGATCGGTATCGACTACGCCGGAGAGGCAGCGAAGTGGCCGCTACGCTTTGCGATGCGTGGTAATCGGCACGTTTCCCGGCCGCTGCCCTGGTCGAGGTAGCGAGACACTCGAGGGGATCAGCTCTTTGGTGGATCCAGAGAAATGTGGCCAGCCTGGGACAGCTTCCAGAAAAGCACCTGCGCTTCGAGCGGCGGCACCGGCGTGATCTTCAGGATGGTCTGAATATCGTAGGTCCCGTTGACTCGCGTCAGGATGAAGCCCTGTTGGGGTGAGATGTCCAGGCTGTCGAGGGCGGTCGGGTCACAGTCGAGCGCCGGCACGGCCTTCATTTCGATGCCATCCTGTCGGATGGCGATGACGATTCTCTTCTCTGCCGCTTCGACGGTCTTCTTGATGCGGTTGCTGTCGGGCTCGAGGTTCTGTGCCGCTCTCATGTGTCGGAGGGCGCGGCTGAACTCGCGATTCTCGATGTGCTGATCCGCGATGCGCAGCAAGGCATCGGCATCGACAGTGTCATCGTGGTTGTTGGCCTGCGGCGCCTGTGGGGCTTCGACCGTCATCTGGCGTGGTCGGACAATCTTGAGAGTGCCCGCCCGGATCTGCTCGTACAGGACCCTGCAAACGTGAAACTCGCCGGAGTGCGTCTGCAGACCAATCTCCTGGATGGTGCGGTCGTCATCGACCAGGGCGAGGATTTTCTCTACGCCGGGATCCCGTTCGGCGCTTCGCAACTCGCGGATGGCGACAGGAATAGCACTATTGTTCGGAATCCTGGCGCGAATCTGCTTCCATTCGTCGACTCTCTGATGGCCTTCCAGAACGACCGCGGTGACGCTCAGGGCCAGAGGCCACATGTGGTAGTCAGGCAGGTCGCCATCAGCGAAGCGGAACTCCCCCTCTGGCCAAGTGAAGATCTCGTAGATGCTCTCCTCGGCTTTGAGGCGCAGCATGCGGTCGAGGTCGGTCTCCGAGATGGCGCCGATCGTCAGCAGGATCTTGCCGAGGAGCATCTTGTTTTCTTCCTGCATCTCCATGGCCTTGGCGAGGGTGAGCTCGTCGATGAACCCATGGCTGACCAGGAAGTGCCCGAGGTACTCTTTCGGGTCGCTGGCGGCGGAAGAGACGATCGTCCCCTCCTCGAAGAAGATCTGCTTTTCGACTTTGCCGTTGTTGATGTGCAGAGTCCCGCTCTTGCGGCCCTGAGAGAGCCACTGCAGAAGCTCGGCGAGCTCCATCGTCTTTAAATTACCAGTGATGCTCATGGCGACTGCGCCCGCTCGATTATAGGCACGGTTCGCTACGCTACTCAGTGGAAGCAGTCACCCTCTGGTGGAGCCCGCAACAGGCCGTTTTCGGGCTCGGTCCTATTGGAAGTGGACCGGGGTGTGAACGTCCTCCCGATGGATCGTGTCGACGAACCGGATGAGGCCTCTCGACAGCGACATGTAGAGGCTGTGGGTTCGAAAGCCCTTGCCGAAAAAGCGCACGCCACGCAGAAGCTGCCCGTCCGTGACCCCACTGCAGCAAAAAAGGAGGTCTTTGCCAGGTGCCAGCTCCTCGGTACTGTAGATCTTATCGAGGTCGGTGATGCCCAGCTTGTCCGCGCGGGCTTGCTGCTTATCGTCCAGGGGCGTCAGTCGAGCCTGGATCTCTCCTCCCAGGCAGCGCATGGCGGCCGCGGTGATAACGCCTTCGGGCGCTCCGCCGATCCCCATCACCGCATGGACTCCGGTGCCTCTGACAGCTGCCGTGATGCCAGCGGACAGGTCGCCATCGCCAATCAGATTGATGCGAGCCCCTGCCTCGCGGATATCGCTGATCAGCTGACGATGGCGTTCCCGCTCCAGGACGACAACCGTGAGGTCTTCGATGTCTCTTTCGAAGGAGTCGGCAATCTGCCTGAGGTTCTCGGCCACGGGTGCATCGAGATGCACCTTGCCCCGGGCTGTCGGCCCGACGACGATCTTGTCCATATAGATGTCCGGTGCATGCAGCAGGCCGCCCCGCTCCGAGGCCGCCATGACGGCAATCGCACCGGCGGTGCCGAAAGCGCAGAGGTTCGTACCCTCCAGGGGATCGACGGCGAAGTCGACGCCTACCGCATCCTCCTGACCCTTACAGGCTCCGACCTCTTCGCCGACGAAGAGCATGGGCGCTTCGTCTCTCTCACCTTCTCCGATGACGACTCGTCCGGCGATCTCGAGCTCGTCGAGGGTCCTGCGCATTGCCTCGACCGCGACTCGGTCGGATTCGTTGCGGTCTCCCCAGCCCATGGTTTGGGCGGCGGCGACGGCGGCCTCTTCAGTGACCTTGATAAACGCCAGTTCGAAATCGGTGTCTACGGACATGGGGAGTCTCCTGGGTTTGAAGTCGTTCGCGCTCAAGGGTTCTCGATAGGTGGATTGTAGGACGGGATGCCAGTGATTGTCTCGCCGATCACCAGGCCATGGATGTCGTGCGTTCCCTCGTAGGTGTAGACCGATTCGAGGTTCAGCATGTGGCGGATGACGGGATAGTCATCGACGATGCCGTTGGCGCCGAGAAGCTCTCGGGCCAGGCGTGCACACTCGCGCGCCACCCAGACGTTGTTGCGCTTCGCCAGCGACACATGGAAGTGTTTGAGCCTACCCCTGTCCTTGAGTTGGGCCGCCTGGTAGGCGATGAACTGACCCTTGGTGATCTCGCTCACCATCCAGACGAGCTTTTCCTGCACGAGTTGATGGGATGCCAACGGCCGACCGCCGAACTGGACCCGGTTCTTGGTGTACTCGAGGGCGGTGTAGTAGCACTCCATAGCGGCTCCGAGGGCTCCCCAGGCGATGCCGTATCGGGCCTCGTTGAGGCACATCAGGGCATTCCTGACTCCTTCGGTCTTCGGGAGGAGATTCTCGGCCGGGATGCGGCAGTCGAGAAAGCCCAGCTCGGAGGTCACAGATGCCCGAAGAGAGAACTTGCCGTGCTGGTCACGAGCCGTGAACCCCGGAGTTCCTTTTTCCACCAGGAAACCCCGGATGCCTTCCTCCGTTCGCGCCCAGACCACTGCCACATCGGCCAGAGAGCCGTTGGTGATCCACTGCTTGGCACCGTTGAGGACCCAGGAGTCCCCATCCCGTTGGGCGGTGGTTCGCATACCACTCGGATTGGAGCCGTAGTCGGGTTCGGTCAATCCGAAGCAGCCGATGGCTTCGCCCGAGGCCAGGGCCGGAATCCAGCGATGCCGTTGCGCCTGGGAGCCGAAAGTGTAGATCGGGTACATCACCAGGCCGCTTTGCACGGAAGCGCAGCTTCGCAGCCCGGAGTCGCCCCGCTCCAACTCCTGCATGACGAGCCCGTAGGCAACGCCTTTGAGTCCTGGGAGCCCGTACTCGTCGAGGCTGGCGCCGAAGAGTTGCAGGTCGCCGATCGCGGGGATCAGCTCGATGGGGAATCGAGCCTCGCGATGGCACTCTTCGATGATCGGTTTGACTCGAGCCTCGACAAACGCCCTGACCGTCTCTCTCGTCAGGCGCTCGTCGTCGCTGAGAAGAGAATCGAAGTCCAGAAAATCAACACCCGGGAACCGGCTCAAATGAGTTCTCCATCAGCTGAGATTTGATCCAACGACGCTCTCGGGCTCGACCGAAGTTGTCGACACCCGGGGTGGCAGCGATGTTAGCACGCTGCTTCGGCGGGCCGCGGCTTGCAGTAAGATGCCGAGCTATGCTTCTCGAAGCCCGCTGGAGGGGCCGATCTTGTCGGTCCTGAGGTTCGCGATCCCACCGGTTCTAGCCCTGCTCACGGCGTTCTACTTCGACCAGGAGTGTTGGCGCAGAGGCCTCTTGCCGCCTGGGTTCGGAGGTGCGTCAGACGTCGAAGGCCGGGTCTGGAATCCAGGCATCGTGCGTCGTAGCCTGGCGCTCACTTGTTTGTGGGGTGTCTTTTGGATCGGGGTCTTTTCACCCCTGGCCACACTGGGGCAGGCCACCGAGTTGGATCTGTCGGCCGTCAGCACTCCGCAGCTGTTCCTCCTGCATCTCCTCTTTGTCCTGGTCATGATGGTCTGGTACGTCCTGGGATTCGCCGGCCAACCGGGCTTCGGTATCGCCGGCAAGAATGGTTGGGTTGCCCAGTTCGGTCTCAGAGCCACATCGGTGTGGCGTGAGATCGGTCTCGGGCTGGTCGTCGGAGTCGGGGCCTGGTTTGTGGTGCTGGTCGCGATGACGCTCCTGGCGCTGATGTTGTGGTGGTTGGGAGGGGCCGAGCTCCTGCCGACCGAGCCCCCATCCGTGGTGCCTTGGATCGCGGCCCTTCCCATTGCGGTCCGCTTGCTGGTCAGCCTTTCGGCGGGGGTAGTGGAGGAGTCCTTCTTTCGTGGCCTTCTCCAGCCACGGTTTGGGATCCTGATGTCCACAGCTCTCTTTGTTCTGGCCCACGCCAGCTATGAGCAGCCCTTGATGCTCGTCGGTATTACACTTCTATCCCTGATCTACGGCTTTCTCGTGGTGTGGCGGCAGTCGATCTGGGCGGCCATGGCGGCGCACACACTCTTCGATGCCATGCAGCTTCTCGTGATCATCCCGTGGGCCTTGCAGATGCTCGAGGAAGGCGGTCCGGGTATCCCCATACCGGTTGCGGCGGCCCTTGCTGCGCTGGGATCCTGAAGCCGGGCCCCATCTGCTAGACTGCGCCGCGGATCAAAATCATGATGAAGTCGGAACCCAAGGTTCACGTCGAGGTCGAGAGCCGTCTGGAGAACGTCGAGTTGGTCCAGATTGCGATCGAGTCCTCGCTGGCACAGCTCGACCTGAGCGAGGACGATGCTCACCAGATTGGCACTTCGATTCGGGAGGCCGTGGCCAACGCCATCAAGCACGGCAACCGCGGCGACGTCAGCAAGCTGGTCAAAGTGGAACTGGGTATCGACAACGGAGATCTGCTGATCCGCGTCCACGATCAGGGTGTCGGATTCGACGAGGACGGAGTGCCGAATCCTCTCGAGCCCGAAAACCTGCTGCGGCGCAATGGCCGAGGCATACTCCTGATGAAGCAGTACATGGATCAAATCGAGTACACTTTTCAGCCAGAGAACGGCACCGTCTTGGAGATGCGCAAGGAGTTGGCGGTGCTGCGATCGAATTCCGCAAAGCAACAAGAGGAGGAGAAGCAATGAAGATTCCGGCCCGACATCGACAAGGCATCACAATTCTCGAGCCGAAGGGCAAGATCACGATCGGCGTAGGAGATGTGGCGCTTCGCGAAGCGGTGCATGAAGCCCTCGAGGCGGGGTCCACCAAGATCCTCATCAATCTGAAAGATGTGAGCACCATCGATTCTTCGGGCATCGGAGAGTTGGTCTCGGCCTACACTTCGGTGACCAACCGTGGCGGCGCCCTGCGACTACTGCACCTGCCGCCCAAGGTCCAGGACATCCTGCAGATCACCCAGCTGGTAACGGTCTTCGAGGTGCTGGACGACGAAGAGGAAGCGGTCGCGAGCTTCGCTGACTGAGAGGTCGCTGGTTCCGAGCCGGCGGACTCTTCCCAGGCTGTGGAGCTCATCGCTCGACATGCCTTTTTGTAGCTTCGACAGGCCCCACGACAGGCGGTGCTCACCTGCTTTCGGCAGGTGGCCATTCAGGCGGTGGTGCACCTGCCTGATCGTGGTGTCGTTCTGCCTCGCGTCGGCTACCCTGCTGGGTGCACAGGTACCTGACAGGGAAGCCGAGCTGGAGGCCATTCGGGACCAGATCATGGTCCTGCAATCGAGGCTCAATCGAGTCAGCCAGGAGGAACAGGGTCTGCGCGGCGAGGTGGAGCGAACAGTAGTAGCCCTGGCGCTCCAGGAGAAGCGAGTCGAAGAGGCGCGAACGGCTCGCTTGTTGGCCGCAGACTCTCTCGCAGCAGTTGGGGAAGAAGTCGCGACCCTGGAAGCCTCGCTCGAGAAGCTCCGGGCGGAGCTGAAGCAGAGCCTGGCCGATCTTTATCGGCTGGGTCAGCAAGGTTACGTAAGGCTCTTCCTGTCAATTCGTTCGACGGACGATCTGCTACCTGGGATACGACATATGCGCTTTTTTGTGCGGCGGGACAGTGAGTTGCTGAACGCCTATCTCGAGACCCATACCGAACTGGCATTCCAGCAGGAGCAGGCGTCGGAGCACCGAGCCGAGGTCGAAGACTGGTTGGGCCGTGAGTCGACGCGACTCGATGAGCTCGGCCGGCTCCAGAAGCGGCAGAAGATCCTTCTCGCCCGCCTCGAGACGGAGCGGCAGAGCCTTACAGTCCAGACCGCAGAGCTGAGCGACAAGGAACGAAAGCTGTCGAACTTTCTGGATTTCTTGTACGGCCGCACGCCAACGCCGTTGAGCGGAGCGCCAGTGCAGAACTTCAAGGGTGTGCTGGACTGGCCGATCAAGGCCAGGGTCGAGCGTGGTTTCGGGCCGCGGCTGGACCCGATGTACGGTACTCGGGTACCCCACAACGGCCTCGACCTGGCGACCGCTATGGGCGCCGAGGTGAGGGTGGTCTACCCCGGCAAGGTGTTGTTCGCGGCTCCCTTTCAGGGCTATGGCCTGACGGCCGTCGTCCACCATCCAGGGCGTGTTTTTTCGCTCTATGCCGGCCTCGAGGCGCTCAAGGTCGGCACCGGCGATGTGCTATCGTTGGGCCAGGTCATCGGCATCGCCACAGATTCTCTCTACTTCGAGATCCGCGAAGAAAACCGGCCGGTCGACCCAGCGCAATGGCTGCGCTGACCGGTATCGGGTGAGGATTTCCCATGAATCGAAGTCGCATTCTCTTCTTTCTCTTCTCGCTGGCAGTGCTGCTGCCGATCATCTCTGGGACTCTGTCCCGGGCTGCAACCGACCAGCCGGCGGACGACGACGCGCTGTCGAAGCACCTCTCGGTGTTCTCCGAGGTGATGTCTCTCATTCGCCGGGCCTATGTCGAAGAGACCTCGATCGACGAGCTGCTGGCAGGGGCTCTGGAAGGCGCCACCGACGCGCTGGATCCGCTCTCCACCTTTGTGCCGGCGGACTCCCTCGGAGCGTACAGGGAAGTCCGCGAGATCGGGCGCGACCACAGCGGCTTGACGGTCGGCAAGGAGAGGGGAATCGCTTTCGTGATCGCTGTCGAGTCGGGCAGTCCTGGGGCAGCAGCGGGTCTGGAAGTAGGCGACATCCTGGCCGAGATCGATGGCCGGTCGACGCGTGGCATCCCCCTGTGGGAGCTGCAGTCGGTCCTGGCGCAAGACCCGGGCTCCGAGTTGAATCTGGAGATTCTGCGGCGAGGACAATCCCGAGAGTTGACCCTGAACCTCGAGACCTATGAACCGTCAGAGCCGACCCTCGAAGACCTCGAGGGTGTGGCCGTGTTGCGGCTGAGTCGAATCGAGCCGGAAACAGTCGAAACCTTACGGGAAGTTCTTCAAGACCTCACTCAGTCGGGCCAGAGCAAACTACTGATCGATTTGCGCGGGCTGGCCGGGGGCAGCAGTGAAGCCGCCTATGCCATCGCCGGTCTGTTCGCCAGCGGCGAGCTGGGCCATCTGCAGGGTGGCGAAGGCGCGGAGGTGCGTTTCGAAGGCCTCGAGACCTCTGCCTGGGCTGGCGACACCGTGGTGCTGGTCAATGCGGGGACTCAGGGTCCGGCGGAGATTCTGGCCGCTGTCCTGCGGCAGCGGTCCGAAGCCCAATTGGTTGGGCAGCGCAGCTTCGGCCTGGCTGGGCATCAGAGGCTCGTACCTCTGTCCGATGGTTCGGGTGTCCTCCTCACGGATGCCTACTACACCGGACCGGACGGCGAGCCGATCTCGACGAGCCTGGTCCCGGACGTTGTGGTCACCGACCTGTTCCGAGCCGCCTCCGAGGATGACGAGGAAGCCGAGGACAAAACGCTGCAGCGCGGACTCGAGGTGCTGGGCGAGGAAGAAATCGCGACCGAAGAAGTGGCCTGAAGATCTCTCAGTGGGTCGGCAACCTGTTCAGTCCGCCCGCAGGACTGCAAGAGGTCGGCGCTGCAGGGCTCCCCAGCTGGCCACGATCCCTGTCAGCGCGGTCAAGATGACACTCAAAGCAAGCGATGTCAGGATGAGCCGTGGGTAGGGCTGCCAGGAGAGCTCCATGCTGCGGGTCAGGACGAACCAGGACAGCAGAACCCCTCCCGCCGTGCCGATGATGCCGGCGACCACGCCGATGAGCGCGTACTCGGTAGCCATCATGGCGGCGACTTCCTGTCGCGTCATGCCGAGAGTCTTCAGCAGAGCTACGCGCTGACCTCTTTGCACCGAGCCGGCGCTGATGCCCCCAGCCAGGATCAAGATGCCGGCCAGAATGGAGAAGCTGCCCAGAAAGCGGATGCCGCTCGTCATCCGCTCCAGGCCGCGCGCGATCTTGTCGAGCAGGTCGCGGATCTTCAGCAGCGTGACGTTGGGAAACTCGGCGGCCAATACGTCCTGGGTCGATTGCTCCCCTTGCTCTGGGAACCGGGCTGTAGCGATGCGCACCTGGGGAGCGTCTTCGAGAATCCCCGGCTCGACCACCAGAAAGAAATTGATTCCGAAAGTCCGCCAATCGACCGTGCGTATGGTCGATACGGTGAGATCGAGAGGTATTCCCTGGATGTCGAAGCCGAGGCGTGAACCGAGCTCGACGCCCAATTCGGTGGCGAAGTCCTCTTCGACGCTGACTTCCCAGGCTTCGGGGTCGCTCCAGAGCTCGCCCTCGATGATCGAGTTATCGGCTGGGAGCTCGTCGAGGTAGGTCAGGCGCTGCTCCCGTGTCAGCGCCCATCGTCGGTCTTCGTCGTCGGGGCTGTCTTTAGCCAACTCACTGACCGTCTTCCCATCGACCGTCCGCAGCCTCGCCGTCACCACGGCAACGGAGTCGATGTGCGAGGAGCCCTGCTCGACAAGGAGTCTCTCGACCGCGGGCCACTGATCGGGCTGGATGTCGATCAGGAACGCGGTGGGCGCCCCGGTAGGCAGCTCGCCACGAAGCTCGTCCGATAAGCCTTTCTCGACGAAAGCCAGTGCGGTGACGAGAATGACGCCGAGTCCGACCGCCACCACGCTGCCCAGCGTCGCCGCCCCGGGCTGGGCTAGAGATGCGACGCCATGGCGCGCCCAGACGGGGCCGAGGTGGCGGCCGAGTGGGGTCAATGATCGCATCAGGACAAATGCCGCCAGAGACAGAAGGCCGGCTGCGATTACGATGCCGACAGTGAACTGAGAACCCAGCTTGGCATCTTGGGCCTGTAGCGCCGCCGCCGACCAGATGCCCAGCAGAAGGACGCCGTAAAGCAACAGCAAGACTCCACGCCCCTGCGGGACGGGCTCGACATCCTTGCGGAGCACACGCAGAGGCGAGACTCTGCGGGTGGCGAGCAAGGGCGCAAGGGTGAACAAGAGCGCCAGGCCGATGCCGAGACCCATCCCCTTGGCCACCGCGCCAGGACTCCACCAGGCCAGGTCGGAGACTGGGAGCAGGTCGCCGATCAATATCGGCACGAAGCGTTGGATCAGACTGCCGGCGGCCGCCCCGAGTATGCCGCCTGTCAGTCCCAGGAGGACGGCGTGTCCGAGGTAGAGCTTCGTAACGTCGTTGGGTCGCAATCCAAGGCAGCGATAGATTGCGATGGCGTCGATTCGACTGGCCAGCCAGGCACGAGTCGTCTGGGCCACTCCGAGACCTCCCAGGAGGAGGGACAGGAGCGCTACGAGGCCGAGGAACTTCTCGACACGGTGAATAGCCTGCTGGAGAGTTTCCTGGGCGTCTTTGTAGGTGCGAACCCGGATTCCTTCGAACTCGCCGACCCGCTCTCGCACCTCGGTAGCGAGTCGTTCAACACTCTCTCCTGCCGTGCCGGCCGGTAGCTTGACCAGCAGACGATGCATGACCCGGCTGCCACGCTGGTCGAGATCGGCACGACGAAACCCGTCGCCGTTCAGTAGCACTCTTGGCCCGAGTCGGAAGGGACCCGCCCCTTGATCGGGTTCCGAGTGGACCACGCCAGCGATGCGGAAGGCTTGGCCCCCGAGAAGGATGTCGCTGCCGACCTCGAGCTCGAGGCGGGTGAGCAGATCGGGGGCAACCACGACCGCCTCCGACGACAACTTGGGCCCCAAGGGTCCTGGCGGGTCGACTTCCAGAATGCCGTAGAAGGGGTACACGCCATCCACCACCTTGAGCTCGACGATCTGGCTGGTGCCAGGGCTGCCCGTAGGGTGTGCCACCGCCGCCATGGTCACCAGCTCCTTGATCTCGGTCAGCTGCAGCTCGGGCCGCTCGGTGAGGAGCTCGTGAAGATCGGGGGGAAGCGGTTGCAGGGAAGAGATCGTAAGGTCGGCTGCCAGCAGCTGTCGGGCCTCTCTTCGAACGCCTTCCGACAAGGCCGCCGAAAGCCCGGCAACGCTGACGACAGCGGCGACACCGACCGCCAGGCAAGCGACAAAGAACGCGAACCGCTTCAGCGAGCCACGGGACTCTCGGGCCAGCAAACGGAAGTACAGGGCGACGTTCATCCGGAAGGGGCCAGAAGCCCGTCGGTGTCGCTCGTGGCCGGTACCAGCTGGCCGTCTTCCAGGGCCAGTCGACGGTCGGCCAGCTGTGCGGCGGCACTGTCATGGGTCACCAGAACGAGCGTCGTACCGAATCTCCGGCGCAGCGAGGCGATCAGGTCGAGGACTGTTCGGCCCGTCCGTCGGTCGAGGTTTCCGGTTGGCTCGTCGGCCAGGAGGATTGCCGGACTGGGTGCGAAGGCTCGAGCCAGCGCCACCCGCTGCTGCTCTCCTCCTGACAGTTGGGTGGGGTAGTGGTGGGCGCGGTCGGTCAGGCCCACCAGATCCAGGAGCTCCGAGGCCCGGTCCTGAGCCCGCGAGTCGCTCAGGAGCTCGAGGGGCAGCTGGACATTCTCCAAAGCGGTCATATTCGGCAACAGCTGGAAGGACTGAAAGACGAAGCCGATCTTGTGACGGCGAAGCAGCGCCAGCTCACTCTCGGAGAGCGTTTGAATCGATTGGCCGTCGATGAGAATCTCGCCCGAGGTCGGTCTGTCCAACCCCGCAACGAGGGCCAGGAGCGTCGATTTGCCGGAACCGGACGGGCCCAGGATGGCGACAGACTCCTCGGCAGAGATCTCGAGGTCGACTTCGTTCAGGACCGAAAGGTCGGCACTTCCCGAGTGGAAAACCTTGGTGAGCTTCCGAAGCTCGATGCGGGGCGATGCGCTCATGGATCAGTGATACGGCGGAAAGTGGAAAGAGTTCCTCGGCGTGGCGGCCGGCTGGCAGCCTATCACCGCCTTTGCGGCCGCTTCCGGCGCTTTTCTAGTTCAAGTACCCGAGCGCGCGAAGCTCCTCGAGGAGCTCTTCGTCAGACTGCGACTGCGGTGCTTCGCGGGCTTCCATCTGGCCCCAGCTCGGGATCGTTCGGAGTGGGAACCGTTCGCGGAACTGCGCTTGGAAAAGCTCGGTTCTGGCATGGCCGTCGAAGTCGTCGGCCACAGGCAGCCCCAGGGCATAGAGCAGGGTCGGGGTGATATCGAGGCTGTGGATCTTGTCGAGCTCGAAGCTCGAGTCGATGTCGGGTCCAGCGGCGATGAAGATTCCTTCGGTGCTCTTGGAGTGCGTGCCAGAAATTTTCTCGATCTGCCCGATGGCGCCTGGGATCGGCTGGCCGTCGAGGTAGAGCTTTGGCGACACTCCCTGGTAGCGCACGATCACTAACATGTCGCCGCCCCGGGATCGCTCGCTTGCCTTGAGATCGCGGAACCGAAATGCCGGTGAGCCGTCCTCGTAGGTGACTTTCTCGAGAGCGGCTTGCAGGCTGCGCCGAGTTCCGTCCGGATCGTCTGGCCACTCCTCGTTTCCGGGTCGCTCGAATGGGTGGAAGCGAATCAGCTTCGTGCGGGTGAAAGGAGGCGAGTTCCAGGTTCGTGCCAGGCTCCTGTCGGGATTGATCTGCTCCTGATCTCGCACCAGGATTCCGAGATGCTCGAGGACCCGATCCAAGTGCAGTTGGATTCTGTACCGCTCCCCTTTGGCGGCTTGGAAGCCATGGTCGGAAACCACGAAGAAGTTGGTGTCAGAGGAGGCGTTGGCCAGCAGAGCTCCGAGAGTTGCGTCCACCTGGGCGTAGGCGTCGGGAATGCGGTTGCCGAACCGCTGCAGGCTTTGCTCATCGACTTCCGACTCGAATCCCTGAGATCTGAAGTACTTCCAGTGATGGTGACTCTCGATATCGACGGACCGCAGGTAAAGCATGATCAGGTCGAAGTCCTGGCTCGCCAAGCGCTGGCCGATCGAAGCCAGCAAGCGGTCCCCCCGGGTAACGACATCCTCCACCGTCACCGCACCTTCATCGGGAGGCGAGCTTTCGGTCAGGAGTCTTGGGTCGAGGTCGGGTGGGTAGAAGCGGTCCTTGCTTTCCCTGAAGAATCGATCAGAGACGACGATGCCATTGACGGCCTCGGCCGGCCAGGAGGCCCACCATCCCAGCAAAGCGACCCGAAGCTGCGAGGAGGAAACCATGTTCCAGAGGGCGGGCACGCGTCGGTCCACCGAGGAGACAGGTGCCTCGCCGTAGTCGGTTCGCACCGTGAAACCTCGAATGCCATGTCTCGATGGCTCGACGCCGGTGGCGATCGAGGTCCAGATCACGGGTGAGGCGTGGGCGATCGGTTGCAGCTGTGCTGAGACACCACGCTCGGCCAGATCCTTCAGATGGGGCAGCTGACCGCGGCTCCAGAGCTCCCGAATGACGTTCCAGGAGCCACCATCCACCCCCAGGAGGACGACAGGGGGTGGAGGTGTAGAGCTGGGTTCACCGCAGCCCGCCAGCAATGCAAGGCAGCCGACCACGAGCCATCGATGAGCGACGGGGATCATGCCTTGAACTCTATCAACGGTCGATCACGGCCTGCGAAGCCATACAATGCCACGGTATGAGAGTGCAATGGCATGGGTCGAAGCTGCTGGCCATGACCCTTCTTTTGGCCTGCAATGGGCCGGCAGGTGATCCGCCAGGTGATCCGCCAGGCGCGAACGGTACGAGGCAGTCCGAGAAGAGGTCGGTGGTAAGTGAGAGCCCTGCCGACGACGCTGAAGAGTCGATTCGCATCGTGTTTCTGGGAGATAGCCTCAGCGCCGGCATGGGCGTCAATGAAGACGAGGCCTTCCCGGCGGTGGTCGAGGGCCACTTGCGCCACCGCGGATGGGACGTCCAGGTCTTCAACGCCGGTATCAGTGGGGACACGACCGCTGGTGGCGTCAGTCGCCTCGATTGGATCCTGTCGCAGAATCCGCAGATCGTCGTGGTCGAGCTGGGGGCGAATGACGGCCTTCGAGGCATGTCGGTCCAGATGACAGAGGCGAATCTCAGAGCGATGATATCCAAGACGCAGCAGGCGGGTATTCGCGTCCTGTTGGCGGGGATGATGGTGCCTCCCAACTACGGAGCCGACTACTCAGAGCGTTTCAACGACGTCTTCCCGGGGCTGGCCGAGGAGCTCGACGTGCCCCTTGTCCCCTTCCTGCTGGAGGGAGTTGCCGCAGAGCCCGATCTCAATCTGATCGATGGCATCCACCCCAACCCAGCGGGCCACCAACGGGTCGCCGAAACCGTATTGCCCTTTCTAGAGACGATCTTGAAGGAATTAGAAGCTAGCGATTCTTCTCCCGACGCTTGACCTCCTGCCACGCCGCTTCCATTTCCTCGAGCGTCGCGTCAGCCAACCCTGACGGGTCCTTGTCGAGCTCTTCCTCCAAAGCATGAAATCGTCGCCGGAACTTTCGGTTGGCGCTGGCCAGGGCCGCCTCGGGATCGACGTCGAGTCGCCGCGCCAGATTCGCGATCGTCAACAGCAGGTCGCCGACCTCCTCGAAGACGGCCTCTTTTCGACCTTCTCGCGCCTCGCCTTCGTCGAGCTCCTGGCGCAGCTCTTTCAGCTCTTCGTCGACCTTGTCGAGAACGGCGGTCGCGTCGGGCCAATCGAATCCAACTCCAGCGACCTTCTGAGTCATACGGTAGGCGGTCAGCAGGCTCGGGAGAGATGTGGGGAGGCCGTCCAAAACGGAAGACCTGGCTTCCTTGATCTCGGAGAGCTTGCGCTTTTCCCAGGCGCGGTGAACCTCGGCCACGCTCGACAACCGCTCGGAGCCAAAGACGTGGGGGTGACGAGCCACCATCTTGGCCTCGATGTCGCGGCTCACCTGCCCGAGGTCGAAGGCCGAGGCCTCATCGGCCAGGGTAGCGATGAACACGATCTGGAAGAGCAGGTCGCCCAGTTCGGCCTGCAGCTCGGTCCAGTCGCCAGCGTCGATGGCGGCAGCGACTTCGTGCGCTTCTTCCAGGAGGTAGGCCCGCAAGTCCACGAGTCGCTGTTCACGGTCCCACGGGCAGCCGTCAGGACTCCGGAGCTTTCGAACCAGAGCTGACAGGTCGGCGATCGAGTTGTGGAATTCGTTCATCGGTAAGCCTCGGTTGGTCGATTCTTCGGATCATTCTTCGAGCGTGACGTGTTTAATTTCCGGATTGGCCCACGATGCATAAGATAGCGTGTGGCGGGCGTTTCCCGAGTCGAGGGGGTCCTTGCTACGATACCGGCTGGTTCGATCCGAGTCAGTGGGGTTTATTGTCCAAGGGAGTGTGTAGTTGTGACAGACGAAGAGATGAAGGTTACCGATAAGAGGATGTTCACGCCGGATGGTGAGCTGAAGGAAGAGTTTCAGCACCTCGATGAGGCTAAGGCCGAGGCCCCGGCCGCGCCAGAGCCCGTGGCCGAAGAGGAGCCTGGCGCCAGTCGACAGGAACCGGCGCCACCTGTCGAGCCCGAGGTTACACCGGTCGCGTCTGAGGTCCCGCCGGTCGCCGAGCCGGAGGAAGGTCGAGGGCGGGTCGAGATTCCTCTAGGCGACGAGGGGCTCGGCGAGTTGAGTTTTCTCGACCTGGTGGGTCTGGTGGCTCAGCCGGTCGCCATCTACCTCGGCGATGCCAAGCTGCCAGGAGACGAATCGGCCGAGAACCTCGATATGGCGCGGCTGCATATCGACCTCCTGGAGGTCTTGAAAAGCAAGACCGCCGGCAATCTGACAGCCCAGGAGCACACGTTCTTGGAAGATCTGTTGTACCAACTGAGGCTGCGCTACGTTCAGAAGCGCGGCTAGGGCGATCGAACGACGGACCATGGATCATGGGAGATCGGGAGCAGACTTCATGAGCGCGACGCGGCCAACAGTGGTCCAGAGAGCGCAGTGGGGTCGTGGGTCGCTCCTGTTCGTGCTTCTTTGGGTAGCGATTGTCTCTGCCGCACCGACCGGCGCCGTCGAGCAATCGGTTGCCGATGACTTGAAGCTGAGTCTCGAATCGAGAAACACCTTTGCCAGGCTGCAGGACCAGTGGCTGGAGTGGCTGGCCGCCTCCTACCAGGCTGATGCGGAGCGCGCCGAGGCGGCTCTGGGTGCGCTGCTGTCGGATGCCGACCAGCTGGACATGAGGCGGCTTCCCGACCTCAGCCTCGGAGCCGCTGGGCGGGCTGTCGAGTTCGCCGCGCGAGGCGACTTCGAGGTGGCGGCCTGGTGCCTGAGCGCTGCCGAAAGGCTCGATCCGGACCGTCCCGAGGTCGCATTCGCCGCCGCTCGTGTGGCGCGCATGGAAGGCGAGTACTTCGAGATGGTGCGGCGGACAGCCAGCGCCTTCTCGAGGCTGCTCGAGGTGCCGCTCTACCGATCCCTCTGGTTGAGCAACTTGTCGCTGTGGGGTCTGGTGGTGTTGCTGGCCACCGGGGCGCTCTTTGTCGGTCTCTTGATGGCGACGCGCGGCGCCGAGCTGCTGCATGATGTGCTGGGATTCAATGAGCGTTTCCTACCTGGCCCCGTGGCCATGGTGCTGACCGCCGCGTTTCTCTTGTGGCCTGTGCTGCTGCCGGCTGGCCTCCTCTGGCTGGTGGTCTACTGGTCCATCCTGCTCTGGAGCTATGGCTCTGTTGCCGAGAGGGCCGTGCTGATCGGTCTCTGGGTCGTTCTTGGCGTCACACCGCTGTTGTTGAATGAGCAGCGACAGAGAGTGCGGATCGAGCTGGCTCCGGCGACGATCTCGATGGAAAACCTCGAGGAGGGCCGGCTCAAGGGCACCTTGCTTCGAGATCTCACGTCGCTTCAGGCCGCGTTGCCTGACAACAATGCCGTGACGCACCTTTTGGCCGATCTCTACTGCAGGCTCGGCGAATGGGACCTGGCGCGAGGGCTCTATCTCGATGTCCTGGAGGAAGAGCCCAGGAACACCACGGCCCTGAACAACACGGGAGTCTGTTTCTTTCACGACGGTGACCACATTCAAGCGGTGGAGTACTTTCAACAGGCCACTGCGACGGATGGACCCTCGGCCGCCGCCCATTTCAATCTCAGCCAGATCTACTCCGACCACTATCGCTTCCGCCAGGCTGGTCGTGAGCTGCAGACAGCCCGAACCTTGAACAGTGCCATGGTGGGGGAGTGGTTGAGTCGAGCCGCCACGGAGAAGGTCATCGTCCAGAGCGGCGGTATCAGCCGTTCGGACGAGGTGCGCGCCGAGCTGCGCTCTGTGTGGCGTAGCGGTGAGGCCGATTCCCGGTGGTCCGCCTTGTGGCCCAGTACACTGCCTTTACCGTTGGCGCTGGCCTTCCTGGCGATCGCGGCCGGTCTGTATCTGATCGTGCGGCGGGGGCGAAAGAACAAGCCGGATTTACAGTTCGTGGATCGGGACCGAAGCGGTCGCTGGCTCACCATGTTGCTACCGGGGTACGCCGAAGCCGAGGCCGGTCAATCTCTGCGCGCTTTCCTGGCGGTGCTGGTGCCCGTCGCATTGGTGACGCTTCCTCTGATCGACAAGCTGGGCTACCGCCAGCCGATTCTCTTTGCGCCGGGTGGCACGCTGCTCCTCGCAGTTTCAGTTGTCTTGCTGGCGATCTATTTCGGAGCCCGACTGTGGCGGCTGAGAGTCTAGGACCTGAATGATGAGCGCTAAAGATCCAGTGCAGGTGCGAGGCTTGGTGGATGTCCTGCTGACGATCGGTCGGCAGCACGGGACCGGCATTCTCACCGTCCAGAACGAGGACGGTACGGTCGGCATCACCTTCAAGGCCGGGGAGATCGTGTCGGCCGACTCCATGAACCAGAGCGAGGCCGAGGGCCTGGGCCAGATCCTCACCGAGAAAGGCCTGGTGCTGCAGGCAGAGCTGGCGGAGATGAAAGCCGAGCACGAGCGAGGTGGGCGGCGCATCATCGATTTGCTGGTGGACCGACATCTCCTGGAGCGCGATCAGCTGCTGGAGATTCTCCGACTTCGTTTCTTCGATCTCAGTCGGCAGGTGCTGACCTGGTCGAGTGGTGAGTTCCGGTTCTACCGGGTCGAGGAGGTCGCCTTCGAGAAAGGAATCCGCCCCCTGTCGGTAGAAGAGCTGCTGGTGCGAGCGGCGGAGGAGCTGGGCCCTGCAGGGCCGCTTCCAGGCAGGGTGCCCACGCCCCAGGCGGTCTATGCGAAGGTGGAGGAATCCGAGACGGGGCAGGTCACTCCCCAGGCCTCGCCGTTCGAGTTGGACCTCGAGGAGGGGAGCGAAGTTCTCGATCTGCTGCATTGGCTCAATGGCGAGCGTTCCGCCGCCGACGTGTCCATCGAAAGCGGCATACCGCAGTACAAGATTCTTTTTGACATCTATGCTCTCCAGCAGGGCGGCCGAGCCCTGGCGGTCGACCACGACACGGCGGAGCCGTTGACGACAGGCAGCCCGTGGTTGGCTGATCTGGAGGGTGGCGCAGGCCAGGGCTCGAAGATCTCCAACGTCACTGCCAAAGCGACCGAGTGGTGGCAATCCCGCCTGGATCGGCTGCCGGATTCCGAGGAGCGGTGGCGTACCTGGCCCCACAAAGCTTTCGGTGTCGGGTTGATTGTGGCGCTGGTCGCCGCGCTCTTGGTGGATCCGGGCCGATTCCTCCTACCATTTCCCTGGCAAGGGGGGCTGCGACAAGCCCTGTTGGATGAGCAGACCTCGGCGGCGTATCTCAAGGTCGACCGCGCCGCCAAGACCTGGTTCCTGTTGGAAGGTCAGTTCCCCGAGGAGTTCTCGGAGCTCGCTTCCTACGGCTCCCTGATTGGGGCCGACATGGTCGATCCTGCGGGTCGTCCTTTGGGTTATGCGGCCCAGATCGCCAGCTATCTGGTCTATCCCCTGGGAGAAGGGGATCCTGCTCCAGGTAGCTCCAGGACAGAGCCGATTACGGGTGATTTCCTGCTGGATCCGGAGTTCATCACTCCCCCTACCGAGCCGATAACACCCCTGATACTGCTGGAATAGGCCCAGTTGCAGGGTCTTGTCGTCCGGATACCTGTGTCCGGGAATAAATCTTAGTGAAAAATTGTAAGATATAGTGAGTGAGCAAGTTGACAAGGCTCCGCTAAACTTTGAGAACAGTTTTTGGCCGCCGCCGGCAGAACCACCGGCACAAAGCCACTGAAATTGCAGGAAAAACTCAGGAGGAAAAAGGATGAGCAAGATTATCGGAATCGATCTGGGTACCACCAATAGTGTGGTGGCCCTGATGGAAGGAACCGAGCCCAAGGTGGTCGCCAATGCCGAAGGGAACAGAACGACGCCGTCCGTGGTGGCTTTCACCAAGAGCGGTGAGCGTCTGGTCGGTCAGGTCGCGAAGCGGCAGAGTGTGACCAATCCCGAGAACACCATCTACTCCATCAAGCGATTCATGGGTCGTCGCTACGACGAGGTGAGCGAAGAGATGAAGATGGTGCCCTTCAAGGTCACTGACGGAGACGGTGGCGTCCGAATCGTCGTCGAGGGGAAAGAGTACACCCCGGAGGAGATATCGGCGATGGTCCTGCAGAAGCTCAAGCAGGCGGCCGAGGACTATCTGGGCGAAGAGGTGACGAAAGCCGTCATCACCGTGCCGGCCTACTTCAACGATGCGCAGAGGCAGGCCACCAAGGATGCGGGCCGGATCGCCGGCCTGGAGGTCGAACGTCTGGTCAATGAGCCGACTGCGGCAGCCCTGGCCTACGGCCTCGACAAGAAGAAGGATCAGTTGATCGCCGTTTACGACTTCGGTGGAGGCACGTTCGACATCTCCATTCTCGAGGTTGGAGAGGGAGTCGTCGAAGTCAAGGCGACCAATGGTGACACGCACCTGGGAGGCGACAACATCGACCAGCGGATCATCGACTGGTTGCTGGAGGAGTTCAAGAAGGACCAGGGTATCGACCTGGCCAAGGATCCGATGGCGGTCCAGCGTCTCAGAGAGGCGGCGGAGAAGGCCAAGATCGAGCTCTCGAGCGCCCAGGAGACCGAGATCAATCTACCCTTCATCACGGCCGATGCCTCGGGCCCGAAGCATCTCAACATCAAGCTGACTCGCAGCAAGCTCGAGCAGCTGGTCGAGGATCTGATTCAGCGTTCCGTCGAGCCCTGTAAGCAGGCGTTGAAGGACGCAGGTGTCGACAAGGACGCTATCGACGAAGTGGTGCTGGTCGGTGGTCAGACCCGCATGCCGGCAGTCCAGAAGGTCGTCCAGGAAGTCTTCGGTCGCGAGCCGCACAAGGGTGTGAACCCCGACGAGGTGGTGTCGATCGGCGCAGCGGTTCAGGGCGGCGTCCTGCGAGGCGATGTGACAGACGTTCTGCTCCTGGATGTCACCCCCCTGTCCCTGGGCATCGAAACCCTGGGAGGGGTGTTCACCAAGCTGATCGACCGCAACACGACCATCCCGACGCGCAAGAACGAGGTTTTCTCGACCGCGGCGGACAGTCAGACCTCGGTCGAGGTGCATGTGCTGCAAGGTGAGCGCGAAATGGCGAAGGACAATCGAACGCTGGGACGATTCCACCTGGTGGGAATCCCGTCGGCGCCACGAGGCGTGCCTCAGATCGACGTCATCTTCGACATCGACGCCAACGGCATTCTCAACGTATCGGCCAAGGACCTGGGTACCGGCAAGGAGCAGAAGATCACTATCAGCGGCTCCGGTGGCCTGGGCGAAGACGAGATCCAGCGCATGGTGAAGGACTCCGAGTCCAATGCCGAAGAGGACAAAGACCGACGGCAACGGGTGGAGGCGCGAAATCGTCTCGATCAGCTGATCTACTCGACAGAGAAGACTCTCGAGGAGCACAAGGACAAGTTGGGCTCCGACGATCAGGCCAACCTCGGTCGTTCCCTGGAGGAAGCGAAGCAAGCCCTCGAGTCCGACGACCTGGCGAAGCTCGAGAAGGCCGTCGCCGACCTGACCGAGGCCTCGCACAAGCTGGCCGAGGCCATGTACAAGGACACTCAGGCTGGAGCTCCGGGAGCCGCACCAGAGAGTGCGCCGAGTCCCGAAGCGGATGACTCCGAAGTGATCGACGCCGAGTTCGTCGACGTCGACGAGGCCAACTAAGCACTGAGTAGCGATTGAATCCGCGCCCCATCGCTGGCCCTGGCCAAACCGGGTGACAGCGATGGGGCGAGGCTACACCCCTCGGGAGATCGAACCATGCCGCGAAAACAGAAGCAGCGAAAGTACCTGATGATCAGCGCTGTGGCGGAGCGTTTCGAGATCCATCCCCAGACGCTGCGCCTTTATGAGCGGGAGGGCCTCATTGCCCCGCAACGAAGCCAAGGCAACACCCGCCTCTACGATGAAGAGACCCTGCAGCGTCTCGAGACGATTCTCACCCTGACAAGGGACCTGGGAGTCAACCTCGCCGGGGTCGAAGTCATCCTCAACATGCGCCAGCAGATGGAGAGCATGCAGATCGAGGTCGATCGTCTGTTGGCCTTCGTCAAGCAGGAAATCCTGGATCGTCGAACCGGTGTGGACCGCCGGTACGCATTGGTCAGGGTGGGAAGAGGGCCCTTGACGCGATCGACTCTCGCCGAACAGGAAGCCACGGATCGCGAACCCCAGCGACGTCGCGGCTCCCGGTCATCCACCAAGCCCAAATCCCGCCGCCGCTGAGAGACTGCTGTCGCCCTGCCCCCATGCTACGATTCGTGGATGCCATTGGAGGCTGGACAAGAGGACATCTGCCCGGAGTGTGAAGGCCGGGGATGGGTCATCGAGCAGGACAACGGTGCCGGTACGGCCCGCCGCTGTGACTGCCGGTTCCAGAATCTGGCACCGCGCCTCCTCGAAGCAGCCGGGATTCCATCCCGCTATCGCAACTGCTCGTTCAAGAACTTCGACATCAACGCACCCAGCCCAGCAGACAAAGACCAGCTGCTGCAGGCCAAGACCGTCAGCGACCACTACGTCGAGGGCTTCCTGAAGCCCGAAGGCGGTTTCACGGAGTCTGGCCTCCTCTATATCGGCTCACCAGGTGTGGGCAAGACCCACCTGGCCGTGGCGGTACTGAAATCCTTGATCGAGCGCTACCGGGTCCGTGGCCTATTCGTGGACTTCACGGCGCTCATTCATCAGATTCAATCGACGTTCGATCCCGGTTCGCCGGAGTCGAAACGAGATGTCCTCGACCCGGTCGTCAAGGCCGAAGTCCTGGTACTCGACGAATTGGGCGCGCAAAAGCCCACACCCTGGGTGAACGAGATCCTCTACCTGATCATGAACAGTCGCTACACGCAGCGGCTACCGACCCTGTTTACGACCAACTTCCGACTCGAGTCGGACTCTGTGGCGGCCCACGACAATCTCGATCGAACTCCTTCGAGCCCGAGCTTCCAGCTGCTGTCTTCCCGCATCTCTGCCAACCTTTTGAGCAGGCTGTACGAGATGGCGCGCCCAGTGGCCATCGAGGCGGAGGATTTTCGGCGGGAAGTCCAGATGCAGAAGCATCGATTCTAGAGCTCGCCCCGACCTCGGCAATGGCACTCTCGGCGGTCAGCTGCATTCAACGCGGTGTCACCAACCTGCGAGCCAATTGGGAGTTGGTCTTCATCTCCTGGTTGCAGGGCTTCCTATCGGCCTCTTTGGTCGTCGTGGGTTTCGCTCCGCCCCTTGCGGTCCTGGGGTTCGCATCGCTCGACTGGATGAACACGACCCCGGTGGAGTGGGCCGAGTTCCTGGCCCAAATGGGTCAGTTGATGAATCGAGGCTCGGAAGCCTGGTTGCTGCTGGGAACCTCGCTTCTAGTGTCGTGTGCCATATGGCTAGCGGCATTTCTGGTTTACTGTTTCTTTCAAGGTGGAATTTTCGGCATCCTCATGACTGGCGACCGGCAGGCACCCCAAGGACGACTCCATGGCTGGGAGTGGTTCCGGACCTACAGCGGGCGAGACCTGCGGGGCTGGGGTGGACGGTATCTGTGGAGGTACTTCTGGTTGCTCAACCTGATTGCCTCGCTCGCCCTGCTCTGGGTGCTGATCTTCGCAGTCGTGATCGGTCTGACCGCACTGGGTGGCGAGCAATGGGGAGCGACGGCGGCATTCGGCATCGGCTGCGGGGCCTCGATTCCACTCTTCTTCGGTTTGCTGCTGCTGGCTCTCTGGGCGAACGTGGCGCAGGTCGACCTGGCTCGAGAGGATTCGAGTGTCGGTACGGCGCTGCGTCGATCGCTGGGATTGGTAGGGCGGCGGTTGGGTGCGGTCACGATCCTCTTCCTCGTCGCACTGGTCCTGGCCATCGTGATCGGTGTCGGGTTCTCGATCCTGTCGTTCGCCTCGGGTCTCTTCCTGCCCGAGACCGGTTCCGGCCAATGGGCGGGTATGTTGGTCCAACTCGTTCTCAGTGGCATCGAGATGATCCTGGGTAGCATGGTTGCCATTGGTCTCTCCGCTTCTCTCGTCAGCCTGGTGCGAAGTGAAGTGGCACTGGAGCACCAGGGTTGAGCATCTTTCGCCCGAATCTGCGAACAGCATTCCTGGCGCTCGTTCTCATCGGCGCGCTGTGGGCCGCTGTCAGCCCTGGTGGCCAGGATCGACTTCTGGCAGCGGATTCCGCGGCGACTTCTAGTCGGGGAAGCCAGCCGGCTGCAGGACCGGCCAGGGCAGTCCAGGCGAGTCCGCGGCTTGCGGTTCCGAGTCGACTGCGTGTCGGGCTGGCGACCGACCTCGAGGAGTTGGTGCTGCCCTGTTGTGACGGCGACCTGATTGCCGAGGCGAATGGTCGGGTCGTGGCGCAGGTGAGCTCTTTGAAGGTCGAGCCTGGAGTCGAGATCAAGACACCAGCCGTGTACCGATTGCAGGCGGCGGCGCTCAAGGACGAATCACAGGCACAGGGACTGGCGAAACAGCTGGGCAGTCGGTTCGGCTTGCCCGCCGACGTTGTTTTCGATGCCGGGATCGATCTCTACCGGGTGCGGGTCGGACGCTTTCCAACTCGCGATGAGGCCGTTGCTGGACAGCGCAGGTTGATCGGCGCCGGGCTCAGTGGTGCGTGGATCGTCAGCGAGCAGGCCGACCTGGGAGAGGCCGAGCTGCGGATGACGCTGGGCGGGAAGACCTATCATTCGCCAGGGCGTTGGCTGACAGTGCGCAGCGGTTCGGGTAACGGGATCCGATTCAAGAACGCGCGGTACCGCGGCGATCTGCTCGTCTATCTGAACGATCGGGGCCTGCTCAACGTCATCAACGAGCTACCCGTGGAGGAGTATCTGAGAGGGGTCGTGCCGCGGGAAATGGGCCCTGGGGAGTATGGGCAGATCGAGGCTCTCAAAGCTCAGACGGTGGCGGCCCGAACCTACACCCTGAAGAACCTCGGCGAGTTCCAGGCAGAGGGTTACGACATCTGCGCGACGCCGCGATGTCAGGTCTATGGTGGGATGTCCGTTGAACACCCCCTGACGGATCGGGCGATCGCTGAGACTGCTGGCGAAGTACTGGTCTGGAATGAGGAGCTGGTCGAGGCCCTCTACAGCTCCACCTGTGGCGGGCACACCGAGAACGTCAGCCTCATCTTTCCCCAGAAGGACGCGCCCTATTTGAAGGGCGTCTCTTGTCTGGAAGCCGGCGTCGATCGTGTCGACTCGCGGTTGCCTCGCGGTATGGAGTTTCCTGCCGGGCTCCTGGATCAGCTGATGCCGCCCAGCGGCACGAGGCTGACGGCGGAGGTCGTCGGGGCGCGACTCGAGCACCTGGCCCTGATGGCCGGGCTGCCGATTCCCCGGGATCGTCTGGCCTCTCTGGAGCGACAGGAGGTGCAACGCTTCATCGCCTCGATCTTCGATCTGGCTTTGGATGCGCGCCTGTTTGTCTCGCCTGCGGACCTGCCCTACCTCTTGGACGAGCCACCGGCCGATTGGTCGGAGGAAGACCTGCAGCTGGCGGCCTATCTGATGAAGAGTGGTCTGTTGGCCGGTGACCTCAACGAGCCACTGACGGCGGCGGAGATCGACGAGACGCTGTACAGGCTGGCCATCTACTTGCGGGTGGTTGAGATGATCGAGGCGCGGTACCTCGGGCTCGAAGGGGGACAGCTTCAGGTTCGACTGGCCGAGGAAGATGCCTCGTATGTCGTCGGTGATCGGCTGGCGACCTTTCGCCAGTTTGGTTCGAGCACAGTCAGCTCTTCGCTGGCGCTGCTGGCTGGCGACTGGATGGAGCTCTACCTTCACAACGACCAGCTAGTGGCCCTGGTGCACCAGGTCGAGACTGCTGGGGCGACCTATGACCGGAGCAGCAAACGCAGTTCGTGGACTCGATTTCGCAGCGATCGGCAGCTGACGGAAATGGTCAACGATCGCTACCCGGGGCTCGGGTTTCAGGGTCTCGAGATTCTCGAGCGGGGAGTGTCGGGACGGGTAGGCAGAATGAAGGTGCTGGGCGACGGTGGGCGGTCCGAGGTCATCGAAGGACTGGCGGTGCGCTGGACGCTGGATGTGCCCGACACCCTGTTCACCGCCAAGCGTCTGACACCTCCCGACAAGTCGCCCGGCTGGCTTTTCACGGGACGAGGCTGGGGACATGGCGTCGGAATGTGCCAGATCGGGGCCTTCGGGATGGCGATCCGCGGCCACTCCTATCAGGACATTCTGCGACACTACTACACCGGAATCGACATCGTACGCACAACGCCTTGAGGGGTTGAGGCGGCTGTCGCTTGCTCCAGCCGATCTTTGCGGGCTTGGGGATGAGGAGCCCGGTCGTACCTCCGGTCTATCTTTGGGGCAGTGGGGCCCCCGACCATGCCCCTCCGACGATGGAGGCCTCTGACCCGATCTGCCGCCTTCGAGGCGCATCGAGATTCCGACTACTGACTCACCCCTGACGCCCCTAAGCCCCTACACCCCTAGGCCCTCAACGGTGAAAGAGGTTCGTTCGGGTGGTTCGACAGGGGGCGCCGAGTCGAGCGCGGCGCAAGGCCCTTGATAGGGCACAGGAGATGGGGCGCGATGACGAGACGAGGTGGCGGCCACCCATTGCAGTCTGAGTAGACGACGCCGTCCCCCGGCGAGCCACCCGGACGGACCTCTACGAGAAGAGAATCCAAGCCAGGTTCCAGGCCGGTCAGGGGCCGGTTGGAGCTAGCGACAGCCGCCCCAACCTCAAGTCCTCAGAGATCGGCCGAAGGAACGACGGCCGCTTCAACCCCCAGAGCCAATTGCCCTCGCCAGGTGGGCGCGATAGCATCCGGGACGTCATGACCATAGCCAGCGAGCAAACTACAAGCACGAGCGTGTGCGATTTTTCCCTGACTTCAGACCAGAAGGTCGTTCGGGAGGCCGCCCGAGACTTTGCCAGGCAGGAAATCGATCCTCTGGTCGAAGAGCTAGACGAGAGTCAGCATTTTCCGCTCGAGCTCTTCGCCAAAGCTGGAGAGCTGGGCTTCCTTGGAGTGATCTTTCCCGAGGAGTATGGCGGCTCCGGCCTGGGATACGTGGACTACGTGCTGGTCATCACCGAGATCTCCAAGGTCGATCCTGCCATCGGTCTGAGTGTTGCAGCCCACAATTCCCTGTGCAGCAACCACATCTACAAGTTCGGCGACGAGGAGCAACGACAGCGTTGGCTGGTGCCTCTAGCCAGCGGCACGAAGATCGGAGCGTGGAGCCTCACCGAGCCGGACGCCGGGTCGGACGCCGCCGGCACTCGGACCCGAGCCGAGCGAGTCGAGGGTGGCTGGATCCTCAATGGCTCCAAAACCTTCATCACCCATGGTTCGGTGGGCGACATCTGCGTGGTCATGGCGGTGACGGATCCAGAGGGTCCTCGCCATCACAATCTTTCGGCCTTCGTGCTCGAGAAGGGGATGAAGGGCTTTCGCCCTGGCAAGAAGGAGAACAAGCTGGGAAGCAGGGCCTCCGATACGTCGGAAGTCATTATGGAAGACTGCTTCGTGCCCGATGGGCACCTTCTCGGCGAGCGTGGAGAGGGCTTCATTCAGGCCGTGAAGATCCTCGATGGAGGTCGCATTTCCATTGCCGCTCTCGGCCTGGGTACGGCAATCGGTGCCTATGAAACAGCACTGGCCTACGCCAAGGAGCGTGTGCAGTTCGGCAAGCCGATCGCGGAGTTCCAGGCGATCCGCTTCCATCTGGCGGAGATGGCGACGCGCATTGCGGCTGCCGAGGCGCTGACCATGGCGGCGGCGCTGAAAATGGACCAGGGCAAAAGGGTGACGCGGCTTGCCGCCGAGGCCAAGCTCTACACCGGCGAGACCGCCGTCTTCTGCGCCGAGCGGGGGGTCCAGATTCACGGCGGCTATGGATACATCAAAGACTACAGGGCCGAGAAGTTCTACCGGGATTGCAAGATCTGCACGATCGGCGAGGGCACGAGCGAGATCCAGAGGCTGGTCATCGCCCGCCAGCTGTTGCGTGAACGTCGGTAGAGCCGGGACCTACCTGCCGAGTGAAACCATGATCGAAGGCATCGACCACATCGGCATCGCTGTGCGGTCGATCGAGGAGGCTCGGGCCTTCTACGAGGCTCTTGGCCTGAAGGTGGAGGCCGTCGAGGAAGTGCCTCACGAAGGCGTTCGCGTCGCTCTCATCCCTTGCGGCAATGTCCGCATCGAGTTGCTGGAGTCGACTGCCGAGGAGTCACCTGTTGGAAAGTTCCTTGCGAAACGGGGCCCCGGGCTGCACCATTTGTGCTTGACCACCGACGACGTCAAGGCGGATGACGCAGCCCTTCGGCAGTCCGGCTTCCGAGTTCTGCGACCTCAGCCAACTCGAGGAGCGGGTGGCTGTTGGGTGCAGTTCGTGCACCCCGAGAGCACCGGCGGTGTGCTTCTCGAGCTCTCGCAGCAGGCCGACGACGAGACTGACGAGACTGAATAGAGCAGGCAACCGGGACGGAGCATGCCATGTTGCAACGAGACTCCATCGTCATCGTCCATTTGGTGAATCCGACCGAGAAGTTCTGGGGAGTCCTCCAGGACCTGGACCCGAGCGGCCTCATGCTGCGGGGCTTGAGCGTCACCAGTTTCGATGACTGGATGTTCCAGGTCGCGCGACAGGAGGATCAGGCGCTGGGTCTGTCCACCATGTTCGTGCCGTTGTTCCGGGTGGAGCGGATCTTTCTGGACGAGCAGATCGGCGAGGTCGAGAGCTATCGCCAACGCTTCCAGACCCAGGTCGGCGAACCAGTGGAGCGTTTCATCGGCATCGAGGCGCCCGAAACTGAAGTGCCCTCCTAACGTCGGGCCAGACCTCTGGCACCGGTGAAAGCACTAGGGGCTTAGGAGCATAGTGGCGTAAGGGCTTAGGGCAGTAGGGGGAGAGGGGCCTAAGGGTGTAACAGGCGTGTCAGTAGCCGGATTCGTCATGTGTGTTGAAGGTGGTAGATCGGGCCAGGGAGACCCATGGCTCGATCGGCGGTCTCGATCCCCAAGCCCCAAAGGCCGGCCGAGACGAAGTGCGGCCGGTTCAACCCCCAAGCCCTCAAAGAGCGTCCGGGAGGCACGACCGGACGCCTCAACCCTCAAACCCTGACGCCCGTTCGGGCGTCGGGACTAGAACTGCACGTGTTGGATGAAGAACTCGGAGGCGTCTAGCTGGTTGTCGGCCAGTGCCACCGCCACGGCTCGCGTCATGTGGAACTGCCCCGCGCGATCCCGGTCCGAGGTCGAGAGCAGTAGCTCGAAACTCTGGATCTGATCCGGGTACCGGTTCAGCAGATGCAGCAGGGTGTCGGCCGCCGCATCGAGGCTGCGAAAGACGGCGGCTTCGGAATTGGTCGTCACTTCGAGGAAGGCCCGGGTCGGGTCGCTGCCCTGATGGATTTTGGCGCCTTCGATTCCCAGCGTGTGAAGGAAGCGGGTTGCTTCAGCCGAGATCTCCATCTCCGAATAGGGTGCTCGAGGGAACGTCGTCAAGTCGACGGCACCCGTCTCGATACGTTGGTGGGCAACGTCCGGTGTCGTAGTTGCCTGTCGACGAGCCTGCGGGCGGCTCAAGGCACTGGAATCGGGCTTCGACGCAACGTCGGTGAGTCGCTGCTCTTTCTGCTCGGTTGGTTTGATCTGAGCCTCGACGAGCTGACCATCCTCCAGAACGAGAGCCGTGCCGTAGTCGCCGATGTTTGCCTGCTTGGTGCGTGGGATGTCGATCTCGGAAGCTTCGATGAACGTCCGCGTGCCGTTCTGCAGAACGATGATGGCTTTGCCTTCCTCGATAAGGTGCTTCTCCTTGGCGATGAGTCGCGAGCCATCCTTGAGATAGATCGTGTAGGCGTTGGCCGGAATCGCCATGATGGCGACCATCAGTATGCTGAGCAGAATCGTTAGCTGTCGATGCATGATCTCTTTCGCGGGCCTGGTTGTCGGCTCGCTCTCCTTGTCTCTTGTTCTATTCTCGGACACTCTGCCTGGAATCACTGGCGGAATTTGTCACCAACTCGCCTGTCTTTAGCTCTGCTATGATAGCGCGTCCCTGGCCCGGCCGCGAAACCAACGGAGCTCGGAAACCTCTCCAGAAAGACAACTTATGCTCGTAGTCATGCGCATGGATGCCTCGCCCGATGAGATCGAGGGCGTGGTGAGCCGGGTCGAGTCCCACGGTCTGAAGGCGAATGCAATCGCCGGTGCCCAGCGGACGGCCGTCGGCATTACGGGCAATATCGGCGTTGTCGAGCCGGGTTTGTTCGAGTCTCTGCCCGGCGTGCTCGAGGTCATTCAGGTCTCGCACCCTTACAAGCTCGTGTCGCGGGAATTTCGGGCCGAGAACACGATTCTCGAGGTCGGTGGTGTGGCGATCGGTGGTCGGGATCTTCTGATCATAGCCGGTCCCTGTTCTGTGGAGAGTTTCGAGCAGACGCTCCGCATTGCCGAGATCGTCAAGAATTGCGGCGGCCATCTCTTGCGTGGTGGGGCCTTCAAGCCGCGCACCAGCCCCTACAGCTTTCAGGGCCTGGGGCTCGAAGCTTTGAAGATACTAGCCAGAGTGCGGGATGCGACGGGGCTGCCGGTGGTAACCGAGGCTCTGGACATCGACGTGCTGGACGATGTGGCCGAGTATGCCGATATCGTCCAGATCGGAGCCCGCAACATGCAGAACTACACGCTGCTGCGGCGGGCCGGGCGTTGCGGGCGCCCCGTCCTCCTGAAGCGGGGCATGAATGCGACCGTGACAGAGTTGATGCTGGCTGCCGAGTACATCCTCGACCAGGGCAACGAGCAGGTCATTCTGTGTGAGCGGGGCATTCGGACCTTTGCCGATCACACACGCAATACGCTGGATGTCGCCGCGATACCGGCCGTCAAGAGGCTCAGCCACCTGCCGATCATCGCCGATCCGAGCCATGCCGCCGGCCAGCGTGACAAGGTCCTTCCTCTAGCACGAGCCTCCATCGCAGTGGGAGCCGACGGCTTGATGGTCGAGGTTCACGACCAGCCGAACGAAGCTCTTTCCGACGGTAATCAGGCTCTCCTGCCCGAACAGTTCATCGAGCTCATGGAGGAGATTCGCCTCTTGGCTCCGGTTCTGGACCGCCAAGTTCCGAGCCAGGCGAGTCGACGACCGGTTTGAAGTCGTCCCCCAGCGCTCTACTCGTGCTCGAAGATGGGTCAGCCTTCGAGGGCAGGGCAGTCGGGGAGGGGACGAGTTTTGGCGAGGTGGTGTTCAACACCTCGATGACCGGGTATCAGGAGATCCTCACCGATCCCTCGTACCGGGGGCAGATCGTCGTCATGACCCTGCCTCACATCGGCAACTACGGGGTCGCGAGCTCGGTCGCCGAATCGGCACGGCCGTGGGTCGAGGGTTTCGTGGCCCGTCAGTTCACCTCCCGCCCTTCCAGTCACGGCAGTGAAGAGGGACTGATCTCCTACCTCCGTCGCCATCACCTGCCGGCGATCGACGGGGTCGATACCAGAGCCATTGTTCGCCGAGTGCGAGAACGTGGCGCTCTGCGTGGCGTTCTGACCTCGGAGCGCTCGGACGTCAGTGCCCTGGTGGCCGAGGTGCAGGAGTATCCCCTCATGGCTGGCCGAGCGCTGGTGGACGAAGTCACTTGCGCCGAGAGCTTCGAGTTGGCTCCCGAAGACCGAGACCCCGATTTCCACCTGGCGGTGTATGACTTCGGGGTCAAGAGCAACATCCTGAGATCGTTGGTTCGACGCGGGGCGCGGGTCACCGTGTTGCCGGCTCGCACACCCTGGCGGCACTGCATCGACCTCGGAGTCGATGGGGTGCTGCTGTCCAACGGTCCTGGCGACCCCGAGCCTCTCGCGGAGGTGATCGAGAATGTGCGCGGTCTGGTCTCCTCGGGCGTGCCGCTGTTCGGCATCTGTCTCGGCCATCAGCTTCTGGGCCTGGGGGTTGGGGGACAGACCTTCAAGCTGAAGTTCGGCCACCATGGCGGCAATCAGCCCGTCAAGGACTTGTCGACCGGGCGCGTTCTCATCACCAGCCAGAATCACGGCTTCGCGGTGGATCCCGATTCCCTGCCGGACAACTGCCGAGTCAGCCAGGTGAATCTGAACGACGGTACCGTCGAGGCCTTCGTGGTCGAGAATCGGCCCGTGCTTTCGGCCCAGTATCATCCCGAGGCCGCGCCTGGACCCCACGACGCAGCCGAGCTTTTCGACAGCTTCTTGCAGACGGTGGTCGAGAGAGTAGCTAAGTAGCCGTGAGCGCTAGAGGTCGAACATCAGCCCCGCTCTTGTGGTCCATTGCCTGGCGATTCCTACGCGGTAGGGAAAGCCAACTCTTGACCGGCACGGCTCGCGCGGCCCTGATTGCCACGCTCTTGGGGGTCATGGCGATGGTGATCGCCATGGCACTGATGACCGGCTACCGGAAGGACTTGCGCCGCAAGCTGGTGCGCGGCAATGCAGCCATCATCGCCTACCCGATGCTCGGCTCCGACGCGATGGTGGAGGAGGGCGATCGGGAGGCTTTGGAGGCTCTGCCCGGCGTCAACGATGTGCGAACTGTGGTCTACGGGCAAGGAGCACTGGTCGGAGGTCAGGCGCTCGACGGCCTGGAGGTCACGCTGCGGGGTGTCGATGCATCCACCAAGCTGGCCGACCTCGGTGCCGTCGAGCTCGTGTCGGATTTCAAGGACGGGGAGAGTCTGCTTCGCGATGGCAGACTGGGCGTCGTTCTCGGTAGCGAGTTGGCCCGCAGATTGGCGGCGGAGCCCGGGGAAACCCTGCGCCTCATGGTCCTCGGACTTCATCAGGGGCGGCCGCGCTTCCGCTACCGCAGCGTCGAGCTGGCCGGTGTCTTCACGACCGGCTTCTCGGAGTTCGATCAGGCGTGGGTGGTGACCGACCGCGACGAGCTGATTCGACTGTCTGGGGGGGAGGCCGGATCTTCGTTGGTGGAGATTGCGCTGGATGATCCAGATCAGGCGGAGGAGGTGGCTGAGCAGGTGAGGGCTGTGCTGGAGTCGGAGTTTCTGGTCACCCACTGGCGAGATTTGAATCGCGAGCTGTTCACGGCGCTGCGGGTGCAGCAGATTGCACTGTTCTTCGTTCTGGGCTTGATCGTGGTGGTCTCCACCTTCAATGTCGCTTCGAGCCTGGTTGTCCTGGTACGAGAGAAGATGCGGGACATCGGTTCGCTGGCAGCGATCGGCCTGGCTCCAGGGGACCTGCGGACGATCTTCCTGCTCTATGGCCTGGGTCTCGGAGCTGTGGGTACGCTGGCCGGGATCGGCCTCGGAGCCCTTGCTTCCTGGGTCCTGACCCATTTCGAGCTGATCCGATTCGAGCCGGAGCTGGCGGCCATCTATTTCATCAGCTCGGTACCCTTCCGAATCGAGCTGCATGACATCCTGGCGGTGACCCTGTTCTCGCTGACAGTCACCGTTGTTGCCTGTTGGGTCCCCGCCCGCCGTGCCGCCTCGGTCCTTCCTGCCACGGCGCTACGCTACGAGTAGAGCGGCAGGGGTTGAGGCGTCCGGTCGTTTCTCCCGGCCGATCTCTGGGGCTTGAGTCCCGGGTCCTGAACAGACGACTGTTTTCTTGAAGAGGTCCGTCCGGGTGGTCCGCAGGCGGACGGTGGCAGCTCATCAGACTGCGACGGGCTGGCCGCCACCTCGTCTCGTCATCGCGCCTCATCTGATGTGTTCTCTCGTGGCCCTTGCGCCGCGCTCGACGAGGCGCCCCCTTTCGCACCACCCGAACGAACCTCTGGCACCATCAGGGGCATAAGGGCATAGGGCAAATAGGGCGTAGGGGGCGATTCAGGAGCCGGATTCTTGATGTGTCTCGACGGTGGGTAGATCGGGCCATGGGTCTCCCTCGTCGGAGGGGCATGGTCGGGTGAGGCCGCAGACGAGGGAGATCCCTGGTTCGATCGGCCTCCTCAACCCCCGAGAGGACGCCGTCCCCCGGCGGACTACCCGGACGGACCTTAGCTCACAGGTGGTCGAATTGGGGGAGTGTAGGATTCCTCCTGTGACGGAACAGCGAGACTCGGTCGAGATTCAGGGCGACGAGGGTGACCGCGAGGCAACGTGGTTGCGCCTGCTGCCGTTGGTGGCGGTGCTGGTGGCCACGGGCCCGCTGTTGCTGTGGGGCTTCCCTGCAGGGCACGACTGGGGCTGGGAGCTCGTTCGGATCGTCGAGTACCAGGAGGCATTCTCCTCGGGGCAATGGCTGCCCTTTTGGGCTGCCGATCTCTACAGCGGCTGGGGATCCCCGCTCTTCCTCTTCTATGCGCCGTTGTTCTCGGCCCTCGCCAGTGCCGGATCGGCGACCTTCGGATCTCTCTTGACGGGTCCGACACTGACCCTCGTCGTCCTGACGATGATCTCCGCCTTTCTCGTCGTGCTCATGATGGAGGCGCTCCCCGAGACGGCAGGTGATCACAAGAAATCCGCAGCGCGAGTGGCCGCCTATGTTTACATCCTGCAGCCGTATCTGCTCGCCGATCTGTTGATCCGCAACGCCAACGCCGAGTACACGGCGCTCTGTTTGCTTCCGCTGGTCTTCTACGGCGTGTTTCGGCTACGCGACCAGCCTCTCGTGGGGGCACTGGCTCTGGCTGCGGGTCTGGGTCTCAGCATTCTGGCCCACAACTTGACGGCGCTCATCGCCATGGGCATGGCCCTGCTCTTGACGGTCGTTCTCTTCCTGCCGACTCGATCGCATCGCCAGCTCGCCTGGGCGGGTGGGGGAGTGGGTCTGGGCCTTCTGTTAGCTGCCTGGTTCTGGATCCCGGCGCTGACACTCACCGGCCTGGTTCGACCCGAGCTGCTGGTGGAGGGTCGCTACGATTTTCGCGTCAACTTCCTCGACTTCGGGACCCTATGGGGCTACGGGGAGTATTTCTCGGCCGGACTCATGATACCTGTGATTTTCGTCGCCGGAGTGGTGCTGGCGGCCTCCTCCCGGTTGCAGTTGAACCCTTGGAATCGCCGTCTCTTCTGGTGCTTCCTCGGTTGCGCCCTCCTCGCTCTGCTGTTTCAGATGGCGGTCAGTCGTCCCGTATGGGAGGTGCTTCCCTTACTGCCGCTGTTTCAGTTCCCGTGGCGATTGATGGGCCCTCTAGCACTCCTGACAGCGACCCTGGCAGGACTGCTCTTCCTCGGTCTTACGGGTGGAATGAGGCGGAGGAGCGTGGTGCTACTCGAGCTTCTGGTACTCACCCTGTGTGTTGCGAACGCGTTGCCTCAGCTGCGAGGAGTCCGGTCCTTTTCACCGCAGGGCAGGGCTTCGTTGGAGGAGAGTCTGACGGCGGAGGCCATTCGCCAAGGGAGACAGAGCGCAACCGGGGTCGACGAGTACCTGCCGGACGGCGCCGATTTCGCAGCCTGGAAAGAGACGCCCCCAGGAACGCTGCTGTTGAATCCCTCCACCGACCTGAAGGTGCTGGCGATCGAAGAGCAGGGTACCCATATTCGGCTCGATCTGGAGGCTCTGCGCGAGACGCGAGTGCGTCTGGCGCGATGGTACTTTCCTGGTTGGAGAGCGAGCCTGAATGGTGAGACCCTAGCAGTCGAACCTGGTACTGGAGGGGAGATCTCGGTGCTGGTTCCCAAAGGGCGAGGCCATCTCGACATCCTTCTCGAGCCGCCGCGGGTTCGTCAAGTGGCCACCTGGATCAGTGCGCTGGCCGTGGTACTGTTCGTGCTCGCTTTCGTCGGGGCGCGTATCCTGCCATGGTTCGAACCGCCTACATCCTCCTAGCTCTGCTACTGGCCCTTGTCGCCACGCCGTCGATGGCGGATTGGCAACAGGCTCCAGCCTTGGAATCGCTGGTCGGTGAGCGTCTGGACTTCACGCTCAAGTGGGGAATCATCTCAGCCGCCAAGGCGCGATTGGAGATTCTCGAGAGAGAGGACGGCGCCATCATTCTGCGAGCGAGTGCCCGCACCGTTCCCTTCCTGGATGCGATCTACCCGGTGCGCGAGACGGTGGAGTCGGCGGTGACACCTCCCGACATGCGGGTCCAGCGGTACTTCAAGAGCGGCAAGGAGGGCCGGGGCCCGACTGGCGAGGACGAGATCCTGTTCGACTGGGAGCTGAAGACCGCAGTGCACACCCGAGACGGAGAGTCTCGAGACCCGATCGAAGTTCCCGCAGGAGTCCAGGACCCGCTATCGAGCTTCTACGCCTATCGCGCGTCCAAGGTCCAGGACTATGGACCTGTGGTCCTCGAAGTTACCGATGGCAAGAAAGTCACGGCCGGAGAGGTTAGGGTGGTGGGGCGCGAGAAGGTCAAAGTGCCTGCTGGCACGTTCGATGCGGTCATCGTCGAACCCGAGATCGAAGGCGTCGGTGGGATCTTCAAGAAGAGTCCCAAGGCCAGCATTCGGATCTGGCTGACCGACGACGAATGGCGAACGCCCCTCAAGCTCAGGAGCAAGGTCTCCGTGGGGCACTTCACCGCCGTGCTGACCAAGATGAGCCGCGACCCGGCCCAAGGCGCCTGGGAAACCAGCGTCCCCCTCGCAGACGAATAAGCAGCCCCGTTGGGGCTGCTGGGTTGAGGCGTCCGACCCTGCCCACTCATCCGTCCTGGAGCTTGGGTCCTGGGTCCTGAGATGAGGTCCGTCCGAGTGGTCCGCCGGACGTTCTTTGAGGGCTTGCTGTGGAGGAGGGCGATCGAACCAGGGATCTCCCTCGTCTGCGGCCTCACCCGACCATGCCCCTCCGACGAGGGAGACCCATGGCCCGATCTACCGCTGTCGAGACACATCAAGAATCAGATTGGTGGCTCGCCCCCTACGCCCCTATTTCCCTAAGCCCTTATGCCTCTGATGGTGCCAGAGGTTCGTTCGGGTGGTTCGACAGGGGGCGCCTCGTCGAGCGCGGCGCAAGGGCCACGAAGGAACACTAAAGATGAGGCGCGATGACGAGACGAGGTGGCGGCCCCCCGTTGCAGTCTGAGTAGCCGACGCCGTCCCCCCGGCGAACCACCCGGACGGATCTCCCCGAGAAGATAGTCTGCCGTTCAGGACCCAGGACCCAAGGCCCAAAGATCGTCCGGAAGGGACGACCGGACGCCTCAACCCCTGGTTGGTTGGTGGGGTTACCGGAGGACGTCCACGTCCCAGGAGATCATCCGCAGCTCCTCACCGCAGGTCTTGCAGAAGTTGTCCATGCCCTCCTGGAGACTCTGCAGGGCTTCGTCGTCGAGGATCGTGAAGATCACTGCCGAAGACTTTGGAAAGGCGCTGGATCCGAGACGCGGACCCGTAAGACCCATTCCGGCAGCGTGGGAGATCTCGGTGTAGCCGGCAACGCCAGAGCGGTTCAAGAAGACCTCCAGCTCCTCGCGCTTCGACTGATCGATGATGATCATGAGCATCTTCATGCGGGTTTCTCCGATTGCGTTGAATGTGCCTGCGACTCATCGAAGCTCAGCGGGCCCCGAGGCCCGGAGCGCCTCAGTCGGGTACGCCAATCGCGCGAAGCGCGGAAATCATCGGGCATTTCTTCGTGAAGGCCGACTGCAAGAGGTTGAGACCGACGAAGGCCGTGAAGAGAAAGAACCCCGGGTGCACCCAGTAGCCGAGCGCCACCGACAGCAGGATAAGCAAGCCGGCGATGGCTCTGAGGTAGTCATTGACTGTCATGATTCGGTTCCTTTTTTGCCGAAACTAGTGGTCCTGGGGAACGATCTTCTCCAGGCCCACCGTCTTCAAATACATGTAGTACAGCAGCGGAATGACCATCAGGGTCAGGGCGGTGGAGACGACGACCCCCGAGATGAGAGCGACAGCCAGGCCCTGGAAGATGGGGTCGAGCAGGATCACGAGCCCACCGACGACCAAGGCCGCGGCGGTGAGAAAGATCGGTCTGAATCGCACCACTCCCGCCTTGACGACCGCGGTCTCCAGTTTCTCTCCAGCCGCCAGCTCGAGGTTGATGAAGTCAACCAGCAGGATCGAATTGCGCACGATGATGCCCGCCAGGGCGATGAATCCGATCATGGAGGTGGCGGTGAAGAAGACTCCTCCGATGGCGTGGGCCGGGAGGATGCCGATCAGCGTCAGGGGAATCGGTGCCATGATGATGAGCGGCGTGATGAAGGAGCGGAACCAGCCCACCACCAGGACATAGATGAGGACCAGAACGACGGCGAAGGCGACTCCCATGTCGCGAAAGACCTCGTAGGTGATCTGCCACTCGCCGTCCCACTTCATGGCGTAGCCGGTGGTGTCGTCCGGCATGCTCGAAGAGAGGATCGGGAGTGGCCCGCCGGTGGTGGGGTCTTGCAGCGCCTCGACGCGGTCTTGCATGTCGAGGATGCCGTAGATCGGTGATTCCTCGTTACCCGCCACTTCGCCGATCACGTACGTCAGCGGCTGCAGGTTCTTGTGGTAGATGAAGCGCTCGCGGGAGGTCGGGCGGACCTTGACCAACTCGCCGACGGGCACCATGCGGCCCTCCGAGCCGTGGACGGAGATCCCAAGCAGACCATCGATGCTGGAACGCTGCGATCGATCGAGCCGCAGGACCAGGGGTACCGACTCGCGGGCCGTCTCGTCACGCAGCAGACCGACTTCGGCGCCCTCGAGGGCGACGCGCAGAGTGCGCACGACGGCTTCGGGGGTCGTGCCGGCACGAACGGCCTTTTCCCGATCGACCTCGAACTCGACCTGCGGTCCGGGATTTTCGACCCACCAATCGACATCTACGATGCCCGGTGTCGTCTCGAAGATGTCCCGCACCTGTTGGGCCAGCTCGAGTCGTTGATCGAGGTCGGGTCCGTAGATCTCCGCCACCATGGTGGAGAGTACCGGTGGTCCTGGTGGAACTTCGGTGACCTTGACGTTGGCTTGCGTGCCTTCGACGACGGGAGCCAGCAGGTCCCGCAGCTCCTTGGCGAAGGGATGACTGGCGCGATCTCGATGATGCTTGGGCAAGAGGTTGATCTGCAGGTCGGCCACCAGAGGCCCGCTGCGCAGGAAGTAGTGGCGCACGAGGCCGTTGAAGTTGAACGGCGCCGAGGTGCCGACGTAGATCTGGACGTCCGTGACCTCTGGCAGCGTACGGACCTTCTCGGCGAGGCTGCGAGCGATGCCGGCCGTCTCTTCGAGCGTGCTGCCCTCGGGCATGTCGATAACGACCTGCAGCTCGCTCTTGTTGTCGAAGGGCAGCATCTTGACCTTGACGACCCGTGCCGCCACCAGGCTCATGGAGAGCAAAAGGGCCACGACCACCGCGCCCAGAAGGGCCCAGCGTCGCCAGGCCTTGGCGAGCAGCGGACGAAACAGTCGTTCGTAGAGCTTCAGGAAACGTGTTTCGGAAGCGGTCTCGGCGTCGTGCTCGGCCGGTCCCTCAGCCAGCTTCTCGGCGGTGCGACGGAAGAGCTTGAAGGTCAGCCAGGGCGAGACCACAAAGGCGACGATCAAGGAAAACAACATGGCGGCCGAGGCGTTGATCGGAATCGGCCGCATGTACGGCCCCATCAGTCCCGACACGAAAGCCAGCGGTAGCAGAGCGCCGATGACCGTGAAAGTGGCCAGAATGGTCGGATTGCCGACCTCATCCGTGGCGTAGACGGTAGCGTGCCGGGGATTGGTCCAGCCCAACAGGTAGTGCCGATGGATGTTCTCGACGACTACGATCGCGTCGTCCACCAGGATGCCGATGGCGAAGATCAGGGCGAACAGGGTGACACGATTCAGGGTGTAGCCGAACAGGTAGGAAGCCGCCAGGGTCAGCGCCAAGGTCGTTGGCACCGCGACGAGAACGACGATCGCTTCGCGTCGACCCAGGGCCAGAGCCATCAAGCCGACGACGGAGAGCGTCGCGATCCAGAGGTGCTTCATGAGCTCGGAGGACTTCTCCCCCGCCGTATAGCCGTAGTCCCGAGTCTTGGTGACGTGCACGTTGTCGGGAATCACCGGCCCCTTGAAAGCCTCCAGACGTTTCTCGAGGTCGGTAACGAGATCAACGGCGTTGGTGCCGGGTTTCTTGGCGATGGCAACGGTAACGGCCGGAGTGTCGAGGCCTGGTGGCAGGTCCTTCTCGCCACCGGCGGCGCCCCCCATCATCCAGACGTAGTCGGCGGGTTCGTCCGGCCCGTCGATGACTGTCGCCACATCACGCAGATAGACAGGATTGCCACCATAGATGCCGAGAACGGCGTTCTCGACGTCCTTTGCGGTGCGAAAGAAGCTACCGACTTCGACCACGGTCTCGGTGTCCGCGCTGGCGAACGAGCCCGCCGGCAATCTCCAGTTGAGCCCGGCCAGGGCCTGGTAGGCCTGCAAGAGCGAGACGTGATGGGATGACAACCGCTCGCGGTCGAACTGGACCTGGACCGCCCGCTTCTGACCGCCCAGGATCGACACCTGCGCCACTCTGGGATGGCGAGTCAACTCGGTCTTGAGCTCCTGGGCGACCTGCCGCAGCTGCATGGAAGTGGCGTCATTCGACCAGAGAGTGAAGGCGACCACTGGTACGTCGTCGATGCTGCGGGGCGCCACCACCGGTGGCACGGTGCCTTCGGGGAGCGTTGCCGCGATCTCGGCAACCTTGGAGTGCACCCTCACCACAGCCTGGTCGGGATCGGTGCCGACGAGAAAGCGGACGATGATCATGCCGCCCGAGGGTTGGGTGATGGAGTACACGTACTCGACATTGTCGATCTCGTAGATGGCCTTCTCGAGAGGAGAGATGACCCGTCGCTCCACCTCCTGAGCCGACGCCCCGGGCAGGCCGACGAACACATCGATCATCGGCACCTTGATCTGGGGCTCTTCCTCTCGTGGTGTGACCATGACGGCGAAGGCACCAACCAGGAGCGAGGCCACCACCAGCAGTGGCGTCAGCTTCGACTCCAGGAAGGCCTGGGCGACGCGGCCGGAAAAGCCGATCGGTCGGCGAGTCTGCTTGAGGCGCAGGGCCTCGCGGCGGGCTGCGTCGCCGCCATTCGACTGCGGTGTCTTGTTGTCGGCTGCCATCACGACACCTCCACACGGGTGCCGGCCGAAGGGGGTGCTGGCAGGTCCAGAAGGACGCTCTCGCCGCCGGTCAGGCCGGAGAGAATCTCGACCCGGTCTCCGGGGAGACGCCGTCCTACCGTGACGACCCGGGTGCTGGCGAAGCCGTCGTTCGTGCGCACGACCACCATCTGAATGCCACCCCGGCGCAGGACGGCTGCGTCGGGAACGGCGATGAGCGTCTGCTCGTCGGTCGGGATGAATGCGCGGCCGGTGGCCCCACTGGGAAGCTCGGGTGCGTTCAAGGCCAGCTTGACCTGAAACGAGTGACTGGCCGGATCGGCCCCGGGCGGAATCTCCACGACGCTGCCGGTCATCTCGGTCAGGTCGGACTGCGAATCGATGCCGACCCGCAGCTCGTCACCGTAGGCCAGCTTGGCCTGAGCCATCAGGGTTTCGGGGATCGACACGACGAGTCGCCGCCCCGCCGTGGACTCGATGACCAGAAGGGGACGACCTGGCGCGGCCAGATCACCGACCTCGACCATCTTGCGACCTACCCGGCCGGAGAAGGGGGCGACGACGCGGGAGTCACCGGCGACCGACGAGGCCGAGGAAACGGCTCCCTGGGCCTGTTCGACGGCTGCCTTGGCCTGTTCGTACTGCATTCGAGCCATGTCCAGCTCGAGCTCGGACGCCGCGTTGCTCTCGGCCAGCGCTTGAAAGCGCTCGTAGTTCCGTGCGGCCAGCGCCAGGGCCGCGTCGGCCTGTCCGAGACCTCCCCTGGCTTGCGAGAGCTGCCCCTCGGAGGCCTGAGGATCGATCTCGAGTAGGAGCTGGCCCTTGGTGACCACATCGCCGGCTTTGACCCGGACGGCCGTTACCATGGCCATGACCCTGACCGAGATGGCGGCGGTCTGCTCGGCCTCGACCGTACCGAAGACCTGGACTTCCTGGGCCGCGTCGAGCCGCTCGACCGTAGCGACGGAAGCGCTGATCGTGCTGTGAGTGGTCTCGGGCTCGACGTCGTGCGAGCCGCCGCAGGCGAGCCCCAGCAAGGCTGTCGAGACCAGAACCAGGCTGGTCAGTCGGAAAGAGTCCTTGGCTATCATGATTCTGTCCTCGAGGAGGTTGTGGTCGCAGGGGTCGGAATGACGCTCTCAGGCCGGCGACCGGATCGGGCCGCCAGTTCCAGCGTGGCCAGATAGGCTTCGGCCGCCGCCACCAGTTGACGGGTCTCGGCTTCCTGCCGGGCCGTGGAGGCGTCGAGCAGATCGATCATCTTGACGACACCCTTCTTGAATCTCTCTTCGGTGATGCGTTCGGCCTCGGAGGCCGCGTGTTGGGCAGCCAGTGCCGTGTCGTAGCGCTGACGGGCACTGGTCGCCGTTTCGTAGGCATCCTTGACACCGAGACGAATGCCGTCTTCGAACTGTTCGAGTTGTTGGCGGCCGGCTTCCAGGTCGGCCTCGGCGGCGGCCTTGGCGGCGCGATGCCGGTTGCCCGAGAAGATGTCGATGCTGGCCATCGCGGCGACCGAGCCTGAATGCGCGCCGGTCCCGAAAAGGTTCTGGTCGTAGAAGTCGTACTTGGCCTGCAGGCCGATCTTGGGGAGCAGAGCTGAGCGCTGCACCCGGACTTCGAGCTCGGCGGCCGATAGCAGGCGGCGGGCCGCTTCCAGATCGGCCCGGGTCTCGGCGGTCGCCAACCAGGGATCGATGCCCTCTTCGATCGGCTGCGGATCAGGCAGCTTGCGGAGCTCCCACGCCGATGAGGGGTCGGCGCCGAGGCGAAACGAAAGATTGGCCTCGGCCACCTTGGCCTGGCCCCGGGCCTGGTAAAGCAGATCCTGAATTCGCGACAACTCCACTTCGGCCATCAGGAGCTCTGAGCGAACCAGCATTCCCTGGTCGACGTAGGCCCTGGCGATACTCACGTGCGCATCGACGGTCTCCAGGGAACGCTCCAGTAGGATGAGATTTTCACGCACCTGGGCGAGACGAATGTAAGCTTCGGCGGCGGCCAAGGCCGCACTGTCGGCTGCCCAGGAGGTCTTGATCTCGTCCGCTTCAGCGGCCAGCCTGGCCTGGTCGATGCGTCCAGACAGGCCGCCGCCCATGTAGATGGGCAGCATGAGCTCGAATCGGCTCGTGGCGTTCTCGAACCAGTCCGGGTTGTTGGGGTCGCTCATGACGAAATCATCGAACGAGAACACCCCTTGATTGAGCTGTAGCGCGAAGACCTCGGCAGGCGTGTTGGTGGTCATCCAGATCTCCTGGAATCGCACCTGGGGCAGCCGATAGCCCTTGGCCTGCTTGAGGCGGGCGGCGCCCGCCTCGGCCTGCGCTTGTGCGGCGGTGACCTCGCGAGCCTGACTGCGAGCGGTAGACATGGCGTCGAGGAGGCTCAGCTCGTCGGCTTCGGCTGTAGCCAGGCACAGTGAGCCCAGCAACACCATACCCAAGGCAAGGTTGCGCGTCATTGTCTTGTATCCTCCCTAGCGCGGATGAGAGCCACACCTGTCGCAGCGGTTCGTGCAACGTCTTCAGCGACTCACAGCTCTAGATACTAGTTCGTGAGGGTCGTATCAATCCACTGCTTGAGATGGCCTTTGGGCAGAGCACCGACGACGCGATCCACTTCGGCGCCATCCTTGAAGAGCACCATGGTCGGAATGCCCTGGACTCCGAGGCGTTGGGCGTAGATGGGATTCTGATCTGTGTTGACCTTGGCGATCACGACCTTGTCACCGAGCTCACCAGCCAGCTCTTCCAGAACGGGTGCGATCATCCTGCAGGGTCCGCACCAGGGTGCCCAGAAGTCCACCAGGACGGGTACGTCGGAGTTGACGACCGTCTCGTCGAACTGCTCGTCAGTGATCTGAAGGGGAGTTGTCGTCATTGCGGTATCTCCTTGAATATTCGAAGTTGGCTATGTGTTTGCGGCGCTGCGACCGTTTGATCGCCTTGCCTGCCCCTTGAGAGACACGAACTTTGGAGAAGGTTCCCGAAAGGGAGAAAACCCTGTGTATCGCTATATGGATATTCAATTATGAGTCCGTTTCTGTTACTATCCCTCCAGACGAAAAATAGCTGGGGGCCGTGTATCCGCACACAGGAGCGGTGCATTCAATGTCTCGTAGGCTATTGAAGAAACTAGAAAGGTACTGAAATTCTCGTTCAGAGAATCAATGTGAGGAGGAGGATCGTGATGTCTAAGTTCAAGTCTCTTCGAGTTTCACTTGGAATCGGTCTGGCGCTGATCGCCTTGCAGGCGCTGTCAGTGGTTCCAGCCACGGCACAGGTGGATATCTATGTGCTGGGGCGGCCGGGCTCGACATTCTCGCCACATTCGGCCCGAAATCTGGAGGAGATGAAAGATCTCTTCGATCGCTTCGAGCCGGACATCCGTGAAGTACTCGAAATCGGTGGCTGGGGTGGAAACGCCGATGACCTGTTCGCGACGATGCGCGCGGCCAAAGAGGGCGACGGTACGGTTACCAGGACCACCATCAACCCCGGTGACACGCTGAAGTGGATGGCCAACCGCAAGGGCGGAGAGCCGTCTGTCGTCGTGAATCCGCGCTGGGCGGCCAAGCAGTCCGTTCCGGCATGGCAGATCCTCGTGACCTCTGGCGACACCGAGTACACCTTCATCGTGCCCGAGACCTGCATGAACCTGGCTTACAAGAGCTCGCGTTCGGTTGCCAAGCCGAAGCCGACCTGCAATATCAAGGCTAGCTACGACCAGGGTACTGACACGATCACGGTCACCGGAAGCAGCGACGGCGAGTTCAAGATCACCGACGCTGGCCTGCCGGGTGGCAAGGGCAGTGTTGCCGATCTGAAGAGCACCGGCCCGATGACCTGGACCTTCACACCGAAGACCGACGGCACCTACACCTTCAACGGTCAGTCGGTCAAGGATGGTCAGACGCAGACCTGCACGGCCAGCGTCCGCGTGGGCAAGGCCAAGGCAGCCTGCGCCATCGACGTGATCGTCGATCCTGAGACGAAGGTCATCTCGGTCGACAGCAGCCGGACCACCGGCGATTTCGAGTTGACCAGTCTGACGCTGCCGGACGGCACCGCCGGTGACATGGCCATGATCGAGTCCGCTGGTGATTCCAAGTGGACGTACGATCCTGCCGGTTCGCTGAAGCGGCGGCCAGGTGACTACAACTACACCTTCGCTGGCAAGTCGACCCTGTACGACACCGAGTCGACTTGCGACACGTCGGCCATCATTCGCATCGAAGGTCCGGATTATGCCTGGATCGGCCGTGGCTACTACATCCACAACTACCCAGGCTCGGATACCCTGCACGTCGAGAACCCAACGGGTTTCGATCCGCCGATCTTCACGCAGTTCTGGGCTGATGGTGGCAATGGCTTTGGTGGTGAGGTCGAGTACATGTTCAAGCCGAACATGGGCATTTGGGGCGGTATCGCCTTCTCGAACATCAAGACCAGCCTGATGTACGACCGGGCCGATGTCTGGCTGACCGGCACCGACAGAGTCGATCTGCGGCAGTTCAGCCTGGGTTACAACTACCACTTCACGCCGGACCGGCGCGCCGACATCTACGCTGGCGTGCTCGCGTCCTGGGTGAACTTCAGCTCCTCGACCTTCAACTTCTCAGAGATCCCGCCGGAGCTCGGTGGGCCTGTGGACTATCAGGTCAAGTACGATAACGAGCTGTCCGGTGGCCTCAACCTGGGTATCGACTACCCGTTCTCGGAAGGCGGCCCCTGGGTCCTCTCCGGTGGGCTGAGGTACATGTTCCTGGCGCTGGAGGGTGATGCAAACGTCTACCACATCACCATCGATCCGCTGCAGTTGTTCATCGGCGTCGGCTACCGCTGGTAGATCTCTGCGTTTGAATGACTCGCCGCTGCGCCTTCGGGCGCAGCGGGTTTTTTCACTCGAACGAACCTTCTGTACCGAAAGCTCGTAATACTTCTAGAGGATGGGATATGGAGATAGCAATATCCGTATCTTCTTTCAGTGGCATTCGGGGAATGGATTTCCGGATGCGTCCAGGTAGCGGATCTGTAGACAGGCCGGTTCCGCCTGGACAAATCGAAAAACATGTAAGAAAGGGAGAACCAATATGAGTCGTTTCATTGGGAAGAGAATGAGGTTCGCAATCGCCATCGGCGTTGCGTTCCTGGCCCTGCAGTTCATTGGAGTCGCCGACTCCTCCGCGCAGGATGCAGACTTTCGCTGGATTTCACGCCTCCACTATGTGCACGTCTGGCCGGGCTCGGATACGGTCACGTTCACCCCTCCCGGTGCGCCGGGCCCGGGACTTGTCACCAGCGATTTCTTTGTCGATGGCGGCAATGGATTCAATGCCGAATTGGAATACCTGGTGACGCCCAGGATCGGCACCTATTTCGGCCTGACTTTCGACAACATGAAGACCAACATGAGTTTCGATATTGTCGGAGACTCGACGCCCATTCTCTATTCGAATGACCGGGTCGACATGCGCGGGATAAACCTGGGTGCAAACTTCCACTTCACGCCGGAGAGTCGCTTTGACCTCTACGCGGGTGCTCTGCTGTCGTGGGTAGGCTACAGCTCGTCGACCTTCTACTTCCCCGAGTTCGACTACGACCTTCAGGTAAAGTACGACGACGAGCTGGCGTGGGGGGTCAACTTCGGAGGCGACTTCGCGTTCGGTGAGGACAGCCCGTGGTTTGCCTCTGTGCAAGTTCGGTACATGCTCCTGGCGTTGGAGGGAGACTCCAACGTCGAGAAGCTGACCGTCGACCCCGTGAAGGGCTTCTTCGGTTTCGGCTATCGCTGGTAGATTCTGTTGGCTGCAACTCTTGGCCGCTGTGTCCTTTTGGGCACAGCGGCTTTTTCGTTGCAGCGCAAAGGGGTTGAGGCGTCCGAGCGTAACTCTCGGCCGACCCTTGAGGGCTTGAGGGTTGAAGCGTCCGTCGTACCTCCGGCCGGCCTTTGGGGGCTTGGGGGTTGAGAAGGCCGACCGAACCAGGGATCTCCCTCGTCTGCGGCCTCACCCGACCATGCCCCTCCGACGAGAGAGACCCATGGCCCGATCTACCACCTTCGAGACACATCAATCATCGGATTGCTGACTCACCCCCTACGCCCCTATCGCCCTAGGCCTCTAAGCCCTTAAGCCCCTACTGCCCTAAGCCCTTACGCCCCATTGGTGCCAGAGGGTCGTTCGGGTGGTTCGACAGGGGGCGCCGAGTCGAGCGCAGCGCAAGGTCCCAGATAGGGCACAGGAGATGAAGCGCGATGACGAGACGAGGCGGCGGCCCGCCCGTCATAGTCTGAGTAGCCGCCGCCGTCCGCCTGCGAATCGCCCAGACGAACCTCCACGAAATGGGTAGCTGATCAGAGGTCTTTGCGATCGTCCTGGAGACGCTCGGCAGTGTCTGCAGCCCGTTGGGACCAGAAGCCGGCGATGGAGCCGGAGAGGTCGTGCCAACGGAGATGGCGTTCCTGCCAGGATCCAGCCTCATTGGCGAGCCAATCCAGAGTGGACGCGGGATCCTGCCCGAGCAGGGCCTTGAGTGCATAGCGGCGCTCTGCCACGCGTGTTGCCAACTGCAGATCCCGGCCCGCCCTCACCAGATCGCTGCGCACCAGGAGGATGCCGCTACGGACTGGGCTGAGTAGTGAATCGAGCCATGCCTCTCCACCCTCAGCCGTCGGATCGAGCAGCGCCGGTGCCTCGCGCAGGTGGAGCGGTAGGATATTCGGCCGGCCGAGCTCGATAGCCTCAGACTGCAGAACCTCCCGGAGTAGCTCGCCCCAGGCCTGGTAGAACGGCGAGGCGAGCTCCTGCAGCTTCTCCAGGTATACGGGTACCCAGCTTACGATGTGCTCCCAGAGAAATGTCGTGCGGAGGTGTCTCCATCGGCTGGCAGTCTCAGCATCAGCGGTCTCTTCTTCGAGCTCACAGAGGCGGGCGTACAAAGCCAGCACGAGCGATAGATGGTCGGACTCGGGTGGGGGAGTCTGCTCGAGAACGCGCCAGAAGCCGGCGATCCGATCGCGGGCTTCGCCCCCCAACATCCCCTCGGGGCCAAGATAGACGGAGGCATACGGGTACAGCTGAAACAGGAAGAGGTCGTCGTAATCGACGGGCTCTGGTGGAGTGCCGAGTCGGAGCAGCTCGGCGATGCCGGGCGTCTCGCGCCCCGGAGGCTCGGCCAGAGCGGCTAGTGATCGAAGCAGCTCCACGACAGGAGTGCCAGGTCGGTGCGGCGGCAGGGCGGCGATTTGCCCCTACCGACGGGCCTCTTCCGGCAATAGATAGGCCTTCTTGACCGGCTTCACAGGCCGGATCAGCCAGCCAGGGCGACGGGTTCCGTCCGGCGAGTAGACCGCCGCCGAACGGGTCTTCTCGAGCCACGCGTTGAAGACCTCGTGGCTCTTTTCCGTGTCCACCCAGACTTCACCGTAACGGTCACCCATCTTGGCTCTTCGCACCCGGACTGCCTGATGCCAGCAATGCATGCCGGAGATAGGGTCTGGGTGCACCGGGAAGGTCATGTTCTGATGGACGCCCGCGTCGGTCCACCAGATTCGACTCGTGTCCGGATCGCTCGAGGCATAGGGCTCGACGCCACGCTTGCGCTTGAGGGTCCACTCCGAGCCCTTGTGGTCCAGGCTCGCGGTGGTCATCATCTGCCGCTGGCCATGATCGTGGATCTTCCAGCGCCCCATGTGGTGGCTACAAGCCACGACGCCGGGTTTGATCCCTTCCGTCACCCAGGCCTTGAGCACGAAGTAGCCGATCTCGGTCTCGACCCGAACCAGATCTCCGGTCTCCTTGATTCCCAGTCGCTTCGCATCGATGGGATGCAGCCAGAGAGGATTGGTGTGGGCGATCTCGTCCAGCCACTTGGAGTTGGCACTTCGGGTGTGGATCTGCACCGGCAGACGGAACGTAGAGATGAGGACCATTTGGTCGTCATCCATGCTCTCCGGGTGGACGTGACTTCTGATGTAGGTCGGCAGGGCGTATTCCTTCCAGCCCCATTCAGCGATCGTCGTGGAGTAGAACTCCAGAAGCCCGCTAGGTGTGGGAAAGCCTCGCAGGACCTCGCCATCGATGCGCACACCGGCCGGCCTTCGTCCTTCGGCGTCGCCATCGGGTGCGCCGATCGGTGCCATGTTCAAGGGTGGCGGAGCCGGAGACCTGGTGAAGACTCGGCCGAAACGATCCTCCGCGACATCTTCGAGCTCCTCGGAAGGGACCGGGTTCTCGTAGAGCGGTCCGACATCGGAGGCGACTTCGAAGGCACCGTAGCGTCGCATGAATTCGAGGGGCTTCAAGCCCTCCTTGGCGGCGGCTTCGGGCAGGCCGGGCACCGAATTGTCGAAGATCCAGCCGTAATACTCGTCGACTGTCAGAGGCTCGCCGGGCTTCTCCTTCGACTCCACGAACGGGCGGATTCCCAGACTGCCGTCAGGATCGATCCGCCAGGACAGATCCAGCCAGAACTCGTTCTCCTCCCAGACTTCACCGGGATTGCTGTGGCGGGTGTCGCTGATGGTCTCTCCCAGACGCTCTCTGGCAGCGCGCAGCACGGGTTGGCGGAAACCGATCCACTGGCCGGCGTAGGTCTCGTAGGAGTGGATGTCGTGGCGCTCGGAGGCCAGACCCATCGGCAGGATGTAGTCGGCGAAGTAGGCCGTCTCGTTCCAGGTCGGTGTCAGGGCGACGTGCAGCCCGACCTTTTCCTCGTCGGTGAGCATCTCGATCCACGAGAAGCCGTCCGGGTTGGTCCACACCGGGTTGTAGACCCGGCTGAAATAGACGTCGAGGCGTTTCTCCGACCGCTTGACCAGATGAGGCAACAGAAACGACAACTCGTTCATGGCCAGCGGGAACTCGATCGGCCAGGTCAGCTCGTTCCAATGCTCGGGATGACGTGGCAGGTGAATGGGTCTCGGGACGAATTTGTTCCAAGCGTTGGGATAGAGCCCTCCCGGAGTCGCCACCGCTCCCATCAGGGCGTTGAGCATGAAGAGAGTACGCGATACCTGCCAACCACCTTCGTTGGCTGCTGCGGCGCTTCGCCAGTTGTGGGTCGAGAGGCGTGTGCCAGCGGTGGAGACGATCTCGGCCACCTGACGCAGAACCTCTGCCTCGATCCCCGACTCCTGCTCGGCGAACTCGAACGTGTAGCTCTCGTACTCTGCCTGCAACAGGCGCTCGAAGCTCTCGAAGGTCGGCTCGATGCCCGGATGCTCTTGGTCGAGATACTCCTGCCAGTTCCACCAGCGACGCACGTAGTCGCGGTTGTAGAGCTTCTTCTGGATCAGGTAGTTGGCGATCGCCAGGTGGATGGCAGCCTCGGAACCGGGCTGCGGTGCCAGCCAGAAGTCGGCATGCGTCGCGGTATTGGAGAGCCGCGTATCGAGCACGATCAGCTTGGCGCCCTGCTGTTTGGCTTCGATGATGCGCTGGGCATGCGGATTGAAGTAGTGGCCGGTCTCGAGATGGGCGCTGACCAAGAAGATGACTTTGGCTCGGGCGTGATCCGGGCTGGGCCGGTCGATTCCGGTCCAAAACTGGTAACCGGCTCGAGCGCCCGACGAACAGACGTTGGTATGGGAGTTGTGGGCGTCGCAGCCCCAGGCAGCCATCAACCGCTCTGTGAAGCCATCTTCACCGGGCCGGCCGACGTGGTACATGATCTCTTCCTGCCGCCCCTCTTGAATCGCTTTGCGAATGCGTCCCGCCACGTCGTTGAGAGCTTCCTCCCAGCCGACCCTCTCCCACTTGCCCGCACCCCTTTCGCCGACTCTCTTGAGCGGATGGAGGATGCGGTCGGGATCGGTCACCTGATTGAGTGTCGCCGGTCCCTTGGCACAGTTGCGGCCGCGCGAGCCGGGGTGCTCCGGGTTGCCCTCGAACTTGGCGATGTCGAGCGTGTTCTTGTCGATGTAGGCCAGCAGGCCGCAAGCCGACTCGCAGTTGAAGCACGTCGTGGGCACCAGCATGAAGCGTTTCTCGACGCGCTTCGGCCAGGCCTTCGAGTCGAGCTCTACCCAGTCGTCCCAGCGCTCCTTCGGAGGAAAGGAGGCCAGATGGATGCGGCTGGCTCCCGGGTAGAAGGTCTCGCCTCGCGCTTCCGTTTCCGCGCGAGCGGCGCTGACTCTCTCATTGAGGTCTTTGAGGCTCATCGCGTAGCTCCTTGTGCTCCCTTAAGCGAGGGGTACGGCTTGACCGGCCTGGACGTAGGCGTGCTCGAAGGCGAGCAGGCCGATGAGGGCGAACGGTACGGCGATCGGAGCACCGATCAAGGGTGCTGCGACGGCCACCGCCGCCAAAGCCAGTCCGGTCCAGAAGTAGAGTTTGAAGCGGCCGCCGGTCATCTCGTGGGTTGCCGCTTTGGCGTGGGCTGTAGCGTGCGTCAGCGTGATCTCACCCAGGATCATCAGGACGTGGATGAAGCTGGCGGTCGCCAGGCCCCAGAGCAGGGGAGTTACGGCTCGCGGCTCCCAAAGCAGTGCGAAGGGCAGCAACACGGCCGACCCCGCCAAGAGGGTCTGCACCAGGAGGTGCGGCGGCAACAGGGGACTCTGCCATAGGTCGCGCGCCTTGGCCTGGGCAAACAGATAGGCGGTATAGACGGCGGTCATGGTGGCCAGCGGGATGCCCGGCCAGAGCAGCATCTGGTGCCAGTCGCCCTTGGCGAGCAGGCTGGCCAGGAAATGCAGCCCCAGAATGGCCGAGTAGCCTCCGATGATGTAGGACCCCCGCACCAGCCAGCTGCGCCAGTGTGATTTCGTGAAGATCATGTAGAAGCGGGTGGGATGGTCGAGGTCCCAGATCAGCAGAACGCCGGTCAGACCCAGGAAGGCTCCCGCCACGACGGGGGCGGTCCACTGCCAGAGGCTGCTGCTCGCATCGATCATTCCGAACAGCACCAGCAGCGCCGCCACCAGGTAGGCACCGGCGGCGATCCCCTTGGTCAGCGTGTAGAGGCTCACCCGCCAGTCCCAGGGTGCCTTGTGAGGCACGTCGTAGGCCAGCACGGCAGCAGCGGAGGAGTTGCTGGCGTCCGGGCTTCCCGATACGACACTCTGTCCGCCCTGCTTCTGCTGGCTCCAGATGAAGATGCCGCCGGGCGGTCTCTGGGCAGCCAGGGGATCGAGAGTGGCCTGATGGGCGCCCCGGTAGTAGAGCTTCGGATGCGTCTCCTTCTCGGGCCGCCGCACGGCTACAGGCTGTCGATTGACCATCTGGGCGACCCGGGTGTTGGGGTCGTTCATGTCGCCTATCATGATGGCCTCGGTGGGGCAGACGACCACGCAGGCCGGTTCCAGCCCGACATCGAGGCGGTGAGCGCAGAAGTTGCACTTCTCCGCTGAATGATCTTCTGGGTTGATGAAGATGGCGTCGTAAGGGCACGAGGCGATGCAGGCCTTGCATCCGATGCAAATTGACTTGTCGAAGTCGACGATGCCGTCCGCTCGCTGGTGCATGGCCTGGGTGGGGCAGGCGGCGACGCAGGGCGGGTCTTCACACTGATTGCAGCGGGTCACCTGATAGGCGCGGCGGGCCGCCGGGAACTTGCCGACATCGACATACTTGACGTAGGTTCGCGTCACCGACAGCGGGACGTCGTTCTCTGATTTGCAGGCCGTGGTGCAAGCATGGCAACCGATGCAACTGGCATGATCGACTACCTTGCCCCACTTGAGCGGGTCGGTGCGGGTTTGAGCTGGTAGCGGCTCGGCCATCGATACTCCCTCCCGTATGTCGGGCCCCATGTTAAGAGATGGGAGGACCGACCGCAATCCTCATTTCGAGCCCTTTGACAGGACCCGCTCGTTGCAGCAAACTGGTCGCTCGGAGGGGCGAAGAGAATGACAGCGGAGAGTCGGCAGGAATCCACGGCATCTGATGGTGAGACGGCGACCAGCAGGGGTTGGCTGGACCCTGGCAGCCTTTCCACGAGCGAAGGCACGACTGCCCTGGTGCACCTCTATCGAGGCGAGGTGACTCGATCCAATACTTGGCGCACTCGACTCGACGCGACAACCAACTGGGCCGTGGTGACCACGGGCATCGCGCTGTCCTATGCCTTCGGCGCCGCCGACAACACTCCGGTGGTCATCCTCATCGTCAGCCTCCTGGTGCTGCTGTTTCTTTTCATCGAGGCTCGTCGGTATCGCTACTACGAGCTTTGGACCCATCGAGTTCGTCTCATGGAGATGAACTTTTACTCCGGCCTACTATCGGCCAACTTCAAGCCGGAAGTAGGGTGGGCACAGGAAATCGTCGACACCCTGCAGCACCCATCCTTCCCTATCGGGCTGCTGGAAGCTCTGGGTCGGCGCTACCGACGCAACTATGCCCTGCTGTTCTTCATCCTTACCTTGAGCTGGCTTGCCAAGATCGTCATTCATCCGACGTCGGTCGAGAGCTGGAGTCAGTTTCTCGAGCGTGCCTCGGTGGGTCCCGTCCCAGGCTGGGTAGTCCTGATCGGTGGGGTCCTCTTCAATGGTGGGCTGCTAGCGTTAGGCCTCTTTACTGTAGGCCTGCGTCGTACCGATGCCGAGGTCTTCGACCGCACGCCGCGCTTCTATCGCAGGCTTTGGGCCAGGATACGAGCCGCGACGCGAGAGTCCCTGGAAATCGACCTGGGGTCCTTCAAGCCCCATCTCGGGGGTGGCCGCAAGCTCGTCTTCGTCATCTCGGACGAGGTCGAGGCGGTGAGCAGGCCGCTGATGAATGAGCTCGACCGAGGAGTGACCCTCATCAAGGGACAAGGCATGTACAGCGGCAGGGAGCACGGCATCCTGATGTGCGTGGTGCGGAGCCGCCAGGTGGAGCCACTGAAGGAGATCGTGCACCAGGCCGACCCGAACGCCTTCGTGGTCATCAGTGCGGCCCAGGATGTCCGCGGCGAGGGCTTTCGCCCGCTGGAAGCCTAGGGAGGTTGAGGTGCTCGGCGACTTCGCCGATCGGTCCTTGAGGGCTTGGGGTTGAGGCAGTCGGTCGTGCCATCCGGCTGTTCTTCTGGGTCCTGGGCAAAAGACCGAAAACTTGTTGAGGTCCGTCCGGGTGGTTCGCAGGGGGACGGCGACGGCTACTCAGACTGTGACGGATGGGCCGCCACCTTGTCTCGTCATCGCGCCTCATCTGTCTTGCCCTTCGATGGACCTTGCGCTGCACTCGACTCGGCACCCCCTATCGGACCACCCGAACGGGCCTCCAATCATCAGCGATCAAGTGTTCTCGGGCGAGATCAGGTGTGGCGCGAAAGAAAAACGGCCGACCCGAGGGTCGGCCGTTTTGGAACGTCGAGGGCCTTGCACTAGAAGCCCCAGGAGTAGCTGATCTCGATGTCCCACTGACTCATGGCCAGGGTGATGTCCTGCAGGCCAGGAACCTCGAGCATATTGGGTCCGGTGACCTCGACCTCGGGGGCGTACATCAGCGAGAAATTGAGACCGCTGCTGTCGCCGAAAGCCCTGGTGAAGCCGAAGGTGAAGTGGTCTTCCATGACGCCGGGGGCGAGGATGTTGAACAGCACCTCGCTCTCCGGGATCGGCTGGTCGGTGAACGAATAGCCGAAGCGCCACGCCCAGGCGTTCTCGGGGTCGTATTGCAGACCGAACTTCCAGACGGACATATCCTGCCAGCCGAAGCCGGCGCCGCCGTCGTCTCCCAGCCGTGCCGTCTGCAGGTTGGGCAGCAGTGGGTTGCTGATCGACTTGATGTTGCTGTAGTAGATGTCCTGATAGTCGACGAGCAGGCTCATGGCCGGCGTTGCGTGGATGGCGATGCCAGCGGTCAGGCTAGCCGGGATGTTGAACCCGCCCCGCTCGGCGAACAGGCCCGCATAGTCGGTGAACTCGTCCATGCTCATCTCGGTCTCGTAGGAGATACCGAACGAGAACCGGTCGGTGAACCGCCCCAGGTAGCCTACCTTGGCGCCGTAGCCGGTGGAGGTGGACTTGCCGTTGTCTGAGAGCTTGGTGGGATCGGAGGAGAAAGGCGCGAAACTGCCGACGCCCTGGGCCTCGAAGGTCTGGTAGACAAAGATCGGCATGATGCCGATGGAGTGTTTGTCCGCGAACTCGACAGCCCAGGGAATGCCTACGAAGAGCTGCTCGAGATTCACGCCAGTGGGCTGGCCGGCATAGAAGGTCGCAGCAGGGTAGTCGGTGTTCATTCCACCATGACCATAGAGGTTGACGCCCAGGGTCATGTTGTCACCGATTCGCCAGCTGCCGCCGAAGTAGGGGATGTAGAAGTAGTTGGAATCGCTCTCCACCTTTCCGGGTGTCAAGCCAAAGGTGCCGGGGAAACCAGAGGGGTTGCCCGTTACCGTGTAAGACCGGTCGGGGCTGAAGACCCCGATTCCGGCATCGTAGCGCTTGCCCACGACCACCATTCCAGCCGGGTTGGTCGCCGCTGCCATGGTGTCCTGAGGCATGGCCACGCCGGCGCCCGCAAGCGCTTTGGCGATGGTGCCGTAACCATGAGCGAAGTAGCCGTTGGTGGCCTGAGCGGGCGAGACCATCGCCAGAGCCAGGAGAACGGCCAATGATCCGAAGAGGATCCTGTGAAACTTGGTCATTTGAATCTGCCTCCCTTGTTATCGGTCTTGCTTGGTACAACCAACAACACGATTCTCGGTACTGCTGATACGCAGCTTCCCAAGTTGGCGCGATCTCATGATGTGGGGTCGACAAACAAGTGGAAAGCTCAGCCGACAAACAGCCGAGCAATCGATCTGGCTTGGGTATGGTGCCACGCAGGTCCTTTTCGGACCACGGTCAACGGGATGGCTCTGTCGCCCCTGCAGGGTGGGATTCGAGCCCTGAAATAGGGTGGTTGGATCGAGCGAGCCTACTCTTTTGGGTAGGTAGCGTGATTGGATTGTCAGTGGAAACAAAGAGGCCCCTCTCCGTAGAAAGGGGCCTGTACTCGATTCGTGGCTAGCGGACGATCAACCGTAACGATTCAGGAGGCTCAGGACCTCCGAGACTTCCTCTCGAACTTCGGGTGTGTCGCAGGCGTGGCCGGCCAGCCGGCGGGAGACAGCACAGGAGATCTGGTCGCTGAAGGCCTTGTTGAGCGCCCCGCGGGCCGCAGCCAGCTGCTGGGCGATCTTCTCGCAGTCTTCGTCGTCAGAGATCATCTTCTGGATGCCGCGAAGCTGACCCTCGACCCGTGCCAGTCGGGCCAGTAGGCGCTTCTTGTCCTCGATCGGCACGACCGCTTTCTTGATCGGTGCTACAGAAGCCATGGTGTTCCTTCCTGGCGCGCAAAAAGAGAGAATCAAATAAAGAGATTCGTTCGGGACCTGAGGGACTCACCCAGGAACGCGGCCACGCCAGCGGGCTCGAGACCGTCCATGAGCTCCTCGTCCGCGATCCCCATCACATCCTTGGACATCTCGCAGGCCAGCATCTTCACACCCATCTCTCTGGCCATTTCGATCATTTCCTCGAGCGAGGAAACGTTGTTGTCCTTCATCATCTGGCGCAGCATCTTGGCGCCGACACCGAAGTAGTTCATCTTGGAGACGGGCAGTTGCGTGGAATTGCTCGGGCTCATGACCGACATCATCTTCTCGAACAGGCCCTTGCCAGCCAGGTTGCTGTCCTTCTTGAGAACACTCAAGCCCCAGAAGGTGAAGAACATGCTGACTTCCTGGCCCAGGGCGGCGGCGCCCGTGGCGATGACGAAAGCAGCCAGGACGCGGTCCAGGTCGCCGGAGAAGACGATCAGGGCGACCATGTCCTCAGGCTGTGATTCCTCGAGGCTCTGTACACGCTGCTCGACGGCGGATAGCCGCTCCAGCAGCTCGTTCACGTCGACTTTGCCGCTTGGGGTCGTGACATCACTTACCGACATCGTGGTGCTCCTTTAGCTGGTCTTCTGGATGAAGTGGAGGAAAAGCTCGGTACCGTCTTCTTCGACGGTCTCCTGGCCCAGAAGCTCGACGTTCTTGCCGATCTTGGCCCAGCCCTGAAAGTCCTTGATGGAGCCGCGGTCTGTGCTGATGATCCTGAGGACCTGTCCCTCAGTCAGCTCGCCGATTTTCTTGCGGGCCTTGACCACGGGCATGGGGCAGTTGAGGCCTTTGGTGTCGAGAGTCTCGTCGTAGTGGACTTCATTCATGATTCGCGTCCTCTTCTGCCGCTGATGCGGCTGCCGAATCCAAGGTAGATGTGCTTCCCTGTAATCACAAGTAAGGTCCGTTGAATCTAGGATACCCCTGGTGGTATTGTCAAGCGGCCTTTGATTCAGTAGAAGGAGGGGGACCTTGTCGCCGAGGCGAGCCGATCTCGGGCTCGTCGGGAAATGAAGCCATCGAGGAGGAAGAAACCATGACGTCAGCCGATTCCTCAGCCATGGAGTGGCAGCCAGGGCAGCTGCTGGAGCACCTGGAGCGGGAAGACGACCTGTTCATCTTCGACGTTCGGAACGAAGACGAATACGAGAGTTGGAAGATCGAGGGGAAGAAGAAGATCCCCATGGTCAACGTGCCTTACTACGAGATGCTCGAAGTCGATGAGCACGACGACGTGGTCGACACCTTCGTCGACTATCTCGAAGGTGCATGGATGGACAAGCTGCCCAAGGAGACGCCGATTCTGGCCGTCTGCGCCAAGGGTGACACCTCGGAGTACGTTGCCGAGGCCATGCGACGACTGGGTTTCGATGCTTTCAACATGGCGGGTGGCACCAAGGCCTGGGGCGACTACTACCACGTGCGCGCCATCGAGGAGACGGAGCATCGCAGTGTGTACCAGATCAGTCGTCCGGCGCGGGGTTGCCTGAGCTATCTCATCGGCAGTGCTGGTAAGGCCGCGCTCATCGACCCGCTGCGGCACGAACAGCACTATCTCGACCTGGCAGCCGAGAAAGGTCTCGAGATCGTTCTGGTTCTGGATACCCACGGGCATGCGGATCACATCAGTGGCGGTCCGGCGATCGCCGAGCATTCTGGAGCGCCTTACTACCTGCACCCCTACGATGGGATTCACCCCATCGACGTCCTGCCGGCCAAGATCCCGTACCTGTTCGTCCGTGACGAGCAGGAATTCAAGGTGGGGGAGTGCACGATCCACACGTTTCACATTCCAGGTCATACGCTGGGTAACCTGGCGTACCTGTTGGACGGCAAGTATCTGTTCACCGGTGACAGCATCTTCATCAAGTCCATCGCACGACCCGATCTAGGCGGCCACGGCGACACCTGGGCGCCGATCCACTATCAGTCGCTGCGTAGGTTGCTGGAGCTGTCGGAGGATGTGATCGTCTTGCCGGCCCACTTCGCCACGCTCGCCGAGGAGAATGGACAGGGACTGTTTGCGGATTCTCTCGGCGAGCTGAAGAAGGTCAATGACGGCCTGCTGATGGTCCAGAAGGGCGAGGAGGCGTTCGTCAGCTACATCCTCGCGAGTCTGCCCAAGTTCCCGGAGGAATACATCGAGATCAAGCGCGTTAACGCGGGCCTGGTCGAAGTGGGTGAGGCAAAGGCCTCGGAGCTCGAGCTGGGCAAGAACATCTGCGCGCTCTCAGAAGCCTACGAAGACGACGAAGCGGCGGCCGGCTGAGCCCGGGCCACGAGCTCTTTTCGAGTTGGCTCCCCGTCTTGAATCCAAGACGGCCCGAGGTCGTGAGACCTCGAGCCGCTCGGGTTGTCCGATCACCACTTCTGGCAATCAGTCTGCGTCGTCGGGCTGCTCCGGATCCACCCCCGGCGGTTCCGGATGAGGCGCCATGAGGTACTCTCGCAGACCTTCCATGTCGGTGGCGAGTGACTGATACTGCTTGCCCTGCTTGGTCAGCTTGGCAGAGCCAGGCTTGCGTACATGGCAGGCTGTGCACTTACCGAAGTCCTGCGTTACGTGGTCATACCCGTCGAATGAGCCCATGAGCTCGTAGTATTTGCCCTCGTCGGTCATCAATTTGCTGCCGGGCTTGTCATGGCAGACCGTGCAGGCGGCGTCTTCCTTGTTGGCGATCGCCTTGGTGGCAAAAGCCGAGCCGGCGGGAATCAGCTGTGCAGCCAACGCTATGGCAGTGATACCAGCGATGATCCATAGTTTCTTCATGATCTTGGTCTCCTGAGGAGCCTAGGTGGCGCCTCGCTTGTCCTCATTTCCTCGCCCAGGCCCACGAAATACCGAAAGCGGCCGTCCACTGACTGTGCTCGACTGTCGTTCCCGGACCGAAGGGATTCACCTGGGGATTGGGGTTGTTGTTGGTCTGTGATGTGTTGAAGGCGTGCTCGATCCCGAACTCATAGGAGATGCTGCCCGCCAGGTAGCTGAAGCCGAAGGAGAGGTGGTCTTCGACGGTGGCGGGAAACAGCGGGTTGAGGGTGTCATCGGGAACCGGATTCTCACCGTAGTTGTAGCCGGCCCTCAGGGTCAGCGTGTCGTTCACCCGGTAGTCGGCGCCGAAAGCGTAGACCCATTGATCCTTCCAGTTGAAGACGAAGGGCAGGACCACCTCATCGAATGGCGGCGGTAGGGGTGCGTCTGGGTTCTTGCCCGTTACCGTGATGGTGTCAATGGCGTCATCCCAGTAGTTCTTCTTGATATCGAGCGCCAGTATCCATCGGTCGTTGGGTCGCAGGGCGAAGCCGACGCCGGCTTGAGCCGCGAACGTGAATCCGTCCACCTCAGCTTCGTACCCGACCTTCTGTCCGATGAACGGGAATCCGTTGTAGTTGACCGCCAGGTCACCTCCGGTGAAATCGCTCTTGGTCTCGGTCTGGTAAATGGCGCCGACCGAGAACTTTGGCGTCGCTCGCCACATCCATCCCAGTCGGAAGTTGTATTGCAGACCGCCAGCCGTACCCATTTCCACTCCGGGAAAGCTGAAGGCGGGGTTGTCGGTGTTGAAGAACGAGGTTTCGGGCCAGAACGCGAACGCGACATCCGCATAACCGACATTGGCTGCAAGTCCAATCGACATGTCTTCGTTGATGGCGTACGAGACGGTTGGAACGAGTGTTCCGAAGCGGACCTCGCTGTCCGTCTTGTCCTGGGTGCCGAAGAAGGTGTTCGTGTTCTTGAACGTGGCACCCATTCCTCCCTGGGCGACCATTCCGATCCCCCAGGACCATGGCGAATCTTTGCCGGCACGCACATAGGCGAAGGAGGGCAGCGGGAAGTAGCTGCTCTCGGAGTCGATAGGCGACGGATTGACCATGTTCTCGAAGGTCAGCGATGGAACCAATACTGCGAGGTTGGCCGTAAAGTGGTTTCCCTGGAGTTGAGAGATGCCGGCCGGGTTGAAGTTGATCGCCAGGCTCCGGTCCGAGATGGCGAGATTGGCGCCACCTCGACCCAGGGTCTCTGCTCCATAGGCGGTGAGGTACATGCCGTTGGTGGCGGGCAGTTGAGCCGGGGCCACCAGAACCATGACCATAAATGCCAGTGGCCAGGCGCGAATTATTCGGGTGTACATGATTGTCTCCTGAAAAATCCGGTGCTCGATGAGTTGGGAAGGTCCCAATCAGGGCATCGGGATCAGATAAAGATGATCTGTGCTCCAGCGCTCTTCTCGTAGAAGTCCATTACAGTCAGGACCTCATCGACCTGAGGCAACAGGTCCGTTTCTTCGAGCTTGAACATGTCCATGGCCATGCGGCAGGCATAGAGCTCTGCGCCGGCGTCGGAGAGCATCTCGATGAACTCCCGTACTGGTGGGATGTCGAGATCCTCCATCTGCTTCTTCATCATCTTGCTGGCCACGGCTTCCATGCCCGGCAGTCCACCGACCATCGTCGGCATCATGGGCAGGGCGGGATTGCCGACGGTCGCCACGTGAAGGTTGTCGACCTTCTTCTCGGTAATCATGTCGAGGCCCCAGAAGGTGAAGAACACCATGGCCTCGATGCCCATCATCCGGGCGCCGTTGGCCATCACCAGCCCGGGATAGGCCATGTCCAGAGAGCCTTTCGAGCAGATGATGCTGACCCTCTCTATCGGTTCTCGTTGGGGCTCCTCGTCCGCTACCGTGGGCTGTCCACTGATGACGGGTTCGTTGATTGTTGTCGTTGTCATGATCGTCTCTCAGTTCCTTGATAGATCGAGCTCGATTGCCAGATCGATGCTCGGTTTTGTTTGGTTTTTCGATGGCCTCAGATGCAGCCTTGGGGCTTCGGCAGACCGGACACCATGGCGGCAAGCTTGCCGGGGCCCTTTGGAAACAACTGGTAGAGGTCCTTCATGTTGACACCCGAGTTTTTGGAGATCCGACGCAGCCCCGGGGGCGTTCCCTGCTTGGCCGCATCCTCCCGGCAGAAGGTGATGACCTTCCAATGCTGGTCGTTGAGCTCGTCGATGCCGATTTCTTTGGCGATGGCCTCGGCTACCTCGGGTGTCCACTGACTGCTATCCATCAGAAAGCCCTCGTCGTTGACCTCGATGGACTGTCCGGCGTACTCGACTACTGGCATGTTGGTGCCTCCTTTCAACAACTTGTTTGGCAGTAATTTCGATCAATGCGAATTCGAAGAATCTGGGTCTCTCAAGAGGTCAACTCTGCATCCGCTGCGAGCTTGCCCGGGCGCTTCTTCCCAACCATCGACATCTGGTTCGGAACCGGAATCGGATGGCCGGGCAGCAGCGCGTGCCAGTAAACGTGCCGGAACATGAGCTTGCCCCAGTGGTTGAACCGGCTTTCCTTGAGGAGCGGGAAGGGGCCCACGGTCGGGAGAGGGTAGACGCCCGGCAGCGGCTCCTGCTCGTAGTTGAAATCGATCAGCATGGCCCTGCCGTAGCCGCTCTCGATGAAGCAGTTGGCGTGGCCGTCGAAGACCGCCTTGGGAGTCTCGCCCTTGATGAGGTGCAGAACGTTGTCCACGACCACTTCGGCCTGGAAGTGCGCCACCGAGCCGGCCTTCGAGGTCGGCAGGTCCGTAGCGTCGCCAAGCACGAAAATGTTGTCGTAGTTGTTGGCGATCAGGCTGTGTCGGTCGGTCGGAATGAAGGCCAGGTCGTCGCCCAAGCCTGAATCTTGGATGAACTGGGCACCCATGTGCGTCGGGATGGTGATCAACATGTCGAAGGGGACTTCGCGCTCGTCGTAGGAGCGCAGCACCTTGCGATCGACATCCACTTCGCTGGCGTTGTACTCGGCCTCGACCTTGATGCCGCGGTCGTCGAGGATGCCGCCCAGGGCTTTCGCGGCGATGGGCTTGGTGAAGGCGCCGTCGAGGGGTGTGACGTAGGTCAGCTCGACGTTGTCCCGGATGCCCTTCTCGGTGAAGAAAGACTCTGCGAGGAACGTGATCTCCAAGGGTGCGACGGGGCACTTGATGGGCATCTCGACGGTGTTCACGACCACCCTGCCGCCTTCGAACGTCTTCAGGGCATCGCGCATGGCAACCGAGCCCTCGAGTGTGTAGAAGTCGAAAATGCTCTTCTGCCACTCGTCGCCGAGAAGCCCAGGAGTCTCTTCCGGGCGAATATGGGAGCCGGTGGCGATCACGAGAAGGTCGTATGGGACCTTGTCGTCGCCGTCGAGAATGACTTGATTGTTGTCGGCATCGACCTGCTGGACCTGGCGCTGGATCCACTCGATTCCCTTGCCGAGAGTGCTCTTCCGCGGCCGAATGGTCTTTTCCGGAGTCTGCATCTCGAACGGGATGAAGATGAGATCCGGCTGAAACAGGTGGTCGGTGTCCGGGTCGATGATCTTCAACGCCCAATCCGAGGGCAACTTCTTGCGGAGCATGTTGGCGACGGTCGTGCCCGCCGTACCAGCTCCCAGGATGACGAAGTTCTTCATGAAAGTTCCTTTCTCTAGAATCGTTGCTCGCTCATATTGAGTAGCATTGAGCGTGCCAACATTGTAACTACTGGTTTCAAAGGGGTTAAGGTGATACCACTCGGATCAGCGGAGTGCTACGAGACCTAACGTTTCACTGAAACGTTTCATTTGAAACTTTATGTTGCAACGCAAAGTTCCGTGATGCCCCACAGGAGCGCCGAGAAAAGGGTGGCACCTCGAGAGAGCGTCGAGGCAGTGAGGCTATGTGGCGGGAAAAAAACGGGTGGCACCCGGGTTACTTGAGGAGGCCGTGTTCGCGCATCTTCCGCCACAGGGTCGTACGGCTCATGCCCAGAGCCTCGGCCGCTTCGGCGCGTCGCCATTGATGGGCTTCGAGGGCAGCGCGAAGGCGCTCGTGCTCCGGGTCGCTGTCGAGCGGAACTTCGACGCGGCGCTCGGGTTCCGACTGCGGCTCGGGGCTCGGCCGGAAGGGCCGGGTGACGGTCACTGGCAGGGGTTCGGCGCCTGAGATCTCCAGTGGCAGGTCCCGTGGATGGAGGGTCTGGCTTCGGCTGACCGCTATCGCGTACTCGAGGGCGTTCTCCAACTCGCGGACATTGCCGGGCCAGGAGTAGCGCAGCAGAGCCCGCATCGCATCGGGTGAGAGCCTGACCGAGCGATCATGCCGGGCACCGACGCGGGCCAGGAGGTGACGGGCCAGGGGCTCGATGTCCTCACGCCTCTTGCGCAGAGGCGGTACTTCGATGGGTACGACACGCAAGCGGTAGTAGAGATCTTCACGAAAGGAGTCGTCGAGGATGGCCTGCCGAAGGTCCTTGTTAGTCGCCGCGATGATCCTGGCGTCCGAGCTTCGGCTCTCGCTCTCACCAACGCGCTCGAAGGTCCTCTCCTGCAGCACGCGCAAGAGCTTCACCTGCAAATGAACGGGAATGTCGCCCACCTCGTCGAGGAAAATGGTGCCGCTCGAAGCGAGCTCGAAACGACCTACCCGGTCCCGCACGGCTCCTGTAAAGGCACCTCGTACATGGCCGAAGAGCTCACTCTCGAGCAGGTCCTGCGGGATGGCTCCCGAATTGACAGCCACGAAAGGGCCCTTGCTGCGAGGTGAGTGCACATGGATGGCCCGTGCGACGAGCTCCTTGCCGGTACCGCTCTCGCCAGTGATGAGAACCGTGGCATCGCTTCCTGCCAGGTGCTCGATCAGCCCGAAGATGCGCAGCATCGAGGCTGACCTCGCCACCAGCCCAGAGAACACCGTCGGAGCGGCCGAGCCCGCCTGGTGATCCTCCTGGCTGGGTCGGACGACGACAACGTAGGCCACTCTGGGGTCGCATACCTCGGAGTCGGCGTGGATCACAGGCGCCGTGCTGATCGAGACGAGGTGAGGCTGAAATCCTTCAATCTGCAGGTTGCCGCCCCAGCCTTCGCGACGGTCACCGGCCGCGAGGGCCCTACGCAGCGACCCTTCGTTGCCGAACAGCTCACTCCCCAGGATGGATTCGATCGGCAGTCCGAGAATGGATTTGGCTGCTCCCGGACCCATGATCCGATCCAGGCCTTTGGAGGCGTGAACGACATGGAACTGGCGATTGACGCAGATCAGAGCCCGGCCGAGCGACTCGAAGAGAGTGCTGACGCCGTCGAGGATGTCGTCGGCACCGAGCCCGGCAGGGGGCCACTCCTCTAGGGGAGGCACGGGTTCATCCTCAGAGCAGGCACGGCTTTCACTCCCACCAGATATCCAGCTCTTCCGGTGGATTGAGCTTTTCGGGCTCGAAGCCCAGACGGCGCAGCTCGGTGATAACGGCTTCTTCCACCTCGGGTATCGCCGCCATGACCGGCTCGCTGAGCGTAGTCTGTAGCTCGACCTGGGAGGGGATGACTCCGACCAGAAGTACGTCGTCCGGCGCCTCGCCGATGAAATCACCAGCCAGCAGCGCGTCTCGCAAGCTGGGATCGTGGGGTGACAGGCGCAAAGCGGGAAGGATCTTGGCGATATCCTGTTGCCGGTAGAGACGCACCTCGCCCGGCTCTCCCTTGGCTTTCACGGCATCCAGAACGATCACAGCGTCGAACTGGGCCATGTAGTTGACGAACTCCGGCCCTGGCGTGCCGAGATCGAGAAGCTCGATCTCCGACGGGAAGATGTAGTTGGCCTTAAGGAATTGGAGGACGTACGCACCGAAGGCGTCGTCCCCCATGATGATGCTGCCCAATGAGATGATTCCAACTTTCATGGGCTGCAAGTATATGCGCGTTCTCGGCTATTCCTTGCCTCCAGGCTCGCGGAGATAGCGCACGAAGTAGATCAGCAGCACGAGGAAGCACATCAGCAGCAGGTACTCGAGGCCTTTGGTCTCGAAGATGTTGACGTAGGTGTAGGTTTCCATGGGTTCAGACTCCCTTCTACAGGCTGGCCGCAATGGGTGGACGCGCGGTTTTCCTCTGCTCTTGCTCGGGCAACTCGTGAGCCTCGCGGAGTACCGGCATGCGCAGAACGATCCAGCGGAAGACCCAGATCTCGGCCGAGACCACCATCATCGTGACCACGATCTCCTGCCAGGAGGGGTAGTAGCGGACGGCCGCGTTCCAGTTGTAGGCGATCACCGAGATGTTGAGGCGATTGACGACGATACCGAGGAGTGTGAGCACCGCGGCGGCTCGGATGATGCCGATGTGCCGGTGGCGCGCTCCGTAGGCGAACATGATGCAGGGAATCAGGACGAGACCGATGATCTCGAGCAGATACCAGGCTCCCCAGCCGCCCCGGACCATCGTCCACTGCTTGTCGTGGAGAAAGATCAGCGCCCGGAAGAAGTAGTACACGAACATGGAGATGGCGGCGCCCTTCGCCAGACCGATCACGATGTCGTCAAAGGAACCGTGCTTCTTCGGGTCGATCTGGTCCTTGAAGACCCGATGGCTGATGGTGCCTTCGAAGATGATCATGGAGAGTCCTGCGAAGATGCTCGAGACGAGGAAGAAGATGGGAATGAACTCGGAGTACCAGAGTGGGTGGATCTTGGGCTTGGCCATCAGGTAGAGGGCGCCGAGACCCGACTGGTGCAAGCTGGACAGGGTGACACCAAAGATCACCGCGGCCAGCGTCAGGGAGGAGAGGATTCTTCGGGCTCGGCGGGCTCCCAGCCACTCGGCTACAACGGGAGAGAATTCGAGCAATTCCGTGAGCATGTAGAGCAGGAAATGCCAGGAAACCAGAAAGAGGACCGAGTTGAATCCGAAGCTATTGCCGATGATGGGGTTGATGATGTTCCAGGGCCGGCCCAGGTCGAGGGCCAGAGCGCCGGCGTAGAAGACATACGCCAAAAGGCCGTTCAGGACCGTGGCACGGACGATGGGGTGGTATTTCTCCATACGCATGATGTAGACGGCGAACGTGATCGTGTAGGCGCCCCCGGCGAAGGCGACGCCAGTGACGACGTCGAATCCGATCCAGAAACCCCAGGGATACTCCTGTGAGAGATTGGTGACCGCACCCAGGCCCTTGGTGAAACGGACGACCAGGATCCCCAGCCCGAGGAGCATGATGGGCACCGAGATCACGTTGAAGGGCGTGAAGATTTTGCCCCGTGGGCGCAGCTGGGAACGGACGAAGTTCCAGAATCCACCCTGGTCACGGACGACAGTCATCGAAGTCATGGTCGTGCTCCGTAATTCTGGTCTGTCATGACCGTCAGTCCTCCTCGTCCGAACCGGACATCTGATTGAGTCCATAGAGCAGGGCAGGTACCCCGAACAGCACTAGAGGAACGCCGTAGAGGAAGTCGCGTGTGTACTCTGGATAGGGAGTCGTTCCCAGGTCGGTCCGGAAGCCCAACTCCTCGAAGGGCACGGCCGACAGATAGAGCCAGCCGGTGCCACCCACTTCGTGCTCGCCGTAGATCTTGTGCACGTAGCGGTCGGGGTGGTTGTAGATCCGCACCCGGGCAATCTCCATGAGATCCCTCTTCTTGCCGAACATGAGGGCATCGGTGGGGCAGGAATCGACGCAGGCTGGTTTCTTGCCCTCTTGAAGGCGATCGAAGCAGAGGTTGCATTTCTGGATTTTGGGGTTCCATTCGTTGTACTCGAACTTGGGGATGTCGAAGGGGCAAGAGACCATGCAGAATCGACACCCCATGCATTTCGACGAGCGCCAGATGACCGGACCCTCCTGGGTCTTGTACATGGCGTTGGTGAGGCAGGCAGCGGTACATGCGGGCTGCCAGCAGTGCATGCACTGGGTTTTGACGAAGACCTCGCCTCGGGTCGTGTCGTAGCGATTGACGACGGTCCAGGCAGACTCGCTGGTCTTACGCGGCGTCTCGAGAGCCTCGTCGTTGACAGTGTCTGGGACGGGGAAGCCGTGCTCGGTCGCACAGGCCTTCTCGCAGGCCCTGCACCCGATGCAACGGGTGGTGTCGACCAGCACGCCGGAGAACTCCGGCGAGGGTGCCGCGCTCTCGGACCCCCGTGCGTCGGTGCCGGTCAAGGCCATTCCGGCGACTCCTGTGACCTTCAGGAAATCCCTCCGATTCATCCTGCGACCTCCTTCTCAGGCGACAGCCGGTTGTGCCTTGCGCTTTCCTGCGAAGACGGGTTCGCTGCTCCCTGATGGCAGGTGCCGCAATTGCGGCTCGCATCGGGACCTTTGGCGACCTCGTGGCACTTCCAGCAGCTTTGATGAATGACGACCTTGGCGCTCATGGTCTCGTCGGCGACGGTGTGTGGCGCGCTGTGGTGGCAGGTGGAACAGGCCTGTGGACAGGCCGGGGTCTCACTCTCGTGATGACAGGTCGTGCAGTCGATCCAGAAGTCCTGTAGGTAGTCCTCATGGGGCATCTGCAGCCTGACGGCATTGGTTTCGTGATGGCAGTCCGCACAGGGGATCTCGAAGTCCTCGCTGTGCATCTGGTGTGCGAAGGTCACCTCGCCGACCGAGGAAGGCGACACGATGACGTCTGGGGGCGCGGGTGAGAGGCAGCGATCCTCGGCTGGTTGGCCTGCGGCGGTGGTCGCGACCAGGCCGAGAGCCAGCACGAAGAGAAAAAGGGTGGCACCTTTCATGCTTCGGTCCTCCAGGGTTCAGACTCACTCGAGTCAGAGTAGAAACTTCAGTCCAATCGGCTCAAGAAACCGGCGCGGCGGTGTTGCTGGAGCCTACGAATGTGTCGCCGAAGACGGACCAGGTGATCTCGACGCCCTTCATCTTGGCTTCTTCAGGAGTCAGCGCCGTGGCCCGCTCGCCTTCTTCCTCCGCTTGCCTCAGAGTCGTCAATCGACTCCAGAAGTCACGAATCTCGCCCTCGTACCAGGGCAGGGCGTCGGCGCCGATCCTGAGGTCACCGAGCTCCTGGCTGAGCCTGGCCGGCTCCATGCAGCAGATCCACCCCAGGGCGAACGGCCGCCGGGTAACCAGTTCCAGGTAGTAGGTGAGGTCGTGGTTGACTCCAGTGACCTTGCCGGTGAGCGGCGAGGGGAAGGTCAGAAGGGTATCGCCCCGCCGTAGGGAGAAGAGTGGCTCTCCCTTGCGAACCTGGCTGCCTTGCGCCGGAAACTCGATGTCCTTGATGTCTTCGAGCGTCTTCAGGGCGAAGTCATCGAGGCCGATTCGCGCTTCGCCGGTGATGTCGATGCCGACCCAGGTGTGCTCGGGCGAGACGTAGATTCCACCCGGTACGTTGATGACGTTGGGCGAATGGGACTCTTCGACGGCAGCGGTCACCAGCTGGACCCGGGGAGCGATCTCCTTCTCGATGCGGTCCCGACGCCGAATCAGGCATTTGTTGGTGAAGGCGCCCAGCTCGTCTGGCGTGAAGGGCTTCTCCACGTAGTCCATGGCGCCGAATCGCATCGTCGACACCGCGGTCTCGATGGTTCCGTAGCCGGTGATCATGACGACGTCGATGTCGGGCCGGAGGTGCTTGACCGCCTTGGTCAAGTCCATACCGTCCATGCCGGGCATCTTCAGATCGGTGAAGACGAAGTCGTAGTCGTGCTTACGGACGAGTCCCAGCGCCTCTTGGGCAGTCTCGACGGTATCGATGGAGAAGCCCTCCAACACAAGGATCTTGCGGAAACTGTCGAGGACGACGGGCTCGTCGTCGACTGCCAGAATGCGGGCCTTCGGCGAATCCACTTCGACCCGCTTGAGACTCACGGCTTCATCGGTGTAGTCGAGCTTGAGGCCGGTATCGAGGGCCTCGGCCCGCTCCTTCTTGAGCTTGGCGTCCTCTCTTTTCTTCAGTGCCAGGCGCAGCAGGAGATCGACGACGAAGAAGACAACAATGGTCAACAGGACGATTACGACTACCATGGCTTTACCTCCCACTCGAAACGGTGGTTCACGAAACCGGTTTCCTTTCGCCTTCATGGGTCGGGCGGTGTTCAATCACGGTCAGCTCCCGCTCGAGGTCCGAAGGGATGATTTGTGCAAGCCAGCCGGTGCCGAACGGATCCCGGTCGAGGATCTGCGGGTCGGCTCCGAGTTGCTCGTTCGTGGTCAGGATCTGTCCGCTCAATGGGGCCCAGACACGGTGCACCAGGCCTCCATGGCTGAGAATTCGAATCAGGGTCTTGCCCTGAACCGTGTTCTCGGAGCCGCCTGAGAACTCGATCGACTCGATCTCCCGGAGCAGTCCAGCGAAGGTCTCGGCGGCACCGAGAGTCGCTGTCCCGTCTTGGTCGAGGCGAACCCAGCTGTGGCGCCCGAGTTGATAGCCCTCGACTCCGGCGTCGGCGTCGTGGCGGGCGGCCTCTGCTGCCAGGAAGTCAGGCGACAAGGCGCCTGGGGCCGAGCTCACGAGACGAAAACGCAGAGAACGACGTACCACACCCAGAAGCTCGCGAGCGTCGAAGGGTTTCGGTATGAAATCGAAGGCGCCCAGGTGAAAGGCCTCGAGGGCGTTCTCCAGGGTCGCGTAGCCGGTGATCATGACGATCTCAGGAGGGGCGGCGAGGGCTCGGCAGAGGTCGAAGATCTCGAAGCCGGATGCCCCGGGCAGCTTCAGGTCGCAAAGCACGATCTTGTAGGTGGCGACGTTCAACCTGGCGGCGGCGCTCTCCATTTCCGGTGCCATGTCGGTTGAGAGTCCGGCTCGACTCAGCACGCGCTCGGCCGCCATCTGGACAACCGGCTCGTCTTCGACGATCAGGACGTCAATCTGTGGCTTGGTCATCGCTCGTCCCTTGGGTGTATCCGCTGGTCTCGTTGACTGGCAGAAGGATCGTGAAAGTGGTTCCCCGGTTCGGTTTGCTGTCCACGGAGATGGTGCCGCGATGTTCCTCGACGATGCCCCAGACCACCGCCAGGCCGAGACCGGTGCCACCCGTATCTCGGGTCGTGAAGAAGGGTTCGAAGACTTTTTGTAGATTCTGGCTTGGTATACCGCAGCCGTTGTCCGCGACTTTGATCTCGATGTGCGGAGTGCCTTCGATTTTCTGCAGGTCGGTCCCGACGAAGATCTCACCGCCCTTTTTGGGTCCGATGGCAAGAGCCGCATTGACGAGGAGGTTGATGAGCACCTGGACCAACTGGTTGGCGTCGACCCGGATGTCAGGAAGCTCCTCGAGAAGGCCGCGGGTTACCTGGATATTGGCGACATCGAGCTCGTGATCGACGATGGACAGAGCCTGGTTGACGATGGTATTGATGTCGGAGTTGGTCTTGCGGGGTGGCACCTGGCGTGAGAAATCGAGGAGGCCCTTGACGATGTCGCGGCACCGTTTGGTCTCTCGGACGATGGTCTCCAGGTCTTCGCGGACTGCGGGATCCTGGTCGGTCTGGCTGAGCAGGAGACTGCTGAAAGTGAGGATGCCGGTCAGGGGATTGTTGATCTCGTGGGCGATTCCCGCCGCCAGCTGGCCGACCGATGCGAGCTTGTTGGACTGGTAGAGCTGGCTTTCGGTCTCGGCGATCTTCTGGGTCATCTCGTTGAAGGAATGCTGGAGCTTGCCGAGCTCGTCGTTGCGCTGAACTTCGATCCGGTAATTGAAATCCCCCGCTGCGACGGCGTCGGTAGCTTTCATCAGTTTGCCGACCGGCTTGCCGACGAGACGATGGACGATCAGCCAGATCAGGAAGCTGATGGAGAGGATGGCGATGGCAATGGAAAGCAGGGCTTTGGCTCGCTCTTCTGCCATGTGGCGTTCCGTGCTGGCGAGATCCAGGGTGATATCCAGGACGCCGAGGACGGCTTGATCTGGCGGGTGAGCGTGACAGTCGGCTTCGGTGCAGCTGGGCTCGTTATAGATGGGCTTGATGATGCCGAGCTGGGCGTGGCCTTCCGAGTCGTCGAAGAAGCGTGTCCGGGATGTTCTGTCGGGTCGCTCGAGGGGGGAGTCCGAGGCGTGACAGACATAGCAGGCTTCGGCGTGCTTATCGACCATGGTGCCGATGGTGCCCTTGTCGGGGGAGTAGATGACACGGCCGTCTTTGTTGAGGATGCGGATGCCGAGGATGTTCTCTTGGCGGCCGATCGCATCGATGATCTGGTGCACCTCCTCCGGTTGATTCTGGAGCATGGCGAAGCGGGTGCTTCGTTGGATGGTCTCGGCGCACTGGTCCGCGTAGCTCTCCATGAGGGTGACCATGGAATGGCGGTGGGTGACGATGAGGAGATTGGAGAGGAGGCCGAAGATGACGGCCGCCGTCAAAGCCACTGCCACGATGAGCCGGTGACTGATCCTTGTCCTCATCCGCCCCCCTCCCTCGGTGCCACCCTTTTTTCTGCGACAAAGGGCGGTTCTGCGTGAAGGTGCTTTGGGGACCGAGGCAGTCGGCTCAATGAACGAATTGCTGACTGCATTTCCGAGCCGACGGCGCTGCCCTCGATCGTCCGCAGTCAGTATGCGGCCGATACGAGGCAAAGAAAACGTCCCTTGGGGTATGAAGCCCTCGTCTGTCCGTATTGCTGCCCGATGCACCTTAGGGCTTACGATGGGTTGCAGTCTCTACGACTTCCCGATGACAGTTTCTTCTGAGACTGGCAGCTAGGTCGGGCCTCGCGCATGTTGCCGGCAGGGGAGGTGAGGTGGAAAGGCGCCTTCAGGAAATTCGCCGAAGATGTCTGCAGAGTTCAATCGGTTGGCGGCATTCTGGAAGGCCTCAACGAAGCATGAGTAGGCCTCTCGAAAGAGAGTGCGGGCCTCCTGAGAGACACAATGAACGAGCGGGGCAGGAGACCACTCGGATTTTCTTGGCTTGGTATGAGGGTCCTGGGTGAGGATGTTCTTCTTGCCCAAAGGGCGACTGCTGCGGGCTCGATGCCGTGCCAAAGCGTCTGCTTCGATTTCAGAAATCAGCTCACGGATGCGCTTCCGCATGAGTGCTGGGCGAAGGGATCGCCAGCATGGGATGGGAACGAACTCAACGTGCTCACTTTCACAGAATTGAGATGAATCTCGATGTGCCGCGCCGGGAGTGGCGACCCGCTGCCGGGTTCTATCGATCCAAATGCCCTCTAGCCTTGCACCATCCAAAAGAGGTCGGATGGAGCTGACACCTGGCCAATCGAGCGGGCTCGACACTAGGTTCTCTTTGCAGCTGTTGGCCATGATGTAGCGGAGTCGGGCGATCTGTGCTTCTGGCTCGTCACTGACCACGATGTGCTGATATCGACGATGCCAGAAGGGACCACGCCATCGATGCAGCCGTCCTGCCTCTTTGGCTAGATTCCCCTGGAAGTACCCGACAAATTTCGCCAGTTGTCGCGCGCTCTCTACCGTGAGCAGAAGGTGGTAGTGGTTCGATAGGACTACGCAGGCGTGGAGTCTGACTCCATAGATGCGCTGTGCCCGACCGAGCACTCCAATGAGCAAGCGATTGAGCTCGGCTGAAGGTCTCAGCAGGAATCGACCCTGAATGGTGCGATTCGTGACCTCGACGAGGCTGCCTCCTGAAGGAATGAATCGAAGGCGTCGTCCCATAACCATCCAAGACGAAATGCCGCCCCGACATCTTTCAAGAAAAAAGGTGGCACCTGAAGAAAGAGCCGAGGCGCCACGGGGGCGACTCGGCTCGGAAATGGCGTCGGGGCTTAGGCGCCGAACGCGGATTGCGACGCCGGCCCCTCTTCCAGTCAATTCTTACAGTGCTTTCACTTTCACCAGTTCCTTGCCCTCGGCATCATGGGTATGAATCGCACAAGCCAGGCACGGGTCGAACGAGTGAATGGTGCGCACAACCTCGAGAGGTCTCTCGGGATCGGCCACCGGGTTGCCCATGAGTGATGCCTCGTAGGGCCCCATCCTTCCCTTGGCGTCTCTCGGCCCGGCGTTCCAGGTCGAGGGCACGACACACTGGTAGTTCTCGATGACTCCGTCGCGAGCGACAACCCAGTGCGACAGCGTGCCGCGCGGAGCTTCGTGGAAGCCGAACCCTTTCTGCACGCCCTTGAACTCGGGCTTCCGCCAGATCTCCACGTCTCCGCTGGCGATGTTGTTGGCCAGCAGACCCCAGTGCTTCAGGGCCAGATCCGACAGCACGACGCACCGAATGCACCGCGCCGCGTGCCGTCCGAGGGTCGAATGCAAGACCTTCGGGGTCAGCTTGACGCCCGCCATGTTGCCAGCCTGCTCTAGGACGTAGGTGCCGTACTTGGCAAAGAGCTCGTTGCCCGAGGCCAAGCCCATCAGCACCTGAGCCAGCGGACCCACCTGCATCGGCTCGTCCTGGAACCGAGGCGACTTCACCCAGGAGTAGTCCCCGTCGTCTTCCCATTCGCTGTACTTGGGAACGGTCTCCTCCTCCCAGGGGTGACGCTGCCAGTCACCGTCGTACCAGGAGTGAGCAATCCCTTCCTCGACGTTGTCGCGGAAGTACTCGTCATTGAAGCTCGAGATCGGCTTGTACGAACCGAGATCAGCATTCATGATCGTGCCGCCCGGCAGGTCGAACTCTGTCCCCGCTTCGTCGAGCGGCAGATCTGGCACAGCCATGTAGTTCGTCACGCCCGCCCCGTATCCCAGCCACTCCGGATACATGGAGCCGATGGCGATGACGTCCGGTAGATAGACGTTCTTCACAAAGTCCTGAACCTCTGTCAGCAGCACCTTTGCCTGATACAGCTTCTTCATGTTCAACGTGGCTTCGTTGTCCATGTTGATGGCGTTGGCGACGCCTCCGACAGCCAGGTTCTGAATGTTGGGGGTCTTCGACCCCAGAATGGTCACCACCTGATTGGCCTTGCGCTGATACTCGAGGGCCTGCAGGTAGTGGCTTGCCGCCAGCAGGTTGACCTCGGGTGGCAGATGCATGGCTGGGTGACCCCAGTAGCCGTTGGCGAAGATCCCCAACTGCCCGCTGTCCACCACACCTTGCAGCCTCGCCTTGACCGCCGCGAGCTGCTTGGTGCTATTTCCAGGCCACTCCGAAATGCTCTCCGCTAGCTTGCTCGCCGCGGCCGGATCGGCTTTCAGAGCCGACACGATGTCGACCCAGTCGAGCGCCGACAGGTGGTAGAAGTGCACGATGTGATCGTGCAGCCCGTGGGCCGCCAAGATCACGTTGCGAATGTACTGGGCGTTGATGGGTACGGTCATACCCACCGCATTCTCCACCGCGCGCACCGAAGTGATGGCGTGCACGGTGGTGCACACCCCGCAAATGCGCTGGGTGAAGAGCCAGGCGTCCCGCGGGTCGCGGCCCTGGAGAATGACTTCGATCCCTCGCCACATCTGGCCCGAGGACCAGGAATTCTGCACCTTGCCGCCATCGACTTCGACGTCGACGCGCAGGTGGCCCTCGATGCGAGTGATCGGGTCGACTGTGATCCGTCTACTCATTCCAATGTCCTCCTAATGGGCTTCCGCTGTGGTGGATCGGCCAGCCAGGATCGGAAAGACCGTGACCAGTGCCACGTACAGCACGATTTCGATTGCAACGATTCCGATCGTGACGAACATCTCCGGCACGGTCGGGAAGTACGAGAAATTCTCGCCCGGCATGAAGGCCACCAGATACGTGTCGAACCGGTACATGGTTCCGGCGAGGACCAGCATCATGGCAGCGCGAAACAGATAGCCGAGATTCTGTCGTTTCTGGGCGTTCATCAGCATCACCGCAGGAACGGCGAAGCAGATGATCTCGAGCCAGAACATCAGAGAGAAGACGTTGAACTGAAACATCAGGCCGAGCCGTCCGCGCAGTACCAGTTCCACCAGGCGCAGAGCCAGGTAGACCCAGATGATGTAGGCGGCTACCTTGCCGATGTTTGCCAACATCGAGGTGTGGGACGGGCGCCCGAAGTAGCGACTCGCCAGCGCCGATTCCATCACCACCACCGCATAGCCCATGGCGATGCAGGAGATCAGGAATAGCAACGGCACGAGCGGCGTGTTCCACAGGCCGTGCAGCCGTGGCCCCGACAGCAGCATCAGGCTGCCCAGGGACGACTGATGCATGGTCGGCAGCAGCACTCCCAGCGCGATGATCCAGATCAGCAGTTTGTTGACAATGCCGTAGGCTTTCTTCGAGAAGTTGGCCAGCCCCTCCTTGGGACTGTCCTTCCACTTCTCAAAAAACGCCGGCGACAGCTCGATCCATAGAACGATGACGTAGGCCATCACACACAGCGCTACTTCGAGCAGGGCGGAGTTCCAGTTGTACTTGCCCATGTCGGGGAAGCCACCCAGCGGGATGCGCCAGATGAACCACGGCCGGCCCACATCGATGGCGATGGCCAGCCCCGCCATGGAGTAACCGAGGGCGCTGGTCAAGATCGCCGGACGAACCAGCGGATGGTACTTGCCCTTGTTGAAGATATAGACCAACAGGGCCATGGCGAAGCCGCCGCAACCCAGGGCCGTACCGGTGACGACGTCGAAGGCGATCCAGAGACCCCACGGATAACCGTCGGTGAGTCCTGTCGACCTGCCAAGACCGACGGCGAAGCGCCAGAGGATGAGGACAACACCGAGGATGCCGAGCCACAAGATCCACTTGTTGACTTTGCCGAAGGCCGGGCCACCTAGAGGTTGTGCTTGCTCGCTCATGCCTCACCAGCCTCTTCTGCATCGCCATCCTTGCGACGATTGCGCCACATCACGACGCCCAGCATTGCGTAGAGCGCTGCTGGTGCGATGAAGCCCTGGTACACGCCGTGTTGGATGGTCTGCTGCATCTCGGGCACCGGCTCTTCGTCATCGAACCGGAAACCGAGCTTCTCGAACGGCACATGCGACAGGTAGAGCACCTGCGTGCCGCCCAGATCCTTCTCGCCGTAGATCTTGGGCTCATAGCGATCGGGGTACTCGGCGAGGCGCCGCTTGGCTTCTGCCAGAAGCTCATCGTAGGTACCGGCGATAACCGCCTCACGTGGGCAGACCTCGCAACATGCGGGCTCCCACTGTTTGTCCCCTGCTCGCTGCCGGCAGTACTCGCACTTGACGATGTAGGGGTTGAGGCTGGACCACTCGAACTGCGGAACGTTGAAGGGGCATGCCATCTGGCAATAGCGGCAGCCGATGCAGCGGTCCTTGTCCCAGGTGATCACACCGTACTTCTCTTTGCGGAAGGAGCCGATCATGCAAGCCCCGACGCAGGCCGGGTCCACACACTGCATGCACTGGCGCTTGACGTAGGAACGCCGATCACCTTCCGAGTAGAGCTTGATGATGTTCTTGGTGTATTCGTTGAGATCGGTGGGAGCGTCGTAGTTCTCCATCCCTGGGGTCGTGGTGTCCGCCGGCAAGTCGTTGGCCTCTTTGCAGGCCCTCACGCAGGCTTTGCACCCGATGCACAGGGTGGTGTCGTAGAGCATGCCGCGAGCATCTTCCGGGACAACCTTGCGCTCGCGGGCAGCCTTGACAGGCGACGCGCTCGCCACCGCTGCGGCACTGGCGGTGGCCATGCCCTTGAGCAGGGAGCGTCGATCGAATGCCATGGCTAGCTCTCCTCTTCTTCGGGCTCGTCACCGAGCTTCTTCGAGGCGGCGTAGCCGGCACCCAGCAGGCCTCCCGCCACGAGTCCGGCCACACCCGTTGCCACCGCTCCGACCTTGCCTTGTGGGGCGCCGATCGGCGGGTAGGTGTCGGGGTTGGTCGGACGCTCGATGTCCACCGTGTCGGTAATCGATGTCTGCCAGAGGACCTTCTGCTCCGTGCAGCCGACGCAGGGGTGTCCCAGCCCGATGGGCCAGGCATCGACGACCTCGCCAAACGCCTGAACCGAGCAGTTGGCGTGGGTCACAGGTCCTTTGCAGCCGAGCTTGTACAGGCAGTAGCCCTGGCGATGGTTCTCGTCGCCGTAGGCCTCTGCAAACCGCCCGGCGTCGAAGTGCGCCCGCCGCGGGCAGTGCTCGTGGATCGTCCGGCCGTAGGCCCACTTGGGCCGAGCCAGCTCATCGAGCGCCGGAAGCGTGCCGAAGGTGGCGTACTGCAGAGCCGTTCCGAGGAAGTTGTAGGGGTTGGCCGGGCAACCGGGAATGGTCACGACGGTCTTGCCCTCGAGAATCATCGGTGCGCCGGTGGCGCCGGTCGGATTCGGTTCGGCTGACGGGATGCCGCCCCAGGATGCGCAAGAGCCAATCGCGATAATGGCCCCTGCCATCTCTGCAGCCTCGTTCAGGATGTCGACGGCCGTGCGGCCACCGATCATGCAGTAGATCCCATCGTCCTTCTCCGGGATTGCACCCTCGACCACCAGAATGAACTTGCCCTTGTGCGCCTCCATGGCGGCCATTCGGACCTCTTCGGCCAGATGACCCGAGGGCACCATGAGGGCCTCGTGGTAGTCCAGCGAGATCAGATCCAGGATCAGCTCGTCGAGGCCCGGGAAGCGCGTACGCAACAGGGTCTCTGTACAGCCGGTGCACTCCTGGAACGACAACCAGATTACCGACGGCTTCTGACCTGCAATGGCGGCCTCCGCCATCTTCACACCGGCTCCTGCCGGCAATCCGACGGCCGCGGCCGCAATGCTGCAGATCTTCAAGAAGTCTCGGCGGTCCACGCCTCTGCCCAGCATCTCCTCGCTGGACACCCCTTTCACGACTCTTGGCAGCAACATATCCACCTCCGCGTTTAGTGGTTCGGACGACTGCTTGTGCCGCTTCCAAACTGTGGCCTATTTGTGACATCTGCCACAGTCCCTACAAATACCCTCAGGGGTAGTCAATTCATCGCATGCGGGTAGCCCTCTCGACTGTCCTATTGGGTAGGTTCCGAGGCGGCTGGTCTGTGAGACAATGCCGCGCAGACCGGCCTCGACTGTGATGGACCATGCACGAGTACTCCATAGTGAGCGCCCTCCTGGCCCGTGTCGAAGCCGAAGCCCGGGCGCATGGTGCCGAGGCAGTGCACCGCATCCGGGTGCAGATCGGTGAGCTCTCGGGAGTGGAACCGGAGCTCCTCGAATCAGCCTACGAGCTGGTTCGTGAGCGCACGATCTGCGAGAAGGCCGAGCTCGAGATCGTGCCCGTCGAAGCCCGGTGGGCTTGTAGCTCTTGCAAGAGCACGATCCCCAAGGGAGCGGTTCTGCGCTGCTCGGTCTGCGACCTACCGGCCCAGCTGGCCGAGGGGGATGAGATACTGCTGGAACGGGTGGAAATGGAGGTTCCTGATGTGTGAGACCTGTGGTTGTGGTGATTCCGATCTCGTTCCCGTCGAGGTTCACGAGGCCATCCTGTCGGAGAACGAGCGGGGTGCGCGCCACAATCGCGAGCACTTCGTCGAGCAACAGGTGCTGGCGATCAACCTGATGGGCTCGCCTGGATCGGGCAAGACCGCCGTTCTGGAAGCGACTGCCAAGGCCATGGAGGGCAGCTGGCGCTTGAGCGCCATGAGCGGCGATCTGGCGACCGACAACGACGCCAACCGCCTCGAAGCGGCGGGGATCCCCTCCCAATCGATTACGACCGGCTCGGCCTGTCATCTGGACGCCAAAATGGTGCACCAGGGGCTTCACCAGCTGCCCTGGCGGGAGACCGATCTCCTCTTCATCGAGAACGTGGGCAATCTGGTGTGTCCAGCGGTTTATGACCTGGGCCAGGCCTTCAATGTCGTGGCGTTGGCGGTGACCGAAGGCGAGGACAAGCCCCTCAAGTACCCGGTGATGTTCCGGACAGCGGACCTGGTGTTGCTGACCAAGGTGGACCTGTTGCCTCACCTGCCGCAGATCGATGTAGCGACCATCGAGGACGGCCTGGCTCGCACCATGCCGGAGCCGAATGTCATCCACGTTTCGGCGATCACCGGCGAAGGCATGGACCGCTGGATCGAGTGGCTCGAGGCAAAACGGACCGCCGCACTCACGGAGGTCGCTGCCAAGGCATGACCGAGCCCCTGATCATCCTGGCCGCCACCGCGGCGTCGATCGGCCTGGTCCACACCCTGATCGGGCCAGACCACTACGTGCCGTTCATCGCCTTGGCGGGCGCCCGTAATTGGTCTCTATCCAAGACTTTAGGCATCACGGCGGTGTGTGGCGTCGGCCATGTGCTCGGCTCCGTGGTGCTCGGTGGTCTGGGGATCCTCCTCGGCCTGGCTCTTGGGGGCTTGGAGTGGTTCGAGGGCTTTCGAGGCGAGATCGCAGGTTGGCTGCTGCTGGGATTCGGACTGGCTTACATGGCCTGGGGACTTCGTCAGGCGTATCGCAACCGGCCTCACACCCACTGGCACGGTCATGCGGACGGGTCTCTGCACGAGCACACCCACACCCACCAAGAGGAGCACGCCCACGTTCACGCGGCGGTCCAGGAAGCGCCTCGAGATGAACAGGCGAAGGCGACAACCGGTAAGCGCATTACACCCTGGGTCCTTTTCCTCATCTTCATCTTCGGCCCGTGCGAGGCCCTGATTCCGGTACTCATGTACCCAGCGGCCGATGGCAGTTGGTGGGGTGTTGCCCTGGTCGTGATGGTCTTCGGCGTCACGACGGTCGCCACCATGCTGGTGACGGTCGCTGTCGGCTACCTGGGAATCTCTCGTCTACCTCTGGGCCGACTCGAACGCTTCTCCCACGCCCTCGCCGGCCTGGCCCTCGTCGTCTGCGGCCTCGCAATCCAACTCGGCTTCTGATCACCTCCAGGTTCTCAGAACTTCCTTTGTAGGGGAGGGGCTTGCCCCCTCCCGAGTAGAACCCCGTATCCCCTGCGGTCCAGTCCTTTCGGTCTACCTGGGGCACTACCCCTTCGGGTAGGCTGTTCCCACCTAGGCGAGTGTGTTCTTTACCACCTCACAATGGTATTTATCAGATGCCTCGACAAAGGCAGAGCCGGTGAAATTCCGGGCGCAGGCCACGGGTCTTCTCTTTTTCCCATAACTGCCTCCAGTGGAAGTGTGTCCAGACGTCCCGTCTGGAAGGAAGGAAAACTCGGAAAACTCGGGGACACTATTCAAGTTACCGAGCCCGCCCCGAAAAAAGGGTGGCACCTTTGGTCAGCAGATACGAGGGAGCTGCTCGCCGCTGAGCATGTCGACGACACGCATGCCGCCGACGCGGCTGCGGAGGTAGACGCGGCCATGGTGCTCGTCCACGACCTCGCCGATGATGGCCGCTTCCTTGCCGAGTGGGTCGGAGCGCATCGCTTCGAGGACGTTGTCCGCCGCTTGCGGGGCCACGATCGCCAGGCATTTTCCTTCGTTGGCGACATAGAGGGGGTCGAAGCCGAGGATCTCGCAGGCGCCGCGCACTTCTTCCTGCAACGGGATGGAGTGCTCGTCGAGCCGGAAGCCGATCTTGGATTGCTCGGCGATCTCGTTGAGCGCACTGGCCACACCGCCACGGGTGGGGTCACGCAGCACATGCACGTCGTCCCCTCCGGCAGCCAGGACCTTCTCGACCAGCGGATAGAGGGTCGCCGAATCGCTCTCCAATTGGGTCTCGAACTCGAGACCTTCGCGCACCGACATGATGGCGATGCCGTGGACTGCGATCTGTCCGCTCACCAGCACCTTGTCGCCAACCTGCGCCTTGAGTGGAGTGATATCGACGCCATCGGGGATGATCCCGAGCCCGGTGGTGTTGATGTAGATGCCGTCCCCTTTACCCTTGTCCACCACCTTCGTGTCTCCGGTGACCACTGACACACCAGCCTCATCGGCTGCCCTCTGCAGCGATTGGACGATGCGCCAGAGATCTTCCATTGGCAGGCCCTCTTCCAGGATGAACCCGGCCGACAGCGCCATCGGTTTGGCGCCGCACATGGCCAGGTCGTTGACCGTGCCGTGTACCGCCAGCGATCCAATGTCACCGCCAGGAAAGAAGAGCGGGCTGATGACGAAGGAGTCGGTGGAGAAGGCCAAGCGACTTCCGCCCACGCCCAGAATGGCCCCATCGTGGAGCATGTCGAGCTCCGGATTGGCGAAGGCCTTGGCGAACATTCCTTCGATGAGAATCTGGGAGAGGCGCCCCCCGCCGCCGTGCGCGAGCTGCACAGATGGGTAGTCGCTCAGAGGGATCGGGCACACCGCACCCGCGAACGTAATTTCGGAGCTGTCGTCGCTCATTGTCCCCGTCCATACTGGTAGTAGGCGGCGCAGGCCCCTTCAGCGGAGACCATCGGGGCGCCCAGAGGGTGCTCAGGCGTGCACTTCGTACCGAAGGCCGTGCACTCGATGGGGTTTCTGCAGTCCCTTCAGGATCTCACCGGCGATGCACTCCGGCGCCTCCTGGGTCACGATGTCTCCCACGTCGTAGCGCTGCTCGGCGTCGAAGGTGACCAGCTCTTCTTTCAGCCGATAGCCGCTCATGGGGATCTCACCGATACCCCGCCATTTGCGGTCGCAGACGTCGAAGACCTGTCCCAGGAGCTTCTGGGCCGGCTTGTTACCGTCCCGCGTCACCGCCCTCGTGTACTGATTCTCGACGCCGTAACGGCCTTCCTCGAGAGCCTTCAACGTCATGTAGATGCCGTGCAACAGATCGAGTGGCTCGAAGCCGGTCACGATGAGGGGGATCTTGTACTTCTCGCCAATGGGCTCGTACTCCCAGTAACCCATCACCGCGCAAACATGGCCAGCCGCGAGGAACCCCTGCACTTGGTTGTCGGGAGCGCTCAAGAGAGCCTCCATGGCTGGGGGCACCAGGACGTGCGAGCAGAGGATGGAGAAATTCTCGATGCCGAGTTGGTGTGCCTGCCAGACGGCCATCGCGTTGGGTGGGGCAGTGGTCTCGAAACCGACGGCGAAGAACACCACCTCCTTATCCGGATTCTGCTGGGCCAGCTTCACCGCGTCCAGAGGTGAGTAGACCATCCGTACGTCGGCCCCCTCGCTCTTGACGGCCAGCAGATCCGAGGTCGAGCCGGGCACCCTGAGCATGTCGCCGAAGGAGGTGAAGATCACATTCGGTCGGCGCGCGATCACCAGCGCCTTGTCGATGAGCTCGAGAGGTGTCACGCAGACCGGACATCCGGGGCCGTGCACGAGAGTCACCGACTCGGGCAGCAACCGATCGACGCCCGACTTGATGAGCGTGTGTGTCTGGCCGCCACAGATCTCCATCAGGGTCCAGTCGCGAGTGACCAGTTCCTCGATTCCCTCGACGAACTTGCGAGCGTCCTCCTCGCTGCGGTACTCGTCGATGAACTTCATCTAGTTGGCCTCGCCGGGTCCGGTCGGCTGGACCTCACTCGGCTGCGGCACGTCGAGCTCTTCGAGCTCGCCCATCTCCTTGAGGAACTCGAAGACCTTGTGGGCTTCCGCTTCGTCGATCGTACTGATCGCGAAGCCGACGTGCACGACGACGTAGTCGCCGACCTCGACCTCCGGCGTGTAGGCGAGACAGACCTCTTTGACGATGCCGCCGAAGCTCACCCGCGCCATATTCATGCCGGTTGGATCTTCCCGGATTTCGAGGATCTGGCCTGGAACACCTAAACACATCTTGCACCCCCTCTAGTCAGTCAACGGACTCGATCCCTCTGCCATTCGCGCCGCGGCGACCGCGATCTGTCCCAAGCTGATGCCACCATCATTGGGTGGCACCTGCCGGTGCAACAAGACGTCGAAGCCGGCCTCGCGCAGCCGCTGACTGGCTCGCTCGGTCAGGAGCCGGTTCTGGAAGCAGCCTCCCGTCAAGGCTACTTTCGGCTCCCCGACCGCTTTGGCGACCGCCAGTATGGCCTCCACCAGAGCGTTGTGGAACCTGGCGGCAATGATACCGACATCCACCCCGCGTCGCGAGTCCTCGATCATGGCCTCGACAAGCGGCTGCCAGTCGATCTCCAGGATCTCTTCCCGATCCTCGGGCGCCGCCTGGAAGAGCTCGCGATCAGCCGAAGGTGTGGCGACGACGACAGGGTAGGCGGCGAGCACATCTTTGTCGGCGATCCACTCCACGGCCATAGCAGCCTGGCCTTCGAAGGCGACCCTCTGCTGAATCCCCAGAATGGAGGCCACCGCGTCGAAGAGGCGGCCGGCGCTGGTCGTGCGCGGGGTGTTGAGCCCTGTCTCGAGCATGTGTCCCAGCAAGCGGAGCTCCGCCTCGTCGAAGGCCTGCACCGGTGTCAGGTCATCGCGATCCAAAGCCTCGTCACCGAGCATCTCCCATAGAAGTGCCAGCCCGCATCGCCGGGGCTGTTTGACGGCCGCATCGCCTCCCGGTAAATGGAAGGGCCGGAGTCGGCAGACGCGAGAGAACGAGGCCATGTCCCCGAGCAGGAACTCGCCTCCCCATACCGTGCCATCGGTGCCATATCCGGTGCCGTCCCAGGTGACCCCCAACGCCCTGGTCTCGACCTCGTTCTCCATCAGGCAGCCAGCCAGATGGGCATGGTGGTGCTGCACGGCGAACGTCGGCTTGCCGACGAGCAGGTTCTTCCAGGATGATCCCTCGCCGATTTGTGACGTCGATGTATCTGCATCGCTACCGTCGACGATCTGCTGCACCCATCGGGTCGAGGGGTAGTCAGGATGCAGGTCGTTGACGATCGCTACGGGCTCGGCCTCGTACATGTCGAGAAAGTCCCGGGCCACCGCCTCGAAGGCTTCGAAGGCCTGGGGTGTTTCCATGTCGCCGATGTGCTGGCTCAAGAAGACCTTGTCACCGACGGAGAGCGCGACCGTGTTCTTCAGGTGGGCTCCCACCGCAAGCAGAGTCGGGAGCGGCTTGGCGGCGACGATCGGCATGGGGGCCATACCTCGCGCGCGGCGGATCGGTTGAGCCTTGCCAGCGACAACCGAGACCACGCTGTCATCGACATGGCGCTGGATCGGTCGGTCGTGGACCAGGAGCAGGTCCGCGATCCCGCCGAGGCGGTCCAAAGCCTCTCCGTTGTCGATGCAGATCGGCTCGTCGCTCAAGTTGCCGCTGGTCGCGACGACTGGGAAGCTGAGCTCCCCGAGCAGCAGGTGATGCAGCGGGGTATAGGGAAGCATCAGGCCGAGCCACGGATTGTCCGGTGCCACCGCCGCGGCGATCCCGGCAAACGGCTGACGCTGCAGTAAGACGATGGGGCTCTCCGGGGATTCCAACAGGGTTTCTTCGGCGGGATCCACGAGGCAGATCCGTCGCGCTTCCTCGATGTCCCGCACCATGAGTGCCAGGGGTTTTTCATAGCGCGCTTTGCGTTGTCGCAGGCGGGTGACCGCGGCGGCGCTGCGACCATCGACCATCAGATGGAAGCCGCCCAGGCCCTTGACCGCCAGAATCTCTCCGCGGCGGAGGGCTTCAGCCGCCTGTTGCAAAGCGAAGTCGCCGGTCGCTTGGGTGTTCCCTCTGGTGTCCCACAGGGCGAGTTGGGGGCCACAAGCCGGACAGGCATTGGGCTGGGCGTGAAACCTCCGGTCCATGGGCTCGGTGTATTCGCCACCGCACTCCGGGCACATTTGGAAACCGCGCATCGTCGTATTCGGGCGGTCGTAGGGCAACGCCTCGATGATGGTGAAGCGTGGGCCGCAGTTCGTGCAATTCGTAAATGGGTAACGGAAACGCCTGTCGCCTTTGTCCAGCACCTCGGCGAGGCAGTCGGGGCAGGTGGCGATGTCCGGCAGCATGACTACCGACTTGGTGCCCTCCTCCTCGCTGTGCCGAATTTCGAAGGTCTCGAACCCCTCCGGCGCCAACCAGTTCATCTCCAGGCTATGAATGACGGCGCGAGGAGGCTTCTCGACCGGCAGGCGACGCAGGAAGGTGTCCAGAATCTCCTTCGGTCCCTCGACTTCGATGAAGACCCCGCGACTGTCGTTGAGGACCCACCCCGGCAGCTCCATCTCGTGGGCCAGGCGGTAGACGTAGGGCCGAAACCCGACGCCCTGTACGGCGCCACGGATCTCGATTCCCAGCCTCCTGGTGTCCTGGTCGGACGTCATCAGTTCCTTTCGAGCTTGCGCGAAGGCGTATTCTAGCGACTCGTGCGATTGTTTATACTGGGCCCGGCATTGATCTGCTGTTCCGCGCCGGCAGGGATACCTCGAGGTGGGCCTTCAGGAGGGAAGGGTATGAGCGACGACGCCCGTGTGAGCGGCACATCCCCAATCGACAACCAGTCCGACCGCAGTCTGGAACAGGAGCGGTTCCCAAGACGGACCCTATTCAAGGTCCTCGGTGGTGCTGCCGGAGTCGCGGCCGTGACCCAATTGACTGGACTGTCGGGCTGTGGCCCCAAGGTTCCCGAGCCGCCTCCTGTGGCGGAAGTCCCCCTGAGCTCGCTTCCCGAGGGTGAAAAGGTGCGAGCGATGATGGGAGTCACTCCCATCGAGGTCACCCGCACCGGAGACGAAGTCACCGCCCACTCACTGTGGTGCACCCATCTGGGGTGTGAAGTGAAGTGGGACGGCGAGCAGAAGAAGTACTTCTGCCCCTGCCATGAGGGCGTCTACAACGCCAAGGGAATCCCCATCAGCGGCCCGCCACCCCGCCGCCTCGACAAGCTGCAAGTGACCGTTGCGGATGGCATCGCAAGCATCACTACCATCGAAGCGGTAACCGAAATCTGAATCGGCAGCTCGACCGCGGTCGCGTGGAGGTCCGTCCGGGTGGTCCGCAGGCGCTGGTCCCTAGGACATCTGGTCATTGTGGAGGGGTCCGACGTGGGGCCCCCAGGGGGCTATCCTCCCTTCCGCTGCAAGAACCCCCATGGAGGTCCCCACGCCGGACCCTGGGCGCGGCCTTGCACTTCTGTACCTTCGAGCTTTCTGTCCCCTACGCTCCTAGGCCCCTGCGCCTTCAATGCCTCAATGCCACCATTGGTGCCAGAGGTTCGTTCGGGTGGTCAGAAAGGGGGTGCCACGTCGAGCGCAGCGCAAGGGCCTTCGCAGAGCAGATGAGATGAGGCGCGATGACGTGACAAGGTGGCGGCCCGCCCGTTGCAGTCCGAGTAGCCGACGCCGTCCCCCTAAGGGCCACCCGGATGGACCTCGATGAGACAGCAACAACCTGCAAAGGCCCCCGGGGTGCAATTCGGGTCGGGGTTCCGGTGTTACAGTAGGTAGAGGCAGACTTAGAGTTTTCAGGCACTGCGTTGATCCCGTTGGGGGGAGCACATGGCGCTGCCTCAGATTGTGGTTACCGGCTCTTCCGGATTTCTCGGCCGGCACTTGCTGGACGAGTTGAAGGAGGAGTATCGGATCTTCGGGATCGCCCGCCGCTCGCCAGCCAAGGTGGGCGCACCCATCCACCGCAACATCACCTGGTATCAAGCCGACATCGGTGACCAGCTGGAGCTGGCCACGGCCTTCCGCAAGATCCGCGAAGAGGGTGGCGCTGAGATGGTGATCCATCTGGCAGCGCACTACGACTTCATTCGCGACAAGCATCCCAACTACTGGCGAACCAACGTCGAAGGGCTGCGCAACGTCCTCGAGGAGTGCCTCGATCTCCGCTTGCGGCGCTTCGTCTTCGCGAGCTCGGCAGCCGCCTGTGGTTTCCCGCCATCCTACGAACCGGCGCGGGTGCTGACCGAAGACACACCGGCCGACGGCAGGCACATCTATGCCATAACCAAACGACTGGGCGAAGAGATGGTGGAGGAGTACAGCGACGACATCCCCACCGCCACGATTCGGTTTGCAGCGCTGTTCTCCGACTGGTGTGAGTACCCGCCTCTGTTCATCTTCTTGCAGACCTGGCTCTCGAAGAGTTGGCGCCGCCGGATGTTGGGCGGCAAGGGAGAGTTCGCGATCCCGTACCTCCACGTCCGTGAAGCCGTGCGGGTGGTGAGGAGAGTCATGCGGCAGGCCGACGACTTATCGAGCGGCGACGTATTCCTGGCCTGCCCGGATGGGGGAGTGACTGCACGGTACCTCTTCGAGGAAGCGACGATGCTCTACTTCGGTTCGGGTGAAGAGCCGATCTGGGTGCCGCGGTGGTTTTGTCGCCTGGGGATGAAGACGCGGGAGAGGATCCTGACCCTGCTGGGACACACTCCCTTCGAGCGCGCCTGGATGGCGGACTACATCGATCGGCAGCTGTTGGTCGATGCCCGCCAGACCCGCCAGATCCTGGACTGGGAGCCTCGTCCCCGCTTGAACATCTCGCGGCGACTTCCCTTCATGATCGAGAACTTCAAGACCGATCCTGTGGAGTGGTACCAGAAGAATCACGCAGCAATGCGCATAGAGCCGCCGCTGGACAATTTGCGCGTCCATCGGATGTTGGAGAAATACGAATCGAGAATCCTCGAAGGCATGTCCACACTGATGACGAATCGCGACGGCAGAGAGCGGTTCCCCTCCTACCAGACGCTCTCTGCCGATGAGCAACTGTGGAATCACCGTGTCGCTTTGCGTCACGTCATGGATTCGGTCCGCACGAGGGACAAGTCGATCTACGCCTCCTTCTGTCGAGACTTGGCCGAGCTTCGGTCTGGGCAGGGTTTCGAGGCCGAGGAGGTCTGCGAGGCCCTTCGCACTCTGCGGGATGTCTGCATGCGGGTCCTGTTTCAGGACCCCGAAGCCGAGGGCCTGGCTCAAGAGATCGAAGACCACATCACCATGACCATGCTGTTCGGCTGCGATCAGATCGAGGACACCTTCGAGCAACTGGTGGATGTCGACATTTCATGGGAAGAGAAACGGGATAAAGTAGCCTCCGAGATGGAGGAGCCCGCCGTTGCCAACGAACCCTGACACACCCCTGACATCCGATTCCTTCTGGCCACGTGCCGAGAAGTGGCTAGTCGTCCTGATCGCCATCCACAGTTTCGTCGTCGCCCTCTTCTTGATGTTCCTGACCCGTTGGGGTGCCGCTTTCGGTGGTTGGGGAGATGTTTCACCCCTGTTCTTCGCACGTCAGGCCGGGGTCTTTCACATTGTCGTGGGGATCGGGTACCTGCTCGAGTACTTCAGGGACCGGGGTGTCACATTCTTGCTGACCACCAAGGTTCTGGCGGTGTTGTTCCTGGCGTCGATGATGGTGGTGGCCGAGCCCGCTCCCTGGGCCGTTCCGCTGTCGGGCGTCGCGGACGCCTTCATGGCGCTGGTGGTTTACCTCGTACACCGCAAGGCAAAACAAGTCAGTTGATCCCGTACGGGTTCAACCTCCGGCTTGGGGGTTGAGGCGGCCGGACTTCGTCCCGGCTCGATCTTTTGGGGCGTGGGGCGATGGGTGGGCCGCCTGGGGGACAGCGTCGGCTACTCAGACTGCAACGGGTGGCCGCCACCTTGTCACGTCATCGCGCCGGATCTCTCATGCTCTGCGATGGCCCGTGCGCTGCGCTCGACGTGGCACCCCCTGACGAACCACCCGAACGAACCTCTGGCACCTTTGAGGTCAGTAGGGCGCTGAGGCAGTGGGGCAGTGAGGGCTTGAGAGCACACCGGTTCAGGGTCCGGCGTGGGGACCTCCATGGGGGTTCTTGCAGCGGAAGGGAGGATAGCCCCCTGGGGGCCCCACGTCGGACCCCCGCACGATCAGTCCCGCAGCCCAGGACCCAAGTCCCAAGACCCAGGATAGATCGGCGACTGGGGTCAATCGCTGGCGTCGAGCTTTTCGCGCAGCTCGAACTCGGCGGAGGAGGGCTTGGTGTCACGGTGGTGGGTGCGCCACAGCTGGTCCTGGTACCGGAAGGTGGGCGCCGCCACTTCGCCTTCCTGCATGTACTCGAAGATCTCCTGCACCTGGTCGATGCTGAAAGTGATCGTCGTCGTGATGTAGTCGTGCAGGTCCTTGTCCGTCACTCCCGAGTCGGGGAGGTTGCCCAGCACTTCCAGGCAGACATGGTTCAGCGCCGCCAGGGCCGAGGCCACCTCCTCACACGCGAACCCCTGCTGACATCGCAGCTCGGCGACGTCGCGGCAGTAGGCCATGAGGATGCCCTTCTCGCGCGTCCGAATCGAAGTCATGAGCGTGTGGATGATCACCTTGATATGCCAGTCGAGATCGTCGGCGGGAAGAGCCTGATAGCTGGAGAGGGGGTCCTCGCCGCGCTCGCCGACAAGGATCTCCGCGAACTGCCGGGCGATCTCCTCTTCGTGGGCTTCCAGCAGGCGGTAGATCCGCAGGTTGGGCCGCATCTTGACCGCCATCGCCTCCTGGTTGCGCCGCGACCACTCCACGGGATCGGTCTGCATGTTCTCGATCAGGAACGGGAAGCGTCGCAGGATGTCGAGGCGCGGGTGCGGCTCCCAGTCCAGGATCTCATGGGTGTAGGTGGCTTCTGCCGTCAGCTGCAGATCGATGAACTTTGCCATCCAGGGCCGCTCGAAGGGCCGGTTGCCCAGTAGCCGACCCATCGCATCCCGCATCACCATGCCGGGGCCGGCGAGAAACTTGGGCATGTGGATGGGTTTGGGTGCCTGACCGTAGTAGTAGGAGGTGGCCGCTTCGAACAGCTCCTGATGAGTGACGGCGCCATTGGTGCTGGCGTTCAAGACAGCGACCTGCTCCAGATCGTCGGCCTTCTCGACAACTTTGCGCAGGAAGTTCGCACCGTCGCGCACATGCAGGTAGGGGACGGCTGACTCTCCCTTGCCACCGAGGATCTTCGAGTTCCACTGGTTCGACAACCAGGTCTCGAGGAAGACGAAGAGAGGCGGGTACTCACACCAGTCCGAGAACATGGCGGCGAATCGGACGATGGCCGAGGGCACCTCGTCGGCGTACTCGCGTAGCATCTCCTCACCCTTGCGCTTGCTGACCGCATAGGGATGCTGACCGTCGGGCGGACTTTGCTCTGTAAGTGCCTGTCCAGGGGGAGGGAACTCGCAGGCGGCCAGGGAGCTGGCGAAAATGAACCGCTTCGGCTTCATCACCCGGCACTGCTCGAGGAGGTTGCGCAGGCCGTCGAGGTTGGTTCGCTGGTACTCCGGATGATCCTCGCCGCTGAAGTCGTAGTAGGCGGCCAGGTGAATCACGGAGTGGATCTCGTCGCCGTTCTTGACCTCGTTGCAGACCGCCTGGAGGGCGTTCTCGTTGCAGATGTCGAACTGATGCCAGCTGATGTTGGGGTGCTTGGGCACGCCGCTCTCGGACTGCGAGCGCAGGTCGATGGCGATCAGCTTGTACTGCGATTTGAGGAGATCGAGAACCCGTCGCCCGAGAAAGCCCGAGGCCCCCGTGATCGCGACCCGTGGTAGTGATTCCATGGCGAGGCAAATATACACGATGGCAAGAGAGGGCATAAGGGCTTAGGGGCGTAGGGGTAGGGCAGTGAGGCCATGGGGCATTGGGGCAGTGGGGCATTGAGGCAGTGAGGGATTGGGACTTGAAGCGGCCAGCGCCTCTGCCGGCCGTATCGCGGCTCAGCTATGAGTTGTTGCCAACGCAGGGTTTTCCGATAGAGTTGCCCCCCGATGACGAACATCCTGGGGATTTCGGCGTTCTACCATGACTCCGCGGCCTGCCTCGTGCAGGACGGAGAGCTCGTGGCCGCTGCCCAGGAGGAGCGCTTCACCCGCAAGAAGCACGACCACCGATTTCCCGATTCAGCAGTGCGGTACTGCCTGCAGGAGGCTGGCATCACGGCCGATCAACTGGATGCCGTGGCCTTCTACGACAAGCCCTGGCTGAAGTTCGAGCGGTTGCTGGAGACCTACCTCTCCTTTGCACCGGCGGGCCTGCCTTCGTTCCTGAAGGCGATGCCGCTGTGGCTGAAGCAGAAGCTCTGGATGGGCGAGCTGATCCAGAAACAGGTCGGCTTCGAGGGCGACTTGCTCTACCCCGAGCACCATCAATCCCACGCTGCCTCGGCCTTCTATCCCTCGCCGTATCAGCGGGCAGCGATCTTGACCATCGATGGTGTCGGCGAATGGGCCACCGCATCCTGGGGTGTAGGCCATGACCACAATGTAGACATCCGCTGCGAGCTGATGTTTCCTCACAGCCTCGGATTGCTCTATTCGGCCTTCACCTACTACACCGGTTTCCGAGTCAACTCGGGTGAGTACAAAGTGATGGGCCTCGCCCCGTACGGCGAGCCGAAGTACGTCGACCTGATCCTCGACAATGTGATGGACCTGCGCGAGGACGGCTCCTTCTGGCTGGACATGGACTACTTCAACTACTGCCAGGGTCTGACGATGACCTCGGAGAAGTTCCATCGGCTTTTCGGGGGCCCGCCGCGGGCTCCGGAGTCGGAGCTGACGCAGAAGGAGATGGACCTGGCCCGCTCGGTCCAGGAGGTCACTGAAGAAGCCATGTTGCGCATGGCCCGGCATGTGAAGAAAGAGACCGGCGAGAAGTACCTCTGTCTGGCCGGCGGCTGTGCCCTCAACTGCGTGGCCAACGGCAAGATCCTGCGCTCCGGCATCTTCGAGGACATCTTTATCCAGCCGGCTGCTGGAGATGCCGGCGGAGCGCTCGGAGCGGCCCTCTTCACCTGGCACCAGGTGATGCAGAAACCTCGAACGGCAGCCGGAGATCGTGACTCCCAGAAGGGTTCCTACTTGGGGCCGGCGTTCGAGTCCAAGACGATCGAGACGTGGCTCGAACGGGAGGAGATCCCCTACGAGCGACATGAGCCCGAGGCAATCCCAGGCCTGGTCGCCGACATCATCGACGACGAGAAGGTCGTTGGCTTCTTCGCGGGCCGAATGGAATTCGGTCCCCGAGCCCTGGGTGGGCGCAGCATTATCGGCGATGCCCGCTCGACCAAGATGCAGTCGATCATGAACCTGAAGATCAAGTACCGGGAGTCCTTCCGGCCTTTCGCGCCCTCCTGTCTCGTCGAGGATGTCTCGGAGCTCTTCGAGCTCGACCGTCCCTCGCCCTACATGCTCCTCGTGGCGGACGTCCAGAAGAGTCGGCGCAAGGCGATGACCGAGGAGCAGAAGAGCTTCTTCGGCATCGAGAAGCTGAATGTGCCCCGCTCGGACATACCGGCGATCACCCATATCGACTACTCTGCCCGTGTGCAATCGGTCGATGGTGTCAACAACCGGCCCTACTACGACACGATTCGAGCTTTCAAGGAGAAGACCGGCTACGGGGTGGTCGTCAACACGTCGTTCAATGTGCGCGGGGAGCCCATCGTCTGCACGCCGCAGGATGCGTTTCTCTGCTTTATGCGCACTGAGATGGACGTGCTGGTGCTCGAGAACCTCGTCCTCTACAAGACACAGCAAAAGGAGCTCGAAGGCGACGAGGACTGGCGGGAGCAGTATGACCTGGACTGATCGTTGGGAATGCGGTGACAGGCACCTCATTTCTGAAATGAGGTGCCTGTCACCGAAAAAAGGAAGAGGCTGATGAGCGAGCACGCAGCCAAGACCGTCAAAGAGCTCCGGAAGTTCGGCTTCGCATTCACGGGCGGTCTGACGCTTCTCGGTAGCCTGCTCCTCTGGCGGGGCAAGGCGCCGGGTCCCTATGTCCTGGGAGCGGCCGCTGTGGTCCTAACCCTGGCTCTGCTGGCACCTGCCGCGCTTCGACCGCTGGAAAAGACGCTCGCCACGATCTTCCGGTGGGTCACGGCTGCCCTGACTTACGTGATCCTGGTTGTGACCTACTATCTGGTGGTGACCCCGATGGGGATCATCATGCGACTTCTGGGCAAGGATCCCCTGCATTTGAAGCGAGAGCCGAATCGACCATCCTTCTGGGTATCGGTAGAGGAGGATGGGCCGGCGTCGCGGCCGGACAAGCCGTACTAGAGGGTCGAGGCGGCCGTCATGCTTCCGGCCGATCTTTGAGGGCTTGGGGGTTGAAGAGGCCGTCGCTTGCTCCGGCCGGGTCTTTGGGGCGATGGGGCAGAGAAGTACTGAAGCGACCGGCGTCTCTGCCGGCCGGGGTGTGTGGGGGAGGGGAAGGTTCTTCTATAATCGAGATCTGATTAGTGGCTTTGAAGGGATAGGCAGCTCATGGCATCGAATTCCAAGATCGGCACCATCTGGGGCTTTCTCAAGACCCGCAAGAAGTGGTGGCTGACGCCCATCATTCTCACTCTGGTCCTGCTGGCGGCCCTGATCGTGCTGACCGAGTCCTCGGCGGTCGCGCCGTTCATCTACGCGTTGTTTTAGGCGCGGGCTCGTACCTCGCCCACGCAGGGTAATGAGGGCTTGGGGTTGAGGAGTCCGGCGTTCCTTCGGGCAATCCTTGAGGCAGTGGGGCACTGAGGGCTTGGGGGTTGAGGCGCTCGGCGAGTGCGCCGAGCGGTCTTTGGGGGCTTGGGGGAAGACGGATTCAATACCCCTCGGCCCTTACGCCCCTAAGCCCATCTGAATCGGCCGCCCCTACAGAGTAGACGCGTTTGAAGCGGCCGGACCTGTGCCGGCCGGGGAGCCCCAAGCCCCAGAACCCAAGCCCCCATTGCCTCAAAGGTCGGCCGGAGCAAGCGACGGACGATTCAACCCCCAAGCCCTCAAAGAATCGGCCTACACGAAGTGTGGCCGCCTCAACCCCCAGGCCCTCAAAGACCAGCCGAAGGTACGCCGGCTGGCTCAACCCTCTGTTCACATTCCCTACCCTCTAGGGTAGCTGCCAAACCCACCCGACTGTGTGCCCCTCGACTACCCCCGGGGGTATAAGAGGGGATCCCGAGCTTGTGCGAACCTTCACAAGCGGAGGGCACAGGAGCCTTCAAGAAAGCTCATCCTGGCCCCCGCTTTCGGAACGACCCTTAGGGGGTAACGCAAGTTGTCTGGACTATCGTGGCGTTGTTGACCGACGGTTGAGGCGTGCTGGCAGCAGGCCTGCGACCATCAAGCTGTGTCGGCAGCAGCCGAAGCGGGCGGTACAAGGCGCGGATCCGACCCACACGCGAAGGCCAGCCTACTTGCATTTTCCCGAGGGGCCGCTCACGGGGGTGGGGGCCGTTTTCACCTGAATAGCGTTTCCGAGAGGGAGGTCTCGTAATGAGATTTCATGGGAAGTTGCTGTTCCTGGTGGCATCAGCTGTCCTGTTGGTCGCGGCGGTAGCGACGGCGGGCGACGTACCGACGGCGGACAACGCCTACATCGGTAGCGAAGCCTGCCTGGACTGCCATGAAGTGGCTGACTTGGGGCTCATGGAGCACGACGTGCACATGCAGATCCAATCTTTCGAAGTGCAGGGCCGCGAGGTCGGCTGCGAGGGCTGTCATGGCCCTGGCAAGCTGCATATGGAGGAGAGCGATCCGGAATTGATTCGCACCTTTGCTGATGATGCGGACTACTCCCAAGAAGTGTGCATGAACTGCCACGCCACCAAGAACCTGCCGGAATGGGATGCCTCGATCCACGCACTCGAGGCCGTCCAGTGCACTGATTGTCACGGGGTGCACAAGAGGACGTTCAAGCCCAATGAAGCGTGCACAGCCTGCCACGCGGATGCGAGGGCCGCTTTCGAGCTGCCGTCGCACCATCCGCTACGCGAGGGCAAGATGGAATGCTCTAGCTGTCACGACCCACACTCTGCCACCGAGTTCATGCTCAAGACGCGCATGCGCAAGGCCGATCTTTGCTACACCTGTCATCAGGACAAAGAAGGCCCGTTCATCTTCGAGCATCCCCCGGTGCAAGAGGACTGCAATCTCTGCCACACGCCGCACGGCTCCGTGGCCGACAACCTGCTCACCGCCAATGAGCCGACGTTGTGCTTGCAGTGCCATGACTTCCACTTTCACACCGGATACCGCGCCTCCGACAGCCTCGAAGTGGACGTTGGAGGAATCGAGCGAGAGAACCCGTTCGGTCCCGAGGGCTTCCAGATTGCCTACTCGACCAATTGCACGCAGTGCCATGCCCGGGTCCACGGATCCGACACCCCGTCGCAGACGCCGACGAACTACGGCAAGGGCCTGACCCAGTAAAGGAGGAGAGAGATGAAAACAACCTATCGACTCCTACTGGTAGCTCTGGTAGTGGCAACGGTCCCGGCGGCGACGATGGCGGCTATCGGTGACGGTGGCACCATCATTGTCGAGCGGACTTTCTGGCTTGGATACTGGGACTCCAGCGTCGACGGATCTCCGGATCTCGCCGCCGAGTACCGAGTGATCGGTGACGGCCCCGACCTGGGCGTCAAGCTGAAGACCATCCACGAGTGGGGCGCAGTCGACTTCTACGGCCGGTATCGCGATTCGGCAGACCAGAAGTACAAACTGGACTTCGACGTCAATCGCGTGTTCCGTTCACAGAATTTGCTCAATTCGCTCATCCATCGGCTCGGACATCAGCCGATCGAGCACTTCCAGGCGGCGACCAATCATGGCCGTGTGGTGTGGGAGAGCGACCTCGATCCAGATTCGGAATACGACCTCAAGTACCAGGTCTTCGAGACCAAAAACGAGGTTCAGTTGCCGAGCGTCGACGGCCTTACGGTCGGTTTCGGCTATCGCAACCAGCAGCGTAAGGGGACGCGTCAGCACACGACGATTTCTCACTGCGATGCTTGTCATGTGAACAGTCAGGACCGGCCGACCGACGAGACCACGGACGACGCCTATATCGATCTGAAATACGCCTGGGCTTCGAACTTCGTTCGCGGCAGCTACACCGGGCGCAGCTATAGTGAGAGCCCACAGAACATCTCGCTACTGTTCGATGACGCGCTGCAACCGGAATTGAGAACCCCGGTTTTCGACAATCGTGTCCAGTGGGATGTCGACGAAGGCCCGCAGCCCGTGGACCTGAAGCCGGACATCTCGAAGGACATCTTCAAACTCGACACCCTGATCAATACCAGCGGTTGGGGCATCGTCGGCGAAGGCGTCTGGTCTTCGACCGAGAACGACTACACACGCAACAAGACCGATTTCACCGGTTTCATGGCGAGTGTGGCCAAGCGTTTCGGCTCGGATCGGCGCTGGAACTTCCGCTGGCGGGGTCGTACCTACTCGGTTGACAATTCCACGGTGGAGTTGGTTCCGATCCAGCGGCCAGGTACGGCTGGACCGCAGTCACCGGGGACCTATGGTTCCTACTACCCCGATTGGCCGCAGACATTCACCCGACTGCCGGCAGTGAAACGGGACGTCCTCGAGTCGAAGGCCGATCTCGTCTTCGGTAGGTCCACTCGCGGTATCGGACAGTTCCGGTTCACCTGGAACTACGACAAGCAGGATCGTGAGTACTACGAAGTGGCCCCGGGAACGACCGACACCACGAAGAACCTGCTCGGTGTGTCCTGGTCGGCACGACCTGGGAAGGGTTGGAAGACGTATGCCGGCATCAAGTACGCCGACATCAGCAATCCCTTTCAGATCGTTGATGGCAAGTACTCGACGCTGGTCTCACAACCGTCCGGAGGCAGCCCCTTCGACCCGCGTGCGGCCCAGTACTGGCAGATGCACAACGCTCGCATCGCCGAAGGAACGACGTCGCCAGCGTCCTACTTCCAGGCTGACTTGCGTGGCACCTACCTGCACGACGGCAACATGCTGACGGCTTCGTACCGCTACTGGAAGGGTGACAACAATGACGGTGATCTGAATGACTGGGCGCGGGATTCCCAGGCCTTCAACATCACCTACTGGGCGACACCCTCGCCGGATTGGCAGTGGTACGTCGGTTACAACTACAACGACACCTCGATGGACACGGTGTTCACCATCCCGATCTTCGATGGGTGAGCGGGCTCCATTGTTTCGGGCCAGGCTGGCTCGGATTCGAGCACGACCAAGTACACATCCACCGTCAACACCGGGATGGGTGGCCTGAAGTTCAAGGTCACAGAAGCATTCAAGATTGGTTTCGACCTGGCATACGTCGATGCCACGGCTGGAATGGACTCATTCCGATTCGAAACCGCTGAAGCATGGGCGGCTACCAAGCCGAACCAGAACTACGACATGTCGCTGGTCAACACCTATTCGGATCTCGACACCTCGCGATTCGAGTCGGACCTGTGGGCCAAGTTCGGCTTCGGGAAGTCTCTCTTCCTGTATGGCGACTGGCGGTATGTCGACTATGCCGACGACGCGCCGTATCTCTACGACACGTCCGGCGAGATCAGCTGGTACACGCTCAGCCTAGGCTGGTCGTTCTGATGCACTTTCGTTAGCCTCCTTGGTGCATCGGTTCCAAGACCCCGCCCTTCATTGGGCGGGGTCGTTTTTGTTTCAGGCCGGCGGAACTTCCGGCCCTTGATTGTCCTGGGGCTTGGGTCCTGGGTCGTGAAGGGTTGAAGCGGCCGTCGCCCCTGGCGGCCAGGGTGGGTGGGGGAACCGGATTTGCGGCGTCCGGCCACGGGTGATTGAATCGGCCGTCGCCTCTGTCGGCCGGGGTGGGCGGTGGTGTAGGGGAGGGCCTTGCGCCCTCCCGCTATGGTGCCAGCCAAGCGAGCGGTCGAATCTGCCCCAGATCCTGCTCCGCGGCCATCCTCTCCAACATCTCATGATCCACTTGGTACAACCTCCAGAACCCCTCTCTCGTGACCGGAACCAACGCTGGGACCAGCGCAACATTTTCGTGGTTCTCTGCGCTTCCGTTGGCCAAGACCACATCGAACCAGGCCAGATCGCTCAGCTTCAGGTTCCACGGCTCCCATTCGAGGTTGTGGGTCCAGGCGTGGCTGTAGGTTTCCTTGAACACCACCGGCATCGGGGCGAAGTTGGCGAAGGAGAAGGCGAGCGTCCCGCCGCCGCGCACCTGGGCGTAGGCAGGGAGCTGCAGAAAGGGCAGCCGCTTGATCACCTGGCTTCGTTGCTGCGTCTCGATGCCGAGAACTCGTGACTGCGGCGGTACCTGCTCCAGCGCCTGCTCGAAGCCCGAGAGCTCGTGACGCTCGTAGAAGCTCCAGAGGATGGCCAGCATCGCGACGAACAGAAGGGCGACGGCTGAGGTCCCGATTCGGGCGAGCGAGGGCTTGATTCTCGGTGCCGGTGCGGCCAGGACCAGCAGCACCAGCGCCGGTGCCGTCCACCGTTGCGCGAATTCGGTCGTCTGGTGGTAGAGATTGGGGAGCGCCAGTGCTGCGAGGAACAGCATCGATCCTGCGAGCGCGAGGGCCCCGTCACCCTCTTCTCGGAGGCTCTTGCGGTTCTGGACCAGCCCCACCGCGACCCATAACAGGATCAGTCCGAGCATAACGATTTCCGTGGGGCCTCTGACCCCACCGAAGCCCGTGTTCACCAACCAGCTCGGATTCAGTCGTTGCCAAGGCATGGGAGCCCAGTCCACCGGAGACGTGAACTGCAGCTTCTCCAGGTTTCCGTACCAGAGGGCTGCAAGGACCAGTACTGGGGCCACAGCCGCGAATCGCCTCAGGCGTCGCTTCCGAAGAGGCAAGCGAGCCGCCACATCGTGGACCACCAACCAGATGAACCCGGCCACCAGCCAAAGGGCGTGGCTGAAATAGAGCAGCAGGAATCCCAGCAGCAGTTTCCACTCGGAGCGCTTTTCGGCCGGCTGGGTCGTCAGGTGGATCCACAAGAGAAACACCGGCAACCCGACTACGAAGGGAGCGAACCCCCAGTACATCGAGAGGCTGAAGAAGAAGAGGGATGCCAAGACCGCCGACGAGATGCTCCGCCCGCGGCTGGCCGCCAGCGCGTGGATCCCACCTGCCCAGGCCATTCCGAACAGCGCCATCCCGATCAGGCCGACCTTCATCGGCTCCACGAGCTTCCAGAGAGCCCCGAACACCAGATAGGCGATCCAGTAGGGCGTCAGCCACTGGACGCGATAGACCGAATCGGGATTCCCGAGGGTCTCGAAGAACAACCGCACCTGCGCCACATGCTGCGGCAAGTCCGCCGATGGAGGAACATCCACCGCCAGAAACGGCACCACCATCAGTCCCATCGCCAGCAGCGCAAACCACAGCCTCGCTGAGTTCAGCTGCGCCCGAAGCGGCCGGCGCCCCTGCCGGCCGGGGTGTGCGCGGGATTGGTCAGGTCCCATGTCGCGACTCTGGCGTATGCAGTCCGTGCTGGGTGGGGGATGTAGGGGCGGGGCTTGTCCCCGCCCGCGGACGCCCCTGCCGGCCGTTTGTCACTTTGGCCTGTGAGATGTCCTTTTTGGGTGCTAAGTGGTGTTTTTTGGACGGTGAGCTGTCATTGTTTGCTGCAGCGGCCGGCGCCCCTGCCGGCCGGGGAGTGTGGGGGTGCCCGGATCCGTGCCGGCCTTCCAACGACGAACTCGAATTGTCAGCTCCCATGCCGCCCCGACTCTAGCGCATGGCGGTTGGGTTGGGAGGGGGATGTAGGGGCGGGGCTTGCCCCCGCCCGCTGTCATGCATCTGCCGGCAGGATCCGAAACGGCTTCCCGCCAGCACCTCTCAGCGCCCGGAAGTGCCTGTGATCGAGCGTCAAGAGGTCGAGGACGTTTTGCTTCTCCGACAACACGACGATCGATGCATCGGCCAAGCCGATCCCCAGATCGGAGTACTGCTCGATGATCTCTCTAGCACGCTTGATGTCTGCGAGTTCGAAGGGAGCAAGATCATAGGCCCCACGCTCGACTTCTCGAAGAAGAGTGAGCTCTTTGGGGATACCCGCGAGCTTGGTAACCAGGTAGTCCAGCTCGGCGAGAACGAAGGGAGACAGAAACAAGAGTCCTTTGTTCTTGGTGAGAACCTTGGCGCAGTCTTTATGGCTGCGTTGGTCAGGAGATAGGGCGGCGAGCAATCCGCAGGAGTCGACCAGCATCATGACTCGCCGAAGCCCTCGAGCAGCTCGTCCACGCGTTCTGCGGCAGTAGGATCGCCCAGGCCTTCCGAGAACAGTGGAATCGTGGGCTTGGGCCTTGGGCGTTGGTCGACAGCTCGCTGAATCGCAGCACGAATGATCTCCGCTTCGGAGCGCTTCTCCTCGGCGGCCATCTTCTCGAGATCTGCCTTCAGAGCTTCAGGGAGGTAAACCGTCGTCTTGATCATGCCATACATTATGCCATACCTCGAAAGTCATTGATTCCGTTGCTATTTGTCAGCCATCACTGGTAGAGATGACGGGAAGTCGATGGAGGTTCTTGCAGACCATCTTGTGCAGGGCGGAACGTAGAGGAGGGGCTTGCCCCCTCCCACGGGCGCCCGCAAGGGGCGCCCCTACATTTGGCCGTCATGGATGGGAATGGGCGGGGAATGTAGGGGAGGGCCTTGCGCCCTCCCGGGGTGCCCCCTTGTGATCCCATTCCTTCGGGTGGGTCCGGATCCTGCCCTTTTAGGGCTTGGGTCCAGGGGGTCGGCCGGATACCATAGGCGCGGCCTCGGAGTCGAGGCCGTCTCTAGGAGGATTCCAATGACTCGAATTCGCATTCCCATGGCCTTTCTGGCCCTCCTCGTTGCCCTGACGGCAGTGCCTGCAATGGGTGACGAGATCGACAAGCCCTACCGAATGGAGATCGGCGACCCGGCTCGCAAGACCCAGAAGGCCGACCTCGTCCTGGACGCCATCACCGACACTCGCACGGGTGAGCTTCTGAGCCCCGCACAGCTGGCCGACAGGCTGGCCGACAAGCGCATCGTGTTCATGGGCGAGAGCCACACCGACATCTTCTTTCACCGCTCCCAGTTCCAGATCATCGAGGCCCTGCAGAACGCCGGCCGCGAGGTCCTGATCGGCCTCGAGATGTACCCCTACACCAAGCAGGAGTTGCTGGATAACTGGGTGGCCGGCCGCTACACCGAAGAGGGCTTCCTCGAGATCTCGCAGTGGTACGAGGCCTGGGGCTACCACTGGGACTACTACCGCTCCATCTTCATGTTCGCGCAGGAGCACGGCCTCCCCATGTACGCCCTCAATACTCCGCGCGAGATCATCGCGGCAGTCCGCAAGAAGGGCTTCGACGAGCTGACCGAAGAAGAGAAGGCTCAGATGCCGCCCGACATCGACACCGACAACGCGGACCACCTCGAGCTCTTCAAGGCCTTCTTCGAAGGCGAGGACTTCCACTCCTCGATGACCGATGAGCAGTGGATGGGAATGTTCTCCGCCCAGTGCACCTGGGACGCCACCTTCGGCAACAACGCCCTCAAAGCCCTGGAGAAGCACCCCGATCCCAACGCGATCCTCGTGGTCCTCGTGGGCTCCGGCCACGTCACCTACGACTTAGGGATACAGCGCCAGATCGCCCAGTGGGAGCAGGTACCCATGGCCACCGTGATTCCCATCAATGTCGTGGACGGTGACGGTGTTGCCATCCCCCAGGTGCAGGCTTCCTACGCCGACTTCCTGTGGGGCATGCCGCCTGTGACCGACCCGATCTACCCGACGATCGGACTTTCTACTCGCAGCACAGGTGACGAAGGCCAACGCACCGTGATTTTCATCAGTGAGGAATCAGTGGCTGAGCGGGCTGGGTTTCAGATGGGCGACGTGCTTCTCGAGTTCGACGGCCAGCCTCTTCCTGACAAGGCGACTTTCTCCAACTTGATGGCGGGCATGATGTGGGGTGACAGGGCCGTGATCAAGGTGCGCAGGGGAGAGGAAGAGATAGACCTGGATGTGGCCTTTCGTCGAGCTCTTGCTGAATCAGATTCCGGCGATGTTCAGTGAGGCCTCTCTCCCGATAGAGGATTTCCATTCGGTAGGACTCGGGGTCAGAGATCAGCTGGCCCTTTTCCTTTCTGACGTGACCCGGACTTAAAGCAAGAAACGCACCCAGTGATGAAGGCAGCTGTCTACATTCTCTTCCTGTTATCGGGCGCCTGCGGCCTGGTGTACGAAGTCGTCTGGTCTCGGATGCTGACCCAGATCTTCGGCAGCACGGTGATCGCCGTTGGGACTGTGCTGGCAGCATTCATGTGTGGCTTGGCCCTAGGAAGCTATGCCCTGGGCAAGCGTGGAGACAGGAGCTCCAACCCTCTTCGGCTATACGCCTCCTATGAGCTGGGGATCGGTGCTTCGGCACTGGTCTCCACGCTTTTGATGGGTAGAGTGGAGTGGCTGTATCTGTGGTTGTACGGGGTGGCAGGTGGATCGGCGGCACTTTTTGGTGCTCTTCGATTCGTGTTGGCTTTCGGCCTGGTCTTCGTTCCCACCTTCCTCATGGGCGCAACGCTGCCGCTCTTGGCCAGATTCGTAATCACGCGGCTTTCGACGGTCGGGACTCATCTCAGCACGCTGTATGCGATCAACACGGTCGGAGCCGTGGCAGGCAGCACGGCGGCCGGGTTCTATTTGATCGGTACCTTTGGGATTCATCGATCGGTGTTCTTGGCGGTTGTCTGCAATCTCGGAATTGGTCTTATCGCTTGGATCATGTCAGCGAGACCTGGCGACGAAGAGATGGAGGTCCCGTCTCAGGCCATCGACAGTTCTCCACCGGTGGTCTCTTCACCAGGGGAGCGACCGGACGAAAGCGCCAGGGTACTTCTCTGGGCCTTCGGCCTAGCCGGTTTCACGTCGTTCGCCTACGAGATCTTCTGGACCCGCTCGCTGGTCCATCTGCTTGGCAACTCAACTTACGCCTTCACGATGATGCTTTCGGCGTTCCTGATTGGGATCGCTCTTGGTGGATACCTCATTCGCTTTGTCATCGGTCGAATCTCGGACCGCTTGAAGTGGTTCGCCGGGCTTCAGCTTCTGATTGGCCTCTCTTCTGCTGCGGCCCTACCGGTAATGTTCTCGATCCTCGAGTCCGAGGCGTTGTCTGGATTCCTGTTGAGGATGTCGAACGACCTTGGGGCGCTCATGGTGTCGCGCTTCGTGACAGCGCTGCTGATCATGTTGGTCCCAGCTACCATGATCGGTGCCTTGTTCCCGTTGGTGGGGAGCATCTATGTCCAGGACTTGAGGCGAACCGGTTCCGATGTGGGTAAGTTGTATGCCGTCAACACAATCGGCAACGTGTTCGGAGCCCTGGCACCGGGTTTCGTCCTACTTCCGATCTTCGGAATCCAGAAGGGCATCGTCCTGATGGCTGCCCTCAATGTGTCGATTGGCCTCTACGTGTTTCTTCTCGGCAGCAAGAGTGCCGCGAGGCTTCGATACGGAGTCCCAGTCCTGTTTCTGCTTGCTGTTGTGGTGCTGTCTAGAGCAGATTTCGATTTCCGGTTCCCAGCCGAGCATGAGACGCCCAACGACAGGGTTCTCTACTATCGGGAGGGAGTCTCAGGCACAACCAAGGTGTTCGAGGAGCCCAGTACCGGCGAAAAGAGGATGGCCATCGATGGCATCGTGATCGGCGGGACTGAGTTCACCGATTACAAACAACAGATTCTGGCTCACTTGCCCAAGCTGCTCTTGAAGGAGTTCGATTCGGAGCTCTCAGTTGGCCTGGGCTCAGGGATACTGCTTGGAGAGAGCCTTCGCCACCACGGCCTGGAGAGGCTCGTCTGTCTGGAAATCGAGCCGAGCGTACTGGAAGGGGCTGCATACTTCGAAGAGGAGAACTACGGAGTCCTGGACGATCCGCGAGTCGAGATCGTCATCGATGATGCCAGCAACTACCTACGAACGACTGCCGAGGAGTTCGACATTATCTCGGCGGACGAGAAGACCGCTGACAAGTACGCTTCCAACGGGTTCTCGTACTCGAGCGATTACTATCACCAGCTGAGGGAGCACCTCTCCCCGAACGGTCTGGTCGTGCAGTGGATACCCAACCATATCCCGGCAAGCCAGTACCGGATGGTGCTCAGGACCTTCGCCGAGTCGTTCCCCCACGTTACCGTCTGGTACTTTCCGCCAGCTGGAAAGGGAGGGCCAGCGAACACGATCGTGACAGGGTCTGTTCAAGAGCTCGAGATCGACTTGAACTGGATGAACAAAGTCCTGCAGGACGATCCGGAGGCGTTCGACGGCTGGAGGAAATACGGAATAGCCAATGGCGAGGAGATCCTGGCGCACTACATTTCAGACAGGTCAGCTGTTCTCAATGCCACGATCGGTGCCAAGGAGAACACTCTAGAGCACCCCTACTACGAGTTCTATTCGCCAAGGGACTACTCGACATCCGTCAATGCGAGAACGCTGGAAAGTCATGACTTCTTGATGATCTTGCGCGCGGCAGATGGGCCTGATGGTCTTGCGCAGCGTCTCCCAGGACCTGTGGGCCCGAGATTGAGTGCGGCCATCGAGGCAGAGTACGAGTTCCTCTTGGGTTTGAGGAAGGAGTTGCAAGCGAGGCCACACGAAGAGGTCGCTGCCGCTTTCGAAGCCGCACTGACCATTGCGCCCTGGAACGCGAACCTTCGCAGCCAGATTCTCTCCTACCTTTGGACCGAAGCCGGAAATGCCTTCTTGGCTGGCGATTTTGCGTGGGCTCTGGACCGGATGCGCGAAGCGGCCGAGGTCTACCCCGAGAATGGAGAAGTCCGGTACTACTACGGGCTCACCCTCTTGAACACTGGGCAGCCTGAGCAGGCGATCCAAGAGATGAAGGATGCGATTCTCCGCAACCCCAGGTTGATCGCTCCTCGACGTCATCTTGCCTCGCAGTATCTGGCCAACGGTAGGTTCGAGGACGCCGCGATTCAACTGCAGGGTGTTCTTGTCATCGACCCTGAGGACCTCTTCTCTTTGGTGACGTACGCTGCATTGTTGGCGGAGAAACAGGCTGACTTTGCGGCGGCCGGACGACACCTGGAAGTGGCGGAGCAACTTGCCCCTGGCGACCCGTCGGTGATCGATGCGCGAGCCTGGGTCGCCCATCTGAGTGGAGACCGGAACGAGGCTCGCCGAATTGTCGAGGAGGGTGGTAGCTACTACTTGAGCGATGCCTTGTTCGAGCAACGTCGGAAGGCGATCTTGGGAGGAGCACCATGAGAACTGTCCGGGTCGTTGGTGCCGCCTTGGTGGCTCTCTTGGCGCTGGTGGTATACGCCAATACCCTGCTCAATGGCCTCCACGTCGACGATCAGCAGCAGATCGTCGACAACCCGTGGATCCGCGACCCCACCGCCCTTGGCGAGATCTTCACGTCAGGCGTCTGGGACCACGCAGGCCGGGTCTCCAGCTATTACCGACCCGGGATGTTCCTGCTCTACATGGGTACGTTTCTGCTCTTCGGATTGCAGCCCTGGGCCTTTCATCTGCTCAACGTGACTCTTCACGTAGGGGCGTCAGTCCTGGTGTACCTGATCGTCTGGCGGTTGTCGTTTCAAAATCAGGACCCACATGCCGACCCAGACCAAGGGAAACAGTCGCTGGTCGCGATGCCATCTCTGGCTGCTGGAGCGCTTTTCGCGACTCATCCCATTCACACAGAGTCCGTGGCCTGGGCCGCAGGGGTCACGGATGTCTCGTTCAGTCTCTTCTTCTTGCTGGCGCTGTACCTGTATATCAATTCTCGACAAACCTGGATCTCTATCATCGCTTCAGCGGTCGCGTTCTTCGCTGCTCTCTTATGCAAGGAACCGGCGATCACACTACCGGTGGTGCTAGTCGCCTACGATCTCTTCTTACGCCGCGAGAAGTTCTCGCTCGGTCGCTGTGCTCTGCGGCAGGTGCCATACGTTGCAGCCATCGCCATCTACATGGTGTTGCGAGTCCAGGCCTTGGGAGGCTTTGCGCCGGTGAGCACCGAGGCCTCATTCACGTTGTACCACTACGTGATCAACGTCATGGCCCTGTTCTCGCGCTACCTCGAGGCTCTGGTCTTGCCTCTGAATCTCAACTTCTGGCATATCTTCCGACCGGTTACGAGCCTGGCCTCGCCTACCGGGATCAAGTCCATATTGGTGGTTTCCGCCTTTCTGGGTCTTGCCTTGCTCGCATGGAGAAAGAGCCGAGCCGCTCTGTTCGGATTGACTCTGCTGGTCGTACCTCTGCTACCTTCATTCCATGTGTCAGCCCTGAACCAGGGACTCGAGAACGCTTTCGCCGAGCGTTACCTCTACCTGCCTTCCGTCGGCTTTGTGATCGTGATTGCAGCGTTTCTCGCCTGGGTCAGCATCAACCGACCCCAGTGGAGACGCTTGCTGATCGTGATGGTTGCCGTTGTTGTCGTCGCCTACTCGGTGACGACAATTCGCCGGAATGTAGTATGGAAGGACGCGTTCAGCCTCTGGTCGGACGCGATCAGCAAATCACCTCAGAGTGCCGTGGTGCAGATGAACTACGGGTTTTCCCTCATTGGCCGGGGCGAGGTGAGCGCCGGGCGCGAGCATCTCGAGAAGGCTCGAGAGCTCGATCCCGCCCGAGTCGACCTCAAGATCCAGAATGGCATCGCCTATGCCGGTCGCGGCAATATCAAACAGGCGATCCTGGAACTCAGTGCAGCCCTGGAGCTCGACCCCCAGTCGGTGATGGCTCACTACAACATCGCAATTCTGTTCGAGAAACTGGGCTGGATGGACGAGGCGATCCAGCACTACGAAAAGGCCCTCGCTCTGGCGCCGGACTTCGCTGATGCCCACAACAATCTGGGCATCCTGTTTGCTGAAGATGGAGATCTGGTGAATGCAGGGCTTCACTTCGAGACAGCCGTACGACTCGATAGCACCCATCCCGAGTACCGGGCCAACCTCGAGCGGCTCCGGAGCCTGGAAGGTCGGTAGAGAACAGGGCAGCAGTCAGGCCAAGTAGCTGTTGGGCCTCTACTGGACGATCTCGAATCGCTGCACCCGGTTATTTCCCCGATCCGCAACGAACAGGTAGTCGCCACTGGTGGCCAGGCCGGTGGGATAGCGAAGGAAGCCCTCTCTCCAACCGAGCTGCGACTGGCGACCTTCGAACGAGCCGTTCTGGCCGACGATGACGATGCCGCCGCCGGACTTGTCGGCGAGGTACAGATGCCCCCAGGTATCCGCGGCGATGGCCGTAGGAAAGGCCATATCTTCTGTCATGGGCTCAGTCACGGCCGCCAAGATCTCATCGTCCTTCGAGGCGGAGAAGACCTGTTTGTTGCTGGTGTCGATGGCGAAGAGGACGCCTGTCGAGGTGACCGTCAAATCGGAGAGAAATCCGACCTCTGGCGGGAACGCTATCTGACGCACGACGGCGCCTCCGGGATCCAGGACCACGATCTTGCCTGCAGAGATATTCAGTAGGTAGAGATTGTCGCGGCTGTCGATCGCAAAGCTGCGGAGGATGGTCTCCTCCTGCCGGGAATCGACCGGTACCTCCACGAAGCTCTTGAACTCACCAGCAGCCGTCAGGCGGGCCAGGCGATGTGACTTACCATCCAGCGCCAGAATCTCCCCTTTTGAATCGATACCGACCCGGATTGGAAAAGGCACTTGAGCCAGGCGAACTTCGTCCCGCGGCTTGAACCCTTCTTTGAGCTGGTCGAAAATCACCAATCGGCGATTGCCGGTGTCGGCTACCACCAGAACAGACTTGCCATCGGAAGCTACTCCCTCGGGCTTGTTGAGAGCGGCACCCACTGCGTCGACATAGATCGCGTTCGTGGGTCGCAGGCGAACCGTTTGCGCGAGCGAGTGCGATGCGGTTACGACGGCCAGCGTCAGAGCTAAGAAGAGAACTCGTTGGTTTCTCGGCATTACGGGGTTACCTCGCAACCTGCTGGTGGCAGGAAACACAGAGATCGCCTGCGGGATCGAGATGCGACAGAGCTTTGAAAGGCGAGCCATGGGACCGGTGGCAACTCAGGCAATCGAGGGTCAGGTTCATGTTGCGCTGGTCCACGATCTCGTCCCCGAGGGGATGGGAGGAGTGCTGGCGCCAATCATGACAGGAGCCACACAGTTCGTCGACGCTCTCGTAGTCCGACAGAAACACATTGTCCGCCGCGTGGGGTGCATGGCAGGCGCTGCACTCACCATCTTCGACTGGCTGATGTCTCGAGGCATCCTCTCCCAGATGGGCAGTGCTGTCCTGATGGCAGTTGGCGCACAACTCCTTGCCCGGTGCGATCAGCAATCCCGTTTCATTCGAGGCATGGGGATTGTGACAATTCAAGCAGGCGGTCTCGTCGGCAACCGGCCAGTGGAGCCGGTTCTTGTTGAAGGCGGCATTCAAGACATCGCTGTGACAGCCGCGACACAGCTGTGCGCCTGTCGCTTTCAATTCCAGCGCGTTGGGCGAGGAAGCTTCCAGGTGACACTGGTTGCACATCTTGTTGGTGAGCGGGGCGTGAACCTCGGCCAGCATGAGGCCCCCGTTGTTCGAGCCGTGCGGATCGTGACAGGAAGAGCAGCGCGAGTCTGCAACTGGATAGCCCATGTGCTGTTGGGAAAACGAGGCCTGAGTGGTGTTGTGACAGGACTTGCACAGAGCTTCCATATCCTGTTTCAGCAGAGACCCGGCCTTGGTCGAGGCATGAGGGTCGTGGCAAGTGAGGCAATTCTGCCGCACTGGAGCGTGCCCGAACTCGCTCTGCTCCACGGTAGCCGCGATCTCCTCGTGGCAGCTGTAGCAGAGTTGATTGCCACCAGCGACCAGGACCTTGGGGTTTTGCGAAGCGTGGGGATCGTGGCAGGTAGCACAGTTGCCCTCGAGCACCGCTTGATGGATGCTCACCGCCTCTTCAGGAACGATGTCTGAATGACAGGTGGAGCAGATGGTGCTCGCATCGGAGTCCAGCAGCTGGCCGTGCGACGCCGCATGAGGATTGTGGCAATCGGAGCAATCGCCAGCTTTGACTGGTGTGTGCACGAAGGGCAACTTGATCTGTTCCTGGACCGTGACGTGGCAGTCGAGACAAAGCGCGCCCTTCGCACCCGTCTTCAAACGGTACGGATTCTGGGAAAAGGCTGCTGCCGGTAGGATCAGCAGGCCGATAAGAACGATCTTCCAGCGTAGGCGCATCTCGAGTCCCTCTATTCCTGATCGACGAAATGGCAGTCTTCGCAGGACCTTGCGGCGAAGGGGGCGTGGGCCTCCTCCTTGAACATCTTGGGATCCTGCGAGGAATGGGGAGCATGACAGCTCATGCAATTCATGACCCCCGGGTCGATGTATACGTGAGCGTAAGCGAAACTGTCGGATTCCAGATTGTGACACTCACTGCAGAGCGTTGTGGTGTCCTTGCTCAACAGCGGAATCTGCTCAGAGAAGTGCGGCTCGTGGCACCTCTGACAGTCCCTGGCCGCCGGGTCATGCGCCACTTCCGAGTCCATTCTTGCCTTCAGGTCCTCGTGGCAGGCGGCACAAAGGTCCGGACCCTGGGCCAGAAGCAGGGCCGAGGATTTCGACTTGTGCGGATTGTGGCACCCGGTGCATTGGCCTGCCGCCAGTGGCTCGTGTTGGCTGGCGGCTTCCTGCATGCCGTCACCGACATCCGAATGACATTCGATGCAGAGCTCGTCCTCGGCTTTCACGATCATGCCGACTTCGTTACTGGCATGGGCGTCGTGACAACCGAGGCAATCCCCGTCTTCGAACGGATAGTGGGTGGTGCCGGCCGTTTCCGGCTTCAGCAGATCCGCATGGCAGTCGGCACAAAGGGCCGAGCCGGCCTTCTTGAGCAGGCCCGCCTCTTCGGCACCATGCGCCGCATGACAGGCGACACAATCGCCGGTCAGGACCGGTTGATGAACATTGGACACCTGGTAGCTGAGCTCGGCGTCTCCGTGACACTCGAAGCAGACTCGATCGGGGCGGTCATTGAGGATGGCCACGGAGTTCGAGCCGTGCGGGTTGTGGCACGAAGCGCACATCCCGTCGACGTAGGGCATGTGCTCGGCCGCTTGCCCCGTCTCCGGCTCGCCGTGGCAGCTGGAGCAGAGCGCTGCACTTTCCTCGACCAGGAGACCTTCATGGGTCGCGGTGTGCGGTGCGTGGCAGGATCGGCAACCATCGCCGTCCGTCAGGGCGGCGTGACTATTGAGAACCTCTTGTCCCTGCTCCGAGTGGCACTCGACACAGAGCAGATTGCCCTTGCGGGCCAGGAGAGAGGGGCTATCCGCGGCGTGGGGGTCGTGGCAGCCTTCGCACATGCCGGCGCCGAAGGGCTCATGCATCACAGAGCCCATCTCGGACAATCCGGACTCGTCGTGGCACTGGAAACAGAGGGAGCTACCGCCCTCGGTGAGCTCGAACGGAGTCGAGGAACCGGCTGCCTCATGGCAGGAGTCACAGGCGGCCTCGGCCACTGGAGCGTGAACGCTGGCCCTGAGTAGGGCGGGTTGAGATGCGGAATGAGGATCGTGGCACAGAGCGCAATCGGACGACTCGACAGGATAGCCCTGATGGGATCCTGCAAACCCGGCGTCGTTCGCCTCATGGCAAGAGAGGCACAAGGGGGTCGCTGCACTCGTCAGGAGATCGGGAAAGTCCGAGCTGTGAGCCTTGTGACACGCACCACACCCCTCGTCTCGCAGCACCTCGTGCACCACTGGCTGTTCGAAGTCTGCTCTGTCGTGACAGACGAAGCAGGCCTCGGCTCCCGAGGAGCCCAGAAGGTGTTGGCCCTGCGAAGCGTGTGGGTTGTGGCACGAAGTGCAATCGGTGCCGCCGAGAAGGGCGGTATGGACATGGGCCTTCTGCAATCCGAGAGACTCCTGGTCATGGCACTCGTAGCAGAGCTGATTGCCTTGCTTCTTCAATAGCAGCTTGGGCACGAGGCCGTGTCTCAGGTGACAGGTCTCACAGTTACCGTCCTTCATGCCAGGATGCTGGCTCTTCATTCCGCGGTACTGCTGCTCGAACTCGGCATGGCAGTCGGCGCAGTCTTTCGAGCCCCCCAGCGACCGTCGCTTCTGGGCCAGGGTCGAATCGCTTGCACCCAGTGCCAAGACGGTCCAGATCAGCAACAGGACACCAAGGCGGGTCGTTCTTTCTCCGTTCATGGGTTCTCCTGAGAGTTCAGGCCGAGCAGCTGCTGGAGCCTGTCGTCGGTGACGAGAATCTCGATGTCAGAGGCCTTGCGCAACTCCTCGGCGTAGCGATCGATCGCTTCCTGTCGCTCTCGTCCAAAGGCCTGTTTGGCAATCTGCTCCCTGACCTGATCGAACGACTGTGGAGTGGCTGGGAAGGTCTCCATGATGTGGAGAGCGTAAGAAGGTTTTCCGGGTTCGCCGTAGAAGCGGAAATCACCGGCTGCTGCGCCAGCGACCGCACTCCGGACTCCGGCGGGTAAACCGGGCACTGCCAACAGACTCCGGTTGAATTGCAGGGTGGGCTGATCGTCACCGGGTGGAATCTGACCGCTGGCATTCTCGCCCATCCACTGCATGTCCGCGCCCTGTCGCAACTTCTCTAGCGCGGCCTCCGCATCGGCCTTCTCGTAGAAGACCAGGCTGTCGATACGCATCATCTCGGGTCCGGTGTAGTCGGAGAGATGGTCCTGGTAGTAGGCCTGGAGCTCTTCTTCATCGAGACGGATCTCTGGATTGATCACCCGGCTGACAAAGGCAGCGAAGATCATGGTTTCTCGCAGGTCCTCGACCGAGGACTGGAATTCGCTCGAATCCAAGATTCCCAGCCTTTCTGCCTCCAGCTCGGCGGATCTCTCCAGCGTCAGGCGATCGAGAACCCCGAGGACCTCGTCGTTGACCCTCTGCTGCTCGAGGGCTCGCTCCATGCCATGGAAGAGCTCTTGTTCGATGGTCCTGGTCAGTTCAGCCACCGTGATCGGTTCACCGCCATCGACCTCGGCCAGTACCCTCTGATCGTTGCGAAAGTCCTCCAACCCGGCACTGCCTGCACTGTCGAAGTCGAGGCTTTCTGCCAGCTCCCGATCCGCGGTGATGTAGCGGCCTCGCATTTCTTCGGTGTAGTCGCGAAGTCGTTCCATCTGACGGATTGTCAGGGCCTGACCTTCCGCTTCGGCGCGGGCCTCGGCATCTTCAGGAATGCGAGAGTCGAGCAGCTTCACGACGGCGAGGCCGCCAGTGATCGGAATTGGCGCGCTGATTTCTCCTGCTTCCATCTGGGTCAGGGCCTCAGTCACTGAAGGCCACATCTCGGCGGCTTTGAGGTAGTCATCACCCATGGATACCTGCGCCTTGCCCTGCTGTACCATCCTCTTCGCCTGGGCCTCGAAGTCACCGCCCCCCCGAATGGCCGCCTCGAAGTAACTTGCATCCTCGGCATCCTGGAAGAGGACAGATTGGACTTTCACTTCGCGAACGGCATCACGATACAGCTGCTGCGCGACTTCCGGATCACCTGTAACGATGTCTTGGACCGCCGCTTGAGCGATCCTCTGCCGAAGGAGGTCCAGGCGCCCCTCCTGCAGCCTGTTGATGACCTCTGGCAGCTCGCCCAAGCCGATGGCCTCGGCTTCTTGCATCATGAGTGTGGAGTTGATCACCCTGTCCAACAGCGCCGCAGCATCGGGGCGCTGGACCTTTTGACTCGCCTCGCCGAGGTCGACGTGGAAAGAGCTGACTTGACGCAGGAAGTCGTCGAGCGTGATGGGCTCGCCATTGACCCTGGCCAGGGGCTCCTGATCGGGAGCTTCGATCGGCTGAGCCCCGGCCGAGCCAACTGTTGCCGCGCAACAGGCGATCGCGCCTAGTATCAGGGGTAGTTTCTTGCGGCTGGCTATTGTCAAGATCGATTCCTCCAAACCTCGGGAATTCTGTACCGGATACAGTCTGTCAGCCATACTCTGTTGGGTAGCTGGCCTAACCACCCTTGCGGGTGGCTCGGCTCGCCGGATGGCGAGCGTAACCGGAGTGTGATTGCTGAGCGGCAGTGAACATCGCGAATGAGATCCCTATTTCGAGACGACGTGGATCAGTGCTCGGCTCATCCGGGATGCCAGATCCTGAGCTGTAGGAATGCTCCGCGCATCGAAGAAGAACACTCCATCACTGCCTTTGCTGAAGCTGATGGACGACCAGATCGCCTGTTCGGTCCGGGTGTCGACGGCTCGAAAGGAGAAGTCCACGACCGGATAGGGAGTTCCGGGGCCCGTTTCGAGGTATCGATCCACCTCGCCGAAGAGTGCGAGATCGGCTTTCATATCGATGCGAAGGATATCGGTGTCGGACGACGAAGGACCTTCAGTGTAGATCTGGCGCGTCTCCAGGAGCACCTGCCGGACGACGCCCGGTTCGATGATATCAGCTCCCAGCCGGACCAGGTGTCGAATGACCTGGTCGGTCAAGATCTCCCCGGCATAGTGTGTCGAGCTGTCGTTGGAAAAAGGGAGCACCGCCACCCGCTCGGCCTGTCTACGAACGTCTGGAAACTCAGGCGCGGCAAAGTAGACCCTGGGTCGAAAACGGCGGGAGCCCTTGACCCGACCTCTTCCCTTTTGCCTATTGCTGACCGCTTGGGAGGACTCCAAGCCTGCAAAGGCGTCGGCGAGCTGAGTCGTGACTTTATCCAGGATCTCATCGAAGCCGTTGATGATGCCAAGGCCCAGAAGACCTGGGGATTCGTCTCCGGTTCGAACTGCGCTGTCCATCCAGAGGATTCTCGGTTCTGCCGCCGTCGTGACGAGTCTGGAGGTGAGGGCCAGCTTGGGAGGGTTGGCTTCCTGGTACAGGTCGACAGACGTAATGAGGACCCCCTTGGCGCCGATCTCGGTCTGGAAGGACTGGGCCAGTACTCCATTGATGCCCCCCGTGAAGCGAATCCGGTGCCGGCGCATGAAAAGCTCCACGACTTCACGATCGAGGATCTCGTAGCCCCGAAATCCGAGCTTTATGGCGAGCATCGCCTGGATCTTGTCGATCGGGGCTGACCGCCGACTCCGATCCCAGATCGGCAGCATGGCGATCGATTCTGCGGAGGGAGCTGCGTAGACTGCCGAAGGCTGCAGGACCGGTCCGGTCTCCGGCCCTCCTTCAGCCACAGGCTCGATCTGCGCCTGCGTCGGGGCAGCTGGCATGGCACTGGCCACCATTGCCAAGGCCAGGAGCCGCCTGACACTCCGAAGGGTAGGTCTGTCTCGCAGGGAGCTCATCGAATCCAGGGGTCTATTGCACAAGCTGGTCGATGACCGCCTTGACCGCCTCGGTGGTGACGATGTTCATGGGCTGGCCTCCGCCTCCGAGGAGTCGCTCCGAGGCGCCGACCCCACCGCGCGAAGCCGAAGCGCTCCAGACGGAGAGACCGGTCTGGCCTTCGAGCATCCTGACGCTGAGCGAGCATACGGTCGCGGCCGCCACGCCCGAGCGGACTTCGCCGTACTCGAGCACGGTTCCGGTGATCAGAACGTCGGCCTCGAGGTTCTCGGCCAAACGGATGGCCTCCTCGCTGGTCGGTTCTGTCGGGTTTTCCGGCTGGATTCTCGAGATCGACCTCGCCACTTCACCCGGTGGAATGACATAGACCTCCACGGTGGCTTGTAGCATCGTCATGAACACGTCGCGGACTCTCTCTCCCGCGTTCCCAGTCGCGGTCAGATCGACGAAGGGCATGACCGCTACCGAACGAACCAGCCCGAAGTCCATATTGGGGTCGTGGAACGTCGACTGTGCGGCGGGCTGCGATGAGCAGCCCCACAGGCTGATCAGGGCAACGGTCGCTAGGATGAGTGGCAGGATTCTGTGGTTCATGGCTAGGCTCCTTCGGCAATCGGGCGCTGTCTGTCTCACCCTAGAAGATGATTCTGGTGCCGAATCTCAATATATCGGAGTTGCCGAGCTCGAACTCCGAATCGGTCTCGGATCGTTGATAGGACGCCTGGATATACCAGCGGCTGGTGATGTTCCACCGGACCCGTGGAGTGAACAGCTTGAAGACCGTATCGAACTCGGATCGATAGGTCTCGTTGTAGTTGATGCTCAATTGCAGGTTTCCGTTGGGGAACGGCGACCAGCTGACTGCCCAGTCGGTGAATGTCCGGTCGTCGGTGTCGGTCTCTGTTTGGAGGCGATAACCACCGAATAGATAGACAGCCGGAAATGGAGTAAAGGTCAGGCTGATGCGGCCGAGGCTCTTGTCTCGATCGCGGCTGCCATCGATATCGCCGCCCTTTTCCTGGTCGTTTCGCAGTAGGTACTGCAGATTCACCGCCAAGGTGCGGTGCGGGATCAGGGTGGCGTTGGCGTTGACCTGGGTGCCGTCGATCTGGAGTCCGTCTGGTCGCTCAGCAGTGGTCGCACCGACGCCGACATCGACTCGCACACCCTTGTAGAGCTCGGCGTAGGTTAGCAGGAACAGCGACTTGTCGCTGGTGGAAAGGCCCTCGAACTCACCTTCCGTGCCGCTGAGCCCCTCGAACTCACCTTCCCTGCCGCTGAACACGAGGGTCTGCTGCAGCGTCGGAAGCCAGGCGGCGCGGAGCGATGCCGAATAGGGGTAGGTCGTGCGATCTCCGTTCGATTCTCGCCCATCTTGGCGCGCGGCGCGCGCAGAGACCGTATAGGTGGGGTTGATCTCCTGGCGAAACGAGAGTCCGTTCGACATTTCCCAGGTGGCTTCGAAATCGTCGGTCTTGCGCGCGGCATAAGCGAACTCGTAGTAGAAGAACCGGTTTTCCAGCAACTGGGTGCGCAGGCTGGTGTTGAACCGATGGTTGGTTTGAGAGGTCTCCCTCTCGATCTCGGTGGATGAGGTCCTCTCGAAGGCTTCGAGCTCGGTGACAAAGATGTTGCGAAACTCTCCGGGCAGGGGAGCGGTCAGGTCGAGCGGCCTCACCACGACCTTGATGTAGCGTTGGGAGACATCGCCGAAGCGCAGCTCGAAGCGGGGATCCAGGGGACCTCCGAAGGGGGCCCGGGGGATTGTGGCCTGGAAGTCCCAGCGCCGGTTGTCGATGCTGGTGTAGATATCCCACGTGAAGAAGCCGGCCACCTCTGGCGGCAGCTCGCGATCCACCCATACTCGGAGTGTGTCGACCGTCTTGGGCGTGTCCAGATCCAGGCCGAGGTTGCGGGGACTGTCGTCACCCCCCGGCGGCGGGAGCCCCAGATCAATCCCGGCTGAAGCTTGCAGATTGCCGTCGATGAGTGCCGGATTGGGCTCCAAGACTACATTGCTCGGAAACTCGGTGTTGGCGGATAGCCCAGAGAAAGCCGGCACAGGTACGATGACTTCGCCACCCACGCCTTCCGAGATCGTCGTCAGATTCTGATGGTTGACGTTGTACTCGGCCAGGAAATGCAGACGGTCGCGCCAACGTCGATCGAAATAGGTGACTCGGCCGGTATTGCTGAAGCGCTCCGTATCGACCTGCTCCAGTTGATCGGCCCTCTGTTCGACGCCGCCGCGGTAGTAGAACTGGAGTGAATCGTAGAGCTCGTATTCCATGGTGAGGTCGGCCACGTCCTGGGTGGTATCCTGACGCTCCCTCTGCGAGTCGTAGGCTTTCCTATGCACCAGTCGGAGTCGCCATTCCGGGTACCGCTCGGGCGTCCAGCCGAAGACCGCGTCGAAGGTCTCCTGCACTTCTTTCAGCGACAGGCCGGCGGTTTCGACGCGATCGTCGAGGCGTACGTAGCCAAGGTAGGCGTCGTACAACGGAGTATTGAGTGTCAGTCTCAAGTAGGGTTGAAGCCTCTGCCTTTGGGTGTCTGGTAGGGGGTCTCCACCGCCGGCATCCTGGCCGTCGTTCTGCTCGAAAAGGCCTCCAACCAGTAGTCGCAGGTTGGGATACAGGGTCCAGTTCACGTTGAGGCTGTAGCGCTGCAACAGGTTGAGTCGACGAATGTCGGAGGGGGGAGACCCGACCAGCTGGTCCTGTCTGTTAGACCGGTCGGCTCCCAACTCGACGTAGCCGTCGAGTTGTTGCGCCCGGGGAGCTGTCTGGCCGACGATGGCTAGCAATATCAACGTCAGGGCTGGCCGCACCAGTCCCCTGGTACCCAAACGAACTGTCAATTGGTGGCGGTTCACAGGAGGCTATCCATCGAGATCTTCTGAGCGGTGCTGAGACTCCCGGCCCGATCGCAACCGGAGGGGGCCGCTGTCGGGTTGCTTCCAGCTCTCAGAGGGAAGACCACAACCCTGAAACTTCAAGGCTATCTTGTCTGCCTGGGCCCTCGATAGCCACATGCCGCGGGGTGGTAGGCGCCCCCCCCCCGCCGGGGTGGCACCTACCCGGAAAGACCGGAGACGGTGGTCGGTGAGGAGCCTGTGCGCCCAGATTTGGTCACTAGCTCGTTCCCCGCGCCTCCTAGTCGCCCGTCAACGCCAGCCAAAACGGTGCTGCATCCACAGCGGTGCGTGTCTTGGTGCTCTTGCCTACGACCTCGATGGAGCGGACTTCTCGGAGCTCGGCCAGGACGACGAAGAGGGCGTTCTGTTCCCCATCGAAGGACAGGAAACTCGGCGTTGCATCGACCGAAATCGAGTCGATCGGCAGCAGGGAAAAGGGATCGAAGATCTCGATCTCGCCAGAACCCTGGCGACTCAGATAGAGGTAGTCGGTTTGGGGGTTGACCTTCAGAGCTGTCACCCGCGGCCCGACGTAGACCTTGTTTCTGACGACCAGGGTCTCCGGGTCGACCACGGAGACATAGGGCGAGTGCCGATGGGCGACATAGAGTGAGCCCCCGAGTCGGTCGAGTTGGCCCCAGAAGGGGCCGGGATCGGTGGCGATGGTGCCGACCAGCGATCGCCGGCTGACATCGATGGCTGTAATGGTGGCGGACCCGGTATTGAAGACGTAGGCTCGCTGTCCGGCGCCATCCATCAGGACGGCCTCGGGCTGGTCGCCGACCGTGATGCGGTCGGTTTCGACCATGGAGAGCGGATCGATGAAGCTCAGGGTGCGTGAACCGTGATCGGCAGCTAGGAGGGTGGCTCCGTCGGGGGTGAGGGCCAGGCCCACAGGCTGATCCCCGCCGCGCAGTCGCAGCGTGCTGAGTGAGCGGAACTCCAGCAGCCCGATCTCGAGGACAGTGTCGTCGCCTGGTAAGGCGACATAGGCTCGGCTTCGTCTCGAGTCCAGGGCGATCGCAGACGGCTCTCTACCGGTAGGAATGACGCCGACCACCCTGCCAGAGACCTTGTCGAACAGGGTGACGGTGTTGGCCTCGCGATTCGAGACGAGGGCCAGCAGGCCGCTCGCGGGTCGGGGCGGGGTCTGGCTTCGGAAGACTGGAGTGAAGAGGTCGGTCCCCCTGACCGAGGCCCGCGGGTCGAGTGTCAGGCTGAGGACCGTTGCCTGCTTTCTGTCCACTCGAAAAGGCACTGTAATGGAAATGGGCTCCGAGGGTGGCGGCAGTGCGATCTTCTCGCCCTGAGATTCGAGGCTGGCGGCCCCGATCGTCATGCTCAGGCCACTGTACTGGCCCGGGGGGAGCACGGAAGAGGAGAGGGCACGCTGCCGGAGCTGCTCCGCCCCACGAATCTCCCGGAGGAAGATCGGCAGCGTGAAGGTCTCACCAGCGGCATTTCTGGCCTCGAGCTCGAGGATCCGGAAGTCCAGTTGAGTGGCTTCGGCAACAAAAGGCTCCAGATACAGGTACAGGGCTCCATCGACTTCGAGCGGCCGCGGGGCAGCCCCGAGCTCAGGGCTGGCGACAGCGCTGAACACAAGACAAACGAGCACTACCGAAATGACTTTGTGACGCATCGTCGAATGTTGCTGGTAGGCCCTTCGAAAAGGCCCACTACCTCTCCTCGGAAAGTTGATCGGCGGGGGTTGGGTCCATCGGAGTCAGACGAAAGACCGCGACGCCCTGGCCCCGGGCTTGGGTGACGTAGAACTTTCCCTCTTCTCCCATGACGAGGTCTGTAGGGCGGGCCAACAGACGGTCCCTCGCCTTGGAGAATTCGGTCAGGAACCGCAGGGTCTTGTCGAACACCATCACGACATTGCGGAGCTTGTCGGCGATCAGGATATTGCCGTGGTCGTCGGCGATGATGCCGGAGACAATGCCGAACTTGCCGGGCGCTGAGCCGGCCATGCCGAACTGTCGCAGCTCACCATCAGGCGACACGACATAGGCCTTGAAATTGGTCGGGATCGTGAAGAGGATGTTCCCCGCGGGGTCGATATCGAGACCGAAGATCTCTTCGCTGGCCGGATCCTCGAGTTTCGCCAGTTGTGCCAGATCATGACTCTGTTGGTAGGCTCCTGATCCATCCACCGTCACCACCTGATGTTGACTTCTGCTGGCAAGAGTTACGAGTCCATCTCGATAGAAGAGAGCGTTGGGTCCGAAGTCCTCGAGCTCTGCCGGCAGACCGGTCACTTCCAGGCGTTCGATCGGGGTGCCGCGATAGTCGCAGCGGGAGAGCCACCACTGCCTTGTCTCGTCCGGTGTCTGGAGCGCTGTTTCCATGGGCTCGTAGGTTAGAAGCAGAAGGTCGCCCGAGTCCTCGACCACGAGATCGAGGATCTGCCCCAATGCAAGATCGACTTCGAAACGATAGACCTCCATTCCGGTACTACTGAAGATCCGGACAGAGTTGCCCAGCGAGCCGTAGATTTCATCGCGTTGGCGGTCGATGTGGAGAATGACGTCGCTGTACGGGACCATACCGCTGAAATCGGAGAGGTTGTAAAGGTAGGCTACCGTGACCTCCGGAGCCCCGGACAGGGCTCCCGAGGCGGCCAGGCCGAGGCAGATTGCGAGTCGAATGGTCGTGGTGAAGCGCATCGAGTGCCAGGCACGCCGCTGTCCAGTTCTGCACGAGCGGCGCTGCGGAACTCTACAGGAATCGGCACTCTGGCTCAATTTGGCACGACGTGCTGGAGTACCACGATCGGGCGCCGATTGGGTATGGGCTCCGAGCGAAGGCAAAAAGAGGGGCTGGCTTTTCAGCCAGCCCCTTCGAGAACTCTGGTTGAGCTCTACGATCAGTGCACGTGTTCGATTAGTCCTTGAGATGGCACTTGTTGCAGAGCACGCGCTGGTGTCCAGCGAACTCCTGCTGTGGCGGCCGGCCGTAGTAGGTCGCTGCCATCTGACCGACGGTGTAGCCGCGGTTGAACTGACCCTGGTTGCCGAGGCCAGCGTTGACACCCGGATAGACCGGCGTAGCTGGGTCGCCGAGGGTCAGGAACTCTGCCTCGCCGTTCCAGCGGAGGATGTACTTCCAACCGCCTGCATGGGCCCGGTGGCAGGTCATGCAATTCATGCGGTCGCCACCAGCAGGGCCGGTCAGAACAGTACCGTCGTTGTTGGCCAGCGCGGCCAGCGTAGCGATATCCGTCGTGCTGGTCGAGAACGGCACCAGCGAGGTGAAGGAATCGGCCACGTTACCCGTCAGGTCACCGGTCTTGACATAGGCGTTGTAGTTGTTGGCTTCGTTGCCCAGAGTGTCATCGACAGGATGGACCGTGCCGCCAGGAGCGCCTGGAGTGTCGGTGTGCATGCCGGTGTGGCAGGTGGCGCACCACTTGCCCCACGACGCGAACCCTGTGGTACCGCCGTTTGCGAAGCCGTAGGCAACGCGAGTCGGATTGGGCGACTCGTTGCGATTGTAGTCGTCAGGCACGACTGCTGCGGGGGCGCCAGGGAAAGCCGCCGGAACGCCAGAGGCCTGGTAGCCGTTAGCGCCGAGGAGACGGTAGGTGCCGACAGCAGAGCCGGCCGCAGGAATCGCACCGTAGGATCCCGAGTCCACGATCGGCGGGAAGGTCGTGCCGATCGTCGGGAAGATGACCGTTCCGGTGGAGTCAATGCGCCCGCCACCATGCGGATCGTGGCAGCTCTGGCAACCGAGCTGGCTGGATGCCATCGTGCCGCCAGGTGCCGTTAGATTCGTCGTGTCAGCGACGTAGGCGTTGTCGGCAGCGATGATGTTGTGGCCGCGCGTTTCGCCATCGTTGGTGATCGGAGCGTAGTAGGTAGCGGTGGCGGTGAGATCCTGACGCAGCCAGCCGAAGTCACCACCCGGTGTGCGCTGGACGACGATGTCTGTGTCATTCGTCAGCTCAGCGGCCGGCGTGCTGATGTGGTAGCGGGTCGGGCCGGTATCGCCCGCGCTCTCGTGGCAGGACAGGCAGGTCGAGCTCTGGTCGGTAGCGACCAACAGGAAGCTCGCGCTCTCTGCGCTGTGCATGCTGTGGCAACCGGAGCATTCTGCGACGCCGCCATCATGGAAGGCGAGGGCGGGCGCGGCCAGGATCGCTACGGCGGCCAGTAGTAACAGGGTTTGTTTCATTTCGCTTCTCCTTTGTTGATTAACCGTTCTATAACGGTTGGTTTGTGTAGTTGCAATTCCCATTCGAGGGTCTATACAGCAAGGGGCGTGCCAGGTCGAGGCGCGCAGGGCAGCAGAAGGGCCTCTTGGACAGATAGATAGCTGTGCATGGAAATAAAGTCCCCAATTCCTTCGACTTAGGTCGCCAAGGCTCTCGATGCCACGCGAGTAGGATCTTGGTGGCGGTGGATTCTGCAGTCGTCTACGGCGGTAAGAGTACGGTCGTCGGGTTCCCTGGTGGGGAATATTCCCCACTTTGGGGCTGACATTGTGAAATTTTTCACAAGCACTGAAGTGAGGACTAGGGCCCAAATAGGGAGGATGCGGATTCGAGTCCGACCGGGTCAGCCGGGCCCAGAAGGATCGGATCAGAAGAGTTCGACTCAAGCTTGAGGCGGTTTGTCGCTGTTGGCCTGGTGCTCGCTGCAGCGCACGAGTAGCTCGAGCTGTTCTCGAAGATCGGAGGTATGGTAGGGCTTCTCGATGAAAAAACAGGAGTGATTCAAGGGCCCCAGGCCGGCCTCCTCGGCGCTGCGGAAGACGCAGGATTCAAACAGCACGGGTATTTTTGGCGAGTGGCCCTGGCAGACGTCCTGGAACTGTCTCCAGGGTAGCCCGTCGGGGCCGATGTTGGCGATCACGGCTTCGGGAGGTCTGCTTTCGAGCGCCTTCAGTGCGGCGTCGAAGGTCGCGACTTCCTCCAACTCGATCTTCCCATCCAGAATTCTCTGAATCAGGGAAACCAGAAGATGGCTACCATCCAGAACGAGGAATCGCATAACTCCCTCCCGTGGCGCTAGAGACCTATTGATACTCGTGCAAATATCGTTCCAAGGGCTTAGGAAGCGATGTGGGTGGGCGCAACCCATTGTGACCCTCGTTGAGGGAGCGCTGACTGAGGGATGGAACGCGCGTCAAGAGGGTCTCTGGTTCGGGCAATGGGCCGAGCCCGGTACCAGGAGTGCTCATTCCCTTGTCGAGCGTGAGCTCGAATACCTCTTTCCGCGGTGGACTGAGGTCAGGGTATCTGCGGGGACCAGTTGGAGGTATCGCCGGTCTCGAATCCGTCCTGGAAGATCGAGTTGCTCGTTGGGTCGAAGTCGAAGAAGACATCATCGACGATCAGCGTGCTTGCGTCGGCGATATCTGTTTCGACCTGCAGCTGGAGATTTACGGTCTGGCCGGCATAGGGAGCGATGTCGACAGTGCGAAGGGTCCAGATCGATGTGTTGATCCCCGCGTGCAATTGGAACTCGTCGACCTCGACGCCGTTGACAAGCAGCCGCGCGAAGTCGAATCCCAGGTGGGAATCCACGGAACCAACCTGGAACCAATACTTGAGGCTCGGTGAGCCGGCAGGGACCATGATGCTCTGCTCGATGGAAGCAAGTTCGTTGTTGGCGATCCCGAGAACGGCCCCCCAGTTGCCGCTGTGGGCTGTGATGGACAGCGTTCTGAGGTCTCGGATCAGGTCCAGTCCCTGGACTGAAGACTCGGTCCAGACCTTGGCGCCCTGCTCGAAGTTCCCGTTGGGGAGGGGCTGGGTGTCGTTGGGAGTTATGGTGCTGCCACTGTTGACCCTCTGGCCTGGTCGGAACGACCCGGGCTCGCGAGGCTTGCGACAGTGGCCAGAATGATGGCCGCGACGGCGATCCATGTCCAAGGGCGTCTATTCATCGTTCGGGTCTCCATCGGAGCCGATCCTCTACCAGCGGGAGCAGTCTATGTGGTCTCTAGCAGATCTTTCGAGGATGGGCCAATACCCTCGGGGGTGGATTCCGCCCACCCGATCAGGTAGGTGGAGCTAGCTGCCGAGATCGAATTTCTTGAGGCGGTAGCGGAGCTGGTCGCGGGTGACGCCCAAGAGCTCGGCGGCGCGGGTCTGGTTGTCGCCGGTGGCGGCCATGGCGCGGGTGACGAGTTGGCGCTCCATCTCTTCGAGGGGGACGATCGGGGCTTCCGACGCCTGCGACATGCTGCCGCCGGCGCCGGTCGGGTCCATGCCCAGCTCGTTGAGAACCAGAGCTGACGGCTCGATCCAGGGCGATTTCTCGAGGATCATGGCGCGCTCGACGACATTGCGCAGCTCCCGAACGTTGCCAGGCCAGGAGTAGGAGAGGAGGAGGTTCTCGGACTCGCGGCTGAAGCCCTTGAATTTGCGGCCCATCTTGGGCTGGAGAGTCTCCAGGAAGTGATTGGCGAGGGGCAGGATGTCCTCCGGCCTCTCGCGCAGAGGTGGCACCCGGATAGGGAAGATGCTCAGGCGGTAGAAGAGGTCCTGCCGGAAGGTGCCCTCTCGGACCATGGAGGCCAGGTCCCGGTTGGTCAGGCCGATGACTCGCACGTCGACCTGGATCTCCCGAGAGCCACCGACCCGGCGCAGCCTCCTTTCTTCGAGCACGTGCAGCAGCTTGGCCTGGAGCTCCAGCTTGAGCTCGCCGATCTCGTCGAGGACGACGGTGCCGCCATCGACCAGCTCGAAGGCGCCCTTGCGGGTCTCCTTGGCGTCGGTGAAGGCGCCGCGCTCGTGGCCAAGGAGCTCGCTTTCGATGAGGGTGTCGGGCAGCGCCGCGCAGCTGATCTCGAGGATCTGCTTCTTGTGGCGATGGGCGAGAGCGTGGATATAGCCGGGCGAGGACGTTCTTGCCGGTGCCGCTCTCCCCTTCGATCAGAATGGTGTCGATGTCGGATCGGGCGACCTCGTTGACGACCTCGAGGACGCGGTTGCAGGCATCGGATTCCGACACGATGTCGACTTGGATCTCGCGCTCCCGGGTCTGGCGGGCCGCCTGGACCTCCAAGTGCTCGCTGCGGATGGTCAGGGACTTCTCGATGAGCTTCACCAGATCGGCCTGGTCCACGGGCTTGCCCAGGAAGTCGATGGCGCCGAGCTTCATGGCGCGGACGGCTTCTTCGATCTGGCCGACCGCTGTCATGACGATGACTACCGTGTCCTCGAGGCGGCGGAGATTGCGCTCGAAGAAGTCGAGGCCGTTGCCGTCGGGCAGGGAGATGTCCAGCAGTAGGACGTCGGGTTGGTGGTCGTCGAGGTGCTCCCTCGCAGTGGCCAGGTTTTCGGGCATCGTGGACGTCGTGGCCGACGCGCTTGAGCTGCTCGGTCAGGGCCCAGCGCAGGAGCTTCTCGTCTTCGACAATCAGGATCAGGGCCATTGCAGTCTAGCTTTCGGGTTCTTCGTTCGGGGATTCAGGCTCTTCGGCCACTCGGGGGCGGCTCCTCAGTCTCTTCCCCAGGGAGAATCAGATAGAAGTTCGTGCCCCTGCCGACCTCGGAATCGACCTGCAGCGTACCACCGTGCTGCTCGACCAGGCTGCGGGCGATGGCCAGCCCGAGGCCTGTCCCTGAGAACTTGGTGGAGAAGAAGGGCTCGAAGACACGCTTGAGTTGTTCGGGTGGGATGCCGGGGCCGTCGTCTTGCACCGCCAGCACGATGCCGCCGCCTTCTGGGAAGTCGCTGGCACGAACCGTGACGGTCCCGCCGTCCTCCATGGCTTCGGCGGCATTCTGGATGAGGTTGAGGAGGACCTGCCGAATCTTCGAGCCGTCGACCTGGGCCTCCAGGGGGCCGTTCGTTAGATCCAGCTCGAGTGCGACATTCTGCCGCCTCAGGCCTGGGGCCATGAGGATTCGAACCTCGTCGAGGAGCTTGTTGAGGTCTGTGGTCGCCAGGCGAGCGGGCCCAGGGCGTGCCGAGCCCAGCAGGCTGCGCAGCGTTCCATTGACCCGCTTCAGCTCGCTGAGCATTTCGTCGAAGAGCTCTTTGTTAGATTCGCTCTCCGACGGGTCTTCCCGGAGGATCTCCAGAGCGCCTTGAATACCGGCCAGCGGGTTCTTGATCTCATGCGCCAGGCCCGCCGCCAGGCGACCGAGGCTCGCCAGCTGGTCGGTGTGGGCCAGCTTGGTGGCGACCTCGGCTTGCCGTTGCCGCTGCCGACGCAGGAACTGCTGCAGCGACTTTTGTAGCTCAGCGGAGTGCGGGTCGAGAACCAGCCTGTGGGCACCGGATGCGGGTCCCTCTCCCGACTCGGCGGCGGCCAGCTCCTCTTCGAACTTACTGGAAAAGCGTTGCACGGATCGGCGAACTAGAGCGTTGATCCCACCCAGGGCGGCGGCCCAGGCTAGGATCAGGAGAGCGAGATTGCGGCGGGAGTGGTTCCGTACATCTCTGAGAGATTTCGTGACATCCATGCTCATCGAAGCGACGGCCAGGGTCTCGCCGGCGGCGTGGCAGCGTACACACTCTTCGGTTGCGATGACCTTACTTAGCCCGCGGATCAGCTCCTTACCATCTTCCTCACTTAGCCAGACCCGCTCCAACTGAGGGCTCGGTAGGAGGCTCAGAATCGCGTCACGCTCCTGCTCGGTGACCAGTGGGTCCGAGCCGATAGACCTTCCATCGGGGAGGAGCAGTCTGAGCCCGACGACATAGTGCTCAGCCAGAACTGCTTCGAACATGTGGCGCAGCGTGCCGGAGCCAGTGTGGGCTACTGCGATCTGATTCAACTGCCGAGTAGCAGCACTCAGTCTTTGCTGTGCTGACTCACGTGCGAGCCCCGCAACCTCGATTTCCGTGATGCGGGCCGTCGCGATGTAGAGAACCCAGAAGGCGAAAACATGCAGAGGTAGGGTGACCAGCCAAAAGCGGCCTCGGCGGGCCATGAAGGTTCGGAATCGGGCCCGCTTGCCCGGCTTGGGCAAGATCTCTTCTGTGTGATCGGAGATATCGATCTCAGGGATCTCGCCGCCGGCTGCACCGGCTTCGGAGACTCCGGACTCGGCCCCGGGCACCCCGGATTCGACTTTTCGGTCGACGGGTCCCTCTGGTTCCTGAGAGGTCATGCCGCTGCTTCCAGTTGCCTGCGCCCTTTCCTCAGCCCGCCTTCTTGCCCTTGAGCGCCATGAAGACCAGCAGGATGCCGACTCCGATGACGATCAGGCCAGGAACCAGCCACGGGGAGATACCCTCTGACGGTGGGGGACCGGCTTGGGTCGACGCAGCTCCGGCACCGGGTTGTGCCGGCATCGGTGCCTGGGCTCCTGCGGGCGGGGGCTGTTGTGCGGTCGGCTGGAGTGCGCTGGCGGTGAGAGTCGGTGTGGACTTGTTGTAGTCGACCTCGATCGTGAAGGAAAGCTCGGCCCCGGCAGGGCCCAGATCCTCGCGCTGATAGATGAGACCGTCATTGGCGAGAGCCGGCGCTGCACTGGCGGGCTGTACCGTGAAACCGGTGGCTCCAATCGGCTGCAGCACCTCGAAGACAACGCGGTCGATCTCCAGGCCCCCTGGCCATTGTAAGTGGTAGTGGCGTTTCTCGGTGCTGACGTCGAGAGGCACGTAGTACTCGAGGCGAATCTCGGGTGCGTCGGTGGAGATGTAGACGGTGCTCATCTCCTCTCCTGGCTCGAGCATCGATTGGGCGACGAGTAGACCGCCACCTGGGAATCGCTTGGCTACGGCGCTGGGACTGCCTGCCGCGGTCGGGATGGGGAGAGGCACCGAAGTGGGAAGCGGTGTGTCCGGTGACAGAAAGCCCCGCAGCATTACGAGCACGGAGGGTTGGTCGTACTCCGGCCAGATAGAGATCTCCAGGCGCTCGAGGTGCGGTGTAGCCGGCCCAGGCGCATCCTGGGCGAAGGAGACCAGCGGGATGAGTAGAAGACAAGCAAAGAGAAAGATGGCTCTGTGCATTTCGTAGAGTCTCCGGGACAAGAGAAGGTCACACTGACGGCCGGCAGGGGCGCCTGGCACCCCCTCCCACCCCGGCTGGCAGAGGCGCCAGCCGCTTCCAATGGGCGGGGGCAAGCCCCGCCCCTACACTAACAAGCCAAGGGCAAGCCCCGCCCCAATAACAACAAGCCAAGGGCGAGCGGATGCCCAACTACGACAGTGCCAGGGTAAGCGTCTACCCTGAACGGTCTCCTTTCTGCCTGATGATTCTAAACGCGATGAGGCCGACGAACCAAACGAGAGTTAGCGATACGAAGATCCATTCCAGGACGTAGTGCGGTTGATTCCCGGTCGTGATGTCATCCAGGGCCGCGTAGCAGAGGACCAGGAGGATGATGGAGATAGTGAAGGTGAGGAACCGTTTCATAGACACCGCCAACAACGATACATCACCAAGGGCGGGGACAAGCCCCGCCCTTACATCGGATGTAGGTTCCCCAGGACCCAAGCCCCAGGACGGGCGGCAAGTAGCGCCGCCCTACAGCTCCGCCTTCCAGGACTTGAGGATGTCCATGTAGTTGGCGCGTTCGTAGGCGCCGGGGTCGGGGCTGCGGCTCAGGTTCATCGAGCCCTTGGCCTGGGTCAGGGAGTCGTAGTCGTGGTCGATGAGCCACTGGGCCAGCTCGCGGCGCACGATGCGCAGGTAGTCGGGGCCGTGCCTGAGCAGGGCCGAGACCATTTGCACGGCATCGGCACCGGTCATGATCGCCTTGACCGCGTCGATCTCGCCATGCACGCCGCCGCTGACCGCGAAGGAGCAGTTCAATTGCCCCGTTAGGATCGCCAGCCAGCGCAGTCGCAGGAGCAGTGCCGATGAGGTGGAAAGGACCAGGGTCCGTTGTACCTCGAGCTCTTCGACGTCGATGTCGGCCTGGTAGAAGCGGTTGAAGAGCACCAGGCCGTCCGCCCCGGCATCTTCCAGGTGCTTGCCGAAGCTGGCCAGCGAGGTGTAGTAGGCGGAGAGCTTGACCGCCACCGGGATCGAGATCTGTTGCTTGACCTCGGTGATGATCTCGACGAAGCGCTGCTCGAGCTCGGCACCGCTCTCGTTCGGGTCCGTGGCCAGGTGGTAGACGTTCAATTCCAGGGCGTCGGCGCCGGTCTCCTCGATGAGGCGGGCGTACTCCAACCAGCGGCCCTTGGTGGTTCCATTGAGCGAGCCGATGACCGGCACGTTGACGGCCTCGACGACCCGCCGCACCTTGTTCAGGTATTCGTCTGGGCCATAGGAGAGGGAGTCGGGCTCTGGAAAGTAAGACAGCGCCTCGGCGAAGGAGTTGGCAGGATCCTCCGTGAGCCGCGAGGCCGCTACCTCTTCATGCACAATCTGCTCTTCGAAGAGAGAGTTCATGCAGATGGCCGCGGCGCCGGCGTCCTCCAGCTGCTTCACGGTGTCCATGTCGTCCACCATCGGGGAGGCCCCTGGCATGAAGGGGTGGGGCAGGTCGAAACCTAGATATCGAGTCGACAGGTCCATGGCTAATCTCTCCTACGAAGATGCGGTCTCGGCCTCTTCGGCCGGATCAGGTTTGGGTTCGTTGACAGAAATGCCGGCCAGCTGCTGGTAGAGACTCCAGCGCTGCTCGGCGTGCTTCTGTGAGGCTGCTTGAAGGACACGGAAGCGGTCCGGATCGATCTTCTCGACCATGCGGAAACGCGCCTCGTGGTCCATGAAGTCCTTGACCTTCAGCTTCGGAGCCTTCGAGTCGAGCTGCAGCGGCGGTTTGCCTTCCTCGGCGCGCCTCGGGTCGTAGCGGTAGAGAGCCCAGAGGCCGGAGCCCACCAGGCGCTTCTGTTGCTCGACGCTCTTGGACAAGTCGTAGCCGTGCGCGATGCACGGGCTGTAGGCCACCACGATCGAAGTGCCCGGGAAGGCCTCGGCCTCGCGCAGCGTTTGCACGGTCTGGTTCATGTTGGCGCCGAAGGCGATGCGGCCGACATAGACGTTGCGGAAGGTCATCGCCTCCAGCCCCAGCGCCTTCTTGGGAGTGCTCTTACCGGCGAAAGCGAACTTGGCGGCTGCACCCATCGGGGTCGCCTTGGAGGCCTGCCCGCCGGTGTTGGAGTAGACCTCGGTGTCCATGACCAGGATGTTGACGTCCTTCTCGAGCGAGAGCACGTGGTCCAGACCGCCGAAGCCGATGTCATAGGCCCAACCGTCGCCACCCAGGATCCAGACGCTCTTCTTGACCAGGTAGTCGGCCACGGTGGTCAGGCGTCGAGGCTCCATGCCGGTCAGGGGCTCGAGCTTGCCGCGCAGGATCTGGACCCGCTCGCGCTGCTCGGCGATGCCGGCCTCGGTGGACTGATCGGCCTCGAGGATCGCGGTCACCAGATCGTCCCCCAGCTGGGAGCCGAGCTTGCCGAGTAGATTGAGCGCCTGCTGGCTGAGGCTGTCGACGGACATGCGGAAGCCGAGGCCGAACTCCGCGTTGTCCTCGAAGAGCGAATTGGCCCAGGCCGGTCCACGGCCGTCACCATCGACGGCGTAGGGCGTGGTGGGCAGGTTGCCGCCGTAGATCGACGAGCAACCGGTGGCGTTGGCGATCAGCAGACGGTCTCCGTAGAGCTGGGTGAGGAGTTTGACGTATGGGGTCTCTCCACAGCCGGCACAGGCACCCGAGTACTCGAACAGCGGTTGCAGGAACTGGGACCCCTTGGTGTCGAAGCGCTGGATGCGGCTGCGATCGAGCTCTGGGATATCCAGGAAGAAACCGTAGTTGTCCTTCTCGCGGTCCCGGACGGGTCGCTGCTCTTCCATGTTGATGGCCTTGCGGCGCGGGCTGGCCTTGTCTTTGGCCGGGCAGACCTCGACGCAGAGCGTGCAGCCGGTGCAGTCCTCCGGCGCCACCTGGATGGTGTACTTCATGCCCTTGAAGTCCGGGGCCTTGTAGTCCACCGAGCGGAAGCTCTCGGGAGAACCTTCCAAGTCGGTCTCGTCGTAGACCTTGGCCCGAATGGCGGCGTGCGGGCAGACCATGGCGCACTGGTTGCACTGGATGCAGACGCCCGGATCCCAGATCGGAATCTCGAGGGCGATGTCGCGCTTCTCCCACTGCGTGGTGGCCGTGGGCCAGGTGCCGTCCGGCGGGAAGGCCGAGACCGGCAGCAGGTCGCCCTTGTTGGCCATCATCAGCGAGGTCACTTTCTGGACGAAGTCCGGCGCCTCTGCCGAGACCATCGGCGGCCGGCTGAAATCAGAGGTGACGGCCGTAGGCACCTCGACCTGATGCAGATGATCCAGGGCGGCGTCTACCGCCGCGAAGTTCTTCTCGACCAGGACCTGGCCCTTCTTGCCGTAGGTCTTCTCGATGGCCTTCTTGATCTGTGCGATGGCTTCGTCCCTGGGCAGCACACCGGACAGGGCGAAGAAGCAGGTCTGCATGATGGTGTTGATGCGGCCGCCCATGCCCGTCTCGCGGGCCACGTCGTAGCCGTCGATCACCCAGAACTCGATCTGCTTTTCGATGAGAATCTCCTGCACTTCGCGCGGCAGGTGGTTCCAGACCTTGTCGGCCGGGTAGGGCGAGTTGATCAGGAACGTAGCGCCCGGGGCGGCGTACTCCAACACCTCGTAGCGTTCCAGGAAGTTGAACTGGTGGCAGGCCAGGAACGTGGCCTTCTGCACCAGGTAGGTGGAGCGGATCTCGTCCTTGCCGAAGCGCAGATGGGAGATGGTCATGGCGCCCGACTTCTTCGAGTCGTAGACGAAATAGCCTTGCGCCCAGTTGTCGGTCCCCTCACCGATGATCTTGATGGAGTTCTTGTTGGCCGAGACGGTGCCGTCGGCGCCGAGGCCGAAGAAGACGGCCCGGACCCGCTCGGGAGGCTCGATGTCGAAGCGCTCTACGGGTAAGGAGGTGTGGGTGACGTCGTCCACGATGCCGATCGTGAAGTGATTCCTGGGCCGGTCCTTGGCGAGCTCGTCGTAGATCGCCTTGACACAGGCCGGGTTGAACTCCTTCGACGACAGGCCGTAGCGACCGGCGACGATCTGCGGTTGCGGTCGGCTGCCGTTGGTGGTGGCCGTCTCGTGCAGGGCCGTGACGACGTCCAGATAGAGAGGGTCGCCAGGAGCACCCGGTTCCTTCGTGCGATCGAGGACGCAGAGCTTCTCGACCGAGGAGGGCAGGGCCTGCATGAAGGCTTCGATGGCGAACGGGCGATAGAGCCGGACCCTGAGGACGCCGACCTTCTCGCCGTGCGAATTGAGCCAGTCGGCGGTTTCGTGAGCGGCTTCGGCGCCGGAGCCCATCAGCACCAGCACTCGGTCGGCTTCCGGATGGCCGTGGTAGTCGAACAGCCGATAGCGCCGCCCGGTGAGCTCGGCGAATTGATCCATCGCCTTCTGCAGGATGCCTGGGCACTGGTTGTAGAAGGTGTTGCAGGCTTCCCGCGCCTGGAAGAAGGTGTCGGGGTTCTGGGCTGTGCCGCGGATGACTGGTCGATCGGGGGTCAGGGCGCGCTCCCGGTGAGCCCGGATCAGGTCCTCGTCCATCATGGAGAGGAGATCGTCGTCCGTCAGCTCCTCGATCTTGGCGACCTCGTGCGAGGTGCGGAAGCCGTCGAAGAAGTGGAGGAACGGGATGCGGGACTCGAGCGTCGCCGCTTGGGCGATGAGTGCGAAGTCGTGTGCCTCCTGCACGGTGCCAGAGCAGAGCAGGGCGCAGCCGGCTTGCCGGCAGGCCATCACATCCGAGTGATCGCAGAAGATCGACAGGGCGTGTGTGGCCAGCGTGCGAGCCGCGACGTGCATGGAGAATGCGGTTAGCTCGCCGGCGATCTTGTAGAGATTCGGGATCTTGAGCAGCAGTCCCTGCGAGGCCGTGAAAGTCGTCGTCAGGGAGCCGGCCTGGAGCGCGCCGTGGGCCGTACCGGCGGCGCCCCCTTCGGACTGCATCTCCACCACCGAGGGCACGTCACCCCAGATGTTGGGCTTGCCCTGCGCCGACCAGGCATCGGCGAACTCGCCCATGGGCGAGGCCGGCGTGATGGGGTAGATGGCGATGACCTCGTTGGTGCGGTAGGCCACCGAGGCAACGGCCTCGTTGCCGTCGATCGTGATCATTCGTCGATTGGTCATTGTGGATCCTTGTGTTGACGCCAGATTCGCTGCGCTTATTGGCTTGAGGGCTTAGGGGCGTAAGGGCCTAGGGGCGTAGGGGTTCAAGGGACTAGAGACGTAGGGCCCCGGCCGCTTCAATCAATGCAGGCTAGCAGCAGGTACAGGGGCAGCCTACACCCAGGTGGGTGGACCCGGGGGCGAGAATGCCCCACCCTCAAGGGTGGGTGTGAGGCTACCCATCTGCCTCTGGTACGGTGGGCAGGTCAGAGTAATGATTAAGTGGGGTGATCTCCTAGCAGCCCCAACAAGGGGAATCAACATGCGCAAGAAACGTGACCCGATGCCGCCGAAGTACGAGGGGATGCATCCCGAAAGCCTGATGATGAGCTACGGCTATGTGCCGGCCTGGTCTGAAGGGTCGGTCAAGCCGCCCATCTTCCAGACCTCGACTTTCGCTTTCGAGACTGCCGAAGAGGGCAAGGAGTTCTTCCAGTGGGCCTATGGCCTCAAGGAAAGGGACCCCGACAAGCCGATGGGGCTGATCTACAGTCGCCTCAACAACCCCGATCTGGAGATTCTCGAGGAGCGTCTCAAACTGTGGGACGAAGCGGAAGCCAGCGCAGTGTTCTCGTCTGGCATGTCGGCGATCTCGACTTCACTGCTGGCCCTGGTTCCGATCGGCGAGGCGGTGGTCTTTTCGCGGCCGATCTACGGTGGTACCGACCTGCTGCTCGAGACGATCCTGCCGGAGCGGGGCATCGTGACCCGAGAGTTCAGGGCGCGTTCCGAGCCAGAGGAGGTCGATGCCATCTGTGAGGAGCTCAAGGCCGCTGGTACTCCGGCGAAGGTGATCTTCCTGGAGACGCCAGCCAACCCGACGATGTGTATGACCGACATCGGGGGGATGGCCGAAGTGGCTCACAAGCACGGAGCCCTTTGCCTGGTAGACAACACATTCATGGGCCCGCTGTATCAGAAGCCGCTCAAGCACGGAGCGGACCTGGTGCTCTATTCGGCCACCAAGTATCTGGGCGGGCACAGCGATCTGGTGGCGGGCGTCGCCCTCGGCTCTTGCGAGCTCATCGAGAGGGTCAAGCTGTATCGCACGATTCTGGGCACTATGCTGGAGCCCTTCTCGGCCTGGTTGCTGATGCGCTCGCTGGAGACAGCGAAGCTGCGCATTACCTGTTCGCGCAAGAACGCCGAGAAGATCGCCGCCTGGTTGGTCGAGCATCCTCGGGTTGAGAAGGTCCACTTTCCGGGCATGCCCGACACCGCTAGACAAAGGGAAATCTACGAGAAGCAATGCACGGGTCCGGGAGGCATGTTGGCAATCGAGCTCAGAGACGCCGGCGAGAAGGAGGCCTTCCGATTTCTCAACAACGTCAAGCTTGCCAAGCTGGCGGTCAGTCTTGGCGGCACCGAGTCGTTGATCGAGCACCCGGCTACGATGACCCACGCCGATGTGCCGGTTGAGGAGCAGGAGGCGATCGGCATCACGCCGGCCCTGGTGCGACTGTCGGTAGGCATCGAGCATCCCGACGACCTCATCAGTTGCCTGTCCTACGCCCTCGACCAGATCGATACAGAAGAGGACGACGAGGCCGAGGTAGCGGTCGTGAGCCACGATGAGGAATCGAGCTAGAAGCCCAGTGAAGAGGAGACGAGGACCATGGAGGTAAAGACCGTACTCTGCCCGGTGGACTTCAGCCCGATCTCACTGCGGAACCTGCGCATGGCGGTGGAGGTCTGCAAACGGGTCGGCGCTCGCCTGGTGATCCACCACAATCTCGACGTGCGGCCGCCCGGCTTCCTGTCTGTGGCCTGGATGTGGTCCGAGGATCACGAGGCGGGGGAAGAAGAGAAGGCGGCGGAGGTGCCGGCCAAGCTGCAGGAGCTGTTCGATCGGATTCCCAAAGGGTTGGAGTACGAGGCGAAAGTCACGCGTGGTCCGTTGGAGGAGACGTTGCTGTTCGTGGCGCGTGGGTTGCCAGCGGATCTGATTGTCATGGGGAGCCACGGCAAGAGTGGATCGGAGCACGATTCCCTGACCGAGAAGATCATCATCAACGCGCCCTGCTCGGTGCTGACGATTGGCGAGAGCTACGTTCCGGAGGAAGTGTTCGATGCCGAGGACATCGAGCCTGCCGACCAGCTGACGATGCTCGTTCCGGTTGACTTCACACCGCAGGGACTCGGGGTTCTGGGAGCGGCCATCGATCTGGCGTTCGACATGCCGCACCACATGGAGGTTCTGCACGTGGTCGCTCAGACCGGCGCCGGAGACGTGGCGCAAGAGGAGAGAGAAGTGGAGGCCGCGCGTCGCCGATTACAGCGCATGATCCCCGAGAGCCTGGCGAGTCGGGTGTCGGTCCAGGTGAAGGTCGGTGGGCCAGCCGAGACGGTGCTCCGGACGGCCAAGGAGCTCGACGTCCTATGCGTCATCATGGGAGCGCATGGCAAGGGAATGTTGAAGAGATTTCTCTTTGGCACCACGACCATGACGATTCTGCATGGCGCTGGTTGTCCGGTGTGGTTCATGCCGGAGGCTTTGACGAAGTCGCTCCCGGGAGTTGCCGGTAGCTAGATCCGCGGGGGAAGAGACACGGGTGGAGAGGAGGTCTTCGATGGACTGGTCAGATGCGAAGGAGGCAACTCTTCTCCAATGGCGGCAGCTTCGATCCTCGGTCGATCGGCTGGACGAAGTCCGACTGCTGAAAGGAATCAACGCGGTCAACGAGCTGTGTGAAAAGGCCAAGCAGCAGGCCCACGGCGAGATGAACCGCTGCAACTACTGCATCGCCTTCCACCAGTTCGGCGGCTGCATGGGCGTCAGCCTCCAGATGAGCGAGTGTGCCGTCGACGGCGACAAGGAACGGCTGAAGGAGCTGATGGACGGGTTCATCCTCCAGCTCGAAGGGCTGGAGGTGCCGGAGGCCAGCAACGGCTAACCCTTGTAGGACACCAGCAATCCTGATGTAGGGGAAGGGATTGCTAGGTGAAATTGATGTAGGGGAGGGGCTTGCCCCCTCCCGAGGGCGGCCGCAAGGGCCGCCCCTACATTTAGAAGATGGAATCAGCCGGCGCCCCTGCCGGTCGGGCCTATCCGAAGATCTCCTTGAAGCGGCCGACGGAAGCTTGAAAGCCCTCTTCGAAGGTGCCACCGTCGGGGTGGTACACACTTTCAGAGAGATCGCTCCGTCATATTCGTCCTCCACCAGGGCAGCGGCGAGATCTTCGAGGATCGGTGCCATCTGACCGGTTCCCAGAGCACACTGTTGAACGCTGGCCTTGGCGATGTCCACGTTGCAGTCCTTGATGTGCAGGTGGCCCAGGTAGCCACCACGTAGCGTCTCGTAGCCCGCCGGGTAGACCTCTTCGGTGCAGTACAGGGTATTGGCGGGATCCCAGAGAACCTTGAGGTTGTCTGAGCCGAGATCGTCGATGAGCTTCCTCCCCAGATAGGCGGAGGCGACCATGGCATTGTTGCCGGTTTCGACGACCAGAGTGATGTCGTTTTCTTCGGCCAGTTTCACCGCCGGCTTGAGTAGGACGATGAGGTTTTTCCACGCACCCTTGCTGGCATTCCAGACCTCGGCGCCGTTGTAGCCGAAGATGATCATCTCCTTGCGAAAGCTCATGATCCGAACCAGCTTGGTGTCGACCGCCTTGGCCATGTCGATGCAGCGCTCGAGGGCGGCCATGTGCTTCTGGTGGTCGGCGTCACCCAGTTCGGTCTTGCCGACCAGGAGACCGACGAAGTTGTGTCGGGTAATGCAGGGGATCTTGACGCCGTAGTGCTCGACCAGGGCTATCAGCCGTGCCATCTCGTCGTCATCGAGGTCGCCGACTTCTTTTCCCAGACGAACTGCAGCTCCGCGTATTCCAGATCCGCTTCGGTCATCACCTGCAGTGCGTGCTCCAGATCTCGACTGATACCGTCCGTGATGAGTCCCAGCTTCGCCATGTGTGCTTCCCTCCTGAAATTCGATAGGTCCTTCTAGATTCGGATGCTCGGCTACCAGGTGACTTCCGTGCCCGCGATCTGCTCGAGAAGCTTGACGACGGACCAGTTGTCCTCGGTGGGGAACATCGAGATTCCTGATTGAAACAGCTCGTACGCAGCGCTGGTGGTGAACATGGCGGTGCCGGTCTCTCGGGCCATGTTCATGGAAATGCCCAAGTCCTTGTACATGGTGCCGATGTGGCTGCCGGTGTCTTTGAACTGCCTCTCCATGATCAGCTTGGCGCAGTTGTTGAAGAGAGGGCAGCCGATGGCGCTGGCACTGAAGACCTTGTAGAGCGTCTCGCCCTTGACCCCGGCGTTGGCACCGAGAACCAGCGATTCGAAGATGGCTGCGAAGGTGGTACCGATCATGGCCTGGAGCGCCGCTTTGACGGTCTGGCCCTCAACGATCTCTTCGCCGACATGGAGAAGCGTCTTGGACACGGCTTCGGCCCATCCTGTTGTTGGGCCAGGACGTCCGCGTTGGCAGCCACCATCGAGTCAGGTTGCCGCCGTCGGCGCCGGCCTTGCCCCCGTGACCGGAGTGTGGATCAAGTCGATGCCCTTCTCTCCCACAGAACCCACCAACTCCCTGACTTCAGCAGGGACGATAGTGTGCGGAGTCGATGATCGTCGTCTCCGGTTGCCGGCCCTCGAGCGGCCCTCCGGCCCCAGAACCACCTGCTTGACCTGGTCGCCATTGGGACCATGACGAACACCACGTCGCTCTCGCCACCGACCTGACGACAGGATCGGCACGAGTGCCACCCGCCTCAACCAGGGCGGCCTTGCGCTCGTCCCGTACGTGGAGGCCATGAACAGGAAACCGCTCTCGAGGATGTTTCGGGCCATGCCGAGGCCCATGTCACCGAGGCCTACCCGTCCCACCCGTTCATGTTATCTCCCCCTCCTCTGTCGTGCTTCTCAGGTTTAAGATTCTTCGATTTCTCTCTTCGCGACAGGGCGCCATTCACCAGGTTCCACGCTTCTCACATGAGCAGCGTCGGCAACCAGAGGACGAGAGCCGGAACAGGATGCACCAGATCATCGTCGGCACGTTCGCCGTCGGAAAGGGCGAGCCCGATGAAGATTGGCCCGATACCCCGATGTATGATCGCCGAACAGACATTGAGGCAGTTGCCGACCGGTGGCGAGCAGGCTCCGACGGCGAGGCCCGATCCAGGACAATGCCGAAATGCACCGGCGAGACGCCGATGTCGACCGCCGTGGGCAGGAAGATGGGTGTCAGCAGCAGGATCGCGGGGCTCACATCGATGAAGGTGCCGAAGAGCAGGACGATGAAGCTGAAGATGAGCATGAAGACCGTCGGTCCGAGGTCCAGGCTGACCAGGTAGGCGGTCGGGCCTCGGGCAGGCGTTGCAGTGCCAGGACATAGATGTAGAGCTGCGACAGGGCGATGATGATCATGATCTTGGAGCTGATCATCACGGTCTTCTGGACCGACCGCCACAGGGCGGGCAGACGCAGCCGACGGGTGAACGCCAGACCGATGATCGCCGCATAAAGCACACCGATAGCAGAGGACTCGGTCGGAGTGGCGATGCCAAAGACGACGATGCCGACGATCAGAACCGGCATCAGCAGGACGTAGGAGGAGACCAGGGCTTCCTTGGCGATCTCGCCAGGGCTCGGACGAAAATCCTCTTTCGGGTAGCCGTATCGATAGGCGAGGAACGAGGCGATACCGAACTGGAAGATGCCGATCATGATGCCGGGGATCGCTCCCCCGAGGAAGAGCTGACCCACGGACTGCTGCGCCACTACCGCGTAGAGCACCACCGGGATCGACGGCGGGGTCGGGCATGCCCATGGTGCGGGAGGCCACCGTAATGCCGGACGCGAACTGACGAGAGTAGCCGCGCCGTTCCATCTCGGGGATCAGAATCGAGCCGACAGAAGCCGTGTCAGAAGTAGAGGACCCCGAGATTCCGCCGAAGATCATGGAGGCCGCTACATTGACCAACGCCAGGCCACCGCGCAGCCGGCCGACGATCATCAGGCAGAAGTTGATCAGACGCCTGGTGATGCCGGCCTCGTTCATGAGGAAGCCCATGAGGATGAACAACGGCAGTGCGATCAAGGTGTAGGAGTTGAAGCCGGCGAACATCCGCTGCGGCAGGATGCGCATCAACTCGGGGTGGTACAGAGCGAAATAGAGGAACGAGGAGATGCCGATCGAATAGGCGATGGGGATGCTGAGGGCCAGCAGGACAATCAGGCTGAGGATCAGGACGGTCATGGCCCAGAGTCGCGTCAGTCGCCCTGCATCCAGGGTACACCGAGGACCTCCTCTTCACCTTTGAAGCCGAGATAGAGCTTGATGAAGCAGAAGAGAGCCGAGGCCGCTGTGCCGATGAGAATGGCGATCTGGGCGGTCCACCGCGGCACCTGCAGGACCGAGATCATGCGTGAGCCCGTGATGCCGATCCACTGCAGCGAGTAGTAGAAGATCACCAGATTGAAGGCCAGAAGCAGGCTCAAGCCGAAGACGTCGATCCACTTGCGGGCTGTGGGTCCGAGGCGCTCGGTGAACCAGGAGATGGCCATATGGTCGCGTTTGGCGATGCCGACCGCGATGCCGAGAGCCGAGGTGTAGGCGAAGAGGATGGCGGCGAGCTCGTTGGCTCCGCCGATCGACTCGCGAAACCCGTAGCGCAGCGCCACCTGAGTGACGACGAGAGCGAACATGACCAGGAACGGAGGGAGAAGACCGCCTCGAGGATGCGAACCAGGACCGTTTCCAGTCGCTCCATGGATTACTCCACGGCGCTCGAGTCGTCGCAACTGCGGGCCGCTGCAATGGCAGCGTTGATGTCCTCCCAGCTGAAGTCGCCGCGCTCGACGAAGAAGTCGTAGACGGGCCTCGTGCGCTCTCGCTGCTCGGTGATGACCTCCGCGCTCGGCCGGATGATCTCGACTTCCTGTCCCAGCCTGGCGATGATCTCTTCCTCGGAGCTGGAGTAGAGCTCGTCGCTGAGCTCTCAGGCTCTCTCGCCACTGCATCGAAGATCTCGCGCAGATCCGCAGGCAGGGCTTCATACCAGGCGAGATTGACCATGAGCGGATCCGGGCCCGTTGCATGCGAGTCGATCGTGATCCACTGCAGCACCTGGTACTGTAGGCGGTCCCACAGATCCGAAGGCGGTGCCGTAGTGCCTTCGATGACACCAGTAAGGAGCGCCGAATAGGTTTCGGACTGGGCGATGCCCTGAGGATTGGCACCGAGGGCGTCTTCCATACGATGAAAGACCTCCTGGGCATCGGGCACGCGAATCTTCAGCCCCGAAAAGTCGCTCGCGGTCCTAATCGGGCGCTCGTTGGAGCCGTGGGCGCGAAACCCCTGAGAGATGCCGATCGCAGGGACGTGCAATCCCTTGTTCTTGGCCTCTTCGGCAACTGCCGTCATCCAGGAGCTGCGAACGAGGCAGATGGCTTCCTGCCAGTCCTCGACCAGAAAGGGCAGCAGAACGATGTTGAAACGAATCGAGGCGTCCTCGAACATCCCGCCACGGGTCCCCTGAAGGGCACCGGTGGCGACGGCATCGGCCATCTCGCGCTCGGTGCCCAAGATGCCGCCGAAGTAGTTTTCCACCCGGATTCGCCCCGCGGTCCGCTCTTCGAGCTCTGTCTTGAAGAACTCCATGGATACGCTACGTGGATCGCTCTTGTTCTGGGCGTTGCCGTACTTGAAGACATGGCTGTCATCACCACAGGCCGAGAGGGTTAGGAAGAGCAATGAAGTGACGATGAGGGCACCTGGATGACTTCGGGTCATGGGATGGTCGTCTCCTCCGCGGCTCGCACATCGCTGGCATGGAGCAGGCCAGTCCCGCCTTGCCCCAGGGCGAGTTGCATGATCCGTTCCTGAGTGGCCTCGGCTCGGTGCAGGATGCCCTGAAGAACTCCCTCGTGCATGACCGCTACACGATCGGCAAGCCCGAGGACCTCTGACATCTCGCTGGAGATGAGCACGACGGCGACTCCCTGTTCCACCAGCTCACCGATGAGCTCGTAGATCTCGGCCTTGGCCCCTACATCGATTCCGCGAGTGGGCTCGTCGAAGAGCAGGACTCGGCAGCGAGCTGCCAGCCATCGAGCCAGCACCACTTTCTGCTGGTTCCCGCCCGAGAGATCCGACGTCTTCCTGGGACAGAGAGGCGGCTCTGATGCGCAGCTTCTCCACCATGCCCTGAGCCCGTTCGCGTTCGGCTCCGAGATAGAGGATCCCGAGCGAACGACCTCGTCGAGGATTGTCAGGGTGATGTTCTCCGTCACCGAGCATCTGGAGCACCAGGCTCTGCTGCTTCCGGTCTTCGGTGATGAAGCCCATGCCTGCGGCGATGGAGGCAGAGGGGTTGTTTCCAGGGAGAGATCGACCGGACACGAGAACCGTTCCCTCGTCCACACGGTCTGACCCGAAGACCGCCCGAGCCAGCTCGGTGCGACCCGAGCCCATAAGGCCGGCCACACGCAGGAGATCACCAGATCGGCCTGAGAGGCTGACGGGTGAGAGAAGACCCTGGCGTGCGACGCCCTCCACCTCCAGGGCGACTTCACCCAGCGGCACCTGGCGCTTGGGAATCTGCTCGGCGATGGTGCGGCCGACCATCAAGTGGATGAGCTCGCCGACCTAGTGCCCTTGGCCTCCCGGGTTCCCACGGTTTCACCGTCACGCATGACGGTGACGCGATCGCCGATAGCGAAGATCTCGTTCATCCGGTGGGAGATGTAGATGACTGGCACGCCGTCCCGACACAGGGAACGGATCACCGTGAAGAGGGCTTCGATCTCTGTGTCGGCGAGAGCCGCCGTAGGCTCGTCCATCACCAGGAGTCGCACGTCCTGGCGGAAGGCGCGGGCGATCTCCACCAGCTGCTGCTCGGCCACCGAGAACTCCGCCACCATCCTGTCCGGGTCCAGCGCAGATCGCAACCGACCCAGGATCTGCCGGGAGCCGTCGCGCATGACCCCACTCCGAATGAGACCGCCACGGAGAGGCTCGTGTCCCAGGAAGATATTCTGGGCCACGGTGAGACCGGGAACCAGGTTGAGCTCCTGGTGGATCATGACGGGGCGGTGGCGCTCGGCCTCCAGTGGGCTCGCCGGCCGGATCTCCTTCCCTGAGAACACCACGGAACCCGAGTCCGCCTCGTACTGGCCACAAAGGACCTTCATGAGAGTGGACTTGCCGGCACCGTTTTCGCCGAGGAGGACGTGGACTTCCCGGGCCGGACCGCGAGGTCCACGGTCTTGAGGGCCTGGACACCGGGGAAGCTCTTGGAGATGTCCCCGCATGTCGAGAATGGGCTCTGGGGCGGTCACGGCTGCTTCTCCGCATCGGTAGAGCTCGTGGTCCTCTGGCCGAACGTGTCGATGTTCTTCTTGTCGATGAGCTCGACTCGGGTAAGCACCTCCGGCGGTGGAGCTTCCCCTCCCTGAGGAGTGCTACGGCGTAGCGAACTCCCAGCCGACCCATCTCACCTGGGAACTGGGCCACCGAGCCCAGTAGTCGGTCTGCACGGATGTTCGCGAGGCGTCCGGGATGGCGTCGAAGCCGATCACCTGGACCTCTTTCAGCCGCCCAGCCGCGGCGATGGCTTCCAACGCACCCAATGCCATCTCATCGTTGGCGGCAAAGACGGCGTCCAGGTCCGGATGGCCCTGGAGCAGGTTCTCCGCCACGGTGTAGGCGCGAGCCCTCTCCCAGTTCGCGGTCTGGGTGGCCACCACCCGGATCCCCGGGTAGGCCTCTATGCCCTCCGGGAATCCCAGGCGCCGCTGGTCGGCGGTCTCGTGCCCGGAGATCCCCTCGATGATGGCCACGTCTCCTTTTCCGTCGAGCTCGGCTGCGAGATAACGACCGGCCACCGCGCCACCCTCGAAGTTGTCCGAGCCGATGTAGGTCAGTACCACCGCACCAACGGAGTCAGCGGCGGCCTGGTCGATCCGTGTGTCGAGGAGGAGGATCGGGATGTCTGCGTCGTTGGCCTTGCGAATGGCCGGGACCAGCTCTTTCGAGCCGGCCGGCGACAGCAGGATGGCATCCACAAACTGCTGAATCAGGTTCTCGATGATCTGGTGCTGGCGTTCCACGTCCGTCTCACGCTCGGGTGCGAGGGAGACGAGATGGACACCCTGTGCGGAGGCTTCGTCTTCGGCCGCTTCCTGCATCTCCGCCCAGAACGGTGAATTCAGTGCCTTGGGCACGAACGCCACCGTGAGGGTCGCATCCTGCTCCGGAGCCGATGAGCGGGCCCGGAACCCCAGGGCGGCCGATACGAGCGTGACCGCAAGGACGCTTGTGAGCCCGATCTTGCGGTAGCGTCTCCAACCCTCCGGGGATCTGGCGCCTTGAGAACGGTGTCTGGCGCGGTCCAGGACCACGGCCGCCACCAGCACTCCACCCACCACCATTCCCTCCAGAGCGGACGGGACGTTCAGGGCGTTGAGCCCGTTCCGCAAGGTGCCCATGATCAAGGCTCCGATGAGAGTGCCGAGGACCCGACCCTCGCCACCCATGAGACTCACCCCTCCGATCACTGCAGCAGCGATGGCGTAGAGCTCGTACATCTCACCCGAAAGCGGAGAGGCAGCGTTCAGACGTGACGTCATGAGGACCGCGGCCACCCCGGCCATGAGCCCGGACAAGGCGTAAATGGCAATTTTGTAGCGTCCCACCGGAACCCCGGACAGCCAGGCCGCCTGTTCGTTACCTCCGATGGCGTAGGTGTATCGACCGAGCTTGGTGCGGGTGAGGACCAGGTGGGCGAGGACGTAGAAGAAGGCCACGACCAGGACCAGAACCGGCACGCCGGCCAGGTTGCCGGACAATGCCCGAAACGACTCCGGCAGACCGCTGATGGGTTTGGAACCGGAGTAGATCTTGGCCGCGCTGCGAGCGATGAGCATCATGCCCAACGTCGTGATGAAGGGGGGGATACGGCCGAGGGTGGTGATCAGCCCGGTGAGAGTGCCACACGCGAGTCCCACCAGGAGCCCGGCACCGATGGCGACGAAGCCGGGATGTCCGGCGACCAGGAGATCGGCCACCACCAGGCCACAGAGAGCCAGAATAGACCCCACCGACAGGTCGATGCCCCCAGAGATGATGACGAAGGTCAGGCCAATGCCAAGGATGGCGTTGATGGCCGACTGTTGCATGACGTTGAGCAGATTGTCGGTGCTCAGAAAGTGCGGTGAGGCTATGCCGAACAGGATGACCAGTCCGACCAGCACCAGCAGCGTCTGCAGGCTGGCGGGTAGGGTCTTGCTCCGGTCGGTTGGCGACATGCGCAGCTCTCTCCTTGTGCCTGGTCGGGTCTCTATCTATTCAGCGCTCCTTTGGCCGTTCGGCGCGATGGCCAGGTCCTCTCCCGCCACGTCCTGCCACGAATAGAGATGAAAGGTCTTGTCGTCGGACATCGCAATGAAGAGGCCGTTGGGGAACGAGGCGTTCAGCGCCGCGCTGGTGACCTCGGAACCGTCACTCTCGTTCGTCGAGACCGCGACCGACTTGATGAACTGATGATCGTGCGGATCTCCCGGCGCGCCTTCGCGAGTGAAGATGCGAAAGGCGTTGGCCTGCTGGTCAGAGACCAGGATGTAACCCGTGCCGTCATCGATCTTGTAGATCGAGATGCCTTCGCGGTCCTGGGCAAAGCCGTCCGTGCCGAACAACGCCAGCTCGACGTTGGCATCCTGGGCGTCCGGGTCGGCGTGGTACTTGTGAATACCCGCACCCTCGTCGGAGTAGTAGACATATCCCAGCTCGTCTGTCCACGGCCAGGGCCTCGATCTCTCCGCTCGGTGCCGCTGAACTCACCGAACTCTCGTACCTTGACGGCCTCGACTGTGCCATTGCCATCGTCTTGCAGTCGGTACTGCCA
>CAVQNG010000006.1:0-22696 GCA_963713825.1 uncultured Acidobacteriota bacterium
TACCCCGGCCGAATCTCCAGTGTCGGCTGGATATCGATATTGCGTCGGGTGATCTCAGCGGTGACACGGCCGATCTCTTGGCCGAGGGCCGCGGCGGCGATCTGGGTGGCGGAGGGGGCGCGGCCGTCGAAGGATTCTTGAGGTTGAGAGAGCTGGACACCGGCGGTGATGGCGGAGAGGAGGAGTGCGCTGCCGAAGGTGCGGACGAAGTGGTTGTTCACTTTGTCGCGGACTCCCGCCATGGCGGCGAGATCGGTGCCTGGCATGGTGCCGAGATCGAGGCTCCGACCGTCGGGAAAGATCAAGCGATTCCAGGCTAGCAGTACCCGTTTCTGACCCCAGGCGATGCGACTGTCGTACTCACCGATCAGGCGCGAGCCCTGAGGAATCAGGAGATGCCGCCCGGTGATCGTGTCGTAGACATTCTGGCGAACGAGAGCTTGGGTCTGGCCGGGCAGATCCGAGTTGATGCCGGTCATCAGGATAGCCGGGATCAGGGAGCCCTGCTTGATCTCGAAGGGTGATTCAGGTGCCACGATCGCAGACGGAGACCGGTAACCTGCATTGTTTCTGTGTGGTGCCTCGGGCGAAGACACTGGCTTGTCGGGCTGTTCCTCCGAGCGAATCCGCCGGAGCGCGGCAGTTGAGGCCTGGACTGCACGAGCCCTGGAAGCGGCGCCGAAGCGCTCGAAAGCCGGCACAAGGACCTCCGCCTTGTAGGCCCGTTCGAGGCGAGCGTCACCTGCGGGGACAGCGCGACGTGGAACACGGCGAGAAGGCTCGACGCGGGGTGGAGGTGTTGGCGGCACCAACTTCCTCGGGGGCATCGGGAGAGTCTCGACTGAGTCTCGATTGGCGAGCGCACTTTCCCGAAGGCGATCAATGACTAGGCCCCTTTGCTGGAGCGGTGAGGGCTTGGTCTCGTGCTCAGGTCCGCCGAGACGAGGCCGGCTGCTCAAGACGAAGTAAGCAGCCCACAGGACGAGGATGGCCACAATGGCAACCAGCAGCACGGCCAGGCGATTCAGCCGCTTGACCTTGAGTCGCGGTCGGAGGTCGAGGTCTTGATCTGGGGGTGTGTACGGCGCTTCCGGTTCCATGGTTCAAGATCCTCCAGTCGGCAAGCCCTCGGTTGAGAATCTCGACCTTCTTGCGCTTGCGGCCGACACCGACCACCAGCTCAGCTCGTGGGAAGAGACCGTCCACGATGTACCAGGAGCCCCGAACCCGGTAGTTGCTGATTCCCATGCCACCGCCTTCGACCTCGACTAAAAGAGCGGGGAGATCGGACGAGCTCGCGGCGGAGGGTAGTTGGATGTACACATGTTCGCCGTCGTCGAAGACGGTCTGAGGCAACCAAGGGATCTTTCGATCCCCTTTGATCGTGTACTTGAAATTGAGCCGGTCGACGGAGACAGCGGAGACCTGAGCCAGCGTAGTGGTCTGGGAGTCTTTCTCGAGCCTTTCGCGCTGCTGATCGGCATTGGCCCACAGCTCGACGACTTCCTGGGGGTAGTAGAAGCCGACGTGACGGAGGTAGGCCGTCTCCGCCTTCTCGATCTCTGTTTTCGAAGGACTGATGAGGGAAAGGTGGTAAGTCCTTCGATCGGTGGCGATGACCAGGTTCGTGGCGAGGTCGTAGCCTTGAGGTTTGACGATCACATGAGGTGTCGGCCGACTGAGATCACCGGAGGCCAGAGGGCTGGTCACCCAGCGTTCCGTGTCTCCCAAGGCCACGCCCATCACGATCTCGCCAGCCTGAAGCTCGATGTCGCAAGCGCGCAAGGGTGTGCATTTGACCTCGGGTTGGCTCTTGCCAAACGGGAAGACGACAGTCGCGCTTTGGGTCAGAACCGCGGCCTCACCGGTGGTGCGGAAGCGCTCAATGGCCTTGCCCACCTCTTGGTCCGGGACCCGGGACGTCGCCGGCGCTGGTGAGTCCAGTGGAGGCGCTGATCGATCAGACTCTGGCGAGGAGCTGAGTTCCTTGCTGGGGCCAGGCGGAGGTTCCTGGGCCAGCGCAGCTCCTGAACATCCTATTACCGTAAGAGTTGTAAGCGTGAGAAGAGTCTTCTTGAAGAGCATTCGGGATACCTCCCTAGAGCGTCGGAGTCCAGTGGATCTCGGTGATGTAGAGACCGAGGGGATTGGTGAGGATGGCTTCGGTGGTCTCCGGTGGGTCCACGTCCACGGAGAGGACGGCCTGCCAGGCTCGACTCTCGTCGGCTCGTCCTTCGAGAGACCGTGCAGTCTCGAGCCACTGAATCTGCCAGGTGTTCTCTGAGAGTTGCAGGATGCTGCGGACCTCGACGTCGACCCTCCGGCGATTGGCCGTCTCGAAGGGGTTGAAGCGCGTGAAGTGATCGTTGAGGAAAGCCACCGCGGATCCTCGGGTGTGAGCGTACGCCCGAGTCAGGAGCTCATTCTGGGCCACCGCATCCAACGAGCACCGTGCGAATGTCGCGGACATACATCCCGAGCTCGTATCGCAGCATCCGCTCGTCGCTCTTGCGGAGCTTCTCAGCGGGGCCGAAGGCGACAGCCTGACCGGATCGATCCACTTCGACGACAAAGGGTGTTACGCGGCTTTGGGTCGAGAGCCACGTCAGCGCCACGGCCAGGACCAGGTTGGCAAGCAGCAGTGCTCCCGCCACGATCTGCCAATTGCGCTTGCCACGAGCCAAGCCATAGAAGCGATCGTTCCATTCGAGGCGAGCGCGAAGAAACGGCGAGTCGGCCTCGCTCACGCGTGGTTTGGCTCGGCTCATGCTCATTCTGACCCGTAGATGCGGTCAAGGTTGCCGGCCCGATGGCTGATCATGGCGGCGGCGAAGTCGGGGATCTTCCACACGAGTGAGGCGAAGATGAAGCTCGACCCCATGATCTCGAAAAGCGGAACCGGGTTGAGCAACAGAAAGTCATCCTGAACCATGTCGTACCAGCCATTGGTCATCGTCGTGAAGAGTCCCACCAGCAGATAGATCACAAAGAGCTTGACGCCGACCCGTAGGGCGTGAAGTAGATAGCCTTCCGAAAGGCCCACAGTCCAGCGCGAGCCACCGAACCCGAGGAGCAAGACGCCACCGCCGAGCACGATGTAGCTTTCGACCAGGGTCATGAGCATCTTGGTGGTGATGACCAGAAATGAGAAGAAGACCAAGAGGGGTGGCAGCAGCAGGAAGCCTGGAATCAGATTGGCCAGAAAGAACTTCGCCGTGGTCTTGAGCATCAACCAGGAGATCTGGACGCCTTGAGAGAAGACCGTGCCGGGATCGAGCGTGCCGATCCCTGATGCGAGCCCACCGGCCTGGGTGAAGCTGCCGATGAGCATCGGCATCCAGGTCGGTGCCAGCAGAAGAACGGTGTAGAAGAAGAACAAAGTTACGACCTTGCGCAGCAGACTCACCATCACGATCTCGTCGGCGCGTGAGGCCAGGGCCCACCAGATCCCGGACCAGGTGAGCTCGATCGTGGCTAAGAGAATAAACAGCCGTTGCGCGATCGGGATGAGGGTGTCGAGCCACTGAAGCGTGGCGGTCTGAAAAGCGAGATCGATGTTGTTGATGAGAGTGCTGGGCATCTCTAGCCGTCACCAGGCTTGTCTGAAGACCTGTCCTCGGAATCAGATTCCGACTTTGGGGGATCTTGAAGGCCCTCGGGTACACCGGTCGAACCGGAGCCGACCCCGTATTCCGGAAAGGGCCTATCGGTCGCTTTCTCGAGGCCCTGAATGAAGGCGGTGCTGAGGACTACGGCGCAGTTCGGGTGTCCGCTGGTCAGCTTCCTTCGGCAGAGCTCGACTGCGCGATGCCATGTCTTGCTGTCGACTGCAGCTTGATCGGCCCAGAAGGCTGCGTCGTAGTCTGAGGAAAGCGTTGGCTCCTTCAGGGATTCGATTGCGTCAGGGCTGCGGGTACCGCGGGAGCAAGCCACTGAGACCACGGCCAGTGCGAAAAGCACCAAGAGAGAACGGACTGTCATGGATCGCCTCACTTTCCTAGCCCCCACAGGAGAAGCAGGGATACGGCCACCCCGAGGGAATCCCGTTGGATCCTCCCTCTCCTAGATAGTCGGGAAAGGGCTGCTCTCCGTTGTCCAGGACCCAGCGCTGGGTGGCTTCACGGTTGGCGTCGAGCGTGACTTGATAGCCCCAGTAGACGTTTTGCGCGTTGATGCTGGCCGCGAGAAGCTGATTCAGCTTGGCCAGCTCTTGGCCGCTGTGGGCGCCGATCATGTTGGCGACGTTCAAAGCCTCGAGGTTGCCCTCGGCGCTGTCGGCCAGCGCCTGGAGCTCGGCGAGCTGCTCTTGGGTGGAGAAGTAGTCGCGAGCCTGGGCGCTCACGGCATCCAGCGTGGCGGCCAGGGTGTCCAGGGTCGTCGTGGTCCACTGCCCGAAGGCCTCGTTGTAGTTCGGTTCCTCCGTGGGCACGGCCCCGGCGAAGAGATCGCGGTACGCCTCGTAGAGACCCTCGAGCGAGTAGGAGAGGGCTTCCCCCTGCTGGGAGAGCTCATTGAGATAAACCAGCCACCCTCGTAGATCACGCCAGCTGGGGTCGCCGATCCGCTCGAGATTTCGATACATGGTTTCGATCTGGTCGATCTGGTTCTCGATTTGCTCGAGCGCCCTCACCGCCTGGAGGATGTTCTCGGCCAGGTTTGCGGGGTCGATCACGGCCATCTGACCGATGGTCTTGGGTGCAGCTGCCAGGGACAACAACAAGCAGACGGCGGTGACGCGAGCCCGAAGAGCCACAGAATGAGTCATGCGATGTTCTCCTTTGGGATGCCGCTGAGCTGATCCGCCCAATCGCCTAGACCACGTTCGCAGAGCCACCGGCTGGACCAGCCCTGCCCGTGCTCGGCTTCCAGCTCCCCAATCCTTCGCAGGCTCTCCTTGTCACTCGAGCCCACAAAGGAGAGCGCCACAGGTCCGAGATTCAAGTCGATCAAGCGCCGGCCTAAGGCTGAGGTGTAGTAGTAATCCCGCTTCGGCACAGCGGCGGCCACAGTCTCCGTCTCGCGATCGCTCAGGCCGATCTCGCGATAGAGGGCCGCGCCATGCTCGGTGGCGGCTTCAGGATTGGGCAGGAAGAGCTTCGTCGGACAGGACTCATAGAGCACATAGCGTTCCTCCGAGCGATGAATGTCGGCCAAGCTCTGGGTAGCAAAGATGACTGCCGCATTCTTCTTGCGCAGTTCTTTAAGCCAGGTCTGGATTTGCTCGCCGAATAGGCCATGCATGAGAAAGGTCCAGGCCTCATCGATGACGATGAGCGTTGGCTCCCCGTTGAGGCGTTGCTCGATGCGGTGGAAGAGGTACAGAAGTACAGGCACGACCACCTTCTCGCGCAGCTCCATCAAGTGACCCATTTCAAAGACCTGGAACCGCCCGTCCACCAGACCGTCTTTCCGCGCGTCGAGCAGCGTGCCGAGATTGCCGTTCAAGGTGTAGGGCCGAAGAGCTTCGCGGAGCGCACTGTCCTGGAGCCGGATCTCGAGATCCGTCAAAGTGGGCTCGGGTGAGGCGGCCAGGAGCTCGAGGGCGATGTAGATCGCGGTTCTCTGTCGAGGCGTAACGTTAAGTCCTTGGAGGTCGAGCAGGACCTCGAGCCACTCGGCGGTCCAGACACGCTCAGAGCGATCACGGATTCCGGCCAGCGGACTGAAGCTCAGGCTGTCGACGCTCTGGCCGGCGATGGCGTAGTGGTGTCCTCCGGCAGCTTGGACCAGGGGCTTCGCAGAGTAGCCCTTGTCGAAGACGAAGACTTGGGACTCGGGGTATCGGAACCACTGAGCCTGCATGAGCCCCAGCAGCGTCGACTTGCCGGACCCCGTGGGCCCAACCACCAAAGTGTGCCCAACGTCGCTGACATGGAGATTGAGCCGAAAAGGGGTCGAGCCGCTCGTAGCGGCCCAGAGCAGGGCCGGGCTCCCCGTGCGGAACATGGGGGAGGGGTTCGCGGGGAGCCCAGCCCAAACACTGGTCAATGGCAAAAGATCGGCAAGATTCCGCGTGCTGATCAGCGGCCGTCGCACGTTGGGGTGGCCGTGGCCGGGAAGGCTCGCGAGAAAGGCCTCGATGGCATTGACCTCCTCGAGCCGGGCGCCGAAGCCGTGGTTTCGGAGCTCTTTCAAGACCAGCCGTATGGTCTCCTTGAGCTCCGAGCCCTCCTCGTTCATGAGGATCAGGGCTGGGGTGTAGTAGCCATACCGGACTGCGTGGGAGGCGGCGTCGGCCATTGCTTCATCGGCGTCCCGTGCCATCCGCAAAGCGTCTTTGTTGGGGAAGACGTGGCGCCGTTTCCCCGCTGGACTGACGATCTCGGCCAGTAACCCGGTCAGCCCGCGGCGCTTCTGCCACCATTTCATGCGGTACCGGCGGATGTGACGAGAGGCGGTCTCAGGATCTAACGGTATCCAGCGAGTCGAGTAGCGGTAGGAGACCGGGAGTCGGTCGAGAAAGGAAAGGACTCCGGGGGTGGTCTGACCCGGGAAGCTGGTGAGGCCGATCGGCGCGATCCACTCACGACCGATCCGTGGCGCAAAACCACCGGAGAAGTCCTGGTCGGCCAGCACGGCGTCTAGGTAGCAGGGTGGATCGGGCACAGCGACCGGGTGATCCAGACCCGTCAGGCAGCGATGGAGATGCGCAAGAACATCCGAGGAGTCGAGCCGGCAAATCGAGAGAAGGCTCGAGAGACGATCTTCGACGTCGCTGAGCTGCTTTTCGAAGAGCTCGAGCTGCTCGTCCCAGTCGATGCCGCGATCCTCGCTACCCTCGATGAACCACTTGACGGCCCGCGAGGAGGCTTCCTGGGGCGGCATGTGCGTGACAAGGAGGGTGTAGCTGGTCTCATGGTTCTTCCGGCGCCTGTGTAGTGGCGACGGCGCTCCTCGTCGATGAGCTCGGTGATGGGATCGGGGAAAGCTCCAGCGGTTGGATATTCGGCGGAGGGGCTGCGAACCGCATCGACCTGAAGCATCCAGTTGTGGCCAAGCGGCAGCAGGGCGGCGTTGACCTGGCGCGCGAGAATCGCCAGCTCTTCGGGCGAGGCGGAGTCCATGTCTGGCCCGCGATAGGTCCAACCAGCGAGAAAGCTTCCGTCTTTGTTGACGATCACACCAGGTGCGACTAGGGCTCCCCAGGTCAGGAGATCAGCGAGTCCCTTGGGCTTGCGCCGGTGTTCGCGGAGCAACATGGCTAGCGCGGTTGCTTGTGGAACGGATGGATCGGTGCGAGCGGAGCCTCGAAGCTCGCGAGCGCGGGGTAGAAGGGCTGATAGAGCAGATGGCGGGCATAAACCCTCCACATCTGTGGGTCGAATCGCGCAGCAATCACCAGCAGAGAGTGGCCTGCCGAACCGAGAAGAGCAGCCAGCAGAAACGTGATTGGATGCGGCCCAACGCCGAGCAGGAGTACGACGATGGCCAGGAGATTGATCAACACCAGCTCCCGCTCGGCTCCGCCCAGGAGGATAGGTCGAACCAACGAGGCGTGAATCGGGGCCTCCAGGGAGTTGCGGCTCAAAAGACCGCTCCTGTGAATCCGAGGGCGGCCAGGAACGTGACTGCAGCCAGAGCGATCGCGCCACCGAAGACGATCTGAGAGACCTTTCGGCCGCCGGTGCCATGCTCGGTGAAGGACCAGGCGAGGCCGGCCACGACAATCGCGGCGATCACCAGCAGGCGCGCAACCGTGCCGGTCAAGTTGTCGATCAGGGCCTGGAGGCCCGTGTCCCACGGCATGGCGGGGCCGCTGATGCTTGCCCCGGCCACGGCAGGGAAGAGGGTTGCCAGCACGAGTGCCCAGGCGGCAAGACGGAGGCTAGGAGGATGTGAGTTCACTCGGGATTCTCCTTCTTCAGCAGGTGGATCGGCGATCGGCTCGACATGGAATTCCCCGTCCGGGCCGAGTCCCTGAACGGAAACGAGTTGCCGGACCCGGCGACTGCTGCCCTGGCGTTCCATGTGGACCACGAGGTGAACCGTGGAGGCAATCAGGCGTGTCTGGGAGGGGACGCCGGCTTCCTGTGCTAGCTGGTCGAGGCGAGTCAATGCCTCAGCCGGCGCTATTGGCATGCACCGTGGCGCAGCCGCCGGGGTTTCCGGTATTCCAGGCTTTGAGAAGGTCCAGGGCTTCCGCACCACGGACCTCACCGATGATGATGCGATCGGGTCGCAGTCGGATCGCGGCCCGAACCAGGTCTCGCAGGGAGACGTTCTCGGTCGTGTGGAGGGTGACGTGGTTGGGTGAGTTGCACTGGAGCTCGTAAGTGTCCTCGAGGAGCAGAAGGCGTTCCGCCCGCGGTGCCAGCCATTCCATCTCACGGATGATGGCGTTGGCCAGAGTCGTCTTACCGCTGCCCGGGCCTCCGGAGATGAGGATGTTCTTGCGGCCGAAGATGGCTCCCTGAAGAACATCAGCCTGCGCTAGGGTGAGGATGCCCTCTTCGACATACTGATCCAGCGTGTAGATCGAAGTGGCCCGCTTGCGGATCGCGAAGACGGGGGAGGGGACTACCGGAGGCAGTAGGCCCTCGATCCGGCTCCCATCCAGCGGCAGCTCCGCCTCGAGGATCGGATGCTGATCGTTGACGACTCGATTGAGTAGACCGGCGACCGTGGAGAGCAGGCTCTCAGCCTGTGGATCGTCCATCGTGGCATCCAGCCGAACCAGCCCCTTTCTCGCGAGTCGATCCACAGCTCGCCATCGGCGTTTCGCATCACCTCCGTGATGTCGTCATCAGCCAGTGCTTTGGCGACAGAATCGCCGAGCTCGCGGAGGAGGGATTCGCGGTGGCGAGTCGTGGATTCGTGATGTGAAAGGATTTTCACTGGGCGCTAACTCCTATTTCTGTAGTAGTTAATACTACAAAAATAGGATAGGTGCAAGAGGAGCAATTATTTGAGGGGAGATGGGGGACCCTAGGCGAGGCGATCAGCGACGCGAAACGTCGTCCGTCTGCATTGCCTTCCTAGCCAGTTCCCGCTGTGTGTTCCCAGCCACTTCGACAGCGCGCCTCAACCCTGCGTGGGTAACCGAATTGCCGGACAGTTCTCGCAAGGACGGCAGCGTGATCGAGTGCTGGCTTCGTTCTCGATTGTCGAGCAATATCGTTGGGATGACGAAGAACTCCCATTGAGAGACCTCAAGAGGATCGAGAGTCTCTTGGTCGGTATGCGCAAGCAGCGCGAAGACATAGACCTCCGCTTGCCGTCGCGTGTGGTCGCTTTGCCGGCCAGTGTGCTTGTCCCATGCACGAGTTTTTGGGACCCGAAAGGTGATTTGTGAGAGTTTGTCCTGATGCCAGCTCTGTATGTAGGCTGCAGACTTGACTTCAACTTGTGTGCCATCGAGTGCCTTCAGATCGTAGGCAGCCCATTCCTCGCGGACACCTCCAGCAACTCCGAGCGCCTGAGCAACGAGGTACTCCGCGAGAACGCCCCGCGTCGCATTGCTGACGACATCCGACGCACTCCACTGCCAGAAGCTCAACAGGTCGAAACCCAGCGTTCGGCCAGAAGCGTGGAAAGACTCGTGTCCGTCTCGTCTCTTCACCTCAATCGGTCCGAGATTGCTCATCTGATTCACCCTCTAGTGCCTCAATAAGTATGCGCAATTTTGCTACCAGCTCATCAAACGTAACCACCACCACATCCTTCAGTTCAGCACGAAAAAGCTCGATGGCAGGTTTCCTCGTCGGAACTAGTTGGCACTGGTGGCGTTTCCAATGATGACGAGACACTTTGGCCGAAACGCGTGGAATCGACTTTGCGACCTTCCTACTAGTCCATCGTATTCCTTCACCAGCGAATCACGATAGGTCAGGACCTGCTGACTGATCGCGCCGGCCAATTCGCGGCTCGGCGCATAGACACCAGTCCTGTACTCGTGCGATTCCAGCAGCGGGGTGGTCGGTGTCTTCAGCTCCACAATAACGGCGTTTTGGGTGACAGGGTTCTTTGCCAAATAGTCGGCAAGATGTCCACCGTGATACTCAATCCCCTTGCCCCCCACAAAGGCCTTCCCCTTGATGATCAAGATCGGGACCGCCACGAGTTGGGCCAGCACGAAAGCATGCTCTTCTAGAGCAGCTTGCCAGTAGTCCTCGCCTCCCTCCTCAAGTCGGCCTTCCCATTCAGAGAGAACATTCTTGAGGCTCGCGAGTCGGGTCAGGACACCAAGACGATCAAGGCTCGATATGTCCAACCTTTGAATCCGATCGACGACGACCTTGGAATCACCCACAGAGGCGACCCACTCAAGGAACTGCGACAGAACATCGACCCCAGCCCTTTGGCTGAGCGCTACGATACGCTCGAAGTCGAAACGATTGGCAACTTCTTCGGCGTTGTCGTCTGCAAGGTCGAGCTTGAGAAGATGGATCTTCCCACTAGGCAGACCATGACGTTGGTGGTGGCGGTATAAGGCAGCCATGTGCCGTAAGAAAGCATGGACCTCGTCCGCACTCAGCTTCAGCTTGACCCACTCACTTGCCTTGAGGTGAGTGAGCTTCAGTTCGCTATGATCCTCCCAATCCTCGGCTTTTCGTTTTCGCTGAAACACGAACGTGCCATCAATGCAGGCCTTTGGATCATTCGGGTTGTTCAACAGAACGGCCTTGAAAACCAGTCTCCGCTGATCAGTCTCCCGAAGCGTTATTGGCTGGCATTCAGCCGTTCTTCCGGACGTTCTAGTTATTGAGAAGGTGTCCATTCTTGCTCATCTAGGCAAGACTTTAGGGAGTGAGCACATCTTAGCCTCAACACCCGTCAAGCGGGATGATCTGAGCGGCCCGCCAGCGGCGGTTCTGCTCAAATGATGGATTAGGTGGCCTCCTCGGCCGCTTCAACCTTGTCTTCGGATTTCATGTTGATGCTCGATAATTGCTGAAGTGGATACGTTTCTAGCACGATCAGGCGATCCCGCAGCAAGACGCCGGACCACTTCTTGTAGACGAGTACGGAGGATTCGATGCCGTTGACGAGGGTCTTCATCGGTTCGAACGTAGCGCTGCCTTCCGTCATTTCTTGAGAGATCACCTGCTGCCTTTCCTCTGGGGATAGGTACATGTGCGGCAGGATCATGTAGCTGACTCTTGGGGGACTCATTGGTCTGAATCGATTCAGACATACCTTTTGCCAGAGGAGCGGTGCGCTTGGGCCCAAGTATCGGCGATCGATCTTCTTCATGAGCCGAAGCGCCATTGCAACGGCTCTGAGGATCAGCCGGTAATCGATGTGAAGGTACGTTCTGTCGTCCCATGTCTGTGGCGCAACCTTGTGACTGATGTCGCGATCGCGTTTCTCCTTGAAACGGTTGTTCCGAATGAACCGGGAGAAGTACTTAGCCTCATCTTCGAGGTCACCTAGTTTGAGGGTGGCCAGATGGAAGGTCAGTCGCGTTTCTTTGCGTTCAGCTAGTTCCGCTAACCGGGCGGTGAGTTCGTCCGCAAGCTTGTCGGTGAGGATACGCAGCGCAGTGATCTCGGGATTCTTCATGTCCGCAGCGACATCGTCAGTTTGAGATCTGCGGAAGTTCCACCGAGAACGATCGAAGCAGCGTCCAGGTCACAATCACCTCTCCGACCTCTCCTCGGAGGTTGGAAATAGGGACATCAGTCTGCGTTCGGAGGACTCGTAGCTTTCGTTTGTTCATCAAGAGCGTGCCAGGGCCACCAGGGAATCGATTTCTATACCTACGATAACGAATAGTACCGCAGCAATTCACATGCCGTCGCATCTTCTGGATGCTGACCGAATCGCGTTGTATCCTTCTGCTCCCCAATGAGTTACGTCCCGGCGGAATCTTTTCTTGGGCGGCTTCAGGAGGCTGTATAGACCGAGAATTTCTCGCAACCCTTGGTCCAGCGTTGGGGGCGGCTTCAGCGTTATCTGGCGGTCTCTCGCAACCTGTCCAGATAGGAGGGTTCACCTGTCGGACTCTGCTGGAGAGGGTAGCTCGCCCTGGTCGCTAGCAACCTGTCTCAGGAAGTACCGAATCTTCCTCGCCCGAATCGGCGGATGCCCCGCAACAAAGATCAGCGCCTCGTCATCGGGCAATCGCATAGCTTCATCAGGCGTCAAAAGCCGACGCTGGACCTGCTGCTGGGAGACGTACTGCTTGTTGAGAACCAGATCGAAGCGATCGCCGCGGTAGGAGCGCTGTTCCATGTGGACGGTCATATCGCCGGCCATGCGGCTGAGCAGGTCGGCGGTTTCGGGTTTGTTCGGAGCGAAGGCGATGCGGATGTGGCAGTTACCCGTGATGGACTCCTCGCGCCCGTAGACCCCGTAGTGCTGTGACAGGTCCTGGGTGATGAGAAAGGCGCTGATGCCATAGCCGGCGAGGTAGGCCAGGCTTTCCTGAAAGAAGGCAAGCCGACCCAGGGCAGGGAACTCATCCAGCATCAAAAGGAGAGGTTGTCGGTAGTGGGGCACTTGCCGACCGTTCTCGAAGATCATCTTCTCGGTCAGGCGCCGAAGGGCCTGGTTCAAGAGCATGCGCACCAAGGGCCTCGTGCGGGCCAGATCGGATGAGGGCACAGTGAGGTAGAGACTCACCGGTCGCTCATGCTGCATCAGGGACTCGAGTCTGAAATCGCTGGTCTCGGTGTTGGCTGCGAGAATGGGATCACGAAAGAGATCGAGAAAGGTCAGCGCCGTGGAGATCACGCCACTTCGCTCGTTGGGTGACTTGTCGAGAAGAGCCCGGGCGCTGGCGGCGACCACAGGGTGAATCGTGGTTGGCTCGCCGGTGGGGGAGTCAACCCAGCCCATCCGGCCCTCTGGATCGTGCTCGGTCAGGATCATGGCCTCGAGCGTTTCTTCGACAGGCCTCGCCGGATTTGTCAGGAAGTTGGCACAACCACGCAGGGTCTTGTCGGCCTCGGCATAGAGGATGTGCAGAATGACCCCGACGAGTAGGGCGTGCGCTGTCCGGTCCCAGTGGTCGCGGGCCCGATCACCGTTGGGGTCGATGAGAATGTCTGCGACGTTCTGGGCGTCACGGACCTCGTGGGGGCCGAGCCGGATCTCGGACAACGGGTTGTAGCGCGCGCTCGTACCCTCGGCGTCGGTCGGGTCGAACCGAATGCAGACGCTCCCAAGCGCACGCTTCCGCCAACCGGCCGACAGGGCCCAGTTCTCACCTTTGATGTCATGCACCAGGACCGAGTGGGGCCAGGTGAGCAGATTGGGAAGCACCAGCCCCACACCCTTGCCGGTTCGTGTTGGTGCAAAGACAAAAACATGCTCGGGGCCATCATGGCGGAGATACCGGGGTCTCCCGCGATCTGACCAGATACCCAGCAGAAGTCCCCTCTTGTTGTCGAGGAGTCCCGCCTCTCGAACCTCCGTCTCGGAGGCCCAGTGGGCCGATCCATGAGTGTCGGGCTTCTCGCGGAAGCGTGATGACTGAATCGTCAGATAGGTGAGGAGAAACACGGTACTGCCGCCGGCAGCGACAATCAAACCTATTCGCGGGGCTGCGAGAAGTAGCTCGAGGTCCCCACTCGCGCGGTATCGCCAGATCCAGAGCAGGATGTGGACGTGGAGTATAGAGAGGGCCGACGGCTAGAGCTCCGCTCACAAAGCTGATGCATGCGAGCGGCACCACTGCGCGGCGAACGGAGCGAAGAAAGAGAACTGCTATGGCGGTGACACAGCTGCCCGCTGCCATCAGCAGGAGGTAGCGCCCAGCCTGAGCGGGGTGTTGGATCCACGGATCACCGAGATCGGGGTGATACCCGAGCTGGTGCGCGAAGTGCTGGGTGAAGAACCAGGAGACGATCCCTAAGAAGAGGAGATAGAGACCGAAGCCCTGGAAGACCAGGCCTCGATACTCCATCCTTCCGAAAGTGGGAAGACGATAGAGCTCCTTCTTTTTCACTGGAGGGAGTCGGGCTGGGCCGGATCGATAATCCAGAGGGGTTGGACCTGGCCCAGGACCATTGAGCTCTGAACGGGCCCAAAGAACCGGCTGTCCCAGGAGTTCTCGCGGGGCGAGAACAGCCAGAGCTGGCCAGGGGAAAGGACATAAGAGCCGGCGGCAAGAGGGTAGAGGGTGCGACCTTTCGAGTCGACGGCCGGCGCCGGGCTCTGGATGTGCTGCCCATCCACGAACACTCCTTCAGGTTTGATCTCGACGCGACTGCCTGACGCAGCGACCACGTGTTTGATGACCGGCGAGGCGCCGGCGGGACATGAGCCCTGTCTCAAGTAACCGCGCTTGCGACCTAGCGTGCCAAAAGACTCGGGCAAGCAGGCAGCCACCAGATCTCCGAGCCCCACAGGAGATTTGCTGAGCCGGTAAAGACCAATCGGCACGCTTGGCGTCAGATTCAAGCGAAGGCCAGCGGCTTCAACGGCCCAGCAGGTTATGGCTGTACCCGCCAACAGGAGGATCGGCGTAAAGGATCGCGGTCGAAGCCTCACGAGCGCCCACCTCTGTCCAACTCGAGAGAAGCATCGGCCACCTTGCGGCTGAGTGAGATCGTCAGTCGCAGTAGCTGTAGATGAGGGGCCGGCACTACCCGCGCGACCAGATGCCAGCCGAGCCGACTGATCAACCTGGTGGCAGTCTGAGATAGCTCTGATGTCTTGGGCTCTCGGTGCCGGGCGGGGGCCTTGGGACGGACCATGGCCTCGGCGACCTGCATAGTGCTCTTCGCTGCTCCTGTCTTGGAGATCGCGTGCTGGAGAGCGGTGCGAGCTTCGCGGAGGCTCGGGACCATGACTTCGCGGGCCGCCCTCTCGCTGCTTCGCTGAATCGCGATCCTCTCGGCTGTCTGACGGAGCTCGTGAATTTCCCGCCAGCGACTGGGTTGGGGTTTGGCAAGGGATTTGTCTGTCTGAGCCTCAAACGGTCCCAGCCGCTTCTGAAGCCGGCCGAGCGAGGCGTCACGATCCACAAACGATGCCTTGACCCTCCGCCGTCCGTCGGTCACGACCAGACCTCGGCCTCTCTTCTCGAGGTGAAGGCCGTAGTCCGCCAAACGAGTGTGGAGCTCTTTCCATGAGCGGGACTCCTGGAGATCTCGGCGAGCTACCTCCCGCACGTGCTCGCCAAAGGGGCGTTCCCCCGTGAGAGTCGAACCCCTGCGATCTCCGCTGCTGAGCTGAACACCGGTGTATCGATCTTGGTCGGGTAAGGCAGAGTGGCGACCAGGGACCTGTCGCAGCCCCAGCTCCAGCTCCTGACGGCGGAGCGACCGCTCGAGGCGGGCGTAGTCATTGCCTGTGTGCCAGGCACGCTTCGTTTCCGGGTGGACGCGGTTCACCATGACATGGACGTGCTGGTGAGGAGTGTCATTGTGGGCCACTACAAGAGCCTGATGCTGATCCAGGCCCAGGTCCCGAAGGGTGCGGTCGACGACCTGGAGCATTGCCTCTCGGCCAAGGCGCTCCTCCGGGGGCAGATTGAGCGTCAGGTGATAGACGGGCTTCTTGACCCGCGCTCTCTCATTGGCAGTGACCCGCATGAAGGAGGCGGCGATCTCTGGATCGGTTGAAGGGAGATTTCGGCCGGAGACCCATTCCACTCGATCGGCTGCCTGACCGTCCTTTCCGGTCAGCAGATAGGACTGCAGTCCTTTGAATCCTCGACCGTGGGTGACTTTCGCGATCATGAGAGATGCCGTATGGCGCTGAGGATCTGGGTGAGTACCTCATTCAGGTGCCGCGTGTCGCCGAGTCGACCTGTCGCGTTGGCGACGTAGGCCAGTTGGTTCAGGTTGTTGCCGATGCGACCCAGGTGGTAGATGGCCTTTTCCTCGACACGCCGAGGCCGGGCCCGAGGAATGGTGCCCAAAGCGGCCGTCCGTAAGTAGGTCGAGAGGGGAGTGCCGCAAAGCTCCGCCCTTCGGGTGAGCTTCTGATGTTCGTGAGGCGAGAGGCGAACGGACAGGACCTCGGTGCGCCTGTGGACCGCGTCGACCCTGCGGTCACACGCCACAGCCGTTCCTTTTGAGCGCCCGGCAGGGTTGCGAAAAAGAGGGCTTTCCCACGGGAAAGTCCCGAGCCGTGATGACAGAAGCGCCCCCGGCGCGTATGACATCGCATTGCTCGCATAGGAAGCGAAGTGCTGTCCACACCCATCCTGTGTGCTCGAGGCGCTGGACTTCGAGCGTCAGGGTGGACGACGGACCTGGATCGCTACCGGGAGCTCGGGTTGGTGGTCGTGGCGGGCTCCATCGCCTCGCCGGCTTGGAAGACAGTTTTGTTCTGGTCTCGCGGCAGATGAACCATGCTCGCATTCGGGCCTCGTGGGCCATCTCTTCGTTCGGTTCGGTGAGGGTGCATAGTCTCGCTGGAGTGCCTTGGACGGTTTGTCCTGGGCCATGCAATGCGTCGATGCTGTCCCTCGAATCCTTTTGCCGGAGAGCCGTTTGGCGCCTCGACACCAGGCCCGCCTCCGCCGGTCGCGGTTGTCGGTCCGTTCCGGTCGGGAGTCGGGCGCCTAGGTCATGGCTCGGTAGACCTCCTCGTTCTTCCACATGGCCAGTACGGTTGCGGCGATCTTGCGTGCAATCGTCAGCCTGGCCAAGGGCGGGCGAGTGCCGGCCTCCAGGAGCCGGTTGTAAGCCTCTTTCAAGGGATGACCGGCCTTGGTCTGATGAATGGCTGTAATGGCCGCGCCCTTGAAGATCGCCTTGAGCGTCGGATTGTGGTTGCGATTGAGCCCTCGAGTCTGGACGGCCTGGGCCTTGATCCAGCCGCTTTCGGTCTGCACCCAGTCGGCCGAGCTGCGCGTGACGACTCCGAAACCGCAGTAGCTCCAGAATTGCCGTTTGCTGCGAAACCGGTGCGGCGTGATGACGGTCGCGATCAGCATCGCCGCCCGGATCGGTCCGATGCCCGGAGCCGTCTCCAGCACCCTCGAGATCCGATACGTGTGCGACTCCTTGACCAGAGCCCGCTCGGCCTCGGCTCTCAGCGCGGTCACGGAGTCGAGCTCGAGTCCGAGGAGTCTCGCCGGCGCTCGCATCGCCGCGGGCAACTGCTCCAGCCACGGGTCTCGGTGCTGGGGATCGTAGACGCTGTTCCCTGAGCAGTGAATCCCACGGCGGCGCAGGTGGCTCTTGAGCCGATTCTTGGTCCGCGCGACATCCTGAGTCATCACACGATAGACACGGGCCCACTCGCGTAGCTGCCGGAAACGTCTTGGGGACTTGAACACTCCGGGTCCGGCCAGGCCGATGCGCAGCTTCTCGGCCAGGCCGTGCGCATCGATTGCATCGCTCTTGGCTCCCGGTGACCACTCGTTCTGGTAGACCACCAGCTGGGCCGCATGTGGCGAGAGGATCTCGTAGAGCCATTCGCTCCAGGTACTCTCTTCGATGCAAATGTGCAGCGTTCCCCGCAGCTTGCCCACCGAGCTGACCAGGGCATGCCCGTTGGTGGCCACGACCTCCTGGGTCACGCGCTTGCCGGTAGCGCTCAGCACACAGATCGTCGAGCTGTCGCGGTGGACGTCGACACCGATGTATCGTTCCATGGCGGTGTTCCTCCTTTCGGGCTCGATGCCCGGGTCGTTGTCTTGCCAACCCAAGCATCTCCCGATTGGGGGAGACCGCCACCATCGGATTCCTCAATTCAGGTCTCTCCTCTGCATGGCGACATGACGCGTCTTACTACGTAGTCTTGCTGCTCCGTGCACGTGGATCTGTCTCCGACTCGTCAATCTCCAACTTTCCCGCTGTCGTCGAAGCTGTTGAAGGTGGGGGAATCCCTCCGGGGTTTCCAGGTTGGGGGTTCGGGAGGGCACCTTCCACAGCTGGCCGAGCTGCTACAGGAAGAGATCTACAGGAACCACTATAGGGAAGGGGTGAGAGTTTATGCGTGGTCGCGGTCGCCAAAGGGGGAGAGTTTATGCGTACCGAGGGGGAGTGTTTATGTGTGGAAATTCCAGGTTTTCCCCAGGTTGAGATCACGGTTCGAGTCGTCTCCGAATGTGGCAGGGTGAGGGCTTGAGAAGGAGTCCACCGCGGACCTGCTCGACTCGAGCAGCGGGGTAGAGTACGAGTACCTGGCGGAGTCCGGCGAGGAAGTAGCGCTTGAAGTCTTTACGGTCTCGATAGTCGGCCCCGAATTGCACCGCAAGAGCAGCCCAGGGAATCCGAGAGGGCTTCCTCAGGTAGCTGTTGCGATGGGTGAGCCAACTGTAGATATCGAGCGCCATCGGGCTTCTGAGGGCTTTGAAGGCGCGAAGGTCTATCGGAACGGGCCGTTCACACACGGCCTCGAAGAACCCGGGGCTCAAAGAGACCGTTGAGCGCCACGAGACCGCCTGCTCAGGCCTCACTGGGTTCCACCAAAGATGAGCTTCGTCTGAAACTCGAAAACCCCGGTCGTGCCATTCGCCTGAAGCCCGTTTGTCCCAGGTGAAGGCAATGGTCGCTCCGAATAGCCGTTGCATCTGGTCTCGGAGTCGGCCGATGGGACCAGTCCGTCCGCCTCGTGGGAGCAGGCCGAGCTGAGCCATGAAGCTGCTCAGCGACGGGCCGAGCTGCAGTACAGGCTCCCGAGTTCGAACTGCCTCCGTCGTGACCCAGGCCATGAGGAGTCGAGGGTAGCGGCCGTACGGTAGCTCTAAGAGCGGATGAGCCGTGATCGAGACGCGGAGTGAACCGTTGGTGCGCACAAAGGTCTTCGTCCGCTGTCTGCTGTGGGGGAGAGTGGTCTGAACGAGCAGCCGCGCCATGAAGCCCAGTGCACCAGCTCTCTTGGCTTCCTCCGCCTCGATGAGGAGTGACTCTCGGAGGAGTCTGTCTTCGGGCGTCTGACGGCCGATCTCGAGCCTCCAGACCTAGAAATGCGCATTCTTCAAGGTCTCGAAGGCTGTCAGTTGGGCGATCAGTGGATTCCAAGTGGTGCCCGTTGGGGACACCAATTTTGTGCCAATCCACCGAGAACAGGCTCTGAGGTGACGCTGCTGACTTGGACCCCCTCCGCGACCAGCCCCGCTTCCAGGCCCTGCTGGAAAGTCAAGGGCAGGACGCGGAGTAGCCTCGGAAACCGGCTCCCGGAAGCTTCGGTAGCTTTGGTAGGGTTCGTAGTCTTGAGGCCTGTGGGGACTCTGGCCCTGGTGGGCGAAAAACACCGAGCAGGCCTTACGATATATCGAGGGCGAACCCGATCTGGGACTCCGAGTGTCGCTACTGTTGACTAAATAGCTGTCCTGCCTACTCATACTCTATGTCGAACCGGTTTTCAGCAATATCGCTTGGGCTCCTGGCTCTCCTCTCGGCCGAGGGTAGACCGGGTGCGGCAGAGTTATTGCAGGCCACCGCTGGAGAGCAAGGATTGTATGCGGTACGCATCGGTGAGCAGCTGATCGTCAGAAGGATCGGATCGGAAGGTACGTCGATCGATGCTCCGCAGAGCTCTGATCTCTACTCACTGCGCCCGACGGCTCACGGCTGGGTCGCCGGCGGTCACGCGCTGACCGATACGGGTGATGCCGACCTTCTGTTGGTGCAGCAATTCGAGGGTCAGCTCGAAATGCTGCCGCTGCCCGACAAGGGCGCTGGCATGCTGCGAGGACAGCCGGTAGTGCTCGTGAGCGACGGTGGTCTCGTCGGACTAGCCTGGGTCGAAGGCGACAGGCAGAGTGACCTCCAGATTTGGGCTGCCAGGTGGACCGGTAGCGAGTGGGGTGAGACGGAGGCGGTATCTGGGCCTGGGCCAGGGAGTCAGTTGGCTCTGGCCGGGGCTGTTCTGGAAGACGGCAGCTGGCTGCTGGTCTGGACCGGTTTTGACGGCGAGGACGACGAGACGCTGTTCAGCCGCAAGGTCCAGGGAATCTGGTCAACGCCCGAGCTCGTGCATGCGGACAACCAGGTACCCGACATTACACCAACTCTCGTTGCTCTGAGCGACGGTGCGGTGGCTGCCTGGAGCTGGTTCGACGGCAGCGACTACCGCATCAAGACGGCGCGTTTCGATGGGCAGGATTGGACCGTCAACGAGGCGATTGGCGGCAAGGGTTCGGTCTACCCAACTCTTGTTTCCACCGAGCTGGGTGCACAGCTCCTGTTTCATTCTGTCTCTCCAGAAACCTGGACCGTCGTCGAAGTCGACGCGATGGGCTTGTTGTCTCGCATCACGTCTCTGCCGAAGAGCACTCGGAGCCGGCCGCTTCTTTTGGGCTCGACTTCCGATGAGGTGAGATTCGCATGGCCGTCGGAGACGGGGATGATCGATGGCGCGGCGATCAGGAACCAACCCTGGGAGCCGCTGCGGTGAGATTGGCGGTGAGATTCTTCCTTCGGGGCGTTCTGATCGGGGCGTTTCTCAGTGCACCGGCTTCTGGGCAGATTTTTCGCTGGTTGGCATTTGGCGACAGTATTACCGCAGGTTGGTCTGATGACATCAACCCTTCGGGCGGTTATCCAGGAAGGCTCGAGAACGACTTGGGCTGCACACCCTCGACCTGTCAGGTCGTAGAAAAGGGCTTGAGCGGCGAGACCACGTCCGAGGGTGTCACCAGAATCCGACAGGTGCTCAACAACAGTGGCCCCGACCCTTACGATGTAGCGTTGATCATGGAGGGGACGAACGACATCTTCCAACCCAACAACATCAGCAACGTCTCGATACCCACGATCATGTTCAACCTCAACCAGATGGCGACGAAGGCGGAAAAGGCGGGGACCGAGGCAGTTCTCTCTTCGATCATCTGGCTACACCCTGGAGGACAGCACGGCACCAGTCGCGATCAGCTGGTGGAAGACCTCCGCGACCGGATCTCGAGCTCCGCCAGGAACAATTCACGGCTCTTTGCCGATACCTGGTCGAGGTTGTGCCCAGACGGGCAGGATCAGCACGGGCATTCACAAAACGCGTGCTTCTGGAATCATGACCACTACTGGCTCAACGGTGGGCAGCCCGATGTTGTAGGGCACCCGAACAGCTCCGGTTTCCGGATGATCGCGGACGAATTCTTCGCCCTGATCGACTCGAGCCCGGTGCCGGGCCTGGCGGTACCGAGTACCCCGTCGGGCATGATCAACGATGCGACTCCAATCCTGACTTGGATGAAAGAGAGTCCAGCCTTGGCGTCGTGGTATCAGGTGCGAGTCACCGGACCTGGAGGCACGTACTTTCAGTCCTGGGTCAAGGCGAGCCAGGTCTGCTCTGGAAGCACCTGCTCTACCGAGGTGACTTCATCACTCGATGACGACAATTATGCCTGGCAGGTCATGAGTCGCAACGTGCGAGGCAGAAGTGGCTGGAGCAGTCAACAGAGCTTCACGATTGGTAGCCCGGCCATGTTCGACGACGGCTTCGAGTCCGGCGACACTTCGGCCTGGTCGAGTACAGTCCAGTAGCTGGCCGGGCCGCACACCCAGTCCTTTCTTACCATCGGTTTCCGGGGGGCATTCCCCTCGCGGGATGACACGGCCCGCCGCGTCCCGTCCACCGGAAACCACCGATCTATGCGTATCCACAAGGCGTCAAGTCCCGTTGGGGACACCAGCTCGCCCCCAGCCCGACCACCCGCCTCGCCGGTGCGCCCAACAACAGGGTTGAACCCCTGCCTATTCGAAACTGTCAACCGATCCGGGTCGACGCTAGGTAAGTGATAGCGCTGATGCTCGTACAGAGCACCATGCCCCAGGCCATGTCGACCAGCACCACCCGCAGGGGAAACCCCTCGAGGGTTGCCAGGTTGGTGAGATCGTAGGCGGCGTAGGTGACGAGTCCGAAGAGGGCGCCGAGGATGCAGGCGTGGCTCAGGCTCTGGCGCTCCATGGCCGGCCCCACCACGAGCACGATGATGCCGAGAATGAAGACGAGGTAGAACGCGATCGCTGCGATCCAGTTGACGTTGGCGCGCATCAGGTGGCCCATGTGGGTCTGGTAGAAGGAGCGCGCCACGACGCCAAGCCAGACGAGATCGATCACCAGGAAGCTGATGAGAGCGACCGCGTAGAGCTTCATGAAGTTGGGCATGGTCATGTCGTCTTCCCTCTTGCTGACGAGATCGTCGCTCCTATCATCGGTTGAGCATCCAGATCGAGCCATTGAGTACTGCGGCAAAGCTCACCCATGCCAGGTAGGGCAGCATCAGAAGTGCGGCAGCCGGGACGACGCGACGGAAGATCCACACGGTGGCGACGATCGAGAGCCACAGCAGAAGGATCTCGGCAAATGCTACTCCCGGCGACTGCAGACCAAAGAAGAGGATCGACCAGAGCCCGTTGAGGGCAAGCTGGGCCGCGAAGAGGGTGAGGGCGAGCCTGACGTCCTTGGTGCTGAAGCCCTGGCGCCAGACGAGGAAGGCCGCCACTCCCATCATGATGTAGAGCACGGTCCAGGTGGGTCCGAAAACCCACGCCGGCGGGTTGAAGAAGGGCTTGGTGAGGGTTGGATACCATGTCGCGACGCTTCGGGCAGTTACAAAGCCTGATAGGCCACCGACCGCCAGTGGGATGGCGACTGCGATCCCAAGTTTGAGGGTGTTGTTCATTGGCACTGGACTCGATGATACCGAGAGCGCTGAGGCAGAGTCCAAGACGCACGCTCTCGGAGTCGATCGTCCTCACCTCGTCGATTCCCTGCGGCTGGTCGTCCGGTGCCCGGGCTCAGTAGTTTCCCGAGGCGGCTTCCTTGAGGATCTCCTGGTCCAGCATCGGCTCGGGCTGAGATGTGCGAACAGGGCAAGAGCATGACTCGTCGGCAACCGCTGGCT
>CAVQNG010000007.1:0-22214 GCA_963713825.1 uncultured Acidobacteriota bacterium
CGAAGGTGCCAGGTGATTTTGGTCGGCGGTGACCGGATTTCGTTTGTCCTCGTCGGCCCCGCAGCCGATCACCAGGATCGCCACGGCCAGCGTCGCCAGTCGAGGGAATCTGAAGTTGGTCACCATTTCAGGGTACACCAGCCGTGTCAGGCGAGGTCGGCAGAGGCGAAGTGGCGCCTCACCGCGACCCAGTAGACGAGTCGAGAGGTCAACAGCAAGACGAGGAACGCGACGATTTCGACTCGCGTCGTCCTGAAGACCTGTGGGGCGAAGTAGGTCCAGATCGAGACCATCGTGACGAACCCGAGGACGCCGCCCACGACCAACAGAAAGGCGTTCTGCTCCTTCTGGCGACCCGGGGCCTGCATTCGCAGCCGTCCGTATTGAAGCAGTGGGAGCAGGACTGTAGTCGCTATCAGCGGCCGTACAAAGAAGGGGAGGAAGTCCAGGCGGGTCTCGTAGCCGACCAGTGCACCGGCCACCAGGCTCACCAGAAGGAAGCCGACGAAAATAGCCACGAAGTAGAAGCCGGCTTCTACCTGCCCGCCTCGGAAGGCGACGCCGGCAAACGCTTTGCGAGACAGGGGATAGAGCACCCCGCTGTTTGGAGTCGCAGAGGCTTTGAGACACAGGATGGCGCCCAGGGCCGCGATGACGAAGACGACCATCGCGTAGGGCCCCTCCTCCCCGTACGGCGGTACATTCGGAGATCGGAGGAGAACGTCGTGGAGGGTCTTTCCGAGGGCGATGCCAAAACTCTCGTCACCCGCCTCGACTCTCTCGACCCAGGCGTGAAGCGCGACGAGCAGCCACAACACCCAGGTGCTGGCGATGGCCCTTCCGACAACCCCGAGAGTCAGCGGGCCGTAAGCTTCGTGGACACCCGCACGCACCCATTTCCAGGGAGTATTTCCTAGATAGCCCGATCGCCACCCTCGGGTAGGCGATGTCCTCATCGCCTGTTTCTGTCGCTCGAAGCGCTGGGATCGCTGCAGGAAGAAGGCGCCTGGAAGAGGGGACGGTAACCGAAAGCGCCCCTTCCGAAAGGTCGAGACGCTCAGCAGGCCGTAGCTGAAGTAGCCGGCACTCGCCAATGCCAACAAGGCCGTCGACCCCGGATACGTACTGGCCAGGCCGCCCAATCCTCGAGAGGTGAACAAGACCGCCAGCGAAAAGATGGTGGCGAGCCATGTCCTGTGCCAGGTCACCCGCCCGTAGTAGTTGGCCCCGAAGCTATAGCCCGCCAGACCGACGGCTCCCAGCACGAGCGGGTTGTAGGGCGAGCCCTGGAGTGAGACAAAGGTCACGACGATGACCGTGACGATCGCTCCGAACGTGAAGAAACCTCGGGAGATCTTGGGCTGCACTTTGGGAAGCGACCAGGTGAAGGTGCAGGTCTGCAGCTCCTGAATCATGGCCCCGGCCAGCCAACCGGCCAGGGCGGGGAAGGCGAAGCTGGCCAGGATGAAGGCATCGACGTAGTCGACCGTTGGAGCGTGGGGCTGCGTAATCGCGACCAGGAGGATGGAGACGCATCCCAACCCGAGAGCGGCGAGCCAGAAGAACGCATCGCGCCCGATGAGAGTGAAGAAGGCTCTGAGGTCGCTCATCGATCTGCCGCCTCGAGGAAGAGGGGGAACATCTGCTCAAGATTCAAAGGCCGCGACTCGATGGTCACACCCCAGGTCACGCAGAAGGCGCTCAGATCCGCTCTGGCGACGTGGACCCTGAGGAGACCTTCCCTCCCGCTGACTTGTTGCTCCAGGACGAACGGCTCGGTGAATCTCTGGGGTAAGTCACCACCTGAGGAAACCACCCGCCATTCGGCGTATTGCTCCTTCAGGTCATCGAGAGCGGCATCGGCGATAAGGCGCCCCTCGTCCAGGCAGACAACCCAGTCGACGATCTTCTCGACATCGCGCAGAATGTGACTCGAGACCAGGATCGTGGCCTTGTCCTCCCGCAGCACCTCGAGCAGGAACTCGAGGAAACGGGCTCTGACGATGGGGTCGAGGTCGCTGACCGGCTCGTCGAGAATCAGCAATTTCGGGTGATGACAGACGGCGAGGAGGATGGCCAGCTTCTGCAGGTTCCCGGTGGACAGAGCCCCTACCCTCGCGCTCGGGTCGAGATCGAGGTCCTCGAGCAGTCGGTCTTGGCGGTCGGAGTCCCACTGCGGATAGAAGCTCGAGACGTAGCGCAGATGGTGCTCGACGGTCATCCAGTCCAACAGGCGAATCTCCTGCGGCACGAAGCCGATGCGCGTCAGCTGCTCATGGGCGAGCTGGGCGCTGTCGGCGCCGAGGGTCTGCATGGCACCCTCCGTTGGCAGGTAGAGGCCGACGGCGTGGTGCAGGAGAGTCGTCTTGCCGCAGCCGTTTCTTCCCAGCAGACCGACGATCGACCGCGGCCGGATCGCCAGGCTTACATCATCGAGCGCTGTTATCTGGTCGAATCGCTTGGTCAGATTCTCGGATTGAATGGGGTAGTCCATGACTCACTCCTCGTTGCTTTCGAGCAGGCGGCGGAAGGCCTCGACGGCCTCCTCCGATTCGAGACCGAGCTGTCGCGCCATCGTGGCCACAGGCCGCAGGGCAGCGTCGAGCTGCTCGAGCTTGCTTGCTCGCTGATCCTTGGAGGCTCTCTGGCTCACCACCAGGGGCAGCCCGGGCCTGCGCTCCAGCAAACCCTCTTCCTCCAGAAGGCTGAATGCTTTGCTGACTGTCATGGGATTGACCCCCAGCTCCGCGGAGAGCGTGCGCGTGGACGGAATGTCGTCACCTGGGCCGAGCAGCCCACTGTCCACATGAAAGCGAATCTGCTCCATGATCTGCCGGTAGGCCGGTGTGCCGCTGTGTGGATCGACGACCAGGATCATCTTGTTTCGCCTCAGGGTGTATTAGAAAACCAATACACCTGAAGGGAGGGTACTCCTGCTGGGTGTATATGTCAAGTAATACACCCAGAAGGGAACTCCGAGAAAGTCTGACCGTAGGAGTCTCTGAAGCGGTAGACTCTGGAGGACCGAAGTTCAGCGGAGATGTCCCATCCCTCAACGCTCCTAGCCTCGGGAGATCCGGATGCGGTATTCATCGAGACGGTCGACCTACCTGAGAGGCTGGTTCCTCTTTTCGGCAGGCTGCATCCTCACGAGTTCCGGCCTTATGGCCGCCAAGAAGACCAACGTGTCGGATGTGACCGAGGTGGTCGTCATCGAGGTCCCCGTGCAGGTGACCAAGGATGGCAAGCCGGTACGGGGACTGACCCCGGACCAGTTCGAGATCGTGGACGGCCGCAAGCGGCGGGAACTGACAGGCTTCGACGCCTATGATCTGTCAGGAGCAGGTATCGAGCCGGACCCAATGGCGCCTTGGATTCCGGCCGCTGCCCGGCGTCGGTTCCTCTTCTTCTTCGACCTGTCACTCTCTGCGCCCGATTCGATCGTCCGGGCCCGCGAGGCAGCCAAAGAGCTCGTCTCCACCGGTCTGAGTCCGACCGATCTGGTCGGCGTGGCGACCCACCAAGTTTCCAGAGGCTACCAGCTGATTCTCGGATTTTCCTCCGACCGTCGCCAAGTGGACCTTGCGATAGGCACCTTGGGGCTTCCCCAGCTGGTCGCGGCAAAAGGGGACCCGTTGGGCTTTACGCTTGCACCTCTGCCCGAAACATGGGGAAGCGATCTGCCGTCATTGAATGCAGTGGCCGGCGAGGATAACCAAGATCGTTATCCTCAATCAGATTTAGCGACGCCCCGAGCCACGCTTGAAGCGCTGATTGCCCAGAGTCAGACTTCGACTCGACAGGCAAGTGAAAAGAGGGCGATCCTGGCTTTGACCAGGTCTTTGAAAGAGGTTGCCGAATTGCTACGAAACGTCGATGGGCGAAAGTACCTCGTCTTTCTCTCCGAGGGATTCGATAGCTCGATCATTCTCGGCCAGGGCGGTGGCGCCACTCGTGAGGAGCAGGAGGCAATCAGGCGCCAGAACACCGCTGCCATCAGGGGCGAGTATCAGGATGTAGACAGCAATCTGCGCTTCGGCGACACATCCGCTCAGACCGAGTTCCGTCACGTGCTACAAGAGCTCGTGCGAGCTAACTGCGTAATCCAAGCTGTCGACATCGGTGGCCTTCGATCAGGAGTCGATGAACGAGCTCGCCGAGAGACCAAGCAAGGGCTCTTCATGTTGGCCGACGGCACGGGTGGTGAGCTTTTCGAGAACTTCAACAACCTGTCCGAGGCCATGGAGAGGATGCTGGAGCGCACCAGCGTCACCTATGTACTGGCTTTCCAGGCTGAGGACCTGAAGCTGGATGGCGAGTTCCACAAACTGAAGGTGAAGCTCGAGGGCGGTCCCAAAGGGGCTCGATTGGTCCATCGGCCTGGCTATTTCGCGCCCAGGCCTTATGCCAAACTCTCAACGACGGAGCGCAGTCTGTCGGCAGCCTCCCAGCTCTATGGTGCGCCTGGCGGAGAGCTGGGCGTCGCCACCCTGGCCGCACCCTTTAAAACAGCCTCACTACCGGCCTATGTACCCTCGTTGGTCGAGATCAATGGGGCAGACCTGCTGAAGGGGACCGAGGGCGGGCAGGTCACCGCTGAGATCTACGCCTATGCCATCGCGAAGAGTGGCGAGGTGCGGGACTACTACAGCCAGATCCTCGGCATCGATCTTCAGAAGGCGGGTCCTGCCCTCGAGGAGAAGGGGCTGAAGCTCTGGAGTCAGTTCGAAGTTCCGCCTGGCGAGTACGTCGCCAGGGTGCTGGTTCGTAATGCGGTGACAGGCACCTCGGGAGTGGCGGTAGCTCCGTTTCGAGTGCCGGACGCCGGTGAGCAGGAGCCGGCCCTGCTGCCGCCGCTGTTTTCCGGACCGGCGGGGCAGTGGCTGAACATCCGTGGCCGGCGCGCCGAGGAGTCCGAGCACGATTACCCCTTCACGGTGCAGGGACAAGCCTTCGAGCCCGCCGTCAAGCCTGTCCTGGTACCCGGCCAGAGCACACCTGTACTCCTCTCTGGGTACTTCATCGGGGACCCGGTCCAGATCCAGGGCGAGCTTTTCACGCTCGATAGAAAGCCAGCGGGAAGAGTCTTCTTGAATGTGGGCGAGCAGAGATCTGGTGACCAGCCTGGCCTTGCACAATGGGCCGCAACCCTGAGTGCAAGCGGTGTGGAACCGGGCGACTACATTCTGAAAGTCACCGCAACCGAGCCGGATTCCGGCAAGACTCACTCCAGCTCCATCACGGTGTCAGTTTCCGGCTGACCTTGTGGGATCGGCGCCCGAAGGTCGCGTCTACCTCCATTCCCCAGCAGCCACGAACCCCGCCCAGTAGAAGGGATGGGTGCTGGCCCCCGCCTCGCGCCGCGCTGCCAGGAGATGGAGGTTGGTCCGATGCACCGCCCCGATCGTAGTCGAGCCTTCCAAGAACCGGTATTGGTAAAGACGCGTCATCCATTCACGGGTGACATCGTCGTCCACTGGCCATAGGCTCATGATCAGGGTGCGGGCGCCTGCGGCAGCGAAGGCGCGACGGAGGCCAAACACACCTTCACCTGTCTGTATGTCGCCGAGTCCGCTCTCGCAAGCCGAGAGGACGGCCCACTCGACACCGAACAGATCGAGAGCCGCCACCTCCTCGGCGGTCAAGATGCCGTCGTCCTCCTCCGGGAGCGCAGCTTGCCGGTGATTCGCACCCGCAAATGCCAAGCCCGACCGCAGCAAGGGGCTCTCGAGCTCGACAGCAGTCCGGCGAAGATGAGGGAAGTCGCGGACCGGACAGTCGTCACCGAGATAGAAGCCGTGAGTGGATAAGTGCAGCACCTGGCGACCCGTGGCAAGACGTTTGAAGCTCGTCTCGATAGCCTCGCCTCGGAGGAGTGTCGTGACGGGCGGTGATGGCTCCAGACTCTGCCAGATCTCGGCGACTTCCTTGACCTCGATCTCACTGGCCGGCAAGGGTTCGAAGCGCATGGCTTGAAAGCTCCCGCACGTCGAGCGAAGGCCACGAAACATGCCGGCCTGGTCTGTCTCGGACACAGGCGACGAGCCGGCGGCTCCGATTCCGACTTCCTGGGTCTTGGGCAGATGCGCCAGTTCGTCGAAGTCCGGATTGCCGATCGCCAGTAGGCCTTCACCCTTCGCCTCGGCGACTTCTCTTACAAGGTCGCGCTCGGCGGACAGATAGTGAAGTCGGGGCCCGACCTCCGCTAGATAGTCAGTCTGTCCAACGGGCAGCGCGGCCAGGTTGATGAGATGGAGGCTTCCATCCGGGACAACAAAAACTCGCTCGAGACCGGCCAGATAGGACTCGATCGGCTCCCAGAGGCGCTCGCGAAGTCGCTTGGCGACTCCGCGGTAGTCCTGCTCCCTAGCGGCTGAGCTCCCCAGGGTGGTCTGTGCTTCCCTTTCGAGCTCGGCCCGCAGCTCTGTGACCAACGCGTCGATATCGCTGGCCACTCCCAACTCGACGAGCTCGATCTTGGTACTGTCGGCCCGAACCACGTAGGCCAGATACGAGGGAACAGGCTCAGCGGCCAGGTCCACGGCGCGACCGTTTCCAGGGATTCGAAAGTGTCGGAACTGGGTTAGGCCGAGCAGGCCGCTCTTCGGCGGCAACGAAGCCCTGACTTCATCCAAACCAACTCCCTTTCCCTGCTCGCGAATGCGAAATCGTCGGTCGGCCTCGGCGAGGGCCCGTTCGGTCCTGTCGCGCTCTCTCCTCGCATTCCCCAGCGCCAGGTGAAAGGAGTCGAGCGCATCTGGGGCGCCTGGTCCCTGAACCGTCAGATAAGCCAGTCTTTTTCGAGACCGCGTCAGATCTTGCATCAGACGGGAGGTTCCCATGGCCGCGCTTGTCGAGAATGCCTGGCGACGGTCGGCCATCTCGTCCACTACCAAGGCTCGTGAACGGATCAGAGCCTCGATTCCTTGCTGCCTGGTGCCCGACTCCGGCCTGTCGATCAATAGGGAAAGCACTCTGTCGAGGCCCGATGGACGGTTTGCTGCGTATTGCAGAGCGACCCGCTCACTCAACCCGGTGAGCATGAGCCGGGAATGCTCCCTGCCGACCTCCTCGGCGCGCAGGGCCTGGTCGAAGGCCTCTGCCCACTCCCCCGAGCGCATCCGACAGTCCGCGATCTTCAACCGGATCGCGGCGGCTCGGGGGTGCTGGTGTCCATAGGATTGCTCGAGAATGGACACAGCCTCGTTGTACAGCGAGAGGGCCTCTCCCCGGTGGCCCATGGCGACCATGAGATCGGCCAGCGCGATCAGGTTTTCCGCGACCTCGTGATTCCGGACCTCGAAGGCTCGCTGGCGCGCCACGAGACCTTGGCTCAAGACCTCTCGAGCTGCCTCGTACCGGCCCCCTGCACGCAGCGCGATGCCCAGCTCCCGTGCTGCGGCTATCGCCTGAGGATGGTCAGAATCCGCGAGGCATTCGGTCATCTTGCAGGCTCTTCGAGCCAGACTTTCGGCTTTTTCGAAGTCTCCCGTGGCGACGTAGAGCCTGGCCAGCGAGAGGAAGTGGATCACTGTGTGCTGGCCTCTAGATCCGTAGAGGTCGGTAGCGATCTGCAGACTCGTTTCGAGGTGCCGCCGAGCGCTCTCGAGCTCCCCCAGTTCGGTCTCGAGCCGACCGAGATTGCCCAGAATCGAAGCCGTCTCGATACTCTCGGGCCCGAACGTGCGCTCGGAGATTCCCAGGGCCTTCTCGTAGAGCTGCCGGGCCGAGACCAGATCGCCCTGGAGATGCCGCAGGTGCCCCAGGGCGTTGTAGGTGAGGGCCGACTCGCCGATCTCGGGGTATCTCTCGTAGATGGCAATGGACCGCCAGAGGCTCTCCTCGGCTCCCACCGGATCTCCCATGGTCTCCTGGAGGTGATGGAAGCCCTGGAGGTAGTCGGCGACGAGGGAGTGCTCGGGACCCACCGATTGCTCCAGCGAATCGATGGCCCCACTCACCAGGTCCAACGCCTCCTGATGGAGATGCAGCTCGTGCAGGACGTAGCCGTACTGGTAGGCGCTCTCGGCGGTCAGGGGGTGCTCTTCACCGAGCACTCTGCGACGGATCTCCAGGGCTCGCCGGGCGAGCGGCTCGACAATTGTCCCGTAGTCCTCGGACAAGGAATGCAGATGGAACTCGGCGAGCCCGGTGAGCATCTCAGCCTGCGCCAACTCATCTGGTGGCGAAGCACTCTCAGCGATGCCGAGCGCCAGCTCGGAGTGCCACAGGGAGTCTCGGATCGGCCCCGAATGCAGGTAGCGCTTTCCGAGGCGGTCGTGCACACGGGCCGCGTCGATGTCGTTGGATCCCGAGGCGGATTCGTAGATCTGCAGCGCCCGGGTCAGCAGCTCCCCCGCCATGACGTACCTACCCAGGGCGAGCAGGACGTCGGCCTTGCGCAAGAGGCTGTCGGCCACCAGGACGTCGCTGTCCCCCAGCTGCGCCTCGCGGATCTCCAGCGCCCGGTCCGCGAGCTCCAGGGTTTCTGGCGGGCTCGACTTGCCGCCGCGCCACAAGGCCTCGACCAGTAGGTCGAGAAGGGCGGCGGTCTCGAGCGAGTCCGGATCTGTGGTTGCCTCGATCCGAGGTAGAAGCTTGTGGGCGATCCGTTCCGCGTCAGCGTAGTGGCCCGTGTAGAGGAGCTGTTCGATCTGCCGGGAAGTCGACGTGGGCACCGACTCGTCAGGTGAAGCGAGCGCAGCCGTGCAAACTACCGCGCATCCGGCCCCGAAAAGCGCCTTCCGCCAGCTCCGTATCGACATGGTTCGGCTCAGTCGGGGATCTGCTCGAGAACCTCCTGTGCCTGGATTTCCAGCTCGCCCTGCATCGAGATGACCGCGGACAGATCCTCGCGTGCGGGCTCGAGGTCCCCGGTCTGAATGTAGGCCTTGGCCCGGTAGAAACGAGCCCATTCCCGATATTGGGGATCTTCCACTTCGGCGACACGGCTCAAACTGTTGATGGCCTTCTCAGGCTCGTCTTCCAGGAGATAGCAGGCCCCCAGATAGAAGTGGGCCTTGGCCAGTTCGGGATCGAGCTCGACAGCATCTTTCAGGCCAGGAATCGCCTCGGCATACGAGCCCTCGAGATAGTCCTGCATCGCCGCCTGGAAGCGGATCTCCCCGTCACCATTCACCGAGCGCAGGATTCTGGGCTCGTAGGGCGGGGCGTCGACTGCCGAGAGGCCAGCAATCTCGACTTCACCCCTGCCGGGATGATCTGCCAGGCGCGGCCAGAGGGTCACGGCCAGCACCAGCATGGCTGCCGCCGCCGCGGCCCAGGACCAGTGCCATTGGAGCCAGCTCCCTCGTAGCTCTTCAGCCACCGACCAGCGCTCCTCGCCGAGGCTCGCACGCAGCAACGTGAGCTCCTCGAGCTGATCCTGGCAGGTCTCGCAGGCGAGGAGATGTTCTTCGAGGCGCTCTCGATCAGTCTCGGCGAGAGCCCCCGTCAGGTATCTCTCAATCCAATCCCTGTTGTCGCTTTCCGTGCAGTTCATGGTTCTGTCCCCGCCTGTCCACCTGTGAGTAGCACGAGGATCACTTTCGTGACAGCTTGTCGCGCAGAATCTCGCGGGCGCTGCGTATCGCTCGCGACTTGCGCTGCCGCACGACCTCCGAGCTCAGTCCCAGTCGTTTGCCGATCTGACGCGGAGCGAGACCTTCCACGAGGGTCAAGCGGAGGATCTTCTGGTCGATCGGGTTGAGAGTCTCGATCGCCTGATCCGCCAACGCCTTCCGCTCGGCGCTGGCGAAGGCCTCTTCCGGGTTCAGCTCGGCCACAGCGGGCTCTTCGCGTAGGTCCCCGACCGTTTCGAGATGCAGTGAGCGGAAGTGATGTTTGACCCGGTTCCGCATCGTGCCGCAGATGAAGCCCAGCAACCCCTGCGGGTTGCGGAGCTTTCCCTCGCGCAGCGATCGCAGGACCGAGAGCAGCACCTCTTGCGTCAGGTCCCGGGCCGCCTCGGGATCGCCGGTTCGGGCCAGGACCATCGCAAAAACCGGCCGCTGGAAACCGCGCACCAACTCCTCCTCGGCCGAGCGCTCCCCGCGTTCGATCCGCTCTACGACGTCGACTGTCGAATCGTCCCGTGCCATTTCCGTTCTGGCACTTCCTCGCGTATACCCTCCATTCTAGGCTGGTTTCGTTCGCTCCGTAACTTCGCCTGTCACGATTCCTCCCTTCGTGGAACTCATCCAATGCAGGCAATGAAGGAAAGAAGTCATGAGCCGAAAGGAGAATGGGATGAGAGTCGCATCGAGAAGTGCTGTTTGGTGTGTGGTGTTGAGCCTCGTTTGTGCCGTCGGCTGGGCCGCCGACCCTGCGATTGTCTTTGTTGATGAGGCCAAGGCTGGAGCCAAAACCATCATGGTGATGGACGCCGATGGTTCCAATCGCACAGAGGTCTTTCGTACCGCAAAGCGATACGGGGATGGAGCCGGTGGTCCATGGCTCAGCCCTTCAATCTCCCCGGATGGCGGGTGGGTCACTTACGTCTACGAAGAAGGTGACGAAGGCCCGGGCTGGGCTATCTGGAGGACGGCAACAGCAGGCGGAGCCCCGCAGTTGTTGCTCTGCAGCAGCAGACCGGACGGCCTTGTGGTCCTGGAGACTCCCCAGTGGTCGCCGGATGGAACCGAGATCGCCGCCATGAGGAAGGACTATCTCACTGGTGTTCAATCCGTCGTCATTGTTCCGGCGGATGGGCTTCTGTGTGGCGTCGAGCAGCCCGAGGTCGTGTACTCCTCCGCAGGAGGTGGCTTGAGCCCTGGTGTTACCTGGAGTCCCAACGGTGCGAATCTCGCGTTCCTGGAATCGGACGAGTACGGCATCGATGTCCTGACGATCGCGCCGAGAATCAGTGGGGTTGCGATTTCCTACCAGATCGCCTGGCCACCTGAGTTTCTCGACGGACTACTGCACAAGGAGCCTCATGCCCTGGATTGGCAAAGGGCGGGCAGCCTTGTCTTCGCATTGGATACCTACTCGGAGAGTGCCACCGAGCAGGTCGACACGGTGTGGCTGCTCCAGGTAACGGGAAGCATCGCAAACGCCACGTCGATTGTGCAAGGAAAGTCTCCCACCTGGTCACCCGATGATTCCCAGCTTCTCTTTGGAAGCCCCCTGGGTCTTACCAGAGTCACGTTTCCTAGCGGAGGAACAGAGTTTCTGGGATCGGGTGTTGGACCTGACTGGAAGAGAGGCCCGCTAGAGGAGACCTGCATTGTGGATACCGAGTGCGATGACTCCAACCCTTGCACTGCTGACTCTTGCACCTCGGGCGAGTGCCTGAACCTAGCGGAGGCCGACGGCATTCCGTGTGGCGACTACGCCTTCTGCAGGAGTGGTGGATGCTTCGAGGCAGAGTGCGAATACCTCGACCTGCCGATCTGCGATGATCTTGATGGTTGCACGGTGGATTCTTGTGACGACTACCGGTGCCTTTTCGAGCTCGACCCGTTGATTCCGGGCTGCGAGCCCGTTAGCGGCCTGCCGGGAGATCCCTGCACCACAGGTGCCGATTGTCTCTCCGGGCTCTGCCACCCGAAGAAGAAGGTCTGCAAGTAGTCGAACTCGATTAGCAAGGACGCTCTAGAGGCGTGCCGGCGATCAGGGGCCTCCGAGCCCCTGGTCGCCTACCTTCCCAGCGAGCGAGAACACTTTCGTAGAGTGAGCGCCCCCCCCTGGACAGGGAGGGCTGACGGGCGATTCTCAGGAGTCCCTGTTTCGCCTTGTGAGGCGGATCAGCAGCTCTCTCCAGCTGGAAGCGGGCCAAGGGAGGGGAGCTGGTGGGCTCGAGGAAAGAGAGGGCAGCGGTGCGCCCTTGGGATAGACCTTTGCTGGGGAATGGTCGTCGCTCGTTCCGTCGTGCCGAAGCAGCTCTTCGAGGATCTCCTCGATGGTTTCGGGTGGCAGGGTCGGAAGCACTTCGCTGAACCAGTGCTGGACCGCTTCGATATTGGTGGGGTCCACCTCTCCATAGCGCGCCGCGATGTCTACAAAGGCTCCAATCGGGGTCGGCATGCAGTTACCTCACGCTACCGAAGCGGATCTAGGCTCCGGCTTGCTTCGAGTGCGGCGTCAACCGTGTAGTAGCAGTAGCGACCGTCACTCGGCTTGATCAGTCGCCTCGGACTGCGAGGCAGTCTCTGGTCGGCAGGCAGTGCCGTCATGCCCCGACTCTCATACCAGTCCAGAAGGACTTCACCGCCATCCTCGTCGGCGTAGAGAGCCGTGCGTCCGAGGTGTCTCTTGTTGAACGAATGGGTAACTGCTGTGTCGAGAGCAATGCTACCCAGGCGCTTGGGGAGTCGGTCCTCGGCCAAAGGGTGGCCCTCGATCGTCAGCAGAGCCTCGTCGGGTGCTGTGGACATGAACCAGACGAAGGCGCTCTTCTTTCTCGGTGCGTTCAGGGCCGGGTATCGCCCCAGGATCTTCACCAGGGCACAGGGGATGAAGTGACCTGCCTCTTCGGCGCAGATCCCGACAGTGTAACCAGCCGGTTGACGCGCCATGACACCGCCAGCCAGGGTGGCGAACGGCACGTAGAGCAACCAGTTCCAGTCCCGATCCGTCCGCCCCGGGTCCCGATCGATGATGGGTTGGACGTGCGAGTGCCACCAGAGGACGTGGGGAACCGTCATCCGGGCCACGCGAAGGCGGATAGGTTCGCCGCTTCGGGTGGGAGCCCGACTGACGAAACGCACTCCCTTCCAACGTCTCAGATCCATGGCGGTTGTCTCGATCGCGGCTAGCATACCGAACGGCGACCTCTGTTGGATCGAGGGCTCCAATACAATACGGGCTCGAAACCCAGTCAGGAGGCCTCGTGGTGTCGAGCCAACCAGTCACGAGTGCCATCGGGGGGCCGCAGGCACTGATCTCCAAGCTCTACTGGAACACCTACACGCTCTGGCACGCACGGCGAGAGGCGAAGCTCCCCTACCTGCCGCTGGACCAGATCCTCGCGATGCGCGATCGGCGGTTCCGGGTAATGGTCGAGCATGCCTACCGGACAGTCCCTTTCTACCGAAGCCTCTTCGACGAGCTGGGCCTGGTGCCAGGTGATTTTCAGACGGCGGACGACCTGTCGAGGCTGCCTGTCATAACGGGCCAGGATCTTGCGAGTGATCCTCACGGATTCCTGTCCAGCAAGTACTCGGAAGACGACACCCTGGAGCTGAGCACGACCGGCACCACCGGGCAGTTCAAGCGGATCTTCTTCGACTCGGCAGCCCTCTTTCAGGCGAGGGCGGCGGGGCTGCGGAAGCGGCAGGTCATTGCCCGAGTGCTCGGCAAGACAGGCAGCTATCAGGAGCTCGCCGTGGCGCGGGAGGGTGGCACCTTCCCGGTGATCCGCGATTTCTACCGAGATCGGTCCTGGACTCCTCAGAGGTTCGACTTGAATCGGGAGTCCATCTCGCCGGCCGATTCCTTCGCGAAGAACATCGAGGTGATCAACGGTTTCAGGCCCGAGGTCATCATTGGTTTCGGGGCCTACATCGGGGCGGTATTTCGGTTCGCGTCAGAGAACAACCTCGAAGTGTTCCCGCCCAAGGTCGTCCAGTATGGGGGAGACACGCTGCCACCACCCGAGAAGCGTCTCCTCGAAGAGCGCTACGGGATCACGGTCCTCTCTGCCTTTCAGGCCTGCGAGGCGCTGAACATCGCGTTTCAGTGCGAGGAAGGCAAGGGGTTCCATATTAGCCTCGACCAGGTGGCGGTGAGAGTCGTGGACAGTGATGGCCGGGACTTAGTGCCAGGTGTTTCTGGGAATCTGGTGATCTCGAACCTGACCAATCATGCGACCGTGCTGCTGAACTACCAACTGGGCGACCGGGTGACCCTGGCGACGGAGCCCTGCCCTTGTGGTCGAACCCTGCCGACGATCGAGACTCTGGACGGGAGGTCCGAAGATCTGATCCTGCGACCGGGAGGTGAGCTGGCGCATGAATCGGTGATTCTGTCGCAGCTCTACGATGCCCCCGGGCTGCTTCTCCTGCAATTGGAGCAGTTGGCGATGCAGGAGTTCGTTCTGCGGGTTGTCAGCCGCAGGGATGTCGAGTGGGCCGAGACAGAGCGCTACCTGGACCGCACCCTGCGTGCGGTGCTTGGGACCGGGGACGAAGTCTCCCTCACCATCGAGCGGGTCGACGACATCCCCCTCGAACCTTCCGGCAAGTTCAAGGCGATCCGGTCGGCCTGCACCGTTTGAGCTCCCGCCTCGACTGGGGTGCTCTCAAGCGCGGTGGTACCGCTACTCAGTGCGCAGAGCGGCGACCGGGTCGACCCTGGCGGCTCGGTGGGCCGGGAGGTAGGCGGCCAGCGTCGCGGCGGCGACCAGAAAGAAGGCACCGGCAGCGAGGCTCAGGGGGTCCGTGGGCTCGACTCCGAAGAGAAGTCCCTGGAGCAGGCGCGTGACTCCGAGCGAGACGACCAAGCCGACGACCAGCCCGAAGATCACCGGTGTCAGGGCACGGCGGAGGATGAGGCGGCCAACGTCGGAGCGTTTGGCTCCGAGGGCCATGCGGACGCCGATCTCCCGTGTCCGTCGACTCACCGCTAGGCTGACCACACTGAAGATGCCGATCGCCGCCAGGGCCAGCCCGAGAAATGCCAGGGCGGAGAACATCTCGGCATTCATCCGCTGGGTGTAGAGGAAGCCCCTCACGACCTCGGTGTAGGGCAGGACGTTGACGATGGCGAGATAGGGTTCGAAGTCACGCAGCCACCGGTGGAGGAGCGGTAGCGATTGCGCTGGTTCCATCCTCGTGGAGACGAGAAGCGCGCTGCCTGTCGGGTAGCGTTGCTGGGCGTAGGGAAAGTAGACCACCGCCGGGGCATCGGCGAGGAAGTCCTCGGGCTTGGCGTTGCGTACGACACCGACGATCTCGTACTCGCGTTCGGGCTCCTCGTCCATTGCGGGTTCCCAGAGTCGCCCGCCGACCGCCTCCCTGTCGGCAAAGAAGCGCTGCGCCAGCTCTTCGTTGATCACGGCCACGTCGGGGGCCTCGGCATCGTCGGTGTCGAGAAAGCTCCGTCCGCTGACCAGGTCGATCTCGAGGGTCTCGAAGAATCCCGGCACGACCTTCGACTGAAGGATGGAGACGGGATCCTCCTGACCCTCCACCCGCATCTCGGCTGAGCGCTGTCCGGAAAGGGGGGCGTTGTCTGAGAGGGTAACAGCGTCGACCCAGGGCTCCTCGGCGAGGCGCTCCCGCAGTTCGTCGAAGAACTGCTCCCGTCCTTCAGGCTCCAACTGCGTGCTGCTCGTCGAGATGTGAGTGCCCACGAGACTCTCGTAGGAAAAGCCCGGATCCAAGCTGCTGACGTTGGAGAGAGTCCGCACCACCAGGCCCGCGACCACCAGGAGGACGACGGAGAGAGCGACCTGGGACGCGACCAGCAGATCGTGCAGGCCGGGGAGCCGTATACCCCAGAGCCGATGGTGTCCGCCTCCAGACATAACCGAGTCGGTCTGCAGCGTGGGCATCAGGTTTCGCCCGGAGGCGCGAAGTGCCGGCAACAGTCCCGCCACGATCCCGGTAATGACGGAAATGACGAGCGCGAAGAGGATGACGCGCCAATCGACAGAGACCTCCCGCGACACATTAGCTCCCCAGACGCTGGGTCGGGCGAAGTAGGACCCGAGGCGAGTAGTCAGCGGGCCAGTCAGCAGCAGGGCGATCACCCCCGCAATGGTCGACAGAAGAACGCTTTCGGTAAGCACCTGTCGCAGGAGCCTTGCTCTCGAGGCTCCGAGGGCGGCCCGCATCGCCAGCTCCTGTTGCTTCCGCAAGGCCACCGACAGGAGCAGGTTCGCCACGTTGGCGTAGGTGAGCAGCAGCAGTACCCCGGCCGCCACCATCATGAGCCGCAGAGTCGGTTGCTCGGCGACCCGATCGCGGGGGTCGATCCAGGTGGCCTTGCCCAGGCTCAGTCGTCGTGGCGAATTCGGTCTCGGGTAGGCCTCCTCGAGCCCCGTGGCGATGAGGGACAGCTGGTCGAGTGCTGTGTCCCTTCGGACACCGTTCCGTAGGCGACCGAAGACGCGAATGAGGGGTATGTTGCGGTCTTCAGCCAGGGCGGCCCAGGAGGTATAGCGGTCTTGGAACGGCTCGATCGGAATCCAAACGTCGGGTCGAGTGTCTGAGGTCGATCCCAGGAAGCTCGGCGCCGCAACGCCGACAACAGTGAACGGCCGGTTATTGAGATAGAGGGTACTGCCGAGAACCGAAGCCTCACCGCCGAAGCTGCGCTGCCACCAGCTGTGAGACAGGACTGCGACCGGATCGGCTCCCGGGCGATCGTCATTAGCTGCTAGACCACGACCGATCCCCATCTCGATCTCCAGCACGCGAAAGTAATCGCCCGAGACCGCTTCGAGGAAGGCCACGCCTGTTTCGGTAGCGTGACGAACGCTGGCCGCATAGTAGGCCTGCGCGGCGGCAAGCCCTTCGAACGCACCCTCGGAGGACGAGTCGTTGGCTTCTGCGTAGTCCAAGAAGTCCAGGTACGCGATGTCCTCGTAAGGCTCTTCGGGCTCGACCTCGAAGACCCGCACGAGGCCCCGGGCCTCGGCGCCCGGGAAGGACTGGTGGAATCCGTTGATGTAGGTATAGACAGCGATGCAGGCCGCCAGGCCGAGCGCCAGAATGGTCACCGCCACGATCGGAATGATCGGCCGACGGCGGATGCTACGAATAGATGCGCGCAGGTCGTGCGAAAGCTGAGACATACCCCTCCAGCCCGTCATTGCGTACTACGGAGAATGCTCACCAAGGTTCACCAAGTCACTGAACAGACTGCGGCACCTGAACGCCCAATTCTTTGCGGTCCTTCTCCGAGATCGCCTCGAACCGACGGGCCTCGAACTCGAGGTACTGATTCTCGGCATCGCCCTTGCCCAGGACATAGCCGGTGACTTCGCCCAGAGCATGAATAAGGAGGTTGAGCACCAGGGCCGGCAGGATCTTGGGCATCAGCGAGTTCTGCTGAGTCAACGGCCGGATTTCAGGCAGAAGGCGCTTCAACCGGACGATGGGAATGAGAGGCGCGCCGCAGACGTAGACCAAGCGGCGCAGGAAGCCCCACTCTTCGCCCTCGACCCTCGAGCCTCCGTAGAGCTTGCCTCCCCAGAACGCTTGCAGGATCCAGGACGACAAGCGGGAGATATTGATGTGGTTCGTGGAGACATCGGGGAGCAGGTACGCCCGGTGTCCCTTCTCCCGCAACTCGTCCTGCAGAATGCCCTCTACCGCGAGGAGACGCCGCAAGTTGTCCTGTCTCTCCATGAGGTCCGCTCGACGATAGGAGGTGTTGTGCCAGGGTGTTTGTGGCACCTGGCCGGCCATTCCTGAATGGCTCCAGCGACTGAAGCAGGCCAGGTAGTTCGTCCAACTGAGAATCGAGCCCGGGTTGGCGTTCTTGATGATGGGGCCAACCAGTACATAGCCTTCGCCGTGGGCCGCGATGAGCGCCTCCGCCCATGTTGGCTCCGGCCAGGAGTGATCCTCACCGAAGACCACCCAGTCGGCCTTGGCTTGAGCGACGGCGAGGGCCTTCGCCGCGGAGAGGGAGTGGATCTCTCCGACCTCGATCACCCTCAAGTCGAAGAACCCCTCGGCGACAACCGGGTCGAGCTGCAGGACCTCCTTGGAGGAGGCGACGATCAAGACTTCGATTTCGGCGCCAGCTGTCTGGCCCCGATAGTGCTCGAGGGTCTTCTCGATTCGCTGATAGTTGTCGATCGTGGGCAACACGACCGAGAGGCTGGGTCGTGGAGCAGGGTCAGGGGCCGAGGCAGTCATCGAGGCAGTCTTCTCCGTGTCGAGCTGAGCGGTCGAAGTCAGTCACGCGTGTACTTGTCCGCGATCTCGCGCCACGGGCCCTGCGCCCGCAGCGTCGTGAGGTTGCCGAAGTGACCGGCGAAGGACCGGTCGATGAAGATGATGTCTTCGGGGAAGTGGGCATCCATCGACTGCGTCCAGTTCGCGGCGCCGAGCTCCATGATCTTCTCGTAGAAGCGCTCGTCCTCACCGAAGACGTACGGTGGATCCTCCCGCATCATTTCCAGGATCAGGTCGAAGTAGGGATCGATGATGTCTTGGCCGATGGCTACCGGTCCGGTCTGGAAGACACCCAGCTCCAAGAGCAGGTCGGGTATGTCCTCTCTTTGGTCATCGAGAACAGCACGAACGAGAGCGGTGTAGCCTGTGGCGATCTTTTCGGAAATCCGCTTCATGCAGCCGAAGTCGTAGACCACGACCCTGCCGTCGTCGAGGAAGGCGAAGTTGGCCAGATTCGGATCGGCGTGCAGGAGGCGGTCATGGAACAGCCCCCGCACCTGGAACTCGAAGAGCACTCGGCCCCACTCGTTCTTGAGCTCCTGGGGAAAACGGTCAGAGATCGCCTCGCGCGGTTTGATGCCTCCGACGAACTCCATCGTCAGCACGTTCTTGGTGCTCAGCTCCGCGATGACCTGCGGGATCACGATCTCTGGTACCTCGGCGTACAGTCCCGCCATCTGCCGCATGTTCTCGGCTTCGTGCTCGTAGTCGAGCTCTTCCAGCAGGCGATCCCGCACCTCGACCCAGAGCGGCTCGAAGTTGGCCTTGAAGAACATGCTGAACAGCGACTGGAAGAGTCGCTTCAGGTTCTTGAGATCGGCGGTGACGATCCGGTCGATGGCCGGGTACTGGATCTTGACGGCCGCCGGGCTACCATTCTTCAACGTGGCTCGATGAACCTGCCCGATGGAAGCCGAGGCGTAGGCCTCTTCATCGAAGTCGGCGAAGAGCTCTCCGATCGGCGCCTTCAGCGCGCCTTCGACCTCATAGCGCATGACCTCGGAGGGCACGCTGGGGGCCTTCTGCTGCAGGAGGGAGAGGACCTCGGCCACCTCGGGGGGCAGCATGGACTCGTGCAGACTGAGCATCTGACCCACCTTCATGGCGGCGCCCTTCATCTCTCCCAGGGTCTCGACGATGCGTGCCGCGTTCTTGACCAGATTCTCGGTCCGGCGCAGCTGCTTGGTGGGCCCCGAGAAGGCGAAGTCGATAGCTCGCTCAGTCGCTACGGAGGTGCCGACCCGCCCCATGAGGCTGCCGATCTTGACGATACGTCCGAGGGACGAAGTCGTGGGTTTCTTCTCGGTCATCGGGTCTTCCCGTCACTCACTGGCCTTCCACCGAGTGCTGGTCGATTCTATGCGCTGCTTCGACTGGCTGTTCGGAAGCGCTCGGGCCGTGTTCGGAGTTGGGACGTTCCCTGGCCGCCATATCCAGGAGATCCTTGCGTTCAGGGCATCCAGCCTCTTGGCCTGCATCTTGCTCTCAATGCCATATCGATGGCAGCTCATCCCTGATTCCATTCGGCACAAGAGGGCCTCGACATGAGCACCAATCAGCCTCGACACCCATCGCGCTCTGGCATCTTCACAGATCTGGTGCCTGACATTCGGTTCGGCCTGCGCAACCTCGTCCGGCGCCCCGGCTTCACCTTGATCGTGGTGCTGACCCTGGCTATCGGGATCGGTGCGACAACCGCCATGTACAGCACCATCGATGCCGTGCTCCTGAGCAAGCTCCGTTACGAGGCGCCAGACCGTTTGGTCCTCGGCAGAGGCACTGACGGCGATGGCCTGATTCCACAGGTTTCAGGGTACGACTACTACGACTATCGAGAACAGAGCAAGTCGTTCGAGTCGCTGGCAGCGCTGTCCAACTTCACGATTCCGATCACCATTCTGGGAGAGTCCGAGCCGGAGCGGGCAACAGGCACCCTCGTGACCTGGGACCTCCTTCAGACTCTCGGGGTCGATCCGGTCGCAGGTCGGTTGTTCACCGAGGAAGAAGCGGTGGCCGGAAATGATTCCGTACTCCTCATCAGTCACTCGTACTGGCAGAGCCGGTTCGGTAGCTCTCCGGAGGCGATCGGAAGCACCCTTTCCTTGAGTCTTGGTGGCCCTCATACCGTCGTCGGAGTCCTGCCGGCAGGGTTTCACTTCTTGCGGGAGTCCGACATCTGGCGTCTCACCTATCGTGACGGCCCAGCTGCCAACGCTCGGCGATTTCACAATTTCGTCGTCGTTGGGCGGCTGAAGCCTGATGTCAACTTGCGGCAGGCCCAATCCGAGATGGACGGTATCTCGGAGCGACTCGAAGAACTGTATCCGGAAACCAATGAGAACAAGGCGTTGCTTCTGACCGGACTTCACGAAGCTCTAGTGGAGAACGTGCGCCGGAGCCTGTTGATGCTCATGGCAGCCGCGGCTCTGGTGTTGCTGTTGGCATGCGGCAATGCCTCCAGCCTGCTTCTGGCGAGGGGACAGAGTCGTACCTCGGAGATTGCGGTTCGCTCGGCCATGGGGGCCTCTCGCTGGCGTCTGGTTCGCCTGCTCCTGACCGAGAGCATGATGATGGCGCTCGGGGCGGGGATCGTGGGGCTCGGTCTGGCGCATCTGTTTCAGGGTCTTCTGACCCGGCTTCTTCCCATGGGAAGACTGGGAATCGACCGACCACCGATCGATACGCCGGTCCTCGTTTTCACTCTTGCAGTCTCTGTCGTCACCGGCATCATCTTCGCAGTGATCCCTGCCCTTCGTGCCTCTGCCATCGAGCTTTCAGAGCACCTGAGTGCAGGCGGTCGACGGACGACCTCGGATCGCAGAACAACTCATTTGCGCAATGCAATCGTGGTCCTACAGGTTGCCGCATCGGTCGTGCTGCTGATCGGCGCGGGACTCCTGATGCGTAGCCTGGCAAATCAGATGGAGGTCGACCTCGGCTTCGAGGCCACCAACCTCCTGACTGCGGAGGTGGAGCTCCCCGAGGAGGACTATCCCGAGCCGGCACAGAGGATCGCTTTCTTCACCTCGCTGGCCGAGGAGGTGCAAGCCCTGCCCGGAGTGGAGGGTGTCGGCCTGGTCAACCGCCTGCCGATTCGCGATAACGCAGGGGACACCTACATCCACCCGGTCGGTCAACCGCCTGACTCGCGTGACAACAGGATTTCGGCCGACTTCCGCCTCATGTTGCCCGGCTACTTCGCAACCATGGAGATTCCGCTCCTGGCTGGTAGAGATATCACCGCCAGCGATGGTCCGCGAAGCGAGCCGGTGATGATCCTCAGTGACTCTCTGAGTCGGGCGCTGTTTTCTGACCAAGATCCGATTGGACAAGAGGTCGTCGTGGATGCCGGCCGGCCGATCACTCTTCGCGTCATCGGCGTTGCGGCCGACGCTCGTCTGAATTCTGTACGGAGCAGCCCCAGGCATTCCATGTACGCTTCGTATCCGCAGCTGCCGATGGAGAGAATGAAGCTCGCAGTGCGCACCGCTGGGCCGCCCGCAGAATCGATCGGGCCAATCCGCGAGATCTTGGCTCGCAAGGACCGCAATATTCCCCTGGCGGAGCCCGCTTCGATGGAGTCGATCATCGATGATGCTATCGCCGATTCGAGGATCGTGACGCTCTCCCTCGGGGTCTTCTCAGCCATCGCTCTATTGCTCGCCCTGGTGGGGCTGTATGGGGTGCTCAGCTATTTCGTGAATGATCGCCACCAGGAGATCGGGGTCAGGATGGCCCTCGGTGCCAGCGCCCGCCAGGTCGTGAGGTTCGTCCTCTCCCGAGCGATGGTTCTGGTCGCCACGGGTCTGATCTTCGGACTCGTCGGATCCTATTGGGTTTCAAGACTCATTCAGCGACTCCTGTTCGAAGTCGAGGCAGCCGACCCGTCGACCCTGATTGCCGTGACTCTTTCCTTCGCGATGGTGGCACTGGTGACCTGCTCGTTGCCGGCCTGGCGTGCTTCGCGAGTCGATCCGGCGAGTGCCCTGCAGGCAGAATAACCACTCATCAATCCAGGGGTTTCATTCGATTTACACAACCCTGGCGGGTTGGGCGAGGGTAGACGGCGTTCGACAATTATGTGTCGTGTTGCTATATATAGAGAGTCGATATAACGAAACTCTAAGCAAGGTCTCCCCGTCATGGCTGAAGAATCGAAGACAACTTCTGCACCTTCGGCTCGAGGGGGGTCCCTGGACATTCAGAGCCTCAGTCGCAGCTGCAACGAGGTCTTGATTCTCTCCGCCCTCTCTTCCGGGCCTCATCATGGCTATCAGTTGGCCCTCGAGATCGAGGGCAAGAGCGGTGGAGCGTTCCGATTCAAGCACGGCACGCTCTACCCGATCCTGCACAAACTGGAAA
>CAVQNG010000008.1:0-21383 GCA_963713825.1 uncultured Acidobacteriota bacterium
TCTTCGCCTACGCCATCGCGGCGAACGGAGAGGTGCGGGACTACTACGACCAGATCCTCGGGATCGACCTCGAGAAGGCCGGGCCGAACCTCGAACAGAAGGGGCTCAAGTTCTGGAGCGAGTTCGATCTCCCGCCTGGCGAGTACCTCGCGAGGGTCCTCGTGCGCAATGCGGTGACAGGTGACTCGGGAGTAGCCGTGTCCCCGTTTCGTGTGCCGGATGCGGGCATGGCGGAGCCGACCCTGCTGGCGCCGCTGTTTCCGGAGCCGGCCGGTCTGTGGCTGAACGTCCGAGGACAGCGTGCTCTGGAGTCCGAGCAAGACTACCCGTTCACGGTGCAAGGCCAGGCCTTCGAGCCAGCCGTGAAGCCGATTCTGATTCCAGGGCAGAGCGCTGCGGTACTGCTCGCCGGTTACGGCCTCGGAGACGCGGTTCGGATCACGGGTGAGCTGCTGACTCCTGAGGGCGACCCGGCAGGAAGGGTCTTCCTGAACGTCGGCGAGCGCCGGCCGGCTGAGGAGCCGGGTTTGTCGCAGTGGGCGGCCACGCTGAGCACGGGTCCGGTAGAGCCTGGTGACTACATTCTGGAGGTCACCGCAACGGATCCCGGGTCCCGCGAGACCTACTCCAGCTCGATCACGGTCTCCGTTTCGGGTTGAAACCTTCGGGGTCAGGGCGGAAGGCAGCGTCTACCGCCAATCCCCGGCGGCCACGAACCCCGCCCAGTAGAAGGGATGGGTACTCTCACCCGCTGTCCGCCGCGCTGCAAGCAGGTCGAGATTCGTGTGATGGACGGCTTCGATTGTCGAGAGCCCGTCCATGAAACGATGCCGGTAGAGTTGGGACATCCAATCACGGGTGACATCGTCGTCCACCGGCCAGAGGCTCATGATCAGGGTGCGCACCCCGGCAGCGGCGAAGGTGCGGCGCAGGCCGAGCACACCCTCGCCAGTCTGCACGTCACCGAGCCCGCTCTCGCACGCTGAAAGCACGGCCCAATCGACACCCAGCAGATCGAGAGCCGCCACCTCCTCCGCGGTCAAGATGCCGTCGTCCTCGCTCGGCAGCGCTGCCTGACGGTGATTCGCACCCGCGAAAGCCAGCCCCGATCGCAGCAGGGGGCTCTCCATGGACACATCGGCCGCCCAGCGGCCGGGTAGCTCGTAGACCGGGCAGCCTGCTCCGAGGTAGAAGCCGTGGGTGGAGAGGTGAAGCACCTGTCGGCCAGCGGCGAGGCGCTTGAAGCTCGCCTCCAGAGCGTCGTCTCGGAACAGCGTCGTCACGGGTTGCGAGGCCCCGAAGCCCTGCCAGACTTCGGCGATTTCTTCGACTTCCCGTTCGCTGGCCGGCAGGGGGAGAAAGCGCATCGTCTGAAAGCTCTCGCAGGTCGAGCGCAGACCACGGTCGACACTGTTCCCCGCTGCTTCTGTCGGGGATTCGGCAACGCCTGCTCCAGAGCCGATCCCCCCGGCAGCGGACAAGTACGCCGGCTCGTCGAAATCCGGATTGCCGATCGCCAAGAGACCCTTGCCCATCGTCGGTGAGGTCTCCGCCACCAGGTCGCGCTCCGCGGACAGATAGTGCAGCAAAGGTCCAACCTCTGCGAGATACTCGCTCTTCCCGACCGGCAGCGCGGCCAGGCTGACCAGGTGCAGGCTGCCGTCCGGCACCACAAACACCTGCTGCAGGTCGGCCAGGTAGGGCTCGAGCGGTACCCAGATCAGCTGCCGAAATCGCTCTGCGACTTCTCGGTAGTCCGATTCCAGAGAGGAAGTCCCTAGAAGGGCGAGCTCCGCTTCTCTCTCGACTTCGGTCCTGAGCTCCTCGACCAGGGCTTCGATCTGGCTGGCTCTCCCCAGGTCGACGAGCTCGACTTCGGTGGACCCAGCTCGTAGCACGTAGGCCAGATACGAGGGTACGGGCTCCGCGGGGAGTGTCCTCTCGGCACCCTCTCCCACAGTCGAGAAGTGCCGGTAGCGTCTGAAACCCAGCAATCCGCTTTCCGCTGGCAGCGAAGCCATGACCTCGTCCAGGCCGACACCTTTCCCTTGCTCGCGAAGGCGGAATCGCCGATCGACCTCGGCGAGTGCTCTCTCGACCCGGTCGCGCTCTCTTCGGGCGTTGACGAGCGCCAGTTGAAACGAGTCGATCGCGTCGGGAGCTCCGGGACCCTGCACCGTGAGGTATGCCAACCTCTTGCGAGATCGCGTCAGATCGTCCAGCAGGCGGGCGGTACCCATGGCCGCACTGGTCGAGAGCTTCCGGCGACGGTCGGCGATCTCGTCCAGGACAAGGGCGCGGGATCGGATCAGGGCATCGACTCCCTGCTGTCTCGCACCCGACTCCGGCCTGTCGATCAGTAGAGAAAGTACTCTGTCCAAGCCTGAGGGGCGGTTCGCTGCGTACCGCAGAGCAACGCGTTCGCTCAGGCCGGACAGCATGATTCGGGAGTGCTCCCTGGCGATCACCTCGGCTTGGAGAGCCTGGTCGAATGCCGCCTTCCAATCCTTCGCCCGGATCCATCCGTCTGCGATCTTCAGACGGGTGGCGGCAGCTCGGGGATTCTGACGTCCGTAGAGCCGTTCGAGAATGATGACCGCCTCCTCGTAGATCGGAATGGCCTGGCTCGCGGCTCCCATCTCATCGATGAGATCGGCCAGTGCGACGAGGTTCTCGGCGAACTCGTGGTTCGGGACCCCGAGACCCTGCTGCCGGACCAGGAATCCTCGACTCAGAACCTCTCGGGCCTCTTCGTGCCGACCCTGGGCACGAAGCACTTGGCCGAGCGCTCTCGAGGCCTCATCCGATCCGGGCGTGCCCGGATGCGTGACGCAGCCGCGGATCTCGCAGGCGCGGCGGGCGAGCGGCTCGGCGCGCTCGAGATCTCCATCCGCCAGATAGAGTGCCGAGAGGGCGATGTAGTGGTCGGCCGTATACTGGCCGGCGATTCCGTAGAGACCGGTAGCGATCTGCAGACCCTGTTCGAGATGACGCCGGGCATCCCCGAGCTCGCCCAGTTCGGTTTCGAGCTGCCCTAGCTGGGTGAGCAGCGATGCGGCTTCGATGCAGCCGGGTGCGTAGGTCCGCTCAGCGATTCCGAGAGCCTTCTCGTAGAGTTGTCGGGCCGAGACCAGGTCACCCTGGCGATACCGTAGGGATCCCAGGGCGCCGTAGGTCTTGGCGGACAGTCCGACTTCGGGGTACTGCTCGAAGATCGCGATGGAGCGCCACAGGCTCTCCTCGGCCGCTACCGGGTCTCCGCGGATCTCCTGAAGTTGGTGGATACCGTGCAGGTAGTGTCCGAGAAGGAGATGATCGGATCCCAGGGACTGCTCGAGGGACTGCACCGCCTCGCTCATCAACTCGAACGACTCCGTGTAACGGTGAAGCTCATGAAGGACCCAACCGTAGAGGTAGAGACTCTGCGCGACGAGGGGATGGTCCTCCGGGAGTCGTCTCCGGCGGAGCTCGAGCGCCCGCCGGGTCAGTGCTTCGGCGGTGGCGCCGTAGTCTCCCGTCCGCGAATGGAGGTGAAACTCGGCGAGCCCGGTGAGCACCTCCGCCAACGTCAGCTCATCCGGCCTCGCGGCGCTCTCGGCTATGCCGACAGCCAGGGCCGAGTGCCATTCGGCGTCTCGTGTCGGACCGGTGTGAAGAAAACGCTGGCCCAGCCGATGGTGGGCCCGGGCTAAGCTGATGTCGTCGGAGCCGGGGCTCGACTCGTAGATCTGCAGGGCCCTGGTGAGGAGGTCTCCAGCGACGGCGTAGCTGTCCGTGGCGAGCAGCACGTCAGCCTTGCGCACCAGGCTGTCCGCCACCAGCGGGTCGGAATCACCGAGCTGTGACTCTCGTATCGCCAGCGCGCGATCGGCCAGCTCCAGGGTCTCCGGCAGACTCGACTTACCGCCGAGCTGGAGGGCTTCTACATAGTGGTCCAGCAACGCAGCCGTTGCGAGGGAGTCCGATCCCGTGAGGCTTTCGATCTCGGGGAGGAGGCCATGGGCGAAGCGCTCTGCCGCGTCGTACTTGCCGAGATCGATCAGCTGCCCGACACGTTGGATCGCCTGATCGTAAGGATGAGCTTCAACCGAAGCGAGCGCACTTGCGCACACCAACACGCTTCCGGCTCCGAGAAGCGCCATTCGCCAGCTTCGGTTTGCCATGGTTCAGCTCATTCTGGGATCTGCTCGAGAACCTCCTCTGCTCGGGTTTGCAGCTCTCCACCCACCCAGATGACGTCGGACAGGTCGGCGAGTGCGGAATCGAGATCGCCGAGGCGCAGGTGCGCCTTGGCGCGGTAGAAGTGGGCCCACTCCGAGTAGGGGGTGTCTTCGAACCCCGCCACATGGCTCAGGCTGTCGATGGCCTCTTCCGGCCTATTCTCCAGGAGATAGCAGGCACCGAGATAGAAATGGGCCTTGTCGAGGCCCTCATCGAGGGCGACCGCATTCTCCAGTCCTGGAATCGCCGCAGCGAGGTCACCCTCCTCGTAGGCGGCCATCGCCTCCCGGAATGCGAGTTCTCCCTCACCCACCACGCTTCGGAGCGTACTGGGTTCGTAGGGCGGGGCTTCGACGGCCGAAGCGGCGATCAGGACCTGATCGGTGGGAGATCCCGCCCAGGGGGCGAGCCAGAGGACCAGACCGAGCCCCGCTACGATCACGGCTGCCGCCAGGAGCCACCAGGGGTTGAAATCGGCTCTCGAAGGCGCCGCTGGGCTCAGCTCTTCCCGAGGAGCGTTCGAAAGTGCGGCACGAATGGCGGCATGGTCTTGCAGCGCCCGATAGCAGTCTTCGCACTCGAAGAAGTGCTGCTCGAACGCCGCTGTGTCCGCCTCATTCAGCTGGCCGGCGGAGTAGCGCTCGACGATCTGCTTGTCAGCCACATTCGTGCAGTTCATGTCGGCTCCCGTTCTAGGAGTAGCACTTTCAGCGATTTTGTGACCCTTTTTCTTTCAAGAATGCACGAACCTGGCGCAACGCTCGTGACTTTCTTTTTCGCACGACCTCAGAGCTCAGGCCCATTTTGGCTGCAATCTCGGCCGATCCCTGGCCGTCGATGACGCTCGCCTGCAGAATGGCGCAATCGCTGCTCTTGAGAGATTGAATCGCCTGGAGGGCTAGCCGACTCCGCTCGACGCTGGAGAAGCACTGTTCGGGATCGGGCAGGTCGATCTGGAGGTCGTCAGTTAGTTTCGTTTCCTTGCGCTGGGCGCGGCCCCGAAAGAAGAAGCTGATCGTGTTGCGAGCGGTGGTACAGATGTAGGCGACCAGGCTGTCGTGGTTCCGCAGGCGGCCTTCGCGGAGGGCACACAGCACCGAGATCATGACCTCCTGGGCGAGATCTCGTGCAATTTCCGGATCTCCGGTCCGGGCCAGGGCCATAGCGAAGATCCGACCTTGAAAGCGCTGCACCAGCTCTGACTCGGCTTCGGAGTCACCGAGCCCGATGCGTTCCACCAGGCCAGCTGTTCCGCTCTCGGTCGCCATCATTCCCTCGGGCTGCAGCGAGTGACTCCCTGATTCTATTCGCCCCCTGCGCCTCCCGAAAGCACATCGATCGAGATCGATCTTTCTCGGTCACGAATCCCGATCTCGTGCATCTCTCCTCATGAACGATCCGAAAGGAGGACGTGATGAGGAAGATCTCGAAGTGTCTGCTCGGAGCTGCGGTGCTGCTATTGCTCGGGGAGGCCATCTGCAGCGCCAACCTGATCAGCTATATCGAGCGAAGGGCCAACAAAGAGGTGCTGATCGTGATGGAGGACGACGGCACCAACCCCGTCGAGCTCTTCGTGGCTGGCAGGCGCGACCCTGCCATCGAAGGACCCACGGTGTCGCCTGCGGGGCTGGAGGAGCCTTGGGTGCTCTTCAACCAATCGGACATCTACAGAATTCGACCCGACGGCACCGGTCAGGACTTGGTTCTCTGCGTCGGCGGCACCGACAGGTTCGGAGCGCCCTATTACATACACCTATGGGTCGGAATCTGGTCGCCCGATGGTTCTCAGATACTTTTTCAGTCAAACAGATCTTTCGATGGGGCGGGAGAGACATTCCTTGCGCTGCTTCCCGCGGACCACACCGCGAATGAATCCTGTACCAGTGCGTTGACCGAGATCCATAAGCCCCCCTCTCCCTGGTATGTAGATGCCGGGCCTGCGGCCTGGAATCATGATGGCTCGCGAATCGCCTTCTACGAGAGCAATATGGACACCTGGCAGAGCCGTTTGGCCGTGATCGAGCGTACTGCGCCTGGAGTCTGGGAGCGTATCGATACCCTTTCGCTCCCCGTCCTGGACGAGTTTTATGCAAGGGATCTTTCCTGGCGGCCGCAGTCTGGGAGCGGTCTAGTGATCTTCCGCCTGAGGAACGACACGGGGCATTGGCTTGCTGCAATCGATCTCCATTCCCGTGACTGGGACTACGTTCGGAACAATGGGAGCCCGATTGAGATGGCTTGGGACAGCTACCCCAAATGGTCGTCCGATGGAAACGAAATTCTCTTTACCGATCCCGATGGCAATCTCGTTCGATGGACCTACCCTGACGGCGACCGCCAGGTGATTGGTTCCGGATTCCGGAGTGATTGGCAGCGGGATGTGTTCGTCAGTTCCTGTGAAGCGGACGTTGATTGCGATGACGGCAATGTCTGCACGTTCGATTCCTGTGTTGCGGGTAGCTGCGAGCACGACCCCTTGAACGGTGGCACCTGCGGTGTCGGCGGTTGGTGCGTGGAAGGAAGCTGCTTCGAGCCGGAGTGCACCGAAAGCGCCGACTGCGAGGACTTCAACGAGTGCACGACCGCGGAGTGCGTTGGTTACGCCTGCCTCGTGACCAATGTTGGGGTGGGCACTCCCTGCACCGATGACGGAGACTCCTGCACGGTCGACACCTGCAACGGTGCAGGTACCTGCGAAAGTGTCTTCGATCCGGACATCCCCGGTTGCGAGCCGGTCTGTGGGGCCAAGGGTGAATTCTGCACCTCCGGCGCCGACTGCTGCTCCGGCCTCTGTCACCCGGTGAAAGGGGAGTGCAAGTAATCAGGCAGTACTCTCAGGGACGCATTATAGGCGTTGCAGCGACCAGGAGAGCTTCGGCTCCTGGTCGCTGTTTGTCTGTGGAGCAGATTTTCGGTCACAGATCCCGGTTTCGAGCATCTCTATTGATGAACACGCCGAAAGGAGGACGTGATGAAGAGGGTTTCGAAGTGCCTGTTGGCGGTTGCGGTACTGCTGTTGCTCGGGGATGCCGTCTGCCGCGCCAACTTGATCGCCTACACGACGTCGTCGAAGAACCGCGAACGGTTGATGGTCATGGAGGACTCCGGGGCCGATCCCACCCAGCTTGTCCTAGGCGCCAAGTTCTCGCCCCTCTACGCGTTTCCTTCGGTTTCGCCGGCCGGTGGCACGGACGGCACCTGGATCTTGTTCAGCGAATACTACGATCTCTACAAGATCCGACCTGACGGCAGTGAAAAGACCATGGTCTTGTGCGGCGGGGGTACGGACTCGTATGGAGATCCCTATTCCTTGGAGATCTTCGGCGCCGACTGGTCACCCGATGGGTCCGAGATTCTCGTCTACACATACCCAGTTGACCTCACGGCGTTCTATCCGTGGTTCCTCGGCCTGATTCCGGCGACCCACACGGCAGAGCCGGGCGAAAGCTGCCCCAGTTCCCTCGTGAGGATCTACCCAGACCCGGATTCCCCTTGGGGTCCTGATGGACCGGCCGCTTGGAACCAAGACGGCTCACAGCTCGCCTTTCTGGAATTCAATGCACTCACCTATGAAAGCCGAATGTCTGTCATCGAACGCCAGGCGTCGGGCGCGTGGGAGCCGGTCGACAGCTTCGTACCCATTCTGGGATCTCCTGATCTGCCTCACGACCCCACCGTGTTCTTTCTCGACTGGCAGCCTGGAACCAGCCTTCTGACTTTCAGGCTGAGGGGATCAGATGAACGAAGGCCCCCCTACTGGCTGGCCTCGATCGACCTGGATACCCACGTCATGGACTTTGTTTTGGACAAGGGCAGCCGAATCGAAATGGATATCCGTAGCAGTCCCAGCTGGTCGGCCGACGGAAGCCAGATCCTCTTCACGGACCCAGATGGGAACCTCGTGAAGTGGACCTATCCCGACGGTGACCGTGAGGTGGTCGGCTCGGGTGACTGGGCCCACTGGCAGCGGGATCTGGTACTCACCTCGTGTGAGCTAGACACCGACTGCAATGACCTCAACGAGTGCACGACCGACACCTGTTTGGCTGGCACCTGTAGCCACGCTAGCTTGGACGGTGACGGGTGCGGCGACGGTGGCTGGTGCGTGGATGATTCCTGTCTCGAGCCTGAATGTGAATTCGACACCGATTGCGAAGACTCCAACGAATGCACGACCGAGGAGTGCGTCGGATATGCCTGTGTCGTGACCGACGTCGCGGCGGGCACTCCCTGCACCGACGATGGAGACTTCTGCACGGTCGACGCCTGCAACGGAGCTGGCGCCTGCGAGAACGTCTTCGATCCGAATCTCCCCGGCTGTGAACCTCTCTGCGGAATCGTGGGAGACCCCTGCAGCTCCGGTGCCGACTGCTGCTCCGGGCTCTGCCACCCGAAGAAGCACGTGTGCAAGTAGGCGACCTCGGTCAATTAGCGTCGGCTAGAGGCGTTTCGGCGACCAGGAGAGCTTCGGCTCCTGGTCGCTGTTTGTATTCAGGCGCAGATTTTCGGTCACAGATCCCGATCTCGCGCATCTCTATTCATGAACGATCCGAAAGGAGGACGTGATGAGGAAGATCTCGAAGTGTCTGCTCGGAGCTGCGGTGCTGCTGTTGCTCGGAGAGGCTGTCTGTAGTGCCAACCTGATCAGCTACTCGACCTGGCCGGCCCGACGGGACAAGTTGATGGTGATGGACGAGGACGGAGGCAATCCGGTCGAGGTTCTCGTGATGAGCAAGGGCTCGTTCCCGGGGGGCGGATCGATCTCCCCGGCGGGCTTGGAGGAGACCTGGATCCTCTTCAATGATCTCGAAAACGTCTACAAGATCCGACCTGACGGCACCGATCAGACTCTGGTCCTTTGCGCCCCGGGCACGACTCACCCTTATGGCCTGGGCGATCCGATCTGGTCGCCCGACGGATCCGAGATCCTCGTCACGCCCTATGATGAATTCCATCCCGCCTTCCTCGCGCTGATTCCCGCGGACCACACCGCGGGCGACACCTGCAACAGTGAATGGACCCAGATCTATGAATTCGACCCGCCCTGGGGCCTGGATGCAGAGCCTGCCTGGAACCATGATGGCTCCCGAATCGCCTTTAGTGCATGGAAGCCATCAATCGACCCGGAACGACCCGACGGGGAAATCCAACTGGTCGTCATCGATCGTCTGGCGTCGGGGGCCTGGGAGCGTATCGATGATCCCATCCCTCTAGATTACGGCTTCTCACCTATGGACTTCTCCTGGCGGCCGCAGGCAGAGAGCCTTCTGCTGATATGCCGCGTGAGGGACGACCATGGCGTCTGGCTCGCTTCGGTCGACCTCGATACCGGCGCCTGGGACTATGTCCTGGACGGGGGCAGTCGAATCGAGATGACTCTCGGTAGTACCCCCCGTTGGTCGTCCAACGGGGAGGAGATTCTCTTCACGGACCCCGAGGGCGATCTGGTCATCTGGAATTACCTCAACGGTTCCCGCCGGACTGTCGGCTCCGGCACCTGGGCCGATTGGCAGCGGGATGTCGTCGTCAGCTTTTGTGAAGCGGACATTGATTGCGATGATGGCAACGAGTGCACGACCGACACCTGTTTGGCTGGCACCTGTAGCCACGCTAGCTTGGACGGTGACGGGTGCGGCGACGGTGGCTGGTGCGTGGATGATTCCTGTCTCGAGCCTGAATGTGAATTCGACACCGATTGCGAAGACTCCAACGAATGCACGACCGAGGAGTGCGTCGGATATGCCTGTGTCGTGACCGACGTCGCGGCGGGCACTCCCTGCACCGACGATGGAGACTTCTGCACGGTCGACGCCTGCAACGGAGCTGGCGCCTGCGAGAACGTCTTCGATCCGAATCTCCCCGGCTGTGAACCTCTCTGCGGAATCGTGGGAGACCCCTGCAGCTCCGGTGCCGACTGCTGTTCCGGCCTCTGCCACCCGAAGAAGCACGTGTGCAAGTAGGCGACCTCGGTCAATTAGCGTCGGCTAGAGGCGTTTCGGCGACCAGGAGAGCTTCGGCTCCTGGTCGCTGTTTGTCTCTAGGTGAAGATTTTCGGTCACATTTCGCCACTTCGAGCATCTCTATTCATGAACGCGCCGAAAGGAGGACGTCATGAAGAGAGCTTCGAAGTGCCTTCTCGGAGCAGCGGTACTGCTGTTGTTCGGGGCCGCCATCTGCAGCGCCAACCTGATCAGCTACATCGAGCCTAGGGCCAACAAAGAGGTGTTGATCGTGATGGAGGACGACGGCACCAACCCCGTCGAGCTCTTCGTGGCTCGCAACCGCGACCCTGCCATCGAGGGACCCACGGTGTCGCCCGCGGGCCCCGATGAGTCCTGGATCCTCTTCAACCAACAGCACATCTACAAGATTCCACCAGGCGGTGGCGATCCGGTCCTGGTGCTTTGCATCGGGGGCACGGACACCTTCGGAGCACCGTACTACTGCCACGGTGCTGGCGGGCGCTGGTCACCCGACGGATCGGAGATCCTCTTTCATTGCCATGACTCCGTCGGTTCCCACGAGGGGTCGTCTCTCGCGCTACTAGGCGCTAACCACACAGCGGACGAGACCTGTGCCAGCGAGTTGATCCGGATCTACGAAGCCCCGTTGCCCTGGGGCGTAGATGGGCCAGCGACCTGGAACCACGATGGCTCACAGATCACCGTTCTGGAGATCAATTCGGACAACGAGGAGACCGAGGAAGGCCGCCTGGCCGTGATCGAACGCCAAGCGTCTGGAGTTTGGGAGCGGATCCACACCAAGGAGCTGACTCCAGGCTCCCCTGATCTGCAGGACCACTATCCACAGGATCTCTCCTGGCAGCCGCAGGCTGAAAGCCGTCTCCTGACCTTCCGTTTGAGGGATGGGGTGGGTTACTGGCTCGCTTCGGTCGATCTCGATACCGGCGTCTGGGACTATGTCCTGGACAAGGGGGGGAGTCAGGTCCAGCTGGGTTTCGACAGTTACCCCCGATGGTCGTCCAACGGTGAGGAGATCCTGTTCACGGACCAGGAGGGCAACCTTGTGCGTTGGACCTACCCTGACGGAGACCGCCAGGTGATCGGCTCCGGATTCCGGAGCGATTGGCAGCGGGATGCGGTCGCTGGGGTTTGCGGCGACGGAAACTGTGCTGGCTCGGAGAACCAGTGCAACTGTGCACTGGATTGCGGAGCCTACCCATCGGATGAAGCCGGACTGTGCAGCGATCTCACAGACAACGATTGCGATGGGCCCATCGACTGCGAGGACAGCGACTGCAAGTGGGACGAGGCCTGCCCCTTCTGTGGGGACTTCGTTTGTAACGGGGACGAGACAGAGTGCAGCTGTTCCGTGGACTGCGGCACTCCTCCGAGCTCCGAAGCAGGTCTGTGCACAGATGGTGTCGACAACGACTGCGATGGCGACTTCGACTGCGATGACCCTGATTGCTCGGACGATCAGGCCTGCACCAGTACGTGTGGAGCCAAGGGCGAGGCCTGTGCCACAGGCGACGACTGCTGCTCCGGCTTGTGCCACCCGGTGAAGCTGGAGTGCAAGTAGGAACCTGATCAGGGTTCTTGTGTCAGGGGAATTGGTGGCCGGGCTGGTCAGGCTCGGCCACTTGGCGGGTCTCGCCGGCAGATTCGAGTGTCACTGCCCTGTCGATTTCGCTATTCTTAGGAAGGAAGGAGGGCCGAGTAACATGACGCTGTCGAGATCGAGCTCATTCGAGTCGGCGCTGCAGATTGTGGTACTCGCCTCGCTTCTGCTCTTCGGGGCTGCCTGCGGTGGCGGTGGTGGGAGCAGTCCCACCGAGCCGCTACCACCGGCACCAGAAATCCTGGTCCTCCATGTCAGTTGGGAGTACGACATAGGAGGCGGCCCGATAGCAGGAGTGACCCACCCGATCGCGGGTAACACGATCCTTCTACAGAACGTTGATGGAGGGTATTGCGAGGCTGTAGATGGGTGGACTGTGTGCTATCCAGACGTCGCTGAATGTAGGACAACGCCCGAGGGCGGTCTCCAAGCCTACCACCACGAATCCCTCACGGGCGATCAACCAGGGACGCTGGGTCCTCTCGTGACCTCCGGCTGCAGCTTCGCCGAGGAATACGGCTACTACACGAAGTGCTGCCTGGTCGATTCCTGACGTAGGCTTCCGGCCTCTGCCACCAGAAGCAGCACGTGTGTAAGTAGGTACTCGGTACGCGGTCTGGCGCCAAGGGAATGGGAGGCCGGGCTGGTCAGGCCCGGCCACTTGGCGGGTTTCGACGGCAGGTCCGAGTGTCACGGCTCTGCCGATTTCCCTATCCTTGAGGAGGAAGTAGAAGAACCATGAAGCTGTCGAGTTCGGGGTCATTCGGGTCGGTGCTACAAATCGCAGCACTCGCCTCGCTTCTGCTCTTCGGGGCTGCCTGCGGTGGCGGTGGTGGGAGTAGCCCAACGGAGCCGGTAGCGCCCGCCCCGGAAGTACTCGTAGTGCATGTCAACTGGGTGTACGAGGTGGATGAGGATGAGGGCCTGGTGACAGGCACGAGCTACCCTATCGCCGGGAACGAGATCGTTCTTCTCAGTCGCGATGGACATCCTGGCACCACTTGTACAAAAGACGGGGTCTGGGCACCGTGCCTTTTCTTCTATGGGGACGACGGCGAGATCGTGGAGGTTGTCTGGAACCCTGAGAATGTCCGTTTCATCGCCGAGTGCCGCACCACGTCGGACGGCGAAGTACAGGCCTACTATCATGATCCCTACTCACATTCAGGTCCCGGCACTCTGGGTCCTCTCGTCACCTCCGGCTGCAGCAGGGCCGAAGAGTGGGGTCACTATGCCCAGTGCTGCCTGGCGGATTCCTGATTGACCGGAGCCCCACTACAATTCGGGCTGGATCTCGAAAGGGGGAGCCGAGAGGTCCTGAAACATGGACTCCCCTGACCTGACCTGGGGAGCCGAAGACCGTGATCTCCAAGCTCTACTGGAACACCTACACCCTCTGGCATGCTCGGCGGGAGGCAAAGCTGCCTTTCCTGCCGCTGGAGCAGGTGCTCGCGATGCGGAATTGGCGGTTTCGGAGGATGGTCGAACATGCCTACGGGACCGTTCCCTTCTACTGGCGGCTGTTCGACGAGCTGGACCTGGTGCCAGGGGACCTTCAGACAGCTGGGGATCTTTCGGAGCTGCCTGTCGTCACGGGCCGGGATCTTGCGGCTGATCCTCATGACTTCCTGTCCAACAAGTTCTCGGAAGAAGACACCCTGGAGCTGAGCACAACCGGCACCACAGGGCAGTTCAAAAGGATCTTCTTCGATCCGGCGGCGCTCTTTCAGGCGCGGGCGGCAGGTCTGCGAAAGCGACAGGTGGTGGTCCGGCTGCTCGGCAAGACAGGCAGCTATCGGGAGCTCGCGGTGGCCCGGGAAGGTGGCACCTGGCCGGTCATCCGGGATTTTTATCGAGATCATTCGTGGATGCCACGAAGGTTCGATTTGAACAGGGCATCGATCTCCCCGGCCGATCCGTTTACGAAGAACATCGAGATGATCAATGCCTTCCGGCCGGATGTCATCGTCGGTTTCGGGGCGTATATCGGTGCAATCTTCCGGTTCGCCACAGAGAACGATGTCGAGATCTTTCCGCCCAGGCTGGTTCAGTACGGAGGTGACACGCTTCAGCCACCCGAGCGGCGTCTGCTCGAAGAGGACTACGGAATCGTGGTTCTCTCAGCTTTTCAGGCCTGCGAAGCGCTGAACATCGCGTTCCAGTGCGAAGAGCGGCGAGGCTTTCACATCAGTCTCGACCAGGTGGCTGTGAGAGTCGTGGACAGTGAAGGCCATGACGTCGAACCAGGTGTCTCCGGGAATCTGGTGATCTCGAACCTGACCAATCGCGCGACCGTGCTGCTGAACTACCAACTGGGAGACCGCGTGACCCTGGCGAGGGAGCTCTGCCGTTGCGGTCGAACTCTGCCGCTGATCGAGACCCTCGACGGGAGGTCCGAGGATCTGATCCTGCGCCCAGGCGGAGAGCTGGCACACGAATCGGTGATCCTGTCGCAGGTCTACGATGCTCCCGGGCTGATTCTCCTGCAGCTGGAGCAGTTGGCGCTGCAGGAGTTCGTTCTGCGGGTTGTCAGCCGCAGGGATGTCGAGTGGGCCGAGACCGAGCGCTACCTGGACCGCACCCTGTGTGCGGTGCTCGGGGCTGGGGAGGAAGTCTCCCTCACCTTCGAGCGGGTCGACGACATCCCGCTCGAACCTTCGGGCAAGTTCAAGGCGATCCGATCGGCTTGCACCGTTTGAGCTCCCGCCTCGACGGGGGCGCTCCCAAGCGCGGTGGTACCGCTACTCAGTGCGCAGGGCGGCGACAGGGTCGACCCTGGCGGCTCGGCGGGCCGGAAGATAGGCGGCCAGAGTCGCTGCGGCCACCAGGACTACGGCACCGGCAGCGAGGCTCAGCGGGTCCGTGGGCTCGACGCCGAAGAGAAGGCCCTGGACCAGGCGCGTGACCCCGAGCGACACGACTAGCCCGACAACCAGTCCGATGATTACCGGTGTGAGGGCACGGCGCAGGATCAGCTGGCCGACTTCGGATCGCTTGGCGCCGAGGGCCATGCGGACGCCGATCTCGCGGGTTCGGCGGCTGACGGCCAGGCTGACAACACTGAAGATCCCGATGGTCGCCAGGGCCAGACCGAGAAACGCGAGGAGCGAGAACATCTCCGCGTTCATCCTCTGGGTGTAGAGAAATCCCCGCACGACCTCGGTGTAGGGAAGCACATTGACGATGGCGAGGTAGGGCTCGAAATCACGCAGCCAACGGTGGAGGAGGGGTACGGTCGCGGCGGGGTCGAGCTTCGTGGAGACGAGGAGTGCGCTCCCGGTTGGGTAGCGATGCTGGGCGTAGGGGAAGTAGACCACCGCCGGGGCCTCTGCGAGGAAGTCCTGGGGCTTGGCGTTTCGCACCACGCCGACAATCTCGAACTCCCGCTCGGTGCCTTTCTCGAGGTCGGGCTCCCACAGCCGGCCACCGACGGATTCTCTGTCAGCGAAGAATCGCTCAGCCAGCTCCTCGTTGACGATGGCCACGTCCGGAGAGTCGGCATCGTCGGTGTCGAGGAATCTCCGGCCGTCGAGCAGGTCGATCTCGAGGGTCTCGAAGAATCCGGGCACGACTCTCGCCTGGACGAGGGAGACGAGCTCCTCCTGACCCTCGACGCGCATCTCGGCCGAGCGCTGGCCGGAAAGGGGTGCGTTCTGCGCGATGGTGACGGCGTTCACCCAGGGCTCCTCGGCGAGGCGCTCCCTCAGTTCGTCGAAGAACTGCTCCCGCTGCTCGGGCTCGAGCTGAGTGCTACTCGTGGAGATGTGCGTGCCCACGAGGGTCTCGTAGGCGAACCCCGGATCGAGACCGCTGACATTGGAGAGAGTGCGCACCACCAGGCCCGCCACCACAAGAAGCACGACGGAGAGGGCCACCTGGGATGCGACCAGCAGATCGTGCAGGCCGGGGAGCCGCAGGCCCCAGAGGCGATGATGGCCGCCGCCAGACATGACCGAGTCGGTCTGCAGCGTAGGCATCAGGTTCCGCCCGGAGGCGCGAAGTGCCGGCAACAGTCCCGCGACGATCCCGGTAACAACAGAGATGATGAGCGCGAAGAGGACAACTCTCCAATCGACAGAGACTTCCCGGGAGACATTGGCCCCCCAGACACTGGGCCGCGCGAAATAGGACCCGAGTCGCGTGGTGAGTGGGCCGGCGAGAAGGAGAGCGATGACCCCGGCGACGGTCGACAAGAGAACACTCTCGGTGAGGACCTGCCTCAAGAGGCGGCCCCGGGAGGCTCCGAGCGCGGCCCGCATCGCCAACTCCTGTTGCTTCCGCAAGGCCACCGAGAGGAGCAGGTTCGCCACGTTGGCGTAGGTCAGGAGCAGCAGGACTGCCGCTGCCACCGTCATGAGCCGGAGCGTCGGCTGCTCGGCCACCCGGTCGCGCGGGTCGATCCAGGTGGCCTGTCCCAGGCTCAGACGTCGGAGCTCGGTCCGTCCGGGGTAGGTCTCATCGAGTCCCCTGGCGGTGAGGGTCAGCTGCTCGAGAGCTTGATCTCTGCCGACACCAATCTTGAGGCGACCGAAGACCCGGATGAGGGGTACGCTGCGGTCCTCGGAGAGAGCAGCCCAGCTGGTGTAGCGATCCTTGAAGGGTGCGATGGGAATCCACACGTCGGGCCGGGTGCCGGAAGTCGAGCCCAGGAACTTCGGCGAGGCGACACCGACGACCGTGAAGGGCCGGTTGTTGAGGTAGAGGGTCCTGCCGAGCACCGACTCTTCGCCAGCGAAGCTGCGTTGCCACCAGCTGTGAGACAGAACGGCCACCGGATCAGCTCCGGGACGATCGTCACCGGCCATTAAACCCCGACCGACTTCCATCTCGACCTCCAGCACCCGGAAGTAGTCGCCCGAGACCGCTTCGAGGAATGCCACCCCGGTTTCGGTGGCGTGTCGCACGCTGGCGGCATAGTAGGCCTGGGCGGCAGCTAGACCTTCGAAGGCACCGTCCGCAGACGCCGCGTTGGCGGTCTCATAGTCCAGAAAGTCGAGATACGGAAGGTCCTGGTAGGGCTCTTCGGTCTCCACTCCGAAAACCCGAACCAGACCCCGAGCGTCAACGCCCGGGAAGGTCTGGTGAAAACCGTTGATGTAGGTGAACACCGCGACGCAGGCGGCCAGACCGAGCGCCAGAATGGTGACCACCACGATCGGGATGAGTGGCCGACGGCGAACGCTGCGAATGGATGCACGCAGGTCGTGCCAAAGCTGAGACATGTCCCCTCCAGCCCGTCAACCCGTACTACGGAGAACGCTCGTCAAGGTTCACTGAGTCACCTCCCAGACTGCGGCACCCGAACGCCCAAATCCCTGCGGTCCTTTTCCGAGAGCGCCTCGAATCGACGGGCCTCGAACTCGAGGTACCGATCCTCGGCGTCGCCCTTGCCCATCACATACCCAGTGACTTCGCCCAGAGCATGAATCAGGAGATTGAGCACCAGCGCCGGCAGGATCTTCGGCATCAGAGAGTGCTGCTGGGTCAACGGCCGGATCTCCGGTAGCAGACGCTTGAGGCGTACTACGGGAATAAGGGGCCGCCACCGATGTAGATCAAGCGGCGCAGGAAGCCCCAGTCCTCGCCTTCGACTCGTGAGCCTCCGTAGAGCTTGCCTCCCCAGAACGCTTGCAGGATCCAGGACGAGAAGCGGGAGATATTGATGTGGTTCGTGGAGACATCGGGAAGCAGGTACGCCCGGTGTCCCTTCTCCCTCAGCTCGTCTTGCAGGATGCCCTCTACCGCGAGGAGACGCCGCAAGTTGTCCTGTCTCTCCATGAGGTCCGCTCGAAGATAGGAGGTGTTGTGCCAGGGCGTTTGTGTCACCTGGCCGGCCATTCCTGAATGGCTCCACCGACTGAAGCAGGCCAGGTAGTTCGTCCAACTGAGAATCGAGCCCGGGTTGGCGTTCTTGATGATGGGGCCAACCAGTGCATAGCCTTCGCGGTGGGCCGCGATGAGCGCCTCCGCCCATGTTGGCTCCGGCCAGGAGTGATCCTCACCGAAGACCACCCAGTCGGCCTTGGCTTGAGCGACGGCGAGGGCCTTCGCCGCGGAGAGGGACTGGATCTCTCCGACCTCGATCACTCTCGAGTCGAAGAATCCCTCGACGGCAGCCGGATCGAGCTGCAGGACCTCCTTGGAAGAAGCGACGATCAAGACCTCCAGCTCGGGGCGAGCAGTCTGCGCTCGATAGTGCTCGAGGGTCTTCTCGATTCGCTGGTAGTTGTCGATCGTGGCCAAGACGGCCGTAAGGGTGGGGCGTCCTGAAGATTCGGAGGTCGAGGCTGTCACCGAGGCTTTCTCCTGCGATCTGACCGTTCGGAAGGAGCGGGTGTATTGGTCCACGATCTCGCGCCACGGGCCCTGCGCCCTCAGCGTCGTGAGGTTGCCGAAGTGACCAGCGAAGGACCGGTCGATGAAGATGATGTCTTCGGGGAAGTGGGCATCCATCGACTGCGTCCAGTTCGCGGCGCCGAGCTCCATGATCTTCTCGTAGAATCGCTCGTCCTCGCCGAACATGTAGGGCGGGTCCTCGCGCACCATCTCCAGGAGCAGATCGAAGTAGGGGTCGATGATCTCTTGTGCGATGGCCACCGGCCCGGTGCGGAAGACACCGAGCTCCAGCAGCAGCTCGGGCACGTCTTGCCGGCGGTCTTCGAGCACGGCTCGAACCAGCATCGCGTAACCCTCGGCGATCTTGGCGGAATCCGCTTCATACACCCGAAGTCGTAGACCACTACCCTGCCGTCGTCGAGGAAGGCGAAGTTCGCCAGATTCGGATCGGCGTGGAGGAGGCGATCATGGAACAGCCCCCGCACCTGGAACTCGAAGAGCACTCGGCCCCACTCGTTCTTGAGTTCCTGGGGATAACGGTCAGAGATCCTCGCGCGGTTTGATGCCTCCGACGAACTCCATCGTCAGCACGTTCTTGGTGCTCAGCTCGTCGATAACCTGCGGGATCACGATCTCTGGTACGTCGGCGTAGAGAGCCGCCATCTGCCGCATGTTCTCGGCTTCGTGCTCGTAGTCGAGCTCTTCCAGTAGCCGATCCCGGACCTCTCCCAGAGCGGCTCGAAGTCAGCCTTGAAGAACATGCTGAACAGCGATTGGAAGAGCCGTTTCAGGTTTTTCAGATCGGCGGTGACGATGTGGTCGATGGCCGGGTACTGGATCTTGACGGCCGCGGGGCGGCCATCCTTCAACGTGGCTCTGTGGACCTGCCCGATGGATGCCGAGGCGTAGGCTTCCTCATCGAAATCGACGAACAGCTCTCCGATCGGCGCCTTGAGCGCTCCTTCCACCTCGTAGCGCATCACCTCGGTGGGCACGCTGGGAGCCTTCTGCTGCAAAAGGGACAGCACCTCCGCGACCTCCGGGGGCAGCCTCGACTCGTGCAGGCTGAGCATCTGCCCCACTTTCATCGCGGCGCCCTTCATCTCTCCGAGGGTTTCTACGATACACGCCGCGTTTTTGACCAGGTTCTCGGTGCGCCGCAGCTGCTGGTGGGCCCCGAGAATGCGAAGTCGATAACTCGCTCGGTGGCCACAGAGGTCCCGACCGCCCATCAGGCTGCCGATCTTGACGATGCGACCGAGGGACGAAGTCGTGGGTTTCTTCTCGGTCATCGGGTCTTCCCGTCATCACTGGCCTTCCACCGAGTGCTGGTCGATTCTATGCGCTGGGCACTTGTAGAGGCGGTAGGTCCTCTAGAATGCTCTCGAAGCCCGACTGGAGAAAGACCGTGAGAATCCGAGACAGGAGCTCGCCTGAAGTTCTTATCTCTGCGACTCTGGGGTAGCGGTGGAGATTTTCCTGGCTGCAGTCCTCGAAGGCGAACCAAAGGGCAGGGGATTCAAGAAGGGCATCTTCGCGACGCTCGGGTACCTCACCTCTCACGACAGCCACCACAGGGGGAGCATTCTGCTCATCCTGAAGACTTCCGGGCCATAAGCTCGATCAGGCCACTCAGTACGCAAGCTGGGCTTGGGATCAGATGTAGTAGCTGTCCCTGGTCCAGCCGAGCATTCGATCGGAATCTGCACCTTCGGCCTTACGTGGGCCACGGTTTGCCACTTCACGGGCCTCGCTCATGAGCATGGTCTGGCTCTGGTGATTGCGATTGCTGTCGGGCTTGCGGTAGGCGCCGGCTACGCGATCTCCGAATCCAGGCTCTTCGATCTGTGGCTACGTCGACGGCATTGAGCGGCGGCGGACTGCAGAGCCGCACCATCCACAGGCCATTTCGCGGCAAATTTGACCTAGAATCCCCGTTGGGCACACTGCTTCCTTCCCACGGCGAGACGGTTCGCCGTGCCTCGACTCGTGCCCGGTCGGAGGTCTAGATCATGAGATCCGGTAGTCGACTTGCCAGTCCAACGTTGACTCTTTTTGCCCTGCTCGCCCTGGCGTGGACGTTTCCGGTCCATGCCCAGGAAGAAGTGCCACCACCCGAGACTGTCGAAAGCGACTTCGAATCCAAGACCACTGAGGAAGACGTGGACCTCACCTCCGATGTCGAGCGGCTCCTGAGGTACGAGAGAGTCAAGGAGGTCTATCAAGCCAAGTTGGAGACGGTCCGTAAAGAGCTCGAGGAACAGCAGGAGTTGTTCGATGCTATTGGGAGCGCAACCTACCAGCTCTCTATCGAACTAGAGGAGAAGAAGAAGAGTCTCGATGAGCTGGGTGAAGCAGGGGACCCCGAGGAACGATCACTCCTGGAAACTGCGATTGGCGATCTCGAGCAACCTCAAGGGTTCTACAGAACACAGTCCGATCTCGAGCTGCACGACCGAGACCAACCTGCGTCAGCAAATCGAATCCCTGGAGAAGAAGCTCGAGCGCGAACAGCGGGCGATCGACACCTTGAGGGGCGTCGACCCCAGCGAGCCGCAGCCGGCTCCAACGCCCGAGCCCGAGGCACGTGCCGAGGCTGCAGGAGGTCCTTCCGCTTCGATTCCCGGTATGCCGATGGTGCCCGGTGCTGGAGCTGTGCCTGCGCCGGAGGCCAAGCCGAAACTCGAGACCACGGCTCAAGTCGAAGCCCAGAGGGATCTCGAAAAGAAGCAGATCGGCGTCGAGGTGGCGGAGAAGGCAGTCGTCGAGTACGTCAAACGCCGAGAGTCATTGCAGGAGCAAATCGGATTCGAGACGGTGCTCCTCGAGACTACCCAGCAAGCCGTCGAAAATCTCGAGAAGGCTCGTCAACACTGGCGGGATCAGGTAGCCCGGGGGGACCGAGGCCGGGGCGCCTCGTGCTCAGATCGACGCGCTGCAAGAGGATCTGAATACCATCGAGGCGGCGATGAGGAAGGGACTCAGCAGAATTACAGAGCGGAAGGGAGCATCTCGCCTCACTCCAGGAACGCCTGGAGGTCCAGCAGCAAGAGGAAGGTCTCGTTACGGCGCAAGTCGAGGAGCGACGCAAGGAAGTCAAGAAGGCACAGGAGAGGCTGTACTGGCTGCGGAGCCCGATCCATCCATCCAATGTCGCTCGGTGGTTCCGGGAGCGTGGTCCTCGAATTCTGTTCGTGATCGTCGTCACGGCCGTACTTCTCTTTCTGTTGAAGGTCTCGGCTCGG
>CAVQNG010000009.1:0-8097 GCA_963713825.1 uncultured Acidobacteriota bacterium
GAAGGATGGGCTGATCCGGGGCGACTGGCTCGACGAGGAAGGCAAGCGGAAGCGCAAGAGCTATCAGTTGACGACGGCCGGCCGCGACCGATTGGGCCAGCAGATCGTCGAGTGGGGTCGGTTCTTCGAGCGCTTTTTCAATATCGTCGTGGAGGTGGAACGATGAAACGATTCACGCGTGTCCTGAGTGAAGCCCGGGATCAACTGGAGATTTCCGAGCCCGCGCGTTCCCGGGTCCTACTGGAGATGGCCTCCGATCTGGAGGACAGCTACGATTTCCATCTGAGCCATGGATGCGACGAGGCCGAGGCGACGCGGCGGGCAGAGGAGGCCTTCGGCACCTCGGAGGAGGCACTGAAGCACCTAACCCGGATCCACGAGTCAGGATTGGGCAGCCTACATCATCGGCTCTCGGGCCAGATCGGCAGGCCCTGGGAGAGGATCCTGCTGGTCGCTCTCGTGGCCTTCGAGATCCTGGCTGCGGCGAAGGTCGTGACCCACGATGAGTTCCTGCGGTTCGCGAGTCCGTTCGTGTGGCTCATTGGGGCGCTCGCCGCCGCCGCGTTGATCTTCACCGCTTGGAAGCTGTACGAGATCTTCCTGAGCCCGGACAGCGACATTCGCAGGCTCCGATCGGGTCTCGGGGCCCTGCTGTTCTTCGCCGGCACCTCATTGGCTGTCACTGGCGCTGGATTCTTGTTCCATCTGCAGCGCTTCTTCAGGCTGAATGTCGGTGGCGCGCCAGAGTCGCTGTTCGTGAGCTTCGCCGGCTGGATGGCCACGATGTCGTTCCTGATGGTGCTGGGACTTCTGGTGGCGATGATGACCGCCCTGATCTGGTTCGTGCTGGCCAACCTAGCCTCACGCAGTGAGCGCCGGGAGGTCGAGGCTCTCCTTGTGGAGCAGACATGACCGCATCAAGGAGGAAGAGGCCATGAAAAGATTTCTGATGGAAGCCGGTCCTCTGATCTGGCCGGTCATCTTGCTGGTGCTCGTCATCCTCGGTCTCACGCTCAGGAATGCCCTGGCGTTGGCAATGAGCCCCACCTCGATGGCGAGACGGCGCAACAGCATCGATTCGATTCTGTTCTGGGGTAGCGTCGCGGCCCTGATCGGGTTTCTCGGACAGTGGATTGGCGTCATGAAACTGGTCACGGCAATCGTCGAGCGGGGCATCGTCAATCCCCAGGCGGTGGTCATGGGTCTCTCCGAGTCGCTGCTGACCCCCGTCGCAGGGATGTTCGTGCTGGTGATCGCGGCGTTCCTCTGGTTCTTCCTGAGGGTCGGCCTCTGGTCGGCGCAGAGGAGGCAATGATGGAAGCGCGATCGGTCCTGGTGGGCCTGGCGATCGGCGCCTGTGCCTTCGCCCTGACATGGGCGACGGTTCGGCACTTCACGGGACTCGCCCAGGAGCAGAGCCTGGCCCTGGCGATCGCGGTGGTGGTCGGGGTTTTCGTGGGCGTCGGCTACGCGGTCGTCGAATCGAGGCTGTTCGATCTGTGGCTTCGCCGACGTCGTTGATTGCCTGACAGAGAACCCGGTCGAACGTCCAGGTCAGCTGGCTGGAGATCTCTGCCCTACAATTACCAGCAGACATGTGCCAGCTCGCGATCAGCGAGGTGGGTGGCTGTAGCATGAGCTGTTACCAGGCCGGAGGTCTAGACCATGAGATTCGGAAACCTGCTCGTCGGTTCAGCCCTATCCTTGATGGCCCTGCTCGCGGCAGGGTGGGCGGTTCCGGTCCATGCGCAGTCCGAGGCGTCGACACAGGAGCCTGCACTCCCCCAGTCGGAGTCCAAATCCGACGAAGAGGCTGTGGATCTCCTGTCGGATGTCGAGCGTCTCCTTCGACACGAGCGAATCATGGAGCTCGATCGGGCCAAGCTGGCGGAAGCTCGGGAGGAGCTCGAAGAGCACCGACAGTTTTTCGATGACCTGGGAAACGTGACCTACAACTTGTCGCTGGAGCTGGAGGCCAAGCAGGCAGAGCTCGAAGAGCTCGGTGCGGCGGGCAGTCCCCAGATCCGCGCGGCCCTGGCGCTGGAGATCGAAGAGCTGGAAGCAGATCTGGAGCTCTACAAGATCGAATCGGATCTGATTCTGACGGCCGAGAGCACCCTGCGGCGGCAGATCGAAGCGCTGGAGAAGAAACTGGAGCGCCACCAGCGAGCCGTCGACGCTCTCAGAGGGGTGGAAGCCGTACCGCTACCCACACCCTCGGTAGCGGAGCCAGCGGAGGAGGTGATCCCTGCCGGGCCTACGGTGCCGGGTGTCGGACCGAGGGTCACCCCGGTCGAGAAGCCCGAGCCCGCCTCGACAGGGGCCGCGAGGCGGCTGGAGTCCACGGCCCAGGTCGAAGCCCAGAGAGGAGTGGAGCGGCTTCAGGGCGAGGTCCAGAAGGCGGAGCAGGCTGTCGTCGAGTACGTGAAGCGCCGGGAATCCCTGCAGCAACAGGTCGAGTTCGAGACCTCGCTCATGGACAAGGCCCAGCGGTCCGTCGAGAACCTCGAGACGGCACTCCAGCGCTGGCAGTCGAAGGTGGAGTCTCAAACCAGTTCGGGGGCACCGCCCGCGGAGATACAGGCGCTCGAGCGCCAGAACACCAATATCGAGAGAGGGCTCGAAAAAAGCCGTGAAGCGGTTGAAAAGCGAACGGAGTATCTCGCTTCGCTCGAGGATCGACTCGAGATCCAACGAGATGAGGAGGAGTGGGTCACTCAGCAGCTGGAGCTGAAACGCAAGGATCTCAAGGAGGCTCTGACCAAGCTCTACTGGCTGGAGAGCCCGATCCATCCAGCCAACGTGTCACGGTGGTTTCGGGAGCGCGGCCCGCGCATCCTGGCGGTCATTCTGGTTGCCGCTGTGCTGCTCTTTCTTCTGAAGGTCTCGGCTCGAACCATTGCCAGAATCACGGTTCGCAAACGCCGAGGAGACCGGGCTCCCACGGTCAAGCGGGCCGACACCCTGGCGTTGAGTTTTCGCAGTGCGGCCACCGTTCTGATCCTGGCCGGCGCCACGATCCTGGTGTTTCAGGAGGCCGGGATCGATGTCAGGACGGTCCTGGGTGGTGCGGCAATTCTCGGTTTCGCCCTGGCCTTCGGCGCTCAGAACCTGATGCGGGACTACTTTACCGGCTTCATGATCCTGCTGGAGGATCAATACGAGCTGGGTGATCTCGTCACCATAGGTAGCGTCACCGGCAGGGTCGAGAAGGTCAACATGCGCACCACGATGCTGCGCGATCTCGAGGGTCGGGTGCACTTCATTCCGAACGGCGAGGTCAAGTCGGTGACGAACCGCTCCTACGTGTGGGGCCGAGCGGTGATCGAGGTGCCCATCAGCTATCAGGAGAACGTGGACCGGGTGATGGACGTTCTCCTCGAGGTTGCCGAGGAGATGCGGGCCGACCCGGAGTTCGGTCCTTGGGTCACCGACGAGCCGGTGATGCTCGGCGTCGACAAGTTCACCGAGTACGGCGTCGTTATCAAGTTCATGTTGAAGACGCTCCCCGACAAGCCATTCCCCGTCCGCCGTCAGATGCTGCGCCGGGTCAAGAACAAGTTCGATGCAGAGGGAATCGAGATTTCCGTCCCCTATCGGATGCTGCTGCAGCCCAAGGCGGAGGGGCCGGACCCGAGCTAGTTGGATTGTCGGTGCCCTTCGATCCTCACTCGACAACAGCGGTCCAGGAGCCGGAATCCCCCGCCTCGAATCCGTCCGAGAAGAGCCTGAACCGCAGCTTGAAATCGACGCCTGTGGTCCCGACCTGGTTCACCACGGAGATCGGGGTCCCGAGAGTGGGATAACAGGTCTCGGCACAGGCAATGTCGTCGAACAGAACATCGGCGTAGTCCTGAGCCAGCACCGATGTGTCCGTGTGCGCGTAGTAGGTGCCTGGTGGCAGTCCGCAGGTCTTGAACTTGCCGTCCGCGGGAAGAGGACGGAGCCACGTTACCTTCGAAACCGGGTCACCACTGCTGTCGTAGATGAGCACGTCGGTGCCCCCGAGAGCTCTGGCCCATGCCTCGTCGAAAACCGATCCCTCGAACCAACCCCCGCGGTTCAGTGTGAAGTCGATGTCGGTAGCGTCCGTGCCGGCAACGACAAGTAGGGGCGTGCCCTGGGTCCGGTCACAGAACTCTCCGCCCCCCAAGCAAGGCTCCTCGTCGTAGAGCTCGTCGATGTAGCCAGCGAAGTTCCTGGTGGTGGCGTAGTAGCTGCCTGAAGGCACAGCCCCCCAGGTCGTGTAGGTTCCGTCGGGTCTGACCCGGGCGCCGGCAGCGATTCTGCCAGCTCCGGTGACGATCACCACCTCACTGTCATCGATCGGAAGTCCGGAGTCAGCATCGGTGACGATCCCTGAGATCTTCGCTCCCTTGACGAGGGCAAAGTCGATTCCGCTCGTCGTGCTGCCCACGGTCACCGCGATCGGAGTTGCCGCATCGAACTCACAGGCTCCGATGCATGGGACGTCGGAGTGGACCTCGTTGACGTAGCCCTGGCCGTTGCCGGTTTTGGCATAGTAACTTCCTGTGGGGAGCCCAACCTTCATGGTGTAGGTGCCGTTGGCGGCAGAACTGGTGGACTGGATCCAGTTGCCCGCCAGGTCATGGACCTGAACGCCAATACCCTCGATAGTCGCGTGGGTGCTGTCGTCCGTCACCGTCCCCGAGATCAAGCCGCCTTTGGTGAGGGAGAAGTCGACCTCGTAGGTGGTCTCGTCGGCACTGATTCTGAGGGGCGTACCGTCAGTCACGACGCAGTATGCACAGGGCAACCCGTCGTACAGCTCGTTGATGTAGCCGAGATCGTTCCAGGTCTTGACGAAGTAGAGGCCGGCGCCGAGAGCTTCAGAGATCTCGTAGTCCCCGGTGGCGTCGGTCGGAGCCCATGCCAGAAGCTGCCCGCTGGAGCTGAAGATCTCGACGTGGATGCTCTCGATTGGAGTGCCGCTACCGTCCTGTGTCACCGTTCCCGAAATCTGGGCTCCCTCCCCGAGGTTGATATCGATATCGTCGGTAATGGTGCCCATTGTGACGACGATCGGCGTTCCCGCTGTGGCGGAACACCCAAAACAAGGGATGTCGTCATAGAGCTCGTTGACGTAGCCCTGGTCGTTCCAGGTCCGAGCGAAGTAGGTGCCCGCAGGTAGCGCGGGACTCAGGTACTCGCCCATGCTGTCGCTGGACGGGTTGCTGATGAACTCGCCTGTCGGGGTAAAGAGATCGATGAAGACTCTTTCGAGTGGCGTCCCGGTTCCATCCTCGGTGACGGTGCCCGAGATTCTTCCGCCCTTGGCCAGCTCGAAGTTGATTCCTGGCGTCGTCACCCCTGCGGCCACCAGGATGTCATCCCCCAATGTCAGATCACACCAGTTGGGGCAGGAGATCCCGTCGTAGAGCTCGTTGACGTAGCCCTGATGGTTCCAGGACTTGGCATGATAGGTGCCCGGCGGCAGGCTGTTGTAGATCGTGTAGTTACCTGAAGCATCTGTCCTGCCATAGGTCACGTGGTTGCCGCCGACGTCCATGATGTTGACTTCGACATCCGCGAGCAGTGCACCCGTTCCTTCTTCGGTAACGGTGCCCGAGATCAGTCCACCGGAGCTCAAGGCGAAGTCGATGCCCGAAGTCGTGTCTCCCTGGGTGACAGCGATCCCTGTCCCTGACGTTGGGTCACACCATCCGGGACAGGTGATGTCGTGGTAGAGCTCGTCGATGTAGCCGAGGTGGTTCACGGTCTTTGCGTAGTAGGTATCCGAAGGCAGTCCCCGCTCCGAGATGTAGTCTCCTGAGGCGTCGGTCCAGCCAACGGTGGCGTAGTTGCCTGAGGAGTCGGACACGTCGACAGCTACCCCCTCGAGGGTCGGTCCCACTGGATCCACCTTGACGTTGCCGGTGACGGAGCCTCCCTTTTCGAGCTCGAAGTCGATCCCGGAGTCGATGACGCCAACCTCCACCTCGACCACACTGCCGGTCGTCACATCGCATCCGAAGGGACAGTATTGGTCGTCATAGAGCTCGTCGATGTACTGCATCCAGTTGTAGGTCGCTGCGTAGTAGTCGCCTGCGAGAAGGCCTGCCGAGGCATAGTTCCCCGAGCCGTCCGTGCCGACATTGCCCACCCAGTTGCCATCGGAGTCGAAGAGATCGACGAGCATGCCCTCGATGCCCGTCTTGCTGTCGGAATCCGTCACGGTGCCAGAGATCGTGCCACCCAGCTCGAGCTGAAAGTCGATTCCGGAGTTGTCGCTGCCGGTGGCCACAGGTATGAGATCGCCGCCGGGGAGGTGGCAATAGTAGTAGCACGGGATGTCGTCGTAGAGCTCGTTGACGTAACCCGATGAGTCCAGGGTGTTGGCGACGTAGTCGCCCGCTGGCAGTGCCGGTGAAGTGTAGTCTCCGTTGCCGTCCGTGAGAACGCTGGCGACCCAGTCTCCATTCGAATCGGCGATGTTGACCAAAACACCTTCGATCCCATTCGTCGTGTCGGCTTCGGTGATGGTGCCGGAGAACGTTCCGGTGTTGATGAGAAGTATCCCTCGGTTCGGAGCCTGAGATCTGGCCACCAGGGGCCGGCGCTCCAGAACGAGGCCGAGCCGCCTGGCCAGAGTCGGCCCGCGAGTGCTCGAGCTCAACGGTGAGGAGACCGAGATGAAGCCTCAGCTGGGCCGCGGTCCTGACTGGGTGATCCGAAGCCAGAGCGAGATTCCAGTGCTCGATTCGTCGCAGCTGCTCAGCGATCGACTCCAATTGGCGTGTATTCGGCGGTGGGTCCGGAAATCTCCCTCAAGACCTGGAGCTCGGCCTTCAAGGCATCGATCTGTTGGCTGGGAAGAGGTGCCCATTCCCGGCCCGGTGCCCCGGAGAGGCTTCGGCAGCGGATCCTAGAGGTGGAGACAGAACAGGGAAACAACGGTGATCGACAGAAGCATCGCTCCACGTCTCATGGCGTAGCCTGTCCTTTCCTCCTGGGGTTGGCCCTCCTAAGAGGTGCCGACCGAAGGATGATCAAGCCCTGCAAGCAGCAGGGAGACTGCGCCATTGAAGGCTTCGGTAGCCCGGCCGCCTACAGCCGATCGCAGCAAGAGCGAGTAGCAGCCAACTCAGGCAGAGGTCCGTGGCTTTGCGGCCCTGACTTTCGCCAGGTGAGCCTTTGTCGAGCCTGTATCAAGTGTATTCGAAGGTCGTTGGCGACGCTACATGGATTCACTGCTAGGCTTGCCGGGCATGCGAGCCTTGTCCTCTCTGATAATCATCCTGCTGGCGTGGTCCCTACCAGGCTGGGCGGATGGCGCTGAGTTGTCGATCGTCCCTTCGGATGTCCTGCTGCGACCCACGGACGAGCTCTGGAACGAGCCGGCCCCCGACCGCTTTCGAGTGCGGTTCGAGACCAGTGAAGGTGACTTCGTCGTTGAAGCACACAGGGAGTGGGCACCGCTGGGAGTAGACCGTCTCTACAGCCTGGTTAGGGCCGGCTTCTTCGACGACAGTCGCTTCTTCCGCATACGGGCTGGCTACATCGCGCAGTTCGGCATCGCTGGAGACCCGGAGGTCGCGGCGGTATGGAGAGACCGGGTTTTCGAGGACGATCCGGTTCGCGAGACCAACACGAAGGGACGCATGGCCTACGCGATGACCGGTCCCGACACCCGAACTACGCAGCTCTATATCAACCTGGTCGACAACACCCATCTCGACGAGCAGGGTTTTGCGCCGATCGGCGAAGTGATCGAGGGCATGGAGGTGGTCGATCGGCTCTACGCTGGATACGACGAGGGCGCTGGCGGTGGGATGCGGGCCGGTAAACAGGGAAAGATCTTCAGTGGCGGCAACGCTCACCTGGATCGGGAATTTCCGAACCTGTCGAAGCTCGAGAGAGCGACTCTCGAGTAGGGGAGAGACACGATGTCAACAGTGAGACTCAATTCTTGTGTGGCGGTAGGACTGACACTTCTGGTGTTGGTTGCGACGCCTCCGCGATCGCTGGGGGCGGAGTATCCGACGCCGGTAGAAGGCGACTATCAGATCCAGGACTTCGAGTTCGAGAGCGGAGAGGTACTCCCCGAGCTCAACCTGCACTACACGACAATCGGAG
>CAVQNG010000010.1:0-50586 GCA_963713825.1 uncultured Acidobacteriota bacterium
CCAGCCGCCTGCACCCGGATCAGCACTTCGCCCTCTGCAACTTCGGGCCTATCGATCTCCCCGACTCGCAGGACCTCCGGCGACCCGTACTCGTCTTGGACAATGGCTTTCATGGTGTTCTCCCAGCTCGTCGGGACCGTCCCGCTGGCAGCGGTTCAGCCCGTCGACAGCGCTGCCGCAGTGTCCGCTGATACGTCCACCGCAGCAAATAGCTCAGCCGGGTACAGATAGTCTTCGCCGGTCTCGTCCACGACGCGGATCAGGGATTGATCTTCCGCCTCCTCGTCCGCAAGAACGCGGTAGAGCTTGCGCACAGCCAGCGAGGTCTCGAAGCCATCGTTGCGAACGCAGATCACGAACGATTGAGTGGGCTCGTTCCCCATATTCAACTCAGCAATCTCTTGATCTTGAGCTCTTTCATTCCTATCCCATGGGCTTCGTACGAGTGTACCTCAGCATCGACGATCGCTCCGTTCGGGAGCCTGACAGTCGCAAACCCTTTGAGCTTCCGCCAGCGGCCTGGACCATGAGCTGAGACCAAGCACGGTAGTTCACGGATTCTCCTGCCGGTAGAGATGACCTCGACTCGCTCTACAATGCCGACGATCTCGATTCTGGGACCCGTCACAGTCCAAGAGACAGATTGCCTGCATGAGATCTGGCAACGTGCCCGACCAGATGCAGTACAATCCCTCACCTTGATCGGCACAACCCATCGACACCCTGAAGCGGCCGTGCCCCTGTACCGGCCGTTCGCCGGCGCCCCTGCCGGCCGAACATCGGCATGATTGGGACGACCCTCTCCCATTTCAAAATCACCGCCAAGCTCGGCGAAGGCGGTATGGGTGAGGTGTATCTGGCCGAAGACACCAAGCTCGGGCGCGAGGTGGCGATCAAGGTGCTGCCGGCTGCCCTGACTGCCGATCCGGAGCGCCGGCTGAGGTTCGAGCGCGAAGCTCAAGCAGCGGCGGCCCTCGACCATCCCAACATCGCCGTGATCCACGAGGTCGGCGAGGCCGACGGTCACCCGTTCCTGGTGATGCAACTGGTCAAGGGTCAGACCCTCCGCCAGATTCTTACCGATCGACGCCTGTCCCTGAAGGAGTGGCTACAGATCGCTACGGCAGTCTCCGACGGTCTGGCTCACGCGCACAAGAACGGCATCGTCCACCGGGATCTCAAGCCAGAGAATGTGATGCTCACCGACGAGGGCCAGGTCAAGCTGCTCGATTTCGGCCTCGCCAAACTCCTGGAACCCACTCCGACCGCGGCGGGTGGCACTTCCGATCTCGACTCGAAGCTGCAGACCATCAGCCGCGAGCTGACCATGGCGGGCAAGGTCCTGGGCACGGTGGCCTATATGTCCCCCGAGCAGGCCCGCGGCGAGACCGTCGACCATCGCAGCGACCTCTTCTCATTCGGAGTCATCCTCTACGAGATGGCGGGCGGGCAACGGCCGTTTCAAGGCGACACCGAGATCGAGAGCCTGCATGCGACTCTCAAGAGCGAGGCCCAGCCACTCTCCGACGTAGCCGGTGATATCCCTGCCGAGGCCGAACGAGTGGTGCGCAAAGCGCTGGAGAAAGAACGGGAACGGCGCTATCAGGACGCCGCCGATCTCGCGACCGACTTGCGCAACCTCGAGCGCGACCTCGACAGCGGCACCGCCCCGATCGTCAGCGGCCAGGCGCCCGTCCAGACAGCATCTGCCACCCGTCGCTGGATGTTCCCGACGCTTGCCATCTTGGGCCTCGCACTCGCGGCCGCCATCCTGTGGTTCATGACCCGAGAGCCCAATGGGGACCCGACCGGGGTCGCCAAGGGCGCACCGGGTACGGTGGCAGTGGTGGGCTTCGAGAACCTCACCGATCCGGCAGATACCGAGAAGCTCGGGCGAATGCTGATGGGGCTGGTCACCACCGATCTGGCGGAGTCGGGCACCCTGCCGGTCGTCTCGGTGCCCCAGGTTCTGTCCGCGTTGCGCAAGGTCGGGGGCGACGGCGACACGTTTGATCCCGCACTGGCGTCGGAAGCAGCAAAGATTGCCGAGGCGTCGACCATGCTCGTCGGCCAGATCGGCAAGGCTGGCGAGAAGCTGATTCTCACCGCCGACCTGATCGACGTGGACAGCGGCCGCACCCTCGGTTCGCAACGCCAGGAGGCCGATTCCTCCACCGAGCTCTTCGCCCTGGCCGGAGCCATCGCCCAACAGACCCGCGAGCAACTCGGCATCGACTCGGACACCGCGTCGACCACCGCTTTCGACCTGGCCCACGCCCTGACCGACAATGAGGAGGCCTACCGACGCTACGTGCTCGGCGAAACGGCCCTGCAACGTCTCGAAGTCGAGGACGCACTGGTCGAGTTCGAGGCCGCGATCGCCGAAGATCCCTCCTTCGCCCTTGCCTACTACAAGGCCGCGTCAGCCATCACTTGGGGAGCGCTCGGGGATGGACGAGCCCGGCTCGAGGCCGGTCTGCCTCACATCGGTCGTCTGCCTGAACACTGGCAAACCACCTACCGCGCCGTTTTGGAATCCGAGAAGGCCAACAATGACGAGGCCTGGAAGCTGTTCGATGAGCTGACACGCTCGGGCGTGAACCTCCCCGACGCCTACTACTGGCAAGGAGAGATCGCGACCCACGACAGCCGCTACTGGGATCCACGCAAGGCGAACGAGCTCTTCGAGCGGGTCCTCGACCTCGATCCGTCCTACCGATTGGTCTTTGTCCACCTCTTCGACGGCTATGTCATGGCGGGTGATCTGCCCACGGCACGCCGCCTGCTCGAGCGCTACAAGGAGGACTTTCCCGGGGATCCGACCGTCGATCGGGCCGCAGCGGTCCTGCTTGCCGCCGAAGGAGAGATCGACCAGGGCATCGCCATGCTGGAGGCCCTGGGTGAGTGGGACGTCCCGACACGATCGCGACTGGAGATCCTCCACCTAATGGCCGGCAACTGGCAGCGTGTTCGTGAGCTCGTGGCCCTCGACGAGGTCCAGGCCAGCCCGACCGACTGGCCGGACATGGCCGCCAAACGTGCACAAGCCGCAATCGGTGAGGGACAGCTTGGTGAGGCGATCGCCGAGCTCGAGGTGGCGGCGAATCTCGTCGAAGATACCTACCTGAGATCCAAAGCTCCCCATTGGATGGCCGTGGCTGGACGGCTGCAGGCCGTCACCGGACGCGTGGAGCCGGGGATCGAGTCAGCCCGCCAAGGGATCGCGATCGATCCCTTCTGGGCCCAGACCTATTTCGACCTGGGGGAGCTTCAGATCGGCGTTGGAGATCTCGAAGGCGCGCGCCAGACCCTGGAGGAGCTCAGCCGGATCAACCAGGACGCGGTCACGGTGGCGGGCCGCTTCTGGGAATCGCTCCTGCGTGCCGAGATCGAACGCAGGGCGGGGAATCTGGATCTCGCCCAGAAGGCGATCAATCAGATCGATGCCATGGCACCGGAGTATCGCTGGGCACACTTCGAGCACGTTGGACGGGCCCGTCTTCTCGCCGCCTCCGGTGATACGGAGGGTGCTATCGCGGCCTATCGAGCGGCCCTCGACCCGCGCTCCTGGGAAGGCTGGCCGGCCGTCAGGTCGAGAATCACCACCCTTCTGGAGTTGGCTGAGCTCGAGGATGGGTACGGTGACACCGAGAGCGCCCGGGTGCACTACCAGGAGTACCTCGACCTCTGGGGCGACGCCGACCCACCCGTGGTCGCAGTGCCTCAGGCCCGGGCCCGGCTCGCCGAGCTGTCCTTGAAAACAGCCAGCGAAACTCCCTAGCGGCAGTGATCAGGACGTTCTGTTCGCAAGGACAAGTCCCTAAAATCCGTCAACACTGTTCAGGCTCCTAGTCCTCTTCGTCTGGAGAAAGACTGCCTTTCCCAGCATTCGAGAAGCTTGTTACGTATAACGTTATCCATTATAATCCCCGATGATTCAGTCGTTCGCCAACCAAGGCACGCAGGATGTGTTTGATGGATCCTCGTCCAAGGTTGGCCGGCGAGTCTGCCCGGCGGGCCTCTGGAAGGTCGCCCAGCGCAAGCTCGACCAGCTGAATCAAGCGCTGAGGCTTAGTGATTTGAATGCCCCACCCGCGAACCGCCTCGAGCGGCTCAAAGGGGATCGTCAGGGCCAGCACAGCATCCGAATCAACGATCGATATCGGATCTGCTTTGGCTGGACGCAGCACGGTCCAGAGGGCGTCGAGATCGTCGACTATCACGGCTGAGTGGAGGATTGGAGAGATGGCTAACCTACCCAAGAATCGGCCGCCGACTCATCCCGGCGAGATGCTCCGCGAGGAGTTCCTCGCTCCTCTCGGCATGAGCCAGACCGAGCTGGCCCAACGCATCGGTGTCTCCTTCCCGAGAATCAACGAGATCATCAACGCAAAGCGTGGCGTGACGCCCGATACGGCACTTCGCCTCGCGAGGCTGTTCCGGACCACTCCGGAGCTCTGGCTGAACGGCCAGCGCAACTGGGACCTATGGCAGGCCATGCACTCGCCCAAGGCACGGGACATTCAGCGAATCAAACCCGTCGCCGCATGACCCGCGCTCCGGTCTGCCGTCCCTGTTGAAGCGGCCGCACCCGTGGCGGCCGAGTCCCCTATGCCCTATGCCCCTACTGCCACTGCCTCATTGCCCCACTGCCTCATTGCCTCACTACCCCACTGCCCCACTGCCTCACTGCCTCCCCTCACTGACACCCCCTGACACTGCCCCCAGCTAGTCTCTCTGCCAGTTGAAGCGGCCGGCGCCTCTGCCGGCCGGGGCGGGCGGTGGCGTAGGGGCGGGGCTTGCCCCCGCCCGCTCGGTGTGGCTGGCGAACCCTGTGGCCCCCGCCATTGCGCCCCACCCCTTCGGGTGGCAGCCTAGCGCCACGGATTTGTTACCTTTTGGAGGTCACAACAAAGAGGGCCCTTTATGGCAAAGATGCCCCGCTCCGCACGGCTCTTCGGGGTCGTGAATCTGCTGGCCGGCCGCAAGGCCCGCTCGATCGATGAGATCGCCGATCGATTCGACATCTCCGTGCGCACTGCCTATCGCGACCTAGCCGACCTCTCCGAGCAGCACGTGCCCATCTACCACGACGAGCACGGCTACAAGCTTATGGAGACGGCCACCCTGAAGCCACTCAACCTCACCACCGAGGAGCACGCCCTGCTCAAGGTCGCCCTCCACAACCCGGCTCTGCGGCACCAGCCGGCCCTGCTCCAGCGCCTCGAAGCCCTGGAGATGAAGCTCGACGCCGCCATCGCCATGGCCGAGGAGTCGCCCCAGGCCCTGCAGCTCGCCCCGGTCGACCGCTCCGGCCCCCAGGCCAAGGATGCCCTCGAGCCCCTGCGCCTGGCCATCCAGAAGCGCCAGTCGGTGGAGATCCAGTACCACTCGCTCTCCGGCACACGTAAACGCTGGCGCGGCATCGACCCCTGGCAGGTCTTCCAGCGCTCCGAGGCCTGGTACCTGGTGGGCCACTGCCACGAGAACACCGAGCCCCGCACCTTCCGCCTCGACCGCATCGGCGGCGTCAAAGGCCTGGACACGACCTACGAGATCCCCGACGACTTCGACCTCGAAAGCCACCTCCAGGACTCCTGGAAACTCATCAAGGGCGAGGGCACCTACGACGTCGTCCTCCACTTCGACCCCTCCCTCGCCCCCCTCATCCTCAACGCCCGCCACCACCCCAGCGAAACCACCCAAGAGCTCCCTAACGGCACAATCGAGTACCGCATTCAGCTCTCCAGCCTGGAGGAGATTTCCAGGTGGATTGTGGGATTTGGGGGGAAGTGTCGGGTGGTGGGGCCGATCACCCTTTCAGAATCGGTGGATTCCATCGCCAGGGCAGTGATTGCAGACAGAAACGAGTGATCAAGCAGGACTGGCACATTTTCCGATCCAGAAGATGTCAGAAACACAAGACACTTCGTTGACCTTGGGGGCCTGCTTCTCCTCAGTCGGGAGAGGACTCGAGCGGGCACTGAAGAAGGTGGGGATGGCCCCTGACGTCCCAACAGACGATGTGTCTCGGCACTCTGTCGCTCGAGCTGTATCCAGCGTTATTGCTGATCAAAGACACCTAAGATTGGATCAGCTCCTGCCAGGTCTTGACCGCGTGCCCCACTCCAAGTTGCCTCTGATCGATCTGTCTATACGCGGTCAGAACATCCTGAAGAACGCTGGAATCAGGACTGTTGGTGCGCTTGCCGAGAAGACGATCGAGGAACTCTGGAAGCTCCGCAATTGTGGCGCTAAGACCGTTGATGAAATCTGCTCGATGGCGGTGGAAATCCATCTCGATCACTTCAAACCAGAATTCGACCAAGAATCGAGCGGTACTCAGCCGGCCAAGGCCAGCAGGCTAGCTGACGCTTCGGGAGCAAAGACTCGGCCGCAGCCGCGGAGAACCGAAGTCGTACTTGCCCAGTTGGGAGATTCCCTCGGCGTCGTTGCTAGTTGGGCAGCTGAGACACAAGAGGGGAAGGCTCTCGGTGACTTTCTCAGCCTCAGGGAGGGCGTTGGGCCTCTCCCGGACGATGTACAAGATGCACAATCCGCGTTCCTGTCCACGCGGTTGACCGCATTAATCAGCCAGCCGAGTGACGAGTGGGTCGGAGTCCTCCATAGGTTCTTCCAAGAGTTGGAGCCTCGAGAGCGCGAGGTGTTCGAGGAGCGCGAGTTAAGGAAGAACGGCAGGACGCTCAACGAGCTCGGCGAGGAATTTGGGGTTACTCGAGAGCGGATACGTCAAGTCCAGAAGAGAATCGCCAGGAAGATCCGCAGGGCTCTAGCAGATCCCAAGCTGGCACCCTTTGGATGGCGCCTCTTCGAACTTTCATCAACCCTCAGAAACGGTGCTCCGGAGTGGAGTTCCCTACTTAGGAGTGCACTTGTCAAGGCACTACGCAGTCTTGACCAATCGATAGTGAATCCCGAGTTTCTGCTTTGGGCCGCCGGGCCGTACCGAATCCGCAATGGTTGGTGGCTGAGAGAAGAGGCGTCATTTCCGACGATCAGCCAGGATAGCGACTTGTTCACTAGTGGACTCACGATCAGCGAAGAAGCCGTTTCAGAATGGCTTGAGAGCAATGGCTTCGATGCTCGATGGGCTGCCGCTGTCTTGGAAGAGTCCAAAGCAACGAGGCAGTTTGGCGATCGGTGGTTTAGGTGGGCCGGGTATGCCGCAGACAAGGCGGAAGTGATTCTCACCGTCCTCGGAAAGCCGACGGATTCGGACCAGATCGTGGAACGAATTGGCGAGGATTACAATTCAGTTAGCATCAGGAACCGACTCTTCGAGGATGATCGATTCGTCAGGGTCAACAAGCGCGAGTTCGCACTGGCATCCTGGGGACTTGAGGAGTACTCTGGTATCACCCAGGAGATCAGGGAGCGAATCGAGCGGGAAGGTGGCTCCGTGGCCTTGTCCGCAGTAACGGAGGAGCTGGCGAAAACGTTCGACGTAGCCGAATCATCTGTCAAGGCTTATGCAGAGGCCCCGATGTTTGTGGTCGAGGGTGGCCGCGTTCGACTTCGAGGCCAAGATGAGCAGTATTCGGTCGATGATCGAATCGAGCTCGTGCCAGGTCTGTTTCCCGATCCCGACGCGAAGGAGGTTCACCTCCTTCATAGAGTAACCAAGGAGTCGATGCGGGGATCTGGTACCAGTATCAAGGAGCCGGTAGCAGCCGCCCTTGGCTGCTCACCAGGTGCTCAGGCTAGCTTCGCAGTAGGCTCAGACGAATCACTGGCCGTGACTTGGCCGCGAGCGAGCGCGACTGGTCCGTCGTTGGGGTCCGTACGCGCCCTCACCGATCTTACCCGGGCGAAAAAGGGCGAGGAAATTCGAATCACCTTCGATCTGGGAAATGGCACCGCCACGGCCTCTAGAGTTGAAGCCCGCGAGACCGACCTCGGCGCTTTGACAGGTTTGACCCTCGAAGAGGGAAACGAGTTAGGCACACTAGCCACCTCTCTCAACTGCTCTCGTTCAGCCGTTCGCGGGATACTGCGAGAGCGAGGCGATGGGCGAGTTGCGGATGTGCTACCAGACGAAGCCCCGGACCCAAAGCTGGATAAGGCCCTCGAGTCTCTAGGGGCTCTGCTTGACCGAGACTAGTCTTTTGTAGGCGTTGATGATTCCACAAGAATTTCTTCTAGCGAGGTCATGAGCCTCACTGCCGGATGCGTTGCCCCTTGCAACTTGTCTCGCATCCAGTTGAGACCAGTCACAGCATATTGATGCGCCAGAGATGTCACTTCGCTGGGCTTGGAGAGACCTTTCTCGCCCAGCTCGGACAAAGCTAGCAGCTCTAGGGCCGTCACACGCCAGGGCTCACGACCGAGAATCGCACCGCTATGGAACTTGATGAGGCTCTCCCGCGGGGGGACAGGTGACTTGATGTCCAGTGTCGCGCCGATCATCACGGCCACCCACCAAAGGTCCACCTTTCGGCTGAAGGGTCGTGGGTCCTCAGCTGCTTGAGAGACCAACTGATCGGAGAACTCCTCATCAAAGTCCTTCAGGAGGAATAGGTCCTGCGAGCTGTATGGCGCGACGATTTCTTCCATTGTCAGCTATCCCTGGCTTGCCACGAGGCCATGATCTGCATCGTACTGCCTTTCGCAGATGTCACAGAATTCGAGATGACTGCACTCGCAGAGTCGAATGACCGGCCTGTCGACCTGCCAGTCGTGCACAAGATCCGCCGGATAGTCCTTATTGCAGGAAAGTGTCATCGAGGTGCCGGCTCTTTGCTCCAGAATACCCTCGATGTCTCGAAGTTCCGAGCGGGTCAGAAATAGAGCTACCTGGAATTTCGGGGCCTCCTCTTCGGCAGGCTGCGTAATGGCCTCGACGAGGCGCCGCTTGACACCTCCAGCCGTCATCCCGAGTGGCGTGTCGATCACGCGGGGGGCGACCGCATCGGAGACCTCCATCAGGGCCCAAATGAAAGACAGGGTTAGCGCTCGTCTGGACGCACCGTTGATCTCGAAGTCTGGATCGAGATGACCGTCCCCAGCCGTTTCCACTCTTACGTCAAAGTCCTTCGTCAGCCGAGCCCTTTGAAACACTGCTCCCGCGCTCTCGGGATCACTTCCTACGATCTCCAAGAACATCTTGTTCATTCGTTCGGACACCCGCTCGAGGTACTCGTTCTCGAGGGTATGAAGAGTCCTCTCGAGAGCACCGCTCAGGTCATCCGCCACGCGCCGTTGATAACGAAGCTTGTTGTTGACCTTGGCGGCCTTTTCTTCCTTCTCGTAATCTGCCTTCTTGAGGGCTTGCCTCTCTTGTAGCTGCTGTACTTCCCGATCTAGAGCTCCTATCACCTCACTCTTGTCGCTCAGCTTGCCCTCGGCATTTCGGATCCGATCCGCGAGCATCCGGACTCTGTCCTCATCGATCCGAGCTCTCTTTTCTTTCGTCTTCTTGAGCCTTTCGCCCTTGTCCCGAAGCTCCTGCCGATTGTCGCGGAATCGAACAAGCAGCTTCCGGCGTCTCGAATCGAAATCCGTGCAGTCCTCTAAAGAGGCCTCGTAGGAGGCCTTCGCCATGCGCGCAGCGTGAAACGTTTGGGTCTGCCGTCTACGCGTCTCGCCAATCTTCCTCTGTTGTCCGCGAAGTTCTTCGACACGGTCCCTTGACTTGGTCCCTGGAGAGAGATCTACCCCGCAAATGCATTCATTGAGCTCGAGGCGATCCGTGAGGACCTCAATCGAGGCACCCGGGATCACACCGCGATCAGCCAACTCGTCCAGTAGTTGGAATCCACTGCTCAGCTTTTCGCTCGCTAGGAACCACGACGCCTTCTCCGAAGCCAGAAGGTCTCGAATCTCCCCTAGGATGACTGACTCGTTACCTTCCAACTGTACTCTGGTCTGCTCCAGATCCTTGATGAGAGCATTGAGCTCATCGATGTCGCCGATCCCCTTGAGATCCGAAAGTTCCTTGTCCCACGCCTCCTTCTGGCCGACGATGTTCAGTCGCTCTTCCCGCAGAGCTTCGAGCTTCTCTTTCTTCTCGGCAAGTTGCTCGCTAAGCTCTGCAAGCTGCTCCTCGAGTGCACCTAGCTTCGCACCTCCTGTCTTTGCAGCCTCTTTGCGAAGTCTCGAGCTGATGTTGTCGAGGTCCATTTTGGCGAGGCGGAGCTCATCGAGTCCTAGCAGGGCTTTGATCGCTTCATGAACGTTTTTCTGCCGCCCGTGTGCCGTCTCTCCGGAAATAAAGCGCTGAACATCGTCCCCATCCGTAAAGAAGACTTGCCGAAGCCGCAGCGGGAGAAACCGCCGGGCGGCAGCCTCCGCGTCGCCCTTGACGTCTTCGAAACCAGCGGCTGTCCGCCGAAGTAGGCGCAACTTCGTCGGGCCTCGCTCGAACTCGTCCCCACCCTTTGGCGTCTCCTGAACCGTCCGAATTAGCCGATACTCGCTTGCACCTTCATCATCGCTATGCTCGAAGTCGACCGTAATCTGGACCTCGACTGGCGTGTCCACGGGAAGAGCTTTCGACGTCAGACGCTTTTCTCGAGAACCGCTCGGAAGACCTTCGTAGTCGTAGAACGCCCACTGCAGAGCCCACAAGAGTGACGTCTTACCGCTACCGTTCTCGGCCCGGATCATCGTCAGAGGCTTCTCAGGATTGGTCGAAAACTCAACCGTAATGTCCTCGAGCAGCTTGAAGTTCCTTACGCTGGCCCTTAGCAGGCGCATTTGTCAGTCGTCCTTGCTCTCTTTGGCCACTTTGGTACCGAGATTCCTGACGATGTCGAGAACCTGCAGGCGTCGTTTCTGAAGTGAGAGTCCTTGGTCCTGGACACTGATGATGGCTACCAGGGCCTCCACCAAGTCAGCCCGGTACTCGGGAATCAATTCCTCAATTTCTTGAACGCTTTCTTTCAGAATCGAAACGCTGCTAAGCCAGCTCACCGATGCCTCCATTTGCCGGACTCGATCTCTTTGACGATCTCCATCGGCCCGCGGGAAGCGAACTCGTTCGCAGACGACCGCGCGAAATGCTCTACGCGCGCGATCTCACTCCGTAAGAGGCGCTTACCGTCGTCAGTTGCCGGATCATCGGGCACTACCACAAAGTCGTGGAGATCGGCCCTTTCCTTACCCTCCGCGCTTCGCAGGATTCGGCCACGACGCTGAATCCACTCACGCTTCACGGTCGACGATGCAAGCAAGAAAGCCCGATCTGTTTGCGGAATGTCGATCCCTTCGTCAAGGACCTTCATGGCTGTCAGGACCTGGTACTCACCCCGTCCGAATTTTTCCAGCAGGCTTTCCGCAGCCGCCTTGGAGGTCTCTGCATTGGTGAATTGATGCGAGAGTATTCCAAGGTCTGACAGCAGCTCAGTGACGTGGTCGATCTGTCGACCTTCATGCGGAAACCGCACCACTTTCGCAGAAGTGTAAACAAGGGTCCGACTGATTTTCTCCAGACCTAGCCTCGTCAACTGGGTCCTCAATGCCCCTACCTTACCATCCGCTTGCTCGATGAGTGCGCGACGCTCCCGCAGCAGGCTGTCGATCTTCAGCGTCGCGATCACGCGACCGTCGTCGTCGACGCGGAGTCCCGCTTTCCCAAGCCTCGCGGTCAGATCTCGGTATCGGTCCATCTCTTGGGTGCTGAAGAGCACTGGGTGAACCCAATAGTCATAAGGAACCAAGCATCCCGACGCAATCGCATCGTCGAGCGTAAACAGAAAGACCTGCTCTGATACCGAGCCGTCTGCGCTGAAGAAATCGAATAGGCGGTCAGTTCCGTCCGGATCGTATTGCCGAACCGGTGTTGCCGATAGTCCGATGCGAAAGCGGAACTCTTCTGGCAGCTCGGCCGCGTAAGATGGCGCCCCTAGATTGTGGACCTCGTCAGCTATGAGAATCGTCGTGGCTCGATCGGCTACCGACCGAAGTAGATGCCTGAGCTCGTCGTTTTGAAAGAAAAGCTGGTACGTGGCGACGATGACTTCGGTTCTCTCCTCGCCCTGTAGAGACGCAGCCACCTCTTCGAGGAGCTTGGCTCTCTCTTGCGGTGACGGTCCCGACAGCATGACCGAACTCAAGCCGAAGTCCTTTACATCCTCCTGCCACTGGAGAGCAAGCGGTTTGGATGGCACTAGGACGATCAGCAAAGCGGGGTCCGTCGTTCTGTCTTGAAACTGCGTAGCGGCAATCAGTCCGGTGCTCGTTTTTCCACCTCCGGTGGCAATGGCGAGAATTCCAGATCCACCTGCCCCGTGAAGTGAGCTGACCGCCTCCGCTTGATGTGCAAACGGGCCAGAATCCCAAACGAGCCAGGATGGAATCTGTAGCCGGCGAGGAACTGAAGGAATCAAGATCCCCGGCGGGAGCCTCGGTTCCAAGCCCCGGGCGTGGTCAGCCCGCCAGGCCGCCCAGAAATCCTCGACGGTGGGCGGACTCGAGTTCTCCTCCCCGCGATTGCGCAGGAACTCGAGCATCTCCTTGGGCTCAACAGTAAGCGAGACCTCGTGTTTGTTCTCCCACTGTTGGGTGAATTGACGCTCGAAGCTGGCTACGCGCCTCCGCGATGATTCGCCGTCCATCCAAGGGCGGTCGATAGTCATTTGCTCGCCGTTGACGAGCAGCCCCCTCGCGGTCGCGTTCCCCGAGCCGTGCACCGCGAGACAGGTCTGACCCTCTAGGAACAACCACAATTTCTTGTGGTAGGTCCCGATCGGCATAAGCACAAATCGAATTTCGAGTCGATTTCGCGCAACCAAATATCCGAGACAATCGGCGGTATGCCGAGCTAGCGCCGATTCCGCGTTCATTAAGAGGGACACGGCGAAGGAATCGACCGCTCGCTGCGGAGCTTTGAGTCCTTGCTCGATGGCTTCTCTGTCCTCGGGCTCCAATTCAGTTCCTGCGAGCACCTGAAGACGCCCCTCCTTTTGAATGTACTGCGCCAATCCAGGAGCGATCTGCGCCAAGCAATGGCTGGTGAAGAACCCTGCGCCCACCGAAACGTTCTCGGCAACTGACATCGCAGGAATCAGAACCTCGCCGACTAGGTCATCGACAGGGATCTCATAAGCGGGCTCTACGCCTGCAAGAAGCCGCTGGAGAGAGTCGCCTGAGCTCATCTCAATTCCAAGCAGCGAGGGCCTCGCTGCTCCCTCTCTCCCTGTGGGCAGTGAGCATCCGACAGTAGGACACGAGCCCTATAGATGATAGATGGCGCAGCCGTGACTGTCGTTGGCTATGGGTCGTGGGTAACATTCCTTCAATTCCTTCAGCTCGTTAAGGGAGCGTGTTGCTCTTCAGGTGGACCGTCTTCCAGACTCATCGTTCTCGTCTCCCTTAGCCTCCTCGAAGAGGACCAGGTGCTCCTCCCTGAGGCTATGCCACTACCCCACCTGTTGGAAGAAGCAGAAGTGCAAACCGAGCGCGAACGCCAACGGTAGTAATCTAGAATTTCCAGGCTCGAGTCCTCAAGAGTCTCGACGATATCTGCGAAACCCATCTCATCGTCCCTGAAGTCGTAGATCGGGAAGATGTTGGATTCTTCCGAGTAGACAAGTGGCTTCTTCGCCACGTAGACGTCTCGATCCTCATCCCAGTGACCTGCCCCCCCCCCAGTGTTTGTAACACCCATTGTGTTGGGAACCCCGTTCATATTGAGGCATCGAGGCACCCCCAAAGCCTGGACCACCGGAAACTTGAAATTCTCAGTTCAATCTGCCTCCTCTAGCTCGGCTCCGGTCAGGAGCCGAGCGACGTATTCGACCGGAGCCAGGCCTCCCAGTGACTTGTGAAGCCGACTCACATTGTAGTCCTCTTTCCATGCCGCCTGCAGTCCAGCTCCGCGGTCCATGTGACCTATGCCGCACCTCCCTACCCCTATGGGTGGCGTGCGCCCGTGGGGCCTTTGCTACCGTTCGGTGGTCGCGCCGCAGAAGGACCCTTATGGCAACCATGAACCGCTCGACTCGGCTGTTCGGGGTCGTCCACTTGCTGGCCGGCCGCAAGGCCCGCTCCATCGATGAGATCGCCGACCGTTTCGACGTCTCCGTGCGCACCGCCTATCGCGACCTGGCCGATCTCTCCGAGCAGCACGTGCCCATCTACCACGACGAGCACGGCTACAAGCTCATGGAGACGGCCACCTTGAAGCCGCTCAACTTGACCACCGAGGAGCACGCTCTCCTCAAGGTCGCCCTCCACAACCCGGCCCTCCGCCACCAGCCCGCCCTGCTCCATCGCCTCGAAGCCCTGGAGATGAAGCTCGGCGCCGCCATCGCCATGGCTGAAGAGTCGCCCCAGGCCCTGCAGCTCGCCCCCATCGACCGCTCCGGCCCCCAGGCCAAGGATGCCCTCGAGCCCCTGCGCCTGGCCATCCAGAAGCGCCAGTCGGTCCAGATCCAGTACCACTCGCTCTCCGGCAGCAAGAAACGCTGGCGCGGCATCGATCCTTGGCAGGTCTTCCAGCGCTCCGAGGCCTGGTACCTGGTGGGCCACTGCCACGAGAACTCCGAGCCCCGCACCTTCCGCCTCGACCGCATCGGCGGCGTCAAAGGCCTGGACACCACCTACGAGATCCCCAAAGACTTCGACCTCGACAGCCACCTCCAGGACTCCTGGAAGATCATCAAGGGCGAGGGCACCCACGACGTCGTCCTCCACTTCGACGCCTCGCTCGCCCCCCTCATCCTCAACGCCCGCCACCACCCCGGCGAAACCACCCAACAACTCCCCGACGGCACCATCGAATACCGCCTCCAGCTCTCCAGCCTCGAGGAGATCTCGCGGTGGATAGTCGGGTTTGGAGGGAAGTGCAGGGTCGTGGGGCCGGATGTCCTAAAAGAGAAGACTCTCGCCCTTGCTCGGGCGGCACTGATTAGGATCGAGAGCTAGAGATCATCCAAGGTCGCCACTCCATGATTAGCCGCTCCAACGGTAGAGTCGAAGGATCGGAACGCTGATGGCCCGAATGATCCCAGCTCAGATAGGACCGGAGGCACCTCCTTCTGAAGCTGAGATCTTTAGGCGCTTCCGAGACCACACACCTTCGTCTTGGACCGTAATTCACTCGCAGTGCTTCGTCGCAGGTGGCGACAAGGACCATCCAGCTCGTGATGGGGAGATCGACTTCCTACTTCTCGATCCGGAACGGGGCTTCGTAGCACTTGAGGTCAAGGGTGGCGGCATTCGATTCGAAAGCGGCCAGTGGTACTCAACGGGTCAAGATCAAGTCGAGAAAGCCATCAAGGATCCTGCTAGCCAGGCTCGGAAGGCCGCACACGAAGTGGATTCGTTCCTGAGGAAGCAGCCCTGGTTCAAAAAGAACAAGGTGCGGCTCCACTTCGGATGGGGTGTTGTCTTTCCCGATGTGGATATCCCGCTCAGAACTGGGATGGGACTACCGCGCGATCACATACTAGATCGGATGGACTGCACCAAGTTCTTGGAGAAGCTGGAATGCGTTGCGAAAGCTCAGGGTCTCCGAAAGAGAAAGTACCCTGACCAACTAACCAGGGCATTTCTCAGTACCATCTGCCCAGGCTTTGATGCCCGGGTTCCACTTGCGAGGTGGTTCAGAGACGAGAAGGAGATCCTGGACCACTTCACACATGAGCAAATCAGCCTGCTTGATCACCTTGAAAAGGTCACACGCCTTGCTGTCGAGGGTGCTGCTGGCACCGGTAAGACGGTTGTGGCCATGGAGAAAGCACGAAGGCTCGCCGAAGCGGGCAAGGAGGTTCTGTTCCTCTGCTTCAACGAGCCGCTCGCTGATGACCTAGACAAGCGCGCAGAAGGATTCCAGGTCTTTCCGTATCAGCGATTCTGCATCCAATTCGCTCAGCGAGCAGGGCTAAAAGTGGAGGTTCCGGACGACAGCCGATTCAAACACCAGTTCTACGAGCATGAACTCCCTCTGCTGATGATGGAAGCGCTAGAGAAGCTTCCCGACGCTCGATTCGACGCAATCATTGTGGACGAAGGGCAGGATTTCAAGCCTGACTGGTGGGTGAGTATTGAGGACTTGTTCCGGAACGCGAAAGAGGACATTTGGTACGTCTTCTTCGATCCCCATCAGGACATCTACAAGAGGGGAATTCCAGAGATGCTTGTCACCTATCCATTTCCGCTCCGATACAACGTCCGCAACACAGGGAGAATTGCAGAGTTCTGTGGGCAATTGTGTGGCTCTGAAATGGAACCATTCCCTGGAATTCCGGAGGGCCTCGACGTAGAACGAATTAGCGCGAACGGGCCCAAACACCTAGTCAAGATCCTTGAGAAGAGGATCGGTCAGCTGGTGAAAAAGGAGCGGATCGCGGCTCACGATATGGTCCTACTATCAACGAGGAGCAGAAAGGCTAGCGTGCTGAGAAAAGTGAAGAAGCTTGGTTCGCTGACACTTGTTCCTCTCGGCTCTTCCAAGGTCGGTCATCAACTTCGGTTCGATTCGATCTTCCGCTTCAAGGGATTGGAAGCCGACGTCGTGCTACTGGTGGACGAGGGCAACCCAAGGACCAGTACACCTAGGCATCTCTACGTCGGCGCTTCGCGGGCCCGTCATCTGCTTGTTCTCATAGAGCTCGAAGGCGCTGCCAGCTAATCTCACACTTAGGCATACGCACTGCTGCAAAGCACTGTCAAATCCTGACAGTAATTCCAAGTAGCGTTCCTGGCGTAGCTGACCCGCGTCTGCTAGACGCAACGCCGTGTTACACTTCGGGACAACCATAACGGCCTGTAACGGGCGGATGCGCCATGGCGGAGAAGATAGAGGGCATCGATTACGTCTCTAGTACCGAGATGACTGCAGAGCTTGGAATCTCCAGGCAAACGCTCTGGCGCTGGAGGACGGAGGGCAAGATCCCCCCAGGTCACAAGTTTCGGGACGGCCGGGTGCTCTTCACTCTAGGTGAAGTCGAAGAAATCCGGCGATTCTCTACCCATATCGAGCCGCTACAAGGAGTCCGCCACAGGCAAATTGGGTTGTTCCGAGGTGAAAGCGAGTGAAATGGCCCGAGAGCTTACACCAGAAGAATGAAAGAGATCTACCTAGACAACAACGCGACCACCCACACTCTTCCCGAAGTGCAAGAGGCGGTGCTGGATGCTATGGGCCGAGGGTTCGGAAATGCCTCCAGCGCCCACGCAGCAGGTGATCGGGCACGGAGGCAGCTGGACGTAGCCCGCGATTGCCTAGCGGGCCTTCTTGGTGCAGAAGGTGATCAGTTGATTTTCACTAGCGGAGGTACCGAAGCAAACAACAACGTCTTATTCTCTCTCCTTCTTGAATCGAATGGACCAAGACGCCTCATAACCTCGACGGTTGAGCACTCTTCGATCCTAAAGGCCGCCGAATGGCTGGAGGAAAAGGGTGTCCAAGTTACCTATCTGCCAGTCGACTCAAAAGGTCAGATCTCCCCGAGAAATCTAGAAGAGGCGTTGGGGCAGGCAGCAAACCTCGTGTCAATCCAATGGGTCAACAATGAAACTGGAGTGATTCAGCCGGTTGAAGAGTTTGCAAGGATCTGCTGTGAGAAGGGTGTGCCACTCCACTCAGATGCCGCTCAGGCTGTTGGGAAGATCCCGATCAACCTCTTCGATTCGGGAATTGGGTTTCTTTCCCTAACCGCCCACAAGCTTCACGGGCCCCAAGGAGTCGGAGCTCTGTACTCGAGAAACCCCCGGCAGCTCTCCCCTCTTCTCAGAGGCGGACCCCAGGAGCGGAAGCTGAGAGCAGGGACAGAGAACATTTCCGGAATAGCTGGCCTGGGCGCTGCAGCCAAGCTTCGATCCCAGAACCTTGAACAAACGATTGAGCAGCTCAGCGGTTTGAGAGACGACTTCGAGAAGAGACTGCAAGAAGCTGTGCCCAACACATTAGTGAACGGAAATGAATCAAGTCGGGTCTGCAATTCAACGAACATCCAGTTCGAAGGGATCGATGGGCAAGCACTCGTTGTGCGACTCGATCAAGCTGGGATACGTTGCTCCCAGAGCTCTGCTTGCACCAATCAACGCCCTGAGCCATCGTACGTCCTTCGCGCGATGGGGTTGACCGAAGAGCAAGCCTACTCAAGTGTGCGATTCAGCTTCTCTGTCGAGAATACTCATGAGGAAATCGATCGCACGGTTACAGAGATTGCGGCCCTCTGCGCCCTACTGGGGCCGGTGTCGTCGTCAACAATGGCCGCACACTCATAGGGGAGAGTTGGGGATTATGCGTTTCGGAGGACATGAGACCTTTGCCATTCGCGAAGGTTGGCTCCACAAGGGACTCAAGCTCCTTGTTGAAGAGCCACAGAGGCTAGTGGACGAGCACTCTGCTGACTGGCTCGGGGTGGGCAAGAATATGGCCAAGTCCATCCGCCACTGGCTCCACGCAACCGGCCTCTCTCAGCCTTCCGGCAAAGATGGGAGGAAGGTACTCTTCGAGGCCACAGACTTTGGAGGGTTGATCTACGAGGCTGACCCATATTTCATGGAACCCGGCACCTGGTGGGCGATTCACGTCCACCTGGTCAGCAACCCCAACCAGGCAGCCAGTTGGTCGTGGTTCTTCAATGGTTTCAACCTGCCTCGATTCGAGCGGGCCACTTGCTTCGGGGCCCTCCAGAATCACCTGGAACTCACTCAACGTCGACCACCAAGCCTTCGGACCCTCCAACGAGACATTGCCTGCCTCCTAAACACCTATTCCAAAACAGTGCCCATCGAGGTCACCGACCCGGAAGAAGGCAAGATTTGCCCGCTAACCGAACTGGGATTGCTTCGCCACTTCCGAGTATCGGGCTTCTATCAAGTCAATCGAAACAGGAAGGACATTCCGTCTCACCTACTTGGCTACTGTGTCTCAAGAGATGAAGGGCTACGCTCCCTTGCAGCGACTACAAAGTCGATTGAGCTTACATTTCAACAGGCCGCCCATCAGCCAAATTCTCCAGGACGTGTATTCGCCTTGTCTACCGAGTCGCTATTTGACTATGTCGTGAGTATTGAGGCCCAAGACGATAGCGACATTTCGATCTCAGGGCTGGCAGGTGACCGAATCCTGAAAGTCCGTTCGCGACCCCCTCTCGAATGGCTCACCGCCTACTTTGAAGTCGCCATCGCTGGAGAACGCGATGCGGCGTGAAGTCCGCGAGACAAGAGGAACCTCCTCACCTCTGGAAGCGCAGGCCTTCCTGCGCTCGATCAATCTTCGCTACGACGCAAAACATGCAGATCGAATAGGGCACTTCCAGCCTACAGCCAAGACAGTTGGCTTGGTTCGGCAACTCTTGGGAGAGGACTCATCCGAGAGAGCCCTTCTAGTAGTCGCCCCCTACGGTTCCGGGAAGTCATTAGCTGCGTCCTATGTGTTGCAGCTGACTGAGAACAGAATAGACGCAGAAAATTCACTCGTGGCAATAGAGCAGAGGCTGAAGCCTGTAAGTCCAGACCTGGCGAAGTTCGCTAGAAGGCGACGAACTAAGAGGGGCGCAGGGTTCGTCCTCGCCTTGCATGGGTATCAACCATCCATCGGAGAGGCACTTAAAGGGGCTGCCTCCGACAGCATGCGCCGTCAGAAGCAGGGTCGAAGGGCTAGAACAATTGAGGGTTTGCCGACCGGGACCCCCGACGAGGTAGTCCACCTCCTGTCGGTACTGCAAAAGAAGGCTACAGATGCGGGGCGAGACCGCATTGTCATTCTTTGGGACGAGTTTGGAAGGCACCTAGAGGGGCTACTGGCCGACGGACGCGCCAGTGAACTTCTTCTAATTCAGCAACTCGCCGAGTTTGCCAGCCGGACCAGCAACCAAGTCCCCATCACCTTGGGCCTTCTACTTCACCGAAACCTTCTGAACTACGCAGCAAGTTTGCCGCACTCCGTTCGGTCGGAGTGGAAGAAAATCGAGGGACGATTCCACACGATTCAATACGTTGACGACAGCAAAGAGATCCATCGGTTGATCACGGAAATCCTCTCGTCAAGGTTCCGAAACGGCCAGGCTCCTCGACCCAAGGGCTTTTCGAGTCTTGCGAGGAGGGCGCGACAGCTTGGACTCTTCTCTGACTACTCGGAAAAGGAGTTGACCGATCTACTTGCCAAGGGTTACCCAATTGAGCCGACAACTCTTCATCTTCTCCCTCGACTATCGGCCCGGGTAGCACAGAACGAAAGAACACTCTTCAGCTTTCTTTTTGGGGTTGACCCCGACCGAGCTATTACACCCTCAGTTCTATACGACTACTTTTCCAGCGAAATGCAGTCCGATTCCACTGTTGGAGGCACATACAAACAGTGGCTCGAGACGCAGAGTGCGATCTCGAAAACCGCCGATGACCCGAAGGCGGTTGCCGCCCTGAAGACAGCCTGCCTGCTCGGCCTCGGCTTGAGTGGAGAAAGATCCAGAGCGGGCAAGAATCACCTGCTCTTTGCTCTTGGCGGCCTCGAGGCCACCTCCAGTGGTGAGGTGGTGGTGGAAAGCCTGATTGACAAGAAACTCCTGCTACACCGCCAACATAGTGATGAGGTTGCAGTTTGGCACGGTACCGATCTCGATCTTCGCGGCCGGCTTCAAGAAGAAGAGCATCGACTCAAAGAGCATTTCGAGATCATTGATTTCTTGACCCGAGAAGTCCCTCCACCGACCTGGAAGCCTCTGAGATACAACGACCAGTTCCACGTTCGCAGATACGCCACTTCAACGTACATCTCTCTGGGTGAGTTGAAGCGCAACCTGCAACTTGAGTCGCACAACCATGTGACGCCGCCGGGCTGCGACGCGAGAGTCCTGTACTTGGTGCCAACCTCTCCGGTGGAACTAGAGGAAGCCGAGTCGGTCATTCGAGATGGACTCAAGAACAATCGTCTTCTGGTAGCGATTCCACGAGGGGAGCTGAATCTGTTCGGAGCAGCGCTCGAGGTTGCTGCGATCCAACACATGCAGGTCGATTCAGAGTTGCTCGAGTCTGACCCGCTTGCTGCAGCTGAACTTCAGCAAATGAGCGACGACAGTCGTGATCACCTGGACAGAATGGCGGAAGGCCTTACGAACCCCTCCGATACGGGTTGTCGGTGGTTCTACCAGGGCAACGAGTTGACCATACACTCGCCAAAGGCACTTCGTGGTCAGCTATCAGAGGTGATGGAGCAGGTATTTCCGAGCAGTCCCAAAATCCGCAACGAGATGATCGTTCGGCGAAACCCGTCAGCTATCTTGGTGAATGCTCGCAAGAAGCTCCTGCTTGGAATACTCGACCGGACAGGTGAGGAGAATCTAGGGATCATCGGGAACTTCCCTGATGCATCGATGTTCCGCACTGTGCTTTTCAACACCGGCATCTATAGGCAGTCAACCAATGGCCTCTGGGGCTACTCAATGCCGGAGTGCATTGAGGACGAAGGGTTGCAGGCCGTCTGGCAGGAGATCAGAGACTTCCTCTCTCTTCCAAACGAGCAATTCAAGAAATTCGAAGATCTCTTCGACAGACTTGCGAGCCCCCCCTTCGGAGTGCGCGCAGGGGTCCTTCCTATTCTCCTCGCCGCCGGGCTAAAGGCCTTCCCCTCAGCAACTACTCTCTTGCGAGGTGGAGAGTACGTGCCAGATATTCTTCCCTCAGTCATCGAGCACCTCTGCAAGCACCCTCAGAGCTATAACCTGAAGGTCCTTGATCTTGATACATCCACCAAGTCATACCTTGGAGAGGTGAGCAAGATCCTAGGAGAGGGATCCGATGTTGAAACCTACGAATCGGATCTACTCAGAAGGGCTTTCGAAGCTTGGGAAAGCTGGAAAGCAACATTGCCTGTAGGTGCGCGAACCACCCGCCTTATTTCAGAGCGAACCAGGAAGCTCCAGGATCTACTTGGTCGCCGACTAGAGCCAGCTGAGCTGTTCTTGGCAAGGTTTCCGGATGCGATGGGTTGTGACGGCAGCAGTGACCCGACACTAACCAAGAAAATCAAGATGTCGCTGCACGAACTAGAAACTATTGCTGATCAGTATGCCGCCGCCGCCTCGACGACTCTAAAGAGAAAGCTCGGCATGGGCGAGGCTTCGGAGAAGGACTCTGCCAGGAGAGTAGCTGAGACATGGGCAGACCTCTTCCCCACCGATCTTGCGCCTATGCTTCCCGACCCATCGGCAAGAGCTCTCATGAATCTAAGCATGAGACCATACCGCTCAGACAGCCAACTTGTGAATGCTCTTTCCAGCGTATTAATTGCCAAACCTCTGAGTGCTTGGGACGACAGGTCTCTTCTAGATTTCGAACAACAGCTCAATGCTGCGGTTCAAGGAATCGAAGACCACGCCCTCACGATGGTATTGGAAGGACCGCAAGCAACAAGGCAAGAAGCACGATCTGCATTGGGGAATATCTTGAAGAGGCGAATTGCCCGATCCTTTGGTATCTTGGGTGAGATCCTTGGCGAATCTGAGGCCAGGACCTTCATTCAATCACTCGACGACCACCCGTCAGAGGACTAGTTCATGGCATCACTCCAAGAAGCCCTCAATTCGGTGGGCGACGTCTCGATACGGCATATCGTCAGCCTGTCCGGTGGTAAGGACTCAGCGGCGCTTGCCGTCTACATGCAGGACAAGTACCCACAGATTTCTTCGGAGTATGTCTTCTGCGACACCGGGGCAGAGTTGGAAGAGACCTATGAGTATCTCGAACGACTTGAGGCAGTCCTGGGAGCCCCGATCAAGCGCCTTTCAGCGCTGGACCTTCCGAAAGTCGCAGCCATCAAGAAGCCTGGGAGGTCTGCTTTCGACATCGTACTCAATGAGATATACGGCGGTTATTTGCCCAACCCTCGGGCCCGCTGGTGCACACGGATTCTCAAGATCGAGCCGTTCGAGCACTATGTCGGAAGCGATAGGGCTTTCAGCTATATCGGAATACGCGGTGACGAGGATAGAGACGGGTACTCTTCGAAAAAGCCCCCAGTCCTGTCACAGCGCCCCAACGTCCTTCCTGTCTATCCATTCAAAGACGATGGGATCGGCCTCTCAGACGTAAGGATCTTGTTGGAGAACTCTGGCCTAGGCCTTCCAAGCTACTACCGCTGGAGGTCTCGATCAGGCTGTTACTTCTGCTTTTATCAGCAGATGGGAGAATGGCAGCGCCTCAAGGATAACCACCCAGATCTTTTTCAGTCCGCAAAGACCTATGAGAAGGAGTCCGGCGAACACCGATTCACCTGGATCGAACGTCGATCCCTGTCTGAACTCGAGAAGATCGAAAAACGGTATCCACTCCCAGTGGTCGACGAAGCTGATGGCTGCGCAATATGTCACCTGTAGAGCTGAAAAGGACGTTCTAATCTGAGCCGGACGTCTACTGATGAACAATCCTGAACTCAAGACAAAGTGGCACCAAGTGCTGGGAGCTGACCTCGAGGACGCTTTTGACAGAGGGGAGGGCCTAGAGGAACTAATCCCCGCTTGCCAGGCGATCTATGTGTGGAGGAGGAGCTTCCGGCCTCCCACTGGAGTTACGAGGAGCCCGGCCCAGTTCGCTGAGTGGATCGAGAGGAACAACTCGATCCCCTTTGCTCTTATTCAAGATAAGGAGCTCACCCATTTCGCTCGCTTGACTGAGCTAGTTCTAGGTGGCGGGGGATTAACTCCTGATAAGACCGAGACTCTTGGAGAATTTCTAAGGACTGAGAAGAGAAGGCGCTGGATGGCTAGATTCATGCGATCACTCCGTGAATTTGCACCACCACTTTATGTCGGAGAAACTCACGACCTTCAGCGCCGTGCAAGAGATCACCTCAAAGGGGAGACCAACCTTGGCAACGCCCTCTCTGAGGGCCTTGGCCTAACATGGGCCGATTTGGAGCTGCTCTACTGGAACTTGGGCTCAAGGAAGACGACTGATCAGGACAGCGCCTCACTCAAATCGCAACGCACCCTTTTCGAGATGATCACTACAAGATCGACAGTGGCTGGATTCGTAATTCGATCTGGATAATCTGCAGGAGTGTCCATAATGCCAACGCCATCAGCGTCAATTGGAGTGCCAACCACACCCAGTTTCGACTTTCTCTTCGGAAAGTTTGACCTTCTCGGTTTGGACGATTCCGTATTTCTCGACAACGATGAGTCTGAAACAGGCAGCAACGTACCTGAGACTCGTGAACGAGCTTGCTGGCGCTGAGAATCGATCGTGGCGGCTAGAAGAGCTGTTTCAGCGAGACCTGAACTGGCCGAGAGTAGAACGCCAGATTGTTCCATACCTCAATACAGTCGAACGCCCTCAGTTCTTCAACTCTTTGACTGTCGCTTTGCTGCCACAAAAGGGGAACGAGTTGCAGCCAAGCTTCGACGAGGATGGCTGGGCCCCTCCGGAAGTACCTGCCGTGAAGTACGGAAAGAACTTTCCCATAGGGCCAATTCTCTGCAGCTACTGGGAGGATTGGAGTCACGTGTCCGAACCTCAAGCCAAGCTCGGGCAAGTTCGTTGGAACCCAGATGAGGTTTTTAGCGTTGCCATAGATGGTCAACATCGCCTTGCTGCGATCCAAAGATTCGCAGAGACATCGGGTAACGAAGAGGGATTAACGCAGACTCATGTGCCGATAATCCTGCTAATACTCGATGAGCGCCTTGGATATCGGAGTCCCACTGGTCAGTCGGTCATCGAGGTTCTTCGCACTCTCTTCATAGACCTAAATAAACACTCAGAGAAGGTTAGCCGAGCAAGACAGATTCTGCTCGACGATAGAGACCCTCATTCACTTTGTGTAAGGGCTCTTGTTGGTGAGGAACTCAAGGATGGATCGGATGAACTGCTTTGCGAACCTTCTAGTTTACCCTTGAATCTCATCGACTGGCATACGGAACAAGCTCGGTTCGACGATGGCCCATACATTTCCACGATCCTCGGCTTGGACTGGCTTGTTGCTCAAGCTCTTGGAAGCAAGCCGATTAGGGACTACATGGACTACAGTCAAATCAGGCGCCAGATTAGGTCGTTCCGCAAATCGCTGGGGGTTTCACTGAGTGAAGCTGAAAAACGACTCAAAGAGCTCGAAGAGCTTGAATGGAGGCCTTTTAGCTATCGGGGAGAATCGAATGAAAACGAGCTGAAGGTAATTCAGAAGGCCTTTTCGGAAGTGTGGGCTCCGGGAATCGTGCGGATTCTCACCACGTTCCTGCCCTATAGGACGCTAATTGCGGAACGAAAAACCAGCGGTTCCCTGACTAGCGAGTTCGTTAGCTGGTTCTACCTCTTCACAAGAAAGGAAGAGGAGAAGTTCGGTGGAGAGGCAACCGAAGAGTACAAGAGGATTCTCGGCCGACTTGCGAATCGAGACATCCCGCTATCAGAGAATCAGATGGACTTCAAACTCGAACGAGCTGAGGGTGTGAAATCTGAGAACCTCGCGTTCAACGTTGTGTTTCAAAGGGCGCTATTCCTGGCATTCATCGAGTTCCTCAAGATCGACTCCGACCATTTGGAAGAGCTCGCACCTGAAGACGATGACGACGGGATCCTCGATGAGATCGAAGAGTATGAAGATGATGATGACACCGAGGAAGACCTCGATAATACCCTTTGGTCAACTGTCGGCGGCAAGGCCTCGCTCAACTACGAGAGGGCTGAGCAGTTTGTTGAGGCACTGAACCGGGTTGTAGAACACCGCCCTGAATTTCTTGATAAAGATTGCCCTTTCGATCGAGAAGACGGCAATGAAGATCCACTCTGGGCAGGGATGCTACGTTCCTCGGAGGGGCCGATTGATTTCACGCTAGGAGCCTCCAGACGATCGAAGGAGCCGATCTACTGGGCAGCGGTCTGCTGATCTATGTTCCGACAGCGGCGACGAAGCGATGGAAAGTGAATTCGACGACTTCTGGGCGCAAGTTAGAGAAAGTGACAAACTGCTTCACAAGAAACTCCGTAGATCGATAGATAGGTTCTTTACCCACTCGGAGAGTTCTTCAGCGGCACGTATTCTTGCAGGTACTGGGAGAGAGTACTCTCAGGAACTTGCGGAAGATGAAGCAAGAGATCGACTGAGGTGGGTGTTTGAGGCAATCAGGGCGTAGCTAGAACCTGACGTAGGTGTTGCACGCCCAGTCACTTCGCTGGGCTCTGCCATGAGTCCTGCATTCAACAAATGCCTCCAAGAAGATCTGCCACGGATCACGACCGGTTTCTTAAAGGCCCTCTATCCAGGAGCAGCTTGAGCTCTGAGCAAGCGAGAGAGGACTACAGGTCCAGAAGAACTAAGCAGGGGAAGGTCAGCACTCAGCCATCAGATTCTGCGGACAGCTCTACGCTCCCGGCCGCTGTAGACCTTAAGCACCCTGGGACAGGCTTCTTGTTCAAGTATCAAAGAGAGCTCGTCGATGTTGCTCTCGAGCTCCTCTCAGGAAAGCTCCCCAAGAAAGCCGGATTAATGGCTCTGCCTACAGGAGGAGGAAAGACCCGCACCGCTTCCTGGTCTGTGCTTGAAGGATTGAGAGCTGAACTCATTTCAAGTGTTCTCTGGACAGCTCCAACCCGAGAGCTGCTCGACCAGGCATTCGAGACCTTTCTAGAGCTGTGGGCGTTTTCCCAGCTGTTGATCAACTTCGAATAGAAAGGTGCTATGTCTCTCGAAAAATAGAAAGACATCCGTTCGCATCTGTCTACTTTGCCACCCCACAGATGATCGCCAGCCGATTGAGGAGCAAGAGAGGTTCCGCCTCCTGGCCGGAAATCGACCTCGTCGTCTTCGATGAGGCCCACCACGCATCTGCACCGCAGTTCATGGAAGCAATCAAGGCTGTGAGAGCATCAAAACAAGGATCCAGGGCAGTCATGCTTGGGCTCTCCGCAACTCCTGGCCGGTCCCAAGAGGCCGAAACGGAGGGACTCGTAGCTCTGTTTCGGCGCCAACTAATCGTAAGCAAGCAACTGGGAAAGAGGCCCGTCGAAGCGCTGCAAGACCTCGGAGTGCTTGCAAGATTGGACTTCGAGAGGATCGAGCTTGAAAGGTCCTGGCCCGGCACGGTGATGGAGCATGCCAGTCAACGCCGCCTTCCTATTAGTGAACTTGAAACAAATGTATATCGTTTCGATGCCGCTGTGAGAGCAATACTGAAAGTCGGTTCTACCGACCGCGTATTGGTCTTCACTGGCAGCATCGATCATGCCGAAGCTCTGGGTGCAGTTCTTCGGTCGCACGGCTTGAAGGCGGAGGCGATTTCGTCACGAACGGGATTGGATGAGCGAGACAGGATCCTGCGCAGTTTCCAGGCAGGAAAGATCCATGTCCTGCTGAACAAGAAACTCCTCGCTACGGGATACGACTGCCCTGCCGTGCGCCACGCTTTTCTAACAGTACCTATTGGGTCCGCCATACTCTTCGAACAAATAGTGGGGAGAGCTTCAAGGGGGCCTGCTGTTGGGGGAAACCCACGCGGGACTATCTGGGAGATTGACAACAATCTTAGAATCAATGGCTACCCATCCTCATACTACAGATTCCGAGATTTTGACTGGCTTTCGGCATAATCAAGCCATTTGAGCTTGGAAGCAAGGGGAGACACAGGTCATCGCCAAGCAGCGAGCAGCCAGCATTCAGCGAGTGAAGACCGCAATTAGGCGGTCTTCACTATCAAAACCAATACGAGCTGCTCTCGAATTGAATCTACTCTCGCAGGAACGCTCGGTCTTGGATTTCGGTTGTGGCAGAGGCGACGACGTCAAGGCTCTCCGAGCTCTCGGATATTCATGTGTTGGGTGGGATCCGGCCTACCCCGTAGAAGATGATCCGCAGCCTGCGGATATTGTAAATTTAGGATACGTTCTAAACGTAATCGAGAACCCAGCAGAGCGGGAGGAGTCTTGCTCCGCGCTTGGGCGTTGGCCCGGAAGCTGCTGATAGTCGCGGTTAGAACAACTCTGGAACTCAAGAAGCAAGTTCTTTCGCCATATAGCGACGGCTTTCTGACCTCGACGGGCACATTTCAGAAGTTCTATTCACCAGGCGAGCTTGGACAATGGATTGAAAGCCGGCTGGGGCCCAACCTTGGCTCGCCAGCGGCCCCTGGTGTCTTTCTCGCATTCAAGGACAAAAGAGAGCGGCAGAGGTTCCTAGCGTCTCAGTTTAGGCGCAAGAGAGGACCTTCTCGTCGAGAGATAGAGAAGGCGGTATTTGAGCACCACAAGACCTTGCTTGAGCCCCTAATGCTCTTTGTTCAGGCGCGCGGCCGGCTTCCTGGTCCCAAGGAGATCCCTGAATCGATCAAGATTCAGAACATCTTTGGCTCAGTGGCAAGAGCCTTCTCAGCCGTGACGGCAGCTACTGGCCCCGAGATTTGGGGACAGATTCGCGACGAGCGGATTGTTGACCTCGTCGTATATCTGGCACTTGACCGATTCGGTGGCCGCCCGCGGCTCTCTGACCTAGCGCCCGAGCTACAGTTAGACATTAGGGCACTGTTTAGCTCATACAAGCGAGCTTGCCAAATAGCCGACGAGGCCCTCTTTGCCGCAGGGAAGACATCGGCAATTGATGCTGCATGCCGGCAAGCAACCCATGGAAAGATCACGCTAGAGGCTTTGTATGTGCACTCAGAGTCAATCGAGGAGCTTCCGCCAATCCTGCGGATCTACGAAGGGTGTGCTCGCGTTCTCGTTGGGAGTGTCGAAGGAGCGAATGTTCTGAAACTGAACAGAGTGAAGCCACGAGTCTCCTATCTCTCCTACAGGGACTTCGATCGCGACCCTCACCCACAGCTCCAAGGTTCCCTTGTCGTCGACCTTCGGAAGCTGGACCTCAACTACTGGGATTACACCGATTCAGAGAATCCATTCATTCTGCATAGGAAGGACTTACTCGTCCCTGATAGCTATCCTTTGAAGAAGAGATTCGAACGCCTAACTCGTCAAGAAGAAAGGCGTGGGCTGTATGACTCTGGCACTCCAATTGGTACGGCTAAGGATTGGAGTGAGCTCCTCCGGAGTAAGGGGCTACAGCAACGAGGGCATCAGATTGTCAGGCTTTCGGGCCAATAGATGTGCTACTCCGGACACTGAGCAATTAGTTGGGAAGCACAGCCGATGAAAATATACATTGCCTCCCATTCGCGAGAGAACGCTCTGGAACTTGCTGAAAAGCTCAATGAGCGGGGACATACCGTCACTTCTCGCTGGATCTGGCTCGACACCAAGTTCCACATGGGGATGCGAGCCTACTCTGCCTCCGAGCGCTCAGACCTTGCGACGATGGATGAAGAAGATGTAAGAGCAGCAGTTGATGGCGTGGTGGTGATTGCGGAACCTGAGGGCCGAATGGTGCCAGGCGGAAAGCACGTTGAATCGGGAATTGCCCTCGGCCTAGGACGATCATTGTGCGTGATCGGGCGACGAGAGAATGTCTTCCATTGGCACCCGAAGGTCAGGGTGTTTCGCGATTCGGGGGAGTATCTGCGTCATCTGGTAGAGCTTCAGAAGACTCAGGATTCCGACTTGAATCAGGGATTGGAGCGGCCGGAATCCGCGCCTGACTGAGTATGGGCTCACCCAGAGGGGCTTGTAAGACTTCAACCTCCCCGTTGGTTACCTCTGACCTGCCTTGATTGCACTTCAAAGACACTGTGCACGAAAGTACGATGCCTGCGATGAAACCCAGCAGGGCTGTGCCTTGGATCATCACTCGAATCCAGATCCACACCTTCGTCGCGCAATGAAGCCCTCGTCCCAGACCCCTCAGCGAGCGCTCAAGGTCTGGGTCGATTCTTGCCAGGCCGATTTGCTCCTTGAGCTCTCCCCCACCGACCACACGTGATCCCCATCGGGGAAGATGTACCGACGCTCCATGGTCTCTAGAACTCTGTTCGCCCTCTTGACAAAGGCCAACATTCGGTAGTCGAAGACTACAAACGCAAGGGTGGTTACAATACCGAAGGCGCACAGGCTAATGGCCAACGAGACTAGGCACTCTCTGAGCGCAACCGCATACCCACCTGCAAGCACTCCGACCAGAACGACGAAGTAGTTGAGAAAGAGCATCCTCTGCCGGGCTGCGGACTCGAAGTACTTCCAAGCGTAGTCGAGCTTGATCTCCAGAAGCCGATAGGGGTCCCCGCATGAACCCGAACTAGACCGGGCAGGGTCATCAGGTTTCTGCGAATCATGCAATCTTAAGCCTCCTCCCAAGCCACCGCACCTTCGTACCTGTATGTGGTCAGCGCTCCAAGCCTCAACCGTGTTCCTTCTCGGTTAGTGTCAAGCTTTAGCCAATCACCAGCGTTTCCTCAGGCAGCAACTTGATTACTCTCTCTTGAGGGACTTCAAGCATCGCCTCGATGCTGGACCATCCCTCATCCAGAAGAATCCGGTTCCGTTCGTTGCGTGCCTCAATATTGAACCGACGGCGGTTGATCAGAGTCATCCTAGTCAGGGCGGCCATGCAGGCTGTGAGTTGAGGAAGGTTGAGCACCAGTGGATTGCCCACTACGATGACACGACCAACGTTCACGGCTGCCACCGTGGCATGCGCAACTGCTTGAAGTTCGGCGAGTTTCAGCCCGGGCACTCGAGAGCTTCCTACCTCTTGGCCTGCTACCTCCTTGCCTAGCCAATTGGGGAACGAATAGCGAATATGGTAGTAGAGCCATATTGCGAGTTGTGTAGTAGCGGGCGTCACGCTTTGACCGAGAACGTGCCGCAAATTGTAGCCACCGAACTCAGAGCCCGGCCTGCCCTTGCCACTCGGGCTCCAAGGGCTGTTGCCGTAGTACATCTCGCGGACAAAGGTCCTCAACTTTCGGCTAGGAAGCTCCTGCAACCAAGTAGCGCCGGGAACTGGGAGGCTAGTTTTTGTAAACAGGTCTGACACAACATGCAAAAGGTACTCTACGGCCGCAGTAGACCAATCGCCCCGAGGAGTGTAGGGAGTTCCACTAGCTGCAAGGGTCCGGATTTCCATCACGGCCTTCCCGTTTACATATCTTGTGCCAATGAACTGGCCGGTCTTTATCTGATGGATGCCACTCATGAACCTCAGCAGATCGTGACCGGAAGAGAGAATGCGGTGATAGACCCAACCGTGCCCGTCACCCACTCCGAATCCGGGCCCCCTGTGGTCGATTGGAAGTCCGCTGTGGGTCACCTTCATTCCCGATAGGTGACGGACCCAGTCGAATCGCTGCGCGAGGGCGCTCTTGCCGAGACTATGCTGGAACTCCCTGAAGGCTCGGTATATCCCAGACTCGTCATGGAGCTGTCCCCCATAACTCAGTAGCTTCCTGGAAAGCGGATTGCCAAGCGGCGCACAGAACCAATCTGTCAAGATACCAATCAGCGCCGAGGCAAATACAAACGAATAGTCCAGTCCATCCCACGGTTCGCGGGCCAGAGGGGAATCGAATCTGCTGTCAATTACCGCGATTTCTTCCGGTGTCAGGAGAGTATCCAGCGAGACCTCGCATTCACCGGAGGGGTACGATTGAACGAGATCTTCCCACCGCATCTCGCTGCCCAACCTGCCCATTGCTCGCTTTGTTGCTGGCTCATCAGCAGGCTCAGGTCTTGCGCTCCCAGTAGGCCTCTCGGCGGCTCCAGTTTCCTCAAGGAGATTGGCTAGTTTCTCACTCTCTGCTCGACATCTTTCTTCTGAAGGAGAACCACGTCCTCTTCAATGTTGCTCAGGGTCCTGTCCTGCCCCGCCAGGACAGCGGCGATTTCCTTCAGAGGCTTTGCGGGCCCATCTGACTTGTCACTCATCGGCTAGCCGGACAGCTCGCAGCTGATACCGCTCCGCCTCGAGCATCTTGTTGAGCCTACAAACCACCTCTTCCAGTTGATCGATCTTTGTTTCGTTGGCATCCTGTCTCAGTCGCTCCTCCTCCAGATGAACCTGCAGATCGCGAATCCGCATTTCTTGCCCTTCGATTATCCGTTGTGCTTTGGCAATGTCCTTGTCAACATTGAGAGCAGTCTCGAATTGCTGAGCAGAGTCACGAAAGAAGTTTGCGAGCGAACCCATTCCCAGTCCCCCCAGCAGGGCCCCCGCACTAGCCAAAGCGGTCGTCACGAGCGATGCGCCTGCTGCCATTCCCCCGCCGCCGGCAGCAATCGCTCCACCTCCCAGGGCAGCTAGGCCCGCACTGGTTGCAGCAGCACCCGAGAGTCCCAAGAAATGGGTCCCCACAAAGGTCCCTACCACTGGCGCCAGCGCTCCAGCGGATATGATGCAGAGTCCGCCTCCGATGGCAGTACCTCCTGCCACTATCGCGATTTTCTTCTTCGACCAGGCCATCAGGCTAGTTCCTCTGGCATTAGAAGCTCGGCCCCCGTTTGCCGCCAGCGCATGCCGTCCTCAACCCAGCCCTCAATCGCCGTGAGTCTTGTGGGCGAGATTCCAAGCAACCTTGCTATCTCGGTCATGGCAAGTCGCTCCCTATCTGTGTAGGTACCGTCCAACTCGCAAAGAGTGATGAGCTCTTGCAGGAGCAGGTATTTGGCTTTCTTGGATCGGAACTCCTTCGCTAGCTCTGCCGCATCTGCCCCTCGCTCCATGACCTCCTGGATCTGGTTCGCCGTCTCTGCATTGAGATCCCACACCCGCACAGCGCTCTCTATGGCTTCTCTCTCCTCGTCGCCGACTACACCATCGCTGTAGGCAACAAGAGCCATGAACTTCACAAACGCTCCTCTGTCCTCGACAGGAACCTCATACTCTCTGAGAATCATCGGTCTCTCCTTTGCAGGACCCTCTTGGATCGCCCACTTCCCATCCTTGTTCTGAGCAACCTAGACACAACAAGCACCTCCCAGCGCTGCTGAACCACCAACCCCATGAACGAGGGACTCCAAAGCCAAATTAGAGAGCTAGCACTGAACGGCTAGCTGCGAAACTAGTTTTGACCCTCGGACCTGTCAACAACGAACAGTGAGCTAACTCCAGTACGACCTTGATCGTGACGCTCAACCTATCCGACTTCAACACTCAATAGGGTGGACTGAAGCTACCCCAATGGGTTGGCGCTCAGGTCACCTCGACTGACAGCATCTGACAGTCTCCGGGCTACAATGGGAACAGCATCAGGAGTGGCCTGACACAACGTCGGGCCCGCCAACCTGGGACGGACACCCAAGGTGGTTCTCGCCGAGCGGGGATGCGGTCGCCCGAGAGGGTGACAACGAAGTGTCCAGCGAAGACCCGTTCTCCTGATGAAGGATGAACGGATTTTCTCATTTGCGGCCCTTCCGTTCTCTGCTCAAAGGCTTCACCGGCGGAGCCCTCCCACGACGAGGCGAGGAGAAATCCCATTCTGCCCTTGCCATCTCACCACCAAGAAAGCACAACTCAGCGCCTGAAATGTACAGCTGGGAGGCAAAAGTGACAACGCGCCAGAGTAAGAGTTGGACCGAGTTGGTTGAGTTCGACCGGGAGGTCGATGGGCAGACTCAGCCCCTGATGAATGGCGCTCTCCGTCTTTGCAAGCAGCCTGGGATTGAGAGTTAGAATCCGATACCCTGCGATCATGGCAACATCTTTACCTCGAATCGTGGCAGATCGGCTCACTGGGTCCGAGCCGTTCAAAGACGCCGGTCGCGACCTGGGCTTCGATGTCCTCAGCTTCTGGCGCTGGAGTACCTCAGACCTTCTGAACAACGCAACTCGCGGAGTCATTGCAGAGTTCCTGGTAGCTCAAGCTCTTGGGATTGCCGGCGACTCCATCCGCGAGAGTTGGGATGCTTTCGACCTGACCGCCAGGGACGGAACCAAAATCGAAGTCAAGTCCGCCAGCTACGTTCAAAGTTGGTATCAGCGAGACTATTCACAGATCAGTTTCAATGTCCCAGAGACTCGTGCCTGGGATGCACAAACCAATCGTCAGGCGGAAGAGCCGAAGCGCCATGCCGACGTCTATGTATTCTGCCTGCTTTCGAACCGAGACCAGACCACAATCAATCCCTGCGACTTAGCACAATGGCAGTTCTACGTCCTGCCCACATCGGTTCTAGACAATCGGAAACGCAGTCAGCTTTCGATCACTCTGAAGTCCCTCGAAGCGCTCTGTCCTGCCGTTGCCTACAGCGGCCTGGCAACTTCAATTCGAGAGGCGGCTGCCCTTCAAGCTGTTCCGGACCGAAGGTCGAAGCTGAAACAACTTGTAGAAGCTCTGCGGCACAGAACTCCCGAGATGGAGCGGAAACTGGAGGAACTCAAGGAAGAAGGAAGAGGCATAGCTGCGCGGAAGGACATGATCTGGTACCAATTGGTTCACAGTCTGGCAACTCTTCAAAGGAGCAGCGGCTGGGAGAATCTCAAAGCTGACCAGACGCTGCTCGACTCGATCTCGTCAGAGAACCTCAGCGCGCTCGATCGGGAGCGACGTCACTCGAGGCTGAAACAAGCCATGTGGCAGGCGAAGGTCCGAATGCCAGACAAGAAGGCCGACTGGCTGCTCGAGAACTTCGACAGGATCGAAGCAATGGGTGGTGCGGAAGCAGCAACCAGAACAGCTCTCGCATTGTCTTCTCCTGAAGAGAAAATCGACTTCATGATGGCCTTCCGAGGCATCGGTGCAAAGTACGGTCGGAATTCCTGGATGGATCTCTACGATCCCGACTTCCGACAGAGTATTGCTATCGACACGAGGATCAGCAGAATCACGGAGGCCTTGGGATTCGCGTTCAGGAAGAGCCAATATCGGGAACATGAGGCGTTCTTTCAGCAGGTCGCTGAAGAGGCTGACCTCGAGCCCTGGGAATTGGACAGGTTGCTTTATCAGTTCACTGATCATTTTCTGACCGCAATAGAGGGGCCTTCTCTTGACTCTTGATGCGGAGTCAACTTGACCCACTGCAAGCAGTGATGCGACCGGGCGAATCCAACGCCATGCTCAACAGGTCTTTGCCTGCCCGGATTCCGAGTTACCCGATTAGGTGGTTCTTGTACCGAAACGAGGTCAAGGTAAATACAAGGGCGCTGTCACTAGGGGGAGGTCTCAGGACGGACTAGAAGATGATCCCGCTCGGGCCCGACCCAAGAACTCGCTTGCTGGACTCCGGCAGCCAAGAGCCTGCTTGATACCTGTCGGTATGGAGAATGAAGGTCTCCCGCCCAACTGGCTGGTGGGTTATGAACCGAACGGTAGCCCCTCCTCCATCACCAAGCTCCACACTCCAGCGCCAATCCACTGGTATCGGATCGCTCCATTGCCATTGATCGGGTTCACTGAGCTGTGACAGACGGGCGGGAGTGCTGTCCTCTGGCTCCGATCCAAGAGGGTTCGAATCAACAATCACATGAGGGCCCCAGCTCAGCCCGTGCCACCAGGCACCAAATTCAGAAATCTCCCGAATGAGAAGAGAGGCTTCGAGATAAGCCCGGAAGCACTGCTTTCCCTCGAAGGCTGAAATCGCCGGTGCAAGCTGTTCCAGTGTTGATTCTAGGTCTGGGTCTGTTGCCCGAATCGTCATACCTTCGGGAATCGCAAATAAAGTCCCATTTCCGCCCACTCCGGCTCGAAACACATGGCCTAGAAACGAGATTCCTTCTCGCACACTGAGCTCTCTGAGACAACGAGTGAGCCTTGCCGACTCAACGGGTACGAGGAAGTCACCGTAGCCCCTCTCGGCCGGACCGTTCCGAGTGATCTCCTGGGCACCTGGCAAAGCTGCGATTTCTGTCGTCTCTTCAGGAACATCCAGGGAACGCTGCAGGCAAGAGCGGAGTTTCCCAACGGTCGAACCAGCATACTTTCGGATCGCGGCTTTTCGCTTAGAAGATGAGCCTGAAGCTCCACGCTTTTTGCGAGACTTTGACGTTCCAGCATTCTGAGCCCTCGCACACTCAGCGCTCTCCTCGATGAGCCATCGGAGGTGGAAACCCTCAGCGTAATATGCCGATATGTTGTCCTCGCCCCGCTGCCGATTCCTCTCCAGGGCCACCTCGACGTCGCATGTGAGAGTGTCAAACTTGATCTCGTACCCGCATGCTTTCAACTGCTTGAGCATCAATTCGAGTGGTTTGTTGTCTTGCCCGATGAGCTCGACCACGATGTTGCGCCGCTCTTCGATTGCCCTGCGAGCCACTGACCGACCGAGGCCCTCCATTTTCTCTTCCAGCTCGCCCGGAAAGTCCAGTACCTGCCCGCGACACATTGCGAGAAAGATGCGAGGTGCATCCAGGTGGACGTATCCCGAATTGAGCTGCTCCCGTATGAACCGAGATTTCCCGGTGCAGACCGCCCCGCTGACGACTCGCAAGGTCGGGGAACCTGCCGGCATTAACGAACTCGGATCGAAGAACCGCGCGAGCACCTTCTCGGCTTCGCTCTCGAAGAGGCTATCCAGGGCTCGTTCGAGTCGATCAACGAGGTCCCGCGAGCCCGAAGGGGACTTTTCTCGATAGATCTCCAAGAGCCTCGCGTAATTCCAAAGAGGACCGTCTCTCCCTTCTTTAAACCGATCCCAGACCCCAGGGCCAAGAGTTCGCAAGTCCTCGGCCGTGGCTTCGGCGTTGTGCACTTTGTCCGCAACAGAAACCAGTAGGGCTGAAGCAGAGGCATTACGCAACTTCTCGTGGTATCCGAGCTTCCGGGTCCACCATTCTGGTTTCGGGTCTTCGAATGCATCTGTACAGTGCTCGACAATGTCCGCGACCCCATCGCCGAACTCTTCCCGAATCTCTTCGAGCGTCTGTCGCCCTCCCGCGTCTTCGGGTCCATCGTGCAGCAGAGCGGCAATGACTTCGTCTTCGTCACCACCGTTCTCGATGACGAGTGCCGTCACTGCCAGGATGTGCGACAAGTAGGAATTGGGTGTCCCCTTGCGGAGCTGATGCCTGTGAAGCTGGTGCGCCGTCTCGAACGCTCGGGTGAAGCGATCCGAATAGGGCTGAAAGCCTGACTCAGTCATGATGCAACCTCCTCGCTAGAACTCCAGGCCAACCACGGACCCCTCGAATGGCAAATGCACCCAGCTGCTGAGAAGCGGTAGGCGTGTGCTGGTGGCGATCGCGGCAGCGTACGCTCCCAGCTGACCGGCCAGGGCGGCGATTCGTTCTTCGGACCAGCTCGAAGTCCGAAAACTCTTGTGATCGATGAGGGCGAAGCCGTTCTCGAGCTCGAGAACGAGGTCGGCCGAGCCGTGAATGATCGTTCCCCCTTCAAGACGGTTTTGTAGAGGCCACTCACGGTGCCATCTCGCACCTGGCCACTGGCTTTCAATCCAACGGCAAAGGTCATCTCTACTTCGAACCAGACTCTCGCTCGACATCACTTCGTTCACGCCCCATCGTTTCAGCACGGACTCAGCCAGGTCGTGACGTTGCTCAGCGTCCAGATCCCGCAGGTCAGCTGCGAAGAAAGTGTGCACTGCCTCCCCCACTGCTCTCACGTCTGGTGAGCCCCGCAAGGCGATCCCTTCGCCGATCTGCTCAACTGGCCCCAATCGACCCTCGGCCGTCAGAACGGATGGTGAGACTGAAGCCGGGGGATGTTCCCGAGGACCAGCCTTCACATAGCTCTTCCCCCCTGTGGGCTTCGGAGCCTCGGGCTCCACGGCTTCCAGTTCTCTCAGACACAGTTGGACCTTGCGACCCGCCCACGTCGTCCCATCGCCTTCAGGCTCGGTGATCAACGGCCCCTGCTTTCCACGCACAAGGTGGGTCAGCTCTTCGAGCTGCTTCTTCGCGCGGGAGGCTGAGAACGACCCGATCTCGAGCCCGGGTCCAGCCGACGTAGAAGAGTCGCAACCTCTCCCGGTTCTGCTGGTCCAGCACCTCTATATTGGTGGGATGTGCTTCCAGGGCTCTCGTGAAGAAAGCTCTTCTTGCGCTGCGTGTGAAAAGGATTCGGCCAGAATCGGATCCACCGATCGGCCAGAGGATTCTCGAACTCGAAATCCCTCGGTCCCCTGCTCCACATGAACACCGAGAGCGGTGTCGTCCTTGGAGAACTCCAACTCGAAGAGGACTGTGATTGGCCATTCGAGTCCCTTGGCCCCGTGCCAGGTGCTCACCTCGACGGCGTCGAGATCCGCCTGAACGGCGCGAGGATCTTCACCCTCAGCAGAAAGCTCGAGCAAATAGGGAACAAGGCTGCCAAGGGTCGCGGGACGCCCCTCGACAGAGCGCAAGCGCTCGTAGGCCACGACAAGAGACCGTAGCGCGTCGAGATTGGCCAGCCGCTCCTCGGTCCGGCCCCACGAGCAGGCCAGATCGCGAGCACCTATCGCTTCAGCCGTTCGATCAAAGGCTTCAAGAAGACTCGCCCCAGGGTGAGCTCGTCGCACCGCATCGAGTCTCTGCACGGCGGGCGTCTCAACAAAGGCGCCGGCACGAGGACTTTCCAAGGCAGCCTCGAGCCACGCGGTGTCATCCCCAAGAGAACCGGCCAGGCGAGCAAGTGTCGCAGCTGCCAGAGCGTCTTGAGGGTCGACCCACCGCTGGAGCCCTGCCAAGACAAGTTGTCCCTCTGGTGTGCTGAGCAGCTCATTGCGGGGAAGGACGCTGGGAATTCCGAGCTCCGCCAGGGAGCCGGCTACTCGCAGCGCCGATTTGTTGGTGCGGCAGAGAACGGCCACGTCCCCGAAACGGACTGCTCGGACCTCCTTGGTCTGTCGGTCACGTACCCGCACTTCGGGGTCAGCCAGCAGCTCCTTGACTCCGGCTGCCAGCGCATCGGTGGCACTCTTGGCGGTTCGACCCGCCACCAAGCGCCAACGCTCGACGATCGCGCCCAGGCCTGTGGGCTCTTCCTTCAATTCCGGCTCCAGGCGGGTGCGGGAGCCGGGGATGCCGACCCGCTCGAAGGCGGGAGCAAAGACTTGGGACGTCAGGTGCACGAGCTCAGGACGGCTGCGCCAGGAAAGTGGCAAGGTCTCGGGCTCCTCGTCCCCAAGGATGGCCTCGATGGCGGAGTCCATGAGAACGGGGTCCGTATCGATGAACCCAAAGATGGACTGCTTCTGATCGCCAACCCAGACACTTCGCGTCGCCAGCTCGGAGAGCTCGAGAAAGATGGCGAGCTGCAGAGGGTTGGTGTCTTGGAACTCATCGACGAGCACGAGATCGATCTCACCTTCCAGCTGCTGGCGGATGGCCGGGGTGCGAAGGGCATCGAGGGCCATGGCTAGCTGGTCGGGAAAGTCGACCACGCCACGCTCCTTCTTGTAGCGCTGGTAGGCATCGAGGGCACCGGCTGCGGCCTTGAAGACCAGCCGGATGGCCTGTTCCAGATCCGAACGAAGCTGAGGATGTCGGCGAAAGTCCGCAGCGGCCGCGGCGACCCGCTCAGCGGGTTCCCTGCAGCTCTTTCCGGCACTGAATTCAGCGAGCTTGGCCCAGTTGTTCCAATCGAGGGTACGCCCGCTGGAGAGCCGGCTCAGCGCTGAGGTCGCGAACGCGCGAGCGTCCCTGGTCACCTTCGTGTCATCGCCCTCTTTCGTCTCCTCCAGGAACTTCCCGAGGGCTTTGGTTACCTGATTTTCAAATCGGCGGGCGTCGCCTAGGGGTTGGGGAAGGAGGCCGAGAAAGGTCGTCACGCTCCGGTCGCAAGAGCTCTCGAGGTCGTCCGCCGAGATGCCGTTGACCCGAGCCCGGTCGAGGATGTCCCGGATGAACTCATCGGGTTCGAAGAAGCGCATACGGGAGCCCAGCTCGGACAACTGTTCCAGGCCGTCAGTCGCTTCGAAGAGTGACCGTGCGCGGCGGAGCGCTGCTTCTGCGGCCGGATCGTCGAGCACGTTCTGTTCAGGAGAGAGGCCCAGATCAAACGCAAACTCGCTGAGGAGCCGGCCACAGACGGAGTTGACCGTGCCCATTCGTGAAGCACGCAGGCGCTGGGCGTCCTCAAAGCGCCCTTTTTCAATCAGGAAACGACGTGCACGTTCCTGCAATTCGGCGGCAGCCTTGGTCGTGAACGTGACGGCGACGATCGCCTCGGGTCTCGCTCGCTCCGACGCGAGAGCTTCGCGGAGGGTCTCGGCCAGGCGATAGGTTTTGCCGCTACCCGCCGAGGCCGAAATGATCTCGATTCGCCTCACGCTGCTCCTTCCACGTAAGCCAGACCGCACAGAGCGGCGTAGTCGCAGTACTTGCAAGGTGCTGCCCGCACGAGCAGGCCATCGACAAGCTCGGACTTCAGCGGCTCGACAACGCCCAGGCTGTTCTCAATGCCGGGGGCGCACAGACTGCCTCCAGCTAGCTCAGCGCGGCGAGCCTGAGCCGCCCGGTCCAGGGCCTCCCAGGTCGTCGCAGGGCCTGGGCCTTCGACGGCTTCAGCGCCAGGGAATCGCTCCGGCGAGACGGTAAGTAGTGCCTGCTCCGTCAGGATGTAGAAGCCCACCGGTGGAAAGTCCTTCTCGCCCTTGCGAAGAAGATGTGAATAGATCGCCAGGGACTCGGCAGTTCCGTTCTGGAGATCCTCGCGCCGACCGGTAACACCGCCGAGCTTGAGGTCCAAAACCGCCGCAGGCTCCCCAAGCACGAGATCGATCCGCCCACCGATCTCAGCATCGCGCCAGGGCCTGGTGAGCCAGACCTCAGCACCCTGCACTTCGAGGCCGCTGTCGGCGAGGACACGAGTCAAATGAGCGGCGGCCTCTCCAGCCGCGCGCCGAATGCGATCACGCTGAGAGTCGGCGCCGGGCAGCAACAGCATTGCGGCACGGCAAGCGACGATCTCATCGAAAAGCTCGAGCGCGGCCTGCCGAGCCCCCTCCTGAGAGGCCGGTTTGCCTAGAAGAACCTCTTCGACGATTTCGTGCAGGAGATTCCCGAGAACGATCGCATCGCCGGGTATTGCCACGCTGCGCCCAGTCCTGAGCTGCGCACCGTAGCGCAGGGCCCACTGAAAGGAGCAGCCCACTAGAGAGGCCAGGCCTGACGGAGACTCCACCTTTCGCCAGACCAAGAGCTCCGCTGGTACCTCCCACTCGCGCCGAGGGTGTGGTGGTGGGGACCAGGACCACTGTTTGGCCGCCGGTTGTTGAGTGAAGATCGGCCGAGCGGCCTGCAATCGGTCGAGCCCCGCCTGGTTGTGACGGCCAACCAACTCATCCCAGAGAGGATGGGGGTGGAGATCCTCTCCATCCTCACCCTTTTGGGGGCAAACCAGGAGCAATGCCTCGGTTGCCTGGGTCAGCGGTCGGCTCCATCGCTCGGCAGCTCGTAGCGCCTCTCGCCCTGGATCAGGCAGTTGGATGCCCGCAGCGCCCAAGGCATCTCGCGTAGCTCGAGAAAAGGGCAGTCGCGGAATCGGCGGCGCGCTGCCGGAATTGAAAGACCACCAGATCACTCTCCGGGCCGGACCGACAACAGCCCCAGGCCGGTCAACTCGTGCTAGCCCGGCCTGCGCATTCAACACTGGGCTGAGGTCCACGCTCTGGGTTGCTGACTGTACGAACCGTTCGAGCTGAGCAGTCCCAAGCGAGCCAAGGCCGCTTCGATCGACCAGGGACAGAAGTGTCGAACATTGAGAGATGGGCGCCCACCAGGGAGTGCTGCCGCCATCGCTCGACTCGACACGAGACTGTAGCCACACCTGGAGAAGGTCAACTCGACGCCTCAACTCCTCTAGTGGGTACGGCTCAGATCTCTTGACTCTTGCGTCGAATAGTCCGGTGACACGCTCGTTTACAGTCTGGCGCAAGTCCTTGTCCTCGAGCATTTCCAGGCCCTCGTCGAGGGAGCTGCCCCAGGCCGGGCTACCCACGGCAGGCCACCGCGAGAGCGCGTCAGCCAGACGATTGGCAACCACAGAAGGAAACGGCCGAAGAGGAAGAGTGAGGAGATCCAGAGCTATCTGGGGATCGGGTGGGTCCCAACCCAACTGCAGAACGAGAGGCAGGACTTGTAGAAGCGCCGAAGTGGAGCCATCCCCTGAAAGGCCGAGGGTAGGGAGCCCGTGACGCCTCAAGGCCTCATCCAACACCGGATCCCCGCCAATGATCACGGTACCGCCCAGGACTTCAGGCGTGGCGAGCCAGGCAGCGACTTCCTCGGCCGTTGCCAATGGGCCGTATGGGCGTAGCAGCTGGAGGCTCCCGTCCAGCGAAGGATTGAAGGTTTCGGTCTGGACCGACTTCAGATCGCCCCTGGCTCGGGCAGGCAGCACGGCGCGCTCAGAGACCTTGGCTCCTCGAGCTTCAAGGACATCGAGCACTTGCTGCCAAAGTGGAGGCAACTCGTCTCGGGGTTCACAAAGCTCAACGCTTTCAATGTCGGCACGGCGGTTGGCCAGAGCCTCCTGAACGAGCTGCAACCGGTCTGGAAAGCCTGGCTTCGCCGATCCGGTGACCTGAGCCAGCTCACCCAGCCTGGCGAGTGAGGGCTTCGCCTCGCCAGCCATACATCCACAGCAGGTCGCGCCAATGCAGCAGCGTGCGAGCGGCAGCCAGCGGATTATGCTCGGCAGACTCGCTCCAGAAGCCCTCAGTCTCCTGTACCGCTGGGATGAGGTCACCAGCTCGCAGAATAGTCGGCTCGCTGGGCCCCCGAAGCCCGAGGGCGGTTTCGAGATGGCCGAGGAAGCCTCCGGGGCCCGCCCACGCTTCACCTACGGCTGCTTTCCGATCACCCAGAGCCCCTGGCCAGGATCCCTGATCGAAGTCGATGCCGAAGGTGATCTTCAAGATTGAAGCTCCGGTGCTCGTCCAGCAAGTGGTTGCGCAGAAAACCCAGCTTCACAGACAGGCTACCCAAGAGCCCTGTCAGGAGCTGACAGCAACTGGACTCACTTTCCGGGCCAATCGTGGCTCTTATCGTGACTCCTCGCAATACTCCAACGGGTGGACTGGAGCTACCCCAATGGGGTGGAAGAGAGACGTCGCTCCAGCCCATTTCCTAGCCTGCATCTGCGGCCTCTTCAGCACCCTCAAAACGAAGGGACGCCAGTGACTTCAAGAAGCCGGGCAGCTCGGAGACTTCCCGACGGCTCCTATGGAGTGGAGACCTATGTCGGAGTTCATTGCTCCACGGAGGCCACCGGGGCAGGATTGCTCTCAGGAGGCCCAATGAAGACAACTGTCATCTGGCTCGCCCTACCCATTCTTCTCATTTCGACAGCGCTGTCCGCAGAAGAACTCTTCCTGGAAGCGGAAAAGTGCGGCGATGCAATTCGAAAGAAGCAGGTCACTGTTGTCGATGTTCGAGAGATGAGCGGCGACATCGACACTGTCTCGACCGCCCTCTGGGAGCAGCTGGGCCCTTTCAGCATGATCCGGGCCGGCGAAGTGACTCCGCAGGAGAATAGATCCGCCTCGAAGACGTTCAAGAATGAGAGACGGTCCGCTGCTGATCTGGGTTGTGATGTCCTGATCATCTCGGATACGACTCGCCTGGCTTCCATGGCCAGCAACCGCAAGGGTGTAGCCAACCATGGTGACGATGAACAGATGGTCGCCCTCTACGGGTGCCGCTGGTCCGTCGAGATTCAGCCCGACTGCCCGATACCGGAAGAGGTGCTCGAGGAGTTCGAGCGACAGCAGATGAACAGGGCTGACTAGTCGCTAGTCCGCGGCCCAGTTGCCGCCGCTCCCAGCGACCCCCAAGCCCGCCGATCTAGTCGGATCCCGGATAGCTGGCAGCCCCTGTCAGGGCCCTGGTGCAAGATACCTTCGAGGAGGTGTCGATGATCGCACTTGTCGAAGCGATTTCCGTGATCGTGCGCAATGAGACCCTGGACGAGAAGTACCCTGGAGGGACAGTCGCCTACTGCCCCATATCCCCACCCGGACGTCTTGCACCGATGGTCGCCTGACCCGGGTGGGGTTCATGACGCCAGTCGACGTCGGCATCAGGGTCCTAGCCAACAACCTGCTGGGCGGCTAGAGAGAAGCCATTCGCACCAGGCTGCTCGGGAATCGCCTCTCCCGAACAAGGGAACGCAACGGCCCACGCGCGAAGCGCGAGAGCGGTCCGATGCAGTTCCTGGACCTCGGGGTGATCTGCGGCATAGTCGACGATCGGCTCGATGAGCTGCCACGCGGTCGCCGACGCTGGCGCGCAGTACGTCCCTGTATAGGCTGAAAGATCTTTGAGGCCGTCATTCAACCCCACCACATAGCCAGCGCACCAGGAGATGCGGATCGCAGGCGTTGTCGGAACCTCGTCACTCGAGGTCTCCGTTTCCATGAACGCGACCGCGTCCTGGCACATCTGTTCGAGAGTGGTGGCCGAGGTGAGGTTCCCGGGCAGCTCACCCGTGTCCGACGGACCGCCACAACCCAGAACCAGCAACAGGAGTGTCAGAAATCCAAGGATCTTCATTCGGTCCTCCTCGCAGAAAGTAGATCGTGCCGACCTGAGTGCCCGGTGGTCTGCCCTCTGGTGTCAGCCTTGTCCATCGCAGTCGAGTATGCGGGTTTCGAGTGTCAGCATTTGACAGCAATCCGAGCCAGGATAGGCTCGACGAGAGGCCACATGATCGACAACACCCTCATACAGAAGATCCTCCCCGGGTATCGCCTCCCTCTCCTCGGGGTGCATGGGCTCGCCCACTGGGGGCGAGTTCTCGAAACCGGTCTCAGGATTGCGCAACACAACGGTGCCGACCCTCGGGTCGTCGAGCTGTTCGCGGTCTTTCACGATTCTCGCCGAGAGAACAAGAATGTAGACCCAGGACATGGACGGCGTGGAGCAGAGCTGGCAACACTGCTTCGAGATGATCTACAGCTCGAAGTCGAGCAGCTCGAGCTACTGACATTCGCCTGTATCCATCACACGGGTGGTGCGACCGAGGGGGATGTGACGGTTCGAACTTGCTGGGATGCGGACCGGCTCGATTTGTGGCGCGTGGGAATCACACCTCGACCTTCCAAGCTGTGTACGGAGCCAGCGCGCGATTCCAACCTGCAATCGTGGGCGAAAGCGCGCAGCCTGACCGACTACACCCCACCCTTCGTGACGGAAGACTGGGTCGGAAACCGGTTGACCACCCGAGCCACTGCCGCGGAATAGGAGCACGAATTACCGGGGGCACCTCTACGGGGCGAGGAATGAGACAGCGATGGAGGGCTCGAGGGCCGCTTCTTACTGACGGAATCTGACAGTCCCCGAGGTACAATAGAGACAGCATCAGGAGTGGTCCGGCACGCAAGCCGGGCCCGCCAACCTGGGACGGACACCCAAGGTGGTTCTCGCCAAGCGGGGATGCGGTTGCTCCCAAGAGGGTGACAACGAAGTGTCCAGCGACGACCCGTTTTCCTGATGCTCAGGTGAACGGGTTTTCTCATTTGCGGCCCTTCCCTCCCCCGCTTGCACCTCCGCTTGCGGCGTCCTCCCAAAACCGAGGAGGAGGAATTCACCATGAGTGCTGACGACCGTCGCAAACCCGACAATGAAGCGATCATCGAGGAGCTCATGCAAGTGAAGGCTCGCGGGGTGCCTGCCGGCATCTGCGGGCGAGAGTGGTGCGAGGTGTGTGGCAACGAAGGGAGCTTCACCAGCTTCGGGGGTGCCATGTGCTCACATACCGCCGGTGGCCACTTCGTCTGTTGGAGTTGCCGTCAGGAACGAACCCGCGCCAGTTCCGAGGAGGGCACGCCGCCGACCCTGGGCAAGCTGATCCTCGAGCGCGGGTTCCGCTACTGCGAGGGCTGTGGTCGGAAGGTGGTCCTTCCGGAGAGCACCCTGGAGGAAGCCCTGAAGCTACCGTTTACCTGCCCGGCCTGTGAAGGGCTCGACCGAGGCCTGGCTGCCCGGAGGCGCTATCTCGAGCACGAAGCCACCAAGGAACGGGGCCTGGAGCGAGCCGCAGCCCGGATTCGCTGGGCGAAAGCAGGTATCGAAGAGATTCTCGAGGATGATGAGTGAAGGCCAAGCCGGGTCCCGGCCGGCAGGGGCGCCGGCCGCTTCAAATGTGGGGGCGCCGATGTCTGAGCGCCTTGCCACCTCACCGGCCAAAAAGCACAACTCAGCGCCTAAAATGGACAGCTGGGAGGCCAAAATGACAAAGGCGCCAAAGCGAGTGTTGGACCGAGTCGTGCTGCACCTGGGCGATGGGGTGCGGCGAGTCGTGGATCCTGCCGATGTCTACTACCTGGAGGCCCAGGATGAGGACACCCGGGTGCGGTTACGCTCGGCCCGGCCGCTGGTGGACATGCGGCCCATGGGTGAGCTCCTGCCCCATCTTCGTGCCCCATGGGTTCCTCCAGATCCATCGCGAGTACGTCGTCAACCTCAGGCAGATCCGTCAGATCCGCCGGCGGGACGACGGTCGCGACTGGGAGGTCAAGCTCGAGCCCCCGGTCAACCGCATCCTGCCGGTGAGCCGAGGCGCCGTGGCGAAGTTGTGGAAGACCTTCGAGGCTGACTAGGCACGCGGGAGGGCGCAAGGCCCTCCCCTACATTCTCGTGCACCGATCCGGTCGGCCAGAAGGGGCACGGAGAGCGCGAGGCTTTCCTCTTGCATCAGGTTGAATCTCAATTCAGCCCAGCAGCCGAGGCTGCGCAATCGTCGACTCAGGGGAGCAGGGAAACGCTGCAGACCACGCCTGAATCGCCAGCGCGGACCTGTGCAAGCCCTGCGACTCGGGGTGCTCAATCGCATACTCGAACGATCGGCTCGATGAGCTGCCAGGAGGTCGCGGACGACGGCACGCAGAACAGCCCGGCTTGCGCTGAAACGACCGCGACGGTGTCCTTCAGGCCGAGCACATACCCCGCGCACCAGGAGATGTTTATCGTGGGAACGGTTGGCACATCCTCAGTCCAGGTCTCACCCTCGACCAACAGGGCAGCATCTCGACACATTTCCGTTAGAGAACCGCCCAACTGAGAGATCTCAGGCAACTCGTTCTGCTCGGGCCCTGAACTGCAAACCAACGTAAGCAACGGCAGCAACACCACTAGCGAGGTCTTCATACGCTCTCCTCCGTAATGCTTTTCCATTGGTCTTGAATCCTCACCCACACCACTGTCAGCCGTTGACAGTCGAAGGATGCACAATAGGTTGGTGGAGTTGCGCTACGACGAACCGATCCAGCGACGGGAGGTCTGAATGACACGCGACTCAGTGGCTGAAAGTGTTGAGCAGGAGTCTTCGTCTCGCAACTTCATCGTCGGCGTGATTCTGTTTCTAGCCTTGCGCGCGATTATCCGGCAATGGAGTCAGACTCCCCCCGACCTGCTTCGCCCAGAGGTGCTGTTCGGCCTGGTCGGGATGGGAGCCGGCGCCGCTGCTCTCCTCTTGTGGTGGCGCGAAAACGCCTGGCAACGGAACCCGGTGACTGAGGTTCTCGAGTCGCCGACTGAATTGGGTCGAAGTGGACGAGGTCGGCAGTCCGTCCCCCGACGAAGAAGCCGAGATCGTGGAGCACCTTGCCGCAAGCTTCGAAGAACAACTCGGCAGGGAGCTCGAATCTCGCCTGGGGGAGTTACCACCGCTGGGCCGAGACTCTCCCCTGGAGCCTTTCTTTCCGCTGGAGCCGGCGCTCCTGGGTCGCCAACACTGTTTGGGAGGAAGTGGAGCCTGCGCTGCGAAGGCGCATGGACAAAGCGGGGCTGTCGATGGACGCACAGTCGCTGCTGGAAAGCAGAGTGCGGCTTACCGCTTCTGCCCTTCTGGTCAGGCCCGACCGTGCGGCAGATGGCAATTGAGTAAGGCACGAACCAACCGACGCAAAGAACGGAGGATCTCATGAGCGTTCTCATCGAAGGCATTTCGGTAGTCGTGCGGACTGAGACTCTGGACGAGAAGTTCCCCGGAGGTGTGGTCGCCTACTGCCTCGGTTGCCCCAACAAGACGTTCTGCAACGATGGCCGACTGACCCGCGTGGGATTCATGGTGCCGAATGACGTCGGGTTCTTCGTTCGTTGCCTGCAGAAGCGGGGGCTCCTGTGGGTCGACTCCGAGAAGCGATTCCGCGATGTGGCGGTGGTCGATCAGCTCAGCGGGCCGACCTCGACCTGCGACTGGCTCGTCTATGAGCGCCAAATCGACGGCCCTGCCTACGCCTGGCAGACCGGGACCGAGCCCGGGGAGTTGGCTGTGCCCCGTGACTGGTGCTACGAGGAGTCCCTGAGCAAGGATTTCGTGTATACCCCCAAGAAGGGGGCCGATCGGTGGCGGGCCGCAGAAGGTCACAGAGATGGCTGTGACCTCTACATCCATCCGAGGACCGGTCGGAAGAGCGCCTGTGCGCGGCCGTTCGGGCCGGATGTTGTCGGCATGCCGGACTGACGCGAGGGTGCGTCGAGGCAGTGAATCGGTCCCACTGCGCAGATTACCTCTCATTCGCCTTGTCATGACCGAGCCGAGCAAACCACGAGGGCGCCGGCCGCTTCACGGATCTATTGGGCGAAAGCAGGAATCGAGAGAATTCTGGCGGAGACAGACAAGGACCCCGACGTCGATGACTGAGCGCAGAGCCGAACCCGCAGCGACCGGGGTCCGATGGGATGATCTCTCAGGTGTTTTCTCGCACCCGGATTCGCCGTTCATCCACAACCCACAGAGCACCTGTCAACACGTCGGTTTCCAGAGCAACCAAGAGACGCTTCGTTACATCAAGGACTGTCCGCTTGTCTTGGCGGGCCAATCGGAAAACGATGATTCCTGGATGGGAGCCGGGGGGATACGCCTGGATGTCGGAAAAGTCGGTATCGAGGGAGGTTTTCGTCAATCTTGAAGAGCACGGTTCTGTCAGGCCGGAAGAGCCACGACGCGCTCCCGGGCGAGCTCTGCTGCGTAAGCGATTGCGGCGTTGATGGCGCCAACGTCTAGAGTTGGATAGCTCCGCAGGACCGAGTCGGTACTTTCACCAGCCGCGAGGTTGTCGAGAACCACGGAAACGAGAATCCTGGTTCCCTGAAAACAGGCTCTTCCGTGACAGATGCTTGGATCGACCGTGATGTACTCTCGCCAATTCATGATCGCGAACTCCTGCCTACCATTATAGGGGTGGCTGGGAGAGACACCTAACCTGAATTGCTCTGAGGGAGGAATTCGGACACCCTAACTGGATTGCTTCTGAGCTCCACGGCATCTGGCGGAGAGAGACGAAGAATCCGGGTTTCAGCTCTACCATTCGGCCGCCACAGGTGCGGCCGCATCAGCAAGTTGATCAGGTGCCAGGCACATTCACTGTCGGAAATTGACAGCGAGTCGGTGCAGAATAGGCTGGAGGAGCAACGATGATGAGCTCGAGCACTGCTGAGACGGCGAACCGGACCGTTCTGAACGAGCTTCTGGAACGGGGGGCGATCGACATCCAGGCCTCGGAGCTGTTCGAGACCCAGCCTTCTCCGCTTCCGACTGCGGTTTCCTTTTCCAAGGTCGAGGGCATGCTGCTGGGGCTGGCGGTGGGTGATGCGTTGGGGATCACCTCCGAGGGCTTCTTGCCGGCCGATCGTAGAGAGTTCTTCGGGGAGATCCGCGATTACCTACCGAATCGATACAACGGCAGGGAGGAGGGCTACCCCTCCGACGATACGCAACTCGCCTTCTGGGCCCTGGAGCAGATGCTGGAGGACGATGGCTTCGACCCCGACCGGGTGGCGGCACGCTTCTGCCGAGGCAAGATCTTCGGCCTCGGGTCGACAGTGAGGGGTTTCCTCCGGAACTACAAGGGCGGCACACGACCCTGGTGGAAATGTGGACCCCAATCGGCCGGCAACGGGGCCCTGATGCGGATCGCCCCCATCCTGGTGCCGCACTTGCGAGAACCCTCGCCTGCGCTGTGGGCCGACACTGCCCTGTCTGCCGCAATCACCCACAACGACTCGGCCTCGATCGCTGCTTGCGTGGCCTTCGTCTCGATTCTCTGGGAGCTGCTGGGCAGGACCGCGGCCCCGGAGCCGCAGTGGTGGGTGGACTCTTACGTTCGGGTGGCGAGAGAGCTCGAGCACCGGCAGGACTACCGGCCGAGAGCCGGCGACTTTCCGGGCTATCAGGGCTCGCTGTGGCGGTTCGTCGAGGAGAAGGTGCCAGCCGCTTATGAGCGGGGCCTGTCGACGCTGGAGGCCTGCGAAAGCTGGTACTCGGGCGCCTATCTGCTGGAGACCGTGCCCTGCGTGCTCTACATCTTGATGTGCCACGGGGACGATGCTGAGGCCGCGATGGTGCGGGCCGTCAACGACACCCGGGACAACGACACGATCGCAGCCATCGTCGGCGCGGCGGTCGGGGCGCTCCATGGCCGCGAGGCTCTGCCTGATCGTTGGACGAGCAAGCTCACCGGCCGCACGACGGACTCCGACGATGGCCGGGTCTTCGAGCTGATCGAGCAGGCCAGGCGGAGGTGGTGGGAATCGGCTTAAGTCCCATCGAATCATGTACATACGTCTATTGCGATAGTTCTAGCATGGCTCGCTGACGATCTATTGGACAGCTGACCCGCTACTGGCGGGGGCAAGCCTCGCCCCTACGTCCCCACACTTCCCGAGATTGCTCGGGCCAGCGCCTTCCTCGACTTCCCCATCACGAGCAGAGACCATGCAAGTTGGTCGAGGGAGGCCTGCCCTCTTTCCATCTTCGACACCCGACCCTGACTTGTGCTGAGGATCTCTGCGGCCTTCTCCTGCGAGAGCTTCTTGCTGCGGCGGAGCGCCTTGAGCTCCTCACCGAGCTGAATCTTCATGTCGATGATGGCAACTTCCTCAGGAGACAGCTCCAGCCATTCTTCTACACCTGAAGAGAC
>CAVQNG010000011.1:0-66160 GCA_963713825.1 uncultured Acidobacteriota bacterium
GTGTCCCCAACGGGATTCGAACCCGTGTTGCCAGCTTGAAAGGCTGGAGTCCTGACCTGGCTAGACGATGGGGACAGAGTGGCTTGCGCCGTTTCTCGGCTCGGCTCGAAGGGCTTTCGACTACCAGACCCGACGTTCGAGCAGGCGGTACTCTAGCACAACCGGATCACTCGCAACCGCTGACCTGGACCGGGGACAAGCCCTGAAAGGCCTTGCCATCCCTTGTTCGCCCGACTAGGAGAGCTTCGCTATCCCCACATCCGAATCGCGGTTTGTCGGGGCGAAAGAAGAGCACGAGATCGGTGTCGCCATCCTCGTCGACATCTTCACGGGAAGACATGGACCGCACCACGATGCCGGCACTGCCAGGCCCGAAACGCACTGAGAGCGGGGCGACCTGTGACGCATCGAAGTCCACGCTCTCGCCCTTCGACACCTGGGTCGTAAGAATGGCGACCGGCAAGAGATCTCTGGAGCCGAGAACCACGACTCCAGGATCTCCTTTGGGGTCGATCCGAATCTCGACTTCGAAATCGGGTTCTCGCACACTCTCGTATTTGAGAGGACGAAAATCAGGAAAATCCTCCGGATGGCGGGTCGCCAAGACGATGAGGAACGTCTTCTTGTGCCGGTACGGGAACACGACATCGCCTCGATCGTTGATGTCCAGCCGAAAGCCGACCAGTCCCCCGAACTCAGTGATCTGCCCTTCTTCCAGAGAATGCAGCTCACCGGACTGGACCCATACGACCTCTCCATTGTTGTTCACGCTCGGTGAACCGAGGAGAGCCTCTGGTTCATCCGTCAGCTGTTGCCTTGTCGAAGAGAAGATCTGGAAATGGCCGTCCTCATCGAGGCCGCGGTACACGATTTCGCCCAGGGAGTTGAGGTCACAGGTCGTTCCAGCGGTGTCTCCCAAATCGAGGATCAAGCCTCGTCGATCCGTGTGCAGCTCCACCCTGCTGGGGTCACTCCTCACAAAGCAGACTTCTCCTGAATCACTGATGGCCGGGGTGTTGGCCGGAGATCGCCCCGTGATCAAGTCCCTGACGTTGGACCAGACCTGGAACTCGAGGGCGGGCGGAACCCGATCCGCATAGACCACCTCTCCATCGGCGTTGATCTCCGGAAAACGCAGGTGACCTGTAGTCGATCGGGTCAGCTGCCCGCGCCGCGTCGAAAAGACATTCGGATAACCGGATTCATCCTGAGACAGATAAACGATCTCACCGGAGTTGTTGATGGAGGGCTCCCAACTCGGCCCATCGGAGACAACGAGAAATGCGTAGGGGGCGAGGCTCTCTTGGACAGGTGCTTGTGCGGACAGCAGAAGGAACACCGCGAAAGCCAGCTCCATAGGCTCGATCTCACCTCATGTCTGGCGCAGGTTGCGCAGGACGAATCGAGCCAGCTTCGAGAATTCGAGTCCGGACTGACTCTTCGGCTTGACCACCCGCCCTTCCGAGCCGGCCGCGGCCACCTCGACGCGCTGGCCAATACTAGGCGCTACAGGAAGGGACAACTCCTCGAGCTGCCGCGGTAGATCCTTGGCCAGCCGGGTTCGTGAAATCAACCGACTCGGCACCAACGCCACTAGCGGAGTGCTCCGTTTGCCGCCCTCGCGAATCTCCACCGACTCCTGAACGACGTCCACTGTAGCCATCACGTCGAGAGCCGAGGGGCCGGTCGGGATGAGCACGAGGTCCGCCACCTGCACGGCAAGGGTCATCACCTTCGAACTGGCGGGCGGAGTATCGAGGATCAGGAGATCGGCCTCGCCCGATGCTTCGTCGATACTCTTCTTCAGCTCCTTCCCATCTCGCCTGCTGTCGACTCGCTTGACAGTGAAGGACAGATCTCCTCCCCTGTCCTGCCATTTCGCGGCATCAGCGCCTCTGTCGAGATCGAGGATCACAACTCGTCGGCGCTTCGTACTGAGCGCCGCCGCGAGATTCATCGCGATGCTGGTCTTGCCCGTACCTCCCTTGCGCGATACCACCGCCAAGATCTTCGGCGCTTCCTTCTTCGCAGATCGCCCCCGCTTGCCTGATTTGGGAGGTTTCTTGCGCGGGCTCGGCTCCTCCTCGCTCAGGAAGAAGAGCGCATCGACGTCGTCCAGCTCGTCGAGATGAGGAGAGTCGTACTTTTCGTTGCTCTTCTTGCTTGCCTTGCTCATGATGGTTCCCACACTCGACGCCCATTCTAAGGCCTAGTCCCGTAATCTATACTCAAGAGTCCATTGCGAGATCAAGAGTCCGTATGAGACCCACCGTACTCGTCACCGGTGCCACTGGATTCCTTGGTGGCCATCTAGTCGGCAGGCTGGTCGAGAACGGCGAGTGTACTGTGCGAGCCCTGGTCAGGGAGAGCTCTGATTCCGCACTCCTCGAGGAGCTCGGGGTGGACCTCGCGGTCGGTGACCTCAAAGATAGAACCTCACTCCAGTCGGCGGTCTCGGGTGCGTCGATCGTGTATCACATCGCCGCGAGCTTCCGCACAGAGCACATGTCCCACAACGACATGAGGAGAACCAACGTCCACGGGACTCGCGATCTGCTGGAGGTCTCTCGAGAGGCTGGCGTCGAGCGTTTTGTCCACTGCAGCTCCGTCGGCGTCCACGGAGCCATCGACAACCCTCCCGGCAATGAGGAGTCCGCGTTCGAGCCCGGCGACAGATATCAGCAAACGAAGGCAGAGGCTGAAACGCTCGCCAGAGATTTCGGCAATGAGCATGGGCTGCCGGTCGTGGTGTTTCGACCCGCTGGCATCTACGGCCCGGGAGATCTGCGGTTTCTCAAACTCTTCAAGTCGATCAAGTCAGGTGTGTTCCGGATGATCGGGTCGGGGGAGGTGCTGTACCAGATGGTCCATGTCGAGGATCTGGTCGACGGCATCCTGCTGTGCGGAGCTTCGGAAGAGGCGGCCGGGGAAGCATTCATCCTCACCGGTGATCGACCCTACACCCTCAACAAGATCACCCAGGCCATCGCGCAGACTCTGGGAGTCGAGCTCTCGTCGTTCCGAATTCCTGCCGCCCCAGTCTACGCAGCCGGGGCACTCTGCGAGCTTGCCTGCCGACCCTTTGGCATCAACCCACCCCTCTACCGACGGCGCGTCGACTTCTTCCGCAAGACCAGAGCTTTCAGTATCGAGAAGGCCCGGACCGCGCTGGGATTCGATCCCAAAATAGAACTTGAGGAAGGCCTCCGAGGAACAGCCACTTGGTACAAGGAGCAGGGGCTACTCTAGATCTTCGGTGTAGCTGGTGGCCCCGCCGAAGCCTCGAGCAGCAACTGCCCCAACCAGAGGGCTGTCTCGGGAAGTGAACGAATGGGTACGTAGGGGAAAGTGGCAAGCTGGTGGGCCGTGTAGGAATCGAACCTACGACCTTCGGATTAAAAGTCGGGATTGGGCCTATCGGCGGCAACCGGTGGCAACTCTGAACTTCAGTCAACTAAAGGCTTCTCTCCTCCACTCTTCGTTGTGGCGTGTTGCCGAGAGTCCTCGAAAGTTGCACCCCGTTGCACCCAAATTTGCACCCACTCGCCTATTCTAACCCTGATCGGGTCTGATCTAGACCTGGCAAATCAGCCCCCTTGCTGCACCCCTAGCGAGCGAAAAAGACGCCCTCAGCGGACGATCAGACCCCTCCACAAGGGTCGAATCTCGACCTTTCTGGCTCCCTCGGATCTAGGTCCCTCAATTCAACTGTAACGCTTGCTCCCCTTCGAGAGACTCAATCTCAGAGGGCTATCTAGGGCTTCTACGAGAAGGAGCCTGAAGACAGGTACTCAGGAATGGGCAATCGGTTTTCTTCCCGTGGGATGGTCAGGAGTCGCACGGAAACACCCAAAGTACCCCCTTCTAGGGCCTACTCTCAGGTGACACGGGAACCGAGGCTCGAGCCTGTAGATCTCGAGGCTCTGAGGCTAGTGCTCGAGCTGCTGCTGGAGCTGTGGGCAGAGAGCCAGCGCAGGTAGCGAGGCGAGCCGGAGAGGTGAGGGGGACCGAGGGGCACTCCCCCCGCCGTGGGACCCTAGAGGGCTAGCAGCCAGGTTCAGGACATATCTGGCGCGTGGTCGCTCTGTGCGTCGAATCTGACCGCAACGAATCAGGTATTCTCAGCTAGTGACAGACTCCGGGATCGAGAGCCAGATAGACCGATTCGACTCAGCTGTTAAGAGACTCGAAGACAGCCTGGTTGCCTTGCAGCAGGAGTCATTCTTGGCGAGGCTGAATGGGTGGTCTCCCAGGGACATCTTGGCCCACCTGATCGGATGGAATCATCACGTAATCGAAGGTGGCAGACAGATCCAGCTGGGAGAGTTGCCTTTCTACGATATCGACCCGGGCGAGAACTACAGCAAGGTCAACGAAGCCATCGTTCAGAAGATCAGCGCAACTGACCGACAGGTTCTCATCAAAGAACTCCACTCTTCTGCGAACGACCTCAAAGAGTACCTAAGGTCCCTCGAGCCCGCGGCATGGGCCAAGGACATCGGTGTGCGACATGGCGGATCGACAGTGACTATTCGAGACACCGTCGACGAGTTGATCGAGGACTACGATCACCATCGCATACAGGTCGAGGATTGGGCAATGACGAAGTGAGTCAGCAAGCCGGCCCCCAACGATCCGCTCGATGCCAGCCACACCGCTCTAGGTCATCCATTTCCAGTCACACTCAGTACCCAAGGCCCGATCTCATCTAGCCAAGGGTCTAGCCCTCACAGCCCAAATTCTCCCCTCAGTACGGCCTGAGACAGGTTGGGACAGGGTGTGGTGCCGTACCTTGAACTCATAGCCAACTGGCTATCGACCCACCCGTTGGGGTGTGTCATTCCTCGGTCGATCCTGTTATGCCCTTTACTGCCTTGTCTAAGGCAATCCTGTAGAAGGGCATGGAAGCAAGACAGGCAGGCTGCCTGAGTAAAGAGACGGTCGGTACTTTTGATCACGGAGGACTCTCCATTGAAACACAAGAACTTTCTTACTGTCATGCTGTTTCTGGTTCCGCTCTCGGGCCAGGCAGGTTCCTTCGACATCGGCACTTTTCCCGCAGACTTGGCGAGTCCAGGCTTGAACCTGGTGGTCGACAGTACGCTCGACTTGGGGGACGCCAACCCTGGCGACGGCATTTGCGCTACGGCCACAGCGACCTGCACCTTGCGAGCTGCAATCGAAGAGACGAATGTTTATGAAGAAGGTCTCGACTCGATCATTCTGCCAGCAGGCACCTACGTGATCGCATCGAGCTTGAGCGTGGAGGATGACTTGGGTGTGTTCGGTGAGGACAGAGACACCACCATTATCGATGCCACTGCGGCGGACTCTGCCTTCAGTTCGCCAGGCGCGAACGTGACTATCGATTCGGTTACGATCCAAGGAAGCGCTTTGGCCGGGATCGATATAAGAGGCGGGGTCTTCACCGTAGCCTCTTCCAGAGTCCGAGGCAGCTCGGGAAATGGAATCAGATGTCAGGGAGGCGGAACGGCAAGGATCCTTAACAGCGAAGTGTTGGAGAACAGTCTTGAGGGAGTTAGGTTGTTGGGCTGCTCCTCTCAGATCATCGGCAGCTCGATCTCTCACAACCAGGGCCGCGGTATCGCAATCTTTGAGACCTTCCAAGCGTCAGCTACTCTTGAGAATAGCTATGTCGCGGAGAATCTCGGGGGCGGCCTGCTCGCGAGCGGGATGGTGGGGTTCGAGTTGCGATCCACTACCGTGACCAACAACACGGCTGCGAATGGTGCTGGGTTTGCCTCCATTGGCTCTGCGTATCTGATCTCTGTCAACAGCACGTTCAGCGGGAATCGGGCGACCGGCCATGGTGGAGGAATCTACATCTGGAATTACGAGTCTGGTGGCCAGGGTTGGGTCACTAATACAACAATCGCCGAGAATGTTGCCGATAGTGACGCCGATGGAGTCGGAGATGGAGGCGGGATCTTCTTGGAGGATGACCCCTTGGATAACTACTTCTCCATTAATGGGACACTCCTGGCCAAGAACGAAGATCTGTCCGGCGAAGCTCCCGATTGTGGTGGTCCGGGTGCCCTATTTTCGGAGGGATTTAATCTCATCGGGGACACCACTGGGTGCTCGATCGTCGGGGACACTTCGACCAACATCACAGACGTGGACCCCAAACTCGGCCCTCTGGCCGATAACGGTGGATTGACACCCACGCATAGGCCTCTGGTTCAAAGCCCTGCCATCAACGTAATCCCTTCAGATGACTGCACGGTGGAAGTCGACCAAAGAGGAGTTCTTCGTCCCCAAGGGCCGGGATGCGATATCGGCTCAGTGGAGGTGGGTCTCTCGTGCATCGGCTTCAAACCACCGCTGAACAAAAAGCAGGTGCTTCTCAGAGGTCCGTACCGCAGGCTCCCTGTGAAGGCTAGGATCGTAGACGCCGATGGAACGATTCAAACTGGCCAGGATCTCCTGACCGCGCCAGTCGTGCGAATTGTGAAGCTCCCAGCCTCAGATCCAGGCTATGAGTTGGGCAGCTTCCGAATCAAGAAGAATGAAGTCTGGCGAGCAGTAGTATCGGCCCAGGATTTCCCAGAGAAAGGCAGGTATCTTCTTTTCATGGATACAGGAGACAGTTCCGAGTATCTACTCGACCAAACCTGCAGTGTGATCGTGAATCGACGCTAGAAAACTCTCTCTTCCTACCAAGACCTCAAGCCGGGCCTCGCGCCCGGCCTTTTCTTCGCCTGGCCAGCTAGCCCCCGGGGGGCAGCCCCCCCGCCAGGGACCCTAGGGGGCTGAGTAATCAGGTTCACGACATATCTCGCTCGCCTGCGCGCTCCTACAAGGGCTCATCTCTATTGATGATCTCAAGTATCTCAGCTAGCGAACCGCATAGGGTGAAGACCTGATCCATCTGCGTGAGTCTCATCGTCTGTAATACCGCGGATGAACGAACTAGCAGGAGCATCTGACCGCCAGATGCCTTCATTGCAAGGTGAAGGGCAAAGAGTCGGGCAATTCCTGCGGAGTCAATCATGTCCAGTTGGAGGACAAACACGGTACGTCCGTCCTCAAGCTCTGACCGGATGACCTCCTCTAGGGATGGTCTGCCGCAGCCGAGGGTAACCGTGTAGAGTGCCTCGACTGCTCCTTCAGCAGTGAGTTCGGAAACCTCCAGTTTCGCGGAACCAACTCGGACATCTGAGAACTTGAGAACGATCGGTCGAGTCACGGTTCGCCCCCAGCAGATTCCTCCCTGACAATCTAGGTCATCTCCTAGGAGGGTAGCACTCTCACCCTCTCCCCTCACTGTTCCAGCCAGTACCAAGACCCTATCTCTCCCTGGCTAGGGTCTAGCCAATCCAGCCCGAGCTAGCCCCTCAGTACAGCCTGAGACAGGCTGGGGCAGGGTGTAGGCGGGATGAACCTCGATCCCCTGATGGTGGAGTCGGATCGGTCGTACCGTTCTCCTGGAAGCAACAGCTCTTGCCTCCCAGGTGAGTAGGTCGCCAATCAGCCTATCGAGGCTCACTCGACAGGAGGTTATCTCCTCAGGCCGCGTAGGTATGATGGCTGCAGATGACGAGTTCAAGCCGATCCCTTCTTGTAGGACTGAGCCTGACGCTCGCGTGCTGCTCTCCGGGGTTCGACGAAGGACTTCCGTCCTGGACAGAACCGACAACCGGTATGGTGTTCGTTAGGATCAAGCCTGGGTCCTTCGACATGGGAGCGCCGGTCGATGAGCCGTATCGCGAAGCTCAAGAGGTGCTCCACCGAGTTACCCTCACTCAGTTTTTCTACTTAGGCCGCTTCGAGGTGACACAGCGGCAGTGGGAGACGGTGATGGGTGAGAATCCAAGTCAATTTCAGAACTGCGGTTCGGATTGCCCCGTTGACAACGTGAACTTCTTCGAGGTCGCACAGTTCGTGACAGCTCTCGAGAAACTCTCAGGTGAGAAGTTCCGCCTTCCGACGGAGGCGGAATGGGAATACGCGTGCCGGGCCGGAGGGGGGAGCGTCTTCGGGATCGGAGAGCGAATCTCGTCTGCGATGGCGAATTTTGACGGTAGCGATCCCTTCCCAGGAGCCGACTCGGGACCGAATCGCGCCCGTCCGACGCCCGTCGGCTCCTTCGCCGGGAATGCCTGGGGGCTCCACGACATGAACGGCAACGTTTGGGAGTGGACCCAGGACGACCACTGCCCGTACTCGGAGTATCCGGTGGTCGATCCCCTAGCCCGCTGCGGGACCGAACTCCGTGTCATTCGTGGCGGGAGCTGGCACTACGGCCCGGACAGTGCCCGCTGCGGCCTCCGCTACACTCACCGACCAGTCGATGACGGGCCAAGCCTGGGTTTCCGGCTGGTTTGGGAACCGGCTAACCTTCCGGCTAGCAGCGAACCCTGACAAGGCACGCCTAGACTTGAATACCGCGCCGGGCCTCGCGCCCGGCCCTTTCTTGTCTAGTTAGCCCCCCCGGGGGTAGACCCCCATCCTCCAGGGACCCTGTGGGGCTGGAACAAGTACCGAGAAATAGGCACCTCACCCTCGCTCCGCAACGACTTCGGCAAGGCAGTTCTGACGTCTTGGACCACCCTAGCAAGGGCCTAGAACCTAGCCCGAAAGATCTCTCGCTGAGGAGCTCAACAGCCCCTTTTTTGCCGGTCAGAAAAGCCTGCTTTAGGCGTTCTTCACTCAGCATCCTTCACCCGGTTTCTGGACATTCAGTTCGGGCAGGAGTAGCGTCTTAGATACCTCGACAAGGGTAATCCCGAGGGAAACCTCGGGGACACAAAGCTACGGGTCCTCGCCATCTAGACAAGACTGCCGGGCTGCCGAAGGGTGGATACCCCTACCAACCTTTTTTCAAGGAGGTATGCAATGAACAGAGATGGCATGTCGCGTGTCGCAGTGATTCTGGCAATCATCTGTCTCATCGCAGGGTCCTCTGCCCTTGTTGCCGGACAGTCCGAGGGCAAGGCTACCCCGAAGAAGATGAACGGAACCTGGGGCTCTGTCGTCACCGTCCCTCCGAATGACATTCTGGGAAACCCGGTAGACATGGATCTCCCGGAGCTGGACACGTTTTCAACCGCCGGCACGGTGATCACCAGTTCCGGGGCGACGGTCATGCCGCTGGTCTTGGATCAGGGCGACTTTCTTGCGTCGGTGGGTATTGGACAGGGCACCTGGAAGTTTCTCGGTGGACGCCGCTTCGTCATGACGCAGTGGAGGTTTCTCACTGACATCAACTCTGGGGAGCCCTTCGGCTACATCAAGGTACTTGCAGAGTGGAGACTCGTGAACAAGAATCTCGCTTCTGGTGACTACGAGGTGCAGATTCTGGGACTCGACATGATGACACCCTTTACTTCCGGTGGCGAACCGGCCGCTGTTGGCGGCCCCTTCACGATGTGGCGATTGCCCTAGTAGGAACGCAATGAGCGGAGCCCTAGGCTTCGACGTCTGGGCTTGCCTAACACTTCTTCTGGTTCCAAACACAGCCGGGCCTCGCGCCCGGCCTTTTCTTTCTAGCCCCCGGGGGTAGGCCCAGTCCCTGTTAGACCCTGACTTGCCCCCAAAGACGCAAATCCCCCACAAGACTCTACTCTCAGATCACTCAGATCTGCTAAGTAAAGTCTATAGTTTTAGTGGTTTACTAGGATGACGAATGGTGGGCCGTGTAGGAATCGAACCTACGACCTTCGGATTAAAAGTCTCTTACAACTGTCCCAGTCAGGACCATCCAGGACCAATAAGGACCGTATTTTCAAAGGCTTGCGATGAGGCCTCTTGTTCTCATTTGTCCCCATTTGTCCCCGATTGGCCGCCAGTGGAGTGTCAAGAGTGTGACACGGAATCGGCTTCATGGCTCGGATCTTCGTCCAGGCCACTCTCCCCCACAGCAGGCCGAGAACGAACGAGTTTGAGCGCGTCAACCACCGCTACTCGCTTCATCTGGTTGCCCCGCCATCTGTAGGCCTGCGGTACGGATCCTATCCCCGGCTCGTTCTCGCCTGGCTGAACACCGAAGCCCTGCGCACCAAGAGCCCCGAGCTCCACCTCGGCCCGACACTCAGCACCTTTATGCAGAAGCTGAATCTGACTCCAGTCACGGGCAAACGCGGCATGGCCCGGCGCCTGCGCGATCAGCTTCACCGACTCTTCTCAACCTCGATCCGATGCACGAACTCAAACGAGGCTCCGGGCCGGGTCGAGTGCCTCGGCTACACCATTGCCCACGAGGACCACCTTGATTGGTCGCCTCCCGACCCGGCTCAAGGTCCCTGGTGGAAATTGACGATCACTCTCAGCGATGAGTTCTTCCGGGAGATCACTGCCAACGCCGTTCCCGTCGACATACGCGCTTTCCGGGCTCTCAAGGCCTCTCCGCTGGCCCTCGACATCTACGCTTGGCTCACCCTACCGCATGGGCTATCTGCGGAAACCGTATTCTCATACCCTGGGAAGGGCTTCAGACCCAGTTCGGTGCTGACTACGGGCGATTGAGGGACTTCAAGCGGAAGCTCTTGACGCACCTGGCGGATGTCATCTATGTCTGCCCTCGAGTTCGTCTCACAGAGACGGCGTCGGTCCTCCTTTTCGGGCCGTCCAGACCTCCCATCAGGCGAACAAGCTGACTGGCGTCGGTCGCCTCGGGGAAAGGCTGACGCTGGAAGCGCCCTCTGATATTCCGCCATACTATGGACCGATGGAGACCGTAGAGTTCCTCTCCGAAGCCGTAATTGTCCTCGCTGCCGCCGTCGCGGTGGTACTGCTCTCCACCCGCCTGCGCATACCGCCGGTAGTCGGCTTCCTGATCAGCGGCATCCTCATAGGGCCCTCCGGCCTGGCCCTGGTACCGGAGACCGAGCAGGTCGAGGTGTTCGCCGAGATCGGCGTGGTTCTTCTGCTGTTCGTCATCGGGCTGCAGCTCAGCTCCGCCGAGATGAGAACCCTAGGCCGCTCGTTTCTGGTCGGCGGCTCCCTGCAGTGGGCTCTGACGACCGGGCTGACCATGGGGATCGTCATCGTCTTCGGGCTGCCGCTGGCCCACGCGCTCTTCATAGGCTTCGTGGTCAGCCTGTCGAGTACCGCGGTGGTCCTCAAGGAGTACCACGAGCGGCGCGAGACGACTACGCCACAGGGCAGAGTCGTGTTGGGCGTGCTGCTCCTTCAGGACCTGTTGATCGTGCCCATGATCGCCCTGACCCCGATTCTGGCGGGCTCGATCGAGGCTTCCGCCTCCGGCCTGATTTTGCGCTTCGGTGGCGGGCTGGCGGCGGTGGGTCTGGTGTTCTTCCTGGGCCGCGTCCTGATACGGCAGTTGACGCGGATCATCGCCGGCACTCGCATCCGAGAGCTCTTCGTCCTCGGTGCCCTGACCACCTGCCTCGGCATGGCCTGGTTCACGGCGCGTCTGGAGTTCTCGCTGGCTCTGGGTGCGTTCCTCGCCGGCGTGCTGGTCGCCGAAACCGAGTACAGCCATCAAGTGATCGCAGACATCGGCCCGTTTCGAGACCTGTTCGCCAGCATCTTCTTCGTCTCCATCGGTATGCTGGTCGACCTGCCCTTCGCGATGACCAAACTGCCGGTCCTCGCCGGGCTGGTCGTGCTGCTGGTCGTTGGCAAAGCACTTGTGGCGGTGGCGGCGCTCAAGCTGGCCGGATTCACCAGCCGCATTGCCGTGGTCTGCGGCATCGGCCTGGCCCAGATCGGCGAGTTTTCCTTTGTCCTCATGGAGGTCGGCCGTGCGCACGGCTTGCTGCAGGGCGACCGGTTCCAGATTCTCCTGGTGGCAGCTGTTCTGACCGTCGCCTTGACGCCCATTCTGATACACATCGCACCGGCGGTAGGCACCCGCATCGCCGCGTGGGGGCGCACGCGCTCCGGCGAGGGCTCGATGCGGGACCCGGCACTCTCCGACCACGTGGTCGTGGTCGGCTACGGCATGAACGGCAGTTTGCTCGCCCGGATTTTGGGCGAGACCCACATCCCCTACCTGGTGGTGGAGCTGGGCCCGGATGCGGCACGCCGCGCACGCGGTGATGGCGTGCCGGTCCTGTTTGGCGACGCGACGCGAAAAGAGATACTGGAGCGGGCCGGCGTCGAAGGCGCTAGGATGATTGTTTTCGCGATCTCCGACTTCAGCGCCGTGATTCGCTCTTTGAAAGCGGCCCGCCAGCTTTCGCCGAACGTCGAGATCGTGGTCCGCACACACAAGTTCAAGGAGATCGAGGACCTCCGCGGGGCCGGGGCGAATCAGGTCGTGGCCGAGGAGTTCGAGTCGGCAATCGAGATCTTCACCCGCGTCCTGGCGGCCTACCACGTACCGCGCAACGTAGTACGCGCCGAGACGCGGGCCCTGCGCGGCGAGGCCTACCGGATGCTGCGGAGCGCCCCGCGAGGCCAGGCCTTTGAAGCCGTCCTCGAGGCTCTAGAGGCCGGTACAACCGACATCTACCGCATCGCGGCAAAGGGTCGCGCGGACGGGCGTACCTTGAGAGAGCTCGGTCTGCGGCAGGAGACCGGGACCAGCGTGATCGCCGTGGTGCGCGGTGAGCAGGCGCATCCCAACCCATCGTCCGACCTATGCCTGGAGCGCGGCGATTGTCTGGTCCTGGTGGGCAGCCACGAAGAGATCGATCGTGCCTTCCGGTTTCTGGACGGCCATGCAACCAGCTGAGTGGTTCGTACTGAATGCAAGGGTGCGATCGGACTGCAGCGCAGCCTCCGGGAATGAAGTCGAGGTTGAAGATGTTGGAGCCAACGATGTTGCCGACCGAAATATCGCCGTGATCCTTGAAGACGGCTAGAAAAGTGACAGGCTGGTGTCGACTGCTTGGGCTCGCTAGAGGGTACACGGGCACGCTATTACGCGGTCACCGTCGAGCGACAGCTAGAGCATCCGGCTGTTCAGGCGATCTGCGACGCTGCCCGCGAGGTTGAAACCTAGAGGCGGCGAACCGCTTCCTCCTCGAGGGTTGGCAGAGAAAGGATGAAGAGTGGAACGCCTACAGCCACGGAGCCCAGGATGAGCCAGACCCACCAGATCTGGACCATCAACGCAGAGATGACCAGTGTGATCCAGAGAACACAGATCGACACAGCCTTCGCTCTCGCTGGGATTCCGTTTCCCGCCCAGTAGTTCGCGATGTAGCTTCCGGTAACCCTGTTCGTCAGCAGCCAACCATAGAGCCTCTTTGAACTCCGGACATAACAAGCGGCCGCAACCAGGAAGAACGGTGTCGCCGGCAAGAGCGGGAGGAAGATTCCTGCGACTCCCACTCCCACGCTGAGAGTGCCTGTTGCGATGAGGAATCCCCTCCCCAGGGACTTTCTTGCGCTCATATGACTCATAATCCAAAGATACTGGTAGTTTCGTGAACCGTCCTTCCTAGAACGCCCAGAATAAGGGGATCATAAGCGTCGCGACGATCCAGAAGATGCAGTTCAGCGGAGCACCGACTCGAATGAAGCCCAGAAAATGGTAGCCCCCGGGTCCATAGACCATCAGGGTTGATTGATAGCCCATCGGCGTCATGAAGGCGGCAGAGGCCGCAAAACATACCGCCACTACAAACGGTCGCGGATCAACCCCCATGCCGCCGCCCAGGCTCAACGCGATCGGCACCAGAATGATCGCCGCCGCGTTGGAGATCGTCTCGCCTTGCCCGCGTCATCGTACTCCGTGTCGGCTCCAACCCGGCCTACCTAGGAACACGGTACGGAATCAGCGGAGATGCATCAAGACAGAAAAGACAATCAGTGTTTTCGCTTTTATCGAAGCCGTCCAACAGAGCTCCCCAACCCTGCGCAGATTGGCTCGAAGAGCTTGCCAGAATCGTCTCTGGCGCCGAGCCGGCCTGGGTTCCGAAGTCGTTTAGAAGGGCATGTCTTCTTCTTCCATCCCAAGGTGGTGGCCGAGCTCGTGAACGACCGTGTCGCGAACTTCGCGAATCACCTGGCGGCGGCTGCGGCAGGCTCGGAGGATGGGGAGGCGGTAGATGGCGATCCGATCGGGGAGTGCGGAGTAGAAAGAGTCCCTCTCGGTGAGCGGAATGCCTTGATAGAGCCCGAAGAGATCGTCTTCTTCCGGGTCCAGACCGGCGGCGGCGAGGGCTTCCGCGTCCGGCTCGTCCTCGACTACGACAGCGACGTTGTCGAGCTCCTTGCCGAATTCGTCCGGCAGGAGTTCGAGGGCCTCGGCAACCAGCTCCTCGAAAACCGAGCGTGTCATCCACAGGCTCACCCGTCGTCCCCACTTTCCTGCGGCTCGCTCTTGAGGCCCAGGATGTTGAGGTGGAAGACCAGAAAAGGGCGCCGTGCGCGCGGGGCTCGGACGGTGCTGGTGGATGGGTGGGCCTTCCTATCCCCGCTCCACGAGTTCGCCCTGGCAAGGAATCCCAGAATCTCGCCGCAGCTCCTCAGGGGATTCAGGCCTCGAAAAGAGATTCCCCACTCTCCTGTAACCACCAGCACTGATCGTGTGATGCGCAATTAATCATCCTGACAACTGATTTCCAGCGTGCTCGACCCCTATGCCTATCGTAAACTCATCCGCTCAACGAATCCCCGTCTTTTCCGAAGTTTCTGGCAGCATTCCCGTCCTCCCAAAACTCGGCCGACCCGTTCATAAATAGCCTTCCAGGACGAATCTTCCCTATTCGATGTACTCAAGCGGCGCGTCCAGGTGGACCTGGTCGTCGATTCCACAGGGCTCAAGATCCTGGGTTCCGGCGAGTGGAACGAGCATGCTCCTGCCGCTCGAAAAATCGATTCGGCCGATGTTCGACCTCCTGGGCACACCGCCGCCGGAGCACAAAGAGTTGCTGCTCTTCGACACCGATCACATTCCGCCCCGGAACGAGTTCATCAAGGGAACTCTCTACTGGCTGGACCGGTATCTGGGGCCGGCAATGTAACGAATCGAGTCGTACGCGGACCAACACTCCGAGGTCTTACAGATTTAGGATCCCGTCATGGTCCGTACTCGCACCTGCACGCCAGCCGTTTGGACCCCACCTTGGACTTGGCTCCGCAGCGCCAAGTGTGCCAAGAGAGTGTCACAGCTACCGAGCGGCGCCGAAAGATGTGTCTCAGAACCATCGCAAGTGACTGATTATAAGGAGCTTAGATGGTGGGCCGTGTAGGAATCGAACCTACGACCTTCGGATTAAAAGTCCGCGGCTCTACCAACTGAGCTAACGGCCCTGGACGGTCAGTATATGGAAGGCCCGACGGTGGCTCAAGACCCCAGTTCGGAAGAGCCCTGCTGACTACCCGCGGAGAGCTTGGAGATCACTGGCCTCGGTTTGCCAAGACCGCTGAGCGGTATCTCCTCGACCCAGTCGAAATCGATCTGCAACGACCCTTCGGCAGCTTTGGAGATGTACTCGCGGATCGCTCTCTCGGCGCCAGGCTTGTCGCAACCTGGATCCGCGACCAGCTTCACGACCAATCGGTCCAGCTCCTCCTGCACGACCTGGTACCCACGTAGATTGTCCAGCAACTTGAAAGGCCCGATGAAGAAGAACTGCGGCAGCAGGGCACCGCCACGAGGTGTCAGGATTACGTCACAGGCTCGGCCGTTGATTCCGCTGATCGTCGGATGAGCCCGCCCACAGGGACACGGCTGCCCGTCACTCACGGTAGCCAGATCGCCGACGTCGTACCGCACCAGCGGCATGGCTCGATTGTCGAGCTGGGTAAAGACGACCGAGCCCATCTCTCCAGGCTTGGCAGGACGACCGTCGCGCAGGATCTCCACGACTGAGTTCTCGACATGTAGGTGGTACCGATCGGCCTGGGTGCATTGGGAAGCCAGATGAGCGCCCTCTCCCCCAGCACCGTAGTAGTCGATCGCCGGCACTCCGAAGGCCGTCTCGATATCTTCCCGGTGGTCTCGAGAGAGATTGTCCCCGGTCGTGGTCAGGACTCGAACCCCGGGATTCTCGATACCGTTGTCCCGCATATAGCGGGCTAGCAGATGAAGCGTCGAGCCAAAGGCATTGATGTGCACGGCGCCACTTCGTTTCAGCGCCTCCAAAACACCCCGTGAGTCCAGGTTCTCGGCGTTGTAGCTCAGATAGGTGCATCGAAAGAGCAGGTCCTGCGCCCGCTTGGACCACTTGTCCCGCTTGTTGAGATTCAGTGCCAGATAGGGCTCACCAAGCTCATAGCCGGCCCACTGCCAGATTCGCATCCGGGTCGCCCAGAACCAACTCTCCTGCTCCTGGGATCGCAGAAACTGGGTCGGCGTTCCGGTGGAACCGCTGGTCCTGATCTCGAGAACCTTGCCCTTGTAGGCCGGCAGAGGGAACTGACTCGCAGCCCCCCGCAAGTCATCCTTGGTGACAACCGGAAGACCATCGAGCTCGGGATAGTCCGAGCTGGCGCGTCGATCCTGGCCCGCGCTTGCCCAGAAATCCCTGTAGAACCCACTGTTCTCCCGAGTCCAGTTGAGAATCTCCGAGAGCTTCCGATCTTGCAGGCCCCGAAGCTCGGATTCGGAGCACGACTCCGTTTCACCGAGAAAGGCGAGTACCTTCGAGATTTCGGTTCGATTCAGTCGATCCAGAACGGGAAAGACGGCTCGCTGGAAGATCTTCTCGTACACGTGTCGATCAGGTAATAAATGGGGAGATTTCAAGCTCGAGGCTTCGGCTCGACCTCAGCGGCCGCTTCGACCACCTCTGCCAAGCCTCCGGCGGTGAGCCTCGAAAGAGTCTCCCCTCCTCGGACGATGGTCTCTTCGCGCCGTGGCCCGGTAGAGACGATTCCAACCGGAGCGCTGAGCTGCTCCTCGATGAACGAAACGTACTGCTGGGCGGCCTGTGGGAGATCGGAGAACTCCAGTGTCCCAACCGTGCTTTCGGTCCAACCGGAGAAACTCTCGTAGACCGGCTCGACCTTCTCGAGTAGCTCCAAGGAGGGAGGAAAGGTCTTCACGACCTCGCCGTCGATCCGGTATCCCAGGCAGACCTTGATCTCTTCGAGACCATCGAGAACGTCCAGCTTGGTCAGGGCTATGCAGTCGACGCCACTCAGCATCCTGGCATGACCGGCCGCCACCAGATCGAGCCAGCCACACCTGCGGGGCCTGCCTGTGGTGGTTCCGAACTCGTTGCCCCGATCCCGCAGCTGTTCCCCCGTAGCATCCAGGAGCTCGGTTGCGAACGGGCCTCCTCCAACTCGCGTCGTGTAGGCCTTGAGCACGCCGATCACGCCGTCGATCTTCGTCGGTGGCACCCCGCTACCCGTACAAGCACCCCCAGCGGTCGGGCTCGAGCTCGTAACGTAGGGGAACGTCCCATGATCTACGTCCAGAAGCGCCCCCTGCGCACCCTCGAACAGAAGGTTCTTGCCTTCTCCGATCCAGCCGTTGAGAAGCGACTCGGTGTCGGCCATGAGAGGACGCAGCCGATCGACCCAACCCCGGCAGTGCGACACGACGTCCTGAGCTTCCGGCACCTCCCCGCCGAGCGCCAAGATCTCGCGTCCGAGGCGGTCGACCTGGGCCTCGACGCGACCTTCCCACGTCGACGTGATCAGGTCACCCATCCTGACGCCGAAACGGGTGATCTTGTTCTCGTAGGCAGGGCCGATACCGCGAGCGGTGGTGCCAATCTGAGCCTTCCCCATGGCCGCTTCGCGAGCCTGGTCCAGAATCGGATACAGGGGAAGAACCAAATGGGCCCGTTTCGAAACGAAGAAGCGACCCTCAAAGTCCACATCAGCTGCGATGAGACCATCGAGCTCGCGAAACAACGTGTCGGGGTTGATCACCATTCCGCTGCCCAGAACGCAAAGCGTCTCGGGGTGGAGTACGCCCGATGGCACCAGGTGCAAGGCAAAGTGCCGGTCCTCGAACTTGACGGTGTGACCGGCGTTGTCGCCTCCTTGATAGCGCACCACAACATCGAATGCCGGGCAGAGAAGATCGACGATCTTTCCCTTTCCCTCGTCACCCCACTGCATACCGTTGATGATCGTGTTGGTCATGGTCTCGTTCCTGAGTGAAGGCTACCCGAATGCGGGCCACCGTTTCTACCGACCCCAGCCACAATTCGTCCAGAACCAGGCCGCCGGAGGCGGCACGCAACGGTCGACATCCGCTACTATCGTCACAGTCGAAAAGGAGACTTTCATGAAGAGGCTACCGTTGTCGATCCTTTGGATACTGGCCACAGTCTCTGGTGTGGCGGCAGATGGCCTCGGTGAGCTCACCAGGACGTTCGAGACCGAGGCCGGTCAGAAGGTGCGACTGCAGCTGCCTGTTGCCGATCTACGCCTCGAAGTCGCTGACGGCAACCAGGTCCAGGCTGATCTGCTGGTCAGCTGTCGTTGGCAGCAGAAGTGTGCCGATATTCTGTCCGAGATCGAGCTCGTCTCGAGCTCGACGGCCCAGCGATTCGTCGTCGAGCTCAAGGGCCTTTCGCAATGGCAATCCGCCAAGGTCGAGGTCGAAGGAACCCTGATCGTTCCGCGCTCGGCGGATCTCGAGCTCGACATCGGCGTCGGAGACGTCAAGGTTCATGGCGTGGTGAACGATCTCAGAATCGATATGGGAGTTGGCAAAGTCAAGATCTGGCAGCCTGTGGCGAGTGTCAAAGACGTCAGCCTGGAGGTCAAGGTCGGAGAGGCAACACTATTCGGGGTCGCCGAGGGCGTTTCGGATCGCCGCTCCTTCCTGGTTGGCAGCGAGGTCTTTTGGGATCAAGGGCAGGGGGAGGCCCGCATCGATGTCGATGTCGATGTCGGAGAGGTCGCACTCTGGCTCGAATAGCCAGAACTGCAAGCCGACTCTTTCATCAAAGCCCTGGACTGAGGCGTCCTTCTCACCGCTCCGTCGCCTGGGGATGTGACAATATGATCAGCAGGTGAATGCGGCCCTAGCGCGCTGCGCGGTTGGGGTTCGCCAACTCGGAGCCATGTCCAAGCCCTCATCCCAGACCGTCGTTCCCGAACCGCCTGTGACCACGGGTGCGCCGGCGGCGTCTGCCGACAAGCAGTTCGAGCTCTACGTCGAGGTGCGGCACAAGAGCCTGGTCCGGCGGCTGTTCACCATCTATCGACATTTGCTCGGACTGACCTTTGGCGGCCTGACCGCCTACGTTCGCAGCCGACCAAGGGGACAGCGTCATGGCTTCAAGTTCTGGAGCCTGCGACTGACCTCTTTTGTGACCTACCCTTTCGTCAACAGAAAGCTCGTTCGGCTGCCGTTCCCTGTGCAGCTCAGAAAACGCCTCGAGGCTCTGGGCCCGACGTACGTCAAGCTGGGCCAGATTCTCGCGTTGCGAGAGGATGTCCTGCCGCTAGAGATCACCGACGAGCTCAAGAACCTCCTCGAGCGATTGCCCGCGCTACCGTTTCCGCGCTATGTCGAGCTCGTCTCCGAAGAGTTGGGCCGACCTGTGGACGAACTGTTCACGTGGATCGCGCCGATCCCAATGGGCTCGGCCTCGATCGGGCAAACACACCGCGCCACCACTTTGGACGGTGACTCGGTCGTTCTCAAGTTGGTGAAGCCGGGGATTCGGGAGACCGTTCGACAGGATGTCGTACTGCTGAAAATCCTCGGCAGTTTCCTCCAGATCTTTCTGTCCCAGTATCAGCCCAAGCGCATGATTCGCGAATTCTGCGTCTACACACTCAAAGAGGTCGATCTACGGAACGAGGCAGAAAACGCAGAGACTTTCTCAGCCAACTTCAAGGATAGGCCCGACGTCGTCTTCCCGAAGATCTACCGCCAGTTCACGTCAGAGAGTCTGCTGGTTATGGAGTTCCTCCCGGGCCTTCCACCCAACAGTGCCGCCGTGCAGGCCTTGAGCCTCGAGGAGCGCGATCGGATCATCGTCATCGGCGCCTCGGCGATCATTCGCATGCTCTACCGCTTTGGTTTCTTTCACGCCGACCTGCACCCTGGCAATCTCCTGGTTCTGCCCGGCCCCAAGGCGGGCTTCATCGATCTCGGGATGGTCGGCCGATTCGACGATGATCTGAGGCGCACTCTCCTCTACTACTACTACTGCCTGGTCATGGGTGACGCCGCCAATGCCGCCCGGTTCCTGGCATCGATCGCCGAGGGCGGCCGCGGCAGCGACCGGAAGGGCTTTCGTCAGGATGTCGAGGAGATTTGTCGAAGATGGCAGCGGGACTCCACCTTCGAGGGCTTCTCGATCGCTCAGCTCATCATGGAGTCGGTGGGGCGAGCCGCGAAATACAGAATGTACCTACCGGTGGAAATGGTCCTCATGGTCAAGGCCATGGTGACGTTCGAGGCGGTCGGCCATATTCTGAATCCGGGCTTCAACGTCGCCGAAGTCTCGCGGTCTCACATCAACCAGATCTTCATCAACCAGTTCAGCCCCGTGCGCATTGCCCAGGAAACCATGCGGGGCGCTCCGGACCTGGTGGACGCCCTCATCAAGGCACCGATGTTGATCACTGAAGGGTTGAAGGTCCTAGAGCAGGCCACACAACGAGAGCCGGAGAACCCGTTTGCTGGAATCCGGGGAACGGTGCTCGCCGGCTCCTGTTTGGTGGCCGGCGCTATCGTCGCGGCTTCGAACGGACCCTGGCCGGTGTGGGCCACCTTCATTGGTGCTGGAATCATCCTTGCTCTCAGGCGCAAGGACTAGCCTGACTTCAAGACGCTCGCTGCTCGACTTCTTCATCCAGTCGGTCCAAGGCCCTCGCCAGGCGGTTCAGCACTCCGTGTGGACCCCGGCGGTCCTGCCACCCGACACTGTCCCATACGCTGCGTTCCTCGCCGTCGAGGAAGTCGACTCTCAGCCTCATGCCATGTCTTTCGAGGACGGGTCCGAGTTTCTCCTGTCGCTCCAGCAACTGGCGGCGCATGGCTCGATAGGCATGATCCAGGATGAGGACTCGCGACGAGAATGCAAACACATTCGTGAAGAACATCTTGTAGTCGTCGGACGGCGGCTCGAAGAGAAAGACGTCCGCATCGGGATACTTGCTCTGGTAGGTCTCGAATCCAGCACCCAAGCGCGAACGAATGACCGTGCGAAGAGCCTGGGAGAGGACGGTCGGCAAGCCACGATGGATCAGCTTGCCTCGCCTCATCACGCCCTCCTCCACCGCTTGCGCTGTATCCACGGGCACGATCGGGTTCAGGCAGAACAGCAGCTGCGCCCCGGCATCCAGAGCTACCGAGGCGTGCATCGTCTTGAGCAGAACGCCGTCCACGTAATGGCGCCCGTCGATCTCGACAGGTGAATAGAGTCCTGGGAGGGCGGTGCTCGCCTGCACGGCGAGGGAGATCGGGATGTCATCCATCCCTGGCTCACCAAAACGAACCGCCTGCCCCGAGTCGAGATCGGCAGCCACCAAGATCAGCTTCTTGTCGAGCTGGCGAAAGTCGTTCGATCGGCCCGGTTTCTCGAGAATCTTCTCTATGTACTCCGCGACCGGCTCGTTGTCGAAGAGCCCGACTGGCAGGGCCCTCGAAAGGTGCATCAGCGACTCGAGTACGGTCAGATCCATGGGGTTGCGAGCGTACTTCCAGAGGGATTCAACGAACAGTCTGGGTAACGAGGCTCCCCGCCGAAGCCATTCACCCATGGCAGGCGTCAGGAACGTCTCCGGCACGAAGGGGTTGTCGCCGGGTTCGTACTTGAGCACGGCCCGACACATCTGGGTCGTGGTCAGGTCGTTCGCGATGTTCGCAGCGATGAAAGCGCCTGCGCTGACTCCCACGTAGACGCAAAGATCGTTGAGGTTCAGCCCTTCGACGCCTTCTTCGAGAGCTCGCAGGGCTCCAAGCTCATAGATCGCGCCGGTGGGACCACCACCTGCCAGGGCCAGACCGATTCCACATTCGGCCTGGCCACTCCCCTGTTTGGGCTTCGCCATCTAGGCTCGCCCTTCTAGTTGGCTTTCGCTGTGGTCGTCTTCTTGGCCTGGGTCTTCTTTGGAGAGGTCGCCTTTGGAGGGGTCGCCTTGAGCTGATCGACCTTCACGGTCAACTCTTCGACACTCTTCGTGAGCTTGGTGATCTCGTTGCGACTGGGGACCCCGAGGCGCTGGATCGCGTCAGCCACCTTCTCATCGAAGGCATCGCCCAGCTTCTCGAACGAGCCCTCGGCTTTGCCGACAACCTCTTCGACCCGAGCCTTGACCTCGTCGACTCGCTGCTTGCCTCGGACCTCGTAGGACTCGCCCTTCTTGACCAACGAGTTGAAGAGCTTCGAGCCCTCCTCTTCGGCAGTCGCCATGGCACCGATTCCCGCGAGCCAAATCTTCTGGGCCGACTGCACCACCTCATTCTGGATATCCGACTTGCTTTTCTTGGTCATCTGCCAATCTCCTGTGTCTGCTGAATCACTGGGTTCTTCAAATCAGCCTGCAACCCCTCGTGCAGACCCGAAGCTCGTCTTCGGTCTCGACCTGCTATTTCGCCTGCTTCGCCGGGGTCGTCTTCTTCGTTGCCGCCTTCTTCGGCGGAGCCGTGTCTTGCAGAGTCTTCAGATCCGATTCTTCCACCACGCCAGAGGCTTCCAGCTCGGCCAGGGACTCCTCCAATTCTTCGAGTCGCGACCGCAGTCGAGTCATCTCTTCCCTCGCCTGTCGCACCGGGCCGAGGCGATCGATCGAGGCCTTGACCATCTTGTCCATGCTCTGCTGCACGTGCTCGACTCCACTGGTCAGGGTTCGCTCACCGAAGCGCACCAGGTCCCGCAGCACGTCGGCAGGAATGCTGGACCTGCCGTTGCGCCCTTCCTCGAGAATGATCTGAGTCAGGGTCTGAGCCGTCACATCCTGCGAGCTTCTGTTGTCGATGATCTGCACTTCCTGGCCGTCGCGAACCCACACCGCAATCTCATCCAGCGAGACGTACCGGCTCTCCTCGGTGTCATACAGCTTGCGACTCTCATAGCGCTTGACGACTCGAATCATGACTGGCTCCCGTTGGCTCGACGCACAGACCTGAGCCCGAGCTCATCGGCTCGAGGGCGAGGCCTGGGCACTCGTTCAACCGATTTATACCGCACTGCGGCATTACAGTCAAGAGCATACCGCACTGCGGCAACCTTCGGCCCGCAAAGCTCAGTTCAAGACACGGCCCGGTGGGTCTCGACCGCCTCTCGAAGACGACGCCGGAACTGTTCCGCCAGTTGATGAAGCGTTTCGATGTCGGAAGGCTCGTTCTCCAGGAGAGGCAGACCAACCAATGGGTGGTCCACTCCGACGAGCTGGCCGAGCTCTCGGAAGCCACGATCGTCACGCTCGCCGAGCCAGTGGAATAGCTCCAGGCCATCGATCTGACCGCCACCAGCAGCCGCTCGAGGCTGGTAGCCCTCGACTGCAGGATGCATCCGATTGACCACGATCGGCCCCAGGGTGTAGCCGGTGTCTCGAAGCCGCCGCGCAAAGAAGAGCGCGTCCGGAATCTTCTCTTCTCCAGGGCCAGCCACGAGCACAAAGAGCGTGCTTGGAGAACGAAGCAGTACCTCGACCTGCCTGGCCCGCTCTCGAAAGCCGTCGAACAGAGGGGCAAAGGCCTGAAAGAACTCGACCATTTCCCGCAGGAGGTCGAGGCCCACGACCTCGTCGAGGTAGCTCTCGAATCGTCGTCCCAAGCGTCCCAGCTTCGCCGTCGGCCGCAACTGGCCCTGGGCATCGAACCACGGTCGAAGCGCGAGCCGTAGAGCGCCACTGTCCAAGAAATCGACAATGCGAGTCGGCGCCTCGAGGAAGTCCAGAGCCTGTCGTGTCGGTGGAGTGTCGAGGACGATCCGTCGAAATCGACCCGACTCCGAGACCTCGAAAAGACGCTCGACCGCCATGTACTCCAGAATCCCCGCCAAGCCACCGGCCAGGTGGTTGTAGTAGCGGTTGTGAAGGATCCGGTCCCTAGCCCGGTCGTCGGGTGAGTAGCGAGCCACGAGCCGATCGAAGGTCTGCTTGGCGTCCAACAGGCTGGCCCAGAGATGGCTCGTGACCTCCACCTCCTCGCCCTTCGCCTCGTCTCCAACTCCAAGGGCATCCTTGAGTCGCAGGGATGGGTCGAAGGTCATCACCAACGTCTCTTCCTCCTGCTCTGCCGAGAGCAGGCCCAGCGACGCCGCCAAGGTCGTCTTGCCCACCCCTCCCGCACCGACGACGATGATCAACGGCGGCCACGATGTTTCGATCATCGCGACAGTTCCCTTTCGATCTCCGACACAAGCGCAGGGCCACGGTCCAACGGAAACAAGGGTACCTCCACTCGTGGCCCTGACCAGTGCCTCTTCAGCCGCTCGAGCTCGGTATCGTTGAGTCTTCTTCGCCGATACCAAAGACGGCGCGCACCCTCGTCGTCGTGGCTCTCCCCTGCTCCAACCGGAACTGGCGGATAGAGGCCATTGGCAACCAAGAGATCGGGCTCCCGCTGGACGGCGCTGTGCAGATCGGCGCGTAGTTCGAGCGCTTCGGTTACCGGCATTTCCTCAGCCAGGGTTACCACGACCACGCCGCAGCGTCGAGGATCGGCAACGAGCTCAGCGACTTCCTTCGTCATGCTGGCGACGGGACCTTGTCGAATGACTTCGGAGACCAGGCGTGGGGCCCTGAGCAAAGCGACACCATGCCCGGTAGCCGGCGCATCCACAATAACGACGTCGATTGGCGGAGCGTCCGGCACCTTGCCCTGGACCAGCAAGAGCGAGTGCCCAAGAACAGCCAGTTCCTTGAGCCCGGGCGCTCCCTCTGAGAAGTGGTGATAAACCGGGCTGTCCAGCACCCGCTTCGTCAGGAAATCGACTCTCACCCGCTCTCGAACGAGCTGATCGACGACTGTGCGAGGCTGCAGGTGCTGCAGATAGAGATTCGCTTCCACTCGGACGATCTCACCACCCGATGGAGGCGCCGCCAGCATCTGATGGACGTTTTCACGGGGGTCGATTTCCAGAATCAGGGTCTGCCGCCCGACCGAGGCCAGATGCCGACCGAGAGCAGCGGATACGGCGCTCTTGCCCACACCACCTTTGCCGGTGACGACGATCAGTTCGCGCGACGCCAGCGGAGAGAGAATCGAATCCATCATCGAGGCACAGGTTAATTCGGAATCGGCAGTTCCCGGTCAGATCTTCTCTGATTTTCTGGTTGAGCGCTCCGAGTGGGTCAGTATAATAGAGTCCGGTCGGGCCGATGATGGCTTCGTCCTGAGCTAGAGGAGGATTCAATCGATGACCCACATCATCGCGGAGCCTTGTGTCGGAACGAAGGACACCGCCTGCGTGGATGTCTGCCCTGTTGATTGCATCTACGACAAAGATGAATGGGAGGCACTCTTTATTCATCCCGAGGAGTGCATCGATTGTGGGCTGTGCATCGATGCCTGTCCCGTTCAGGCCATCTTCCCGCTGGAAGAGGTTCCGGAGAAATGGACGGGATGGATTGCCAAGAACTACGAGGCCTTCGATCTAGAAGCACCCTGATTTCTCAGGGAAGTAAGACAACGATCACTCGAAAAGGGGACGCGTGCAACACGCGTCCCCTTTTCTTGTGCCCTCGAACCACCCACCGGCGCCACCCGGTATTTCCAGGGTGCCACCCGTTTTTCAGGAGTCTTTCAAGATCCTGGAATGAAACCGTCGTTTTGGTGGTTTACTAGATATGAGGATTAGCCACTAAGATATTCAGGTTCAACCTCGCAAAAAACGCTAGGATCTGCTTGCAGGACATCAAGAATCAGCGTTTTCGCCAGACCGAGAACGCTTAAGGAGACATCTTGGACTACAAGGACTACTACGCCACTCTCGGGGTGGCCAAAGACGCCTCTCAGGGCGACATTCAGAAGGCTTACCGCAAACTGGCGCGAAAGTTCCATCCTGACGTCAACAAGGCGCCGGAAGCCGAGACCAAGTTCAAGGAGATCAACGAGGCGCATGAAGTCCTGAAGGACGAAGAGAAGAGGGGCAAGTACGACCAGTTCGGCTCGAACTGGAAGCAGGCCCAGCAGACCGGCTCTCCCCCACCAGGGTTCGAGGACATGTATACCGTGTTCACGTCCGGCGGCGGCGGAGGTGGGCGAGGCTTCGACTATGGAGGTGAGGGATTCAGCTCCTTTTTCGACATGCTCTTTGGAGGTGGTTTTGGGGGACCGGGTCAGGGCGGTCATCGAGCCACCTGGTCGACGGGCCCGGCCGGCCCAACCCGCCAGGCCGGAGCCGATCATGAAGCCAGCATCTCGTTGACTCTCGCGGAAGCTGCCAGCGGCGGCGAAAGAGAGCTCACTCTTACCGATCCGACCACCGGCCGACACAAGACCCTACGTGTCAAGATCCCGAAGGGCATTCGAGCAGGACAGAAGATCAGGCTACCCGGCCAGGGCGGCGCCGGCATGGGCGACAGCTCTCGTGGTCATCTGTTCTTGAACGTCGATGTCCTAACCGACAGCCGATACCGTCTCGAGGGAAACGATCTGCACGCCGACTTGCCAGTGACCCCATGGGAGGCCGCGCTGGGTGGCCAGGCGAAGGTTCGGACTCTCGAAGGCGACGTCACCGTAAAGATCCCCGCCGGGTCATCCTGTGGCAGAAAAATCCGTCTCAAAGAAAAGGGCTTTCCCGCGGCGAAAGGACCTGCCGGCGATCTGTACGCAAAGATCCGCATTGTCGTTCCCAAGGAACTGACGAAAGAGGAAGAGGATCTCTTCCAGCAATTGTCCGAGACATCCGAGTTCAAGGCCAGGACTTGAGCTCCCCTTCAGGGCTATTCCGAGCAGACACACCCCTCGGGGCTTGCCTCGAGGGGACAGAAGATGTGAATTCGAACACTTTATCTGAGTATTTACTACTCATATTAATGATTCATCCCGGAATAACTGACCACATCTCAGTGTTTACTACTAATGAATAGAGCCTCTCAGGTCTCGCCGCCTTGACTTGGAGACCTGGAGAAAGATCGAGAAACTATCGAACAGACCACACAAGGAGAAAGACAACCATGACCAGAGCAACTCTTGTTCGTCGTCAGCCACGCCGTACCCAGACCGTTCAGAATCCCTTCTTCGGGGAGATGGAGCGATTCGCCAGCACGGCACCGTTCTGGGCTGGCAATCTCTTCGGCCAGAGGTTGGCCGAAGACCTGAAAAACACCTGGGTGCCCCCGGTGGATGTTCAGGAGACCGAGAACGCATTCATCTTCACGGCCGAGCTGCCGGGGATGAGCAAAGACGACGTCAGCATCACCCTCGAGGAGAATCTCCTCACTCTGAGTGGCGAGCGCAACCTCAAGGAGAAGGAAGAAGGCGAGAACTTCCACCGGGTCGAGCGCACCTACGGTAGCTTCTCGCGATCCTTCAGCCTGCCGTCGCACGTCGACTCGTCCAAAGTCGAAGCGTCCTTCAAGGACGGTCTTCTGACGGTCGAGGTCGCCAAGGCGGAGCAAGCGAAGCCGCGCAAGATCGAGATCCACTGATCTCACCCGAGCGAGACTCGGTTCGAGGGCCCCGAAGATTCGGGGCCCTTTTTCTTTGCCGACACGAAGCCGACCACTGTCTATCGCGAATACAGATCGATGATCCGATGGATCGCTCGAGCGCAGACGGCGCAGAACCCGACCTCATCGCGGGTAAACATGATGCAGTCGGCCTGGGGCCGGAAGAGCCCTTTCGGTTGGTAGCTGGCGCCTTCGAAGGCCCCCACCTTGCCGGCGAACTCCTCGGATGCCAGAAGAGCGCTCATCTGATCTCGTTCTTGCCGGAAGAGTCGCTCGAGGTCCGATTCCGGAGCATCTGCCTGCCGCAGCTGCCGGCGGCGATCCTGGATCGAATGCGATAACTCCTCGAACTCTTGCTTCTTCCACGGCGTTGGGAGAGGTGTCCCAGGTGCGACCAGGTCGGCCCACTTGAAGCCCTCCGGATCGAGCAGAGCCGTGATATTCGGTTCCCATGGCTCCATCATCTCGCCCTGGAAATCTTCATAGGCGACATCCGATGTGTAGTACTCGTCGCCCAGGCCGGCGAAATGATGGCCAAACTCGTGCACCAGCAGATACGGGAAGAAATCCGAGTCCGCAGCCGCCGTCGAGTAGAGGTTGTAGATGCCACCACCACCATACTTGTCGCTGTTCACCAGGATCATGACGGCATCGTAGGGAGCAGCCGCAGCGACGTCGCGCCAGTCTCTGTCCCGCAGAGTCAGAACGTAACGCTCCGAGTCGAGGGTGTTGTAGCTGGCGCCGAGGGGCGTGTTCCGGAACACGCCGGTGCGAGGCCGAGAGATCCCCGACTCTGGAGCCGCTGGGGCGATGCCCCAGACATTGAAGTCCGCCTTTCGGGAAGCGAAGGGCTCCAGGGCGAATAGCGCCTCGACAGAGCGCTGGGTGTCGGTCTCGAACTTCTCCATCTCGGTGGCTGAGTAGCCGTCGCCCAGGAGCAGTAGATCGACCTTCTCTGCTGATTCCCCATTCTGCAGAACGGCGAGCACAGTCTGAGGAGGCACGGCGCCGCGATGCACGAATCGCGATGCCGGGTCGATCGTCTGTGTCCAGATCTCGACAAATGCCTGGTTGGCGCCTCGCTTTCTCAGCCGCACCTGGAATGGCCGCTTCGGCTCCGGAAATCGAAGTGCTTCTGGAAACGTCCGCACGACTCCCCTCATCGCCTCAGAGGTCGTCTCCCACTCGCCGTAGATGCTGGCAAAACCACGCGAGTACAGTGCTGCCTGGCTCGCCAGATCGACAATCTCGAACTGGTACTTGCCCAGATTGGTTCGATCGAGGAGTTGGGTTCGACTGCCGGGCCAGGGTCCCTCGACACGTACCCGATCCAGGCTGATCTCCTCCATTTCGGCCGTGCCTGTATGGAAAAAGTCCAGCCGCAGGGTCGAGCCTGTGAAGAGCTCATCGAAGGAGTCCGCTGCCAGCGCTGCTCCGCTACCGAGCACGATCAAACAAAGAAACAGCCCAAGAGTCTGCCTCGTCATGGTTCTACCTCGTCTTGTGGGTTTACCAGCGTCGATGGCTGGCGATCAATTGGCCCGCAGCTTCTTGATCAACAGGCCTCGAGAAGAAGAAACCCTGGCCATAGTCGCAATCGAGAGTCCGCAGCCTTTCCAACTGGTTGGCGGTCTCCAGCCCCTCTGCCGCAGCGCGCATTCCCAGACTGCGCGCCAGCGACACAATCGTAGCCACGATCTCGTCGTCACCGTTCGTGGCAGTCATCCGACTGACGAAAGAACGATCGATCTTGATGGTGTGGGTGGGCAGCTTGTGCAGATGGCTGAGCGATGAGTACCCGGTACCGAAGTCGTCGAGATGCAGTTGAACTCCGAGGTCTGTGAGTTGTTCGAGTTTCACCACTGCCGCATCGGCATCTTCCATGATGATGCCTTCCGTGATCTCGAGGCGCAGCCTCTCCGCCTCCAATTTCGCTTCCTCCAGCGCCGCCTGGATGTGATCGATCAGATCCGGCTGTAGAAACTGGCGTCCCGAAAGATTCACGTTGACAGAGAGAGGCCTCGCCAGCGCGAACTTCCGATTCCACTCGGAGATCTGCAGACAGGCATCCCGAAGAACCCCCCAACCGATCGGCACGATCAGTCCGGTTTCTTCCGCCACGCTCAGGAAGTCGGCGGGTAGCAGCAGGCCCCGCTCCGGATGCTCCCAGCGCACCAAGGCTTCGAACCCTTCGATCTCGCCGCTGAACAACGACACGATCGGTTGGTAGTGGGTCCGAAACTCCTGCCGCTCGACCCCCCTGCGCAGGTCGGTCTCGAGTCGCAGCAACTTCACCGCCCGTTTGTGCATGTCCTGATCGAAGATGGCGTGACGAGCCTTACCAAGGCTCTTGGCCCTGTACATGGCGGTGTCCGCATCTCGCAGGACATCTTCGGGGCGATCGTATTCTCCGAAGCTGAGGGCAATGCCGATGCTGGTACTGGTGAAGACCTCATGACCTTCGAGGTCGAACGCCCTGCCCAACTCCTCGTGAATACGTTCGGCGATCCTGGTGGCATCGGAGGGTCCGTCGATCGGGTTGGCGAGAATCGCGAACTCGTCTCCTCCGAGCCGCGCCACGGTGTCGCCGGGCCTCAAGAACGTCCGCAGGCGTCTCGAGATGGCGACCAGCAGCCTATCGCCGATCGTGTGCCCGAGGCTGTCGTTGACATTCTTGAAGCGGTCGAGATCCAGAAACAGGACTGCGAATCGGTGGTCCCGGCGCCGCTTGGACTGGGCAATGGCAATACCCAGACGGTCCATGAACAGAGCCCAGTTGGGCAGGCCGGTCAGGGCGTCGTGCATGGCGTCATGCAATAGCTGCTGCTCGGTCACCTTCCGCGCCTGGATGTCCGTCAGTGAGCCGGCCATGCGAAATGGCTCGCCTGCCTCGTTGCTGAGGGCAACGCCCCGACTCAGCATCCATCGGTAGGCACCATCGCGGTGGCGCATCCGATACTCACTCTGGAGATGGTCAGTCCTGCCTGAGAGGTGGGACTCGATCTCTTTGCGAAGCCGCTCGACATCGTCCGGATGGACGCGGCTGAACCACTCGTTCGGGGAGGCGTCGACATCCTTCTCCTTGTATCCCAGCATGGCTTTCCAGCGGGGAGAGTAGAAGATCTCGTCCGCCTTCAGATCCCAATCCCAGACGCCGTCGTTGGCGCCATTGACCGCCAGCGAGTAACGCTCCTCGCTCTCTCTGAATTTCTCTTCAGCGTGCTTGCGCTCGATCGCGTAGCGTATCGACCGCACCAGCAGGGCCGTGTCCACCTGACGCTTCACCAGATAGTCCTGCGCGCCATCTCGCACCGCCCGCAAGGCCAGCTGCGTGTCGTCGATCCCCGTCATGACGACGATCGGCACGTCCGGCGCCTCGGCAAAAGCCTTGTCGAACGTCTCGATCCCCTTGCTGTCCGGCAGCGTCAGATCGAGAAGCAGGACATCGAATCCGCCCTGGCGCAGTCGGTCCAGCCCCTTGCGCAGCCGATCGAACCGTTCGACCTCGAAAGTGGCGTGCTCTGCTTTGCTCAGATATCGATCGACGAGACGGGCATCCCCAGGACTGTCCTCAACCAGCAAGACTCTAATTGGATCCTGGCTCAACTCTCCGCCTCCACGGTGTCATCGATGTCGACGACTTCGGCTTCTTCCAGCGGGTGTTCTGCCTCCTGGATCGGAATCGTGAAGCGAAAAATCGAGCCACCCGACGGGCTCGCCTCGACCCAGATCCGGCCACCATGCCGGTCCACGATGCGTTTGCAGATCGTCAAACCAATTCCTGTGCCAGGCAAATCGGGATGCAGTCGTCGAAAAATCGTGAAGATGGTCTCAGCTTCCTCGGACTCGACGCCGACGCCGTTGTCCTCGACCGAGAACACCCACTCGCCGTCGTCTTGCTCAGCCGCGATCCGGATATGAGGCGCTTCCGACCCCCGGAACTTGATCGCGTTCGACAACAGATTCTGCCACAGTTGCACCAGCTGCGATACATCCGCCTCGAGGGTCGGCAGAGGCTCGACCTCGACCTCGACCTGGTTCTCCTCCAGCCGATCGGACAGGTTGACCATGGCCTGCTCGACCAGCTCGCCAAGGTCGCATTCTTCGAACTCCTGACCTTCACTGTTGATGCGGGAGAGGGCCAAGAGATCGTCGATGAGGCTCTGCATACGGCGCGCACCATCCACCACGAAGCCGAGTAGCTCGCCACCTTCTGCCCCCAATTTCCTCCCGAAGTCTTCCGCCAGGATGGAGCCGAACTTCTCCACCATGCGCAGGGGCTCCTGGAGCTCGTGCGAGGCGATGTATGCAAACTCGGTCAGGTCGGCGTTCGATCGCTCCAGCTCTCCGACTCTGCCACGAAAGGCGTCCTCACGCGCCTTGAGGTGGCTGACATCCTGAACCAGGGAGTCGATCACCATCTCGTCATCCACATCCAGGAGGAGCAGCTCGGTCAGGCTCAACCAGACGTTTCCCCCGTCTGGGCGCTGCAGCTGGACCTCTCGAGATTGCAGAGCTCGATCGTTGCCGAGCAGCTCCCGGAGATCTTCCGTGTTCTCGCTGGCGAAGAACGGTTCTGGAAGCCTGACGCGAAGCGCATCCTGGACGTTCCTGACTCCGAGGAGCCTCAACACGGCGGGGGTTGATTCGATCAATCTCTGATCGAGAGTCGTGCGGAAGGCACCGACATTGGCCCGGTCCAGCAACGTTCCCAGCCAGGGCTCGCTTCGAGCCACCAGCAGATCCTGTTCCGCTCGCGCCAGGGCTTCGACTGCTGCCTCCGGCAACCTCAGGTAACCCTTGGAAGACTTGAAAACGAAGTCGGCGAGTCCGGACTTCATGCCCTCGACCACAATCTCCCCGTCGCAGAGATCGGTAAACGCGACCACAGGGACCCTCGCCTTGGCCTCTCGCAGGGACTCGATCACCTCGAAGCCATCGGACCAGGCGAGTTGCATCTCGGTAATGGCCAGGTCGAAGTTGGAACGCCGCAGCTCCCGCGCGAAGGTCTGAGCCCCGTCGATCTCCACGATCTGGGCCTTGGGAATGCGACGAGACAAAACGACACTCGCCAGGCTACGATCCTGGGGATCGTCATCGATGATCAGCACGCGAGGCTTCGTAATGGGCGTCATCGAACCTGTCGCTTCACCTTTTCACGGTCTTGCGGCACGCAAGGAGCCCTCGAGGAAGTGTTGTCCTCCAACATGGATTCCACCTTGGTTCGTCCTTCCCCGAGTGAAGTTGGATGCGGTCCGACTCCACCCGCTTGCGACTGTCAATCAGACATCGACAGCCTTCCAACTATTCCTCCGGACCGGCTCATTCCGGCTCGTTCAGCACCTCTTCTGAACCATACACCAGGAGGTCTCGACCACCAACATCCATCTCGCTAAATGCATATATATCAATAAGTTACTGAACAGACGATTTACAGAGGAGGTTCCCCAGCATGATCCAGAAGATTGCTGTTTCCGCACCCGCCCCTGGCCTTCACGAGATCACGCAAGAAGTAGCGACTGTGGTGCAGGAGTCCGCCGTACTCGAGGGTCTTTGCACACTCTTCCTGCGCCACACGTCGGCGAGCCTCGTCATCCAGGAGAACGCCGACCCTTCGGCCCGTCGCGACCTCGAAGCCTGGCTCGACCGGCTGGTACCCGAGCGGGACCCCATCTTCACGCACACGGCGGAAGGGCCCGATGACATGCCGGCTCACATCAAGACCGCCTTGACGGCCAACTCGCTTTCCATCCCAATCGCAGACGGAAATCTGGTACTCGGAACGTGGCAGGGAATCTACCTATGGGAGCATCGGAGCCCCACGAGATCACGGCAGTTGGTGGTTCACATTCTGCCTTGACCCGCGGTTGGCAAGCGCGCCATCTCCGCCTCGGCGGCAATGAAGCCGAACGACGAGGGTTGCCCTTTCTCGAGGACTTCTGCGTAGATCGTCTCGGCCGCGGCCTGATCCCCTTGGAGTAGGTTCCAGGTACCGATTCCATACCCGACGGTCGCCAGACTCAAGCTGCCGCTGGTCCGCGCCTCGGTCCAGAGTTCCTCCGGATCCTGCTGCCCTTTGAAGACCATGAGCAGGCGGTGATAGTCGTGGTTCTCGATGATATCCATCTCGGTGTCGATGGCGCGCAGCACTTCTGTCGCCTCACCCTGGCGATCGAGACGCAACAGATTCAGATAGGACCAATAGGCCATGGCACTCAGCATGTCGGGATTGTGGGAGGCCTTCAGCCCTTCTCGATAGGCCTCACCAGCCAGGGCGTACTCCCCCTGAACGTAATAGGCCAAGCCCAGGTGATACCAGACATTCGACTGCAGTGTGCTGGTCGGAATGCCACGCTCATTCGGTAGACCATCGGCCTCGACTTCCTCAGGCCGGCCAGCCATGAGGCGAGCGGCGATCTCCAGGTCAGCTGCCGCCCGACTGAAACGACGCAGGGTGAAAAAGCGATGTCCCCGATGTCTGTAGAGGCGCGGTTCCTCCGGAAATTCGTCAATGCCTTGCGTGTAAAGATCGACGGCTTCGCGGTAGCGGGCCAGATAGCCGAGACGCCGGCCGGCCCAGATCAGGGCCTCGACATCGTCGGGTCGATCCTCCAGCGCCATCATCGCCTCGGCCAGGAGTCGCTCCTGTTCCCTTCGAAACTCCTCCGGCAGAAGGATCCTGTCCAGTGCCTCCGCCGACCGCCCAACGAGCCCAGCCGGCAATCCTGCTGCGTCGATCTCGGCCGAAAGGTCCGCCGAGGTGGAGGTCGACTCCTGTCTACAACCGACAACCGGGATGACAACGAGGACCAGGATCACTAACCCGAGGGGTTTCATCGATCTCTCCCATGGCATTGCGAAGAACCAGCACCAGCCAGCCTACCGCATCTTGTCGGGGATTCAGAGGATCGATAAGCTGCAGATACCGTCTGACTCCAGGAGAGAATCGACAATGAAACGGCTACTTCTCGTCAGCAGCTCGAATGTGCATGGCAGCGGCTACCTGGATCATTGCGAAGCACAGATTCTGGATCTCTTCCATTCGTGTCAAAGGGTCTTATTCGTCCCTTACGCCCTGTCTGATCGTGACAGCTATGCGCAGCAGGCCCGGCAGCGATTTCGAAAAATGGGTCTCGAGCTCGACTCGATCCACGAGACCGAGAACCCAGTAGCAGCTGTCTTCGAGGCCGAGGGAGTCTTTGTTGGCGGAGGCAATACCTTCCGATTGCTCAACGAGCTACAGGAACGGGGGTTAGTGGAGCCGCTCCGCGCACGAGTCGCCTCGGGCATGCCCTATATGGGAACGAGCGCCGGCTCCAACGTGGCCTGCCCCACCATCCGGACCACCAACGACATGCCAATCGTCGAGCCAGAGAGCTTCAGCGCTCTCGACCTGGTCTCGTTTCAAATCAACCCCCACTACCTGGATGCCGACCCCGACTCCAAACACAAGGGCGAAACCCGCGAGCAGAGACTGAACGAGTACCTGGAGGAGAATGATGTCTCAGTCGCCGCCATCCGAGAGGGAGGCATGATCGTGGTCAGGGGATCAGAGGTTTGTTTGGAAGGAAAAGCCGGCGGGGTGTTGTTCGCGAAAGGACGACCTCCTGAGGAGATCATCCCTGGCCTGCGGATCGAGAAGCTCTAGAGTCGGCCCCTCCTGTCAATGTCCGGCGCTAGCCTCGCGACCGGATTTCTACCGCACCCTCGGCCACCCCGCCCTCTGTCTCACGCAGCAACGGAAGCACATCAGCGCTGCGCTTGACGACCGAGATCGTGGCCTGGTCGAACTCGACGCCCGAGTGGAAGACCTTGAGCTCCTTGCCTTCCGAGGTAGAGATGGTGCGAGCAGGTCGGCACCAACGGATCCACCCTCTCAGCTCGAGGAAACTCCCATTACGGCGCAACCGAAATGTCAGCTCATACCCTGGCGGCAGGTCGATCAGGGTCTCGATCGCCATCCCGAGCTCACTCAAGTTTACGATCTCGCCCGGCATCGGAGAATGGAAACGAAGATAGAGTGCCCGGTGCCGTGGACGGCACCGTCTCTCGAGTTGCGCTCCCTGGTTCGATGCGGCGACCACGTCAATCGGACGATCCGTCTTCGACTGTGGCGTCTAAGGCTGGCGACGGCAATGGTTGCGGCTCTTGCGCCGGTTGCGTGACCTCGACTCTTGGGGTCCGCTCCGCGGCGCACTCTTCCACCAGATCGTTCCACTCGGGCTGCACGTCTTCACGAAAGACCGCGATGCCGACGTGATACACGGGGGTCAGGTGATTGCCGATCCGCGTGCTGGCTACCTGGCGAATCCAGCGGACCTCCCCCGGTATTCCGATCTTCCTGAGACCCAACCGGGTGTTCACGAAGATCCACTCTCCTGGCTTCATGCACTTGACCGTCTCGATCGACAGTCCAGTTGGGCTCACGTCGAGAATCACACCGGGTGTTGGGGACCAGCACTTACGGAACTCACCTTCGTGACGAGAGGATTGCCTTCGATCTTGCTTTGGGATCAATGGATCGGCCCTCCAGAATGTGGTTACTCGCAATGCACCCAGTCTGTGGCGCACAAGACGGTTCGATCACAACCTTCGTGTTATTTTAGGGATCGAGATTCACCCTGACTAATTCAAATATCTGCACTCTCGAATGGGTTCTCCGCAACGCATCGGCACGATTCGCGCTCTGCTTCTTCTGGGTGTGATCCTGATGTTGGTTGCAGCGTTCGCGAGGCTCCTCCATCTCGAAGCTGACTTTCCCATCGAGCTCACGCAGTCCGGAGCTCCGATGTCGGACGAGGGCTGGCACTCCAACGCGGCGGTCCGCTACTGGCTGTTCGGCTATTGGTATCTACCGGGCGATGTCAACAGGGCCATCATGCAGCCGACGTTTCAGCTGCTTCAATGGATGACGCTCGGCGCCTTGGGAGTCAGCCTCACAACCGTCAGACTGCCGGCAGTCGTCCTGTTCCTGGGGCTCACCGTGTTGATGACCAACACGATCCGCACTCAGTCGAGGCTGATCGGAGGCATGGTCGCCATGGCCCTGCTGACGACCGATTTCCATCTTTTCGCCTACAGCCGCATCGCGCTCATCGACTTGCCAATGCTGTTTTTCGTGATCGCTTCGCTATGGCTCCTGATGACGATGGGCTCGAAACATGATCTTCTGGGCGGCATTTTGGCCGGGCTGGCGTACTCTCTGGCCTTGTTGACGAAGCCGACAGCGCTGTTCGCGGCACCGCTGCTACTGCTGTTCGCAGCGCTCGGTGACGAGGAGCTGAAAACAAGACTGAGACGGAGTCTCGGCTTCCTGGGAGCTACCGTGCTTCTGATCGGCTCGCAAATTGCGAGGGGCTTCGCCTACTTTCCTCAGGACATGGTCGATTACTTTTCTCTGGTGTCCTCCAAGGTCGAAGGGGATGGGCCGAGCTATGTAGATCGAGCCTGGACCGCGATCAGGATCATGGGCGGGAGGGATCTGCTCCTATGTGTCGCGTTGATTCTCGCGGCCATCTTCCTGCTGCAGCACTGGAAGAGAAATGGGCTGGCAGGGCATCGAGTGTCGGTGTTCTACCTGCTGGCGACGATCAGCTTCTTCGCAGTCATCGCTTCCACCCGGTATCAGCCGGTCCGCTATTTCGTTCCCTTCATCGCTCTGGCGATCGGTGTGGTCTCGATCGCGACCACCTTGGCGATAGCAAGACAGCGCTACTTCTTTGCCTCGACTCTCGCATTGCTGGTGACCCTCCACATAGGGCTCGGCACCTATCGGATCGTCGACTATCTGGCCCACCCGAGATGGTCCTACAGCAATTTCTGTGAAGAGCTGAGAGCGGACCTGGAAAGTGGCGGTTCCAGGGTGCTGTTGATGGGTGACATGGCCCCTCAGGTCTCCATTGCCACCGGCATCGAGGCCATCAGCGGACTGGTTGGCACCCAACCCGCCGCCTGGCGATTCCAGGAGTACCGTCCAACTCACCTGATTACCCGGAGCCCGTTCACCGAGCGGTTGATTGTCGCCATAGAGGATCTGGACAGCCCGGAGCTGATCAAGACCTATGACGTCCTGGAGAACTACTACGAAGGTCCTGTCTACCTCCACGCGGTGACACGGGCGGTCGACTGACCCTCATCCCAATCTGGGTACCGCCGCCTGAAGAAGGCCCACTGGACTCCCCCATCCAGGGACGGGTGAAGACTCGCGCCTCAGTTGATTGTCGATGTCCAGGAGGATGTGTTGCCCAATTCGAAGCCGTCGAAAAAGACGAGGTTGAACTCACCCGGACCGCCATCCTCGCCCTCTCCGATGTAGAGAACCGCAGGGCTGCCGAAAGGAGATCGTGAACGTCCTCGAGGTTCCCGGGCGTGAAGCTGCCGGCAGCCTGTCGCGCTCCAGTGTCAGGGTCAAGCCAAACGCGCCGGCAGCACTTTCGTCGTATCGCCGAGATCGACGGTAGTCTTGGTGGGCGCTCCCTCGTCCAGGTAGATCAGGTAGTGCTTGCCTGGCTCTGCAACACAGTACACATTCGTGCCGGTCACGAGCTCGTCGTGAACATCGAGCTTCCAGAACGGCACCATCAGTTGGTCCTCGAGATCGAAATCCAGTAGGAACCGGGTGCGATGTTCGACGAAAGACAAGCCTTCGGCCCCAGCGTCCAGGTTTGCGAACCAGTTTCCAGGCTCAAAGGACCCTGCCCAGTTCGCCCCGAAAGCTCCAGGACCGGCGAGGACCGACCACCAGGCGAGCTGCCGGAAAGCGCTCCGGCGGAATGCCCGAGCCCTTCTCGGCCCGAATGCCGTCGTCTTCGGTCACAGGCTTGGCGGGCGTCTTGGCCAGGATGTTCCGCCAGGCTCCGACGCTCGTCGGGGCCGTCTGGTTGGCCGCCTGGACGCTGCGGTAGGTGGCTAGGGATGAATCATCGTCACCGTGCCGCGACGAGCGGGCATGGTCGAAGGGGTCCTTGTTCTCGAAGTATTGCTGCCACTCCTCCACCCAACCGGCGGATCGATACTCGAACAGATCGACGCCGTCGTTGTACACGACATTCCAGTAGCCGCCGAGACGTCGGATGACGTAGTCCCAATAGCGCCGCTCGTCGGCTGAGCTTTCGACTGGATAGAAGCTCTGATCGTTGTACATGACGACGTGGGCGATCATTCCCTTGCGCTGCATCTCCCTCACGATGGCATCGATGTTCTGCCACAGCGGCAGATAGAACCGTCGATAGTCGACATTGCTCGTCGAGTCGCCGAAATCGTTGGGGCTTCCCGATTTGGCCCAGGGCGTGACGTAGTAGTCCACACTGTTGTTCAGCTTTCGACCCCACCGAGGGGCCGGTTCGCCGTCCAAAGCGCTCCAGGGGGCGATGCCGTCCCAGCAGGTCGAGCAGGTATTGATTCCGGTGGGCTGCAGACACGAAGAAGACCCCGTTGAAGCGGTGTTGCTGGAGCCAGTCGAGATACCCCTGCCAGCCACCGACGGTGGGATGAGCCTGATCGGCCGCTGCCAGGTACTTCGCATAGCCCAGGCTCCACAGCACCCGGCGGCCGTTGGCATGTCGCCAGGAGGTCGGACTGTCGTCGCTGGGCGCCACGGGTCCCGGGAGCTCGGACTGCGTGATCTTGAAGGATCCGGATTTGCTGTGAAGGCCGTTGTTCGAGGAGTCCGAAGCCACCGTCACCCACTGCCAGGTCCCCACTTCATCGGCCATGAACCGGATCTTCCAGAGATTGCCCTGTCCCCCAGACCCGTTCCCATCGTAGAAGCCATAGACTCGCTTCGGCTGGCCGCTGGGCGAGGTGAAGTCAGCGAAGACAGAGACCCCCGTAAAAGGGTTGCTGTATGTCTTGCTACTGGTCAAGACGACCTCGTGCAGATCCCACTGCCCAACTGAGGCCGCGCCGGCCGGATGTAAAGCCTGCTGAGAAGAGACCAGCGCAGAGACGCAAGACCAGCGGCGGCGACGCACGAGTGGTAAGAGATTTCGAGTGGACCAGTGATATGATTTTTTTCATCCTGCTGAGTTTCCTGACAATTACTGGGCGAGGTGTTCGGGTTTGCGCCAACTGAAGACAGAACGCTGGGAAGCGCTTCACCTTCCACGCTCCCCAGCGGCGGGGCGGAGTGTACCGAATATCGCGATTTATGCAAGTGCCAATGTGTCCATGGTTCGAGAACAGGCGCAGCGAAGATGTCTCCAAAAGGCCCCTCGCTCACCGGAATGAACCCGATAGTCGCATCAGATCGGCGAGCCGGCAGTGGAAAATTCCACAGCCATGCTGGGTGCGTCGATGTAGCGGAAGGAGGGCTACTCTGCACGAAGGCGGGCGCAAGCCCCGCGCCTAACATTCTATAAATCTTGGGAACACAGGGGAGGGTCTCGTCCCCTCCCATCCTCAAGGGTCGAGAGAAGGTGCGTGCTGGGGAGACTTCGATGATGCCGGTCATCCACTCGTCGAGCACCGACACCGTTTCATCAACGACTTTGCGATCGTAGATCGCCCATTTCCTAGATGGGCTGACATTGGAGTAGTGATCCGACCGGCGAGGGTATGGTAGTCCTTCGGCTCGGCCATTTCACCGAAGTAGGCCCGCAAATAGATCTTGTCCACTTCGGGCTCTCTTTCACCATCGATCAGCAGCACCGGATGGTGCCCCTCGACTTGCAGGAGTGGCAGAAAATACTCCATCGGTCGCTTCAGGCCCGCGGTCGTGCCTTCGTCCCAGAGCCTCGCTCAACCAGATCTCCTTGGTGTACCAGTCTGGGAAACCCGAGCCGTAGACCTTACGGTGGGTCTGCTGGTTGCGACGCCACCAGTAGTCCGCCCGCACCGGATCCGCCAGATCTTCGATGACCCGACGGGAAGGACCTATGGCGACGATGCCGCTAACAAGATCGTCCTGCAAACCAACCGTCATCCCGCTCGATACGCCAGCCGAGTGAGCGACGATGAAGAGTGGGGTATCGACATCGCCTGGCTCGGATTCCAGGAGACTCAACCAGGCCTCGACATCGAAATCGCCGCTGAAGCCGCTCTCGTAGGGAATCGAGAACGAATCTTCGGACTCGCCGAAGCCCGCGAAGTCCGGAGCCAGGACCCGATATCCGGCCGCGGCCAGCCGCCGTCCCAGGACTCGGTAGAACGCCAGGTTGCTGCCTTGCGGTGTATGCCCGTGAAGGAGCAGGACGGTAGCTCTGGAATCCCCTGGTGGCTCATACTCCCTTGCCACCAGCCGAAGACTCCCGCTGCGCCGGATCTCCACCTTGCGGTCGGGAGCGAAGACACCGGCTCTGAGATCCAACGGGCGGGTGGCTTCCAATCGCGCCCCGATGCCTCGCAGCTCCCACCTGTAGCGGTAGGCCGAGACGGCTGTCAGGAGCACCAGTCCCACGATCATGGCGGCCGCGATCCACCGGAAGCGCAGTTGGCTCATCGATCTCGCCCTCCGCTCTCGACACCTACGGCGGGCGGAGCGACCATCGCATCTCGCGCCAGGAGCACCAGGCCAGGAAGTGAGCCCACGATGGTTATCGCGTCGGAGAGCAGGGAGAGCGACAGCGATTGCTCCACCGTCAGACCCAGTAGGGTGAAGACGAGGACCGAGGCCGCCTGGGCAAGGCCCCAGCCTTCGATGTAGATCGCTACCCTTCGCATCATCGTCGCAACACTGATCCCTGCGAGGAATACCGGCAGCTCGAGCTCGATACCGATGGCGCGGCCAGAGAAGTAGAGCATCGAGAACTGCACCACGTGCTCGAGAATCGTCAGAGCCAGAACCCGCACCACCGTCCAGGGCTTCCTGGCTACCAGGCGGTAGGCGGTCGAGAGCCGCTCGAGGATGCTACCGAGGCGCCGAGGTGCCAACCTCTCGACGACTTTCAGGAATCGGAGGTGCAAGCCTTCCAGCAACGAGAGAAACAGCAAGAGCAGGCTCGCCGCCAACCCGATGAGGCCAACCACCGCCAGCGATGCGTCCTGCTGACCGGTGCGTCGCACCACCAGGAGGAAGCTCAGACCAAGTGTGCCCAGAAGGAAGGCCGAGACGAGACCCAGGGCCTTTTCCATGACCACCGTGGCGGCGACGACCGCCCGCTTACCGATGCTGCTGCCGATCCAATGGATGCGCAGAAGGTCCGCCCCGATCACCATGAACGGGACCTGACTCACCATCGAGCTCCGGTAGTAGGCACCAAGGGCGCGCCCGAAATCGACGGCCACTTCAGCGGCCTTCAGGAGCCGGTGCCACTTCCACGCCATCAGAAAACGACTTGTGGTGGCCAGGGCCAGGACAACCAGAACGTAGCGCCAGTCGGCCGAGAGAATGAGCTGCAAGACCTGCCCGAAGTCGACATAGCGGATCGCCAGAACGACGACGCCCACCAAGATGGCCAGGTCGAGCAGTCGGCGCCAAAGCGGTCGCTTTCCCCGCAGTGCCATGGCATCCGGGCTCACCTGCTGATAGATCTTCATGGTAGATTTTCCGCGTCTGGCGGCATATTCTCGCACACCTCCGACACCTTCAATGGTCTCTTCCACTCATTCGAACGCTCCCGGTGTTGGCACCGACGCCAGCGGTCCCGAGTCGACCGCTGAGACCCCATGGCAGCTCGAAATGCTCGCCAAGTCGCTGAAGAAGCGTCAGAAGCTGCAACTCCTGCTCGACCAGATTGGCGAGGCCGAAGAGATGCGTTGTCTCCTCATCACCAATGGCGACAACAACGGAGCTCTCAACTACTTCTTCCGTTCCCATGGCGGCAGACTGGACCTGGGTCGAGAACGAGCCCGACCAGATTCCGCAGATCGAATCCTTCCTTGGCGAGCCGGTTCTCAGCGGCAGTGCGGATTCGATTCCAGTCACCGACGGGGCGTTCGACGTCGTCGTGAGCATCGACGTTCACGAGCATCTCGACAACTGTCGCCCCTTCAACCAGGAGCTCGCTCGTGTTACCAGGCCGGGCGGCACGACCATCGTTACGACTCCGAACGGGGGCGACTGGCGCCCCCTGACACTGCTCAAGAACCTCGTTGGCATGAGGCCGGAAAGGTACGGCCACAAGGTGGTCGGCTACACGATCGAGCAGCATCAAGCCATGCTCCGAGAGGTAGGGCTGCAGCCGGTTCGGGCCGGTAGCTATTCGCGCTTCTTCACAGAGCTCATCGAGCTCGTGATCAACTTCGCCTACGTCATGGTTCTCTCGAAGAAGTCGAAGAGGGAGCGTCCGGAGGGGAAGATCGCCCCGGGATCCTCGGAGGAGCTCGCCTCCATGGGTCGGCAATACAAGCTCTACTCCAAGGTCTTTCCAATTCTCGACGCGGTCTCGAAACTGGATCGACTCCTACCTTTCTCCAAGGGCTACGCGGTCTCCGTCGTAGCCCGGCGCCCCTGAGGGGAGAATCGAGTCGATGGCTGGCGACAAGGTCCTCGTAACTGGCGCCGGCGGATTCATCGGCAGCCATCTCACTCAGGCACTTCTGGAGAAGGGTCGGACGGTTCGAGCCTTGGACCTGAGTCTGGACAGAATTCAACATCTCGCGGCTAGCGCTTCCCTGCAACCGGTTGTCGCCGACATTCGCGACGCATCGGCGGTCGGCAAGGCACTGTCCGGCGTCGGAACGGTCTTCCATCTCGCGGCGGCCCACCTCGGCGCCTCGACTCCGGAAGCCGAGTTTCAGGAGGTCAACGTCGAGGCAACCAGGCAGCTGACTTCCATGGCCAGCCAAGCCGGTGTGAGCCGCTTCGTCCACTGCAGCAGCGTCGGAGTGTTCGGCCGGATCGAGGCTCCTCCCGCCGACGAGACAACGGCCTGTAGGCCTGAGCTCGCCTATGAGAAGACCAAACTCGACGGTGAGAAAGTCGTCCTCGAACAGGCGAGAGACGGAGGGCTTTCAGCCGTCGTCCTGCGACCCGTTTGGGTCTACGGGCCCGGCTGCGGGCGTACCGAAAAGCTGTTCAGGGCGATCCGCAAGGGTCGATTCGTCGTCGCGGGCTCGGGCGCTACGATGCGTCACTGCCTCTACATTCGGGACATGGTCGATGCCTTCCTGCTCGCCGAGACCGCCCCGGAGGCCACGGGAGAAGTTCTGATTATCGGAGACAACGAGCCTACGACCGTCAGGGACCTGGTCGACAGGATCGCTGAGATCACCGGCGCCAAACCACCTCGCTCTGTTCCTTTTGGACTTCTCTGGGCGGCTGCCATCGGGGCGGAGGCGGCGTTCCTGCCCTTGGGCAAGGAGCCCCCGCTGTCGCGCAGATCGTTGCGTTTCTTCACCGGAAACACGGCATTCTCGACCGAGCGGGCGAGGTCCCTGCTGGGCTTCGAGCCACGATACGATCTGACCAAGGGTCTCGCCGAGACGCATGAACTTCTCGGCGATTCAAGAGAGGACTCTGGCATTGACCGGAGTCCATCTCATAGCTAGCGTCTCTCCTGGCGCAGACAGCCAGGATACGGCATGGAACTCAAAGGACCTCCCTACCTCGTCGATGGGCACGTGCATCTCCATGCGTGCTTCGACACAGAGAAATTCTTCCGAGCCGCGGACGACAACTTCGAAGTGGCCGGCCGCGCTCTAGGGCTCCCCGAAGCGCCCGGCGGAATCCTATTGTTCGCAGAAAGCGCTGGGACCCACCGATTCAAGGAGCTCCAAAGGCTCGCCGGCGATCCGGTCTCCTCCGGTCTCGACATCGAGTCCACCGGCGAAGAGCAGTCATTGCTCGTCGCTCCAGCGGGCGGCAATCCGATGATGGTGGTCGCGGGACGTCAGCTCGTGACCGCCGAGGATCTCGAAGTCCTGGCTCTGGGTTGCACATCCGACCTTCCGGACGGCCGATCAATCGGAGCTACATTGGACCTCGTCCGAGAGGTCGGGGCGATCCCGGTCATTCCGTGGGGATTCGGCAAGTGGCACTCGAATCGCCGTCGAGCTCTCCTCGAGTTGCTGCAGCAGCAAGCCCCGGGCGAGTTTTTTCTCGGTGACAACGGGGGACGTGCTGCCTTGCTGCCGCTGTCGCCACTCTTCCGCAGCGCTGCTGAGTCGGGCTTTCGGAACCTCCCGGGCTCGGATCCCCTGCCGTTCGCTCGCGAGGAACAGCGCGCCGGGTCCTACGGATTCGTCTTCAACGAACAGCTGGATCCAGAGGCGCCCGCCACCGACCTCCTACGGCAACTGAACCGCTCGGAGTCAGGTCTTCCAGCCTATGGTTCCGGCCTCAGTGCTCACACATTCCTGCTGAATCAGGTAGGAATGCAGATCCGAAAGCGCCTGCGAGGCAAGCGGCAATGAGAGGTCTTGTCATCGCTCCCCAGCCCTTCTTCAGTCCAAGGGGAACTCCATTCAGCGTCTATCATCGCTGCCTGGTGATGGCGGAGATGGGAGTGGAGCTCGATCTAATGACCTACGGGCAGGGCCAGGACGTCGATCTACCCAATGTCTCGGTCCACCGCGGTCCAGCTTTCCGTTGGTTGGGTGATGTCCCGATCGGCCCCTCCGCCCTCAAGGCCTTCCACGACGTGTTTCTCTTTGCATCCTCCGGCTGGCGGCTCCTCTTCGAGCGCTACGATTTCGTGCATGCCCACGAGGAAGGGGTCTTTCTGGCAGCCCTTCTAAAACCCTTCTTCTCGTACAAACTGGTCTATGACATGCACTCCAGTCTGCCGCAGCAGTTGACCAATTTCGAATTCACTCGTTCGAAGAGGCTGATCGGGTTGTTCGAGTGGCTCGAGCGCTGGGCGCTGCGTAGGGCCGACGCCGTGATCACCATCTCGCCGTCACTGGCCAAGATCGTCGACGAGCAGCAGATCCCTGGAGCACACTTCCTGATCGAAAACTCGATCTTCGAGGAGATTCGCACAATACCCGCCTCGCCTCCTCCGGAGCTGGCCGGAGAGGACTTGCCGGAGCTGCCGGGAGATCGCCCGATTGTCGGTTACGTGGGCACGTTCGAGCCCTACCAGGGCATCGATCTCCTTCTTCAGGCCTTCGCCCTGGTGCATGAAGCCAGACCAACGGCGTTTCTCCTCCTGGTAGGAGGGACCGACGAGCAGACCCACGGGTTTCAGCACCGGGCCCGAGCGCTGGGCATCGAAGAACATTGCCTGTTCACAGGACGTCTCGAACAGAGCCAGGCCCGGCGCTTGCTGGCGAGAGTGGACCTCACGGTCTCACCCAGATCGCGGGGCACCAACACCCCACTCAAAATCTACGAAATCCTGGCCTCGGAAATTCCGTTGGTGGCGACCCGGATCGAATCCCATACCCAGATACTTTCCGACGACATCTGTGTGCTGGCCAATCCAGAGCCCGGAGATTTCGCCAAAGCCATCGTCTCGGCGCTCGACGATCCCGACAAGAGCCTCGAGATCGCGCAAGCGGCGCGCACCTTCTACGACGAGCATTACTCTCGCGCCGTCTACGACCAGAAAATCAAGGCACTCCTCGAGGCCGTCGGCTGATGTGTGGCATTGCAGGAATCGTTGCGCTGCCGGGAAAGAGGCCCCCGACCGCCGAGCAGATCGGTCGGATGTGCGACACCCTCGTGCACCGCGGGCCCGACAGCCATGGCACGCTTCTCGAGGGCCCTGTCGGACTCGGGATGCGCCGCCTATCGATCATCGATCTAGCCCTGGGGGACCAACCCCTGTTCAACGAGGATCGATCGGTCAGCCTGGTCTTCAATGGAGAGATCTACAACTACCGGCAGTTGCGGAGCGAGCTCGAGGGCAAGGGACACACTTTCTCGACGGCGACCGACGGCGAGGTCATCGCCCATCTCTGGGAGGAGTATGGAGACCGCTTCCCGGCCCAACTGAACGGCATGTTCGCCATCGCTCTGTACGACGCCAAGCAGCAACGCTTCGTACTTGGTCCGGGATCGCCTTGGGATCAAGCCGCTGTTCTTCACGCTTGATGGCGAACACCTGATTTTCGGATCAGAGGTCAAGGCGCTCCTCGCTTCGGGCCTGGTCGAACCACGGGTCGATCTGGACAGCCTGGCTCAGTTCCTGGCCTGGGAGTACGTCCCCGGCCCAGCGACTCTCTTCGAGCGGAGTCCAGAAACTCGAGCCTGGCTCGCTCCTGAGTCTCGGGATCGACTCTGGAGAAGTTCGCCAAACTCGGTGGTGGCAGATCCCATTCCCGAGGAGGCGGACTCGACGCTCTCCTCGGAAGATTGGATCGATGCGGTGGACGCCCAGATCCACCGGTCAGTGCGGAGCCAACTGGTCAGTGACGTTCCGCTTGGCGCTTTTCTGTCGGGCGGCGTCGACAGCTCTCTTGTTGTCGCTCACATGGGCTCGGCCCGAACCTTCAGCATCGGTTTCTCGGACCCGAGCTACGACGAAACGGCCTGGTCCGCCAGGGTCGCAGATCATCTCGGTGTGTCCCACCGCATCGAGATCCTGGAGCCCCAGATCGGCGATCTCTTCGAAGAGTTGCTGCACTACTTCGACGACCCCATCGGGGACTTCTCCATCTTTCCGACCTATATGGTTTCGAAGTTGGCCCGAGAAGAGGTCAAGGTCGTGCTGACTGGCGATGGCGGCGATGAGCTCTTCGGAGGATACGAGACCTACGTCGCTCAACAGTTGGCTCGAACCTGGCAATGGGTCCCCCGCTCCTTGCGATCCGGTCTCCTGGAGCCGTGGATGCGGGGTTTGCGGCCCCGGCCCGAAAAGAAGGGCCTCACCAACAAGCTGATTCGTTTCGCCGAAGGTCTGGGTCACGACTCACAGCTGGAGCATGCCCGCTGGCGACTCTTTGCCGGAGCCGAGCTCCAGAACCGTCTGCTGTCGCCCGAAGCGCGCAGACAGCTCGAGCTGCCTTTAGGGAATCACATTGCCCATCTGATGCAGGAAGCCGGAGCGCGTCCACCCCTCGATCGCAATCTCTATGTCGATGCGCGGAGCTATCTGGTGGACAATTGCCTCGTCAAGATGGATCGCATGTCGATGGCCTGCTCACTCGAAGCGCGCGTTCCACTCCTCGATCACGACCTGGTCGAGCTGGCATTTCGAGTGCCACCCGAGCTCAAGGTCAGAAACAGAGAGACGAAAGTCCTGCTCAAGAAGGCCGCGGTCCGGCACGTGCCCCACGACTGTGTCTACCGCCCCAAGGAAGGCTTCAGCATCCCCATCAAACACTGGCTTCGCGACGAGCTCCGGCCTCTGATGGAGGACCTCCTGAGTCGTGAAAGGATCGGTCGCGAGGGGATCTTCGAGGTCTCCGAAGTGGAAAGACTGAAGCAGGAGCACCTCGATGGGCGAGCCAACCACAGTCACGTGCTCTGGTCGATGATGGTCTTCGAAGACTGGGGCAGACGCTGGGGAGCGCTGTGATTCGGAGACAACCCAACTTGGCTCACAAGGAGACCTACGACCTCATCGTCGTCGGAGGAGGAGTCTACGGCATTGCCCTCCTGCTCGAGGCCTCCCGCCGCGGCCTGAGGCCCCTGCTACTGGAGCGGGGCGACTTCGGGGGCGAGACCTCCTGGAATAGCCTGCGAATCGTGCACGGCGGTCTGCGTTATCTGCAGAGTTTGGATATGCCGCGGTTCTTCGAGTCGGTAGGCGAACGACGCTGGTTCCTGCAGCACTTTCCAGACCTGGTTCATCCACTCCCCTGCCTCATGCCTTTGTTTGGGCAGGGGCTCAAGCGCCCCTTTGTCTTTCGACTGGCACTGGCGACCAATGCCGCGCTCTCGGCGACCCGAAACCGGGGTGTGCCATCCGACGGCCATCTACCTCCGGGTGGCGTGCTCTCAGTAGGCGAGACGCTCGAGCGTTTCCCCGCAGCAGCGCAGGAGGGACTCGAGGGCTCGGCGCTCTGGTACGACGCCGCCATGCCCGACTCGCAGCGGCTCCTCATCGAGATGCTGCATTGGGCCGATGCCTGCGGAGCCACCGCTCTGAACTATGTTCAGGCCACTGGATTCGAACAATCGAAGGGGGGGATCGCGACAGTCGCGGCCATCGATCGCATCTCGGGCACCGAAATGGCTTTTCAGGCACCCTTGGTGGTCAATGCCGCGGGACCATGGTGTCGCGACGTCTCGAGTACTTTCGACCGCGACAGGCCCGAATTGTTCCACTACTCACTCGCCTTCAACGTCGTCCTCGATCGCGAGCCTCTGGCTGACGCCGGCCTCGCGGTCTCGCCGCGATCGTACGCCGGCCAGACCTACTTCCTGGTTCCCTGGAAGGGGCGGATCATGGCGGGAACATCTCACACAGCTTGGGGAGGCGGCCGCAACGACGCGGAGATCAGCAACGAGATGGTGGCGTCGTTCCTTGCAGACCTCAACGATTCCATACCTGGGTTCGAAGTCACACCAAGCGATGTGCAGCAAGTCAACTGGGGCTTCCTTCCGGCTGCGAGGGAGAACATCGACCAGATTGCGACCCGACCAGTGATTCTTCATCATGCTGATCATGGCGGACCCGAGGGTCTGTTCAGCGTTTCGGGCGTCAAGTTCACGACCGCTCGACTCGTGGCAGAACAGACCTTGAGGATTATTCAGAAGTCCCGAGGCGAAGGTCTTCCCGACCTGACCCCGGTACCCCGCCCCTCGCCCATTCACTGGCCCGCCGCCGGAGAGATCCTGGCAAGCCCGGGACGGGGCGGCTGAACAAACTCGAGGGAAGCTGGAGCAGCTCACTGAGCTCGAATCGGTGGTCACCCTCGATGACGTCCTTTTCCGTCGCACAGACTGGTGGCTGAACCCAGACCTTTCAGAAGCTCTCGAGGCCAGGTTCTCGGACTGGCTGACCAGGAGAATCTCTCCTACTGCCAACTGATACAGACCCCATCAGGTAGCAAGCTGGAGGTATCGATTTCGTAGTTTCGCCTGGTGTCCCCAAGAGGACAGCTCTCGCCGACAAGAGCATCCGATCCGACTGTGAGGCGCTTCATTCCGTCTCCCCCCAGATGAGTGTGTATGCTATGGATGCCACCGACACCGAGACCTGTTCTAGAAAGAGCACACCATCTAGTCATGACCGACCGCGAAGCGCCCCCAACCCTGTCGGTTGTCGTTCCCCTGTTCAACGAGGAAGACAGTGTCATACAGCTAGCGTCGGAACTGAGGGACGCTCTGGAAGCGCTCTCGGAGGCCTGGGAGATCGTCCTTGTCGATGATGGCAGCTCCGACGCCACGTTGGCGTTGGTTCGAGAATTCTCCCAAGGGGACCCTCGAATCCGCGTCGTGCGCCTGAACCGGAACTTCGGACAGACGGCGGCCCTCCAGGCAGGTTTTTCGCTGGCCCGAGGCACCATCGTCGTGACCATGGATGGAGACCTTCAGAATGATCCCCGGGATATCGCCAAGCTCGTGCACAAGCTCGACGAGGGTTTCGATGTCGTCTCCGGTTGGCGACGGGATCGCAAGGACCGCCTCCTGACGCGAAAAATCCCGTCCTGGACCGCCAATTGGCTCTTGAGTCGCCTCACCGGAGTCCAGCTGCATGACAATGGTTGTGCCCTCAAGGCCTATCGCAAATCAGCCCTCGACCGCATCAACCTCTACTCGGACATGCACCGATTCATCCCCATCCTTCTGGCCCACCAGGGTGCCGAGTTGGTCGAGGTGGAAGTCAACCACCGGCCGCGCCGATTCGGAACCAGTAAATATGGTCTGTCCCGTACCTGGAAGGTCCTTTTGGACATCTCCACTCTGATCATGATCACCCGGTTCTTCAATCGACCCGGACAGTGGTTCGGTTTGCTGAGCCTGCCGATTCTCGGCGCTGGACTCTTGGCTCTGGGCGCCTCCATCTATCAGTACTTCTATCCCGGCGACCTCTCCCCGACTTCCGAGGGTCTGCCGATCGTTCTGCCAGGCGCCACAATACTCCTCACGTTCGCATTTCTCCATTCGATACTCATGGCCATTGTCAGCGAGTTGATCGTATTCCTCGGCGATGAGCCAGAGTCTTCCCTACAGTCTGCTCGAGGCGTAGCCCGAGCGGAGGAGCTCTAGCGATGACCCGGAGATTCGACGTCTCGATCATCGTGCCCCTGGTGGCCAAGGTTGGAGACCTGGAGGCACTCGTCGAAAAATACGGCGCCATCCTTGGAGAGCTCGGCAAGAGCATTCGAGTTCATATTCGTCCTCGGCCCCCAACACCGCACCTTTGGCAGCGATCTGCAGGAAATTCGCCGGCGGACCAAGGTCGAGATCACCATCCTGGCACTCCCTGCACCCTTCCACGAGGCTACGGCGCTGGCGGCAGGCTTCGATCGGGCAGCCGGAGACGTCGATCTTCACCAGCGCCGCTTTCTTCCAGGTCACGGCTGAGGCGATACCCATCATGCTGCGGGAGTTGGAGGAGGGCGACGTCGATCTCGTCGTGGCCCGACGCTACCCGAGGCGGGGCTCCTTCCTCAATCGGCTGCAAGCCCAGGTCTTCCACTGGATGGTGAGAACCCTGACCGCGACCGAGTTCCACGACGTGACCTGCGGATTTCGGGCCATGAACCGACAGGTCGCCGAAGCACTCCATCTCTATGGCGATCTCCACCGTTTCATCCCCATCATCGGCGCGGACCCTCGGCTTTCGAGTCACCGAGGTGAAGGTCAAGCAACATGTCGAAGACCGGCCGACCAAGCTCTACGGGCCCGCGGTCTACTCGAGGCGAATCCTCGACATCCTCACCGTCTTCTTCCTGGTCAACTTCACGCGGCGGCCGCTCCGTTTCTTCGGACTGATCGGGTTGGGGCTCTTGGTGATTGGCGGCGGTATCACCCTCTATCTCGGCATTTACCGACTTCTGGGGATGGGTGGCATCGCGGACCGCCCCCTGCTGCTGCTGGGGATCTTGATGGCGGTGCTCGGCTTTCAGAGCATCTCGATCGGCCTTCTGGGCGAGCTGATCATCTACACACACGCCCGCAAGATGCGAACCTACCGGATCGCAGAAGAGCTCTGAGACTGGGGTCTGGCGACGCGGAGCCTCTACCGCCGCCGGAAGATCTGCTTGGCCGGGTTTCCCTGAATGATCACGTTGTCGGGGACTTGGCCAGAGATCACAGAACCCGCACCCACGATGACGTTGTTGCCAATGGAGGCTCCATCGAGCACGACGCTGCCACCACCGATCCAGACGTTGCTGCCGATGTCGACGCCTTTCGAGGTCGAGCCCTGCTCGACCAGCGGCACGTCGAGCTTGTCATAACGATAGTTGCTGCTGATAACGACGACGTAGGGCCCGAACATGGTGTAGTCGCCGATCCTGAGGCCCTTCTCTCCGGGGGACAGCGAGCAGCCGACGGCGAGCCCGACCTTTCGACCGAGACGGAGCTCACCATGTCTCGCTTTGAGCTGGCAGAAGGAGCTGACTCGTCGTGCCTTCGCCCAAGAGTCAGGAGCTTGCTGACATCGACCTCCGCTCGAGGGCTGACGAAGCTCTTGTACTTGAAATAGCAGTAAATCGTATTGAAAATGCCGGGCGTGTATGCACCTGGGATCATGGAAGGGTCACCCCGCTAACGTCGTCAGAACCCGTTGATCTTAGTCGACCCTCTGTCGCACCGTCCATCGTGCCCCTGCCGACGCAGTTCCTTGACATCAAAGGGACGACTGGGTAGTAATCTTGTATGGAGTCCGAACGAGATCTCAACGCCATCTTCGCCGAAGTCCTGGAACTCCGGATCGAGGAGGTGACGGATTCCCTGACCCCTGAATCCTGCGCCACCTGGGACTCGCTGAATCACCTGCGCCTGATCACTGAGATCGAGAGCGAGTTTGGAGTCGAGTTCTCGATGGCTGAGGTTCAGGGAGCCCTGAGCGTGACCAAGTTTCGACAGCTGCTTACGGCACACGAGGCCTGAGGTCGAACTTCCCAGAGTCAGCTCGCCGCTCGGTGCATCGCCAGGAAGCCGGACATGGCCTCTCCGAACGGCTCGAAGCCCAACCCACGGTAGAAGTCGAGTGCCCTCGAATTGTCGGTAAGGCAATGCAGACAGTAGCTGGCGTTGAAATCTCTTCGACCGAAGAAGTCCTCCATCAACACCTTCGCAATTCCAAGGCCCTGGTAGCTCTCGGAGACCGCCATTCTCGCGAGATAGAGACTACTCTCAGGCAGGGCTGGCAAGAACGGGCGCGCCCTCTGGAGTCGACTCAGAAAGCTCCTTCGGACGCCACGCTCGAATCCCCGCAGTAGTCGCAAAGTCCCCTCCATCATCACAAAAGGCAGTACTTCCGACGAGATACAGGCGTGTAGTCCAGCCACATTGGAGCCGATGAGGGCGACGAAGATGTTCTGCAGCTCGGTCCCAGGCTGTCCGAGTTGCTTCTGGATTTGAACCTCGACCAGGCCGCGCTCGGCCTCGATCAGATCGTAGTAGCCACGGCCAGCATCGAAGACGAGCTCCGCACAGCGGCGCAGCTGCAGGGCATCCAACTCATCGGGTAGAGGAAATCGTCGGTTCAGCGACTGATTGAAGGACCATCGCCCTGATCTGCATTAACCCTACTCCAATCGCCGTCGTCAGTGCCAGTCTGTCGATCTTCCCATTGAGATTCAGTGGCATCGCTGCAACAGCCCTGATCTCTCGAGGCACCATGTAGGCTGGGAGCTTTGTGGTGAGCAGCTCTCTGAGTCCCTCGAGGTCCTCTTCCGAGCCTTGAATGAACAGGGCGATCGACTCCGCGGCCGCTCCCGCCCGCGGCAGGATAGCCGCTACGAACGAATGCCCGACGTGCGCCCGCGCAAAGTGCTCGATCTCCCCGAGCTCGACCCGATGGCCCTGGATCTTGACCTGAGAATCCAGTCGGCCACAGTAGACGAGATCGCCCTGGGCGTTGCGGAAGCAGAGATCGCCGGTCCGGTAGAACCGTTTGACTTCATCTCCTGCTCCCAGCTCGATGAAGGCTTCGGCGGTCCGTTCCACGTCCTGGAAGTAGCCGCTCATGACCTGGTCTCCGGCAAGCACCAGCTCACCCTGCTCGCCTTCCTCCACCTCGACTCCGTCCGATGTCACGAGGCGCGCCTCCATTCCGGGGTACATCGTGCCAATCGGAACGACCCCTTGGTATGCCTGCTGGGCCGATGTCCTCTGCCGACCAGTCGTAGCTCGAGCAGAAGATGGTTGCTTCCGTCGGGCCATAGACATTTCGGATGGTGGCGTTGGGGATGCAGTCCGACCAGCCTTCAACGAGGCTTTGCGTCAGGGCTTCGCCACAGAAGAGGCTGTGGCGTACTCCGGGAGCTGGATCTCCGCGAAGTAGCGCTCCAGGTAGCCCAGAACCGACGGGACCATCAAGGCAACCGTCACATCCTTGCTTCGCAGAGTCTCTACGATTTGCAGCCAGGCGATCCCGGCATCGGGAACGACACAGCAGCAGCCACCAACTGCCAGGGGCGACAAACAGGGACATTACCGACAAATCGAAGGTCAGGCTGAACATCTGGAGAAAGCGATCCTCCTCCGTGAATCCATAGTCTGGCCCCTCCGAGAAGGACGTCGAAGAAAGCGTCCAGATTGCGAAAGGTGATTGGCACCCCTTGGGCTTGCCGGTGCTTCCAGACGTGAAGAAGACATAAGCAATGTCGTCCTTGGATCTCTCAGCGAAGTGAACCCGCCCTTGATCTGGCTCGAGCCCCTCCACATTCAGGATCTTGATTGCGCTTGGGCTTGCCTGGATTGCCTGGTCCAGGGCCGGATGCGGACTGCTGGTGAGAACGCGATCGACTTCCGCCTGTTCGAGAATCTGCTGCACCCTGGAGGCCGGATAGGTCCGACTGATTGGTACATAGCCGGCACCGGCAGACAGAATCGCCAATATCGAGGCATAGGTACCGACATCGTCACCTGTCATGACTCCGATCAGGGGTCTCGATGCTGCATCAGATTCCTCTAGAACTCCTTGTATCGCCCCCACCCGGGAGTAGAGCTGCGAATACGAAAACTCCCCCTCGTGCGTCATCAGGGCGATTCGGTTCGAAAAATCCGCGGCGCTCCCAGCCAGGCGCTGCAGTAGCTGTGGTTGCTCCAGAATGGCCTCCTTGGTTCGTCGTCGTCCGCAGTCACCGAGATTCTAGCCGCACCTGGGACTTACCGCCGCAGAGGACCAGTCCACCTAGATATTTGGAGTGACGAATAACCTTGCTCGCTCACTGGGTGCACGCTGTATACTGGGCGATACCATGAACGCTAGAGTTGTGTCCTCTCAAAGTCCCCGCTATCGGTCTCTCGTCCGGCTGGATGCCGATGCTACCGATTCTCCTGGCCTTGCTGCTGCTTTCGTGGGGCTGCGCCTCCAAGACGCCAAGTCTGGCCCCAACGGTTGTTCAGGAGCCTTTCCCGGCGGAAGGCCCTGCGCCCTATGTCCTACAGGTCGGTGACCTCATCGGCATCCGGTTCTGGGACAACCCGGAGTTGGATGAAGAAATGTCAATCCGCCCCGATGGGATGATCTCCATGCCCTTCATCGACGAGGTCACGGCCGCGGGAAGAACTCCCAGCGAGCTGGATGCGGAGTTGACGCAGCTCTACCAGCAGGAGCTGGCCAGGCCGACCATCACGGTCATCGTTCGCGATGCTGTCGGGCAGCAGATCTTCGTCGGTGGCGAAGTCAAAGAACAGGGTGTCTACGACTTGCGGGGTAGATTGAGCCTCTTCCAGGCCATCCAGATGTCTGGAGATTTCCTACCCTCTGCTTATCGAGCAGAGGTGCTGGTCATTCGGACCCGCCCTGACGGGACTCGGATCGCCAGGAGCGTGGACCTGAATCCTGTACTCTCCGGAGCCAATCCCAACGCCGACATGTTGCTACAGGCCTGGGATGTGGTGTTCGTGCCGAGAAAGAAGATCACCACATTTGATCTCTTCGTTCAGCAGTACATCACTCCGATCTATCAATTGCTGCCGATCCGGGTCGTCGGAACTGTAGAACTATTTGGCACGGATCCGCTCTTCTAGCACGGCACAGCAAACGCGGAAGGCGGAGACACTGAGCCGGCTTGGGAAGCCGCGTAGTGAGGCACAGCAATAGAGTTCGAAACGATGAGTGCACTTGAAGAGAAACCGATCCCCTGGCGAGAGATGCTCGAGACTCTCTTCCGCCGCCGCTGGACGATTGTGGCCTTTACAGTGGGTGGTTTTCTCCTGGCTTCGATCCTGGCCACGCTCAAGGCGCCAACGTACACGGCGACAGCCAGAATTCAGTTGACCGCCGAGGGATTCGCGGGACCGCGCGAAGAAGCCATGGACTTCTCGCAGATCCAGGCCGAACTGGCCTACCTGAAGAGCCCGGTATTGATTCGCAGCGTACTCCGAAAGTACCAACAAGAGGCCAGCGAAGACGGTCAAGAGAGCTTGTCTCTCAACACACTGATCAACTCTCCGAAGCGACTCGCCAACAACATCTATCGCAGACTGCATGGCATGCCGGTGTCCGATCCCCTCGAATCCCTTGCCCAGGTCCTGGCCGACAGTATCGAGGTGGAACCGGTGGGACGGTCGAACGTGATCGAGATTTCCTATCGGGGCAGCGATCCTGACCAGGCGGCCGCGTTTGTCAACGACCTCATCGAAGCCCATACCGATCGGATCGCCCGGCTCGAAGGGGAAACCGAGACGCTGCCCTTCTGGGATGCAAAGATCAAGGAAGCCGCACAGCGATCGCGAGATGCCCAGCTCGCCCTCGACGCCTTCGAGGCCGAGCAGGGACCTGATCTACTGGCCCGCGACGAAGCACAGCTCAAGACCGTCCTCGCCAAGCTCGAAGCCGACCGGATTGCCCTCGAAACCAGAATCTTCGAAGCCGAGGCGCAGATTTCGTTTCTGAGTCAGGAGCTCCTGACGCAACCCGAGACGATCGAAGAAGAGATCAGAGTCTCGGAAAGCCAGTTGGCCCAGCTGATCGAAGAGCAGATCCTGGAGCTCGAGATGGAACGCACCGAGCTCCTGACCCGCTACACCCCGCAAAGCACGCCCGTTCGACAGATCGACCGGCAAATCGAATCGCTGCAGAACAGGCTGGAAACCACCGATGCGCAATCGCTGGCGGAAACGACGACCGGACCCAACCCGGCCAGGCAACAGGTCGAGCTCGACCTGATGCGCGCTCGGGGCGACCTGAACTCTACACGGGCTCGGCTGTTCGCCCTCGGCTCTCAAATCGAGGCCTATCGCGAGAGACTCACCAAGCTCGAGCTCTCTGCCGCCGAGCTGGCTCGCCTTACAAATGAAGTCGAAACGGCAAGTGAAGCCCACCAGAATTACCTCAGGCAGGCAGAATCAGCACGATTCGACCGCTCCCTCGGGGCTTCGAAACTCGTCAACGTGAGCCTCATCGATCCGGCCGAGGTGCCCGGAGCACCAGAACGCTCCTATCGATTGAGAAAGGTCATACAGGGTACGCTGATCGGCTTCGTTCTCGGCATCCTCATCGCCTTCCTTCGGGACTGGCTGGACCCGACCGTCAAGGGCTCCTACCAGGCGTCTCGATTGACCGGCCTGCCCGTGATCTCCGAGATTCCTTCCTAGACCTGGGCGTCGATGCGATATCTGACTGCAAGCCGACCAGCCGGCGGAATGCTCAGGCTACTGCGAGCCGTCCTCGAAAAGAAGCAGACCGGGGTCCTCGAGCTGAGCCTCGACTCCGGGGCAGTGGATCTCTACTTCCTGTCAGGAGAGCTCTACCTATCCCCTCGAGAAGTGGAGTGGGTACCCGAGATAGCCAACGTGGAACAACAACTGGATTCAAGCTCCTCGGCAACCGACTATCACCATGAGTCCCTCGCCATTGAGATCGCCTCTCGAATGGCCTCCTGGAAGGTGGGGTCGTTCCGGTTCCGCGACGGTCTCGCCGGGGTTCCAGAGCAGCTGGTGGGACCCTTCTCCACTGCCAGGATGGCGATGGAACTGGTGAGCCAACGGCGAAGGGAGCTCAATCTCGAGTACCTCATCGGTGGGCAGGACGCGCGGGTCGTCGCCATCCGGCGAGCCGAACCCACCGTCGAGGTTTCGCGGCTTGGTCGCAGGGAGCTGGCTCTACTCCAAGAGCTCGACAAGCCGACAGCGGTTACCGCCCTCCTGGAGCGCGACCCGGGAGGTCGGGAAGAAACTCTCGTGGCGTTGGCGCGACTCTGGGTTGCCGGCATGGTCTCCGAGCTCAGCCCTGCGGACATACCCGAGGAAAGCTCCGAGTCACCGGTACGAGATGACGCGAGTCCGGTGATCGCCTCGGACGCGGTGCGACAACCGGGTGCCCGACCCTACACTCGAGAACCTCTCAGCGAGTCCTCCATCTCAGAGCCTGATGCGATCTGGAAGGATCATTTTCGCCTGCGGGGCAACCCTTTTTCGCTGACACCCGATCCCGCCTTCCTGTATCTGAGCGACAGTCATGCCGAGGCGCTGGCCGGCCTCAAGCTCTCCCTACTCGAAAGGCGCGGTCTCGCTTGCATGACCGGCGAGGTGGGTACCGGCAAAGACTACCCTTCTCTACTCTCTCTTGAGCACACTCGGCTCGGAGGTGGAAACGGCCTACGTGCACAATCCAGCTCTTCCCGTCGATCAGATCCTCCAAGCCATCCTGGAGGATTTCGAGCTCGACGGACACGGCTCCACCAAGCTCGAATTGCTCAACGCCTTGAACGACTTCCTGCTCCACTGCGCCCGAAGGGACGTTACAGTCGCTCTCATCTTCGATGAAGCCCAGGTCCTCTCCGACGAAGCCTTCGAAGAAATCCGACTCCTGCTGAATTTCGAGAACTACGACCAGAAGCTCCTGCAGATCATTCTCGTCGGCCAACAGGAGTTGGGGATTCGGCTGCAGTCGTGGAAGTTGCGTCAACTCGCCGACAGGGTCGCCATCCGTTGCCGGCTCGAGCCCTTGAGCTACAACGACTCCAGAAAGTACATCGAGCACCGCCTGGAAGCCGCTGGAGGATCCTCCGACCTCTTCACCAACCAGGCGTTGCGGATCGTCGCCAAGAAATGTCGCGGAATCCCGCGCCGCATCAACGTGGTCTGTCACAATGCCATGCTCTACGCCTACGGCGATAGCGTGCGCAAAGTCGACCACAGAATGGTGAATGAGGCGATTCGGGAGTCCCTTCGATCGACCAAGCCCTTGACGCTCTGGCGCTATCAACGGTCGGGAGCTTCTGAATGGCTCTCACAAACCCGGCATGCTGGAGGCTCGAAGTAGATCGAACCAGCACAACAGCTGAACCCAGCATGGAATCCCTGCCATGAGTCGATATTTCCAGACCCTCAAGAAGCTGCAGCAACAGCAAGCTGAGGAAGCCTCCAACTCCTCGAGCCCCGCCGCAGCGCCGGCTCCATACACTTCCGAACCGGCGCCCAAATGGGGGCCCGAATCCCCTGAGCAAGTCTTTCCAGAGCTTCCACTGGCCTATCGGGAGGCCGCGTGGAATCACATGCTCGAATCGCTCCGATCCCAAAGCCAGACCGCTCAACCCATCCTGGTCGTGGCCGGCGTATCCGACGTCGAAAGTACCCGAAGTCTGATCATAGGTCTCATGAGACAAGCCGCTCGCAAAGGGGTGACTGTCCAAGTGGCTCGCTTAACGCAATCGCAACATGGAAGGGTCCTGAGCTTCTTGCCGGGGGTATCGGACGGACAGGACTCTGCCTGGCAAGGTAACGGCGCCGCCGAGGGCGCAGCCGATCCTCCTTCGGTCGGAGGTTTCGATCTCTCTGTCGCTCAGACGGACCAGAAGCTCGCCGAGTGGCTTCGAAGCTCCAGCTCCGGCGCGGACATGGTCGTCATCGAAGCTCCCGGCATCTTGAGCTCGGCCGATACGCTCCTCCTGGCCAAGGCATGTGACGGACTAGCCTTGGTCATTGAACCGATGGTGACCGACCGGTCGGCGCTCAAGGCCGCCGTAAAGAGAGCACAGGCCTCGGGCTGCAAGGTGGTGGGGCTCATCGTCAACGGTCACCGGGAATGGCTGCCGCGATGGCTGGTCAGGTTGTTGCCGGACTGACCGCACGGCCGGAACTGCCGCTCCTCCGTTGGCAAGGGCCTAGGACTAACCAGAGCCCCAGAGAAAGGCCCACGATGAGGGTATCACCGACAGTTCTGGTCGCCGTGAGCGCGGTGGCGTTCCCACTCGCTCTCACGGCCCCCCTGTACAGCCTTCTCCTACTCGATGTGCTGCTGGTGCCCTTCCAGGGGCAGACTCAGATCGGCGGGGTTCTACTCGATCCTTCGGATGTCATCTTCGCTGCCCTGACCTTCGGAATCCTGGTTCGAAAACGGCTGACTTTTCAGGAAATCCGAAAACAAGTTCCCTTCTTCGGTGTCTGGGTCACTCTGGGGCTCCTGATGTCGGTCGCGTACCTCACAGCGGACAAGTACCAGCAACACCTCACAGCCATTCACCGGGTCATCTACCAGGTGTATCGTTTCGGGTGGAAGCCGATTCTGTTCTATCCTCTGGCTGCCCTCTTCCTCAACAGCATAAAGGGCACCAGGCATGCTCTGACTGCTGTCGTTCTCGCCGGCAATATTTGCGCACTGATGGCATTGCCCCAGGGGCTTCGTGGTATGAAAGCGGTAGGTCCCTTTGGATCTGGCAACAGCCTCGGGGCGGCTCTGGTCGTGCCTTTCGTGATCTGCTTCGGATCGATCATCCTTGAGACCAGTAGGCGTTCGCGGTGGTTCTACGGCCTCAGTCTGCTGCTACTTGGACGAGTACTGCTGTGGGCGGGGTCGAGAGGAGCTACGGCAGGTGCAGTAGTGGGAACGTGCGCCGTTGTCGCGGTCCTGCTAGCTGGCTCGAGGGGACGTTCCCGGTTCCTCAGATTCGTGCCGGTAGGACTCGCTGCGGTGCTCATTCTGTTTGCGCTGAAGCCCGATCTCTTGACCCGCCCCACCGTCCGACGCGCCATGACAATCTCGAACCCAATGGAGGAGAACACGATGCAATGGCGTATCGAGAATCGCTGGGGTTTCTTCTGGGAGAAGGCATTGAAACGCCCCTGGTTCGGATATGGGACTCGATGTGGACGAGGAGCTGTCCAGAAAAGGAGGAGCGAAAACCCCACACAATGGGTACCTGAGTCTGCTCGTGACCTACGGATTTCCCGCCACGATTTTGTATGTTTCGTTGGCCCTGTTCGCCATGGGTCGAGGAATTCTGGTGTCCAGGCAGCCTCGACTACAGCGGGTCTCGTCTGCAGGGCTTCTGATCGCTGCCGGACTCGCTGGCATCCTGACCCACAATGCCGTCGAGTCGGTCTTCACGAACACCGACTGGGTCAACAGCGTCTACTGGCTTCTTACAGGCCTTGGCATGATTTCGATGAGACTATCCACTTCCGTACCGAATGCTACCCGCGAGTCACTAGAGCCGGCGGCGGAGTCGGCCCAAGCCCAACCAGCAATATCTGCCCGAGGTGCCATCATGGGCAGTCATACTCGAGCCCTCGAGGAGTAGGGAGTGACACACAGGGCAGATCGACGAGAAATGGCTTCGAGCACCTCCACTAGAGCTCAATCACAGGAGCCAGCCGAGCCCTGCCTGCCGAGCACCTTTCATCTGGCAGTTCTGGCTCCCGAGTATCCACCCCAGGTTGGTGGAATGCCCTCTCTGGCTCGAGACCTGGTCGCGGCCCTCTCCGCCCATGTCCAAGTCTCCGTCTTCACCAGGCGAGGGCTTGGGACCGGAGACCCGCTAGTTGCGGAGGATCCCTCGTTGACCACGAAACCGTTGGCTGACCGCAGAGCCCTGGACAGAGTCGAGGTGGATGCCTGGTTGGCTCTCAATGCAGGCCTGATCCCTCTGGCTCGCACCCTTCGCCGACCGTTTTTCGCATACGTTCATGGCAATGACTTCCTCCGACCGTGGATCCCGTGCGGCCCGCGTTGGCTCGAGAAGGTGCGAAGGCCCTACGCAGCAAAGTTTCGGCATTCGCTGCGCAGAAATGCCATTCGAGGAGCTGTTGGTCTGCCAAGACTCGTCTTCTGCAACAGCACAAGGACAGCAGAACTGTTTCAAAAAGAGATGGGCCTCGATGACACCAGGATTCGGGTATCACCACCTGGGGTGAACAAGGTCTTCTTCTCGGTTCCAAGGACGGAACCCACCGAAGGTCTTAGGGTTCTTTCCGTGGCCAAGCTGAGCCAGAGCGTATGTCGGAAGAACATCGACGGCGTCATCCGAGCAGTAGGCCTGCTCGCTGACACGATGAATATCACTTACACAGTGGTCGGGGACGGTGACGACCGGCACAGACTGGAAGAGCTGACAGTCGAACTGGGCCTGCAAGGTCGAATTCGGTTTGCTGGCCGCGTCAACGAGCGAGAGCTCCTGGACTGCTATTCCGAGGCCGACCTGTTCGTTCTCGCTTCGAAAGCATCGCCCGGAGACGTCGAAGGCTTCGGAATCGTGTACATCGAGGCTTCGGCCGCGGGAGTGCCCGTAATCTGCAGCCGTGAGGGGGGCGCGACTGACGCAGTGGGTGAAGGCGTCAATGGCCTATTGATTCCCGACTCGAGTCCGGAGAGCATTGCTGCAGGTATCAAGACTTATTGCCAGCAGAGATCGAGCTTCGATGAGGCCGAGATCAGAGCCTGGGCCAAGCAGTTCCGCTGGAATGCCATTGCACCGCGGCTGCTCGAGGAACTTGCTTTATCCCTCTAGCATGCGGCCAGCTGAACTAAGCACAGGTTCTTTGAACTGACCCATTGCCACCCTTCCAACACAATGAGAAGCGGGGTCGATTTTTTTTTCTGACCTCGTGGGCAACGATCCCGGCTAGTCCTGGATCGTGAAGATCCGGTTCGAGCGATCCACGTAGCTGCTGTCGGACAAGTCCCGCAGCTGCACCTTGTAGTCGCTGCCCAACGCAATGTTCGACGGCACCGTCCAAAGATAAGGCTCATCGCTCGGAGCGTTGCCATCGATCACTGAGGCATCCCCCGAAAGCTGGACCGGGAATCTCTCACAGCTCTCGGTCCAGCGTAGGGGGCAGCTTTAAAAGGACGAGACTTCGGGTGACTTCGTCCTGACATTGGTGGTCGAGCCTCCAAAATCTGATCCATCTGGAGTGTTAGTTTTCGGCTCCTTGGGATCGGCGAAAGGAGGCCCATGATGGGCGCAAAGCGGTACTCGACGGAGCAGATCATCGTGAAGCTGCGGGAGGCTGAGATTGAGATGGGGCAAGGGTTGAAGGTCCCCGAGGTCTGCCGCAAACTAGGCATCTCGGAGCAGACGTTCTACCGGTGGCGCAAGCGCTACGGTGGGCTCGATCGAAGTGAAATCCGTCGCCTGAAGGCACTCGAGCAGGAGAACGCGCGTCTGAAGAAACTCCTGGCGGATCGTTGATCGACAACGCGATCTTGAAGGAAGCCGCCTCGGGAAACTTCTGAGCCCGGCTCGCCGAAGGCAGCTCGTGGAGCACGCCCAGCGCAAGCTGGGCGTCTCCGAGCGCCGAGCGTGTCGGGCTTTGGGCCAGCCCCGTTCGACCCAGCGCTACCGTGGATCGCCACGTACCGACGAGGGGGAGCTCGTGGACCGGATGACCGAGCTGGCTTTGCAGTACGGTCGCTATGGGTATCGCAAGATCGCCCGGTTTCTCCGCGATGAGGGTTTCGCCGCGAGTCCGAAGCGGGTCGAGCGTCTGTGGCGCCGGGAGGGCCTCAAGGTCCCGAAACGCCAGCCGAAGCGCCGCCGTTTGTGGCTTAACGACGGCTCGTGCATCCGCCGACGAGCGGAGGGGCCGAATCACGTCTGGTCGTACGACTTCCTCCAGGATCGGACGACAGACGGCCGCGTCTACCGGATGCTGGTCGTCGTCGAAGAGTTCACGCGGGAGTGTCTGACGATCCGCGTGGCGCGGAAGCTTTCTTCCTGGGAGGTGATCGAAGCCCTGGCAGACCTCTTCCTCTCTCGAGGCCTGCCGACCTACATCCGCTCCGACAATGGCCCGGAATTCACGGCCAAGGCGGTCCGGGAATGGCTCGGCCGGCTGAAGGTAGCTCCGCTCTTCATCGAGCCGGGCAGTCCCTGGGAGAACGGCTACGTCGAGTCTTTCAATGCTCGACTGCGAGACGAGTTTCTCGACGGCGAGATCTTCTGCACGCTTAAGGAGGTCCAGGTGCTCACCGAGCGCTGGCGGTGGCAGTACAACCACGTCCGACCACACCAGGCGCTGGGCTACCGACCCCCGGCACCCGAGGCGCGCGACTGGCCGCTAGCGGCCAGTCGGGAGGACAAACAGCCGGCGATTCACTAACATGCAAACTAGTACAAACAACGGAGGCCGACCAGATCGATGAAGCGGAAACGGTACACAGACGAGCAGATTGCCTATGTGCTGCGGCAGGCGGAGGCGGGGACGCCGGTCACGGAGATCTGCCGCAAGATGGGCGTGAGCCAGCAGACCTTCTACACCTGGCGCCGCAAGTTTGCCGGCATGGGTGTGGCGGAGCTCCGCGAGCTGCGCCATCTGCGTGAGGAGAATCGGAAGCTCAAAGGACTGGTGGCAGACCTGAGCCTGGACAAGCACATGCTGCAGGAGGTCACCACAAAAAAGCTCTGAAGCCCGCACGCAGGCGCGAGCTGGTGATCTGGCTCCGAGATGTCTTTCGGGTCAGCGAGCGTCGGGCGTGTGGGCTGCTTCAATTCGCGAGGTCGAGTCATCGGTACACGAGTGTCAAGAAAGAGGACCCAGTGCTGCGCCGCCGGCTTCGAGAGCTGGCAGCAGCGCGTCAACGGTTCGGGTATCGGCGATTGTGGGTGCTACTTCGGCGTGAGGGCTGGAAGGTGAATCATAAGAAGATCTACCGACTGTACTGCGAAGAAGGCTTGGCGGTACGCACGAAGAAGCGCCGTAAGCGGGCCAGCCATCTTCGCCTGGTACTGCCGCCGGCCGAGGCGCCCAACGAGCGCTGGTCGATGGATTTCGTCAGCGACCGATTGGAGAATGGACGTCAGTTTCGGATCCTGACCGTAGTGGACAACTTTAGCCGCGAATGTCCCCTCCTTGAGGCCGGGGTCTCGATGACGGGCGAGAGCGTCGCACACGCCCTGGAACGGCTCTCGTTCCACCATCCGTTGCCCTCGGCGATCACGGTCGACAACGGCTCGGAGTTCTACTCGAAAGCGATGGACTCTTGGGCCTATCGGCGCGGGGTCCAGCTCAAATTCATTCGGCCGGGAAAGCCTGTGGAGAATGCGTTTATCGAGAGTTTCAACGGTCGTCTGCGGGACGAATGTCTCAACGGCCAGCTATTCTTTTCAATCGAAGATGCCAGGAGGAAGCTAGAGGCCTGGAGGGTCGACTACAACACCCACCGCCCTCACAGCTCCCTGGGGGACATGTCCCCCAGGGAGTATGCTGCAGGGCATGAACAGGAGGCGTCGGGAGCCCGGAGTCTCAACCTCTAGGTGGTACAGGGTCTGGGGGCAGGTCAGTTGTGAGAAATTCTCGCAGACACCCGGTCCAACTTTTGGGGGATGCCTCACGATTCTGTTTCCCAATGCGAACCGGATAACGGCACGGTATTGTAGTCTACTCGTGGGGGTCTTGGGATATACGATTTGGGCTGAAGTTTCTATGCGCTAGAGATCGATTCCGGGCAGGGTGTGAGTCGTTAGAATGCTGCGCAGTCGACAGTCCAGAGTGTCTTCGCTGTCGGTGTGTATCACTGCTAGACTTCGACCGTTCTTACTCCCAAAGTTGGCAGCCGAGACGAGAGATTATTGCGACCTCCTGCGGTGACTTCATCCAACTTCGCTGAACCAACGGGGAAACTGGCTTGAATGAAGAATCGTCAGGTATGAATGCGACCAGAACACTCGCAGGCTTCATCTGGGGAGTTTTCGCCGGAGCTTTCCTTGGATGTCTTGCCGGCCTCGCGGAGTTTGCCTTCGTCTTCCTGAAGTCTGGCGATTCCTATTCTGGAAGCCTACCTCTGGCCTATAGACACATCGTCTATCCGCATATCGTGCTGGGTCTACTGACCGGGCTTATAGCAGCCGGCTGTGCACTTGTGATCGAGTGGATCAGATGCAAGAGAGGTAGGCCAGCAAAGGGAGTCCGGGTCACTACCTTCGCGGTCTTGTTGGGCCTGGCGGTGCTGGCACTTCTTGCCGTGCGGATAGTGTTGGTGGTTCCACGGAACATGGGCTCGCTCGGGGTTGTGACTGTCTTCGTTGGGGCCAGTTTGGCTTCCATAGCTGTAGCCACTATTGCCTCCATCGCCATGGCGGGATTTGAGCGTCGCATCGACTCAGTTCCTCGAAGGGCCAGAGCTTTGCGCCCCTTCCTCGGTTTCGCGTTGCCCGCCTTCGTGATCGCGATGCTGGTGTTGCCTCCGAGGCTCCTGACTTCGGAGGCTGATTCGGTGACACCAGAGACTCAATCGAAGCAGCGAAAACCTCACGTCATCTTTGTGTTGGTGGATACCCTCCGGGCGGACCACCTGTCACTGTATGGCTACTCGAGGAAGACGAGCCCCTACCTGGAGAGACTTGCCGAGTCGGGAGTGGTTTTTTCTCAGGCGCTCGCCTCGTCGACTTGGACAAAGCCCTCCGTGGCGTCGCTATTCACTTCGGTCCATCCCTCTGCGCACCGGGCGAAGGGTAACCAGGATTTCTTATCTGGCTCTGTAGTGACATTGGCGGAAGTCCTGAGAGATGCCGGCTATGCCACGCTGGGCGTCACGGCCAATCCGTTGATTGCGCCGACATTCGGATTTACTCAGGGCTTCATGGACTTCCATTCACCGGAAACCATCAGCCC
>CAVQNG010000012.1:0-8304 GCA_963713825.1 uncultured Acidobacteriota bacterium
GCCAGTCTCCTGGTCCACTTGAGCTGGAGTCGCCTGGAGCGCAGGCCGCAAGGTGGAGAGGGAGAGGACGAGGACGGTGAACACGTAATGACGGTGATCGATACCGTGGCTCATGGCTATCACCCTGTTCCTGTGCTGCTGCACACGCGGAGCCCGGAAACGATTCTCATAGTGATTGGTCCTGTGCTCTCTTCTTTGGACGCTATACCTCTGCCGAGGGTTGCATGCAGTGCCTCGGCTAGTCAGTGGCGGCTCTTCGATGCTCAGCGGCCAGGTCGAGGTTCCAGGGTCGAATTCCTCGGCACCCGCTATCGCGGGGCCTGGCTTCGTGGCAGTCTCCAGCATCCGTGGCGGAACAGGACATTACGAGGGAGCTTCGGATCGGTCCGGCACAATCGGAGATGACGCAGGCGGCTGGTGGGGGTTCATGAGGGGTGAGATCTGCCCACCTTGATCTGGAAGGAGCTTCAGGTAATCTGAACCAGGTCTGGCGGCGAGGTGGGCCTCACGTCCGGCCTTTTCTTACCCGCCTAAGCTTGTGAAGACTCGGGGACAGCTCTCGAGACGAGCTTGGCGACGGAGTGGCAACCTGCGATAGATTGCCGACTGGCTATGACCCTACCCGTTGGGGTGTGTCGCGCTTGGCACAAATTCTGTTAGCAAGTTAGTGCACCGATAAAGGCAAACCTGTCGAAAGGCAGGGACGCAAAGCCACGGGTCCTCATCTCCTCACCAGGACCTGAAGACCGCCGGGCTGCCGAAAGGGTGCTCGGGCGAAGCTTCCGCCTCGAGCGTGTCTGATCAAAGGGAGGAACAGTGATGCCAGGGAAGAGTGAGCACCTGCCGTATGTTGCCTTCTCGCTAATGGTCTGCATGACTCTGGTGGTCTCTGGAGCCACAGCCGGAGTCCCAACGCTTGTTCTACACCTTCCATTCGAGGACGGAATGGGATCCGCGACTGCCTCCGATGTCACTGGAAACGGGCACGATGGCACTCTCGTCAACATGGATCCCAACATGGACTGGGTGAGCGGTATGGCTGGGCTTGCCCTCGACTTCGACGGTCTCGACGACTATGTCAGCGTTCCGGACGATGCAGCGCTCGACTTCGGGACGGGCGACTTTTCCGTTGTGATCTGGTTGTACAAGCGCAGTACTACGAACAACTGGGACAACACCTACGGCGTCAGTAAGTGGGTCTCTGGCGCCAGGGCCGGCAGCAACGAGTGGGGCCTTCTCGTGGGGTCCGGACAGTTTGGTGATAACGCCGTCTTTGTCGTCGAGACGGGAGACGTAAGTTATGGGATGGCATCTTTGCAAGAGCTGACCCTGAACGAGTGGCATCAGATTGTAGGTGTAAGAAAAGCCGAGACCCTCTCGCTATATGTCGACGGCATCTTGGCGGGAAGGGACAGCTCACTTCCGCCATTCAGCGCGATCAATAACGTCGGCCGCGACCTCCGTGTCGCTGTCAATCAACCGGGCCATTCGATCTTCTATACAGATGGGCTGTTCGACGATGTGCAGATCTACGACTTCGCCCTGGACGACGGCGGTGTCACAGTCGGCGATGTAGCGACTGGAGACATCGCGTTTCTGTATGCCAATCCTGGGCTGGCCGTGATCGTCCTCTCCGACGGCTTCGAGTCCGGCGACCTTTCAGCCTGGTCGAGCACCGTCCAGTAGGTGGCTCCACTTAGACCTGATTCACCGCGGGGCCTCGCGTCCAGCCTCTTCTTGCCCGTGGAATACCGGGGCGTCCCACCGCGGGCTTACGCTGCCCGCCTCGGTTCGTCTACTGGAAACCACCTCTCAATCGGTATCCACAAGGCATCAAGTCCCCTTGGGGACACCATTTGGGATTCTGCGCCTTCTTGAGCCTCTAAGTTCCTGAAGAATAGACAGGTTACAGGGGTTCCAAAACTCTCACCGTCGAATTTCAGTCCTTCTGGAAACAGGACCTGTTGCAGGTGCCGGCGGCGCTGTGGGTTGTACTCACTCCAGAGCCGCTGGGCGTTGAGCACCACGTGCTCGGCAAAGGCGAGAACCCCGTCGACGTCCAGCTCGTCAATGCGGTTCTCAGAGAGCTCGACTTCCGTGACTACCTCTTTGTCGCGGATGCGATCCATCTCGCGACGGTAGGTGTCCGGGTCGATTGCCTGCTGATAGACAAAAGCCTCGATCAGGCGCTGCTTTCGCTCCTCGAGCTAGATCAGAATTTGGAGGCTCGACCACGTGCACTCCAACTGTCTCGACCAGTACCCCAGGCCCTGTCCCCCACCAGCAAGGCTCTAGCCCTTCCAGCCCGAGGTAAGCCTTCCGAGAATTGGTGACAGGATACTCTTTTCTGGAGAAAATCCGATGCGCCTACAGGACTCTCGCTTCGCCCGTCGATTTTGCACTCCCACCTGGACGCCGATTCTGATCCTGGCGTTGCCGTTGCTCGAAGGTTGTGCTCAGCCACCGGCTCCTGAGCTGATCGAGCATCCCAACGTGCTCTTCATTGCGCTGGATGACATGAACGACTGGGTCGAACCCCTGGCGGGGCACGAGCAGACCCTGACGCCTTCGCTCGATCGACTGGCGCAGATGGGTGTGAACTTCACCCACAACTATGCGCCGAGCCCGGGCTGCAATCCCTCCCGGTCCGCCACGCTCAGCGGGCGGCACACCTTCCGGTCCGGCATGTACTCGAACTACCAGGACTGGCGTGACGTCCCGGGCCTCGAAGGCGTGCCCACGCTCGGGCAGCACTTCCGGCAGAACGGCTACTACACCGCCGGGGCCGGCAAGATTTTCCACTACGACCAGGTCGACGAGCACGGGTGGGACGACTACTACCCGAGCATCACCGACCCGATGCCCGCGGACGACTTCCCGGAAGAGTTCCCAGCCAACATGCCGCCGTTCAAATACATGTACAGCATGTTCGACTGGGGGCCGCTGGAGATCGCTGACGAGGAGACAGCCGACTTCGAGACGGTCAGCTACATCAGCGAGCAGCTCCAGAAAGAGCACGACAAACCGTTCTTTCTCGCTGCCGGCATCTATCGGCCGCATCTGCCCTGGTTCGTTCCGCGGAAGTACTTCGACCGGTTCCCATTGGAGTCGATCCAGAAGCCCAAGGTGCTGGAGGGTGATCTCGACGACTTGGGCCCGGTCGCCAAGGAGCTTGCCGCGAGAGGCGGCAACTACCACAAGCACGTCGTCGAAGCGGGTCAATGGGAGAAGGGCGTGCAAGGCTATCTGGCTTCCATCGCCTACGCCGACGAGATGCTCGGGCGGCTCATGCAGGCTCTGGAAGAGAGTCCCTATGCGGACAACACCATCGTAGTCGTCTGGTCGGACCACGGCTGGCAGCTGGGCGAGAAGATGCACTGGCGCAAGTTCGCGCTCTGGGAGAACGTGATCCGCACGGTGATGACGATCTATGTGCCGCAGGGTCTGGCGAAGATGCCGCAGGGCTCCGCACGCGGCGTGGCGACGAGCAATCTGACCTCGTTGTTGGATATCTACCCGACCCTGGTCGACCTCTGCAACCTGCCTCCGAGAGACGACCTCGACGGAGTCAGCCTACGATCGATGCTCGCGAATCCTCGAGAGGAAGTCCCGCGGCCGGTGATCACCACCTACGATTACGGCAGCTACTCCGTCCGCTACGGTGACTGGCACTACATCCGCTACCTCGACGACTCCGAGGAGCTCTACAACCTGGTCGACGACCCCGAGGAATGGCACAATCTGGCCCTCGATGAGGGGCTCGCCGGGATGAAGTCTGAACTGGCGGGATTCATCCCTGAGGATGTGGTCGATCTACCCGAAGAGTCGCTCGCGGAGCTCCAGGAGCATCACGTGCCGCCGTTCCGATCGAAGGAATATTTCGCGAGCGAAGAGAGACGGGAGTGGATGGAGAGATTCGAATGAGGGAGACCCGACACGTGGTATTCGTGTGCTTGTTGATGGGTGACCTTGCCCCCTGAAGGGAGTCCAGTTTGGGCGTCAGGATTTGGCGCTTGATACTGAGGCCGCCCGCTGCGTTCCGCCCACCGCGAACCAGAGCTCCAGGGGTATTTTCCAGCGGCCCGTTCCCCTTGGGGACACCGTCATCCAATTTCTGTACATCTGTGCTGAGCAGGAGTAGTTTGGAGTTGACCTCGACAAAGGTGAACCTGGCGCCAGCCAGGATGGCAGAGCCAGGGGTACCTTCTGCCGACTTCGACGCTTGATAGTTGTCACGAAGAGGAGGAGGTTTACCATGAGCGGGTCTGCCAGCGTCAATCGACTTATCGTGACTGCCCTGGTCACTACGATCGTGGTGACAGGGACTGGGCATGGTCGATGCCGAAGTCTGCGGGTCGCCACCGGGGGAGATTGGGGCATTGCGCTTCTCAACGGAGGCCATGTCCAATGGGGCGGTGCCGTCACAGGTGTCACTTCGTCCATGGAAGTCAATGACGGGGCTTGGTACTCCGTCGCCGTGACTCGCGATTCAGATCTCGGCGAGGTAACAGTCTTTGTGAACGGCACCGAGGAGGACACCCAAGCTGGCGGATGGGTTGGACCGCTGACCGGGCCGCCGTGGCTCGGTGTCGCCAACAACCCGTGTGATGTTCAGTTCAACCGTTTGTGATTCCCGGGTGACATCGATGAGCTCCGCTTTTACGAAAGAACCCTCAGCCCCTTCGAGATCTGGGCATTGAGCCAGGACTTCGTCTGCTTCGACGATTTCGAAAGCGGCGACCTGACTGCCTGGTCGAGCGCGGTCCAGTAGTGGGCTGGCATGTCCGGTTCTCCGATCTGGGCCTTGCGCCCTCCCGGGCGGGGGCAAGCCCCGCGCCTACATTCACAGTGCAGTTTCTGACGATGCAGCTGGTGGAAAGCAAGCCGCTCTCCCGCATGGTCCCCGGAGGGTGGTATGCCGCTAGACTGGATCTTCGAGATCGCCATGCCACTGGCAGATGTTCTCGGCACCGCCCACGTGAAGGGGGTCCTTCACCGGTAGTCTTGACCTTCGGTCCCGCGTTCGAGAGTTCGTGTGAGAGCCGAATAGCAAATCTTGGAGGAATCCATGCACACTTCCGGTCTTGCTCTGCTGCTTCGCAAAGACAACGAAGTATTCGACCTCGCCAAGCGAGGCCGGCGACTCCCCAACATCCTGATGGCAATTCTCGCGATCTTCATGATCATCGTTGTCTCCTTTGTCCCCTTTGCCGTTGCGACAGACGTGATCTATGGGAACGAAGACGCACTGGTGGAGATTTGGGGAGGCGCGTTCTACCTCATTGCTCCGTTCCTGCTGACTGTCGTCTCTCTGGGTTTGTGGGTTCGATTCTACGAAGGAAGACCGTTCTCCACTGTTGGCCTTGAAACGCAACGCCGTTTCAGAAAGTACCTGGTGGGACTGGCGATTGGCTTCGTGATGCTGGCAGCTACCATCGGAATGATGGCCCTGGCCGGAGCTGTGGAATTCGACCCGTCGGCCGACCGGCCGATCGGTGTCGGCGTGGTTTTGGGTGTGTTGCTGATGTTACTGGGCTTCCTGGTGCAAGGAGGAGCCGAGGAGATCATGTGGCGAGGATGGCTGGTCCAGGTCCTCGGTGCTCGCTATGCGCCCTGGATTGCGCTGCTCGTGGCATCGCTCCTGTTTGCGGCCCTTCACGGCAGCACCAGTATCGTGGCCAATCTCAATCTCGTTCTCTTCGCTGTATTCCTGGCGTTCTACTACCTCTATGAAGGTTCGATCTGGGGAGCCATGGGTTGGCATGCCGCTTGGAATTGGGCGCAGACCAGCTTCTTCGGAGTCACGCTTAGCGGTGCGCTCGAGTCTGAGCACACCCTGATGAATCTGCGCGCTACCGGCTCGCCATTGCTCAGTGGGGGAGATTTCGGTCCTGAGGCCAGCCTGTTTTGTACTGCGGTGTTTCTGATTGGCCTGGTGATTCTGGCACTCCTTTCCAGGAGATCTGCGGGAAAGACACGCTAGATAGGAAGAAGGAGAGGGTCTGATTCAGCCCGATTCTTCCTTGAATTGCTTTCGCGCCGGGCAGCTCCACACTGCCTCACGTCAGGCCTCGCGACCGGCCTTTCCGAGACCAGAACGGCATGAACACCGATAGCGTCGGGCTGCGCCCGCCGCAAACGCTGTTTGGCGACTGGTTTACCTGCGCTTGGACCAGTAGTCTTCTGCCTCTGCCTCCATTCTTGCCAGGCGCGTATAGTAGTCAGGGAACTCCTTGAGATGTGCCAACGCGATCTTTCCGGTTAGCAGCAAGTCATCCTCGGTGACGTCCGTCTCGGGGTCATGAGCGCCGTGCTCAAGCTCGACGCTCAAACCCATGCGAAACTCATCGATCGGGATCCTGGTCCAGTCGACCCCAATGCGGCCACCGATCTCTTTGGCTTCCGTGGCACCAAACTCTCTCTTGCCCATTTGATTCTTCTCCCAGTGCAATTTTGGGCTCTGACCCGCCCTCAGTGTTCGTACCACCCATTATGTGAGAAATTCGGTCATAACGCTTGTTGGTACTCGAGAGGCCCCTCGGGGCCGAGCCTTTCCCTTCGCCCTGACCTCGAGAGCAGCGCTCTATGAGTCTGGGACTCTGCTGGGGCTCGAATCGACCTCCCTCCCGAAGACTTTCGCCCCCCACTCGTGCGCCTCGAGGGAGCTCCCGGGGGCACCGAGCTTCGTGTCTTAGCGGACTGGTGCTGCCACCGGGATAGTCGGATCGAGGACCTCCAGGGCCAACAGCAGGATCGCGTTGTTGTCGAAGTCGTATGAGGCGAGCTTCGGGTAGGTCAGAGTGTGATGGGGCTCGAGGGTGAATCCGGTTGCGGGCTGCTCGGGAAAGGCAAAGAAGCACTTTGTCGAGACGTAGCCCACAAGCTTGGAGTGGGTGAGCTCGAAGCGTCGGATGTCTCCGAAACCGTTTCCTGCCTGGCTCGAGGGTACGCCGACGATCAGGGCACCGAGACGGTAGAGGTTGGTCATCAGATCGAAACCTGAGCTCTGGGTGGCATTGCTGCAAAGCACGACGATTCTCTCGGGGCGGTAAGTCGCTTCCTGCTGACGCGTCCGAAACAGGTCATAGAAGGACGGCATCTGAGCGAACATCCCTAGGAAGCGCTCCCGCACCGCTCGGTCGAGGGTCGCCTCCGGCATGAAGTGGAAGTCGGCACTGAAGTCGTAGTCCTCCAACGTCAGAGGCACCGAGTCCGAATACTCGATCTCAATCAGATCCAACCCGGACTGTGAGCTTGTCGCCAGGAGCGGTGAGAGCTTCCGGATCGCCGCCGTTTGCTCCGCAAGCGCGACAGTTTCGTCGAATCCCACCAGGAAATAGAGGAAGATCTGGACCATCAGGTCGTTGCCGCCGTAGTTCCGAGACAGGTCGACGATCAAGGTCTTGGATTCGGCTTCCCGCATCGCCTCGAATAGGCTGCTGAACGTCTCGGTGGCTGAGGGGATGGCAGCGACCACTTCCCCGAGGTCTGAGGGTGCGGTCTCGCCGTAGAGGCGCTCGAAGACGCGCCGAGCCCAGCTCTCCCAGCCAGAACTGCCGACTGCCCGCGAATACTCGAACATCTCTCGGTAGGAGGTCATGTTGTCGATGCGCAGGAAGGCGACGTCTCTGGCCTCGTCCAGGAAATGGTAGGCAAAGGAACCGCTCCCCTTCGGGAGATCGACCCTGGACTCTCGCCTGAGTAAGGGATACTCGACTTCATGACCGGGTCTGAGGGAAAGGTCTTCCAAGACCCCCGACGGGCGACGAAGACGCAGGGTAATCTGCTCGCTGTCCTCCCACTCGGGAACCAGGCGCCGCAGGGACTCTGCGGAATAGAGCGCACCAAAGCCGGTCAGGCTGCTGAGTGCATGATGAACGTTGTCGTGTCCCCGCTGTAGCGATTCGCGCTGTACCAGCTCTCCGAACGGCACCGCCTCCACAGCCTCCAGGGTCGTACCGATGAGGTCCAGCTGATCGCCACTGGTGACTGCCGCGACCCAGAGGCGCTGGTCGATCACCTCGAAGTAGAGCGGGATACCGCCTGGATCGGCCTTGTTTCTAGTCGACGAATCGAACGGTAGGGAGGTGTGGCCATCACCGAGGCTGGCGATGAACAGCTGTAGGCGAGCGTGCAGCTCCATGGTGCTCAGTCCCGAGTCGGGAATATCACGCATCAGCAGCTGCAGCCGACGGTGGTAGGCGACCTTGCCGCCGCCGGCGAGATACGGGTCGGGATGGGCACTCTCCAGCACCTCGCTGAGGCTTCGGATGTCTTCCAGGGCCTGCTGCCTCGTCAACAGTG
>CAVQNG010000013.1:0-33341 GCA_963713825.1 uncultured Acidobacteriota bacterium
CCACTGTGAACCGCTGTCTGAAGAATCTCTCGAAGCGTGCCAATCCATCGTGGCCGAAGCGGACTCCAAATTCGCCTGAGGAAGATGTCAGCCAAATAGTGGCACGGGTCCTCGCCTGACCCCTTTCCAGAGTACTCAAGTGGACGGGTGTATCACCCTGATTCGTCGGGGTGGCAGAAGTGTGTCCGTGTAGGTACTGGGTAGAAGGGAATCTGTGGCGCCTCGACAAAGGCACACCTGGCAAAGCCCAAAGCCGCAAAGCCACGGGTCCTCGTTACTCGCTGACAAGACCGCCGGGCTGCCGAAGGCAAACGGGAAGCCGTATCTTTAGACGGAAAGGGTAGGAAACGAGAATGAAGCGCTTTTCACTTGTTGTGGTGCTTGCTGTAATCGTACTACCCGGGCTAGCCGGAGCAGAAACCTTCGACGACTGGAGCGCCTTTCAGGCAGCGGTCGCAGGCGATCTGACGCTCATCGATTTCGAGGGATTTGCTGCTGGCGAAGGGCCCGAGGGAGCCCGGAGTCTCAACCTCTAGTTGGTACAGGTTCCGGGGGCGGGTCACCGCCAATCACCCACTGCCACAAATCCGGCCCAGAAAAAGGGGTGAGTGCTCAAGCCTGCCTCTCGGCGACGCTGTAGTAGTTCGAGGCTTGCCAGGTGCACAGCGTCGCTCGTCGTTCGACTGTCGATGAAACGGCTCTGGTAGAGGAGCTTCATCCACTCTCGTGTCGAATTGTCCTCGACCCGCCACAAGCTCATAATGAGGCTGTCGACGCCAGCCATTTGAAACGCCCGGCGAAGCCCAAATACACCCTCTCCCGCCCACACTTCCCCCACTCCGGTTGCGCAGGCCGACAGCACTGCCCACTCCACTCCAGTGAGGTTGAGCGCCGCAATCTCTTCAGCCGTGAGAATTCCGTCCTCTTCGCCCGGAGCCGCTGCGTCTCTGTGATTGGCTCCAGCCAGGGCCAAACCAGCCAAAAGGAGCGGATTCTCACCGACCTTCGACACACCACGGCCTGGAGCCTCCTCGGTACCCAGCGCCGAGCGGCACTCGCCTCCAAGGAAGAAGGCATGACTCGCGACGTGGATCACCCGTCTACCTCCTGACAGAGCCTTGAATGCTGCTTCGCTGGCCGCCGCTTCACTCAGGATTAGCACATGCTCGCTGGTAGGACGCCGGCCGGCACCTCGAGCGATTGCGTCTTGCCATAGCTCGGCGATCTCGCGCAACTCCGGCCCTGTTGCCGGCAGCTCAGCGAACTCCAGGTCCTCGAAGCTTTCGCAGGCCGAGAGCGGCCCACGGTATGAGCCACCGGCCAGGTCATCGACGTTTGATGCCTCAGCCACGATGAGATCCGTTTGGGGTGCGAGGGCAGAGAAGAGACTAGTGTCGTTGAATGCCGGATCGCCAAGAGCCAACAAATCGTTGCCGTGCTCTGCCTTTGCGAAGCCAATGAGATCTCGTTCCGCCGACAGATAGTGGAGAATCGGGCCACCTTCAATCAGATAGCCGCCATCCTCAGAAGGAAGCGCCGAGTAGTTGATGAGGCTTAGGGCGCCGTCAGGTACGACGAACAGAACCTCGAGGCCTTCTACCTGCGACGCGACAGGATCCCAGACACGAGTCCGCAGTGATGCGGCGACGGACCGAAACTGTTTCTCTGCCTGTGCGGTGGCCCAAGCAGGAGTTCTTGAGACGCCAGAGACCTGCCGCCGGAATTGCTGTACGAGGTGGTCGATATCGAGGGCTCTTCCCAGCGGGACGAGCGCTGGCTCTCCACCTCCGCTCCTGAGGACGAAGGCTACATACCAAGCCTCGCCGGGACCCTCTTCTGTACCGCTCTCGCCGCCGAAAGCGGTGCGATGAAAGCGTGCCACACTGAGAAGTCCGGTCCCGGGGGGCAGATTCCCCTTCACCTCTTCCAAGCCAGAATCCTTGACCCTGAGTCGAGATCGAAATGAAGGACTGCTCTCCGCCAGTTTCCTCTCTGCCAGATCTCGTTCATTACGAGCTTGGCGCAAGAGGGCTCGGTGTATTTCTGCCTGCTCTGGACCTTGAGACCCTTGCACTGCGAGGAAGGCCAATCTGTTGCGAGCCTCAGCCAGCTCCATCGCTTGAAGAGATACTTCAGAATTCGGATGTACCGAAGCCCATTTGTGGCGCTCCGCCATCTCATCCAGCACTATCGCCCTCGAGCGAATCAATGAATCGAAGGCCTTCTCTACTGGTCCAGGTCTCGCATCAGCAAGAAGTATCGAGAGGATGAGACTGAGCCCCGACTCGTGTGTCGCCGCGTAGTGCAGACCATGCCTCTCTGCAAGACCTGCGAGATTCTGGCGCAACTGCTCACGCAGAATCCTGTCGGCATGCAGAGCCGACCCCAGTGCCTCGTCGAGATTGCCGGTTCTCGCCAGACATTGGGCTACCTTCAGTTGACCCGCCAGGGCCCCGGGATTGTCCGGGCCCCACTCGTTGACGAGAATGGACACGGCTCTCCGATACAGAGGGAGAGCCTTCTGGAAGTCCCCCAGCTTCGCGCTCAGGTCCGCCAGCGAGTTCAAGTTAGACGCGACGCGATCCTTCTTGCTCCCAAACGCCCTCTCATCGATCTCTAGAGCTCGCTCGAACGCCTTTCTGGCCCCTGAGAAATCCCCAAGCTCCATTAGGATCTCACCATGTTTTCTCAACCCTACAGCTACCTCCGGATGATTCTCATCCCAGAAGTTCTGCCGGATCGCAAGAGCGCGTTCCGTCAAGTCTTTCGCAGTGTTCAGGTCTCCTTCTTGAATCGAAATTTCGGCGAGACCCAGTAGCGGATGGGTCATGGACTCGTGCTCAGCACCTAGGCTCTTGTCAATTATTGCCGCCGAACGTTCATAGGAACGTCGAGCCTGCTCGTACTCGCCCAGGTCTACTAGGAGGCTCGCCTGGTCATTGAGCGTCCACGCCAGCCATGGATGTTCCGTACCGAAGTGCTCCTCGATTACCGCTATCGCTCGCTCGCGGTACTGCCGAGAAGAACCAAGATCTCTCCGCGCCGCCAGCAGTGTGGCGTACATAGCGAAGGTGGCGGCGGAATTGGGTGACGGGTGGCGCTCGTGAATCGCAATGGCGCGCCGGTAGGTGTCCTCCGCCAGGTTCGGTTCGCCCATAAACCACAGTAGAAGAGCCAGATTATTCAACGAGTCAGCCAGCTTAGGGTGCTCGGGACCCAACACCTCTTCCCTGATGGCGACGGCCTGCTCCATCAAGGGTCGCGCCTCCTGGTACATGCCCAACTCCCACTTCAAGTAGCCCAAGCTGTGATAGCTCTGTGCTAGGTCTGGATGCCTGGGTTCCAGTTCCGCTTCTCGAATCGCGAGAGCCCGTTCGTAGAGAGCTTCGGCTTCTGCCTGATCGCCGGAGGCGGCGAGGACGTTAGCAAGGCCATGAAGGGGAACCGTGACATCGAGGCTATCCGGACCGGATGCGATTTCGAAGATCTCAATTGCGTCTTCGTACTGTCTTTTCGCCTCTTCCAAACGGTTCGTCTGTCGATAGAGTCCCCCCAGATACTGGTGAATCAGCCCAACCCGTCGATCTGCGGATCCCACTGCTTCCTGGTAGATCCCGAGTGCACGCAGTTCAAGAGTCTCCACCGCCGAGAAGTCGCCTCTCTTTTCAAGAACTTTGGCCTTCTCAATCAGACTGTCGGCCACCAGCGGGTGGTTTGCCCCGAGGTCTTGCTCGCGAATTCGCAGAGCGCGATCCGCCAGCTCCAGGGGTTCGGCCTGACCGGCCTTTCCTCCGCGCCAGAGGGCTTCGACCAGAAGATCGAGAACCTCCGCTGTTTCTAGGGAGTCGCGCCCGTTATCGGCTTCGGTTCTGGTGAGCAATTCGCGAGCAGTGAGTTCCGCCGTCGCGTAGTCACCGGCTGCGATCAGACCTTGAACAGCCTTTGTGCTGGTCCTCTCTTGCAGCGAGAGGTTGCGGTCCTCGAGCCTGACCACATCTTGGACGGCCTCGGCGGGTGGAATCAACGCTGGCGCTGTGACGCTTCCTAGCAGAAGCGCACAGGCACGAGCTACTTTACGACTACACATGACCATACCTCCCGCCTAGCTCAACGGTTGGCTTGTCTGCTGACCCTCAAAGGGTCAGCGCGGAAGCCGCTCCAGCAGGGCGAGGGCTTCGGACTCCATCTCGCCCGCGAGGTCCACCACTGCTTCCAGCTCATCTCTGGCCGCCTGAACATGACCTGCTCGCAGAAGGGCCTTGGCCAGATAGAGGCGTGCTCTCTCGAGGTACGGTGTGGGGGCCAACGCGACAACGCGCCTGAAACTCTCGATCGCCGGCTCGGTCGCCCCTGTGTGGAGATAGCAGACCCCTAGAAAGAAGTGAGCTGTGGCGTCTGCGGGATCCTGTTGGGAGGCTGCCTCGAGTCCCGGAAGCGCACGCGAGTAGTTCCCGGCGGAATAGAGTTCCATGGCTTGTTGAAAGTGTGCCTCCGCCTGCCCCCCCGAACTTCTTAGCAGCGGGACCTCGTAAGGAGGTGGCTCAAACCAAGCCAGCTCTGCCAACTCGGTCCGGCCTAGACGCTCACCTTCCGATCGGGTCATCCAGAGAGTGACTCCCAACCCGACGATGAGCACCGCAGCAATCGCCATCTTCACCCAACGCTGAGCAATGAAGGTCACGAGCACGCCGCCTTCTGTCGAATCGGCAGATTCGATGACGGAATCTCGCAAGGCGACCAGCTGCTCTAACGCCGTCTGGCACTCTCGACAGTCGACCAAGTGGTCTTCAAAGGTCTCGGACTCGCCCTCGGAGAGATTGCCAACAAAGTAGCTCTCCACCAACTCGTCATTCAGCTCTTGTAGACACGCCATCGGCCTGATCACTATCAATAGTGCCCGTGCTTGCTAGTTTGTGACAGATCATCGAGATTCTTACGGGCTCTGCGCAGGGCACGGAGCTTTCGCTGGCGGGCCGCGGCCGGGCGAATACCGACGCGATCTGCGATCTCCGAGAGGCTCAAGTCCTCAACCAGCCACAAGCGCAAGATCTCCTGGTCCCGGGGTTCTAATCGCGCCAGGCTGATTCTGGCTAGTTCCAGCAGCTCACCTCGTCCGCAATCCGATTCCGGGTCACCTTCGTCTCCAGTTGACTGGAAGGACTTCAGCCGATCGATGCGCTGCTCCCCGCGAAAGTGCGCTCGGATGATGTTTCGGATGGTCCCACCGACAAAGGCCGGCAACCTGTCCTCATCTCGAAGTCTGCCCTGGCGAAGGGCCTGAAGAACCTGAAGCATGGCTTCTTGCGCCAGGTCTTCAGCATCGACGACAGAATCCACTCGCACGAGTGCTATCAGATAGGCCGACCTCCGAAATCGGGAGACCAGCTCTTCCTCAGCCGCTCGATCGCCGCCGCGAATTCGGCCAGCGAGTGAGGACTCAACCGTGTCCGCTGTCCCAGCACTAGGCACCAGCAGATCCCTCCAAATGGAACCGTTTCAGGCTATCACGCGACCTTTCAGATGTCGTCCGACCTGTCACACATGCTCCTCTTGCGACACCTTCTAACTGAGAAGAAGCGCCTCGACAAAGGCACACCTGGGAAAACCTGAAAGGAGACCGCAATGGGACGAACCTCGAGACGAGTCAGCCTGGTGGCAATGTTGATCGTGCTGTTCGGCACTGTGGCCAGCAGCGCCAACCTGATCAGCTATACCACGTGGTCAGCCAACCGTAATCGAGTCATGGTCATGGACGACACAGGGGCCAATCCTCTCGAAATCTACCTGGGCGTAAAGTTCTCACCTTATGGGCTGAATCACACAATCTCTCCCCAACGGTCAGACGGAACCTGGGTCGCCTTTCGGGACACAGACATCGATATGGGTACGGGATCTGCGCTCTATAAGGTCAAGGCCGACGGGTCGGGCTTCACCAAGGTGCTCTGCAGCAGCTACGACGGTGAGAGCGGAGTCCCTCACAGCTCCATATCTGGCTCTCGGTGGTCACCTGACGACCGCTGGATTGCTGTTCAAACGTACGAGGGCATTGCGCTGGTTTCGGTCGACTTCGAAGTGGGCTTGGGTGCCGTCGACGAGGCCTGCGCAGCACCGCTTCAGTTCATCTACCCGGACCCCGATTGGGACCCAGTCTGGGTCCTGGAGTCACGTGTGGCGTGGAACCTCGACGGGACCCAAATGGCATTCATTGAGATCCTCAATTTCAGAGATCCGGACACCGAGCAGATTCGAATTGTCGTTCTCGAACGTCAGGAGATCGGTTGGAGGCGAGTGCGCGAGGTGTCGACCGATGTCGAGCTCTTCGGCAAGTGGCCGTGGTCTCTCGATTGGCAGCGCGGCGGGGATCTCCTGGTGATCCACACCCTTGAAGGCAGCGGACCGCAAGGAGTGTTCTGGATCAACTGGATCGATATCACCAACGGAGAGTGGGGATATGTCACTGCAGGCACAAGCCCGAGTTGGTCTCCGGACAACAACCATCTGCTCATCGTTGACGAAAGGGGAACGATCATCAAGTGGCTCTACCCGGAGGGGCCTGGAGAGGTCTTGGGCTCGGGAGAGTCCCCTGAGTGGCAGAGAGACGAGCTGTCTTTCACCTGCGAGATTGATGCAGACTGCGACGACGGCAATCTGTGCACCGATGACGAGTGCGTCTCTGGCAATTGCAGCAACTCTCCCAACTTCCTGGTGTGTGACGATGGCAACGAGTGCACGGACTTCGATGGCTGTAATGAGGGTCTCTGTGTTGGACAGCCCATCTCCGACGGTACCCCTTGCGACGCTGGGTATTGCTGCGGTGTGATGTGTGTCGAGTTGGCTTGTGACATCGACAGCGACTGCGACGATGAAGATGCCTGTACGATCGACACTTGCGTCTTCGATGCGGTCAATCCCTGCGCAACGCATTGCGAGTACGCACCCGATCCCGCTTGCCCAAGCTGCTTGCCGAAGGGCACACCGTGCGACCCGGAGATACCTTGCTGTTCGGGGATGTGTCACCCTGTCAAGGGAACGTGCAAGTAGTAGTTCCGAAGCGCCAGAACTCGGGCCGGGCCTCGCGCCCGGCCCTTCTTCTCTCGCACTTGAAATCTCAGTTGGGCAGGAGTAGCGTCTGACTTACCTCGACAACGGTAAACCTGGTCAAAGCCAGGGACACAAAGCTACGGGTCTTACCTCATCGAGAAGATCGCCGGGCTGCCGAAGGGTGGAGATTGAACTTCTAGTCGCAAAGGCGTAGCAAAGGAGGTCTAATGCGCTCTTGGATTGCTTGTCTTGCTCTCCTCTTCCAGGTCGTATCTGTGGCACAGGCACAGCAGACAATTCGCGTCAGTGTGGCCAGCGACGGCACCGAGGCAAATGGTGGAAGTGCGGATCCAGCTCTCAGTCCAAACTGCCGATTCGTGGCCTTCCATTCCACCGCCTCCAACCTTGTTGAGGGTGATACCAACGGAATGCTGGACGTTTTTGTCCACGACAGATGGCTTGGAGAGACAACCAGAGTCAGCATTGCCGGCAACGGCGCTCAAGGAAACAGCGATTCGTCCCATCCGGCGCTTAGCGATGACGGCCGCCTCGTGGCGTTTTCTTCCGCATCCGATAATCTGGTCCCGCTCGATACGAACGGAGAACGTGACGTCTTTGTCCACGACCGCACGACGGGAGAGACAACCCGGGTCAGTGTGGCGAGCGACGGCAGTCAAGCAGTAGGTGGGTGGAGCCGCCCCGACCTCGACATCAGTGCTGACGGCCAAATCGTCGCTTTTCATTCCTGGGCCTCGAATCTGGTCCCGCTCGATACGAACGGAAAAGCGGATATCTTTGTCCACGACCGCACGACGGGAGAGACAACCCGGGTCAGTGTGGCAAGCGACGGTGCTCAAGCAAACGGCGGGTCCACCTTTCCAGCACTGAGTGCTGACGGCCGCCTCGTGGCGTTTTCTTCCCACGCATCGAATCTGGTCCCGCTCGATACGAACGCATGCGGAGGATATCTTCGTCCACGACCGTTTGACGGGCCAGACAACTCGGGTCAATGTCGCCAGCGACGGCAGTCAAGCAGTAGGTCGGAGGAGCTTTGCACCTGACATCAATCACGACGGCCGCTTCGTGGCGTTTGTTTCAGATGCACAGAACCTAGCACCAAACGACGGGTACGACGGGGCCGATTCGTTTGTCCACGACCGACAAACGGGCGAGACCATTCTTGTCAGCGTAGATAGTCAGGGAGTAGGAGGAAACGATTGGTCCTACAACGTATGGATCAGTGCAAACGGCCGGGTCGTCGTTTTCACGGTCTGCTGCTGACAACCTCGTTTCAGACGACACGAATCTCGTAGAGGATATTTTTGCTCATGACTGGGGGACAGGAAAGACCGTCCGGGTAAGCCTCGCTGATAACGGGGACGAGGCGAATGACCTTAGTCTTCGTTTGAAGGCGGCGATATGTAGTAATGGCAGAGCCTTCGGATTCTCATCAGTCGCCTCGAATCTAGTTCAGGGAGATTTGAACGCATTTCCCGACGTGTTCATCCGTGACTTTGGTCTCTTCGCCGACGGCTTCGAGTCCGGCGACACCTCGGCCTGGTCGGATTCTGTGCCATAGGAGATCACCTCAGACGGAAGGGTTGTCACGTTTGTGTCCGTGCAGCTACTAGGTAGAGGGAATCGGAAGCGCCACGCAAAGGCACACCTGGGAAAACCCAGGGCCGCAAAGCCACGGTTCCTCGTCTCCTTCGCGACGGAGTCCCGCCACGAAGGACCCAAGACCGCCGGGCTGCCGAAGGGTGAAAGGTGAGGCTAACTGTAAATACAGGAAGGAGAACGGATCAATGAAGGATCTGCTTTGGGCAACGCCGATCGTTCTGGTCTTGCTTATCACAGTCCCTGCCCCCACTAACGCAGGCGAGCCAACTCTTGACATCATCTTCGCAAACGAGGGCCAGAGGAACAGAGTCTGCCTTGGTGACGGCGTCGGGGGCTTCACCTGTAGCGACGTTAGCGCCAATACAGACATGTCGTGGGGCGTGGCGCTGGGCTACGTGGATGGCGATCTCATACTCGATGCCGTTCTTGCGAATCGCCTTCAAAGGAACCGGATCTGCCTCGGAGATGGTGAGGGTGGCTTCAATTGCAGCGACGTAAATACTGACACGCTTTGGTCGCAGCTCGTGGCGCTCGGCTTTGTGGACGGTGATCAGATACTGGATGCCGTCTTCGCAAATAATGGTGAAAACCGCCTGTGCCTCGGCGACGGCGTAGGAGGTTTCACCTGTAGCGACGTCAGCACCGACACGAACCATTCGTACTCTGTGGCGCTGGGCTACGTAAATGGCGACCAGAAGCTAGACGCCGTCTTCTCGAATAACGGTAGGAACCGCGTCTGTCTGGGTGACGGTGTCGGGGGCTTTACCTGCAGCGACATCAGCACCAATACACAGCATTCCCAGGGCGTAGCACTCGGCTATGTGGACGGCGATCAAACGATTGACGCTGTCTTCTCGAATCTCGACTTTGCCCAGCCGAACCGCGTCTGTCTGGGTGACGGCGCTGGGGGCTTTACCTGCAGCGACGTGAGCACCGATACGAATGGCACAAGGTATTTGGCGCTTGGCCACGTTGACGACGATCAGACGCTTGATGTGGTCTTCGCAAATGGCAGCGATGCTCCAGACCGGGTCTGCCTCGGCGATGGTGGCGGGAGGCTTCTCATGTAGCGACATTAGTACTGACACGTTTCGCGGGGAAACGGTGGCTCTCGGCTTTATCGACGGGGACCAGGCGCTCGACGCCGTCTTCGGCAATGCTGGTCGGAACCGCCTTTGCCTGGGTGAGGTGTCGGGGGCTTTACCTGCAGCGATATCAGCTCCGACGAGAATGGCTCGTATGGCATGTCACTCGGCTTTATTGACGACAACCCAAGAATCTTCGCCGACGGCTTCGAGTCGGGCGATACCTCGGCCTGGTCGGAGTGCGGTGCAGTGCCACCCGCTCAGCTTGTCCTCCAGAGCTAGGCCTCGAGACCAACTCTTTGCTTAACCGGGTTGTCACGTTTGTGTCCATTCAGTACTAGGCAGAGGGCATCGGAAGCGCCTCGCAAGGGTAAACCTGGCCAAAGCCAGGGCCACAAAGCTACGGTCCTCGTCTCCTTCGTGACGGAACCCCGCCACGAAGGAAAGACCGCCGGGCTGCCGAAGGGTGAATGGTGGCCCTGTCTGTGGAAAAGGAGTTTGGTGTGAGGTTGGCAGCGATGTCCCTTGGAATGAGCGTGCTGATCGCCGGCTCGATGAGCGCCCAAGGCCCCGTTCCGGTAGGTGAAGAGTTCCAGGTCAACACCTACACAACGAGTGATCAACGTTTCCCAGCGGTTGCCGTAGAGCCCGATGGCGACTTCGTGGTGGTCTGGTGGAGCCGTGGATCTTCAGGAACGGACTCGTCTTGGACCAGCATCCAGGGGCAGCGCTACGATTCCGATGGCTTCCCTGTGGGGGGCGAGTTCCAGGTCAACACCTATACTACGAATGGGCAAACAGCGCATTGCGTAGCTGTCGACCAGCATGGTGACTTCGTCGTGGTGTGGCAAAGCAATAGCGCCAGTTCGTCTGGGACGGATACAAGCTCATACAGCACCCAGGGGCAGCGTTACGATTCCGATGGGCTTCCTGTGGGGGGTGAGTTCCAGATCAACACATATACAACGAATTTTCAGGGTCAACCATCTGTTTCCATCGACCAGGATGGTCGCTTTGTCGTGGTATGGCTGAGCGAGGGATCGTCTGGCACAGACACCGACGTGATGAGCATCCAGGGTCAGCGTTACGACTCCAATGGCCTTCCACTGGGCGGCGAGTTCCAGGTCAATACCTATACGACAGCAGACCAGAAATGGCCAGCGGTTGCCGTAGAGCCTGATGGAGACTTCGTGGTTGTGTGGACCAGCGAAGGCTCGTTCGAAACGGACACCGATAGCTACAGCATCCAGGGACAGCGCTACGATTCCGATGGCTCCCCTCTGGGGGGCGAGTTCCAGGTCAACACTTACACAACGTCGGATCAACATGACACATCTGTTGCCGTCGACCAGGATGGTGACTTCGTGGTTGTGTGGAGGAGCCGTGGTTCGTTGGGAACGGATACAGACGGTAGCAGTATCCAGGGGCAGCGCTACGATTCCGATGGCTTCCCTGTGGGGGGCGAGTTCCAGGTCAATACCTATACGACCAGTTTCCAGAGTCAACCATCCGTTTCAAGCGATCAGGATGGTGGCTTCGTCGTGGTGTGGAGGAACTTGGGAAGATCAGGAACGGATACAGACGGCGTCAGTATCCAAGGGCAGCGCTACGATTCTGATGGTCTCCCAGTGGGAGGCGAGTTCCAGGTCAACACCTACACTACGAGCTATCAATATGAACCAGCGGTTGCCGCAGGCCCCAATGGAGGCTTTGTGGTGGTGTGGGCCAGCGACGGCTCATACGGCACGGATACCGATTATTTCAGCGTCCAGGGGCAGCGTTACACGCTTCCGGTCTTCCTAGACGGCTTCGAGTCCGGCGACACCTCTGCCTGGTCAAACACCGTTCAGTAGCTAGCCCCACCACCCTCTAAGCTTCAGTGGGCCGGGCCTTGCGTCCGGTCTTTTCTTTGCCTAGCCCCCGGGGGTAGGCCCCTGTCCTCTTGGGACCCCGCGCGGCTGGAGCACAGGTCCAGGGATATAAGCACCTCCACCCTCGCCCGTCACCTCATCTGTCCCAGCGAGTACCAAGGCAACATCTCCTCTCGCCAAGGGCCTAGCCGTCCAGACCGGGTTCGGCCCTCAGTACAGTCTGAGACAGGCTGGGACAGGAACAAATTCCAATGTCGCCTGTCACGTTTGTGTCCGTGTAGCCACTTATAGATAGGGAAGTAGAAGCGCCTCGACAAAGGCACACCTGGGAAAACCCAGGGCCGCAAAGCCACGGATCCTGAGTCTGGCTATTCCGCAGGGGATCGGGACCGCCGGGTTGCCGAAAGGAAGATGGATAACCCTTTGAAGCGGGAGGACGGAACGATGAGACACGTGCGATGTCTGTTGATGTTGACCGCAGTGAGTTTCTTGGCGCAGCCGGCTCTGGTGGAGGGAGAGACCATCACGATCAGGGCCTATATCGACGGCGTCAGCCAGCTGCACCTTTCAGGGTCAGACGCCACTTGGAATCACCTTCAGTGGCAGGCACCTGGCCTGTTCGATGGAGCGGTTGAGCCGACTGTGATCAATGGGGTGGAGTGGTACGCCACATTCGCCGATGGTCGTTGGTGCATCGATTGCTGGTCGGACACCTTTACCGGTGTCTCGCCGGCACTGCCCGGCAGCGAATTCCCGGTCAGCTTGACGCCCGTCTCTGCACGAGGATCTGCGTCGATCGCCGAGTATCCATCGGCCACGAACAACTACACCGTGGTCGTGGAGTTCAATGACGATGAAGGCGCGGGTGCTGTTTGGTACGAAGTCGTCCTCGATATTGCGATGGACTGCGAGATGAATTTTTCTGTACCCATCTACGATGGGCAGACGTGGACGCACAATTGTGACGCCCAGGTCAACGGAGTCGTAGTCCCGGATCCTGGATGCCCGGCGGTGACCGAGATTTTCTGGGATTGGGGAGATGGCGCTGAAGACTCCTCGTGGTTTCCCGCGTTCCACAGTTACGGAGCGAACGGGACCTATTCTGTAACGGTCACCGCGGTCGATGGCGCTGGCGATACGGTCTCGGACTCGATCGACCTGGAAATCGCCGGCTGTGAGCCGCTGCCGTCTGCACCGGGTGACGTCGGCGAGGGGCTGGCCCTTTGGCTGGTGGCCGACTCGGGGATCTCACACTGGAGCAACTGGGTCAGTCAGTGGAGGGATCAGTCGGATCAGGAACGGCACCTCTACCAGTGGAGCCGATCTCTACAGCCAGAGCTGGTCGAAAACGTGGTGAACGGGCACGATGTCCTTCGGTTCGATGTCGATTCCCTGCCCTTCGATGGGGAGTTCCTGGTCGATTCCAACTACACCATCTTTGTGGTCGAGGGAAGAGATCGGTTCGGGCTGGCAAACTTCTTCGTCGGCGGCAGCGATCCGATGCCCAATGGCAATCTCGTGATCGGCTACGAGGGCGAAGACCTGCTCCGCCTGGCTCATTTCGCCAACGATCTCGATGCCGCGGTGCCGAGCTATGTCGGCATCCAAGAGTTCGCCTTGACCACCTTCGCCTTCGACAGGGCGGTCGGGCGCTCGATTCTCCGCTTCGGCGAAGAGATCGCCAGTGACGACAATACCCTGCCGTTGGTCTCCTACGGATCGCCGGCGATTGGGAGCTTCTATGCGTTCAACTACTTTTACGGTGGAGACATCGCGGAGATGGTCTTCTTCGATCGGCCTCTGGCCTGTGGGGAGCGTGCAGCCGTGGAGCTCTATCTGGCCGACAAGTACGGCCTGGAGCTCGCGTACGCCGACGCGATCGAGCTATGTGCGGAAGCTCCCATTCTCGAGATCGTAACGGAGGTCTTGAACATCGATCTCCAGGAGGGGATATCGACTTCACTCGCTGCGAAGCTGGAGTCAGCTCTTGCCGCTCTCGAGGACGCGCGAGCCGAGAACGACCAGGCTGCGATCAACACCCTCGGGGCTTTCATCAATGCGGTGGAGGCGCAGCGGGGCAAGAAGATCTCCAACGAAGATGCCGACCGGCTGATTGGCGTAGCAGAGGAGATCATCGCTTTCCTGGCAGGACCATAGCCGGACTGCCGAAGAGAGGTGGCACGGAAGAGATTTCCTGTCACGTTTGTGTCGGTGTAGCCACTTATAGATATGGAAGTAGAAGCGCCTCGACAAAGGCACACCTGGGAAAACCCAGGGCCGCAAAGCCACGGGTCCTCGTCTCCTTCGCGACGGAAATCCGCCACGAGGGACCCAAGACCGCCAGGCCGCCGAAGGGCAAGCGAGGAAGTTGTGACCTCATACCTGTGAGGGGAAGAGAGGAGAATGGCGATGAAAGAAGTCGGGATGCAAGGTTCTAGGCCAATGTATCTGGTGCTGGCGCTGATCGTACTGTGGTTGCTCCCAGGGGGGCTGTTCGCGAACGTCGCAGTGCTGGCCTTCGAGGTCGAGGCGTTCGACCTCCAGACGGGGCTCGTGGTCGAGATCGACCCGATGGCGACCCTTGAGGAATCCGACGGTGACTTCAGTTTCGGCTATCACGCCGACAGGTCCACTCACACTGTGTTGGTCCCCAATGTGGTCGCGGGAGTCGAGATCGCCTTTCTCGACGCCACCTACTTCGACGAGGTCACCTACGGGGAGGTGGCGGACCTGCCGTTCACGGCAGATTTCCCAGATGAGCCCTTCGAGGCCAGCGATACGGTCGTATTGAAGACCGGCCTCGGCGAGTACTTCAAGATCGGAAACGCCGACGAGAGCCTCGACTTCGTCTCTTTCGACTACGCGGCTCTCCTCGACAGCACCCTGCTCTAGAACCTGTCCCTGGAGAATCTGTCGTGTTGCTCGCCAGTGCCACTCAGCCTCCTGCCGGGCTTTCCACGAAGGAGTGGGAGGCGATTCGGGCTCTAGTAGAGACAGATCAGTACGGGATGACTCCGACTGCGGGAGCCGAGGCACAGAGCTACGAAGCACGCAACGCAGAGCATGCGCTCACAGCCCGCTTGAGCCGCAGGGAGTGACTCTCAAATCGCTCGGAGAAGAAGACTGGACCCTGAGCTTGTCCGTCCGAGCCTATGGCTGCGGAGGGATGACCGAGGTTCCGACAGCCCGTGAACTCATAGCGGCTGGGAACCGGCTCGAATACCGCTCTGGAGATCTAGTGGAGTGGTACATCAACGACGCCAGTGGCCTGGAACAGGGCTTCACCATCGCCGCACCACCGCCGGGAGAGAGGGCTGAAGCCTTTAGCGTTGCTATGGAGATCTCAGGCGATCTCGTTCCTCGATGGATCGAGGAGGGATCATCGCTTGCGTTGGAGACAGCCGTCGGGAAACCGGCCCTGCGCTACGCCGGTCTTGTGGCTTGGGACGCCGAGGGCCGGGACCTTCCAGTGCAGATTGCCTGGGCTGGAGACCAGCTAAGTCTTGTGGTCGATGATTCCTCTGCGGTTTATCCCGTAGCCATCGACCCCTTGTTTACCGAAGAGGCCAAGCTTCTCGCCAGCGACGGAGCAGGAGCCGACAGGTTCAGCTATGCGGCTGCCATCTCCGGCGACACGGCTGGTGGTGGCAGGCTTGACGATGACGGCGGCACCATTCGGGCTCGGCCTACGTCTTCACGCGCAGCGGCGGCGACCTGGACCCAGCAGGCCAAGCTGACCGCCGGCGACGCAGCGGCGGACGACCAGTTCGGCTCATTCGGTGGCGGTCTCGGGCGACACGGCCGTGGTCGGGGCGTAGCGGCGATGACGACGACGGCGGCGAATTCCGGCTCGGCCTACGTCTTCACGCGCAGCGGCACGAGCTGGACGCAGCAGGCCAAGCTCACCGCCGAGCGACGGCGCGGCGGGCGACGACTTCGGCTATTCGGTCGCGATCTCGGGCGACACGGCCGTGGTCGGGGCAGTCTTGGACGATGACGACGACGGCATCGACTCCGGCTCGGCCTACGTCTTCATGCGCAGCGGCACGAGTCTGGACCCAGCAGGCCAAGCTGACCGCCGAGCGACGGCGCGGCAGGCGACTACTTCGGCATTCGGTGGCGGTCTCCGGCGACACGGCCGTGGTCGGGGCCATGACGATGACGACGACGGCAGCAATTCCGGCTCGGCCTACGTCTTCACCCGCAGCGGCAGCGACCTGGACCCAGCAGGCCAAGCTCACCGCCAGCGACGGCAGCGGCAGACGACTACTTCGGCGTATCGGTCGCGGTCTCCGGCGACACGGCCGTGGTCGGGGCCTATGGCGACGACGACAACGGCACGGATTCCGGCTCGGCCTACGTCTTCACGCGCAGCGGCACGAGCCTGGACCCAGCAGGCCAAGCTGACCGCCAGCGACGGCGCGCGCAGCGACTACTTCGGCTATTCGGTGGCCATCGTCCGGCGACACCGCGGTGGTCGGGCGCATACGGAGACGACGACCTCGGCTCGCGATTCCGGTTCGGCCTACGTCTTCGTGCGCAGCGGCACAAGCTGGAGCCGAGCAGGCGAAGCTTGCGCCGAGCGACGGAGCGGAGGCGACAATTTCGGCTCTTCGGCTGCCATCTCCGGCGACACCATTGTGGTGGGTGCATACGGAGATGATGACCTCGGCTCCTATTCCGGTTCCGCGTACGTCTTCACCCTCGTGGTGGTGGATGCGGACGCGGATGGCGTCCCCAACAGCACCGACAACTGCCCGACCGTCGGCAACACCGACCAGTTGAACTCGGATGCGGATGCTTACGGCGATGCATGCGACAACTGCCCCGCTGTCACAACGCGGATCAGTGGGACACAGGACTTCGACGGCCGCGGGGATGTCTGCGACAACTGTCAGTCGGTAGCGAACTTCTCCCAGATCGACCTTGACGGCGACCTTGCAGGAGACCTCTGCGACATCTGCCCTGCGGATCCGTGGACGAATGCAACGCGGACCCCGAAGGTTCAGGAGGAGGCGAAGTGCCTGCCGACGAGGGCGGTGAGATCGAGACCGGCGATGGCGGTGCGAACCTCTCCCTACCGCCCGATTCTCAGTGAGGACACGACGATTACCGTCACGGCACGGTGTTCAATGATCCAGAGGCCGATCTCGCATTGACCCCGGCACAAACGGTTGGGTCAGCGACTGAGCGTCTACGACTTCCAGCCCGATGGTTGGAGTTCACCTATCCTATCCAGATCACCATCGTTCTGGATCTGAGCACAGTACAGCCGCCGCTCGGGGACAATCAGAGGAGGCGCCCTGACCCTCTATTTCCAGACCGAATCGGGTGACCTGGCACCCATCGCCCCGATTAGGGTTACCCGCTCCCTGAGCCCACTATCGAGTCGGAAATTGCCACCTGCACAGCCTGGATCGAGCACTTCTCTGTCTACGCACTCGTAGCGCCACTCGATGCAGATGCGGACGGGATTCTCGATAGCTTCGATGGCTTCGTCGATGTCTGTCCCGACGACCCGAATATCGTGGATGGCTTCCTGCAACCTCTCGTCGAGCTCGTTCCGGCGAGCCAGGCCGAAGCCCCACTGCCCGACAAGGCGTTCAAGTCGAATCGAACGCTCCCGATGAAGCTCGGCTATTACTGTGGTGCAGCACCGTTGACCGATCAGAGTGGGGTTTCCCCACCGCAGATCCTGGAACTCTGGCGTGTCGGTGACGCGGAGCCGCTCGATGTCGTGGACCCAGACAGCGGCGAGGCGAATGACAATGGCGTCTTCTTCCGGTACACAGACGACCACTGGACCTACAACTTCAATACCAAGGGTCTCCCACAGGGCACCTACGAGATTGTGATCAAGGTGCCGGATGGAAGGAACTTCAAGGGAGGGTTTGTGCTGAGGTAGGTTATCGGTCGGATGGTCGGTGTCTTCTGAGGCCGGGCTTCGTGCCCGGCCTTTTCTTGTGGTTCCACTGGATGCAGGCGACCCTGCTACCCATAGCAGAGGTCTCCGACGCATAGCCTTCTGGCTATGTCTCCTACCCGTCAAGAGGGGTTCCCAACCACCTCTTCGGGTATGTCGGTCTTGTCAGATCTCTGCTAACACAGCTGTACAGAGATAAAGGCAAACCTGTCGCGAGGCAGGGGCGCAAAGCCACGGGTCTGGGCAAGTCACTGCCGAGATCGCCGGGCTGCCACGAGCGTCGCAAGTTGGTGGAGTCGAGCGACTCCGCCGCAGCGGGGAGTCTGTACGGATGGGTGTGACCTCGAGGCTTATCGAGTGGGTTCCTGGTCTTCCAGCGAAGGAAATGGAAGAGGCCTGGGATCGCTTCCTGAGCGAATACGCCACCCTCATCCTCCAGGTCGTCCACCTCTTCGAGCGGGACCCGGACCGGGTCGATGATTGCTTCCTTTTCGTCTGCGAGCACCTGAAGAGAGATCGCCTCAGGAGGCTCCGGCGTTTCAAGGCTGATGGCACGGCGTCGTTTCCAACATGGCTCCGCGCCGTGGTGCGCAACCTCTGCCTCGACTGGCGCCGCCAGCGATTCGGTCGCCCTCGGATCTTCCGCTCGATTGCCCGCCTGCCCGAAGTGGATCAGGAGGTCTTCCGCTGCATCTACTTTCGAAAGCTGAGTGAAAACGAGACCCTGCATACGGTCAGGGCGCTCCACCCGGCCCTGGATCGCGAAGAGCTCGCTGCGAGCCTTGTGCGCATTCGCGCCAGCCTCAGCCCGCACCAGTCGTGGCTGTTGGCCTCGCGCAATCCCTACGTGGAATCGCTGTCTCGGAACGCGGATGTCACCAAGGGAGACGCTCGGGAAGCGGAACTGCCCGATCCCGATCCGGATCCCGAGACCGAGGCATCGGGTCGAGAGTTTCTCCGTGCCCTTCGCCGGGCCATGGACGGCCTGCCATCAAAAGAAAGGTTGCTGCTGCGGCTTCGCTTCGAGCAGGAGCTGACCCTGGAGGAGATCGCGGAGCTGATGCAGCTGGGCAGTGCGGTCAAGGCACAAAGATTCCTACAACAGGTGCTTTCGAAGACGAGAGAGCAACTCCTGATGCAGGGAATCGAGTCCTTGTCCGTGAAAGAGAAGTAGCCGGGAGCGAAGACTCCGGGCCGGGTATGAGCGAAATGATCGACGAATCGGACATCACCAGGCAGATTCCCCTCGTTGCGGGCTCGGGTAGTCGAAGAGGCGCACGCTGTCCGACACCGGGGCAGCTGGCGGCCTATGCCGACACACGACTGGATGCGACCGCGCGGGCAAGAGTGGAGGAGCACCTCGCCGATTGCACCTACTGCCTGGGGCAGGTCGGGTTTCTGGTTCGCGAGTCGCGAGAGACGGAGGCAACACCGCTACCTTCGCGCCTGATCGAGACGGCTCGCGAGAGGCCCACTCGTCGGTTGAGTCTCGTGCCGGTGCCGGCGCTGGCGGCGCTGGCGGCCACAGCCCTGCTGTTGGTCGTCGGATTCGTCTGGCAGCCGGACCGTGCCCTGGCTCCCTTCAGCCCGGCTGGTCCTGGAGCGGAGCGCTCTGGTCGAGCTTCCAGGAGAGTTCCGATGGATCGCACCGTCCGCAACGGAGGGTTGGCTGCGGTGGCGCCCCGGATCCTGCTGCCGATCGATGAGGAGGTCGTCCGTCAGCTCCCCATGGAGATCCGCTGGTCGAGCTCGCCCGGAGCCCTGCAGTACTCTGTCCAGGTGCTGAGCCTCGCCGGTGATTTGGTCTGGGAGGGCTCGAGCGCCGGGGAAGCGACCGTGGTTCCGTCGGACGTCGCACTCGAGCCAGGACAGAGGTACTACGTCTGGGTGGAAGCGCGGCTTCCCTCTGGCGACACCTCAAAGTCCGATGCCGTTGCCTTTCGCGTAGCTCCCGATTGACGGGGGCCGCGTTCGATCGGGGAAGACATGATTCCCCAGTACACCGTTTGGGTGCCCGTGATTTCGCTGGTGCTGACCTTGGCGCCGGGGATCCTCGCGGCCACGGAATCCGGAACAGCCGACGAGCTCCTGGCCCAGGCCCGAGAGCTCTATGTGCAAGAGGGGCCCGCGCAGGCCTTGCCGGTCTACGAGCGGGCCCTCGACCTCTTCCGCCAGGGGCAGGACCCGCTCGGTGAGGCGATCACCCTCGGCCTGATCGGCAACTGCCACAAACGACTCGGGGACTACGAGCGAGCCGGCGAGCTCCTGGAGCAAGCGCTCGCGATGAAGCGTCAGCTCGGCGACCGCCTCGAAGAGGGCAAGACCCTGAGCCACCTGGGCCTGCTCTCCTGGGAGCTCGCCCGATACGACACGGCGATCCTGTACTTCGACGAAGCGATTGCGATCGGCCAGGAGCTGGGCGATGCGCAGCTCGAAGGCTCGGCCCTCAATAATCTGAGTCTGGTTTACGACGAGCTGGGCGACTACGAGCGTAGTCTCGAACAGTACCGCAAGGCTCTGGAGCTCTACAGCCGCACCGACTTCCCGCGCGGCGAGAGCGACACCCTCGGCAACATCGGAGGGGTCTATTACCTCCTGGGGCGGTATCGGGAGGCCATGGACTATTACAGGAAGGCCCTGGCCATCAGCGAGCAGCTGGAGTCGAAACCCTCCATGAGCCAGGACCTCGGCAACCTGGCGCTGTGTCACCTCGGCCTGGGTGAGGTCTCCGAAGCCCTGGAGCGATTCGACCAGGCCCTGTCCCTGGCCCGCGAGGCCGGGCTCGAAAAGGAGACCGCCGATTGGCTCAAGGGCAAGGGTGACGCCTACCACGACACCGGGCGTCACAGCGAGGGCCTGGAGCTCTACCGCCAGGCTCTCGAAGCCTACGAGTCCGCCAGCCTCAAGCGGGAGCTGGTCGAGGCCCTCAACGAGCTGGCCGCCCTGCACCTGAGCCTGGGCGATCTGGCCTCGGCCGAGGCCTACCAGCGGCAGGCACTCGAGCTGGCACGCTCCATTGGGTTCACGCGAGGCGGTGTGGCGAGCCTCAGGTCCCTGGGAGAGCTGGAATGGCGCCGCGAGCGCTACGAAGAGGCTGCGACCTTCCTTCGCGAAGCCCTTTCCGGGGCAGTCGACCTCGACGACCCGAACCTGGCCGCCTCGTGTAGGACACAGCTCGTGCTCACGTTGCGGGATCAGGGAAAGCTGGAGGAGGCAGTCGACCTGGCAGGTTCGAGCGCCGAGATCGCGCGCGACCTCGAATCCAAGTTGCATAGGGCCGAAGCGCTCTATACGTTGGGTGACCTCGAGCTGCGGACAGGCGAGCCGAGCCGGGCGCTGGAGCATTTCCAGGAAGGCTCGGTTCTGATCATAGGTCTGGGGGAGCCGGAGATCGCCTGGCAGCTGGCCCACGGTCGGGGAAGGGCGCTGGAAGCGCTCGGCCGGGACGAGGAGGCCGTCGCTGCCTATCGGCAAGCCGTACAGCTCATCGAAACCGTCCGCGAACGTCTGCGCGAAGAGCGCTTTCGCTCTGGATATCTGGAAGACAAGCACGAAGTCTACGTCGATCTGTCCCGACTCCTGGTAAGCCTGGATCGACCCGACGAGGCGTTCTCCTACGCCGAGAAGCTGAGGGCGCGGAGCTACCTCGATCTCTTGTCCGATGCGCCGATACCGAGGCTCACCGGCGAACAGAAGCGTCGGGAGCTGGAGCTTCGCCAACGCATCCGGGGTCTGCAGCGGAGCCTGGGTGAGGAGGCTGCGTCAGAGTTCGAGCCCCGCCTACGAGCGATGGAGGCCTTCGCCGCCGAGCTCGAGCAGGCCGAGCGGGAATACGAGGACTTCCTCGCCGGCCTCCGGGATGTGGATGCCGATCTTGCGGCCACCTGGTCGTTGTCGGTGCCCGCGGCGGAGGAGATCCGCCAGGCGCTACCGACACATACGGCCCTGGTGGAGTTCGTGGTTGGCAGGGATCAGGTCCTGGTCTTTCTGTTGTGCCGCGAGCGGTTCGAAACCCTCGTCGCACCGCTGAATCGCAAGGACCTGAGGGCCAAGGTCGAGCTGACGCGACAACTGATCCAGAAGCGCGGCGGCTCCGACTGGCGCTATCCGGCCGCCAGCCTCGCCCAGGCCCTGATCGAGCCCATGGAAGCGCGGGGGTGGCTGGAGGGGGTGCGCAACCTTTACCTGGTCCCACACGACAGCCTGCACTATCTACCCTTCGCGGTGCTACCGCGGGGGTCCGAAGGGAGACTTCTGGTCGAGGACTATCGGCTCACGTACCTGCCTTCTGCGGGAACCCTTGTGCTTGCGAAAGCGGGTGATCGACGCGAGGAAGACCTCCTGGCGATGGCACCTCAGAGCAGTCGCCTTCGCTATTCGGAGACCGAGGTGCGCGCCGTGGCCGAGGCCTTTCCGGCGAGCCACAGGGTCCTGGTCGGAGAGCAGGCCACGGAGAGCTCCTTCAAGACGCTCTCCAAGGACTTCAGGGTGCTGCACCTGGCGACCCACAGCACCTGGAATCGACTGAATCCGCTGCTCTCCGCGCTGCAGCTGGAAGCGGGCGAGGGCGAGGACGGCCGGCTCGAGGTCCACGAGATCCTCGACCTGTCGTTGGGCGCCGATCTGGTGACCCTGAGCGCCTGCGAAACCGCCCTCGGTAGCGGCTATTTCGGAGAAACGCCGGTCGGCGACGACTTCGTCGGACTGACCCGGGCCTTCCTCCATGCGGGCAGCCGCACCGTGTTGGCCAGCTTGTGGGAGGTCGATGATCGATCGACGCTGGAGCTCATGCGGAGCTTCTACCAGCACCGGGATGAGCGGGGTCCTGCCTCGGCCCTGGCCGAAGCCCAGCGTTCGAAACTGGCGGGCCCGACCGCGGCAGACCCTTACCAGTGGGCCGCGTTCGTGGTCGTGGGGCCGTCACCATGAGGTCAGGAATGAATTTCCTCTGGCCCGTGTCCGTGCAAGAAAAGCAGGGAATGGAACTTCCATACAGAGAGGAACGCTGATCCGAAGGAGGTCACGCCATGACACGGAGAGACTCGACACTCTACTTGTTCCCCAAGGCTCTACTTCTTCTGATCGGTGTGCTACTGCTGAGCTCGCCATCCTTCGCTCAGGATCCGATCCCGACCGCGGCCGACCCCTCTTCGGCCGAGCAGGAGACCTTCGATTTGGAGGTCACGGTTACCGGTGACAACTTCAGCAAGGACTCGGAAGTCCGATTCCTGCGCACCGGAACTGAAGACCCAGGGGGCATCCATGTCAAGAACGTCAAGGCCCAGGGTCCGAAGACCCTCAAGGTCCTCATTGACGTTTCAGCGGAAGCGACGGTTGACGATTTCGACATCGAGGTCATGAGCCGCGGCCGCACCGGCAAGGGCACCGAGCTGTTCCGTGTCCTCGAGAAGAGCACCGGATCGGACTCGACTCCACCGGGCGAGATTTTCGACCTGAGGGTGGTCGATTCGACCTACTGGAGCGTCACGCTGGAGTGGACGATGCCCGCCGACGATGGCTTCGATGCAAGCAGTGGACCGGTCCAGACCTGCTATCTCAAGTGCGCACCGCCTGGTGAGCCGCTCGTGAGCTGCCGTTGTGCCGGCAGCTTCCTGGAGGATCCCTACTCCTGGGGGAATCCGTGGTCGACCCAGGTTTGTCAAGCCTACCGGGATGCCGAGTTCCCCCTGCTCCAGGACACGGAGTATGTCTTCGCGGTCGCCTGTAGGGACGAGAACATGTTCAATGTCAGTGAGTACGTCGAGGTGTCGGGCGGAAGAACGAGCTCATTCAGCGAAGTGCAGAGCACCGAGTGGAGGAGCCAGGAGGTACCCGCGGCTCTCGACGTCAGTCTCGGTCACGCGTTCGACCTCGACGGCGACCCGCTCATCGTCGGGATCTTCAACGGCAGCACTCGGATTGTGAGGGGTACCTGGAACGGCTCTTCGTGGGCCTGGAGTCCTCCAGAGGATCTCGCCACCTCTTCCGGAGCTTTCGCGATGGATCCTTGGGGTCAGCCTGCGTTCGCTGGGGTGGAGACCGTCGGCCGCCAGCAGGAAGGCGTTATCTACACTTATTTCGACGGCTCTGGCTGGACTGCGGAGCTCGTCTCCTCCCTGGGGCGAAAGGTCCGGCCAGCAGCACTGGCCATTGCGTTCGACCCGACCTCCGGGGAGCCGGTGATCGCTTATAGCACGGTGGGCGATCGCAGTGGCGATCAGCTCTATCTGGCCAGGCGAACTTCGAGTGACAGCTGGGAAATCGAGGCAATCGTTGCGGGCGCGTTTCGCGACATTTCACTCGCTTTCAGCGCCGCAGGCGAGCCGGGCGTGGCCTATGGTTGGTATATCGACGAGTACTCACAGCCGGATATCATCGATGTTGCGGTAAAGCGCACGGATGGCTGGATCCACGAAACGGTGACGCCAAGCAATACCTACAACTGGGGATATTTCCAGTTGGAAAGTGGGCCGGGGTCTGACGACTTGTGGCTCGCCTCCGATTCCGGTCTCTGCGAGCGTCACTTGCCCGGGGATTGGGTCTGCGAAAGGCGAGAGTTCAACAATTGGGGCGCGCCCTGGTTTGCGGTCGATAGCGAAGGACAGGCTCTCGCTGCGACTCGGGGTGCGGCACCCAGGGAACCGGGCTTGACGCTCCTCAGCCGCGACCCGGTGAGCTTGGAGTGGTCGGTCGAGTATGTCGATCATTATCAGCAGTACGCTTGGCCGAGCGGGCCTCCAGCCTGGGATCAACTGCACCTTGGCCTGACTTCCAGTGCTTTGCCCGCAGGAACTCCGTTCCTTCCGAACTCGCCGACCCTGTCGTGGGCGTGGAATGTGTGCGCTGAATCGTATTGCGAGTCCAACTTCGCGGAATACCACCTCTACTTCGCCTGGAAGGAGACTCCCTAGACCTCCTTCATCGGCGACGCGGCAGGCAGCGGTACCAGGGTAAATCCTTCGAACAGTCACCGGCGCCGGGTCAGGAGACCCGGCGCTTTTCTTCCCGAAGGTCTCACTCGCGGGAGACCTCCGAAGCCTGCAGGTCCAAACGCCCTCGACCGAAGGTCTGATGATCCCGGCCACTCACCAGGTGATCGAAGCCTGATTGGCGAGTGGGTGAAGTCGAAGGCGTGTCCGTGTAGTCAGGTAGGAGATGCCCATGATGGGTTTGTTTCCGCCTCGACGAGGGCACAAATGGTTGGCCGAAGAGTTCCACCTACGGCGCTACAGGTCGAAACTTTGTTGCCGCTGACGTGGGGATCTCGGGTCCAGCAAGACGAAAGGAGAGTTGTGATGAGAGTCGCCTCGGGAAGTGCGTTTTGGTGTGTAGTGCTGAGCCTCGTTTGCACCGCCGCCTGGGCGGCGGAGCCTGCGGTCGTCTTTGTCGACGACGCGCGGGTAGGAGCCAAATCCATCATGGTGATGGATGTCGATGGTGCCAATCGCACGGAAGTCTTTCGAACCGCAAAGCGATATGGAGACGGAGCCGGTGGCCCATGGCTCAGTCCTTCGATCTCACCGGATGGCCAGTGGGTCGCCTACGTCTACGAGGAAGGTGACGAGGGCCCGGGCTGGGCCGTCTGGAAGACGACTAGTGCGGGAAGCCCTCCGCAGATGCTGCTCTGCAGCAGTGGACCAGACGGTGTTGTGGTCCTGGAGACACCCCAGTGGTCGCCGGATGGAACCGAGATCGCCGCCGTGAGAAGAGACTTTCTCAATGGTTTTCAATCCGTCGTCATCATCCCGGCGGATGGGCTTCAGTGTGGCATCGAGCAGCCGGAGGTCGTGTACTCCTCTGCCGGGGGTGGCTTGAGCCCGGGTGTCACCTGGAGTCCCGACGGTGCAAATCTCGCCGTCCTGGAATCAGACGACAACGGTGTCGACCTTCTGACGGTCGTACCGCGTTGGGGCGGAGGAGCGCTCACCTATCAGGTCGTCTGGCCGGCGGAATTCCTCGACGGGCTGCTGTACAGGGAGCCCCATGCCCTGGACTGGCAGCGGGCCGGCAGCCTGGTCTTCGCTCTGGACACCTATTCGGAGAGCGCCGCCGAGCGGGTCGATACGGTGTGGTTGCTCCAGGTGATGGGAACCACCGCAATCGCCACGCCGATCGGCGAAGGGCAGTCGCCGACGTGGGCCCCCGACGATTCCCAGCTTCTCTTTGCTGGTCCCCAGGGTCTCACGAGAGTCACGTTCCCTGGGGGAGGAACCGAGTTTCTCGGCTCGGGTAGCGATCCCGACTGGAAGCGTGGGGCGCTGGCTGTCTGCGGGGACGGGAGCTGCGAAGGCGCTGAAGGCCCGTGCAATTGCCCGGCTGACTGCGATGATCCACCCTCCACCGAGACGTCATGCACGGACTTTGCCGACAACGACTGCGACACGTTCGTCGACTGCGACGACACCGACTGCTCGGTCGACCCGGTCTGTGCGGTGCCCTACTGTGGCGACGGGTTCTGTGACGAGGACGAGAGCTCATGCACTTGTGCCGAAGATTGTGGAGCGCCGCTCACGGTAGAGTCCGACTGCAGTGACGGTCTGGACAACGACTGCGACGATGCGATCGACTGTGATGACCTGGACTGCAGCGATGACGAGAGCTGCGCTTCCGGCGGCGGCAATCCCGGAGATCCCTGCACCAGCGGTGCCGATTGTCTCTCCGGCCTCTGCCATCCGGTGAAGCACACCTGCAAATAGTCGCGCCGGGTCAGCGGTAGCCGATGGGCCGGGCCTCGCGCCCGGCCTATTATTGTCCAGCCAGAATCATTGGATAGTGACCCTTGAGCACGGTTGGTGGAGGGACTGTAGTCCCTTGGACCGCTGCGGAGGAGTTGGGTAACAGCGAGGCTTGCCCGGCTACTCGGTCGAGTAGAAACCCAGCCAATTTTGGAGACGCCGGTCGAGCTCTGCGGCCTTGACGCCGAGGTGCTTCTCCAGGAGCTCGGGAGTGGCGGCGGCACCGTCGGCGAGCTCGGCGAGAAAGGTGCGAAATCGCGGCCCGAGCTCGGGGTCGAGGAGGAGGTAGCGGACCAGGAGAGTGCTCTGCTCGTAGTCGTAGGAGTTGGGAGCGCTGTCGAATTCTTCGGGTCTTGCAGAAACGAGGCGCTCGACACTGCCGACGGCGCCGGTCTCGTAGCCGAGTCGGAGGCGCTTCGCCTGCCCTTCGGCACCCACGAGCCCTCCTAATGGCTGAATCGCCTCGGGAGTGGCGGTGTCGCCCAGCGCATCGGCCAGGCCTTCCGAGAGCCAGCGGGGAAGATTGCCTCCAAGGGTCCTTCGATTCACCAAGTGGGTGAGTTCGTGAACGAGAGTCTTGGCGAAGTCTTCCGGTCGAGTCGGGTCGGCCCAGATCGCCGTGTAGCCCCGGCTCGGGCTCGAATGGGCGGCATAGCCGGACGCATTCATTCCCTGCTGGCGCGCGAAGCTTTCGTAGTCGACACGCTCGGCGAACAGAAGGATGGTCTCGACTGGCTCGCCCAAGGGAGTCACTCCCAGGCGCTCCACGTAGGTGTCGTCGAGCTCGGCAGCCAAATGGTCGCAGCTCTCCAGCAAGAGAGGGTCGGTAGCATCACCGAGCCGAGGGTAGGCACCACAAGTGCCTTCACGGCCACCTCCATCGAGGTGAGCGTGCGCCTCTTCCAGCAGCTCGGCGGAGGCCGGAACCCCGGGCCGCGGCTCCGGCCGCGACGAGACGACGGTGAATCCGGTCGAGGTCTCGGGATCGATGGTTCCGGACTGATGTCGGCTGACGGAGTTCGATGCGCCGTCTTGATGTGTAGCCTCCCCAGGTTCAGAAGGTTTCTCCGGTCGGCTCCTGGCAGCCCAGACCCAGAGCAGGGCGGCGAGCAAAAGCAGAACCAGCAGGAGTCGAACGAGGGGGCGAGTCATGGAGAAGGGTGAGAAGCCCTTGACTGGAGAGCGTCGGTCGATTGAAATAGGGCCCCCAATCGGCAGCAGTCCCCTGGGGATGCCTCGATCTCAAAGGAGAAAGGAGACTATCGTTTTGCGACACTGGAAGAAAGTCACGGGTTGGACCCTGCTCACGGCCTTCTTTGCAGTCGGCACCCTGTTGGCTCAGGATCCCGTCCGTCATTTGCAGTTCATGGTGGGGGAGAGGGCGACGATTCTCGATCAGGTCGAACGGCAGGGTTACTCCTACGTTCGAGGTACGAAAGAGGGCGGCAGCTCCTACACCTACTACGAGGATCAGCGCTCGGATCAGTGCATCGTTGCGCGGACCCTCGATGGCAGGGTCGCCTCCATCGTCTACGCGCCGGAATTCGATTGCAACAATCAGCAAGGTGGAGACAGCGGCTGGGGGAGTGGCAGCTCTTCGTACGGCGCGACCCTCTACCGTGACCTCAATTTCTCGGGTACGAGTCAGAGCTTCAGCGATGACGTCTCCGACCTGCGTGGTTCTTACGTCGGCAATGACACGGTGACCTCCGTACGAGTCAGCCGCGGCTGTCGGGCCCGTCTCTACGCCGACGCCAGCTACCGCGGGGCCTACCTCGAAGTCGATCGCGATATCTCCGATCTACGCGGCACGCGGGTTGGCAACGACTCGGTCACCTCGGTGCAGGTGAGCTGTAACGGTGGCGGTGGTGGTTGGGGCGGTGGCAGTGGCAGCGCTGGTGGCAGCTCTTCGTACGGCGTGACCCTCTACCGGGACTTGAATTTCTCGGGAACCAGCCAGACCTTCACAGAAGACAGCTCCGATCTGCGCAGCTCCTATGTCGGCAACGATAACGCTACCTCGGTGCGCGTCAGTCGGGGCTGTCGGGCGAGGCTGTACGCCGATGCGAATTACCGTGGCGCCTACCTGGAGGTGGACCGTGACATCTCGGATCTGCGCGGCACCCGGGTCGGTAACGACACGGTGAGCTCGGTGCAGGTGCGCTGCGATGGGAGTAGCAGTGGCGGTGGCTGGGGTGGCGGTAATCCCAGCTACGGGGTGACGCTCTACAGGGACCTGAACTTCCAGGGAAGGGGCGAGAGTTTCAGCGAAGACGTTGCCGATCTGCGCAGCTCGTACGTCGGCAGCGATACGACGACGTCGGTACGGGTTGGCCAGGGCTGTCGGGCCCGGCTGTATGCCGATGCCAACTACCGGGGCGCCTATCTCGAGGTGGACCGCGACATTTTGGATCTGCGGGGCACCCGCGTCGGTAACGATACAGTGAGCTCGGTGCAGGTGCGCTGCGAGGGAGGTGGTGGTGGATGGGGTGGGGGAAGCGAAAGTGGTTGGGGTGGCGGGAGCTCGAGCTACGGCGTGACGCTGTACCGCGACCTGAACTTCTCAGGCGCGAGCCAGACCTTCAGCGACGACGTCTCCGACCTTCGTGGCTCCTATGTCGGCAACGACAACGCTACCTCCGCGCGGGTCAGCCGGGGCTGCCGCGCACGTCTCTATGCCGACGCCAACTACCGTGGTGCCTATCTCGAGGTGGACCGCGATGTCTCGGACCTGAGAAACACGCGGGTCGGCAACGATACGGTGACTTCGGTGCAGGTGCGCTGCGATCGCTGACCTCCGGGGGTCTCTCCGGATCGTGGCCCTCGGCTCCGCCGAGGGCCCTCTTGTTTCTCCATGAAACGGGTTCCTCTCTGGTTCGGCTTGTGAGGTTGGCTAGAATTCCTCCTGCATGCTGCGCTTTTTGCGCCTCACCGTCATCGCAGGGGCTACCGGCTCGTTTCTCTGTACTGGGACGCCGGCCGTCCAAGCTTCGTCGTTGAGGTTCGACGACCGCAGCGCGGGTTCGGGTCTGGAGATCGTCACATATTCGGGCAGCGTCGAGAAGCCGCACATCCTGGAGTCGGACGGCAACGGCGTCTTGGTGCTGGACTACGACGGCGATGGGTACCAGGATCTCTACTTCGTGGCGGCGTTCAGGATTCCAAGGCGCGACGAAGCGGAGGAGGAGCGGAGCGCTCTCTACCGCAATCTCGGCAACGGCACCTTCATCGAAGTGAGCCGTCAGGCCGGTGTCGGGGCTCGCGTCTACGGTCACGGTGGCTGTGTCGGGGATTACAACGCCGATGGGCTTCCCGACATCTACCTCACCGCCTACGGCGACAACATTCTCTATCGCAACAATGGCGACGGCACTTTCACCGCCGTGACGGACGCGGCCGGCGTGGCAGAGCCGGCATGGAGCATCGGGGCGACTTTCCTCGATGCGGATGGCGACGGCGATCAGGATCTGTACGTCGGCAACTACATCGTCGCTCCATGGGAAGAGATCCTGGCAGCCCGACGAACGCGCCGTTGGCGGGGCAAGGTGGAAGTGATGGACGGGCCCAGGGGGCTCGTCGAGGCTCCCAACACCTTCTACTTGAATCGGGGTGATGGAACCTTCGAGGACGCAACTGAATCCTCCGGCCTTGCTGAGGGTCGCCTCGGCTACACCATGGGTGTTGCCAGCTTCGATTACGACAACGATGGTGCCCCAGACATCTATGTGGCCAACGACAGCACAGCCAACCGCCTCTACAAGAACCATGGCGACGGTACTTTCGAGGAAGTCGGCACCTGGACTGGGAGCTCCTACAACGCCGATGGGCGGGTGCAGGGAAGCATGGGCGTCCACTACGGCGACTACGACGGTGACGGCTGGTTCGATATCGGGGTCACCAATTTCGCTCTCGACTACTACGCCCTGTACCGCAACCTGGAGGGTGAGCTGTTCCAGGACGAGTCTTTCAACTCCCAGCTCGCAGTGACGAGCTTCGCGCCTCTGGGATGGGGTGTCCTGTTCTTCGACGCGGACAACGATCGGGATGTGGATCTCTACTTCTCGAACGGGCACATCTACCCGCAAGTGGATGAGGACGATTCCCTCGGCGAAACCTACCGCCAGCACAACCAGCTGCTGCTGAACGAGGCCGGCAAATTCCACGATGTGAGTGGCGAGGCCGGCGATGCGTTCGAGGTGAAGCTATCAAGCAGGGGAGCTGTCTTCTTCGATCTGGAGAACGACGGTGACCTGGATCTCGCAGTGAGCAATCAGGACGAGAAGCCCAACCTCTTCGTGAACAGCTCGCCGCCCAGTTCTTGGCTCCGTGTCGATCTGCGTCAGGCTGCGGGCAACCGCCGTCCTCTGGGCTCGAGAGTCGAGGTGGAGGTCGAGGGGTCGAAGCAGATCCGCGAAGCTACCTCCGGTGGCTCGTACGCTTCAGAGCTCGATCCGCGACTCCATTTCGGTTTGGGCTCGGCAACGAAGGTCGATCGGATGTCAGTCCGTTGGCCGGATGGGCGGCGGTCTGCATTCGTGGATCTTCCAGCAAATCGGCAGGTGGTGATCTGGCGGCCGGAGGGGCAGGTCGAGTGAGCATCCTCCTCAAAAGGAAGCTGCTTGCGCTTTGTTCGGCTGTCCTGGTTTGGGCGCTGTCATCTGGTACGGCGCTGGCCCAGCCGCCTCAGACCGGATCCGGCCCTCCGGCCGGAAACCTCCAGAGCCGACTGCAGAAGGCTACAGGGCTGATGCAGAGCGGTGAGAGTGAGGCAGCAGAGGCGGAGCTGCAGGCGATTCTCGAAGTCGCTCCCAAGCATGGTCCCGCCAACCTCATGCTGGGACAGATCCGTCTGCAGCGTGGGGATCTGGATGCCGCTCGAGGCAATTTCGAGATAGCGGTGGGTTCGAAGGTGCGGCGGCCCTACCTGGCCTGGTACCTTCTCGGTCGTAGCCAACTCGAGTCGGGTCAGCCCGAGGAGGCTTTGGAGTCCTTTGGGAGAGCTCTGGAGAACACGCCGCAATTCGGTCCAGCCCTCCTGGCTCGATCCAAGGCAGCGATCCGGCTTGGCGACCTGGAGCAAGCTGCTTCGGATCTGGATAAGGCCCGCAGCCTCGAAGGCTCGGGGGTGGAAGCAGCTCTCCTGCAGTCAGGGGTACTTCTGGCGCAGGGGCGGGAGGACGAAGCAGCGGCGCTACTCGAGCCCCTGGCGGAGACAGCGGCGGATTCCAGCGAGAGTCAGGCCGCCCGAATGCTCCTGCTCAGTCTGGGTGGCGCAGAGGAAGTGCAGCTGCTGCGTCGGTTGGTAGGGGAAAATCTGCAGCTCGCCAGGAGCTATCTGGCTCTTGGCCTGGCTGAGATGCGAGTGGGGGAGACCGAGAGAGCTGCCAACGCCCTTCGAATCGCCCTGGAGATCGACGACCAGGACCCGGTGCCGTGGCTACTCCTGCAATCGATATCTGACGATCCGAGCCTGACTTCATATCCCGAATTCTTCCCCGACCTCGAAGGCAAGCTCGAAAGGGCCCGCAACCCCCAGGTGACGGGAGCATCGGTGGAGGCCGAGGCCGAGTCCATCCTGGGAGAGAGGCCGTTCCATGTGCCAGCGCGCTTGACTCTCGTTCTGGATGCCGAGGCGCGTGAGGATTCGTGGACGGCTCTCACCGGCTACCGCCAGCTAGTGGAGTGGCTGCCGGGGATCCCTTCCCTCCAAGCCAGAGCTGCCAGGGTGGCGCACACCATGGAAGCCGAAGATCTGGCCACTTGCCTTGCCCAGCGTGCGATGAGGTCGATGCCGGAAGAGGCTTCGCTCTACTATCTGCTGGCGGCCATCGAGTCCGAGGCTGGAGAGTGGGAGGCTTCATCGCAGTCTTGCCGGAAGGCGATCGAGCTTGGATTGGAGGAGGCACCGCTCTATCTGACCCTGGGACGGGTCGAGTTCGAACAGATGCACATCGGAGAGTCCATCGCCTCCTATGCCAAGGCCGTGGAGCTGGACGCCGATGCCGATCGAGCCGTTCCCCGGTTCGCGCTGGCGACGCTCTCCACCGAGGAGTTCGATGCTCTTCGCAGCCTGATGGCGGCCGAACTGGAGCGCGATCCGAATGGCGAGAACACGCTGTACACCCTCGGCCTGATGAGCCTGCGGGAGAACGAGCTCGAAGCGGCTGTGGAGTACTTCGAGAGACTCTCCGTCCTCTTACCTGACGACACCCAGGTGCAGCACCACTTGGGAACCGCGTACATGCGGGCAGGAGAGAAGGAGAATGGCAAGGCTGCTCTGGAGCGGTTCCGAGAGTTGAAGGCGGCCGAAGAGGAGGCCTGGGTCGAACACAATCAGGCCTACCGCAAGAAGCTCGAGGCTCAGGACGCCACGGCGGCAGGCGATCCGGCAGAGGCACTCAGGATCTACAACGAGCTGGCCTCCGTTGGGTTGGCGGAGCCGGACGACTATCTCGCCGCCGGGTCGCTCTATCTGCAGACAGGGGACTATGAACGAGCCTACGGTTGGTTCGAGCAGTTCCTCACTGCCAATCCCTACAGGCGAGAGGCCCTCGAAGGCCTGAGCGAGGCGGCCGAAGGGCTAGGCCGCACCGAGATTGCCAACCAGGCCCGCGCCCGCGCCGACCTCCTCGCCTGGCCCTGCTCAGTCGACTGACGCGGATGGGTTGGAGGCTCGTCCGGGTGGCCACGAAAGCGTCCTGGGGCTTGAGACCTGGGTCCTGGGCGACTCTCTGCTCATCGTTGGATGTACTGGGCCACGCACGAGGCTCTCCCCCGTCGTCCTGGGCCTCCGGCTGGAGACCTCGTACGCGGCCTTGCACCTTTGTACTCCTAAGCCCTTAAGCCACTATGCCCTCAATGGTGCCCGAGGTTCGTTCGGGTGGTTCGTCAGGGGGTGCCACGTCGAGCGCAGCGCTAGGACCATCGCAGAGCACACACGATCCGGCGCGATGACGTGACAAGGTGGCGGCCCGTCCGTTGCAGTCTGAGTAGCCGACGCCGTCCCCTAGGCGAGCCACCTGGACGGACCTCCAGACGACTCACTTGCGGTAATAGGTTCAAGGTC
>CAVQNG010000014.1:0-347595 GCA_963713825.1 uncultured Acidobacteriota bacterium
CCGGGCAACGACTTCCTGGGCCATGCGCACACGCTGCGCCACTTCAGAGAGGTGTGGCAACCTCGGGTCCTCGACCGAAATACCTACCAGGGCTGGGTCGCTGCCGACAAGCCGACAGCCTTCAGCAATGCTCGTGACATCGCCCAGCAGGCGATCGCCAACCACCGCTGTGAGCCGTTGGCCGACGCCACGCTGGAGACTCTGTGGGAGATCGTGGCGGAAGCCGATAAGCGAGCGGGCGTGGCCTAATCCGACTTGGGCTCTCTGGAGGAACATCCTAGTGAAAAGGGATTACGAAGCGATCGTCTTGGGCCTTGGCGGTATCGGTAGCGGCGCGTTGTATTGGCTCAGTCGCAGACTCGGTGGCGAGGTTTTGGGCCTTGAACAGTTCGAGCTCGGTCACGACCGGGGCGGCTCGCAGGATCACTCGAGGATCATCCGCTACACCTACCATTTGCCGGAATACGTTCGTTTGGCAGCTGGTGCCTACGACGCCTGGGAGGTAGTGGAGGAAGAGAGCGGCGAGCAACTCGTGGTGCGCTGCGGCGGGTTGGATCTCTTTCCCGAAGGCGGATCGGAGTCGATCATCGACTACAGCGGCAGTCTTGAAGCCGTCGGCGTGCCGTTCGAGCTGCTGAGCGCTGGGCAGGTCCGTCGACGCTGGCCGCAGTTCCGCATCGAGGACAACACCGAGGGCCTCTACCAAGCCGACGGTGGCTTCGTGAAGGCTGCCGAAGGTAATGCCGCTCACCAGCGATTAGCTCGCCAACGGGGTGCCACCCTGCTGCCGGGTGTCGCAGTTTGGGACATCTCGGAGCGAGACGGCGAGTACGAGATCAGTACAAAGCAGGGGACCTTCACGACCGCCAGGTTGGTGATGGCTTCCGGTGCGTGGACCCGTTCTCTTCTGAGCCATTTCGAAGTGCAGTTGCCACTGCGGGTGACCCAGGAGCAGGTGACCTACTTCCATCCGACCGACCCGCAAGCCTTCGAGCCGGACCGATTCCCGATCTGGATCTGGAACGACGAGCCCACCTACTACGGTTTTCCACTGCATCCGAGCGACGGCGCGAAGGTCGCCCAGGACCTCGGTGGAGGAGAGGTCACCGTCGATAGCCGCACCTTCGAACCGAACGCCGAGAACCTCGCCGGCGTCCAACGCTTCTGCCGCAAGCACCTGTCCGCCCTCGAGCAGGTCAACTACACCAAGACCTGCCTCTACACCCTCACCCCCGACCGCGACTTCCTGCTCGACGCCGTGCCCGGCCAGACCGGCGTCTGGTTCGCCATCGGCGCCGGCCACGCCTTCAAGTTCGCTTCCCATCTAGGCCGCATCCTGAGCGAGCTCGCCCTCGATGGCACGACACTGGCGGACATCGACCCCTTCAAGACCGATAGAGAGCGACTCCGAGTCTGAGCGGAGTCGATCTCCGCCTCCCGCTAGTCAGGCGAAGGGTTCGCTACCCTGCCCTGGCGAGGAATGTCTAGTCTCGTCAGGACATCCTCAAATGGATAGGCAACTTCCTGAATTCCTCACAGCCGAACCGCATCTATCAGGGAACTGGAAGTTTCTTGTCACGTTTGTGTCCGTGTAGCTACTCATATAGGGATGTAGAAGCGCCTCGACAAAGGCACACCTGGGAAAACCCAGGGCCGCAAAGCCACGGGTCCTCGTCTCTTTCGCGACGGAAACCCGCCACGAAGGACCCAAGACCGCCGGGCTGCCGAAGGGTGAAAGGGAACTCTGTTTCTGAAACGGCATGGGGAGGACGGTGCGATGAAGAAGCTGAAGAATGAGCTCGCGGTGATGACGGTGCTGATCCTGTTGAGTGCCTCGACCCTTCTTGGCGCCGAGGGTCCCTGGGAGCCGGCTGGACTCCAGGGCAACCACATTTGGGCACTCGAGACCAGCCCCACAGGTGTGATGTTGGCGGGTACTGCCTTTGCGTCCGCCAACAAGATCTTTCGCAGTTCCGATTATGGTCTCACTTGGACCGAAGCCACTGGACTGCCCGGGTCTGAGATCTGGGGTATCGAGTTCGATCCGTCGAACGAGTCGATCGTCTATGCCGCGCTGAACGGCGCCGGTGTGTTCAAGAGCCTGGATGGCGGCGCGAGTTGGTCCTGGTCGAACCTCAACGGCCAGATCTGGCAGATTGCCGTTTCGCCGACTCATCCCGGCGTCGTGTACGTCGCGAGCCAGACGGGAGGCGTATTCAAGAGTGAAGATGCCGGCGACAATTGGCTGCTTCAGGATCTTGGCTCGGTGAACAACGCGACCGCGATTGCCGTGGACCCGACAGATCCCGATATAGCCTGGGCCGGCACGCCGTTTTGGGGACTCTTCAAGACCACCAACGGGGGTTTGACCTGGTTCGAGGTCAACTCCGGGCTCGAGCTCGGCTCCGCCAGTTTTGCGGACATAAGGAGCTTCCTCATTGACCCGTTGTCCCCGATGACGGTCTACGCCGGGGAATTCTGGAATGGCGTTTTCAAGAGCCTGGATGGCGGCGTTACCTGGTTCAAGCCTGACCCGAGCCTCTTTGCGACGGTCCTTTCGATCGAGTTGTCAGGCTTCGATCTCTACATCATCAATACCTTCGACGATGACGGCAATCCCGCCTATCGCAGTAGCGATGCAGGATTGACATGGGAACCGCTACCCAGACAGGCAGGGCTTTCGGGGAGAATCTGGCCCCGATCTCTGTCGGTGATTCCGGGCGCAGTGCTCATCGGCACCGATCCTTTTCCGAATGAAGGCGGCATCTACAGTTGGCAGCTCGCCGACGCCGATGCCGACGGCGTAATGGACGATGTCGATAACTGTCCCTTCACACCCAACCCGGGCCAGGTCGACTCGGACGGTGACACCGAAGGCGACCTCTGCGATGCGTGTCCAGGGGATCCCGCACAGATGTGTAATCCGGGGGGATCCACAGCCGCCGAGATACCAGCGGATGAAGGTGGCTCGCTCCAGACACCGGATGGCGCCGTGACGCTCGACATCGCCCCCGGCGACCTCACCGAGGACAGCACCTTGTCGATCACGGAGGTGGCCCCGACCGATCCGATAGCGGATCTGGTCTTGGACGACGGCAACGCCAGCGGCCTGCCACTGGCCACCTATGTCTTCGAACCGGATGGTCTTGAATTCAGCAGCCCAGTCTCTCTCGAAGTCATAGTCGACGTCTCGACTCTGAACCGTGGGCAGAGAGCGAGAATCGATCTCTATCTGTATTCGGATACCGACGCGGACGGAGTCGAGGACAGCTACGTCAGTCTGGGCGCGACCTGCACGGTGGTAGAGGACCCGGCAGAGACATTCACGGCCACGTGCACCGCCGAGCTCGCCCACCTGTCGATCTATTCGCTGATCGCCCCACTCGATAGCGACGGTGACGAGGTACCAGATCAGTTCGGTTCCGTGGCGGATGCCTGTCCAGCAACGATGATTCCCGAGAGCGTGCCGCTCGTGCTTCTGAGGGTCAATCGATTCGCCTTGGCGGATGCTGACGCGGTGTTCGATACGACCAACCCTCGGCAGGGTAGGCGCACGCTGACCTATTCGACGGACGACACGGCCGGCTGCTCGTGTGAGCAGATCATCGAGGCTCTCGAGTTGGGCCTCGGGCAATCGAGATTCGGATGTAGCAACAGCGTCATGAAGAACTGGGTGGCCAGAGTGAGCCAATAGTAGATCTGACCGCCGTAACTTGACCTGAGTCCGGGCCGCGTGCCCGGCCTATTTTCTTTGGAGTCGATCTACCGTCGGTGGCCAAAGGCCACGGACCGCGTCTCCGCCGAAGATCTTATCTATAGCGTTCCAGCTATATCTCCTACCCGCGAAGATGGGTTGACGACTACCTTGCGGGGTATGTCGCGCTTGTAAGGTTTCTGCTAGGAAGGTCATACAGAGAAAAGGGCAAACCTGCCGTGAGGCAGGGGCGCAAAGCCACGGGTCCGGGCGAAGCTCGACCGAGACCGCCGGGCTGCCACGAGCGTCGCTAGCCGATGGAGTCGAGTGACTCCACCGAAGCGGGGGAGTTTGCACGGATGGGTGTGACCTCCAGGCTCATCGAGTGGGTTCCAGGCCTTCCGGCGAAGGAGATGGAGGAGGCGTGGGATCGGTTTCTCGGTGAGTACGCTGGCCTCATCCTCCAGGTCGTTCACCTCTTCGAGCGCGACCCGGACCGGGTCGACGACTGCTTCCTCTTCGTCTGCGAGCAGCTGAAGAAGGATCGGCTCCGAAGGCTGCGCCGATTCGAAGCCAACGGCACAGCGACGTTCTCCACCTGGCTGCGGGCCGTGGTGCGCAATCTCTGTCTCGACTGGCGCCGCCAGCGATTCGGTCGCCCCCGGATCTTCCGCTCGATCGCCCGCCTCCCCGAAGTGGATCAGGAGGTCTTCCGCTGTATCTACTTTCGAAAGCTGAGCGAGAACGAGACCCTCCATACGGTCAGGGCGCTCCACCCGGCCCTGGATCGCGAAGCGCTCGCTGCGAGCCTTGTGCGCATTCGCGGCAGCCTCAGCCCGCACCAGTCGTGGCTGTTGGCCTCGCGCAATCCCTACATGGAATCGCTGTCTCGGAACGCGGATGTCTCCAAGGGAGACGCTCGGGAAACGGAGCTACCCGATCCCGATCCGGATCCCGAGACCGAGGCAGCCGGCCGCGAGTTTCTCCGTGCCCTTCGCCGGGCGATGGAAGACCTGCCACCAGGGGACCGGCTGCTACTGCGGCTTCGCTTCGAGCAGGAGCTGACCCTGGAGGAGATCGCAGAGCTGATGCAGCTGGGCAGTGCGGTCAAGGCACAAAGATACCTACAACAGGTGCTTTCGAAGACTAGAGAGCAACTCCTGATGCAGGGAATCGAGTCCGTGTCCGTGAAAGACAAGTAGCCGGGAGCGAAGACTCCGGGCCGGGTATGAGCGAAATGATCGACGAATCGGAAATCACCAGGCAGATTCCCCTCGTTGCGGGTTCGGGTAGTCGAAGAGGCGCACACTGTCCGACGTCGGGGCAGCTGGCGACCTATGCCGACACACGACTGGATGCGACCGCGCGGGCAAGAGCGGAGGAGCACCTCGCCGATTGCACCTACTGCCTGGGGCAGGTCGGGTTTCTGATTCGCCAGTCGCGGGAGAGCCAAGCAGAGTCGGTACCTGCGCGTCTGATGGATGCGGTTCGGGAGAGGCCTGGCCGCCGGTTCGGGCTTGTCCCGGTGCCGGCGCTGGCGGCCATGGCGGCGACGGCCCTTCTGTTGGCTGTCGGGGTCGCCTGGCAGCCGGACCGTGGCCTGACACCTTTTGGCCCGGCCCATCCGGGTTCCGACAGCACAGGCCAGACCTCCTCGGGAGCACCGATGGATCGCACGCTCCGCAATGGTGCCGTCACCACGGCCCCGCCTCGGATTTTGCAGCCGGGCGACGGAGAGATCGTTGGCCGGCTGCCTCTGGAGATCCGCTGGTCGACCTCACCTGGGGCCCTTCAGTACTCCGTCCAGGTGCTGAGCCTCGCCGGTGATCTGGTCTGGGAGGGCTCGAGCGCCGGGGAAGAGACCTTGGTTCCGTCGGAGGTGATACTCGAGCCAGGACAGAGGTACTACGTCTGGGTGGAAGCGCGGCTTCCCTCTGGCGCTGCTTCGAAGTCCGATGCCGTGGCCTTTCGCGTAGCTCCCGATTGACGGGGGCCACGTTCGATCGGGGAAGACATGATTCCCCAGTACACTGTTTGGGTGCCCGTGATTTCGCTGGCGCTGATCTTGGCGCCGGGGATCCTCGCGGCCACGGAATCCGGCACAGCCGACGAGCTGCTGGCGCAAGCGCGAGAGCTCTATACGCAAGAAGGGCCAGCACCGGCCCTGCCGGTTTACGAGCGGGCCCTCTCCCAATACCGCGCAGATGAGAACCGTTTGGGCGAAGCGATCACTCTCGGGTTGATTGGCAACTGTTACAAGCGCTTGGGGGACTACGACCGATCCGGTGAGCTATTGGAACAGGCGCTGGCCATGAAGCGGGAGCTTGGGGACCGTCTCGAGGAGGGCAAGACGCTCAGCCATCTTGGTCTTCTCTCATGGGAGAAGGCTGACTACCCAGAGGCGATCCAGTATTTCGAAGATGCGATCGCCGTCGGAAAGGATCTCGGAGACGCAAGGCTCGAAGGATCGGCTCTCAACAATCTGAGCCTGGTCTATGACGAGCTGGGTGACTACGAGCGCAGCCTGCAGCAATACGACGAGGTACTGGAGCTCTATCGCCGCACGGACTTTCCGCGGGGAGAAAGCGACACCCTGGGCAACATCGGCGGGGTCTATCTCCTCCTGGGGCGCTACCGGGAGGCCATGGGCTTCTACGAGCAGGCCCTGGCGATCAGTGAGCGCCTCGAGTCCAAACCGTCCATGAGCCAGGATCTCGGCAATCTGGCTCTCTGCCATCTCGGCCTGGGTGAGATCTCAGAAGCCATCGAGAGGTTCGATCGCGCCCTGTCTCTGGCACGACAAACAGGGCTCGAGAAGGAAACAGCCGACTGGCTGAAGGGCAAGGGTGACGTCTATCACGACATCGGACGCCACAGCGAAGGTCTGGAGCTCTACCGCCAAGCGCTGGCATCCTACGAGTCCGCCGGGTTGAAGAGGGAGCTGGTCGAGGCTCTCAACGAGCTGGCCACCATTCACCTTCAGTTGGGAGACCTGGCCTCGGCAGAGGAGTACCAGCGCCGATCGCTCGAGCTGGCGCGCTCCATCGGCTTCACGCGAGGAGTCGTAGCGAGTCAGGTGGCCCTGGGAGAGCTGGAGTGGCGCCGCCGGCGGTACAGAGAGGCCGCGACCTTCCTCCGCGAGGCTCTCGAAGGTGCTCTCGCGATCGACGATCAGAACCTCGCTTACTCGTGCAGGACACAGCTCGTCCTCACCCTCAGAGACCAAGGAGAGCTCGAAGAGGCCCTGACACTAGCCAGCAGCGAAATCGAGACGGTGCGAGGGCTCGAATCGAAGCTGCATACGGCGGAGGCGCTTTACGCTTTGGGCAATATCGAGCTGTTGACCGGCAAGCCGGAGCAAGCGCTAGTGCACTTCCGAGAGGGTTCAGGTCTACTCGCTGGCCTGGGTGAGCCGGACATCGCATGGCGGCTGGCCCACGGCCAGGGAAAAGCCCTCGAGGAGCTCGGTCGAGACGAAGAAGCCGTCTCCGGTTACTCCGAGGCCGTCCGGCTTATCGAGACGGTTCGCGGGCGTCTGCGCGAAGAACGGTTTCGCTCGGGGTATATCGAGGACAAGTACGAAGCCTACGTCGACCTCTCCCGACTGCTGGTGCGACTGGATCGGCCGGAAGAGGCCTTCTCGTACGCCGAGAAGCTCAGGGCGCGCAGTTACCTCGATCTTCTGTCAGAAGCATCGATCCCCAGCCTCACTGAGCAGGAAAAGCGGCGAGAGATGGAGCTGCGCCAGCGCATCCGCGGGCTTCAGGAGAGCCTGGGAGAAGAAGCCAAATCCGAGTTCGAGCCACGTCGGCGTGCGATGGCGCTTTTCGCAGCGGAGCTGGAACAGGCCGAGCGGGAATACGCAGCCTTTCTCTCCGATCTCAGGACTGTAGACCCGGATCTGGCTGCTACCTGGTCGTTGTCGGTACCCGAAGCCGTCACGATTCGTGAGGCGTTGCCAGCCGGTACGGCCCTGGTGGAATTCGTGGTGGGCAGGGACCAGGTGCTGGTCTTTCTGCTCAGCGCCGAGCGCTTGGAGACCCATGTCGCGCCACTGTCCCGGAGGGACCTGCAGACCAAGGTGGAGCTGACTCGACAGTTGATCCAGAAACGGGATAACGATGACTGGCGATTCCCAGCAGCGAGTCTCGCTGCGGCGCTGATCGAGCCCCTCGAAGCCGAAGGGTGGCTGGATGCGGTTCAGCATCTCTATCTGGTGCCGCACGACACGCTGCACTATCTGCCATTTGCAGTGCTACCTCGAGGACCCGAAGGCCGAGTCCTGGTCCAGGACTACCAACTGACCTACCTGCCGTCGGCAGGGACACTCGTCTATCCACGAGCAGGGGGGGCAGCGGCCAAGGGCCTCCTCGTCCTGGCGCCGATGAGCAGTCGATTGAAGCACACCGTGGCCGAAGCCCGCGCGGTGGCCGAAGCCTTTCCTGACAGTAACAAGGTCCTCATGGGAGACCAGGCCACGGAGAGCTCTTTCAAAGCCCTTTCCAAGGATTTCAAGGTTCTCCACCTAGCTACGCACAGCACCTGGAATCGACTGAATCCGCTGCTGTCCGCTCTGCAGCTGGAGGCGGGTGACGGCGAGGATGGTCGGCTCGAGGTGCACGAGGTTCTTGATCTCCGCCTGGGCGCCGATCTCGTGACCCTGAGTGCTTGTGAGACGGCGCTTGGCAGCGGGTATTTCGGCCAGACCCCGGTCGGAGATGATTTCGTGGGGCTGACCAGAGCCTTCCTTCATTCCGGAAGTCGTGCTGTTCTGGCCAGCCTCTGGGAAGTCGACGATCGATCGACGCTCGATCTCATGCGGAGCTTCTATCGACAGAGGGATGAGGAGGGTCCCGCTTTGGCACTGGCCGAGGCGCAACGCCTGATGCTCGCGGATTCAGGCAAGTCGGACCCATACAAATGGGCCGCTTTCGTCGTCGTGGGGCCCTCGCCATGAAATCCGAAGTGAATATGGGCTGGTGCGTGTCCGTGCAAGGTAATCAGGAACGAGCGATTCCGTACCAAGAGGACATCTGATCTGAAGGAGGTCACGACATGACACGGAGAGACTCGACACTCTGCTTTTCTTCAATCGTCTTACTTCTTTTGGTCGGCGTCTTTGTGCTGAGCTCCCCGAGCCTTGCTCAGGACCCGATTCCCACCGCGGCCGATCCGTCGTCGGCCGAACAAGAGACCCTGGACCTCGAAGTCACCGTCACAGGTGACAACTTCGGCAAGGATTCAGTGGTCGAGTTTCTCATCTCCGGTACTGAAGACCCAGGTGGTATCAAGGTCAAGAAGGTCAAGTCTCTGGGCCCCCAGAAGCTCAAGGTTACGGTCGATGTCGAAGCGGACGCCGTGGTCGATGACTTCGACATCAGGGTCATGAGCCGCGGCCGCACCGGCAAAGGCACCGAGCTGTTCCGCGTCCTCGAGAAGGAGCATCCCACCCAGGACACGACCCCACCGGGAGCCGTGACCGTCGACTATCTCGGAACGGAATACAACCAGGTTTTCCTGGAGTGGATCGCCCCGGCGGACGATGGCTACGATCCTGCGAGCGGCCCGGTGTCCGGTTACGTGGCAAGGTGCGTGCCCGGCGACGTGACCTTCGACCCCCAAGTCTGGGACGAGGCCGACCATCTCAGTGGTGTGGCTTTCTGGACCGAGCCAGGATCACCTGGCACACCCGAGCAAGGCTGGGCCTACAAATGGACAGACCCGGGTTTCAGGCCGGCCTCGACCTATTCTCTCGCAATCCGAGTCGGCGACGAGGTCCCCAACGAGTCCGATATCTCCAACACGGTCACGTTCACGACGCAGCCTTACGGACCGAATCCAGACTGGGTCGTCCAGAAAGTCCCGATTCCGATCAGCGGCCTCCTCGGAAATGCGTTCGACTCGGGTGGCAATCTGGTGATCGCGGCTCTCTATCAGGATCAGATCCGCATCCTCAGCGGATCTTGGAGCGACACTGAAGGGCAGTGGCAGTGGGACTTCGAAGATGTTCCCGGATTTGCGGACAGTTTCGCGATCGACCCCTTCGGTGTCCCGGCCTTCGCTTGGACCCAAACGCTGACTTCGACCACAGCTGACGTGCTCTACACCTATTTCGACGGCGGAGAGTGGGCGACGGAGCTTGTGGGGAGCGCAGACGGTGACGTCAGGGGACCCGCGAGGATCGCCTTCGACCTCCTCGGCAACCCGGCGATTGCCTACTACCAATGGGACAACGCCTCGGATGGAGGGGTCAAGCTGGCACGCCGGAGCATTTCTGGTCAGTGGAGCATCGAGGTCGCGGATCTTTTCGAGGCATCAAGAGAAGGGCTGGTCGATCTGGCTTTCGATCCCGCCGGGAATCCTGCCATGGCTTACGCCGTGTATCCACCAGACGTCTATTGGGACACCTACGTATTGCGGTTCGCCAGCCTCTCGGGCGGAACCTGGCAGGTCGAAGAGGTCGATGCCTCGGGCAGCTCGTATCCGAGAGGCCAGGCTGTTCAGCTGAGTTACGACGCCAGCCGTGGCGAGTTTGCGGTTCTCCATTATTCCGACTATCAGGCGATCTACTGCGAGCGAGACAACGGCAGTTGGCAGTGTGAGGAGCCGTTCGGTGGAGAGCCGCCGGACTACTCTTTTGGGACAGCCTCCCCAGACTCGATTCCGTACACTGTTCCACTCTGGCTGACCATTGACGGAGCTGGAGAGGTTTTCATCCCCTTTAACCTGGGCCGAAGCATGCGGCTCGCTCGCCGCTCTGCTGCTGCGGCCTGGAACGAAGAGTTCATCGACTCTGCGTGGTTGTGGCCCGACTTCGAGCAGGCGCCATTTAACGTCAGTGGGTTTGGCCCGTTTGTGGCCCTCGACCCGTCGGGTTCACCGACGCTCTCCTGGACGTGGAATCGTGACGACTGGCAGCCCGGAGACCTGAGTCTCTACTTCGCTTGGATGGACCCGACGGCAAATTTCTGCGGGGACGGAGTCTGCACCAGAGCGGAAACCCAGTGTGCCTGTCCGGTCGACTGTGGAGTAGTAACCCTGAGCGAGCAGGGCCTATGCTCGGACTTCAGCGACAACGATTGCGATGGCGTCATGGACTGCTCCGACTTCGACTGCGAAGGGGATGCAGCGTGCAGCGGTAGCAGCTGCTTGCCGAAGGGGTTTTATCCCTGTTACCGCAACGATGAGTGTTGCTCCGGGATCTGCCATCCGCAGAAGCACAGCTGTAAGTAGTCGATCCGAGTTTGAGTTGGCAAAGGGCCGGGCTCTGTGCTCGGCCCTTTTTGTCAGTTGACAGGGTCAGTTGACTGATGCGGCCGACTCCTCCCACCCGCAGAGTTGAGCCTGTCTAACGCAGCTTGGAAAGCGGTAGCGCAGGGTGCATCGATCCTCAGCTCGGGGTCGAGGATGGAAGAGGCCCGATGGGTGCCGAGCATGTGACTGTTGTCGGAATGGGGGTGGTCGGGTGCGATGGCGTGAACGAGCTCGTGGTCAATCAGGTCCACGCGATCGAAGACCGCTATCTCGATGGCTATCGGGTCGACTTCTGCCTGAATAGGGAACGAAGTCAATGCCAGGAAAGCAGGCAGGGCACCCAGTGCGATGAGCTTGAATCTATGTCTCCGAGTTGGAACAGCCGATCAAAGCCTCGGCGTCAAAGGGCGAGGGTCGATACGCAGCACCCTCACTCCCGTTGGTGAGAAGAGAGAAGAATGCCTTACAAGTTCTGTTCTGAATCGGCCGACGTTGGCTAGAATCCTGCAGCATGCTCCGTCTTGCACGCTTGTTGGCAGTCGCAGGATCTGCCGGACTGATCGCGATGTCTGGCTGGTCGGCCGTCCAAGCCGAATCTCCGCTCTTCAACGATTTGAGTGCAGGATCGGGTCTGGAGATCGTCACATATTCGGGCAGCGTCGAGAAGCCGCACATCCTGGAGTCGGACGGGAACGGCGTCCTGGTGCTGGACTACGACGGTGATGGGTTCCAGGATCTCTACTTCGTCGCCGCATTCAGGATTCCTCGAGACGAGGAGGCGATGGAGGAGCGGAGTGCCCTCTACCGGAATCTCGGCAACGGCACCTTCGTTGAGGTGAGCCAGCAGGCAGGTGTTGCTGCCCGGGTGTACGGCCACGGTGGCTGTGTCGGGGACTACAACGCAGATGGACTGCCCGACATCTACCTGACCGCTTACGGGGACAATATTCTCTATCGCAACAACGGCGACGGCACCTTCGAGGATGTCACCGAGGAGGCTGGTGTGGCCGAGCCGGCCTGGAGCATCGGGGCCACATTCCTCGACGCCGATGGTGACGGCGACCAGGACCTCTATGTCGGCAACTACATCGTGGCTCCATGGGAGGAGATCCTGGCGGCTCGGCGAACGCGACGCTGGCGGGGCAAGGTCGAAGTGATGGATGGGCCGCGAGGACTTGTCGAGGCGCCGAACACCTTCTACCTCAATCGCGGGTGACGGCACATTCGAGGATGCCACCGAATCGTCAGGGCTGGCGGAAGGGCGACTCGGTTACACCATGGGGGTCGTCAGCTTCGACTACGACAACGATGGCGCTCCTGACATCTACGTGGCCAACGACAGCACGGCCAATCGGCTCTACAAGAACCACGGGGACGGCACCTTCGAGGAAGTGGGCACCTGGACCGGAAGCTCCTACAACGCCGATGGCAGGGTGCAGGGCAGCATGGGCGTGCACTACGGCGACTACGACGGTGACGGCTGGTTCGACATCGGGGTCACCAATTTCGCTCTCGACTACTACGCCCTGTACCGCAACCTGGAAGGTGAGCTGTTCCAGGACGAGTCTTTCAACTCCCAGCTCGCAGTGACGAGCTTCGCGCCTCTGGGATGGGGTGTCCTGTTCTTCGACGCGGACAACGATCGGGATGTGGATCTCTACTTCTCGAACGGGCACATCTACCCGCAAGTGGATGAGGACGATTCCCTGGGCGAGACCTACCGCCAGCACAATCAGCTGCTGCTGAACGAGGCCGGCAAGTTTCACGATGTCAGTGGCGAGGCTGGCGGTGCGTTCGAGGTGAAGCTATCGAGCAGGGGAGCTGTCTTCTTCGATCTGGAGAACGACGGTGATCTGGATCTCGCAGTGAGTAATCAGGACGAGAAGCCCAACCTCTTCGTGAACAGCTCACCGCCCAACTCTTGGCTCCGGGTCGACCTGCGTCAAACCTCGGGCAACCACCGTCCTCTGGGCTCGAGAGTCGAGGTGGAGATCGAGGGGTCGAAGCAGATCCGCGAAGCTACTTCCGGCGGTTCGTACGCTTCGGAGCTCGACCCACGACTCCATTTCGGTTTGGGTTCAGCAACAAAGGTCGATCGGATGTCGATTCGATGGCCGGATGGACGGCAGTCTGCATTCGTGGATCTACCAGCAAATCGGCAGGTGGTGATCTGGCGGCCGGAGGGGCAGGTCGAGTGAGCATCCTCCTCAGAAAGAAGCTGCTTACGCTTTGTTCGGCTGTCCTGGTTTGGGCGCTGTCATCTGGTACGGCGCTGGCCCAGCTGCCTCAGACGGAGGCCCGGCCGGAAACCTCCAGAGCCGAATGCAGAAAGCAGCGTCCCTGCTTCAATCGGGTGATGTCGAGGGCGCAGAGGCTGAGCTTCAGGCGATCCTCGACGTGGCTCCAAACCATGGTCCAGCCAACCTACTCGTGGGGCAGGCCAGGCTCGAGTCTGGAGATCTAGACGCCGCACAGAAGCACCTGCAGATTGCCACCCAGTCCAACGTGCGGCGGCCCTATCTGGCTTGGCACCTGCTTGGTCGCACTCAGCTCGCTCTCGGCGATCCTGAGGCGGCACGAGAGTCTTTCGGCAAGGCACTGGAGAGCGCTCCTCAGTTTGCACCAGCACTGTTGGGTCGTGCGAGGGTCGCGATCCGGCTCGAGGATCTGGAGCAGGCCGCCCTGGATCTGGAGAGGGTTCGAAGCCTGCAGGGGGCGAGTCCAGAAGCCACTCTCCTGCTGGCAGAAGTCCTCGCAGCTCAGGAGCGGGGTGAGGAAGCAAGGGAGCTCCTCGGGCCACTGGCCAAGGCGCCTGAGGCCTCTGGCGAGAGTCTTGCAGCTCGTATGCTCCTCCTCAGTCTGGGTGGCGAAGAAGAATGGGAACAGCTGCGTCGCTTGGTGGGGGAGAACCTCCATCTCGCTCGGAGTTATCTGGCTCTCGGGATCTCCTACCAACGCATCAGCGATCCTGAGACAGGAGCAATTCCTCTTCGAATCGCTCTGGAGATCGACGACCAGGACCCGGTTCCGTGGCTACTCCTGCAATCGATATCTGACGATCCGAGCCTGACTTCATATCCCGACTTCTTCCCCGACCTCGAAGGCAAGCTCGAAAGGGCCCGCAACCCCCAGGTGACGGGAGCATCGGTGGAGGCCGAGGCCGAGTCCATCCTGGGAGAGAGGCCGTTCCATGTGCCAGCGCGCTTGACTCTCGTTCTGGATGCCGAGGCGCGTGAGGATTCGTGGACGGCTCTCACCGGCTACCGCCAGCTAGTGGAGTGGCTGCCGGGGATCCCTTCCCTCCAAGCCAGAGCTGCCAGGGTGGCGCACACCATGGAAGCCGAAGATCTGGCCACTTGCCTTGCCCAGCGTGCGATGAGGTCGATGCCGGAAGAGGCTTCGCTCTACTATCTGCTGGCGGCCATCGAGTCCGAGGCTGGAGAGTGGGAGGCTTCATCGCAGTCTTGCCGGAAGGCGATCGAGCTTGGATTGGAGGAGGCACCGCTCTATCTGACCCTGGGACGGGTCGAGTTCGAGCAGATGCACATCGGGGAGTCGATCGCCGCCTATGCCAAGGCCGTGGAGCTGGACCCCGATGCCGATCGAGCCGTTCCCCGGTTCGCGCTGGCGACGCTCTCCACCGAGGAGTTCGATGCTCTTCGCAGCCTGATGGCGGCCGAACTGGAGCGCGATCCGAATGGCGAGAACACGCTGTACACCCTCGGCCTGATGAGCTTGCGGGAGAACGAGCTCGAAGCGGCTGTGGAGTACTTCGAGAGACTCTCCGTCCTCTTACCCGACGACACCCAGGTGCAGCACCACTTGGGAACCGCGTACATGCGGGCAGGAGAGAAGGAGAATGGCAAGGCTGCTCTGGAGCGGTTCCGAGAGTTGAAGGCGGCCGAAGAGGAGGCCTGGGTCGAACACAATCAGGCCTACCGCAAGAAGCTCGAGGCTCAGGACGCCACGGCGGCAGGCGATCCGGCAGAGGCACTCAGGATCTACAACGAGCTGGCGTCCGTTGGGTTGGCGGAGCCGGACGACTATCTCGCCGCCGGGTCGCTCTACCTGCGAGAGCAGGGGACTATGAACGAGCCTACGGTTGGTTCGAGCAGTTCCTCACTGCCAATCCCTACAAGCGAGAGGCCCTCGAAGGCCTGGCCGAGGCGGCCGAAGGGCTAGGCCGCACCGAGATTGCCAACCAGGCCCGCGCCCGCGCCGACCTCCTCGCCTGGCCCTGCTCAGTCGACTGACGCGGATGGGTTGGAGGCTCGTCCGGGTGGCCACGAAAGCGTCCTGGGGCTTGAGACCTGGGTCCTGGGCGACTCTCTGCTCATCGTTGGATGTACTGGGCCACGCACGAGGCTCTCCCCCGTCGTCCTGGGCCTCCGGCTGGAGACCTCGTACGCGGCCTTGCACCTTTGTACTCCTAAGCCCTTAAGCCACTATGCCCTCAATGGTGCCCGAGGTTCGTTCGGGTGGTTCGTCAGGGGGTGCCACGTCGAGCGCAGCGCTAGGACCATCGCAGAGCACACACGATCCGGCGCGATGACGTGACAAGGTGGCGGCCCGTCCGTTGCAGTCTGAGTAGCCGACGCCGTCCCCTAGGCGAGCCACCTGGACGGACCTCCAGACGACTCACTTGCGGTAATAGGTTCAAGGTCTGTCGTGTAAGACGAGTGCTTGCCAGTTCAGGATCGCGTTCCAGAGGAAGCGGTGGTCCGAATGGTTCAGGTAGCGGTGCATGGGGTTGAAGTTATAGGCCACGATCGTGCCCTTACCGGTCGGTACCGCCAGGATGGCCGGGCGGCCCTTTAGCGCCGCTTCTCCCTTCGCTCCGCCGCTCACGACCATCGGCTGAGACTCCGCTCCCCATTGTAGGACCACATTGCTTTTGTCTACCTCTCCATCCAGACATGAGGTGCAGTAGGCCATCCTCAGCCAGTGCTTTGGGACATCGTAGACGGCGTAGTTGAATCGAAACACCGAAGGGGTCTCGCTGTAGCCATAGGCGATCGGGTGATCGGATTGCAGGAAGCTGGCACGGATCTCAGCGCCTGGAGTCGAGATGCCCGTGTCATGGGCTCGCCGGACATTGCGAATCATGCCGCCGTCCAGAGCCAGAGAAGAGCCATTGCCCAGTGTCAGGAGGAGCCCTCCCTGCTCGACGAATGCCTGCAGGCTTGCGAGCCCAGACCATCCGATACCACCAGTGATGTCCTCAGACTCCGCGGGCTCCCCATGGCTCGGAAACTCCGCAGTCCTGGTGAAGGGCATGGGTCCGTCAACGGACTGAATACCGTGAATCTGGGAAGTTAGCTCCAAATCGACGTTGCCGTAGACGATGACATCGACCTTCTCTTCGAGGCCGCCGGCTCGAATGTCTTCATCCCTCAGGTAGGTATAGGGCACGCCGCGCTGGTCGAGTGTGTAGCGCAGCCACCCAATGGAATCGGTGTCGGCCCAGGGGACCCAAACGCCCAGACGAGGGATCTCGGCTGCATGGCTCTCGACGCTTGGCATTGCGGTGCGAGCTATCGAAGTCGAGTGCCAGGTCCTGTCGCCACAGTCTCCAGGGCGTCGATCGAGGCCATCCTGTCCCGGCAGGATCCAGCTGCCGGCAGGGTAGTCCTTGCCGCCGGACGAAAAGTCCGTCTCGGCGATCTCCACAGAGAAGTCAGCCAGGCGGAAACGTGCTGCCAACAGGCCCTCCTGACCCTGGTCGCTGAGTAGAAAGACGGGGCCCGATCCCGAGATCCTGCCCTCGGCGCGAGCCTCACCCTCGATCGGCGAGAGCGAAACCTCGAGGATTCCACGGTCGTCGATGGGAATTGTCTCGACACCGTAGTGGGTGGGGAGGTTCCAGGTCACATCGTCGTAGGGCAAGTGCTCCGTGTCGAACGGGAATTCCTGCAGCTCCAGGAGGTCCACCGCATAGTTCCGGTAGGGCTGGTCCAGTCGAACAACATAGCTGCCGGTGGGAAAGGAACCTTCGTTTGTCGAGAAGGCCTCCGTCGACTGTGAGACCTCGATCCCCTGCCTCAGGAGCACGTTCACCATCTGAGAGGCGAGCCGCCGATCGCTCTGATCCGCAGGGATGACGAAAGCGTAGGGGCTTCCCGCAACGCCCTTCTGCCACGAGTTGTAGCCCTTGCGGTAGAAGTTGAGGAGCATGGCGTCGGCGTTTTTGGCCGTGTAGTCGAGGATCACCAACAGTGCAGTCTGCTGGTAATTGACGTTGTCGCGCATCGACCATCGCAGGGTCCCTTCGACAGGCATGGGGCGAAACCACCTGCGGGTCATTTCGTCCCCCCAGACGGTTCTCATCATCGTTTCAGCGCCGGCGTTGCCCAACGTCTCGTAGCCGCGCCCAATGCTGTTGTGGTTCATGCCGACCGAATCCAGGTAGTGGTGGCCGTACCCTTCGCCGAAGTCCCACGTCCAAACTCCCGGCATGCCCATCGCTGTCATCGTTGTCACCTCGTGAAAGCTCATCTCGAGGAACTCACTCGTCACGATGGGATCGAGATTCGGGTTGTAGGGGCCGGTACCGTTCCAGGTTTGCAGCAGGAACATGGCCTCATGAAGGTCATGAACAACGGTCGGGTGGTAGTCGAAGAACATCTTGTAGACGGCTCGCACCAGACCCTGGGTCTGTTGGTGGGCATCCCGATTGGCATCGACGAAAAGGTAGCGCCCCCAATAGGGCGGTGACTGGCGCGGCAGCTCACCGTATTCGGTCTTGCCTTTGAGGTAGCGGTAGAACCAGTCCGCCACCTTGTCTCGGCCATCCGGGTTGGAGACTGGATTGATGAGTACGACGAGCTGTTCCCGGATCTGCTGGATCATTGGCTGGTCGGAGACCGCCAGTCGGTAGGCCAGTTCCATTGCCATCTCTGGACTGCCGGTCTCATCGCCATGAATTGCGGCGTTGATGTAGTAGATCGGTCGAGCGTGAGCGATGATCTCCTCGGCCCTGGTCAGATCCGTCTGCCTCGGATCCGCGAGGGCTGCAGTCGCGGCTTTCAGCGACTCGACGGACCCGATCCCGTCCTCGTCGGCAATCACAACCAGCAGGATCTCGCGGCCCTCCTCGGTCTCACCGATGATCTCGACCTCGACTCGGGGCGAGGTGCGGGCCAGCTCTCGCATGTAGCCGTAGATTGTCTCCGAGTGGGTCAGCTCGCCAGGCGTGCCAGGGATGTAGCCCAGGAACTCGGCCGGCGAAGGGACGGTGTTGGAGTCGGGGGTATAGGCGACCCAGGGGCTCAGGTAGGCCGGATCACTGGTGAATTCGGCGATGGCCTCAGCCGAACCGGGCTCCGCTGAGTCAGGGGCGAAGGGTCCATCCTGGGCTACCAGGGTGATGGGCAGGGCCAGTGCCAGAAGCAGTGCGAAGAGGCAGGCCGCGGATCGTTGCATGGTTCCCCCCTTGAAGATCGGCACAGTCGCAGAACCTATAATCTATCCGGTCGGGGTGGTGTGGCACAGCCATGACATTGTCAGGACATCGAATGCGGTCGAGGACTCTCTGCTGGCTGGTCTTCATTCTTGGAATGACCGGCATCGCGAGAGCCGTGGCCGACTCCTCGCCCCCGAATCTTCTCCTGATCACCATCGACACCCTGCGCGCCGATCACCTGAGCTGCAATGGGGCGCAGAACGTCGCTACTCCAAACCTGGACCGGCTTGCCGCTGATGGCGTCAATTTCACTCGCGCCCGATCCCCGGTCCCCCTTACCCTGCCGTCGCATGCCTCGATCTTGACGGGCAACTATCCACCGACCCACGGCATTCGGGACAACGCGTCCTCTCGGTTGGCAGACAGCCAGCGCACCCTGAGTGAAGCCCTGCGAGCCTCTGGCTACGAGACAGCCGCTTTCCTGGGTAGCTTCGTCCTGGACCGTCGCTTTGGCCTGGCGCAGGGATTCGAGACCTACGACGATCAGGTTGCCAGGGCTCCAGAGATGCTGGAGAGCCTCGAGGCCGAGAGGAACGCGGGCGCTGTGTTCGACGCTTTCGAGTCCTGGTTCTCAGCCAGGTCGGGCGACGCGCCATTCTTCGCCTGGCTGCACTTCTACGATCCCCATGCGCCCTATTTGCCCCCTGAGCCTTTCGCCAGTCGCTTCCAGGGCGATCCCTATGCGGGAGAGGTCGCTTATGTGGATCAGATGGTAGGCAGAGTCCTTGCCACCCTCGAAGACCGGGACATGCTGCGGGAAATGGTCGTCGCGATCGTCGGCGACCACGGTGAGGGTCTGGGAGAGCACGGTGAGCGGACCCATTCGCTCCTCATCTACAACTCCACCCTTCACGTTCCGATGATCCTGTTCGCTCCGGGACGGATCGAAGCCGGGGCTCGTGTCGAATCTCTGGTCCGCACTATTGATCTGGCACCGACTCTGTTGGAGTTGGTGGGCCATCAACAGGAATTTGGGGAAGGACAGAGCCTGGTGCCCCTGATCGAGAGAGGTGAGGGGGACAGCGAAAGCAGGGAAGCCAACCTGATCCATGCCGCCTACAGCGAGTCGCTCTACGCTCAGAGAAACCTCGGCTGGAGCTCAGTGCGAGGATTGGAGACCGGGACCCACCGGTTGATCCTCGGGCCCGACCCGGAGCTCTACGACCTCTTGGTAGACCCGGAGGAGCAGCACGACCTGGCGGAGGCTCGGCCCGAGCTCATCAGGGAGCTGAACCTTCTCTTCGACCAGATGGCCCTGGAGCCGGTAGGGGAGAGAGGCGAGTCGAAGACCCCGGCCATGGACCCCGAGATTGTCGAGCAGCTCCGGAGTCTGGGCTACCTGTCGGGATCCTCGGCTTCGAGTGGAGTGATTGGGAAGGATGGTGAGGTCAATCCTCGGAAGTACATCGGCGACTGGGAGCGAATCGAGGAGGGTCTGCGGTACTACGCCCAGGACGACTTCGCGAACGCCGCCGTGCGATTCGCATCGGTCCTGAGGGTCCACCCTGAAACTCCGCTCCTGTACGAGTACCTCGGCAGCTGCTACGAGCGCTCGGGGAAAGCTGACGAAGCCGAGAAGGTCTATCGCAGCGGCCTCGACATGGGGTTGGATTCTTCGGAGTTTCATCTCGGATTGGCGCGGATCTCACATGGCAAGGGGCGAAGGCCGGGCGGCCGAGAAGGAGCTGTTGAACGCGATCGAGCTCGGACCCTTTCAGTGTCGTTGCTCATCACACCCTGGGTGATGTCTATCGGGGACGCAAGGACTTCAACAGGGCACAGGAACATTACCGAGCCGCCCTCGGGATCAACCCCTCCTATATCTATTCGTGGAACGGACTCGGCATGAGCCTCGGCAGCCAGGGTGACGACGCCGGCGCGCTCGAAGCCTTCCAGAAGGCCGTGGATGTGTCGCCAGAGAGTCCTTTGCCCTACATGAACCTCGCCGTCCAGCTGGAACGCATGGAGCGAGTCGACGAAGCGCGAGTCTGACCTACCTGAGAGGTTCCTGGTCCTCGCCGAAGGCGAAGCAGAGCCTGGACCGCGAGCGCTCCCTTGGCCGAAGCGGCCCTCGACGCGCCTGGGTCCTGAATCGGCTAGGGCCTCGGCTCCGATCAACTGGCGTGCGGAGGCCCGTCCGGGTGGCCCGTGAAAGCGTCCTGGGGCTTGGGACCTGGGTCTGGGCTGTGGGACTGATCGTGCGGGGGACCGACGTGGGGCCCTCTACCTCACTGCTCATTGCCTACTGCTCACTGCCTCAACGGTGCCAGAGGTTCGTCCGGGTGGTTCGACAGGGGGTGCCGAGTCGAGCGCAGCGCAAGGTCCATAGAAGAGCACAAGAGATGGGGCGCGACCACGAGACAAGGTGGCGGCCTGCCCGTTGCAGTCTGAGTAGCCGTCGCCGTCCGCCTGCGGACCACCCGGACGGACCTCTGGCACCAACAGGGGCATAAGGGCATTGGGGCAGTTGGGGCTAGGGGGTGAGTCAGTAGTCGGAATCTCGAGGTGTCTCGAGGGTGGCAGATCGGGCCATGGGTCTCCCTCGTCGGAGGGGCATGGTCGGGTGAGGCCGCAGACGGGGGAGATCCCTGGTCCGATCGGCCGTCTCAACCCTCAAGCCCTCAGAGAACGGCCGGAGGTACGACGGACGGCTCAACCCCAAGCCCTCAGAGATCAGGCGGCGCAACGCGCCGGATGCCTCAACCCCCAAGGCTGGGCCGAGGATAGAGCCCCAGCCGCTTGACGATCTCGGGCACGGCGGCGGGCCAGCCGATGGCCATGATGTGGAGGCCCCGGACGCCTTCGATCTCACGGACCTGCTCGCCGATCTCGCAGCACAGATCCAGGCCAGCCTTCTCGGCATCTTCGTCCGAGAGTCCCTCCATGCGCCCGATCACGCTGTCGGGCACCTCCATGCCGGGCACCTTCGTCGCCATGAACTGGGCAGCCTTCAGCGAGCGGACGGGGCCGATGCCCGCCATGATTGCGGTCCTTTCGTGCAGCCCCATATCCACGGCGCGTTTCATGTACTCCCGGAAGCGATCGACGTTGAAGACCAATTGCGTCTGGATGAATTGGGCGCCTGCTTCGATCTTCTTGGCCAGTCGGTGAGGTCGAAAGTCGTAGGGTGGCGAAAAGGGGTTGGCGACGGCTCCGACGAAAAAATCGGGCTTGATCTTGGGGATCTTCTTGCCATTCTCGAAGACCTGGTCGTCGGTCATCCTGCGAATCATCCGCACCAGATTGACCGAGTCGATGTCGGCAACGTTCTTGACGTGGGGATGATCGCCACACGACGGATGATCCCCGCTGAGGGCCAGGACCGTGGTGATGCCGAAGGCCGACGCACCCAGCAGGTCGGACTGGATACCGAGCCGATTGCGGTCCCGACAAGTGAATTGCACGACGGGCTCGAGCCCGGCCTGCTTCAAGGCGATGCCGGAGGCGAGACTGGATGTGTGAACTCGCGCCGACTGGTTGTCGGTGACGTTGTAGACATCGCCATAGCCCCGCAGCAGCTCGATCTGGCGTTGGAGAGCGGGCATGTTCGGGCCGATGGGAGGAGAGACCTCGACGGCCAGAGGAAAATGCCCGGCCTCGAGTAGTCGGGCCAGATTGCTGGCTGATCCGGGCTCCAGAGATCTGTGGCTGATTCGACCATTGTCAGTTGCTCTTGCTCGGTTTGGCCGCGGGTGGTTCCTGACTGGCCCATTGGTCCCGTCCCGTGGCGAATGTGACCCAGGAGGCTTCACCTTCGAGGCGCCAGTCCAGCGCCGGGTTCAGACGGTGGATTTCATCCTCCCAGGGCGTCAGCGCGCTGCGCTCGATCGCTTTGACCCAGACGCAGTCTTTGTCGGGATACACCTCGCAATGCCCGTCAGCCCGCACGCCGCCGCAGGGGCCGTTACGAATCTGCTTGGGGCAGGTCATGGGGCAGGTCATGCCGGTGTAGTGGAGGACACATTGTCCACACATCTGGCAATCGAACAGCGACCGCTTGACGGGTTCCTCGAACCAGCCCACAGCCTTCGTGGATCGTTCGAGCCCCATCTTCTCGAACCGTCCTCGCAGCATTCCGAGTACACGTTCGGTCGCCTGCCAGGCCCAGACCAGTGGCCGAGGATGATCTTGGAGGTAGTTACGGAAGGACACGGGTTGCCGCCTCAGTGGACTAGTCGGCTTGCATGGCTCGCGCAGCCAGAGCGCCGGGAGCGCAGGTGATCCCGCCGCCTGGATGGCTGCCGCTGCCACACAGATACAGTCCTTCGAAAGGAGTGCGGTATCGAGGACACTCTGGCACCGGTCTCACTACCAACTGATCGATTGCGTGCTCGCCATGGTAGAGGTGCCCACCCGTGACGCCGTAGCCCGCCTCGAGATCCGCTGGGCTCGCAATCTGCGCCGCAACGATGTACTGCTCCATGCCCGGGGCGTAGCGATCCAGGGCCATCATGGCCGCATCGAAGAACTCTTCCTTCCGAGCGTCGCTCCATCCCCCCTCCAACTCGTACGGTGCGAAATGAGCCTGGATCGAGAAGACGTGGTGACCTGCGGGTGCAAGGGCGGGGTTCTCGACCGTGGGTGCCCAGATATCGAGAAAAGGCTCCACCGAGAACAGGCGGTACTTGGCCGGATCGAAGGCTTTCTCCAGGTCGTCGATGTGCTCCCCGGTGCGGACGATCTCTGGCTGGAAATCAGGCCGACAACGGAATTGCGGATAGCCGTTGAGTGCCAGGTTGATCTTGGCGACGACCCCCCGAGAGCGATACCCCAGCAGGTTCTGCTCGAACTGGATGGGCAGGGCGCGGGCGGGTAGGAGGTCCAGGAACAGGTGCTTCGGATGGCAGGAAGCGGCCACGCGGTCGGCTTCCAGCACTTCGCCATTGGCGAGGCTGACACCCTCGATCTTGCCCTCGCCGATCTTGAGATGGCTGACTGCCGAGCCGGTGCGGAATTCGACGCCCTGCGCCCGGGCGGCTTTCTCGAGCGCATCGGTCAGGGCCGCCGGTCCTCCGGCGACGGCACTATCGAACAGGATCTCCGCCATCAGCAGGTTCAAGTTGCTGCCCGGTGACCAGGGGCCGGTCATGGTATTCAAGATGGCCGGTCCCGCCACGGCGACACGCAGGATCTCGGACTCGAACCACTCGTTCACCCAGTCGGCGACGCACATCGGGACGATCCGGAAGATCTCCATCATGTCGGTCTTGCCGAGCATGCGCAGGCTGAGAGCCTTCTTGCCAAGTCCCCAGAGATCTGCGATCCCGAGGTTGTCGGTGTCGGCCGGCGCTTCGTCGAAGAGGCTCCGGAAGACGGGCGCGATCTTGCGGATGAAGGCGCGATACTGCCGATAGCTGTCGGCGTCCTGTCTCGAGTGAGCGCCGATTTCTTTCTGGGCTGCACGGGGATCGTGGAAGTGAAGATAACCCGGACCGTCGATCTGTGGCACGAACACTGGTGGAGCCGACTTGCGCGTCTCGAGACCGTGCTTGCGAAGCTCGAGATCGTCAATCACCCATTTGCGTACGGTGGTGGTGTCGTGCAGAACTCCACCGGTTCGGTAGCCCGGATGGAACTCCTCGCTCGCGGCCAGCCCTCCGATGGTCTCCCGGCTCTCGACGACCACGACCTTCCTACCGGCTTTCGCCAGATAGGTTGCTGTGGTCAGGCCGTTATGGCCCGCACCGATGACGACGACGTCGTAGCGACTACTCATAGCTCACCCGATTTCAGGATGGTTCTGGCGGCGAGTTGACCCGGTGCACCCATGATGCCGCCGCCCGGGTGGGTACCCGAGCCGCTCATCCAGAGGTTCTTGATGGGTGTCTTGTACCGGGAGTAGCCGGCTGCCGGTCGCTGGAAGAGAAGCTGTTCCAGGCTCAGCTCGCCCTGGAAGATGTTGCCCTCGCTCAGCCCGTACTCTTGCTCCATGTCCCAGGGAGTGACGACCTGTCGGTGCAGGATGCTCTTCCTGAATCCTGGGGCGAACTCCTCGATGGTGTCGGTCACCGTGTCGCCAAAAGCCTCCGCCTTCTCGGGCCACATTTCCGGTCCCTCCTTCAACTTGTAGGGAGCGTACTGAACGAAACAGGAGATGACGTGCTTGCCAGGCGGGGCGACGCTGGGATCCAGTAGGGATGGCACAACCAGGTTGATGTACGGGCGACTCGAGTAATTGCCGTACTTGGCCTCGTCGTAGGCTCGCTCCAGGTAGTCGATGCTGGGTGCGATGGCGACATCGCCGCGCAGGTGCGCCGTGCCTTCGCGACCTTCGAACTGAGGGACACGATCCACCGCGTAATTGACCTTGCCGGAGCTGCCACGAAATTTGTAGCGCTGGATGCGTTGCGCAAAATCGTCATCGAGGTGCTCTTCCCCGACGAGACCGAAGTAGGTGAGTCTCGGGTCGCAGTTGGAGACCACGAGTTTGGCGTCCAGCTCGTCGCCGTTTTTCAGCACGACTCCCGTGGCGCGTCCATTCTTGATGCGCACCTTTTCGACGGGAGCTTCGGTACGAATCTCGACGCCGAAGCTCTCGGCGGCGCGCGCGCAGGCCATGCTCACACCCCCCGTGCCGCCTTTCGAGAAGCCCCACGATCGAAAGGCACCGTCGATCTCTCCCATGTAGTGGTGCAGAAGGACGTAGGCCGTTCCCGGTGAATGAGCTCCAAGGTAGGTTCCGATGATGCCACTGCAGGCCATGGGTGCCTTCAGGGCGTCGGACTCGAACCATCGATCCAGAAAGTCGACGCCGCTCATTGTGAGCAGCTTGGCCTGAAGGTCGAGAAAACTGGTGCCGCCGCTGAAGGACTGGCCCATCCGCAGCATCGCCAGCAGCTCTTTCGGCATGAGTGAGGTCGGGTCGGGGGCGGGCGAGTCGATGATATTGCGGGCGAAGCGCGCCATCTTCGTCATCGTGAGACTGAACTCGGGATAAATCTCGGCGTCTTTGGCGCTGAATCGTGAGATCTCATGGCGGGTGCGCCCCGCCTCGGGCCAGCGACAGAGACCTGGTCCGCCGACATGGGGCGTGAAGGATGTCTCCAGCGGAATGAGCTCCATCCCGTGGCGGGCCAGCTCCAGCTCGCGAATGATCGAGGGTCGAAAGAGGCTGACCACGTAGGAGAGCACCGAGAAGGTGAAGCCAGGAAAGACCTCTTCACTCACGGCGGCTCCGCCCACCAAGTGCCGGCGCTCCAGGACCAGGACCTCGTGCCCGGCCTTGGCCAGGTAGGCGGCAGCGATCAGGCCGTTGTGGCCGGCGCCGATGACGATGGCATCGTAGCTCTTGCTCATCACGACCTCTTTCTGGGTGGGTTGAAGAACGGGGTCGTCACTACGGTGGCGCCGACGACCTGGCGCCGGTACTCGACCGTGATTTCGAACTGCACCCGGGTGCCGACCTTGGCAAACGGCGCCGCGACCTGGGCCAACGCCAGGTTCTTCTTGAGCGTCGGCGACCAGACTCCGCTGGTTGCCTGACCGATCCAGTTCTGATTCTCGTCGTACACCGGCCTGCCATCTCGCCAAACGTGAGCCGGCAGCTCCGGTGGCAGATCGAACTTGTCGAATGCCGCCTCCACCTCCTCCCAGTCCACGTCCAGCCCCACGAAGAGTCGCTTCGATCCCTCGGCCTTCTCTTTTCGAAGGGCGGCCTGGCCGGTGAAGGGCTCGCGATCGAGCTGGACCGCCCAGCCGAGGCCGAGCTCGTACGGCGAGTTCTTCTGATCCTCGATCAGGCAGTGGTTGGCGCTGTAGTAATCCACGCCGTTCATGATGAACCCGGCTTCGATGCGTGTCACATCCATGGCGTCGATGCCGCAGGGCAGCAGGTCGAACGGTTGCCCAGCCGCCATGACCGAGTCGTAGAGGCGCTCGGCGTGCCGGCTTTCGACCCAGATCTCGTACCCGAGGTCGCCGGTATAGCCGGTCCTGGAGATCCAGATCTGGGTTCCATCCAGGCGACAACGAACTGTGCCGAAGAAGCGCAGTGCATCCATGTCTGTGTTCACCACACTCGCGAGGATGTCTCTGGAAGTCGGTCCCTGCAGGGAGAGCGCTGCGAAGCGGGCCGTGCTGTCCTCGATGGTGACGTTGTAACCGCGGCTTTGACGGTCGAACCAGGAGAGAGAAGGTTCCGCTGAAGTGACTCTGTAGTAGTTCTCATCCAGACAGGAGACGGTTCCGTCATCGATGACCTTGCCTTCGTCGTCGCACCAGCACAGGTACGTCACTCTTCCGACTTTCAGCTTGTGCAGGTCTTTGACGGTCAGCCGTGACAGAAACGCCGCTGCATCCGGACCGTGGACCTCGTACTTGAACAGAGGCGAGATGTCGATCAGGCCGGCGGAGTGGCGCAATGCGTAGTACTCGGAATCGTGTGTGGTGTCGTAGGTGGAGACTGTGTAGTACCCGGCCCAGTCCTTCCAGTTCATGCTGTAGCACAGCTCTGACGTACGCGAGTGAAAGGGCGTCGGTATAGGCATCCGCAACTCCTCCTACGAAACCAGCAGCTGGACCGTCGAGCAAGGATCTTCGATTCCGCCGGTGCGCTGCCACACCTGACGGGGTACGCCGAGAATACCCCTAAGCGTAGGTCGAGGGGAACACCCGAAACCCACCGTCTGAAGCGGCCGGCGTCTCTGCCGGCCGTTGGTGCCGTTGCATGCGGCGAATGTCGCGTAGAGGTCCGTCCGGGTGGTCCGTAGGCGCTGGCCGAAGGGAACTGGATCATTGTCAATGGGGGTTCGCCGTGCGGCCCCCAGGGGGCTATCCTCCCTTCCGCTGCAAGAACCCCCATGGAGGTCCCCACGGCGAACCCTTGGCGTCGCTGTAGTTCCCCCGCTCATTTGTTACCCCTAAGCCCTTACGCCCCTAGGCCCTCAGTGCCCATTGCCTCGAGGCCTAACTGCCTTCAACGGTGCCCGAGCTCCGTTCGGGTGGTTCGTCAGGGGGTGCCACGTCGAGCGCAGCGCAATGGCCATCGCAGAGCACAACAGATGAGGCGCGATGACGTGACAAGGTGGCGGCCTGCCCGTTGCAGTCTGAGTAGCCGACGTCGTCCCCCAGGCGGGCCACCCGGACGGGCCTCTACGCGACAACGGTCTCAAATGAATGGGCCAAATGGCCGGCAAGGGCTGCGACGGATGGTTCAACCGTCGGACTGGATCTGTTGTGCTTCCGCTAGCGCTTGGTTGGCTTCGCGGGGGCGGCCGGTGCGATTTAGGATGTCGGCGAGAAGGAAGTAGCCGAGGGGCCCGGAGCGATGCTTTGGGTCGGCCGCCAGGCCCTGCCGAGTCAGGTCTTCGGCTCGGGCGAGATCGTCGCCCTGGTCCATGAGCAGCTTCGCCAGGTAGAAGTAGCCTCGAGCGAATTCGGGATTCGAAGCGATCGCCGCTTCCCACATCTCCACCTGGCGGCCTCCATCACCCATTCCGCCATAGAGACGCCCGAGATTGAACTGTGCCTGGAAGTGGTCCGGTGCCTGCTCGATGACTTCCTCGTAAAGGGTCACGGCACGGCGCAGGTCGCCTCCCTCTTCGAGGAGCACCGCGAGATTGAACTTGGCTGGCGCCATGTCGGGTTTTGCGGCGATAGCTTTCTCGAAGGCCGCAAGAGCCTCGCTCGTTCTGTCCTCGAGAGTCAGGAGCTCTCCGAGCTGATTGAGAAGAACCGGCGCTGGTTCGTCTGTTTCGGTGGTCGCTTGAAGGAGCTCGATCGCCTCTGGACGTCTCTCGAGCTCGATCAGAATCTCGACAGTGCCGAGAGTCGCCATGGTGTCCCCGGGCTCCAAAGCGAGGACCTGCTGGAAGCCGAGAAGAGCCTCTTCGGCCATATCCAACTGACGATAGGCGTGAGCGAGACCCCGGATCGAGGTGATGTGGTCGTCTCGAACTTCAAGAGCTCCCCTGAAATGTTCGACAGCCTCCTCGTAGCTCTCTTCCTGTACTGCGATGGAGCCGAGCATTTGATGGGCATCGACGACTGAGGGGTCGGTGGAGAGAACTTCCTCCAATTTCTGCTTCGCCTCTTGCGTCTTCTCCTTGCCCAGGTCGCTCTGGGCCGACATGACGAGTTGGTGCAAGCCGATGCGCTCCTTGGGATCGGTTCTGTCCCAGGCGTTCTCTTCGTCGACGTCGATCCCTCCACTTCCCGCCATGTAGCCGAGGGCTCGTAGCTGGAGCAGGGTCTCCTCATCGAGCTCGGCGGGCTCTACGGCAGCCGGTTCGTCACTCTTCAACTGCTCGACCATCAAATCGAGCTGGTCTTTGAGCTCCCGAGACATGCGTCGTTCCTCGAGCAGGATGTTGCTCTGCTCCAGAGGGTCGGCTGCCAGATCGTAGAGCTCGGGCTGTGGGGAGTCGATGAACTTGTACTGCCCTTTCCTGAGACTCCGCAGCGGTGCCCAGCCGTAGTGGAGAAGGGGATACATCGATTCGGTGTAGATGGCTGACTCGAACTCGTCTACCGTCGTACCCTGGAGCAGAGGCACTAGCGATTGGCCCTGCGCCTCTTCAGGGATCGGTTGGCCCACGATCTCGAGGATCGTCGGCATCAGATCGACATGACTCACGGCCTCATCCACGACCCGACCGGCGCCTTCCTGGCCGGGCAGTCGGATCATCAGCGGCACATGGACAGTGCTGTCATAGATGAAGAAGCCGTGGAATCCCTCGCGATGCTGACCGAGTCCCTCCCCATGGTCGGCAGTGAGGATCAGCAAGGAGCTGTCGAGAAGGCCGCGCTCTTCGAGAGCAGAGCGAAACTCGCCGATCAGGAAATCGGTGTAGGCGACCTCACCTTCGTAGGGGCGGTTCGGATACTGCGAACGATAGGGCTCGATCGGCTCATAGGGGTCGTGGGCGTCGTACAAGTGCAGCCAGAGGAATAGGGGCTGCTCGGGGCTAGAGTCCAACCAGCGAACGGCCTCCGCGATGGTGTCGGCGCCGTCCCTTTGAACGGACCCCAGGTTGGCGGACTCGTTCTCCTTCAGGTCGAACTCGTCGAAGTAGGTGCCGAAGCCGCGGCCGATGCCCCAACGGGCGTCGAGAACGAATGCGCTGACGAAACCCGCGGTGGATCGACCACCCGCGGACATCTCCTCCGCAAGAGTCGGCAACGAGCTCCCCAGCACGTACCCGACGTTCTCCCGAACTCCATGCTGAGGCGGATAGCTGCCCGTCATGATGGAGCTGTGCGCCGGCAGGGTAAACGGCACAGTACTCGCCGCGTTGGTGAAGAGGATGCCCTCGGACGCCAATCGATCCATGTTGGGTGTTGCGACCCTGTCGGAACCGTAGGCACCGATCCGATCGGCTCGCAGGGTATCCACGGTGATGAGAATGACGTTCAGCTCGGTCGTCGCGACGGCGGAAAGAAGGCTGGCGTCCTGGTGAGGTGCCTCCTGTCGCCTGCGCTCGCCCCGCATCGACAGAAAGATGGCGACAACAGCTGCGACGACCGCGAGTGCGATGATGGCTGTAACCGCCTTGGAGCGGATCTGCGCACTGCCGTTCCTGCTCTTCGAGCGCCTCTGGGCTTGGTTGGTCATAGTCTTACGGGTCGAGTTGCAAGCAGGTATCCTACTGCAGCGATCGTCTGTGCAAGGCAAGGTATTCGTTCTGGCTAGAAGCACCAACAGCGAAGGGGTCGCTCAGTGACAGAAGCGCCGCTAACCTTGAATGTGTGGTTCAGCTCACGATGGAGGATTCGAACGAATCTTCGTTACTTGGTCATCTTCGCTGCGTGCTTGATACCTGCCATGCCCGTGGTGGTCGAGTCCGCAGTCACCGTTCTGGATGACGGTGACGTCCTGATCGATGGTGCCTATTCTCTGATTCTCGGCCGAACCTCCCGTCCTTTCTGCGACCTCTACGACTATCCGACGGCCAACGCTCTGGGCAGCATCGTCGCCTTCTGGCCCAGCGAGGGTGCCGAGCAGAACTCCATCATGGCCGGCTCACCGGTCATCAGGTTCGATGGGCGGCTGCACTACCTTGTCTACTCGTCGGTGGAAGTGGAGGAACCCAGCAGAGGCGATGAACGCCTGCTAGTCCATGCTGAAGCGAGCTTCGACGGCAAGGGCCCGGCATTGTTGTTGAAGATCGACACCACCTATACCCTGCCCGCGGCAAGCGGCGTAGTCGAAATCACCTCTACTCTGACCAACACCGGAGAAGAAGATCTGCAGGGACTGGTCTTCGCGCTCTTCTTCGACGGCGATCAGGTCTATCCCTACGAGGACCTTCACGCCAATCTCCAGTTCCACCTGGCTCCGAAGTCGGACCATTACGTGGCTTGGGTGGATCGCAACCGGCTGGAGGAGGGTGAGCCAGTGGCTGTCGATCTCGCGCCAGGGGAGTCGCACGAGATTCGGTACGCGCTCGTGACGGATCGCGATAGCGAGAATCTAATGCGCCAGGTCTTCGCCGCTCTGGAGACGGAAGCAGAGTCGGTCGCTTTCAGGTTTGAGAATCTCGGACCGGGGCCATTCGAAGTCATCGTCAGGGACCTGGTGGGCGACTTTGTGATCTTTCGCAACTTTCTCGCGGACTCTTCGCCGCTCCACCTGATGCTGCCGCCCGGGCAGTACTCGGTCACCGGTAACTTCTTTCCTGCCGTCGTCCGGAATGAGGTGTCGGTAGTCGCCGGCAGGGCTGCGGAATACACCCTCGTCAATCCATCCCGTGGCCGGGTACGTGTCGCAGTGAGAGACCAGACAGGCGCACCTCTTCCCGGCAAGGTGACCTTCATCGGTCTGGGAGAAACGCCCTCCCCGTACTTCCAGCCCCACGATCCGGTGCGTAGCGGCCGCTCCTGGGAGGAGGTCAAGAACTCGGTCCATCCCGCCTTGTCCCAGCTCGATGTGGAGCTGCCGGTGGGCGACTATCTCGTCTCCGCCTCTCGCGGTCCCGAGTACTCGGCCCAGCAGGTCGAGGTTGAAGTCGCGAAGGGCAGGCTGCAGGAGCTCGACTTCGAGCTCGAGAGGGTGGTGGAAACTGAAGGGCTAGTCGCTGTCGATCCTCACATGCACACGCTGCGCTCGGACGGTACCGTAAACGAACGAGAGCGGGTCCTGTCGCTCGTCGGTGAGGGGGTCGAGGTGGCTGTTGCTTCGGACCACTTCTACCGCAACGACTACACCCCGGAGATCGAGGCCCTCGAGCTCGAGAACTACCTGAAAGTGATTCCGGGCTCGGAAATCAGCATCCGTGATTCCCGCGACCACGAGTACATTCTGGACTTCAACCTCTACCCGCTGGGACCCGATGAAGGTGGGTGGGAGGCGGCGGCGACTCTGTCGGAAGAGGTGGCTCCGGTCTTCGAAGCGACCCGCCGGCGTTACCCAGACGCCCTGATCCAGCTCAACCACCCCCGGAACTCCTCCTGGGACTACTTCGTCTCCTATCAGCTCGACCCCGAGAGCGCGGCCACGGCTCGCGCTGGCTTCTGGACCGGCTTCGACGTTCTGGAAGTCTTGAACGGTCCTTCCCCTCTGTTCAACAACAACGTGGCCACAATCAGGGATTGGCTGAATCTCCTTTCACGAGGCTTCCTCATTCCGGCGGTGGCTTCGTCGGACTCCCACCAGATCGATAGCGAAGAGCCTGGATACTCGCGAACCTACGTCTATGTTGCCGACCAGGAGATCGGGAAACTGGAGATCGTGACGGTGATCGAGGCATTGAAGGAGGGACGCTCCTTCGTGACCAACGGGCCGATCGTCGAATTGATGGTGGACGATCGGTATCGTCCAGGTGACTTGCTTTCCTCCCAGAGCGGCGAGGTGGAGCTGGCGATCGAAGTGCGGACTGCTCCGTGGGTCACAGTCGATGAGGCCAGGGTCCTCGTCAACGGCTCGGTGGAGCGAGTCCTCGAGATTGAAGGCGACGCCGGATCGAACCAAGCGCTTCAGGAGAGGGTGAAACTGAAACTGGAACGGGATGCGTTCGTCCTTGTCGAAGTGGTTGGGAACAAGAGTCTATATCCAGTAGTGCAGGCGAGATCCCTCGCCCCTGATGGCTCCTCGAGAGAGGTGACACCGTACGCTCTGACCAATCCGGTTTTTGTCGATGTCGACGGCAACAGTCGATTCGACGCCCCGCTCCCCAGGCAGATTCGATCGCTCCTGGACGCAGCCGAGTAGAGCCGATCCGTTTCGTGGGGCAGGTGTTCGAACCCACCCTTTTGGGTAGGGACTTCTCCTACTTTCCTATATGAGCGGGTAGCTACCTACTGAGGTATTGCAGTCACTGTGCCTTTCGAATCAACCTAAACCGCAGTTGGCTCGACAGGAGGAAGCGGTTGTCCATGAGGCAGCTCGACAGGTTCCGTAGCTTCGCGGAGCTCATCCGAACGGGGGAGGTGTAGCCATGTGTAGACGTACAGTCCATGTCCTGGCGGTTTTTGGCGTGATCTTCGCACTGAGCCTGATGGCTGCAGCGCAGACAACCTCGGGCCGTCTCCGAGGAACGGTTCAAGATCCAGATGGCGTGCCCATGCCGGGAGTCACCGTCACCCTGTCGGGCGAGTCTCTGGGCGGTGCACCGCAGCTCGCCGTAACCGGTGAGTCAGGTGCGTTTCGCTACCCAGCTCTACCCCCCGGCACTTACAACATCATAGCGGAGATGGATGGGTTTCAAACCCAGAGCCTGGAGAATGTCCAGGTATCGTTAGGCGCAACGGCATCGGCGAACTTCGTACTCTATGCGGAGTTCGCGGAGGCTGTCACGGTCTCCAGTGAGGCGCCTTTGGTGGATGTCACCAGTTCCAGTGTAGGTACAAATTTCTCGCTCGAGACTCTGGAGCAGACCCCAACGACCCGCAATTTCTACGATCTCATGCAGGTCTCCCCAGGGTTGTCAAAGTCTACGGAAGAGTCGGATCGTACGATCTCGTTCGGCTCGGATTCACAGTCGAACGCCTGGTACAACGACGGCGTCGAGACCACGGCTCCGGAGACCGGCAGCGGCTGGGTCGGCGCCAACCCCGACATGATCCAGGAGATCCAGATCATGGGCATCGGAGCGCCGGCCGAGTACGGCAATATGCTCGGAGCGGCTCTCAACGTGGTGACGAAGTCGGGCACCAATCAATTCAAGGGTGGGGCCAACGCCTTCTGGTATAGCGATTCCCTCGTCGATTCGGATATCAACTTCACCGAGGCGGAGAACCCCGAATACGTCCAGTCGCAGGATTTCATCGATTTCACGGCAACGCTCGGTGGACCGATCAAGAAGGACCGCGCCTGGTTCTTCCTTGGCTATGAGTATTGGCGCGACGGCTATGCCATGCCCGGTGAAGACCCGGACATGATTCCCGAGTGGTACACCGATCGCTACGACCTCAAGCTGAGTCTTCGGATCAACGACAAGAATCTCTTGGACTTCAAGGGTGCCTTGACCGATTGGGGTTATCCGGCGTCTCCGAACCAGTTCATATCGCCTTCGGCGTCTGCTGGCGAAGTTGGCGACGACACGATCTGGGGTCTGAGCTGGCAGTCGATCTTCAGCGACCGAACTTTCATGGAGGTGCGTTACTCGGGTTGGAAGAGCAACGATGACTTCCTCTCGAACACGGGGAGCACCGAGGCGGCGTTCATCGATTACAGCCCACCGGGGGGAGGACCTGCGACCTACAGCGGTGGAGTCTGGTGGCCCTGGACCTACGACACCTCGACCGATCAGGCCAGCATTGTGGTTTCTCACTTCGCCGACGACTTTCTGAAGGGGGACCACGATTTCAAGTTCGGTATCCAGGCGAACTCGGGTGAAGCCAAGACCCTGACGACTCCTTCGTCGACTGGCTCCTATTACTACCGCTATACCTACAACTACGATTACTACGGCACGATCTATCCCTACGACTACTACTACAAGGTGGATGGCTTACCCTACTACTATGGCAACGAGCAGGACGCCTGGGCGCTATTTGTCGATGATTCCTGGGCTGTTTCAGATCGGTTGACTCTCAACCTGGGCCTGCGTTATGACAATCTCCAGGGAAAGGTTCCGAGCTTTCCTAGCTTGAATCCGGATGGCAGCCCAAGTGGACAGACTATTCCGGGCGTCGACACCGTCGATTGGAGCAACTGGTCACCCCGCCTCGGTTTCGCCTACAACGCGGGCGAGCAGCGCAAGATGGTGATCCGGGGTTCCGCTGGTGTCTACTACAACGGCAATGTGGGAGGGAACTGGAACAGTCCGCCACCCTTTGCTCCTGAATTGACCGCATACTGGGCATACTCGCCTGACGGTCCCTGGGATGAAGTTGCCTGGACCTGGGATTCGGGGCCCACGAGTGTCGATCCGAATCTGAAGGCACCAAAGACCTTGCAGTACTCGCTTGGCTTCGAGCAGGAATTCGGGAAGGCCTATTCTTGGGGTGCCATGCTGGTCTACAAGGACACGACCAACAATATCGGATGGCGGATCCTAGACGATGGGGTCTATGACGAGATTCCGTTCACCGATCCCTACAATGGACGGGAGTACATCTTGTGGGACGTTGTGGATGATCAGTTTCCGACTGCAATCAAGGGCAATGGACCGGGAGTCACCTCGGCTGGAGTCAAGGACGACTACTGGGCGAAGTACTCGGGTATCGTGCTGACTTTCAATCGCCGGTTCACCGACTGGTGGGGTGTGACCGCTTCCTACACGTACTCGGAGTCGACCGGTTTGAATGCGAGACCCTGGTCGCAGACCCAGAACAACCCCATGTACGGTAGCAAGATCGGATCCAACCCGAATCAGTACTTCAACTTGGACGGTGCAAACCTAACCGGAGACCGTCCCAACATGTTGCGCGTTCTGGCGAATTTCACGCTACCGTGGGAGATGCGTGCAAGTACTGTGATCAATTTCCAGGACGGACGACCGTACTACCGGCAGATCTCGGGCAACTACTCAACGAACCGGACGGGCCAGGGGCGGTTCGTAGCAGATAGCTCGTTTCGACACGATTTCCAGTATCTGGTGGACTTCTCGATCGGGAAGGACTTCAGGATTCCTGGCAATGGAAGATTGAAGCTCGATCTGCAATTCTTCAACCTCTTGAACAGCGCGGAGGTCGACTACTTCGAGACCACTCTGCTGGAGTATCCAGACGATTTTCGGCCGAACTGGTGGGTCAAGCCGCGGCGCTTGCAGCTGCACCTAGGTGTCGAGTGGTAGCTCTGTAGACCTCGCAGTCTTTTCCGTATGATTCGGGCGGCGGGTTCTCTCGCCGCCCGTTCTTTTCTTGCAGTGACGACCGGCAAGTGGGGGAGGTAGATCCATGACGGACACCGGAGGATTCAAGATCACCTACGCGACCTTGGCAGCGCCAGCCGAAGAGGTACATGAGGCCTTCGAGGCCGCCGCTCGCAACCTCGAGGGTGAGCTGGGCAAGACGCACCCGATCTGGTACGGCGGTGAGCCCTACTTGAGCGGCGAGGTCTTCGAGGATCGGTCACCGACCGATGGTCGAGTCGTGGTCGGCAGGTTCCAGAAATCGACGCCGAACCAGGTGGGTGACGCCATCGCGACCGCCTATCAGGCCTTCGGCGAGTGGAGCCGGATGCCCTGGCGTCGGCGCCTCGGGGTGCTGCGAGTGGCCGCCGAGAACATCAGCACCCACCGTTTCGAGCTGGCTGCCCTGATGAGTCTGGAAGTGGGAAAGAACCGCTTCGAGGCCCTGGCGGACGCCGAGGAGGCGGCGGATCTGCTGCGCTACTACTGCCAGCAGATGGAGGATGCGGAAGGGTTCGATCGACCCATGGGACAGTTGGCTCCGAACGAGAGTACGCGTGATGTTCTGCGACCCTACGGAGTCTGGGTTGTGGTTTCGCCCTTCAACTTTCCCGTTGCCCTGGCCGCCGGAATGGCTGCTGGGGCGCTGGTCGCTGGCAACACCGTAGTTCTGAAGCCAGCTAGCGAAGCGCCTGCCAGTGCTCTCAAGCTCTACGAGATCATGGCCGAGGCGGGGCTGCCTGCAGGGGTGTTGAACTACATCACCGGGAACGGCGCCGAGGTGGGTACTGCCTTGGTTGACGACCCCCGTGTTGCGGGTCTCGTATTCACGGGCTCGAAAGAAGTCGGCATGCAGATTTTCAAGCGGTTCAACGAAGATCGCGTGCGACCGTGCTTTCTCGAGATGGGAGGCAAGAATCCGACCATCGTGACGGCCAAGGCAGATCTGGAGAAGGCGGCTGAAGGGGTGGCTCGGTCCGCCTTCGGCTTCGGGGGGCAGAAGTGCAGCGCCTGCAGCCGCGTCTATGTCGTTCGGAGAGTGGCGGAGGATTTCAAGGAGCAGTTGCGAGAAAGAACGGCGGGGCTGGGGATCGGGGATCCCCTACGTCGTGAGAGTTTCCTGGGGCCAGTGATCAACCAAGCTGCGGTGCGCAAATTCGAGCAGGCCGTGGCCGAAGCCAGGCGCGATGGCGAGGTCTTGCTCGGTGGTGATGTCCTCGATGGGGAGGACTATAAGCACGGTTTCTTTGTCACCCCCACCGTCGTGACCGGTCTACCGGAAGATCATCGGCTGGTTCGCGATGAGCTCTTCCTGCCGCTTCTTTACCTCGGCGAGGTCGACTCGCTCGAGCAAGGGATCGAGTATTCGAACCGCAGCGAGTACGGCCTCACGGCCGGCATTTTCAGTGAAGATCTGCAGGAGGTCGAGACCTTCTTCGATTCGATCGAGTCCGGTGTGACCTATGCGAATCGACGCAGCGGTGCGACGACGGGGGCCTGGCCTGGCGTCAACCCCTTTTGCGGCTGGAAATCCAGCGGCTCCACCGGCAAGGGAGTTTGCGGCCCCTACTATGTGTCACAGTTCCTGCGCGAGCAGAGTCGGACCCTCATGGAGTAGGGAATCGGTTCCTCTCCCTCTTCTCTGATTTGGAGACTGAATCATGAACGCTTCTCAGGTCCCCTTCATCGGCACCTCCCTGCCTGGACCCAAGGCTCAGGCGATGCTGGATCGGGAGAAGGTCTGGGTCTCCCAGAACTACGTCAAGGACTACCCGCTTGTGGTCGACAGGGCCGAGGGCATGGTCCTGACCGACATGGACGGCAATCGATTCCTCGATTTCGCGGCCGGCATTGCAGTCTGTGCGACGGGCCATTGTCACCCGCGGGTCGTCGCAGCCATCCAGAGGCAGGCCGAACGGTTGCTCCACCTTTGCGCCATCGACTTCTACTATCCGCAAGTCGTGGAGCTTGCCGAGCGGCTTGCCGCCCTGGCTCCGGGTGATTCCAAGAAGCGCGTCTACTTCGCCAATTCGGGTGCTGAAGGAGTCGAGACCGCTCTCAAGCTGGCGCGTCTGCGCACTGGGCGGCAGAAGATCGTCGCCTGCTTCGGCGCCTTTCATGGCCGGACCATGGGAGCGCTTTCGCTCACCGCGAGCAAGGCTACGCACCGCAGGGGCTACGCTCCATTTCTACCCGAAGTGCACCACACCCACTACGCCTCGTGCTATCGCTGCCCGGTGGGTGGCGAGCCGGGGACCTGCAAAGTCGAGTGCCTGGATCTCTTGGAAAAGACACTCTTCAACACCGTGGCACCGCCGGAGGAGATTGCGGCCATCGTCGTCGAGCCTGTGCAGGGCGAGGGTGGCTACTTCGTGCCGAAGCCTGAGTTCCTGGAGCGGATTGCCAGGCTAGCGAAGGAGCACGGCATCCTCGTTATCGCCGACGAGGTGCAGAGTGGTTTCGGCCGGACCGGCAAGATGTTCGCCTGCGAGCATTTCGAGCTCGAGCCGGACATCCTGGTACTGGGCAAGGGTATCGCTTCCGGCATGCCGCTCTCCGCGGTCGTGGCCAGCGACGAGCTCATGCAGTGGCGCTCAGGTGGGCATGGCAGCACGTTTGGGGGCAATCCCGTCTCCTGCGAGGCGGCCCTGGCGACGATCGAGCTCCTGGAAGAGGGTTTGATCGACAACGTCACCAAGATGGGTGACTACTTGAAGGGCCGGCTGCAGGGGCTCATGGAGAAGCACGCCTGCATCGGAGACGTCCGAGGTTTGGGTCTGATGCTCGCCGTGGACCTGGTGAAGGATCGGGAGTCGAGAGAACCGGATGGGGAGCTGCTCGAAAAGGTTCTGTATTCGGCCTTCGAGAAGGGCGTGGCATTTCTCGGCTGTGGCGCGAGCAGTGTGCGCATCGCACCGCCGCTGATCATCACCGAAAGCGAAGCCGACATCGCGGTCGACATCCTGGATCAGGTGCTGGCCTAAGCTATGACGCGATCACGACAAGAGCTCTTCGAGGCGATCGACCGGGCCGAGCCGATCGACCTGCTGAGCGAGTTGATTCGCATTCCCAGTCACCGTGGGCTCGAACGACAGGAAGAAGGAGTGGCTCTCGCTCTCGGCGCGTATCTGGAGTCGCATGGTCTCGAGGTGAGTCTCGAGGAGGTGGTAAAGGGACGACCGAATCTGATCTGCACTCTCGAGGGCGAGGGACGGGGTCGACACCTTCTTCTTTGTGGGCACACCGACACGGTTCCTCTGAATGAAGGTGACGAAGGTGTCGGGTTTTCGGGTCTTGTTCGCGATGGATGGGTCGAGGGACGTGGAAGTGTCGACATGAAGGGCGCCCTGGCTTCGATGGCCGCCACGATGGTGGCACTCCATCGAACCGGCCAATTGCAGAAAGGCCGGGTGACCTTGGCGGCGATCATCGACGAGGAGATGGAGAGCCTTGGCGCCGAGCATCTGGTGGCGAGCGGCTTCCAGGCAGACGGGGCCATCGTTGGAGAGCCGACCGAGAATCGTCTGAGCCTGGGTCACAAGGGGCTCGAGTGGCTCGAGTTTCGATTCCAGGGCAAAGCGGCCCATGGTGGCACACCGCAGGCGGGAATCAACGCGATCGACGCCGCTGCTCGCTTCATCGAGCTGGCGCGAACCGAGTTGGTGTGTCGATTTGGTGACCGTGCTGATCCTCTGCTGGGGCCACCGACCCTGAACTTCGGAACGATCCGGGGTGGGGACCAACCCTCGACCGTGGCGGCCTACTGCGCACTGACCGCCGATCGCCGTTCAGTACCTGGCGAGAACTTCGAGTCGATGACGAAAGAGCTTCGGGCTCTGCTCGATCGGGTCGAATCGGAAATGCCAGGACTGAGAACTGAGCTGGTCAGGGTCGCTGGGGGGATGGCGACTCTCGAGCATGTGGCCCTGAAAACGCAGGCCGACGATCCAGTAGCGCTATCGGTCGACCGGGCCGCTCGCGAGGTTCTCGAGTCGGAGTGCGCCCCTGGCGACTTTCCCGCCTGGACCGATGGAGCGCTGCTGGCCGGTTTTGGAGGGATTCCCACCGTCATCCTGGGACCCGGCGACTTGCAGCTTGCTCACTCGCCGCGGGAAGCCATCGAAGTCGAAGAGGTCTTGGAGGCGGCTCGGGTCTACGCAGTGGCAACACTCGACTTCTGCCACAAAAGCACATGAAGCTTCGCGTCCCCCATACGTTCGCCCTGCTCTTCGGCCTCGTAGTCGTAGCCGCAATCGCGACCCACTGGATTCCGGCTGGACAATTCGATCGGCAGGAGGTGGACGGCAGAGAGCTGGTGCTACCCGACTCGTATCACCGTGTCGAGGGCGCGCCCGCTGGCATTGCCGAGATCTTCTTGGCCTACCCGAGAGGGCTCGTCGAGACGGCATACATTGTTTTCTACATCTTCATCATCGGAGGGGCCTTTGGCGTCATCAACGCAACTGGTGCGGTAGAGGCATCGATCAACGGCATCGTCAGAGCTTGCAGGGGGAGCGGGGAGCTGATCGTTGCGGTTCTGGTAGTGCTGTTCTCGATCGCCGGGGCCACGATCGGGATGGCGGAGGAGACCCTTGTCTTCCTCCCGGGTCTATTGATCCTGACGAGACGCCTCGGCTACAACGACATCACTGCTGGTGCTATCGGGCTGGTGGGGGCCGGCGCCGGGTTCTCGGGTGCCTTCCTCAATCCGTTCACGGTTGGCGTCGCGCAGGGCATCGCTGGACTGCCCCTGTTCTCGGGGTCGGCTACCGGTTGCTCGTCTGGACTGTAATCACCGCCATAACCGTCGTCTTCGTCGTGCTGTACGCGAGACGAACCCGAACGCAGGGTCAGATCGAGCGAACCGGCGAGCGAGACCAGTTCGGATGTGGGCGCTCGTCAGAAAGCTCGTGCTGGGACTGCTGGTGGCAGCACTCCTGTCTGTCGTGGTCGGTGCCCTGCGGTGGCAGTGGGGAATCATGGAGCTTTCAGGCCTCTTCATCGCGGTAGCGGTGCTGGCGGGCCTCGTCGGGGGCCTCGGCGCGAGCGGCACGGGCGAGCGATTTCTGGAGGGTGCCGCGGCGATCACGGGAGGCGCGCTGGTCGTGGGTCTGGCGCGCGGCATCCTGGTCATCTTCGATGGTGCGAGCGTCACCGACACCATCCTGTATGGCATGGCCTCCTCGGTGAGCGGGCTGCCCGCATCCATCAGCGTGGCCGGGATCTACGGAGTCCAGGTGCTGCTGAACTTCCTGGTTCCCTCGGGTAGTGGCCAGGCGGCCCTGTCGATCCCCATTCTGGCGCCTCTTGGCGACCTGGTCGGTGTAACCCGACAGACAACGGTGCTGGCGTACCAGTTTGGCGATGGGTTCTCGAACGTGCTGACTCCCACCCAGGGCTACTTCATGGCTGGGCTGGCGCTCATCGGCGTTCGTTGGGAACGCTGGGTGCGTTTCATCTGGCCCCTGCAGCTGATCTGGATCGCCACCGGGTTGGTGTTCTTGCTCATCGCCCACTGGATCCAGTGGGGCCCCTTCTGAGCTCACATTGAAGTCTGGCTCGACCTCGCCACCACGCCGGGGGTCCGACTAGTCGGACTGGGCCTGGTCGGTGAAGCGGAGGTCCTCGTCGATCGAGAAACCCCTGGTGCGAAGCTCTTCGACATAGTGCTTCGGATTCACCGACAGCTCGCGCGGGACGGCCCCCCGAGTCGTATCGCCCCGCGCCATCATCTCGGCGACGATGGCTCCATCCCAACCGGTGGTGCGCTGCATGGATGTAAAGCCGGTGTCGGGATCGTAGAAATCGACGAGATCGAGCTGCGCCTCCGCAGCCCTTCCTTGATGGTGTCCTCTGGCGACGACACGGATGACGACAGCGTCCTCGAACTTCCCGCGGACTTCGAGGCGAGGACCCAGGACGGCATGGAGGACATCCCTTGGCCTGACTGTTGCCCCTTGAATCTCCATCGGGTTTTGTTCGAATAGCCCGGCGTCGCGAAAGGCCTGCCACTGAGCCGCATGGCCCGGGTATCGAACCGTGCGGTTTTCCAGGGTCTGGAGCTTGCCGGCGAAGGTCCAGGGCATGGTGGAGGTGCCACCGGCCGTGACGAAAGCCTCGAGCTCGCCGAACGGCTCCGGGAAATCGAGTAGCTCGTATCCTTCCGGGTCGAAGCAGGGGACTTCCGTGATCTCCCCGCCCCGCAGAAAGATCCCGTTGCCGTCGTACTCGTTCGTGAGGCCGGCGATGTTGAAGGTCAGAGCGTAGTTCCATGGCGGTTGGGGCCGAGCCGGAATGCCGCCGTCCCACATGATCACCTCTCGTGGATCGTCCAGGAGATTCATGGTGTAGGTCATCAAACTGGTTCCCATTCCCGGTACCTGGCCGCAATCGGGGATGATGCTGATGCCGGCTTCGCGGGCCCGGCTGTCGAGCTCGAGCTGCTGCCGCACGATGGCGGTGTTGCCGCCGAGATCGCACATATTGGCGCGGGCTTCGATGGCGGCTTCGGTCAACGGCAGATTGAGGTAGTACGGCACGGCGCTCAAGAAGCTGTCGATGTTCTGAAGGAAAGCCACCACCGCCTCGTGGTCAGTGACATCGAGGCCGGCGCCACTGGCGATAGTGCTTCCAACCAACTCGTTGACCCGAAGTGCGGCTCGGCCGGCGGCCTCGGAATCGAGGTCGGCGATGACGACACTGGTCGCGTCGCCGTTGGAGGCCATGTCGAACGCAGCCGCTGTTCCCTGACGTCCGCCACCCAGAACCCCATACTTGAAGCTCATTCGTCTCCCTCCAGAAAATGCGGTTCGATCAGGGTCTACTATCGAGTCGGCCCCGTCGGATCTTGATCCACCGGATGACGGCGCCACCAGTAGTAAGCGGGTAGCCCCAGAGCGACTAGACCTAGACCGAGGAATGACTCGATCGGTTTCTCCATGAGTGTGTTGGCGATCAGAAGTACCGACGCCAGGATGAACAGTGCTGGAACCGCGGGGTAGCCCCAGACGCGGTAGGGCCTGGGAGCCTCTGGGAGCTTGCGTCGCAGGATGAACACAGCCCCAGTGGTTGCCGCGTGAAACAGGACCGCTGCGAAGACGACGTAGGTATAGAGCTGTTCGTAGGTACCCGACAGGGTGAGCACGATCGCCCACAGGCTCTGAGCCCACAGGCTCCGCCCTGGAGTGCGGAATTTGGGATGCACCTTGGCCAGGGACCGAAAGAAGACGCCGTCTCGAGCCATGGGCAGATAGATGCGCGGGCTGTACAAAATGGTGGCCGACAGACAGCCGAAGGTGGAGATCAAGACCCCGAGAGAGACCAGCTTGGCGGCGCCCGGCCCGAACAATACAGCTGCGGCGGTCTCGGCGATGCGGGGGGTTGCTGCCATGGCTTCCATCGACAGGGCCCGGAAGTAGACCAGATTGACCAGGCCATAGAGAGTCATGATGGCCACCGTGCCCCAGATGAGGCCGATGGGTAGGCTGCGCTCAGGGGTCTTCATCTCACCGGCCGAGAACGTCGGACCGTACCACCCGTCGTAGGTCCACAGGGCGGCGATCATGCCGATGCCGAGAGCCGTGAGGAGACCGGTGGAGGCCACCGGTTGCACGAGGTGGTAGGAGGTCGTCGGTTCGACGGTCAAACCGAACGCTACCAGGAGCCCGATGGACCCGATGCGAATCACCGTCAGCAGATTCTGGACGACGGCACCCTCGCGAAGACCGATGTAGTTGACGGTGGTCAGGACCAGGATCGCCAGAGCGGCTGCGAGCTGACCGCCGGAGACCGACCAGGTCCAGCCAAGCAAAGGCAGCGACCAGAGCTTGTTGCCCATCGAGAAGAAAGGTACGAAGCTCCCGAGGTACTCGCCGAAGGCCACTGCGAGGGCGGCGATTCCTCCCGACAGAATAATGAGAAAGCAGGCCCATCCGAACAGGAAGCCCCAGAGCGGGCCGTAGGCTTCCTTGAGGAAGTGATACATCCCGCCAGCCCTGGGAAACATAGTGCCCAGCTCGGCGTAAGTCAGAGCTCCGGCGAGGGTCAGTAGCCCGCCCAGGATCCAGACCAGCAGAATGGTTCCCTGGCTCGGTAGGACTCGCGCCATGTCGGCGGTGGTAATGAAGATGCCGGTGCCGATCACCGAGCCGATGGTCAGCAGGGTCGTGTCCCAGGTTCCGAGACCGCGAACGAGCTCAGCCTGGGATCCGGATGACTTGTCTGGATTCGCCACGGCAGGAGCAAGCCTACGCAAGACCGGGAGGCGAAGTAAACAAAGATCTTGAAAGGGATCCGAGCTATGATGCTGGAGGTTTCGGCGACAGAAAGGGGGGACACGAAACCTAATGTCTCTCGACAGGCGACAAGTCCTTCAGCTGGGCCCTCTGGCGCTGGCTGGCCTGGCCGCGAAGGCGAGCGAAGGACCTCTCGCCGGTCGTGCACGGGCCCGAGATCTCGGCGTTCGAATCGGCCACCTCCAGCCCGGCCGATGGAATGCCATCACCGATGTTCCGGGTGTGCAGGTTGGGCACTCCACCATCATCGAGGGAAGCGGGCCGCTGATGGTGGGCGAGGGACCTGTGCGGACCGGAGTTACAGCCATCTGGCCGAACCGCAAGATTCTCGAGGAGTATCTGCCCTGCGGCTTCGATGTGCCCAACGGGAACGGTGAGGTAACGGGCCTGATTCAGCTCGAATCACTCGGAATTATCGGTTCTCCGATCTGTCTCACCAATACCTCCAGCGTCGGCATGGTCTACGACGCCCTACTGGAGAAGCTGCCCAGCGACGATTTGCCGCCGGTCGAGCCGGTCGTGGGGGAGACGTGGGACGCTGTCCTCAACGATATCGAAGGTAGGCACGTTCACAAGGAGCACGTGTTGCAGGCCCTTGAAGATGCTGGTTCCGGCCCCGTGACGGAGGGCTGCGTCGGGGGCGGCACAGGGATGATCTGCTACCAGTTCAAAGGGGGGATGGGGACTGCTTCACGGAGGCTCCCACCACCCTTGGAATCGTTCACCGTTGGCGTCCTGGTGCAAGCGAATCACGGAGCCCGAGAGCTGCTGCGGATCGATGGCGTGCCTGTTGGGGAGGCGATCGACGATCTGCTGCCCGAGTCGGGGGCGGATTCCGAGTTGAATTCGATCCTGATGGTCGTCGCGACCGACGCTCCTCTGCTGGACTACCAGCTGAATAGACTCGCCCGACGTGCTGTGCACGGTCTGGCCAAGACTGGAAGCATCTCAGGCAACTCCAGCGGCGACTTCACCCTGGCCTTCAGCACCGCGAATCCGATTCCGCGTCGAGATTTCTGGAGGGGCGACCCCTACCCTCAGCAGAGCATCGATCAGGCAGACATCTATCCGCTGCTGGAGGCTGCGAGTGAAGCCACGGAGGAGGCGATCATCAATGCCCTCTTCATGGCGACGGATATGGTGGGTCGGGACGGAAACAGAGTCTACGCCTTGCCCTTGGATCGAACCCTCGAGGTCATGAAGCGGCACCATCGCTTGTACTCTGCGAACGAGATGGGCGGTAGTGATGATTAAGCTCGTGGAGCTACCGTTCTGCTCCGTAGTCATGCTCGATGAGTGGAATGCGTCGCCCAGCCGGTACTTCGCGGCCTACCGCTGCCGCGGAGCCTATCGGTCCATGCTCGGGCATCCGGTGGTCGATGAGTTCGCGACGATCTCGGCTCCGATCTTCCTCGCACCCCGGTCTCTTCTCGGGAAGATCTACAACGCAGGAATCAGCCTGGGCCACAAACGAGATCCTGAAATGGGGATCGATCTGGGCTGGCCCCCACTTTGTCTCGGCCTGGACGAGCCAGCACCCGAGTTGCCATCGGATTGGGAAGCGCGGCTTCTAGAAGCCGTCCAGACGAATGGAGATGCGGTGCCAAGGCTTCGCCGCAAGGACCGTGACGGCCATGAGGTAGAGACTCTCCAGATTGGCGGCGCCACTATTGTTGCCACCTCGGCTCCGCTGCTACCGAAGCAGCTGAGCCATCTGTGTGAAGCGGCATCCAACTCCGTGGTTGTGACGGTCTCCCTGGGCAACAGGCTCGAGCGGGTTCGCGGCGGCACGCTGCGGACGGTCGACGCTTTGTCGCAAGACAGGCTGGAGCTCCTTGTATAGCGTAGTCGAGGAGCTACTCCGTTGACCCCTCGCTACCCTGAAAGCAAGGTCTTTTATCGGCGCCTCGATCGCGAGTTCCGCCGCGTCGTGTCAGCCGAGGGCGCCACGCTCGTCGACGAGTCGGGCCGCCGCTACCTCGATGCATCCGGCGGTGCGATGGTGGCTAATGTGGGGCACGGAGTCGAGGAGCTCGCCGGCGCACTCGCGGAGGCAGCCCGGCTCGGTTTCGTGAGCGGTGCGCAGTTCACCCACCGGTACGTCGAAGATCTGGCTCAGGAACTGGCAGAGGTTCTGCCCGAGAACCTGCAGCACAGCTACTTCCTGGCCAGCGGATCCGAAGCAGTCGAGGCTGCTGTGAAGCTGGCGCGGCAGTATTGGGTGGAGAAGGGGAGAGAGCAGAAATGGAAGGTCATCAGCCGAGTCCCCTCCTACCACGGCAACACGCTGACGGCGCTGTCTCTCTCCGGCCGGGAACACTATCGAAAAATCTACGGCCCGCTGTTAACCGAGTTCCCGCGGATTCCCGCCCCCGATACCTACCGCCACCCGGAATCTGCCGCCTCGAGCGGTGAGATCTTGGAGGCTGCGATTCAGGAGAATGATCCAGAGACGATCGCTGCCTTCATCGCCGAGCCGATCATCGGGTCCTCGGCCGGGGCCATGGTGCCGCGCGAGGACTACTACGAGCGGACACAGGAGATCTGCCGCCGTCACGACGTGCTGTACATCGCCGACGAAGTGCTCTGTGGCATGGGGCGAACCGGACGATGGTTCGCTTTCGAGCATTTCGGAGTGGTTCCCGACATCCTGGTCCTGGGCAAGGGCCTCAATGGGGGGCTAGCGCCGCTGAGCGCCGTAGTGGCGAAGCAGGAAATCGTAGAGACGCTCGCCAAGACCAGCGGCTACTTCAATCATGCACAGACCTATTCCCATACCCCGGTGATCTGCGCTGCGGGCCTGGCAACGATGCGCTTCTTGAAGCGGGAAAAGCTGGTGGAACGGTGCGCCGCCATGGAGAAGCCCTTCTTCGAACAACTTCAAGAGCTGCGGAGCTTCGAAGTCGTTGGCGACATCCGGGGCAAGGGCCTGCTGGCCGGAGTCGAGTTCGTGGCAGACCGGACGACCAAGGAGCCAATGCCGCGGGCGCATCGATTTGCGGAGCGCTTCACTTCCCAGGCTTTCGACAACGGTCTCATCGTCTGGCCGAATGTCGGACACGTCGACGGCACCCGTGGCGACCTGGTGATGCTGGCGCCACCCTTTACGGTGAGCGAACCGGAGCTGACTCGAATTGTGGAGCTCTTCAAGAAGACATTGATGGAGTTGAGCCAGTGAGAAGCGCGTTGACTCCATGCAGGAGGCTGTCAGCTGTCGCATCTCCAGAGAGGGTTCCCGATGACTGACAGGCGAGCCTGCTTCAGGGCGAGTCTTCTGGCCCTCCTCTTTGCCGCACCGCTGGTGGGGCTCGACTTGTCTCGGGCCGAAGTCGCCAGGCTCGACAATGGGCTGACTCTCATCGTTCTCGAGGACCGGACCTTCCCTGTGGTGAGCGTTCAGGTGCTCTATCGGGTCGGGGCTCGGCACGAAGAAGTGGGAAAGACCGGAATGGCCCACTTCGTGGAGCACATGGCCTTTCGTGACACCAAGAACTTTCCGGATACGGAGGTGGTCAGTCGGATCTACGCGGTCGGAGGCGAGTGGCACGCCTACACCTGGTTGGACCAGACAACCTACTTCGAGACGCTTCCTTCGCAGTATCTCGATCTAGCGTTGAGGATCGAGGCCGATCGTATGGCACGCCTCCTGATTCCTGCCGATCAAGTCGAAGCAGAACGAGGTGCGGTCCTGTCGGAGTTGCACGGTTACGAGAACGATCCGGCTTCGTTGCTTCACGATGCGGTGCTGATGGTCTCCTTCCTACAGCACCCGTATCGCAACAACACGATCGGTTGGGAGAGCGATGTCGAGAGTATCCAACACGCCGATATCTTGAGCTTCTATGAGCGCTTCTACCAGCCGGCCAACGCGATCCTGGTCGTGGTAGGTGATGTTTCGAGAACTGAGGTGGAGGCAAAGGTCGAAGAGCTCTTCGGTGGCCTGCCCGGTGGTCTGCGCGCGGAGCCGCCACCGACTGTCGAGCCTCGGCAAGCCGGAGTGCGGCGCCTCGTTCTCCAGGGGCCGGGCTCGAGTAATGAATTCAAGATTGCTTATCGAGCACCGTCGGCGACGAATCCAGACTACGTTCCCTTTCTTGTTTTGCAGGAGGTCTTGGCTGGCGGCTCTGGGGTCAACTTTTCGCAAAACGAGTGGGGCGATCCGGTCAGAGAAGAGAGTCGGATGGCAGGAGTCCACGATGGTCTCGTCAGTTGGTTCATCCCGACCGCGGCGCCCTATGTGTTCACTCTCGGCGGAACGGCCGACCCGTCGGCCTCCAGGGAGGAGATCGAGGCCCGTATCGAGGAAGCGGTGCAGGGTTTGCGAGAGCGACCCCCCAGCGAAGAGGAGCTGAAGAGGGCAAAGCGGTATTTGATTCGGGAGCTGATCTTCGATGTCGAGACGACGGAGGACGCAGCCCATCAGCTCGCTTTCTTCGAGGGCCTCGACTCGCTGGAAGTGCTCACGAGCCTGCCACCCAGAATTGAAGCGGTGACGGTGGAGGACATCCAGCGTGTGGCCCGAACCTGGCTGAGACCCGAGCAACGAACGATTGGCTGGTACATGGCGGGTACGCCACCGGAGATGCCCGATGAGCCCGATCGCGGACCGACGTTGGTGGCCCAGGAGGAGTCGCGCAGGGTTGTTCGCGAGGCGGGACCACTTTCCGATCCGAAGCTCGCGAAACTCTCGAACGGATTACCGGTACTGTTTCGACGCGTTCCGTTCTCGGCATCAGCTTTCCTGAGGGTACTTGTACCCACAACGGCCATCGACTTCACGGAGAACGCGAGCCGGGACTATCCATTCTGGCGTCAGACCTCGATTGATTTTAGATTCCAACCTGGCGAGCTGAACGAGGCTTTGCAACGGGCAGGCTCGATTCTGATGGCAGGACGGTCGAGCGAGAAGGCGAATCCAGCAGACACAAGTCGGGATCCTGGGACCCGCTTGAGGATTGCTCTGGACGAGGCTCTAGGAGTCCAACCTTTGGCGTCGATGTTGGGAGCCACGGCGATCGTATTGGTAGGCGATCTCGACGAAGAAACGGCTTTGTCTCACCTCGAGACGGTCTTTGGTGATGTTCCGGTTGCCGATCTTCCGGTTGCTCCGGTCCTCGAGTTGAAGGAGCGCGACAGTGTCGTGGAGCTGGATTTCGAAATCGCCCAAGCACAACTGGGATATGTGGTACCGGCGCCGCCACCCTCCGACCCGGAGTCGTGGGCATGGCGCGTCCTCCTGTATGTGCTCAGCCATGGCTACGAGGGGCGGTTGGGAAAGGAGGCGATTTCTCGGCAGGGGCTGGTCTACTACATCGATTCGAGCTACGACTCGGATGGGACCGGAGCTCGAGTCGCGATCCGGATCGGAGTCGATCCCGACAAGTTCGCGTCGATGCGAAGCCTGATGGTGGGCATGCTGCAAGGGCTGCGCTCGAATCCGCCGACGGAAGCCGAGGTCACCGAAGCGAAGCGATACCTGCTCGGTCGTCGACAAAGTGCGGCGCAAAGCAACGAAGAGATCTCGGCAGCCCTGCTGGGTGAGTGGATTGGGGAGGGCAGACTGCTGTCGACCGACGAGTTCGCCGCCGCCATCGGTGATGTGACGCGAGACTCGGTGCTGGAGATCATCCCGGAGTTCATCGCTGGCGGCGTTGTCGAAGTGCACGGTCGGCCATAGCGGTAGGTCCACCCGAGTGCCGCGCAGAACGTTTAGGAGGTCGTCGCGATGACATTTGTTTGGAGACCGAATTGGGTCATCTCACTGCGGCAGGCCGCGGGTTGCCTCCTGCTGGCGGCCTTGTCGTTGACGTGTGGAGCCAATCCGGATCCACCGGCCGCAGCTCCGGCTTCGCAGGCCAGCCAGATCTTCACTGGAGGCAAGATCCTGTCGTTGGGTGGAGACGAGCCGGGTGCGACTGCCCTAGCAGTCGCAGGAGGACGGATCGTGGCCCTCGGAAGCGATCAGGAGATGGAGAGCTGGCGGGGGTCAGATACGGAAGTTATCGACCTGGAGGGCAAGGTTCTGGCTCCCTCCTTTGTCGACCATCATGTCCATCTCTTGAATATCGGCATATCCCTGTTGTACGCGCAAGAGCCGCCCGCCAACTTCGTCGACGTCACTGCCTTTCCGACCCGCGAGGCCCTGGGTGAGGAGATCGGGAAGCGAGCCGCGGGTCTGGAGCCTGGAACCTGGATTGTCGGGAAGGGGTGGAGCCAGGGGGCCTGGGGGTCGCAGGAGTTGCCGAACCATGAGCTCTTGACCCGATACGCCCCTGCTCACCCCGTCTATCTCACGCGGGTCGATGCCCATGCGGGTTGGCTGAACGCGTTGGGCCTGGAAATGGCGGAGATTGGGCCTTCCACAGCGGATCCCGTAGGTGGCGCACTGCGTCGTGAGGCGGACGGCACGCCGACGGGAGTGCTCTTGGAGCGTGCCAACGAGCTGGCGCTGCCTTTGATCCCAGAGCCTTCTGATCAGCAGATTCGCGCGGCCTTCCGGCTCGCAACTGAGGCCCTGGCCGCACAGGGTGTCACCGAGGTTTTCGATGCCGGATTTCTAGCGGTGCCGGGAATCGTGGATCTGCGACTCGACTTCGAGCGCTATCTCGACCTCTTGCTGGCGGAGGATCGAGAGTCACCGCTACCCCTGCGGATTCACCTCATGATTCCAGCCCCGAGCCCCTTCTTCGAAGAGCTGGTGGGGGAGTCGTCGGCTTCTCGGCGGCTGTCGCCGCGCTTGGAGATCAGTCATGTGAAGCTGTGGGCCGACGGAGCGATGGGCAGCCGTGGTGCCCACCTGACACATCCTTTTCACGACGATCCGGACACCCGGGGCATCGAAAGAATGTCCGCCGATGAGCTTCGCAGCGAGGCGGTGCGGGCCCTGGATGCCGGTCTCGACGTGGCCAGTCATGCGATCGGCGATCAGGCCGTCGCCACGGTGCTGGAGGTCTACGAATCGATCCTGCAGGAAAGGCCGGAGCTCGAGCCCACCCGACTGCGCGTCGAGCACTTCTCCTATGCCAGAGAGGAGGATTTTCCGAAAGCTGCGGATCTGGGAGCTCTCCTTTCGATCCAGCCCAATTTCGTGGCACCGGGAGATGAGGGCGAGGCGATGGAAGACTCTAGGGTTGGAACCGAGAACAGCGCGCGAGTCTACGCCTGGGGGCGACTTTCGGAGCTGGGAGCTCGTCTGGCTTTCGGCTCAGACTACTTCACGACGCCGCTGCCACCGCTCGCCACGTTCTATTGTGCCGTGACCCGGCGAAATCTGAACGGACTGCCGGAGGAGGGCTGGCATCCCGCCGAGCGGCTCGATCGAAGGAAGGCACTGGAGACCATGACTCGCGTGTGGCCTGGCGGAGGACAGGTGGCCAGCAGGGCAGGTCTGACGGTCGGAGCCCGAGCGGACTTCGTCGTGCTCGAGGCGGATCCTCTGCAGGTCGAGCTGTCCGCGTTGCTGGAGATCGCGGTCTCGGGAACCTATCTGGAGGGTGACTCGACCTATTCGGGTGCTGACTGACGATTGACCACTGGCAGGGTGATTCGCGAAGGGTATCGCGCGTCGTGATGGATACTGACCACGGCCGATCGCAGGTCCTTCGAGTTGGTCTCCAGCTCTCCACTGTGCAGATTGCGGGAGAAGTGAGGCGCAAAAGCCGTGGAGATCTGCACCCGGATCCGATGGCCCTCGCGAAACAGGTTGCTGGTCATGAGATTGGGCAGCTCGAGTCGATACACGGTGTCGGACTCCAGGAGTTGACGCCCTCTGTCGAGATCTCGATAGCTGGCCCTCAGGACATCCAGGCCCGGACTCATGAGGTTGAAGGCGCTGCCGTCGGGAGCGACGTCGAGCAGGCGAACCCAGAGATCCGTGTCGGGGCAATCGCACGACAGATAGATCTCCGCCGTGATCGGGCCGCTGACCTCCAGGTCCTGCTCCAGGGGTTCTGAGTCGAAAACCGCGACGCCCTCGGTCCCGGCGAGCTCGCGATAGTCGTGTGGTCCGAAGACCACATAGGGATCGGTAACGGGTTTTGCGGGGTCGGAGTCCAAACGGCTTGCTGCCGACTCGGAAAGTGGGGGACTCGAGGATAGAGATCCGCCGGTAAGCGCCGAGCCGCTGGCTGACAGGTAGAGTGTCATGGATTCGGAGCCCGATGGTGGCCAGTGATCCTCGGTGCGCCACCGATTCTCAGCCATCACGAATATGCGAACTGGTGGCTCGGAGTCGACGCCGTTGTCGAGGCCTTTCAGGTAGTGGTCCATCCAGCCCAGGACCAATTCGTCGTAATCGATGGCAGCGGTAGGGCCGAAGTCGAGGTCTCCTGTCGTGCGCTGCTCTGTCGAGTTCACCCCATGGATCCACGGCCCCAGAACCAGGGCTGTGCGGGTGTCGGACTCGTTCTTCCTGGAGTCGATCAAGCCGTTGAAGTTGGTCGCTGCTCCCTCGGGTCCGTAGGCTTCGTCGTACCAGCCGGAGAGATTGAGCACTGCGGCCGAAACCTGGTCGTAGTGGCCTCGGATCTCTGTCCAGTCCCACCAGGGATCGTCGGGAGGGTGTTCCAGCCACTCGAAGTAGAAGGGGGCCGCCTCCCGAAGCTCGTCGAGACTGTCGAGAGGGAGGCGGGTGCGCATCTCACTGCCGTTCGCTTCCCAATCGGCATTGGCCTCCTCTGCAGTCTTGGCTCCGCGCAGCTTCTTCTTCCGTCGAGTATCCGGCGCAATGCTGTTGTGGACCCAGGGAATCCATGAAGCGTCGAAGACACCCCCGGAATAGAAAAAATTGCGCGGCGTCGAGAAGGTCATCGCTGGCACCATGGCCTTCAGGTGGGGTGGGTCTTCGAGAGCGGCAAGCCACTGAACCGCGCCAGGATAGGAAAGACCGAAGGTGCCGACGGAGCCGTTGGACCAGGGCTGTGCAGCCGCCCACTCGATGGTGTCGTAGCCATCACGCCCTTCATTTCTGTAGGGATCGAACTCCCCGTCCGATTCGTATCGTCCTCGGACATCCTGGAGCACCACGGCATAACCGCGCTCGACGGCGCGGATATGGGTGTCGTACCACTCCTCGGTTGCGTCCTTTCCATACGGAGTGCGATACACGAGGACAGGGAACGGACCACCGCCGGGGGGCTTCCAGACATTGGCCCGTAGGATCACACCATCCCGCATGGGAATGGCGACATTCCGCTCGACGTCCACCGATGTGGTGTCGTTGGAGGCAGACTCGTTTACCCCACATCCGAGCACGAGAACAGGGATGATGAAGGCCAGCAGCCAAATCAGCCTGCCGAGGCGACGATTCGGGCCTTGGATTCTCAGACTCATAGACGAGCCGGCGAGCAAAGCAGCGTCGCTCTCCGGCAGAACTTCCTCTATTCCGCTTCCGCCTCCAAGATATCGGCGGGCACCGGAGGTGGTGCGTCTGGGATGTAGGCCTTGTAGACGGTCCCCTCGGTTCTCTCGTCGAACTCCTTCTTGATCTCGGCCCGCGCTTCCGGGTTCTCGTAGAGATCGACCATGGTGGCAGCCAGTGTCTTGGCGGCGTAGTTCATCCCCTTGTGTCCGATGGACGTACGCCCGGCCGCAACGACCGGCCATGCGTGCCAGGGCGCTTCGAAGGCCGCGGTGGTCACCGAGAAGTGCAGGGTGGGCACTCTCCAGCTCACGTCGGCTACGTCGGTGGAGCCTCCCTCCGGCAGTCCGGGTTCCAGGTCGAGGGGCTTGATCTCTCCCTTGAGACCGACGGGCTCCTTGCCGGTCTCGCGCTGGATCGTCTTGGCGAATTCCTGCTCCTCGGCGGTGAACTCCAAGGGGCCCAGCCAGGTGAAGTTATCCTGAACGATCTTGGAGCCCGCGAAGCTGGGCACCATCTCCCAGTCGCCGGCCTGTAGAGTGAATGTACTTTGAGTGCCGCTAGCCAGCGCGGCACCTTCGGCTATGGCCTGCGCGCGTTCCAGGAGATCGTTGACGCCGGTGTGATCGGTGTCGCGCACCCAGCACCAGATCTTGGCGTAGTCGGGTACGACGTTGGGAACGTTGCCACCATCCGTGATCACGTAGTGAATCCGAGCCGTCGGCTTGATGTGCTCACGCATGAGATTGATGCCATGCGTGAAGAGCTCGATCGCGTCCAGGGAGCTGCGGCCGTTCCAGGGGTCGGCCGAGGCATGAGCAGTCTTACCCTTGAACTCGACGATGAAGTCGGCCAGAGCCTTGCTGCTGTCGGTGTCAGCAGAGATCTCGTCTGATGGATGCCAGGCCAGGGCTACGTCCACATCGTCGAACAAACCGGCTCGAACCATGTAGACCTTGCCGCCGACGGACTCTTCGGCCGGCGTGCCGTAGAACCGGACAGTCCCTTCCAGCTCACCCGCGGCGATGAGGTCCTTGATAGCGACGGCTGCGGCGAGGCTGGCCGTGCCGAAGAGATTGTGCCCACAGCCATGCCCCGCGGCTCCCTCCTCAAAGGGCTCCTGCGTCGGCTGGGCCTTTTGTGAGATGCCTGGTAGTGCGTCGTACTCACCCATGACGCCGATCACCGGCTTCCCCTTGCCGTAGGTCGCAACGAAAGCGGTCGGCATTTCCGCCACACCACGCTCGACCTCGAATCCCTGGGCTTCGGCATAGTCGGCCAACACGGCGGCCGACTGGACTTCGCGAAGCGCGGTTTCGGCGTAGGCCCAGATCTGGTCCGCCATCTCGATCATCTCGGGTTGCTGATTGTCGATCGACGCCACGGCGGCCTGCTTGGCCTCGCTGGCGGCCTCTGTCGGCGCTGATACGGCCATCAGAAGGAGGGGCAGGATCAGGATGGTGAGGATTTTCTTCATGAGTCGTCTCCATTCAGGTACTTGTCGAACCATGCCAGATAGCGCTCGTAGAGATCCTTGTTGTACGAAGGTGTACCGATGCCGTGATACTCACCGGGATAGACAACCAGCTCGGTGGGGACTCCCAGTCTCTTGAGCGCCAGGTAGAGCTGCTCCGAGTTGATGATCGGCACGTTCCAGTCCTTTTCGCCACCGAGAATCAGGGTCGGGGTCACGACGTTCTCTACCTCGTTGAAGGGCGACATCCTCTCGTAGAGCTCGCGGGCCTCGGGCTCCCAGGGAAAACCGAGCTCGTACTCCCACCATCGCTGGTAGTGATCGTGGCCGTAGTTGACCACATAGAGAGTGGCGCTCGCGCCCGTAGCGGCGGCCTTGAAGCGATCGGTCTTGGTGATGATGTGGTTGGTTAGCATTCCGCCGTAGGACCATCCGCCCACCGCGAGGCGTTCGGGATCGGCCCAGCCCCGTTCGATGACCGTGTCGACCGCCGCCATCACGTCCTCGTAGTCTGGGCCACCCCAGTCCCGCCAGATCGCGAGACAGAACTCCTGTCCGTAGCCTGTCGAGCCCCTCGGATTGGGCATCACCACAACGTAGCCGTTGGCAGCGAAGAGCTGCTGCTCGAAGCTGAAGCTGAAGTCGTACTGGGCTTGTGGGCCGCCGTGAATCCTCAGAACCGCGGGGTAGCGTTGGCCCTCCTCGAAGCCCGGTGGTCTGACGACGAAGCTCTCGATCTCGGTGCCGTCTTTGCTCTGAAAGCGGATCTTCTCTACCTCACCCAGCTCAATGCCGGCCAGCAGCTCGGCATTGGTCTTGGACAGTTGCTCGAGCACTCCATCTTCGAAGAGGAAGATCTCGTCCGGCAGGTGCGGATTGCTGATTCGAGCAGCAATCACGCCGTCGGATCCAAAGTCGAAGGCGCCGACGATATGGCGGCTCTGGATCAGCCGCTCCACCGGTCCACCCTCGGCCGAGATCCGCGCCAGGTTCTGCTCTCCACTGTCCTCGAGTAGGAAGTAGACCGCGTTCTCGTGGGGAGAGAATCGGGGGCTGTAGACCATCCGGTCCAGCTCTCGGGTCAGTACCTTGCTGTTATCTCCACTCGAGGAGGAAACGGCCAGATGGTTCGTGCCATAGAGAGTGCGCGCCTTGGTTTCGATGTTCGAGGTGTGGGCGATCAGCTTGCCGTCGGGACTCCAGCTGGGCGATGCATCCGGACCAGGGTTCTCGGTAATCTGCAGCAGCTCGGCACCTTTGTCGGTGTTGCTCGCGGAGACCACCCAGATATCGGTGTTGTAGTTGGAGTCCGGAGCCTCGGTTCGGTTGCTGGTGAAGGCGATCCGGCTGCCGTCGGGTGACCAGGCGGGCTGCGAGTCGTCGAAGTCTCCCGAGGTGATCTGGGTCGTCTCCTTCTTCTCCAGATCGAAGACATAGAGATGATCGCGGCGACTGTCCAGGTAGCCGACATAGTCCTGCTTGAACTGCTGGCGCGTCACGACCCAGGGCGGTGGAGTCTTCTTTTCGTAGTCGTCACCTTTCTCGTGAGCTTCCAGCTCCTCGGGCTTGGGATCCTTCAGCACGAGGACAAGCCTCTTGCTGTCGGGGGCCCACTCGAAGGAGCCAACGTCCTGTGCGGTATCCGTGACCTGCACACCCTCGCCTCCCTCGCGGAACAGGGTCCAGACCTGGGTCTTGCCTTCATCGCGGGCAGAAAGAAAGGCGAGGTACGTGCCGTCCGGGCTCCATCTGGGGCGCGAGGACGAGACGCTCTCACTCGTCAGAGGCTTGGCGTTGCCGCCGGTGCTCGGCACCATCCAGATCCGGGTGTTGGACTTGTCTTCCTCGAGATCCTGGGTCGTCACCGTGTAGGCGATCCATGTGCCATCCGGTGACATCTGGGGATCGCCGACGTCGCCGATCCGAAAGTAGTCGTCGACCTCGAGAGGCCGAGGCTCAGTGGTTTTGCCAGCAGCTGTCTCTGCGGCCAGAGCAACCGCTCCGCTACCGGCCAGCAGAAGCAGAACGAGCGACAGAACGACCTTGGTTGTGGTCTTCATCAGAATTCCCCCCTGTGTAGCGCCCAACCTCGAAGAACCGCAGGGTGGGCGAGAGCTCCAGACCTTCAAACCTCCAGAACGATCTTGCCGAACTGCTCGCCACTCTCGAGACGGTCGAGCGCCGCTTCGGCCTCGCTCAGCGGCCACGTCGAGTCGATCACCGGTTCCAGAGAATGGCCCTCGACTGCTGAGAGCATGTCGCGGAAGTCCTTGTCCGAGCCCATCGTGGAGCCGAGAATCGAGATCTGCCGCCAGAAGACCTCGCGAATGTTCACGACCCCGTCGGCTCCGGTTGTTGCACCACACGCCACCACGCGGCCGCCATTGCGTGCCGCCGCGACGCTGGAAGGCCAGGTGGCCGCGCCGACAGTGTCGATCACGAGGTCAACCCCCCGGCCGTCGGTGAACTTGCGGACTATCCCAGCCACCTCGTCCTGATCACGGTAGTTGATCCCAAGAAGGGCTCCCAACTCATCGGCGCGCTGAAGCTTCTCGTCCGAGCTGGAGGTCACAATGACTTTGGCATCCAGCAGCCGTGCCAGTTGGAGCGATGCGAGGGCCGCGCCGCCGCCTATGCCGTGAATCAGAACCGAGTCACCCATCCGCAGATCGCCGCGCGTCATGAGCATCCGCCACGCGGTCACATGATCCAGGCAGAGTGCAGCCGCCTGCACGAAGGAGAGGTGAGTCGGCTTCGGGTGGAGATTTGCAGCGGGCACGACGATCTTCTCGGCGTAGGTCCCAGGGATTCCTCGGCCCACCAGGTCGAAGCGAGGGCACTCGCTCTGCTGTCCACGCATGCAGAATTCACACTCGCCGCAGCCCAGTCCGGGGTTCAGAACCACCTCGGCGCCGACCTCGAGAGTGTCCACCTCCGGACCTAGAGCCGAAACGACGCCGGCCGCGTCGGAGCCGATGATCTGAGGCTCGGCCTCCGGGTTCGCTGCGTGGTGGGCTCGGGCGTAGAGATCCAGGTGATTCAGCGCCGCGGCGCGTATCTCGAGAAGAGCTTCGCCGGGGCCTGGAACGGGGTCAGGAATCGATTCGACCGACATTACGGTCTGCGAGTCCTGTTTGACGAGCGTCGAGGCCAACATGTGCGAAGCAGAATACCGCATATTCACTGGAAAAGAACTGGTTTCGCTCGACGCAGAAGGAATCCTGTATGCTCGCCCTACTGATCGCCGCCAGGAGCGCAACATCGGGCCCGGAGACACGTAGTAACAAGTCAACAGGGGTAGACTTGCGGGCTGGCAGGCGCCAGGAGGGGCGAGCCTGCGCCCTGATCGACGAAAAAGAGAGGAAATTCATGAGGTTTCTTGCATCCGGAATGCGACTCCTGCTCGTGCTTTGCCTATTGCTGTCGCTAGGACTCACGACTGCCTGCAACCGGTCGGACGATGCTGGCGGCGGCGACGAAACCGAGGCGGTGGACGGCGACTCGGACTCGAACGAGGACCGGGACTCCAAGAAGAGCAAGAAGAAGGACAAGAACGGCGAAGAAGAGGAGGGTGACGAGGAAGAGGCCGTACCGATCGAGGTGGTCGCCCTGGAGCGCGGCAAGATCGAGTCGCTGCTGCGTTTCTCGACGAATCTAGAGGCCGAGAACGAGGTCCAGGTCTTCTCCGAAGCCGAGCGCAAGGTCACTCGACTGCTGGTAGAGGAGGGTGACGATGTCAAGAAGGGCCAACTGCTCGTCAGCCTTCAGGATGAAGCTCAGCGCACCGAGGTGGCGCGGGTAGAAAGTCAGCTTGCCAAGGCCAAACGGGAATACGAGCGGCAGACCAACCTGTGGGAGCAGAAGCTGATCAGCGAAGAGACCTATACCGAAGCGACCCATACTCTGGAGCAGCTGGAACTGGCTCTGCGGGACGCCAAGCGAGAACTCGCCTATACAGAAGTGAGAGCCCCGATCAAGGGAACGATTACCGAGCGGTTCGTAAACGTCGGCGACCAGGTGACGGTCAATCAGCATCTGTTCGATATCGTCGATTTCGATTCCATCGTCGCCCGGGTGTACGTACCCGAGAAGGAGCTGCATCGACTGAAGCCGGGCCAGGTGGCACGTCTTTTTGCCGAGGCTGCGGGGGCCGAAGCGCGAGCCGGGGCGGTCGACCGCCTGGCTCCTCGAGTCGATCCCAAGAGTGGCACGGTCAAGGTAACCGTGGCGATCCCACGCGGTGAGAATCTTCTTCCTGGCATGTACGTCACTGTCGAGCTCATCACCGAGGTTCATGAGGACGCCGTGTTGGTGCCCAAGAAAGCCTTGGTCTACGACGCCGACCAGATCTTCGTGTTTCGCATGAAAGACGACGAGACCGTAGAGAGACTGCTGATCCAGGCTGCCCTTCAGGACAGGGACAACATCGAGCCGGCCGGCATCCTCGAAGCCGGCGACCGAGTGGTCGTCGGCGGCCAGTCGAGCCTCAAGGATGGCTCGATGGTGAGGCTGGTCGGAGCCGACCGACCGGAAGAAGAAGGTGCGGAAGAGGAGGCTAGCTAGAAAGAATGCAATGAGGCATTGAGGCAGTGGGGCAGTGAGGCCACGCAAGCTTGAAGCGGCCGGCGCCCCTGCCGGCCAGACCCCGCAATCTCCATGCCCCTACACCCCCTAAGCCCTTAAGCCCCTAGGCCCCTACGCCCATGACCACCACCGACACCACCAGAACCACCAACTCCAGCGGCCTTTCCACCTTCACCACGCGACGGCCGGTGGCCATCACCATGGTCTTCGTGGCGGCGGTCGTTTTCGGCTACTTTTCCTACGGTCGGCTGCCGGTCAACCTCATGCCGGAGCTGTCCTATCCCACGATCACGGTGCGCACGGAGTACCCGGGCACAGCGCCGGAGGAGGTGGAGAATGACATCAGTCGCCCGGTGGAAGAAGCCCTGGGTGTGGTCGGCGGGCTGCGGCGCATCAGCTCGATTAGCCGCGCCGGAGTGAGTGACGTCGTCCTGGAGTTCACCTGGAATACCTCCATGTCCGAGGCGATCCAGGACTCCCTGGAAAAACTGGACCTGATTCTCTTGCCGCAAGAGACCGAGAGGCCCCTGATCCTGCGGTTCGATCCCTCGCTGGATCCGGTCATGGAGCTCAGTCTCTCGGGCAGCGGCAATCGCTTCGAAGGTGAGGAGGGCCTGCGGCGCCTACGGCGCATCGCGGATCTGCAGATCAAGCGATCCCTGGAACCGATCAAGGGCGTGGCGGCAGTCCGAGTCCGCGGTGGCCTGGAAGAGGAGATCCACGTCCTACTGGACGAGGTGGAGCTGCGTCGGACGGGCCTGTCGATCCAAACGGTCATCGACCGCCTGGCACAGGAGAACATCAACCTTGCCGGTGGAACCTTGACCGAGGGGCGCACCGAATACATGGTTCGTACCCTGAACGAGTACGAGAACCTGGGGCAGATCTCCGACACGGTGGTGGCCCGCTACGAGGGCCGGGAAGTCCGCGTGCGAGACATCGGTACCGTCGTCAGGGCGCACAAGGAGCGTGAGATCCTGACGCGCACCAACGGGATGGAGAGTGTCCAGCTCGACATCTTCAAGGAAGCCGATGCCAATATCGTGGCGCTGGCGAAGCGGGTGACGGAGGCGCTCGGCGAGTTCGATCTCGAGAAGGCGAAGCTGGAAGCCGAGCAAAAGGCGCAAGGCCAAGAGCAGGAAGACGAGAAAGAGACCGATAAAGAGGCCGGCTGGTGGCAAAAGAAGGGCAAGAAGAAACCGCCACCGCCGCCGGGGCTGATCGAGCAGGCCTGGCTCAACGAGGGGGCCGAGCTGACGCTGGTGGCTGACCGCTCGCTGTTCATCGAAAGCAGCATCAAGGAGGTCCGTAATACTGCGATCATCGGTGGGATGCTGGCCGTGTTGGTGCTCTTTCTTTTCCTCAAGGACCTGCGGACGACCGCCATCATCGCCATCAGCATCCCCATTTCCCTGTTGGTGACCTTCGCCCCGCTCAACATGCTCGGCGTGAGCCTCAACATCATGTCGCTGGGTGGCCTTGCGCTGGGCATCGGCATGTTGGTCGACTCCTCGATCGTGGTACTGGAGTCCATCTTCCGGTGCCGCGAGGAAGGCGACGATCTAGAGACAGCTGCCAACAGGGGAACCTCCGAGGTACGAGGCGCGGTCGTCGCCTCGACGCTCACGACCATTGCAGTCTTCTTCCCGATGGTCTTCGTGGAGGGTGTTGCTGGGCAGGCTTTCGGCGATCTCGGCTTGGCGGTGGTGATCTCGTTGCTGGCTTCACTGGTTGTCGCTCTTTTCCTGATTCCGATGCTGGCCAGCCGCGAAGGCCTGCAATGGACCGAGACCAAGCCTCTCGAGACCCACTGGAGAGAATTTGGGGCCTGGCTCTCCCTGAAGAACGATTGGCAACGATTCCGCGCTGCAGGTGCCAAGCCGCGAGGCGCGGTGCGCAAAGTGCTTCGCTGGCTTGCTTATCCCCTGGCGGTTCTTTATCTGCTCTTGCGCTTTGTGATCGGAGCGGTTCTGGAGGTCATCGGAAAGACGAGTCTGGCCTTCTTTTTCGGCTTGATCTGGCTGGTTCGCAAAGTGATCGCTGCCGCCCTGGGAGCCGTCTTCGGTGGTCTGGTCTATCTGCCGGTCAAGCTGATGGATACTGCGCTGGAGGGCCTGCGCAGATGGTACCCAGGGGCTCTGAAATGGGCTCTGCACAACCCCATAACCATGTTCATCCTGGTGTTGGCCTCGCTGGCTGCGACGGTCTGGTTCGCTACCTCGCTTGGTACCGAGCTCCTACCGGAGGTTCGTCAGGGTGAGTTCACGGTCGAGGTCCAACTCCCTGTCGGGACTCCCATCGAAGCCACAGAAGAGATCGTCACGCCGATCGAAAAGGCGATTCTCGAGGAGAAGAAGTACATCGAGTCGCTGATGCTCACCGTGGGCTACGATGCGGCCTACTCGAATCGCTCTGACGAAGGGGAGCACACCGCGCGCTTCAAGATCCTGCTGGAACGGGCTGATCTGCGTCTCGAAGACGAGGTGATCCGTCGATTGCGAGCTCGGTTCGCGGAGATTCCGGACCTCGATGCCCGGGTGACGCGACCGGTGCTGTTCAGCTTCAAGTCACCCATCGAAGTCGAAGTTCACAGCGACGATCTGGTGCTGCTGCGACAGCAGGCCGGCAGGGCCAAGGAGACCATGGCGGCGATGCCGCAGCTGGCGGATGTCGAGACGACCCAACGGCGTGGTGCGCCAGAGGTCCAGGTTGTCTACAACCGGGACCTACTCTCCCGCTACGACCTGAATCTCTCGCAGGTCGCTCGCTTGGTGAGAGACAAGGTGCAAGGGTTCGAGGCCACCCGCTTCAATCTCAAGGATCGCCGCATCCCCATCGTGGTGCGACTGAAGATGGAAGACAGGGAGACAGTCGAGGAGGTGGAGGGCATGATCGTCAATCCGGGAGGGGATCGGCCGATTCCCCTTTCGGCGGTGGCGACAGTAGAGCTCGCCGAAGGCCCGAGTGAAGTGCGCCGCATCGACGGACGTCGCGTCGCTCTGGTGACCGCGAATATTGCTCAGGGTTCGTTGGGTGGGGCCGTCGGGGCGATCAATGACGAGCTGAGCAGCATCAGTTGGCCCACCGGTACGACTTTCTTCATCTCCGGGCAGAACGAGGAATGGGAGCGTAGCCGGGGGAGCCTGGTGCTGGCTCTCGCGCTGTCGGTCTTTCTCGTTTACGTGATCATGGCGGCACAGTTCGAGTCCCTGTGGCAGCCCTTGGTGATTTTGTTCACGATTCCACTGGCCTTCTTTGGCACCATGATGACTCTCTATCTTCTGGGGATCAGCCTGTCGATCGTAGTCTTTCTCGGCATGATCATGCTGGCGGGGATCGTGGTCAACAACGCCATCGTGTTGGTGGACTACATCAACGTCCTCCGAGGTCGTGGCATGGAGCTCATCGAGGCGGTCGTTACTGCCGGCTCCGTGCGGCTGCGTCCGATTCTCATGACGACTGCGACGACGACTCTCGGACTATTGCCGATGGCGTTGGGTCTTGGCGATGGTGCAGAGTTGCGGACTCCGATGGCGGTCACTGTGATCAGCGGACTGTTGATTTCGACCCTCTTGACTTTGTTCATCATCCCGTCGATCTACGCTCAGGTGAGTCGATTGCGGGGTCGCTTGATGGGCGAGGAAGTGTTTGAGAGCCAACCTGGGCGGTCGGTTGTGGGTGATGTGGCAGCGGCGGACGCTGCTTCCTTCGAGAGCGGCTAAAACCAGGACAGCGAGGAGTCAGGCATGGACAGCAAGGATCCCACCGAGACCGTCGCCACCGAGACGACTGCTCAGGAATCACGCCTGCCCCAATTCTCCCTGGACCGTCGCATCACGGTCCTCATGATCCTGCTGACCATGATCGTTCTGGGGACGGTGGCTACGATCAGCATTCCTATCGAGCTCCTCCCATCGGGCTTCGCCGGCCCTCACTTGAGCGTGCGGGTGCCATGGCGTGAAGCCCCATCGCAAGAAGTTCTCGACAAGATCGTTCTCCCGCTCGAGGAAGAGCTCTCCACAGTCGCCGGTATCGATCAGTTGAACTCCTATGCGCGAACGGGCTTCGCCATGTGCAACCTGATGTTCAAGCAGGGCACGGACATGGACGTGGCCTACCGGGAGGTGCGGGACCGAGTCGAGCGCGCCAGGATCCAGATGCCCGACGATGTGGAGCAGGTCTTTGTCTACAAAGACGACGCTTCAGGCATCCCCATCTTCTTCCTGGGCCTGGCCATCGATCCGGCAGTCGTGGACGTTTACAACCTGGTTCAGGACGAGATCGTTCTTCGCCTGCAGCGCGTCGAGGGCGTGGCCTCTGTCGATGCCCACGGCCTGGAAGAGAAGGAGATCCTGATCGAGCTCGACCGGGAGCGGACCTCGGCCGCGGGACTGAACATCTACGAGCTCGCACAGCAGCTATCCGGCGATAACTTCACACTCTCCAGCGGCACGGTGTACCAAGGATCCAAGAAGCTACTTTTGCGATCGGTGGCTCGCTACCACAACCTCGAAGAACTGGAGAATCGCCTCGTAGCAGACAACGTGCGGCTGCGAGACATCGCCACGGTCACCTACGATCTGCCCGAGAAGACCTATCGGGTAAGAGCGATGAGCCGGCCCGCAGTGGCGCTGGGCATCAACAAGGAGGGCGACGCGAATACCCTGGAAACAGCCCGACGTGTCGAGGCTGTGGTCGAGGAGCTGCGGGAGAACCCCCGCCTGCAGCTCATTGAGATAGCGACTCTGTTCGACCAGGGCGAGATCATCAGGGAATCGTTGGACACGATGTTCGACAGCGGCAAGGTCGGAGGGATTCTCGCCCTGCTGGTCTTGTTCTTCTTTCTGCGGCGCGTTCGGATGACCCTGATCGTTACGCTGTCGATTCCGGTGAGCATCGTCATTGCTCTGACGGTGATGTATTTCGTCGGCGAGTCCCTGAACATCCTGACGCTGCTGGCGCTGATGATCTCTGTCGGTCTCCTGGTGGATAACTCGGTCGTAGTGGCCGAGAACATCTTCAGATTGCATCGCGAGGGGATGCCACGGCGCCAGGCCTGCATTCAGGGCGCTGGTGAGATTGCTTTGGCGATCGTCATGGCCACCCTGACGACGATCGTGGTCTTTCTGCCGGTCTCTCTTGTCGAAGGTATGGGCCAGTTTTTCCTCCTTCGGCTCTCGATCCCCATCTCCGTGGCCCTTCTGGGCTCTCTTCTGGTGGCGTTGATCTTCATTCCGCTTTTCGTCTTCATCACGCTGCCCGAAAAGGAGGCCGAAAACCACGAGAAGCCTCATCCGATGGCTATTGGCCTCAAGAAGGCCTACGACCTTACGTTCGGCAAGCTCAATTACTTCTACACCAAGACTCTGGCGTTCTTCCTGCGCCGACGGCTGGATCTCGTGCTGCTGGTGATGGCGGTGTTCGCTTTGACGGCCGCCTTGCCGATGAAGCAGATCAAATTCGTCGATGTGCAAGACGAAGACCGCGGTGGCTTCGAAATCAACGTCAACTTGCCGCAAAACACCACCCTGGAAGAGGCTGAGGAGTACTTCCTGGTGGGCGAGAGTCTCATCGAGGAGATGGCGGAGGACCTGGATCTGGACGGGTGGTTCATTCAGCACCGCAGCACGTATGGGTCCTTTCAAGGATGGTTCAAAGAGGAGCGCACCAACAAGGTCAGCCCCAAGGAGGCAATGGAACGGGTCAAGGAGCGGCTGCCGGAGAAGGCCGGTGTCAAGCTCTACACAGGGGAGGACCAACAGGGCGACGAGCGACAGGGCAAAGGCACCCATACCTTCAAGCTCGAAGGCGAGGATGCCGAGGCCCTCGAGGTGATAGCGGCCCAGCTGGAGGAGATCTTCGCTTCGGTCGAGGGTGTCGTGGGCGTGAAGAAGGTGGGGGACGACACGCCCAGCGAGATGGCTCTGGTGCTGGATCGTGAGCGCATGCAGAACCAAAACATCAACCCCATGGTGGTCTCAGCCGTTGTGGGCTACGCCTTGCGGGGTGAGACCTTGCCTCGCTACCACCAGGCTGGCAAAGAGATTCCGGTCGTCGTGCGCTTCCAGGAGGAAGACCGGGACTCCCTCGACGAGCTCAACAACTTCTGGGTACCGACCAACGATGGCGCCGCCGTGCAGTTGTCCTCGATATCCGAGCCCCGCTATCTGGCTTCGGCGCAGCGCATCTTCCGCACCAACAAACGAACATCGAGGGAGATCACCCTGGAGCTCCGCGAGGAGGAGGAGGAGGAGACGCGGGCCCGGCTCATGGCCATGGCGAGCCTCATCGAGCTGCCTGAAGGTGTGATCTTCGGTATGGGTGAGAGCATGCTGGGCCTGAGTGAAGACCTTCAGAACATGCTGTTTGCCGGCATCGTATCGGTGATCTTCATCTACCTGCTCATGGGTTTCCTCTTCGAGAGCTTCATTTTGCCGCTCTCCATCATCCTCACCATTCCCCTGGCCAGCTTGGGGGTCTACTGGGCTCACTTCATCTTCGGGCTGAATATCGACTTCCTGGGAGCAGTCGGGTTGATCCTCCTGGTGGGCGTCGTGGTGAACAACGGCATCGTTCTCATCGACTACGTGACGCGACTGAGGCACGCTGGGCACAGCAGGCACGAAGCCCTTCTCCTGGCGGCCGAGCGGCGCTTCCGACCCATCATGATGACCGCCCTGACCACCATCGGCGGCATGATCCCGTTGACTGTTCAGGGTGCCTCCAGCATCGGCCTGAGCTACAAGAGCTTCGGCCTGACTCTGATTGGCGGTCTGACAACGGCGACCCTGCTTACCCTCCTGGTAGTGCCCGTCTTCTACACCTTCTTCGACGACGCCCGCGCCGCGGTCAGCGGCATCGTCAAACAGGCCCTGGGCAAGCGCCGCGCTGCAGCGACCACTTCGTGAACCCTCCGAGGTTGGGAAGGGGCTTTCCCCCTCCTGCGGGTGACCGCGAGGGCCGCCCCCAAAATGTCAGTCGAGTGCCTGGTGGGACTAGAGGTAGTCCCGGAGCTGCAAAACTCGCAGCCCGCCGACAGCCGGGATCCTTCGATCATTGGTCACAAAGGTAGTACATCCGGTTTGTAGGGCTGCAGCAATTTGCAGGGCGTCAGGAGTCTCGAGTCCTTCAAGAGCGCGGAGTTGTGCTGCCAGTCGCACAAGCGGCCGGTCGAGATCGAGCAGGAGGAGTCCGCGACTGTGGCTCAGGTGGCCCTCGTACTGCTCGGCCAATGTGAGATTGCCAGCGCGGATTGGAACGACAAGAGTCTCGAGCAGGGTGATGGTCGAAGTCACTCCGACCAACCGCTCCTCGTCCAGGGCAACGAAGATCTCCTCGACCAGTGACAAGTAAAGGGGGTGCTCTTCAATGAAGTAGATGAAGACCGCTGTGTCGAGAGCGACAGGCCCCCCATCGAGGTCGCCGATCAGTCCCAAGAATCGCGCTCCTCGGCCACATGTCGTGCTGCATCGAGATCGACCCAGGCTGACCTTCCGAGGCCACGAAGCTCGAGAATCGAGCCTTGTTTTCTGGGCTCTAGAGTCTCGGCAAGAAGATGGATGACCTCCTGGGAGACTGAGCGGCGATCCACTTTGGCGCGCTCGCGAAGTTTCTCGTACAACTTGTCGGGGAAGTTCTTGATGTTGAGCACAGACATGTTGTGTCCTCCAAAGTTCCTCCAGTTTGGAGGAAAGCAAAGCGAGAGTCAATTCCCTCCATTCAAGAAGACGGATTGAAAAGGAAGGTTCTCGTCATCCCTTGGCGGGTTCATAGGAGGTCAAGTCTTGGGAAGCCTCGCCTCCTCATCGACAGGCGAGTCACTTGGAGGTCGCGATTCGAGCGTAGCGCCGCAGTTGGGGCTGAGGCTGGTCCTGGCTCAGGGCGACCTGGAGATGCTTTCGTACCAGGCGTCGATCTGCGTATCGGGAACGAACCCGAGCTTGGCTGCCAGGCCGAGGGACCCTGGGTTGTTTTCCATGGCGCCCCAGGCGGGGATCAGACCATGGTCCGCCATGTGTCGGGCCAGGGAAAGGAAAGTCGCCGCTGCCAGGCCGCGGCGACGGTAGGGCTTGATGGTCTCGATCGAGACGTCCCACAGAGTATCGGTCGTGAAGGCGGCATAGCAGAAGGTGACTGGCAGCCCCTCGACGATGGCGATGGCCATGGGTCTCTTGGCCACCCAGTCGAGGTTGTATTCGTACCGGGAGGTTGCGGGGACATGGTCGAACGTGAGTCCAACAGCACTATGCCCTTCGGGGAGCAGGTCGATTCTGGCATCGACGTCGAGATCGGGTCGTTCGAGCTCTCCTTCCCATCGATGCAGATGGACGCTGCTGCGTCGCCAGTCTGGCAGCGCTGCTTCCACGGCCATTCGGCTTTCCGGAGGTGCCAGGAGTTGCCACCCCTCTGGGACGTGTTGGCCCTGAGAGGCTGAACGACCGGCTTCGACGGCTTGCCGGATGAGGCTGACCCCTGGCATTGCATGGATCGCAGCGAATGGGTAGTCCCAGGATCGGGCGACGAAGCCTCTTTCCGGCTCTGACTCGGACCAGATGTCACAGCGCCCACTGACCAGCAGGCCCTTGAGATCGATCCACCTCGGCTCATCAGAGAGCGGCGAGGCTAGATGCGCAGGCGTTGGGGAGGGGCTCATTCCTCTGGACGGGCGGGGAAGGGCTCTGAGTCTAGCTGGTGAAATCCTCGATGGTGACAGTCAGTTCGGGGCACTGTCTGGCGATGGCGGCATCACCGGTCACCAACGGTACCCCCAGATCCTGAGCCAGTGCGACGAAGTGGGCATCGTAGGCTGATATCTGTCTTTCGAGAGCGACGCTCAATACCTGGTCACCGTCTGGCTCGATCTCCTGATGGGAGAACACATCGCAGGCGGTCCACCAAACCGAAAAGGCCTGCGCTCGTTCGAGAACCCTGGCTCTGACCGCGGTGGCGAGGACATTGAGGAACTCACTGCGCCACAGGGTTGGCAGTTTCCAGTCGGGGTCCTGCTGATGGACTCGGCGAGCGGCACCCGTTCGCTCACCCTCGATGAGCAGGTAGCTGACCAGATTTGTGTCGGCAATGATCACGGGCGGCCGCTCGTGCGAGCGCGGTCAATCAGATCCTGGGTCAAGAGCTTGGCACCCTCCACTCGGAGAGCGTCGATCTGTTCCAGAGTAGGCGGGCCTGCCGGGGTGGAGAGCGCCTGCTCGAGAAGAACGAGGGCTTCCCGGCCAAGGCTGCGACGATGTGCCTCGGCCCGCTCCTTGAGTTTGTCGTGGAGTTCTTCGGGGACATCTCTGATGAGCACTCCTGGCATCTCGGGCGACCTCGCGTTCTTGGAATAGCGTAATGATAGCATAATGCTTACAAGCAAACAGGCCCAGTCTTCTGCAGAGGACGGAACTTGGTGTTGCGATCTCGCAGGGCGAGGGCGGGTTCTAGACCGATTCCCAGGCGCAGGACACGAAGCGGCCATCGTGGGAAAGGGAGAGGTCGAAGGGAAGGGGTTGTCCTTGCCGTTGTGCTTGGGGGACCCTGTTCACCGAAACGATCTCGATCTCACTCGGGGTGATCTCGAGAAGACCTCCGAGGGCGGAGCTGGCCAGGCGTCGGACCCGTTCCCTGAAGCCTTTCTCCAGGGACCCGGGGTCGGTTGAGGAATCCCCATCGAGGAGGAATTTCGGCTTCTCGCCGGCTTGGCTAGCGACGGCGTGCACCCACTGGTCCGAGTGATCGAGCCAAACGCTGAATCGAGCCAGTCGATGGGTCACCTCAGCACGAGCGTCGCCAAGAATGACCTCGAAGTCGCGGGGTATGAAGCGAACCTGTGAGTCGAGCTTGCGGAGAGCCTTGAAAGCGCTTTCCTTGGTCGCCCATAGCGACCATCGCATCTGGTGGACTTTGTCTGTGGCTGCTAGTAGCGCGATCTCGCGCGCTGAGAAGGCCCGGTTGTCGAAACGAGGGTGGATCGCGTCGGGCTGGCAGAGGGGATGCCGGAGGTCGACGACGTCGTTACCGACTGGCAAAGTAATCCTCTTCCATCCGCGCCAGCTTGGCGACGATCTGCTGGGCCAGATCCCGCGACCGCCGCAGGCCCTCGTGCAACGATTCGGGCTGAAAGAGCTCGAAATCGACGTGGAAGGTCTCTCCCAGGGCCGGAATGGTCGACCAGGTACGCTGCCCCTCGCCGCGGAGATACACGCACAGTGCTCTGCAGTCCTCGACAGCGCTCAGGATGCGGCCCGGGCCGTGAGCGACGGAATCCGCCTGTACTCGCCCAGTTCGGCTGCGCCCGCCCTCGGCAAAGATCAATGCCGTTTCGCCGCGGGAAAGCACGTGCTGCACTCTCTTGATTACGCCGGACACCTGTTGGCGCGGGCCGCCGCGCACCACGGGGATGCACTTCGTCACCCAGGCTGCAACGCGACTGAACCAGATCGACGCGAAGTTGTTGTACTCGGGGAGATTCCAGGGCATGCGGCGGTAGTTGAAGATGTACCACCAGGATCCACCTAGCGCCCAGGCCAGGATCGCCGAGTCCACCATGGTCAAATGGTTGGCGCAGATCAGGATCGGTCCGTCGCTCTGCTTGATCATGACTCGATACCGTCTCCGAAGCTCGGCCGCGTTCTCGATGCGGTAGCGCAACAGCACGCGCAACGTGAAGACGATCGGAGGAATCCAGACGATGGACGACAACCGACCAGCCTCGCGCTGGAGAGTCAGTGCGGCACGGGTGCGAAAGGGAAGCGCGGACACAACTGTTGTTCTAGGAGACCCTTGCAGCGATCAACTGCACGGCGTCACCCACCGTATTCACTGCGTCGGCATCCTCGTCCTCGACCTCGATGTCGAAGGCGTCCTCGAAGTCGAGGATGATGTCGACCAAGCGGGCCGAGTTCACCTGCAGATCCTGGAGGATGTTCGTGTTCTCACCCACCGACTCGAAGGCTTCCTGGTTCTTGACGAACGGCTTGATGATCTCGATCACCTTGGCGAAAATCTCGTCTCTCGTCATGGCTTCTTCCTGTCTCGCAGAGTGTTAGCCGTTCCAACGACGGAAGACTAGACACGAATTGACGTCTCCGAAGCCGAAACCGGCCTTGATGATGGTCTTCAGCTGCGGCATTTCTAGCACACTGTGGGGAATCGAGCCAGCGAAAGCTTCGATTTCCGGATGTACATCCTCGCAGTTGAGGGATGGATGAACGAATCCTCCTGTCAGCATGAGGACGCATGCCACCGACTCCATGCCTCCAGCGGCACCGAGCCCGTGCCCGATCATCGACTTGGTAGAGACAATCGGTGGAAAGTCCTCTGGCGAGCGACCGAGCGCTTTCGACCAAGCGTTGACCTCTCTTGGGTCGGCGCCGGTTGCTGTCAGATGCCCGTTGATCGCGTCTATCTCGCTCGGGTCGATACCCGCGTCATCGATCGCTTGGCGAATGCAGCGCTGCACTCCTGTGGGATTCGGGGCGGTCATGCTTCCGCCGCCGCGGTGGCCGCCGCAGTTGATGGCACCGCCGAGGATCTCCGCATGGATTCGAGCTCCCCGTGCTGTGGCACTCTCGAGGCTCTCCAGGTGCAGGATCCCGGCGCCGCTGCCCGGCACGAAACCGCCCGCTGAAGCGCTCATGGGCCGCGAAGCTCTCTCGGGTTCGTCGTTGAACTTGCGACAAAGCACTCGCATGGAGTCGAAGCCGCTCCAGTTGTAGTGACTGGATCCTTCGGTTCCGCCGCACAACATGCGCTTCGCCAAACCCGAACGAATGCGGTAGTACCCGTCGATGATCGCTTCGGAACCTGTGCTGCAGGCGCTCGAGTTGGACGTGACCTGGTTGCCGAGGGCCAGCAGGCCGGCGACTCGTGCAGAGACTCCGCTGCCCATGACCTGTTCCACCACCGTGCTCCCAAGCCGGCGGACGCGGCCGCTGTCGACCAGGGGCACAATCCGCTCGCCAACAGTGTCGAGGCCCCCGATGCCGGTGCCGATGATTGCACCCACATCCCAATCGATGGCCGCATCGTCCAGCGGATCTGGTCGTTCATAGCCGGCGTCGGTCCAGGCATCCACTGCCGCGATGCAGCCGAAGCGGTGGCTCGAGTTCATCGCTTTCAGCTCGTCGGGCGCAAAGTACTGCTCGGCCAACTCGTCCACGTCCTGGGGCACACCGGCCACCTGGCAGGCGAACTTGAGCTCGGCCAGCAGGGGAATGTGGCGAATCCCGGAGGTGCCTCTTCTCAGGGCTTGCTCATACGCTTCTGTGCCGGTGGCGTTGGGTGCCACGACGCCCAAGCCGGTGACGACGACACGGCCGCTCTCACTCACCGCTTCACCCCCATTCCCGAAATTGTTCCCTCGCATACCAGGGTGCCGTCTGCGAGGGTCATGCTGGCTTTCGAGCGAATCTTGCTGCGGCGCCAGAATACCTTTGTGGCCGAGATGGTCACTTCCGTGTCCGGTGGCACCATGGCGAAGAACTCGACCTCGGCGTCGGCGAAAAGGGATACCGTCTGCTCGGCTTCCTCCAAGGTGTGATCGAGGGCGAACAGATAGATGCCCAGTGCCACGACGCCTGCTTGACCCAGCGCTTCCAAGAGGATGACACCGGGTGTGACGGGATCGCCTGGGAAGTGTCCGCGGTAGAAGTCGGCCTCGGGTCGAAATCGATAGGTTGCGACAATGTGTTCTTCGTCGATTTCCAGAATGCGGTCCACGAAGCGGAAGGGCTCCTGCTGGGGGAGCATCTCCAGAACCTGATCCGGAGTCAGTGGGCCGAGGACTTCTGCAGAGCCCTTCATTCGCCCATCTTTCCGCCCCGAGAGTTTCTGGAGCGCCGAGGATAGTCTGGATAATCGATGTCGCGGAACATTCCCACTTTGGCCCGCTTGATCTCGTAGATCGGGTCGTCGTCGACGCAGACGGTCGCGTCACCGAGGACCACGGCTGAGCCAGAGGTCGCGAGCGTTTGGTAGCGCACGATGTCGACCTCGTACCGAACGATGCTATTGAAAGGCCGGATCTGCCCGGCGAACTCGACTTCGCCGCAGCCGAGGGCTCTACCCGAGCCAAGAGCACCTCGCCAGGCGCAGTAGAAGCCCAGAAGCTGCCAGACGGCATCGACGCCGAGGCACCCCGGCTGCACCGGGTCCCCGAGGAAGTGACACTGAAAGAACCAATCGTCGACCCGAACGTCGCGCTCTGCGACGATTCGCCCGCGGGCCCGTTTCGAGGACACCTCGACGATGCGATCGATCATAAGCATCGGCGGCAGCGGCAAACCCGTTTTGAGCTCCGGTGGGGCGTCGTCGAAGAGAGAGCCGTGTGCGATTGCCAGCACCTCCTCGTGGGAGAAGCTGGACTGGTTCTGAAATTCTTCGTACTTCAAGCCTGACCTCCGAACCGAAGGATGTAGCTCGACCAGGTGAGCCCCGAGCCCACACCGATGATGGCGATGTTGTCTCCGTCCTGCCATCGGTCCCAGTTCATGGAGATGACCGATGGTGCGGCAGCCGCCCCGGTATTCCCAAACTCGACAACATTGGAGTGATGGTGGTCGGCATCGACTCCGCAGCGCTCGCAGACTGTCTCGAGCATCCGGAGATTGGCCTGATGGCCGATGAAGTGGAGGTCATCGGCCACTTCCGGGAACGCCTTCTTGAGGTCGCGGAAGCACCGAATGGTCTTCTTGATCGCGAACATCTGGACAGTCCGCCCCTCCTGATCGAAGTGACCGAATAGCGGTGCGATGACCTTTTCTCTTCCGGCAGGGCTCGAAGCCAGGGTATTGCCGAGAATCTCGGCTCGTCCGGGTCGGCGAGTCGAAAGGACGGCTGCGGTGGTGCCATCTCCCCACAGCACAGAGGCCGACCGGTCGGAGTAGTCGACGGTGGTTGTAAGGCTCTCAGGTGTCACCAGCAAAATGAGCTCTGGTAGGGCCTCGGGGCGCATCATGGAGAGCATGTACAGGGCGGCCCACATACTCGTACAGGCCGAGTTGATATCGAACGCCGGGACCTCGAGCTCGAGGGCGTCGGCAATGGCGCAGGCGTCGGCCGGGGAGGACATCTCGGGCCGACTGGACCCGGCAATGACCAGGCCGATCTGATCCTTGTCGATACCGGCCCGCTGGAGGGCCATCTCGGCCGCCCTCTTGCCCGTCTCGGCATGGGAGTAGAGAGCCGCCTCGAGGGCCATGGAGGGGTCCGCATTTCGGGTGTCCCGAATGTAGTCGAGGGGCATTACGGTACGACGAGTCTCGATTCCTACCCTCTCTTCGATCCACTCCTGGCTCGTACCGATGTCGAGCTCTTCCAGGAATCGATTGGTGATCTGGACCTCGGAATGGAAATGGCCGAGGCTGTGCAGGAACAGGCTCATCGCGAGGCCCCCGAAATGCGTTCGCCACCGTCGACCCGGATGATCTCGCCATTGATCCAGCTGGCCTCTGGCAGGCAGAGCAGGTAGATGGCATTGGCGACATCTGCAGGAGTGGTCAGACGATGGAAGGGGTTGCGGAGGCGGGCCAGCGCCTTGAGGTGGGCGCTACCCGGAATCATCCGCAGGGCATTCGTATCTGTGACGCCGGCTTGCACGATGTTGGAGCGAATTCCGTATGGCGCCATCTCGACTGCGATAGAGCGCGAGACCGATTCGAGCGCGACCTTGGCCGCAGCCACGGCGGCGTAGCCCTTCCAGGCGACTTCGTTGCCTTCGCTTGTGAGGCCGAGTACTCGGGCATCGGAAGCAAATAGGCCCCGTTCGAGGATCTCCTGCGTCCAGCCGAGGAGGCTCGTGCCCATGGCGTGAACGGTGCGCGCCATGTCCTCTTCTTCCAGGAAGAGGTCGGCCGAGTACTGCGGTGGGGTGGTGAGGCCCTGGACGCCGTCGCATCCCTCCTCGAACAGGCGGTCGGCAGTCTCCCGCACGACGCTCTCTTCGATGCCGAGTGCCGCGGCGAGCTGGGCGCCGGCCGTATCGTTGGACGGCGCTTCGGGTCCGACGAGTTTCAGGTTGCCGAAAGCGATGGAGTGGAGGAGGACCCGGATCTTGCCGCTCGGTGCGAGGGCCTCGGTCAGTGTGTCCAAGATCTCACTGCGGACCTCGGAGTCGAGGGCATCCCGGTTGAAGGTCACCAGGGAGACACCCCGCTGGCGGAGGCGCTCGAATTCCGGTTCGATCTTGCGCATCGCTCCCCGACGATCCCGGTGCACGATGCAGAGGTTCAAGCCGTGTTCGGCCAGCTTGTGAGCGGTGGCCAGTCCAAAGCCGCTGGAACCGCCGAGGATCAGGGCCCATTCATCGGTGCTGAAGCGTGTCGCTGAGACGTTCACTCGGGTTTCCTTCCCGGTGGAGTGCAGGCTGAGACCACCGTAGATGCATCGACCGCAAGCTCGATGCCCGACTTAGCTATCTCCTTTGATCTGGGGACAGAGAATACCAAAGGGACCGGATCGAGGTGAAGCGAGAAGCCAACTACAGAACCGCCTCGAGTCGTGCCGAGCGAGCTCGCGGTTGATGGTCAGAGCCGTGTTCAGTGCGAATGACCGCTTATAGACTCATGGCTACTCATCAATTGGATTAGCTGCGCACGCCGCCTTATGATCGTTGGGTTGTTGGAACCATTGTGGTCGAGACTCTTGGGATGTGAACCGGAAGGAGGAGTTGCATGTCGGGTGGAAGGTCGATTTATCTGATGGTGGGTTTAGTGTTGGTCATGCTGTTTTCGATCGTACCGGCTGAAGGGTCGGGTCGAGGGGCTGGAGACTTCGAGTCGTGGGAGTGGGACGTGATCAAGCCGAGTGATCGTTTCGATGGAAGCTGGTCGCCGCGGGCTGGGCTTCAGGTGGTCAAGCTGCGCAACACCTTTTACCTCATGGGCGGACGAACTCCGAAGCCACCCAGCTTCCCTCCAATTCCCGGCGATAGCATCATTTGGGGAGACGTTTGGAAGAGTCGTAATTTGGGACGTACCTGGGAGAGAATTCTCGACACCGACTCCCCAGGTCACTGGCCCGCTCGTGCCTACTTTCAGGTCGTGAAGAAAGGCGGGTGGATGTACGTGGTCGGAGGACAGAACTTCAAGGCCGGCCCGGTCGACTGCCCCGTAGACGTGCCGATTTGCTCCGACTTTTTCAGTGATGTCTGGCGCAGCAAGAACGGTGTCGACTGGGTCGAGCTGACCGACGATGCTGGCTGGGAGCCTCGTGCAGGTCTCAGCAGTATTGTCTTCCGAGGCGAGATCTATGTGATGGCTGGTTCTCAGAATGATGACGAGTCGATTGGTCCCGGCGGTCCGGCCAGGATCTACTTTGACGACGTCTGGAAGTCTCGCAATGGCAGGGATTGGGAGCTCGTGACCCAACATGCCCCGTGGGAAGCGCGAGCCGGCGCGGTCCTGGTAGAGAAGAACGGCTATATGTACTTGCTGGGGGGAGAGGAAGGATTCGTTTGCGATCCACTGCCGTTTTGCGAACCCCCGTACTTCAACGACGTATGGCGGTCGCGGAACGGTGCCGACTGGGAGCTGGTCACCGAGGCGGCTGGATGGTCTCCGCGACCCGGGCACCAGTGTGCCGTGGTGTTGAACAACTTCGTCTGCTTCGGCGGCTTTGGCCTTCTCGAGAATCCACAGGACGTCTGGGTCAGCAAGAACGGTGCGGACTGGCGGCAGGTCAATGACTCACCGTGGAACTCGACCTCGGCGGATGACATCAAGTACGACTTCGACGTCTTGGTGGTGCGGGGCGGCAAGCGAGGACAGCGCCCATCGATCTTCACCTTCGGCGGCGATCGGGAGACCTTCGATTTCACCGACCCCACCAACTTTCTGAGAGTCGACAACGACGTCTGGAGATACTCGCCGCCCAAGCACTAACGAGGGACGAAGGTTCGACTTCACAGATTGTCGGATCGAGCTGCCTTGACGCTGCCCCGGCCAGCCGGATCACTGGCTCGGGGCAGCCTTCGAGGGAGTTTCCAACAGGCCATCGAGAATGGCTTCCGCGGTGCTTTCCAGATAGGCGAGCTCTACGCTCGCTGCCCTGTTCATCCCCCGGCCAGATTTCCTATCGAGTCACGGTTGGATCTGCCTTCCTCGGAGCATTCGCACGATATGCTGCCAGTATTGGGATGATTTGGACCAGGGATCTGTGTGACCTCTGGGGCAGTTTCGCTCTATCAGGGGAGGATCCGGTCGGCTTGGACCGCGCCCTGAGATCCGCCAGAGCGCAGGTTTCAGCGGTGGGGAGGGGCTAACGATGCGTCTGTCGAAGATGATCCAAGCGGTTGACACCCATGTTTGCGGTGAGCCCGGGAGGGTGATCGTCGGTGGGGTGCTGGATGTTCCCGGCTCGACGATGTTCGAGAAGATGCGGTATCTCGAAACCGAGGCTGACGACCTGCGGCTGAGGATGCTCCGGGAGCCGAGGGGCTATCCGGCGACCTGCTGCAATCTCATCCTGCCGCCGACCCATCCAGATGCGCACGCCGGTTACGTGATCATGGAACAGGTCGAGTACCCGGGGATGTCGGGCACAAACACGATCGCGGTGGCTACGGTGCTCATCGAGACGGGGATGGTGCCATCGCAAGAGCCAGTAACCGAGTTACTGCTCGAATCCCCAGCTGGCCTGATCGCGATTCGGGCAGACGTACGAGGGGGAAAAGTCGAGCGTGTGACTTTCGAGAATGTCCCGGCGTTCCCGGTCCAACTGGACGCCGAGGTCGAAGTGCCCCATATCGGCAAGGTGAATGTCGATGTAGCCTATGGCGGTATGTTCTACGTCATCGCGGATGCCGATCAGTTGGGACTGAGCTTGAGCGCCGCCGAAGGGGGGGAGGCCGCTCGGGTCGGAGAGATGATCAAGGCGGCGACCATCGAGCAGCTCGAAACGCCGGTCCATCCGGAGAACCCTGACATTCGGGGCGTGACGATCAGTCAATTGTCGGCTCCATCGACCAACCCGATCGCCGACCGCAAGAACACGGTGATCGTCTCCTCGGGCGAGCTGGATTGGAGTCGGCCCAGCACCTGGACAGGTGTCCTCGACCGTTCCCCCTGCGGCACCGGCACATCGGCCAAGATGGCCTGTCTGTGGGCCAAAGGCCATCTACCGCTCGATCAGGACTTCGTGCACGAGGGAATCTTGGGTACGACCTTCACTGGCAGGCTGGTGCGAGAGACAAAGGTCGGCAATATCGAGGCCGTTGTGCCAACGATCTCTGGCACTGCGTGGATCACGGGGTTCGCCCAGTACGTGGTCGATCCCGACGACCCCTTTCCCAATGGGTTTACCGTAGGTGACATCTGGGGCGGACAGGAGGAGTAAGGGAATGGTACAGATCATCCCTCTTGAAGTCATTGAACGCGTTCTGAAACGGATCGATGTCGTCGGGCTGATGGAGGAGGGCTTTGTCGCCTATTCTGAAGGGCGGGCGATGGTGCCGCCCGTCGGCGAGCTGATCTTCGAAGATCCACCGGGCGAAACCCACATCAAGTATGGCTACATCCGGGGCGGAGATCACTATGTCATCAAGATCGCCTCGGGTTTCTATGGGAATTCCGAGATCGGCTTGCCGTCGGGCAGCGGCTTGATGCTCCTTCTCAGCCAGAAGACAGGCTTCCTCGAAGCGGTCTTGCTCGACGAGGGCCGTCTCACCGATGTGCGGACCGCTGCGGCTGGTGCCGTGGCCGCTAAGCACCTGGCGCCGAGTGAGGTTCGGCGCATCGGAATTCTGGGTGGAGGAGTGCAGGCTCGACTCCAGTTGGAGCTCATGCTGCCGTTCATCTCGTGTCGGCAGGTCCTGGTTTGGATGCGCGATCCCGCCGAGGCCGAGCCCTACCTGCAGTACTTCGCAGACTCGGATGCGGAGATCGAGATTGCAGGTAGTGCCGAGGAGGTCGCCGATGGCTGCAATCTGATCGTAACTGCGACTCCCTCCAAGACACCATTGCTTTCGGCGGCGAGCATCCAAGCCGGGACTCATATCACCGCCATTGGCTCGGATACGGTCGACAAGATCGAGTTGGCTCCGGAAATCCTCGGCAATGCGGACCTGGTTGTGGTCGACAGTCTCTCTCAGTCGGAAGCTCGGGGCGAGGTCTTTCGAGCTGTGGATGCGGGAGCACTGAGTCGCGAGACCGTTGTCGAGTTGGGTGCCGTCGTCGCGGGCCACGCTACGGGCCGAGTCGATGACAGCCAGGTGACCGTTTGCGACCTGACCGGAGTCGCCGTGCAGGACCTGATGATTGCCCAGGGCGTGAAAGACGGGGCCGACCCGGAATCAAGTCACGAGTTCTGAACAAGAGCTCCGTATTCGGATTTGGCTCGTTTCGTGTCTGTGGCTGAAGTGAATCTGTAACGGAAGACGGCAATGAACCGGAAGCGCCTCCTGAACACGCTTGTGGCCTGCGGCATCTTCGGACTCGTGTCGCACTCTTCGATCGCAGCGCAGGCGAAGCGGGCGATGACCGTCGACGACATGCTCGACATGGTTCGCGTTGACGACGTCCTGATGACGCCGGATGGTTCGAGAGTCTTCTTCACCGAACGCCGACTGAACTGGGAGACGAACAAGTACGAGAAGACTCTATTCGCGATCTCTTCTCGCGGTGGCGAGGCCGTGCCGTTCGTGCGAAAGGACGGCGGGGAGAGCTACCGGATCTCTCCCGACGGGAAGTTCCTATCTCTCTTGCGAGAGGTCGAGGACAAGCCCCAGATCTTCCTGATGTCTCTGGAGGGCGGTGAGCCCTGGCAGTTGACTGAACACCAGGGCAAGATCACCGACTATCGATGGTCCGGCGATAGCAGGAGCCTCGTTTTCGTTTCCGAGCAGGCCATGTCCGAAGAAGAGGAGAAAGAGTTCAAGCTGGGCAACGACCCCATCTATGTCAATGAGGGGCCCAGCGGCAAGAATCACGGCAGGTGGACCCATCTCTGGCGGGTCGATCTTCAAGCCAAGGCCGAGATCCCGATCCTCGAAGAGGACCGCCTGATCGACGGCTTCGATGTGTCGCCGGACGGCTCGAGAGTGGTCTTCTCTGCCCGGCCTGACAATCGCGGCAACTTCCCGTTTACTTCGGAGCTCTATGTTGTCGATACAGAAGGTGGTGATCCGATCAAGGTCACCGACAACCAGGATCTCGAGTTCGATCCGCTCTGGTCCCCCGATGGGAAGACCTTCGTCTTTCATGCCAGCAGCGGCAAGGGCTTCGATCTCAGGAACGGGTATCTCTGGATTCTGAATCCAGACACTGGGGCGCTCCGAAGGCTCGAAGCGCATCACATCGGCGAGATCGATCATCTGGTGTGGAGCGCTGATGGCAAGAGCCTGCTCTTCAATGAGGTACATGGCACCGACACCAACCTGTACAGGCTCGACATTGCCTCCGATGCGTTGGTGGCCCTGACGAGCCAGTCCGGGACCTTTCGCGCTCTCGCTTACTCGACAGGACAGAAGTGCGATTGCCTACTCCTTCAACGATTTCGATACACCGACGGACCTCTATGCATCGGCTCTCGACGGATCTGGAGCCATCCGACTTACCGACGCCAACCCGTGGATCGAAGAAGACATTCTCCTTCCCAAGAGTCGAATTCTCCAGTGGAAGAGCTCGGACGGCACGAGCATCGAGGGCATCTTCATGCTTCCCTCTGACTACCGTGAAGGAGCGCAGGTGCCCCTGGTCTTGCAGATTCACGGCGGACCCAGTGGCTATTGGGCCAACGCCTTCGAACCGGACCTGATCGTCTACACGGGTCTCGGCTATGCGGTGCTGGGACCCAATGTCCGGGGTTCCAGTGGGTACGGTGATGATCTGCTCAGGGGGCTGATGGGTGATGTCGGCGGGGGCGAGTATCAGGACCTGATGTCGGGAGTCGACCAAGTCATCGAGGCCGGCTATATCGACCCCGAGAAGATGGGAGTCGCTGGTTGGAGCTGGGGCGGCGTGCTGGCTGGCTGGGTGATCACCCAGACCGACCGATTCAAGGCGGCTTCCGTCGGTGCAGGGGTGAGCAATTGGATCGCGGAAAGCGGCCCGGGCTACAACTGGGACATCTCCCATTGGCACGTCGGTGGAAAGCACTGGACCAACCGAGACGAGTGGCGCCGCCGCTCGGCCATCAACTTCGTGGAGAACGTCCAGACGCCAACCCTGTTCTTGCACGGGGAGAAAGACCAGACGAGCAGTACCAACCAGAGTATGGTCTACTTCGACGCTCTACAGGAGCGCGGCATCCCGACCCGATTCATCAAGTTCCCTCGGCAGGAGCACGGAATCCGCGAGCCACGACTCCTCAGGGTCCGCATCGTCGAAGAGATTCGATGGATGGAGAAGTACGTGCGCGGCGTTGACTGGTCGCCGTGGACTCGAGACTAGGGTGACAGGAGCGAAGAGAATGCAATTCGAAGGCATCTACACACCGGTGATCACGCCGATGGGGCCCGATCGGGAGATCGATGAGAAGGGGTGGGTCGAGGTGATCGAGCACCTTGTGGGGCAGGGGATGCATGGGTTGGTGCTGGGCGGTACGACTGGCGAGAACTACGCGCTGACGACCAAGGAGCGTATCCGCCAATTTCAGTACGGCAACGAGGTGATTGCCGGGCGGGTGCCGTGGGTTGCCGGCGTCAACGACATCCGGACCGAGGATGTCAGTGACTATGCGGTCGCTGCCCGAGAAGCCGGGGCCGCGGCGATCCTGCTGGCAGTGCCACCGTACTCGATACCCAACGACAAGGAGCTGGCACAGCATGCGTTGGCCGTTGACAAGGCCTGCGGCCTGCCGGTGATGTTGTACAACTACCCGGGACGATCGGGGACAGGGTTCGGGCGTGAGTTTCTCGAGAGGGTGAGTCGGAACAGTAACTTCACGGCGATCAAGGAGAGCAGCGGTGACCTCGACCGCATCCATATGATTGCCCGGGAGTTCCCCCATCTGCAGCTGAGCTGCGGCGCGGACGATCAAGCCCTGGAGTTCTTTGTCTGGGGAGCGCGCTCATGGGTCTGTGCTGCGGGGAACTTCCTTGGTGCCGAGTGCATCGCCCTCTATGAAACCTGCGTGCTGCAAGAGGACTTCGCCAAGGGACGCCGGATCATGAAGGCTCTGCTGCCGGTCATGACGGTGCTGGAGCGGGGCGGGAAGTTCGCACAATGCGTGAAGTATGGATGCGAAATGGATGGGCTGCCGGCGGGAACCGTGCGTTTGCCCCTGCGGCCGATGAAGAAGGAACTGAAACGTCAGATGCGAGATGCGGTGTTGACGGCGCGGAAGACGATCAAGGGGATCTTGGCAGCATCGCCGGAGCCTGCAGCGCCAGCGAGCTGAGCCACCGAGAGGAATGAGGATCTCCCAGCCTGACGGGATCACACGGATAGGAGTTTTGGTATGACGGATGTTCTGACGCGAGAAGAGTACGTTGGGGTCGCGAAGGCCATGACGTATCCCGCCAGCTCGTGGATCAATGGGAAGTTCACGACCGCGAAGTCGGGGGAGACCTACGAATCGACGAACCCTGCCACCGGTGAAGTTCTGGCCAAGATCGCCTCTTGTGGGCGAAGAGGAGGTGGACTACGCGGTGAAGAAGGCACGACAGGCCTTCGATGCGGGAGTGTGGTCGCGGCTGCATCCGTCCGAGCGCAAAGACATCATGATCCAGTGGGTCAAGCGCCTGAAGCGAGAGCGTTACGAGCTGACGGTTCTGGAGAGTCTCGAGAGCGGCAAGCCGGTCCGCGACATCGCCGAGATCGACCTCGAGGAGACGATCCACTGCCTGGCCTGGTATGCGGAGGCGGCCGACAAGCTGTTCGGCAAGATGACGCCATCGGGTGATGACGCCATGGGCCTGGTTGTACGAGAGCCGGTTGGCGTCGTGGGCTGCGTTCTGCCGTGGAATTTCCCGATGCTGATGTTCGCGTGGAAGGTCGGTCCAGCGCTGGCGGCGGGAAATAGCGTCATCGTCAAGGCCGCAAAGGAAACGAGCATGACGGCGGTGCGCCTGGCGGAACTGGCGAGTGAAGCGGGTGTTCCGGATGGCGTATTGAACGTCGTGACCGGGCCCGGATCGAGGGTGGGGAAGGCGATTGGTACTCACGACGGAATCGACGCGGTTTCCTTCACGGGCTCGACCGAAATCGGTCGAGAGTTCTTGAAATACTCTGCAAACAGCAATCTAAAGAAGGTCACTCTCGAGCTCGGAGGCAAGAACCCGGCGGTGGTGCTGTCGGATGCCGAACACCTGGATGCGGTGGCCGAGCACGTGGTGAATGCCTGCTTCTGGAACATGGGGCAGAACTGCACCTCCAACAGTCGGCTCATCGTGCACAAGGACGTGAAGGAGGATCTGGTCGAGCGGATTCTCATCAAGGTTCGCGAATGGCGCACGGGTGATCCGCTGGAGCCGTCGAATCGGTTCGGCTCGATGGTGTCGAAAGAGCACTTCGACAAAGTCATGGGCTACATCGAGACCGGGAAGAAGGAGGGCGCGACCCTTCTGCTCGGGGGCGAGCCGATGGAGGAGGGAAGTGGCCTCTTCATTCCACCGACGATCTTCGACGACGTGACGCCCGAGATGACCATCTACAAGGAGGAGATCTTCGGGCCGGTTCTGGCCATCACGACCGCCGGCAGCGACGACGAGGCGCTGCTGCTCGGCAACGACACCTGCTACGGACTTCAGGCGTCGCTCTTCAGTGGGGGGCTGCGGAATGCCCTGCGTGGGGCCCGAGAGCTCAAGGCCGGCACCGTCTCGGTGAACAGCTACACCGAAGGCGACATCACGACACCCTTCGGCGGCATGAAGCTGTCTGGCTTCGGCGGCCGCGACAACGGGCTCGAGGCCTTCGACCAATACCTCGAAACGAAGACGATCTGGCTCGACCTGAGCGACTACGAGGTCGACGCCGAGCTGGACTGACCCCTCAACCCTCCTTCCAGGGATTGGTCGCAAAGACGGCGAACTCGGGCCATAGAGCCCGGCGCTCGGCCGAGATCGCGGAGAGAATCGCGTCGGCGATATCGGAGGCGTAGAGCTTGTTGGGATTGTTGCGACCGACCTTGCCACCCCAGGCGGTCTGGACCTCGGAAGGGCACACGCAGATAACGCGGATGTCGTGCGGGCGTAGCTCAGCCTGCCAGCACTGACTCAACTCCTCGCACGGCCCACTTGCTTGCCGAGTAGGCGGTGCCGTGGGCGTGGCCCTTGATCCCCGAGGTCGAGGCGATGTTGACGATGTCGCCGCTGCCCTGCGCTTTCATCATGGGAACAACGCGGTTGGTCAAGTCGACCATTCCGAAAACGTTGGTGTTGAACAGGGCCTTCATGGCGTCCATGTCGACCTCGCCGATCTCAGCCATGTAGCCGTAGCCGGCATTGTTGACCAACACGTCGATGCCGCCCATTCGCTCCTGACAAGCCTCGACTGTACGAGCGTTGTCCTCGGCGATAGAGACATCAGCCTGCACTCCGTGTGCTCCCGTCTCCGCGGCCACCTGTTCGATCAACTCTTCATTGCGCCCGGTGAAGACGACTTCGCCACCGCTCTTTCGGGCCGCTTCGACAATCGCGGCTCCGATCCCCTGACTGCCGCCGGTAATCAAGTATCGTGTCCCTGCCATGAGGTTTCTCCTTTGTTGATGAGGGCCGATCTTACAGCGTCGCGATCGGCACTAGGCCAACTCGATGGGGCAGACCTGGCTCATGCGCTCGAAGTCGCGATCCGTGGTGAGCAACTGACAATCGTTCTCGATCGCGCTCGCTGCGATGTGACAGTCGATGGTAGAGGCACCCAGGCCATGATCTCGACATTGCCGATAGAGTCGCGCAGCTACCCGGCAGAGGCTGGATTCGACGGGGAGGAGTGGAAAAGGCTCGAAGTAATCGGCGATCTGGGAAGCCACCTTCTCACTTCGGAAAGCCTGCAGAATCTCCTGCAGGATCAAGGCTGTCAGAAACAGGTCCTCCCCGGTGTCCAGATAGCGACGCAGCTTCCTCACCGCTGGATGTTCGGCCGGACCGCCGCGGCGCAGAGCCAGCGACCATACCGAGGTATCGACGAGAATCCTCACCGTCTCTGCCGCTCCTTCTTGTGGTCGTACTCGGCATCCCAATCGACCCGGCCGAAGAGGCTGACGATTTCACGGCGCTTGCGCCGCGCTACGTACTCTTCCAGCGCCTCGTTGACGGCCTGCCTCTTGGTGCGGTGGCCCCCGAGTCTGCGGGCTTCATCGATCAGTTCGTCGTCGAGGGCGAGATTGGTGGGCATGTGGGTGGCTCCTTTTACACATTAACTTACACATAATATCACACAACATCTCGGCTCGCACTGAGCTGCTGAGGTGGCAGCTACAGGAAAAGACGAACTCTGCGGTTGGATACTTGTGGCGAGAGCTCAGGCTGAAGGCTCGAGGCGAGTCGCCGGTCAGGCCGGCGCCAGCTCGCCTCGTCGCCTCCAGAACAGCCAGGCAACCAGGGCGATGGCGGCGACCGTGACAACACCGAACTCACCGACCAGGTACTGTGCCGTGCCCTCCGATGTGGTGAGTCGATCGAAGAAGCTCTGAATGAAGGCATTGTGGCTGGCATGAAGAAGCACTGCCGTCCACAGACTCCCCGATTTGAGGCGCAACCAAGCGAAGATGAAGCTAGCGGCAATCGCCATCAGCGAAAATGTGACCAGGCTGAAAGCGGCCGATCCGCTCTGATAGCCGGCGACGAGAATCAGCGGCCAGTGCCAGGTCGCCCAGATGAGGCCAGAGATCCAGGAGGTGTTTGTATAGGAGGTAACTTCCGCCAGCCTCGGGACCAGCAATCCGCGCCAACCGATCTCCTCGCCGAGGGCGAACAGGAGGTTGAAGAACATGCCGCGTGTCGCGATCAGCAAGAAGAATACGCCGAGTACGGCGCCATCAGACCCGAATGTCCATCCCCAGCGCTCGTCGAGTCGTTCGGCGATCTGCCCAAGCATCTCGTGGTCGAAGAACGCTCCGCCACTCGCCAGCCAGGCCAGACCATAGGCCAAGGCCGCATAGAGAAGCGGCGTCCCGTAGCTGGCCAGCAGGTACCGTGGCTTGCCCAGCCCCCACCCGAGTCCCCGGAGATTCCGCTGGAAGGCAAACCGGGTGATCAGTGCCGCGACCCCCGGGCACCACATCAGTCCTAGAATGAGGAGAGCACCCGCAGCTTCGAGGTCCCCCGCCGCGATGATCTTGTAGTAGAAGATCGAGCTCAGGCCGAGGGTGAGCAATAGGAAGGTGATGATTTCCCGCCAAGCCCCGCCTGTGTGGGTGTGCTGGGATTCTTCAGTAGAGGCCCTCATAGACTGCCTTACGACCCTGAGATGAGTCGTGTTTCACTAACTACTCGGGACTATTGCGACGAGGCTAACCAGGCCGAAGTGTCGCCGGTTTCAAAGCAGTCGAGGAATACCCGTCATCGGCAGTCCTGAATTGATGGACACCCAGCTTTTGCCGTCGGCCCGAGATCAAAAGATCCCTTTTCCAGTGGCGGTAACGAGGTACCCACCATGAGCCTCCAAGTCGTTGATCTGCGATGTCACCGGACCCTCGAATCTCTGCCATTGAGCGAAGACAAGAGACGACGTCGACGCCAAAAGCACGGCTCCAAACACAAGCGCCGGCAGGGACCCCAACCGAACCCCCAGATCCGAAGGTGCGAAGCTGAAACCTGCGAGGCCCGAGACCAGAGATCTCAGGATGGACGGCTACCACTCCACCATTTCGATCGCACCTCCGTCCAGGAGTTGGGCTGTCGCGTTCGCAGCGGTGGATGGAAATTTGCCTTTGTGAGAAATGGCAAGGCATGACCCCCTTCCTGGCATACGAGAGAGGAATCCGTGGATCGCGAAGACCACGTAGGGGCCAATCTCGACCGTCCCGCTCGACCGGAATCTCTGGTAGGACGTCCGCGGCTTCAAATGGATCGAACACCCCTTCCAGAGCCTGTGTCAGCTTCATGGGAAAACGAGCTTCGAGATCCTTGCCAAGAGGAACCTGCGTCACGTCACCCGCCGCCATGAGGAGCGTCTCACCGCGGATCAAAGAGATGGCAAGATCAGCGGAAGACGATCTCGAGAGGTGAATCAGGTCGCCTGGTTGGCGGGCAGACATCACCTGCGTGTCGACGAAGAAGGATGCCGATGCGACCGACGCCAAGTGGCGACTTGGTGCGGTCAGCTTGATTCGACTTCGTAGAATATTGGGAAGCCAAACTCCTCGATCCCAGCCGGGGTTCGGCGTGGGGCCAGCGTCCTCGATTTGCATGTGAGGGGTATGCCCTACAAGGCGATGGTCCTGAAGCTTGCGCCCTGAGAGTTTGACGAGGTAGGTCAGCCGGGCCTCACACGACCCGCCCGAGTTTTCCCAATCCACAGGTATCTCGGCAACATAGTCGAACGTGCCACTGATGAGCATGACCATGGTTCACCTCTATAGCTGTGCTGTCAAAAAGGAGGGTTGATGTAGTCGCTGAGCCGTGCCGCTCCCTTCAGTACTCCAACCCGATTCGCAGCATCAGGCGGCGGGGTTTGACCCACATTCTGGGCACGAACTCGTCGCCTTCATTGAGCACGTAGTCACCGAACTGGACAACCGCAGAGCTGTTGAGCAGGGATCTCGAAAGAACCGAAGAAAAGACTTGACAAGATTTTCGCGTCATTTTTCGGAGCCTCTGAGGTCGACCCTTGAAAGAGTCTGTGTGGCCCTGGGTGACTTCCTGCGTGGCGTACCTCGCGATGCGTGACGAAAATGCCTCGAGGCCCCTCGATCGTGCGCCAGAAGACATCCTAAAGCGTTGAAAATAGTAGGTTTATAATGGTGCGTGACTCCTGGAGAGAACGCTCATGATCGAACCTATTGCTACCCCGACTACGAAATCACAACTCGGCCCTGGAACTTCGGAGGTCGACCAGCTCGGCGATCGAATCGCCGAGCTCTCGGCCCAGATCCAGGCTGCCACCTACCACCTGCTGGTCCTGATCCGGGAGTTCGACGAGAAGAGCGGTTGGAACACCGGCTTTCGCTCCTGTGCCCATTGGCTCAACTGGCGCACTGGGCTCGACCTGGGCGCGGCCCGGGAGAAGGTACGAGTGGCCAAGGCCCTGGGCGAGTTGCCGCTTCTTTCCGAGGCGATGGGTTGTGGGGAGCTCTCCTACTCCAAGGTCAGGGCCCTGACCCGAGTGGCGACCCGTGAGAACGAGGCGGAGCTCCTCGAATTCGCTCGGGCTGGAACGGCCGCCCATGTGGAGAAGCTGGTGCGGGCCTGGCGCCGTGTCGATCGGCAGGACGAGGTCCACCGAGAGAATCTACGTCACGCCAGCCGCTACCTGGCGGCCACCACGGATTACGACGGCATGATCGTGCTACGGGCACGATTGGACCCGGAAGTGGGAGCCGCTCTGCTGAAAGCTCTGGAGGCAGCCGAGCAGGTGCTCTATGACAGAGAGCGGGAGACCAAGGACGAGCGAGGCGATGGAATCGCGGTCCGCCAGCGACGAGCGGATGCCATAGGTCTTGTCGCCGAAAGTGCGCTGGATGGCGGGATGGACCAAGGAACTCGGGCCGAGCGCTTGCAGGTGGTGGTGCATGTCGACGAGGAGGTTCTGGCCGATCCGCAAGCCGCAGGGGTGTCCATGCTGGAGGACGGCACAGACGTTTCCGCGGAAACGTCCCGGAGGCTCTCCTGCGATGCCGGCAAGGTGGTCATGAAACACGATTCCGAGGGCAATATCCTCGATGTCGGCCGTCGAACTCGCACGATTCCCACCCCGATTCGCCGCGCTCTGACCGCCAGGGACGAAGGCTGCCAGTTTCCGGGCTGCGGATTGAAGCATTGCGAGGCTCACCACCTCAAACACTGGGCCGACGGAGGAAAGACCAGCCTCGAAAACCTGGTTCTGCTGTGTCGCCGTCACCATCGCGCCGTGCACGAAGAGGGATACCGCATCGAGCACATTGGGGATGGCGGGCTGCGCTTCTTCCGACCCCAGGGCTGGGAGATTCCGAGCGTTCCTCCGCCACCACCCCTGGTCGAGGACCCCTTGGCGGAGCTCGAGAGCCTGCTCGACGAGGAAGACATCTCGATCGACTCCCACACAGGGTTTCCGCGCTGGCAGGGAGAGCGACTCGACCTCAACTGGGCGGTCCAGGGCTATCGACAGCTGTGACGGACCCGGCGTTTCCGCGGAAACGTCTGCGCACCCTCCTCAGGGCGCCCGAATCGGCTGGCACCGTTCCCGATCCCCGAGTCACAGCGCCAGTACCAGGCGAATACCCTCATCAATGCGAGTCATCGCTTGGGTTGTCAGGCGACCGACCGGTTTAGAGAGAAAGGAGCGGTCGAGTGTGAGCAGCTGCGACACATTCACAACCGAGTCCTTGGGGAGCCAGCTGGTCTTCTTCTTCAGCAATACGTTGCCGGGAGAATCTGCCAGGCGTAGGTTCGATGTAATGACCGCGACGACAACGGTCTGAATCCGGCTGGCATTGAAGGCGTCGGATTGCACGATGAGGACAGGCCGGCGAAGCCCAGGGCCAGAGCCCTGAGGCCGGGGGAGTGAGGCCCACCGGATCTCCCCCCGCTGCACTACCAGTCCTCGGAATCCAGCGTAGCGAGTTGCAGGGTGTCGAGGATGGGATCGACTCGCGCTGGCTCGTCGCTGTAGATCTGGTTGAGACTCTCGGTGACTTCAAGGTGTTGATGCTCGGCCACGAAACACCGAACTGCCGTGGCATAGAGTCGGCTCCGGGAAAGACCCAAGCGTTGGGCAAGTTGCTCGGCTGCCTCGTAGACCTGGTCAGGAATCGAGATCGCGGTTTTCATGTCTATAGTATAACCAAAGTTATACTAATGAGTCAGTGATGGAGCTGAGCTGATCCGACAGCCTGGAATCGAGCCGGGAAACAGTACCCCGGAGCTTTCTAGATCTTGGTCTATCTGTATGGAGCTTCGTTACGCTTCAGGTTGTGGATCGTCAGGAGTCCACCCTGACACCCAGTCGTAGCAAAGGCCTGTTGATATCCCCGAACCGTCGCAGAATCGGCTGCCCCCTATTCGCAGTTCCGACGTTTCCGCGGAAACGTCTTCAGGCGGGGGCAAACCCCGCCCCTGCTCTAATACCCACCCCTGCGCCTAAATTCGAGATCGGCTGGCACCCACCTAGTAACCCAACTAGTACGGGCAGTGGCGAAAGGGGAGAAACAGTGCACGAAGGCGTGAGGATGCGAACCAACCCCTTGGTCCACTCCTGGTCCATTTCGGTGGAACTTGTGGACGGTTCCCGAACTATCAGTAAGTCCTTCCGATAGGTTTCCGTGACAAGGGGAGGTATCTCGGAGCCACGCGAGCGACTCGTGAATATTGAGATGACTGTCCCGATAGTTCAGACTAGGAAGACAAGGCTGGGCGCAAGTGCCGCCACTCAGAAACAGCCTGTGAGAGCTTTCTATTCCACTGTATTCGACCACGCCGAGGTGTCGCCGGACTCGAAGCCGTCTCTGAATAACAGCTGAGGGGTCATGTCTCCGAGGGCAACGTGATATGTGTCGTTCTCGTCGGAGCTAAGATCGGTACAGCTGAATCCACCCAGGCCATCTCCGAGACACAACCGATTCCGCGCCTGGTAGTTCCCGAAAACAGCATCGAGGTATTGATCGTCGTCGACGTAGCTTAGAGCGACACCAAGAGAGTCGAACTCGTCGGTACTGACATCGCCGCAGGTGAAGTGCCCGGCTCCATCTCCGAGGCACACTCGATTTCGACCGAAGGCGACCCCGAACACGGCATCGAGGTTCTGATCGTCGTCGATCAACCCCAAAGAAACTCTCGTGTGGAAGTGTTCGTCCGTGCTGACATCGCTACAAGTGAAGCCGCCCAGGCCATTGCCAATACAGACGCGGTTGCGTTGTTCTTTGTTGGCGAAGACGGCATCGAGAATCTGGTCGTTGTCGATGTAGCCCAGAGCAACGCCAGTCGAGTAGAACTCGTCGCTACTGACATCACTGCAAGTGAAGCCACCCAAACCGTCCCCAAGGCAGATGCGATTGCGCGGCTGACTCGGGAAACCAGTACCCCAGACTGCAAAGACGGCGTCAAGGACCTGATCGTTGTCAACTAGGCCCAGCGCAACATCTGTGGCACCAACGATGTCGGTGCCAACGTTGCTGCAGGTGAACTGTCCGGCTCCATCTCCGAGGCATACGCGATTCGGCGTGGCCGCATTGTGACCTCCAATGATGGCGTCGAGGTGCTGATCGCCATCAATAAGTCCGAGCGCCACGCCGGATGAGCCTTCTGCTACAGTATCGACATAACTGCAAGAGGAAAATCTCCCCAAGCCGTCGCCAAAGCAGACACGGTCGCGTTGATGTGCGCGATTGGCAAACACAGCATCGGGGTGCTGATCGCCATCCACGAGGCCGAGCGCAACCGTCCCGCCAGCGTCCTCGTCATCGCTGACATCACTACACATGAACCCTGCACCACCGTCGCCAAGGCAGAAACGATCTGGAGATCCCCAGACCGCAAAAACAGCGTCTAAGGATTCACTCGCCGACACCGCCCCGGCACCGACCATTGCTGACAAAAGCACAATCAGTCCGGCACAGACTTTCAACCTCTCTCTCATCTCGAACATCCTTTCCGCATGTGGATCGGGGGAATTCCCGGCCGGCCATATCGATAGGCACTTCGGCCCCTCCTTACAGGAACGGTGATCCGGTGATTCGGCCCTGAGCTATTCCGGGTGTGCCTTCGTCGAAGCACTTTCACTGTCTCCGCTAATAGAAGGCCCAAGCGGACAGATTTGTTACCCCCAATTGACGGGGGCGCTCTCCGGGCCTGACCGTCTGAGGAAGGGATCTAGAACTCAACCCTCAAGCCCAGCTCGTAGCGGCGGGGGAGCTGCCATTCGGTGGCGTCGCCTTGCTCGTACTCGCCACAACCGCTGACCCGGCCGCAGATGTCGGTAGCGTTCTCCGAGTCGAAGAGGTTGAGGACCGTTCCGATCAACCGTAGGCGGGTGCGCCCGAGGTTGAAATCCTTGGAGAGCTGGACGTCGAGCTGGCCCCACTCGTCTCCTTCACGGCTACCACGGGGCTCGACAAGAATGTTGCCCCAGGCACCTGGATCGACGGTGGCCGCAGGACGGACCGGGGTCCAACGGAAAGGCGACCCCCAGACTCCGTTGAATCCGATGCCGAAGTCCAGCGGCAAGAAGACATAACCGCTCGCCTTCAGTCGGTGCTTGCGGTGATAGCCGAGATAGCCGTCACGATTCGTGAAGTGGTAGGGATACAGATCGAAATCGGTCGACGCGATATTGCTGTGAGTCGAGCCTTCGGAATTGGAGTTGGTGTACGAGGCCAGCACGTGGAGGCGATCCAGCGCTCGGCTTTCGAAGCTCAAGAGCCATCCGGTGTAGTCGCGACGAGCCTGGGGAAGATTGGCGATGATGAATCCAGTGCAACTGGTACCGGTTGTAGGTGTCGGGTAGTTTTCGACACAGGTGTCGTCGAACACGTCGCGTGTGGCCTTGTCGACGTAACTCAGCTCGAGAGAGGTGCGGCGGAGGAGCTCCCTTTCGAAGCCGATGATGAAAGTATCGACGTACTGGGGTGTGAGATCGGACGCGATGACAGAGGGCTCTGACCCGACGGTATTGAAGAGTAGCCATCCCGCAGGATCCCAGTGGTTGGGATCAAAACGCCATTCCAGACCCTGGCTTGCACCCACTGCGGCGCACACCTCGGGATCAGTCACCCCCACGATGGTCGTGCAGGAGCCCCAGATCCTTCCGGTCTCCACCGCGGTGATCGCCGCGCGCGGCAACTGAAGGAAGCTCGAGTGCATGAAGCGGCCCCCCGATGCTCGAAGAAGATTGCGTCCGTTCCGCGTCAGGTCCCAGGTGACCCCGAGGCGGGGCTGGAGCATCTGGAGATCCGCCACCTCCTGCCCTATGTCGTTGTCGTAGATCGCGCGGTCCCAGCGAAGCCCGAGCTGAAGCGTGACATCCGGCCGCACACGCCAGGAATCCTGAACGAACAGGTCGGTGATCGAGCCCGTCGTTTCATAGGGTCCCGAAGGCGACAGGGCCTGCATCAGGTACGGAATGCTGGTGCCGGAAGCGGATAGATCACCGTACTGGTAGCCTTCCTCGCCTTGCCGACAGAGCCCTCCGCCCTGGATTCCGGTCCAACACGTATTCCGGTCTTGGGAGGTTTGGTGAATTTCGCCCCCAACCTTGATGTCGTGGCTGCCCAAGGCTTCATCCACGAACCAAGTGAAATCAGTGCCGACCTGGTCCCGTCGGATGCCTGTGGAGCGGAGCGTCAGATAGTTGCCGGTTATGAGTCCGGTGTCGAGGTTGTAGTGCTGTATCAGGGAGTTGTCACCGCTCATGGGGCCCAATTCGTCATCGACCCAGTCCGAACCGATGTGCATCTCCCAGAGGAGGCTTCGCGCCAAGACCCCGGACACCTCGGCCTGGAAGAGGGTGTAGGGACGTTCCCAGCGACCCGTCGCCTCGGCAGCCGTGAATGTCCCGGAACCCGCATTGGTACTCTCAAAAGGGGTTCTGAGGTACTTTGCCTGGACCAACCAGTTCGGAGCCGCCTGACCGGTGATCTTGATGAAGGCCGGGGTGCTTGCCTGTCGCTCCGTGGTGGGGGAATCGAGCCAGGTCCAGCGGTAGTCGTGCGACTCGAGCGAGCCGAAGAACCAGGCTCGGTCGCGAACGAGGCGGCCACCGAGGGTGACGCCCGCGATGCTCGTGCTCGAAGTCTGTTCGTCGGGATTGTAGTGATCCCCAGAGGTCTCGAGGTTGTTGTCCGTGTAGCGGATATCGACTGCTCCCGACCAGGCATTGCTGCCGGACTTCGTCAGCGCATTGATGACCCCACCCGTAGCACGTCCAAACTCGGCTTGGAAGCCTCCCGATTCGAAGGCCACCTCCTGGATGGCGAGGGTTGGGTATCCCACCTGAGGGCCACCCCAGCTCGGGCTCGTAGCATCGAGGCCGTCGATCAGGAACACGTTCTCTGACCCAGTAGACCCTAAAACGCTCTGGGTGAAGTAGAAACCAGACTCTCCCGCCGGAAACGTGGAGCCGGTCCCAGCCGCCTGCAGAATCAGCTGTATGTGCGAATAGCGAACGCCTAGGCCGACCGCTGCCTCCTGGATGAAGTCGTTGGTGAAGCTCTGCCCCGTGGACACTCTCTGAGGATCCACTACGGGTGTCGTTTCGGTGACCGTGATCTCGTCCCCATATCTGGCGAGCGGCAGGACGACCCGCACCTGAGCCATGCGCTCCAGGCGCACCTGGACCTCGGTGAGCTCCTGGGTGTGGAAGCCGTCGAGCTCGAGGCGCACGGTGAAGTACCCGGGGCTCAGACGGGGATACTGGAACCATCCCTCGGCGTCGGTCTGGGTCGTCTGGACTCCGCCGATCTGGTTGGGAGAACTCGCTGAGACCGCGACACCGGGCAGTGGCACACCTTCCCCGTCGACTACAAAGCCCGAAAGCCGCCCCGTAGTTCCAGCGTGAACGGGTTCGGCCAGGGTCAGAACTACAGCAGCCATTGCGATGATCAGGCATGCGGATGGGACAGCAGCTCCCGCTTTCATCGAGGCTCTCCTTCCAGGTACAGCATCAGGGCCACTCGGGGATCGCGGCCCAGCCGGGGAAGGGCGCGTAGCCGAGCTTCCAACCAGTCGGGGAGTCGGAATTTTCGACGACTCGAACGTTGGTCCGCGAATGGAGCTCGGCGAGCAGCTCATCATGTGGCAGGGTGTGAAGGGGTGGTTTAGACATGTCCGGAAAAGGCCAGACTCGCACAGTCCGGTCGTCGCCTACCGAGGCAATCCAACGACCGTCGGGAGACACCGCGATGGTTCGAACGAGGCCCCGATGGCCGATTAGTAGGTGCGGTTCCTCTCCCGATACCGGGCCGACTCGCAAGGGACCGTCCAGCCCCCCACTGATGATCCACTGGTCAGAAGGATGGAGGGCGATCCGGAAGGGGTCTGGATGGGTGTCGAGGCGACGTGTCTCCCTCCCGTCGAGGCTACTCCAGGCAAGGTGGGACCGGAGATCCTCGGTGCTGTAGGCGTCGCCGTCCCAGTGCACGTCTATTTTGAATTCACCGTTGGAACTGAGTGCCCGTGTCGCGACCATTCCCTCTTCTGCCACTACCTCGACACTGTTGTCTTCAAGATCGAAGACTCTCTCTCCACCCGTAGCGCCCGGGACGACCCCCGCGGCCCCGACCCAGCGGAGCCTTCGGTTGTCATCGAAGCGGAGAAAGGAGGTGCTACCAGGGACCGGTCCCAGTACCTGGACCTTGTTCGTCAGCAGGTCCCAGACACGTATGACCATCTCTTCTGCTGCGCCGTTCATCAAGGCGGAAGCTAGTAGACGGCCGTCAGGGCTGAAGTCGAGCTCCATGCCGTAACGACCCCGTCCTGGCCACTCGGCGGGCATCTCTCGAACTTCTCCTCCCTCGAGCGGAACGATCATCACCGTGGACCAGCTCGAGACCGCCACATTTCTTCCGCTCGGATCGAAGGCCATCGAGGTGAAGCCTCTGAGCCTCTCATCAGTGAGCACGCGCATCTTGCCCTCGTTCTGACCTTCGAGCGGCCAGGCAAGCAATCCGTCTCGTCCTACCGATAGCAGAAGCCAACTTCCATCTGGGCTGAACTGCAGATCACCCGCATTGCCTTCGAACCCATGAAACACAGATCGAGATCGACTGGGCAGGGGCCAGAATGCAGCATTGCCAAGGTAGGCAGAGACGACCATCCGGCCACTGGGGTGCAGGGCGACACCGTGTGAAAAGACCTCGTCTGCCTTGCGGAGAACCAGGGGTTCAGCGGCAGGAGGTGCGCTCAAGTCCCAGAGGCGCACCGAGGCGACGCCTTGCTCCATTCCCCTGAAACCCAGCCACCTTCCGGTCGGGCCATACCCGACCCGGGACCGCACCACGACCCCCTTGAGGTTGCCCATTGCCAGGGTTCGGAGCGGCCGAGTTGATTCTCCTTCGAGTGACCAGATCTTCAACTCTCCCAACTCATCTCGTGCCGCCACTCGATCCCCTAAGGGGTGAAACGAGAGCTCCAGAACCTCGGCCGGGTGCTGGCCGACCTGGCGGGGCGCCCGCATCCACTCGTCGAGCGAGCGAATGAAGACCCGGTCCTGCCTGTTGTAGGCCATCCTCGAGCCGTTGGTGTCGATGTCAAAGGCATTGCCCCAGGCCGGCATACTGCCGATCAGCCGCGACTCACCTTCCTCGTAGGGCCACCAGCGAATTTCTGCCACCTCCTCATCCACCGAAACGCTGTAGTAACCATCGCCGCTCGGAGCGTGGAGTTGTCCCCGGCTGTCTTCGGCACTGCGAAGTTCCCTTCCCTCGGGAATGGAGAACCAGCGGAACTCACCCTGCTTCTCGATAATGACCAGGTCATCGAGCGGGAACGCGACTGCCGGTGGATACAGCTGATTCGGATAGTTGACAAGAGTGATAGCTTCCTTGCCATCTTCGGGAAGCACGGTCACCCTGTCCCACCCGTTGATCGCCAGCCACTCCCCGCTCGGGCTGAACACGAGGCCAGAAGCCCGAGACTCCTCGTTCGCCGGAAGTACTGTTGCCGGGGGAGCCATCTGGAGCGCACGCAGGGCGAGCATGCGCCCCTCCTCGGTGTCGAAGACCTCGAGGCTCTTGGTCGCCCAGGCGAGTGCGGCGGTCGGATATCTGTCGATCTCGAGCTCGCCCAGGGCCAGCAGGCGACCGGATTCCGCCCGGAGACGTTCCTGCTCAGCCCGATGCCAGAAGCCAGCGACAATGGTCAGACCAACAAGGAGAAGAGTAATGACCGTGGTGACCGCAATTCCTTTCTGCCGCCTGCGGCGCTCAGCAAACGAGGTCATCGCCCTCGCGAAGGCCTCCTCGGTATCCGTCAGTCCACCTGGGTAACGCTCGCGCCAAAGCTCGTACTCCTTGAATGCGTTCCCGGTCCAGAGATAGTCCTCGGAGCGGCGGTGCTCCTCCCAGATCCGGGCCTGGCTGCGAAGCTCGTCGCGAAGCTGTGCTCCTTCGGCGTCTTGTGTCTGCCATCGCACCAGCCGCGGCCAGTTTGAAAGCAGGGACTCGTGGATGATCTCGATGCGGTGGTGCAGCCCACCGCCTTCCTCGTCGGCAGGGACCTCGAAGGAGGTGAGGAGGCGAGCGTCGATGAGGGTGGACAGGACGCTCGCCGCTGCGCTGCGAGACCCCGCGCCAGCGGTGCCCTGTTTGTCGAAGACCGAGAACAGCTCCTGGCGGTCTCGAGAATCGCGGGTGCCCTCGGCGGTGACGAGATTGCGAAAGATCTCACGCACAATCGGCACGTTGGCTTCGCCGATGTAGTCGAGAGTCGCCTCCGCATGCTGAGCCAGGGCCCCACTCACGCCGCCGATTTGGTGGTAGCTCTTGCGAGTCAGGAGTCCGGTCTCGCGGTCGCGGCGGTCCCAGAGCTGGGCGGCGGCAAACGCGAGCAAGGGCAGGGCACCACGCTGGCCTTCGATCTCGCCCAGCATCTGCTCCACGATTCCTTCGTCCTCGAAGCCGTAGCCGCACCGCAGGGCTGGCTCGACCAGAGCCCGCCGCAGAGCTGCCCCGGTCGGAGCACCCAGGAGTGTCAGATCCGTGAGGATAGGCCGCAAGGCCTCGAAGTGATGACAATGGAACAGAAAATCATCCCGCATCGAGAGCAGGACGTGAATGTCGACTTCGAGGGGCAATCGACCCAGCACATCGGCGAACGATGACTGTACTATTGCAGTGTTCTGGGTGAAGAGCTCTTCGAATTGATCGACGATGAGGAGCGCGTGCGTGTGACTTCGACGCCACTCGGTCAGCAACTCGACCGCGACGTCGGGATCCTCGAGGTGTTGCAGGAGGTAGCTTGCGCTCGGCACATCGCGTAGCTCCACGGGCAGTGCTCGAGCGAGGTGGTCGAACGGTCGGTTCCCTGGAGTCATCACGAGCGCTTGCCAGCCGTCGATCAGCGTGGGTAGCAAGCCCGCCCTCAGGAAGGAACTTTTTCCAGCACCTGAAGGCCCGATGAGAGCGAGCAGATGAGGCCGCCTAAGCTTCTTCCACAGCGATTCGATTTCCAGCTCTCTGCCGTAGAAGTGATCCGCATCCTCCTCTTGGAAGGCTGCCAATCCCGGATAGGGGCGGGCCTGTTCGTCACCGACGGCTCGTAGAGTCACCTCCTCGAGGGCTCTGGCCAGCTCTGCCGCGCTCGAGAAGCGTTCGCCGGGAGCCGGCGTAGCACACCGACGAATCACGCGTGACCAGGGGGTCTCGGTCACATGGGGTCCTTCCTGATGGAGTGCCTCCCAGATCGCTTGTCGATCCTCGAAGGTCTTGACCCCATGCGGTTCAACCATCTCCGCCAGAAGGATGCCGGCTGAGAAGACATCCGAGCGGGCATCCAGATCGGCGCCCCGGGCTTGCTCGGGGGACATGTAGGGCGGTGTCCCGGCTACGAAACCACTTCTGCTGTCGCCAAGGCCTTTGGTGATGCCGAAGTCCATGACGACGACCCGGCCGGTGCGGGTCATCATGACGTTCTCGGGCTTGATGTCGCGGTGCACGAGGCCGGCATCGTGAATCGCTTCCAGTCCCGCCAGGAACTGCGAGGCGATCTCTCGGGCTTCAACGAGGTCCAGGGGAGAGCGCTCCTCGAGAATCTCCTGGAGCGTCGTCCCATCGATGTACTCCATCAGCACCAGCTCCTGGCCGTCGAGTTCCTCGAGATCGTAGACGCGGCAGACGTTGGGTGAGATCACTCGGCGTGCCGCTCGGACTTCCTTGCGCAGGGCCTCGAGCGCTTCCCTGTTCTGGATCAGCTCGGGGCGCAGTGCTTTCAGTGCCACATCCTGACGGAGCTTCAGGTCGTAGGCTCTCCAGACGTCACCCATGCCGCCTCGCCCGACAAGCGAGCGAAAACGGTAGCGACCGCCGAGGACTCGGCCTTCCTGGAAGGTGTCGCCTGGAGGGAGGTGCTCTCGGTCTACTTCCGACTCCGCCAACACCTCGGCCTCGATAGAGGTGTCGTCGAGTGCCATCGAAAGAAGGCAGCTCGGGCACAGTCCTTCGCTACCACCCTTCCTCGAAAGGGGTACCCCACATGTCGGGCACTGGACCGATGCGGCCTTCATGGTCTCTCTCCCATCCTCGGCCGTGGGCATCCACGGTCGTCAGGCTCGAGAGAAATAGACCGAAGCCAGGCTAGGTGTTACTTCACTTGGCCTGACTGGGGTTTCACGACTTCCAGGAGATGCCGAATCTCATCATCGACATCATCGGGGTCGGCGACGATCTCTGATATTTCGGTGCGCAGGCACTGGCCGAAGCGCTTTCGAAGGCGGTGGACGGCGGTTCTCACCGCCCCTTCGTTCATACCCAGGGCATGGGCGACCTGGTTGTAGGGTGCCTGAGGCTCCGCGCTGGTCAGGTACTGCCTGAGCAGTTCGAATTGGTTCGGATCGCCGTAGGCATTTGACTGATCGCGTAGGCGATCCATAGCGCGGTCGAGTACAGTCAACGCCCAACCCTCCTCGAAGACTTCCTCCGGTGTGCGACTGGCAGGCTCGCCCTCGTAGAACTCCTCAGCGACGTCGGTGGCCAGAGACAGTACCCGGGTCCTGCCACCACGCTTGAGAGTTCGGTCCCGTCTTCGCTCGTGTGCGAGGAAGTGACGGAGAGATGCCAGCAGGAAGGAGCGAAATCGACCTTTCGACGGATCGACGTTAGCCAGGAGATCCTTCTCCATGAGCTCTGTGAAGAAGCCTTGCGTCAAATCCATGGCTTCGTCGGGACTCGAGCCATGGTGCCGGATATAGGCGTAGAGGGGCTGCCAGTAGGTCTGGCAGAGGCTTTCCAGGGCCGCCCGCGCTTCCGTGTCGGAACCGTCTCTGGCGGCGAGTACCTGGCTCCACTGAGTCGTGGCCACCTTGCCGCTCATGCTCCCTCCCGTAGGAGCAACCGAAACAACAGTCTGGACGAGCTCGCACCGCGAGGCCGTCCGCAGAGTCAGCTTGGTTCTTCGGACCCGTCAAGAGTACAGGAAGTCCTTTCAAGAAGCACTACCTGTCGAGGTAGGAATAGGTACGTCCTTGCACCGACAAGGGGGTGACCGATGGTTCTAGTTGCTCGGAGCAGCGCCGGCGGTAGCGGCCTCGTGGTCTAGTGCCATGTTGGTGACGTAGGTTGTGGTTGACAATTCCGGATCATGGCACTGCCGCCGCTACCGCCAGTGTACTCGTGAGTGAATGCCCGCCGCCTCAGTCGGAGGGTGATCGACAATCGCCGTCAAGAGGCTTCACGTCAGCGTCGTGTACAGAGAAACAGCTTGGCGTGGTGGCCCCTGCCACAGCACCATCCAGCTGCGAATGGAGCAGGGACGCGACCCCGTAGTTGCAGATCCCTCCCCTGATCTCCGAGCTTCGGACTGTCATTGAGCCAAGGGTCCCAACTGTAATCGCACAGGCTTCTCCGAGAACTGAAGTCCGCTGCAGCCCAGTCAGGCCGTAGCCCAGGATGCCTTGTGATCCTGGGCCGTCGGCAACGATTATCGAGTTCCTGACTTCGAGAACTGACTCGGCTGAAAAAGCGACGATGCCGTAGGAGCCGCGTTCATCGCTTGTGGCCAGCAGCGTGACGCCATCTAGGACCGCCGTTGATCTGGCGATTCTGATACCAGAGCCCCAGCCTGAGGTCGGAGCGATCTCAATCGTCACATGCTTGAGGTATGTTGGTCCCGCGTACCAGATTTCGATACCCCGTGGTTCGTGGCCCGAGGCTCTGATCGTGACGTCAGAAACGGATGCGGATTGACCGGAGCCTACCCACAGGACCCTCTCGCAGGAAGCGGCACCTTCGAGGGTGAGTGATCGGAGCTCCGCGTGACTGGAACCGCTGATGGCGTAGTCTCTACCTGAGACGATTTTCGTCAATGCCTCGCCTGCGCCCTCAATGTCAACGAAAGGCTTCATGTCGATTTGTTCTTCATAGACCCCGGGTGCCACGTACACCAGATAGGGGTTGTCCTCCGTCGCATCTGTGATGCTGTCGAGTGCCGCTTGTATGGAGTGGAAGGCTGCACCGTTCTTTGCTACCTGGATGATGTTGTTCGTGCCGCCCCACTTGTTCCAGAGCTGTCCTTCGACCGTCGCGGCACGGAGGAGCAGCAGAGTAATGACGATCCCTGTCCTCAGTCGATGGTGAATCATGATCTGTCCTCCTTCGCTGTGATCGGTGCTGATTGGGCACGACGAGATAAGCTAGCATCCTCACTCGAGAATTGGCTGACAATGCTCGTCCAGAGCGCTCATTTTGGGGCCGCAGGTGGAGAAGCAGGAGACACTGTCCCCAGACACATGATCCGTGAGCTCCGAGTGGGAGATTGCAACGTCCTCCCCGAGCCCGGTGGCAATCGCTCCACTGATCTCTGAATGCTTTATCTTCAGCGCCCCATAAGACCCGACGGCCCAGCTGTCTCCAGCAACCGTCACATGCTTCAGAACGGCCGACGAGCCTCCGGCGAAGACGCTGATGGACGCCGGTTCACCCTCGACGACAATGCTCGAATTCGTCATCTCGAAGTCGTCCCGAAGGTAAACACCGGTGTTGGTGCATTCGTCATTCGCAACCAGCATCGAGAGGTCGTCAAACAGCAGAACAGGCGTGCAGCCCAACATGCATCTGCCAAGAATGCCGTTGCCACGACACAGGCCTGACTCCGGAGTTGGGACTACCGCTACCGTCACGTCCTTCAGAGTCAGATCTCCGCAACAGGTACCAATGCCGGTGGCCCATCTGCCGGACGCCTTGATGGTGACGTGAGTGATCTTCAGAGCAGCCCGGTTGTCGATCGCGGTGCAGCTGTCGATTCCGGTGCATTCAACAGTCAGCGATCGCAGCGCCGCGTCGGCGCCCTTGAGGGTTCTTGGCCCCGCGGAGACAATCCTCGTAAGGTGCTCGCCGGCGCCCTCGATGTCCACGAAGTGCTTCATGACGACCCGCCCTGCGTAGACTCCGGGTGCTACGTACACCAGATAGGGGTTGTCTTCACTTGCATCCGTGATGCTGTCCAGGGCGGCTTGAATGGAGCGAAAACCCCGGCCGCTCTTGGCGACGATGACGATTTGATCGGTCATGCCCAATCGGTTCACCAGCTGCCCATCGGCGTTCAGGGCGCCGAGCAGCAGCAAGACAGTGAAAGCTACGATGAGTGATCTGTTCTGGGTCATATTGGCCCTCCTTCCTGGTCGTCCACTAGAAGAAGGCCGCAACCAACAGATTCGTTACACCCCGGTCAACGAAGTTGCCCCGCGGACCAACGCACTGGAAGCAAGTGCGCGCCACCACGAACAATCGCGCCGGCTCATCGGGTCAGACAGATCGAGAGGCGAGGACAGAAGTCCTCTTCGGGACTCTAGTTCGGGCGAAGTCGGCACCGAACCGGTCCTGTGGAGCTTCCTGGAAGGGTCGGCGGCGCAGCAGAACCGCCGGCTGGCTCAGGGCTTGGGGGATGGAGCCGTTTCCCGAAGTTTCCGTTCAGCGAGGGTGAGAAGGGAAGTTCAAGATCGGAATCGAGATCACCGTTTCCGCAGGACGCTCTCGAGGCTCCAGATCCCAGACCCCTTGGTGGCGATGTACAGAAACAGGAACGCGTAGAGGGCAGCCAGCTCTCCCCGATTCTGGATGGGAAGGGGACCTTGGGGTTGGTGCACGAGGAAGTAGGCGAAAGCCATCAGACCGCTGGCGAGAAATGCAGCCCAGCTCGTCCCGATACCCAGCAGGATGGCAAGTCCACCAACCAGCTCGATGATGCCAGCCACCCCTCCTCGTGACACGAGCTCGACCGTTCCGCCGTCTCCGCCCGCCCCGCCGAATAGGCCGAGGAGCTTCTGCGCACCATGGCAAAGAAAGAGAAATCCAGCCACGATCCGCAGCATCGCATAGGTCTGGTCCGAGTACTTTCCGAGGAATCTCTTCATTTTCGACTCCCTGATCTCTTCTACTCCTACCTTGTTAAAGTCCGCCCCCAGTTTCCCATAAGTGACCGGGAGGTCCAACCAGTTGCTGCTCAACCGAATGGTGTGAAGAGGTCTCGACTGGCGCGCCGGCAGGGACTCGCTCCTGGGTGTGGTGGGCGGGTGTGGACGGCGACCAAAGGGAGCCACACCCTGAACCCCCAGATTCGAAGGTGCGATGCTGAAGCCTGTGAAGCAGTGAGACCGGAGATCGTCGGGTCCACGGCTACCACTGGACCATCTCGATCGCACTCCTCCCTGGTATATCTGCAAGGAATCCGTGGATCGCGAAGATGACGTAGGGGCCGAGCTCAATCGGGCCTCGACAGCGAAATTGGCGCTGGCGATCGAAAATCTACGTTGACAGCCGTGTCAGGCGATCGCCTGCTGGTCGGGACTTTCGTCGGCCCACTTTCGTTTCGATGCCCGGGATAGTGCCACCCAATTGGCGACCGTCGAGTAGGTCACGGGAATCAATATCAGGGTAACCAGAGTCGAAGCCAGCAGCCCGCCGATGACGACGCGGGCAAGCGAAGCCTGAATCTCGCCGCCCACACCGAGGCCCAGGGCGAGGGGTACCAGGCCGAGCACGGTGGTCGCAGTGGTGATAAGGATGGGTCGGAGCCGCAATCGACCCGCCTCGATGATCGCATCGGCAGCACCCATCTGGCGCTCGCGCCGGAGCAGGTTGATGGCATCGACCAACACGATGGCGTTGTTGACCACGATGCCGATCAGCATGACCAGCCCCATGACACTCTGGATGTTGAGAGTGGTTCCGGTCAGCAACAAAGTGGGCACCACCCCGATGAGAGCCATTGGCACCGCGAGCATGACGATAAGTGGATCGAAGAAGCGCTCGAACTGGGCGGCCATCAGCATATAGACCAGCACCAGCGCCATGATGATGGCGATGGTGAAGTCGCGCCGAGCCGCGATCTGCTCTTCGTACTGCCCCCCATAGAGAATCGTGAAACCGCTCGGTAGCTCGAGACCTGCGAGGGCGGCTCGCACCCCTTCGACCGCATCGCCGAGGGCGACACCGCTCTCGAGATTGGCGGTCACGTAGGTGACCCGCTGCCCGTCGACACGATCGATCTCCACCGGTCCACGGCCGCGCTGTCGCTCGACCAAGCTGGAGAGTGCCACCACGGCGCCCTGCGGTGTTCGCAGGGTGACGCCGTCGAGGTCCTGGGAGATCTGTCGGTCTTGTCGTCGCAACCGGACGGTGATCGGGAATTCGTAGCCTGCCTCACGGTAGCGGCCGGCTTCGATGCCGGCAACGTTGGCCAACAGGGTCTGGCCGACTTCGCGCACCGACAGTCCCAATTCGGAGATCCGCTCGCGATCGAGAATCAGCCGCTCCTCGGGTCGTCCTTCGCGGCGGCTGACACGAACGTCGGTCACGCCGGGCACCGCTTCCATGCGCCGTCGCATATCAGCGGCGATGCGGTCGGCTCGGTCCAGCTCCCAGCCACGAAGCTCGAGCTCCAGGGCATCGCTGCCGCCCCCCGAGCTGAAGACTCGATTGAGCATCCAGAGTCCTTGTTGTGCCTCGACCTCCAGCAGTCCCCCTGGCACCCGCCCATCGACCTCGCGACGCACCAGATCCGCCAGCTCGGAGCTCGCCAACTGACGCTGGTTCTGTGACTCCAGCTTGAGCTCCACGGCGGCATTGTCGCCTCGAATCTCGGTCGAAAAAAGGCGAACGTCGCCAGCCGGTACGACGGCTCGCACCCTGTCTTCGAGCTCATCGGTGTAGGCGCGGGCGACCGCGATATTGGTGCCACGCTCCATTTCGAGCTGAATGTCGATCTCGTCGGCTTCCGTTTGGGGTGCGAGCTCGACCGGGATCAGGGGCCAGGCGGCGATAGCCAGAGCCAGAGCCAAACCGGTCAAGGCAAAAACGCGTCCGCGATGCCTCATGGCGAATCGCAGCCGATCGGTGTACCAGCTCTCGAGCCTGCGCTGTAGGCGATGGTGTGGTGATCTTTCCAATTCCTCGCGTGGTGGCAGATGGAGAAACCGCGATGCAAGCATCGGCACCAGTGTCAACGCGACAAACAGCGAGCAGATGAGTGCAAAGACAACGACCAGGGCGAGAGCTTGAAAAAGCGCTCCGGTGGTCGTGCGGGTGAAAACGACAGGCACGAAGATCACGCAGGTGGTCAGCGTCGACGCGGTGATGGCGCCGGCCACGTCACGAGTTCCTATTCGGGCCGCTTCCGGCGGCGGCAGATCCTCTTCCTCGCGCTTGCGGACGATGCTCTCCAGAACCACGATGGCGCTGTCGACGATCAGTCCGACCCCGAGGGCGAGACCGCCGAAGGTCATCTGATTGAGGGTCTGACCGCCGAAGAAGAGAAGTGCGAAGGTAGCAATCACCGAAATCGGGATCGCCAGTGTGATGATCAGTGTGCTCGAACGGTTGCGCAGGAAGAGGTACAAGACGCCGATGGCGAGAAAGGACCCCCAGATCGCTGATCTCTGGACGTTGCCAATCGACTGTCGGATGAAATCGCTCTGGTCGACGACGACGGTCAGCTGGATATCGTCACGCTCCTGGTTGATCAGCTCCGCTTCGTGCCGAACGGCCCGTGCAACCTCCACGGTGTTGCCACCACTCTGCTTCTGGATTCCGAGACTGATCGAGGGAACACCGTTCATCTCGACGAGGTAGCGCACGTCCTCGTAGGCGTCGCGCACTTCGCCGATATCCCGCACGCGCACCGGTCGACCGCCAGGAGTGGCGACCACGGTGAGGGCGATCTCCTCGAGGGACCGATACTCCCCGAGGCTGCGGATATAGAGGTCGTTGAAACCGCTTTTCACCGTGCCGGTTGGGAGCGTCACATTCTCCCGCGCCAAGGCTCGCTCGACATCGAGTGCGGTCAGACCCGTCGCCTGCAGGCGGTCGCGGTCGAGCTCGACCCGGATCTCGCGATAGACGCCTCCACGAATGTCGATGGCGCCCACACCGGGGATTTGTTCGAACCGGCGGGCCAACTCATCCTCGAGCAGTCGCGTCACCTCTTCGAGGTCACGCGTCGAGGTTACAGCCAGGCTCACCACCTCGACGCGGTCGAGGTCGAGCTTGAAAACGCGCGGCGCAGAGGCCTCCACAGGCAGGTCATCCCGCAATCCGTCGAGGGCTGCTCGCAGGTCGTTGGCCGCTTCGTCGATACTCGTACCGCGAGCAAACTCGAGCCTGACCCGGCTGCTGCCCTCTTCAGACTGAGAAGTCACCCTCTCCAAGTTGGGTAGCCCGGCGACGGCGTTCTCGATCCGGTCGGTAATGATCTGCTCGACTTCCTCTGGACCGACATTCGGATAGCCGACCCGCACGGTCAGTTGGGTGAATTCCACTTTCGGCAGCAGGTCGATCGGCAGACTGCGGAACGAGACGATCCCGACGACGATCAGCATGAGAAAGACCATCGTCGTGGCGACAGGCCGGTGGATGGAGACCTCGGTCAAGCGCATTTCATGGCTCCACCGGTTTCTGTCTCTTGGCAGCGGCCTCCTCGAGGACTTGTTCCACCACCTGCTTCGCTCGCGGGGATCTCGGCCCCGAGAGCAGCGGCTATCGTGCGCTGTTTGTCGAGAAAGCTCTCGAGCAGGTCCTCGTCCTGCAGGTCCTGAAGCTCCATAACGCGATCCCAGCTTGTCGGGCGGATGCGAGCAACTGCTGTGCCGACGCCCTTCGGACCTTCATCGGAGTCTGGACCGGCGGCCTTCGCCGCCAACTCCGACTGCTCGTTCAAGAGGTGCTGCCCAACGGTCACGACCCAGGCATCCGCCGCGATGCCGGTAACTCCCGCGGCACCGCGGCCCTCAGCCAGGATGTCGATCGGCCGAAACACCACCCGATAGACGGTCTCCGCGCTCCAGGTATCGGCTTCGGCAGGCTCTTCGAGGCCTGCCGCTTCCTGGACCTCGAAGACTCCACGCTGGCCAGAAGCCGGATTCTCCCAGACCGCGCCCACCGGCACGAGGATCGCCTGCTGGCTCTGACCGACGAGAATGCGCACGGTGGCGAACATCCCTGGCCTCAGTGCGCCGGCGCGATTGTCGACATCGATCTCACCCAGGGTCGTAAAGCTGTCCGCGGCAAGAAAGGGGGAGATGCGCGACAGAAAAGCCCGGATCGGCTCAGCTGCCGCCGAGCGGGTTGCGATCTCCACCGACTGGCCCACTTCGACACGGGAGAGCATGGCTTCGGTCAGATCGACTTCGACAATCAGCTCGTTCAGATCGCCCATCACAAAGAGGATATCTGCGGAGTCGACCAACATTCCCACTTCGGCGCGACGCTCGCCGAGTTGGCCGGAAACCGGAGCGCGTACAACGGTCTTGGCTCTGGAGGAACGCCTCTCTACGGCTGTAGCCTGCGCCTGCTCGACGCGTGCCGTGGCTTCGTCGGTGCTGGCATGAAGGGTGTCGAGCTGAGCTTCGAGCGTCTCGAGCTCCTGCTCACTGATCAGTTCCTCAGCCGCCAGGGTTCGGGTCCTGGCCACCCGTGCCTCGAGCTCCACGACCCGGGCTCTGGCCGCCGCCGCACTTGCTTCCGCCAGACGGACATTGGCTTCGGCCTGTCGCAGCCGTTCGCGGGCCTCGACTTCGTCCAGACGAACCAGAGGCTGGCCACGTTCGACCACCTCGCCGCTGCGGACCAGGACTTCCACGACTCGGCCCTCCATCTCTGGACGGATCGCCACCTGATTGCGGGCTCGGACCACGCCGGGCACCGTCACCTCGATTGGCAGTGCACCAACGCGAGACTGAACCGCCTCTACCAGGGGTGCCAGTGTCGGCTTGCTCTCCTCGCGGTCGGTGCTCCCGCAGGCAAGGCCAAACACCAGGCACAGGCATACTGCGGCGCGGAGTATGGGTTGAAGAGTGTTCATCGCCCTGATCTTTCCCCTTCGACACCCCGCTCAGCCAGAATCGAACGGGGCGGTAGACTATCAGCTGAGCGGTCGGACACGCTTCAGCTTCTCTTCTCGGGCCTCGCTAGGCGGGTGTGGCGACCGGATTTGAATTCACCGGCATGAGCGGTTTCTGGTGCGGGTGGGGTGAAATGATGAGCAGGGGGTCGGTACTCGAGATCATGGTGGCGCCATGCTTGGCAAAGACCTCACACAGGATAGGCCCCATGAACAGGTGCGCAGTGGCCAGGAAGACCGAGAGCTGCTGGCGTCGAGCCAGGTTCTCGAGGACGAGGTGACGTCGAGTTCGGAAGGCTGAAGATGTGGACCGGAGGAACACTCCAAGAAGGCGAATCATCACGCGGAGAGGATATCCGCTACCGGTGTGAAGGCTGCTGTCTACTGGACGGATGAGAAAACGACAGGGACAACCGAGGGTCAGCCACTAGCCGCTACTGGTCTCGGCGAGAAAACGCTCGTGGCATGCCTTGCCGGCGGCGCGGACGTCGGCCCACTCCTCGGCAAACTCGGGATCATTGCGCAGGCTGGCAATCAGAGGATCGGTATCGATGTGCGGGTACGAGCAGTAACCCCCATCGATCGCCCGCTCCAACAACTCTAGAGCGACCTCGTGCTCGCCGGCGAAAGCAAAAATGGCCGCATTCCAGTGGACCTGCTCCACGTCATTGAGGAGGTCCGTGAAACCCATCTCTTGCTGCAGTACCTCCGGCGCCATGGTCCGATCTTCCAAAACGGGCTCGAGACTCGCTGCCAGGATGGTATAGCTCGTATTCCGTGACAGCTCCAGCGCCTCCTCGAGGCGCCCTTGCCGTATCCGAACGACGGCCAGATTGCCAAAGTAGAAGTCGTTGCCAGGACTCAGATCGAGGAACTGCTCGGCCCGATCGTAGCGACTCGCCAGGTAGTTGGTGATGCCGCACGATCGAAAGCCTGGGTTGTTCGGGTCGAGACCGAGGGCCGTATCGCAATCCCGCACCGATTGCTCGATCGCACCGGCATAGCGCAAAAGGTAGGCGCGGAGAAAATAGACCCGGCCAACTCTTGGGCGCTGTTCGATCAACTGACTCGCGGCCCTGTAGGCCTTGGCCAGCTCACCACGCTCGATATCGATCATGATGACCCGCACTTGTGGCTCGATCAGCTCGGGATCGAGCTCCAAGGCCCGGTGGGCAGCTTCGATGGCCCTGTCACTGTCCTCGAATGTACCGCCGCCGTAAAGCACGTAGAAATGCAGGCGATTGGCCAGCTCTCCCCAGGCTGGCGCGTAGTTCGGGTCGAGCTCGACGGCCCGCTCCACCAGGGCCAAAGCCTCGCTATTCGGAGCGGGATCCGAGCTCATCGAGAGGCTACGTAGATAGAAATTGTACGCTTCCTCGTTGGTCGGCAACGTACCGGTCGACGCCAGCGTGGCGCCGGGATCGAGAATCGGCATCAATCCCTGCTCCACCCTCTCGGCCACCGCTTGGCGGAGCGACAAGAGCTCCTGCCATCCAACCACGACACTGTCTCGCCAGACCACGCTATTGCCATCGACATCGATAGCCTCGAGCGTCAGTCTCAGCTGATCCCCCTCTTTGAGATACTGACCCGTCACCACGTTGGCAACACCAAGCTCTCGCCCGAGGGTCAAGGGATCTGTTCCCGCGGTATCGAGCCGCGAGGTGGTCGAGAAGGGGCGAATCGACAGACCCGAGCCGCGACTCAAGGCCGTCGTGATTTCATCAGGCACCGCCAGTCGCAGATAATCCAGCTCGGCGTTCGCGCCGAGATTGGCAAACGGCAGCACGGCAACAGAGCGCGGATCCTGCTCTTCAGCTGCGACTGCAACCGCATCGGTGGTCTCGGTTGGAGCCGATGTTTGCCGGCCCTGCCACCAGAAGATTCCCACAACGAGGATCCCCGCTGCTGCGACGATTGCCCCGAGCAGACCCCACGGACGCCTCGCTTCTGGCTGCGGTCCACTAACTTGCGCCGGGACCTCGGCGACGGACGAAGCCGGATCAGTCACAACCGTCGCGCCGCCGCTGACCGCAGACGCTGGTGCACTCACAGGTGGCCCTGGAGCGCTCGAAACGGGCCCGCTCGCCGCAGCTCCCTGGAGCACGGGTGTCCCGGTGGTCGTCGAGAGCTGCCCCGAGTCGACCTCGCCGCGGAGCCCTTCAAGCTCATTGCGCACGTCTTTGGCCGACTGGTAGCGCCGCTCCGGGTCTTTCTCCAAACAGTGCTGAATGATCCGCGCCAGGTGGCGCGGCAGATCGGCCCGCATCTCGACCACCGAGGACGGCGTGTCCTTCAGGATGCTCGAAGCTAGCTCGATCCCCGAGTCGCCTTGAAAGGGTCGCCGACCGGTGACCATCTCATAGAGCAAGATGCCGAACGAGAAGATATCGGTGCGCGAGTCCACCTCTTTACCGCTCAGCTGCTCGGGACTCATGTAGGGCGCGGTGCCCATGACAGTGCCTTCGCCGGTCAGCGCTGCCGATTGCGTCAGCGCTTCGGTCGCCACATCCAAAAATGTAGTCGGCGAGGTTTCCGTCGCCAGCTTAGCGAGCCCGAAATCCAAAACTTTGATATTGCCGTCGGCGGTGACCATGACGTTGGCTGGCTTCAAATCCCTATGGGTGATGCCCTTCTCGTGCGCTGCCGCCAAGGCATCGGCCAGCGGAATGGCATACGCAAAGACCTCGGCCAGCGGCATTCCACCCGGCGGCAGAACCCGATCGAGGCTCCTGCCCTCGACCTTTTCCATCACCAGCAAACGCCGTCCCTCGGCCTCTTCCACATTGAACAGCGTGACGATATTGGGATGATTGAGCGATGCCACAGCCCGCGCCTCGCGCCGAAACCTCTCCAAGCGCTCCGGGCTCTCCTCGGCCATCGGCGGCAAGATCTTCAGTGCAACCTCCCGGCCGAGCTCCGTATCCTCGGCCAGATAGACCTCACCCATCCCACCCTCACCGAGCTTCGCAACGATTTTGTACCGCGAGAGAGTCTTTCCGATCATGTCTGCAGACCGATTGTAGAACTTCCAGCCCCCGCATGGGAGGGCGCAAGGCCCTGTAGGGCGCCAGAACCCCATCCGCCCAACGAAATCGTTGACACCCTGCAGTGATCGCCGGCTGACTGAGCTGATGCTCTAGATCTTCTTCACGATCGTGAGGACGCTCCGATCTGCCCTCAAGGTTCGGCGAGATTTCGTCCTCGAGAACCTGGCACTTCGACACCAGCTCGCTGTCCTGACGCGCTCGGGTAACCGTCCCCGCTTTCGCCCAGCTGATCGCTTTCTCTGCACCTGGCTCCGGTCTCTCTGGGACTGTTGGAGACAATCGCTTGTCCTCGTTCTCCCGGCAACCGTCGTTCGCTGGCATCGCGAGGGTTTCCGGCGATATTGGGCTCGGAAGTCTCGTCGCCAGCCGGGTAGACCGCGAGTCGATCCAGAGCTCTTGAGACTCATCCGCCTGATGGCCACTACAAACCCACTTTGGGGAGCGCCTGATCGGTTCTGTCCGGCGCGAGTGCCTCGATCACGTAATCGTCCTTGGAGAGGCACATTCGCGCCACGTCCTCGGCACCCACTTCGCCTACTACCAGCGCTCGAGAATCCACCTCTTCCTGAACAAAGATGCTCCCAACCCGACAGACATCCAGCCACCGGCGATGGGTGAGGTCATCGAGCTACCCGAAGTCGGTGGGCTCCATCATCGCTACGAACGCCGGGCGGCCTGACCACTGGACCGCCTCTCCGAGATCAGCGCCCTCTAGCCCGCCCCAAAGCTGGACCGCTGCGCCCGAGCCCCGAACGCGGCCCGCAGAAGTCACCGCTCCGACCCTGGCACGGGCCAGTCGGCGTGCGCCCATCGAAGGATCGGAGCCCAATCCCGCGCATAATCGGCCAGACGGGGTTTACGATACGGACAAGGAGATTGCACATACCAATGGACCGTGGATGGACCATGTGAGCTGGAGGTGTCTAGTGTCGCCACTTGACCTTACGGCAAATGTCCTGTTTTGAGGGAGTTGCTTGGCGCGCCGGCAGGGACTCGAACCCCGAACCCCCAGATCCGAAGCAGGGGGGTTCAGGGACTTCTCAGAAGGTTCTCTTGAGCCCCTGGGACCGTTTCGGCAAAGCTGAGCTAGGGCTTCCCGCCGTCAGAAACTCGGAAACCCAGAGGATTCAGTAGTAGTTCAGGTGCGACGACCTCGGGTTGCTTCATGTCGAGCGGTCTACAGGGCGAGTGGGCCAGGAACAGCGACAACTCGAGCAGAGTCATTTCGGGCTCGGTGGCCAGAATGTCCCTGGTCATGTGGGTGAAATCGGTCATCGATCCAAGCACCACGCGGCTGTTTGTCCGTCCGTAGTACATTGGATCCATCAGGGACAACTCGCGATCGATAGCCTCTTGCGGAACCTTCAGCGCGAGGAGCACGTCTGTGAGAAGTCTCAGGAATCGCTTTTCAAAATGGTCGAGATCCCGAGCTGTCGTGACGATCGGGAGCAGGGACCGCTCGCTGACCAGGATTAGAAAGTGCCCCTGCGGGGTGTAGACGATGTTTGCGAACCAATCTCCCAGCCGATTCTCTGGAGGGGGCGGCTCGCCTGGATCTCGGATTCCCAGCCGTTTGAGGAGCTTCGCCGTGCATCGAAGGGTCGTCATGGTTCTTCCTCGTCCAATGCAGATGGGGGCAGAAAGCCGTGCCTGATGAAGAAGCCTCCTGGGAATCAGTCAGCGAGAGTCCGCTCGAGAGCATCGATCATCTCGCGCAGATCAGTCGACACGACATTCCAGACAATGTCATGGTCCACCGCGGCGTAGCCGTGTACCAGACGATTCCTCATGCCGATGATTTCCTTCCAGGGAATCTCGGGCGAGTTCGCCCTGGTCGAAGGTGAGACCTTGCTCGCAGCCTCGCCGATGACCTCGACAAAGCGCTCCAGGGCTGCAGCCAGGATCAGGTCAGAGTCGAGATCTGATCGATCCTTCTCTGCGACCGCTTCAACTGCCCGGCGGGCGTGATCGAGCATGTCGCGAAGGAGAACGTTGTCTTCAGGCGGCCTCATAGATGGGTATCGCTTCGGCAGTCACGCGATCGCGGAAGTGTGGGCTGAGGAACCCGGGTGTGTTCAGGTCGACCTCTCGCCCGACCAGGTTTGACAGTTCATCCTGTATAGCGATGAATTGCAGGCCTACGTTGTGCCCCGGGATGAACTCGACGAGCAGGTCAATGTCGCTGTCTGGATGCAGTTCGCGCCGCGCAGCCGATCCGAAGACAGCCAAGCGGCGAATGCCATGTTGCCGACACAGCTCAGCGAGCTTTCGTTGGTCGATCTCGAGTACTGCCCGGTTCATCGCCTCGTGATGATACCGCAGTGAGGCTGAGTGGTAAGGGGCGGGTGAGGTCCTCTAGTGGGTGGGACGTGAGGTGGAGAAGGGCGTAGGTACAGCCCCCGTCAGTCTGCCGAACGCGAGCGACAGGGTAGAACTGGAGAACTACTCTCAGGTGTGAGTCAGGAAGCTGCGTCTGAAGTACCGACACCAAGCGCCGGGCTTCGAGCCTCAGCGAGTATCGGCCGTTCACTCTCTCGAACTGATTTGCCTTCGTCTGGCTGTGAGGAAGGGTAGCGAGAACGAACATTCTTGGCATGAAACCAAGAGCGCCGGCCTCGTGAACATCTCGAATTTCGATGGGAAGAACTCGAGCGGAGGGCCGGTCTTCCAACAGCAGGTGCTGGCGCATCAAGCCCACCGCAATCCCTGCCTGCGCACCAATAGCGCACCAAATCGCCGATTTGGGGGTCTGAGGCCGACTCCAAGAATCGATGTAAATGTCTTAGTTTGAGGGAGTTGAGTGGCGCGCCGGCAGGGACTCGAACCCCGAACCCCCAGATCCGAAGTCTGGTGCTCTATCCAATTGAGCTACCGGCGCACGGAAAAGTGTTGTCTCACAACTGGTGCAAAGATGCAAGCACCCGGATGAAGACGCAGTGAAGATCGTCATGCCGCATAGCGGCGAAAACGGGTAGAATCGGGCTTGAAAGCGGGAGCGGTCGTCCGCAGGGGGCGAGGCCAACTCTCGGCGCGGGAGGTAAACGTGGACTACAACGTCGATTTCAGGGATGTGAAGTTTCAGATCTTCGATTGGCTGCCCACCGAGCGACTGCTGGGCAAGGGAATGTACGAGGACTGGGATCGGGATAGCCTCGAGATGGTCCTGGCGGAGGCTCTCAAAATCTCACAAGAAGAGATTGCACCGACCAACGAAGACGGAGATCAAGAGGGCTCTACTCTCGAAGATGGAGTCGTCAAGGTTCCCTCGTCATTCAAGGCGCCCTACAAGACGGTCGCGGAGGGCGGCTGGATTGGTTGTACGAACAATCCGGAGTTTGGCGGTCTGGGCATTCCGGTCGTCGTGGGCACGGCGGTCAATGAGTTCTTTTCCGGTGCCAACCTCTCTTTGGCGCTGGTTCTCATGCTGACGCGTGGTGCTGGTGAGCTCGTCGAGGAGTTCGGTACCGACGAGATGCGCGAGCTCTTCTGCGACAAGCTGTTTTCCGGTGAGTGGACCGGCACGATGTGCTTGACGGAGCCGCAGGCAGGTTCTGATGTCGGAGCTTCGACGAGCAAGGCGGAGCCCCAGGAGAACGGGCGCTATCTCATCTCCGGTGAGAAGATCTTCATCACCTACGGCGATCACGACCTGACGGACAACGTGATCCACGCGGTGCTAGCTCGGCTTCCGGGAGCGAAGCCCGGAACCAAGGGTCTCTCCCTCTTCATCGTGCCGAAATATCGAGTCAACCCCGATGGCAGCTTGGGCGAGCCGAACGACGTCCAGTGCGCCAGCATCGAGCACAAGATGGGCATCCACGGTTCACCCACGTGCTCGATGCTCTTCGGGCAGAATGGGGCCTGCGAAGGCTTTCTGGTAGGCGAAGAGAACAAGGGCATGAAGCTCATGTTCACGATGATGAATGCCGCCAGGCTGGAAGTGGGCTTGCAGGGTGTGGCCGTGGCAGGAGCAGCCCATCAGGCGGCGCAGGCATACGCTCGCGAACGGGTCCAAAGTCGGCATTGGAGTGGGGCACGCGACGCCGGCCCGGTTGCCATCGTCGAGCACCCCGATGTGCGTCGTCTGCTGCTGCTGTCCGACTCCTATGTGCAGGGGATGAGGGCTCTTCTACTCCAGACCGCCCTGTACCAGGATATGGCCCGCGCACTGAATGGAGAAGAGGCGGTGAGCTACAAGGCCATTAGTGAGCTGCTAACCCCTATCTGCAAAGCCTGGTGCACCGACTGGAGCTTCAGGGTGACGGAGTGGTGCCTGCAGGTCTTTGGAGGCTATGGCTACACGAAGGACTATCCGGCGGAGCAGTATCTGAGGGATGCCAAGATCGGCTCCATCTACGAAGGCACCAACGGTATCCAGGCGCTCGATCTCGTCGCGCGCAAGATCCCGTCCCATGAGGGCAAGCCGTTCGGCGAGCTTCTGGCTCGAGTCGGCAATACAGTGAAGAACCTGCGTGGGGACTCGCTGCTCGGGGGGCCAGCGCTGCGGCTCGGCAAGGCGGTCAAGCAAGTCGAGGAGACCGTGGGGGAGGTCTCACAACGCCCCGACATGATGCAGTCGCTGATGCTGAATGCGGTGCCGATGCTCGACATGGTTGGCACGACTCTGGCCGGTAACTTCTTGCTGGAGCAGGCCAATCTTGCGAAGGCCAAGCTCGAGAAGATCCTGCAGGCAAAGAGCGTCGATGCCGAGGATGGGGATGCTCTCGCAGCCCTGCTGAGCGACGATGAAGAGGCCGCTTTCTACCACAACAAGATTCAGGCGGCGATCCACTTCGCTTTCAGGGTTCTGCCCATGGTCAAGGCGATGGGTGTAGCGGTTCGGGCCGGTGAATCGGCTCCCATCGCGGCACATCTCTAGGGAACGAGCTTGGTTGGGGAGCTAGAGCTTCTCGATCTCGACCTGCAGTCCCGCCAACGAGTCCTTCGACTCTCCGAGCGCGCTGTCGAGCTCTTCTAGCTTCTCGCGCTCTGCCCTGACGAATCGCGTATAGGGACCGATCGCCTCTTCGATGCGGTGACGGGCGCGCTCGACCTCCCGATCGAACTGCTCGGTCAGGGAGCTCATGAGCTTCTCCCGGAGCACGAGGATCTTCTTGCTGAGCTCCTTCTTGGCTCTCTTGCGGCGAGCCGGCAACACGAACAGGCCCAGCAGAGCGAGTGTTCCGGCTGCCATCAATCCGGTGACGTCGGCCAGCTGGGTGGTGGCCATCAGTGTGATGATGGCTCCGAGCCCGAGGGCGCTGACCTCGATGATGGCAGTGCCAGCGACGGCGGTTCGCACGGATTCGGCCATGCGATCGATCTCCGCCACCCGACTGTAGCCATCCACTGCATCCTGGGCGGCCCTGCCGACAGTCTCCAGGAGGGTCTGGCGATCGTATTCGAAGGTGCCCATCTCTCCAACCAGTTTGCTGTCGTGCTCGACCCGCCTCTTGGAGAGGCTTTCGGAGACCCCTTTCCACTGGCGCAGCTCCGCCTCGACCATCCAGTCGATGATCTCGTTGACCTTCGTCTCGATCTGCTGTGGCGCCCGCCCAATGACCTGGCGTTCGAAGTCGGCCTTGATCTTGGCCTTGTTCATCAGGTCGAAGGCTCGGGGCAGCCGCAGCGTCTCATCGAAGTACTCCATGCCGCGGCGCTCGAACTCGAGCAGGATGTTGTCGACATCGGTGAGGCGGTAGCGAAACTCGCGGGCCATGTCCTGCCCATAGAGGTCGAGTTGGCGCTCGACATGGTCGATGGCTTCAAAGTCCTCGGCCAGGACCTCCAACCGGCTCACCGTGGCATCGGAGTAGGTCTCCGCGAGATGCCGGCCGACGCCGAGAGGATTGAGGAGTTTCAACCGGATGCGCTCTGTTTCATCGAGCGTCTCCAGGAGGAAGCTCTCCAGAGAGGGTAGGCGGCTGTGGGCGAGAAGCTCCTCGTCCACTGTGGGCCGCAGCTTCGCACTGAGCGCCTGTTGGGAAGAGACCGGGAAGACTTCGGAAGCGAACCCCAGAAGGCGTTCACCGTTCTCTCTCACGTAGTCGACGACTTGCTCGAGGTCTTCCTGACTCCGCAGGATGTCGATTTTGTTGACGACGAAGACCAGTTTCTTGCCCCACTGACGAATCCCGTTCATGAAGTTCCGTTCGCTCTCGGTGAAGGGGCGATCGGCAGAGGTCACGAACAGCACGAGGTCGGCTCGCGGCACGAAATCGGAGGTGATGGCCTCGTGATCCCGGTCGAGGGCGTTCGTACCGGGTGTGTCGACGATGTGCACCTCATCGAGGATCTCGACTGGTGCGGTGATCTCTTCAATGCCCTCTTCACCGACCGAATCGCCGTTGGCTTCGCCGTACTTGAGATGGTGAATGCGGGTGGTGGTCGGTGTGACGCCGTCCGGCAGCACCTGGCGCCCCAGCAGGGCGTTGATAAAGGTGCTTTTGCCAGCGTTGAACTCGCCTACGACAACGAGCAGAAACAGGTCGTCGAGCTGGCGAATCGAGCGCTCGAGAGTCCTTTGATCTTCTCGGCTGGCAGCAGAGCGCACCAGGGAGACGTGCAGATCACCGAGGAGGCGACGCTCCTCGATCAGTAGCTCGGTCTGATGTTTGTCGAGAATCTTCTGCATGGCGAGAAGGGTCGAGGAAAAGATAGCACGGGGCTCACTCCTCCAAGGCCTGCTGATCGTTCTCCAGACTGGAGAGGGCCACTTCACGCAGCGCAGCAATCTCTTCGTCGGTGGCTGAGCGCCACAGTCGCTTCTGCCGCCGGCGCTCGATGGAAGCCGGCGAATAGCGAATGGAGGTCACCAGCTTGCCGGCCCGGTTGAACACGTGAGCGCGACCCCGCTCACCAAGCACGATCAGGGTTCTTCTGCGGGTGTCGAAGAGGAGATCCTCGTCGCTGGCTGCGGCTAGATCCGACAGAGCCTTCCAGGTGGGTCGGTCTCTTTGACGGTGCCGATGTTCAGCGTGGCCGGTTCGACGGCGCCTGGACCGATCCCGCCTTTCGAGGCGACGGGCCAGCCCAGAGAGGAGGCCCTGAATTCTCTCGTCGAGTTGGCCCTCGTCGATGGTGCGGGCTCTCGCCACGGTGTGCTCGATCTGGCGTAAGGCCTCCTGTGCCCAGCGGGCGGATCGCATCCAAGGCAACTCGCCGGTGCGGTCGAAGAGATTTTCGAGCGGCTGATCGTCTGGAGCGACACCGATGAGGTTGAGGCCGAACCGGCGTTGCCCCTTCGGGGGCTGGGAGGAGACGATCTGGAAAGTCAGGGCCAGCGTCTCTTCCAATCCGCGGATGGTGGGGAAGGAATACCAGCCTGCCGCGACTTGACCGTGGATGTGATAGCCGGAGTCGGCGTCCTGGAAGGCAGGGAGCAGGTGACTCGTCAGCTCCGGTCCCGAGGTGGTGTGCGCGATCAGTCGGCGCGGAGTCTTGTAGAGCTGATCGACCCTGGGGTCCTTTTGCTCCAGCAACCACTGGCCGAAGTCCAGGAATCGGGGCAATCCACTTGGACCGTAACCGGCAAAGACCTCCTGTCCGGTTGCTGGTATCGAGTGGTCGCAGGCTGCACTGGCACAGCGCAGACAGTAGAGATGCCCCGGAAGAAAGACCGAGCGATGCACGAGGATCTCGTTCAGGCCGTGGCTCAAGGCGTCAGCCGCGTCGTCTCGGGCGTTCTCCAGCCAGCCTTTGCGCTGGTGAATTGGGACTTGGAGTCGCACCTCGAGCGTCTCGTCTCCGCCTTCGAGCAGATGTCCCGACGGGTGTCGTCGGATTCGGCTGCCGATCTCCTTGGCCAGCAACCGGAGGGCCAGGGAGAGCGTGTCCTTGTCGGGGCTGTCGGAGCGACCGGCCATGACCTGATGCTATCGGAATGCGAGGTGAATCTCGGTCCGTCGGCTGGCAGGGGCGCCAGCCGCTTCAGGTCAGGTTGCGGGACTCGTTTGCCGGGTGATAGTGGTTCAGGGGTGGAAGACGACCTAACAAAGTCCGCTGGTTTGCGTATACAGTTTTGAAGCCGAATGTAGTCGATGGAGGAGGCTCTTCGGAGGGGAGATCCATGTTTCAGCGTCGTTACCTGATCTTGGTCGTCGTTTGCCTGATGGGTTGGACACCCTTGTTCGCTCAAGAGGATTCCGAAGCGGGCGAAGTCGTTACCAAGGAGAAGATCGTCTACGAGCTGCGAGCGGCGACTTCCGAGGTGAAGGTGGACGGGATTCTGGATGAGCAGGCCTGGCAGGACGCGGCGGTTCTCCCCGTGAAGTTCGAGTGGTTCCCTGGCAACAATCTAGAACCACCGGTCGAGACCGAGGTGCTGGTCACGTTCGGTGAACGGGCTCTTTACGTCGCATTTCGTGCGTTCGATCCCAATCCTGAGCAGATTCGGGCGCATTTGATGGACCGCGACCAGATCAACACCTTTGTCCAAGACGACTACGTCATCGTGCAGCTGGATACCTTCAACGATGGGCGCAGGGCGTTCCAGTTTCGGGTCAACCCTCTGGGCGTCCAGGCCGACGCCTTCAGCAGCGAGGTGGAAGGGATCGAAGACTGGTCTTGGGACATGATCTGGGATTCGAAGGGGCGAATTACCGCCGACGGCTATGAAGTGGAGATCGCGTTTCCCTTCAACCAGCTGCGATTTCAATCGACACAGGAAGTCCAGACCTGGGGCATCGACGTCGGTCGGTCGTATCCCCGAAGCAGTCGGCACCGCATGAACAACGCGGGTCGGGACCGCAACCTGAGCTGCGTCATCTGCCAGTTCAACAAGGTCACGGGCTTGCAGGGACTGAAGCCGGGTCGCAACTTGGAGTTCGATCCGACGGTGACCGCTTCTCGCACGGATGAGTTGGATGAGTTCCCCGACGGCAGTCTGGAGGATGGCGAGGAGGACGTCGAGGCTGGGATCACGGTCCGTTGGGGCATCACCCCAAGCCTGGTGCTCACCGGCACCCTCAACCCGGACTTCTCACAGGTCGAGGCCGATGTGGCGCAGCTGGCCATCAACGAGCGATTCGCTCTCTTCTACGAAGAGAAGCGCCCCTTCTTCCTTGAAGGCGTCGACGTCTTTGCGACGCCGATCAATGCCGTTTACACCAGAACGGTGGTTGCTCCCGATTGGGGCCTCAAGCTGACGGGCAAGCAGAAGCGCAACGCCATAGGGCTTTTCGCGGCCGAGGACACGGTCAATGTTCTCCTGTTTCCCTCTAACCAGAGGACCGATTCGACACTGCTGGACGAATCGGTCACCAGTGGTGTGCTGCGCTACCGCAGGGATGTCGGAGCCAATTCCTCTCTCGGAGTGATCTACACCGGCAGGGAAGGCGAGGATGACTACCACAATCGGGTAGGCGGCATCGATGGTCTGTTTCGAATCGGCGACAAGGACACCATCGTGTTTCAGTACCTATACTCGGACACTCGTTACGCAGACGCTGTCGCCGAGGAGTTCGGACAGCCCCAAGAGGCTTTCACCGACGATGCGATCCAGCTGTCCTACACCCATGATTCGAACAAGTGGTACTGGGAGTTCGAGTACGAGGACCGTGGCCCCGGATTTCGTCTCGATAGCGGCTTCGTGCCTCGCGTCGACACCAAAGAGGCGGATGCCTTCATCATGCGACGCTTCTGGGCTCCGGAGGAAGACGACTGGTACAACCGCTGGGATGTGATCGTCAGGGGCGAGCGGACCGAAGACCATGAAGGTCAGCTGACGGACGAAGATTTCGAGATCATCGGAAGGCTCTTTGGACCCCTACAATCCATCGTCACCGGTTCTGTGGGTCGACGCAAGGAGTATTTCGAAGGCGTTCTGTACGAGGATCTCGACTTCGGGGAACTGGGCATCGAGATTCAGCCCAGCGGCGCCATCAAGCTCGAGTTCTACGGTATCAAGGGCGATGGAATCGACTTCGCCAACAACCAACCGGCCGATAACACCTTTCTCAATCCCGCCCTCGAGGCGAAGCTGGGCCGCCACGTCAATGTCCGGCTGGATCACACCCTGCAGCAGCTGGACGTCGAGGGAGGCAAGCTGTTCGAAGCCAACCTGAGCCAGCTGAGGCTGATCTACAACTTCAATGTGCGGACCTTCGTTCGCGGCATCTTCCAATGGCAAGACATCGAGCGCAATCCCGATCTCTACACCTTCGAGGTGGAACCCACAACCGAGACCCTCTTCACACAGCTGTTGTTCTCCTACAAGTTGAATGCGAGAACAGTGCTCTTTGCCGGCTACTCGGACAACCACCTCGGAGTCGAGAACGTCGATCTCACCCAGACCAACCGCACCTTCTTCTTCAAGATCGGTTACGCCTGGATTCTGTAGCAGCAGCCTGGACTCTGTACCTGGGAGGAAATGATGAATGAAGCCGAGCTGCTGAGTCGTCGGGAGATCTTCAAAGGCCGGGTCGTGGATCTGTCTGTCGACCAGGTGAGGATGCCGAACGGCAAATCTACCGAGCTAGAGGTCATCCGGCACCCCGGAGCAGCGGCCATGGTCCCGTTGACGGACTCGGGAGAAGTTCTCCTGGTGAGGCAATACCGCTACGCGACGGGTGGCTGGCTGGTCGAGGTGCCAGCTGGCAAGCTCGATGAGGGAGAGGCTCCGGAGGTCTGCGCCGCTCGAGAGCTCGAGGAGGAAGTGGGGATGAAACCGGCCGAGGTGCTTTCTCTCGGCTGGATCTGGACCACGCCGGGCTTCACCGACGAGAGGATCTGGCTATACCTGTGCCGGGGTTTGAGCCCTGCCCAGCAGGACCTGGAAGACGATGAAGTGCTGACCGTCGAGTCCAGGTCACTACCTGAAGCCATCGAGATGGTCCACCGCGGTGAGATCTGTGATGGCAAGTCGGTCTGTGCTCTGTTGCGGGCTGCCGAGTTTCTGCACGGCGAAGGCTGAAATTCAAGGCACGGCGGGCCATGGGCCCGCCGTGCTTTCCAATTCGTATGACCTCCGAGCTGCTCGTCAGCTCACCAGCTGGGCGTCGAGTGAAATGTCGACGCCGGCCAGCGCCTGGGAGACCGGGCAGCCGGCCTTGGCTCCAGCGGCGATCTCCTGAAAAGCCGCATCATCGATCCCAGGCACGCTCGCCTGGCAGGTCAGCTGAATGCGGGTGATCTTGAAGCCTTCGCCGACCTTCTCCAGGTGGGCCTTGGCCGAGGTTTCGACCCGTTCTGGGTTGAAGCCAGACTTGGTGAGGCCCCCGGAAAGGGCCATCGAGAAACAGCCTGCGTGGGCCGCGGCAATCAGTTCTTCGGGGTTGGTTCCGGGGTCTTCCTGGAACCGGGAGCCGAACGAGTACTTTCCCTCGTAGGCACCGCTCTGCATCTTCATGGTGCCATTGCCTTCCTTCAGGGTGCCGTTCCAGACGGCACTTGCTTTGCGTACGGGCATGGTATTCCTCCTGTCGTCAGTGATTTGGGTCAGGGTCGTGCGCCTGACCTGGCTTGATTCTACTTGTAGATCTGGATGGTGGGGTTGCCATCCGCGTGCACATAGCCCCGGTACATACCTGCCGTGTTGAAGGGCATGGAGCTCTGTCCACGCCCGTCGAGGGTGATGACTCCGCCCGTGCCGCCAGCGGCTGGCAAGACTTCGAAGATCACCTCCTTGGCCGCTTCTTCGACAGTGATTCCGAGATAGCGGGCGCGAGCGCAGATGTCGGAAGCCACGGCGAAACGAATGAAATACTCGCCATGTCCTGTTGCCGAGACTGCGCAGTCCTGGTCGGCCCACGTACCCGCACCGATGATGGGCGTGTCGCCGATACGTCCGAAGCGCTTATTGGTCATGCCTCCCGTCGAAGTGGCTGCCGCCAGGCGGCCCTGTTGGTCCAGGGCCAGAGCGCCAACCGTACCCAGATAGAGCCTCGAGGCATCTTTCGAAATGTCGCCAGTCTTCGCTGCCGTCTCTTCTTCTCGTGCCTTCTCGAGCTGCTTCCATCGTCGCTCCGTGTAGAAGTACTCGGGTTCAGCCAACTCCAGGCCCTGAGAGACGGCGAAGGTGTCGGCTCCGGCACCAGCCAGCATGACGTGCTCCGTGTGCTCCATGACGGCTCTGGCTGCGGTGATGGGGTTCTTGACCCGGGTCACAAAGGCGACGGCTCCAGCTTTGCCGGTGGCGCCATCCATGATGGCCGCGTCCATCTCGTTGCGGCCGTCCGCCGTAAAGACAGCGCCCTTGCCGGCGTTGAACAAGGGTGAGTCTTCGAGGATCTTGATGACCGCGACCACCGAGTCCAGGCTACTGCCCCCTGTCTGCAGGACCTCTTGCCCGGCGAGCAGGGCTTCCTTCAGCTTGGCTCGAAACTGCTCTTCCAACTCCGGGGTCATCTGCCCCTTGACGATGGTACCGGCGCCACCGTGGATCACCAGGGCCGTAGCTGGGGTCGAGTCTGCTGCCAGAACTTCGGCAGCAAAGCCGTCGAATACAGAAGCGAACAGTAGACAGGCAAGGACAATGCGAACCGGTGTCGAGGTCTTCATGATGAGACTGTTTATCACAACAGAGCGGTAAGATCCCCCTCCATGGTGCTGTCGATGACAGAGGTGATCGAGGGGCTCCGATCCGATCGGCGCCTGGCGCCTCAGTGGGTGGAGACCCTCTATCTGGAGGCTGCGGAGCCGCGGTACGGAGCCTTGAGTCCCCCTCTCCCGGATCCCATCGCTCGGGCCCTGGCAGGCCAGGGAATTGAGCAATTGTGGACCCATCAGGTGGAAGGTCTCGAAGCGGTGAGGGGCGGCGAGAACGTGCTGATCACGACGCCGACTGCTTCAGGGAAGTCGATGGTGTTTCACCTACCGGTGCTCGAGGAAGCAGCCAGGGGAGGACCGGGGCGGGCCCTGTTTCTCTATCCACTCAAGGCACTGGGGCAGGACCAGAAGGGGAAGTTCAATGACCTGGCGGCTGCCAGCGGGCTCGACAGTGTCGCCAGGTGCGAGATCTATGACGGCGACACTCCAAGAAGCCAGCGACAGAAGATCAAGCAGGACTTCCCCCGCGTTCTCATATCGAACCCCGACATGCTGCACCTGGGAATCCTGAGTTACTGGCAGCAGTGGGAGGGGTTTCTGAAAGACCTTCGATGGGTCGTCATCGATGAGTTGCACACCTATCGGGGAATCTTCGGCAGTCACTTTCACCATGTCATCCAGAGATTGCGCCGGATCTGTCGGTCACTGGGGGCCGAGCCGATCTTCGTGTCCTCCTCGGCCACGGCCGCCAATGCCGACGAATTTGGACGGGACCTTGCGGATCTGGAGTTTCGATGGCTCTCGGAGTCGGGTGCACCTCGCGAAGGGCGGCACTTCCTCCTGTTGCAGCCAGAGTCGAGCCCCTACACAACGACGCTGCAGCTATTTGCGGCCCTGCAACGGGCCGGTCTCAAGACCATCGTTTTCACCAAGGCGCGACGGATTACCGAGCTGCTGTATTCGTGGCTGCGCCGGCAGGAGCCGGAGCTGGCCCAGCGAGTGGCGAGCTATCGATCTGGTTTCCTCGCCGAGGAGCGGCGGCAAATCGAAGCCGACCTCTTCGAAGGCCGCCTCGACGGCGTGATCTCGACCTCGGCTCTGGAAATGGGCATCGATGTGGGTGGGCTCGATGCCTGCATCCTGGTCGGCTACCCAGGCAGCGTCATGGCTACGTGGCAACGCTCGGGGAGGGTCGGCCGTGCGGGCCGAGAGTCCATTACGGCCCTGGTTGCCATGCCGGACGCTCTGGATCAGTACTTCGTCGAGAATCCGCAGGAGCTCGTCGGTCGGCCCTGCGAACGGTTGATCGTGGATCCCGATAACGAGCTCGTCGGCCGCGGACACCTGGTCTGCGCTGCTGCGGAGATGCCGTTGAGTCGGAAGAACGACGCCGCCTACCTCGAACGCCGCGCGCCTCTCGTGGGCGAGCTCCTGGCCGCCCGCGATCTGATCGAGGCCGCTGACGGTAGTGAGCTCTACACGCGTCGCCGCAGGCCTCAACGGCAGGTCAGCTTGAGGGGGGTGGATCGAGGCTCGGCAATCCTGGACATGAAGACCGAGAAGGTGATCGGTACCGTGGATGGAATTCGGGCCCTGCGCGAGTGCCATCCCGGGGCGATCTACCTGCATGCGGGACGGCAGTACCTGGTGAGGAAGCTGGACCTCGAGGCAGGCAGGGTACATGCGGAGCCCACGAGGGTCGACTACTTCACGGTTCCGCTGACGGAGAAGGATACTCGCATCCTGGAGATTCTGGACTCCAGCCACGACGGCGGATTGCAGGTTTGGCTGGGGCGTCTGAGGGTGACAGAGAGGATTGTCGGATACGAACGCAAGCGGATTCAGAGCCGTGAGGTCCTCGACCGGCACGAATTGGACCTGCCTCCGGTGCAGTTCGAGACGGTTGGCTTTTGGTGGGCGGTACCCAGGGCTTTGGAGGCGGAGCTCAAAGAGGCCGGACGGCACTTCATGGGCGCCTTGCACGCTGCTGAGCATGCCGCGATCTCGCTGATGCCATTGACCGTCGTTTGTGATCGTGGAGACATCGGCGGAATCTCGATCCCTCTGCACAACCAAGTGAGAGCCGGCTCGGTCTTCATCTACGATGGCCACGCTGGTGGAGTGGGGATCTCGGCCCGGGCCTTCGAGGAGATTCGATTGCTGCTCAGTCGGGTAGTGGGTCTCCTGGAGGGATGCGATTGCAGGGAGGGATGCCCGTCGTGCGTTCAGTCGCCGAAGTGCGGCAACGGCAATCGACCTCTCGACAAGGTGGGTGCCCTGACCATGCTGACGCGGCTCCTGGAGACGAAGCATGGAGAAGCGGTAGGGCAAGCTGTGGAGATCGATTTGCAGCCGGATCCCCAGCCAGACAGGGAAGAGGAGACCACCAAAAGAGGTGGCGAGGCTGTCGAGTCTACGGCCTTGCCGGCCGCAGCTCCCGAGACGCTGCCCAAGGTGAAGGCAAGTCGGAGGGCACGCCAACCTCGAACTGGGGCAGGAGGCGGGACGGTTCTATTCGACTTGGAGACGCAACTGTCGGCGGCTGATGTCGGCGGTTGGCAGAACGCCCACAAGATGTTGGTTTCAATCGGGGTGGTCTGCCATCTGGAAGAGGGCCGGATGGAGAGCTACGGAGAGGCCGAGATCGGTTCCCTCATCGAGTGTTTGCAGGGTGCGGACCTGGTGGTTGGCTTCAACATCGCGCGATTCGACTACAAGGTATTGTCCGGCTACACCGGTGTCGACTATCGGCGCACGCTGCCGACTCTCGATCTGCTCCAGGAGATTCACAAGAAGCTGGGGTTTCGGCTCAGCCTGGATCACCTGGCCAACGCAACGCTGGGAGTGAGCAAGTCCGCAGACGGGCTGCAGAGCCTGGAGTGGGTCAAGCAGGGCCGACTCGACCTGGTCGAGGAGTACTGCCGGCACGACGTGGAGATCTTGCGAAACCTCTACCTGTACGGTCGTCGTATGGGCCACGTGTTGTACGTCGACCGCGACGATCGCAAGGTCAAACTACCGATGGACTGGTAGGTACCAGTTCAGGTGGTCGCCTGCAGCTCTCGATCGCCGGTCAGAACTCCGATCACCTTCTCGATCGCCCAGTCCAACTCTTCACGGTTGATCACCAGCGGCGGCGCGATCCGAATGACGTGCTCGTGCGTTTCCTTGCAGAGCATGCCGGCTTGCTGCAGTGCCTCGCAGAAGCGCCGGGCACCACCGGCCTCGGGGTGGAGCTCGATGCCGATCCACAGGCCCCTACCTCGGATCTCCTTGATGAGCTCCGACTCGACGGCCGTCAGTCGCTCCAGCAGGTACTGGCCCTGGGTAGCCGAGTTCTCGACCAGGCCCTCGTCGACCAGAACATCGAGCGCCGCTCGTCCGACCGCGGCTGCCACAGGGTTGCCGCCGTAGGTGGAGCCGTGATCGCCGGGCTGAAAGACATCCATGACCTCGTCGTCGGCCAGCATCACCGAAACCGGGTAGAGACCGCCCGAGAGGGCCTTGCCCAGGATCAGGACGTCGGGCCTGATGTTCTCGTATTCGTAGGCGAACATCTTGCCAGTGCGGCCGAGGCCTGACTGGATTTCGTCCGCCATCAGCAGAGCCCGGTGCTCCTTGCACAGGCTGGCGATTTCGGCAAGGTAACCATCAGGTGGAATGATGATGCCGCCCTCACCCTGGATGGGCTCGATCAGGATCGCCGCCACGTTCGGGTTCATGGCGTCTCTGACGGCTTCGATCTCGCCATACGGCAGCAAGGTGAAACCAGCCGCGAAGGGGCCGAAGCCGGAGCGGTACTGCTCTTCGGAGGAGAAGCCGACGATGGTTGTCGTCCGGCCGTGGAAGTTCTGGCTGAAGACCAGGATCTCTGCCTGGTTGTAGGGCACACCCTTGACGGTGTAAGCCCACTTCCGCGCCGCCTTGATCGCCGTTTCAACGGCTTCGGCACCGGTGTTCATCGGCAAGGTCCTGGAGAATCCGGTGAGCTCGCTCAATTGCTGGTAGAAGAGGCCCAGCTGATCGTTGCGAAAGGCCCGTGAGGTCAAAGCCATCTTCGAGCTCTGATCGATCAATGCCTGGACGATTCTGGGATGGCAGTGGCCCTGATTGACTGCCGAGTAAGCGGCCAGGCAATCCATGTACTTGCGGCCCTCGACGTCCCAGACCCAGACTCCCTCGCCTTTGGTGATGACGACGTCGAGTGGATGGTAGTTGTGCGCTCCGTAGCGATCTTCGAGCTCAACGTATTCGGCGGTAGTTGTCGGCATGGATCTGTCCTCGTGCCCAGTGGGTCGATCGGTTGATTTTCGGGTGTCCCGGGAACCGCTGTTCGAGGCCCCCAGAGTCGTCAAGTTGTACCACAAAAAGGGGCTTTGAGCGAGTCTCCTCTAGCCTCACCTGGCAGGTTGGCACTGGACTGAAGGGCTCGGTGAGGCTAGGGTCTGAGCGCCGAAGGCGAAACAACTGGGCTGCCTGGCAACAGCGCTCCTGGGTCATGCCAAAATCCGCCTCCATCGGCCGTCTCGAAGTCTTGATCACGGCCCTGCTCTTTTCGACGGGGGGCGCCGTCATCAAGGCGATATCGATGACGGGCTGGCAAGTGGCAGCGTTTCGGTCGGCAATTGCAGCGGCATTCCTCCTCTTGATGCTGCCATCGGCTCGTAGGGGCTGGACCTGGAAGACCCTGGCTGTCGGTGCTGCATATTCCGGGGCCCTGATCTCCTATGTACTGGCGAACAAGCTCACGACTGCAGCGAGCACGATCTTCCTCTACTCGACGGCACCTCTTTACATCTTGATTCTGGGACCGCTCGTTTTGCGGGAGCCTGTTCGGAGGCGTGATCTCCTGGTCATGGCGGCCTTGGCGGCGGGGATGAGTCTCTTCTTTTTGGACGTCGATCCTGTTACCGCAAGCGCCCCTCGACCAATGGTGGGCAATCTTCTGGCAGCGCTGGGCGGGTTCTTCTGGGCTTTGGTTGTTGTGGGACTGCGATGGCTGGGCCGTGATCAAAATGCGGCTCGAAGCGGCTCGGTGGCGGCTGTAGTGGCAGGAAATCTCATCGCCGCGGTCGTCTGCTTGCCGATGGCGTTCCCAGTGGCCGCCAGCACTTCCACCAACTGGCTGCTGATCAGCTACCTCGGAGTCGTTCAGGTCGGTCTGGCCTACGTGATTTTCACTCGTGCCTTGGGGAGACTCCCCGCCCTGGAGGTCTCGCTGCTGCTGTTGATCGAGCCTGTGCTCAATCCGCTGTGGGCCTGGTTGCTTCACGGCGAAACCCCAGGACTCGGTGCGCGCCTGGGGGGACTGTTGATTCTGCTGGCTACGGCAGCGGCGAGCCTGCTGGGAGCTCGTCAGTCTGGAGTGTCATCTTCGACGACCGGGCAGTGACGATCTCTTCTTGCAGAGAGATCCTGCTTGACGTGATGTTTGAATTCCTGCGGGTCGGCATTACATTCGAAGCTCGCCCTATAGGTGGGGATGTCCACTTCTTCGAGATTCATCCGTAGGGTCTGGAATGGGCGGGGCAAGTGCTGACCCGGCACTTGGACGTGATGCAGTCCACCGCTGTAGGCGATGAGCATCTTGCCTTCGGGAATCGCAGCGAGGATGTCAGCGATACCTCCCCTGACGGTCATCGGATTGCCGTGCCGGTCGAGACCGTCGGCTCGTTTCATTCGACCCTCGGGAAGAATGATGATCATGACGTCTTCAGTGACCCTGTCCAGAACCGCCTTCCAGGTGTGATCCGCCTGACGGGTGATAGGCAACATGTGCGGGGCCAACAGCCTGAAGAACCGACCTACCAATGGTCGATTGATGGTCTTCTCGGCGATTGGCACCATGGCATGCCCCGAGATTCTCCACAGGAAGCTGAGTGGGACCCCGCCTGCATACAACCATTCGAAAAGGCTTGTGTGATTGAGCATCGTGAGCACCTTGTAGGGCCCCCATGGGTGCTCGGGAACGGGCTCGATCCAGCGAAAATCGAAGCGGTAGAAGATCCGGGTACCGACCCAGATCAGGAAGAGGACAAAGAAATTGAAGATCCTTCGCACGTCGGAAAGAGTTCTAGTGGTCAGTCCATTGGAGTTGGTGCGGTTGACAGAGCACTCCCGAAGCCGGTTGTCGAATCTCGGAAGTTTCTCACATCTTGGGTATAGCTCCTGAATGGAGCCGTGCCATCGTGCGGTAGGATACCGCCTGCCATGATCAAGATCGATCTTTCAGGAAAACGCTACCTGGTGATGGGTGTCGCCAACAAACGCAGCCTCGGCTGGGCGATCGCCGACCAACTTCGAGAGGCCGGCGCAGAGCTGGCATTCACCTATCAGGCCGAACGGCTGCGCGGTGAGCTCGAGAAGCTGACCGCCGACATGCCTGGGACGCTGCTGTATCAGTGCGATGTGACCGACGAGGCGGAGCTCGACGCGGCCTTCTCGTCGCTCGAGGGGAGCTGGGGAGGCCTGGACGGCATCGTCCATGCGATCGCCTTCGCGCCGCGAGCCGCCATGGAGGGGCGATACATCGACACCTCTCGGGACGACTGGTTGATGGCACTGGAGATCTCTGCGTTTTCGCTGGTCTCAGTGGCCAGGAAGGCGGAGCCTCTACTGGGGGAGGGAGCCGGAATCGTCACGTTGAGTTACTACGCAGCCGAAAAAGTGGTCCCCAAGTACAACGTGATGGCGATCGCCAAGAGTGCCCTGGAGGCCAGTGTCCGCTACCTGGCTTACGAGCTGGGGCCCAAAGGCGTGCGTGTCAACGCAGTCTCGGCGGGACCGGTCCGAACCGTGGCGGCGCGTAGCATCCCGGGCTTCGTGAAGCTCTTCAACCGCTTCGCCGAAGTGGCGCCGCTAGGTCGCAATATCACTCACGAGGAAGTGGGGCAGCTCGGTCTCTTCTTGCTGTCGCCGATGTCGTCCGGCATTACTGGAGAGGTCGTTTACGTCGACGCTGGTTTCCACACCATGGGGATGGAAATCCCCAGCGAGTAGCCGGAACCGAAGCTACTCTTTTCGACGCAGCGCTTCGTAGTGCTCGATGCGTTTGGAGAGCAGGTTCTTCTCCATCGCCAGACCGGCCTGGAGGATGAGAAGCTCCAGTTCCTCCAGCCAACCGCTACTGGCACCCTCTGCAAGCTGGTCCCCGTACAAGACGAGCAAGACCTGATCGTTGACGGTCAGCGGTACCGCAAGGGACTCGCCGTCCGCTGACCCTCCGAGCGCAGCCAGAATGCTGTGGTTCCATTCGGTGTCGGAGAGAATCTCGAGGACGGCCTCTTTGCGTTCCGCCGCCTCGCTCAAAATCGAGGCCTGATCTAGCGGAATCATCAACTGGCGCAGACGTGTTTCGGCCTGCTCGTCACTCGAGTCCATACCGAATTGGCCCATGACCCCAAAGCCGTCCAGACGCACGACGAAGAAGATGCCGCGGCCAAAAAGGTCCTGGGCGAAGCTGAGGATCTTCTGAGTTATCTCGCCAGTGAACTCGGGTGAACGGATCTCTCCCATGATGGACTTCAGGGAAGTGAGATCGCGATTCGAAGGCTCGGCCCCGATGGAAGCGAGCTCGATTTCGCCCGTTTCCGCGAGATCTGCTTCCTCCAAACGTGCTGCGAGCTCCGACAAGACTGCGTCGGTTTCGAGGCCTTCCCTGATTAGAAAATCAGCGGCATCGACTTCGATCTCACCGTAGTCGGAGAGCTTGACCGGGTCGAACTTGAAGAAGCCGCTCTTCCAGGTCATGAACTCGAGAATGACCTTCTCGGTCTGCTGGTGGACGATGCGCTCCAGGGTCGCTTCATCGACAGCGTCCATTTCTCGCAGGATACTGCCGAGGCGCTGTTCGTGATCAGCGAGGTGCTGGAGCTCCAGGGCCGAGGTGAGTTGAGTCTCGTCGATGATGCGTTGGAGCAGCAGGAGGTTGCCTAGCGTCTGCCGTGCCGAACTGGAGGCTGCGTAGACGATCATTCCCTCGCGGAAGACGATGATCCCTTCGCGATCTCGCCGCGTCAGCTTCAATTTGCCGGTTTTCTTGGCGTCGGCAATGGCATGCAGAAGCTCGGGTAGCTCGACTTCATCCAGCTTTCCGACAAGGCTCATGGTGTCTTCGACTCTCGAGGGTGCGTTGGAGCGGGGCAACGCCCGATTCCGGCTCCAGATCGCCGGCAGCATACCATCGGAGATCGTAGACTTCCGTGAATTGGTTCACTGGTAGAGGTCACGAGCCCTTTGAGCCTGGGACTGTGCTGATCAGCACTATCTGCGGGAGGTACGTCCGGGTGGTCCGCCGGGGGACGGCGTCGGCTACTCAGACTGCGACGGTGGGCCGCCACCTCGTCTCGTCATCGCGCCCCATCTGCTGTGCTCTATGAAAGACCTTGCGCCGCGCTCGACTCGGCGCCCCCTGTCGAACCACCCGGACGGCCCTCTGGCACCGGTGAGGGTGGTAGGGGCTTAGGGGCTTGAGGGCGTAGGGGTGAGTCAGCAATCCGATTCTTGCTGTGTCTCGAAGGTGGTAGATCGGGCCATGGGTCTCCCTCGTCGGAGGGGCATGGTCGGGTGAGGCCGCAGACGGGGGAGATCCCTGGTTCGATCGGCCGTCTCGACCCCCAAGCCCTCAGAGTACTCCCGGCGGAGAGCCGGGCGCCTCAACCCAGGGCGGGTGGTTGGGGTTTCATCGAAAGTCATGGCTGGGGGCCTCGGCGAGGTCGGGAAGGCGCCAGAGCCTGTCGGCCTTGACGGAAAGGGTCCCATCCCGTTTCTGTAGCACGCCCTCGACAACGAGGCCGGGGGAGCGCACGATGAGCTGCCGGTGCTCTTGGAGCAGAGCGGGCATGACGATGGCCTGGGACATGCCGCTCTCGTCCTCGAGCGTGAGGAACAGAATGCCTTTGGCTGTTCCCGGCCTTTGGCGCACGGTAACAGCCCCCGCCGTCCGCACCCGTTGACCATTGGGAACGCAGTGCAGATCGGCAGCAGGGGTGACTCCCTGTCGGTTCAGGCTCGCACGTAGATGCTCCAGCGGATGGGGCCCGGTCGTCATCCCGGTTCCGGCGTAGTCGGAGAGGGTCTCGTCGTAGGGGGACATTTCTGGAAGGGGAGAGGCTCTGCCTTCTCCCTCCCGACTCGGGTCCTGGGTCCTGGGTGGGTGGGGGAGCCCAAGCCCCGGGTCCCACTGCCCAGGACCATTTCCCTCGAAGAGGGGACCGGCGGGGCGGGCTGCGCGGGCTACCTGCCATAGAGCGCCGCGTCGGGTGGCGCCCAGAGAGGCCAAAGCCCCGATCTCTGCCAGGACATCCAACTCCTCGCGCCGCAGTCGGCAGCGTCGCACCAGATCGTCGGCGTTGGAGAAGGTTCTACGCTCCTGGGCCCACTCGATGGCTTCACCGGACTCCTTGCGGAGGCCCCTGACGAAGCGCAGACCGAGTCGGGCAGCACCGACAGGGTCCTGGGTCCTGGGCCCTGGGTCCTGGGTTCGTGGTGGAGCCCAAGCCCCGAGCCCCAAGCCCGGGTGGGAGGAAGGCGAGGCCCCTTCCTCCCACCGACACTTCCACCCCGAGTGGTTCACGTCGATGGGGCGAACCTCGACACCGTGACGCTGCGCATCCTTGATCAGCGTGGCGGGGTAATAGAACCCCATGGGCCAGGCATTGAGCAACGCGATCAGGAAGGCGGTCGGGTGGTGGGCCTTGAGATAGGCGCTGGCGTAGGCGATCAGTGCGAAGCTGGCGGCGTGGGATTCGGGGAAGCCGTAGAGAGCAAAGGCGGTGATGGCCTGAACGACCTGCTCCTGAGCCTCGCCGACGATGCCCTTCTTCGTCATGCCACGACGCAGCTTGGCTTCGAGGTCCTGCATCCTTTCGGCAGAACGCTTGAACCCCATGGCCCGGCGCAGGTCCTCGGCTTCGCCGCCAGTGAACCCGGCGGCCACCATGGCAACACGCAGGATCTGTTCCTGAAAGAGCAACACTCCCAACGTGCGTTCCAGGATCGGCTGCAAGCTCGGGTGGGCGTAGGTCACCTCCTGGCGCCCCATCCGGCGCTCGAAGTAGGGGTGCACCATGCCGCCAACGATGGGTCCAGGTCGAATGATGGCGACCTGGATCACCAGATCGTAGAAGCGGGTAGGAGCGTTGCGGGGTAGAGAGGCCATCTGGGCGCGGCTTTCTACCTGGAACACGCCAACCGTGTCGGCCCTGCGAAGCATCTCGAAGGTGGTGGGGTCCTCGGGCGGTAGGTGAGCGAGGTCGATCGCGACCTTCTCGTGCTGGCGGATGAGCGGGATCGCCTCCTCCAGAGCCTGCAGCATTCCGAGGCCCAGTAGATCGACTTTGATGATCCCCAAATCAGCGCAGTCGTCTTTGTCCCACTGCACGACCACCCGGTCCTGCATGGCGGCAGGCTCCAGGGGTACGACCTCGTCGAGCCGCCCGGCGGCCATCACCATGCCTCCCGAATGCTGCCCCAGGTGCCGTGGCAGGTTCTGGATCTTGCGCCACATCTCGGCGAAGAGCCGAATGCGCGACTCCTCAGGATCGAAGCCGGCGGCCGAAAGCTCGGTGGAGAGCGATTTGGGGTCGCCACGGCTGGTGTCGTAGCGCCACGTCCCGAGCTGCTTGGCGAGGCGATTCACCTGCTCCGCCGAGTAACCCAGCGCCTTGGCCACTTCCCGCGCCGCCGAGCGGTCCCGGTAGGTGATGACATTGGCGGTCATGGCGGCACCGTGGGGCCCATAACGCCGATAGACGTACTGGATGACCTTCTCCCTCTGATCCCCGGAGGGCAGATCGAGATCGATGTCGGGCCACTCGCCCCGCTCTTCGGACAGGAAACGTTCGAACAACAGTTCCATCTTCACCGGGTCGACGGCGGTGATCGACAGGGCATAGCAGACGGCGCTATTCGCCGCCGAGCCCCGCCCCTGAGACAGGATTCCCTCCCGCTTGCAGAACTGCACGATGTCCCAGACGATCAGGAAGTAGCCGGCGAGATCGAGCTTGTCGATCATGGCGAGCTCTTTGCCGATCTGGTCCTGACTGCGGCCTGTGAGTGGGCGAAAGCGACTGCGAGCACTGTTCCAGGTGATGTGCCGCAGGTAGGACATGGGCGTTTCGCCGGGTGGAACGGGGTAGTCGGGAAAGCGATAGCCGAGATCGGCCAGGGTGAAGTCGAGCTGCTGGGCCAACTCATAGCTGCCGACGAGAGCCTCTGGGTGATCGGCGAACAGTCGATGCATCTCCGCCGCGCCTTTCAGGTGTCGCTCCCGGTTGGCGGCAAGCCGTTGTCCGGCGGCATCGAGGTAGGTGTGGTGACGGATGCAGGTGAGGATGTCGTGCAGCCTCTTGTCTTCGTCTCGGGCGTAGCGCACTGCGTTGGTGGCGACGAGGGGGAGGTCGAGCTGTCGTGCCAGGTCAACGAGTGCCTGGTTGCGATGCTCCTCGTGCCGCAGTCGGTGTCGTTGGAGCTCGATGTGGACCCGCCCCTCGAAAAGACGAGACAGGTTGAGGAGCTCGCGCCGGGCCGAGTCGGCGCCACTGGTTTCCAAGGTGTGGGCCAGCAGCGCCTCGTCTCCGCCGGTGAGGCAGTGGAGCCCGGCGCTGTGCTGCTCGAGGTCCTGCCAAGCGACGCGAGCCTCACCCTTGGGTCGGTCTCGAGCTGCAGCGGTCAGCAAACGGCAGAGATTGCGGTAGCCGGTGCGATTGCCGACGAGCAGGGAGAGACGGACTTCAGGGCCTGGGTCCTGGGTCCTGGGCCCTGGGGGGGTGGGGGAGCCCAAGCCCCGAGCCCCAAGCCCTGGTGGGGTGAGGGGGGACACGACCACCTCCGCGCCGACGATGGCCTTGATCCCTGCTTGGCGGGCTGCCTGGTAGAAGCGGGGTGCGCCGTAGACACCGTTGCGGTCCAGCAGAGCGACGGCGTCGAGATTCAGGTCGCAGGCTCTCTGAATCAGGTCCTCGGGCAGCGAGGCGCCATCCAGGAACGAGAAGGCGGAAGCGGTGCGAAGCTCGGCGTAAGGCAGCGGCGCGCTCGCCCTCTTGCTACCGCTCGAGGATGTCGCGCCTGAAGGTCTTGGGTCCTGGGTCCTGGGTCCTGGGTGGGAGGGGGAGCCCGAGCCCCGGGTCCCAAGCCGGGATGGGTGGGTGGGAGTGTAGTTCCTTTGTCGCAGTTTCTCCTTGCGGGCTCCGGGGGACAGGTATCCGGGTGTCCGCTGGTTCGCCAGGCTGGCGAAATCGATGGTAGGAGCCGTGGTTTCCCGGCTCTTCTCGGGGCTCGGGGATTCGGTCGGTTTGGCAGGTGGCTTGTCAGTCATAAATACCGTCGGCGTACCACTCGCCGGTGGCGCGCTGGAAGAAGATTCGGAAGATGCCGCCATCGGCGAGCTCGACATCCCAGTAGTCGCGTTCCACGGGTTTCTCCGACCACCACTCTTCCTCCATGCTCCATGGCCCCGAGGCCACCTTCACGCGTCCCTGGATGCGGGGCCTCTTGGCCGAGCTCTCGCTGAGGATGGAGAGGATCTCCCGGGGAGAGGCGAGATGGGAGATCACCTCGAGGGGTACCGGGGGTCGCAGCGTGCGTATGGCGAGCAGGCCCCGCCCCACTTGTTGTTCAGGGCGCACCTCGGGAGGAGGAGGGGGGGCGTACTCCACAAGGGCAGAACGCTCGGGACGGTGGCCGTTTACTGTCCGAGGTGAGCCGACGCGCTCGGGGCCGAGCAGAGCGAAGAGACGTGCCAGCGTTGTGGCCAGCTTGTCGGGAGACAGGGCGGGAGGACCGAAGAGGGAAAGCTGAGCCTCTCTTGGTCGATCGGGGTGGGCGACGATCGTGAATCCGGTGACTGGCGCAGCAGGTGACTCTGCCTCCAGATCGAGGCGAATCAGTGTCAGTAGGGTCTTGGCCTCTCGGGTAGGGGCCGGCAGCTGGATGGTGCGGAGGTGGTGACCATCGGGCTCGAGGCGCAGCGATGTGTCGAGGCGCGCACAGGCCAACCCCCGACTTTCGAGTCGTTGGCAGAGACGCTTCAAGGCCGCACCGGCCACGAAGAGAAAGGGCTCCAGGTTGACCAATGGCCACTCGAGCTCCATGCCCTCGGCAAAGTGTGGCGGCGGTTGATAGGGAACGAGGGGGCGAGAGTCCAACCCGCGGGCCTTCTCATGCAGCTGTCGGCCTGTCTCTCCGAGACGGCTGGCGACCTCGTTCTTGGGCAGCCGGGCGAAGTCACCGACAGAGCGGATTCCCCAGCGCTCGAGGGTGTCGAGTATTTCGAACTCGGCGGCGAGGCTGCGCAGGGGCAAGGGGGCGAGAAAGCTCGCTTCTTCACCTGCGGGCACCCGGTTGGGTGAGTCTGGAAGCTCTGCCGCCACCCGTGCCGCCAGCTTGCTCGAGGCGATGCCCACCCAGGTGGTCAAGCCAGCCTTGTCGGTCGTTATTGTCAGGGCATGTCCGAGGTCCTGTTCGGGAGAGTCTCCCGGGAAATGGCGATCGAGGCCGTCCAGCTCGAGGTAGGCAATACCGTCTCCTGCGTCCTCGACTCGGGGAGAAAAACTCTCGGCGATCTCCAACAGGCTTTCCTGAGTCGCTTTTTCACAGGACATGTCGCGAGCTCGAACGGTGAGATTGGGCAGCAGGGCCCGAGCCTGGGGAAGGGACATCCCGGGGCGAATGCCGACCTGGCGAGCCCTGCGAGCGGCAGCGACAACCCGGGCAGCATTGCTGTTGCCTTGAAAGATGGCTACGGCCTCTCCTCGCAGCTCGGGTTCACTGCGTAGACGAGCGGCGAGAGGGAACAGGGGGGTGAAGAGGCAGGCGATTCGGGGCATGTTCTTTCAGGGCCTCGATTCACCCCCCGATGGATGCCGTTGCAGTGCCGTAGATCAGCGCGGCAGGTGGCTGCAGTCGGAGGACCTCGGTTCGGTTGCCCTGTTGTCGGCGCATTTTCTGCAGAGTGAGGCGGGAAGAGAGCCCCACCAGAAGTTTGGGCCCCGGAGCAACTCCGGACCACAGAGCCCGACCGTAGTCGGCTTTCACCACACCGGCTGCTGCCGTGCCACTCACCCGGTAGGGGCTCGAGACGAGAAGTGCCGCCTGATGGCTCTGTGCCGCTTTTGCCAATCGCAGCCAAGAGGCTTCGACACCTCGCCCCCCAGGTACGGGTGGGTTGCCCAGGTCGACGATGACGAGTGGAAAGCCGCCGGCAAGCAGCACCTCGGCGCTGATCAGGGTCTGTTTCAGATGCCCGGGGCGGGCCCAGAGCAGTCGCTCGAGATCGACTCCTGCGGTCGCGGCTAGCTGAGGGTCGAAAGCGTCCCCCAGGTCTACCAATGCCGCCGCTTCTCCAGCCCGGGTGGCACTGGCGAGGGATGCGAGTATGGTGGAGAAGCGGCCGCTCGATTGGCGCCCGATGAGCTCGACGAGCTGCCCCTGCGGTAGCCCACCGACGAGCAGCTGGTCGAGAGCCGTGGCGGTGGGAAAGGGGGAGGGGAGGGGGGTCGCCGTGCGTTGCTGCACCCACTCGCGGCCACTGTTGAGATGGCTTTGCAGGTGGTGGGGAAGCTTCGAACGGAAGGTGCCGATCGTCGCAGAAGATCGCCTGGTAGTGGGTTCTGGTTCCTCGAAGGCTTTCTGTGGAGTCGTTGTCAGGGCTTGCGACAATGCCATGTTCCATTCCGTTTCCGGCTCGGAGAGCCGTGGGAGCGGGTGTTTTGCCAGACAAACATGCTAGGCGTAAATAAGGCGTAAGTCAAGGTGAAAAGGCATCCATTCCCCCGCATGATTCCTGACCGCGCCAGCAGGCTAGAACTTGCTAGACTTTCTGTCAGTCGAAACGACCCTACCTTGGCAATCAGGAGGCCTTGAACATGCGCTCGAGGACTCGGCAAGTTCCCCGTAGAACCTCCAGAGCCTCTGTCTGTCTTGCTTTTCTACTGGCGATCCTGAGCGGGCTGGTTGCCTCTCCATCCGTCACCTCGCAGACTGAAGGAGCAGCCGAAATGACCTTGACGCTGACCTCTACCCGTTTCGAAAACGGCGCCGAGATTCCCCGCCGCTACACCTGTGAGGGCGAAGACCTCTCACCACCACTGGCATGGTCAGGAGCTCCCGAGGGCACGGTGGGCCTGGCTCTCATCGTCGACGACCCGGATGCACCCGACCCCGCTGCACCGAAGATGACCTGGGTTCATTGGGTGGTGTACAACCTGCCGGTCGCTGCTGGCAGCCTTGCGGAAGGCATCGCCTTCGAAGAGCTACCAGCAGCGACCGGAATAGGACTGAACGACTGGCAGCGCGCCGAGTACGGGGGCCCCTGTCCTCCCATCGGCCGCCACCGCTACTTTTTCAAGCTCTACGCTCTCGATACCCGATTACCCGATGGGTGGCAACCGACCAAAGCCCAACTCGAGATGGCCATCCAAGGGCACATCCTGGCCCAGACCGAGTTGATGGGTACCTACCAGAAACAGCGCTGAGCGATCTAGGAAAAGGCGACTACCTGCCGCCCTCTTCTTCCTGGAGCTTTTCGCCTTCTTCCTTGAGCTTCTCGCCGGCGTCTTCCATCACCTCGCCGGTGGCTTTTTTGGCGTCATCGACCATCTCGCCGGTGGCTTCGGCAGCCTCTTCGCCCATCTCCTTGGCGCCTTCAGCCATCTCACCGGCAGTGTCCTTGACCTCTTCGGCGCTCTCCTTGACGGCGTCGCCGGCAGCGTCGACGGCCTCGCCCGCTGATTCACGAGCTTCTTTGCCACAGGCTGTGGCAGAGAGTGTCAACGCTCCGACAGCAGCTACGATCAACAATACCCAAAGTACCTTCTTCATTTCCGAGCTCCTCCCTTTTCCCTGGTGATTTCAGTCAATACGGGCTGACGATCCCGGTCAGTGCCTTTGCCACGAGATTGTCGTGCCGTAGAAGAGAATCCTAGCGCTTTGGGAGTGGAAGTCAACTAGGCTTGGGGAACCGGGCCCAGGACGAGCGGTTGGAGGTCTGGCTGGGCGAGAGGAAGGACGCCTGGTCGCCGCTATAATCGCTGCGTCGGACAGGAGTCATGATCTACACAAATTCGGGAGGAACCATGGATAGGCCGATCCACCGTGTGGTCGATTTAATCGACGAGGATAGTCAGCAGATCTTCAACATGGATCTAGAGGAAGCGCGCGCGCTTCTCTTGCACGAAGACGCGACTGCATTGATGCAGTTGCTGGGGTCGTTTGCACTCACAACACGACAGGGTGAAGTCATCCGGATGGCCAGGAGCCTCGACCGGCCGATGCGCTACTTCCTGGCCAAACAGGAGAGTGGGCCTCTGCTCGTGGTGGCCGACCGCATCGACGAGATCAAGGAGTTTCTCGAGGCGGAAGGATATGGCGACCAGTTTCACCCGAGCTATACCCGCATGGTGCCTGCCCATCATGTGACTTCGATTCGACTGATCGGCTGTCCCGACCCCAACCCGCTCTACCAGCGATTTCTGGAGCCTGCGGCCGACACCTTGCAGGCCGACGTCGATCTGATTGGCGAGCGCTATGTCAGGGCACTCTGGGAGGCTCTGGATGCCTGGCTACAGGTTGTGCCTCGACGAGAGCCCATCGGAGTTCTGTTCTCCGGCGGTCTCGACAGCGGTTCGGTGCTGCTGTGCCTGTACAAGCTCTTGCTCGAACGCGGTCAGAGTCCATCGCGATTGAAGGCGTTCACACTGGCCGTCGATGGTCTCGGCTCGGATGCGACGCAGGCCCGCGAGTTTCTGCGTCGAACAGATCTCGAGGTGCTGGGCGAGCCGGTGGAAGTCGATTCCGGGAGCCTCGACCCCTTCCAGGCAGTCGATGTGATCGAGGACTACAAGCCCCTGGACGTCGAGTGCGCGACCGTCAACCTGGCCCTGGTCGAGGAGCTGCGTCGGCGCTATCCCGATTGGCTGTATCTGGCCGATGGCGATGGGGGCGATGAGAATCTCAAGGACTATCCGATCGAAGAGAATCGCGAGCTGACGATTCGTAGCGTGGTCAATAACCCGTTGTTGTATCAAGAAGGATGGGGAGTCGATCGAATCAAGCACTCGCTGACGTACAGCGGCGGGCAGAGCCGTGGATGCGTCAGGGTTCACGCCCCGCTGCGAAAGTACGGCTTTCTGGGCTTCAGTCCCTTCACGCATCCAAGTCTGGTATCCCTGGCTGCCGCCATTCCCTTTGACGAGCTCACCAGGGGATCGATCGAAACGCTCTATTCGCTGAAGGGTGAGATCTTGCGGCGCGGCGTCAAGGCTGTCACTGGAATGGAGCTACCGGTCTTCCCAAAGCGGAGGTTTCAAGAGGGTGCCGGACCCGAGTCGGTCTTGGCGAAGTGCTTTCCGGCGGATCCCGAGGCCTACCGGAATCACTATCTGGATCTCTACCGGCACGACCACAGGTGAACCGCAGCTCGGAAGACCTGCGGATCCGAAAGCTCCGTCCTGCCAAGCGTCCATTGGACCCCTGGCGCCCGATCGGTGTCCAGCAAGAAGAGGAGCGCAACGCCGAGGGCGACCTCGTTCCATGCCAGACGATCTTCCTGACCGGGCGAGAGTGTCCCTTTACGTGCGTGTTTTGCGATCTGTGGCAATACACGCTGGACGATCCGACGCCTTCCGGGGCGATACCAGCCCAGATCTCGCGCGCGTTCGAAGAGTTCGGACGGCCCCCTGACGGGGCCACGATCAAGCTGTACAACGCCAGCAATTTCTGCGATGACAAAGCCGTGCCTCGGGCGGATTGGCCGGCCATTGCCGAGCTGCTGAGCTCTTTCTCACGGATCGTCGTCGAATGTCATCCACGACTGGTAAATGAGAGGTGCGTTGAGTTCGCTGAGCGGCTCGAGGGGCGGCTCGAGATTGCCATGGGCCTCGAGACGGTGCACCCAGTGTCGCTGCCGAGGCTCAACAAGAAACTGACGCTGGAGTCGTTCGGCCGCGCCGCGTCACTTTTGCGATCGTTCGGTGTCGGTATCCGATCCTTTGTCCTGGTCGGGGCGCCCTACATCCCGGCGGTAGAGACTGTCGAGTGGGCTGTTCGCTCGGTGGACCACGCACTCGAATGCGGCTCGGAGGTCGTCAGTCTCATTCCGGTCCGCGGTGGCATTGGAGAACTGCAGAGGTTGGCCGACCTGGGTGCCTTTTGTCCGCCAACCGCGCAGCAACTCGAAGCAGCCCTCGACGGCGCCCTCCGACTGAATCGAGGCATCGTCCTGGCCGACCTCTGGGATGCGCAGAGCCTGGCTGGCTGCACCACCTGCCGGAGCGCCCGTATCGAGCGCATGGAGCAACTCAATCGGGTCGGTGGTTGTCTCCCACCGGTTGCTTGTCCAGTCTGCGACCACGGCGACCCGCTCTAGGGCCGGCGCCGTGGTAGATCACGCGCCCTTCAGTCGGTGTCTGAGACAGCTGCCTGCATGGCGTAACTCTCGACGGGATCACAGGTGCAGATCAGGTTGCGGTCTCCCCAGACGTTGTCGATGCGTCCCACAGGTGGCCAGAACTTCCTCTCCTTGACCCAGTCGGCGGGATAGGCGGCGGTTTCCCGGCTGTAGCCGTGGGGCCAGGTGTCAGAAGTCACGAAGCCTGCTGTATGGGGTGCGTTGCGCAGCAGGTTGTCCTCCCGGTCGCCGCGGCCCTCTTCCAGATCACGGATCTCCGCTCGGATCGCGATGAGGGCGTCACAGAGCCTGTCGAGCTCGGCTTTAGCCTCGCTTTCGGTCGGCTCGACCATCATCGTTCCCGCCACCGGCCAGGACATGGTCGGGGCGTGGAAGCCGTAGTCCATGAGGCGCTTGGCGACATCGTCCACCGTAATGCCCGCGGTTTCCTTGAACTGGCGGAAATCGATGATGAACTCGTGAGCCACGAAGCCGCGCATCCCGGTGTAAACAACCGGATAGTGCTCGATGAGTCGCTTGGCCATGTAGTTGGCGTTCAGAATGGCAACTTGACTGGCTCTCTTCAGGCCGTCGGGCCCCATCATCGCGATGTACATCCAGGAGATGGGCAAGACGCCGGGACTGCCGAAGGGCGCTGCCGAAACTGGTCCGATCGCCTTTTCGCCGCCGGTCCCCACGACCGGGTGACCTGGCAGGAACGGCGCGAGATGTTCGGCGACACAGATCGGCCCCACGCCCGGACCACCACCGCCGTGCGGAATGGCGAAGGTCTTGTGGAGGTTCAGGTGACAGACGTCAGCGCCGATGTCGGAGAGGTGGCAAAGGCCTACCTGAGCGTTCATGTTGGCCCCGTCGAGATAGACCAGGCCGCCGTTCTCGTGCACGATCTCGCAGACCTCGCGCACATGCTCTTCAAAGACTCCGTGGGTCGAGGGGTAGGTGATCATGGCCGCGGCGAGCCGGTCCTTGTGTCCTTCGGCCTTGGATCGGAGGTCGTCCAGGTCGAAGTCGCCCCGCTCATCGGAGGCGACCGGCACGACTTTGTAGCCAGCCATTACCGAGCTCGCCGGATTGGTGCCATGCGCGGAAGTCGGAATCAGGCAGACATCTCTGCCCACATCGTCGCGATCCTGGTGGTAGGCGCGAATCACCATCAGGCCCGTGAACTCGCCCTGCGAGCCGGCGTTGGGCTGCAGAGAGGTGGCGCTGAAGCCGGTGATCTCGGCCAACCAGCCTTCCAGTTGCGCGAACAGTTGGTAGTAGCCCTCCGCCTGCTCGGGTGGAGCAAACGGATGCAGGCCGCCAAACTCGGGCCACGTGATGGGTACCATCTCGGCTGTTGCATTGAGCTTCATCGTGCAAGAGCCCAGGGAGATCATGGAATGGGCGAGGGATAGGTCCCTCTCCTGCAGCTGCTGCATGTAGCGCAGCATTCCGTGCTCCGAGTGGTAGCGCTTGAAAACGGCTTGCGTCAGGTATTCGGTCTGGCGGGCAAAATCCTCCGGGTAGCCGCCCTCCGCTTCTTTCACGAGGTCCTCGAGCGTGAAGGGCAGCTTGTGCCCCTGCGAGAAGACCTTCAGGAGCTGTTCCAAGTCCTTACGTGTCGTTGTTTCGTCCAGGGAAATGCCGATTCCGCCGTCCGGGTAATGGCGCAGGTTGAGACACCGGCTGCGAGCCGCGGTCAGGATCGGCCCATCCTCGCCAGGCGCGAGCTTGACTTTCAGTGTGTCGAAGTAGAGACCGTCACCAAGATCGAAGTTTAGACGTCGCAGTCCAGCGGCCATCACTCGAGTGAGAGCGTGGACCCGCTCGCCGATGCGGCGCAGACCCCGGGGGCCGTGATAGACCGCGTACATCGAGGCCATGACGGCCAGAAGGACCTGAGCAGTACAGATGTTGCTTGTCGCCTTCTCGCGGCGAATATGCTGTTCGCGAGTCTGGCGGGCGAGGCGGAAGGCCGGGTTGCCATTGGCATCCTTCGACAGACCGACGATGCGTCCGGGCAGTTGTCGCTCCAGGGCCTGGCTCGTGGAGAGGAAGGCGGCGTGAGGGCCGCCGTAGCCCATCGGCACTCCGAACCTCTGGCTCGAGCCGACGGCGATATCGGCGCCAAACTCGCCCGGTGGCTTGAGAAGGGTCAGCGCCAGCAGGTCGGTGGCGACGATGAGATAGGCACCCGCCGCGTGTAGGCGGTCGGCGACCTTGGAGTAGTCCTCGACCCGCCCGTCGGTGGTCGGATACTGGACCAGCGCCGCGAAGAGGTCCATTCCTTCCGCGTCGATGCTCTCGGGTGTGCCGACATGGACCTCGATGCCGAGCGGTCGACAGCGGGTCTGGATCACGGCGATGGTTTGAGGGTGACAGTCTTCGGCGACGAAGAACCCCTTCTTCTTGCCCCGTGTGGCCGCCAGAGTCATGCTCATGGCTTCCGCTCCGGCCGTGCCCTCATCGAGCAGTGAGGCGTTGGCCAGTGGCAAGCCGGTGAGATCGGCCACCATGGTCTGGAAGTTCATCAGAGCTTCCAAGCGACCCTGGGCGATCTCGGCCTGATAGGGCGTGTACTGGGTGTACCAGCCCGGGTTCTCCAGGATATTGCGCTGAATCACCGGCGGAGTGAAGCAGTTGTAGTAGCCCATACCGATGAAGGACCGGTAGACCTGATTGCGATGGGCGATCTCTCTCAGATCGGCAAGCGCTTCGTGCTCACTTCTGGCCGGCGGCAGGTCCAGGGGCTCCTGGAGGCGAATCGATTCTGGCACCACGGCTGCAACCAGCTCATCGAGGGATTCGAATCCGAGGCTCTCGAGCATCTCTGGAATCGCGGCTCGGCTTGGTCCCAGGTGGCGATCCTCGAACCGATCGGTTGGCGCAAAGGGGTCTGGTGTGGTCATGGACATCTCCCTTTTTCACAGGTGACGAACGAAACGCCGGACGGCGCGTGTTGTTTCGCGTTGTCGTACCGCCGGGGTGGCACACCTGAACAAACTCGGCCCATACGGCACGACCCAAAAATTGTAGCAGGAGAGTGTTCGATTCGGGATGCTTGTTGTGCGGCGATTTGCAGCGACAGACAACCCCTCACCCGAATACCAGGTGAGGGGCTCTTGTCGACTTGCTGTCAGAGCCTGCGGGGCAGCCCGTCGGACTCAGAGTTCTTCGATATGAATGCTGCCGTTGGTCGTTCGCAGCTCGATCGACCCACCACCGCCGTTGAGCTCGCCCTCGAGTCGATTCCGACTGAAAGTGCCCTGCACCGTGATCGGGAAATCGGTCTTGATCGATCCGTTGGTGGTGCGAGCCGTCAGGTTGGCCTGGGTCGCGGCTGGAATGGAGAGTGTGATTCCTCCATTCGTCGTGCGAAAGACCATGTCTTCCCCCATGACGACAGCACTGAGCTCAGCGTTGATCGAGCCGTTCGTGGTCCGTGCACTGAGCCGACCTCCCGCTTCGGACACGGCGACATTGCCATTGGTCGTGCCGACTTCCAGGTCACCACTGATGTTGCCGATCTTCACGTTGCCGTTTACGGTGCTGACGTCGAGATCGGCGGAAGCAGGAATCTTGATCTCGTAGCGGACGCTAGAGGACTCGCTCGAAAACCAGCGGTCCTTGTTCCGGGGGTAGTGGGTATCTACCCGGATGCGACCGGAGGCAGGCTCGACCTCGATCTGCAGATCCTGCATCGCGGCTTCGGCCTTGGCGCTGCTACTGGCTTTGATCTTCTTGGTGGCCAGAATGTGGATCTCTTGGCGGTCCCAGGCCTCGATATGGACATTGCCGTTCGTGTTGTCGAGCTCCAAAAGATCTCCGGGAGCGAAGGCGTAGGTCTGATCGAAGGTCTCTTCGAGGGTCGTCGCAGTGACGGCGCCAGCCAGCAAGAGGCCAACAGCCAGGGCCCAGACGACGTGCTTTCGGGTGTTCGGGTTCATCCTTACGGTCCTCCTCGGTTGGTCGGCAAACTCAGGGCATGGGTGAGGGCTATTTCAATCCGGAAAATCTCGGGTTCAGATTCTTAGACGCTCTCCATGGGTGTGGGGTTTAGTCCACGGTTGCGGTCGATTGTGTGTCGCCTATGTACCCCTACTACGAGCATTCTCCGGAGGAGTTTCGAGGACTTTGGGCCCCCTGTCAGTGTGCCATCGAGATGGGACACTGACGCGAATTCTCTGTGCTATTGTGAAATTCTCAGAGTCGAGGCGGATGCCGCGAGAATGTCCAAGAACGAGCCCCAGTGCGTCTACAAGATCATCTTCCACAACCAGGGAGAGGTGTTCGAGATCTACGCCAAGAACGTGAACCAGGGGCACCTCTACGGTTTCGTGGAAGTCGAGGAGATTCTCTACGGCGAGCGCTCCCAAGTGGTGGTGGATCCTTCCGAAGAGCGCATGAAGAGCGAGTTCCGGGGCGTCAAGAGGATCTTCCTACCCATGCACGCCGTGGTGCGAATCGACGAGGTGGAGAAGGAAGGAGTTCCACGCATCACCACCCAGGAGGGTGCCGGAAACATCTCGGAGTTCCCAAGCCCGATCTACCCGCCACAGCCACCCCGAGGTGATTCCGGCAAATCATGAAGGTCCCGAGGATGGTATGGGTCCTGGGCGTCGTTGCCTTGGCGCCGACCTCCGGTATTCACGCCTGGCACGCCCAAGGGCATCGCATCACGACGTACGAAGCTGTGACTCTCCTGTCGGAGGAGCTACCTCGATTCCTGCAAGCCGGTCGTGAACAGATGGCCGCGGACTCGGTCGATCCCGATCTGATGCGGAACCGCGACCTACCGCAGTTACGGGACCGAGAGGCACCGAATCACTACCTCGATCTCGAGCTCTTGCCTCTCGGAGTGCTGCCTGATGCACGCAGCGAATTCCTCCAGTACCTAGCCTCGCGAGAGGTCTACCTGGGAGTCGAGGATGTCGGTACCTTGCCCTATGCGGTGGTCGAAGCGACGCAGCGTCTGACGCTCGCCTTCGCTCAGGTCCGGAGTCAGCCGAAGAATGAGCATCTGCAGGCCAAAGCCATGCTGTTCGCTGCATATTTGGCTCACTATGCTCAAGATCTCTGTCAGCCGCTGCACACCACGATCCATCATGATGGGCGAGCCTTGGAGGACCAGTCCTCACCGCATACCGGAATTCACCATCGAGTGGACGCTCTGATCGAGCGCTTGAAGCCGCAGGAGTCCGGCGAGGACGGGCTCTTCGAGCCGCAGGCTCTGAAGCCGATTCTTCCTGCGGTTTTCGAGGAGTTGAAGCGTAGTCATTCCCACGTCGAGAGGGTGTATCGCCTGGCAGCCGATCTCGAGGCCCTGGAAGGAGGCGCCCAGCCTTCCGCCGAATTGCGAGCCCTCACCGAAGAGCGCTATCGGGCCGCGATTCGTTTTACGGCGAACCTCATCCTGACGGCCTGGCGTGACTCGGCAGATCTGCGCCCGACCGATTGAGGCGCTGCCAGTCAGCCACCGAACAACTAGGTGCCGCTCCGGTAGAGCTCCCGGACCCAGAGTGCATCTTCCGAAGTGAGAGGTGAGCCTGCCAGCGCGGCGGCGTCCACGTGGTGGGGACGCCGAAGTCCGAGCAGCACGCAGGCGGAGGGCGCGTCTTCGAGCAACGCCCCGACCAGAGACGACAGAACGGGGTTCGGAAGCGACGGGAAACGGGCCTCGACGGCCTTGCGACAGTCTCGATAGTGCGCCAGTTGTTCGGTATCGCTGAAGCCCGGAACGCGGGTTCTGTGATCTCCGGTACCCAGTGCTGGAGGCTCTCGATAGTTGCCGAGCAGTAGGCCGTGCTTGAGGGGAGAAAAGAAAGCGACACCGATGTCGTTCGCCTCGACCCAGGTTGCGAGGCCACTGACCTCCCACGAGTCATCCACGACATTGCGATAAGGCTGAACGACGTCCGGGTCGACCTGCTGGGCGTAGTGGAGGATCTTCTCCGACTTCCAGTCGGACAGGCCGATGAAGCGAATCTTGCCCTCGTCTCGAAATCGTCGAATCCGATCTACAGCGTCATCGAGGAACTCATCGTCGGGGCCGAAATCGCAGTGGTGCAGGTAGTACAAGTCGATGTGATCGGTGTGCAGATTGCCGAGCGACAGCTCCAACTGGCGTCGCATTTGATCGGGGTGGTAGAAGTGGCTGTGATCGCCGGCATCCCAGCCGACCTTGCTGGCCAGGAAGATCTGCTGTCGCGGCACGGTGTCCCAGAGACTCCCGATGGAGCGCTCGGCGCTGCCATCACCATAGACGTCGGCGGTGTCCCAATGCGTCAGACCTCGCTCGTACGCCAGGAGCAGAGCGGCTTGCGCTGCCTCGGCGTCGTAGCCGGACCAGCCGACCGGGTGCTTGCCGACCAGCTTTGGTCCGCCATGGCCCCATGTTCCCAGAGAGACTCGCGGCACCTCGATTCCGGTTCTTCCCAGACGGACGCTCTCCACACCAGGTCTCCTCTCAGATTCGACGATGCTGTCGAATCCGAATCCTAGCTCACTGCTGTCGGACGCTGAGGCAGTGAGGAAGAGTGGCAGCCAGGGCTCGAGAGAAGGGATCGGACTACAATGTAGGGCACGGGGTGCGGAGCTCCAATCCAGGAGGCGCGCCCGCCATGGAGTGACCGAACAATGAGTGAGCTCGAAGATTTCGAGAAAGAGCCGACACTAGAGACCGAGACCTCGGATCTTCCCCGTTGGCCTTACTGGGTAGGAGCGTTGGTGTTGGTGGCCGTCATCGTCGCAGTCGTCATGCTCAGGAACCGACCCGAAGAGGTGATGGAGGCTCCGGCGCCGTCGGCGCCACCCGTCGCTGCAGCGGCACCCTCGACGGATACGAGCGCACCCTTGGAGATCGGGGCACTGCCGGAGCTGGATGACAGCGATGCCTGGCTTCGGGACCTGATCGGGCAGCTTTCTGCCCATCCCGAGCTGGCGGAGTGGCTGGTCACGGACGAGATGGCTCGCCGATTCGTGGCCATCGTCGACAATCTCGCTGAGGGTACGAGTCCCAGAAGTCACTTGCCCTTCATGGAGCCCGACGAAGCGTTCAAGGTCGTCGAGAGAGACGGTCGCACCTTTGTGGATCCAGCGAGCTATCAGCGGTACGACACGGCGGTCGAGGTGGTGACATCGATCGACAGCGCGGGAGCCGCGCAGCTCTACACCGCACTGTTGCCACTATTTCGAGAGGCTTATCGCGATCTGGGCTACCCGGGGCAGAGCTTCGACGACGCCATGCAATTGGCGTTGGGGCGGTTGATGGAGACGCCTGTGGTGCGAGGCGACGTCGAGGTCGTGCCCAAGATCTCCTCGTATGAGCTGGCCGACCCGACCCTCGAAGAGCTGCCCTCCGCCTGCAAGAACTTCCTGCGCTTTGGTCCGAAGAACCTACGGCAGCTGCAGGCGAAGGCCCAGGAGATTGCGACCCTGGCCCGTCTCGAGTTGGACGGATAGGGGCCGGCCGAATGGGTCAGTCGCACTGGCGCTCCCACAGTTCATGGCAGACGCGGGATACGGTCTTGTAGGTTCGGGCCTGGCCCAAGCGAAATCCGGAATGCATGGCAACGGCAAGGACACCAAGCGTAAACACCGAGTCGGTAGAGGCGCCCAGCGGCAGGAAAGGTCGCGGTCCTGAGTGGAAGGCCAGCAGGATGCCGATGGCGATCCAGTCGACCAGGGCGACGAGGAGGGCTCTTTTCCGAGCTTTGGTCAGGACTTCACTCTCGGGTCTTTCTGACCCTCGCTCGTCGACAGGGCCGTCGGGTAGGCCGACGTTTCGCAGCTCGGCCACATCTTCGATCAGCATCGAGGTCACCGCTTTGGTACGCCACATGAAGTCTCCCGTCCTCTCTCTCCAACTCGCGGAGCGTGCAGGGCCATCGCGACCAGGTTCATGCTACTTCAGGACGCCTGCGCGCAGTGCCTTGCGAGGATCGGTTCGATTGGTATCAATCGTCTCGAGGTCGTCGAAAGGAGCTCAGGGTGCCAGTGACCTTCAAGCTTGTAGCCGCTAGCTGTCTGCTGATCTTCTCGGTTTTACCGCTGCCGGTGACGGCTGAGACCCTCTCCGTCGCACCTGGCGGAGTCGTACGCTGGCCGGGGGTAGAGGGTGACCGATGTGGGCGAGCGGACCGTACCTGGGAGTCGGTGACGGGCGATTGTTGGTACCCGATCGACCTGCTGGCAGGGGAAGGAGATGTGCAACTGTGGCGCTGGCGACAAGGTCGGAAGGAAACAGCGACCGTCCGCGTGTCGCCCTATCCGTACGAGGTTCAGCACATCACCCTGAAGGACGATTCGCAGGTCAATCTGTCGGCGGCCGATCTGGCCAGGGTCAGAGAGGAGAACGGGCGAATCGGTGCTCTTTGGGCTCTCGATACACCCCGGCGATTCGAGTTGCCACTGTCGGCCCCTCTCGAACCGCTGCCGGCGGGCGGGCGGTTCGGATCCAGGCGTTTCTTCAACAACCAGCCCCGCAACCCTCACACCGGGGCCGACTATTCCGCAGCTGAAGGAACGCCGGTTCTCTCGATCGGGGACGGAAGTGTAGCCCTGGCCGGCGATTTCTTCTTCTCCGGGGGAAGTGTCTTCCTCGACCACGGGGATGGCTTGATCTCGATGTACTTCCACCTGAAGGAGCTCTCGGTCGAGCCAGGTCGAGAGGTCGAGAGAGGCCAGGTGATCGGCACTGTTGGGCAAACGGGGCGGGCTACTGGGCCGCACCTCCACATGGGATTGCGCTGGCGCGGTGCCAGGGTGGATCCCGCACTCCTGATGGAGCAAATAGAGCAGATTCCAACGATTCCAGAGTAGGGAAGGGGCTTCGTTTCCTGCCGCGGTTGGCCCCTTCAGACCCTCTTACTCCTCTGTCGTCTCGGCGTTGGCTCCGCCCTGCACCGGCGCCTCCGGAAGGAGAATAGCCTGCATCCTATTGTCGCTACTCAGGTACTTCTGGGCCGTCGCTTTGAAATTCTCCGGCGTGACCCGCGCCAGTAGAGCGTCATAATCCAGCACCAGCCTGGGGTCCATGCCCCGGGTGTAGTAGGTCCTCAGAACCGAGACCCAGAAGCCGTTCTCTTTGAGGCTGACCTCACGTCGTCGACGCTGTGCCTCTTGTACTTTCTCGGCGTAGCTCTGGTCGAGGCCGCTCTGCTGAACGATCTCGAGCTCTTTTTTGACAGCCGTGATCATCTCCTCGACATTCTCCGGAGCACAGCCAAATCCGATCGTAAAGAGGTAGCGCTCCTTGGGCCGATCGACGAGGATGCCATTCACTCCGACACCGTAGGTAGCACCCATGTCCTCTCTCAGGACCTCCCGAAGGCGAATCCGCAACGCCGCCGCCAAGGACTGGAGGTCATGCAGATTCTCTCGACTCCACTCGGCTGGTCCGCGGAGAAGAAGTTGGACTCGGCTCTTGGGCTCGAGTCCACGATGCATGGTGATTTCGAGCTTCCCCTCGACGGGATCGGCACCGACATCACGCCAGGTCTCCTGGCGATCGGTGCTGGGAAGTCCGCCCAGGTAGCGCTCGACGAGTGGGCGAACGCCTTCGAGCTCGAAGCTCCCGACGATGAGAAACGTGAAGTCGCTGGTATCAGCAAAGCGATCTTGGAAGACTTCCAACGCCGTCGCAAGATCGATGTCCTGCAGGACATCGATGGAAATCGGACGTCTTCGGAGATGACCTCCGTAGGTTACGGTCTGCACTTCGTCACTGAACGCAAGCTCGGGACGGGACTCGCGATTCTCGATGAAGGATTCCATCCTGGTCATGAAGGCCTGATAGGCGTCTGGGTCGGCCCTGGGAGCTGTTAGCGAAAGGTAGATCAGCTGGAAGAGCGTCTCGAGATCCTGTGGCGATGCGCTCGCTGAAACACCCTCCTCGAGCTCGCCGATGAAGGGACTGACGCTGACCAGCTTTCCCGCCATGGCCTTCTCCAGCTCGATGGCGTCGAATTCTCCGGCGCCACCTTCCGCCACCAGGGTGTCGGCGAAAGACCGCGGAGTTGTAATGGGGATCGGGAACAAGAGAATGACCTCCCGGGCTGAATCCCGTCAAGAGCACCTGATCGTTCTTGAAGTCCGTAGGCTTCAATACGACTCGAATTCCGTTCTCTAGTCGCCATTCGGTGACACCGATCTCCTCGATGCTGCGCTCCTCGACGACTGGCGATGCCGTCGGGTTCGTTTTCGAGCAGCGGCTTGTCACGAGTGCGGTCGACGAAGGCCGCCACATCGCGGGCGGCAACGCTCTCGAAGGCGGCAGCAAGCGCCTGTTCGTCAGGCAGAGTTTGATCTGCCTTCTCGGGTCCGCTCAACAGCACCACTCTGTTGGATTGTTGAATCGCTTTGTCGGCCAGTTCGTTGAGCTCATCGAGAGAGATCGTCGGCAGAAACTCGCGTACGATCTCGAGCTCCATTTCGATCCCTGGGATGGGCTCTTGCTCGAGAAAATGACGCATGTACTCCGCAGCGAGGGAGCCCGATTCACGCTTGTCCCTTTCGACGTAGGCCTGTTCGTACGCTCGTAGGAGATCGGCCTTGAGCCGATCCAGCTCGGTCTGTGTGAAGCCATGGCGGTCGGCTCGCTCGGCTTCCGTCAAAAGAGCCTCCAGACCGCGGATCACCTGGCCTTCGCGCACACCTGCGGCCTGGATGTAGAAATCTCTCGATCGGACGATCCCCGCCGAAGCCGACACCCCGTACAGAAACGGCGGGTCGGCCTCCTGGGTCAGCTCGCTGAGCCGGGCATTGACCATGCCGTGATAGAGCTGTTCCACCAGCTGGTCTCTGTAATCCCCGACGGTGCCCCGAGTCTGCTTCGGCATCTTCGAGTAGACGCCTACCGAGGTCATGGCGGCCTCCGGATCAGTAGTGATGGCGAACAAGTCTCCCTCGTGATCCGGTACCGGGTAGGTCTCTCGTGGTCGTACTTCCTCCGGCATCTCGAGGCCCGAGAAGTGCTGTCGGATGAGCTTCTGAATCGATTCTGGATCGAAGTCACCGACTGCGATGACCGCCATGAGGTCGGGTCGGTACCAGTCTCGGTAGAATCTCCGGAGTGCTTCGTGCGGTGCAGATTCGAGGATTTCCACCTTGCCGATCGGTAGGCGCTCGGCGTATCTGGAACCCTCGAAGAGGACTGGGAACTGCTTGTCCCGGATGCGAGCCTCCGCGCCCCGCCCGAGGCGCCACTCCTCGACGACGACACCTCGTTCCTTGTCGATCTCCTCGCCTTCGAAGGCCAAGCCATGGGCCCAGTCTTCGAGAATCTGAAAGGCAGTCGCCACCGTCTCGACGTCGTCGGTTGGGATCGTCAGGTTGTAAACCGTCTCATCGAAGCTGGTGAAGGCATTGATGTCAGGCCCGAACGTCATGCCGATGCTCTCGAGGTAGTTCACCAGCTCCTGCTTGGCGAAGTTGCGGGTACCGTTGAATGCCATGTGCTCGACGAAGTGGGCAAGACCCTGCTGATCGTCGTCTTCCTGGATGGAGCCAGCATTGACCACGAGCCAGAGCTCGGCACGGTTCTCCGGCTTCTGGTTGGTGCGGATGAGGTAGGTGAGCCCGTTGTCGAGCTGGCCCTTCACGATCGCGTCTTCGACGCTCAGTACAGTCGAGAGCTCGAGCCCGGGTTCCGGCTGCAGCGCTGGTTCCTGAGCTGAAGCCAGGCAGGCTGCCAGGATTCCGATGCTCAGTAGGAGGTAGGGTCTTGTGCTTCGCATGTCGTTGTCCTCGAAAGTCGGTGTTCTGGGCCAGCCGAATGTGCTGGAGGCCTACTATATCCGTCGCTGGGTGCAATTCAGATGGGTGAAACTTTTTGGCTCGGTCTCCGTCATATGGAGTAGTTGACGATTTCGCTGGCAGTTGAAAGAACCTGAAGGAGAGATCGAACATGAGACAGAAAGCACTCCGAATCGCAGGCCTTGCATCCGTGCTCCTCCTGGCTGCTGGCGGCGCCATGGCGGCCGACCTCTGGCTCCACGTCCGAGTTGAAGAGAAAGACGGTGCGACGGTCAAAGTCAACCTGCCTGTCTCCATGCTCGAGAAGGCGGTTGGCATGATCCCGGAAGAGCACTTCCACGATGGTCGGATCGAGATCGATGACTGGCACACCAGCACGGCCGATCTTCGCGAGCTCTGGTCCGAGCTCAAGAACAGTCCTGATATGACTTTCGTGACGGTCCAGGAGGATGACGAGTTCGTCAGGGTCTGGAAGGAATCCGGCTACTTGAAGGTCAATGTTCGAGAGGGCGGAGAGGAAGGCGAGGGTGGTGACAATGTCGACGTCAGCCTACCCCTGTCGGTGGTCGATGCGCTCCTTTCGGGCGACGACAGCGAGCTGAATATCACCGCCGCCATCGAGGCCCTGGTCGAAGAGGGCGAGGGCCAGCTGGTTACGGTCAGTGGTGACGACGAGAAGGTCCGGGTCTGGGTCGACCGCGTCGCCGAAGCCGACTAACGCGAAGGGAGCTCGAGAATCATGAAGAAATTCCTGACGTTTCTGGCCGCTGGCTTCGCCGTCCTGATTCTCAGCTGGGTGGTGCTCATCGGTGCCGTCTACGCCTGGGGCGGGGTGATGACCGTACACGTCGAAGACCGCAACGAAGGATTCAATCTCTACCTGCCCGTGCCTGTAGCGGTGGTCGATGCGGCTGTGGCAACCGGAGGATTGGTCCTGCCCCGCGAAGAGCTGCTCGATATCGATGTCGACCTGGGAGAGTGGGAGCCCATGCTGCGCGGAATTGTCGAGGCCCTGGATGATTGTCCCGACGTAACGCTGGTCGAGGTCGAGCATGGTTCGGAGCACGTCAGGGTTTACAAAGAGCACGGAGTTCTGAAGATCGACGTCGATGAGGACGACGTCAGGATTCGTGTCGCGGTGCCTACTCGAGCGGTTGAACGCAACGCGAAGCGGCTGGCGCGCTGGATCTAGGGCAGCCGACCACCATCCTTGGAGTCCAGTAGATACTGCCCGATCCGCCTTTTTGGCGGGTCGGGCTTTCCTTTTTCGAGCTTCGGGTGGGGTCTGGGTCAGGATTCCATCAGCTGGCGATAGAGGCTGGATTCGCGCTGAAAGAAGCCCTGGGTGTGAAAGCTCTCGCGTAGCTCATACAACTCGTAGTCGAGGTGGTGGCAGACCTCGTGGACGAAAGTGCGGAGAAAAGTCCGAAAGGCCACGACCTGACGCCGCTGGGCGGTCCGCATCCAGACTGAAAGGCGGGCCCGCTGGCCGGGTGGACCTGGTTCGTAGAGGCCGTGCAGCTCGCTGCGAGCGGCCCGCGGACGAGTGAGTTGAACAATGACCTCGACTGCCTCGACTTTTAACGATTGGGTCAGTGCATCGGCAAGGGCCTGAGTGGCAGTGGATACGGCCCTTCGATCTTCTGACCGCAGTGCCTTGTCCAGATTCCGGACGAGCGGTCGCAGCTCTTCGAGACCGGGCAGATCCACCGACTCGATGGCGTCACTGCGTCGATAGATACGCTGCCTTCCAGCACTCAGTCGGTGATAGTAGGCGTATGGCACGTGTCCCGAATCGCGGAATGGGAGCGCTGGGAGGAACTCGAAAGGCGGACCGCTACTCGAGACTCGCCTCGATAGCTCCCTTGCGGAGCACCTCGATGATCAGCGTCCGCGTCTCGCCAGCCGAGAGATCGGTCGAGACCGTGGTGAGCTTGGATTCTCCATCGACGAGAAGGTAGATCCTCAAGCTTTGAATGTCAGAGGAGATCTTGCGAGTCGTCTCGAACCCTCCCAGCGGTCGCTTCGGTCGCAGGAGACGGGACTTCTTCTCGTAGCGGAATTGCTCCTTGAGGATCTGTTCCTCGTTGGCGTACAGGGTCAAGACACCATCGGGAACTCGGCTCGTGAACTGAATGTTGAGAAATACCGCCCCGGCGGTGGTCTCAAGGGGTACTGAATCGACCTGGGCAGCGGCTTCGCCGGGTACATTGCTGCCATCAGAGGCATCGCCACCGGGCGGCGAATCGGCTGATTGCTGAGACCCGGAGGAGCTGGGTCCTCCGGCGATTGTGGTCGACTGGATTGGCTCCGCTTCTGGAACCGGCAGGGCGACCTCATGATCCTCCAGGAGGGCCTGGAGAACCTCCTCTCCCTCCCAGCCCAGGATGGACATACCCACTTGCCGGACCACCGCTCCGGCGATCTCGGACTGGACTTCCAGGGGCTCTGCGGCCGACCGGTCGAAACTCTCGGACCAGATCTGGATGTCGTCGGCGACCCGCACGAGTCGAGGAGTGATGCGGACCTGAGGATTGCGAGTCTCCCGATCGTCCCACTGGACGGAACCGAGCACCACATGGGTCGCGCCCAGCCGTTGGCCGATTTGCTGAGTGCCTGTTTCGGCCTGGGCATGGCGGGCCGCAGTGGCACTGGAGACCACTTGGATATCGTCGAGAGCGGTCAGTTTGCTGGTGATCTCGACCGCCAGGCCAGCGGTCAGCTCATCGCTACCCGCGCTGCCGAGACTCTTGAACGGAAGAACGGCGATGGTTTCAATGGAGGGTGGCGGTAGGGCGGCGGTCTCCGGTCCTGGCACGATTGCGGCTTCCCGACCACGCATGAGGACAAGGGCGGCGACAGCGACAAGGGCCACGACTGCCAAGAGAGCCAGCAGCGGCTTGGTTCTGGATTTCGATGGCTTCTGCTCTGTGACGATGGCGGTTCTCGCCTTGGTTTCGAACATCTGACCGGTCTCGATCTCCCGCTTGAGCTCCTCGAGCTCATTTCGCAGATCAGCGGAGGACTGGTACCGGCGGGTGACGTCCTTTTCGAGACAGCGTTTGACGATCCTGCCGAGGTGAGGCGGCAGGTCCATCTTCAGATCGGTGACAGGGGGAGGGCTATCCCGCAAGATGGAACTGATGACCTCAGCCGACGTGGCGCCCTTGAAAGGTCGGCGACCGCTGACCATCTGGTAGAGGACGATGCCGAGAGAGAATATGTCGGAGCGGGGATCGGGGCCGGTACCCTTGAGCTGCTCTGGCGCCATATAGGGGACAGTTCCCAGAACGCTGCCCTCTTTGGTCAATGCCTGGGTAGAAAGGGTGTCGGCCATGTCCTTGTCGGGTTCTTCGAGGAGCTTGGCCAATCCGAAGTCGAGGACCTTCACCCGGCCATCGGCCGTCATCATGATGTTGCCGGGCTTGAGATCGCGATGAGTGATGCCGCTGGCGTGAGCAGCAGCCAAGGCATCCGTCATCGGAATCGCGATCTCGAAGAAGCGGTCGACCTCCATGCCACCCTCGGCGATGATCTCACCGAGTGGCTTGCCCTCGACCAGCTCCATGACCAGGAACGGGATTCCCTCGTGTTCCTCGACGGCGAAGAGGGTGACGATATTGGGATGATTGAGGCTGGCTACCGTCTTGGCTTCCCGTTCGAACCGCTTCAATCGCTTGGGGTCTGTAGCCATTGCCGCGGGTAGGAACTTGACCGCGACGTTGCGATTGAGCTTGGTGTCTTCGGCAAGATACACCGTTCCCATACCGCCTTCGCCGAGCTTCTTCAGAATTCGGTAGTGCAGGATGGTCTTGCCGACTTGACTCATTTTCAGGATCGCCTTCTGCTTCCAGTTGGGCGAGTGTAACAATTTTCCGATCCACGTTCTCTTCGTTGTTGGTCGCGACAGGGACGTTTTCGTACTAGGATCCGCCGAATGACGCTGAGAATACTCCTGCTGCAGGCCAGGAACGATGACGACCCGATGCGACTCGCCGAGCGGCGCTCGTTTGCGGCAAAGACGGGCCTGAGCCTGAACCAGATCGTTCCACACGATCTTCTGGAGGGCCCCCCGGGACTGAGTGCCCTCGAGTCGAATGATGCTCTCATGGTTGGTGGAAGTGGCGACTACTACGTCTCGAACCAGACGCTGCCCCACTTCGCTGCGCAATTGGAGTTCCTGCAGGAAGTCGTAGAACGCGGCCATCCCATGTTCGCTTCCTGCTTTGGATTTCAGATCCTGGTTGCGGCCCTGGGTGGCGAAGTGATCTACGACCCGCAAAGCATGGAGGTCGGAACCTACCGTTTGACGGTGTCTGAGGAGGGCAGAGAAGACCCTCTCATGCAGCGCCTGCCTGATTCGTTCGAGGCGCAGATGGGGCGCAAGGACAGAGCACTTCGGTTGCCGGAGGGGGTCGTGAACCTCGCCAGCAGCGAGCGCAATCCGTATCAAGCCCTTCGCGTGCCAGGAAAGCCCATCTGGGCGACCCAGTTCCACCCGGAGCTCGACCTGGAGACCAACCTCGAGCGCTTCTTTCGGTACCTGGAGGGTTATGCCGAGGTGCTGTCTCCCGAAGAGCAACGACTCGCTTCCGAGAACTTCCGGGAGAGCCCTCACACCGAGGCGCTCTTGCCTGGATTCTTGGAACTGGTCTTCGGCTGAGTTGTCAGCAGGGATTCCAACTGGTCATCAGGACTGCATCAGTATCGCGTCTCAATCGCTGGCCCAGAAATGACAAATCCCCGTTGCGGGGCTCGATGCTCCGCAACGGGGAATCCTGAACTTGCGTCGGTGCCGATAGAGGCCTATAGAGGCTTCTTAGTCGGCCACCCGGTCCTTCAGACCCTTGCCAGGCTTGAAGAACGGATAGTTCTTGGCAGCGATGGTAATGGTCTGTCCGGTGGCTGGGTTGCGTCCCTGCCGTGCAGCGCGGTTCTTGGTGCCGAAGGTCCCAAAGCCAGGAATCTGAACCTTGCCGCCGCCATCCAGCTCGATAGCGATGATGCCGGTTCCAGGCTTGGTGTCGAAGATCATGGAGACAATCTCCAGGGCCTTCGCCTGCGACAGGTCACACTTCTTGGCGAGCTTCTCAGCCATTTCCGTCTTGTTCATTTCCACTCCTCAGGTTCTTGATCGGGAAGAGGTCTCTGTCTGAGCCTTTTTCCCCCCAGGTCAAAGATTTGCCGGCATTCTCGATGCCAACGGTGTCCGAGTGACTACTGTTTTGGTCGATCGACCTCTTACGTTCAAGAGGGTCTCTCAACCCTCGAGTTGGAGCACTGCCGTTCAAGTGAATTCGAAAGTCCTCGTTGGGCGTACTCCTGATCCTTCGAGATGGCGAGATTCTAGCATGATCCGACTCGAAAAACTCAAGGATTTACTGGATTCTGTTGGTCACGAGATCTTGGAGTCCACGATCCTGCATGCCTGTTCGAGCGTCTTCTTCGGAATATTCGGCACCTGGGCATCGGTTTTCGGATAGCCAACAACGAGAATCAGGTAAGGCTTTTCGTTGGGGGGGCGGCCTGATATTTCGTTCAGGAATCGCATCGGGGCCGGCGTGTGGGTCAAGCTCGCGAGACCAGCGTGGTGTAGGGCTGTGATCAACATTCCGGTGGCGATGCCCACCGACTCGTTCACATAGTAGTGCTTGACCCTGGTGCCATCTGCCTCGAGGCCGTAGAGCTGAGCAAAGATGAGAATCAGATAGGGAGCGGTTTCGAGAAAGGGCTTCTTGTCGTCAGTGCCGAGCGGTGCGAGGGCTTCCAGCCACTCGTCGGGCGCTCGGCCTGCATAGAAGGTTCGCTCCTCCTCTTCGGCGGCGACCCGAATCCTCCGTTTGACCTCCGGGTCGCCGATCAACTCGAAGTGCCATGGCTGCCGATTGGCGCCGCTCGGAGCGGACATTGCGATGCGAATGCAGTCCTCGACGATGTCGCGTGGTACGGCCCTGGAGGAGAAGTGGCGGACAGACCGGCGTCGTCGCATCTCAGCCAGCATCTCGGTCGTACGGTGGCGCATCTCGTCGATCGGGTACTCGCGGTAGCCGCTCAGCGGCACGAGTCGTTGCGACATCAGGGGTTCCTCTCTGGAATCGGTGATCTGAGAATCCGCCCAAGGGCGGCAGGACCACCACGGTCACGCCAGGCGCTCAATGATCCGACGCCGGAGTCTGGTGCAGGTAGATGTCTCTCTTGGGATACGGGATCTCGATACTCTCGGTGCCGAAGCGCTTGTAGATCTCGGTAATGAGGGCGTCGATCACCCGCCCGCGGAGAACCGGTTCGTGGATCCAGCCGAGCAACTCGACGTCGAGACCCGATTCACCAAAGGAACGAAATCGAACTCTCGGCTCCGGGTAGTCGTCGATCGCGTCATGGGAATGAGCCACCTCCATGAGGATCTCCCGGACCCGATCGACATCGCTGCCATAGGCTACCGTCACTGGCACACGGACCCGTTCCTTTTCCGAGGGCCCGCCGCTCTCGTTGGTGATCTTGGCGTTCGCGATGACGGAGTTGGGCACCGTGATCTCGATGTCGTCCCTGGTCAGCAGACGCGTGCTGCGCAGCCCGATCTGTGAGACTCGACCCCGTTCACCGCTGTCGAGCACGATGAAGTCCCCGACCTGGTAGGGGGCGTCGGCGACGATGAAGACACCCGCAAACAGGTTGGCAAGGGAGTCCTTCGCCGCGAAACCGACCGCGATGCCCACAATCCCGGCGCCGGCGAGCCAGGCGCCTACATCGACACCCCAGATCAAGAAAAGGAAGTAGACCGTGCCGCCGGCTACCAGAATCTTGGTGACATTGTTGAACAGAGGAACGGTTCTGGGTTCAACAGCGGCGAAGCGCCGTTCCATTTGACTGAACAAATCGAGAAGTATGGAACAGCCTTTGAAGGCGAAACCCGCCCAGACAATCAAGACGATGGTCTTCAAGGATCTCGTCAGAAAGACGATCAGACTCTCGCGCAGCGGGATCTGATCCAAAGCGAGAGCGAGTCCGAAAAGCAGAACACTGAGAAAGAGGGGTCTGTGCAGGTTCCCGACGATCCGGTCGTCGATGTCGGTGCTGCTCTTCTTGGCCCACCGCGCCACCAACCGGGTGACCACGAGGTCAACGATCTTTGCTGCCAACAGAGAGAGGACCACAAGGATGGCGGCGTGGATGTAGCGATTGTCTCCAAAGGCCTGGAGAAATCGGTCGAGGAGAACTTGGCTTTCGGCTGTCATGGCTGTTGGCTTCCCCGCGGGTCAGAGGCAAGGATACCGCAGGCTCAGGGAGCGCTGATCTGGCCCGGCTGGCTCGTGTCGGGCTTTCCGAGCAGCCGCTTGGCCACAGGACCGGCGAGCAGCACCACCGCCACGAGGTTGGGGATGGCCATCACACCGTTGAGCAGGTCGGCCCAGGCCCAGATCGCTCGAGCCCCAGCAGCGCCACCGCCCAGGATGGCCAGACAGTAGAGCAGTCGATAGGGTCCGCGAGCCCTTGGTCCGAGGAGGTAGGCCGCACACTGTTCGCCATAGAAGGCCCAGGTTATGAGCGTCGAGAGGCCGAAGAGCAGGGATGCCGCCAGGACCACTGTGCCGCCCATGGGGCCGAGACCTGCTGAGAAGGCCTGTGCCGTGAGCGTGGTGGATTCCAGACCGGAGCGCCAGGTTCCGCTCGCCAGTAGGACAAGGCCCGTGGCACTGGACACCACCAGGGTGTCGAGGAACACCCCGAGCATGGCAATCCTGCCCTGGGCAATCGGATCGTCGGTTCGGGCAGAGGCGTGGGCAATGGGCACCGAGCCGGTTCCCGCCTCGTTGGAGTAAACACCTCGGGCGACGCCGAATCGAAAGGCCTGCTTGACACTGGCTCCGAGAAAGCCACCGCCGGCCGCAATGGGGGTGAACGCGTGTTCGATTACCAAGGCGAGCGACGCCACCAGCTCAGACCGGAAGACCCACAGCACCCCAACGGCTCCGGCGAGGTAGAGCAACCCCATGAACGGAGACAGGATCTCGGAGACCCTGGCGATGGAGCGAACACCGCCGATGATGGCAACGCCGGTGACCACAGCCGCCAGAGCACAGGTGAAGCCCGGGCTCCAGCCGAGCTCACTGGCCGCCACGAGGGACATCGAGTTGCTTTGCACGGTGGTGGTCGCGAGCAGGGTCTTCAAGGCCATTCCTATGGCAAAGAAGGAGGCTACGCCTGGCCAGCCGAGACCATCCTCGAGGTAGAACATGGGTCCACCCAGATAGAGACCATCCTCGCCCTTGCGACGGTAGATGATTCCCAAGACAGACTCGGCGAACATCGTCCCCATTCCAACCAGGCCGCTGACCCACATCCAGAACAGAGCCCCGGGGCCGCCTGAAGTGATCGCAGTGGCGACGCCGGCGATGTTGCCGTTGCCGACGATGCCGCCCACAGCGGTCATCAGAGCCGCGAAGGGAGTGATATCACCCGAGGAGGAAGCTGCCGCCGGGGGGCGTAGAAGGTCTCGCAGAGCTCGGCCGAACTGTCGAATCTGCACAGCGTGGAGACGAACCAGCAGGTACGTTCCGACTCCGAGAACGAGGCTCAGCATGGGGAGTCCCCATAGGAAATCGCTGGCGCTCTGAATCCACTGACTCATGACGGGTGCCGTCTCGACGCGGGGATCTTACCTGGTACGGCGGTCTGGCCGGTGGTCCGGCCCGACACTCCAATCGACCGAGAAAGATTGATGTGTAGGGTCGCTGCCCGTACAATGACTCGACTGCAGGGGGCACGAGTTGTGAGGGGCCCTTGCCGGCATGAGTAACCTTCACCAATCATCCATGAAGCTTGTGCTGCGGATGGCGCGCCAACTGGGCGTCGGGTTGTGCCTGGTCTGGTGCTGCGTGGCACCCGGGCCAGTGTTCGGTCAGGAAGTCGAGGCCAGCCCCGAGCTCCAGCGCCCGTCGTTTCCTTCCCTCCGCAACGCGAACTACACGATCGAGGTCCGACTCGACCCTGACGAGAAGATTCTCGAGGGGCGACAGACCGTGGTCTGGCGCAACACCCAGAGCGCGGCCACGGACGAGCTGTGGTTCCATCTCTACTGGAATGGCTGGCGCAATAGCCGCAGCACCTGGATGCTGGAGGACCAGATCCGCGGCCGCAGCAGCCTCGACTCGAAAGAGGAGGCCGAGGACTGGAGTTATCTGGAAGTGGACTCTATCCTTCTCTTGTCCGCTGGCGAGTTTGCAGGCGCTGATCTCGAGCCAACCACGAGATTCGCTGCTCCCGACGACGGCAATCCCGATGACCGCACAGTGATGGTCGTGTCATTGCCATTCTCGGTCGCGCCCGATGAGGAAGTCTCTCTCGAGCTCACCTGGCGGGCGAAGGTTCCTCGGACCTTTGCGAGAACTGGATTCCGCGGCAATTACTTCTTCATTGCCCACTGGTTCCCGAAGCTCGGCGTATTCGAAGGCGATGGCTGGAACTGCCACCAGTACCATTCGGGTACCGAATACTTCTCCGACTACGGTGTCTACGATGTGTCGATCACGTTGCCGAGCGACTTTGTCCTGGGGGCGACCGGACGGCTGGTCGACTCGCTGGACAACAGCGACGGCAGCGTAACTCACCGACATGTCCAGGAAGATGTCCACTCGTTCACCTGGACCACCAGTCCTGACTACCTGGTTCTGACCGATCGCTTCGAGCACGAAGGCCTGCCGTCGGTAGATCTTCGCTTGTTGATCCAGCCGGAACACGCCGGACAGGCCGAGCGTCATTTCCACGCCACGAAGGCCGCTCTTCAGTATTACGGCACCTGGTACGGCCCGTACCCCTACGGTCACGTCACCGTGGTGGATCCCGCCTATGGCAGTGGAGCCGGAGGAATGGAGTATCCGACCCTCTTCACCGCCGGCAGCCGCCTCTTCAATCCCTTTGGAGGCGGTTCACCGGAGGGTGTGACCATTCATGAAGCGGGGCACCAGTTTTGGTACGCACTGGTCGGCAACAACGAGTTCGAGGACGCCTGGTTGGATGAAGGTCTCAATACCTTCTCGACAACCCGCACCTACGACCAGGCTTACCCGCCGAAGAAGCCTGTCCGTCGGTACTTCACGCCACCGGGAACCGAATTACGGGGCTTCTTTCCACTGCTGCTGGAGGGCTTTGGCTATACGGGCGGCATCTTCGACGAGCGGCTCGGTGGATACCGAGAGTTGGCCACCATCGATCGGCAGAGCACGCCCTCGTATCTCTACTATCCGTCTGCCGGTGGGGCACTCAGCTACTCCAAGACAGCACTCTGGCTGGCCACCTTGGAACGCTACCTGGGTTGGGATGTCCTACAGCCCGCCATGTCGAACTTCTTCCACGAATGGAAGTACCGACACCCGGGTCCCGACGACTTCTTCGACGCCATCAGCCAGGAGGCTGGTCGAGACCTCTCCTGGTTCTTCGAGCAGGTGTACCACAGCTCAGAGGAGTTCGACTACGGTGTGCTCACGGTCTCCAGCCGACCTGCTGCTGTCGAAGGCTGGATTTCAGAGGAAGGTGAGCTCACGATGGCCACAGTGGTCGCTGAGGAGGATGGCGAGGACGGATCGTCAACCGACGATAGCGACTCCGAGACCCTCTATCGATCGGAAGTTGTCGTGCGGCGATTCGGTGGTGGTGTCTTTCCGGTCGAAGTGCTCATGGTCTTCGAAGATGGAGAAGAGGTTCGCTACCGTTGGGATGGTCGAGATCGGTGGAAGCGGATCGTGGTCGAGCAGACTTCGAAGCTGGCCTACGCCGTTGTGGATCCCGACAGAGTCCTGCTGCTCGATGTTCGCCCTTCGAACAACAGCCTCATGTTGGAGGCTCCAGATCGTACTCCGGCCATCAAGTGGTCGGCTCGTTGGCTGATCTGGCTGCAGGATCTGCTGACCAACTTCGCCTACTTTGGATAGGGATAGCGCCATGAGCCTGCTCAATGCCCTCCGTGGCGGACTCGCAATGGGACTCAAGTCCTGGAGGATCGCTGCGCTTCTGTGGCTGATGGGCCTGCTGTTCGCCCTACCAGCGGCGATCTTCATTGAAGAGGCTGTTCACGAGTACATCGGCTCGAGCTTGGCGCACGAAAGCCTGCGAGGTCCCATGGACCTGGCCTGGTACGAGGAGTTCAAGGCCGAAGCTGGAGGCGTGAGCTCCATGGTCACGATCTCCAGGCTGAGCCCAGCCGCCGTCCTCGACAATCTGGAGCTTTGGTTCTCCGGCGCCCTGTTCAAAGAGAACGCGGGGGTCGCTGCACTGGGGATTCTCTTCGCCCTCCTATGGACCCTGATGAGTGGAGGCGTGCTGGCTCATCTGACCACGTCAGGGGATCAACCGGACTCGGATTCGTTCCTGGTGTCCTCGAGCCGATACTTCCTCAGATTCCTACGGCTCGCCATTGCTGCTGGGCTGGCCTACTACTTGATCTACAGGTTCAGCCAGTGGCTATTTCCTGAGATCGAACGGGCGACTCGCGATGTCACCGTCGAGCGCACCGTCCTGTTGTACAACCTTGTCGCTGCGGCCTTCGTCCTGTTCCTACTCGTGGTGGTGAAAGTCAGCGTCGACTACGCCAAGATCAGCACCGTCGTCGAAGAGCGTCGCAGCATGGTCCTGGCGGCGCTTCGCGGAGCTCAGTTTGTAGTGACCCACCCCGTTCGAGCTCTGGGCATCTACGTCGTAATGGGAGTCCTGGGCCTGCTGTTGGCGATCGTCTACTACTTCGCAACGCCCGGAGTAGGCGGGGAGGGTAGTGCGTTCATCGTCCTGGCGCTGGTGGTGGGCCAGGTCTATCTCCTGGTCCGCTGGGTCCTGCGAATCAGCCTTCTTGGCGCGGAGTCCCTTCTGTACCGATCGGTGCAGGGTTACCTGCGCCGAGACTCTTCTCGACTCTGATGGTCTCTGGCGCTCGCTTCGGTAGCGACAGGGGTGCTCAGGGGATGAGTATCACCTTGGTGCACCCATCGAGTTTCTCGGCGAATGTCCGGTAGGCTTCGACGCCAGCCTCGAGTGGCAGTCGGTGGGAGATGACCCTGGCGAGGGGAAAGCGCTCCGATCTGGCCAGGGCCAGGGAGCGCTCCATGTAGTGCCGGGCCGAGCACCTGCCGGTCTTGAATGTGAGGTTCTTGTCGTAGGCCGCCATGGGCGTAAAGGGAAAATCCGGCTCGGTATGAACCCCCGCTGCCATGATCGTGCCCCCAGGGCGTACGAGGCTCATGGCCAAATGGCCGGCGGCGGAGTTACCGACCGCCTCGAGCACAGCATCGACCCCTCGTCCGTCCGTTGCCTCATGGACGACTGAGGAGGGTTCCACATCGTGGAAGTTGACCGGCACCGCTCCGAAGTCGGCCGCCAGGTCGAGTCGCTCGCCAATCCAGTCGATCGCGAAGACCAGGCGGGCGCCGAGCGAGAGGGCTGCGGCCACGGCCATCAGACCGACAGGTCCACAACCAACGATCCCGACTACACACCCAGGTCCAATGTCAGCGGTCTCGGCGGAGAAGAGGCCTGTCGAGAGAACGTCCCCTGCCAGGAGAGCCACCTCGGGCGGGAGGTCTTCGGGAGCGAGAACCAGCGTCGAATCGGCCAGGGGTACTCGAACATATTCGGCCTGAGCACCATGCAGGCCAGAACCGTCCTCTCGCCAACCAAATAGCTGCCCCCTGGCGCATCGCGCCGTGAGACCTCTCTCACAATAGAAACAGGCTCCGCAGCTGGTCGAGAATGGACTGACGATTCGATCGCCGACTCGGAATCGCTCGACGGCGGTGCCGACTTCGACAATCTCACCGACAAACTCATGGCCCAGAACTGTTCCCAAGTCGAGACCGGTCTCCCTGCCGTGGTAGACATGCAGGTCGGATCCGCAAATCGCCGTCATTCCCGTCCGGACGACGACGTCGCCGGATTCTTCGATGAGCGGATCGGGGAGAGTTCCAAGTCGAACTTCCTCTACGCCTTGAAACGTCAGTGCTCGCATAGCGGCTGGAAGCTCCTGGGTGCGGAGGATCAGATCGTCTTGTCAGTGTTCGCTAGTCGCGGTCGCCACAACTTGGCTGCGTAGGTCAGGCCGGGCTTTCGGAGCTGTCTGAGCCGACAGAGCTTTCGTCGCTGACCGAGCCCTCCGCGGGCTTGCGCTTCCGACCGCCCCGCCTCGAGCGGCCTCTTCCTCCCCGACGCCTTCTTCCCGAACTGGATTTCTCGGCAGTGCTCTTCTCAGAAGCACCCTGTTCTGCGCCTTCACCCTCGCTTCTCGGCAGCTGTGCGCTACCTTCAGGGGTCGCTGCGGCGGCCTTGGTGTCCTGCGAAGCGGAGTCCTGACCTGCTGGCGGTTTCTGGGTGCCCTTGGAAGGACGTCGTCGTCGCCTTCGGGAAGTCGTCTTCTTGGCGCCGGAAACGGCGTCAGCAGGGGTCGCGGCGTCTTGGATGCTCAGCGAAGTCGTCTCGGCTGCGCTCGCTTTGCGAGGCGATGCCGGTCTTCGAGCTTCGACCTGCGGTGACTCGATCCAATCGATTTCCTGCTCCGATCGATGCAGTCGATTCGAGGCGATGAACTCGACTCGGCAACCAAACTCGTCTTCGAGGTCGGCGATCTCGCGGCGTCGCTTGTTCTGGACCGAGTCGGCCAGCTCGGGGTGCAGGGAGATTCTGGCAGTGCCGGTGAAACCGGAGGCGGCCCGCGCCTCGATCTTGCGGAAGAGCTTCAGGCCGACCATCTCGGAGCTGGCAATACGGCCGGTTCCCGAACAGGTCGGGCAGGCACGATGCGTGCGCAGATGAAGCGCCTGCTGAATTCTCTGACGATTGACTTCGAGCAGACCGTTGGGGCTGATTCGGCCCACCGTGAACCGAGCTTTGTCGGTCTTCATGGCGTCGCGCAGGCCCTTTTCGACTGCTTTGCGGTTCTTCCAGGCCTGCATATCGATGAAGTCGATGATGATGAGGCCGCCGATATCTCGCAGGCGAAGCTGTCTGGCGACTTCTGCTCCGGCCTCGAGATTGGTGTGGAGAGCCGTCTCTTCCTGGCTCGAGGCTCGCGTCGATCGCCCGGAATTGACGTCGATGGCAACCAGTGCCTCCGTACGGTCGATGACGATCGAGCCCCCGCTGGGCAATGCGACCTGCCGGTCGTAGATCCTCTCGATCTGGGGCTCGAGCTCGAATCGGGCGAAGAGGGGAGTCCTCTCCGAGTAGCGCACGAGTTTCGTCTTGGTTCTGGGCATGAAGGCCCGCATGTACTGCAGGGTCTTCTCGTAGGCGGCATCGTCGTCAATGAGGACTTCTTGAATCGAGCTGTCCAGGTAGTCCCTCAGAGTCCTCAGGATGATGTCCTGATCGCTGTAGAGCAGCTGGATGCCTTTACCCCTCCTGGCTTCACTGCCGACGCTCTTCCAGAGACGCAGAAGCGCGTTCATGTCGCGATTCAGGGCCATCTTGTTCTGGTCCAGGGCATTGGTCCGAACGATGATTCCCGCCCCGGATGGCTTGTTCAATTTGGCGACCTGATCCTTGAGGCGCTTGCGGGTTTCGTCGTCCTCGACCTTTCTCGACACTCCCTGGGTATCGTCGAACGGTGTCAGTACGAGATACCGGCCGGCCAGGCTGAGGTTCGTCGTCAGAGCGGCTCCCTTGTTGCCTTCCGGCTCCCGGGTCACCTGCACGACGATGGGTTTGCCCTTTTCCAGGACTTCATCGATGCGAGCCCGACTCTTGTTCTTCGGCTCGCGATAGTAGGCTGCCGAGACCACATCCTGGATGGCCAAGAAGCCGTGTCTCTCGGCGCCGTAGTCGATGAAGGCGGCGTTCAGGCTCGGTTGCACCGAGGCGATGATGCCGCGATAGATGTTGCCGCGGGTGAGGTCTCTGTCCGCGACCTCGACCTGGTAGTTTTCGAGGACGCCGTCGTCCACGATGGCGATGCGCAGCTCTTCTGGAGCTCGCGCGTTGATCAACATTTTGCGTGTCAAACCATCTCCGTTCTTTTGCTTTGAAATTCTGTCAAGTCGCTGACTGGCCTACGCCGAGTCCGTGCAAGTTGAATGCGAAGGGGGCAACGAGAGCTGCTCCGGCGGGCGGTGATCACGGTTGTCGAGAGAAGAATGGGTGGGCCCTTTGCTGCTCCTCACCGCAAGATCGGTGGAAGTGTAGCAGATTCAGTGGATTGGCGATTCGCAGGAGGCAGGAAACGAGGCATTCGAGTGGGCGCGAAGTCGAGTTTGCTTGGTAACATGAAGCCTCCGTTCTGTGATGGAAGAGGACTCCATGGCCACGCTACAACCCTACCAGTGGATTGAGGATGGCAGCGGCCTTCAGGCACTCGCGGCGGAGGTCCGCTCCTGCGAGTGGGTGGCCCTGGACAGTGAGTCCAATTCTGGATTCGTCTATCAGGAACGGCTTTGTCTGCTGCAGCTCAATGTTGCCGACCAGTTGTGGGTCGTGGACCTGCTGGCCTTGGCTGGTGGGCGAGAGGCCCTCGACCTCCTGCGCGAACCTCTCGAGAATCCGTCGACCACGGTGATTCTGCACGGTGGTGAGTTCGATGTGGGCTGCTTGAAGCGGGACTACGAGATCTCTCTGGGTGGAGTATGGGACACGCAGCAGGCTGCATCCTTCCTGGGTTGGGAAAAGACCGGGTATGGAGCCGTAGTCGAGGCGGTCTGTGGAGTGAAACTACCGAAGGGCTTCGCCCATTACGACTGGGGGAAGCGGCCTTTGGACCGCGCTCCCTTGCAGTACGCGATCGATGACGTTCACTATCTACCCCTGGTCTGGCGAGATTTGTTGCGACGGGTGCAAGAAGCCGACCTCATGGAGGAAGTCGAGATCGCCAACCGGGTCGTCGAGACGGCGACGTGGAATGGCGGCTTTCAGGCTGACGCGGTCTGGACCATCAAAGGTGCCCGTCAACTTGCACCGGAGAGCCAGGCGGTCCTGTGGTCTCTATACACATGGCGTGACTCGACAGCTCGGAGCTTGAACCTTCCACCGGGCAGAGTCATCAACAACGCGAACTTGGTGGCACTGAGTCGCAATCCGCCGGCCACTCTCCAGGGGTTGAAGAGGCTCGGGCTGTCCGGGAGAGTGCGGTCGCGCTTTGCCGGTGAGCTCCTGCAGAGAATCGCGGAGGCACGGCGGCAACAGCCGCCCGCAATGGAGCCAGTACAGCGACAGAAGCGGGACCCGGCCGTAGAGAAGCGAGGCGACCGGCTGAAGATCTGGCGGCGGCAGGAGGCAGCCAGACGAGGCGTTCCCTTGCAGGTTGTGCTTCCCGTGGTGGCGATGCGTCATCTGCAGCGGCACGGCTCTCGAGACCTGCCCTCGGTACCACAGCTCGGTTCCAAGCGCATCGAGCTTTATGGCCGGAAGCTCGAGGAAGTGTGTCGGCCCTGAACCTCTGAGGAGGCTTTTTTCACGAGTCTCCAGCTCGACGACGGTGAGGTTTTGGTTCGGTTCCGGAAGCGGCCCCTAGGTAGAGCTCGCTGGTTTGATTCACGATAAGATCCCCGACTCATCGACCGACTTCCCCGCACGAAGCCGGTCGGCTTCGGAGAATCCAAGATATCAGCTTCAACTCGAGACAACAGGTGATAGATGAGTAGCGCTGAGACAGCAGTGGCCCCTTACGATCCAACCGAGGTAGAGCCCAAGTGGCAGCGGCGGTGGGAGGCGGACGGTCTCTACGACTCGAATGTGGATTCCGATCGACCCAAGCACTACGCCCTGACGATGCTGCCCTATCCCTCAGGGGATTTTCACATCGGTCATTGGTATGCGATGGCGCCGCCGGATGCGAGGGCGAGGTACATGCGCCAGCAAGGCTTCAATGTGCTCTTCCCGATGGGGTTCGACGCCTTCGGGCTGCCAGCTGAGAACGCCGCGATCCAGCACAGGATCCACCCTCGCCAATGGACCTACGCGAACATCGAACGGATGCGTGGCCAGTTCAAGAGCATGGGCACCATGATCGACTGGCGTCGTGAGGCGGTTTCCGCCGATCGCGAGTACTACCGTTGGACGCAGTGGTTCTTCCTCAAGCTCCTCGAGCATGACCTGGCCTACCGCAAGCGAGCTCGGGTCGACTGGTGTCCGAGCTGCAATACCACTCTCGCTCGCGAGCAGGTTTGGGGTGACGAGCGTCGTTGTGAGCGCTGCAAGACGCCTGTCGTGCGCAAGGAACTGGAGCAGTGGTTCTTTCGTACGACCCGTTTCGCTGAACAGCTGCTCGATTTTTCCGCCATCGATTGGCCAGAAAGAGTTCAGGTCCTCGAAAAGAACTGGATCGGTCGCTCCGAGGGTGCCGATGTCGTGTTCGAGACCGAGAGTGGTGACTCGTTGGAGGTATTCACGACGCGACCCGATACACTCTGGGGAGCCACCTTCATGGTACTGGCACCAGAACATCCTCTGGTAGGAAAGCTCACCACCGAGGACCAGGAACCGGCCGTCGAAGACTACATCGCTCAGGCCGAGCGCCAGACCGACATCCAACGAGAAGCGGCCGATCGGCCGAAGACGGGGGTCTTTACTGGGGCCTATGCCATCAATCCGGTTACAGAGGAGCGGATTCCGATCTGGATTGCCGATTACGTCCTGATGACCTACGGAACCGGGGCGATCATGGCGGTGCCGGCTCACGATCAGCGCGACTTCGAGTTCGCGCGTCAGTTCGACCTCGAAGTGCGGCCGGTGATCCTGGCACCTGGCGAAGCCGTGCCGAATGGCGACGAGATGGCGGCGGCGACGATCCAGGAAGGCGTCATGGTCAATTCGGGACCTCTGACGGGTACTCCGGCGGACGAGGCGGTGCAGGCGGCCATCGAGTTCCTCGAGGCAAGGGGCACCGGCACTGGCGCTGTTCGTTATCGCTTGCGAGATTGGTTGATTTCCCGCCAGCGCTATTGGGGGGCACCCATCCCTGTGGTCTATTGCGAGAGCTGTGGTGCCGTTCCTGTGCCGGAAGCCGACTTGCCCATTACTCTGCCCGAGGACGTCGAGTGGACACCGACCGGTGAAAGCCCCCTCAAGCTGCATCCGACTTGGCGGCATACGAGTTGCCCCGAGTGCGGTGCGCCGGCCGAGCGGGAAACCGACACCATGGACACCTTCATGTGTTCCTCCTGGTACCACCTGCGGTATCTGAGCCCGCACTACGAAGACGGTCCTTTCGATCCCGAGGAGTATGAGTACTGGATGCCCGTGGATAGCTATACGGGGGGGATCGAGCACGCGACGATGCACCTCATCTACACGCGTTTCTTCCACAAGGCTTGTCACGAGATGGGAATTCTCGAGGGCACCGAGCCCATGCTGCAGCTCCGCAATCAGGGCATCGTGCTGGGTGAGGACTCGGAGAAGATGTCGAAGAGCCGAGGCAACGTGGTCTCGCCCGACGACCTGGTGCAACGGTACGGCGCCGATACGGTGCGCAGTTACATGATGTTCTTTGCCCGCTGGGAGCAGGGAGGCCCCTGGAACAGTCGAGGCATCGAAGGGACCTGGCGCTGGCTCAAGAAGCTCTGGATGCTCCTCCTCGAGGAGGGTGAGGGTGCCACGCCGCAGCCGGGAGTTGAGCGCCGCCTGCGGCGCAAGGTGCATCAGACGCTGCGGCAGGTTGGTGATGACTTCGAGAGCTACCAGTTCAACACCATCGTGGCAGCTCTCATGGAGTTGGCGAACGAGATGCAAGAGGCGCGCGCCGAAGGTGCCGTTGGAACGGCCGCCTGGGACGAGGCGTGTGATATCTACCTGCGTATGTTGGCTCCCGTAGCGCCCCATATTGCCGAGGAGCTCTGGGAGCGTTTGGGGAAGGAGTACTCAGTCCATGCGGGAGCCTGGCCAGAGGTCGATGAGGCCGCTGCCGCCGAGGACGAGGTCACCTTGGTGGTGCAAGTCAACGGCAAGGTAAGAGACCGTCTGGTAGTGCCGGCCGACATCGACGATGAGGCCGCCCGTGAGATGGCACTCGCCAGCGACGGAGCACGTCGGTTCACGGACGGCAAGACGGTTCGCAAGGTCATTGTGGTTCCGGGTCGACTGGTCAACATCGTGGCGAATTGAGGGGGTTTTCTGGGTATGGGAATGGAACTCAGCTTGCAGGAGCGATTCGCTCCGCGTAACGCCTGCTTCGGATGCGGACCTGCCAATCCCGAGGGCCTTCGTATTCGTAGCTTTCCAACCGGCGGTTCCGTCGACGCTGAAGTGGTAGCGGAATGGACACCAAGGCCTTGCCACGAGGCTTTTGACAACGTTCTCAATGGTGGGATCATCGGTACGTTGATGGACTGTCACAGCAACTGGACCGCGATCTGGCACCTGATCAACCGGGACGGTCTCGAGGCGGCCCCTCCCATGGTGACCGCCGATTTTCACGTCACGATGAAGAGGCCGACCCCCACCGATGGGCCGGTTCATTTGACGGCGCGAGCGGTCTCTTCGGACGGTCCGCGGGTCAGAGTTGAGGCCACTCTCTCCGGCGGTGGGCGAGTCACCGCCACGTGTGTCGGGCACTTCGTCGCGGTCGAGCCTGGCCACCCTGCGCACTACCGCTGGTAGAAGAGCCCATCAGTCGCCAGCGTCCTCCAGAAGACGGCCGCCGCGATAGAGAAGCCAAAGGGCGAGCAACTGAATGACATGGAAAATGTCGTTGTGGTTGAAGTGTTGATGCAGTGCGAATTCGCTTTGCTGGATGAGTGAGGCGACGAAGGAGACGAGGATGCCACCGACGACCCAGGGAGCGCTGGGCGCGCGTCGCGCCCACCATTGCCAGATCTGCAACAGAAGAACGACAACCATGGTGGAACCGTAGTCGTTGATCACGAAGCGGAAGTCGTCGTGAGATGCCATCCACCAGATATAGCCTCCCAGTTTCACGACCGCCAGGAGCAGCAACGGTCGTTTCCATGGCCCGGAGACAGAGGCGTAGAGAGCTCCCGCGAGCAGTAGAAAACTGGCTGCGCCGATGGCGTAGACGGTGACCTTCCATAGGATTAACCAACCCTGGTCTCCCAGTTGCTGAATGAAGCCGTGGGAGGTTCCCCCAGCGAACGCTCCCAAAGCCGTGGCCAGAAACGCCCAACCCCAAAGGGCCTCGGATCGAGTGCTTCTGGCTCGTCCTTCGATAAGCAGGTGAATTCCGAGAGTGGCGGCCAGGAGGGTCACCAGATAGTCGGTGAACATGGTCATGGGCTCACTGATCGTCATGGAGTGCTGCCCTCCTTGGGGGGGCCGAGCCCGCATTCGTGCGGCATGCTATTGCTCGTGGCTCGTGGAGGTCTCGATCCGGTCTGAGAGGGATTCCGGCATCGAGATCGATTCCAGTCCCTCGCCGTCATTCATGATGCAGCAGACAGACGACATGCGACCCCGAGCGACGACCCGGCTGTCCGTCGATATCGTCATGGCGTAGGTCAGGGAGCTCTGGCCCTTTCTCGCGATGCGCAGGTGAATGTCCAGCACATCGCCGTAGTGTGCGGGGCTCAGATATTGGCAGGACACCTCGACTCGCGGCCAGCCGATGGTTCTGCCGTCCCGCGTGGCGAATGCGTCGGATCCCAGGCTGCGAAGGAACTCGTGCTCGGCGGTCTCCATGAACACCAGATAGCGGGCGAAGTGGACGATGCCACCCATGTCTGCGTCCGCGAACTCGACTCGCCGGGTGGTGCGGAACTCACTGACGGGCTGCGAGTTTCGATCGCGATTGTCCATTCGTATGCGCTCCTCAACTCTTGGCCTTCGCTTTGCGGATCTCCTGATCGACGATCAGTGAGTAGGCCAGGTAGTACTTGAAAATATTGCTGACGTACTGCACTGTTTCGCGCCCGATCTCCCGCGCGGCCACGACCTCGACGTTGCCGAACCAACGATTGGGATCCAGGCCCTTCTGAGCGGCCTTCTGACGGAGCGAAGAGATGCGACTGGGGCCGGCATTGTAGGCGGCGACAGCGAAGAGCCCCCGATTGAGCGTATCGATGCCTTCTTCGGCGAAGTATCGATCGGAGAGGAACCTTAGGTACTTGACCCCGGCGTGAATGTTGTGCTCCAGCACTTCGATCTCTGGGATATTCACGTTCGGGTCGCTGGCGGTGCTCTTGAGCAGTTGCATCACACCGATGGCGCCAGCCCTGCTCCGCACGCTCTGGTCGATGCGGGACTCCTGATAGGCCTGAGCGGCCACTAGCAGGTAGTCGAACCCATATTCGTCGCCGTATTGCTGGAACAGGTCTACGGCCTCCTCGAAGCGCTGCATCTCCTCCCGTCCGGCAGGATTCTGGACCCAATCCGTAGTCCCGAAATAGCGATTGATCAGGATGTTGCCTAGCAAGGTTCCTTTCTTCCGACTTTTCATGAAACGGTTCAGAGTCGCCTCGAGCTGGGGACTGTTCTGGCGAAACGCCCACGCGATCTGACCGCCCTGTCGAATGGCGAGGTCAGGATGGAGGGTCAGGCCCTCGAAAACCTGGGTCCAGAACTGGGCCAGATAGGAATCGGCGACGGTGATGTCGATCAGGCCCGCGTTGACCATCTCCAGAATGTCCTCGGTCTCGAGCAACTCGTTGGCCGCCTCGAGGCGAATCTTCTTCAGGCCTTTGGCATCGAGCTCCTGGTTGAGAGCTTCGAGACTCTGCCAGTAGCTGCTCGATCGTCGGACGTGGATCTTCTTGCCTGCGAGGTCTTCCAATGAAGTCAACTCGGACACCCCGGGGGCGGTGACGATGATCTCGTCAACGGCGATGAGGGGTTCTGCGAAATCCACGCTTTCCTGGCGCTCAGGGGTGATGGTGAGGTTGGAGGCAGCGATATCGCCACGACCTTCCAGCAGATCAGGGAGGAGGCGGTCTCTCGTCGTGGGAACAATCAGGACGTGGACCTGGATAGATTTGTTTCCCAGCTTCTTGTTGATCTCCTCCTCGAGTTGCTTCAGGAGCTCGAAGGCCGTTCCCTTTTGCTCGGCACCGTCGAGAAAATACTGGGTTCGGTTGGGCGTCACGAGGGCACGCACGTAGCGCCGTTCGATCATCCCATCGAGATCGCCCTTCCACGGCTTCAGCGCCGCCTCGAGCACCACTTGGATCTGGGAGTTTTCGGAATCGAAAACTGAGACCGGCCCGTCACCAGCAAGGGTTGGGAGCTCTGTGTCAGAGGACCTGGAGCATCCCGTGGTGATGAGCAGTGCTGTGACGACCAGTGCGCTACTGGCAAGAATCGGGGCTCTCATGGCTCCCCCTTCTGAAGAGATTCGATTCGCTGTCGAGAGGAGTATAGTCCCTGTTCCGGTCGACGATCCGGTGGGTCGGGTCGTCGACGTACCTGGATGGCTCAGGGAAGCCTGAGGAGAGTGGGGGTTCCCGGACCGCATTCTCCGCGGAGAACGATAGAGATGTCGGAGGAGATTCTGGAACTGGACGTCACTGGAGCAGATGCCGCAGAGGCGAGTCTCGTAGTCAGACTGACGGAGCCGCTAGAGGGGCCGGGCACAGCTCCAATGGTGCTGTACCTGCATGGATTCGGCTCGGACCAATGGGGTGAGAAGGCCTCCTACTTTCGGCAGAAGATTTTGACTGCGGGGTGGGGCTGCTGCTCCCTCGATTTTCAGGGACATGGTCGGTCTGGTGGAGCAATGGTGGATCTGACCCTGTCTCGCCAGCTCGCCGATGTCCAGATCGTCACGGAGATGCTCGAGAGTCGAGGCTATCCTCGATACCTTCTTATCGGCTCTTCGATGGGCGGCTTGACAGGCCTGTGGCACGCTGCTCTGTGCCCAGACAGAGTCCTGGCCAGTGCTTGCATCGCACCGGCTCTCAGCCTGGAGTCCAATTTGAGTGAATGGGCGGGTGTGGATGGAATGAGGCGATGGCGCCAGGAGGGGACGATTCGGGTGGACAACGAGATCGGGTCCTGGGAGCTGGGATGGAACTTTGTCGCCGATTTGGGCGACTATCCCGTATCGCGCCTGCAAGAGCTCTCTTGTCGCCCATCTCTGATCCTGCAGGGCAAGCTCGACGATCGGGTCGATTGGAGACAGGTGATGGATTTCGTCGTCGGATGCGAGTTCGAAGACCTGGAGCTCCATCTGTTCGCCGACGGTGATCATCGGCTCGTAGACCGCAAGGAAAGGCTCTGGCAGCTGATTCGAGACTACCTGCAGGGCAAGAATTTGCTGCGTTGAAGGAAATAGACCTTTTGCCTGGGGCTGCCGTCTCGGTGCTATTCGAGCCGAATGAGGATGGCTCCGTCGCTGCCTTCCAGCTCGACTTCCTGCGGTGCGATTCGGGTCACCATATAGCCGTGAATGGTCTCACCAAGGCCAACGACACGCTCGTCCAGGAGGGCGTAGGGACCGGTTTCGGACCATGCGATTCCTCCCAACGCGAGCTCGTCACCGTTAGCCAGGATCGCTGTCTCGATGAAGACACGGGGCTGCGACGACGAGTCGCCTACCGAGCTTTCGGGGCGAGTACCCCTTGGCTCCGCAGCCAGACTGACTCCCTGCATGGGTGGAGGTGCGACCTCGGTCGGCGATGGGGAAGGCGCGACCGGGCCATTCTCGACGGGCAATGGAACCGGTCGGGAGTCGAGCGATTCGGCTGGCGGGTTGGACTCCTGCTTCGAATCTGGCTGCCGATTCGCCGACCCCGGAGGTGGGGTCTTCGAACCAGCAACAGGAGCCACGATCTCAGCAGCGCTACCCGGAGAGTCGGGCAGCGAGGCGGTGGCCTCACTCTCCTCGATGGGCCGAGCCGGACTGGGATTGGGCGCGGACTCTGCAGACCGACTGAGGCCTTCCAGCGGATCCAAAACCGCTGTACCAGCGCCGGTCGAGCTCGGGTGGTCCTCGGTGGCCAGACGGGCGATCGTCACCAGGCTGACGAGCAGTGCCAGGGCCATCGCGACAACGGCCGCCACCAACCAGGAGCGATGCGAAACCGACCGTGGGGGGGGTGGTGCGAGGGGCAGTCCCTTGGCCAGCGCCTCTCGGCGGCGCGACTCCTGGCGGGCTCGTTTGAGCGCCTCGTTGATCAGGCTCACGAAAAACGGCCCTCGAGCTCTCGAATGGCGCGGCCGACATGCCTGCCCGTCAAGTTGTCCACCCCCAGAACGTAGCCACAGAGCAGGGTCTTGTCGCAGATGGCGTTGACCAGACGTGGCACACCTTTGGAGTAGCCATGGATTCTGCGCATGGCCCACGTCGTGAATGTGGGCTTGCCGTTGCTACCCGCGACTTCCAACCGATGTCTGATGTACTCGCTGGTCTCTTCGAGAGACAGCGGCTCGATGTGATAGCGGATCGTGATCCGCTGCCGCAGTTGGCGCAGGGCTCGGGCGTCCAGCATCTCTCGCAGCTCGGGCTGGCCGATGAGGACAATCTGGAGAAGTTTCTGCTGGTCGGTTTCCAGGTTCGACAGCAAGCGAACCTGTTCCATGAGGTCGGGGCTCAAGTCCTGGGCCTCATCGATCACCAAAACGACGTCATTGCCTTCGTGAACCTGGTCCAGGAGAAACCGATTGAGGGCCTCGAGCCAGGCGACCCGGTCGTTGCGAGGCAGCTTCTGCTTGAGCTCGGTGAGGATCGTTCGGAGCATCTGAGGCCCGGTCATGCACGGGTTCAGAATCAACGCCGTCTGGTATCCCGGGCCGAGCTCCTCGAGCAGCGCCCTGCAGATTGTCGTCTTGCCGGTGCCAACTTCGCCGGTGATCTGGATGAAGCCCTTGCGCTGTTGAACCCCGAAGAGCAGATGGTCCAGAGCTTCGCGATGCTTCGAGCTCAGGAACAGGAAGCGCGGATCCGGTGTGATGTTGAACGGCGACTCGTAGAACCCGTAGAACTGCTCGTACATTCTGTATTCCGATGGAGAGTGACCCTTAACGCTGCCGGGTAGTCTAGCACTGAGGCCTGGCGTGTTACGCTCCCGATCTCGGAGGGCCAGAGACGTGACTGGCCTCGGCGATGGGTCCCATCAACGCAAGAAAGAGGGGTGCACTCGTGTCGTCATCGAACGTGGCGCAGGGGCGCCGGAGCTGCCGATTTGTCAAAGGAACGGTGCTGGTGATGGCAACGGTGATCGTTGCCTGCATTGGGCCTGGAGGCGCGTTCGGCGGATCGCAGAGCTCGGCGACGAATGCCGACGACGTGGGCGAGGCCGATCCGGAAGCAAGGCTCGCCGAGCTGGGCATCGTATTGCCGGAGCCGAGCGTGCCCGTTGCCAACTACGTCAAGGCAGTCCGCTCTGGCAATCTGATCTTCCTGTCCGGGCATGGCCCGTATCGAAGCGACGGAACCCTGGTCAAGGGCAAGCTCGGGAAGGATCTTTCCATCGAAGAGGGTTACGAGGCTGCGAGACTCACAGGTATCGCCTTGCTGTCCTCGTTGAAAAGCGAGATCGGAGATCTGAGCAAGGTGCGGCGGATCGTCAAGGTCTTTGGCATGGTGAATGCGGATCCGTTGTTTACTGATCAACCCAAAGTCATCAACGGCTGTTCCGATCTCTTGGTGGAGGTCTTCGGTGACAGAGGACGCCACGCGAGGGCCGCAGTTGGCATGGCATCGCTGCCGGTCGGCATCGCCGTTGAGATCGATATGGTTGTCGAGATCGAAGAAGATTAGCGAAGATTTGTTGGCTCGTAACTGGAGGGAGGACAGTTTCCATGAAAAGCAGGGTTTGCCGGAGAGTGATGATCGGGTGCGCCTTGAGCGCTGTCGCAATCGTAGCTGTTGCGCCAGTTGTAGCTGCGGCGCAAGGGGTGGGCGAGCAGGGCCGCTGGGTCGATGGGCCCGGTGCGGTCTTGAGGCAGCGTCAGAGGGTCGAGCCAGTCAATCGGGCGTTGGAGGAGCGCTTGACGGAGCTCTTGCCTCGTCTCATGCGAGAAGTCGGACTGGATATGTGGGTGGTGATCAATCGGGAGTACGCCGAAGACCCCGTCTACCTGACACTGGTTCCGGACCCGGTCTTTGCGGCTCGTCGCACGACTATGCTGGTGTTTCATGACCGCGGCGACGGGGCCGGGATCGATCGCCTGACGGTCAGTCGCTATCCGTTGGGCGAGCTCTACGAAGCGGTCTGGGAGGGTGGCGATCTCGACGAGCAGTGGGCTCGCCTGGCCGAAGTCATTGCAGAGCGCAATCCCCAGCGGATCGGCATCAATGTGAGTCGCCACTGGCCGGTGGCCGACGGCCTCACAGCCTCTCTTCGAGACCGACTCGAGGAGTCGATTGGCACCGACCTTGCCCTGAAGTTGGTGAGTGCCGAAGATTTGGCGATTCGCTGGCTCGAGACACGCTCGGCTCTCGAACAGGAGAGTTATCCGCATATCGTGGCCCTCGCCCGCGGCGTCATTTCGGAGGCTTTTTCGAATCAAGTGATCACACCGGGTGTGACCACCACGGAGGACGTCGGCTGGTACATCCGGCAGCGCTTCGCGGATCTCGACTTGCCGGTGTGGTTCATGCCCGACGTCGACGTGCAGCGACAGGGGACCGAGTGCGAGGAGGGAGCGCCTTTCTGCGGTGAGACCAATGTCGTGATTCAGAGGGGAGACCTTCTGCACACCGACGTCGGAATCTGCTATCTGCGGCTGTGCACCGACACTCAGGAAATGGGGTACGTGTTGCGCCGCGGGGAGACCGACGTCCCAGCGGAGCTGCGCAGCGCTCTGGAACAAGGCAACCGCTGGCAGGATCTGTTGACGGACGAGTTCGAGGAAGGTCGGACGGGGAACGAGATCTTGGCCGCAGCGCGGGCCGCCGCGGAGCAGGCCGGAATCACGGTCAGTATCTACAGTCATGCAGTCGGCTTCTTCGGACATGCGCCAGGCCCCACGATCGGTATGTGGGACAACCAGGGTGAGACGCCCGTCAGGGGTGACTGGAAGTTGTATGCCGACACGGCCTACGCGATCGAAGGCAACAGTATGGTTCAGTTCTCCGAGTGGGGCGATCAGTGGCTGCAGATCAAGTTGGAGCAAAGTGCGCTCTTCGACGGAGAGAAGGTTCACTTCCTGGCTGGTCGCCAGACCCGCTGGCATCTGGTTTACTAGACTAGGACGCTCTGCAGCGACAGCTTCAATGAGGGCCTGTCGGTAACATCGGGGGGAGAATAGAGCTCCTACTTTCATGACCGACGAACGATCATCGGGCGACAACGCTGGCACGCGGCGTCCCCGGGAAATGTGGGATCTGCCCCTTCGGGGTGATGAACGACCACCCCCCGGGCTGGGCTTGACCAAGGAGGAGCACACCGCCCCTCGGGAAGCCGAGCCGCCGCCCCGCCGACGTAGATCCGTTCAGGAGCGGCAGACGCTGCGGCGCAGATTCTTGCTGGGTGCGACTCTGGTGTTGCTCCTCGGCGCGATCGGCTTGCTGCTTTTCTGGCCGTCACCGCCGAAGGCTGTCTTTCACCCCGACCCGATGAACATGGGACAGCAGCGGGTGGGATCGTCCAGCGAAGTTCAGGTTCTCTCCATCGCCAATGAGGGTGAACGACCCATGCCGGTGTCGGGCCTCCTTCTCAGGGGCCCTGCGGCCGGAGAGTTCGAGCTCATTTCCGAGGACTGCAGTGCGCGCGAGCTGGCAGCTCTGGAAACCTGCAAGGCCGAGCTGAGAATGACACCGAGTGCTGTCGGCTCTCGGGAGGCCATCGTCGAATTGCAGGGCGACTTCCGACAAGCACCTGTGAGTGTGGCGCTGGCCGGAATTGGCATCGCTCCGATGCTCCAGGTCAGCACCGAAGAGGTCGATTTCGGCAAGCGTGATGTGGGCACCTCGAGCTCGGCATCGACCGTGACGGTCACGAACGCAGGCACATCTCCCCTGAGCATCGAGGCCGTCGAATTGCAGGGCGCCTCTAGAGGTGATTTCCGGCGCCAACGCGATCGATGTACCTCCAGCTCGCTCCAGCCCGGAGAAGAGTGCAGTCTGCAGGTCCTGTTTTCGCCACGGGCCGCTGGGCGCCGCTCGGCGGAGGTATCCTTCAAGAGCGATTCCCTGGGTACAGCATCGGTCGTTCGCCTCGAGGGCAGGGGCGAATGGAGCGGTCCAGCTCTCGCCTTGAGTCGAGATTCCCTGGACTTTGGTGATCGATTGGTGGGTAGCCCGGCGGCGAGCCTCTCCGTCGACGTGACCAATCGCCATGGAGCGGCGGTCTCCGGGCTGTCGGTGAAGCTTCTCGAAGGGGCGAACACCTTCTCGATTGTCCGTCAAACCTGCAGCGGTCGGTCGATATCGCCTGGGGAAGCGTGCACGATCGAAGTGAGCTTTCACGTTGGCGAAGAGGGTCCGTCCGCCTCGACTCTGGCTATCGGGCAAGAGGCAGGGACCCTACAAGTGGAGTTGACCGGAACAGGAGTGGTGCCTCGGCTGACGACAGATGCCGAGGCGATGGAATTCGGGTCTCTGATCGTCGGCGCAGAGCCTGGGCGCCAACGGATCGTGGTTTCCAATGAAGGAACGGCCGCAGCCAACTTGCGCAGCATCGAGATCGAGGGCCAGGATGCCCCAGCCTTCAGCAAACAGGGTGACGGATGTTCGAAGAAGGTCCTGCGCCAAGGCGATCGTTGCGCGTTGGAGGTCGAGTTTCGCCCCAATCGGGAAGGGCGGCATCAGGCGGCGCTGGCAATCGCCGCCTCGGAGTTGGCCGATGTCGAGAGGATTCAGCTGATGGGGCTGGGAGCCGCCCCGCGATTGACCATGAATCTCGAAATGGTGGAGTTCGGTAACGTCCGGAGATCGACCTCCAGAGATGTTCATCTGACCGCTTCGAATCCCGGCACCGCCGACCTCAGATTCCGCGGTGCCAAGGTGGCGACGGAGGTGGCGAGCGATTTTCGAATTCTCGGTGGCTCTTGTCTGCCGCAGGCAGTGTTGCAGCCCGGCACGACTTGTACCGTCAGCCTTCGGTTTTCCCCTGGTACGGAGGGCCGTTTGACGGGGACCCTCGAGCTCGACCACGATGGTCTCACCGGTCCTCGCCGCGTGCCCTTGGGAGGGGTCGGACTGCCGCCACCAACCCCGCAGATTCGAGTCAGTCCTCCACGGCTCGATTTCGGGCCCCAGCCGGTGGGCCAGCGTTCGACCATCTTCACGGTGACGATCAGGAACACGGGAACCGGAGGATTGAAGTTCACAGACTTCGCCCTCTCCGGACCGGCGCGAGGTGACTTTCAAATCGTGCCGGCCACCTGTCAGGCAGTCCCGACGATTCTCGCCGATAGCGATTGCACCGTTGGTGTGCGCTTTCTTCCTTCGACCGCCGGAGAAAGACGGGGGAGGTTGGAAGTCAAGAGCAACGCGTTTGCTGGTGAAAACAGTGTGGAGCTGATCGGCAGCGGCTTGGGCGGCGGGGGATAGCGCATCCCTGTCATCACGGGAGCAGACTCAGGATCAGGCCAGCCGCTTCCTGAGAGCCGGTGACCTCTGGTGCTTTTGGACTCCGCACAGCCTGCAAATCGCGCCGCTGCTCCGGCCAGTTTGCGGCCTCGAATTCGTCCTCTGTGAGTTCCCCGCAGACCAAGTTCCGCTCGGCGAATCGAGCCAAAGCTGGCGACTCCGGGAATCTCCGACGTTGCATGAAGAGGTAGGGAGTTGCAGCTTGGTAGACCTCGGCAAGGGTGCTGTAGCCCAGCTTGCCAACCACCAGGCTGGCAGCAGCTACGAGATCCGCGTGCTGGAAACTGGTTCGGTGGGGGAGGAGGATCAGATTCTGCTGCCGGATGAAGCTGTCGGCCCCGCCAGGGATCACAAAATGCAAGTCGGAATAGCGATGAAGCCGGTCGAGGAACTCGAAGCTGGCTGGGAATCCTCCCATGGTCAATAACACGAACGGCGATCCTTCCGGGAGCTGCAACCTCGCGAGGATTTCGGGCCTCGACTGCCGGATTGGACGACTGATCGGCGGAACCGAAAGGGCACCTGAGACCGGTTGACAGAACGGCCTGGCCTGAATCCTCAGGTGCACCGTGGAGTAGAGGCTGTGCAGCTCATCGATAAAGGCTGAGAACCGCGGCTCGACCGAGAGATAGGCGCCATAGATCCAGTCCCAGGTGAAGTTCTCGACCAACACGCAGGGCAGGCCCAACGAGGACGCCACGGCGATTCCGAGGGGCGAAATGTCGCTCACCACGAGGCTGCATCCAAGTCGACTCACCGTATCCGCTGCTTTGTCGACGGCCTCGGGTCGCAGGGGCAGGAAGTCGGAGAGCTCGCGGATCGTAGCCGAGAGGTCCTCCTCCATGGGAGTCGATTGCACAAGCCCGACGTCGGTATGGCCCGGGAGATGGTCGAAGGATGCGGTCATCGAATCCTCGAAGAACCACTTTGGGACGCCGGTGAACAGCGCAAACCGGGTCCCGGGACGCTGATCGTGGATCGCCTCCATGACAGCGGCACTGCGGGCAGCGTGCCCGAAGCCATGAGAGGAAACGAAGTAGGCGATGTGAGGTGGGGACATATCGATGTTCGGAGAGCTGGAGTTGGGAGGGCAGAAAGATCGAGGGCCACCCCGGTTCACGAGGTGGCCCCGATTCGACATTGTCTTGGCTGCGGGACTCAGTCGCCGACTCGAAGCACGTTTCTCGCCGCCGGTCCCTTCTCTCCTTCGACGATTTCGAACTGAACTCTCTCTCCCTCGACGAGAGTACGAAATCCCTCGGAGCTGATAGCAGTATGGTGCACGAAGCAATCATCCTGCCCATCTTCGGGTGTGATGAAACCGAAACCCTTCGCGTCGTTGAACCACTTCACTTTTCCGTAGATTGTCACTTACCAACTCCTCTTGAGAAATGCCGCTCCGATGAATCTGTCGGATTCGGTTCGTGGCGGCGAGCTCTGCTCGAGCCGACGTTGGCCTGAGCCCTCCTTCCTCTGTTGACCTGGAAAGACGAGTCTCCGGTCTACCAGAGGAGCCTTCTGGAAAAAGAATACTGCTCGTAGTTGCTGTGGTCCTCGGTCTTGGGTACTGGGGATAGGTGCTGTTGAAGTCGCTCGCTCTTGCCTGGCGACAATACCAGACGGCGAGTCGCCAGTCGATGCTCCCAACCTGTCAGCGATGGTGGAGTGATGTTACGCCGCTAGAGGGTGCTCTGGTACTCTGCCCAGAGAGGGTTTACGGCTAGTCGTGGCGCAATTCAGATCATGAGAATCGAGGACTTGCAGGTGTTGGCGGCGAGAGCCGTCGAAGAGGGACGGCATCAGCTGCTCGAGCCTGAAGGCTTCGAGTTGCTGCGAGCTCTTGGGATCCAGTGCCCGTCTTTCGAGGTCGTCTCCAGGCCGGACAAAATCGATGAGGCTCTTCTGGCCAGGCTGCCAGGAGACAGGGTGGTTGTGAAGGTAATCGCCGCTGAGCTGCTCCACAAAAGCGATGCTGGGGGTGTCGAGATCGTAGCGAAGCGTCCCCGACAGGTTGTTGCGGCCGCGACTGAGATGGCCAGCTCGATAGGTCAATTCGATCTGCGAGGGATCCTCCTTCAGGAGTGGATTGACTACGAAGCCGGATTGGGCAGCGAGGCTCTCCTCAGCCTCCGATGGGACAGGGAGTTCGGCGCTGTTGTGACTTTTGGAGTCGGCGGAATTCATGCCGAGAAGGTGACTTCGGCCTTGAGGGAAGATGCAGCCTTGGGAATCTTCTCGGCCGAGACTGCAAGTGGAAACCGCTTTGGACAGGACGTCTCGGGTTTGCTGATTACGGAACTGATGACGCAATCCCAGCGCGGCAAACCGCCCCGACTTTCGATCGAGCGGCTAGGCGAGGTGGTTGGTCGGTTCGCAGCCGCGGCACCGTTGCTCATGCCTGAGCTTTTCGTTGAGATCGAGTTGAATCCCCTGGTCGCGGCAGCCGGCGATCTGGTCGCCCTCGATGTCGCCGCCAAGGTTTCGACTGAGCAGCCACAGCCTGCGACTGCGCGGCCACTCGATAAGCTCGATCGTCTCCTACGACCTGACTCGATTGCCATCATCGGGGTGGCAAAGCGTCTCAATCCCGGGCGTCTGATCCTCAAGAACCTGCTCAGGCAGGGCTTCGACCCCGAAAGTGTGGCCGTGGTCAAGCCCGGGCTCGATTCCATCGAGGGCTGCAAGTGCTGCGCAGACATCGCTTCGCTGCCCGGAGTTGTAGATCTTCTGATCGTCAGCGTGGGTGCCGAGCAGGTGCCTCGCGTCGTGCAGGAGGTGATCGAGCATCGGAAGGCCGAGACGATGATCTTGATTCCGGGCGGGCTCGGGGAGACGAGAGGCTCGGGAATGATCAGCGACTCGATCCGGCAGAGTCTCGCCGAGTCGCGAACATCCCAGTGGCGTGGGCCCTTGGTCAACGGTGGAAACTGTCTGGGAATCCGATCTCAGCCTGGAAGGTACGACACTTTCTTCATGCCGGATTACAAGATGCCTCCAATCGGGTGGGAAGAGGGCAATGTGGCACTCTTGGCCCAAAGCGGCGCCTTTCTCGCTTCGAAGTCGAGCAAGCTGGAGCAGCTACGCGTGCGATACGCAGTTTCCGTTGGCAACCAGATCGACCTTGCCCTCGGTGATTACCTCTCCTACTTGCGGCAGGACGCGGCAGTCGACCTGATCGGGGTGTATGTCGAGGGTTTTCAGGATCTCGACGGGAGAGAGTTTCTCGAGGCAGCTCGACAGATTACAGCGGAAGGGCGGCGAATCGTACTCTATCGCGCGGGTCGCAGTCGATCAGGAGTCGCGGCTGCTGCGAGTCACACAGCAGCCTTGGCCGGCAGCTATCGGGTTACCAAAGCCCTTGCACAGTCAGCAGGAGTGCAGGTGGTGGACACCCTGGAGGACTTCGAAGGTCTGTTGCTACTGAACTCGGCCTTCGACGGCAGGTCGGTGGAAGGGACGAAGATTGGAGCTGTCTCCAATGCCGGTTACGAGTGCGTCGCCTTCTGGGACGGCCTCGCAGACATGCAGCCAGCCCAATTCGGTTCGCAGACCTGCCAGGACCTGTCGGAGATCTTTCGGAAGGCTGGAGTCGAAGGTGTCGTGGATGTCCGAAACCCGCTCGATCTGACTCCCATCGCCCAAGATGCTCAGTTCGAGATGGCGGTTCGAATCGTGCTGCAGGATCCTGGGGTTGACATCGGGATCGTCGGTTGCGTTCCGTTGACGGGAGCCCTGAATACCCTGTCCGAGTCGGTGGCGCATGACGAGAATGTCGAATCCCAGACGTCCATCGCCTCGAGATTGGTGCAGGTCTGGGAAGAGACAAGCAAGCCCTGGGTAGCGGTTGTTGATGCCGGTGCGGCCTATGACGCCATGGACAGAGTACTGAGCGAGGGCGGTGTTCCGGTCTTTCGCACTGCCGATCGGGCGATCCGCCTCCTGGATCGGTACTGTGCCAGCAGCGTCGACACAGCATGACTTCTGTCGGCTCGGATGTCGGACAACAGCCGACACTTTACCCCAAGTCTTGACTCGGGAGTCCCCAGGTCCATGGCGCTCAAGGGTAGAGGCGCTGCTCTCTCCATTCGCCGTCATCCTGACGCTCGTAGAGGAACCGGTCGTGAAGTCGGTAAAGCTGGTTGTGCCAGATCTCGACGCGGTCAGCCAGGACTTTGAAACCACCCCAGGAAGGGGGTCGGAGGACGGGTTTCCCAGCGAACCTGGCCTGAGTCCTCAGGAATCTTCCCACCAATTCACGTCGTGAGGCGAGCGGCTCGCTTTGTCGAGAGGCCCAGGCGCCGATCTGACTGCCGCGCGGCCTGGAAGCGAAGTAGTCGTCCGCTGTTGCCTCGCTGACCGCCTCGACCCTGCCCTCGATCCGGATCTGTTTGTGGAGTGTGGGCCAGTAGATGCACAGGGCGGCATAGGGGTTGACCTGCAGGTCGTGCGCTTTGCGGCTTTGCAGATTCGTGTAGAAGGTGACGCCGACGGCGTCGATGTCTTTGATGAGGACGATCCGGGCGGAAGGACGCCCCCCGGCATCTGCGGTGGCCAGTGTGGCGGCGGTGGCGTCGTGACTTTCTTCGCTGTGGGCGCGAGACAGGAGGCGCGAGGCTTCTGCAAGAGGATCGGCAGGTCTGGTCATAGGACGGCTATTGTAGCCGGGCACCAGTCGTCGGTGCGGCGGTTCACGCCGACTCTACAGGGGTGCCGCGGCGGTACGAGTTGCCCTGTGGTTCTTCGGCTCGAGTCTCAGTCGGCCGCGGAGAAGCGGCTCACTTTCGGGTCGACGAGCTGCGCGAAGTCCGTGAAGGAGAGCTTCACCAGTTCGGTGTGGGAGCCGGCGTTGAAGGCGATCTCCTCGTCTTCGGCCAGGGTCTCGCAGACGAATACGGGCATGTCCCAGAGATTTCCAAACGGGGGCATAGCGCCGGGCTCACAGCCGGGAAACAGGCCCTTGAATTCCTGTTCTGTCGCCAGCTCGACGACCCGGGCTCCAGCGGCGGAGCCGAGGTGCTCGAGGTCGACCTTGAACGAGGCCGGCAGAACCGCCATGGCCATTTGGCCGTCGAGCTTGACCATGACCGTCTTGGCTAGCTCCTGACCTGGTATATGGGCCGAGGCGGCGACTTCCTGGGCGGTGTAGGCGGGCGAGTGGCTGATACTGACGTACTTGACGCTGTTCTGGTCCAGAAACTCTCGCAGCTTCTGCAATGGCATGACTACCTCCTGTCGATATCGTCAGGTGCAGGCTCGCCGATGGACCGACGAACCGTGAGTACCGGACAGTGGGCCTTTTGAATGACCCTCTCTGCCGTGCTGCCCAATAGGACATGGGCCAAGCCCGTTCTGCCGTGGGTCCCCAAGGCAATCCAGTCGACTGCCGCTTCGGCCGCTTGCTGAACAATGACCTGTGGCGGATATCCACCCTGGCTCAGCGGCTCGACCCTGACCTCCAATTCGGCCTCGATTGATTGCGCATGTCTTTCGAGCCGGTCGCTGACTTCCCGGGCAACCGCTTCCCAGACCGAGGCGTCTGGCGCCGCGGGACCGTAGATGCTGTCCATGCTGAACTCGTAGGGAACGTGGTAGACATGGAGCAGCAGCACTTCGGGTGGGTTCGAATCGGCGCCATTCAGGAGCTCGATCGAGGTCGTGAGAGCCCACTTCGATGCGGCTGAGAAATCCGTCGCCACGAGAAGTTTGCGAATCTGTCTGCCAGGTGGTCGATCTCCAGGGTGGACCGTTAGGACAGGGCAGGTTGCCCTCTGCACGACCCGTTCGGCCGTGCTGCCGAGAAGGGGAGCCTCGACGGGACGATGGCCGCTCGTACCGATGGTTACAAGCTCGGCCTCGAGCCGTCGCGCCTCCTCGACGATGATCTCAGATGGTTGTCCGATCCTGACCTGCCAGGTTGTGGCGACTCCGAGTTGCTGCGTCTCGCGAGCGATTCGATCGAGGTGTTGCCTGGCGGCATCCTCCAGCTGGACCGGGACCTTGGCTGCGAGCTCGCCGTAGTCCATGGCCCACCCAGCCAGGTTGAGGGCATGGATCAAGTGGAGCTCGAGACCCTTGTCGCGGGCGACGTGAACGGCCCAGCGAACTCCCGCATTCGCGGTCTCGGAGAGATCGGTAGCGGCGACGACCGTCCCCGGTCGGGACGGCAAGGAATCGGAACCAGCCATGGCAACTCCGGGGTCCCGGCGGAGTACATCCCGAGGATGTCTCCCTGATGAACATAGTAACGGTTGCAATCAGGCTCTGCAAAGCCGGGTGGGGGTGATCGGACATGGACGAGGGCGGAGCGAGCCCTCCATTGGACATGGAGGGCTCGCTGCAGTTGGCTCTGCGTCGGCAAGTGCGCTCGCTTCGAAGTGCGTCAGTTGCCGCCACCCGAGTCGGGTCTCGCGTCGCGATGCGGGCGACCCTTCTGACCTCGAGGGCGAACGGTTTCTCTCGCGGTCTTGAGCGCCTCGAACTTCTCGACCTGGTCGGGTGAGAGGATCGACGCTAGCTCGCGATCGAGACTCGAGCGCCTGTCGTGCATCGTTTCGGAACCACGGTGCAGGGTCAAAGCGAGAGCTCCCAGCTCGGAGAGATCTGGATTGTCGGTATCAGCCAGCGTACGAAACTGCTGACGGATCTCAGCCAGCTCCTGCCATTCCTGGCGTACGGTCTCTCGGTGATGGTCGAGAATCTGCTCCCACTCGATCCGTTGTCCGTCGGTCAGCTCCAGGTAGTCAGCCGCTGCTTCCAGCCGACGCTCGGCGCCGGGGAGCCGGCCCTCTTCTTCACCGGGAAAGCGCTCCCGTCCAGAAGGTTGGGCATTCAGGGTCATCGGTAGAGCCATCAATGCGATGGCGGCGACGATCAAAGTTCGATTTGTCACTGTAGTGTCTCCCGTAGTTCGTGGGGATTTGTTGGTCTTTGATTATCCGGTTTCAATTTGGCGCCTGCTGATGAAACACGGTAGTTGTGGAAATCCTGCGATGCGGTGGTTGACTGGATCGATGTCGTGCGGCCATGCCTTTTCGCTAAACTAGTTTCGAGAGAGCACTCCGATCCGCGGAGGTCGAGTCATGAGCCGAGTCCAAGTGGCCACAGAGAAGATGAGATCGGTGGACCACGCCTGGCTGCGCATGGATGAACCGGCCAACCTGATGATGATCAACGGTGTGCTGTTCTTCGATCGCCCGTTGGTCCTGGATGAGGTGAAGAGGGTGCTGGGAGAACGCCTTCTCGAGATCCCACGGTTCCAGCAAAGAGTCGTGGCCACGACGCGGGGTCAGAGATTCTCGTGGGAGCAGGACCCAACCTTCGACCTCGACTCGCATGTCGTAGAAGAGACGTTGGCGTCACCGGGAGACGACGGTGCGCTGCAGAATCTCGTCAGCCATTGGATGAGCACCCCTCTCGACCGCGAGCGACCGCTTTGGATGTGTCATCTACTCCAGAACTACAAGGGTGGCTGTGCGCTCCTTTGGCGCATTCACCACTGCATGGGCGATGGTTTGGCTCTGATGCTGGTTCTTCTCTCGGTTACGGAGACGGAACCGCCTGATCCTGAGACCGCCAAAGAAGCCGTCAACCCACTCAGAGCCCTGTTCAGCGCGAACCCTCCGGGAAGGGAGGAGGCCCGTCGCTATCTCGAGCAGGTAATGCCAGCCGCGGTAGGGCTGCTGACGGGCCCGGCCGAAAAATTGGCAGCAGCGAGCAAGTGGATCAAGAGTGGGGTCTTTATGCCAACTTTCGGCCGCATGGCGGTGCGGCTTCCGGACCCGCGAACCGTGTTCAAAGGTCGTTTGGGTATTGCGAAGAGAGCGACATGGACCGAGCCTATCTCTCTGGATGACGTGCAGCGTGTGCGGCAAGCAATCGGTGGAACCCTGAATGACGTTCTGACGAATGCCGTTGCCGGCGGACTGAGGCGCTATCTGGTCCGTCGTGGGGAGGTCAAGCACGAGCTGAGCTTTCGAGCCATCGTTCCGGTGAGCCTGCGGCCGCTGGAGCAGATGGCTCGGCTCGGCAACCAGTTCGGGCTCGTTTTTCTCTCTCTGCCGATCGGAATCGAGGATCCCAGAGAGCGCTTGGCGGAGCTGCAGCGCCGAATGGGGCGCCTGAAGCGCTCCTTCGAGCCGGTTGTGGTCTTGCAGGTCCTAGGGGCGCTAGGAGCTTCGCCGAACGCGATTCAGAAGCTGGTGGTGAAGATCTTCGGCACCAAGGGAACCGCTGTTCTGACCAATGTCCCAGGTCCTGAACGGACCTTGTACTTCACCGGCGAGCCCTTGAAGAGCTTCGTAATCTGGGTGCCTCAGTCGGCGAGGCTGGGCATGGGCATCGCCATCGTGAGCTACGCCGGCCAGGTACGGGTCGGCATTGCTACCGATCAGGGTTTGGTGGCCGATCCCGAGTCCATCGTGGCTGGATTTCACGAGGAGTTCTCGGCCATGTTGGACCTGGCAGAGCGAAGCTGACTCCTGAGGCTCGGCCCGGGGCGCAATTTCATGGATCTTCTTCGCAATCTCGATTTCTGGAAGCATGTCTCGATTCCTTTTGTGGCGGGTATCGTGGGCTGGGCCACCAACTGGGTGGCGATCAAGCTCACCTTCCTGCCGCTGGAGTTCCGCGGCTGGCGGCCTTGGCTCGGTTGGCAGGGGATCATCCCGTCCAAGGCAGGGAAGATGGCCGGGATCTTCGCGGAATCGACGATGTTTCGTCTCGGGACGCTGGGTGAGATCTTCCAGCACATGGACCCGGGTGCAATGGCGGATCACATCGCTGCCGTCGTCGAGCCGCGAATCGAAGAGTACACCGATGAAGTCATGTTCTATGGCGGGAACGGGACTCTCTGGCGCTCCTTGCCAAACCTCGTGAAGGGTCGAATCTACTCGAGAGTGCGTGAGGAAATGCCAACTCTGGTGCATGAGCTGATGCGGGAGGTGAGTGACGAGATCGAGGATCTGGTGGATTTCAAGCACATGCTGGTGACTCGACTCGAGGGGGACAAGGATCTGCTGAACCGCTTGTTCATCGAGTCGGGCGAGGAGGAGTTCCGGTTCATCGTTCGGTCCGGGCTCTACTTCGGCTTCCTGTTCGGTCTCGTTCAGCTGGCCGTCTGGATCTTCTACCAAGGCTGGTGGGTTCTACCGTTTTTCGGTGGGCTCGTTGGCTATGCAACCAACTGGATTGCCATCAATCTCATTTTCCGACCGCTGCATCCGAAGAAGCTCGGGCCCTGGACTGTGCAGGGTCTTTTTCTGAAGCGACAGCGGGAAGTGGCCGCAGTCTGGACCCATTTGGTGACCAGGGAAGTGGTGACCCTGCGGCAGATCATCGAGGCGATGTTGGTCGGGCCCAGATCCGACAAGGTCGAGGCGCTGATCAAGAAGCACGTCGAGCCCATAGCGGACGAGGCCTTGGGGAGCTTTCTCCCAGCCGCGGAGCTCACGGCGGGCTCCCGGCTGGAGACCATTCGGGAGTCCGTCGGAGACAAGGCGATCGAAGTGTTGATCGAGCCCTTCAATCACTGGGGATTCAATGAGGATCGGGCCGAGGTTCTCGGAGAGCTGTTGCAGGAGCGGATGGCAGAGCTGCCGCCGGATGAGTTCCAGGACCTGCTGCGCCCCTGTTTTCAGGAGGACGAGTGGAAGCTCATCCTGATGGGAGGGGTGCTCGGCTTACTGGCGGGACTCTCCCAGCTTGTCTTCGTCTTCGGTGGATTGGGATGAGGCAGGCGGTGCTACCCCGGCGGGTAGTAGGCTCTCTACCTGTTGGTATGTTTGCCAGCGAGAGGCTGTCCCCTATGGTTGGATCAGAGGCTGGCCTTCAAGTAGCGGCCCGGGTCGGCCTTTTACGAAAGGAGGCGTCGATGGGTGGTTCCAACGTGCGCTACCGCGATGTGTTCGATCGGGAGACTCAGGCCATCGCCTGGAAGTCTCCAGACGGGCGCGAATTCCTCGTTTGTGGAACGGAGGGTGGCTACGCCCTGCGGTCTCCAGAGGAATGGGAGTCCGACGACGACGTCGAATTCGAGGCCGACAGTGAGGGGCACGTCTTCTGCGACGGTGAGCCCGTGGGGTGGAAAATCCCACGGGAGGTGCTGGATCGCGCTGACGCCTGAGTTGCCCCGTCAGGCCGAATAGCCCGAGTACGTTCGGGTTTGGTGAACGGGTCAGGACCCGTCGGGTCGAGCCTCTTTCACGCTGCACCCGGCGATGGGAGACCGAGCATGCAAGATAACCATCCTGCCAACTACAGGAGGCTACAGGCGTTGATCGCAGAGCTCTCCGGCAGCCTGCCCGAGACAATGCAGGCCTTCAAGGGGCTTCACAAGCAAGCGACGGCTGATGGCGCTCTGGACCGCAGAACGAAGGAGCTGATCGCCCTGGGTATGGCACTGAGTATCAACTGTGGGGGTTGCGTCGCATATCACGTCAAACAATCCCTGGAGGCGGGTGCCAGTCGCGAGGAGATCCTGGAGGCAGTAGGTGTCGCCGTCATGATGGGCGGAGGTCCCGCAGTAGTCTATGGCTGCGAAGCCCTGTCGGCTTTGGATCAGTTTCAGGCCGAGGGCACCCTGGGGAACCGGTCCTTGGCACCCTGAGTATGTGCTCGAGGCGGTCCAATTCGAACCCAGAAGCGAACTCTCTCAGAGGACGGATCTAATGAAGCGACTTCTAGTGCTGATTGGATGTCTCTCCCTGGCGGCAGTCAGTCTGCATGCCGCTGACCGAATCACGGGCAAGACCTTTGCGACACGATCGGAGGTCATCGCTGCTCATGGGATGGCGGCGACCAGTCAGCCGCTGGCGACCCAGGTGGCACTCGACATTCTGCAACAGGGCGGCAATGCCATCGATGCGGCGATCGCGGCCAATGCGATGCTGGGTCTCGTGGAGCCGACCGGCAACGGCATCGGCGGAGACCTCTTTGCCATCGTCTGGGATGCAGAGAGTCGCAAACTGTATGGCCTCAATGCGAGCGGTCGTTCCCCCTACTCGCTCACTTTGGAGTGGTTCCAGCAGCAGGGCCTGGTGTCGATCCCGAGTCATGGCCCCTTACCGGTTACCGTGCCAGGGGCAGTGGACGGTTGGTTCGAATTGCACGAGCGTTTCGGCAAGCTGCCCATGCAGCAGGTTCTGGCGCCGGCGATCCAGTATGCCCAGGAAGGGTTCCCGGTCAGTGAGTTGATCGCCTACTACTGGCAGCGTAGCGTTCCGACGCTCGAGGTGTGGGCTGGATTCAAAGAGGTGTACATGCCGGGCGGAAAAGCCCCCCAGAAAGGCGAGATCTTCCGCAATCCGGCGTTGGCCAGGACCCTTCAGGCGATCGCCGATGGCGGCCGTGACGCGTTCTACAAGGGTGATATTGCTCGTACCATCGACGCATTCATGCAACGAGAGGGTGGTTTCCTTTCCTATCGAGATCTGGCAGAGCACACGTCCACCTGGGTAGAGCCGGTCTCGACGAATTATCGCGGCTATGAAGTCTGGGAATTGCCTCCCAATGGGCAGGGTATTGCCGCGCTGCAGATTTTGAATCTCCTCGAGCACTACGACTTGTCGAAGATGGGCTTCGGCAGTGCCGACTATGTCCACCTGTTCGTCGAAGCCAAGAAGCTCGTTTTCGAGGACAGGGCGCGGTGGTATGCGGATCCGGACTTCAACGACATCCCGGTCGCGGAGCTCATTTCCAAGGAGTACGCGGCTCGACGCAGAGAGCTCATCGACCTTGACCGGGCGGCAGACACCTTCGAAGCTGGCAATCCTGCTCTCGAGGAAGGCGACACGATCTACCTGACGGTCGCCGATGCGGATCGCAACATGATCTCCCTGATCCAGTCGAACTACCGCGGCATGGGCACGGGCCTTTCACCCGATGGTCTGGGGTTCATTCTCCAGGATCGCGGTGAGCTGTTCACGCTCGAGGAGGGGCAGTTCAACACCTACGAGCCACACAAGCGGCCCTTCCACACCATCATTCCGGCTTTTGTGACGAAGGACGGGGAACCGCATATGAGCTTCGGGGTGATGGGGGGGGCGACGCAGCCGCAGGCTCACGCCCAGATCATCATCAACATGGTCGACTTTGGAATGAACCTGCAGGAGGCCGGCGACGCTCCGAGGATTCTGCACCAGGGGTCTTCCCAGCCGACAGGCGAGACGATGCTCGATGGCGGGACCGTTGTTCTCGAGACTGGTTTTCCGTATGAGGCGATTCGCGATCTCGTCGGCCGCGGTCACGCTGTCGGGTGGGATGTCGGACCCTACGGGGGATATCAGGCCATCCTCCTCGACGGCGATGAGGGGGTCTACTACGGAGCTTCCGAGTCCCGGAAGGACGGCCAGGCAGCCGGGTTCTGAAGCAGCAGTCCACGACTGCCCGCAGGTCCCGCCTCGAACTTCACGATGTCAGGCCGGAGGAGTACCTAGGGTCGGGCCTCCGCTGGGGGAGTGGAGAAGGCTCTGACGTCCGATGCGAACTGTTCCAGACGCTCGGCTACCATTCGGTTCAGACTTCCTTCTGGATAGGAGCCGTCCTCTGAAGATGTGCCGGCTTCGATGCCTGTCAGTAACTCGATTCCCTGATCCACTGACTCGATCGGAAAGACGTGGAACTGCTTGGCGTCGACCGCCTCGACCACATCCTGGCGCAGCATCAGGTGCTGAATATTGGAGGCAGGTATCAGCACTCCCTGTTCGCCGGTGAGGCCGTGCCTGGCGCAGACATCGAAGTAGCCCTCGATCTTGTCGTTGACACCGCCGATGGCCTGAATCTGTCCGAGCTGATTGACCGAACCCGTGACCGCCAGTGATTGGCGGATGGGAACTCCGGCGATGGCCGAAAGCAAGGCGTAGAGCTCGGCCGACGAAGCGCTGTCGCCATCGATGCCGCCGTATGACTGTTCGAAGACCAGGCTGGCGGACAGGGATAGGGGGTGACTCTGGGCATACCGAGCACCCAGGAACGCGGTCAGGATCAGCACGCCCTTCGAGTGCGAGGGGCCGGAGAGCTCGACTTCGCGCTCGATGTCCACCACCTCTCCTTTGCCGAGTCGAACACGGGCCGTGATCCGACTCGGCCTACCGAAGGCGAACTCACCCATCTGAATGACGGAAAGACCATTCACCTGTCCGATCTGCTCACCTGTCGTCTCGAGCAGAATGGTTTGTCGATCGATTGCCTCCAGAGTTCTCTCTCGCAGTCGATCGCTGCGGAAGACCCAGTGATCGATAGCCTGTTGGACATCGCTGGCGGTAACCGAATGCCGATCGCCGTCCCCGGCCCAGTGGTCGGCCTCCCTCATCAGATCCAGGATGCGGCTCATGAGCAGTGACATTCTCTGGGCGTCACCAACGGATCGGGCGCTGTGCTCGATGACCCGGGCAACAGCCGTCCGATCGAAGGGGAGAAGACCCTCTTCTCGCACCAGCTTGGCAATCAGTCGCGCATAGAGCTCCTGGTTTTCGGGGCTCCACTCGACAATTCCCGCAAAGTCGGCACCGACCTTGAAGAGCTCGCCAAATTCTGGATCGAGCGTCGGTAGGAGGTAATAGACCATCGGGGCGCCCAACAAGACGACTTTGACCGTCAGATCGACTGGCTCGGGCTCGAGTGAGTAGGTGCTCATCAGGCTCATTGCCTCGCCAAGGGACTCGATCTTGATCTTCCTGGATTGCAGGGCCCGCTTGAGACCCTCGTAAGCGAAAGGCTGTTGCAGGACCTTGAGGGCGTCGACCAGAAGATATCCGCCCCGGGCGCGGTGCAGGGCCCCAGCCTTGATCAGGTTGAAGTCTGTCACCACTGCCCCCATTTGAGGGATGTGCTCGACCCGGCCGACGAGGTTCTGATAGGTAGGGTTGTCCTCGTAGACCACCGGAGCGCCAGTCGAGTTGCGATGATCCACGAGTAGGTTGACCCGATAGCGTCGCAGGCTCGGCTTCTCCGAGTCATCCCCTCCCGAGATGGCGTTCATGGAGATCGAGGTTGCCTTTTCTCCTCTGGATCCCAAGCGACTGGCATTCTCGACGAAGTCGTCCTCGGCGGCGTTCAGAAAGCCCTCGACCTCCTCGAGGCCGTCGAATTGCTCTCTGAGCTCGTCGAAGAGCGGCCTGACAGCGAAGCGATTCACCTCGACGTTGAGCTCGCGTAGCTCTTCGCTGGCCTGCCGCTGCCAGCGAGGGAACTGCCGAAGCACCTTCTGAAGGTCCTCCTTGAAGCCTTCGATCTCCTTTTCGAGCCGCTTCTGCTCCTTGTCCGGCAGCTTCTGAAACTCCTCGGGCGACAGCACTTCTTCCTCGCCCTTCGGGGCGAAGACGATTCCTACAGGCGTGCGGACCAGCGCCAGGCCTTGCTCGCCGGCCTTGTCGCCCAGCTCGGAGAGTGCCTCTCCTTGTCGCTCTTCGAACTTCTGTTCGAGCGCCTGCTTGCGAGTCTGGTATTCCTCGCTTTCGAGGGCAGTCTCGAGGACGGTGCGGACTTCTTCGAGAAACTCTCGCATCGCCTTCTGGAGCTCGCTACCGCGACCCGTCGGAAGCTCGAGGACGCGAGGTTTGTGCGATTCGACGAAGTTGTTCACGTAGCACAGATCGGGCGGGACCTCTGCCGTTGCCGCTTTGCCTTCCAGGTACTGCTTGACCGCCGTGTGCTTGCCGGTGCCGGGGGGGCCGAAAGCGAAGATGTTGTAGCCCTCCTTTTCGATGCCGATTCCGAGCTCGATTGCAGCCACGGCACGCGGCTGCCCGAGAAGACCGTGCAGGTCATCGAGATCGTCTGTGGTAGAGAATTCCAGATCGCCGAAATTACATCGGCGGTACAACTGCTGGGAGTCCAGTTCCTTGGCTTTGGCCACGATCCGTCCCTCTCATCTGTTGCCGTTGGGCTACCGTGTTTTGGCGGGATTGCTGCAACACCGCGACTCCAGTATACGCGCCGTAGGGCCTGCAGCGCAGGCTCGTTGAGGACGGTTTGTTGCGGTCGATGCAGGGGTACTGTCGAACAACTCGGGAGCTGTGGGACAGCGTACGGTCAACCCGTGTCCGCACTTTCGAGGAGAGTTCTGTGGGCCGAGGCGATTTGGTTGACTCGATCTCCCGAAATGAAGAGGGAGGCGAGTGTCGCCTCCCTCTTCTACTACCGATCGTCGGGACTTCAGGCTGGGACCAACTCCGGTTCCTCGATCAGCTCCGTTTCTTCGGCGACGCGCTCTTCGAGTGGCACGAAGGGACGTTTCGTCGCACCGAGATAGATCTGCCGCGGCCGACTGATCTTGGCCTTCGGATCCTCTCTCCCTTCTTTCCACTGGGAGATCCAGCCAGGCAAGCGACCCAGGGCGAACATAACCGTGAACATCTCCGTGGGAATGCCCATGGCCCGGTAAAGGATGCCGCTGTAGAAATCGACGTTGGGGTAGAGCTTGCGGTCGACGAAGTACGGGTCCTCGAGCGCTATCCGCTCGAGATTCTTGGCGATCTCGAGAAGGGGATCGGTCGTCCCCAGCTCGGCCAGCACATCGGCGGCAGCCTCCTTGAGAATCGTGGCGCGCGGGTCGAAGTTCTTGTAGACCCGGTGACCAAAGCCCATCAGGCGGAAGGGTGAGTCGGGATCCTTGGCCATCTGGACATACTTCTGGTAGTCCCCGCCGTCATCCCGAATGTGCTCGAGCATCTCGATGACCTTCTGATTGGCACCGCCATGCAAAGGCCCCCAGAGAGCGGAGATGCCGGAGGAGATGGACGCGAACAGATTGGCTTGACTGCTGCCGACCATCCGCACCGTCGAGGTGCTGCAGTTCTGCTCGTGATCCGCATGCAGGATCAAGAGCAGATTGAGCGCTCGATCCAGAACATTGGGCACTACGTAGGGCTCCGACGGAACGGCGAACATCATGTGCAGAAAATCCTTGGTATAGGAGAGGTCGTTGCGAGGATAGACAAAGGGCTGGCCGATCGACTTCTTGTAGGAGAACGCGGCAATGGTCTTGACCTTGGCGAGAAGTCGAATGATGTTGAGGTCTACATCTTCGTCGACTGCGCCCCTGGTGTAGTAGGCAGACAGGGAGGCCACCATGGCGGATAGCACCATCATCGGATGTGCGGTAGGTGGGAAGCCCTGAAAGAAGTCCTTCATAGCCTCGTGGATCATGCTGTGATGGGTCAACTTGTCGTGGAACGTACTGAGCTCATCGACCGTAGGTAGATGGCCGTAGACCAGCAAGTAGCAGACCTCCTCGAAGCTGGCTGAGGCTGCGATCTCCTCGATGGGGTAGCCGCGGTACTGGAGGATTCCCTTCTCGCCGTCGATAAAGGTGATCGTGCTGGTGCAGGAACCCGTGTTTCCGTAACCCGGGTCGAGACTGATTGCTCCTGTGGTTTTGCGGAGTGTCGTGAAGTCGATGCCGACCTCCTTCTCCGAACCCACCAGGATGGGGAATTCGTAATCTTGGCCGTCGAGAGACAGTTTTGCTTTCTTCATGTCGTCTTTCCTCCCGGGTTGTGGAGTGCACGTCGCGTAGGGCTCCTTTAATCCTGGAACAAACGACGCGTCGAAACATTTTGCTCCAGATTCCAGGCAGTGTAACCACCCAGTAGGGCGGTTTGCGGATCATTCATTTGATGGCATTTTTCTGCGAGATAGTGTGTTGCGAGAAGCTAATACTTGGCGTATAATGCTTAACGCAGTTAAATACTTACGTGGTTAAGTAAATGGCTCAAGTGGGTCTGGCATCCTCGCGAAGCAGCACGCGTGTCTCGGATGGCAACGGACACGACGAGGTCTTCCGCCTCCTACGTTTCTCACACATCTTCGCCTCGGTCGTCCGGGAATTCCTGGAAGTGCAGCTCCTCCACGAGGTCAGCGATGAAAATCTCTCTCTGTCGCAGTATCACCTCTTGAAGCTCATAACGCTGGATGGCGAGCACCAGATGGGGCAGGTGGCGGAGTTCCTGGGTATCAGTCCGCCGGCGGCGACCAAGAACATCGACAAGATGGAGCGCCTCGGTCTGGTCAGCCGCATGCCGTCGACAGGCGATCGGCGAGCCACGTTCCTGGAGCCCAGTCGACAGGGCCGCCAGCTGGTGAGCCGTTACGAGACACTGAAGGAATCGCGCTTGGCCCCGGTGCTCGAGTCTTTCTCCCAAAAAGAGTTGAAACAGATGGCAGATCTGTTGGAGCGTTTCTCGCTGCGGCTTATCCATCAGCAGGAGCCAATGTCACAGATTTGTCTGCGTTGTTCGGCCTACTACGACGAAAGTTGCCCAGTCCCCCATCTCCAAGACGGCTGCCCTTACAAGCAGGTCAAGGAGCACGGGGAAGCTGCGCAGTGCGAAGGGGAGGGTTGAAACTCAAGGCGATTGCACCGTTGACAAGCGCTTCGTCGTAAATGCGTCGCCGCGGTGCCGATAGGCAACTTGAAACCACGGGAGGGCGGCATGAGGTATTGGCGAGTTCCTCTGGACGCGGGGCAGGTCGAGACCCCCGGGGGGGAGGTGCACATCCTCGTGGACCGATGCAAGGGCTGCGCGTTCTGCGTCGAGTACTGCCCCAGGCAGGTCCTCGAGATGTCACGGACTTTCAATCGCAAGGGCTACCATCCACCAGAGATCGTCGCAAGCGGGGCCTGCGTCAACTGCGGGCTGTGCGAGATGATCTGCCCCGAGTTCGCCATCTTCTGCATCGAGGCGGTGAGCTCGGCTGGGAATCCAAACGGAGTCTCCACATCTGTAGGTGCCGAGGCCGGGGAGGCGCGTCGATGAAAGCCGACCCGGCAGGTGTGCTTACTGGCTCTCATTACCTCGATGGTGACTTCGCTTGCGGCGAAGGGGCCATGGCGGCTGGCTGCCGATTCGTCGCCGGCTACCCGATCACCCCATCCACCGAAGTTGTCGAGCGCATAGCCAGGCGATTCCCGACGATCGGAGGCACCTTCATCCAGATGGAGGATGAGTTGGCGAGCATGGCTGCCGTCGTCGGCGGGGCATGGACAGGTAGCAAGACCATGACGGTGACCAGTGGTCCGGGCTTCAGCCTCATGATGGAGAACATCGGACTGGCCGCCATGATGGAGACGCCCTGTGTCGTCGTCAACGTGCAGCGAGGTGGGCCTTCCACCGGGCTGCCGACAATGGTTGGGCAGGGGGACGTGATGCAGGCCCGCTGGGGCTCTCATGGAGACTACGAGGTGATCGCCTTGAGCCCTCAATCGCCCCAGGAAGCCTTCGACCTCACAATCGACGCCTTCAACTTGGCCGAGATCTACAGAGTTCCCGTCATGTTCTTGATGGACGAATGTGTCGGGCACATGACTGAAAAGGTGGTGATTCCCAAGGCGGAGGCGATCGATATCGAACCCCGGCGACTGACCAGGAAGAAGCCGGAGGACTTCGATCCCTATCAGGTCTCCGACAACGAGCTGCCGGAGTTCGCCCGCGCCGGAGACGGCTACCGATTCCATACCACCGGTTTGACACACGATGAGCACGGCTATCCGGTGATGAGCGCCAAGTGCCAAGAGGTCAACGTGGGCCGCCTGGTCGGGAAGATCCGCGACAATGCAGAGAGCATCGTCCGCTTCGAAGAAGATGGGGTAGAGGATGCGGATGTTGTTGTCGTGTCCTACGGCATCACAGCCCGGGTGGCCAGGTTGGCAGTCGAGGAAGCGCGCGCGCAGGGCCTCAAGGTGGGCTTCCTTCGCTTGGTGGTGATCTGGCCGTTTCCGGAGAGGCGGATACGGCAGATCGCAGGTTCCGTTGGCGCCTTTGTCGTGCCGGAGATCAACTATGGACAGATCGCTCTGGAAGTGGAGCGCGCCGCGGCTGGACAGGCCGTTACCTGGCCGGTCCACCATGCGGGCGGTGCCGTGCACTCGCCCGATGCGATCACTGAGATTATTGTCAAGGCGGCCGTATGACTGTGGCAACGAATCCGACTGGCAGCCAGGAGCGGGAGCACCCGAGTGCGCCGCTCTTGAGGATGGAGCGCATTCCGCATGTCTGGTGTCCGAGCTGCGGTATCGGCACGGTGGTCAAGTGCTATGCCACGGCGCTCGAGCGCAGCGGCGTGGATCTCGACAAGGTCTCGGTGGTGTCGGGCATCGGCTGCTCCGGCCGCGTCGCCGGCTATCTCAAGCTGGACGGTTTTCACACGACCCATGGAAGGGCCATTCCTTTTGCCACAGGGCTCAAACTGGGACGTCCCGAGCTGCTGGTAACCGTGATTTCAGGTGACGGTGACCTCGTGGGCATCGGCGGCAATCACTTCATTCACGCGGCACGCCGCAATATCGATCTGTTGGTCATCCTGATCAACAACTTCATTTATGGGATGACTGGGGGACAAAACGCTCCGACGACGCCCCCGGGTGCTAGATCCTCGACGATGCCTTTGGGAAATTTCGAGACTCCTTTCAGTCTGCCCCATCTAGCGGCATCGAGCGGTGCCTCCTATGTGGCCCGTTGGACCTGCCTTCACATTCGCCGTCTCACCTGGTCGATCGAGGAGGCCATAGGCAAGAGGGGCTTCCGCTTCATCGAGGTCATCGCGCCCTGTCCGACTCTCTACGCCCGCCTGAACAAGCTGGGATCAGGGCTCGATGCCATGCGCTTCTACCACGACACGGCCGAGATCCGGAACGGCGCCGACACTCGTGAGGTCGACGTCGAGTTCCAAAGCCCGATCATCTGCGGCAAGTTCGTCGACGAGGAGCGACCGACCTTCCTCGATCTGATGCACGACCACTACAGCAAGCAGCTGGGTGATCGCTATGTTCCGATGCCGCCGGAAGGAGGAATGCTCCATGAGCGGTAGGACCGAGATCCGGATCACCGGCTTCGGAGGGCAGGGTGTGGTGCTCGCGGGCCATATCATCGGTCGCGCCTGCGCCATCCATGCGGATCGTCAGGCCACGATGATCCAGAGTTTCGGGCCGGAGGCCAGAGGCTCAGCCTGCAGTGCCACTCTCGTAGTCTCCGACCGCGAAGTCTTGTACCCGTATATCCAGCGTCCCGACATTTTTGTCGTGATGTCCTCGGAAGGCTATGAGAAGTACGGGCGGGAGCTCAAAGAGGATGGGACCCTGGTTTTCGAGCAGGATCTTGTCCATCCCAGGACGGTGGAAGGGCAGCGGTACTTTGGAGTGCCTTCGACGCGCATCGCGGAGTCGTTGGGCCGGACGATCGTCCAGAACATCGTCATGGTGGGCTTCTTCGCCGGCGTCACCGATCTGGTTCCCGAAAATGCTGTGCGCGACGCGGTCAAGGGGTCGGTACCAGCTGGTACCGAGGATCTGAATCTGGAAGCCTTCGAAAAGGGGCTGGAGTACGCCCGAGAATCGGTCGATCAGCCATCAGTGAACGTCACCAGGCCAAGCCTCGAGGAGGTGAGCCCATGACTGGGCCTGTTTGTCAGCTCGGAGCTGGTGCTCTCAATTTGGATGGCTGCAGTCTGTTGATTCCCGATGTGCAGTCCGAGCCGCTGCCGATCCTGCCGGTCGAACCGGCCCCCTGCACTCAGGCATGTCCCGCGGGCATCAACGTCAAGGCCTACGTCTCGCTGATCGCCGAGAGCCGGTTTGCAGAAGCCCTGCAGGTAGTTCGGCAACACTGTCCCCTGCCCGGAATCTGTGGTCGGATCTGTCATCACCCATGTGAAGCGGTATGTCGCCGGGGAACCGTCGATGAGCCTATCGCTATCCGCGCCTTGAAGCGATTCGTCGCTGATCTCGCGGTTGCTGAGGCTCCACCTGCACCCTGGCCACTAGTTGACCAGGAAGCCAAGGTGGCAGTCGTAGGGTCTGGTCCGGCGGGCTTGACTGCCGCTTACGACCTGCGTCGCCTCGGGTATCCGGTGACGATCTTCGAAGCCGAGCCGGAGGCTGGAGGCATGCTGCGCTATGGAATCACCGAGTATCGGCTGCCCAGGGATGTTCTGGATACGGAGATCGGGTATCTCAGCGGGGTCGGTCTCAACTTTGAGACCGGTTGTCGCGTCGGGGTGGACCTGCAGTTGGAAGAGATGCTGGAGCAGGGCTTCGTGGCGACCTTGCTGGCCGTGGGCGCTCAGCGCGGACGCCCTCTGAGAGTTCCTGGATCTGAGTCCTGTGCAGGAGTCGAGGATGCTCTGGCCTTCTTGCGTCGCGTCAACCACGGTGACCGATCGCTGGTAAGGGGTCGAGTCGTGGTGATCGGCGGCGGCTCGACAGCGGTCGAGGCGGCACGCTCGGCACTGCGCCTCGGCGCCGACTCCGTGGACATACTCTACCGGCGGTATCGTGAGGAGTTGTTGGCTGATGAGGAGGAGATCCGGGCAGCGGAGTCGGAGGGCATTGCGTTCAGATTCCTGGTGGCTCCAACTCGCCTGATCATGGGAGACGGGACTCTTCAGGCCCTGGAGTGCGTGAGGGTCGGACTGGGAGAACCAGATGCCTCGGGCCGGCGCAGACCCATCCAGATTCCAGGCAGCGAGTTCAGGGTAGAGACAGACCGAGTCCTGGCCGCTATCGGTCAGGCGGCCGATCTTGATTTCATGCCTCCCGAGATCCTGTCACAACTGACGGAGAACGAATTGTTGCGGACCGATCCGCTGACAGCGATGACAGGCCTGCAGGGAGTTTTCGCGGCTGGCGATGCTGTCTCAGGCCCAGCGACGGTTATCGATGCTATCGCCGCCGGTCACAAGGCCGCCGAGGCGATTCATCACTATCTGGAGGAGGGCAGGCCCTCGATAGCATCGCAGCCGCCGGAGATGCGGGCACCGGTGGAATACGGTCTACCTGATTCACCGCCAGTGACCGCGGAGAGGGGTCGTCCTGAGCTCCGAAGCGTCAAGTCGGGCGCCGAATTTGCGGAGGTGGAGAGGCCTTTCGAGAAAGCCGAGGCTGTGGACGAGGCGAGACGGTGCCTGCGTTGTGGGCCTTGCGGCGAGTGTCGTGTGTGCGCTCCTTCCTGCCGCCGACGCCACGTCCTGCTGCGGTTTCCCGATGGCGATGGAGCTGTCAGCCGGAGCCCGGTTCTGCTGCGAGCTCCAGGCAACGTCGCCATGGGATTGAGCACTCGATCGACGGCACAGGCCCAGTTGTTGCCCGAGAGCCGTCCTCGGCTGCTGAGGGAGGTGTCGGCGAGCGAAGGTGACCTCGTGGAGATCGCGCCATTGAGGGTGCAGATTGTGGAGGAGCAATGTCGGGGGTGCGGTCGCTGTGTCGAGGTCTGTCCGTTCGATGCAATCACGATGAGCGGTACAGAGCCGGAGCGCACCGCTCGCGTCGAGCCCTCACTCTGCCGCGGCTGCAACCTCTGCTGCGCTGTCTGTCCAACTGCAGCTGCGGAGCCCAATGCCCTGTCTGTTGCCTGGTGGGGATCCAGGCTGTCCGACGCTTTCGACGGTCGAGCCGAGGCGGTCCATGAAGCCGGGCCCATCGTGGTTCTCGCATGTCAAAGGAGAGCTGGATCGGTGGAGCCGACCCTCTATCAACACTCAGCCCACGTCGAGGTGATCCGGTTCCGCTGTGTCGGCCAGGTCGATGCCGGGATGCTGGTCGAGCTCTACCGCAGAGGGGCGAGCAGCGTGCTCGTTGCCGGCTGCCAGACCGAGCGTTGTCGGTTCGGCGAGGGCGCCCAACTGGCTACCGAGCAGGTGGCCAGGGCGGAGAGGTTGATCTCCGTGATGGGGGGTGGCGCCAAGAGTCTGAGGTCGGATTGGTCTGAGGACCGAGCCGGCGACCCCATCGAGCTGCCCGTTCTACGCATGATCGCGGAAGTCTTCGGGGCGCGTCCGGGCCTTTCCGGGCGAGAGCCCTCTTGAGGAGTGGAGCGATGAGAGACCTCATCCAGCTCAAGCAATCGACGCATGCCGCACTCTGCCTGGAGTGCGGCAAGTGCAGCACGATGTGTCCGCTGGCCCGCTTCGGAGGGTTCTCGGCAGCTCGCATGATGTCGATTCAGGACCCGGAGGCGGAGATTCACGGCCATGCGGCCGCGGTCCAGCGCTGTCTGACTTGCGGCGCCTGTGAGGTTCGTTGTCCGCAGGGCGTTCGTTACACGGAGTTCATTCTTGGATTGCGGCCCGAGCTGCCTGAAGAGACCCGATGGTCTTGCCCGCATGGAGCGGTGTTTCAGGAGTCCGCTCGCTGGGCTGCGGATGGGGCGGTCAACGGGCGCAATACCGCTTGGCTGGAAGACGACCTGTTGGTTGCCGAGGAGGGGGAAGTCGGGCTGTTCGTCGGTTGCCTACCTCTTTTCGATGTCGTTTTCGGGACGGAACTGGAAGTACGCATGGTGGAGATTGCGCGCGCCGCCATCAGACTCCTGAACCACTTTGAAATCGAGCCGGTAATTGTGACGGACGAGCGCTGCTGTGGCCATGACCTCCTGTGGAGTGGTGAGGAGGAGGCTTTCGAGAAGCTGGCTGTGGCGAATACGACCGCTTTTCAGGAGCGGGGTGTGCGCCACCTCCTGACAACTTGTGCCGAGTGTTGTCGCACCTGGAGCCTCGACTACCCGCGGTATGTGGAGACCTATCAACCTCGAGTGCAGCATCTCTCGGAGTTCCTGGCGGAGCGCGTGGAGCGCGACGAGATGAGCTTCCGAGATCTCGGGGAGGCCGGCGTCATGACGTTCCACGATCCGTGCAGGCTGGGCAGACAGCTGGGGGTCTTCGACGCCCCGAGGATCGTAATGAACTCCCTACCGGGAAGTGAAGTCGTAGAGATGGAGCGATCGGGCGCTGATGCACAGTGCTGTGGCACTCCCGGTTTCATTCAGTGCAATCGGGACTCGCGACGGCTGCAAGCCCAGAGACTGGAGAGCGCAGCGGCGACGGGCGCCACCAAGCTGGTCACCGCTTGTCCGAAGTGTTTGATTCACTTTCGGTGTGCCCAGGCCGAGGATCGTCTCAATGAACGGCAGGGCGCAGGGATTCAGATCCAAGACCTCACGGTCCTCGCCGCGAGTCTGCTGGCGACAAAGAGAGAAGCGGAGAAGGATTCACCGTCAGAGTGCTAGAGACAGGAGAGGTTCATGACAGACCAAGCCTTGCGAATCGGTGTCTTCGTTTGCGATTGCGGACTGAACATCGCCGGCACAGTGGATACAGAAGAGGTAGCACGCTTTGCCGCCGACCTTCCCGATGTGGTCGCCGTGGTGCGCAATCGCTACACCTGCGCCGATCCGGGGCAGAACGAAATCAAGAAGGCCATCGCGGAGCACGATTTGAACCGGGTCGTGGTGGCATCCTGCACCCCGAAGATCCACGAACCGACCTTCCGCCACTGCGTGGCGGACACCGGGCTGAATCCCTATCTGGTCGAGATGGCCAACATACGAGAGCACTGCAGCTGGGTTCACATTCAAGACCGGGAAGCGGCCACCGAGAAGGCGAAGGACCTGGTCCGCAGCGCGGTCGGGCGATCTCGGCTGCTGGAGCCTCAAGACGAGAAGATCTTCCCAGTGACGGACGCGGCGCTGGTGATCGGCGGCGGCGTGGCTGGCATCCAGGCGGCTCTCGAGCTGGCTGATGGTGGCCACCAGGTTTACCTGGTGGAGAAGGAACCCTCCATCGGCGGGCTCATGGCTGCGCTGGACAAGACATTCCCGACCATGGACTGCTCTATATGAATTCTCGGCCCTAAAATGATGGATGCCGGTCGGCATCCCCGCATCGAGTTACTGGTTGATTCCGAGGTCGAGAACATCACGGGCTTCGTAGGGAACTACAACGCCCAAGTACGTCGCCGCGCTCGCTTCGTCGACAGCGACGAATGCACCTCTTGTGGTGAATGCGAGAAAGTCTGCCCTGTGACCGTTGCTGACGAGTATCAGCAGGGCCTCTCTTCGCGCAAGGCCATCTACCTACCTTTTCCGCAGGCAGTGCCTTCGGCCTTTAGCCTCGATGCCGAGTCCTGTCTGGGTTTCAATCCGATTGCCTGTGGCAAGTGCCTCGAGGTCTGCGACAAGAAGTGCATCGATTTCGATGCCACGGACGAGATCCGCGATCTCGAAGTGGGGACGGTCGTCGTTGCTACCGGAATGGAGGTCTACGACCCGCGAGAGAACGACGAGTACGGCTATACGCGATTCCCGAACGTCGTCACCAGCATGGAATTCGAGAGGTTGATCAACGCTGGTGGACCCACGGATGGAGAGTTGGTCCGACCTTCCGACCGCGAGGTGCCTTTGCGGGTCGGCTTCGTTCAGTGTGTCGGCTCTCGGTCCCTCCAACGCGGCGTGCCCTACTGCTCGAACATCTGTTGCATGAATACGATCAAGGAGACGCTGCTGCTGGCAGACCATTTCCCGGAGAGTCGATCAACGGTCTACTACATGGATATCCGGGCCTTCGGCAAGGGCTTCGAGGACCTGTATCGGCGAAGTCGTGAGGCGGGCGTGCGCTACGTCAGAGGATTGCCTGGCAACGTGAGAGAGGCGCCCGAGTCCAACGACCTCATCGTCGAGGTCGAGAACACGCTCACCGGAACGATGGAGGAGCATCGACTCGACATGCTGGTTCTGGCGGTAGGGATGGTGCCGCGGCGATCTAACGGCGACGGCAAGCGAAGCATCGACGAGATCCTGAGCCTGTCGCACACCTCGGACGGTTTCGTCATGGAGGCCCACCCCAAGCTGAAGCCGGTCGATGCTCCGACCCGCGGGGTCTATTTTGCCGGCTGCGTCGAGTCACCCAAGGACGTCAAGGACTCCGTTACCCAGGCAGGTGCCGCTGCCGGCAGAGCGGGCAACCTGTTGGGTGGCGGACAAGTGCGAATCGAGGCCATCACGGCGACGCTGGATGCGGATCGCTGTCAGCTCTGCACCATTTGTGCTCGTGTCTGTCCGTTTCACGCCATCGAGCAAGCGGATAAGAAGAAGGGTCTTCTGCCGCAGTTCGTCGAGGCGGCCTGCGCGGGTTGCGGTACCTGCGCGGCGGAGTGTCCATTCGATGCCATCGACATGCGTCATTTCGCTGACAGCCAGGTCCTGGCCCAAATCGATGGCATCTTGGCCGACAATCCGCTGCAGAAGATCGTCGGCTTCGCGTGCAACTGGTGCTCTTACGCGGGCGGGGATAACGCCGGAACCTCACGCCTCCAGTACCCGGCATCCGTTCGCCTCATCCGCACCATGTGCAGCGGCAGAGTCGACCAGGCCTTTATTTGGCACGCCTTTCGGAAGGGAGCGCCGCTGGTGTTGGTGTCGGGCTGCCACTTTACAGACTGCCATTACATCGACGCGGTGACTTGGACGCAGAAGCGAATAGAGAAAATCTGGTCGAAGATGGAAAAACTCGGCATCCGCCCCGAACGACTCCAGTTGGAGTGGATCTCGGCGGCGGAAGGTCAGAAGTTCGCTCGCGTCATGCAGGAGCTGGACAGCATGCTGCGGCAGGTAACGCCAAAGGAGGTCGAGGAGGGCATGCGAATTCTCGCCGAGGAAGACCTGGGAGCTGGTGTTCCCAAACTCCCGAAGAAGCGTAGAGAGCCGGTTCTCCCGATCCAGAACTGAAGAACCATAAGAGGGATTCGATCATGGCCAAGCAGATCAAGACGTTCTACTGTCTTCGCTGCCAGCATCGTTTTGCGATGGGTCATGACCCCAAAGAGGTGGTGGAGCGCAGCTGTCCACGATGTGGCAGCAACAGCGTCAGATTGGAGACACCACAGGCTGCTGCCAGTCAAGCCTCTTTGGGGACGAGCAAAACCGGAAAAGGAGGGGTTGTATGACGACAGTGGTATCCCAAAAGTGGATCGACGATGTCCTCGAGGAGCACAAGAGGCTTCGGGTGATGATTGCCGAGGTGCGACAGATCCTGACCGAGCCGAGGCCGGATGCCGGCCAGCCTGGAGCCCATTCCTGGGCCGCCGATCTTTCGGTGCGTCTGGTCAGGCTCCATGACGAGCTGTTTCGCCACTTTCGCTTCGAAGAGTCCATGGGGCTAGTGGAAGATGTCATCGAGCGCCATCCTCGCGCTCTGGCAAGGCTCGAGGCGATCGTTGGCCAGCACCCGGACATGCTGCGTGACCTCAGGTCGATCATGACTGACGCTCTGACCTACTCAGAGGGAAGCCTGCCGGAGGATCCTCGACTGCGGCAGAGGACGTTGACCTTGCTCGATGAGCTGCATCAGCACGAGCAGGAGGAGACCGACCTGTTTCAACGCCTGGAGTATCGAGACCAAGGCGCGATGGACTGAATTGCGGAGCCCCTGCCAGTCTCACGGGGTGGGTCCTCAGCCCACCCAGGAAGGTGTTCAAAGGCGCCGCCGAGCTTGAGAACATAGCTCGGGTAAGGGCGAGGCCTCTGGTCGAATTCAGGCCCCGCGGACGGATACCCGGAAATCCAAGGGTCGGGCACGTCGAACCAGCTGGGTTCCGGCTGCCGTCAGGCCCCAACCGAAGGAGCGTCCTATGGCGACAAAGGAACAATTCGTGGACACCTTTGTGGAGCTGATACGGCGGGCATCGGCCGAGCTGCCGCCCGATGTCGTAGCGGCTCTCGAGCAGGGTAGGGACCAGGAAGCGACAGAGAGCCTGGCGCGCCAGGCACTGGTCACGATTCTCGACAATGTCGAGCTGGCCAAAGCCAAGTCGGCGCCGATCTGTCAGGACACAGGCACCCCCGTGGCCTGGGTCAGCTATCCCGAGGGGACTAGCACCCGCTTGCTCGAACAGGCTATGCACGAGGCGGTCAGGGAGGCGACTGCCAAGAGTTATCTGCGTCCCAACGCCGTCGATACGCTGACGGGAAGAAACACCGGTGATGGCTCGGGCCGAGCCATTCCATTTCTGCATTTCGAGGAATGGGACGAGCCGAGGGTCGAGGTGCGACTGATCCTGAAGGGCGGGGGCTGCGAGAACGTCGGTGTGCAGTACAAGCTGCCTGATAGTGGTCTCCAGGCGGGGCGAGATCTGGAGGGCGTTCGACGGGTTGTTCTGGACGCGGTCGTCCAGGCCCAGGGAAAGGGCTGCGCTCCCGGCGTCCTGGGTGTCTGCATCGGAGGGGATCGGGTATCGGGATTCTCGGAGTCCAAATGTCAGCTTCTGCGTCCACTCTCTGACACCCATCCGGTGCCGGAGTTGGCCGCAATGGAGGAGCGGTTGCTGAAGGAAGCCAACGAGTTGGGGATCGGCCCGATGGGGTTTGGCGGCCAGACCACGGTTCTGGGAGTCAAGATCGGTGTTCTGGACCGTCTGCCAGCTTCGTACTTTGTGACCATCAGCTACATGTGTTGGGCTGATCGGCGAGCCGCTGTCAGCCTCGACGAGGAAGGAGCGGCGACATGGCTGAACTGAGCCTGCCTGTGGACGAAAGGACGGTGCGGGAACTGAAAGTAGGTGATGGTGTCGAGTTGACAGGCCGCATGATCACCGGCCGCGATGCCGCCCACAAGTGGTTGCTGGAGGACTATCGTGAAGAGGTAGCCCCCTATCTCGAGGGAACTGTCATCTATCACTGCGGTCCGGTGGTGCGTCAACTGGACGATGGCACCTACGAGTTCGTGGCTGCTGGCCCCACGACCTCCATTCGAGAGGAGCCCTATCAGGCCGATGTGATCGAAAAGTACGGTCTGAGAGGGGTCATTGGAAAGGGCGGCATGGGGCTACAGACTCTCGCTGGCCTCGAGAAGAGCGGTGCCCTGTATCTGCACGCTGTTGGTGGGGCGGCGCAGGTCCTGGCCCAGGCGGTACGGAAGGTCGAGCGAGTCTTCATGCTCGAGGAGTTCGGGGTTCCCGAAGCACTATGGGTCATCGACGTGGTCAGGTTCCCCGTCATGGTGACGATGGATGCTCGGGGTGGATCGCTCCACACAGAGGTCGAGAAGAGCTCGAAAGCGCAGTTCGAGCGGCTACTCGCCACGACAGCGTGAAACTCCATCAGTGCAGATTTCCAGGCCCGGCATTGGACCGGGCCTTTTCTTTGGCTCTAGGCCCTGGGTTTGGCGATGACGCCGCGCCCTTCTCGGCCATCCAGGACGATCGTCAGCGGTCTTTCGAGGCGTAGGTGACGCAGGTGCTCGGTCTCGGACGTCGATGGCTGCGTGTCGAGCCAGTCCCAATCGAGAAACTCTGCGTCGTCCGCTGGCACCGTTGCGCCAGCCGGAAGGGTGAGATATCCGACTCGGAGTGAGACGATGTTCTGGAAGAAGTGGGTGCCTTGCGAGGGCTCCACATCGTAGCCCGCGGGCGAGGCCTCGACAATCGCCCGGACGTTCGATATTTGTGTCCACTGGACAGGTACTCCGAGCCAGGAATCGGCGGTGCCCCAGCGGCCCGGGCCAATCAACAGGTACTGGCGTCCCGCTGCGCCCAGCTGTTTGTTCAACTCGCCAACCTCAACGGCGATTCTTCTATTGTCGGCCGCAGTCCAGCGGTCTCGGCGCACGTAGACGACGTCGGTCAAGTTATCTTCCACGCCGTGACCGAGGCTCCTGGCGGATCTGCACAGCAGATCGGCAGTCGCAAAGCGATACTTGGTGACTTCCTGGCCGGCGGAGCGGGTGGCAAACGGCCTCACTTGTAGCAGATAGAGGGTCGGTTTGGCACCGCTCTTTCGCCGCGCTCCGGTCCGACCCCAGTCGCCCATATCACAGGCGAATTCGATCTCGACTGGACAGCCCAAGCCCTGTTCGGCGACCTCCAGGAGGTTTCGGAGTGCAGGCGCGAGAGGGATCGCGTTGTGCTTCAGGATGTTATTGAAGGTCACGACCCGTGGACCAGGCCGGTTCAAGTCGTCCCGCACGGTCTGGTCGTCGGCGCTATAGACACTTCCTACCGGCAACAGAGTGCCATCCAGCTCCGCGATCTTCAACGGATAGGGCTTGACGTTGGTCGATAGCTCCGTCCCGATCTCGTAGCACGACGAGTCCAGGTCGACAGCGTAGAAGTCGCGTTGACTGCTGTCCAAGAGCATCTTCGGGGTGGCGTGCTGCGGCAGTATGCCGGGACGTCTGGGGCTGAAGCGCATGGCCAGGCCACCGTCAACGACGAGCCGTCCGAGGCCCAATGCGACATGAACAATGCCCTCTTCGGCACGCTGGTTCCCGATCGGATAGAAGTTGTGGGATTGAGCTACGCCACCGAAGTGGGGGTAGAAGCGATTGTCGTACTTTTGGCCCACCAGCCGCTGAATGATGACCGCCATCTTCTCCTCTTCGACGCGGTTGCCGGTGCTGGTGAGATAGCTCTTTGCATTGCGGAAGTAGGTGGAGGCGTAGACGAGCTTTACGGCGCTGCAAATCTGTTGCAGTCGTTCTTCCGGATCTCGCGAGCGGTTTGGGATCATCAGGGTGGTGTAGATCCCGGCCATCGGTTGATGCATCGAGTCCTCGAGTAGGCTCGATGAGCGGATGGCGAGGGGGCCATCGAGATGATGTGCGATGAAGGTCAAATCGCTGCGCAGCTCGTCCGACAGCCTGGCACTCAAGAAACGGCCACAAAGCTCCCGGTCGTTGTCACAGGCATAGGCGAACTTTCGTAGATGATTGCGATCGACGAAATCATCGAACTTGTCCGACGTGATGACGGTGGTCTTGGGAACCTGCACCTCCATACCGCCGAGATCGGCTTGAGAGCTCTTCGAGAGGGTCAAATTCAGGAACGCGAGACCTCTCGCCTTGCCCCCAATCGAGCCCTGGCCGATTCTGGAGATAGCGTCGCGATCGAAGGTCTTGCGTGAAAAATCGGCGATCACACCCCGGTAGGAACGCCGACGTGTTTCCTGCAACTGAGCGATGAGGTACTGACGCAGCCCCTCGACGTTCTCGAAATCCGAAATGCGGCGAGGCCGAAGAAGCTCGGCGAGCTCGAACTCACTACGCGCCATCAGCCACATGGAGAAGTGATTGTGAGAGGCATGGTAGAAGAGGGATTCTTCCGGAACGACGGCCAGTTGGCGCTCGAACTCACGTACGTCGTGGGCTCGGGCGACCTCTTCTCCCTCGGGCTCGGTGCGAAAGATGAATTCGCCGAAGCCGAGCTCTTGCCGAAAGAAGGTCCGAACATCCTCCAAGAGGCTGCCAGAGCCCTTGTGGACGAAAGTCGCATTCACGGCTTCTGCTTTGGCCGCGTTGCTTTCTTCGGCGGACTCGAGCAGAACGGGAAGCTCTGGATCGAATGACCTGACGACGCGGACGAGGTCGAGTCCGCCGGCCTTGTCGAGTTTGCTGTCACGCGGGATCTCCACATCGCTCACCAGTGCAATGGTGTTGTCCTGGTAGCGTCGAAAGAGGGCCAGGCCCTCGTCGTAGGTCTTGGCGTGGAGAATCTTTGGCCGCGAACGCATGTACATGCGGCGGTGCAGCTCGTTGACTCCCTCGGAATAGAGGGAGTGAGATTGTCTCATGAGCTCCGTGTAGAGCGTCCCGAAGAGGCTGGAGTAGTAGGTGGGAGAATCCTCGACCAACAGGATTACCCGCACATTGCCGTGCAGGATGTCGTGATCGACGTTCTCACGATCTTCGAAGTACTTGATGATGGCCAAGAGGATCTTGGAGTCACCTGACCAGAGGAAGACACCGTCGATGGCCTGGGGATCGATGGCAGACCTGGCCAGGTCGAGCTCCTTACGATCCAGGGCGAGCAGGACCACTGGACGGCCAGGGCGAAGCTCCTTGATCTGCCGACCGAGCGCATTGGCACCCATGTCGCCCAGACTGGCCATGACCAGAATGAGGTCGTAGCGGTGCTCCTCGAGTCGCTGCAGAGCCAGCTCACCGGTTGGGACGTGAGTCACTCGGGGTGGCCCCGAAAGACTCACGTCCCGGTATTCGAAGAATACCTGTTCGGTGAGTTGACCGTCCTCCTCCAGGATGAAGGCGTCGAACGGTGATGAAACCAGCAAAACCTCTCGTACCCGGAAGGGCATGAGGTCGTGAAAACGGCGAACCTGGAATTGCCGGCGTTCCTGCATCGTTAAACGACGCCCTGATCCAGCATGGCGTCGGCCACTTTGATAAAGCCCGCCACATTCGCTCCATCGATGTAGTTGATGAAATCTCCGTCCTTGCCGTGCTTGACGCAAGTGCGATGGATCTCGTGCATGATCATCTGCAGGCGTTCATCGACCTCGGCCCGAGTCCACGATAGCCGCATGGAATTCTGTGTCATCTCCAGTCCCGAGACAGCGACACCGCCCGCATTGGCGGCCTTGCCAGGTCCGTAGAGGATGCCGGCTTCCAGGTACCGATTGATGGCGTCCGGGTCAGAAGGCATGTTCGCACCTTCGGCGAGGCAGAAGCAACCGTTGTCGATCAGGGCCTTGGCGTCGTCACCGTCGACCTCGTTCTCCGTGGCGCAGGGCAAGGCCACGTCGCACTTCACGGTCCAGGGGCGCGAGCCTTCGAGGAAGGTCGCTGCCGGATACTTGTCGACATACTCCTTGATACGACCCCGTCGGTTGTTCTTCAGGTCCATGATCCAGGCCAACTTGTCCTTGTCGATGCCTTCTTCGTCGACGATCGTGCCGTTGGAGTCCGAGAATGTCAGGACCTTGCCACCAAACTCCAGGACCTTCTCCGCGGCATACTGTGCGACGTTGCCGGAACCGGAGATCAGGACGCGCTTGCCTGACAGGCTGTCCGAACGGGTGGCAAGCATCTCCTGCGTGAAGTAGACGAGCCCATAGCCGGTCGCCTCGGGCCGAATGAGAGATCCACCCCAACTCCGACCCTTGCCGGTCAGGACGCCGGTGAATTCGTTGGCGATCTTTTTGTAGGTTCCGAATAGGAAGCCGAGCTCGCGGCCGCCGACGCCGATGTCTCCTGCCGGTACGTCGGTGTCGGGTCCGATGTGCCGAAAGAGCTCACTCATGAAGGACTGGCAGAATCGCATGACTTCGAGATCACTCTTGTTCTTGGGATCGAAGTCGGAGCCACCCTTTCCACCACCCATGGGTAGAGTCGTCAGGCTGTTCTTGAACACCTGCTCGAAGGCCAGGAACTTGAGAATGCCCAGGTTGACGCTGGGATGAAAGCGCAGGCCACCCTTGTACGGTCCGAGGGCACTGTTCATCTCGATCCGGAATCCACGGTTGACGTGAACCTCTCCCTGGTCATCGACCCACGGCACACGGAACATGATCACCCTCTCGGGCTCGACGATGCGCTCCATGATCCTGCCGGTGCGGTAACGGGGGTTTCTCTCAACCACCGGCCAGAGTGATTCGAGGACTTCGTGTACCGCTTGATGAAACTCCTTCTCTGCCGGGTTTCTGGCAATCACAGATTGCAGGAATTCATTGGCGGAATTCGACATGTTACTCCCTCCCTGTTGCTGTAGTGGGGGATACTGAGGTTGGTCTGTTGCGGTTTCTCCGAGGACGTGACGGAGGTCCGAACTGCGGCTGACCGCCGCCGTCCAAGGTAACAATACTCCATCCAGGCTGCAGGATCTAGAGTGAAATCAACACCACCCGAAATGCTGTCGGAGTTCGCCTCCAGATCCTAGGGGCCGGCGCAGAGAAGCCGCTGGGCAGGTGCACTACCGAGAGGTCGGAGATCCTCCATTAGGACCTCCCGTGTCACGAGTGATGAGGCCATCCTGGATCTCCACTTGGCGCGCCGCACGTCGCGCCAGTGCCGCGTCGTGCGTGATGACGAGCATCGTGCCGCCCTGTTCCCAAAGGTCCTGGAAGAGCTCCATGATGTCGCCTCCGGAAGAGGAGTCGAGGTTGCCGGTCGGTTCGTCAGCCAGCAGAATGTCCGGATCCATGGCCAGGGCACGAGCTACCGCGACGCGCTGCATCTGGCCCCCGGAGAGCTCGGTCGGCTTGTGATCCATGCGATCGGCGAGACCGACCCGCTCCATCAGCGCCTCGATGCGCTGGCGTCGCTCGCGGCGCGGCACACCACCGAACAAGAGCGGCATCTCGACGTTCTCGTAGGCCGAGATCTGAGGCAGGAGATTGAAGTTCTGAAAGATGAAGCCGACTCGGCGATTGCGAATCGTCGCGAGCTCGTCCTTCCTCATACCGGCGACTAGATGACCGCTCAGTCGATAGACGCCGGAAGTCGGAGTGTCGAGACAGCCGATCAGATTCATGAGGGTCGATTTGCCAGAGCCCGAGGGACCGACGATGGCGACGAACTCACCCTTCGAGATGTCGAGATCGATGCCGCGCAATGCCTCGACTTGAATCTTGCCGGTGTCATACACCTTCCGGATCTGCTCCATCGCGATGATGGCGTCGTTGGCGGGCGTGGGCTCAGGTCGGTTCATCGGCTCTACTCGTAGCGCAGTGTCTCGGCCGGGTCGACCGAGGCAGCTCGGCGGGCTGGAAAGTAGCCGGCAAGCAGACCGATGATGCCCAGGACACCAGCTGCCGTTGCCGCGATGGCGGGGGAGAGCGTCGGCTTGCCGAGGGCCTTGAGAGCCATGTTGTCGCCAGTTGGAATGAGGCTCAGCAGATAGACCAAGATCGTCGCCACGAGCAGGCCGGCCACTCCTCCCAACAGGGTGTAGGTCAGACCTTCGAGAACGATCGGCCCGGTGACCCAATGGCTGCGGGCGCCGAGGGCCATCTTGACGCCAATCTCCCGCGTGCGCTCCTTGACCACGGCGTACATGATGTTGGCGACACCGATGCCACCCACGGTGAGAGTCAGGACGCCGATGATGCTCAAGAACAGCTTGATTCCGAGCATGAAGTTGTCGCGGATCTTGCCGCTTTCGACGGTATCCCAGGTCCCCAGGACACGCTCGTCTTCGGGGTCGAAGCCGTACTTGGCACTCAGCACCTGCGCCACCCCGGCCAGGGCCTGCTGCATGCCCTTTCGATTCTCGGGTTTGAGCACGAGGACCGAGAGGCGATCGCTGCCGTACTGAGCATAGAGAGTGCGAATCGGAATGATGGCGTGATTGGCATCCATGCCGCTGTAGTTGCCGAACATCATCTTCTCGATCAAGACACCGACGACGGTATAGGGCACTTTGTCGATCAGAACGCTCCCCCCAATCGGGTCCTCTTCGCCAAAGAGGTCCGTGGCGAGATCGGTTCCCAGAAACACGACCCGTCTGCGTTGGGCGTCGTCGAGGGGGTTGAGGAAGCGCCCGCCAGGGGAGGGAATCTGGTTGCGCAGTTGACCCCAGATCGTGCCGACGCCTTTGACGGGGGCGTTGACCGTCTTGTCGCCATGCGTGAAGTTGGTGCCCCAGCGAATGATCTCGCCACTGACACCGACCAATCCAGGTACGCGCTCCCTGATCGTTCGAATGTCGTCGATGCGGGGGCGGATGGCGCGCCCGGCAGGCAGGCCCTTCCAGGGGACGGTGGTCTCTCCCGGCCAGATGACCGCGATGTCGGTGCCCATTCCGGCCCACGCCTTGCCGAGGGAGAGGCCAAGTCCCTCACCGAAGGCTAGCAGTAGGAGCAGTGCGAGGGTTCCCCAGGCGATCGCGGCTATTGTCAGAAACGCCCTCTTCTTCTGAACTCGCGACGAGCGGAAGAAGAGTTGAAAGACGATAAAGCGGGGACGAGCCATGGTGAAATGTCCTTGCCTCAGTTCATCTTCATGGCCACGACCGGGTCGAGATTGGCAGCGCTGCGGGCTGGAAAGAAGCCGGCAACGAAACCGATGAGCCCGAGTAGTGACGCGGTCAGCAGGGCTACTTGAGTGTCGACCTGCGGGATGCCGATGAACTCCTCCATCCCGGACGGCCACGCCTCGCAGATACCGTATGTGATCATCAGTCCAAGGCAGCCACCCACGGCCGTGAGGATCAGGGTCTCGGCCAGAAACTGCCTGAGGATGCCACGGGGACGCGCGCCGAGGGCCATCTTGACGCCGATCTCCGGAGTTCGCTCCTCGACCACGACGCTCATGATGTTGGAGACTCCGATGCCGCCGACGACCAGCGTCAGCGAGCCGACGATCGCCAGGAAGGCCTTGAAGGCGAACATGAAGGAGTCCATGAACTGGAACATCTCCGTCGTGTCCCAGATCATCAGGGCTTCTTTGTCGTTCGGGTCGAATCGAATCTTACCCGCCAGGATGTTGCGCACCTCGTCGGTGGCTTGCACCGTCTGCTGGACGTCGGCCGAGGTGAAGATGAAGAGCTCGACATACTTCTGGCCGGTGAGGGCGCGGAAGGTGGAGCTCGGAATGATGGCCTTGTCCTTGTCACGTCCACTGTAGGAGGAGTCCTGCGTCTTCGGTTCGAGAACTCCGATCACGGTGAAGGGCGAGCCGTGGAGACGGAAGATCTGGCCGACCGGGTCGGCGGAACCGAAGAGGTCCTCCGCCAACTCATCGCCGAGGAAGGCGACGCGCCGTTTCTGGGCTTCGTCGATCGGGTTGAGGAAGCGACCTCCCATTTGCGGGATCATGTTCCTCATCTCGCCGAACTCCGGACTGACACCGGAGACATCGACCGCCATGGTCTTGGTTCCGAGCTTGAGCTGCAGTGTGTCGGCGTACTCGCTGGAGATTGCATCGACGAGTGTGGCTCGCTTGCGAATCAGCTCTATATCGTCCTCCGTGACGCGGATGGGGCGCCCCTTGCCGATGCCTTCGAAGGGTTTCGATGTAGCGGTTGGAAAGGCGATGACGATGGCATTGCCGAGGCCCAGAACGTTCTTGAGCATCTGCTTGTGCATCGCTTGCCCAAAGGACAAAAGAAGCGTCACAGCGACGGTTCCCCAGACAATTCCCAAAGTCGTCAGGAAGGTCCGCAACTTCTGAGAGCGCAGATCGCGAGCCAGTTGGCGTAGCGAGTTGAAGATAGAGGTCATGGTTTCTAGAAGATCTCTCGAGGTGGGCGTTCGACCAACTCGGCGCCCTCATCGATGCCCGCCGTGACTTCAATATTCAAGCCATCGGAAAGTCCCGTCTGAATCTCGACCTTTCTGGGCTCGCCCTCAGGTGTCTCGGGGGGCAGCTCGACAAACGCCTTGGCGCCATCCTCTTCGAACAGCACCAGCCTTTCCGGAGCGATCAGCACGTCGGTCTTCTCCCGGATGATCAAATCCGCCGTCGACGAGTAGCCCGCTCGCAGAACTATCTCGGGGTTCTCGACCTCGTGAAGCTCGATCTCGACCTCGAAGAGCCGGGCTCCCTCCTCTTCCTTCGCTTGGGGAGCGATACGGCTCAAGTATCCGGTTACCGGCTCTCCTGGTAGCGCTCCGATGTTGAGGCGAGCCGGGACTCCTACCTTCAGCTTGCCGACATCGATCTCGTCGACGGTGCCGTTGAAGATGAGGTCACTCATATCCGCTACTGTCGCCATCACGGTACCGGCCTGGAAAGTGGTCAGAGGAACCACCGGGTCACCAGGATCGACCTCTCTCTGGAGGACGATTCCCGCCGCTGGGGCACGGATGATGGACTCCATCTGCTTGCCCCTTCCGGCGATTCGACCTTCGCGGATGAGCTCGAAGTTGTCCTGCGCGGTAGAGAGCTCGATATTGGCCAGCTCGAACGACTCTCGTCGGGCATCTTCCTCTTCCGTCGCAATGATCCCCTGCCGAGCGAGCTCGCTCGAGCGGTTCCAATCGGACTGGGCCCGGTTGTAGGCTGACTGTGCCGCCTCGACCCGACGCTGAGCCTCGACCAGCTCGGAGGGCGTCGGGTCGGGGACGATCTCGAACAGCGGGTCACCGGGCTCGACGCGATCACCGACCTCAACCGCGCACCGCTTGACGATGCCGGAGATCTTCGACTTGACTTCGAATTTGAGACGTGGCTCGATTTGCCCGACCGCGATCGCCTTCTCAGTGATCGAGCCGCGCTCGACCTCGACCAGCTTGAAGGGCGGTTCCGCCTGCTTGCGCCCTTGCAGCCAGAAGTAGGCTCCGGTCACCCCTGCAGCTACAATTAGAAACAAGACAAGGATCTTGAACAGCCTCGCCATCGATCTCCTCCCAGTTCGATTCCGTTCGAGGAACGGAGTATGGCCCTCTTCATAGGAAGCTACGTAAAGAACAGCCAGAGAGTTTCGCCCATTTTCTCAGGTCTTGGTCTCCGCTGGCTGCTTGGATTGGGTTGCGGTACCCTGAGGGTGGTATGACAGCGCTGCGGAAAACTGAAAATTGGCGATGGTGGATTCTAGCGTGCCTGATCCTGGTGGCGTGTGGAAGGGTCCGTGAGGAGTCGGAGCCCTCCATGTCCCCGCGTCCGCAACTCGAAATCGTCGAGGCTCTGCGGCAGGATCTCGTGGCCGTGCGGCATCCGTCCGATGGCGGCGGCAGTGCCTGGATTGTCGACGAGGGTGCGTCGAGCCATGGAGTCATGGCTGGCAGCCGCGGGCAATGGACTATTTCTTACGAGGCCGGTCCGCTGGGTATTGCCGAGGGCGGTTGGCTCTTTCTTCAGGCGCCGCCTTTCTGGGGCTGGAGCACGCCTCAGGTGATGAACCCCGACGGGGTGGGCTTCAGTCGGGTGTCCACCGATGCAGAGGGTGTCCTGCTCGAGGCGCAGACTGTGGATCAAGGTCTCCTGGGAATCGAAATTCAGGGTCGGGCTCTCGAGGAAGGGGAGCAGGTGCAGGTGATCTACGGCGCTGGCGATTCTGGCGCGGTAGCGGACCGATTCGCTGAAAGTGAGTCGTCCTTCTTTGTCGCGGTCGATGGCGATGGAGATGGTGTGCGAAAGCTGGCGCCAGGACCGTTGAGTGTCAGGGTTCTAGCCGGACCGCCGGCACAAATGGTCGCGATCCTGCCTTCGACGGCTCGGCCAGGGGAGCAGTTCACCATTCGAATCGCAATTCTCGACTCGACTGGAAGTGCCGGTGTAGATATCGACGGCCAGATCGAGTTGCGCGGAGAGGGCTTTCGTGACCTACCAGCAGTGGTTGAGATGACATCCGCCGAGCGAGGTGTCCTTCAGCTGCAGGCCTGCGTCGACAACGAAGGTGTCTTCAGGATTGAAGCGACGGGTCCGAATGACATGAAGGCGAAGAGCAATCCTCTCGTTGTGTCGACGACCGGCGAGAGAATCGTCTGGGGCGATTTGCATGGTCACTCGGCGCTGTCGGATGGTACCGGGACCTTCGAAGACTACTTTGGCTACGCACGAGATGTTGCAGGTCTGGATGTGGTCGCCCTCACGGACCACGACCACTGGGGCATGGAACCCCTGGCTCTGAATCCGGAGTTCTGGTCCGAGACCCGTCGACAGGTCGAGGGTTTCTATCGCCCTGGGGAGTTCGTCACCCTGCTCGGCTACGAATGGACGAGCTGGATCCATGGACATCGACATGTCCTGTACTTCGGCTCCGAGGGCGAGGTTCTGAGCTCGGTGGATCCAGACTTCGAATCGCCGGAGCAACTGTGGAATGCTCTGCGTGGCAAGCCTGCCTTGACTGTGGCTCATCATTCGGCCGGTGGCCCGATCCCGACCAACTGGCAGTTTCCTCCAGATCCGGAGCTGGAGCCGATCACCGAGATCGTCTCGGTTCATGGCAGCAGCGAAGCCATGGACTCGCCAGGTCTCATCTACAGTCCACTGCCCGGCAACTTCGTTCGCGATGTCCTCGATCGGGGGTTCAGGTTCGGGTTCGTGGGTAGCGGTGACAGCCACGATGGGCATCCGGGTCTGGCCCACCTGGCTTCACCGTCTGGTGGCCTTGCCGCATTTCTCACCGAGGACCTGACGAGGGAGGGTATCCTGCGGGCCCTGAAGTCTCGACGTGTCTACGCGACCAACGGCCCGCGCATCGTTCTGGAGACCCGTTTCGATGGTCGTGTCATGGGTGAGGAGATTCAATTGGTTGAGCTGGACAGTGGGTCTTCAGCCCCGAACTCAGGGGAGCTGACGGTCGAGGTGGTTGCATCCAGCCCTCTGGATCGGGTCGATGTGATCCGCAGTGGACAGATTCACTCGAGCGTTCCTTGTGACGGTAAAGAGGAGTGCGGCTTCTCGTACACACTGGAGAACCTGAACCCGGGAGAGTATGTCTACGTCAGGGCAGTTCAGATCGACGGTGGTGCTGCTTGGTCGAGTCCCAACTACTGGCGCTGAAGCTAGCTCCCAGAGCAGGGTCGCGCTTAGAGTCCGAGCCACTGCATGAGGGCTTCCAGGGCGTAGTAGAGGATGGCGAAGGCCACCAGTACTGCAAGAGACGAGTAGACCGCGAGACGGCGGGAATGGAAATGCTCGGCAATGAGGAACGTGCTGACGACGCTGATGCCTGCAAAGAGCAGGAAGAGAAGGTTGCCCAATGTCGGATCGCCTCGGCCCATTTTGAACTCAGCTCCCTTTGTCGATTTGGGGTTCTCGCCGCATTCAATCGTTGGGATCTGTGCGGCAATCACATCCTACTGTGAGGCATGCCGTGAATGAAATCGTTGCCGCCCGAGCCGCACTCGAAACGCCAGTCAGCAAGCAGCTGAAGATCGAGGTGCCGCTGATCTGTGGCGCCATGTACCCATGCAGCAATCCGGAGTTGGTGGCGGCAGTCTCCGAAGCTGGAGGGATGGGGGTCATTCAGCCCTTGTCGCTGGTCTATGTGCATGGACACGAGTTCAAAGAGGGACTGGCGACGATCCGGCGCCAGACTGGCAAGCCGGTCGGTATGAACGTGGTGGTCGAGCGTTCTTCGAAGGTCTACATGGAGCGCATGCAGAAGTACGTCGATACCGCGCTCGAGGAAGGGATTCGCTTCTTCGTCACCTCGCTTGGCAATCCCAGGTGGGTCGTGGACAGGGTTCACCAGGCTGGTGGGCTCGTCTACCACGACGTGACGGAACGAAAGTGGGCGGAAAAGGGGTTGGAGGGGGGTGTCGACGGCCTGATCGCAGTCAACAATCGGGCCGGGGGCCATGCGGGAGGGAAGGGTGCGGATGAGCTGTTGGATGAGCTCGGCGACATGAACGTGCCGGTTGTCTGCGCCGGGGGAGTAGGAGATGAGGCGGATTTCGAGCGCGCCCTACGATCGGGCTACGCCGCGGTTCAGATGGGAACGCGGTTCATCGCGACGCCCGAATGCAGTGCGAGTGAGGACTACAAGATGGCCATCGTCAAGGCCAGGGCCAGGGATATCGTTCTGACAGAACGGATCACAGGAGTACCGGTGTCGGTGATTCGCACACCCTACATCGAGAAAGTCGGAACCCATGCCGGTGCCGTGGCTCGCCGGTTGCTGCAAGGCCGCAAGACCAAGCACTGGATGAGGATGGTGTACTCCCTGCAGGCTTTGTGGAGCTTGAAGCGGTCCTCGGTCCGGTCGTTCTCCTATCGCGACTACCTGCAGGCAGGCAAGAGCGTCGAAGGGGTCCAGGCGATCGAGCCAGCGGCTCTGGTGATTCAGCGCTGCGCGGATGCACTGATAAAGCCGTCGGTCGACTAGTCAGGCCCCGCCGTTCAGTGGCCGCCCACGGAAGCCGGGCTGTAGGACATCCCGTCGGGCTCCCTACCGGCCCGAAGCAGATCCTTGACGACCAGATCCCCGGTCTGGATGACGACAACGGCATCAGCCTGAGTTGCAGCTACCCAGGCGATGTCGCCGGCGGGATGGATGACCAGGCCGACCGGTACCGGACTCTCACCGAAGGTGTCACCGAAGAGGCGGCTGCTGGCATCCGGGACGGTACTCAGGTCCAACTTGCGTCGCACCAACTCTTGGCGTGCCTCGACGTCGAATACCACGACTTCGCCAGCTCGAGCGACAGAGACGAGGGCTCGGGTACCGTCAGGGGTCATGGCCACCCGAATCGGAAAACCATCACAGGCAACAGTCTCCCGAACTTCGAGGCTCCGCGAATCGAGAATACTGATGGTGTCTGCGGCTCGATTGGTGACCCAGACTTCGCTACCGTCCGGGGTGACTGCGATCCCTTCGGCTCCTTCGCCGGTCACCAGGTCCGCCAGCTTGGTGCCCGTTGCGAGATCGATGGCGGTGACGGTTCCGGACCCGATGCTGGCGACGAAGGCGCGCTCACCGTCCGGAGTAACCGCCACCATGTGCGAGATCTCCTGTCCTGTGAACACCTGTTCGAGGACAGTGCCCGCCTGGATGTCGACGACCAGAAGATGGGCGCTGCCCTCGGTGGTCACCGCGACTCGGTTGCCGCCGATCCAAGCCAGGCCATGAGGCCTCGAGTGTTCCCCGAGATCGACGGTGCGCAGAACCTTGGCGGCAGGGATATCGACGACTGTCAGGCTCGAGCCGGGCTGTTCTCGATTGCCGTAGTTGCTGATGACAGCCAGCTCCCCGTCCTCTGAGACCGCGATTTCGTGAGGCGCCGTGCCGGTGGGCAGAGTCGCCTTCGACTTTCCCGACTCTAGATCGATCAGATCGACCGTGTTGTCGGTTTTGTTTGCCACCAGGAGAGTCTGAGCTGCACTACCGGAGGGCAACAAGATGGTGGCAGAAAGGATCGCTGCTGCGAGCACTGAAAGACGCGTCGATCGCTGCATGAGAGGCTCCAGGTTGCATTGAGCAGAGGGTTGCTGTCACATTCAAGTCGTGTTTGTCCCAAGAAGGTCGGGGGTGTAATCCTAGCTGATCGTGGCTTCGAAGCAGTCTCGAGATCCGTCGGCTGTCGATGGGAGTAGACTTTAGGCGAACGACTCGGCGTTGCAAGACAAGGAGATCGGAGATGGCGACCAAGCTTGCACAAGGTAACCGGGACATTGCCAGATTGGTGGAGAAGCAGCTCCGAAACTGGGAGCTGAGTAGGCAGCAGCGGCCGACGACTGAGATGGCAGTGCCCCAACAGGCAGAGGACTTTGTCTGCATATCCAGGCAGGTGGGAATCCACGGGGAGGAGGTGGCTGCAAGAGTCGGTGCAGCGCTGGGCTGGCCGGTGTTCGGCCGCGAGGTGCTGGAGGCCATGGCCGGCAACGACGAGCACCGGCGCCACATCTACGCCTCGATGGACGAGCGGGATCTGAGTTGGTGGGAGGAGACCCTGAGATCGCTGATGGAGGGCGAGTTCGTCAGGAACGACTACTACCGTCGCCTATGCGAAACGCTGCTGTCGCTGGCAAGTCGGGTCAATACGGTCTTTCTGGGTCGGGGAGCCGATCTGATCCTGCCACAGGAGCGTGGTTTCCGGGCTCGCCTGGTAGCCCCTGAGTCGGAGCGTGTTCGTCAGTTCGCTGCGATGGCGGATCTCCCTCTCGACCAGGCAGGGTCGGAATTGAGACGGATCGGGCAGGAGCGAACCCGGTTCTTCCACCGGCACTTCGGAGTCGGCCCCGACGATCCCATGCGTTACGACATCACCCTCAACCTGGCTCGGCTCTCTCTCGACCAGGCGGCCGAGATCATTCTCCAGGCCCGAGCTCTCCAACGGGGCGAGAGCTGAGATCGCCTGCAGATAGTCCGGTCGGGCCTGAGGCGGGCAACACTCCTGTGGGTCGAGACGGTGATCAGCCGGGTACCGGCGATGGTGGACTGCTTTTCAGTCTGACCCGCGGTGCGACGATCGTCAGCCCGAATCGGTCCTGCTCGATGACCTTCGACCGAGAGGGTCGGCTGCATCTCTATTTCAGGCAGGGTTCGACCTACAAGCGTAGCTTGGCGAGCGAGCTCCACCTGCGGTTTCAGGAGCAAGGACGGCAACGAAGAGAGCTCTCCTCCGATGCCGCCAGGGAGGTCTTCAACGAGGCGTATGGTCTGGCGCTAGAGGTTGCAGGTCGGGCGGATGGAGAATTGAGATCCCGTCTGCACGACGAAGTACTCCCCTGGACCGCGGCAAGACTGATGGCGGAGCGCGACAGATTCCTGTCGTGCTACCGGCCCATCTCGATTCTGCCGCCGGATCAGTATCTGTCGATCGTGCTTCAGGCAACGGAGGGCTGCAGCTGGAATCAGTGCACGTTCTGCAGCTTCTACATGGACCGGCCGTTCAGGGCGCGCTCGGTTGACGAGTTTCGCGACCATGCGAAAGGAGTGAAGAGGCTTCTCGGCAGGGGTATCGAGCTGCGCCGGGGGATCTTCCTGGCCGACGGCAACGCATTGGCACTGTCACTGAGACGGCTGGAGCCGATGGTCCGAGTCGCTCACGAGGTTCTTCCGAACAGATCTCTCTTCGGGTTCGTCGATCTCTTCAGTGGCGAGCGGCGACCAGCCGAACACTGGAATCGCCTTGCCACACTGGGGCTCGAGCGGGTCTATATCGGCATGGAGACTGGCCTCGACGAGCTTCTGAAGGTCGTCAACAAGCCCGGTTCTGCGGCCGAGTTGGTCGATTTTGTGGCTGAGCTGAAGGCTGCCTCCCTGAGTGTATGTCTGATCGTCATGGTTGGGCTGGGTGGACGCGATTACAGGTCCGAGCACGCACGGGCTAGCCTCGAGGTGTTGAAGCGACTCGCTCTCGACGAGCGTGATCTGGTCTACCTCTCTCCTTTCGTCGAGCAGTCTGCAGGCGTGGGGGGCTCGGTGCCGCTGGTTGAGAGGGGCCTGACACCGATGACCGAGTCCGAGATCGAAACCGAAGTGGAGGACTGGGCCAGGCGAATTCGGAGGATGGGTCTGAAGACGAGCCGGTATGACATCCGTGAGTTCATCTACTGACCTGCCGACTTCGGTAGGTCAGAGCTTCGGGCCGGGAATCGCTGTTGGTTAGGATGCGATCCCCGATTCTTGCCGCCCCGGCCCTTGCCTTGGGCGTTATGGGACGGTAAGTTGAGCGACAGCGTTTCTTCTTCCAGCAGTAGGAGTCAGTGAGATGAGTGCAGAAACCCCTCTTCCCCGTGAGATGAAACCATCCCGCTATATCGAAAAGGTGAGTCTCATCACCGGTGAGACTCTCGACGAGGAGATTCTCCCGAAGCACTTGCTGGTCCAGCACCATCGCGACTACCACCTGGTGGACATTCACGCGCGTCACATGATGAGTCGCGTCGTCCGTGAGACAGGAAGTCCGGATGAGGCACGCAAGAGGATGCGCGAGGTGCGGCGCAAGGGCCAGAAAGCGGCCGAAGTTGTGGCGAGACTGATTGGCCAGTCGGACTCCTCCAAGGTATCGAAAGCGCTATTCGGGCTGAAAGAAAAGGAGTACTACTTCCGTTTCAAGAAGTCTCAGGGCGAGGAAGAAGATATCGATCGGCGACTGCTAGAGCTTCGTGAGGAAGCTGCAGCCCAACTAGAGAAAGTCTCGGTTGAGGGGAGGCTGGCTCTGCGGGTCCTGCTGACGGGCGGTACCGGCTTCGTAGGCAAGGAGATCATCTGGCAGGCGGCTCACGACGATGACATCGAAGAGTTGATCGTCGTGATTCGGCCTCGGCGGATCCTCGATCGCAAGACTGGGGAAGTGGTGAAGACGGTGAGCCCGGCCGAGCGAGGGGAGCGGCTTCTCGATCGACTGTGGCTCGAGACGCCCGAAGCGCGTGCCAAATTCACCTTCGTGGAAGGCGATGTGGAGCAGCCGAATCTGGGTATCGACGACCAGGTCCTGGAGGAGAAGGGGCCGAGCATCACCCATGTCGTGCACTGTGCAGCTAGCGTCGCCTTCGACGACCCCTACGAGAAGTCGTTCCGCACCAATGTGATGGGGACTCTCAATGCCTTGCAGTTCTCCAAGGACCTGCAGTCGCTGAAAGAAAGCTCCTTCGTGGCCCATCTGGGCATCGAGACCTCCTACATCCACGGCCGCAAAGTGACGGGTCTTGCTCGGGAAGCTCAGGTGGTCTTTCCGCGCAACTTCTACAACAACTACTACGAAGCCACCAAGGCGATGGCCTCCTTCGACACCGAGCGGTTCATGCTGGAGCAGGGCTTGCGCGTCGTGCAGCTGTGTCCAGCCATTGTGATTGGAGAGACTCGGGCCGGTAACAACCGGGGAGATTCGAAGGTTGTGAATGCTCCCGTCAACCTGTTCGGCCGGGCGCAAGAGGCACTGACCTCTCAAGAAGGAAGTTGGATGGACCGCTCCAAGGGGGCAATGCTGGCCAAGATGGCCTGCGTGTTTCCGGCCGACCCTACGGCGGAGCTCAACCTGGTGCCGGTGGATCGAGTCGTGGCGGGAATTCTGGCCGCCTTGAAGAAGCCGGGCGCAGTGGGCGAGAGGATCCACCTGGCTGGCGACCATCGGATCACCTCACACCAGATCGCCCAGATCGTGCAGGAAGAATTGGGAGTCAAGGTGAAGCTGGCGGAACCGACGCTACACCGGACCGTCACCCTGCCGATTGTGACGAAGGTCTTGAAGACCGCGAAGCAGGACACGATTGCCAACGCTTTGGACAAGCTTGGCACCATATTCGCCGGCTACAGCGAGTGGGGACAACCGATCCACCAGGTCGGCAACGACGTGAAAGTTCTGGGATTGCCGACGCCACGCCCCAATACCGAGCATGTCTTCCGTCTCCTTTGCCGGCACAATCGCTTCGTCCAGGAGTTCGGAAAAGTACGCGATCTGGATGAGATTTCTCGGCGGGAGAAAGCCTGGTGGGAGTTCATGTTGGGATTGGAGAGTGAGACTGGAATGCCGGTCGGAGCCATACCGGCCGACAAGTTCCACGTCATGATGGCCGAGCGACTCGATATCGAGAGCTTCACTCCGCAGACCAGTAGGACGATCGACCCTAGCCAGGGGGGTTGAGCTCTGGACGGGGCCCAGTTTCAGCTGCTCAATCGCGGTGTTCGCCCGAGTGGCCCGACCAGGACTTCATTCCGGTGGTGACTCCCATCAAGTCGGCCAATCCATCCGAGAGGAACCGGGGCAGGACTCCCTTCAAGAGTGGAGTGAGCTTGACCAACCAGGGCTCGAGAACCAGATCCTGGCCCTCCAGGATCGCGGTTCTCACCTTGTCGACCAGCTCTTCGGGCTTGAGAAAGGGCATCATGAGCGGGGGCTGGACGCCCTCGAACATCCCTGTGTCGACGTAGCCTGGGCAGACGGTCGTGACCCCGACGTGGTCGTGACCTAGTTCCTTCATCTCCTGACGGATCGATTCGGTGAATCCCAGTACGGCCCATTTGCTGGAAGCGTAGGTCGAGCCCCAGGGAAGAGCCACGAGCGCGGATGCGCTGCCGATGTTCACGAGATGGCCTTCCTCGGCGGCGATCAGATCCGGTAGGAAGTTGTAGGTCATGGCTACGACCCCCTCGACGTTGACACGGTAGGTGAGGAGGTGCTTCTCGAGCGGCAGCTCTAGGAAAGGCCCACCAAAGACGACTCCTGCGTTGTTGACAAGAACATCGATCGGGCCGATCTGGTCGTGCACGGTCTGTCGAAACTCGCCAAGGGAATCGGTGTCGGTGACGTCCACCGTAAAGACCGAGCACGTGAGCCCCTCTTGTTGGAGGCTTTCGCGGGCTCTCTCGAGCTCGGCGGTGTCGAGGTCGGCAAGGAGGAGCTGGCTGCCGTCCTGTCCCAGTCGTCGAGCGATGGAATAGCCGATACCGCGAGCTCCACCGGTGATGAGAATCAGCTTGTCACGGAGGCTCTTCATATCCAATCTCCCACTTGTGTGATTGCATGTCGGAGCAACGGAACCTGGTCGATTCAGCCTAGCATGACGGCGGGCGATCGGTGACCCAGTCGGGCCCGATTGGAATGCGCTAGACTCGATGAGAGACTGCCACCACCCGAAAGGAAGAAGAAGTGAAAGACGTTCTTGTTGTCGATCTAGACGAGGGCGCCGAGGTTCTGGAGCTGTCTTTCCGAGGTGAGGATGTGCGTCTGGAGCGTCGCGGATGTTCCGGTGACCTGACTGCAGCCGCCAGCCTGATCGCGGCTTTCGATGGCAAGGTGGATGTGATCGCGCTCGACGGCGTGCCCCTCCATCTCGAGCTGGGAGCGGCGTCTCGACCCTACGCGCCTGCCTCCGGTCTGGCGACGGCCGCCTCCCGGACGCCTCTTGTCGATGGCTCTGGCATTCGTTCCGCGCTCGAGCGCTGGAGTGTCACTCTCGTCGATCGAGCAGAACCAGGGATCTTCAGCCAGAAACGCATCCTGATGGTGCCGGGCCTGAACCACGTCGGGCTGACGCAGGCGCTGGCGCGCCGGTCACCGCATCTGAGATTCGCGGATCCGGAGGTGTTCTTTGGGCTGCCGAATCTGCCTGGGGTCGGGAGCCAGCACACGCTGCATCAAACCGAGAACCTGGTTCTGAGCCGTTTGCAGAGTGCCAGTGTGTCGCGGCTCGTTCCTGTGCCGGGCGAAGAGCCTGGTCTGGAGACTTCGGCCCGTTTTCGGTGGGCGGACCTGCTCGCCGGTGATGTCCGCATGATCCGGCGATACGCGCCGTCGAATTTACGGCACAGGACGGTAGTGGTGCCTTATGCAACATCGGAGGACATCGAGGATCTAGCCGAGCGTGGGGTGTCGATTCTGGTAACCCTGATGCCCGCTGTTGGGCCGGCGACGGATCTCGCAGGGCTATCGGCAGCAGTGGTCGAGGCTCTCTGCGTGGCCACCATCGATCGACCTCATCTCGAATCTTCCGAAGGCACCTATCTGAATCTCCTGGCCGAGTTGGATTGGCGACCTGGGATTCGATACCTGCAGGACGAGGAGGCTGGAGTCAATCGATTCGCTTTCGTCCTTCACCCTCTCAACGTAGATCAGATTCATCAGCACCCGTCCTTTCGCTGGACCAGGCACCTGCCGGACGCTCTGGTAGAGAACGTTGCTGCCTACCTGCCACCTTTCTATATCTCTCGGATCACGGGTGCACAATCCCCGACGACGCAACAGCGGGTCGAAGGGCATCTCATCAGTCTGGGGGCGACTCCGAAGCAGATGCTGAGGAGGGGTGAGCGCTTCACCTACGCTCGTCTGAACCAGGCCGCGCGGCTGGCGGAACGTCTTGGTTGCAGGATCATGGGACTGGGAGCATTCACGAGCGTGGTCGGTGACGCAGGAGTCACCGTGGCCCATGAAACCGACATCGCGGTCACCAGCGGCAACAGCCTGACCGTCGCGGCGACGCTGGAAGCCGCCAAGCGAGCGGCCGTTCGAATGGGCCTGACCGACCTGACCCGTGGTCGCGCGATGATCATCGGGGCTACGGGCTCTATCGGTTCCGTGTGTTCCCGACTCATCGCCCAGGCCATCAAGGACGTCGTCCTGGTTTCCATCGAGCCTGAGAAACTAATCGATCTCAGGCGCACCATCGAGTCTGAGACGCCCGGCGTTCGGGTGAGCATTGCGACCAGGCCAGGAGGCTTGGTCGAGGACTGCGACCTGATCGTCACTGCGACATCGGCTTTCGGCCAGCGCATCCTGGATATCTCCGACTGCAAACCAGGGGCGATCATCTGCGATGTCGCCCGACCACCGGATATCAGCGAGGCCGAAGCGGCCCTGCGCCCCGACTTGTTGATCATCGAAAGCGGTGAGGTCTATCTGCCCGGCGAAGTGGATTTTGGCTATGACATCGGCTTGCCGCCGAAGACGGCGTACGCCTGTCTCGCGGAAACGGCACTACTGGCCATGGAGGGCCGTTTCGAGGACTACACTCTCGGACGGTACATCGAGATGGACCGGGTCAAGGAGATCTTCAGGCTGTTCAAGAAACACCAACTGGAGATCGCTGGCCTGCGCTCCTTCGGTCATCTGCTGACCGAGGAGGATTTCTGTCGCCGACGGGAGCTTGCCGACCGGCTTGGAGAAGATCCAGCCGGATTTGCTGCAGTTCGAGCCGCAGCGCGAACCGGCCTGGAGCGGATTCCCCGGACGTCCAAAGGGGTGAAGGGGGACAACTCGAGTTCAGCAGTCGGGTGGATTGCCGCTGCGGGAGCTGTGGGTATTGCTGGGTTCTGGCTGGGGCGTCGCCGCCGGAAGAGAAGATCGACAGTCTCTCGAACCTGATTGCAGTGCGCCTGATCCAAGCCGGATCAGAGGTCGTCGAGAACTTCGCGGACCTTGTTGGCCAGGCCGTCGGGAGTGAAGGGCTTCTCCAGAAAATTGGTTTCCGGATCGAGCTCGCCGTGGTGAGTCAGGACATCGTCGCTGTGTCCAGAGACGAACAGGACTCTGAGGTCGGGCCGGGCGGCCAGCGCCTCTTCGGCGAGTTTGGCGCCGCTCATTCCGGGCATGATTACGTCCGTCAGCAGGAGGTGAAGTGGGTCCTGCATTCCGTCGAGCATCCGCAGAGCCTGGTCACCATTGGCCGCCGCGATGACGCGGTAACCGATGTTCTCCAAGATCTTGCTTGCCAGGGTTCTCACACCGTCCTCGTCTTCGACGAGGAGGATGGTCTCTGTACCCGGGGAGTGGCCCGTCTGTTCAGTCACTGGCCGCTCCTGAGTCGTAGCCTTGTCGATGCGTGGTAGGTAGATCCTGAATCGGGTTCCCTTGTTGGGCTCGCTGTCGACCCAGATGTATCCGCCGCTCTGCTTGACGATGCCGTAGACCGTGGACAGGCCGAGACCCGTTCCCTTGCCTACTTCCTTCGTGGTGAAGAAGGGCTCGAAGATCCTGGACTGATCGTGGGTTGGTATGCCTCGGCCGGTATCGGTGACGGCCAGCATCGAGTAGGGACCTTCGATGACTTCGTAGTTGCCGTCGCTGTAGCTCGGATCCAGTCGCTCATTGGCGGTCTCGATGGTGAGGCGGCCGCCGTCGGGCATCGCATCTCGAGCGTTGACCGCCAGATTGACCAGAACGAGCTCCAACTGACTGGGGTCTGCCTTGACCCAATCGAGCACGGGCTCGAGCTCGGTTTCCAGCTCGATGTTCTCGCCGACGAGCCGGCGCAGCATGTTACTCATGTCGCAAACGACGGTATTGAAGGTCAAGACCTCCGGCACCATCATCTGCTTCCGGCTGAATGCCAACAGCTGCCGGGTGAGGGAGGCGGCGCGGCGAGCCGCCTTGCTGACCTCGTCGATCTGCCCACGCAGCTCGTCTCTGGGCGACAGCTCCCTGGCCATGAGCTCGACGTTGCCGATGATGACGGTCAGCAGATTGTTGAAATCGTGTGCGATTCCGCCAGCCAACTGACCGACGGCTTCCAAGCGCTGAGCGCGTCTCAAACGCTCTTCGCTTTCCACCAGTGCTTCCTGAGCGTCCTTCCAGGAGGAGATGTCTCTAGCGACTCCCAGGACAGCCTTGGGTCGGCCCTGGTCGTCCCTGAGCAGGGTCATCTTGACTTCGCACCAGAGGGGAGCTCCGTTCTTGTGGACCAGCTCGAGGTCCAGGGTCCGAGTGCGGGAATTGCCGGTCTCGATTTCCTGCTCGAACCGCAGCTCCTCCAGCAGCGTGTCCCGGGCCAGTGGGAAGGAACCCGGAGCCAGGAGCTGACTGAGGTCGAGGCCAGGAACTTCGCCAGGCTCGTAGCCGAGAAGCCTCCGGATCGAGGGACTGACGTAGGTGATCTGTTGATCCAAGTCCATTGTCCAGATGACGTCAGAGATGGCTTCGGTGAGCAGAAGGTAGCGCTCTTCGCTCTGCCGCAGTTTCTCTTCGGCTCGCCGTCGCTCGGAGATATCGCGGCCGACGGATTGAATCTCTACGAGGATCCCCTCCTCATCGAAGATTCCTTGATCCATCCATTCCTGCCAATAGACGATGCCATCGGCGGTGACGACGCGGTGTTCGTCCATCGCAGTAGGTTTTGTGGCCGACAGACCTGCGATCTTGGCTCGGACGGTGTGGCGGTCCCGCTCATGGACTCGAGGGAAGAGGCTTGTTCCGAGAATCGCGTCCCGAGGCTGATCGAAGAATCGGCAGTACGCATCGTTGACGAACGTATGAGTGCCGTCGGGAAGCCACCTGACGATGAACTCGGTCTGCGTCTCGATGAGACTTCGATACCGTGCCTCGCTGCGCTTGAGGGCACGAATGGTGTGCCTTTGCTCGGTGACATTGCTGCAGCTGACTGCAAGCGCGCTCAGCCCCGGCTCGGTGAGGACAGGTGCGACGCGGACCTCCAGGCTCCAGATGCGTCCGTTCTCGGTCCGGTACTCGATTTCGCAACGATCCTGGATCTTTCGGTCGATGACTCTCTGCAGGCAACTGTTCAGGTCGTTGCGAAAGCGGATCGGCAGAAGAGAGGCGATCCTGTGGCCGACCATCTGTTCCATCGACAGGTCTGGGAATGGACGGTTGGCGGCCAGAATCGTACCTTCCAGATCGAGAAGAAGGAGGAAGTCCGGTGCGTGATCGGAGAGCGCTCGCCTTTCTCGATGGGCCCAGTCGGAGCCCGGATGACTCGGGGACCGCGATGAGTCGTCGGAACGCGCACCGTTCGGGGCGCTCGAGCTGTAGGTACCGTTGCTCATGCTTGTTCCAGGCTGCAGGAACCCGTCCCTAGGTCCCTTTTGACCAGGCGGGGTCGCGCGGCACTGCTTCTCCAACTGTCTACCACGGCGATGGGCAGACCGCTATGGATTGCTCTACAGACTGGTTTGGAAAGTCAGTAGATCGTCTGACCGAGCAGGGACGCCACGAGCTCAACGCCGATCTTGGCTGTCCGGTTCTGGGCATCGAGTATCGGATTGATTTCGACAACATCGACCGACCCGACCTCAGCATTCGCAGCGACCAACTCCAGCAGGAAATGGGCTTCCCGGTAGGTGAGGCCCCCAGGAACGGGAGTTCCGACGCCGGGTGCCTGGCTTGGGTCGAGGCTATCCATGTCGAGGCTGACATGGATCTTTGGTCTGTGGGCGAGGCTCGCGATCGCTTGTTTCGCCACTTCTCCGATGCCCTTCTCGTCGATCTCCCGCATTGTGAATACGGTTACGCCACTGGCTCGCAGCAGCAGTCGCTCTTCTGGGTCGAGACTGCGCAGGCCCACGACGGCCACGTCCTGCCCCGAGACTTTCGGTCCTGGTCTGCCGATGTCGATCATGGCGGGGCTGCCCTGGCCTGTGAGAGCAGCGAGCGGCATGCCGTGGAGATTTCCTGACGGTGAGGTCGTGGGTGTGTTGAAGTCTCCATGGGCGTCGATCCAAAGGACTCCACTCGGACCGGTCTCGGTGGCAGCACCTACCGTGCCGAGAGCGATGGAGTGGTCGCCGCCCAAGAAGAGAGGAATCGCGCCTGCCGCGATAGCTGCTACACCAGCTTCATAGACTGCGGTACAGGCTTCCACCACAGCGGGGAGGAAGGACAGGCCGCCTTCGGAGGGCAGCTCGTCCCGGACGGCTATTTCGACGTTTCCACAATCGCGTACCTGGCAGCCTACTTGCCGCAGATGATTGTCTAGGCCTGCGTAGCGCAGCGCGCTGGGTCCCATGTCGACGCCACGGCGAGACTGGCCGAGGTCAAGGGGTACTCCCACGATGTTGACAGCTTTCTCCACCATGGCGCGTCTCTTCCAGAAGTTGTTCTAACGGGTTTCTAGAGTGGAATCAGCGGGTCGAGTCGCCAGCCTAGAGCTTCTCGCCGACAATCTGTTTGTAGCCTTTGACCGGTGGTCCTGTCGCATCACCTACCGGACCCATACTGACCTTCCACTTGGAGGATCCCTCGAGGGTCTTTTTCAACTTCCGCGTCAGGTTGTCGAAGGTGCCGCTCATCTCGTAGCGAATCGCATCTTCTTCGCGGTTCCAGATCGACACCGACAGAGCCTGATCTGGATCGCGCAGTGCTTCCACTAGAAATGCAGCTCTGCAACCCTGGGTGGAACGGAGAATCGGCATCACGTTTGTGTTGTAGAGGTCGATGAGTTCGTCCCATTTCTTGGGCTTGACCCGCACGGATACGACCCTCAAGTAGAGTCTAGACGGCAGCTCGTCGACCGGCAGGTCTTCGTCGCCGGCCTCGACGGTAAAGGCATCACTGACCTTTTGTTGGCTGGGTTCGACGGGCGGCAGGCCCGCGCTTACAGCCAGTCGGACTTTCCACTCGGCGCCTCCCGATACGAGCTGGCTACCATCCTCCACGAGCTGGCGATACGCGTCACTCTTCTCGTAGCTGTCGGCCTCCTCGGGGCTGTCCCAGAGGGTCATCGAAATACACTCCTCGTCTTGCGAGGTTGCTTGGAGAAGACTGGCGAATCGGCAGGCGCTTTGCTGCTGAAGCAATGGCAGCACCTGTTCTTGATAGAAGGCTTGCACTGCGTGAAGGTCCGCACCCTGGGTGTCGAACTTTAGAATTCGTAGATACACAGCAACCGGTCAAGCCTACTGTTTACGCATCCAGATCTCGGTGCCACCTTTTTCGAAGCGGACCTCGTCCATCAGCTCATTGATGAGGTAGATTCCCCGTCCTCCTGAAGCATAGAGATTCTCGCCCGTCAACGGACTGGGTATGTCCTGCGGATCGAAGCCCGGGCCAGGGTCGCGAATGATGATGAGCATGCCCCTCTCCTCGTCACACGCGACGCACACCTGCACGTCACGCGACGGGTCTTCCTCGCAGCCGTGCACGACGGCGTTGGCGAGGGCCTCCTGTAGTGCAAGCTCGATCTCATTCTCTTTGCCTTTGGAGCAATGCATGTCCTGGATCACCGTCATGATCCGATCGACAGCCGGCGTCACTTCTTCGACGGAGCCTTGAATGGTCATGTTGAGACGCAAGATGAGCTTCTTGGAGTCGAACTCGCAGCTAGAAATCGGATCACTTGGCATGGCAACCTCCATACCGGCTCTTCGCCCTGCAGCACGGGAGTGCAACATTATCGCACGAAGATGGCGCCTCTCGCCGATTCCGCTGTTCGGTGTTCCCGATTTGGGCTACAGTCGGGGCGCTGCAGAGCGCTGCCAGTGGCAATTTGAAACGTGGTCGCCAGGCTTGTGGTTCTGATCCGTTCCGTCGGCGAACCTTTCAATCATAAGGAGGACGCGTGAAACAGGAGACTCGCTTCGCACAGCCAGGAAGGCTTCGATTCGTCATGGTGTTGGGCGTTTGCTGTCTCGCTCTGGCGGGATGGCGTCCACTTCTAGGGGCCGAAGTCAAAGCCCTGGTGGGTGGCACCTTGATCGATGGCAATGGCAGTACCACGACCCGCAACAGCGTGATTCTGATCGAAGGCGAGCGGATCAAAGCCGTGGGAGAGATCGGGACTGTGGCCATTCCAGACGGGGCCGAGGTGATCTCGACCGAGGGCATGAGCGTTCTGCCCGGGCTGTGGGACACTCACGTCCATCTGATGATCAACGGACATGCCGACTACGAGCACTGGGACAAGACCTACCCGCCGCTGTTCAGGTCGGTGATCATGCCGTCTTCGGCGCAGCAGCTCCTGCTCGCCGGCGTGACCAGTGCCCGCGACCTGGGTGGACCGCTCGAGGACAGCCTCGCCGTACGGGATGCGATCAACGAAGGGGAGATCCCCGGTCCCACAATGTATGTCTCTGGGCCTTTCATCCAGAAGACACCCTACCCGGGCACGGAGCTGTTCCGCTGGGGCGTCGATGGCCCCGAGGATGCCAGGTCGAAGATCAATCGACTGGCCGAAGCGGGCGTCGATTTCATCAAGCTCATCGATCAAGACGAGATGAGCCAAGAAGAAGTCGATGCCGTGGTCGACGAAGCGCACCGCCATGGGTTGACCGTTGCTGCCCACGCCCATCGTCCCGAGGAGATTCGGCGGGGACTGAGGGCCGGAGTGGACTGCTTCGAGCACACTGGCCTGGCCACGGCGCCCCGATACCCGGAAGACGTATTGCAGATGATCCAGGAGCGCACCGCGAAAATGAACCTGGGACCTCTTTTCTGGGTACCTACGGTTGAGGGGTTGTTCAACTATGAGTACGTTCGGGACTACCGCGAGATGCTGGACGACCCTTCCTGGCTCGTTGGCCTGCCGCCAGAGGTCATCGACGATATCCGGTCCTCGATCGGGCATCCGGATCGGCTCGGATATTTTCAGATCACGCCGGACCGCCGACCGACGCTCGGAGACAAGTTCCAGCAGCTCAAGGAGTCGGGTGCAAAGCTGCTGATCGGCACGGATAGCGGCATTCCGATGAAGTTCCACAGTCAATCGACCTGGAACGAGCTCGACATCTGGGTGCGAGAGATGGGTGTCGAGCCGATGGAGGCGATCCGGTCTGCGACCTATTGGCCCGCTGTTCTGATGGGCGTCGAAGGGGAAGTCGGCACTATTACACCTGGAAAGTACGCGGACATCATCGCCGTGAGAGGAGATGTGCTGCGGTATATCAATCTGCTGCAAAGGGTGGACATCGTGATCAAGCATGGTGAGCGCTACAAATAGCCCGTGAGCGGCTGCATGCTTCGTACACGAGCGATCGCATCGCAGCGCCTCCGCGATCTTGCTTGTCGAGGAATAATCCGGCACCGCGATACGTCATAACTAGATAGGGACCCACAGTGGCCACGCGCAGGGAGTGGGGTGATTGCTCTTGGGGGTGAGCCAGCGATGGAGCCGAGAGTGGGGGAGAAGGGTCTAGCGGACCGGGATTCGCGCTCACAAGGTGAGTACGAGGACCTTGGTGAGGCCCCGAACTGCAGGCAGGGGGCAGGTGTCCCTTCGCCGGATATCGACCGTAACCGCGGATCCGCTCTGTATTCCGAGGATCGAAGCTCCTCTGAAGTTGCGGCAGCAGACGACGGAGTCCCCGATCCCATCCGGATGTACCTCCGAGAGATGGCCTCTGTTCCTCTTCTGGATCGGGATGGGGAAGTGGCGATCGCTACTTCTCTGGAAGACGGGGAGCGGCGACTCTATCGTGCCTTGGTGTCGAATCTCTACCTGCTAGAACGTCTCCTGACGACTCTCTATCTGACAGAGCAGGGCGACTCCCCTGCAGCGCAGTACCTTGAACAGAATCTTGGTGAAGGTGAACGGCTTTCACCTCCGCCTGGTGTAGCCCGTCGAATGTCTCGTTTCCGTCGAATCGCCGAGCTCGAAGGATCGATCGGTGAGCTGCGTTCTCGCCAGGCAGGGATTGAGACCGACATCGCCATGGTCAAGGAGTTGGAACGTGAGATCGATCGCCAGGTCGCGAGAGAAGCGATCGAGATCCACCGAATCGACCTACCCGTCAAGACGGTCGCTGTTCTGGGCGAGCTTATCGAGGCCATCGATCGCGAGTATCGCCGCTGCAGCCTGGGAATTCGAAGGGCGGCCAAGGCTTGTCACACCGAGAAGAACAAGGATCTCCGGGCCCTGCATCGCCGTCGGGTCAAGCGGTATCGCAGTCTGCAGCAGGAGTTGGATGGGCGGTTCGGGTCGAGCTCGGAGGAGATCCAGAGGATCGTCGGGGAGGTCCGACAGGGTAGTGGTATCGCGGAAAGGGCGAGAGAGGCGCTGATCGTTGCCAATCTAAGGCTCGTGGTATCAGTTGCCAAGAAGTACACCCGGCGGGGCCTCAGCCTTCTCGATCTGATCCAGGAGGGCAACATCGGTTTGCTGAGAGCGGTTGCGAAGTTCGAGTACAGGCGAGGCTACAAATTCTCGACATACGCTCACTGGTGGATCCGCCAAGCGATCACTCGCGCTCTGGCCGACCAATCCAGGACGGTGAGGATTCCGGTCCACATGATCGAGACGCTCCACCAGTTGAGGTACGCGGAAAGGTACCTTGTTCAGGAGTTTGGCCGCGAGCCATCGATGGAAGAGCTGGCACACCAGCTGAGCCTGCCCATAGCCAAGGTCCGAATGTTGCGCAAAGTGGCCAGACACCCAATCTCTCTCGAGAGTCCGGTTGGCGACGATGAGGATTCGCAGTTCGGAGATTTTCTCGAGGATCGTAGCGCCAAGTCGCCGTTGGAGAGTGCCATTTCGACTCGTCTTCGTGAACAGACAGCAGCCGCCTTGAGCATGCTGAGCCCGCGCGAAGAGGCGGTGCTGAGGATGCGTTTTGGAGTGGGTGGGAGGGATTCCTACACCCTGGCGGAAGCGGGGCGACGCTTCGATATCACTCGTGAGCGAGTGAGGCAGATCGAGGCTCAGGCGCTGACCAAGCTCAATCGCGATCAAAGGGCGGCGAAGCTGCGCCAGTTCGTCAGCGACTCTTGCTCAAGGCGAGGTGCTGATAGAGCGGTCCATCGGTGAAGCCCAGCTTCCTGTAGTACGGCCGCGTACCGACGGCAGAGATGACCGCCAGATTCTCGAACCTCGACTCGGTTGCGATGGCTTCTGCTCGCGCAATCAGGTCTCGGCCCAGGCCGAGATGCTGGGATCGCACCCCTTGGCGCTGTCCAATGGCCGCCAGATGCCCGTAGACGTGAACTTCCCTGATCATGGCGCTCTTCTGGATCTCGGGTATCGGTATGGGGCGCTGTGGCAGGGACAACCGGAGAAAGGCGGCGATCCGGTCCTCTGGTGTGACGAACTGAAGAAAGGTCTCACGACCAATGGACGTGTCGTAATCCGTCCTACGAAGGGTCAATGTGCTCGGATCGACACTGCGATGACGAATCTCTCGGGCGCGGATGTCTCGGCTCTCATGACCACCTAGTCGGATCTCCTCCTCGGCGAGCTCTCGGAGGTTCGTCACCTTGTTTCCTGTCACGATATCGGTACCTGGAATGTCCCGAATGACGCGGGTTATGCGGCAGTACTCGGGCGTTCGCCTGATGCACTCGGTCAGAACCCAGGTGAGCTCGCGCTGGGAATAGGGCCGCCACTCCCGACTCTCGTAGTACCCCATCAATTCTGCGCTTTCGACGAGGCTGCAGGGGTAGATCTTGAGCTCATCAGGACGGAAGTCGGGATCGTCGAAGAGTCGCTGGAAGTCCTCGACATCCTCCTCGGGTGAGGAGCCATGGAGATTGGGCATCCAGTGGGCGTGGATCTTGAATCCAGCCTGCCTGAGAAGACTCACGGCCCGGCGAATGTCCGCTACTTCGTGGCCTCGCCGGTTGAGGGCCAGGACCCGATCCGAGAGGCTCTGGAAGCCGATCTGAACCTTGGTGGCGCCGAGGCGGCGAATACTGAGCACTTCATCGAGCTCGAGGTGGTCAGGCCGGGTCTCGACCACTAGACCAACACATCGAGCAAAGGCCGTTTCGTTGTGTTGTTGCGCCAGTGCCAGAGAGTCCCAATCCTCCTCCTCGAGCCTGTTCGCCGACGGGCCGAGTTGCCCCAGGGCAGCGGTGACAATGTTGTTGTAGGTCCGTGTCATCCGCCTGCCATCGACCTGGGTGCCGAGATCCCGGAAATCGAGGCTCGATTGCGGTCGGGTCGCATAGGGCACAGGGGCTTCTGGTGAGAAAGCGTTGAGGGCGTCAAAGCACCGTTTGGCGAACCAGATTCGGTAGGCTTCCCTGTAGGACGACCACGTCCCGCCCAGGACGATGACCTCCGCCTTGTCCACGTGGTGGCCTGTGTTGTGATAGGTCATGAGCCGGGAGAGTGTTTGATTGAAGGGGTCGAACTGATGTTGGGCCGCGCGCTGGGCCCCGGGTTCGTCTGATAGGTAGCTCTTGGGCATGCGGACATCACTAGGGCAGAAGATGCACTTGCCCGGGCAGGGATATGGCTTGGTCAGAACGGTAACCGGGGCGACTCCGCTTTGAGTGCGCATCGGCTTCATGCGTAGCTTTTCGACAAAAGGGGACTCGTCACGACCCCATTGGAGCTTTCGATTCAGGTATCGGAAGGCCCGAATGATCTCGCTCTTCGAGAAGAATCCCGAGCCGTCCTTTGGATAACGTCGTAGGATCGACTCGTAGCTGGCCTGATCGAAATCCTCCAACGCTTCGATCTCGGTGACCAAGGCCACCAACTGGGCCTCATAGAGCTCGGGCTGGAAATGAAAGCTGATTTCAGGCACTTTCTGTCTCATTATGAACCGCCAGACAATAGCAGCCCTGAACCGAATCAACCGGACCTTCTACCACCACCAGAGTGAGGACTTCAGCCGCACGCGGAGAAGCCCCTGGCCCGGCTGGAAGCGGGTTGTGTCCGCCTATGAAGAGAAAAATCCCACGAGTGGCGCCGGGCCTCTGGTGTCTATTCTAGATGTCGGATGCGGCAACGGACGGTTCTTGCCCTTCCTGGCGGAACATTCTCAGGCTCCCGTTCGATACTTCGGGGTCGATTCGAGCCTTGCCTTGCTGTTGGATGCCCGCGGTGATGCTGCTGGAAGAACATCGCCTCAGCCGAAGTTGGTGGCGGCGGAACTGATCGACGACAGGCCTCTCGAGTTCTTGCGCTCGGCCCAATTCGATCTGGCGGTCGTTTTCGGGGTGCTGCACCACATCCCCAGTTACCAGGCTCGGCAAAGTCTGCTGACCGCTCTTGCCGCTTGTCTGACGCCGGGTGGGGTGATGGCGGTCTCCTTCTGGCAGTTCGGTGAGCACCGTCGATTTCTTCGGCGATCGATGTCGTGGACCGATTACAACAAGCAGGCCAGGGAGCCGATCGAGATCGGCGAGTTGGAGAAGGGCGACATGGTCCTGACCTGGGGTGACCAGAATGGGCAGGAAAGGGTCGGCTTCAACTCGAAACTTCGATACTGTCACTTCGCCGATGCGAACGAGGCTGGTCAGCTGGTTGGGAGCCTACCTTTGCGCGTCATGGAGATGTACCACTCAGACGGTGAAGGCCAGCGACAGAACCTCTACTACCTGCTCGAGAGGTGAGATGGGGGACAGTTAAGCGATTCGCAGCGCCGGCAAGGAGTAGTGGCTATAATTCAAGACGGATTCCGGTACTACTACCTGGGTCCGAGCGAAAGGCTCAGGTTGGTAGATCTGTAGGCAAGTCGAGATTCTATGACCGATACCGGCTTTTTTCTGCTCAGCATCTCGATCAGCGTGGCTCTTCTGCTCCTGCTGATGGTGTTCTTCCTGCGGGCGCGACGACTCTCCCAATCGCTCGAGAAGCAGACCAGCGAGCTCCGGACCCTACTGAAGAAGATCCACCGCATCGACGAGGAGCTGAATTTCGTACTCGATTTCATCCGAGAGCTGCCTCATCTGACCGGCGAGCTCAATAACCAGATGAATCCCAGAGGCATTCCCCAGGTGCTCATGAACGTTCTCGTTCGCACCTACCAGCCTGAGCAGGCGGTCATCCTACTGCGGCGCAAGCGTACATTGGCTCAGCCCGAGAGGGACAAGGAGTTCATCGCAGCTGCAGTCGCGGCGCCGAGGTCTACTTTCGATCGCGGCATGGTCGTGACCATGGGCGAGGGTGATCTGGGGTACGTCGCTCAGCAGCATCGGGTTCTGGACGGCACAGAATTGACTCGAGAGGCTGCATCGCATCGCCATGTTCGAGCCAAGGGTCTGTCCGCGTTTCGACCCGATATCGCATCGCCAATGACCATCGACGAGCGCACTCTGGGAGTCATGGCTCTCAGGCGCCCGGAGAAGCAGAAACCCTACAGCAAGGATGTTTTTAGGGTGATCGCTCAGATGGGGGCCTTTGCCCTGAACAACCTTCAGGCCTATGCCGAGGTCAAGTCGGTTGCCGACGTCGATCCACTCACCAAGATCTGGAACAAGGGCGTTCTCAACTTCAGACTCGGCGAGCTCGTGTTCGATGCCGAGGAGGGTAAGAGCAATCTGGCGGTGTTCCTGTTCGATATCGATCACTTCAAGAACTACAATGACGTCAATGGGCACGTGGCTGGTGATCGGTTGCTGCAGACGTTGGCCCGACTGGTCAAAGAGCAGGTCCGCATCGACGACATTTTCGGTCGCTTTGGTGGCGAGGAGTTCTTGCTGATTCTTCCTAACAAGAGCAAATCCCAGGCCAGGATCACCGGCGAGAAGATCCGAGCGGCCATCGAGGCCTACGAATTTCCCTTCGGTGACAAGCAGCCGCTCAATCGCTTGACGATCAGCGGCGGCGTTGCCTGCTTCCCTCAAGATGGGCGCAACAGCTCCGAGTTGATTCGGGCGGCTGATCAAGCGCTCTATCAGGCCAAGCGGGCCGGCCGGAATCGCGTCATGGCGGCTGGGGCGGTGGCTCTGGCCGAGTAGTTCGGGCGTCAAGTTCCACCTGTAGCAGTTCCCTACAGCGGGCTTCATCGATGACAGGGCTCGAAATCGGAGCACTGGCCTGTCTGGCCTTTTGGGTTGGTCTGTCTCTGGATCGATCGCGAGCCTGGCCTCGGGAATCGCGGTTTCCAGAGTGCGAAAAGAGTGCAAGCCGAAGACGCAGTGGCCCGGTTTGTGCGTTAATACCGGCTCGCGACGAGGAGAAGACCCTGGCGCGAACCCTACGCTCGCTTCTGCAGCAAGATGCCGTGGATCTGGTTGTGGTCGCCAATGATGGCTCCCAGGACTCGACTGCTGAAGTGGTGGATCGGGTTGCCGAAGAGTCGGTGCGGGGACCGGCCCTGCGTCGAATCGAGGTGCCGCCTCCGCCAGCAGGTTGGTCCGGCAAGGTGCATGCCCTCGCCTACTCGACGGCGCGCATACTCGAAGACGAAGCGTTGATGGGCGCCAAAGATGGTTGGTGGCTGTTCGGTGATGCGGATATCGAGCAGGCCCCGAGCACGGTTCGGGCCTTACTGGCGATCGCCGAGTCCAGGGAGGCGGGCGGCCCATACGATCTCGTCTCCGTGATGGCGCGGTTGCACACCACCAGCTTCTGGGAACGGTTGCTGATCCCGCCGTTTGTCTTCTTCTTCCAGTTGCTATATCCCTTTCGGCGAGTTTGCAATGCCAGATCCGCAGTGGCCGCGGCGGCCGGGGGCTGTATTCTGGTTCGCCGAACTGCTTACGAGCAGGTCGGGGGGCACGCTGCGATTCGCGATGCGCTCATCGATGACGTAGCACTCGCCCGTCTGATCAAGACCAGTGGCGGCAGGGTCTGGCTGGGTCTCGATGAGAACGTCCGCTCGATCCGGCCCTATTGCGGGCTCTCGGAACTCTGGCGCATGGTATCTCGAAGCGCCTTTGTCCAGCTGCGGTACCGCTACGACTTGTTGGCTCTCGTCATTCTGGGCCTGGCGGTGTTTGTGGTGGCACCACCCCTGCTGATCGTTGCCGGTGGCGCTTCGGCCGCGACTGGGGCAGTGTCGGTCCCTGCCGGTCTACGGATCATGATCTGGGCTGGCGCCGCGTGGCTGCTACAGGTCCTATCCCTCCTGCCCTCTGTGCGGCATCACCGCGTTGCCTCGGTTTTTGGTTTCACCTTGCCGGTAGCCGGGGCGTTGTACGGCCTTATGACGCTGTCCTCGGCGTGGAGTCACCTGTCCGGCCGGGGACCACGCTGGAAGGGACGCTCTTACCCAGACCGCCAAGGTAAGCCTGGCGACTAAAGGCCCCTGTTGAGAAGGGCGATGGCGAGCCCTGCTAGAGCGAGACCTCCGCCGAGCCACTCCAATGGGGACATCCGAAGGGTGAAGGTGGTACAAGAGCCAGCTGGCAGCCTCTCACACGCCTCGCGCACTGCTTTGATCTGTCCCTCTTCATCTGCCACTTCCAGCAGGTTGACCCCGAGCAGCAGCTCGGCGGCCCGATTGCAATGAGTGTGGCTGTCGATGAACCCTGGCCGGAGATGAGCGAGATCAACCGCGATCGATAGCGTCGTTCGAGAGCCGGAAGATGAGAGTGGTCCTGCCGGCGGTGATCTGATCACCGGCCAGTAGCTGGCTATAGCGCACGGGACTGTTGTTCAGAAATGTCCCATTGCGGCTCTCCAGATCCCTGACGAAAAACTCCGACCCGAAGGCCTCGATTTGAAAGTGAGTCGCGGAGACCGAAGGGTCGGCGAGGTTGACGTCGGCCTCTTTGCGGCCGAACGAGGTCCTGGCGCGGACGATCGGTCGTTGTTCCTCTCCTGGACGGGCACCGAGAATCAAGATATACGGTTGGGTTTCGAGATCCAGGAAAGGTGAAGGTAGATCGGCCTTCTCCGGGATCAGCTCGGTGCCCGTCATCGATGAGATCGTCTCCTGAGACTCAGCGAGGTTCGGGCTCGGTTCCAATTCGTCCATGATCGCGTTCATCATCAGTGCCGGTTGGAACACCGTGTCAGCCGGGTTCGAGCGGTCGGCAGAGCCGCCCTGCGGAGACGGAGTTGGCGTCTTCTGCTCGACTGTGATCGCGATCTCATCGGTCAGATGGGTGTCGCTCCGATCGGCGCCGTCATCCAGCCCATGATTGGAGGGCGAAGACGAGGGAGTGGACTTGTGAGCTGCGGAGCCGCAGATCGGACATTTCCACTCCGATCGAGGGTCGTCATCGTCCGCTGAGAAGGGATAGCCGCAAGTGTCGCAGGTGATGTCCATGATTCCCTACTCCTTCCAACGAAGTCTCAGATCGCTGGTCTTGCGATTCAGCGTCACCTTCAAGACTCGCTGTGCACCGGCAGTGAAGTGGCTACGAATGCTGCGTGCAGTCTCGATCTCTTGAGCCGGCACGGAGACCCGTACCTCGAGAGAGTGTTGCCCCTCGGGTACTGGAATGATCGCCATGACATCCTTGCCCTTGGCCCAGGCAATAGGGTTGATCGGGCGCTTGAGGGGCTCGGACCAAACAACGTCTCCATCGAGCAGTACCGATAGATGAGCCTTTTCGTTCTTGTGACGATAGTGGAGCTCGACCACCGATACGGCAGGGGCACCTGACGCAGAAAGCGTCTGAGGTATTGCCGTTGTGATGGGCTGCGCTTCTTTCGCCGCAGGTTCACTCAGCGGCTGACTGAACAGGGTGACGGATCGATCGCCTGGTTCCTCGGCCTCGTACTCGATCGGCTCGGGCTCCACCGACCGCGGGGGCTGTCGGGCCGGGGCTGTCGAGGCGGACTGCCTGTCTGTTGCTGTAGCCTTCGGTGCTACGGGCTCTGGTACGCGACTCTCGCTAGGTGGGGATTCGGGCAACTCCTCCACGGTCTCGGTAGCTGCAACTCTCTCAGCCCGGAACCGGGTAGCGAAGTCCGGCACGTCAACGGCGTTTGTCATGTCGCTGGCGGCGGTTTGTCGCTGATTCATGGCCTGAAGGCCGAACCATGCGAGGCCTGCCACGAGTCCCAGCCCGACCGCTGAAAGAACCAAGCGCGAGAGCCAACGTCGGGGTGCGGGAAGGGGTTCGGCCGCCTCATGAGGCTCGATCCTGGCGGTTGCGTGAACGGATTCGACCTGCCGGGTGACCGGCGGCGAGCTTTCGGGATCGGCCGCTCCAAGTCGCAGAGTCTGCGAGTAGGCCACACTGGAACGGCTTCCAACGAGAGCATCAGCCGGCCTGGGGAATTGCAGGATCTCTCTCGACTGAGTACGGACTTCCGGTGCTGCCGCCTCGAGGTCATCGGAGGACTCGACTTGCAGAAGCGCCTGAATATCGGTCAGGGCCTGGGCAAACTCTTCTCCGGTCTGATAGCGGCTCCCGGCATCCTTTTGGAGGGCTCGCTCTGCTATGGCCACGAGTTGCTTGGTGGCTGGCGTGTTGGGTAACTGCATGGGGCGGGGATCGACCTTCAGGATCTTGTAGACCACCTGAACGAGTGAATCCCCTGGGAACGGCAGGTCTCCAGTCAGGCACTGATAGAGAACGGCGCCCAGTGAAAAGAGGTCGGAGCGGCCATCGAGAGGCTCGTCCCGCACCTGCTCGGGGGACATATAGGCCGGCGTGCCGAGAACATGACCCGAGGTCGTGTGAGTTTCCGTCATGATCTTCGCAACACCAAAATCGGAAACTTTCGGACGGCCCTCCTTCTCGATCAGGATGTTCGACGGCTTGATGTCTCGGTGTACGCGGCCCTTGGAATGAGCGTAGTCCAGGGCCCGCGCGACCTTGGCGAGGATTTCCATCGTACGGCCGCCGGACAGCCTTCCTTTCTCTTCGAGGTGGCTGCGCAAGGACCTTCCCTGGACCCATTCCATGGCAATGTAGGGGAGGCCGGTCTTCTCGTCGCTGGCCGCGTCGTAGACCCGGACGATACCGGGATGCGACAGCTTGCCGACGGCCCTTGCTTCGAGCAGGAACCGGTTCTCGAGCTCCGTCTGCTCACGGGTGTCGAGGGTCCAACCCTTGAGTACGACTTTGAGTGCAATCTGTCGATCCAGGTTGGGATCGTGCGCCAGGTAGACACGACTCATCGCCCCAGCGCCGAGCTCGCCGACGATCTCGTACCTGCCAATTCGCTCCAGTAGCTCTACTTGCACTCGATCTCCTCGAGACCACTGTCTCGGCTGGAGACAGGATCGTGAACCACCCGACGTCTTCACGGTAAGGGGTTTTGTCAATTCCCATCAAGGGAATCTGCCACAGAGGGCGACTTCTGGAGATACGGAAAACGGGGATGACTCAGGGTGCAGAGCGCGAGGCGACTCGAAAAATGACGCAGAACCGATCGGGGTCGTCGTTCCAATCGTCGTGGCGCGCCACCAGTTGGAATCCTCGCTCACCCATCTCTTCGATCAGTTGCTCAGGGGGAATGCCATGTCCGCCGCGATCAGGGACTCCCTTGAGGGTTCTCCAATGCTGCTGGGGGGTAATGTCGATCACGGCCAGGTGCCCGCCGGGCAGCAGCGCACTTCTGAGACTGGCAAGCATGGAGATCGGGTCGACGAAGTGATGATAGACCAAGCGGAGCAGGATGGCGTCGCAACAGGCCTCTGGCAGGCCTGAATCCTCTTGATTGCCGGCCACGACCGTGATGTTGGAGAGCCCAGACTGCTCGACCTTCCTCTCGATGGTCCGGAGCTCGTTGTTGGCAACTTCGGTAGCGAAGATTCGGCCCTCTGGCCCAACGAGCCGGGCAATGGCAAGGCTCCATTCGCCGTCACCCGCTCCGACGTCGGCCACCTTCATACCCGATTCGATGGGCAGGACCTCGGCGATCTTGTCGACTTCACTCGCCGCGGCGCGGTCGGCCAGGCAACCGATCAGCAGCAGAGCTGGAAGGAGTCCTGTTGTTGTCAGGACCTCGATGGCGCGTCGCATGCTGCACCATGATACGCGCCGCGGGCAGAAAAGATTCGTCGCAGGGAAATTGAAAGAGTGCCAGAGTGCCCGCCGGCACTCTGGCACTGCGCTGCAAGTCGGAATCGACCGCGGCAGCCTACTGCAGGACGACCAACGTGACACGTCGGTTCATGGCCCTGCCGTCGGGGCTGTCGTTGTCCGCGATCGGAGCGGTCTTGCCGTAGGAGATCACGGACATGCGATGCAGGGCGAGGCCCCCCGACTGACTCAGGTATCGACGGACGGCTTCCGCGCGACGCTCACCGAGAACCATGTTGTAGGCGTCGTCACCCACGGAGTCGGTATGTCCTTGAATCTCGATAAAGACGTTCTCGTCTCTCGCCCTGAGCTCGCTGACGAACTGGTCGAGAGCAGCCATGCCCTCCGGGGAGAGCGTTGACTCGTTGAAGCCGAACCGGACCTTGTCGTCGGAGAGGACTGTCTCGTAGAGGAATTTGCCCTCGGCCAATAGACCTGCGGCGAGCGCGCGGTCCAGGGCCTCCTGAGCCGTTTGGGAGATCTGGGTCATCTCCTCTTCCTGGATGTCCAGTCGGGTTTGGTTCTCCTCTACCTGACCCTCGATACCGTCCATTCTCTCGGTCGATGTGGCGGTATGAGAATCGAGCTCGGTCCTTACGTATTTCTTGCTGGCGCAGCCCCCTGCTACCAGCGCCGTCAATAGAACGGCCATCAATGTCGAGCGTTTCCAGTTGTCGTTCACGACAGTTCTCCTTGCGATCCGTTGGCTAGCTCTTCGCGGCAGCGGCCTGCTTTCCACTCCTCGGCTGCATATCGATATTGCCGCGAAAGTTGGCTCCTTCCTCGAGCACCACCCGGGGTGCGACGGCGTTGCCCTCGACACGACCCGATTGGCGCACGACCACCTTCTCTTCACCGTAGAGATTGCCGGTGACCTGGCCCTCTACGTAGACGACCTTGCAATGAATATCGGCCTTGACTCGGCCCTTCGAGCCGATGGTCACGGTATTCTGGCCGAAGGAGATCTCGCCATCGATCTGTCCCTCGATCAGCACGTCCTCGTCACCCGACACATTGCCCTTGATCGAGATCGAGGGTCCCAGCACCGCCTGGCGCGATGGAGTTCCTCCGACAGGGCGGCTGGGGGGAGAGGCTTGAGGCTCGGGCTGGGACTGTGGTTCTGAATCGGACTGGGGTTTGTTCCACACCTTGTTTCTTCCTCCTGAGACGGGTTGATTGAGTACAGTTCTCCCGGTTGTGGAGCCTACCCTAACAGCAACCCTCGTGCCAACAGGAGTGGTGAGGCCTATCTCTCTTTAAATCAGGTACTTAGGTCGAAGGAAGGACTGCATCGCAGGGTCAGGGGTCGAAGGTAAAGGGAATTCTTCCCCTTTTCTCGAAGCGATGGCGATTTGAGCTCTCCAGAAGGGAATTTTTCCCTGGTAGACTGGCGGTTCAATCGGCCGCCGACTCAGCAAGGGTTGCCGCACCGGAGACTGAGGCGATCCCAAGGGAGACTTCAATGATCGAGGACAGAATGAAGGTGTTAGTGGTCGATGACGAGGCGGCGATGCGCGAGGTTCTCGAGATGCGCCTCAAGCAGTGGGGGTTCGAAGTCGTGGTTGCCGAGAACGCAGCCGAGGCCATGGCGCTCGCGACTGAGGAGAACCCGGACGCGGTCATCTCGGATCTGGTACTCCCGGATAGCTCGGGTCTCGACCTGGTTCAGAACCTACAGGCCGGTGAGGTGCACCGGCCCGTCATCATGATTACGGCCCATGGCGCAGTGGACATCGCGGTCGAAGCGATGAAGCTCGGAGCGATGGACTTTCTGACCAAGCCCATCGATTACGAGAAGCTCAAGGCGACGCTGTTCGCTGCCAAACACGAACTGGAAAGGCGGCACCGGGCCCATCACCTCGAACAGACCCTGGCCGAGGGTGGCGGGCTGGGGTTGCTGGTCGGGGCCTCGAAGCCGATGCGCGAGGTCTACGATCTACTGAAAGTCCTGGCAAAGAGCGATGCCTCTGCGATCATCACAGGGGAGAGTGGCACAGGCAAGGAGTTGGCGGCTCGGACTGTTCACGACCTCAGTGGCCGCAGGTCCGGCCCCTTCATCGCGGTCAACACGGCAGCGATCCCGGAGGGGATTACGGAGAGTGAGCTTTTTGGCCATGAGAGGGGCGCTTTCACTGGGGCGTCGAGTCCTCGCCCTGGATACTTCGAGTTGGCGGATCAGGGCACCCTGTTCCTGGACGAAATCTCTGAGATGCCAGGGGCTCTGCAACCCAAGCTGCTACGAGTGCTGGAGGATGGCAGGGTTCGGCGCGTCGGCGGCAAGAGCGAACGGCGCGTCGACGTCAGAATCCTCGCCGCCACGAATCGGGATCCGGATTCGGCGCTGGACGCTGGTGTGCTGCGTGGCGATCTCTACTACCGACTGTGCGTCTTTACCATTGAGATGCCGCCTCTGAGGACGAGGCCTGAAGACATCTCCCTTTTGACCCAGCACTTCATCAGCCTCGGCAACGCCAAGCACGGAACGGCGGTGGAGGGTATCTCCGAGGCGACGCTGGATCGACTGGGGGCCTACGATTGGCCCGGCAACGTCCGGGAGCTGCGCAACGTCGTCGAGCGGGGCATCATCCTGGCTCGGCAGGGTTGGATCGAAACGGTTCACCTGCCACCGTTCATCCGCGGCGGCGAGATCGAGAATCGGGCCGGTCTGGTGCTGCCCGAAGGTGTGACGGTGGCGGCGGCTGAGAAGATGCTCATTCTTCAGACGCTGGAGAGCGTCGGCAACAACAAGGCCAAGGCCGCCCGTTCGCTGGGAGTCGATGTCAAGACCATCCGCAACAAGCTGCGCGCCTGGGGCATGACCGGAAGGGACGAATGAAGGTCACCGCCAGACTGGCCACTGGAACGGGGATCGCCGTGATGCTGCTGTTGGGAGTATTGGCGTGGGACCTGGCAACCATTCGGCGACTTGCCACGGTGGCGCAGGAACTCTCCCAGGTCAGGCTTCGTGTATCGATTCTGGCTTTGGAGGAGGATCGACTCCTGAATCGCATGGACGAATTCACTCGCAAGTACTCGGTCACCGAAGACGAGGCCTACGACCAGCGATTGAGCGAGCTCCAAGAGGCTTTTGCAGGCCGTCTTGCGGAACTGTCGTCGCTCAGGCTCTCAGACGAGGAGCGCCAGGAAGTGGGGCGGCTCTCCAGCCTCTGGGCCAGGTATTGGAGATCAGCGAGGGCGTTCCAGGAATCGCCGGTGGCTGGGACTGTGGCCGATCGCGATCGCTTGGCAGACTTGCTGGTACGACTGGACGAGTTGCAGCGACAGGTACGACGCGTGGATGAGGTCGCACAGGGGAGAGTGTCGGAGGAAGCCAGGCGCGCGGCGATGGTCAGCCGGGAGGCGGAGCGCCTCTCCTGGGCCGTGGTTGGCGTGGCTCTGGTGGTCAGCCTGATCATTCTGTGGCTCACCGTGCGCTCGATTCAGCGACCGCTGAAACGCCTGGCAGGGGGGACGCGGGCAGTCGCCGAAGGGGACTTCACCGTTCAGCTCGACAGCTCCGGCAAGGACGAGTTCGGCAGGTTGGCTCGGAGCTTCAACCAGATGGTGCATCGGCTCGCCGAGCTGGATCAGGTCAAAAAGGACTTCCTGTCGCACGTCTCCCATGAGTTGAAGACACCACTGGTTTCCATGCAAGAGACGATCGAGTTACTTCTCGAGGAGATTCCCGGTCCACTGAACGAGCGCCAGCAACGCTTCTTGACACTAAATCTGGAGAGCAGTCGGCGGCTTTCATCGATGATTGGCCGACTCTTGGATTTGTCGCGGTTGGAAGCCGGGGTGATGGAGTACGACTTTCAGAAGTACGACCTGGTAGAGATTGTGAGAGTTGCTGTGGGTGGCTTCGAGGCTCGCTCCAGGGAGGTGAATGTAAGTCTGGCATTGAATCTACCGACCCACCAGGTTGTCGTCGATTGCGACCACGACAGAATCATCCAGGTTGTCGCGAATCTGGTCGACAACGCTTTGAAGTTCTCTTCTTCAGGCGAGTCGGTGGAGGTGGTCGTGCATCCACTGCAGGCCGCTTACTCGGAGAGAGGGGCTGCATATGTGGAAGTCAAGGATCGGGGTCCCGGGGTGGCGGATGAGGAGAAGGAGCAGATCTTCGAGCGCTTCTATCAAGTGGCCAAAGGACCCGGTGAGGGAAGTGCCAGGGGAGTGGGCTTGGGTCTGGCCATTTGTCGTGAGATCATCGGGGCTCACCGTGGTGAGATCAGCGTCAAAGACCGGCAGGAGAGGGGAAGCGTCTTTTCCTTCGCTCTGCCGGCTACGGAGTGATTGGGGGCGGGCGTTGACAGCGACGAAGGCAGCTCTGGTGGTCTCGATGTCGATGCTGGCATGGTCCTGCGCCACCGTCGATCGACAGGCTGACGATTTGTTCGCGGCCGGGGAGTACGTCCAGGCGGCCAGAGCTTATGAGGCCTATCTCGATTCTGGACCCGAATCGGGTCCAGGCACTTCGAAGGCCCTCTACCGTCTGGCTGTTACCTACGGCTCAGCGACCAGTTCCCTCTACGATCCTGAGCAGTCCGTGGCCTTGCTGCAGGAGCTCCTGTCAGGGGATCCGGATGGAGAGTACTCCCTGGCAGCTGAAGTCATGCTTCAGCAGCAGAAGGAGATCGTTGGTCTCACCGCCGTTGTGGCCTCCCGGCGCGACCTGATCCGGAACCTGATCGACGATCTCTCGAGGCTTCAAGAGGATCTTGAACGAACCGAGACTGAGGTCGGCGAGAGAAACGAGACGGTCCAGGATCTGTCGGATCGCATCGAACGACTCCGCCGAGAAATAGCCCATCTTTCCAAACAACTCTCCGAGCGAGAGTCGGAGCTGGAAAAGCTCAAGGAGATCGACCTGGAAGTTCCCCCCATCTGAGGGGCCGGGTATTGAATCGTGCAGCCCTCCTTTCTATGATCTGTCCAGAAGGTTGATCCTGAGCGGGGTCACCTTGTCTGAATTCATCTCTTGCAAGTACTCAACATCGAGGAAATTGTCATGTTTCGATCTACAACGTCTGTCATCACGGTCGCTTTGGTGTCGATGGTCTGGGTGTTTTCGTGTGCTCCTCAGGAGCCTGTAGCCCCGGCCGCGGAGGAAGTTGTCGAACAGGAAGCGCTACCCAATGGAATTCTCGTGTCGCTAGCCGTTCTGGACAAGGACGCGGATGGCAAGCCCGTCCCACAGCCAGCGCGGATGGGAATCTTGACTGCCGGTGATAGCGGCTGGACCTATCGCTATCTGGAGGACCGGGACAGCAACGTCTTCCATAAGACGATGGCGTACCCGCTGGTTGGCGGTGAGCAGGGGGTTCTCACCTTTGGTGGTACCCAGGCGGCCGTCAAGATCTTGCGGAGTGGAGCAGAGCCGGAAGTGATCTGGGAGGCAGACTTTGGCGGCAAGTTCAGTCGTATGAGAGATGGTGAAGTGGCGGACATCTACGGCGACGGACTGTCGTCGATCGCGGTAGCCACGCACGATCAGGGTGTCGTGGCAGTGCTGCGCCCTGATGGGGAGGGTGGCTTCGCTGTCGAGGAGCTGGATCGCGAGGAGGACACGTTCGTGCACGAAATCGAGATCGGCGATCTGGCGGGCGACGGAGTGCTCGAGATCTACGCGACTCCCAGCGAGCCCAACAAGATGGACGGTTCTCCCCAGCCCGGCAAGGTGGTGCGCTACATTCCTTCGACCGAGGAGGGCAGGACCGTCGTGGCGGATCTCGGTGATCGGCATGCCAAGGAGATTCTGGTAGCCGACGTCGACGGTGATGGAACCGATGAGCTGTATGTTTCTGTCGAAGCGGTCTCTGGGGGTGAGGTCGAGATCCGTCGCTACGATGCCGAGACCGATCCGGCCGAAGGCATGGTGATCGCGACCTTGGACGACTCTCTCTGTCGGTTCCTGACTGCCGGAGATGTCGATGGTGATGGACGCAAGGAGATGGTGGCGGCGGCATTCAAGAGTGGTCTCTGGCTGCTCAGGCCCAGTGAGGCCGGTTGGTCAGTCGAGTCCATCGACAAGGACTCCTCAGGGTTCGAGCATGCCGCCATCTTGACCGACCTGGATGAGGATGGGGTCGATGAGCTGTACGTCGCGAGCGATCGGGACAACGAGATTCGCCGCTACGTCTGGCGTGATGGTCAGCCTGAGCGTCAGGTCATTCACCGCCATACCGACGGTCTGAGCCGCTTTACCTGGAACCTCATGCCGGTGCCGGTCGAATCGCTGCCCTAGGTTCACGCCATCGGCCCTGCCAGCACGCTCTCGAGGGCTGGGCCCGGGGATGGGGCGCACAGCTGGCGCTTCAGGAGCTCAGGTCGAGGATCCAGGCGTCGCGGACGGAGTCTTCTACGACCGCTCGGGCGAGGTTGTACCATCGACTGCACTTGTCCAGGATTGCGCTGTCGGCCGTGGCTACGATGGTGGTCGACTCCATCAGGAGTTGGTCGGTTCGAGAGGTGAGCTCGACGCTCCACGAGGATTCGTTTTCCACAACCGTTTCTTCGATCAGTCTCTTGAGACGAGCACTGTTGGACACCGGGCGGTCCAGGCACCACAGCACTCTGCTGCAGCCGACTCCGTCGAGATGCCGCGCGATCAGCTCGACGGCCTGGCGCGTGACGGCGACTCTTCGGTAGTGGCGACTCATGGCGGCGAGGTCTCGGAGGGCACCGTCACGACCCAATAGGAGGAGTCCGTCCGACAGAGCGGCTTCGATTGTGAGCAGCACGTTGTAGCCATCGACGCTGAGGCTTTGACCTCTCAGGTATTCGGGCGCTACCCGCCGCTGCTCGCGGTTGGTGCAATTTCGATCACTGGCGGCGCACCGACGAAGGGCTTTCCTCTGGCGATCGCGGAGAAGGTGGCGATCTCCGACCAGCGGCAGTGCTGCCTTCATCGAATAGCCGCGAGAGAGGAGCCAGGAAAGGTCCTGGACTGCAATCCGCAGGGTGGGCAGTGCAGTCGCCGAAAAGCAGCCTTCGTCCTTGGGATGGGGTCCGCGGGAAGTCCGTCGGTCTGGGCTCACGAGTGCTCCTGTAAGGGGGGTCTAGTGTAAGAAGTGTGCAGCCCTCTTCTCGACTTGGAGCTCAATGCAGGGGTATCGGTCTGAGGCGACTCATGACGGCCCGGAGAATGAGCTCTCGGGCCCGGCCGGCGGGCACGCCGAGGTTCGAGCCACCAAACTCGGGAACGACGGCTGTGGTGACTGCGACGACATGCCCGTTCAAGTCCAGAACCGGACCGCCGCTACCGCCACGAGTAGTCTCAGCATCGTAGACGATCGCCGTAGGGACGACCTGAGCCACGATACCTCGGCTCGCCAGTGGCGCAATATGCCCTTTGCGGGCCAGAAGAGCGGCCACAGCCCAGAAGTCCAGGTCCTGGTTGCGAGACAGCTCGAGCATGAAGGCCTCGTCAGCCCTGGCCAACAGGGCTCGAATGCCTGTCGGGTAGCCGAGGACGATGACTTCGTCTCCACTGTCGGGCGAACGATCTGAGAGGGGGAGAGTGTCGACGGTTCCCGCGATCGCGCCGCATTCCAGGACGGCGAGGTCAGCGACATCGCTCGCCACGACCAGTCCGACTTCGAACGCTTCGGGGATTCCGGGGAGATATCCCTGGAGCCGGCGCATGACGGGCATCAGACCCTGGGCCATCACCATCTTGGCAGCTTCGTCGTACTCCCAAGGTAGGACTACGTGGCGATTGGTGATCAACAGTCCGTCTCCTGTGACGACGAAAGCCGTGCCTGTGAAGAACGACTCGACGATTGGACCGTGGCCGCCGAGCGCGACCAGAGGCGCTCCCTCGGGACTCCGCAGCGGTAGTCCGTCCTCACCGATGCCGGCGAATCGGAGAGGCTCCCCGCTGACGGGATCGACAAAGCCATAGGCGCCCTGCAGCAGCACGACGGATGCCGATGCGGCAGCGACAACCCTGGACGGAGCCTCGGAACGGTCCTCGAGTGCTTGCACTCTTTCGAGGGCTGTCGAAATAGCCACTCGAACCGACTCGAGGTCCTCTGGCGCCAGGCCGCGATTGTCCTCACTCTCCAGCAGTTGTGAGATTCCTTCGACTTTGAGTACCTCCTCCGACAAGCGGTGCTCCAAACGGAAACTATGAAAGGCCAGGTACCCGGTGGTGAGGACCAGGGCTCCCAGCAAGAAGACCAGAACGGCGCGAAACGTCGCGGAAGTCTGGGTGGCCATCTCCTTTGGGGCGCCCGCCAGGATGAGCGCAGCCTGATTGATCCTCGAGTCGGTGCGATAGCGCGCGCAATCGACGCAATCTGAGAAGGCCTCTGAGAAAGTCTTGGCCGCTTCCGAACCGGGGGGGTAGAGACGAAAGCGAAGAATCGGACCATCTCGCCCGATCTCCAGGAGGTCGCCGGAGGCCAGCAAGGCTTCTTGCTTTTGCTCGCCGTTGACCCATACCTCTTCACCAGGTTCGACCAGCAGCTCGTAGGTGTTCTGCCTGCGGTGCAGGGTGGCGTGTCGTTCTGCGACGCAAGGCTCGGGCGAGACCCGGATTTCCAGCTCGGGACTGTCACCGATGCGGAGAATGTCTCCGCGCAACCGCTGGGTAGTACCTCGGCGAAGACCCGAGAGATGGACGATGACCGGAATCGGCTGGTTGGTCACTGCATGACCCTAGTGCCAGGCTCTGTGGAGGGCGAAGCGGGGCATTCCACGTCGCTGTCTCCGGCTCCATGAATAGGCGTTCTCCTCAACCAGAGATACGGCAGAAGTCTAGCAGTTGGATCCGACCCCATCGGCGGAGCCGCGTCCGTCAACCGAGTCGATACCGTTCACGGAGTCGAGCGCTACGGAAGACCAGTGCCGAGGCGAGAGTGAACAGGCAGACGGCCCCCAAGATGACGGCCGATCGCGCCCATGGCATGCCCTGGTGTTGTCGTTGCAGGGCCAGGATCACCGCTGTTCGCAACCACTCGAGACTGGCGAGGACGAGAACCCCTTGAATGAGCCGCGCCACCCAACCCTCTCGCAGGAAGAGGAGACCGAGGAGTATCAGGGGCACGATAATGAGGAAACTCATGTTGTGTCTCGAGAAATGGGCCCCCAGGAGCAGCAGACTGAGGATCACCGGCAGCAGTCGAAGGAAGTTCAAAGCAGGGCTCCCAGGAAATCGGCTTCGAAAGCCTCGTTGGTGGCATAGGCGTGTCCGAAGGTCTGCTCCCAAATGTGCGTCGGTTCCATGCAGAGATAGAAGAAGACGTCCTTCTGCCAGGGCTCTAGTGCCTGCAAGAGATGCCGAAACAACTCCAGCTTGATGCTGTCCGGGTAGGTCAGTTTGCCGTGGGCGTCGGGCACCAGCTCCATCTGGAGAATTTTTGTCTCACCACCCCGGCGCCGAATTTCTTGCACTACCGGCTTGATCAGAGTGACCGAGCCCATGGATAAGAATGCCACTTCTTCTGTCTCGAAGCGTTGCACGAGCTTCTGGGCAACCTCGCTGTAGTCCTCTTGCCAGCCGCGATAGTGCACCATGGGATGGAAGTGGAAGGCGATCCTGATCCCCTTGTCTGCCACCTGGCGGGCCGCCTCGAGACGACGACGCAGATCGGCCGTGTGGTGCTCCTCGTTGCGAATCAAGGTGTCCGTGGAGAGTGACCAGCTACAGACCACGTTCTTCGGTACCCGCCTCTCCAGGAGGTAACGGGTGTTGGCCGATTTTGTCTTGAGCTCGAGCAGCACATTTGGGTTGTCGGCGGCGAATTCGAGTAGGGATTCCAAGTGTCCGCCTCGGTTTCCCCAGACCAGTGAGTCCGAGGACTGCCCAGTACCGATGTGGTACCTCCGATCCGGGTCCAACTCGATTGCGGCGAGCTTGCCTGAGAGATCGGCTTCGAGCTCTGCCGTCTCCCCGTAGAACGTCTGAATCGTGCAGTAGCTGCAACCGAAAGGACAGCCTCTGACCGCGTCGAGCGTATGGAGCCCGCAGCAAACCGTGTGCTCCGAGTAAGCCGGGCAGAGACCGAGTACTTCCTTGTCCGTCTGGCGCTCCTCGAGACGTACCTGGCGGCGGGCGGGTGGAGTCAAACCCCGCGCCGGGTATGTCTTGGGACCGCGATCGAGCTCCTGGAGGTGTTGTTGCAGGCCCCGGAAGAGGGCCTTCTTGCGCTCCCTTCCCGCACCAGAGGTGATCGACTCCAGTTGGCTCCAAACAGGCTCGAATGCCGTCTCGCACCACATTTCGAGATCGCGAGCGGCCTGCGCGGTCAGGCGTAGCTCCTGAAACGTGAAGCGGTAGGTTCGTGCCACTGCGAGGAGGAACTGGCGAGTCGAGGGCTCCAGCCGGGGGGCGAGTGTGCGCTCGACGAAGCTCTCCAGCTTGTCTGCATACCCTCCAATCCCGACCGGGGTCTCTGCGGCAGGTTCCAGCACCTAGTCAGCTGCTGCGATGGGAACGCAGACCTCGGTCGTGATCCAACGCATGCAGAGATCCGCTCCTGCACCACTCGGCTCGAACGCGAAGGTGAATTGGTCGATCTCCTCTTCGAGAGCTGTCACGGATGCCTCGTAGCTCAGGACCTCGGAGGCCGCTAGGTCGGCCGCTTCGAACTTCTGGGTCTCCATGTCGAACCGTCCGGTACCCGACAGGCCAAGTGCCGAGTTGAACTGCACCGCCCACGTTTCGGGTCCGGGTACCGTGAAGATGGAGTAGGTGCCGGCTGCGAGCTTCTGGTCGCCGATTCGAACATCTCCGGTCAGGGTGATCTCCGTGGCTTCGTTGGCACCGGTGCGCCAGGTCTTGCCGTAGGGCACCAGCGCACCGCTGTCCTCGGTGCCGAAAATGTTGTCCCGGCCCCGCATGTAGGGCCGGCTGTAGACGACCTTCACGTAGGTGTCGCCGATAAAGGTCCGTGCGATTCCGGTCGGACTCGGTCGCCGGGATGGGTGCAAATCCTGGGCTTCGACGGCGGTGGTCGAGAGCCAGGTGCCAAGCAACAACATGCTGGTCATCAATGCCAAGGTAGTCTTCTTCAGATACATCGCAGCGTCTCCTTGTCTCCAGTTGATTGCGCCCTTCAGAGGCGAGCATCATCGGCTCACCGAACTGATCGATTACAAACGTGGCGGGAATTCTAACCGAAGCGCAGGGTATGTCGCTCTTCAACCAGTTCGCGGAGCGACAGGCGGTTGTGACCGATCTAACTTCTTTCAGCGCCGGAAACAGTTGTAATACCTAGCGAGGACAGGCAGGCCAGAATTTCGAGAGTCCCATAGCTCCGGTCGTGGACCAAGCCAGGGGGATTAGGGGCTTCTCGCGACTCGGTTTCCTGTCCTCGTTCTATTTTCTGACAGCACCTCCCTTCCAAGACTCCCGGTTGCTGTGCCATGCCGAACGACCATGGACTGGCCATATACTTGTCTCGTATCGGAGACGGTGGGCTTCACCATCGACTCTCTAAGACGATATCGGAACGGGGATTTGAAGATGAGACGTGCGCTGATCTTGATTGTGCTGATGGCAGCCAATGCGCAGGCTGGGGTCGTGGAACGGTACTTGGAAGCCTATTTCGAGATGTACCCGAGCCGTGCAACTGCGGCAGGAATGCACGATCGGGACGACCTCCTCGAGGATTTTTCGGCGGCCAAACTCTCGCAATGGGTGTCCTTCAATTCAGGTGTTGTGGAGGAGCTGAGGAGAGCCTTGGCGGGCTCCGAAATGGCCTTCGAGGATCGTTTGGATGCCGAGCTACTGCTGCGAGAGGCCGAGCTGCAGGTACTGGACCTGGCACGCCTCGAAAGGCCTCAAAAGGACCCTCTCTTCTGGACGGGAGTCGTCAGTCAAGCAACGGTGTTCCTGTTGGTACGCGAGGACCTACCGCGCGAAGTGCGCCTGACAGCGGTGGCCTCGCGAGCGGAACAGATCCCGCGGCTAGCCGCTCAGGCGCGGGCTTCGCTGACCGCGACCGACCCCAGCGCGATATCTCCCGAGCTCTGCCAGCTGGCTTCCGGCCAGGCGAGGGCCTCCTCCCAGTTCTATACCGAGGGACTCGCTGCGGCGACCCAGGACGAGGACGATCCTCGACTTCGACAGCGTCTGGCGACAGCAGGGGAGCAAGCGGGACGGGCTCTCTCGGACCTGGCGGGTTTCTTGGAGGAGCTGGGGGAGAAGGCGACCGGTTCGGCTCGCCTCGGAGAGGACTACCGGTCGAGGTTCGAGATCGTCAACGGAATGACCACTCCGTTGGACGAGGTGTCGAATGGGGCCAAGAAGGACTTGGCCGCAAAAGTCAGCGAGACCGCGGATTTTGGTCGTAGCGTCTGGACCGAAGTGATGGGCGATGAGGAGCCACCGGCTGACGACAAGCTCCTCGTGCAGGCTCTTTTCGCCAGAATCGGCGAGGATCGGGCCTCGTCGGTCGACGAGTTCATTGCCGACTATAGGCGACTGGTCGATGAATCTGTGGCCTTCGTAAGGCAGAGGGAGATCATCACGCTGCCGGAGCCTCTGACCCTTTTCGTCGGACGGTCGCCCGATTTCTTTATCGGTCAGTCGGTTGGAGGGGTTTATCCAGCGGGACCGTTTGCCGCTGCGGACAGCAAAACTCTGCTCTTTCTACCGACCCCATCGGCCGATGCCTCGGAGGAGCAGCTCGCGGCCTTCTTCCGAGACTTCAACCATCACTTTAACGTTATGATCACGCCGCATGAATTGATTCCTGGGCACTATCTGCAGCTCAAATGGGCGGCTCGGCACCCGAGAAAGGTACGGGCTCTCTTTGGAGATGGCGTCTATATCGAGGGTTGGGGGACATTCAGCGAGAGATTGATGCTGGATGTTGGCTGGGGTGGGCCTCTGGATCGACTGGCACACCTGAAGAAGCAGCTCGAGAACATCGCCCGCACCATCGTAGATATCGGAGTCCATACGCAGGGTATGAGCCGAGAGGAAGTTCTTCGATTGGTTCGGGAGGAGGCCCTGCAGGATGAGCAATTTGCCGACAACATGTGGTGGAGGGCTCTGACCAGCGCGCCGCAACTGACCTCCTACCATCTTGGCTATCGACAGGTACACGATCTATACGAGGACGTCAGGGCACGGCAGGGAGAGGATTTCCGATTGCAGGAATTCATGGACGGCATGATGGTTCTGGGGCCGGTTCCTGTGCGTTACTACCGGGAGCAGTTCCTGGGAGGGAGGCCCTGAGATCTCGGGCCTCATGATCTTCGCCGATTGGAAGAAGCTCCTGGTCGGTGCAGGGCTGGTCTGTCTCTGTACGGTAGAGATTTCATCTGCAAGAGAACTCGCCTTGCAGGAGGTCAGTCTCTCACTCCCCGGCGTGCCGTCCCTGGTGCTGCCGGCTGATGTCGATCAGGATGGGCATCTCGACCTTGTCGTCGTTGTCGCTTATACAGAGTGGGACCAGATCGACATCCAGGAAGTCAGCGAGATGCAGGGAGTCGAGGGACTGGTCGAGATCCTCACCGTCATTCCGGCACTTACGGACCGTCGAGAGCTCTGGGTCTTCCGATCCAAGCAGACGGGTGGCTATGAGCTCCTGGGTGATGCTCTGCCACTGGACCTTACGGTTCTCTCGATGGCAGCGACGGAGGATGGCGCCCGGGTCCTGGCGCTCACCGATCGTGGGGCCTCGGTGTTGCGGCTACAGAAGGAGGAATCAGGACCTCGCCTCGAGTTGGTGCCTTGGGTGGACAGACCGCCGGTGTTGGCCGGAAGTGGCACCTTTCTTCCGAACCTCGAACTGCTTCACGACTTGAACGGAGATGGGGCGGAGGATCTGCTCCTACCGACCCGAGATGGCCTGGCTGTATTTCTCGGACCGGTGGGAGAGGCATCGCCAGTGATGGCCAGCTTGTCGAAACTGCCCGGGGAGGAGAATCGGGTTGATGGCGAAGTGGTTCTGCACTACCCGATGCCAGTTCTGCGGAAGGTGGATGGCGACGATTTGCCGGATCTTCTCGTTGCCGATCTGAATCGTGACTGGAGGCAATTCCACGTGCTCCGAAGTAGCGGTGACGGCCGGTTTGCTCTACCCATAGAACTGCCCCCAGGCGAGGAGAGAAAGGGTCATCCGATCGCCTACTTCGGGGACCTGGATGGCGATCATCTCGCTGAGTACGTCACCGAAGAGGATTTGAGTGACGACGATGCCGGCATGCGCAAGGAGGTGCGGGAGGCGAAACGCCCTCCGGTGCGCTACCGCCTGCACCGAGCGGGAGAAGACCTGGCGATGGAAGAGAATCCCTATGAGCAGTTCGAAGCGATCGGCTACGCATTCGAAGAGGGGAATGATTCGGAGTTCCATCTGCCGGCGGGATTCCAGGACTTGGATGCCGATGGCCGCCAGGACCTGATCTCCATCACATTGGAATTTTCCCTGCTCAAGGCACTGAGTATCCTGGCCACGCAGAGGATCAGCATCGGTCTGGACTTCCATGTCTGGTGCCAGGATGAAAGCGGTGCTTTCGAGCCAGTGGACGACCTCGATCTGTCGGGCCGCTTTCGACTGAATCTCAAGAACCTCCGTGTCAGTCAGTTGTCACAATTCGCTGGTGACTTCGATGGTGACGGGCGCACCGACTTCGTTCAGATCGGCAGGGGCCGCAAGGTCACAATTCACCGTGGTGGGGAAGGATGTCGCTTTCCGGCAGAGCCCGACCTCTTGATCCGGTTGACGGCAGAGCCCCAGGATTTGAGCCTGGTCCAGGTGAGAGATCTCGACGGGGATGGCAGGGCCGACCTGATGGTGACCCAACCCGAGGGCCGACGGGAAATGGGAGTCACTCCAAGGGCTCGTCTCGACCTCTACCTGAGTGGGGTGGGCCAGTGAAGAGGTTGGCCCTCTCGATTGCGATCCTGCTCGCGTGCCCAGCGGGGGCGCTGTCGACAGAAGAGGCTACCCAGACTCAGACAACTGGTGCTTGGAGGTCGAGCGAGGCTCCCGGTGCCGAGCTCTTCGAAGTCATGCTGCCAGGTCCGCTGCTCCAGGTCGAGGCATTCGAGTCACCGACGGGGGAGCGATCCCTGATGCTACTCGTCGAGGCTGCGGACGACTCGGCAGCGCCGCGTTTCATCTATCAGCTCCTCGTCGATCCCTCCAGAAGCTTGAGTGACCTTCCGGTGGTCGTGCCTCCAGATGCTGACGCTCTGGTTGCCGTCGATCTTGCCGGGGACGGAGATCTCGAGCTACTGGTTGGAGAGCACGGCAGGATTTTTCGAGTTGGCGGCGAAGGCAAGCTCGAGGTTGTGCTGGAAGGCCTGTGGGTCGACCTGAAGGGAAGGGCGCGGTTGGGGTCCGATGACTCGACACCCCCCACCGGTGAGCTTGTTCTGGCCTCAGTCGGAAGTGCTGAGCGCCTAGCACTCGAGGCAGGTGGGGTCGGGCTTCGTGTCGTCGACCAGTATCGAATTCCGCAGCGAGCCAAGATGAAGGGGAGTTGGTTGCGTCTTTCCTCACCACTGGTGTCCGCGCTCCCGGACCCGGAGTCTCCTGGTGCCTTCATCTATCTTGTAGGGCCAGAGGCAGTCGGAGATCGGCGACTTCGAACGCTGGTTCTCGAGCCCGGCGGAAGTCTCGACGGATCGACCCGCGAGTTGTGGTCGCAACTGCCCTCACCCGAATCGGTGGAAGAGAGCCTCTATGCGCTGCTCGATGGCGAGATCGTGCTCCTGGTTACGACGGTTCAATCGGATCGGCGCGGCATCTTCGAGAAGGAGAAGTTCCGAGCTCTACGGCTTTCCGAGGATCGAAGTCGATCTGGGGGCACGGCGATGTTCGAGACAAAGTCCCGGACGCGCAACTGGTACAGCGCTGGTATGACGGTGGCGGATGTAGACCGGGATGGCTTCGACGATCTGGTTCTGGTCCAGCCCAAGGGCCTTGGTGGTGGCAAGCTGGTGGTCGAGGCCTTTATGGGCCTGGGCTCGGGTGAGTTCGACGACCGTGCCCGCAGAACCAACCTGGAAGTCGAGACAGAGCACTGGAGCTATGGGGAGGATCTCGATGGGGATGGTTTCCCGGATCTGGTTCTCATCGCAGGCGAGGCCCTGCTCGTGTTTGCCGGAGTTGCCGATTCGACGAGCAGTCTGGTGGTCCGCGAGGAGAGCACCTGGAGGGTTCCCACAGGCGGGGTCGATGACCACCTGAGGGTTTTCGATGTACAGGGCGACGACAGGCCCGAAGTCGTTCTGATCGACAGGCGAGGGGCGAGCTTCACTACCCCTGAGCCGCCAGAAACCGAGGACTCGGGACCGAGCTCGGAGGGTGAGGAAGAACCTATCCGAGGCCGTCTGAGCCTGGTCGTTTTCTCCAATCCCGATCGCCGCTAACTCAATCAGCCGGTAATTCGGACGCCGGCCGGTCGCTTGGGCTGCCGGCGATGTGCGATCCAGCCCGCCGTGAGGAAGGCGATCTCCACAAGGGCCAGCACTACCATCCACTGGACGACACTGGACTCACCGAAACCGTAGGAGTGGAGGCCGGCGCTGAGCACGAAGTTGACCCCGATATAGGTCATCAGAACCGCCCAGAAGGCGACGATGCTGAAGGCAGCCGTGCCGAAAGGCCCGATCAGGCGGTCGAACCGACCGTGCAAGATCGCCATGTAGGCCAGGAAGGCGATCAACGACCAGACCTCCTTCGGATCCCAACCCCAATACCTGCCCCAGGAGGACGCCGCCCAGATCGACCCCGTGATGATCCCGGCCGCCAGGAGGATCGAACCGACGTGCATGTACCAATAGAGGAGCTGGTTCGTATTCCGGATGAGATCCTGGCGATCCTTTTTGAAAATCTCGATGCCAATCTGCATGTGAGCGAGTAGCACGCCAACGGCAAAGACGGAGTAGCTCACCATCGTGATCGGCACATGGATCGCCAGCCATGGTGTACCCGAGAGGACCGGCGGCATGGGATGCACAAACGGGTCCATCGGCAGTAGATCCACCAGAATCATGGTCAGGGTCGAGACTATGGCGGCGTTGAGGATCACGAGACGATTTCGGATCGAACCCATGGCGACAAGGGCGAAGAGACCGACTCCCCAAGCCAGGAAAAGCATCGACTCGTACATGTTGGAGGCGGGGATCCGCCCAGCGATCTGCCAGCGGATGGCCAGTCCCCAGGTCATGACGGCAAACCCGGCGAACAGGCCGATCGCAGCTAGCCAGTCCAACCATGGCCGGGGTTTTACCCAGGCCACCAGGGAGGCGATCGTAGCGATCAAGAGGACGAGCCAGGCGATGCGGGTGGGACGGACACGGTTGTAGGTGATCTCCCGCTGCATGGCCGTCTGGCTCGGGTATCCGGCGAGGTTGGCTGAGCGCAGTTGCTTCTCGATCGCTTCCAGGTCGGCCAGGCTCTCGACGCGCTCGGGCTGACTCCAATTGGCCTGAGGGTCGGATGAGTCGGGGATCAGCCGGAGAGTGCGCCGTGTGGTGAACTGCTGCAGCCAGACCAGTCGTCGTTCGATCTCCTGTGCTGCCTTCATCTGCGCATCGAGCGGTGCCTCGATCTCGGATGCCCGGCGCGCGTCGCGGATCAGCTCCATGAGTCGGGGAATCGAGGCGAGTTGCTGAAACGAGGCATATCGAGTCCCTGGTGGCAGAGAGAGCTCGGCGGCGAGCTCAGAGCTGCCGATCTCGACGATGGGCTCGTTGCTCCAGCGCTCCGGTTCGACGACCCAGCTGAGGGCCATGGCCACCGGGTCGATGCCATTCCAGGTGCGCTTTCCGGTTACCTTCCAGACGCCTTCTCTGGCGACAGTATCCAGCGGCATGACTCTTCCATCGTGCTGCACCGGCAGGGTCCGCAGAGCCGCCACGGTTCGAGCGTCAGGCAGGTTTGTCCCATCGACATCGGCTCGGAGAACGGCCCCCGTGGCGGTGAGACCCAGCACCAGAAAGAACAGGGCCAACTTGGGGCCGGGAGCGCCGGACGCGAGCTCCGAGGGTAGCTTGCGGTATTGGTTCAGGCGGGTGAAGAAAACAGTGATCATGCCGATAATCAGCAGGACGTAGCCGGCGAAGACCAATGGTTGGCCAGGATCTTTGGATACCGACAGAACCGTCATCTCTCGGCCTTCCTCCTGACGATAGCTGCTCTGGAAGAACCGATAACCGCCGTAGGAGAGCTCGTGGTTCATTTCGATGTCGGCTGAGTACATCTGCCCGACCGGCGGATTCCCGACTCGGACCCGACTCCGGAACTGCGCTGGACGCATGGTGCCGGGGTAGTAGTCGATCTCGAAATCGTCCAGATGCACGGTGAATGGGAGGGAGTGCTCGATGATCTCGCCGGGACGGCTGGCATCGACAAAGACATTACTCGACTGTCCTTCCCACAAGGCGAGCTGCCCCTCGACCTTGACGAACTGAGTGATACCGGCTCCCAGCAGAATGATCACGATCGACGTATGGGTGAGGGCGAAGCCGATCCGCTCCTTGCCCCAGGGCCAACGCTCCCAGAGTGAACAGGCGATGTTGATCCCAAACAGGGCGAGAAGGCCCTGGAACCAAGGTGCGTAGTAGATGCTCCGGGCAGCCTGGGTGCCGAGTCTCGACTCGACGATCGTCGCAGCTCCCAGAATGAGCACGAGGAAAACCAGGAGCGCGGTATTCAACTTCAAAGATGCCAGCCATCGAATCCACTTGGGCATGGAGTCCTCCGAAAGGTTCACCGGACGATGAGGGCCGAGTATACGGCAAAGGTCAGGCCCTCCGGCGCCTGTATTCGCAGCGGTCGATACGCCTCGATCACGATCTCTCGGCGGTTGCGGCTAGAATGGTTCGCAGTGCGAATAACAATCAAGAAGACCAGTTGCCGCGAGGCAGGAGATTGCAGGGAAGGGGGAGCTTGATGAGACGTTCAGGTTGGGTGTTGTTGGTGGTGATGGCATTGACCCTGTCGGGCTGCGGCTACAACACGCTGCAAACCCAGGATGAGCAGGTCAAGGCTGCCTGGGCCGAGGTGCTGAATCAGTATCAGCGGCGCGCCGATTTGATTCCGAATCTGGTCAATACCGTGAAGGGCTACGCAGAGCACGAGGAAGAGGTTCTGACCGAGGTCACCGAGGCACGGTCCAGGGTGGGTCAGATCCAGGCCACACCAGACATGATCGAGGATCCGCAGGCCCTGGCCAATTACCAGGCCGCGCAGGGAGAGTTGACGGGCGCTCTGAGCAGATTGCTGCTGGTAGTAGAGCAGTATCCCGATCTGAAGGCCAACGAGAATTTCCGGGATCTGCAGGCCCAGCTCGAAGGAACCGAGAATCGGATCGCCGTGGCTCGCAATCGCTATATCCAGAGCGTTCAGGACTTCAATATGACGGTTCGGAGGTTCCCGACGAATCTCACCGCCAAGATCTTTGGCCACGATGTCAAACCGACGTTCGAGGTTGAAGACGAAGCGGCGCTCGCTCAGCCGCCAACGGTGGAGTTCGGAGACGACAACTGAGGTGAAGTTCAGCGTGCACCGGAGCAGCCCACCGAGCAGGCTGTTGGCCCTCAGCAGGGAGATCCTCCTTGCCGCCCTGTGGTCGAGCGCCTTGCTGGCTGCCGAGGTTCCGGTGCCGGAGCTCAGCGCTCGCGTCACTGACCGGACGGCGACACTCGACCAAGCTGCGGTCGCCAGCCTCGAGGAGAGGTTGGCGGAGTTCGAAGCCAGGACTGGAAGTCAAATCGCCGTCCTGGTGATTTCGACAACCCAGCCTGAAGCGATCGAGCAGTACGCGCTGAGGGTAGTCGAGGCCTGGAGATTGGGACGGGACAATGTCGATGACGGAGCTCTCCTGCTGGTGGCTCTCGACGACCGCAACGTCCGTATCGAAGTGGGTTATGGGCTCGAAGGAGCGCTGACCGATCTGGTGTCCAGGAGGATCATCAGTGAGTCGATTGTGCCGAGCTTTCGGTCCGGCGACATTCCCGGTGGCATCGAACTGGGTGTGGATCGGATGATTGCGGTGGCGGCAGGAGAGGACCTTCCTGATCCGCAGTCCGATTGGGATCCGGGACCCTTGGCAGGTCTAAGGGGACTCCTACCGTTCCTGCTGATTCTGGCGTTCATCGGTGGGACCGTGTTGAGAGCTGTTCTCGGCCGATTCTGGGGCTCGTTGGCCAGCGGCTCGGTCGTTGGGTTCGTTGCCTGGCTCGTGAGCGGTTTGATTGGGGTGGCCTTGCTGGCCGCCTTCATCACTTTTTTCGCCCTGTTGCTCGGCGGTAGCCGAACCGGGGGTGGCAGGTGGTCCAGTCACCCCCGCGCCGGCAGTTCTTCCGGTGGCGGCTGGACTTCCGGTGGCTGGAGCGGTGGTGGCTTCGGTGGCGGTGGCTTCAGTGGTGGCGGCGGGAGCTTCGGTGGGGGCGGTGCCTCGGGGAGTTGGTAATGGATCTGTCTCGTTGCTTTCGACACTTGAACACGACCCGGTGGACCCTTCTACGCCGGTTTCCTCCGCCGACACTCGAGGCGATCGAATCGTTGATTGGCGAGTCGGAGACTCGCCATCGGGGGGAGATTCGCTTTGCGATCGAGGGCTCATTGGACGCATGGTCCGTCTTGAAGGGGGTCGAGTCCAGAGTCCGGGCCGTTCAGGTTTTCGGGGATCTTGGGGTCTGGGACACAGAGGAAAACAGTGGGGTCCTCATTTATGTGCTCCTGGCGGATCGCAGAGTGGAGATCCTCGCTGATCGCGGGTACTCGCCTCGCGTTGCGGCGAATGTGTGGGATGAGGTGTGTCAACAAATGGAAAAGGACTTTTCCGAGAAACGATTCGAAGCGGGCGCGCTGGACGGTGTGCGAGCGGTCGGTGCCATTCTGACCCGGTGCTTCCCGTTGGAGGGAAGAAACCCGAACGAGCTGCCGGATAGCCCAGTAGTTCTCTAGCCAGTGCCGAAAGCACCCTCAATGAAGGCCCGCGGCCGAATCATCTCGAAACCGAACTTCTGCGCCACCTTGGGTGTGGTCAGAGGACCCATTCCCCCAGCAGCGGCGAACGACCAGAGCTCGTTGACGATCGGGGGAAATCCTTCGATCTGACTGCTCGGCGGCAGGCTATGGACCTCGAGGTCTCTGCCGATGGATTTCGCGATCCAAGCGACGATCTGCTGGTAGGAACAGGAGCCGGCGCTCAAGGGAATGTCGGCTCGCTGCGCATCAGGATGGTCGAGCACCGCAAGGGCCAGGTCGGCGACGTTCTCGACGGCGACAAAACCGTACTTTCGAGCCGGATCGCCGATGATTTGGACGGTGTTACCCCTTTGGATCTGGGCCCCGACGACGAAGGCGATCCAAGACTCCATGAAAAGCGACGGCTGGAGAATCGTATAGCTCAGGCCACTGGAACGAATCGCTTCGGCTGTCGAAGCTTTCGCCCGGGCCAGATCGACGGGAGAGTCGGTGTTGAACCCAGTCGCCGAGACATAGAGGAATCGGCTGATGCCGGCGTTTTCCGCACACCGAAGGAGGGTGGCATGGCCCTGTCGATCGACGTTCTCGATAGAATCTTCGCCGCCCCGTGAAGCCCCAGTCGCCGTCGAGATGATCCGATCGACGCCTCGGCAGGCGGTGTCCACGGTGACGAGCTCCTTGAGATCACCAAACGCCAACTCGGCTCCCGCCGCCTTCAAGGGGCTCACATCCGACGTGTCGCGGACCAGGACCCTGACCTGCCCGCCCTGTTCCAGGAGGCGTCGGGTGATGCGCCCTCCGAGTTCACCTGTTGCTCCAACTACGAGATCCATGATGGATCCTCCCTGTGGCGGGTCAATGGCAGCCGTTGCAGACTTCCAGCCAGGTCGGCGGCTCAACCAAGGTCCGAACTGAGTTTCTGACGACAGTCTATCTCAGGTCGGCAGGCTGTCTGCGGAGGCGTCAGACGTAGGTATACTCGACTGGTCCATAGATACCGAAAGGAGGCAGTATGAACTTCGGAAAGGCGATCATCGCCGGAGTTGTCGGAGGAATCGCGGTCAACGTGGCTGATTTCGTCATGCACGGCATGATTATGGCGAACACCTACACGAAGTACCCAGTTTTCACGCAGGAGCAAGCGAATCCTCTGCATTTCACGTTCGTAGCGGTGTGCATGTCGATCATGGCAGCCATTCTCTTTGCCAAGACTCGAAGCGTCTGGGCGGAGGGTCTCGCGGGAGGTGTCAGCTTCGGGTTCTGGGTCGGGCTGATCGCGTTCTTCGCACCTTTCTACAACTCACTGGTGTTCGAGGGCTTTCCCTACTACATGAGCTGGTGCTGGGGTGGCATCAATCTCATTGGATACCTGGTTCTCGGAGCCGTGCTGGGGTTGATGTACAAGAAGCAGTAGGTAGCCCGGTTCGCAGCGCCGAATCGCAGCTTGGATCTGCGATCCAACGCTCCTCTCGATCGATTTCGAGACCGAATCCAGAGGCTTGTGGTCTGGTACGATCCTGCTTTGTTGGTTTCTCCGGAGGGAGGTCCTAGTGATCCATTCGAAGCTCAGGTTGTGTGCAGTGGCGCTCTTGTCGTCGTCTCTGGTCTGCCTAGCCGGTTTCGCTGCGGCCGCAGTCGCAGATGAGGAGGCGACGCCGTACGATCATCTGGAGTGGCGCAACGTAGGGCCGGTGAACATGAGCGGCCGGGTGGCTGATGTGGAGGGGATTCCTGGCGACCCCAACGTTCTCTACGTCGGCGCGGCCTCGGGAGGGGTATGGAAGACGATCGATGGAGGATTGAGCTTCGAGCCGATCTTCGATGATCAACCGATTGCCAGTATCGGTGATTTGGCGCTGGCTCCCTCGAATCGCGATGTGATCTACGTTGGGACCGGAGAAGCCAATGTCCGCAACAGCGTCTCCTTTGGCAACGGCGTTTACAAATCGACCGACGGCGGGCAGAGCTGGAAGCACATGGGGCTCGACGATACTCGTCACATCTCTCGGATCGTCGTTCATCCGACCAATCCCGACATCGTCTACGTCGGCGCCCTGGGTCACATCTTCGGACCGAACGAGGACCGAGGAGTCTTCCGCTCCACGGATGGAGGTGCCAGCTGGGAAAAGGTGCTCTACCTCGATGATCGGCACGGCGTTTCCGACCTGGACATGGATCCGACCAATCCCAACATTCTCTACGCCGGTCTTTGGCATTTCGAACGCAAGCCCTGGACCCACCGTACCGGCAGCGAGGAAGGTGGAGTCTGGAAGACGGTAGATGGAGGAGACAGCTGGGAGAAGCTGGACGAGGGGTTGCCGAAGCTGATGGGACGAATCGGTGTCAAAGTCGCGCCGAGCAACTCTCAAGTGGTCTACCTGATTGTCGAGTCTGATGAGGGAACCTTTTTCCGCTCAAGAGACAGGGGAAAGACGTTCGAGAAGATGACGGACAATGTGCAGATCGTGTCGCGCGGTCTGTACTACACCGACATGCGCGTCGATCCACAGGACGAGAATCGCGTCTACGCCATCTCGAGTCGGCTCTTCGCATCCATCGACGGTGGCCGATCCTGGGAGCGCATCTCGAGAAGTACCCACGTGGACTTCCACAGCCTCTGGATCGATCCGCTGGATCCAACGCGAATATGGCAAGGGCAGGATGGGGGCATCGCCGTCTCTTACGACCGTGGCGGCACGTGGGATCCAATCCGAAATCTACCGATCGCGCAGTTCTATCAGGTCTTTCATGACAACCGGGAGCCCTTCTACTACCTGGGAGGCGGCTTGCAGGACAACGGCACTTGGTACGGCCCGAGTCGAACCCGAGAGCCCGCCGGCATTCTGGAAGACGACTGGAGAATGATGAGTTTCGGTGACGCCTACTGGGTGGTACCGCACCCGGACGACCCTGAGCTCTTCCTTTCCGAGTACCAGGGGGGCGGAATTGTTCGCACCGATATGCGTACTCGGCAGCAGATCGATGTTTCACCGCAGCCGAGGCGAAATGACGGTGGCCCAGTGGGGGTGCTCGAGTATCGCTTCAATTGGAACGCTCCCATTGTCCCGTCACCCCACGATCCACACACCATCTACTTTGCCGGCAACGTTGTGTTCAAGACGCAAGACTTCGGTGATACCTGGGAGATCATCAGTCCTGATTTGACAACTGACGATGCCGAGAAACAGGGAGAAGCCGGTGGACCTGCTTGGACGGAGAACACTACCGCCGAGTACCACACGACCTTGATCAGTTTTGCGGAGTCGCCGGTTCAGGCCGGCATGCTGTGGGCCGGGTCCGATGACGGGCGGCTCCATGTGAGCCAGGACGGTGGTGGCGAGTGGTCCGATGTCACCGCCAACGTACCTGCGATGCCCGAGTTCTCTCCTGTCTCCCACATAGAGCCATCGAGAACAGCGGCAGAGGTGGCCTACGTCGCTTTCGATCGCCACATGTTCGACGATTTTGCTGCCCATATTTTCGTCACGAACGATTCTGGCGGCACTTTTCGCCGCATTTCCGACGGCCTTCCCGAAGGCGCATGGGTATGGGTGGTCCGGGAGGATCCACGCAACCCCGACATGCTCTGGGCGGGTACCGAACTGGGCCTCTACACCTCTCACGATCGGGGAGGGACCTGGCAGCGCCTACACCTGAAGAATCTGCCGACCGTGTCCATCCATGATGTGCTTGTCCATCCACGAGACAATGATCTGATTCTGGGGACGCATGGGCGGGCGATTTGGGTCTTCGATGATGCGACACCCCTCCAGGAGTTCGATCCCTCCGACAAGGAGCAGGGCATTCGGCTCTTCAGCGTGCGGCCGGCGTTGAGATATCCCTCCCGCTTCACTCGTTACGGGCTGGGAGACAGGCGCCACAAAGCTCCCAACCCACCTGCTGGCGCCCTGATCACCTACTACCTCAGCGAAGACTTGGAGGAAGAGGAGGGCGGTGGCTCCGGAGAGGAGGACGAGGAAAGCAAGGACTCGGAGGGAGAAGTCGGCGAGGACGCCGAACGCTTGGAGATCGCCATCCTCGATTCTTCCGGTGAGACGATCCGAACCCTGGATGGGGAGAATCTGGGACGCAAGAAGGGGCTCAATCGAGTCGCGTGGGACCTGGCCATGGATGGCCCGCGCCAACGAACGGACGAGAAAGCCGAGGTCAGCGAGTTCGACGGTCCCGCGCGGGGTCCCTGGGTCCTACCAGGCACCTATACCGTGCGTTTGACGGTCGACGGGGAAGTCGTGGAGGCTCCAGTCCAGGTCCGCGTCGACCCGACCATCGAAGTGAGTCTCGAAGATCTGCAGGAGCAATATCGAGTCGTCAGGTCCCTACAGGAAAGAGTCTCGGTACTCAACGATGGGCTGCGGAGGATCGATGTCGTAAGCGCCCAGTTGGAGGCCCGTCGCGAGACCGCCAAGAGTCTGAAGCAGGAGCTACCTGAGGATCTACTCACGGCCCTCGAAGAGTATGAAAGTGCCACCTCCGAGCTACTGGATGAGTTGGCGCGAGCCGAGGACAAGCCCTACTGGAGTCAGGGGCCACGTTTGAGCGATCGCTTGCAGTCCCTGGCAAGGGATATCGACGGGCAGTTTGCTGCACCGACCCGCGCCCAGATGGACTATCTTGCGGAGCTCGAATCGGAGTTCGCCGAGAAGGTGGCAAGGGTCAATATCCTGTTCACCGAGACACTGCCAGCATTGAACGCTCGGATGCAGGAGCAGGGAATCCCAGGAGCCCTTCTCCCAGCGGCCCTGGAGCTGCCGGCCCCTTAGCGTTTCTGGCGGCTTCGACTCGTGGTCGGCGCGACTCTGGTGTTAGATCCTGGGCAGAGCCGAGAGGGATTCTGCCTGTAGACTGGGGTGCCACGCCGGCAGCGGCGAACGGACAGCAGTGCTGGTTCCGGACTCGGAGACGCCCTCAAGGTGAGCAAACTGACCCGATCCCTGACCAAGCCCCTCTGGTACCTGGAGGGGTTCATGGACGAAAGTGGCAGGTTGTACCGGGTGCCGATCCACTCGCTTCCCTTCAGAGTCGGACGCGAGGCTGGTCTCGAGCTGACCTTGCCGCTTCAGGTGGTCTCTTTTCGGCACGCGGAGTTGTACGAGCGCGATGGCCGCCTGATGGCGCGCGACCTCGGAAGCACCAACGGCACATTCTTGAACCAAGAGCCTGTGGTCGGTGAAGTGCCCTTGGACGAGGGCGACATTCTACATTTCGCCACCCTCGAGTTCCGCCTTGGCCTGATGGAGGCCGAGAGCAGCGAGAGCCTGATCGGATCGACCGCCATCATCAGCGCGAGGATGCCGCAGTTGGTGGTCGAGAAGGCTGAACGCCTCCGCGTCCTGCTGGCGCAAGGTGCGGTGCGGCATGTCTACCAACCTATCGTCGGCCTCGCAAAGCGAGAACTCCTGGGATACGAGGTGCTCGGCAGAGGGGACTTCGAGGGTCTTCCTACTGCTCCCTATGAGCTCTTCGATCTGGCAGCAGTGCTGGGAATGGAGGTGGAGCTCAGCGAGCTCTTGCGTCAGAACAGCTTTCCGGAGTGCGCCTCCTTTCTCGGTTCGCCCCGCTTCTTCTTCAATACGCATCCCCGAGAGTTGCGTGAAGATCGTTTGTTGAGGTCGCTAGAGAGGGCCAGGTCCGAGTTTCCGCAGATACGGATGGCGATCGAGATCCACGAGGCGGCCGTGACCGATTCGAAGATGATCCAGCGCCTCATGGCCGACCTGCAGCGTCTCGACATTCTGCTGGTCTACGACGACTTTGGCTCCGGTCAGGCGCGACTGCTCGAGTTGGCCGATGTGCCGCCCGACTATCTGAAGTTCGATCGTAGTCTGATCCAGGACATCGATGGTGCGCCCCCGGCTCGCCGCCAACTCCTGGCGAGCCTCGCCGCGATGGCGTTGGACCTGGGGATCGACCTGATAGCGGAGGGAGTGGAAAGTGAAGAGGAGGCCAAAGTCTGTCGGCGAATGGGCTTCGCCTACGGGCAGGGCTTCCTTTTCTCACGTCCCGAGTCGAGCGACCAGTTGAGTCAGGGGGGCGGCGTCGAGGGGCTGGACCCATCGCCTGACCAAAAGTGAATCCTCCTGCCAGAATCTCGCGAGCAGCGTCGTCAGTCGGCCATGAAACAGATCCCTTGCTACGAAAGAGCGCCCTACCTGACCGAGCTGGAAGTCGAGGTAGTCGAGGTGCGGCAGGAGGAGGGGCGCCTTTTTGCGTTGCTCGACGACACGATCCTCTATCCCGAAGGAGGTGGGCAGCCTAGCGATTTCGGGTGGTTGAACGGCGTGAGAATCGACGACGTCAGGAAGCGAGGTGCTGAGATTCGGCACTACCTGACCGGTGGTGAGGTCATCGCCGGAAAGGGCTTGCTGCTGTTGGATTGGCCGCGCCGGTTCGATCACATGCAGCAACACACCGCTCAGCACCTCCTTTCAGCTCTGGCTGTGGATTTGTTCGGTTGGCGAACGAGGGCTTTTCACCTCGGCTTGGAGGTGAGCGATATCGATCTCGACGCTGCGGCACCCGCGGAAGAGGAGATCAGTGCGCTGGAGGAGGCCGTTGCGGTGCAGATTCAGGCCGCGCGGCGAATCCAGACACGAAGAGTCGACCCTGAGGACTACCGCAGCCTCGAGGTTCGGAGCCGTGGACTACCCGCTGGGCATTGCGGTGATGTACGACTCGTGGAGATCGAGGGCGTCGATCTGAATACCTGTGGTGGCACTCATGTGGCGATGACTTCCGAAGTCGGTGGGGTAAAGATTATCCGTGCCGAGGCTCACCGCGGTGGCACTCGGCTGTTCTGGGTAGCGGGTGGGCGGCTCCGAAGGCGACTCGGGCGACACGAGGCGAGAAGTGGAGAGCTGCGAGGTCTCCTGGACACCGGGGACGACGAATTGGTGAGCGTTTGCCGCCTCAAGTTGGATCAGCTGGCCGGAGAGAGACGGCAGCGACGAGCGCTCGAGGAGGAGCTTGTTCAGAGGATTGTTCAGGAGCTGGAAGCCTCTCCTGGTGCGTTTCTGCATCGTCAGTTCGTTGGGGTGGAGGAGCATCTGCTACGCAGGGTGTCGGAAGAGCTTGGCAGATGGCCCGGGGAAAGAGTGGCGTTCCTGACCTGCGACAGGGATGGCGGTGCGTTGTTCTCGCTGGTACAGGGAGGCGATGGCAGGCGGGACCTTCGCGCTCTGGGCTCCCGGGTTTGTGAAATTCTGGGAGGTCGTGGTGGTGGTTCCGAGAGTGTTTTTCAGGGCAAGGCGGACTCACTGTCTCGTCGGGATGAAGTGATTGGCCTGATCGAGACAGAAATGCGTCAGGATGCCTAGTACGTCCCTCTACAACTAGTTTTCCATGAAGAGCTCACCGCAAGTGGGATTTGTCTATCTCTCGAAGGGATCGCCAGGGCTGTTGTGCAGCGAGCCTTTGAGAGTCACGACTCTCCGCCATCCGGGTACCGAGGTTCGCCGATAGGGGAGGAGAGGGGGGTGGACTGCCGGTCATGGCGCACCATTGGAGGGAGTTGGCGAGGTGAATTGAGTAGCTGGACCGCGCTTCGCGGTCCCAATCTTCATGCCGAAATGAGTTGCCGTTGAGCCGTTGCGGCTCGAGCTCGGTCTGTGCCTGCTTTCTCGGCTGACCGTTGCCACCCGGGCGCTTGCTGGTAGCGGACAGGTGCGCTCGCCAGGAGTCGGGTGGGTGGTACAGATCGAAGGCGCCATGCGACAGGGGATAGACCTCGATCTGCACGGTGCCGTCGCTTTCGGTGTCACCATTGGAGACTTGCTCCAGCACCTTGTTGCCGAAAGGAACGGCGACAAACTGGTGGACTCGACCGTGACCATTGGAGAACCCGCCAAGCCACGAATGTTCCTCGAGGACGAGATAGTCCTGTGGATTGCGGTGCAGAGCGGTCGTCCAGGACCTTCCTGAGACAGCGTCCCTGCTGCCGGTGCGGATCTTCACTGCGAAGGGGTAGAAGGCTTCGTGGGCAACGCAATAGCACGGTTGGAAGCTGAGCCACATGGCCTCGGATTGATACATGGGGAGCATGGCCTCGACCCGATCGAGCCAGGGGGCCAATCCCTGATCGAGCAACTCCTGAACCGGAAAGAGCGGAAAGCGGCCGAGACCCGGAAGCAGCGGGAACTCTCTTTCTCCGTCAGGAATCCTCAGCGTGCGTTGAAACTCGATCGTCAGTTTTGCGTCGGGGTGAACCTCCGGGAACGAGAATACGAGTTGGTCGTGAGTTAGCTCGATCATAGGGTCGTCTCCTTTGGGTTCTTGCGTCTTCGGGCGCTGGTCACGAGATACCGCAAGCCGGCGTCCGGCATAGAGCGGACTTCACGAATCAGTTGAGCCATGAGGCGAGGTCGCCGCCGAATGACCTCTTGGAGATCGACTGCTACTTTGCCCGCCATGGCCAACAAGGTGTCCGGATCCTCGTCGAGCTCGCGGGCCAGGGCGCGGATCTTGGGCTCGGAGGGTGGCGCCTCGCGGCCGCGTTCCACCTTGCTGAGATAGGAGGGCTCGACACCGACGCGAGCGGCGACCTGGCGAACCGAGAATGTTCGATCCACCTTCCTGAGGTTCTCGCGACGCTGTCGGATGTAGCTTCCGAAGTCGGTCATCTGTTTGGGTAGTATATAGTACATACTACACATTTGTAAACCATCTCGTTCAGGAGAGAGGGCGCCCCGCGCTTTTGTGGAATCCGATAATCTGTCTCTGTGCTGACCGTCTGGGTTCTTGCTGCCTTGGTCGGTGTTCTTCTGTGGTGCGAGTTCAAGACCTGGCGAGTTGGGGTCTGGCTCAGCAAGCCACTGGCATCGGCTGCTTTCGTCGTCCTTGCCCTTGAATTTGGGGCGACGAATAGCCGCTACGGTCTATGGATACTGGCTGGACTGATGGCTTGTTGGCTGGGGGATCTCCTGTTGATCCCTCGTCACCAGGAGTCCTTCAAGGCTGGGATCCTGAGCTTCCTCGCCGGACATGTCCTGTACTCGGCGGCGTTCGTGGTGCTCCGAGTCGATATGGGCTGGGTGCTGATCGCGGTGATTCCGTTGGGTGCTGCTGCCTGGTTCGTCGGCCGGCGACTCATGGAATCCGTGGGCCAGGGCCTCCGAGGTGCGGTAGCGGCCTACATCCTGGTGATCTCTGGAATGCTCGCACTCGGGATAGGCGCCTGGGGCTCTTCAGGCCATGCAGTGCTTCTCATGGCGCCCGCTGCCTTCTACCTTTCGGATCTGGCTGTCGCCAGGAATCGGTTCCTGCAACCGGGGTTCGTCAATCGGCTGGTCGGGTTGCCTCTTTACTATGGGGCGCAGGCCCTCTTTGCCTGGAGCGTGACGCTCGGCTAGGGGCTCAGCTCGACACAGTTGGTTTGAAGGTTGGCTCGCGGCGAGCCTGGGTGGCTTGCTCGAAGGCAAAGGCCAGTTTCAGCAGCAACGGCTCACTCCAAGCCCGACCGAAGAACGATAGGCCGACGGGCAAGCCGTGAACGAAGCCGGCGGGAACCGTGATGTTCGGATAGCCGGATACCGCTGCATAGCTCGAGCTACCTCCAAGAAAGTGATCGCCATTGACGAGGTCCGTCGTCCAGGCAGGCCCGCCTGTCGGAGCGACGATCGCGTCGAGGCGGTGCTGATCCATGACGGAGTCGATCCCGCCGGTTCGGGTGGCCTGACGGCAGAGCTCGAGAGCGCTGGTGTACTCGGGGCTCGTCAGGTCACCCCGTGACTCTGCTTCCAGGAATATGTCCTGTCCGAAGAACGGCATCTCGCTGTCAGCATTCTCGTCATTGAAACGGATGAGGTCGGCCAGGCTCTTGACGGTCGTCGATGGCCCAAGGTTGGCCAGGTACTGATTGAGATCGGTCTTGAACTCATAAAGCAACACCTCATATTCTGCATCGCCAAACTGGCCTCGTGTCGAGAACTCCACGGGGTCGATCAACTCGGCGCCCTGGCCCTTCATCGCATCGAGCGCCTCCCCGAGGGTGGCGTCCACTCCCGGATGGAATCCGAAGTACTGTCTGGCGACGCCAATGCGAGCGCCCGAGAGACCCTCGGGGTCCAGAACGGAGGAGTAGTCGAGTGTGGCCCTTTCTTCATTTCCTCTGGTGGCCTTGTCCGCGGGATCGACGCCGACGAGAGCGCTGAGGAGAACCGCAGCGTCGACGACGGTCCGGGTCATGGGTCCAGCGGTGTCCTGCGAATGGGCAATCGGCACGATCCCGGACCGGCTGACGAGTCCAACCGTTGGTTTGACTCCGACGAGCCCATTGGCGTTCGCTGGGCAGACCACAGATCCGTCGGTCTCGGTGCCGAGGGAAACCGCGGTGAGGCTGGCTGAGGTTGCGACCCCAGACCCGGAGCTCGAGCCGCAGGGGTTGCGGTCCAGTACATAGGGATTGCGACACTGACCGCCTCGCCCGCTCCAGCCGCTGGACGACTGACTGGAACGGAAATTGGCCCACTCGCTCAGGTTCGCCTTGCCGAGCAGGATGGCTCCAGCTTCTCGAAGTCGATGGGCGACCCAGGCATCCGCAGGCGCGACGCAGCCCTCGAGAGCTAGAGAGCCGGCGGTAGTCGTCATCTGATCGTTCGTGGCGATGTTGTCTTTGAGGAGTACAGGTATGCCGTGGAGAGGACCCCGAGAGCCGCCCGACTGGCGCTCTTCGTCGAGTCTCTGGGCGATGCTGAGGGCGTCGGGATTGGTCTCCAGAATCGAATTCAGCTCGGGACCCTGCCGATCCAGGGCCTCGATTCGCTCCAGATACATTGTGGTGATGTCTTGCGCCGTCCATCGACCCGACTCCATCGCCGCCTGAAGCTCGAGGATCGACAACTCTGACAATGCAAAGTCCTCGCCCCGGAATGGGACCGAAGTCGAGTCGACGGTCGAATCGGCAGGTTCCTTTTGTCGGGAACAGGCAAGGGGTCCCGCCAGAGCTACGGCCCCTCCGAGTGCGCCCGCTTCCAGCAGCTCCCGTCGGCTCAAGCCGGACCCAACTTTCGAATTCTGTCTGCGCTGGACCATGATCGCTCTCCTCAGGGTGACAGGTCGAGTTCTGGGGATCGAGGATGGCAGCATCCAGCGTTTCGATCAAGCGAGTCCGAGCGCTCCTTCGGCTCGAGAAGCTACCCTCGAATAACCAGGACGGTGGCTAAATGACTGGCGGGTCTGCGTCTAGGGGAAGGTTTGCGACCAAGCGTCGGTGCTGGCCGATTCGAAGCCGTCGCGAAAGAAGAGCCCTGTTACCTCGTCGGCGCCAGCGTCAGGCTGATCGTCTCGCGACTCTAGGTCGATGTCGCCATCGGCTATGCCGTTTGGCAGGGCAGTACCGCTGTCGATGGGTCCAGAAGCACCGGCTGTGAGATGCAGATCGCCGAGGGTGGGTTCGACAAACCAGTCCAGTGGGGCGCCGGCAAGGTTGGTCGTGAGACTGGCAGAGGCGCCGTTACGTGACAGCAGGGTATGGCTGACGAGGTTATTCGTGATCTCGGCCAGGGTATTCTCGAAGCGCCATTCGATCGACGACGAGCTTGGGCTCTGGGTCGAGACAGCGCTGTTGTGGTAGATGCCCGTGCCATGAGCTTGTTCGAGTCCGACCGCGGTGTCGAAACCATATTCGGATTGAAACAGTCGCGAGTCCGCAGCTGCTATGAAATTGTTGCGAATCACGCCGTCGTAGTGGCCGATGTATGAGATTCCCGAATAGGGGTCGTCTGGATAGGTACGACTGGCTCCAGTCGAGCCGAGTCCGAAGCCGATGCCTCGCGCGCAGTCGAGGATGACATTTTCCTCGACGATCGTGTCGCGCGAGGCGGACCAGAAGTGCACGCCGTGCTCTGCGAGCCCACTAAGACACCAGAAGCCCTCGATCCGATTGCGTCGGATCAGCCAGCCCCAGGCCTGGTGAGCATCGATACCCCCCGTGTAGCAGTTCGAGACGTTCGGCCGTCCCGCGTCGGTGAGCTCGATAAGGCTGCACTCGATCGTCCCGTTGTCGGCGAAACCGTCTCCGACGGGGTTGATCTTGATGGCCTGCTCGCCCGGGTCGACGATCCTCACATTGTGAATCATCACCCCGGTAATGGGGTGGCCGGGGGAACCGGAGACATGAATCGGATGGTGGTAGGCCCTCTTCAGGGTCAGATCGGCAATGACCACATTCGATGCACGAATGGAGGCCAGCTCGGCGGTGGTGTAGGCGCCATCCAGCACCACGGCATCACGATTGCCGCTTGCCGAACGCATGGTGACCCCTGGTGTTGCGAAGGAAAGCCAGTTCTCTCCGCTCATGTCGTAGAGTCCATCACTGAGCAGCAGAGTCGTTCCTGACGAAGCACCGGCCACGATGGCCTGGAGTTGATTGGCTTGCGAGGGTTGGACCTCGATGATCGTGCCACTCGGAGGAGGCAGCGGGGCACAGGGAGGCTGAGCGGAAGAGGGCGACGCCACCATGATGAGGGCGGCGAGAAACCCCTGAGCGACGATTCTGGTCACAGCTCGATGTCCTGGAGCCGGGTGGCTCGGAAGTCCGTGCACTGGAAACTGTAGAGGCTAGTGGAGCAGTGGACTGTGACTTCCTTCACAGTCCAATGCCCTCGGATTCGCACCCATTTGGGCGCCGCTCAAAGAGTCGCTTCAGCGGAGCTCGGAGGTAGCCAGCAGGTGACCACGATTCCACCTTGAGGCCGTATCTGCAGACTGAGCTTGCCGCCGTGCGCTTCGAGGATCTCTCGGCAGAGTGGGAGGCCCAATCCGCTGCCGGTCTGTTTTGTCGAGTAGAAGGGCAAGAGCGCTTTGCGGAGATTCTCCTCGTCCATTCCGCGACCCCGATCCAGGACCTGGATGTAGGTGCCTCCCCCGCGAGTGGAATCGACTCGAAGGGTGATGTCCTGCGGGTCTTCGGAGGCTTCGACCGCATTCTTGAACAGATTCACCAGGACCTGCTGCAGCTGGCCGGGGTCGAAGTAGCCGGGACGCGTCGGCAGGCTCCCAGCCACAGCCACCTGGGGAAACTCGCTGAACCGGCCTAGAAACTCTTCCCAGTCGACCGCCTCGTATTGCGGCGCAGGAAGGCGCGCAAAGCGAGCATAGCCCTCGATGAAGCGTGACAGGTGCTCCAGCCGTTCCTCCATGGTGCTGTAGATCTCGTCTGCGCGGTCAGCATGGCGTGGTTCCCGTGCGACGATTCTCGCAGAGTGCAGGAGGGAAGAGATGGGAGCAAGAGAGTTATTGAGCTCGTGAGAGATGACTCGTATGACTCGTTTCCAGATGGCCGCCTCCTGGCGGCCAAGATCGCCAGTCATGCGACGCAGCAGGATCAGCCGGTGTGAGCGTCGATTGAGCTGGAAGACCCGCTGCGAAAGATGATAGGTCTCGACGACGTCCTCGGACTGGACGGAGAAGAGCCCATCGGTGTTCCCAGTGAGGATCTGCCTCATCTGCTCTGGCAGGCCGTCCCGCAGCTCGGAGAAGCTCCTGCCCTCGAGCTTGGCGCCTCCCAGAAGCAAGCGGCGCGCCTCCTGATTGGAGTAGATGACTCGGTCTGAGTGATTGACCAGGGTAATCGCCACCGGTGACTGATTGAGGGCTGCCTGTAGGAGCAGCTCCCGTTCTCGCATGTCGCGTCGCTCGCTTTGCAGAATGGTCCCGACCTCGTTGTAGAGCTGAGCGATCTGTCCGAATTCGTCAGAGCGACGGCTTTGGAGTCGGACACTGAAGTCTCGATCCCGGAAGCTCCGGATCCCGTCGGAGAGGTCCTCGAGGATCCCTTCGATGGGGCGCAAGAGGCGGGTGATGAGCCATGCACCGACAGGGAAGGCGACCAGGAGCACCAACAGGAAAATACTCCAGGGGCCCAAGCCAGATTTCGTTCCCAAGGCGGCGAGCGCCGCCATCATGACGAGAATTGCGAGAAATCCGGCCGTAACCCTACCGGCGAACGAGACTCTCGGTCGGGCGTAGGAAACCTCGGGCCGTTCGACAAGGGGAATCGCGGTTCGTCGTGCTGGAGGGTCTGGATCAGAGCTCATCGGGGCCGCCTTTGGCTCGGCGCTCGAGCTCGATTCCGAGTCGTTCCATCTTCCGATAGAGCGCTTGACGGGAGATTCCCAGGAGACTGGCAGCATGTGCGACGACACCTTGCGCCTTGGAGAGAGCTCGAAGGACCTGCTTGTGCTCGGCGATGTCTTCGGCCCTTACCGTCTTCGACGAGGCGTCCGGTGGCGGCAGCTCCTCTTCGTTGACGAGTCCGAGATCGATCGCAGTGATCTCTGCGCCTGGCGCCACGAGGGTGGCTCGGTGGACTCGATTCTCGAGCTCCCGAACGTTGCCGGGCCAATCGTGCTCCACGAGGGCGATTCTTGCCCTCTCACTGAAATCGGTGGCTCGGGATCCTCCCCCGTCGGCAAGCTTCTTCAGGAAGAACTCGGCCAAGGGAAGAATGTCGTCGCATCTCTCCTGGAGGCCAGGAACCTCGAGCTCGACGACATTGAGTCGAAAGAACAGGTCCTCGCGAAAGGAGCCCGACGCGATGGCTGCGGTCAAATTGGCATTGGTGGCACTCAGCACCCGAACATCGGAGTGTAGTGTTCGACTACTGCCCAACCGCTGGAAGTCGCCACTTTGCAGGATGCGTAGCAGCTTGACCTGTCCGCTCAAAGAGAGGGCATCGATCTCATCCAGGAACAGTGTCCCTCCGGCGGCCGACTCGAAGTGGCCGATGCGGCGTTTCTCGAGTCCGGTATAGGCCCCTACCTCGGCCCCGAAGAGCTCGCTCTCCATCAGCTCTTCCGGAATCGCTCCCACGTTGACCCGGATGAAAGGCCCCTGACTGCGGCGTGAGTTTGCCTGGACGATCTCGGCCAGCCTCTCCTTCCCGGAGCCGCTGGGGCCGGTGATCAACACGGGGGCGTCCGATCCGGCGATGCTCACGGCCAGCGAAATCGTGCGGTGAAGAGCCTCGCTCTCGTAGACGATGCCGCAGAGATCGTACTGGTCGGCCAGGCTTCGTCGTGTGGCGCGAACTTCGGCCTTCAACTGGTCGTTCTCGAGCTGCAGGGCCCTCAGTTGGAGGAGGTTACGCACCGCGGCCAGCAGCTTGTCGTCGTCCCATGGCTTTTCGATGTAGTCGCTGGCACCCTCCTTGACCAGCTGAACGGCGGTCTCGAGGGAGGCCCAGGCCGTCATCAGGAGAATGGGAACATCTGCCTGGGTTCGTCGGAGGGCGCGAAAGAGGTCGATCCCCTGTTCACCCGATGTCTGGCTGCGACCGAAGTTCATGTCCTGGAGGACCGCTCCAAGGGTTTGGCTTCGGGCGATCCGCAGCGCCTCCTCAGGCGACGACGCTTTCAGATTAGCGATGTCGTGCAGGTCCAGGAGGACTTCAAGCGCTTTGACGACCGCAGGTTGGTCGTCGACAATCAGAATGGGTAGGGGAGAGACGTCGCTCACGAGCTGATTCTAGCCTCACGTCGATGATGGTCTACCGGTGGTTGCCTTGCAGCCTTCCTCCTGGTGTGAGAGCTCTCGTCTCGAGTCCTCCGGTTCCCTGCTGAACCGGTACGGGAGAGGTTCCTGTTGGTTGCAGGTTCACACTGTGCGTGTCGCAATCTCGGGAGCCACCTTGGAGGCTCGGATCGCCGGCAACAGTGCGGCGACGATACCAGTGATCCAGAGAGCAATCGGCCCACCAGCGAGCAGATACCAGTCCATCTTGGGAGCGTCAGCGGCGTTCGTCAAAGCGACATTCAATCCGATGGTCAGGGCAAGGCCCAAGGCGAGACCGAAGCCGGTGATCATCCAATTCTCGACGAGGAAATGTCTCACGATATCGACTCGTGTCGCACCGAGAGCTCTCCGTGTGCCGATCTGTCGCATTCTTTCGGTGACGGAGAACGAGGTCAGACCGATGATTCCAATCGAGGTCACCGCAACCAGAAGGATGATGACCACGGTGAGGATTTTGATGAGTGCGAGGTTCATGACGAAGACTCGTCGTTTCACCTCTTGCATTGTCCGAATGGTAATGACGCGGCCGGGCTCGGTACGTCGCATGAGGTCCTCGAGCTCCGAATATACGGAGTCCGCGGCTCCAGGATCGGCCCTCACGATGTATCTCATTCGGTACTCGTTGCCCGGCTTGCCAGGTAGGAGCATGGTGTCATCGCCATACCGTGAAGTGGGCCAGGAGTTGAGCAGGGTGCCGACGACACCAACCACAGTCTCGCCGCGGTCGCCACTGTCGTTTTGAATGACCTTGCCGACTGCGCTCTCGTCAGGGAAGAGCTTCTGAGCCAGTGAGCGGTTCAGGATGACGGAACGCACCGGCTCGCCGTTCTGGTAGGCGTCTTGGTCGTAGTCGAAGTCGGCTGCCGTGAAATCTCTACCCTCGATGAGCTCTACATCGAGCGTTTGAATCGCCCTCTCCGTGACAACGAACATTGGCGCCACCGTCGTGTCTAACTCCGATCCTGCTGGCCGACGGTTCGTGGCGCTTCCCGAGCCACTCAAGGGGATCTGATGAAACCCTGCGGCCTCGACAACCCCCGGATACGAGCGCAGCCTGAGCAAGTCTTCAGCGCGTAGGGAGTCGACAAACTCCTCTTCCTTGAACTCGGGTGCGAAGGGCTCGGTGGCAACGACGAGAAGGTGGTCCTCGCTCATCCCCGAGGGCTTGAGGAACTCGGACCGCATGTCGAGCATGATGTTGATGCAGTTGGTGACGATGGCCAGGGTAAGGGCCACCTCTAGTGCGATCAGCCAGAAGCGGGACTTGTTGTGCATCAGGGCGCGAAAGATGGGGCCTAATTCCATGGTGCGGTCCTTTCTTCTATTGCAGCTTCAGGTATGTGGCAGGAGCCACACGGCAGATGCGCCATGCGGGGTACAACCCGGCAACCAGCCCAGCGAACAGCGACAGCATGAAGGCCGCGAAAACCATTGTCAGATCGAGATGAAAGGCGAGGCGGTTGTCGAACAGGCGGTTGATGAGCTCCAAAGCCAGCCACGAGAGACCAAGTCCGAGAACACCTCCAAGGAGGCCAACCACCTCACACTCGACGATGTGTTGCAGGAAGACCGACAGCCGACTGGCGCCCAGTGCTCGACGAACGCCCACCTCCGGGGCTCGCCCCAGGAACTTCCCCAGTAGTATTCCGATGAGGTTCACAGAACAGACGATGAGAAACAGGATGGAGATGATGAGTAGCATCTTGGCTTCGTCTTGGACGACCTCTTCCGTCACCATATAGTCGGTGACGGAGAGCAGCACGTTGTTGACGGGTCTGCCGTGGCGCCCCAACTTCTTTTGCTCCTGGGCATAGGCATCCAGAAAGGCCAGATACTCTTCCTTTTGCCGGCGGGAATTCAGTTCAACCCACATCTGAATCCAGACGGACTCCGACTCCAGAAAGTCCTGGTAGGTGTTTTGAGCGTAGGTCTTCCAGTTCGAATCGTTGCCGGAGCTGGCGATTTCCATCGACTCGAGAAAGTTGAAGGGGATGAAGATCTCTTCTGGTTCCCCGAACGGGTTGTTGTTGAGATCGTAGAACTTGACGTCGGGTCGCCAATCCCCGATGACGCCGACGACCGTGAACTCCTGGTTGTTGATTCGAATCCTCTGCCCGACGCTGTCCTCACCACCGAACAGTCGACGGTTGGTCTCAGCGCTGAGGACCACGACCGGTTCGAGGTCCTCATCGACGCTCGGTCCCCACGGACCTCCGAATTCGAAAGGGACCTCGAACATTGGAAAGAAGCCAGAGAAACAGAGCCGAGAGCTCGCCCGGTAGGGTTTGTCGTCGGCTCCTTCTGGCTGCACAGTCAGAGAGGACTTGAACATGCCGCTCTGGTAGGTGGGGATGTTGCTCTCCATGATGCTGCGCATGTCGCGATAGGAGACCTGGTTGGGTGGGCGGTCCGGATGGAACTCGTCGAAGGGGTCGTCAGGGTCCCAGGTGTCGATTTCCACATAGAAGAGTTGGTCGCTTTTTTCCGGGATCGGGTCTCCCGCCATGAGGTAGTAGGTAGTGATAAAGGCACTCGAGACTGCAATGCCGAGCCCGATTGCACAGACCATGAGCGTGGATAGTGCCGGATTGCGACGCAGGCTCTTGAGGGCTAGTTTGATCTGGTAAGCGAGCATGGTGCGTTCTCCCAGTGGCTAGAAGTTGGCGGCTTCCTGGCTTTCGGCTGGTGTGTAGAGGGGGGTGTGCTGCTCATGCGAATCGATGTCGATGAGCTTGCCGTCCAACAAGTAGATCTGTCGCTGAGTGCGGTTTGCCAGTTCCGCGTCGTGAGTGACGATCACCACGGTGGTGCCGAGATCATTGATCTTCTCCAGCATGTCCATGATCTCGTTGGCCATGGCCGAATCCAGATTTCCCGTCGGCTCATCGGCCAGTATGAGATTGGGGGTGCCTACGAGAGCGCGGGCTACGGCAACCCTTTGCTGCTGCCCACCCGAGAGCTGAGAGGGGTGGTGGTGGATTCTCGAGCTGAGACCGACGATATCGAGTGCCTGCTCGATAGCCTGGCGCCGTTGCTTCGAGGCCATGCCGCGATAGCGCAGGGGTACGTCGACGTTGTCGAAAACATCGAGATCAGGAATGAGATTGAAGCCCTGGAAGATGAAGCCGATCTGGCTGTTTCGAATGCGGGACATCTCCCGATCGGCGAGACGACTGACATCCTCGCCGCCCAGTAGATAGGTGCCCTGATCGAAAGTGTCGAGGAGACCTGCGATGTTCAGGAAGGTTGTTTTTCCCGAGCCGGACGGACCCATGACGGAAACGAACTCCCCGGACTCGATCTTGAGGCTGAATTCGCTCAGGGCGTGAGTCTCTACGTGCGCTGTGCGGTAGATCTTCTGAATGGACTGCATATCAATCATGTCGGTTCTCCCTCGAATAGGGTGGAGTGCTTCGGCCTCAGCGCCGCAGGAGTACCCTCTTGGCGCCCTCGAACCGGGCAGTGTCGGAAATGATGAGCTGTTCTCCCAGCTCGAGTCCTGAGGAGATCTGAACCTCCGCCAGGCTGACGGCACCAACCTGGATGGGGCGAAGCACAGCGATCCCATCCTCGATCACGTAGGCTTGACGACCTCCCCCTGCCTCCAGGAAGGGCCCTCTTGGCACCTTGAGCACGTCGATCTGTGTGTCCATGAGCAGTCTTGCCTGGACTCGTTGGTTCTGCTTCAGCCCGGTCGGAGGAGCTGCATCGAATGCGACACGTCCTCGAACTCGGCTGCCCTCGACTTCGGGCGAGATGCTGGCTACGCTGCCAAGGAAGGTCTCTCCTTCATAAGTAACTTCTGCATCTGTACCTATGACGATCTCGTCGGCGAAGCTCTCTGGCACTTGAATCTCGATCTCCAGTACCGAAAGGTCGACCACGGTAACCAGGCCCTGCCCTGGCGAGACCGCATCGTGGTCCCCGATCAGGAGGCGCGACAGGAGGCCGGATACCGGTGAGCGGATGGTCAGCTCATCGACCTGTCTCTCGAGCTCTTCCACCAAGAGACGCTGCCGCTCGACTTGCGATTCTCGGTTCTGCAGCTCGAAAGAGAGTGAGTCGGATTCGAAAATGGCCTGTTGGCGGGATACTTCCAACTTCAGCTCGGCAACCTTGACATCGTCCTGGGCCTTCTCGTACTCGACCGCGTTGAGAAGTCCCTCTTGGCGGGTGCGCTCGGCACGGTCCATGGCCCGCCTAGCCGCTTCGAGCTCGACCTCGAGGAGACCGATGCTCTGGCGATATCGAGCCCGAGACTGTTCAGCCAGGATGCGTTGCCGGTCGAGATCTGCCTGCAGCGAGAGGAGATTCGAGCCTTCCTGGCGAGCTCGGCTTTGGAGCTCGGGGCTCTGGACGTGACCCAGAACCTGGCCTTGCTCGATAACCTGGCCGGCCGTGACTCGGAGGCGCGCGATGCCTTCGGTCTGAGCAAAAACAGTGGGATGAAATGCTGCGACGATCCGTCCCTCGACGGCGACATCGCGGACGAGATCGCCTCGAGTGACCGTGCCCATGCGCACACGAGCGATGTCGATCGAGGTCTCCGATTCGGCCCATCGGCGCCAGGATGGAAGAAAGAGAGCCACCAGCACGATGAGGAGGAGCGCGGCGGCACCCCAGATCAGTTGCTTTCGAATCTTGGCGCCCGCGTTCGACACCGGGCGATCCATGGATGAGTCGTCGCGAATCATGGTCTTGATCCTTTGTCGAGGGTCTCTCGAGCAAGGCCCGTGCCAGATGGAACTGGTGTGGACAAGTCGTTGTCCACGAAACACTTATGGCCGTTCCTCGTAGGAAACGATCATGGACTGGTTGTCAGGTGTCCGGTGGCAAGCGGACAGGTGTCAACCAGTCGAGCGGGTGAATCGGTTAGACTGCCGAGCGTCCACCAAGTGCTTCTAAATTTCGGTTCCAGGGGATTTTTCAAGTGAGAAGGACGAATCTTCACGAGCTCATTCGCCTGCCGGAGAGGCAAGCGGTGAAGCAGTATCTCGACGGGGGGAACTTCAATGTTCTCAAGCAGATGCTGTTGGCCTGGGGTACGGTGTTCATCATTGGTGTGATCGTCTTGCTGAGCGAGAATCGCTTCGATCAGGCCGGAATTTGGGGCGGCGCCCTATTGGCGACCTTGAGTATCTATGTGGCCCGAAGAACTCACTTTCTGCACGATAACTTGCGGCCGATCCTCGGGATCTATTTGGTCCTCGTGCTTCTGGTCTTCGCCCGAACGCTGGAGGAACCCGGTGCCGTGTACGCCTTTGCCGGGTTTCTCTTTCCAAGTCTGCTCTTGGTGTTTCGCCTTCGCTGGTACGAGTACCTCGCACTGCTGAGCATCTTCTTGGCGACCACGATCTGGGTGGTGATCACCAGCGATTTGGCACCTCAGGCCGGCTCTCGTGTCGGCATGCTGATCGGTGCCCTGGCGTGGTCGAGTGCGGTCTTCGGCATGAGCCAGCGCTTCACCCGCCGCAGAGTCGAGCGGTTTATCAGGGACTGGCGGGCCGAGCTGCTGCGCGAGAGAGAGCAGTCACGCATGAGGGACGAGTTGAACTCGGCCCGCGAAATGCAGTTGAGTATGCTGCCGCGTCACGATCCGGACATGGAGTGGCTCGACTTTTCAGGCGTCTCTCTGCCGGCGTCGGAAGTGGGCGGCGACTATTTCGAGCATTTCAAGGTCACCGATTCCGTGCTGGCAGTGGTCATTGGCGATGTTGCAGGGCACGGCATGGCCAGTGGACTAGTCCTCTCCGGTGTCAGAAGTGGTCTCTACCTCTTGCGAGAGAATCTGATCTCACCCGTGGAGGTGCTAGAGCGCCTCAATCGCCTGGTTCGCGAAACGGCTCCCAGGCGGATGTTCGTAACTCTGCAAATCGCTGTGCTGAACGCGAAGACCCGGCGGCTCACGGTTGCGAATGCGGGCCATCCTCCGTTGGTGCGTCTCGACGCTTCGACAGGCAAGGCTGGTCTTCTGGGGTCGAGTGGCCTTCCTTTGGGTACTCAGCTCGAGCCCGAATTCGCGGTCGTTGAGCAGTCGATGGAACCCGGTGATGTCCTGGTTTTTCATACGGACGGTGTTCTGGAGGTCCGCGACTTCCACGAAGAAGGCTTTGGGGAGGACCGGTTGCGGCGGGAAGTCGAGCGCACCGGTCGCCGAAACTCGGCGCGACAGATCCGAGACTCGATCCTGAACGAGGTTTCCAGGTTCAAGGGCGATGTGAGCCAATCCGACGACCTGACTCTGGTCGTGGCTCGTTTCACGCCGTGAAACGACGGCAGGGGGTGCGCAGACCCTCCCAGGAGTGGCTCCGATGAGGACTGTGGTGACTGCATCAAGACTCTGGACTATTGCGGGTTACCGTGCCTCTGACTAGGATGGGAAGATAGACGGGTAGAGGATCTACCCCGCAAGCTCTGCCCCCGCTGATTTCTCGATGGATCGAAAGGAGAACAACCCAATGGATGTCAACGATTTCGCGATCGCCACAGTAGCGCCTCGCCTGCCGAGAATTGGCGACGCGGCTCCCCAGTTCGAGGCTCCAACGACCCATGGCACCTTGCGGCTGGAGGATTTCAAAGGCAGTTGGCTGGTGCTGTTTTCCCACCCGGCGGATTTCACTCCGGTCTGTACGACCGAGTTCATCGGATTTGCCAAGGCCCAAGGGGCTTTGCGGCAGCTCAACACGGAGTTGCTGGGCCTTTCTATCGATAGCGTCTACTCCCACATCTCGTGGGTGCGCAATGTCGAAGAGAAGATGGGGATCAAGGTCGAGTTCCCGGTCATCGCTGATCTGAGCAAGGAAGTGGCAACTCTTTACGGCATGATCATGCCTGGAGAGAGCAAGACCGAGACCTCACGCTGTGTCTTCGTCATCGATCCCGAGCAGATCTTGCGGGCCATGATCTATTACCCACTGACCACCGGCAGGAATATCGACGAAATCATTCGTCTCATCAAGGCCCTGCAGACCGCTGACGAGTATGGCGTCGCGACGCCAGCCAACTGGCAGCCTGGGGACAGAGTGATCATTCCGCCACCACAAACCCAGGAGGCGGCTGAAGAGAGAGTGCAGACAGAGGGGGTGGAGTGCAAGGACTGGTACTTTTGCACGAAGGAACTGCCGGAGGCCGGGTAGTGGCCTGTGTCAATTCAGACGGGAGTCTCTCGAGCTCGGGGCTCGAGCTCCTGAAGCTGGCGACCGAGCCCGTGTCGCCAGATACGATCTCCAGGGAGTTGGGAATTCCTCTGTTCAAGGTGCGAGCCAGTCTGAGGGAAATGCTGGCAGCAGGTCTGGTCGTTGAGAAGCCAGCCGGTTACCAGACTACTGAGGACGGTCTTAACAAGGTCGGTACTGTGTTGGCCTGATAATAGAACTGCGTTCGACACGGATCGAAGGACGACAGGAGAGACTCTTCCATCAGTCAGGGCAAGAAGGCCTTCTTGTTGGCCATCTTGCGCGGCAGGTACTCGTCGATCACGAAGTTGAGACCGTGTTTGGCGAGAGCCTGCTGCTCGACGCGAACGCCCATGCGGATCTGCTTCTGGAGCGCCTCCTGCCAGAGGCGGTGATGCTGGATGAAGGGATCATTCTTCAGCGCATCTTTGGCTCGTTTGACATCGACGTCCTTCAATGGATGCGTGGGCAGGTCGTATTCCTCGATGTCGTCAGGTGTGACACCCAGGAACCGTGCCTGGGGGACGCAGAAGAACTCGTTCAGGTGAGCGGCATTGCCCGAGCCCGCTTTGAGAGTTCGGTAGATGTTGCTGTAACCGTAGGGATCTCCGTCGACAAAGACATACACGGGTAGGTGGTGATCGTCGGCGAGACGTCGAATGAACCTCCTGCAAGCTCTCGTCGGTACTCCCCCAAGGGAGATGAGGATGCAGTTCGCCGAGCGCCAGTAGGCGTGCTTGACCAGCCGCTGGAACATGCCAGCCGTCTCGATGGCCAGGATGAACTCCGCGCTGGTCTCGAATTTGAGCTGTTCGACCGAAATGGGGATGGAGTAGGCGCCACTTCCGAAGCGCGTGCAGTCGATGCGGAGACTCTCACCGGTCTCCCGATCGTGGTCGATGACGACGAGCTGGCCAGCGACATCGCCTCCCTTTTCCTCCGGGATGAAGCCGAGTTGTTCGCGATTGACGCCGAAGAGTGCTTCGACATCGTCGATGACCGTGTCACTCTCCGGTTGTTCGTTGAATCGGGCATCGTCCCAGTTCTTGCTGACGTAGTAGGCCTCTCTCTTGGTGGCGATATCGTCGGTTTCGACCAGCTCCTTGCTGAAGGCCATCATGCGAAGAGTCTGCGCAAAGGTCTTGACTGTGCCGACAGTGAGCGTGCGTTCCTTCTTGCGGCCTTTGATCTCGAAATGCCCTTTCTTGGGCCGGTAGATGACGTTGGACAAGCTGCGCACCGGAAACTTCATGGACGGGGTCTTGCGTTGCAGGATCTTGGTGCGGATGCCGCTAGCTTCGGCGCGGATTCGTTTGGCCACCGATGAGGCGGCCGGCTTGGAAGACGTCTTGGAAGGCATCAAAGGCTCCTTGGGTAGAGCTCGATCATCATGACGAGACTTAGGTGTTTCAATCCGGGGATCTACATCTTTCGGCTGCGGGCCAGGGTGGCGGTGAGCGTGTCGACGATCTCGGCTTCCTGCTTCTTGCTCAACCCCAGAATGTCCTGCAGAGCGATGCCGATGTGAGGGATGTACTGTTCGATGTAGGCCCTCTTGCGGTCCGCATCCCGGCGGCGTTGCGCACGTTTTACATGCTGGGAGAGTTTTCGCCCGAGCTCCTGCAAGGCGAGCTTCATCTCGCGGATGATCTCGTCGTAGCCGGCGACGGCTTCTTTGCTTTCACTGGTGAAGGGGACCCATACGCTGGCAACATGGGCCATGAGGATCATCGGTCCACTGGGTAGGGCACCTCTGCTCTGTTGGAGACCGTAGGCCTTCCAATTGGTGGATAGGACGCTCTTGAACAGAGCACACCCACCCTGCTGGTAGAGCAGGGGGACCCGATTTGCGAATCGATAGAGGGAGATGAGATTGTCTGCAGGCTGCTCTCCACCATAGGCCAGTGCGACTTCGACCTGAAAGGGATTGCCTCTGTAGACGGCAGGCGAGCGGCTGACGGCGGCATAGAAATCGGCCTCGATCTGCTCTTTCAGACTGGCCAGCAATCGGTCTTCGCCGATCGGCGAAAGGCAGTTGGTTGGCGGTGCGGGAATTCGCACTTGGCGAATCGAGGCGACAAGTTTCTCAGCGCCCTCAGCGGTGATCCGTTTCGGGGAGCTCTTCGGCTGTAGCTCGGCGCCGTCCACGATCCGCTGTGCGAGGGTCGGACCGATGCGACTGAATTCGGTTTGGAGGAAGGTGTTCAATCGTCGTGCCTGAGTCTCTTTCAGCATGCGAAGAAGTAGACCGACCTCGACTCCATAGGGGTGGGGCTGAATTTCCAGAGCCTCGGTTGGCAGGTGCACCGAGGCGCGCCGGAAGACGAGAACATCCTCTTCGCCGGGCCCCTGAAAGTGAATCTCGACGTGAGGGTTGGCCAGTGCTGTCTGGCGAAGATAGGTCTCGACTCCGTGCCTACCCTTCTTGTAGGTGCCTTCGAGCTCGATCGTGACCCGAGTGCCGTGCGCAGTGTCCCACTCGACCTCGAGGTCCTTTTTGATGACCGGCTGGTTGCGCAGGGTGTCGATGACCAACTCGTAGCGATGAGCGGGCTTTCTCCGACTTGTTCGACTCTCGATGACGATGGGCTTGCCGGTCGTCAGCTGGCCGTACATGCCGGCGGCGCTGATGCCGATTCCCTGTTGGCCGCGACTCTGTCGAAGGCGATGGAACTTCGAGCCGTACAGCAACTTGCCAAAGATCTTCGGGATCTGAGCTCTGACGATTCCCGGTCCGTTGTCTCTCACCTCGACGCGAAAACGACTCTCGGCGACCGGATGAATCGCGATTTCCAGATTGGGCAGGATCCCAGCCTCTTCGCAGGCGTCCAGGGAGTTGTCGACCGCTTCCTTGATGGTGGTGAGGAGAGCCTTGGTCGGGGAATCGAACCCCAGGAGGTGTCGGTTCTTGGTAAAGAACTCGCTGACCGAAATCTCCCGTTGCCGTGCCGCCATGCTCTTGGCGGTGGCGCGGCGTGGAGGCGCAGGGGGAGCAGTCTTCTTCTTCAATGGATCACTGCCTTTCTCTCGGGCTGTGGCCTATCGCCGGACGGGCTCGGTCCTGCGACAGCAGACCAGTCCCTGGCCCGTCGTCGTCGCTGAGGTCTTGGGGAAGGCTGTCAACCGTGAAAAACCCTACGCCGATGCCAATCCAGAAAGGCCGGTCGAGGTCGATGCTCGAGCGTTTCTGGAGTCGTGATGGAAGCTCCGTCGAGGGTGAGGTAGACATCGGAACCGGCATAGTCGCGACTCAGAAGGCGACTCGCCCGGATCTGGTAGTCATCAGTGAGCGTCAGATACCCACGGTCGAAGAGTCGGCGCAAATCGGACCTCAGAAGCAGGCCATTGTCGACGCGATGGAGCCCACCCTGCGCTGGAGGGCGGATATGTGCGACTTCGAGAGCGGGCAGAGTCGGGTCTCCGGTCATGGCGCAACGCCGCTCATAGGCGTCTGTGACCAGGATCCGAAAGGCTCCAGGACCCAATCTGGGAGGGGCCAGCGGGGGTTCACCGAACATCTCTGCCTGGGGCTCGAGTATTCGCCCGATATGCAGGGCGGACATGCGGCTTCGAACGTCTTCCCACAGAGACTTCCCGGCAGGTTTCGCAGTGTCGTATACCTTGCCCTGCACGATGCTCTTGGAGAAATCCTTCGGCGGCTCCAGCCAATCGGCCTCGTCGAAGTAGAACGGCCTCTCGAGGACGATCGAGCCGACGTCGTAGTCCTCGCCCCGCTTCGAGGGTTCCCGTCGATATCTTTGGATGCGCCTCTTGAGGGCCTCCGGAGTGACGGCACCGTTGCCCTCACCGAATACCTCCCAGGCGAGGCTCGCAGGCAGCAAGGATGAATGGGCGAAGAATCCTCCGCCGACAATGAAGGGGCGGGGACTGTGCAGCTTGAACAGGAATGGCTCTCCAGGTGTCAGTGCCTGGAATCGTCTCCGACCTCCCGGTTGCAGAAAGTTGATCTCGTCCAGGTCTGGACGGGTTCGCAGGAACTGAAACAGTCGGTCGTCGGTGACCGCGACGTAAATCTTCATCTCTCGGCTCGCTTCGACTCCTGCCAAATGTACCGCTTTCCGCGAGCAAGGTCGATACCTGCAGCGGTACTGAGCGGGTAGTCCCAGTCGTTTCTCGAGCTCGATATCCCATGCAGAGTTTCAGGGATCGGGTCCGACGATCGAGCGAGTTGCTTCAGTTGGGGATCGACAGCCGCTGCCCGGGGAAGATCGTGCTGCGCTTGGAGAGTCCATTGACACTCATCAGGCTGCTCAGGGAGACACCCTGCCTCTGCGCAATGCGACCGAGGGTGTCCCCTCTTTGGACGACATAAGTGCCGCCGCTCGTCGTCGGTGCCGCCGAGGCGCTGCGTATTCTGAGTGACTGCCCTGGCCTGAGCATGGTGCTGGACAGGTTGTTGTCGCGTTTGAGGCGGTCAATCGTCGTGCCGTAGCGACTGGCGAGGAGCCAGAGACTGTCGCCACCTCGAACGGTGTACTGAATCTCCTGGCCTGGAGGAATGGGATTCGACGCGTAGGTTGCCCTGGGACGGCCCTCAGGCACCTGCAATTGCTGTCCCGTCCCGATCCTATTGGCGCTGCGTAGATTGTTCATGTCCATCAGCGTCCGCACGCTGGTGCCGTACCGAGAAGCGATTCCGGAGAGTGTCTCGCCTCTGCGTACTCGATGGACCGTGTAGGAGGTCGAGGGTGCGTCCCATTCGGGCACCTGGTCCAAGCTGGCCAGCAGGTACTCTGCTTGCCCCGTGGGAACCTTGACTTCATAGGGATCGGTCGGAGTGGCCTGACGCCGTAGCTCCGGGTTCAGTGCCGCGAGAGTTCCGCTTGACAACCCCAAGACCTGGTCGAGAGCGGTGAGCTCGGCAGAGCGCTCGATCTCGAGAGTTTCCCATTCGAGTGGAGCTGCCGGTTCCGGAAGGTCGAAGCCGTAGGCTGCAGGATCACTGACAATCTGCAGCACGGCAAGAAAGCGGGGCACATAGCGACGGGTCTCGCGGGGCAGCCGAGTGTAGATGTCCCAAAACTGATCGAAGTACCCTTGGCTTTGGCTGTTGATCCCGCGTAGCACGTTACCCTCGCCGCAGTTGTACCCGGCCAGGGCGGTCAACCAGTCGCCAAAAAGGTTGTGAAGGTCGGTCAGGTACCCAATGGCCCCGATCGTGGCCTTCTCGGGATCCATCCGCTCGTCGATCCACCAGGAGCGTTCCAGGCCATATCGGTAGCCAGTCGAGGAGATGAACTGCCAGAGTCCCAATGCCCGAGCGCGGGAGAGGGCTCGCACCTTGAAGCCGCTCTCGACAAGCGGTAGCCAACTGATCTGCTCCGGCAGTCCGGCCTTCTTCAGCTCCTCGAGGATCATGGGTCGATAGAGCCCGGATCGGATGTAGGACTCGAGGAAGAAGTCCCGTTCGGGGCCCTGAAAGCTCTTGATCTCACGCTCGACGTACTCGTTGAGAACCATCGGAATCGATCGAGCGACATCGCCGACGGCCGTCTGTCGGGAGGCATAGATCTCGATCACCCGGCGAGAGATCAAATGGCGAAGATCTTCCTTCTCCTGTGCTAGCAGGGGATCGCCGTTCAGCGGCGCTGCGGCCATGAGCTCGTAGGCCCGGTCGAGGGCGGCGAAGGCATCGTCGAAGTTGCCCTGCTTCCAGAAGATATCCGCCGACTCGTAGGCCTCGAGCGAGTCCTGCAACAGCGCCACACTCTGGTCGTGGTCGGCTGCGATCGAAGAGGACCCATCGACGATCTCATCCGGGAAGTCGGAATCGCCGAGGATCTCTGACTCGATGGGCTCGCCGGGCTGCAGCGCGAAGGCATCGCCCTCCTCATCCTGTCGGTCTGCCGTGGAGTCCTCCGGTCCTGCCGCCTCTTCAGCGATTGTTTCCGGTGGCGACTGTCCCTCGGAGGGCGAGTAGAAGACCTGGACTGAGGAGGAGGGTGGGTTGCTCCGGCAACCCAGCACTGGGAGAAGGAACACGACTCCGGTCAGGAGTAGGAGGATACGACGCATCATGATCGGGCGGCGTAAGGATAGCTCAGTGTTGGTGGCGTGCGCTGTCACTCTCGTCACAAGTTCTCACCGGTTCATCGGGGGTCGACCCGAGTTCAATGGGTGCCGGCTCGCCTATCTGCTACCCGGCGTTGACGCACGAGTATATGCGAGCCGATCGACAGGGTCGGGGTCGCCCTCAGAGCAGTGGATCTCGGCGGCGGGCCTCAGCGAGCCGGAATCGGAGTTCCCTAACGTACGCAGCCCCGCAGCCAGCGTCCATCGAGGGTGACATAGGCGGTGAGGTCGCGGCGAACGCCAGTCTCGGGATCGGGGCAGGGTTCTTGGTTGATCACCACCTTGAGATTGTGAGGTGGGTCGCCGGCCACCGAAGTGACGTAGGTTTCGCCATTTGCCGAACGCTTCGGAATGGCGTAGGGAAAACGGATGGAATCGCCCGCCGCTGGACTCGCGTAGACGATTCCCGTGGCCTCGATGTTCACGGTCCAGACTGGCGGTCCGCCTGCAATGGCGATCCGAGATGGGTCGGAGTCGGGAACGACAGATGGAGACGGTTTCGGAGGTGTGGGCGCCGTGGGGGGTGGTTGACTAGCGCTGTCTGCGATCACAGCGCAGTCCGTGTTCTGGGCGTCGGCTTTCAGAAGCTCGATGACGGTGACCTGCCTGGCGTAGTGAGCGCCAAAGCCCGACGCTGGAGCAGGCCCCATAGCCCCGCGGAAATGAATCAAGAGCGGCAGGTTGGGAGCCGAAACCCCACTCCGATAGACCTTCCACAACTCCTGACCGCTGTCGTCTTCGATCCAGATGCTCGCTTCCTCGCCGCAAGGAGTGAAGGAGCGGGCCTCGATCCCGGAGCCAATGGTCAATGTGCCCATGATCGACTTCCCATTGACGGTCGAGGTACTGGACGGACTCGATGCGGAGATAGCTACTGGCCTCTCGGCAGGCACGACAGCCGATGTCGCTGTGGTTGGCGGAGTCGGCTCGGTGGCGACGATCTGCTCCTCGGCAGGGACGGTAGCTGGCGTCGATTCGGACGCCGTTGTGGGGAGTGCTGCCGCAGCCACTGGTGGAGCCGGGGCGGTTTCAGGTTCGATCGCGGGCGTCTCGACGGGAGCAGCTGGCGGGGAGGCGAGTGGTTCCGAAGTTACCTCCGGTACGGCAAGCTCTTCGACTTCGGTCGCTCTGCGGTCCGAGATCGCTGGCTCGGCGAAGGTCTCGAACTCTTCGAGGACCTGAACGACCTTGTACCGGGTTCGTTGAGGCTCGCTTTCGCCCATCGCTGGATCCAATTCGACCAACAGAATGTAGGCGACACCTTCCCGGTAGTAGAAGTTGCTGATGCTACCTTCGAAGACACTCCAGTCGTCGTACTGCTCCGCCTTTGTCTGATAGCAGAGGCGGGCAGGGTCGCTGGGACAGTCCACCAGCTCGTGGCCGACCCAGAGCTCGAAGAGCCCGGGCTTTTGCGCCATGGCCTCAGAGCCGTAGCTGAGAGCTCCAACCGCGAAGAAAACAAGAATGCACCGCTTGAAAAGAGAGATCATCGAGTTCAACACAACTTCCTCCTGCCTCCGTCACCCTGCGCCTCATGGTTCCAGCTTGATCACGTCTAGGAATGCTACACGATCAGTGGCCGGATGAGACGACGGCCTTCGGTCCTGGTGATCAGGGCCGAGACCCAAACAAGTGCCAATTTGGGAAGAAGGCTGCCGGCGACAGCTAGGTGGTGGGTGAATCGCCGTTCCCGCCGGAGGTCGGGTCTGGCGGGTTGAGATCCAGTGCCTCGAGAGACCCTTCAGCGATCCAGTGCTCGAAGAGGCGGCGCACACGGAATCGATCCACCGCGATCTCCGACTCACACTCGAGGGGTGAGAATCCGGCAGCAGCTCGTCGCCAGACCTCGCGAACCAGCTCGCCGTCGGACTCCTCCTCGAGCTGCGATGGTGACTTCGGCCCTTTCTTGAATCGGGCGTCGTCAGGAGCCAGAGCGGCGGCACGATTGAACTCGTCGAACCGTCGTATGCCTTCGAATAACAGGTCCGGAATGGGCACGACTGCGCCCTCTCCGAAGTCTCCTGGCTCGGCGGCGGTATCCTCCTCCAGAACGAATCGCCCGGGCGCCGGGTCCTCGAGCAAACGGTAGACAGCGTCCCTCCCTTTCAACTTCCCTGCCCGTGCACGGCGAAGACGTCCTTCTTCCAGGGCCAGCTCGGCTGCAACGCTGCCGTCGCTGCCATAGACCAGCAGGATGCCGCCGATTTGCGATTCGGCCAGATTCTGCAGCAGGTTGGGGAGGCCGAAGAGGCCGAGATCACCGGAGAGTGTGACATCGGGGGCGTCCTGGGTGGTCGTTGGCGCGGCCGGTCCACCAAGCTGTTTCAAGGTCGTAGAAGCAATCTCGGCGAAGGGCTCGCCCTCGAAGTCGGCTGCAATTTCCGATAGGACGTCCCGCACGGTGGGCAGATCGGTAGAGCCCAGGGATTCGATGAGGTGTTCGAGGTTGCGAACCTTCCGCTGGCTCTTGAGAGTCATGCCGAGGACTTTTTTCGGCAACTCCGCCCGCAGGGCAGTGATGATCCGATCGACCAGGTCGGCTTCCTTCGAGAGATCCTGCCCGGACAGCCGAGCCAGGCGCTCGAGAGTGTCGCCGAGAGCTGCTTGTCGCTTCAGGCCATGAGAAACGAGGCTGCGGCGGGCATCGGCACTGTCCTGACGCAGAAGAGACCGGGAAATGGAATCTACGAGGGCGATCAGCTGATCGGCTTCGTGGGGCAGTTCCTTGACTCCGAGAAGCGCGTCTTCGAGCTCGCCGAGCCGAGCCGACAGGTTGGTGACGACTCGCTCGTGCTGGATCTGCCCGAGGGCGATGAGGGCTTCCCGAACCAGGGGCACCTCACCACTGAGGTCCGATAATCTGACCATCATGTCGATCTCGGGATCGATCTCCTGACCTGGCGTCCTGGGGAGAGTTCGCAGGAGATGCACGAGGTTGCGGCGGTAGTACCAGGGGAAGGACGCTGAGCCGCTGGCCTCCTTGCCGAGATCGTCCATGACGGCCTGGCGAGTCGCCTCGCCCTGCGCCGCCAAGAGCATGAGAAGGTACCGCCGCCGATCCCGGTTCTGCTCCTCCTCGAGCTCGGCGAGCAGTGCATCCGGACCGAGCTCTGGAAAGAAGTGAAGGAATCTCCGCAGCAGGTGATGTTGATCCTGCTGCTCGGCAAAGGATCGCAGTCGCGACTCGTCGATCATGCTTCGGCCTCGTCGCTGCACTCCCTTGACGTACGCCCCATCTACCACCTTTTCGGCTGCCATTCTCTCGGCCAAATCGAGCAGGGTTACGGCGCGGCCCAGAGATCCGCTATTGAACTCATTGACCGCGGTACTGACCAATTCGTCGTAACGCTCCAGGCCTTCGTTCTGGTCTTTGGCGAGACCGATGAATTTCCGCATCGCCCTGACCGCACCAAGAGGGGAAGAGCCGGATTCTTCGGCTGGGGAAGATGCAGACTGTGCGGCAGCAGGCGCTGCCCAGTCCGGCAGTTGAGCGGCGAGCATCTTCATCAGTCCATCAGGGGTCGCGGGTAGGCCCCGCTTCTGAAGCTCGGTCAGGAACTGCTGGAGCTCCGCAGCGTTGTGGGCGCCGGTGGTCGCCTGCGTCAGGGCCTCGGCGGCGGCCCGGTTGCCTCCAGCCTGTGCATGGCCGGCGACGTGGATGGGGCCGCTCGGAGACTTGACCTCCAGACGTCGCAGCAGATGATTCAGCCGTCGCAACTCGGTTCCGACGGCGGCTGACGGAACAAGGCCGTCGTCCAGACTCCCTTGGTCCGCAGGCCTGATCCTGGTGCGGGTTGGTTGATCCTCCCGTCCGGATCGGTCAGCGCTGCGGTAGATGACGTCAACGGTCGCACCGCCAACAGCGACGCCGAGATGAATCCGATCCAGGTCGGCGGCGAGACTCTTCTGGTCCTCGATCGGGCAAACCGAAATCAGGGCCGGCCTGAGAGTGACGAGAAACTGCTCGACCGCTTCCTTGGGGATGAGCCCCAGCTCGCCGAGAAGGTGGAGCTTCTTGGCACCGTGAAATAGATAGTCAGCAATCGGCAGGGGCTTGATCTGACCCGCGGCCCAGGCCGCCATTCCCCCTGCCACCTGTTCTGGAGGGCTACCCAGCAACACCTCGGCCGAAGAGGCGAAGAACAACGGCGGAATCTCGTCGGATAGGTACTGCTGCAGCTGTTCCAGGGCCTCCTGCAGCTGAGGATCACCAGGTGTATTCAGATCCACGGATTTGGCTCCAGCTCTAGTGTAGCGGAGTTGATCTTAGGTTCTCCGTGGTGGACTTCACAAATTCACGCGGAGCCGCGGTGAACGGGTAGCTCTTTGGGTGCATCGCCGCGTGGCTCGCGCATCGAGAGCGGCGATCCTCCGTCAAGTCTTCGAAGCGGTCGCTACTGGCTCGGAGTATCTCGATTCCATCGCCAATTCGGGCAAGCCGTCTACGCCGGCCTCCCGGGCCTCGCTCTGCATGATCTCCTCGAGGTAGGTTGTCACAGAAGCATCGAGAGGCTCTGGTTCGTGCCGTGTCAGGATCGACAGTACCCGCTCGCTGGCACGGGTGGCCGAGTCCTTCGCACCGGCCGCCTCCCATTCGCCGAGCGTGGCGCGATCGATCACATCACTGGGATAGTAGCCTTCCTGCCGGAACCACTTGGCAGTGTGCTCCAACGATAGGAATTCTTTGGCGACTAGGCCTTCTTCCAGGATGGGAAGCGCGATGGGGTCATCGCGCAGCTCGATACCCGCTGCCAACCGTAGGACCAATCCACAGATCTCGTGATCCAGGACGAGTTTCTCCAGGCTTTGACAAGTTTCGAAATCGTGCATGCCCGGTCCGGAGACGTTGTTGACGCCGCTCACTGCGGCAAGGGTCGCTCCCATGGCGCTTTCCATTCCGGCCTGAAAGTCGACCACCTTCGAGTCGCTCATCGCCATGTAGGCGTGCGTCGGAACGTTGAGGTGTTTGCCAATCTCCGCATAGGCGCCGTCGATCATCTGGGTCTCGACGGCCCCCATGGGGGTGGTGCCCTTGCGCATGTCGAAGAATGCGGGTGAGCCTCCGTAAATAATGGGCGAGCCGGGCCTGGCGAGCTGGTGAATGGTGATGCCGCTGAGGTTCTCGGCGCAGTGTTGTGTTATCGCGCCCGCCAGGGTGACCGGCGAGGTGGCACCGGTCAAGGGCATGGAGACGAGCTCGGCGGGGACGCCGGTCTTGGCGCAATCGATCAGGGCCTGGGCGGTGAGGTCGCTCCACATCAGCGGAGGCGAAGGACAGCAATCGAAGATGGCAAGAGGCTTCTCCCGCAGCTTTTCCGCGTCACCACGAACCGCAGAGAGCATGTCGTGCATCACCCGGAAAGCGCGTTTCTCGAAGGTGCCGGTGACGATCGGCTTCGTCGAGGAGAGCAGCCCGATGTAGACACGATAGCGGTCGGCGAGATCCTCAGGCACGTCCCCGGGGATGACTCCAGTGCTCTGGGCTGCGTAGTTGGGGAGCGCGTCTGTCAGACGAGAAAAAGCGACGACATCCGACGTTACAGGTGTCCTCGCCTTGCCCAGTTGGTAGTCGAAGACCCGTAGAGCTGCCGAACCGGGATTGAAATGGACTCGGTCGCCTCCGAGATCCATGGTCATCGCACCGTTGCGGTCGAAGACCTGGATGCGGCTGGGAGCGCTTTGCAGGGCCGACTCGATCATTGGCGCCGGAATCAAGACTCTTCCCATGCTCCGGTCGATTTTGGCGCCGGCACCATCGAGGAGCTCGATCGCTTCGTCATTCTCCACAAAGACGCCGACGCGTTCGAGAACCTCGACAGCCTCTTCGACGATCTTCTCTCGTTCCTTCTCGCTGAACCATCGAACACGGGGTTGTAAGCTCATTGCCTCGTCCCTCTCACCGTTGAAGAAATTACATCGAGTTGCCGATGTAGAAATCGACTGGTTCCAAACTGCCTGAAGTCGGCGCAGCCTGTCACTGCGCCCGCCGAATCAAGCTAGCAGAAGGGAGGACTGCTTAGACCACCCCGAAGGGTGGGTTGGAGAGGCGCTGGGCGAATCTGGCAGCAGCGCTACCTATACGAAGCTCAGGGTAGAACGTCGATGGTGATCGGTTGTGTCAACTCCAGGATCATTTCGGTTCCAGCCGGGACCTCGACGGGCTTGCCTTTCGTCTTCTTGGCTGCGAAGGCTCCGCCGATGCCCCCAGCCACTGCACCGATGATCGTTCCCGTGTCTCCGCCTACTTGCTTGCCGAGCACTGCCCCTCCCAGGGTGGCACCGCCGATGATGGCGGCGTCCTTCCCCGTCTGGCTCTTGCCTTTCTGGGAGAAGACCGCAGCAATGGGATAGGTTGCACCGTTGGTCAGGCTCAGCGTCTCGAAATCCAAGGCCAAGCGGGCACGGCCGCCAATCTTCTTGGCAGGCTCTGCCTCGATGACCCTGCCGTGGATCGTTGCTCCGGCGGGTATGACCAGCTTCTCGCCCACCAGAACGGGTTTGGTGACCCGAGCTTGGAACGGTTGACCTACCTCACTGGTATGGCTCGATAATGTCTGCCGAAACTGGACATCGATTGTCTCGCCCGCCACTACCGTCAGGGGCACAGGATGAGGCTTCGGCCTCGGAGCGGTGGCAGGAGTCGGTTCTGGAGCCTGCGAGTACGGCGCTGGCGATGCTGCTGCCTGAGGTTGCTGGGGCGGTTGAACAGGTACTGAAACAGGGCTGGCCGAAGGCGATTCGGAGTCCGCCTCGACCTGAACTGCTGCAGGTTCAGTGTCCTGAAGATCCGCAGTCAGCTGCGATTGCGCCGTCTCAGTGGGGATTTCTTCCCGGCTGCTCACCTCGTCCTGGTTCTTGACCCCGCACGTAGACAGCAGCAGATACGAGCCTGAGAGTAGCAACGCGAGCAGAAGTGACGGCTTGGCTTGTAATGGCATGAGATCCTCCCTTGGTCGAAATGCGAAGCCTGCTGGAGGTCCTTCTAGCATTCTGCATGCCGGCGCACCGGAGCACTGTGGACTATCAACACTACCCTTTCACCGACCGGAACGGCGCAGTCCAGTCGGGTATGCGGTGGCTTGGCCATCGCGCGCCACGGACTCGAGAGATGACAGGAGGTACTCGGGTACGAAAGAGAGGGGAGTGAGGGAGGGAGGTTCAGTTGAAGGTGGGGAGGACATCACCGTGGTGAATTGTCACCTGCTGAATGCGGGTGGTCCTGACCCGATTGCCAAACTCCAGGAAGAGGCCGGGAGCGGCGAGGATGTCGCTCTTGATGGCGCTGCCACCCCATGTACAGCCGTTGATATTGACGGTCAGAGGAGCAGCGTGGTTCTGGTCGAACCATCCACCGGCCACGGAGTATGACTCGCCGCCCAAGAAACAGATCGAGTAAGTGGAGTTCTTGGTGACGACGACCACCCAGTCGCCTCTCGAGAGATCCGACTTGAGTACAGGGTTTATGTCGCCGGCATGCTCGACAATGGCTCCCAAGGTGCGAGCCGGGAGGGCGTCATGCACGCCGCTGGCATCAGGCGAATCGTCCATTTTTGCTGCCCCAGGTTTTGCCCATGGTAAGCAACCACGTTGTCCTAGTCAATTATGGGTCTCACCAGACCTGGGATGGGGGCGCCCGAAGCCGCAGAGTCCTTGGGGACTGCGGTTCGCCGCCTTCGGCCAAGGGGGCCGTGGGAATTCTTGTCTCAGCTGGCGGCCAGGAGCTCTTCGATCGCGTCGGCGACGTCTGCGTCGGTGTACTGGTTGTTGGGATCGTCTCCGGTGAGTCGATAGCGGAGAACCCCGTCAGGCCCATAGATGAAGACGGCTGGAATTCCAAGCAAGTCGAGCTTCTCGAAGGCGTGCGTCACGACCTCATCCATCAGGTAGTTCGGAAACGTCGCCTTCTGCTCGGTCAAAAACTTCCTGGCGAGCTCGATAGCATCTGCATCGTCTCTGTCGTCGAGGCACAGGGATACGAACTCGACGCCTTGATCGGCGAATTCCGTGGACAATTCCACCATGTGAGGGAACCTCTCGATGCAGGGCAGGCACCAGGTGGCCCACATGTCGACCACCACGATCTGTCCCTGTAGCGAGTGCAGCTCTTCCTGCCAACCTTCGAAGCTCACGGGCTCGAGAGTGGCTTTCCACTGAGAGGGCTTGACGGCTTCAGGTGCGCCAGTCCCGGCTGCTGTCTGAGCCGGTTCGGGTTCGGATCCACAGCCGACAGCGAAGCAGGTGGCCACGGCCAGAGCCGCTGCGAGGCGCCGAGTTCTCATCGGCGTCAGTCCTGCGCGTACTCGACAGAGCAGCCATGAGCGCGGGTCTCGGCAACGGCAATCTCCTGGCCGGCCAGAAGCGCTTTGACCGCGTCCGCGACATAGAACTGCGTGGGGTCGCCCTCGGTGTAGTTGATAGTGCCGTCTTGCCGTTTCGAAGCCGGTGAATTGTGCAGGAGACCCATGTAGACGAGCTCGCGATCCTTGTTGAAGACGTAGTATTCGGGAGTCCTGGTGGCACCCAGCTCTCTGCCGAGTTGCTGGCTCTCGTCGTAGATGTAGGTGAAGTTGTAGCCGGCCTCGGCTCCATGCTTCTTCATCGCGGGCAGTCGATCATCCTCGCGATGATTCACGCTGACGCCGATGATGCGGACCTTGTCGCTCTGAATGGCCTCTCCGAGCTCGATCAGATCCGGGTCCATCCCCTTGACCCAAGGACAGTGATTGGCGAGGAAGACGAGGATTACAACCTCCTCCTTCAGATCGGCGTAAGAGAGGGTTGTCCCATCAGTTGAAGGCAAGTCGGAGAACTGCGGCATTGGTGCGCCAATTTCGACGACAGCGTTGTATTCGCCGGCTTGCAGAACGACGGGCAGAACAACAAGCATCAAAACGGATGTGGCCAGGATGAGTCCTCGAAGATTCATGGCGCCTCCTCAGGTGTTGATGTTCGGACGATCGGGGATTGTATCAATCGGGTCGAGCGGCCAGAAGGCTCTCGGCGAACCGGGTCATGAGCCGCTTCAGATCGGGCTCCTGGACTCTGCGAGCTGCCTCTTGCGGTGCGAACCAACGACGATCACGAGTGCTTTCGGGCCAACTCTCGGAGAGTCGCTCCACCTGCAGGGGGAAGACTTGCACTGTGCAGACCCCACCCCATTTCTCGTAGCGGTAGGTGCCAACGGTGTGCGCTGTGGCGAGGCCTTCGAGACCAGCTTCCTCCCAGGCCTCCTTGACTGCCGAATCGACGGCGCTCAAACCTGGTTCGACGACGCCCTTGGGGAGTACCCAGCGCTTCTTGCGTCGGGATGAGACCAGGAGAATCTCTACCCGACCGTCGAGAATGCGGTAGGGGAGAACCGCGGACTGGGTGTAGAAGTGCTCTGGTACTTCGGTCATTGATACTCAGTAGAGATAGGCGACCACGAAGATCCCGAGCATTGCGAAGATCAGGGCAAGGCGGGCGGCGACGCTCAGCACCAGGCCGATCCAGGCGCCAGCGCCAGCTCGGCTCGCTTCGAGCAGGCCCCGGCGGGCCAGCAACTCCCCAACGACCGCGCCGACAAAGGGTCCGACCACGACACCGATGAAGCCGAAGAACATTCCGACCAGGGCGCCGAGGATGGCACCGACTACCCCCCAACGGCTGGCTCCGAGACGGCGAGCTCCGTAGGCACCGGCCAGGAAGTCGAGGACGTAGAAGAGAACCGTCAGGATCGCAAGGACTCCGAGCACGGCCCAGCCGACACGGCTGAAGTCGTCGGCCCAGGCTCCGGCGAACATGCCCAGAAAGACGAGCAGGGCACCAGGCATCACCGGCAGCAGAGTGCCAACGAGACCTACCAGTATCAGGACAAATGCCAGGACCCAGAGCAAGACCACTGTCATTGTCGAGGAGCCTACCAGAGCGCGGGATGTCGTAGGATGGGAGAGCTATGAGCCCGCAGGAGACTCATGAAGGCGTTTTCTCGACGCTGACCTTCGACGATTTCTGGGAATGGGTCGCAGTGCACCCGAACTGTATTCTTCGGGCTGGGATTCAGAACTCGGTGATCTATGACGACGAGGACTACCATTGGCAGTTCGCTCAGGACAACCCCGAGACGTTGCTCGTCCAGGTCATCCGAGGCAAACGTCTGGTGGGTGAGTTCGCCGTCTATCGTGAGCGAGTGGCGTATGTCCAGAGCTTGGCGGGGGACCAGGAGGGCGAGGTCCTTTTCGAAGCGGTCGCCGCCGACGAAGCCGAGTCTCCTCTCGTCTGCTTTTTCGTCATGTCCCACGGCTTCGACGCCGAAATCGACGATTCGCTCCATCCGGTCCACTGAGCTTGGACGCCCCAGTCTAATCCGTCGACGTCTCTTCGACGGTTCAACTATAGGCAAAAAGGGCGGCCACAGCGCCAGCTGGATCTTGAATGACGCAGTAGCGGCCCATCTCTCCCATATTCTTGGGCCCACTCAGGACACTGCCGCCCATCTCCTCACAACGCCCTGCACTGGCATCGACATCCTCCACGGTGATGTAGATCAACCACTGAGCTGGCAGACCGGCGTTGCCACCTCTGGCGTGACAGATGCCAGCCTTGGGCTCGCCACTGGCAGGGGCCGCCATGTTGAAGTCGTCGTAGTCGCCCATGGAGACTGGGCTGTGCTGCCAACCTGCCACCGCGGCATAGAAGTCCCTGATGCGGGGGGCGTCTTCCACGGTCAAGTCGATCCAGCCGACGGAACCGATCTCGGGGTTCTTGTGCTCTGTCATGGGGCCTCCGATCTCACTGGGATGGCGTCGCCGTTCGGATGAAGTCAGCCACGTCCTGTTTGAATTTGGCGTGATCCACTTCGCGTATGTACATCATGTGACCAGCCTCGTAGTAGGCGATGGAGATGTTGTCGCGCAGCCCTTCCGGAAGGCCGAGATGGGCAACGGAGAACGGCGTATCGAAATAGGGGGTCGCCAGATCGTAGTAGCCAGAAGTGAATAGGACGCGAAGTGCAGGGTTGCGTGTGATGGCCTGCCGCAGGTCCTCCGATACGTTGACGTATCGGTTGGTGTTCTCCCCCCAGGTCCAATCACGCCACAGGCGAGCTGAAGCTCGAAATACCAAGTCGGTTTCGTATCCGAGCTCGCGACGCAAATAGTCGTTGAGCAGGGTGACATAGCCGACCCCGACGGCTTCGCTGGCTGGGTCGTACTCGTTGCGCTCGCCGGCAGAATCACGATCGAACCCGGTGAAACGGGTGTCGAGACGTCCGACGGTCCTACCGTCGGCGCGCAGGAGCTCTTTGACGAAACGCCAGTTGGCGATCCTCAGGTTGGTGCTCTTGACGTAGTTCCGAGAAAGGCCGGTGTAGGTAGCAAGACGCTCCTCAATCGAGTCTCTCTCTGCCGCGGAGAGCCAGTCGCCCTGGATCAGGGCGGCGGCGTAGTCGCCGACTGCGAAGGCCTCGACCTCGTCGAGGAACGAGCGCAGGTCCCGGGATTGGTCGTTCTCGAGGCGTTGGTGGAACCAGGCGGTCGCTGCGTACGTTGGAAGGTGGGTGATGTAGGCAGTGTCATTGCCCGGATGAATCTCCTGGTTCTGCCAGTTGAGAATCGTCGAGATCATCACCAGACCATTGAGATACATGCCGTGCCGTTGCTGCAGATGGAGGGCGAGCCCAGCACTACGGGTCGTGCCATAGCTCTCCCCGGCGATGAACTTCGGCGATGCCCATCGTTCGTTGCGCGTCGTCCAGAGGCGAATGAACTCTCCCACCGACTCGATATCCCCTCGCAGGCTGTAAAACTGCTTGGGATCGGCGCCAGGGGCGGGACGACTGTAGCCAGTGCCTACCGGATCGATGAATACCAGATCGCTGACGTCGAGTATGGAGTGGGGGTTGGTAACGAGGCGGCCTGGAGGAGGCATGGGCATCCCCTCGGGGTCGGCGAGGACCTTCTTGGGACCGAAAGCTCCCAGGTGGACCCAGACGGCCGCCGAGCCGGGACCCCCGTTGAAGCTGAAGGTCACCGGTCTGCCGGCGGGGTCAGTAACGCCCTCGCGCTCATACGCGACGTAGAAGACAGAGGCCTGAGGTTCTCCCTCCTCGTTGGTCAGAACCAGAGTACCGGCAGTAGCCTTGTAGTCGATCCGGTTACCATCCAGGACGATCGATTGATGGGTGATCGAGCTGGTCTCCTCTAAGTCCGCAGAGAGCTTCTTGGCCTCCTCAACTGACGTCTCGTCAGACTCCGCGGATACGAGTGGGCATACGAACAGAAAAACGAGCAACCACGTGGCACTGAGCAGGGACATCATGCCTTCTCTTCGCATCGGGACCTCCTGGTTCAGGGGCCTGAATCGGTGGACTCGGGCTCGGCCGGAATGGTAACAGCAGTGCCAGTGCTTCGACCCGGCGACCTCGGATCAGAGATCCTTAGCAGGCTTGTTGGCGATAGACTGGCAGCGTAACAAGGAGCCGGATCGGCGATATAGGACCTCGAGTTTGCGAGGCACGAAAGGAACCATCATGACCTGGACGCGTCTGCCGTTGATCATCGTCGCACTTTCGTCTCTGGTTGCATGTCGTGGAGACTCTCCGCATGGGGAGTCTGCGGACCTCGTGTTGCGTGGAGGCCGCGTCGTCACTGTTGATGGGCAAGGGACCGAAGCGACTGGAGTAGCGATCCGAGAAGGACGCATCGAAATGGTCGGTGATGACGAAGGTGTTTCCCAGCATATCGGTCCCGAGACTCGCGTCATCGAGCTCGACGGACGCCTTGCCATTCCCGGCTTCATCGAGGGCCACGGCCATTTTCTGAGTCTGGGCGATTCGAAAATGATCCTCGACTTGACCGTCGCCAGGAGTTGGGAAGAGATCGTCGCCATGGTCGCGAGCGCGGCGGCGGAGGCCGAGCCGGGCGCCTGGATTCGAGGCCGTGGCTGGCACCAGGAGAAATGGGACGGGGAGCCGGTACCGAGCGTCGAGGGGGCGCCGGTGCATACTTCGTTGAGTGGGGTCAGTCCTGAGAATCCGGTCATTCTGGGGCATGCCAGCGGTCACGCGGCGTTCGCGAACGCGAAGGCCATGGAGTTGGCTGGATTGAGTCGGGACTCCGTCAATCCACCCGGCGGCGAATTGGTGCGAGATTCTGACGGCAACCTGACCGGTCTGCTGCGCGAGACGGCTCAAAGAGCGGTCTCCGAGGCTCTTTCCGCTTCGAAGTCCGGGCGCTCTCCTGAAGAGGTGGAAGCGACTCGTCGTCGGATGGTGGAGCTGGCCGGGGAGGAAGCTCTTTCGAAGGGCGTCACGAGCTTCCACGACGCTGGCGTCTCTTTCGAAACGATCGATTTCTACCAGCAGCTCGAACAGGAGGGAGTACTTCCTGTCCGTCTCTATGCCATGGTTCGGTACCAGAGCAACGAGGAGATGGCGGCCCGATTGCCGGAGTACCGCATGACGGCGGAAGGCAACGATTTCTTGACGGTGCGGTCGATCAAGCGCCAGATCGATGGCGCTTTGGGATCACATGGTGCCTGGCTTCTGGAGCCCTATGAAGATCTTCCGGAGAGCGTTGGCCTCGTCCTCGAACCCGAGGAGGAGATTGCGGGAACGGCTCGAGTCGCGATGAAACACGGCTTCCAGGTCAATACTCATGCAATTGGCGACCGCGCCAATCGACGCGTTCTGGATATCTATGAGGAGGTCTTCGAGGCGAACGGAATGCCCGCCGACCTACGATGGCGTATCGAACACGCCCAACACTTGCACCCGGACGATATCGGACGATTCGCGGAACTGGGCATCATCGCAGCGATTCAGGGCGTGCACTGCACCTCCGACGGTCCCTGGGTTCTAAAACGGCTCGGATCGGCAAGGGCGGAGGAGGGCGCCTACGTCTGGCGCAAACTGATCGAGAGCGGCGCCATTCTCGGCAATGGCACCGACGTCCCCGTCGAGGCCATCGATCCCATCGCCAGCTACTATTCCTCGGTGTCTCGGGTCATGAGGGATGGCGGCGTCTTCTATCCCGAGCAGAAGATGACTCGCGAGGAAGCGCTCCGCTCCTACACCATGAACAACGCCTATGCCGCTTTCGAGGAGGATCTCAAGGGCTCCCTCGAGGTGGGCAAGCTGGCCGACATCACGGTGCTGTCTCAGGATATCCTGTCCGTTCCGGAGGTCGAGATCCCGCAGACCCAGGTCGATTTTACCATCGTCGGCGGAGAAGTCCGTTTCGAGCGGTCGTATTGACTTGCCGGGGAAAGCCCGAGCCATTACTACCCCAATAGGTGGGACGCCTGCGGTCAATCGGAGTGGGGCAATTCAGGGCCCGGCACCATTAGTATCTCCAGGTAGCTGCGGATTCTGACCCGGCCAAGCCACAGCAGAAGCGCCCCGCAATGCCAACCCCCGCATCGAGCGACAGCCTCTGACCCGAACCCTTCCGCCCAGCAGGCTTTCCCGAACCCGGAGCATCCCTTGACGCGTAAGACGCAGAGATCGACCTCTCGTCTTGCGGCCGCGTTGGCGATTCTTGTGATCGTTACGGCGGGTGACCTGACTGCCCAATGGATCGAGCCAGATGAGCGACCGACGCTGGTACCGGTCTTTAGCGACATGGCACCGACTCTCGATGGCGATGTTCTGGGAGACCCGGCCTGGGAGGGGGCAGAGCCGGCGGTGGACTTCTGGCAGACCAGGCCTGATGAGGGAAGGGCCGCGACCGAGAAGACCGAGGTCTACGTCGTCTTCACCGAGGACACCCTGTTTTTCGGGGTGGTTTGCTACGATCGTGCTCCCAAAGACATCATCGTAGCCAGTAGCCGGCGTGATTCCTCACTGGAGGAAACCGATAGCTTCCAGATGATCCTGGATACTTATCGCGATGAGAAGACCGGCTTCGTGTTCGGCACGAACCCGGTAGGTATTCAGTACGACGGCCAGGTTGCGCAGGAAGGCGAGGGCGGCGGCTTCAGCACGGCGGGAGGGTTCAACATCAACTGGGACGGCGATTGGGACGTCGAAGCGACGATCTCTGAGATCGGTTGGAGTGCGGAGTTCGCAATCCCGTTCAGGACTCTGCGGTATCCGCGCAATCCAGACCAGGACTGGGGTGTCAATTTCCAACGCAATATCCGGCGCCGGAATGAGCAGGCCTACTGGTCACCTCTGCCGCGGCAATACAACATCTATCGGCTCTCCATGGCTGGTGGCCTGGAGAGCTTCGCCGTACCGAGCCAGAACAACCTCAAGATCCTGCCCTACGTTTTGGGAACCGGAACGCGCGAGGGTGTCGAAGATGCGCCGACTGAAAACGATGGCAATGTCGGCCTGGACGTGAAGTACAGCCTGACTCCTAGCCTGACTCTCGATGGAACCGTCAACACGGACTTCGCCCAGGTCGAGGTCGATGAGCTACAGATCAATCTAGATCGCTTCAATCTGTTCTTTCCCGAAAAGAGGCCCTTTTTTCTGGAGAATGCTGGCTACTTCACCGTTGGTGTACCCCAGGAGGTCGAGCTTTTCTACAGTCGTCGAATTGGACTTGGTCCGGATGGCGAGATCGTGCCGATCGACTGGGGCGTGCGCATGTCAGGCAAGGCGCGGGACCGCTACAACATCGGTTTGCTTTACATGCAGACCGATGAAGTGACGGAGGTGACGCCCCAGAACCAGTTCGGTGTCGTCCGTCTCAACCGGGATCTGCCCAACCGCTCTGGCATTGGCGGCACTCTTATCAATCGACGAGGCAGTGGGACTCAGGCGGCAGATGAGGACTACAACTGGACCTATGGCCTGGATGGTCGGTGGGGACTTGGCCAGAACGGCCTGATCGACGGCTACGTTGCCCAGACGAATACGCCCGGACTGGAGGGTGACGACTATTCCTTTCGCTTGGGCGGCTCCTACGATTCAGAGAAGTGGTCTCTGTCGGCCGGTTATACCGAAGTTGCCGACAACTTCAATCCCGAAGTGGGGTACTTGACCCGAACCGGCTATCGCAAGCCCGACGGCTTCCTGATGCGGACCATTCGACCCGAGGACCTGTGGGGGTTACTCGAGCTCAGGCCTCACGTCTCCTACCGGGGCTATTGGAACTACGACGGCTTTCAGGAGACCGGGTTTCTCCACATCGACAATCATTGGGAGTGGCGCAACGGCTACGAGGTTCACACCGGGATCAATTTCACTCGCGAAGGACTGGTCGAGCCTTTCGAGATCGCGGTGGATGTGACCGTGCCGCCCGGAACCTACGACAACACAGAGGCGCAGATTGTCTTTTACACGAATCAGGGAGCGCCGGTGGCCTTCACGGCTCGAGTCGTGGCTGGAGGCTTCTTCAACGGAGACCGCTTGGCGCTCTCGCCGACGTTGCGATTCCGCATCGGTGACACCTTCAATACCGAGATTGGTTGGCAGTACAACGACATCGACCTCGAGACGGGTGCCTTCGAGACCAATCTCGGCCTGCTGCGCGTCTCCTATTCCTTTACCCAGAAGATCTTCGTTCAGGGATTGCTGCAGTACAACGATCGAGCCGACATCTGGGCCACGAACCTCCGTTTCGGCTGGCTTACCAGGGCCAGCGCCGGCCTCTACCTGGTCTACAACGAGGTGCGAGACATCGAAGGCGCTGGGACTGGAATTCCAGGTCGCAGCCTTACCCTCAAGTACTCTCACCTTTTCGACGTTCTACATTGAGACCGCTGGTCGAGGATCGAATCATGGGATGGTCGAACCGAATGCTCAGGGCGCTCTTGATGGGTTTTCTGCTGTCCTCCTGGCCGACCGCGGTCGGGGCACAGAGCGCAACCATGCGGGTAGTCGCCGGTACTGGAGAGGCCGGTTTCGAGGATGGCTCGCCCGGTAAGTTCAACAAGCCGATCCGACTTGCTCCCTACGGTGAGGGGGCGGTCCTGGTGGCGGATATCTTCAATCACGCCATTCGTGTCGTCACCGTGGATGGAACCGTGCGGACTATCGCTGGCGCTGCAGATCGAAAGGGCTTTGAAAACGGCCCAAGTAGTTCAGCTCGATTTGCCTCGCCGCATGGCGTGGCGATCTCCAGAGAAGGCTTGATCGCGGTGGCAGAAGCCGAGAATCACACGGTGCGCCTGCTGCGGCCGGTCTACGGAGCGGACGAAACGACTCCCGAAAGCTACGACGTTTCCACGCTGGCGGGCGTGCCTGGGAATGGCGGGATGGAGGATGGTCCTGCAGCCGAGGCCCTGTTCCAGTCGCCACACGCCGTGGCCTGGACTCCCGCGGGTGACCTCCTCATCGCCGATATCGGAAACGCCAGGATACGACGCCTGCGATCCGGCGTGGTGCAGACGGCCGCAGGTAGTGGGGAAGTGGGCGGTCAGGACGGGCAGGGCAAGGCGGCCTCTTTTCACTACCCCATGGACATCGCGTTGGACGAGGAAGAGACTCTCTGGATAGCCGACGCTGGCTCCCACTCGGTGCGATCTCTCGACCCCGAGGGTGTTGTTGCCACTCTCCGGCTTTCGAGCGCGATCGACACCCCCCACGGGATCGCCACTGGACCTGACGGCACCCTGTACCTGGCCGAGATGGGGACCCACAGAGTCCTCGCGGTCAGCCGTGAAGGAGACGTGACAACCCTGTGCGGAACTGGGGAAGCCGGCTCGGGACCCGACCAACTGAATCGCCCTGCGGCGGTTCTGGTGCATGACGGCAGCGTCTGGGTGGCTGATCTCGACAACCATCGCATCGTGATCTGCGAGATGCCAGCCAGTTCTTCGGGGTCGTAGGTAGCGATTAGAAATGGTGAGAGGCTGTGATCGGGGTTCTGGCTAGCGCAGAGCTCTGGCCCGCTCCTCGATCTTCTCGGCTTCCTCCGTCCGTCCAGTTTCCTCCAGCAGAGCGGCAAAACTCCACAAAAGAGAGATCAGATCGGGGTGGGAGCCGACATCGACGCTCTCGAAGACCTCGAGGGAGCGTCGATAAAGCAGCTCCGACTCGTCGTAGCGCTGCAGCTTTTGATACAACATTCCGAGGCTCTTCAGCGTCCAGGCGAGGTTCAGCGGATCACTACCCTGCGCAGCATCGAGTACCTCGAGAGCGCTGCGATAGAGTGTCTCCGCCTCTGGGTACCGATTTTGGCGATGGTACAACCAGGCCAGATTGCCGTAGCTCTTGGCGAGATCGGGATGGCTGGGCTCGAGTAGGCCCTGCCGCAGTTCCAAGGCCTGGCGGTACTGCCGTTCGGCTTCGAGGATCGATCCGAGTTGATCGCTGATCAAGGCTAGGTTGGAAATGTCGGATGCGACCTCAACACTGCTATGTCCGAAGGAAGTCTGGTCGATCTCCAGGACCCGCTGGTATAGCTGTCTCGCCTCGAGCAGCCTGCCGGTCTCGAAGTACACGAGGGCCAAATTGTTCAAAGTGCTGGCCAGCGCCTCACTGCCTTCGCCATGCGCCTCTTCCTCGATTGCCAGGGCTCGTCGAAGCAGAGGTTCGGCTGCAGAGAGATCGCCGAGCGCGGCCTGAATCGCGGCGAGGTTTGTAAGCAGTGCCACGAGCGAGGAGTGATCGGGCGAGGTAGCAGCCTCCTCGATGTCGATTGCTCGTTCGTTGAGATCGCGAGCTGCATCGTACAGACCTTGCTCGAAATACAGGACGGCGAGATTGCTGAGAATGGGCGATAGGCGGGGATGGCCGCTTCCGAACTGGCGCTCTGTCCCTTCGAGGACTTGCCGTATAGCCGACTCGGCCTCGGTGAAGCTACCTGCTTTATGAAGCGCTCTTCCGAGGATAGTCAGGAGGTCGAGGTCGTCGGGCCGAAGGTGGTGAGACTTCGACAATAGGAAGGCGGCACGTCCCGGCTCGCCTTGTTGAAGAAAGGCGATAGCAAGAAATGTTGCAGACTCGATAGCGGCACGAGGATCAGGGTCGGTCGCAGCCTCGACATGCTTCCAAGCCGCCAGGAGTCGATCCCCGGCTTCCTGCAGATTACCGCTCCACAGGGAACCGATACCGGCTTCGAGCTCGGAGTCCGCTGATAGCGCCAGGGAGCCCAGAGAGTTGGTAAGCAGATCCGAGGGTATCCCGAGGCGCGAAGACAGATCCTCGAGCGCTTTGTGACGTCCATTGTCCTCGCCTCTCACAGACCGGCCGTGGAGAGCCTCTTGCATGATGATTTGCGCGGCGACCGCCCTGCTGATTCGAGAGTCGATGAGATTGTTGTCGACAGGGAGGCGTGCAACGACAAGGGGCGTGGGCGGTCCTGAGCGCCCTGAGCGGTCACCGATCCGAACCCAGCCATCCCACGGTTCGATCAGCAACACTTCGGGGCCTGGAGGCTCGGAGGTAGTGGAGTGGATCTTCAGCCAGCCGGAGGCTCTGGTCTCGCTATCGAGAACGAGTGCAGTCAGACCCCTTGAGTCAGTCGGTGGGTCGCTCTTCTGACCTGACCCATCTCGGAAGACCAGGCCCGGTACCGGCCTCCCGTGGAGGTCGAGAGCTTGGAGAGGCAGTTGGTCTGTTGACCCGAGGGCAGGGTGCGCAGTGGCCATGAAAATGGCGCCGATCAGACCGCTGAGTATTGGTCGTAGCCTGCCCACGAAACGATCTCCGATCAGGACGAAGTCAATGGGGCCGGGAAGATGTAGATTCGAAGCCAAGCTATGACAGTCTCGCCTCCGCCGACAATACCCCCGGGGGTAGTGAATTCCTGCCTCGATGGGTGGTCGGACACAGCGCTGTTCAGCGTAGTTCCGACAGTACTGTTTCGCTTCAGCCAACGACACTCGTATACTCGGACCTGGACTGAGAGCGACATGCCCGACCCCGAGCGCAGGACCGACATCCGAGGGTTGCTGATCACACTCGCAGCCGGCGTCGTTTTGATCTATGGGCTGAAGGCTGCCCAGACCATCGTCGTCCCGTTCCTGCTCAGCGTGTTCCTGACCGTCGTGGGAGTACCGCCTCTCACCTGGTTACGGCGCAAGGGAGTACCGAACTCCCTTGGCGTCGCCCTCGTTGTCATCGGCATGGTTCTGGTGGTCGTCCTGATGGTCAGCCTCATCGGCACCTCGGTGGCTGATTTCACGGGCCGGATTCCTTACTACCAGGAGCGTTTGGACCAGCAGATTGCGACCCTTCTCGATCGCCTCGGGTTGGGCGACCGAATCGGTTCGACTCGGGAGCTTCTCGCGACAGTCGATCCGGGTGCCGCCATCGACATGGTGGGCGGTCTATTGAACAGTGTCAGCGGTATCTTCAACTACACCTTCTTGATTCTGTTTTCGGTCGTCTTCATGCTGGCGGAGGTGGCGAGCATTCCGAACAAGCTCGAAGCGGCCTTTTCGAGCTCTGAAGAGACTCTCAGGGCTTTCAACCGGTTCAACAAGAGCCTCAACCGCTATATCGGATTGAAGACCGCAATTGGCCTGGTCACCGGTATTGCTGTGACGATCTGGGTGATGATCTTGGGGCTCGACTTTCCACTTCTCTGGGGACTGGTGGCATTCCTCTTCAACTTCGTACCGAACATCGGCTCGATCATCGCGGCGATCCCAGCCGTCCTGCTGGCGATGGTGCAGTGGGGCTTTGGCAGGGCGATCGTGGTGGCCGTTGGCTATTTGGTCATCAACCTCGTGATTGGCAACCTCATCGAGCCAAGAGTGCTGGGCAGGGGACTGGGTCTGTCGACCGTCGTGGTCTTCCTGTCTCTCGTCTTTTGGGGTTGGGTCCTGGGTCCCATGGGAATGTTGCTCTCGGTACCGCTCACCATGACTCTGGTGATGGCCCTCGAGAGCCACGAGAAGACGCGCCGATTCGCGATTCTCTTGGGAATCGAGCGCCGTGAGACCGCATCTGAGGACGGTGCTGAAGGCGCTCCCGGAGAGAACAGACCTCACGCTGCCACAGATTCCTGAGTCGAATCTCATCTGCTCGGCACGGCCAGGTCCGAAGCGCCTCCTGCTCGGGTCGCGACCCATCGATAGTTGTGCATAACCGGATTTCCGATAAGTCGTCAGAAATCGGCCCCCTCCGGTAACTCTCTTAGTAGATAGGGGAGTTTTACTGCCCATGCTCAAGAGACATCGGTACCAAGGGGAAGATGCCCATGACGAGTGATCGAATCCACCCGGTAAGACCAGAAGAGAGAGTCCTCGATCGTCAAAGCGAGGTGCAGGGAGTCGATCTGGAGCTGGCTGCGAGCCAGGCCGCAGATCGATTGCGATCGACGTTCGAGGTCGGCAACTACCGAGACATCTTCGAGCATTCGCTGAGTGGCTTCGCTCTGCATGAGGTCCTGCTCGACGCCGAGGGGAGCCTGCGCGACCTGATCTTCCTCGAAGTCAATCGAGCCTTCGAGGCCATCACCGGATTGGGAGCCTCTCAGGTTGTAGGCCGCCGAGTCACAGAAGCGATGCCGGGGATCGATCTTTGTCATCTCAGAGAGGCCATGACCTGGTTGGTGACCGGAGATGGGGAGCCTTACCGGTTCGAGCAGTATGTGGACGGCCTGGCGCGACACCTGGAGTTCGCAGTGGTCGCTCCATCGCCTGGTCAGATTGCCCTGTTTGTTGCCGATGTCACGGACCGAAAACGGGCAGAAAAGGCGCTCGAAGTCCAGACCGTGTATTTCAGGGAGCTTTTTGAGAAATCACCGCTGGCAATCGTCGTTCTCGACAACGACGACTGTGTGCAGGAATGCAACGAGGGTTTCGAGAGGCTTTTCGGCTACCCGCGTGAGGCGGCTCGCGGCAAGCCCATCAACAGACTCCTGGTCCGACCCGATGAGTACGAAGATGCCAGGTCCATTTCCAGGAAGGTTCTCTTGGGAGAGGTAGTCGACACCGAAGGTGTCCGTTTGCGCAGAGACGGCACCAGCCTGGATGTCCGCATCCTCGCCCATCCGATCCGCTTGGGTGACCAGAATCTCGGCATCTATGGAATCTACAGCGACATCAGCAGGCGGAAACGCGATTCGCTGACCCGCCTCCCGAATCGATCCACGTTCATGGAGCGTGTCGATCTCGAGCTCGAGCGCGCCGCCAGCGACGACCATCTGACGGCTCTACTGACCTTGGATATCGATCACCTCAAGGACGTCAATGACACCTACGGCCTGGTTGTCGGTGACGCTCTCCTCGTCGCCGTCACGGAACGTGTCAAAGAGACACTTCGCGAAGATGCGAACGTGGGGCGCCTTGGTGGCGATGAGTTCGGAATCCTCCAGATGAACTTGACCGATGTGGGCAACGCTGCCGGCCTGGCGCGTCGCCTGCTGGCTGCGATAGAGCCACCCTTCTACGTCGAAGGCCACAGGATTCATGTCGGCGCGAGTATCGGTGTTGCATTGTCGCCCGCAGGTCAGGTTGGCGCCAAGCAATTGCTCAGCCAGGCAGAGAGGGCGCTCGAGCAGGCCAAGCTGGAAGGCCGGAGCATCTTCAAGTTCCACGCTATCGACATGGACAGACGGGTTCAGAAGCGGATGATCTTGGGGCAGGAACTACACGGCGCGTTGGAGCGCAACGAGCTGTTTCTGGTCTATCAGCCCCAGATCGAACTGCCGAGTCGGCGAGTCATCGGGCTGGAGGCGCTGCTTCGCTGGCAGCATCCGAAGTCCGGTCTCGTGCCGCCGGATGAATTCGTGCCCGTAGCAGAGGCCAGTGGGGTGATCATTCCGATCGGCGATTGGGTCCTGAGGACGGCTTGCGAGCAGGCGAAGCGTTGGCAAGACTCGATGGCGTTGGACCTCCCTGTGGCGGTCAATCTCTCGGCGGTCCAGTTCAAGAATCCTTTCTTCGCCGACACCGTTGTGCAAGCTCTTCAGGATACCGGGCTGCCGCCGGAGCTGCTGGAGCTGGAGCTGACGGAGCGGATCCTGATCGAGGCTACGCCTACTGTAAAGAGCACGCTGCAGAGACTCCGCGATCTAGGGGTGCGATTCGCTCTCGATGACTTCGGCAAGGGCTATTCGTCGCTCGAGTACCTGCGCCAGCTACCTTTGGGGAAGATCAAGATCGATCGTTCGTTCGTCAGAAATCTGGAGCAGAATGACGGTGACGCCGCAATTGTCAGCGCCATCTCGGTTCTCGGCAATCGTCTGGGACTGAGAGTGCTGGCCGAGGGTGTCGAGCGCAGCTCGCAGCTGGATCTGCTGGCAGCCGAAGGCTGCAATGAAATCCAGGGTTTCTACTTCAGTCCGCCCATGGAAGCGGCGAGGATTGGCCACCTGCTCGTCGAGGGTAGCGATTCGATCAGTCCCAGCAGGTGCGAAAACTGAGTGGCTTCGTCGTCTCCAGGCTAGGTGGTTTCTTCGGCCGCAGGCTGATCCTCGGCAAGAAAGGACCAGCAGCGGGCGCTCTGGGAGTCCTCACCTTCTGTTGGGAAGCGGTCGCAGGCCGCGTGGACGAAGTCGCGCACCGCAGCAAGTGTGGCGGCTCGCTCACCCTCCTCGCTCCAGCCCAGGTAGCTCCGCTCGAGGCCTTCCAGTCGGGAGTGGTTGCCGCCTGAGAAGGCGTCGTCGAGAGCCAGGAGCTCCGACAGAACCTCCTTCGAGTGCTCCTCGATCGTTGGCTCGTCGTCAGGCGCCAGCTCGAGAAGATGGCGGAGATACATCGAGCCCCATCGAAAGCGGCTGTAGCGCCCTGTGGAGCTCTCGTAGGCTTTGCGATACCAGGCCAGCGCCTCGGTAGTGTCGCCTGCCTCCTCCTTGATGCTGCCCAACCAGGACATGAAGTAGTACGGTGCCACGGTGTCGTTCATTCTGGCTGCGAGGAGGGCCTCGGCCTCGCTTTCCAGACCGACTCCGGACAGTAGATAGGCCATAGTATTCATCGTGGTCTGGAGCTCACCTTCAGCGCTGACCTCGTCCGCCGCCCACGCGACGCGCTCGCGGACATGCTGTTTGAACTCCTCGGAAGCCTCCCAAGTGGTGCCATCTTGCTCTCCTGCTTGCGCTTCTGATGCAAGCTTGGCCAGCGCGATCTGAGGCATGATGGCGCTCAAGCGGTCATTGACTGTCAAGGTCGGGTCGTCTTCGATCTCCGATGCCGCAGCCTGCCAGGCGGCAATCAGAGCATCTCGGTGAGGACCAGGATTCGGCGTCAACAGGTCGATCGTGTCGGTGCTGTAGTACAAAACCCAAACCAGATTGGCTGCGCGAAGATCATCGTCCCTGAGGACTTGCACAGCCTGCGGCCGAAGCCTCTCGAGGTCGTCGTCACCGATCTGGTCGACGTCGCCACCGTCTGAGCTTTGGCGTTGTGCCGCGGCGGCGGAAATGAGGTACTGCGTCAGGAATCGCGAGCGCTCGACCTCGAGATCGGCCGTGGTTTCGTCGTAGAGGCGACGGAAGATAGCCTGCATGTCGGCTGGCTCCAGGTCGATGGAAGTGTCCTGGCTCCAGGAGTAGAAGGCCAAAGTAGTCAAGTCTGCGGTCTTGGCAGACGAGGGCCCGGTGGCCATGACTTCGTCGAGGACGTCCTTGACGGGCCGTGTCGAACCCATCGCCGCGTCGAGTACCTCCTGGTACTGATCAACGGGCAGGGTGCTCGGCATTCGCATGACCTCGTCTCCCATCGAACTGAAAACGATGACCGTCGGATAGCCCTGTACCGAGAGCTTTTCACCCCAGATCTGGGCGCTCTCGGTGTCGCCATCCAGATAGACGGGTACGAAGTTCCTCATCCTGGCGATGAATTCGGGTCGCGTGAAGAGCTTGTCCTTCAGGTAATGGCATGGAGGGCACCATTCGGCACCCCAGTACAGGAAGACCGGTTTCCCATCTGTCTTTGCCTCCTGGAAGGCTGCTTCCACATCGCCGTCGAACCAGGCGATGCCTTCGGGATCCTTGGAAGTCCCGACAGACTGCGCCTGCTCCTCCGCTTTGGGAGCACATGCCTGGAGGGAAAGAAGTGCGAGGCAGATCAGCCAAGCGAAGTTAGCGACCCACCGTCTGGATACCTGCCGCCGGATCGGAAAGTCGAATTGTGACTGCAGCATTCCTTGAGTCCTCCTCGAGATCGAGACGGTATGCCTCGACGGGCGATGCTACACCAGATCCCTGGGAGTCCGATCCGGCCCGGTGAAGTCCTGCGAATCTGGGTGGGAGAGGTGCGGATTCGAGCGATCGTACTGGGACTCGAACGACGGAAGTCTGCTCAGCTCTCGTGGGCGGGGACCCTGGATGACTCCAGGATACTCGACAGAGGCTGCGGCCGAGCGATGCCGAAACCCTGCACGTAGTCGACATTCATGAGGCGCGTCAAAGCGAGGATCTCGTCGTCTTCGACCCATTCGGCGATGGTCTTCATCTGCATGACGTGACCGACATGATTGATGGACTCGACAAGGGCCCTTTGGATTGGGTCCTTGGCGATCCCACGAACGAATTGGCCGTCGATCTTGATGAAATCGACCGGAAAGGAGCGCAGGTAGGAAAACGAGCTCAGGCCGCTGCCGAAGTCATCGAGAACGAAGCGGCACCCCCTGCCTTTCAGCACCGAAATAAAGCGCTGAGCTCGGTCGAAGTCGGACACCGTAGCGGTCTCGGTGATCTCGAAACAGAGTCTCTCGGTGGGGATGGATCGGTAGCTCAGCTCCTGAAGCACGAACTCCAGGAAGCGCTCGTCGCTGACCGATTGACCAGAGAGGTTGACCGCGATCAGGGTCTCTTCGGGCCCGAAGTCGCGGATCCGATCGCTGATGGCGATCAGTGTCTTGCGGACGACCCATTGATCGATCGACGCTGCCAGGCGATGGCGCTCGGCCAATGGGATGAAGTCCCCAGGGAGAACGAGGCCGCCGTTGCCGTCTCGCATTCTGAGGAGAACCTCGTACATCCAGGGTGCCGAATCGACAGCCAAAATCGGTTGTATGAGCTGGGCATAGAGCTCGAATCCGTCTTCCCGAAGCGCCTCTTGGACATTCTGCAGCGTCTGAAGATGTGATTGCCGCTCATCGGCCGCGACCTCGGCCGGCTCGAACTCGTTGTAGCGATTGCCGCCTGCCTGCTTCGCCATATAGCAGGCGGTCTCGGCTGAGCTGAGTATCTCTGGAACTTCCGGACTCTCCGAGTCGAGAGCCACGACACCGACGCTGACGCTGGCCGGCACCGATGTCTTGTTCCAGGCGAGACGGAAGTTTCCGAGGTCCTTGAACAGCTTCTCGGTGATGCCGCGCGCCCGAACCGCAGGACACTCCTCTAGAAGTACGGCGAACTTGTCGCCGCCGAGTCTGCCGAGAGTGTCGGTCTCGCGAAAGCGGGTCTTGAGGAAGGATGCGAATTGCTTCAGCATCTTGTCCCCAGCCGGGTGTCCGAAGGTGTCGTTGAACTGTTTGAAGTCGTCCAGGTCTAGATAGAGCAGCGTGTGCTGTTGATTGCCGTCGCTAGCGCTGGAGAGGCTCCTTGCCAGTTGGCGCTCGAACTCGGTGCGATTGACGAGATCCGTCAGATGGTCATGGGTCGCGAGGTAGACGACGCTGCGGTCAGCGGTCTCGCGCGCCAGTAGATCCTTCAAGACGAAGACCCGACCCGTTGGGTCTCCATCGGCATCGTGCACAATAGCGCCATGTACCCGGATAGGGATCTCCGTGCCGTCTGGATGGAGTAGTAGGAAATCGCTGGCTGGATTCTCTGTTTCGTTAGCTCTTTCGATCGCTGTAACAGGGTCAGAGAATCGCTCTCGGCTGCTCGGATCGACGAGGTGAAGAATCTCTCCGAGGGGTCGACCTTCGGCTTCGTCCTCTTTCAGTCCAAGGAGCTTCTGTGCCGTCGATGACAACTCGCGAACGGTGGCGTCGACATCGGTTTGAATGACTCCGTCGGCAATCGAAGCGAGGACGGCCAGGGTCTCTTCCTGTTCGTGGAAAAGTGCCTCCTCGGCTCGACGGCGGTCGGAAATGTCCGTCGCGACACCAACCAGGTGGGTACCCCCAGCCGTTGGGCTGGAGATCGGTTGGGCCCGTAGAACTAGCCAGTGAGTGTCCCCTTCGGGAGCTCGAAGGCGGACCTCGACAAAGAGAGGATCGCCATTGCTCAGGGAGTTGCGAATCTCCTGCTTGAGAAGGACGAGATCTTCGGCGTGCACCGACTCGAACAGTGCACGACTGCTCGTGGCGAGGATGGGTGCAGCGGAATCGAGGATCTCCTTGGGAAGCCCGGAGATCAGAAGCACGTCCTCGTGGACTCGCCATTCCCAGCTCACTGTCCGCCCGGCCCGCTGGACGAGCTTCAGTTGGACCTCTCGGTCGCGGCGGTCAGTGTCTGCCAGTTTGAAGCCGCTGATATCGAAGGCTGTGGCCAGCATGGCCATGGCGCCTCGGAAGAACACCGGGCGGAACTGAAGGTCGGCCCACACCGTCTCTCCCGTGGCCTGCTGGATCTCGACCTGGTGGCGGGCTACGGCACCCTTTTGGAGCTTGTTCTGGATCGCTCGCCTCGCTCGCGGATGCACGAGATCGATGAATGGCTGCCCGAGGATGTCTCTGGCAGACTTGCCCGTGAGCTGTCGACAGGCAGGGTTGATATAGAGGACCTTGTCGGCGTCGAAGACGAACAAGGCCGCCGCGGTGCCTTCGATCAGAGGGTGGAACCCCTCGTCGGGTGGAGCCAAAGTCTCGTTCACCTCGCCCCGATCATAGAGTCGCCGCATGGCTGGCGCTATTCGCTTTTCCACAGTCCTTGTCGGGTGGGTCCAGTTCATATGTCTGTTGGAGGCTCACGAGATGTGGCATGGCGAAGGTGGATGTGGCAAGATTGCGCGCCGCGAGGAATCGGCGGCACATTTCACTCGAGAGAGCAACGGGAGGAAGCGATCGTGAACAAAGCTGTGTGGAGTCTCTGTTTGGTGTTGGCACTGCTGGGAACGGTGTCGCCAGCGCAGGAGATCAATGACGAGATCGAGTTGACCCGATCCATCATCCAGACGCAGCGTCAGGCCATCGTCACGGCGGCGATGCAACTGAGCGGGGAAGAGAGCGAGGCCTTCTGGCCGCTTTACCGCGAGTATCGGGAAGCCATGAGGAAGGTCGATGACAGGTCGGTCAAGCTGATCACTGACTACTCCGAGAGCTTCGACATCATGTCTGACGAGATGGCGCAAGAGATGCTCAAGGAGTTCATGGGGATCCGGCAGGGCGAGCTCGATGTGACGCGCAAGTACCTCAAACGTTTCCAGAAGATTCTGCCGGCCACCAAGGTGGCGCGGTTCTTCCAACTCGAGAACAAGCTCGATGCGGTGATCGACTTCGAGCTGGCCGCCGAGGTTCCGCTCGTGCCCTGAGCGGAGACGACCTCGACGCAGACAAGCCATGGTCAACGCCCGACTGACGAAGCTCGGGTTGCGATTCGCCACTGGGGGAGCCGCGGCACTTCTCGCAGCTCGAGTCGAGGCGGTCCCGGTGAGCGTTTCGATGGGCGTTCATCCTGCTGGGAGCAGGGTTCGGGTTCGTCAGCCTGGCCTTCGAGGCTCAGACCGAAGGCAGGGGGATGATTCCCTTGCTCCTCGGATTGGTGGCATGGGTGACAGGGGCCTGCCTCCTGATCTGGCCCTCGATGACGTTCATGACTCTCGTGGCTCTGCTGGCAACCTATTCGACCCTGAGTGGTTCGATGACTCTCTTGTTCGCCTCGCAGCTCCATCCGACACGAGGTTGGTCCTGGGTTCTTCTGGCTGGGGTGATCTCTCTTCTACTGGCAGGTTCCACGTGGCTGCAATTCCCGCTATCGGGTGCCGCGGCGACGTCATCCCTGGTCGGACTCAACCTCTTGGCGATGGGCGGAGCGCTGGTCGCCTTGAAGGCGCTAGGCCCCGCGCCGGCCTAGGCTCGCTCGACATACGGATATGTCTATTTGACATCTCGGCGTGAGTGACCAAAATAGGGGGAGTCATCAAGAGGAGAGAGTATGAATCCGCAACCGACAATCGAGCGCAGGAAAGTCAAGGTGACGGTGAACATGTCACCGGACATGGTTGCAGCTTTAAAGGTTGCGAGTTTCCAGAGACGCTCCTCGGGAGAGGATGGCACTGGTCTGTCCGAGCTGGTTCGAGAAGCGGTCGAGGAATGGCTGGATCGCGAGATCAACGGCGCTAGCCTGATGTCGATGCACGGCTAGAAGCCGGTTGGGCTCAAGACTCCCATACAACAAGCATCAGGCTGGCAATCGAGGGGATCGCCTAGCGCAAGGCACCAGACGGGCTTCGGTCCGACCGCTGGTGGCGGCTCTACACGGTCGCCTTGCGAATCTTGCGCTTCAGACGGTGGATCTTCCGGCGAATCTTTTTCAGCTCTGCGTGGTCTCCAGAGTCGATGGCGCCCTGGCGCTGCTGTTTGAGATCGCGGATCTCCATTTTGACCTGGGTCTTGTCGAGTCCCACGACGTGATGCGTGACGTGCGCTTCGATCCCGAGAGACTCGCACAGGGCTACCAGCAGTTCCTCTTTGTGCATGCTCGAGTAGCCACGTAGCGATTCGTTGTCGAGCTCTTTGGCTACCTCACGTAGCTCGGCCACCGTCATCGAGTGCAGCTCTTCGTAAGTATGGGTCATAACCCTCCTCGTCGAATGGAATTCGACAGAGATTCTATCGTGTCTGATGCCAATAGAGGTGCCCTTGTGAGGTCGTCGAATAGGCAACCTCATGATACTGTGACGCCAGGTGAAGACGATTGATTGGGCAGCCTCGGCCCAAGCGTTTGAGCCGGCTGTCCGATCCCATTGAAATTCTGTTGGTTCCAAGAGAGCGAGGGCACCGATGCGGCCTGTCTACGCTGTTTCTGGAGGCGTGAGCAAGTTCGCCAAGGCCCGGCCGGACAAGACCTTCCAGGCCGTGGTCAAGGAAGCTTACGACTACGCGATCCGAGATCTGGGGCTGGACTTTCGGCGTTTCACTGAGATGGTCGATGGCTCGGTTGCGAGCTATTTTTCCGATCACTTCACCCGTCAGCTGATGGCGGGGATCATGGCACAGGACTATCTGGGACTCTGTCCCAAGCCCGGCCATCGCGTCGAAGGAGGTGGCGCGACCGGGGGAATCTGTTTTCAAGAGGGGTGGAAGAACATCGCTAGCGGCCTGATGGATATCTGTGTTGCCTATGGTTTCGAAACGATGAGCCATGTCAATACCTGGAAGGGCAACGAGTTCATCGCGCTGGCCTCGGATGTCAGCCTGGACTACCCCGTCGGCGGGTTCTACTCGGGCTACTACGCGATGATGGTGACACGGCACATGAAGGAGTTCGGTACGACCGTCGAGCAGTTGGCGACCGTCTCCGTGAAGAATCACCTCAACGCCTTCCACAACCCCTATGCCCAGAAGCGCAACCGTTACACCATCGAGGATGTGCGCCAGGCCCCGATGGTGGCCTGGCCGCTGACTCGCCTCGATATCTGCGTCATGAGTGACGGCGCAGCGGCCGTGATCCTCTGCTCCGAGGAGGGCCTCGAAAAGCTCGAAAGGGCGAGCGGGCGAAGTCTTCCGAGAGTTCGAGTGACCGGCATCGGCCGCGGCACCGACGCGATGCGGATGGCGGATCGACCGCACCAGACGCTCGATGACTTCTTGAGGCTCAACGCGTTGCCTCATGAGCGGGAGGATCAGGAGACCCTGAAGTACTACGAGGACCTATGGGACCAGGGTTTTCGCTATCCGGGCATTCACTCCTTTCGGGCGGGCCGCATGGCGTCGAAGATCGCCTATGAGCACGCCGGTCTCTCCAATCCGGGGTCGGACCTCGATTTTGTCGAGCTTCACGACGCCTATACGTCATCCGAGATCCAAACCTACGAGGACATGGGGCTGTGCCGCTATGGTGAGGGAGGACCGTACGCGACTTCCGGCAAAGCTTTCATGCCTGGCCTCGAGTATGGGTTGGACCTGGTCGACAGCCCGGTCTGCCCGGTCAATCCGTCTGGTGGTCTGATCGCCTGTGGTCATCCGGTCGGAGCCACCGGCCTGATGCAAGCCGTCTTTGCTCTCTGGCAGCTCCAGGGCTCCGTCGAACAGCACTTCGGAGATTCGACGCTACAGCTCGAAGGGGCGCGTCGGGGAGCGATTCACAGCCACGCCGGGACCGGCACCTACGTAACCGTGAGTATTCTGGAGGCCGAGGAATAGACCATGAACGATTCCAAGAAGCTCCCAGGCAAGCTCGAGGAGACGGACGATGGGCAGATTCTGTTCAGCGTGCCATTTCCTACGGCTCTTGACAGTGAAGCGTTGCAGTCCCTGAAAGGGATGCGCCCGATTATCGTCAAACAGCCCTACGCCATCGACTACATCCACTCCTACGGTCAGGACTCCCCATTCTTCGCTGGACTGGCCAGTCGCACGCTTCTGGGTTGCCGGGACCGGGAGAGCGGGTACACCTATCCCAATCCGCGAGGGCACGACATGTACACGGGTGAGCCCACGGATTGGGTACAGCTGCCCGACCGCGGCAAGGTTCATGCCTTCACCGTCTGTCATTTCGGATCCGAGGCGTTTCTGCCGGAAACTCCTTTCGTGTTGGTCCTCGTGGAGTTCGAGGAAGCCGACACCCTGCTTCTTTCGAGGCTCGTGGGAGTCGATCCCCTCGCCGCCTCTCTCGACTGGATCGGCATGTCGATCAAGGCTCGCTATCTGCGCAATAGCAAGTTCAAGCCGACCGACATCTACTTCGTGCCGGTGGAGTAGGGGAGACTTCGTCGAGGTCGAGGTAGCCTTGCCAGATTGCAGTGGATCGACCGCGGATCGGCGATCGGGTTACAATACGCTACCTTTTCGGCCAGCGGGACAGACTCGGTAGGAATCATAGAATGGCGCCAAAGCGGCAACAGAAGAGAACTCCACGACGGATCAACGTCCGCTTCATGAAGAAGGGAGAGGACGAGCACGCTGTCGGCTACACGAAGAACGTGTCGGCGGGAGGTCTCTTCATCGGCACGATTCGCCCCCTACCTCCTGGGACCGAGATCGTTGTCGATATCAAGGAGGGCGAAAAGCTCCGTCAGCGGCCGGCTGTCGTTGTTCATGCAGCTCGCGTATCGCCCCTTTTGGCCAGCGTCCAGACCTCTGGGATGGGTGTCCGATTTCTCGACGGGGAACAGACCGAGAAGGCTGTGCCGCAAGTTCAGGACAAAGCCGGGGAGAGCCCTGTTGAGTCGGTGGAGGAGGTCGCACAGCTTTCTGGAGAGGATGACGGCGAGCCCGACATCGAAGTGGATCTCACAGTAGTCGAGAGTTTTCGGGAGGCATTTCGGCGCGATATCCAACATGGCCTGATCTTCGTCCCGGGGCCGATTGCAGCATCGCCGGGTCAGGAGATTCGGGTCGGTGTCCTGGTGCCAGGGACCGATCGGGAGATTTCACTGAAAGCCCGTGTCGATCGAGAGACAATTTGCCGGAGCGAGGCCTACGGAGAGCTAGGCAAGAACGGATTCATGCTGGTCTTCCTGGAGTCCGACAAGGCCGTGAGCCGGCTGAGGACCTTCCTCTAGAACGAAGAGGGCGACTTGGACGAGGTCGAGCGAGGATCTCGACATCTCGGCGAGTGTGGCAAATTCCGACGACTTCGACGCCACATTTTTGCCACAATAGTGCAGAAAAGGGGCGCTTGGAAGACCGTGGTGGGTCTTGGAGCGTCGATTTTGATGGCACAGATCGTGCTTTATAGAGTTCAACCAGTGCGCCGCGAGCCGGCTCGTTGCATCGGAGCTGCGCTTGAATAGAGAGGCTTCAGACCTCGAGGTCATGACCATGGACACGACAGACCTTCTAATGAAGGACGACCAGGGCAGGGTAATTCGCGTCGTCGGCAAGGAGCGTGACGGAGACGTGCCCCTGGCGGGCGCCTACCGCATCGTCGTCAGCTCACCTGAGATTCTCATTCTGCAACGAATGACGGAGGATTCTGTCTGCCACTCCCAGGGGCATGTGCTGATGGCTGGGGAGATTGTTGCTCACACCACGGTGCTCGATATCATCAACGTAATCTCGGCTTCCCGCTGGGCCGGCAACCTGCACATCTATGGGCGTGACTCGCATCGGGTTCTGTCGTTCGACAAAGGGGCCCTGCAGCATGCTTCGAGCGACCATCCCGATGACCGACTGAACAAGGTCCTGGTTCGCATGGGAATCCTCACGGCCTCGCAGGTCGAATCGGTCATGAGGGACCTCGAGCCACCCATGCGACTCGGCAAGCTCCTCGTAGAGCGGGGATACATCAGTCGGCAACAGCTCTTCGACCTGCTCAACAAGCAGACTGAGGAGATCTTCTTTTCGGCCATCCTGGAGACGAAAGGCAGCTATCTCTTTATCGTCGGCGACGGTACCCAGATCAATCCGAGCACGATCGCTCACATTCCGGTGCAGGAACTGCTGCTACGGGGTGCCGAACGCCTGGATAGCCTGAAGCAGTTTGAAAGCCTGGTGCCGGACATCGAGCTTTGTCCGGAGCTGCAGGCCGGTGTCGAAGTGACGCAACTCGATCCGAAGACTCGTCTTGTCCTCGCCCTCAGCAATGGTCAACGGTCACTGCGGGAGATCGCCAGTGAGACCTGGTTGGGCAAGTTCGAAACGATGAAGATCACGAAGGAGCTGGTCCGAAAAGGTCATGTGCGCCTCAAGCCGAGAACACCTTCGACCCAGGAGGAAGCCCGCCGGCTCGTAGGCACATTCGACGAGCTCCTGCGATACATCTTCAACGTCGTCGAACAGCACGGCAGTGTGGTTCAGACCCGGGAGGAAATCAACCGTTGGTTGGAGCGTAGTGGTCGATTCGACCTGCTACCTTATGGCATCAACGAGGATGGCTCCATCGAGCTGGATCCGAAGGACCTGATGTCCCAGGTCGGTAACGACCAGCAGCTGGTCAAGACGATTCGGGACACTCTCTACGAGTTGACGTCTTTTGCACTGTTTGCGGCTTCGCTCTCGATGCCAGTCGAGGAGGAGCTGAACCTCTCGCAGGACGTCTATCGGCGTCTACACTCACTGGACTTCTGAGTCTTCAGGAGCTCAAGCCCCATTACGGGAGTCATCGCGCTTCCCGGAATCGGTCTTTTGTCGCAGTATCAGGCTCGACATCGAGTCTTCCAGCAGTCGGCCAGCCCGGCGCAGTAGATCCAGATCCTCGTCCGTAAGCTCTGTGAGCCCAGTGTCCGCGTAGAGGACGGTAACCATCCGCTGCCCGATACGGATTGGTATCAGTACGCACTCCTGCTCCCGGGTGCCATTCCAACATTGAACGAGATCGTCATGGAGGCGCATGGCAGGCAGAATGCCGCGGAAGAAGCTGCCACCCTCGCGCATGTGCAGAAACAGAGACGGCTCATCGAAGCTGAGCTCGAGGCTCTGCAACCTCAGCGGTCTCAGAGTTCTTCCTCTGCCCATCCAAGCTCGCAAGCTCGCGGCGTGACACCTCAGCAGCACGAGTCTTTCGAACAGGGGCTCGAGAATATCCAAGAGACCCTCGGCGGCAACATGGATGGTCTCTGCTTCGGCGAGAGTGGTTCGGGCGACGGCCAACCGATCGACCGACCGACCGGGAGTCGGAGATACGACAACCTCTGTCGGCCAAGGATCCCGTCGCTCACGACTGCGAACCCGCTCGAAAGCGACGCCAGCTTGATAGCGCGTCCGGTCTCGGACCGCCTCGTCTCGCCTGGAGTTGTCTTGGGTGCTGCTCCATCTCACCACGCCCTCGACAACCAGTGAGTTGCCTTCCTGCCAGAGCTCGAAGAGGTAGGTTCCACCTACGCTCAGCGGGTGTTGGCTGAGAACCGACATCCCCCGCCGACTCAAATTGACAATGTCCAAGTCACCATCGAAAGGCGAGGCAGAGATGTGAGGCGCCGGGATTCTGGGGTGCAGACGTCGCTCTCGGGAGCTGTGCCGGCTTCTCGCCGATATGGGGCTGACGGTCATGGCTCGGTCTTCGGGTCGATGAGAGTTCGCAGGACATAGTTTACACCGGGGTTGGTGTCTCGTTTCTGAACCAGGCCAATGTAGACTCGGTGGGTGATCCCGCGACTCGTTCTTCTTGGCACTGGCACCTGCAATCTCGATTCGAAGCGGGCTGGGTCGGCCGTCCTGATCGAGTTGCCGGGGTCGAGAGTCGTCTTCGATTTTGGCCGTGGTGTGGCGGCGCGCGTCGCCAGGATGGGCTTCGTACAGGACGACATCGAGAATGTCGTGTTATCGCACTTTCACCCCGATCATCTGTCGGATCTGGTGCCCTTCATTCACGCCGGCCTCTATTCGACCGTCGACCCGCGAACCCGGGACCTTTGTATCTTCGGACCCGCCGGAGTCCATGAAATGGTTGCCCGACTTCTTTCGATCGTCGGTTTTCCCGATCCGATCGATGCACCTTTCCGAGTGGTGGTCCGGGAAGTCGAAGACCGTTTGCGGGCTGGTGACCTCGAGGGGAGCTACACACGCTTGCCGCCAGCTGGGAACCATGGCTTTAGGTTCGACTATCGAGGCAGGTCCTATGCTGTGACGGGCGACTCGCATTTTCATCAGGAGGAGATCGAGTTCGTGCGGGACGCGGATCTTGCCATCATCGATGCGGGCCACCTTTCGGATGACGAGCTCGTGGAGTTGGCCGTCGCCAGTGCGCCGAGAATCCTGATCTGCTCCCACCTTTATCGAGACCTGGATCTCGAGTGTTTGCAAGGACAGGCGCGCACCAGGGGTTTCGCAGGGCGGATCCTGATAGGACGGGACGGTATGACCTTTGCCCTGTAGGCCCGTCGCCCAGCTCGTCAAGTCGAGCGGCATGACGTACAATGTCGTGTCCCAGCGCAGTGAGAAACTCGATGCTCGACACTCTGCAGCAACCGAAGACCCTGCCTCATAGCGACGAGTCCGAGCGCGCTGTTCTAGCTGGCGCTTTGCTGGACCCAGCTCTCCTGCCGACGGTTTCGGGTCGACTCGTACCGGATGACTTCTACTCCGATCGGCACCGCACTCTCTTTCGAACGATGCTGGAATTGCAGGACGAGCATGTGGAGCTCGACATCAGGACCTTGCAGGCCAGTCTCGAGCAACAGGATCGGCTGACCGCGGTCGGAGGAGTCGCCTACCTGGCAAGCCTCGACCTGGATCTTCCGGATCTGAGTCGGATGGACTCCTACGTCGAGATCGTCAAGGAGAGATCGATCCGGCGGCGCCTTATCGAGGCGTGCGGGGAGATTACACGGAATTGCCTGGATGGTGGATTTCAGGCCCAGGAGGCCCTGGGCCGAGCCGAGCAGGCCATCCTTGGCCTCGGAGAAGAGGCTGTCCAGAAGGGATTCATTCGGCTCTCGCAGATCTTCCACGAGACCCTTGCTGATCTGGAGGAGAGGCCCTCCAAAGGTTTCATAGGGGTACCTACGGGGTATACGGATCTGGACGGCATGACTCGAGGGCTGAATCCTGGCAATTTGGTGATCATTGCCGGTCGACCGGGAATGGGCAAGACGAGTCTGGCACTCAACATCGCAGAGCATGCAGCCATTCGAGAGCAGCGCCCCGTAGGGGTCTTCTCTCTCGAAATGAGTCAGGAAGAGCTGGCCCTCAGGATTCTCTCTTCGGAGGTGGATGTGCCCTTCGGGCCCTTGCGGTCGGGACATCTCTCGCAGAAGCAATGGAGCAAGGTGATCCAGGCCGTGAAGACGGTCTCCAAGGCACCTCTCTTCATTGATGACTCCGCCAATCCTTCACTCCTGGAGATCGCCTCCAAAGCGCGCCGACTGAAGGCGGAGCACGGACTGGAGTTGATTATTCTCGACTACCTACAGCTCATGCAGGCCGGCGGCAGATATGAAAGCAGGAACCTGGAGATCGCTGCCATCACCCGGGGCCTGAAACAGTTGGCCAAAGAGATCAGTGTTCCCGTCGTGGCGCTCTCTCAGCTCTCTCGGCAGCCCGAGCGACGGAGCGGGGACCACCGGCCGCAGCTGGCAGATCTGCGGGAGTCGGGATCGATTGAACAAGATGCCGATTTGGTGATGTTCATCTATCGGGACGAGATGTACGATCAGGACTCGCCGGACAAGGGGATCGCCGAGTTGATCCTCGCCAAGCATCGCAACGGGCAGACCGGCACCGTCAAGATGGTCTTCCTGAGTGAGACCACGAAGTTCTGCAACCTGGCCTCCCACGATGGCGGTCAGCCGCCGTTCTAGACAGCGACGCAGCTTCGAAGTCGGCAGATTCAGGAGATTTGCCAGCGCCCGCTCTTCAGAGAACGGGATCCCGACCAGTCAGTCTCCGAAAAGCCTCGAGATAGCGATCGAGAGTTCCTTGTACCACCTCCGGCGGTAGCTCGGGAGGTGCGGAATTGCGGTCCCATCCAGAATCGTCCAACCAGTTCCTCACGTACTGCTTGTCGAACGAGACCGGCTCGACGCCTGGTGTCCAGGAGTCTGCTTCCCAGAACCGGGACGAGTCTGGAGTCAGGACCTCGTCGATCAGGGTGAGTTGACCTGCCGAGTGTCCGAACTCGAACTTGGTATCAGCCAGTATGAGGCCGCAGGAGGCCGAGTGATCGGCTCCCATTGAGTAGACAGCGAGGGTAATCTCCCTGAGCTGCTTTGCCAATTCGTCACCGACACCAGCCGCCATGATCTCGTAGGAGACATTCTCATCATGCCCGGATTCAGCCTTGGTGGCCGGCGTGAAGATAGCCTCCGGCAGTTTGTCGGCACGCTGCAAACCCTCCGGTAGAGGGATTCCACAGACGGATCGACTGTCGGTGTACTCGCGGAAGCCGCTGCCTGCAAGGTAGCCGCGCGCGACACACTCGAATGGGACGACCGCGGCTTTCTTCACGAGAACTGACCGTCCATCGAGCATCTCGGCATAGGCCGCAAGCTCCGCTGGGTAGTCCCCAACGTCGGTCGCGACCAGATGGTTCGGAACGACAGCCTGGAATTTCTGGAACCAGAAATTGCTCAGCTGGGTGAGGATCTTGCCTTTGCCGGGAATGCCGGGTTGCAGTACGTGGTCGTAGGCGGAGATGCGATCGCAGGCGACGATCAGGAGGAGATCGCCAAGGTCGTACACGTCTCGCACCTTGCCTCGCTTTGGTGGTGGCAGATCGGGAATCTCGGTTTTCCAAACGGTCTGTGACATCTCGGTTGGCTCCTTCTGGTTCATTCTCTGTGGTCGCGAATTCGAGTCAGGCGGGCTTCGAGGACCCGAGCGGTGCCCCAAAACCACCCTCCAGGCTGTCCAGGAGACTGCCTGTGGCTCGTTTCTCTGATTGGAATGGCAGATCCTGCCAGGACTCGCCATCGACGACTTCATAGAGCAGGGCCTTTTCGAGGCCTTTCAAGTTGGCGTTGCCGAGCTCGCGGATCCCCACGAGAAGCTCCTGATTTCCGACGGGCACCTTGAGAACCAGGTACTCGCGCTTATCTTCGCGCAGGCGGTACAACGGCTCGACCATTCCCGAGTTCGACAACTCCGAGATGAACTGCTCGGTCGCTGCGATGCCTTCGTTGACAAGAGCGCCATGCTTGTCGATGTAGCAGTAGAACTGTCGAGCCTCTTCCCCTTTGTCCACGAGATCGACGTTCTGCCGCTCGAGAGGGGCGAAGAAGCGCTCGACCTCCTGCTGTGGATAGCCCAGACCCAGCAACAGGGTCTTGATGTCATCGATCTCACGCGTCGCTTTACCAGTGGCGAGCCGGGACAGCTCGACAATACCGTGGCCGAAGAACTCGTACCGATGTGATTTGCCCTGGACGCCCTCTTCGATCGGCAGCAGGCGGTACTCACCATGGTTCAGGCCGATGCGCATCCCACGATCGAAAGGAAATCCTTCGTCGAGAGCCCGCTTGTAGTAACGCTGCAGTTGAACGGCCATGAAAAGGAGGATGTGAGGATGCCGCCCGGAGTACAGAGCGCCATCCCCGAGGTACTTTTCGAGCTGGAGGCGATGCGCTCGGGCCATTTGGTTGATCCGACGCTGGAAGCGGAAGATACTGCGGTACGACTGATCCTGGTCTTCCGATCCGGAGCGTCCGAGCACAGACACGATGGAGGAGAAGTCGGTGATGTCATAGATCAGCCCGTATCGACGAACCAATGGGTCGATCACCCAGGAGGTGGAAAAATCAAGGGGGCGGGTGCTGTCGGAGAGAACCAGGGTGCGGCCAAGACGCCCGCCAGAAGCGGGCTTGGGGGCATCGCAGGACAACCGAGGTCCTTCGGCCTTGACGGGTATCACCAGGCGACGTAGCGCAGCCAGAATCTCGAACTCCTTGAGCTTGCGAAGGAGGTTCTCCCAGATCTCGACCTGCTGCGGGCTCAACAGGGATCTTTCGTTGTACGACGGGTGCTGCGAGAGGAAACGAACCCAACCCGACTCACCGAGTAGGCTGCGGGCACTAGGGCGTGTGGTCATGTCCGATCAGGTTTCGCGCCGCCGCTCCGACACTCTCGTCCTTCCGAAGCTTCTCTTCGCACCAGCCTTCCAACATCGACAAGCGGCCGCGGAAGTCCTTGCCGTCGAAGCGCAAGTGCCCCCGGAAGTAGCTGTCGAGCTCGGACAGATCGCGGCTGACGTGATCCTCGGTCAGGCTCATCACGTTGTCACGCATCCGGATCAGAAGCGCCGGGAACAGCTCCCGCTCGTCCTCCTCGGCCTCCTCGGCGATGCGATGGACGACGTCGAAGGTCAGGGTCAGGACCCGATCCAGAAAGCGTTCGAACGTTCGGTACTTGACGAGGTCGCCATGCGACTTACCAAGAGTCAGGTCTTGACGCATGGCACGTCTGGGGGACTCCCTGAAGCAACGAGCCACCGCCGAGGAGTGGAAGAGCCAGAAGATGCTGGGCAGTTTGCGCCCAAAGCTCGAGCGGACGGCATTCTCGGTTGCGGCCTCGAGAAGAGCGCCGTATTGGCCCCACGCTTCCTCGACAGCCTTCTGGTTGCCGGGCCGGCGTGTCAGGGCTGCTATCTGACGAGCTTCCTCAGCCGTAACGTAGTGAGCCAGCGCCTGGTCCAGTCCAATGGTCAGTGAATTGACGAGGACGGGGAAGCCGTGCAATGGCGTAGCTTCTTCTTCCTCCAGGAAGATCCTTTGAGGAATCGGCAGGAACCGATCTGGATTCGGGACGACCTCATGCAGTTCGAGCGCAGTGGCCCGAAAGAAGTTGAAGGGACCGGGAAAGAGGCGGTGGAAAGAGTTCTTGTCGAGCATCTTCGGCAAGTGCGGCGGCTCCCAATGGTAGCAGGAGTCCGACCCGATCAGAATCCCGTCAACGGACGGGTGCAGTGGAAACTACGGGCGATTGTTCAGTTGCTAGAATGGGGGCGGCCGGAAACCAGGATTACAGGTAAGGAGGTAAGACGTGAGATTGCCATCGGTGAAGTTGGCTCTGGATCCGCGACGTAGCACTGACCTCGTCATCATGGGCGTTTTCGAACGCACTGCCCCGAGCACCCACGGCCTTCCGAAGCGAATCGTCAACGCTGCAGTTCGCGCTTGTGAGAGCCCTGGGTTCAGGGCTCTGGATGGACAGGTGCGGCGAGTCGAAACCAGCGGTGCAGACAGAGAGGTGGTAGAGGTTCACGGTCTGGGTCCGAAAGGCTCCTTCAATGAGCGGAAGCTCCGAAAGTGGATTGCTCGAGTCGCCGTAGAGGCCGGACAAGAAGGGTGCAAGAAGGCGGGTCTTGTGACTCCCGACCACCCTGCTGCGAAGGGTCGTAGATCTCTGTCTGTGCTGACGGAAGTCCTGCTGTCGGGGTACCGGTTCGACCGTTTTCGGAAATCACGATCTGCTCGACGGCTCCAGGAGATTCAACTCGTTCCACCTCAGGGCGAGGACTCGATCTATGGTGAGGCCCTTCCTGTGGCGAAGAAACTGGCGACCTCGGTGGCCTGGGCTAGAGATCTGGGTAATACGCCACCCAACGTGGCCACCCCGGAATGGATGGCGGATCAGGCGAGCGAGATGGCTGGGGATCTGGGGATGAAGGTTGAAGTGCTGGGGTCCGAAGAGCTCATGGCCAAAGGCATGGGCGGGATACTCGCCGTGGGTAGCGGATCGAGCAACTCGCCTCGTCTCGTTCGACTCGAATGGGGGGAAGAGGGGGAGACCGTGGCGCTGGTCGGCAAGGGCGTGACGTTCGACACCGGTGGGATCTCCATCAAACCCTCCCAGGGCATGGAGGAGATGAAGTACGACAAGTGCGGCGCTTGTGCCGTCCTGGGTATGGCTCGGGCCGCTGCCGATCTGAAGCTTCCACTTCGTTTCCGGGCCTACCTTCCTCTGGTCGAGAACATGCCGGATGGGAAGTCCTATCGGCCGGCTGACATCATTCGGTCCTACAACGGCAAGACAGTCGAAGTGATCGACACGGACGCGGAAGGTCGCATGATTCTGGCGGACGCCATGGCTTGGGCGGCGGAAGAGAAGCCGGATACCCTGCTCGAGTTCTCGACCCTGACGGGGGCCGCGGTCGTTGCCCTCGGCAGTCATGGCGCAGCGCTCTATTCGCCGCACGAGGATCTGGTCAGGGAGCTGTTGGCTGCCGGCGACAGCTCTGGGGATCGGTTGTGGCAGATGCCCCTTTGGGAGGAGTTTCGCGAGGAGATGAAGGGCGTGCACGGTGACCTGAAGAATCTTGGAAGCCGCTGGGGAGGAGCGAACAATGCAGCGGCTTTCCTGGCGAATTTCGTGGGTCGAGTTCAACGGTGGGCGCATGTCGACATCGCTGGGACTGCCTATGAGGCCTCTCGCGAGGAGGGCATCTCGGGAGCCACGGGCTTCGGAGTCCCCTTGATCACCGACTGGCTTCTCAGCCGTACCGAACGGTTCTAGCTGCGGCGTGGCATGAGGGATCTGCTCTCCATCGAGGAACTCTCTGTGGCTTTCGAGCTCGGAGGGCGGTCGATCCCCGTCCTGCGCGAGGTATCGTTGCAGGTGCAAGGTGGCGGTTTCGTGGGGCTGGTGGGGGAGTCTGGATCCGGCAAGAGTCTCTTGGCGCTGTCGGTTTTGCGTCTGCTGCCGCCGACAGCCAAGGTGGTCTCCGGACGGGTCATCTTCGAAGGCCAGGACCTGCTGGAGCTTTCCACTACGGACCTGCGAGCCATTCGAGGCGGTCGAATCGGCATGGTCTTTCAAGAGCCCATGACCGCTCTGAATCCGGTCTACACCATCGGTTTCCAGGTCGCTGAGGCTCTGAGAGCTCATCGGAAGCTGAATCGAGACCAGGCCAGGGCCGAGGTCGAGCGGTTGCTCGAGATGGTTGCGATCTCGTCGGCTGGCTCACGTTACGAGGACTACCCGCATCAGCTTTCGGGAGGTCAGCGTCAGCGAGTCGTGCTGGCGATGGCATTGGCGGCCGAACCTGCCCTTCTCATCGCTGACGAGCCGACGTCGGCCCTGGATGTCTCGATCCAGGCGGAGATCCTGCAGCTTCTCGAGGAGCTCCGAGCTCGGCTTGGGCTAGCCATACTCTTCATCACCCACGACCTGGCCGCCGCGGCCGGCACATGCGAACAGGTCTACGTCATGTATGCCGGGCAGATCGTCGAGTCCGCCAGGACTGTGGACCTCTTCCAGGCTACCGGGCACCCCTACACCCGTGGGCTCCTGGCCTCGATTCCCAGGCTCGGCTCACCTCAGGGGCGTGGTGAGATGATCTCGATTCCCGGGCAAGCTCCAGCCCTGGGTGAGTTTCCCCGCGGGTGTTCGTTTCATCCGCGGTGTAGCGAGGCCGTAGCGCGTTGCAGTGAGGAGGAGCCGAGCATGGTTCCGGGGTCAGGGCAGAAGCCAGGCGCGGTGCCTTCTTCTCGAGGCGTCGGGAGGTGGAGTGGGGGAGTCCGAATGAGCGCCGCCCTGGTCGAGGTTTCCGGTCTCAGCAAGTCCTTTCCAGTGCGAAGAGGACTTTTTCAAAGCGAGACCGCCGAGTTCCGAGCGGTGGATGCTGTCGATCTCGAGATTCTGAAGGGTGAGACCCTGGCGCTCGTCGGTGAATCGGGCAGCGGCAAGACGACCTTTGCTCGCTGCCTCTTGAGGCTTCTGGAGGCCGACAGCGGGAGCGTTAGCATCGCCGGCGAGGACCTGTTGGCGATGTCAGCGCAGCGGTTGCGGCAGCGGCGTCGGAACTTCCAGATGGTCTTCCAGGATCCCTACGGCTCCTTGAACCCCCGGATGAGGGTCGGTGAGGCGCTCGCCGAACCGCTGGCGATCCACGAGGTCGTACCGCGCCGATCACGAGCCAAAAGGGTAGAGGAGTTGTTGGATCTCGTCGGCCTGCCAGGCGAGGTGGCGGCCAGATTCCCCCATGAGTTTTCAGGCGGGCAGCGACAGCGGATCGCGATCGCCAGAGCCTTGGCGCCGGAGCCTGGATTCCTGGTGGCGGACGAGCCCGTAGCGGCGTTGGATGGTTCCGTCAGGGCCCAGATCCTGAATGTCCTGTCTCGGCTCCAGGAGCATCTTGGCCTGACTCTGCTTCTGATTGCTCATGATCTCGCGATCGTCGAGCAGATGGCCGACAGGGTGGCCATTTTCTTTCTGGGCAGGCTGGTGGAGTTGGCGCCCAGTACAGCTCTTTTTGCCGAATCCACTGCACCCATATACCGTCAACCTCCTGAGCTGCGTGCCGACCCCTGATCCTGCGGTTGGACCACCGGCGTCTGTCGCGTCCGAGCAACCTAGCAGGGCGATCGAAATGGGCCCAGGCTGCGCGTTCTATGCGCGATGTCCTGTCGCCAGGGATCATTGCAGGACGGAGAGACCTGACCTGCTGGAGGTCGACACCGGTCATGAGGTAGCCTGCCACTACCCGGGTGAGCTGGAGAGAGGCCACCCGACTAGCGCGGGAAATGGAACTTTCTGAGGTTTCAGACGTAGGACACAACAATGGTGGTCGTTAGGGCTGCCGAATACGCTAGAGATCAACGATCTGACCAGTGACGAGGAACGGGTTCATGAACGAAAACTCTGCGCGCACAACCACGACTACGCTGGGCGACCGGCCCTGGGGTCTCTCCATGTTGCTCGGCTTTCTGGCCTGTTTGCTGTGCCTCGGCCTATCGGTCGGGTCCGTGGGAGCCGACCCGATCCTGGTCAGCCCTCAGCAACCCGACCTCTCAGTGCCCCCATCCTTGACGATCCAGGATGGTGCCCTGGCCCTCAGTCTGGAAGACGCCAAGGCGATCGCCCTCGAGCGAAACTTGAGCCTGGTCGTCGAGCGCTTTGCCCAGGAGCAGGCCGATCTCGAGATTCTCCAGAACCGGGGCATCTACGACCTGTTCACGGCAGCCGATTTCCAGAAGCTGTCCGACACCTCGCCAGCGGCTTCGAACCTTGATGGTGCCCTGGTGCAGGAGTTCGAGCTCATGGATGTCGATCTCGGTCTCGAGCAGTTGGTCTCGACCGGCGGCCGGCTGCGCTTCGATTGGGACAACAACGAGCAAAAAACCAACTCTCTGTTCGCTACCCTCAATCCGGCCTATCGGATTGATATGGATCTGACGTTCATTCAGCCACTCCTCAGGAATCGGGGCAAGCTGGCGACGAACAGGAACCTCCTCATCGCCCAGACCAATCGCGGTATCAGCCGTGAGACCTTCGAGTTACAAGTAACCAGGGTGCTCTTGGATGTCGAAGGGGCCTATTGGAACCTGGCGGAGTCGATCGCGCAGTTCGAAGTGGCCGAAGAGAGCCTCGACCTGGCCAAGCAGCTACACGAGCAGAACATGATCCGCGTCGAGGTCGGGACGCTGGCCCCACTCGAGCTGGTGCAGAGCGAAGCTGGGGTGGCAAGCCGTGAGGTGGAGATCATCCGAGCGCGAGCCGCGATTGGCGACCGGTCCGACGTGCTGAGGCAGCTGATGAATCTCGAGCGTGATGAGGACTTGTGGGAGCTGCCCATTGTCCCGACCTCGGATCCTTTCGAGCAGCCTGAGACCGTGGGACTCGACGAGGCGATCGAGATCGCTCTCGAGAACCGACCGGAGCTGCGGCAGCAAGAATTGACCTTGCAGAATCGGCAGGTCGACGTGGACTATTTCAAGGGTCAGCGGCAGGCTCGTCTCGATTTTGCCGGCACCTACGGTCTCAACGGTGTCGGAGGCGATATCACAGATCCAGATTTCCCTTCGGACGGCGACTATCTGGACGCGATGGACCAGATCCTCAATGCCGATTTTGACGGTTGGCGGATTGGTCTGAACTTCGCTTTCCCAATCCAGAACCGAACCGCAAAAGCCAATAGCGCCATCGCAGATGTCAACTTCGATCGGGCGTTGGCCGTGCAGAAGGACGTCGAGCTGGGCGTGATCACCGAGGTCCGGAGAGTGGCTCGCGCGTTGGAGGCCTCCCTCGAAGCGGTTGAATCGGCCGGAGTAGCGCGTCGCCTTCAGGAGCGAAACTACGAAGCGGAGCAGAAGCGCTACGACAACGGCATGTCCACGAGCTTTCAGGTGCTGCGGATCCAGGAGGATGTAACGACGGCCCGTAGCCAATACGTAGATGCCGTGGCCGCCTACAGGCGAGCCTTGGCACTGCACTACCAGTCCATCGGTACGCTGATCGACGAATCGGGGGTCGAGATCATCGAGTAGGTTGAGCCGCCGAAGTGGGACGCCCCGATTTGCTCTAGATTGCGATCGAAGCTTGACGGTCCTCGATGATCGGGCGATTCCGATCCTCGCTCAATAGAGTGAGGAGAGAGTCGACGACCTGCGGTTCGAATTGCGTCCCGACGTGTTTCGTCATGTACCGAATCACGGCGTCGTGGCTCAAAGCCGCCCGATAGGGTCGATTCGACCGCAAGGCATCATAGCAATCGACCGCTGCAAGGATCTGGGCCTCGAGGCAGATTTCGTCGCCGGCTAGACCGGCTGGATAGCCGGTACCGTCGTACCACTCGTGATGCTGTGCTACGAGCGGCACAACGTCCCTGAGGGCGGGCACCGGTCGCAGAATCTGAACGCCGATTCGAACGTGCTCGCGGACTCGGCTCATTTCCTCTGGCGAAAGACTACCCTTCTTGTCGAGGATGTCTGTTGGGACACCGATCTTGCCTATGTCATGCAGGAGGCTGGCCCTGAGAAGGCTGTCGAGTCTCGCGTCGCTTAGACCCATGGCCTTGCCAACTCGCTGAGCCAGGTCCATGACTCTCTCGGAGTGCCCCATGGTCCAATGGGAGCGAACGTCGATGGTCCGACCGAGCGCTGTCAACGTTCCCCAACTCATGGCGTCCAGATCTTCGACGAGCTCTGCGTTGGACAAGGCTACAGCCACTTGGTTGGCAACGTGTCGGTGAAGGGCGAGATCGCTATCCTCGAGTCGTGATGAGGCGTGGAGGCTACCGGCAATCACGGACACCAGATCACCATGAAGGAAGATCGGAAAGGCGAGTATCGGAAGAATGGTGGTCTTCTGGTCGCTCAGATAGTAGCTGGGGGGGACTGCGCCAGGCGGTACCAGGACATGGTGTCTGGAATGGTGCAGCTGCTCCAGGTCGGAATCGGAGATCTTTCGGACAAGCGGACCGGTAGTCATGGTGTCACCGGAGTCGCGATAGAACTGATGCCCAACAGATTGCCCCTCTCGCTCCGTGAGGGTGACAACGACCCGAGCCGAGTCCAATAGTTGCTGAAATTCCACGAGAACCGTGTCGATGATCCGATTCGTGTTCAGGGAGGAAAGAACGGCTTCGACGAACTCATTCGATGTTCTCAGGGTCTTGAACTGAATCTCCAGATTCCCGGCCATGGAATTGAAGGACGCGGCAACATCGGCGAATTCGTCGTCGGTCTGGACTTCGACGCGCGTTTCCAGTTGTCCCTCTGCAATTTCCTTCGTGCCCCTTTGAAGCTCCTGGAGTGGCACCAGATGTCTGCGGATCTGACCGATCGTGAGGAGAAGGATGATCCACAGCGAAAGAAGTATGGTGCCGATGAGGTTTCGCTTGAAATCGAAGAACGGCTGCATGGAGAGGTTGCTGGCCTCGCCAATGACGATCGTCATCGCGGCGCTTCCGTAGAGTGGGCGGAGATTGGCGCTACGGTACTGTGCCCGAAAGTCAACCTTCTCGGCATCCTGCCATAGGAGGCTGCCCATCGACTGTTCCGACACTTTCTCAGAGAGGGTTCGCAGGATCTCGGGTGTCAGCTCAGTGGTGGACAGCACGGGATTCGGCAGGTCTTCCAGGAGAATCACAAGATCGGCCTCTGCCGGTAGCGTGTTGTCCCTTGGTGGACCCCACCACAAGTAGCTGTTCTCGATCTCGCCCCAAAGAATCGAAGGTGGGGAATTCTCGAGGCTCGGACAATTCCGGCCGAGAAGAAATCGATAGGTGCCATCGGCCTGCTCCTGCGCGTGAAACAGGGGCTGATTCGCGTCGAGATGATCGTGTTGCGACGATGTCAAGTCGGGAGGAACAAACGGCGATCCTGCGAGTGTTCTGCCTGGAGATGCCGCGGACTTGAGGACTATGCTCCTGAACCGCTCGGGATTGACCTTGAACTCGTTCCCCGTCGAGCCGGACAGTAGCGAGTGCTCAGCGAGCTGAAGCTCGACGTCTAGAAGATTGAGACGGGCGATGATGCCCATAACCGTCGACTTGCCGAGCTCCTGCAGACGCCGTTCCGCTTGCTCCTCGAGCTCCGCAGAGACCGAATGGTAGGAGATAACCAGCAGTACGAAAAGTGGTAGCAGAGCGCATGCGACGAAGAGAGTAAACAGACGAATCCCGAACTTGCTTCGCAGGAAGGTCTTGTCGAAACGCAACACTACTCTTCAGCCTTCCCTGTGCTGCCCTAAAACTCCGAAGCCGGACCGACGTAGCGTCCATCATTGGCTCGAACGATGTCGTCTCGACTGGCTTTGGCTGTGAGCGGCGAGACGCTCAATCCATCAGGGCCCATGCTGTAGAGGTCGTAGTCAGAATTGAGCGGGACGAGGAATCGATCCTTGCGTGCCTTTCCTTTCCAGTCTTTCGAGGTACTAGGAAGATACTGGTAGGGATTTCCGAAGCGGTCGAAATAAGAACCACTTTCGAGCTCGTCCAGACTGGTCGGATAGCGGCCCTGGAGTCTTTCGAAGGCTGAGATCTCGAACGAGAGCTTGTTAATGTCCATGACGGTGCGGCGCACCACCGTACGCTGGAGATGTTGTGTCACGGCCGGCACGATGAGTGTGGCCAGAGTGCCGATAATGGCTACGATGACCAAGAGTTCCACGAGTGTCCACCCTTGCACCCGATGGTGGAAGGATTTGTGACGTAGAGGGGTCTCGACGGAGATCATGTCTAGTCTTAGGGGGCGGCACCAGAGGGCATGGCGCGCTTCCAGATGACCTGTTCGCGGTTGGCGAGTCGAAGCTCATGACCTCTGGGGTCGAGCTGTACAGGTAATTTGAACTCGCCCCCGTCGGAGGATTCGTACACGATTGAATACAGAGTGTGCCCCTCGGCTTCTTCCCATTGGACCTCGGTGATCGAGAGGGGCTCGCGGTCCCCGGATTCACCAGTGTCAAAGTACAGGCGAAGCGCCTGGATCTCGAGAGTTCGACCCGAGTATTGTGGTCCTTGGGCCGCCCAGGTTCCGACGAGCTCAGGAGGGGCCGTGCCACTCGAGTTCCCACCGCAGGCAAGGAACAACAAGACCAAAGAGCCCAATAGGAGAGGGAGTAATTCCGAGCGCGGATGGAATCTTCGTATCTGAGACATCAGAGGGTACCGTCCCTCGCAACCTGGCGTGGTTCATCCCTGGCGAGGATGATACGCGGACGCTTCCTAAGCCTCTTGTTAGTCGCAGTTAGATTCTAGGGGTTACTGCAATTATCCGAGGTTAGATCCTGCACACAGCTCGATAACGAGTTGGCG
>CAVQNG010000015.1:0-20115 GCA_963713825.1 uncultured Acidobacteriota bacterium
CGGGAGCGGGCCACATGGCCACTATCACCGATTCCGTCATCGAGACCGATCCGGCGGTGGCCGACATCATGGCGGACTTCAGCTCGCAGGGGCCCAACGAGTCATTCGATGTCTTGAAACCGGATGTGACCAACCCGGGAGTGAGCATCTACGCAGCCGTCAATGACCATCCCGAACTGCCTCCCGGGACCGAATTCGCCGAAATCGGTGGCACCTCCATGTCGAGCCCCCACACAGCCGGTTCGGCAGCACTGATCAAGGCAGTTCGCCCGGATTGGTCGCCGGCTGAGATCAAGTCGGCCCTTATGATGACCTCGAAAACAGAAGACGTCTTCAAAGTAGGTGGCACTGAGGATGCCGACCCGTTTGACAGGGGATCCGGCCGAGTGGACCTGACCAAAGCCGCGGAGGCCGGTCTGATTCTCGATGAGATCTTTGCGAACTTTCAGGCGGCTGATCAAGCCCTTGGCGGCAAACCCGAGGAGCTCAATCTGGCCGGTCTGCAGCAGAGTGTTTGCGTCCTGGATTGCGAGTGGACGAGAACCTTCTCCAGCACGCAGAGCTCTACCGTCAACTGGAGTATGAGCTTCACGGCCCCTCTGGGTGCTTCCATGTCGGCCAACCCCAGCTCCTTCGCGGTCGCCGCGGGCGCGGACGAGACTGTAGAGTTCTCCATGGAAGCCTCGGGGATACCTTTCCACACTTGGACCTTTGCCCACGTCACCCTTACCCCAGACGACGGAAGTCCGGAGCTTCACCTTCCGGTAGCCGCCAAATTCCCGAGCACAATTTCCCGGCAAGTATCGTGTTTGAAACTCACGATACGTTCGGTTCGGACAGTCTCGAGGGTTTCCAGTACCTCGAACCCATCACCGACCTCACCATCGTGAAATACGGTTTAGCTCAAGGAACACAGATCGACTTCAGTCTCTTCGAGGACCCCACCTGGAACTCCCCCTACGACGATCTGTCGCAGGTCTATTTCAAAACGGTGACTGTGCCGCCGGGCGCCCAAAGCCTCGTGGCCATGACCGAGTCGGATGAGGCACCCGACGTGGATCTGTTAGTAGGCACCGGGTCGGTTCCGAGCGCGGGCACACAGGTCTGCGTGTCCTGGACTCTTACAGCCTCTGAGATATGCGAGATTGCCAGTCCGGTGCCGGCACCTGGTGGATTCTGGTTCAGAACTGGCTCCGGCTCAATGAATCAACCCGATCTCATCAGCCTGTTCGACGCCGTCGATGTCGAGTTCGGATCCAGGCAACATGGCGATCACCGGGCCTGCCGCGGTCCCGGCCGGTGATCCCTTCGAATTGACGGTTTCCTGGAATCTGGCGAGCTTTTAGGTCGCCCGAGGCTCTGCCTCCCAACGAGCATTGGTTCGGAGCTTTCAGCGTGGCAGCAGACAGCGCCATTCAGCCGATCGAGACGATCCTCTTGCGTCTCGAGTCGTTCCGGATGTCTTCTTCGCCGACGGCTTCGAGTCTGGCGACTGCTCCGCGTGGACCAGCGAATACCCCTAGGGGGCCATCTGCCGCCAGTCCCCGGTCGCCACGAAGCCGGCCCGAGTAGAAAGATGGGTGCTCAACCCCGCCTCGCGGCGGGCTTGGAGCAGGTCGAGACTTGCTTGGTGTACCGATTCGATGTGGAGAGGCCGTCGACAAATCGGTGCTCAATTCAAGAGCCTCATCCACTCTCGAGTGGGCTCGTCTTCCACCTGCCATAGGCTCATGATCAGACTCCTGGCACCCGCCAGTGCGAAGGCCCGGCGCAGACCAAAGACCCCTTCCCCGGTGCGCACTTCGCCAAGACCTGTCTTGCAGGCCGAGAGCAAAGCCCATTCCACTCCTTGGAGATCGAGAGCGGCGATCTCCTCGGCAGTCAGGATCCCGTCATCTTCATCGGAAGCCGCGGCCTCTCGATGGTTGGCTCCTGCCATGACGAGACCCAGAGCAAGAGAGGGTTCTCCCGCGATGACGTCTGCTCCAACAGCCTCAGTTGCCGCCGACCCCGGAGCCGATCGGCAGTTCTCGCCTAGAAAAAAGCCGTGGGTTGCCAAGGCGGAGCACACTTCACCAGGCGCCGATCGCTTGAACTCGGTCTCGCTCGCTGCCGCACGGTCAAGGCGTACAACGTCGATTAGCGGCGCTCTAGCGCCACTCAATCGTCTTGGATCAGCCGACGAACCACCGCGGGTAGCCCACACGGACAGCACCTCGTCCAACTCGCTCGCCGTCGCCGGTAGCGGCTCGAAGCTCATCGCTTGAAAGCTCTCGCAACCCGATCGGGAACCCCTGAACACTACTTGATCCTCGATCTCTGAGGACACGTGGCTACAACCATCTCCGACCCTGGCACCAGCGCCGCAAAGAAGGCGGGTTCGTCGAAATCCGGATCTCCCAAAGCCAGCATGCCCTCAGCCATGGGGGCTCTAACCTCCAGGAGAAGATCTCGCTCTGCAGAGAGGTAATGAATTCTCGGCCCCGATTCGATCAAGTACCTGGATGGGGACGCGGGCAACGCCGCCAGGCTGACCAGGTTGAGCGTCCCGTCCGGCACCACGAAGATGGTCTCCAGACCCTGTGGTACGACTCCAGGTGGAGACCAGATCACCCGCCGAAGGTTGTCGCTAATCCGGCGGTAGACGTTCTCCGCCCATCTAGCCGATTGTCCCGGATCGGCGGCGATCTGCGACAGGTGCTGCTGAACTCCCAGCACCAGTTCGTCGATTTCCTGGGCCGGACCGAGCGGAACCACAACTGGCACACCACCCCCACTTCGAATCAAGAACGCCAAATAGGAGAATGTCGGAATAGACGGACCCGGCGGAGTACCTTCCCTCAGCCGTGAATGATCGTACCTCGCGAGTGAGCCCGGCCGCTACCCGGCGGGAGGGCAGCTATGACTTCTTCAAGACCTGCCTGCGTACTGGTCTGGTGCCGACGAAACGCGGCGCTTACTCGTCCCAGAGTCCTTTCTGCCGCCTCCTTGTCTGCCGCGAGCGACCGCGAGCTGTTCCCGGAAGACCTCCTGAGGATGCACAGCCGGACCACCTACCACGAGCTTGGCAAGACGCTCGCGAGATGAGACAAGATCTTGATATGCGGCGGCGACTCGAGGATCCTGGATACCCTGAACGTCTCGATGCCGACCCGCCATCTCATCGAGGACCTGCGTCCGCGATTTGACCAGGGCATCAAAGACGGCCGTGGTCGACTCTGCATCTTCGCCTCTGGCAGCCAGCGCAAGCGCGAGATCGAGAGGGTCTCGGATATATGCGGCGTAGAGCGATCACCCCGCTCTGAGAGCGTGCGAGCAGCAATTCCATCCGCTCTCTGACATCCGCCGCACACCGGAGTAAGACCGCAGACTCCTCTACGAGATCGAGGTTCGCGAGCACTTCACCCAGGGAAAGCAGACTGTCCGCCACATCCGGATGAGAGGGGCCGTGGGACTTGAGTCGCATCTCAAGCGCCCACTCGTGGAGAGGTCTCGCCTCGGCATAATGGCTCGTGTCGTTGAGGAACTTCGCCAAGCCGTAGTAGTCGTAGGCCAGCGATGGGTGATCAGGGCCCACTTCTTTCTCTCGGACCTCCACGGCCCGAATGAAGAGCGGCTTCGCTGCTTCATAGTTGCCCTCCATACGGTACTGGATGCCCAGATTGAGAAGACTGTTTGCCACATGGGGATGGTCGGGCCCTGGAGCCTTCTCCCGGATGGCGAGCCCACGCTCATAGAGCGGTTTTGGATCTCTGGGGCCGTGACTGTCACTCAGCGCGTTCGCCAGATTGGTCAAGCTCGATGCCACGTCTGGATGCTCGGGCCCCAACGCCTCCTCTCGAATCGCGAGTGCTCTCTCGTAGAGTCGGATCGCCTCTGGATAGTCGCCCTTCTCCAGGCGAGACCCGCTAGGGAGTTCAAGGTCTCCGCCGCCTGAGGGTCTTGGGGACCCAGTGCGCTCTCCCGGATCTCGAGAGCTCGAGAATGGGCCTCGCTCCAACGTAGTCCGCCTGGCGGTAGAGTGCGAGTCCCAGGCACTGCAGACTCTCAGCCACCAGAGGGTGCTCTGGCCCAAGAGAGTTCTCTCGAATCTCCAGGCTCCGCCTGCAAATAGATTCGCCCTCAGCGTAGTCGCATACGCGCGCAAAGATGATCAGGGTGGTTGCCACTTCGGGATGATCTGGGCCGTAGACCGCTTCCTTGATGGCTATCGCTCGCTCGGCTAGCGGGCGCGTTTCGGGTTCCGCAGCCCTTCCGTTGCGGGTCTTCGCCTGCACCAGAAGATCGAGAGCACGAGCAACCTCAATGGACTCTCCTCCTTCGGTCTCCTTGGTTTGGCTCAGAAGAAGCTGCGCTTCTAGCTCCGCCTCCGGGTAATGACCAGTCGCGATGAGTTGGGAAACGATCTCGAAGGAACCCTCACCGGCCGTGACAGGTCTAGCATCGAGCCCCGCTAGGCTCAAGCAGACGCCAAAACAACCGGCGACCCACAGCCGTTGTCGCATGGCACTCCTCCCCCCCTTGAAACGGAGAGCGGTGCTAATTCGATGCCCTGCTGCCCTCCGATATCTGGTCTAACAACTCGACGGCAGTCGCCTTCAGGTCTCCATCTAGGGCGATGATCCGCTGGAGCTCCTGCTCGGCAAGGGACTTTTCGCCAAGCCTGCGAGATAGGCTTTGCCAAGATAAAACCGGGCACGCTCTTCCATCAATGGACTCTGCGTCGCCTCGAGAAGAATCTCTACCGCCGGCTCCGGCTGATCCGTCAAAAGGTAACTGACCCCCAGGTAGAAGTGGCCGATCCATGACTCGGGATCCAATTCAACGAAGGTATCGAGTCGCCGAATTGCCTCGGGGTAGTCTCCCTCTTGATACGGCAACATGGCCTTGTGGAATTGCTCTTCCCCTTCACTCGCCGAGCTTCGGAGTGTCTTCGGTTGGTATGGTGCCGGTCCGATGGCAGAGAGTCGAACCAATTCTGCGTCATGGACTTTGACTGGACCCTGACTCCAAAGCCACAGGCCAAGTCCGATTCCCACGAGAACCACGGCGACAGTCCACGCCCATCCCCACCGCACCCCAGCAGAAGGGGTTTCTGCCCGTACCGCCCAGCGATCGTCTGCCAGTTCGGAGCGCAACGCTGAGTACTCCTCCAAGGCCTCGAAGCACTCGTTGCAGGAAAAGTAGTGCTTCTCGAGCTGGTGAGCCTCCTCCTCGCTCAACTCTCCGAGCAGGTATTTCTCGATGTGCTCGCTCTGGATGTCGGCGCAATTCACAGCTGCTCTCCGTGAATTAGTGTCTCCAGCATCAGCTTCGTGACGTCTTTCTCCGGATTTCCTGCCGCGCTCGTCGCACGGCCCTCGATTTGCGCTTCCGGACCAGTTCGGTTTTCAGCCCTAGTTGCGCCGCAATTTCACCCGGTTTCAGACCTTCTGTGAGCGTGAGACGAAGGATATTACGGTCGGTGGAGTTCAGCCGCTCGATCGCATACAAGGCCTGCCGTCGGCGCTCCGCTTCTCCGAAGCTCTTCTCAGGATCAATCGGTACCGGACTTGAAGGCGAACGCGACTCCGTGGAAGACCTGAGCTTGCGCTTCCGAAAGAAGTGATTGATTTGATTCCTGGCGGTGCCGCAGATGTAGCCGGCTAGACCGTCCTGATTGCGCAGCCTACCCTCGCGCAGGCCGCAAAGCACCGCCAGCATGATCTCCTGAGCTAGATCCCGAGCCGTCTCGCAGTCCTTGGTTCTGACCAGGGCCATGGCGTAGACCCTGCGATAGAAGTGGTCCACCAAGGCCGCCTCAGCTGACCGCTCCCCATTACGGATCCGCTCCGCCAGGTCCACTGTCGGGCTGACCGTTGCCATGCTGTCGCCAATCTTATTCTGACCGTTATTGTCATGCAAAGTGAGCGCCGACAGATCTTCATTCGGTTTCGCCCAGACGATTCAGTGTCGCCGTCACGTTTTCCTCTCCGAAGCAACTCAATAACTAGACAGAAACGCCTCGACAAAGGCACACCTGGGAAAACCTGAAAGGAGACCGCTATGGGACGAACCTCGAGACGAGTCAGCCTGGTGGCAATGTTGATCGTGCTGTTCGGCACTGTGGCAAGCAGCGCCAACCTGATCAGCTATACCACGTGGTCAGCCAACCGTGATCGAGTCATGGTCATGGACGACACAGGGGCCAATCCCCTCGAAATCTTCCCAGGCTGGAAGTTCTCACCTTATGGGCTGAATCACACAATCTCTCCCCAACGGTCAGACGGAACCTGGGTCGCCTTTTGGGACAGCGAGCTCTATAAGGTCAAGGCCGACGGGTCTGGCTTCACCAAGGTGCTCTGCAGCAGCTACGACGGTGAGAGCGGAGTCCCTTACAGCTACCCTTCTGCTCCGCGGTGGTCACCCGATGGCCGGTGGATAGCTGTCGGGACGTTCGAGGGTATTGCTCTGCTTCCGTCTGATTTCGAGGTTGGCTTGGGCGCGGAGGGTGATGCCTGCGCAGCACCACTCCAATTCGTCTTTCTAGAATCTGAAGATCCGAATTGGGACCTCGACTCACGGGTGGCGTGGAATCACGACGGGACGCAGATGGCGTTCATCGAGATCTTCTACCCAAGAGACCCCGAGAACGAGCAAATTCGGATTGTGATTCTCAAACGCCAAGAGGACGGGTGGGTACGGGTGCACGAGGTGTCGACCGATGTCGAGCTCTTCGGCAAGTGGCCGTGGTCTCTCGATTGGCAGCGCGGCGGGAATCTCCTGGTGATCCACACCCTTGAAGGCAGCGGACCGCAAGGAGTGTTCTGGATCAACTGGATCGATATCACCAACGGACAGTGGGGATATGTCACTGAAGGCACAAGCCCGAGTTGGTCCCCGGACAACTCCCATCTACTCATCGTTGACGAAAGGGGCACGATCATCAAGTGGCGCTACCCGGAAGGGCCAGGGGAGGTCTTGGGCTCGGGAGAGTCCCCTGAGTGGCAGAGAGACGAGCTGTCTTTCACCTGCGAGATTGATGCAGACTGCGATGATGGCAATCTGTGCACGGACGACAAGTGCGATTCTGGCGAATGCAGCAACTCTCCCAACTCCCTGGTGTGTGACGATGGCAACGAGTGCACGGGCTTCGATGGCTGTAGTGAGGGTCTCTGTGTTGGACAGCCCATCTCCGACGGTACCCCTTGCGACGCTGGGTATTGCTGCGGTGTGATGTGTGTCGAGTTGGCTTGTGACATCGACAGCGACTGCGACGATGAAGATGCCTGTACGATCGACACTTGCGTCTTCGAGACGGTCAATCCCTGCGCAACGCATTGCGAGTACGCACCCGATCCCGTTTGCCCAAGCTGCTTGCCGAAGGGTACACCGTGCGACCCGGAGATACCTTGCTGTTCGGGGATGTGTCACCCTGTCAAGGGAACGTGCAAGTAGTAGTTCCGAAGCGCCAGAACTCGGGCCGGGCCTCGCGCCCGGCCCTTCTTCTCTCGCACTTGAAATCTCAGTTGGGCAGGAGTACCGTCTGACCTACCTCGACAACGGTAAACCTGGTCAAAGCCAGGGACACAAAGCCACGGGTCTTACCTCATCGAGAAGACCGCCGGGCTGCCGAAGGGTGGAACGTCACGTTGACCGCAACCGCAGGAGGGAGGGTCCAATGAAACATCTGCTTCCCGCAGCGCCGATCGTTCTGGCCTTGGTGATCATGGTGCCTACTCTGACCTACGCAATCGGGCCAACCCTCGACATTATCTTTGCAAATCAGGGGCAGAGGAACCGCGTCTGTCTGGGCGACGGGACCGTAGACTTTACCTGCAGTGACGTCAGTGCCAATACAGACTCGTCGTGGGGCGTGGCGCTGGGCCACGTCGATGGAGATCTCACTTTGGACTCCGTCTTTGCGAATTTCTCGTCGACGCCGAACCGCGTCTGTCTAGGTGACGGAATCGGGGGCTTCACTTGCGGTGACGTCAGTGCCGACGCGAACGATACCAGATACGTAGCGCTCGGCTACGTGGACGCCGATGAGTCGCTTGACGCCGTGTTTGCAAACAGTGACGGGGTAAATCGAGTGTGTCTTGGAGACGGCGTCGGGGGCTTCACCTGCAAAGATGTGAGCGCGGAGACGAACACTTCATACGCTGTGGCGTTGGGTTTCGTAGATGGCGACCAGAAGCTCGACGCCGTCTTCTCGAATCAGGGTAGGAACCGCGTCTGCCTAGGTGACGGAACTGGGGGCTTTACTTGTAGCAACATCAACACCGACGGGTATTGGTCTCAGGGTGTGGCGCTCGGCTTCGTGGATGGCGATCAGAACCTCGACGCCGTGTTCGCAAATATGTTTGGCCCGAAGAATCGTGTCTGCCTAGGTGACGGAACTGGGGGCTTTACTTGTAGCGATGTCGGAGGTGACGTGAACGACTCGAGGTATCTGGCGCTCGGTTACGTGGACGGCAGTCAGACGCTTGATGTGGTCTTCGCGAACGGCGGTGCTCGTGACCGAGTATGCCTTGGTGACGGTGCAGGAGACTTTACCTGCAGCGACGTCAGCACCGACACATTCGCGGGTGAGACGGTGGCTCTCGGCTTCATCGACGGGGACCAAGCTCTCGACGCTGTATTCGGTAATGCTGGCCGGAACCGCGTTTGTCTCGGAGACGGGAACGGCGGCTTCACCTGCAGCGATGTCAGTGCCGATGAAAACTACTCCTATGGCGTGGCACTCGGCTACATAGACGACGAGGTCTGGATCTTCACCGACGGCTTCGAGTCTGGTGACACCTCGGCCTGGTCGGATTCTGTGCCAAGGAGATCACCTTAGACGGAAGGGTTGTCACGTTTGTGTTCGTGCAGCTACTAGTAGAGGGAATCGGAAGCGCCACGCAAAGGCACGCCTGGGAAAACCCAGGGCCGCAAAGCCACGGGTCCTCGTCTCCTTCGCGACGGAACCCCGCCACGAAGGACCGAAGACCGCCGAGCTGCCAAGGGAGGACAGGTCTAGTGCTTATAGGAGGGGGATCAAGAGCAATGAGAATAATAACGACATTCTTTATCGGATTGACCTCTTCGCTAGTGTCATCGCTCTCAGCCCAACCAGTATTTTTCTATCAAGGAGATGGTGCCACCGGAAATGCCTACGAACACATCGAAGCGGTAGCGATCCCGTGGCAGGATGCCCTTTTGGCTGCCGCAGACTATCGGTACTGCGGGTACAGTCACTTAGCGACGATTCACTCTTCTCAAGAGAATAGCTTCGTGCTCTCACTCCTTGCCGCAGGAACGATGGATGCTTGGCTAGGTGCCTATCAACCCGACCCGTCTGAGCCGCCCTTAGACGGCTGGGAGTGGATTACAGGGGAGCCCTGGAACTACGTCAACTGGGCACCAGGCGAGCCCAATGATGGAGGGCCTGACGGTGAAGATAAGCTCACAATGTGGGGCGATAGCGGTTTCGGACCTCCGGGGACCTGGAACGATGGAGGCTCCGGGCCTGTTCATGGCTATGTGGTCGAATGGGAATGTGAGATTCTGCTCTTGGACGGCTTCGAGTCCGGCGACACCACTGCCTGGTCCAGCACTGTCGAGTAGCCCCCCCGGGGCGGCCCCAGCCTCGCTGGGGCCCTGTGGGGCTGGAGCAAGTCCCGGGATATAAGCACCTCCCCCTCGCCCGTCAACCTCACCTGTCCCAGCGAGTACCAAGGCAACATCTCCTCTCACCAAGGGTCTATGCCTTCCAGACCGAGATCTCGCCTCAGTACAGCCTGAGACAGGCTGGGACAGGAACAAATTCCAATGTCGCCTGTCACGTTTGTGTCCGTGTAGCTACTCATAGATATGGAAGTAGAAGCGCCTCGACAAAGGCACACCTGGGAAAACCCAGGGCCGCAAAGCTACGGGTCCTCATCTCCGCATTCGGACCTAAAGACCGCCGGGCTGCCGAAGGGTAGGAGAGATCCATCTCCGCCGATACTTAGGGGGGATTTGCGATGAAGATGGTTTGTGGGGTTGCGGCAATCGCCCTACTCGCACTGGCGCTCGGGGGACCAGCGTTCTCGGGTTCGAGCAAGGTTCAGGTTTGTCATATGCCACCCGGCAATCCGAACGCTGGTGGCAACTTGGAGATTCGACCCCTGGCGCTTGGGCCGGAGGTCACCTTTGATGACGTGACTTTGACGAGTGCCAATTGTGCGCCTGCCAACCTAGTCGCCTTCTGGCCTTCGGACGGAACCGCGCAGGACGTGGCCGGGATCTACGACGGTACCCTCGACGGTGACGCCACTTTTTCCAGCGGCAAGGTAGGTCAGGCATTCAGCTTCGACGGGAACCAAGCACAGGTGACGCTTGCCACTTTCCCCACAGCCAGCACCTTTTCCATCGAAGGCTGGATCTACTACCTGGGAAGCAGCACGCCACCCTGGACCACCATTTACGCCGACGGCAACCACGGTTTCTTCCTCAATGACCTGCGGCTCAGTTGGTGGGATTGGGGAGAGCGTTTTGCCGGAGGCTCCCAGATCTCGGTGGCGGAGTGGCATCACGTCGCAATAACCTACGATGCTAGCCTCAGCATGTTCAGCGGCTACGTCGACGGTGTACCTGACGGCACATCCATCTTTGCCGGAGCAGCCTTGCCTCCTGGGGAGCCAGTGGTGAGCATCGGTGGCCACGATTCTGGTGTCGATGTCCTCGAGGGGATGATCGACGAACTAGCCGTCTACGATCGCGTTCTCTCCGCAGCGGAGATCCTCGCGATCTACAGCCTCGACAGTGTTGGCAAATGCATGATGTTCAAGGGACACTTCGAGACTGGAGATACCTCGCGCTGGTCGGACTCTGTGCCATAGGAGATCACCTCAGGCGGAAGGGTTGTCACGTTTGTGTCCGTGTAGCTACTAGGCGAGGGAATCGGAAGCGCCACGCAAAGGCACACCAGGGAAAACCCAGGGCCGCAAAGCCACGGTTCCTCGTCTCCTTCGCGACGGAACCCCGCCACGAAGGACCCAAGACCGCCGGGCTGCCGAAGGGTGAATGGTGGCCCTGTCTATGGAAAAGGAGTTTGGTGTGAGGTTGGCAGCGATGTCCCTTGGAATGAGCGTGCTGATCGCCGGCTCGATGAGCGCCCAAGGCCCTGTTCCGGTAGGTGAAGAGTTCCAGGTCAACACCTACACAACGAGTGATCAACGTTTCCCAGCGGTTGCCGTAGAGCCCGATGGCGACTTCGTGGTGGTGTGGTGGAGCCGTGGATCTTCAGGAACGGACTCGTCTTGGACCAGCATCCAGGGGCAGCGCTACGATTCCGATGGCTTCCCTGTGGGGGGCGAGTTCCAGGTCAACACCTATACTACGAATGGGCAAACAGCGCATTGCGTAGCTGTCGACCAGCATGGTGACTTCGTCGTGGTGTGGCAAAGCAATAGCGCCAGTTCATCTGGGACGGATACAAGCTCATACAGCACCCAGGGGCAGCGTTACGATTCCGATGGGCTTCCTGTGGGGGGTGAGTTCCAGATCAACACATATACAACGAATTTTCAGGGTCAACCATCTGTTTCCGTCGACCAGGATGGTCGCTTTGTCGTGGTATGGCTGAGCGAAGGATCGTCTGGCACAGACACCGACGTGATGAGCATCCAGGGTCAGCGTTACGACTCCAATGGCCTTCCACTGGGCGGCGAGTTCCAGGTCAATACCTATACGACAGCAGACCAGAAATGGCCAGCGGTTGCCGTAGAGCCTGATGGAGACTTCGTGGTTGTGTGGACCAGCGAAGGCTCGTTCGAAACGGACACCGATAGCTACAGCATCCAGGGACAGCGCTACGATTCCGATGGCTCCCCTCTGGGGGGTGAGTTCCAGGTCAACACTTACACAACGTCGGATCAACATGACACATCTGTTGCCGTCGACCAGGATGGTGACTTCGTGGTTGTGTGGAGGAGCCGTGGTTCGTTGGGAACGGATACAGACGGTAGCAGTATCCAGGGGCAGCGCTACGATTCCGATGGCTTCCCTGTGGGGGGCGAGTTCCAGGTCAATACCTATACGACCAGTTTCCAGAGTCAACCATCCGTTTCAATCGATCAGGATGGTGGCTTCGTTGTGGTGTGGAGGAACTTGGGAAGATCAGGAACGGATACAGACGGCGTCAGCATCCAGGGGCAGCGCTACGATTCTGATGGTCTCCCAGTGGGAGGCGAGTTCCAGGTCAACACCTACACTACGAGCTATCAATATGAACCAGAGGTTGCCGCAGGCCCCAATGGAGGCTTTGTGGTGGTGTGGGCCAGCGACGGCTCATACGGCACGGATACCGATTACTTCAGCGTCCAGGGGCAGCGTTACACGCTACCGGTCTTCCAAGACGGCTTCGAGTCCGGCGACACCTCAGCATGGTCGGATTCTGTGCCATAGGAGATCACCTCAGACGGAAGGGTTGTCACGTTTGTGTCCGTGGAGCTACGATAGAAGGAAGAAGACGCGCCTCGACAAAGGCACACCTGGGAAAACCCAGGGCCGCAAAGCCACGGGTCCTCGTCTCCTACGTGACGGACGCCCGCCACGAAGGACCCCAAGACCGCCGGGCCGCCGAAGGGTGAAAGGGAAACTCTGTTTCTGAAAAGGCATGAGGAGAACGGTGCGATGAAGAAGCTGAAGAACGAGCTCGCGGTTATGACGGCGATGATCCTGTTGAGTGGCTCGACCCTTCTGGGCGCCGAGGGTCCCTGGGAGCCGACTGGCCTCCAGGGCAACCACATTTGGGCACTCGAGACCAGCTCCACCGGGGTGATGTTGGCGGGTTCTGCCCTTGCGCCCAGCAACAAGATCTTTCGCAGTCCCGATTACGGCCTCACTTGGACCGAAGCCACTGGACTGCCCGGGCTAGATCTGGGGTATCGGGTTTGATCTGTCGACGAATCGATCGCCGATTCCCCGCTGAACGGCGCCGGCGTGAACAGGAGCCTGGACGGCGGCGCGAAGCCGGTCCTGGTCGACCCCCAACGGGAGAACTGCAGATCGCCGTCTCGCCAACTCATTCCAACGTCCTGTACGTCGCGAGCCAGACGGGAGGCGTGTACAAGAGTGAAGATGCCGGCGATACTTGGCTCCTTCAGGATCTTGGTACGGCCGACAACGCCACTGCGATTGCCGTGCACCCGACAAATCCCGATACAGCCTTGGCCGGCACGCCGTTTGAGGGAGTCTTCAAAACGACCAATGGCGGGTTGACCTGGTTCGAGGTCAACTCCGGGCTCGAGCTCAACTCCCTCCAGATTGCGGACATCAGGAGTCTTCTCATTGATCCGTTGAATCCGATGACAGTTTACGCCGGGGAATTCTGGAACGGCGTCTTCAAAAGTCTGGATGGCGGCATTACCTGGTTCAAGCCTGACCCGAGCCTCTTTGCGACGGTCCTTTCGATCGAGTTGTCAGGCTTCGATCTTTACATCATCAATACCTTTGACGATGACGGCAATCCCGCCTATCGCAGTAGCGATGCCGGAGTCACCTGGGAACCGCTACCCAGACAGCCAGAGCTCCCGGGGAAGAATCTGGCCCCGATCTCTGTCGGTGATTCCGGGTGCAGTGCTCATCGGCACCGATCCTTCTCCGAATGAAGGCGGCATCTACAGTTGGCAGCTGGGTGACTCCGATGTCGACGGTGTACTGGACGATATCGACAACTGCCCGGACACACCCAATCCGGCCCAAATCGACTCAGACGGTGACCGCAAGGCGATCTCTGCGATGCCTGTCCAGGGGATCCCGCACAGCTGTGTAATCCAGGGGGATCCACGGCCGCCGAGATTCCAGCGGATGAAGGGGGTTCGCTCCAGACGCCGGATGGCGCCGTGACGCTCGACATCGACCCCGGCGATCTCACCGAGGACAGCACCTTATCGATCACGGAGGTGACCCCGACCGATCCGACAGCGGATCTGGTCCTGGATGACGGCAACGCCAGCGGCCAGCCACTGGCCACCTATGTTTTTGAACCGGATGGTCTCGAATTCAGCGGCCCGGTCACTCTCGAAGTCATAGCCGACGTCTCGAATCTGAACCGTGGTCAGAGAGCGCGAATCGATCTCTATCTGTACTCGGATACCGAAGGGGACGGAGTCGAGGACAGCTACGTCAGCCTGGGCGCAACCTGTACGGTGGTCGAGGCCCCGTCCGAAACCTTCACAGCCACGTGCACCGCCGAACTCGTCCACCTGTCGGTCTATTCGCTGATCGCCCCACTCGATAGCGACGGTGACGAGGTACCAGATCAGTTCGGTTCCGTGACGGACTTCTGTCCAGGAACCGCAATTCCAGAAGGGGTACCGCTGGTCTATTTGGGTGTCAATCGATTTGCACTGGTCGATGCAGACGCGGTGTTTGACACGACAGCCCCCCCCGGGGCTAGACAGTCCTTTACCTATTCGACTGATGACACTGCCGGTTGCTCGTGCGAGCAGATCATCGATGTTCTCGAGTTAGGCATCGGGCAGTGGCGATTCGGATGTAGCAACGGCGTCATGAAGGAATGGCTGACCGAGTTGAGCGAGTAGCAGGCCCATTCGCGGCCACCTAAACTCAGGCTTGGTCTCACGGCCTTTTCTTCTCGAGACGCACTACGGGACACCGCCGTTGGATGCAGGCAACCCTGCTACCCATAGCAGAGGCCTCCGACTCATAGCCTTTCAGCTATTTTTCCTACCCCTAAGATAGGAGTGCGGCTACCTCTCAGGGTGTGTCGGTCCTGTCAGAACTCTGATAACAGAGCGAAAAGGAGAAGGGGCAAACCTGCCGAAAGGCAGGGGCGCAAAGCCACGGGTCCTCGGCCGAGCATCCCAGGATCGCCGGGCTGCCGCGAGCGTCGCAGACTGCTGGAGCCGAGTGGCTCCACAGAGGCAGGGGAGCGTCCCGATGGGTGTGACCTCGAGGCTCATCGAGTGGGTTCCGGGCCTTCCGGCGAAGGAGGTAGAGGAGGCCTGGGATCAATTCCTCAGCGAGTATGCCGCGGTCATCCTCCAGGTCGTTCACCTGTTCGAGCGAGATCAGGACCGGGTCGACGATTGCTTCCTCTTCGTCTGCGAGCAGCTGAAGAGAGATCGCCTCAGGAGACTCCGTCGATTCAGGGGACGGGGCGGCGTCGTTTCCCACCTGGTCGCGCAGTTGCCGCAACCTCTGCCTCGATTGGCGCCGTAAGCGATTCGGTCGCCCCCGGATCTTTCGCTCCATCGCTCGCCTCCCGGAAGTGGATCAGGAGGTCTTCCGCTGCATCTACTTTCGGAAGCTGAGTGAGAACGAGACGCTCCACACGGTCAGGGCGCTCTACCCGACCCTGGACCGAGAAGGGCTCGCCGCGAGCCTGGTGCGCATTCGCAGCTAGTCTCAGCCCCCCCACCAGTCGTGGCTTCTGGTCTCGCGCAATCCTTACGTGGAATCGCTTTCAGTGGAACGCGCGCTCCAGCAACCGACGATCGGGAAAGGGAGCTGCCTGATCCCGATCCGGATCCCGAGAGCGAGGCGGCCAGGCGCGAGTTCCTCGGCGCCCTCCGTCGAGGCCATCGCAAAGCCTTCCCGCAGGGGGATCGGCTGCTCCTGCGGCTTCGCTTCGAGCAGGGGTTGTCCCTGGAGGAGATCGCGGAGCTGATGCAGCTCGGCAGTCCAAGCAAGGCCCAGCGAACCTTGCAGCAGGCACTTTCCAGGACGCGAGAGACGAGCTCCAGATGCAGGGAATCGCGTCCTTGTCCGTGAAAGAACCATAGCCGGTTGGGAATTCACCTGGGCCGGGTACTGACGAAATGATCGAAGAATCGGACATCGCCCAGCAGATTCCGCTGGTGGCTGAGGCGGCTACCCCGCGACAGAGGGTTCGCTGTCCGCTTCCAGCGCAGCTCGCGGCCTATGTCGACAGCAGCCTGGATCCGAGCGCCAGATCTCAGGTGGAGGAGCACCTGGCCGACTGCACCCACTGCCTCGGGCAGGTCGGGTTCCTGGTTCGCGAGTCGCGAGAAACGGAGGCAACACCGCTACCTTTTTCGCGCCTGGTCGAAGGGTGCTGCTCGCGACAGACTCACCCTTCGGTTCACTCTCGTGCCAGTGCCGGCCGTGGCGGCCATGGCGGCGACGGCCCTTCTGTTGGCTGTCGGGGTCGCCCTGGCAGCCGGACCGTGGCCTGACACCCTTCAGCCCGGCCCATCCGGGTTCCGGCAGCACAGGCCAGACCTCCTCGGGAGCACCGATGGATCGGACGCTCCGCAATGGTGCCGTAACAGTGGCCCCGCCTCGGATTTTGCAGCCAGGCGACGAAGAGATCGTTGGCCGGCTGCCTTTGGAGATCCGCTGGTCGACCTCCCCCGGGCTCTGCAGTACTCGGTCCAGGTGCTGAGCCTAGCGGGTGATCTGGTATGGCAGGGCCGGAGCGCTGGGGAAGAGACCATAGTTCCTCCGCAAGTGGCGCTCGAGCCTGGACAGAGGTACTACGTGTGGGTGGAAGCGCGGCTTCCATCCGGCGCTGTCTCGAGGTCCGATGCCGTGGCCTTTCGCGTCGCTCCCGATTGACGGGGGCAGCGTTCAAACGGGGAAGATAATGGCTCCCCAGTTCACTTCTTGGTTGTCTGCTGGACCGCGCTGGCGCTGATGCTGGCGCCGGGCGGTCTGCCTTTGGCTCACGGAGCCGGGACCGGCCGATGGGCTGCTGGCGCAGGCCCGTGAGCTCTATGTGCAGGAGGGGCCAGCGGAGGCACTGCCCGTCTACGAGCAGGCTCTCGATAAGTCTTTCGCACAGGAGCGAGACCGTCTGGGCGAAGCGATCACCCTCGGCCTGATCGGCAACTGCCACAAGCGCCTCGGGGACTACGACCGGGCCGGCGAGCTGCTGGAACAGGCGCTCGCCATGAAGCGCCAGCTCGGCGACCGACTTGAGGAGGGCAAGACCCTGAGTCATCTGGGTCTGCTCGCCTGGGAGCAGGCCGAGTACGACGCGGCGATCCAATATTTCGAGGATGCGATCGCTCTCGGCGAGGAGCTCGGCGACGCGCAGCTCGAGGGCTCGGCCCTCAATAATCTGAGCCTGGTCTACGACGAGCTGGGCGACTACGAGCGCAGCCTGGAGCAGTACCGCCAGGCCCTGGAGCTTTATGGCCGCACCGACTTTCCACGCGGCGAGAGCGACACGCTCGGCAACATTGGCGGCGTCTACTACCTGCTGGGACGCTACCGAGAAGCCATGGGCTACTACGAGCAGGCCCTGGCGCGCGCCATCAGCGAGCGGCTCGAGTCGAAGCCTTCCATGAGCCAGGACCTCGGCAACCTCGCCCTTTGTCATCTCGGCCTGGGTGAGATCTCGGAAGCCCTGGAGCGATTCGACCAGAGCTTTCCTGCTGGCCCGTGAGGCCGGGCTCGACAAGGAGACCGCGGACTGGCTCAAGGGCAAGGGCGACGTCTACCACGACATCGGGCGCCACAGCGAGGGCCTGGAGCTCTACCGTCAGGCCCTGGAAGCCTACGAAGTCCGCCGGACTCAAGCGGGAGCTGGTCGAAGCCCTCAACGAGCTGGCGACGATTCACCTGCGCCTGGCTGACCTGGCCTCGGCCGAGGCGTACCAACGACGATCGCTCGAGCTGGCACGCTCCATCGAATTCACGCGAGGAGCCGTGGCAAGTCTGGTCTCGCTGGGCGAGTTGGAATGGCGCCGCGAGCGCTACGAGGAGGCCGCGGCCTTCCTCCGAGAGGCTCTCGCCGAGGCCCTGGAGCTCGAAGATCCGAACCTCGCCTCCTCCTGCAGAACGCAGCTCGTGCTCACCCTGCGGGATCGGGGGAAGCTGGAGGAGGCGCTCGAGCTCGCCGCTTCGGGGGCCGAGGTCGCTGGGGGGCTCGAATCGAAGTTGCACGCTGCCGGAGCGCTTGATCGTCTCGGCCGACCCTCCAGCTGCGCAGAAGCGGCGAAGGGACGCCGTCCGTTGGAGATTTCCAAGCAAGGTCGGGTCTGCTCGCAGCCCTCGGTGACGTGGATATCGCCGGGCAGCGGGCCTACGGTCCGGAACGCCCTTGGAGGCATGGGGTCGGGACGAGAAGCTGTCGGCGCCTACCACTGCAGGCGCGCGTCTTACGTCACCGAAACCCCCGCAAGTCGGCCGCGCCAGGAAGCGCTTCCGGTCCGGGTATGTGGAGGACAAGTACGAGACTTACGTGGACCTGTCGCGCCTGCTACTACGGATGGATCGGCCCGAAGAGGCCTTCTCCTATGCCGAGAAGCTGAGAGCGCGCAGTTACCTCGACCTTCTCTCCAGGGAGCCGATGCCCCGGCTCACCCAGGAGCAGAAGCGTCGAGAACAGGAGCTTCGCCAGCGCATTCGCGGGTTGCAACGGAGTCTCGGTGAAGAGGCTGAATCCGAATTCGAGCCCCGACTCCGGGCGATGGAGGCCTTCGCCGCCGAGCTGCAGCAGGCCGAGCGAGAGTACGAGGACTTCGTCTCCGACTTGAGGAGTGTCGACCCGGATCTGGCGGCCACCTGGTCGTTGTCGGTGCCCGCAGCGGCGGCGATTCGCCAGGCGTTGCCGGCAGAGACAGCCCTGGTGGAGTTCGTGGCTGGCGGGGAGCAGGTGCTGGTATTCGTGCTCCGCTCCGATCGGCTCGAAACCCTGGTCGCGCCGCTGAGCCGGAAGGACCTCCAAGCCAAGGTCGAGCTGACGCGACAGTTGATCCAGAGGCGCGGAAGCACCGACTGGAGGTACCCGGCTGCCAGTCTCGCCTCGGCGCTGATCGAGCCCCTCGAAGCCGAGGGGTGGTTAGAGGGGGTCCGCAGCCTCTACTTGGTACCTCACGACAGTCTGCATTATCTGCCCTTCGCGGTGTTGCCACGGGGCGACGGGGGGCGGCTGCTCGTCCAGGACTACCGGCTCGCCTACCTGCCCGCGGCGGGAACGCTGGTGCTCGGAAGAGAGGGCGGTCGAGGCGAGAAGGACCTTCTGGCCCTGGCGCCCAAGAGCAGTCGTCTTCGCCATACCGAGACCGAGGTGCGAGCCGTAGCCGAGGCCTTTCCGGAGAGCCACAGGGTGCTGGTCGGAGAGCAGGCCACCGAGCGCTCCTTCAAGATTCTCTCCAGGGACTTCAGGGTCTTGCATCTGGCCACCCACAGCATCTGGAATCGAATGAATCCGCTGCTCTCCGCGCTGCAACTGGAGGCAGGCGAAGGCGAAGACGGCCGGCTCGAAGTGAACGAGATCCTGGATCTGTCGCTGGGCGCCGATCTGGTGACCCTGAGTGCCTGCGAGACCGCCCTGGGCAGTGGCTACTTCGGACAGACGCCCGTCGGTGACGATTTCGTCGGTCTGACCCGAGCCTTCCTGCATGCGGGGAGCCGCACCGTGCTGGCCAGCCTGTGGGAGGTCGATGACCGCTCGACGCTGGAGCTCATGCAGAGCTTCTATCAATACCGGGATTCTCAGGGCCCGGCACGAGCGCTGGCCGAGGTCCAGCGCTCGAGGCTCGAGGGCTCGGCCTCGGCCTCGGCAGACCCCTACCAGTGGGCCGCTTTCGTCGTCGTGGGGCCGTCGCCATGAGAGCAGAAATGAAGATCCGGTGGCGCGTGTCCGTGCAAGGTACTCAGGAAGTCGAAATTCCATCCAGAGAGGAACGCTGATCCGAAGGAGGTCACGACATGACACGGAGAGACTCGACACTCTACTTGTTCCCTAAGGCTCTACTTCTTCTGATCGGCGTGCTCCTGCTGAGCTCGCCGACTTTCGCTCAGGACCCGATACCGACTTCGGCCGATCCTTCCTCGGCCGAGCAGGAGACTCTCGATCTCGAAGTCACCGTCACAGGTGACAACTTCGGTAAGGACTCGGAGGTCAAGTTCCTGGTGACAGGCACCACGGAGGAAGGAGGCATCAGGGTCAAGAACGTCAAGTCGCTGGGTCCCCAGAAACTGAAGGTCACAGTCGATGTCGATGCCGACGCCGTGGTCGATGACTTCGACATCGAGGTCATGAGCCGCGGCCGCACCGGTAAGGGAACGGAGCTCTTCCGCGTGCTGGAGAAGGAGCATCCGAACGAGGACACGACCCCGCCCGGAGCCGTGACCGTCGAGTATCTCGGAACGGAATACAACGAGGTC
>CAVQNG010000016.1:0-16690 GCA_963713825.1 uncultured Acidobacteriota bacterium
CTCAGCATGGTCGGATTCTGTGCCATAGGAGATCACCTCAGACGGAAGGGTTGTCACGTTTGTGTCCGTGGAGCTACTCATAGACAGGAAGAAGACGCGCCTCGACAAAGGCACACCTGGAAAACCCAGGGCCGCAAAGCCACGGGTCCTCGTCTCCTACGTGACGGACGCCCGCCACGAAGGACCCCAAGACCGCCGGGCCGCCGAAGGGTGAAAGGGAAACTCTGTTTCTGAAAAGGCATGAGGAGAACGGTGCGATGAAGAAGCTGAAGAACGAGCTCGCGGTTATGACGGCGATGATCCTGTTGAGTGGCTCGACCCTTCTGGGCGCCGAGGGTCCCTGGGAGCCGACTGGCCTCCAGGGCAACCACATTTGGGCACTCGAGACCAGCTCCACCGGGGTGATGTTGGCGGGTTCTGCCCTTGCGCCCAGCAACAAGATCTTTCGCAGTCCCGATTACGGCCTCACTTGGACCGAAGCCACTGGACTGCCCGGGTCTGAGATCTGGGGTATCGAGTTCGATCCGTCGAACGAATCGATCGCCTATGCCGCGCTGAACGGCGCCGGTGTGTACAAGAGCCTGGACGGCGGCGCGAGCTGGTCCTGGTCGAACCTCAACGGGCAGATCTGGAGATTGCCGTCTCGCCAACTCATCCCAACGTCCTGTACGTCGCGAGCCAGACGGGAGGCGTGTACAAGAGTGAAGATGCCGGCGATACTTGGCTCCTTCAGGATCTTGGTACGGCCGACAACGCCACTGCGATTGCCGTGCACCCGACAAATCCCGATACAGCCTTGGCCGGCACGCCGTTTGAGGGAGTCTTCAAAACGACCAATGGCGGGTTGACCTGGTTCGAGGTCAACTCCGGGCTCGAGCTCAACTCCCTCCAGATCGCGGACATCAGGAGTCTTCTCATTGATCCGTTGAATCCGATGACAGTTTACGCCGGGGAATTCTGGAACGGCGTCTTCAAAAGTCTGGATGGCGGCATTACCTGGTTCAAGCCTGACCCGAGCCTCTTTGCGACGGTCCTTTCGATCGAGTTGTCAGGCTTCGATCTTTACATCATCAATACCTTTGACGATGACGGCAATCCCGCCTATCGCAGTAGCGATGCCGGAGTCACCTGGGAACCGCTACCCAGACAGCCAGAGCTCCCCGGGAGAATCTGGCCCCGATCTCTGTCGGTGATTCCGGGTGCAGTGCTCATCGGCACCGATCCTTCTCCGAATGAAGGCGGCATCTACAGTTGGCAGCTGGGTGACTCCGATGTCGACGGTGTACTGGACGATATCGACAACTGCCCGGACACACCCAATCCGGCCAAATCGACTCAGACGGTGACACCCAAGGCGATCTCTGCGATGCCTGTCCAGGGGATCCCGCACAGCTGTGTAATCCAGGGGGATCCACGGCCGCCGAGATTCCAGCGGATGAAGGGGGTTCGCTCCAGACGCCGGATGGCGCCGTGACGCTCGACATCGACCCCGGCGATCTCACCGAGGACAGCACCTTATCGATCACGGAGGTGACCCCGACCGATCCGACAGCGGATCTGGTCCTGGATGACGGCAACGCCAGCGGCCAGCCACTGGCCACCTATGTTTTTGAACCGGATGGTCTCGAATTCAGCGGCCCGGTCACTCTCGAAGTCATAGCCGACGTCTCGAATCTGAACCGTGGTCAGAGAGCGCGAATCGATCTCTATCTGTACTCGGATACCGAAGGGGACGGAGTCGAGGACAGCTACGTCAGCCTGGGCGCAACCTGTACGGTGGTCGAGGCCCCGTCCGAAACCTTCACAGCCACGTGCACCGCCGAACTCGTCCACCTGTCGGTCTATTCGCTGATCGCCCCACTCGATAGCGACGGTGACGAGGTACCAGATCAGTTCGGTTCCGTGACGGACTTCTGTCCAGGAACCGCAATTCCAGAAGGGGTACCGCTGGTCTATTTGGGTGTCAATCGATTTGCACTGGTCGATGCAGACGCGGTGTTTGACACGACAGCCCCCCCCGGGGCTAGACAGTCCTTTACCTATTCGACTGATGACACTGCCGGTTGCTCGTGCGAGCAGATCATCGATGTTCTCGAGTTAGGCATCGGGCAGTGGCGATTCGGATGTAGCAACGGCGTCATGAAGGAATGGCTGACCGAGTTGAGCGAGTAGCAGGCCCATTCGCGGCCACCTAAACTGAGGCCGGGCCTCGCGCCCGGCCTTTTCTTCTCGAGACGCACTACGGGACACCGCCGTTGGATGCAGGCAACCCTGCTACCCATAGCAGAGGCCTCCGACTCATAGCCTTTCGTCTATCTTTCCTACCCCTCAAGATAGGAGTACGACTACCTCTCCGGGTGTGTCGGTTTTGTCGGATCTCTGCTAACACAGCCTTACGGAGAGAAAGGCAAACCTGCCGAAAGGCACGGGCGCAAAGCCACGGGTCCTCGTCTGAGCATCCACAGGATCGCCGGGCTGCCGCGAGCGTCGCAGACTGATGGAGCCGAGTGGCTCCAGAGAGGTTAGGGGAGCGTCCGCGCATGGGTGTGACCTCGAGGCTCATCGACTGGGTTCCGGGCCTTCCGGCCAGGGAGGTAGAGGAGGCGTGGGATCAATTCCTCAGTGAGTATGCGGCGGTCATTCTCCAGGTCGTTCACCTGTTCGAGCGAGATCAGGACCGGGTCGACGATTGCTTCCTCTTCGTCTGTGAGCAGCTGAAGAGAGATCGCCTCAGGAGACTCCGTCGATTCAGGGCCGACGGCGCAGCGTCGTTTCCAACCTGGCTGCGCGCAGTTGTCCGCAACCTCTGCCTCGATTGGCGCCGCAAGCGATTCGGGCGCCCCCGGATCTTTCGCTCGATTGCATCTCTGCCGGAGGTGGATCAGGAAGTCTTTCGTTGCATCTACTTCCGCAAGCTCAGTGAGAACGAGACGCTTCATACCGTCAAGGTGACCCACCCAACGCTAGACCGAGAAGGTCTGGGCGCCAGCCTGACTCGAATTCGAGAAAGCCTCAGCCCTAGACAGTCGTGGCTCCTGGTCTCACGGAATCCCTACTTGGTGTCGCTCTCCGCTGAGGGCGGCTCCGGAAGTGGTGCCAACCGAGAAAGAGAACTGACGGACCCCCAGGGGGATCCAGAGAGCGAGGCAGCCAAGCGTGAGTTCCTGGACGCCCTGCACGAGGCCATGGCCGGCATCTCGCCGCGCGAACGACTTCTTTTGCGGCTCCGATTCGAGCAGGATTTGTCCCTCGAGGAGATTTCCACTCTGATGCAACTCGGGACTCCTCTCAAGGCGCAGAGGAGCATCCAGAGGGCGCTGTCAAGGATCCGGGAGGATCTGCAGATGAAAGGAATCTCGTCCGTGTCCGTGAAAGAACCATAGCCAGGTGGGGATAACCTGGATTTGGTACCTGAAATGATTGACGAGTCCGAAATCGCGCGACAAATTCCCTTGGTGGCTGACTCAGCTGCCAAGCGAACTCTTCGTTGCCCACCCTCGACGCAGCTTGCGGCCTACGTCGACGCCAGACTTGGTGAGAACCCAAGGTCCGAGGTGGAGGAGCACCTGGCTGACTGCGCTTTCTGTCTAGGTCAGATTGGGTTCCTGGTTCGCGATTCGCGAGCCCCGGCGGCCGTACCGTTGCCGGCCGATCTACTCAGTGCGGCGCGCGAAAGGCCGAACAGGCGATTCGGTCTGGTGCCGGTGCCTGCTCTGACTGCGTTGGCAGCGACTGCTCTTCTGTTAGTTGTCTCTGTGCGCTGGCAACCAGAGAGTGGCTTCCGCCCGGTGCAGTCCAGCATCGACGAGGTGGCAGATCGTACGGTCCGCAACGGTGCCGTCACCGCGTCCCCTCCTCGAGTCGTATTGCCTGTTGATGGAGAAATCGTCGCCAGACCTCCTGTGGAAGTGCGCTGGTCGGCCTCACCAGGGGCGCTGCAGTATGCAGTCCAGGTGTTGAGCCTCGAGGGGGATCTGGTTTGGGAGGACCTCACCGGTGGGGAAGGGGCTCTGATTCCGTCGGAAGTGCAGCTCGAGCCCGGGCAGAAGTACTACGTCTGGGTCGAGGCACAGCTTCGGAACGGTGGAACCGCGAGGTCTGGTGCAGTGGCCTTTCGTGTGGCTCCCGAGTGAAGGGAGCCACGTTCGATCGGGGAAACTATGTATCCCCAGTCCGCTTGTTGGATCTGCTTGATTTCTATGGCGCTGATCCTGGCGCCGGGTACCTCCCTTAGCGCACAGTCGAGCCCGGCTGAAGAGCTGCTGGCGCAGGCGCGAGAGCTCTATGTCGAGGAGGGGCCAGCGCCGGCTCTGCCAGTGTACGAGCGGGCCCTATCCCACTACCGCGCAGATGAGAACCGCCTGGGCGAAGCGATCACTCTCGGGTTGATTGGCAACTGCTACAAGCGCTTGGGGGACTACGACCGATCCGGTGAGCTACTGGAGCAGGCGCTGGCCATGAAGCGGGAGCTTGGGGATCGGCTGGAGGAGGGCAAGACGCTCAGCCATCTCGGTCTTCTCTCATGGGAGAAGGCTGACTACCAAGAGGCGATCCAGTATTTCGAAGATGCGATCGCCATCGGAAAGGATCTCGGAGACGCAAGGCTCGAAGGATCGGCTCTCAACAATCTGAGCCTGGTCTATGACGAGCTGGGTGACTACGAGCGTAGCCTGCAGCAATACGACGAGGTACTGGAGCTCTATCGCCGCACGGACTTTCCGCGGGGAGAAAGCGACACCCTGGGCAACATCGGCGGGGTCTATCTCCTCCTGGGGCGCTACCGGGAGGCCATGGGCTTCTACGAGCAGGCCCTGGCGATTAGCGAGCGGCTCGAGTCGAAGCCTTCCATCAGCCAGGACCTCGGCAACCTCGCCCTTTGTCATCTCGGCCTGGGTGAGATCTCGGAAGCCCTGGAGCGATTCGACCAGGCCCTCCTGCTGGCCCGTGAGGCCGGGCTCGACAAGGAGACCGCGGACTGGCTCAAGGGCAAGGGCGACGTCTATCACGACATCGGGCGTCACAGTGAGGGCTTGGAGCTCTACCGTCAGGCGTTGGAAGCCTACGAGTCCGCCGGACTGAAGCGGGAGCTGGTCGAAGCCCTCAACGAGCTGGCGACGATCCACTTGCGCCTGGGCGACCTGGCCTCGGCCGAGGCGTACCAACGACGATCGCTCGAGCTGGCACGCTCCATCGAATTCACGCGAGGAGCCGTGGCGAGTCTGATCTCGCTGGGCGAGTTGGAATGGCGCCGCGAGCGCTACGAGGAGGCCGCGGCCTTCCTCCGAGAGGCTCTCGCCGAGGCCCTGGAGCTCGAAGATCCGAACCTCGCCTCCTCCTGCAGAACGCAACTCGTGCTCACCCTGCGGGATCAGGGGAAGCTGGAGGAGGCGCTCGAGCTCGCCGCGTCGGGGGCCGAGGTCGCTCGGGGGCTCGAATCGAAGTTGCACGCGGCTGAAGCGCTTTATGGGCTCGGCGACCTCGAGCTGCGGAGCGGCGAACCGAGCCGGGCGCTGGAGCATTTCCAGGAGGGCTCGGGTCTGCTCGCAGGCCTGGGGGAGCCGGAGATCGCCTGGCAGCTGGTCCACGGTCGGGGAAGGGCCTTGGAGGCATTGGGTCGGGACGAGGAGGCTGTCGCCGCCTACCGTGAAGCCGTCCAACTCATCGAGACTGTCCGCGAGCGGCTGCGTGAGGAGCGCTTCCGGTCTGGGTATGTGGAGGACAAGTACCAAGCGTATGTCGATCTGTCTCGACTGCTCCTTCGACTGGATCGGCCCGACGAAGCCTTCGCCTATGCCGAGAAGCTCAGGGCTCGCAGCTACCTCGACCTCCTCTCCAAGGCACCGATGCCCACTCTCACACCGGAGCAGAAGCGTCGAGAACAGGAGCTTCGCCAGCGCATTCGCGGGTTGCAACGGAGTCTCGGTGAAGAGGCCGAATCCGAATTCGAGCCCCGACTCCGGGCGATGGAGGCCTTCGCCGCCGAGCTGCAGCAGGCCGAGCGAGAGTACGAGGACTTCGTCTCCGACTTGAGGAGTGTCGACCCGGATCTGGCGGCCACCTGGTCGTTGTCGGTGCCCGCAGCGGCGGCGATTCGCCAGGCGTTGCCGGCAGAGACAGCCCTGGTGGAGTTCGTGGCTGGCGGGGAGCAGGTGCTGGTATTCGTGCTCCGCTCCGATCGGCTCGAAACCCTGGTCGCGCCGCTGAGCCGGAAGGACCTCCAAGCCAAGGTCGAGCTGACGCGACAGTTGATCCAGAGGCGCGGAAGCACCGACTGGAGGTACCCGGCTGCCAGTCTCGCCTCGGCGCTGATCGAGCCCCTCGAAGCCGAGGGGTGGTTAGAGGGGGTCCGCAGCCTCTACTTGGTACCTCACGACAGTCTGCATTATCTGCCCTTCGCGGTGTTGCCACGGGGCGACGGGGGGCGGCTGCTCGTCCAGGACTACCGGCTCGCCTACCTGCCCGCGGCGGGAACGCTGGTGCTCGGAAGAGAGGGCGGTCGAGGCGAGAAGGACCTTCTGGCCCTGGCGCCCAAGAGCAGTCGTCTTCGCCATACCGAGACCGAGGTGCGAGCCGTAGCCGAGGCCTTTCCGGAGAGCCACAGGGTGCTGGTCGGAGAGCAGGCCACCGAGCGCTCCTTCAAGATTCTCTCCAGGGACTTCAGGGTCTTGCATCTGGCCACCCACAGCATCTGGAATCGAATGAATCCGCTGCTCTCCGCGCTGCAACTGGAGGCAGGCGAAGGCGAAGACGGCCGGCTCGAAGTGAACGAGATCCTGGATCTGTCGCTGGGCGCCGATCTGGTGACCCTGAGTGCCTGCGAGACCGCCCTGGGCAGTGGCTACTTCGGACAGACGCCCGTCGGTGACGATTTCGTCGGTCTGACCCGAGCCTTCCTGCATGCGGGGAGCCGCACCGTGCTGGCCAGCCTGTGGGAGGTCGATGACCGCTCGACGCTGGAGCTCATGCAGAGCTTCTATCAATACCGGGATTCTCAGGGCCCGGCACGAGCGCTGGCCGAGGTCCAGCGCTCGAGGCTCGAGGGCTCGGCCTCGGCCTCGGCAGACCCCTACCAGTGGGCCGCTTTCGTCGTCGTGGGGCCGTCGCCATGAGAGCAGAAATGAAGATCCGGTGGCGCGTGTCCGTGCAAGGTACTCAGGAAGTCGAAATTCCATCCAGAGAGGAACGCTGATCCGAAGGAGGTCACGACATGACACGGAGAGACTCGACACTCTACTTGTTCCCTAAGGCTCTACTTCTTCTGATCGGCGTGCTCCTGCTGAGCTCGCCGACTTTCGCTCAGGACCCGATACCGACTTCGGCCGATCCTTCCTCGGCCGAGCAGGAGACTCTCGATCTCGAAGTCACCGTCACAGGTGACAACTTCGGTAAGGACTCGGAGGTCAAGTTCCTGGTGACAGGCACCACGGAGGAAGGAGGCATCAGGGTCAAGAACGTCAAGTCGCTGGGTCCCCAGAAACTGAAGGTCACAGTCGATGTCGATGCCGACGCCGTGGTCGATGACTTCGACATAGAGGTCATGAGCCGCGGCCGCACCGGTAAGGGAACGGAGCTCTTCCGCGTGCTGGAGAAGGAGCATCCGAACGAGGACACGACCCCGCCCGGAGCCGTGACCGTCGAGTATCTCGGAACGGAATACAACGAGGTCTCCTTGGGGTGGATCGCCCCGGCGGATGACGGCTACGATCCCGCGAGTGGGCCAGCTAGTTACTACTCCATCAAGTGTCTGCCCGGTGAGATCGATATCGATGTCTCTAACTGGACTCAAGCAAGTGATTGCGGCGGATTCAATCTCTGGGGAGATCCTGGCTTGCCGGGGACAACCGAGACTGTAAGGACCTTCAAGAGCTATCCGGGGTTCGGGCCTGGTGCGACTTATTCACTTGCGGTACGAACGGTGGATGACGACGAAAGTTGGAACTGGTCAGCTGTCTCCAATACCGTTACTTTCACGACGCAGGATTTCAGACCGGATCCGGATTGGGTAGGTCAGAGCATCCCGATACCGGTGAGCGGCGCTCTTGGCCATGCATTCGACCTGGCCGGCAATCCCGTAATTGCGGCGCTCTATCAGGATCAGATCCGGATCCTCAATGGAAGTTGGAGCGAAGCCTCGAGGCAGTGGGTGTGGGACTTCGAAGATGTTCCCGGGTCTGCCGACAGCTTCGCGCTCGACCCCTTCGGCGTGCCGGCCTTCGCTTGGATGAAACGGCTGAATTCGAGCCGTGCCGAAGTGCTATTCACCTCTTTCGACGGTGCGAGCTGGTCGACCGAGTTCGTGGCTACAGCCGATGGAAGTCTCCCGGGTCCCGCCACGGTCGAGTTCGATCCCGACGGCAATCCGGCGATTGCCTATCACCACTGGAACAACACCTCGGATGGAGGAGTCAAGCTCGCCCGGAGAACCGAAGCTGGTCAATGGAGCGTCGAGGTTGTTGACGCCATTGAAGGCGGCAGAATGCTCGATCTGGCCGATCTAGCGTTCGACGACCTCGGGAACCCGGCGGTCTCCTACTACGTCGAGTTGGGAGAAGGTGTGTCTCATCTCCGCTTTGCCATCCTGTTGGCGGGATCCTGGCAATTCGAGGACTTCGAGACAATGGTGGAAATGGACGTAGGGTGGGCCCTTCAATTGAGCTACGATGCAGTGCGTAGCGATTTTGTGGCTCTCCACACCCCCAGGTGGGGCTACCCGAATTTCTGCGTACGGGAAAGCGGGAATTGGCAGTGTGAACAGCCATTCGTGGGAGAGGCTCCCGACTTTGGTTTCTTCGACGGCGTTTCCTTCATCGTTCCACGTTGGCTCGCCAACAACGCCTACGGAGATACCTTCATCCCATACGGGTTCGGTGGAAGTGTCAGACTCGCCCGTGGCTCCGAGGGTGCGGTCTGGACTCATGAGTTCATCGACTATTACATGTTGTGGCCCGAGTTCGAGCAGGGTGGCCTCAACCCGATTGGGCCGTTCGTGGCCCTCGATCTTACGGGCGAGCCTTCACTCTTGTGGGTCTGGAGGCGGGACGACTGGCAGCCTGGTGACTTGGTCCTGCATTTCGCATGGAAGGACCCGACACCGATCCTCTGCGGAGACGGGACCTGTAATGGCACGGAGGATGCTTGCAACTGTCCAGAGGACTGCGGTACGCCGGTCTCGACAGAGTTGGGCCTGTGTGCGGACTTCAGCGACAACGACTGCGACTCGGTCGTCGACTGCGACGACTCCGACTGCAATCTCGATCCAGCTTGTCCCTACTGCGGTAATACCTACTGCGATGCGACGGAGAGCTCATGCAGTTGTCCGGCGGACTGCGGATCGCCGCCAAACACGGAGCTCGCCTGTGGCGATGGTCTGGACGACGACTGCGACACCTGGGTCGACTGCGACGATCCCGACTGCGAGGAAGATGAAGCTTGCCTCGCGGGGGGAGGGTTGCCGGGAGATCCCTGCGCCAGCGGTGCCGATTGCCTCTCCGGCCTCTGCCACCCGGTGAAGCACACCTGCAAGTAGTCGCGCCGGGTCAGCGGTAGCCGATGGGCCGGGCCTCGCGCCCGGCCTAGTCATATCCAGCCAAGATCGTCGGTGAGTGACCCTTTAGGATGACTGGTGGGGACGCTCATCTGAATACGCCATGAGGGTCGGATGGCATCCCTGCCCGCCAGCTGAAAAACTTAAGGGTTACCCGGGCGGACCGATGGCCAGCCACCCGCGGAACCGGGTTTCGAGAGCAGCGGTGTCGACCCCGAGGTGCTTCTCCAGGAGCTCGGGAGTGGCGGCGGCACCGTCGGCGAGCTCGCGGAGGAAGGCGCGAAAGCGGGGCCCGAGCTCGGTTTCGAGCAGGAGGTATCGGACGAGCAGCGTGCTCTGCTCGTAGTCGTAGGAATTGGGAGAGCTGTCGAATTCCTCAGGGCCCAGGACGACCAGGCGATCAACGCTTTGCACGCCACCCGTCTCATAGCCGAGTCGTAGTCGTTTCGCCTGCCCTTCGACACCAACGAACTTCTGCAACGGCTGAATGCCCGCAGGGGTTGCGGTGTCGCCCAGCGCATCCGCCAGGCCTTCGGAGAGCCAGCGCGGTAGGTTGCCGCCGAGCGCGCGGCGGTTTACCAGGTGGGTGAGTTCGTGAACGAGAGTCTTGGCGAAGTCTTCGGGTCGGCTCGCGTCGGCCCAGATCGCCGTGTAGCCCCGGCTCGGGCTCGAATGGGCGGCATAGCCGGACGCATTCATTCCCTGCTGGCGCGCGAAGCTTTCGTAGTCGACACGCTCGGCGAACAGAAGGATGGTCTCGACTGGCTCGCCCAAGGGAGTCACTCCCAGGCGCTCCACGTAGGTGTCGTCGAGCTCGGCAGCCAAATGGTCGCAGCTCTCCAGCAAGAGAGGGTCGGTAGCATCACCGAGCCGAGGGTAGGCACCACAAGTGCCTTCACGGCCACCTCCATCGAGGTGAGCGTGCGCCTCTTCCAGCAGCTCGGCGGAGGCCGGAACCCCGGGCCGCGGCTCCGGCCGCGACGAGACGACGGTGAATCCGGTCGAGGTCTCGGGATCGATGGTTCCGGACTGATGTCGGCTGACGGAGTTCGATGCGCCGTCTTGATGTGTAGCCTCCCCAGGTTCAGAAGGTTTCTCCGGTCGGCTCCTGGCAGTCCAGACCCAGAGCAGGGCGGCGAGCAAAAGCAGAACCAGCAGGAGTCGAACGAGGGGGCGAGTCATGGAGAAGGGTGAGAAGCCCTTGACTGGAGAGCGTCGGTCGATTGAAATAGGGCCCCCGATCGGCAGCAGTCCCCTGGGGATGCCTCGATCTCAAAGGAGAAAGGAGACTATCGTTTTGCGACACTGGAAGAAAGTCACGGGTTGGACCCTGCTCACGGCCTTCTTTGCAGTCGGCACCCTGTTGGCTCAGGATCCCGTCCGTCATTTGCAGTTCATGGTGGGGGAGAGGGCGACGATTCTCGATCAGGTCGAACGGCAGGGTTACTCCTACGTTCGAGGTACGAAAGAGGGCGGCAGCTCCTACACCTACTACGAGGATCAGCGCTCGGATCAGTGCATCGTTGCGCGGACCCTCGATGGCAGGGTCGCCTCCATCGTCTACGCGCCGGAATTCGATTGCAGCAATCAGCAAGGTGGAGACAGCGGCTGGGGGAGTGGCAGCTCTTCGTACGGCGTGACCCTCTACCGTGACCTCAATTTCTCGGGTACGAGTCAGAGCTTCAGCGATGACGTCTCCGACCTGCGTGGTTCTTACGTCGGCAATGACACGGTGACCTCCGTACGAGTCAGCCGCGGCTGTCGGGCGCGGCTCTACGCCGACGCCAGCTACCGCGGGGCCTACCTCGAAGTCGATCGCGATATCTCCGATCTACGCGGCACGCGGGTCGGCAACGACTCGGTCACCTCGGTGCAGGTGAGCTGTAACGGTGGCGGTGGTGGTTGGGGCGGTGGCAGTGGCAGCGCTGGTGGCAGCTCTTCGTACGGCGTGACCCTCTACCGGGACTTGAATTTCTCGGGAACCAGCCAGACCTTCACAGAAGACAGCTCCGATCTGCGCAGCTCCTATGTCGGCAACGATAACGCTACCTCGGTGCGCGTCAGTCGGGGCTGTCGGGCGAGGCTGTACGCCGATGCGAATTACCGTGGCGCCTACCTGGAGGTGGACCGTGACATCTCGGATCTGCGCGGCACCCGGGTCGGTAACGACACGGTGAGCTCGCTGCAGGTGCGCTGCGATGGGAGTAGCAGTGGCGGTGGCTGGGGTGGCGGTACTCCCAGCTACGGGGTGACGCTCTACAGGGACCTGAACTTCCAGGGAAGGGGCGAGAGTTTCAGCGAAGACGTTGCCGATCTGCGCGGCTCGTACGTCGGCAGCGATACGACGACGTCGGTACGGGTTGGCCAGGGCTGTCGGGCCCGGCTGTATGCCGATGCCAACTACCGGGGCGCCTATCTCGAGGTGGACCGCGACATCTTGGATCTGCGGGGCACCCGCGTCGGTAACGATACGGTGAGCTCGCTGCAGGTGCGCTGCGAGGGAGGTGGTGGTGGATGGGTTGGGGGAAGCGAAAGTGGTTGGGGTGGCGGTAGCTCGAGCTACGGCGTGACGCTGTACCGCGACCTGAACTTCTCAGGCGCGAGCCAGACCTTCAGCGACGATGTCTCCGACCTTCGTGGCTCCTATGTCGGCAACGACAACGCTACCTCCGCGCGGGTCAGCCGGGGCTGCCGCGCACGTCTCTATGCCGACGCCAACTACCGTGGTGCCTATCTCGAGGTGGACCGCGATGTCTCGGACCTGAGAAACACGCGGGTCGGCAACGATACGGTGACTTCGGTGCAGGTGCGCTGCGATCGCTGACCTCCGGGGGTCACTCCGGATCGTGGCCCTCGGTCCCGCCGAGGGCCCTCTTATTTCTCCATGAAACGGGTTCCTCTCTGGTTCGGCTTGTGAGGTTGGCTAGAATTCCTCCTGCATGCTGCGCTTTTTGCGCCTCACCGTCATCGCAGGGGCTACCGGCTCGTTTCTCTGTACTGGGACGCCGGCCGTCCAAGCTCAGACGCCTCGAGGTTCGAGGATCACAGTGCTGGCTCCGGTCTCGAGATCGTGACCTATTCAGGAAGCATCGAGAAGCCGCACATCCTGGAGTCGGACGGCAACGGCGTCCTGGTTCTGGACTATGACGGGGATGGATACCAGGATCTCTGCTTCGTCGCCGCATTCAGGATTCCTCGAAACGAGGAGGCGATGGAGGAACGGAGTGCCCTCTACCGCAATCTCGGCAACGGCACCTTCGTCGAAGTGAGCGGCCAGGCCGGCGTCGGGGCTCGCGTCTACGGTCACGGTGGCTGCGTCGGGGACTACAACGCGGATGGGCTGCCCGACATCTATCTGACCGCCTACGGGGACAACATCCTCTATCGCAACAACGGCGACGGAACGTTTACCGACGTCACGGAAGAGACGGGAGTAGCGGAACCGGCGTGGAGCATCGGAGCACATTCCTCGACGCCGATGGTGACGGCGACCAGGACCTCTATGTCGGCAACTACATCGTCGCTCCATGGGAAGAGATCCTGGCGGCTCGTCTATGTGATGTTGGCGGGGAAAGGTTGAAGTCATGGATGGTCCTCATGGGGCTCGTCGAGGCGCCGAACACCTTCTACCTCAACCGGGGTGATGGCACTTTCGAGGACGCTACCGAGTCGTCGGGCCTGGCAGAGGGTCGGGCCGGGCTACACCATGGGTGTTGCCAGCTTCGATTACGACAACGATGGTGCCCCAGACATCTATGTGGCCAACGACAGCACGGCCAACCGGCTTTACAAGAACCATGGGGACGGTACTTTCGAGGAAGTCGGCACCTGGACTGGGAGCTCCTACAACGCCGATGGGCGGGTGCAGGGCAGTATGGGTGTGCACTATGGCGACTACGACGGTGACGGCTGGTTCGACATCGGGGTCACCAATTTCGCTCTCGACTACTACGCCCTGTACCGCAACCTGGAAGGTGAGCTGTTCCAGGACGAGTCTTTCAACTCCCAGCTCGCGGTAACCAGCTTCGCACCGCTGGGATGGGGTGTCCTGTTCTTCGACGCGGACAACGATCGGGATGTGGATTCTCACTCCGCTAACGGTGACGCCCCCCCGCAAGTGGATGAGGACGATTCCCTGGGCGAGACCTACCGCCAGCACAATCAGCAGCCGCCGCTGAAGAACGAGGCTGGAAGTAGTTTCACGATGTCAGTGGCGAGGCTGGCGGTGCGTTCGAGGTGAAGCGATTGAAGCACAGGGGAGCTGTCTTCTTCGATCTGGAGAACGATGGCGATTCTGGATCTCGCAGTGAGTAATCAGGACGGAGAAGCCCAACCTCTTCGTGAACAGCTCACCGCCCAACTCTTGGCTCCGGGTCGACCTGCGTCAAACCTCCGGGCAACCACCGTCCTCTGGGCTCGAGAGTCGAGGTGGAGATCCTGGGGTCGAAGCAGATCCGCGAAGCTACTTCCGGCGGTTCGTACGCTTCGGAGCTCGATCCTCGACTCCATTTCGGTTTGGGTTCGGCAACCAAGGTCGATCGGATGTCAGTCCGTTGGCCGGATGGGCGACGGTCTGCATTCGTGGATCTACCAGCAAATCGGCAGGTGGTGATCTGGCGGCCGGAGGGGCAGGTCGAGTGAGCATCCTCCTCAGAAGGAAGCTGCTTGCGCTTTGTTCGGCTGTCCTGGTTTGGGCGCTGTCATCTGGTACGGCGCTGGCCCAGCCGCCTCAGACCGGATCCGGCCCTCCGGCCGGAAACCTCCAGAGCCGAATGCAGAAAGCTAGCAGTCCCTGCTTCAGATCGGGTGAGTGTCGAGGGCAGCAGAGGCTGAGCTTCAGGCGATTCTCGACAGTGGCTCCCAACCATGGTCCCGCCAACCTACATGCGTGGGACAGGTCCAGGCTGCGAGCGTGGGGATCTGGATGCCGCTCAGAAGCACCTGCGAGATCGCGACGAGTTCGAACGTGCGGCGGCCCTACCTGGCCTGGTACCTTCTCGGTCGTACCCAGCTCGCGTCTGGGTCGAGCCCGAGGAGGCGTCGAGAGTCCTTCGGCAAGAGCTCTGGAGAACGCTCCGCAGTTCGGACCAGCACTGCTGGGTCGATGCGCAGGGCAGCGATCCGGCTCGAGCGACCTGGAGCAGGCTGCCTCGGATCTGGATAAGGCCCGCAGCCTCGAAGGCTCGGCGGGTCCGGAAGCCGCTCTCCTGCATGGCAGAAGTACCTCGTAGCGCAGGGGCGGGAGGACGAAGCAAGCGGAGCTTCTCGGGCCACTGGCCAAGACAGCCTGCGGCCTCTGGCGAGAGTCTGGCAGCTCGAATGCTCCTGCTCAGTCTGGGTGGCGAAGAAGAATGGGCAACAGCTGCGTCGGTTGGTAGGGGAGAACCTGCTATCTCGCCAGGAGCTATCTGGCTCTTGGGACCTGGCTGAGATCGCGAGTCGGGGATACCGAGACGAGCAGCCAACGCCTCTTCGAATCGCTCTGGAGATCGACGACCAGGACCCGGTTCCGTGGCTACTCCTGCAATCGATATCTGACGATCCGAGCCTGACTTCATATCCCGACTTCTTCCCCGACCTCGAAGGCAAGCTCGAAAGGGCCCGCAACCCCCAGGTGACGGGAGCATCGGTGGAGGCCGAGGCCGAGTCCATCCTGGGAGAGAGGCCGTTCCATGTGCCAGCGCGCTTGACTCTCGTTCTGGATGCCGAGGCGCGTGAGGATTCGTGGACGGCTCTCACCGGCTACCGCCAGCTAGTGGAGTGGCTGCCGGGGATCCCTTCCCTCCAAGCCAGAGCTGCCAGGGTGGCGCACACCATGGAAGCCGAAGATCTGGCCACGTGCCTTGCCCAGCGTGCGATGAGGTCGATGCCGGAAGAGGCTTCGCTCTACTATCTGCTGGCGGCCATCGAGTCCGAGGCTGGAGAGTGGGAGGCTTCATCGCAGTCTTGCCGGAAGGCGATCGAGCTTGGATTGGAGGAGGCACCGCTCTATCTGACCCTGGGACGGGTCGAGTTCGAACAGATGCACATCGGAGAGTCCATCGCCGCCTATGCCAAGGCCGTGGAGCTGGACGCCGATGCCGATCGAGCCGTTCCCCGGTTCGCGCTGGCGACGCTCTCCACCGAGGAGTTCGATGCTCTTCGCAGCCTGATGGCGGCCGAACTGGAGCGCGATCCGAATGGCGAGAACACGCTGTACACCCTCGGCCTGATGAGCCTGCGGGAGAACGAGCTCGAAGCGGCTGTGGAGTACTTCGAGAGACTCTCCGTCCTCTTACCTGACGACACCCAGGTGCAGCACCACTTGGGAACCGCGTACATGCGGGCAGGAGAGAAGGAGAATGGCAAGGCTGCTCTGGAGCGGTTCCGAGAGTTGAAGGCGGCCGAAGAGGAGGCCTGGGTCGAACACAATCAGGCCTACCGCAAGAAGCTCGAGGCTCAGGACGCCACGGCGGCAGGCGATCCGGCAGAGGCACTCAGGATCTACAACGAGCTGGCCTCCGTTGGGTTGGCGGAGCCGGACGACTATCTCGCCGCCGGGTCGCTCTATCTGCGAGACAGGGGACTATCGAACGAGCCTACGGTTGGTTCGAGCAGTTCCTCACTGCCAATCCCTACAGGCGAGAGGCCCTCGAAGGCCTGAGCGAGGCGGCCGAAGGGCTAGGCCGCACCGAGATTGCCAACCAGGCCCGCGCCCGCGCCGACCTCCTCGCCTGGCCCTGCTCAGTCGACTGACGCGGATGGGTTGGAGGCTCGTCCGGGTGGCCACGAAAGCGTCCTGGGGCTTGAGACCTGGGTCCTGGGCGACTCTCTGCTCATCGTTGGATGTACTGGGCCACGCACGAGGCTCTCCCCCGTCGTCCTGGGCCTCCGGCTGGAGACCTCGTACGCGGCCTTGCACCTTTGTACTCCTAAGCCCTTAAGCCACTATGCCCTCAATGGTGCCCGAGGTTCGTTCGGGTGGTTCGTCAGGGGGTGCCACGTCGAGCGCAGCGCTAGGACCATCGCAGAGCACACACGATCCGGCGCGATGACGTGACAAGGTGGCGGCCCGTCCGTTGCAGTCTGAGTAGCCGACGCCGTCCCCTAGGCGAGCCACCTGGACGGACCTCCAGACGACTCACTTGCGGTAATAGGTTCAAGGTC
>CAVQNG010000017.1:0-13350 GCA_963713825.1 uncultured Acidobacteriota bacterium
CGCGATTCAGTTGAGGACGGACCAAATCCAAGGGGAAACCGCACCGCAATTGGCAGGCATTCTAATCGCTCCGGTTCTCTGGCTACTTCAGGCTGGTGGGCAGATGTAGATCGGAATCGAGTGGTCCGGTCAGCCCGTATATGATGGATGCCTAGGACCTAGCCGCTGAACTTTTGAGCGATCCGGTATTTTCTGGGGATGTTTGATTTTGGGTTCCATAAGCATGTACAGAGGACCAACTGACACCTGCCCTCTCGACTGTTCAGGCACTCCTCGCGGTGGTCCCCTTACGAGTCGATCCATCCAACGAGGACTACCGAGTCGCAGAGTCTGGAAGTAGCAATGGGGCCGAAGAACGACACAGAGGCTATTCTGATGAACGAGGCTATCTCCCCTCGGATATCGGTGGTGATTCCAGCGCACAACGAAGCTGCTTCGCTGAGCGAGACCCTGAAAAGGACCTTACAAGTCCTGTCATCAAACTCCATCGCAGCCGAAGTCTTGGTAGTCGACGACGGTTCGACTGATAGTACCTGGGATCTAATTCAAGACTTTTCTCGCCGAGATCAGCGAGTGAGTGGCATCTCCTTCAGTCGGAACTTCGGAAAAGAGAGAGCAATCTGTGCTGGTCTGGAATCCGCTACCGGTCAAGCGGTTGTCGTGATGGATGCAGATTTGCAACACCCACCCAGAATCATTCCCGAACTCATCGAGAAGTGGTCTGAAGGGTTCCACGTTGTTGATGGAGTAAAACGCTCCCGAGGGAAGGAGACCTGGATCAGTACCAAGCTTGCGAAGGCCTTCTATGGTCTTTTTGCTTTGGCTGCTGGAATCGACCTTGAAGGACAAAGTGATTTCAAGCTTCTCGACCGAAAGGCAGTCGAGCAGTGGAATCGAATGCCTGAGCGGACAGTCTTCTTTCGTGGTATGTCTTCTTGGCTGGGTTTCAGAAGATCAAGCGTAGAGTTCGATGTCGAGGATCGCGTAGCCGGTTCGAGCACGTGGTCGCGAGCCAATTTGGCAAGATTGGCGCTGTCTGCCATCACTTCGTTTTCTTCCATTCCTCTTCGACTGGTGACCTTTACAGGGTTACTGTTCTTCGTATTTGCGGTCGTCTTAGGGATTCAAACGGTCTACAGGTGGGCGATCGGCGAAGCATTTACAGGATTCCCGACGGTCATCCTTCTTATCCTGATTACCTCGAGTCTGGTCATGCTGGCACTAGGAATCATCGGAGAGTACCTGGCAAAGATCTACGATGAAATCAAGGGACGTCCTAGATTCGTGATAGAGGATCGCTGCGGTTTTGATGGGTGGAGTCCGCCTGCGGGAAAACTGCAATGAAGTTTGTTCCCCCGCCGACTTGCACACGAAAAGGTACTTTTCCAAGCTGTCCTGCTAGTTGTTCTTCTGGGGACGTTGCTGAGTGCTGGTCTCGTGTTCCTGGTCGATTTCCCACCCATTCAGTTTTTTCCGAACCACCTCCTACGCCAACACATCATCGAGAATATGGACGTCAGGCCTTATGCTGACTATATTGCCCTTGATCCATCATTTGGCCGAACATGACCTCCGACTTAATTCTGGGTGCTCTCAGGAGAGACTCTGGACCTGGACTCGGCAGGCAAAGTGTTGTTGAGTCTGGAGTTGTTGGTCATCAATCAAGGGGCGGCCCTTTTTCTCAGGCGGTTCGTGCCAGCCTCGCGGGTGCCCTCCTTGCTGTTCACTTGAGTGCCAGCTAGGATGTTCTTGAAGGGTCTCATGAACTTTGGGTTTGGCGTGGGCTTCGGATTGGCGTGGTTGTCCGTACTCTGGGGGCAGGATCGCATCTCATTTCCGCGGTGGGTGGTCGCGGCAGGGCTCGGTGTGGCCACGGTCGTGAGTCATGGATTTGTATTCCTGGCCTCCTTGTTCCTGATCTTCGCAGGCCTTTTGACCGAGGGGAAGTACTTGTCGAGACGGGCGTTGATCAGCATGCTTTCAGCGCTACCGGGGACCGCGATCTTTGTCCTGTTCATTCTGAACATCAGAGAGAGCTCGCAGCTCGGTGCGAACAAATTCATCTACGCGGCGAATCTTGAGCACCTGTTCGTCTGGAACCCACTCGGTATCTGGGCAGGAGTGAGCGGTAGTCTCGATGAGATGCTCGCGGTGATCGCCTGGGCACTCCTATTCGCTGCTTGTGTTCTTACCGGGCGAAGAGCCCTTCAATTGAGGAGGGCTGGAAGAGACAGTCTCATGGTGACTGTCTGGGGGTTGGTATTGGGCTCCATCTGTCTATACCTGTTGCTTCCAGGCAGGCTGTCTGGAGGCTGGGGTCTTATGAAAGTCCGAATCTGCCTGATTCTGTTCTTCGTCAGCTTGCCGTTGTTGTCTTTTTTGACGGTGAGGCTCAGAGGTATTGCTGCCGTCGTTGCATTCGGGGTGTGGGCCTTGGGACTCGGTCTCAGTTTTGTGGACTACCGCGACTTCAGCCACAATGTGTCGGCCTACATGGAAGTAGCTGACAAACTGCCCAGAGAGGCCGTGGTGCTATCACTCAATCTCATGGCCCCAGGCAGGACCTTGAACCCGTATCAGCATATCTGGGGCTACGCTTCATCAGGAAGGACTGTCTTTCTCAGGAACTGTTTGCTGACGAGTACATACAACAAATCTACTTTGACCGGCCCCTGCTGGGAAGAAAGAAAGTTGTTCCCCCGTATGAACCGTCTTCCATCTCCGAGGCTTTGGAAGGCGGTCAATACGATGCGGTACTGATAGCTGGTGAAGCGCCTAGCTCGCTCCTGGAGCCTACTCAACTGTGGCAGGTGGCGGCGACCAATAAGAGCGGCACGTTGATGGTGCCCAAATGAGACTATGGGCTACCAGCTGTGCCCTATTACAGTTGCTAGGAGCTTCCGGCTCGACCTTCAATGCCTCATCGCCAAGGTCTTCCGGTTGATTTCCCAGCGGAGCCTCCCTTTCGAACTCCTCCAGAAGGCACTATCTAGGGCTTCTTCCTCTTGAACCCACCTCCCGATCTCTATGGCAAGCTAGGCGTGATGGGGAGGTGAGGTCGCGTTCGGGACCAGATCTCTGGAGGACAAAATGAGAACTCATGCTCGAATAGCTCAACGAGGTTCTAGTGACCGAGTCCTGTCGCTCTGGCTGCTCGCTATGGTACTACTGCACCTTCTACCGATCTGGCTCTTCGAGCACTTCCCGACTCAGGATGGGCCCATTCACCTTTCCAATGCGAGAGTCTTCCTCGAATACGACAATCCAGCATGTTCCGTACTGCCTGAGTACTACCAGCTGAAGTCCGGTGTTGGCCCGAACTGGTTCTCTCTTCTGTCTTTGGCGGGCCTGCTCAAGCTTTTCTCTCCTGAGATAGCAGAAAAGGTGTTTCTAAGCGCCTATGTTCTTGCTCTCGTAGGCTCAGCCTACTTCGCGATTCTGGGAATCAGCAGGAGGAACAGATTTCTACTGCTTCTCGTGTTTCCCTTCGTCTTCAATTACTTCGTCTTCCTCGGCTTCTACAACTTCATCTTCGGTCTACCATTTGTCTTCTTGTTTCTCGGAATAGTCCTCAGGTCAGGTTCCAGGCTCGGGTGGCGGGAGGCTGGTCTCCTGGCCCTGGCGTCTGTGCTGGCCTTCTTCATCCACCCCTTGACGATGCTTGCGGCCTGGTTCATGGCCCTGCCTCCCTTGGCTGCGAAGGTCATCCTCACCCATCCAGAGGCTGGGGAGACCGGGAAAGTACCATCAGGCCGATTAATCAACTCCTTGCTCCGGCGGGCAATACCCATCGGGATGGCTGCATTGCCCAGCGCTGGTCTCTTCCTGCATTACTGGCTGACACATTCCGGCTCTTCGGCAGTACGCCAATCTCTCCTTAGACTGGCGCGCAACGCAGTCGGCCTGGGCTCCATCATCACTCACTCTCGGTGGGAGGTTTTGCCGTCGCTGGTTCTCTCTGCAAGTTTTCTCGTGATTGGAGTCAGTGTCCTTCGGAGAGGTGCGCTGAAGGGCAAGCGGGCTTCGGCGGTTGGCCTACTGATAGCCGTTATTGCAATGTTCGCGCTCTACTTCGTAGCGCCCAACTCAGCCGGAGGCGGCAACTGGATCAACGCTCGTTTGTTGCTCTACCCTTTCTTGACGACGGTGTTGTGGTTTGCATGCTACCGGTTCAGCCGACGTGAGAGAGGGGGCATTATCGTCGTCGCTTCGTTGGTAACGCTTGTTCTCCTTGGATTCCATCTTCGGAGCGTATCTAGCCTCAGCGCAGAAATCGAGCAGAGCCTAGCCTGTGGCGCAGATGTTCCGGCAAACGCTACAGTGCTCCCAGTCAGTCTGTCGCGTCGGGGTCGGGATGAGACGGGTGCTCCAATTTCGTGGAAGGCGGCATCCTTCGGTCATTTCGCAGGGTATGTGGCGGCCGACCGGTGCTTGGTTCAGTTCGACAACTACGCTGCATGGAAAGGGTACTTCCCGGTTTCCTGGCGGTCGGAGTTGAGTCCCAGAGAGGGCCGCCTATGGCCAGATGGTCCTGAGGGTGATCGTCCGGCAGTGAACATTCGGAAGTACGAGGAGCTTACAGGTGGGCGAGTCGACTATGTTCTCCTGCGAGACTTGCGCCCGGAGGATCTCCAGAATCAAGAAGTAGTAGACCTCCTGGATCAACTGGGCAGGGGCTTCGAGGAGGTCTGCCGCGATGGTCTGCTTGGCGAAACCTATCTTTACCGGAGAAACGATCCGGGCACTGAAAGAGCGTTGCAAGATTGAAGCCTAAGAGCTTGTTGAAAAACCCGTCATCGCGCACGATTGGGGACATGCTGTCCCTTGACACCTGTTAACCTGACCAACGATCACGGGTCTTGAGAGGTATTCACTCATGTCGAGAGAATCATTTGGAATTCTGATATTGCGTGTTCTTGCTGTCGGATTCCTGGCTGGAGCCCTCGTGAGTGCGGTTGCGTCTTGCTCGTTGTTTTGGTTGGTGGACTTCTCCAGTCACCTGGGGGATCTCTTCGTTCTGAGCCTCTATGCCGTTGTGCACTTCGGGGCTGTGGGTGCTGTTATAGCAGGAGCCCTTGGCCTTCTCTTCTGGTGGCTTTCAAAGTCTGAGCTGGTTTCTCTTGCCCCTCAGGGATTCTTGAATGGACTGCTGGTGTTCTGTCTTGGTCAAGCAGCCTTGCTCGTGTTTGGTGTTTGGAACCTGGTCAGGCAGCGACCCACCTACCTGACAGCACTCCCTGTCGTGCTGCCGATTCTGCTCGGTTTTTGTTTCGTCTTGTGGCTCTCCGCAAGAGCCTCTCGGTCCTCTTCTCGAGGGGAGTCGAGGCGAGTTCCGGCCTTGTACCGCCCTCGGATCGTACTTGCAGTGCTCCTTACGACTCTTGTGGTGCCGCCAATCTTCGGCTTTTTGAGCTTTGATAGATCGACTGCGGGTGACAGAGAGACGACAGTGGGGAGTGCAGTGAGCCCTGTTGAGATTTCGAATCGGCCTCGGCTTCTGGTGGTCGGCTGGGATGCCGCAACCTGGGATGTTCTGGATCCCCTCCTCGCACAGGGTCGCCTTCCCAATCTCGCGGGGCTCATTGAGCAGGGGAGCCGCGTGACTCTGTGGGCCAGACCTCAGGTTCTTCAGCCTTTCACCGACTCGGCGAGCGGTGGTGCAAGGTCGCCGGCATTGTGGGAGTCCATCGCTACTGGGAAGTCTCCACGCCAACATGGTATCTGGGACTTCAGGATCAAGCGCTTCTGGGGTGTGAAGCAACCGGTTCCTTTTCGCTTGGCGGGAGAGTACCTTGGCGAAACAGCTGCAAGAAGTAGTGCATTGGCCCGAGCAAAGCGCTTCTGGTCCATTCTGGACGACGCTGGATTGAAGACAGCGACTGTGGGTTGGTTGACTACTTGGCCGGCGCGCTCGATGGAGCGCGGGATTATCGTCAGCGATCGAGCGGCCTACGGGCAAGAGGATGCAGTCTACCCGAGGGACTGTATCGACTCCGATCCCTTGTGGATGGCTGCGAAAGAGGAGCGGCGTCGGCTCCTGGAAGGGCTCTCTCCGGAGCTTCAGGAAGTCATCGCTAGAGCACTGGAGTCAGGCAGCAAGACTGAAGAAAACAAGAGGATAATGGCCTATCTACATGACTTGGAAGTAGACATCTTCAAGTACCTGGCAGCCAAGAGCTTACTTGCTGCCGAAAGCCCGCCGGATCTTGTGGCAATCGTGTTCAAGGTCACGGATCTTGTTCAGCACAAGTTCTGGGGTTTCTTCGATCCTCAGTCCTTCGGCCTTGATTCGACCCCGGAGTCGGAAGTGATGGGGCAGGTGATCCCAGGTACCTACGAGCAACTCGACGTCCTTTTGGGGGATTTGTTGGAAACCTCGGGTCCGGAGACCTCGGTTATCGTGCTGTCTGACCATGGTGCCGGCCCATGGGTATCTGGTGGGATCGCCGGTTTCGTGAAGAAGTTCATTCAGAGGTCGTTCCATCCAGACTACTCTGGGAATCATCGGTTGAGCGGGATGGCAAGCTTCAGTGGTCCAAAGTTCCGCCCGGGTGACGTCGTGCTGGATGCCTGGGGAGAGGATATCGCTCCGACGATCCTGCACTACTTTGGACTTCCCGTGGCTGATGACATGACCGGGAGGGCTCTGGTCAGTGTTTTTGATGACAGCGTTCGTGACGACAGGCAGCTTGCCACGGTTTCTTCCTATGGGCCACCTCCAGAATTGGTCGATCCAGAGTCCAGCGGATCTGAGACTGACGAAGAGATATTGGAGAGATTGAAGAGTCTTGGTTACGTCCAGTAACTATAAGATCTTGAGGGCTCGAGGTTCGCCCAGCAGTCCGGGTTGTGTCACTGGGAGTTGGCCTTGATTGACACCAGAAGATGCACATTGCCTCGATCCCTAGTCGAAGGCTGAGAATTAAGAATGACGGAAGACACAGGTTCGCAGCGATTGAGGTTGTTGAGGTTGGCCTTGGAACGAGCCTTCTGTGGAGCTCCTTGTTGGTGTTGGGGTCTTCGTTTCGATCACTTCGAGGCTCTATGTAACGACGCCTCCGATTTCGTGGGGCCGAGCAATTGTAATCGCCTTGACTAGTGCACAGCTATCTGCGCTGCTGATGGTCTCTTCGGCCCTGATCGTCGGAGTATTGCTGAAGTTGGCCTCGAGAGCTCTCGGCAGTGTGCGACTGAATCGAGCAGCAGATGCAGCTGGCCTAGCGGTGCCCCCATTTACGATTGTCGTGCCCATGCTGTTGCTGGGAGTGAACGTTATTCTCTTGCGCTATCGATACTCCCCGATAAGCATTTTGACCGATACGGCCATTGTTCTGGCAAGTGCGTTCGTCTTCGTGATGGTCGTCAGATGGCTTTCGACGAAGGAGTTGGACTTTGTCACGGCAGTGGGCTCGAGGCCGTGGGCCCTGGGTGGCCTCCTTCTTGTGTTGAGCAGCGGATGGCTGTCGCTTAGCGATCCCAAGTCTCAACTCCTGAAGGCCAGGCTCGACTCGGAGAATATGATTAGTGTGCCAAGTTCTCAGGGGGCAGAGGCTGGGCATTCGGAGGTGCCTCTCAGTACTTTGAATCTGATCGTGATTTCGATTGACACCCTGCGCTCAGATCATCTGGGCTCCTATGGCTACGGAAGGCCTGTATCTCCCAATCTCGATGTCTTTGCAGAAGAAGGAATTAGATTCTCCCAGGCATATTCCACTTCTCCCTGGACTCTCCCATCTCATCATTCCCTGATAACAGGACAGTATCCCTCGAGACATGGAGCCGACACCTCCCCTGTCTTCACCAAGGAGGTTGATCGACTGCCTGAAAATCGCATCACCCTTGCCGAGGTCCTCAAGGATGCAGGGTATTCGACGGCCGCTTTTACTTCAGCAGACCTTCTAGGCTCACCTTTCGGTTTTGACCAGGGCTTCGATGTGATCGACCATCGAGGCCGGGGGGAGGGGTTAGCTGGTCGCTGGGCTTTGGGTAGGAAGTGGATCGAGTCGGAGGGTACAAAACCCTTCTTCTTGTTCCTTCACTGTTTCGACGTTCACGGCTATCAATCGCCGGAGCCATTCCGAAAGCGATTCGTCCGGCCCTACTCGGGTCGCCTACGATCTCTCTATGACGATAGACGGCGATTCATGCGGATGGTGGTTTCGAATGGCTTCTACTCGTTGGGAGAATCGGACATTGACTTCCTTGTTGACCTGTACGATGCCGCGATCGCCTATGTCGATGAGACGTTTGTTGGCATTCGCTCCAATCTGGAGGAGCAGGGCCTCTGGGAGAACAGCGTAGTCGTGGTTCTTTCGGATCACGGTGAAGAGTTCTGGGATCATGGTGGCACCGGTCATGGATTTACGTTCTATGAGGAGCAATTGCGAATTCCGATCCTCCTCAAGATCCCCGGCGGTCCGACGAACCTAGTAGTGGATAGCAGAGTGCGTCTTGTGGACCTGATGCCGACGATTCTCGAAGTGCTTGGATTGCCGATCCCGACTGGCGTCCAGGGCCAGACGCTTATGCCAGTAATCGAGGGCAGGGAGAAAGCAGATCGACCTGTATTCGCGGAAGCGTCACACGTAGGCAACAGTGCTGCTCTGATCTTTGGAGATCATAAGCTCGTTGGGAAAAGTACCTGTCGAGCGACCTACTCAGTGTCGATCGGCTGATCTACATTTGCGGCAGGTTTTCTCGCGGAAACCCGATCGAGTTTTTGCCTTGACTGAGGATCCGTTGAGTCGGCACCTCGGAATGCGAGCCAAGGCGATCTTCCTGCGTTGCTGGAGGATCCGCGCCGCCAATCGGCAAGGCAACCCCGCTGAGGAGGAGGGTGACAAATCTATGGATCCGGAGACTGTAGAGCAGCTTCCGCTCTCGGCTACCTGGACTAGAAGTGGCTGTGGCTCGGGCCTAAGAATGTCAATCATATTCCTATCAAGAGCACCTCATGTCTGGAGACTTCTCGCATGAGGCCCGCCCTAATCTCCGCCTCCCTGTGGGCCCTGCTTTGGGGCTCCTGGAGACAAACTACTTCTCGAGGGAGAATTTCGTCCTCCCTTTGACTGCAGGTCACTTCTGGCTCGTCTCGATTGCCTTCATCGAGTACCTGATCCTGGCCCTGATCCAATCGTTGCTCTCGCGTGGATCTCGAGAAAAGGCGCGGGCAGAACGAATGATGCGCTCGAATGGAGTCTTCCAGGATGGTGGCTGCTACTGATCCTGGCAGTTTCGTTCTATCATCGACGGTGAATCCTACGCCCAGGACACGGGAGGGGCCATCTGGACCCTGGCGATAGTAGCCGCGATGCTGGCGGTGCTGTGGGGCCTTGTCCTTCTTGGCCGCCACTCTCCGAATCTGGTCCGAGGGCTCTCTGTGTTCGGGGCCATCACGCTCTCGGTCGTTGGCCTCATCGGTCTACTCTCGACCCTCAGGCGATCGTCAGCCGCCGTTGGGTCAACCGGGGATGCAAAGCCGATTTTCTCGTTGGACAAGTGCTCCGATTGCCCCAAGGTCCTTTTGATTGGACTCGATGGCGGGGATTGGAAGGTGTTCGATCCGATGATCGAGAGAGGCGAGTTGCCGACCTTCGAGAGACTTGTTCGTAACGGTGTTTCGGCTCGTCTGAAGACTGTCATGCCAACCAGTTCACCGCTGCTATGGACGAGCATCGCATCGGGCAAGTCGGTAGCCAAGCATGGGATTCACGACCACACCCGCACTCAATTGCCCCTTGGGCTGCCCCCGGCACCGATGCAGGCGAAGTGGTTTCGCACCCTCACCAAGCCAACGAGGCTGGCCCTGAGATACCTTCAGCGTGTCCACCCGCTTACCCCCCTTGGTCTGGTGTCGGGCCAGGTCGAAGCGATCCGAATCTGGGAGATCCTCGATCTCTTTGGCCTGCAGTCGATCGTTTTGGACTGGTACGTCAGCCATCCGGTGACGTTGCAAAACGGCATTCAAGTTTCTCACCGGTTTCACACGAAGAAGGGAGCGATCTCCGAGACTTCAGGGCTAGTGCATCCACCGGAATTGGCGAAGTCTCTCAGAGCCGGAGATCGTCACGCCAGAAGAGCTCGACGACAAGATCGTCTGGGGGCTTCTGGATGTGGCCGACCTCGGTGAGGCGGGAAGAGAGGAACTCGAGCAGGAAAGACAGCAGTGGTTCAAGGCCATACGTTGGGAGATGGCGAGGGACCTTACGACGAAGGCGGTCGCTAGCACGGCCTTCCCCCTGGTACCTGACTGGAGGTTCGCTGGGGTCTACTACCGAGCGATGGACATCAGTCACCACCTTGCATGGCAGTATATGGATCTCGAGAAACCCGAAAGATCTTTCAGTCGATTCGGATTGGCGATTTCGAGAGGTTGTGGAGCAGTACTATCGATATTGTGATTCCCTGCTGGCTGCGACTTTGGAGCATGCTGATGAAAACACCGTCGTCATCGTGCTGTCGGATCATGGCTGGGAAGACACTTTGCGTGCCCACGACTTCGCCCCGGATGGATTCCTGATCATGGCTGGAGAACCGATCAAGAGCTCGAGCGAGCGGTTGGATATCCACATCTACGACATTGTCCCAACGGTCCTCGCCTTGCTGGGTCTTCCCGTGGCAGAAGATATGGATGGAATGGTGGCGACCCAATTTGTGGAGGACTGGTTCTGGAAGCGACATCCCATAAAAAGGATCCCCAGCTACGAGTGGGAGAGCAAGGCTCCAGTTGCAGGCGAAGAAGTCGAGCTCGACGAAGAGACAAAGGAGCATCTCAGAGCCCTCGGTTACCTCGAGTAGTAGGCCCTCTGAAGTCATCAGGAGTCACGAATGCCCGACAGAGAGGAGTACATTCCCGACAGCGAGCGAATCTGCGTGGTGATCCCCTGCTATCGGGTGGCACCGTTCATCGAGAAGGTGATTCAGCAGCTGCCGCCATGGGTCTCCAAGGTCGTCGCCGTCGATGACTGCAGCCTGGATGAGACGGTCGAAGTTCTCGAGAGGATCGACGACCCTCGGTTGGTAGTCGTGCGCCACGAGAAGAACCAGGGGGTCGGCGGTGCCATGCTCACCGGCTATCGAAAGGGGATCGAGGAAGGTGCGACGATACTAGTCAAGATGGATGGGGACGATCAGATGCCGGTCGAGCATCTGTACTCCTTGGTCCAGCCGATCGTCTCGGGTAGGTCCGACTATTCGAAGGCGAATCGCTTCGTCCAGACCGGGCCGCTCCAGCAGATGCCCCTCTTGCGCCGAATGGGAAATCTCGGCCTATCCTTCTTGACCAAGGCGGCCAGCGGCTATTGGAACATCTTCGATCCTACGAACGGGTATACAGCGATCGATGCCGATGTACTCGGGGCCATTGACGACAGCCAGGTGCACCACGGCTACTTCTTCGAGAGCGGCATGCTCATCGAGCTCAATCTCCAGAGAGCCGTCGTTGCCGATGTGGACGTCCCTGCCAGGTATGGCGAGGAGGAAAGCTCACTTTCGATCTTGAAAACTCTCATCGAGTTTCCGGTGCATCTCTTTCGACTCTTCCTGCGGAGGGTTTGGCAGCGATACTTCGTCCGGAATTTCTCGGTGGCGTCGCTATTCCTCGTTGCGGGTCTGATTCTGATGATATTCGGTGCGACTTGGGGTGCGGTATTCTGGGCGATCTCGGTCAAGGCGGGTGTTCCGGCGACTACCGGAACCGTGATGATCGCGGTCCTACCGATCATGTTGGGATTCCAGCTCCTGCTGCAGTTCGTGGTCTTCGATGTTCAAGACATCCCCAGGCAAGTAAAAGCTCGGCGCGCCGAATCAAGGCGCCTTGCCGCTGTCGAGCAGTTGCGCAGACGGTAGGTCAGTCCAGTGACGTTTCAAGTACCGGAGTGGTGATTCGCTCGATGCTCTCTGGCCGATTTCATAGATGCGCAGTTCGGGCCCGTTTCGACATCTTCGTAGATCGGTGCTGAGAAGAAGGATCCATCCTCTCGCGGGCTTCTCCCCATTCGACGGGTCTTAAAGAACCTGCGATCGTCAACAACGAGCAGGACCCTCTTGTCTCGACATGGTGGACCACGTTCCTTGGTCTGAAAATCGGGGCGGGTAGCTCCAGGGCCTCCTGGAGTAGTAGCCCACTTGGGACTGCGAGGTGAGGACGATGGTGTCCTCGGCGCTGTTTTCGGCAATCCACTGCCGGCGCGACCAACTCGAGCCCACCAATGGATCCATTCGTTTCGAGTGGACCACGGTGATGGAGAGGAGAAAGGCTAGTATGCCGGCCACCATGACGGGCGTGGCGGACCGTGGGGCAAGGCCCTTCAATTCTCTGGAGACAGCCAGGATGCCCCGCGCGCACCACAAGAACGCCATGGCGGCGTAGGGCGCTACGTACCGGGTTTCCGAGTAGTAGAAAGGCAGGTAGAAGGCGAGAGGCAAGATCGCAGCCAGGATCAGCAGGTGTGCCGCCAGGATCCTGCGCCCACCCGAGGCAGAGAACAACCATCCGGCCCCCATGAAGGGAAGCAGCAAGACAGGAAATCCGGTCCAGGTGAAAAGTACAGCAGGCACGACATCGAGGTTCTCAGCTACGGCCGCCGCGATGCACTGAGGCTCGTTGAGAGCCAGTTGTGTCAAGGATTCATAGCTGTGGAGGTCTCGGCTGGAGTCGCAGTCGGGAGGAAAGACCAGGAAATCGAAGAGCGCCCCGGGGCTTCCCCGGCGCCGTGAGAAATGGTACTAACGAAGACTCCATAGCCAAGGTAGAGGGCGAAGAAACCGAGGAGGAATGCCCCACATTCTTCAGCGCGGCCTTCGGGCCCGACAGCAGATAGGAACCGATCAGCAGGAAGACGATCAGGGTCGGTACGACGAGCAGCCCGTCGGCGCGGCCCACAAGCAAAGGCCGATGGCAAGGCCGCCCAGTAGCGCCATCCAGAACCTGTGTTCCGCGGCCTCCCATGCAAGCCAGCAGCCGCCGATGAAGAAGGGAAGGAACAGGGTATGAGAGATCGAGGAAGCCAGAAGGGAGGTCAGTGCAGGGGCGACGGCCGCCAGGACACCAGTAGGCCCCCGTAAGCGCCGAAAAACCTCCGACCAAGAAGGCCGATGAGGCCAACAGAGAGCATTCCGAGCGCGATGAAGAGGAATTTCGAAGCGACAAGCTCGTCGCCGAAGAGCTGGGTCAGTCCCTGCGGTGCCAGGTACGACAAGGGGTGGAACTTGGCCCCGAGCCAGCCAATTCGGACTGGACGATATCCCGCTCCCTCGCCGGCATTGCGGCAACCAAGAGGTAGCTAGCTTCGTCGTAGCCGATCCATTCCCGGTGCACCGAGATCGCTGTTCTGACTACTCCTCCTGACA
>CAVQNG010000018.1:0-28941 GCA_963713825.1 uncultured Acidobacteriota bacterium
CGGTCGTTACCCGAGCAAGGGAGTGAGAAAGAAGATCGCTGGGGTCAACCGGTTGTTTGTGATGTGCTACTGAGAGTTGAGAGGAGCGCGGCTAGTGTCAAGGTCCAGAGCTTGTTCCCAGACAATCTGAGCATCTTCTGGGAAGTTACGACCCAGCCGGACTGCCATTGGCGAACTTTCGCCTCCTATCATCAGCTCCTGTCGAGCTGGGTCCCACATCCAATCTATCCTTCCACTCCCGAGAAGCAATCCCTGGACGGACATCCTGGTGGCTAGCCAGTCCTTCGGGATACCCGCGCCGATGATCACAGTCGAGCCGGTTGCCTGAAAGTCCTCAAAGGCGAGCATTTCCATTTGCAGAAGGGCCATCTCGGCGGCTGTCCAGTAATGGGGGGTGATGTGCTGAGGCGAGGTCCAACCGCGAACACTCCGCCACCCGGGAAAGGAGTTACCTTCGCCCGCTCCCTCCCACCAGGAATAAAGGCCTGGTGACGTCTGATTGGCCCAAAACCAGTCCAGCGTAGACCAGGTCCACTCGGGCTCTTCGAGACGCAGCCACTGATGTGCCTCGGCGACGTCGAAGTAGGTCCAGAGAGGCCGAGCCTTGAAACCGCCATCGAGGTCCCTCCGTTCGGAGCGGCGTTCTTCCAGTAGATCCCGATAGTATCGCGGGTTTGCTGTGCTGATTCCGGTCGGCCACAGCCCAGAAATCGCCGTCCTGGGATTGTCCCGGTCCGGATGGGTTCTCAACTCGCGGAGCCAGGATTTCTTGATGTCCCCGGCAGTTGCCCTCCACAAAGCCGCCTCTTCAGACCTTCCGATTCGAGTCGCAATGGCAGCTGCCTTGACCAGGCCCATATAGCTGACAGAGTTGACAAAGAACAGCTGAAATCCATGGTCCATCTTGCCGACGATTAGACCATCCTGTGCTCTTTCAGCCACCAGAGTGAGTTCGGTCCATGATTTGTCAGCATGAATAGGAACGACCGGTCCTCGAAAGTCCTTGTGCAAGCTCTCGGTGGCATCCAGCATTTCGAGAATCAGCTCAGCCTTGCGCAGGACGTGAGGCCAGATCTCTTCATCAAAGCCCCGGTCGGCCAATCGGATGGAGACCTCTTCGAGCGCCCAGATCGCTAGGCCTGGCGAGTCTGCCTCGGCGCCAAAGCCGCCGAAGAAGTCCTGGGTGGCAAAGTCCTCGACGAGCTTCCTGGCCAGTGCCAGCTCTCCACTCCGGGCCATGGCTACCACGACATAGGCCCCGTCCCTCAGCCAGGCAAGCGGATAACTCGTTGGGTCTCCTGGGCGCGTCTCGGCGTCGACAAGTCCCATCTTGAGATGGAGTAGTTGTGCTTCCAGACTCTCCACAAATCGCTGATCTGGTAGATCCAGGGCTAGAGAGGGCAGGAAGCCGAACTCCGAGGCTGAAGAGTCATCGGTGCTGATGCCACTGGTCAGGCGAAGAGCCACGGCGGTATCGGCCGGAAACTCGAATCGGGCGAATCCCCAACCGTCTTCGCTCAGCCATGGAGGTCCCGCTCTGGTTCCCAGCGGCCAGCCTTCGTCAGATTCCCCTCCAGTGAAAACCTGCCTGGGCTGCGGATCGACCTCGATGTTCCAGCTGCTGTTGACCAGCAGATTGCCATCTTGCCAATCCAGCGATTCAACTGGCCCTCCAGCTGGACCGACGCTTCGAACAACGATCACTGGATATAGCTCTGAGAGCGCCTCCCCCTTGAACTGGAGTTCCCAGGAGTCGATCCCCTGGCAGGACCATTTCGCCTGATAGTAGGGTGTGGTTGTAAGAACTGAGACAGTGGAATCTCCTTCCACGAGAAAGCTCTGACGGATATCAGCGAGCGGGATAGTGTCACTGGTTTCGACGACTTCATTCTCGGAGTTCATCAGCCAGATGGAGATGCCGAAAGTGCTGACGCCCGGACTGAAGCCGCCGCCTGGCTCATGGTAGGCCTTCTGATTAGCAGCGCTGCCCGGTACTGCTAACACTACATGTCCCTCTCCTCGTGGCCATGGATCGGATGGCCGGAGTCGCTTGGCAGCGATGACCTTCTGTCGCTCACTGCCGTGGGTGGAAAGGTAGTCTGTAGCAACGCGGAATTGCTGAAAGTTGTTTACGCATGCGAGGGCCGTCAATCCCACCGCCATGACGAGTATCAGCGGCCGGAATCGAGTGCGAGCGCCGAAGCTGGCGACCAGCACGAGAAGAGGAAGCCAATGAAGAGAATAGAGAAAGGTCTCTTCTCCGTAGAACGAGTGCAGTAGCAATTGCCCTGCGAGAGTGACTCCCAGCACGGTTCGGTGCCGCCGGCCGTCTCGGAGTTGAAGGCCCGCCAGGATCCCGGCAGCTACTAGCCCCACCCACAGGACAACTGGAATGAAACCCCATGTCGTCCCTGTGCCTGGAAGTGAGTCTTGGATCGACATTAGAGACCACTCGGGGTGGGTGGACTGGTCCAAGAACCTGATTTCGGGCATGACCATCGAGTGGAGTAGGAAGGCCTGTATCTTTTCCCACATGAAGCCGCTGCTCTCCTTGACCAGGTACTTGGCCTCCTCCCTGTCGCCGAGGAAGAAACGTGCAGATGGGAACCAGACTTTCTGAACTGTCCAGAGCAAGGTGGTGACCAACAATGCATCCAGGGTGACTCTGATCGTTCGGCGGAGTGAGAGGTTTGTGAAGCTGACAGCGATACCAGCCATCCAATTCGTGATCGTCGCACTGAGCGAGACGATGCTGATGCCGACATAGGAGATACGCGAGAACTCCCGCCGGTCACTAAGCGCTGCGAACCCCATGACGAGGAGCAAGCTCAGCGATCCCCAAGCGTAGGTCTCTGGAACAGTGGTCCAGAAGAAAGCTGCTGCACTGACGGCGGCCAAGACGGTGAAAAGGGCGGCATCCAGGATCCTCAGCTTGGTCAGTCGTAGCACTGCAAATGTAGCCATTAGCCAGAGACCGGCGATCGCCGAGCTCACGATCCGGACCGCATCCCACGGAGAGTTGACGAACCTCCTGATCACCCAGACGGGTGGATAGCTCATTAACGAGTAGAGCGGATGGACCTTGACGCGATAGTGATTGCTCCATCGCGAGATCATGTTTCTGAAGACGCGTGGAATGTCTGCTTCGAACCAGACGTTTCCCGCGTTCCACTCGGTCACCACGGGTTCGATCATCGCGCTGCCTGCGAATGCCAGCACCAGTCCCAGGAGAAAGAACCCGCCAGCCACCGAGAGATCCATGGGCAGCACTCCCCGGTGGGGTGCGGGGGGATTCCTACCGACTGTCTTATTTCGGTCGTCTTTGCTGGGAGATTCCATCCGAAGTTCCGTTTTGAGGCTCCTCGGGAGCCTGTTCGTCAAATGCGTCTGGAGATCTGGCTAGTTTGGCCAGAAAAACGGTTGCCACCAAGACGGTAGGCCACTATCGCCAGGAACACTCTAGGCATCGTCACCAGCATCGTGCCGGCCCGTCTCCTTGCGGATTATGATAATTCTCGCAGATTTCCGACCTAACCTTCGGGGGATGCCTCACCCCTGGCTTGGTGCTGAAGGGGGAGTCCTTTCGTGGACTAGCAACAGCCAACGGACTGCCTGCCTTGCCGAGGAGGCTATGGAAATCGTTCTTCATTTGTTGTCGATGGGAGCTCCGAGCCAGGCAGTCGCAGGCCCTGTCTCGATGCTCCAGCCTCTAGCGGATGTAGCCGAGCGCCTCGAGGTCTTGGAGAAGATCCTCTCCGATATGCTCGGCATCTTGGCTCGCTATTCCCAGTTCTTCTTGTAGGTCCGAACTCTGGATCGAATGATTCTGGAGCATCGATCTCGCTTGAAGTAGCAGTTCGTCGTAGTCTGCCGTCACGGAACGGGTCTCTCCAGGATCCCTGGAAAGCAGGAAGAGCTCCTCCTCTCCCGTTACACTTTCACGGATGTACTTGACGTGGTCGAAGACCACGGCTTCTTTTTGTGCGTAGTAAAGAGTTCCCATCGAGAAGACTGGCTGGCTGACATCTGGTGTTCCTGAAGCGCTCTCATCAGTATCTCTGGGAGTGTTCGATTCGAAGACCAGAGGAGCTGATTTGAGGAGACCCGGCTGAGGCCCGGCGTCTAGCAGCTCTAACATGGTGGCCATCACCTGTTCCGTCGAGACTCTGGCCTCGACCCGACCTCGAGTGCTCGCGTTGCGAAGCTTGAAGAACAGGGGAACTCTGAGGACCTCTTGATACATCGAGTGTCCATGCTCGAACCCGCCGTGCTCCCAGAACTCCTCGCCATGATCGCTGGTGAACGCTATCAAACAGCGGTCGTAGACACCGAGCTGCTTCATGGAATCGAGCAATCGGCCTATATTGCGGTCGACGTTGAGTACTTCTGCAATGTAAAGACTGTGAATCCAGTCCTTCTCCTCGGGGGTCGGTACCATGTTGCCCAGCCGAATTGCCTCCCAATCCGAGAAGGAACTCCCGATTCTGGCCGGAGCTTCTCCTGCTGCCACTAAATCTAGCGGGGGCTCATAGGGCAGGTGGGGGTCGAAGAGATGAAGCCACAGGAAGAACTGCTTGTCTTTATTGGACTCGAGCCAACCTAGGGCATAGTTGGTGAGTTCCTCGGTCGACGCCTGGTTCCCGTACCGCAGAGGTTGGAATCTCGTCAGCAACCAGCTCCCCAAAGTCCTGCCGCTGGACCGCGGGAAGAAGTAGTACTCGCCAAACCCCTGGGCAAAACCGAAGTTCTCTCGCAGAAAGCTGTTCTTCCCAATACCAGCCGTTACGTATCCTGCGGTTGTCAAGTGTTCGGCCAGAGTCTTTGCCTGATCGGGGAGACGCGATCTAACACCAGTGGCCCCATGGGTGCTTGGCGATAGGCCCGTCATGACCGAAGCCATGGCAGGTTTTGTCCAGGAGGCAGGGGAAGACGCCTCGGAGAAGACCAAGCTGTCTTCACCAAGAGAGTCGATTGCGGGGGTTTTCTGTGCTTTCGGGTTGTAGATCGAAAGGGCATCCGTGCGCAAGGTATCGACTGTCAATAGCACCGCACAAGAGGACCCTGGATCGGTTGGGGTGGCGACTGCTGCATTTGGCCTCGTAGCCAACTGGAGAACGAAGGGCCATGTCAGTATCGCGATAGATGGGATGACGGCTATGAAGGACTGAGCGGTCCGATGCAAGTTTCCAAGCTGCTACGAGGGTGATTCCAGCTGTCAGGCTGAACAGAACCAGGTATTGCAGCGATTGCTTCGAGCCGATTCCGGGGACCCGGTATATTTCGACCCAGCTGAAGGCGAGCGCTTCGAGGGCCAACCAGGGAAGGGCGATCAGTAAGGTCTGGCCGAGGCGTTTCGGTTCTTTCAAAGAGGGCCAACGACCAGAAATCAGCAACGTCAGACACGGAAGTAAGAAAAGAGGAGCCCAGACCGTGGAGATCATCACTAGACGAGTGGCCGGGGCAGACTCTGAGAGATTCGCTAGATCGAAGATCTGATCGGAGGTTGGCTGCAAGATCGCCAGCGCGAGAAAGAAGGAGCCAACCAAGACCGCTAGCTTGTTGGGCAACGATCTGAATCTCCTGAGGAGAGGCCAGGCCAGGAGCCACAAGAAAAGTTGAAGTACCAGTAGCCACAGAAGCGCAACGGCAAGAACCACGGCAAGACGAGGAATAGACTCAAGGTTTGCCCGTCGAATCGATAGCGCAACACTTACATTGATCGCGGCCGCTGCGGTCGAGGTGGACAAGGCGACGGTAAATCAGCAGCAAGCCGAGTCTGGTGGAGTGGTTGGTGAGATTCAAAGACGACATTGGTCTCTCCCAGGGAAGCAGAGGCGATGGAACGACGCGGTTCGGTGGTTGGCAAGCTCGGGCAAGCTAGACCCTCTCTGATCCGGCTGTGGAAGGCGCATGCGATTAGAGGGGCTAGAACTGTAAGGCCGACAGGTCGCAGGCAGAATTGGAGATTGCAGACGGCGGTATGGCCACCTGGTCAGTCGATAGAGGTGGCGGCTGCTAGACAGGATCGCCTCTCAGTGTGGGTCCGGGTAGCACCAGGGCCGCACAGCAGCTGACGGCGGGTCCGAAGACGGCGGCCGATACGGGAGTCGCCAGGTTTCGATTGCTAGCGAATGAGCCTTGCTTTCGTTCTACTGCCCGAGTGAGTACCAGGAGACCATTCAGAAGATAGGACAAGAAGGCTGCAGCAATCCCAATGGGACTGAAGACAAGAGTCGGGTTCTTGATTGCGTCCGGCTTCTGAAGCAGCAGATCCGCAGAATCGAGGAAACCCAAGCATAGGCCTGTCGCAACTGCAGCAGTAACGAGGGACCACATGGAATCGGCTCGGAGGGACATGTCTCGGCTAGGTTTATGTCTTTGCATTGCCATTATAGAGAGGCTCGAAAGAGCGTCTGCCCACCAGTTTACGAAAGCATTGATGATCAGCTCAAGGCTGGAAATTCATCATTCGATGATCTCCTTGACCTGATGCTGCCACCGTGGGAGGCTTCGTCGGTTGCACGGCATCGCACGGGGACGTACACTTCCTGTCCTTCCTGCGGAACTCATGGATGAAGACCAAGAGCGCACCAAGGCACCCGAAGATCTGGCCACGAGAGCCCGAAAGGGTGTGGCCGCAAACACGCTGGCGACTGTTGCTAGAAATACCCTGGACATTCTCACCAGCGTCGTTCTGGCTCGTCTTCTTCTGCCAGAAGAGTTTGGGATGGTGGCGGTGGTTAGCGTGTTCATCGGTCTGTCGTGGGTCATAGGCAACCTGGGAATGGCAGGAGCTGTGATCCAGGCCAAGGAGATCACCGAGGTCGATAGCAAGGTCGCATTCACAATCTCTGTCATGGTGGGCGTTGGGTTAACGGCTCTCCTTGTCGTTCTGAGTCCTTGGGTTGCCAAGTATTTCGGCTTTCCCGTACTCCGGTCTGCGATGCCGGTGATGTCTCTCCAGATGCTCATCGCCGGGGCTCACTCCACGCCTACTGCATTGCTCAAGAGAAGGCTCCAATTTGGCAGACTCGCTATTGTCACTCTTTCTGGAGGAGTGGCATTTTCTATAGCGGGGATAGGTCTGGCCACAGCAGGCTATGGCCTGTGGAGCTTGGTGTGGGCGCCCGTGACGGGCAACAGTGTCTCCCTCCTGGCTTCAGTGATGCTATCTGGGTTTGTCCCAGGCCTGTCGTTCTCAAGACCTTCAATGCGCAAGCTTCTGTTCTTTGGTAGTACTCTGACAGCCAAGAACGTGTTCATATACTTGTCCCGCCAAGTCGACAAGTTTCTCGTCCCCAAGTTTCTGGGAGCCCAATCAGCTGGTCTGTACTCGCGTGCCTTCAACTATTCATCGATTCCAGACGCACGTATGCTCCCGCTCCTTTATGGGGTCTGCTTCCCGGTTTTTTCGAAGCTTCGCCTCGAGCCGGAGAGGTTCATCGCCTGGTATGAGAAGATTTCGATAGTCGTAGCGGTCGGGATTGCGCCGCTTCTCGTTGGTCTTTGTGTAACCGCCGAGGATTTCACGCTAGCCCTTTTTGGGCCGAATTGGTCGGGGATGGTTGCGTCCCTTCGAATACTGTCAATCGCAGGTCTATTTTCTGCGCTGCATAAGCTAGGAGGAGCAGCAATCGAAGCTTCGGGGAAGCTGAGGGCTGAGATTGTGGTACTCGTTATCTACTCCGCTCTGGTTACAGTTGGGTGTCTCATAGGAGTTCAGCACAGTATTGAAGCCGTGAGCTGGGCGATCCTGCTCTCCAGTGTCGTTTTGTTCTTTATGAAGGGTGTGGCGCTCAAGATTGCGATCGGACTGCCCCTGAGGACATACTTTCGGTCGGTGTTGCCGTCGGTTGTGGCGGCGTTGATTATGGCAATCGCTTTGCAGGTTGTCGTTTACAGTAGTGAACCCTTGTTGCCGGTAGTCTCTTCGTGGAAGACCTGGTCGCGGCTGGCACTGGCAATCTCTCTCGGTGCCACTGTCTACTTGGCGTCTCTCTGGATGCTAGGCCGGGAGCACCTCAGACTTGTAGCCAGGGAATCCATCCAACACCTTGCGCCTGCTCTGAAGAGTCTGCGGCCAGGATCGGATAAGGAAGTCTGATGATTCTCGTTATCCAAGGACATCTGCCGTACGAGGAGAGCGACAGAAAGCGACTCTACGAGGAATGGGGACGGAGGGTACCTACCATCTTCGTTCACCCGGATCCTTCCAGGTGGTCGCTTGGGGCGCTTGCTGGATTCTCCAAAAAGCTCACTCGAGAAATCCATTCAGTCGGATTGTCGCAGCTGAGGCTACCCCCTTTAATCCCTGGAAGTCGGTTGCGATTGGTCTCGCAAGTGAATCGATGGCTGTCGATGAGGTATCTCCTCCGTTGGTTGAAGAAGAACACGCCGGAGAACCTGGTTCTAACCTACCAGTACCCTGTTCTACTGCCTACATTTCGTGGTCTTCCAGCTGATCTGACTGTGTACGACGTCGTCGATGACTACATATCGGGCCTGGATGGGAAGGGGGTAAGCCGAAGAGTTCGCAGGGCACATTCGAGATTCGTAAAGGGTAGCGATGTTGTCTGGACGCTCTCGGACACCCTCGCTCAGCAAGTTCGAGGTCTCGGGGCAGAACCAACACTCACAAGACTTGGGGTTGACTGGAGTTTGTTTGAAGAGGCCGGGAAAAGCGGAGCAGCTCCAACTATTTGCAGGATAGCATCCCCAAGGGTTGGCCTCGTCGGACGCCTGAACGACAGGATCGATTGGGCGTTGATCCTCGAGATTTGTGAGCTCCATCCTGAATGGAACTTCGTGTTTATAGGGCCCATCTATGGGGGCAAGGGGAAGACGACGAAGACCCATAAAGTGCTTCTGGAGGAGACGCGGCCGGGCAACTTGCACTACCTACCCCCCGTTCGTCCTGAAGAACTTCCACGATTTCTCGCCGGCTTGGACGTGGGATTGATTCCTTACAGACCGGAAGGGGCGGTACTCTCCATCAATCCACTGAAGGTCTATCAGTTTCTGGCGACAGGAGTACCCGTGGTGGCGACACCAATTCCATCGCTGCAGAGATTCAAGAAGTACGTTCGGATCTGCTCCACAGCAGAGGAGTTCTCTCGCGGCATCGGCGAGGCTCTGTCAGAGTCCGATGACGAGATCACTCGTCAGGTACGCAGAGAGAGCGTGAAGCAGTTCGACTGGACGAATGTGGCAGACCACCACCTGAAACTCCTGCAAGGCAAGCTCTCTGAGCCCGCGGCCCGTTGAGTCGAGGTCGAACGATCCAGGAGGGCCTTGGGGCCCAGGGCTAGCTATCGTCGAAGACGATTGGGTAGAGAACCACTCGTCGGCCTACGTACTTGGATCGGTAAAGCGGTTCGCCAAGTCTCAATCGAGTCTCTTTCTCGAAGAGCTTCATGTGCTCGTTTGAAGTCGGAGTGTCGGAGAACAGGAAGTGCGAGGGCCGAAGCTCTACCAGGTGCGAAGGAGGATTCACTTTTCTAAACATGTATATCGTGCGAATGGGGGTGCCCAAAGTCAGGAATGGCGCCCAGTCTCCTGCGATCGAGCCTTCGACCGGAACGACCCGTTCGATATCTCCTGCAATCTCCCGAGACTGATAGGAGGGGACCAGGTAGAAGCTACCCAGCATCACTGCGTCGCGCAGGAGCATCAATGTCATCAAAAGACTGAAGATCAGCAGAGTCGAGCGCGGTCTGAGAATGACATTTCGGAAAGCCCAAAGCGTGCCACCGAGCAAGAGAACTGTTGGCAATAGCAAGGTGAAGAACCAGTCCCGAATGAACCGCTCTGTCAGCCCTGGGCTATCTCCAAGATCGAGCGGTAGATGGAAAAGGAGGTGATAGTTGACTCCTTGGAACACAAGAAACATCAAGAGGGAAGTCAGTATCAACCCAACGAACGACACAATAAGAGGGATCCTTCCCACAGTTGGCCTCTTCCAGTATGTGAGATGAATCCACTCCAAGATCAACAAGACATAAGCTGGCAGCAGGGGAACGTAGTAGCGGGTCGGGTGGTATTGAAACAGGCTGAGGAGTATCGGGCCAAATACGGCAAGTCCCAGGAGTCCTGCGCGGTAGGGATTCCTCAGAAATCGCCGAAAGTCGGTCGAAAGCGCCTGAATCAAGCAGAATAACCCCGTACATACAAGGAACCCTGTCGAGTAAGAAAGGGGGTTGAGGTAGTTGGAGATCAGAATCTCTCCGGGATCCGCTGATATCCTGCTTGACCATTCCTCGAAAGTGATGACGGCAAGCCAACCGAAGATTACTGCGGCAGGCAGTCCGAAGCGGAGAAGCACGCTTTTGGGAACGGACTTCCGAGTGAGGGCGCCCATGCCCAAGCCGACTAGGATGGCAGCTGCATAAAGTGCCGCTGACAGTTTGATGAACAAAGCGGTGCCGACCGAGAGCGCGACGACGGCTGCCAGCGACCAGAATGGGAACCGCCTTCCATATCTGCGCAGAACGAAGAGACCTGAGTAAAGGCCAACGCAGATGGGAATCTCGAAGAGAGCAATTCGCGAGAAGAAGAAGAGTAGGTGAGTGGTCCCTAGGGCGACAATCCCGAGCAGCAAGAGAAGTGGCTGGTAGCGGTTTCTCAGCGCAGCGGCAAACCCGATGAGGAAGATCACGAACCAGCCGATTACGACGAGACGCGCACTTCCAAGCTCTACTCCAAATGCTCTGAAGGCAATGAATATGAGCCATTGCGTTATTGGACTATTGTCCATCCAACCCTCGTATTGGTCCGCCAGATTCCATCTCACCTCTCCATAGAGGGCCAGGTTCCGAGGCGACAGAGTCTTATAGCCCTCATCGACGAAGACGCCAACGCTGTACCTGGTCACTTGCCGAGGGGTGTCTGCCTCGAGGTGGACCAGTCTCATCGCTCCGAGGGCCAAGATCAGAATCGAGATCGAAAACCACGAGGCTCGAAGTCGAGTCGATCTGGGTGTGATCATCGACCTCGAATTCGCAGAGTGGCAGTCGATTGCCAGTGAGTTCTTTGAATTGTCCGATGACGTGCTTGGTTTGGGTTCAGTTCTCATCGATTCCGCCACTAGTTTAGGTGCTGGCATCTGCTAAACATGGCTGAAGTGAACTATGTTTCCCGAGAAGAGACATTCGAAAAGAACTTCTTGAGATCTTCATTGTTGCGTGTTCTGGTTTTCCTTCGATGCATGCCTTTTCGCCCCTGGGGAGCCAAACCCATGATCGAATGAGTAACGGGGTAGGTCACCGGGAAGGGGGCGTTACTTGACCCAGCCTCCAGATTCTCATTCTTTTCAGGTTGATTAATAGCACAGTCTGTCCAATCGCCAACCCTTATCAATTGAGGATCGTACTTTCCACGCATATCCCTCAGAGGGGGTTCTCTCGACGGGACACCTTGACGTGACCCCCGACTCCGGGCAATCAGAGTGTGAGTTTCGGTCCGATTATGGTCTCTGAAGCCGCCCCCAACGCTGGACCAAGGGTTGTGAGAAATTCTCGCAGACACCCGGTCCAACTTTCAGGGGATGCCTCAATGAAGAAACGCATAGCCATCGAGCCGATGACCCTACCAAACCGGGCCTCACATGGCCGAACTACCTCAATAGACCTCTAATCCAGTTCGTAACCGTTGGCCAACATCTCTTCACCGCAGATGCGCTTGAAGGCCTGTTTCAAGTTAGGAGACCACGAGTTACTGTCAGCAATCCTGTGACTCGACGTCTTGTTTCGTGGCCGGCTCACGGCTACTTCCCAGTCGTCTCGAGCCACCCGCACTCCACACGGCTCGAGAAGTCTCTCGGCAAAGTACTCGTAGTCGGACAGGAGCTCCTCGAATCGAATCGTCACCCCGATTGCTTCGCGGACAAAGGCATTCTCGGTGCTCCAATACCAGCAAAGGCGCGAGAAGCGGTCCATCTGCGGCCACTCGCAGCTCCATAGATCATCGGAATGGGGCCTAATCGTCGAGGTATTTGGATCCTCGGGTGTCATCGTCGCCCGGGCCATCATCGACCGGACCACGTCTCTTCCGTCACGCACGAGATGCAAGAACACCGCGTGCGGAAAGGCTTGGCGAAGAGCGTAGACGTGCCTGCGCAATATGCTGTTGATTTCGCCGTAGGTAGGCGCCCCCTTCCGACTCGCCCGCAAGAAGATCTCCTTGCTTCGGAATCTCCCGACATATCGCTCTGCTTCGACTTGGGAATGGAATGCTCGCTGGTAGGCCTCGAAATCGCGCCGTACCGGCTCGTGAACGACGCAGGCTTTCGGGTCCTTGCCTAGTAGGTGTGCAAGAAACGAAGTTCCAGATCGGCCCATCCCCAGGACGAAGAACAGGTGTGTGCCCTTCGCCCACTTCGCGACCATCTCCGGACCAATCCAGAAGCGAGATGCGACCGAATGCTCGTAGAGTCTCTGACGGAATCGGGATATGGCTGCCGACATGGTAGATCGATTATCTAGATGAGTCCAAGAAAGTCACTGGTCAGATATGGTCATCTTAGTCCGTCAATCATAATCGGCAAATGAACTGTCCCACTGGTCCAAGACAGAGAGTGTCAAACACCAACCACTGCGGGGGAGATGATATCCGGTGCTGTTCTTAGGACCGTCGAGCCGCGGTGTTGGCTAGAATCCGCTCCTAGAGTCATCTCATGAGAATCGCCCATTGCATTCACGGCCTCGGTCTGGGAGGAGCACAAAAAGTCCTCGAGACCTTGGTGACATCTCTGCGAGGCCCGAACTACGAGCATTTCGTCTACTGCTCCCTCGACGGACCGGTTCGGGCTGGAGTTGAAAGAGCAGGCGCCAGTGTGAGGATTCTCAAACGCCGAGTGCCGAAGCTGGACCCATTGTGGGTTGCGGCACTCTCACGAGCAATGAAGGAAGATCGCATCGATCTGGTGCACACTCACCTGTTTGGCGATAGTTTGCACGGGTTGATTGCCGCCAAGCGTGCAGGGAATCGACCTGTAGTCACGACACTGCACAGTGATCAGACCCGGTTCAGTGCTCTGCAGCAAACTGGATATCGCTGGCTTCTTCCCCGCTGCGCTGCTGTTGTCGCCTGCGCAAAGTCCGTTGGCGCGTCTTTTGTTGAGGACCAACCCGAACTTTCGGACAGGCTGACTGTCATATCGAATGGAATCGCCCTCGAGGGAACCGATTCGACTGTCGCCAAGTGAAGCTTCGAGATTGAAAACAGACCTAGGCTTGAAGCCCAGACTCTCTAGTCATCCTGTCGATGGGACGATTCGTCCGAGAGAAAGGCTACCATTCCCTGATAGAAGCCTTCTCAGCCCTACCTGGTTCGCTGAAGAACCGAAGTCAGCTGTTGCTCTTGGGGACAGGACCGCTGGAGCGGGAGTTGAAATCTCTGACTAGGAAGTTGAAGCTATCCTCGAGAGTTCTGCTTCCTGGCTTTCGCTCAGACGTCCGGAAGATCCTTGAGATCTCCGACCTGGTCGTATTCACCTCCCTTTGGGAGGGGCTTTCCATCGCACTACTAGAGGCGATGGCTGCAAGCAAAGCTATCGTGGCCACTGATATCGCGGCCTTCAAAGATGCTCTCGAGGCAGGAACCGAGGCTATCTTGGTGCCACCAACCGATTCTCAGGCTCTTTCAACTGCACTCCAGAGGCTTTTGGAAGACGAGTCTGCGAGAGAGGAACTCGGGGAGAGAGCTTGGCTTCGATTCTCCAACGACTTCACCGCTGCGAAGATGATAGAAAGCTACGAGAAAATCTACAAGCAAGTGCTCTCGAGAGGTAAAGGCTCCGATTGACTTCGGTGGAGGTACTTGACGATTCTTCGCCTCTGTTACAGAAGCCACTGCAGAACACCGGAGATTACGGTCTCATAGGTCTAGAAATCGGTCCCCATTCGTTTTGGGAGATTCAAGCGTGGGGCAGACGATGTGGTCGCAACTCGAAGAGTCGATTCGCAAAATCTCGTCGAGCTTGGCGAGACTCACGGCCGGACTGATCTTGGTAATTGGCACCTACACAGGGGCTGAATCTCCAGATTCGGCGGAGAACAGCGAAATGACAATCGGCGGGCCGCTCCAACAGGCGGGCCCCGTCGAGAACCCTGGCTCTGCGGTGCCACCTCGCGGATATCAGTCCCGCCCGTGTGGATTCGATCTGAACCACAATGGGGTCGCCGGTGAGCCTGCCGACTGCAATGTCTGCGATGCGTCTCTGGTTAGTGGTAAGGTCGTTTCGGGCACCGACAGATCCTGATGCAGATGGCGTCGAATGAGGACCTCATCTACGTGGATTGTGACGGTGGCAGCAACTTCAACTACTGCGGGCCGCCCGGATTTCGACCCTGCGCCACCATCGAGTACGCGTGGGATACGGTCGCCGACGGCCCCGATGATGGCGCCGAAGACATCGTTTGCTTCACAGGGACGTGTCGCCCTGCCCAGTTTTCCTTCCCCCGTGGAATTCCGTGGCGTTCCCGGACATTGGACCAAGACCAAGAAAGGATCGGAAACCCGCAATTGGGAATTTCCGAAAGATCCGGCGATGCTTGTAGGCTGGGATCTCGACAATGACGGCAAGTATCCTCCACATGATCAGGATGACATCTGCCGATCTTGACGGCTAGCGGATCCAAGTGGGCTTTCATTCTAACCGGTACTACGAAGCAAACTCCTTCTACGAGATGGCTCATTTCCGGGTCTTCGACTATGGCGTGCACAACTCAACAGGGGAAGGAGGTGGCTTCCTGAATATGTTCGCCACTTCGAAGGCTATCTCGCACGGCCTATATCCATGATCTTAGCCTAAAGAACATAAACAAGGACGGCCAGTTCTTTTCGTGGGAACATAACCTTCAGCTGGTTCAAGTCACACAAGGCAACTCACATCGCTCTCATCAACATCGAGTCATTGAGCGAAGGGTCTTATACATTCAGGGGTGCTGCTGACGTCAATGGAGAGACCGTCGCGGGGCCATGGCGCTTCCAGAACCTCACAATACCGGCGCACGGCTGCAATGTGGGTCCATGCATTCCAAGTCGTTCGTAGAAAATCATTCCCAAGCTCTGGGGCTGGGTCGAGGGTATCGAGTTCCTTGACAACCGGTTCGACGCCAATGTGCGGGCTTGGAAGCCGGATAAGGTCAATGGCATCATCGTCAGCGCCTTCACTCGGGACTGGGATATCGTCAACAACGAGCTTGTAGACTGGGACAGTGCGATCGTTGGCCAGGGAGAGATACCGGACTCGTACGGGGGCAGTCCCCGCTACACCGACGACATAGTGATTCGCGGCAACCTGATGAGGAACGAGTTTCGGGATGACAACATCTTCGTCAATCTTCACGACAGCGGGGAGAACAACGAGGCGCTCAAGGACGTCTGGATCTTGAACAATGTGATGTACAGCACGCTTAGACCTCAAGCATTCATTCGGATCCGACAGGGCAACACCGAGGGACCCAGCGTAACCAACGTCAGAGTCGACAACAATACGCTCTTCGGGAAGAGCCTCTGCCGCAATAAGGATAGACGACCCACCGAACGCTATAGGCCGATTTAAAAGGATGAAACTCCGAAACAACATCATCAAGGGCATCGACCCAGATGACAGAAACGTCCAGTCCGACTACGACCTGGAGTACCTCGACTCGGACTTCAATGTGTTCGACGCGGACGCCTGGTTCAAACTGGGCGAGTCGGAGGTGCAATCGATCCAGACTGGCGTTCTCTCACTGGGATGGACTCTCATTCCGTCGCCTGTTCGCCGGCGTTTCGTTCCGTTCCTTTCGATTTGCGACTTGCGGGGAGCGATACTTGTGCCGTGGACCGAGGAAATTCTCTGACCTACCTGACCTCGAGCGACATCGAAGGAGACAGCCGGCCCTACGGTTCTTCGTGGGACATCGGCGCGGACGAGTGGAACGGAGGCTTCTTCTGGGACTCTCTCGAAACCGGAGACTTCTCCCACTGGTCAGCTCATGTTCAGTGAGGATCCCGATACCAACATAGCATCGACAAACAAGATTAGCACCGGAGTCTGAACCGTGGTGAGGAGCCGTTTGTCAACGCTCTGTTAAAGGGCAGTAGATCCTTGCGCCCGGGGAAACACCAAGCCCTTCTCAATTACATCGAATGTCGCACAGAATCGTGCTACTGTTCCCTGGCTGGGGAAATTCGCACAAGTTCAACTTCTCGACTGCCTACTTTAGAACCCACTCGAGATGAGGCTGGCCTATTTCCACAACCTATCTTACGGTGACACCGCTCTCCACCACGTTCGACAATTTACAGCAGCCGCTCTGGCTTCTGGCGTTCATATCGATGTCTGCCCATTAGAGGCGACCTCGAAGGCTGCGACCGACGGTAAGTCAGCAATCCAAGCGGCCCAAACGACTTTGAAGAGGCTCCTGAGCTTCTACCTGCACGAACCCAAGAAGGTCCTTGTCAATCTGCCTTCATATCGGCGCGCAGTTAGGACCCTTCACCAGATCCAGCCCGATGTAGTTCTCGTTCGAAACGAATTACTCACCTTCGACGCCATCCTCGCTGGGCGCAGGATGGGGCTCCCTGTGGTTCTGGAGGTCAATTCGCCAGCCGCCGAGTCGCGCCGATATCTCGATCAGTATCTACATCTACCCATTCTCCCGGAAGCAATGGAACGCTGGCAGCTTTCCAAAGCTGACAGGGTTACAGTTGTCTCCAGGGCACTTCGGGAGCACCTTGTTAGTCAGTACCACATCAGATCTGGGAAGTTCAGCGTGATTCCGAATGGTGCAGACCTGGCCATCTTTCGGCCGGACTCTTCTGGCGACGCAGATATCGAGAAGGCTCTTGGTCTGGCACCTACCGTGGGGTTTATCGGATCCTTCGAGAAGTGGCACGGAGTTGACCTGCTGCGCGAGATGACACTCAGGGTGGCCGCTGAACGACCTCAGGTTCGCTTCGTCTTTGTCGGCGACGGCCCTGGAAGAAACGCGCTGGAACAGTCGCTTCGGCCATTGAGCGATCGGGTTCTCTTTACTGGAAGAGTTCCACATCAACGCATTCCTGGCATCACGGTCTTGTTAGACGTAGCGGTGATGCCGGAATCCAACTTCTATGGCTCACCTTTGAAGGTCATCGAGTGGATGGCAGCTGGTAGGGCAATTGTGGCACCGGACTACGGCCCCCTTTGCGAAATCATCGATTCAGGAAACGAAGGTCTCCTGTTCAAAAAGCGCTCTGTCGATGACTTGGTGACCTCTGTGGTCAAGCTCGTCGACGACCCGATTCTCAGAGCAAGGCTGGGAGAGGCAGCTCATCGCCGCGCTGTGGAATCCCTGTCATGGACCCACAACGCCGAGAAGGTCATCGGAGCCTGTAAGCAAGCCATCAAGGAACACTAGCGGAAGACGCAACAACTCTGATGAGTCCGATTCAAACGAGACGGGTAGGACTTCGTTGCCTGGCGTTTTTCGGGGCTGCTTCTGGCCTGACTCGCTCGATCAGGGCTAGACGTCGACGCAAGAGGGACCATCGACTCTACATTCTCGAGTATCACGATGTAGCCGAGGATGGATCCGAGTTCGAGGGCACGATCTCGCAGAGCCGATTCCAACATCACCTGGATTGGTTGAAGCCTAGGTTCCAGATCACGACCCTTGCGAAAGCGACGGAGATGATGAGCTCGGAGGCAAACCTCGACCATGACCTCGTGATCGTGACTTTCGACGATGGCTACGAGGGTAACTACACCGGAGCCTGGCCAGTTCTACAGACTGCTGGAGTACCGGCAACGATCTTCCTGACCACGGGTTTCCTCGATGGCGAGGAGCTCTGGTTCGACCGGGCGAAAAGATCCCTTTGCGCTGCCCAGACCTCTCCGGAGTCCCTCTCTGAGCAGGCTCTTACCCTCCTATTCGAGCTTTACGGCAGCTGGCCACAGAACCGCGATCCCGAAGAACTCATCCAGACCTTCAAGTACCTTGCTCCTGAAAGACGACAAGCTGTGATGAAGGCACTGGTCTCTTTACCCCTAGCTTGTGCTCCACCAGCCCGCCCTCTGAGCTGGGACCAAGTCCGCTCAATGCAGCAGGAAGGTGGCATTGAATTCGGAGGTCACACCGTCACTCACCCGATCCTCTCCCTCCTACCAAAGGGCAGGCAAGAGGAAGAAATCGTGCGGTGCCACAGACGGATACGGGACGAAACCGGGGCACCCCCAAGGAGTTTCGCCTACCCGAACGGCTCGACTCGAGATTACACGGACGAAACCGTAGAGATTGTCCGTCGAGCCGGTTATCAGGCTGCCTGTACAACCAGGAAAGGTTCAAACCGATTCGAGTGCGACCCCCTGACGCTCTTTCGACTTGGGATCGGCAGCGACCCATTGTGGGTACTGGAAGCTAGACTTTCAGGGCTATTCGATGAGGGAGTGAGAAGACTCTTGAAGTGGCCAATTCCCGGAAGAGCCGGTTCTTGAAGATCTTCTTAATCTCCACGATTTCGCCCTGCCTGACAAATCAGAAACCAAAAGCAGCAGCAGAAACGTTGCGAGACCCCAATCGGCTGAGATCTGGTCGAGTCACTACCCCGGCACCAAGAATGGCGGCGAGGTACGAGAGCACCCTCGCATACGTCGACTTATGCTCAGGACGGCTGCTGTTCGAAAAGGCGAGGGTGGGCGACATGCGCTCGAACGGCCAGGCGGCGGAAATCCGAACGGGGATCGGTCGTCATGCCTGGCTAGGCTGGGCCCTGCCCTTTAACTGCCCGAGCCACGTTGCGGAACACCTTGGCGAAGTGGGATGGTCGAACGCTGCCAATGACTCGCGGATTCAACTTCCGCGCGGCACGCAGAACGACGTCTTCGTAAAGGCGGCGACGACGCCACTGAGCGTCGCTCACCCCTCGGAGAATTGCCTGATTCGCTCGCTCGAGAAATCGATCAGCAAGAGGATCGTCGAAATTGACCGCGCCGTTCTCGAACCTAAAAGCCCGGGTCTGGTAGCCGAGAAGCTTGGACTTGGAGAGCCGCAAATCCAACAGGAACGCGCTGCGAGAGCGATCCGTCTGACGAATCGCCGGTCGCCCATCGATCTCCATATCCGTCGTAACGGCGTTGCCGAGATTGTAGGCAATGACCCCGCCTCGATAGTCCTCGACACCTTGAATCACATGGGCATGATGGCCGAGGATCGCGGTTGCACCGGTATCGATCATTCGCCTCGCCTGGAGTATCTGCAGGGGAGAAGGTAGATTCGAGAACTCTACTCCCCAGTGCACCGAAACCAGAACGTGATCGACTTCTAGCTTCAGATTCTCGATGTCTTTAAGGACTTTGTCTATCTCGAAGGGATTTACGCCATAGCCCTCTGCCGTTGCCACGTGTGATGGGACAGTGTCCAGGGCGGTGTATCCCAGCCAACCCAACTTGACGTCTCCACTCTCCGAAATCAGGGGGCGCGAAGCTGTCATCAGATCAACTCCGGCACCGAGGTAACCCACTCCTCGGGACGACAGGAGGTCACAGATAGCTGCGAAACCCGACTCGAAGCAGTCGAAGGCGTGATTGTTCGAGAGATTCACGATATCGACATTCAGAATCCTCAGAGCCTCATTGACAGCATCGGCCGAACCGACCAGTCGAGGCTGCTTTTCGATCTCACCCTCGGTTCCCGGTAGCGTTACTTCCAAGTTGGCGAAGAGGAAGTCGAACTCATTGCCCAGACCAGCGATATCTCCAAGACTCGCTGCTAGCTGGCCAGCCTGGTAGTGATCAGTCCATTCGCCTGCAAGCATGAGATCACCGAGCACGGCAACTCGGACTCCAGGAGTCGAGCTCTTAGACATGGGCGGACACTATCAAAGATCATTGTGCCTGCCCTGCGAGCACTTGGCTACCAGAGGCGAAGGTTCATTGTGGGTGGTCGGAGGCCATGAGAGGATAACGTCGATCTTGCTGCGACCCGATTCAAGAGTCAAGGACCAACCTAATAGGCCACTGCTGTGAAAGCCCCCAACCGCATCCTGTACTTGATCACCAGCAGTGGCACAGGAGGAGCGGAGAACCTATTCAAAGAGATCATTCGGCGCCTCGACCGGCAACGTTTCGATCCCCTGTTCTGCTCACTGAGGCCGGTAGGTTCCACGGCTGATGAAATCGCACAGGCCGGCGTCCCGGTCTTCTCGCTCGCCATGTCGGAAACCCCGAATGCCGCAGAAATGATCCGAGGTTGGTCGAAACTCAGGGTGATCTACCGTGATCATTCGGTCGACCTTGTCCAGACCTCGCTCTATCGAGCCAACGTCCTCGCCGTCCTGGCCTCCGGCATGAGTCACTCGATGCCCAAGGTTGTGACGAGTCAGCATAGCCTGTCACCGTTATCGGGCAAGCTCTCGGTCTTGATGACCCGGCACGCGCATAGGTTTTCGGATCGGGTCGTAGCGGTCTCGAACGCAGTGCGCCGCTACATGATCGAGTCGGAACAGATTCCCTCCGAGCAAATTGTGGTAATTCCCAATGGGGTCGATACTCGAAGATTCCAAACCTCAGATTCCACAGCGACTCGCAAGTCCCTCGGATTGGCCGACGAAGAGTTGGTGATCGGAGCAGCGGGGCGACTCACTCGGGTCAAGGGCTTCGACGTCCTCATCGAGGCGGTACGGCAACTCCGCTCCCAAGGAACCCGGGCGAGACTGCTTATTGCTGGAGAAGGCCCTGAGAGGCAACACCTGCAGGAGCTCATCGATCGGTCTGGACTGCGAGATCAAGCTCGACTTCTCGGACTTCGAGAGGACCTGGCCACCCTGTATTCCGTGTTTGACATCTTCGTTCTGTCCTCTCGCAGGGAGGGCTCTCCAAGTGTGGTACTCGAAGCGATGGCAGCGGAGTGCCCAGTGGTAGCCTCCTCGGTCGGAGGGGTACCTGAGATCATCGAGGATGGGCTGTCTGGAATCTTGGTGCCTTCTGACGATGCTGGATCTCTCGCGGACGCATTGGCTACGCTCGCTCATGCAGAGTCGAAGAGACAGCACTTAGCCGCGAACGGACGCGCTCGGGTTCAGAAGGAATTCGATCTGGATCGAATTACAGTGCGGTATGAGGAACTGTACTCCGAGGTTCTGTCGACGTGACCTCATCAGGGCGTTCGCGTCAGATTGAGATAGAGTTCTTCGGTCTGATCAGTCACCCCGTCCCAGTCGGGCCAAGCCCTCGCTCTCTCAGCTATCAGCTCGCGGTGGTGCCGAACCAACTCCGGCGAACCCAGAATCGATCTCAGCCGCTCCCGAAGAGCCTCCACATCCTCTGGTGGAAAGACCAACGCTGCCTCTCCGACTACTTCGAGGTTCTCGGGTATCGAGGTCGTGAGAATGCAAGTACCAAAGCTCAGGGCTTCGAGAAGCGCGATCGACAGCCCCTCGATGGTCGAGGGCAGAACAAAGGCGTAGCAGTTGCTGAGCAGCTCTTGAATGGTCTCGTGATCGACCTTCCCTAGAAAGAGCACATCCTCCCAGGCCATCTCTTTAACGCTTTCGATATAGGAGTCGGAGTAGCTGCTACCGCCAGCCAGCACCAGCTTCTTTGTCCCTCGGCAGCGGCTCGAGCGCCGCTAGAAGCGTATGAACTCCCTTCTCGGGTGAGATCCGACCAACAAACAGCAGAAACTGGTCCTTTTCCAGCCCAAACTCGGCGATCTTGTTCACAGGCCGCGGGGCCGCAGGGATGACAGCATTGGGGATCACTTTGGTCTCGCAACCGTGGTGGACTCGATAGTGGTCCCTCAGGGTTTCGGAGACGACGATGGTCGAGCTCGGCAACCGAACAGAAGCCCACTCGCCGGCCTGAAGCACCCAGCGGGCCAGCCTCCCCCACTTCTCCCGTTGCCAATCGAGTCCTCTAACCGACACCACGGTTTTCTTGCCGAAGACTCGTGGCAGGATCGATAAGGGAGCCGAACCGAGAGCGTGGAACTGGACGATGTCGTAGTCACGGAACAGCGAATCCACGGTTGAGAGCACGCTGTGCGAGAGGGTCTCCAGGTGCTTGCTACGAAGCGAGGGAAGGCGCCGAACACGAATCCCACGGTAGCTATCCGTCTCAGGCGTGAAATAGGTTCGGCAGTAGGCTGTCACCTCGTGGCCCCGTGCCGCCAGTCGCGAGCCCACCTCCTCGTAGTAAGTCTCGATGCCGCTGTAGGTGCCTCCGACACCGCGGGCACCGATGAAGGCGATCTTCAGTTTGGTCTCATTCGGGATCATGGGTGGCTCTGGAATAGCTGGCCGCTGGTCGTTGACCCAGACCAGGTGCCGCAGCACCGACAAGCCTACCCTGAGCGCAAATCACTTGTCAGCGCAACCCGATACAACGACAGAAGGTCAAGCGAATGTGCAGGGGTGGGAAGAGGTCCCGAGGTCGACTATGCGGCCCCGGTCCCCTTGATGACCACGGGCACCGTCTTGGCGAGGATCTTCATGTCGAGCCACAGTGACCACTCGTCGATGTACTGCATGTCGAGCTCCATCCACCGTTCGAAGGTCACCCGGCTTCTTCCCTGGATCTGCCAGAGACACGTGAGGCCGGGCCGTACGCTGAATCGGCGGCGGTGCCAATCTTCACTGAACCCCTCGTAGTCACGGACAGGTAGAGGTCTCGGTCCCACCAGGCTCATGTCGCCCAGGAAGACATTTGTCAGCTGGGGCAACTCATCGAGACTGGTACGTCTCAAGAAGCCACCTAGCTTGGTGATTCGTGGATCGTTCTCGATCTTGAAGACCGGACCACTGGCCTCGTTGAGGTGCTCAAGATCTCCTTGCCTGGCCTCGGCATCGGTCACCATGGTGCGGAACTTGTATAGGGGAAAGCGCCTCTTGCCGAGTCCGATGCGCTCCTGGACGAACAGTATGGGGCCCTTCGAGCCCAGCTTGATGGCCAGAGAGATCCCGAGGAATACAGGAGCCAACAAGGCCATAAGGGTACCGGAGACGACGATGTCCAGGATCCTCTTGACAGCAACCGGACCCGCCCTCCATCTTGCCGGTCGACAGGGTGATCAAGGGCTGATCGTAGAAGGTTTCGACTCTCGCACTCGCGAGCTTGACGTTGAAGAAGGCCCCGAGCAAGCGGACCGTGATGCCCTGCTTCTCACACGCTTCAACCACTCGTTCGGAGTCGAAGTAGCAAGACGGAGCCGGCAGGCACAGGACGACTTCATCGACGACGGTGGTCCTGAGAAAGGACTCGAAGATCGTCCAGCGAACAGACGAACTTCTCTCCTTTGGAGGCCAGTGCCTCCAATCCGTGCCAGGGCTTGTCAGCGAATCCCAGAACCGTCAGTCCTGCTTCGGGGTGCGCCCGAAGTCGCTCCGCAAATGCCAGGGCCCGTTCGTTCGTTCCAACGATCAAGACATTGCGTAGGTTTCGCGCCGTGCCGTCGAGCCGATTCCAGCACTCCTCGCAACATGAGGCGTGACAGCAGGGTCAGTCCGGTACTGAGAACCCAGAAGACAATCGTAAACTTGGCTGTGATGATCTGAATATCGAACAGGATTCCGGCATTGAAGATGGCGACAGTCCCTATCGATGTCGCCTTAAAAACGTCCAAGGCCTCCCGGCCATAGCTCTGAAGCGGTGGGACCGATACAGCCCGAGCCACGAGAGCACGAGGTGCCACAACAGCAGGAAGGCTAGAAATAGGAAGATGTTGGAGAGCTTCAGCCGGACAGATAGGAGCCTGCCAAACGAGATCCCTTGGGGTTGGAGAATCGAGATCCAGACCGACAGACCGAAAGCCAAAACCATCAGAACCAGGTCTGTGGCTTTCCAGAATGCAAAGATGATCTTTCGTCGGATCCTCATCCGCCGGGTACCCGTCCCAGGCCGCCTAGCCTCCCTCTCGGCTGCCTATGTTCGAATAGATACCCTACATCGGTGGATTCCGTCAATCATATTGATCACTGGCTATGGCTGTTCAGGGGCTAGATCCCGCAGTACCACTGCACCGACCGTGCCGGATAATAACTGGCTGCCCACTCTGCTTAGTCGGGACGAAGGCGAGCGAGCGGACCTCCGGGTCCGTGATCAAGCCCTGGTAGGTCTCGATCCCGAGCTCCTCCTGCACATACTCCGAAAGAGCTCGGTTCAACTCGAGCCCCATGACCTCGAATGCTGCCATCAAAGTTCTTCTCGACCCGGAGTCTCTCTCACCGCTTGGCGGGCTTCGGATGAACCGAGATAGAGCACGACCCCAAGTGCAAGGGTTGCCACCTGCCCTAATCGGAATCCGAGCATCATGAGCAGAGCGTAGGAGGCCGGAGCCCCGATGAAAGAGAAGAGCGCCTCGAGGGTGACCTCAGCCACTCCGAGGCCACCCGGCGTCAGCGGAATCCCGGTGCTCAACAGGCCGAATGGAATGGCGACGAGATAGGAGGCCAACGGCGGAACATCAGGCCAAAGCGACAGACCGCCGAGGATGAGCGAGCCGACGAAGAGCGCCTGGATAACGAGACTCAGCAGCAGTGCGGCAACGACGGCACCCTTGGTCTGCTGAAACGAAGCAGCTGCGTCGACCAGAGCAGCCAGTGGGGGGCCGAGCTTCGGAATCCTCCGAGTTCTAGATGCCAGGTTCTCGAGTGGCCAACGCCAGAGGAGAAAAACAGCCAGAGCCGCCAGAGCGAGACCCAGAAGCCCGAGATTCCAGCGGGCCAGTGCGACCAGAGGCTCGCTTTCCCAATCGATCCCCACCAGAAGATAGCGATCAGGCCGGTCAGGACCAGCAGACCGAGCAGGCCCACGATGCGATCGACCACGATCGTCGAGACTGCGATCAGGCGCTTGCTCTGCTCCCTGGCGATCAGCGCGGCCTTCACCAGGTCGCCTCCCACCGCACCCGGAATCAGGAAGTTGAAAAAGGTGCCGATCAGGCCGAGGCGCAGCGCATCGAACATCGTGAAGGGCAGCTCCTGGGCCTTGACCAGGAAGTACCACCGAAGGAAGGAGAGCAATGTTCCGACCACGGTCAGGAGGATCGCCCCGATCATCCACGGCCACAAGACCTCCAACTCGCCGAGCAGAGCGAGGTCGTCCCGCAGCATCCAGAGCAGGCCTGCCAGTAAGGCCGCGGCGAGGCCTAGGGCAAGGATGCTCGCTCGGTATCGACGGTCCATGGAGGCAGTATGGTAGACCACTTTCGCACTTTCGTCTTCGACATGGGCTCAACGGGATATAGCTATGGGTTACTGATTCGCTTGTGGAGCGAATGTCGAAACCTTAAACTCACGCCGACTCATGCTTCCAAGCGCCTGATGTTCGGACCTCGAGAGTACCTAACCAGTCACTGACACGATCTACCTCCTGCCATGCGAGTCGACATTATCGGAGCGGGCATCTCGGGTCTGGCGACGGCCTACCACCTTGTGAGACAGCGGCCTGGCCTGGATCTCCACGTTTGGGAGAAGGATGTCGGCCCTGGCGGCCTGGCAGGCTGCTTCAGCGCAGAGGGCTTCACGGTCGAGAAGTTCTACCACCACATCTTCAGGGGCGATTCCCACCTCATAGCTCTCCTTGAAGAGCTCGGCCTGGGCGATGAACTCATGTGGCGGCCCGCCAACACCGGCAGCTACTACTTCCAGCAAGCTTACCGGCTGTCCTCGCCGATCGATATCCTCGAAGTTCGAGCCGTTACCCTTTGTCGATAGGATCCGGCTGGGACTCATGGTGGTTCACGCTCGAACCGTCCGCGACTGGCACAAGCTGGATGCGATCTCGGCCGAGGAGTACATCCGAAGGACAGCGGGCTCCAAGGTCTTCGAAGTCCTCTGGCAACCCCTCCTGCACGGCAAGTTCGGCGACTTGAGCGGCGATATCTCGGCGGCCTGGCTATGGTCCAAGCTCGTTGACGGGGTGGTTCCAGGGATCGCAAGGGGCATGAGGTTCTGGGCTACCTGCGTGGCGGTCTCGGTCAGATGTTCGATCGCCTGATTGAACACGTCGAGAACGCAGGAGGTACCGTGCACCTTTCGAGCGGTGTCGAGGGCATGGAGATGGAGGGAGACCGAATCGCCTCGATCGTCACGCGAGAGGGCACTTTCCCGACCGACCTCGTCGTCTCTGGAGCCCAGCTGCCGGACCTTCGCAGACTTCTACCGCCGAGCACCTCGGCTCTGGCGAGCCAGCTCTCGCGAATCCAATTTCTCGGCAACGTCTGTCTCGTGCTGGTACTGCCCCAGCAACTGTCGCAGTTCTATTGGACGAACGTGATGGACCCCGGCGCTCCCTTCGTGGGGATCATCGAGCAGACCAACTGGGTCGACCCCGCAGACCTGAACCGCAAGCGCCTGGTCTACATCTCGGCCTACTGCCCAGCCACTGACAAGCGGTTCGGGATGACGGCCGGCGAGCTTCCTCGAGTTCTACCTGCCGTGGATTCAGAAGCTGTTCCCGAGCTTTCCTCCGAAGATGTCGAGAGAGCGTTCGTCTGGAAGGCCGACTACGCCCAGGCGGTCGTAACCACGGGCTATTCTGCCCTCGTGCCCGAGATACGAACCCCCTTGACGAATCTGCTACTCTGCACCATGGCTCAGATCTTCCCGCAGGACCGCCAGGTTTCGAACAGCGTGAGCCGCCAAGCAGACCGCACGGATCGCGGCGGACTACCTCCAGAGGAAGGGCACGTGATCTCACTCGTCATCCCGGTCTTCAACGAAGAGGAGAACCTGCCGCTGCTCTGGCAGCGGATCGAAGAGTCGGCAGCGAACACCTGGGGAGGCGAGGATTTCGAGGTCCTCTTCGTCGACGACGGTTCGAGGGACCGCTCGGTCGAGATTCTCACAAGTCTGGCCGCCGTGAATCCACAGATTCGCATCGTGAAGCTGTCCCGAAAATTCGGACACCAGTCGGCCCTGTCGGCTGGGCTTCATCATGCCCGAGGAGACGCCGTGGTGCTGATGGATGCCGACTTGCAGGACCCGCCGGAGCTCGTGGCGGAGTTCCTCGACAAGTGGCGCCAGGGTTGGCAAGTAATGTATGCGGTCCGCAAGGCCCGCAAAGAGGTATTTTGGAAGCGGTGGAGCTACCTGCTCTTCTACAGAATACTGAGAGGCTTGAGCAGCGTGGAGATCCCGGCTGACTCTGGCGACTTCTGTCTGATGGACCGGAGAGTCGTGCAGGTCATCAAGGACGGATGCCGGAGCAGGCCCGCTTCCTGAGGGGCTTACGAGCCTACGCGGGGTTCCAGCGGATCGGAGTGCCCTACGATCGCCCCGAGCGGGCTGGAGGGGAGGCGAAATACTCCCTTAGTGACCTGGTGCAGCTCGCCGTCTCCGGTGTGGTCGGCTTCTCCTTCGTGCCCTTGAGAATAGCCACCTGGGTCGGTTTCCTGGTCGCCGTGCCGTCCTTCTTTGTCGGCATCTTGTTTGTTTTGCACCGCATTTTCGACTTCCCGATACTCGGCCGCTACGCCACCGAGACCCCGGACTCGCGACCCTGGTCGTCGGGCAGTTCTTCCTCGGTGGCGTGATCCTCATCATGCTGGGGATCCTGGGCGAGTACATCGGCCGAATCTACCTCGAGGTCAAGAAGCGCCCAGCTTCATCGTCGACCGAGATCATCGGTGACGACGAGTGACCGGAGCCGTCGCAAGCGACCGGAATCAAGCCGGGCTCTATTGGACCCTGGCAGTCCTGCTTCTTTTCGGCGGCATCTTCTTTCGCTTCTACGACCTCACGGGACAGAGCCTGTGGTATGACGAAGGAGTCTCGCTGGAGTTCAGTGACGGCGACTCCCCCGGGTTGGTCGTCGAGAAGCTCGGCACGACCCTCACCAGTGAGCGCTACCAACCGCTGTACTTCCTACTTCTCTACTTCTGGCGGCAGCTCTGCGGCTCCTCCGAGTGGGCCCTGAGGTCTCTCTCGGCCATTCTCGGGATCTTGGTCTTGCTGGTCTCCGTCCCGGTCGTCCGGTCCTGTCTCGACGGCAGACAGCGTCCAGCGGCAATAGGCTTCATGGCCCTGAGCAGCTTCGCAATCTACTACAGCCAGGAAGTCCGGCCTTACAGCCTGCTGATCCTCGTCTGCGTCTTCCACTGGCTGCTGATCGGCAAGAGCCTCGAATCTTCGCAAACCCGTGGTCGAACGGGAGCGCTGCTGCTTCCGACTGCCGTCGTGAGCCTCTGGGAGGATTGACCAGTCTGTTCTTTACCTTCCACGTTGCTTCTACCGGTGGGGCCTGGCTGCTGACTCGCGGAAAGAGACCACGGGAATGGAGCTTCTGGATCGTTCTGCTCTCGCCCTCATCCCCAGCCTCGCTTTTTTTGCATTGGCAGGCACTGATGGCGGTGGTGACAGTGCTGTGGTCAGCCGCACGAGAACTCGATCCTCGCCAATGCAGCTTTCTCCCTATACGGTCTTCTCGTGGGAACGACCTATGGCCCTCCGGTGGCCGAGCTACAACTCGGAGCCTGGGGAGCCGCTCTGCAACAGAGCTGGGCGAGTCTGCTCGTGTTTGGCATCGTCTGCGTCGGGCTCGTCTTCTCGACGGTCCTTGCTCTAAAAGAGGATACTTCGAATACAGCTGATGGAAACCGACTGAGATTCGATTACATCCTGAAAGCGCTGGGCCTGGGAGTTCTGGTACTCCTGGTGTTCGCCTACCTGACCAAATTGAACTGGCTGCCGCGTCACTCGACGTTCCTCCTGCCTACCCTCGCAATGGCCCTTGGCCATCTCGTTCCTCCTCTCGAGTCGCGAATCGGGATCCGAGAGAGGATCCCGTACATGGTCGGTCGTCGCACTGCTGGCCCTCAATGTCGTCTCCCTCTACCACTACTACCATGACGAAGCTCATCGGCGCGGTGACTATCGAGGCGTCGCCAAGTTCTTCGAGAAGAGCAGCCTGTACCGGTTGTTCTCCTTCTCGGTAGTCCGAGCTTGCTCGAGTACTACGGCGCGCCTTCACATCTAGAC
>CAVQNG010000019.1:0-32962 GCA_963713825.1 uncultured Acidobacteriota bacterium
CTTGGAGCGATTCGGCGAGGAGTACGAGCGCTATATGGAGAGGGTGCCGAGGTTTGTGCCGCGGTTCGGCTCCCCGTGATCGAAGTTTGGCCGGGCGGACAGTCCTCTCGGGTCGCGACTACTCGATGTAGCCCAGAGAGCGCAGCTCACGCTCCGTTTCTTTGTCCATGTGGACCTCGGCAGAGCCTTGGCCGATGCCGAGCTCATTGGCGATCCGCCGGCCTTCATCGACCTCTCGATCCAGCGCTTCGGACAGCTCCAGCGTCAAGTCCGGCTGGGAAAAGGCGAGGTTGTCGGACTCATCCGGATCCACAACCAGGTCGTAGAGTTCTTCACGGCCGTCTTCGAGATGGCGGATGTATTTGTAGCGCCCCCGAACAACCGAGAGCTGTTGGCCGAAGTAACGAACGGCCCCGCTGATGATCGGGTCAGAGGAGTGCTCGAGCTGAGACGCTGCCCAATAGGGCACCAGGGACCTGGCTAGCGGGAGATCAGGATCGCCCGCTGGCGCCCCAACCACGTCCAGGATGGTGGACCTCACACTCTCAATGGAAACAGGTAGAACAACCCGCCGCCCCTGGAAGGACGAAGCCTGGGGACTTCTTGGTGGTTTGATGATCAAAGGAACCCCGATCACTTTGTTGTTCAGGGCGTGACCATGCTCGAAGCCACCATGCTCCCAGAACTCCTCCCCGTGGTCGGAGGTCACGACAATCAGTGCCGGATCGAACAGGTCGAGTCGCTCGAGAGTCGAGAGGAACTGTCCGATCTCGTGGTCCACATACCGAATCTCGCCCTCGTAGAGGCTCTGGATCCAAGCACGCTGTTCGCTATCGGGGAACAGCCGCCCCGATCGGACCTCCCTGACCTTGTCGAAGCGGGCCCCGAACCTCGCGATTTCCGGGCTCCGCGAGAGAAACTCCTCTGGAGGCTCATAGGGAATGTGCGGATCGAAGATGTGGAGCCAGAGGAAGAAGGGCTCGTTCGAGTATTTTTCGACGAGGGTAGCTGCTCTTCGAGCCAGGTCTCGGGTCGTCGCCTCGTTGTCGATGGCAGCGGGGGAGGCCGCTCGGAGAAGATGTGTGCCCAGGGAACCTGCCAGGTAGGTGCGGGGGTAGAAGCGGTAGAGGTCGAATCCTCTCGAAAAACCAGTGGACGCCCTGAGATGAGCGTTCCGACCGACCCCCAGGGTCACGTACCCGTGATTCTGGAGAGACTCTGCCAGTGTTGGAAGAGCGAGAGGGAGGTCCGGGCTGCGATCCGGTGTCTGGTGCACCAGGGTGGAGACGCCGGTCATGATCGAGGCCATGGAAGGCATGGTCCATGGGGACGAGGCCACAGTGCGCTCGAAAAGGACGCTCTCTCGGGCCAGCTCATCCAGGCTCGGGGTCAGGCCTATCTCACTGCCGTAGCTCCCCAGAGAATTGGCATAGCGTTATGGCTATCTGCGACGCTGACAGTTGCTCAAACTGGGGACTTGATGCACAATTTCGCCTCTTGGGGCGTCCACCTCCGTTTGTCAGTTTCCGGCGAAGACAAAATGAAAGCTCATCCGCAGGCTGCTTCTCCCTGGTCCAGTGACCGAGTCCTCTCGCTCTGGCTGCTCGCTCTGGTGGCACTGCACCTTCTCCTCATCTGGCTCTTCGAGTACTTCCCGACTCAGGACGGCCCCATTCACCTTTCGAATGCGAAGGTTCTACTCGAATACGACAATCCAGCATGTCCCGTACTGCCTGAGTACTACCGACTCAATACCGGCGTTGGCCCGAACTGGTTCTCTCTTCTGTCATTGGCAGGCCTGCTCAAGCTTTTCTCCCCTGAGATCGCAGAGAAGGTGTTTCTAAGCGCCTATGTTCTTGCTCTCGTAGGCTCAGCCTACTTCGCGATTCTGGGAGTCAGCAGGAGGAATAGATTTCTGCTGCTTCTCGTGTTTCCCTTCGTCTTCAATCACTTCGTTTTCCTCGGGTTCTACAACTTCATTTTCGGTCTGCTGTTTGTCTTCTTGTTTCTCGGAATCGTCCTCAGGTCGGGCTCCAGGCTCGAGTGGCGGGAGGCTGGTTTCCTGGCCCTGGCGTCTGTGCTGGCCTTCTTGGTCCATCCTTTGACCATGCTCGCGGCCTGGTTCATGGCCCTGCCTCCCTTGGCCGCAAAGGTCATCCTCATCGATCCAGAGGCTGAGGAGGGCGGGAAAGCACCACAGGGCCGATCGATCAGCTCCTTGCTCGGGCGGGCCATACCCATCGGGATGGCTGCATTGCCTAGCGCTGGTCTCTTTCTTCACTACTGGCTGACACATTCCGGCTCCTCGGCGGTACGCGAGTCCTTCTCGAGACTCGTGCGCAATGCAGTCGGCCTGGGCTCCATCATCACTCATTCTCGGTGGGAGGCTGTGCCGTCGCTGGTTCTCTCTGCGAGTTTTCTCGTCATCGGAATAGGCGTCCTTCGGAGAGATGCCCTTAAGGGCAAGCGGGCTTCGGCTGTTGGCCTACTGATAGCCGTTATTGCAATGTTCGCGCTCTACTTCGTAGCGCCCAGCTCGGCCGGTGGTGGCAACTGGATCAACGCTCGTCTGTTGCCTTACCCGTTCCTGGTGGCGGTGCTGTGGTTTGCTTGCTACCGGTTCAGCTGCCGTGAGAAATCTGTCATTGCCGTCGTCGCTTCCTTGGTAACGCTGGTTCTCCTTGGATTCCATCTTCGGAGCGTGTCTAGCCTCAGCGCAGAAGTCGAGCAGAGCCTAGCCTGTGGAGCGGATGTTGCGGCGAACTCTACGATGCTCCCCGTCAGTTTCTCGCGTCGGGGTCGGGATGAGATCGGCGCTCCGCTCTCATGGAAGGCGGCATCCTTCGGTCATTTCGCAGGGTACATGGCGGCCGACCGGTGCATGGTTCAATTCGACAACTACGCCGCGTGGAAAGGGTACTTCCCGGTCTCCTGGCAGTCGGGACTGAGTCCTAGGAGGGGCCTACTTCCAGACGGATTCGAAGGTGATCATCCGGTGGTGAACATTGGGGTGTACGAGGAGCTTTCAGGAGGCACGGTCGACTATGTTCTTCTGAGAGACCTTCGAAGCGAAGACCGCGAGTTTCCGGAGGCCGTGAACCTCCTCGCCGAGATCAGGACAGGCTATGAGGAGATCTGTTCTAGCGGTCCGTTGTCCGAAACACATCTCTACCGAAGAATGGATCTGGGAGCTCAGAAGACCCAGTCCGATGCAACCCACTGACGTTGCCTGGATGCTTCTTACCGCTGGAGTCGTTGCTTCCGGCTACAGTCTGGAGAACAACGCGACTCTGAAGGCAGGGAAGTCCCAAACGCTCTTCAACGATGAGATCGGCGCCAAAGACGTCTCGATCGCGGGTAGCCCTCCGGGCACCCGGGCCTCGCGGTTGATCACGACTAGAAATTGGTCGGCCTGAGCGGTCTGCTCCCTGATCAGCTCGAGCTTCTTGTCCCCAGCTTTCCAGCGGATGTCGATCACATCGGGCACATCGTAGTAGTCGAGAAGGCGTCCGCTCCCAAGGAAGAGGACCACCGGAATCGGCTGCTGGTCCTTCAGGAGCGCCGCGACTGCCCGGTAGTCATCTTTACGGTGATCGGTGTTGAAGAAGTAATGCCCCAAGGACACTACATTGAGTAGTAACAGGACAGCGACAGACCAACTGCCCAGCTTCCTCCAACGAGGAGATGAAGTGAGCTCCAGAGGCAGGGAAGAGATATTCCCCAACGCGAGTGCCAGTCCTGGTAGCAGAAAGGTGGAATGCCGGGGTAGCCAGTTAAGCTTGGTAACGAACGCGAAAAGACCCAATACGGCAACACCAATCACTGACATCCAGAACGGGAACTGAAAACGCTGGATATCCTCTCTGGCGTTCCAACGAGAGGCGCGCGAGAACGCGGCGGCAGCTGCCGTAGCTACTGCAATGCACGTGACCGCGAGGATAGCCAGGGAGAGCCAGGCTTGCTGCACTGAGCTCACCCATCCGACTTCCCTCAGGGCTGAGACCGGCGGCCCGAAGGTAGTGCCTGCCAGAAGGCCATAGATTGAAAAACAAGCGTTGGCAACCAGAGAGTTGTCGGTCCTGCTCACGTAGGCTCCGGCTTGACCGCTTTGGGAGTCTGCCCACGCGAAGAAGAGGAAGCTGGGAAGCAGAGCGAGGCCCGAGACGATCCAAAAGGACCAGGCCCTCTTTCCTTTGCCCCGCGTGGCCAGCCATGCGACACCTGCGGACATGACGAACAAGCTGAAAAAGAGGCTCGCTAGCCCTCCAATGAAGCTCGTCAGCGCAACAGGCGCCAACCGCCGGCTCCGCTCTGCTGATGTTTCAGTGCGCAGGTAGTGGGCCAGGCACAGCCAATACCCGACACAGAGGAGAAGCAGCAGGCTATAAGGACGAACCTCCTGTGCGTAGTAGACGGCAAAGCTGCTGAGCGCCATGAAGCCGACCGCTCCTGGGCGAGCCCTTGGGTCCAGGAAATGCCAGGTGACTGGCACAAAGGCGATCAGGGCCAGCGTGCTGAGGATCGCCGACAAGGACTTGAGGGCAGGCTCCGAAGAACCGAAGAGGCCACGCCAGGAGCTGAGGAGAACAAAATAGAGAGGTTGATAACGTTCACTCGTGTCTACGCTGCCGAGCTTCTGAATGACTTCCGTGGGGGAGCTGCCATCGCTGAACGCGAGGCTGATGCCCTCGTCGAACCATAGGCTCTGCTCGGTCAGTCTGTAGAAGCGAAGAGAGCACCCGAACGCGACCAGGACCACCAAGAAGACCACCATCCCCTTGGTACTATTACGTCCTGGTGGCGCGGATGGCTTCATTCCTTGCCACCAATGATCTCGTCGACAATGAAACTTGGTCGCTTCTTGACCTCGAGGTAGATCCGCCCGATGTACTCACCCAGAATCCCCAGCATGATCAGGATCAGGCCCCCAAGGAAGAACTGTCCTACCACCAGTGTCGCCAGGCCTGGAGTTTCGGTGGCGTAGCGGCCCAGGAACGGAAATCCGAAGACCCTGTGAATGAGAAAGAAGAGTCCAACCAGGAAAGAAGGAACGGCCACCAGGAAGCCGATCCAGGTGGCGATTCTCAAGGGGACGAAGGAGAAGCCGACGACTCCTGAGATCGCGAGTTGGACCAGGTCGCTGAAAGAGTACTTGGCTTCGCCCCCAGCCCGCTCGGGTCGGTCGTAGGGAACGCCGACTTGCTTGAATCCAGCATAGGCTCTCAAGCCTCTCAGGAATCGGGTTTGCTCCGGCATCTCATTCTTGATGACCTGGACAACTCGACGATCCATCAGACAGAAGTCCCCAGAGTCCAGCGGGATATCCACGTTGCTGAGGCTTCTCAGAATTCGATAGAAGAGACCGTAGCTCCAGCGCTTCCAGAAAACCTCCTTCCGAGCCTTCCTGACTGCATAGACAACGTCCCAGCCTTCACGCCATCTTTGGAGAAAACTCGCCACTACCTCTGGCGGATCTTGAAGATCAGCATCCATCAGGACGACGGCATCACCTCGGGCATGGTGCAAGCCGGCAGACAGGGCTGCCTGATGCCCGAAGTTTCTTGACAGCTTCACGATTCTGATCTCTGGATGGTCCTGTGACAGGGCGGTGAGTATCTCGACGGAGCGATCGCTCGAGCCGTCGTCCACAAAGACAGCTTCGAAATCCTCGCCGCCCCACAACTCCGCAGCCGACTCCGTAATGCGGCTCCACAGAAGGGGTAGGTTCTCCTCTTCGTTGAAAACAGGAATCACGAGCGAGATCACGGGGTCGACTCCTCGAGGTAGGTGGCAGCCAGTGCAGCTGTCTCTCTTGCCAGTCTTACACCGTTCGAGACCTGGCGATCCTGTGGAAAGATCTGTGCCATGGTGCACAGAAACAGGTTCTTCAAAGGCGTCTCAATCGGGGGCACCAGCCGCGAGTAGCCAGTGGAGACGACTGCTTGCGCGTACTCGGCAGTCCACACGAAAGCCCTCTCGACGTCCGCTGCCGTGAAATGTGGGAAGAGCTTCTGGACCCAGGGAAGATAGAACTCGAGAAGCTCCTCAGCCGTCATCTGAAATCGCGGGTCCGAAGACGGGCAGTAGGCAGAAATGTACACGAGACGCTTGAGGTTGAGATCCTCCGGATCGACCCAGTTGGTCTGCTCGATGATGCCGACAAAAGGAGCGTCGGGATCCATCACGTTGGTCCAGTAGAACTCTGAGAGTCTTCGAGGCAAAACGAGAACCAAGCAGACATTGCCCAGGAAGTCGATCGCAGACAGCCTCGCGCTGAAGCTGCTGAGTTTTTCGGGGAGGACTCTGGAAAGGTCCGGCAATTGAGCTCCAGAGATCACAAGATCGGTTGGGAAGGTCCCTTCGGGTGTGTCGATGGCTGACATCCGGTCATCGATCGAGTGCAGCCTTTCGACTGGGCTCGAGAAGTGGACAGTTCCTCCCGAGCTCTCGATCTCCAACACCAGGCGATCGAACATCCGGCCCAGACCTCCACGCAGGTACCCCAGGACCTCGTGGCCCTTGCGATCTCGGGATCCTCCTCGGTCTACCAGCTTGGACCAAAGCCAGGCTGCCGAGACATCCTGACTCAGGTCGCCGAATTTGCCATGTAGTAGTGGCTCCCACAGCACCTCGAATACTCTCGAACCTGCCGTCTTGCGAATGTACTCTTCCGCTGAGATCTCGTCGAGCCGTCGCCAGTCCCGTATCGTCCTGGCCTTGAGGACCATGAGTCCAAGTCTGAACCTATCGACCATTGGTAACGGCTTGAAACGAAGAACGTCCAACGGTGAGGAGAGGCGGTAGGGTTGTTGGAAGTAGTAGCTCCCCGTATCGGCGGATCGCCAGATCAACTCGTCACCGAGATGGAGCTCACCGAGGAGCTCCTGAAGATGGGTATCGCCCTTGAAGATGTGGTGATAGAACTTTTCGACAGTGAACCCTTCGGCAGTAAAGCAACCCGCCAGGCCGCCTGGTGTCTCGTCTTTCTCCCAGACGTGGAGATCCAGGCTCGGTCTTTGTTTCAGCAGGAAGTGGGCGGTGGCTAGACCCGAGACCCCTGCGCCAATGATGTCGACTCGCATGAGGAGAGGTTGTGGTGTGGTTCTCAGAGTATGGCCGCCGAGCGTGGAGCCAGGTCGGGCCAGGCAGCGAAGCAGCGCTGAGTCTAGATCCTTGGTGCCGGTTGAACAAGCAAATCAGTAACACATGGGAATATGCGACCTTGGCTGTCAGGGGTTGCACGGGTGCCTGAATCGACTACGATACTCCGGCCATGTCGAAACGTCGTTGGGTAACTCTCATGGCCCCAGGTCTTGCTGTAGTGCTGCTCGGGGCTCTCTTGTGGTTTCGCAGACAAGACCTCGCGATTGTGGGAGATTTGGAAGTTTCGTGGCCCGTCATGATCGGCGCGATTGCCCTCACGGTCGTGGCGACCTTTCTCTCCTTCGTCCGCTGGTTCTACCTTGTAAGGGCGCAAGGAATTCCCTTTTCACTCTTCGATGCTCTTCGGCTCGGTCTGATTGGGGTCTTCTTCAATTTTCTCGTACCCGGGGCCGTGGGAGGGGACCTGGTCAAGGCTGCGCTGATGGCCAGAGAGCAGAAAAAGAGACTCCTAGCCGTCTCGACGATCGTGGTGGATCGTGTGGTCGGGCTTCTCGGTCTTTTGATTCTGACCGGGGTGCTGGCGATAGCAACCTGGTCCACCGTGCGCGAGAGTCAGCCTTTGACCGGGCTCGCTCGCTGGAACCTCTCACTGCTGGGGCTGGCTGTGGCAGCTCTCCTCGTGTTCATGCTGTGGCGCTGGCCACTCGAGAGCCTGGCCGCCAAGGTCAGAAACCTCCCTGCGGTGGGCCCACTTCTGGCTTCAGTCATAGAGGCTGCAGCGTCCTACCAGGGAACGAAGGGAACCGTGCTGGGCTGCGTTCTGCTCAGCGTGCTGATCCAGGTTCTATTTGTCGGCTCTCTACTGATGGGAGGGATTGCGATCTGGCCCGAGGTTCCTCGTCTGGGGTCTTATCTTGTCGCGATACCGTTTGGGCTTCTGAGCACGGCAATTCCCGTGACTCCTGGAGGGCTGGGTGTAGCTGAAGTCACTCTCGAGGCCTTGTTTTCCTACGTTGGTGCCCCAGCCTCGTATGCCCTCCTGATGATGCTCGGCTTCAGGTTGGGTCAAGTAGCCACGGTCGGACTCGGGGTCATGCTCTATTTCGGTTCCCGCGAGATCCGGCGGGTCGCGCATGATGTGCGGGATTGAGTCGGAGAGCTTGAAGCGGCGAGGCTCTGCGGGTAGGCTTCTGCGGTGGCTCTCGAGCCCGGGCACGTTGGTCCTGTGTCGAAGTTGGTTCGAGTCGTCGCATGCCTTGGTGCCCGCAATTCAATGATCGAGAGCAATTGATGGCACTTGAGAAATCCAACCGAGTTTCGAGGATTCTCGCTCTATCCATCGGCTCGAGTGTCCCTTGGGCTCTCGTCCTAGGTGCCATGGTCCTTCTCTCAATTGGGACTGGATTCTTCCTGATGACGCCTCCCATGGGAACGTCGCAGACATGGTCTACAGCCACAGGCCTGGCTGGAGTCTTGTTGGCGGCACTTGCCATGGGCAGTTTTTTCATCGGCGTTCTTCTGCTGCTGCTGTCATGGATACCGAAATTCTCGAATTTGGATAGGTTCGTTCTGCCCTCGGTGGTTGCGGCTCCTCCGGTTCTGTTCCTCGTCCCAGTTGTCCTCCTGGCGGTCAATGTGATTTTCCTCCGCTTCCGGTACGCGGGTGTGAGCATCGCTACGGACCTGGCTATCCTGGTGCTAGGAGGCGTCTCCTACCTGCTGATAGTGAAGGGACTGGCGAAGGACTCGAGGCTCTGGGCCTGGGCTGGTTCGAGAGTGTGGCAGATCTGCGGACTTGTCCTGATTGGGGCCACAGCTCTTTCACTGATCAGCGTCAGAAAGCAGGTTGACCAGCCTCCCCCTGCCAGCGCCGCAGGATCGGTGTTGGAGGATAAGAGGGGATTCTCCGCCGCTTCGGAAGGCGAACCGAGGCCCTGGAATGTGATCATCCTTTCGATCGACACCCTCAGGCCCGACCATCTTGGTTCATACGGCTACGAGCGGCCTGTCTCTCCCAATCTGGACAGTTTTGCCGCCGATGGAATTCGATTTGCGGACGCTTACTCCACCTCTCCCTGGACGCTTCCATCCCATCACTCGTTGGTGACAGGGCAATATCCCTCCACACATGGGTCCAACATCTCACCGGTATTTACTAACGACGTGGACAGACTCGCCGCAGACCGGATCACGTTGGCGGAAGTTCTTCAGGCTGCGGGCTATTCGACCGCAGCCTTTACTTCGGCGGGCCTGGTGGGAAAGGCCTACGGCTTCGACCAGGGCTTCGACACGATGGACGATCGTGCCAGGGGATTGGGAATGGCGGGCCGCTGGGGGGCGGCCAGGGACTGGCTGGCTACCGTTGAGGAGTCACCTTTCTTTCTTTTCCTTCATTGCTTTGATGTGCATGACTATGAGGATCCAACAGGGCCGTCACAGCAATTCGTGCGGCCGTATGACGGCCCTCTCAGGAGCATGTTTGAGAACCACGCTCGGAGATTTCGTGGCTTCGTCATCTCCAGCGGGTTCTTTTCGTTAGAGAGGCCGGATATCGACTTCCTCGTGGATCTCTACGATGCTGGGATTTTCCGTGTTGACCGTGTTTTCGGAGAAATCCTCTCTTATCTCGAGGAAGAAGATCTAGGGGGCAACACTTTGATACTCGTTCTCTCCGATCATGGAGAGGAATTCTGGGAGCATGGAGGCACCGGGCACGGTTTCACGCTCTATGAGGAACAGCTGAGGATTCCGGCCCTGATGCGATATCCGGGCTCCGCAGAGTCCCTGGTAGTAGAGCCGAGGGTGAGGATCGTTGACTTCATGCCCACGATTCTGGATCTTTTGCGTCTCCCGGCTCCTGCCGATATCCAGGGAGAGAGCCTTGTCGGGGATCTTGAAGATCAATCAGAGACCGAGGATCGTCCAGTTTTCGCCGAGGCGTCCCATGTGGGAAACAGTGCCGCCATAATCGTTGGCCAGGAGAAGCTGATTCGAGAGAAATATCTCTCCAGCGATCTGCTCAATCGCCAACGAGTAATCTACAACTTGAGACAGGTCTTCGCCAGAAAATCGGATCGGGTGTTCGACTTGCGAACGGGCCCCGACGAGCTGACGCCACTGAACCCTGCTGATCGTGGTCTGGAAGAGGCTCTGGAAGGTCTGCGAGCAGTCAATCGTCAGCAAGGCAAGGCGACAGCAGACGAGTCTGTTCCGATGGATCAGGAAACGCTGGAGCAGCTTCGCGCTCTCGGCTACCTCGACTAGATGTGATAACAGCCCGGATCTGAGAATGCCAGTCTCATTCCTGTTAGGAGTTCCTCGAATCTGGAGACTTCTCGCATGAGGACCGCTCTAATCTCAGCCTCCCTGTGGGCCCTGGCTTTTGGGCTCCTGGAGACAAGCTACTTCACGAGGGAGAATTTCATCCTCCCTCTGACGGCAGGTCACTTCTGGCTCGTCTTGATTGCCTTCATCGAGTACCTGATCCTGGCCCTGATCCCAGTGGTTGCTCTCGCATGGATCTCGAGAAAAGGTGCGGGCGGGACGAATGATGCGCTCAGATGGAGTCTTCCTGGATGGTGGTTGCTGCTGATCTTGGCCGTCTCGTTTTATCGAACGACGGTAAATCCAACACCTCGGACGCTAGAAGGGACCATCTGGACCTTTCTGGTCGTCGGCCTGATGGTCATCTTGTTGTGGGGCCTGACCAGGCTGAACGATCGTTTTCCAGGTCTGGCCAAGAGGCTCTCTGTGTTCGGGGCCATCACGCTCTCGGTCGTTGGCCTCATCGGTCTGCTCTCGACCCTCAGGCGGCCGTCAGCCGCCGTTGGGTCAACCGGCGGTGCAGAGCCGATTTCCTCGTTGGACACCTGCTCCGATTGCCCCAAGGTCCTCTTGATTGGACTCGATGGCGGGGACTGGAAGGTGTTCGATCCGATGATCGAGAGGGGTGAGCTGCCGACCTTCGAGAGACTGGTTCGTAGCGGTGTATCGGCTCGTTTGAAGACTGTTATGCCAACCAGTTCACCGCTGCTATGGACGAGCATCGCATCGGGCAAGTCGGTAGCCAAGCATGGGATTCACGGACCACACCCGCACTCAGTTGCCCCTTGGGTTGCCCCCGGCACCGATGCAGGCGAAGTGGTTTCGCACCCTCACCAAGCCAACGAGGCTGGCTCTGCGATACCTTCAGCGTGTCCACCCATTCACCCCCCTTGGCCTGGCATCGAGCCAGGTGGAGGCGATCCGAATCTGGGAGATCCTCGATCTCTTCGGCCTGCAGTCGATCGTCTTGGATTGGTACGTCAGCCATCCGGTGACGCTGCAGAACGGCATTCAGGTCTCGCACCGGTTTCACACAAAGAAGGGAGCGGTCTCCGAGACCCCGGGACTCGTGCATCCACCGGAGTTGTCGACGATTTTAGAGCCAGAGATCGTCACGCCGGAAGAGCTCGACGACAAGATTGTCTGGGGGCTTCTGGACGCAGACAACTTGGACAAAGCGGCGAGAGATGGGCTCGAGCAGGAAAGACAGCAGTGGTTCAAGGCTATACGTTGGGAGATGGCGAGGGACCTTACGACGAAGGCGGTCGCTAGCACGGCCTTCCCCCTGGTACCTGACTGGAGATTCGCTGGGGTCTACTACCGAGCGATGGACATCAGTCACCACCTTGCATGGCAGTATATGGATCTCGAGAAACCTGAAGATCTTTCAGTCGATTCGGATTGGCGATTTCGAGAGGTTGTGGAGCGGTACTATCGATATTGTGATTCCCTGCTGGCTGCAACTTTGGAGCATGCTGATGAAAACACCGTCGTCATCGTGCTGTCGGATCATGGCTGGGAAGACACTGTGCGTGCGCACGACTTCGCCCCAGATGGATTCCTGATCATGGCTGGAGAACCGATCAAGAGCTCGAGCGAGCGGTTGGATATCCACATCTATGACATTGTCCCAACGGTCCTCGCCTTGCTGGGTCTTCCCGTGGCAGAAGATGTGGATGGAATGGTGGCGACCCAATTTGTGGAGGACTGGTTCTGGAAGCGACATCCCATAAACAGGATCGCCAGCTACGAGTGGGAGAGTAAAGCTCGAGTTGCAGGCGAAGAAGTCGAGCTCGACGAAGAGACAAAGGAGCATCTCAGAGCCCTCGGCTACCTCGAGTAGTAGGCCCTCTGAAGTCATCAGGAGTCACGAATGCCCGACAGAGAGGAGTACATTCCCGACAGCGAGCGAATCTGTGTGGTGATTCCCTGCTATCGGGTGGCACAGTTCATCGAGAAGGTGATTCGGCAGCTGCCGCCATGGGTCTCCAAGGTCGTCGCCGTCGATGACTGCAGCCCGGATGAGACGGTCGAAGTTCTCGAGCGGATCGACGACCCTCGGCTGGTATTGGTGCGTCACGGGAAGAACCAGGGGGTCGGCGGCGCCATGCTCACCGGCTATCGAAAGGGAATCGAGGAAGGTGCGACGATACTAGTCAAGATGGATGGAGACGATCAGATGCCGGTCGAGCATCTGTACTCCTTGGTCCAGCCAATCGTCTCGGGTAGGTCCGACTATTCGAAGGCGAATCGCTTCGTCCAGACCGGGCCGCTCCAGCAGATGCCCCTCCTGCGCCGAATGGGAAATCTCGGCCTATCCTTCTTGACCAAGGCGGCCAGCGGTTATTGGAACATCTTCGATCCTACGAACGGGTATACAGCCATCGATGCCGATGTACTCGAGTCCATTGACGACAGCCAGGTGCACCGCGGCTACTTCTTCGAGAGCGGCATGCTCATCGAGCTCAATCTCCAGAGGGCCGTCGTTGCCGATGTGGACGTCCCTGCCAGGTATGGCGACGAGGAGAGCTCACTTTCGATCTTGAAAACTCTCATCGAGTTTCCAGTGCATCTCTTCCGACTCTTTCTACGGAGGGTTTGGCAGCGGTACTTCGTCCGGAATTTCTCGGTGGCGTCGCTCTTCCTCGTTGTGGGTCTGATTTTGATGATCTTCGGTGCGACTTGGGGCGCGGTCTTCTGGGCCATCTCGATCGAGACGGGTGTTCCGGCAACCACCGGAACCGTGATGATCGCGGTCCTACCGATCATGTTGGGATTCCAACTCCTGCTGCAGTTCGTGGTCTTCGATGTTCAAGACGTCCCCAGGCAGGCGAAAGCTCGGCGTGCCGAATCACGGCGTCTAGCAGCTGTCGAGCAGTTGCGCAGGCGGTAAATCAGTCCAGTGGTGTTTCAAGTACCGGAGTGGTAATTCGATCGATGCCTTCCGATCCGATCGCATAGACGCGCAGTCCGGGTTCGTTCTCGGCATCTTCGTAGATCGGTGCTGAGAGGAAGGAGTTCATCCTCTCGCGGGCTTCTTGCCATTCGATGTTCTTCTCGAAGAACCTGCGATCGTCAACAACGAGCAGGACCCTCTTGTCTGACATGGTGGACCACGTTCCTTGGTCTGAAAGTCCGGGCGGGTAGGTCCAGGGCCTCCTAGAGTAGTAGCCCACTTGGGACTGCGAAGTGAGGACAATGGTGTCCTCGGCGCTGTTTTCGGCAATCCACTGCCCGGCACGTACGAACTCGAGCCCACCCATGGAGTCCATTCGTTTCGAGTGGATCACGGTGATGGAAAGGAGAAAAGCCAGTGTGCCGGCCACCATGACGGGTGTGGCGGACCGTGGGGCAAGGCCCTTCAATTCTCTTGAGACAGCCAGGATGCCTCGTGCGCACCACAGAAACGCCATGGCGGCGTAGGGCGCTACGTACCGGGTTTCCGAATAGTAGAACGGTAAGTAGAGGGCGAGAGGCAAGATCGCAGCCAGGATCAGCAGGTGTGCAGCCAGGATCCTGCGGCCACCCGAGGCAGAAAACAACCACCCGGCCCCGATGAAGGGAAGCAGCAGGATAGGGAACCCGGTCCAGGTGAAAAGTACAGATGGCACGACATCCAGGTTCTCAACTGCGGCTGCCGCGATGCACTGAGGCTCGTTGAGGGCCAGTTGTGTCAGGGACTCATAGCTGTGGAGGTCTCGGCTGGGGTTGCAGTCTGGAGGAAAGACCAGGAAATCGAAGAGCGCTCCGTGGGCCTCCCCGGTCCCGTGAGAGATGGTACTAACGAAGAGTCCATAGCCAATGTAGAGGGCGAGGAATCCGAGGAGGAATGCTCCAGTATTCTTGAGCGCGGCCTTCGGTCCTGACAGCAGATAGGAACCGACTAGCAGGAAAACCATCACGGTCGGTACGACGAGCAGCCCGTCAGCGCGCGCCCACCAGCAGAGGCCGATGGCAAGGCCGCCCAGTAGCGCCATCGAGAACCTGTCTTGTTCGGCCGCCTCCCAGGCAAGCCAGCAGCCGCCTATGAAGAAAGGAAGGAAGAGAGTGTGCGAGATCGAGGATGCCAGAAGAGAAGTCAGTGCTGGGGCCACTGTCGCCAGGGCAGCTGCCAGTAGGCCCGCGTCAGGGCCGAACAACCTTCGTCCGAGAAGGCCGATGAGGCCTACAGAGAGCATTCCCAGCGTTATGAAGAGGAACTTCGAAGCGACGAGCTCGTCGCCGAAGATTCGGGTCAGTGCCTGCGGTGCCAGGTAGGAGAAGGGGTGGAACTTTGCTGCGTAGCCAGCCAACTCGGACTGGAGATATCCTTTTCCCTCGGTGGCATTGCGAGCGATCATGAGGTAGTTGGCTTCGTCGTAGCCAATCCACTCGCGGTGCACCGAGATCGCTGTTCTTACGAGTCCTCCCGCCATGACGATCAGGAGAAGAAACGAGGCAAATCTGCGTTTTGATTCGTGCATGGACTGGCTCGGCCGAAGCAAAGAGGGATCTTAGCACCGCGGCCCGAGAGGTCTAAGTCTCATTCATGTTGGAGCAGCAAGGATCCCTAGTTCCTTGGGTAATCTGAAGACTCAAAGGATGAGGACGGGCAGCTTCGTGGCAAACGTAGGAGGCACACCTGAAAGTCTAGGGGCGGAGGAAATCCATAGCCAGTGACCAATAAGATTGACGGAATCGGATATGTAGGGTATCTATTCGGAGTCAGGCGGCCGGGGGGGCAGCAGCAAGGCGGCCTGGGACGGGTACCTGGCGGATGAGGATCCGACGAAAGATCATCTTTGCATTCTGGAAAGCCACAGACCTGGTTCTGATGGTTTTGGCTTTCGGTCTGTCGATCTGGATCTCGATTCTCCAACCCCAAGGGATCTCGTTTGGCAAGCTCCTATCTGTCCGGCTGAAGCTCTCCAACATCTTTCTATTTCTAGCCTTCCTGCTGCTGTGGCACCTGGTGCTCTCGTGGCTCGGGCTGTATCGGTCCCACAGATTACAGAGCTATGGCCGGGAGGCCTTGGACGTTTTCAAGGCGACATCGATAGGGACTGTCGCCATCTTCAATGCCGGAATCCTGTTCGATATTCAGATCATCACAGCCAAGTTTACGATTGTCTTCTGGGTTCTCAGTACCGGACTGACCCTGCTGTCACGCCTCATGTTGCGAGGAGTCCTGGAGTCGGCTCGACGGCACGGCCGAAACCTACGCAATGTCTTGATCGTTGGAACGAACGAACGGGCCCTGGCATTTGCGGAGCGACTTCGGGCGCACCCCGAAGCAGGACTGACGGTTCTGGGATTCGCTGACAAGCCCTGGCACGGATTGGAGGCCCTGGCTTCCAAAGGAGAGAAGTTTGTCTGTTCGCTGGACGATCTCGAGTCCTTTCTCAGGACCTCCGTCGTCGACGAAGTCGTCCTGTGCCTGCCGGCTCCGTCCTGCTACTTCGACTCCGAACGAGTGGTTGAAGCGTGTGAAAAGCAGGGCATCACGGTCCGCTTGCTCGGGGCCTTCTTCAACGTCAAGCTCGCGAGCGCGAGAGTCGAAACCTTCTACGATCAGCCCTTGATCACCCTGTCGACCGGCAAGATGGAGGGCGGGCCGGTTGCTGTCAAGAGGATCCTGGACATCGTCGTCTCCGGTACCCTGATGGTCTTGTTGGCTCCTGTATTCCTCGGGATCTCTCTGGCCATCAAGCTGGGCTCGAAGGGCCCCATACTGTTCGTCCAGGAGCGCATCGGACTCGGCAAGAGGCGCTTTCCCCTATACAAGTTCCGCACCATGGTGACCGATGCCGAGGCCAGGCAAGGAGATCTTGAGCACCTCAACGAGGCCAGTGGTCCGGTCTTCAAGATCGAGAACGATCCACGAATCACCAAGCTAGGTGGCTTCTTGAGACGTACCAGTCTCGATGAGTTGCCCCAGCTGACAAATGTCTTCCTGGGCGACATGAGCCTGGTGGGACCGAGACCTCTACCTGTCCGTGACTACGAGGGGTTCAGTGAAGATTGGCACCGCCGCCGATTCAGCGTACGGCCCGGCCTCACGTGTCTCTGGCAGATCCAGGGAAGAAGCCGGGTGACCTTCGAGCGGTGGATGGAGCTGGATATGCAGTACATCGACGAGTGGTCACTGTGGCTGGACATGAAGATCCTCGCCAAGACAGTGCCCGTAGTGATCAAGGGGACCGGGGCCGCCTAGTCGACCTCGGGACCTCTTCCCACCCCTGCACATTCGCTTCACCTTCTGTAGTTGTATCGGGTTGCGCTGACAAGTGATTTGCGCTCGGGGTAGGCTTGTCGGTGCTGCGGCACCTGGTCTGGGTCAAAGACCAGCGGCCAGCTATTCCAGAGCCACCCATGATCCCGACTGAGACCAAACTGAAGATCGCCTTCATCGGTGCCCGCGGTGTCGGAGGCACCTACAGCGGCATCGAGACTTACTACGAGGAGGTGGGCTCCCGTTTGGCGGCTCGGGGCCATGAGGTGACGGCCTACTGCCGGACCTACTTCACGCCTGAGACGGATAGTTACCGCGGGATTCGTGTTCGGCGCCTTCCTTCGCTCCGTAGCAAGCACCTGGAGACCCTCTCGCACAGTGTGCTTTCTACCTTGGATGCGCTCTTCCGCGGCTACGACATCGTCCAGTTCCACGCTCTCGGATCGGCTCCCTTATCGATCCTGCCGCGAGTCCTCGGCAAGAAGACCGTGGTGTCGGTTAGAGGACTCGATTGGCAACGGGAGAAGTGGGGGAGGTTGGCGCGGTGGGTGCTTCAGGCCGGCGAGTGGGCCTCCGTGCGACTTCCGAGCGCGACCACTGTGGTCTCCGAGACTTTGCGAGACCATTACAAGGACCGGCACGGTCGAGAGACCGAGGTGATTGCCAATGCTGTCATCCCGGCGGCCCCGCGACCTGTGAACAAGATTGCCGAGTTCGGACTGGAGAAGGACCAGTTTCTACTGTTTGTTGGTCGGATCTCACCCGAGAAGGGAGTTCATACACTTCTAGCGGCGCTCGAGCCGCTGCCGAGGACCAAGAAGCTGGTTCTAGCTGGCGGTAGCAGCTACTCCGACTCCTATATCGAAAGCGTTAAAGAGATGGCCTGGGGGGATGTGCTCTTCCTAGGGAAGGTCGATCACGAGACCATTCAAGAGCTGCTCAGCAACTGCTACGCCTTTGTTCTGCCCTCGACCATCGAGGGGCTGTCGATCGCGCTTCTCGAAGCCCTGAGCTTTGGTACTTGCATCCTCACAACCTCGATACCCGAGAACCTCGAAGTAGTCGGAGAGGCAGCGTTGGTCTTTCCACCAGAGGATGTGGATACGCTTCAGGACCGCTTGAAGGCAATCCTGGATTCGCCAGAACTGGTTCAGAAGCATCGCAATCTCACCGCGAAGAGGGCGGATGGATGGCCCAACTGGGACGGGGTGACCGATCAAACCGAGGCCCTTTATCGCAGGCTCGTCGCCGTCCACCCAAACTTGTCGAGTTACGAGGGCTAATCTGGGGCCAAGCTCCAATAGACGCGGCTCGCCCTGAACTCTACGGTTGTGATGTCGGCTGAGGCTCGTACTTCAAAGGGTGGAGCGAGATTTTTCGATCCTTATACTCCGACTCGTAGATCGCGGATTCCAAATGCACCTGCGCATCGGCCATTAGTGCATCGCGGTAATTTCTCATCCCGTAGGTGTCACTGAGAAGGAGATATTCGGGCTTGACGAGTTTCACCCTGTTTGGAGCGTTGAAAACCTCGTTCATGTAGAGCGTTTTGATCTCCGTTCCGACCGAGAAGATCGGTGCCCAATCGCCTCCGATCGAGGCTCCGCGGGGCAGCAACTGGCCTATCTCTCGGGAAACTCGGTCTCGCTCCAGGCTCGGGCTCGTCAGGGCCAGATAAACGGCTGTTGCATTGATTAGCAAGCTCGACAGCAAGAGGCCAAGGACTACGAGACTCGCCATTCTCTTCCTGAATATAAAGCTCAACGCCGGTGTGAAGACAATCAGGAGGGCTGCAGCCGCAGCTATCAGAAGTACCTGTGTGAATCGCAGCGGTGCCACGTACGAGGGATCAGCGTGTTGCTCTGGAATGATCCAACCCAATACGAGACGATTGAAGGCGAGACCGACCGCAACTAGGGCGACCAACAGCATTGCACCGCTGGCGATCGGTGCCAGCTTCTGATTCCGGCTTCCTAGCCCATGCTCCGCTGGTGCCGCTTCAAGCCATTCAAGAACCAGCAGAATGTAGACCGGCAGAATTGGCACGTAGTATCGGAGGGGGTTGTAGCTGAATAGGCTGAGCATCAGTGGGCCCAGTACGCATACGGTGACAAGCGAAAGGCGGTAAGAACTCGAAAGGAAGTTGCGCCAGTCGTCGTACAGACCCTGTCCGACTGCGAGGAAAGTAGCCGCCACCAGGACCGGGTGAGCCCAGGCCGCGGGGCTGGCAAGAGACTCTCTGAGGATGCGTGCGAAGTCCCAATCGAGGCGAGGCGCCCAGAAGTCGAAGAAGTAGATGAGAAGTGCGCCAAAGATCGCAATCGACGAGAAGAGGACTACCTGCCTTTGAACTCGGTTTGGCAGGCGGACTACAGAAACCAGACCCACAGCCGCCATGACAGGCAGGAAGTAGAGAAGCGCAGAGGCCTTGATGCCGAAGGCGCCGACCAGAAGGCACAGCAAGACTACTGCTAGAGACAGAATTGGATTCTCTTTCGACAGCTTCTTGAGCGTCAGGAGTGCCACGAGAAGCAAGAAGGCAATCGGAATTTCGAAAATCGCAAGTCGTGAGAACGCGAACAGCGTCAAATTCGTTCCCAGGAGCAGCAGCCCGAAGTAGACAGTGCTGGGGCGGTAGGCGCCCGAGGTCGCCCAAAGAAAGATCAGAAGCATCGCGAGAAACCAAAACACGGTGACCAGCCGAGCGTTTCCGATCTCCTGGCCCAAGATGCGAAACGCTGCCAGAAAACTGAGCTGTGTTATCAGGCTCCGGGGCAGCCAACCGGGGTAGTCGTCCTCAGGGTTCCAGTGGGTCTTGCCAAACAGGGCGAGGTTACGAGCGTCCAGAGTCTTGTAGCCCTCGTCGACAAAGGGGCCGAAGCTTTCCGTCCAAAGTGAGTTTGGCGGATCCGCATTCAGGTGGACCAGTCGAAGTCCGATGAGTGCCAAGACCAGGAGAAGTCCGGCGATCATGACGCTCCGTCCTCCTCTACGATAGCCGCTGGGTGTTGTCATAGCCTCTGCAGGTTTAGTGCTTCGAACCACTGTGATGGTCGGGCTTTCTTGTGAGTACGGCGATCCTACCTTAGGTTGGTTCGTACGCCTTGGTTGGAGCACTCCAGAGTAGAGCTCCTCATAGCGAGCAGTGATCTGGTCGAGGTCGAACCTCTCGACTACACGCTGGCGCCCTCGTTCAGCGATCTGCCGTCGGACCGTCTTGTCGTCGATAAGCCGCGCCACAGCTCCTGCCAAGGAATCTGCTCGGCCCGAGGGCACGAGGATTCCTGACCGGCCATCTTCGATGATCTCAGGTACCCCACCTACGGCGGTGGCGACAACGGGACGCTGAGAAGCCATCGCCTCGAGCACCACGCCTGGAGAGCCTTCACGTCGTGAGGACAACACAAATACGTCGCAGGCCGAGTACAGCGCAGACATATCCTCTTGAAGTCCGAGCAGCTGAATGCGGTCCTCGAGGCCCGTCTCCCTGATCTGACTCTGGAGAGAGTCCTGTTCAGGGCCCTCTCCTGCGATCAAGACCTTCGTGTTCCTTCCCGACTCTACGAGGATCTTCGCGCTCTCGATCAAAATGTCGAAGCCCTTGACCTTGGTGAGGCGACCAGCGGCACCGATGATGGGCTCGGTCGAACCCGGGTCTGGCTCGAAGCCGAAAGAACCGCCGGGCCTCATCTCGATCTGTCGGGTGAAATCGCCTCGTGTCGACGCCGTTCGGGATCACGACGATTTGTTCGGAGGGGACGCCCTCGGAATGAGTCATGTAGTTGCTCACGGCTTCCGAGACCGCGACCACACGATCCGAGAGCCGGTGCGACTGCCGAGTCATGAGAACGGGGAGGGTCCCGGCCAGCGGCGCCAAGCTGTGCTGGCTGGTAACGATTCTCGGCATGTTCTGGCTCATCTGTACTGCCATCGAGGCCAGAACGTTGGCCCGGTAGAGGGAAGTCTGCACTAGATCGATCGACTGATCTCGAAACAGCCTCCTTAGTTGCGACCATGCTCGAATCATTTCGGTGGCATGAGGTCGCTCCGACATCTCGAGGGACAAGACCGGAACTCCGCTGGCTTCGACCTCTCTCGCCATAGTGCCTGAAGCTCTAAGCGAACAGAGGAGCGGCTCGAACCGACTCCGGTCGAGGCGTAGGATGAGCTCCTTGAAGAGGTTCTCAGCTCCTCCTGTGCCGCTGCTGGTGATCAGGAAAAGGACGCGGTAGGGAGTTGTCACGCAGAGTTCCAAGGTCGAGGTCGCGGTCAATTCCCAACCTCGGGCAGGATCGAGGCTATTTTCTCATGGGCGTGCAAGGCTCACAATGGAATCGGTGTTGGACGTCCGCCGAAACAGGGGCGCGTTTGATAGTGTCCGCTCCATGTCGCAGACCCCGGAGTCGGTTGTGAGGATTGCTGCATTGGGGGACCTCATGCTGGCTGGTGAATGGACCGGGTATCAGGAGCAACGCCGGCTCGAAGAGGCACTCGGAGACCTGGCACACCTGCGGAAGAGACGTCGATCTGCTTTTCGCCAATCTGGAAGTTACTCTTCCCGGCAGTGATGGAGAGATCAGGAAGCAGCCTCGACTTGTGGGTTCTCCGAAGGCGATCGACGAGGCTCTTCGAATCCTCGAAGTCGATCTCCTGAATCTGTCGAACAATCACGCCTTCGACTGCTTCGACTCGGGATTTCAAGCTGTCTGTGATCTGCTGCGGGCTAAGAAACTGGGTTTCCTCGGTGCTGGGACTGACGAGGCGAGTGCCTCCCGCTACCTGGTCTTGGAGCGAAATGGCATCAGGCTGGGCTGGCTGGCGTATACCGCAGTGGATACTATGCCCTCGCATGTGGCGGGTGCGGACCGCTACGGCGTGAACGCTTTTTCCCTCGAGAAAGCTCTGGCAGACATCGAGACCTTGAGGTCAGAGGTTCATCACGTATTGGTGTCGGTCCACTGGGGCGTCGAGTTCTCTAATCTGCCCTCCCCAGAGCAGGTGCGGCAGGCACGGCGCATGATCGAGGCAGGCGCCACGGCTGTTCTGGGCCATCATGCCCATGTGGTTCAGGGCGTCGAGGGGTACCAGGATGGTGTCATCGTTTACAACCTTGGCAATGCTGCGACCACCGACCTCGAGATCGATGGCAAGCTGGCGATCCGCCAGACCGAGCGGTCCCGGAGCTCATTTGTCGTCGAGTTGACTCTGTCAAAGTCGAAGCTGCTCGGGTTTGAGACCCGAGCTTTCCGGTTCACGGACGGTAGGGTTACTCTGGGTGACATTGTCGCCCAGCGCTATTTGGATCGGGCGAACGCTGCGATTCGCAACGGCGTGAGTGAAGCTCAATGGCGTCGTCGACGTCTGATCGAAGATGTTCTGCTGCGATCTGCCCGCAAGCTCAATCCTCGGGTTATCAGGAGCGTAAGACCGGCCCATGTCGCCAAGGTGTTCCGGAATCTGGCCCGCGCATTCAAGGGCCAGGGGCCGGCATAGTCGAGCATGACAAGCGATCTCAGGTCCGATTTTCGTCGTCTCGGCTCCTCGGTAGGAGTCTACGCAACCGCGTCTGTGGCCCAGAAGGGTCTGGCGTTTCTGCTCATCCCCATCTATACGCGGTTCATCAAGCCGGACGAGTACGGTGTACTCGAGCTCCTGACGGCGTTCTCAACGGTCGCCTTCGGGCTCCTGGCGCTGGGGCTTCCAGCGGCGATCATGAAGTGCTACCACCGGGATGCGGATTCAGCGACAGGTAGAGCGCGAATCCTTAGTACGGCCAATCTCATCGGTGTACCCGTGCTGGTTGTCGGAACTTCTTTGCTCTTTTTCTCAGCAGAGCCCCTCAGCCGATTGTTGTTTGGAAGCGGAGAGGCCGCGGATCTGGTCCGGATCATGGTCCTGAGTGGGTTGTTTTCGACCGTCAACGCCCTGATGCTTGCCGGCCTGCGAGCGGAAGAGCGAGCCACCGCTTACAGCACAGTGGTCTTTGTTCAGTTTCTTACGGCCATGGTCTTGAATATCCTGTTTGTAGTTCGTTTCGCCATGGGTGTACAAGGAGTTTTGCTAGGGAACTTGATCTCCCACATTGTGGCGCTTCCTGCCGCTATCTGGCTCGCTTCCAGGCGGTCCGAGTTGGCAGTCGAGCTCGAGCTGACCAAGCCGCTCTTGACCTTCGGCCTCTTGATGGTTCCGGGAGTCCTGACAGGATGGATCAACAATCTGTCCGATCGGTACATCCTCAATCTCTTCAGCCAGCTCGATGAAGTCGCCGTCTACGGTATTGGCTACAAGTTCGGTATGGTGATCCAGTTCCTGATCGTATGGCCGTTTCAGTTGGCGTGGCCCGCATTGGCCTTCTCGATCAGCAACCGACCCGGCCACAAGGCGACCTATGCCAGAGCACTGACCTACCTGGCGGCTGCCCTGGCGGGCGCTGTTGTGGCGCTATCGGTCCTCAGTCGAGCTGTCGTTCCAGTCGTGGTCGGTGAGGGCTATGAGCAGGCATACAGGGTCGTGCCGCTCGTGGCCCTGGGCTATGCTTTCACCGGGATCTTCTTCTGCCTCAACCCTGGGGTTCACATAGCCGGGAAGACCAGGTACTTCCCAATGCTCTCAGGCTTGACTGCATCTCTGAATATTGCCCTCAATTTCCTGCTCATCCCTCATTACGGCATGATGGGAGCTGCTGTAGCCACGACGGTCTCTTTCTTCATCTCTGCACTCGGAGCATGGTTGCTCGCGCAACGGTTCTACCCGGTGGATTACGAATACTCGCGCCTCTTCAAGATTGTCCTTGCAGGCTCGGCGTCGTACGGCACTGCTCTGGTGATGCCACCGGCGGCCACACCCGTGGGGATCGCCTGGTACTTGTTCTGGGGCCTCGTCGCCTTCCCCCTGCTGCTGCTCCTCCTCGGTTTCTTCCAGGGAGCGGAGCTGGCCGCGGTGAAGCAGGCTTTGAGAGGCCGCTTCTCTAGAAGCGGAGGTTAGAGAACAGCCGCCTGGCTCGTTCGTCGAACAGTCCAGACAATCGGGCATCGATGACCCAGGTCGGGTCGCTGCCAATCCCGATCCGGCGAAGCTCCAACGAGTCACATCCGGGCCGATTCGAGCCCTTTTGGGTGGTGCAGGCCGACTGGAAGTCGGCTTGGCTCAGGATCTCCATGGTGTCTTGTGTGTAGTCTCGGGCAGAGCCGTTCGGATAGGCAAAGCTCGTCGGCAGGACTCCCGTTTCTTCCTGGATGCGCTGGCGCGAGAGCAGGACCTCCGATTGCTGTTCCTCTCGGGACAGAAGGGAGAGGATCGGGTGGGTGACCGTATGCCCACCGAATTCGATGCCACCCTTTTGCATCGTCCTAACCTGCTCCCAGGTGAGAGGCTTTGCCCTGGGAGCCAGCTCCAGGCGTGACTTCTCGAGCTTCTCGAGCAGAGAGCTGCGATCTGCTGGATTCAAGTACTTGAACCGTTGTACGAGGCTCTCGGGATCTCGCTTCTGAGGCCAGCTTCCATAGAGGGTGAATAGGGCTTCGCGAGCCTCATCTGAAAGCGAAGAAGGCGAGGTCTGAGCTGAGGCCAGGCATCGCCTCGCCAGATCGAACCAAAGCTCCTGACCATCGAGAAAGCCTGTCGTCAGGAAGATCGTTGCAGGTGCGCCTTCCGTCTTCAAGACGGGCCAGGCTCCGGTGAAATTCCCCTCGTAGCCGTCGTCGAAGGTCAGGACGACTAGATCGTGGTCGAGCTCTGCATCTGAAGCCAGTCGCTCAATGGCCTGCTCGAGAGTTCCTATCTGGAACTGCTTCTTTAGCCATTGGACATGACCACGAAATCGAGCTTGCGAGATTGTTCCTTCGAACTCGGAGCCGTCCGGAGATACATCGTGGTATTCCAAGGATGAAGACTCGATGATCTCGCCTTCGCAGGCGTCTTGCTTTGAGCGTCCGTGTCAGCCCTGAGCCAGCTGCAAGAAGAGCTGCGGAGTGGAGAGCGACACGGCGAAGAAGGGGAGCGGTCATGAAACTCGCATGGCCTGGTGGGAGTGACTTTCAATCGCTCTCTCACAAGCATCAATGACTCGGGCTGCGTTGTGGGACCACGACAGGGACTCCTGAGCGCGCCGATGCGCGGACCGGCCAAGCTGCTGACGGAGCCCGGGATCGTCCACCAGCTTGATGACTGAGGCGGCAAGGTCTTCGGCCTGGCCACGACGGAAGAGCAGACCCTCCTTGCCCGATTCGATCACCTCACAGAGGGGGCCGTAGTCCGGGGCGACGATGGCTCTTCCCGCTGCCATCCACTCGATCACTTTCAGGGGTGAGCCATAAAAGTTGGACTCCGGCATTACAGCTACGTCGATCAATGCAGTGATTCCTGGGATTCTCTCGTGAGGAACCCGACCGGTGAAATGAACTCGGCTAGCGAGGGAGTGGAGTTGCTCCTCGACTTCCTTCCTCCCTGGTCCATCGCCTACTAGGAGAAACCGGCTCTCAGGTCTAGCCTTGGCGACTTGCAGCACCATCTCGCGAAGCAGTTCTGGGCCATGCCATTTCTCGAACGAACCGACAAAGCCGACTATTGGACCTCCGCTGATTCTTGAGGCAATCTCAGGATCGGGCGAAGTCTGGGGCTTGAATCGATCCAAGTCTGCTCCATTCGGCACTACAGAGAATTTGTCCACCGCAACATCGTGTAGGTCGACAAAGTGGTCTCTCAAGACACTCGAGACAGTCGTGATCTGATCTGCTGCTCTGAGCTTCCACTTCTCGATCCAACTGGTGACCAGAGGAACATGAAGGTATTGATCGAAGTAGATGCGGGACTCTGAAGAAGGCGAATTGACCTCCAGGACGGCTGGAAGCCCGAGTCCCCGGCTGACGAGCAACGGCGTGAAGGCAAAGAAATCACTTCGGAGCAATACCACGTCGGGTCGGTGGTGGAGAATTTCAGACCGCACTCGCTTCAGGTTCTGGAGGTTCTGAAGTACTTCCTTCGGTTCATGGAGAAGATAGCTCAGCAATCTGGGTTTTCCGTTCCCGGGCTTGTGAGCGTGCGGGGCCTTGGGAAGCTCTTGTTGGGAGTTCAGTGAAAGCTCAGTCACCTCGTGCCCGAGGTCTTCAGCAGCAGAAGTGAACTGCAGCACGTGATTCATGGCAGTGTCGCTTCTGCAAAGGTGATGAATGTAGGTAATATGCATGGGTGGTTCTGGGACACTGGTGTGAGTAGAGAGCTTCAGCAGGCCGGCTATCGATCAGACAATATAGCCAATACCATCGTTCATTCGGCTGTTCATTTCGGCCTTCATCTCTGCTGTGGGTAGATTCTTGTCGGTGTATTCCTCTCCGAAACATGGGACTCTTGCGATTTCCTCTTTCCGTCTCGAAAGGTAATCATCGAGACTGCAGATGACCTTTGCTGGGTTTCCCGCGGCTGCGACTCCGGTTGGGATGTTCCGTGAGACCACACTCCCAGCACCAATGACCACGTCGCTGCCGATGGTCACGCCAGGGAGCACGATCGACGACGCGCCGATGAAGACACGATCCCCGATCTCGACCTTTCCGATACGCGTCAGGCCAAGGTGCTTCTTGGTGCTAGCGTCGTGAGCGAGAATGTGGACGCGCGGAGCAAGGGTCACATCATCACCTATCGAGATGTGCCAGCAGTGACTCCAGTCGATGTCGACTCCGTATTGGATATTGGGGCGCTTCCCAATGGTGAGCCCTCTCTTCTTCAGCGCTTGGACTGAATCTGGCTTGAGGAACTTTCTGTAGAATCTTCGCAGTACCGCGTCAATTGAGCGCATTCATGACTCCCGGTTCAGTACCATCCTGGGCCCCCTTTTTGTGCAGCCTCGAATAGGGCTCTTGAGAGTCCGTTTCAGGGGGCCACCTCAAGCCTTTTCACTATGCCAGGGGCGAGCAGGCAGATTCTCTGCCCTGGTGTTGGTCGGGCAACCTAACTCCACGGTTCGAGTCGGATCCACAGACATTGAGGCAGAGGCCTAGGCTCCGCAACAGATAACTACCGCCTATTGCCTCATCTCACCGAAGAGATCCGAAGCGGGCGCACTTAGGTTATAGGCGCCTTGGATGCGCCGCAAGTGGGAGTAGTCTCGGGATCTTTATGGAACTTGATCCGACCATTTGGAAAGATCGCCGGTTTCTAATGAGTCCCAGAAGAAGCCGCCGTTCCATTCGTCGGCGCCAATGTCCCACCGGGCTCCGTATGGCCGGGTTTCATGCTCCATATCACTCGAGATGAGATAGGGGAGTGCATCTCCGTTGTCCTTGGCACAGGTGTCGGCGCTGGCAAGGTGGAGATCCAAGGGTGAAGACTTGAACGCGGACTGGCAGCTCCGAGAGTGCGAGTCGCCTCCAGTAGAGGCACGCCAATCCCCTATGGACGAAAACTGTATGCCCTCTAAGCGCAGGTCTGCTCTTGAATCGAGGATGTTGAAATCAGAGTCCCAGTAGAGTGGGAAGTAGGCAAGGTCAAGATTCGTACCGTCTGGATATTGGCCAGCGATAATGTTGTTTGTCAAGCGAAGCCTCTCGAATCGGAAGTCAGACCCAGGATCAACGACTCGAATCGTGTCATCGGCTCTGCCAAAGAAAGTGTTGTTGATGACTCTGATGTTCGTGACGCAAGGTCCATCAGTGTTACCTTGCTTGATCAGAAGGTGAGCTTTTGGAGATAGGGAACTGCTGATCATGTTGTTCACAATCCACATATCTCGAATGGCTTCCCTGTTGCCTCCGCTATCATCAAGCCAAATCGAGATGTTTCGATCCCTCTTTGTATTGAGAATGAGGTTGCCACTAATCACGATGTCGTCAGTGTATCTCTGTGCCAAAGAATAGGCGTCAGGTAGCTCTCCGTCAGCCAAGACCCACCCCCCAATCCAAGATTTCGTTGTTGACTATGTCCCAATCCACGGTGTGAGAGTCAATGTAGATGGCGGTGAGGCGATAGGGCGACCAAGCTTTTACGTTTCCGTCGAGAACGCTGTCCAGAATCTCGATTCCATCTGCCCACCCCCAGAGTTTCCAGGCGGTCTTAACTGCTCGACCATCGCATACTTTCTCGTCGCACCCATGCGCTGTGATTGTCAGATTCTGGAATCTCCAAGGCCCTGCGATGACCTCACCTGTCAGGCTGGCTGCACCTCTGAAGGTGTATGAGCCTTCGTCGAGAGATTCGATGTTAGTCAAAGCGAATATTGAGGAGTGTCCCGAGTTGAACCAGCTGAAGGTTATCTTCGGCGAGTAGAGAGCTGCATCTTTGTTGATCCCACGGAGGCTGAGATCGTGGAGATGTCCGTGGGACGTCTCCCGAGTAACGCTGAACAGACTGGTGAAACCGCCACCCTCCGTGTTGGGCGTATGATCCCGTAGTCGCGAGCCATGAAGTGTGCCATTTCAAAGTAGGAGTGTGGCCTATAGAGCGTTCAACTTGAAGGCTCAAGCTCGATCTTGAGCCGTCCAGGACGGAGTGTGTCGTCGGGGTCGAAGGGAGGGTAGCTACTCGTCGTCATCGTATCCCAGCCGACCAACATGGCTGGGTCCTTCGGAAATTGCCAATCTCGAGTCTCGAGCCGGTCTTCGGCTTGGTCCAGTATCCTGGCACCCCGTTGAACGCTTCTGGAAAACGAAAGGCATCGGGCGTGCAAGTGCCAGTAAAGCAAACGATGTCTTCGACCCCGCCTCTCGGACCGTTTGCAATCGTCGTCCCAGGCGTATTCGATGGTGCCGCAAGGCCGAAACCCGGACGGCCGCAATAATTGAAATTGCTGCCGTCGTCACAGTCGACGTAAATGAGGTCTTCCTCGATCCCATCCCCGTCGGGATCCACAGTATTTGCGACGATCTTGCCGCTGACTTGAGAGGCGTCACAGACGTTGCAGTCGGCTGCTTCACCGATGACACCGTTGTGATTGAGATCGAAGCCGCAGGGTCTTGACTGATATCCCCGTGCCGGCAGAGCAGAAGAGGAATTGTCAACAGGGGCAAGTTGAAGCAACTCGGTGTCTTCCGAATTTTCGCTTCCAGCAGCCATCGGAGAGGAATGGGCAGTCAAAATACAGAAGAATAATGGTAGCCAGAGGAGCCACATTCTGCTGGCCCTTTTCGACCTCACTACAACACTTACCAGCAACAACCGTTGTGCTTGCTGCATTCAGAGTCTCCGGTCTCGATCAACTGGGAGCCGTCCCATGAATGAAACCGCATATCTCCACAAATGGCTGTGGACTTCTTTACACACATTTTGGGTGTGGTTTTACGGGTTTGCGCTCGAAGTCGAACCCTCGGCTGACCAAGGATGGCTCTAGAGGAGTTGAAGCGGCCGCAGACGAGTTGGCAACGATAGTTGGGGTGGTTGCAGTAACGCATCAAATAGGGCCCGTGTGAAACTGACTTCTGTAGAGCTTCTCATAAGACCGCACCATTTTCGAAGCAGTGAAGTTCTTCAGGAAGCGCGTTCGGGCCCGGGCTGCGAGGTCCGACCGCAGGTGCGAGTCCGACAATGCCTGTTCAAGCTTTGCGCTGAGCCCCACCGGATCAGCCGGAGGCGCGAGCAACGCTTCGCGGTCGGGATCGACTGCGTCGCGAAAGCCTCGATGTCTGTAGCAACGATGCACTTCTCAGAGGCCATGGCCTCTAACAGCGCGATCGGCAATCCTTCCCATAGGGAGCTGAAAACTACGACATCGGCGATCCCTAGAATCCCGGGAATGTCCTGTCGATAACCGCCAAAGATGACCCTATTCTCGAGACCTAGCGAGCAAGAAAGGTGTCTGAGGCTGGCTTCCAGCGGTCCCTGTCCCAGGAGAAGAAGCTGAGTCGTGGCCTGCAAGTGACCTTGGTAGCTTTGCGAAGGCCTCGATCAGAAACGAGTATCCCTTCTGTCGACGAATCGACCCATTGCAGTAAGGACGCGCGAGTCGGGGGCCAGGCCAAGATCGGCGCGCAGGTCGGCTGTTTCCTCTGGGCTCATTTCTGGGGAGTGTTGATGGCGATCCCGTTGGGTATCACCGTCAGATTTGAGACCAGGACTGGCTGATCCTCCAGGAAGGAGGAGCCGACTGACTGGGCGCATGCCACGACTGCCGCACAACGAGGCAGAAGCCACCGATACCCGTGTTGCTGAAAGCGGTTGAATCGCCTTTGATTGTTATGGAGGGTCATCACAACAGGCATCTGACCAGCCAGACTGGCCGCCAGGAATCCGTGAAGGCTGTCGCCAAAAAGATGAGTATGGACCAGGTCGATCTTGTCGGATCTGAACAACTTCGAGAGTCTGAGGACAAGGGGAGGGTCGATCTTGGGAAGATATCGAGGGACCATAGTGACCCGGACACCAGAATTCTCCAGTCTTTGTCGAACAGGGCCATCAAGAGAGCAGTACACAAAGTGCTCGAGGTCGGGCGCTTGCAGCGTAGTAACGATGGACTCGAGGACCTTTTGAGCACCCCCGAGTCCAAGTCCATGTATGCAGTGAGCGATCCGTCGGTTCATCGGCAGCTCACATCGTTCTGGATGCCCGTGAAGGCCACCCTTCGAGAGTGCCGGCGTAAATGCTCTCGAGGTCATCGGTCAGTGGTTCCGAAGAGAAGCTCCCCTCGATGAACCCTCTTCCGCAGTCTCCCATTCGCCGTCTGAGCTCCGGACTGACGACCAAAGTGGATATTTGGCTCGCAAGAGCCGCCGGATCTGCTTCTGGTACCAGGAATCCACTTTCTCCTTCCAGAATCCCTTCTGGGATTCCACCACTCCTGGTAGCCACTACGGGCAGGCCTGTAGATTGCGCTTCCTGGAGAACCAGCCCCTGTCCTTCTTGCTCACTGGTCGAAGTGGTAACGCTCGGCAGGACAAAGATGTCCGCCTGGTCGTAGAAGTGCAGGATCTCCTGCTGGGTCTTCCAGCCATGGAAGGTCACCTTGGCCTCGATACCGAGATCTGCTACACGTTGGAGCAAGTCCTCTGTCAGTTCTCCTTCACCGACGATGTCATACCGAATCGAGACTCCTCTCTTTACAAGTTTCGCTACAGCTTCGATACCGTACCTCAGGCCTTTTACCTCGGTCAGACGGGCGACCGTGAGCAGTCTGCATTCGGATCGGCTTCGCCCGGAGCGATCTCTGTAGGGGAACTTCTCAGAATCGACGGCTACTGGGAGGATGACTGCTCTCTCGGGAGGGCAGCCCAGCTGAGTCATGTTGCTCAGCGTAAAGGAGCTGTTGGCTGTAAAAGCATCTCCCCGAGAGAACAGAGGTTCATAGAAGCCCGAACCCATTTCGATGGGTATGCGAGTCGCATCGTAGCCGTGAAAGCTCGTAATGACTGGGCTGCTGAACAGGCCTGCCTGTCGAAGAGCTACGCTCGCAAGGCCGTTCTGGCCGAAGTGAGCGTGGACGATGTCAAAGCTCTTCGAATCAAGGAACGGAAGCGCTGCGTACAGTAGCTTGAGCGACAGAGCCTGGCGCTTCCACCGTGTGAAATTGAGCAAGGTCGGAATATGAAGCAGGCTCCGGGAGCCCTTGCCAACGGTCAGCGAGACGATCTTGAGAGCGCGGATGAGGTAGTTTTCTGGAACGGCTGGCAGGTAGGTGGTCTTGTCCAGCAACGAGTATTCGTGGACCCCAGAATGAACGGGCACATCCGTGCCCGGATGGCGAGCGAAGATCTGGATGCTGTGACCCCGTCGAAGGAGCGCTGTAATCTGATTCAGTATGAAAGTCTCGGACGGCGTCGGGAAGGCGTTGACCATGAATGCGATTCGATAGGGACCTCGACCGTGCGGGACCGGCTGTTCTCGGAATGTTGGCATGGGCAACCTGGTAATCCCTCGTTGGCGTTCCGGGCAGGATTGCGGGTATCGATCCCGATTTCGAGGGCTAGGTAGCCAGTCCCTTCTCAACCGTGGCCACCTCGGGGCCAACAGAACCGGGGTCCTCCGTTGGAGCGGTCTCCTCTCTCATCGCACCAAGCGCCGTCGCTCCCAGGGCCGCTAGCAGCCAGTAGACTCGATTGACGTAGGGGACATGCGTAAAAAGAGAGTCAGCGAGATTGTGAACCAGAATCCCAGCCAATCCTGCCGCAACGAGGAGAGTCTGGAATGAGGACTCTGTGAAGGACGAGCTGCGGTAGGCTCTGAGTCCTCCCACTATACCCAAGACGCCGAAAGTCAGATAGAGGATGGCAGCAGGATAGCCGTAGGCAACGAAAAGACTCAGGTATCCGTTGTGCGGTGTCTTGGCACCGCCCTTTTCTTTGATCGTGGGATCGATATCTGAGCCATGGCCGATCCATGGTTTTGTCAACGCCTTTTCCCAGTAGAAGCCCCAGCGTTCTTCCATCCGCCATTGTAAGGTGTTTTCTTCCATTGGGTTGGTCAAGGTGAGGGCTCGCCTTACTGTCGGCCGATTCAGGAGATCTGGCTTGAGTGCAAACAACAGAAGTAGAGCAATGAGTCCGGCTGGAATCAGGCGCAAGAGCCGGACTCTTCCTTTGTACTGGGCGAAGAGGAACCAGAACATGACAGCGAGACCTGCCACCACCCCGGCGACCGCCCCTCGAGACCCGGAAAAGAGAAGTACGCGCCCCAGAAGTAGGCAACTGACTCCATAGAACACCTTTGTCTTCCAAGTGCGTTCAACAAACGCGTATCCGAATGATGCAATGAATGGCACGATCAGAACTGCACCGAGGCCGTTGCCTGTCTGGAAAGGGCCTTCAGCCCTGTTTCCTTGGAGGCCTTCCGGCAGTGCTATGAGCGCGCAGATTTGACCTGCGATGATGACTGCCAGCAAAGCCTGCTTCGACCGTGTGCTCTGTGCTCAAAAGCAGTGCTGCCAACGGGAAGTACAGAATCGGCTTCCATGCCGATCGGTAGACCTGATAGACAGCCCGATGAAAAGCGGTGAGATGCTGTTGGTTCTCCGGTGCGAGAAGGTAGGTGATGGACATCAAGATCCCCAGCAGCACCCATAGCCAGAACAGTGGTGTGTCTCTTGCCATTATCCGGAAAGCCCCTGGTCTCCTGAGGAGGAGAGCGACCACCAAGACGGCAAAGATCACATCCGTTGGATCCATCAAAATGCCTGCAATGCTCGTATGTCCGGGAAGGAATGCCAGCAGAAGATCGAAAAGCAGCAGGTAGTAGAGGGGTGCTACGAGAGCCAGGACTACGGCTGTTGCTGCTACGGCAGTGATAATGGAGGGAGTTGGCCTCATCTGGGTGCGCTGCTGAGAAAGATCGAAGCTGGGGCTGCGGCGACTCTCAGGGGTTCTAGGAGTCCGAGAGCAGTCTTCGCATCCAGCGCGGCAACCATTC
>CAVQNG010000020.1:0-15029 GCA_963713825.1 uncultured Acidobacteriota bacterium
TTTGTCAGCTGGGGCAACTCATCGAGACTGGTACGTCTCAAGAAGCCACCTAGCTTGGTGATTCGTGGATCGTTCTCGATCTTGAAGACCGGACCACTAACCTCGTTGAGGTGCTCAAGATCTCTTTGCCTGGCCTCGGCATCGGTCACCATGGTGCGGAACTTGTATAGGGGAAAGCGCCTCTTGCCGAGTCCGATGCGCTCCTGGACGAACAGTACGGGGCCCTTCGAGCCCAGCTTGATGGCCAGAGAGATCCCGAGGAATACAGGAGCCAACAAGACCATCAGGGTACCGGAGACGACGATGTCCAGGATCCTCTTGACAGCAACCGGCCCACCCTCCATCTTGCCGGTCGACAGGGTGATCAAGGGCTGATCGTAGAAGGTTTCGACTCTCGCGCTCGCGAGCTTGACGTTGAAGAAGGCCCCGAGCAAGCGGACCGTGATGCCCTGCTTTTCACACGCTTCAACCACTCGTTCGGAGTCGAAGTAGCAGGACGGAGCCGGCAGGCACAGGACGACTTCGTCGACGATGGTGGTCCTGAGAAAGGACTCGAGATCGTCCAGCGAACAGACGAACTTCTCTCCTTTGGAAGCCAGGGCCTCCAATCCGTGCCAGGGCTTGTCAGCGAATCCCAGAACCGTCAGTCCTGCTTGGGGTGCGCCCGAAGTCGCTCCGCAAATGCCAGGGCCCGTTCGTTCGTTCCAACGATCAAGACATTGCGTAGGTTTCGGCCGTGCCGTCGAGCCGACTCCAGGACTCCTCGCAACATGAGGCGTGACAGCAGGGTCAGTCCGGTACTGAGAACCCAGAAGACAATCGTAAACTTGGCTGTGATGATCTGAATATCGAACAGGATTCCGGCATTGAAGATGGCGACAGTCCCTATCGATGTCGCCTTGAAAACCTCCAAGGCCTCCCGGCCATAGCTCTGTAATCTGTGGGACCGATACAGCCCGAGCCACGAGAGCACAGGTGCCACAACAGCAGGAAGGCTAGAAATAGAAAGATGTTGGAGAGCTTCAGCCGGACAGATAGGAGCTTGCCAAACGAGATCCCTTGGGGTTGGAGAATCGAGACCCAGATCGACAGACCGAAAGCCAAAACCATCAGAACCAGGTCTGTGGCTTTCCAGAATGCAAAAATGATCTTTCGTCGGATCCTCATCCGCCGGGTACCCGTCCCAGGCCGCCTTGCTGCTGCCCCCCCGGCCGCCTGACTCCGAATAGATACCCTACATATCCGATTCCGTCAATCTTATTGGTCACTGGCTATGGATACTCAGGCTAGAGGTGCCCCATGGACTCCAACCCCAACCGGTCATCATGGGTTCTGCCGCGTCGACTTGCCGTCGAGCGCTCTGCTTTTGCCATCAGGCGGAAGCTCGGTCCTGGCGCTGGCTCGAGGTCTCTGGCACAATCCACCACCAGTCATGAATAGCTCACAGGCAATCGACAGCGCTTCTGGAGGCCAACTCGGACTTTGGACCCTGTTGCGTTCGACTCTGATCGCGAACCTCTTGTGTGGGGCGGGTCTCGGACTCTGGGAGGCCGTCACAATCACACGCGACAACCTGCTATTCCCGATGGGCGCAGCACATCTGATTCTGCTTTTCGTCGCGTCGGCTTTCTATGCTGGGATTGCGGCCTTCAGCTCCCTGCTTGCTTGGTTGGCGGCACGTTGGCTCGGTTTGCCCCGTGGACTCGTCATAGCGGCAGGACCCTGGGTCCTCTTGGTTGTCTGCTCTGTCTCCGCCTACCGGAGCGCGGCGCTCTCTAGCGCCCGGAGCATCGCGGGGACAGCGATCACGCTCGGCATCCTCGGTCTTGCCATTCTCCTGCTGGGGTTGGTAGCGAGGAGAGACAGCGCCAGGCCTGGCTCGGCTCACCTTTTCTCGATGGCAGTAGCAGTCTCAGCTCTGGGGCTCGGCTTCTTCAGCCTGGCAAGCCTGGCCATCGGACTAGAAACCGACTCCGCGCCCGACATTGAAGCGGAAATCTCCCAAAGCGAACCGAAGCCACACGACACTGGAGTCAGAGTTCTTCTCATTGGCCTCGACGGAGTACCTTGGAAAGTTGTCGATCCACTGGTCAGAGCCGAGCGGCTACCTGTGTTGGGAAATCTAATGGCGCGCGGCGTGACTGCCGACCTAGAGACAATCCTCCCGACGTTCTCACCGATTATCTGGACTAGCATCGCTACCGGCAAGGCAGCGGAGAAACATGGAGTCTTCGACCACACCCGTACACGGATGCCGTTCGGACTGCCATCATCCGCCGTGGCAATTCAGCGACTGGAGACCGCAACAAAAGCGTCGCGGCTAGCAGTCCGCTGGGCCAGCCGTATGATGGAACTGGCTAGCGTCTCCTATCTCAGCGGTGACATCCGATCACTCGAGTTGTGGGACATTTGCGACTCCGAGGGTCTGCCGGCGATTACGCTGAGCTGGTACATCAGCTATCCGGCCTATTCGGAGAACGGCATTCAAGTCTCCGATCACCTCGCAAGAGGCAAGGGCGCTTCTCGGTCGGACCCGGGGCTCGCTACACCGTCTGTCCTACCAGAACTGCTTCCCGGGGTTGTCGATCCTGACACCGAGGATCTCGAGCTTCTCTTTAGTCTGCTGGATACGACAGGTATCGATGAGAAGTCGCGAGGGCAGTTCCATGACGATCATGAGGATTGGTTCCGGACAGCCTGGCGACCCATGGCTCGCGATCTCTCGACGCTGGGCTTCGCCCGCCAGGTCTTCCCGGTGCTTCGAGACTGGCGTCTCGCGTCCGTCTTCTACAAGAGCGTGGACGGGATCCACCACCTAAGCTGGAAGCACATCGACCTTCCCGGCACAGAGATGGATCGCCATCCTGAGCGCCGATTCCGCACATCGGTGGAGAACCTCTACTTGTTTTCAGATGACTTGGTCGGTGAGACCTTGGATCTCCTAGACGATGGATCCGACTTGCAAACGGTCGTGATCATCGTATCCGACCATGGCTGGGACGACTCGACCCGAGCCCACGACATGGCTCCGGATGGGATCTTCCTCATGGCCGGGGGGCCGACCTTACCCTCTAGCGAGCGCACGCGTCTCCACATCTACGACGTGGCTCCTACAATCCTAGCTCTGCTTGGCCTACCGGTACCGCTCGACATGGACGGGAGAGTGGCGACAGAGCTTGTCAGTCCGGCATTTTGGGAAGAGTTTCCCATCCAGCACATCGCGACCTACGAGTCGGAGGCACTGCCGCAGCACCAAGAAATGGAGATTGAGCTGGATGAGAATGATCTGAACGAGCTCAAGGCTCTCGGATACATCGAGTAGGCCTCGGCGCGTGGGACGCTCGATAGAGAGTCGAGCCCACCTGGGTGCAGGGCAACCAGATCCAGAAGTCAACTTGATTCCCCAGAACCCTATCCCTCAAGTGATTTGGCAGTTCCTCGGACTTCCGGCGATATCCAGTAGAGAATTACCCCCAGCGCAATAGTCGCTACCTGCCCCAATCGGAACCCGAGCATCATAAGCAGGGCGTAGGAGGCCGGAGCCCCGATGAAGGAGAAGAGCGCCTCGAGGGTGACCTCAGCCACTCCGAGGCCGCCCGGCGTCAACGGAATCCCGGTGCTCAACAGGCCGAATGGAATGGCGACGAGATAGGAGGCCAACGGCGGCACATCAGGCCAAAGCGACAGACCGCCGAGGATGAGCGAGCCGACGAAGAGCGCCTGGATAACGACACTCAGCAGCAGTGCGGCAACGACGGCACCCTTGGTCTGCTGAAACGAAGCAGCTGCGTCGACCAGAGCAGCCAGTGGGGGGCCGAGCTTCGGAATCCTCCGAGTTCTAGATGCCAGGTCCCCGAGTGGCCAGCGCCAGAGGAGAAAGACAGCCAAAGCCGCCAGCGCGAGACCCAGTAGCCCCAGGTTCCAGCGAGCCAGCGCGACCAGAGGCTCGCTTTCCCGAATCGACCCCCACCAGAAGATAGCGATCAGACCGGTCAGGACCAGCAGACCGAGCAGGCCCACGACGCGATCGACCACGATCGTCGAGACTGCGATCAGGCGCTGGCTCTGCTCCCTGGCGATCAGCGCGGCCTTCACCAGGTCGCCTCCCACCGCACCCGGAATCAGGAAGTTGAAGAAGGTGCCGATCAGGCCGAGGCGCAGCGCATCGAAGATCGTGAAGGGCAGCCCCTGGGCCTTGACGAGGTAGTACCAGCGAAGGAAGGAGAGCAATGTTCCGACCACGGTCAGGAGAATCGCCCCGATCATCCACGGCCACAGGACCTCCAACTCGCCGAGCAGAGCGAGGTCGTCCCGCAGCATCCAGAGCAGGCCTGCCAGTAAGGCCGCGGCGAGGCCTAGGGCAAGGATGCTCGCTCGATATCGACGTTCCATGGCGACGGTATGGTAGACCACTTTCGCACTTTCGTCTTCGACATGGGCTCAACGGGATATAGCTATGGGTTACTGATTCGCTTGTGGAGCGAATGTCGAAACCTTAAACTCACGCCGACTCATGCTTCCAAGCGCCTGATGTTCGGACCTCGAGAGTACCTAACCAGTCACTGACACGATCTACCTCCTGCCATGCGAGTCGACATTATCGGAGCGGGCATCTCGGGTCTGGCGACGGCCTACCACCTTGTAAGGCAGCGGCCAGACCTGGAGCTTCACGTCTGGGAAAAGGATGCTAGCCCTGGTGGCCTCGCAGGCTGCTTCAGCGCCGAGGGCTTCACGGTCGAGAAGTTCTACCACCACATCTTCAAAGGCGACACTCACCTGATCGGACTTCTCGCAGAGCTCGGCCTGAGCGACGACCTGATGTGGCGGCCCGCCAACACCGGAAGCTACTACTTCCAGCAGGCCTACCGGCTGTCCTCTCCAATCGACATCCTCAAGTTCCAGCCGCTGCCTTTCATCGACAGGATTCGGCTGGGACTAATGGTGGTCCATGCGAGAACGGTCCGCGACTGGCGCAAGCTGGATGCGATCTCGGCCGAGGAGTACATTCGCAGGACAGCAGGCTCCAAGGTTTTTGAAGTCCTCTGGCAACCTCTCCTGCACGGCAAGTTCGGCGACCTGAGTGGCGACATCTCGGCCGCCTGGCTGTGGTCGAAGCTCGTCGACAGAGGTGGCTCCCGGGATCGGAAGGGGCACGAGGTCCTGGGCTACCTGCGTGGCGGCCTCGGTCGGATGTTCGACCGGCTAATGGAAGAAATCGAAAAAGCCGGAGCCACGGTGCACCTGTCGAGCGGTGTCGAGGCCATGGAGACAGAGGGAGACCGAATCGGCTCGATCGTCACGCGAGAGGGCACGTTCCCGACCGATCTCGTCGTCTCTGGAGCACAGCTGCCGGACCTTCACAAACTCCTACCGGCGAGCACAGAAGCTCTGGCGAACCAACTCTCAAGGATCGAATTTCTCGGCAACGTGTGCCTGGTGCTAGTGCTGCCCAGGCAGCTTTCGCAGTTCTATTGGACGAACGTGATGGACCCCGACGCTCCCTTCGTGGGGATCATCGAGCAGACCAACTGGGTCGACCCCGCAGACTTGAACCGCAAGCGCCTGGTCTACATCTCGGCCTACTGCCCAGCCACCGACGAGCGCTTCGGGATGGAGGCCAACGAGCTTCTCGAGTTCTACTTGCCATGGATTCAGAAACTGTTTCCGAGCTTCTCCTCGAAAGAGGTCGAGAGAGCACTCGTCTGGAAGGCCGACTACGCCCAGGCGGTTGTGACTACGGGCTATTCCGCCCTTGTGCCGGAGATACGGACCCCCCTGCCGAATCTGCTACTCTGCACCATGGCCCAGATCTTCCCTCAGGACCGCCAGGTTTCGAACGGCGTCAAGCTCGCCAAGCAGACCGCTCGAATCGCGGCGGACTACCTCCAGGAGAAGGGCACGTGATCTCACTCGTCATCCCGGTCTTCAACGAAGAGGAGAACCTGCCGCTGCTGTGGCGGCGGATCGAGGAGTCGGCAGCAAACCTGTGGGAGGGCGAGGATTTCGAGGTCCTCTTCGTCGACGATGGGTCGAGGGACCGCTCCGTCGAGATTCTCACGAGTCTGGCCGCCGTGAATCCAGAGATTCGCATCGTGAAGCTGTCCCGAAACTTCGGACACCAGTCGGCCCTGTCGGCTGGGCTTCATCATGCCCGAGGAGACGCCGTGGTGCTGATGGATGCCGACTTGCAGGACCCGCCGGAGCTCGTGGCGGAGTTCCTCGAGAAGTGGCGGCAGGGCTGGCATGTGGCGTACGCAGTCCGCAAGGCCCGCAAAGAGGTCTTCTGGAAGCGGTGGAGCTACCTGCTCTTCTACCGAATACTGAGGGGCCTGAGCAGCGTAGAGATCCCGGCCGACTCTGGCGACTTCTGTCTAATGGACCGCAAGGTCGTGCAGGTCATCAAGGACGAGATGCCTGAGCAAGCCCGATTCCTGAGGGGCTTGCGAGCCTACGCGGGGTTCCGGCAGATCGGCGTTCCCTACGACCGACCCGAGCGGGCCGGTGGGGATGCGAAATACTCCTTCAACGACCTCGTGCAGCTCGCTGTTTCCGGAGTTGTCGGCTTCTCTTTCGTGCCCTTGAAGATCGCCACCTGGGTCGGCTTCCTGGTCGCCGTGCCGTCTTTCTTCATCGGCATCTTGTTTGTCCTGCACCGCATCTTCGACTTCCCGATCCTCGGCCGCTACGCCACCGAAACCCCCGGCCTCGCGACCCTGGTCGTCGGACAGTTCTTCCTCGGTGGCCTGATCCTCATCATGTTGGGGATCCTGGGCGAGTACATCGGTCGCATCTACCTCGAAGTCAAGAAGCGGCCGAGCTTTATCGTCGAACAGATCATCGGTGACGACGAGTGACCGGAGCCTTGGCAACCGACCACAATCGAGCCAGGGTCTATGGGACCCTGGTATTGCTGCTGCTGGTCGGCGGTCTCTTTCTTCGCTTCTACGACCTCACGGGACAGAGCCTGTGGTACGACGAAGGAGTGTCGCTGGAGTTCAGCCAAGGGGACTACTCGGCAACGTCCTCGACAGGCTGGGCACCACCCGGACCAGCGAGCGCTACCAGCCGCTCTATTTCGTCCTGCTCTACTTCTGGCGGCAGCTCTTCGGCTCGTCCGAGTGGGCTCTCAGGTCTCTGTCGACGCATCCTTGGGACGCTTGCATTGATCTTTTTCGTTCCTGTTGCTCGGAGATTTCTCGATAAGAAAGCAGAGTCTGGCAGCGATCGGCTTCATGGCCCTGAGCAGCTTCGCGATCTACTACAGCCAGGAGGTGCGACCCTACAGCCTGCTGCTGCTGCTCTGCGCCCTGCACTGGTTCCTGATCGGCAGGCTCCTCGACGACTCAGCGCAAACCAACGATCGATCGAGAGCCTTGCTGCTTCCAACCTCTGCCGTGAGCCTTCTGGGAGGACTGACCAGCCTCTTCTTCACCTTCCACATCGTATCCGCAGGCGGAGCCTGGTTTCTGAGCCGCGGCAAGAGACCGCGAGAGTGGAGCTTCTGGATCGTCTCCGGCACTCGCCCTTATCCCGAGCCTCGCGTTCTATGCATTGGCAGGCACCCATGGCGGAGGTGACAGAGCCGTCGTCAGCCGCACGGAGAACTCGATCCTCGCCAATGCAGCTTTCTCTCTGTACGGTCTTCTGGTGGGAACCACCTACGGGCCTCCAGTGGTCGAGCTAAGACTCGGAGCCTGGGGAGCCGCCCTGCAACAGAGCTGGCCGAGTCTGCTCGTGTTTGGCATCGTCTGCGTCGGGCTCGTCTTTTCAACGGTCCTGGCTTTGAAAGTGGATACTTCGAATACAGCTGATGGAAACCGACCGAGATTCGATTACATCCTGAAAGCGCTGGGCCTGGGAATTCTGGTTCTCCTGGTGTTCGCCTACCTGACCAAGTTGAACTGGCTGCCGCGCCACTCGACAGTCCTCCTGCCTCCCCTCGCAATGGCCCTTGGCTATCTTGTTCCTGCTCCTCCAGTCGCGGAAACGTGATGCGAGAGAGAATCGGTGCAGGGTCGGTCGTCGCACTGCTGGCCCTCAACCTCGTCTCGCTAAACCACTACTACAATGACGAGGCTCATAGACGAGGTGACTATCGAGGGGTCGCCAAGTTCTTGCGCGAACAGCAGCCCGTCCCGGTTGTTCTCCTTCTCGGCAGCCCTACCTTGCTCGAGTACTACGGCTCTCCGAACTAATTGGACATCCGATGGAAGCCGAATCCCGAGAAAGCAGAACTTGTTACTGAATACACCAAGCCTGGGGAAAAGTTCCTAGTTGTAGTCAACCGTGAGGACTTGCTTCCTGGTGGCTTGGAGAGAGCTGAGGAGCTTCTGAAGCCTCTGTCTTTTTGGGAACGCAATTGGGACTTCCCGGCATTCCGAATCTTAGAATTCAGTCGAAGGCCTGAACTAGATACTCCTCACCAGAATCGAATATCGGACGAATGAGATGAGTCGACTTGAATCAACCATGAACCCAAATCTACCTAAGGACGGGTGCACTGCCGGCTTGATCTTGCGAAAAGCTCTGGTCGGCGCTCTCCCAGGTGCAGTTCTCCTCGCCCCGGGGGTAATTTGGATCGACTCTTCCGATTCTTATCAAGTCCGTCCGAGTCCCACCGCTCTGGAAACCCTGGTCGAGGCGGGAAACGTGGGACACGGGCTACTCGTCGTCCAGTTTCTTGCTGCGGCGGCTCTGGGCCTGGGACTCTTCTTGCTGCTGCGCTTGTTTAGCCGATTTAGAGAATCACCAGTGGCGTGCATCGTTATGCTCCCAGCTCCTTCTGTCGGCCTCCTAACCGCAGCACTTCTGCTCGTCGCGAACGTTCGGTTTCTTAGATTTCGCATGGCACCCATCAGTCTTGTCACAGATGCAGTGATTGTTTTGCTAGGGCTGGGACTGCTGGTGGTTCTATCTCGATACTTGGCGCGATCACCTCGAATCACCCACTGGCTGGATTCCAGTCCTTTGCTGTGGGCGGGCGTTTCGGCTATTGATCCCGGGTCTCCTTTGTACTTAACCGGGAACGAAGCCTCTAGTACAGGACCAGGAGTAGACTCCGCATCTAACCAGGAGCACATCGCCTCAACGAGTAGCTCGAATTCCGAACCAACCTCTTCCACCCAATGGAATGTCGTTCTGATCTCGATCGACACACTGAGGCCAGACCGACTCGGAATCTACGGCTACGACAGGCCGATCTCGCCTCGCATCGATCAACTAGCCGCCAACGGAGTAGTCTTCAGTCGGGCTTATTCGACGGCTCCCTGGACGCTACCGGCTCAGATGTCGATGATCACTGGGCTTCTGCCGTCCGCTCACGGAGCGCAGCTGTCGCCTGTCTTTACCACGGAGGTCGAGAGATTGAGCCAGTCCGAGAACAACCTTGGCCGAGGTGCTGAGCAACAGTGGCTACCGCACCGGAGCATTTACGGGTGGTTCCTTTCTAAGGAAAGAAGTTCGGCTTCGAGCAAGGCTTTGACCATCTCGAAACAGGGGGGCTCCTTGCCGATCTCTGGGGAAACGCGCGACAGTGGCTCGAATCGGACTCCCGGCGGCCTTTCTTCCTCTTTCTTCACACCTACGAGGTTCACAATTACGAACCGTCAAAGGAGTTCGATGACAGGTGGGTGCGGCCAGTGCAACCCGACACAGCCCGCCGATTCAGCGACAGGCGGCAGCTGAGAAACTTCATTCTGACCAATGGCTTCTTCAGCCTGAACGAGGATGAGCTGACTTATATCAGTGACCTTTACGACGCGACGATAGCAGAGGCGGACCGAACCGTAGGAGAGATCCTCGGCTACCTTCGATCGGAGGGCTTCGAGAACAGCACTATGGTGATTGTCACCTCCGACCACGGCGAAGAGTTCTTCGAGCACGGTGGCACCGGACATGGTTTCACCTTCTACGAGGAGATGCTGCGCATCCCGTGGATTCTGCGGTTCCCAGGGGGGCCGGAAGAGCAGTAATCGATCAGCGGGTGCAGCTGATCGACATGATGCCTACGATCCTAGATCTCGTAGGTGTTTCTGGCCCAGAAGAGATGCAAGGCGAGAGCCTGACAGGCTTGATTCGGGGCGACAACAGCAGAGGCCTTGAAGACAGGGCGCTGATTGCAGAAGCGTCTCATCTGGGCAACGGGCGTAGCTTGATTCACGGCGACCTCAAGATCATCAGGGGCAACTATCCGCCTTCTCACCTCTCCTCGATCGACCGGCTTCTCTTCAACCTCAGACAGATTGTCGCACGGTCCGATGACTCGTTCTTCGATCTGAAAGTGGACCCTAAGGAATTGTCCCCGAAGAATCAATCGAGCTTCGAGCAAGGTCGGTTTCTCCAAGATCTTCTGCAGGCCTATGAAGCGGTTGCCGACGAAGGAGAGATTGCGTCACCTGAAGCACAGGTGCTCTCAGAAGAAACGATCGAAGATCTTAGAGCCCTGGGTATCTGGACTGACAGCAATTGTTGCTTTGAACTCCCTGGCTACTCGACGTAGCCCAATGCCCGTAGCGCCTCGAGCGCCTTCTCCTCTTCGAACACCTCTTGCTGCTGAATGCTCGGACCGAGGATCATGGCATCTTGATCGAGCTCTTCGATCAGCATGAGCAACTCCTGTATCTCGTCTGAGCGCCGATCAGCAAGATTGACTCGTTCGAGCGGATCCGCCTCCAGATCGTAGATCTCTTCGGATCCTTTTTGACTCCGATTTCGAATGATCTTCAGATCGTCGACCCTAGCCATCTCGAGTTGCAGCACCTGGCCGAAGTACGGACTGGACAGCTGTTCTTTAGCGCCGCTCGACAGATCGGTAATCAGGCTTCGTCCATGGATCGATCGAGGTGGTTCCGCCCCTACCAGTTCGAGAACAGTAGGCATGAGGTCGACCAGCCCAACCGGCCGATCGAAGGTTCGACCTGCCGACGACAGGTCGGGCATTCGAATCAAGAGCGGAACACGCAGCACCTCCTCATACAAGGTCCTGCCGTGCTTGGTGCCCCCATGATCCAGGAACTCCTCGCCGTGATCCGAGGTCACAACGACCATCGAGTTCTCGAGCAGACCGATCTCCTCCAAGCCATCGAGAAGCCTTCCGATCTGGGTGTCGACAAACAGAATCTCACCATCGTAGAGGTCCACGGACGTTCCAATCCACTCGCGGTCGTCCTCTGAAGCACCAATACTCAACGCATCCACGCCAGACTGGCGTATCGGTATGTCGTCCTGGTGACTAAAACGCTCCGTCATAAGGTGGTGGCGGCGAGTAGGGAACATGTGGGTCGATGTAGTGCACGTAGAGGAAGAGCGGTCCAGCCTCTCGATGCCTTCGCGCCATGGTCAGGGCGATGTCCGTAATCCCATCTCCAGGTGGCAGGGCTCCGACCTTTTCTCCGAAAGCGAGCTCGGCGATTCGATTCGTCGATCTCCGAATAACCGAGCGCAGCGATCTACCCAGTTCACTCCTCTCCGACTCGTTCGGTCCTACTCGGACCCCTGTTCCTCCTTGTCCGGTCGGGGCGCCGTCCGGTTGAACTTCTCGGTCCTTCGATTCCGCAACTCGCAACTGGTTCGACAAGCTCCTTGCAACTCGGCCAACACTTGTGAATCGAAATGGACTAACGGTCTCTGGGGCACTGAAGTCGACGAATCCCTGGGTGAAACCGAACGTGGGAGCAATCAGCGGATTTGCCGTGACTCCGATCGTCAGATATCCAGCGTCCCTGAGCGCCTCGGCTAGAGTGCGTACCGACCCGGACAGAAAATCCTGATTTGTCCTCGCTTTATGAGCTACTGGATACAGCCCAGAGAAAATCGAGGCCACTGATGGCTTGGTCCACGAAGACGCCGCCGACGCTTGGGTGAATGTGACGGCTGACTTCGCCAGGGCCTGAAGGTTCGGTGACGTAGCTCGTGAATAGCCATACATCGACAGGTGATCTGCCCTAAGGGTATCGACCAGAACAAATATGAGATTGGGTCGGTCAAGTGTAGGACTGTTCACCGCTCCCGCTGAACTCACGGATCGCTCGCCTAATACCACCGGAGGCAGCCAGATCATGACCAGGACGAAAAGCGCCATCCAAGCCGCGGCAGCATGACTCCCAGAGATCAGCTTGCCTGAGCCCCATCTCCCCTTTGCCGAGATACGAAGTAGCCACCGGTGGAGAGTGAACGATGCCGCTCCAGCAACCCCAATACAAAGGATTAGAAGAAGACCGTTGAGAAGGAGCCCTTTCGGCGCCCACTTTGCCAGCCGCAGTCCGATCAGAAGGTAGGCAAATGCGAAGAGAGCAACAAGAAAGGAAATCGTAGAAGCTCGGACTCTGGATTCGAGAAGGCCTTTCTGTGGCCTTGCATGAACAAGTGCGATCGCCACGGCTGCGGATACAGCCCCCGCCAACGCTCCCAAGGTGGCAAACGGGTACACCACATGGCGGTAGGCCAATGAAAAGCTGCCCGCATAGGACCCATCGGAAAATGCGAAGATCGAAGCAAATTCGGCTAGCCCTGCCAGGCAACCGATCGAGGCTCCCACCAGGGCACCCCACGCAAGGCTAGCGACCATCTTTCGAATACTCATGAACCTACGTTTGCCTGAAGTAATCTCGGAGATTGGATGATTGATCCCTTGAGGTCGAACAGACTACCGAGGCGACATTATAAGGCTTTCGAAGTCTCGACAGCAGAGCCCGGGGCGCTTGCAGAACCGCTTTCTTCGACCGTAGTGCCGGAGTAAACAAGCGAGCAGACTCTCGGGGCTTCTTCGATTACAAGTAGAATCTTGGTGCCTGGAAGTGAGAATAGGCCCACCGTATGATGCGAAGCACGTACCACAGAGCCGAGCTTCTGAACTACTGGCCCTCGATCGCTCTGCTAACTGGCCTAGCCGCGGCCCTGCTGGACTTCAACTGGAACCTCCTTCGAAACCCGGCCCCACGAGCTCTATCCGGATCTTCTGCTAGGGCCACTGCTGTTTCTCTTCTTCGTTAGCTTGATCCTGGTCGCTACTGGACTAGGGATCGGCGGACGATTTGCACGTGCGCAGGCGGGGGACGAAGAGAGTACCTGGGTGGCAGCGTGGATCTCGTTCATTGTTCTGTGGGTCCTATTTTTCAACCTGTCGGGTTCACGGTTGTTGCTGGGTGACTTGAACTCAGTTCTGCGTCTGCTGGCAGTCACTACCGTTGCAGCGATTGGCGCCTATGTCGTCGCTCGCTTGATGGGTTCAATAACTCGGGCTCGAGCCGCGGGGAGAAGACCCGACTTTCATCAGCCTCGACGATCTGCTTCTGTTGACGACCGCACTCCTGATTCTGTTGGTGCCTTTCCTCCTGACGGAGATCGTTCTGGTCGAGGGAATCTTGTCTGCCGGTTCGGTTCTGACGATCCTATGCTTCGCTGCGGCTGTTCTAGTTCTCGTCCTTACCTACTTTCGGAGACGGTCTGTCTTCAGATGGCTCGCCCTGGGCCTCGTGATTCTCTTCTTCGCATCGCTTGCGGTCATCGGAGCGAGGTACCGAGGCCTGACTGGATCCAAGGCAACAGCCTCCACCACCCCATCTGACCAGCCACCGATAGTCCTGATCACGATCGACACACTCCGGGCCGATTCTCTGGGTAGCTACGGCAGCGAGGCAGGCCTGACTCCAAGCCTGGATGAACTGGCCCGAAAGAGCGTCCTATTCGAGCGCACCTTGCCTCGTCCCCCTGGACCATTCCTTCCATGGCCTCGATCATGACTGGCGTCTCTTCCCTGGTCCACCAGACGCCGGAACACAGCCCAAGACCGGCCGCCGCTTCCGACAATCGCCGAGGCTCTCCAAGAAAGGGTTACCGACCCTGGGCGTGGTCCGAAACGCGCATTTGCGGGCCTCGAAGGGTTTCTCGAGAGGGTTCGACGACTACCGCTTCTACCCCAGGACCTACCTGGCCAACTCCCTCGGAACACAGCTGCTGAAACCATCTTCCCGAAGCAATAGATGACGAAGCGACAACGGAGAAACTCACTCGACGGCCGCTGACATGGTCGAGGGGAGTCGATGGCGGCCTTTCTTCCTGTGGCTCCATGTCTTCGATCCGCACATTCCGTACGAGCCACCGGCCGAGTTCTTGCCGCAGGAGTCGAGACCTCGAGCGGTCGGGGCCCGCTTCGACCAGGTGATAGACGTCCGGTCGGGCAGGTTATTTCCCGGCCGGGCTCATCGGCGTGGATTCGGAGCTCTACGAGGGCGAGATCCGGTATGTGGATGACGAGATCGGTCAATTCCTCTCGACACTCAAGCGACTCGACTCTTCGACCCGCCCTGATCATCGTCAGCTCTGACCATGGGGAGGAGTTCTGGGAGCACGGCGGCTTCGAACATGGGCACGCCCTGAACAACGAAGTTATCGGAGTCCCCTTGATCATCAAGCCTCCCAGGACTTCCGCGGCCGCTCCGTACGAGGCTAAGCGGATAGCTACTCCAGTCTCCATAACCAGCATCCGTTCCACAATGCTGGAAGTGGCGCAGGTGCCAGCTGCAAGCTCGACCCTGCCGCTCGGCGAATCCCTGGTGCCATATTGGACATCCGCTTCATTCGAGCGTTCAGAGGCGCCGATCGTCAGTGGTGCCTTGAAGTACTTTGGCCAGCAGCTTTCTCTGCTTCGCGGGTCCTACAAGTACATCCGGCATCTCGAAGACGGCCGTGAAGAACTCTACGACCTGGTTGTGGATCCGGATGAGTCCGAGAACCTGGCCTCGCTCGAGCCGGACTTGACGCTGGAGCTGTCCGAAGCGCTAGATCGGGAGGTCGATGAAGGCCGACGGATCGCCAAGAGCTCGGAATCGGCCAAGGCTCTACCGAGGTCCACTTGGACAAAGAAACAGAGCGTGAGCTGCGCTCTTTGGGCTACATCGAGTAGTCGCGACCCGAGAGGACTGTCCGCCCGGTCAAACCTCGATCACGGGGAGCCGAATCGCGGCACGAACCGCGGCACCCGCTCCATGTAGGCCTCGTACTCCTCTCCGAATCGCTCCAAGAGCTCACGC
>CAVQNG010000021.1:0-38496 GCA_963713825.1 uncultured Acidobacteriota bacterium
GTTTGGTCGATGTCAGGTGACATCTATAAACTGCTGTCATGCTCTGTTCCCGATATTGCCGCTCCGTTCTTGGCCCTGGCCGGCTGCGTTGGCTTGCTGTGTCGGCTCTTGGGTTGGTTCTCGCTTCGAGCGCTGGTGCCGACCCCCTCGACCGCTCTCAGGAGGTTCTGCGTCAGGCAGTGGAGCGCATCGAGGTCGAGGGCAGCTTCGACCTAGGCGATGCGCGGCTGGCCGGAACCCGCCTGATTCCAGTTCTCTACGAGCGGCTCGGTTTCCATCTGGCCTGGACGCGACGCGCGATGGTCGAAGAGCTGCTGGCGGCGGTGCGCGATGTCGAGAGTCACGGTCTCGATCCTCGTGACTACCATTTCGCAGCCATCGGATCCAGGCTCGAGCGGGGTGACTGGGAGTCCGACGATCCGACCGCACGGGTCCACCTGGAGCTGCTGCTCACCGACAGCCTGGCCCGGCTCGTCTTCACCCTCCATTTCGGCAAGCTGAATCCGACCCAGCTGGATCCGGTGTGGAATCTGAGCCGAACCTTCGAGGGCATCGATGCGATGAAGCTCCTCGAAGACGTGTTGCGATCGGGAGCTGCTCTTCGCCACCGCCGGTCATGGATTTCGCATAGAGCTGGAACGAGCCGGATCGGTTGGAGCTGAAGGCGATCGTATTCCCATCGGGGACCAGGCGACAAAGTAGTCTGCGCCGGTTCGAAGGTGAAACGCGTCTCCAGCTCGCGATCGAGATCGAGCTGCCAGAGATCGGTGTTGCCGCTTTCGAAGTCGGCTTTGCTGACGATGGCCTGATTGCCCACGGGTGACAGCTGCACCTCGATGTAGGAGTCGGGAGTGCCGATTTCGGAGAGGATCTCGCCCGAGCGGGACCTCCACTGCAGATTCGCCAGTACCGACTCACGGGCAGAACCCATCTGGTAGGCCAGGGTCCCCTGGTCGCTGACGGAAAATGAGCCGAGAACCGCTCCCATGTCGACATAGATGTTCTCGGCGAGTGGGAAGGCGTCGCCGGTAGTTTGTCGAGTCTCGGCATCGAAGGGTCGGGCCATCAACGTCTGATCGAAGACGTAGAGGAGATGTCCCGCGGCATACTCGACGTTGGAGGTCGCCGGCATCAGCTCACTGACTTCGCCCGCCAACGAGCCGATCTTGATGCTGCTGTTCGAACCGGCTCCACCGCCCCCGGCCCGGGCCACGAATAGGAAGTGGTCGCCATTGGGCAGGAAGCGGGGTGACGATGGCTGTCCTTCCGAGCTTGGCGTCGAACTCGGTGAGCTCGACCGACTCTCCTCCTGCCGCGCTGACCTTGTGCAAAGGAGAGTTGTGGCTCGGCGCAAAGACGATGGTGCCGGCATCGTTCCAGGCGCCGCCTTTGCCGTTGGACGCCTCGCACAGGGCCATGGCCGGTCCACCGGTCGCCTCGATCTTCTTCAGCTTGCCGCCGGCGAAGAAGCCGATGTGTCGACTGTCGGGGACCAGAACGGGTAGAGGGCACCTTCGGTTCCAGTCAACGGCCTGGATTCCATCGTCGAGGTCGCGGATCCAAGCCGTTCGACCCCATCCTCACCGCGGATGTCGAAGGCCGAGGTGGCCCATCGGGGAAACCGCCACCGGGGCAGGGTAGTCCGAGCCCAGATTGAACTCTCCCCCTGGCGGAGCCGGAATGGACGCCCGCGTCGTTGGCTGCGGAGGAACTGGGTCTTGCGGCCAGAGGCGATGGTCGCGGCCCCAACGATGGCCGATGCGGCGACTGCCCAGGGGAGTAGCCGGCGCCAGGTGGGTAGCGGAGCGTAGTTGGCTGTGGCGGCCTGGGCCTTGGCAGCCTCAGGATCGGCCAGATAGCCGGCGATGGCGGTTCGAGCCTCGCCGATGGCCTGGAGCTGATCGTTGATCTCCTTCTGGAGACAGCGGTCGAGCAGGTTGCGGACGACCGGAGGCACGTCGGCGGGTAGCGCCTCCCATTCGGGCTCGCGGGCCAGGATTCCGGCCAGGGTGTCGGAGATGGTCTTGCCGGCGTAGACGGTCTGCCCGGTCAGCATCTCCATGACAACGGCACCAAAGGCCCAGATGTCGGCTCGGCGGTCGGCGGCTTCGCCGCGGGCCTGCTCGGGGCTCATATAGGCAGCAGTGCCCAGCAACACCCCGGCTCCAGTGTTCATCTGCGCAGTCAGGGTAGGCGACAGGGAGAGAGAGGGGTGGCTCGGATCCGAGTCCGAACCGGCTCCGGACTCGAGAGCCTTGGCGAGGCCGGAGTCGAGAACCTTGATCTTGCCGCTTTCGGTGAAGTTGATGTTGGCCGGTTCAGGTCCCGGTGCACGATGCCTCGGTCGTGGGCCGTTTCCAGGGCTTCGGCGATCTGCAAGGCAATGGTCATGGCTTCATCGAGGGACAATCGGCCTCGCTTGATCCTCTCAGCGAGAGTTCGCCCTCCACAGCTCCATGACCAGGAAGTTGTGGTCGTCGTCGTGCTCGACCTGGTAGATCGCGGCGATGTTGGGGTGATTCAGCGATGCCAGCACCTGGGCCTCGCGGCTAAAGCGAGCCATGCGCTCGGCATCCTGCGCGAAGAGCTCGGGCAGCACCTTGATCGCCACCTCGCGTCCGAGCTTGGTGTCCTCGGCACGGTACACCTCGCCCATGCCGCCCTCGCCCAGCTTGCCGGTTATCTTGAAATGAGCCAGAGTCTCACCAATCATTCGTCAACTCCTCGAGCCGGCGGATGTCTTCACAATCCGCAAGTTGAGCTCCGATCGCAGGATGTAACGGAACTTGTTGGCGCCTATTGTATGACGGAACGGTTGTAACGGGGGCCGTCCGCATTGGCGAGCGAGCGAGTCGAGGTTTCAGGAACCGTCGAAGCTGGCGACCATGAGTCGGGTGAACTCGGGATCGTCCTGGAAGTCCGCGAACTCAGGGGCCCGGCGGAACTCTTCCCGAGGGTAGCCAGCCTTCATAGCCTGTTCGGCATAGTCGAGCATCTCGTCCCGATCGCCGGCGAGGGCATAGATCTGGGCGGCCGAGTAGAGGAGCTCGGCCTCATCGGGGACACTGGCGGTCTGGGTGAGGACGCCTTCGATGCCGCTGATGGCCTCTTCGTAGCGGCCGGCCTTGGCCGCGAACAGGGCCCGCATCCCTGAGAGCGAGATCCGATCCCCGCCAGCAGCCAGGTGCTGGTCGCAGCTCTCGATCGCCCTCAGGTACCAAACTTGGGCCGAATCGTGATCGCCGAGCTTGGCGTGGACATCGCCTATGTTGTTCTGGACTGTCGGATAGCCGGGGTCGATCTCCTCGGCTCTCAGGTAGGCAGCGAGCGACTCTTCCATCTGGTCGAGGTAGTAGTAGGCGGTCCCCAGGTTGGTTGCGACGGTCTCGTCGGGCGCCAGCTCCAGAGCACGATTGTAGAGGGGCACGGCTTCGAGGTACCGCCCTGAGTACAGGTAGGCGTTCGCCAAGTTGTTCATCGCGGAGACGTGCCCGGGCGCGTACTCTAGAAGCCGCTTGAATTCGACGGTCGCCTCGTCGAGCTGCCCCATTCGCAGCAGGGTGGTGCCCAAGGCGTACCGGGCTGTGATCTCCCCACCCTCCATCTCAACAGCGCTTCGGAGCTGCTCCAACCCCTCCTCCCGGAGACCCTGCTCGAGTAGCCCGCGTCCCAGCAGGACCTGACTTCGCACATTGGAGCTGTCGATGGCGATGGCCCTCCGGGCCGCCTCCACCGTGGCTTCACTATCGCCTTCGAGAAGACTGAGCTCGCCCTTTGCGAGCCAGGCATTGGTCATGCCGGGGTCGGCGGCGAGCGCCGCTGCTGCCAGGTCGAGAGCCTCCTGTCCCCGCTCGTCCTGTGGGTACTCTTCCTGCATCCCGGCCAGCAGCAATGCGAGCTCGGACTGTAGATAGGCATTGCCTGGCTCGAGCTCGAGGGCCCGGCGTAGTGTCTGCTCGGCCAGCTTCAGCTTCGGAAGGGTGGCGCCCTCTCGCGAGTAGCCTCGGCTCTGCTCGAGCAGCAGCTGCGCCTGCGCGCCGGCGACTGGCCGGGACGACGCCTCGACGGTGGTCTCGCGCTGGGGACCCTCTCGGCGCAGAATGAAGAAGGCTGCCACCATCGCGACGACGATCGCCGCGGCGATGAGGCCGAGCTTCAGGGAGTGTCGGGCAGGTGCTTGCTTCGCGGGCGCGGGAGGAGCCCCGATGCCGCTGTGGTAGCTGCTGGACAAGCCGCTTTCCGTCTCTCGCTGCAGGCTTTGCAGCGCGTTGCGGAGCTCCTTGGCCGATTGATATCGCCGCTCGGGGTCCTTTTCGAGACAGGTTTCGACGATCCTTCCGAAATGGCGTGGTAGATCGCGTTTGATCTCGGAGACCGGCGGTGGCGTGTCGCGCAGAATGCTCGAGGCCAGGGCGATCGAGCTGGCACCCTCGAAGGGACGACGACCGGTCGCAAGCTCGTAGAGCAGTACGCCAACCGAGAAGATGTCAGCACGATGATCCACCGGCAGGCCCTCGAGCTGCTCTGGAGGCATGTATGGAGCGGTACCCAGGATCGTGCCATCGCCGGTCAGGGTCGATGAGGCTGGCGCCAGTGCGGTCTCATCGTGGTCGCCCGGGAGAATCGCGCTGTCGAGGCCCAGCTTGGCCAGACCGAAGTCGAGGACTTTTACGCGCCCCTCCTTGGTCAGCATGATGTTGGCCGGCTTGAGGTCGCGGTGGACGACGCCTCTCTCGTGCGCTGTTGCCAGGGCATCGGTGAGCGGCACCGCGATTTCGAAGATCTTGGAGAGCGCAAAGCCATCGTCCGGCAGCAGGCGTTCGAGATCGTTGCCTTCGACCAGTTCCATGGTCAGGAACTGCAGGCCATCGGCCTCCTCGACCGAGTGGATGGTGACGATGTTCGGGTGGTTGAGCGAGGCGACCACCTTGGCCTCGCGCTGAAAACGCTCCAGACGCTCGGGGTTCGCCGCCATGGCGGTAGGCAGAATCTTCAGAGCTACCCGACGCCCGAGCTTCGTGTCCTCGGCATGGTAGACCTCACCCATTCCGCCGATTCCCAGCGTAGCGGTGATCTTGTAGTGAGAAAGGGTGGTGCCGATCATTGGTATTCCGCTCCAAGCGGCCGGGTTCTCTCGAGTCCGATCATCGAAAATTCAGCTCGCCCCGTTGTCGTTTCGTCGCTCTTGGCGGTGCTACTGGATTGTACTTCACTCCGAGGCGACCATCGTTGCAGCCTGCGTTGGAGTAGAATGCCTCAAATTCTGCGACAGCGACGCAAGAGGTTCGGTCGCCACGGCGGTCCGTCGGCATGACGGCCGTTTCAAGAGGAGTCACGCATGATCGGAACGACATTGGCGCATTTCAAGATCACCGGCAAGCTCGGTGAGGGTGGCATGGGTGAGGTCTATCGAGCTGAAGACAGCAAGTTGGGTCGGGAAGTGGCGATCAAGGTGCTACCAGAGTTGGTGGCCGGTGACGCCGAGCGCATGGCTCGTTTCGAGCGTGAAGCCAAGCTCCTCGCGGCCCTCAACCACCCCAACATCGGCGCGATCTATTCCCTTGAATCTGCCGGACAGGCGGGGGCAAGCCCCGCTCCTACAGAGACCGATGCCGATGTAGGGGCGCCCCTTGCGGGCGCCCGGGAGGGGGCGAGCCCAGGACCCAAGGCCCAAGACCCAGGTCTCCCGATCCACTTTCTCGTCCTGGAGCTCATCGAGGGCGAATCCCTCGCCGAGATCCTGGCGCGGGGCCCTCTCGGTCTCGAGAAGGCGATGCAGGTCGGGCAGCAGGTGGCCCTGGCCTTGGAGTCGGCCCACGACAAGGGGGTCATTCATCGTGACCTGAAACCGGCCAACGTCATGCTGACCCAGAATGGAAGCGTCAAGGTGCTGGATTTCGGTCTGGCCAAGGCCTGGGACGTAGAAGAGACCTCGGGCAGCGCTCCGCTGATCAGCCGTTCGCCAACCCTTACGCAAGGGATGACCGAGGTCGGCGTGCTGCTCGGTACCGCGGCCTACATGAGCCCGGAGCAGGCGCGCGGCAAGCCGGTCGACAAGCGATCGGACATCTGGGCCTTCGGCGCCGTGCTGCTCGAGACCCTGACCGGGCGCAAGGCCTTCGGCGGCGACACGATCACCGACATGATCGCTGCGGTCGTAGCGCGAGAGCCAGAGTGGGAGAGGCTACCGGCCGGTACTCCAAAAGCAGTGACTCGCCTGCTACGCCGCTGCCTCGAGAAAGACCAGGAGCAGCGCTTACGTGACATTGGCGATGCGCGGTTGGAGCTCGAGGAGATGCTGGCCAATCCAGAAAGTCTGCACGCCGAGCCCGAGGTTGTGGCAGCATCTTCAAAGACCAGCCTGCTGTGGAAGGTTGGCGTCGCGGCACTGGCATTGCTGACAATGGGTCTGGGCTTTGCGCTGTGGCGTGCCAGTCAACCGGAACCGCAGCAGATCACCCGCGCCTTCATCCCGGCCCCGACTGGAGGGGATTACGACCTGGCCACCGACTATCCTGCCCCCGTGGCCGTCTCTCCGGATGGCCGTACTCTGGTTTTCGGGGTGCAGGAGGAAGAGATCAAGAGCCTTTGGGTGCGTGACCTCGACGACCTCGAGGCTCGCCCGCTGGCTGGAACCGAGGGGGCCATGTATCCGTTCTGGTCACCTGACAATCGCCACATCGGTTTCTTCGCTCAAGGCAAGCTCAAGAAGATCGAAGTCGCCGGCGGTCCAGCGATGAGCCTCTGCGATGCTCCCAACGGCAAGGGAGGCAGTTGGAACGCAGATGGGGTCATCGTCTTCGCGCCAGCGCACACCACAAACCTGCAGAGTGTGTCGTCCGCCGGAGGCGAGCCTGCAGATGTCACCTCGGTCGACCCCGAGAAGGGTGAAGACAGTCACCGGCATCCGCGGTTTCTACCGGATGGGGAGCATTTCCTCTTTGCCGCCCGTGTCGGTTTTGGAGGTTCGAGTGAAAACAGCCGGTTGATGATCGGTTCGCTGTCAGGCGAGTCCCGGGAGTTGATGCCCGGCTCCTCCAACGTCGAGTTCGCAGCCGGACATCTCCTCTACGTGTACGAGCGAACCCTGATGGCGCGGCCGTTCGATGCCAGTCAACTCGAGCTCACGGGGGATGCCTTTCCAATCGCCGAGGAGGTCTGGGGCGACCAGGGAGCCTTGCTGGGAGTCTTTTCAGCTAGCGAGAGCGGAGTTCTCGCCTACCAGACCGGCACACCGCGCGAAGACGTGAACTCGCAACTGCAGTGGTTCGATCGCTCGGGCCAGATGCTGGGTGAGGTAGGAACTCCGGACCCCTACGCCGAAGTGAGCATCTCGCCGGATGGAACTACGGCGGTGGTCAACAAGAGGGATCCAGGGAGCTCCAATCGGGACCTCTGGCTGGTGGACCTGGAACGGCAGCTCAAGACGCGGTTCACCTTCGATCCGGCTCAGGATTGGATCGGTGTTTGGTCGCCGGACGGAGCCCGGATCGCGTTCAGCTCTGAGCGCAGCGGCACCGGGGACCTCTACGTCAAGTCGGTCACAGGTGGAGGTGAAGCGGAGCTGCTCTACGACGACGACACGCAGAAGTACCCGGCCTCCTGGAGCGGGGATGGACGGTATCTGTTCTACGAATCGTGGGGCTCCGGTGGGGAGTCCAACCTGTTCGCCCTCGATCTCGAAGAAGGCGGCGAGCCAATGGCGATTCAGGCCTCCAACTTCTCCCAGAGAGTCCCAGTAATCTCACCCAATGGTCGATGGCTCGCCTACTCCAGCAACGAATCGGGACACAACGAGATCTATGTCACCGCCTTTCCTGAAGGTGGCAGAAAGTGGCAGGTCTCCACGCAGGAAACCGGGTACGCACGCTGGGGAAGCGACGAGGACCTCTTCCTGATGGGCCCCACGGGTGAGCTGCGGATTGCTGAGGTCGACGGCTCGAGTGAGACCTTTCGAATAGGCCCTATTCGGAAGATCGCCGACTTCAGGCTCCAGACTCTCGGTTTCGACTTCGACCCTTCGCCCGACGGTCAGCGAATCTTGATTTCGCAAGTCCTCGAAGAGGAGGGGCAGGGCGCCAAGATGAATCCCATGACCCTCGTCCTCGGCTGGACCGCGGACCTCGAACGGCCTTAGAGGCCGCCTTCTTTCGGGGCCGTGTTTGAAGGGCCGGGGCTGGGCCCTGCGTGCTAAGGTTGCGCCAGTTCTAAGAACCGAAGGAATGGAAGGAGGAGCGGTATGACTGCTGCCGATGGGATTGGGACTGGGGCTCGCCCCAAAGCACCGATGCACCTGTGGATCGTTGGCGTACTGGCCTTGCTATGGAACTTCATGGGGGCCTTCGACTACCTGGCCACCCAGCTGAAGCTCGAGTCCTACATGGGCAACTTTTCCGCGGAACAGCTGGAGTACTTCTACGGCATACCCGCCTGGGCCGTATCGGGCTGGGCCATCGCCGTTTGGATCGGCCTCGTCGGCACGGTGGGACTCCTCCTGCGCCGCAAGTGGTCGGTCATGGCGTTCGCCATCTCCCTGGCCGGTCTCGCCATCAGCTCGATCTACACGCTTTTCCTGTCGAATGGGCTCGAGATCAACGGCACGACAGGGATCATCATGACTGCGGTCATCTTCGTCGTGTCGATCTTTCTGGTCTGGTACTCCAAGCAGCAGGCGAAGGCTGGAATTCTCACCTAGTCGGGCAGTGAGCCGGTCGAGTCTCGTTGTCGCGGTCGCGCTGGTCTGCGTGGTTGCCGGCAGCATCGCAGCCGGTGGGGAGCTTCTTTCTATGAACGATTTCGCAGAACGCTACACGGCTGCGTGGTGCAGCCAGGATCCGGCCGCCGTGGCGGTGTTTTTCTCTGACGATGGCTCTTTGACCGTCAACGGTGGTGAGCCGGCGACAGGGCGAGAGTCCATCACCGAGGTGGTCCGAGGGTACATGACGGGCTTCCCAGACCACGTGCTGCTGTTCGACAAGCTAGAGGAACGCGATGGGCGAATCCACTTCCACTGGACCTTCGAGGGCACCAACACCGGACCCGGAGGCACGGGCAACCAGGTCCGTTTCAGCGGCTACGAAGCCTGGCTGATCGGTGAAGACGGCCTGATCCAGGATTCACAGGGTAGTTACGACGAGGCCGACTACCAACGCCAGCTCCAGGCAGACCCGGGAACGGATTAGAGAAGACCGGTTCTATCGGGCGCGCAGCGTCAGAAGGTCACTCGTCCTCGTCGGCAGAGGGACCGTAGAGCGCCGGCAGCGGCAGGTCGTTGAGGCGCAGATACACCGTCAGCTGACCGCGATGATGAATCATGTGATTCATGATGAAGCTGCGGAGGACGGCTACCTTCGGAAACGTCAGGACCTCCTCGCCGGCCTTGAGCAGGGACCAGGAGGCCATGAGGGTTTTATCGCTGGCGTTGGCGATGGCTTCGCGAGCCGCCGCAACGTTGGCGTCGAACATCTCGAGGGCACCCTCGACCGTCTCCACCGGTTCTTCCTTGATCGGCTCCTCGCCCTCCGGCGCCATGTCGAAGCTGGACTCGTTGATGGTCATCACGGACCACTTCGGCATATTGGCCATGTGCGTCAGCATGCCGCGCAGATCGAACGACTTCTCATGCGGTCGCCAATCGAGCTTGTCGTTGGGGATCCGTTCCAGGGCCTTGCGGGTGTTGGCCATCTCGTGGTCGAACTCGGGCAGTAGGGCTTGGGCTATCGTCATGGGAACCTCCTTGTTTGTTGGGTGGGCAAGGCTAGCACTTTTCGAATGTGGCAACGGGGCCTGCTGTTGCACGGGAGCTAGTGCGGTATCCTGTGGCGCGCATCCTGTTACCTACGTTGGAAGGGATCAGGCGGATGATTGGCTCGACACTTTCGCACTTTCGAATTACCTCCAAGCTCGGTGAAGGCGGGATGGGTGTGGTTTGGGGAGCAGAAGACACCGATCTGCATCGACCTGTTGCTTTGAAGGTGCTCTCGGACGAGACGCTGGCCCGCGAGGACATGCGGGCCCGATTCATGCGAGAGGCACGCACGGCGGCGGCCCTCAATCACCCCAACATCTGCACGATATACGAGGTCGGCGAAGTCGACCGGGTGCCCTTCATCGCCATGGAGCTCATCGAGGGATCGAGTCTCGAGAAGCGTCTGAGCGAGAGACAACTGGCTCTGTCTGAGCTCCTCCGGATCGCGACTCAGATCGCTGAAGCCATGGCGGCGGCCCACGCCGGTGGAATCGTGCACCGGGATCTGAAGCCAGGCAACGTCATGCTGACTGGAGACGGGCAGGTCAAGATCCTCGACTTCGGCCTCGCCAAGCCGCAGACGGCGCTGCTGGGTGGGGAAGGAGACGAGACCCTAGCCCAGCCCATATCGGCCGAGATGACGCAGCAAGGGACGATTCTCGGCACGGTTTCCTACATGTCTCCGGAGCAGGCCGCGGGAAGAGACGTGGATTCACGATCGGACATCTTCTCGTTCGGAGTCCTGCTCTACCAGATGACGACAGGTCAGCTACCGTTCCGCGGTGACACTTCGACCTCGACCCTGGCCAAGATCCTCGAGACCGAGCCGGAATCGATTTCGGTTGTGCGCCAGGGATTGCCACCGGATCTCGAGAGGGTCGTTCGACGTTGTCTGCAGAAACAGCCGGACGCTCGATACAACGACACACGCGACCTGGTGGCTGAGCTGCGCGATCTCCAAACCACGGGTGAGAGCCAGGCGGCTGCACCGGTCGAGCAAAAAGGCGAGAGCAAGAAGATCCCAGCATGGATCTGGGGTGCAGCACTGGCTATCTTGGTGGCCGCTGTGGTCTTCCTTGCGGGGCCGTTTCGCGAGAGCGCCGTGGAGCCGGCGGCCCCCGAAGTGGTTGCCGTCGCAGAGATACCCTCGGTGGCTGTCCTGCCTTTCCACAATCTGAGCGCCGACGAAGACAACGCCTACTTCAGCGCCGGCATCACCGAGGAGATCATCAGCAAGCTCTCCCGCATCGATGGGTTGGAGGTCGCCTCCCGTAGCTCAGTTGCAGCGTTCACCGATACCGCCCGCGATGTGCAGCAGATCGGTCGAGATCTGGGCGTGCAGTATCTCCTCGACGGGAGCGTTCGACGCGCCGGCGATCAGGTTCGGGTCTCGGCGCAACTGGTCGACGGTTCGACCGGGCGCAATCTCTGGTCGGAGGATTTCGACGGTAACCTCGAGGACGTCTTCGCCATGCAGGAGAAGACCGCGCTCAAGATCGCCGAGCGATTGGATCTCGAGCTCAGCCCCGAAGAACAGCGCGACGTGCAACGCCATTTGACCGACAACGTGGCGGCTTATGACGCCTTTCTCAGAGGAATGTCACTGTCGCGCAGTTGGGGCGATCGAGAGAGCCTGCAGCAGGCGGCGGAGCACTTCGCTCTGGCCCTGGAGCAGGACCCTGACTTTGCCGCCGCCATGGCAGGCTGGGCCTTCGTCGAGTCCGACATCTATCGAAACTTCGACACCACCGAAGACCGTATCCAGCATGCCGAGAGGCTGGCGGAAAGGGCTGTGGAGCTCGATCCCACGATGCCGGATGCCAGCCATGCCCTCGGACTCATCGCGGGCAACCGCTTCGACTACGAGCGGGCGTCGCGACTGCTCCGAGAGGCCGTGCGGCTAGATCCCAAGGAAGCCCGTTTCTGGGACAATCTCTCCTGGGCACTGGCATACGAGACGCCGCCCGATGGAGATGGAGCGGTCCAGGCGGCACGCGAGGCGGTTCGCCTGCAGCCGATCTTCCCCGGTGCCTACTATCACCTGGGCCGCGGTCTAATCGCCCAGGGGAAGTACGAAGAGGCGCGACAGGCCTTCGAGACGTCTCTCGAGCAGAATCCCAGATTCAGCTCTGGGCACTTGGGGCTGGCCCAGGTCCATTTGGCTCTCGGAGAGTGGGACGCTGCGTTGGCCGAGATCGAGAAGGGTGGCCTGAAGGACACGGCCATCGTTGCCTACTATGAGACTGCGGCCTTCGCCGGAAAGGGCGAGCTCGACGAGGCCTTGCAGTCTCTGGAGAGGACGCTCGAGCTCGACTACCGTGACTTCGCAAATCTCAACGCCAGCCCCTACTTCGCGGCCCTTCGGGAAGACCCGCGCTTTTCTGAGCTCGTTGAGCGCTACCAGGGCTGAACCAGGCTGACTTGTCGTTGGATTTTGGATTCGCTGGCGCTGGGAACCGCGCCAGACACCTGGTCCGGGAACTCACCCTGCTCGATCGATGTGTGGGATGTTCGCCTTTTCCAGCAGCGCTTTGAACCTGGGCTCGGAGCGCAGGTTGTCGAGGAGCGGCCAGTTGAGGAACGAGATCAGCGGGTTGCGCTCGTCGTAGGCCTTCTCCAGCCAGCCGAGCGCGGCCTCCTTATCGCCCAGGCCGGCGTGACCCCAGGCGAAGAACATGGCCGAGACGTACTGACCCGCGGCTCGCGCCTCGAGCTCGGCGAGAATCTCTTCGGCAAGGCCACGCTCCCCGGCGGCACCATAGGTATAGGCCAACCATCCCAGGTAGTAGGAGCCTCTCCCCGATAGAGAAGTCGCCCGCTCCATCGTCGCAATGGCTTCGTCGTGCCGACCGCTCTTCGAGTAGGCGCCGCCGAGAACCCAATGGGTGAAGAGGAAATCGCTCTCCATCTCGAGGGCTCGACCGAGCGCCGGCAGGGCCTCCTCGTTCTTGCCGGCCACGAAGTGTGCCAGGCCCAAGCAGGTGTTGGCATAGGGTGAGAGTGGATCGATTTCGAGTGCCTCTGTAATCATCGACACGGCCTCGTCGTATCGATGGGCAAAGCTGAGCAGGAAGCTGTACCAGCACCTGGCCAGCGCCGCTTCGGCATTGACCTCGATCGAGCGTCGGAGGCTCGACTCGGCCCTTTCGAAGTCCCACTCGAGCCAGAGCTGGATGAGCGCCCTGGCGGCGTGAAGCTCGGCCAGGTCGGGCTCGAGCTCGGTGGCGCGGTCGATGGCGGCCTGCGCCTTGGCGAGTGCGACGCCTGGATCGAGTCCGTAGAAACCCAGGCTGCTGTAGGCGTTGGCCAGTCCGGTGTAGGCGAGGGTGTAGGAGGGATCCTTCCGGGTCGCCTGCTCGAAGAAGGCCGCGGCCTTCTCGAGCGAGCCAACCTCCCGCCGGTACCAGTTGTGTTGTCCCTTGAGATACAGATGATAGGCCTCGAGGTTGTGGGTTTGACGCTTGCTGGGCTTGGTATCGGCCGCACCACCTACCTGTCCCCGGAGGACCTCGGCGATGCTCTCGGAGATCTCGTCCTGAACAGCGAAGACGTCCTTCATGTTGCGGTCGTAGCGCTCCGACCAGATGTTGAATCCGTCCTCGACGTTGATGAGCTGGGCGGTGACGCGCAATTGGTCGCCAGCGGTCTTGACGCTGCCATCGAGGAGCATCGTGACGTTGAGAGCCTGCCCGACCTGCCGGGTGTCGTGGGCCTGATCCTTGAAATGGAACGCCGAGCTTCGGGAGGCGACCCGCAAACCTGCGATCTGGGTCATGGCATTGAGGATCTCTTCGGCCATGCCTTCACAGAAATACTCCTGGTCCCGCTTGGGGCTCAAATCGCGGAAAGGTAGGACGGCGATGGAAGGTGCGACGTCAACCTCACCTATCGGCTCAGTTGGCGGCGGGGATGCCGCGGGCTCGTCCGGCCGGCTGTCCGAGATGGCCTCCAAAGCGAACGACAGATCTCGCACCGATTGAAAACGCTCACCGACATCCTTCTCCAGGCACCGGCGGATAATGCTCTCCAGGACCTGCGGCACCGAGGAGTTCGAGCTCGGGGGCATGGCTGGATCCTCACGCAGGATCGCACTGAGAATGTCCGCGGAGGAATCGCCGGGAAAGGCCCGGGTACCGTAGAGCATCTCGTGGAGGAGGGTGCCGAAAGAGAAGATGTCGGAGCGGTGGTCGGATTCGTGCCCCCGGGCCTGCTCGGGAGACATGTACCCTATCGTTCCCATTACCGTACCGGGTTGGGTGTGCTGGGTCAGCGTCGCGAGCGTCGCGCCATCGCCAGTTGGTGCTCGACGGTCGCTCCACTTCGCCAATCCGAAATCGAGGATCTTGGCGCGACCGTCTCGAGTGACGAAGATGTTCTCGGGCTTGAGGTCTCGGTGCACGATGCCCTTGTCGTGGGCCGCGGCCAGCCCGTGCGCAATCTCGACAGCAAGGCCGAGCGCTCTGCTGGTGGTCAAGCTGTCGGACTCGAGCCGCTCTCGGAGAGTCTGGCCTTCCAGTAGCTCGGTGACGGCGTACCCAAGACCCTCTTCGTTGCCGATGTCGTAGAGCGCCAGGATGTTGGGATGGGCGAGAGCCGCGACCGCCCTCGCCTCGAGCTCGAATCGCTCGAGCGCCCTTGGCTCCTGAGCCACCTTGGCAGGCAGCACCTTGACCGCGACTTCACGCCCCAGACGGGTATCGCGGGCCCGATAGACCTCACCCATGCCGCCCGCACCGAGGGAGTCGAGAACCTCGTAGGGTCCCAGTCGAGTTCCTGCTGCCAGGGCCATTGTGCGGCCTAGTCTAGCGCAGGCTCTTGGCTTGCATGAACAAGGGGGTACTGACGGAACCTGACACACGTTTGGTGCACCATGGGCTCGAGGCTGGAAGGTGCCACCCTCTTTTCGTTGGCAATCCGAGGCGTGCCTAGCACCTATGACGGGTCGAGAGGCCGGAGAGGAGGTCCCATGGAAGCGCAAGGCATGGTGGACACAGTTGGGTCGGCGAAGCAGTGGCTTCGGACGGTGACGATCGGCGCGGGGATGCACAGCAAGAACCTGACGATCTTTCCGCTCTACTGGAGGGGTGACGAAGCGATCGCGAGCCACGAGGCGCCGCCGAGTTGGGGTGATGATGAGGTCGGGGATCGCAAGAAGGTCCGCTATCAGTTGCTCGCGGATGCCATCGAGGCGAAGCAGGCGAGGGTGGAGGAGACGAGCGAGGCGGGAGATGTGCCCCTGCTGGCGGTTACGAACGACGGTGCAATGCCGATCTTGATCCCCGAAGGAGAGATCCTGATCGGCGCCAAACAGAACCGCACCGTGAATCTGACGCTGCTCGTGGCAGGAAAGACTCAGATGCAGATGCCGGTGAGTTGTGTCGAGGCTGGGCGGTGGAGCCGAAAATCACGCCACTTCGAGGCCAAGGCCTGGGCCCATCCGAAGCTGCGAGAGCTCAAAGTGCGTAGCGCCCAAATGTACCGTCGCGAGACCGGAATGGCCAGGGCCGATCAGGGTGCGGTCTGGAAAGAGGTGGACGATCACCTCGAGAGCTTCGACATTCCTGCTCCGACGCGGGACCTGGCGCTCAGCTTCGAGGAGCCAGCTGTGCACACGAGTGAGTACCGCGAGTGGATCCAGCTACCCGAGTCGGCTTGTGGCTTTCTGGCGGCCCGAGGTGAAGAAGTGATCGGGCTCGATCTCTTCGACTCAGCCGAGACCCTGCAGAAACTCTGGCAGCGCATGTCGGATGCCTATTTCGTCGAAGCGGCGCGGGGCGACGACCGCTGCGAGAAGACTCCGAGCAAGGTGGCTAACGAGTTCCTGGCGTCGGTCGAAAAGTACCTGGCACCGGCCGAAAAGCAGCCCGAGCTCGGATTCGAAATGGAGCTGGTCGACGACGCTTTGTCAGGATCCGCACTGTGGTACGACGGTGCGGTCTGTCACCTTTCGGCCTTCAGCACCAACAACTGAGGCCCGCTCACTCGTCCGTCCTGGGTCACGATCGTTGAGAGGTCGGTCCGGGTGATCCGCGGGGGGACGGCAATAGGGCTTAGGGGCTTAAGGGCCTAGGGGCGTAGGGGACGGCCCCGTGCGGGAGTCTCAAGAAATCTTGTTGCTCTGGAATCAACAAACGGTGCAAGGCCGCGAACGAGGTCTCCAGCCGTAGGCCCAGGACGACGGGGGACAGCCTCGGGCGTGGCCTGTTTCGCCTTACGATTCAGGCCCCCAAGACCTCAAGGAACGACCTCGCGCAGCGCAGGTCGCTTCAACCCCCAAGCCCTCAAAGACCGGCCGAAGGCACGCCGGCCGCCTCAACCCGTCACCGCACCTTCGTTTCCCAGTTGCTGTGCTGCAGGAAGCGGGTGACGTTGCCGGCGTCGTCGACTTCGAAGAAGAACTCCTCGCCCAGGGATTTGTCGTCTTTGCGCACTCGGCGGAAGGTGTGATCACCGATCTTCTCGAGCTCGAAGAGGCTCTCCTTTGGGTCGCGGGTTCCCAATCCGAGGACGGCGAGCCCATCCTTCCATCGCAGGATCGCAGTCTGGCCCCAGGCGGAGTCGTAGACGCCAACATAGCGGGCCAGATCCGGGTCCCAATCGGGTATGTCGTCGGGACTGTCTGTTGCGGCCTCGATCGCTGGAACGATGAGGTCCGCCGCTTTCTCGGCGTAGAAAGTCACGGGCGTGCCGATGGCACTGGCCAGGACGATGACGCCCAGCTTGTTCTTCGGCACCAGCAGGAACTGGCTGTAGTAACCGGGGCACCCACCGCTGTGGCCAACGAAGACGTGGCCGTTGCTCTTCCAGGTGCCGAAGCCGAGGCCGCGTTTCGTTTCCCAGTCGGGGTCCATCCACTGGACGCGTTGCATCTCACGCAAAGTGGAGGAGCGGAGGATCTCCTGGGTGTCGCTCCCCAAAAGCCGAAACTGCCACGACGCGAAGCTGGCGAGGTCCGGGACGGTCGAGGCGAAGCCGGCCGCTGGCGCGATACCGTGGGTCTGGAACATGGGTAGGCGGCGGCGCGAGCCGTCCCGTTGCAGATAGCTGTGCCCAACCGCCATACGTTCACCCCATTCCGCCTCGGGGATGTCGGTGAAGGTGTCGTCCATCTCCAGGGGATCGAGAATCTGGGACTGAATCCGGTCGTGGTAGGCCTGGCCGGACACCTCCGCCACGATTTCGCCCACGAGGGTAAGCCCCAGGTTCGAGTACTGGAAGTAGCGCGAGGATGGGTAGAGCGTCGATTGGTTGGACAGCTGCTGGACGATCTGGTCGTGGGTTGGAAAGACGAAATCGGGATCCGACCAGTAGGGGAAGTCCGATTCTCGCGGCAGGCCCGAGGAGTGACTCAGCAGTCGACGAACCGTAATGGCCTCGTCGTTGGGATGAGCGTCCTGCAGCGTGAACCAACTCAGATACTCGGAGACCGGAGCATCGAGGCGAACTCGATCCTGGTCGCGCAGCTGCATGAAGGCGACCGAGGTGAAGAGCTTCGAGATCGAGCAGATGCTGTAGATGGTCTCTGCAGTGGCTGGCGTGCCGGTGTCGGGGTTCGCCAGTCCGAAGCCGCGTGCTGTCAACAGTTCTTGATCGAGGACGACGCCGATCGACGCGGCCGGCACGCGGCTGATGCCCAGCTGGTACTCGACCCAGGCTTCCCAGGCAGCGACCGCATCGGCAACGCGCGGATCGTCACCCAGCGCCCGGGAGGCGGGTTCGTCATCGGAAGCGATGGCAGGTGTGACAGCAATCAGAACCAGCAGTACGATCGACGTGAATCGATGCATGATTTCCCTCGCTAGTGAACTGGTGGGTCAGGACCTCTCCCACAGCTGGCAGTTGATGTGGGGAAGGGGCTTGCGCCTCTCTTGATCAGGTCGAGTCTATCCTCCCCCTATGCCTTCGGGTGCAGCCAGTAGGCCAGGGCAGGTAGGAGAACGATTGCGCCAAGCATGTTGAGCAGGAACATGAACGTCAACAGGATGCCCATATCAGCCTGGAACTTCAACGGCGAGAAGATCCAGGTGGCCACTCCAACCGCCAGCGTGAAGCCAGTGAAGATTACCCCGCTGCCCGTCAGCTTCAGCGTTTCGCGGTAGGCCCCCTGCAAAGGGGTGCCCTGGGCCAGGATGCTGCGCAGGCGAGCGTAGATGTAGATCCCGTAGTCGACACCGATTCCAACGCCGAGAGCGACTACCGGCAAGGTGGAGATCTTGAGTCCGATCTCGAGTGTCGACATCAGGGCATAGGCGAGGATCGATACCAGAGCGAGCGGGATAACGATGCAGAGGGTGGCGCGGAGCGACCGGAAAGTGATCAGGCACAGCACGATGATGGCCGCGAAGATCCACATCAGCATCGGAAATTGAGCCGCGGAGACGGTCTCATTGGTGGCCGCCATGACGCCAACATTGCCCGTGGCGAGCCGGAACCGGATCTCATCGGAGCCGTGCAGCGCCCGGTATGCCTTGACCGCTGAGACGATCCCTTCGATGGTCTCGGCCTTGTGGTCCTGCGAGTAGATGTAGACCGGCATCACACTGCAGTCGGAGTTGAGCAGCCCCGTGCTGGTGTCGATATAGGTCACCGCCTGGGCCATGGTCGAGGGGTTGCGGGGCAGGATTCGCCACTTGAGGCTGCCCTCGTTCCAACCGGCGTTGATGATCTTGGCCACAGTGCCGATGCCAAGCACCGACTGCACGCCAGGCACGTTACGCATGTGCCATTCGAAGCGGTCGATGGTGGTCATGATGTCGTGCCGGGTGCAGGCCTCGGGCTCGGACTCCACAATGACAGTAATGACGTCCACGCCGATGGAAAAGTGTTTGGTGATCACCTCGGTGTCGATGTTGTATTGGGAGTCGGCTCGCAGCTCCGGCACGCCGGGATGCAGGTCGCCAATCTTGATCTGGGTTGCCTTCCAGCCGCCGACTGCGAAAAGGACAGCCGCCACAAGAACGATGATTGCGGCGTTGCGTGGCGCCGTGACCCGGGCCAGGGCGGTCCAGAGATGATCCAATTTGTTGGCCCGCTTCCGCAGCCTGGCCTCGTACTTCGCGTCGAGATTGACGTACGACAGGAGCACCGGTACCAGGATCAGGTCGGTGAGGATGATCACGGCCACGCCGAGGCTGGCGGTGATCGCCATCTCCTGGATCATGCGGATCTTGATCAGCATGATGGTGATGAAGCCGATGGTGTCGCTCAACAGGGCGATGCTTCCCGGAACGATCAACTTGCGGAAGCCGATCTGGGCCGCTTCCAGGCTGCTAGTACCTTCGTAGACCTCGGCTCGGAAGGCGCTCACCATCTGCACGCCGTGACTCACCCCGATGGCGAAGATCAGGAACGGCACGAGGATCGACATCGGGTCGATGCCGAATCCGAGCATCGGCAGCAGACCCAACTGCCAGATCACCGCGATCAGCGAGCAGCCGACGACGATCAGGGAGAGCTTGGCGCTCTGGGAGTAGAGGTAGACGAAAACAACCGTGATGAAGAAAGCCACCAGAAAGAACAGCACGACTCGTGCTACTCCGGCGGCGATGTCACCGATGACCTTGGCGAAGCCGATGATGTGATAGTCGAACTCGACTCCCACATCGTGGTTGCTGTATTTCTGGCGGACCTCCTCCAACTGGTCGGCCACGTACAGGTAGTCGAGGCGCTCGCCGGTGGTGGGATCGATTTCGAGGAGCGACGCGACGACAAGAGCGGAGCTGAAATCGTTGGCCACGAGGCGGCCGACGTAGGCCGATTTGAGGAGGTTTGCGCGGACCTTGGCGAGCCCTTCATCGGTCATTGCGAAGTCGTCAGGAATGACGTTGCCACCTGAAATGCCATCCTCTACTACTTCCGTGAAGCGGACATTGGGCGTGAAGAGCGACATCACCCGGGTCCGGTCGACGCCGGGGATGAAGAAGACGTCGTCGGTGACCTGTTGCAGCACCTCGAAGAACTTCGGTGTGAAGATGTCCCCTTCGCGCGCCTTGATGGCGATGACCACCCGATTCGCGCCGCCGAACGCGTCGCGATACTCGACGTAGGTCTTCATGTATTCGTGTTCGAGTGGCAGCAACTTCGCGAAGCCGGCGTCGATGCGGAGGTTGGTGGCCTGGTAGGCCATGAAGACCGTCACCAATCCGAAAATAGCCACCACCAGGCGGCGGTTGCCGAAGATCAGGTTCTCGAGCCGCTGAAACATCGCGCCGGGTTTCCTTTCCGCCTAGTTCGCCAGGCTGTCAGTCGGCGTCGTCTTGACTCCGAATTCGCCTACCATCAGTAGCTGTCCTTCGCCTGTCTCTACGATTGATGAGATACCACGCCGATCGGATTGCGGTAGCAGTTCGAAGGTGGATCCACCGTCGGATGAAATGAGCATCGTTCCGCCGAGCCCACTGACAGCGATCCTGCCATCCGCCAGCCGGATACCGGCGGTGAGCATCGCCGTGGTACCGGTCTCGACCGGCGCCCAGTTCTCGCCAGCATCTTCAGACCGAAACAGATGCCCTTGAAGGCCAAAAACCAGCACCGTGTCGCCGTCCAGGGGAACGGTGCCAAAGAAAGATCCTTCATAGGGTGAGGGCAATTCCGCCCAGGTCGCGCCGCCGTCGTCGGAGCGGTAGATCATGCCCGCCTCGGCTGCCAGATACAGCCGACCTTCAGCCGACCTCGCAATGTGATGCAGATGAAAATCCCACTCGCTGATGGGCTCGAAGCTCCATGTCGTGCCGCCATCGGAAGTGCGGTAGAAGCTCCCGTAGGCGCCGACTGCGAAGCCGTTGTCAGCATCAGAGAACCAGACATCGAGCAGTGGGCTTTCCTCTTCGGGTGCCCAGTTGACGATCTCCCAGGAGGAACCGCCGTCCGAAGTACGCAAAATCACCGAGTCGTGGCCAACCACCCAGCCCAGGTCGGAATCGTTGAAGTGGACCCCGGTGAGCGCCGCCCGTGTCGGGACCGAGGCCTGTTGCCAAGAGCTTCCCTTGTCGGTGGAGGTCAGGATGTGACCCCTTTCTCCGACCACGACGAGGCTACCGTTGGCGGCAGACGCATCGAGCAACAGGGACTTTGCTGCTAGACCGGCTTTGGCTGCCGGTTCGGGCTCGATCTCGTCCTGGGCGGTTGCAGGAACGGCGTTGTACCCCGACACTAGGAGAGCGATGGCGAGGTACCGCCAGAGGCCGTTGGAGAAAGACAAATCTGACTGCGCCGGCAGGCGAGCTTTTCGAATCCAAACCATCTTCCGTCCTCCCCAGGACGTGCTCCGGGGCCAGTTCCCCCACTTGAGAAGCCAGTGCGACGGAGCAGGCCGTGTTGGCCCACTCCGTCGCACGCAGAGTTATGGCGCTAACGGACACCCGAACGGCGCAGCGCCGCCGGGGTGAAATCCTCCATTGTTCGATTAATGCCGAATTTGTACATCGGCAGCTGATTGTCGAGACCGATGGCAAGATATCGGCCTGCCTGCAGGTCGATGTGTACCTCGAGTGTCGTCCAGTAAGTCGGCAGGTCGTAGTAGTTGATGGCGTGACCCTCGGAGACCCGCCAGAGCTGATCCCGATTGTCATACTGGTCCATCGCCACGATCTGCCAGCTGTCCTCGTCGATATAGAAGGTGCGCCGTTTGTAGATATGGCGGGCGCCCTCCCTCAGCGTCGCATCCACGACCCAGACTCGATGGAGTTCGTACCGGTTGTAGTCGGGGTTTGTATGAAGCGGCGTGAGGATGTCCTTGACGAGGACTTTGTCGCTGTGCAGTTTGTAGGAGTTGTACGGCACGTACATCTCCTTCTTGCCGACGAGCTCCCAGTTGTACCTGTCGACGGCGCCGTTGAACATGTCGAACTGATCCGACGTTCGCATGCCGTCGGCGGCCGTCCCAGGATTGTCGTACGCCACGTTGGGAGCACGACGGACACGGCGCTGGCCCGGGTTGTAGAGCCAGGCGCTGCGGTGCTCCTTGACCTGATTCATGGTCTCGTGGACCATGAGGATGCCGCCGGCCAGCCGCGCCGGTGCTGTGACCTCCTGCTTGAAGAAGAGGATCTTGTTATTGAGATCCGCCTCGGTCATGCCGTCCATGCTGTAGAGCAGGAAGAACTCATCGGAAAACTGCACAAGCGTGTACTTGCCACCCCGGGTCGGAGCCGCCTGGGCGATCGTTCGGGACGCGATGCCGCCACGGAAACGCAGCAGATGGTTCCAGATGACCTCTACACCTTCCTTCGGGATTGGGAAGGGGATGCCGTTGATAGCACCCTCCACCCCATAGCCATTCTCAACCGTTCTCGCGGTACCGGCGATCTCCTTGGTCTTGTCGTAGATCCGCTGCGGATACGAGGCGCTACGGTGCGTCGGATAGACGTTCATCTTGAAGCTCGGGTAGGCCTCGAGCACCGCCTTGTAACCCGGCGTCAGTTTGTCCGCGTACTCCGCCATGTTGTCCTTGGTAATGGTGAACGAGATCGCATCGCTAGCAAATGGATCGGGATGGTGCATTCCGGGTTTGTAGCTTGCAGGTGGCGTGGTAATGCCACCGTCCCAGGCCGGAATGGTGCCATCCGCGTTGCCGGCCTTTTCGGCTCCCAGAGGAGTCAGGTCGGCACCGAGTCGAGCGATCTCCTCCGAGGACAGCTGTGCCTGGAGCACGGTTGCCGAACCGACGACGATCGTCAGCGCGCAACACAAGAGGATCAGCTTGGTTCTATGCATAGTCATGCTTTCCTACCCCCTAGAACGAGTACTTGACATTGGCCGCGATGAAATCGCGGTCGTTGATGAGGTTATATCGACCGGCGCCACTGTAGGTCGTCCAGCTCAGGTCGAGCTGTAGCTTGGAGAGGTATTCGAAGCCGAGGCCCAATGTAAAGGCCGTCCGGCCGTCGATGAAGGCGCCACCGGGCCCAGGCGTGTTGCCGTCGACGTCGTGTCCCCAGCCGAAGCGTGGGATCAGGTTGAAGGCTCCGATGGCGTTGTTGTAGACGAGACGACCCACCAGGCGATATCCCCAGGACGTGGGATCCGCGAAGGCCTCTGCCGGCTCATATTCTTTGCCCGCGTGAGCACCGCCTGGCATCGATTGGATCGGGTTGCCGCTGGTGTAGGTGCCCGGTCCTTCGTAGCGCAACTCATCCTTGCTAGGCATGCCGGAGACGTGGACGATGGCCGGCTCGAACAGAAGGAGCCCCTGATCGGCGCGAAGGAAACGAATCGATCCCCAGGCTTTGGTCAGCGTGATTTGGGCCTGGACGGCGTCGTGGAGCCGGTAGCCGGGAATCACCTCATTGAAGGTAGCCCCACCCGGTACCGCCTGATTGGTAGCGGCAAGTCCAGGCGAGATCGGCGACAGGGCTGCGAATAGCAACTCGACGTCATCGATGAGGTACGGAGAGTCCTGTTTGTAGGAGACTTCGCCCTGCAACGCGATTCCAGTTGTGGCGATCTGGGAATTGAAGCTCACACCCCAGAGCTTGATGTCTTCCGGGTAGGCGACGAAGTATCTCGCTGTCGCGGCATAGGCGTCGGTGGCGGCAGCCTGTCCCGCCTGCGCTGCCAGGGCATCCACCGCGGGGCTGGCACCCGGCGGTACTCCAAACGTCTGATAGATGACCCCTGCGGCTCTCGGTCCTGCCACGGCTGCGGCTCCGGCCCCCTGAATCGTACCGGTTATGCCGTTCACTGTAGGCAGCCGGCTGTGGTAGTTCATGAAATAGAACCCGAACTCGGTGTTGCCGAATCCCGCGAGCCAGCGCAGGGCGGCGCCCCACTGGCCGCTGTCCGAGGGTTCGATATCCGTTCCCCTGGGTACCCCCATGAAGGGTCGGTCCACCGGCGGCTGAACGTAGAACGGAGATTCACCCGTGTCCGCAAAGCTGCCGAACGCCAGAAACACGTGGGTCCCACCTCGTCCCGCGAAGTCGTTGGTCGAGAAATAGGTACCTGGCGGATCGATGACGGTCTCGTCCCAGTCGTACTGGTAAAAGGCCTCCATGGAGAGGGTCTCCGAGAGGTCGATCGAGCCCCAGGCCATGCCCACCGGCCGAAAAGCTTCGCGGAGCTCGGCACCCGGCACACGCAGCGCCGCTACATCCACGGGGTTGATGCTGCTGATGCCACCCGGGATGAAGGTGCTCTCGCCCCAGTTCAACACCTGTTGGCCGCCGCGGAGCTGGCCCCGCCGGCTGCCGAGATCGAACTTCCACCAGGCGTAAGCGTCGAGGAGCTCGGCACGGCTGCCGACCCAGTCGAGGGCCGGACCCGACAAAGGTGTTCGGGCTCGCTTTCCCCCTTTGAGCTCGAAGTCGTAGAAACCGGAGCCACGAATGAAAGCGCCGACGTTCTTGTAGGCGAGTTGAATGTCGACGGTCGCCTTGACGGCGTTGCTGGCGATGCCCGTATCGAAGTTCTGATTCCCGTCGTCGCCGTTGACCGAGTAGGCGGTGCCGCCCGCGGGCAAGCCGATGATCCGCTGGTCTGGATCGTCGAGCCGAGAGCGGATGCCGTACGACAGTGTGGTGTCGACAAAGAACTCCAACTGTCCGATCGAGAGATCGATGGCTTCAGCCGGTGCTACAGCCAGTGCGCTCAGTACGACAGCGAGGACGATCAAACCGACGCTCCCACCAAGCGTACAGAGCCGAGTCAGTGGTCTTCTGCTCATCTGCCCACTCCTCTCATGGTTGTCTCCTTCCAATCTTCCCTTCGGTGAAGGTAGACGAAAATGGCCGGGCGGCCTCTGGCCTACTGCGTGACCTCGAGTCCAACCCAAATATCCTGAACAGAAACCACCTGTCAGGCCTCCCCCGCGAGATAAAAGAAACCTTAGGAATAGAGTTTCCTGCCAGTGGTTTGTTGTAGGCAATACCCACCCGGGTGGGTATTGCCTACCTGCGCGGGTGGTTATATTGGAGGGCCGCTCGAGACTGAGGGAAAACAAATCGTCCGCTCCCGCGTCTAATGTTCTGATGCCACTCAAGACTCCGACCGAAGGGTCGAAAGATCCATGGAGACTCGAACTTTGATGCGACACTCAATGATACTCCTGTTTGTTGCACTGCTGCTTGCACCGCTTCTCGGGAGCCCAGCCAACGCCGATGAGATGCCCTGGCCGACTTTGAAGGCGGGCCCGCACGGTGTCGGGTTCCGAACCTTGGATGTAACCGACTACGGGCGCACAGTCGCGCCGCGAGTCGATTGGCGAGGTGTCGAGCATCCCGGCAACAACTTCCGCCAGGTCCGGATCTCGGTCTGGTACCCGGCTGCCGTCGAGACCAAGTGCGAGCCGATGGTGTACCGCGACTACATCGAGGCTGCCGGATTCGAAACCCCCATGGAAGGCGAGCTACTCGTCGGTATCGATGCTTATCTTGCCCATTCGACGTTCGGTGGGGCCGACAAGGAGAAGCTCCGGAGAATGGTCGAAGAGACGACGACCGCCTATCGTGATGCGGCACCGCTCGAGGGCTCCTACCCAGTCATTGTCTACGCTCCGAGTTTCAGTTACGAGCCATTCGAGAACTCGGCTCTCTTCGAGTACCTGGCCAGCCACGGCTACATCGTCGGAGCGAGCCGCTCTTCTGGCCCCGAGACGAGGGAGATGTCCATGGATCTGGCGGGCGTCGAGGCCAGCGTGCGCGACATGGAGCTCATCCTCGATGCGCTCCACGATACGGGGCAAGCCAATCTCGAGCGAGTCGGTGCCGCTGGGTTCAGTTGGGGAGCTTTGAGTGCCGCCATTCTGGGCATGCGCAACTTCAACGTGCAGGCAGTGCTGGCTCTCGATGGCACCCTGGAGCACGCTGAGATCCCTACAGTCGAGGAGAGGTACGACTTCGTACCGCGGCGGCTACGCGGCGGGTACCTCGCCATCGTTGGCGACCGTGAGCCGGTCCGGTCGTTAGGTGGCGATGCGCTGTATGCGGATGTGTTCGAGCTGCGTTATCCGGCTCTGATGCACTGGGATTTTGCCTCCGACCTCATCCGTATCCAAGTGCACAGCACCGGCGAGCCCGATCCGGAGCGCCGTGTCCTTGTCGATGACGCCTACGGGATCATTGCCCATCAGGCACGTCTGCTGTTCGATGCCTACCTGAAGGGGAACGAGGTCAACAGAGAGGTGCTGCTCGAAGGCAATATGCGGGCGATGAATTCGGCCATCGTGATCGAGAACCGAACGGCCCGGGCCGCGCTGCCGCCACCTCCGAGTCCAGCGGAATTTGCGACCCTGCTCCGCACCGATGTCGAAGAGGCTCGCTTGGTTCTCGCTAGTGTGGAGAAGAACGATCCCGAGATCGAGCTACTCGACTGGACGCAGTTTCAGGACTCCGTCTCGGTGAGCGGGTTCGAAACCAAGCTCGCCATCCTCGAGCTGGCCCGGGAGGAGCTGGGCGAGAGCTCGATCCTCTTCAACAATTATGGCCAGGCCTGGCGACTCGAAGGCGACCCGGAGAAGGCCCTCGGCTATTTCCGCCAGGCCCTTGCCCACAACCCCGACAGCGGCTTCGCCAAGAAGTCCATCGAGGAGCTCGAAGCGGAGTTGGCCTCGCAGTAGGTGAAAGGCTCTCGCCCTCCACACTTCCGAGCGCTCTTCGATCGGCATACAATGCCGAGCATGCGATTACGGTTGGGAGGGGCTGCGATTCTGCTCCTCTTTCTTTCGGTCCCATTGGTTGGCCAGGAGCTCGAGCCGGCTGCCTACAAGGTGGTGCCGATCAATGTGAACCTGTTTCAGGTGGGCTACATCCTGGCGGTCGGCGATGTGAGCTTCACTCCGGCGCTACCAGCCGAGGATGTCGAGGCCACCATCAACTCAATGACCGTGATGTTGGGTCGGACCCTCGGGATCTTCGGCCGGTCGGCGAATCTCGGATTCGTGCTTCCTGTCACGGTCGGCCATCTCGAGGGGCTCTACATCGGCGAGTTCACGGAAGTGGATCGTTCGGGACTGCGCGATCCCATGTTCCGCTTGGCGGTGAATCTTTATGGCGGTCCAGCCATGGAATTGAAGGAGTTCGCCTCCTACAAGCCGAAGACCAATGTTGGAGCTAGCCTTCGAATCCTGGCACCGCTGGGGCAATACGACTCCAGCAAGATCATCAACTTGGGCACCAACCGCTGGTCTTTCAAGCCGGAGATCGGCGTGACCAGGGCCCTGGGTAAGTGGAGCCTCGAGTTCTACGCCGGAGTCTGGATCTTCACGGACAACACAAATTTCATTGGGGGTATGACCCGCGAGCAAGATCCAATCGGCTCATTCCAATTCCACACCCTCTACACCTTCAAGCCAGGAAGGTGGCTGGCACTGGACCTCAACTACTACACTGGTGGGACCACGACAGTCGATGGCTTGGAGAACTTGGACCTGCAGCAGAACTCGCGAGCCGGCCTGACCTATTCTCATCCCCTGAATCGCCGAAGCACCCTGAGGATTGCCTACAGCCGGGGTGCGCGGACGACCATCGGCGCAGCATTCGACGCCATTGCGGTGGGCTACTCGTACGTGTGGGGTGGCGGGATGTAGTCGGCGTCGAGTGGTTTTGCTGTACACGAAGTCCGGTGGCCGGCAGAGCTATAGAAGCAGAGTGGAGGGTCTGGTGGCTCATTCGAAGATAGCCATAAGCCTATTAGTTGTCGCGTTTGTGCCTCTGGCCCCAGGTGCCGAGGTAGAGGCGGCAGAAGTGGGTGACTCGCAAGCTCGCATCGAGAGAGTCGAGGCAGGACTGCTGCCGAGCTTGATCCGGATGGACCTGGCCCCGCCGGTGTGGACGCTGGCGGAGCGGATGAGGCACTATGATGCTCCGGCGGTGAGCCTGGCGGTGCTGGACGACTTCGAGATCTCCTGGGCCAAGGCCTGGGGTGTGGTGAAGATAGGTAGTGAAGCCAGGGCTACAGCGGAGACTCTCTTCCAGTTCGGCTCGATCAGCAAACCGGTCACGGCCCTCCTGACGCTGCGACTGGTAGCCGAAGGGCGCCTCGGTCTGGACGATCCCATCAACGAGCGACTGTCATCGTGGAAGCTCCCCGACTCCGTCGCTGGCGGTGCCAAGCCCGTGCTCCTGCGCCATGTCCTCAGTCACGGCGCAGGAATCGCTCCGTTCACGCTGCCAGTGTATGAACCGGGCGACGATTACCCCGGGGTGTTGGCACTTGTGGAGAACAAGGCGGATCGTCCTGTTCCACCGGTGGTCCGGGTGAGGCCTCCAGGCGTTCAGTTCGAATACTCGAATGCCGGGTACGCAATAGTGGAGCTCCTTCTGGAGGATGTCAGTGGGGACGAGTTTGCCCAGTTGGCGGAGAAGAAGCTGTTCGAACCCCTGGGAATGTACAGTACCTCCTTCGCCAGAGATCTTTCCGACAAGCACTTCGAGCAGGCAGCCTGGGGACACACAGGCAAAGAGCGGACTCCAATCGAGGGCAAGGGCCTGTTCCCTCCGGCTGCAGTGGGGGGACTCTGGTCGACACCATCGGACCTGGCGCGGCTACTCCAAGAGCTGATGCTCGCCTCCAGGGGGGACAAGGACCGTTGGTTTCCGCCGGAGCTGGCCCGCGAGATGCTCTCTCCGCAGATCCAGGGCCAGGGTCTGTCGCTCCGACTACGCGAGGGGGGACGGGGTCGGTATTTCCTCCACGGCGGCGGCATGCCAGGCTTCGTGGCCTTGTTCGTGGCATTTCCCGAGACTGGGCAAGGAGCGGTCGTCGCCATCAACGGTGGTGCCTACCCGTTGCTGGGCGAGGTACTCCGGGCGGTAGCGGCCGAGTACGATTGGCCCGGCTATCTTCCAGAGTTCGAGGCCAAGACGATTCCGGCTGAGCGCTTCGCCCAGTTCGAGGGCCGCTATGTCTTCGACCGCAGCGGCGGTACGGAGATGGAGATCTCCAGCGATGGTGGCAGGTTCTACCGCGGCCGCGCCGAGATGGTGCCGGTCGGTGAGCGGATCTTCGCCGTGCACCAGCTCGGTGACGTGCTCGAATTCCTGGTCGATCCCGATGGCCCGGTTCGAACCTTTCGATACGGCGAGCCCGGCATCAATCAAGCCTGGGCCAGGCGAATGCCGGCGGATTTGCCGGATGCCGCGCGATTGGACAAGGGAGTTGCCTACGGGGTTGTCCGCAAGTTTGTCGGTCCCTTCGGCAACCTCGAGACGAACATCTCGGAGGCCAATCTGGAGTCTCTGGGAATCGAGCGTGGCGATGCCTTCGAAGTGCGGGTCGGGGGACAACAGATGCGGGCGATGGTCGTGGAGGGCTTCGCCGAGGTTCGGGCCGGAGAGTGGGTCCTGATTCCGGGAAGAGATCCCGAGCGGCTGGTCCTGGGCCGCCACTCATCCAATGCGATGTCCGAGCTCGGCGTCCGGGCTGGCGCGCCGATCGAGGTCAGGCCGATCAAGCCCCCAGCAGAGTAGCCGCTGCCGAGAGAATGCGGTCGACATTCGGTAGGGCGTGTCGCTCGCGTCGCTGGTCGAACGGAATCGTGTTCTCGACGCAGACTCTTGCGAACTTCGCATCGACTCCGGCCTCGAGCACAGTTGCTGCCAGTTCGCCCGAGAGCCCGAAGTCCCGGTAGTCTTCGTCGACCACCAGAAGCCGACCGGAGCTGCCGACGGCCTCACACACCGCCCCGCGATCGAGGGGTTGGACACTGCGCAGGTCGATGACCCCGGCTTGTGTGCCGTGCTCTGTGGCGAGGCGCTCGGCAGCCTCGAGCGAACGGTGGACGCCGACTCCGACGCTGACGATCGTCAGATCGGTCCCCTCGCGCCGGGTTACCGATCGACCCAGGGGAATCGGTTCCCAGGTGTCCGGTACGGGCCCGCTCTCACCGGCTGGCGGGACGTCGTAGCTGACGGTCGGTCGCCCCCCCGATCCCAAGTAGTCACGCCAGTAGTCGGCGAGAAGCTTGTGCTCGAGGTAGATCACAGGTCCACCATCGGCAAAGGCTCCGAGCAGTAGGCCGCCAGCATCGGCAGGGGTCGAGGGAACCACGACCGAGAGCCCGGGAATGTGTGCCAGCCAGGCCCAGAGAGCCTGCTCATGCTGACCGCCATCACCGTAGCCACCGCCGCAGGCAGCTCGAACCACCATTGGCACCCGCCACCGCCCGCCGGAAAAGGCTTCGATCTTGGCTGCCTGATTGACCAGTGCATCTGCGGCGACCGGAAGGAAATCGATGAGCATGATCTCCACGACGGGTCGCAGGCCGGCCATGGCGGCGCCGACGGCCGCCCCGAGAAAGGCCGACTCGCTGATCGGCGCCGGTCGGACTCTTCGCTCCCCGAATTGGGCGTAGAGGTTCATTCGCAGCCCTGGCACGTCCTCTCCGAACACCACGATTCGCTCGTCCTCGGCCATGGCCTGACAGAGAGCCTCCTCGATCGCTGCGGCGAAACCGAGCTCTCTCATCGCGGATCCTCCTGCAGGCTGGCAATCGCGTCATCGACAGCTGCCCGCACACGAGTCTCGATCTCCTGCTCGAGGCCCTCCAGCTCGCCGCGGTCCATCTCGAGTCGCTTTCGCAGTCGGCGGATCGGGTCGTGGCCTCGCATGGCAGCAGCCTTGGAGAGCATTTTGGTGATTCCGCCGAGGCTCGCGGCGCGGCCACCGAGTCCGGCTCCTCGACCGGTGGTCGTCGACTTGAGGAGCGGGCCGAGCTTGTCTTTGAGCTCGGCAACCGGCTGGCGAACGATGCGCAGTAGGGGATCTCCGAGTAGGTGTCCTTCAGGGCGAACACAGGAGGCGTGGATGAAGCTCGGGCCACCACCTCGTCGTGCTCGGGTGATCGCCTCCGAGGCCACCCGCCACACGTTTTCCACGCGCGTACCATCGACTTCCACGGCTGGAATCCCGAATCCTCGGACCCGCTCGACCAGGTCGCCCGAGGTGACCTGCTTCGATTCGGTCGTGATTGCCATCCCATTGTTCTTGCAGATGAACAGAACGGGGAGCTTCCAGGCTCCTGCCAGATTGAAGGACTCCAGCAGCATCCCCTGATTCATGGCACCCTCACCGAAGAACGCCACCGCCACGCGATCGGGTCTCAAATGCTGATGGGCGAGGGCGAATCCGCAGGCGAAGGGTCCCGAGCTGCCAACGATTCCCGAAGCAGCTGCCAGGAGCTCCTTGGACATCAAGTGCATGTGGCCGCCCAAGCCGCGACCCAGTCCGGCCTCGCTGCCGAGGCACTCCGCGACAATTGCGGTGAGATCGACACCCTTCATCACCATGGGTGGCGTCGAGCGATGATCAGCAGCGACCGCGTCTTCGTTGGTCAGGTGATCGAGGGCACCTGCGACGATCCCCTCTTCGCCGACGCCGAGGTGCATCTCGCCCGAGACGCGGCCTTCCTGCCAGAGCTTCGAGATCTCCTCTTCGAGCCGCCGGCTGGTGAGCATCGACCGGTAGAGTCCGGTCCGATCCGGTTCCTGCTTCCTGTCTCGCAATAGCGCTTCCCTGTTCCGAGGCTATCGCAGAGTCACAGAAGCCGTCGAATGACTGCGCCCTGCTGGAGGTGGCACTTTCCGAACTGGAATACGTATTGATCTGTTAAGTCCAGGGTGACTTTTCAAGAAGGTCGAAGAGCGGTACCTGAGGAGTTCGGCAGATGGGCCTCGGTATCTGCAACTGCTGAAGGAGCAACGGGATGAATCGAAACAGTCTGGGATACATAGTGTTGATGACAGCTTGCTTGCTGCTAGCGACCTCTCTGGTAGCGGACCCGGGACAGGAGTCTCTTCCGGAAGACGAGCTCGGGCCGGAAATCTGGGTAGACGGTCCAGGGACCGTTCTGGATGGAGGTGGCCCCAATGGTCCGCATGTCGCTGTCGACGAATTCGGCACGCGTGTCCATGTCTGGGAGGTGTTTGACACAACGGGAGGGGATCGAGACGATGTCTACGTGCGCCGTTTCGACGCTGATGGGATTGCCCTGGCGGATCCCGTCATGGTCAACACCCTGATCGACGAGGCGCAGCAGGACGCCCGGGTGGCGACCTCCTCGGACGGCTCGTTCCTGGTGATCTGGGAGAGTGCAGAGCCGAGTGCGACAAATCCCACTGTCGATCGGGACCGGGTTCGAAGCCAGGCCTTCGATGGTGACGGCAACAAGATTGGCACGGAGCAGCTGCTGAGCACCGTGTCGCCCGAGAGCCTCCAGCCACTTCATATCGATGTGGCTGCGCTGCGTGTCACCGACGGCAGTCCCGGTGGCTACATCGTGGTCTGGGGTAGCTGGACCCCCAACGGGACAGACACCGGAAAGAACATCCAAGCACGCTTGGTGTCTCCGAATGGGACGCCGTTCGGTGCCCAGTTCCAGGTCAATACCACCATCGCTGGGGATCAGACGCAACCGGCCGTCACCGAGCTCCCGGACGGAGGGTTCCTGGTGGTGTACACATCACCGAAAAATAACTATTGGGCCAGCGCCTCGACGCCGCGGGTAGTCCCGTAGGTAGCGAGATCCAAATCAACGTCACTTTAGAGACCGCTGTAGCACAGCCCGATGTCGAGCTCGGCTGGAACGGGGTCGTTGGAGTGATCTGGGAAGACGATGAGGCGTCCGGCGATGCCGACGAAATTCGAGCTCGGCTCTTCGACTCCGACATGAATCCACTGGGGCCCGACTTCCGGGTCAACAATCTGGGCACAGATGATCAGCGGCAGCCTTCGCTCGGCAACTATGGCCCCGCCGGCTTCCTGGCAGTCTGGGGGAGTGACGTGAACGTCACCGCCGGGGACGATGACAGATAGTCTCAGCGTCCAGGCCAGGCTCATCACGGGTCCGAACACCTTCGATGGGCTCCAGTTTCAGCTCAACGACTGGATCGCTGGTCGGCAGCACAACCCTGCTGTGTCGGGCTGGTACGGAAGACTGGGCAGCGCCTTTCGAAGTGATTCGAACATCGATGAGAACGGCGCCGTAATCACCGGTCGCCAGATCGAGCACTGCATCTTCTGTGATGACTTCGAGTGGGGCAGTGAGTGGCGCTGGCCGACGGTGGTCGAGTAGGTCAGATAGAGCGTTCTAGGCCATTTCGGTGGACAGCTCGCGCCGCAACCATGCCTTGCTCTTGGACCAGTCGCGCTGTGCGGTTCTCAACGAGATGTCGAGAGCGTCGGCCGTCTCCTGCGGCGTGAGCCCGGCGAAGTAACGGCAGTCGAAGACCTGGGCCAATCGTCCATCGAGGTCACCAAGTCTCTCGAGGGCCTGGTCCAGGGCCAGAATCAGATCGGCCTGGCTTGCTTCGCCGATCTGCACCTTGTCGAGCGGCACCGGGGGGATGCCCGAACCGCGTTTGGCAGCCGACTTGCGGCGGGCGTAGTCGACCAGAATCTGACGCATCGCACGGGCGGAGATAGCGTAGAAGTGGTTTCGGTCGCTGACCTGGACGCGGGTCTGGTCCACCATGTTCATGTAGGCCTCGTGGACCAGCGCGGTCGTGTCGATCGTCTGGCCGGGTCGCAGGCGATTGAGCTGCTGGTGAGCGATCCTCTTCAAGTCCTCGTAGACCAGGGGCACGAGGCTCTTGAAGGCTTCAGGATCCCCTCCGCGATAAGCGATGAGGAGCTGCGTGATGTCGCCCTGCTTCAATCTTCTCTCCCGTGGCTCGCGAGCTGTTCGGCGAGGCTCGCCACCTCGATTATGAAGCCAGTCGTCGTCGAGTGGAAGCCCGCTGAAGAGGGCAACACCCCAGCGAACACGGAATTGGCCTCTTCGTCACGGCCCAGCTGATGGAGTGCACCGGCAAGCTCCAGCTGGGCCCTGCCAATCAACCAGTGGTCCGGTGTCAGCTCGGCCTGCCGCAGCGCCGAGACCTTCGCGCAATGCCGGCTCGGCCAGACTCGCCTGGTCCGAATCGCACCAGATGCTGCCAAGGCCGATCAGAGAATCGGCCAAGTTTAGCTTCGATCCGCCCTCACGCTGCACGGTGAGAGCGTCGAGGAGCAGCTGCTCGGCTTCCTCTAGATCGCCCTGACGCTGAAGGGCTTGCGCGAGGAGACTCTTGACCCGGGCAGTCGCCTGGTGCTCCTCGCCCAGGAGGCGTTCGAACCGCTCAAGAGTCGACGAGATGCGGCAACGGCAGAGTCGTGTTGCCCCAGAGCAGACTGACAGCTGGCGTGATTGATCTCGCAGGCGATGCGCTGGAAGGGCTCGGAGACCGAGCCATGCATGTACTCGACCCACCTTCGGGTGAGCGGTTCGGCTTCCTGATAGCGCCCCTGATCCATCATCAGCCGCCCGATGTTACTCAGCACCTCTGCGACCTCGACATGGTCCGGGCCGAGGCGACGCTCGCTCACCGCGAGTGCCTGGCGGTAGAGCTGCTCTGCCTCTTCGAACCTGCCGGAATTGTGAAGGTTGAAGGCGACGTTGTTCGTGAGCTGGGCGACGACCGGATTCTCCTCACCGTACAATCTCCGCAGTACCTCGAGGGACTCCTGCTTGAGCTCCAAGGCGACTTCGACGTCTCCGAGGTTTTCCAGTGTCGTGGCGAGAATATGGTTCGTCAGTGCGGCCTGCTCTTCGTTGCCGCTTTCTTGCCAGATGGCCAAGGTGCGACGAAGGATGGCTTCCGCCTCGGTGGCTTTCCCCACCGTGTTTCTGAGTTGAGCGAGATGGCCCAGGGTCACGGCCAGGTCTTCCGCCGAGACCGGATCTTCAGCCTCGTGCAGGTGAACGGCCTCGACCAGGAATGCGTCGCATTCGTCGTACTCACCTCGCGCAAAATGGATGGCACCGAGTGTGGTCAGGCTCTTGGCGAGCTCCATGTTGGCCTCGGCCTCGGCTCGCAGGGAGGAGACCGAATCGCTGGCGAGGTCTGCGGCCTTGTCGAAGTCACCGATGCCCGTGTAGGCGCGGCTCATGACCTCGAGGAGTTGAGCGCGCAGGAAGGGTTCATCGGTGAGCTCGGTGCGGATGCGAGCTTCACCCTGGTCGAGCAGATCCCGAGCGGTAACCTGCTCTCCCGCCTCTTGGCGAGGGTTGGCTGCTTCGAACAGGCTGCTCAGGAGATCGGCGACGCGTTCGGCTCGCTGTGCCTGGAGCTGGGCCCGGTCTCGCTCGCGAGCAGCCACACGACCCTGCCAGGCAATGGTCACGACTCCAGCCCCGAGGAGAAGGGAGATCAAAGCCGCTGCCGCAACGCTGAGCCGGTGCCGGACGACGAACTTCCCGGCCCGATATCTCCACGTGCTGCGCCGGGCATGGATCGGACGCCCTTCGAGATGTCGTTCGATGTCGTCTGACATCTCGATGACCGATGCGTAGCGTCTCTCGGGCTCCTTGCGAAGTGCCTTGAGAGCGATCGTGTCGAGGTCGCCTTCGAGACGCTTCTGTAACTTCTGGGGAGACAGGGGGGGAGCCTCGAGATCCTCTCCGCCCGCGCCTGCCTCGATGACCCGGCTTGGTGGTTTGGTGAGCGTTTGGGCTCGATCCTCCATGGGTCCATTGGAGTCAGAGCCGGAGCCGCGCAGGCGGTCGGGGGTTGTCCCGGTCAAGAGCCGGTACAACAAGACTCCCAGAGAGTAGACGTCAGTGGCGGTGGAGACAGCACGATTCTGGATCTGCTCTGGGGAGGCGTACTCGGGCGTCAACGGCTGGAAGGCGGTTGCCGGATCGCCCTCGGCTTCTTCGAGGATCTTGCCGACGCCGAAATCGAGCAGCTTCGCCTGTCGCTGGGCAGTTACCAGAATATTGCTGGGCTTGAGGTCGCGGTGCACGGCGATGAGGTTCTGATGGGCGTACTGCGCAGCAGTACAAACCTGCCGCATCAGCTCGAGCCGATCTCGTACCGATAGGCCACGGTTGCGGCAATACTCGTCGATGGGCTTCGCCGTCGACATACTCCATGACGAGATACGGGAAGCCCTCGTCGATAGTGACCCCGCCATCGAGAAGTCGGGCGATGCCTGGATGCTCCAGGCGGGCCAGAATCTGCCGTTCGATGAGGAATCGCCGCTCCTTTTCAGGCGTTTCCAGGCCCCGGGGTATCAGCTTGAGGGCGACGCTCTTCTCGAAGTGCTCGTCGGCGCGCTCGGCGAGATAGACGACACCCATGCCGCCGCGGCCAAGGACCTCGACGAGGCGGTAGCGGTCGATCGTCCGACCTGCCTGGTCGGTGTCGAGGGTCTCTCCGAGGTCGCTCGCCAGCCCTGCGAGCAGATCGGGAGTCCCCTCGCCGAGAGGCTGGTCCAGAATGTCTTCCTGATCCTGCGCTGCTGCGAAGAGCGCCTCGACTTCCCGACGGAGCTTCGAGTCGTCGCCGCACTGCTCCTGCAGGATCGACTCGCGATCCGATGCGTCCTCGGTAGTGCTCAAGAATCTGATCGAGGATTCTCGCGACCCGCGCCCAGTTGTCCCGATCGGTATGAGCTAGTTCCGTCATTGCAGGGGCGCAAAGATAGCAGACTGCCTGTGGCCCCTACTCGATCGGCCCGTGCCATGGTCTCTTGCTCAGCTCTTCCTAGCCGACTCTGCTGGCACCGCTGCTGGCTTCTGCTGATCGACCGAAGGCCGCCAGTCCAGCCAGTGAGCCGGCCAGAGCCGCCGTCCAGACCAGGTCGATGGGGCTCGCCATGCCCCGCAGGGCCGTGAGGCCCCAAGAGGGCAGGAAGAGGAGGAAGGTCAGGGTCCAGTAGGTCAGGAATCGTTGCATGGGTCTAGCCTCCTTGTAGTTCCGGAGGCTAGATCCTGAGACTGTCAGCTGCTGTCAGTGGTTTCTTCGGGGCCTCGACTACGTCGACCGGTTTGGAGGCTCGAACCATGGCTACGGCGGCGAAGATCACGCCTGTGGCTATCAACATTCGCACGGTAACTGTCTCGTCCAGGATCAGCCAGCCCAGAAACACCGCCACCACCACATTCAAGTAGGTGCTGCTGGCGACAATTGGTGCGGGCCAGTGGTCGAGAAGGTACACATAGGCGGTGAAAGCGATGACCGAGCCGAAGACGGTCAGGTAGAGGAAGACGGCACCGATGCCTTGCCAGCTGGGCTCGAACCGCTGCCATTCGCCTCGCACCACGCCGACAAGCGCCAGGGCCGTCCCACCGGCCAACATTTGCAGCGCCGAGTTGACCACCGGGCCACTTGAGATCGGATTGCGCTGCGAATAGACCGAGCCGAGAGACCAGGAGGCTGCGGCCGCGAGAATGGCCGCCGGGCCTCGCCAGTCGGCGCTGCGTAGCTCCTCGAGATCGATGCCGATCAGGCTGGCGGCAGCCATGAAGCCGACTACCAGGCCGACGAGTTGAATTGCGGTCGGGCGATACCGGAGGCCCGGCAAAGTGGCGGAGAACAGCACCATCCAAAGCGGTGAGGTGACGATGAAGATGGCGGCGAGACCCGACTCGACGAACTGCTCGCCCCAGACCACAAGGCCGTTGCCGACTGTCAAGAGAAGCAGGCCGACGATGATGTTGGTGCGCCAGTCGACGGCACGGTTGGGCAGTGGCTGGCTTGTCAGACGTGCGTAGACCAACAGCATCAAGCCGGCTAGCAGGAATCGACTCGCAGCGAAGAGGGGCAGGCGGCAGTACCCCACGCCGATGCGAATCGCGAGGTAGGTCGAGCCCCACAAGAGACTGACCGTCGCGTAGGCGAAGAGGGTCGATGCTTCGAGACTCGGACGGGGCTGGCTATTGGCCGACATGGAGAGGAAGCCTCTCGGCAAGGTGCGATCGGAGCTCAGATCCTCGAGCTCGAGCCCATTGTGGTCGATCGCAAGGTCCAGAGTCGAGTCGAAGCAGGGGGGAGAAGGTCGCTATAATCAGGTTCCCATCCGAGAAGGAAGACCGGTTGGATCCAGAAAGGCGGCGAACCTTGATCGGTAGCACACTGTCTCAGTATCGAATCCTCGAGAAGATCGGAGAGGGCGGAATGGGGCGAGGTCTATCTCGCCGAGGACACCTCACTGAAGCGCAAGGTGGCCTCGGAAAGTTCTGCCTGCCGAGATGGCCGCTGATCCCGAGCGCCTGGCCCGCTTCAAGCGGGAAGCCGAAATCGGTAGCCGCCCTCAACCATCCCAACATCGTGACCATTCACTCGGTCGAAGAGGTCGATGGCACCCACTTCCTGACCATGGAGTGGGTGGATGGCCAGTACTCTGGGTGAGCTCATGTCGCGCGGCGCAATGCCACTGAACAAGGTCTTCTATCTTGGGGTGCCCATTGCCGACGCGCTGGCGTTGGCCCACGAGGAGGGCATCACGCACCGGGACCTGAAACCAGCGAACGTCATGGTGAACGACAAGGGCCGGGTGAAGCTCCTCGACTTTGGCCTCGCCAAGCTTGCCGTGGAGGGTGGTGAGGAAGGCTCGGATGAGCAACCGACCCAGGCTCTGACGCAGGAAGGGCTAGCGGTCGGAACGGTGCCCTATATGTCCCCCGAGCAGGTGCGGGGCGAGGGCGTCGATTACCGAACCGACATCTTCTCGCTGGGAGTATTGCTCTATGAGATGGCGAGCGGCCAACGGCCCTTTGGGGGCAAGAGCTCGGCCGACCTGGTTTCGGCCATTCTGCGGGACCGGCCGCCGTCGGTGACCGAGATCAGGGCTGAGTTGCCCCATCACCTCGGTCGGGTGCTGCAGCGATGCATGGAGAAGGATCCCGAGAAGCGCTTCCAGACCGCCAAAGACGTCAAGAACGAGCTCGAAGGCCTGAAGCTCGAGGTCTCCTCCGGGGTGGCGCGATTGAGCAGCGCTTCGATGCCGGCAGCTCCGCCGGAGACTCCAACCTCCGGTTCTCGTAAGGGCCT
>CAVQNG010000022.1:0-36745 GCA_963713825.1 uncultured Acidobacteriota bacterium
GATCGACCGACTCACAACTGCGATCGGCGGATTGAATCTGCTGTGGCGTGCTCGACGCGGCCGAGCTCGGGGTCCTCGGTCGGTACACCTCACCCATGCCGCCTTCACCCAGCTTGGCGGTGATTCGGAAGTGGGAGAGGGTTGTGCCGATCACGGTCGCCTGAGATCGTTCTGCCAGTTGAGAACGAGGGCCATGGGCTGTTGGTTCTGTTGCTCTTTCTGCTCGGTCTGCTTGACGACCAGGAATCGCTGACCGTCGGCGGTCACATCGTAGTCGAAGCCGTCGTTGAAGGGTCCGAGCTCGAAAAGTGTTTCGGTGGCACCGACCTGGAAGGTGTCGCCCGAGCCGTCGACTTTGGTGGCCATCAGGGTGCCTTCGGCGGTCAGATAGAAGATCTCGCTGCCATCGCGGCTCCAGCGTGGCCAGTCACCGCCGTCCGAGATCTGCCATTTGCGTCCGCCGCCAGGGAACGGGGTGACATAGATCTCCCATTGCCCGGAATCGTCTCCCGCCCAGGCGAGCCACTGGCCGTCCGGAGAGACCATCGGGACCGTGTCGTTGAACTTCGTAGGCTGGAGGGGGATGGGCTCGCCCTCACCCTGGACATCCCAGGCGAACATGTCTTCGCTGGTGCCGGTGTTGACTTGATAGATCAGGTAGCGACCGTCGGGGCTCCAGCTGGAGGGATAGCTCGTGCCTTCTTGTTCGCGCAGGAGCTGCTCTTCGCCACCGCCGGTCATGGATTTCGCATAGAGCTGGAACGAGCCGGATCGGTTGGAGCTGAAGGCGATCGTATTCCCATCCGGGGACCAGGCGACAAAGTAGTCTGCGCCGGTTTCGAAGGTGAAACGCGTCTCCAGCTCGCGATCGAGATCGAGCTGCCAGAGATCGGTGTTGCCGCTTTCGAAGTCGGCTTTGCTGACGATGGCCTGATTGCCCACGGGTGACAGCTGCACCTCGATGTAGGAGTCGGGAGCGCCGATTTCGGAGAGGATCTCGCCCGAGCGGGACCTCCACTGCAGATTCGCCAGTACCGACTCACGGGCAGAACCCATCTGGTAGGCCAGGGTCCCCTGGTCGCTGACGGAAAATGAGCCGAGAACCGCTCCCATGTCGACATAGATGTTCTCGGCGAGTGGGAAGGCGTCGCCGGTAGTTTGTCGAGTCTCGGCATCGAAGGGTCGGGCCATCAACGTCTGATCGAAGACGTAGAGGAGATGTCCCGCGGCATACTCGACGTTGGAGGTCGCCGGCATCAGCTCACTGACTTCGCCCGCCAACGAGCCGATCTTGATGCTGCTGTTCGAACCGGCTCCACCGCCCCCGGCCCGGGCCACGAATAGGAAGTGGTCGCCATTGGGTAGGAAGCGGGGGTGACGATGGCTGTCCTCTCCGAGCTTGGCGTCGAACTCGGTGAGCTCGACCGACTCTCCTCCTGCCGCGCTGACCTTGTGCAAAGGAGAGTTGTGGCTCGGCGCAAAGACGATGGTGCCGGCATCGTTCCAGGCGCCGCCTTTGCCGTTGGACGCCTCGCACAGGGCCATGGCCGGTCCACCGGTCGCCTCGATCTTCTTCAGCTTGCCGCCGGCGAAGAAGCCGATGTGTCGACTGTCGGGGGACCAGAACGGGTAGAGGGCACCTTCGGTTCCAGTCAACGGCCTGGATTCCAGCTCGTCGAGGTCGCGGATCCAAAGCCGTTCGACCCCATCCTCACCGCGGATGCCGAAGGCCAAGGTGCGCCCATCGGGGGAAACCGCCACCGGGGCAGGGTAGTCCGAGCCCAGATTGAACTCTCCCCCTGGCGGAGCCGGAATGGACGCCCGCGTCGTTGGCTGCGGAGGAACTGGGTCTTGCGGCCAGAAGGCGATGGTCGCGGCCCCAACGATGGCCGATGCGGCGACTGCCCAGGGGAGTAGCCGGCGCCAGGTGGGTAGCGGAGCGTAGTTGGCTGTGGCGGCTTGGGCCTTGGCAGCCTCAGGATCGGCCAGATAGCCGGCGATGGCGATTCGAGCCTCGCCGATGGCCTGGAGCCGATCGTTGATCTCCTTCTGGAGACAGCGGTCGAGCAGGTTGCGGACGACCGGAGGCACGTCGGCGGGTAGCGCCTCCCATTCGGGCTCGCGGGCCAGGATTCCGGCCAGGGTGTCGGAGATGGTCTTGCCGGCGTAGACGGTCTGCCCGGTCAGCATCTCCATGACAACGGCACCAAAGGCCCAGATGTCGGCTCGGCGGTCGGCGGCTTCGCCGCGGGCCTGCTCGGGGCTCATATAGGCAGCAGTGCCCAGCAACACCCCGGCTCCAGTGTTCATCTGCGCAGTCAGGGTAGGCGACAGGGAGAGAGAGGGGTGGCTCGGATCCGAGTCCGAACCGGCTCCGGACTCGAGAGCCTTGGCGAGGCCGAAGTCGAGAACCTTGATCTTGCCGCTTTCGGTGAAGTTGATGTTGGCCGGTTTGAGGTCCCGGTGCACGATGCCTCGGTCGTGGGCCGTTTCCAGGGCTTCGGCGATCTGCAAGGCAATGGTCATGGCTTCATCGAGGGACAATCGGCCTCGCTTGATCCTCTCAGCGAGAGTCTCGCCCTCCACCAGCTCCATGACCAGGAAGTTGTGGTCGTCGTCGTGCTCGACCTGGTAGATCGCGGCGATGTTGGGGTGATTCAGCGATGCCAGCACCTGGGCCTCGCGGCTAAAGCGAGCCATGCGCTCGGCATCCTGCGCGAAGAGCTCGGGCAGCACCTTGATCGCCACCTCGCGTCCGAGCTTGGTGTCCTCGGCACGGTACACCTCGCCCATGCCGCCCTCGCCCAGCTTGCCGGTTATCTTGAAATGAGCCAGAGTCTCACCAATCATTCGTCAACTCCTCGAGCCGGCGGATGTCTTCACAATCCGCACGTTGAGCTCCGATCGCAGGATGTAACGGAACTTGTTGGCGCCTATTGTATGACGGAACGGTTGTAACGGGGGCCGTCCGCATTGGCGAGCGAGCGAGTCGAGGTTTCAGGAACCGTCGAAGCTGGCGACCATGAGTCGGGTGAACTCGGGATCGTCCTGGAAGTCCGCGAACTCAGGGGCCCGGCGGAACTCTTCCCGAGGGTAGCCAGCCTTCATAGCCTGTTCGGCATAGTCGAGCATCTCGTCCCGATCGCCGGCGAGGGCATAGATCTGGGCGGCCGAGTAGAGGAGCTCGGCCTCATCGGGGACACTGGCGGTCTGGGTGAGGACGCCTTCGATGCCGCTGATGGCCTCTTCGTAGCGGCCGGCCTTGGCCGCGAACAGGGCCCGCATCCCTGAGAGCGAGATCCGATCCCCGCCAGCAGCCAGGTGCTGGTCGCAGCTCTCGATCGCCCTCAGGTACCAAACTTGGGCCGAATCGTGATCGCCGAGCTTGGCGTGGACATCGCCTATGTTGTTCTGGACTGTCGGATAGCCGGGGTCGATCTCCTCGGCTCTCAGGTAGGCAGCGAGCGACTCTTCCATCTGGTCGAGGTAGTAGTAGGCGGTCCCCAGGTTGGTTGCGACGGTCTCGTCGGGCGCCAGCTCCAGAGCACGATTGTAGAGGGGCACGGCTTCGAGGTACCGCCCTGAGTACAGGTAGGCGTTCGCCAAGTTGTTCATCGCGGAGACGTGCCCGGGCGCGTACTCTAGAAGCCGCTTGAATTCGACGGTCGCCTCGTCGAGCTGCCCCATTCGCAGCAGGGTGGTGCCCAAGGCGTACCGGGCTGTGATCTCCCCACCCTCCATCTCAACAGCGCTTCGGAGCTGCTCCAACCCCTCCTCCCGGAGACCCTGCTCGAGTAGCCCGCGTCCCAGCAGGACCTGACTTCGCACATTGGAGCTGTCGATGGCGATGGCCCTCCGGGCCGCCTCCACCGTGGCTTCACTATCGCCTTCGAGAAGACTGAGCTCGCCCTTTGCGAGCCAGGCATTGGTCATGCCGGGGTCGGCGGCGAGCGCCGCTGCTGCCAGGTCGAGAGCCTCCTGTCCCCGCTCGTCCTGTGGGTACTCTTCCTGCATCCCGGCCAGCAGCAATGCGAGCTCGGACTGTAGATAGGCATTGCCTGGCTCGAGCTCGAGGGCCCGGCGTAGTGTCTGCTCGGCCAGCTTCAGCTTCGGAAGGGTGGCGCCCTCTCGCGAGTAGCCTCGGCTCTGCTCGAGCAGCAGCTGCGCCTGCGCGCCGGCGACTGGCCGGGACGACGCCTCGACGGTGGTCTCGCGCTGGGGACCCTCTCGGCGCAGAATGAAGAAGGCTGCCACCATCGCGACGACGATCGCCGCGGCGATGAGGCCGAGCTTCAGGGAGTGTCGGGCAGGTGCTTGCTTCGCGGGCGCGGGAGGAGCCCCGATGCCGCTGTGGTAGCTGCTGGACAAGCCGCTTTCCGTCTCTCGCTGCAGGCTTTGCAGCGCGTTGCGGAGCTCCTTGGCCGATTGATATCGCCGCTCGGGGTCCTTTTCGAGACAGGTTTCGACGATCCTTCCGAAATGGCGTGGTAGATCGCGTTTGATCTCGGAGACCGGCGGTGGCGTGTCGCGCAGAATGCTCGAGGCCAGGGCGATCGAGCTGGCACCCTCGAAGGGACGACGACCGGTCGCAAGCTCGTAGAGCAGTACGCCAACCGAGAAGATGTCAGCACGATGATCCACCGGCAGGCCCTCGAGCTGCTCTGGAGGCATGTATGGAGCGGTACCCAGGATCGTGCCATCGCCGGTCAGGGTCGATGAGGCTGGCGCCAGTGCGGTCTCATCGTGGTCGCCCGGGAGAATCGCGCTGTCGAGGCCCAGCTTGGCCAGACCGAAGTCGAGGACTTTTACGCGCCCCTCCTTGGTCAGCATGATGTTGGCCGGCTTGAGGTCGCGGTGGACGACGCCTCTCTCGTGCGCTGTTGCCAGGGCATCGGTGAGCGGCACCGCGATTTCGAAGATCTTGGAGAGCGCAAAGCCATCGTCCGGCAGCAGGCGTTCGAGATCGTTGCCTTCGACCAGTTCCATGGTCAGGAACTGCAGGCCATCGGCCTCCTCGACCGAGTGGATGGTGACGATGTTCGGGTGGTTGAGCGAGGCGACCACCTTGGCCTCGCGCTGAAAACGCTCCAGACGCTCGGGGTTCGCCGCCATGGCGGTAGGCAGAATCTTCAGAGCTACCCGACGCCCGAGCTTCGTGTCCTCGGCATGGTAGACCTCACCCATTCCGCCGATTCCCAGCGTAGCGGTGATCTTGTAGTGAGAAAGGGTGGTGCCGATCATTGGTATTCCGCTCCAAGCGGCCGGGTTCTCTCGAGTCCGATCATCGAAAATTCAGCTCGCCCCGTTGTCGTTTCGTCGCTCTTGGCGGTGCTACTGGATTGTACTTCACTCCGAGGCGACCATCGTTGCAGCCTGCGTTGGAGTAGAATGCCTCAAATTCTGCGACAGCGACGCAAGAGGTTCGGTCGCCACGGCGGTCCGTCGGCATGACGGCCGTTTCAAGAGGAGTCACGCATGATCGGAACGACATTGGCGCATTTCAAGATCACCGGCAAGCTCGGTGAGGGTGGCATGGGTGAGGTCTATCGAGCTGAAGACAGCAAGTTGGGTCGGGAAGTGGCGATCAAGGTGCTACCAGAGTTGGTGGCCGGTGACGCCGAGCGCATGGCTCGTTTCGAGCGTGAAGCCAAGCTCCTCGCGGCCCTCAACCACCCCAACATCGGCGCGATCTATTCCCTTGAATCGCCGGACAGGCGGGGGCAAGCCCCGCTCCTACAGAGACCGATGCCGATGTAGGGGCGCCCCTTGCGGGCGCCCGGGAGGGGGCGAGCCCAGGACCCAAGGCCCAAGACCCAGGTCTCCCGATCCACTTTCTCGTCCTGGAGCTCATCGAGGGCGAATCCCTCGCCGAGATCCTGGCGCGGGGCCCTCTCGGTCTCGAGAAGGCGATGCAGGTCGGGCAGCAGGTGGCCCTGGCCTTGGAGTCGGCCCACGACAAGGGGGTCATTCATCGTGACCTGAAACCGGCCAACGTCATGCTGACCCAGAATGGAAGCGTCAAGGTGCTGGATTTCGGTCTGGCCAAGGCCTGGGACGTAGAAGAGACCTCGGGCAGCGCTCCGCTGATCAGCCGTTCGCCAACCCTTACGCAAGGGATGACCGAGGTCGGCGTGCTGCTCGGTACCGCGGCCTACATGAGCCCGGAGCAGGCGCGCGGCAAGCCGGTCGACAAGCGATCGGACATCTGGGCCTTCGGCGCCGTGCTGCTCGAGACCCTGACCGGGCGCAAGGCCTTCGGCGGCGACACGATCACCGACATGATCGCTGCGGTCGTAGCGCGAGAGCCAGAGTGGGAGAGGCTACCGGCCGGTACTCCAAAAGCAGTGACTCGCCTGCTACGCCGCTGCCTCGAGAAAGACCAGGAGCAGCGCTTACGTGACATTGGCGATGCGCGGTTGGAGCTCGAGGAGATGCTGGCCAATCCAGAAAGTCTGCACGCCGAGCCCGAGGTTGTGGCAGCATCTTCCAAGACCAGCCTGCTGTGGAAGGTTGGCGTCGCGGCACTGGCATTGCTGACAATGGGTCTGGGCTTTGCGCTGTGGCGTGCCAGTCAACCGGAACCGCAGCAGATCACCCGCGCCTTCATCCCGGCCCCGACTGGAGGGGATTACGACCTGGCCACCGACTATCCTGCCCCCGTGGCCGTCTCTCCGGATGGCCGTACTCTGGTTTTCGGGGTGCAGGAGGAAGAGATCAAGAGCCTTTGGGTGCGTGACCTCGACGACCTCGAGGCTCGCCCGCTGGCTGGAACCGAGGGGGCCATGTATCCGTTCTGGTCACCTGACAATCGCCACATCGGTTTCTTCGCTCAAGGCAAGCTCAAGAAGATCGAAGTCGCCGGCGGTCCAGCGATGAGCCTCTGCGATGCTCCCAACGGCAAGGGAGGCAGTTGGAACGCAGATGGGATCATCGTCTTCGCGCCAGCCCACACCACAAACCTGCAGAGTGTGTCGTCCGCCGGAGGTGAGCCTACGGATGTCACCTCGGTCGACCCTGAGAAGGGTGAAGACAGCCACCGGCATCCGCGGTTTCTACCGGATGGGGAGCATTTCCTCTACGCCGCCCGTGTCGGTTTTGGAGGTTCGAGTGAAAACAGCCGGTTGATGATCGGTTCGCTGTCAGGCGAGTCCCGGGAGTTGATGCCCGGCTCCTCCAACGTCGAGTTCGCAGCCGGACATCTCCTCTACGTGTACGAGCGAACCCTGATGGCGCGGCCGTTCGATGCCAGTCAACTCGAGCTCACGGGGGATGCCTTTCCAATCGCCGAGGAGGTCTGGGGCGACCAGGGAGCCTTGCTGGGAGTCTTTTCAGCTAGCGAGAACGGAGTTCTCGCCTACCAGACCGGCACACCGCGCGAAGACGTGAACTCGCAACTGCAGTGGTTCGATCGCTCGGGCCAGATGCTGGGTGAGGTAGGAACTCCGGACCCCTACGCCGAAGTGAGCATCTCGCCGGATGGAACTACGGCGGTGGTCAACAAGAGGGATCCAGGGAGCTCCAATCGGGACCTCTGGCTGGTGGACCTGGAACGGCAGCTCAAGACGCGGTTCACCTTCGATCCGGCTCAGGATTGGATCGGTGTTTGGTCGCCGGACGGAGCCCGGATCGCGTTCAGCTCTGAGCGCAGCGGCACCGGGGACCTCTACGTCAAGTCGGTCACAGGTGGAGGTGAAGCGGAGCTGCTCTACGACGACGACACGCAGAAGTACCCGGCCTCCTGGAGCGGGGATGGACGGTATCTGTTCTACGAATCGTGGGGCTCCGGTGGGGAGTCCAACCTGTTCGCCCTCGATCTCGAAGAAGGCGGCGAACCAATGGCGATTCAGGCCTCCAACTTCTCCCAGAGAGTCCCAGTAATCTCACCCAATGGTCGATGGCTCGCCTACTCCAGCAACGAATCGGGACACAATGAGATCTATGTCACCGCCTTTCCTGAAGGTGGCAGAAAGTGGCAGGTCTCCACGCAGGAAACCGGCTACGCGCGCTGGGGAAGCGACGAGGACCTCTTCCTGATGGGCCCCACGGGTGAGCTGCGGATTGCTGAGGTCGACGGCTCGAGTGAGACCTTTCGAATAGGCCCTATTCGGAAGATCGCCGACTTCAGGCTCCAGACTCTCGGTTTCGACTTCGACCCTTCGCCCGACGGTCAGCGAATCTTGATTTCGCAAGTCCTCGAAGAGGAGGGGCAGGGCGCCAAGATGAATCCCATGACCCTCGTCCTAGGCTGGACCGCGGACCTCGAGCGGCCTTAGAGGCCGCCTCCTTTCGGGGCCTTGGGTCCGGGGCTGGGCCCTGCGTGCTAAGGTTGCGCCAGTTCTGAGAACCAAAGAAGTGGAAGGAGGAGCGGTATGACTGCTGCTGAATCGATGGGTGTCGGGCCTCGCCCGAAAGCGCCGATGCACCTTTGGATTGTCGGTGTTCTGGCTCTATTGTGGAACTTCATGGGGGCCTTCGACTACCTGGCCACCCAGCTGAAGCTCGAGTCCTACATGGGCAACTTCTCCGAGGAACAGCTGGAGTACTTCTACGGCATACCCGCCTGGGCCGTATCGGGCTGGGCCATCGCCGTTTGGATCGGCCTCGTCGGCACGGTGGGACTCCTCCTGCGCCGCAAGTGGTCGGTCCTGGCGTTCGCCATCTCCCTGGCCGGTCTCGCCATCAGCTCGATCTACACGCTTTTCCTGTCGAATGGGCTCGAGATCAACGGAACGACAGGGATCATCATGACTGTGGTCATCTTCGTCGTGTCGATCTTTCTGGTCTGGTACTCCAAGCAGCAGGCGAAGGCTGGAATTCTCACCTAGTCGGGCAGTGAGCAGGTCGAGTCTCGTTGTCGCGGTCGCGCTGGTCTGAGTGGCTGCCGGCAGCATCGCAGCCGGTAGGGAGCTTCTTGATATGAACGATTTCGCAGAACGCTACACGGCTGCGTGGTGCAGCCAGGATCCGGCCGCCGTGGCGGTGTTTTTCTCTGACGATGGCTCTTTGACCGTCAACGGTGGTGAGCCTTCCGTGGGTCGGGAGGCCATTACTGAGGCGGTCCGAAGTTACATGACGGCTTTTCCCGACCATGTGCTGCATTTCGACAAGCTCGAGGAGCATGAGGGTCGGGTGCGCTTTCACTGGACCTTCGAGGGCACCAACACCGGACCCGGAGGCACGGGCAACCGGGTCCGCTTCAGCGGCTTCGAGGCGTGGCTGATCGGTGAAGACGGCCTGATCCAGGATTCACAGGGTAGTTACGACGAGGCCGACTACCAACGCCAGCTCCAGGCAGACCCGGGAACGGATTAGAGAAGATCGGTTCTATCGGGCGCGCAGCGTCAGAAGGTCACTCGTCCTCGTCGGCAGAGGGACCGTAGAGCGCCGGCAGCGGCAGGTCGTTGAGGCGCAGATACACCGTCAGCTGACCGCGATGATGAATCATGTGATTCATGATGAAGCTGCGGAGGACGGCTACCTTCGGAAACGTCAGGACCTCCTCGCCGGCCTTGAGCAGGGACCAGGAGGCCATGAGGGTTTCATCGCTGGCGTTGGCGATGGCTTCGCGAGCCGCCGCAACGTTGGCGTCGAACATCTCGAGGGCACCCTCGACCGTCTCCACCGGTTCTTCCTTGATCGGCTCCTCGCCCTCCGGCGCCATGTCGAAGCTGGACTCGTTGATGGTCATCACGGACCACTTCGGCATATTGGCCATGTGCGTCAGCATGCCGCGCAGATCGAACGACTTCTCATGCGGTCGCCAATCGAGCTTGTCGTTGGGGATCCGTTCCAGGGCCTTGCGGGTGTTGGCCATCTCGTGGTCGAACTCAGGCAGTAGGGCTTGGGCTATCGTCATGGGAACCTCCTTGTTTGTTGGGTGGGCAAGGCTAGCACTTTTCGAATGTGGCAACGGGGCCTGCTGTTGCACGGGAGTTAGTGCGGTATCCTGTGGCGCGCATCCTGTTACATACGTTGGAAGGGATCAGGCGGATGATTGGCTCGACACTGTCGCACTTTCGAATTACCTCCAAGCTCGGTGAAGGCGGGATGGGTGTGGTTTGGGGAGCAGAGGACACCGATCTGCATCGACCTGTTGCTTTGAAGGTGCTCTCGGACGAGACGCTGGCCCGCGAGGACATGCGGGCCCGATTCATGCGAGAGGCACGCACGGCGGCGGCCCTCAATCACCCCAACATCTGCACGATATACGAGGTCGGCGAAGTCGACCGGGTGCCCTTCATCGCCATGGAGCTCATCGAGGGATCGAGTCTCGAGAAGCGTCTGAGCGAGAGACAACTGGCTCTGTCTGAGCTCCTCCGGATCGCGACTCAGATCGCTGAAGCCATGGCGGCGGCCCACGCCGGTGGAATCGTGCACCGGGATCTGAAGCCAGGCAACGTCATGCTGACTGGAGACGGGCAGGTCAAGATCCTCGACTTCGGCCTCGCCAAGCCGCAGACGGCGCTGCTGGGTGGGGAAGGAGACGAGACCCTAGCCCAGCCCATATCGGCCGAGATGACGCAGCAAGGGACGATTCTCGGCACGGTTTCCTACATGTCTCCGGAGCAGGCCGCGGGAAGAGACGTGGACTCACGATCGGACATCTTCTCGTTCGGAGTCCTGCTCTACCAGATGACGACAGGTCAGCTACCGTTCCGCGGTGACACTTCGACCTCGACCCTGGCCAAGATCCTCGAGACCGAGCCGGAATCGATTTCGGCTGTGCGCCAGGGATTGCCACCGGATCTCGAGAGGGTCGTTCGACGTTGTCTGCAGAAACAGCCGGATGCTCGATACAACGACACACGCGACCTGGTGGCTGAGCTGCGCGATCTCCAAACCACGGGTGAGAGCCAGGCGGCTGCACCGGTCGAGCAAAAAGGCGAGAGCAAGAAGATCCCAGCATGGATCTGGGGTGCAGCACTGGCTATCTTGGTGGCCGCTGTGGTCTTCCTTGCGGGGCCGTTTCGCAAGAGCGCCGTGGAGCCGGCGGCCCCCGAAGTGGTTGCCGTCGCAGAGATACCCTCGGTGGCTGTCCTGCCTTTCCACAATCTGAGCGCCGACGAAGACAACGCCTACTTCAGCGCCGGCATCACCGAGGAGATCATCAGCAAGCTCTCCCGCATCGATGGGTTGGAGGTCGCCTCCCGTAGCTCAGTTGCAGCGTTCACCGATACCGCCCGCGATGTGCAGCAGATCGGTCGAGATCTGGGCGTGCAGTATCTCCTCGACGGGAGCGTTCGACGCGCCGGCGATCAGGTTCGGGTCTCGGCGCAACTGGTCGACGGTTCGACCGGGCGCAATCTCTGGTCGGAGGATTTCGACGGTAACCTCGAGGACGTCTTCGCCATGCAGGAGAAGACCGCGCTCAAGATCGCCGAGCGATTGGATCTCGAGCTCAGCCCCGAAGAACAGCGCGACGTGCAACGCCATTTGACCGACAACGTGGCGGCTTATGACGCCTTTCTCAGAGGAATGTCACTGTCGCGCAGTTGGGGCGATCGAGAGAGCCTGCAGCAGGCGGCGGAGCACTTCGCTCTGGCCCTGGAGCAGGACCCTGACTTTGCCGCCGCCATGGCAGGCTGGGCCTTCGTCGAGTCCGACATCTATCGAAACTTCGACACCACCGAAGACCGTATCCAGCATGCCGAGAGGCTGGCGGAAAGGGCTGTGGAGCTCGATCCCACGATGCCGGATGCCAGCCATGCCCTCGGACTCATCGCGGGCAACCGCTTCGACTACGAGCGGGCGTCGCGACTGCTCCGAGAGGCCGTGCGGCTAGATCCCAAGGAAGCCCGTTTCTGGGACAATCTCTCCTGGGCACTGGCATACGAGACGCCGCCCGATGGAGATGGAGCGGTCCAGGCGGCACGCGAGGCGGTTCGCCTGCAGCCGATCTTCCCCGGTGCCTACTATCACCTGGGCCGCGGTCTAATCGCCCAGGGGAAGTACGAAGAGGCGCGACAGGCCTTCGAGACGTCTCTCGAGCAGAATCCCAGATTCAGCTCTGGGCACTTGGGGCTGGCCCAGGTCCATTTGGCTCTCGGAGAGTGGGACGCTGCGTTGGCCGAGATCGAGAAGGGTGGCCTGAAGGACACGGCCATCGTTGCCTACTATGAGACTGCGGCCTTCGCCGGAAAGGGCGAGCTCGACGAGGCCTTGCAGTCTCTGGAGAGGACGCTCGAGCTCGACTACCGTGACTTCGCAAATCTCAACGCCAGCCCCTACTTCGCGGCCCTTCGGGAAGACCCGCGCTTTTCTGAGCTCGTTGAGCGCTACCAGGGCTGAACCAGGCTGACTTGTCGTTGGATTTTGGATTCGCTGGCGCTGGGAACCGCGCCAGACACCTGGTCCGGGAACTCACCCTGCTCGATCGATGTGTGGGATGTTCGCCTTTTCCAGCAGCGCTTTGAACCTGGGCTCGGAGCGCAGGTTGTCGAGGAGCGGCCAGTTGAGGAACGAGATCAGCGGGTTGCGCTCGTCGTAGGCCTTCTCCAGCCAGCCGAGCGCGGCCTCCTTATCGCCCAGGCCGGCGTGACCCCAGGCGAAGAACATGGCCGAGACGTACTGACCCGCGGCTCGCGCCTCGAGCTCGGCGAGAATCTCTTCGGCAAGGCCACGCTCCCCGGCGGCACCATAGGTATAGGCCAACCATCCCAGGTAGTAGGAGCCTCTCCCCGATAGAGAAGTCGCCCGCTCCATCGTCGCAATGGCTTCGTCGTGCCGACCGCTCTTCGAGTAGGCGCCGCCGAGAACCCAATGGGTGAAGAGGAAATCGCTCTCCATCTCGAGGGCTCGACCGAGCGCCGGCAGGGCCTCCTCGTTCTTGCCGGCCACGAAGTGTGCCAGGCCCAAGCAGGTGTTGGCATAGGGTGAGAGTGGATCGATTTCGAGTGCCTCTGTAATCATCGACACGGCCTCGTCGTATCGATGGGCAAAGCTGAGCAGGAAGCTGTACCAGCACCTGGCCAGCGCCGCTTCGGCATTGACCTCGATCGAGCGTCGGAGGCTCGACTCGGCCCTTTCGAAGTCCCACTCGAGCCAGAGCTGGATGAGCGCCCTGGCGGCGTGAAGCTCGGCCAGGTCGGGCTCGAGCTCGGTGGCGCGGTCGATGGCGGCCTGCGCCTTGGCGAGTGCGACGCCTGGATCGAGTCCGTAGAAACCCAGGCTGCTGTAGGCGTTGGCCAGTCCGGTGTAGGCGAGGGTGTAGGAGGGATCCTTCCGGGTCGCCTGCTCGAAGAAGGCCGCGGCCTTCTCGAGCGAGCCAACCTCCCGCCGGTACCAGTTGTGTTGTCCCTTGAGATACAGATGATAGGCCTCGAGGTTGTGGGTTTGACGCTTGCTGGGCTTGGTATCGGCCGCACCACCTACCTGTCCCCGGAGGACCTCGGCGATGCTCTCGGAGATCTCGTCCTGGACAGCGAAGACGTCCTTCATGTTGCGGTCGTAGCGCTCCGACCAGATGTTGAATCCGTCCTCGACGTTGATGAGCTGGGCGGTGACGCGCAATTGGTCGCCAGCGGTCTTGACGCTGCCATCGAGGAGCATCGTGACGTTGAGAGCCTGCCCGACCTGCCGGGTGTCGTGGGCCTGATCCTTGAAATGGAACGCCGAGCTTCGGGAGGCGACCCGCAAACCTGCGATCTGGGTCATGGCATTGAGGATCTCTTCGGCCATGCCTTCACAGAAATACTCCTGGTCCCGCTTGGGGCTCAAATCGCGGAAAGGTAGGACGGCGATGGAAGGTGCGACGTCAACCTCACCTATCGGCTCAGTTGGCGGCGGGGATGCCGCGGGCTCGTCCGGCCGGCTGTCCGAGATGGCCTCCAAAGCGAACGACAGATCTCGCACCGATTGAAAACGCTCACCGACATCCTTCTCCAGGCACCGGCGGATAATGCTCTCCAGGACCTGCGGCACCGAGGAGTTCGAGCTCGGGGGCATGGCTGGATCCTCACGCAGGATCGCACTGAGAATGTCCGCGGAGGAATCGCCGGGAAAGGCCCGGGTACCGTAGAGCATCTCGTGGAGGAGGGTGCCGAAAGAGAAGATGTCGGAGCGGTGGTCGGATTCGTGCCCCCGGGCCTGCTCGGGAGACATGTACCCTATCGTTCCCATTACCGTACCGGGTTGGGTGTGCTGGGTCAGCGTCGCGAGCGTCGCGCCATCGCCAGTTGGTGCTCGACGGTCGCTCCACTTCGCCAATCCGAAATCGAGGATCTTGGCGCGACCGTCTCGAGTGACGAAGATGTTCTCGGGCTTGAGGTCTCGGTGCACGATGCCCTTGTCGTGGGCCGCGGCCAGCCCGTGCGCAATCTCGACAGCAAGGCCGAGCGCTCTGCTGGTGGTCAAGCTGTCGGACTCGAGCCGCTCTCGGAGAGTCTGGCCTTCCAGTAGCTCGGTGACGGCGTACCCAAGACCCTCTTCGTTGCCGATGTCGTAGAGCGCCAGGATGTTGGGATGGGCGAGAGCCGCGACCGCCCTCGCCTCGAGCTCGAATCGCTCGAGCGCCCTTGGCTCCTGAGCCACCTTGGCAGGCAGCACCTTGACCGCGACTTCACGCCCCAGACGGGTATCGCGGGCCCGATAGACCTCACCCATGCCGCCCGCACCGAGGGAGTCGAGAACCTCGTAGGGTCCCAGTCGAGTTCCTGCTGCCAGGGCCATTGTGCGGCCTAGTCTAGCGCAGGCTCTTGGCTTGCATGAACAAGGGGGTACTGACGGAACCTGACACACGTTTGGTGCACCATGGGCTCGAGGCTGGAAGGTGCCACCCTCTTTTCGTTGGCAATCCGAGGCGTGCCTAGCACCTATGACGGGTCGAGAGGCCGGAGAGGAGGTCCCATGGAAGCGCAAGGCATGGTGGACACAGTTGGGTCGGCGAAGCAGTGGCTTCGGACGGTGACGATCGGCGCGGGGATGCACAGCAAGAACCTGACGATCTTTCCGCTCTACTGGAGGGGTGACGAAGCGATCGCGAGCCACGAGGCGCCGCCGAGTTGGGGTGATGATGAGGTCGGGGATCGCAAGAAGGTCCGCTATCAGTTGCTCGCGGATGCCATCGAGGCGAAGCAGGCGAGGGTGGAGGAGACGAGCGAGGCGGGAGATGTGCCCCTGCTGGCGGTTACGAACGACGGTGCAATGCCGATCTTGATCCCCGAAGGAGAGATCCTGATCGGCGCCAAACAGAACCGCACCGTGAATCTGACGCTGCTCGTGGCAGGAAAGACTCAGATGCAGATGCCGGTGAGTTGTGTCGAGGCTGGGCGGTGGAGCCGAAAATCACGCCACTTCGAGGCCAAGGCCTGGGCCCATCCGAAGCTGCGAGAGCTCAAAGTGCGTAGCGCCCAAATGTACCGTCGCGAGACCGGAATGGCCAGGGCCGATCAGGGTGCGGTCTGGAAAGAGGTGGACGATCACCTCGAGAGCTTCGACATTCCTGCTCCGACGCGGGACCTGGCGCTCAGCTTCGAGGAGCCAGCTGTGCACACGAGTGAGTACCGCGAGTGGATCCAGCTACCCGAGTCGGCTTGTGGCTTTCTGGCGGCCCGAGGTGAAGAAGTGATCGGGCTCGATCTCTTCGACTCAGCCGAGACCCTGCAGAAACTCTGGCAGCGCATGTCGGATGCCTATTTCGTCGAAGCGGCGCGGGGCGACGACCGCTGCGAGAAGACTCCGAGCAAGGTGGCTAACGAGTTCCTGGCGTCGGTCGAAAAGTACCTGGCACCGGCCGAAAAGCAGCCCGAGCTCGGATTCGAAATGGAGCTGGTCGACGACGCTTTGTCAGGATCCGCACTGTGGTACGACGGTGCGGTCTGTCACCTGTCGGCCTTCAGCACCAACAACTGAGGCCCGCTCACTCGTCCGTCCTGGGTCACGATCGTTGAGAGGTCGGTCCGGGTGATCCGCGGGGGGACGGCAATAGGGGCTTAGGGGCTTAAGGGCCTAGGGGCGTAGGGGACGGCCCCGTGCGGGAGTCTCAAGAAATCTTGTTGCTCTGGAATCAACAAACGGTGCAAGGCCGCGAACGAGGTCTCCAGCCGGAGGCCCAGGACGACGGGGGACAGCCTCGGGCGTGGCCTGTTTCGCCTTACGATTCAGGCCCCCAAGACCTCAAGGAACGACCTCGCGCAGCGCAGGTCGCTTCAACCCCCAAGCCCTCAAAGACCGGCCGAAGGCACGCCGGCTGCCTCAACCCGTCACCGCACCTTCGTTTCCCAGTTGCTGTGCTGCAGGAAGCGGGTGACGTTGCCGGTGTCGTCGACTTCGAAGAAGAACTCCTCGCCCAGGGATTTGTCGTCTTTGCGCACTCGGCGGAAGGTGTGATCACCGATCTTCTCGAGCTCGAAGAGGCTCTGCTTTGGGTCGCGGGTTCCCAATCCGAGGACGGCGAGCCCATCCTTCCATCGCAGGATCGCAGTCTGGCCCCAGGCGGAGTCGTAGACGCCAACATAGCGGGCCAGATCCGGGTCCCAGTCGGGTATGTCGTCGGGACTGTCTGTTGCGGCCTCGATCGCTGGAACGATGAGGTCCGCCGCTTTCTCGGCGTAGAAGGTCACGGGCGTGCCGATGGCACTGGCCAGGACGATGACGCCCAGCTTGTTCTTCGGCACCAGCAGGAACTGGCTGTAGTAACCGGGGCACCCACCGCTGTGGCCGACGAAGACGTGGTCGTTGCTCTTCCAGGTGCCGAAGCCGAGGCCGCGTTTTGTTTCCCAGTCGGGGTCCATCCACTGGACGCGTTGCATCTCACGCAAGGTGGAGGAGCGGAGGATCTCCTGGGTGTCGCTCCCCAAAAGCCGAAACTGCCACGACGCGAAGCTGGCGAGGTCCGGGACGGTCGAGGCGAAGCCGGCCGCTGGCGCGATACCGTGGGTCTGGAACATGGGTAGGCGGCGGCGCGAGCCATCCCGTTGCAGATAGCTGTGCCCAACCGCCATACGTTCACCCCATTCCGCCTCGGGGATGTCGGTGAAGGTGTCGTCCATCTCCAGGGGATCGAGAATCTGGGACTGAATCCGGTCGTGGTAGGCCTGGCCGGACACCTCCGCAACGATTTCGCCCACGAGGGTAAGCCCCAGGTTCGAGTACTGGAAGTAGCGCGAGGATGGGTAGAGCGTCGATTGGTTGGACAGCTGCTGGACGATCTGGTCGTGGGTTGGAAAGACGAAATCGGGATCCGACCAGTAGGGGAAGTCCGATTCTCGCGGCAGGCCCGAGGAGTGACTCAGCAGTCGACGAACTGTAATGGCCTCGTCGTTGGGATGAGCGTCCTGGAGCGTGAACCAACTCAGATACTCGGAGACCGGAGCATCGAGGCGAACTCGATCCTGGTCGCGCAGCTGCATGAAGGCGACCGAGGTGAAGAGCTTCGAGATCGAGCAGATGCTGTAAATGGTCTCTGCAGTGGCTGGCGTGCCGGTGTCGGGGTTCGCCAGTCCGAAGCCGCGTGCTGTCAACAGTTCTTGATCGAGGACGACGCCGATCGATGCGGCCGGCACGCGGCTGATGCCCAGCTGGTACTCGACCCAGGCTTCCCAGGCAGCGACCGCATCGCCAACGCGCGGATCGTCACCCAGCGACCGGGAGGCGGGTTCATCGTCGGAGGCGATGACGGGTGTGACAGCAATCAGAACCAGCAGTACGATCGACGTGAATCGGTGCATGATTTCCCTCGCTAGTGAACTGGTGGGTCAGGACTTCTCCCACGGCTTGCTGTTGATGTAAGGAAGGGGCTCGCGCCTCTCTTGATCAGGTCGAGTCGATCCTCATGCCTTCGGGTGCAACCAGTAGGCCAGGGCAGGTAGGAGAACGATTGCGCCAAGCATGTTGAGCAGGAACATGAACGTCAACAGGATGCCCATATCAGCCTGGAACTTCAACGGCGAGAAGATCCAGGTGGCCACTCCAACCGCCAGCGTGAAGCCAGTGAAGATCACCCCGCTGCCGGTCAGCTTCAGCGTTTCACGGTAGGCCTCTTGCAGAGGCGTGCCCTGGGCCAAGATGCTGCGCAGACGAGCGTAGATGTAGATCCCGTAGTCGACACCGATTCCAACGCCGAGAGCGACTACCGGCAAGGTGGAGATCTTGAGTCCGATCTCGAGTATCGACATCAGGGCATAGGCGAGGATCGATACCAGAGCGAGCGGGATAACGATGCAGAGGGTGGCGCGGAGCGACCGGAAAGTGATCAGGCAGAGGACAATGATGGCCGCGAAGATCCACATCAGCATCGGAAATTGAGCCGCGGAGACGGTCTCATTGGTGGCCGCCATGACGCCAACGTTGCCCGTCGCGAGCCGGAACCGGATCTCATCGGAGCCGTGCAGCTCGCGGTATGCCTTGACCGCTGAGACGATCCCTTCGATGGTCTCGGCCTTGTGGTCCTGTGAGTAGATATAGACCGGCATCACACTGCAGTCGGAGTTCAGCAGCCCCGTGCTGGTGTCGATATAGGTCACCGCCTGGGCCATGGTCGACGGGTTGCGGGGCAGGACTCGCCACTTGAGGCTGCCCTCGTTCCAGCCGGCGTTGATGATCTTGGCCACAGTACCTATGCCAAGCACCGACTGCACGCCAGGCACGTTGCGCATGTGCCATTCGAAGCGGTCGATCGTGGTCATGATGTCGTGTCGAGTACAGGCCTCGGGCTCGGACTCCACGATGACAGTAATGACGTCGACGCCGATGGAGAAGTGTTTGGTGATCACCTCGGTGTCGATGTTGTATTGGGAGTCGGCTCGCAGCTCCGGAACGCCGGGATGCAGATCACCGATCTTGATCTGGGTCGCCTTCCAGCCGCCGACGGCGAAGAGTATCGCCGCCACGAAGACGATGATCGCGGCGTTGCGGGGAACGGTCACCCGGGCCAGGGCTGTCCAGAGGTGATCCAACTTGTCGGCCCGCTTCCGCAGCCGGGCTGCATATTTCTCGTCGAGCTCGACATAGGACAAGAGCACTGGCACCAGCACCAGATCCGTGAGAATGATCACGGCCACTCCGAGGCTGGCGGTGATGGCCATCTCTTGGATCATGCGGATGTTGATCAGCATGATGGTGATGAAGCCGATGGTGTCGCTCAACAGAGCGATGGTGCCCGGAATGATCAACCTGCGCAGGCCGGGTTGGGCCGCCTCGAGACTGTCGGCACCCTCGAAGACCTCGGCTCGGAAGGCGCTCACCATCTGAACGGCATGGCTCACACTGATGGCGAAGATCAGGAACGGCACGAGGATCGACATCGGGTCGATGCCGAATCCGAGCAGCGGCAGCAGACCCAACTGCCAGATCACCGCGATCAGCGAGCAGCCGACGACGATCAGGGTGAGCTTGGCGCTCTGGGAGTAGAGGTAGACGAAAACAACCGTAATGAAGAAAGCCACCAGGAAGAACAGCACGACTCGTGCTACTCCGGCGGCGATGTCACCGATGACCTTGGCGAAACCGATGATGTGATAGTCGAACTCGACCCCCACATCGTGGTTGCTGTATTTCTGGCGGACCTCCTCCAACTGGTCGGCCACGTACAGGTAGTCGAGGCGCTCGCCGGTGGTGGGATCGATCTCGAGGAGCGACGCGACGACAAGAGCGGAGCTGAAATCGTTGGCCACGAGGCGGCCGACGTAGGCCGATTTGAGGAGATTTGCGCGGACCTTGGCGAGCCCTTCATCGGTCATTGCGAAGTCGTCAGGAATGACGTTGCCACCCGAGATGCCATCCTCCACTACTTCCGTGAAGCGGACATTGGGCGTGAAGAGCGACATCACCCGAGTCCGGTCGACGCCGGGGATGAAGAAGACGTCGTCGGTGACCTGTTGCAGCACCTCGAAGAACTTCGGTGTGAAGATGTCCCCTTCGCGCGCCTTGATGGCGATGACCACCCGATTCGCGCCGCCGAACGCGTCGCGATACTCGACGTAGGTCTGCATGTATTCGTGTTCGAGTGGCAGCAACTTCGCGAAGCCGGCGTCGATGCGGAGGTTGGTGGCCTGGTAGGCCATGAAGACCGTCACCAGTCCGAAAATAGCCACCACCAGGCGGCGGTTGCCGAAGATCAGGTTCTCGAGCCGCTGAAACATCGCGCCGGGTTTCCTTTCCGCCTACTTCGCCAGGCTGTCAGTCGGCGTCGTCTTGACTCCGAATTCGCCTACCATCAGTAGCTGTCCTTCGCCGGTCTCTACGATTGATGAGATACCACGCCGATCGGATTGCGGTAGCAGTTCGAAGGTGGATCCACCGTCGGATGAAATGAGCATCGTTCCGCCGAGCCCACTGACAGCGATCCTGCCATCCGCCAGCCGAATCCCGTCGGTGAGCATCGCCGTGGTACCGGTTTCGACCGGCGCCCAGTTCTCGCCAGCATCTTCAGACCGAAACAGATGCCCTTGAAGGCCAAAAACCAGCACCGTGTCGCCGTCCAGGGGAAGGGTGCCAAAGAAAGATCCTTCATAGGGTGAGGGCAATTCCGCCCAGGTCGCGCCGCCGTCGTCGGAGCGGTAGATCATGCCCGCCTCGGCTGCCAGATACAGCCGACCTTCAGCCGACCTCGCAATGTGATGCAGATGAAAATCCCACTCGCTGATGGGCTCGAAGCTCCATGTCGTGCCGCCATCGGAAGTGCGGTAGAAGCTCCCGTAGGCGCCGACTGCGAAGCCGTTGTCAGCATCAGAGAACCAGACATCGAGCAGTGGGCTTTCCTCTTCGGGTGCCCAGTTGACGATCTCCCAAGAGGAACCGCCGTCCGAAGTACGCAAAATCACCGAGTCGTGGCCAACCACCCAGCCCAGGTCGGAATCGTTGAAGTGGACCCCGGTGAGCGCCGCCCGTGTCGGGACCGAGGCCTGTTGCCAAGAGCTTCCCTTGTCGGTGGAGGTCAGGATGTGACCCCTTTCTCCGACCACGACGAGGCTACCGTTGGCGGCAGACGCATCGAGCAACAGGGACTTTGCTGCTAGACCGGCTTTGGCTGCCGGTTCGGGCTCGATCTCATCCTGGGCGGTTGCAGGAACGGCGTTGTACCCCGACACCAGGAGAGCGATGGCGAGGTACCGCCAGAGGCCGTTGGAGAAAGACAAATCTGACTGCGCCGGCAGGCGAGCTTTTCGAATCCAAGCCATCTTCCGTCCTCCCCAGGACGTGCTCGGGGGCCAGTTCCCCCACTTGAGAAGCCAGTGCGACGGAGCAGGCCGTGTTGGCCCACTCCGTCGCCCGCAGAGTTATGGCGCTAACGGACGCCCGAACGGCGCAGCGCCGCCGGGGTGAAATCCTCCATTGTTCGATTAATGCCGAATTTGTACATCGGCAGCTGATTGTCGAGACCGATGGCAAGATATCGGCCTGCCTGCAGGTCGATGTGTACCTCGAGTGTCGTCCAGTACGTCGGCAGGTCGTAGTAGTTGATGGCGTGACCCTCGGAGACCCGCCAGAGCTGGTCCCGGTTGTCGTACTGATCCATGGCCACGATCTGCCAGCTGTCCTCGTCGACATAGAAGGTGCGCCGTTTGTAGATGTGGCGAGCGCCCTCCCTCAGCGTTGCATCCACCACCCAGACCCGATGTAGCTCATACCGGTTGAAGTCGGGATTGGTGTGCAGCGGGGTGAGGATGTCCTTGACGAGAACTTTGTCGCTGTGCAGTTTGTAGGAGTTGTACGGCACGTACATCTCCTTCTTGCCGACGAGCTCCCAGTTGTACCTGTCGACGGCGCCGTTGAACATGTCGAACTGATCCGACGTTCGCATGCCGTCGGCGGCCGTTCCAGGATTGTCGTACGCCACGTTGGGAGCACGACGGACACGGCGCTGGCCTGGGTTGTAGAGCCAGGCGCTGCGGTGCTCCTTGACCTGATTCATGGTCTCGTGGACCATGAGGATGCCGCCGGCCAGCCGCGCCGGTGCTGTGACCTCCTGCTTGAAGAAGAGGATCTTGTTATTGAGATCCGCCTCGGTCATGCCGTCCATGCTGTAGAGCAGGAAGAACTCATCGGAAAACTGCACAAGCGTGTACTTGCCACCCCGGGTCGGAGCCGCCTGGGCGATCGTGCGGGACGCGATGCCGCCACGGAAACGCAGCAGATGGTTCCAGATGACCTCCACACCTTCCTTCGGGATGGGGAAGGGGATCCCGTTGATCGCCCCCTCCACGCCGTGGCCGTTCTCCACCAGCCTGGCGGTGCCGGCGATCTCCTTCGTCATGTCGTAGATCCGCTGCGGGTAGGAGGCGCTACGGTGCGTCGGGTAGACGTTCATCTTGAAGCTTGGATAAGCCTCGAGCACCGCCTTGTACCCCGGCGAGAGTTTGTCTGCGTACTCCGCCATGTTGTCGGCGGTGATCGTGAACGAAATTGCATCACTGGCAAATGGGTCGGGGTGGTGCATTCCGGGTTTGTAGCTTGCAGGTGGCGTGGTAATTCCACCTTCCCAGGCCGGAATCGTGCCGTCAGCATTGCCGGCCTTTTCGGCTCCCAGGGGAGTCAGGTCGGCACCGAGTCGAGCGATCTCCTCCGAGGACAGCTGTGCCTGGAGCACGGTTGCCGAACCGACGACGATCGTCAGCGCGCAACACAAGAGGATCAGCTTGGTTTTATGCATAAGTCTGCCTTCCTTCCCCTAGAACGAGTACTTGACGTTGGCCGCGACGAAATCGCGGTCGTTGATGAGGTTGTAGCGGCCGGCGCCGCTGTAGGTCGTCCAGCTCAGGTCGAACTGTAGCTTGGAGAGGTACTCGAAGCCGAGTCCGAGTGTGAAGGCCGTCCGACCGTCGATGAAGGCGCCACCTGGCCCAGGCGTGTTGCCGTCGACGTCATGCCCCCAACCGAAGCGGGGAATGAGGTTGAAGGCTCCGATTGCATTGTTGTAGACGAGACGACCCACCAGGCGATATCCCCAGGAGGTGGGATCGGCGAAGGCCTCTGCCGGCTCATAAGGCTTGCCCGCGTGAGCACCGCCTGGCATCGATTGGATCGGGTTGCCGCTGGTGTAGGTGCCAGGTCCTTCGTACCTCAGCTCGTCTTTGCTCGGCATGCCGGAGACGTGGACGATGGCTGGCTCGAACAAGAGCAACCCCTGATCGGCACGAAGGAAGCGAATCGATCCCCAGGCCTTGGTCAGCGTGAACTGGGCCTGGACTGCGTCGTGGAGTCGGTAGCCGGGAATCACCTCATTGAAGGTAGCCCCACCCGGTACCGCCTGATTGGTAGCGGCAAGTCCAGGCGAGATCGGCGACAGGGCTGCGAACAGCAGCTCGACGTCATCGATAAGGTACGGAGAGTCCTGTTTGTAGGAGACTTCGCCCTGCAACGCGATTCCGGTCGTGGCGATCTGGGAGTTGAAGCTCACTCCCCACAGCTTGATGTCTTCGGGGTAGGCGATGAAGTACCTCGCCGTCGCGGCATAGGCATCCGTTGCCGCGGCCTGTCCCGCCTGCGCGGCCAGGGCATCCACCTCGGGGCTGGCACCCGGCGGCACTCCAAACGTCTGATAGATGACCCCTGCGGCTCTCGGTCCCGCCACGGCAGCGGCTCCAGCCCCCTGGATCGTACCGGTTATGCCGTTCACCGTAGGCAGCCGGCTGTGATAGTTCATGAAGTAGAAACCGAACTCGGTGTTGCCGAATCCCGCTAGCCAACGCAGGGCAGCTCCCCACTGGCCGCTGTCCGAGGGTTCGATATCGGATCCCCTGGGTACGCCAAGGAAAGGGTGATCCGTCGGCGGCTGGACGAAGAACGGAGACTCTCCGGTGTCCGGTGCACTGCCAAAGGCCAGGAAGACGGTCGTTCCCCCTCGCCCTGCGAAGTCGTTGGTGGAGAAGTAGGTTCCTGGGGGGTCGATGACGGTCTCATCCCAGTCGTACTGGTAAAAGGCCTCCATGGAGAGGGTCTCCGAGAGGTCGATCGAGGTCCAGGCCATGCCGACGGGCCGAAAGGCTTCGCGGAGCTCGGCGCCGGGCACACGCAGCGCCGCTACATCCACGGGGTTGATGCTGCTGATGCCACCCGGGATGAAGGTGCTCTCGCCCCAGTTCAACACCTGTTGGCCGCCGCGGAGCTGGCCCCGCCGGCTGCCGAGATCGAACTTCCACCAGGCGTATGCGTCGAGGAGCTCGGCGCGGCTGCCAGCCCAATCCAGGGCCGGGCCGGAGAGTGGCGTCCGTGCTCGCTTCCCACCCTTGAGCTCGAAGTCGTAGAAACCGGAGCCACGAATGAAGGCGCCGACGTTCTTATAAGCGAGTTGGATGTCGACCGTCGCCTTGACGGCGTTGTTGGTGATTCCGGTGTCGAAATTCTGGTTTCCGTCGTCACCGTTGACCGAGTAGGCGGTGCCGCCTGCGGCCAAGCCGATGATCCGCTGATCTGGGTCGTCGAGCCGGGAGCGGATGCCGTACGACAGCGTGGTGTCGACGTGGAACTGGAACTGCCCGATCGAGAGATCGACTGCCTCTGCAGGTACTGTCGAGATTGTGCCCAGTACGACAGCGAGGACAATCAGACCGACGCTCCCACCGAACGCACAGAGCCGAGTCAGTGGTTTCTTGCTCATCTGCCCACTCCTCTCATGGTTGTCTCCTTCCTATCTTCCCATTGATGACCGTAGACGACAGCCGCGAGAGGGCTCTGGAACCCACACAGGGGCCTCTGAGGCAGGCAACCCGAACCACCCTGAGCAGAAACCACCTGTCAGGCCTCCCTCGCGAAAAAAACGAAACCTTGAGTGTAGAGTCTCTTGCCAGTGGATTGTTGTAGGCAATACCCACCCGGGTGGGTATTGCCTACCTGCGCGGGTGGTTATATTGGAGGGCCGCTCGAGACTGAGGGAAAACAAATCGTCCGCTCCCGCGTCTAATGTTCTGATGCCACTCAAGACTCCGACCGAAGGGTCGAAAGATCCATGGAGACTCGAACTTTGATGCGACACTCAATGATACTCCTGTTTGTTGCACTGCTGCTTGCACCGCTTCTCGGGAGCCCAGCCAACGCCGATGAGATGCCCTGGCCGACTCTGAAGGCGGGCCCGCACGGTGTCGGGTTCCGAACCCTGGATGTAACCGACTACGGGCGCACAGTCGCGCCGCGAGTCGATTGGCGAGGTGTCGAGCATCCCGGCAACAACTTCCGCCAGGTCCTGATCTCGGTCTGGTACCCGGCTGCCGTCGAGGCCAAGCGTGAGCCGATGGTCTACCGCGACTACATCGAGGCGGCCGGGTTCGAGACCCCCATAAAGGGCGAGCTACTCTTCGGTCTCGACGCCTATCTGGCCCACTCGTCGTTTGGTGGGGCCGACAAGGAGAAGCTCCGGAGGATGGTCGAAGAGACGACGACCGCCTATCGTGATGCGGCACCGCTCGAGGGCTCCTACCCAGTCATCGTCTACGCTCCGAGTTTCAGCTACGAGCCATTCGAGAACTCGGCTCTCTTCGAGTATTTGGCGAGCCACGGCTACATCATCGGAGCGAGCCGCTCCTCTGGACCAGAGACACGGGAGATGTCCATGGATCTGGCGGGAGTCGAAGCCAGCGTCCGTGACATGGAGCTCATTCTCGATGCGCTGCACGAAGACGACAACGCCGATCTAGGACGGGTCGGCGCAGCGGGCTTCAGCTGGGGAGGGCTGAGCGCCGCGCTACTCGGTATGCGGAACTTCAACGTGCAGGCGGTGCTGGCGCTCGATGGCACCCTGGAGCACGCTGAGATCCCTGCAGTCGAGGAGAGGTACGACTTCGTACCGCGGCGACTACGCGGCGGGTACCTCGCCATCGTTGGCGACCGCGAGCCGGCCCGGTCGTTGGGCGACGATGCGCTGTATGCGGATGTGTTCGAGCTGCGTTATCCGGATCTCATGCATTGGGATTTTGCCTCCGACCTCATCCGTATCCAAGTGCACAGCACCAGCGAGCCCGATCCGGAGCGCCGTGTCCTAGTCGACGACGCCTACGGGCTCATGGCCTATCAGGCACGTCTGCTGTTCGATGCCTACCTGAAGGGGAACGAGGTCAACAGAGAGGTGCTGCTCGAAGGCAACATGCGGGCGATGAATTCGGCCATCGTCATCGAGAACCGAACGGCCCGGGCCGCGCTGCCGCCACCTCCGAGTCCGGCGGAATTTGCGACCCTGCTCCGCACCGATGTCGAAGAGGCTCGCTTGGTTCTCGCTAGTGTGGAGAAGAACGATCCCGACATCGAGCTCCTCGATTGGACGCAGTTCCAGGACGCGGTCACGGTGAGTCCCTTCGAGACCAAGCTCGCCATCCTCGAGCTGGCACGGGAGGAGTTGGGTGAGAGCTCGATCCTCTTCAACAACTATGGCCAGGCCTGGCGACTCGAAGGCGACACGGAGAAGGCCCTCGGCTATTTCCGCCAGGCCCTTGCCCACAACCCCGACAGCGGCTTCGCCAAGAAGTCGATCGAGGAGCTCGAAGCGGAGCTGGCCTCGCAGTAGGTGAAAGGCTCTCGCCCTCCACACTTCCGAGCGCTCTTCGATCGGCATACAATGTCGAGCATGCGAATGCGGTTGGGAGGGGCTGCGATTCTGTTCCTCTTTCTTTCGTTCCCATTGGTTGGCCAGGAGCTCGAGCCGGCTGCCTACAAGGTGGTGCCGATCAATGTGAATCTGTTTCAGGTGGGCTACGTCCTGGCAGTCGGCGATGTGAGCTTCACTCCGGCGCTACCAGCCGAGGATGTCGAGGCCACCATCAACTCAATGACCGTGATGTTGGGTCGGACCCTCGGGATTTTCGGCCGGTCGGCGAATCTCGGATTCGTGCTGCCTGTCACGGTCGGCCATCTCGAGGGGCTCTACATCGGCGAGTTCACGGAAGTGGATCGTTCGGGACTGCGCGATCCCATGTTCCGCTTGGCGGTGAATCTCTATGGCGGTCCAGCCATGGAATTGAAGGAGTTCGCCTCCTACAAGCCGAAGACCAATGTTGGAGCTAGCCTTCGAATCCTGGCACCGCTGGGGCAATACGACTCCAGCAAGATCATCAACTTGGGCACCAACCGCTGGTCTTTCAAGCCGGAGATCGGCGTCAGCAGGGCCCTGGGTAAGTGGAGCCTCGAGTTCTACGCCGGAGTCTGGATCTTCACGGACAACACAAATTTCATTGGGGGTATGACCCGCGAGCAAGATCCCATCGGCTCATTCCAATTCCACACCCTCTACACCTTCAAGCCAGGAAGGTGGCTGGCACTGGACCTCAACTACTACAACGGTGGGACCACGACAGTCGATGGCTTGGAGAACTTGGACCTGCAGCAGAACTCGCGAGCCGGTCTGACCTATTCTCATCCCCTGAATCGCCGAAGCACCCTGAGGATTGCCTACAGCCGGGGTGCGCGGACGACCATCGGCGCAGCATTCGACGCCATTGCGGTGGGCTACTCGTACGTGTGGGGTGGCGGGTTCTAGGCGGCATCCAAGCCGCTGCACCGATCGGGATCAGCGGCATCCAGTTCCCAGCAAACTGATCGCGGCGGAGACAATACGCTCGACATTTGGTAGGACGTGTCGCTCGCGTCGCTGGTCGAAGGGGATGGTGCTGTCGACACAGACTCTCGCGAAGTGCGCCTGGAGATCGGCCTCCAGTACGGTTGCTGCGAGCTCGCCCGAGAGGCCGAAGTCCCGGTAGTCCTCATCCACGACCAGAAGGCGACCTGATCTCTCGACCGCCTCGCACACCGCAGTGCGATCCAGAGGTTGGACACTTCGCAGGTCGATCACCCCGGCTTGTGTGCCGTGCTCTGTGGCCAGAAGCTCGGCAGCCTCGAGCGAGCGGTGGACGCCGACTCCGACGCTCACCATGGTCAAGTCGTCCCCCTGACGCCTGGTGACTGCACTTCCCAATGGAATCGGCTCCCAAGCGTCTGGAACCAGTCCACTCTCGCCTGCGGCGGGAACGTCGTAGCTGACAGTCGAGCGGCCTCCAGCACCGAGGTAGTCACGCCAGTAGTCGGCCAGAAGTTTGTGCTCGAGATAGATCACCGGCCCGGTATCAGCGAGAGCCCCTAACATCAGACCGCCGGCGTCGGCTGGGTTGGAGGGTACGACCACAGAGAGGCCGGGTATGTGCCCGAGCCACCCCCAGAGTGCCTGCTCGTGTTGGCCGCCATCGCCATAGCCGCCCCCGCAGGCGGCCCGCACCACCATCGGTGCCCGCCATCGCCCACCGGAGAAGGTCTCGACCTTGGCCGCCTGATTCACCAACGCATCGGCCGCCACTGGCAGAAAGTCGATAAGCATGATCTCCACTACCGGCCGAAGGCCCGCCATCGCGGCACCGACAGCCGCACCGAGGAAGGCCGACTCGCTGATCGGCGCCGGTCGCACCCGAGCCTCACCGAAGCGTGCGTAGAGGTTCATCCGAAGGCCGGCCACGTCCTCGCCGAACACCACGATTCGCTCGTCCTCGTCCATGGCCTGACAGAGAGCCTCCTCGATCGCGGCGGCGAAACCGAGCTCCCTCATCGCCAATCCTCTTGCAGGCTGGCAACTGCGGTGTCTACGGCTGCTCGAACCTTGTCGTCGATCTCCCTCTCGAGGACTTCCAGTTCGGTACGTTCCAGTCCGAGTCGCTTTCGCAGTCGACGGACCGGGTCGTGGCCCCGCATGGTGGCGGCACTGGAGACCATCTTGGCGATCCCGCCGAGGCTCGCGGCGCGGCCGCCTAGCCCAGCACCCTGCCCACTGGTGGCAGACTTGATCAGGGGACGGAGCTTGTCCTTGAGCTCGGCTACCGGCTGGCGAACGATTCGCAGTAGCGGATCCCCGAGCAGATGCCCCTCCGGGCGCACACACGAAGCGAGAATGAAGCCTGGACCGCCGCCTCGTCGGGCTCGCGAAACCGACTCTGCGGCAACCCGCCACACCTCTTCTACGTCCGCACCATCGACCTCGGTAGCGGGAATCCCGAATCCTCGGACGCGATCGACGAGGTTGCCCGAGGTCACCCTCTCCGACGCGGTCGTGATGGCCATCCCGTTGTCCTTGCAGATAAACAGGACCGGTAGCTTCCAGGCCCCGGCGAGATTGAAGGACTCCAAGAGCATTCCCTGATTCATGGCACCCTCGCCGAAAAAGGCGACGGCCACCCGGTCGGGGCGCAAGTGCTGATGAGCGAGCGCGAATCCACAGGCGAGTGGGCCTGAGCTGCCGACGATGCCCGAAGCGGCGGCCAGGTGGTCCTTGGACATCAGATGCATGTGGCCGCCCTGACCACGGCCGAGGCCGGTAGTGCTTCCCAGACACTCGGCTACGATCCCAGCCAGATCGACTCCGTGCATGACCATGGGAGGGCTCGAGCGATGATCGGCGGCGATTGCGTCGCCGTCGGACAGGTGATCGACGACTCCGGCGACGATCCCCTCTTCGCCGATTCCCAGGTGCATCTCACCCGAGATGCGGCCTTCCTGCCAGAGCTTCGAGACCTCCTCCTCGAGCTTCCGACTGGTGAGCATCAACCGGTACAGACCGGTTCGATCCGGTTCCTGCCGCGCAGTCTGCAAGGTGTCTCCCTGCACTCCAGGCTATCGCAGTGCGAAAGGGGAGTCGACAGCGATGGCATCTTTTCGGTCCAAATACGTATTGATCAGGTAAGTCCGAAGTGATTTTCAAAGAAGTCGATGAGCGGGAGCCGATGAGTCCGGCGGATGGGCTTCGGTATCTGAAACTGCAGAGGGAGCAACGGGATGAATCGAACGAAATTGGGCTTCACAGTGTTGATGACGGCTTGCATGCTGCTGCCGACTTCTCTGGTTGCGGCATCGGGGCAGGAGTCCCTGGCGGAAGACGAGCTCGGGCCGGAGATCTGGGTCGACGGTCCGGAGACTGTTCTTGATGGAAGTGGCTCCAACCATCCGCACGTCGCTGTCGACGAGTTTGGAAACCGGGTCTATGTGTGGGAGGCAGGTTTAACAACGGGTGGCGCTCGAGATGACGTCTTCGTGCGCCGCTTCGATGCGGCTGGTAGCTCCCTGGGAGATCCAGTCAGGGTCAATACCTTGATCGACGAGGCGCAGGAGAACGCCCGGGTGGCGACTTCGTCGGACGGCTCGTTCCTGGTGGTCTGGGAGAGTGCAGAGCCGAGTGTGGTAACGCCCACGGTCGATCGGGACCGGGTTCGTAGCCAGGCCTTCGATGGTGATGGTAACAAGGTTGGAACGGAACAACTGCTGAGCACCGTGTCGCCTGAGAGCCTACAGCCCCTCCATCTGGATGTGGCTGCGCTGCGAGTTGCCGATGGCAGTCCAGGGGGCTATGTCGTGGTCTGGAGTAGCTGGACTCAAAACGGTACAGATACGGGGAAGAACATCCAGGCACGTCTGATCTCACCGAACGGGTCGCCATTCGGCGGACAGTTCCAGGTCAATGGCACCATTTCTGGAGATCAGACTGAACCGGCGGTGGCCGAGCTCCCCGACGGTGGTTTTCTGGTGGTCTTCGTCTCACCGAACAATAAGCTCTTGGGGCAGCGTTTCGATGCTGCCGGGCAGCCGGTGGGTAGCGACTTCCAGATCAACACGACTTTCGACAATGGTGTATCAGCACCGGACGTCGAGCTCGGTTGGGATGGTGTCGTCGGCGTGATCTGGGAGGATGATGAGGATGGGCTGGAATTCGAAGAGATCAGGGCGCGGCTCTTCGACTCCGACTTGACTCCACTGGGCCCCGACTTTCGAGTCAACAACCTGCTTACGGATGATCAGAAGAATCCAGCGCTTGGCAACTACGGTCCGGAAGGGTTCCTGGCGATCTGGGGAAGTGACGAGGGCTCTACAGCAGGGGACGACAACAGCAAGCTCAGTGTGCAGGCTAGACTCATCACGGGTCAGAACACCTTCGATGGGCTCCAGTTCCAGCTCAACGACTGGATCGAAGGGCGCCAGCATGTCCCTGCTGTTTCGGGCTGGTACGGACGGCTGGGCACCGCCTTTCGAAGTGATTCGAACGTCGATGAGAACTCCGACGTCATCACCGGACGTCAGGTCGAGCACTGCATCTTCTGTGACGACTTCGAATGGGGCAGCGAATGGCGCTGGTCGACAGTGGTCGAGTGAGTTGGGTAAGGCTAGCTCGCGAGCGATTCGGTAGACAGCTCGCGCCGTAGCCAGGCCTTGCTCTTGGACCAGTCGCGCTGCGCGGTGCGCAGGGAGATGTCGAGAGCGTCGGCGGTCTCCTGCGGCGTGAGTCCGGCGAAGTAGCGACAGTCGAAGACCCGCGCCAGGCGGTCGTCGAGCTCCCCGAGCCTCTCGAGGGCCTGGTCCAGAGCCAGGATGAGGTCGGCCTGGCCTGCTTCGCCGATCTGGACTTTGTCGAGTGGGATCGGCGTAATGCCCGAGCCCCGTTTGATGGCCGACTTGCGGCGGGCGTAGTCGACCAGAATCTGACGCATTGCCCGCGCCGAGATCGCATAGAAGTGATTTCGATCGCTGACCTGGACACGGGTCTGGTCCACCATGTTGAGGTAGGCCTCGTGCACCAGGGCAGTCGTGTCGATCGTCTGGCCGGGCCGGAGGCGGTTCAGCTGCTGGTGGGCGATTCGCTTCAAATCCTCATACACCAGGGGCACGAGGCTCTTGAATGCTCCCGGATTTCCCTCGCGATAGGCGATGAGGAGCTGTGTGATGTCGCCCTGTTTCAACCTTGCCTCCCGTGGCTAGCGAGCTTCTCGTCGAGTCCGGCAATCCGATTATGAAGCCAGACGTCGTCGGGAGGAAGCCCCTCCAGGAGCTCCTTGGCTACAGAGTATTGTTCGCTGCCTTCGTCGTCGCGACCCAATTGATGGAGGGCTGCAGCGAGCTCCAGTCGGGCCTCACCGATCAACCAGTGGTCCGTAGCCAGCTCGGCCTGCCGCAACTCCAAGCCTTCGCGCAAGCTCGGCTCGGCCTGAGTCGGCTGGTCCAGATCGCACCAGATACTTCCGAGGCCGATCAGAGAATCGGCCAAGTTGAGCTTCGATCCGCCCTCACGCTGCACGGTGAGAGCGTCGAGGAGCAGCTGCTCGGCTTCCTCTAGATCGCCCTGACGCTGAAGGGCTTGCGCGAGGAGACTCTTGACCCGGGCAGTCGCCTGGTGCTCCTCGCCCAGGAGGCGTTCGAACCGCTCGAGAGTCGAACGATATGCGGCAACGGCAGAGTCGTGTTGCCCCAGAGCAGACTGACAGCTGGCGTGATTGATCTCGCAGGCGATGCGCTGGAAGTGGTCTTCGGAGACCGAGCCATACATGATCTCGACCGACCTTCGGGTGAGCGGTTCGGCTTCCTGATAGCGCCCCTGATCCATCATCAGCCGCCCGATGTTACTCAGCACCTCCGCGACCTCGACATGGTCCGGGCCGAGGCGACGCTCGCTCACCGCGAGTGCCTGGCGGTAGAGCTGCTCTGCCTCTTCGAACCTGCCGGAATTGTGAAGGTTGAAGGCGACGTTGTTCGTGAGCTGGGCGACGACCGGATTCTCCTCACCGTACAGTCTCCGCAGTACCTCGAGGGACTCCTGCTTGAGCTCCAAGGCGACTTCGACGTCTCCGAGGTTTTCCAGTGTCGTGGCGAGAATATGGTTCGTCAGTGCGGCCTGCTCTTCGTTGCCGCTTTCTTGCCAGATGGCCAGGGTGCGACGAAGGATGGCTTCCGCCTCGGTGGCTTTCCCCACCGTGTTTCTGAGTTGAGCGAGATGGCCCAGGGTCACGGCCAGGTCTTCCGCCGAGACCGGATCTTCAGCCTCGTGCAGGTGAACGGCCTCGACCAGGAATGCGTCGCATTCGTCGTACTCACCTCGCGCAAAATGGATGGCACCGAGTGTGGTCAGGCTCTTGGCGAGCTCCATGTTGGCCTCGGGGCCCTCGGCTCGCAGGGAGGAGACCGAATCGCTGGCGAGGTCTGCGGCCTTGTCGAAGTCACCGATGCCCGTGTAGGCGCGGCTCATGACCTCGAGGAGTTGAGCGCGCAGGAAGGGTTCATCGGTGAGCTCGGTGCGAATGCGAGCTTCACCCTGGTCGAGCAGATCCCGAGCGGTAACCTGCTCTCCCGCCTCTTGGCGAGGGTTGGCTGCTTCGAACAGGCTGCTCAGGAGATCGGCGACGCGTTCGGCTCGCTGTGCCTGGAGCTGAGCCCGGTCTCGCTCGCTAGCAGCCACACGACCCTGCCAGGCAATGGTCACGACTCCAGCCCCGAGGAGAAGGGAGATCAAAGCCGCTGCCGCAACGCTGAGCCGGTGCCGGACGACGAACTTCCCGGCCCGATATCTCCACGTGCTGCGCCGGGCATGGATCGGACGCCCTTCGAGATGTCGTTCGATGTCGTCTGACATCTCGATGACCGATGCGTAGCGTCTCTCGGGCTCCTTGCGAAGTGCCTTGAGAGCGATCGTGTCGAGGTCGCCTTCGAGACGCTTCTGTAACTTCTGGGGAGACAGGGGGGGAGCCTCGAGATTCTCTCCGCCCGCGCCTGCCTCGATGACCCGGCTTGGTGGTTTGGTGAGCGTTTGGGCTCGATCCTCCATGGGTCCACTGGAGTCAGAGCCGGAGCCGCGCAGGCGGTGGGGTGTCGTCCCGGTCAAGAGCCGGTACAACAAGACTCCCAGAGAGTAGACGTCAGTGGCGGTGGAGACAGCACGATTCTGGATCTGCTCTGGGGAGGCGTACTCGGGCGTCAACGGCTGGAAGGCGGTTGCCGGATCGCCCTCGGCTTCTTCGAGGATCTTGCCGACGCCGAAATCGAGCAGCTTCGCCTGTCGCTCGGCAGTTACCAGAATATTGCTGGGCTTGAGGTCGCGGTGCACGACGAGGTTCTGATGGGCGTACTGCGCAGCAGTACAAACCTGCCGCATCAGCTCGAGCCGATCTCGCACCGATAGGCCACGGTTGCGGCAATACTCGTCGATGGGTTCGCCGTCGACATACTCCATGACGAGATACGGGAAGCCCTCGTCAGTGACCCCGCCATCGAGAAGTCGGGCGATGCCTGGATGCTCCAGGCGGGCCAGAATCTGCCGTTCGATGAGGAATCGCCGCTCCTTTTCAGGCGTTTCCAGGCCCCGGGGTATCAGCTTGAGGGCGACGCTCTTCTCGAAGTGCTCGTCGGCGCGCTCGGCGAGATAGACGACACCCATGCCGCCGCGGCCAAGGACCTCGACGAGGCGGTAGCGGTCGATCGTCCGACCTGCCTGGTCGGTGTCGAGGGTCTCTCCGAGGTCGCTCGCCAGCCCTGCGAGCAGATCGGGAGTCCCCTCGCCGAGAGGCTGGTCCAGAATGTCTTCCTGATCCTGCGCTGCTGCGAAGAGCGCCTCGACTTCCTGACGGAGCTTCGAGTCGTCGCCGCACTGCTCCTGCAGGATCGACTCGCGATCCGATGCGTCAGCAGCGTCGAGAATCTGATCGAGGATTCTCGCGACCCGCGCCCAGTTGTCCCGATCGGTATGAGCTAGTTCCGTCATTGCAGGGGCGCAAAGATAGCAGACTGCCTGTGGCCCCTACTCGATCGGCCCGTGCCATGGTCTCTTGCTCAGCTCTTCCTAGCCGACTCTGCTGGCACCGCTGCTGGCTTCTGCTGATCGACCGAAGGCCGCCAGTCCAGCCAGTGAGCCGGCCAGAGCCGCCGTCCAGACCAGGTCGATGGGGCTCGCCATGCCCCGCAGGGCCGTGAGGCCCCAAGAGGGCAGGAAGAGGAGGAAGGTCAGGGTCCAGTAGGTCAGGAATCGTTGCATGGGTCTAGCCTCCTTGTAGTTCCGGAGGCTAGATCCCGTGACTGTCAGATTCTGTCAGTCGTGTCGTCGGGAACGCGAGCCAGGTCCACTGGCTTGGAGGCTCGAACCATGGCCACGGCGGCGAAGATCACGCCTGTGGCCATCAACATTCGCACGGTGACTGTCTCGTCCAGGATCAGCCAGCCCAGAAACACGGCCACCACCACATTCAAGTAGGTGCTGCTGCTGACAATCGGTGCTGGCCAGTGGTCGAGGAGATACACATAGGCGGTGAACGAGACGATCGAGCCGAAGATGGCGAGATAGAGGACGGCCGCCACTCCCTCCCAGCTCCATTCGAGCCTCTGCCATTCGCCGCGGACCAAACCGGCCACCGCCAGCGCGATGCCTCCGGCCAACATCTGTAGTGCGGCATTGACCACCGCACCGCTGGAGATCGGATTGCGTTGGGAATAGACCGAGCCCAGGGACCAGGAGGCGGCAGCTCCCAGAATCGCCAGAGGTCCCCGCCAGTCCGCGTTGCGGAGCTCTTCGAGGTCGATCCCAATCAGGCTGACTGCAGCGACGAAACCCACCAGGAGCCCGACGAGTTGTGTCGCTGACGGTCGATAGCGTAGGCCAGGCAGGGTGGCGGCGAAGAGCACCATCCACAGAGGCGATGTGACGATGAAGATCGAAGCGAGGCCCGATTCGACGTACTGCTCGCCCCAGACCACCAGGCCGTTGCCGACCGCCAGTAGAAGGAGGCCGACGATGATGTTCGTGCGCCAATCGACTGCGCGGGTCGGCAGGGGTTGGCTGGTCAGCCGCGCCCAGGCAAAAAGGACCAGCCCGGCCAGCAGAAATCGGCTCGCGGCGAAAGTCGCCGGCGGCAAGTACCGCACACCGATGCGAATGGCCAGGTAGGTCGAGCCCCAGAAGAGACTGACCGTAGCGTAGGCGAGCAGGGTCGAGGCTTCGAGACTGAGGCGGGGTTGGTGGTTTGCGGACATGGAGGGGAACTCTCTCGACTCGAGCCATTGTGATCGATCGCGAGGTCCAGAGTCGAGCCGACCCACTGCGGAAGACAGCTATAATCTGGCAACCATCCGAGAAGCACGTCCGGTTGGACCTAGAAAGGCGGAGACCCTTGATCGGCACCACGCTGTCGCAGTATCGAATCCTGGAGAAGCTCGGTGAGGGCGGAATGGGGGAGGTCTATCTCGCCGAGGACACTTCGTTGAAGCGAAAAGTGGCGTTGAAGGTCCTGCCGGCAGAGATGGCAGCCGATCCGGAGCGTCTGGCCCGCTTCAAGCGGGAAGCCGAGTCGGTAGCCGCCCTCAACCATCCCAACATCGTGACCATTCACTCGGTCGAGGAGGTGGATGGCACCCACTTCCTGACCATGGAGTGGGTGGACGGCCAGACCCTGGGTCAGCTCATGTCCCGGGGTGCCATGCCTTTGGAAAAGGTCTTCGAGCTGGGGGTGCCCATTGCCGACGCTTTGGCCTCAGCCCACGAGGAAGGCATCACGCACCGGGACTTGAAGCCCGCGAATGTCATGGTGACAGGGAAGGGCAGGTTGAAGGTTCTCGACTTCGGTCTCGCCAAGCTGGCCATGGAGGGTGGTGAGGAAGGCTCGGATGAGCAACCGACCCAGGCTCTGACGCAGGAAGGGCTAGCGGTCGGAACGGTGCCCTATATGTCCCCCGAGCAGGTGCGGGGCGAGGGCGTCGATTACCGAACCGACATCTTCTCGCTGGGAGTATTGCTCTATGAGATGGCGAGCGGCCAACGGCCCTTTGGGGGCAAGAGCTCGGCCGACCTGGTTTCGGCCATTCTGCGGGACCGGCCGCCGTCGGTGACCGAGATCAGGGCTGAGTTGCCCCATCACCTCGGTCGGGTGCTGCAGCGATGCATGGAGAAGGATCCCGAGAAGCGCTTCCAGACCGCCAAAGACGTCAAGAACGAGCTCGAAGGCCTGAAGCTCGAGGTCTCCTCCGGGGTGGCGCGATTGAGCAGCGCTTCGATGCCGGCAGCTCCGCCGGAGACTCCAACCTCCGGTTCTCGTAAGGGCCT
>CAVQNG010000023.1:0-7025 GCA_963713825.1 uncultured Acidobacteriota bacterium
ACGCCGCCGCCCTTGTCACACTCGAGTGGTCTCGCGCCCGATCGGCTAGAATGCCGTCAACATTCACGCTGTAGTGGAGGTGTGTTGATGACGGAAGAAGCACAGGCGGGTGCGGAAGCTATGTCTCCAGGACCGGAGCACGAGCTCCTGAAGCCGTTTCTCGGAACGTTTCGTGCCGAGGTGCAGCTCTGGATGGGCCCCGGAGATCCGATGATTTCCGCCGGCACCATGACGAACGAGATGGTTCTCGGCGGGCGCTACCTGCGTCAGGACTACGTGGGCGATGCCACCGAGGGTCCCTTCCCCAACTTCGCAGGGTACGGATTCTGGGGCTATAACCGGCTGGCCGGACAGTTCGAGGGTTTCTGGATCGACAACGCCAGCACCATGATGCAGCTCGAGACCGGCGCGGTCGATGAGGCGGGCAAGGTATGGACGATGACCAGCGAGATGGTCCATCCCGAAGGCGGCACCGTGGCCAAGCGAACGGTCATCACCCTGAAAGACGACGACCACCACTCGATGGAGAGCTTCTTCGATCGTGAAGGGCAGGAGTTCAAGGCGATGGAGATCCAATATTCGAGGTCCGGCTCATGACGGTCGCTCCTCCCGTTCCAGACGTCGATGTCGAGGAGCTGCGCTGCGAGATTCAGAAGGAGTACGCCAGCGTCGCCGAGAACCCCGATAAGGGATTCCACTTCCACACGGGAAGAAAGCTGGCGGGAATCCTCGGCTACTCTTCGCCCCTTCTGGAGGGGATCCCCGAAGCGGCGATCGAGTCCTTCGCCGGAACCGGAAATCCGTTCAGCCTGGGGGAGCTCACGGAAGGAGAGAAGGTCTTGGATCTGGGCTCGGGCGCCGGCATCGACAGCCTGATCGCCGGCAAGCTGGTCGGGCACACCGGACAGGTCATCGGCATCGACATGACGCCCGAGATGATTGGCAAGGCGCGGCTCGCTGCTGCTGCCGCCGGCATGGGTCATGTCGAGTTTCGAGAGGGGCTGATCGAGTCCCTGCCGGTCCAGGATGGCTGGGCCGACGTCATCATCTCGAACGGAGTGGTGAATCTCAGCCCCGACAAGGTCGGCCTCTTCCAGGAGATGAATCGGGCTCTGAGGCCAGGAGGCAGGCTGCAGATTGGCGACATCATGGTGCAGAAGGCGGTACCAGAAGGCGCCAAACAGAACATCGATCTGTGGAAGGGCTGAATCGCCGGTGCTCTGCTGGAAGCAGAGCTCGAAGCGGTAGTCGAAGCGGCGGGGTTCGAGAATTTCGAGATCACCTGGCGAGACGAGGTGTTCGACGGTGCGCCTCAGCAGTCGTCGGCGGCGAGCTTCGGCACGCTGGGAATCAACTTTCGGGCTGACAAACCAACCTGACGAGCGAGCCGGACCCTGTTCGGTCTGGCTGTGGAAGCAGCCAAGCCGATCTCAGTTCAGGCCAGCTGGTAGTGGGATCCTCAGGATCCGAAAAGGGCGCTGCGCCGGCAGCTCGTCCAGATCGAGTCCCAGGACATGCTGCAGCTCGCTGGCCGTGACATAGAGCCAGCGTTCGTCCGGCGAAAGATGGACCCCGTCCGGCCAGGAGAGGAGCTCCGGATCCTGTGCGAGAACCTGCAGGCTGCCATCCGGTCGCATCACCCAGACGGCATCGTGCTCGACTGCGGTGAGGTAGAGATTGCCCTTGGAATCGGCCGCGATCCCGTCCGTCGAGGGTTTGGGAGCGTGCTCCCGAACTCGAGATTCCAATGTGGCTTCGTCGAGGTACCAGTCGCGCAGGGACTCGGTGTCGATCTTGTACATCCGGGAACCGGTCATCGGGCCATAGAACAGCTCGTCTCCATCGGCCGAGAGTGCAATGGAGTCGACCGCCACTCGCAACGGGATGTCCAGTACCTTGAGGAACCGGCCCTGCACGACCATGTGATGCGGCTCGGGCTTCACTGAAGGATGCCGTTTCAACATTCGGGTGGCACCTCGAGTGTTGAGGTCGTAGACGACCAGGGCGGGACTGAAGACATAGGCGCTGGTATCCGCGATGTAGGCGACGCCTCGCTCGTCATCCACCCAGAAGTCGTTCAGCATCGAGCCCCAGCTCGCAATGCCCCACGGAAACTCGACTCGATGGACCCTCTGATGGGTGGCGATGTCGAAAGCCGTGAGGCTTGGCTTCTGGAGTCCGAAGTTCCCGTGATCGAGCACCCAGAGCCTGCCCTTGCGATCGGCCCGCAGGGAGAGAGGAGATGCGAAGTAGGGGCCATCCTCACGCGCCGCTTGCCACTCGATGTCCGGAAAGACCTCGAAGTTCCCATCCGGCAGGGCCTCGGCCACATGCAGGGCAGGCTTCGCTGCCGGATGAAAGGTGAAGAAGACGCGCCCGTCGGGCGCCACCGTGACGTTTCCGGGTGGCATGTCGAGCTCGAGCACAACCTCGATGGCCGAGGCAGGTACCAAGGGCTTGCCGCTCGCCGTCACCGGATTTCGCTTGTCCTCGTCGGCCCCGCAGCCGATCACCAGGATCGCCAGAGCCAGCGTCGCCAGGCGATGGAATCTGAAGCGAGTCACCCGTTCAGACTACACCAGCCGTGTCAGGCGAGGTCGGCAGAGGCGAAGTGGCGCTTCACCACGACCCAGTAGAGGAGTCGAGAAGTCACCAGCAAGACGAGGAACGCGACGATTTCGACTCGTGTTGTCCTGAAGATCTGCGGGGCGAAGTAGGTCCAGATCGAGACCAGGGTCACGAAGCCAATGATTCCGCCCGCGACCAACAGAAATCCATTCTGGTCGGCCTGACGTTGCTGGGACCGCAACCGTAGTCGACCATACTGAAGCAGCGGCAGCAGGACGGTCGTGGCCATCAGGGGCCTCATGAAGAAGGGGAGGAAGTCCAGGCGGGTCTCGTAGCCCAGGAGGGCGCCAGCGGCCAGGCCCACCAGCAGGAAGCCGACAGTGACTGCCAGAAAGTAGATCGCGGTCTCCACTTGTGCGCCTCGGAAGGCGACCCTGGCGAATGCCCGACGTGACAGGGGGTACAAGACTCCACTGTTGGGAGTCGCAGGCGCCTTCAGGCACAGCATGGCTCCTAGAGCCGCGATGATGAAGACCACCATCGCGTAGGGTCCCTTCTCTCCGAATGCCGGCACATGCGGAGAGCGAAAGAGAACGTCGAAGACCGTTTTTCCTACGGCCTCCCAGAAGCTCGCCCCCTGTCCTTCGGACCAGCCTTCTGTCCATGCGTGAATCCCGATCAGTAGCCACAACACCCAGGTGCTGGCGATGGCCTTTCCGACGACTCTGAGAGTCAACGGCCCGTAGGTCTCATGGACACCGGCACGGACCCATTTCCAGGGATTCTCTCCAAGATAGCCGAGCTTCCACCCGCGAGGAGACGATTTCAGCAGAGCCTGCTTCCGGCGCTCGAGCCGCTGGGATCGTTGCAGGAAGAAGGCGCCAGGCAACGGGGTCGCCAGCCGGGAGGGTCCTTTTCGAAAGGTCGGGAGCCGCAGGAGACCATGGCTGAAGTAGGCAGCGCTGGCGAGCGCAACAAGTGCCGTCGAACCGGGATACGAGAAGGCCAGCTCGCCAACCGTTTGGGTCGTGAAGACAAGGGCAAGCGTCAGGGGGATGGCGATCCATGAACCGTACCAGGTCCCTGGGTCGTAGAAGTTCGCGCCGAGGCAGTAGCTCGCCAGACCGAGTGCTCCAAGAACGATCGGATCGTAGGGCGAGTCCTGGAGAGTGACCAGGCCGACCACGATGAAGATGGTGATGGCGCCAAAGACGAAGAACCCTCTCGAGACCTTGCGGGGGATCCCGGGAAGCACCCAGGTGAAGGTGCAGTTCTGGAGCTCTAGGATAAGAGCACCGGCCAGCCACCCGGCCAGCGCGGGGTAGGCGAGGGTCACGAGGATGAAGGCGTCTACGTAGCCAACCGTTGGAGCGTGCGGTTGGGTGATCGCGACGAGGAAGATGGACAGACAGCCTAGCCCGAGAGCACCGAGCCAGAAGATGGCGTCGCGCCCGACGAGGGTGAAGAAAGCCCTGAGGTCGCTCATCGACCCGCCCCCTCGAGGAAGAGGGGGAACATCTGCTCCAGATTCAAAGGGCGAGCTTCTACGGTCGCACCATAGGCCACGCAGAAGGCGCTCAAGTCCGCCTTGTCGACGCGGACCCTGAGGAGGCCTTCACGCCCGCTGATCTGCTGCTCCAGGACGAACGGCTCGGTGAAGCTCTCGGGAAGATCGCCCTCTGCGGAGACCACCCGCCATTCGGCGTACTGCTCCTTGAGGTCGTCGAGCCCGGCATCGGCGATGACCCGACCCTCGTCCAGGCAGACGACCCAGTCGACGATCTTCTCGACATCGCGCAGGATGTGACTCGAGACCAGGATCGTGGCTTGGTCCTCACGCAGCACCTCGAGCAGAAACTCGAGGAATCGGGCCCGGACTATCGGGTCGAGGTCGCTGACCGGCTCGTCGAGAAGGAGCAGTTTTGGGTGGTGGCAGACCGCGAGGAGGATGGCCAGCTTCTGAAGGTTGCCGGTAGAGAGCGCCCCCACTCTCGCGCTCGGGTCGAGATCGAGTTCCTCGAGCAGTCGGTCTTGCCGGTCGGAGTCCCACTTCGAATAGAAGCTCGAGACGTAGCGCAGATGGTGCTCGACGGTCATCCAGTCCAGAAGGCGTATCTCCTGAGGTACGAAGCCGATGCGTGCCAGCTGACCATGGCCGAGCTGCGAGCTGTCTTTGCCCAGGGTCTGCAATTCGCCTTCAGTGGGGAGGTAGAGGCCTACGACATGGTGCAGGAAGGTCGTCTTACCGCAGCCGTTTCTCCCTAGCAGACCCACGATCGACTGAGGTCGGATCGCCAGGCTCACGCCATCGAGCGCTGTCACCTTGTCGAAGCGCTTGGTCAGATTCTCGGATTGAACTGGGTAGTCCATGACTCACTCCTCGTTGCTTTCCAGCAGACGGCGAAAGAGCTCGACCGCCACCTCCGCATCGAGGCCGAGCTGTCGCGCCATCGTCGCCACTGGACGAAGGGCGGCCTCGAGCTGGTCCAGCTTGCTTGTCTGCTGGTCCCTGGAGGCTCTTCGACCCACGACCAGGGGAAGACCGGGTCGGCGCTCCAGCAGGCCCTCTTCTTCAAGGAGGCTGAACGCTTTGCTGACCGTCATCGGATTGACGCCTAGCTCTGCAGAGAGCGTTCGCGTAGACGGAATCTCGTCGCCGGGGCCGAGGAGCCCACTGTCCACGTGGAACCGGATCTGCTCCATGATCTGCCGGTAGGCCGGGGTGCCGCTGTGTGGATCGACGATCAGGATCATCTCGTTGCGCCTCGAGGTGTATTAAATGACCAATACACCTTGGCCAAGGGTACGCCTGCCGGGTGTATATGTCAAGTAATACACTCAACCTTGGCGGGGGTCGCGCCGCCGCCGGGCTCTCAATGGCGATACAATCTGGTTGCCCGGTGTTCAGCGGGGGTGTCCTGTCCCTCGGCGCCCTTGCCAACGGGAGACCCGGATGCGGAGCCACGCGAGACGGTCGACCTGCCTGAGAGGCCTGCTCCTCTGCTTGGCGATCTGCATCCTGGCGGGCTCGAGCCTTCTCGGTGCCAAGAAAACCAAGGTATCGGACGTTACGGAAGTCGTCGTCATCGAGGTCCCCGTGCAGGTGACCTACGGGGGCGAGCCGGCTCGTGGTCTGACCCCGGACCAGTTCGAGGTCTTCGACGGCCGGAAACGGCGTGAGTTGACCGGCTTCGATGTCTACGATCTGTCGGGCTCGGCGATCGAGGAAGGGCCTATGGGATCGAGAATCCCGGCAGCTGCCCAACGGAAGTTCCTCTTCTTCTTCGACCTCTCGTTCTCAGATCCCGATTCGATCCTGCGGGCCCGTGATGCCGCCAAGCAGTTCGTCAACGAGGGACTCGCTCCCACGGATCTGGTCGGTGTGGCAACGTTCTCAGCGACCGAAGGATCCAAGATGATTGTCGGGTTCACCTCCGATCGCCGACAGGTCGAGATTGCAGTCGAAACCCTCGGTATGCCTCAACTCGTCAAGATCGGCAATGACCCACTGAAGATCCGGCTCACGCCACTGGCCGAAACATGGGAGATGAGTACGCCGGATCCAACACCAGCCGATAACCGTCCAGAAGACATCTATGGAAGTCCGACCGGCAAGTCGCTTCGCCAGTGGATCCGCGAACTGCAGGCATCGATCCAGCTAGCGGATGAATCGAGGGTCATCAGGGCGTTCGGCGATTCTCTGTCGCAGGTCGCCGAGATGATGCAAGCAGTCGAAGGTCGGAAGTATCTTGTCCTTCTCTCGCAGGGCTTCGAGGCTTCGGTGGTTGTCGGCCAGGGTGGAAGCTCTCGGGAGGCTCAGCGAGCGATTCAGAGACAGAACGCCGCGGCCATCAGGGGGGACTATGCAGAAGTCGACAGCAATCTCCGCTTCGGTGACACGTCGACCCAGAATGAACTGAGCCGGGTGCTTCGGGAGCTCGTGCAAGCCGACTGCGTGATCGAGGCTGTCGACATCGGTGGCCTCGGAGCCGAGTACGAAGCAGAGGACCAAAAGAGGAGGAAACAGGGCCTCTTCATGCTGGCGAGGGACACGGGTGGAGAGCTCTTCGAGAACTACAACAACCTGAGCGAAGCCATGACTCAGATGCTGGAGCGCACCAGCGTCACCTACGTACTGGCCTTCCACGCCGAGAATCTGAAACTGGATGGGAAGTTTCACAAGCTGCAGGTCCTGCTCGAAGGGCGGCCAGACGGATATCGAGTGGTGCACCGTCCTGGCTACTTCGCTCCGCGGCCGTACTCTGAGATTTCGGCAAAAGAGCGCAATCTCACTGCTGCCTCCAGGCTCTACGGCGAGCCAGGCGGGGAGCTGAAGGTGGGCACCCTGGCCGCTTCCTTCGAAGTCTCTTCGGAGCGGGCGTACGTGCCCTCGCTGATCGAGGTCGACGGCCCGGATCTTCTGAAGGGCAGCCAGGATGGCAAAGTGACGGCCGAAA
>CAVQNG010000024.1:0-4104 GCA_963713825.1 uncultured Acidobacteriota bacterium
CGCTCGGCGCTCGTTTTTTCTCCAGATCCGACCGCAAACAGGTCAAGCTCCGCTTCTCGATCACCCTCACCTTGTCGGCTAGCCATTTCTCGGGATAGCCAGGATTCTGAGGGTGGCCGCAGCGCCCGAAAGTAGTTTCGCCTATGTCATCTGGGAGTAGGGTCCTGGGGGCCGCGCCGCAAAGGACAACGCCGTGGAAAATGTCGACCTGGTCTCTTCTGCCCTGGACCTCCACGGACAGATCGGAAACTGAGATCGCACACCTGAGTCGGCCCGTTCGACTCCTGCCAATAGTGGGGCAGCCTTGCTGCTCAACCTGCCCCCTGGAACAAGACACTCAGCAGTTGAAGGCCATCGGCCTGCTGGTGAAAGGCCCCTCTTAGTCGGAGTCCTACCGTCTTTGGGAGCGAAGGAACATTGGGCCAGGCAGGAGCTCGAACCCTCTTTCGGCCGCCTCCGCTAGGGAAGCTCGGGAACGGTCCCCGACCAGGGAAAAGTGTCTCCCCACTCGAAACCACTCGCCAGGATCACATTGCTGTTCTTCAAGATCGAGAGGGTGCCTTCGTCTTGGTTGGCGCTGACCAGATCGGGGGCTCCGTTTGTGAAGAGGTCGGCAGCCACCAGAGCCGCCGGAGATGCTCCTACTTCGGGGAGCCGCGGACTGCCAAAGTCTGCCGCACCGAGATTGCTCAGAACCGCCACTTTCCACTCGGGATCACCGGTGAATATGTTCTGAGATTCTCCGTTAAGGACGGCGATGTCGTTGCCCAGCGCCAGGTCGAAATCCGCAATCACGATGGCCGAGGGATCGGTTGCATCCGAATCGTGGTGGACTGGCGCGCCGAATGTTGCAAAGCCCGAATTCAGGAATACGCTCACAAAACCACCGACCGACGCCGTGGTGCTGCTGGCGATGTCACTGTCGCCATCGGCGTCCAGATCGCCGATCGCGACTCCCTCTGGTCGGAGGCTAGAGCGCCCACGAAGAGACTCGAAGCCTGCTACCAAGGCCCCCGAGCCAGCATTGAGGTACAGCTCGACCTCTCGGTCACTATGACTGGCGACTGCCAGATCGAGGTCGGCGTCGTTGTCCAAATAGCCGATCGCCAGACTCCTGGGGTCGGCGCCGACAGGATAGGTCACCGCCGCTACTAGCACACCGCCCGAGTTGAGCAGCACCGAGATGCTGTCCGAACCTCGATTCACCGTGACGACATCCATGAAGCCGTTGCCATCGAGGTCTCCCGTCACGACCTGCCTCGGATCGGTCCCACCGACACTGGTGATCGCACCCAGGAAAAGGCCCCGGCGGTGTTGATCAGCAACTGCACATCGTTCTCGTTGTGACGAGTGACCACGAGATCGACGTCGCCGTCGTCGTCGAAATCGGCTGCCGCAACGGAGTGCGGACCGCTGCCACCGGCCAGTGAAACGTTCACAGGTGCGGCGAATCTTCCGTTGCCAACATCGCGAAGCACGCCGACCTTGTCGGGCGACTCGCTGGTCACAGCGAGATCGACGCGACGGTCGCCATCGAAGTCCGCTGCCGCGACACCGGAGGGAAAACTGCCCACTGCATAGTCCACCCCATCACACCAGAAATGATCACATAGTCCTACTTGAGCCTCTGACGTTCCGTGCAGGCAAATCCCGATGGCCAGGGCAAAGGCAACAAGACTTTCAAGCTTCATGGTGACGACACTCCTGACTGTTAAGACTCTACACGCATCCGACAGGGTTGGACTTCAAAGAACGATTGCCGGCGGCCGACTTCACTCTGAGCTCGGTCAGGTCTTCGGCCATTCCCTTCTCGGGATATCCGGGTTTTCTCGAAGATGCTGTTCCCCATAACAGTTTCGATAGAGACCGCCCGAGTCTCCGCAATCGACTCGCCTTGAGGGTTGAAATAGCGAATGACGAGGGGAAAACCTCCGAGCTCCAAGTACGGCTCGTAGGGGTTCTCCATTCGACTGGCTCCGCCGGCAATCTCCAAGGAATCCTCGGCGAAACGGGACAACCTCTCGAAAACCAGCACTACTTCATCTCCAATGCCGAGGTCCGCCCACTGCGGACCAAGAGCTCCTGCACCAGCAAACCGTCCCGGACTTGTCGATACTTGTTCCACGGGTATCCCAGGAGCTCACCGCTTTCCGAGGTCTTCTCGAATCGCCTGCCGACTTTTTTGCCCTCATGGTTCTGCTCGGCTTCGAGCCGCGCTGTTTCCTTCCGCAGTTCGAGCATCCTGGCGTGTGCGGCAGCCTCGCCGGTGGGATCCTCAGCCAGACGCTCCTCGAGTCGCTCCTCGAGAGCCTGTCGCCGCTCGGCAACGACTCTGAGCAGCTCCCTGTCTTGAATCGCGGCCTCTTGGGTGTCGTGGAAGAGAATGAGAAAGCTATCTTTATCCACTCGGAAGATGGAGCTAACCGCGGGCCCACCCTCGGCGTCGAGCTCGGTATCGACTCGAAAAGCACCTCTCCCCAGAGTCGTGATCATCACCTCTGTGGTCGGCGGTGAGATTCTCGAAGTCGGTGATCTCCTGCCGAATGCGAAATGCTTTCGCATCGCTTTCCAAGCCACGCGTCTGGGCAAATCCCGCGGGGACTCGTGCAATCGCGAACAGGACGCCGCTCAACAGCAATCCCAAAGCTCTGAATCTCAGCATGCCAACGTCTCAGCTCTCGTCTCCTCGGAGCAGATATCAGTGGAATCTGCCGATCGCCTAGGTTAGTCCGACTTTGGCACTTTGGCAACTCCGGCGCTGCCCACTGGCATTGATGTGCCGCCGGTAGTCGCGAGACCGGCGGCAAGATGCAGTTCGGGGCGATCTTCCATGCAACCCAGGCAATCCATAGCCACCAAGAATTCGCTGCCGAACCCCTTGACAGGGAAGTGAGGGAAGCAGTATTTTTGGGTTGAAGATTTACAGCCACTTCTAAAAAGGAGACGCTTATGAGCATGAGAGCGAGTGTAGTCGTTTCCCTGCTGATCGTCCTGGTCGGCGTCATGGCCGCGGCACCGGCAAACGCCGTCCAACCTGGCCCCAGGTCTTACACGGTGTATGACCTCGGTGGAAACCTGATCGACTGTTTTGACTTCATCAAGAATGGCAAGGCCAATGCCCTCCTCAGCGGCACGAGTGGAAAGTGGTTTGGCGCCCCTGTCGATGCACTGATCCCTGATCCGCCCACAGGATTCGCAGACTTCGTTGGAGACAGCATCTACGCAGGCAACATCCGAAACTGGTTCCCCGGCGGCTTTCCGGTCTCGAGAACTGATTTCCACGGTACCTGCGAAACGCAGGGGACAGCCTCTTGGACCTTTATCGGCGAGCCCTTTGGCAACGCCTCCTGCAGCATGACCTCCTTCAACCGGTATACGCAGTTTGGCAGACTGAACGACAGCTGGACGATGATTCAGATGACCACGACCTGCTTTGACTTCTGGGTAGCCAGACCAGCGAATGCACCGACCGGGTTCAAGACCAAGGTCAAATAGTGAGTCTCTTGTTGATCGTCATCGTGGGTGACGATCAACAACGCTAGTTCACCGTTTCTTCCGGCCCCAGGTGGCAGCAGCAACTATCTGCCGCCTGGGGTTGTGCTTGTGTTCACGGGGCCTCCAAGGGGATCACGAACCCAAGGTCGCCGCCAGACACCCACCAGTTCTCCAAGAGCTGCCTCATGGTCGAGATCCCTCGAGCTCGGATCGACCCGAAGGATGAGCGTTGCCTTGCCATGAAACTGGATCACTTCCCACTTATTCAGGTTGGTCCTCTGCAGGGAAGTGCTTGAATCTCTTCTGCCGAGCGCTGCTCCGGTAGAGAAGTCCCCCAGGATGAAATCCAGGTCCAGATAGGAGTGTGAGGTCGAAGACCCTCTAGCCTAGAGTTTCAGCATCAGCTCGAAGAGGCGATCCTCCCGGGTCGCCTCTTGGGGCCGAGTCACGTCTGGCCGACTGACGCTTGACTTCGATCGCTCACCTTGCGTGCAGTCCGCCCAACATGCTGAAGACCAGCCGAAAGGCTGCCTACGCCGCTGTCCTGCCAACCTTCGCCTCGAGGTCCCTGAGTCAGTGTGCCCGCGACGCTTCTCGCTTTGCTTAGCC
>CAVQNG010000025.1:0-956414 GCA_963713825.1 uncultured Acidobacteriota bacterium
GACTTCGCCCCGTTGGCTGTCTTCGAAAAGAGGCATGATGAGGAATTTTCGACGGGCGAGTGGCCGTGTCGCGCCAGCATATGCCATCTGGTTCGTTGGCCGGAAGCGTTGACGTCCGACCCGCAGGGTCCGTAGCATGTGCCGGCGCTCCGAGATAGGCAAAGTGGCGCGCCACTCGACCAGCTCAGCAGAATTCGAGAAGCAACAAGGTGCCTTCCCCTGGTAGTCTTCGGCAGTCCCCGGGAATCCTGGATCCGATGCTCGACATGTCACTGATGAAGTACGCGCGGGTCTTCGCCTTCGTGCTGTTGGCGGTGGTGACGATCTATGGAGCCTACGGGTTCTTCACGGGCGATTGGACCTCGGCGGCTGACTTCTGGCGCAGCAAGCTCCCCGTCATCCCCCTGGTCGCGCTGTTGGCACTGGTGGATGTGGCCCTGGAAGCGATCGGCTGGATGTGGGTCTATCATCGATTCCGCATTCCGGCATTCGACCGCGGTGGCGTGGCTTCCTACTTGTCGTCTCGTGCCGGCCTTCTCCTACCAGCTCAGATGGGGCGTCTGATTCGACCCGACGCCATGGTTCGGCTGGGCAAGGGAAGTCTCAGCGACTGCCTCAAGGCCGAAGCCGTGGCCTTCGTGCTGGATTCGACTTCGGTCTTCGGTCTCCTGGCCGCTCTACTGGCCTTCAAGTACCGTCCGAGCCTGGCGCCTGTCGCAGCGCTGGCCGTGATTGCGAGCGTCTTGTTTCTCGGCAACCGGGTGGCGAAGTTCCTCTCGGGAACCCGACTCGAGCTGCCAATGGCTTTCTGGTGGCAGTGGTCGACCCTGGCGATCGTTGTCATCGAGATGATTGGCTGGGTGGCCCATGGCGTGGCTCTGTATGTAGTGATTCAAGACCTGCCGGGGGATTTCAGCCTCTTGGACTCTCTGCTCTACGCTCCCGGATCGGCCGTGCTTGGCGTGGCGACAGGGCTGCCGGGAGGCATCGGGGCAACCGAGGGTTTCCTGGGAGCTTCCATGCGGCTCATGCACATTCCCAGTGAGCACCTGGTTCTCGCCGTCGGTGCCTTTCGACTGATCACCTTCTGGATCTGGATCCCGATCGGCTGGCTCGCCCTGGGTGCGGTCCGAAGAATATCCCGCGAGCGCCGCCGGGCGGTGCAGAGCGAGACGGAGGTCGTCGGGGCTTGACGTTCAGTTGTTGGCAGTACGGGAGGGCCTTCTCTTCATGAGCAATCGAGTCCAACAGCGCTATTCGTTCTCCGTGCTACGCGAGCGCCTGAGCCGGCACGGACGTCCGATCGTCAACTTCGCACTTGGCGAGTTCGATCGGAGCCTGCCCGAATCCCTCGCCGAGGAGGTTCAGGCGAGCTCACACCTGATGCTGAAACGGCACTCGCCGACCGAATTGACAGAATTCTCCGAGGCAGCGGTGGAGTATCTGGCTCGGCAGTACGGTGTCGAAGTCGAGCCCACGGAGATCCTGCCCGTTCCCGGTGGGCGCTCTGCGATGACAGCGATGGCCTCTTGTGTTATGGAGCCTGGCAACGGAGTCGTCGTTACGGAGCCCGGCTATCCGGTCTTTGCCCGCCTTGCCACGCATCACCACGCGAGAATACTCGTGGCGTCACTCGACCCGGATCGGGAGTTCGCGCCCGGGCTGGATGAGATTTCCAGGGCGGACGCCGAATCGGTTCGCCTGGTTGCTTTGAACTATCCGAACAACCCTACCGGAGCTGTCATCTCGGAAGAGGTCGCGATTGCACTGGAAGGGCGATTCGAGCCAGAGACGGTGCTCTTCAACGATGCTATCTATGGGCCGTTGACCCACGAAGGAACAGCCCACTCGATACTCGGGAAGGACCTTTCAGGGGTCCAGGAGTACAGAGCCTTGGAGCTCCACTCTCTCTCGAAGCTCTTCCCACTGGGGCCGCTGGGTATTGCTTTCCTGGTGGGATCCGCGCCGCTCATCGAGGAGATGCGGCATTTCACGGAATTTGCCTGGTCGCCGCCCAGCTCGCTGCAGATGCGAGCCACGATGCGGTGCTTCCAGAGTACGGATCACATCGCTGAGATTCGGCAGTACTTTCAGGCGAGGCTGGAGCGCCTGAGGAGGACGCTGGTGGAGGTCGGTTTCGAACCGTATCCGACGCCAGGCGGCATGTACCTTCTCTGCAAGGCGCCAGCGGTCGTCGGAGGCGTGGCGACTCCCACGGGACAGTCGGCGGCAGATGTCTTGTTGGACGAGTTCGATCTCGCGGTCGTCGCTTGGGACAGACCACCCCACGGCTATCTGCGATTCTCCTCCCTGTACAGCGAAGAGGACTTGCGAACTCTCGAAGAGCTGGGGGACCGACTAGCTCTGTCCGGCCGCTGAGGCCCGTCTCATCTCATAGACCTCGCAGACCTTCTCGAAGACCTGGTCGACGTTGATGTGCTGCATGCAGACGTTGTCTTTGCAGGGGGACCAGCGGTCGTTGAAGGCGTTGACACACGGACTACAGTCGATGCCGGCCCAGAAAATGTGGCTGCGAGGCGAGCGCGAGCCAAACGACGAGGGCGTTTCAGGGCCGAAAAGGGTGATGACGTCGATCGGTGTCAAATTGGAGTAGTGCGCCGGACCACTGTCATTCGTGACCATGAGCTCGGAAAGGCAGTACAGAACCAAGAGCTGGCGCAGGGTCGTATGTCCGCCAAAGCTCACGCATCGATCCGAGCCGATGGCGTCCGCCACCCTCTGAGCCCCAGCGGCCTCTTCGGGCGATCCGGTGAGGCCGATGGCCACTTCCGGGTAGCGTTCCAGGATGCGACAGGCCAGGTCGACATATCTCTCGGTCGGCCAGCGTCGCAGCGGCAGCAGGTCACCCGTGTTGGCGTTCAGCAGAATCAGAGGGGGCTGAGTCGGCTGATCCAGGAGTCGCTCGGCAATCTTCCGGACCTCGAGAAGCTCTTCGGCCGTCGGCTCGAAGGGTGGTGCCGGCTCCTCCTCGAGCGGGCCGAGGTCGAGGACCGGCAGGCGTTCGGGTGGCAGAAACAGGGCTTCGACGAGAACTCGGAACACCTCTACGGCGTGGAGTCGTGCGTTGTACACCAGGCGATGAGTGCAGAGATCGCCGCGGTAGGCCCCCTCGCCAGCGAACGAGTGGTACCCGACTCGGCGGGAAGCGCCGCTGAGATAGGCTAGGATCGCGGAGGCGTGGGCGAAAAATTCGAAGTCGACCGCTGAATCGATGCCTTCGCGATGGCACCGCCGAACGGCGCTGAAGGCGTCGAGGATGACTCGTCCGAGGCCAGTCGTGCGGATGGTAATAACGTTCTCGGGTGGAATGACGTGAAGCAAATCGAGGATGAAACGGTTCTCAGCGAAGACAGCTACGAAGACGTTCTCGCGACCCACTGCCTCGACGGCCCGGCGCAACGAGGAGTAGGCCAGTACGGTCGCTCCTTGCTCGGCGAGCTTGACGATGAGAATGCGGCGAGGCTTGTCGGGAGGCTGGCGGCGAAACGGATCGGTCAGCCGACGGACGAGAGTCAACAGAGCGCAGACTGGAGTACCCAGCCATCGATCCACCACCCGCATGGTTGTGACTTCCATCGAATTCGCCTCTCGCTGGTGGCCTATTCGATCACACCTCGCCAAGCAGCGCGACCGGCCTGGAAACGCGGCAGGCCCGAGGTGAGGAGCCGTTCGAGATCATGGCCCCAAGAAGGTGACTGAATTCGGGTGGAAGGTTTCGTAGTGAGAGGAGAGCTAGCGTGATTGTCGTCACAGGTGGTGCGGGTTTTATTGGCAGCAACTTGGTCCATGAGCTCAATGAGACCGGGCAGAGCGACATCCTGGTAGTGGACAACCTGACCGCGGCCGAGAAGTTTCGCAATCTGGTCCGGGCGCGTATCACCGATTATCAGGACAAGGAGGACTTCGCCAAGGCGCTGCGGGGCTCTTCTGCCTGGTTGGATCAGATCGAGATGGTGCTCCACCAGGGAGCCTGCTCATCGACGACGGAGACTGACGGTCGATACATGCTGCGCAACAACTACGAGTACTCCAAAGAGCTCCTGGAGTTCTGCCTCGAGAGGAAGATTCCCTTCATCTACGCTTCGTCCGCAGCCGTCTATGGTGCCGGAAGCCCCTTCAGGGAGGAGCCGGGTACGGAAAATCCGCTCAACGTCTACGGCTACTCGAAGGCGCTCTTCGATTCCCTCGTCTTGCGCTTGTTGCCCGGCGCCGCGAGTCAGGTCGTGGGGCTCCGATACTTCAACGTCTATGGCCCGAGAGAAGCCCACAAGGGCCCCATGGCCAGCATCGTTCTCCAGCTCGACGATCAGTTGAGCCGCGGTGACAAGGTGCGGTTGTTTGGTCCAACGCGAGGCTATGAGGCAGGGGAGCAGCGACGGGATTTCATCTTCGTCAAGGATGTCGTGCGCGTCGCCCTCTGGTTTCGGTCGAACCCGGACAAATCGGGCATCTTCAATTGTGGCACCGGTAGCAGCAGGACCTTCAATGAAGTCGCCAGCCAGGTCATCCGCACCCGGGGTCACGGGGAGATCGAGTACATTCCGTTTCCCGATTCGCTGCGTGGCCACTACCAGAGCTACACGGAAGCGGATCTCACACAGCTCCGGGAGTGCGGCTATACCCAGGAGTTCGTGCCCTTGGAGGAGGGTATTCGGGAGTACCTCCTGTGGCGCACCGATGCAGGCGAAGTATGAACGGTGTTGATGCCTCCCGGGGCTCGGACTCTCCCATCCGCCATGTCATTCTGGACCGGGACGGAGTCCTGAATCGTGAGCTGGAGAAAGGCTGGCTGACGGACCCTGATCTGTGGGTGTGGGAACCGGGCGCCCTCGAGGCCCTGGGTGTCTGGTCCGCTCACGGGACTCGGATCTCAGTGGCTACGAATCAGTCCGGAATCGGTCGAGGAGTGGCCTCGAGTGGGGCCGTCGATGCGGTCCATGAGTGGCTCCGTCGCGAGCTCAATGCGCTGGGCGTCGACCTGGTGGGGATTTTCGTCTGCCCGCACGCACCAGACGAGGGCTGCGAGTGTCGGAAGCCGGAACCAGGGCTGATTCGGCGGGCGGTCGAGGCGAGCGGTATTCCTGAAGAGGAAACCATGGTCATAGGCGACGATCTTCGCGATCTCGCGGCTGGGCGGGCGGCGGGCCTTCGAGTTGGCCTGGTGCTGACGGGCAAGGGCAGTCGAGTCAGAGACAGTGTCGATGAGGATGCGTTACTCTTCAAGAACCTGATCGAGGCTGCGACGAGGACCGTGACTCGTAGTTGAGCAAGTTCGTTCGGGCCACCGACAGGAGCGCTAGGTGTTGCAAGAGATATTCGACGAACATGCCCAGGTCTTCGAGGAGGCTCGAGGGCGGCTTTTACCTGAGCTTCAACAGGCCGCAGAGCTCGCCGAAGCCTGCCTTGCCGACGGGCATCGGGTGTTGGTCTTCGGCAACGGGGGTAGCGCCGCGGATGCCCAGCATTTCGCCGCCGAGCTGGTGGGTCGCTTCGAACAGGACAGGAGGGCCTTGCCGGCGGTTGCCCTGACCGTGGACTCTTCTCTGTTGACCGCCGTTGGTAACGATCACGGCTTCGATCAGATCTTCGCGAGGCAGGTGGAAGCTCTCGGGGCCCCGGGCGATCTCCTCGTGGCGATCAGCACCAGCGGCAACTCTGCGAACGTCCTCCGCGCTGCCGAGAAGGGGCGCGAAATGGGCTGCCGCTCGATCGGCTTTACCGGTGAGGATGGTGGCGAGCTGGCGGATCGAGTCGATGTGCTGATCGCGGTCCCTTCCAGAACGGTTGCCAGAATTCAGGAAGTTCACGAGCTCTGCCTGCACGCCCTTGCAGCCTGGCTCGAGAGGCGTCTGTGCTCCGAAACGGAATGGGAGGGGCGCGAGTGACCGATTCAGTGACACTGTCACATGGCAGCGTGGCGCAACTCCTGGAGCGCTTCCGGGAGCTGCGAATCGTCGTTGTCGGCGATGTCATGTTGGACGAGTACTTTCACGGCTCGGTGGAGCGAGCCTCCCCGGAAGCTCCAGTCCCTGTCGTCAAGATGGGTGAAGAGTCGCGCGGCCTCGGGGGCGCGGCCAACGTCGCGAGTGTGGCCGCAGCGCTCGGTGCCGGAGTGGAGCTGCTGGGCGTCGTCGGGGACGATGCGGCCGGTGAGCGGTTTGTGGCCGAGTGCACCAAGGCGGGTATCGACGCGAAGAATGTCGTCAAAGTCGCCGATCGGCCTACGACGCGCAAGTTGAGAATTCTGGCCCAGCACCAACAGGTTGTCCGCCTGGATTGGGAAGATTCCCGACCTCTCGATGAGAGTGTCGGCTTGGGCCTGGTGGATGAACTGCGGGCGGGCGAGCCAGCCGACGCGATCGTCATCAGCGATTACTCCAAAGGCTTTCTCTCACCGACGGTTTTGGGAGGGCTGATTGCCGTGGGTCGTCAGTGGGGTGTACCGATCCTGGTCGACCCGAAATCCTCCGACCTGACTCGCTACAGGGGCGCCACGGTTCTCAAGCCCAACGTTCACGAGCTCGAGGCGGTGATCGGACGCAGGCTGAAGGAGGACTTGGAGGCCGATCTCACCGCCGTGAGCGGCTCGTTGCTGGAGACCGCCGATGTGGAAGCCCTGATTGTCACCCTGGGCGAGAAGGGAATGGGTGTGTTCTCTCGTCAGGCAGAGCCCTTCTTCGTGCCGACCTCCGTCAGAGAGGTCTTCGACGTCAGTGGCGCCGGCGATACGGTCATCGCTGCCCTGGCTTTGAGCCTGGCGGCGGGAGCCAGTTTTCACGACGCGGTGCATGTCGCGAACGAGGCCGCTGGGATCGCCGTCGGTAAGAGTGGTGTGGCTATCGTCGAGCCCAAGGAGCTGGCGTCTCGCTTCGCCCCTGGAGGTGGCGACAAGATCCTCTCGAGGCAGGAGCTCGTCAATCGGGTTGCCTGGTGGAGGATGCAGGATCAGAAGGTGGTCCTCACCAACGGTTGCTTCGACCTCCTCCATGTCGGTCACGTGCATCTGCTGCGGGAGGCCGCGGCGCAGGGCGATGTCCTGATCGTCGCCATCAACAGCGACGACTCGGTGCGACGCCTCAAGGGTGGCAACCGGCCGCTGATCGCGGCCGATGAACGGGCGGCGCTTCTTGCCGCCTTGAACAGTGTCGATTCGGTGGTGGTTTTCGACGAGGACACGCCAAGAGAATTGCTCGAGGAGGTGCGACCCGACATTCTCGTCAAGGGTGGCGACTATCGTGAGGACCAGGTCGTCGGTCGGAGAATGATCGCCGACTGGGGCGGCTCGGTCGTTCTCATCCCCTTGGTGCCGGATCGCTCCACCAGCGGCCTCGTCGAGCGCATCCGATCCATGGATTCCTGAGTCGCGTCGCGTCATGAGCAAGCTGATTCCAGAGCTTTCTGCCTTGATGCCCGCCTACAACGAGGAGGAGGTCCTGGACTCCTCGATCTCGGAGGCGGTCGGCGCCCTCGATGATCTGTGTCAGACATGGGAGCTGGTCATCGTCGATGATGGCTCCACCGACGCGACTCCCGAGATCCTCAGAGAATGGAGCGGTCGGGACCCACGGGTTCAGGCCGTCACCCAACCAGAGAATTCGGGCTACAGTCGTGCCCTCATTGATGGCTTCGCCGCTTGTCGATACGAAGTGATCTTCTACACGGATGCGGATGCGCAGTTCGATCTCGGGCACATCGCTGATCTGTACCCTCATCTGGCTGCAGCCGAGATGGTTTCTGGGTACCGCGTCGGGAGGCAGGACAGACCCGTCCGACATCTCACCTCCGCGGTTTACAACTGGTTGCAAGCCCGAATGCTTGGACTCCGCGTCAAAGACGTCAACTGCGCCTTCAAGCTCTTCCGCCGCTCCTTCTTCAATCAAGTCGAGCTGTCCAGCGACGGCTTCTTGATTGACGCCGAGCTCTACGCGAGGGCTCAGAGCGCCGGACTCTCCTGGCGTCAGGTGGGCGTTCCACACCGGCCGCGGCTCAGCGGTACCACGACGGTCAGCGTTTCTACAGTGTTCGAGACACTTCGAGAACTGAGAGCCCTGAAGAAGAGCCTCGGCGAGACGGTGGTGGCACCACGGGACCCGGAGCAGGAAGGTCCGCTTTCATCATAGTGAAGAGCCGATATCTTCTGCTCGTCGTCGGGCTGACCCTGATCCATGCCATCGGGAGTGCGCTGGCTCCCGTTTCAGGAGACGAGGCCTATTACTGGGATTGCTCCAGACATCTCGACTGGAGCTACTTCGATCAGCCACCTCTCACGATCTGGCTGATGATCCCGTTTCGGTTGCTCTTTGGTGAGACGGCTTTGGCGGTTCGTTCGCCGGCGATTCTCGCCGGCCTTCTGGCGGGCCTCTTTCTGCTGCCGTTGGTTCGCCGCCTGGGTGGCACGGAGCGCGATGCGTCGGTGGTCTACCTTCTCTTGCACGCTCAGCCGATCTTCGCGCTGGGCTTTTCCTACACCTCCACCGATGTGGTGATGGGAACCGCGTATCTCGGAGCGATCTGGGCGGCGGTAGCGGTTGCGCAGGGTCATCGGCCTGCCTGGTGGGGACTGGGGTTGGCTCTCGGCATCGGCTTCCTGGCGAAGTTCTCCATCGTCGTGGCTTTCTTGCCCGCCGCGGTCGCGCTCACGTCGCCGAAAGCGCGAGCCGATTTGAAGACGATCACCCCTTGGGCGGCCGCCCTGCTCTCGATGCTCGTGACCCTGCCAGTCTGGATCTGGGGTGCGCAGCACGATTGGGACAACATCGTCTTCCAACTCAGTGGCCGGCACTCACCAGAGGGGATCGGTCTCAAGTATCTCTTCGAGTTCATTGGCGCCAATCTTCTCCTGGCCTCACCGATCCTCGCCGTTCTACTGGTGGGAAGCTGTTGGCCGGCATGGAAACGCCAGGACCCGGCCTGGAAGGTAGCGGTCGCAGGAGCAGTGGCGCCGTTTGTATTCTTCGGGCTCGTGGCTCTTCGGACCAGGGTTGGTGCGCACTGGGGTGGCCCCGGACTCATGATGATGACGGTGCTTCTGGTGCTCACCGGTTTTGGCGGCGATCGGATGCGAAGAATCGGGGCGGTTGTCGGGTTCTCGATCACAGGCTTGGTGTTGGTGCTGGCTCTCTCGGCGCCGCTCTTTCTCAACTTCGAATGGGAGTACAAGCCGAGGCCCGAGAAGATCTCGTCCGAGAAGCTGGCTCGAGCGTTTGGTACCGACCAACTAGTGGCTGGGGTCCGACAGCGAAGAGACCGATGGGCTCGAGAGATTGGCGTATCTCCCGATTCGATCTATGTTGGCTCGGAGAGCTACACGAAGACCCATCTCTCGGCCTTTGTGTCCGGGGGCGAGCTCGAAAGTCGGTTTCTGCATATCAAGGGTGGCAAACACGGCTTGGCCTCGCTCTACTGGTATCCACCCGAGGACTTCGAGGGCCGTCGGATCCTGTTCTTCACTGAGAATCCGGGGCAGGAGGAGAATCTCAGGCAGCACTTTCGCAAGGTCGAGGTCGAACCGCCGGTGGTGATTCCCATCGGCAAGGCCGGCCAACGCTCATTTGTCATCGTCCGTTGTGAGGACCCGATCGATCCTCGACCGTTTCTCACCCGCTTGACCCGTTCCAACCGCCAACGCGAATCCCGCCCCTGAAATCCCACCCGTGCGGGTGGTGTAGGGAGCTCGCCGAGTCGAGTAGGCTGGGTGCTCGAAAGAGTCGAACCGCACGGCGAGGAGGAACCATGTCTAAAAGAAGTGTCGAGCTACTCAATCGTGCCTTGCAGGAGGAACTCTCAGCAGTGCACCAGTACATGTATTTTCACTTTCACCTGGACGATCTCGGCTACGGCCCCCTGGCTAGCCTGATGAAGCGCACAGCCATCCAGGAAATGGTCCACAATGAACAGTTGGCCGAGAGAATTCTCTTCCTGGGTGGTGAGGTGGAGATGGAGGTCTCCGACCCGGTCCAGAAGATTCACGATGCCAAGCAGATGCTCGAGCGGGCGAAAGCCATGGAGCTGGCGAGTGCCGCGTTCTACAACGAGGCTGCGCAGGAGTGTGCCAAGAACGCCGATGCCGCGTCGAAGAAGATCTTCGAGGATCTGGTCGCCGATGAAGAGGGCCACGCCGATACGTTCGACCAGCAGATCCAGTTCATCGAGCGTTTCGGCGAGCGATTTCTGGCCTTGCAGTCGATCCAGCAGGGTGCCGAGGAGTAGGCCCACAGGGGTCCAGACCCTACCTCTAGAGCTTCAGGACTCCCTCCGCTCGGATCAGGTATCGGCCTCGGCTTCGGGGTCGCTCGGTAAGGTGACCCAAAAGAGGCCTCGCACATCGTTCATGTGGAAGCCAGTAGCCTGGTCCTCCGGGTAGAGCGACTGAATGGTCTCGTGCAGGGCGGGCTCGAGGCTCGGCCCGTGGCAACTCAGGCAGAACGACATCGCATAGATCGGCTCGACATACCCGATGGTGGAATCGTCCAGCCTTACGGCCCGGGGCTGGGGATTTTCAGGATCTTCGAGGTAGGCGGCGAGCAGAGGCTCGACCCACGGCTCGGGGGCATTGGCGGGGTTTCTGAGCTTGTGACTCGTCCTACCCATCCGGACCCCTCCGACGCTCAGCTCAGCCGCGATCTGCGGTGCCCTGTCGCGACAGACCGCTATGGCACTTTCGGGGTCGCCTTCCTGTAGGGCTCCGGTGAGAGCATCGACGAGCTGTTCCTTGAGCGGCTGGAGGGTAGTCTGCGCTCGCTCCATCTCCGCTGGCGAAACCTCGGTCGTCGGTTGAGGAGCCTGACAGCCGACGACAAGAAGAGCAATCGCCAGTACCGACCCGCACAGCCTCGAGAAATGCGCTCGTTTGTTCGTTGAGCATCGCTTTCCAGACATGCCGTTCCTCCTCTCGAGCCTTGGCCAGCTGGGGCCAAGGAGTCCTTGCCTGCTCATCAGTCTACGCCCCTTCTGCCCCGGCGCAAGTGTTCCCAGCCGTCGGGGCAGGAAAGGGCCACGCGGACTCAGATCGAGGCCAGATGATCTGTCAGGTGTGCGAGCTCGTGTTGCCAACCGCCGACGTTCTCTTCTCGATCCTGTTCTCGTTCGAAGCCCGATTCCTCGAGCTTGAGTGTTGTGCCACCGTCAGGGCGCGGGATCAGGGTCCATTCCACAACGGTGGAGTGCACCTCATCGAGAGGCTTGTCCGCTTCGCGGGCCCAGCGCCAAACGAGCCGCGTTTCCGGCTCGAAGGCTTCGATGCGGACGGCGGCCCGGCCATAGGAATCCCAGCCGAACCATCCTTCGGCTCCGAGACGGGGCTCGAGCTCGGCCGAATCGCCGAACCAGCTGGCGATCTCACTGGTATCGGTGAGGGCCCGCCATACCTTGGCGGGCGCGATCTCGAGCTCCAATGTGCGTTCGATTGCTTCGATCATGCCTGATCCTCCAAATGAAGTTGCAGTCGCGACAGGTGCTCGTCCCATTCGCGAGCGTAGGGCTCGAGCCAGTCTTCGACCTCTCTTAGCGGAGAGCTGTCCAGAGAGTGCAGTCGTTCCCGGCCGGCTTTCTGAATTCGAACCAGGCCCGAGGCCTGGAGAATGTCCAGATGCTTGGTGACCGCTTGTCGGCTGATGGGAAGTGAAGTTGCCAACTGTTTGATGGACAGTGGACCTTCGGCGCGCATGCGGGCGAGCATGCCCCTTCGAGTAGGGTCCGCCAACGCTGCGAAGACGCTTTCCATGAGTGAAGATCTTATGCAACCTATTGGTTGCATGTCAAGTCAACCGATTGAGACGTCGTCGCCGATCGAGGATTGCAGCGCGGCGCGGTAGGATGCGCACGATGATCGACTGGCTGGAAGCCCTCCTTCTGGGCATTGTGCAGGGTGCGACAGAGTACCTTCCCGTCAGCTCTTCAGGTCACCTGGTGATCGCTCAGCACCTTTTCGGTTTGGAAGAACCGGCACTTTTCTTCGACATCGTGCTGCACCTCGGCACCCTGGTCGCGGTCGTCTGGTACTACCGAAGGGACCTCGTGGAGCTGGTCTTGGAGACCTTCGCGGCACTTCGCAATCTCGCATCGGGACACTCATGGAAGGAGACGCTGAAGTCGTACCCTGGCTTCCGCTTCGCACTCTTGATCGTCGTCGGCACGATCCCGACAGCGGTGATTGGACTCGCCTTCGAGGACACTTTCGAGCGACTCTTCGTCTCCGTGCGTCTCGTCGGGCTCATGCTGATCCTGACCGGAACCGTACTGTTGCTGACGCGGCTGGCTCGCAATGGAGGGCGTGATGCAGCCGGGATGACTTGGATCGACGCTCTCCTCATCGGTGTCGTGCAAGGAGTTGCCATCACGCCGGGTATCAGTCGATCCGGAATCACGATCGCTACAGCCCTCTTGCTTGGAATCGAACGAGAGACGGCGGCGCGCTTCTCGTTCTTGCTCTCCATTCCCTCGATCCTGGGTGCTCTCATGCTTCGCTTCGGGGAGGCGAACGACGGCGTTGGCACGACAGCTCTGGTTGTCGGATTCAGTGCCGCGGCCCTGACCGGCTACTTCTGCCTCGCGCTCCTGGTCCGCCTGGTCAAAAGAGGTCGGCTGTCGTGGTTCGCCCCGTACTGCTTCGCTTTGGGCCTGCTCGTCTTGATCTTCGGCTAGAGCCAGACCATCCGCTTTGGAGACGGAAGTTTCGGGTTGCTCCAAAAGGACGGCATCGGGATATCCTTCCTTGTCATGCGAAGCAGAACGAGATCTCTTGTCAGGGTTGGATTTGCGGTGATCTGGATCGTGCTCGGCGGTCTCGGAAGCTCATTGAATGCTCAGGGCTCTGTCAACGAGGATCTGAGCCGACAGTGGGTTCACGTTCGCCCGGATCCGAAAGGCACGCCGACCCGAGTGGAGATGGGTGTCTACTTCCTCGACGTGATGGTCATCGACGACGCCACGCAGACCTTCCAGGTTGATCTGATCTTGTCCGCCCGTTGGAGGGACCCACGGCTCGCCTTCTCGGTGGAGGAGACTGGTTTGGACGAGCTGGTGTTGCCATTGAAAGACGTTTGGTATGCGGGGCTTTCGGCACTGAACCGGCGCGAAACAGAGATCTTCCTGCCTGACTTGGTGCAAGTCGATCCGGACGGCCAGGTCACCTATGCGCAGAGAGTCCAAGGTACCTTGGCATCACGGCTGGAGCTACGGGAGTTTCCGTTTGATTCCCAACTCCTGCCGCTTCATCTGGTGGCCTACCAGTACGGACCGGAAGAGATCGAGTTCGTGCTCACCGACAGACTGACCGGCAGCCGGGGTGACTTCTCGGTGACCGGGTGGGTGATCGAAGAAGGTGAGCGCAGGGTCGAGTCGGTACAGTTGCCCGGAGTGGAGGGTGAGTTTGCCGGTGCGAGCTTCTTTCTCCTGGCCAAGCGGCAGTCGTCGTACTTCAGCCTCACCATGATGGTGCCTCTGGTGCTCATCGTCCTTATGGCCTGGACCGTATTCTGGATCGATCCCTCCGTTGTGCCACCCCAGGTCGGTATTGCGACGGCGGCCGTCTTTTCCCTCATCGCCTTTCGCTTCAGCTTGCGCAGTGCATTGCCTGCCGTGGCCTACATGACCCGAGCGGATCAGTTTCTCCTCGGCACGACCCTGTTGGTGTTCGCAGCTCTGGGCGAAGTCATAGTGACGGCTCGACTCGCCAAGCAGGGCAACGAGGAGCTGGCAGGTCGGATTGATCGCTGGGGCCGTTGGGTCTATCTCGTCGCATTCATCCTCCTGACAGCGTACTCGCGCTGGAACTGAAGAGGCCCTGGCAGCTCCGTCCGACGGCACCGGAATGGAACTCTTGGCTCGGGAATCACTGAGGGCTGGCGCGCAATTTGCTAGATTGAAGGTGAGTTCGGTGTGATCGTGAGCGGCGACGGGGAGGCGGAGGAGTGAAATCGGGTTCGATCACACCGGGGTAAGGAAGCTCTGAGAGTGTGAGCCAGCTCTGTTGGCCAACACCTAGGGAGAAGTATGGACTTCAAGATGCAATATTGGCTGCAGCGCATCGTTCCACTGGTCGCCCTGGCACTGGTGGTTGCCTGCGCTAGTAGTCAGACGCCGCCACCTCCAGCTGCTCCCCCCGAGCCGGAGAGCACGACCTCCTCCGCTCCAGAGGACAAGACGAAGGGTGAAAGCGGGGCGGAAGCTGGTCAAGAGGGTGGCGGAGACGGTACTGCCGGCTCTGAAGGCGGCGGACAATCGGGCAGTCAGGCCGGCCAGGGACAGTCCTCTGGAGAGGACGGATCAGGTGAGGAAGCGGGAGGGGAGGCCGCCAGTGGGCAGCCCGGCTCCCAGGGCGCAGAGGGAGGCGAGGACCAGTCGCAGGGAGGCGGAGCGAGCAGTGGCGCAGGTCAGCCTGCAGGGTCCATGGCGGGAAGCGAGCCAACCTCTGAGCTGGACCAGGAGTTGATCGCCTCGCTCGAGAAGTTCGACGGAATGCTGGCCAGTGAACAGCAGACGGCCGCGCAAGCACGCGCCGAGGCAGAGGTCGCGGCTGAAACTGCCGCGGGATCGTCCGGCGGGAGCGGAGCTTTCGGAGATGAAGACTCCGATTTCGGAGACCCGGTCGGTGGTGGGCAGACGGGAGATGAGCAGACCGCGGGCTCGGCAGCGCAGTCAGCCTCCGGTGGAGGCACCAGCGAGGAAGAGTCGGGCGCAGAGAGCTCCGCGCCGGCGGGTTCGGCCGGCGGTGGCGGGGGTGGCGGCAGGGTGCCCGACGATGTCGGGGACGGCAGTGACGACGATATCGTGGCACGACAACTCCGCGAGGCGGCGATGAACGAGAACGATCCAGAACTGCGTGAGAAGCTCTGGGACGAGTATCGCGAATACAAGGCAGCCGTGAAGAGGAAGAGTGGCTGACCAGGGTGGTCTGGTATGAGATTGCAGAACGGAATTGCGTGTCTGGCCCTGGTGGCCTTGGGCCTTGTGGGATGTACTTCGACAGGTTCGCCCAGCTCTGGCAGTGCGGTGACCCTGATCCAAGCTGCAAGTGAGGTTCCAGAAGAGACGCTACTGGATGTGACGATCGAGGTCTTCGATCCGGGGTTGCTCGACCCGAGCGTACCTGTTGCCAAGGCCGAGAAAGAGGGGGTCTTCCCGGAGGTCCGAAAGGCCGAGGCGCGATTCATTCCCTATCAGCTCAAGCAGACTTTGCAGTCGACTGGCAATTGGGGAGCAGTCCGAGTGATGCCACAGGACACCTCCAGTGCAGAAGTGACTGTGACCGGCGAGATCATCAAGTCCACTGGCAAGGATCTCGTGGTCGAGATCCAGGTGCAGGACTCGGCGGGTCAAACCTGGTTCGAGAAACGCTACAAGCAGGAGGCCGATGTCCTGGCGTACTCACCGGACCAGGTCAAGAAGAAGGATCCATTTCATGCCCTATACGGTGCTATCGCCAACGATTTGTTGGTTGAACGACAGAAGAGATCCCAAGCGGAGTTGATGAAGCTACGCCATATTGCGGACGTGCGGTTTGCGGCCGACCTGGCGCCGGTGGCGTTCGAGGACTATCTCAGCCTCGATCGCAAAGAGCGCTACAAGTTGGAGCATCTCCCCGCTGAGGATGACTCCATGATGGCTCGCATCGCCGAGATTCGAAAGCGCGATTACACCTTCATCGACACTCTCAACGAGTACTACGCCACTTTCACCACCTCGATGGAAGAGCCTTATGACAACTGGCGGTCGTTCAGCTACGAGGAGCAACTGGCTCTGGAGAAGCTCCGTCGCCAGGCCAGGATGCAGAAGATCGTCGGTGCGCTGGCAATCTTCGGTGCTGTGGTTGCTCCGGGCGGCGGTAGCACCGCTGAGAGGGTGGCGCGCGATGTGGCCCTGATCGGCGGTATGGCGGCCATTCAGAGCGGCATGGCCAAGTCACAGGAGGCCAAGATCCATGTCGAAGCCCTGCGTGAGCTGGGTGGCTCCCTGGATGTGGAAGTCACCCCGCTCGTTGTCGAGGTCGAAGGCGAGACACTGCGACTCAGCGGCACCATGGAAGGCCAATTTGCCGAATGGCGGGAGATGTTGCGGCAGATCTACGCCGAGGAGACCGGACTGCCTGTGGACCCCAACGTCGAGGCAGGGCAGGCCGCCGGGACTTCGGTCGAGAACTGATTCCGGCGGTGCTTCGTCGTATGTTCCCTCTCGAAAGCGGCCAGGTTCTCTGCTCCCGATTCACCTTGCTACGCCCCTTGGGTCGCGGGGGTATGGGCCAGGTCTGGCTGGCAAGCGATCGCCAGCTCGATGAAGAGGTGGTGACGAAGATCGTTCCGGCCGACGCCTCGGCGGTGACGATCGAGCTCTTGCGACACGAGTGTCGGAACACCCGCCGGTTGTCACACCCCAACATCGTCCGTGTCTTCGACTTCCATCAGTGTGACGGAGTGAGCTTCATCACGATGGAGCACATCACCGGAGAATCGATCGAGACCCTTCGCGGAGCTCCGATCGAGGACATCGTCCAGACGCTCGCGTGGCTGGCAGGAGCTCTCGATCACGCCCACCAGGCAGGAGTGGTCCACCGAGACGTCAAGGCCGGCAACGTTCTTCTGGATCGTACTGGTCAGCCGCGGTTGACGGACTTCGGAATCGCTGCGGTCCTAGACCCGGGTGACGGGGATCTACGCCTCGAAGGGGGTGGGTCGAGATACAGCATGAGTCCACAGCAAGCGGCGGGAGATCCCCCACAGCCCTCCGACGACATCTACGGGCTGGGAACCCTGGCCTATCATCTGATTTCGGGACACCCTCCCTTTTGGTCCGAGGGCGACCTGGAGAGGATCCAGCGAGTCGCTCCGGAGCCCTTCGATCCCCAGAGAGGGGTGCCATCGACACTTCAGGCTCTGGTCGACCAGATGTTGGCCGAGTCGACAGCCGACCGTCCGGCACACATGGCCGAGGTGCGAAGGGCTCTGGAGGAAATCAACAGAGGATTGTCGGCGGCCGAGACCCAGGCACCGGAAGTTCGGCCCGCCGCGGTTCGACTCACTCCTCCTCCCAAGATCGAGTCTCGACGCCCTCTGGTCGGTCAAGACTCGGCCGTCAAGTCCGAGAGCAGGGCCCGGCTTTGGAGCACCGTGGCGGTCTTTTTGGTGCTCGGAGCGCTGGTCCTGGGCGTCTTTCTGCTGCTGCCGGGTTGGGTGCAGCGGCGCAGTGAGTCCGAAGAGGGTTGGGGGAGCTCGGAACATCAGGTTGCCGTGACTTCGGAGAGCAGAGAGGAGCAGTCGGCGTCGGTCAGCGAGCTGTCAGTCGAGCCCGAGATTGGCGAGCGTCGCGAGGCTCGACCGGAGACAGTAGTCGCCGAAACCACCGCTGAGCCGACCGAAGAGCCGACTCTTGATCCTGCTGCTGAAAGGGTGAAGCAGACGACCACCGGAGACTTCGGAATCGTAGTCCCTTCCCAGCAGGAAACGAGTTCGGACGCCGAGTTTCGCCGGGCCATGTCCGCAGGCCTGACAGCGCTGGAGGCGAGTGACTTTCCATCGGCCAAGCAGGCCTTCCAGCGAGCACGGGAGCTCTCACCAGGCTCTTCGGAGGTCGTGGATGGCCTGGGTCGAGCCGAAGAGGGTCTGCGGCTCGCCGCCATCGCGGCGCACCGCTCACGGGCTGAGGAATTCGAGCGCCAGGAAGATTGGAGTGCAGCTCTGCGAGAGTACGATGCCGTATTTGGCCTCGACCCGACGATTCGCTTCGCGCGTGAGGGCAAGGCCCGAGCTGAAGTTCGATCCCAGCTCGCCGAGGGACTGGAGGATCACATCGCTCATCCCGACCGATTGTCCAACGACGAAGTGTTGGAGAGTGCCGAGAGGCTCTTGAGCGATGCCAGGTCAGTGGAGCCGCCGGGTCCGGTGCTGCGCCGGCAGATCGACAGTATGACCAAGCTGTTGGCCGTCGCGACAACACCGATCCGAGTCGAGTTGGTCTCCGATAACCTCACGGAGGTGACGGTCTACCGAGTGGGTCGTTTGGGGAGATTCACCCAACAGGTCCTCGACCTACGCCCGGGCACCTATACGGTCGTCGGCAGCCGGGCGGGTTATCGGGATGTGCGTCATCGGCTGACGGTCTCGCCGAGCCAGAGCTCGAAGCCCGTCGAAGTTCGGTGCTTGGAGGAGATTTGAAGGTCACCCTCGAGCTGCAGACCGGTGAAGGTACGCGGCGGTACCAGGAAAGCGACTTTCCCCTGACCGTTGGTGGCTCCAACGCCGAAATCGAGATCCCGAACCGGCCCGTTGGCAGTCCGATCGGGCATCTCGGAATCGCTGAGGGCGAGTTCTTTCTACAGCCGATTGCTGGCGGTGACGTAGTCGTCTGCAACGGTGGGACCGTGACCACCTCGCAGTGGTTGCGCGATGGCGATCTCCTTCGTGTCGGTGATGCAGAGCTGAAGTTCTCCTCGGACGGGAGTGGAGCCGTTCTGCAGCTCACACACCGCGATTCCGATGAAGGCACCGATCCCCCAGTCGTCCTCTTGGCTGCCCCTTCTGCACCAGCTCAGAGAGAAGGTGCGGGAAGGCAGGAGATCCGCCCCGTGGAATTCACGCCAGCCGATCTCGAAATGGGTCGCCGCAGGCGAAGGGCTCCGCGCCCGGCCGCCCTGGCTCTGTGGCTGGTCCTGGGCCTCCTGGCGATGACTGCATGGTACCTGTTCTCAGCCCGGCCAGTAGAGATTCGAGTCGAGCCAGAACCTGAGGATCTGCAGGTCGAGGGTGGCTGGTTACAGCTCGAGATCGGCGGCAGGGTTCTTCTCCGCCCTGGGGCCTATACGGTTGTCGCAGAGAAGGCCGGCTATCGACAGCTGGAAAGCCCCATCGAGGTGACGAAGGCCAGCTCCCAGGTCTTCGAGTTCCAGCTCGAGAGGTTGCCGGGTCTGTTGATCGTCGAGTTGGGTGTCGAGGCAGCGGCGACGCTCAGGGTCGATGGCGAGAAGGAGGATGCCTGGCCGCCCGGGTCTGTCGAGCTGGCATCGGGAGAGCATGATCTTCTGATCCAGGCGGAGGGCTACCGAGACTTCGTGACCGTGGTGGACATCGAGGGGGGCGGTGTGGAGCAGACCCTCGAAGTGGAGCTGCAGCCCCTTTGGGCCACGGTCACCCTCGATAGCCAACCCTCTGATGCCGCTGTGACGATCGATGGCGAGCAGGTCGGTCGTACGCCGCTGACCACCGAGATCCTCGAAGGCAATCGAGCGCTCGAGATCAACCTTGCAGGTTTCAAACCTCATCGCACCAGGATGCAAGTCAAGGCTGAGGAAACGATCGAGTTGCCGACGGTACGACTGCTACCCAATGACGGCTCTGTTGCATTACGCAGCGAACCCCATGGAGCTACCGTCACCGTCGACGGCGAGTATCGTGGGCTGACGCCGCTCGAGCTCACCATGGCTCCGGGGCGGCAGTACGAGGTGAGCCTTTCGAAACTGGGTTACGAGTCCCACACCCTCGAACTGGCGGTCGCTACGGGGGAGATCCGGACGGAAGCTGTGAAGTTGGTCGAGAGGCTGGGAGAGGTCGAGATCGTCACTCGACCCGAGGGTGCAGAGCTCTTCGTCAACGGACAATCCCTTGGCGCCGCGAATCAGATCCTCAGGCTGCAGGCGGTGCCGCAGAAAATCGAGATCAGGAAGCAGGGCTACGTGTCTCATAGCCAGACTGTGACCCCAAGGCCAGGAGTCTCGCAGGCCCTCGAGGTCACCCTTCTGACTGAGCGGGAAGCCAAGGCAGCCGCATCTCCGCCGGTCATCCAGGGACCGCAAGGCCAGGAGCTCAGGCTCATCGAGCCGGGTCGCTTTCGAGTCGGCGCACCGCGCCGCGAGCCAGGTCGGAGAGCCAACGAGACTCTGCGCGAGATCGAGCTCACCCGAGCCTTCTATATGGCGACCCGAGAGGTCTCGAACCGGGAGTTTCGCCAGTTCGAGGCGAAGCACCGTTCGGGCCGGGCAGGTCGAGCGAGTCTGGAGAACGATCACCACCCCGTGGTGAATGTCAGCTGGGAGCATGCGGCCCGCTACTGCAATTGGCTGAGCGAGAAAGCCTCGCTCGAGCCGGCGTATGCATTCCGCAACGGTAAGCTGCAGGGAGTCGATCCACTGAGCAACGGGTATCGACTACCCACCGAGGCGGAATGGGCCTGGGCAGCTCGATTTGCCGGGGGTAGTGGCTTGAAGTATCCGTGGGGTGCCGCGTTGCCTGTCAGTCCGGGCTCCGGCAACTACGCTGACCTTTCAGCCGTAGGCAACCTGGAGGCGACTCTGTCCGACTATCAAGATGGTTTTCCGGCTACCGCTCCAATTGACAGCTTCGGCCCCAATGCAGTTGGCCTGCAGAACATGGGCGGCAATGTCGCCGAATGGACTCACGACTACTACGCTATTGCCCCGAGCAACTCCGGACCGCCGATCCGCGACCCCCTTGGTCCGGAGAGTGGCGACTATCATGTGATCCGAGGTTCCAGTTGGATGCACTCCACGGTGACGGAGTTGCGGCTCAGCTTTCGCGACTACGGCAACAAGCCGCGTCCAGACGTGGGCTTCAGAATCGCCCGCTATGCCGAATGACGGGCCGAACTGTCGAGGGAGATTGTCATGAGGTTGATTCGATTCTCGATTCTTGTGCTGTTGTTGGTGGCCGGAGCCCTGATCGCGTTCGGGTCGCCAGGCTCGGCTGAAAAGGAGCAGACTGCCGCGGCGGCTGGGTCGGCGACGGAAGAGAGCCCACAGGCGGAGGAATCAGGGGAGAGTGAGGAGCGACCCCTGGAGACTTTCGTACCCACAGAGCGGCTGCCGGCCGACAGCGCCATTTCCTTTCCCGTCGACATTTGAGGGCTCAAGCTGCCATGAAGAAAGACTATCCAGTCGAGTTCGTCTACCAGGCACTTTCCCTGATCGTGGCGGTGATCGTTGTGCACGCCTTCTACGTGGCGGTGGTTCGGCCCAGGGCGGACACCATCCTGGCCGAGCAGACAGCACAGATGCAGGCCGACCCGGACTACGTGCAAGAGCGGTCCATCTGGGTGATCATCCGGGACTTCGAACAGGAGGCCTGCTTCGTGCTGGCGCTCTGGGCGCTCGCCATCATGGCTCTGAAAGGGGCTCAGGCCGCCAAGGAGCGCAAGCTGCTGCAGGAAGACCTGGTGCCGGTGTCGGAGGGTACGAAGATCCTGCCGGAGGACGCGCGCGAGTATGCGCGTCAGATCCAGGCGCTGCCGGATGCCGATCAACGGGCGCTCTTACCCAGGGCGCTGCTGGCAGCTCTCGATCGATTCAGCGCCACCCGCAACATCCAGAATGCCTCGACTACGTCGCACGCCGTTTGCGAGGCGGAGTCCGACAGGCTCGAGTCCGAGCTCTCCATGGTGAGGTACATCGCCTGGGCGATTCCCTCCATCGGTTTTCTTGGCACCGTGAGGGGCATCGGTGAGGCCCTAGGACAGGCCCACAAGGCAGTGGAAGGCGACATCGCAGGCGTCACACAGAGCCTGGGAGTGGCCTTCAACTCCACCTTCATCGCGCTGCTGATCAGCATCGTGCTCATGTTCCTGTTGCACCAGCTGCAGCTGCACCAGGAAAGGTTGGTCCTCGACACTGAGACCTATCTGGATCGGCACCTGATCCGACATTTGCAGGTCCAGACAACGCCGTCGACCCTCCCCGGATGAGCCAGACGACCACGGTTGCCGTCGAGTTGAACGATGTTGGGGTCGTCGCGGCCGGTCCCGGCCTGCAATCGATGGACCGAAGTCCGGGTTACGCGTTACTCGATGACGATCGAGTCCTGGTCGGTAGGGAAGCCGTCGACCGAGCTCGCCTGAAGCCGAGATGGGTCGTGAATCGATTCTGGGACCGGCTCGATGCCGAGCCATTGGGCCGTCCCTTCCCCCACAATCTGCGCAACGCGGATCTCGTTCATGCCCATCTCACCGAGGTGTGGAGGAGCGTCCAAAGTGCCATGGACCCCCGATCGGGGACGGGTATCGAGGCAGTTGTGCTCGCGGTCCCTGGTTTCTATTCGAGTCAGCAGCTCGGGTTGCTCCTGGGTATTGGTCGAAGCAGCGGAGTGCCGATCGCTGGGGTGGTGGATTCGGCCCTCGTCAGCAGTGTCCGTTTGACAGAGGTCGAGCGCTCTCTCCATCTCGACATCTTGCTGCAGCGCGTGGTGCTCACGGAGTTGGCGCACTCCAGGAGTCTGGCGAGGCAACGAGTCGAAAGTGAAGCGACAGCAGGATTGTCCAGGGTGATGGACCTCTGGGCCAAGCTGATCGCCAGTCGTTTCGTGCAACAGACCCGGTTCGATCCGTTCCATCACGGGGAAAGCGAGCAGGATCTCTACGACCAGCTGCCGGGTTGGATCGCGGAAATCGCTCGCAACGAGGGTGCTCTCTTGACGCTGGAGTATCGAGGCAAGAACCACAGCATCGAAATCTCCGCCGCTGAGATGCAAAGTGCCGTTCGAGTTGTCTATCAGGGGATCTCGAATCTGGTTCGGGCGGTGGCCTCTACTGGCAGTCGGCCGGCCCTGATCCTCTCCCAAGATCTTTCGAAGCTGCCGGGACTCCAAGTAGAGCTCGAAGAGGCAGTTGGCTCGGAGGCCGTGATCCTCGAGTCAGGCGCCGCTGCGACCGGTGCCCTCGAGCAGCAGCACCTTCTGGTGCGAGAAGGGGAACCTGAAGTCGAGTTCGTGACCGAGCTCCCGCTCGAGCCGCCCACCGGCAGCCCCGTCTCTGCTTCACTTGCGACTTCGAGATTACCGAGGGATGCTTCGGAGGCGATCGTCAAGCCACCGACCCATCTTCTCTACGAAGGCGTAGCCCATCCAATCGACAAAGACCCCCTGGTTCTCGGCCTGGCTACTCCGGCAGAGACAAGAGGAGTCAATCTGACGGGGTCCACGGCCGGAGTCTCGCGCCGCCACTGCTCGCTCTGGCGGCAGGGCGATGAGGTCATCGTCGAGGACCACAGCACCTATGGGAGCTTCCTCAATGGCGGCCGCATCGAAGGGCGGGCGTTGCTGGCCGCGGGTGACCGGCTACGGTTGGGCACTCCCGGGATCGAGCTGCACCTGATTGCCGTGGAGTAGACCGATGCCGCGGCGCACCACGAACGTCTTCAGTCTCTCCTTCCTGGATGCCATGACCTGTGGCTTCGGGGCCGTGGTTCTGTTCTTCATGGTCATCAACGCGGCCGTTGGCACCCGGTCGGAGCGCGTGACCGGAGATCTGAAGGCCGAGGTGGACCGCCTCGAACAGGAGGTCCTCGAGGGGCACCAGGACCTCGTGGAGCTCCGCAACTCGCTGCGGCTGGTCGATCAGCGAGAAGCCGAAGCACGCGGTCTGTCACGCCAGATCATCGAGAACATCGAGGATCTCCAAGTGGAGCTCTCGACCTACGAGAACACCACGTTGGCCCAAGAAGAGCACGTCAATCGGCTGATGGCGGACCTGAAGTCTCTAGAAGAGAGCAATAGGCGGCTGTCGGCCGCCGTGCCCGAAGAAGAGGAGCCGCCAGGAGATCGGTTGCGATCGTTCATTGGCGACGGCGACCGACAGTACCTCACGGGTCTCAAGGTCGGCGGTCAGAGGATCTTGATTCTGGTCGATGCCTCTGCCAGCATGTTGGACGAGACCATCGTCAACATCATCCGTCGGCGCAATCTACCTGCTGCTCGCAGGAAGCAGGCGGAGAAGTGGCGTCAAGCCGTAGCGACTGTCGACTGGGTCACGACCCAGATTCCTCGAAGCAGTCGCTTTCAGATCTATACCTTCAACGAGGCAGCCGGGTCGGTGGTGCCTGAAAGCGATGGCCAATGGCTCGATGGCAGTGACAAGGATGTCCTCGACGATGCGGTAGAGCGGCTGTCCAGAGTGGCGCCCGAGAAGGGCACCAATCTCTACAATGCCTTCGTCGCGATCCGGGGCCTGCAACCGGCGCCCGACAATGTGATCCTGTTGGTCGATGGTCTCCCGACCCAGGGCAAGGCCAGTCCGCGTTCGTCGATGGTCTCGGCGCGCGAGCGGATGAAGCTCTACACCAAGGCGGTCGACCAGCTTCCTCGTGGCATTCCGGTCAACGTAATCCTGTTTCCCATGGAGGGTGATCCGCGTGCTCCCAGTGCGTTCTGGCAGCTGGCCATGGCGACGCGAGGGTCGTTCTTGAGCCCCTCGAGGGACTGGCCATGAGGAGGGGGCGTCGGCGAGGTGCTCCCGAGGGCTTCAGCCTGTCGTTTCTCGACGCGATCTGCTGTGGTTTCGGAGCGATCGTGCTGCTGCTCGTGCTGACCAAGATCGGCGAACCACGGGCCCTGGAGCAAGCGCGAATCAATCTGGATGGGCTGGTCGAGAAGCTCGAGCAGGAGCTGTTCGAGATCCGAGGAGAGACCGAGGTCCTCAATCGCAGCCTCACCAGTCGGCAACAGCAGCTCTCGACGGAGCGCGAGCTCATCGCACGCCTGAAAGGAGACCTGTCGAGCATCCAGGGCGAGTTCGCGGCCTCGAAGCAGGAGTCGGAAGTCCAGGACATCATCGAAGGCCGCTTGTTGTCGGCGCAGCAGAAGCTGACGGTGGAGATGCAGCGATTGCGGCAGCAAAGCCAGGAACAACCTCGACAGGTCGAGCAGCAGCTGGTGGGGGGAATTCCCGTAGATAGCGAGTACATCATCTTCGTGATCGACACCTCGGGAAGCATGTTCACCTATGCCTGGCCGGCTGTGATGCGAAAGATGACCCAGGTTCTGGACGCCCACCCAAAAGTCAAAGGCATCCAGATCATGAACGACATGGGGCAGTACATGTTCTCCAGCTATGCCGGCAAGTGGATCCCCGATACTCCAGGTAGGCGAAAGGCCATTCTGGACCGACTGCGAACTTGGAGTGTGTTCAGCAACAGCAGTCCTGTCGAGGGGATCACCAGGGCAATACGCACCTTCGTGGCGCCGGACAAGAAGATCAGCATCTACGTCTTTGGAGACGAGTTCACCGGTCGCTCCATCGACGACGTCGTTGAGTCCGTGGCCCGAATCAATCGACGCGACTCCAGAGGCAACCGCCTGGTCCGGATCCACGCCGTCGGCTTTCCGGTCATGTTTGCCGTGTCCGGTGTTTCGAACTCGACGGGTGTGCGCTTCGCCACGCTGATGCGGATCCTCTGCCACCGCAACGGCGGCACCTTCGTAGGCCTGAACAGCACGAAGCCATAAGGGGACTGGGGGTTGAGGCGGCCGGGCGTGCCTTCCGGCCGATCCTTGGGGCCTTGGGGGTTGAGGTGGCCGTTGTACCTCCGGCCTGTCTTCGAGGGCTTGGGGCTTGAGTCCTCAACATATGACCACAATCTGCGAGGGATCCTCGGAGCGCCGAATCGACAGGAAGGCATCTACCTTAGAATTGGCCGACGATGCATGGAGGCTGACTCGATGCGACGCTTGACCTTGACTGTTCTTCTTGCCCTTGGAGCTGGGCTTCTAGATCCAGCGATTGAAGGGGCCTCGTTCCCGGCGGTACGGGGTCATGGTGGTGCAGTGGCATCGGCGGAGCCGGCTTCGACCGAGGTCGGGCTCGAGATCCTGCGCGCCGGTGGCAATGCCGTCGACGCGGCCGTGGCGACTGCCCTCGCGCTGGCTGTTGTGCATCCGCAGGCTGGCAACCTGGGCGGCGGCGGATTCGCCGTCGTCCGGATGGAAGGCCAGCTGACGAGCCTGGACTTCCGGGAGGTAGCGCCCGCCGCAGCCACCCGGGAGATGTATTTGGATGCCGAAGGTCGGCCGGTGAAGGACGCCTCCATCTTCGGACCGCTGGCCGCGGGTGTGCCGGGATCACCGATTGGGCTATACGAGCTCCACCAACGCTACGGTGCTCTCCCATGGCCCCAGGTGGTCAGGCCAGCCCGGCTGCTGGCCTCCGACGGTTTCCAGGTCACGACTCGGCTTCGCGAGTCCCTGGCCGAGGAGCAGGAGACTCTCGAGCGCTTTCCCGAGACAGCGGCGGTGTGGCTGCCGGACGGTCGACCACCAGCTGTCGGCAGTCGAATGCGTCTGCCAGCCCTTGCGGCTGCGCTCGAAGCCTATGCCGAGCAGGGTCCACGGGCGCTGACCGAGGGACCGATCGCCGAGGCCATCGAAAGGGCTTCGAAGGCGCACGGTGGTCTTCTGCGGGTGTCCGATCTCCAGAGTTACATGGCGGTCTGGCGGCGACCGCTGGAATTCAGTGCGTTCGGGTGGAAGATGGCGGCGATGGACCTTCCCGCCTCCGGAGGGATCATCGTGGCGCAGACCCTGGACCTGCTGGAGAGTCTCGGCTGGAGCGAGTTGTCCCGCTTCGGTGCCGACCGGGCGCATCTGCTGGCCGAGGTGTGGCGCCGCTCCTATGCCGATCGATTCCTCATGGGGGATCCGAGGAGCTCCGAGGCCGACTCGCAAGGCCTGCTGGCCCCCGAGTGGCTCGCCTATCGGCGATCGACAATTCAGATGGACAAGGCATCGCTGTCCGCCGACATCGCCCGCCTCCCCGCCTCCCCGCCTGCCGAGAGCCCGGACACCACCCACGTGGCGGTGGCCGATGCCGCCGGGAATCTGGTGACGCTGACCACGACCCTCAACGACACCTTCGGTTGCAGGCTTCTGGTTCCGGAGGCCGGCTTCCTGCTCAACAACGAGATGGACGACTTCGCCGCCGCGCCGGGCCGCCCGAACATGTTCGGGTTGGTCCAGGGCGAAGCGAATGCTGTGCGGCCTGGTCACCGGATGCTGTCCTCTATGACACCGACCCTCGCCTGGCGCGGGGAGGAGGCTGTCTCTTTGGGAGGTCGCGGAGGCTCTCGCATCCCCACGGCCGTAGCTCAAGTCCTGCTCCATCTATTGGTGGATGGCGACCCGCTGCAGACCGCCATCGATAGGCCGCGTCTGCACCACCAATGGCTTCCCAACGTGCTTCGGGCTGAAGCGGACGCCCTGAGCCCTGAGACCATAGAGGAGCTCTCGAGACGAGGGCACGAGGTCGATATCTGGACCAAGGACGCCAAGGTGAACGCCGTCCGAGCTCTCGAAGATGGCACCTTCGAGGCCGCCGCCGACCCCCGTGGCCCCGGCGCCGCCGGAGTTGTCAATTCGATTCACTGACAGTTGGGGCCTCTCGCCCACAGGTGTCCTGAGCATGGGACCGATATCTCGTAGAGGTCCGTCCGGGTGGCCCGCAGGCGGACGGCGTCGGCTACTCAGACTGCAACGGGGGGCCGCCACCTCGTCTCGTCTTCGCGCCCCATCTCCTGTGCCCTATCGTGGACCTTGCGCTGCGCTCGACTCGGCGCCCCCTGTCGAACCACCCGAACGAACCTCCAGGGACCAACAGAGGCAATGGGGCAGTGAGGCAGTGGGGCGTTGAAGGCGTCGGGGCTTAGGGGCGACTCCAGGACCAGAGTCTTGATCCACCTCGATGGTCATCAATGCAGTCAGCGGTGCAAGGCCGCGTTCGAGGTCTCCAGCTGGAGGCCCAGGACGACGGGGGAGAGCCTCGTGCGTGGCCCAGTACCACCAACGTTCAAGGTCCCAAGCCCTCAAAGATCAGCCGAAGGTACGCCGGATGCTTCAACCCCCAAGCCCCCAAAGGTCGGCGGGAGGTACGACAGCCACCTCAACCCCTGCGCAGGCTTTGTCGCCTGCGCAGTTGGCCGCAGGCGGCGTCCTCTTCCAGGCCGCGACTGCGCCGGAGATGAGCGTTGACGCCCTGGCGCCGAAGTGCCGCCAGGAAATCGTGTGCCTGGAAGTCGGTGGGCCGGTCGAAAGGTAGGCTCTCGACCGGGTTGTACATCAGCAGGTTGACATGCGCCCGAAGTCGCTTGGCGATCGCCGCCAGCTGAGCCGCATGTTCGGAACCGTCGTTGGTCCCAGCCAGCAAGCAATACTCCAGGGTCACCTCTCGGCCGGTCTTCTGGAAGTAGATCTCGCAGGCCTGGAGAAGTCTCTCCAGAGGCACTCCTCGGGCCCAGGGGATCAGGTCGCGGCGCAGCTCGTCGTTGGGCGCGTGCAGGCTCAGAGCGAGCGTGATCTGGAGTCCTTCCCCAGCGAGGCGCTCGATCTGCGTAGGCAGGCCGACGGTGCTCACCGTGATGCGGCGCTGGCCAATCCCCAGCCCCCCCTCGGCGTTGAGATGGCGCACAGCGGCGACGGTGACGTCGTAGTTGGCCAGGGGCTCGCCCATGCCCATGAAGACGATGTGGCTCGGTCTCTCCCCCTTCTCCTGGAGCTGCATCGCCACGCGGAGCGCCTGCTCCACCACCTCTCCGACAGTGAGATCGCGTTGGGAACCTCCGATACCGCTGGCGCAAAATCGGCAGCCCACATCGCAGCCGACCTGCGTGCTGAGACAGACGGTTCGTCGCGGCCGCCCTCGACCGGCGGAGCCACGATCCTCGGTGGGGATCATCACGGTCTCGGTCGTCACTCCGTCGGGCCACTGCAACAGAGTCTTGGTGGTGCTGTCGGGAGCCTTCGAGTGGGCGAGCTGCCGTGCGCCGAGAATCGAAAAGGTATCGTCGAGTCTCTCCCGCAGCGCGGCCGGAAGATCGGTCATGGCCGAGAAGGCGGTCACCTGGCGCTCGAAGACCCAATCGAGAATCTGCCGGGCCCGGTAGGTCGGCTCGCCAAGCCTCGTCAGCTCCTCTTCGAGTTGGTGAAGTGAGAGATCCAGCAGGTGCTGCTTCGGGGACATGGCGGAAGTATACGGCTCTACCCGACACCGTTGTCGAAAACGGGTGACAGGTCGAGGATGCAACCCACGAGCGCGGCTTTCAGCCTCGGCTCATTCTTCGGAGCGGCCGGCGGGGCTCGGCAGGCCCTCCTGGATTCGATCTTTGGACAGCCAACGACCCTGGAGCACGACGCCGGCGACACTGCGGATGTTGCTGATGTCGGTAAGGGGGTTGGCCTCCAATAACACCAGTTTGGCCCTCTTGCCGATCTGAACCGTTCCCGCTTCGTCGATTTCCTCCAGGCACTCGAAGAGATGGGTGGCAGACGTCTTCAGGGCCTCATACGGCGTCATTCCTACGCCGACCAACTCCTCCTCCAGCTCACGGTGCAGAACGAAAGTGGGGACCAGGACCGGAAGGCCGGTATGAATGGCCTGCCCCACCCTGCCCGAGCTCTCTGAATGAACTGCTTTCTGGGGGTAGGGACACATGACTGACCAGTCTCGCGTTCTCTTTTCCGTGATTGAGCAAGGATATGATCCTTGCTAGGACAAGGGCATGTCCAAGGTCACCTCCAAACTGCAAGTCACCATCCCCAAGGCGATTGCGGAACAGTACGGCATCAAGCCGGGAGACGAGATCGAGTTTCGGCCGGCTGGCCAGAGCATTCGCATCATCACACCCAGGGGTCGTACGGCAGGTCGACTCAGCCTCGAGGAGCGCTTGCGGCTGTTCGATGCCTCGATCGAAAGACAGCGAGAACGCGAGAAGCACATGAAGCTGCCATCAGAGCCGCGCGCGGAACGAGATTGGAAGAGAGAGGATCTCTACACCCGTGACAAATCTCGTTGACACCAATGTGCTGGTCTACTGCTTCGACCCTCGATCTCCAGCCAAGCAGGCCATCGCTTGCGAAGTGGTGCGGCAGGGGCTCGCGAACAGGCAGCTAGTTCTCCCGCATCAGGCTACTGTCGAGTTCGTGGCTGCAACGACTCGGCCGCGCTCCGATTTGGGTGGTGCGCCCTTGCTCGCTCCTCAAGTAGCCTATCGCGAAGCCGAGGCCCTGCTGAGGAACTTCTCCGTCTTGTACCCGGATGAAGATGTATTGAACACAGCGCTTCGAGGTGTCTCTACACTCGGCCTCTCTTGGCTCGACGCCCATCTCTGGGCCTACGCGGAAGTGCATGGTCTCCCCGAAATCCTCTCCGAGGATTTCGAGCACGGCCGCCACTACGGTCGCGTCAGGGTTGTCGACCCGTTCCTCGTTGCTGCAGACGAGGTCCACGAGCTGCCACCGATGTTCGACTCCGTCGAGTCCTGACGGGTCGCTGCACGGGCGCTACTGGGAAGAGGAGTCTTGACCCCTAGCCGGCGGCCAGGGCGGTGCCGACTCCCACCATGCCCATCACCAGGAGGATGGGAATGCCGAACAGGAAGAGGAGCACCAGGGCGATCGGAGCCACCGCGATGCCGATCACGACCAGGATCGCCAACAGGAAGAACTTGAGCACACCGAACAGGAGGGCCAACGGCAGGAGCAGGACCTTGAAGACAAGCTTGAGTAGCAGGCCGACCAAGAACAGGCTGCCGAGAACGACCGTTCCGACGACCAGGACTCCGAACAACGCGAGAAGCTCCAGCATGGGACTTACCTCCATCCCACACTACGCCGGAACGACCCTGCGGGTTTCAAGAGTGGTGGAGTCCAACCTGGCGGGTATCCACCCCCGGACCGAGTTGATGAGGAAGATTTCTGTCGCTCTGGGTACGTCGTCCACTCGCAAGACTTCCTCGCTGATGGTTCCCTTTTCGAGGAGCTCCTCGCGAAGTGTCCCAGGCAGGAGCCCCGAGTCGAGGGCAGGAGTGAGCAGCTCGCCATCGAGGCGTAGGACGAGATTCGCGATGGAGGTCTCGGTGATCTCCCCTTCTTCGTTCCACAGCACCACGTCGTCGTGGTTGGGGAAGTCCCGCCTGCATCGGTCGTAGACCTCGCGATGGGTCGTCTTGTGGAACAGGAAGCGGTTGGACCGGTCGATTGGCTCTCTGGCGAGCGCCAGCCTCCAGGTGCGGTGGTCGTCGGTCAGGGGCTCGACCCTGATCTCGACCTCCCCGGCGGAGTCGACGAGGAGACGGACCCGATGCGCCTCCCGGGGCCAGCCCTCGGAGGCCTCATGCAGTCGGCCGTCTAGGGGCCCGAGCTCGGGCCTGAAGTCGAAGTACTCCGCCGACCGAGCCAAGCGCAACAGATGGCGCTGCAAGAGGCTGAAGCCCTCCTCCGGACCCCATCGGATCGTTTCCAGCAACCGAAACGTCGGAGGTGGTGGTGCGAGCACGAGTGACTTGGTGAGCGCTTCCCTCCATTCCTCGTCGGCCACGGACTCGGCGACGATGCCGCCACCGGTGCCGTAGCGAGCGACGCCGGCCTGTCGATCGACCTGGACGGTGCGGATGGCGACATTGAATCGGGCCTTTCGCCCCGGTGCCGCGTAGCCGATGGCTCCGGTGTAGACGCCGCGGGGGTGCGTCTCGAGCTCGGCGATGATCTCCATGGCGCGGAGCTTGGGAGCGCCGGTGATCGAGGCGCATGGGAAGAGGGCCTGGAAGATCTCGGAGAGCGGTGCCAGGGTGCGGGCTTCGACCTTCGAGGTGAGTTGGAATAGCGACGGGTATTTCTCCAGCTGCCAAAGGTCGGTGACCCGAACGCTGCCGGCTGCAGCGATGCGGCCGAGATCGTGGCGCATCATGTCGACGATCATGACGTTTTCGGCGCGGTTCTTCGGCGAAGCCCGAAGCCACGCTGCCGATCGCTCGTCCTCCTCGAGAGTCCTTCCCCTGGGCGCGGTGCCTTTCATCGGCCGACTCACGATCCGGTCTGCTTCGAGCCGGAAGAACAGCTCGGGGGAGGCGGAGCAGAGTGCCCACCTGCCGATGTCCACGAAAGCACAGCACTTCGACTGCTGACCGCGAACCAGTGAAGCGAAGAGTGTCCAGGCGTCCCCTTCGAACGAAGCTTCGAGAGGAAACGTGTAGTTGATCTGGTAGGTATCTCCGCGGGAGATCGCCCGATGAATCGATTCGACGGCTCGCCGGTGGCTTTCCTCGGCCTGGGTAGGTTGCCACGTCATCGCTAGATCGCTGCTCGGTGGCGAGTGTTTCGGCGGCTCGATGACCTCGGGCTTCTCGTAGAGACCGAACCAGACAAGAGGCAGCTCGGTGGCTGGCCTGACGCGCATCGCGGCGTCGAAGGCCGGTGCAGCCTCGTAGCTGAGGAAACCGGCGGCAAAGAGACCCCGCGCGGCGGCCGAGTCGATCTCCTGCAAGATGGGTAACACGTCGACTGGCTCATTGCCGACGAGCGTCGTCACTGGATTGCTGAAGCTCAGCCACTCCACGGAGTCGCCGAGAGGAGCCTGCAGGACGATGAGAGGAGCATCTCCCATGGTGGGATGAGCGGTGAGAGCCTCGCTGGATGACTGCTCTTCGACCAGAGTGGGTTGGGTTAGACTCGGGCGATCCACCGACGGGAGTCCTACCCATGCCCAGAATCACACGAGTCTATACGCGAACCGGCGACGACGGCACCACGGGCCTCGGAGGAGGTCAGCGAGTCGGCAAGGACTCGCCTCGCATTGCCGCCTATGGGACGGTCGACGAGCTCAACGCGCAGATCGGCATGGCGATCGCCGCCGGTCTCGAGGCGGAGCTCGCAGGCGAGCTCGAGAGAATCCAGAACGAGCTCTTCCATCTGGGCTCCGACCTCTGCTTCCTGGAAGAAGACAAGCAAAGCACGGCCTTGCCCGGTATCGAAGAGCACCACATCACGAGCCTGGAAGAGCTCATGGACCGTCTGTCGGCCGGGCTGCCGCCGTTGGAGAATTTCGTGCTCCCTGGTGGCTCACCGGGTGCTGCAAGGCTGCATGTGGCGCGCACTTGCTGTCGTCGTGCCGAGCGAGAGCTGGTCCAGCTGGCCGGGGAGGAGAGGGTCGGAGCCTACACCTTGCGCTACTTGAACCGACTGTCGGACGCGCTGTTCGTGATGGCCCGCTACGAGAATGCCCGTAAGGGAATCCAGGAGCCGACCTGGGACAGCCGAGCCTGAAGCCCGACACGTCAAGACACAGACTTTGGTTCTGAAAGAAGGCGAGCGACGGCCTAGAGTATCGTCTCTCGCATGACCTCTTCGATGGTCGTCACGCCGTCGCGGATCTTCTGGAGCCCGCTGGTTCGTAGGCTGATCATGCCGTTCGACAGCGCCTGTTGGCGCAACTCGTTGGCACTGCCACCCGACAGAATCAACTCGCGAACGTCTTCGTCCACGTCCATCACCTCATAGAGGGCGACCCTGCCTTTGAATCCGGTACCGCTGCAGCGTTCGCACCCGCGGCCCCTGAAAGGCTTGACGGTCTTGGATTCCTGTTGGGAGAACCCCAGATCTACGAGTGCCTGCTCTGGGACCTCGTAAGCCTCCTTGCAGCTGGCACAGACTCGGCGCACCAGACGCTGGGCAGCGATCAGATTTACAGAGCTCGCCACCAGGAAGGGCTCGATGCCCATGTTCATCATCCGGTTGATCGAGGATGGTGCGTCGTTGGTGTGCAGAGTGGAAAGCACGAGATGCCCTGTCAGAGCGGCTTTGATCGCCACCTCGGCGGTTTCGAAGTCGCGGATCTCACCCACCAGAATGATGTTGGGATCTTGTCGCAGGAAGGAGCGCAGAGCGGCGGCGAAGTTGAGCCCGATCTGGTCCTTCATCTGGACCTGATTCACGCCGACCAGGTTGAACTCCACCGGATCCTCGGCGGTCATGATGTTGGTCTCGGGCGTATTGATTCGGGACAGCGCCGAGTAGAGGGTATTGGTCTTTCCCGAGCCGGTCGGTCCGGTTACCAGCACCATGCCGAAGGGCTTCAGGATGGCTTGCTCGAAGCGGCGCAGAGAGGACGACTCGAACCCCAGCTTCGTCATGTCGAGCATCAAGTTGTCTTTGTCGAGAAGCCGAAGAACGATCTTCTCGCCGAAGATCGTCGGCAGGGAAGAAACACGAAAATCGAGATCCTTTACCTTGCCGCCGACACGAGTCTTGATCTTGATCCGCCCGTCCTGCGGCAAGCGCTTTTCAGCGATGTCCAGCTTCGCCATGATCTTCATGCGACTGGTGATCGCCTCGCGTAGCCGTAGGGGCGGACGCATCATCTCGTACAGCAGTCCATCGATCCTGTAGCGGACCCGGAATTCCTTCTCGTAGGGCTCGATATGGATATCGGAGGCATCCCGTTTGATGGCGTCGGTCAGGATGATGTTGACGAGGCGAACGACCGGCGCCTCCTCGGACTCCTGCTCCAGGGCCTCGAGATCGATGTCCTCTTCTTCGTCGAGGACTTCGAGGTCCGTGTCCTCGTTCTCCTCGAGGTCCTCCATGACCTTCTTGAGCTCGATCGAGTGCGTGCTGCCGTAGTACTGATCGATCGCTCCGCGCAACGTCGAGTCCGAAGCCACGACAGGCTCGACGTTGTAGCCGGTCATGAACTTCACGTCGTCCATGGCGAAGACGTTGGTCGGGTCGACCATGGCGATGGTCAGCTTGGCCCCCGCCTTGGAAACAGGAAGGATGGTGTACTTGCGAGCGACCTCGGCTGGAATGATGCTGATGATGCTGTCGTCGACCTCGATCTCGCTCAGATTGATGGCCGGGACTCCGTAGCGCTGTGAGAGGAACTCCACCAACTCCTCGTCGTCGATGAAGCCCATCTTGACGAGGTGGGAGCCGACACGTCCGCCCTGGCTCTGCTGAGCGGCCAGCGCTTGATTGAGCTGCTCCTCCGTAACTTTGCCGGCTTGTTGAAGAAGCTCGCCGAGGCGTGTCATAGCGTTGTAACTCCGGTCTCCATATTCCGACAGTCGCCCTGGTTGCCGCATGTCGGCGGCGAGCGACGGACCATTACGGGAGTGTGCGTTCTCCCGCCAGGGGATTCACGGTGAGCGAGTGTAGCAACGGGCTCGAAAACGGGTCAATGGCATGCACCACAGAAGGTTTTGGGGCTTGGGGCCTGGGTCCTGGGGATCGTAGGGGAAAGCCTTGCGCCCTGCCGCTCTCTGGGGCCGCTATTTCTCGTCCTGTCGTTGGAGGAGGTAGCGGGCGCGCTCGACAATCTCTGCCGGCTGAAGATCCGTCAGGCAGAGTTTGGCTTCGTCGAATCTCTTGTGGCAGAAGCTGCAAGGCAGCAGTCGGCACAGCGCCGCCTCTCGGTCGCCATAGGGACCATTGGTCTCCGGAGCCGTGGGGCCCATGAGACAGAGAACCGGTGTCCCCAGGGCGTGGGCCAGGTGCAGTGGCCCTGTGTCGCCGCCGAGGACGAGATGCGAGCGACGTAGGAAGGTGCCCAGGTAGGGGAGAGTTGGGGCGATGAGCGCCTCGGCCGAGCCACAGCTGGTGGCAGCAACCTCCTCTGCCAGGTCTTCCTCACCCGGGCCGGCAGCGACCCAACTCCGTAACCCGAGATCGCGGTCGAGGAGTTGGGCAACTTCGCCCCACAGTGCGGGTGGATAGCACTTGTTGCCCCAGCCGGCGCCAGGTTGGATGAGTGTCCTCGGGCCTTCTGTGGCGGCCGCTCTCTCGAGGGCTTCGACCGGCTCTTCTCGCAACAACTTGTCTCCTCCGAAGTCTGCCGGCTCGCAGGGCAGTTCGAGAGCGTCGAGCACCGCAAGAGCCCGGTCGACACTGTGCTCGCCGTGGGGAACGACGGGTTCGTTGATCCAAATGCCACTGGAGGGTTCGCGGCGGAATTTCCCTGCCACCCCGACTCTGCGATCGGCCAGGGTGAGCGCCGCCAGGGCTCCCGCTTTGTGATTGCCCATCAGATCCAGCACCACTTCGGGGGCAAACCTCTCGAGTCCGAAGAAGAAGTCGCGCATCGCTGCCCAGGTTCGTGGGCGGCTAAGCTGACGCCTCCAGGTTCGGAGACTGACTACCAGTAGCTCGTCGAGGTCGGGATGCCCTTCGAGCAGTGGCGCCATCGAGGACTCCACGACCCAGCCGAGCGTCGCGTGAGGCAGGTTGCGGCGCAGTGCAGTCAGCACCGGCAGGGCGTGGACAACGTCTCCCAGGGCGCTGGTACGTATGAGGAGGATTCTGCTGGGGGCCAAAGAGCTGCCCCTACCTTTCAGTCCGGCAGTCGCCGGATTCTCTCGATCAGGTTGGTCGTGGAGTGGTCCTTGGGGTCGCCAACCAGGCGAGTGTCCCCTCCGTACCGCCTTACAATCTCGAACTCGGGCACTCTGTCCGGCGAGCCGTAGTCAGGGCCCTTGCAGTGCACGTCGGGCTGCAACTGATCCAACAGAGGTCCAGGCGAGTCGCCGCCGAAGATCACCACCAAATCCACGGGCTCGAGCCCCGCCACCAACTCGGCGCGCTCCTGCTCGGGAGCAATGGGGCGTCCCTCTCCCTTGAGCAGAGCGACGGAATCATCGTCGTTGATGGCAACGAGGAGGACATCGCCTTCTTCCTTCGCGGCGCGCAGATATCGCAGGTGGCCGACGTGGAGTAGATCGAAATGGCCATTGGCGAAGGCAATGCGTTGGCCGCGGGCCTTCAGTTGCGCCACGCGAGGAACGAGCTCCTCGAGACTCAGAATTTCGCCCACGCCAGATCTCGTAACAGACGGGTATCGGAGGTCACGGCGTCCCGAAGCTCCTCCGGGGTCAACGTGGCCGTCCCCAGTTTCATGACGACGATTCCACCGGCGTAGTTGGCGAGCAGAGCAGCCTCGAGTGGTGTGGCTGCCGCGGCGAGGGCCAGCGAGAAAGTGCCGATGACAGTGTCGCCGGCTCCCGTGACGTCAGCCACCTGGTCAGTGCCGTGAACCGGGATGTGGCAGCTCCTCTGCCCCTCGAAAAGAGTCATGCCGTAGCTTCCCCGAGTGATGAGAAGAAAGCGAGCTCCCAGCCTCTTCAGCAGCTCCGAACCGCGGTCGAGAGCCGGCTCCTCCGAGTCGGCAGCATCATCTGCCAATAGAGCGAAGGCTTCCTCTTCGTTGGGGGTCGCACCGTCGAGGCCGACAAAATCGGGCAATCGATGACGCGAATCGCAGAGTACCGAGCCCTTCGGGGCCAAGGCGCTGCGAATCGGTTGCAGGAGGTCGGGCTGCACGGCACCATACCCGTAGTCGCTGAGGACTGCGACCCGGGCTCGTCCCTTCCAATCTTCGAGCTGTTTCTCGAAGGCCTGGAGTTCCACCGCCGAGAGAGAGCCTTCTTCCTCGATGTCGAAGCGCACGATCTGCTGTTTGATGGAATGTCGTGCTCCGCCCAGGATCCGGGTCTTGGTGACGGTCGAGTAGTCATCCCGAACGAGGATCCCCTCGGTCGTCACCTCTGCTGATTGGAGCTTCGACACCAGCTGCTCGCCGTTGGCATCGCGACCGACAACTCCCAGCGGCAGCGGAACCCCGCCCAGGGCCGCTACGTTGGCCACGGCGTTAGCTCCACCGCCCGGTGAAAACGTCTCGCTCTCGTAGCTCAGAATGAGAACCGGCGCCTCTCGGCTGATGCGTTTGGGCGAGCCGGAAATGAACCGATCCGCGACCAGATCGACCAACATGAGGATCGGCTGACCGGCCATTGCATCGACCAGATCCAGGAGTCGTTCCGTCGTCGGAAGTGTCTCCGTCTCGGGCATTTTCGGGAGCTTAGCACGCCATAAGAGAGGGCTTGGGGGTTGCAGCAGCCGGCGTACCTTCGGCCGTTCTTTGAGGGCCTGGGGGTTGAGACGGCCGATCGAACCAGGGATCTCCCCCGTCTGCGGCCTCACCCGACCATGCCCCTCCGACGAGGGAGACCCATGGCCCGATCTACCACCATCGAGACACATCCAGAATCTGGCTGCTAACTCGCCCCCGAGCTTCGAATTCCCCGTGCCTCGAGGCCTCACAACCTAATCGGTGCCAGAGGGTCGTTCGGGTGGTTCGACAGGGGGCGCCGAGTCGAGCGCAGCGCAAGAGCCAAGGCAGGGCACAAGAGATTGGGCGCGATGACGAGACGAGGTGGCGGCCTCCCCGAGTGTAGGGGAGGGGCGCTTGTCCCCTCCCGCGGGAGCCCGCAAGGGGCTCCCCTACAAAGCCGACGCCGTCCTCCCCCGGCGAACCACCCGGACGGACCTCAACGAGACAGTGGCAAGGATCGTCGAGCGAAGGCTCTTCCGCGGCCCTCGTATACTTCCGTTCATGTCTACCGTCGCGGAGCGACTGCATGCGCTGATCGAGGATCAGGGCCCGATCACCTTCGCACGCTTCATGGAGGAAGCGCTCTATGGAGAAGGTGGCTACTACTCTCGGCAGAAGCTTGCCATCGGCGTCAATGGAGACTTCATCACCGGTTCGTCCTATTCTCCTCTCTTCGCTCGGGCCACGGCCACCCTGCTGCGACGGATGGATGCGGTCCTCGGTCGGTCGGCCGACTTTCTCGAGGTCGGATACGGCGATGGTTCTCACCTTCGAGGTCTGGCCGAGTTTCCGGAGCTCGCGGCAACGAGGAGATTGCTGGGATGTGATCGTGTTCGACGGTCTCTGCCGCCGCCGATCGAAACTCTTGCCAGTCTGGACGAGGTGGAACCCGGTGAGCTGGAGGGGGTGGTGTTCTCCTACGAGCTGTTCGATGCTCTGCCCATTCATCGACTCATCGGTCGTGAGGGAGCCGGGGTAGGAGAGCTTCTTGTCGGCTCGGAGCCGGATGGTTCCTTCTCGTGGAGGGAAGCCGAGATGTCGGATCCTGCACTCGGGGACTTCTCAGGAGATGTTTTCGAATCGCTCGAGCCGGGACAGATCGCCGACGTCTCAGCGCATTGGAGACCCCTTTATGGACAGATGGCTGCGAAGCTGCGACGTGGCCTGCTGGTGACCTGCGACTACGGTTTTCCGCTTCGTCAGCTACTGGACGCGAGGATCCGGTCCCATGGCACGCTGGCCTGCTATCGCCGCCAGCAGGTGCATCGAAATCCACTGATCCAGGTGGGTGAACAGGACCTGACCGCGCACGTGGATTTCACTGCCTTGATGGAGGAAGGGGAGGCAAGCGGCCTCGAGACGGCGGCCCTGACTCGGCAAGCGGCCTGGTTGACGAGTTGCGGGATCTTCGAGGGCCTTGCTGAAGCCGACCAGACAGAGCGACTCGAAGCGATGACGCTGCTGGACCCAGCAGCCATGGGCGAAGATATCCGGGTTCTGGTACAGGCTCGTGGTGTGAATCTGCCTGAGATCATAGACACTGACTACCTGCTGTGACCGCCGGCAGCGCTGGAATCACAGCGTCTTCCGAGTAGAGAATCTCGCCGGCGAAGAGGCTCCTTGACACCCTTTGGGCCTCCGATACAATTGTCGCGGTATTCGCTTCCCGGAAGAGAGAATGCATTTCGAATCGGACAGTTTCAAGCCCGTCCCGAGTGTGATCGAAGGTTGAGATCCAGGGACGGGGACTCGCTGAATAGCTGACCGGGAACCACCATCAGGCGTTGGGTCTGAGACGAGCTTACTGTGGAAAGCTACCTCCCAGTCTTTATCTTCGTGCTGGTCACGATTGCGTTCCTGGTCGTGGTGCTGGTCACCGCACGACTCTTGCGTCATGGGGGTGGCCGCACACTGCTCGAGCCCTACGAGTGCGGCAACGAGCCGATCAGCCTGGCCCACGACCATCGATTCTCCATTCGCTACTACCTGATCGCGGTCCTGTTCGTGATCTTCGACGTGGAAACGGTGTTCCTGTTTCCCTGGGCGGTGATGTTCGACCAACTGGCCCTCTTCGGGTTTATCGAAATGATGATCTTCCTGGCGATTCTTCTGGTCGGTTACGTGTACGTCTGGCGACGGGGGGCCTTGAATTGGGCTTGATGGACAACGTCGAGGCCAACGTCCTCACCACGACCTACGACAAGGTCTTCAACTGGGCTCGTCGCTCAGCGATCTGGCCGATGCAGTTCGGCCTGGCCTGCTGCGCCATCGAAATGATGGCAACGCTCGATCCGAGGCACGACATGAGTCGATTCGGTGCCGAGGTCTTTCGGGGCACCCCCAGGCAGAGCGATCTGATGATCGTCGCCGGCACGGTGACGGAAAAGATGGCGCCAATCGTTCGGCGTCTGTGGGATCAGATGCCGGAGCCTAAATGGGCACTTGCGATGGGTGCTTGTGCCACCTGCGGAGGCCCTTATCGCACCTACGCTGTCACGCAGGGAGTCGACAGGGTGATTCCAGTCGATGTCTACGTTCCCGGCTGTCCGCCCAGGCCGGAGGCCTTGCTCTGGGGCCTGATGCACCTGCAACGCAAGATCGACCGGATGACCGTGGCCAAGCCGAAAATGGACGAAGCACCCAAGGTTGCTGGCAGGGCGGAATGAGCGAACGCGACGACGACAATCCGCAGGAGGGTCGCCCAACCGGCGACCAACCGACGCCTGACGCTCCTGACGAGAGCAAGGCGGATGGGCCGGCTGTAACGGATGCCGAGGCAGAGGCTGCCGCCAAGGCAGAGGCCGAAGCGAAGGCCAAGGCGGCTGCCGCCAAGGCCAAGGCACTAGCCGAGGCGGAAGCTGCCAAGGAACCCTGGGAACGGGATCCGGTCGCTCCTGCCTGGGTGGAGGCCGAAGGAGAGGCCCTGACGGAGGCCCTGAAGGGCAGCTGCGGAGAGGGCATTGTGGCTGCCCGCACCTTCGCCGGTGAGCTGGTGCTCGACGTCGCTTTGCAGGCGGTGCAAGAGGTCGGTCGGAGTCTGAAGAAAGAGCACGGATTCACGCTGCTGGTCGATATCTGTGGTGCTCACTACCCCGATCGCGAAGAGGCCCCTTTCGAAGTTGTGTATCACTTGTACAACCTGGAGCAGGCGCGCCGCATTCGGCTCAAAGTCGCAACGCAGGAGGGGACCGAGGTGCCCTCCGTTGTCGCTATATGGAAGGGTGCCAACTGGCCTGAGAGGGAGATCTACGACATGTACGGAGTTCGCTTTTCCGAACATCCGGACATGACACGCATTCTGATGTGGGAGGGTTTCAACGGCTACCCGCTGCGAAAAGACTTCCCAGTGGAGGGAGTCGATACCGGGGCAGCGGTCTATCCCGAGTTCTACGGCGACGAAGCGGGACCGGTGGCTGGTACCGGCACCGGTTGGAAACCGCCCAAGCCACCCGAAGAGGAGTCGACGCCCGAAGAGGCCTAGGTCTCCGGGCGAGGCACGAAAGAAGCAATGGTAGAAGTCGACAGCTCGAATCTCTCTGGCGACACCCTGTTCGGTGTCGAGGAGATGGAGATCAATTTCGGCCCTCAGCATCCGGCCACCCATGGGGTGCTTCGTTTGAAGCTCAAGGTGGACGGCGAGCGGATCGTCGATTGCTATCCGGTCATTGGGTATCTGCACCGGGGCACTGAAAAGCTCTTCGAGCTGCACCCCTTCTTTCAGAACGTGCCCCACACGGATCGCCTCGACTACGTGGCTGCGGCGACGAACAACCTGGCGTATGTCGGCGCGGTCGAGAAACTCCTGGGGTTGGTGGTGCCACCGCGGGCGAGCTACATCCGCACTCTCCTCTCGGAGCTGCAGCGCATCTCCAGTCACCTTCTCTGGCTGGCGACCCACGCAATCGACATCGGGGCCATGACGCCCTTCTTCTACACCTTTCGGGAGAGAGAGATCGTTCTCGATCTCTTCGAGGAGTACTGCGGTGCTCGACTCACTCTCAATTGCATGCGCCCGGGAGGTCAGCCGTACGACCTGCCAGTGGGCTGGGTCGAGCGCTGCGCCGAGTTCATCGAGGGCTTTCCCGAAAAGGTCGACGAGTACGAAGGCCTGCTGACCGAGAACCGGATCTGGAAGAAGAGGACTGTCGATATCGGCATCCTGACGCCGGAGGTGGCGTTGGAATATGGCGTCACCGGTCCTATGCTGCGCGGCAGCGGCATCCAGTTGGATGTTCGCAAGGCAATGCCCTACGAAATGTACGACCAGGTGGATTTCGACGTACCGGTGTTCTACAACTGCGACACCTACGATCGCTACCTGGTTCGCATGGAGGAGATGCGCCAGTCCGTGCGGATCGTTCAACAGTGTCTCGAGAAGCTGCCCGAGGGGCCGATCATGGGTAAACGGCCCCGTGTTCTGAAAGCTCCCAAGGAAGGCGATGTCTACCACGCCGTAGAAGCTCCGAAGGGCGAGATCGGCTTCTATCTCGTCGGCAACGGTACCCCGAATCCTCACCGCTGCCGGGTGCGCCCGCCGTCGTTCTACAACATCCAGGTGCTGCCCGAGATGGTCGTTGGCGGCCTGATCGCGGACCTGATCGCTGTTATCGGTACCACCGACATCGTCCTCGGTGAGGTGGATCGATGAGGACGGGGCGGAGACTCTGATGGTCGACTTCTTTGGCGAGACCCTGTATGTCTACGCGGTGGTGCCGCTGGTCAAGATCATTGCGGCGATTGCCGTAGTCCTGGGACTGATTGCCTACACGACCCTCGCCGAGCGCAAGATTCTGGGCTTCCTGCAGGTCCGCACCGGCCCGAATCGGGTTGGGCCCTGGGGCCTGATTCAACCGATCGCCGACGTCGCCAAGCTCCTGGGCAAGGAGGACGTGATCCCCAATCGAGCCATCACATGGGCCTATGTTCTGGCTCCGTGTCTGGTCGTCGGACCCGCTCTGATCATTCTGTCGGTGATTCCCTTCGGACCGCCTTCGAGCGAGGGCGCGGCGTCCAGTTGGTTCATCACCGATGTCAATGTGGGTCTCCTCCTGGTTGTGGCAATTGCCTCTATCGGAGTGTACGGGCTGCTGCTCGGAGGGTGGGCCTCCAACAACAAGTTCTCCATGTTGGGCGGGCTGCGATCCGCTGCTCAGATGATCTCGTACGAGGTCCCCCAGGGGTTTTCACTGGTCGTTCCGCTGCTGATGGCCGGTACGCTGTCCCTGGTCGGCATCGTCGAGGCGCAGCTGGCTCAGGGTCGCTGGTTCATCTTCGGGTTCTTTCCCTTCGGATTGCTGGCTTTTTTCATCTACTTCGTGGCCGGGGTTGCCGAGTCCAACCGCAATCCCTTCGATCTTCCGGAGGCGGAGTCCGAGTTGGTGGCCGGATTTCACACGGAGTACAGCGGTATGCGCTTCGCCCTGTTCTTCCTGGGCGAGTACGCCAACATGATCGTGATCTCTGCGGTTGCGGTCACCATGTTCCTGGGCGGTTGGCTGCGGCCCTTCCCGAACGTAGAGTGGCTGTCGTTCCTGGATCTGGCGTTTCTGCCGGCAGGACTGGCCGGGTGTCTGTGGTTTCTGGTCAAGCTGCTCGCTTTCCTGTTCGTCTATATCTGGTTCCGGGGCACATTCCCGCGGTACCGTTTCGATCAACTGATGGATCTGGGCTGGAAGTGGTTGCTACCCGCCGCGCTGATTGCTGTGGCAGCGACCGGTCTCTGGAAGATTCTCATCTAGGTTTGCGAATGAGCTGGGCCAAGCACTTCCTGGACAAAATCATGCTGCTCGACCTGTTTGCGGGTCTGGGCATCACGTTTCGGCACCTCCTCAAGAAGAAGGTGACGGTGCAGTACCCGGAAGAGCGGATGGAGCCGGCGCATCGCTTCCGCGGCATGTTTCGGCTCGACGAAGAGCGCTGCATCAAATGCACCCTCTGTGCCCGGGATTGCCCCATCGACATCATCTATATCGATTGGCACCAAGAGGTGAACCCGGAGACCGAGAAGAAGGAAAAGCTGCTGGATCGATTCGACATCGACATCCAGCGCTGCATGTTCTGTGGCCTGTGCGAAGAGGCCTGCCCGACCAATCCGAAGTCGATCTGGCTGACCAGCAAGACCTACGAATTGGCGACCTACGAGAGGTGGCAGAATCTCTACGTCGACAAACGGGAGCTGGAGGACTGGAGAGTCCGTCCGGCCTACACGGATGAAGAGATCGTCTGATCGAGAGATGAGCGTCTGATATGGAATTCCTGCTCGTCAATGGCCCTGCGCTGCTGTTCTACCTCTTCGCTGCGCTGGCGGTGCTGGGAGCGATTCTGGTGGTCAGCCTACGCAACCCGATGTACTCGGCGTTTGCGCTGCTGGTGTCGTTTCTAGCGGTGGCGGCGCTGTTCTTCTTGCGTCATGCCGAGTTTCTGGCAGTGGTTCAGATCTTCGTCTATGGCGGCGGCATCATGGTGCTGTTTCTCTTTGTCATCATGCTGGTCAACCTACACCGACTCCAGGAGGTGAGGCTCTATGGGATGCAGTGGCCGGCCGCGCTGCTGCTTGCCGTGGCGATGATCGCCCTGGTGAGTTGGGTCGTTTCCAGGGTTCGGTTCTCGCCCGCCAACCTCACACCCGCCGCTCTGGTCAGTGTCGAGGGTGAAGTGGTGGGCAATGTTCAGGCCGTTGCTTGGCAGCTGTACCAACAGTACTTGTTGCCATTCGAAGTTGCTTCACTCTTCCTGCTGGTAGCAATGATCGGTGCCGTCGTTCTGGCCCGCAAGGAGTAGCCGGATGGGGGACAGAGTACCCTCCAGTTCGATGAAGCTGCGAGAAGAGAATGCCAATGTTTGAGGTCACTACCAACCACTATCTGGTGTTGAGTGCCATGCTGTTCGTGATTGGCATCGTCGGGATCTTGACACGGCGCAACATGATCGTCGTCCTGATGTCGATCGAGCTGGTGTTGAACTCGGTGAATCTCAATCTGGTGGCATTCTCCTTTCAATACTCGGACCTTACAGGCCAGATCCTCGGCGTCTTCGTGATTGCGGTGGCTGCTGGGGAGGCCGCCGTCGGCCTGGCCATTCTCGTCGCGTTGTATCGCCTACGAGGCACCACCGAGCTCGATCATGCTTCGGAGCTCAAGGGGTAGCGGACGATGCAGGCGCTCTGGCTGATTCCGCTCTTGCCCTTCTTGGGGGCCTTTCTCAATGGTGTGGTCCTCAAGGACAGGGCTTCCAAGCCGCTGGTGACAAGCATCGCGGTCGGCAGTGTCGGGCTGACGACCGTTCTTGCACTGTTCTATGTGATCCCAAGCTACCTCCGGAGCGCCGAGTATGCCGCCGGACATGGCTTCGAGCAGGTGCTTTGGGTCTGGCTACCAGCCGGAATCCTCAAGCTCACAAGCGGCGTGTTTGCGGAGCTCACCATCGACTTCGCCTTCCTTCTGGATCCGCTTTCCGCAGTCATGCTGTTCGTGGTTACCTTCGTGGGCTTCTGGATTCATGTCTACTCGATCGGGTACATGGGACACGAGGAGGGGTATCAGAGGTATTTCAGCTATCTGAACCTCTTCATGGGGGCAATGCTGCTGCTGGTGATGGGCAACAACTTCCTGGTCATGTTCATTGGCTGGGAAGGCGTCGGTCTCTGTTCCTATTTGCTCATCGGCTTCTATTATCGGCAGGACTTTCCTCCTTACGCTGGGCGTAAGGCCTTTATTGTCAATCGGATAGGTGACGCTGGTTTTCTCATGGCACTGTTTGCCCTGGCGTCGACCTTCGGCAGCTTGCGCTACACCGAGATCTTCTCCCAGGCGGCCCACGATCCCTCCCTTCTCGAGTCGCCGTTTGTCATGGGATTGACGCTGGCGAGCTTCGTCGCCCTCTTCCTCTTTGTCGGAGCGACGGGTAAGAGCGCGCAGATCCCGCTCTATGTCTGGTTGCCCGATGCGATGGCGGGCCCGACGCCGGTCTCGGCCCTGATCCACGCCGCCACGATGGTGACGGCAGGCGTCTACATGGTCGCCAGGGCCAATCTCGTTTATCAGCTGGCCCCAGGCATCTCTGGAATCGTGGCTGGGGTGGGCTGCTTGACGGCCGTCTTCGCTGCCACGATCGCGTTGGCTCAAACCGACATCAAGAAGGTTCTGGCCTATTCCACGGTTTCACAGTTGGGCTACATGTTCCTGGCTGCAGGTGTAGGGGCTTATTCGGTGGCGGTGTTCCACCTCATGACCCACGCTTTCTTCAAGGGTCTGCTCTTCCTGGGATCCGGCTCGGTGATCCACGCTGTCGGTGGGGAGCAGGACATGCGTCGCATGGGTGGACTGCGGCAGAAGCTGCCCGTGACCTATTGGACGTTTGTTGTCGGCACAATGGCGATCGCCGGAGTGCCTTTGCTAGCCGGATTCTTCAGCAAGGACCAGATCCTGGCGGCAGCGTTCGAGGGCCACAAGATTCTATGGGGCGTTGGTTTGGCTACGGCCGGGCTGACGGCCTTCTATATGTTTCGCCTCCTGTATATGACCTTTCATGGTGAGTTCAGAGGCACGCAAGAGGAGTGGGACCACGTTCACGAGTCGCCACCCGTGATGACGATTCCGTTGACGGTGCTGGCGATTGGCGCTGTGGTCTCGGGCTGGGTCGGCATTCCCCGTCTAGGGGAGTTGGATTGGAACTGGTTCGGTCACTTCCTGGAGCCAGTGGTCCATGCCGTGGGTGGGCATGGCGAGGCACATCACGCCAGCCTGGGCCTCGAGCTCTTCCTGATGGCACTTTCGGTGGCGGTCGCGGGCGTTGGCATTTTCGTCGCCTGGCGCACCTACGGTGGCTCCATAGGGTTGGCGGGAGGGGCGTGGTGGGCAGAACGATTCCCCGCCCTGCATCGCCTGCTGCTCAACAAGTACTACGTCGACGAGTTCTACGATCGAACGGTGGTGCGAGGCACGTGGACTACGGCTCGAAACCTGTTTCGGTTCGATGCCGGATTCATCGATGGCTTTCTGGTCAACGGCTCGCGCCACGTGACCGTTGCCGCTGCCTACTTGTCGGGCTTTTTCGACAAGTACGTCGTCGATGGGTTGGTGAACTTCACAGGTTGGTTCTTGCAGCTCAGCTCTAGAGTCTTTCGTCGTTTGCAGACCGGAGTGGTCTCCCAATACGCCATGGTGATTGCGGTGGGAATGTTCGTTCTGGTCTTCTTCTATGTCGTGGTGGCGCTGCAGAGCTAGGTGAAACGAGGGTAAGTCATGTTCGACTGGGTGCTTCAAGTTCCGATTCTCAGCATCATCTGCTACCTACCCCTGGCAGGAGCGGTGATCATCATGTTGTTCATGCGAGGCACCAACAATCTCGCGATCCAGCGCTTCGCCACCTTGGTGGTCGCCATCGACTTCCTGGTGTCGGTGCCGCTCTGGTTCACCTTCGACCGTCAGGGCGAGCTGTTCCAGTTTCGGGAGAGCGCCAACTGGATCGAGGCTGTGGGCGCGCGCTACGAGTTTGGTGTCGACGGCATCGCCGTCTTGTTGGTGCTGTTGACCACTTTCTTGGGTGTTGCCGCATTTCTCTCGTCCTGGAGCGCGATCCAGGTGAGGGAAAAGGAGTACTACATCTTCATGCTGCTCCTGCAGACCGGCATGCTGGGCGTCTTCATGGCCATGGACTTCTTTCTGTTTTATGTCTTCTGGGAAGTCATGTTGGTGCCGATGTACTTCCTGATCGGAATCTGGGGTGGCCCACGGAGACTCTACGCGGCCATCAAGTTCTTCCTTTACACGTTGGTCGGTTCGGTGCTCATGCTGCTCGGTATCCTGGCGTTGTACTTCTACAACAGCACCGGCCTGCTGGGCTGGGGAGGCCTGGGTAATGCCCGCAGCTTCTTCATTCCCCAGTTCCACGAGATCTCGGCGCAGATTCCGCCCGATCTCCAGTTCTGGATCTTCCTCGTGTTCTTTGTCGGCTTCGCCATCAAGGTGCCGATGTTCCCATTCCATACGTGGCTGCCCGACGCTCACGTCGAAGCTCCGACGGCCGGCTCGGTCATTCTGGCTGGCGTCTTGTTGAAAATGGGGACCTACGGCTTTGTTCGTTTCTCTCTGCCGATCCTGCCGGACGCAACCATGAAATTGCTGCCTTGGATGGCGGGGTTGTCCATCGTTGGGATCTTGTACGGTGCCCTTGTCGCCATGGCTCAGAAGGACATGAAGAAACTAGTGGCCTACTCCTCGGTGAGTCATTTGGGCTTCGTGATGCTGGGGATCTTCGCTCTCAATACGGCGGGCCTCAATGGTGGCGTGCTGCAGATGATCAACCACGGGCTGTCCACGGGCGCACTCTTCCTCCTGGTCGGGATCATCTACGAGAGACGGCATACGCGAATGATCGCGGACTATGGCGGGATCTCTTCCGAGATGCCAGTTTTTGCGACGATCTTCATGGTCATCACGCTGTCCTCCATCGGTCTGCCGACGCTCAACGGCTTCATCGGCGAGTTCACCATTCTGGTCGGTGCCTTCAATCGGACTTGGTGGTGGGCCTTGTTGGCCGTCCTGGGAATCGTGCTGGGAGCTGCATACATGCTGTGGATGTACCAGCGGGTCTTCTTCGGACCGCTCAAGAACCCCGAGAACAAGGGGCTCGCCGATCTCAACGGTCGAGAGCTCGCCTACTTGCTGCCGATCGTCGTGATGTGCTTCTGGATCGGTCTGTACCCGAAGCCTTTCTTCGAGATCATGGAGAAACCTGTCGAGTACATCGTGCAGAAGGTCGATCCCGAATACGCCGCGATGGTGGCGAGCGACGGTGCGTCATCCGTCGACGTGGATTTGGTAGCCGAGGTCGAGGACTAACTCGATGACGGCCATAGCACCCCAGGAGTTCTGGCTGCTTCTACCAGAGATTGTGTTGGCAATCTTCGGCATGGCCTTGTTGATTGCCGGAACCGTGGGTCGTGGAATCAGCAGTCGGATGGCCGCCATGGGCTCGCTAGTCGGCCTGGGTGCGGCAACGATCCTAGTGGTCTGGACGCAGGGACAGGCGACGATGGGAGCCCCAATCCTGGCTGGCATGTTCGTGCTGGATAGCTACGCTCTCTACTGGAAAATTCTCTTTCTGATCGCCACCGCGCTGACGGTGTTCCTGTCCGTCAAGTTCATCGAGGAGGGCGGCTATCGGGCCGGCGAGTACTACTCGCTCCTGCTGCTTGCCACGACCGGAATGATGCTGATGGTCAGTGGCTTCAACCTCTTGTCGATCTGGATCTCACTCGAGTTGATGGCACTATCGAGCTACATTCTGGCCGGGTACTTCAAGTACGAGCGGCGCTCGAACGAGGCGTCTCTCAAATATTTCGTCCTGGGAGCGCTGTCGAGCGGCATCTTGCTCTACGGAATCTCGCTCCTCTACGGAGCGACCAATACCCTGGCTCTCCCGGAGCTCTCGAGGAGCCTGTCAACAGCCGTTCTGAACGGCGATCTTCTGTCGGCGGTGGGTTGGGTCCTTCTAGCGGTCGGCTTGTTCTTCAAGGTCTCGGCGGCGCCGTTCCATGTCTGGACGCCAGACGTCTACGTTGGCGCGCCCACACCGGTTACCGGCTATCTGGCTGTGGCCTCCAAGGCCGCATCGTTCGCCATTCTGGTGCGAATCTTCTATCAGGGTTTAGCACCGTTGGTCATCGACTGGCAGATCGTCGTCGCGGCGGTAGCGACCTTGTCGATGATCTGGGGCAATATCGCGGCCCTGACCCAGACGAACGTCAAGCGAATGCTGGCCTACAGCTCCATTGCCCACGCTGGCTACATCTTGATCGGAGTTTTGGCGGCGAGCGAGACCGGACTCTGGGCACTGATGTTCTACATTCTGGCCTACAGTTTCTTCACACTGGGCGCCTTTGGCACGGTGGTTCTCTTGGAACGACGCGAATACGCCGGCGAAACGTTGTCCGACTATGCCGGTTTGGCCCGTCGGGCTCCTTTTTTGGCAGCCTGCATGCTGATCTTCCTGCTCGCCTTGACGGGCCTACCTCCCACCGGAGGGTTTTTCGGCAAATTCTATCTCTTCGCCGCGGCCGTCGAAGCTGGGTGGACGTGGGTGGCCCTGATCGGAGTCCTGACCAGTGCCATTTCGCTTTACTACTACATGGCTGTGGTGGTTCAGATGTACTTCAAGGACGCCGAAGAGACCTCGCCGATTCCCCTGCGCGCTCCCGGTTTGGTGGTGGCGATCGGCTTCTGTGCCGTGGTGACGGTGATCCTCGGCCTTCTGCCAGGCATCTTCGTCGATCTGGCGAAGTCGAGCATCCTGCCGCTGGCCTGGAATCTGCTCTGACAACACCCCTCTGAGAGTCCGAAGATAGGTCGGCCGATCTGGGTCGGTCGGTTTGCGGCGGATTTGCGCCTCTTGGGTTTCGGGCTAAACTACTGGCACGGTCCATGCGTAGATCAGGGGTGGACAGTTTCGAGTCTGTGAGAGACAGAGATGTCGGCTGAGAGCACGAGTCAACAGCGAGGCTGGAATTTCGAGGCAGCGGCGATGCCCTTCGTCGATGCTCTCTACAACACCGCCTATCGGATGACTCGCAACGCCCAAGATGCCGAGGACCTGGTCCAAGAGACGTACCTCAAGGCCTATCGCTACTACGACAAGTTCGAGGAAGGCACCAATTTCAAGGCGTGGTTGTTCAAGATTCTGAAGAACACCTTCATCAACAACTATCGCAAGAAGCAGAAAACCCCGCCGCAGAGTGATTTCGCGGAGATCGAGGATGCCTTCGAGAGCCGGCTGAGCTCGGATGTCGCGGGTCAGATGAAGAGTCCCGAGGAGGAGATTCTCGAGGACGTTCTGGACGAGGATGTCCAGCGGGCACTGGACGATTTGCCACCCGACTACCGAATGGCGGTACTCCTCGCCGATCTCGAGGGTTTTTCCTACAAGGAGATCGCCGACATTCTGGAATTGCCGCTTGGTACGGTCATGAGCCGGCTGTATCGGGGGCGCAAGCTTCTGGAGTCGGCGATGCTCACCTATGCCAAGGAGCACGGCTATCTGAGATCCGGTGAGCCCTCCAAGATGCGTAGCAGCGAATTGAGTGAAGGCTCGAAGGAGCAGAAGTGAGCCATCCTCGAGGAATATCGCCGGCAGGAGGACAGTTAGAGAGAGAGAGGCCTGTCAGAGGCGGCTTGCGGGTTGGTTGTGTGCAGGACCTCGAGGTGCGGAGATGAATTGCAGCAGGGTCAGAGAGGTCATCTTCCTCTACGCCGACAACGAGTTGGGTGAGGAGCTTCTGGTATCGGTCCAGGAGCACGTAGTTCTGTGCCCTCAGTGCGCCCGAAGAATCGAGTACACGCGTCGGCTCCTGACGGTCGTACGCCAGGGCTGCACGCGGACGAGAGCGCCGGAGCGACTCAGGAAGAGGATTCTGACCAGTCTGCGCCATCCCGAAGTGGAATGGGAAGGTTGACCCTCGGTCGAGGACGATTGTCATGCAGATCTCCAAGGAAGCCATCGAGACAGTGAGTCGAGAGTCAGGGCGGTTCGTCACGGCATTGGCAATTGTCACGCTCATGCTGGGAGCTCTGGCGGCGCCACCAGCTTCTGGGCAGGGCCGCGGCTACACCCTGCAGGGGCTTTCTGGTGGTCAGCTCCAACAGGGAGACCTCGATCAAGGAGCCGTCATCGTTGTCGTTTGGGCTTCGTGGTCACCGCGGGGCAGAGACATCGTGCCGAGAGTCGACAGCATTGCAGATCGCTGGGGCGGTCAGGCGCGGGTGATCATGGTGAATTTTCAAGAGGACGCGGCAGCCGTCGAGAGCTTTCTTCGTGGTCAGCGGACGAAGGCTCCGATCTACCTGGATCGCGATGGTGCCTTCTCCAAGAAATACTCGGTGACGCATTTGCCAGGACTCCTGATCTTCAAGGACGGAGTCACCGCATTCTCCGGCAAGTTGCCCAAAGATCCTGATTCTCTGATTGCTCAGAGCCTGGGTTGAGAACCAGTCTTTACAGACGAGGAAGAGTCAACGTGAAGCGCAGCTGGATTCGCCTGGGCGTTCTGAGCCTGTTGGTCGCGTTGGCGGCGGGCCTGTATCTGGCGACGCGCAGCCTCGAGGCATTGCTGGCCGCGCCCCCCAAGCTCCTTCCAACCCAGGCCTATTCTCCCGAGCTCGTGGCCCATCCCCTTTGGGCGACGCGTGTAGATGGTGGGCTGGGGCGGCAGCACCTGCCGGTGGAGTTCGCATTTCGAAGGGGTGAAACGCTCAGTGAAGCTCTGGGTGCCTTGGGTTTCGAGCCGCAGGCTGCCGGGATGTTGGCAGAGGAGGTGGGGAAGCATGTCGACCTCCGCCGACTGCGCCCCGAAGATAGTTATGCGGCCATGGTGAACGCCGATTCCGGACTCGACGGATTCCGATTGACGCTGAACGGCAAGGGCCAGGTCTCTGCCTGGGAGCAGGACGGGCAATGGCGAAGCGAGTGGCAGCCGTTCGTCGAGACGACGACGGTGAAAGCGATCAAGGGCGAGCTCGATGATTTTCTGGAGACTTCCATTGGCAGGGCCGGGGGTCACCCGACCGTGGCCTATGTGATGGCCGACGTGCTGCAGTGGGATCTCGACTTCAACCGCGATCTGAAACTCGGTGATCGGTTCGAGCTCCTGTATGAAGAGGTCTACCTGGATGGCAAGTTCCATCGGGTGGGAAGTATTCTGACGCTCACCTACGAGAATGGGGGAAAGATCCTCGAGGCCTATCGATTCGGGGAAGATGGCGGGTACTACGATTCTGAGGGCCGTCCTCTTCAGAAACTCTTCTTGCGATCACCCTTGCGCTTTTCCCGCATCACTTCCCGGTTCACGGGCCGTCGGTTCCATCCTGTTCTCAAGACCTACCGGCCCCACTACGGCGTCGACTACGGTGCCCCGACCGGAACCCCCGTGCGAGTCACGGCCAATGGGGTCGTGCGGTTTGCGGGATGGGATCGGGGAGGCGGCAAGACCGTCAAGGTGCGCCACCCCAATGGCTACCTGACCGCCTACCTGCACCTGTCGAGATTCGCCGGCGGCGTTGGTGTTGGTCGCCGGGTGTCACAAGGAGAGGTGATCGGCTACGTAGGATCGACTGGCCTGGCGACGGGACCACATCTGGACTATCGGATTCAGCGTGACGGGCGCTGGATCAACCCGCTGACCCTGGACAACGAACCTGCCGCGCCGATCTCCGAGGAGCAGCTGCCGGACTTTCTTGCCTGGCGAGACGAGCTTCGATTGGCCCTGGAGGACGGGCGCAGCCCATTTGTGCCGGATGACTCGGCCGATGATCTTCTCGCGAGGGCCGACGATCCCGACTCATTCCATGCCTCAGCACCCGGTAAGTAGGGTCCGAGCCAGAGCCTGGTGCAGGATCGACCTGGCGGGTGGTACGCTCGATCTCTGGCCTCTCGGCCTGCTCCACCCTGGATCGCGGACCGTCAACCTGGCTATCGACCTGCCGGTCGTGGTCGACCTCTCTCTGGCGGAAAAGAGCTATCGAGTCCGGCAGGGAGATTCGGAAGTAGTGGTCGATTCCGCCCGGGAGCTGGCCGCGACCGATCAAGGAGCCCTGGTCGGCCAGATCGCACTGGACGTCGGGCTGCCGCCTGTGACCATAGAGATCGACAGCGCCTCACCTCTAGGTGGTGGCCTGGGAGCCAGTTCGGCTCTCACCGTAGCGATCCTGTCAGCAGCTGAGGCCCTCGTGGGCGACGACCCCTCCTCGGCAACCCAGCTCGCCAGAAAGGCCAGGGACATCGAGGCGCGACTCATGAGTCTGCCAACCGGTGTTCAAGACCACTATCCTGCCCTCCTCGGAGGTGCTCTGGAAATCGAGTACCGGCCGGGTGGAGAGAGAGTTCGCAATCTCGGAGTGGATCTCGAGGCGTTCGGCGATAGCGTGGTAGTGGCCTACACGGGGCGGAGTCATTTTTCGGCTGGCAACAACTGGCGCATCGTTCGAAGACGGCTGGATGGCGACCCGGGGATCATCGAGCTCTTCGATGGCATTCGAGATACAGCGCGACAGGTCCCACAGGCCCTGGAGGAGGGCGACTGGGAATTGGCAGGCAAGCTGGTGGCGCAGGAATGGGGTTTTCGCAGCCGGCTGGCTGAAGGGATTTCGACGTCCGAAATCGAGGACTTGCTCGCTGCAGCTGAACGGGAAGGGGCCTGGGGTGGCAAGGCCTGTGGAGCGGGTGGAGGCGGCTGCCTTGTGATCCTCTGCCCCGCCGCAAGGCGTCGCAGGATCGCCGAGGTCTTGGCAGCGTCGGGAGCTCGAGTTCTGCCTGCCAGGCCGGTGGCCGGCGGTTTGGAAGTCGTCCCGTCTTGATTCGATTCCCGCTGGCCTGTGGAGGGGACGGCGGGGGCCACCAGCGACCTGTTTTGGGTCATCTTCTTCAGTTCGAGCCTTTACTTGTTGCTCTTCTTGCCTGGCCTGGAGCTTGCAATCTGGTATCGAGAAGACACGATTCCGGACCCGCACCTCGGCGGTCGTGAGAGTCAGATAGCCCGGAAATCCCCGGTGGGCCCGGAAGCGAGAGGAGGCCGGCCATGACCAAGAATCGCAGATTCCCCAAGCGACGCAGATTTCTGAGCGGCCTTGGCCTGACGGTAGGCTGGCTGCTGCTGGCCAGTAGCAGCTGGGCGATCGATGAGGAGAAGGGCCGACCTGCGGTAGCACGGCCCACGGCCGATTCTTCAGCCGCACGGCCACAGGCCAGTTCCACGCGCCCTAGCCGTAGCCCTGGCCCAAGCCAGGCTGTCTCGCCCCAACAGTCCTCGAGCTCGACACCGAGCTCCGGGTCGTCTTCGGCTGTGCAGCGACAGCCGACGGCCCGAGACACGCGAGAGAGCCCTCCCGGACAGTGGAAGCCTCCCGGCGGATCGGGTGGTGGTGGCGGCGGCGGTGGTGGGTGGGGTGGGTATCACCCATCCTGGGGTTGGGGTTGGGGACATCAGTATCCGTGGTACTGGAACCGCCATTGCTGGGGTTGGCCCTCTTGCTGGGGTTGGGGATGGGGGTACTGGGGCCCGTACTGGCACGCTCCCCTGCCGGCCTATCCTGTTGTCTCCCGAACTCCCTACAGCCCGCGATCGACCAGTACCGAGCTCGGAGCTCTGAATCTGGTCATCAAGCCGAAGAAGGCGGACGTCTACGTCGATGGCCGATTCGTCGGCCGAGCGAAAGACTTCGACGGCTATCCGGGATATCTCTGGCTGGAAGAAGGGGACTATGAAATCACCCTGGTTCGGGAGGGCTATGTGACTTTCACCGATCGAATCGGGGTGCGGACGGGCAACGTGGTGGATGTCCAACTGCGCCTGCAGCCGGGCTTGTCCACGCCGCCGAAGATGCCGCAGGCGACGATTCCGGTTGCGGTACCCGAAACAGCTCAGGAGCAGTTAGCGTCTGTCCAGGAAGAGACCTCGTCTCCTGCTGTCGTGCAGGACGTCAGAGCCACTCCGGGCCAGTTGGAGCTCGTTGTGCAGCCCCCGGATGCCTCCGTCTATCTCGATGGCCGGCTTCTCGGCTCTGGACAGGAGCTGGTCGATCTTCACGCCGGTTTGATCGTCGATCCAGGGGCTCATTCCCTGGACATGGTGCGGCCTGGATACGAGGCCCAGCGACTCGACTTCGAAGTCGAGTCCGGTCAAACCGTCAGTCTGCAGGTCACCCTGCTACGCGACGGTGGATAATTTGCTTCAGGGATCGAGCTGAGCGCCGAAGGGCTCAGGAATCGAGGTCCTCGAGAGCCCGAGTCCTCTCTTCCAACCGCAAGAGCCAGGCCTTCTTCTTCTCGCCAGCGATATAGCTGCCGGGGCCAGACTTGGTGGTCACGACTCGATGGCAGGGAACAATGATCGGCAGAGGATTGAGCAGGAGAATAGACAGCACCTGACGGTATGCGTCAGGCTTGCCCGCAGCTTCGGCGATGTGGCCGTAGGTTCGCGTCCGGCCATAAGGGACCTTGGCGGTTTGGCGCAATACCCTCCGAGCCAGCGTCGGAAGCTCGGTGGCCTTGAGGTCGTACTCCAGGTCGAGATTGCGCCGTGCTCCTGCAAAATACTCGGAAAAGCGGCCGAGAACCTCGTCCAGGAAATCAGTCCGCTCCGACCTCTTGAGATCGGCAAAATCGCGAAATCGGTTGCGTTCCCTTCCCTTCGGTGCGATCACGATCCGTGTCAACACCTGTCCGGTGAGCTCGATGCCCAGGGTGCCAATGGGGGAGGGAATCCTGATGCGCGTTGGCTCTACTGGCGGCTCTGTGAGCTCGTCCGCGGCCGAAATCGGTTCCGACATCCGGAAAAGCGTATCACGGCCCGATCTTGTCTCAACACGGATCGTGTGGCCAGATTCAGGGTGTCGCCGGGCCAGGGGCGATGCGAATCGCCAGCTCGCTCCAACGGGCCGTAGCCAGCTCACCGCCCAGATCCGCATCCCCCAGATAGGAGCGGTCGGGAATGCGCCGACAGGGGACTTGCACAGTTGTGGAACCGGCCAAGGGAAACGGGCTCAATTGCAGCGTTGACTCGATGACGAAGGCACGAACGAGACTGGTGTCGAGAGGCTCTTCCCAACGGTCGCAGGCCGCCAGCGAGAGGAGGTCAACCGTCTGAAGAAATCGGTAGTCTTGTTCGAGTTCCAGTGGGTCGGTAGCGGCCCTGTCGAACCAATCTTGCTGGCTCTCCTCGAGGGACGACTGGTACTCGTGCCAACCGTCGGGCACTGCGGCGCCCTGGCGGTACAGAGACTGAGCGTGATGAGCGATCAGAAGGGCGACATAGGGGCGCTCTCGGGAGAATCGACCAATGCCACGATGCCAGATCTCCAGACGTTCCGCAGAGGGAAAGGAACTGAAATCGTACGGCCGTTGTCTGATCGCGTCGTAGCGGGGTGCCGCATCGGCCTCACGCCATCCATTGTCGTGCTCGCGCGCAGCGAACAAGAGGTCCTCCCGGCGCGGGTGATCCAGCAGCCCATCCTTCATCCAGAGCGACAGCAGGGTCCCTGAAAGACGAGCGTGGTCGGGCTGTGTGATGATCCGGAACTCGGGGGGGTCGTGGACAACGATCATATTGTTGCCAAGACTAGCCGAGGAACGTGCCGTAGTAACATCCCCTTGAGAAGAATCGAGGCTATTGCGGGAGAAAAGCATGCCGTTTGATCTACCAGAGCCATGGCGAGTCAAAGTCGTCGAACCGATCTCTCTGCCCAGTGAGAAGGAGCGGGAGCAACGGTTGCGAAAGGCGGGCTTCAATTTGTTCGACGTGCCGGCGGCAGCCGTCTTCATCGATCTGTTGACAGATTCGGGCACCTCGGCGATGTCGGACAACCAGTGGGCCGGCTTGATGCTGGGAGACGAGTCCTATGCTGGTGCGAGGAACTACTACCGTTTCAAGGAGGCGGTGACGGAGATCTTCGGGTTCTCATACTTCGTGCCGGTACACCAGGGCAGGGTGGCGGAGAATCTACTGTTCTCTACGCTCGTTCAGCCAGACATGATCGTGCCCAACAACAACCACTTCGACACGACGCGTGCCAACATCGAGATTCATCGCGGTCTGGCGGTCGATCTGGTGATCCAGGAAGGCAGAGACCCGGCAGCCTTGCACCCCTTCAAGGGCAATATCGATCTCGAGAGAGTCCGCCGACTCTTCGAGGAAACGCCGCGCGCCCGAATTCCGCTGGCCATGCTGACTCTGACCAACAACTCCGGCGGCGGTCAACCGGTCTCCCTGGCCAATATCCGAGCCTACTCCGAGCTCTGTCGTGAGTTTGGCATTCCGTTCTATATCGATGCTTGCCGGTTCGCTGAGAACGCCTTCTTCATTCAACAGCGCGAAGAGGGACAACAGGGAAGGAGTATTCCAGAGATCGTGCGGGAGATCTTCGACCTGGCAGATGGGTGCACGATGAGCGCCAAGAAGGACGGCCTGGCCAACATGGGCGGCTTTCTTGCCAGCCGAGACCACGAACTGATCGAGACCATCAAGCAGAGGCTCATCCTCATCGAAGGCTTCCCCACCTACGGCGGGTTGGCTGGAAGGGACCTGGAAGCCGTAGCGCGCGGGCTGTGGGAGGTCATGGACCCCGAGTACCTGCGTTTTCGGGTTTCACAGGTCGGAGCCTTTGGCGACCGGATGGCGAACCTGGGAGTCCCGATCATCCAACCGGTCGGCGGTCACGCCGTCTATATCGACGCGCGATCCTTTCTGCCTCACATACCGCAGTCGGAGTTCCCCGCTCAGGCACTGGTGGTGGCTCTCTATCGTGGCGGCGCAGTCCGAGGTGTAGAGGTAGGTAGTGTCATGTTCGGACGCAAGGATCCAGAGACCGGACAGGAGATCTATCCCGAGCTCGATCTTGTTCGCCTGGCGGTACCGAGAAGGGTCTATACCAATACCCATCTGCGCTACGTCTGCGATGTCCTGGAGGAGATTCGGAACAACCTGGAGCGTGTCAAGGGGCTGAAGATGGTCTACGAGGCTCCGGTTTTGCGCCATTTCACGGCTCGCTTCGAGGAGATCGAGGTGAGCTCCGCCGTCGGAGCGCAGAGCTGAGCAAGGAGGGCAAGAGGATGAAGATCGTTCTGCCCTGAAGTCGTGGGCGAACTTAGGGCTTATTGTCAGATTTTTGTTTCTCCTCGGCCCACCGTTTCTGCCAGTAGACCTTCTGCCACTGATTGACGTTTCGATTGTGCTCGGCGAGAGTCGAGGCGAAGACATGTGAGCCGTCGTTGCGGCTGACGAAGTAGAGGTAGGGAACCTCGGCCGGCTGCGCGGCCGCTCGTAGGCTCGCGAGCCCCGGCGATGCGATCGGGCCGGGAGGAAGTCCGGGATAGAGGTAGGTGTTGTAGGGTGAATCGAGCTTCAGATCAGGTCGCCGGATGTTCCCGTCCCAACGCCCTTCCTGCTTGAGGGCGTAGATGACCGTCGGGTCCGCGTAGAGAGCGATACCCCTCTCCAGTCGGTTGAAGTAGACCCCAGCGATGACGGGCCGCTCGTCATCCAGGCGGGCCTCCTTTTCCACCACCGAGGCCAGAATGACGATCTGTCTGGGAGTGCGCTCATCGTCTGGAGCCAGATGCGGCCGGACCTCGTCGGTGAAAAGCCGACGAAACGTACTCACCAGGGTCGTTACGATCTCGTCTTCCAAGGTGCCCTTGGCGAAGGAATAGGTGTTCGGGAAGAGGTACCCTTCGAGGTTCGAAGCCTCTGGGTCGAGATCCGAGATCCTGTCCGGAGAGAGCATCTCATCCAGCAGAACCGCCTGGTCGCCGAAACCCTGATCCGCGAGATGTGCGGCAGTCTCCTCCATGGTCAGGCCTTCGACGATGGTGACCGGGTAGGTCACCACATCGCCTCTGACGAGCTTGTCGAGGACCTCGGGTGCGGTGGCAGCCGCATCGAATCGATACTCGCCCGCCCTGAGGGGTGGATCACCGAGGACTCGAACCAGGTACAGCCGGGTGAGCAGCGCGTTGTCGAGGACTCCTTTCGCCTCGAGATCGTGCAAAATCGACCCGGCGTCCTGGCCCGGCAGGACCTCGTGCAGAAGATCATGCCCTGCATACCCCTTGTAGGATTGGTGGAGGGTCCTCCAGGCCCACCAACCGAGGCCACTGCCAGCCGTCAAGGCCAGAGCTAGAAAGATGGCGAGCGCCGCCCACTGCCAGGCTCGCCTAGTCATCAGGCCTCGAAGAAGACTCGTCCAAGTGCTGCTGAAGAAGAATCTGTGCCGCCGTCGCGTCCACCTTCTCGGGATGACGACGAGGGTCGATGCCTGCTTCCCGAAGTCTCTCTTCCGCCTCCACCGAGGTCAGCGTTTCATCGGTCATCTCGACGGGGAGGCCGGATTCCGTGGCGAGTTTGCGTGCGAAGCTGGAAACCCGAGCTGCTGCGGGTCCGCGACTGCCGTCGAGGTTCAATGGTTCGCCCATCACGAAGAGCCCGATCTCTAGTTGGAGGGCGGCTTCGATGATCTGACGGATCGCTTGGGAATCACTGGTCCGCCTGACGGTCGCTAGCGCTACCGCGAGTCGTCCCTCCGGATCGGAGACGGCCAGGCCGATTCTCTTTTCTCCAAAATCGATACCCAGGATGCGTTGCATGGCGTCTTCGTGGCCTCTCGTTGGAGGTGCTTCGAGAGACGATACCACCCGCCATGAACGTCCGACCATGAACTTGCGGCATGGCCTTGAAAAGCGGTTCGATTGGAGACTTTCGAGAGGCTCGAAAAGGCCTCCGAAACGTCCTGCGAAGCCGTCGGAAGTGAGCCGAGGCTGTGCTAGCATGAGGGTTATCGAAGACCGGGTGCCACGAGGCGGGATCAGTCTGACGAATCCTCCAGGACGCTCGGATCGGTCCCTGAGGTGTCAACCCGGATCACGAAAAAACCCAACAACGAGCGAGGTGCTCATGAAAGATGTGGTCGTTCTGAGTGCTGTTCGTACGCCCATTGGATCGTTCCAGGGCGAGTTCAAGAATCTCCCGGCCAATGCCCTAGGCGCCATCGCGCTGAAGGCAGCCATTGAACGAGCGGAATTGGATCCTGCAGCCCTGGAGCAGGTTTACATGGGCTGCGTCCTGACCGCAGGGGTGGGCCAAGCACCGGCCCGCCAAGCGACTCTGGCTGCTGGCTGTCCTGTCTCTACTGGTGCTATCACCGTCGGGAAGGTCTGTGGATCGGGTATGCGTGCAGTGATGACGGCAGCCAACGATCTGCGCTGTGGTGACTTCGAGATGGTGGCGGCTGGCGGTATGGAGAGCATGACGAATGTGCCCTATCTCGCGACGGGGGTTCGCGACGGTCTCCGCCTCGGCCACGGCAAGCTCGTGGACTCGATGATTCGCGACGGCCTTTGGGATCCCTACAGTGATGTCCACATGGGCAATTGCGCCGAGATTTGTGCAGACCACTACAAGTTCACTCGCGAAGCGCAGGATGCCTTCGCGCAGGAGAGTTATCGACGAGCTCGCGAGGCGACAGAGAGCGGTCGTTTCGCGGACGAGATTGTCGCGGTCGAGGTACCGCAGCGCAAGGGCGATCCACTGTCGATCGATCGGGACGAGGAACCGTTCAGGGTCGATCTGGATCGCATGCCGAGTCTGCGCCCGGCGTTCAAGAAGGATGGTACCGTTACAGCAGCGAATGCGAGCAAGATCAACGATGGTGCCGCTGCCCTGGTCCTCACAACGGCGGAACATGCCGAGCAGCTGGGGGTCCGACCTCTGGCTCGTCTCGTGGCTCAGGCTTCGGTCGCTCAGGAGCCCGACTGGTTTACGACGGCGCCTGTGAAGGCGACGAGGAAGGTGCTGGAACGGGCCGGGCTGAGTGCTGGTGATATTGACTTATGGGAAGTGAACGAGGCCTTCGCTGCCGTGGCCATGGCTTTTGTCGAGGAGTTGGATCTACCGGCAGATCGGGTCAACGTTCGCGGCGGTGCCGTCGCACTGGGTCATCCTATTGGCGCCTCTGGAGCGCGGATCCTCGTGACGCTGTTGCATGCCATGGCAGAGCGCAATGTGCACCGGGGCTGTGCCGCCATCTGCATCGGTGGTGGAGAAGCGACGGCCGTGATCGTCGAAAGGGAAATTCAGGGTTGAGGTCCAGCGGTTCGGGTCTCGTGAGCACCAGCCGGCGGTTCGGGCGGCCAAGTGCCCAGTGGGCGGGAAGCTGGTTGTTGGCTTTCCTCCTGGTGATGCCTGGCACTGCTGCTATGGCGCAAGTCGGTGAAGAGTGGCCCGACGACTCGCCAATGTTGGACCAGCAGGAGGTGCTCGAGGCCGAGGAAACCACGTCTTCGGCCGAGGAGGTCGAGGACACCGCTGCCGAGACTGGCCTGGATCGGATTCGATTCCAGATCCCCTTTCCCGAGGACAAGGGAGGCGGAGTAGCCACCGGAACGGCGGGCAACTTGGAGTACGTCCGGGAGGACTACGTCGTCGCCAGCGGTGGGGTGGAACTGCAGTACGAGGATATGCAGTTCCAGGGCCAGAGGGTGACCGTCGATCTCAAGACCGAGCAGGTCACTGCCGAGGGTGACGTGATCATCGACCAGGGGCCCAAGCGGCTGGTGGGAGACACCCTGATTTTCGACCTGGTGACCAAGACGGGCACCGTGACCAACGCCAAGGCCTTCGTCGACCCCGACATCTTCTTCGAGGGTCAGATCATCAAGAAGGTCGCCGAAGACAAATACGAGGTGATCGATGGCATGATCACCTCCTGTATCGACGACAATCCCGATTGGAGTTTTCGACTGGCCAAGGGCAGCGTGGAGCTCGGCGGGTGGGCCAAGGGCAAGCACGCCCGGTTTCGGGTGAAAAAGGCACCGCTGCTCTACTTCCCGCAGATGCTCTATCCTGCCAGTTCGGATCGAAAGTCCGGGTTCTTGTTTCCAAATCTCGGTTACTCGGAGAATCGTGGTGCTCTCCTGGGCTTGGCGTACTTCCTAACCCTCGGTCCAAGCTACGACACGACCTTCTATGCCGATTTCTACAGCGAGAGCTACGTCGGTCTCGGAAACGAGTTTCGGTATCGGCCGAGTGAGAACACACGGGGAGTCTTCGAGGGATATGTCATCGACGATCCGGACTCCGAAGACCTGCGTTGGAAGGTGTTCTGGTCTCACGTCAGCGAGCAGCTGCCGTTGGGCATGCGCGGTGTTGTCCGGTATCAGGACTTTTCCGACTTCAACTTCTTTCGCGATTTCGAAAGAGACTTCAGCAACGTCTCGATCCGGCGCCTGCGGTCGGAGGGGTTTCTCACCGGTAGCTGGGGGCAGCAGTCCTTCACGCTGCTGGTGGACGATACCGAGACCTACATCACTGCGGGCGATGTCACAACGGCGCGCCGACTGCCCGAGGCGGAATACCGCTTACGACCAACGCAATTGGCTAGATTGCCAATCTATCTAGACCTGGTGAGCTCGTTGGACTACCTGCAGTCTGCCCGAACCGACAGATTCGACCAGAAGTGGGGACGGGCGGACATCTTTCCGAATTTGACCGCGGCGCTCAGCACGCTGCCCTGGCTCTCTGTCTCGGTCAGCGCTGGCGAGCGAGTCACCTGGTATAGCGACAGTCGAACCGAGGACGGCACAGCTTTGACAGGCGAGTCGTTGACGCGGGCGATCGCCACCGCCAACAGCAGTATCGTCGGGCCCTCTTTTTCCAAGGTGTTCGATGGCCAGGTTGGACGATTCGGGAAGTTCAAGCACATCGTCGAGCCGCGCTGGAACTATCGGTATGTCCAGGAGTTCGAAGACGCGGATCAGATCCTGAGATTCGACGAAATCGACTTCATACCGTTCGCGAATGTCTTCTCGGTCAACCTCGTCAACAGGTTGTTGGCGAAGCCCTCGGACGAGGAGCTTCATGGCGGAGCCAGAGAGATCATGTCTCTGGAGATCGGCCAGTTGTATAGCCTCGACGAGACCGTACCTCTGCAGTCGTCCACTGACAGGACTCTCACCTCGACTCAGGGGCCGATCAATTTGCGCTATCGGTTCAATCCAAGCCGAGACACGAATCTCGAGGCCAGAATGTCCTACAGCACGCTGTTCAGCGAGCTGTTCTCCACATCGATCTCGGGTGGCATGAGATTCGGGCCCCATGGGGCGGGACTGACCTGGTTCACGAGCTCCAACGCGGAAACGGGCAAGTCCACCGGCAATCAGGTCCGGTTCTATGCCGGCGTCGAGATATGGCCGAGCCATCTCCGACTGGATACCCAGATCAACTACGATTTTGAGCGTTCTCTGCTCCAGAGTCAGCGCTACATTATCCAGTACTTCTCCCAGTGTTTCGGATATCGTCTGGAGTATCGGGACTGGCAATCCGTCACCCGAGAGGACAGGGAAATTCGATTTGCCCTGACTTTGAAGAACATCGGTACATTCCTCGACTTGACAGGTGGTACTCGCAACGGCTTCAATCCCGGCTACTGATCGGGGTCTCGTGGATACCCCTCAGAGGTCGAAGCAAGAGTAACAATCAGGAGATTTTCCATGCGTGCACTCATCACTGGTATCACCGGCTTCGCGGGTTCTCACTTGGCCGACTATCTGCTCGCCGAGCAGTCGGACGTGGAGATCTTCGGCATCTACCGTTGGCGCAGTCGGATGGAGAACATCGATCACCTCGACGGCAAGATCAACCTGTTGGAGTGCGACCTGCGAGACGCGGCTGCGGTCCATGGCGTTCTGGCCGAGGTGCGGCCCGACTACATCTTTCATCTGGCGGCGCAGAGCTTCGTTCCGGCCAGCTGGCGGGCACCTTCGGACACACTGACGACGAACATCATTGGCCAGACGAACCTCTTCGAGGCCGTGCGGATGTTGGAGCTCGACCCGGTCATTCAGATCGCCGGTTCGAGCGAGGAGTACGGCCTGGTGCTGCCGGATGAGGTACCGATCAAAGAGACCAACCCGTTGCGGCCGCTTTCACCCTATGCGGTGTCGAAGGTCGGCCAGGATCTTCTCGCTTACCAGTACTTCAAAAGCTACGGTCTCAAGACCATTCGGACGCGTGGATTCAATCACACGGGCCCCCGGCGGGGGGAGGTATTCGTCACCTCCAACTTCGCCAAGCAGATTGCTTCCATCGAGGCCGGCCTGCAAGAGCCGGTGATCCGAGTCGGCAATCTGGATGCCCAGCGTGACTTCACGGATGTGCGAGACATGGTAAGGGCCTATTGGCTGGCAGTGACCAAGGCCAAGCCTGGCGAGGTCTACAACGTGGCGAGTGGCAAGGCCGTCACGATAGGTGAGCTGTTGGATCAACTCCTGGCCTTGTCCGAAACGAAGGTCGAGGTACAGGTTGATCCAGAGCGTCTGCGCCCTTCTGATGTGGAGATTCTCCTGGGCGATTTCTCGAAGTTCAAAGCCGACACCGGCTGGGAGCCGTTGATTCCCCTCGAGCAAACCCTGAGGGACACCCTCGACTTCTGGCGCCAGAAACTCTCCTAGAGAGGCAGTCGGCTCGCTGTCCTAAACGTCATGGACGTTCTCATCACCGGTGTCGCCGGGTTCGTCGGTTCACACCTCAGTCGAGACCTAGTGGCTCGAGGGCACCGAGTCACCGGTACGTTCATCGGCCCGAGGCCACAACTGCCCGGAGTCGAGTTGATCGAGGCGGATCTCATGGATCCTCGGAAGCTGGCGGCGGTCGTCGAGTCGGCGGACCCCGACGGTATCGTCCACCTGGCAGGGCTCAGCCACGTTGGTGAGTCGTGGCGCAGACCGGATCTCTACTTTCAGGTCAACGTGCTCGGCAGCGAGAATCTGCTGAACGCCGCCCGTGGGGTGAGAGTCGTTCTGGCATCGAGTGCCGAGGTCTATGGGCTGGTGCCCGAAGAGGATCAGCCGCTGACCGAGGACCGCACCCTGGCGCCGACCAGTCCCTATGGGATGAGCAAGGCGGCAATGGAGAGGTTCGCCGCTTATCACGATGCCACGATCGTCAGGTCGTTCAATATCTGCGGGCCTGGTCAGGCGACGAACTTTGCTTTGCCTACCTTTGCCCAGCAACTGAGGGCGATAGCCGGGGACCAGCAGAGCCCGGTGATCCAGGCGGGCAATCTCTCGGCACGGCGGGATTTCATTCATATCGACGATGCGGTCGCCGGCTACAGCGCAGTGCTCGAGCAGGGACAGCCCGGGGGGGTCTACAACCTGGGGAGTGGACAGGCTCACAGCATCCAGGCCGCTCTCGAGGAGCTCATCCGGATTTCGGGGGTCTCGCCAGAGGTCGAAGTGGACCCGGAACGTGTCCGGAAGGTGGATGTTCCGCTGCTCGTTGCCTCGACCGAACCCCTACAAGCTCTCGGCTGGGCGGCCGAGAAGACTCTTTCAGAAGCCCTGCAGGATCTCTGGGAACAGACGGTCGAGCCGGGGATTCGGGAGTCCTAGGGCGCCGCTCTCGTGGCCAGCCTCTCAGCTCGGGAACTTCTCCGTCAGACAGTCCATATCGGTGCCGGCTTTCTGGCGCTGACCCTGCGGTGGGTCGATCCGCTGCAGCTGTCTTGGGCAGCTGCTGCTGGGCTCGCTTTCAACACCTTGATCCTGCCCCACCTCGGTGGGCTGGGCTTGTGGAGAGGAGAGGAGGGGCGGAATGGGAGAGCTCCCGGGATCGTCCTCTATCCGCTCAGTGTTCTGATGCTCCTGTTGATCTTCAGACGGCAGCCGGAGGTTGCGGCAGCGGGATGGGGACTGCTCGCCTTCGGAGACGGCGCGGCGTCCCTGGCCGGCCTGGCCTGGGGAGACCGAAAGCTGCCTTGGAATCCAGCCAAGACCTGGGTGGGCCTGACGGCCTTCTGGCTGTTGGGAGGCGGCGCCGTCGCAGCGCTGATTCAGTGGGTGGCACCAGGCGACTACGAACCGCTCTTTGTTTGGGGCGTCAGCCTCGGGGTGACCCTCGTTGCGGCGCTTCTCGAGTCGATGCCGACGAGACTCGATGACAACCTGGCGGTACCGTTGATCGGTGCACTGCTGCTGTCTTGCAGCCTGCGGACTGAAGGGTACTGGTCGCTGTTGGCCAGCCCGATCTGGTTGATGCGACTGGTCACGGCCCTGGCAGCGAACGCAGTTCTGGCCGCAGCCGCCTATCGGTGGAAGGCGCTCGACCGGAGCGGCTGGATCGCCGCCACGATCGTCGGCAGTGCAGTGCTGGGTTTCCTGGGTTGGAGGGGCTACCTCCTTCTCATGTTGTTCTTCTTGCTCGGGACCCTTGCGACTCGGCTCGGCTACAAGAGCAAAGCGCACTTGGGTGTGGCCCAGGAGCGCTCGGGTCGGAGAAACGCCTGGAACGTCCTGGCGAACGGTTCAGTAGCGGCCATCTGTGCAGTGTTCTCGGTTGTCACGCCCTTGCCTCAGTTGTTCTACCTGGCCTTTGCGGGTGCCATCGCGTCGGCCGCTGCCGATACTCTGGAGAGTGAAATCGGTCAGCTTCGCGCTGGCCCGACGTTTCTCATCACGAGCTTCAAACCCGTCCGGGTCGGGACCGATGGCGGCGTCTCCGCTGTCGGCACCACAGCGGGAGCTTTGGGGTCTCTGATGGTGGCCTTCACTGGAGGGATTGTCGGGCTGTACCCGGCGAGATCTGTCCTCATCGTTGCCGTGGCGGGTTTTACCGCTACCCTGCTCGAAAGTGCTGTCGGTGCGAGCCTCGAGCGGCGGGGGCTGGTCGGAAACCATGCGGTCAACCTGTTCAATACCTTGACGGGGGCACTACTGGCCGTGGGAGGGACGCGACTGCTGAGCTGAGAGATCGCTTCGCATTGGTCCGGGACAGGGTGCTGCACTATGATGGCTGAGACCGTCCCCGGGGGTTGGCCGAATGACCGCATCTGACAGAGAACTTGAGAAAGTCGAAACGGCTGACGTCGAGGTCCTCTCGAGCGGCCTGCTGAGCTCCTACGATCGGCTTCGTCTGCGCCTCGTGTCGGCCCTGGAGCGCAAAGGACGGCTGGGTAGGGCGGTGTCCGAACCGTTGATGCTGGCACCCGATCTTCTGGTGCTACTCGTCCGGCTTTGCTTGGACCGCGACGTGTCTCCTGCCTCGCGACAGCTCATCGTCGGTGCCCTGGCCTACTTCCTGACTCCGGTCGACCTCTTGCCAGAGGCGTTTCTGGGGGTCGGAGGGATCTTGGATGATGTCGTCTTGGTCAGTTTGGTCCTGAGCCACAGTCTCGATGCGGAGCTGGAACCGCTAGCGGTCAAGCACTGGAGCGGTAGTCAGGAACTTCGAGTTGTCCTGGCAGATGCTTCGGCGGCGGGGGCGGCGCTGCTCGGGTTCAACGTTTACGAGCGATTGAAGAGACTGCTAGCCAGGCGTGGCATTCAAGTAGCCGACGATCGCTAGCTGGATCGTCGCTCCTTCAGTTGTTTGAAGAGCTGCTCGATCAACGGAAATCCTCCGTCCGGGAAGTTCTCGGAGTTGTCCCAGAATCGCGCCAGTCCACGACTCCCCTGACTCTCGTAGAGATACACCTTCAGCATCATCTGGAGTTTGTCGCAGGACTTGACCAGCCGGGCCTCGAGAGTCTCGGCGTTTCGATACTCTTCCCACAGGGCCCTCATTCTGGGCGTCAGCGGTGCGAGGATCTCCTCGATCGCGGCGGCCTCGGCAGCTGGCTTGGCACCCTCGGGTAGATACCGAGAGGCGGTGCGGGGGAAGTCGCCGATTCTGAGCTCGGCGAGATCGTGGACCATGGCGATCTCGAGAGCTCGCAGTCGGTCGAGGTCGGGAATGTGATCGCCGAGGACCCAAACCAGGAAGGCGACATGCAGGGTGTGCTCACTGACGCTCTCCGGGTCGGAGACGCCGCTCAGGAGATACCCTATTCTCGGGATTCGGTCCAGGTTCTGGACTTCCAGGAGAAGGTCGAGCAATTCGCCGTTGGGTCGCATGGGCGAAGCAGCTTACTACAGGTGTGACTTGGTACAGGAGTATGGGTGCGGACTCCGGGTGACGGTAAGATTGGTTGACAATCGACAGGTGGTCGAATCTCAACTTCAACCACAGCGAGGAACTCGAGAATGGCAGAGAATCGAGTACCGAGACCGCAGGCTGGCGAGCACGATGCCTACTTTTCAACCTATATCGACCGGGTCGTCGAGGGCGACCTCATGGTTGATCTGAAGCGCCAGGCCCAAGAGCTCGCCGAGCTTTGTGGTGGTCTGTCCGATGCTGAAGGTGAGTATCGGTACGGGCCCGACAAGTGGAGCATCAAGGAGGTGCTGGGACACCTTGTCGACACGGAGAGAGTCTTCGCTTTCCGTGCACTCTGGTTCGCGCGCGGCGGACCGACCGATCTGCCAGGATTCGACCAGGATGAGTTCGTGCGTCTGGCCGAATTCGATCGACGTACGGTAGAAAGCCTGGTGGCCGAGTTCGTTGACTTGCGGCAGTCCACCGTCGATCTTCTGTCGAGCTTTCGGGAAGCTGAGTGGGCCCAATCGGGGATCTCGAGTGGGCTACCTCTCTCGGTGCGGGCGATCGGCTACATCCTGGTGGGCCACGTGATTCATCATCAGGGAATCCTGCAGGAACGATACTTGAATCGACTCGAAGGCTGACGAGAAGGGCGAGGAAAGGCGGCAGGGAATAGAGTTGTCGGAGGAAGAGTCCATGGAAGAGATGACACCTGCAAAGGTGAAACCACTTGTGAAGTTGGCTGAACTGCAGCGACTCGATATCCGAGTCGGAACGATCTTGCGAGTCGAGGAGATCGAGGGCTCGGTCTCCCTGATGAAGCTCACCGTCAGCTTCGGTGACCACGAGCGTTCGATTCTGGCCGGCATCAAACAGGAGCGTCCTGACGCGAGCGAGCTGGTCGGCCGGCAATCGCTCTTTGTCGTCAATCTGGAGCCCAGGAAGATGATGGGAGAGTTGTCGGAAGGCATGTTGTTCGACATCGGCTACGAGGACGGTGTTCGCCCGGCGCTGGCCGTGCCAGAACGAACGGTTCCCAACGGAGCCCGAGCGGGTTGAAGGAGGCGGTATGAAGCGTTGTCCATACTGTGCCGAAGAGATCCAAGACGTGGCCGTGAAGTGCCGCTACTGCGGGGAGTTCCTGACCGAAGAGTCGGCGGGCCAGCGGTTCTCGATGCGAAACACGGTACCTGCCGGCTACTGGGGATACGAATACCGCTCGCAGGCCGAGCTCCTCGGCGTGCCGTGGATTCATATCGCCCAGGGCGTCGACCCGACGACCGGTAGGCCTCGTATCGCGAGGGGAGTTTTCGCCATGGGAAACATCGCTCTGGGAGCGGTTGCTATTGGCGGCATTTCCATTGGCGGCCTGACCTTTGGTGGGGTGAGTCTCGGACTCGTGGCCCTGGGTGGTGTCGCGATAGGTGGTGTGGCCCTCGGCGGGATGGCCCTGGGCGTTTCTCTTGCAGTTGGCGGCATGGCTCTGTCGACCAAGTATGCCATCGGAGGCATAGCCGTGGCTCCCCATACCATCGATGGCCGTGGAGCCGATCCAGAAGTCGTCGAGTGGCTCCGGGGCTGGTGGGCGAAGATCCTCTCGCCCTTTGAGGGTGGCTAGCGTCGTTACTTCCGGCCGGGTAGCCGGGATGATCAGGAGGTGAGCATGAAGCCGAGCAAGTCCAGATTGGTGATCACCGTTGCTCTGATCCTCGTTGTGTGTGGTTGCGTCGGGCTGAAGGCTGACGACGAGAGGGTCCAGGCAGGCGTGGAAGCTGCGGAGGCCTGGCTGCAGCTGGTGGACCAGGGTGGGTACGACAAAAGCTGGGAGGAGACAGCCGCCTATTTCCGGGCGGCGGTGGGGCGGGAGCAATGGCAGCAAACGATGACTGCAGCTCGACAGCCACTGGGAGAAGTCGAATCCAGGGAGTTGCTGGAGGCCAAGTACAGGTCCCAACTGGCTGGAGCGCCTGACGGAGACTATGTGGTCATCCGATTCAAGACCTCCTTCTCCAACAAGGCCGAATCGGTGGAGACCATCACTCCCATGCTCGACCCCGATGGTCGATGGCGAGTCTCGGGCTACTACATCAAGTAGCTCGACGGCTGTGCGGGTGAATGCGTTGCATCCCAAAGTTGGCTCGCGCCTCTGTAGCTGAGGAGAACCCCGAGCAACAGCAAGAGTAGCCCGCAGAGTCTCAGGACTCTAGGGAACCAGACTCCGTGAAGGGCCTGACCGCCCCGGGCGGCCAGCCAAGCCAGGGTTATCTTGCTGGCGACGATGAAGGCGTAAAAGCCCGTCAGGTAGCCGACAGCACCCATCGGGTCCTGGTGCCATCCCGAGACCAACGTCGGTGCACCGACGCCGATCCAGAACACCCAGGGATGGGGATTGAGGAAGTTGACCACAGCACCCTGCCAGAGGTCCTTGATAGCCGTCGGGACGATCTCGCCAGACAGCGGTGAGGGAGCTTCCTGTCGGACACTCTGTATTCCCAGGTAGGTGACGTACGAGCCGCCGAGGAGCGTCAGTCCGCCGAGAAACGACTCCGGCAGATCTTTGAGAAGGAGCAGGGCCAGAATGACGATCGGTACGTCGGTCAGAAGTGGCGCTATGGCGATGCGCAGGCCCGACCGAAATCCCCTCTCGATAGAGACCGCTACGAGCAGGGTCAGTAGTGGCCCGGGGCTCAAGCCGGCCGCCAGCCCCAGTCCGGCTCCGAGGAGGGTCAGCTCCATAGCGGGTCGGTTCCAGGCATGACCAGCGAATTTGCCTTGAAGGTCAGTCGAGGGTCCTGTCGTCCCCAGGGCCGTCGACTTCCCCCTCGAGAGCCATTTCGGCGGCACGCCGGGCGTGGATCTCAGTGGTATCGAAGAGCGGCACCGGAGAATCCTCGGGTTGTACCAGGAGAGAGATCTCGGTGCAACCGAGAATGATGCCTTCGGCACCCGAAGCGGCCAGGCGATGGAGAATCTTCCGAAACTCCTGCCGGGAGCTCTGCAGGATCTGGCCGCGGCACAACTCGTCGTAGATCACGCGGTGGACGAGATTTCGGTCCGCTTCGACCGGGATAACCACGTGCAAGCCATAGCGATCCTCGAGGCGGCGACGATAGAAGTCCTCTTCCATGGTGAAGCGAGTCCCCAGCAGACCTACGGCGCTCGAGCCCCGATACCGAACGCTCTCACCGGTGGCATCGGCGATGTGCAAGAACGGGATGGAGATCGCAGTCTCGATCTCGGAGGAGACCTTGTGCATGGTATTGGTGCAGAGCACGAGCAAGTCTGCTCCGGCGTTCTGCAAGCGAAGTGCTGCGCGGGCGAGAATCTCGGCCGCCTCGGACCACCGCCCGGCCATTTGCAGCGCTTCGATCTCGTGAAAGTCCACGCTGTAGAGCAGGATTTTGGCGGAATGCAGACCCCCGAGGTGCTCGTTGACGGTGCTGTTGATGACCCTGTAGTAGGGAACGGTGGACTCCCAACTCATGCCACCGAGCAGTCCCACTGTTTTCATCGTCGCTGTCCTTCCTGGAGGTAAGGAGCCCCCGGCAACACCTTCACCTCGATCGATCTTACCTGAGTCGCCGCGGCTGATTCGGCACGTGGCGCAGGTCTCCGACAGAGATAATGATGGCCGCTCGAGAGAGCGGCCATCGGGGATGTGTTGCTGCTGTGTCGAGCGCTCAGCCGACAGGACCCTGGAGCATGATCATCCCCCGGGTCAGGTAGTCGCTCATGGTGAATCCGATGAGAAAGAGAAGCCAGAGGAATCCGGCCAACACGACGACCTTGGTCAACCGACTACTTTGGCGGACATGCATAAAGAAAAGGATCACGAGGCATGCCTTGGTGACTGCAATGCCCATCGCTACGATGTCGTTCAGGGGACCCAAGTGCATAAATGCCACTGCGACGGTGATGGCAGTGAGCACCATGAGCGCCATGAAGATGACCAGGTAGGTGCGAACCGGTGTGATGTGCTCCGACATGTTACAGCCCCTTCTCAGACCTGGATATTTCGGCCCAGCAGATAAAGGAGGGGAAAGAGGAAGATCCACACGATATCCACGAAATGCCAATAGAGACCGATGCCCTCGACCAGATTGTGGTTCTCCGGCGAGAAGGCCCCCCTCCAAGCCAGGACCGCGACCACCAGCAGGATTCCCATGCCGATCACCATGTGGAGGGCATGTAGGCCGGTCATTAAAAAGTAGAGATTGAAGAACATCTCCACGCCGGGCGCCTCCGGGCCGTCCCAGTGGAAGTTGGGTCCCGGTACGAGGTGGTGCTCGAACTTGGCGCTGTATTCGACAACCTTGATCCCCAGAAAGACGCCTCCGAGCGCGATCGTCGCCAAAAGGAAGACGACGATGGCCTTGCGACGCCCAGTCTGGGCCGCCCACACGGCCAGGGCCATAGTCAAGCTGCTGCCGATGAGAACGGCAGTGTTGATCGCCCCAAGGCCAATGTCCAGCTCATGACTGCCCAGAGCGAATGCTGCGCCCTGACTCGATCGATAGACGATGTAGGCTGTAAAAACGCCACCGAAGAACATGATCTCCGTGACGAGAAAGACCCACATGCCGAGGAAGGAGGCCTCGCGCTGCTGATCGAAGCTGTCGAAATGATGCTGCAGGCCCCAGGCGTGACTCGATTCACCCTGCATAGATCGCGTCCTCTCCACGTTGTGTCTGCTGGTGCTCCACTAAGCCACCCTCTTGTCGCGCATGGCGAGGTAGTCGTAGGCCTCTGTGGTAACCACAGGTGGCTCGTCGAAATTGTAGGTCGGTGGTGGAGATGAAGTCTCCCACTCGAGCCCGTAGGCCCCCCACGGGTTGTCCGTTGCGCGCTCGCCGTACCGCATGGACCAGATGAAATAGATCAGAGGCAGCAGGTAGCCCAAGCCGAGGATTGTCGCCCCGGCCGACGACAGAACATTGAGAATCTGAAACTCTTCCGGATAGGCGTGGTATCGGCGTGGCATGCCCAGATAGCCGAGCACGAATTGGGGAAAGAAAGTGAGATTGAAGCCTACGAAGATCAGTCCGGCCGAGATTTTCGACCAGAAGACCGAATACAAGCGGCCCGTGATCTTGGGCCACCAGTAGTGCATTCCTCCGAGGTAGGCCATGATGGCTCCACCGACCATGATGTAGTGGAAGTGGGCGACGATGAAGTAGGTGTCGTGAACATGCATGTCGAGGCCCAGGGTCGCCAGCATGACCCCAGTCAGGCCGCCAACCACGAACAGGCCGATGAATCCGAGGGCGTAGATCATCGGGGTTTGCCACGAGATGGACCCCTGGTAGAGCGTCGCCGTCCAGTTGAAGGTCTTTACTGCCGATGGTACTGCAACGAGCATGGAGAGTACGGAAAAGATCAGGCCGGCATAGAGCGATTGGCTCGAGATGAACATGTGGTGGCCCCAGACCAGGAAGCCGAGCACCGCAATCGCCAGGCTCGAGAAGGCCACGAACTTGTACCCGAAAATCCTCTTGCGCGAGAACGCGGCAATGATCTCGCTGATAACACCCATGGCGGGCAGGATCATGATGTAGACCGCCGGGTGGGAGTAGAACCAGAAGAGGTGCTGGAACAGGACCGGATCTCCTCCAAGCGCCGGATCGAAGATCCCGATGTTGAGAAGTCGTTCGGCGGCAACCAGCACGATGGCGATAGCCACGACAGGGGTGCCCAGAATCTGGACGAGGCTGGTTCCGTACATCGACCAGACAAACAAAGGCAAGCGGAACCAAGTCAGCCCCGGGGCTCTCATGCGATGAATAGTGACGACGAAATTGAGGCCGGTCATGATGGAGGAGAAACCGGCCACAAACACGCCGAGTGCCGTGAGGATCACTTCGCTGTCGGCGAAAACGCTGCTATAGGGCGTGTAGAAGGTCCAGCCCGTGTCCGTTCCGCCTCTCAGCAGTGCCGCTACCATCAAGGTTGCGCCGACGTTGTAGACGTACCAGCTGCCGAGATTCAACTTCGGGAAGGCCAGGTCCTTGGCGCCGATCATCAGGGGTATGAGGAAGTTTCCCAACACCGCCGGGATGGCCGGAATCAAGAAGAGAAACACCATCAGGACTCCGTGGGCCGTGAAGAGCCTGTTGTAGGTGTCGGGCTCCACCATGTCGCCGAGCGGTGTCGCCAGCTCGAGGCGAAGGAAGGCTGCCATGATCCCACCGAGCATGAAGAAGAAGGTGACAGAGACCAGGTAGAGGATGGCGATCCTCTTGTGATCCTTCGTGAGCAGCCACGACTTGATGCCGTATTCGGCATTCAGGTAGTTCTTGCGGCGAGCCGGCGTGGTAACAGTCTCACTCATAGTGATCAACCTTCATCGGGCAGCGCCGGCAGCGTTGCCTCTTCCTCAGTCGCATCGGATGCGAGGGATTTAATGTAGCCAATAAGCTGAATGACTTCATCTTCGGTTATCTGACCCTGGTAGGTCGGCATCAGCGGCTTGTAGCCCTTCACCAACTTGGCGGCCGGGTTCATAATCGATTCGCGGATGTAGTTTTCGTCCACAACCTGGACGCTGCCGTCCGCCAGCTCTACCGGTTCGCCGAAGGCTCCGTGCAGAATGGGAGCCAGGGTTGCCGAGTCCGACCGGTGGCACGTGTTGCACGCCTTGACTTGGAAAAGCTCTTCCCCCGAGGCGACGACCGACGGCCCGGACTCGCGTCCCGCCAGCCACAGCTCGTAATCGGCGGGCTCCATGATGATGATGCTGCCTCGCATCATCGAATGCTCGGCACCACAGTACTCGGCGCAGAAAATGTGGAAAGTCCCGGTCTTGTTCGCTTCGAACCAGACCGTGGTGTAGCGGCCGGGCAACACGTCGGCCTTGACACGGAATGCCGGCACGAAGAAGGAGTGAATGACATCTTCTGAAGTCATCGTCAATCGGATCGGCTGACCGAGAGGCACATGAAAGTCGTTGATCTCGCGATTGCCCTGGGGATGCTGGAACTTCCACATCCATTGCTTGGCCGTGACGAAGTACTCCACCGCGTTGCCGGGAGGACGGAAAGCCTCGACGAAGACCTTGGCTCCCCATGCGAACATACCCAGCAAGATGATCAGTGGAATCACCGACCAGGTGACCTCCATCCACAGGCCCGCTTTCTCGGGTCTGCCGATCTCCTCGGGGCTTCGCCTCCGAAATCGGATGGCGAAGTAGATCACCAACCCTGCTACGAGAAGTCCGAAAAACGTAGAAATCCCCAGGAAGGTAAAGTAGAGTGCGTCCACTTTGCTCGCCAGGGTCGAGGCTTGTTCGGGGAATAGCGGGAAGTTCTTCCACATCGTCTCTATGCCTTCGCTGTTTGCAGATGTCGTCGCTCTCGGCGCCACTGCCGGAAAAGCAGGAGGCCGAGGAGCACGATCGTGACAGCGGCTGCCAGGCGCAGGATGTTCATCGCCACGGCACTGTACTTTCCGGTCGTGGGATCATAGTGAAAACAGTAGAGAAGAACCTGATCCACCATCGATCCGATCTGGCTGTCCGCCGCTTCGATGAGTCCGAGGCGGATGTCGCGGGGTGCGTATTCCACGCCGTAGTAGTAGCGTGCGACCCGTCCTTCCGGGGTCAGGGCCACAATGCCTGCGGCGTGGGCGAACTGATCCTCTTCTGGTAGGTAAACGTATCGGAATCCTACGCTTCGGGTCAGCGCCTGGATCGCCGCTTCGTTACCCGTCAGAAAGTGCCAGCCAGTTTCGGAGTCTGGCCTGTTGTAACGCTCGAGGTATGTCTGCTTGGTCGATCGGGCCAACTCGGCGGTTTCACTTGGGTCGAAACTGACGACCAGGACTTCGAACTCGGTCCCAGGAGTGAACTTCAGCGCTCGCAGGCTCGTGATCATGCCGTTGAGCACCATCGAACAGAGCATCGGGCACTCGTAGTAGACCAGGGCCAGCACAACCGGTCGTTGGCCGAAGTACTGGTCGAGGGCGACCGACTTTCCAGTCTCATCGGTGAACTCTAGATCCAGGGGAATCTGCTCTCCGAGGCGCTGATCGAATCCGACGTCGGCCAAGGGGCCTGGTAGGCCGTCTTGTGCATGGCTGCCGATTGCCGCACTCAAGAGGGCTGCAACCGCAACTGCGGCACTGAGAATGGGGCTACTGCGCACCTCAGATTCCTGTCGAGTCTGCCTCGGTGGTTTCGGCGAGTGGCGTCGGAGTGGGTAGGCCTTGCTCGACCAGCATCTCCATGGCGCGCTCGATCGGTACTCGCGTCAGGCCAATGGTCTGGTTTACCCAGCCGTAGGACGTCAGAATCTTCTCCTCATCGGCGCGGAGATCGAGCAGTTGCTGTCTCGGGTCCACTTGTAGATTGGGGGCCGGCGGCCGGTGTTCCATTCGCGCCTCCGGCAGGGCCGGTGGGGGTGGATCCGCAGCCACCAGCTTGTCCTTGATTCCGAAGCCGAGGAACCACATCGCGACCGCGGCGATCGCCAGGATCAGCAGCAGCCCCAACGTCGACCAGACGAGAAAGCGGATGTTCAGTTCGCCGTCGAGCGTCGGCTCTCCCTTCGAGCTCGGTTCGGGTTGCTGTGCTTCAGTCATCGGCCAGCGCCTCCTCGAGGTAGGGGTCGTTGATCGGCAGGATGGGGCGCCGTCTCAGCTCACCGATGAAGACGGCGAACCAGACACCACCGATACCCAGAACCGTCGCCAAGTCGAGCCAGTGAAAGGACAGACCCTCGTGTCCAAAGGAGGGCGCTGCCATCCAGTAGAGGTCGACGAAACGCATGACCAGCACCAGCACCGCGACCCTCGCCAGCCGCTTGGCATCACGCTTCAGATCTCGCGAGAGCAGGAGAACGAACGGCAGTAGGAAATGGAAGAGAGCCAGCAGGATTGAAATGTACTTCCAGACTCCGTGGCTCCTCTCCAGATACCAGCCCACCTCTTCCGGCAGGTTCGCTGACCAGATGATGAGCAGTTGAGAGAGCGCGATGTAGGCCCAGAGCATGACGAAAGCCAACATCAACTTGCCGTAGTCGTGGAAGTGGAGCGGTTTGAACGCAGTATTCAAGGGCTCGCGCTGCGACAGGTAGACCGCCATCACGATGAGAAATGCGAGCGCCGACAAGCCCTGGCCGACAATGAAATAGACACCGAAAATGCTCGAGTACCAGTGCGGGTCCAGCGACATGAGCCAGTCGACGGAAGCGAAGGTGGCGAGCACGCAGTAGATGGCCAGCCCTGGCGCCGCCACGATCTTCATTCGTTGGAACAGCCTCAGATCGCCGGTGCGGTCCTGCTGCAGAGAGAGCCAGCTCAAGGCAAAGGCGAACAAGGCCCAGATGGCGAGGTACCCGAAGCCGCGCAAGGTGAATCCGGTTGGGTTCAGGTAGGCAGCTTTCTGTTGAATCAACTCGTCTGTGGCGGCCTCGGGTCGAGCCCAAGGAAAGATGGCCTGCATTCCGAAGACGATCGGCAGGAACAGAATCGCCAGAGCGGGGAGCGTGCGGGTCGCGGCCTCGAGCGTCCGCCGCGCCATCAATCCCCAGCCCCCCCGTGTCAGGTGGTGCAGCATCAGGATGGCTAGAGAGCCCAGTGCTATCCCCAGCCAGAAGAGCCAAGCAATCAAATAGGACTGGAAGAACTGGCTGGAGCTCACAGCCCATCCGCCAAGGCTGGCAGCAGCTCCGACGGCACCGAAGATCCACCCACGACGTTGCAGCCGTTCGAGGTCCTTCGGCGGCTCGAACGAGACAGCGGTCGAGTTGCTGTGGGAAGCGTTCATTCCTCGTCGGCCCTCGAATGTGCGTCTGCGTCGCTGGCTGGTGAAACGTCCAATTGTTGCTGCTCGTCGGCCGAGAGTCTGTCGACCGGAATGTTCTGACTGAGCTGCAAGGCGTTGATGTAAGCGGCGATAGCCCAACGGTCTCGTACCGGGACCTGCGACGCGTAGCTCGACATCTGACCAAAGCCGTTGGACATGACATCGAAGTAGTAGCCGACAGGACTCTCTCGGAGCCGTTGATCGTGGAAGGAGGTCGGCTGCTTGAAGCCACGCCGGACGATCATCCCCAGCCCGTCTCCGGTCTGGCCGTGGCAGGGAGAGCAGAAGGCGTCGAAGCGACCGCGGCCGCGGTCGAGCAGCTCGCGATCCAGCTCCATCGGTAGCTCGGTCAGGAACTCGTCGTTCATCGTGCGGCCGGTGTAGAAAGGAGTCTTCTCTGGCGGCATCTCGCGGGCGATTGTTCCCTCAACCAGCGGACGGGAGGCCATGCCGTTGTCGAAGAACGAGCTTTCTTCGAGTGGCTCGTATTTCGCTGAATCGTGCATATCCTGTCGGCAGGCTCCGCTCGTCAGAGCTACTGCCATCACGATCAGGGTCACAGTCCAATTAGCTCGCAACTTCCGATACCTCCTGAGGTGCGAGTCGATGCAGGAACTCTTCCGTTGCCTGGCGGTCGAACTGCGGATCCCAGCGGGCGATAGCCAGGAAGTACCGGTCTCGTGATGCCAGAGCAAAGCGTTCGACGTTGAACACCGGGTGGTAGGGCATAGGCAGCCTGTTGAGGGCGAACATGCCAAGAACCGCAGCTCCGGCCGCGAACAGGATGGTGGTCTCGAAGGTGACAGGAATGAAGGCGATCCAACTGTTGAGCGGCCTGCCACCGACGTTCATCGGGTAGTTGATCACCGACACCCAGTACTGCATGAAGAAGCCGAAGAAGGCACCGCAGGTTCCAGCGATCAGTACGATGAGCGGTAGCCAGGACCGATGGTGCCCGAGCTCCTCCCAGACCTCCTCGATCGGATAGGGCGTGTAGGCCTCGAGGTGGGTATATCCAGCTCCTCGAGCTTCGCGGATCGCATGGAGCAGCTCTTTGGAGGAGCGGAACTCGGCCATCAAGGCGAAGGGCCTCTTGGTGGTGGGCGGTGTGCTCACTCCGAAGCCTCCTCAGTCGTTTCTGTGGCCTGCTTGGGCACAATAGTCCGCATCTCGAAGATCGAGATCATCGGTAGGAACCGAATGAATAGGAAGAGCAGTGCCAGGAACAGACCGATGGTGCCCACGAACGTCGCCCAGTCCCACGCCGTGCCCGAGTACATGCCCCAGGACGAGGGCAAGAAATCCCGGTGCAGACTGGTGACGACGATGACGAAGCGCTCCAGCCACATGCCGACATTGACGAACATGGCGACCAGGAAGAGCAGCGCTGGAGAGGTGCGCACGCGGCGAAACCACAGCAATTGTGGCGCCAGGACGTTGCAGAGCAGCAGGGCGAACCACTGCTTCTGGTACGGACCCTGAATGCGATTCAGGATCATGAACTGCTCGTACCAGTTGCCGCTGTACCAGGCCATGAAGATCTCGACCATGTATCCGTAGGCCACGATCATGCCCGTGGCCAGTAGGATCTTGCCCATATTCTGCAAGTGGCGCGTCGTGATGAAGTCCTTCAGTCCGAAGACCGCTCGCAAGGGCACGGCCAACGTAATGACCATGGCAAAGCCGGCGAAGATGGCTCCGGCTACAAAGTAGGGGGGAAAGATCGTGGCGTGCCAGCCGGGTAGCTGCCCGACCGCGAAGTCGAAGCTCACGACCGTGTGGACCGAGACCACCAGCGGCGTGGCCAGACCGGCCAGCAGCAGATAGGCCGTCTCGTAGTTGTGCCAGTGAGTCGCCGATCCCCGCCAACCCATGGAGAGAAAACCATAGGCGATCTTGGCGAACTGACCTTGGGCACGGTCTCGCAAGGTCGCCATGTCGGGAATCAGCCCCACATACCAGAAAAGCAAGGAGACCGTGGCGTAGGTCGAGACCGCGAAAACGTCCCAGACAAGTGGGCTGCGGAACTGTGGCCACAGATCCATGGTGTTGGGATACGGCAGCAGCCAATAGGCGAGCCAGGGACGACCAACGTGGATCAAAGGGAAGATTCCGGCGCAGGCCACCGCGAAGAGCGTCATGGCCTCGGCGAATCGGTTGATCGAGGTTCGCCACTCCTGTCGCACCAGCAGCAGAATGGCCGAGATGAGAGTGCCGGCGTGCCCAATGCCGATCCACCAGACGAAGTTGATGATCGCGAATCCCCAGCCGACGGGAATGTTCAGGCCCCAGATGCCCGTGCCTTCGAAGAGCAGCTTCGTCAGCGCTTGCAGGAGAACCAGAACCAGCAGGAAGGAGAAGCCGAATCCTACCCACCACCAGCGGGGCGTCTCATTCAGAACCACGGCCGTGATCTGGTCGGTTACCGATCCCGGGGAATGACCCGGCGCCACGACAGGTGGCCCTGACGGCTTGGCCCCCGAGGCCTGAAATCCTTCAGACGCCTTCATCACGTGCCTTCTCCAGGTCGTGGTTCGGATTGCGCAGCTTGGCGAGATAGCTGGTGCGGGGTACCGTTCCCAGCTCGGCGAGAATGCCGTAGTTCAGTGGGCTGGCCTTCAGCTTGGTGACTTGGGCCTCGGGATCGTTGATGTTCCCGAAGACGATGGCTTCAGCGGGGCAAACCTGCTGGCAGGCGGTCTTGACTTCGCCGTCGCGGATCTCGCGGTCTTGCTTTTTGGCCTCGATACGACCCTGGTTGATGCGCTGCACGCAGTAGGTGCACTTTTCCATGACGCCGCGGGTCCGCACCGTGACATCCGGGTTCCGCGACATCTTGAGAACCGGCGTTTCGGTGTCGTTGTATTTGAAGAAATTGAAGCGCCTCACCTTGTAGGGACAGTTGTTGGAGCAGTACCGCGTGCCGACGCAGCGGTTGTAGACCATGTCGTTGAGGCCTTCGTCGCTGTGCACAGTGGCTTGAACAGGGCAGACGACCTCGCATGGGGCCTTCTCGCAGTGCATGCACATCACCGGCTGATGGTGGATGTGAGGCTCGTCCAGATCGCCCTCGAAGTACCGATCGATGCGCATCCAGTGCATCTCGCGGCCCATGGCCACCATCTCCTTGCCAACGATCGGAATGTTGTTCTCCGCCTGACAGGCGAGCACGCAGGCATTGCAGCCGGTGCAGGCGTTCAAGTCGACGGACATGCCCCAAGCGTTGCCGTTGTACTCGAACGGTGGAAACAGGCTCAGGTCCGGAGATGGACTGTGGCCCATATGCTGTGCGAAATCGGGTTCGTGCTCGAACAGCTCGAGGGTTCCGACCCGCACCAGGTGGCGCTTCTCTGACTCCCGAGATTCGAGCTCGATATTGCTGTGGAGCTGGGTGCTAGCCAACGGATGGGACCGATCCGTCTTCTGAATGCGGACCTCGGTTGCCAGCCAGGGAGAGTGACTGTCACGCAGCTGGTACGCGTTGAAACCGGTTCCGGTGCCGACCCTTCCGACGCGAGATCGGCCATAGCCCAGATGAAGCGTCAAGCAGCCATCCGGATGCCCTGGCAGAACCCACACCGGAACTTCGAGAGATTGCTCTCCCACGACCAGTTCGATCAACTGCTCGTTCGCCAGGCCTTCTCGTTGGGCGAGAGCCGGGCCGACCAGAGCGGCGTTGTCCCACGTCAGCTTGGTGATTGGTTTCGGGCACTCTTGAAGCCAACCGTTGTTGTTGAATGTGCCGTCGTAGGTCGTCGGGTCGGGTCTGAAGATGAGCTCGAGATCCGAGGCCGAAGTACTACTCTGTCCGAGGTTTTGGCATGCTTTCGCAACAGCATTCTGTGGGACCGTCGCTGAGACCGCTCTGGCTTCCTGGTTTGCTACGAAGCCGTCGTGCAGCCATTTCCTCCAGGTAGCAGCAAAAGACTCAGTGCCGACCTTCTCTCGCCAGTGGTCCGTCAGAAGATCCAGCCCAGGGCTCTCTCCATCGGCGGTCATCAGGCTCAAGACTTCGCTGGCGCTCTTGCCGCCGTAGAGGGGTTCGATGAGGGGCTGCGTCAAGCAGATGCTGCCATCGAAGGATCGGCAGTCTCCCCAACTCTCGAGGTAGTGAGCCTCCGGAATGTGCCAGTGGCAGTATTCGGCTGTTTCGTCCTCGTAGAGGCCCAGATGGACCCGATACCCGACTTCGGTCATGGCCGCCTTGAAGTCGATGTCGGCGGGCGTCTCGTAGATTGGGTTGCAGCCGAGAATGAGAAGGAGGTCGACGTCGCCTGCCGCCATGTCCTGCGCCAGTTGGCGCATGGACTGGGACTCGTCTTCCGGTCGCTCTTCGATCGGCTCGGCGAGGACTACAGTGCTGCCGAGATTGCCCAGCCATTCGTTCATGGCGTGAGCCAGGGTATGTACCTCGCTGGAGGCGTAGTCTCCCGGTACGATGGCGCACCGTCCCCGATTGGCCTTCAAATCCTCGGCGACTGCGGCAATCCAGGCCCTTCGATCGGCATCGGTGGAATCACTGTTGTCCGTGGCGCCTGGGACTCCCAATTTGGCAGCCAGGGTAGCGGCGATGGGTCCGATCTCACTGGCCCGCGTCGGCAGTCGATGGTCAGCGAGTGTACCGGTGTTCGTCGGGGAGCTCTCGACCATATAAAGGCGGTTCATCGTGCCGTCCTGTACACGACGGCGCCCGGCGAAATCGCGGCAATACCGGAGGGAGCCCGGACCGCTTGTGAGGAAGTCCGAATCCAGGCTGAGAATCACATCGGCTCGCGAGAAGTCGTAGCGCACCGACAAGGGCTGACCGAAGGCCGCCTCGGTCCCGAAGCGTTCGGCATCCCGGCTCACAGGAGTGTATTGATGCCATTGGGTCCCCGGGTAGGCCTCTTTGACCCTGGCAATGACCGACGTCAGTGATGGAGAAGTAAGGGTTCGAGTGAGAATTCGGATGCGTGCTTCGCCTAGAGCTCCAAGCGCCTGGAGCGTGTTCCGAAACTCCTCGGCAAAAATCGGCCAGGTGCTGATGCGGGTGTTGTGCCTCAAGACCTGTGAGCGCTCGGGATCGTAGAGACCCAGAATCGAGGCCTGCGCGTAGAGATCGCTCGCGCCGCGGCTGGCCGGATGCTCGGGGTTGCCTTCGACCTTGGTCGGCCGCCCCATGTGGCTCTCGACCAGCAAAGGCCGGGCAAATCCATCCAGCGGCATAGCGGATGCGAAGTACAGCGGCTTGCCGGGGATCAGGCTCTCGGGCTGCTCGACGTAGGGGACGATTCTCTCCAAGGGCTGCCGGGTACAGGCGGTCAGTCCACCCAGCGCGAGGGAGGCACCCATCAGGTGCAGAAAGCCCCGACGGCTGACCCCCTGGGGCAGCTCGGCAGCCTGCCGCGGGAACTCTCTGTGCAGCAGCTCTTCGAACTCTGGCGTTTGAGCCAACTCGTCCAGGCTGCGCCAGAACTCCGGTCCGCTAGCGCTCTCCAGCCGACTCCGCACGTCTTCCAGTTCGAGTGTCTGGCGGGGCGGATCGGTGCCAGGAGCTGCGGTTGAAGGCTGAGGCACGTCAGCTTCTCTACGCTGTGCTTTCTCTTGCATTCTCTATGGTGCCTTCGACTGTAAGGCTATCGGTGACAGACAGAGCAGCTCAAGAGGCTCTGAATGTTGTATTCCTCGACGAGCTGGGCCCCGAGGACCGATTGATTGTCGGCTACCCATTCCATGTTGAGGATCTCACTTCTCGGTCGGACAAAATCCTGTGGCGCCCGATGGCAGTCCAGGCACCATTCCATCTGCAGCGAGACGGCTTGCCTCAACAGCGGCATCTTGTCGACCCGGCCATGGCATGTCACACAGCCCATTCCTTTGGTGACATGGATGCTGTGATTGAAATAGACGAAGTCCGGAAGATCGTTGACCCGGGCCCATTGGATCGGCTCACCACTGCGAAAACTCTCACGCACCGGCTCGAGCATGGGACTGTCATTCCAGATCAGCTTGTGACAGTTCATGCAGGTGGCCGTTGGCGGCACGCCCGCAAAGGCCGATTCCTCGACGGAGGTGTGGCAGTACAGGCAACTGATTCCCATCGCTTCGGTGTGATGATCGTGGCTGAAAGGCACCGGTTGCGCTCGGGTGATGGTCTGTCTCGTGGCATAGGCTGATCGATTGAGGCTCACCAGGATCCAAACCGACAGAAGCAGAAAGAAGATCGCGCCAAAGAGAGTCACTTTGGCCAGCGTGTTTGTGCTGGGCTTGAAAATCTGCGACATGCGGGTTCCTCACCAGCTTTCGAGGTTTCCTGCGCTGACCTCACCGAGTGCGATCATCAGTGAACCGCCCGAAAACGGCCCCCAAGAGATCCTGAAAGGATACCCAAGTAGACACCCGTGTCAAGATCGGGTGGCAGCCAGTCTGAGGAGCTGCAGGTCTGGGATATGGGGAGTGCGGTCGCTAGGACCGACGCCGGTTTCTAGTCCGCTCGGGTCCCGGCGGGGTATTGGACAAAGTAGCCATCCGCCCAGACGATGTCCTCTTCGTAGGAAGTCGTCACGAAAGGCCCCATGGTGTAGGGGTTGGTCTCGGGGCCCTCCTGGCCGTCGCGGCCCAGGCTGCGGATGCCGATAACCTGGGCAGAGAGGGTGTCACCCGACCAGGCGTACTCGAGATCGAACCCCCAACCATCGGAGTTTGGCACTTCTCGCGTATAGAACATCGTGCTGCTGACGTAGAGAGTCGACATGAGCTCGTCGGCAGTGACGATCTGCGATAGCTCAGTGAAGTCGTAGGTCTGTGTCGAGCCGGCGGCCGCGGCCGAAACCTGGTCCGTGAGCCACGAGAACCATGCCGCCCCGGCATCTCGCATGTCGGCTACGGTCCGCTTCTGCTTCGACTTTTGCAGGGCATCCAAGAGGTTGGGAATGAGGATCGCCGCGATGATCCCAATGATGGCGACGACGATTAGAAGCTCGATCAGTGTGAAGCCTCGTGAAGAGTGTCGGTAGCGCATAGCTGGTAGCCTCTAGCGTCAAGCTTCGGTTCGTGGACCCCAGGGGATTGCCGGGTTCTTCTCTTACCGGACTGGTTGCAGTCAGCGTGCCAACTTCAGGCCCGGTCGAGCCATGAGTTCCTTGCGATTTGTGCTCTCCGGGTTGACAATATTTGTCACTGAGATGCCGCTGGACGGCAAAGTGGTCACAGGAACCGAGCCTTCGTCAATCGAGAAGATCGCGGTAAGCTGCCAGAACATGGAAGAGAAAGAGCCTCTACGAGCGGCCCAGCAAGAACCTGGCGACGGCCCTCTCAGGACGTTTATCGGACTGTTTCTGGTGCCGCTATTGGTGGTGCTGATCTGCGTCGCCGTCTTCGTTGGTTTCGGTTGGATCGCCTACGATCACAACTCCGCTGAAGACTATTTGAACGACCTGAAGTCCGGATGGCGACCACGAAGGGCCCAGGCGGCCTACGAGCTGTCCAAGGTGCTGGTTGCTGACCCCGGCGCGTTGGACGACGTGCCCGGAGCCAGGGAGGAGATTCGTCGGCTCTTCAGGGAGAGTGACGATCCGGAAATGCGTCGATACCTGGCTCTGATCATGGGCTATACCCAGGATCCAGCGGCCCTGCCGTTGCTCGAGGAAACTCTGGCGGATCCGGATTCAGAGACCCGAATCTACGCACTCTGGGCTTTGGGTACCCTGGGCGACCCCGGTGCCTTGCCTTTGCTGGCCAGGTCCCTTCAAGATCCAGATGCGGGCATCCGCAAGACCGCCGCATTCAGTCTGGGAGAGTTGGGTCTGCCTGCCGGTGTCGACTCGTTGGTACCGGTGCTGCAGGACGAGGTTGCCGATGTCCGATGGAATGCGGCCCTCTCTCTGAGTCGCCTGGGAAGCAGTGCCGGCGTTGCTGTGCTCGAGCAGATGCTGGACCGCAGCCTGATGGCTCAGGTTCCCGAAATCACTCCGGCTCAGGCAGAAGATGCCATGGTCAGTGCCGTTCAGGCCCTCGGCACGGTTGTCGGCCTAGAAGCCAGACCCCTGTTCGAGGATTTGGCGGGCAACGATCCGAGTCTCAAAGTGCGACGCGCGGCACACGCTGTGTTGGAATCACTCGAGGGCTAGGCCCGGATCCGCGAAAGAGCGTTTAGGGACCTCTTTATCGAGGTGGAGGACTGTGACACCGCAAGTGCAGGAGCTGTTGCTCGAAGTCGCCCTCTACCGTCGGCTGTCCGACGAGGATCGCGAGCATCTGGCGACCGCCGCGATGGTCGAGCTGTTCGCCAAGGGGGAAGTCGTCTTCCGCGAGGGAGACCCCGCCCAGGATTTCTTCACCCTGGCTCGTGGACGAGTCAAGGTTTTCAAGGTCATGCCCAACGGCCGGGTCGTGATCCTCGAGATCCTGGGGCCGAGCGATCCAGTTGGTGCAGTGGCAGTGTACGAGGAGCTCGCCTACCCAGCGACCGCGGAGGCGATGGAGGAGACCCTCTGCATCAGAATCCCGAAAGAGCCGTTTTTTCAACTGCTCGAGAGTCGACCCTCTCTCGCCCGAGGGCTTCTGAAGGCCATGACCCACCGCATCGTGGTTCTCGCCAACCGGTTCGTCGATCACACCGTTGGCAAGGTAGAGACCCGCTTCGCAAGGTTGTTCCTCAAGCTCGCGGGCGAGATGGGGCGGTCGCGTGACGAGGGAGTCTTCATTCCGATGACCTTGTCGAGGCAGGAGCTGGCCGACCTGATGGGCACCACGGTCGAGACCGCGATTCGCATCATGAGTCGGTGGGGCAAGGAGGGCGTTGTCGAAACGGACAGGAGTGGCTTCCTGGTGGCCGATCGGGAGGCGCTGGAGCGGGTGGCCACCGATTGAAGAATCGAAGGTTGCCCGGTATGCGGTGTCAGATAGAGAATCGATGACCATTTCCAGAGACCCTCTGGATATTTTCGGAGAGCGAGCCTATGAAATGGCAGACCCTGAGAAAGTTCCTTTCTTCCGCGTTGCTGATTGCTGGTCCAGCCTTCCTTCTCGCAGACTGTGGTGGATCTAGCGGGACGAGCAGCGCTGATGCTTCCCAAGGCCGGGAGAGCTACATGGCCACCTGCGCGCTTTGCCATGGAGCCGAGGGTGAAGGCAAATCCAGGCTCGGCAAGGCGCTGCAAGACAACTCCTTTGTAGGGAGCCTCAGCGACGAGGAGTTGGTGGAGTTTCTCAAAGAGGGTCGCCCCTCCTGGGACCCGGCGAACGAACGGGGTATCGACATGCCGCCGAAAGGTGGCAACCCCGCCCTGACGGATGAGGATCTGATGGAAATCGTGGCCTACCTGAGGACTCTCTGAGATCTGGTGGGATTCCGTCTCTGCCGAACCCTGAGGTCGAATGGACAGCAACCGGGACAAGTACTCGCGGCTGGAGTATCGTCGCCTCATCGCCTGGCCGAGTCGGATACGGCGCGAGGCGGATCTGCTCGAGCGCGTCCTGGGCTCGGGTCCTTCCAACCGGGTGCTGGATCTGGGCTGCGGCACCGGGGAGCACACTCGATACCTGGCGCAACAGGGTTACCGGGTTGTCGGTGTCGATGCCTCCGAGTCCCAGATCGCGACGGCGCGCGAGGCGCCTGCGTCCGCCGAGGTCGATTGGGTGCACGGAGACCTTCGTGATCTGCAAGGGCTCGTGTTGGGCTCGTTTGGTGGAGCCATCTGCCTCGGCAATACCCTGCCTCACCTGCTGACGCGCGAGGATCTCGATCAATTCCTGTCGGGCCTTCGCGCCCACCTGGCCGAAGATGCTCCGTTGCTCCTCCAGTTGCTCAACTACGAGAGGATCTTCTGTCGGCAGGAGAGGACCCTGCCGGTGAGTCTTCGGCCCGACGACTCCGGAGACATCGTTTTCCTACGGCTGATGAACCTCCACTCGGATGGCATGGTCACATTCTTCCCCTCGACACTGCAGCTGAGACCCGGCCAGGACCCCCCCCTCGAAGTGCGTGCTGCCAAAGAGGTGCGGCTTCGAGGATGGCGTCTGGCAGAGCTCGAAGTGGCTTTCGAAGCCTGTGGATTCGAGGTGTCAGAGCGCCTTGGTGGCTTCGATGGGAGTGCCTACCTGGCGGTCGATTCGAGGGATCTGATCGTCATTGCGAGCTGAGCCTGGCGTCGCGGTAGGCCTTGACACCTCGGCGAGGTTGCACTAAAAAGTGCACACCAGTTACCGAGCCGAGGACGAGTAGTCGGCGCGACTTGCAGGTCGCGAGGCGTCTCCTTCTAGAGGATGGCTGAAGAAACAACCAAGGGAAAGACTGCCGACAAGGTCACTCGCCGAGGCTTTTTTTCCTGGGCGGCGGTGGCATGGGTTGGCTTTACGGCTGCGATCGGAGGCTGCGCCACCATTCTGAATCGCTTTCTCTTCCCCAATGTGTTGTACGAGCCTCCAACGACCTTCAGGGTTGGCCAGACAGAGGATTTCAGCCCCGGGGTGGTCGACGAACGCTTCAAGGAGTCGAATGGCGTCTGGATCGTCAACAGCAATGGCAAGCTATACGCGCTGATCGCCATCTGCACCCACCTGGGCTGCCCTCCCAACTGGCTGGAGGCGCAGAACAAGTTCAAGTGCCCGTGTCACGGTAGTGGTTACTACAAGGATGGGATCAACTTCGAAGGTCCGACGCCCCGACCCCTCGAGCGGGCTAAGATCTTCATCGACCCCGATGATGGACAGGTAGTGGTGGACAAGTCCCAGAAGTACCAGTGGGAGCTGGGGCAATGGGAGGATCCCGAGTCGTTTGTCGAGATCGCTTGAGGCCTCGCGGCTGACTCGAGAGAAGATCATGTTCAAGAAGATCCAGAAGAGCGTCACCCAGTCGCAGGTGTGGAAGTCCATCTTCCGGGTCGGCATTCCCACCGACAATCGGAAGCGGGCGCTCGCAATGCTCGGCAATGTGGTACTGCACCTCCACCCGATCAAGGTGAAGAAGTCGGGTCTGCGAATGAGCTACACATGGTGCATGGGCGGCACGGCCTTCTTCTTGTTCCTGGTCGAGACGATCACCGGCCTACTTCTCATGTTCTATTACCGGCCGACAGTCGAGTATGCCTACTTCGACATGGTGGACCTGAGGGAGGCAGCGGCTTTCGGCATCATGCGCGAGCTCCATCGTTGGGGTGCCCACGCCATGGTAATCGCGGTCTGGCTCCACATGTTCAGGGTGTTCATGACCGGATCCTACAAACCGCCTCGCGAGTTCAATTGGAATGTCGGTGTCATTCTCCTCGTGCTCACCCTGCTGCTGTCGTTCACAGGCTATCTCCTGCCTTGGGATCAGCTCGCTATCTGGGCCATTACGGTGGGCTCCAACATGGCCCGGGCTACCCCGTTCGTCGGTACGGAGGGCCCGGGCGCAGCGCTATTGCAGCTTGGAGGCACGAAGCTGATTCACGTTGGCAGCGATGCGCGCTTCGCATTGATCGCCGGGCGCACCATTGGCGGGGGTACCCTCATCCGGTTCTACGTGCTGCACTGCGTCGGCATTCCTTTCGTGGCCGCCTTCCTGATCGCTGTCCATTTCTGGCGAGTGCGGAAGGACGGCGGCATCTCCGGGCCTGTCTGAGCCGACGAGCGCTATGGAAGCGATCAAAGATCTCATCAACTACCTGTCCTACCCGAAGTGGTCGTTCACGCTTTCGTTGGTGGTCTTCTTCGTCCTCCTGCGGTCCAAAAGGCTGTGGACCCGATCGGGTGGCCTGATGATGCTTCTGGCGAGCATCGTCACCTTCTGCCTCAGTCTGCTCGATCCGAACTTCAGAAGCGTCGTTGCGAAGCCGGACAACGTTCCCATCGTCATGATGGTCTTTCTGGTCGGGTTCTTCCTTTGGCTCGCCATGTACAAGGCTGTCCGCAACGACGAGTTGATGGCGCGTGGTGAGCCGACTTTCGAGAAGAGCGAAGTCGAAGACAAGATCTTCACGTGGCCCGATCTGGTCTTCATCGAGTTCATCTGCATGATTCTGCTGACGGTCGGCCTGGTGATCTGGTCGATCGTGCTGCAGGCGCCGCTCGAGGAGCCGGCCAACCCCTCGGTGGCGCCGAACCCCTCCAAGGCACCCTGGTATTTCCTCGGTTTGCAGGAGATGCTGGTGTACTTCGACCCGTGGATGGCCGGCGTCGTCCTGCCGGGGCTGATCATCGTCGGTTTGATGGCGATTCCCTATATCGATACCAATCCGAAGGGCAATGGTTACTACACCTTCAAAGAGCGCAAGACAGAGATCGTCTTGTTTCTCTTCGGTTTCCTCGTGCTTTGGTGCCAGATGATCGTTATCGGCACCTTCCTGCGAGGGCCGAACTGGAACTTCTTTGGACCCTTCGAGTTCTGGGATGTGGAAAAGATCGAGCCATTGGTCAACGTCGATTTGTCGGAGATCATCTGGATCAAGGTCCTGGGAGTCGGCCTACCCTCCCATTGGCTGCCCCGCGAGATCTTCGGAATCATCTTGTTGGCTCTCTATATCTTCGTATTGCCGGTCGTACTCGCCAAGACGAAGGGCTTCAAGCGCTACTACGAAAAGATGGGACCGTCCCGTTTCTATATCGGAGTGAGCCTCTTTCTCGTCATGATGCTCCTGCCCATCAAGATGTACTTCCGATGGGCACTCAATCTGAAGTACTTCGTTCACATTCAGGAGTTCTTCTTCAACGTCTAGGGTTATGACCGGTCGTCCACAGAAGAAGCCTGATCGACACTTCGAGTTCAGCCGCCTGAACCTGTGGTTCGGCGTCAGTGCCTTGGCACTGCTCGTCGTAACACTGTGGATGGTGATGGCTGATTACTCCAAGCCCTGGAAACGGCTGCAAAGTGATTTCAGGGACCGAGAGCGTCGGGCCTTGCTGCAGCAGGCCGAAATTGAAAGGCAACAGATCGACCAGGACGATCTCCTTCAGCTTCAGCAAGAGATTTCCCAGGAGGAGGAGAGGTTCGAAGCGAGCCGTACCGAGATGCAGGAGTTGGAGCGCACTCTCGGCAAGCTGGGAAAGAAGATCTATGCGACAGACTCGGATTCGCGGACCACGAAGTCGCTGCTCGACACAGCTCGCTGGCAGTACGACCGGGCTTTGCAGGAGGGCGACGAGGCTGCGATCGGGCAGGCCCTCGAAGCGGTGGAGGAGCTCGACGCCCAGTGGCTCGAGGATCGCAAGGCCCTGGAGCTGCTCGCCGAGCAGCGCGACCAGGTTGTCGAGTCCCTGGACCAGCGCGAAGCGGCCCTGGTGGAGGCAGAGAGCCGGTTGGCTGCGTTGCGCCAGGGGATCGATACCCTCGAGCAGCGAGCGGCGAGTCTCGACAAGTCGCTTTCCTACCGGTTGCTCAACGCTCCCCTGATGGACTTCATGAACCCCGACTTGAGGATCGAGCAGGTGATGTTGCCGGGGATGTATCACGACATCAACTTCACCAAGGTGGAGCGCGTCGATCGTTGCGTCACTTGCCACGTGGCGGCCAATCGGGTCGGTTTCGACGGCGAAGACTGGGAGCAGCCTTTCCGCTCGCACCCGAGGATGGATTTGTTCGTCGGGGCTGGCTCACCACATCCTTACAACCGATTTGGGTGCTCGGGTTGTCATGGCGGTCTCGATCGATCGACCGACTTTGCCCGAGTCGGCCACAGCCCCTCCAGCGAAGAAGAACTGACGAGCTGGCAGGAGCATTGGGAATGGGAGCCGCAACCCTATTTGGAGACGCCGATCTATCCGGCCGAGTATTCCGAGGCCGGCTGTTTCACCTGCCATTCGGCAGAGGTCTGGACACCGGGGGCCGAAGTGCAGGATACGGGGCGCCAACTGGCGATGCGGATGGGCTGCTTCGTCTGTCACAAGATCGACTATCCGGCCTTTCAAGACCTTCCCCGGCCTGGACCGAATCTGAGCAAGGTGGCCGGCAAGACCACCCCAGCCTGGGCGGTCGAGTGGATCTCGGCACCGCGCGATTTCAGGCCGACGACCTGGATGCCGCACTTCTTCTTGCAGGAGAACACGACCAGCGAGCTCAATCTCCAGCGTCAGGAGATAGAGATCGTTTCGGCGGTGGCCTACCTGTGGGAGAAGTCTGAATCTCCGGAATATCCACCGCCGCCGCCTGGAGACTCGCAGGCAGGGCAGGCCCTTTTCGAGTCGGTGGGATGCACCGGCTGCCATCTCATGGATGGCGACGCGAAACGTGACGACTTCTTCCCCCAGATCAATCGCCTGCACGGGCCGAATCTCATCCGCACGGGCAGCAAGGTCTCGGCAGGCTGGCTCTACGCGTGGATCAGGGATCCCAGGAAATATGCCCCCGACACGCGGATGCCGGACCTGCGTCTGACCGATCGGGAAGCGGCCGATATCACCGCTTATCTGATGAGCAGCCGGGATCCGGCCTACGAAGACCTGGATCTGCCCGCGGTCGATTCCGAGGTGCGTGACGAGATGGTCTTGAAGTATCTCCGCAACAACCAGACCATCGAGCAGAGTCTGGTGACGCTGGAGGAGATGACTTTTCACGACCGTGATGTCTATCTGGGTTACGAGACGATCCAGAAATACGGCTGCTGGGGCTGCCACGACCTCGCCGGATTCGAGATCGCCAAGCCCATTGGCGTCGAGCTGACGGAAGAGGGGTCCAAGCCGCTGCACCAGTTCGACTTCGGCCATGTCCACGACGTGCCTCATACGCGGCACGACTGGATCCGCAGGAAGCTACTGAACCCCAGAACCTGGGACGAAGGCAAGGAAGCCGTCAAGCACTACGACGAGCTGCTCAAGATGCCGAACTTCGGCATGTCGGAGCGGGAGGCCGACGCCGTCGTCACCATGGTGCTCGGGTTCACCAGGGAATCCGTCGAGGCGAGCAGCCGAGCTGGGCAGACAACCCGAAGCATCTCGCTAGTCGAAGGAAGAAGGCTGATCACCCGGTTCAACTGTCAGGGTTGTCACTTGATCGAAGGTGACGGGCACGCGATCAAGTCCGCCATCGAAGATGTGGGAATGCTGCCACCCAACCTGGCGGCACAGGGCGCTCGGGTAAAGAGCGACTGGCTCTTCGAGTACCTCCACGATCCGGGTGCAGTCCGCCTGCGCCCGTGGCTGACGGTGAGAATGCCGTCCTTCGGATTCAGCGATGACGAAGTCAATGCCCTGGTGAGCTACTTTGCGGCGCGCGAAGAACGTCTGGCTTTCCTGTCGGACCCGGCGTTGCCGGAACCGCGTGAGCTGGCGGTCGGCGATGTGGCCTTCAACATGTTCCAGTGTGCAAAATGTCATCCCGCCGGTCCGCAAGAAGACCTTGGTGCCGGTGTAGGTGCCGGCGACCTGGCTCCGTCCCTCTTGTTGGCAAAACGGCGGCTGAGGCACGACTGGGTGCCCCATTGGATCCTGGATCCGCAGGGTTGGATTCCCGGCACCAAGATGCCGGCGAACTTCCCCCCCCATCCTGAGGGTGGCTACACTTCGCCCCTGGCGATGGCAATCGATACGCCGATGTTCGAGCAGCAGAAGGAGCGGATGATGCGTCACTTCGCCTCGGAAGAGGAGCTCAAGACGCATCTGGGCGACGCTGACTATGTGACTCAGGCGCTGCGCGACCACATCTGGTGGAATCTGGAGGAATAGCAGTTGAATCAGCTGGTAACAGGCGGCACACGCTCTGGGCTCATGGCATAATGCGCGGCTCGCGCCGCTGTGGTGCCAATTCGAAGGGGCGTCCACTCGAAGTACCGAAACCGATTTGAAGGAGGCTTGAACGTATGAAGAAGATTTCGATTCTGATGGCAATTGCCTTGATTCCTGCCCTGCTGGTAGTGGGCTGTGGTGGCGGCGAGCAGGCGGCCGCACCCGACAAACAAGCAGAGACCGCACCGGCCGCGGCGCCAGGGCCAGCGGCGACCGGTGGTGGCACGATCGCGGGCAGTGCGAAGTACGTCAATGGTGATCCGGATGCCGCTATCGCGATGGACGCAGATCCTGTCTGCGCTTCCATGCACCCCGGGGAGGTCCACACGAAGAAGGTCGTTACGGACGATGCTGGCAATCTGGCCAATGTCTTCGTCTATGTGAAGTCCGGATTGGAGGGTAAGAGCTACCCCACGCCGAGTAGCGCCCACGTTCTCGACCAGGTGGGCTGTCAGTACTCGCCGCACGTAAGCGGGGTTCAAGTTGGGCAGAAGCTGGTCATCCGCAATAGCGACCCGACCCTGCACAATGTTCACGCCCGACCAACCACCAACAAGGAGTTCAACCAGGGGCAGCCGTTCCAGGGCATGGAACTGGAACACACGTTTGATAAGGCAGAAGTAATGGTGCCGTTCAAGTGCGACGTGCATCCTTGGATGAGCTCGTACATGGCGGTTGTGGATCATCCGTTCTTCGGCATCTCCAGTGAGCAGGGTGGGTTCGAAATCGAGAACCTGCCTGCCGGTAGCTACGTGCTCGAGGCCTGGCACGAAGAGTTCGGGACTCAGACTGTGGAGGTCACCTTAGTGGACGGTGAGCCAGCCCAGGTGAGCTTCGACTTTTCGCCTGGTGCTGTAGCCTCGGCCGGCTGAGGCTTCCGTTCGATGTTTGGTGGGGCAGGGTCATGACGGCCCTGCCCCTCTTTTCGTTTCTTCGTCAGCGAGCAGAAAATCGGACGGCGCTGCAGGTGGTCGCGATAGACTGACGCCGTTTGAATTGCGATTCACTCTTCTGGGAGGAGATTGACCTACCATGACGAGCGACACACCGTTCCTGCGCGGCATCCATCGCCTCGCTGTCCTACTGGCCGGGTATGTGGTGTTGCTGATCACCGCTGGCGGCTTGGTGAAGAGTTTGGAGGCTGGTCTTTCGGTTCCCGATTGGCCGCTCTCGTACGGCATGCTGAATCCACCCCGATGGTGGGAGATCGAGACGGTGCGGGCGGAGCATGGGCACCGATTGATCGCCGGCACGGTGCTGCTGCTGACCTTGTGGCTGGTGATCTGGATCGTTCGGCGAGAGCCGCGAAAGTGGGTGAAGGGGGTTGCCTTGACCGCCTTCGCAGCAGTCTTGGCCCAGGCCGCACTGGGCGGTATCACAGTGCTCTTCTTCCTACCGACTGCGATCTCGGTCAGTCACGCCGGTCTTGCTCAGCTCTTCCTCTGTCTGTTGGTGGTGCTTGCCGTGGCCACTTCACGCCGCTGGGTCTCCGATCGCGGTCCCACAGATCCGGCCACCAGAGCCGATAGGATCGTCAGTCTGGCGACGGCTACCTCGGTCGTCATCTATCTGCAGATTCTGCTGGGCGCCGTCATGCGGCATACCGGCGCGGGCCTGGCGATCCCCGACTTTCCGCTCGCCTTCGGCGGGCTCATTCCCTCCAAGCTCGATTTCGCCATTGGCATCCACTTCGCCCATCGGCTGGGCGCTCTGGCGGCGGCGACACTGATCTTCTGGACCCTGGGTCGGACACTGCGATTTGCGAGTCGGGAGCGAGCTCTTGTCATCCCGACCTGTCTGCTGGTCCTCATGGTCCTGGTCCAAGGCACCCTCGGGGGATTGGTAGTGCTGACGAGTAGAGCGGTGCTGCCCAATACCCTGCATGTCGGAGGCGGAGCCCTGCTGCTAGCTCTCAGCATGACGCTGACGCTACTGACCAGACGCCTGGATTGGGTGGCTCGGCAGGAGGGAGTCGTCCCCGAGGTAGAAGCTGTCGGAGTCCATCGGTTGGAGCAGGCCGTATCGTGAGCAGCCCCGCTGTGCTCGATTCCAAGTCTGTCTCGCTCGGTGTGCGCCTGGCGGACCTGGTCGAGCTCATGAAGCCTCGGATCACCCTGATGGTGGTCCTGACGACCGGCATCGGAGTCTTGCTCAGCTCGGGTGGAAGCGTGGACCTGAGTCTCGCCGCTCATGCCCTGCTCGGGACCGGGTTGGTGGCAGCGGGGTCGGCAGCCCTGAATCATGTCCTCGAACGGGACCTGGATGCGCTGATGGAGCGCACCGCTGATCGTCCCCTACCGACGGGCAGAATGGACCCCGATTCAGCCTTGCTCTTCGGTGTCGGCCTGGCAGTCGCCGGACTTCTCGAGCTGACTCTGACGGTCAACCTTCTGACCGCCCTGCTGGGGGCCGTCGCTCTGGCTGGCTATATTTTCGTCTACACGCCAATGAAGCGCGTCAGCTCCCTGGCGACGATCGTAGGCGCGATCCCGGGAGCCTTGCCGCCGCTCATGGGCTGGACCGCGGTGAGCGATCGCCTGGAATTGGGTGGGATCGTGCTCTTCGCGATCCTTTTTCTCTGGCAGTTGCCGCACTTTCTGGCCATTGCCTGGATGTGTCGCGAGGACTACTCGCGGGCCGGAATCCCCGTCTTGCCGGTCGTGGAGCCCGATGGTCGCAGCACCGCTCGTCAGATGATGCTGTACGGTGCGGCACTTCTTCCCGTGAGTCTGCTGCCGACGGTACTGGGATTGACTGGCGGCACCTACTTCATCGGGACGCTGGCTCTGGGATGTTTCTTCCTCGCGGTCTGCGTGTCGTTCGCGCTGTCATTCTCGACCGGTGCAGCTCGCAGAGTGCTGCTGGTATCGGTGCTGTATCTTCCGGCTGTACTGGTGGTCATGGTTCTCGACCGGGTCGCCTGATTCCATGTCCCGAGCGCCCGAATCCGAGCCGACCCGTTTACCAGCGGTCGTGGCTCGGGATTTGAGCTTCTCCTACGGTCAAAGGCTGGCCCTGGACAGGGTCGGATTCGAAGTCCGGGTCGGTGAGATCTATGGCTTTCTGGGCCCCAATGGGGGTGGGAAAACGACCCTCTTTCGAATTCTGGCCACCTTGCTCGAGCCGGACCAGGGCACGATTGCTGTTTTCGGCGACGACATCGCCACGGCGGCGGCGCTCGTTCGTCTCCAGCTCGGAGTGGTATTCCAGTCACCCAGCGTGGATGAGCAGCTAACGGTTGGCGAGAACCTGATCCACCAGGGTCACCTCTATGGACTCCGTGGCACGAAGCTGAGCGGAAGGATTGCCTCTCTTCTGGAGAGGTTCTCGATCGCCGACCGTCGGGACGACAGGGTCAAGGCTCTGTCTGGAGGGCTCCGGCGCAGAGTGGAGATTGCGAAGGCCCTGCTTCACCGCCCGCGGTTACTGTTACTGGATGAGCCGAGCACGGGGTTGGATCCAGGGGCCCGCCGGGACGTCTGGGAGGTTCTCGAGGAGCTGCGGTCTTCCCATGAGGTGACCATCATGCTCACCACCCACTTCATGGAGGAAGGTGATCGGTGTGATCGCCTGGCTCTCGTCGAGCGAGGAATGTTGGTGGCTGAGGGGACGCCGGAGGGCTTGAAGGGAGAGATCGGGGGCGAAGTTGTCCTGATCTCGACGGACGATCCCGAGGCTCTCTCGCGGGAGATCCAGGATCACATGAACCTGAAGGCCTCCGTTCAGGGCTCTCGGGTGCGGCTCGAGGACGATCGCGCCCACAGCTTCATCGCGCAGCTGGTCGAGTCCTTCCCTGATCGAATCGATTCGTTGAGTCTGTCGAAGCCCACTCTCGAGGATGTCTTCCTTCATCGGACGGGCCGAGGTCTCTGGGAGGACGCGGAGTGAGCGATATTTTGGCAGCGACGACTCTCTGGCACCGCGAACTCGTGCGGTTTCACCGTCAGCCGGCTCGCGTGCTGGGCGCGATAGGCATGCCACTGTTGTTCTGGGCACTCATCGGGAGTGGTTTATCCAGCTCGTTCAGGCTCCCCGGCGGACCGGAGGATCTGGACTACCTGGAGTACTTCTTCCCGGGAACGATCGTGATGCTGGTTCTGTTCGCCGCCATCTTCTCGACGTTCTCGGTGATCGACGATCGAAACGAGGGATTCCTTCAGGGGGTTCTGGTGGCGCCCGTGCGGCGCTCGGCGCTGGTTGCGGGAAAGGTCCTAGGAGGGGCAACCCTGGCCTGGATCCAGGGGATGTTGTTTCTGTTGCTCGCGCCAGTCGCTGGCATCCGTATGACTCTACGCTCGGTGCTCGGGGTTGGGGTCGTGGTGGCGGTAATGGCCATCGCTCTGACCGCCTTCGGGTTCGCCTTTGCCTGGCGCATGAACTCAACCCAGGGCTTTCATGCCGTGATGAACCTGGTTCTGATGCCCATGTGGTTCCTGTCTGGCGCCATCTTCCCGTTGTCTGGAGCCCCGACTTGGCTCGAGTGGGTGATGCGCCTCAACCCGCTGACCTACGGCACCGCAGCCTTGCGCCAGGTGCTCTACGGTGATCTGCTACAAGCTGGGCCGAGCTTGCCATCTATGGGACTCTGTCTAGCTGTCATGCTGGTCTGGGCTGCTGCGGCCCTCGCCGTAGACGTGTGGTTGGTGAGGAGGACGGGATCGAAATGAGCCAGACAGAAGGCACCCCCATGCGAAGGACACTGCTCTGGGGCCTCCTTGTTGCCGTGATCCTGGCAGTTCTCGTCACCACCCTGATGGCTCCCCGGTGGCGAGGCGTCGGTAGTCCCGAGCCGCCTCCCGTCCTCGGCCCGGCACCGGAGTTTCAATTGACCAACCGTGACGGCAGAGTCGTCGATAGCTCGGAGCTGCAGGGATCTCCCTGGGTGGCCGATTTCATCTTCACCCGTTGTGCCCTGAGCTGCCCTCGCATGACGGAGCGCATGCTGAGTCTAGAGACGATGCAGCCGAGCGGCTTGCGAAGGGTTTCATTCAGTGTCGACCCGGACTACGACTCGCCGCAGGTGTTGCAGCTCTACGCCGACTCTTGGGGCATCGCCGACTCCGATTGGTTGTTTCTGACCGGTGAGAAGGAATCCATCCGCCAACTGGTCACCGCAGGTTTCAAGCTCGGCTTGGACGATGAACCACCAGTTGGTGCTGCAAGTCCTGAGGAGCCTATTCTGCACAGTACGCGTTTCGTCCTGGTGGACGGCGCTGGTGCCATCCGTGGGTACTATGACGCCTTCCGCCCCGCAGAGCTGAGCCGGTTGGCCCTGGACTACCAGGCAATCGCCGCTGAGTATTGAGAGCTGAACTCTTGGCCGGAGCGGCAATGAATCGCGACGATGAGGGACTGTGTTTGGGAGCGTAGTGAGAAATGTCTACGACTCGATCGAGTGGCGGCGGGCAGTCTTGGGTAGTGGAGGTGCGAAGCATGAGGGTGGGAGCCGTCTTGTCGCTTCTGACGCTGCTCCTGGGCTTCAGCCTGGGTGGGATCTTCGGATTGTTCGAGGACTCTCTCAAAGCGGGGTTCGAGAAGACGGCCCTGCAGACCTTGGCTTCCGAGCCCGACCCCGAGGCTGCCGCAGAGAGGCTCTCGGGGCGCTCGTGGAGCTGCATGAAACGATCCCATCTGCATGCCAACGGCCTGGGTACATCGGCCCTGGTGCTGATGCTTCTGACGACTGGAATGACCAGTGGAGCCGGCCTGAAACGCCTGGCAGGCTACTTGCTGGGCATAGGTGCGCTTGGCTATTCCCTCTTCTGGATGCTGGCAGCCTTTCGAGCCCCGGCACTTGGCAGCACGGACCTGGCCAAGGAGTCGCTGAACTGGTTGGCAATGCCCACTGCGGCGTGCTGCCTGCTCGGTCTTGTCCTGGTGCTGGTGATGGTGGTGAGAACGCTCTTCAGAGCCGCCGAGTGAGGTGGCAGGCCGGCTTCAGCCCGGTAGGCCTCTAGTTGACATAGCCGAGGGCCTCCAATTGCTCCTCGATCTCGGCGTCCAGTTCCTCGATTTTTTCGGGGGCCGAGTCTCCCAGTAGCAACTCCTGGTTGAAGATCGCCTGACGCTGCACTGCCTGGCGCAGGTACAGCGCGCGCATTGGAAGCTCACCTGAAAGGTCCGTGTTCTCACCAGGATCGCTGTCGATCTGGAAGAGACGGCTCTTACCTTTGAGGGGATCGAAGAGGATCTTCCACCCTCCTGTCTGGAGCATTTGTAGAGGTCGTGGCGGCTTCTGGTAGCTGTCCACTCGTCGCGTCGTCGCCCACAGTGGCCCGTGGCGGTCGGCCGACTCGAAGACGACAGGAAGGAGGCTGCGGCCCTGGTAGCCAGCTTGCTGGGTTGGAACGGCCAGACCATCGACCAGCGTGGGCAGGACGTCGACGAGACTGATCGGCTGGTCCACCTGTGCCATGAAACCGCGGGCCTCCCGAGGCCACTTGATGACCAAGGGAACATGCAGGAACTCTCGGAAGAGCATTCGAGAGTGGAGGAACCGGTCGTGCTCCAGGAAGGCCTCACCATGATCGGACAGCAGAATCACCAGGGTGTCCTCGTAGCGATCCGCAGCGTCGAGTATCGATAGCAAGGCGCCGACCTGGGAATCGGCGAAAGCGACATTCTCGTCATATCGATCCCGAATGAACCGTCGGTCCTCCTCGGATAGCACCTCGAGATTTCGCCGCTGCGGGAACTCGCCGAGAAAGTTCGCCTGCGGAACAACAGTGCCCGTATACCAGGAGCTGTAGAGACCTCGGTAGGGCAGAGGTGGTGTATAGGGGGCGTGTGGCGGGATCAGATGTACGAATGCGAATGTCGGCTGCTTCTCAGAGAGTAACTCCTGTCGGGATGGAAGAGCCCCATAGTCCCGGAACTCGGAGCGATAGAACTCCTGAAAGCCCCGTTTCAAGTCTCGCTGGTAGTCATAGAAAGGGTGTTGAGTCCAGAGCACGGTGCGGTATCCGACTCGAGACAGCAGCTCGGCCATGGTGTTGACTTTGGAAGGCAGAGGACTTCCCCAAGGCCCAACCCGCAGCGTATCGGGATAGAGCCCGGTAAAGACCGACGGAATCGATTGTCCGGTCCAGGATGAAGCGGCCATCGCCTCTTGGAAGACTGTGCCTTCTGCAGCGAGCCGTGCAGTGTTCGGAGTCGGACGCTCGCCACCGAAGGGGGAGAAGGCGTCGGCTCGTGCCGCGTCGAGTAGGACGATGAGTACATCCGGGCGACCCAATCGGCCCGACGATGGCGCCGGAAGGCTCCGAATCAGATCGATGTCAGCTGGTCGGGGCTGTCCAGGCTGGCCTTCCACGACAGCCCAGCTCCAAGAGACCACAGCGTTGCCGGGTCCTCCAACGCCGAGTCGCAACTGAACCGGCTGACCTTGCCACCGCCCGAGGTCGACGGCGAAGTCATGTTCGCCGGAAGAATCCGTGACCCGTTCTTGCGCCAGATGGTGCTCTTCGAGCCCTTGATCCACGAGCTTCGCGTAGACCAGGACAGGTTCGACGTCTGCCCCTGGAGGACGAAGAACCTTGAAACGAGCCCTGAGGCGAGGCCGCTCGGGCAGCTCGGTAACGACTTCGAGCCAACCCGGAGATGGAATCTGGAAGGTGTCTCGACCCGATGCCTCCTCAGCGTCGTTGGCGAGCTGGATGCTGCTTGGTCGCTGCGGCCACACTCCTCGTTCGTTGGCAGCAACCAGGCGGAGGCGGCGCATTTTTGGTCTGAGCCTGTGGCGCAACTTCTGGAACTTCGGGGGGTGCGGAATCCGGAATTCCAATCGGTTGCGTCCTTCGCGGATCACACCGCTGGGAATCTCTACTCGATGTCGCTCCCACTGCCGGGTCAGGGGCAGATCGACGAGAGCTCGATCGTTCAAGGTCAATACCAAAGGAGTCTTCTTGAGTCGCCCTTTGCCGACGACCGAGACTTCGATTTCGAATGCCACCGTGTCGCCGTCGGCTGAGAAGAAGAAGAGCCGAGCGGTCGGTACCTCCATCTCGAAGGCCGCTCGATCCGGGTCGTTGGCGTGCACGTGGCGCCACCCGTAGCCCAGGTTGTCCAGGCCGGATTGTCGTGGGGCGGAGATCAGATCGGTAGAGAAATTACCCGATTGGTGCCAAATCTCGTCAGCGAAATCCAGCCAGACCCTGTCCGGTGTTGGTGGTCGGTCACGACAGCCGGCCAGGGTCAGCGCCAGGCAGACGAGGCAGATCCCAAAACGTGCTTGCCTTTGAGCGAGTGGAAACATGGCCTGAGTGGTCGCGTAGGCGAAAGAGGCGCCTGGTTGCGGCAGCCGAGCGGCGCGATGCTAGCACGCGTGCGAAGGTGTTTGGCGGGTGGTAGCCTCTGGCTCTCCGCCCGCTTCGCAGCGGCGACATGATTTCGATACGGGGACTGATTGATGGCCGACTACTCACTGCGATTCAAGACACTCGACACCAACCTGGTCCACGCGGGTCGACCCCATCCCTCCATCGAGGGCGCCGTGGTGACCCCGATTTTCCAATCGGCGAACTATGAGATGGGCGACGAAGCCACCTACGACGCTGTGCGCTACATTCGGCTGAGTAACTCGCCGAACCATCACGCCCTGCAGGCACGTCTGGCAGTCGCCGAATCAGCCGAGGCTGCACTGGTGACAGCCAGTGGAATGGCAGCGATCTCGACTGCGATCTTGTCCCATGTGCAGTCCGGCGAGCACGTCTTGACCCAGCGCACGCTCTACGGCGGGACCCAGAGCTTTCTCCATCAAGATGCCTCGAGACTCGGAATCTCTCACACCGCGATCGACATTGCAGACCCGGCAGGTGCTCGCTCTTGGGAACTCGCCCTGACTTCGCAGACTCGACTGATCTACGTAGAGTCCATATCGAATCCTTTGATGGAAGTCGGCGATCTGGAAGCGGTGGTGGCCTTTGCCCGGGAGCGCGGATTGGTCACCGTAATCGACAACACGTTCGCCACGCCCGTCAACTTTCGACCGCTCGAGCTGGGGTTCGATCTGGTGGTCCACAGTGCGACCAAGTACTTGAATGGTCACAGTGATCTGGTTGCAGGAGCCGTAATCGGTTCGATGACTGCAGTGGATCGGGTGCGCCACGTGTTGCTCCATCTGGGCGGCTCGCTCGACCCCAATACGTGTTTTCTTTTGGAGAGAGGTCTGAAGACCCTCGCTTTGCGGGTCCAAAGGCAAAATGAGACGGCTGCGAGGCTAGCGCGGTTTCTCGAACAACAGCCGGCAGTGCGTCATGTGAACTACCCCGGTCTGGTGTCGAATCCAGGCCATCGCTACGCTGCCCGGCTCTTTTCGGGTTTCGGTGGGATGCTCTCGATCTACCTCCAGGACGCCAGGCTGGCCGAGCGCTTCTTGGAGCGACTGACTCTGCCGATTCACGCTGCAAGCTTGGGAGGTGTCGAGTCCCTGGTAGTTCGCCCGGCGCGCAGCTCGCACCTCGGTCTCGAGCCGGCAGAGCGAGAGCGATTGGGCATCACCGATGATCTGATCCGGGTCTCGGTAGGTATCGAGGATGCCGAGGAGTTGATGGCTGACTTCGAGCAGGCGCTGGCCGATTGATGGGCACCGATCCTTCCGACCAAAACTGAGGACGAGCGATTGACGAATCGATGTGATTGGGCCGGCAGCGATCCTCTGATGATCGAGTATCACGACCATGAGTGGGGTGTACCGGTACATGACGACAGGAAGCACTTCGAGTTCCTGGTCCTGGACGGTGCCCAAGCAGGGCTCTCCTGGTCCACGGTCCTGAAGAAGAGGGCTCGCTACAGAGAGGTCTTCGACGGATTTCGTCCGGAGATCGTGGCCACCTACGGCGAAGAGAGGGTCGAGGCGCTGCTGGCTGATCCGGGCATCATTCGCAACAAGCTCAAAGTCAATTCGGCGATTCGAAATGCGCGAGCGTTTCTGAAGATCCAGGAGGAGTTCGATGGCTTCGACGCCTACATCTGGCGGTTCGTGGGCGGTGAAACTCGAGTCAACAGCTGGGAGCGGATGGATCAGATCCCCGCCAGCACCCCACAGTCCGATGCGATGAGCAAAGATCTCAAGCAGCGGGGGTTCAACTTCGTGGGGAGTACCATCTCCTACGCCTATATGCAGGCAGCCGGAATGGTGAACGATCACGTGGTGAGCTGCTTCAGATATACGGCGCTGACCTCAGAAGGCTGAAGGCCTGGACGAGATGAGGATCTCTCGAAGAGAAGAACCTTGACCACCGCTGGCTGCATCTACGTCGATATCGACGATTGTCTCGCCCAGACGGCCCGGATGTTTGCAGAAGTCTTCGAGCAAGAGCACGGCAGAAGGGTCGATCTGGAGGAGATCGAGTCATTCGATCTGGGGGTCTCGCTGGGCCTGACGCCTGAGAGCCTCGACGACTTTATGAAATCTGTGCACCGCCCAGAAGTGCTGGCTGAGATCGAGCCCATGGAAGGGGCGATCGAAGCCTTGGCAGCATGGGTGGATCGGGGGTACGAGGTGGCGGTGGTGACGGGGCGACCACCAGCGACGGAGGCGGTCTCACGTCGGTGGCTGACCGAACAACGGGTGCCCCACCACTCCCTGACCTTTCTCGACAAGTACTCCTGGTCGGAAGACCTGTTCAGCGGCTCGCAGGCAATCAGCATGGATGAGCTTTCCCGCCGCTCCTTCAGCCTGGTCGTCGAGGATTCTGCCGAGGTGGCTCGGCGTCTCGCCGGCGTCCTGGAGGCGCCAGTGGCCCTGTTCGATCGGCCCTGGAATCGGAGCGCTCCGAAACCCGAAGACGAGTGGAAAGGACGGATATTTCGATGTCGGGATTGGCAGGACATCGGCGAGCGCTTCTCCCGGCCCTGAGCATCGGCTCGGTGGTCCTGTTGGCCGCGTCGATGGCACCCGGAGCCAGCTGGGCGGCCGATTCGCCAGAAACTGTCTCCTTTTCCACGGCGGACGGAGGGGAGATCCATGCTCACCTATACGGCGGGGGAGGGCACGCAGTCGTGCTCGCCCACGGCAAGGTGTTTGACAAGGAGAGCTGGCAGCCACTGGCGAGCTACTTGAGCGGCAGGGGACTCCAGGTCCTGGCCCTGGACTTCAGGGGTTACGGTGACTCGACTCCGGGTGAAGAGGAGGGGGCACTCTGGCTGGACGTGGTGGCGGCGGCGGGTTTTCTTCGCCACCGCGGTGCCCAACGAATCTCGGCACTGGGCGCGAGCATGGGAGGTGGCGCCGTGGCTCGAGCGAGCGTCGAAGCTCCCACGGGCACCTTCTTCAAAGTGATTCTTCTGGCCGCGGCGCCAATCGCCGCGGCCGATCGAATGAAGGCGAACTCCTTCTTGTTTGTCGTCAGTCGCGAGGAGCCCCTGTTGCCGCGGGTGAGAGAACAGTTCGAGCAGGCTCCGGAGCCCAAGCGCCTCGAGATCCTCGAAAGCAGTGCCCACGCCCAGCATGTCTTCCGCACAGACCAGGCCGACGTCCTGACACAACTGATCGTCGACATGTTGGCTGATTGATTCACCGCACCTTGAGGTAGAACTCCTGGGTAAGAGTCCAGGATCTCTTGGAGGCCCGTCCGGGGTAGTCCGCAGGTGCTGGGCCCATGCCCATCTGGCCGTTGTCGAGGGGTCCGACGCGGGGCCCCCAGGGGGCTATCCTCCCTATCCACAGCAACCAACCCCCTGGAGGTCCCCACGCCGAACCCTGGATGTCCCTGGATCACGGGTCCCTCTAGGCCCTTACGCCTCTGAGCCCTCATTGCTCCACTGCCTTACTGCCACAGAGGTGCCAGAGGTTCGTCCGGGTGGTTCGACAGGGGGTGCCGAGTCGAGCGCGGCGCAAGGACCACGAACGAGCACGACAGATGAGGCGCGATGACGAGACAAGGTGGCGACCCCCTGAATGTAGGGGAGGGGCTTGCCCCCTCCCGCGGGAGCCCGCAAGGGGCTCCTACATAGCCGACACCGTCCCGCTGCGAACCACCCGGACGAACCTCTACGAGAAGAGGGTCATCTGCCCCGGGGTCCAGAGCCTTGGTGCCCCAAGCCCTCAAAGACCGGCTGACACGAAGTGCTGCCGGCTCAACCCCCAAGCCCCAGAGACCGGCCGGGAGGTACGACCGGGCGCCTCAACCCTGTCTGCTTGCAGGCAGTGAATGCATTGTCATACACTCCGGCCACCAAAACTCGATCCAGTCCGTTGGGCAGAACCGACGGTTGAGGGCCGAAGGTCGGTGGATGGGTGTCGTCCGTCGCGGTCAGTCAGACAAGGAGTCGCTGATGAGTGCTAGCGAAGCGCAGGCTGTCGGGGTGGAAGAACCCGGAGCCGAGCACCACGAGCTGCCGTTCTGGCAGCGCTACATCTTCTCGCAGGACCACAAGGTCATCGGGCTCCAGTACGGGTTCACCGCTCTTTGCTTCTTGCTGTTTGGCTTCAGCCTGATGCTGATGATGCGTTGGCAGCTGGCCTATCCAGGTCGGCCTGTGCCGATCATCGGCGGTCTACTCGGCAGCGCCAATGCTCCCGGTGGCATCATGCTGCCCGAGTTCTACAACCAGCTGGGAGCGATGCACGGCACTGTCATGGTGTTCCTGGCGGTCGTTCCCCTGCTGGTGGGTGCCTACGGCAACTACCTCGTCCCCCTTCAGATTGGTGCTCCCGACATGGCGTTTCCGAAGCTGAACATGGCCAGCTACTGGTGCTACCTGCCAGGTGGCCTCATCATGCTGGCCAGCTTCTTCGTACCAGGTGGAGCCGCCAATTCGGGTTGGACCTCGTATCCGCCGCTTTCCAATATCGCCACCTCGGGTCAAACATGGTGGTTGGTGGGGATGATCTTCCTGATCACCTCGTCGCTGCTGGGCTCGGTGAATTTCATCGTCACCATCTTCCAGTTGCGCGCCGAAGGACTGGACTTCATGCGGCTGCCGATGTTCGTCTGGTCGCAGCTGGTGACGTCATTTCTGTTGCTGCTGGCCTTTCCACCCTTGGAAGCGGCGGGCATTCTCCAACTGATGGATCGGGTGGCGGGTACCAGCTTCTTCATGCCCAGCGGTCTGGTCGTCAGTGGTGAGGTCCTGGAGATAGCCGGCGGTGGCAACCCATTGCTGTGGCAGCATCTCTTCTGGTTCCTGGCGCATCCAGAGGTCTACGTTCTGATTCTGCCGGCAATGGGAATCGTCGCGGAGGTGATAGCCAACAACACCCGCAAACCGCTTTGGGGCTACAAGGCGATGGTCTACTCAGCCGTCTTCCTGGGCTTCATGTCGTTCATCGTCTGGGCGCATCACATGTTCCTGACCGGCATGGGTACGGCGATCAGTTCGTTCTTCCAGACCACCACCATGATCATCTCCGTTCCGTCGGTGGTCATTCTTTCAGCGCTATTGATCTCCCTCTGGGGCGGTTCCATACGGTTCAACACCCCAATGCTCTTTGCGTTGGCTTTCCTGCCGATGTTCGGTGTCGGCGGGCTCACCGGCCTCCCTCTCGGGCTGGCTCCGAGCGATATCCACCTGCATGACACCTACTACGTCATTGGGCATTTTCACTACGTCGTGGCCCCCGGCACGATCTTCGCGATCTTCGCTGGAATCTACTACTGGTTCCCGAAGATCACCGGCAGAATGATGAGTGAGCGCCTGGGCAAGCTCCACTTCTGGCCATCCCTGATATTCATGAATGGGATCTTCATGCCGATGTTCGTCCAGGGACTGGCCGGAGTGTCCAGGAGACTGTACGACGGCGGAGCCCAGTATTCCCACGCCCAGGGCGTGCTGCACTGGAATCTCTTCATGTCGGTGTCGGCGTTCGGTCTTCTCATCGCCCAGATCCCCTTCATCATCAACCTCTTCGTGAGCATCAAGAAGGGCGTCAAGGTCGGTTCAAATCCCTGGGACGCCACGACGCTGGAATGGGTCGCCGCGCCTTCGCCGCCTGTCGCTCATGGCAACTTCCCGGAGCTGCCGGTCGTTACCCGCGGACCCTACGAATACAGCCCACCAGAATCGGACGAGGGCTATCTGCCCCAGAACGCCGTGGCTTGAGGAGAACAGAGGAAAGTCATGCAGATCCCCTACACCGTCGAGCAGCGCCCTGATACAGGCCTTTACAACGCCAAGCTGGGCGTGTGGCTCTTCCTGGCCTCTGAAGTCATGTTGTTTGGGGCTTTGTTCTCGGCCCTCATTCTCCTGCGAACGGGTGCAACCACCTGGCCACATGGCTATGAAGTGCTGAATGTCCCGTTGGCGACGATGAACACCATGGTGCTCATCACCTCGTCCGTCTCGATGGTCATGTCATGGGCGGCGCTGCGCCTCGGCGACTTCGGCCGATACCGCAAGTGGATGGGCCTGACTTTTGTGCTCGGACTCGTGTTCATGGTCATCAAGAGCATCGAGTACGCCGCCAAGTTCGAGCACCATCTGTATCCGTCTCACGACAATTTCATGGCCACCTATTTCACCCTGACTGGTCTGCATGGTCTGCATGTTCTGGGCGGCATGATCGTTATTGGCTATCTGCTCGGGCCGGGAAGCAAGATGTGGAAGTCGGAGCCCGAGCGGTTTACCAATCGAGTCGAGGTGGTCGGGCTGTACTGGCATTTCGTGGATCTGGTCTGGATCTTTCTTTTCCCCACCCTTTACCTGCTGTAGTGGGTAGGAGGAGGCGTCGATGAGTGGACACAGTGTCGAGGAGATCAGAAAGGAAACCAGGGTCTACGTTCTGGTCTTCGTAGCCCTTGCAGTGTTGACGCTCGTCACGGTGGGCGTCAGCTACCTGCACCTGAGCTTCGGCGCCGCGGTGGCCCTGGCTCTGTTCATTGCTTCGATCAAGGGCACCCTCGTGGCCGCCTTCTTCATGCATCTGATCTCGGAGAGGAAGCTAGTCGTCGCGGTGCTGGTTCTGACCGCGATCTTCTTTGTCGCTTTGATGCTTCTGCCCCTGGGTGGCTACGTCGACAGGCTGCGCTGATCATGTTGTCTCTGCGGAGCTTTCACGTTGTCTTCATCGTGGCCTCGATTCTCCTGTCTCTGGGGGTCGGAGCTTGGGGCGCACAGCAGTACCTGCAGCGATCGAGCACTCAGGGCTTGGCAATGGCGGTGATCTTCTTCCTGACGGCGATACTGCTGGCGCTGTATGCCCTGCGGTACTTCGGCAAACTGAGGAGGCTCGAGTAGGAAATGCGGCGCACCGATTCGACCTCGACTCGCAAGAACAAGGGATCAGCCGCGGCAAGATGGATCGCGGTACCCATGGCTCTACTCGCGGCGCTGGCCTTGTCGCAGTCCGCCGCCGCCTGTGCTGTTTGCTATGGCGCCGAAGATTCGGCCATGACAGCTGGAGTGAATAACGCGATTCTCCTGCTACTGGGAGTGGTGGCCTTGGTCCAAGGTAGCTTTGCGGCGCTGTTCCTGTCTCTTCGTCAGCGTGCCCGTCGAGCACGGAGCCAGGCCAAGGGACAGCGACCGTCGATTGGAGGGACCCTCTAGATGCACTCGATACTGAGCCGATGGCTTCCCGAGAACGCCGCCGCACACGGTGCGGAGATCGACCGCATCATGGTCATGGTGCATTGGCTGATGCTCTTACTCTTCGTCGGGTGGAGTCTCTACTTCATCTACGTCCTGTTTCGGTTTCGGGCCGGTAGAAACCCCAAGGCGAGCTATACCGGGGTCAAGAGCCACTTCTCTTCGTACTTGGAAGGAGGCGTCGTCCTGGCGGAGGCCATCCTTCTGATCGGCTTCGCCATTCCGGCCTGGGCACGATGGGTAACCCCCCATGCGCCGGAAGCAGATGCCCTGCAGGTCAGGGTTGTTGCTGAGCAATTTGCCTGGAACGTTCACTACCCGGGTCCCGATGGCGTCTTTGGGAGTGCCGATATCAATCTCATCGATGCGGCCAACCCCTTGGGTTTGGATCGGCAGGATCCCTTTGCCAAGGACGACGTGACGACGATCAATCAACTCCATTTGCCTGTCAATCGAGCCGTCACGGTTCTGCTGTCCAGCAAGGATGTGATTCACAGTTTCTTCCTCCCGGTCATGCGGGTCAAACAGGACACGATCCCGGGAATGGAGATACCGGTTCGCTTCGTACCTGTGGCCACGACGCCAGAGGAGGCACAGCTGCCTGGCTGCGCGGCCAACGTTTCCTGTTGGGAGATCGCTTGTGCTCAGTTGTGTGGTCTCGGCCACTACCGGATGCGAGGTTTCTTCCAGGTGCACTCACAGGCCGACTTCGACCTTTGGATGGATCAGCAGGTCAAGAAGCTGGCACCGGCCACGAGCTGATCGGCTTTTCTGCTGACGGCGACCTTCTCGCAGCTGCTGCAGAGCGGGAGACCTGGGGGCAGGTATGATCGGCGCATGCCTGATCTATCGACGCTGCCCACTGTCAATGCGTTGCTGAATGGTCTGAGCGGCACCTTTCTGGTGGCTGGCTACTGGCTGATCCGGCAACGCAAGATCGGAGCTCACAAGGCCAGTATGCTGGCTGCCTTCGCCTGCTCCATCCTGTTTCTCGTCAGCTACCTCTTCTACCATTCGCAGGTGGGTTCCGTTCGATTCCAGGGAACGGGAATGCTGAGGACGTTCTACCTGGGGGTCCTGTTGACCCATTCGGTGCTGGCGGCTGCCGTACCGATCCTGGCGGTGATTACGCTGACTCGGGCGCTACGGGGTCGATTCGACAAGCACGCGGAGATTGCTCGCTGGACGTTGCCGATCTGGCTCTATGTGTCCGTCACCGGCGTCCTCGTGTACTGGATGCTCTACCACCTGTCGATCTGACGAGATCTTACAGGTCCTGCGTGTCTCCAGATTGGAGTCGGAGTGTGAGGAACCTCGCCAACTCATCGGCAGCCAGTGCATGACCGGCTCGGGTCCAGTGCCGATCGAGTCGAAAGTACAACTCCTCGCCCCGGGACAGACCCGTGACGAAGGGTGGTCCGAGGTCGAGAGTCGGAATCTCGTGGCGGTCGAGCAATTCCTGGAAGATCCGAGTTGGAGTCGAAGGGTCGTAGTCGGCTGGGTCGACGGCCAAACTGGTGAGACTCATCTGCCAACGTTCGGGCTCGAGTTGGATCTCGCTCGGGATCAGAACGGCGACGAGCTCGAAACCGAGCTCCTCGGATAGCTCCGTGAATCTTCCGAGAGCTTCATCCGTGGCGTCGATCGCCGGGCGTAGCTCCTGTTCGGCCGACTTCCTGTAGACGCCGAGCTCCTCCCTGAGCGTCCTGGTTTTCCATGGCTCTCCCAGACCCAGCTTGTCACGGAGAGGCTGGAAGCCGGGCTGGTCGAGCAAGCTCTTGGCAGCCACAAAAAGATGGGAGTGGCGGTGCAGCCAAGCTTTGATGCCACCAGCGGACTGGCTGGGGACCAGCAACCCGTCGACGAGCAGAATCTCCTCGCGGTCTGGTGACGCGTCCACCAGATCGTTGCCCAGGAAGATCGCCAGAACGACGATGTCCGGCTCCAACGCGACACCATGTCGTCGGAGCCAGCTCTCCGCGTCGGGCACACCGAAGGCCGGGGTGCCGGCGTTCAGACCCTCAGCTGCGGTTCGGTCGTGTCGCGCGAGTCGGGCTGGAAGCAGGGCGGTGAACGTCTCTGTATCCTCGACTCCGACGCCGAAAACGAACGAGTCTCCGACGACCAGTACTCTCAGGATCTCGTCGGACGAGGAACCGACCTCAGGGCCTCGAAGCCCGGCCTGGTTGATCCGGATCTCGTTCGAGTACTCCGCGCGGTTGTAGATGTTGCCGCGATACCCCGGTGACAGTCGGTAGCGCCCTGGTGGATCGGGAATGTAGAAGCCACCAGGCTCGATGACCAACCTGGGCTGCGGCCGCGCCAGTCGAACCAGGATCTCGGCGGCAGCCAGGCTCAGAACCAGAGATACGGCAAGCGTGATCGCCGGCACGAGGAGCGTCTTCAGCAGGCTCTGGCGTCGCGTTGGGAGAGGCATGGCGTCGAAGCGAGGGGACCGGCCCTATTCGGTCGATGCTCAATCGAGATAGCCGAGCGCCCTGAACTCCTCGACGAGCTCGGCGTCGATGTCTGAAGCCGTAGTGCTGCCCTGCCGGGCCTTGCCCCACGTCGGAATGGTCTTCAAGGGGTTGGCCGCGCGGAACTCGGGAGTGAAGAGGCCGACACGCGTCTTGCCGTCGAAGTCCTCCGCGATTGGCAGATTCAAGGAGTACAGCAGAGTTGGTGTGATGTCGAAAGTGTGGACCACTGGGGTCGAGAACGTCGGATCGATGTCGGGGCCTACGGCGATGAAGATCCCCTTCGTCTTTGCAGAGTGGGTGGCGGTGAGCTCTTCGACAGACTGCATGACCCCTGGGATCTCTTGGTCGTGGAAGAAGACTTCGCTCGGACGCTTGCGTTTGTGGACGACGACCGTCAGGTCGGCACCTTTCTCCAGCTGATCGCTAGTAGGCTGCCGAATGCCGAACAGCGGGGCACCGTTCTCGTGCACGACCGATCTCAAGTCTGTCGCCAACTCCTCGCGCAGGGCGTCCGGATCTCCGGGACTGACCGGGCCCGCGTCGACAAGCCGGCCGAGGATTCGGTCGAAGGCCTCGTAGGCAGCTGGCACGATCTCCGCCCGCAGCGGATCGTCCGTCGCGGTGAGAGGGTCACCGGAGTCGCCCCTCTGACCACATCCCAAGGCGAGTCCAGCGCCGGCTACGCCGAGTGGCTGCAGCACCTCACGTCGGCTGATTCCTGGCAGCGGATTGGGCATTGGATCTAGTCGGGTTCCGTGCTGTGGGCTGGCCGGGCTTGCAGGGCTCGTCAGTATATTCCAAAGGAGTTGCGTGGCGATCCGTTCAGTCGAGATCGAGTGTCGGTTGTGCAAGGTCTGCGTCAGGGTCGGGTTCCTCGGAGCCCTCTTCTGCCACACCTTCCTGCCGAGGGGTGAAACCGGTATAGAGGAAGCGGCTGAAGCCGGTCAGATACTGAAGCGGTGGATCCTTCTCGCTCGCCTCCCGCAGCTGCGCCAGCTTGGAGTCCAGATCGTCGATGAAATGCAACGCGATCGCTTCCGGTGTCATCGGCTGCACAGGAGAGCCGAACTCGAGTCGCCCCTGGTGGGAGAGGACCAGGTGCTCGAGGTGCAGCTGCAGCTCGGTCGGAAAATCGGCGATCGCCTGACAGCGTTCGCGCAACAGATCACGGCCCATCACCACGTGACCCACCAGACGCCCTTCCAGGGTGTAATCGTTGTTCGGCATCGCGCCCAATTCGAGGGTCTTGCCCAGGTCGTGAAAGAGCACGCCCAGTAGGACTGCGTCACGATTCAATTCCGGATAGTGACGGCAGACTCCCAATGCCAGCTCGGCCATGGAGACCACATGCTCGAGAAGGCCACCCCGGAACGCGTGGTGGATCATCTTGGCGGCTGGGTGCTCTCGAAGCTTCTCCCCATGACTCTCCAATGTTTCGTTGGCGAGACGCTTCAGAAGCGGGTCTTCGATCTCCTGGGACATGATTTCGGAGAGGCGCTGCTCGAGCTCGTCGATGCTGAGTCGCGTCGAAGGGATGAGGGTCGATTCGTCGAAGCCATGTTGGCGGTCGTCGCTAGTGGCCTGTCGGCACTCACGCACGTTGAGCTGGAGTTGATCCCGGTAGCTTTGTACCGTTCCCTTGTAGGCCACAAAATCGTGCAGCTCGTAGGTGCCGTTCAAAGCGGGGCTGTCGGACCAGGCTTTGCCGGTAATCGAGCTGCTGGCGTCCTTGAGCACCAGATCGAGGAAGTCGCGACCGTTCTTGTCCTGACGACGTTCCATTTTGGCGAGATAGGCGAATCCGGAGACGCTGTCCCCATCCTCGAAAGTGCAAATCGGTTCGTTGCTGCGACGTGTCATGATCTTCGGGCTCCGGAATCTGCAAGCTTCCACATCGTCGGGTCCGTATGACCCAGAGAAGCGCCTGCGTGGTGAGGCTATTGTATGGCGCATCATGGCCTGCGGTAGTCTTCGACCTCGGGTACCGGTCAATGGCAGTCTTATTGCAGAGGTTACGCACCATGTTCAGACAGTTTGCCTTGATCAGCTTGTCGATTCTCGGCCTGGCGACAGTGGGCCTGGCTCAGGATTGGGATGAAATCGTCCTCTGGCCGGAGCATCAGCGGTCCTTCCTGCAGGACGTACCGGCGTTGTTGCTCACCGATGAGCAGCGGCAGGTGTACCTCGACGCCTCCTCCGAGGAGCGCGAGTCGATGATCGAGGCCTTCCTGGCCGATGATCCCGTGCCAGAGACGCCCCAGAATGAGCTCCTGGAAGCGATCAAGGCGCGCTACCGTCTGGTGCACTCGGAGTTTCTCGCACTGGAGGATCAGCGGGCCGCCGCTCTGTTTCTGCATGGCAGGCCGAATCAGCGGTTGGCAATCGAGTGCGCGATGGCCTTCAAACCCGTCGAGATCTGGGTCTATGGCGAAGCGGAAGCCGCTGTCAGCTTGGTCTTCTACGAGACGATTCCCGACGGCCCGTACCGCATCTGGTTACCCGTCGATTCCAAGCGACTGCTCTACAACGATGAGATGCAGTACTGGCTGGAGCAATGGGAGGAGCTGGGCGGGAAGAAGATCGCCAAGCGATTCGACCTCCAGATCTGTAAGCAGGCGCGGATCGTGGATCAGGCCACAGGGATCGAGGGTCTGCGTGGCTTTCAGCCTGGAAGGCCTCACAAAGACGACATTCTCCGGTACTTCGGGCCGCCTCCAGATATCGCCGAGTGGGCCCGGCAGGCGGTCGCCAGCGAGAGGACGGAAGCCGTCAAAGAGCTGGAGACTCTCGACCTGGAAGTCTTCTTCCCCGACAAGGTCCGTCAGCGAACGGTGGCACGGTTTGTCGTGCCCATCCCTTCGGCAGCCGAGTTGGAGATCGCCGAAGAGGACGAAGAAAAGGGTCTCATCCTCGCTATGGAAGGCGTCATCGAGCAGGATGGGAAGGTGTTCGACGAGTTCAGGGTGCGGTTCAAGATCGAGCCGCCGGCGGAGGACGTGCCGATTGTTCTGGCGATGGACCAGTTGCTACGCCCCAATCGGACTTTTCTCGTTCGATTGCGTGTGCGCGACGAAGTCGGGGGCGCGGAAGCGTACCTGACGAGGGGTTTCGTCGTGCCTGAAGAGCCCCAACCCATGGACATCCCACCTGTGCCCGAGGGAACGATCCTCGCCATGGGGCAGGATCTGGCAAAGTCCGAGATCCAGGGCCAGGACAGCCTCCTGCTGGTGCCGCCGCCAACAGAGGTTGTTCTGGGGCTCTGGAGGGCCGAGGCTCTCGTCACCGGTGGCCGCATTGCCAAGGTGCGGTTTCTGGTCGATGGCAAGCCACAAATGACCCGCTCGACCCGTCCGTTTGCGGCTGAGCTTCGATTGGCCAAGTTTCCGGTGGAGCAGGTTGTCAGGGCCGAGGGCATCGATGCGGCCAACGAGATCGTTGCTACGGACGAAGTCGTGCTCAACCAACCCCGCGGTGCGCTGCGGGTACGAATTATCGATCCAGCCAGAGGAGCCGCCGTTTCCGGCCCGACGCTCGCCCGGGCCGAGGTGGTAGTGCCAGAAGAGCGCCGGGTCGAGAAGGTGGAGTTCAGGGTCAATGAAGACCTTGTAGCGGAGCTCCAGAATCCCCCTTGGGAGGCAGAGATCAACGTCCCGCCGGCTGAAGGCATGGCCTATCTGAGCGTGGTGGCGATTCTCGACGATCAGAGCCGCTCGGAGGAGGTGCGGTTCCTCAATTCTCCCCAGTTCTTGGAGGAGGTCGAGGTCAAGCTGGTCGAGCTCTTCACAACGGTCACGGATCGCAGTGGCAGGCCAGTCAAGGGCCTCACGCAGGGTGATTTCGTGGTCAAGGAGGATGGGAGGCAGCAGCAGATCACCAAGTTCGAGCTGGTCGAGGATCTGCCCCTGACTCTCGGCTTCGTGATCGACACCTCGGGCTCGATGACGGAATCCCTGCCGGAAGCCAAGGCAGCAGCCATGGGCTTCCTGGAGAACATCATCACCCTGCGAGACAAGGTCTTCGCGGTCTCCTTCAGCGACCAGCCCAGATTGCTCATCGCACCCACCGATGACGTCAGTGCTGTTCAGGGCTCTCTCGAAGATCTTCAAGCGGTTGGCTGGACTACGTTGCACGACGCGGTGGTCACAGGTCTCTATTACTTCAGGGCGATGCGCGGCCGACGTGCCTTGATTCTGCTTTCGGACGGGGATGACACCGCCAGTGCCATGCCGTTTCGAGATTCCCTCGAGTTCGCCCGCCGCAGCGGTGTGACCATCTACTCGATTGGCCTCGATGTGGGTGCCCTGGAGAGAGGTGTTCGCAACAAACTGACGAACCTGGCCGAAGAATCCGGCGGCCGGGTGTTCTTCATCTCCAAGGCGCAGGAGCTGGCCGACGTCTACCGCGAGATCGAGGAAGAGCTGAGGAGTCAGTACCTGGTGGCCTATGCGTCGGACAACCCGGAGCCCGATGGCCAGTTTCGCGAGGTCGAGGTCGACGTCAAGAGCGGCAAGTTGAAGGCCAGGACCATCCGGGGCTACTATCCGTGATCCGGAGCTAGTCTGGAAATGGTGATCGATCGAGTCATGGAACCAAGTCCATCGGGGAAGGTCTGCCGATGGCGAGCGGCGAAGAGTCGTGCTCTCCTGGTGGTCTGGATGATGCTAGCGCCGATTCTGTCACTGCCGTTGAGCGCGGCGGAGGCGAATCTGCCCGAGAATTCCGAGGTGCTCCAGTCGGATCGGGTCGATGGGGTTCACCGGGACCTGGCGACCGAGATTGCTCCGATCGAGCAGGGTGCCATCGTCATTCAGTTGTACTCGGAAAATCCCGTGCTGGAAGTGGTGAGCCACGAGCTCCTTCTGTGGCCCTTGGAGGGCAACTCCCACGGCGCCAGACTGACGGCCCTGTTCCAGGGTGAAGCAGATGTTCAGGCGGACCTCGAGGTCGCTGGGCTGCCGGCGCAGATGGCCGACTTCGTCGAGTTGCCGGAGCAGGAGACTTCGATCGAAGGGCGATTCGAGATTGCGCAGGAGGAGTCGGGTTATCGAGTTGTCGCCGAGGAGCTGCCGCGCTTCATCGAGATCCGGGTCAAGAGCCGGCTTGCGGGGCAGTTGGTCACGCTTTGTCGAGGTCTGGCGCTATTCGCGCCGGGGAGCGGCGCCGAGTGTGAGGGACTCGATCGGTTGCTCTCCGTGGTGCGCCTGCCCATGCCGGAGGCGGGCGAGACGTATTTCATCGAACAGTCGAGATTGACCGACTTCGAGAGAGAGCAGCTCGACAGCTACCTCAGTCGCAGCCGATGAGCTCCAGTCTCTCAGGAGAGATCTTGATCGAGGGGTAGGCCTGCTCGGGTGGCAGCTTCGAGGATCTCTCGATGCTCGGCAATTTGAAACAGGAAATCATGGCGTAGCTGAGGCTCCAGGTGCGAGGCCTTGCGAAGAATCTCCCGGTAGGCGGCCTGGAGGTGAGGGAGCGGGTCTGCCGCCGTTTCACCCTGCTCGCGAAGCCAGGTCAGTCCCCGGTACAGGCCGAATCGAATCTCTTCCAGCAGCTCGGCTCTGGGTAGCTCCTGCAGGTGCTCCAGCAGCTGGTCGGACCATCGGCGGGCATCGTCGATCTCTTCGATGTTGACCGCCAGCCGAATCAACATGGCCAGGTCGAAGCCGACTGCCTCGTCGTCTCCCACTTCTCGATGGGCCTTGAGGGCCGCGGCGAGGTGGTCCCGGACCGACTCGAATCTGCGTTGCTGCAGCCCGATTCGACCGAGCAACAGCTCGGCGTCCGCCAGCAGGGATTTGCGCGAGATCACGTTCAGTTTGAAGTGGGCTTCGATGGCCTCTTGGAGTGCCTTTTCGTGCTGACCCAGAAATAGGTGGTTCTCTGCAACGGCGAGTCGCGCGACTGCCTCCCCGGCTACCTCGTCCTTGCCTTGCCGGAGGGAGAGGGCCCTCTTCAGGGGTCCAGAGGCGGCCGTGTAGTCGCCCAATCGGATGAGTGCCTTGCCGAGCCCCAACAGTGGAAATCCGACATCCTCTTCGGCTCCGTGCTCTTCGAGTATCTCCTGCGCCTCGCGGTAGCTTTCGAGGGCCAGCGGATAGTTGCCGAGAGCCAGGTAGACCGCGCCGAGAGCGGTCAGAGAATTGCCCGAGGCACGCTGGATCCCCTGCTTGCGCCGCTCTGCCAGCGCTTCCTGGTGGAACCTCAAGGCATCTTCGAGTCGGTTCTCCTGGGCCGCTATGTTGCCGAGGTGGTAGCTGCAGGCGGCACAGAGGGCGGTGGCGCCACGCTGCTCCAGTGTGACACTCAGCTTCTCGAAGAGTTGTTTGGCCTCTTCGAAGCGCTCCTGATCGAGATGCAGGCGACCAAGCTGAATCAGGAGCAGCGCCTGGCGCCGCTCGTCGGCACCCTGTGCCGCTGACAGCGCCAGACGAATCGTCGTTTCGGCGTCCTGATAGCGACCAGCTTCTCGATCCATCTCGCCTTTGAGCCCGGCCAGAGCGAGCAGGCGACTCGGATGACCCGAGGCCATCTCGACCGCTCGAGCCAGCTCGCCTTCGTACTCGTGCAGGCGCCCGTGCTTGCGGGCGAGCGGCAGAAGCCTCCACAGAATCTCGAGCTCGGTATCGGGGCTGCCGCGGCGCTTTCTGACCGATCGCAGCTCGGCGTCGAGGGTGGCCAGCATCTGGGCCGGAGGAACGCTCGCCGCGTGAGGTGTCTTGAGGGCCTGAATCAGTGACTTGAGTCCTTCACCGGTGCCCTGAAGGAGATTGTAGGACTCCCAGTGCGCCTCTCCGCTGCGACTGCCATCGGCCAACACCTTGCCCATGAGCTGTCGGGCCAGGTCGGTGGTTTCCAGCGCCAGGCTCTGTCGAAGAGCCATGGAGAAGGCTTTGGACGTGAGTTCTACTCCCGGTCCCCAAGCCGTGGTGACGGAATGAAGGAGTCCGGCAGCCAGCGGGGAGGATTCCCAGCTCACAGGTGGCGAAGTCCCGAGCTTCGTGGCAGCCGCCTCCAGACTCTCTGGTGGAACTGCTCCACCCACTGCCGATAGGAGTTGAAGGGGAAGGAGCGCCTCGAGTCGCGCCGCCTCGGCGACAAGATGGCAGATCAGTCGCGGAGACGGCTGGAAATCGGTCGATTCAGCGCCGGCAAAGAAGAAGCTGCCGTAGACCCGTCGCAGGTTCTTTTCTCGGATCAGAGCCGCCATACCTTCTTCCAGAGCAAACGGATAGCCCAGGGTCGCTTCCTGCAAGCGTTCTTCGACAGTGGTGGGGAGCGACAGTCCGTCGAACAGACGCTCGGCGAGCACCTCCATCTCGGAGCGATCGAAGGGATGGAAAGGCAGGGTAGGCAGTTGATGCATGGTCGGTGGCAGAGCCGGGCCACCTCGGCCAACGAGCAGCAGGTGGAATCCGCGGCCGAGCTCGGGGTGATCCAACAAGTGGCGAACGAAATCGGAATCGTCACCGTCGATCTGTTCCACATCGTCGACGACGATGTAGAGAGGACTCGAGAGACCCTTGGAAATTCGTGCCAGGATAGCTGGGATCTGTTCTGTCAGCGCCTGCTCGCCGTCGGCGTCATCGGTCGACAGCAGGGCATGAATCTCGTCCTGTAGCTGGACGTCGCGAATCTTGGGTAGCAGCGGTAGTGCCGAAGAGGGTGAAGGCGGAGCCAACAACTGCTCTGCCATTTGACGCACGAGTGATCGGCCTCGGCGTCGACTGGGCTGGGCCCGCAGCCACAAGGCCGGGGTTCCCGTGTGCAGCAGAACCTCGAAAACCAGGCGGCTCTTGCCGCACCCCAAAGCTCCTTCGACACGCCATGCCGGGACTGTCAAGTGGTCCTTGACGGAGTTGAACAGGGCCGTCCGGGGTACCGGTTTGAGTCGGCGGTTGAGCAGTTCGGGATTCCGCCAGGGAGCCGCGACGCGCTGTGCGGGGCCCACTTCGAAGACGGGGATGGAACCACCCAGCAGCTCGGCGGTAACAGAGCTCGGCGAAAGCTCTCGAGGTTCCTCGAGCATGCTGGCAGCCCATCCGGTGACGTGAACTCGCCCCGGTCGAAGATTGCCGGACCAGGCCTCGACATGCTCTCCGACCGGGTCGACCGCTAGCGATGGAATACCCTGGCGAAACACGACCTCTCCGGGAGAAACGAGTATCCTGAGACCTGCTGCCCCAGCGGGGGTCTGTCTTCTCTGCAGGCTGTCGACTAGCGACATTCCGAGGTGGATCGCGGTGTCTACCGGAGCCGGATCGGGTGCTTCTGGAGTGATGACAGCGATACCCGAATCGAGGCGGTGCAGGCCCGGCAAGTGGGGAAGCAGATCATCGATCCGGGTCGTTTCAGAGGCTGCCGAAGAACCGCGCTCGGGCCACAATCTGAGCACAGCGCCTGGCAATCGCAGGTCGAAGGGCTGCTTCTTCTTCTTTCTGGATCGGGCTGCGGTCATGGGAGCAAATCCACCAGGCTCTTTGCTGGCAGAGCGGCCGTGAAAGGCTGTAAGCACCCGGTTCGGGCGAGGAGAACCTCCCAGAGATAGCTCTGGTATAGTGGGAGGTCGGTCTTTCGGGGCCGATTCGACACGTCTAGCTGACTCTACCGGTGTTCAAGCACTCCTTGAAGAGGCGGTAAACCAGCACCTGACCGGTGCTCTCGAAGGAGATGAAATCCAAATGACGACTCGCCGACTGATCAACAGTCTGTACTATTTTACGATTGAAGACGAAAGCATGCTGGCGGAAGCCTTCACGGAGATCGATGATGATGTTTTTGCCATTACCTACAAGGTCACCGGTACCGAGGATGTCTTCGTGACCACCGAAGAGACCCGCGAGGCGATGGATCGCACCGATGTACCGTACAACCTCCTGGCCGAAGAGGATGCGACTCGCGTGGCGATCTACCATACCCCATTGTCGCGCGAGGAGTTGGTGGACTACGAAGACGCCCTCAAGGCGCTGGCTCTGGCCTACAGGGCAATTGCCATTGCCTGCGTCGGTGTGAATGGCGAGACGGACCTCGGATTCGAGCTCACGGAGAGTGCCAAGCGATACACCTACTTCACAGCGCCTGCCGGGCACACGTTCCTTTGGCGACTCTTCCACGAGCGCCAAGAAGCCGAAGAGTTCCTCAGCAAGCTCACGCTCGGTGAGAAGGAAGCGGTCGCCTGGGCCCAGACGATTCCTCTCGAGTCCTCGGAAGATCTCGTGAGTTACCACTGATGAGGGTGGACCCTGGGTTGCTCGACGGAGAGAGTGCGTCCTGAGCCTGCCATTCCAGGAAGAGACCTATGGGGTCTCCCAGCTGTGTACAGACCTGCGGGACTTTCTTCGAGAGGCCTTCGCGGAAGTCTGGGTGGCTGGAGAAGTCAATCGGGTGAGGGTCAGCCAGAGAGGGCATCTCTACTTCGAGCTCATCGAAAAGGGTGACAACGATCAGATCGAGGGCAAGCTGGAGGCTGTCGCTTGGCGCACCGATCACCAGCGCATTCGTCAACAGTTGGCCGCGGCTGGTCTCGAGATCGGCGAAGGTCAGACCATTCGCTGCCGCGGAGGCGTGGACTTCTATCCGCCTTTTGGTCGATTGCAGCTTGTTGTCAGAGAGGTGGATCCTGTCTTTATGGCTGGCCTTCTGGCTCGCCTCCGGCAGGAGGTCCTCGACAGCCTGGTCGCACGAGGCCTGATCGAGCGCAATCGCCAGAAGACCCTGTCCGAGCTGCCGCTACGCATAGCCTTGATTACTTCCGATGGTAGCGCCGCCTACCACGATTTCCTGAGCTCGCTCGAGGAGAGCGGCTACGGATTCCAGGTGTACTTCATTCATGCCGCTGTGCAGGGCAAAGAGGCGGAGAGGGAGCTGACTTCGGCTCTCGAAATGCTCTCATCGCTCACCGTTGACTGTGCCGTGCTGATTCGGGGAGGAGGGTCTCGGGCCGATCTGGCCGTGTTCGATAGCCAGGCGGTTGCCGAAGCGGTGGCTGTGACTCCCGTCCCGGTGCTTACAGGGCTGGGCCACGAAATCGACCAGGCGGTCGCCGATCTGGTCGCCAACGCGGCCTTCAAGACGCCCACCAAGGTGGCGGAGTTCCTGGTCGAACGGGTGGCTACGGAGGAACGGAGATTGGTGGAGCTCAGAGCGGCGCTGGTACGGCAGTCGTTGGGGCTGTTGCGACAGGGTCGGGAATCGCTGGGCAGGGCGCAGAGAAGCCTCGGCCTGGTAAGACTCCGACTGACAAGCGCGACAGTCCGACTGGGTCAACTGTCGGAGGTCCTCCCCCGGGTCGCTCAATGGAGCGTGGAGAAACAGAGTCACAGGCTGGGAGCCCTGCATCGGCGGCTTGCCGAGGCCGGTCCGCGTCGGCTCGCTCGAGCTCGCCGGGAGTCCGATCGCGTGGTCGAGCGAATGGCCGTGCGGGCCGAGGCCAGCTGGCGCGAGAAGTGGGCTGTGATCGAGGGCTGGCAACGCCTTTGTCGGCAGCTGTCGCCCGAGCGAACCCTCGAGCGGGGCTTTTCTGTGACCCGCGACTCCAAGGGCAAGCTGTTGCGCCGGCCCGCAGACGCGGTCGCAGGTGAGAGAATCACGAGCCAGCTTGCGGGAGGCATGCTCGCAAGCCGAGTGGAGGAATCATGAGCGCGAAGAAGAAGGCCACAGAGGATCTCCGCTTTGGCGAGGCCATCGAGGAGTTGGAGAGTATCCTGAACCAGGTCGAAGCCGAAGAGATCGATATCGACGAATTGGCGGATCAGCTGAAGGTGGCAGCCGAGTTGTTGGAGTTGTGCCGCAGCAAGATTCGTCGTGCCGAGGTCGAGGTAACCCAGATCGTTCAAGCTCTGGAGGAGGCCGAGACAGAGGCCGAACAGGAGGAGGACTCTTGAGGCGCCAGCAGAGGTCCGAGCTGTGTTGAATCGACAGACCAGCGGCTCGGTGGTTTGTCCTTCTTGCGGTCGACTGGTCGGGGTTCAACAGGAGAAGTGCCCGCATTGCGGACGCGGCAATCCTGGTCTGTGGGGCTATACCCGGTTCTTTCAGAGCCTGGGCGATGACTTTGGCTTCGTCCGCCTGATCATCGGGGCCTGCATCGTGCTGTATGTCCTGACCCTGTTGGTCAATCCGTCGGGGATCGGCATGGGGAGTCTGTTTTCGATGCTGTCACCGAGCATGGAGGGGCTTTTCCTCTTCGGCGCCAGCGGCGCAGTGCCGGTCTTCGCCTACGACCGATGGTGGACGGTGCTGTCGGCCTCTTGGCTGCATGGTGGCTTGATTCACATCCTGTTCAACATGTTGTGGGTGCGTCAGCTGGCGCCGGCTACCAGCCGGATCTTCGGCGCCGGGCGAATGGTGATCATCTACCTGGTGGCGGGAGCAGCAGGCTTTGTTCTCAGTAGCTTCGCTGGGGCCTATCTGGGCTTCTTGCCGTCCTTTCTGAGGGGCGCCAAGTTCACAATCGGCGCCTCGGCAGCCATCTTTGGCCTTCTCGGCGCCCTAGTGCTCTACGGCAGGAGGGGAGGGAGCTCGGCCGTTGGACGACAGGCATGGACATGGGCGATCTTCCTGGGTGTCTTTGGATTCATCATGCCGGGGATCGACAACTTCGCCCATCTGGGAGGTTTCTTGGGGGGCTACGCCGCTGCTCACTGGCTCGATCCCAGGCGTCCGGAGCGCGTCGAGCATCTCATGGCGGCGGTGATCGGCCTGGGTCTGTCCCTACTGGCTGTCCTCTTCTCGGTCCTGAAAGGCCTGGCGCTTCTCGGTTGAAGCTCTCGAGGAAGAGACCCCTTTCGAGGCTTTGCCGGTGTCTGAGAAGAGCCAGTTGCGGATCCCGACCCCTTTACTGGAGCTCCTGGAGAGGGAGGCCCTGGAGGCCTACCCGGAAGAGTGCTGTGGCATTCTCCTGGGTCGCGGGTCTTCGCCGGGAGAGCCGATCGCTGCAGTCAGCGAGGTGGCCGTAGCCCCGAACAGCGCCGGCGATCGGCGCGAAGAGCGTTATGCGATCGATCCGAAGCTCGTTTTGCAGGTCCAGCAAGAGGCCAGGGCGCGACAGGTGGAGGTTCTCGGGTACTACCACTCGCATCCCTGCCGGAGTGCGACCCCCAGCCAGTCCGACCTCGAGTCCGCCTGGCCGGAGGTGCGCTATCTCATCCTGGCGGTAGAAGCGGAGCGAGTGACCGGGGTGAAGTGCTGGCGCTTGAGTGAGGTTGGGGAGACCTTCGAAGAGGTAGACATCGGGTATTCTTGATCTCCTGTCGAATCACTGTCAGGAAGCGTGGAGCCATATGGCGGCGACAATCGGGATCGACTCGAATTCTGGCAACAGGCTGACCGCGCGGGAGAGCCGCCGATACAGCCGCCATCTCGTCATTCCAGAGGTGGGTATCCAGGGCCAGAACCGGCTGAAGGAGGCCAGGGTCCTGGTCGTTGGAGCGGGCGGCCTGGGATCGCCTGTATCGATGTACCTGGCCGCGGTCGGAGTCGGAAAGCTGGGGCTGGTGGAGTTCGACGATGTGGACGAGTCGAATCTCCAACGCCAAGTTCTCTACGGCGAATCCGATATTGGCAAGCCGAAGCTGCAAGTCGCGCTCGGCCGATTGCGGGAGATCAACCCCCTGATCGAGTTGGTGCCGCATGCCGAGAGGATCGACGCCTCGAATGCCATGGCGCTGCTGGCTGGTTACGACATCGTGGTCGATGGCAGCGACAACTTCCCGACTCGGTATCTTGTCAATGACGCCTGTGTTCTGGCAGGAAAGCCCAACGTCTACGGCTCCATCTTCCGGTTCGAAGGTCAGTCGTCGGTCTTCTGGGGGGCTCGCGGTCCTTGCTATCGGTGCCTGTTTCCTGAGCCACCACCGCCGGGCCTCGTGCCATCGTGTGCTGAGGGAGGCGTCCTGGGAATCCTGCCGGCGATCATTGGCAGCCTGCAGGCCAATGAAGTCGTCAAACTGATTCTCGAAGTCGGGGAGCCACTGATCGGTCGCCTGGTTCTCTTCGACGCCTTGCAGACGCGGTTTCGAGAGGTGAAACTGAAGAAGAACCCCGAGTGTCCTGTCTGCTCGGTGAACCCGACCCTGACAGAGCTCATCGACTACGAGAAGTTCTGTGGTTTGACGCCGGATGAGCCCTTGGCCGAGTCGGTCAATGTGACCCCTGAAGGACTGAAGGAAAGTTTGGAGGCGGGTCGCGAGCTGCTGTTGCTGGATGTGCGGACGCCGCTCGAGCATCAAACTTCCCGTCTCGAGAATTCGCTGCTCATGCCGCTGCAGACGCTACCGCGGCGGTTCGAAGAGTTGGACAAGGATGCCGAGATCGTCGTCTATTGTCATCACGGCCACCGTTCGGCCCACGCCGTGGATTTCCTGAGGCGCATGGGGTTTGCCAACACGTTCAATCTGGTTGGGGGGATCGATGCCTGGAGCAAGCGGATCGATCCGTCGGTTCCTCAATACTGAGGGAGCCGGCGATAAGACGAGGTCTGCGTTCCGGAGGAGGAGCACCAGTGGATAGGAGAACGTTGGGTTTGTTGTTCGTGCTCGGGGTGGGGATGTTCGGCCCTGCAGCGGTTTGGGCTGAGGAGGAGATCGAAACCGGTCAGGCTGAAAGGCAGGCCGAGCCGTGGACGGTCCAAGAGCTGAAGTCGGAGTCCTCGCACAGGGTGACGGTCGGAGGGCGGAACCTGAGCTACAAGGCAACCGCGGGTACCCTGATCCTGAAGGACGAGGACGGCACCCAGAAGGCTTCCGTCTTCTTCATGGCCTATACCTTGGACGGGGTCAGCGATCCCGGCCAGCGGCCGGTGACCTTTTCGTTCAACGGCGGGCCGGGCTCGTCTTCGGTCTGGCTCCACCTGGGGCTTCTCGGGCCGCGTCGGGTCCTGATGACCGATGACGGTCACGCCTTGCCGCCACCCTATGAGCTGGTGGACAACGAGTACTCCCTTCTGGATGTCACCGACCTTGTCTTCATCGACCCGGTCACGACTGGCTACAGCCGAGCCGTCCCCGACGAAGACCCACAGCAGTTTCATGGTGTCGAGGAAGACGTCGAGGCGGTCGGTGAGTTCATCCGCCTCTATACGAGTCGATTCGAGCGCTGGGCGTCACCGAAGTTCCTGATCGGTGAGAGCTACGGCACGACCCGTGCTGCCGGGCTGTCGGGATACCTCCAGGGCCGACATGGCATGTACTTGAACGGCATCATGCTGATCTCGTCGATCCTCAACTTCCAGACGGCCCGTTTCGATGTCGGCAACGACTTGCCCTACATTCTCTTCTTGCCGACCTATACCGCCACGGCCTGGTACCACCAGAAGTTGGACGACGACCTGCAGGCCGATCTCAGGGCGACGCTGGACGAGGTCGAGGCGTTTGCTCTGGGTGACTATGCTCAGGCGCTGATACGGGGAGACACCCTCGAGGATGGAGATAGAGAGCTGATCGCGGATCGACTAGCCCGCTATACGGGATTGAGTCGCGAGTATGTGCTGCAGACGAATCTGCGCCTGGGGATTCACCGATTTGTCAAACAGCTGCGCCGCGACGAGAGACTCACCGTCGGCCGGCTCGACAGTCGTTTCACGGGGATCGACCGGGATGCCGCGGCTGAGAACTACGAGTTCGACCCCAGCTACGCCGCGATTCAAGGTCCTTACACGGCGACCCTCAATGACTACGTGAGGCGGGAATTGGGATTCGAGATCGATCTGCCGTACGAGATTCTCAGTGGCCGAGTGCGGCCCTGGAGCTTCGGTGACTACGAGAACCGGTATGTCAACGTGGCGGAGACTCTGCGCACGGCCATGACCAGGAACCCCAGCCTCAAGGTGTTCGTGGCGAACGGCTACTACGATCTGGCGACACCCTATTTCGCGACGCAATACACATTCGACCACCTGGGACTGGACTCTTCGCTGCGGCACAACATCTCCATGGGCTACTACGAGTCGGGGCACATGATGTACATCCACATGCCGTCCTTGCGACAGCTGAAACAGGATCTGCACGAATTCGTTTTGTCGGCGCTGCCCTAGAAGCAGCCCGGAATCGGCAACCCCCTCTTCGAACCGTCGAATGCGCCGCTTGTTCTCCGCCGATCCGAGACTGGTTCTCCTACTGGCGGTGACGGTGTTCGGGGCCTTTGCCTGGCTGAGTCGAAACCCCGAGTCGGACTTGGTGCGCCGGGCCGAAGAGTGGCCTCTTGTCGGGACGCTGGCGTCTCGGTTTCGAGCCGCCTACTCGGCTCCCCTTGGGAACAGGGAGAAGCTCGACGGTGGGCAGCGCTCGGCAGGCGAGATCGATCGGGGGGAGATTCTGGCCGAGGCGGTGGTTTCCGACCGGGTGAGTTCCCGTCCGCAAGTGTGGGTGGAGCCTGGTACTCGTGTGCAGGTCTCACCGAATCTCGACAGCGATGTGCTTGCTACCGTCGAGCTTCTCGGTAACTACTCGGTCAGCGAACGGCGCGGAGACTGGTTCCACATCTATCGATACTCCATGGATCAGGGAGGCCTGGAGGGGTGGATCAGGCTGGAAGGCTACGAGGATCCATCCAGTGAACGCCTGCAGCAACCAGAGCCCGTTCTACCACTGGCCGCAGTCGAACCGAGCCCGGAGAAGGTGGCGCGAGCTCGGTCCTTCATGGCGGGCGGGGGAGTCGAGACTCCTTGTGGCCCCTACACCCTCTACACGGATGTCGACGGTGCTTCTGTGTCCGAGTCGTGCTGCCTGATGGCCAGGAGTCTCGAGGCAACCTACCGAGAGCGATTCGGTCTGACCCCGGTCGGCGAGGCCGCCGAGTCGATTTTCCTGTTTGCGTCGCAAGGCTCGTACGAGGCGTTCGTCTCCGATGACGAGAGGATTCCGGCCGAAAAGGGTGGGCATGCTGCGCCTGCCCATGGCTACGTGGCCTTGTACTCCGAAGACCTACCGCATGAGGCAGTAGCGTCGACACTGGCACACGAGCTGACGCACCTGATCAACCGTCGGGCACTGGGACCAGCCTTGCCACCCTGGTTGAGCGAAGGCCTGGCGGACGATCTGGCCGAATCGCGAATTGACGACTCGGGTCGATTGGTGCCAGGAGAGCTTGGAGGCTACAGCGTGGTGTCCGGAACCGAGATTCGGCACTTTGGAGGGCTGGTTTCGGCCAGCCGGTTGATCAAAGCTCTCGATGGGTCTGGACTCCCAGATCTGTCTGATCTGGTGCAAATGGGCACCGAAGAATTCCACGCCGCGCAGCGGGAATCTCTCCTCTATGCTCTGAGCTCCTTCTGGATTCGATTCCTCTTGAGTGATGCGCCAGGCGCTGACCCGGACGGTTTTCGCGCCTTTCTGGAGGCGGTTGCTTCTGGTGAGGGTCTCACGCCAGATCTTCTGGCACAGAGTCTGGACGCCGACGAAGTCGAATTGGATGCGAGCTTCAAGACCTGGTTGCGATTCCAGGCCGCTCCGCTGCCGCAAGCTAGCGCCTTCGATCGCTAGTCATCGGAAGAGGGTGGTCCGAGGGGCTCTTCTTCTCGCCAGGCCGCTTCGCCGTCGGAGTACCACTCGCGCTTCCAGATGGGAGCTTCGCGCTTGAGGCGTTCGAGGGCTGTGCGGCTGGCCTCGTAGGCCGCCGCGCGGTGAGCGGCTGCGGTGGCGATCACCACGCTGCTCTCGCCGACCGTGAGGTCGCCGAGTCGATGGACGATGCGCACCCGGAGGCCCTCGGTAGCAGCCTCCAGCTCGCCAGCAATTCTCTCCAGAGCGGACTCGGCCATGGGCCTGTAGGCCTGGTACGTGAGACGCTCGACTTCCCGGCCTGCATGATGATTGCGGACGGTTCCGACGAACAGAACGGTTGCACCGCAGTCCGGGGGGCTGGCTTCCTTCATCAGCGCTGCAAGGTCGATCGGCGCCTCCGCGATCTGCGCTCGGCCAGGGCGGCCGCCGGAAACGGGAGGCAGCAGGGCCACTTCCGCTCCGTCGTGCAAGATCGCGTCGGAGCCCACCAGCTCACCATCGATCGCCAACGCCAACCGATCCCATATCGGCACCAGATCTGGATAGTCCCCTGACAGGGTCTTCTGTAGAGCCTCGAGGTTGCTTCCTGCCGGTAGGTCGACCTCGAATTCGCTGCTGCCAACAGCGGTTGCGGCACTGGCAAAGGCAAGCACTCGGATCTTCACAGGCGGAATGGTAACACCCAGCCAGGAGGGGCGCGGCGATGGCGATGGCAGTCGGGCTTATAATGGCGGACTCTGCAAGGAGATCGAATTGACAATCCTGGAGAGCAAACTCAAACAGGACGATGAGTACCAGCGCCGTCTGGATCACTGGCGCAATACCCTCAAGGATCTCCGGAGCCAGGAGGCCGAGCTGCGACTCGGAGGCGGTGTGAAGGCCCTCAAGCGCCAGCAGGACAAGGGCAAGATGTCGGCGAGAGAGCGGGTAGCCGAGCTTTGTGATCCTGGTTCCGAGTTCATTGAGCTGGGTCTGTGGGCAGCCCATGGTCTCTACAAGGAGTACGGCGGAGCCCCGGCGGCTGGTGTGGTGACCGGCATTGGCACGATTCACAACCGCGATGTCGTCGTCGTGTCCAACGATGCAACCGTCAAGGCGGGCGCCTGGTTTCCCATGACCTGTAAGAAGGTCTTGCGTGCGCAGGAGATTGCGCTCGAGAATCGACTTCCCATCGTCTACCTGGTGGACTCGGCTGGTGTCTTCCTGCCGCTGCAGGACGAGATCTTCCCAGACAAAGAGCACTTTGGAAGGGCCTTCTTCAACAACGCCCGCCTGTCAGCCCAAGGTGTTTTTCAAATGGCTGCCATCATGGGGCCCTGCGTTGCCGGGGGGGCTTACCTGCCGATCATGAGCGACGAGGCCCACATCGTCGAAGGTGAGGGGTCGATCTTTCTAGCGGGCCCCCATCTGGTCAAGGCCGCGATCGGTGAAGAGATCGGTAACGAGGCGCTCGGGGGAGCGCTGGTGCAGTGCGACATCTCGGGAGTTGTCGATCACCGTCACCCCGATGATGCGAGTTGCCTGGCCAAGATCCGGAGCCAGTTCGAGCAGCTGGCCAGCGGCGAGACAGCACCCTTTGCGCGCCGAGAAGAGCGGGATCCTCTGTATTCGGCCGAGGAGATCTACGGCATTGTTCCAGACGATCACTCTCGTCCCTACGACATGCACGAGCTACTGGCCCGCCTGGTCGATGGCAGTGAGTTCGACGAGTACAAGGCGACCTATGGCAAGACACTCGTCTGCGGCACCGCCTGGATCAAGGGGTGGCCGGTGGGCATCGTGGCGAATCAGCGATCCATCGTGGCTCGAAAGACAGGCACCGACAGCCAGGATAGGGAGCTGCAGATCGGTGGGGTTCTGTACTCCGATTCGGCAGACAAGGGAGCACGATTCGTCGAGCTCTGCAACCAGAAGCGGATTCCGTTGGTCTTTCTACAGGACGTGACGGGCTTCATGGTGGGCAGCCGTGCCGAGCAGGGCGGCATCATCAAGAGTGGCGCCAAGATGGTCAACGCCGTCGCCAACTCGGTGGTACCCAAGATCACGCTCATTGTCGGCAACTCGTTCGGAGCAGGCAACTACGCCATGTGTGGCAAAGCCTACGGCCCCAGGTTCTTGTATGCCTGGCCCTCGGCCGCGATTGCGGTCATGGGTGGCGAGCAGGCCTCGAAGACCCTGTTGGCTATTCAACTCAAAGGGCGTGGCGAGAACGTGTGGGAAGAGGAGAAGAGCGAGCTCCTGGCCAGGATTCAACAGCGCTATGCCGAGGCAGCCGATCCTCGCTATGCCGCCGCCCGACTCTGGGTGGACGCCATCATCGACCCCAGAGAGACGCGACAGATCCTGGCGCGGTCCATCGCCTGCGCGGCGCAGAACCCGCAGATCGACGACTTCAAGACCGGGGTCCTGCAGACCTGAGGAGGCCGGCCGGGGCACAAGCCATGAGTCACGACTTTCTCGAAACGAAGCAGGATGGGGATCTCCTCTGGGTGACGTTGAGTGACCCAGCTCGGGCCAACGCTCTGTCGCCGGCCCTGGTGGAGTCGCTGACCGAGCTCTATGGGAGTGACCTCAGAGGCAAGGGGATCAGGGCTGTCCTCTTGGGCGCGGCCGGGAAGCACTTCTCGGCCGGGGCCGATCTGGGACACCTTGGAAGCCTCCTGGAAGCTGGGTCCGAGGAGAACCGTCTGGATTCCGAGCGCCTTCGGGGCCTCTTCGAATCGATCTTGCGGCAGGAGGCCCTGACGGTGGCGATGGTTCAGGGAGCCTGCGTGGCCGGAGGCTGTGGCCTCGCAACGGCGCACGACTTCGTGGTGGCCGCGGAGGGTTCGCGGTTTCTCTACAGCGAAGCGCGAATCGGTTTTGTGGCTGCGCTGGTCGCGACCTATCTGCCCTTGCGAATGCGAGGTGCGGATATTCGCGAGATGTTGCTCAATCCAGAGTTCGTATCGGCGCAGCAGGCTCTCGGAACCGGTCTCGTCAACCGGGTCGTGGACGAGGACGAGCTGCGGCGAGCCGGCGAACAGCTGGCGATCGGGATTCTGGAGCGGGCGAGCTCGGAGTCGATTGCGCGCACCAAGCGGATCCTGTTGCAGATCCTGGGCGTGCCTCTGGATGAAGCGTTACAGAGGGCCGCCATTGCCAATGCCGAAGCCAGGGCAACAGCGGACTGCAAGCACGGTATTGCGACCTTCCTTGCGACCAAAGCTCCGCCCACATGGCGAGAGTCTGGTGACTAGCCCTTCCGGTCTCTGAGTAGGGCCCGCGCCATGGAATCGTTTCGTCCTCGGCTGATCCTCTTCGATATCGATGGCACCCTTCTCAAAGGGGGTCGCCGTCTGCGCCAGTGGTTCGGCGAGTCTCTGGAGAGCGTCTATGGCCAGGCCGGGGATATCGACGGCCTCAGCTTTTCAGGCAAGACAGATCCACAGATCGTCACCGAGTTGATGCTGGGCGCAGGACTCCCCAGCGAGCGGATTCTGGGCCTGTTGCCAGATCTCAAGGAGGTCTACCTCGGTCGAATGCGAGACCAGCTCACCGCCGATGACATGACGCTCTTGCCAGAGGTGGTACCTGTGCTGTCGAGGCTCGAACAGGTTGCTGACGTGACGCTCGGGCTGCTGACGGGAAATTGGGAGGGGGGTGCCCGGAGCAAGCTCGCTTGCTTCGACCTCAATCGTTTCTTTCAGTTTGGCGCTTTCGGAGACGATCGAGCCGATCGCACCGAGCTGCCTCCCGTGGCTCTGGAAAGAGCCATGCAGGACAGAGGTAGCCCGTTCAGCCCGCAGGAGACCCTCATCATCGGGGATAGCTCGAGGGATGTTGCCTGCGCCCGGGCCCATGGCATCAAGGCGGCAGCTGTGGCCACGGGTTACACGCCACGCGATCGTCTCGAGGCAGCTGGAGCGGACTGGGTCCTGACCGAGCTTGTAGAGGCTGAACGAATCCACTCGATCTTCAGAGCCTGAGATCTTCCCGGCCGACTGCTCAGCAACTAGCGGTTGGCGGCTCAGCCGAGATGGTTCCGAAACCACTCCTGGGTGGCGTTGAGAGCCTCTACCAGTTGCGGTGTCGGGCCGTTGAAGGGGTGCTTGACGCCCAGTGTATGGTCGCCGTCGTGAATCAGCCTCAGTTGGCAAGGCGCAGCCGCATGGGCAGCGAGTAGACGGGCCTCACTGACGGGCACGGTCTCGTCTTGGTCGCCATGCAGGATCAACCAGGGCGCCCGTCTGGCCGAGCCCGCTGTCCGCGGATCGAGATGATCCTGGAATCTCTCCAGATCCTCGAGGACCATGGCGTCGACAGTCAACTGCTGGCCGGTGCGGCTGTTGACCACGGGGACGAATCCACGCCGTCGCCAGATCGCCTTCTCATCCAGCGTGAGACGGTCGAAGGTGCTGACCGCCGCCCAGGTGACCAGGGCTCGAATCTTGCCGCGCCAGGATTCCTGAGCGGCCGCCAGGGTAGCGATTCCACCACCGCGGCTATGCCCGAAAAGACCGATCCTTTGCGGATCGACCAAGCCCTCTCCGATTTCTCCCCCCAGCGCTTCCAGTACTTTGGTGAGGTCAATTACGTCCTGGCTGAAGGTAGCGCGCCGGAAGGCCTCTGTGTCGGTGACCAGGACGTCTCCGGGCCTCATGCCAGAGCCCGTGAAGTTGAAGCGGATCACGGCGAAGCCACGCTCAGTCAAGAGCTCTCCCAGAAACGGAAAGAACCCCCAATCCATGAAGCCCTTGAAGCCGTGACACACAACGACGGTTGGTCGTGGGCCAGGCTGCTCCGGGGCATGAACAACCCCCAGTAGCTCTCTACCATCGGCCAACTGCAGGCGAAAGGGTTCCATTGCGGGCATCGGTCCATTGTACCTATCGAGTCCGATCGAGGGGCGAGAAGGGTCGATTGGTAGACTCCTGGCGTGACGGAATCACCTCGCGTTCCAGCCAACAGTGAAGCCATCCCGACGTTTCTTCGGACTCTCGGCGCAGAGCCCCGGCGCCTCGGTGAGGACACCGAGATCGTCGCTCACTACGGCTCCGTCGAGGCCGAGTACGAGGCTCTGGTGAGCGGCGTCGGCGTCATGGTTCGCAATTGGCCCGATCATCTTCGCATTGGGGGTGAGGATCGGGTGGCGTTCCTGAACGGAAAGGTGACTTGTGAGCTCGCCGGGATCGAGCCTGGCGCGGGCGCCTACGGTTTTCTTCTCGATGCAAAAGGCCATATCCGGGCCGATGCCACCATCAGGGTGTTCGAGGATTCTGTTTGGCTCGAGCTCCCCGCCGGCTTGGGACCTCGGGTTGTCGAGCATCTGAGCCGTTACATCGTCGTCGACCGAGTGGAGATCGAGCCGTTACTGGGCCTCTTGCCGCTGACGCTCGTCGGGCCTCGGTTGGAGGCCATGCTGACCTCGCTGTCGGGGCTCGGTGCGCTGCCGGATCACCCGTGGCAGACTCGTCGCACCGAAGTTGACACTGCCGGCGAGATGTTGGTCTCCGCGGACGGGCGTTGGGGCATGCCCGCGTTGACGTTCTGGCCCTCGGCCGCCAATGCCGAGGCACTGATCCGGCACCTGCTGGAGGCAGGTCGACCATTCGGTGCGAAGCTGGTTGGCCTCCAGGCGCTGGATCGGGCGCGTATCGAGGCAGGGATTCCCTGGTTCGGGCAGGATTTCGGAGAGTCCAATCTGCCGCAGGAAACGGGCCTGGAAGAAGCGGTCAGTTACACAAAGGGCTGCTATCTGGGGCAGGAAGTAGTGGCCCGTCTGCACTACAGAGGGCAGGTCAGCAGAGTCCTATGTGGACTGACTCTCGATGTGGCCGAAGTTCCGGAGACGGGAACGTGTCTCGTTCTCGAGGGCAGGCAGGCAGGCTCGCTCACCAGTGTCACCCGATCGAATCGGCTGGGCTCGGTCCTGGGGCTGGCGATCTTGCAGCGCCGGGCGGCTGAGGTGGGGACTCGGTTGGAAGTCGAGGGCGGGGGGCACGCTCAGGTCGTGACGTCACCCTTGAAGACCTAGACCGCTCGAGCCGCCAGAGCGTCTCAAACGGAAAACGACGACCCGCAGCCGCAACTACCCGAGGCATTGGGATTGTTGAATTTGAACCCTGCCCCGGTGCTGCCCAGAACGTAGTCGATCTCGGTGCCCTGAAGATATCGGGCGCTGACGGCGTCGACGTAGACCTGCAAGTCATCGTAGCCGATGACGAAGTCGTTCTCTCGCGGCTCGCGCTCGAAGTCGAGGGCATACTCCATGCCGCTGCAACCGCCGCCGCGGACGGCGACCCTGAGGCCGAAAGCTGCCTCGATACCCTCCTGCTCCCGAGTGATCTTGATCATCTGAATCGCTTTGTCGGTGAGCGTGATCGGGCGCGCGTCTGCAGGGCCGGACGATTCCTGGCTCGGGGTCTGTGTGGTGTGTTCCATGGATGTTGCTCCTCTTCGATTTTCGATCTCGTCGACACCCTGTTTGACGCTATGTTGCTGCAGCGGGCGATGATTTCTGGAGTCAGGTTTGAAAACAGGGCGTTGCCGTGCAGAATTCCCGTATCGGCTCGTCGTTTCTATGTTGCAGACCCTTGTCTCGAGGCCTCAGTTGATCGGCATGCGACCGTCGAACCCATCGTCGTAGCCGTGGAAGTGACCGATCGAGGCCTCGGGGTAGCGCCAGCAGTAGTAACCATTGCCACAGTCCCAATCGACCAGCCACAGCCCCTTGACCAGGCAGCCAATGGAAGACACTTCTTCGGTCCAGACCTCGATCACCTCAGAGGTGGCGGCCTCCAGCTCGTTCTGCCGCCGCTCCATCTCGTCGCGGCTCTGAATGCCGTTGTAGAGCGCCCGAATCTGATGGATGGCGCGATCCGTCAGATCCCGGATAGCGGGGAACGTATCCAGCGCCTCCTCATAAGTGAAGATCCTCTCGTCCGGTTCCATGGGGGCGCAGCTTAGCAGTGTTTGGTGGTCCGGCGTCGCGGATGACAGAGCTGCGAGGGCGCGATACCATCCCCGGTGCCATGCCATCCGACGCCAAAATTCAAGAGGGCCGCCCGGGCCGCCTCGAGGTCGTCACCGGCGGCATGTTCTCGGGCAAGAGCGAGGAGCTGGTGCGTCGTCTGCGCCGGGCTCTCATCGCGCGACAGACGATCCAGGTGTTCAAGCCCCGCATGGATTCCAGGCATGCACCTGAGGTTCTCGTAACGCGAGACAACCGGACCGTCGATGCCTCCACGGTGGCCGATGCGGCGGAATTGCTGCGCCGAGTCGAGCCGGACGTAGAGGTGATCGGCATCGACGAAGCCCAGTTCTTCGACATGGGGCTGGTGGGGGTGGTCAGCCAGCTGGCCGACCGCGGAATTCGGGTCATCGTGGCAGGTCTCGATCAGGACTACCAGCGCCGACCTTTCGGTCCGATGCCGCAGATCCTGGCTCTGGCTGAGTTCGTCGACAAGGTGCACGCGGTGTGCGTCTGCTGTGGCGGACTGGCGCATTACAGCCAGCGCATCGCGGGCGGTCAGGAACAGGTTCAGGTCGGCGATACCGAGGCCTATGAAGCGCGCTGCCGCAACTGCTACGAGCCGTTCGTAGCAGAGTAGTTCCCCAATCGGGTAGGGGGTGTGCGAACCGCCTAGGACTTCGTCGGCACCAGAGGCATGGGGCGATTGTCCCTGTCCACATGCACATAGACCACTTCGGCTTGGGTCACCAGGACCCGCTCACCACCGCTGGTGCGGCGTTCGGCCTCGACCACGACTTTGACCGTGATCGAGGTCTTGCCGAGGCGAATGGCGTCGGCATACAGACTCACCAGGTCGCCAACAAAGACCGGTTCGTGAAACTCGACTTCGCGCATCGCGACGGTGACCAGACGGCCCCTGGCGTGACGGTGTGCTTCCACGGCCCCCGCCTGATCGATGTAGGACAGGATGATGCCGCCAAAGATCGTCCCCAGGGCGTTGGTGTCCCGCGGCATCATCATGACTCGAATGGCGGGTTGGCGGGCCCCTTCCGGCCGTGTGCTGGTCTCGATTGCGGTCATTTTCGAGGCACCTCGTTCGCCGCTCGCAAGGCCGTTTCGACAGCTTCAGCCGGGCTCGAGGCGCAGTGGAGAAGTGGTTCTGCTTTGCCGTCGGGAGGCTCGAGGCGCCAACTGTCGAGCAGGACTACCGGGATCCCGTGTCGAATCGACAGACCTATCTCGGTCAAGGTACCCCAGCTACCTCCTATGCCGATTACTGCCTCACCCGAGAGCACCAGGACCTGGTTGCGGGCTTGTCCGATGCCAGTGAAGATGGGTAGTCCGATATAGGCATTGGGAGGGCTGTCAGCAGGTCCGGTGCCAGGCAGGATCCCCACGGTAGTGCCGCCTTCCGATTGAGCACCCTGGGCGGCGGCCTCCATGACTCCGCCCCGTCCGCCACAGAGCAGAGTTGCTCCAGCCCTGGCGATCTCTCGGCCGGTTTCCAGCGCCAGCCGGCGCTGCTCCGCTGTGCAGTTCGCACCTCCGATAACGGTCACTCGACGAGCCATGGGAACCTCGACTGCATGCTATCCTACCGGGGCTTTTCGACAGGCCCGACACTTCGAGATGCCGTCTCCCGACACCTCTTCTGACACAGCTTCCGGCAGTCCGTCACGGACCGACGACAAGGAGCTGGTCCGTGCCATCGTGGAGCGGAAGCAGGAGGCCGTCGCGGAGCTGTACGACCGATTTTCGAGCCTGCTGATGGCGCTGGCTTATCGCGTGTTGGGCAACGCCCAGGATGCAGAGGAGATTCTGCAGGAGACGTTCCTGCAGGTGTGGAATCAGGCCGCCAGATACGACCCTTCGAGGTCCTCGGTCTCCACCTGGTTGGTGCTGATCACCCGCAGTCGGGCCATCGATCGGTTGAGAAGTAGGCAGGTTCAGCAGCGTACCGTAACCGCGGCTCAACAGGAGAAACCCACCTCGCATACATCCCCGACCGGGGTTGGCGACGTACTACTCCAAGAGAGACAGAAGCGGCTCGGCGAGGAGATGTCGCAGCTTCCCCCCGAGCAGCGTCAGGTGTTGGAGTTGGCCTTTTTCGGTGGATCTACGCAAAGCGAGATCGCCGAGCAGACCGGCATCCCGCTGGGGACTGTCAAGACTCGTACTCTGCTGGCCATGAAGAAGCTTCGAGCTGCCTTGCGGGAAGAGATTGGAGACCTGTTGTGAGTCAGGACCAGAAGGCTACCGTGACTCCGGAAGATCGACTGGCGGTCGATCTTCTGGATCGCCTGAATCAGTGTGTCGTGCCAGCGTCGGACGCCTCGGAGGACGCTGGGGCAGTGGCTCTGCGGAGCTCTCTCGAAGTCATCGGCCTGTTGCCGTACGAGCTCGATCCGATGGCACCTTCGCCGTCTGCCAAAGAGCGGCTCATGGCGAGCCTGAGCGGTGAGGGCACGAGTCGGCATGCGGTGGAGGAGGGTCAGTTCGCTGCGCCTGCAGCGCCGACAGGTGTCGGCGATTGGACTCGGTGGGCTCTGCCGCTGGCAGCCGGGCTTGTCCTGGCGTTGCTGGGTCTTTCTGGGTGGCAGCGCCTCCATATGGAGCGCCAGCGAGGGGAGATTGCACAGCTTTCGGGTCATCTGAGAGAAGTGAATCTCGAATCCGGGGAGCTGGCGCGCTATCGACAGGAGCTCGCAGAGGCTCAGGCAAAGCTCTCTGTCTTGGCCGCGTCTGGAGTGGAAGTCTGTAGCCTCCATCCCATGGAAGACCGTCTGGCAGCCGCCCCACCGACGGTGACTCTGTTCGTGGCTCCCGATCACCAGCATTGGTACCTGCGTGTCGATGGGCTCGAGCCGAGCCCAAAGGATCGGGCCTACCAACTTTGGTTCATCACTGACGAGGGCTCCCAGGTCAGCGCTGGGACGTTCGATTCGAGACTGGGGTCCCGAACCGAGCTCACATCCGCGACCATGCCTGGCGGCACCGTTGCCGTCAGTGTCACCGTGGAGCCCCTCGGAGGCTCCCCCGAACCCTCGGGCCCGCCCCTGCTCTACGGCGACGAAGTGATGCGGATTCTCTAGCCCCGCAGGAATACAGGGTTGAGGCAGCCGATCGGACCAGGGATCTCCCTCGTCTGCGGCCTCACCCGACCATGCCCCTCCGACGAGGGAGACCCATGGCCCGATCTACCACCGTCGAGACATATCAAGAATCGGTCTGCTGACTCTCCCCTTACGCCCCAAGCCCCTACACCCCTAGACCTCTCCGATGCCAAAGGTTCGTTCGGGTGGTTCGACAGGGGGCGCCGAGTCGAGCGCGGCGCAAGGACCTTGATAGAGCACAGGAGACGGGGCGCGATGACGAGACGAGGCGGCGGCCAGTCCGTCATAGTCTGAGTAGCCGACGCCGTCCCCCGGCGGACCACCCGAAGGAACCTCCAACAGAAGAGGGTCAGCTGCCGGGGGCCCAGGCCCCGGGCCTGTCGCTACCGCTTTGGCGGGTTGCTGGGGCGAATCTCTACCAGGCTGGGAAGCGAACGGCTCCCGTGGTGCAGGAGGTCGAGCACGGTGCGGGCGACATCCTCGGGTGCCAGCTTCCAATCATCTCTGGCTCCTGGCTTCGGGTGACTGAACTCGGTTTGCACGCTGCCTGGCAGGATGGCCGCGACGCGGATTCCGAACGGTCGGAGATCCAGCATGCTGGCTTCGGACAGGCCGACCAGGCCGAACTTGCTGGCGTTGTAGGCCGCGCCTCCGGCGAAGGGATTCTTGCCGGCGAGTGAGGCGATGTTGATGATCCAGCCACTGCCTTGGCTCTTCATCCAGGGTGTCACGGCTCGCGTCGCATAGAAGGAGCCATTGAGGTTGGTGCGAATCAGCTGCCTCCAGGCCTCCCCTGAGATCTCGTCCACCGGACCGAAATGGCCGATGCCAGCGTTGTTGACGAGGCAATCGATTCGCCCTGCCTGGCTCCCTACCCAGGCGACCAGATCATCGACTTCCCTTTGCTGACCCACGTCGCAGGCCCTGCCCTTGATGGTCTCAGGAAAGGTCTCGGCAAGCTCCCTGGAGGCGCTCTCCGCGCTGTCGGCAGTCTGTGAGCAGAAGAAGACCTGCCAACCCTCCTGGGCGAGGCCTTCGACGATGGCTCGACCGATGCCACGGCTGCCACCGGTGACGAGGGCTACGGGCTTCGACGTGTCGGCTTGCATGGGTCAGACCTCCTGATGGGGGATTGTGGCACAAGGTATGTCGTCGGATCTGGAATAATGTCCCGCGACGAGCGGTTAGGGCAGCTGAGAAGGAGGAATGAACCGTGGTATTCGACCCCCTGTATTTCGTATTCCTGGCGCCGGCCCTGCTTTTGTCGTTGTGGGCCAGTTTCAAGACCAAATCCGCCTTCAACAAGTACTCGAAGGTGAGGACCATGAATGGCATGACCGGCGCTGACGCGGCCAAGGTCATGTTGGATCGGGCTGGGATCCACGACGTGGAGATCACGCGGGTTCCGGGCAAGCTGACGGACCACTACAATCCGATGAACAAGACCCTGGCCCTGTCGATGGCGGTCCATGGCACTCCTTCGATCGCCGCCGTTGGTGTGGCTTGTCACGAAGCGGGACACGCCATTCAGCACGCCCAGGCATACAAACCAATGTGGCTACGGTCGATTCTGGTCAAGCCGGCCAAGTTCGGCTCGATGCTCGGTTTTTACGGCATGATGATCGGCCTGATGATGTCGTCGATGCAGCTCTTCATGGTGGGCGTGATTCTCTTCTCTGGCCTGTTGGCTTTCCAGTTGGTGACGCTACCAGTTGAGTTCGATGCTTCGAACCGGGCCAAGAAGCTCGCCGTGGAGTACGGCATCGTCTCCGCTCAGGAGCGATCGGGAATGGACAAGGTTCTGAATGCGGCCGCCCTGACCTACGTGGCTGCCGCTGCTGCGAGCATCATGCAGTTGTTGTATTTCCTGATGCGGGCCGGAATGCTGGGTGGCAGTCGCGACTAGTCGGCAGGTGTCCCGAGCAAGCCGAAGAGCTCTTCCCGCCGCCGAGCCAGCTCTTGCTCGGTGGTTGCTTCCATGACCAGCCTCAGGTAGGGCTCGGTGTTCGAAGGCCGGACGTTGAACCACCAATCGTCATACTGCACGGTGATCCCGTCCAGATAGTCGATCTGGCCATCGGCGAACCGCTCGGCGAGCTCCTGGATCGTTCCTTGCTTGTCTTCCACGACGAAGTTGATCTCGGGAGTCTTGGCATACCGGGCGATCGGAGCCACCAGCTGGGAGAGGCTGCTGCCCTCTTTGCGCAGGAGATTGATGATCTCGACGACTGCCAGCAGCGCGCAGTCCGCGTAGTAGTTGTCTCGAAAATAATAGTGCCCAGCCAGCTCGCCACCGAAGATCCCATCCTTTTGCCGCAAGGTGGCCTTCATGAAGGAGTGCCCCACCCGTTCTCGCACGGGTATGCCGCCGCGCTCGCGAATGTACTCGCTGACGGCCCGCGACGAGCGCAGGTCGTAGAGCACGGGTTGTCCAGGGTCTCGCGCCAGCAGCTCACCGGCGATGAGGGCCGTTGAGAGGTCACTTCCAACGGGTTCTCCGGTCTCGTCGACAAAGGCTGCCCGATCGGCGTCGCCGTCGAAGCAGACCCCGAGATCGGCACCGGTTTCGCGCACTCGATCCGAAAGGTCTCGCAGGTTCTCCAGCTTCAAGGGATTGGCTTCGTGGTTTGGAAAGCTGCCGTCCAACTCGAAATAGAGGGGGTCGAGGTCCAGGTTCATGCGCTCCAGCAGAGGCCGATAGATCGATCCCATGCCGTTGGCGGCGTCGACGACGACCTTGAGTCGCCGTTCTGCGCCTGGATTCAGGAACGCGAGCACGTGCTCCCCGTAGCTATTGAAGACATCCCCGTGACTGCGGCTTCCCCGGTGATCGGCGGGGGGCAGCTCCTGGGTTTCGACTCTCGCCTCCAATAGGGGAATCCCGTGGTCTCCCGAAACCGGTCGCGCCTCACTGTGACTGAACTTGAGACCGTTGTACTCGGCCGGATTGTGGCTGGCGGTGACCTGGATGCCGCCGGCAGCTCTCAGGTGACCGACCGCAAAGTAGTTCATCGGTGTCGTCGCGAGGCCGATGTCGATGACGTCGAGGCCGCCGCTCAGCAGACCATCGACCAGTGCCTCGCACAGTGGCTCGCTGTGGACGCGCATGTCGCGGCTCACCACGACGCTATTGCCGTGGGCTCGGTCCTCGTCGTCCAGCAGGAACCGAAAAGCGAGCCCCACATCGCGGGCGACCTGCTCGTTCAGCTGTGACGGATACAGGCCCCGGACATCGTATGCTTTGAAGATTCCACCCATTCTCGAGGGTTCCCTTCTACTCAGTTTGTAGTTCGATGGATGGCGAAGCTGAACTCCATCTCTTCCACCGGCTTGGGCTTCAGGTCGGTGGTGTCCTCGCTTGTTGCGCTCAGCTCCAACGCGAGGGTCTCGCGGCAGATCCACTCTCGGAACCGGTCGATGGCGGCTGCCAGCACCGTATCGGCCCGGTATGTCACATCGATGCGGTCGGAGTAGTCGAGGTCCGCCTCTTTGCGGGCTGTCTGAATCCGGTGAATGACCTCACGGGCCCATCCTTCGGCAATGAGGTCTTCCGAGAGGTGGATGTCCAGGACGACGAGTAGCTCGCGGTCTCCCTGCGATGCGGTCTCCTCCTGTTCCACCATCCGGATCTCGACCTCTTCTGTGGAGAGCTCGACCGTCTCGCCGTCGAGCTCGACGGTGACGCGCCCGATGTCCTCGATTGCCGCGGCCAGCTGATCGCCGTTCGCCGCCTCCAACGCCTTCTTCAGAGCCGACATCTGCTTGCCGAATCGCGGCCCGCAGAGCGGGTAGTTGGGGCGCACTTCGTGATGCACATAGGACGATCGATCGCTGGCCCACAGCACCTCGCGGACATTGAGCTCCTCGCACAGGACATGCAAGTGCGGCTCGACCAGTTCGGGTAGGTGGCCCTCGGTTGTCACCAGGGTGACCGACGCCAGGGGTTGTCTGGTCTTCAGGCTGTGCGAGTTGCGTGCCGCGTGCCCGAGGCGGACGATTCTCTGCACCGCGGCCATGCCGGCCTCCAGCTTGTTGTCGGCTCGTTGTGTCACCGGCTTTGGCCACGCTTCGAGATGGACACTCTCGATGCCGTACCCGGGCTGGGTGCGGAGCAGGTGCCGATGAATCACCTCGGCGATGAAGGGCGTAAAGGGTGCGATCACTCTGGCGAGAACGCAGAGCACCTCGTAGAGAGTCTGGTAGGCGCTCTCTTTAGTCTCTCCACCTTCGGCCGCAGGAGCCCAGAAGCGGTCCCGGCTCCGACGGATGTACCAGTTGGTCAGATCGTCGACGAAGTCTTCGATGAGGCGGGCCGAGTCGAGGACCCGGTAGGCCTCCAGGTTCCGAGTCGTGTCTTCAACGAGGCGATCGAGCCTGAGAAGGATCCAGCGATCCAGTGCGGGTCGGCGCTCGAAAGGCACAGGCCCGGCGCCTGGAGTCCATTCGTCCAGATTGGCGTAGATCGTGAAGAATGAGAGAGCGTTCCACAGAGGCAGCAGGAAGTTCTGTGCCGCCTCGCGGACCAGCCGGGCCGAAAATCGGGAGTTGATCTCCGGATTGTTGATGCAGAAGTACCAGCGAAGAGCGTCGGCCCCGGTCTCTGGGATGACTTCCATGGGGTCGGTCACATTGCCCAATCGCTTCGACATCTTACGGCCCTGCTCGTCGTTGATGTGTCCCAGGACGATGCATGTCCGGTAGGCCACCGAGTCGAAGAGCAGCGCCGCCAGTACGTGCAGGGTGTAGAACCAGCCTCGAGTCTGATCGACGGCTTCGGCGATGAAGTCGGCAGGGAACTGAATGTGGTCGTCGACTAGTTCGGCGTTCTCGAACGGGTAATGGTGCTGGGCGAAGGGCATGGAGCCCGAGTCGAACCAGGCATCGATGACCTCCTCGACACGTCCCATGTTTCCTTGTCCGCACTCGCCACAGGTCCAGACGAAAGCCTCCGCGGCATCCCGGTCCACGAATGGGCGATGCGGGTCGAACTGCTGGCGGTCGTACACATCCTGGGGCAGTGGCCTACCAGCGGCAGCGTAGAGCTCGGCGAAAGAGCCCACGACCTGTTGATGGGAACAGGCATCGCATCCCCACACCGGAAGCGGCGTGCCCCAGTAGCGCTTACGGGACAGCGCCCAGTCGACCATGTTCTCCAGCCATTTTCCGAAGCGTCCATCCCTGACGTGCTCCGGGTGCCAATCGATCTCCTGATTCAGGCTCAGTAGATCGTCCTTGCGTGAGGTGGTTTTGACGAACCAGCTCTTGCTAGCGAGATAGAGCAGGGGCTGGTCACAACGCCAGCAGAAAGGGTAACTGTGCCGATACTGGTCCTGGTGCAGCAGGCGGCCCCGGTGCTTGAGATCGCGTGTGATGGACTTGTCGGCGTCTTTGACCCAGATGCCGGCGAAGGCCTCGGTACCCTGGCGTTCGACAATCTTGCCTTCCATATCCACGGTCAGGAAGAAGGGGAGACCAAACTTCACTCCGCTCTGGTAGTCGTCCTCACCGAAAGCGGGAGCCGTGTGCACCAACCCGGTGCCTTCACTTGCTGTTACGTAGTCCGCCGTGAAGACCCGCCAGCCATCGCCGTCGGAAGGTGGCGGCTCGAATGGGGAGTCGTCTGGCACCCGGTCTGCGGGCTCAGTAGCGAAGGGCCTGTCGTAGCGCAACCCCTTCAGATCGGCGCCGAGGATCCGGGCCTGTGGCTCGAGCTCACGCAGATCGGTGCGTACCCGCTTGTCGTCGTCCAGGGTCTCCAGTGGCACCGGCGTCTCCAGGCCCTCAGCAAAGAGGAGCGTCTCGCCAGGCCTCCCTGGATGCTCGACTACCTGATAGACCAGGTCCGGACTCACTGCCAGGCCAGAATGGCCCAGCAGAGTCCATGGTGTCGTCGTCCATGCCACGAGGCTGAGCCGCTCGGGAACCTGCCACTCGTTTCCCTCCACGGTGGAGACCGCCTGACCTTCCCGTGCCGGAAATAGGACCCAGATCGACGGGTCATCGGTGTCCTTGTAGTTCTGCGCCACCTCGTGGCTCGACAGGGTGGTGCCGCATCGACAGCAGTAGGGCTGGATCTTGTAGTCCTCCTTCAGAAGACCCTTGTCCCAGAGTTGTCGCAGGGCCCACCAGACCGACTCGATGTATCGATTCGAGTAGGTGAAGTAGGCACTGTCGAGGTCGATCCAGAAGCCGATGCGCTCGGTCATCTCCCGCCACTGCTGTTCGTAGGAGTGGACGCTGTCCAGGCAGGCCTGATTGAACGCGACGACGCCGTACTTCTCGATGTCTTCCTTGCCTGAAAAGCCCAGGTGCTTCTCGACCTCGATCTCGACGGCCAGCCCATGGGTGTCCCAGCCCGCCTTGCGGGCCACATGACGTCCCTGCATGGTCCTGAATCGTGGGAACAGGTCCTTGACGACCCGAGTCACGACATGGCCTACGTGGGGCTTGTTGTTGGCGGTGGGAGGACCCTCGAAGAAGACGAAGTCCTCACCGTCACGGGTCTTTTCCAGGGTCTTTTCGAAGATCCGGTTCTGCCGCCACTCGAGAAGGACCCCTTGTTCGAGTGCGGGAAAGGGATAGCCTGAGGGTAGATGGGGGAAGCGTCGGTGGTTCATGGAGTTCTCGCTTACATCGCAGTTGCGGCGCACATTCTAACCTGCCCATCCCGCGCAATGGGTGGCAACTCAGCCGGAGAATCTGGCGAGGAATGACGCGAGGCGCTGGCTGAAGCTGGAGCCGGCCTCGAGGTGAGGATGGTTCCCGCAGTCTTCGAACACGTCCAGTTCGGCCGCCGGGGCCTGCTGAAGCCACAGATCGGCTCTGTCGATTGGCGGGTTCTTGGCGTGACGTCCCCAGGCAAGCCACAATGGGGTTCTGAGGCGCGAAACCGTCTCTGCAATGCTGTGATTGAGGTAGCCGCTCAGATAGGCGGCCAGGGGCGCATGAGCACCCGGTTGATGGCTGGATCGATAGTAGTAGTCGAGCCTTGCGGCATCGACCTTCTCAGGAGACTGGAAGACCTCTCTGCGCAGGTACTGGCTGAGGGCCGGTCGGCTGGTGAACAGGTTGAGGCCCGATTTGCCGAGGACGGGGAAGCGCAGCAGTCGATGGAACAGAGCGTCCTTGATATCGGGTTCGTCGCGACGACCCTCGATACCAGACGGCACCACGAGGCCCAGATGGCTGACCAGTTCTGGGTGATCTACTGCGACTTGAACGGCGTAGGCCGCCGGCAGCCCTGCGGCGACGAGTACGCAGCGCTCTGCGACGACATTTTGCAGGAAGTCGACCAAGAGCCGAATGTACAGCTCCCCGTCATAGGTGATCGTTGGTTTGTCGGACCTGCCCCAGCCCAGGAAGTCGGGAGCGTAGACCCTGAAGCTCCGAGCCAGGTGCTCACTGGCTGGCCTCCACTCTTCCGAGTCGTGCCCGGGGCCGAAACTGTGGAGAAGGACGAGAGGGGAGCCCAAACCAAAGCGCTGAAAGGAGATCTCACCGTCCTGCCAGGCGAATCTCTCCTGGCGCCCCCAGGTTGGGTAACCCAGTCTTTCGCTGCGTCGAGCGATCAAGGCGTTGGCGAGAGCTGGCAGGCCAACAGCCGCACCGCCGAGAAGGAGACCCTTGACGAGTCGCTTGCGGCGGCTAGAACTCCCTTTTGCACTGGAGCTCTCGTTAGCCATGACCGGTGAGAATAGCATGCACGGGCTGGCCAGATTGGATCGATGGTCTCTGCTTGCCAGAGCGCAGTCCGAGTAGAATGGGTGCCCTTATCACCATGACGGGAGAGCCCTGACGATGAAACGAAGTATTGTCCGGCTTGGCCACCCAGCCCTGCGCCTGCAAGCCGAGCCCGTTGCCCCGGAGACGCTCGAGTCCGACGAGATGCAGACTCTGATTCGAGAGTTGATCGAGACTCTGGAGTCCGAGTCGGGCAGTGGGCTGGCCGCCAGCCAGGTGGGCGCCGGTCACCAGATCCTGGTGCTCTCAGGCGCCGAGAGCGGCGGCGAGAAGAGTGGCTCGGAGCTTGTGATCATCAACCCATTGTTGGAACCCGAGCATGCCGACCTGGTCTATGACTGGGAAGACTGCTTGTCGGTGCCAGGTCTCAAGGGTCTGGTGCCCCGATACCCGAAGGTGCGTCTCCGGGGGCTGGATGCTCGGGGTGACCCGCTGGATCTGACGCTGGACGGACGTCTGGCTCGGTTGGTCCAGCACGCCTACGATCACCTCAACGGTGTCGTATTTCTCGACCGCATGAGGGATCTCAAGTCGCTCTCCTTCTCCGAGGAATGGGAGATCTATCTAGCCGATTCGAGTGACCGTTCCTGAGCGCTTCGGATGTCTCGCGACCTGGTAGTTCTGTGGGCAGGGCGACACCATCGAAGCGAATGGGAGAAGCTCTGCGCGCCATTCAAACAGAGGATTTCTCGGCACATTCGTGTCCGCGAGGTAGCTGTGCGGGCGAAAGCCACCCAAGGCGATCTGGAGCGTCTGAAGGCTGAGGGGGAGGCTCTGCTGGCTGCGGTACCCGAGGGGGCCTGGACGGTGGCGCTCGACCGCCGCGGCAAGATGCGGAGCTCGCTCGAACTAGCGGCATGGCTTCGGGCGAGAATCGACGACTGGCCGGGTCCTTTGGTGTTTCTCATCGGATCCGATCTGGGACTGGCGGAGGGCGCCTTGGACCAGATGCGAGAGCGCCTGTCGTTTGGAGCTCTGACCCTGCCCCACGAGCTGGCCAGGCTCGTTCTCCTAGAGCAGCTGTATAGGGGGCTGGCCATCAACGCCGGAATAAAGTACCATCGCGAGCCGTTGTAATTGGCCTGAACTTCAGTCGAGTCTCGTGTGAAAGGAGTGCGGTAGGTGGCTAGAACGTCTGGAGCCAAGAAAGCTACGAAGAAGAAGCAAAATTCCACCGAGGTCTTTCGCCGGAAGCTCGAGGATCACCAGAAGGTGATCCTCAGCCTCTACGAGCGGGACCTGAAGGTGGGACAGGAAGCCAGCGACGATGGCACCGAGGACATCGTCGATCGAGCGAACAATTCCTACAATCGAGAGTTCATGTTCGCTCTGTCGGACTCCGAGAGGCAGCTGTTGCTGGAGATCGAGGGCGCCCTGGAACGACTGGACGGTGGCGGGTATGGTACCTGCCTCAACTGTTCCGACGACATCCCCAAGGCCCGGCTGCGAGCGGTTCCGTGGACTCGCTACTGCATCGATTGTCAGGAGCAAGCCGAGCAGGGTATCGTTCTGGAGGCCTGAGGTTAGGTTGGCCAGTGTGAGCTGCTGATGCGAATTCGGACGGTCATCGGCACCCTTGTCGCGCTGGTCCTTGTCGTTCTCGTCGCCTATCTCACGCAACAGAACAGCGGACTGCTGAACGAGTCGTTCGCGTTGACGGACCGGCACGCAGTGCCGGTCTACGTTGTGATGGTGGCAGTGTTCCTGGTCGGGTTTCTGCCCGTTGTGTCGATCTTGGTGGTTCAGGCCCTGAAACGGGACCTGGCCGAGCGCCGGGACCGACGATTCGATCGAGAGGCCGACAGCGCTCGCAGCAGCTTCCGTCGCGCCCTGGACTACCGGGCCGATGGCCAGTGGCGGCGAGCGGCTGAGAATTTCGAGGCGGCTCTGGCCACACAGCCGGAGGATTTCGCAGGTCTGCTCCACCTCGGCGAGGTGCTGCGTCGGCAAGGGCGCACCGAAGAGGCCTTGGAGCTGCACCGGCGGGCCTCGGTTCTGTATCCGCAAAGTGTCGCCGTTCTGTACGAGCTGGCTGAAGACTATAGCGCCCTGGGGTCGGCAGAAGTCGCTAGAGAGCTGCATGATCGGATCCTGCGGGATTTCCCGGCAAGCGGTCTGCGAATCCTCAGGCAACGGCGAGGCTTGGCCCTCGAGAGGGCAGACTGGCAGGACGCGCAGCGCCTGCAGGACGGGATCGTCGCGCTGATCGGGGAAGCCGAGAAGACGACGGATCGCGAGTCCGAAGAGGCAACCGTGCGCGGCCTGGCCTACGAGCTCGCCGTTCAGGCCCTGGACGCCGAGCATTTCGACGACGCCAAGAGCGCCTTTGAGAGGATTCTGTCGGAGGAACCCGCGTTCGTCCCGGCTCGCATCATGCTGGGCGAAGCCCTACTGCTGGAAGGGGACGAGACGGGGGCGGTAGCCCAGTGGCGCCGGGGATTCGAGATCACTGGTAGCCCGACGTTTCTGCAACGGATCGAGGACCATTTCATCGAGCGAGGCGATCCACTACGAGCGATCGAAACGCTGCACGCTGTTATCAGCGGGGCGGAGAACGACCTACTGCCGCGGTTCTTTCTCGGGCGACTCTACAAACGTGTCGAGATGAACGACGAGGCTCTTCGGATTCTGCAGGCGGTTCGCGAGAGAGTCCGCCGGTCTCCTACCTTCTACTATCTCCTGGCTCGTCTCTATGAGAGGCGGGGTGAGCTGGACAAGTCGACGTCGGCCTACTCGACCTGCATCGAGCAGGCCGGTATCCCGACCTCGGAGTACGTCTGCCGCTTCTGTGGTGCCACGGCTTCCTCTTGGGAGGCGCATTGCGACCCGTGCGGCGCCTGGAATTCGATCGAGCTCGATCTGGAGGAAGATCGTACCTACGATTCAGATCTCGGTCTCAAGGAGCGCCCCGTCTGGAGTGCTTGGCAGGAGAGGACCAAGGGAGTCAACCGGCGGTAGTTGTGCGGACCTCCAACTCGCCAGCATCTGAAACAGGGCCTGTACGATGTCCGAATCTACCGAGGCAGTTCTGGAATCGATCGAGGCAGGTCGGATCAGGCCTCTGTACCTGGTGACCGGAGACAGAGTCCTGGCCGAGCCGGCCGCCATTCAGATCGGCCAGGCTCTCGGCAGATCCGTCGGTTGTGAGGCGGAGGTCCACCGTCGCCCGGCCGACCTCGATCTTCTCCTGGCCGATCTGAAAACCTATTCTCTTTTCGCTCCCGCCAAAGTCGTAGTGGTGATCGAGTCCTCGGTGCTAGCCGACTCCGGTGCAGCCGCCGAGCTGCTGGACGAGACCGTCGAGGCGCTGCCCATCAGTGCGGATCCGGGAGATCTGTCAGGGGTGGAACGAAGAGCCGCGGGTCGGTTGTTGCAGACCCTGCGACTCTTCCAGATCGACCCCGAGGCAGGCGCTCCAGAGGAGGTCCTTGCCAATCTACCGCCATGGGCTTTCAAAGGAGGCATTCACTACAGGAAGGGTCACAGCAATCGACCCCGGGGTCCACGACAGGTCGAGGACCTCAAGGCGCAACTGATCGAGCTCTTGAATGCAGCCTTGGCCAGCGGGTTGCTCGGCTGGGCCGAGACGGATGTCGGCGAGCTCGCCGAGGCGGCTGAAAAGGGACTGCCGGAGGGCCACACGTTGGTTCTGGCTGAAAGCGCCGTAGCGAAGCAGCATCCCCTGGTGGAGACCCTGGAGGCACAACGTGCTTTCGTGGAGGTTGGGCGGGTCGAAGCAGCAAAGGGGGGTGGTTGGACAGGGCTGGAGTTGCTGGCAGGTGAGCTTCGGCGAGAGACAGGAGTCGATATAGCGGCGGACGCTCTGCAGGAGTTGTCTCGCCGGACAATCATGCGCAGCACGGCCAGAGGGGCCGCTGCGGATGCCGTTGACGCCGACTCCACTTCGCGCTTCGCCGCCGAGTATCGAAAGTTGGCGACGATGGTTCCGGGTGGCGCCATTGACCGGCAGCTCGTCGAGAGCACTGTCGAGGACAGAGGTGATGAGGACGCCTGGAAGATCCTCGACGCGATTGGGGCTGGTGACATGAAAGACGCCCTCTTCCGCGTCCGACGTCTCCTGGGCTCTGCTGAGGATCCGATGGCAGCTCGTTTGTCGTTCTTCTCGCTGGTTGCCTCGTTTGGTCGCCAGCTCGCAGCCGTTGCGGCTCTTGTGGACTCCACGGGGGTGTCGAGGAGCGAGGCGAACTACCAGCGTTTCAAGACAACTATTGCTCCAGCTCTGCAGTCGGACAGTGCCGAAGGCTTGAAGAGTCCCGTGGCCAAGCTCCACCCGTATCGCATGTTCCGCGTCTACCAGACTGCCTGCAGGATTCCGCCCGCCGCGCTTGCCGACATGCCTTCTCGGATCCTGCAAACGGAGCTCAGGCTCAAAGGTGAGAGCACCGAGCCGGACGCCGCCCTGACTGCCCTGATCTGTGATCTAGCCTCCGTCTCCCGTCGTGCCTGAGCTGCCGGAGGTCGAGGTATTGCGCCGCAGCCTCGAACCGCGAATCCGCGGCGAGCGGATCGAGGGCATCCGAGTCTGGAACGGCGCCCTGCGTGAGCCCGTGAGGGGGCGGACTCTTCGTCGGAGGCTGGTGGGGCGCCAGATTCTCGAGAGCGGCCGTCGGGCAAAGTACCTTTTGCTCCATGTCGAAGGGGACTCGAGTCTCGTAGTGCATTTGGGGATGAGTGGTCGATTGACTCTCGTGGAAGCGGGCCAGCCACGCCAGAGACACGAACACGTCGTGGTCTTCCTCGCTTCCGGGGGCGAGTTGCGATTTCGCGATCCCAGGCGATTCGGCCTGGTCTTCGCTCTGCCTACCGAGCGACTGCAGTCCGATCGGCACTTCAGGCATCTTGGCGTCGAGCCCTTGGAGTCGTCGTTCTCGGGTCAATTTCTGGCGGCGCAGGCCAGGGGCCGTCGGGGGCCCGTCAAGAACTTCCTCATGAACGCTCACGTCGCGGTGGGAGTCGGCAATATCTATGCCTCGGAAGCCCTTTTCGATGCTGGCATTCATCCGCAACGGTCGGTCAGTCGCATCTCCAGAGTGAGTTGGGAGAGACTTGCCGACTCCGTTCGGCAGACGCTCGAGCGGGCCATCGATCAGGGGGGTACGACGCTGAATGACTTTGCCGATGCCGGCGGGAATCAGGGGTACTTTCAGGTCTGCCTCTCGGTCTACGATCGTTCTGGAGAAGCCTGCTGTCGCTGTGGCGCGATGATTCGGCGGATCGTGCAGGCGGGAAGGAGCACCTACTACTGTCCGCGGTGTCAGCGATGAAGGGAGGAGACGGCGCATTGAAACTGCAAGGAGTGCTGCTCGACATGGGTGGAGTCATCCTGGAGATGGCCGGTACTCGGGGCTTTCCCATCGAACGATTGGATTGGCGGGGTCGCGAGGCGGTGACTCGGCTCATCCGAGCCGAAGGCGGAAGACTGTCCCCGGATGATCTCGAAGATCTACTGTTTACTCCCTGGCATCTCGACTATCTGCGGCGTGTCGAAATGGGCTGTGAAGCGGCCTGGGAGCCGCACCTGGAGAGACTGCGCCAAGCTGCCGGGATCGCGACGCCGGATCTGCAACTGCTGGAAGCGTGGTTTCGTCCCTATGGAGAGCAGCTGAGACCCATTGCCGGTGCCGTCGAGGCTGTTGACCGGATGAGAGCGAGTGGCCTCAAACTGGCCCTGGTCTCCAATGTTCCCCTGCCTGGTGCACTCTACGACCAGATTCTGAGTCGCTACGGTCTACTCGACTGCTTCCGCGTTCGCCGGTTCAGCTACGATTGCGGGACGCGCAAGCCCTCTCCAGCACTACTGAGAGCCGCTCTCGACGACTTGAAGATCGACCGGCAAGCGGCAATCATGGTCGGAGATCGAAGCAATCGCGACATCGCTGCTGGTCGAGCGGCCGGCATGCGGACAGTTTGGATCCGAGGCGAGTTCGATGAGGGGCCCGTGGCTGATCAGGAAATCGGGTCGCTCGAGGAACTGCCCGACTTGCTGCGATCCTGGGGCAATGGATGAGCCCCGAGAAGGGTTTCCAGCAGGATAAGATCGGCTCGATGACCGAGATGGACTCGATGAGACCTGTCGCCCTCGGAGTGGCCGGGGGCACGGGCTCCGGCAAGACGACGGTAGCGCAGGCCATCCTGCGATCTGTTGGCCCAGGCAGGATTGCGTCCCTGGCCCAGGACAGCTACTACAAAGACCTCGAGTGGAGCTCGGATGAGGAGTTGCTGCGGCACAATTTCGATCATCCTGAAGCAGTCGATACCGACCTCCTCGTGAACCACCTTCTGGCTCTCAAGGCCGGGCAGGAGGTCGAGGTGCCGATCTACGACTTCGTGGCCCATGTCCGTACCGAACGCCGTGAGAGGGTAGAGTCTCGCCCCGTAATCCTGCTAGAGGGAATCCTGCTCCTGGCCGAGCCTCGAATTCGGGAGTTGCTCGACTTCAAGATCTATGTCGATACCGATGCGGATGTCCGTTTGATTCGACGCCTTCGTCGGGACATGAATGAACGAGGTCGCAGCCTGGAAGATATTCTGCGTCAGTACGTGACTACGGTCCGACCAATGCACCAGGAGTTCGTCGAGCCGTCCAAGCGGTGGGCCGATGTCATCGTGCCCGAAGGTGGTGAGAACCGGGTCGCGCTCGAAATGGTCATCGCTCGCATCGAGCAGCTTCTGACCGAATAGCCGGGGTTGAGAGGGCCGATCGGACCAGGGGTCTCCCTCGTCTACGGCCTCACCCGACCATGCCCCTCCGACGAGGGAGACCCCTGGCCCGATCTACCACCGTCGCGACAGATGAAGAATCCGCTTGCAGATTCGCCCCTTCGCCCTTAAGCCCCTATTGCCTTCAATGGTGCCGGAGGTTCGTTGGGGAGGTCCGACCTGCCAACCGAACCAAGGTGTCAACTAGGTCCTGAGGTCGAACTGTCACCTATGTCCTGATACAGAACACCTAGTGGCCTCCCGCGGGAGGGGGCCCCACTGCCTCAAAGGCCGCTCGGCGAAGTCGCCGAGCGCCTCAACCCCAAGCCCTCGAAGACCGGCCGAAGGTACGCCAGCCGCCTCGACCCTCAGGGTGGGTGGGCGGGCGTCAGGGGTGGAAGGGCCAGAAGACGGGAATCAGGACGGAGGCCAGTACCCAGAAGATCAGAGTCAGTGGAGCGCCGGCCTTGAGATAGTCGGTGAATCGATAGTTCCCTGGGCTGAAGACCATGGCGTTGGTCTGGTAGCCCATCGGGGTCATGAAGCTGGCCGAAGCCGCATACGCGACGGCCATGAGAAATGGCTTCACATCCACTTGCAGTGCGGCGGCAGCGCTGAAGGAGATAGGAACCATGAGCACGGCGGTGGCATTGTTCGAGAAGACCGAGGTCAGCAGCGACGTTGCCAGGTAGAGCACAGACAACATGACAATGGCGCCGTAGGACTCGCCGACCCAACCCAATCCGTCTCCGATCATCGTCGCCAAGCCGGTGTTCTCCATGGCGATGCCCAGCGGCAGAATCGCCGCCAGCAGGAAGATCACCGTCCAATCGATGGCCCGATAGGCCTGTTGGATCGTAATTCGACGAGTGATCAGTAGAACGATGGCTCCCAGGATGGCGGCCTTGAGAATCGGCATCAATCCGGTCGCCGCCAGGAGCACCACTGCCACGATCGTCAGGATGCTGATCCACCATCGAGAAGCGAGCTGGATCTTCAAGTCGCGCTCGCCCAGAGGTACGAAATCATCCATTTCGTAGAGCGCCTCGACCCTCGACCGCGGACCGAAGATGAGCAGCGTGTCCCACGGTACCAACGGAATGCGAGCCAGCTTGTCTCGAATCAGCTCACTCGTCCGCCGCAGAGCCAGAACAAAGCAGCCGAAACGGCGGCGAAAATCGATCTCTTTCAGGGTCGAGCCGATCAACTGCGAGGAGGGATCCAGTTGCACCTCGGCGAGGATCGTGTGCTCGTCGCTCAGGTCGGTGTCGCTGAGCTTGATGTCGGTGAGCAAGAGGAGGCCGAAGGTCTCCTTGAGTGTCAGGATGTTCTCCATGGGTCCGCGGACCAGGAGGATGTCGTCGGCTCGGAGCGGGGTGGCTCGCAGGTTCGTCGAGATCTTCTCCTGACCGCGGATGATTTCGATGACGTTGATCTGATACCGCTCGCTGATCTGTTCTCGCACTACGGTGCTGCCTTCGAGCTTCGAGCCCGGCGGCAGCCTGAGCTCGGTCAGGTAGCCGGCGAGGTGGTACTTGCGCGTCAGGCTCGACAGCACGACCCTCGAGGGCAGCAGTCGCATCGGACCCAGAATGTTGTAGACGGTTCCTACCGCAACGAAGACGATGCCGAGCATGAAGAACTCGAAGACCCCGAAATCACCACGGCCCCGTTCGGCGGACAGGGAGCTGACCAGTAGGTTGGTGGACGTTCCCAGAAGGGTGCAGGTGCCCCCGATGATGGCCATGTAGGACAGCGGTAGCAGGATCTTCGATGGGCTGAATCGGTAGTGTCGTGCCAGGTGGATCGCCACCGGCATGAACACTCCAACCGCGGCGGTGTTATTGATGAAGGCGGAGATGAAGCCGACCAGTAGTAGTAGCAGGATCGAGGCCCCGATCGCCGACTTGCCGGTGCGCTCAGCGATCCTGTAGCCGAGTTTTGTTATCAGGCCGCTGTGCACGAGCCCCGAACTCAGGATGAACATCATCATGACGGTGATGACTGCCGGGTTGGAGAAACCGGAGACCGCTTCCTCCGGTGTGACGAGATTGAACAGCAAGAGCAGACCGAGGCAGGTCAGGGCAATGACGTCCATGCTCATCCATTCCCGCACGAATGCGAAGATGGTGAACAGGATGATCCCCAGTAGAAGGGCGATTTCCAGATTAAAAGTCATTGCTTTGTGTCAGGCTGTCCTGTGCAGCCCGAGTTTAGCAACGTGGGCGATTCTCGGCAGTGGTGTTTGATAGCGAGGACGGTGGGCTCATAGAATGGGCCTACAGGAAGGACTCCCACGATGAATACGAAGACACCGAAGGCTCTCTTCTTCTGCCTGGCGCCCATCCTCGGCCTGGTTGCATGCGGGCCGTCCGAACCTCCCGTGGCCAGCCTGCTGGTCGAGCCCGCTGGACTGCAGTTGCCTTTTCCCGGTGTCGTCGATCTCCAGTTGAGCTGGTCGATGGAGCTGCCGTTGGACGGCTTGGAGGGCGAGCCTCTCGTCTTCGTGCACCTTGTCGATGAGCAGGGTGAAGTTCTCAGGACCTTCGACCACGCACTGGACTTCGAGTGGCAGCCCGGAGAAAGTCAGCAGTACGGGATCCACATTTATCAATCTGCTCTCGCTCCTCCACTAGAGCCTGGGTCCTATGGACTGACCATGGGCCTCTATGATTCCGGCGGCCAGCGGTGGCCGCTTCGCGTCGAGGGCCGAGAGGCAGGTAGCAACGAGTATCGGGTGGCCGAGGTCGAGGTTGGCGCTGACTTGGGAGACGCTCCGATGTTCTTCTTTTCTCCGGCCTGGCTGCCTCTGGAGAGTGGTCTGGATGCGCAAGTCGTGGCCCGCAGGTGGCTCGGCGACGGAGAGGGGACCATTCGAGTGACGGACTGCCCCGAAAGCGGCAGGATCTGGATGTTGATCCGGATTCCGAGCGACGAGGCGGGAGCCTCGCGGGTAGTTCTCAATGACGAAGCGTCCACACCGGAGGTCCGCATCACCAGCACCTGCGGCTTGGAGGAGATATGCGTCTCCGGGCCTGGTTTCCACGAGATCGAGATTTCGTTCCGACAGGCGGACAAAGACCTGGTGGAGGAATGCGAGCTGCGACTCCAGCCCAACTTCAAGATGACCGACGACAGCTCCATGACGCAGCGGTCAATGGCTCTCGAGGTTCTCGCCTGGGCCGAGTAGGACGACTGGTCTGGGCTATTGGCTCATTGAGAGCGGGAGTGTCTTGCTGACCGGCAGACCTTCGACAGGACCGAGGGGCTGCCAGATTTCTACGTCCGCCTCGACCTTGATCTCCATCCACTGAGCTGCAGCCAGAGTGACCTCGAGGTCGAGCTTGCCATCCGTGGGTGCAGGCCTCGAAGTCTCAGTGCTCCAGAAGTTGTAGAGCGGGATATCGACCGTCTCTCCTGCCGGTACGGGAAACATGAAGAGCTGGTTGCCGTAGACGGGCAGCTCCTGACCGTTGATCGTGACCTTGAAATCGAGTTGCGAAGCTGTGCGCTGACCGCTGTTCGCGAGCTTGACTGTCAGCTTGCAGAGGGTGTCGGGTCCCGGTGAGGCGGGCTCGACGGAGACAGTCTCGATGGTAATCGAAGGGGCCTCCTGGGCGACGGTGGCCCCACTGAGCGCCAGGCCACCGATGCTGATGGCGAGGATCAGGAGATGGGTACAAAGGTTGCGGCGCGAGAAGGTTCGGGTGCTGCGAATGAACGACTCCATGATCCGACGATCTTATCGAAGTCTATTGCGGGGGTCTTGTCGCCGGAATCGTCCAGGGTTGCCGCAGTGGGAGGGGCCGATGATTTTTTCGGTCAGACGGCAGCGGAATAGAAGTGTCCGATGAAGGGGTTGGTTTGATAGGAGAGGAATCTGATGACTGTCGAAACAGATCGAGGCGAGCGACCGGGCAAGGCGAAGGGCCTGGTGCTGTCGGCAATGGTCTTGGGTGCTGGAGTGGCTGCCACACGATTCTTGCTCGATCGTCTTCATCACTCCAGGATCTTCCTCCCAGATCGCTATCCCAACGGCATTTGGAACCCGGGGGCATATGGCTTGCCCGCAGAGGATGTCTGGTTCTCGACCGAGGATGGCATGCGACTGCACGGATGGTGGGTGCCTCACCGCAAGGCTCGAGGGACCATTCTCTATTGCCACGGCAACACTGGAAGCATCGCGCATCGAATCGGAGTCCTCAGCAAGCTGTGGAGTCTGGAGGTCAATCTGCTTGCCTTCGACTATCGGGGCTATGGGCGCAGCACGGGGCAGCCGACCGAGGATGGGCTCTATCTGGACGTGCGGGCTGCGCATGAGCACCTGATTCGAGAGGCCGGATGTCGAGCCGACGAAATCCTGCTCTTCGGACACTCGCTGGGGGGTGCAGTGGCAATCGACTGTGCCCTGGATCGGAAAGTGGCAGGTCTTGTCGCTCAGTCCACCTTTACGCACATCCGGGACGCGGCGCGGGCAGTCTTTCCGACGCTACCGATTCACTTGGCGGCGCGGCGCCAATTTCGCAGCATCGACAAGGTGGCTGAGCTCGAGATTCCCAAGCTCTTCATCCATGGTGAGTCCGATGAGACCGTTCCCTTGGAACTGGGAAAGAGACTCTATGAGTCGGCCAGTGAGCCGAAGGACTTCTATCTCGTGCGCCGCGGTGGGCACAACGACCTGCATCTCTATGGCGGTCGGCAGTATCTTCGCCGTCTCTCCCGCTTTCGCGACCGATGTCTGAAGATGGCCCGCAAGGGGTGAGGCGCCCGGCTCACCGCCGGGCGTTCTTTGAGGGCTTGGGGTTGAGTCGGCTGTCGCTTGCTCCAGCCGATCTTTGGGGCAGTGGGCCCACCACCCATTCCCCTAGGCCCTTACGCCCGTAAGCCCCTTTTGCCTTCAATGGTGCCGGACGGACCCCATCTAGACAACTGGCTCAAGCGTAGCCGAGGTCTTGGTAGATCGCGGTTGTTATGGCCCTCATGCGGCGCAGGTGGGAATTCTCGTCTGGGGTGCCGTTGAGGAGAATGGCGATAGCAACGTCTCTCTCGGGGTCGGCGAAGGCGGTCGAAGATCGGTATCCACTGTGACCAAAGGCCCGGGCTGAAGCGCTCGGCCAATGACCATAGCCCGACCTGCTGTCCTCGTTGGAGCCGTTGATCACGAACCCGAGTCCCCAGTCGAGAATCTGTCGGAAGGTCTTGTCGAAAATCCCCGATCGATGACGAGCCGTCAGGGCCTCCACGGTCTGGGGCAGGAGAATCTGCACACCCTGCCAGGTGCCACCCGTCAAGAGCATCTCGTAGAAACGCCCCAGCTCCCGGGCCGGTCCCCAGCCGTTGGCACCGGGCGAGCAGCGGGTCACCCGTTTCTCGGAGCTCCAATTGAGCTCGACGGGCACCCCCGGCTGCGTATCGAAGAGAGGTGCCAGGCGCTCTGCATTCTGGGTGAAGGTCTCGACAGGCATTCCGATCCAGGAGTCGCGCATCTCTAGAGGCTCGAAGACCTCCTGCCGGACATATTGGTCGAAGGACCGACCATCCGCTCGGTGGACGATCTCTCCCAGGATGAACCAACTCGTCGTCCGGTGGTAGCCGGCGGTCTGACCAGGCACCCAGCGGGGCTCGAGCCGGCCGTGGCAGATCTTGGCAATGATCTCCTCCCAGGGCGCTTTGGGCCAGCCGACATCCAGCATTCGAATGCCCCCCGTGTGGGTCAAGAGATGTCGAATCGTGATGCTCTCCTTGCCCCGGGTCCCGAACTCCGGGATGTGATCCGCGACGCGATCGTCCAGGGCGAGGAGGCCGCGTTCCCACAGTTGCGCGATGGCGACCGCAGCCACCGGCTTGGAGGAGGACATCCAGGGCAGAAGATGGCCGGTCGTCATCGACTCGGATGGCCTCACCTCTCCGAAGGCCTCCTCGAACACGGGCCGGCCATTTTCGGACACGTAAATTTGGCCACCCGATTGAAGACCTGCGGAAAGGCCCTCCAAGAAGGCTCTCTTGGTCTGCCTCATGTTTGGTTTGGTCCGGTTGCCTCGGGTTTCATCGCCCTGCGATCCGCCGGTCAGCTACGTCTCACTTCTCAGGTAGGCAAAACTCCTGATAGATTCCGGCAACTATGACGACTTTACGCCGGAAATTCGACATCTCGAAGTCAATTCTACTGCTCTGCCTGGTGCCTACGATCAGCTTGATTTCTTCACCTTCCTGGGCCCAAGTAGAGGTCGAGGAAGGCGAGGATCTGGGTTGGAGCAACTCCACCGACCTGAGCCTCGTCGTCACCGAGGGTAACTCGAGTACCAGTACTCTCGGCTTCAATAACTACCTGCAGCGACTGTGGAGCAACGCGCGTTATTCCCTACGAGTCGAGGCTGTGCGCTCGGATACCGCAGACGATCCATTTGCCATCGTCATCCCTGACACGGATGGTGGTTTCTATGTCGAGTATCCGGACAAGGCGCTCGACGTCGAGCGGTACTACATCGAGAATCGCTACGATCGAAATATCACGGAGCGGTTTTTCTGGAACGCGGGAGTTAGCTGGGAGCGTAACAAGACTGCCGGAATCCTGAACCGCTACATCGGCTTTGCAGGAGTTGGAAACCTCTGGTGGAGCCGCGAGGATCTCAAGTTCTCCACCACCTACGGACTCAGTTACACGGACCGCGAGGACGATGTCCAGGATCCGTTCCAAGACGACACGTTCGTCGGTTTTCGGTTCGGTTGGGAGTATCTGAACCAGTGGGGCAAGGTAACGACCTACCGTAACACCTGGAACTACACCAACAGCCTGAGCGACTCCTCCGACTACTACTCGGACATGATGAACTCGATCACGGTCGCGATCAACGATCGCCTGGCGCTCAGAGTGAGCTTGCAGTGGCTCTACAACAGTATTCCTGGTCTCGAGGAGGTGCCTCTCTTCGTGCTCGATCCTGATACCGGGCTCAAGGTTGAGGTTGGCGAGGTGGAAATTCGCAAGGACCAGTTGGATACGATCTTCAGCACCTCGTTGGTCGTCAATTTCTAGGTCTGGGTTCCCAAGCTGCCAGCAGGCAAAGAAAAAGGCCGCGCTCGACGCGCGGCCTGCACCGGCATGAGCTTGCCGGAGATGGTTCTGTCGTCGAACCTCAGAACCTACGAATCACCGTCAACGTGAGGCCGACGGCCAAAAAGGCCACGGCGAGCACCAGAATCAGTGGCAGATGACTGCCGGTCGAGGGCAGCGCGGCCGGCGCTGGTGCCGGGGCGGGCGCCGGACGGGAAGCTGGAGCCGGAGCTGGAGCCGGAGCTGGAGCCGGAGCTGGAGCCGGAGTTGGTGTTGATACCTGGACAGCTTCTTGGAGCTCCACGACCTCGTCCATGGTGATGGTCACAGGCGGTGCCGCAGCTTTCTCTGCATAAGCGGTAACCTGGTCATCCTTCTTGAGGTCTTGGGGCTGGATCTCCTTGCCGTACTTGTAAAATTTGAGGTGTCTGAGCTCGGCGAGGTTGAATCTCTGCATTCCGAGGTGGGTGCCCTTGGCGACATCCACGATCAGGGTATTTCCGGAGCGATGCACTACCCGACCCTCGCCGATCTCCACCTCGGGTCCTTCTTGCGCTTGGGCCTGCACGGCGAATCCGAGGATCAGCGCGAAGCCGACGACCAGCATCAAAATGTTCCTAGCTCTCATCCTTTGTCTCCTTTCGTTCGATTTGCGACGACGTGTCCCGCGACGCCTGAGGGCGCACGATCCCACTATCAAATTCCGCCTCTTTACGGCGAGGCAGTATCCGTGGCTGAAGCTCGTACGCTATCAGACTCGACCAACGTGGCACTCACGATGTAGCGTTTCGGCGCTTTGCCTACAAAATAGAACGGATAGCAGGTCACCAGCGTCAGGGTTGGCACGGACTGGTGTTCCAGAACATGAACATCCTGCGGGGTCACGATCGTGATTCCGTCGATGCGATAGATGTCGGTGGCGGTGAGGGTTTCGAGCTCGATCGTGTCGCCTTCGCCAATGTCCTTCAGACCCCGAAAGAAGCCGTCGCGATGACCGGCGATGCCGATGTTCCCCAGCTCACCGGGACGAGCCGTGCCGACGATTCTGCCCACCCCTCGGTTGAGTACCAGATCATCGGTGCCCTCCAGAAGAGGCACCTGCAGGTCGAGCGCAGGAATCCGGACGATGGCCAGCGGCGGGCCGAAGTCGTGCGAGAGACTCTCCTCGTATTCTTCGATTCGACCCTCGTCCCAGAGGCTGTAGTCCACCGGCAGGTCGGTCGGCAGGTCGCGGGTCTCAGCGCGGTGGTCAACCTGCGATTCGGCGAATGGAGGCTGGGATCCAGTTTCCGAAGCCTGGAGGTCGGGGCCGCGACCTTCCGAGAGGGCGACCTTGGCAGCCTCGAATTCCTCGATACTTGAACGGGCGCCGACCTTGCCGTGAATCCAATAACCAGTCCAGATTAAGAGAAGAACGAGGCCGATCGTCCAGGCAGCGCGTTCGGCTAGGGTCTTGCGGCTCATGAATCCGATCCGTAGCAATGGTGACTGGTTGGCGAGAGTGTATCCAAAGCTGGGGTCGAGCCGTCAAGCTGAACAGCAGCCGGCATCAACGCGGAGGAATGATGGATAATCCATGCATGCTCCTATCAGCGGTTGTCCAACTCAATAGCACCTCTGACCCCGAGGCAAACTGGAGTCAGGCCGAAGCGTTGATTCGCCGCGCGGCCAGCTACAGGTCGCGGCTCGTGGCGACGCCGGAGAACACCAACTTTCTCGGACCGCACCAAGCAAAGGTGGAGCGGGCCGAGAGCTTGGATGGGCCGACCTGCACTCGATTCTCGACCCTGGCCAGGGAGCTCGAGATCTTCTTGCTGCTGGGATCGTTCAATGAGAAAGCGGACAACCCTGATCGCTGTTTCAATACCTCGGTGCTGTTCTCGCCTGCGGGCGAGCGCCTGGCGGTGTACCGCAAGATCCATCTCTTCGACGTCGATGTCTCGCCCGAGGTCCGATTTCAGGAGTCTGCAACCGTCGAGGCAGGGGAGAGCACCGTTGTCGTCCCGACCGAGCTCGGCAGGCTTGGACTGAGTATCTGCTACGACCTCCGATTCCCGGGCCTCTACCAACAGTTGAGGGACGAGGGTGCCGAGATCGTCACCGTTCCCTCGGCGTTTACCCTCACCACCGGAAAGGACCACTGGCAGCCGCTCCTCCGGGCCCGAGCTATCGAGACTCAATGCTGGGTGCTGGCTCCGGCGCAATTCGGCAAGCATGACGACGCTGGCCTGCGCGAGAGCTATGGACACGCCATGATCCTCGATCCCTGGGGCCATGTCGTAGCGATGGCGGCCGACGGTCCCGGGCTGGCGTTGGCGGAGATCGACCTGCGTCGGGTCGAGCGTGCCCGCCAGGCCATGCCGGTTGCCGATCACCGTCGACTCTGACCCCGGATCCGCCACAAGACCTCAAGACCTCAGGACCTGACTGCGATCTCCTGCTTCGGGCCGACCCCACGAGATCGTAGTCATCTGCGCAGGTCCCGAGTCCTCAAAGACCGGTCGGCGAAATCGCCGAGCGCCCAAACCCCAAGCCTTCGAGGATCGGTTGGAAGGTACGCTCGACCGCCTCAACCCGCAGGGTGGCTTGGGGGGCTACAGACGCTTGATGATCACCAGGGTTTGATCGTCGTCCTGCGGGGCACCCGCAGTGAAGAGATCTGTTGCCAAGCGAATCTGCCGCAGGAGCTCCCCTGCCGACTCGTCTCGGTAGCGGCGGATGATCTCGATCACCCTGTCCGTCTCGAACTCCTCGCCCGATGGGTTCTTGGCTTCGAAGAATCCGTCCGACAAGATTGCGTAGAGATCTCCAGGTTCCAGCAGGATGGGCGGCGGTACTGCGGTCTTCATGATGGGCAGGAGGCCGAGAGGGATGGCGTTCGAGCTCAGCACGTGGCAGGTGTCCTCGGCCGCCACATAGTGCAGCAGAGGGGCCTGACCTGCGCTGAACGAAGTCAGGGTGTTGTTCTGACCATCGAGAATTCCGACCCAGGCAGTGATGAAGCGTTCCTGCGGCAGGTCGGCGTGCAATTGTTGGTTGATCTTCTCGGCGATGCCCGACAGATCGGCGCCGACGCGCACAGCCATACGGACCATGGCGCGTAACTGCACTACAGAGAGCGCCGGGCCGATACCGTGGCCGGTGGCGTCGGCGAGGAGAAGGACGGCCCGATCGGCTTTTCCCTCGGTGAGAGCAGAGGAACCATCGGATTGGTCTTGTAGGCCGATGACGTCATAGCTGTCGCCACCGGTCTCGTCGGCCGGGCGATTCCAGGCACTCAAATCGAAACCCTCGATCGCGGGCAGTTGCTTCGGTAATGCGTTCTCCTGAATCTGGCGGGCCAGCTGAAGATCATGTTCGAGTTTGAGAAGGGTCTTGAGACCGGTTCTCATCTGCTCGTGAGCCGTCGCCAGCTGTCGCACTTCTGTGATCCTGGAGGCAATGGTTGGACCAGGTTCGAGATCTCCGGTACTGATGCGCTCACTTTCGTCGACCAGTGCCTCGATGGGACGGCTGTAGCGCTTGGCCATGTAGGCAGCTCGCCAGGTGGCGATGCCGAGCACACCCAGGGTGATCGCGATCACCCAGTAACCCTGTGCTTTGATGTTGCCCAAGATGTCGTCTTCGGGTACGGCGACACCGATGAGGAGCCGCTGATCCGGTGTCAGTTGGTAGGGATGAACCTGGCCCCACCAGGCTTCGCCTTCGCTGACCAAGCGAATCGGTTTCTCCCACTGCTCCGAGCTGCTCAAGAGTTGTTCGGAGGCGTCTCGGGCTGCTTTGGTGCCGAGCTCTTCCGGGTGCTGTAGCAGCAATTCTTGGAGGTCTGAGATCTCGTTCCCACGCCGTGGGTCTCGTGGTACTCCGATCAGCCGATTGTCTTCTGTGAGCACGAACACCGACCCCTCATCCAGCAGGCGGATCGAGCTGGTGAAGAGGGAGATCTCGGTCAGATCGATGTCCATGCCGACGACGGTGATGCCGCCAGTGAGATCTCTCAAAGCACCGGATGCAGTGATTCCTGGCTGACCGGTACTGAAGAAGAGATACGGATCGGTCCACTGGACCCCGGGCTCGGAACCCTTCGTGTCGGCCGCATCCAGCGCCTGGACGGAGCTCAGGTACCAGGGACGCGTTCGCGGGTCGTACTCGACAGTCTCTTCCCGACTCGTCGGTTCACCACCGTCCCGGCTCCAATCCTCAATGAGGGCCCGATCCGCCCACTCGGCGCGGCGGATTTCTCGAGTCGACCATCCATCCTCGGTAGCTCGAAGGAGGAACTCGTTGCCGCGGTCGTCCGCGATGAACACCGCCGAGGCCCATGGAATCTCCTCCAGCAGAGGAGTCAGGAGACGACGCATCTGGTTCGGATCGTCGAGCTGGACAAGGCCGGCTCGGGCCCAGGTCCTGAGCCCCGACACCTGTCTGGTGACTGGCTCGAAGAAGCTGCGCAGTTTGACATCGGTGCGCCGACTGGCCTGTTGAATCAGCGCGCCTGAGAGGTCGGTAACAGCCCGATTCGCACCAAGAGCCATCATGGTGAAGATCCCCGCGCCCAACAGCAGGACGATGGCTACCAGGTTGGTCAGAAGGCTGCGGCGGATCGAGATGCTATTGGGCACACGTTGCTCCTATGAGGACACGGGTTGTCGTTTCACGACTTGGGAATCGCGTCGACTATTTTCCCAGGATCTCCGCCAGGACGCCGACCCCCCGCTCGACGATCGCGGGCGGAGCCGCGGTGTAGCAGATCCGAATGTGGGTGGGATAGGGACCGAAACTGGGACCTGGCGCCACGAACAAGCCGTGATCGACGCAAGTCTCGAGGAAGCCACTCAAGCCTCGATGATCTAGTCGGTCAGCGACGTCGAGGAAGAGAAAAGTGCTGCCCTGAGGTCGTGCCACACCCAATGTGTCGGCCGTCGTGTTGCCCAGTACTCGATAGCGCTCTCGGGCGCGCTCGACCCATGGATCACCCAGGCCCTGAATCGCCTTGAGGGCGACCAGTTGGGAGGCGGTGGGCGTCGAGTAGAAAGTGTGGATACTGACTTTGCGCAACTCGGTCACTGCCGCCTCCGGGCCGACGACGTAGCCGCAACGGTTGCCGGCCATCCCGTAGGCCTTGGAGAAGGAATGGACAGAGAAGGTACGCTCTGGTGCCAAGGGCCGAGTGTAGGCATGCACGCCCTCGTAGACGTAGTCTTCGTAGACCTCGTCGGCGAGCAGCCACAAATCGTGGTCTGCGCACCACCGAGCCAGGGATTCGAGCCAGGCATTTGGGATGGTCTGACCGCTAGGATTGTTCGGGGTGCTGAGATAAAGGGCGACGCTCTTTTCGGACAAGAGGGAGGCTACGGCTTCGACAGCCGACTCGGGCGAGTCCGCCTGGCCAATGAAAGGTACCGCTACCGGTAGGCCGTGGAACGAGCGAGCGATGCCGGCAATCAGTGGCCAATGGGGTGCCAGGATGAGCACCTCGTCGCCGGGCTCGACCAGAGCACCGATGACGGCCCCGAGTGCCCCTGTAGCGCCGGCGGCGACCAGGACGTTGTCTCGCACTGTCGGCTCTCCCGTGCGCTCGCAAGTACGCTCGGCGATGGCATCCAGGAGCTCCGGTAGTCCCTGCGGCTTCGAGTAGCGGTGCATTCCCGGATGATCTTGGACTCGCAGGTCTTCCATTCGCAGGCCTTCAGCTGGCTCCATCCAGGTGTCGCCGATATGGAACGGATAGATTTCGCCCTCGTAGGTGGCCAGCCTGTGTGCCAGGGCGGTGTAGACGGAGCCTTGGATGGAGGCGACCGAAGGAGATACGTGTGGGAAACGAGGCATGAGTCGGGAAAGTCGGTCGCGATCAGGTCCTGGGGCCGACGACCCATCGGGCCGTGAAGCGAGCGACCCGGGAACCGGTTTCGTCTTCCAGGATGGCTTCCACCTCGTACTCCGTCTTCTCTGTAGTGTCGGGTATCGGTGCCCGGCCTTCAGCCACGATCTCGCCCCGGGCCTTCTTATCGAACTCGACAGTGAAGTGTACGGGTATGCCTCTGAGCTGCTCGGGCAGTGCTGCTGTCATCGCCAAGCCGCTAGCCAGTTCGCCCAGATTGGTCATGGCCACGGCATGGATCGAATCGAAGTGGTTTCTCAAGCGGTGTCGATCGGCCATCCGCACCTTGGCATAGCCGGCACTCAATGCCTCGACCCTGGCTTTGATGGATCCCGAGTAGGGTACCCGCCTACCCAGCTGGTAGCTGAAAAGAACCTTACCGGCTGGCAGGTGGAGGGCCCGATGCCATGAAGCGAGAAGGCGGTTGGAAGGTTTTTCGGAGGCTGGCATCTGATTCTCTCTCGTTGGTGTTTCGACGTTCCCGCAATTTACCCCTTGGACAGCGGCAGGATCAACCGCTGCTCATGAGCCGACATCCTGTGTTATAAGGCAGACGACATGAATAGCGACAGTCTTTACGAGCGGGTCTTGGAGCAAGTCGGGAAAGGAGCCCAACTGCCGCAACCCAGGCCACCGAGGGCCTCCGCCTCGGTCGTTCCATGGCGAGAATCAGACGTCGGTCTCGAGGTCTATTGGGTCAAGCGAGCCGAGAGCCTGACTTTCATGGGAGGGTGGCACGCTTTCCCGGGAGGTGGACTGTCACAGCGAGACCAGGAGGTCGAATTCAGCGGCCAGCCTCAAGAGCTTGACGAGGCCCCTCGGGATGGAGCGGCTCCGGAAGCGGTGCTCGACGGAGTCTCCGATCTGGGCCCGATCGACCCACCAGGGCTGCTGATCTGCACTGTGCGAGAGCTCTTCGAGGAGACGGGCTTGATGCTCGGAACCCCTGCCGGGGCGCCTATCGCCGCGGCCGCTTCGGCGACCCAGCTGCGTCGATTGCGTCGGCAGCTGCTGTCCAAGGAAATCGACTTTGCTGGCCTGCTGTCGAGCGCCAATCTAGTGCCAGAAGTCTCGGAGTTGGTCTACGCAGGTCGTTGGCTCACACCACCGCTGGGCCCGATGCGATTCGACAATCGGTTCTTTCTTCTCAACTGGCAGGAGACCATGGCCATGCAGCCCGAGATCGTCGTTGGAGAGCTCGAGTCGGGAGAGTGGGTGCAGCCGGCGATGGCTCTGCAGAGGTGGCGGGACGGTGAGGTGTTGGCCGCGCCGCCGATTCTCCATATCTTGAGGGTTCTGCAGGAGGCAGGGCCGGTCGGCGGCCTCGCGCGCCTGCAAGAACCGAGGGAGCATAATCTGGGTCCATACCGAAGGATCGAGTTTCGGCCCGGCGTCCTCCTGCTACCTCAGCGCAGTCTGACGCTGCCCCCCGCCTTCTACACCAACGCATATCTGTTGGGGACCAGAGATTGTGTTCTCATCGATCCTGGCTCTGCCCAGAAGGAGGAGGTCGGGCGGCTGAGAAGGGGGCTCGAGGCAATCGAGCTAAGACTCGATCGCCGAGTCACCGCCATCTGGTTGACCCATCATCACCCTGACCATGTGGGAGGAGTGGAGCCTCTGCGGGAGGACCTGGGGGTTCCGGTTCTGGCCCATCCAGCAACCGCAGAACGCCTGCAGGAGCGCGGCTTGAAGGTCGACGGTGAGTTGCAGGATGATGAACGGGTGACTCTGCCTGGCGAGCCACCGATGGAGATTCGTGTCCTCCATACTCCTGGGCATGCACGTGGTCATCTCTGCTTTCTGGTAGAGGACGACGGCTCCTTGTTGGCGGGTGACATGGTCGCCGGTCTGGGCACGATCGTCATCGATCCGCCCGAGGGCGACATGAGCGCTTATCTGAAGTCGCTCGCGCGACTGCGAGATCTGAAGCCGAAGACGATTTTCCCGGCCCATGGACCTGCGATCAAGAACGCAGTTGCCAAGTTGGTCGAGATGCTTGACCATCGGCTGGTGAGGGAGCAGAGAATCCTGGAAGCCTGGCGCACGGGTCGTCGAAAACCCGCCGAGATCCTGGAAGTGGCCTATGATGAGATTCCCGAGATCGTGCGACCTCTGGCCGAACGCCAGGTCTTGGCGCATCTCGAGCGATTGAGGTCGGCTGGGTCTCTCGACGACGGCCAAGCCTGAAGCGCCCAGGGGAACCAATCATGTCAGGTGAAGAGTTCGATTATCCCGCGCTGATTCATGAGGCCCTCATTGGTGTCGTGCGTGAGGTCTTGACCCGCGTGGCGGAAGACGGCCTGCCTGGTGATCACCATTTCTACTTGACCTTCAAGACGGACCACCCGGAAGTCATGATGCCCGCCGGGCTGAGACTGCGTCACCCAGATACGATGACGATCGTCTTGCAGCACCAGTTCTGGAACCTGTCGGTCGAGGAGGAGGTCTTCGGAGTGACACTGCGATTCGGAGGCGCGAAGCAGGCACTCACGATCCCCTTCGAGGCGCTCACCAGCTTCATCGATCCGGATGCGGAGTTTGGTCTGCAGCTTGGAGCGGCGAGCGACGACGATGAAGAGGTTGCCAGGGGCGGCGAAGCCGACCAGGAGCCGGCACGAGACGAATCCAAGTCGGCGCCGAACAAGCCAGGCGAAGTGATCTCCATCGACGAGTTTCGCAAGAAGACAGACTAGGGCGCCCGGATGGAGCAGATTGATTGGTCCCCTATTCGCCTGGTGGTCTTCGATCTGGATGGGACTCTCTACGACCAGAATTGCCTGCGGCGACGGATGCTCCGGGAATTGGGACTGTATTGTCTGCGCCATCCGCCGGCGGTGGGTTTGTTCAGGGTCATCGGCGTGTTCCGCCGGGCGAGAGAGCGCCTGGCGGAGGAGCAGGCCAGCAACATCGCAAAGCTGCAGTACGAGCGGCCGGCCGCCAAATTGGCGATGAGGCCCGAGGCGGTAGCCGAGGTGATCAGGGAGTGGTTCGAGGAGCGGCCCCTGAGACACCTGGAGTGCTGCCGATATGCCTCCATCGATCAGGTGTTCGAGAGCTTGCGCGGCTCCGGTCGGCAGGTTGGAGTGTTCTCGGACTACCCTGTTCGAGACAAGCTTCGAGCCTTGAACCTGGAAGCGGATCTGGTCGCCGCCGCGGCTGAAGCGGAGATCGATCGATTGAAGCCTCATCCTGCCGGGCTCGAGAGGTTGATGAGACGAGCCGGTGTGACGCCCGAGCAAAGTCTGATGATCGGCGACCGGGAAGATAGGGACGGCGCCTGTGCTCGCAATGCCGGAGTTCAGTACCTCATCAAGACAGCTTCGCCCCAGGCGCCGCATCACTTTCGAGATTTTCGAGAATTGCTACCCGGGCCAGTTGGAGTAAAGTAGGGGTCTGTGTCGACGGGGTAGCGCTGGGAAGCGGCCCCGTTGTAACGTCGAGCCCACCGAATCGCCGGGGTCGGCTGTTCCCGGCCCGAGACAGGCGATATTGAGGAGAGTAGGACAATGACAAGAATGACAGGTATGAAGGTTCTAGGTGCGTTGATGGTTGTTTTGTTGCTGGCCGTGGGCAGCGCTCCACTGCTGGCTCAGGAAGCGCCAATCAAGATAGCGATCGTCGATCTGGAGGCGGTTGTCGCCCAATCGAAACAGGGCCAGGATCTCCAGGCTCGTATGGAGGGCTTCCAGCAGCAGGTACAGCAGGAGATGACAACCTTGAACCAGCAGGCCAACGAGTTGCGGCAGCGGCTTGCCGACGGTGCCAACTCTCTGTCCGAGTCGCGGTTGGCCGAGCTCAACAAAGAGTACGAGGATGCCACCATCGCCTTGCGCCGGTTCAGGGACGACAAACAGCGCGAAGGCCAGAAGATGCAAGAGGAGAGTCTGCGGGAAATCGAGGGTCTGCTCGAGCCTGTCTTCGAGCAAGTCAGGGCCGAGATGGGGTTCGATCTCATCCTCAACAACGTACCGGGGGTGGTTCTCATGGCTGGTGAGCGAGTCGACATCACTGGCATGATGGTCGAGCGCTTCAACGCCGCTGCCAACTCTGGCGGAGAGTAGGGCAGACAACCGACGGCCAGGACTCTAGATTGGGGCTTGGCCCGCCCCCGCATCCCTGAATCGTAGCTCCGAGCCTCGCCTGCCGGTCTACCCTTGAGAGGCCTCGAGGTGAAAGACCGCAATCCAGCTGACAGTGTTGGTTACCGCGAGCTTCTCGCCGGCAACACGAACTACCGCCGCATCTGGCTCGGTGAGGTGGCGTCGTGGTTTGGCGACTGGTTCAACGCCATAGCCTTGTACACGCTGGTTCGCGAGTTGACCGGTTCGCCCCTGGCTCTGGGACTGGTGTTCCTCACGAAGATGGTCCCGTTCGCGGTCGCCTCGCCGCTGGCGGGTCTACTGGTCGATCGTTTCAACCGACGTCGGCTGATGATCGCCGCCGATCTGCTGCGCGCTGTCGTGGTTCTGGGCTTCCTGCTGGTCCATGAGGCCGGCGATCTCTATCTAATCTACGGCCTGACAGGCGCGCAGGTGATCCTGACGGCGGTCTTCATTCCTGCCCGCAGTGCCTCGATTCCCAACGTCACGACCGACGGTGAGCTGCTCACCGCCAACGCCCTGTCAGCGGCCACCTGGTCGACCTTGCTGGCGGTGGGGGCAGCTCTGGGTGGCGTCGCCACGGACTGGTTCGGAGTCCGGGTTGTCTTCGTGCTGGACTCTTTGAGCTACTTGGTTTCGGCAGCCTTCCTGTGGCGTGCGACGATTCCACAAGAGACAGAGCCGGGAAGCTCCGCAGGGTCGGTCAAGACGGCTCTCGGAGATATCGCGAAGGGATGGCGGTATCTCTGGGAGCACGGACCCGTCGGACGCATGGCGTTGGCCAAATCGAGCTGGTCCCTCGGCGGCGGGGCGCTGGTCTACATGCTGGCTCTGTTGGGCGAGGTCGTGATGCCGGGCTCGCCCGCACTGGGTATCGGACTGCTCTACGGCCTGCGGGGACTCGGTACGGGGATCGGACCAGTGGCAGTCCGTTCCTGGCTACCTGATGAGAAGCGCTGGCCGCTCATGATGGGCATCGGAATCGTGATCTCCGGTCTCTGCTATTTCGCGGTCGGTGCCGTTCCATGGCTGCTGGCCATCGCAGTCCTGGTGGTATTGGCACACGCTCCGAGCGGTGCCAATTGGGTAGCCTCGACGGTGCTGCTACAGAAGCGGACCGTAGACAGCTATCGGGGTCGGGTCTTCTCCGCAGAGTGGTTGGCAGTGACCGTCGCGGATAGCGTCTCGATCCTCACGGCCAGTCTGCTGCTCGAATCAGGATTGATCTCCTTGCGCACGGGGATTCTGATCTTTGCGGTGGTGCAGATTCTCTGCGGCGCGCTGTGGATCGGTCTGGTGGTTCCGGCCGAGCGCCGAGAGGACCTCACTCAGGCTCGTGCAGGGACAGGGCCTGGTCGAGGAAAGCCAGCTGCAGTCGCATCTGATCGCGAATCGGCATAGCGTGGACTCCGGCCTCGAAGAGCGCCTGCCTGGCGATATCGGTCGGCTTGTCGGACACGAGCTCCAGGAGCCAGGCCAGAAGGCGCTTTCGACCCTCGGTGCCCTTCTCGAATCGAGGCGTGTCAGGAGATTCGGCGACGTCATCCACCAGGAATAGGGGCATCTCCGATACCAGAGTGAGGGGATCTCCCCCCAGGCTGCGCACGTACTCCATGGAGCTCGGTCGAAAGAGGGCAGCGGTCTCGAGGTCTCCAAGTGCTTCGAAGTGGGCGGCCATGGCCCGCGAGTCGGGACGAGTCGAGAATCCTTCGTCGATACGGTAGAAGCCCTTCTCACCCTTGCGATCCAGGTCCATCGGGCGATAGCCCATCGATCGAACCAGGTCCCGTAGTGTCTCTCGCATCGCTACCGTGCGATCAGCCCAGGATGCCTCGAGGAGAAACCAGGGTCCGGGCGCCAGGCCCATGCCATGAAAGCTGGCGTGCAGCTGGAAGGGACCTTCGGCACTGAGGAAACCAGCAACGGCGAGATTCTCAGGTCTCGCAGCCCTATCCAAAGGGTCTCGTGGGAAGCCGAACTCGATGTCGTCGCCGGGTAGCTCGCGGACGACCTCTTGGACATAGGCCACCAGGTCGTAGGCCTCATCGGGCTCGTTCAGATGGTCTGTGGTCGGGACGGTCGAATCACTCCAGGCAGCGTTGATGGCGGCCCCGTCCGGATTGACATGCGGAACGATCGACCAGCGCCAATCGCGGATCAAGGGATGAGTCTCGGGCAGCCTGCCTAGATAGGTCACCAGTCTGGCCAGCATGGCAGGGCCGACTGGCTCGTCGGCGTGGCAGCCGCCGATCAAGCTGATACGGAGCGGACCGTCTCCCAGGACGTAGGCCTCGATCGAGGCCCCCTGCCGCGACTGTCCGATGGTTCGCCCCCGCGTCGTGGCGGCAATCGGGTCCGCGACCAGAATGGCTTCGATATCCAAGAGCTGCTGCATCGTGTCCTCGTGGTCTGGAATTGAGCTCCGCAAGTCTACCTCGGAAGGTTCGAGGCCCTTGATAGACTTCCCCTGTTTCAACGCATGTTCTGCAGGACTCCTGAGGAGAGGAGGGATCATGTCGGAAGACCCTTACAGTCAGCTCGTCTCCCTCGATGTCGATCGTCCATTCTGGCAGCGAGTCTTCTCGGTGGCACCGCTGGTGGTAGTCGGCTCGACAGAACAAGATGGCTCTGTCGACTTGGCGCCGAAACACATGGTGACGCCCTTGGGCTGGGAAAACTACTTTGGATTCGTCTGTGCGCCGACCCACTCGACCTATCGGAACATCAAGCGAGAAGAGTGCTTCACAGTGAGCTACGTGAATCCAGATCAGGTTGTGCTTACCAGCCTTGCAGCGGCCCCGCGCTGCGAAGATGGCACCAAGTCCACATTGCGGGCCGTACCCACCATTCCCTCGCGCTACACGGACGGAGCCTTCATGCAGGACTCGTATCTGCTTCTCGAGTGCGAACTCGAGCGGATCGTCGATGGTTTCGGCCCCAATAGCTTGATCGCCGGCAAGGTCATGGCTGCGTACGCCCACCGAGACGCCTTGCGGGGCGACGATCGGGACGATCAGGATGTGTTGAAGGCGCGTCCCCTCCTGGCCTACCTCCACCCGAATCGGTTCACGAAGATCGAGATGAGCCAATCATTTCCACTGCCCGCCGGTTTTCGGCGCTGAAGCCTATCGATGCCATCGGCTCGGGCTCGAGGAATCCTGGACGATCTGCGCTCTTGTCGGGCCGAGATGTACGAGTCTCTGGAGCAACTCGTCATGGCAGAGTCTCCATCGGTGGATCCGGCCTCGCAAGCTGACGTTCAGGCGGCTTTGACACAAGAGCTGGAAGCGAACGGGTTTCGGGTTCGACGACTTCCGGGACGCAAGACCGGCGGCCACTTGCTGGCTGTGCCCAAAGTGCGGCACCGAAACCAACCTATTCAGGCCCTGATTGGCCACTGCGACACTGTCTGGCCCCGAGGAACGCTCAGCAGTATGCCGATCACGATTCGAGCCGGTCATATGACAGGCCCTGGAATCTACGACATGAAGGGTGGCTTGGTGCTGATGATGTTCGCGCTGCGAGCCCTCGCCAACCAGGGTCTCGAACCCGAAGTTCTGCCGGTCGTTCTTATCAATTCGGACGAGGAGATCGGTAGTGGCGAGTCGCGCCGCAGTGTCGAACGCCTGGCGAAGATCGCTGATCGGGTGTTCGTATTGGAGCCGGCGATGGGACAGACCGGAGCCCTGAAGACGGCTCGCAAGGGTGTCGGTCAGTTCAGGGTCAGGGTGAGTGGTAAGGCCGCTCATGCAGGCCTCGAGCCGAGCCAAGGGGTGAGTGCCATTCTCGAGCTTTCTCACGTGGTCCAGAAGCTCTTCGCGCTCAATGATCCGGAGGTTGGGATCACGGTGAACGTCGGCACGATCGACGGGGGAATGCGCCCCAACGTGGTCGCACCCGAAAGTACAGCGGAAGTCGATGTGCGCGTTCTGACCACCCAACAGGCACGCCAGGTGGAGGAGGCGATTCGACGCCTCGAGCCCGAGACACCTGGAGCCGTCCTGCAGGTGGAAGGCGATCTGGACATTCCACCTCTGGAGCGCACGCCTCGCAATCGGCTGCTGTGGCATCGCGCTCAGAAGGTGGCGAGTGAGTTGGACATGGAGCTCGAAGAGTGTCTGGCAGGGGGTGGCTCCGACGGCAACGTGGCCAGCCTCCATGCACCGACACTGGATGGGCTGGGTCCAGTCGGCGCGGGCGCCCATGCAGCACACGAGTACATCGAGTTGGACAGCATGGTGGAGCGCGGAGCGCTTCTGGCACTGTTGCTGCTGGAACCGCCCCTGAATTGGCAAGCCGAGCTCGAGAGCCGGGCCGAAGGGGAATGACGTACTATTGCTGCGGCGTACTGGCAATGGCTCGCGGCCGAGAGCCCGGTCGGGCTTGGGCCGATTGCTCGTGAAGGTTCGGAAAATCGTGCGACTCGGAAACCAACTTTGGGAGCTTCGACAGTGAATTGGGTGAGCATTCTGGGACTCGTGGCATTGCTCGGAATCGCTTGGGGCATGTCCTACTACAGACGGGATGTGAAGCTACGCCCCATTCTCTGGGGCCTGGGACTGCAATTCGTTCTGGCGCTCATCATTCTTCGCGAGGACGTCTGGAGTTTTGTCGGCATGGGCTTGCTCGGCCTTCTCGTCATCTTCTACCTGATGGATGACAAGGGAGAAGGGGGAGGACTCGGATTAGGCAGGTCTGTGGTTGTGTTGGCCGCCAGTCTCATTGTCGGTGCGCTGGTCGCGCAGCTACCCGCGCAGCTTCTTCTGATGGGTCTCGGAGCATTGCTGGTTGCCTTGTTTTTCAACAGGCGCTTCGGGCTGGCCCCCGGGGCTCAGAAGTTCATGAGTGCTCTGCTCGTCATCGTGCTCGTTGGATGGATGGTCGCCACCAACCTGCACGGTCAGAAGGCCTTTCAGTACTTCAGCACGGGAGCCGCGAATTTTTTGAACCTGTCAGACTACGGCGCCAGGTTCTTGTTCGGAAACCTGGCCGATTCCCAGTACTTCTTCCCTGGTCCAGAAGGCGGGTGGCCTGGCTTCGGTATGCAGTTCGCTTTCAAGGTCCTGCCGACCATCATCTTCTTCGGCGGCTTCATGGGGGTTCTCTACTACCTCGGAATCATGCAGAAGGTCATCGAAGCGCTGAGTCGCTTCATGCGATGGACTATCGGTACCAGTGGTGCGGAGACCCTCTCTTGCACCGCCAACATTTTCGTCGGTCAGACGGAGGCTCCGCTGCTGATCAAGCCCTTTCTGGCGGGCATGACGCAATCCGAGCTCCTGACGATCATGGTTGGGGGCTTCGCCACCATCGCGGGTGGGGTGTTGGCTGGCTATATCGCCATGGGAGTGCCGGCAGGCCATCTGGTCGCGGCCAGCGTCATGTCGGCACCTGCGGCGTTGGTCATCGGCAAGATCATCTTTCCGGAGAAGGAGCATTCGCAGACCGCTGGAGACGCCAAGCTGCCGGAGATCGAGAGCGGCGGCAATGTCATCGAAGCGGCTTCCAACGGTATCGTCGACGGCCTCAAGCTGGCGGTCAACGTCGGCGCCATGCTGATCGGGTTCATCGCCCTGATTGCCGTCGTCGACGTGATCATGGGTCTCGTCGATCGATTGATCGACGGCCGCATCCTGGGTGGGACCTACGTCGCCTATGCCGCGAGTGGAATGTCTCCAGCAGTCGGTGAGTTCCAGGGGATCTTCCCGGGCTCGCTGCAGACCCTGTTCGGTACGCTCTTGAAGCCGCTGGCATGGCTGATGGGTGTGCCCTGGGCCGATGCCTCGAGAGTGGGGAATCTTCTCGGCGTCAAGCTGTCGCTCAATGAGTTCGTGGCTTTTGGCACACTCGGTAGCTACATTCAGGAAGGTCTTCTGAGCGAAAGAGCCATTGTCATTTCGACCTACGCTCTGTGCGGCTTCGCCAACTTCTCGTCCATCGGAATCCAAATCGGCGGCATCAGTGCCCTGGCCCCTGAAAGAAAGGGAGATCTAGCCAGGGTCGGCCTGAAAGCCATGTTCGGTGGAGCGCTGGCTTCCTGGCTCACCGCGACGATTGTCGGCATTTTGCATTGAAGGATCGTGGGATCGGAGGGGTACCCATTGCAGCCCAGTCGAGTGGAGCGGGTCTGATCGGGAGCGACGAGCGAGCGACCATGGCTGCTCCTTCATCCTACGAAAGGATTTACGCGCAAGTGGCACGCGTCCCAATGGGAAGAGTCGCCACCTATGGTCAAATCGCCGACTTGGCTGATCTGCCAGGGCAGGCGCGACAGGTCGGCTACGCTCTGCATGCTTTGCCGCCTGGATCCGACCTGCCCTGGCACCGGGTGATCAACGCCAAGGGTGAGGTCAGTCCGCGAGCCGAGCTCGGTTGGGAGGGATTCCAACGACAGCTACTGGAAGAAGAGGGCGTGGTCTTCGACTCCGGTGGCCGGGTCGATTTGAAGCGCTACCGATGGGAACCACCGCTGACCGCGGAGTTGCGGCGACAGAGATGACAGGCTACCTACTGCTCTTCGGATCGGGGCTGATTGCCGGCGTGATCAACGTTATTGCTGGTGGAGGCTCTTTTCTGACCCTGCCGATTCTCATGTTTCTCGGCTTGCCGGCCGGCATGGCCAACGGCACGAATCGAGTCGGAATCCTCCTGCAGAACGTAGCGGCCGTGTGGAGTTTCGAGCGTCACCGGGTGCTGGATTGGAGCTCCCTGTGGTGGGCGGCTGCTCCGGCGACCCTTGGTGCGGTCCTGGGGACCTGGGGTGCTCTGGTCATCAGCGACCAGGCTTTCAGGCGGGTGCTGGCGCTATTGATGCTGACGATCTCGGTGTGGACCCTGTGGTCGCCTCATAACAGAAAGAACCAAGGCGATGAAGAGAGAGCCGAACGCTCTCGGCGGCACTACCTCTTGACTGGCTTGGCCTTCTTCGCGGTGGGAATCTACGGCGGATTCGTGCAAGCCGGAGTCGGGTTCTTCATCCTCGCTGTGACCTCGGCCGTGGGCCTGAACCTGGTGCGGGGAAACGCCGTCAAGGTACTCACGGTACTGTGCTTCACCGCACTGTCACTAGCTTTGTTCGCCTGGCAAGGCAAAGTCGATTGGCTCATGGGCCTGACCCTGGCGGCCGGAACGATCATCGGTGGGCTGGTCGGAGCACGGCTCACCGTCCTCAAGGGACACCGATGGGTGAGAGGGGTCGTCACGGTGACGATCATCCTCTTCGCACTGAAGCTGTGGTTCGGGGGCTAGGGCTTGAACTCGATGCGAAGATCGACCCACATTCTGACCGGGACATCGCCCACCATAGCGGGCTGCCAGGTGGTTTTCTCCGCCGCCTCGAAGGCCGCCCTGTCGAAGCCCATGCCTGCTTTGGCTCCGGATTGCTCGATCTCTGCTACGTTCCCTTGATCGTCGATCAGCAGGCGCAAGACCACAACGGCTGTGCGACCAAGGCGTCGCGCGGTCTCGGGGTAGCGCGGCTGGGGTCGCTTGATGACCGTCGGCGCTTGGACTCCCGGCCCCGGCTGAACGAGGTCGCCCCTCGCCACCTGGGGTGGCTCGAGTTGGATGTCAGCGGCCGAAGCCACGGGATTGGAGGCGAGCCGGTCGGGTTCCGAAGTGGGTTCTGGATCGGCCACTTCGAGGGCCCCGTCGAGGAGCTCCGAGCCGGCCGCACCATTGGCTGGGGCGACATCTTGCGTGTCGAGCTCGGGCTCTGCCTGGGGCGCCACTACCGTTGTGCGACCGATACTCTCGGGCAGGCTGCTGGAGCTGGTCTCAATCGAATTGCTGGCAAGCAGTGTTGTGGGTGGAGTCTTGCTCGCTTCGGCCTCACGCTGCGCGTCACGAAGCTGATTGCGAAGAGTCGCCAGCTCTCGTTCGTACTCCGCTTTGAGCTTTGCGTCTTGCTTCGGTTCGGCGGCAGCAGCGGGAGGCGGCTCGATGTCGGCCGTCGCCAGCGAGTCGGCTTCTGTCTCGTCCGTCGGCAAGAGACCGACATCCTCGAGGGTTGGCGCAGGTTCGAACTTGGTGAAGCGCACGGCGCTGTCAGGCGTCACCTGGGTCCGCGCCTCGCTCGGCTCCGCCGGCCAGAAGAAGTAGGCCATCACTCCGATCAAGATCACCACAACTCCGGCAGCGATGGCGGCAAGTAGCTTGATCCGATTGTCCTTCTTGGCTGCCGTGGTCTCGTAGAAACCTCTTACACTCGGAGCGATGGTGCCCTCGAGGTCCTCCTCGATGATGCTGGAGCGTTCTCGGGAGGCACTCAGATCATCGACTACCTTGGGGATCTCGACAGAGGAGATGCTCAAGGGATCCAGAATGTCCGACGCCAGGGTCTCTTCGATCTCCCGTGCATCCTCGGAGGCCCGATCCTCCATCCTGCCGGCCGCTGAGTGGTTCTCTTCGTCGATACGCCGCATGCCCTCGAGGACCAGGTTCGTAACGTCGAGCGACATGGGTACCATGGGGAACTCGGGCAGGTCGTCCGGCACGAACCGAAACTCGCCTTCGGGCCAGTTGAAGAGCTCGTAGATCGTCTCTTGAGTCTTCTGCTGAAGAACCTGGCTGAGCTCCTTCTCCGTGATGGCGCCCAGGGTCACCAGCACCTTGCCGAGGAGTATCTGCGTCGCCTGCTGGAGTTTGAGAGCGCGGGCCAGCGTCGCCTCGTCGATCAGGCCTTCCTCGATCAGGAAGTGTCCCAGATGTTCCTGCGAGTCACTTGACTCGGAGGAGACGATGGTGCCGGTGTCGAAGTAGATGCGCTTTTCGATGTCTGCGTTGTCGACGATCAAGACGCCGGTCTTCGTGCCTTGGGCCAGCCACTGCAGAAGTTCCGATAGCTCGAGAGTACGGAGATTACCGGTGATACTCATGTCTTGTCTCGCTGGCTGCCGAAGTCGGTGGCCCTGACGACCGACCCTTCTGCCTCCATCTTTGTACCTGCAGCTATTGTAAGTCCAATGGGGGGGTGTTGCGATGTGGCGTGTCTCACACAGCGGGCCGGCCATTGCCGCTCGAGCCGAACGGTCTTGCCGTCTCACCAGCCTTCAGAGAGTATAGAATCAGGAGCCCACTGCAATGAGCGATCAAGACGACAGAAGGCGTTACCCACGCTTCCCGACCGATGAGGTGGAAGGTAGCTTCTCCTATGCGGTCAAGGCGACCGTCGACAATCTGAGCCTGGGCGGGTTTGCCGTCCGCACCAGCGCTCAGCTCCAAGTCGGAAGGAAATACAACTTCCGCCTCGGTGAAGGGACTGACTCGGTCCAGCTGGAGGGAGAGGTGAAGTGGTGCCGGCTGGCTGGGACGGAGAAGCTGGAATCTGGTGATGTGGTCCCCGTCTACTCCGCCGGGATCGCTTTCGATGACATTCTGACGACGACGGCGGAAGAGCTCCATCTGTTCATGGAGAAGAATGTCATCCTCGATCTCAAGCAGAGGATATTCGGCCGACTCAAGGTCGAGAGCGCGAGCGAGATCGCCCTCGAAACCGAGTCCAAGTTTCTGGTCAAACAGCTCAGCGCCTCGGGCATGCTGATCATCACCGAGCTGCCTCCGAAGCCGGAGTCCATTGTCGAACTGGAATTACAGCTCAATGATCATTCCTTCGAATGCGCGGGAAGGGTCGTCTACGCGGCGGAAGTGGATCTGGTGGAAGAAGAGCTGCGCTACCGGGTAGGCGTCGAGTTTCTGCGGCCAAGAAAAGAGCAGCTCCAGATTCTGGAGAACTTCATACGTAACGAGCTCGAGCGGGAGGAGTGACAGCCTCCCTGGCCGGTGTTGCCCGGAGCCCGAGCGACGCGGGCCCAGTGCCCGCGGTGCAAGGAGACGACCATGAAAATCCTCAAGAGTTTCGTAGCCGGTCGATGGCATGAGGCAACGGCCGACCTTGTACCTCTGATCAATCCTTCGACGGAAGAGACCATCGCGCAGGCCTCTAGCACCGGGGTCGATTTTGCGGCGGTCCTACTGCATGCCAGGCAGCAAGGCGCCCCCGCGCTCAGGGAATTGAGCTTCGTGCAACGAGGTGCTCTGCTGAAAGCCATGTCGAAGGTTCTGCGGCAGAACAGGGACGAGCTGCTGGATCTGTCGAGGTTGAACAACGGCACTACGCCGAGCGATGGCTCCTTCGACATCGACGGCGGTGGGGCCACCCTGGCCTACTACGCTGGCCTGGCCCGAGGGTTCGAGGACGGGGGACTGATGACCGATGGGGGCGATGTGCCACTGAATCGAAGTGGCGGCTTCTGGGGTCGTCATGTCTGGGTCCCGAGGCGTGGCGTCGCCGTTCATATCAACGCCTTCAATTTCCCCGTCTGGGGCTTCGCGGAGAAGGCGGCCGCGGCCCTTCTGGCAGGGGTGCCGGTCATCACCAAGCCTGCGACTTCGACGGCCCTCGTGGCTCAGAGGTGTGTCGAGATCATCATCGATGCCGGCGTCCTGCCCGATGGCGCTCTGCAGCTCATCTGTGGTTCGACGGGAGATCTCCTGGAGCAATTGGAACCCCAGGATGTGGTCGCCTTCACGGGCTCGGCGGCGACGGCCATCAAACTGCGGCAGGGTGAGCGGCTACTAGCCGCGAATTGTCGTTTCAATGTCGAGGCGGACAGCCTCAACGCCGCAGTTCTGGGGCCAGACATCGAACCGAACAGTCGGGTCTTCGAGATGTTTCTCGAGGATGTCACGCGTGAGGTGACCCAGAAGGCGGGGCAGAAGTGTACCGCCGTGCGTCGAATACTAGTTCCCCAGCGAAACCTCGAGGAGGTCCGGGAAGCTCTAGCCGACAGACTTTCATCAGTGGTGACCGGGAACCCTTCTGAGGAGGCCGTTCGCATGGGACCGCTGGCTTCGGCGCAGCAACTGGAGGACGCCCTGGAAGGCGTCGTCGAACTCCATCGCGATGCTCGGATGGTCGTCGGCAACGGTCAGCGAGTCGATGGCGTTGGGAGTCCTGCCGGCAAGGGCTTTTTTCTGCAGCCGACACTGTTCGAAGCCTCCGATCCCGGTGGGGAAGGGGCGTTTCACCACCGAGAGGTCTTTGCACCCGTCGCCACTCTCCTGACCTATGACGGGAGCGCTACTGTGGCTGCGAATCTCATGTCCCTGGCGGGGGGCACTCTCGTAACCTCCCTCTACAGCGATGACCAAGAATGGCTGGCTGAGTTTCTCGAAGCTGGAGCCAGCGATACGGGGCGCATCTACATCGGGTCCGAGTCGACGGTCGGCGAAGGCCCTGGGTCGGGTGCCGCCATGCCCCAGACCTTGCATGGCGGGCCGGGTCGGGCTGGTGGCGGTGAGGAGTTGGGCAGCCTGATTGGAGCTCAGCTCTACATGCAGCGCGTGGCGCTTCAGGGTGATCAGGCTCTGCTCGGTCGCTTGACAGAAGGGCGGCAGCTGGAAAAGTAGCCGGCAGCCCATGTCGGGGCTTAGGTGCTTAGGGGCTCAAGAGGGTTTCGGTGCGCTCTGCGGTTCATTCCTCAACTCACTCAATCGTCGAGAAAAGGCGCGAAACGACTCGTCCGGGTCGTAGAACTTCTGGAAGGCTTCGACTTCCGACACCAGGGGCATGATTCCCTTGGCCCTTGTCCACTCGATAAACGGCACCAGAAAGGGGGCGGCCCGCTCCAGCTCGAGCAAGAGGAGGCGGGCCGTAGCTCCTCCATGGTGCAAGAAGCCTGAAGTCTCATAGTCACGGACAGTCAGTTCCAGGTCGTAGTCGACCCGGCGGAACTCGACCGCCACCTCGTCATGGCTGAGCTGGAACACTGCGTATTGGGCTCTGCGATCTCTGTTGAAGGGCAGTCCGACTGCGCCGACGTTGACCACCAGGCCGGTCGGCAAGCGACACTCGAGCGGTCGATGGGTATGGCCGCAGACCAGGACGGGTTCGGTAACCTCGGAAAAGTGGGCCTCCACCTGCTGCTGGGAGGTCCATGGGCCGATTCCCTCACCATTGGATCGGGGAGTTCCGTGAACCACCCGAAGCTCGGGTGCTAGATTGCTCCGCAGGGTCAGTGGTAAGCCGGCGATGAAGGTGGCTGCCGCTTCGTCGAGCTCGGCGGCCATCCAGCGGGCGGCCGACCATTCGGGGGCGGCCAGCCAGCGGCTCTTGACCTTTCTGTGTCGGAAGGCGAGCAGGTAGTCCTCGTGATTGCCTCGCACGCTGCGCCAACGCTGTTCGGCAATTCTCCTCACGACTTCCTTGCCGCAGGGTCCACGCCCAACCAGGTCGCCGGCGACCAGGACCTCGTCGGGCCGCTGGTGAGCGACATCCTCGATTACGGCCTCGAGAGCCGGAACATTGCCGTGAACGTCGGCGAGTACAGCGATGCGCTTCATTCTTCCCTGGGCTTGGTCAGTTCGGCCTTCAAGAGCTGACGATCCACGATGGCCAGGACCAACTCGGCTCGGCAGACCCGGCGCTCGCCGACAAAGGCTTCGCCCTCCAATCGAGCGGCGCTTTGGCGTAGCTTTGTGAGCTTGACGCGGTATTCGAGCTGGTCGCCGGGCACGACGGGAGCCACGAATCGTGCGCTCTCGATCTGGAATGCCAACAGGTCCTTGTCGGCATGCCCCTCGAGGTTGTAGCGCACCATGACCGTGCCGGCTTGTGCCAGCCCCTCGCCGACAAGAACGCCGGGCATCAGGGGAAGACCGACAAAATGGGCCTCGAGAAACGGCGTCGAGTCTGGGATCTGATAGACCGCTCCGACCTCTGTGGTCTCGAGCCGATTCACCCGGTCGACAAAGAGGAAAGCCTCTCCATAGGGCAGGATCTGGAGGAGGGCCTGACGGTCGAGGTGGCCATCGGGATGGCGCAGGCGGTCGATGGCGACAGATGACTCAACCATCGAAGCGGCGGATTACCATCGAGGCATTGGTTCCACCAAAGCCGAAGTTGTTCGACAGAACCGTGGTGAGGGCCTGATGACGAGTCTCTGTCACAACAGGCAGCCCCTCGACGGCAGGGTCGGGGGTTTCGATATTGACGGATGGAGCGATGAAGCCCTTCTCCATCATGCCTATGCAGAAGATCAATTCGAGGGCGCCAGCCGCTCCGATCCCATGTCCTGTCATGGACTTGGTGGAGGAGAACGGCGGTACACGGTCACCGAAGGTCGCCTGGATCGCCTTGACCTCGGCTATGTCGCCTTGGATGGTAGAAGTGCCGTGGGTGTTCACATAGTCGATCACATCGGGCTCGATCCCGGCATCGCTCATCGCCGCTCGCATACAGGCTCCGGCCTGAGCGCCCTCAGGCTCCGGCAGCACGAGATCGAAGCCATCAGAATTGGCGGCGTAGCCGATGACCTCGGCGCGAACTCGAGCGCCTCGCGCCAACGCCTGCTCCAGATCCTCGAGGACCACGATGCCTCCACCGCCGCTGATGACGAAGCCGTCTCGTTTGGCGTCGAAGGGCCGCGAGGCCTTGGTTGGCGTGTCGTTGTAGTGCGTCGACAGTGCCAGGCGCAGTCCTTGAAATGCGGCCGCTACCAGCTCGGCGGTGTCCTCGCCGCCGCCAGTGATAGCGCGGTCCAGTACGCCGGCGCGGATCAATTCGTAGGCGTGACCTATGTTGTGGGCGCTCGTGGCGCAAGCGGAGCTCAGAGAGTAGCTCCTGCCCTTGATCTTGAACAGGTTGGCCACCGTCGCGCTCGAGGAGCTGGCCATGCAGCGCAGGACCGTGTAGGGATCGGCGCGCCGGATGCGCCCGGCATAGTACAAGTCGGCCGCCCTCTTCACGGAGTCGACGCTGCCCACTCCGGAGCCGACGATGCATCCAGTCTTGTCGCTGTTGAGCTCAGTCTGCTCCAAACCCGCATCGTCGACCGCGTCCCGAGCCGCCAGAGAGCAGTAAAGGGCGGCGTCGGACATGGCAGGTGTGAGCTTCTTCGACAGCTTCGCCGCCTCTTTCTTTTCGGCGATATTGTCGATCATTCCCGCCACCAGGCTTTTGAGACCCTTGCCCTCCCATTCCGGCACGGCCCGAATCCCGCTTCTGCCTTCGCGCAGAGATTCCAGCACGGGCTCGTAGTCGTGCCCCAGACAGGACACCAGTCCTACTCCGGTGATGGCAACTCGACGCGGCATGGGTCAGGCGAGCTGCTCTAGCTTCTGGGTCACCATGGCCAAGACGTCGCCCACGGTGTCGAGGGATTCGATCTCTTCGTCTTCGATCGTGACGCCGAACTCATCCTCGAGATCCATGACCAGGGTGACGGCCTGGAGGGAGCTCAGGTCCAGGTCCTTTCGAAGAGTGGTCTGATCCGTCACCTTGGCAGCGTCGATCTCTTCGTCGGAAGCCGCGATCAGGTGTTGGATTATCCTGTCTCTGGTCGAGTCGGTAGCGCTCATCCTTGCTCTCCTGTGGTTCTTCTTCGCTCGGAATCATAGCTCATCGGAATGGATCTGCCGCGCTGTCGGAGTCTGGGCTGATCGTCGAGATTCAGCAGCGGCAGACGCGTCCAGGTGCAATAATGGGAAGTTGCTGTCATCCCGGTGCCAAAGGGAGCACCGGATGGATGAGGAGAGCGCCCATGGTGACCTTGACCGAAAGCCCTTCAACTGCAGTCATCGACACGGAGCCAGCCCAGTTGCCCGAGGAAGAGATGGGCTCCATCAGCAGGGACATGCTCCGTCAGTTGGCGGCACTCGTGCCACTCGCTGGCGATGAGGGACCTCCGCTGCAGGTCCTCGCGCCCGGCACCGGGACCCGGCTGGCCAGCTATCCTCGCGGCACGCCGGCCGCTGTCAGGAAGGCGGTTCGAAGGGCCCGTCGTGCTCAGGCGGAATGGGTCGAGACCGACCTGGCCGAGCGTGGATCCATCTTGATGCGCTATCACGATCTGATCCTGACCCACCGGGAGGAGATCCTGGATCTGATCCAGCTGGAAACCGGCAAAGCTCGTATGAGTGCTTTCGAGGAAGTGGCCGACGTCGCCATGGTGTCCCGGTACTACGCTCTGAATGCGCAGCGACACCTTGGCCCTCACCAGCGGAAGGGCGCTCTGCCGGGCCTGACCTCCACGTGGGAGCACCATCGCCCCAAGGGTGTCGTGGGGTTCATCTCTCCCTGGAACTACCCTCTGAGCATGGCGATCACGGACGCACTGCCGGCCCTCATGGCGGGCAATGGTGCGGTCTTGAAACCCGATCAGCAAACTCCTTTCACGGCGCTGTGGGCCTTGCAGCTCCTCCAGAAAGCGGGATTGCCCTACGACCTTTTTCAGATCGTCACAGGAAAGGGCTCGGAACTGGGCAGTCCTTTGATCGAGCAGGTCGACTACGTCGCTTTCACGGGGAGCACGAAGACGGGTCGCATCGTGGCCCGACAGGCCGCCGAGCGGCTCATCGGCTGTTGCCTCGAGTTGGGTGGCAAGAATCCGATGATCGTGCTGGCCGATGCCAACCTGGAGAGCGCGGTAGAGGGTGCCATCCGCGGTTGCTTCACAAACGCCGGTCAGCTCTGTATCTCGATCGAGCGTCTCTACGTCGATGAGTCCTTGTACGAGCGATTCACTCAACGCCTGGCAGCCAGGGTCTCTCGGTTGACCCTCGGTTCGCAGCTCGATTTCGAGGCCGACATGGGCTCACTGGTGTCGCAAGCCCAGCTGGAGAAGGTGGAGAGCCATGTGTTGGATGCGGTCTCCAAGGGCGCCAAGATCCTCGCTGGCGGTCGCCCCCGACCCGACATCGGTCCCTATTACTTCGAGCCAACAGTGCTCTGCGGTGTTACCGACGAAATGGAGATTTTTGGCGAGGAGACTTTTGGTCCAGTGGTTTCGGTCAGCTCCTTTGAAGCTGTCGAAGAGGCGATTCGGCGTGCCAACGAAAGTCGGTACGGGCTCAACGCTTCGATCTGGACGAGAAACTCCGAGTTGGGGCGGCAGGTAGCAGACCGCATCGAGGTAGGCACGGTGAACGTCAACGAGGCCTATGCCGCGACCTGGGGTTCGATCGATGCCCCAATGGGAGGGTTCAAGGAGTCGGGATTGGGTCGACGGCATGGTGCCGACGGGATTCTCAAGTACACGGAAGCCCAGACCATCTCGGTGCAAAGAGGCATGCCCATCGCGCCGCCGTCCGGGGTCGGCGAAAAGGACTACAGCGAGCTGATGAGTGGCGCCTTGCGATTGCTGCGGTGGATTCCGGGCCTGCGCTGAGGACTGCCGGGAGGGTGCAATGGCGAAGATCTTCTTGACGGGCTTTCCGGGGTTCCTCGGATCTGAGCTGCTGCCCAGAATTCTCTCCGCGGCCACGGATGAAACTGCCATCTGCCTGGTGCAGGAGAAGTTCTCAGGTGACGCCGAGCGGAAGGTTGCAGCCCTGGTGTCGGAGTACCCTCACCTCGAGAACCGAATTGAGCTGCTGATCGGTGACATCACGAAGCCGAATCTGGGGCTCGCCAAGGCGAAGAAGCTCCATAAGTCCGTCACCGAGATCTTCCACCTGGCGGCCGTCTACGATCTGAGCGTGGACCGCAGCGTCGGGATGATGGTCAACGTGGACGGCACTCGTCACATGTTGGATTTCGCCACGGATTGCGTTGGCCTCGAGAGGTTCCAGTACGTCAGCACCTGCTACGTCAGCGGTCGGTACGCCGGCATCTTTCGAGAGCGCGACCTGGTCAAGGGGCAGAAGTTCAACAACTACTACGAAGAAACCAAGTATCTGGCGGAAGTCGAGGTTCAGAAGCGGATGTTGGCAGGGCTGCCAGCAACGATCTATCGGCCGGCGATCGTGGTCGGGGATAGCCGGACCGGAGCCACTCAGAAGTACGACGGTCCCTACTACGTCATGCGCTGGCTTCTCCGCCAGCCTTGGGTCGCTGTGCTGCCTGTGGTGGGTGATCCGACAACCGTGCGGGTCAACCTGGTGCCGAGTAATTTCGTTGTGGATGCCATCGCAGAGCTGAGCGGCCAGAAGAATTCACTGGGTAAGGTCTATCAGCTCGCTGACCCGAATCCGCTGACCGTGGACGAGCTGATCCGTGAGCTGGGTCGCGCCACGGGCCGAATGGTGATCCGCGTGCCGGCCCTGTGGGAAGCATCGAAGATGGCTATCGACCATCTGCCTGGGGTCTATCGAATAATGCAGATCCCGTCATCTGCCATCGACTACTTCGTGCATCCCACTCACTACACCTGTGACAATACTGTCGAGGATCTGGCCGGAACCGGCATCGAGCTGCCCAGCTTTTTGGGGTACCTCGATCGCCTGGTCCAGTTCGTCAAGGAGCATCCGGAGATCGGCTCCGCAGCGATGGTTTAGGCCGAGAGGCTTGGCACTCCGCCCCGGGATTGTGGATCGCGAAACTGCTCAGAGGCGAGGCAGGCGTCGTGGCAGGACCCCAATCGGCGTGGAAGGACATCGAATGAACGAAGAAGCAACGCTCATCGAAGTGCGGGACATCTGGTTCGGCTATGAGCGCAAGCCGGTTCTCGAGGCTGTCTCTCTAGAGATTTTGGCCGGCGATTTTCTGGCCATCATCGGACCCAATGGTGGGGGCAAGACAACCCTGGTCAAGGTCATCCTCGGGCTCTTGCGCCCCTGGTCAGGCTCGGTGAAGTTGAATCTGTCGGGCCGCCGTGGGGCCATCGGTTATGTGCCTCAGTTCACCGATTTCGATGACAGTTTCCCTCTCAAGGTCTTCGATGTCGTGCGAATGGGCCGACTCGGGGCGCGAGGTCCGCGGCGCTTCTACTCGAAGGACGACGACGAACAGGTCGAGCGTGGATTGGAGCGCCTGGGTCTCGGCGCCGTTGCTGGTGCCTACATAGGGGACCTCTCGGGAGGCCAGTTGCAGCGTACCCTGATCGCGCGGGCACTTGTCGGGCAACCCGAGATCCTCTTCTTGGACGAACCGCTGGGTTCCATCGATCCGGAATCCCGCATCGCCGTGATCGACGCCTTGCGAGAGATGCATGGACGGATCCCGGTCGTCGTGATCACGCATGACATCACGCCCTACGCTGGAATGGTGGAGCAGATTGCCTGCGTGAATCGAGAGCTCTTCTACCATCCCGGCTCCGAGCTCACCGAGGAGATGTTGGAGCAGGTGTACGGGTGCCCGGTCGAGTTGGTGGCCCACGGCGTGCCACACAGGGTGCTGGGTGAGCACCATCACTAGCGTCATGTCGACCCTGATCGAGCTCTGGTCCTACGACTTCATACGCCAGGCCGTCTATGCGGCCCTGCTGGCCAGTGTCCTTTGTGGAGTCATCGGCACCTTCGTCGTCGTCAAGCGTCTGGTCTTCATCAGCGGCGGAGTCAGTCACGCCGCGTTTGGAGGCCTGGGTGTCTGTTACTACCTCGGGGTCGAACCCCTGATCGGAGCCGCAGTCGTGGCCATCGTGTCGGCATTGCTGGTGGCAGTCGGCGGTCGCCGGTGGATTCGATCTCAGGATGCCGTCATCGGGATCCTCTGGAGCGTCGGGATGGCGATCGGCGTCGTCTTCGTCGCCCTGAGTCCCGGCTACGCTCCCAATCTCATGACTTATCTGTTTGGCAACATCCTGACCGTCGGGCAAGAGGAAGTGTTGGTCACGCTGTTCTTCACCATCCTGGTACTCGGCTTCGTGCTGCTGTTCTTCAAGGAGTTCGTGGCGGTCTCTTTCGATGAGGAGTTTGCAAGAGTGCAGGGGGTACCGGTGGGGATCTTCATGGCCGTCCTCATGGTGATGGTGGCGTTGGCCGTCGTCCTGCTGATTCAATTGGTCGGAATCATCCTGGTCATCGCTCTGCTGACGATTCCGCCGGTCATCAGCCTCAAGTTGACGCGCAGCTTCCTTTTCGTGATCCTTTTGTCGACGCTCATCGGCGCTGTCATGACGTTGGGTGGCCTGGCCCTGTCTTACGTCTTCGACCTGCCTTCCGGACCGACCATGGTCATCCTCGGGGCACTTCTGATGCTCCCGGCCTATCTCTGGCAACGCCTGATCAGCGGCGACTCTGCCAAGCTGCGCGGCGTCGGCCCGACCAAGGATCGAAGCCCTGCACAGACGGAATCCCGAGGCTGAACCGATGCACCTCAAGACGTTTCTAACAATCGGTTTCCTGATTCTCTCGACCGTCGGTTGTGGGGGCACACTTTCCTCAGAGGATGGAGAGGCTCGGATGGCAGAAGAGGAATTGGTGTTGCGAGTCACCACTTTCAACATCGAGGACCTGAGGACATCGGAGCTGCTGGACCGGGAATCGCCGCGACCTGCCAGTGCGGCTGCCATCCTCCAGCAGATTCGGCCGGACATTGTGCTGATCAACGAGATCGCCTATGACCAGCCTGGGGCACCGGATTGGGTCGAGGGGCAGGAGCCCGGTCAGAATGGCCAGCGATTCGCAGACCTGTTCCTGGCCGAATCGCAGGGCGATGGACTCGAGCCGCTCCAATACCGAGCCTTCATGAGACCGGTAAACACGGGTGTAGCCAGTGGTTTGGATCTGGACAACGACGGTCGGGTATCCCTGGAGTCACCGCGTCGGAATGGCGGCGACAGACGGGATGAGCAGACTTCAGACGACCGCGCCTACGGGCAGGACGCTTGGGGCTTTGGGACCTTTCCGGGGCAGTATGGGATGGCCCTGCTGGTCCGCGAAGGGATGGAGATTCTGGAAGAAGATGTCCGTACCTTCCAGCAACTGGCGTGGAGTCGGATGCCAGGTGCACTGCAACCCGAGGATCCTTCTACAGGAGAAGGCTGGTATTCCCCCGCCGAATGGGAAGTCTTCCGGTTGAGCTCGAAGAGTCATTGGGATGTTCCGATTCGGCTGACGAGCGGCTTGGTCCTCCACGTGCTGGCGAGCCACCCGACTCCGCCAGCCTTCGATGGCCCGGAAATGCGCAACCGGAAACGGAATCACGACGAGATTCGGCTCTGGGCTGACTATCTCGATGGTGCCGACTACATTCAGGATGACGCCGGGGGCCCGGGTGGGCTGCCGGAGGATCGGCTTTTCGTCTTGCTGGGTGACCTCAACGCCGACCCCAATGAAGGGTACTCTTTGGAGTCGGCCATCGGCAGACTCCTCGATCATGGTCGCGTCAATGGAGACTTCATTCCCAGGGCGGGCTCTGCTGCTGCCGAGCTGCCTCATCTGGATCCGACGGACACGGCTGGGTGGGGCCTGCGCGTCGACTACGTGCTGCCGGCGAAGGGTCTTGAAATCCTGGATGGAGGAGTGTGGCGGCACCCTGGTGAGGCCGGAGTCGATGTCAGCGACCACTTTCCGGTCTGGATGGATATCGCGGTACCGATTGCCGGTGGGTCCTAGGCGGGCTCCAGATCAGCTGTGGAAGTAGTCGGGCGCGTTGCCTGGCTTCCACTTGATGTTGCAGCCAATGCTGGGTTTCTGTTCCGGAGAGACCCGATGGCCCCCGAGCACGGCCTCGACAGCGGCCGCCAGGTCGCTGCCGGTGACGGGCACCTGATTGCCAGGTCGACTGTTGTCGAATTGCCCACGGTAGGTCAGTCGGCTGTCGCCATCGAATAGAAAGAAATCCGGGGTGCAGGCAGCGCGGTAGGCTTTGGCGACGTCCTGGGTCTCGTCGTAGAGATAGGGGAAGGTGTAGCCCGCCTCTTGGGCTTCCTGCCGCATCATGGCGAGGCTGTCCTCGGGGAAGGCGGCAACGTCATTGGAGCTGATGGCGACAATGGCCAGGCCCTTTTCCTGAACTGCGGCACCAAAGCTCGCCAGGGCTTCCCGGATATGTTTCACGAAGGGGCAGTGATTGCAGAGGAACATGACCAGCAGGCCTGGGGCTTGGCTGAAATCGCTCAGAGAAACGAGGCGATCTTCGGTGCCGGGTAGGCTGAATTCCGGAGCGGCCGTGCCCAGGGGCAACATCGTCGAAGGTGTCATGACCATGCAGGCTAGGCTAGCATGGCTGATTCAGTCATCAAGTCCTCTTGATCCTTCGAAAGTCCTCGATGACAATGCCCATCATGATTGCCTTCGCGGTAGCGCACCACGGCCGTCGATCCTGCGGCGGAGTGCAGGGCGCATGATAGATCGAATGCCGAAGGGGATTCTGTGCCTGGGGGTGACTCTGGCTGTGGCCTTGGCACCCGTAGTGACGGCGAATCGAGCTCTGGTGGAAGAATTACCCATCGTTGTTAGCGTCAGCGTGCCGCCGCAGGCGTACCTCGTGGAGCGCATCGGCGGAGAGCGGGTCGAAGTCAATGTCATGGTGCCGCCAGGCGCTTCTCCAGCTACCTACGAGCCATCGCCACAACAGACGGTGGCTTTGGGCAGGTCGAGGCTCTATGTCGAGGTGGGGCACCCGGATTTTCTCTTCGAGCAGCGCCACTTGGAGAGCCTGCGCAAAGCGAACTCAGGAATCTCGATCGTGAATATGGCGGCGGGGACGGAGTCCTCCTGCCAGGCTCGACAGATTGGTCAGCTAGGCCAGGATCCCCATCTGTGGCTCTCTCCGCGGCGAATGCGCTCTGCGGCTTCAGGCATCGAGGCCGCACTGGTGCGACTGGATCCTGCGGGTGCAACAGAATACCGGCGGAACCTCGACGAGCTGCTGGCGGACATCGACCGGCTGGATCTCGAGATCGGCGAGCTGCTTGCAGGACTTCAGGGAAGGCGTTTCATGGTCTTTCATCCGGCTTGGAGCCATCTCGCCTGTGAGTACGGTCTGCTCCAGATGGCGATCGAAGCCGGTGGAAAGGAGCCCGGCCCAGCGCAGCTCGTGGCCACCATCGAAGAGGCTCGCCGCGAGGGAATCCGGGTCATCTTCGTTCAAAAGGGATTCTCCGATCGGAGTGCAAGAGTGATCGCCGCAGAGCTTGGAGCTCAGGTCGAACCATTGGATCCTCTGGCTCGCGATTGGCTGGAGAACCTGCGGTATTCCGCCGCCAGAATCGAGGCTGCGATCCGCTGATCGAGACGCTACGGGCCATGCTACGATGGCTCGGGACAGGGCATCACGGTGGGTCGGTCCCAGGGGGCGCCGCTGATGCGATCGCCACACATACACTCCGAGCTCCGGACCGGCCATGGCTGGCCAGGTCCAACTATTCAGTCCAATTCACAGGCAGTCTGACGGGAGGTCGCCATGCCTGGCACCCATCACATTCCGCTGCTCTTCTACGTATTGGCGCTGTTGGCGCTGATCTACTTCGGCTACAACCTGCGCCTGTTGTTTACGGTTCGGGTGGGCAAGGAGGAGAAGTACCGACACCCGAGACCTGTCTCGAGTCTGGCCAACGCGCTCACCTTTGGAGTGGGTCAACGGAAAGTCCTCAACCGCAGGTTCACCTACGCGTCGGTCATGCATTTTGGCCTCGGTTGGGGATTCATCGAGCTCTTCTTCGCCACCACGGTGGACTTTTTCGTGACGCGAGGCTGGTTCGTGGCCTACCTGCCAGCCAAGGACACACCCTGGTTCGCGGCGCTCAACGATCTGGGTGGCTTGCTACTTCTCGTCGGTCTCCTGATGGCGCTCGCCCGGCGCAGCTTCTCGAAGCCCGAGCCGCTGCCACAGGACTCCTTCCGGGGGAGAGGCAACCTCTTTGGCGACACCGGAATTCTCCTGTTCCTGCTGGTGCTGGTGCTGGGAGGGTTTCTCTCCGAGGCGGCCCGGCTGGCAGTCGAGCAGCCGAGCACAGCTGCCTATTCGTTCATCGGCTGGCCTCTTTCTGGATTGATGTCGTACTCGGCCTGGGCGGGAATCGAGCGCGGTCTTTGGTGGGGTCATGCCATCACCTCGCTCTTGTTCATTGCCATTCTGCCTCTGACGAAGATGTTCCATTCGGTGGCGGTGATCGTCAATGTGGCTCTGACCGACGTCAAAAGCCTCCGATTGGTCAGACCCATGTACGTCAGCGAGCTGATGGAGGATCCCGAGGCCGACTTCGACGACATCTCCCTCGGCTCCCACCAGGCGAGCGAGTTCACGTGGAAGCAATTACTGGACTCGGTCTCTTGTACCGAGTGTGCTCGATGCACCACGGTTTGTCCGGCGCACGCGACTGGGCGACCGCTGTCGCCCATGAAGCTGATCACCGACATCCGGCAGGATCTCTACGCGAGAACGATCCGCAAGGAAACGGAGCCGGAAGAGCTCGTTGGCGGGCGAATCAAGAATGCGGAACTGTGGTCGTGTACCAGCTGCGGAGCCTGCACGGGGGCGTGCCCTGTTCTCATCGACCATGTACCCACCTTCACCGACATGCGTCGCTATCTGGTGCTCTCCGAAGGCGAGCCTCCCGAGCAGGCGATGGAGGCTCTCGAAGGCATGACGAACCGGGGCAATCCATGGGCCCTGCCGGCTTCCGATCGTCTGAAATGGGCCTCCGAAGCCGCCTTGGACATCCCCCTCATGGCCGAGAAGAAGAAGGCCGACGTCCTCTACTGGGTGGGTTGCGCAGGCGCCTACGATCCCCGCAATCAGGAAGTGGCCAGAGCCTTTGTGAAGATCCTCCAGCAGGCCGGGGTGGATTTCGCGGTGCTGGGGGAGGAGGAGACCTGCACGGGTGACTCGGCGCGCCGCCTCGGCGAGGAATATCTCTTCGAGACTCTCGCCCTCCAGAACATCGAGACCCTGAAGCAGTACGACTTCAAGACCATCGTCACCCCCTGTCCCCACTGCATGCACTCTCTGGGAACCGAGTACAAGGACTTCGATGGCGACTTCGAAGTCCAGCACCACTCTCAGCTCATCTCTCAGCTGATGCAGTCGGGGAAGTTGAAGGTCGATGGTTCTACGAACGGCAAGGTGACGTTTCACGATCCCTGCTATTTGGGCCGCTACCAGGGAGAGTACGATGCACCTCGCGATCTCATCCAGGGCGCAGTGGGCAAATCGTCCATGGTGGAGATGGACTTCAGCCGTCAGGCGAGTTTCTGTTGTGGTGCTGGCGGTGGCAACATGTGGTACGAGATGGAGGAAGAGGACCGCATGAATCTGGCTCGAGTGCGACAGGCGGCGGCAACCGGAGCCGGTACTGTTGCCACGGCCTGCTCCTACTGCATGATCATGATGGACGATGCAGTCAAGGTCGAAGGTAGGGAAGACTCGCTGCAGGTCAAAGACGTAGCCGAGTTGGTCGCCGACAGGCTGTGATCGGGTCGACAGCGTTGTAACAAGACGCTCCTTCACGAGACCGAATAGGCAGGACGGTCTCTCGAAAGGAGTGTCAACCATGCACAAACGTGAAGTCGTCGAAGTCCTGTCTTCTCTGGCCAGCGGAGCCCACCCGATTACAGGCGAGAGCTTCGAAGAGGACAGTCCCTACAACCATCCGACCGTAATTCGGGCCCTTTTCGGGTCCATCGATCTGATCGAGTCTCGGTCGGGCCGGGTGAAGATGACCCTGGAGGAGATCAACCGCCAGGAGGGGAAACCTCTACGCAGCAACATGCGCTGGTCCGAGGAGGAGGAGCGGCGCTTGATCGAGTTGCTCGAAGAGGGGGTTTCGACGGGTGAAATTGCCTCCCAGTTCGACCGTACGAGAGGGGCGATTCACAGTCGATTGCAGGGCCGAGGACTCCTCGAGAGAGAGGAGATGCTCAACCTCTCTGAAGAGGAGTTGCTTGGTGTACTACGTTCGAGGCTCGCGGCTCGATCGGATGACTCGAACGAGGCCGAAAGGCCCTAGGAGTTGGTTGCCGCAAAGCGCTCGCCAGCCCAGCCCATCGCGGCACCACCCAAGGTAAACAGGATCAGGGCATCGATTCTCCACCAGATCCACATCTGCAACGGTAGGTCGAAGACCCCGGACATGGCGAAATAGCTCATGGCGCTGAAGAGTCCGAGGCAAAGCCCCCATTTTCATGGCCTGCCTCCTTGCCTCGAAAGGGGTGCTGCGGGAAATGGTGAGGTGATTCGCTCATACCCACCCTGACAGAGCGGAGGCAGGGGCATGCGCCAGGTGCCGCAATCTCCCACTCCGTCGGCGTCATGCAACCTTTGGGCTGATAATCTCGTTACTCCTGGTGGTTGGCGCGGTTCGCGCCGCAGGATCGATTCATTCAATTTCCTCGAGAGGGATTCACGATGCAAGCGAAACGCTTCCGCGTGCTCATGGTCGCAATGGTGTTGCTGCTGGTCGGTGCCGTTGCCGCTTTCGCCCAGACCAAGCTGTTGCGCTACCCCGACATCAGTGGCGACCAGGTCGTCTTCACCTATGCCGGTGATCTATGGCTCGCCTCAGAATCGGGGGGTACTGCCCGGCGCTTGACCGCCCATCCGGGCCTCGAGGTGTTCGCCAAGTTCTCTCCAGACGGTCAGTGGATTGCCTTTACTGGCCAGTACGACGGGGACGAGCAGGTCTACGTCGTGCCGGTCACGGGTGGTGCGCCGAGGCAGCTCACCTTCTATCCAGCCAAGGGACCCTTCGCTCCCAGATGGGGCTTCGACAATCAGGTCTATGACTGGACACACGATGGCAGCGGGATTCTCTTTCGGTCGATGAGATATGGCTACGACCTCTCGGACACGCGCCTGTTCAAGGTGTCGGTCGAAGGGGGACTGCCGGAGCCCCTGGCGATGCCTATTTCCGGGGCGGGCGATCTGTCACCGGACGGTACGCAGGTCGTCTACTCGCCGCTGGTGCGCGACTTCCGAACCTGGAAGCGCTACGAGGGGGGTTGGGCTCAAGAGCTCTACATCTTCGATCTCGATTCCTACGATTTCGAGCAGATCACCGACCACCCTCGCGCCGACAGGGACCCGATGTGGATTGGTGGGAAGATCTACTTCACCTCGGATCGTGACGGCAAGAACAACCTGTTTTCCTACGATACCCTCAGCAAGGTCACCGAACAGTTGACCCAGGAGGATGTCTGGGACATCCGGTGGCCGGGCGACGACGGGGAGAGCCGTATCGTTTACGAGCTGGATGGCGAGCTCCAGGTCTTCGACGTCGCCGCGGGTGGCTCTCGCCCGCTATCGATCTTCGTGCCGGACGACGGTCTCTACAAGCGGCCGACACTCAAGGCCGTCGGCGACCGGATCGAGGGATTTGCACTCAGCCCGAAGGGTGAGAGAGCCCTGTTTGTGGCGCGAGGCGATGTGTTCACAGCACCCGTCGAGAAGGGCCCGACCCGCAACCTGACCGCGAGCTCCCGAGCCCACGACAAATGGGCAAGCTGGTCGCCCGACGGTCGCAAAATCGCCTACATTTCCGATGGAACCGGTGAAGAAGAGCTCTACATCATCGATCAGGACGGCTCGGGAGAGCCCGAACAGTTGACAGTCAATGGGGATGCCATGCGGTATGCCCCGATCTGGGCGCCCGACGGCGAGCGCATTGCCTTCACCGACAAGAACGGCAAGCTCTGGGTTGTCAACGTCGATACGAAGGCGGTGACGCTGGTGGCGGATGACCAGCAGGGTGCAATCGACTCCTATGTCTGGTCGCCCAACGGCGGGCATCTCGCGTTCATTCTCAGCGAAGTGACTGGTTTCGGCTCCATTCATATTTGGAGCGTCGGCGGTGAGACGACCCAACAGATCACGAGCGAGCTCTTCAACGAGTTCGATCTGGCCTGGGATCCCGAAGGCAAATACCTCTACTATCTGTCGGATCGTGAGTACACACCCCAGATCTCGTCGCTCGAGTGGAACTTCGCCACGGATCGCGAGACTTTCCTCTACGCCCTGGCCCTGCGAGCAGACGTGGAGCATCCTTTGCCCCCGGAGAGCGACGAGGTAACGCTCGATGCGGACGAGGAGAAGGATGAAGCGGAGGAGGAAGAGGGCGACGTCGAAAAGGCTTATATCGGGATCGACATCGAGGGGCTCGGCGAACGAGTTGCCCGAATTCCGGTGGAGTCGGACAACTACGGAGGTCTGGCCGCCGCCAAGGGTTTTATTCTCTTCTCCCGAGGAGGGCCGTTCTACTACGGCAGGGGCTCGGACATCAAAACCGAGCTCAAGATCTTCTCCTTCGAGGATCGAGAAGCCAAGACGCTGGCCGAAGACATCCAGGGCTACGCTCTGTCGTCGGATGGCTCGAAGGTGCTGGCACGGCATTCGTCCGGCTTCAAGCTCTACGAGGTGACGGCGAATGGAAAGGAGTCGGCCAAGGAGGTCTCGACCGCCAACCTGAAGAGCCGGGTCGTGCCGCAGGAGGAGTGGGCGGAGATCTTCGACGAAGTGTGGCGCCGGTATCGCGATTTCTTCTATGTCGAGAACATGCACGGCTACGATTGGGCAGGGCTGCGTGAGCAGTATCGGCCCTGGTTGGAGCACGTCGGACACCGCTCCGATCTCAACTATCTACTCGGCGAAATGATCGCCGAGCTGAGCGTCGGTCATGCCTATGTCTCTGGCGGCGACTTCGACCTTCCCAAGAGGCACGCGGTCGCCCTTCCCGGCGCCGAGTTCGAGCTCGACGCCACTGCCGATCGGTACAGAATCGCCAGGATCCTGCCGGGTCACAACGAGGAGGATGAGTACCGCTCACCGCTCACCGAGATCGGCATCAAGATTCAGGCGGGCGACTACGTGCTAGCCATCGACGGCGAGGAGCTCACCGGCAGCACGAATCCCTACCAGCTACTGAGAGACAAAGCCGACCGCCCAGTGGAGCTCACGGTGAATGCCGCGCCGACCATGGCTGGAGCGCGAAAGGTCACCTTCAACCCGATCCGTGCGGAGACCAGTCTCCGTTATCTGGCCTGGGTCGAGGGCAATTACGAGCGGGTCTCGGAGATGACCGACGGCCGGGTGGGCTACATGCACATTCCGGACATGGGGGACACCGGGCTGAGCGAATTCGTCAAGTGGTATTACCCGCAGATCCGCAAAGAGGGGCTGATCGTGGATGTACGGGGCAATGGTGGAGGCAACGTGTCTCAGATGGTGATCGAGCGGCTCGCTCGCAAGCCTCTGGGCACTGGATTTGGTCGCAACAGCGCTGTCCCCGACACCTATCCGGGGACGTCCTTCTACGGTCACATGGCTTGTCTGCTGGACGAGGACTCGGCCTCGGATGGTGACATCTTCCCCTACTATTTCCGCGAGGCAGGTCTCGGGCCCCTGATTGGAAAACGGACTTGGGGCGGTGTCGTCGGCATCGCTGGGAGAGGTCCGCTGATCGACGGAGGAACGATCTACGTGCCTGAGTTCAGCACCAACGACCTGGACGGCAATTGGATCATCGAGGGCATCGGGGTGGAGCCCGACATCGAGGTCGAGAACGATCCGAAGTCGATTCTCGAGGGCCGCGATCCACAGCTCGAGCGGGCTGTCGAAGAGGTGCTGAAGGCAATGCAGGCAGATCCGAGAGTGCTGCCTGCGCGACCGGAGCCTCCGATCAAGACCCAGTAGACAGGAGCACCGCAGGGCATCGAAGGGGGCCGAACTTCGGCCCCCTTTCTTCGTGCCACCGTGATGGGTGGACGAGGAGAGGAAGCTGGCCAGGGCCTTGACGCTGCAGCGGTTCTGCTTAAGTCTTAAATCCGACGTCGAAGCGACCATCTCGGGCTAGAATGCTCAGGATGCTCGCCGTCGGGATCGTCGGTCTGCCCAACGTCGGAAAGTCCAGCCTCTTCAATGCTCTCTCGGCCGGGCAGGCTGAGGTCTCCAACTATCCGTTCACCACCATCGACAGCAACCTGGGTGTTGTATCGGTCCCGGATCCACGGCTCGAAGAGCTCGAGAGAGTCATCGAGCCCAAGCAGTGTCATCCAGCCCATTTCGAGTTCATCGACATCGCCGGCCTGGTTGAAGGGGCCAGTCGAGGCGAAGGCCTTGGCAACCAGTTCCTGGGTGCCATCCGTCAGGTCGATGCCATCGCTCATGTGGTGCGCTGCTTCGGCGGCACCGAGGTGGCGCACGTCTTTACCGACATCGATGCAGTCCGCGACGCCGAGATCGTCGAGACGGAACTGCTGCTGGCCGACCTCGAGATTCTGCGCAAGAACCTCGAGAAGCGGCGCAAGGAGTGGCAGACGAACGCCAAGGCCGACAAAGGCGACAAGGAGCGCCTCGAGCACTACCTCGAGCTGCTGGAGGAGGGAGTTCCCCTGCGGAGCGCGCGACCCGACCGCGACGCGCTGCAGGAGATGAAGGCCCTCGGCCTGCTGACGGGCAAGCCCATCTTGTATGTGGCCAATGTGGGAGAACAGGAGCTGGGCGGCGAGGGATTGCCCGGCGTGGAGGCCCTGGAGCAACTGGGCCCCTGGCCTGGCGCCACCGAGAAGGCCATCGTGGTGCCGGTCTCGGCGAAGATCGAATGGGAGCTCATGCAGCTCGAGCCCGATGAGCGCCTCCTGTTCATGGCGGAGCTCGGTCTCGAGGCTACCGGTCTCGACCGGGTCATCGAGGCCTCGTTTCAACTCCTGGGCCTGATCCGCTTCTACACTCTGGCGAATCAAAAGCTACAGGCCTGGGAGATTCCCTCAGGGACTCATGCACCGCAAGCGGCGGGGCAGATTCACACCGATATGGAGCGTGGGTTCATTCGAGCCCATGTAGCCTCGTTCGAGCAGGTGCGGGAGCACGGCAGCTTTCAGCAGCTCCTTCACCTGGGACTGTTGCGGAGGGAAGGTAAGGATTACGCCATCCAGGACGGCGATGTCGTGGAGTTCTTCTTCAGCGGCTGAGTGCCGCTCGATTCGTAGTTCTACCGTCAGATTCAGGAGGGGGAGAGCGATGAGACGCACTTGTATTTCGATGGGGTTGTGTGCGGCATTCGTGTTGGCGGCGGTTGTGGGTTCCCCAGCAGTCGCGCTGGGGCAGGTGTCGTCGTTCGCTGGGATCACGGGCCACGACTTCGGGGAACGGATCACCGTGCATCACGAGATGGTGAGCTATCTGGAGTACCTGGCCGAAGCCTCGCCCCGAGTGACGGTCGTTGAGCAGGGGAGATCATGGGAGGGTCGCCGACTCCTTCTGGCGATCGTAACGTCGCCAGGCAATCACGCCCGTCTGGAGTCGATTCGAGACACGGCGCAGCGACTTGCCGATCCGCGCCAGACCAGTGCCGATGAGGCTGCCTCCCTGGCCGCCGATCAGCCGGCCATTGTCTTCATGGGAGGCTCTATTCATGGCTTCGAGCTTTCCGGCGCGGAGGCGGTCCTCAAGCTCCTCGAGCACATGACGACCCGCGATGACCCAGAGACGCTGGAGGTGTTGGACGGTGCCGTCCTACTGCTGGATCCCATGCTCAATCCGGATGGACGTGATGCCTTCGCCAACCGCAATCACGAGACGATCGGCAAGCAACCGACGGCCGTGAGAGACGATTGGTCCAATGACTTCTCCCGTTGGGAAGGGATCCAGTTCCGCACCGGCCACTATTTCTTCGACAACAATCGCGACTGGTGGGCTCACACCCAAGACGTGACTCGGTACCGGGTTCCGACCCTGGTCGCTTGGCGGCCACAGGTCGTCATCGATCTGCATGAGATGGGTCCCGATGTGGAGTTCTACTTCGACCCGCCATCGAAGCCATTCGGACCCTACTTCCCCGAGTTCTCGAAGACGTGGTTGGTCCGTTTCGGCGATGACTACGCGCAGGCGTTTGACGCCGCAGGATTTGAGTACATGACTCGCGAGCGGTTCAACTTCTTCTACCCGGGGTACACGAGCTCCTATGGAAATTACCAGGGAGCGGTGGGCATGCTCTATGAGCAGGGCTCCACCCGGGGGCTCGCTCTCGAGCGTGCCGACGAGTCTGTCCGGCAGCTCGCCGATGCCCTGACGCAGCACTACACCGCCGCTTGGACGGCTGCCCAAACTGCAGCGCGGAACAGGCAGGAGCTCCTGAGGGACTACCACCAGGGGCTTGGCGCAGCCGTGGAGGATGGCAAGAGCGGCATCACCCGGTACCTCCTGCCGCCGGAAGGCGATCCTCAATTGCTGAAAGAGCTCGTCTCGCTGCTGCTACGAAACGGCATCGAGGTCGGAAGGTTGAGCCAGGATGCTCAGCTGGCGAGCCTCCGGGATCGGTATGGAGATCAGGCTGGCAATCGAAGCTTCGCTGCGGGCACTTATGTTGTGGCAGCGGCCCAGCCCCTGAACCGTCTGGTTCGTGCGCTTTTGGAGCCGCAGCTCCCAATGCCCGACGAGTTCCTCGAGGAGGCGCGACAGCGGATCGATCGAGGCGAGAACCCCCGCTTCTACGACATCACGGCGTGGTCGCTGCCGTTGCTGTTCGATCAACCGGCCTTCAGCAGCTCGGGTGGCGGAGCCCTGGAAGTTGAAGCGGTCTCCAGTGTCGAGAGCGTCGGCTCGATGCCGTCTGCCGATCCGCGCTACGCCTACGTCTTCGATGGAAAGCAGGTCGCCTCGTTGGCAGCGCTGAGGGCCCTTCGAGAGAAAGGGTACCGGGCGGCAGTGACCCTGAAACCCACCCGTATCTCCGGCAGGGATCTGTCCAGTGGCTCGGTTGTCTTGCGCCTCGGACAGAACGAGGCGCAGCTTCACGCCGACGTTCGCGAGGTTGCCGAACACTTCGATCTGGCGCTTTTCGGAGTCGATACAGGTATGTCTGAGCCCGACTACCCAGCGCTGGGTTCGAGCGAGGTGATTCCATTCAAGACGCCAGAGATCGCCATTCTGGCGGGCCAACCCGTGCATGGCTATTCGTTCGGCTGGGCCTGGTACACGCTGGATCGCCAGTATGAGATCCCCGTGACTGTGCGGCACGTGAGCAGCCTGGCCTCGACGCCGATTCATCGGTTCAATGTCATCGTGATACCGCATCTGTTCTCGGCTGAGGAGATGGCGACCCGACTGGGGGAGGACGGTGTTCGGCGACTTCAACAATGGGTCCAGGACGGCGGCAGTTTGGTCGCCATCGGATCCGCGGTCGATTTCGTTCGCGAGCATCTGGAGCTCACAGCGGTGCGCACCTGGTACGAGCCTCAGGAGCCGGGTAGAGGTGCCGAGGAGACCGAGGTCGAAGGTGAGTCGATGGAAGAGGCTCAGCCCTCGGAGCCAGAGCCTCAGCGGTTTTCCGTGCCAGGAGCGTTCCTCAGAGTCGAGCTCGACCAGGAGAGTTGGCTCAGCGCGGGAGTCGGAAACGAGCTCCCGGCCATGGTGACGTCCGATCGAATCTACCTCGAGCCGGAGGGAGCGCCCGATTCGAACCAGCGCTCAGTCGCCCGCTATTCGAGCAGAGACCCTTTGGTTCTCTCCGGGCACGTCTGGGCCGAGAGCGGCGAACGCCTACCGGGAACCCTGTTTGCTTATGAGGAAAGAGTTGGCGAGGGCAGGGTGATCCTCTTTGCAGAGGATCCCAATTTTCGGGCCTATTGGCGGGGCGCCAATCGACTGTTTCTCAATGCCGTCGTTCTGAGCCCCAGCGCCCCCTAGACGCCGGGACCTCTGGTATTCGGGTTGTCCTTCGAACTCGCCGCTCAAGTGGCAGGGGCTTTGGAGGTCTTGTAGGATTTACTCTCCGTCGGTATCGAGAACCGTGGTTGGGGAAGGGCCAGTAGCGGAAGCAGAAAGGAGAGGTGTCCCAACATGAGGAAACTAGATGTGTTGCCAAGACTGATTCTGATTTCACTTTTCGGCATGGTTGCCATGCCTGTGACAGGTCCGGCTCAGGAGTACACACCCAGCGAGGACGCTGTCATCGAGAACGTCAGCAGGTCGGAGTTCTCACCCTATGTCGGCCGCGAGTATCCGACCCGTGTCTTCTGGGGTGAAACTCATTTGCACACCGCCGTGTCGGTAGACGCGGGGACCATGTGCCGGGTCGGGCAAGAGGATGCTTACCGTTTCGCGCGTGGCGAGACGATCACGACGACCCACGGCTTGCGTGCCAAGCTCTCTCGGCCATTGGACTGGTTGGTCATCGCCGACCACTCGGAGATGTACGGACTCATGCCGCAGCTCCTCAAAGGGGACCCCGAGATCCTCGCGACCGAAAAGGGCAGGCGCTGGTACGACATGTTGATGACCGATGACCGGGATCAAGTCTTTGCGGCTGCAATGGAGATTGTCGCTTCGCTGCAGCAACCCGATCCTCCGATCGCCAATGACAAGTCGGTCAAGAATGCTTGGCGGGAGTACACGGCCTTGGCCGACAAGTACAACGAGCCCGGCCGTTTCACCGCCCTGATCGGCTGGGAGTGGACAGCACTCGGCGGTTTCAATCTGCATCGCAACGTCATTTTCCGTGGTGACTCGAGCGTTGCCAACCAGACTGTCCCTTACTCGCAGTTCGACAGCCAGAACCCCGAGGACCTGTGGCGGTATCTGGCTAATTTCGAGGCGCACACAGGCGCCGAGGTTCTCGCCATCCCACATAACGGGAACTTGAGCAACGGCCGCATGTTCAATGTCGAAACGAACGACGGCAAGCCGCTGACCAAGGAGATTGCCGAGCTCCGCGCCTCGATCGAGCCCCTGATCGAAGCCACCCAGATCAAGGGCGATGGTGAGGCACATCCATTTCTGTCGCCGGACGACGAGTTTGCCGACTACGAAACCTGGGACAAGGCCAACCTCGACGGCACCGAGGTCAAGACTGAGGACATGTTGCGCTGGGAGTACGCGCGAGAGGCGCTCAAGACCGGTCTGATGCTCGACAAGCAGCTCGGGGTCAACCCCTACAAGTTCGGCATGATCGGCAGCACCGACGCGCACACGGCTCTGGCAGCGGTCGAAGAGAACAATTTCTTCGGCAAGCACTCGGGCGTAGAGCCCGAGGAACATCGATGGGAGCACATCGTGATCGAGTCGCCGATGGATCCGGACCTGACCGTTTATGGCTGGCAGCAGGCGGCTTCCGGCTATGCAGGCGTCTGGGCCAAGGAAAACACCCGCGAGGCGATCTTCGACGCCATGCAACGCAAGGAGGTCTACGCCACGACGGGCTCGCGCATTCTTGTTCGGTTCTTCGGTGGATGGGAATTCGAAGCAAGCGATGCGGAGTCTCGGATGCCTGGCGGAATCGGCTACGAAAAAGGCGTGCCGATGGGAGGGGACCTGCGCAAGGGGTCCTCAGGCAAGGCTCCGAACTTCCTCGTCGCCGCCATGAAAGATCCCCTGAGTGGCAATCTGGATCGCATCCAGATCATCAAAGGCTGGATGGACAAAAACGGTGATCTGCACGAGAAGGTCTTCGATGTCGCCTGGAGCGACGACCGGCAGCCTGGCGCCAACGGCAAGGTCCCTGCTGTTGGTAGTACGGTAGATGAAGCCAACGCGACCTGGAGCAACTCGATCGGCTCTCCCGAGCTCATTGCTGTTTGGGAGGACCCGGATTTCGACGCAGGAGAAAGCGCCTTCTACTACGCTCGTGTGATCGAGATTCCGACCCCGCGCTGGACCGCGTACGAGGCCAAGCGGTTCGGCATCGACATGCCTGACGAGGTGCCGATGACGACTCAGGAGCGGGCCTACACCTCGCCGATCTGGTACACGCCGTAGGAGCCCGATCTTGCGCGATGGTTGAGGGGCCGGTCGATGCGCCGGCCCTTCATCTATGTTGCGAGCCCGTCAGCCTCGTCGTATCTGGGGGGAGCTCTTGCGGACCCTTTTGGCAAGATCCTCAGTTGTCGAGTGAGACCAGTAGAGCCTTGGCGTCTTCGATGACCTGGGTTTGCTCCACGACATAAGCCTGATCGGGCTCGAGCTGGACAAGATCGTTCAGCAGTGCCCGGGCCTCCTGCTCCTGGTCGGGAAAGTGCTCCAGGAGGGCATCGGCGAGATAGAACCGGGTCAGCGGGGCATCGGGTGTCAGCTCGATGGCGCGCCGCAGCTCGCTGACAGCCGTCTTTCGATTTACCCAGCCGGTGAAGATCGGCAGCTTGGGTGCCTCGGAGTGAAGCCGCCCGAGGACGCGATGTCCCCCGGCCTCTTCGATCTCTTCATCGATCTCGATGACGACTTCGGAGAAGTTCCGGATCTTCTTGGCAACGCCCTCTTTGGCCGCCGCCATCTTGCCGCGATAGCGTCCCCAGAGTCCCCAGTGAACGGATGACCAGAAGTAGACTTGTGCAGACTGGGGTTGGTCGGCCAAAGCCGCGGCCAGCTTCTCGGTCTTCATGGAGTCCGGGTTGTCGCCCAGGCCGGCGGCGATCGCGAGCTGCTCTCGCCCCACATCGGCGATCTCTCTGGCCTTTTCGTAGAGGGCGAGCCTCTCATCCGGGTCCTGTAGCACGTGCTCGCCCTGATAGTAGAGGCTTCTGAGGAGTTTCCAGCGTGCTTCGAGGTTCTCCGGGTCCTGTGTCAGGAGCTCTTCAAATGCCGCAATGGACTCTCCGATCGGCTCAGGCAGGGCAACCGAACCGGAGTGGCCCTCGGCCCGCCGCAGGTAGGCAGCGTCCCCTCGGGCCATGAGATCCAGATCCTGTGCCGGTAGCGGCGATAAGGATGAAAGCAGCAGCGTCAATGCCAGCAACGGAGCCAGGGTCTTCATGGTCTCACCTCCTGCAAGTGTGTATCCATCGGCCTGTCGACGGGGGGCCGAGGGCTGGGATGCAAACCCCTCTAAGCGCTTGATCGTATCCTCAAGTGGCATTCCAGGGTAGCGAAACGTCCTGGAGCCGTGATAGAAACTCACAGCGCTTCGCAGGGTTGCCATGAAGCGCATCATTTTCGGAACGGCTACCTCGGACTCGCTCGAAGCAGCCCGATCAAGGGGTTGCTTCAGCTGTGTTCGAGTCAGTGGTGCACGTTGATTGGTGTGACGGGGAGTTTCGAGGAACCATGGATCAAATGTCATCGCAGGGAGTACTGGAGTCGAGGAGCGTTGCGCCGCAGGCAGCGCCCGAAGCCGAGGAGTGGCAGGCTCGAATTCGCGATTCGATCCGAGGTGCCCGGCAGCAGCTCTTGAATCTGCAGGAGGCCGACGGTCACTGGTGCGCCGAGCTCGAGGGCGACACCATTCTCGAGAGCGAGTACGTTCTTTTGTTGCACTTCCTGGGCCGGATTGGTGAGGAGAGGGTTCAGAAGGCGGCCAACTACCTGAGGACCAAGCAGCTGCCCGACGGGGGCTGGGGAGCCTATCCGGGCGGCGGCGCGGATGTGAGCACGTCGGTCAAGGCCTACTTCGTGTTGAAGCTGGTCGGTGACGATCCCGATACGCCGCACATGGCAAGGGCGAGAGAGGTCATTCGCCGCAAGGGTGGACTGCACGCCTGCAATTCCTTCACCAAGCTCTATCTATCCATCTTCGGACAATACGAGTGGGACAAGAGCCCTGGTGTACCGCCCGAATTGGTGCTGCTGCCATTGTGGTTCCCGATCAACATCTACGACATGTCCTCCTGGTCACGAGCCATCGTGGTGCCCTTGAGCATCATCTGGGCCTACAAGCCCAGCTGTCCGGTTCCTGAGCACGCGAGGCTGGACGAGCTGCTGGTCGAGAATACGAGACGGGCCGTACCACAATTCAGTCGCGCCTCGCTCCTGCACCATGGCTGGTCATTGTTCTTCCAAACCCTCGATCGGATTCACAAGCAGGCGGAAAGGTGGCATTTGATGCCGCTGCGACGCCGCGCCTTGCAGCGAGCCGAGGAGTGGATTCTCCCGAGGCTCGAGAAGAGCGACGGGCTCGGAGCCATTTTTCCGCCCATCGTCAACACCATCATGGCTTTGCGTTGCCGAGGCTACTCGGTAGATCACCCGATCATCCAGGCCCAGATTCGGGAGCTCGAAAGGCTGGAGATCGAGACAGGCGACACGCTGCGATTGGAGCCCTGCAAATCACCCGTCTGGGACACGGCCTTGTCACTCAATGCGTTGGGTGAAAGCGACGACCATGAAGACAGGGCGCGGCTGGAACAGGGCGTCGAGTGGTTGCTGGGCAAGGAGGTCAAGGAGGTCGGGGACTGGAAGATCAAGAGCCCCGATGCCTGCGTGGGTGGTTGGTACTTCGAGTACGCCAATGAGTTCTACCCGGACTGTGACGACACCGCCCAGATCTTGTCGGCGGTGGCCAAGCTCCGCCCCTTGTCCGGGGACCTCGAGGAGCGCTATTCGGCGGCCTCTGGGCGCGCTATCTCGTGGCTCATCAGCATGCAGAACCGCGATGGCGGCTGGGCCTCCTTCGACAAGGACTGCAACAAGGAGTTCCTGACCTACGTGCCGTTCGCTGATCACAACGCCATGATCGACCCGAGCACGACGGACATTACCGCCCGGGCTCTCGAAGCGTTGTCCGCCAACGGTCACGATCTCTCTTCGGATGTCGTCCGGCGAGCCGTCGCTTTCATCCGCCGCCTGCAGAAGGGCGATGGAACCTGGTACGGTCGCTGGGGCTGCAACTACATCTACGGTACCTGGTTGGCGCTGTCTGGACTCAAGGCTGCAGGAGAGGACCTGTCAGAACCGTGGGCCCAAAGCGCCGCCGAGTGGTTCAGAAGTTGTCAGAACTCCGACGGCGGGTGGGGCGAGCTGCCCGACTCCTATGCCGATTCCAGCAAGAAGGGAATCGGCCCCAGCACGGCCGCGCAGACCTCCTGGTCGCTTCTGGCCCTGATGTCGACGGGCGATCGAGACAGTGACAACCTCAAGCGGGGTATCGAGTACCTGTTGACTCAACAGCAGGCCGACGGTAGCTGGAAAGACGAGTGGTGGACTGGCACCGGGTTCCCAGAGGTCTTCTATCTGGACTATCATCTGTACGCAACCTACTTTTCATTGCTCGCCCTGGAGACCTATCGCAAGGTGGTCGCTGCCAACGGTGGCGATGACTCTGCGCAGGCAGGCCTTCGTGCCGTGTAGAGTCGTGGCGAACTGATTGAATATCGGAGTACGAAGAGATGCGATTTCCACTGCACATCACGACCGACAACATCAAGCATTCGATGAAGAATGCGATGCAGGGCAACCGGCGCTACCCGTTCGTCCTAATGCTGGAGCCGCTCTACACCTGCAATCTGGCGTGCATCGGTTGCGCGGTCGAGCGGCACACCGGCAAGCTCAAGGATCGGTTGCCGGTCGAGCTGTGCCTGCAGGCTGTCGACGAGTCTGGTGCGCCGGGCGTGTCGCTGTGCGGTGGTGAGCCGACGGTCTATCCCGAGCTCAAGGAGCTCGTCGACGGCATTATCGAGCGCAACCGCCACATCTATCTCTGCACCAACGCCTTGCTCATGGAAGAGAAGGTCTTCGGGCAAATCGATCCTCACAAGCGGTTGACCATCAACGTCCACTTGGACGGTATGCGGGAGACACACGATTACGTTTGCGCCCGCGATGGGGTGTTCGACAAGGCCGTCGAGATGATCAAGGAGTCGAAGCGCCTCGGCTATCACACCATTACCAACACGACGATCTTCAAGGAGACGAAGATCTCCGAAGTCGAAGAGCTCTGCGAATACATGGCCAGCCTCGATATCGATGGGATGTTGATCTCGCCTGGCTATCAGTACGAGTCCGTGGAAGAAGACATCTTCATGACTCGTCAGGACATCTACGACAAGTTCCAGCGCGTGCTGGAGATCTCCAAACGGTATCGGCTGACGTCGACTCCGATGTTCCTGGAGTTTGCCGCCGGGCTGCGCGACTACAAATGCTCACCATGGAGCACGGTGACCTTCACGCCCAACGGCTGGAAGGGCCCCTGCTATCTGATCGGCAAGAAATTCACCTGGTCGTGGGAGGAGTTCTGGAATCTCACCGACTGGGAGTACTGGGAGTCGCGCGAAGATCGGTTGTGCCAGAACTGCCTGATGCACTCTGGCTTCGAGGCTTCCGTGGTCAAGGAGCTGCCGCGCAGTCCAGGTGACATGGCTCGTCTGATGGCCTGGAACTTGATGGGCTGACACGAGAAACCTCTGAGACGGGTCCCTTCTTTGCCGCAGCTTGGTGAGGGAGGTGTGAGAGCGCCCGCTTCGACCAGAGGGAGTCTCTAAGGGAATCCAATGAAGGTCTTTCTCACCGGTGCCACTGGCTTCATCGGCGGGCATCTGCTGCGGTCTCTGCTCGAGGCTGGAGCAGAAGTGCGATGCCTGACTCGGGCCCAGAGTCGGCGCAGGAATCTCGACGGTTTGGATGTCGAGGTCGCCGAGGGAGACTTACGGGACGCGAGTGCCCTGCGCTCGGGGGTCGAAGGCTGCGAGATGGTGTTCCATTGCGCTGCCGACTACCGGCTGTACAGCAAGAACCCCGAGGAGCTCTACGAGTCCAACGTAGAGGGGACTCGCAACCTGATGCAGGCCGCCTCGGAGGTGGGGGCGCGGCGAGTGGTCTACACCAGCTCGGTCGGTGCTCTCGGTCTCGAGCCTGACGGATCACCGGCGGACGAGGAGACACCGGTCACTCTCGAGGCCATGGTGGGGCACTACAAGCGGAGCAAGTTCCTGGCAGAGCGAGTCGCCGATGATTGGGTTGAGAAGGGGCTTCCGATCGTGATCGTCAACCCTTCGACTCCGATCGGGGAGGGTGACCTCAAACCCACCGCGACGGGCCAGATGATCGTCGACTTCCTCAATCGGAAGACTCCGGCCTATGTGGACACGGGGCTGAACCTGGTAGACGTGCACGATGTGGCCCTGGGCCATGTTCGGGCCGCAGAAAAGGGCAGGGTCGGTGAGAAGTACATCCTCGGCAATCGCGACCTGAGCCTGCGGGAGATCTACCAGACGCTTGGCAGCTTGACCGGGCTGCCGGCCCCGAAGATCAAGGTGCCGCATTGGCTGCCGCTCGCTTGGGCAGCTCTCGACACTGGAGTGAGTCGCCTTGTCGGGCGGACACCGGGAGTGCCGCTCGAGGCCGTTCGTCTATCGAGATACAAGATGTACTTCGACGCCAGCAAAGCAGTGCGCGAGCTCGGCCTGCCCCAGACCCCCATCGAAGAACCCCTGCAGAGAGCCGTTGACTGGTACAAGACCAACGGCTACGTGACCCGCTAGTCTGGATCTGGGGCCCATGTCATCGACAGAACAGATCGATCCGCGCCGGACGGGTCCAGGAGTTGCAGTCGTCGCCGCCATGGAAGAGGAGCTCTACTCTCTGCGCCAGCGGCTCTCGGACGTCAGGAGGGTGGCTCTCCCTACGGGCTCGGCGGTCCGCGGGCGCCTCGAATCCCAGGAGGTCTTGCTGGCGGCCACCGGGGAGGGCGCGGCGGCCGCCGAAAAGAGGCTATCGGCCCTCTTGTCAGACCGCAGCATAGAGGCCCTTCTCGTTGTCGGAGTCGCCGGCGCAATCTCCCCGGATCTGGCAGTCGGAGATCTCGTGGCCATCGACTCGGTCAGAGACGAGCACGGCGAGATTCCATCGCCCGACGCCTCGCTTCTGCAGCGAGCCCTCACTTCGAAGAACGTCGTGCAGGGAGGAGTGGTGAGTGTCGACAAGATCGTGGTTGACGCTGCTGCCAAACAAGCTCTCTGGCAGTCCGTTGGCGGGGGCCCGTTCCAAGTGGTCGACCTGGAGTCGGCGACTTACGCGCGACTGGCGACGGAAAAGGGAATCCCCTATTTCGTCCTGCGAGCAGTCAGCGACACCGCAAGTGAAAGTCTGCCGCTCGATTTCAATGCGTTTCGCAGCTCGGATGGGAGCATCAATCGAGGCAGGGTGGCGCGACATTTGATCTTCCATCCACATCTGGTTGGGCCCTTGAAGGACCTACGCACCCGTTTGAGAGAATGTGCGGTCTCGATGGCGAATGTCGTCGAAGAGATTCTGAGACCATGAGACGTCCAACAACCTGGCTCGAGCCTTTAGCACTGAGGGCATTGGTCATCGGCCTGCTGTCGGTGAGCCTTCTGGCGGTGGGTGCTGCGGCAGAGGAGGAGTCGAAGCGGAGGCTCTTCATTGCCCTGGATGCTGTTCCCTACCAGATAGCGGCTGACGTCATGAATCCGGCCCTGGGCGACGAGGCGCTGTTCCAGGGTTTCGAGGGCCCGGTGCGGCTGGTCAGCACGTTCCCATCCTCGACGAGCGTGGCGCTGCCCGGGATCCTCGGGCCGATCGGGCTCAGGCGGTCTCCGGGTTACGAAGCCCGCTTCTTCGACTGGCAGGAGAGCAAGGTCAGGGGCGGTGGGGCCGTCAGCTATGGCCGCATCGAGTTTCCATGGCGGGATTTCTTCGATTGGGGGCGCAAGGGCGTAGCGGGCAGCGCGATCGAGGCCGTGAAGCCGGTCAAGTCGGGTATCAAGCGCCTCCGCAATGCCATGGAAGACTTCGTTCAATCGGACAAGGAGGAGTTCTGGATCTACTCTGCGGCGACGGATATCGCGGGTCACGTCATCAGTCCGCAGGCGCACGTCGACTTCTTCAAGGCGCTGGACGAGATGATTCTGGAAGCGCGCCAGGCGTCACCCGGTCGTCCTTTCGACGTCGTCGTCTTCTCCGATCACGGCATGGATGGTGGCGAGCCTCTGATCAATGTGTTCAGGCCGGCCAAGAAGGCTCTCAAGCAAGCCGGGTACCGCAGCAAGAAGCGACTGAAAGGCGCTGAAGACGTAGTGCTGACACCCTTCGGATTGGTCTCCAACTTCGAGGCCTACACCGTCGACGAGAACAAGGCGCGGGTGGCCGAGATCCTGGCTGCCGTCGAAGGTGTGGACCTCTGCGCCTATGAGCTGGAGGAGGGCTGGCGGGTCGAAAGCCATCGGGGCAGCGCCACGTTCCTGCAGGATCAGCGCGAAGGAGAGCTCTGGTGGTCGTATGAGCCGCATCACGGCGACCCGCTGGAATTCCTGGACGGGATCGAGCGGATGGAGAAGGCCGGCCTGGTGCGACAGGGTTGGTTGCCGGACAAAGCCACCTTCGAGGCCACTATCGATGCGGAGAATCCAGATCCCTTCTATCGCATTGCTCATGCCTTCGAGTTGACTACGAACCCTGCCTCGGTGATCTGCTCGGCGAGTCGGGGATACATGTATGGTGCTCCCCACACAGGGGTCCTGGCCCAGATCGGCAAGGGCCACCTGCGCTGGACCCACGGCGCCTTGAACCGCGATGCCACCCTCGGATTCCTGTTCAGCGATGTCGAGGGTTGGGAGGCGCCAGAGGCCATTCGTTTCGATCGTGCCATCCTGCCCTTTCACGACACTGTGGAGGGAGAGCCGGAGACCGACGCCCCGAAGCCATCCCAATAAGCCAAGAAATCTACGCGGTGAGTCGACCGAGTCGCGGGCAGCCCCCTCACGGCGGTTTTCAGCATTGCAGGTAAGCTGTAAGATAACGACTCATACCAGTCCCCATTTGATGTCGAACAGGCCGATGAGTGGAACGATGAGTGTCGAAGAGGCAGGCCGCAGGCAGGCAACGCAAGAGGCCGGCACCGATTTTGATGAGCTGTTGGTCTCTTTCCGGGATCGGCTGGAGACCGACCTCATGGCCTGGGTCGAGGCCAAGCGCCTTGCGACCCGCGCCGAGCTCGGGGAGGCCGACGAGCTGACTGGAGTGCTGTCGGAGTTCCTGGCGCGCGATGGGAAGCGATTGCGCCCTGCCCTGGTCTACTACAGCTACAGAGCTTGTGGCGGCGATTCGGAGCCGGTTGTCATGCCGGTGGCCATGGCTGTCGAGCTGCTGCACACCTATCTTCTGGTGCACGATGACATCATGGATCACGCCAAGACGCGGCGTGGAGAGCCGGCCGTGCATGTGCTGTTCAGCGAGTTCCACCGCGACCGTGGATGGCACGGAGACTCCAGCCACTTCGGCACCTCTGTGGGTATCTTGCTCGGTGACCTGGCGGAGTCGTACGCCGTCGAGCTCTACTCGTCTTCCGAGATGTCGGAGGCAGTGAGAGACGGTGTGCGGCAGTGCTTTTCGACGATGTGCCAGGAGGTCATTGTTGGACAGTATTTGGAGATGACAGCCGGGTATCGAGGCAATCTGACCGAGGCAGAGCTGCTGCGGATCCTGCAAATGAAATCAGGCCGCTACAGTGTCGAGCGACCGGTTCAGCTGGGAGCACTGCTGGCTGCAGCTTCACGGGACACCCTCGATGCTCTGACCCGATACGGGGCTCGGCTTGGTGAGGCCTTCCAACTTCAGGACGATCTCCTGGGGATGTTTGGCGATGTCGAGACGGTTGGCAAGCCGGTAGGCGAAGATCTGGCCGAGGGCAAGTACACGATCTTGATTCACAGCGCCCTCGAGAAGCTCTCGCCAGCGGATAGAAAAACCGTCGAAAGGGCGCTTGGCAACGCCGATATTCGAGAGCCGGAGGTGAGAGAGGTTCAGAAGCTCATCGAGGGTGTCGGGGCTCGCCAACAGGTCGTCGAAATGATCGAAACGCGCCTTCAGGCCGCCGACCAGGCCCTCGACCAGGCCGCAGTGACGGGCCCGGGAGCGAGTTTCCTCGAGGGGCTGATGGAGTACCTGCGTGGGCGAGAGCGCTAGGCCGCGGATCTACCGAGACAAATTATGACTTCGCACGAAGACCGGGATCGCAAGGCCGAGCACATCCAGTTGTCCCTCGACGACCGGATGCAGTTGCACGGGCACTACTTCGATGCATACTCCTTCGAGCACCAGGCGCTGCCCGAGCTAGATCTCCAGGAGGTGGAGGTCTCGACCCGATTCCTCGACAAAGCCATCGCAGCGCCTCTCCTGATTTCCTGTATGACGGGCGGCACCGGCGATGCGGTCCGCATCAACCGGCATCTTGCAGAGGCTGCTGAGGAGGTCGGGATCGCCCTTGGGATCGGCTCACAGCGCAAGGCACTCGAAGATCCCAGCCTGGTCGAGAGCTTCAAGGTCCGGCAGTGGGCTCCGACAATTCCCCTGCTCGGCAACCTGGGTGCGGTGCAGTTGAATTATGGCTATGGCCTGGACGAGTGTCGAGCCGCCGTGGAAATGATCGAGGCCGACGCTCTGGTGCTACACCTCAATCCTCTGCAGGAAGCGATCCAGCCAGAAGGGCAGTGCGACTTCAGCGGTTTGATCTCCAAGGTCGGGCAGATCGTGGAGGGTCTGGAAGTGCCGGTCATCGTCAAGGAGGTCGGGTCGGGCATCTCCCAAGGATTGGCCACCAGGCTGTGGGATGTCGGAGTGATAATCGTCGATACGGCTGGAGTTGGTGGAACGAGCTGGGCGCGAATCGAAGGCGCACGGGCCCGGGACACAGAGATCGGAGAGCTCTTTGCTGGCTGGGGGATTCCGACACCGGCGAGCATTCGACAGCTGCGCCGAGTACCCGGTCTCCAGATCATCGGCAGCGGTGGCGTCAGCAACGGCCTCGATGTCGCCAAGGCGATCGCTCTCGGGGCGGAGATGGCGGGCATGGCGCAGCCCTTCCTGGTCGCCGCGGATGATTCGGCCGAGGCCGTCGTGAGAAAGATCAGGCGCACGACAAGAGAGCTCGAGATCACCATGTTCTGCACCGGGGCGCGCAATCTCGAGGCCCTACAGCAAGTCGAGTTACGTCATCCTAGCGAGGATTGAAGCACCATGACCTCTGCACAGCAAGATTCCGTGGATCGTGAGGAACTGGTTCGACAGTTGGTCGAGGGTGAGCGGCGCTGGCACGAGTTGCCGGAAGGGATGCCGGCTCACGTTCAAGCCAAGATCCGACGTCGTGCCCTGGAGGCCATGACCGGTGTCCAGCTCGACAACATCGCCGCCTACACTCTCGATCCGGTGCGAGCTTCAACGCGACACGCGGAGAACTTCATCGGTGCGACGCAGATTCCCGTCGGCATCTGCGGACCGCTCAAGGTCAAGGGCACTTGGGTCAGTGTCGAGGAGGATCTTCACGTACCGTTGGCGACCAGCGAAGGAGCGCTGATCGCGAGTATCAACCGGGGCTGCCGAGCCCTGCGTGAAGCGGGGGGCGCTGTCGTTCGTGTCGAAGACGTCGGAATGACCCGAGCGCCGGTTTTTCGCACACTCGGAATCGATGACACCCGGCGCTTTCTCGACTGGGTGCGCCAGAACGACTCGAAGATTCGTCAGGTGGCGGAGGCGACCAGTAACCATCTCGAGCTCCTGGATATCAAGCCGCAGACTTTTGGCAGTTCGATCTATCTCCGCTTTCGCTTCCGGACGGGGGATGCCATGGGCATGAACATGGCAACGATCGCTTGCGATCGAGTCGTGCGGGACCTCATCGAGCCGGGCACCGGCATTCCCTGCGTAGCGCTGTCGGGCAACTTCTGCGTCGACAAGAAACCCTCGGCGGTCAACTTCCTGGAAGGCCGGGGCAAGCGAATCTACGCCGAAGTGGTGCTCGATGGCGAGATTCTCGAGCGCTGCCTGAAGAGCACTTCTCGATCGCTGGTGGAGGTGCAGTATCGGAAGAACCTCCTGGGCTCGATCGCTGCCGGTTCGATGGGATTCAATGCCCACTATGCGAACGTTCTGGCTGCGGCCTTCATTGCCATGGGTCAGGACGTGGCACAGGTGGTCGAAGGGGCAATGGGGGTGACCTGCATCGAACCCCGGGGCGACGATGCCGTCTTCGCCTCGGTGTATCTCCCGGACGTGCCGTTGGGTGTCGTCGGTGGTGGTACGGCACTGGGCCCGCAAAAGGAGGCCCTGGAGGTCATCGGCGCCGTTGCCGACCCCGAGAACCCCGGTGCTGGAGCGATGCGATTGGCAGAGATTCTGGGCGCGATGGTCCTGGCTGGCGAGCTTTCATTGCTGGCTGCCTTCACCTCTGGAGACCTTGCTGGGGCCCACGAGCAGCTCGGCCGCGGCGCCATTCCCGACGCAACCTAGAGTTGCCCCCGAGCATGATGGAGAGTTCCCCTCTGGCGCCCGAAGCAGGCTCGACGCTGAGGGCGCGTTCCTGATGCCGCGACACGTTCTGGCCACCACCCCTGGCAAGCTCATTCTGATGGGGGAGCATGCGGCGGTCTATGGACGGCCGGCCCTGGTAGCGGCTGTAGCACCTCGCACGAGGGTGGAGGTGACCGAATACACCGCAGGGGTCGTGGTGGAGCTACCCGACCTGGATCGGGAGCTGCGCAGCAACTGGTCCGAGTTGGCGGCAGCAGCGGAGGCTGCGCGGATCCAGTGGGAAGCTTTCTCCGAGAACCCGATAGCGGAGCGCTTCGAGGCCCTGCGAAGCTCCGACCCTGCCCACCTGGTCGAGCTCGCTCTCGGGGAGGTGGCGGTCGAGCTGGGAGCCGACCTGCCTCCGATGACCCTGCATGTGAAGTCGGACCTACCTGTCGGCTCGGGATTCGGCAGCTCGGCGGCCGTGGCGGTGGGGCTCGTGGGCGGGGTTCTGTGCTTCATGGAAGGCGTCGCGGCTCGGCCACTCGTCGATCGCATCGCTTTCGATGTCGAGCGTCGCCAGCACGGGATGCCTTCCGGCGTTGATCACCGAACGGTGCTGCAAGGCGGCATTCTGTGGGCCGAGCGGAGCTCTGGGGGTGAGCTTCTCACCACGCCGGTCGAAGGCGGTCAGCTCCTTGGCTCCCGCATCCAGGTGCTGCATACAGGGCAGCCGTCGGAGACGACGGGTGACGTGGTGGCGGCGGTTCGGCAACTCGCCTACGAAGACCAGGCGGGCTTCGACAGGTTGCTGCATCGGATGGAGTCGTCCGTCGACGGTTTTCGTGACTGGCTGAGGAGTGGGGCGGGCGATCTCGATCGAGCGATCACGGCGATTCGAGACTATGAGACATGCCTGGAAGCCATAGGTGTTGTTCCTGCATCTGTGCAGCAGGCGATTCGAGAAGTGGAGGCGCTTGGTGGGGCCGCCAAGATCTCTGGCGCCGGGGCCCTTTCGGGCGAGGCCGCGGGTTGTCTTCTCGTCTGCTGGCCCGACACCTGGGATGGTCGGTCGCCGAAAGGTCTGTCGGCATACAATCTCCAGGATGTGGAGTTGGGGGTGCCAGGATTGACTTGCGAGGTCGAGGGATGACAGCAAAAGCCACAGTCGTCGCACCGGCGAATATCGCCTTCATCAAGTACTGGGGCACGCAGGACTGGGATCAGACGTTGCCCTTCAACCCCTCCATCTCTATGACTCTACGTGAGTGTGTCACCCGCACGACCGTCGAGCTCATCGAACGTTCAGAGGGCGACTCGGTCCTTCTCAGAACGGCAGAGGGTAGCCTCGAGCCAGCCGCCGAAGCGTTCCGTCAGCGCCTCGAGCCCCACCTTGACCGGCTCCGCAGATGGGCTGGTGAAGAAGTCGCGTTTCGAGTCGCCACCGAGAATAGCTTCCCCATGGGGGCCGGCATGGCTTCGTCGGCATCGGGCTTCGCTGCCCTCACACTGGCCGTGGTGGCTGCCCTTGGCAAGCAGACCTCAGGGGAAGAGGCGTCCGTTCTGGCACGCCTCAGTGGGTCCGGATCAGCCTCTCGATCGGTCCTGGGAGGCTATGTTCGGTGGCCCGCTGGAGAGGAACCTGGAGAGGAGCATGCGGTTCAGTTGGCATCGGCGGACCACTGGGACTTGCGCGATGTCGTAGCTGTCCTCCAGGAGCAGGCCAAGGAGGTTTCCTCTCGCGAGGGGCACGAGCGGGCACCTTCGAGTCCCTACTTCGAGCCCAGGCAGAAGTTGCTTCCGGACCGCCTCGAGACCGTCACCCAAGCGATTCTGGCGCGGGACTTTTCGTCCTTGGCGCAGACTGTCGAAGAGGAGGCGATCGACCTCCACCTCATCGCCATGTCTTCCCACCCGCCAATTTTCTACTGGAGACCAGGAACCCTCGAGGTCCTGGCGGCCATTCGCCTCCTGCGGCAGGATGGGGTCGAGGTCTGTGCAACCATGGACGCTGGTGCCAACGTGCACATGATCTGCACGCCAGACTCCGAAGCCGCGGTGGCAGAGGTGGTGGGAGCGATAACAGAAGTCGGTTATTTGATCTACGACGGTGTTGGGCAGGGTCCCAGGACGATTGAAGAGCACCTGGTCTGAAGCGATGGCATCGACGATAGAAGTCGTTCTCGTCAAGCTGGGCGGCAGCCTGATCACCGACAAACGGCGACCGGAGACGGCGCGAGAGGATGTTATCGAGCGTCTGGCCGGGGAGCTCGCGGCTCTGCGGCAGGCTGGGGTGCGCCTCGTCCTGGGTCATGGTAGCGGCTCCTTCGGTCATGTGGCGGCTGCGAAACACGGCATCCACGAGGGGGTGGCAACGCCCGATCAGCTTCTTGGCGTGACCGAGACTCAGGATCGGGCGGCAAACCTGAACCGACGGGTCCTCGGCGCCCTGCTAAGGAGCTCGGTTCCGGCATTCTCATTGGCGCCGTCGAGTTTCCTTGTTTCGGCGGGAGGAAGACCGGACGAGCTATGGATCGAGTCTCTGCTGGGCGCCCTGCAGGTGGGAATGCTCCCAGTGGTCTATGGAGACGTCGTCATGGACCGCCAGCTGGGAGCCTCGATCGCGTCGACCGAAGCCGTCTTCCTGGCCCTGGCCGAGGGACTCCAGGCCCGTGGCATGGTAGTTCGGCGCAGCATCTGGCTGGGCGAGACCGACGGCATCTACGACAGTCAGGGCGTGACGATCGGGGAGCTGCGACCCGACACCGTTGGGGACCTGCTGGACCAGATCCAGGGGGCCTCAGGAACCGACGTCACGGGAGGGATGAGACTTCGTCTGGAGACAGCGACTCGTCTCGCTGGGCTCGGAGTCGAGTCCTGGATAGCGAATGGCCTTCAGCCCGGGCTGCTGGCTGAGATCATGAGCGGCCATTGCGCCAAGGGAACGAGGGTGTTGGCGGCTCCGACTTCTCAGCCCCCAAGCTGACATGCGCTCGAGAGAAATCGACGGCGAGGCAAAGGGCGAGGGCTGTTAGGATGAGCGGCCAAAGGAACGCAGAAGGCTGAAATGAGCGGTGATCGAGACGAGGCTTCAGTTGTGACCGAGCGCAATCGGGCTGGCGATCAGAGGCAGGATGAGGGCGAGTTGTTGCAGGATCTCCTGGTCAAGACAAGTCGGACGTTTGCCCTGGCCATTCCACTTCTGCCGGATCCCACGCTGCGTGAAGTCACGATTGCCTATCTGTTGTTTCGGATTGCGGACACTTTCGAGGACGCCAGCGTGCTGTGGGACAAACCGCAGCAGATCCGGGCACTGCAGGACTTTGGCGATCTTCTGCGCCAACCTTCTGTGGAGCGGGCTCGGGAGCTGTCGCGTCAGTGGCAGTCCAAGCCCTCGTCAGAACACGCGGGCTATTTAGAGCTATTGGACAGGACGCCGGATGTCATCGCGGCCTTTCTCGAGCTCAGCCCGGGAGCCCAGAGGGCAGTGGCCCATCACACGATTCGGACGGCCGAGGGAATGGCCTCTGTGGTGGAGCGGACCGGTGCCGACGGTGTGTTGCGGCTGGATAGCATCCCCGAGCTGCAGAGTTATTGCTACATCGTTGCGGGCATCGTAGGAGAGATGCTCACAGACCTGTTTCTTCTGGAGCGCCCCAACCTGATCCCCATCGCCGGCTACCTGCGACAGCGGTCGGTGGCTTTCGGTGAGGGTCTGCAGCTCGTCAACATCCTCAAGGACTCGGCCGACGACAGCGTCGAAGGCCGCAACTATCTGCCCTACGACATCGAGCGACGAGAAGTCTTCGATCTGGCCCGGCAAGACCTCGAAGCGGCTACGGAGTACACCTTGGCGATTCAACAGGCTGGGGGGCCGGACGGACTCGTTCTGTTCACCGGCCTGCCCGTAGCTCTGGCCTGGGCGACTCTCGACAAGGTGGAGAAAGACGGACCGGGCGCGAAGATCGGCCGCGTCGAGGTCTTTGCCATTAACAGTCGCTTGAAGAAGGCCGTCGCCGCCGGCCGGCCGGCAATCCAAACCCCGAACAAGAAGCCGGCCTGATGGGTCGCTACCTTCGTCGTATCCTCTTTCTCCAGACTCTCCAGGTTCTGCTCGTAGCCGTGGCAGGTGCCCAGATCTGGGCTGGCCAGGCCGAAGTCCGGGGTCTTGTCACCGACCTGGACCAGGTGCCCATAGCGGCAGCCGAAGTCACGCTGTATCTCGCGGATCAGCCTGGTGTCGGTCCGACATCTGTCGAGACAGACGTCCAGGGTCGCTGGAGGATCGGGCGCATTGCCGAAGGGCGATGGGATCTCGTCATCAAGGCTCGAGATTTCATGACTGTCGAAGGGTGGGTACAGTCGTCGATAGGACACTCCGAAGAAGTCGAGGTCTGGATGCGCCCCCTAGCCGAGGTCACGGCCGCCTTCGCCGAGAGCTCCTCGTCGGTTCTACGGTGGCTGGAAAAGGGCGACACCTTGCTGGAGCAAGGCCGGTATCCGGCGGCCAGAGAAGAGTATGAAAAGGCCCTTGGGGCCGTTCCGAGGACGTCGTGGGCCAAGATCCTGCAGTCCATGGCCAGGACCTACTACCTCGAGGGGGACCTCGAGGTGGCGATCAGGACGCTTCAGTGGGCGCTGGTGGTCGATCCTGTGGATCTGATTTCCACACAGCTCTATTCCAACCTGCTGGAGCAGTTGGGTCGAGGCCCGGAAGCTGCGGAGTTCCTGAGGGAGCTACGGGCCAAGAGTCCGGCCGAGCTGGAAGAGCTGGCCGACGAGTACGGCTCAGTCTTGCCGAAGTCGCCAGTAGCGGACCCTCCGTCGAACGATCGCACCAAGGTCCCCATCGATGAGCCCGAGGCGGGCAGAACCGGCTCCTATCGTGTCCGGTTCGAGGAGGCGAGCCCCCACTCGTCGTTGGAGGTGCTCCTGCAGCGCTTGGATCTCGATCTGGCTGCAGTCGAGGCTATCGATCCAGACGCCGGCCGCTACGACCTGAAAGGTGAGAGCTTCAGGGTCTTCGTGCCGCCCGCGTACTCTCCAGATGCAGATTTCGGGCTCTTCGTATGGATCAGTCCGACTCCTTTTGGTGGCTTCGCTTCGCCGGAGATGCAGAGTGCGCTCGAGGCGAGTCGACTCATCTGGGTCGGGGCCGATCGGGTCGGCAACGGCCGAGCCCGCTGGTATCGATACCTCCTCGCCCTGGATGCGGCGCACAATATGCGGCAGCTCTATCGCATCGACGAGGATCGGATCTTCGTTGGCGGCTACTCGGGGGGAGGCAGGGTTACCAGTGGATTGGCCATGCTCTACCCGGAGGTCTTTCGGGGGGGGTTCTCGCTGTCCGGGTGCGACTATCCGGAGCTCCTGCCGGTCCCCGACAAGCCGGGAGCTCACTGGCCGCCTGGGTTTCCTGCGCCCCCGAAGCGAGCGCTACGCGAGGTGAAATCGTCGAGTCGATTCGTGTTGCTGACGGGCGAGCTCGATTTTAATCGCGCCCAGACCCGCAAGACCTATCTGAAGATGCTCGACGAGGGCTTCGAGCACGTCGTCTATTTCCAGGTTCCAAATGCCAGCCACTACGACCACCCAGACGCAGAAACCCTGACCCAGGCCTTCCGCTTCCTCACCGCCGATTCTGCAAGCCCATAGGCCATTACTCCTCTTGTCATGGGGTAGGATCGGCCCAACGAAGGAGACTGCCATGAAGAGGATCGCTCACGGATCCGGCTCGAGGGCCGGTGTCGGTTTCTGGCTTCTGGTGCTGGCGCTTGTCGGCCTTTCATCGGGTCTACAGGCAGAGGTCGTCTTTCTCGATCCCGAAGGAGAACCGCTTCCGTTCGAGTCCTTCGAAGACGTCGAGAGCTTCCTGAAGACGGCCGACATCGTTTGGAAGGAAAAGCTGGCAGAGGGAACCAACAAGAGAAAGCGCAAGATCATGCTGGAGAAGGATGGTGTGCAGGCTCATGCCATCCTGCGCACGGGATATGAAGTCAAGGACTCCCCTGGTGGTGGGTTCGTGGACTCCTGCCACTCCGAGGTAGCGGCTTATCAGCTGAGTCGTCTGCTGGGTCTCGAGAGTGTTCCGCCAGCTGTCCGACGCAAGGGAGGGTCCATTCAGATCTGGGTCGAGAATGCGACGACGGATGCCTCCCGCCGAGAGAAGGGGGCCGAGCCGGAGGACCCGGTCGCTTTCGAGCAGCAGGTACAGGTGATGGGGGTCTTCGACAATCTGATCGCCAACACGGATCGAAATCCCGGCAACATCCTGATCGATGGAGAGGGCAAGGTGTGGTTCATCGACCATACGCGCAGTTTTGCGGGTCAGGAGGTGCTCAAGTACCCCGAAAGGATCACCGGCTGCGACCGGCAAGTATGGGACCGTCTCCGGGGCCTCTCCGACTCGCAGCTCAGAGAGGCCATGCGACCCTATCTCCGCCAGTATCAGAACGCACTGCTGGTGCGCCGCCAGCTGGTAGTTCAGGCGATCCAAGGTCTAGTCGACAGCCAGGGCGAGAACGAAGTGCTGTTTGATTCGGCTTCTCGCTAAGAGGGGTTTCTGCGCACCAGATAGTCAGGTTTCGTCGTTCGAGATTCCAATGAGCCGACGATTTGTCGACTATGACCGCATTGCTGAGACCTACGATCAGCGCTACTCGCTGAATCGACTGGATGGGGTTGCGAAGGCCCTCGAGGAGAGGCTCGGTAAAACTGAGGCCGAGACGATCCTGGATGTGGGCTGCGGCACGGGCAGATGGCTGAGCGAGTTGGCGCCGAAATCGAGTCTCGCCGTTGGGCTCGACCGCTCATTGGAAATGCTGCTCAGGGTGCCCGTGGAAGACGGTCGGGCGGCGTTGGTTTGTGGGTCGGGTGAGTCGATCCCTCTTGCTGACTCGTCGATCGACTTCGTCACCTGTGTCAATGCGATCCACCACCTGGCGGCCCCGTCCTCGTTCGTCTTGAATGCTGAGCGATTTCTCCGCCCCCAGGGTGCACTGGCAGTCGTGGGACTGGATCCTCATCCGGGCCGGGATCGCTGGTATCTGTACGACTATTTTCCTGAAGCTCGAGAGCTCGACCTTCGACGCTATCCCTCCGCCGAACAGCTGAAGGAGTGGATGAGGGCCTCTGGCCTCGAGAACATCGAGACCGTGGCAGTCGAGCGAATCCGGAGACGATTTGTCGGTGGGGAGATCCTCGAAGACTACTTTCTGCAGCGCAAAGCGAGCTCTCAGTTGGCGATCCTGTCGGATGAGGCCTGGGCGCAGGGCCTGCAGCGGATTCGTCGCGCCATTCAGAAAGGAGCGCAGGAGGGGGCGCCCACGATCTTCGAGGTGGACCTGGCCCTCGTGCTGGTTTGCGGCAGCAAGCCTGTGGCCACGAGTTAGGATGACGGGGAGCCGCCGATGATCGGAAAGACCGTCACACACTACGAGATTCTGTCCCAGCTGGGTGCTGGCGGCATGGGAGTGGTCTACAAGGCGAAGGACCTTCGCTTGGACCGTCTGGTAGCCCTCAAGTTCCTGCCGCCACAATTCGCCTCCACCGAGGAGCTCAAACGGCGCTTCGTCAATGAGGCCCGTGCCGCCTCGGCGTTGGATCACCCCAACATCTGCACCATCCATGAGATCGACGAGAGCGAGGATGGCCAGCTCTTCATCGTCATGGCCCTGTACCAGGGTGAGAGCCTGCAGGAGAGGATCCGTCGGGGGCCACTTTCTCCTGCCGAGACGCTGGATATCGGCATCCAGGTGACCGAGGGCCTATCGGCCGCTCACGAGAGAGGGATTCTGCATCGGGACATCAAACCCGGGAACATCTTCATTACCGATCGCCAAACGGTGAAGGTCCTGGACTTCGGACTGGCGAAGGTGTCGGGAGCCACCAAGATCACCCGTTCGGGAACCTCGATGGGCACCTTGAGCTATATGCCGCCTGAGCAGCTCCGCGGCGAAGACGCAGATCAACGATCGGACCTGTTCTCCCTCGGTGCGGTCCTTTACGAAATGTTGGTTGGTGAGCCCGCTTTCGGTGGAGACAACGAAGGCGCGGTGTTGAACCGTGTGTTGAATCAGGAGCCCGCACCACCCTCGAGTCGGCGGCCGGGCATCGCACCGGGTTTCGATCGACTCGTCGGCAGGGCTCTCGCCAAGGATCCCGACCATCGCTATCCGACGGCCGTGGACCTGAGATCAGACCTCGAGGTGCTCCGGGTCGAGGCCGCGGATGCCGATGACCAACCTACCCTGCTCGAGATTCCGGAGGAGCCGACTCTGGTTGTCACGACTGACTTGTCCCCGGGTCTCAACACCATCGCCGTGCTCGAGTTCACCAATGTCTCTGGAGACTCGGAGGTCGAGTGGCTGAGCGGCGGTATCGCCGAGTCGGTGACCGCAGACCTCAAGAAGGTCGGCTCGCTCAGGGTGGTGGATCGAAGAAGGGTGATGCAGACGCTCGCCTCAGTGCCGAATGGAGTGGCGGGCGACGAGGACCTGGCTAGCGCGGGTAGATCCCTTGGATCTCGATGGCTCGTCAGCGGAAGCTTCCAGAAGATGGGAGACAGGCTACGAGTGACGGCCCAATGTCTGGATGTGGCAAGCCAGGCAGTGAAAGCGTCGATCAAGCTGGACGGAACCATGCAGGAGATCTTCAGCCTCCAGGACCAGATCATCACCGCCATGATGGAGGCTCTCGGGGTTCGAATCAGTGAGTTCGAAGCCCTGGAGATCGAGCGTCCCGAAACCTTGGACCTGGAGGCGTACGAGTACTGCGCCAAAGCGCGACAGCTCATCCACAGGATGGGCAAGGAAGATCTGGAGCTGGCTCGTCAGTTCCTGGAAAAGGCGCTGGCGTTGGATCCCGACTACGCGATGGCACACTCCTCGCTCGGTCAGCTGCACTCCATGCATTTCATTGCCGCTACCCAGCAATCAGACCTCGAGCGCAGCATGGAGGCACTCGAGCGCGCCGTGCAGCTCGATCCAGAGCTTGGAGACCCCCATCTCTGGTTGACATACGTCTACGCCCGCGAGAATCGATTCACCGAGGCGCTGAGAAGTGGTCGGCGGGCCCTGGAGCTCGAGCCCGACAACCCCATGGCCCACTACTTCTTGGGCGTATCACTATGGCTTCGGGCCATTCTCGATCACCAGACAGAGGGTTATGAGGAGGCAACAAGACACCTCCGACGAACCACTGAAGTGCTTCCCAAGTACCAGTCGGCTTATCAGGTACTGGCGGATATCTGCAGTCGTCGCGGTGAGTACGAAGAGGCTGAACGGTACTTGAAGACCGCGATGCAGATCGAAGAGTCAGGGGAATTCGATATGGCGAGGTTCGTCGGCTCGCTTGCCCACATGGGACAGCTGGCGCTGCGGCGTGGGGACCTGGACACAGCCGAGGAGCTATACCTCAGACAGCTGAAGCTCATTGAGGCGACCGATCACGTCTATAGCCCATCCTACGGTGCCATGACTCTCTGTTTTCTGGGCGAGATTGCCGAAAGACGTCACCAACACGACTCGGCGCTCGACCACTTTCGCCGGGCCGCCTCTCAGATTTCGACGACTCCGACGTCCCTGGGAATCGGCTGGGTAGAGATCCGGGCTCGCCTCGGGCGAGCCCGGATCTTCCGGAGTTTGGGCATGCGCCGAGAGGAGGATCAAAGCCTGCAGCAAGCGCTCGCGCTGTTCCGGGGTCGTGAGGGCTACGATTTCAGCGGCCTCTTCCTACACGGTGACGGGGAATTCTGGGCCGATCTGGCGGCCTATCAGGTGTCGGCCAGCCGTTCCAAGGACGCCCTTGCCTCATTGGAAAAGGCAGTCGAATGTGGCTGGCTGGAGACCGCCCGATTGAAGTGGGATCCGGACCTTCGGCAGCTGCAGAGCGATTCTGAAGCACACACAAGGATCGAGAAGATTCTGGCCCGACGCCAGGAGATAGGTCGACCAAACCACCCACCTCCCGTGTACGAGCTGTTTGGTGAGTCTCGGAAAGGCGGTGAGACCTCCCCAGCTCGCGACGCAACCAGGCCACTGAAGGGTATCGAGGCCCCACCCCGACCTGAATCTCGATGGAGACACTGGTTGATGGTGATCGCTGCAGTAGCTGTGCTCGTCGTCTGCGGTATCGCGGCTCGCCGATGGATTCGAGATCGACACGAGGCAACGGACACCAGTGAGACCGCCGTGGTTCGTTCTGGGGAGACATCGGAGCCGGCGGCGAAGCTCGTTGCCAGGCGGGTTCTGGTGGCGCCCTTCGAGAATCGTACAGGCGATCCTTCGCTGAGTAGCCTGGGCCTCATGGCCTCCGACTGGATTACACGCGGACTCGCTCAGACCGGGTTGGTGGAAGCGGTGTCGCCGATCACGGCTGTTAGCTCCGCCCGCTTTGTCGCGCAGGAAACCGGAGCGACAGACGAACGAGAGAGGATAGCGGCTCTGGCAGCGGAGACCGGTGCCGGTACCGTGGTCACTGGAGCCATCTACCGTCAAGGCGAGGAGATCCTGATTGCAGCCCAGGTCACCGATACGATCACAATGCGCCTCCTCGGCGCTCTGGAGCCGAGTCGCGCACCGATCGGAGAGCCCTTGGTCGCCGTCGAGAATCTGCAATCGCGGATCATGGCCTCGGTGGCAACTCGTCTGGATTCGCGACTCGCCTCGCTCGCCAGACCCTCTGACTTGCCCAATTACGAGGCTTACAACGAGTACTCCCAGGGGCTAGAGCGATTCATTCTTCTGGACTTCAGGGGTGCAGCGAACCGCTGGACCAGGGCCAACGCACTGGACTCCTCTTTCATTCGTCCGTTGCTACTTGCTGCCATGGCCTACCTCAATCTCTCGGAGTGGGAGACGGCTGACGGACTCGTTCAGAAGGTGGCACCCCATCGCAGCTCCCTGTCGGTGTTGGATCAACTGCTCTTGGATCGACTCGTGTCCACCTTCGAGCCCGACTTTGAAGGAGCTCTTGCAGCCATGCGTCGCTCGGCAGAGCTGAATCCCCAGGGCCCCGGAGCCTTCGATGCAGGAGCTTTGGCCCTGATCACGAATCGCCCTCGCGAGGCAGTAGAGCGGCTCGAAGCCATCGACTTCGAGCGCGGGTTCTATCGAGGATTTGCTCCCTATTGGCACTTTCTGACGGAGGCGTATCACCTCCTCGGAGATCATGCAGAAGAGGTCCAGAAAGCGCGCCTGGCTCGGGAGCTATATCCGAGTCGTCTGTCTGCTGTCTGGTGGGAGGCACGAGCGCGTGTCGCTATGGGTGATCTCGCGACAGTCAGGGAACTGATAGGAGTTGACGCTGGCAACGGCGTGTTCGAAAAGACAGCCGGCTCTGTGATGATTGCGTCTGCCGGTGAGCTGGGGGCCCATGGTTATCCGGAAGAGGCAGTGGAGATCGCGGCAGCAGCGGTGGAGTGGTACAACCTCCGCCTCGAGTCCGAAGGAGCAGATCGTGTAGCACGCGCCGGCAGAGCCGAGGCCCTGTTCGCAGCGGCAAGGTGGAAGGAGGCCGAAGAGGAGTTTGTAAAGCTCGCCGAGGACGACCCCGATGACCTGACCACCAGGGGCTACCTAGGTCTCCTGGCGGCAGGCCGGGGTGACAGCGTCACGGCTCAGGAAGTCTCGAGCTGGTTCGAACAGCTGGACCGACCCTACCTGTGGGGAGCGCCCTACTACTGGCGAGCAGCCATCGCCGCCTGGAGTGGAGACATGGACCGTGCGCTGCAGCTATTCCGCGATTCAGCGGCTCACGGCCGGGCTCTGGCAGGGTCGTTCCCTCCTCCCCATTCCGACCCTGTTCTGCAGCCGCTCTGGAACTATCCGCCCTTCCAGAAGTTCATCGAGCCGAAAGGGTAGTGAGGCAGTAGAGCGTCGAGGGTTCGCTGAGAGTCAACTGTTCTTGTCTTCGGTGGCTGTTGCCAAAGCGGCCGCGGTGTCCTGCTGTGGCTTCTTCAGAAAGCGCTGGCGGTGGAACTCGATCCCGGTGAGCCACTGCATGGAGTTACCCGCTCCGCTGGCGTATCCAGCCATCTCGCCCAAGCCGTCGAAACCCAGCAGGACAGTCAGGATCGGCAAGACACGAAGAAGGAGATTCGATCGCCCCGAGCTGACCAGGGTCCGGGCGGAGCGCCATGTCCGGATCAGTGGAATCAACGGAGAGGCCGCAGTGAACAGAAGGCGCTTGCCGAAACCCCATTCGCGAGCGCGATTGGCTGCGAAGAGACGTCCACCGTGGTAGCGCAACTTGATCGAGGGCCCGAATCGGGCGAAGTTGAGGTGAACCATTCGGGCTTGCGGTTCGAGATAGAAACGTCCACCTCGGGTCGCCAAATCCCACTGCATGGCGCTCTCAGCCTGGAGGATCTCGGGCAGTCGATCACCATAGGCGAGTAGGAGCTCCTTCTTGTAGCTGCTGTTGTGACCTCCGATGTGGTGGATCTCGCCGCCCTTCTGAGGATCGATCCAGTCACCGTACTCGATCACGAAGTTGGCCCAGGAAACGGCGCTTCCCGGGTTGGCATTCCTGAACAGTGCGCCCACGCCAGCCCACGGCTCGGCGTGCCGGGCGATGAGAGCCGCCGCCCAGCCGCGCGCCGGAAAGCAGTGATCCTCGGTCAGAGCGATGACCGGTGCCGAGGCAGCCCTGATTCCAACCACCCTCATCTCGGCAGAGGAGTGAGTCGCAGCGCACTCGATGTAGTGCCACGCAGCGAATTCGCCGAAGTCTGTAGCTTCGAGATCGGCTCCAACCGCGGGCGGACCGACGACCAGGACTTCCATCAGGGTGCTGGCGGTCTGGCGCCGTAGCGCAGTGAGAGTCGTTCTCAGGGTCTCGAAAGAGTCGGGGGATACCATCACCACCGACAGCGCAGCTTCTTGTGGGTTCGCGGTCATGTCCTTCCGATCGGTTCGAGAGTCAGCGAGAGGAACTCCCCGGGGAGGAGCCCCAGATTCGTGTGCGATGCTCTGCACCTTATAGAATCGCCGCACTCTCGGGCAGGACGGCGAGGCCGAGGGAATTATGGGCCAGGTGGAAGCGGGCGGCAAGGGAAGCGCAACACTGAGACCAGGGAATCCAAGGGTGTTCAGGAATTCGATGAGGCTCATCTCGCACGTTCGGGTACGACCGTGGATCGCTCCCTGCCTGCTCGGTCTGGCGTGCCTCTCCTGCTCGGCAACCGACTCGGAGCCACCTGTGGCGGTGTCGAATCCGCTTTTCGTGGAGCCGGCTTCGCGGGACTTTTCCAAGAACCCGGATCTGCTCGAGAGGATCGTCGAGAGCCCCCACGGCTATCTTCGATTCATCAACATCCAGTTCACGCAGGACGTGTGTCGACAGTTCGCGGGCAGCCTGTCCCAGTACCCTCCCTTCAACCTGCATGGCGATGCCCACCTGGAGCAGTATGCGGTGACCGACCTGGGCCGTGGGCTGACGGACTTCGACGACTCGTCCAGTGGGCCGGCGGTTGTGGATCTGGTGAGATTCGGCGTGTCTTTGCGCTTGGCGTTGGCGGCACACGGTTGGACAGATCGGGCCGAAGAGGTACTGGATGCGTTCTTGTTGGGATATCGGACGGCACTAGCGGATCCGTCGGTGGAGGCCCCAGAACCGGTCGTTGTCGGACGGCTCCAGGCCGGCTTCGAGTACGATCGTGAAAAGTACTTCGAGTGGGTCGAGGAGATCTCGGATCCAGTTCCCGCGGTGGAACAAGTCGAGCTTCTAGAGGCCATGCGGCACTACTTCGACAACCTGCGGGCCCAGTATCCGAGCCTGGATGCAGGCTTTCTGAAGGTGGAGCGTGTCGGTTATCTCAAGCTGGGGATCGGCAGCGCATTGGACACCAAGTACCTCGTCCAGATTCGTGGTGAGAGCGATGCGATCACGGATGACCTGGTTCTCGAGCTCAAGCAGGTTCGCGACTTGGCCGGTATCGAGTGTGTTGCGGCGGGTCAGGGGTCGGACCCTTACCGGATCCTGGTTGGCCAGTCCATCGCCTATCAGCCCTATTCCATGCTGGGCTACGTCCATTTTCGCGACGTATCCTTCTGGGCCCATGCCTGGGTCGACAACTACCGTGAGCTGGACATCGATCAGACGATCGAGACCGTGGAGGAGCTCCTGGAAGTGGCCTACGACGTGGGGGTCCAGCTGGGACTGGGGCATCCGAACCAGTACGAGGAGCCGCTGGCTCTCCAGTTGCGCCGTGAGCAGGTGCGCCTCTTGGACAGGGACGAAGCTCAGATCAAGGAAGCGTCCCGGCAGCTTACGACGCAGATCGAGCAAGCCTGGCGCGACTTCTCCTCACGGGCCCAGCAGTAGCGTTTTGGTCATTCGACCAGGCGAATGCCCTTCGCCTCCGGTGACAGGGTGATGGACTGTGGAAGGTGAAGACCGTCCAGCCAGACAATGCGCTGCCGGTCCAACTGTTTCGACAGGGCCTTGTAGGCCCCGATGAGTCTCTGGCGGTTCGAGATGTCCACTGTGGTTCCCCAAGGTCCCACCTTCGCGGACTTCGCCACAGGCGTCCAGACCGCGATTGGCACCCGCAAGTGGCGCAGAAATCCAAGGGCGTCGGAGGGCGACAGCTGGCTGTGATCCACCGGGTCGGGACCGACAATCAGGAGCACCAACCTGCGCCGATCCGGCTTCGCGGCCTCCATCCCTGCCACCGCCACGGCGTCGGCCAACCGCTGGTGCTGCGGGTTGGCGGTGCGCGGAAGGACGGAGGCGAAGAGCCACAGAAGTTTGCCGTCTTGGCGAGAGATTCGCGGCGAAGGCGGAAAGAGCTGATACCGGTAGCGTTCGCGCTCGACCTGTCGGGCCACGGGAGTGACAAAGCGCAGGTCGTGGTCTTCCTTCAGGAGGGCATCCCGGGGTGTTTCGGTACCCCCCGCGCTTATGATCACCGAGTTGTCACGGAGCCGATCTACCTTTCCCGCGACAGTGATCGGCCCGATTGCAGCCCGCTGGCGGAGAGTCTCGATCGTCGCCAGGTCGCGGACCACGATGATGTCGGTCCTGCCCTTCTCGACGGCCCTGACTTCGAGGGGCTCTCCCGAGATCGAGAACCAGTCCCGCATCTCGCTGATCGGCGGCAGCCCTCTTCGTCCCGCCACGAGGACCGGTATGGCGGTGAGCTCGGTGGCCACCCTGTCGGTGTAGGGACCGCCGAAGACAGCCTCGGCGCCAACTTCGAGGTTGCCGGAGAACCGCAGCTCGACGCGCAGGAGGTGGGTTTGCTCGAGATCGACTCGCGGCAGATCGAATCGCCTGGTATCAACCACTTCGAGAGGCTGTCCGTCCAGCTCGATGTCGACCGATTCGGGCTCGGGATGCTCCGTCATGCTTTCCCATGCGACTCGGGCTTGCATCCCCTGGCCCTCGGTGCTTCGATCGATGAGGATCGAAACCCGGGCCTGCTGGGTCGAGGTATTGATCCATTGATCGACCCGACCGATTTCGGTGCCTGAGCTACCAAACGCCACGGCTTCCAAGACGTGGGGTGCAAGCTCCTCTCCAAGGTCCACGGTGAGCTGCCAAGGTGGCTGATTAAGGCGGCCTACCACTTGGTGGTCCAGAACGACTTCGATCGCCGCGACATTGTCGTGGACGAGCAACTCGACCTGTTGGGGTCCGAGGATCAGTCCGAGAAAGAGAGTGGCGAACTCGATCATGAGCTGGACATGCCTTCTCCAAGCCTCGCGGGCGCAAGAGCGCGGCTCGTCGATTCCGTGGTTCTCGATGGCTGCACCCAGTCTATCCGCACTCTTAGAAACTTCAGTGCCGCCGAAGTGCGCGTTTACGGCATTGGGGCCGAAGGGCGTAGGATAGGGGGCACACGGAAGACCACTACGAGCCGGGAGCTGAGTGAGAGGAGTCGATGATGCGACGACGAAGGCTTCGAGCCGATTGGGTGGGTGTGATGGCCTGTGTCACGGCTGCTGCTATCGGCTGTTCGCCCGCTGTCGATGAGCCCAGTGTCGAGGCGGAAGCGGGGGAATTTTACGATCTGACAGGTGACTACCTGGGACAGGAGCTACCGGGCCAGACTCCCAAGCTCTTCGCACCGGGCATCGTCTCGACCGGACTGTCGGAGCGGGATGTGGCCATCACTCCCGACGGCAACGAGATCTACTACTCTGGCGTGGTTGGGGCCAATCACAATTTCAGTGCCATCCTCGTCGTGAAACGCGTCGAAGGTCGGTGGTCGAAGCCAGAAGTGGCCCCCTTTTCAGGCCACTTCATGGACCTCGAGCCGGCGATCTCACCGGACGGGCAGCGGTTCTTCTTCCTCTCGAATCGGCCTCTCCCGGGGTCGTCAGAGCCGCATGGCAGCGAAGACATTTGGGTCATGGAGCGCACCGACGGGGGCTGGAGTGAGCCATCGAATCTCGGCCCGCCAGTCAATTCGGCAGCCCCTGAGTTCTTTCCTTCAGTGACCCGGGATGGAACTCTCTATTTCACCCGTCGTGGCGAGGGCCGCAGCGAGACCATCTTCCGATCGCGCTTCGTGGACGGTGCCTATGCCGAGCCCGAGGAGCTGGGTCCGGAAGTGAACTCGGGACAAACCCAGTTCAACGCCTTCATCGCACCGGATGAGAGCTACTTGCTGGTCTGCGTCTGGGGTCGTGACGACAGCCTCGGCGGGGTCGATTACTACGTCGTCTTTCGGTCAGCTGACGATGTGTGGTCGGAGCCCATCAATCTGGGCGAAGGGATCAATATGGCCGAGGGCTCGGAGTGGTCTCCATCGGTGTCACCCGATGGCAGGTACCTCTTCTTCATGTCGTCACGCGCCACGATCCAGAAGGGGCACTCGCCCGATAGGCTCGACTACGCGGACATGCAGCGTTTGCACGATTTGCCGATGAACGGAAACTCCGATATCTGGTGGGTGGATGCCGAGGTGATCAGCAGACTGAGGCCGGAAGAGACTGGTGAAGCTGCTCCTTGAGGTGAGACGGACATGATCGGCAACACGATCGCTCATTACCGGATTCTCGAGTTGATCGGGAAGGGAGGAATGGGAGAGGTCTATCTGGCCGAGGATCTGGAGCTGGGGCGACAGATCGCGTTGAAGATGCTGCCGCCCCAGCTGGTGAACGAGCCTGACCGATTGGAGCGCTTCCGACGCGAGGCCAAGACTCTGGCCGCCCTCAACCACCCCAACATCGTCACCATCCACTCCGTGGAAACCGTCGATCTCGAAGCTCCAGGACCCAAGCCCCAGGACCCAGGGCAAGAAGGCCAGGCGCCGCCGGGCTCTTCGCCCCTTCATTTCCTCACCATGGAGCTCGTGGACGGCAGGACACTTGCGGACTCGATTCCTCCTGGCGGGCTTGCTGCGGAGAGAATCCTCGAACTGAGTGTCCCACTCGCCGATGCCTTGGCCAGGGCGCATGCGACTGGAATCGTCCACCGGGATCTGAAACCGGGCAACGTCATGGTGACCTCCGATGGTCGAGTCAAGGTCCTCGATTTTGGCTTGGCGAAGCTGCGAGGCGTTTCGTTGGCCGACGGGGAGACCCAGTTGGCTACAGAGGGGATCACAGGGGAGGGGCGAGTCCTCGGGACTGTTCCTTATATGTCTCCGGAGCAGGTCGTCGGCAGGGGGGTGGATCCGCGATCCGACGTCTTCTCTCTGGGTGTGATGCTGTTCGAGATGGCGACTGGCAAGAGACCGTTTCGGGGCGAATCCTCGCCAGATCTGATCTCCTCGATCTTGCGGGATACGCCCAAGCGCGTCGATCTCCTGAACGAAGACCTGCCGCATCATCTGGCGCGGGTGATCGGACGCTGTCTCGAGAAGGATCCCGAGAGGCGCTACCAGTCGGCGATCGACGTGCGCAACGAGCTGTCAGATCTCGCCCGGGAGCTCGATACGAAAGCGGTGCTCGAGGAGCACGCTGTTCCTGTGACGGTCACGGAACGGCCCTCGATACAGGGCTGGTTGCTGGGAATCGCGGCGATCGTCGCCATGATCCTGGTGGCTTCGGTCGCGGCCTATAAATTGGTCAAAACCCGTCGTCCCGGTTCGATCGCGAGTCAGACCACCGCGATTCGGTCGCTAGCTGTGCTGCCTTTCGACAATCTGATGAACGATCCGGAGCAGGACTACTTAGTCGACGGGATGCACGAGGCTTTGATTACTGATCTGGCGAAGATCTCGGACCTGAAAGTAATCTCCCGAACGTCAGCAATGCGTTACAAGGGGTCGGACAAGACCCTGCCGGAGATCGCTCGCGAGCTGGGAGTCGAGGCACTGGTCGAAGGCTCGGTCCTGCGGGCCGAGGGCCAGGTGCGCATCACGGCTCAGCTCATCGATGGCGCCAGCGACGAGCACCTGTGGGCCGAGAGCTACGACCGTGATTTGGCGAACCTCCTCGCTCTTCTGAGCGACGTGGCCCGTGCCATCGCCACGGAGATCGAGGTCGAGCTGACCCAGGAGCAGGAAAGGCTGCTGACCTCGAAGACGGCGGTGAATCCAGAGGTGCAAGAGCTCTACCTGAAAGGCCGCTCGCTGCTGAGTCGGTTCGAGATGAAGCACATCCCCGAGGCGAGGCGGTTCTTCGAGCAGGTGCTGGCGATTGACCCCGATTTTGCTCCTGCGATCTCAGGTCTGGCGAGCTGCGATTTCTTGCTTGGATTCTTCGGGAGACTGCCTTTCGAGGCAGCGATGCCGGCAGCCGAAAAGGGGTTCCGGAGGGCTCTGGAGCTCGATCCCGACCTGAGCCAAGCCCGGTCACTTCTCGGCTGGGTGAAGATGTTCTACCACTGGGACATCGCAGGAGGCGTCGAAGAGTTCGATCGGGCCCTGAGAATCGACCCCAATGATCCGATCGCCAGACACGGGATGGCCGACTACTACATGATTCTCGGAGATCGCGAGCGGTCCGTGGAGGAGGTGATGGCGGCTCGCAGGGTCGACCCACTTTCTCGCGTTACGGTGATTCCAGTGATCGGTCACTTGATGATGGCTCGTCGCTACGAAGAGGCGCTCGACGAGACCCGCCAATGGATGGAGCTCTTCCCCGACGACAAAGGGGTGATTCTCACTTGGCTACCGATGATTCTCAAGCTGCAAGGTCGTTATGAAGAAGCCCTCGAGGAGGAGCGCAGCCTCTACCCTCCCGACTCCGGTTACCTCAAGGCTGTGGAACAGGGGTTCGAGGATGGGGGACCACGAGGCGCTGATCGGGCTGCGGGAGACTATCTGGCCAGCCGGTCATCGCCATCGCCGATTCTGGTCGCGAGGACCTACGCTGCTGCTGGGGAGGTCGATCTGGCGTTCGAATGGCTAGATCGGGCATACGCGGTACGGGAACCTCAGCTTCTGCACGTAGTCGCCTATCCGCAATTCGACGCGATTCGCTCCGACCCGCGGTACGAGGAGCTGTTACGACGGATCGGCATCTTCCAAGAGCCAGAGGCATGAGTCACGAGATGAAGATCGGAGTCGTACTACTCGCCGTTCTGGTGGGATCGGTCGGCCTTCAGGGAGCCGGCGCGCAAACCGAATTGCAGGAGCTTCAGCTCGCACCAAGGGATCTCTCACAGCTTTCCGACCAGGAGATCGAGACCATCCTTCTCGAAGGGCGGGTTGTCGAGAGGGAGAATCTCGACGTCGGGGTGACCTTGCCGGAGCGTCTTTGGCTCGAGTACGAAGGCTACCGGATCAGCGCTGCTTTCAAGCATCTCGATTTCGAGCGCAAAGGGCTGACCCACTTCGAGAAGGCACCGCCCCAGCTCAACTTCAAGGACAGCTTTCGATACGAGCGGGCGGCGTACCTGTTGGACCGCCTTCTTGGTCTGCAGATGGTCCCGGTAACGGTACTGCGGAACGTAAAGGCTCATAAAGGAGCCGTCGTGGCCTGGGTCGAGGACGCCATTACCGAGCAGGAGCGATTGCGTCTCAAGCTGGCGCCCGAGGACACCCGGCTTCTCATTCGGCAACGAGCGGCGATGCGGTTGTTCGACGCCCTGGTCTACAACATCGACAACAACCTCGGCAATCAGCTGTGGACGCGGCCGGATTGGCGCCTCCATCTAATCGACCATTCGCGCTCCTTTCGCCAACAGAGCAAGCTTCCCGAGAGCTTCGCGAACCGCCCGGTGAGCCTTGGCCCAGAGCTCTACGATGTCCTCAGGTCTCTCGAGGGGCCTCAGATCGAGGCGGCTCTCGGTGAGGTTCTGAGTCCGGGAGAGATCAAGACGCTGGTGGCGCGCCTCGAGCTGATTCTGGAGAAGATCGCGCACGATCGCCGAGACTATGGCGATCCGTTCGTGTTTCTGGGCAAAGGAGGAGCCTGGTGGGTGGCTTCCCGACCTATTCCGACCCGACTTGGTCTATATTGAGCAGACCATAGGAGGGTTTCGGTGACCGGGGAGGTACCCGCGGGGCGGGGCGGAGGGGCTGCAGAAGCCGGATGGAGGCGATTTCTCAGGCGCCTGGGTGTGGATTTGCGCCCGGGTGAAGGCTCTCCCGCCGCTCTCCTCTTCGCATCACTATTCCTCCTGCTGACCTTCCAGATTGCCACCAAGACGATCCGGCAATCGACGTTTATCGATGCTCTGGGCGCCGCCCGGCTGCCGCTGGTCTACCTACTGGTAGCGCTCGTCTCCTATCCGGTCCTACGTCTCTACAATCGATTCGTCGATCGCTATCGCATCGACCAGCTGTTCGTCGCCTCCTGCCTTGGAATTGCCGGTGGCCTGGTCGTCTTCTGGGTCCTGATGCGCTACTCCTGGACCTGGGTGCCGGTCGTCTTCTACGTCGGATCCTCGATCGTCTACGGCATGCTGGCAAGTCAGTTCTGGCTGCTCGCCACCCACCTCTTCGATCCGCGCCAGGCCAAGCGGCTTTTCGGTTTCATTGGTGCCGGTGCCTTGCTGGGTGGCGTTCTCGGTGGGCAGGTGGCACGCCTGGCTGGAAAGCTGGTGGGGACGAGCTCGGTTCTGCTGGTGGCTGCAGTCCTGCTGGTGGCCGTGGCGCTGCTCATGATGCGGGCGCGCTCTTCGGAGTCCATCGAGCTCAAGGCAGAGGAGTCCAAGTCATCCCGAGGCAAGTTCGAAAAGGCCAAGGGGGGATTCGAGGTCCTGAGACAGTCCCGCCCACTGCAGACAATTGCCGCGGTGGTGATCCTGACGATCATGGTGGCGCAAGTCGTAGACCTCCAGTTCAATTGGGCTGTGGAGCAAAGCACCACCACCTTGGACCAGAGGACCGCCTTCTACGGCAACTTCTTCAGCGTCATGGGCATCGCCGCCTTCGTGTTCCAGTTAGCTTTCACCTCCCGGATCCACCGTCGGTTGGGCATCTCCTTCGCGCTACGGGTCCTGCCGGTAACGATGGCCATCGGCACCGTGGCTCTCTTTGTGGCGGCTGGCTTCGTCCCGGAGATGTTGGTGGCGGCGGCACTCATCCTGAAAGTGGGTGAGAGCGGCCTGCGGTACTCCCTGGACCAGTCGACACGAGAGCTCCTCTTTCTGCCCGTGCCATCAAGGCTGCGGGTCAAGGCCAAGGCCTTTATCGACGTCTTCATTCAACGGGGAGCGAAGGGGCTCTCGGCGCTCCTCTTGCTGCCGGTGACATTCGGGCTGTTCACCCCAGTCCAGGCCGGTTGGATATCTCTCGTTCTCATCGCCATCTGGTTCGGTGTGACGGCGATTGCCTCGCGTGAGTACGTGCGGGCGTTCCGAGTCGGCCTCAAGAAGCGGACGGTAGACGCTTCCGTCGCGGTGGACCTGTCGGATGTGACTACCCTGGAGCTCTTATTGGAATCCCTTGGCAGCTCCGACAGGAGGCAGGTCCTTCACTGTCTGGACATTCTGGTGGCCAATGGGCGCGGTGACCTGGTACCGCCACTGTTGCTGTACCACGACGAGCCCGAGGTGCGATTGCGGACGCTGGGCATCCTGGCCGAGCTCGGGCGCGTCGATGTCGCTCCTTTGATCGAGAGGCGATTGGGAGACACCGACCCCGAGGTGCGCGCCGAAGCCATCAGGGTGCTGGCGAGCCTCCAGGGCAAGGACGTCTGCGAGTTGATGCTCCCGAAACTGGAGGAGGGAGACCCGGGAGTGCGCGCCGCAGCCGTCGCCTGCCTGGCGAACTATGGCGACGAGTCGATGACCGCAGATGCCACACGTGTGCTGCGAGGTCTCCTGGCGGAAGCCGACCCCAGACTGCGCATCGAGGCGGTCAAAGCCATCGGCGCTGTGCACGAGCCGCTCTTCCAGGAGCGCTTGATCCACTCGCTCTACGATCCCGACGTGGGGGTCGTAAAGGAGGCTGTCGCAGCGACACGCAGGCGAGTCGCCAGGGACGGCTTCAACCCACTCTACGTTTCAACTCTGATCGCGCTGCTGCAGAATCGTCGGGTCAGACACGAGACTCGGGAAGCGCTGGTGGCCTTTGGTGAGGCGACAATTCCGATCCTGGTCCACTTCATGAATGATCCCGATGAGCCTTTGTGGGTGAAGCGGGCCTTGCCCAAGGCCCTCGCACAGATCGGCACTCTGGCCGCGGCCCAGGCGCTGCTGGACGGGTTGAAGCATGGTAGCGACAGCTTTCTGAGGCGAAAGCAGGTCGAAGCCCTCAACTGGATGCTCGATCACGGCCATCGCCATGCGCTGGATCGGTCCGCGGTACGACAGCAGATCACCGAAGAGGCAAGGCGATTCTTGCGCCGCCTGGCAGCGCTGCGAGGCTTGGGGTTGCAATCGAAGGGGGATCTGTCCGGTGCGGTCATCGTATGGAGTGAGGAGCGGGTCCCGACGCTTCTGGATCGATTGCTGGCCGAACGAGCGGCCAGCAATGTCAAGAACCTGTTCGGTCTCCTGGCGCTGTTGTATCCGCCGGAGCACATCTGGGCTGCCCATCGGAGTCTCACGAGTGGCGACCGACTTCACAGGTCTCGCGCACTGGAGTTCTTGGACAATACCCTGGATGGTGAGCTTAGCCGCGCGGTCTTTGCCGTCATCGACGATTGTCCCCTGAGTGAGAAGCTGACACGGGCCGCCAAGCTGTACGACATACGGGTCCGATCCAGGGTCGAGACGCTGCGGAGCCTACTCGAGGCCTATCTGGGAGGCGAGCCCGACTCGGGTGGAATCGCGGCCGCCGCGCTCTATGAGATTCGAGTCGAGAGCATCTCCGGCCTGGAGGCCGAGATCGAGCGACTCGTAGCCGGTGCCGAGGACCCGTTTGTCGGAGAGACGGCCACATGGGTGGCCGAGCGGGTCGCTCGAGTCTAGATTCGAGCCAGGGATGACCTATAATCCTAGGGCCATTCTGCGCAGGAGGAACGGATGAGTCCAGACGTGCCTGGAACAGCTGAGGCTACACAAGAGACGTCTCTCTGGCGACGTCTGACCAGCCGTCTGGGGATCGACATGCGGCAGGGCGAAGGTTGGCCCGCTGTCCTGCTTTTCATCACCTTCTTTCTCTTCATCACCTTTCAATACGCCACCAAGAGCGTTCGGCAGTCGTCCTATATCAAGGGGTTGGGGGCGGCCAACTTGCCCTGGGTCTATCTGGCGGTGGCGATCTGCTCGTATCCGTTGCTTCGACTGTACGGGCGGTTTGCTGATCGGATCAAGCGCCACCATTTGATGGCGGCCACTTGCACCATCATTGCCCTCAGCATGGTGGTCTTTTGGTGGCTGTTCCAGTTCAACTGGGCATGGATTCCATTTGCTCTCTACGTCTGGATCTCGATCGCCTATGTCATGAACGTCAGCCAGTTCTGGTCGTTCTCGAACCATGTCTTCGATCCCCGTCAGGCCAAGCGCCTGTTCGGCTTCATCGGAGCTGGGGGACTGCTGGGCGGCATTGCGGGCGGTCAGGTGGCCCGCCTGGTCAGCTATCTGGTCGACACCCGGACCACGTTTCTGGTGGCGGCCGTCATTCTCATGCTGGCTGTTGCGATCATCTTCCTGATTCAGAAGCGAAGCCCTGCAGAATCGGATGCGGTGGCTGGCGCTGCGGGCCTGGCCAAGCTCGACAAGGCCAAAGGCGGCTTCGAGATCATCAAGGGCTCGCGTCAACTGCAGGTCATCGCGGCAATCATGGTGCTGAGTGTCGTGGTAGCTCAGATCGTGGATTTGCAGTTCAACTGGGCAGTCGAGAGTGCAACGACCGACCTGGAGAACGCCACGCGGTTCTTCGGCAACTTCTACAGCATCATGGGGATCGCAGCCTTTCTGTTCCAGCTGGCCTTTACGGCTCGCATTCACCGGGTCCTGGGTGTCGGGGTAGCGATGAGGATTCTGCCAGTCACCTTGGCTTTCGGCACGGCGGCGCTTTTCGTTTCGGCAGGGTTCTTCCCGGCGCTCCTTCTGGTGACGGCTCTGTTCCTGAAGGTCGGTGAGAACGGAGTGCGCTATTCGCTCGAGCAGGCGACCCGCGAGCTTCTGTTCCTGCCTGTGCCCTCGCAAGCCCGCGTCAAGGCGAAGGCCTTTATCGACGTCTTCGTGCAACGCGGCGCCAAAGGCATGGCGGCCCTCCTCCTTCTTCCTGTGACATTCGGCTTGATCACCGCAGTTCAGGCTGGCTGGATCTCATTGGTTCTCATCGCGCTCTGGTTGGGCGTAACCTTCATTGCCTACAAGGAGTACGTGCACTCGTTTCGGCGCGTTCTCAAGACGCGAAGTGTCGATGCGGAGATTCCTATCGACATCACCGACGTCACGACCCTGGAGATGCTCGTGCAGGCTCTGGGGAGCTCGGATGCTCGCCAGGTGATGCAGAGCCTCGACATCCTGGCCTCCAACGGTCGAGAGAACCTCGTCTCTCCGCTGCTGCTCTACCATGATGATGCCGAGGTGAGGCAGCACACCCTCGAAATCCTGGCCAAGTCGGGGCGAGTCGATGCCTTGCCCCTGATCGAGGGGCGCTTGGCGGATCAGAACCCGGAAGTCAGGGCCGCGGCGATCGAGACGATGGCCAAGCTGCATGGCGAAGATGCGTGCGAGCTGATGCTGCCACGGCTCAGAGAGAGTGACGCTGGGGTGCGGGCTGCGGCAGTGGCCTGCCTGGCCAACTATGGAACAGAGTCGATGCTGGGCGAGGCCACACGCTCGCTGGGTGATCTCTTGTCCGATGCCGATCCCGAGATCCGAGCCGAGGCAGCGAAGGCCCTCGGAGCCATTCACGAGCCCCGATTTCAGGAGCTTCTCATTCGCTTGCTCTACGATCGAGAGCCGCTGATCGCTCGCGAAGCGATCTCGGCCATCCGTCGCAGGGTGGCGCGAGACGGCTACAACCCGATCTACGTGCCGACCCTGGTGTCGCTGTTGAACAGCCGTCGGGTCAAGCACGACGCGAGGGAGGCTCTCGTTGCTTTCGGCGAGCCGGCGATTCCGGCTCTGGCCCACTTCATGGGGGATGGCGATGAGCAGTTGTGGGTGCGACGGGCTCTGCCGATGACCATCGCCAAGATCGGCACGCTGGCCGCCGCCGAGAAGCTCCTGGATCAGCTGACCCAATCGGCAGATTCCTTTCAGCGCCGCAAATTGATCGAGTCGGTCGGAGCCCTACCTGATGACATTCGGCATACGGCCGACTCGAAGACCATCGATCAGCAGATTCACTTCGAGGCCGGGCGCTATCTTCAGGCTCTCGCCGATCTGCGAGCCCTAGGGGCAATCGAGAAGAGCAGGCTCGAGGGTGGCTGTGTCACCTGGCGTGAGGATGCTCAGGAGCCCAACCTGGTAGAGCGGCTTCTCGGGGAGCGCGCCGAAGAGCACCTGCGCAACATCTTCGGCCTGATGGCGGCTCTCCTTCCACCCCGCGACGTCTGGGCTGCCCATCGCAGCTTGACGGGTGGCGCCTCCGGTTTGCGAAGCCACGCACTGGAGTACCTGGACAACACGCTGTCGGGCGACTTGCGGCGAAGCGTGTTCGCGGTCATCGATGATCAACCTCTCGACGAGAAGCTCAGCGCCGCTGCGAAGCACTTTGGCGTGACGAGCACGACAAAGGTCGCGGTATTGGACAGGATGCTGGTCGAACCAGAGGATGGAGACTCCGAGGAGTACCATCTCACGCTGGCGGCTCTCTATGCCGTGCACGAAGGAAGAATCGCCGAGCTATACGATCGAGTTCGGTCGCTGGTGCAGAACGCCACGGACCCGTTCGTCGGTGAAACGGCCCGTTGGGTCGCGGTGCGAGAGGGAATCTCCACGTAGAAAGTTGGAGGAGGGAAACCTGTGTCTGAGTTAGCCAGGATCGAAACGGTCGTCTTCCTGCAGAGCGTCGACGTCTTTTCCTATTGCAAGGCGGAGGAAGTGCTCAGGATTGCCGCTATTGCTCAAGAGAGGGCGGTGGCCGCAGGCGAGAAGATCTACAGCGCGAACGAGCCAGCCGAGGCAATGTTCTGCGTGGTTCGGGGCATGGTCAAGGTCGAGCCCGGCAACGGCGAGACCAAGACAGTCGGCCCTCTGGCGACGTTCGGGGGGGTCGACATTCTTCGCAGTCGACTGCGGACGGCGAGCGCGACAGCCGAAACCGATGTCCTGCTGTTGGCCATCGAGAGCGACGATCTGTTCGACCTGCTGTCGAACAACATCGAGATCGTCAAGGCTCTCTTCCGTCATCTCATCGAGCGGTTTCAGTACGAGTAGTTCGAAGTGCAAGGAGGCCTGAATGTTCGTATCGAGTAGAAGAACGGGGCGAGGGTTGTGGATGTCTGGTTGCAAAGCCCTGTTGGTATTTGCTTGTCTGGCCTCTTGGAGTGGCCATGCATTGGAGGCTGCAGACGCGAAGACGCCTGACCGCGTTTTTCATGGTCCTGATGGCACGCCTCTGCCTTTCCAGACGGTCTCCGAGGTCGAAGAGTTCCTGCGCACGGCGAGGGTTATCAACGTCGAAGCGATTCCCGAGGGAGTCACCAAGCCGAAGAAGATTCTCCTGGAAGCGAGCGGTGTCCAGGCGCATGCGAAGTTCGGTTACAACGATTTCAAGGGCCAGGGGGAGAAGCTCGCCGACGGCACCACGGAGATGTACTTCCAAGACAGCTACAAGGCGGACATAGCAGCCTTCGTCCTCAGTCGGCTGTTGGGCATGGAGATGGTACCGCCAGCGGTTACCCGACAGGTGGAGGGCCAGGACGGCATCGTTCAGATTTGGATCGAGGGGCTGACCAGCTACGAGAGCTGGCTAGAGGACGGCAATTCCGGCCAGCCAGCCTCACTGTACTTCCAGAGACAGGTCAAGGACATGAAGACGTTCGACCTGCTGATTCGGAATATCGACCGCCATAGTCGCAACATCAACTGGGACAGCGACTGGAATCTCTGGCTCATCGACCACACGCGCAGCCTGGCGAAGGACGCCACCCTGCGCAAGCCTGATTCCTTCAAGGGCTGCTCCAGGGAGCTCTTTCGGGCGATTCGAGACCTGAACAAGAGCACAGTGGAGACGGCTCTCAAGCCCTATCTGGGTAACTTCGAGATCAAGGCCCTCCTCAAGCGACGGGACAAGCTCGTCAAGTTGGTCGAAGGCCAGATCAAGAAGCAGGGTGAAGACACAATCCTGTTCAACTACGGCGATGCTCCTCCAGGCCTAGTTATCAGCTACGACTAGAGTGCCCGGCTGCAATCGGTCGGCAGCGAAGCCGGCGGCGTTGGATCTTGCGCTCCGCCGGCTCGGACCACTCATGGGCTGGGTGGGCCTGAAAAACCCAGGAGAGAAGTTTGCGTAGTATGGGAATGGACACCTGCCAGACAGGGCTTCCCTTGGGGAAGCCGAAGGCTTCCGAGCCTCAGAGTGGTGGAGCTGGTGCCGCCAGCGCTCCCAAGTTGCTGCAGAGAAGCGTCGGCCTTGGATGTCTGATCGTTTCCCTGTTGTTGTTCGAGCCTCCGGAGGCATCCGCACAGCCGGGTCCTTCTGGAACGTTCGACACCCGAACCTGGCTGGGCCCTGATGGGAAGACTCTCCCGATTACCGCCGAGAACGAGCTCCTGCGGTTTCTCGACAGCGCTTCGGAGACCTCCGTCAAGATCCTCTCGCGAGGCATCACTGGGGCCAAGAGACTGACGCTGGAGCAGGGAGGGGTCGAGGCTCGAGTCGTCTTCCATGACATCAACCGGTCCGAGCAGAGGCCGAAACGGCTGCCGAACAAACGGACCGTGATGTATCTGCGCGACAGCTACAAGAGTCAGATCGCCGCCTATCGACTCAGCAGGCTGCTGGGTATGAAGAACGTGCCGCCGACCGTGGTGCGGGTCTCGGGAGCGGCGACGGGCTCGGCTCAGCTTTGGATCGAAGATGCGATGACCGAGGACATCCGACTGGAAAAGGGCGTCGAGCTGCGGGACCATAACCTGCGGAATCAGAACCTGGTCGACATGCGGGTCTTCGACAACCTCATCAACAACATCGACCGTAACCAGGGCAACATGTTGGTGGATTCCTTCGGTACCCTTTGGTTGATCGACCACACCCGATCGTTCGGGCAGGACAACGGACTGCCGCTGCCCGAGATGATCACGCGGTGCTCGAATCGGATGCTGCAGGCCATTCGTTCGCTGGACGAGCGGACCTTGCGAGAGGACCTCGGGCCCTACCTCACCGGAGTCGAGATCGGGGCGCTGTGGCAGCGCCGAGAGAGGGTGTTGGAGCGCATCGAGGAGCTCATCGGCGGCAAGGGCAGGGACCAGGTTCTTTTCGACTACGGCGATCCCGATCCTGGTGTCATCATTCTGGAACAGTGAACGGGCTGCGGCTTGGTGGTGACGAAGCTGGTGTCGTAGGAGGCGACGACCGGGCTCGCCAAATCCCGGGGCCGGCGAGGGTAGACTAGCCCGAATGACGCAGACCGCCTTCCCCGATCTGAGAGCCTTCCTCGAGCACCTGAAGCGAGATGGAGATCTCGCCGTAGTAGAGGCTCCCGTCGATCCTCTTCTCGAAGTGGCAGAGATCCACCGCAGGGTGATTGCCGCTGATGGTCCAGCCCTACTGTTCACCAACCCCGTAGACTCGGCCTATCCGCTGGCGACGAATCTCTTCGGATCCACCCGCCGAGTGGAAGCCGCTTTCGGGCGCCAGCCGTTTCGCCTCATCGAGCGTCTCGTTGCGCTCTCCCAGGAGCTGTTGCCGCCGACGCTGTCAGGCCTCTGGGGTGCGAAGGACGTGGCTTGGGAAGCGCTGCGAATCGGTACCAAGAGAACCGGCCAGGGACCCGTCATGCAAAGGGTGATCCGAGACCCGGATCTGACCCGATTGCCGGTGATCACGTCCTGGCCCGATGATGGAGGGCCCTTTGTGACCCTGCCATTGGTGTTTACCGAGCACCCAGACGGTGCCGGTCACAATCTGGGGATGTACCGGATGCAGGTCCACGACCGGCGCTCGACCGGGATGCACTGGCAGATTGGCAAAGGGGGCGGCTTCCACTATTCAGTAGCCGAGGCTCTCCAGCAGCCTCTCCCGGCAACGGTCTACCTCGGAGGACCACCGGCCTTGATTCTCGCCGCGGTGGCACCGCTGCCAGAGAACGTTCCCGAGCTCATGCTGGCCTCGCTGATCGCCGGAGAGAAATTGCGCGTTTGTGCGGCACCCGAGGGGGGCAGCCTGCTGGCTGATTGTGAGTTCGCCCTGAGGGGTAGGGTGCCTGCCGACCTGCGCCGCACAGAGGGCCCGTTCGGTGACCACTATGGTTACTATTCTCTCGCCCACGACTACCCGGTATTCGAAGTCGATTGGATCGCTTGTCGTAAGGATGCGATCTATCCCGCGACGGTGGTGGGCAAGCCCCGGCAGGAGGATTTCTTCATCGGGGATCTACTGCAGGAGTTGCTGGCGCCCCTGTTTCCCTTGGTGATGCCGGGAGTGATCGATCTCTGGTCCTATGGAGAGACCGGCTACCACTCGTTGGCAGCAGCCGTCGTCAAAGAGCGCTACAAGCGTGAGGCCATGGCCAGCGCATTTCGGATCCTGGGGGAGAGCCAGCTCTCACTCACGAAGTTTCTGCTGATCACCGACCAGAGAGTGGATCTGAAGGATTTCAAGGCTACTCTCGAGCACGTCCTGGAGCGCACACGACCCGAGACCGATCTCTTTGTTCTCAGCAATCTCTCGATGGACACGCTGGATTACTCCGGGCCCCGGGTCAACGAAGGCTCGAAGGGAGTCTTGCTGGGGCTGGGAGAGCCGGTGCGACAACTGCCAGGGGAGTTTCAGGCCGACGTCTTGCCGTCCGGAGTGACCGATGTCCAGGTCTTCTGTCTGGGCTGTCTGGTCGTCGGCGGTCCTCCGCATGCCGACGAGCCCAAGGCGGGTCAGCGTCTGGCGGCCGAGTCGGTGTTTCGCGATTGGCCCTTGCTCGTCTTGACGGACGAGCCGTCCCGAGCGGCTGCCAGTGCGATGAACTTCCTGTGGACGACGTTTACCCGTTTCGAGCCGGCCGCCGATATCCATGCCGCCGCCAGCCGGGTGGAGCGAAACCACGTAACCTACGACCCGCCCATCCTGATCGATGCCCGGCGCAAGGCGGGTTTTCCTGAGGAGCTCTTCTGTTCGCCCGAGATCGCCGACAGGGTGACTCGGAGATGGCAGGAGTACTTTCCGCAGGGCAGTATCGAGATGGGTGACTCCGACCGCGGCCACCTGGACTAGAGGAATCGGAGGCGAAATGAACTTGGAGCTCGAGGGGAAGGTAGCACTGGTTACGGGTAGCAGTCGGGGCCTGGGTAGAGCCATGGCGCTGAGATTGGCGGCGGAGGGCTGCGCTCTCGCTCTCTGTGCGCGAGGTGAGAAGGCTCTAGTCGAGGTGGCAGGGGAAGTGCGGGAGATGGGTCGTCCGGTCTACTACCAGCCCTTCGATGTGACGGCTGCCGAGAACGTCGATGCTTTCGTCGATCAGGCCGCCAAGGAGCTCGGCGGCCTCGACATCCTGGTCAACAACGTCGGCGGAAATAGGCGGGTGGCTTTCGCCGATTCCAAGGATCGAGATTGGCAGGAGATTCTCGATGTCAACTTCCATTCCCACGTGAGATTCAGCCGGGCGGCCATACCGCTGATGAGGCAGCGGTCGTCTGGAGTCATCCTGTTCATCTCCTCGATCTTCGGTCGAGAGGCCGGTGGACCCGGGCTGTCGATTTACAACACCAGCAAATCGGCCCTCATCAGCTTGGCCAAGATCATGGCGCTAGAGCTCGCCCCGGAGGGCATCAGGGTCAATAGCATCGCCCCGGGCTCGATCCGCTTTCCGGGGGGTAGCTGGGACCGCCGATGCCAGGAGGATCCGGAGGGCATGGCGAGCTTCATTCGCGACAATCTCCCTTTGGGTCGGTTCGGCACGGCCGAGGAGCTGGCCGATGTGGTGGCGTTTCTCGCCTCCCCGCGGGCGAGCCTCATCACCGGCGCCTGCCTCAACGCCGATGGTGGTCAGTCGCACTCGCTGATCTAGCTGAAGTTGATCAGGTCGATGTTGAGCGTGCGAGACAGGCTCGCCGCCGGTCCCCATTGCACCAGAACTGGGCTCTGGTAGGTACCCTGGACGATCGACGGTCCGTCGCCGGTATCGCTCACCAGGAGACTTACCGAGCGCTTCATACGAAGAAACTTCTGGGCCGGGCCCGCCATGAATCGGGCGATCAGGTGCTCGAAGCGCGACTCGCTGATGCCGGTGGCATCCAAGACTTCGTTGAGGACTCTGACCAGGTCGTAGGTCGCGTAGTCTCGGGTCTTGCTGAGGACCTTGCGGGGGTCTTTGACGAGGCTGCGCCCCTGTCGCGCCATGAAGCGCATGGGGTCTCTGAGCACCTCGGCAAGATCGTGCCGCATGAGGAGCGTCTCGTACTCATTGACGGTCAGACCGCTGAGGGCCTCGTTGGCACCGAGGGAGATGTCGATGCGACCCTTTTCGATGCCATGATTCCGAACCATCTGGCCGATGCACTCGAAGAATCCGATGCTCGGGTCACGGAGATTCACCGAGTCGATGGGATGTCTGGAAACTGGCACCGCAAACTGGAGGCTGTCGATCGTCTCCTCGCAGTTGTAGGCCAAAGCGGTGGTGCGGCGCTGGCGCACACCGTGCTCGTGAACCCCGTCCAGGTCGATGAAATGAGCCGCGGTATGGGGGCTGTTGGTGTATGTGACACAGCTTTTGAGTCCCGAGCTGATGAAAGCCAGATGAGAATCGGCGTTCTTTGGCTCGGTTTGGCGCTGCTCGTCGCTCAGCTCATTTCTTAGATGCAGCTTGTCGTGCTCGTAGTTGGCGTTCGGAGGGAAGATCTGTTGGAAGAGATGGAGAATCGACCCCAGCCGGTCTCGGCTGTAGCCGAGTCGGGAACAGAGGCTCTGATCGAGATAGCCCGCAGTGGTGTGGTGGGAGCAGTAGAGAGTCCTGCGATACTTGGCGAAGACATCTCCGAGCTCTTCGCGAATCCGCTGACTGACATCGATGACATCGAGCCGATCAGTAGGCTCCAGCACCAAGGTGATCTCGGACGGCGAAATACCCATAAGATTCTCCTCGTGGGATCTGAAGCGCGAATTCTATACGTTCGAAAGGGAATCACAAGGATGGAGCTCGCCACTACCGTCGCATCGAGTCGATCCGGTGTTGGTCGCAAGGGCTGTCGTAGCGGCGTGAATCCTTTTGCCGACAGGTTTCGCGAACCATTCTTCGAGAGGACCGAATGAGAGGCGTCGAGCAGATTCCTTGGGCTTACGACGCGTACATGGCGTTGATGGAGGCGGCTGGGTTCCGACACTGGCGCCACTGGGTGGTCAGGGGGGCCTCGGGTCGGACACTCGATTTGGGATGTGGCACTGGAAGGAATCTGGAGTTGTTCGCGGAGCAGGCGGAGGTGGCGGGACTCGAGTTGGATTTGCGAATGGCTCAGAGGGCGAGGCGGAGGGCTCCTGGTCGTCCCTTGGTGGTCGCCAGCGCTGAGAACCTTCCCTTCAGGCCTGGTGCCTTTGAGACGGTGGTCAGTAGTCTCGTGTTCTGCTCGGTTAGGGAGCCTGACCTGGGCCTGTTGGAAGTGCGTCGAGTCTTGGATGCCGACGGCAAGCTCCGCATGTTGGAGCATGTTCGCTCGGCGTGGGCCCCGATGGCGAGGCTGCAGGATCTGTTGCAGCCTCTATGGACCCGCGTCTCGGGTGGTTGCCACCCCAATCGTGACACCGAGCTCGCGGTCGAGCGGGCCGGCTTCACCATCGATCGCTCGAGTCGGCGAGCCCGCGGCACGATGCGCTGCTTCATCGCCCGACCTGCGGTGGCTGCTCAGACTCGATAGCGATTCCCGCCACGAAGATCGGCGTCACTTCACCGTCTCGCCGACTCCGTGTCCGGGCCAACCGACTCCAACGGACCGATCCGGTGACTCGGAAGCTCATCCAGGGTCGACCCAATCGGAAGGTATAGCGCGCCCCGACACGAAGACTGCTAGTGGTCTCGATCGCCATTCCACCGGGGCTGAAATTCAGCAGCTCGCCACTGACGGCTCGGTTGTGGATGTGGACTCCCTGAATGACGCGGCGGGGATGACCTCTGCGCTCTTGGATCGACATCGTGGACTCCTTTGCAGTGATGGTGTGGCGGAAGGGGTGGGGCAGGCCCTTGCGTACCAAGCGATTCTGCCGCTCTATGTGACCTTGACGTGAAAGGCCCCTCCGACCTTGCGCGCCGCGAGGCCCCGTCGGTCAGGAACTTGTTGGGCGGGGAGATGCAACCGACCCGATGCTAGAATCGCGCGGCTCATAGCGACGCACGAGGAGAGAGCCTTGGTGAATCGACATCGAACAATAGGTGTCAGCGTTGGATCGATTCAGGTGGGGGCAGGTGCCCCGATCGTTGTCCAGTCGATGACCAACACAGACACGGCCGATAGCGACTCGACTTTCCAGCAGTGTCTGGAGTTGGCCGAGGCCGGCTCCGAGTTGGTCCGGATCACGGTCAACACAGCGCAGGCCGCCGCCGCGGTGCCCGAAATCAGGCGCCGTCTGGACGATGCAGGTTGCGCCGTGCCGTTGATCGGAGACTTCCACTACAACGGCCATGTGCTGTTGACTGAATTCCCCGAGTGCGCGGCTGCCCTCGACAAGTTTCGGATCAACCCTGGCAACGTCGGGCACGGCGAGCGCCGGGACGACAACTTCGCCACGATCTGCCACCTTGCCGCAGAGCTCGACACACCCGTTCGGATCGGAGTGAACGGTGGTTCTCTGAACCAGGAGTTGGTGATGGAGAGCATGCAGAAGAACACCGATCTGGGATTGGGGAAGAGCTCGGAGGAGATCCTCAACGACTGCATGATTCTCTCGGCGGTTCAGTCGACTGAGATGGCCCTGGATTGCGGCCTGCGCCGGGATCAGATCATCCTCTCCTGCAAGGTTTCGAGGCCCCGGGATCTCATCGCCGTCTATCGCCGCTTGGCCTCAGAAACCGAGCAGCCCCTTCATCTTGGATTGACGGAGGCCGGCATGGGCATGAAGGGTGTCGTCTGGTCGGCGTCGGCTATGGCGGTGCTGCTCGAGGAGGGCATCGGCGACACGATCCGCATATCCCTGACTCCAAGACCGGGGGCGGATCGGCGAGAAGAGGTGTACGCCTGCTTGGAGCTCCTTCAGGCTCTCGATCTGCGTCGCTTTGCTCCCAGCATCACCGCCTGCCCGGGTTGTGGGCGCACGACTTCCACGACCTTCCAGGAGCTGGCCCAGAGAGTGCAGGAGTACGTTCGCGAGAGCATGCCCCAGTGGAAGGAACGCTTCGAAGGTGTCGAAACCATGACCGTTGCTGTCATGGGCTGCGTGGTCAACGGGCCGGGTGAGTCGAAAGCAGCTAACATTGGCATCAGCTTGCCAGGCACCGGAGAAGCTCCGCACTGTCCCGTCTACGTCGATGGTCGCCAGTTGACCAGTCTCCAGGGCAACTACTCCGAGCTTTCGGAGGCCTTCCGCCAGATCATCGAAGACTATGTTGCAACCAGCTATTCACCCATCGAGCCAGCACGGACCGGGAGCTGAAGGCTTACCCTCGCCTGGATCAGCTCTGCGACCGTTTGGAGGTAGAAATGCCTGTTTCCTCAGAGGACTATCGAGACGCACTGCGGCACTTCCCGTCTGGAGTCACCATCGTCACCATCAAAGCTGGTGAGGAAGTCCACGGACTGACGGTCTCGGCCTTTGCGTCCGTCTCTCCCGACCCGCCCCTGATCGGGGTGATGATCGACCATCGCCACCATGCCTACGCGTTGTTGGAGGAAGAGGGCGCGGTGTTCGCGGTCAATATGCTGCGGGAGGATCAAATCGAGATGTCCAATCGCTTTGCCTGGGTCAAGGACGAGGACCGATTTGCCGCGGGCGCCTGGCAGAAGGCGGCGACGGGAGCGCCGATCCTGGCGGACGCGCTGGCCTGGCTCGATTGCACAATCCACGGCAGGCGCCCTGCCGGAACGCATACCATCTATCTCGGTGAGGTGCAGGCGAGTAGTGTGCCGGAGCCCGACGCCAAGCCACTCGTCTACTGGAATCGTGGCTATCGGACGATTCACCAACACGAGGGAGAGTAGGTCGGAATCCCGATCGAGGGTTCGGATCCTGTTTCAGGCACCGATCTTGAATGGAAGAGTGTGGGTAGCTGGCCTGGGAACCGTAACCCTGCCGCCGACAATGAGGTCTCAAGTTTGAGCTCTTGCAACAAACCGGGTGAAATATGCCCTGCCGCCGAGAGGCGAAGCTGGGTTCGATACGCACTGCCACTTGCCGTTATGGCATGGCTGGTCCTTCCATGGGTGCCTTCAGGTGGAGCTCAGGCGACGGCTGCCATGACCTCGGAGCCATTCGAGATCGAGCTGGAGGCCCTGGACCCGGCAGGCGAGGTCGTCACAGACCAGGTTGTCGGCCGTGTCGATGCTCTCGTCGATGGCCAGGTCGTGCCCATCTCTCGAGTTGGAGAGACCGGCGATGAATGGCGAGTGGTGCTGTTGTTCGATCAAGTCCTGACCCGACCCCTGGACTTTGGCAACGCGGCGCTGCAGCTGGCCGAACGCTCCCGGGAGCTGACTCGGTTGGGGCCCGTCGAAATCATCTTGGCTGGCCGCGAAATGAGGACAGCCCTGCCAGCCACTCGCGATCCAGATGTCCTCGAGCAGGCTCTCCATTGGATCCGGCTGCGCGAAGAGTCCGACGATCTCCAAGAGGAGCTGCGATGGAGCCTTCTGGAAGACCTGGGCATCGTCAGCGAGGACGGGGATGAAGAGGCCGCAGCTGCAGGAGTCCGCAGCGAACCGGAGGCAGCAGAGGCCCGGGTTCAGATGGCGCTCCGGGATGAGAGGCAGCTGTTGCGGGAGCATCACGAGCAGTTGCTGCTGTGGGTCAGTGAAGAGACCGCGCCGGGGCCGAAGGCGATCATCATGGTGGCCAGCGGATATGACCCCAACCCTGACGACTTCTATCGATCGCTCCTGGTGCGTGAATACGGTGAGCCGACCGCCGCTCGACTGAACCCGGTAGCGGAACGCCCTTCGGCGTCCGAAGTGGCTCAGACATTTGCTGTCTATGGCTGGCTGGCGCTGCCCTACGTTCCCGATCAACGGTCCAACGAGCTCCTAGAGCCCGAAGAGGGGACTCCTCCGGAGGAGGAAGGAGCGACCAAGGTCGACGTGGTCATGCAGGATGGCCGCATCGTGGACAAGACGACCATCGGGGTCGATCCACTCAAGTGGCTCAAGGAGCGCCGGGAAAGGGCTCAAAAAGAGGCGGCTGGACCGCCCCTGATCTTGGACCCGGCCGCACCGCTACAGGCCCTGGTCGAGGCCACCGGCGGAGAGCTGATTCGAGGTAAGTTTCAGCTTTCGGATCTGATTGAGCGCCTGCCGAAACGCCAACGGTTGGCCCTCGACACAAGCGCCGTCGAAGCCTCCGATCAACAACTTCTGGAGGTTCGACTGGTCACCAGCGGTAGCGACTCGGAGCCGGCCCTCCGCTATCGGAGATGGCTCTCTGAAGTGACGCCAGAGATAGTGTCACGGACCCGCGCCGAGCGCATTCTCCAAAACGAACTGGAAGAGGGAGAGCTTCCTGTGGTGGCTGCAGTGCAGCCGAGCGAGGACGGCCAGAGTGCTCGATTGGTGATCCAGAAGGATGTCTATGGCACGGACGATGAAGTCGAATTCTCTCCTTTGCGGGTTACAGTGGCCGTTTCGAGAGTGGACGAGCGTCCCGAGATCTTCCACGAGGAGCACCAGGGCTGGGAGAGCTTCGGTGACGGCGAGGAGATGGAGGAATCCGGCCTCGAGGTCGGTCTCGACCGCCAACCGGACGGGCCGGTTGTCGTGCTGGTCGAGGAGTTGGAAACCGGTGCCTGGGGGGCCACTTTCGCGTCCTATGTGGAACCTGGAGCCACGATTTCTGTCGCCGAAAGCCTCGATTCGTTGGTCTTGCCCGCTCCCCAGGTGATTCACCTCATGGCGCCACGGCAGGGGTTCGCCATGGGCCGTACGGTGATGGAGACCGTCGTTTCGCACAGAGAGGTAGCGTCGGTGGAGTTTCTTCTCGACGGGGAGAGCAAGGTGGTTCGAGACGCTCCGCCTTTCAGCGCCAGCCTCGACCTCGGACCGCTTCCCCAACCGCGGCGTGTCACGGTCGTAGCACGGGACAGCTCTGGGGCAGAGTTGGGACGTGACTATCTGGTGGTCAATGAGGGCTCAGGCGTCTTTGGGGTGCGTATCGTCAAGCCCCGACCCGGTGTAGAAGGCGAGCCCGAGCGGCGTTATGCCGGGCCGATCGACGTCCATGCCGAGGTGGAGCCACGCCGGGGCCAGGGAATCGACCGAGTCGAGTTCTACTGGGAAGACACGCTGGCGGCGACCCGCTACGCCCCACCCTTCCGGCAGAGAATCGTCGTGCCTCCGGAGGCGCCCCGAGGTTTCATTCGAGTGGTGGCCTATCTGGAAGATGGCAACAGCTCCGAAGACGTGGTCTTCCTCAACAGTCCCGGCTCGAGCGAAAAGCTCCAGGTCAACTTGATGGAGCTCTATGTAGTCGTGACGGATCGCAAGGGCAGGCCGGTGCGGGAGCTACCCCAGGAGAGATTCCGAGTTTTGGAGGATGGTGTGGCCCAGGAGATCGGAACCTTCAATGACGCCGGTGATTTGCCTTTGACAGTGGGTCTCGCCATTGACAGCTCGGCTTCGATGTTCGTCAAGCTGCCGGAAGTCCGGTTCGCTGCAGCGGAGTTCCTGCGCGGTCTGGCGACGCGGCGGGATCGAGCCTTCGTCGTGGGCTTCGGAACGGAGCCGCGCTTGACCCGCAATACGACATCGGATCTGCCGGAAGTCATCAGCTCACTCGACGTCCTGCAACCGGACGGGCAGACTGGGATCTGGAAGGCCGTCGTCTATTCCCTCGTGCAGCTGCAAGGAGTGCCGGGGAAGAAAGCCCTCATCGTATACACCGATGGTGCCGACGAGGACCCCGACTTCGCCTACCGTACAGCATTGCGATTCGCCCGCAAGGTTGGCGTGCCGATTTACGTGATTCTCTCCAACAACGAGATCAATCGCACCAAGGGCAAGGGCCTGAGCGTGAGGGGTTTCCTGGAGCGTCTCGAGACTTTGACTACCTCGGTCGGTGGAAAGGTCTTCTTTGCTCGAGTGGGTGAGGACCTGCAGAACGTCTATGCCGAGATCGACGAGGAGCTGCGCAGCCAGTATCTCGTGGGCTACTACTCGGAGTACACGGGAGGGGAGGAATGGCGGCAGATCGAGGTTGGAGTCGAAGGTGGGGGTTTGAACGCACGAACGATTGCAGGGTACTACCGGTGAGGCCAGCCCTATGTCCTTCCTGAAGATACTTGGTTTGGGCGCCGACGAAGAGTCCCGCGAGAGCGGCAACACCGCCACTGTCCGCAAGATCGTTGCCGAGTTGGAAACGATGGACTCCGACAAAGCGCGCTACGTGGCCGCTTTTGCCTACATCCTCGGCCGGGTGGCGCACGCCGACCTGGACATCAGTGAGGCGGAGACCCACAAGATGGAAGAGGTCATTTGCCAGCTGGGGCACCTGCCTGAAGAGCAGGCTGTTCTGGTAGTGCAGATCGCCAAGAGTCAGAATCGCCTCTTCGGGCACACGGAGAATTTCCTCGTCACCCGCGAGTTCGTCCAGGTATCGACACAGGAGCAACGGCAGAAGCTTCTCGACTGTCTCTTCGCGGTATCTGCCGCCGACGAGTCGATCACCTCGGCAGAGGAGGCGCAAATCCGCCAGATTGCCAGCGAGCTGGGCTTCAGTCACCGGCAATTCGTCGAGGCCCGCAAGGTGTACTCCCAGCACAGAGAAGTGCTGAAGCCGTTGCAGGACCCCCCTTCCTGATCTGGTCTTGGCCCGCGGGGTGAGGATCGATCAGTGAGCCTTGATCGAGGCGCGCTCGCTGGTGGATTCGACCTGCTGCGATTCGGAGTCTGGGCTGACCAGCTCTGTCCTCCCTCTTCTCCATCGACGGTGCGCCCAGAGCCACAGCTCTGGCCACTCTCGAATCGCTTCTTCGATCGACCGCAGGTAGTTCCTCGTCAGTTGGTCCACCGCTTCTTCACCGTTGGATTCTGGGAAGATCGGTGGGCGGTAGACGATTCGGCAGCGCTTCCAACCCTCCAGCGGGATTCCGAAGACAGGAACCACCGGCGCGCCCGTGCGCAGAGATAGTCGAGCCATCAGAGGTGTCGTATAGGCTGGGTGGCCGAAGAAATCGTACGCCTTGCCTTCGTTCGGATGAACTCGCTGATCGATGAGGAGGCCCGTCACGCCGCCCGATCGGAGGGTGCGAATCAGCTGGCGCGCCGCGCCGCGCTTGGCGATCGTCCGATTCCCAAAACGCTCTCGAATGCGGCGGATCTCCCTCTCTAGGTATGGGTTGTCAAGAGGCCGAGCGACAAAGGAAACGGGCTTTCCCCGCAGCACGGGAGCCTGTGCGAGAGCCTCCCAGTTGCCGAAATGGGCGGTCATCAGCAAGACACCTTTGCCGGCTTGCTCGGCTTTCTCGAAGTTCTCCCAACCTTCGAAATCGAGACGTGCCAGGTAGCTTTCGCGGTCGAGGTCCGCCGAAGTGGCGAGGTCGACTGCCGCTGCTCCAATGTTCTCGAAAGACTCCTTGGCAATGCGCTTGCGGTCGGCAGTGGGTCGTTCCGGAAGGGCGAGCTCGAGGTTCTGCTGCGCCACCCGTCGATGTCGGACGTCTAGAAGGTAGCCGAACCGACCGCCCCATCGTCCGAGGTTCAACCGCACCGACTCGGGCAGCACGTTCATCAGGGTCTTGGCTCCCCTGTAGACACCCAACTCCAGCTTGTAGCGGAGAGGGTGCTCCTTCGGTCGCTTGCGTCGGTTCGTCATGGCGTCGATGTGACAGTTGTGTCGTTGTCGAGCCCCTAGCCCGGGGACCGGAGAAACTCGACTTGTCCCCAGCCTGTTGTCCTCAGGATAGGAAAAAGCCGCCGCCTGCCGTCAGGCAGGTGCGGCTTGAGGATTATAACCGTGGACTCTGGTTGGATCGAACCCCTAGAGTGCGACCAAGCTCTCCATGAGCGCGCCCTTTGCCAAGAGAACTTTGTAGGCGTTCTGTTCCAGGGGCTGGGCTCCGGCGACCGCGGCTGCAGCGACAGCCGCCGCCACAGAGGGAGTTGGTTCCTTGCCAATCAGAGCCGCCTCGGCAGCTGCCGATCGCCAGGGAGCGGGAGCCACGCCTCCGAGGACCACCCTGGCCTCGGCTACGGTCGAACCGCTCAATCGAACGGCGAGGGCAACACTGACGAGGGCGAAGTCCCAAGCTCCGCGCTCTCGAATCTTGCGATAGGAGCTCTTGACCCCGCTTGCCGCTGGGAGGACTACTTCGGTAACGATCTCGCCTTGCTGCAGTACGTTCTCCCGTTCCAGGTCCTGATCTGGCAGGACGAAAAAATCCTCCAGGGCCATCGAGCGCTCTCCACGAGCTCCCGATATGCGGACTTCTCCTCCCAGGGCAACCAGCATCGGTGCCATATCAGACGGGTGGACGATGTAACAGGGATCGCCACCGAAAATCGCGTGGTAGCGGTTCTCGCCCTCCACCGCGTAGCACATGTCACCGCCCTTCTTGGCGCAGTGGAAATCACCGCGGAAGTACCAACAGCGGGGTCGCTGACAGAGATTGCCTCCGAGTGTGCCCTGGTTCCTCAGCTGCGGGCTGGCGACATCGCTTGCGGCCTGCGCCAGGCCGGGATAGCTCTCTCGAATCACGGCGCTTGCCGCGATCTCCGAGATCGTGGTCAGCGCACCGATCCGAATCCCACCCTCATCCGAGGTAGTGATGCCCTTGAGCTCCTCCAGGCGGCTGATGCTGACAAGCTTCTCGACCTCGAAGACCTCGTCTCGGGCACAGCCCAGGAGGTCGGTCCCACCGGCGTGAAGGTAGGCTCCCTGGCTGGCGAGATTGTCGAGCGCCTCTTGCTTGGAGCGAGCGCGAATGTAAGCGAAGTTTGGCAGCATGAATCAGGCCCTCCTCTGGTCATGAGCCGCCAGCAGCTCCAGGAGTCTGGTAGGGTTGATGGGAGCCTCTGTCACTCTGACCCCGGTAGCGTGGTAGACCGCGTTGGCTATGGCCGCGGCCGTCGGGATGGTGACGGGCTCTCCCAGGCCCTTGGCACCGGTGGTGTTGCACTCCAGATCTTGGATCTCGATCGGCAGGGACTCGATGTCGGCCGGCACATCCAACGCGGTGGGGATCTTGTAGTCGTGCCAGTTTCTGTTGACCATCTTGCCAGTCTGTTTCTCGTCCAGGACGCGCCGCTCCGTCAACCCGAAGCCGATTCCCATGACGATGCCGCCGTAGACCTGATTGTCGTAGGTCAGGCGGCTCATCACCCTGCCGCTGTCATGGGCCCCCAAGAAGCGGAGGACCCTGACTTCTCCCGTCAATTTGTTGACCTCGACCTCACAGAACTGAGCGGCGAACGGACACGTCGCCTTGCCTTCGGGGTTGGGACCCCGGTAGCCGATGCCAATCACCGTGCGCCTTCTCCTGAACAGGCCTATCTCCTTGACGGCAATGCGCTTGGAGGAATCTCGCGACGAAAAGACCTCGCCGTTTTCGAGCTTCAGCTCGCCTACCGCGACCTCCAGCTCGTCGGCCGCCATGGCCAGAAGCTGCTCCTTGCAGTCCAGCGCCGCGGCGCGGACCGCGGGTGACTCGGTAGGCACGGTCTTGCTGCCACCGCTGGCCGTGGCGAACTCGGTCGTTCCGGTGTCGGCATGTTCGATCTGAATTCGCTCTACCGGTACTCCCAGTTCTTCGGCGACGACCATGGCCATGACCGTCTTGGTCCCTGTGCCGATATCACTGGCACCCATGTTCAAGTTGACGCTGCCATCGGCGAAGTACTTGACGACCGCCGTGGAGGGAGGTCCGCCTGCGCCAGCTACCCAGGTACAGCCCGCCATTCCCACGCCTCGAACGACAGTGCCATCGGCGGCGGGGCGGCCTCTTGCTGCGGCCCAGCCAAAGGCTTTGGCCCCCTCCTCCAGGCACTCCTTGAAGCCGGTCGATGTGTAGGGGATGTCTCCCCGAGCCTGACTCACAGTGGTCAGATTCTTCAGCCTCAGCTGCAATGGGTCCATGCCGAGCTTCTCCGCCAGGGCGTCGAGAATCTGTTCGAGGGCCCAGGAGCCCTGCGGGTGCCCGGGGGCGCGCATGGGTCTCTCTTCACCGGCGTTCATGTAAGCGCTCTGGCCCTTGGACCGCACGTTCGGGCAACGATAGAGATCGCGAATCTGCCAATCGAAGAGGCCGGTGCCATAGGGGGAGTAGGCGCCTCCGGAGCCCAGGGCCTCGAAATCGAGAGCTGTCAGGGTGCCATCGCTGCGCGCCCCGGCCCTGAGCCGCATGGTGCCGCCGGGCCGGTTGCCAACACACAGGAGCGTCTCTTCGCGGCTCAAGAAGACTTTCACGGGACTGGCGGTCTTCTTGGCCAGTAGGGCGGCGATGAGGGTGTACTTGCCGATGGCCAATTTGGAACCGAATCCGCCCCCAACGTAGTGCCCAATGACTCTGACGTGGCTGAGTGGCAGATCGAGGGCGGCGGCCGTCTGGCTTTGGACGTTGTAGACACCCTGTGTCGACTCCCAGAGGGTCAACTTGTCTCCCTCCCAGCGGGCCACACAGCCGTGCGTCTCCAGCGGGGTGTGTAGCAGGAAAGGAACCTTATAGGTCTCTTCGACGATTGCCTCCGCCGCTGCGAACCCTGCGTCGAGATCGCCGCGCTCGTAAGTGGACGGCTCGCCGACGCTATTGCCCTCAGGATGCAAATTGGGAGCTCCGGGCTCGAGAGCCGCCTCCGGAGTCGAAACTGCCTTTAGCACTTCATAGTCGACTGCAATAGCACGCAGGGCGTCCTGCGCCTGGTAGGGAGTCTGTGCCGCCACGGCTGCAACGGCTTCGCCCTCGAACCGACATGTCGTGTCGAACAGCACCGACTCCGGCCCATCGCTCTCGGGTTGCCAGGGAATGTCCGCGCCGGGACTATCCGAAGTCAGCACTGCGCGGACGCCGGGCATCTGCTCAGCGGCGGATGGATCGAGACTCTTGATCTTGGCGTGTGCGTGAGGGCATCGCAGGACAGCGCCGTACAGCATGTCTGGCAGATTGACATCGGAAGGGTAGACGGCGGCACCGCTCAAGCGCTGGTAGGCATCGACGCGAGGCAAAGGCTCGCCTACGACCCGGGTTTCGGTCCAGTGGTCCTGGCGCTGCTTCGGCTCCGGGGTCTCAGGAATCGGTCCGCGCACATAGTAGTTTGCCCTGGTCATGACTGACCTCCCTTGCCGCGCTTCAGATCAGCGGCCAGGCGAGCTGCCTTGAAGATGTTGGGATAGGTACCGCAGCGGCAGAGGTTGCCGCTGACTCCGGTGCGGATCTCCTCGAGAGAGGGATCCGGGTTGGAGCGCAGCAGGCCTTCGACGGCCATGACCTGCCCCGGCGTGCAGTAGCCGCACTGGAAGGCGTCTTTTTCCTTGAAAGCCTGTTGGACGGCGCCGAGCTCTTCACCTTCGAGCAGCCCCTCCAGCGTGGTGATCTGGCTGTCCTCCGCCTCCAGGGCAAGGGTCATGCAGGAGTAGCGGGGCACATTGTCCACGAGAACTGTACAGGCACCGCACTCGCCGCGATCGCACCCGAGCTTGGTCCCGGTCAAGACCAACTGCTCTCTCAGCACATAGGCGAGTGACCAACGGGGTTCGACCAGTAGTCGCCGTTGAATGCCATTGATTTGCAGCGCGACCGGTACAGCTTCGCCAGCTTCGACGACGGGTGCGGAGCCGGTGTCCGTAGCCCCCTCCACGGCCGGAACGCCGGTTGCGATCCCCACTGCGCCGATACCGGCACCGGTCAGGAAGTGCCGACGAGTGACTCCTGGTTCGGTACCTCTCTCCTTCTTCTTCCGGTGGTTGTCTGCCATTCGATTCCTCCGGGTGTCTGGCTGATTACGCTCAACTATACCGCGGGACCCCCCGCCTGCGTCCGCGTTTTCGCTGCGGCGGAGCGAAGCACTTGCGAGGCGGTTCGGAGAGGCAGGTAGAAGGCCCCATCACCAGTGCCGGATTCGCTCCAGTCGGACCATGAAGTCGAAGGCTTCGTCCCGGTGGCACTGCCTGCAAGTGAGCTCATCGGGGATCCGGCCTCCGTTGGTCAGGAAGGTCTGCCGATCCTGCATGATCCCCTTGTCCATGTAGGCCGAGCCTGGCCCGTGGCAGGCTTCGCAACCCACGCCCTGGCGTTGGTCGTAGTCCTTTTGGAACACGGCGCCGGGATTCTGAGCCGCTGTCAGATGGCACATCCGGCAACGCTGCTCTTCGGCAGGGTTGGTGATCTCCTGGTAGTCCTCATGGCTGGCTGCCAGTGCTCTTGCCTGATCCGTTGTCAGGGTGTGGTAAGCGCGCGAGTGGCGGCTCGCGATCCAATGCCCAGCGGGTCCTCTCGCCGGACCTTTGCTGTGGCAGGGAAAGCAGGCTCCGGATCCCACATAAGTGTAGTCGGCCGCTCCGTCGACGACTTTTCGAGCCGACACCGTTCGCCGTAGGAAGCTCACCTCCATTCGCGAGACATTGTCATCGTCATCGCGATAAAAATCGACTTTCCATGGCTCCTGCTCGCAGATGAAGCTGTCGGCGGCCACCGGACGCATGCTGTCAGGGGCGAACTCCATGAGGCGCATGCTGTCACCGACGCGCCAAACATCGAAGCTGAAGCCGCCACCCAGGTCGTAGTGGCCAACGTACTGATCGAGAACACGCCGGGAAATGGTGGCCGGTGCTGGGCGCTCCAGCATCACCTCACCGGGCCGTCGACCATCGGCATCGGTCAGCTCCGGATCGGCGCCCGCATCGAGAAGAAGTTCCACCAGCTGAGGATGACCGCCTCGGTAGGCGACATTCAGGGTAGACCAACCTTCGTTGGTGGTGGCGTCGGGATCGGCACCTGCTTCCAGGAGAAGTCGAGCGACCTTCAGACAACCCCTCCGGGCGGCGACATGTAAGGGTGTCCTCCCCCAGCGGTTATGAACGGTGATGTCACCTCCCGCCCTCATGAGGGACGCCATCGTCTCCGCGTCGTCATGATGGGCCGCACCATGAAGAGGTGTTCCGCCGTCGGCGCCGACGTTGTTGGGGTCGGAACCGGCCTCGGCGAGGAATCGAGCTGCTGCCCCATGCCCTCGAATCGCCGCCCACTGCAAAGCGCTGTAGCCGACCTCGTCCACGGCTTGAAGGAGCTCTGGATTGGCAGTGGTCAGCTCTTCAATCCGATCGAGTCTGCCGGCCTTGGCAGCTTCGATGAGCTCCTCGCTATGCACCATCGCGGGGAGAGAAACGGCAGTGAAGAGAAGGAGAAGTGAGGCGGCCGAAACGGCCGAAGTGGGCGCAGGAAGGAGCAACATGACGCCTTCTTTCCGGGTTTGTGTCGCTGGTTTAGCCTCCCAGGGCTGGAACCCGTCGGCCCTGGACTGTTCTCTATCTCTTCTTACGAAGATCGGATCGGGAGGTTTCTAGTCTGAGGAGGGTTGCCTAGCGGGCCCTCTTGCTACATCCTTGGCGCTAGTGTCGATGGAGTAGCCATGAAGTCTGAACATCGATCGAAGACGTTTCTACTGTTGATGGCCCTGGGGCTGGCAGCGGCGGGGTTGTCGTGCCAGAAGTCCGTCGAACAGCGACGACCCAACCTGATCCTGGTCTCAATCGATACGCTGCGGGCAGATCATCTGTCAGCCTACGGATACGACCGCCCAACCAGCCCGGAAATCAGCCGCTTGGCGAAAGAAGGGATCCTCTTCGAGCAGGCGTTCAGCCAGTCTCCCAAGACTGCAACGTCTCACATGTCGTTGTTTACCGGTGTCTACCCGCCGGCTCATCGGGTCGCCAACTGGGGTGAACGCCGAGTGCGGCGGTTGTCTGATGACGTGCCGACTCTGGCGACGCTGTTGGCGCGGTCCGGTTACAGGACGGAGGCGCACACGGGTGGCGGCAACGTCAGCGCTCGACTCGGCTTCGACCAGGGTTTCCAGGTTTACGAGGAGCACCGGGGCACAGACCCCGTCTTCGCGGGTGCCAGCAAGGCCCTCGACCGATTCGCCCAGGCAGGAGGAGGCGCGAAAGCCCCCTTCTTTCTGTTTGTCCACACCTTCGAGGTCCACGATCCGTATGTGCCGCCACCGGAGTTCGCCGCGGAGTTCTCGGATCCGTCGTACTCGGGAGACATCGTCAGCTCCCAGGAGGAATTGGAGCGCTTGGCGGGCGGCGGCAACTATTGGGCGCGGAATCGGGAGTTCTGGCGACGGGTGGACCGAGAGGACCCCGCCGACATCCAGCATCTGAGGGATCTCTATGATGCGGAGATCCTATTCACGGACTCACAGATCGCGGCTTTCCGACAACGCCTGCGAAAGCTCGAACTCGAGGATGAGACGATTCTCGTCGTCCTCTCGGATCACGGCGAGGAGTTTCTCGACCACGGCGGCTTTCTCCACAATGCCCTGTTTCAGGAGATCCTGCACGTACCACTGGTCTTCCGATTTCCAGCCAGCTTGGGACTCGCTACCGGTCTTCGAATTCAGGACGTGGTCCAGCTGGTCGATGTGGTGCCGACCCTCTTGGAGGTGCTGGACTTGCCGGCCCCGGAGCACCTCCAAGGAAGATCGCTGCTGCCCCTAATCGAGGGTGGGGAGCCCCTGGACAGGCCAGTCTTCAGTCAATGGCTGGCGGGCGGCAGAATCGTTGCACTGCGCGATGGTGATTGGAAGTACATCCAATTCAAGAGGCAGGAGCAGCTCTTCGATCTCGCCGCGGACCCGGGTGAATCGTTGGATCGAGTCCTGACGCAGCCCGAGGTCCTGGAGAGACTTCGGGCGAGGGTCGGCGAGATCATCGGCGAGAGCTATGCATTTGCCGAGACCCAGACACCGGCTCGACCGCCGCAGCTCGACCAGGAGACTCGGCAACAGCTGGAGGCTCTTGGCTACCTTGAAGGGGATTCTTGACGGATCGCTGGATCGATCTGCCGCCGGGACTTCAGTGAGCCCCTTTGCCACTCAAGACGACGGGGATGGTCTTGAGGAGGATCTTCATGTCCAGCAGGGGTGACCAGCTGTCGATGTACTCCAGATCCAGCTCGACCCATCGATCGAAATCGAGCTCGTTGCGGCCCTGGACCTGCCAAAGGCAGGTGAGGCCTGGGCGCATGGAGAGGCGTCGCCTCTGCCAGCGCTGATACTGGGAGACTTCCTGTGGTACGGGTGGTCGCGGGCCTACCAGACTCATGTCACCCTTGAGGACATTCCACAGCTGAGGTAGCTCGTCGAGACTGAACTGACGCAGCCAGCGACCGACGGGCGTCACACGTGGGTCCCGCTTGACCTTGAAGACCGGCCCACTCATCTCGTTCAGGTGGGCGATCGACTGCCGTTGGCTTTCGGCATCTTCCACCATGGTGCGAAATTTGTAGAGCGTGAAACGGCGACCATTGAGACCACAGCGGGTCTGGGTGAACAGCACCCGACCACCTCCAGCGAGCTTGAGCAATCCGGCGATGACCAGCATGACGGGCAACGCCACCATCAGCAGCATGGCGGAGATCGACACATCGATCGCCCGCTTGCCGAGCAGCTGCAATTCGCTGGCGGGTGTGTGGTCGTAGGTCAGAACGGGGAGGTTGTCGAGGGCCCCGACTTCGACCTTGGCAGCGGTGTGGGGAAGGAAGCTGAGGGCCAGCCTCGAGCGAACCCCCTGCTCCTCGAGGGCGAGCAACAGAGCCTCGAGCTGCGCGGGGTGTGGACGATCGAGGGCGAAGATGACTTCGTCTACCACGTTCTCTTCGACGACCTCCGGGAGCTCATCCAGGACGCCGATTACCGGGTACGGGGCTTCGCCCGTAATGCCCTCTCGTCTGCTCTCGGCGATCAGGCCCAGGATCCTGAGACCCCAGTAGCCATGTTGCTCGACCAGATCGGCAACTCTGGCGGCGGTGGCTCCGGTACCGACGATGACGACGGTTCGATAGTTGTACCCTTTCTCACGAGCGTAGCGAGCCAAGGCGCGCACCGCGACGGTCCTCGCCAAGAGGAGCACGGTGGTGAGGAAGTAGAGGAGGAAGATCCAGGCCCGACTGATCTTGTCACCTCCCAACAGTCGGTCGTCGAGTCGCAGGGCGTAGATGACCAGCACCAGCAGCAACGCACTGGCGATCGAGAGCCGGAGAATTTCTCGGGCTTCCTGCTGCAAGGGCACCGTGCGCTGCGATCGATAGAGCGTCGAACGGTAGAGCAGGAACCACCAGATCACCAGGGTGATCGGCAGCAGTGGGAGGTACTGCTTTAGGGGATAGAGGTTGGTGGCTGACCAGCCCCACGAAGGAAAGGCCTGGCTTCGCAACCAGAACGCCAAGAAGAAGGACAGCGTGACGAGCAACAGGTCCACCGCAAGGAGGCTGCCGGCGACGATTCTTGCCCGTTCCTTCAGCATTGTGTTCTCGACTTCAGGCTGCTTTCAAGGGATTCGTGTGCATGAATATTCTATGAGATGTCGCGGGTCTGAGGGTGGAATTTGTAACAGTCATCTTCCAGGCAGGAGTGGGCTCTATAATCAAGGCCAGTTTCTCGAGTGAGCGACCACACTCTTCGCGTAACTCCCGGAGTGAGGCGGAGAAGGGCAGGGATGGAGGATTCAAGCATGGATACTGCCGATACCGGTAGCCGAGCTGCGGTCAAGCAAGTGGAATCGGCTGCCCGTCAGCCCGTGTCCGCTGGCACCCAGACCGAGATGCAGATGCTGCTGGGTCCGGAGGACGGTGCTCCGAACTTCAATCTGCGGCGGTTCATCATGGGAGAGGGTGGCGGCATGCCCATGCACAGGAACCGGGTAGAGCACGAGCAGTATGTGCTGCGCGGCAAGGCCAGGGTGGGCATCGGCGATGACGTCCACGAGGTGGAGGCCGATCAGGTCCTGTTCATTCCTGCCGGGGTGCCGCACTACTACGAAGTCGTCGAAGCGCCCTTCGAGTTCCTGTGTATCGTGCCTCAGGCGGACGACCAGATCGAGATACTCCCAGGCGGAGACGAGAGCCCGAGCCAGGCACCAGGAGGGTCCGAGTGAGCTCGAGCGGCAACACGAACAAGCGGGTGGTCGGGTCGTGGGCACTCTACGACTTCGCCAACTCTCCCTTTACGACACTGGTGGTGACCTTCATCTACGCCGCTTACTTCACCCAGGCCATCGCTCCGGACCCGATTCATGGCACAGCGCTGTGGTCTCGGGGAGTGACGGCTACGGCGATCATGGTCGCTCTCCTGTCGCCGATTCTGGGCGCACTGGCCGATCGAGGCGGATACAGGAAGGCGTTCCTGATCCTGGCGACTGGAGTCTGTATCTTTGGAACTGTGGCTCTCTATTGGGCCCTGCCTGGACAGACGCTGAGGGCTCTGACGTGGTTCGTGGTCGCCAATGTCAGTTTCGAGATGGGCATGGTGTTCTACAACGCCTTCCTGCCGGACATCGCTCCACCCGAGCGCATCGGGAGAATCTCTGGTTTCGGCTGGGGAATGGGGTACGTCGGCGGGTTGATTGCGCTGGCCGTCGCCCTGTTCACGCTGGTCGGGCCAGAGGTCCCCTGGTTCGGCTTCTCCAAGGAGGCGGGAGAGAACATCCGAGCCACCAATCTCCTGGTGGCCATCTGGTTCGCGGCCTTCAGCCTGCCGATGTTCTTCTGGGTCAAAGAGGACCGCTCACAGGTCAGTGCTCCGGGGCAGATTCTGGCTCAAACGTGGCGTCAACTCGCCACGACGTTCAAGGAGATTCGTGACTACAAGCAGATTGTCCGATTCCTCCTGGCGCGTTTGCTCTACAACGATGGCCTGGTGACGGTGTTCGCGTTCGGCGGGATCTATGCCGCCGGGACCTTCGGATTCGACATGGAGGACATGCTCATCTTCGGCATCGTTCTCAACGTGACAGCCGGCTTGGGTGCCTTCTGCCTGGGCTTCTTGGACGACTTGCTCGGCGGCAAGAAGACTCTGCAGATCTCCGTTATCGGACTCATAGTCGCCACGATCGTGGCGGTGTGGGCTCCGACGCGCGCCTGGTTCTGGGTGGCGGGAATCCTGCTCGGAATCTTCGCTGGGCCCAATCAATCGGCGAGCCGCTCCCTGATGGGCCGCTTCGTCCCGCCGGACAAGGAGAACGAGTTCTTCGGCTTCTTCGCTTTTTCAGGCAAGTTCACCGCTTTTATAGGGCCATTTCTGTTGGGTGTCTTGACACAGGCCTTCAACAGTCAACGGGCTGGAATCGCCGTGGTTCTGGTGCTGTTCGTGTTGGGCCTGGCGCTGCTGGCCAGTGTCGATGAAGAGGAGGGCGTGGCGGCGGCGGGCCGCGGCGAGGTGTAGAGATGTGGCTGCTACCCGTGTTTTCGGGTATCTGCGACACCGCAGTGCGTTTGTTCTACCGCTTCGAAGTCAAGGGTCCAGCCCCACCTCGCACCGGGCCGCTTCTGCTGTTGGCCAACCATCCCAACTCCCTGGTGGACCCGGCCTTGGTGACGGCGGCGGCAGGCCGGCCGGTCCGCTTTCTGGCCAAGGCGCCGCTCTTCACCCATCCTCTGGTGGGTTGGTTGGTGCGGGGGTCCGGGGCGATTCCCGTCTACCGCCGCAGCGACGATCCTGCGCTGGCGCCGCGCAACGAAGAGATGTTTGCTGCGGTTCTCGCGGCACTCTCCCAGGCTGCTGCGATCGGCATTTTTCCCGAAGGGATCAGTCACAGCCAGCCGTCGTTGGCGGATCTGAAGACCGGTAGCGCCCGCATCGCCCTGAGCCATCCGGCACCTCAAAGTGATCCACTCACCCTGATTCCGATGGGACTACTGCTCCGAGACAAAGGCCGTTTCCGCTCGGCAGCGATCGTGGTGCGCGGAGAGTCGATTGCCTGGAAAGACCTCGCAAGCCGCGGCGCGGAAGATGTCGAAGTGGTCCGGGAGCTGACGGGAAGAATCGACGAAGGCCTGAGGCAAGTGACCCTCAACCTGGAATCCTGGGAGGATCAGCCCCTGGTCGAGGGAGCTCAGGCCATCTGGGCCGCGGAGAGCCGAGCCCATTCCGACGAGGCGGAGACTCTGAAGAGGATTCAGGTGAGTGCCTCCATTCTGAGCCAGATGAGGAGCGAAGAGGACCCGAAGGCGATGGCTCTGGCAAGCGAGGTGGCGGCTCACTGTCGACGCCTGGATCGGCTGGGGATGGAGCCGGGCGACCTTGCGGCCAAGGTCGACCTGACAAGTGCCCTGCGATGGGCCGCCAGCCGCTTGGTATGGCTGGGACCGCCAGCGGCACTGCTGGCTGTGACGGGTCTTGTCCTCTACTGGATTCCCTTCCAGGTCACGGGCCTCGTTACCCGGCTGGCCGAGCCGCCGGCGACGCAGCGTTCGACGTATCAGATCCTCATCGGAGCTGTTGTCTACGCGCTGTGGATTCTGTTGGTCTCCGTGGCGACCGGGCACTGGTTCGGCATCCGGTGGGGACTTCTGGCCCTGGTTTTGCAGCCTGGAATCGGCATCGCGGGCCTGTGGATTCGAGAGCGTTGGCGGGGCTACTGGAGCGATATGAGGCGGTTCTTTCTGATGCGCTCACGCCTGCATCTGATTCAGCAGCTTCAAGGGAGACAAGAGGCCCTGGCTGCCAGGCTGGACAGTCTTGTCGAGCGCTGGCGACGGCATCTGTAACAGAACCGTGAAGCGAAGTTCAGGTCTGCCAGGGTAGGCGGTCGAGGTCCACGTTGCCGCCGGACAGGATCACGCCGACTCTCTGACCTCGAACTTCGAGGTTGCCATTGAGTAGCGCCGCCACTGGTACCGCCGAGGAAGGCTCGATAAGGATCTTCATCCTCTCCCAGACGGCTCGCATGGCCTCGACGATGGCGGCCTCATCGACGGTGACAATTCGCTCGACGTGGTCTCGAATGATCGCAAACGTGAGCTCGCCCAATGAGGTCAACAGTCCGTCAGCGATCGTGGCGGGAGGGACTGCGGGGAGAATTCGGCCCGCCGCCAGAGATCTGGCCGCGTCATCGGCCGCCGCCGGCTCGGTACCCACGACCCGTGTAGCGGGTGAATAGTGGTGCGCCGCCAGCGCGCAGCCACTCAAGAGGCCGCCACCTCCGACGGGCGCCAGGATGACCTCCAGGTCCGTCACGTCCTCGAGGAGCTCCTGGGCTGCCGTGCTCTGTCCGGCAACAATGCGCGAGTCGTTGAAAGGGTGGATCAGGCAAGCTCCGGTCGTCTCGACGATTCGAGCTGTCTCACCCTCGCGGGACTCCTGGGTCGGTTGGCACAGGACGACCTCGGCCCCGTAGTCTCTGACTGCCGCCACCTTGATTGCCGTGGCGTTCTCCGGCATGACGATGGTGGCACGGGTGCCGCGAAGGCGGGCAGCCAGCGCCAGCGCCTGGGCGTGATTGCCCGATGAGTGGGCGACCACGCCGCGCTCGAGCTCTTGCGGCGAGAGGGAAAACACAGCATTGCAGGCTCCACGGAACTTGAAGGCCCCGACCTTCTGGAAGTTCTCGCACTTGAAGAAGAGCTCTGCACCGGTGAGATGGTCGAAGTGGGCCGAGGTCAGGACCGGTGTTCTGTGCGCGTACCGCTCGATGCGAGCCCGGGCTGCGGTCAGCTCTGGTAGGCCAGGGCGAGTGAGAATCGAGGACGTTTCCATGGCTTCTTCGAGCGCTGTTGGTCAGCGATGAAGCGGAGCGTAGCATAGGCACCTGACCCTTGATTCTTGGCAGTCGCACCAGATCGGACTACACTCGTTGGCGCAATGAGCCAGCTGCACAGAGTAGGCCGTGAAGACCGCGAGAAGCGCGAGCGGGAGTTGTTGTCGCCGGCAGCCACTCGATCGGCGGACAGTCGTGGTCGTGAACAGCCAGAAGAGCCCGATGCCTACCGCACCTGTTTCGAGAGAGATCGCGATCGGATCCTCTACTCGAAGGCGTTTCGGCGCTTGAAGCACAAGACCCAGGTGTTTATCAACCCGGAAGGTGATCACGTCGTGACACGGCTGAGCCATACCCTACAGGTGGCTCAGATCGGTCGCGCTCTAGCCCAGGCATTGGGGTTGAACGAACCGCTGGTGGAAGCGGTTTGTCTGGGGCATGAGGTGGGCCATCCGCCTTTCGGCCACAATGGCGAGGTGGCCTTGAGCCCCTATGTCGAGGGCGAGTGGCTCCATTCCGAGCAGAGCGTCAGGGTCTTCGAAGTGCTGGAGCCTCTCAACTTGACGTGGGAGGTCATCGACGGGATACGTGCCCACACCTGGAAGGTGAATCCGCCGCCAGCCACTCAAGAAGGCATGATCCTGCGGTTCGCAGACCGCATCGCCTATCTCGTGCACGATATGCAAGACGCGATTCGGGCCGAAATCCTGACACTGGCAGACCTGCCTGGGGACAGCCTGGAGGTCTTCGGGGAGCCAGGCAGCGAGTGGGTCAAACGCATGATCCGGGCCGTGATCGAGGAGTCTCTGGAGCGCGGCGAGGTCGCGATGAGGCCCGACATGCTCGCGGCGATGCACCGTTTTCGCGAGTTCATGTATGAGAATGTCTACCTGCGTCCAGAATCGCAGAAGCAGGCGGAAAAGGCTGTGCGGATCTTGAGGGATCTGGTGGACCACTACCTCGAGAACGCGGACGAGATGCCCGAGACCTATCGCCAGCGCCAGGAGCCTTTGGTGAATCAGGTGATCGACGTTGTAGCGGGCATGACCGACCGATATGCTCTCAGGGTTCACGACCAAATCTATCGACCCTTTTGACCTCGACAGAGTGACGACGAGATTCTCCGGCCGATGACCGAGACCAGCAAGAGGGTCGTATGGGGTGCCCGGATCGGTTGGCTGATGCTCGTCCTGGTGTTTGTGGTCTTTGTCTGGGGCATGAATCGACGCTCGAGGCTCGAAGCCACGGGGGCAAACGTCATCCGCATGCTGTTCGTTCCCTCGGTCGAGCAAGGGACCCTGGTCGAGAGAGGCGACGAGTTGGCGCGCTTCATTCGTCGCGACAGCGGCTTGATTCTGCGCTCCGAAGTTCCAACCAGCTACGCGGCCGTCATTCAGGCTTTGGGTTCTGGGCAAGCCGACGTGGCCTGGATGCCGGCCTTTGCGTATGTGATCGCCCACGCTCGCTACGGTGCCGAGGCCAAGTTGCAGGTCGTTCGGTCGTTGGAGAGATTCGCGGTCGTGGTGACTCGCAACAGTGGCGGCGAACCGACATCGCTTTCAGAGCTGACTGGGAAGCGGGTGGCGTTTCCGCGCTCGATGCACCCCGATCTGGCGTCTGGCTTGCGCTCGAGATTGACTGCAGAGGCTCCAGATTGGGTGGAGGTCCCGGTCGAGGAGGACGCCGATGCGGTGGAGCGGGTGGTCTCTTCGCCTGCCACGGCCGATGCGGCGGCGAGCTCGTTCGTTCACTCTGGGCCCTTCGACTTCGTTGGCGACGGTCGTAAGGAGCTCGAGTATCGGCGACCTGGGACCCTCGAGCAGACACGGATCATCTTCACGACCGAGGAGCCGGTAGCGGAGAACGTCAGGGTCTACCATGGTTGCGTCTATGCCCGCACCGACTCGGGGGTCCGTCAGTTGCGGGATCTGACCGGTCAGACTTTCGCTTTCTCCGACGAGACCTCGACCTCGGGCCACATCTTCCCCCGCCTGCTCCTCGAGCGCGACGGCGTGTCTCTGGGTAGGGTCTACTACGCTGGCGGCCATCCGAATGTCGTGCAGGCCGTCTGGGATGGCAAAGCGCTGGGCGGCTCTGCCTTCTATTCACCTCCCAGTCCGCAGCAACGTGCCGAAGGGCTCTTCGTCGGTGATGCCCGCTATCTGCTGATGAAGCGCATGCCAGAACCCGAGCGCCGCGACGCATTTCTCGAAGAGGTGAGGGTACTGCGGAAGACGGATCCGATTCCCAACGACCTGTGCGCTGTTCGCAGAGGTTTCCCGGAGCAGGTCTGGGAGCGCTTCGCTGAGTCGCTCGCCCGATACCTCGATACGGACGAAGGAAAGGAGACACTCTTCGACCTGCTGGCTGGAGTCGCCGCCGAGCCGACCGACGATGCGGCGTTCGACGGCTTTCGAGAGGCCCTGGCCCTGTCTGGGATGAGTGCAGACAGCCTGCTGGCCGCCGAGGAAGAGAAACTGGAGCAGCGGCAGCAAGAGCCCGGAGGTGACTCATGACCGAAGCCGTGCGCGTCGAGGGCCTCAGCAAGGTCTTCCCGAATGGGGTGAGGGCTCTTTCCGGCGTCGACCTATCGGTTCGTCAGGGGGAGTTCCTGGTCATCATCGGGCTGTCGGGGTCTGGAAAGTCGACGCTGCTGCGCTGTCTCAATCGCCTGATCGACCCGTCCGAGGGGCGGGTGTGGATCTTCGGTGATGAGATCACTGCGACCGAAGGATCCGACCTGCGTGCGATGCGGTCGGAAATGGCGATGATCTTCCAGCAGTTCAACCTCGTCAAGCGACATACGGTGATCACCAATGTGCTGTCGGGCTCCCTGGGACGTAGCCCACTCTTGAACAGTCTCCTTCTGCGGTTCTCAGATGAGGAGAGAGCTCAAGCCCAGGCCTATCTCGAGCGGGTCGGTCTGGGAGATCGCGGCGGCAGCCGGGCGGATGCCCTGTCGGGTGGACAACAGCAGCGCGTCGCGATCGCTCGAGCGTTGATGCAGAAGCCACGACTCGTTCTTGCAGACGAGCCGGTGGCCTCGTTGGATCCGGCGCTGCGCCACTCCGTCATGCGGCACATCGAAGCGTTGAATCGTGAAGAGGGGATGACCGTCGTCTGTACCCTCCACGACATCGACCTCATCGAGCGCTACGCGACGCGGGTTGTAGCGCTGCGAGATGGTCAACTGGTCTACGAAGGAGAGCCCACCAGTTTCGACGCGGTCACTTTCCGTCAGATCTACGGCGAAGATGCAGTCATGGCAGGCTCAACAGTCGACTGAGGCGACGATCGTGGAAATCTCAGCCGAGTTACAGCGCCAGCAGCGCTCACTATGGCGTCATCGCCTGAGGCAGGTGCAGGCCTACTGCATCGACCTTCTGCTCCTGACGCTGATGCTGCTGATGGTGGAATTTCTCTTCGTAGCTTTTTCAGGTCGTCGTGGACCGACGGGTCTCCTCGTGACCCCTGAAGAGATCCTCGATCTACTGCACTACGGCTGGGCAGTCTCGGGCGGTGCCTTCCTGGCCCTCCTATGGGGTCTGGGCTCGAATGCGCTTGGCACCTCTCCCGGCCGCGCGCTGGTCCTCGGAGTCCCGGAGCGCGAAGGTCATCCTCCGTGGACCCACACGCTGCGCGGCTGGTTCATCGCCTTGATGGTCCAGCTGACGGTGTTTACCGGCTGGCTCATTACCGAGGTGCAGCTGGTAACCTTTCTGACCCAGTTCTCGAAGGCCTCCGACATCGTCCGCGGCTTGCTCCATCCGTCGAGCAGCGTTCTGCACCAGGGACTCGTGCTCCTGGTGCAGACGATCTTCCTGGCCTTCATGGCCACGGCATTCGCAATTCCGGTGGCTTTCTGCCTGTCGTTTCTGGCGGCTCGCAATCTCACTCGCGACACGTTTCTCTTGCGCACCGCCTATACCGTGGTTCGGGCTGGTATGAACTTCACCCGCGCCGTCGAGCCACTGGTCTGGGCGCTCATCTTCATCTCGTGGGTCGGAATCGGGCCTTTCGCCGGTGTTCTGGCCCTCTGGGTTCATTCGATAGCAGCGCTGGTGAAGCTGTATTCCGAGCAGATCGAGAACATCGATCATGGGCCTGTCGATGCGATCACGGCCACCGGCGCCTCCCACCTCCAGGTCCTGCGATACGGTGTTGTGCCACAGGTGATCCCGCCGTTTCTTTCCTTCACGATCTATCGATGGGACATCAACGTGCGGATGTCGACGATCATCGGCTTCGTGGGTGGCGGTGGAATCGGTTACATCCTCAAGCCGAGAGTCGATCTGGGGCAATGGGGCGAGGTGGGAACCCTGGTCTTGCTGATTGCCGCCACCGTTTGGTGCATGGACATTCTCTCCGCCAAGATTCGCGAGCGCATCGTCTGAGCGGGCTCGGCGCGGTGCTTCCTGCGGTATCCTGCGCCAACAGTCGTCGGTTCTCGGGAGCGCCGAGGGCCGGCCGAAGACTTTTCTCCGAGGAGTTGTGATGAGTTCCGAAGACCGCCGTGGACGTGGCAAACGATGGCTCTGGCTGACGATTCTGATCGCCGGAGGGGCCGCAGCACTAGTGACTTTCCGGGTTGGATCCCAACCCTCGATCCAGATCGAGCCGCAGATGCCTGGCATCGGTCGAAGGACTCCGATTGCCGTCGAGATGACAGAGCCGAGCCGTGGTCTGGCCAGGGTCCAGGTCGAGTTCGTGCAAGGCGATCGTGCCGAGGTACTGGTAGAGCACGTCTACGAGACCAGGCCAGCTTGGAAGTTCTGGGGTCCGGCAAAGAAGCACGAGTCGATCTTGATTGAAGTGGGAAGCGAGACGATCGAGGGTCTCGCGACCGGTGAAGCAACGATTCGAGCCAGCGCCTGGCCGGCCAGTACCTGGTTGCGCCATCCTGACGCCCAGATTCAGGAACTGGTCTTGCCAGTGCGTCTCACGCCGCCCGCCATCGGGCTCCGCTCTCGGCAGCACTATGTCGCTCAGGGCGGAGCTGGAGTCGTCGTCTACTCGGTCGGTCCGTCGTCTATCGAAGATGGCGTCCGGGTCGGAGACTGGTGGTTCCCAGGATCCGCGCTTCCTGACAGCGCGGATGGTGGTCGATTCGCTCTTTTCGCGGTGCCGTTCGACCTCGAGGACCCGAACCAGCTGGTGGTGGAAGCGACCGACGATGTGGGCAACACCGGGACGGTGAGCTTCGTTGACCAGTACTTCCCAAAACCCTTCAGACAGGACACCATCGAGGTCAGCGATAGCTTCATGGAGCGGGTGGTGCCCCCGATCATGGGGAACACCCCCGGGGTCGAGGATCAGGGCAACCTTCTCGACAACTACCTTTGGGTCAATCGCGAACTCCGAAAACGCAACGCGGCTCAGCTCAAGGAGTTGGCCGATGCCTCCCGCCAGGAGTTCCTGTGGGAGACGCCGTTTGTCCCGATGTCGAACGCCCAGGTGATGTCCTCGTTCGCTGATCGAAGGACCTATCTTTACCAGGGCCGTGAAGTGGATCAGCAGGATCATCTCGGCTTCGACCTGGCATCCGTTCGACATGCCGACATCCAGGCCTCGAACAGCGGCCAGGTCGTTCTGGCGAGGTACTTCGGGATTTACGGCAATGCCGTGGCGATCGATCATGGATACGGCCTGATGAGCCTGTACGGTCACTTGTCGTCGATCGCCGTCGAAGAGGGCCAGTCGGTCGAGCGCGGCCAGGTGTTGGGTCGCTCGGGCGAGACCGGATTGGCCGGTGGCGACCACCTTCACTTCACGCTTCTGGTCGGCGGGCAGCCTGTCAATCCGGTCGAATGGTGGGATAGCGCTTGGATTCGTGATCGCTTCGCGGCCAAGCTCGAGATGTCGTTCGAGTTCAAGCCCTGAGTCAGAGTCGCGTGCCCGTCTCGAGTAGGAGATGTCCCCCTGCATGGTGGTGCAGATCGCGCTTCAGGTGGTGCGATAGGGTATGGCCACATGGCTGAAGAGAAGGAACAGAAGTCCAAGCTCTCCTGGACCGTTGTTTGGGAGGAGTCCAAAGAGCTCCTATGGGCGCGTCGAAGACGCCTGGCTCTGGGTTTCGGACTGCTGTTGATCAGCCGGCTGGCTGGAATGGTCCTGCCGGCGAGTACCAAGATTCTCATCGACGAGGTGATCGGAAACCAGCGCGCCGACCTATTGGTGTGGATCGCTCTGGCTGCCGGTGTGGCGACGCTGATCCAGGCCGGCACCAGCTTTGCCCTGACCGTAATCCTGGGGGTTGCTGGTCAGCGGGCCATTACCGATCTCCGACGCCAGGTGCAGGCCCACATGGGCCGTCTTCCCGTGACGTATTTCGAGGACAACAAGACCGGCGAGCTGATCTCCCGCATCATCAACGATGCCCAGGGTATCCGCAACCTGGTGGGCACGGGCTTCGTTCAGCTGCTGGGGGGAATGATCACTGCGATCATCGCCTTGGGGGTGTTGTTCTGGCTGAACTGGCGGCTGACGCTCTTGACCATGATCCTGATCGGCATCTTCGGAGCGGTGCTGGTGGTCGGCTTCAGTCGGTTGCGGCCCATCTTCCGCGAGCGAGGCAAGCTCATGGCAGATCTCTCCGGACGACTGACGGAGTCCATCAACGGAGTTCGCGTCGTCAAGGCGTATACGGCGGAGAAGAGGGAGGAGCGCACGTTCGCTCGCGCCGCCCACAAGCTCCTGCGGAACATCGCCAGATCGATGGTCGGTGTTTCGGCTATAGGCAGCCTGTCGAGCTTGCTCTTCGGGTTGGTCGGCATCACGATGAGTATCGCGGGCGCCCATGAGGTTCTGGCCGGCCGAATGACGGTCGGCGACATCTTCATGTTTGTCGTCTTCACCGGACTACTGGTTGCACCCTTGGTGCAGATGAGCAACATCGGCACCCAGATAACGGAGGCCTTCGCTGGGCTCGACCGGATTCGGGAGGTACTTGTCCAAGAAAGGGAGGACGATACCCTCGGAGGCGTTCAGAAGCTGGGTCGAGTCGAGGGCAACATCGCATTCGAAGACGTGAGCTTCGAGTACAAGCCGGGTGTACCGGTCTTGAGGGACGTCAACTTCGAAGCTCGGGCAGGGACCACGACGGCCCTGGTCGGATCGAGCGGTGCTGGCAAGAGTACGATCATCAGCTTGGTGATGGCCTTTCGGGCCCCGCAGCAGGGCCGCATCACGGTTGACGGAGTCGATCTGCGGCAGGTCTCGCTGCGCGACTACCGAGCCCAGCTGGCAGTGGTCCTCCAGGACGAGTTCCTGTTCGATGGCACCATCGGTGACAACATTGCCTATGGTCAACCCGGAGCTGCGCTCGAGGACATCCAGGAGGCAGGACGCCTGGCCCGCTGCGACGAGTTCATCGAAGGTTTCGAAGACGGCTACGACACGGTGATCGGCGAGCGTGGTGTCAAGCTCTCCGGTGGTCAGCGGCAGCGGGTGGCTATCGCCCGGGCGATTCTCGCCAACCCTCGGATCCTCATTCTGGATGAGGCCACCTCGAGTCTGGATAGCGAGAATGAGGCTCTCATTCAGGAAGGCCTCGAGACGCTCAAGCAGGGTCGGACGACCTTCGTGATCGCCCATCGACTCTCGACCATCCGTAGCGCCGACCAGATCCTGGTCATGGAAGCTGGGCGGATTGCTGAGCGAGGTACGCACAGCGAGCTGCTGGCCTCGGAGGGTCCCTACCGCAAGCTCTACGAGACCCAGTATCGATTCGAGAGAGACCAGTTCATCAATCCTGGTGAGGACTTCAGCCAAATCGTGCCAAAGCCCTCCGGCGTTGTTTCGAGCGCAAGTCGGAGCGATCTGCCGGGTGCAGGGTCCGGCCGGGCCGGTTTCCCCCGGGACTGATCAACCTTCGAGTCGTCTTCTCAGCCACTCGACGCGGCGTCGGTTGGCTCCAAGATCCCAGCTGCCGACACGGGATGCCGAGCGCACGTGGACCAGTCCCGACTCGGAGTCGAGGAGCAGTTCCAGGTCGTCGATGAATCGAAACAGGGGAGTCCTGACTCGCGCCTGAAGGTAGGTGTCGGTAGCGACTTCGAGTCGGGCTCCTGGCAGCGATCGGACCGCCTCCGTCACTCGCCTCATGACCTCCTCTGGAGGTCCTGAGATCCTCAGAGGTGGAACCCTGTGGCGAGGATTGCGGGCTTGACTGCTAACGCAGTTTGCAGTGGGAGGACAGTCGGCTAGACGACGAGGCATCTCGCTAGTCTCCTGGTGGCTCTTGAATCGACTCTAAATAGAGAACCAGGTCGCGAATCCGACGCTCGACCTCGGGCTCCTGGTTGGTGTCCAGGTCGAGCGTCTGGAAGGTGATTCCCCATACCGGCATTTCCCGTGCGCCATGAGCCGGCAGGTGGCGTCGACCGTCGATGACTTCGATCACCAGGTGGCTCGGGAAGGTGCCATCGTTGCGGCTCGAGATCGTCGTCAGATCGGTGGGTGGAACCGTGAGCACCTCCCGCATGGCCCCGTCACCGAGGCCCTCCGGTCCATGGCAGCTCTGACAATGGACTCTGAACAGGAATCTCCCTGGATCTCCCTCGTCGCTCAGGGGAGGATCCTCGACGGCAAAACCGGGAAAGACCGCAAAGAAACCGAGAAGAACCAGGGCGACTGGCACCCGCGGGACCCTAGTCAGGCAACTCATGTCTGCCAAGCTCCTTGTTGGCAAGCAGGGCGAGCTTCGAATCAGGGGACTTCGACTCGGAAGCCGATCTGCAACTTGATCTGATACTCGGCCACCTTGCCGTCGACGATGCGCCCACGTTGCTCCTGAACCTCGAACCAGGAAAGGTTGCGAACGGTGGCGGTGGCATCCGACAAGGCGCTGGCGATGGCGGCATCATAGGACTCCGTCGATGTGCCGACGACCGTGACCATCTTGTAGGTATTGCTCATGAGTCGTTCCTTTCTGGGATTTCCCGAACAACCCTATGGTAACGGAGTTGGGACCGGTAGTGGCCTTCTGGAACCTGCCGATGGGATGTTAGCCTACAGTCACCGATGAGGGTTTCCCTGTTCTTGGTTCGGGTTGGGCCTGATCGGCCCGAGACCTCCTAGTTCGGATGGCCATGCTTCTTCAGTTCTTCACGATCCTCTTGACCGCGGTCTTGTCGAGCCTTCTGACGCTGGCGTTGGCTTACTGGTACTTCGACAGGCGCCTCAAGCGACGTCTGGACCAGCGGTTGACCGAGCTGCAGGAAGAGTTCGGGGCGATGATTCAAGAGCGCGTTCGGCGAGGAGTGGTTGAAGGTGTGGCATCGATTCCCTCTGCAGAGGTGCTGAAAGGCACCGGTCAGACCCTCTCAGCCACCGCTGCAGACCTGGTCAGGAACAGCCTGGATACACTGCTTCGCAGCGGCTCGAGCGACTCCGAGGATTGAAGTCCAGCGAATCGATTACGAGGTAGGTCTCGGTCCTCGATTGGGGTCGTCGGCAAGGTTCTGGGAGCCTCTTGCCGCGGTGCAGAAAGAATCTTGACTTTCTTGCCGCACCGCGTCATAATGGCTCTCGTGCCAAGCGCTGCCGATCGTCAAGAACGGCGACATTCACTGACAGAAACAGGGCTCCAGCGATGAGGGCCCATTGCAGGAGGAGTTGGAATCATGAACACACAACAAGTCACCACCGAGTACAAGAAGCTGCAAAACGGACTCTTCGAATCCACCCGCCGGCTCTGGCTGGCAGGCCTTGGAACGCTCTCAGTGGTTGAAGAGGAGAGCACGGGGATCTTCGACCAATTGATCGAGAAGGGTCGGCTGATCGAGGAGACGAGCCGCCAGCAAATGAAGAAGACCAAGGCCGAGATCGAATCGAGCGGCGAAGGGCTGGCGGAGGAACTGTCCGACAAGCTGGATCGGCAGGTTTCGGGCGTGCTGCAGAAGATGGGCATTCCCTCTCGCGCCCAGGTCCAGGATCTGACTCTGCGCGTCGAGCAGTTGTCGGAGCAGGTGGATCGACTGGCTACGCCACAGCCCGCCAAGAAGACAGCGGCCAAGAAGTCAGCGGCACCTGCCAAGGCCGCCAAGACCACGAAGGCTGCGGCGAAAGCCTGAGCCAGCGGTCACTGACACGGGGGGAAGCTGCCTCGTGTGATTTGACGGATCAGCCCGAGTGGGAGTCGGCTCTGCCGGCCTCGCTCGGGCTTTCTTTCTTGGCGCTAGAGCTTCAGAACCAGCTTGACCATGTCGTACTGGTTGCCGTCCGGATCGGTGCCATACCCTGGAACCGAGAATTGCTCGAAGCCGAGGTCTGTCAGAGTCCGGATGGCGTCCTGCTCGAGCTTGGCGATGGGCATGCAGGAAAGGTGTCGCAGCCCATGCTCGCGAGCGATCGAGATCAGGTTGTTGACCATGGTGGTTCCCAGGCCCTGGCCTCGATAGGCCGGGTCGATGAGCCACTTGATCCGACCCACCAGACGAAGCGGTCCCCGCTCGTGGCGGTGGAGGGTCGCATCGGCGACGACACTGTGACCGTTGGCTGCGATCAGGGGGAAGACCTTGGAGTAGTCGATATTCTGCCCCCAACGCTCGATCAGGCTCCGGTCCTCGATGTTGTCCCAAGCTGTCCGCCGCACTTCGATGGGTAGCTGCTGGAAGAACTCGAAGAGCTGGTCGGCGTCGTTCTCGTTGAAGGTGCGGATCAGGACTCGTCGTCCGTCGCGAAGAACGACTTCTTGGGGGAATCGATCAGGCATGGAAGTACTCCTTGCTTCGAGGAATGATGAAGTTACTTTCGTGGTGAAACCGAAGCGAGATCGGGCAGTGCCTCGGCAAAATGCGGGTTTCTAGCACTAGCAAGCTACCCCTGCAGTCACCGGTAAGGATATCGTTAGCCAGCCTCGAGTGCCAGTCTTGGCCAAGACTCCCGAGGTGCTCGGCTCACCGCCGCCTGATTTACCGCCCAAAGCCTGGTTCAGGGCTTCTCGATCGTCATCTGGGTGTCGACTACGATCTCGGATACCGGCTGGACGGTCCCATCGGGCCAGACAATGGTCAGCTTTTCCACCTCTCCGATCGGCCCGAGGCCGAAGGTCAGCGGCAACTCGGACTGCGAAAGGTAGCTGCGGGTGGGCATGACTTGCCGAATCTGGGTGACGCCGCCGGCCTGCAGCTCGACCCGGGCCCCGATAGCCTGCCAGTTGCTTCCCGAGGCGGTCAGCTTCAACCTCAGCCAGTGATTGCCTAGCTGTTGGTCGTTTCTCAACAGCACCGACGGGCGGCCGACCTGGGTCAGCAGGAGGTCGAGGTCTCCATCGCCATCCACATCTGCGGTAGCGCTACCACGCCCGGCCAGAGGTGTGTCGAGATCGCCAACCAACTCTCCGGGCACTGGCGTGAAGGTCTGCCGCTGATCGAAGCCGGCATTCCAGAATAGCTGCGGTGCCTGCTCATAGGTCTGACTGGGATCCACCGTGTTGATCTCGTCCTCCAGGTGGCCGTTGGTCTGCAATAGATCGAGGCGCCCGTCCAGGTCGTAGTCCAGAAACAGGATGCCGAAGCTGAGCATGAGGCGGCTCGGCGCTCCGACACCTTCGCCGATGGCTTCGTCGGCATAGAGCGAAGGGTCGTCTTGTGAGATGTACAGTGACGTCATCTCGTTGGCGAAATTGCCGATTGCGAACCCCAGTTCGCCGTTATTCCTGTAGTAGCCAGCATCGACTCCCATGGCGCCGGTGGCCTCACCGTCGCGCCCGTAACCCAGCCCCCAGAAGGCTGCGCTCTCCTCGAAGGTGCCGTCGCCGAGATTGCGCAGGAAGAAGTTCTGCACGGTGTCATTGGCAATAAAGATGTCCATCCAGCCGTCGGTATCTGCATCGATGGGAAGAAGTCCGAGGCCCTTGCCTGCCGGGACTGCCGTGACTTCGTTACGAACCTGCACCCCGCTCTCGGCCGAGACATCGGTAAAGGTGCCGTCACCGTCGTTGCGGTAGAGATAGGGATAAGTCCCCTCATAGTTGGTGGGAGGGCCGTAGGCGCGGCCAACGCCGGTCAGCTGGTAGTCGACGTCGAAGTCGGTCTGACGCGTCCAGCGGACGTAGTTGGTGACGAAGAGATCGAGATCGCCATCGTTGTCGTAGTCGAAGAAGGCTGCGCTGGTGCTCCATTCCCCCGGGCCACCGGCTACGCCAGCCTCCTGGGTAACGTCCACGAAGCGATCACCCAGATTCCTCAGCAGACGATTCTCTCCAACGGCTGTCAGGAAGAGGTCCACCCGCCCATCGGCGTCGAAATCAGCAGCGGCAACGCCGGTTCCATAGATCGAAAGATCGAGTCCGACGGATTGGCTTATATCGAGGAAACCGCCGTTGCCATCGTTGCGATAGAGCGCCGGGGTTGGTGGGGGTCGAACCGCGGTCGAATGGGGCCACCAAGTGGAATTGACCAGTAGAAGATCGGCATCGTCGTCATTGTCGAAATCGAAGAACGCGGCTCCGCTGCCCATGGTCTCCGGCAGAAGCTTCTCGCCGGTGGCGCCATTGAAATGCACGAAATCGATGCCGGCCTGGGCTGTGATATCCGTGAACAGGACGGTCGGGACCCGAACCGGCTGCTCGACGGCTTCCGGTGCCTGCTGCACGATGGTCGATTCCGGAGGTGCTTCCTGCTCATGGCGAGCCACCAGGATAGCCAGGCCAACCGCCACGCCGATCGCCAGGAGCGCAACAAGGGACCATCGCAGGGCCCTACCGATCACCCGGTCATCGGCCGGCACCATCGGCTCGTCTTCGGGCAGATCCTGTTTTGTCGGGTCCGTTGGCATGAGAGTCGGGCTGCTCGAGCGAGGTTGTCCTACAAGGGCTCAGGGTGACTCGCCTGGCTCCTGGTCGGCCAACGTTTCGACATCTATGGTAACTGGATCCAGCGAATAGGCCCCATTGCGCTGCAGGTCGTAGATTGCGATGGCTTCCGCCGCATGATCAGCAGCAGGGTTCATGGCCCTGTGTGCCGCAATGGCTCGGTCGTGGGAATTGTCGTCGGGCTTGTAGGTCTGGTAGAGCCGGAAGTGCTCGGCGGCTTTGTCCGGCTCATCGAGTTGTTTGTAGATCAGGTCCAGGTTGAAGTGTGCGGTGACATTCTCAGGGTCCAGCTGCAGAGTGTCGAGGAGGACGTCTCGAGCCTGAGCCAATCGAGTCTGTCTGGCGTCTTTACGCGCCGGCCCACGCTCTTGCTTGGCGCGTTCGAACAGAGTCTGACCCAACTCGTTCAAGAGTCGATAGTCGCGACTGAAGTCGAAGCCGCGTCGGCGGGTCTCTGCGTCGTCGAGGCTCAGAATGCTCTCGAAATTAGCAATGGCTTCGTCCAGAAAGCCGTTTTGCTTGTTCACCAGACCCGTGAACCAGGCAACCGACCAAACGGGGGCTGGTGGGTCGAACTGTGCCGCCCTCTCGAGGGCTTCGATCGCCCGATCCTGAACCGTGCCCTGAGTCAAGTAGACCCTGGCGAGGTTGAGCGGACCGTCGGGGCGTCCCAGGGCCTCGACCCTCTTGAACGCCGCCTCGGCCTGTCGCAACTCACCCTTGCTCTTGCCGCCTTTTCTCAGTAAGCCGATGCCGTAGTCGTTCCATCGCTGCCACTCAGGCACCGCGGCCCCGGATTCCTGCTCTGGTGGGTTGATGTTGGAGCCCGCGACCGGGAAGGTGACGCTGTCGCGGGCCAACGTCATGATCGGGAGGTCATTGACGCGGGCCTGACCGTAGATGTGCTGCATGAAAGTGGTGTCGAACTTGCGATAGTGCAAGGCGACCTCCACGGTTACGAAGTCTCGCGCCTCCGGCGGTACCTGCAGCTCGTAATGCACCACGTCTGCGGCCCCCGGTGGGATCTGATGATCGTACAGCGTCACGAAGATGTCCTGCGCGTTGCGACGGTCGATCCGCTCGCCATTCCGATCCAGAACATAGGAGTTGACGAAGTAGGACCAGGGATCGACCGCACCGTCCTCCGCCAGACCTCCACTGCGGCCGATCGATGACTGTTCGCTGGTGACCCTGACGTCGACCCAAACCTCATTCGAGTCCGCCGTGCCTTGGGTGAAATGGTGCCCCATCTCGACTGTGCGGATGACCGTCTCGAGCAGGTAGGTCTCGCCCGGCTGAAGAGTGGGTATCTGCGGGCGGATAGGGGCCATCAGCTCGCCGCTGATCGTGCCGCCCTGTCGGAGACCAAAGATATCGACTCGCATTACCCCTTCGTTGAACTCGGCATGTCGCAGGATGGCGCTTTCGGGCTGATCGAGCATCTGGAGTACTGCGGTGTTGGCACTGGGGAACTGGTGATCGTGAATCGTCAGAACGCCCGAGTCATCGAAGTCCTGGGCGCTGAATTGATCCGAAGGCAGCAACTCCATGTGGCACTTGTTGCAGTTGGGTTCCGCTTGCTCCGGATAGTAGAAGCTGGACACCCCATGGCCCGACACACCGCTCAACAGAAAGGAATCGTAGTGATTCTGGCCGCGAAGCCATTTGTAGTGGTTGAGCTCGACCGGCAGATGGACCTTGTGGCAGGTACCGCAAAACTCCTCAGTCTGGTGTAGAGGCTTGAGGAAGGTCCTCTTGTGGAACTCAGGCTTGGCCTTCACCAGCTGGCGGTTCACCCACCCGAGCGCTGGGTTGTCGCTGAAGGCGAAGGGGTAGTGAATCGGCTCGTCGATCGTGTAGTCGGCATTTCCACGCCGGCTGTTGAGATGGGCAATCGCGTGACACGCGGTACAGGTGATGCCGGCCTGGGCGGTCGGATCGTTGATGTCGTCGAAGTCCGGGTCATCGAACTTGCCACCGAAGAAGACCACCGGATCGTGGCAACCGGCACAGAATCTCGCCGCCTGCACGGAGCCGTCCCGCTCCAGGGAGACCTGTCGGGTCTCTTGGACCGCAAAGAAATAGGCTGGATTGTTGAAGGAGGCGAAGCGATGGGCGCTGACCGACCAGGTGTCGTGACTGTCTTCGTGACACTCCTTGCAGTACCGGTCATTCATCAGGACTTCGGGTGAGATGAACTCTCCACTGGCGGTGCGGGCGAGGGATGGGAAGAAGTACTGCTCCCCAGAGGCGGGTCCCTCCTGGTTCCAGTGTCTGGGGTCCTGGGCCTGAACGACGATCATGAGCCCGGCGAAGCCCACCGCAACAATGGCCCACCGAAGGCCGATTCGCCATTTGATTCGCTTGCCGGCGAGTCGATGCAGGACGAAGAGCCAGGCGGCGGCGATTGGGCTCAAGACATGAGTCCAGTAGGCGACCGAGCGGACGGTCGGGTTCTTGACAACGATGAGGCCTTCGATGCGGGTCAGGATCACTCCGCTCACGATCAGGGCCAAGGCGACGGCGAACAGACCAAAGCCGACATAGACCGCCCGCCGATTGGGTCGGCGAAAGGTATTACGAATATGAATCAGACCAAAAACCAGCAACGGCAGGATCAGGCTCAGTCCGAGCACCAGGTGGACCAGAAACATCACCAGATAGAACCAGTTCTGATAGGTCTCGCCCGTTGCCCACTCGAGCAGCGTCACGCCCAGCAGATAGGTGGCGTTTACGGTCAACAGTGAAAACAGTGCGAATACGACGTCCAGGAGCCGTCGGAGTCCAGGGCCAACAGCGGGAACATGCCGACGGAGAGCCGGTTTGGCGGCAGCTGGTCGGTCGGTTCGGGGAGGATTCATGAACGGGAGAGATCGCTGTCTGCGGATGGCCTCGAGGCGAAAAAGTCTATCGCGAAATCCTCACTCAGCCGCCCCGCCGACAATCATTGTGTGCCGAAGCACTGGACCCAGAGGATCTTCAGCTCTCCCTCCGACTCGAGGACCGAAACCCCGAATCCGACGTCCTGAAAGCTAGGCTCAAGGATATTGTCGCGATGCCCCTTACTGGCCATCCAATTGTCCATTGCCTGTTCCGCGGTTGGCTGTCCGGAAGCTAGATTCTCACCCGTCCACTCGGGATCGTAGCCGCTGGCCTGGACGCGGTCGAGTACGGTGTCTCCTCGAGGCGAGACGTGACCATAGAAGCCCTCTCGCATCATCCTGTCGGCGTAGGTCTGGGCGGCCGAGCTCAGAGCTCGATTGGGACGAAGTGGTCCCAAGCGGCGACGCTTACGTTCCTCGTTGACCCGATCCAGGAGCTGTTGGCGCACGGTCTCGAGGTCCGAAAGCTGTTCGATAAAGGGCTGGTTGATCTCGGTTTGGGATGTCGCCGCCACCAGCGCATAGATCGATTGGTTGGGCCAGGCCTCTGCCGCCAGGCCGAATTCGCGGAGACCCGAATCCAGAAAAGTCTCGAGGCTCTTCGGATCGGACTGCCGCCAGAACGCAACCAGGTCAGCGGGATCGTCGCTGGAGCTCGCCAGCCCATCGGCGAATTGGTTGGGCTCGTAACCCGAGCTTCGAAGATCTTCTCGGGTCAATCTCGCTTGGGCGTCGAAGTAGGTGTTGGCCGAACCGAGCAGGGCCCTGTCCAGCAGAATTCGGGCAGCTTGTGACAGAGGTTCGGAGAGCCTTAGAGGTGAGCTCTGCTCCTCTAGGCGGAGCTGGTTGATGGCCTCGAGAAAGGCTTGGGGCGCTTGCTCGGTCGTCGTCCGGGTGTCGGTGGACTCGTTGGGTGCCGCAGTACTCAACCGAAGACCAAGGGTCGCGGTGGGTTCCATCGCGACCAGAAGAAAAGCTCCTACCCCTGCTAGAAGAGCTGGTGAGTAGGGCCGCCGGCGCATGCGGCCCATCATGTCAGACGCTGACCTGCCGGGCCGGCGGAGCGGTGCGTACAGCCTCGAGCTACCGGCTTGTGTAGTCGGCGGGAAGAGGTGTTTCCTCGCGACAAGCGTCCTGTCCTCGAGCGACGAACTGATCGATCTTGCGGGCGTGGGCTCGAATCAGTTTCACGACTTCTTCGTCGTTGGATGTCTCTGTAACGCGGACACCATCGTCGATCTCCTCGATGTCGATCTGAATTGCTTCGCCGTGCTCGAAGATCTCCGCAAAGAGGGGATCCCACTTGCGGACGTGACCGCCCTCTTCCAGAACTGCGGACATCTCCTGGACATGCTTGCGGAGAGGCTCCAACAACTCTGGATCGCCGGTGGTGGTCACAGTCTGAACACCGTTGGGGATATCCTCCACAACCCTCTCCAGCTGCTCATGGTGGGTGACGAGAAAATGAGCGTTCTGCATCTCGGCGCGACCGCGGCCCTTGTGCCCCGAGCTCTTGGCTTCCTTGTGAGCTCCCCCGCAGCCGTGCCCCTTGCTGCCTTGGCCTTTGGAGCCGGCGCCATGGTTGCATCGGCCTCCACAGCGCATGCCTTTCTTCTGAGCTCCGGCGTCCGTGTCTGATGGCGAGGTGTCGAGCTCCGCTTCCGAGGCTACAGTCGACTCCGGGTCGGTCTGGGTCGAAGAATACGCCGGCGGTGCGAACAGCAAGATCAGAGCGAAGAACAGGGGCAACAGTTCGCGTAGTGAGATTTGACGTTTGTTGGCGCACATTTCGAACTCCTGGTGGTGGGAGGGCTGTCGAGTTTGGCTTGTGGCTTCAACAGTTTGGAGTATATACGCCCGTTCTGTTCTCCAGCGGCGATTGTCCGACTCTGCCAACGGCTCGCTCGACCTGTTCGATGTGCGAGGAACGTCTGGACTCTGAGGTCGGTCTAAACTGTTCGAGATGAGAAAAATGCATCCGAGCTCTCGAAGGCTCTTCGTCGCTGTCATCCTCGTTCCTTTGCTCTTGATTTTGGTGTCCGTGGCAGCGGCTGTGAGGGCGCCTGCTGAAGAGTCTGAGGCAGAGGTGCCGGATCGTGAGGAGGCGCTTCCTACCGATCGTCAGGAGCGATCCATGGATTATGAAGTCGCATGGAAAGAAGTGGAGGAGCTGGTGGCGGACCAGAGGCTCGAGGCTGCCTCCTCGAAGGTCGAGGAGATACTCCGAGCAGCTCGTCAGGCTGGCGCCGAAGAAGAGTGGACCAGGGCCTTGATCGAAGGAGCGAACCTGCGCATTGCTTTGCACGGCTTTGAAAGTGCAGTTCGCTTTCTAAAGGACGAATCCTGGCCAGCTGCGGACTTGCACCGCTCGCTACTGAATCTCTACTACGCCCACGCGCTGACCACCTATGTTCGTGCCTACTCCTGGGAGATCGAAGGTCGGGAGCGGGTCGACCTCGAGGGCGAGATTGATCTGAAGAAGTGGACGAAGGACCAGATCCTGGCGGAGGCCGATCGTGCGCTCTTCACTGTCTGGAGTCGGAGGGCCACGTGGGGCACTGAGCCGATCGGAGCCTGGGGAGCCTACCTTCAGAAGAATAACTATCCACCCGGGATCCGCAGCACCTTGAGGGACCTGGTGACCTATCTGTGGGTCCAGATGTTGAGTGACTCGGCCAACTGGACTGCCTCCGAGCTCAACGGAGTCTTCCGCCTAGTCTCCGAGGAGCTCTTGGACGGCGAGCCAGAGGCACTCCTGGTGGGTTTGGAGAGTCCGGATCGGCATCCGCTCTACAAGATGGCAGGCTTGTTGGCCGATCTGGAATCCTGGCATGAGGGTGCGGATAGACCGGAGGCCGCGTTCGAGGCACGACTCGAAAGATTGCGACGCCTGCAGTCGGCGTTCTCCGAATCCCAGTTCGTAGAAGAGCGACGGAGGATTCGAGACAATCTGCGACAACATCTCGAGGCTCTGGGCCGCAGCTATCCATGGTGGTCGATGGGTCAGTCCCAGCTCGCCGAGTTCATCAGGGCAGAAAAAGACCCCAACGCCCTTGTGGAGGCGAGAGACGTGGCACTCGAAGGGGCCCGATTCCATCGCGGCTCGATCGGATCCAAGCGCTGCCAGCGGCTGGTGGCGGAGATCGAGGCGCCCGACTACTCGCTCGTTGCCATGCGGAGCGACGGACCTCGCCGACGGTCGATTCAGGTCAGTCACCGCAATCTCGAGACCCTCTATCTTCGTGCCTACAGACTCGACGTTCTGGAGACCCTGGAGGCCAGCCGGGACTACAACCTGCTTCCAGCGCACCGTGAGGTGGTCGAGCTCGTGGACAACGGCGTGCCGGTGGCGCAGTGGAAGGTCGAGCTTCCAGCGACGCCCGATTTTCGATCTCATGCCACCTATGCAACGCCGCCGCTGACGGAGCCGGGTCTGTACGTGATTGTCGCGTCGGTGAGACAGGACTTCTCCGAGGCCCGCAATCGACGCTTGGCGGTCAATCTGCTGATTACGGACCTTGTGCTGGTGTCCAGACAGCATGGCGGCGCATTAGAAGTGACGGTTTTGGCGGGCGACGACGGTGCTCGACAACCCGATGTAGAGGTGGCGCTGTACCGATTCGACTACAAGCGCGGCCACCGTCGGGTCGCCGCACGAGTCACCGATGACGACGGGTCGACGAGTTTTCGCCTCGAGCGGCAGCGGTCCGATAGTCACTTTCTGGTTGCACGGCGGGGCGAAGACTTCTTGCTGGACGCGCGGAGGTTCTGGTTTGGTGGGCGCGAGACGCCCGGACAAGCCTCGAGATCGGCCCTGATCTACACCGACCGCAGCATCTATCGACCCTTGCAGGAAGTCCTCTGGAAGGTCGTTGGTTACGAGCGCAACCGAGAGGGGGACCGATTCGAAACGCTGCCGCATGAGACGGTGACGGTAGACCTTCTAGATCCCAACGGAGAGTTGGTTGAGACTGCAGAGGTCGCGACCAACGAGTTCGGTACTGCGTCTGGTGCCTTTCAGGTTCCAGGCGGCCGCCTGCTTGGGAGGTGGAGCCTCAGAACTTCGTTGGGGGGATGGAGCCGAGTAGCGGTGGAGGAGTACAAGCGGCCCACCTTCGAAGTCACCCTCCTCGAGCCGGAGGAATCTGTCCGCCTGAACCGTCTGGCTTCGCTGATGGGTGAGGTGCGTTACTACTTCGGTCTGCCGGTGGTGACAGGCCATGTTGCCTGGCAAGTCAGTCGGGTTCCGGTATTTCCCCGCTGGATGAGTTGGTATCGGAGCTATCCGAGGCAGGCGGCCGAGACGATCGCTTCCGGGACCGTTGAGCTGGATGCGGACGGCAGGTTCGAAATCTCGTTTCTGCCTGCAGCGGACGAGAGGTTGGCTGCCACGGCTGGCCTGTCCTACCGCTATCAGCTGACCGCGGCGGTCACGGACGAAGGGGGAGAGACCCGCACCGCCGAGCGCAAGTTTCAACTGGGGTTTGTCGCCGTCGAGGCCATTGTCGATGGCGCCAAGTCGTTCTTCACGGCAGGTGACCGAGTCGAGATTCTGCTGACCAGGACGGACCTGAATGGTAACGGCCGTTCCGGCAGCGCCGCCTGGAGGCTGACGAGAGTCGAGCAGCCGGATGCAACCTTGCCACCCGCGGAGATTCCCCGACCGATCTTGCCGGGTGGTGAAGAGAGATTCCGGACTCCTGGAGATCGACTCCGCCCGCGCTGGGAGGTGGGCTACTCGTTCGAAGCCGAGCTGGCCAGGTGGCTTGACGGTGAGGTTGTTCGACGTGGAGCCGTCGAGCATGGAGAAGATGGATCTGCAACTCTTCTGCTGGATAACTTGACCGGTGGTGTCTACCGACTGCATTACAGCACTGCGGACGAATTTGGCGCTGTCTTCGAGACTCGCAAGGACATCCTTGTTGTCGGTGACGGTCTGGGGAGACTGGAGCTTCCGGTCTTGCTGTTGGCAGAGCACCAGAGCTCGGAGGTAGGAGAGACCTTGAGGGTCCTCGTGCACTCCGGGCTGGAAGGCCAGGAGCTTCTGCTGGAGCAACAGAGCGCCGGCGAGACCATCGAGCAGCGACGCTTGCAGTCGGATGCCGGTCCGGTCGTGTTGGAGTTCGCTGTCGATGGCAGCCGCCGGGGGGGATTCAGCTTTCTGCTGTCGACGCTGGTCGACTACCAGTTCATCAGCTCGAGCCAGTCGGTCTGGGTTCCCTGGGACGATCGAAATCTCCGGCTCGCGTTCAGCACGTTTCGCGATCTCTTGCGGCCCGGAGCCCGGGAAACGTGGCGTGTCACGGTCTCTTCGTCCGATGGAAGGCGGCTCGAGAGCGGTGCTGCCGAGGTGTTGGCCTACATGTACGACCGCAGCTTGGATCTCTTCGCACCACACGATCCACCATCGATTCTCTCTCTCTACCCGACACGCACAGGCACGACTCCTTTCCAGGCGAGCCTCGGAAGTGCGGGGGCCGTCTGGCAATCAAGCTCCAACCTCGTGTTGCTTCCGGAGGTTCCTCACCTTCTCGGCGATCAGCTCCGTTTCCTGGATGGCTACGGAATCGGTGGTCCGGGTCGGCGGCGAGGTTACGCCCTGGCCGACATGGCGCCGGCATCCCTGGAGGAGTCCAACGTCGCCGAGCAGGCCTCTCTCGAAGCTGGAAAAGTGGTTCCGCAGTCCTTGCCTGGTGAGGCAGGCGGCACGGAGGAAGCGGGTACTGCCGTCGAGGTCAGGAGCGAGTTTTCAGAGACCGCCTTCTGGTATCCCCATCTGGTCGTCGAGGACGAAGGCGCTGTTTCGTTCGAGTTCACCGTTCCAGATTCGGTCACCGAATGGAATGTCTGGCTCCACGCTCTGGACCGAGATCTGCGGGGTGGCTCCTTCGAGCGCCAGGTTCGCACGGTCAAGGAGCTGATGGTGCGACCCTATTTGCCTCGTTTCCTGCGCGAGGGCGACCTGGTGGATCTGGCTGTGGTCGTGACCAACGCTGGGGCCACGACCCTGCACGGGCAATTGGACTTCGAGATTCTCGAGCCGACCGATGAAGGCAGTCTGAATGCCGAGTTCGGCCTCGCCCCCGCCGCAACCAAGGGAGTCGCTTTTTCGGTTCCCGCAGGGGCTGGCACCCGATTGGTGTTCCCGGTCACGGTGCCGCCAAGAGTTGGCACAGTGGCATTCAAGGTCACCGCCCGGGCCGGGGAATTCAGTGATGGAGAGCTTCGCCCTCTACCCGTTCTTCCTGGTCGGATGCACCTGAGCCAGTCGCGATTCGTCACTCTTCGGGACGCCGATAGTCGGGAGATGAGCTTCGCCGAGCTGGTCGATGCGGCCGACCCCTCGAGAATCGACGAGCAGCTCGTCGTGACTCTCGACGCACAGCTCTTCTACAGCGTCCTGCAGGCGCTGCCCTATCTTGTGCAGTACCCATACGAGTGCACGGAGCAGACACTAAACAGGTTTCTATCGACGGGGATTGTCTCTTCCCTGTACGAGCGCTACCCAGCTGTGGCGGAGATGGCGAGGAAGTTGTCCGAGAGAGAGACCCGACTCGAGACCTGGGATCAAGTCGATCCGAATCGTCAGCTCCTCCTGGAGGAAACTCCGTGGTTGATCGAGGCTCGGGGAGGGGGAGAGGACGATCTCATCAACGTCTTGAAGCCGCAAATCGCGACAGCCGAACGCAAATCGGCGCTTGCCAAGCTGGCCAAGAGCCAGACGTCGCTCGGCGGCTTCCCATGGTGGCCCGGAGGGCCGCCTTCGCCCTATATGACGCTCTATCTGCTGCAGGGGTTCTCCAGGGCATTGGAGTTCGGGATCGAGATTCCGCAAGGGATGGTCGTCAATGCCTGGCGGTATCTCCAGCGCCACTATGTGGACGAGATCGTTCCCAAGATGATCGACGACGACTGTTGCTGGGAGTTCGTGACCTTCCTGAACTTCGTTCTCTCCAGCTACCCCGACGAGTCATGGACCGGCGGCCTATTCAGCGAGGAGCAGCGGCGAGAGATGCTGGATTTTTCCTACCGTCACTGGCGCGAGCACAGTCCGCTGGTGAAGAGCTCGCTGGCCCTCACACTGTCGCGGGCCGGTCGTGTCGCCGCTGCCGAGCTGGTGTGGGAGAGCGTCATGGATTCGGCCAGGACCTCGCCGGACGAAGGCACGTATTGGGCACCTGAAGAGCGCTCCTGGCTCTGGTACAACGACACCATCGAGGGCCATGCACTGGCCCTGAGGACTCTCACGGAGTTGGACCCCGAAGAGCCCCGTCGAGCCGGCCTCGTTCAGTGGCTGTTGCTCAACAAGAAGCTGAATCATTGGAAATCGACCCGATCGACGGCCGAAGTGATTTACGCTCTAGCTCACTATCTGGAGCGAGAAGGCACACTCGGCAGCCGCGAGGAAGTGCAAGTCGATATCGGTTCCCATCGTGAGAATCGGGTCTTCGAGCCCGACGAGTACACCGGCAGGAAGAACCAGATCATCATCGTGGGTGACGACATCGAGCCCGAGTCCATGAGTACCATCGTCGTGGAGAAAGAGACCAAAGGCTTTCTGTTCGCATCTGCCACTTGGCACTTCTCGACCGAGCAACTACCTGAGAAGGCGGCGGGCGACTTCTTTTTTGTCGAGCGGCGCTATTTCAAGCGCTGGCACGACGGCAAGGAGTGGGTGCTCCTGCCGCTGGAGGAGGGGGTACGGATCGAGACCGGAGAACAGGTGGAGGTTCAATTGTCTCTGCGCAGTCGCCATGCCGCAGAGTATGTACACTTACGAGATCCACGCGCCGCCGGCTTCGAGCCCGAATCGACCCGATCCGCCTATCGGTGGGAGTACGGAATCGGTTGGTACGAGGAGATTCGCGACAGTGGGTCGAACTTCTTCTTCGACTGGCTACCGGCGGGCGAATACACCTTCCGCTACCGCCTCCGAGCCAACTTGAGCGGGACTTTCAGAGTCTCACCGGCGACGGTGCAGAGCATGTACGCACCGGAGTTCACCGCCTACTCGGCCGGCAACCTGGTAAAGATCGAGACCACTCGACCCTGAGATCGAGACGGGGGAGGGGAGGTGGGGGTGGTTGCCTAGCGGCGGCCGGAGACCGGCAATCGGAGGACCTGGCCTTCGTAGATCCGGCTGGATCGCAAGCCGTTCATCTCTTTGACGGCGAGAACGTCGGTATTGTGGCGCTTGGCGATCTTCCACAACGTATCGCCTCTCGTCACCTGGTAGTGCGTGCGCTCGCCGGATTCGAGAATCTCGGAACCATGCTGCCGGTACTGTGAGGGGAACAGCGCCACGTGGAAGTGCTGCGGGTGCCACTCGAGCATGGCGTCCAGGACGCCGTTGACTTCCAGAGTGAGAAGCATGTCGGCCATCCAACGGCGACAGCTCCGATTCCAGCTGCGTCGCATGTCGATGGCCATGCCGGCCTGGTGCACCGATTGCTTCGAAGCGTTGCGGGGCTGGCGGTTCTTCGGGCGAGTCAGACTGGTGACGACCAACTCCTCGCCACAGGCGGCGTGATACTTCTCCGCCAAGAGCTCGACGAAGCTCTTGACCTCGGGCCGTGTGAAGGGGAAGGAGACCTCTTTCAAGATGAAGTGCTCGTTGCCTTCGACCGCGGTCAGATGGCCGCCTTCGACAGCCTGATAGACATCTTCAGGGGTGTTGAAGAACTCGAAGCCATGCCTCTCGGCCTGCTTCTTCTGCAGTGCCATAGAACCGGCAGTGGCCTGCAGGTTTTGCGCCCCGGACAGCGTCGGAGACCCAAGCCAGAACAACAAAGCGAGAACGAGGGACGACGCGACAACCGCCAATCGCGCGAGGCGATAGCGATCGGTCGAGCTTTGAGCTGATCGTTCCATGGGTCTGCGATGTGGCCTGCTGCTGTCCCGAGTCAACCAGAAACCTGGACCCGGGCTGGCGTCTGAAGACCTCCCCCCGAGGTATCGATAGCTGACTATACAATACGAGGCAGGATTTTCGTCAACCCAGAATTTCACACCTGCATGGGATTCATCCTCCTCAACGTCCTCTCGCTGGCTCTGCTGGTGGCCTTGTTTCATGCCTCCGGGCGGCTCGTCGAATGGGCAGTGCTTCGATCTCGGGGCGCGGTTGAAACACCCTTCGTGGTTCGACAGGCCCTCGGCATGGGAGTCTGGGTCGTGGTCACCTTCGCGTTGGCCGCGAGCGGGCTGGCAACTTCGTGGACTCTCCTGGCGCTGGTTGGCTTGGTCGCGGTGGCCTTTGTCGCGGCAGCCGCCTCGGGAGCCGTCCCTATGCAGATGCCTGGCTGGAGGATGTTCAGTTTGCCCGGCTGGGGAGTGGCAATCGCGGCAACCTCTGTCGGGCTCTTGTTGTGGGCGCTATTTCTGCAGACTCTCTGGCCAGCAGTCAGCTGGGACGCCAACGTGTATCACCTCACCGTACCTCGGCTGTGGGCGGAGCACGGTGGCTTCAGGCCCATCCCCTTCAACGTCTATTCGAACTGGCCGCTGAACACCGAGCTGCTCTTTCTCGTGGCGATGCTGCTGCGCGACTATCTGTTGGCAAAGTTGGTGCACTTTCTGTTGGGCGTGCTGGCACTGGCCGCGGTCTATTGGATTGTTCGTCGGAATGCTGGCCCTCTTTACGGCTGGTTCGCCGCCGCTCTGTTGCTCTGCAACCAGGTGGTGTTGGCGGAGATTCGTGTCGCTTACGTCGACCTTGCCTTCGCGTTCTTTTTCTTCACCGCGTTTCTGGCACTTCATACCGCACTCCAGCAGGACCGTCTCTCACCAAGATTCCTGGTTGTCGTGGGCCTACTGTCGGGGGTGTTGGCTGGGGTCAAGTTGACCGCCGTCGTGGCGGTGCTCTGCCTGGCGGCTGTGCTGACTCTCGAATGGCGCCGCGGAAACCGAGCCAGAAGCGGCCTCTTCAGGTCGCTGATAGTCCTCGTGCTGCCCTCTCTCGTAGTTCTTCTCGCTTGGTTCGTGAAGAGCTGGATCCTAACGGGCAATCCTGTCTACCCGTTTCTCTACGGAGTGTTCGGTGGCCCGAACTGGAGTGAGGAGCTGGGCAAGATGCTCCGCGATTGGCAGCAGAGCATCGGCATGGGACGAGGCCTCGTGGACTATCTACTGCTGCCGATTCGGGTGATCCTTATGGGCGGCCTTGGCTACGAGCATTTTGAAGGGCAGATTCACCCACTCTGGTTGGTCTGGATTCCTCTGAGCATAGGGATGTCGCGAAAGAGCGATCTTGTGCGGCGGTGTCTTTGGATCGCAGGGCTCTATTTTGTTTCATGGAGTCTGACATCACAGCAGATGCGTTTGCTGATTCCGGTCCTGCCGTTTCTTGCCACGGCGGCGGCGTGCTCGATCGCCGAGCTCTTCTCCTGGATGGAGCGAAGGACCGGCCGTCGATGGCTACAGATTCTGGTGCCGACTGTGATCGTCCTGCTCGTTGCCCAGTCAGGCGGAGGCTTTTTGGCGGGTGGATGGAGATTGGCGGGCGTCTATCTGAACGAAGGTGCCGCGGTCCGAGAGGTGGCCGTGCATCCCGTCTATCGATGGATCAACGAGACCCTGCCGGAAGAGGCGCGGGTGCTGATGGTCAACACCAACCATGGGTTTTTCTGCCACCGGGAGTATGTCGCCGATAGCTTCTTCGAGGCCTCACAAACCATGCATCTCGTGATGACCTGTCAGTCCAAGTCAGATGTGGCGCAGTTGCTCCGAGACAACGGGTTGACCCATGTTCTGATTGACTCACGCACGAGAGGGATCCCCTACCCCAGGGCCTTCCTCGAGTTCCTGGAAGAGCCCGATCGACTGGCCGAGAAGATCTACCGCTCGGAAGATGGCCGCTTCACCGTTCTAGAAGTTCGGTAAGAGGCGGCACAGCCACGCCAAAATGAGAGGTAAGAGCTGCAAAAGTCTGGAGAGGGCTTCGGTTGACAACCCTCAGGGCCTCCGAGATACTGGTTCATCATCGACTTTGGGGCTCCGATCACATCGCCGAGCGTCATACGGCGAGAAACTACCGACCATTCGAAGCGATTGCTATGCGGGAAAGACAGGACGTAATCCTGGGTGGAGGCTTGGCCGGACTTTCGGCGGCCTATCATCTGCAGCTCGCCGGTGAGCAGCACTGGCAGATTTTCGAACGGGAGGCCCGCGTCGGCGGCTTGGCGCGGACGCTGGATGTGGGAGGGTACCGTTTCGACTATGGTCCTCACATTCTGTTCACCATCGACAAGGAGATGGAGGAGCTGATTCGCGACCTCTTGGGAGACAACTTCCACGCCCAGGAGCGCCGCGCCTACATCTATCACCGGGCTCACGATCTCTACACCCAATTTCCGTTTCAGGCTCACCTCTTCGGATTGCCGATTCCGATCGTCAAGGAGTGCCTGGTGGGGCTAACCCACGCCGTGGAGGCACAGGCGCGGGGCGATTTCGACCCTCAGAACTACGAGGAGTGGATGCGTGGCTTCTTCGGGGACGGCATCGCCGACCACTTGATGATTCCCTACGCCAAGAAGATCTGGACGGTGGAGCCTGCGACGATGGATTTCAGCTGGATCGGTCGTCGCGTTCCGACTCCCGACGTGGAGAGGATCATTCAGGGGGCGCTGACTGGCGAGGTAGACCAGGTCGGTGCCACGGCACACTTCTGGTACACCAAGCAGGGTGGAATCGAGCCTTTACCCAGGGCGCTGGGGGAGAGGGTTTCTGGCCTCAATCTCGACCGGACCGCAGTTCGGATCGAGCTTCCGGCCAAGCAGGTCGTGTTCGAGGACGGCGACATCGTGCCGTTCGAGCAGTTGATCTACACCTTGCCGTTGCCATTCATCCCTCGGTTCATTCCCGATCTCCCGCCAGAGGTGAAGCGGGCCTGCGAGGGACTGCGGTACCAGGGGATCTACTGCGTCAATATCGGCGTCGACCGCGAGGCCATTTCCGACAAGCACTGGATCTACTACTACGAGGACGAATTTCCCTTTCATCGCCTCTCCCTGCCTGCCAACTTCAGTCCTGACACCGTGCCGGCGGGCAAGAGCGCCATCGCCACTGAAGTGGCTTTCTCGGACGTGCGGCCACTGGACCGGGAGACGGCTGTAGAGAAAACCATCGAGGGACTCATCGCCTCGCGGCTGATCACCGCCGAGGACACGATCTCCTTCGTGCATACCGAAGAGATCCTGCCAGCCTACGTCATCTACGACCTCGAGCATGCCTCCAACGTAGCGACCATCCGAGAGTGGCTCTTGCAGTACGGGATTCGGACAGCGGGTCGGTTCGGCGAGTGGCAGTACTTCAATATGGACCACTCGATGCGCAGCGGAAAACGAGCGGTCGACGAGATCGTCGCCGCGAGGTCTTGATTCATGCGTGACCCGTCGGCGTCGGTGGCCGTGGTCCTAGTCAACTGGAACGGCATCGACGACGCCCTCGACGTCCTCGACCAGCTCGATCGCATCGAGGGCCCACCTCTTCAACGGCTGGTGGTGGACAACGGTTCCACTGATGATTCAGTTGCCAGACTGCGTCAGGAGCGACCGGACGTCGAGCTCCTGGAGACCGGCAGCAATCTGGGATTTGCGGCTGGCAATGTGGCGGGCATACGCCATCTCCTGGAACGGTACGACTGCGGTTGGGTCCTCTTGCTCAATACGGATGTGGAGGTCGATCCGGGTTTTCTGCGACCGCTCATCGAAGCTTGTATGGACGAGCGAGTCGGTGCTGCCGGTCCCAAGATCTACTTCCACCAACCGCCGGACCTCATCTGGGCGGCGGGCGGTACGTTGCGCGTGCGTGAGACGGTGACTCGGGAGTTCGGAATTCGACAGCCCGACGCGCCCATCTGGGACGAGCCCAAAGATGTCACCTATCTGACGACCTGCTGCCTTCTGGTGCCCCGCGATGTCTTGGCAAAGGTCGGGCTCTTCGATCCGGTGTTTTTCATCGGGGTGGAAGATGCCGACTGGTGCCGTCGGGCTCTTGATAGGGGATATCGACTGCGCTATGAGCCGGCGAGTCGAATCTGGCACAAGGTCGCCACTTCGACCGGCGGCAGCTACACGCCTTTCAAAACGTTCCACACGGGCCGCAGCAATGCCCTCTACGCCCGACGACACTTCCGTCTGCCGGCACTGTCGCTTTTCGTGCTCGCCAATATCGCGGCGCTCGGCGGGGCCTTCATTAGAGAGCTGCCCAGGGGCAACGCCAAGGCCGTTGCCTCGAAAGCGAAAGGGCTCTGGCGGGGGTTGAGGGACCCTCTCGCGCCACCGCCCGGATTGATACCCGATCCCGACTAGGTGTCGGCGAGGGGCCGAGCCCGGGCCGGAGCGCCGATGGCCAGGCTAGCGGCTGGAACGTCCTCGAGCACAACGGCACCGGCCCCGACAAAAGCATCGTCACCGACCGAGATCCCGCCCAGCACGATGGCGTGGGCACCGATGGTGACGCGATCTCCGATATGAGGGCAATCGTCCTCTGAGAAGCGTGCTTCACCGAGCGTCACTCCCTGCAGCAGCGTACAGTCCTCGCCGATCACCGTGGTGCCGCCGACCACCAGCCCGAGCCCGTGGGCGATGTAGCAGCCGCCGCCGATTCGAGCCTGAGGGAGGATGTCGACGCCGCAGGAGCCGATTGCCCAACGCCGAAACACCGCTGGTAGGACGGGCCAGCCCCATTTGCGGAAAGTGGAACCCATCCGGTAGGCCGCGAGGGCCTGAAATCCAGAGTCGAACAGAATGGACTCCAGGAAAGTGCGCCATGCTCCTTTCCTCTTGATCTCCCGGATGCGACTCAAGTCACGGCGAAAGTTCGGCCAGAAACTCATGAGTGCACCAAGTCTGCCATGAAACGAGATCAGTCCCTAGGGCTCGTACTGCTTCAACGGGGCCGTTTCGGGCTCAGTCTGCCGTGCCAGGCAGAAAGCCAGTAGTACAGCCCGGACAGCTTACGAGCGAAGCGTGCCTCGGAGTCGCCCGGGAAGACCATCATTCTGGGTAGAGCAAAGAGGTCTGTGGTCGGCGGCTCGCCTGCATAGGCTGCGCGGTAGCCCGCTTCGGAGACAGCTCGGCGCGCCTCCGAGTCGTGATGGGCGAATGGATAACAGAAGTCCAGGACCGGGCGATCCAGAACCTCCTCCAGGCGCTGCTTCGAGCGCCCGGCTTCCGCGCTGACAGTCTCGAAGGTGGCAGTGGTCAGATCCTGATGGGTCAACGAATGAGAGCCGACCTCCTGGCCTGCTTCGATCCAGCTCCTCAGGCCCTCTTCGTCTACGATCCGCCCTTCGGAGGCGGCTACCGAGGACTCCTCCTCGGAGCTCAAGCTGACGCGCTCACCGAGGAGTCCAGCCGGAACGAAGACCGTGCTCAGCATGTCGTGCCTCTGCAGCAAAGGGGCCGCCCTCTCCAGAGTCTCGGCAAAGGCGTCGTCGAAGGTGATCAGAACCGACTTTCCGGGAGAGCTCCCGAGGCGAAAGCACTCGTAGGCTTCGTTCAGCGAGAGAGTTCGATAACCACGAGTCCGAATCCACTCCAGGTGACGAATGAAGGTCTCTTCCGCGACCCAGAGCTGGGGATCACCTCCCGGACAGGGTCCGAGCCGGTGATACATCAGGACCGGTAGGATTCGCTTCGGCAGCCAACCTGTCATGGTCGCCTCCTGCTCAGCTCGCAGAGCAGATCGCCCAGCTTCTCGGCGGACTCCTCCACCGAATGCGAGAGCGCCTGTTGGCGGGGTCGATCACTCCATGACTGGACCAGGGCGCGCTCGATCGCGTCAGAGAAGCTCTGGGAGTCGGGCTCATCGACTAGGATGCCTGCATCGCCGATCAACTCTCGACGGGCGGCATCGGCGGTGGCGACCACCGGTTTGTTGCAGGCCATCGCTTCCAAGGCTGCCAGAGGGCCCGCTTCGCGAGGCGATGGTGCCAGGAGGATGTCTGCGGCAGAGTAGAGGCCGGGCATCGCGGTCCGGTCGAGGACGAGGCGTCGGTAGCGATCGGGGCCAAGCCGATCGTGGGCCAGTGAGTCCATCGAAGGTGCGAGGGGGCCGTCGCCGGCCAGGACGAGGGATCCTCGGGTTCCGGCTACCGCCTCGATGGCGAGGTCTGGAGCTTTCTCCGGCGACAGGGCGCCTACAACGAGTACTACGGGAGACGGAAGACCGACAGGATAGGGTTCCGCATCCGGCCGGAAGAGGTCGCAATCGACTCCCTGTCGTATGACCTCGACCCGAAGGCCGGGTACCTCGGCGCGAATCTGTGCGGCGAAGCTGTCACTCTGAGCCACGAAGATATCGGGTCGCCGGCGAGCGAACGGCACCTCCCACCCCAGTTGATTGCTGTGCGCCACGTCGAGCAGTCGGACGCCGGTGAGCTTGCGAAGCGCGGCGAGAAGGTGGCCTCCCCAGAGGCCTGTTTCGTGCCAGATGACGTCGAAACGACCCCGAATCAACGAGGGAAGCGAGGCCAGGAGGTGGCTCGTCCACTCCATGTGGATCGGTTCCAGATAGAGCGTATCCAGGATCTTGCGCCCCGAACGAGTCGCGAGATACGTTGCCTCGATGGCTGAGCGGGAGAGGCCCGGCCTGGCAATTCCCCCCGGGCCCTCGCCCGACCGGGAGTAGACATGGAGATCGAGGCGATCCTCGAGGCGCGGAAGCCACTGGGAAAGGAGAGCCTCGGCGCCCCGCTGCACCTCACCATAGCCGGAGAGGATGACGGCCACCTTGGGCCTGGCTGGATCGCTCTGAGCTGTCATGGTGAGGGGAGATCAGAGATTTCCGCAGCGGTATCTTTGTCCAGGAAGAACGCACGGAAGGGTTTGGCAAAGCGAGACAGCATCAATCCACCGACGAGGGCCGCTCCCAGGACGGAGGCGGCGAATCGCTCCCAACTGGCTGCCGGGAAGAAGGTGGCAATGGCGAGGAAGAACGGCAGCGGCAGGAGATAGGTGATCAGTAGATCGCCGACCAGCCGCCAGAACTCGGGTCCGCAGATTCGGTAGACCCGCCACGCCATGATCAGGTGACCCAGCATCAGGTAGTGAGCCCACGCCATCCCCGCCGGCCCCATGCGCTGAGCGAGAAACCAGCCGAAGCCGACTAGCGATGCGAGATTCACCAGCACGATCAGCAACCAGACCCGATCTTCGCGGTAGGCCTTCAGCATTTCACCACCGAGTCGATTGAAGGGATCGACCAGAGGCAGAAAGCACAGGATGCGGAGAAGGTGTACGGCCGGCTCCCAGTTGGGTCCCAGAAGGATCTTGAGCAGCACGATCTCCGCGTTGAAGAACAGGAAGTAGGCCAGCAACACCTCGATCGAGAGAATCGCCACGGTGCCGAGGCGAAAGGCGCCGACGAAGCGAGTCCGATTCGAGCGATAGGCCACCAGGGCTGGATAGATCACCCTGCCGAGGGCCGGGATGAGAAGAATCTGAGCGCGAAAGGCCCACAGGAAGGCCTTCTCGAACTGGCCCACCATGGAAGTCGTGTCCACCATCTCGACGATGTAGCGGCCGACGAAGGGGGTCGTGTTGGCCACCAGAGCAATGACGAAGAGTAGGCTACTTCGCTGTAGCAGACCGGGTATCAACCGCGGGTCGGCTTTGAGCGAGAACGCACCTGCCGCTCTCGCCCAGAGCAGGATCACGTACAGGGTGGCGGCCAGGAGCTCGCCGAGAACGAAGCTCCAGACGCCGAAGCCGGCAGCCGCCAGCGAGATGGAGATCACGGCGAAGGTCAGGCCGCGGAGGATCTCGGGCCAGACGAGCTTGGAAACCTGTAGTTGGCGCTCGAAGTAGACCCGGGGCACCACCGCTGCCGCCTCGATCAGGACCCAGAGGGCGAGGACGCGAAGCACCTGGGGGAGGGCAGGGTCAAGGTTACCGAAAAGGGGTGCCGCAGCGATGAGTAAGGCTGTGACGAAGGCGCCCGAAACCAGCTCCCAGAGCATCACGGTGCCATAGGGGTGCTTGGGATCGCGGACCAGCTCGTAGGGCAGCCCGAGGTCCCGGACAAAGCCCGCTATCACCACCGTGGACCAGGCGAGGGCGAAGAGACCGTGGCTTTCCGGGAGGACCAGACGAGCCAGGGTCAAATCGGCAATCAGTCGCAGGAGGGTTCGCGCGACCTGGCTACCGCCGGCCGCGAGAATTGAGTCCAGAAACCGCTTTTCGGTCGATTCCATGCTTCCTTACTGGTCTTGCCAGTTTTCTAGAATCGACTTGTACCAGGCGGACTTGAACGTCACGACCCCCGGGAAGGCTCTCCATGCAGTCAGAAGAGTGGGGTGTCTGCGATAGATCTGAATCGCCGAGACAACCGACTTGATAGGCCGGGTGAGGGCCAGGCGTCGGCGAGTGCGCCATGTTGGTCCGCCATCGAAGACCCCGGGGTGCCGCCTGCGAAAGTCGTTGAAGTTCCGTCCGTACCAGTCGGCGTGAGCCACGACACCCTGGCGATCGCGACGAATCGCGGCGTGGTGCACGATGGCCCTTGGCTCGAACCGCAGGGCCAGACCGGCCTCTCGGGCGCGCAGCACCCAATCGAAGTCCTCGCTGGTCGCGAGGCCCTCGTCGAAAGGACCGACCTCCTGCCAGGCCTTGGCCGTCACCGCGAGATTCAGGCTACCGAGTGGGCCGTCCGTAGTGTCGGAATCGGGTCGATCGGCAAGCAGTTCGTTGAAGGAGGCGATGTTGTCGGCAACGGCCCACAGATTGCCCCCGAGGTCGAACTGAACGCTACCTCCCGCCACTGGAGAGCGCTCCAACGCTTGCAGGAGGAGGTTCGCCCAGCCCGGCTTGGGCAGACAGTCCGCGTCGGTGAATAGGTACCGGTCGGTCGCCGCCGCTGCCACCCCCAGATTGCGAGCGGCTCCAGGCGAAACGGGCTCGTCGGTGGCGAGGAAGCGCACCTCTTCACGCCGAGGCACCAGGCCCCCTTCATCGCGGCCAACGACGAGGATCTCGAGCTCGCCGTCGGCCACTTTCTGCGCAGCTACAGCCTGCACGGTGTCCCCGACGAGGGGACAGTCGAGATTGGGGATGATGACGGAAGCCCGAAGGTTCATGGACGGGTAGCTGCTTCTGTTCGGCTTCTCGCCGCTCCCAGGCTGGCAAAGGCCTCGGATTCGGTAAAGAGCGCGGCTGGAGTCGACGGGCGCATGATAGCAGTCAGCGCTGTCGAATCTCGTTCACGAGGTAGAGCAGCGGAAGGTCGGACCTCGGCGGCAGGGTTTCAGACAGGAAGAGGCTGTCGAGCTGTGGGTTGTCCTGGAACCTCTCGACCTGGAGCCGGTCAACCCCAGTGCTGCTGGCAGCGAGGGATGGGACCTTCTCGCCGTCCTGAATCACCCACTGCGCCACCCGCAGGAGTGGATGCTCGTAGGTGCCCTTCAGTACGTCGACGACGCGGTACTCGCAGACCGCGAGCGCTTCACGATAGGGGGCAATCTCCTGCAGGGTCGGTACCTTCGAGCAGGCTTCTCTTTCGACGGCCAGAGTCCATTGCGGCACCTCCTCGCGGTTTTCCAGAACGCGGCGATAGTGGGCGGCGTTCTCGCGGATCTCGTCGGGTGGAAGGGCGCGGTTGTAGATCGTGACTCCTTCGACAGTCCCGTGCCACGACGATCGCCCCCGAGCGTCGCCTCCGATGGTCACCGGCAGTGATTGCCAGTGAAAGAAACCTCCCTGGATCTCACTTGTCGTGGAGACTTCCTCCCCGTCCAGAAAGGCGGTCAGGCGCCCAGCAGAGTAGGTGATACCAATGTGGGAGCTGCGGTTGGGAGGCAAGGTCATGACCCTCACTTCCGGAGCCGCCTCCTCACCTCGGCTCTTGACCCTGATGGCGATCAGCAGGTCATTGCCCTGTTGGGAAAGGGCGAAGTTTGTCGCCCCCTGGGCCATACCCAGGATCACCCCTCGTCTTCGCTGATTCGGTTGGGGTTCGAGGACCGCTTCGATGGTGAGCTCGTAGGTAGATTGGCAGGCCCAGCGAATTCGATTCGCAATCTCCTTCGAGCTCGTAAACCGTCCGCCATCGGGCCGCAGGGCCCAGTTGTGGTCGAGACGGGCTCGGCCGTGGGCCTGGAGGACGACAGCTTCCTCCCCGCCCGTAGCCTCGTCGAAAACCAGGTTGGGGGCGTTGCCGGACTCCCATAGGAAGACCAGGCCCGCTCGATTGGTTGGCCATGAGGCCGGGATCAGCTCGAGAGAGGCAGGCGGCATGGGGTTGGGCTGTGCCGCTCGATCACGAACGCCCTCGACGAGCAATTCGTCCATGGCCAGCAGAGGTTGATCCAGATAGAGGTGCAACTCCATCTCGTCGTCGAGCTGCCTGGCTGATTGAACGGTGATTCCCGACGTCAATCTCCAAGTCGCTCCTGCGGCATCGATCGGCTCGTCGAAGCGGAGAGTCACCTCGCTTCCCGAGTAGGACACCCGGTGGGAGGTGATGTGGGGTGGGTGCGGTTCTTCCACGACTACGCGGCCCAACAGCTGCAGCCGGTCGTCGGAAGCCGCGATTCGAAAGTGCCCGGGTCGCTCGAACGTGTGCTCCCCAGTCTCGCCCTCGCTCTCGGCACCGTCGCCCCAACTCCATCGGTAGGTGCTCCGGTCGCCGGGTGGGGTCAGTCGCACCGTCAAGGGAGCTTCACCTGTATGGAGTCCCAATCCCAATCGCTCCAGATAGACATCGGGGTAGCGATCCGTGCTGGGATGGTTCGTGATTCGAACCGGCGCTCCAAGGATCTCTATCGATCCTGGATCGGTCGGGGCAAGAAAGATCTCGTAGTCGGCGTCGAAATGAGGGTGCTCGTCTCGCGACGCTGCGAAAGCCATGGCTCTGTTGTCTGAAGAGACCATCGGGAAATAGAGATACCCGAAGTCCTTCGGCAGGAGCGGATCGCTCTTCTTCAACAGTGTTTCGACGTCACCGGTCGCCAGCTCTATCTTGTGAATGGGCCCACCTGGTGCCGCGACCCAGAAGCCCCACCTTCCGTCGTGAGTGAAATAGGGTTGACACCCACCGACCGGAGAGCGCTCGAGGACCCGTCGTCGCCTCTTGTCGAAGGGTGCGAACGAGACCCGACCCGAAGTCGCAAATTTCAGCTGGCTATCGATAAGCCACGGGTAGTCCTCGGTGGGTGCTTCGGTGAGTGTGGTGACAGCGCCAGATCCCAGATCCAGCAGGGCGGTTCGCTGATCTGCGTCGATGAAGACCAACTCCTCTGCAGACCTCCATACGATAGCCCGATTCTCATAGTAGTTGCGGGCGTCGGGAAGAAGGAGCTCGTCGCCGGTGCCGTCGGGTCGGATGCGGCGCAATGCACCATGGGCGCCACCCTGCGGGTAGCCTTGTTGGTCGGCCGCCAGACTCAGGTAGGCAATCCAGCGACCGTCTGGAGAGATATGTGGGCAGCAGTGTAGCAGCGGCCCTTTGTCGTGGGTCAGCTGTCGTGGAGGCGAGCCGTCGAGGTCGCGCGACCACAGACGCCAGTTGCCAGTTCGGTTCGACTCCCAGACCACGAAGCCGTCGCCAAGCATGGCTCTCGAGCTATCCGTCTTCTGTTCCCCGTTGACCTCAGGAGTCTCGACGGTGGGTGCGGAGAGCTCCGACTGGCAGGCGGAAGCCGTGAGGGCCACAATCAGAGTGGCCAGGATCACTGCGCTCAGCCTCATGTCCATCACCTGCAGTCTAGCCCGAATGCCCCGCCCCGGAGAGTGTGGTGCCTGGTTCAATGGCGGGAGTTCTTTGAGGGCTTGGGGCTGAGACGGCCGATCGGACCAGGGATCTCCCTCGTCTGCGGCCTCACCCGACCATGCCCCTCCGACGAGGGAGACCCATGGCCCGATCTACCACCTTCGACACACATCAAGAATCGGATTGCTGGCTCGGCCCCCTACGCCCCTGCGCCCTTATTGCCTTTAACGGTGCCAGAGGTTCGGTCGGGTGGTTCGACAGGGGGGCTCTCGACAAGCGCAGCGCAAGAGCCGTCGCAGTGCACGATAGATCCGGCGCGCCGGGGAGCGCAGGTGGCGGCCTGTCCGTCAAAGTCTGAGTAGCCGACGCCGTCCCCCTGCGGACCACCTGGACGGACCTCCCCACGTCGACGGTTGTCAGTTCAGGACCCAGGACCCAGGACCCAAGCCCCAAGGCACGCACGGCAAAGAGCCGGGTGCCTCAACCCCCAGGACGGGTGGGTGGGCAGGGGGGGCCTGTGTTATCGTCACGCCGTCCTGAAACGGCTGGTGCTTTCCTCTCGAGAGGGCGGGAGATCAGCCGCAAACAGTCACCCCAAATCCATGCTCGGTTTCCGTCGCCTCCTGGCCCTCACCCTCGGCTTGCTGATCCTGACCACGGCCTGTGGTCACCAGGAGCCGATGGAGACGACCCATGATCTGATCGCAGATTTTCCGTCGGCCATAGGCTGGGGCGAAACGCGCCGGATCGATTTCGGCTCGGCCCGAGATCGACGCCACCTGGTGTCGGGCTGGTCTTTCGACGAGTGGGATCACCCGAAGAAATCGGCTTTCGTCTGGGGAATTGGAGCGGAGTCGGACCTCGAGTTCAGCGTGCTGAGCCCTCGTGATCTGATTTTGAGGGTCCGTTGCCGGCCGGCCCCCCAGGTGGAGGGCCAGCGGGTTGATGTCATTCTCAACGGCCGCCATCTGGACGGTTTTGGTCTGCGGGACCGGTTGGCTGTCTACCAGGTCCAGGTGGACGGAGAGTGGCTGCGGCCTGGCGTCAACGAGTTGAGTTTCCGGTACGCTGACCACGGGGAAGCAGGTGAGCAATCGGGTCAGGATCAGAGGCCTCTGGCAGTCGCCTGGTACGAGCTGAGCTTGGATTCCGAGGTCCCGGTCGATCTCGGTGAGCCCGAAGTCATTGCAGAGGACACAGTCCTGTCATTGCCGGTCGGGACCAGAGTCGATTACTACCTGCGATTGCCGCCAGACAGCGTTCTGGAAGTCCAGGGAGTCGACCTGTCCGGCGGCAAGACCGCCCACGTCGAAGTGTCATTGCAGTTGGATGGTGAGGATGCAGCCCACATCGTTGGCAAGCTGAAGAGGTCGAATCGGTCGCAACGGCTGGCTTTGGAGGGTGACCGCTCGAGGGTGGTGCGGCTGACTCTCGGGGCGCCGTTGGCCGCTGATGGCTCCAACGGCGGAGCTTTGGTGTCGCTGCAGGGTCCGATCATTCGATCGCCGCAGAGCGGGGACTTGGGGGCTGAGGTCGGCGAGGGCGTGGCCGCCTCCGATGCAGAATCCCGACGCCCCAACATCCTGTTGTACGTGATGGACACCCTGCGGGCAGATCACCTCGGAGTCTACGGCTACTCGAGGCCGGTTTCGCCACAGATCGACGCTTTCGCTACCGAGGCTACGGTGTTCGACGACGCCGTGGCGCAGTCCTCGTGGACCCGAGCTTCGATGGCTTCGATCTTCACCGGCTTGTGGCCTCTGCAGCATGCGACCAACCGTCGCGGAGATGTCCTGGCGCCCGAAGCGCTTACGCTGGCGGAGCTGCTGAGCGCAGCTGGCTACCAGACGGTCGCCTTCGCGAAGAACCAGAACATCTTCCCCACGTTCGGGTTCTCGCAAGGCTTCGAAGACTTCAACGCCATGTGGACGAAGGGCAAGTCCCAGAAGATCAACGCGAAGGTGGAGAAGTGGTTGAAGACCTACGACGGTGATCGGCCGTTCTTCCTCTACTTACACGCGGTCGATCCGCACGTCCCATACGGACCTCCCGCGGGGTTCAAGTACCAGTTCGCCAAGAAGTCCAATGACGACCTGACGTTGAAACGACCTCCAGGCCCGAAGATCTGGAAAGATCTGGAGACTGACCAGCAAGATCGCATTCTGGGGCATCTCTTGGATCTCTACGATGGCGAGATCGCCTACAACGATTCCACTTTCGGCCAGCTCCTCGATCTGCTGCGCGAGGTCTCCGTCTACGAGGAAACTCTCATCATCCTGTTGTCGGATCATGGTGAGGAGTTTCAGGATCATGGCAATTGGCAGCATGGCAGGAATCTCTTCGTCGAGAATCTCCATGTGCCGCTGCTGATGCGGTTCCCCGACAGGGGCCATGGAGTGCGGGTGGAGCGGCGAGTCCAGCACATCGATCTTCTTCCGACGCTGCTCGACTACCTCGGCCTCGGTGTGCCGGAGTTCCTCGAGGGAAGCTCGTTTCTGAGCTGGGTGACCGATGCGGAGACACCTGTGAACGAGCCCCCCAGGCCGATCTATTCATTCCTGCACTTGGATGGTCTGCCCAACGTGAGTGTCATCGAGGGCGATTGGAAGCTGGTGCAGAACCTCAACAAGGGTGAGATTGCTTGGACGCATCTCTTCAACCTGGATGATGATCCGGGGGAGACCCGGAATCGAGCGTTGGAGAGACCGATCCTGACTTCATATCTGGCCAGTCTGATTGCCAGCCGGCGGGCTGAGGAAAGTCGGCTAACTGCCGGCGAGGCGGTTCTGGACGAGCGCATGGAAGAGGCTCTCAAGGCTCTCGGTTACATCAACTAGGCTAGACTCCTTGACTGACGCAATGCGCAGCATGACGCGATTGGTTCTGGCCTGCTTGGCTCTGTTCCTGGTGGTTTTTACCCTGGCCGTGGGGAAGCCGGGTTTGCCAATGACCTTCAAGGCCGATGAGCCGGCCTACTACTTGATGGCCCAGAGTCTGGCTCACGATCGGGATCTGCAATGCGACGTGGGGGATCTGGGCCGCCTCTTCGACGAGTATCCCTATCTCGCCACCTTCAATCTCATCTTGATGACCGATGATGGGTGGCAAACAACCTTCTTCGGCAAGCCCTACATCTACTCCCTGATGGCTGCGCCCCTGGTCGGGGTCTTTGGCGCCAACGGCATGGTGGCGTTGAATATGCTGCTGTTGATGACCATGATCTGGATGGGGACTGCCTACTTGAGTCGATTCAACTCGGCGCCCCTGGCTGCGCTCTATTCTGTTGGTTTCTTTCTCGTCAGCACAGCCTTCGCGTATGTCTTCTGGCTGCATCCCGAGATCTTCAACATGGCAGGAGTCATGGGCTGTCTGTACTTCGCCTTGCATCCGGTCGACCCACCGGAATTCGTGCGCGGTCGCTTCCGGGCGATGCGGCAGATTGTGGCGAATCCAGGAGCTCGGGCCGCCGTGTCTGGCGGCGTCCTGGCCTTGGCGGCCTACAACAAGCCGATGCTGGCAGCTGTCGCACTCGGACCGTTGGTGTCCTGGGTTCTGGGACGCCAGTGGCGCCGCATCGTGATCTTCGCTGCCACCGGTCTGGCAATTGTGGCCCTCGTGAGCGGCCTCTCGGTAGCCCTGACCGGTCATCCCAGTGCCTATCTCGGTGTCGAGCGGATGGGCGTTCCCGTTTTCGATCCTTCGGAGATGCCGGTACAACCCGTGCATCGCGCGCCGGCGGCAGAGGAGCAGACCACGAACTCCTGGTATTGGCTCCTGCGGATACCGGAGATCAACGGCTCGGAGCTGCGTCTCAATCTGGGTTACTTTCTCTGGGGGCGGCACACGGGGTTGCTGCCCTACCTGCCTTTCGCCGCTCTCAGTGTTCTGCTGTTTCTCCTGCATCGAGGCAAGACGATCGTGCGGTGGTCGATCTTGCTTTCCCTTGTGGCGGTTGCGGTCTTCTTTCTCGTCTGGATCCCGTTCAACTGGCATGGCGGTGGAGGTTTTGTCGGTAATCGGTACTTCGTCAACGTCTATCCGGCCTTTCTCTTTCTGGTGACCGCCATCGGGCCCACCTGGCTGTTGGGCGTGACCTATGCGGTCGGCGGGCTCCTCTTGGGCCCCATTCTCTTCACTCCATTGGGTGCCCCGGTGCCGGAGCCGACCTTGCAGGCGCATGTGCGAAATCCACCTCTTCGCCAGTTCCCGTTGGAGTTGACGTTTCGCCGCAAGTTGCCCGGCTATGAGGGAACGGTCGTCTCGGCACTTTGGATCCAGGGTCGGCGAGATGTGTTCAAGCCGAAAGAGGATGGTCTGTGGATTCATGGCGCCACCCCCGTCGAGCTTTGGGTCTACAGCTCAGAGAAGCTCGAAGGCGGCTTCACGTTATGGGTCAAGAGCTTGGCTCCCGAGAACGAGGTCAGCCTGAAGTTCGCAGGCGAGACCAGGTCGGTGGTCTTCACTGCCGATCCGCCGACGGAATCGACGCAGCGGGTTCGATTCGAGCCCCCGGGACCGGACAAAGTCCTGCACGACCAGCTCGAAGGGACGATCTATGCTTATCGTCTCCTCGTGGTGACGAAGACCGGATTTGTTCCCAATGCGGCGCGGAACGCCGAGACGAAGTTCCCTGTCAACGACTTCTACCTCGGGGCGGAGCTACAGATTCTGGGCACGGATCAGAATCTGGCACGAGATCTCTTCCAGGTCGAGTGGGGAGAGTCCATCGCTCCAGAAACCGCAGTCGCCGGCGAGGAGCTCGAGGTCTTGACTCGTCTGAAGAACTCCAGTGCTGAACGCTGGCCGTCATCGGGGCCGACCAGGGTGAATCTCTCATACCACTGGTTGACTCCAGATGGAGAGACGGTTCTGTGGGAAGGGCAGAGAACGCCGCTAGGCACTGACCTGGAAAGCGGTGGGGAGCTGGAACTGGTGCAAACCGTCTGGGCTCCGGAGGTTGCCGGTCGCTTCCTGCTGCAGTTGGATCTGGTGAGGGAGCGGGTGGCCTGGTTCTCCGACAAGAACGACGCCAATACCGTGCGTTTCCCCGTCGAGATCCTGGCACCCGCTGCTACTGAAGATATCCCAGAGCCTTGAGCTGACGACGGGTCTCGTCGTCCATTTCGCGCTCGGGCGACGTGTTGGAACCGTCGACGAGCGCCGAGAACGGTTCGGCTGACCAAATCTGGTCCAGTGAGCGCCGAAGTCGTTCAGCGGCTTCCGGAAACTGCTCCAATACATCGACGGTCTCACCCGGGTCGTTCTCGAGGTCGTAGAGGGTCATGAAGGTCCCCTTGCCGCCCACCCATCGCTGCTCGTCGCCGGCAATGACGTGCATCAACTTGAAGCGCTTGTCCTGGACGATTTGCTGCCACTTCCTTTCGGTGGCGTAGCCGGCCTGGGAGAAGGCCGGCCGCGCACCGGCACTCGCGTTCTCGAGACGAGGGGTCAAGGATCGTCCCTGCATCCACCGGTCATCGTCCAACTCGACGCCCGCGAACTCGAGAATCGAGGGCGACAAGTTGATGAGCTCCACCGGGTCCGAGTCCACATGAGGCTGGAGCACTCCGGGGTAGTGAAAGACCAGCGGCACCCGCAGACCGGGCTGGAAACCGAACCGGCCGTGGTCGAAGTAGTAGGAGTGCTCGCCCAGAGACTCGCCGTGGTCGGAGGTCAGGATCGTCAGGGTGCTCTCCAGCAAGCCCCGATCGCTCATAAAGTCCAGAAGATCTCCGATCTGGGCGTCGGCGTAGGCGATCTCGGCGTCGTAGCGGGCGGTGTAGTAGGCGAGGTCGGTGCGGCCGTTCAATACCTGGTCGGTGCCGATGCCCGCCATCTGGCGGATCGGCACTTCCTTGATCTCGATCTGTTCCTCGGGATCGAAGTAGGCGTCATTCTCGAATCGATCGGTCAGTGGCTCGGGTGCATGGTAGGGGAAATGGGGATCCAGATAGTGCACCCAAAAAAAGTAGGGTTGACTCGGATCGTGGTCGCCGATAACGGCCTTGGCTAGTCGAGTGACCGAACCGGCTCCGGTCGGGTCCTGACCCGCCTCGGGTGGCGACAGCTTCCAGGTTTCGATGTAGGTGTCGAAGCCCTGATCGAAATTGAACTCGCTGGCCACAGCGCCGTTGGAAACCACTGCGTGGGTGGCGAAGCCCTCTTCCTTGAGCATCTCCGCCAACATCTTGAACTCCTGGGGCAGCCGCACTCCGACCCGCCTCACGATGCCGTTGTCTTTCGGATAGGTGGCGGTGAAGATGGAGGCGAAGGATGGAGCTGTCTTGGGCCATTGGACGATCGCTTGGTCGAATCGCACTCCCTCGGCGGCCAGGCCATCGATGATGGGCGAGGTATCGCGCTCGTAGCCGTAGCTCGACAAGTGGTCGGCACGCAGGGTATCGATGGTAATTAGCAGGATGTTGCTGCGAGTCGGCGCGGCCGGCTTCCCGCAGCTCGTTGACAGCAAACTACCGGCCAACAAGAGCGCAGTTAGAGCGCCGCTGATCGGAGGGGTGAGCACCCGGTGGTCTCGGCAGTTCACTGCGGATTGCATCTGTAAGAGTCTCAGTTGGGTAGCTCGATTCCGGGAGGGCAAGAAGGTCGAGCCCTCATCGCGGTGGAGGAGCGATTCCGGCCGCGAATTATATCCAGTTTAGCGGCTCCTGGCAGAGTGTGCCGGTAGTGCTTTGCTAGAATCTCCGCGACAATCTCGGGAGACCTTTCGGTCCAACTTCCTTCCCGTGCGGTCCTGTCCGGAACGGCGCCAAAGCCAGTGACTAACCCCATTCAAGGCAGTGAGGCGGCGGACCCCGCTGCCGTCGGAAGGCAAGAGGCCTACCTGGCACTCCCTTTGATCCTCCTGTCCGGGTTGATCCTCCTCGGAGCGCTGACGTTCGACCGTCTCGAGTGGCCCTCCTTCGTCGGCGATGAGGCCACCTATCTCATGGCAGGTGAAAGCCTGGCTTGGGACTTCGACCTGAGATTCGAGGCAGAGGATTACAAGCGCTTCCTGGACCATTGGGGACAACAGCCCGAAGGCCTCATCTTGCTGAGTGGGGACAAGGGTCGACACATCTCCTACGGCAAGCCGTTCTTCTACCCTCTGGTCATCGCTCCTTTTCAGAGGCTGGCTCCTGTCCGCGGACCATTCGTGGCCAATGCGCTGCTCCTGGTTCTGGCCGGTGTGGTTGCGGCGCGCAGTCTCAGAGGTCGGCTCGGAAGGGTGTCTTGGCTCTGGGTGGCGGTGTTCTTGTTCGCTTCGGTTGGCTTCGCCTACATCTATTGGGCGCATGCCGATCTATTTCTGATGGCACTCTCGGCGCTGGCGTTGAGTCTGGCTTTCCACTCTCGGCAGTCGTCCGAAGAGGCAGGGTCGGTGCTGCGGTGGGTGACGGTTGGTGTTCTGATGGCGATCGTAGTCTTCAGCCGACCGCTCTACCTACCTCTCCTGATACCGATTGCGATGGCGGTGCCACAGCGGCAGCGCCGCCGCGGGCTCATTGGTCTGCTGGTGGGCGTGGCTTCGGTGTTGCTTTTGGCGGTCACCATCCACTGGATCAGCGGACGCAGCACGACGAGCTATGGGGCCCAGCGTCGGGGCTTCTACTCGCACACCGGCTACCCCGGTGTCGACTTCGCCTCTGAGCAGTGGGTCGAGAAGCTCGAGGAGCTCGGCGACGCGGCCTGGGTCGAGGGACGGACCGGTGCCCGGCTGCCGAAGACCGAGCCGTCACTCTGGGCTTGGAACAGTCTTTACTTCCTGGTCGGTCGCCACGTCGGTGTCCTGCCGTACTTCCTGCCGCTTCTTCTGGGAATCCTGGGACGCCCCAGAGAGCGAGCGCAGTGGGCACTGCTGGGGGCGGTCCTGATTTGCATCGCAGCCTTCTTCCTCTATCGGCCGTTCAACTTCTACGGCGGTGGCGGAGCGATAGCCAATCGGTATTTTCTGCCGCTGTATCCGGCCTTCTGGTTCATGGGGAGCAAGCCGGCGAGAGTCGGTCCTGCCCTGGCGGTGACGGTGCTGGCAGCCTTGTTTCTGTGGCCCCTGTGGAGCCAGCCGAGGGCTTTTCCTTTGCGGAATGACAGCACGTATCGCTATGTGTCGACCGCCGCCAGGGGACTTCCCTTCGAGACGACGCAGAGTCATCTCAAACCGTCCGGTCGATCGGATGTCATTCACAACCAGCTGTGGGTGAAGTCGCTTTCTCCGTCTCTGCGCCCGAGTCGAGATGGGGGTGTCCTGCGGCTACGCGCCGACAGCCGCGGACAGGTTCTGATCGGCAGCCCGACACCGCTGAGTCGGTTGCAGCTCGAAACCTGGGGGCCCGGGGCGGAGAAGCTCGACGTCACCCGTGGAGCGACGGTAGCCGATGCGGAGATGGTTGGTGGGGTTCGAGTCCTGAACCTCGATCTGGGTCGGCGCCGGGCCAGGCACCCCATGTGGTGGACTTGGCATCCCTACTACCTCTATCAGTTGAGCCTGAGGGTGGAAGAGCACGGCGAAGGAGCCGTTTCCTTTTCGCTGATTCCGCTGGGGGCGGAGAGGTCTGGACAAGATGACCTCTGATTCGACTACGATCGTAGGCCGCCTGGCCCAGGGGTTGGGTCGCGTCGCGCTGGCGGGAGGCTTTGCCCTCGGGGCTGTCTGGTTGTGGGATGTGTCGGGTGGCGCTCCGCCTCCAGTGCTGGCGCGAGGGGTTGTGGTCGTGGCCTCGCTTCTGGTCGCCGCTTACCTGGTGGTCCTGAGCGCCAGCCTCTGGCAGCGGGAGAAGGATCAACCGATTCTGACGCCAGGTCGCCTTCTGCTCCTCCTGGTGCTCGTGTCGCTGGTCGTGCGCCTGGTCGGGATCGACTTCGAGATCTCAGGTCGCTACTACCGGGACGAGGGGATCTACTACGAGGCCGCCCAGCGCATCAACGAAGGCAATCTGCTGCCCGAGTCCTTCATCTACGGTCATCTGCCCTATTACCTGCAAGCCATTCTTCTCTGGATCCAGTCACTCTTCCCGCAGGCGATCAGCCGCTTTCTTGCCCTGTTCTATGAAGTCGGCACGGAGATCGATGTCAGCTGGCTCCTACTGAGGGGATTGAGTGCAGTATTCGGGGCCCTCACGACCATCCCCGTGTTTGTCATAGCCGACAGGATCGCGGGCCGATTGGCGGCCAGTCTCGGGGCTCTGTTGATCATCTTGTCGCCGATCTACAACGAGATCACCCATCTCATCATCAGCGACGTGCCGTCGGCTTTCTTCGCGACGATGACCGTGATGTTCGTGGCTCGTCTGCTGGATGGAGAGAATCTCTGCGACTATTTGTGGGCCGGGGCCTGCGCCGGACTAGCGGCGGCCAGCAAGTATCCGGCGGGTGTGGTGGCTGTCTCGATCGTGGCCATCTGGATCTACTGGCGCGTACGGACGAGGCGATTCTCGTGGTACCTGGTCTGGTCCGGCCTCATCTCTGTGATGGTGCTGATGGCTGCCATGCCGGCATTCTGGGCTCACGCAGGGGCAGCGTTCGCGGGACAGGGTAAGGACCTGCTTTTCGGCGTCCGCCAATACGCCAAGGGAGGCTGGATCGGAGTCAAGCCACAGAGCAACGCGCTCTGGTATGGAGGCAATCTCGTGCAGAGCTTCGGCTGGCCGGCCCTGGGTCTGGGCTTGCTGGGGGTCTTCAGCCTGACTCGAAAGAGCCGGCGACGGTGGCTTGTGATGGCTGTCTATCCGCTGGTCTTCCTGATCATGATGAGCAGCATGAGCATGGTGGTGAAGCGGAATCTGCTGCCGGCACTGCCGGCTATCGCCGCTTTGCTCGGCGCTGGTATTGCCGGGTGGCAGAGGCGTCTGCCTGGGCGAAGAAACGGGCTTTCGAGGTGGTGGCCCATGCTGGCTCTGAGCCTGTTATGCCTGGCGGTTCCTCTCTACCGAACGGTGCTTCAGGAGGTGAGCCTGGTGAGACCGAGCACTCGGGAGCTCGCCGCCTGGTGGATCAACAGTAGTCTGCCGCGAGGCGCCGGCATCATTCAGGAGTCCTACACCCCTCATATCCACTACAAGCGATTCCAACGGGCCAATAGTCGATTCGCTGCGCGCTTCACTCTCGAGCAGATCAGGGAGCCGCAGTGGGACTTCGTGTTACTGGCAGACAGTGCCTACCGCCGATTCCTGAATCCTGAGAATTGGACCAAACCCCATCACGAGGACTATGCCGCGAGGTATGGAGAGATTTTAAAGTTCGACCTGGTGCAGGAGTGGCTACCCACTCCCACACGGCTGGGTCCGAGAATTGGTCTCTATGCCATCGACTCCGATCCTCAAATCTTTCTTTCGGAGCACCGGTTCGAGCTCGGAGACGAGCCCTTTCGGTATCCCCGCAGCGACGCCTACCTGCTCCTCAAGCAATACTTCGATGCAGGCAGCTTTCGAATTTCACTCGCAACTGAGCCATCGGAGGTCACCGGGCACCTCAAGGTAGTGACTCGCGACGGTCGAGCAGCTGGAGAGTTCGACATTCGCCTCGGAGTCGGAGCCATGGATCTTCCTTGGCCGGCGAAGTACTTCTTGTATCTGTACCTTCCCGAAGGCACCGAGATTTCAGCGGTCGAGGTTCACTCCGCCGAGGCAGAGGCCGAGCCGATATCAGCCAGCCCGGACAATGTTGGGCAGCCGGACTCCTGAGGAGCCGTTCTTATTCGGGCAATGCGACTTCGACCTGCCAGTGCACAGAGCTGGCGGGATTCTTGTCGGAGAACCAAGCGACCTGCTCCCGGACCAGGTCGAGGGTGAGCGTATAGTCGCCAGGAGTTTTGGGAGCGAGTAGCTGTTGGATGACGGAGACAGAGTCGCCCGGGCGGACCTCGGAGGGAAGAGGGCTTCTCGGGCCGTCTCGAACTGTGGTCCGACCCGTGGAGTCTGTCCAGTGATAGCTCATCTCCACGCGAGTGGCTCCTCGGACCGGCCAGGTCTCCCGGCTCGTGTTCTTCAACTCGACGGCCACCTGGAATGAAGCGCCAGCTTCGACGCGATCAACCTTCCCGGAAGGGGTCCATTCGGCATGGTACAGGTCGCGATCCCGTTCAACGCTCGACCCCAGATAGAGCAGCGCTGCGCCTAGATAGAAGCTGTCGTCGCTGGTGCCTCGCCAGGTCGGCTTCTCGCCGCTCGTTGTTTTGACGGTCAGGCGATAGGCGTAGGTCTCACCATCGTTTCCCGTACGGGTCTTCCAAGCCTTCTGCGGCTGTAGCGCGACATCTTGTCTTCCTGAAGTGCCGACGTCGTCGAACACGGCGGCGCCACACGCGTCTTCCAAGCAGATCTCGACCTCGTTGCTGGGGGCTCCGGATCGCACCAGGAAGACTGCGTCCTCCAGAGGGCGATCGGTGATCATCCACGCTTCGACCATCTCGGCGCCGTGGAACCAGAGCTCGTCTTTCTTCGGTTGGAAGACATCGGAACGACCGCGGAACCAGACTCCCGAGTGATAGTCGCCGAGATAACCGGGTATTCGGCGAGCCAGGGTGAGCTCGAAGGGAAAATGGCGGAACGGCCGATTGCGGACGTGCGCCTGGAGGGTCGGCTGATCGACCGGTGCCCCAAACGGGGTCGACAGTATCGCCCCCAAGAAGAGTCCTCCGAGGGCGAAGCCCGCTGCCATCAACCAGGTGGGTCGGATGCGAGTGACGAGAAAGAGGAAAGCCGGATACGCGATGACCAGATACCGGTTGCCGACGAAACCCCCTCCCCCGTGCCAACGGTCAGGGAGAAGTACAAAGAAGGCCAGCGATGAGGCGGCGAGTGCCGCCAAGATCAGCCAGCGCCCTCTCGAGCGCCAATCATGGATGAGGAAGAGGGCCAGGCAGACGGAGGCAAAGGGAAAGTAGAGCAGCAGTCCGACGTGCCGGCCCCACAAGAAGTAGCCGACGTTGTCAGCCAGCAGCGAAAGGTCGACTTCTCGAGGGTCGAGCATTCTCACGAAGTGCCCCGCCCTGGAGGATGGAGTCACGACGTCGGTGGCGACGCGGGTACTGACTTTCTCCGGGGCCTTTCGTTCCATGAACGCTACTGGACTGCTGACATTGATCGGCCGGCGAGATCGACTGAGGTACGGCCAGGGCACGTCGGTCAGAGCCAAAGCGAGGCCTGCTAGTAGAGCCAAGGTCGAAGCGGCGCTGAGGCACCAAGCCATCGCCCCCTTCCATCCACGCCCGCGCAGTGAGAGGTAGAGGATGGGAAGCGCCAGCGCTGCGAGCGTTGGCTTGGAGTAGATCGCCAGCGATAGGCTGACCGCGGAGCCGGCGATCGCGAGCCAGCTCATTTGTGCGGTCGCAGAGCGCTTCGTTCCGATCACCAGCAGGAAAGCGACCGTGACGCAAGTCATGTGGAAGATCTCTGCCTGCAGCCAGAAGATGTAGACGAAGCTGCAGCTGACGAGAAAGAAGCCGGCGGTAAACAGGAAGGCGATCGACTCGCGATTGAATCGCCGCAGGTAGATGGTTCCCATGGCGATCATGAGCATCGTCAGGGCCGCATTGAGCGCGATGAGGCCATTCGCACCGAATAGCCCTGCGGCCGGGGCTGCGAAGAGGGGATAGACGAAGGGGGCGGAGAAGTGAACGGTCTTCCAACGATCTTCGCTCATCAGAAACAGGTTGTCGGAGCGATGAGTGAACTCGTGGAAGAGTCTCTCGATGTCCTGTGAATCACAGAGCAGATCGCCATCTCGCCAGAGGCTGACGGCCATCAGGTAGTTGGCAGGCTCGTCGGCTTTGAGCAGCATGGGCAGCCCAGGCTTGGCGAGAGTCAACGGAAACAGGACGAAGAAAAGTGTGAGACAGACCCAGGCGAGGGTCAGGGGCTTGCGAAGGGCGGACATCTCGAACGGACTCCAGAGCCTCAGAGGAGCATTCTATCCAGCTGCGGGCAAAAGAAACGCCCGCGCGGGATGGCGCGGGCGGAAGAAAGAACTCGAAGGGATGGTCGTCTACCAGATTTCGGCTCTTTGCTCGGCCGGCAGTGCCATCGGGTCGCCTTCCTTGCAGCCAAAGGCGGCGGCAAACTCCGGCATGTTGGCCAGCGGTCCATTGACCCGGAACTTGGCGGGTGAGTGGGGATCTGTGTTGACCTGTAGCTTGAGGGCTTCGGGGCGGTAGTTCTTACGCCACCCCTGAGCCCAACTCAGGAAAAACCGCTGTTCGGGTGTCAGTCCATCAATCTCACCAGGGTTCTTGTCCGTCAGCGCTGATTGAAGCGCATGGTAGGCCATGGTCAGTCCGGCCAGATCACCGATGTTCTCGCCCAGAGTGAGCTCGCCGTTGACGTGCAGGTCGTCGACGGCCACGAAACCATTGAATTGATCGACCAGGATCTTCGTTCGCTCTTCGAAGTTCTGCCGATCGTTGTCGGTCCACCAGTTCTCCATGTTGCCCTGCGCATCGAACTGAGAGCCTTTGTCATCGAAGCCATGCATGAACTCATGGCCGATAACGCTACCCATCGCCCCGTAGTTGATGGCATCGTCCGCTGCGCCATCGAACATGGGTGGTTGCATGATGGCCGCCGGGAAGACGATCTCGTTCATCACCGGGCTGTAGTAGGCGTTGACGGTCTGCGGGGACATACCCCACTCGTTACGATCGATCGGTTGGCCGATCTTATTCAGGTTGCGGCGCATCTCGAAGGCGTTGGCGGCGCGGACATTGGCGACATAGCTCGTCCGCTCCACGTCCAGCTTCGAGTAGTCGCGCCACTCGTCGGGATACCCGATCTTGGCGGTGAAAGCCGCGAGTTTGGCCAGCGCCTGGGTCTTGGTCTCGTCGCTCATCCAGTCGAGAGCCTGAATCCGTGTCTCGACGGTCGATCGAAGATCCTCGATCATCTTGTCGGCTCGGGACTTGGTCTGCGATGGGAAGGCGCGTTCGACATAGACCTGGCCCAGGGCTTCGCCCAGGCTGGAGCTGGTGCGGGCGACGACTCTTTTCCATCGAGGCTGCAGCTCCTCGGTGCCCCGGAGGGTCTTGCCGTAGAACTCGAAGTCCTGATCGACGAACTTCTCCGACAGATACGGCGAGAAGTTGTTGATCAAGTTCCAGCGCAGGTAGGCCTTCCAGGTCTCGAGATCCGACTCGCTCATGAGAGCGTTCATCTCAGCGAAGAAATCGGGTTGAGCGTAGGAGAAGCTCTCCATTCCATCCAGGCCCAGACGCTCGAAATAGCGGCTCCAGGAGAAGTTGGGAGTCGCCTCGTCGGCGGCTTTCAGGGTCTCGATGTTGTAGTAGTTGGCTGGGTCGCGAAGCTCGACATTGGTCAACGAAGCGTTGGCCAGACGCGTTTCCAGCTGCAGGATGTTGGCGGCTGCCGCATTCGCCTTCTCGGCGTCGGATCCCATGAGCTGAAGCATCGAAGAGACATGGGCAATATACTGCTGTCGCAACTCTGCCGACTCCTCGTCATCCCGGGTGTAGTAGTCGCGGTCGGGCAGGCCGAGGCCACCTTGAACGGCATAGTAGATGTACTGTTCGCTGTTCTTCAGGTCCTGGAAAATCCCCTGATCGAAGAGGGCAGCGACTCCTTCGGCGTGAAGATCCCGCACTATGGCGGCGACATCATCGACGCTTGCGATGGAGTCGACACGCTTCAAGTCGGCCTGCAAGGGGTCGAGCCCCTGGGCTTCGATCGCCTTGGTATCCATTCCGGTGTACCAGAAGTCGCCAACCTTCTGCTGGTTGGTACCTTGTGGGGCATCGGCGGCGGCAGCTTCTTCCATGATCTGCCGCAGAAGGGCGAGATTGCGCTCATACATTTCGTGCGAAATGCCCCACGAGCTGTACTCCTCGGGTATCGGATTGAGCGTTAGCCAAGTGCCATTGGCATACTGGTAGAAGTCGACGCAGGCATCGGCCGAGGTGTCCATGTTGCGACGGTCGAGGCCGTGCTCGTTGGTCTTGTAGTCGCCAGCCATGGCGATAGTGGCAGCGATCCCTATGAGGATCGTCATACCGAGCACTAGTCTTGTCGTTGTCATGATCGGAAACTCCTGAGAACGGTTGATTGCGGCGACCCAGGCACTCTTGCTTTTGAGGCTGCCGACTGGGTCTCCCTCCTTGGGGGGCGGGGTAGCTTGTCTGTCCCGACCCCGCGTCGATGACACACACCTCTCCCGTCTTGGCCTTCTAATACGATCCGGAACGATCAAGGTTGCACTTTGTCATTGCCGCTCCTCGCTTCACTGGACTACTTCGACATGTAGTTCCGGTAGATTGCCATCAGGTCCAGTGGGGCATGCAAGAAGTCTTGCGGACGCACCTTGCTGCCCGAGACATCCTGCCAGGACTGCAACGGGTACTCGAAGACCAGATCACCCAGGTGGCTCCAGGCTTCGGGACTCAGTGTCCGTTTGAGGCGTGCCAGGATCTCGACGTCGAAGATCCAGCGGGTGATGAAGGCTTCCTCGAAAAGATCGCGCACGGTTGGGCAGGCTCGAAAGAGCTTGGCGCCGCACTGGGTGTCGTAGACCGCGGCATCGAGCAATAGCGAGACTACTGTCGCGAACAAACGACCGGCATAGTGCCTGAAGGGATCGCGATCGACGTCGCGGCCGAGCATGCGCACCCGGGACCCGAAGACCATCAAGGTCTCGGGACGTTCTGCGAAGATATGGGCGAGCCTCGAGGTCGAATCCAGCGGTATCGCTAGATCCGCGTCCCAGAATCCGACCAGGGCAGCATCGGTGTCGAGAGCTTGTAGGATCCCCTGCCGCACAGCTTCCGCCTTGCCCTTGTTCTCGGGCAGCCGTAGGGACTCGCACCTTCCCGAAGAGCTTTCACAGAGTTGTTGAAGCACGTCGTGAGTCCCATCCTCACTGCCGTCATCGACGAACAGGAAACGGACATCGGTCTGGGTGTCGAGGAACTCCAGATAGGTCTCCGTTGGCAGGCGAGAGGCCTCGTTGAAGCAGGGAACCACGATCGTTGTCGACATCATCGGTTGGCAGCTCCACCGGGGTTGTGCTCGAAATTCACAGAGGTCGGGCGATGGCGCGGAGCGATCCCGCCATCCTCGACCCGTAAGATCGCGATGAGGCTCGCACCGAAGCGGTAGCCAGTCGCCCTTCGACCCTCGAGACAGTCTTCGAGGACTTTCGATTCGCTTCCGAACAGCGAGGCGAGGAATCGATTGACAGAGCGGGGCGGCATCCGGAGGTCGGTGCCGCGATCGCCGAAGGAGATGTGGCCGTAACGAGTCATGGCGCGGATCAACCGAATCGCCGGGTAGAGGCGCGTGTTGTAGTAGGAGACCAGGAGTGGAGTGACCGGCAAGTCCTGCCACAGAAGCTCCAGTTGACTGAGCTCATAGCGACGGTAGTGGCCCAGGACTTCGTCGTGACTGGACCACAGGGCATCCTTGGCGGGGACCGTCAAGAGAACGTGTGCCCCTGCTTGGCAACGAGACAGGAGGGTCGACAGGAACAGGAAGTCATCGGGCACGTGTTCCAGGACATCGGTCAGCAGATACAGTTTTGCCCCTTGGTCGAACTCGGGCGGCGCCTCTCCCAGCGCGCCTTGCCAGAATCGAACCTCGGGAAAGCGTTGCCGGGCCAGGGTGATGGCGTCAGGTGAAGTGTCGATGCCAGCGGTATCGTAGGTGTCGGCGAGGGCTCCGACATTGCCACCGGGCCCACAGCCTACGTCGACGATCAGGCTCTGCCCATCTGGGGGCAGCAGAGAGTCCAAGAGAGTCCTGACGATTTGGCGCTTGCCCAGGAACCACCAGTGCTGCTCCTCCATTCTGGAGTGAAGCTCTTGTTGATGGGCGTCCATTCGGAGGTCCTGGTGGCGGTGGTGGCTGATCCGTAACCGTGCTTGGATCGAGTGGCGGCGAGACGTTGGATCCGGGCGGCGCCCTGCGGCCATTCTAGCGCGGCTAGTGTGTCGTGCCGTATGAAGGACCGCACGCGGCGCAGGCTGAAAACAAAACACCACCTGGTAGCGCACTCTCGAGGAGAGCTCCACCAGGTGGACGTAGTCGATCTACTGTTTGGGCCTGGGTTCAGCCAGCTTTCGGGTGGCAGCCATCGCACTTCGTGGGTGCTGCCTCGGATCCAGATTCCTTGTGACAGGTGACGCAGGCGATGTGGTACGGGTTCTTCGACAGGCTCATCTGTGCGCAGTCGGGCGTCTCGCCTTCCGGGTCCTTGTGACAGGAAGCGCAGGACGGTACATCCATGTCCGACCCCGCGGCAAGGCCGTCATTCGTGTGATGGCACGTCGTGCACTCGGTGAGCTCGAAATGTGCGGCGTGTGGAAATTCTACGGCCGACTTCTTGGCCATACAGCCGTCGATGGTCACATCCGTCGGCGCATCCTTGGCCGAAGCTGCGAGAGTTGGCATGGCGAAGACCAGGGCGGCGATCACGATACCGATGGTTACGAGTGATTTGCGCATGAGCGTTCCCTCCTGAGGGGTTTGGTTGATCTCTCGGGGGCAGGTGCGTGCGCGGTAGCCACCCCCACCAACACTATCTCGGTCAACTCTATACCAGAATGAGTGCCAGCAGCGCGGTTGGCGCGGTCCGACTCGGGAGTAGGCCTAGGGAGCCGCTGCGGCGAGCGGTGCGTAGCTATCGGCAGAGACGAGGCGGCCCGGCATGTCGGCCAGAACGTAGCCCATGACCGCGAGCATGGCGACGGCTCGTTTGAAGTCCTGGGGGTCGATCTTGTCCAGCGTATCGGCCTCGGTGTGGTGCCAGTCGAAGTAGTGCTCACCGACAGTTCTCAGTCCCAGACCAGGTACGCCCCCCTTGACCAGCGGGCCGATATCGGCGCCGCCACCGCCGCGAAAGATCTGCCCTGCATCGAGGCCTTCGAGCAGGCTGCCGATGGCCTCCAGATCCGCCAGGGCCGATTCGTAGATCGGGTCTCCCGAGTCGGGATTCACACCGGTCAGGCCGAAGCCGAACCCCAACGGGCGCTCGGCCCCACCATCCATCTCGATCGCTGCGACGTGGTTGTCGATTCCCTCGCCGACCCATTCCCGGTATGCGGTGCCGCCAGCGAGGCCATTCTCCTCGTTGGTCCAGAGGACCACTCTCAGGGTGCGCTTGGGCTGCAGGCCGAGACGTTGGAGGATGCGCAAGGCCTGCCAGGCGGCGATGCAGCCAGCGCCATCGTCGTGGGCTCCCTGGCCGACATCCCAGGAATCGAAATGCCCACCCATGACGACCACTTCTTCTGGAATCTGGCTGCCACGGATCTCGGCGACGACATTGGCGGACTCCGCGGCGGGAAGGGTCTTGGCTTCCATGTGGAGATCGAGTTTCAGCTCATGTCCCAAGTCGACGATCCGTTGCATCCACTCGGCGTCCTCGACAGTGATTGCCGCGGCCGGAATCTGGGGCGCGTCGTCCGAGTACCGAAGTGCCCCCGTGTGGGGTGAAGCGATGCTGCGACCTGTTGCCGAGCGGACCAGGACAGCGACTGCGCCCAGGGCGGCAGCGCGCGAGGCTCCGTCGCCACGGTAGCGAACGGTCTTGCCATATCCCTCCCAGGGGACGGCGTAGACCACGATCTTGCCCTCCACCGCATCGCGACCGAGAGATTCGAGGTCTTCGAAGCTGTTCACCACCACCGCAGGAGCCTCGATCCCTTCGGCAGGAGTTCCAACGCTTCTGCCGAGGCCGAGAATCGCCAAGTCGCGTCGCATCGGGGCCACCACCTGGGCACGCTCTTCACCGCGGACCCAATGTGGGACTTCAACCGGGTGATTCGAGACATCGTCGAAGCCTTCGGCTTGCATGGTCTGCGTGGCCCAAGCGATGGCCTGTTCGAGTTGCTCGGAGCCCGACAACCGATGTCCGATCACGGTTGTCAGGTAGGTCAGCTTCTGCCAGCCTTCCTCGTCTGTCAGCGCCGCCCCGATGATGCGACCAGCATCCTCTCGATAGGCTGTTGTCAGCTGATCTTCGGATACAGCGGGTCGGACGGCGATCGTCAGAAGCAGGATGAGCTGCGAGAGAAGCTTTCGGCGCACGATAGGGTCTCCTGGCGCGGGAGTGGACAGAGCAGAGCGACTTCGCGGCCCGAATCCTACAGCAAACACCCGAGAAGCGTGGCCTTTATGAAGCGGCGAAAATCATGGTGACCTCGATTACACCGGACGATGCTCTCGCCTCCACTTGACAGCCACTCTTTTTGAAAACGGCGAGCATTTTCTCGTTCTCGGTCAGCACATCGGCTGTGAAGCCGCGCAGGCCAAGAGTTCGTGCGTACGCTATGAGGCGCTCTTGCAGTACGGTTCCGAGTCCCTTGCCTTGCCAATCGGGATGAATCATGTACGCCACATCTGCCAGGTTGGTCGAGGGGTCGGTGTAGAAGCAGCCACTACCGACGATGATCTCTTCCTCCCGCTCTCCGACGACGGCCGCGAACGCCATCTCGTTCTCGAAGTCGACGGTGCACAGATGCTGAGCCCGCTCAGCGGTCAAGGATTTCAGGTTGGTGAAGAAACGGGTGTAGATATCTTCCGCTGTGAGGCTGTAGAAGAGCTTCTTCATGGCTGCCTCATCGGTGGCCCGAGTGGGGCGAAGAAGGATCTCAGATCCGTCCTTGAGGGTCGTGGTTCTCTCCTCCTCGGCAGGATAAGCTGATCGGCTCTTCAGTTTCTGAGTGGTGGACAGCAGGCCCTTCTCCTTTGCCGCCTCCAATAACCTTTCCCGGTAGTCGGGATGGGCGATCTCGATCAGGGCCAGAGCCCGCTCACGAATCGACTTGCCGAACAGGTAGGCGACACCGTATTCCGTGACGACAAAATGAACGTCGGACCGGGCGATGGTGGCGGCCTCACCCTCCTGCAAAGCCGCCCTGATGCGGGAGCTCTGGCTATTCTCGGCGGTCGACGTCAGGCAGATGATCGACTTGCCGCCGTCGGAAGCGGCCGCGCCCCGTATGAAGTCGGGCTGGGCCGACACCCCGCCGTAGAGCTCACCCTCGAATTGATCGGCGCAAACCTGGCCCGTGAGATCGATGGAGAAAGCCTGTGTCACAGAGACCATCTTGTGATTCGCGGCGATCGCCTCGAACTCGCAGACACTCTCGATGGATTGAAATTCGAAAGTCGGGTTGTCATCGACAAAGTCGTAGAGCCGTTTCGTTCCCATACAGTAGCTGGCTACGACTTTGCCCGGATGCAGGGTCTTCAGCCGGCCTGTGACGACACCTTTGTCGATGAGGTCGGCCACGGGCTCCGTGATCACGTCGGAGTGAATGCCGAGATCTCGACGATTGTCGAGGTATTTCAGCATTTCGTTCGGAATCCGCCCGAGGCCGATCTGCAGCGTCGAGCCGTCGTCGATAATGCGTGCGATATAGCGCGCGATTCGCCGGGCGCGCTGTTCCGCCGCCGGATGCAGATACTCGATCACTGGGCTGTCGACCACGACAAACCGATCGATCGAAGCGAGGGGAACTCGACTGTCTCCGCAGGTACGGGGCATGGCTGGATTGATCTCGGCGATGATCTGTTTGGCTCGGCGCAAGGCGGCCGGTATCAAGTCCACCGAGACCCCCAGCGAGCACATGCCTTCCCCGTCGGGTGGGGAGACTTGAATCAGGGCCACATCGATAGGAATCCGGCCGATGTCGATGAGGTGGCGCACCTGGGACACGGAGATCGGCACGTAGTCCGTCTTGCCCTGTTTGACCATCTCGCGAGTATCGCTGCCGACGAAGAAGACCCGGTGACGGAACCGAGTGAATGGCTTGCCGTTGTAGACGGGAACGGCACCATCGGTCAGAGAGTGGATGAGCTCGAGATCGGACCACGGTGCCGAGGCATCTTCGAGGGCTTCGATCAAAGTGCGCGGAGTCGCGCAAGCCGTTCCAACGAAAACATGGTCGCCCGAGTTGATTCCTTCGAGGGCCTGCTGCGCGGTGACGGCCTGGTCCGTCCAGGCACCGTTGCTCGATGGTTGGGTTGTCGGATCTATCATCTCGATTCTCCGTCTGTCGCCTTGAGTGGTACCGCCTCGTTGAACGTCGCCGCACCAGGGTCAATCCACTCTCGAACCTCGCCAAGCTGGAGCGCTATCTGAAGTCCCCTGGGAACCACTTCGGAACCGGACTCATGCCTGCCGCACAGCCATGCGAGTACACTCGGGTCGGTCAGCTCGACCCGGATACTGGCTGCCCTCGGAAGAGATTGTGCTGCCGGGTTTTGACTGCGCGGGAGTGTAGCACCATAGCGGAGTACTACGCTGCCAAATCGACGATCACTTGCTACCGTGAAAAGGAGTGATGGCGCCTGCGCAGTCGTCGCAGGAGAGGCGAGAGCCAGCGGCGCCTGATGCGCCGGAGGGACGGCCATGAGAAGGTACCTGAGAATCGCCGTTGTCGGCCTGCTGTTGGCAGGCCCAGCGGGCGCCTTGGTTTGGACAGAGAGTGGGGATGCACCCAGCTATCCTGATGGCGCAGCCCAACGGACGTTCGGCGACCGACTCATCCAGACAATCGACGGCGAGCTCGACCAGACGGCCGGTGACGAGCGGGATGCCTTCTGCATCCGGATCGTCGACCCGATCGCCTTCCTGGCGACGACTCATCCGATTCTCCATCCGGATGCCAGCGGTAACTTCGATACCCGTCTCTTTCTTTTCACCGCTGATGGTATTCCGGTGCTCGGTAATGACAACGCCTTCAATGGTGGATTCGGACTCTCAGTCCTAAGGGTTGACGCCACCGATGGCTCGGGGTTCTTGTTGGGAACACCTGGAGAGTACGTTCTCGTAGTGGCCGGAGGACCCGACGATCCGCGAGACGATGATGATCTCCCTCTATTCAGGATCGAAGACGACCCGCTGGCCGTCCATGCAGCGGACCCGCTCGCAGGCTCCTTCAGCGACTGGAGCCTTGGCGCAGTGGGCAGCGAGTCCGGTTCCTATTCTGTAGGTCTGGATGGCGTGGAGACCTGCGGAGTCGTCGATCTGACTCTAGCGACCATCGAGAGCGATCAGGCCTGTATCACCGACGGCCTCGGCGGTTTCTCAGGGTGCAGTGACGTCAGTGAAGACGACGGGTACAGCTTCAAGCCGGCTTTGGGAGATCTCGATGGGGATGGATCCTTGGATGCCGTTTTCGCGAGAAGCCTCTTCGAGCCCAACATCGTCTGCCTGGGCGAAGGAAGTGGCGGCTTCACCGGATGTGCCGCGGTAAGTGCGGACGCCTTTGATACTTCCGGGGTGGACCTTGCGGATCTGGACGGAGACGGCCACCTGGACGCGGTCTTTGCTAACTCTGGGGATCCGAGCCGGGCTTGCCTGGGTGATGGATCGGGCGGCTTCTCCGCCTGCTCGAATATCAGCCCCTCATCTGGGGATGCGACTGCAGTGGCCGCCGGCGATCTCAACGGCGATGGCGACCAGGATGTCGTGGTAGCGATCTCTTCGGGGGGCAGTGAGGCCTGCCTGGGTAACGGAGTTGGTGGTTTCAGCAGTTGCGTCAGTGTCGACGTTGACGCCAACTCCACTTTTCGTATGGCTTTGGGTCAGGTAAACGGTGACGGGCTGCTCGATGTTGTCTTCGCCAACATGAATGAAGCAGATAGAGTCTGTTTCGGGGATGGAACCGGCAGCTTGGCGAGCTGCACGGACGTCGGTGCAACAGTCGTTTCGAGCCATGGAGTTGCTCTTGGCGACATCAACGGTGACCTCGCTACGGACGCCGTTTTCGCGGTAGCCGGCGCCGCCAATCGGGTCTGCCTGGGTGATGGGTTGGGAGGCTTCTCATGCGGAGCCATTGGTCCCGATAGCGAGTCGGCTTTCGACATAGCGCTGGGTCATGTCGACGAAGATGGCCATCTCGACGCTCTATTTGGCAGGACTCATGGACCCGAACGGATCTGCCTCGGTGACGGTACAGGGGCCTTTAGCTGCGCCGATGTGAGTGCCGATTCAATGCTGGTTGCAGGGGTGGCGGCAGGAAAATTGGACCTGCGGCTGCAGACGATCTTCTTCGATCACTTCGAGACCGGCGACAAGAGCGCCTGGTCGGCCGTCGTCGAGTAGTCGGCCGTTCCGCCTCTAGGTCTGACGAGTTTTCGGCTGACAAGCCCTGATCGCGACGTAGTACCCGGTCAGGTACCGAGTGGGCAGCCATTCTAGATACTCGAAGGCCAGGTAGACTTGGAGCAGGGTATTTCCGAGACGATTGCCCCTCCATCGCGAAGACAGGGAATCGAGCCATATCGCGAGTGCGCGAGGTGCATGAGCAATGGCTGTCTCGTCACTGATCTCGAGCCCCAGGCTCTCGAGCTGTTGGCGGGTGTCGCGGCGGCTCCACGTCCATCCCACGAAGTAGGGAACCAACCCCAGGCGATTCAGAAGGCGATAGGGCAGATGATTGCGGAGCCAGATGATCGGATTCTGGGGATTGTCGAGCGTCAAGAGTAGAACGCCACCGGGAGCCAGCCCCGCGGTCACTTCGGCGAGACCCGAAACCAACTCTCTCTCGGTCTCGAAGTGATCGAGCGACGAGCCTGAAAGGATCGAGCTGAGAGTCCCAGGCCTGATCGGACTGCGTCGGAGGTCGCTTACCAGAAGGCGATAGCCGCTCGAGCTCTCGAGGTTGTTCTTGGCTCCTGCGACCACCGAGATCGAGACATCCATCCCCAGGCCACCCTCGGGGAACTCCGCCATTGGGTGGTGGGGACTGATGGCTTCCTCGAAGAGATCGGTCTTGAGGCGCCGACCTGGTGGGGCGGCCTCGAACCACCGTCGGGTCAATCGGCAGTAGACCTCCTTCATGTAAGCTCGCCAGACATCCAGCGTCGGCGAGCTCTGGAAGTCCGCGACAACCTGATCCCAGTTTTCGCTAGCCATGCGGATTGAGGGAGCCTCTCTCTTTTCGACCCGGTGAATCGCTGGCCGATACTCCGAATGGGAATCTCAGTAGTGGGAGGGGGTTCAGGCCCGGAAGCTTCAGAATGGGTGCAGCGTGGAACTGGGCGCCCAGGCGCTTTCGTGCCGCGACCGAAGGCGTATTGTCTCTGTCCACGAGATTGCAGCAGAACTGGAACCCCTCCTGCTCGAGCTCTGAGTAGACCGCCTCCGTCAGGCTTTGGAATATCTTCCGCCCTCTGAATTCTGGGCGCACGAAGCTGTTGTAGGTGTAACCCCCCTGCGGTGGAAGAGACTGAATCTTCCAGCTCAGGAGGTAGATGTCATGGGTATTGAGCCAGGAGTAGCCCGCGATCTCCTCACCCTCGCCGGCGACGAAACACTGGCTGTGTTGGGCAGTTGCGATTCGACAGGACTCCGTCTGGGCCGGGCCGAAGACGGTACTAAGTCGAGCGAGATCCGATGAGGTCGCCCGCCGGACGATCAGCTCTGAGGGTGACTCGACATGCTGCACTGTGCCGCCGAGCGTGCGTTCCCCATAGAGCATGTTGTAGAAGCGAACTCCGAACAGAGCGGCAGTTCGGCTGGCCACGCGCACCCATAGTGGCCTGTGATCGCGAACGAGCGCCGGCATTCAGCGTTCCAAGCCCAGTGTGCTCCGGGTTTCGTTCGGAGTGGAGATCTCCCGACCGTACTCGTCGGCCAGATCGACGATGCGCTGGACCTGCATCCGGTTGCTGGCCAGGGTCGTTCGGTCCTCATCGAAGTAGATGTTGTCTTCGAGCCCCACGCGCACATGTCCCCCCCGCGCGATCGCCCAGCGGTGGACCTGCAATTGGCAGTCCCCGATGCCTGCCAGCGCCCAGGTCGCACCTTCCGGAAGGCTCTCCAACATGAGGTCCAGGGTGGGCTCCGTCGCCTGAGCCGTGGCGATGTTGCCGAGGAGCAGGTTGAAATAGCCTGGTGACTCGAGAAGACCCTTCTTCATGAGGTACTTGCCGTAGTTGATCATTCCGGCTTCGAACACCTCTAACTCGGGACGGATCCCGCGATCCAGCATGCGTTGCGCCAGAGCCTGGATGGTCTCGGGAGAATTGACGCTGGCCGTGCGAGCGAAGTTCATGGAGCCGAGCGTCAGGCTGGCCATGTCCGGCTTGCTGTCGCCGGGCAGATCGAGCGCCGCCGACCGGTCCTCAACGCGCGGGTGGGTGCGGCCGCTCGTCGTCACACACAGAATCAGGTCCGGCCGCTCCTGCCGAATCCTCTGGAGGATCTCTGAGTACACCTCTGGATCGGGAGTGGGCCTGCCCTGATCGTCTCGAGCGTGAATGTGGACGATGCTCACGCCGAGCACGGCGCAACCGAGGACGTCGTCGACGATTTCATCGACCGAGATTGGCACCAGTGGTGTCATGGCTTTCGTTGGCACCATGCCGGTCGGCGTAAAGTTGACGATGAGCTTGTTCATGGTTCGAAGTCTTTCCGCTCTGGATTGGGCCTCGTCATACCGCAGTCCGTGGTCACCGATGTCGTCTCAATCTTATGGGATTCTCTCTCGGGTGGAGCATAATTGGCAGTCTCCATTGAGACGGGTGCGGCGCCCGATCCGGGGCGCCATTCGAAGCGTCGGCAGCCGGCCGTTCGAGGAATCGGTGTGAAGCAACAGGCAGAAATCCTCCACCGGGTTGTCAGGGACCTTGGCAGCATTCCTGTAGGGAGGCTGCTAGCCCTGCCGGTGAGACTGCCAAGGGCTCTCAGGGCGTTCTTCGCTTCAGCGCTGGATCGGGAGACTGCTCGAGAAGCTATTGGGCAGAGCTTGCTCAGCCGTGAAGAGCGGTTTCTGGAGATCGCGCGGGATCAGGTCTTCGACAACCCCAAGAGTCCCTATCTCCCGTTGTTTCGCCACGTCGGTTGTGAGCTCAGTGACTTGCGAGCAAACGTCGAGCGGCATGGTTTGGAAGTGACGTTGAGCCGCCTGGCCCAAGAGGGTGTCTACCTGTCGGCAGATGAGTTCAAAGGGAAGTGCCCGGTGGTTCGCGGACAACTCTGCCTCGAAGTATCACCGTCGTCCTTCGAGCCGCGCCGGCCCGCGCTGGGCCTGCCGACGGAGAGTAGCGGCAGCAGCAACCGTCCAGTCAGGTCGCTGAGCAGCCTGGCCTGGCTCGGCGCGGAGAGCCCGACTACGGCGCTCTTTCTCGCTGCGCACCGACTCGAGGAGCACGCCCACGCCGCAGTGGATGTCATCCTTCCGGGAGGCGCTGGGATGCTCTTTCTCCTCATGGTGGCCAAAGCGGGCATCGCGCCTGAAAAGTGGTTCTGTCGGGCAGCCCACGCTGGGTGGGCGGAGCAGCTGTACCAGGCCTCGATTGCACGGCAGGTCATTCGCGGAGCCCGGCGCTACGGACCGGGCTTTCCGAATGCCGAATCGATTGACTATCGTGACTTGCGCCCAGTCGTTCGGTGGGTCGGCCGTCGAGTCGACCAGGGAACCCCTTGTTGTATTCGATGCGTCGCAAGCAACGCCGTGAAGATCGCCAAGACGGCGCTGGAGATGCGAGAGTCGTTGAGCTCGGTGCTCTTCGTGGTCAGTGGAGAGCCGTTCACCGGCTCCAAGCGTCAGGTGGTGGAATCGGCCGGCGCTCAGTTCACGGTTCAGTACGGGTACACGCCCGGGGCGGTGCATGTCAGCCGGGGCTGCGCCCAACGCAACGCGACCGACGATATGCACGTGGATCAGACGACTCTGGCAGTCGTGGATCACTCTCGAGCCGTTGATGGAGACCCTCTAGGAGTCCGCCCCCTGCTGTTCACGACGCTGCACCCCGCCGCGGCAATGCTGCAGATCAACGTCGAGAACGGAGACTACGCTGTTCTGGAGCGGCGTCAGTGTGGCTGCGCTTTGGGCGAGGCCGGCCTCGACCTCCACATTCATCACGTGCGCAGCTTCGAGAAGTTCACCTGTCAGGGGATGAACTATGCCTTTACGGATCTTTACGAGCTGATGGAAAACCGCCTGCCAGCCAGGTTCGGGGGCGGTCCAGGAGACTATCAGCTGGTAGAGGAAGGGCAGGATGACGGAGATGTATTGCTCATCCTGCGGGTCGATCCCAGCCTGGGAAACCTCGACCATGGCGCCGTCCTTCGGGAGCTCGTAGACGGTTTGTCAGCGAGCTCCAGGACTCAGCGCTTCATGGCCAGGATCTGGCAAGAGGCCGGGATCCTGACGGTGCGCCGCGAATCACCCAAGATGAGCGAACGGGGTAAGGTGCTTCCTCTTCTTGCGGCTAGCCGCCTGGATAGGAGTGACCCCCGCGCAGCCCTGGTGAGCGAGCCGTAGGCTCCTCACGGCGGTTGCGAGATGTCGAGCTGAATGACTCGTGTGTAGTTGCTTCAGTTCCCGATTTGACCATTCAGGTCGAGGGTAGAGAACACCAAGTCGAAATTGTCTGCAGCGTTGTCGTTTGCGGCTCGGACCCCCGGACCCTCTTCCCAGATGATGTATGCGAAACCGCCCTCGGGTGCGGCAGCCACTCTCAGGAAGCCCAAGTTGGCACCCGAAAGGCTCGTTACCCTGCGCTCGCCATCTCCACCATCGAGGTCTGCTAGCCAATCGCCGCTCTCGTAGACGTTGAAGCGGCCGCCGAACGAGCCGAAGTAGAGGTTGTCGTTGGCATCTGCAGAAACAACGGGCAGCTTTCGATCACCGGCCTCGACGGCCAGCCCCAGGTGCTGCCACTGGCTGGGCTCGCCGCTCTTGCGGTAGGCGTCACCCCGTCCGCTGACCGCATACAGCGCGCCGCTCGGCGAGGCGATGCCGCTGGGCTCTTCGTCGTCGTTGCCGCTGACACCACCGCCGGCCCAGTTCTGCCCCTTGTCTTCAGAGGTGCGGTAGGCGAAGTTGGTGGGCTTGCCGTGCCGATAGACGACGTGTACCGAGTCATCGATCGGATTGACGAAAACGGTGCCGTAGACGTGGTCGTTTCTGCCCAGCGGTAGGCCATTGGCGATATCCGGATCCGGCAGTATGTTCAAGCTGTTGGAGCCTGCCAGTCGGAGCCGGGCACCGAGGTATCCTCCAAAGGATCCTCCCCGTCTGACGATATAGACGTTGTCCTTGCTGTCGATGGCGAGATCGGTGTCGCGATTCAGATTGTCGCTGAATACCACCCACTGGCTACCGTTCCAGTAGGCATAGCGCCCCGTGCCATTGCCTCTTCCTCCCAGCACATGGGGTCTGTCCTTCGAATCGATGACGATCCGTGGCTTGTTCCTGTAGCTCGCGAACTGATCGATTTTGGTCCACTGCTCATTGGACCAGGTCTCGGACTGAGCGTCGAACTGCCGATACCAGAGCTTGCCGTCACGAGCGTAGGCCAGGTGCACGTCGCCCTGCGAGTCGACTGCCAGGGCGGGGTAGGCCCCAGTCGCCACGACCTTCGACCCGAGACCATCGGGTGGGGGATAGATTGAGGACCAGGAGGTGAGATTCCCTGACTCGAAGTCGTCATCGAGGAGGACCGTCTGGGCCCTTGCGCTGACGGCAAATCCGAGAGGAATCAGAAGCGACAGGAGAGCCGCCAGGCGACCGATTCCAAGAGTGCGCTGTGGAGTTGGGGACATCGACGTGTCTGGGACCATTGGATACACCTGTGCTCAGTCTGCTGTTCTAGTGTGACTGCTCGATCTGATACGTGGGCCACGACCGGCGTCGAATCACGGTTCGACGGCCGCTGTCCGGGCGACGAATCTCGTCCCTCCGAACAGCGACGTCGGGCCCATTTGGGGCGCGACTCTAGCAGAATCGCCAGATTCGGCAAATGAAATGCCCTACAGTCGAACTTGGGGGCCGCAATCAATAACGGTAGTGGTCCGGTTTGTACGGTCCCTCTACCGGAACGTCGATGTAGTCGGCCTGCTCCGGTGACAGCTCGGTGAGGTGCACGCCAAGCTGGTCGAGGTGCAGGCGAGCGACTTCCTCGTCGAGCTGTTTCGGGAGCATGTAGACCTCCGTCTCGTAGGCGTCGGGATTGACCCACAGCTCGATCTGCGCCAGGACCTGATTCGTGAAAGAGGCTGACATCACGAAGCTCGGGTGGCCGGTGGCGCAGCCCAGGTTGAGCAGCCGCCCTTCGGCCAGGACCAGCACGCTGTGACCGTCGGGGAAGATCCACTCGTCGTATTGGGGCTTGATGTTGACGGTCTGGATTCCTTCGATCCTCTTCAAGCCCGCCATGTCGATCTCGTTGTCGAAGTGGCCGATGTTGCCGACAATGGCCTTGTCCTTCATCTGGGACATGTGCTCGGCGGTGATGATCTCGAAATTGCCAGTGGCGGTAATGAAGATGTCGGCTTCACGGACGACCTCTTCGAAGCGCGCGACCTGGAAGCCCTCCATCGCGGCTTGCAGGGCGCAGATCGGGTCGATCTCTGTCACCACGACTCGGGCACCCTGGCCGCGTAGCGCCTGAGCGCAACCCTTGCCCACTTCTCCGTAGCCACAGACGACCGCCACCTTGCCGGAGATCATGACGTCGGTCGCCCGATTGAGCCCGTCGATCACCGAGTGACGGCAGCCATAGATGTTGTCGAACTTCGATTTGGTGACCGAGTCGTTCACATTGATGGCCGGGAAGAGGAGCGTGCCCTCTTTGGCCATCTGATAGAGACGGTGTACACCGGTCGTGGTCTCTTCACTGACACCGCCGATGCCGGCGGCAATGGCGGACCAGCGCCCTGGATGAGCTGCGAGCTCCCGACCAATGGTGTCCAGGATGACGCCCCACTCCTCGGGCTCGGTGTGGCTGTCGAAGTCAGGGACGCTGCCAGCCTTTTCGAACTCGGCCGCTTTATGAACGAATAGCGTGGCGTCTCCGCCATCGTCGACGATCAGGTCGGGACCGGAGCCATCCGGCCAGACGAGGGCTTCGGTCGTGCACCACCAGTACTCTTCGAGAGTTTCACCCTTCCACGCGAAAACCGGCGTGCCCTTCGGAGTCTCGGGTGTCCCACCGAGCTCGGGTCGGCCAACCACCACCGCGGCAGCAGCGTGATCCTGAGTGGAGAAGATGTTGCACGAGACCCAGCGGACATCGGCGCCCAGATCGGTCAGTGTCTCGATCAGGACAGCGGTCTGCACGGTCATGTGCAGGCTCCCCATGATCTTGGATCCCGCCAGGGGTTTCGTATCGCTGTACTTCGTGCGCAAGGCCATCAGTCCTGGCATCTCCTGCTCGGCCAGGCGGATCTCTTTGCGTCCGGCCTCAGCCAGGGAGAGGTCCGCGACCTTGAATGCCGGGCGCTTGGTAGCCGGCTCGACTGTCGTCGGGGGAATTTGGGTAGTGGTCATGTCCTTGTCTCCTGTGGGAGTCGAATGACTCGAAGGTCTCATTGTCGTTTTGGACGGCTCGAAAATCGTTGGTTCATGCTCCGATGGCGGCTGATTCGGGGATCGGCATGGCTTCTCTCATGGGTTGCCGAGCGCTGGCGGCAAACAGAGCCGGGCCGAGCGCGTCGGGATCGGCTGGCAGCGGATGGACCCGGATCGCCTTGAGCCCCAACTCGTCGAACCACCCTCGGATCTGCTGCTCGGTAAATCCGAGCCAGAGATGTCCCATTTGATGACGGTACTCGTCCCGTTGGTGCGGCAGCATATCGACGACGAGGAGTCGCCCGCCTGGTTTGAGGGCCCGCATTGCCTCTTCGATCGCCGATTGAGGATCCGTGACGTGATGCAGCACCAGCATCAGGATGGCGACATCGAGTTCCCCATTGCCGACCGGTAGCGCTTCCAGGCGGCCGCGGCGAAGCTCGACGTTCGGCATCTCCTGCAGACGCGACCGTGCGGTATCCAACATCGCCTCCGAATCGTCGACGGCAATCACCCTTTGGACCCAGGGTGCCAGCGTGCAGGAGGTCTGTCCGGTGCCACAGCCCAGGTCACCGACGATCCACCGGGCATCCAGCAGACCCACCAGTCCTTCGAGATCGAAGCGCTGCCCGAACAGCTCACTGCGGACGGCCGGCCACCGATCGGCAGTCGACGCGAAGAACTCCTGGGATCGCGACAGGCGCTGCGCCAGGATACTCGTCAGTCGTTGTCGATCCTGGTCCACTGCCGGGCTGGTCACGACCTGTTTTCGCACCAGAGCCCAGAGTTTGCGATCCGGTCCGGCGAGCGCGTTCGTGTTGGCCAGGTAGAGACGGCTGGTGCCTTCCCGTCGTGCGACAACCCAGCCACCCTCGTCCAGCGCCTTGAGATGACGACTGACGGACGACTGCGGCATCTGCAAGACTGCGCAGAGCTCCGAGACGGTCAGCTCCTGCCCGTCCAGTAGCAGCAGGATCCTGCATCGCAGAGGCTCTCTCAAGGTCGACATGCTGTCGAACACAGAGGCCTCTCCTGCGGGCATGGGCGATTGGATCAATCCGTTCATCCGGATGAAAGGATAAATGAATTGTTAAGGGCTGTCAAGGACGAAGCCAACTGCCCACGAGCCCTGCCGAGACGGGCTGGTACTAGAACGCCCGGAGGGATCAGCGATCGTAGATGAGGAACGAGTAGGGATGGGCGTTTCGATCGTCCGCCGGATGGTCTTCTCGAAAGACCTGCTGCCACGCGGCTTCCTGCCAGGCAGGAAACAGGGTGTCGCCTTCGCAGTCGGCATGAACGCGGGTGAGGTAGAGGCGATCGGCGGCAGGCAATGCCTGAGCGTAGATCTCAGCTCCACCGGCGATGAACGGCTCGTCATCCCCGTGGGCTCGAGCGAGCTCCACAGCCTGTTCGAGAGAGTGAGCCAGTTCGACCCCGGCCGGCAGGTCGGGCTGCCCGCGGGAAATCACCACCGTGGTGCGTCCCGGTAGGACGGTACCGATGGACTCGAAAGTCTTGCGCCCCATGAGGAGGTGGTGACCCATGGTCAGGGCCTTGAAGCGCTTCAGATCGGCGGACAGTCGCCAGGGCAGGTCGCCATCGCGGCCAATCACCCCGTTGTCGGCAACCGCGACGATGATCGAGAGCCTCATACTGCAATCGGCGCCTTGATGTGGGGGTGGGGGTCGTATTCCTCTAGACAGAAGTCCTCGAGCTGAAAATCGAAGACCGATCGGACATCAGGGTTCAGGACCATTCGGGGCAGGGACCGTGGATCGCGCTCGAGCTGTTGTCGAGCTTGCTCGAAGTGATTCCGATAGAGATGGGCGTCCCCAAAGGTGTGCACGAACTCCCCGGGCTTCAGATCGCAGGCCTGGGCGACCATCAGGGTGAGCAACGAGTAGGAGGCGATGTTGAACGGAACTCCGAGAAAGACATCCGCACTGCGCTGATACAACTGACAAGAGAGGCGGCCCGAGGCGACGTAGAACTGGAACAGGAGATGGCAGGGAGGAAGGGCCATGTTCTCGACATCGCTGACGTTCCAGGCGCTGACGATATGGCGACGTGAGTCGGGGCTCTGCCGGATCTGCTCGATGACCTGGGTGATCTGGTCGATTTTGCGCCCGTCGGCGGTTGGCCACGAGCGCCATTGATAGCCATAGACCGGTCCCAATTCACCGTTCTCGTCTGCCCACGCGTTCCAGATGCGGACACCGTTCTCGTTGAGGTATCGGATGTTGGTGTCACCCGTCAGAAACCACAGCAACTCATGAATGATGGATGGCGTGTGGAGTTTCTTGGTGGTCAACATTGGGAAACGATCGCCGAGGTCGAATCGCATCTGATGGCCAAAGATGCTCCGTGTGCCGGTGCCCGTGCGGTCCGATTTGTCGACTCCGTCGTCGAGGATGTGCTGCAAGAGGTCCAGGTACTGTTGCATGGTGCTGAAAGGCTATTGTTTTGGGCCCGACGAAGCAACCGCGCTCCCAGTCGGCAGGACGTATAAGCTTGCCGGAGCTTGCGGCGATTGCCGATGGCCGAAGAAGAGGATCTAGCATAGCTCCGGCCCGGCGGACTCGACCCCGAGCGTCGGAGCGTCGAGATCGATCCATGGCAAGCGGCGATACCATGCACCGGGTCCGGAAGACACTCAGTTCGACAGCGCAATCGACGCGGGTCCTTTCGCTGGCACCCCTCGGTGTCATTGTGGGAATGCTGTTGGCATGGGCCGCGAATGGGTCGGCCGCCCCGGAACCCGCCAGGGTCGGCTCGCCCACCGTGCCAGTGGTCTTCGTTCCAGGAGTGACTGGTGTGGAGCTTCGGGAGGCCGGAAGAACCAGGATCCTCTGGGGAAAGGGCCACAATTTGATGTTCCCTCGGGATCACGGCTACAACATTGCCAGAGCCATCGAATCGGGCCCCAGCCGCTCCGGAGTGGAAGCAGGAGAGGTCATCCTACGGCTGCGCCTGGCAGGTGTCGTTCGGAAGCCGGTCTATCAGCCCCTCGTGGACCTGCTGGAGTCGAATGGCTACCGCGTCGGCGACCTGGCCAGGCCGCGACCCGAAGACTCACTTTTCCTGTTCGGTTACGACTGGCGACAGAGCAACGTCGAATCGGCCCATCAGCTACTAGAGCGTCTGGAGCGGGTGCGCGTGACCCGGGGCGACGGCCGACTCGCCGTCGTGCTCGTCTGCCAGAGCAATGGTGCCCATCTATGCCGGTACCTGGCGCGATACGGTGCCGCAACGCTGGATCAGGCCGAGTCGGGGAAGGTCGATGTACCCGCCACCCTGGATATCCAGAAGATCGTACTCATGGGCGCTTCGAATGGTGGCTCTCTCCGTATTCTCCGAGAGCTGAATCGGGGGAGAAAATACGTGCCCTGGGTAGGACGAAGATGGGCTCCGGAGGCATTCTTTGGCTATGAATCGCTGTATCAGGATCTACCGGCGTACACCGACCACCTGTTCGTCGGCCGCGATGGGCAACCGATCTCAGTCGATCTCTACGATGTCGCGTCGTGGAAGAAGTACCAATGGTCGGTCTTCGCGCCTGCCGTCGGGAGTCGGTTGGCGGAGAACCGACATCCAGAGCTTTTCGGTGATGTCGCTTCCCGAGAGTCGTTTCTTCACCGGGCGCTGCGACTCGCTCAACGGGTTCAGGCGCTCTTGCGTAGTGACTCGGGGGGGACGACGGCGGGTCGGTACTACCTGATTCGCAATGACTTCAACGACACGATTGCCAGGGCGCTGCTGGTCGAAGAAGAAGGTGGATGGAGGACCTACTTTCTCGGCGATGAGGAACTTGATCGATTTCCGAGTGTCCTCGGTCGACTCCGAGCTTCGGGTGACGGCCATGCCACCTTGGAAAGCCAGGAATGGCTGTCGGCGCCCGAGCGAGAGCTGCTGAGTCCAGAGGTCATGAACGTCGAAGGCCCGCACTTCGCAATGATCCACAACCGGGAAGCTCAGCGCTATCTCTTGGAGATTCTCTCCGATCACGCTCCATGAGGAGTCCTCTCGATTACTGAAGTGAACGGCATGGAACCAACCGGGCTACCGACAGCTCATGCCTCGTTCTGGCAGTCGCTGCGGCAAGCCATTCACGGCTCCCAGGAGGACTTCACTCGAGGGAGATTGAGTCGCGCCATCGTTCTGCTGGCCATTCCGATGGTCCTGGAGATGGTCATGGAGTCGGTGTTCGCCATCTGCGACGTCTTCTTCGTCTCTCGATTGGGGGCGGACGCTGTCGCCACCGTCGGGCTCACCGAATCTCTCCTGACCCTGGTCTTTTCCCTGGCGATTGGCCTCAGCATGGGGACTACGGCTCTTGTAGCCCGGCGAACTGGCGAGAAGGACCCCGAAGGGGCCAGTGTGGCGGGGGCCCAGGCGATCTTCATCGGGCTGTTCGCCTCGGTCGTCGTCGGTGCAGTCGGAGTCCTGACGGGACCTGCGGCTCTCTCGCTGCTAGGAGCTTCGGACCAGGTGGTCAATCTGGGAGCGGGATACTCGAGAATCCTCCTGGGCGGCTGCGGAACCGTCATGCTGCTCTTCATCATCAACGCGGTCTTCCGGGGTGCCGGAGACGCAGCGGTGGCGATGCGGGTCCTGTGGCTGGCGAACTTGATCAACCTGATTCTCGACCCCTGCCTCATCTTCGGTCTCGGCCCCTTCCCAGAACTGGGCGTCGCCGGTGCAGCTGTTGCGACGACGATCGGGCGCGGAACCGGCGTCGTCTATCAGTTCTGGATTTTGGCGCGAGGGACCAGTCGGATCAGGATCCGCCCGGCGGAGATTCGACTGGTTCCGAATGTCATGAAGACGCTATTGAGAGTCTCCTCTGGGGGCATCTTCCAAGTGCTGGTGGCGACCTGCAGTTGGGTCGCCCTGGTACGCATCATAGCGATCTTCGGCTCGACGGCCGTAGCCGGATACACCATCGCCATTCGGGTCGTGATCTTCTCGATCCTGCCCGCCTGGGGAATGGCCAACGCCGCCGCGACGCTCGTGGGTCAGAACCTGGGGGCCGGGAAACCCGACCGAGCGGAACGATCGGCTTGGCTGACGGGCCTCTACAACATGGTCTTCCTCGGCTGCATTGCGGTGCTCTTTCTCGTCTTCGGCGCAGCGATCATCGGCCTGTTCTCCCAGGACCCAGGCGTGCTTTCCATCGGCGTGGAGTGTCTGCGCATCATCAGTTACGGCTACGTCTTCTATGCCCTCGGCATGGTTCTGGTGCAGGCTTTCAATGGCGCCGGGGATACGACGACTCCTTCGCTCATCAACTTCTTCTGCTACTGGCTCTTCCAGATTCCTCTCGCCTATTGGCTGGCGGTGTCTTCTGGCATGGGGCCGAACGGGGTCTTCTGGGCCATTGCCATCGCCGAGACGATGATCACGGTGGCCGGAGCTAGCCTCTTCCGTCTGGGGCGTTGGAAGAAACGTCAGGTCTGATTGCCTGGGTCGGTTGGCAAATGTGCCGATCGATTGGATCGCCCGAGCCTGTTCCCTGGGGATCGAGTCGGGTTAGTATCGACAGGTCTTTCGAGCGGCAGAATCCCGCACCTCGACGAGCTGGCGGGCAGCTTCAGCTGGTGGAACTCGGCCATGACTGGTAACGGCAAACGTATCGGAATCTTCGGTTGGGGCATCGTGGCTCCCAAATCCCCTGATGTCGCATCCTTCGAGAAGAACCTGATATCAGGTGAGACCTGGCTGGAGCCCTTCAACGGGTTCGGACCCGACAATTTCCTGGTCGGCAACCCGGAGTTCGATTTCGCTGCCTACAGGGAGTGGATCGATCAGCGGTTCGAACCCCGCAAGTTCGCGCAGCTCGACGCCAAAATGGGCAACATGGTCAAGTACGCCATCGGTGCCTTCATCCAGTCGCTGGGTCAGAACCCGGGCATCGAGGAGAAGTTGCAAGAGCTCGGGGCCGAGACTCACATCTATGTCGGCACAGGGTTGGGCGACCTGGCTACCAACTTCAGGATCGGGCGAGACTACTTTCGGGCCCAGCGGCGGTGGAAGCGGTTCTGGTGTCAGGAGGAGCACAATCCTCTATTGGCCGAGTTCCGCGCGGCAGGCCCGACCGAGCAGGAACGGATGAGGCGCGAGATGGGGGTGCCAGTCGATCCCGTGCAGCTCGGCAAGCAGGATGAGCACTACGAAGAAGCTGTCGATGACTGGCTGGATTTCTGGGTTCGCGAGTCGCCGAGCCTGCAGGACTATCTGAAGAGATTGCGCCAGATCGAGTCCGAAGGGATTGGCGAGGATATCGACAAGGGCAAGGGCTCGGTCATTCGCCATAAGGCCACGGCCCGCAGGAAGCTGAACGCGGAGTACGGGTGTCCTCTGGAGCCCTGGAACGCTGTCGAAGCCAACCTGCTGTGGAACATCCCGAACATTCCCGCCGCACAAATCTCCATGCTGGGGCGGATTTCAGGTCCGACCGTGGCTCCTGTCGCGGCCTGCTCGGGCTTCGGCACAGCGCTGAAGTTCGGCGTCAGCGCCATCCAGAACGGCGAAGCGAAGGCAGCGGTCATCGGCATGACCGATCCAGAGCCACATCCTCTAACCGTGGGGTCCTTCTTTGCGGCCCGAGTGGTGTCCCAGGATGGGCAGGTTTCCAAGCCGTTCACAGGCATGCGCGGTACTCATGTCTCCGGAGGCGCTTGTATCTGGATCATCGGCGACGCGGACTATTTTCGTGGGCTGGGGATGAAGACCGTCGGACTCGAAGTCCTCGGCGTGGCGATCAACTCGGATGCCGATCACATCATCACGCCTTCCCAGCAAGGGCCTCAGGCGGTCATTCAGCAGTCGCTGGCAGCTGCTGGTGTCGGGCCGGAAGAAGTGGCCACCTGGGACATGCACGCGACCGCCACACCTGGCGATTGGACTGAGCTGCAGAACATCCTCTCGGTCGTGCCAGGGGTTACCCGACTGACCGCACGAAAGGGATCCTTTGGACACGGCATGTCGGTCTGCGGGGGCTGGGAGCTGACAGCCCAGCACCTCGGTTTCGCGCAGGGAATCCTGCATCCTGTGAATCTGGAGGAGGACGAGATCCATCCCCAGATTCGACCGCATCACGACGCTCTGGTGCGCCACGAACTGGCGGAGATGGAGGGTCGAGTCGCCGGCAAGCTCAATATGGGGGTCGGCGGAGTCAACGCCTGTGTAGTCAGTCGACTCTGGGAGTCCGAGGAAGCCGCCGAAGGAGCCACCGAGTCGGATCTGGAGGAGGATCCTCCAGACCGTCCCTGATCAGCTCGAGATTCTTCTGCGATTCCCTCTTACTGTCCTCTCAGCGATCAGATCGTCGGGGCTGGAGCCTCCGGAATGTCGGGGCGGCGTTCGATACCCTCGGGTTTCTCCACTAGCCCGGCCGGCGACCGCTTCTTTCTCAGCCCCAGAGCATCGCCAACCAGCTGCCGTTTCATCAACTGGATGGCCTTGGCAGGATCGACTCCCTTCGGGCACACTCGCGAGCACTCACCGGCGAAATGGCAGCGCCAGGGACCGGCTTCGCCGGCCAGGACTTCCTTGCGTACTTCGAAGCCGTCATCTCTGGTATCGCTGTTGTAGCGTTGCGCCTGGGCTAGAGCCACGGGTCCCGAGTAGACCGGGTCGGTGGCGCAGGTGGGGCAGGCGGCCATGCAGCAGGCGCACTTGATGCAGTAGGAGAACTGAAGGTAGGTCTCCATCTCCTCGGCCGATTGGTAGTACTCCCGGGTCGGCTCTTCCTGTTCGGTGGTGTCGGAGCGGATGATGTAAGGCGACAGGGCCGTGTGGGCGTCGAAGAGCGGTCGCAGATCCGGGACCAGGTCGCGGACGATCGGGAAATTGGCCAGCGGAGCCACGGTCACGACGGCAGTTCCCAGCTCGGAGATCTGGGTGTTGCACCCCAATCCTGCCTTGCCGTTGATCAGCATGCCGCAGGATCCACAGACTCCCATGCGGCACGATGCCCGCCATGCCAGAGTTGGATCGCTGGTCTCCTTGACCTTCCACAGTCCGTCGAGGACGGTCATGCCGGCCTCGTAGGCGATCGGGTACTCCTTCCAAACCGGCTCTTTGTCACGGCCGGGTGCGAAACGACGGATCCGAAAGACGATCTGCTCGGGTAGGTTGCCGTTGCTCATCGCCATCCCCTAGGTCAGAGAAGCTACCTGGTGGCCGACCCAAGCGGCCCAGGTGCCGAAAATGAAGAGACCGACACCGACCAGGATGAGAACCCAACTGAGGGCCTTCTTCAAGGGCGGGGCGGGATCGAGTTCGAAGAGAATGTTCCGCAGCCCGTAGAGGCCATGAAAGAGAGCCGCTCCGAGCAGTAAGACATAGGTCAGGGTAAAGGCCATGCTCTGACCCCGAGCCACGACGTTGGCCCAATCGATCGGATGACCACCCGCTGGATTGAAGATCCCCAGCAGGGCATCCAGATGCATGATTGCCATGTGCAGCCCGAGAAGGAACAGGATGATCGCACCGGCTGCCAAGTGCCATGTCCACAGCTTTTGGTCACGCATTGCTGATCACTCCCTTTGGCCTAGTGCCAGACGAAGAAGTCCAGGGCTCCGACCACGACGAGTGCGGCGATCAGCAGCAGCGCGCCAAGCGCCCAGGGTCGTTGGTCGTCGAGACAGGTGCGGTACGGGTAGATGGGCTCGATCGGTTTGCCGATTCCCCAGCCGAGCTCGGCAAAGAACAGCCTCATGCCGTTGATGGCGTGAAAGGCGAAAGCGACGAACACCAGGTACTCACCGAGCACGAACAGTGGGCCGCTGACCCTCGCCATGCTTGCCTCCCAGGCTCCTTCGCTGACAGCCCTCGAGGAGGTCACGACAATGTGCACGAGAAAATAGAACAGCAGTCCCAGACCCGTGACTCGGTGCAGGGTGTAGAGGTACCGATCCGGTCCCCAGCTACCGCCCCCGACCCAGCCCCAGACGCCAAGCCGATTGGGATGACCTCGGTCTTTCTCCATTTCTCCACCTCTCTTCAGTACTTGCGTTCCACCGGTTTCCAGGTGGTTGTGGTCACTGGCTTGTAGTCCAAACGTGGACCACTGTCAGTGCGCCAGGCGAGCGTGTGTCGCATCCAAGTCTCATCGTCACGATCGACGAAATCGCGACGTGAGTGGGCGCCTCTGGACTCCTCTCGGGTCAGAGCACCAAAAACGGTTACTTCTGCGAGGTCCAACAGGTTCTCCAACTCCAAAGCGTGGAAGAGGTTGGAGTTGTAGACGCGGCTCTTGTCGGCCACCGGCGCTCGAGTCGAGCGGTCCTTGATCTCACGAATGATCTCCAAGGCCTTGGCGAGGCCCTCACCCGTGCGGTAGACGCCGGCGTACTGATCCATGGTGCTGCGCAGCTCCTGCCGCAATCGGTAGAGGTTCTGATCTCCCTTTCGATCCAGCAGCTCATCGATGTGGCCCTTGCTGACTGCCAACTGCTCACTGCTCAGAGAGGCCGGCTTTGGCAGCTCTCCGAGTCGGTCGGCGATCTCGCCGCCGGCGATTCCACCCCAGACCAGGCACTCGGCCGTGGAGTTGGAACCCAAGCGGTTGGCCCCGTGAAGCGAAACGCAAGCTGCCTCGCCCGCGGCCCAGATCGCCGGACAGCGGGTCGCGCCGTCGATATCGGTCTCGATGCCCCCCATCGAGTAGTGCGCCACCGGTCGGATGGGGATGGGGTTGTCGATCGGATCGATGCCGACGAACTTCATGCAGACCTCGCGGATCAGCGGCAGTCGCGTGTTGATCCGATCGGCTCCGAGATGGGTCAGGTCGAGGTGGAGATAGTCGAGGCCGTCAGGGCCCTTGAAACCTCTTCCCTCGAGAATCTCCGTCGTCTCGGCGCGGGAGATCACGTCGCGGGGGCCGAGCTCCATCTTCTCTGGGGCGTAGCGCTCCAGGAACCGCTCACCCTCTGCGTTGCGCAGGTAGCCACCTTCACCGCGGCACCCCTCGGTCATGAGGATTCCCGAAGGAATGAGACCGGTGGGGTGGAATTGCAGAAACTCCATGTCTTCCAGGGGTAGGCCGGCGCGATAGGCCATGGCCAAACCGTCGCCAGTGACGCTCTGCGAGTAGGTCGTGAATCCGAACAGGGTTCCGGCTCCGCCCGCGGCGATCAGCAGTGCCTTGCCCTGCAGGGTCACCAGGTCGCCGGTGGCGGCATGGATTCCGGCCAGACCGGCGAAATCATCGCCCTCCATCAGGATGTCGCTGACGAAGAACTCGTCGTAGCGAGTGAAGTTGTCGTACTTCAGCAGCGTGTCGTACAGCGTCTGCATCTCGAAAAAGCCGGTCTTGTCGGCGGCGAGCGTGGCGCGAGGGTAGGAGTGTCCGCCGAAAGGTCTCTGCTCGATGCGGCCGTGCTCATCACGCGTCCAAGGTATTCCCCAATGATCGAGGAGGAAGATCTCCTTGGGTGACGCGTTGACGAAGCGGTAGACGACATCCTGGTCGGCCAGGAAATCGGCTCCCTTGACGGTGTCCCAGGCGTGCAGGTCGATCGAGTCGCCTTCATCGGTACGGAGCATCGCCGCCGTACCGCCCTCGGCGCAGACCGAGTGGGCGCGCATGAGCTGCACTTTCGAGACGATGCCAATGTCGGCCTTGCCATCGGTGCGCTGCGCGATTTCCACGGCGGCGCGTAGTCCGGCGAGGCCAGCTCCCAAGATCAAGACATCGTGGCCAAGGTTCTGATCCATTAGCCATCTCCTAATAAGACGCGGTGGGAAAGATGGGTTGGACAGCTCCCAACCCGCCCTAATCGGGCACGCACCACTGTAGGCGGGAAGACCCCTTCTTTGCACCACTCGAAAGGGCGGATCACCTGGCTACTCAAGGGGGTGGGATGGGGGGGCTGGTAGGGTGGTTTCGAATGGGAAGAATGAGGGGCTGTAACCCAAGAACTACGAGCTCTGACTCGCGTAATGAGGAAGGAGAGCTCTTGACGACGCTCTCAGAATTGGAGGTAGTGCCGTGCGTAAGATCCTCGAGACCTTGAATGAGGCGTTCACCTGGCTATGGCGCCTCCTCGATCAGGCACGCAGACTGGTCGTCAATCTCTTGTTTCTCGTTCTTGTAGTCGTTTTGATGTCGTGGCTGTTGGCTAGTGACAAGCCGGAAGTCCCAGACAGCACGGCCCTGGTTGTCGATCCGGTGGGCGCCATCGTGGAGCAGCTTTATGGCACTCCCGATGAAAGAGCGCTCTTGAGGCTGCTGGGTCGGAATCGGCCTGAGAGTCTGGTGCGGAGCCTGCGCGAGGCCATCCAAGAGGCGGCAGGGGACGATCGGGTCCAAGCCCTGCACCTGGATCTGAATGGGCTCGGTGGAGCAGGTCTCAGCACGCTCCAGACACTTCGACAGGAGATCGAGGAGTTCAAGGCGACGGGGAAACCGGTGCTCGCGGCAGCCGATGCCTATTCGCAATCTCGCTACTTTCTGGCGGCTTCGGCAGACGAGATCATGGTTCACCCCATGGGCGTGGTCTGGCTTCCCGGGTTCAGTTCCTACCGCAACTACTACAAGGATGCGCTCGACCGGCTCGCAGTGGATTGGAACGTCTTTCGGGTCGGCGAGTACAAATCGGCGGTCGAGCCGTTCCTGCGCAGCGGCATGTCCCCCGAGGCCCGGCAGAATCGGAAACAGTGGCTCGAGGGACTTTGGGGCGTGTACCGGGCAGAGGTCGCCGCGGCGAGAGGTCTGTCCCCCGAGGCGATCGCCGCCTACTCGGAGAATTATCATCGTAAGCTGGAGGCGCATTCGGGGCGGGCCGCTGTGGTCGCCGAGGCAGAAGGCCTGGTGGACCGTGTCATCAATCGCGACGAAGTCGAGGACAGGTTGATAGAGTTGGTAGGCGAGAACGAGGACACCCGCTCCTACTACCGCATCGACTACTTGACCTATCTCGAGGCCATCGACAGACCGCAGGTGAAGAGCGACAACGTGGTGGCCGTCGTGGTGGCAAAGGGAGCGATCTACAACGGCAGTCGGCCTCCGGGTAGCGTGGGCGGCGATTCCACCGCCGAGCTGATCCGACGAGCGAGGAACAGCGCTGAGGTCAAGGCACTCGTCCTGCGTGTCGATAGTCCCGGTGGCAGCTCATTCGCCTCCGAGATCATTCGGCGGGAGGTCGAATTGACGCGTCAGTCCGGCAAGCCAGTCGTCGTATCGATGGCTTCCGTGGCGGCCTCTGGAGGGTACTGGATCGCCATGTCGGCGGATCAGATCTGGGCTCAGCCGACAACGATTACCGGTTCGATCGGAATCTACGCGATGGCACCGACCTTCCAGCGCACACTCGGCAAGCTTGGCATCCAAAATGATGGGCTCGGCACCGGTCCCTTCGCCGGCACTCTTCGACCCGATCGAGCCTTACCCGAAGAGGCCGTGGAAGCCTTGCAGCTGGGTATCGAGGCCGGCTACCGAGAGTTCATCGGTCGGGTCGCAGAAGAGCGCGGCATGACAGTCGACGAAGTCGACCAGGTGGCTCAGGGGCAGGTCTGGACAGGTGCCGAGGCCCGACGCCTCGGTTTGGTAGACGAACTGGGTGAGCTGAGTGCAGCGCTGGAAGCGGCCGCCGAGAGCGCAGGAGTTCTTGACGACTATCGGGTGACCTATGTCGAGCAGGAGGTCGGGACGACCTCCAAGGTGGTGACGGCCTTGCTCGAAGGGAGTGCGGCTCGTTTGGGTCGTTGGCCTTTTTCACGTCTCCCAATGGCAGATCGTTGGCTCGGACTCGAATCCATGCTCGACGACATGACTCGATTGAGCGACTTCAACGATCCTGGTGGCCTGTATGCCTACTGCTTCTGCGAAACCGAATGAGGGTCGGTAGGCGGCGGATTTCTTCTATGATTCGGAAGACCGCTACGGCTCCGAGGTGGGGCACGGATGTCCGCTCCTGGAGCGCATGGGCAAGGCCAGGTCTATGTCCGCCAAGAAAGTCACCAAATCGGCTCCTGTCCAGGCAGCTGTTCTCAAGGCCTTGATCCGGGGTTTCGCCATTCTGCCCCTGAATTGGGCGCAGTCTCTCGGCGCGATCGTCGGTTGGTTGATCTGGCGGATTCCGAATCGCCTCAGCCGGACGACGGACAGCAATCTCTCTCTCTGTCTGCCTGAGCTCTCGGCCGAGAAGCGTCGACAGCTGGCGAGGAGCAGCCTCATCGGCACTGGCAAGACCGTATCCGAAGTCGGGGCAGTGTGGTTCTGGAGCACGGACAAGTTGCTCGGCCGTATCGAGCGAGTCGAAGGTGAGGAACACCTGCTGCACGCGATCGGGTCGAAGAGGGGAACCGTGGTACTCGTTCCTCATCTCGGTAACTGGGAGATCCTGAGTCGGTATCTACAGGTCAAGGTCCCGGTGCTGGCGCTCTACCGTCCGCCGCGGATCGTCGAGATGGACAGCTTCATCCGCCAGGCCAGGGAGCGTCACGGAGCCGAGCTCGTGCCGGCCGATCGGACAGGGATGCGCCGTATCGTCGAAGCCCTCGCTGCCGGGGAGGGATTCGGGGTCCTACCCGATCAGGAGCCCTTGAAAAAGCATGGTGTTTTCGCCCCCTTCTTCGGTACTCCCGCCTTGACCATGACCCTGGTGGCCCGTCTGACGCGAAAATACGGCGCAGTCACTCTGTTTGGATATTCCGAACGAACTGCCAGGGGTGGCTTCCGCCTGCGGTTCCTTCCTGGGCCCGAAGGACTGGACAGCGAGGATCTCGAGTTTGCGGCCACGCAGCTGAATCGGGGGGTGGAGGAGTGTGTCCGCCGTTGTCCCGAGCAGTACATCTGGAGCTATCGACGCTTTCGCACGCGGCCAGCGAGCGCGGCTCGGCAGGGTCACTGACGCAGAGAGCGGGAATCCACGGTGATGCTGAAGGGCCGCTGCTCGGCGGAGTCTCGGCGCAGCAACAGGGCACGGCGCTTCTCGATGTTCTCGAGCCAGATGGGAACGAACACCCAGAGGTCGCTGATTCTGCGATCCAGGTCGTTCAGCAGCGAAACCAGTCGGCGACTCAATACGGCGTGGACTGTGATCAGATCTTGCAGGTTTTGCTCTCTGAGCGACCGATCGTCTCCCGCCTCACGCTTCAGCTGATTGACGGTTCGACGTCCGAGCTCGACGATCTCGATCACCATCTTCGCCTTGGTGGGAATCTCCACCGCGTAGTCGTCGAGGATCTCCAACTCGTCGAAACGGATGCCCCGGAGCGCCAGGATCTCGTTCAGTCGCGGCGACAGGTCATTGATGAGGGAGACCAGGAACTCCATCAGCTCGAGCCAGAAATTTCCGAATGGCAGTGTCAACTCTCGACGGATCGTCTCGGAGACCGAGGTGAGCCGAGGATAGCGGGAGCCCTCGAGGCCTCGAAGGTACTTCTGCAGCCCCTTGACCGAAGCGAACAGCCATTCCGCCTCTTCGATATCGCGAGGAAAGCGTCGAGACAGGAAGTAGTCGGCGTCTCGATCGCTACGGGGGTCGGCCGCGAGCAGCTCACTGAAGGTGTCTTGAAGGAAGGCATGGAGCTTGCCGATCGACACACAGAGGAACTTCCGTGCCTCGAGCATGCGATCGTTGGGAAGATCTCGTGGAAACTGCTCCAGCTCTGCCAGGACCGTGTCTTCGAGCATTTCGAGAGAGCGGACGACGCTCTGCCGAGCTTCTTCGAGATGGGGGACGATCGAGGGATACTCGAGCAGCGAGGCTAGTTGAGTTCGAATCAGCTGAGAGACCCGCCGCACCTGTCGCCAGATCAGATGCAGCCGTGCCGGCGAGCAATGGAGCAACGCATAGTTGCTCTCGAGAACTTCCTCCAAGAGCTTTATACAGCCCAACAGGGAACGAATCCGCGGGTTCTGCCAGCGATACTTCTCCAGGTTCCAGTCGGCGAGTGTGACCCCGTTGGGCAAGACGACGCGTTGGTCACCTACCTGGATCATTTGCTGCGGCTTGGTCATTGTCTGCAGAATCCGATTACGCCCTTGGATGGCCATGACGTCCGACATACCACTCCGTCCTGGGGATCATCGCCCGTTTTGCCTGGCATGGCATCGGAATTTGTTACACCCCCTTTTTCGAGGCTGGACTGGTACCATCGCGGCTTGGGCCGTCCAATGGCTCGGAGCCAGGGCAACCTTCCTGCCCTGTAGTCCGTAGGCTTCTACGATGAAAGTTCGAACCCAGCTGGTTGTTGCTTTTCTTCTGCTGTCCGTCGTGCCCCTGTCGGCCCTGGTGCTGTACAGCTACGCGACTTCACAGCAGGCCTTTCGGCAGGCCGTGGCCTCGGAATCACAGGTTCTGGCCGAGGAGATTGGTGAACGGCTGACCTCCGTCCGTCAGGATCTCAGTCGACGTCTCGAGAGTTTGTCCATGCTGCCGGTTCGGGAGCTCGTTTCGTCCGAGGAGGATGAGGCCAATCCCAGTCAGGTCTACACCGAGCTGATGGCCCAGATGGGTGACATGTCAGAGCTTGTGGAGTCCTTCGAGTTCACTCCCAGAGGGCGGGCCGAGATCCAGTTGGAAGGGACGGTCGTCGTGGACGACGAGGCGGACCTCGAGTCCTTCGTCATCTATCCTTCGACGCTTCTGGCCGGGGCCCTCGAGAAGTTGGAGAAGAGGGGATTGAGCTTGGAGGAGTCGGGTATCTCGAAGGAATATCTGGAAGGTCTGACGCAGCAAGCCATTCGCTCCCGCGAGGGGCTGGAGGTCGCGGAGCTGGAAGCGCTGCAGGCAAGGGGCCAGGAGATGGAGGCACTCCTGGGCACCGAGTTCGCGGCGCCGGTTCTCCGAGGCGACGAGATCGTCGGCCAGCTGAAAGCCCTGGTGCCCCCTTCGCAGATCCTCAGTCAGGTGCTGTCCCGGACATCGAGAGAGCAAGGGGAGATTCCCTATGCCCGAGATGCGGATGGCAACCTGTATCTGGACCAGCGGGAAGACCGAGAGCTGCTCACCGAGATCGGGGTCGCCGAAGAGAAGACTGGCCTGGCGCTCAGTTCGCCGTCGCTCTCTCCGGACTGGATCGTGGTCGAGACGCCGGACTCTGAATCGGGTCTGATTTTCGGTGTGGCGAGGCCGGTCCAGGAGTCGCTCAGAGGTATCCGCCGCACCGCGGTGCAGAACTTCACCTACGGAATGGGACTCGTGCTGCTGGCCCTGATCGGGGTCGTTGCGTTGTCGAAGCGCATGACGAGCAAGCTGACTCTGCTGACTGAGGGTGCGGAGCGGCTCGCCGATGGAAATCTCGAAGCGCGGGTGCCGCTTTCTTCTCGCGACGAGTTCGGGCAGCTGGCCCGCACCTTCAATCGCATGGCGCAAGAGCTTCGACAGCACCAGGACCAGATCCTGGAGCAGGAGGTCCAGCAGCGTCTGCTCGAAGCGGAGAACGAACGCAAGGGGCGCGAGCTGGAGGAGGCCCGGCAGTTTCAGCTTTCGCTCTTGCCCAAGACTCTGCCTCGTCACTCGGAGATCGAAGTTGCGGTGTTCATGCGCACCGCCACGGAGGTGGGCGGCGACTACTACGATTTCTTTACTGCCGAAAACGGTGCCCTGACGACCGTCATCGGTGATGCAGCCGGCCACGGCGTCAGAGCCGGAACCATGGTGACGGTGGTCAAGGGTCTGCTGACCGCCAGCGCTGCCGAAGCTGATCTGGCGAAATTGTTGGGTGGCGCCGCGGCGGCCATCAAGCAGATGAATCTCGGCCGCATGAACATGGCCGCCACCCTGGTGCGAATTGACCACCGCAGCATCAGTATCTCCGCCGCTGGAATGCCCCCCGCGCTCGTCCATCGTCGAGCCACGGGCTGTGTGGAGGAAGTCGATCTGACAGGCCTTCCACTCGGCAGCATGGCCGAGGCCAGCTATGACCAATGGAAGTCCCACTTGGAGCCGGGCGACACGGTGCTGCTGATGACCGATGGCTTCCCCGAGCTGATGAACTCGGAACAGGAGCCATTGGGGTACGAGAGGGCCTGTACCCTCTTCCGGGAGGTGGCGGATGGTACTCCGGAAGAGATCACGCGCCACCTCGCCGAGGCGGCCCAGGAATGGACAAGGGGACAGCCGCCGATCGACGACCTGACCTTCGTAGTGCTCAAGATGAAGGAAAGCGCGTAGGAGCCGAGTCGCTCCTACGCGCTTGACCAAGGAGGGGCGAGCAGGCAGGTTACTGCGGGTTCAGGGTGACGCTGCCGCTGAAGCTCTCGACCCTCACCTGGGCATCGCCCGAGCCGATGGTGAAGTCGAGTCGCTTGCCCGGTGCATAGCGGCTGGTTCTTTCAGCCTCGCCTCCACCGAAACCGTTGTTGATGCTGCCGCTGAAGGTCTCGACCTGAAATCGCGCCGAAGTGTCCGCAGGCAGATTGAGCACTACGCTGCCGCTGTGACTCTCCGCACTCAGGCGAGCGCCAGGTGAGAGGGCTCCGGTGAAGCGGACCGAGCCAGAGACGGCTTCGAAGTCTCCCTGCTCGATGTCGCTGGCTTCCACCCTGATCGAGCCACTCACCGTCGCCGCTTCAACGCGGCCGGCAACGCCGGAAAGCTCGATCTTGCCGCTGACCGATTCGGCGATGGCCAGGGTCTCTGAGCCGGAGAGCTCGATGCCGCCGCTCACGGTTTCCACGTCGGCACTGCTTGGTGCGCCCTCGACACTGACCTCGCCACTGACGGACTCCAATTCCAACCGACCATTGACCCCGGAGACGCGAATGCTGGCACTGACGGTCTCGACGGCCAAGGAACTTCCGGCTGGCAACCAGATCTCGAGGTCCGAGTCGAGGTCGCGATGGCGCCTGCCGTAGCTGTCAGGGATCTCCACTTCGATATCGAAATTGTCGTTGCTGCCGGAGAAGTCCAGTCCGTCGGTATCGTCGCCAAGGACACCGGTCACCTTGATCTCTTCTCGGTCCCAGCCGTGGATCTTCACCGAGCCGGCGAGATTGTCGACCTCCACCGTGGGAGTGGCAGAGGCGGACTTGGTCACGTCCACACTTTCGCCGGCCCAGGCAGCGCTGCTTGCCAGCGCGATGGCCATCAGGAACAGTAGTTTGCTTTTCATGGTCGAATCCTCCTTGGTTCCTCGGGAATCAAACACGGCTCACACGCTGCAGGAGCCGCACTTCATGCTGATACTTCGCTGCCAGGAGCAGGCGCAGGCGACGGTCATCGGGGTTCTCTTCCAGAGCCTGCTGGATATCCGCCACGGCCTGGTCCAGGACGAGCAAACTCTCTTCGACGGACTGAGAGGCTTCGGGACCGAGTAGATCCCGCCGGATCTCGATCGCTTCAACGAGATCGCGACGCACGAGGAGCACTCGGTCTTCGGAGCGAGCCAGGTCGACCCTGGCGAGTGCCGCGGCGTCGACCGTCATCGAGTTGGTGGCGTCGGCTTCGACCCGCACGCCGGGTTTGGCAGGTTGCTGCCTGAGCAGATATGGGAGCAGCAGAACGGCCAGAGCCAGAACTGCCGCCAGGGCCATCCAGGACCGATTCGTATGGCTCCAGCTTCTGGCTCGAGACTCATCGATCTGCTCGAGGATTCCAGGCCACAGATTCCGGTCGGGAGAAACCCCGGGGCCGAGCTGCCGGGCCTGCTCCAGGAGGGCCTGCAGCTCCTTCAGGCTGGCTCGACAGTCAGCGCAGGTCGCGGCATGGCTGTCCACGGCTTTTCGGTCGGCTGCTTCGAGGTAGCCGCCCAAATAGTCGTCCATCTGCTCCCGAACCTGTTCGCAGTTCATCGTTGCAAGACCTCACGAAGTTGCTTGCGAGCACGGTGGAGATGGGCCTTGGAAGTGCCCACCGCCAGGCCGCACAGGGTGGCGATCTCATGGTGCTTGTAGCCCTCGATATCGTGCAGGATGAAGACCATCCTGGCTTGAGGGGGCAGCAGGGAGATGGCCCGTTCCAGGTCGACAGTCGTCTCTGGCTTTGCCCCTGCTCCGCCGTCACCCCGTTCGGGAAGCGAGTCGATCGCCGTTAGACGACTTTCCCACCGCCCTGCCGATCGCAGGTTGCCCAGCACCAGATTCACGGTCAGTCGATGCAACCAGGTCGAGAAGCTGCTCTGGCGCCGGAAGGAGCCCAGTTTCTGCCAGGCTCTGACAAAGGCCTCCTGGGTCAGATCCTCCGCCTTGGCAGGGTTCGAGCACATTCTGAGGCAGAGCCCATAGATCTTGGAAACATGCAGCCGATAGAGCTCCTCGAAGGCTGCCGTATCACCTCGTTGGGCGTCGCGGACGAGATCGGCTTCAGACATGGGATTGTGTTCGACAGCTCCCAGAAAGTCCGAAAAGTCGACAAGAAGGCCCGCCGATGTGAGCAGCTCTCTCATACTCCCTTAGATGCATGACCTTGCTCGCTGGTTTAGTGCGATATGAGTTATTTTGTCGGACCTGCGGGATAGGTCCCCCGGTTCTTGCGAAAAAGAAGCAATCCGGGTGAGACTCGGCAATCGGATCTTATCCCGACAGCTACCAGGCACCGTCGAGGCCGGCGGTCCCTGTCCATCGAGGGTTACAGGCCAGTGCCGACCGTAAGTTCTTCCAGGAGAGGCGTGGTCTCTCCGAGCAACGACCCCCTGCTTGGCCTACTGCTCAGATCGAGAGGTTTGTTCGCCGTATTGATGTTGGCAGGTGTCCCTATGCATCCAGGTGTGGGAGAGGGCTCTGAGAGCCGGCAGGCGAATCGACTGGCTACCGAGAGCAGTCCCTACCTGCAGCTCCATGCCCACAATCCGGTGAATTGGTATCCCTGGGGAGAGGAGGCCTTCGCCAAGGCCCGCCGAGAGAACAAACCGATCTTCCTGTCGGTGGGGTACTCGACCTGCTACTGGTGTCACGTCATGGAGCGGGAGGTCTTCTCCGATCCGACCATCGCTCAACAGATGAACGAGTGGTTCGTCAGCATCAAGGTGGATAAGGAAGAACGCCCAGACATCGACGAGATCTACATGGCTGCGACGCAGCTGCTGACGGGCCGAGGGGGTTGGCCCAACTCGGTCTTTCTGACGCCCGATCTGAGGCCGTTCTTTGCTGGCACCTACTTCCCCCCGGTCGATCGTGGAGGATTGCCCGGATTTCCGAAGGTGCTGGAGGGGCTCCATGCTGCCTGGCAGCAGCGGCCCGAGGCAATCGAGGCAAGAGCGACCGAGCTTTCCGAAGCTCTCCGTGGGGTGCTGAGGACAGGAGAGCCTTCTCCAGCCCTGGACCTGAGAGAGGTGGCGGCCAGGGCGGCGGAGCAGCTTGCGATTCAGTACGACGCCGTATGGGGAGGATTCGGCCAGGCACCGAAGTTTCCGATGCCAACCAGCCTGTCTCTGCTCTGGAGTCAAGCCGAGCTTGGCGACCAACGGTCCCGCGAGATGGTTGTGCAGAGTCTCGAGAAGATGGGTCAGGGCGCCATCTATGACCACTTGTCTGGTGGCTTTCACCGTTACACCCTCGATCGAGAGTGGCGCGTTCCCCACTTCGAGAAGATGCTCTACGACAATGCTCAGCTGGCGGAGTTGACGGCAGAGGTGGCGTCGGCCACCGGTCGGCCCGCTCTGGAACGCTTGGCGCGCGGCACCTTCGATTTCGTTCTCGAGCAAATGCGTCTCGACAACGGTGCCTTCAAGTCGGCCATCGATGCCGAGACCCGAGGGGTCGAGGGGGCTTACTACGTGTGGACACGAGACGAGGTGCAGGAAGCTCTGGGCGAGGAGGGCTTCCAGGATCTGGCCTCTGTCTTCGGTTTCGAGGCAGAACCGAACTTCGAGCCAGAGCACTACACACTGTTCTATTCGTCTCCACTTACTGAGCAGAGCCGCAGGCGCGGCATTTCCGAGCAGGAGCTTTGGAGGATTCTCGAGACTGGATTCTCGAAGCTCGAGAGAGTGCGAGCGAAACGCGAGTTCCCTTTGGTGGACGACAAAGTCCTGACCGATTGGAATGGGTTGATGATCGCCGCACTCGCCCGAGGGGGAGTGGCCCTCGATGAGCCTCGCTACATCGAAGCAGCGGCCGACGCGGCGGACTTTCTTCTGCAGCTGAAGGATGATTCGGGTGTTCTGCTCCACGTCTGGAGGGCGGGTGAAGCCAGGATTCTAGCTTTCCTGGATGACTATGCCTTCTTGATCCGCGGACTCCTGGCGCTGCAGGAAGCAACCGGAAATAAGCGGTGGTTGAACGCGGCGGTGGAGCTGGCGAATCAGATGGAGGCTCGGCTCGGCGATCCCCTAGGGGGGTACTTCAACTCAGAATCCGATACCGCAATTTTGGTGAGAAGCAAGACGGCCCTGGATGGCGCGGTTCCTTCCGGCAACGGAGTCGCAGCTATCGATCTGCTCCGACTGGCCGAACGCACCGGCAAGGTCGAGTACCGGCAGCGAGCGGCAGCGACTGTGCGTGCCTTCAGCCGGGCCCTGGATACTCAGCCGACGGCGGCCCCATCGCTGGCGCTCGCCGCTCGGGAGCTGTCCAGGACTGAAGTGGCAACTCAGGAGGCCAAACGTGGGGGCACGACGGGCTCGGGTCGTTCAGGGGTCGGTGAATTGGCCATGGAAGTGGTGTCGTTGCGAGCGGGTCTGGAAGACTCCGCTCATCGCGGTGGGTGGGCCGAATTCTGGCTGACCCTGTCGATCCGAGATGGCTGGCACCTCAACGCCAGTCCCGCCAGTTGCGGATTCCTGAAGCCGACACAGGTCGAAGGAGCGGTGAGGGCGGTACGCTATCCGGCGGGTCGAATGCTGGACCTTTCCTTCGCAGAGAGTCCTGTTAGCGTGTACTCCGGGACCCTGACGCTCGAAGGCGAGATAGCGGATGGCGAGACGGCAGTCCTTGTCACCTACCAGGCATGCGACGATCGGCGTTGCTTGCCCGCGATTACCAGGCAGGTGGCTGTCTCAGCCCCAGGAGCACTGAAGTAGCTCCTGAAGGGCATTCTCGAGGAATCTGTCGATTTCGTCTCGGTTCAGGCACAGGAAGGCTGCGTCGTCGGTGTTGCACTGACATGGGGTGGGCGTGCTCGGCCAGATGTCTGGAGGCTGGCTTTACGAGCTGGTAGCCATCGGACAGGTTGACTCGACACCCTTGCCCGAAGAGGATAGTGCCTCGCTGAGGCAGGCCCGGAAAATGAGAGTCAATCCCATCGTACGTTTCGCAGTCGAGCGCAGGGTTACCATGGGGATGATCATCCTCGGTGTGCTCGTTCTGGGATGGCTGTCTTTGCTGCGCCTGCCTCTCGAGTTTCTGCCCAGTTTCTCGTCGTCCAACATCACCGTCATGGCTCCTTATCGCTCCTCGTCGCCGGAGGAGGTGGAACGGTTGGTGGTCCGCCCCCTCGAGGATGCGCTCGGCACCATCAATGGAATCGACACGATGTCGGCCAACGCCGAGGCGGATAGCGCCCGCATCACGCTGTCTTTCGTCGATGGCACCGACATGGACATGGCGGCGGTGGACGTACGGGATCGAGTTGATCGGGCCCGCCATCTGCTTCCCGATGACCTGGAAAGAGTCAATATCTGGCGGTTCCAGACCAGCGACATCCCGGTCTTGCGATTCGACATCAGCGCCGATTGGCCGGTGGAGCGGTTCTACGATTTCACCGAAAATGTGCTTCAAAGGCGTCTCGAGCGCCTCGAAGGAGTAGCTCAGGTCTCGGTCAGTGGGATACGGACACCCGAGCTGCAGGTCCTCCTCGATCCGAATCGACTCCAAGCGCACAGAGTGGATGTGCGGGATTTGGTGTCCCTGTTGCGGAACAGCAACCTCAACGTCTCGGCGGGTGACGTCAAAGAGGGGAGCCGGAAGCTGCTGGTCCGCAGCGTAGGAGAGTTCGAAACTCCGGCAGAGATTCGAGGCCTACCTTTGAACGGCGAAGGCCTGCGTCTGGGGGATGTGGCCGAGGTGGTCTATGGACTCCCCCAGCAGGAGCAGTTCAATTACCTCAATGGTCAGGAGGCGGTCACGGTCTTCATCAACAAGACCTCCAGCGCCAACGTTCTGGCGGTGGTCGATCGTGCCAAGGAGGAGCTCGAAGCTATCAGCCGGCTGCCAGAAGCGGCCGGCCTCGAGTACCACATCTTCAACGACGCTTCCGTCGATGTCCGCAAGGGACTGGGCCAGCTGGGCAATGCGGGGCTCATCGGTGGCCTTCTGGCCATCGGTTCCATGTACCTCTTTCTCCGCCGCTTTCGCACCACCGCCTTGGTAGCCCTGGCCATTCCGATCTCGGTGATTGCGACGTTCGTCCTCATGTATTTGATGCGACAGGCAGGTCTTTCGGACATCACGCTCAACGTCGTGAGCCTGGCTGGGCTGATGTTGGCTCTGGGAATGTTGGTCGACAATTCGGTCGTCGTGATCGAGTCGATCTTTCGCCACCGCAATGAGCTCGGTGAAGACTCGCGGACGGCTGCGCTTCACGGCGCGTCCGAAGTGGCCTTGCCGATTCTGGCCTCGACCGTCACCACGATCTGCGTGTTTTTGCCCCTGATCTTCCTCAACACCGGCGGGCGGTTCAAGCTCTACATGGAGAACATCGGAATCACCGTCTGCATCGTGATGGTCGCCTCTCTGTTGGTAGCGCTGACCGTGGTGCCGATGGCAGCAGTACCGCTGCTCCGGGGACAGGAGTCGAGACCCTCACGGTTCATCGACCGCCTGACGGGCTCCTATGGTTGGGTTCTCCACTTCACTCTTCGCCACCGGTTCCTGTTCGTCCTCTCGATCGTGGCGATGTTCGCCGGTGTTGTCCACCTCTTTACGACCATCGAGCGCGCCTTCTCGAGTCGCTCTCTGGAGAGACAAGTCATTCTCAAGGTGGATACTCCGAGGCAATACTCTCCGGAGCAGACAGCGGCCCTGTACGAGACTCTCTATACGCTTCTGGATTCGCGACGGGAAGAGCTCGATATCGCCGATATCAGCTACGCCTTCGATCGTGGAACTGGACGCTCCAGAGCGGGGTGGCGGCGCAGTCGGCAGTTCGATATCTATCTTCTGGATGAAGACGACAGCGATCTGACTACCGGTGAGGTCCGGGAGCGGCTGCGAGAGTTGTTGCCAGTCAAGGCTGGCGTCGATTTGCGGATCGCCGCCGGCCAGGGACGCCACGGATCGTCGGGCATCCAGATCGAGCTCATGGGCGACGACCCGGTCGTCCTCGAGTTGCTGAGCCAGCAAGTGGCGGATCGCCTCGCCGCGCTGCCCATGATTCGGGACGTCGACACTTCTCTCGAAAGTGGTGACGAAGAGATCCAGGTAAGGGTATCCGGTGATCGTGCCATGCAGGTTGGGTTGTCGAGCCGCGCTGTCGCGGCTACGGTCAACAACGCCCTGTCGAGCCGGGCCGTCAGCCACTTCAAGACGGGCGAGCGCGAGGTCGAGATGGTCATGCAGTATCGAGAGGAAGATCGTGAGACCCTGGATCAGCTCAAGAACGTCCCGGTTTTCGCTGCTTCAGCGCCGCTGCCTCTAGGCGCGGTGGCAGAGTTCGAGTTCGTTGCCGGGCCGCGGAGCATCGAACGCGAGAACCACCTGGCGCAGGTTTCTGTGTCGGCCAACACCACCGATCCGACGGCCTCCTTTGCCGCCATGGGCATGATCAGCAGAATGATGAACGAGATCGCCCTGCCACCGGGATACGAGTGGAGCTTCGGGCGCTGGAACCGGCACATGCAGGAGGATCAGAACAGTGGTCTCTTCGCGCTGCTCTTCGCACTGCCGTTGGTCTACATGCTGATGGCTGCTCTGTTCGAGAGCTTCACCCAGCCTCTGACGATCATGTTCTCGGTGCCCTTCGCCCTGCTGGGTGTCGGCTTGGTGATGAAATTCGCCAATCAGCCCTGGGATACCATGACCATGTTGGGTCTGATCGTATTGTTGGGGGTAGTCGTCAACAATGCCATCGTCCTTATCGACCACATCAATTTCCTGCGGCAGGGTGGTCTGAGCCGTACCGAGGCGATCGTCAAGGGCGGCCAGCACCGGTTGCGTCCGATTCTGATCACCGCCGTGACGACCATTCTGGGTCTGATGCCGATGGTCGCACCGTTCCTCTTTCCTCAGTGGTTCGGACCGGTGGAGGGCAGGGCGGCTACCTGGGCACCGATCGGGCTGATCATCGTCGGCGGGCTGACGACATCGACTTTTCTGACCCTGATCATCATTCCCACCATCTACTCCCTCGTCGACGACTTCACGCTATTCCTGCGGCGGGTGGTCAAGGCGGTATGATCCCGGACTTCGTGTTGATGAGCTTCCGGGAAAGGCACCGCTGGAGATAGGCATGTTCGAGAACAGGCAGATTCCAATGATCTTCTGGGCCACGGCCCTCGTCTCGACGAGTTGGCTGGCCTGCTCTAAAGGGGACTCGGAGGGACAGCAGGGCGACGCCGGTCGTCCTTCTGGCCAGCCAGGCGCCTCTTCCAGTCATAGCGGCGGTCCCGGAGGGGGGCGGCCCGCCGCGGCCGTGCCAGTGGAAGTTGCCAAGGTGGAGCGACGGAGCATCTCGTCATACATCGAGACCAACGGCACCCTGGAAGCTGAGAACGAGGTCGATCTGGTGGCCCGGGTCACGGCCCCGGTCGTCGACCTGAAGGTCGAGGAAGGGATGCAAGTCGAAAAGGGTCAGATTCTGGCGCGACTGGACGATTCCGAGCTCCGGGCGCGGGCCGAGATCTCTCGTGCCACTCTGCAAGAGGCGGAACAGGTCTTCGGACGGGCCGAATCGCTGCAAGAGAACCAGCTCATCAGTCTGGAGGAGTACGATCAGGTCGTCACTCGGCTCGATACGGCTAGGGCCCAGTCCGAGTCGGACCGGATCCAACTCGGTTACACCGAAATCCGGGCGCCGTTTGCGGGCCTCATCGTGACCCGTCACATCCACTATGCCGAGCAGGTCAATGCGGGGATGCCGCTGTTTCGCATCTCGGACTTCAACCCCCTTCTGTGTCCGATCCAGATTCCCGAGCGGGATATTCCGAAAGTCCAGGTCGGCCAGCAGGCCTATCTGACCTTGGAGGCCTGGCCCGGGGAGAGGTTCCCAGCCAGGGTGCTTCGCGTTCGACCGGTTGTGGATTCGGCGACGGGTACCGTGCGGGTCACTCTGGAAGTGGAGACTGGGGGTCGGCTGAGGCCAGGAATGTTCGCTCGAGCCTTCGTCCAGACCGAGACCCGGTCTGACGCCTTGGTCGTTCCCAAGTCTGCCCTCTCTTTGGAGAGTATCGGTGACACAGTCTATGTGGCAGAGGGTGACTCCGCCTCTCGCAGGGAGGTTCAGCTGGGCTTCAAGGAAGGCGAATTTGTCGAGGTATCGAGCGGAGTTTCCGAAGGCGAGAGGATCATCGTCGTCGGACAGGATGGACTGAGCGACGGCACTCCCATCCAGATCCTGTCGGGTCTCGGCGAAGGTCCGGCGGCCGAGGTGCAAGTCTCAGCATCAGGCTCCGGACCGGGACCGGCGACCGGGGATATACCACGCCGTCCCGATGGCCGACCCGACTTCTCTCAGATGACGCCAGAGCAACTGGAAGGCGTCAAGGAGTCCATGCGATCGCGCGGCCTGACCGAGGAGCAGATCGAGGAGCGCATTGGGGGAGCTGGCGGCAGGGCCGCACAGAATCCGGAGTGACGCGCCTGACCCCTCGTTCCCGATCGGCAGTGGATCGGCCTCCAGCGGATCCCAGCCTCCAACGCGGAGCCGTGATTTGAAGCTCATCGATTTCTCGACCCGGCGTCCGGTCAGCATCATCATTTTCGCGGTCGCAGCCGTGGTCTTCGGTCTGGTGGCGTTCAGGCAACTGGCCACCGATCTGTTGCCGGACATCAACTATCCATCCCTGTCCGTTCAAACCACCTACGAAGGTACCGCACCGATCGAGGTGGAGAGCCTCATCACACGCCCGGTCGAGAACGCCGTCGGCGTGGTGAACAACGTCGTCCGGGTGGTCTCCAGCTCACGCACGGACGTCAGCGAGGTGACACTCGAGTTCAGCTGGGGCACCAACATGGACATGGCGGCCCTCGACGTGCGGGAGCGCCTCGATGTGCTGCAACTGCCAGCCGATGCCGATCGGCCACTGCTGCTGCGTTTCGACCCCTCTCTCGATCCAATTCTTCGTCTCGGTCTCTCAGGAGGCAGCGACCTGGTGCGCCTGCGTCTGATCGCCGAAGAACAGGTCAAGCGGGCGTTGGAGCGGATCGAGGGAGTTGCGGCAGTGGTAGTCAGTGGCGGGCTGGAGGAGGAGATTCAGGTCGCACTCGATGAGCGCCGATTGGCCAATCTCGGTCTGACAGCCGATCGCGTGCTCGGTCGCCTGGCCCAAGAGAATATCAACCTCACTGGCGGTCGGCTGCGCGAGGGTCAGACCGAGTTCCTGGTGCGGACGGTCAATGAGTTTGTTCGGCCCGAGGACTTGAACGAGGTGGTGATCGACAGCTCGCAAGGTGCGATCGTCAGGCTGGAGGATGTGGCGCAGGTCTTCAAGGGCCACAAGGAGCGCGAGATCATCACGCGGATCAATGGCGAGGAGAGTGTCGAGGTCGCGGTCTACAAGGAGGGGGGCACGAACACAGTCACCGTTTCGGACGCGGTGACTGCCAGCCTCGAAGGTCTGCGAGAGCGATTGCAGAAGCTCGATCCCGGCCTGCAGTTGACGATCGTGACCGATCAGGCCCGGTACATTCGGCAATCGGTGTCCGAAGTCTTGCGGACGGCCCTGTATGGAGGGCTGTTGGCCATTCTGGTGCTCTTCCTTTTTCTGCGCAGTTGGAAGACGACACTCATCATCAGTCTCGCCATTCCAATCTCTGTCGTCGCTACGTTCTTCCTGATGTACGTTTCGGGGATCTCCCTGAACATCATGTCGCTCGGTGGTCTGACCTTGGGGATCGGGCTTCTGGTGGACAATGCCATCGTCGTTCTGGAGTCGATCCAGCGGCGGCGCGATGAGGGCATGGACGAGATCGAGGCGGCTCAGACTGGGACCTCCGAGGTGGCGCGGGCGGTCATCGCCAGCACGCTCACGACGATCTGCGTGTTCGTGCCGATCGTGTTCGTAGAGGGTGTCGCGGGCCAACTCTTCGGCGATCAGGCCATGACCGTCGCCTTTTCACTGGTCGTCTCACTCCTCGTGGCACTGACCGTCATTCCCATGCTGGCGTCGCGCGACTTCACGCCACAGTCGGCGGAAAGCGAGGCCGCAGAGGACGGTGCGAAGAGGTCGAGCCTCTCGCAGGCGGTCGGCAATGCCATCTTCTCCCTCTCCGTTCTGGTGGCCTCTGGAGTGAAGGCAGTGGTTCGAGTACTGGGCCGACTGGTTGGTTGGTTGACGGTAATTCCCTTGGCGCTGTTCCAGCGCGGGTTCGAGTGGGTCGCCGCCCTCTATTCGCGGCTGCTTGACCGTGTCCTGCGGCACCCTGTGGTGACGGTGGTTATTGCCTTCGTCCTGTTGATCGGCAGTCTGTTCCTGGTTCCGCGGCTCGGCAGAGAGCTGATTCCGGAGCTGATTCAGGGTGAGCTCTTCGTCAACACCGAGCTGCCGCCGGGAACCCATCTGGATGTGACCCAGCGTCGTATGGCGAGCCTGGAGACCGTCAGCATGGCCATGGAAGACGTCACCTCGGTCTATTCCATCTCCGGCGCGTCGAACGAGCAGGGCGGTGCTGCGGGCGAGCGGCGCGAGAACATCGGACAGCTGACGCTGACCATCAGTCCTCCCGTGTCGAGGCAGCGTGAAGAAGCGGTCATGACCAAGTTGCGGGCAGCGCTGGATCGTCAAGAGGGCATGACCTATCGGTTTGGCCGCCCGTCCTACTTCAGTTTTCGAACGCCGATCGAAGTCGAGATCCGGGGCTACAACCTGCGACTTCTCGAGCGGCTCGCGGATCAGTTGGTCGAGCAGATGTCCCGAATCGAAGGGTTGACGGACATCAAGGCGTCGACGGAAGGTGGCAATCCGGAGTTGCAGATCACCTTCGATCGGGAGCGATTAGCGACACTGGGCCTGACCCTGGGCGAAGTGGCGCCGGTAGTGCGCTCCAAGGTGCAGGGGGCCATCGCCACCGACATCCAGCGCGAAGACCGCAAGATCGACATCAGGATGCGATCGCAAGAGCAGTATCGCAACAGCGCGCAGGATCTGCTGCAGTTGACCGTTCATCAGAGTGGCAAGACCGCCATTCCCCTGGGGGCCGTGGCGACGGTCGAAGAAGTCGAGGGGCCGGCCGAGATTCGGCGCTCCGAGGGTGAACGGGTGGCCCTGGTAACCGCGAACCTCGACGGCGGCGACTTGGGAACGGTGTCGGAGCAGATCGCAGCCGCCTTGAAAGAGATGAGTCTGCCTAGCGGCTATGAGTGGCGGATCGGTGGCCAGCGACAGGAGATGGAGACCTCGTTTGCCAGCATGCGGTTGGCGATTCTGCTGGCCATCTTCATGGTCTATCTGGTGATGGCGTCACAGTTCGAGTCGCTGTTGCATCCTTTCGTCATCCTCTTCAGTGTTCCCTTCGCCCTCATCGGTTTGCTGGCGACGCTCTACGTGACCGACACGACGGTCTCCATCGTGGTGCTCATTGGGGCGATCCTTCTGGCCGGAATCGTCGTCAACAACGCTATTATCCTTGTCGACTACACGAACCAACTGCGCCGCGAAGGTGCCTCCAAGCTCGAGGCGCTGCGGCAGGCCGGCGAAGTTCGATTGCGGCCAATTCTCATGACCACGGCGACCACGGTGCTCGGGCTTCTACCGATGGCCTTGGGGTTGGGCGAAGGAAGCGAGCTCCGCAGCCCAATGGCACTGACCGTCATTGGAGGTCTGGTAACCTCGACGGCTCTGACCCTACTCATCATTCCGGCGGTCTACAGCCTGCTGGATCGAAGTCGCTAATCTGAAGATGTTCGGACCTGACAGAGCTCTCGAGCCAATCGGTGGGACGGATCGGCCGATGGCTTTGAGGGCCAGTCTGGGCCTGATTGCCGGACTCGCCCTGGTCAAGCTGGCCATTCATCTGATCACCAACGGCCTGGGTGGCTACGGAATATTCCGGGACGAGCTCTACTACCTGGCGTGCGCTCGGCACCTGGGCTTGGGTTATGTCGATCAACCACCGCTGTCGATCTACCTGCTGGCGGTTTCTTCGCAGCTGTTCGGCGAATCGGTCTTCGCTCTACGGCTCTTGCCGGCCGTCTTCGGATCGCTGACGGTCTTCCTGGTTGGCTTATTGGCGCGAGAACTGGGGGGTGGGCGCTGGGCTCAGCTGTTGGCTGGCCTGGCAGCCTTGGTCTCCCTCATCTTCTTGGCCATGGACTCGGTGTATTCCATGAACGCCTTCGACCATCTGGTGTGGGCTGCCGTCGCTTTTCTCGTGGCTCGGTTGCTCAGGACCAGTCAGCCTGTCTACTGGCCGCTCATCGGCATCGCGGTGGGTCTCGGGCTCTTGAACAAGGTCGGTGCTCTCTGGTTGGGGACGGGGATCGCGGTCGGGCTGCTGGCGACTCGTGAGCGGCGCTGGTTGGCGACGCGATGGCCGTGGCTGGCGGGCGTTCTGGCGCTGACTCTCTTCTTGCCGTATGTGTGGTGGAACCTGACGCACGACTGGGCCCATCTGGAGTTCATTCGTAATGCCACGGCTGGCAAGTACTCGAGACTGTCGGCCTGGACCTTCCTCTCTCAGCAATTGCTTGTGCAGAATCCCGTCACGGTACCGGTTTGGGGTTCGGGGTTGATCTTCCTTCTCGTCAGCCCCTCGGGTCGGCGGTTTCGCATGCTGGGCTGGATCTATCTAGCATCGCTGTTGATTCTCGTGGCCAATGGTCATAGCAAGGCAGAGTACCTGTCACCTGCTTACACGATTCTCTTCGCAGCTGGCGGTGTGGCACTGGAGCGCTGGTCGGGTCGGCCAGGCCTCGCCTGGGTGAGAGTGGTGATCGCGGTCCAGTTGATCGTGGGGCTGATTCTGGCGCCAATGGTGGTGCCGATCTTGCCGGTCGAGACCTACATTGCCTACGCCCAGAGCCTGGGTGTACAACCCTCGACGAGCGAGAGCAAGGAGCTAGCGGAGCTACCGCAGTTCTACGCCGACATGTTCGGTTGGGAGGAGAAAGCCGCCGCAGTTGCTAATGTGTATGACTCCCTGTCTACCGAGGAGAAGGCCGTAGTTGCCATCTTTGCCGCGAACTATGGGCGGGCTGGAGCCATCGACTACTTCGGACCGGAGTTGGGACTTCCCTCCGCCATCAGTTCCCATAACAGCTACTGGCTGTGGGGACCTCGCGACTTCAATGGAGAGATTGTCATCGTGTTGGGTGGGGAACGCGAGGGCCTGGAAGACAGTTTCGGCAGCGTCGAGTTGGCAGGTCGAGTGCCGTGCCGATTCTGTATGCCCTATGAAAGCGATCTGCCCATCTTCGTGTGCCGCGAACTGAAGCTGCCGGTTGCCGAGGTCTGGGACCGGCTCAAGAACTACAGCTGAAAAGGGCTTCGGGAGCGCGAGTGGCGTCCGGAGTCGGGAGTCAATGCAAGGCGGCCGAAGCGACCTCTGCCAGGTGACCTCCTATGGCCAGGGCCGCGGTGGCCGCTGGCGAGGGTGCATTGAGCACATGTAGCATGCGGTCGGATTGCAGTATCTGAAAGTCGTCGAGCAGCCTACCCCGGGCATCGATCGCCTGGGCTCGCACGCCGCTTCTGGAAGGCGCGAGCTGCTCCGCGGTGACGGTTGGCATCAGTCGCTGCAAGCCCTCGACGAAGGCTGCACGGTTCCAGGAACGGTACATCTCTCCAGCCCCGGTGCGCCAGAAGCCGGTCGCCAGTCTCCAGAATCCCGGATACAGCAAGGTGTCAGCGGTATCTCGGAGTGAGAAGTCGGTTGCTCGGTAGCCTTCCCGCTTCCAGGCCAGCACGGCGTTGGGTCCGGCCAGGACCCGATCGTCGATGGTGCGAGTCAGATGAATGCCGAGAAACGGCAGCCGGGGATCCGGTACGGGATAGATCAGCCCATTGACCTTGTCGGCAGCGGAGGCTGTCAGTTCCAGATACTCGCCGCGGAATGGCACCAGCCGTATCTCTGGCTTCAGGCCGCAAAGCCTGGCGACGCGGTCCGCCTGTAGCCCGGCGCAGTTGATCAGGAGGCGACAGCGGACGGTCTTCGAATCAGTCTCGATCTTGATGCCGCTCGGCTCGGTCGACACCTTCCGGACGCGGGCCGAGGTGAGAATTCGACCTCCTTTGTCGGCGATCAACTCGGCGAGCCGAGCGGCCACTCGGCTGAAGTCGACAATGCCTGTCTGCGGTACCCAGAGAGCGCCGACGCCAACGGCTGACGGCTCTTTGTCGCGAATACCCGCAGCGTCGAGTCGCTCGACGCCTTCTAGACCGTTGGCGTCCGCCCTTTCGGCCAGCCTGTCCAGTGCCGGCAGCTCACTGTCATCGACTGCTACGACCAGCTTGCCGCAGCGCCGATAGGCGATCTCGTTGTCGTCACAGAATCGGTAGAGAGCGTCCCGCCCCGAAGCGCAGAACCGTGCTTTGTCGGAGCCGGGCCGGTAGTAGAGGCCCGAGTGAATGACGCCGCTGTTGCGGCCGGTCTGGTGGAGCGCCAGTTCGTTCTCGGCCTCGAGGACGACGAGCGAACCGACTCCCTTGTCGGCAAGAGATCGAGCTGTCGCGAGGCCTACGATGCCTCCCCCGATCACCGCTACATCCTGTTGTCGGGCTGCTCATCACTTGGTCATTCTGGCTTGGCGGCAGACGAAATGGAAGTCTATTGGCCGGTCTACTCCTGGCCCTCGCCGCCGCTGAGCTTCAAGTACTCGGTCAGGGTTGTCTTGCCTTGGCCCTCGAACTCGACGAAACGAAGCCCCAGGCCCTGGACAGCCTCCCGGTCCGGATCGGTATGCCGCACGACCTCCGCCATCACATGAATGGGATCGGAGGAGCTCGGTACGGAAATCGCCAGTCGAACCTCGGATCCGACGGGGATGCTTTCCTGCAGTCGGACCAGCATGCCCGACTTCGAGATGTTGTCCGTCTGACACATCCTCAGGAGCTTGCCTGCACCCAATTGCACTTCCAATCGGAGCATCAGGCGGGGTGCTGCGCGCGTCGAGTCCCCGATGATCTCCATGATGCCCTTTTGGAGGTCGTCGCCCTCCATGTCGGCTGGGAGAAATCGATGCTCATCGTCGAGATAAGGCTCGATCTCCGCCAGAAGATGCTTGTCAGCCAGGAGCGCGATGGCGGGTCCTTTCGTGGTGGGGCCGCAGGAGGACAGACCCGCCATGAAGGCGTCGAGACGCATGTCGATCAGCGGGAAGGCGACGATGACAAGTCGCGGTCGCTTTGTCTGAACCATCTTGAGAGCTGTCTGGCCGAGTGGCACCCGATGCACCGCCAGATCGGATCGGTCCAGGATGGAATCGATTTTAGATAGAAGTCCCCCTTGGGCTCCCACGGCTAGGACAATGGGCCTCTCCATAGTTACTCTCAGAGAGCATGCTATGGGCGGAGGGCCCGGTTCTCCTATGAGATCTACCACCGGGTCTGTGGCGAATACCTCACTCGGGGTCGAGCTTGTCGAAGACGTAGCCTGCCTTCGCTGCGCCCCAGACCTGCTGGCCCTGAGCATCGAAACCGCGGTCCCAGGACAGCACTCTCTCAGGCGTGATCAACACTTCGGAGGTGGCGTAGCTGGCGCCGCGCAGACGACTGCCGCACTCCTGGTCCGCGGTGGCTCCAGCAAAGGTCTCAGGGCCCGCGCGGCGGAGATCGATAGCGCAGCCCTGGCGCCGGCTCAGATCTTCGGCAGAGATCGCTTTCAGCAGCCCGACATTGCGCCAAGCACCGGCGAGCTCCAGCGGGTCGCCTGGCAAGGTGAAGACCTCGCTGCGAATCGCTTCCTCATCGACTCGGGAAAGACGGTAGATGCGCTGGCGATAGGGCTGTGCGAGATTGTCTGCGGAGGCCTGCTCGACGTAGAGCCAGACCGCGTCGGTGCGACTCGGCCAGATGCGACTCATGAAGAGGCGGATGTCGTAGTAGCTCTCGGGGTCGGACTCGGCTTGCCTGGCGCTGGAGAAGGAACCCTCCATCCAGGTGGCGAGTGTTTCGATCTCCTCGTCTCCGGCACCGGCGGGCATGGTGAAGAGAGAGGCCATGAGGTCGATGCCATACCAGAGGTTGGCTAGGCGCAGATTCTCGTTGGGAGCGTGTTGGTTGTCGTCGTGGTTGGCGATCGGTGTGATTACCACCGGGGCAGCAAGAGTCTCCGTGAAGAGATAGAGGGGTAAAGAACCACCCAGAGTCGGTAGAAGCACCAGGTCTCCATCGGAGGCCCTCGTCGCGGCCGCGATGATTTCCCGAGCTACCGGAAGATCCATCGATGTTCGCGCCGCCCGGTACCCAGAGCGGCGATCGATCTTGATGAGCTTGGCGAACTCGAGTCGATTGGTCAGGTCGGGCTCCTCCTTGACGACGTGGTAGCCCTGCTCACGAATGTGGGCCTCGACAAGGTCCAGCATGGCCTCGGGGTCGTTCCCCTTGGCAAGTCGAATGTCGATGCTTGCCGTCGCCTCGGTGGGGATGATGTTGCGGGCGGCCTCGCCGACGGTGGCACTCTGCAGGCCCCGAATGTTGAGGGAGGGCAACAGCAGCCGATCGGCCAAGGGGGCATTGCCCGATTCTGTGCGAGCCAACCCCAACTCGTGGCGCAGCTGGTTGTCGAAATCGGGTAGCGAGTCCATTGCCTCTTGCTCGGAGGCCGACACCGGCTCGGTGCTCTCGTAGAAGCCGTCGATCAGGACGTGCCCCTCTTCATCCTTCATGCTGGCCAGCAATCGAGCCAAGCGCAAGGCCGGATTGGGGGCCCAGTTGCCGTAGTGCCCACTGTGCAGGTAGCGGGTGGCTCCGTACACGGTGAGATCGATCCCGGTGTAGCCTCGGACGCCGAATACCAGTTGAGGTCGCCTGCTCTGGTGGACCGGGCCGTCACAGATCAGCCAGGCATCGACACCCAGGGCCTCACGATGTGCCTCCATGTAGGCGCCGAGGTGTTCGGAGCCAGCCTCTTCCTCTCCTTCGAAGAGGAAGATCAGGTTGGAGGTCAGTGGGACCTCGCTGGCGCGCAGAGCATCAAGAGCGCCGAAAATCGCGGCCAGGGGAGCCTTGTCGTCTCCGGTGGAGCGGCCGTAGAGGCGCCATTCGGGATCGATGGCTTCGCCGGCGGTCGGCAGCGGGCGCAGGTTTCCTCCCTCCTCCTGAGCACGCGTGTAGAGAACCGGGCTCCAGGCCGGGTGGGTCCACTGACTCCCGTCCACCGGCTGACCGTCGTAGTGCACGTAGATCCCGAGAGTCCGGCTGGCGCCTTCGACCGGAAGTGAGCCGTAGACCACCGGCGGAACGTCGTCGGTGAGGTTCCAGAGCTCAGCCGCGACGCCGCGCTCCTCGAGTTGGCTTCGGATGGCCTCGGCGTTGCGTCGGATGTTGACGCCGTCCGAGGCCACGTTCGGCATGGAGAGTAGCTCGACGAAATCCTGCAGCAGGCTCCAGCCGTTGGATTGGCGCCAGGCCCTGACCTGCGCCAGGAGCTCTTTGGAGCTCAGCTGCGGTGCCGTGGTCTCGGCGCATCTGACTGGTTGAACCGAGTTCAAGGTGGCCAGAAAGAGGGCACCGCACAGGACCGTGGCTCGATAGCGTTTCATCGTCTTCCTCACTGGTAAGTGCGAGGTTCCTGGAACATGGATCAGGGATGGGTCAGCCGGCTGGCATGGACTTCAGGGCCGCCTCGAGGACGCGAAGAAAATGAGCCACATCCCGTTCGCTGTTGTAGACGTGAGGAGAGACCCGAATCGAGGTGCCTCGCACGCTGACGTGGATCTTCTCCGCCTTCAGCACGGCTGCCATGTGCTGTGGGCTCCGATTCCCGAGTCGCAAGCCTATGAGGTGCCCCGCTCGACGATTCTCTGCCGCTACCTGGAGTCCGAGCTGTCGCGCCCGGTCGGCGATCCGTCGGGTCAGGAGTCCGATCGTCGCCTGCACTTCTTCGACTCCCCACTGCAGCGTTTGCTCCAGAGCCGCGATGGCAGCGGGCAGAAGAGCGAAATTGCTCACCTCCCCGACATCGAATCGCCGTGCGCCTTCGGCGTAGGAATCGGTGTAGCGCGCCACAGCAGCGAAGTCCTCGGCGTTCGATCGCGCGATCCAGTTTTGCTCGATGGCTCTTCCCTGGCGCCATTGCGGCGCTACCCACAAGAATCCGTAGCTGTAGGGACCGAGGAGCCACTTGTAGGATGCAGTAACCAGGAAGTCGGGTTGGATGGCCGCCACGTCCAGAGGCAGTGCACCGATCGACTGGCAACCGTCGACGACCAGGGCGGCTCCTGACTCCCGAGCCCGCTCACCGACCTGCTCGAGATCCACCAGCGTGCCATCCGTCCAGTGGCAGTGCGGCAGAGCGACGACAGCTGTTCTTTCGTCGATCGCTGCGAGCACCTGCCGCGTCCAGTCGTCGTCGGCTGGACGTGGAACGGTCAGGACCTCCGCGCCCCTTTCTGCTGCGAGCTGCCGCCAGATGTAGACGTTGGAAGGGAACTGCTCGTCCAACACGATGATGTTCCCACCCTGGGGTACCGGCAGGTTGGCGGCAGCGACGGCCATCCCATAACTCACGGAAGGCACCATGGCAACGCCGTCGTCGTCGCCGCCGATCACCTGTCCAAAGAGCTCTCTCGCCCGCACCAAAGGCGCGAAGAAATCACCCGGCTCGATCTTCCAAGGTTGAGACTTGTTGCCGAGGCCTTCGACTCCGGCGCTGAGCACCGCACTGGAGAGGGGGCCCATGTAGGCACAATTGAGATAGGCCACATCCTCCGGCAGATCGAAGAGGTGCCGTTGGCAGGGTAGCGTCATGGGAAAGGAGCCTCGCTTTTCGGTCAGAGAACGGCCGCAGTGGCATCACAGATCCGCGGTATGTTGTCGGGAGTCATGGCGGCGAAATTGACCCGCCCCGAGCCGACCACGTAGATGGCGTGATCCTCGCGCAGTTGCTCTACCTGGGCTCGGGTCAAACCCGTAAAGGAGAACATGCCGTTCTGATGCAACAGGAAGTCGTTACCCTCCGAGCTCAGTAGCACGCCACGCTCGTCGAGGCCGGCCACGAAGAGCTTTCTCATGCCGTCGATGCGCTGCCGCATCTGGCTCAATTCCCCCTCCCATTCCTGTCGAAGGGCGTTGTCCCCGAGAATCGTTGTGACGATGGCTCCGCCATGGGCCGGTGGGTTGGAGTAGATGGATCGAATGCGGAGCTTGACCTGGCTGGTGATGGCATCGACGGCATCGGCAGTGCTGGCGACGATCGTCAAGGCGCCGACGCGCTCGTTGTAGAGGGCGAAGTTCTTGGAGAAGCTGCTACAAATGATGGCCTCGGGCACCGCGTTGCAGAGAGCTCGGAGGCCTTCTACGTCGGCTTCCAGGTCAACCGCGAATCCCTGGTAGGCGAGATCCACCAAGGGTAGAAGACCCTGCTTCTCGAGCCTTGCTGCCAGGACTCTCCACTGATCCGGTGTCAGATCGGCTCCAGTGGGGTTGTGGCAACAGCCGTGCAACAGAATTACATCGCCCTTTGGAATCCCTTCGACAGCTGCCAGCATGGCCTCGAAATCGACCTTGTTCGTTGATTTGTCGAAGTAGGCGTAGGTACGAATGGGGAGCCCAGCGGCGCCAAAAACCTGATGGTGATTCACCCAGGTCGGCTCGGGCATCCAGATCGTGGTCTCTGGACACTGGTCTCTGAGCAGGTCTCCGGCGACTCTCAGTGCACCTGTGCCGCCGGGTGTGTGCGCTGTGAGAACCCGAAGTTCCGTGACGACCTTACTCGATTCGTCGAGCAACAGTGATTGCACTGCCTGGCCATAGGCCTCGGTGCCTTCGATGGCGAGGTAGGACATGCTCGTCTGTTCGTCGAGAAGACGAGCCTCGGCCTTGGTAACCGCGGCCAGGACCGGTGTCTGGCCCTGCGCGTTTTGATAGACGCCGATCCCAAGGTTGATCTTGCCGTCTCGTGGATCGGCACGAAAGGCCTCGCTGAGACCGAAGATCGGGTCGGGTTTTGCAGCTGGAATACGTTCGAACATTCTGGGTCCCCCGATGACCTCTCAGAGACGAAATGCCGAGGCTGAACCACGGCCAGAGGGCCTCTTTGGAGAGGTTGCAGTTCTCACGGCGGCCTCTATGCTAGCACTGGCTCGGCGATCTATTGGCTGGTCTCTGGCGGGTGTGGCCAGGGCCAAATTGCGATAGGATCCCCGAGTTCGGTTGAGACGTCTCGAGAGCCCCCTCTCGAAAGCCACCATCCAGAGTCGAGTCGATCATGCAAGGCAGACAACTGCTGGCTCACAGGATCGAGTCGCGGCAGCGACCGCGCAACGGTTGCGGCGTTGGGTTGTGGTTGGTGGTCGCCGTGTGGCTGTGCACGCAGCTGGAAGTTCCGGGGATAGGGCACGGCAAGTCACAGAAGCTGGGGCCGAATGAAATCCAGTCCGGGTATCGGGAAGTTCTGTCGATTCTCGCTACGGGTGATCAGGAGGCGGCGCTGGAGGCGCTCTTCGAGCTCGAGACCGCGGTCGTCGGGGACAAGCAGCCGTGGAAGAGGGTCGAGGACTTCTGGCGTCTGAAGCTCAGGACGCTGCGCGAGTTGCTGGATGCCGAGTCACTGGCCCTGCTGAAGCCGGTCATCATGTTGCACTACGAAGCCAGTCAGATGTACGTGGAGAGAGAGCGACCTTTTCTGGCCAGCCATTCTCGAGTCATGAGCGTGGAACTGGCGGAGATCTACGCCGATCGTTCCAATAGCGCCGCCGCCAGAGAGTTCTCGGGTTGGGTCATGACGAGTCTCGGCGCCATGTTGTGGCACCCGTCTTCGGTGATCTCGAGTGCAGATCTCTTCTATCGAGCCCAGATGGTGGACCCCGGGAACTCCACCGCACTGATGGGGCTCGGCGCGGCCTACGAAAGAAATGCCAATTACGAGAAGTCCATCGAGTACCTGTCGCGTCTGCTGGAGATGGAGCCCGATGACTCTGTGGCTGCGTTGCACCTGGCCCTTTGCCAGGTGCGCAGCGGCGTGACTCCGCGTGACGAGGGACTGCAGACTCTGCAGGGTCTGCAAGGACCCGAGGAGCAGGCCTGGGTGCGTTCGATCGCCTATCAGGAGGTGGCTCGGGCCCAGCTCGCCGATGAAGCAGTGGAAGCGGCGGAAGCGACGATCCGTGAAGGGCTCGAAGCGCTACCAGGTGACCAGGCGCTCGCGCTGCAGCTCGCTTTGGTGTTGGAAGGAAAGCGACGGCCCAAGGAGGCGCTCGTCGTGATCGAGAGGATCGAGCCAGGGGACGCAGAGTCTGCCTCGCCTCGCCTGCTCTACGATGTTTGGGAGCCGACCGGAATTGAGGAGATCAGGGTGCGGCTGGAGAAGGACGCTGCCCTGGGGCTGCCGATTCTGGCCGGCAAGATGGGAGTCGGAGCTCCAGAAGTGGGGGGACAGTGAGAAGGCTGTCGCTCGTTCTGTCTTGCATGGTGGCGGCAGTGGCCTCACAGGCTGGCGCGTTGGAGGTCTGGTTCGAGCGGCCGAGGCCCGCGGAGTTCGTGTTTGGGGAGGTGGAGGTCCTCATTCGGGCAGCGCCCGAAGAGGAGGTCGAGACCGTTCAGGTGATCGTCGACGGCCGCGAAGTCGCGCTGTTCGAGCGGCCGCCGTTCAGGGTCGCCGTGAATGTCGGTCAGGAGAACACGGAGCACGAGTTTCGAGTTGTGGTGCGCAGCGTCAATGGGGAGACCAAGACCGCCGCGGTGGTGACTCCGATCCTCCAGATTGACGAGGTCGTCGACCTGGGGTTGCAGCAGCTCTACGTTACGGTAAACGGATTTAATGGACGGGTGCTGAATCTCGAGCAGCAGGACTTTCGCATAGTGGACGAAGGAAAGAGGCAGGAGATGGTGACGTTCGAGCGGGGAGATATCCCTTTGACTGCCGCTCTCTTGCTGGATTGCAGCCTCAGCATGAAAGGGGAGCGACTCGCGGCAGCGCTACAGGGAGCCAACGAGTTTGTCGAGGAGATGAAACCGCTCGACCAGGCGATGGTGATGCTCTTTTCCGATCGGCTGTTGCGGACGACCGAGTTCTCCGAGGACCGTGAGTTGCTCAGTCGAGCCCTCACCGATGTCGAGGCGGCGGGAGGCACCTCGATCAACGACCATCTCTTCCTGGCGCTCAGCCGATTGGAAGCCGTGCAAGGCCGACGCGTTGTGGTGCTGTTCTCGGACGGCTCCGATGTCCACAGCGTGCTGCCGATGGCGGGAGTCCTGCGAAAGGCTCGCAGCAGTCAGGCCCTGATCTACTGGATTCAGCTTCGGGACCCGGGAGAGGAATCGGAGGTCCCCGAGTACACATCCTCGTGGAGAAACGTCGAAGCCAACCGGAGGGAGTTCAAGGATCTCCGACAAGCCATTCAAGAGAGTGGAGGGCGGATCGAAGTCGTGGACAACCTCGCGGAGTTGGAAGATGCCTTTGCCGGGATTCTCGCCGAGCTACGGGAGCAGTACGTGTTGGGTTACTACCCCAGCCAGGCCAATCACGACGGAGCCTGGAGAAATGTGCGGGTCAGGGTCGAGAAGCAAAACCTGGATGTGCGAACCCGCGAAGGCTACTTCGACTATTAACGGCTGGCGGTCAGAAGGCGCCGCCCATCAATCGTCGCCAGTCCTCGAGGGACCCAACCCTCAAGTAGAGGTTGTCCTCCAGCTCCGTCTCGATTGTCGACGTCTCGGAGGGGCCGTAGTTGTGCCCAGGGTACAGCACGGTCTGCGAGGGTAGCTTGGCGAGCTTTTGAGTCAGGCTGTAGTACATCTGGTCGGGGTCGCCGCCCGGCAGGTCGACGCGTCCACAGCCCTGCACGAACAGCGTATCGCCAGCCACCAGGCGGTCGCCGAGAAGGAAGCACTGACTGCCAGGAGTGTGCCCCGGGGTATGCATGAACTGAATCTCCACCTGCCCCAGGGTCAGCTTCTCGCCGTCGTCGGTCTGGCGCATGTCGCTGTCCGAGACACCGGTGACGACCTTCAGGCCTGCCGCTTCATGCTTGTTGACATAGAGCGGCACCTGGTGCTCCTCCAGTAGCCTGTTGACACCTTCTACGTGCACTCCCCAGAGATCGCCACCCACGTGGTCGGGGTGGTAGTGGGTGATGAGCGCTCCGACGATTTCGTAGTCGTCTTGCTGCGCCACCTCGAGAAGCGATGAGACGTCCCAGGCTGGGTCCACGATCAGCGCCTGGCGGCTGCCAACGTCCCCGATCAGGTACATGAAGTTCGCCATCTGGCCAGCAACGGGATGCTCGACCGCCACCTGGCGGCCCGCCAGCAGCTGTCGGAAATAGAGGTCGTCGGTCATGATGCGTTGCCTCCCTCGGGCGGTGTCTGGAGCCGGTGCTCCGGCTGCCGTGAAGCATAGCCGAAAGCGCTCGGGGGCCTCATCGCGTTGTCGTTCTCAGGCGGGGAAGTCCTGCAGCATCCTGGCGGCGATCTCCTTGAGCATCTTGGCGGCGACGCGGGCGGTCAGGTCGTGAACATCGCGCAGGGGATTCAGCTCCACGATATCGGCACCGATCAGAGGAGACGGTAGAGTTTGGAGGATGTCGAGCAACTCGCGGGTCGAGAGACCTCCAGGCTCGGGGTGTGAGACTCCTGGTGCGAAGGCGGGGTCCAGAGCATCCAGATCCAACGACAGATAGATGGGTCCCTCGAGATCGTCTGGAAGCCCATCCTCTAGGCGCCAACGACTCATTTCTAGGACTTCCACGCCGAAGCGGTCGGCCTGCTGGCGTTGGTGCTCATTGAGCGTTCGGATGCCCAGCTGCACCAAACGGGCAACGAGGCCCTCCTCCAAGATCCGACTGAAAGGGCAGGCATGGGACAGGCGATCCCCGTCGAGCTCATCGTACAGATCTGAGTGCGCATCGATGTGCACGATGGTGAGGCCGGAAAAATGTCGACAGTGAGCGCGCACGATTGGCAGCGTCACGGAGTGGTCGCCACCCAGGCACACGACCCTCGAGCCGGCGCCGAGAACTTCGTCGATAGAGCGCTCGATCGTCTCGAAGGCTACGTCTCCGGCCTCCAGGTCCAGATCAGCCAGGACCCGGATGCGCTGCTCATCACTGAAGTCGAGCCCGGACTCAGTGGCAGTGTTGGAAGAGCTCGAATGCAGAGCCTGGCGGATGTGCGCCGGCCCGGCAGCAGCGCCCCGGAGATACGAGGACTTCTCGTCCCAGGGGATTCCAAGGACGGCGATCGAGCTCTCGGCAAGCCCCTCATGGGCGAAAGTGCGACTCGTCGAATCGTGACCCGCCATCGTCATTCTGCTCCCTTATCCGTCGGAGAGTGGGGTTCCCGATCCCTGAGCGATCATGCTAGCAGGGGGCGGAAGATAGACGCAGGTCTATACCTCACTGGCAACCTCGGTCAGAATATGAATAATCATTGCGTCACCAAACCGCATCCTAGAATCGAGAACGGAGAGGAACCCAAGCCTATGGCACGTCTTACCTATATCACCAGCGAATCGGTCACCGAGGGGCATCCCGACAAGATCTGTGACCGGATCTCCGACGCGGTCTTGGACACTCTTCTCGAGCAGGACCCCGATAGCCGAGTGGCGGTCGAGTGTCTTGTCACGACCGGGACTGTGATTGTCTCCGGCGAAGTGAGCACCGAGGGCTACGCCGATGTTCAGCGTATCGCGAGGCAGACCCTGAAGGAGATCGGCTACACGAATCCAGAGTTCGGTATCGACAACGAGGACGCCGGAGTCCTGGTGAGCATTCATGAGCAGAGTCCGGATATCGCCCAGGGAGTCGACGAGAAGGATGACAAGGATCAGGGCGCCGGCGATCAGGGCATGATGTATGGGTTCGCCTGCGATGAGACTCCGGAGTTGATGCCTTTGCCGATCATGTTGGCGCACCGCCTGACCCGGCGACTGGCGGAGGTTCGCCGATCGGGTGAGATCGATGGAATCGGTCCTGACGGCAAGAGCCAGGTGACGGTCGAGTACGAGGGCGACAAGCCACAGCGCGTCGCTGCCGTAGTCCTCAGCACGCAGCACCTCGAATCGAAGACCACCGAAGAGCTGCGGCGAGATGTGGCCGACAAGGTCATCGAGCCGATCTGTCAGCAATACATGGATGCCGAGACGAAGATCCATGTCAATCCGACGGGCAGATTCGTCATTGGGGGTCCGGAAGGCGACACCGGCCTGACGGGCAGAAAGATCATTGTCGACACCTACGGCGGTGTCGGGCGCCACGGTGGTGGAGCGTTCTCCGGCAAGGATCCGAGCAAGGTCGACCGGTCGGCCACCTACGCGGCCCGCTATGTGGCAAAGAACATCGTGGCGGCAGGGCTCGCCAGTAGGTGCGAGGTGCAGCTCTCGTACGCCATCGGTGTTGCGGAGCCTGTCAGTGTCAACGTTGATACCTTCGGGACCAATACGGTGCCCGAAGAGCGAATCGTGGAGTTGGTCAACCAACATTTCGACTTGACCCCCAGAGGAATCATTGCCCAGCTGGATCTCAAGAAGCCGGTCTACAAGGCGACCTCGGCATACGGCCATTTCGGTCGGCCGGAGTTCTCCTGGGAGAACACGGACAAGGCCGAGGTGCTGGCAAGCGAAGCTGGCCTTACTGCCGGCTCAGCCGAGTAGCTCAGCAGAAGGCACGGACTGCCACTCTCACTGTGAAGCGCTGCACAGTGGAGGCTTTGTCTCGACCGTAAGATGGGTCCGGAAGGGTCCGAGCACCAGCCCAAACGGCCCCGAGTCGGGAGGTGTCTCATCGAGCGCGCGAGCCAGGCGGATCCGAACCTTCTTCTTGGGGTGTAAGCTGGTGGCACCATGACACAGTTCGAGCGCATCGGCCGATTCGAGGTTCTGGATCGGATCGGGGGCGACGCCTTCTCCCTGCTGTATTCGGGCCACGACCCGTTTGAAGATCGGCCCGTTGAGATCCGCGTCTGTGTGGCTTCGGACGACGAATACCGCTGGCGCTTTCTGAAAGCCGCCGAAGACTCCTTCTTCCTGCGCCATCACAACATCTCGCGAGTGCTGGAATTCGGTTCTGGCGAGCCGAAGCCCTACCTGGTGCAGGAGGTCTTTCCAGGGATTTCGCTGAAGGCGAGGATCTACGCGGAGGAGCCTGTCGAAGATGTCGTCAAGCTCTTCTATCTCCTGCAGCTCGGCCAGGGATTGCAGTACGCCCACGAGCAGGGTGTCCTTCACCGCCAGATCAGCCCGGAGGTGATTCGAGTCGGTGCAGGCGAGAAGATCAAGCTCAGTGACTTCGGTGTCGCCCAACTGGCCAGTTCGTGGATCCAATTGCAGGTCGGAGGAGCCGCATACCCCGCCGCGGGCTACATTCTGCCAGAAGTACTCGCCGGCATGGCACCGAACGAACGTAGTGAGGTCTTTGGCTTTGGAGCGACAGCCTATGAGCTTCTGGCAGCGTGGCCGCCATTCACCGCAGAGACCCTGCCGGAACTGGTTTCCAAGGTTCTGAATGAGCCCCCCGCGCCCCTTACGAGCCTCTGGCCCGAATGTCCCGAGGAGCTGGAGGCGGTGATTCACAAGTGTCTGAGTTTCGACCCTCGGCGTCGATACGCGGGGTTGGGTGAGGTTCTGGAGGACCTATCAGCCGTGCTGCCGATTCCCGCAGAGCCGGCGCCAGAGCGCTCGCAGGAGCGGGAGCCGCTGGGTGAGGATTCGCAGACGGTCTACATCGTGGATCCGGCAACCCTGAGTGGATCCGAGCCCGAGCCCGAGCCCGAGCACGAACGTCCGGGAAGGGAGGCCGCGACCGGTCCAGTTACGCCCGGACCCCTGGCGACCGGATGGAGTGCTCTCCGGACAGCAGCCAGCTCGTCCTTGGCGGCGATGCAAGCGCTCGATGTGAAGTTCAGAATGCCTTCTTGGAACTGGCGCTGGTGGCCGGTGGCCGCCGGCCTTCTCCTCCTGTTCGCAGTCGCAGGATGGGGTCTGGCGAACCGAGACAAGACGGAGCCTATTCGCGAGGCTGCGGGCCCTGTCGTCATCCCTGCGATACCAGCCGCGCGACAAGAAATGGGACTCCTCTCTCTGGATGCTCGGCCCTGGGCCGAAGTATCCCGGATCCTGGACGAGAGCGGCGAAGAGGTGCCGTTGGCCGCGCCGACACTGACGCCGACGACCCTGCAGCTTCCCACGGGCCACTACAGGATCGTCCTCTCCCACCCAAGCGCAGAGGAGAGCCAAGAGTGTCGGGTGCAGGTTTCGTCCGACCGCAGGACCGATTGCAGCCTCCAGTTCGCGAGCGTCGAAACGCAAGACTATTTTCGGTTGTCCGGGTGGTGGCAATGATGCGGTGGTACGACAAGACCCTCGGAATCGGACTTCTCCTGGGCCTGGCTCTGCAATCGCTGCCGGTGGCAGCTGATTTTCGCGATGACTACAAGCGGGGAATCGAGGCTCTAGAGCGCGGACAGTGGAGCCAGGCGGCCTCTCTCTTTCGCCAGGCCGCGGCCGAGAGACCGGACGAGAAGGCTCGTCTGTCCCGGTCTCCCTTCTCGAAGCGTTACTTGCCGCATTTCTACCTCGGAGAAGCGCTGCTCGAAACGGACGACTGCGAGGGTGCACTCACCGCCTGGGCGGAGTCGGAGAGACAGGGGGTCGTCACTCGTCTGCCCGAGTATCAGTCTCTGATCGATGGCCGGGATATCTGCCGGCGGCAAGCGGCAACGCGGTTCGACTCGCAGCGACGGGCCGAGGTAGAGATCTCCAATGCCGAGGCCGCGGCAAGACGAGTCGATCGACTGCAGACAGATCTGGGCCCGAACTGGCCGGGTGCGGCTTCGAGCTTGGGAGCCCAAGAGACCGACGCCGAGCAACGGTTGCGCGCAGCGCGAAGCCAGTTGACCGCAGCAGTAGCCTCTGAAGACCTCGACGGAATGCGTCAGTCCGCAGCCCTGGCCCGCGAGGCCAGGCAGTTGCTCGAGACGGTAGAAAGGGAGGCCATCCAGCACCAGGCACAGCTCAGGCTTCAGCAGGGTGCTCTCATCGCAGAGGTGGGGAGGCTGACGGAGCAGGCTGAAACACAGGTGAGAGCGACCTCTCCGTTGAGACCCTACCCGCGAGAGTTGGGGCGGATTGTGGCAGAGGTTTCGGGACTGATCGAAGAGAGCCGGCAGGCCGGGCCGACACAAGACCTGGACGACCTGAGTGACCTCCGGGCAGCGCTCGAAGATGCCATGGCCCGTCTGCAAGACGCTGCCGCACCGCCTCCTGCTGCGCTGGCTGAGGCGGCGGGACTATTCTTCGACGGCGACTATGAAGCAGCTTTGGAGCTGCTGGGCGGCCTCCAATCGGCGTCTCGCAAGGTCGCCCTCCAAGCACACATCTTGCGAGCGGCGGCGAGCTTCACCCTCTATCAGCTGGGCGGCGGCGACGGTGCCGAGCTACTGGAGTCGGCGCAATCGGAGGTGGCGGCCTGTTTGGAGATCGATGCGGCCAATCGACCACCTGCGGGCCCCTTCTCGCCCCGCTTCATCGAGTTCTTCGAGAGTCAGGCGGCTGCGAGCAACGATGAGACTACCGTTGCGGCAGGACCTGCCCCTGACGCCTCGGACTGAGTCGAAGCTCAGAATGGCTGAACAGGACCGACAGATACTGGATCGCGCACTTGCCGGGACCGTGAGCCTGCCGCCGAAGGCAACCCGAGCTGGACGGCAGCCGCAGAGGCCTGGCTGGGTCCAGAATTGGATGCAACTGACTGGCCTGTTGGTGGCCCTCGTGAGCCTCGGATGTGCAGCGGCACCCCATCGGGTCGATTCGGACGCTGCCACCGGCTTCGTGCTCTATCGATCCGGGCAGCTGAGCAGGGCGGAGCTGGCGCGACTCTGCGACGAAGGAGTCGAAGAGCTCGTGGTGCTGGATGGTGGGGCCGTGGGTCGGGAGTGCGAGATGCTTCGAGAGAGCTGTTCCAATCTACGCGTGCGCTACAACTTCGCCCAGAATGAAAAGCACCCGGTGAGCCAGGAGTTCCTGGCGGCCTTCGATCAGTGGATCGAAGAGGGTCAGGCTGAGGGACGCAAGCTCGCCTATCGCTGTCGGCGCGGTTGGCATCGCGCCGGCCGGTTGACGGCGTACTACCAGATGCGATTCATGGGAGCCGGTGCCGAGGAGGCGATCGACGAAATGCAGGCGAGGGGTCGTTTCATGGCGTGGTTCCCCCAGCTGAATCCCCAGGTAGAAGCCTTGGGCCAGTTGGTGGCGGGGGAGCCCTGCACCGGGGGCGTCGAGGTGTGCCCGCAGTCGGTCGATCCGATCAGCGCGGGTCTCGATCCAACCGGGACGTTCTCCTTGAATATCTGTGCTGGGCATTCTGACTCGGAGGTGGTGCGATGAGCTCCGAATCCGCAGGCAGGCGTCGTCATCGTCGCTACGAAGTGGCCGGTCTGGGTGGACGACTGGTGGTACCCATGGAGGTTCGGGTCGTCAATCTGAGTCTGGGTGGCATGGCACTCGAAACGAACGACTATCTCCAATTCGGACGCAGCTACAGTGTCAATCTCGACCACAATGGTCACCGGGTCACGCTTGTCGCCACGGTCGCCTGGTGCAAGCTGAGGCACACCAAGAAGAACTCCTCGGGTGACGTCGTGCCGGTATTTCGGGCCGGCCTGCGCTTTCAGGTGCTGAGTGGCGAGCGTTTACACGAGCTGTGGCAGATCATCAGGGACCATGCCGTGGTCGAGGTGGACGACAGTGTTTTCGGGCGCTTCGCACCGGAGCAGCCGCAAGTCGTCGAATTGGACAGCGACTACAAGTTCTCCGTTCGCAAGCTGAGCCTCTCGGGCATGCTCATCGAGACCGATTTCGTCCCTGAGCTGGAGGCGCGTCTGCCGCTGGAGGTACTACTCCCGGACAGCCCGATCGAAGCACTGGCGAGAGTCGCGAGCGTTCCCAATCTCGGGCGGCGGGCCAGAGGTGAGCCGACCCAGATCGGGGTGGAGTTCTGCGGCCTCGATTCGCAGCGTCGTTCGGAGTTGCGAGCCTACCTGGCCGGCTACCTGGACGAGGAGCCCACGGTTCCACCGCCTGCCGACCCCGAGCCCTAGATGCCTCTGGGCTCTGTGGCCGGTCGCGATCGTCTTGAAGGTACGGAGCCTCTACGATCGATCCTCCGCCGTTGCTCAGGTCTCCACGACACCCCGAGGTGACCAGGCGTCGAGCGCGCTAGCCAATCCTTCTTCTTCTTGCTGCCACCGATCGTGATCCCAACCCTTGGCCTCCTCGAAGAGGGGTCGAAGGTGTGTCGCCAACTCCATCGCGAGCGCCGGTGACCAGAGCCCGACGCGGACTCGGCGCAGCAGCAGATCCTCGAGGTGGAGGACGCCTCCGTAGGCGAGATGAGCGCGGACCTCGGCGGCCGTCAGATCGGTGCCATCCATCAGTGGAGCGAGATCACTGTCTTCGCGGGCTCCTCGAATCGCCCACCAGGCAGTGCTTCGCAGCCGTCTCGCCATGCCATCGGCGACGCGAGGATCGATGGCCTGGCCCAGCTGCTGCAGTCGGTTGGCGAGATCCGCCGGCGCCAGACCGAGGAGGGGAGTCCCCGAGGTGTAGCAGGGCGCGGCGGCGGTGGCGATCTCTTCAGGCAGCAGCAGCAGGGCCTCGTCTACGGCCTCCTCGGCCATGGCCCGCCAGGTGGTGAGCTTGCCGCCGGCGATGGACAGGACACCTTCCTCTTCCCACAGCTCTTCCTCGCGACTGGCCTCCGACGGTTTGTCGGTGTGGGTTCCGAGGATCGGTCGCAAGCCGGCGAACGAGGCGACGATGTCTTCTTCTGAGAAGCTCTTCTCGGGGAAGTGCGATTGCAGTGTCTGCAACAGGTACTGGAGCTCAGCCCTGGTGACGCGGGGGTCGTCCAGGCCCCCGTCGTGGTAGATGTCAGTGGTCCCTACGAGGACGCCCTCTGGATGGGGGATCAGGAACACCGGTCGACCGTCTTCGGGTGACGGTACTGTCAGGGCCGCCTTCAAGGGCAGGCGGTCTGGCGAGAGGATGATGTGGGAGCCTCGTGAGGGACGAAGCCGTGCACCCTCCATCCCCAGGATCTGCCGCATCTCATCCACCCAGACGCCGGTAGCGTTGATGACCAGGTGCGCTTCGATGCGATGGGTCTTACCGCTTTCGAGGTCCCGTACCAAGACCCCTCGCACTCGGCCAGTGGAATCCCGCACGGCATCCACGACCTGGGTCCTTGTCAGGGCTCGACCGCCGTAGGCGCAACCGGTTGCCGCCACCGCCAGGGTCAGCTGGGCATCATCGGTCAGCGCGTCGGTGTAGATCATCGCCCGCTCGAGACGGTCGGTGTCGAGGCCTGGAGCCAGTTCCTCGACCTCGGGGCGTTCGAGATGAGCGTGCTTGTCCGAGCGGTGGGTGAGGCGGTCGTACATCCAGAGTCCCAGATCGACAGTCCACCCGGGAATGCGGTCTCCATGACTTGCCGGGTAGATGAACCGCACAGGTCGGACTAGCAGCGGATTCAACGCCAGCATCCGGTCCCTTTCGCTGCAGGCCATCCTGGTGACCCGGAACTGCATCTCCTTCAAGTAACGAAGACCACCATGGATGAGCTTGGATGAGCGTGAGGAGGTGCCCGAGGCGAAGTCACCCTTCTCCAGGAGTAGAGGCCGCAACCCGCGCTGAGCGGCATCGAGCAGGATTCCGCAACCGGTGATCCCGCCGCCGATGATGATCAGATCGAAGGGCTCGTTCAACGCTTCGAGGGTGCGGCGGTGCCAGCCATCGGGGAACATGATCAGGCCTCCAGTCGATCCTCTGGATCCAGCAATACCTGTGGATTGAGAATGCCTTCTGGGTCGACGGCTCGGGCAGCGGCAGCCAGGAGCCTATGTCCTGTGCTGCCAATCTCCTGGTCCAACCATGGGGCGTGCCAGCGGCCGACTCCATGATGGTGAGTAAGGGTACCGCCGGCCTTCAGCAGGGCCTCGGTGGCGCGACGCTTGAGATGGGCCCAGCGGCTGAGTGCTTCGTCGACGTCGGTCGGGCAGCGGAAGAAGAAGGTGAAGTAGAGCGAGGCACCATCCTGGTACGGATGCGACAGGTGGCACAGGACGCTGGTCGCCTCCTGCTCCTCCTGCAGTGCCGACTCGAGTGCCGCTCGAACGCCCTGAGCCAGGCTCGGTAGGGAAGACCAGGGAGCAGCAGTCTCGAGGGTGTCGGTCGCGATGCCCCGGTCGAGCAGGGAATCGCGCAGGTAGGGGTGGCGGAACCGATCCTCGAGCCAGCGGCGTCCCGGTCGCCGTCCGAGAGCGACGGCTCCATGGCGCCGGAGGATGGCGGCTGCCCGATCGAGGCAGAGCTCGGTCTCATCCACGCTGCCAGCAGCACCGCACAGTAGGAGGCATCCCGAGCCACGAATGCCACGCAAGCGAATCCAGCCCCGCAGCAGCGACGCGACGAGGGAGTGGCCGGCGAGCCCGGCTCGCAGGGCAACCTCGGTCTCCGGCTCGTCCGAGAGTCGAAGGAGTTGCAGGGGCAGGCGAGTCTGGGTCAGCTCCCTGACCGCCTCGAGCCCTACCTCCCAGCTGCGTAGGAGAAGGGCCTCCACATGCATGCACTCGGGCAGCGGGCTTACCCTGACCGTGGCCTGCGTCAGGACTCCGAAGCGCCCCTCGCTGCCCAGAAGGACTTGCCTCAGGTCGGGTCCTGCCGCAGTCGAGGGCATGGCTGCCAACTCCAGCCTGCCAGTGGGAGTCACCGCCTCGGTTCCGGCCAGGAGACGTTCGATGCCACCATTGGCGAGCGACTCCTGACCGGAGGCTCGCGTAGCGATCCAACCTCCGAGGGTCGAGAGCTCCCAAGATTGAGGAAAGTGACCCAGGGTGAGGCCGTAAGGCGCCAGCTGTGACTCGAGCTCGGGACCACGAACTCCAGCGCCGAAAGTGGCGAGGCGCGACTCGGAGTCGAGCCCTTCGAGTCCGGATAGTCCTTCCATGTCGAGAGAAAGGACCGGGTTCTGGCCCGGGAGCACGTTGACCGCTCCCGTTACCGAAGTGCCGCCTCCCCAGGGAATGATCCGAATTTCGTGCTGGCTGCATAGCTGCAGTGTTGGCTCGATCTCGGTTGCGGAGCCGGGGCGGGCTACGGCGTCGGGCAGGGCGGAGACAGCTCCTGCTCGGAGACGTAGAAGATCGGGCAACCCCTGACCTCGTGCATGAGCGAGCCGGTCGAGCGGCTCCAGAGATATCTGGCACGGGAGACGGGGGAGGGGTTGGGAATCGACCGGCAGAAAGCTCGAGGGGTCGAATCGCGGGTACGGTACCGTCTTTCCAAGTCTCTCCTCCAGCCACTGGAGGAGAGAGTCGGATGGAGGGAAGGACTCGCCTTCGAATCCCCAGCCTGCCAGACGACGACGTGGTGGGCCACTGCCCGCATCAGAGCTTGCCATCACCGAGAACTACTCTATCTGATAGGGGTTGAGGCGTCCGGTCGTGCCTCCTGGACGATCTTTGTGGGCTTGGGGGTTGAACCGGCCGAACTGCGTCTCGGCCGGCCTTTGGGGCTTGGGTCCTGAACTGATGACTCTCATCTCGTGGAGGTCCGCACGGGCGGCTCGCAGGGGGACGGCGTCGGCTACTCGGACTGCGACGGCCAGGCCGCCACCTCGTCTCGTCATCGCGCCTGATCTGTTGTGCACTTTGATAGTCCTGGCGCCGCGCTCGACGAGGCGCCCCCTGTCGAGCCACCCGCACGAACTCTGGCACCAGTGGAGGCAAATGGGGGCCTAGGACGTAGGGGCGTAGAGGACGATTTCCAATGTCACAGAGGGGCAGGGTCGCGTACGAGGTCTCGCCACCTACAGAGGGGTTCGACGTGGGGACCTCCAGGGGGTTGGTTGCTGTGGAAGGGAGGATAGCCCCCTGGGGGCCCCACGTCGAACCCCTCCGCAACGACCAGGCGTCTTTGGGCCCGAGCGCGCCTGCGAACCACCCGGATGGGCCTCATCTAGTTGACGGATTGTTGGGGCGCAGCGTTTCGAGGTAACGCTCGATGCCCAGGCGGCAGGCGGACAGGACGTCGGTGCTCAGCTCGCACTTCGCCAGGCCGATGGACCCCTCCCAGGAGGCGACGATGAACGTGGCGGCGGATAGGGCGTCCACATCCTCTCGAACGGTCCCATTCCGCTGGCCTCTCTCCAGGAGCACTTGCAGCCCGTCGCGCCACTCCTGATAGATGGCGGAGAGCCTCTGACGGAAACCCTCATCGATAGCCGACATCTCCTGGCTCAAATTGTTGAGTGGACAGCCCAGTGCCAGCCTTTCGGGAGTGACTTCCTGCTCGGACTTCCGGGCCAAATCGATCAGGGCATCGATGGGATCGGCGGCCTTCTCGACAGAATGGAGCCAACGGTCGAGGATCCAATCTCGGACTACCTGGTCGACCATTTCGTGACCCAACTCGGCCTTGCCTCCGAAATGGTGGTAGAGCGCGCCCTTGGTGACCCCGGCCCGAGTGAGGATGGCTGCCAGGTCCGCCGATCGAAACCCTTCCCGATGAGATACCCGAAAAACGGCCTGGAGAAGCCGTTGCTTGGTAGTCGCGGGATCCCTTCTTGTAGCCATTGAATGGGTGATCTGAGGGTTCTAGGGTTCTGCACGCGATTTGGTCTTGAGCATTGTAATACAAACCAACTGGTATGTATGTACGGTTCTGGGAATCCAAGCTGCTTGCGAGAACTTGGTAGTTCTGGCGCGCAACCCTGGACAGGCGCGAACTTGCTTGGCAACCGGGGCGAATTCACCCCGATGGGGCGAGGGCCAGCACCAAGGCTGCGTAGGCCGACGCGGCAAGAATGAATGCGATGAGATCGGCCGAGCGATCGGTGTACGGCAGCTCGTTGCGGAGAATGTTCAAGATGGTGCCGCCGGCGATGAAGGCGAGCACCAGGGCCAACGCAGCGGGTGGTATGTCGAAGCGAGGTATGACTCCGATCAGCCAGCCTGCAAGAAGGCCTCCTGTAACCAACCACCTCCCCTTACGCTCGTATCGCTTGCCGTGGTGCTCGACCAAAGACCAATCGTTGGCCAGAAAGTGCAGGCCCATCGCCAGCGCGAACAACCAGAGGGGTTCCACGGCCTCGTCGCCCGGGCTGGCGACCGCATATCCAATCGAAGCGTTGAGGACAGAGAAGGACAGAATGCTGAACCAGAAGGCTCCATTCCCTGTGATCTCTGGGGTCCCCGAACGACGGCCTTTGCGGCGCGAGTTTCTGGAAACGGTCTCCACGGCATAGAACATCGTCAGACCGACCATCGCGAGGATGTAGATGTGGTGCTGGAGTCCAGGCAGGAATCCTCGGTTGTCGATCAGGACCTGTCGTTTGGCGAGATCGGGGAGCAGATCCAGGAGGACCCAGCAAACGCTGATCCCAGCCGCGGCCGACAGGGCCCTCGGTTGCCACCGGCGCTCGAGGGACGCCACGGTTCCGGCGCTCACATGCACGGCGGCCAGCGCCGCGACTGTGATCAGGGAGGCAAGAACGGGATTCAATGGATGGACCTTCGCCAGCGCGGATCTGGGAACGATTTCAAGTCCCCATCACCTGCAAATGGATGCGCCGTGTTCTGGGCCGATTGTCGAAGTCGCAGAGCACGACCTGCTGCCAGGTCCCTGTCTCGAGCCGGCCCTCGGTCACCGGTAGGACCATCGAGGGTCCCAGCAAGGCCGCACGGACGTGGGAGTAACCGTTGCCGTCGCCCCATCTGAGGTTGTGGTCGTATTCGGCGTTGCGTGGCGCCAGTCGCTCGACTGCCTTCTTGAGATCACTGACAGCACCGCTCTCGAACTCGATGGTGGTCACGGAGGCGGTGGAGCCCGGCACGGCGACAAGCACCCAGCCGTCTTCGATGCCAGTGGATGCGAGGAAGCCCTGGACATCGCCTGTCAGATCCAGGATGTCGGTCTCCCCCGAGGTGCTTCGTTCCAGGACTGTCGTTTCGAGTCTCATCGATCAAATCCTCCGATGCTCTGACACTTGGTCCTACGCGAGCCCCTTGAGATAGCCGCCATCGACAGCCATGGCCTGTCCGGTGACATAGGACGCCGACGGCGAGCAGAGAAACGCGATCACCTCGCCGATTTCCGAAGGTTCTGCCATCCGGCCAATCGGCAGGTCCCGCCCCTGCGCTGCCAGGATTTCGTCCGCATCCTGGCCGGTCTGTTGAGCCACCTGGGTAGCCAACTCCACCTGCCGCTCGGTTCGTGTGTAGCCCGGAAGCACGGAGTTGACAGTAACGCCGTCGGCAGCCACCTCTAGCGCCAGCGTCTTTAGATAGCCGAGAACGGCGGGTCGCAGAGCATTGGAGAGGGCAAGGCGCGGAATCGGTTGCCTCGCCGAGACCGAGTTGATGGCCACGATGCGACCCCAACCGCGGCGTCTCATCCCCGGCAAGACCAACCTGCAGAGCCGGGGCACGAACAGAAAGGCCAGGGGCAGGGCCTCCTGCCAATCGGTCTCGTCCAGTTCGATTGCTGGCTTGACGCGGGGACCGCCCCCATTGGCAACGAGGATATCGACAGGGCCGAGATGTTCCTCGACTTCGCTTACGAGGTTCGCGAGCTCGTCGGGTTGTCGAATGTCGGCTGGGATGGCCACGACCTCGCCGCCCCCGGCGGACAGCGACCGATGAGCGGACTCCAGCTTCTTTCCTCCGCGGCTGTTCAGCGCCACGCGGGCGCCGAGGTCGACGAGCGCTCGAGCGGCGGCAAATCCCAGGCCACTACTCGATCCGGTGACCAGCGCGACGCGATCTTGCAAGGCCGTCATGGCTGTCTCCTTGTCCTGGATCTCTGTTCAATCGATCTTCTTGCCATTCTCGTCATATTCGTAGACCCCTCGACCCACCTTCCGACCCAGGCGTCCAGCCTGGACATACTGCTGGAAAAGATTGTTGGGTCGGTAGAGCTCTCCCAGAGACCGACTCAGGCGCTCGAGGACCGACAACCTGACATCCAGCCCCACGAGATCGATCATCTCGAAAGGTCCCATGGGGTGGTTGAGGCCCAACTTCAGAGCTTTGTCGATGTCGGAGGCGCTGGCAACGCCCTCCTGCAGCATGCGGAAGGCCTCATTGCCGATGAGTGCGTTGATGCGCGAGGTCACGAAGCCGGGCGATTCCTTCACCTCCACGACTTCCTTGCCCATCGTCTCGGCCACTTCACGCAGCGCCTGGAGCGTCTCCCAGTCCGTTTCGAGTCCTTTCACCAGCTCGACGAGTCGCATGATGTGGACCGGATTGAAGAAGTGCATACCGGCGAATCGCTCCGGCCTGTCCAGGGCACAGGCCATCTCGGTGATCGACAGCGCCGAGGTGTTGGATGCGAGCAGCACGTGCTTCGGGGCCGACTGAACGACTTTTTGGAAGGTGTCGATCTTGAGCTCCATCGACTCGGGTACCGCTTCGATCACCAGATCTGCACCCGAAACGGCGGCGGAGAGATCGGGGTGGAAGTCGAGCAGCTCTCGGGCACGTTGCGCGATCGCCGGATCCACTTTGCCCAGCTCAACGCCCTTCTCGAGATTGTTGAAGATGGCGCTACGGGCCTGCTCGAGAGCATCGCCTGAGATGTCGAACAGGCAGGTCTCGTAACCTCCGAATGCGGCCACGTGAGCGATTCCCCGTCCCATGGTTCCGGCTCCAAGTACGGTAATGGTGCGAATCTCCGGTTGGGCTTGTCGGCTCATGGAGTGGCCTCGCTCTCGTTGGCAGAGGTGGCGGTTTTCGGGGCTGGCGGGCTGCACGCGACCTCCGGGTCTCCCACGGTGAGCACGACCTTGCCGAACAGGGTACGGTCGGTCAGAAGCTCCTGGGCCTCGGGCGCCTTTTCCAAGGGCAGTGTGCGGTCGACCACCGGTTTCAACGGACCGGTGTCGAAGAATCTCAGGACTTCCCTCAGTTCGGCGAGACTGCCCATGGTCGAGCCGAGAATCGACAGACTCTTGAAGAACACGGCCCGGAGGTTGACTTTGGCCATGGCTTCACTTGTGGCACCACAAAGCACCACGCGACCGCCCCAGGCCAGTGCCTTCAAGCTCTCCTCGAAGACAAGTCCTCCGACATGTTCGAAGACAACTTCTACGCCTTTGCCTGCGGTGATTTTTCTTACATTCGAGGCGAATTTCCCTGTCGAGTAATCCAAAGTGTGAGTGGCGCCCAGTTGAACGGCCTGGAGTCGCTTGTCCTCCGTGCCGGCGGTGGCGATGATCTTCCGTGCACCGAGGAGCTTGGCGATCTGGATGCCGGCCGAGGAGACTCCGGAGCCGGCCGCGTGGATCAGCACGTCTTCCAGCGGGCGCAACTCGGCACGGGCGGTGAGCATGTGCCAGGCTGTGAGGAAGACAAGAGGAATACCAGCGGCCTCCACGTAGGACAGCCCTTCGGGAAGGCAAAGAATATTGCGGCGAGGTACGGCCACGTACTCTGCATAGCCGCCGTCGCGATCCTCTCCGAAGATCCCATAGGAGCGACAGAACTGATCGTTGGCGGCGAGGCAGGCCGGGCAGAGTCCGCAGGAGACCCCAGGTGCCACCAGAACGGGCTCCCCGGGAGTGAGGTCCATTGCGACGGCTCCCACTTCTTCAACTTCACCAGCGATTTCGCTACCCGGAATCAGTGGCAGGGGAAATCGATGTCCTTCGACACCGTTACGGACCCAAAGATCCAGGTGATTGAGACCGCACGCACGGACTCGAACGAGCACCTCGTCGGGGCGCACCTCAGGCCGGGGCAGCTTGCACCACTCCAGCGCCTCGGGACCACCATGGTGACTGATTCTGTAGGCGAGCACCGGGAAATTGTAGCAGCGACGCGAGGTTCTCCAGACCGAGAGTGAACGAGTTCCACAGGAGAAAGGTGTCCTCTCAGGCTAGACTATGCGCCAGCCGGTCGGTCCTTTTCGACTTGCCATGATGGAGGCTGTTTTGAAGAAGATACAGGTTGGCCCCGTGGTTGTTCTGTCGGCGAAAATGACGGCAGCCCTTCTGCTCTGCCTGCTGCCCCTGCTCGCCTCGGCCAGCTCTTCGGGTGGCTACTCGCCCCTTTCCTTCCTGCTGGACCTGAGAGGCGATTCGGTCAAGGTTCGCTATGCGCCAGGATCCCTGGATCGGGCCTCACACAGCCAAGATCGGTTCGAGTTGGTGGTTGCCGACTGCAAGAGTTGGGCTCACAACTCCATGCCCCTGGTGGTCTACGTTCTCGGGCCGGAAGAGTGGCAGGCGGCCGAGGTCGATCGCCCGTATGGGCTGCCGCAGCACATGAGCAGTACCGAGCTGGCCGTTGCCAGTTGGGGAGACGCCCAAACGGTGGCACTCTGGAGGGATCTGTTGGGCCGACGATTGCCTGTTGTCGAAGGCACTGCACTGCGAGGCAGTCCGGAGGAAGTGGCCAGCATCGCCCTGCAGAACGTGATGGCGGTCGTCGAAGCCTTCGAGATGTGTCTTGCCAGTAGCGGAATCTCCGGCGACCAGCCGTGGATTGAGGGATTTCTGGTCCAGGCGATGGTGCGGTCATTCGTCCAGAAGCACGAGGCTGGGCGACTGGCGGAGGTCGATGGGGTCTTCGCCAGCTTCTCCGAACGAGGTGGTGGTCCCGGCGCCCTGTCATTGAACCAGGCTCTCGAACCCGAGTCGCTCACCCAATGGCTGTGGGCTGAAGCCCAGTTCTACGAGGCCGCCAAGCGTCTCGCGGAAGAGGAAGGCAAGGCCCCTGCCAAAGTGGTTTTCAAGCTGGCTGGGAAGCAGAAGGGCAGTCTTCAGGCGGCGGTTCTGGTGGCTGAATTTCCGCTCCTCGCCGACTGGTTGAAAGAGGCCTTCGCAGGGGATTCGGCCTTGCCTGACGGGCAATAGATGAAAGGTTGAGTGGAAGTCGCTCATGCTGCCGTGCCAGGCTCTTCTCAGGTGACTGTGGAGGCCGTCCTTGCGTTTCTCAGGACTTTTGTCTAAGAATCAAAATGCTAGAGCTATACCGGAAACGAGATCCCGGCTTCGGCCGTCGGCTGAGGTGGGAATCTGGAAAGGGAGGTTCGAGATGAAGAAGGCGTTGATGACGTTGGGTCTTGCTGTCCTGCTGACGGCTCCCGCCATGGCAGGTAGCGCAGGCGTCTATGGCGCCTGGTGGACTAGCGAGGATGCAAGCGACTCGCTAGGCCTTGGCGGTTGGGTCGATTTCTACCTCGGAAAGGGTATGGAGATCGAGTTCCGGGGCAGTCATTTCAGCGATTTCGAGGCGGAAAACGACGTCGGTGACAGAGCCGATCTGCGGGTCACTGCATGGGATCTGGGCTTCACCTACAACTTCAGCCACAGGTCTGGGAACAAGCTGAATCCGTACATCGGGGGAGGCGGCACGATTCTCTCCGCGGAGCTGGATCGAATCGAGAATCACAAGGAGCTGGGGACCTTGGACGACGAGTGGGGCTACTACCTTGTCGGCGGTCTCGAGTTTCCAATCAGCACGCATTTCGCGCTCGTCGGCGAGGCGATGTTCCGCCAGGCGAAGTTCGAGATCCTCGGCAACGACCTGGGCTTTTCGGGAGTCAAGCAAGTTGTCGACATAAAGGGCTTCGAGGTCAACGGCGGCATCGCCTTCAAGTGGTAACAGTCGGCTGAAGCGAAGTTTCAGCTCGAAGATACTGTCGGCGGGCGCGGCGATCCAATCAGGATCGTCGGCCCGTCGATTCTCTTTTGATGCGGCCGTTCCCACCCTGTAATGGTGACTATGAGATCCATGTGATTGCTCTCATGGCCGTCTTGATGCTCTCTCATGCTTCTTCTCCTTCTTCAGTAGTTCCTTTGTGCAGTTCTTCTGGGGTTTCGAAAAGTGGAGTGCGCTTCAACCCGATTCCACGCCACACGAAATAAATGGCGGGGAAGACAATCAGCTCGCCCATGAAGGAGGTGAACAGGCCGCCGACCATCGGCGCTGCGATTCGCCGCATCACGTCCGCACCCGTGCCGGAGGACCACAGGATCGGGACCAGGGCGATGAAGGTCGTCACGACCGCCATGGTCTTGGGTCGGATCCGTTGGACGGCACCGTGGTCCACGGCCTCCCGGAGGTCGGAGAACGTGCTCATCCTGCCCCTGCTCTTCCAGTTCTCGTAGGCGATGTCCAGATACAGCAGCATCACCACGCCGGTTTCAGCTGCCAGCCCGGCCAGGGCGATCACTCCGACCCAGACTGCAACCGACCAGTTGTAGCCCAGCCAGTCCATCAGCCAGATCGACCCCACCAACGCGAAGGGAACCGCCGATAGAACTATGGCGGTCTTGACCAGCGACTTCGTGTGGAAGTACAGGATCAGGAAGATCAAGATCAGGGTGATCGGCACGATGACCAGCAGGCGAGCCTTGGCCCGCTGCATGTACTCGTACTGGCCCGACCAGAAGATGCTGTAGCCTGGAGGCAGATCTACCTGTTCGGCCACCTCGCGTCTTGCCCTTTCTACCCAGCCGCCGACGTCGATGCCCCTCAAGTCCACATAAACCCAGGCATTGGGGCGGGCGCCTTCCGTCTTGATTCCTGGAGGTCCTGTTCGAATCACGAGCTCGGCTAACTGGCCAAGGGGAACTTGCGCTCCTGAAGGTGATGCGACGAGCACTTCCTTCAGCGTCGACGGGGAATCCCGAAGCTCCCGTGGATAGCGGACATTGATCGGATATCTCTCGAGACCCTCGACCGTCCAGGAGACGTTCATTCCACCGACCGCCGATTGAATGACGTCCTGGATATCGCCGACTTTGATGCCGAAGCGTGCGGCGGCCTCCCGATCGATCTCGAAATCGATATACGAGCCACCCATCACCCGCTCGGCGTACACCGAGAGCGTGCCTGGCAGGGGCTTGACCACGGTTTCGACCTGCTCGGCAATCTGCTCGAGCGTGGTCAGGTCGGGACCCGCGACTTTGATACCGACCGGTGTCTTGATGCCCGTCGATAGCATGTCGATCCGGGTCTTGATCGGCATGGTCCAGGCATTGGTCAAGCCGGGTATCTGGATGGCCTGGTCGAGCTCGGCGATCAGGTCTTCCTTGGTGAGGCCGGGTCTCCACTCCGATGGATCCTTGAGCACGATGGTCGTTTCGATCATCGACAAAGGAGCCGGGTCGGTGGCGGTCTCGGCACGTCCGACCTTTCCAAATACTGTTTCGACTTCTGGAAAGGTTTTAATGATCTTGTCGGTCTGTTGCAGGAGCTCCTTCGCTTTGGTGATGGAAATGCCCGGAAACGTCGTCGGCATGTAGAGCAGATCCCCTTCCCACAGCGGTGGCATGAACTCGGAGCCGATTCTCTGCAGTGGAACAAGGGTCACGGCAAGAATCGCGACCATCGCGAGGATCACCATCCATCGCCATCGTAGGGCCCAATTGAGGACAGGGGTGTAGAGGAAACGGAGGGCGCGGGACACCGGGTTACGGTCCTCGCTGCGGATCTTGCCTCGGACGAACCAGAACATGAGCACGGGTACGGCGGTCACGGCCAGGATAGAGGCCATGGCCATGGAGTAGGTCTTCGTGAACGCCAGGGGTTTGAAAAGACGACCCTCCTGCGCTTCGAGGGTGAAGACCGGCAGAAATGAGACCGTGATTACTAGAAGCGTGAAGAAGAGGGTTGGACCCACCTCCTGAGCCGCCTTCGTGATGATCTCCAGGTGGGATCGTTTCCCCTGCCACTCCTCGTAGTGCTTGTGGGCGTTTTCGACCATGATGATGGCCGCGTCCACCAGCACACCGATCGAGATCGCGATGCCTCCCAGAGACATGATGTTCGCGCCGATTCCCTGGATCTTCATGATGATGAATGCGAGGAGAATCGAGACTGGAATGGAGATAATCGCGACCAGTGCCGAGCGGAAGTGAAACAGAAAGACCAGGCAGACCAGCGCCACAACAATCGATTCCTCGAGCAGGGTGCGGGTCAACGTCTCCACGGCGCGATCGATCAGGCCAGTTCGGTCGTAGGCGATGGAGATCTCCACATCTTCAGGGAGGCCGGCCTTGAGCTCCTCGAGGCGCTCCTTCACGTTCTCGATAACCGTTCGCGTGTCGGCCCCCCAGCGAACCACAACAATGCCGCCCACAGTCTCCCCTTCACCGTTCCACTCGGCCAGACCGCGACGGATTTCGGGCCCGATGGTGACCCGCGCCACATCTCTGAGCAGCACGGGTACCCCACCTGGGGACGCGGTCAGCACGATGGTCTCGAGATCCTTCACGTTCTTCACGTAACCCAGTCCCCGAACCATGAACTCCTTCTCGGCTAGCTCGACGACCCGTCCACCAACATCGATGTTGGATCGTTGAATCGCCTTTCTCACCTGATCGATCGGAATCCCGTAGGCGCGCAGCCGTACCGGATCGACCTCGACCTGGTACTGCCGCACAAAGCCGCCGATCGACGCCACCTCGGCGACGCCATCGACCGAAGTCAAGCCATAGCGCAGGTACCAGTCCTGATAGCTCCGCAGGTCGGCAAGCGAGTGATTCTCGGAGTTGAGAACGTACATGAAGGCCCAGCCCACTCCGGTAGCATCGGGGCCGAGCTGAGGAGCCACACCAGCAGGCAGCTGTCTCGAGAGGCCCGAGAGGTATTCCAGGACTCGGGAACGAGCCCAATAGAGATCCGTGCCATCTTCGAAGATCACGTACACGAACGAGAAGCCGAAGAAGGAATAGCCCCTGACGACTTTGGCGAATGGCACTGACAACATCGTCGTGGTGATGGGGTAGGTGACCTGGTCTTCGACTACCTGCGGTGCCTGCCCTGCGAACTCGGTGAAGATGATCACCTGGACGTCGGACAGGTCGGGGATCGCGTCGACCGTGGTGTTGCGGATGGCCCAGACGCCACCCAGAACCGCCAGAATCAAGCCCACTATGACGACCAGCTGGTTTCTGAGAGACCACTCGATAACTCGATCCAACATGGCAATCCCCTTTAGTGGTCTTTCTGTTGAGAGCGCTGCGCGATCATCTTCTGCACCGCCGCTTGTAGGCTCGACTCCGAGTCGATGAGAAACTGCGATGAGGTCACGATGCGATCCCCTTCGTTCAAACCCTCGAGAACCTCGACTTCACCACCCCCTTCGTGCCCGGTCGTGATCTCCCGAGGTGCGAAGCTCCCTTCTCCCAGGTCGACGATCACGATGCTGCGCTGCCCAGTCCTGAGGACGGCCTGCGTTGGAACGACCAGCGCCTGCTGGGCGGCTGTGGGGTGGAAGCGGACGGTGCCGAACATTCCGGCCCTGAGACGCCCGGTCGGGTTGGGGACTTCGACCTTCATGCGCAGCGTCCGAGTGGCTTCGGAGAACTCCGGCTCGATGTAGCGAACGGTGCCGCGAAAGACCTCGCCAGGGAAGTAGGTCAATTCGAGCTCGGCCACGCTGTCGATGTCGATCTGGGCCAGCTGGTGCTCGAAGACCTCGACGGACAACCAGATCGAGCGCAGATCGGCGATGTGGTACACCTCCATCCCAGGCCGGACCGCCATGCCCTCGAGCCCCGCCATCCTCTTCATGACCAGGCCACTTGCCGGCGCCACGACCTGCAAGGTCCGGAAGACCTCCCCAGTGCGCTCCAGGTTGTCGATCTGCTCGGAGGAGATATCCCAGTAGCGGAGACGCTCCCGAGCCGAGTCGACCAACGCGCTGGCCCGACGCCCCGCCTCGGCGTTAGTGCTGTCGAACTTCTTGGCGTACTGGATGGCCGACAGCAGCTCCTGCTCGGTCTGAACGAGCTCAGGAGAGTAGATTTCGAATAGAGGTTGGCCCTTCTTCACGGGCTCGCCAACGTAGTTGACGTAGACCTTCTCGACCCAACCGGAGTACTTCGTGGTCACGGTGACCATGCGCTCCTGGTCGTACTCGAGGTAACCGACAGTGCGGATCTCCTGATTCAGGTCGCGCCGCTCGACGACCGCGGTCTGAACGTTCATGTTCTGGACGACGACCGGGTTGATGCTGACCGTCGGGCCCTGATCAACGGCCTGGTTCGCCTCGTCTGCATAGACCGGCACGTAGTCCATCCCCATCTCGTCCTTGGCCGGAACCGGTGAAGAGATGGTGGGGTTCATCGGATTGCGATAGAAGAGGATCTCCCGCTCGCCTCCTGCCGCCGGAGATCTCTTGGCTGATCCTTCTTGTCCACCTCCACTTAAAGGCACGAGGGCCATGCCGCAGACCGGGCACTCGCCGGGCTCGTCCTCGAGAATGTGGGGATGCATGGAGCAGGTCCAAAGCTGTTCTCCCTGTTCCTCGGAGACCATCTCCATCGTGCCGGCGTGATAGTCGAGGCGGGATTGCAGCCACCCATCGACTGGATGCAGACCCCAGGGGTCGAAGAACAGTAGATAGAAGAGCAGAAAGCTGAAAGCGACCAACAGCAGTGCCCACAGCACCTGCTTCCCACGGGAATTCTCAGATTTGGCAAGTGATGTCATGGCTTGGATTGCTCCGTCATTGAGATCTGTTGCAGAGGCTCTGCCACCACCCCCTCGAGTTGGACCAGGCGGATGGAATAGTCGGCTTGCGCACGCGCAATCGAGGTCTCGGCCCTGAACAGGACATGTTCCGCATCCAGTAGATCGAGTGCGTTCAAGGTCCCGGATACATAGCCGTACTGGGCCGACTGGACTGACTCTTCAGCCTGCAGGATCAATATGTCCTCGAGCAGGCGGAACTGTTGCCAGGTGAGCGGTATCCGCTGCATGAGATCGCCGATCGCAGATTCGATACCGGCCAGGACATCCCGTTTGCCTTCCCGGGCGGCAAGCTCGATCTGGCTTGCCTCTTCGACACCAGCTCTGGTTCTCTTGCGCCAGATCGGAACGCTGACGCCGCCCTGGATGCCGAAGATGTCGTCGCCGTTGCCCTCGGGCGGCGAGATCATCCCCGCCTGGTCTTGCCTCGGGTCGACGAACGTATAGGTCAGTCCGACCTTGAAGTCGGGCCGGAAAGCCTTCTCGGCCCGCTTGACCCGCGCCTCGGAGGCGGCGATGCGGGCGTCGGCAGCCGTCAATTCTGGTCGCGAGCGGATTGCGGATTCCCTTAGCCTCTCGACGTCGAGGGCGACTTGTTCGCCCTCCGGGAGCAACGCCGGGAGCAGGGTCGTCGAAGCGGGACGATCTCGCAGGTCGTTGAGGGTGGCTTCCAGGTCGACCCGGCGCAGATCGATGTCCAACAGGAGGTTCTCTGCGAGAGTGATCTCGGCCTGCATCTTGATGACATCCTGGCTGGCGCCGGTACCTGTCGCGTAGCGCGCCTGCGAGATCTCCTCATGCTGGCGGAGATGATCGACAAAATCCTGGGTGATCTCCTTGTGTCGCACCAGGAAGGCCAGCTCGTAGTAGAGGCGGCGAACTTCTGTGGCGAGAGCGAGTCGCTTGGCCTCGACATCGGCGTAGAGTGCGGTCGCATTGAGGAGATTCGCCTGTTCTTCCAGATCGAACTTCGAGAGCCAGGGTAGGCTCTGCAGATAGTTCAAAGTCAGCACCTGAGGTCCTGTCCGCGTTTCCGGACTCTTCAGAAATGCGGTGATACCTACGACGGGATCAGGAAGAGCTCCTACGTTCGAGGCGCGATGTTCGGCTGCGCGTGCCTGTGCGAGCCCCCTGGCGACACCTGGGTTGCGATCCAAGGCGTCGGCAACAAGTGCTTTGAGCTGATTGTCTGTCTGCGACTCCAGAAGCCGATCGGCCGGCGCCTCGATCGGGGCGGCCGTCGTCCTCTCGCCAGTTGGCGAGTGGGAACTGTCTGGGTCTGCCTGCTGTCCGGTTGCGATCGTGGCTAAAAGCGTTGCCGCAACAAGATTGATGCCGATCCTTGAATGCACCTCAGTCCTCCAAAGAGACCTGTGTTAGAGGTTTCGCCACCATCACCGGTGACGAGACGGCTCGAGGTCACTTCAGAGGAGGATCAGAGCAAGTAGGAAGACAGGAGGGTGTAGCGTCCCAGCTCGTGTCTCTGAGATGCAATGGTCGCATCGGAGCTCACCAGTGGCGCGAGCCACGGCTGGGGATCGATCGACGTCACCTCGTCTAATAGGAGTGAGGAGGACGGGTCGAATTGAGCGGTCGGAGCCGAATCGATCGGCTCGCGATCGAGCGGAGCCGAGCAGCAAGCGTTTGCAGCGGGGGCCAAGGACCCCCGATCTGGTGACTCATTGGCTGCATCGTGGCAGCCAGGCATGGAGGCGCCGGTACCGGCCATGGGGCAGGCAGACATCTGGCAGACGCCCGAGTCCGCGGAGTCACAGCCCCAGGCAACTGGCGAGGACAAGAGAAGCAAGAGTCCCGTCAGAACGTAGATGGTTCTTCGAGTAAACATAGTGATCTTGGTGGACCTTCTGCTCACAAGATAGAGATCCACTCACGATCTGTCAAGCTGGCAGTGCACGGGCCCCCGAGGTGGTACGGTATTAGATGGAGCATCTAAAGAGGTCCCTGCCAGGAGTTGCAGGGTCTGATTGAGGAGTCTTGCAAGCCTCGAGGAGGAAGATGATGACGCAGCAAGATCGACCAAGATTCACTTATCTGGGGCATGCCACCGTTCGATGTGACCTGCCGGACGGCAAGGTAGTGCTTATCGATCCCTGGGTGCAGGGCAACCCCGCCTGTCCGGAAGAGCTGAACGAGTTCGAGCGTATCGACGCGATGCTCGTGACCCATGCCCATTTCGACCACATCGGCGATGCGGTGGAATTGGCCGCGCGCTACGGGCCCGAAATCGTCGTCGCCAACTTCGAGACCTGCCACTGGCTGGAGAGCAAGGGCGTGGCGAACACCTCCGCGATGAACATCGGCGGCAGCCAGGATGTGCTGGGCTGCAAGGTGACCATGGTCAGGGCCGATCACTCCTGCGGCATCCTGGATGGCGACCAGATTCTCTACGGTGGCACGGCGAGCGGCTACGTCGTCGAGCTGGCAGGTGGATTCACCTTCTACCATACTGGTGACACGGGACTCTTCTCGGACATGCAACTGATCGCTGAGATGCATCGCCCGGAGCTGGCATTCGTGCCTATCGGTGACCTGTTCACCATGGGTCCGGAGGCCGCCGCCCGAGCCTGTCGGTTCCTGGAGGCTCGCAAGGTGATTCCGATTCACTGGCAGACCTTTCCAATCCTTACCGGCACGCCTGTTGAGCTGGAGGAGGCGCTCACCCAGCTCGGCGGGCGCACCGAAGTGATCACTCTGCAGCCCGGTGAGTCCTACTGAGCCGGATCGGTCTCCCTGACACTGATGCCGACGAGCACTGTCGAGGACTATCTGAAGTGCATCCTGCTGGCTGAGCAGGAGGCACCCGATCAGCCTGTGAGCACCGGCCAGATCGCGGCCGCACTGGGTGTCGCTCCCGGCACGGTGACGGCGATGCTCAAGACCCTGGCCAACAGCAGTCTGGTGAGCTATGAGCCCTATTCTGGGGTGTCCCTCACGGATCCCGGACGTCAGCTGGCGGTGCATGTGCTGCGCCGTCATCGACTGGTAGAGCTGTTTCTGGTTCGGGTCATGGGTCTCGACTGGGCGGAAGTGCACGACGAAGCGGAGCTGCTGGAGCACGCCGTGTCGGATCGCATCATCGAGCGCATGGATGCCATGCTAGGGGAGCCCGATGTGGATCCCCATGGTGACCCGATCCCAACGGCGGGTGGAGAGGTGGAGCATCGAGAGCTGCAGAGCCTGCTCGACTGTCCGCTGGATGTCTGGCTGCAGATCGCCCGGGTCACCGATCAGACTGCCGACTTCCTCCAGTTGGTGGAGACCGAACATCTGAAGCCCGGTAGCCGGCTCATGGTTACTGGTCGCGACGAGGCCGCCGACACCATGCAGTTGGAGAGACCCGGGGTGGGGCCGTTGGCGCTGGGCTGGCGAGCGGCTTCCAAGATTCTGGTTGCCGAAAAGCCCTAGCTCACAAGGCTCAGAGACGTTCGAGTGGCAGCCAGCGGGCGCGCATCAGCAGGGAGAGACGGGAAGCGGCCCCCAGCTGCGGAGAGTTCAGCCGCAGATCAGCGCCGGCTTCCTCCAACAGGTTCAGCAGGCGAACTCCTGCCAGGAGCAGGTACTTGCCGCAGCGTCGGTAGTCTGGCGGTAGGTCCGGAACGGCCTGCGCCGATCGCAGCAGCAGAGGGCGAATCCTGGTGCACTCGGCATGAACGGCTTGGGCGAGGGTTTCGTCGTCTCCTTCTGCTGTCGCCTCCCAGGTCTCTGGTAGCTCGTTGACAGGGAGCCTGGCCTGGTGCCGCCGGAGATCCTCTCCCAGCATCCGCAACGACAGGATCCGCGACAAGGCAGCCGCCATGGCTTCGAGCGCCGGAGTTGGCGGGTGGCCGACGAGCACTTCCGCCAGCGCTCCACCCAGCTCGGCACTGTCGCGCTCTGCCGCTTCGGCGGTGGCGGGTCGACGAACCGTGGCTCGGCGACGAGCGGCGCTGATCAATCGATCGAAGCCGTTGCGCGACCAGGGGATGTGTTGCTCGAGTCGAGCGATCTGGAGGAAGACGGGCTGCCCCTGGGGATCGCCAGTGAGGGCAGCCTCCAAAGTGAATTCCCAGCGATTGATCTGGGCCAGCCGCTCACCTTCGAGCCCGCCCTGACGAGCGAAATCGAAGAGTGTGAAGGCGTAGGTGGCGAGCGCCTGTACCCGGCGGCGCTCGGTGCCGGATAGCAGTGTCAGAGCTGGCGCGAAATCGAGAAGAAGTCGCCGGGTGACCTCCGCGCAGAGGGCTGCCGCCTCGCGAGGATCGCCGCCTTCGAGGGGACGGCTGATCTCGTCGACGAGGCGACTATGGTGGCTGGAGACATAGTCTTCGGCCTGGCGACTGACCTCCGGCGGCTTTTCGGCATTGCTGACAGGCCTGCCCGGGGCTTCAGTCAACAGGGATTGTCCCGGCTGTCTTCTGTCCTCGCTCATGAGTGATGGGGTCCTGAATCGGTCGATCGATCCTAGCAGTCGAAGGCGGCCCGGGGCTCAGATGGTGTCACGTCTTCGGCGATGCAGAGAGATATGGAAATATGGCGATTAGATATACTGGCGGCATCTCTTGGGCAGGCGATCCAGGGGCAGTTCCGATGGCTGTGAAGGGCTCCATTCCTGTTCGAAGGACGACTGACTAGATTTCCATATGTCGATGGCGAGGCAAGACCGAATCAAGCGTCGCATGATTCGTCAGGTGGTGCGCGACAATCTCGAAACCATCGAGGGAGCTCGCCCCCGACGACGGGGACGCCGTCTCCGGACGGTGCTGACCGTGGCTCGGGTACTCTTCCTGGTCGCGCTTCCGGCTGCCCTGTTCACCTCCTCCTACGTCTTGTCGACCGTGGCCGCCGAGTGGCGGGAAGACGTCTGGTTGGATGGGGCTCAAGGCGCCAGGACCTCCACACAGGCCCCCAGGGTCTTCAGCGAAATGGAGCCGCTGCCGCCGATCGAGACGGGCCGTTCCCTGGTGACGCCCCAGCCGATCGATCCGTCCGTGCTGCCTCTGGCGCTGCACACCGTGGTGCTGGATCCAGGCCATGGAGGAGACAACGAAGGAACGGTCTCACCGACAGGCCTCATCGAGAAGGAGATCACACTGGACATCGCCCAGCGCGTCCAGAGCCTGCTCGAGAGCTACTCGTACAAGGTCGTGATGACGCGCCGGCGGGATGTCGATTTCTCGCTCAAGCAGCGAGCCGAGTTGGCCAACGAGGCCAGGGGTGACATCTTTGTCTCCATTCACGTGAACTGGATCGAAAATCGGGAGGTCCGGGGTGTCGAGACTTTCTTTCTTGGCGCCACCGAGGACCCCTACTTGGAAGCCCTGGCGGCGCGAGAGAACCAGAACTCGGGTTACTCGTTGGCCGACTTCCGAGACATCCTGGAGCAGGTCTACGCCGGGGTGAGGCAAGAGGAGTCCCGGCAGTTGGCGGGCGCCATGCAGCAGGCGCTTTACGAATCGCTGAAGGCCGTGAACTCGAAGGTTCGGGACCGCGGCGTCAAGAGTGCGCCCTTTGGTGTCCTGACCCACACCGAAATGCCCGCCATCCTGGCCGAGGTCTCTTGTGTGTCCAACGACGTCGAAGCCCGGCTCCTGATGACGCCGATCTACCGTCAGTATCTCGCCGAGGCCATCGTGGAGGGTATTCAGATCTATGCCCGCAGCCTCGGCCAGTCCAACAACCGCCTCGAGGGTTGATCGATGTCCGAAGACACACCAGAGCAGGGAAGCGAGAGGGTGCTCAATCTGGGAGTCGATTTGGGCACTTCCAGAAGCTCGGTGTCGGCTTCGAACGGCGTCCGCCAGGCGGTTGAAAGCTACGTTGGATGGCCTCTCGACATGGTGGCCAGCAAGGTTCTGAAGAGAGATGTGCTGGTGGGGAAGGAGGCGATCGACAATCGCCTGATGCTGGATCTACACCGGCCGTTGGAACGGGGGCTGATCAAAGAGGGGTCGGAGAAGGATGTTCTGGCAGTGCGCGAGCTGCTGAAGCATCTGGTCTCGTTGGCCCTGGCGGGGGCTGATCGGGAGAGTCTGCTGATCCAAGCCGTGGTTGGCGTTCCGGCGGAGGCCCTGAGAGTCAACAAGCAGCAGCTGCGCAGCGCGCTCAAAGGAATCGTGGACTCGTTGATGATCGTTTCCGAGCCCTTTGCAGTGGCCTACGGCTTGGAGTCGCTGGTCAACGCATTGATCATCGACATCGGAGCCGGCACAGCGGATTTCTGTGTCATGCACGGCAGGTACCCTCTAGAGGAGGACCAGCGTACGCTGCCCATCGCCGGCGATCATGTGGACGAGCAGCTCCACCGGCTGATCACCTCCAAGTACCCAGACGCGAAGATCTCACTCCACATGGCCCGCGAGTGGAAGGAGAGGTTCAGCTTCATGGGAGAGCCCATCGAGAAGGTATGGATCGTGGCGCCGGTCCAGGGACGCCCCACGGAGTTCGACGCAACCGAGCCGATGCGGGCGGCCTGCGAGAGCTTGCTTCCAGCTGTCAGGGAGACCATGCTGGATCTGATTTCGCGGGTGCAGCCCGAGTATCAGGACAAGGTGCGCAACAACGTGATTCTTTCCGGGGGTAGCGGTCTGATTCGCGGCTTCGGACTGGCCCTGCAGGAAGCCCTCGAGGAAGTTGGCGGTGGTCGGGTCAGGGTGGTCGCCGACCCTCTCCATGTCGGGGCCGACGGTGGCCTGGCCCTGGCCATGGATGCGCCGCCCTCGGAATGGGACAAAGTGGCCGCGTGATCCCCCTCCCACACTCCCGGCCCGGGGCTTGGGACTTGGGCATGTAGGATTTTCCCCAGGACCCAGGACCCAGGACCCAGGACCCAGGACCCAGGACCTGGGCTGCCGTCCCGCTCAAAGCGGAATCCGAACGATTGCGGGTGGAGGAAAGTCCTCCAGGTCCGCTTCAGCATCGATCGGAGGCGAGGCGGTGACGAACACGAAGCCGTCACTGACCGCGCTGGTGTAGGGATCCAAACCCTCCGCAAGGCCGATGTTCAGCTGGTGAAGGTGCGTTGCTTGCCGGCCCGTTGCATCGAGCTCGATCCACACCACCCGGTTGTTGAGCGAGGGCTGGTTCTGCACCAGGATCAGCCTACCCTCCGCCCAACTCAAGCCGTCAGCCGAGACCAGTGTGAGATCGCCTTGCGGAACGACTCGCTCGACCGCACCTGTGGCCGCATCAATGGCGGAAAGTCCCTCTGCGTGGGCGACGTAGATGGTCCGCCCATCGCCGGAGGCTGCAATGCCGTTGGCGAAACCGAACTGGGGGAGCTCGAGGAAGATCTCCAGTGCTTCGGCCCCGGGCGGTAACCGATAGAGCTTCCCGGCGAGGCTCTCGGTGAGCCAGGCAGTTCCGTCGGGAGTGACAACCACGTCATTGACCAGCAGGATCTGATCGGTGTCCGGAACCGGATATCGAGCCACGAGCTCACCGGTATCGACGTTGTAGCGCACGAGCTCGGCGGGATGTGTCATCTCCGCCATCGAGGTCGAGCCTGAAGCGGCCCAGAGCTCTCGGCTGTCAGCATCGACCCACATCCCGAGGACTGCGCCGAGACCGTCGTTCGCCGAATCGCCAAGGTCGGAAACGGTTCCATCCGGAGAGATGCGGACGATCTTGCGCAGCAGAAAGCTGCCGGTGAACAGGTCGTCGGTAACGGCATCCCAGGCGATTCCTTCAGGAGAGAGCCTCTTTTCATCGAATGTAACGAAGACCTCGGCGGGCTCCTGCGGTTCGCCGTTGGCCCGGATCTGGTCGGCCACCCGAGCGAAGTCTGGATGATCCAGCAGTGGCTCGAAGATGGGCTGGTCGAGCTGTGTGGTCGTGCCTCCAAGACGGCCCAGAGTAGACAAGTGAGCGACGGCTTCGTCCAGCTGCCCGAGCCGGACCTCGACCTCGGCAATGCGCTCGTAGACAATCGGGTGCTCGGGGGCCACAGCCAGGGCCTCGAGATAGATCTGGTGCGCCGACTCCCAGTCCTCTTCGGCTTTGGCTTGTCTGACATCCTGGCCGAGGACTGCGAGATTGGTGGTCCTGGTCTCGGCTACCGGAGCCGTCTCCGGGGTACGGGGCGGTTCGGGTTGTGGACTCGAATCGGAGCAGCCGTGAGTCAGTAGAGTCAGGGCGATCAGGGTAGGTCCGAAACCTCGCAGCATCGACTTTCCCTCTTCAGTGTTGACCTGAGTACGGTCTCGGCTCAGTCTGGTTTCGTCTGAGGATACAGTGAGCCCCCTTCGAAATCGCCTCTGAGCTAGGGAACGACTGCCGACCAGTAGCGCCAATCCCCTGATTCGAAGCCATCCCCGAAGATCACCGCGATGCCCTCGTACATCCCGATGTCGACCGTCCCGTTGATGATTCGGGGTGTGCCGTCGAAATCGGCGACACCAAGACCACCCGGCGGATCGTTATCGCCAGCGTCCTCGGCAGGTGAGCCGGGCTCCAGATGGTAATCGAGGTTTTCCGGATCGGTAAAGAGTGGATCGAGACCGATCAGATTGGCACCGTCGTCCAATCTGGCCGACGCCTCCAGGTCCACCAGGTTGCCGAAGGAGATCGTGTTGTAGAGGCTGATGTCGCCAAACTCGTAGATCGCCAGATGCAGCCCGGTATCCGTGTGGTCGGCTGCGGTGAGGTTCGTCAGGTGAATCTGCCCCGAGTCGATCACATAGGCATACACACCGTCGGATTCGCCCTGGGCAATTCCCGAGTCCCTCACGGTTATTGTCGAGACGTCCGTCGCCATGGCTCTGAGCTGAGAGCCCCCTGCGGCCCCCGTTGCGGTATTGAGCATGACTCCTGTTCGTTCGATCACGGCGACAGCAGATTGTGAAGATTCAATGCTCAAGCCGGAAGCAACCCTGACATCTCCGATTGCCGTGTTGTTGAAGATTCGCGAGTCCAGAAGTCGACCCTGGGCGAAGTGTTCCGTCCTTAGATAAACCCCACCTCCCAGGGCATCATCGCCACCGGGATTCTCAATGCTGTTGCCGTCGAACTGAGAGTCTTCGACAGTAAAATGGGCGTTGCCACCAGCCATGATCGAGAGACCGGCTCCATAGACCGCAGCCTGATTGCGGCTGATCGCCAGGTTCTGTTGGGCGACCAGGTTACTGATTTCCAGGCTCTCATCGCCGTCGATATCCGCACTCACGCCACCACCATGAACCGAGCCCGATGAAATCGACGTATTGCCGATCACCTGCAGGTTCTCGAGCTCGACACGTGCACCGCCTTCGAGAAGAATCTGGATTCCGGCCCCTTTCTCCGCCTGCCCATTGGTGACGGTGAAGCCCTTCAGCAAGAGCTCACCTCCGTCAATACGAACCCTCGCTACCGCATTCTCCTCACCGCCGTCGATCACTGTCGTGGTCGGGTCGTTGTCCCTTGTCGAGAAAGGGCAATCCCAGCCACCCGTCATCTCGACCCTCCCGGCATCGAAGGTCTTTGGGAAGAGAAGATTCTCCTCGTATGTGGAGTTACCCTGGATCCTTATCTCGGTGTCGTCACCTACGACCAACGCATCGATAGCATCCTGGATATCGTCGTAGGTGCCACACGTCCCTACCGTGGAGATCGTTGTCTGAGCGACTGAGCCCACCGGCAGCAGGACCAGCAGAAGGCCACATAGGCCGAAACTCGACAGACACGTCCGATTCTTGATTGCCGATTTCATTGGATCCCTCCATGATTCGATTCGGAGACTGGTAGAGCAAGATGCGCGCCAGGCTCCAGATTTTCCATGCTGTCGAGAAAGTCGAGGTTGAAGAGGTGGCTCTCGCCCAGCGCAATCTCGATACACCGGCAAGCTTCGTCGAGTCTGGGATCCGAATTCGACGATCTTGTCGAATTACAAGTCCGCTCCCGACTATGCTGGTCCTCCTAAAGACCCCAAGACCCCAAGGCCCCAAGACCTCTAACCCCGTAGTCCCCTGCTCCCTTCAAGACCGATACAATTCCTTAGCCCCAATGGCGAGGCGATCCATGAACAGGAAACTAGCGTCAAGAAGAGTCGAGGAGCTTCGTGAGGCGATCCGCCGGCATGACTTCCTGTACTACGTCAGAGACTCGCCAGAGGTCTCGGATCAAGTCTACGACCAGCTGTTTCGTGAGCTCGGCCGGCTGGAGGAGGAGTATCCGGAACTACTGACAGAAGAGTCGCCGACGCAGAGAGTCGCAGGGCAGCCACTACCGACCTTCGAGGCGGTGGAGCACGCCGCGCCGATGCTCAGCCTCGATTCCGACGCCGATCCGGAAGCGCTCCGACGTTTCGACGAGCGACTCCGAAAGGCCGCGGGCGAGGGACTGCAAGTCGAGTGGGTGGCCGAGCCCAAGCTGGATGGTGCTTCTGTCGAATTGGTCTACGAGCAGGGCCGTTTGACCCGGGCAGCTACGCGGGGTGATGGTAGGCGGGGCGAGGGGATCCTGGCCAACGTGAAGACCATCGCTGCGGTTCCCCTGCGGTTGCGCGCGGACGAGACGCCGGTGCCGGATCTCTTGTCAGTGCGTGGTGAGGTGATCATGCAGCTCGAGGCCTTCGAGCAGCTCAACGAGCGCCTGATGGAAGCCGGGAAGGAGCCGTTTGCCAATCCTCGCAACGCAGCGGCTGGAGCTCTTCGTCAGTTGGACCCGAAGATCACCTCGTCACGACCCCTGGACATCTACGTCTACGACATCCTGGCAGCCGAGGGCGCGGAGCTCGAGACCCAGTGGGAGGTCCTGGAGACCCTCCGCAAGTGGGGCCTGCGAGTCAACGATCTGCCCCGACTACTCACCTCTGTCGACGAGCTTCTGGAGTATCACGCGGATCTGATGGCGCGAAGGGACGATATCGGTTACGAGATCGACGGAGTGGTCATCAAGCTGAACGATCTCGCCATGAGACAGAGTCTGGGGACGACCGCCCGCCACCCGCGCTGGGCCTTCGCTTTCAAGTTCCAGCCTCGCAAAGAGGTCACTCGCCTGCTGAAGATCCTGCCCAGTGTCGGTCGCACGGGCGTTGTGACTCCGGTGGCCATGATGAGGCCCGTCGAGATCGGCGGGGTGACGGTGAGCAGGGCGACACTGCACAACCGTGAGGAAGTGATGCGGAAGGACGTTCGGGAAGGGGATCGCGTGCGGGTCCAGCGGGCAGGCGATGTCATCCCGCAGGTCGTAGAACGAATCGAGGAGCCCGGAAGAAAGCGAGCTGCGAGATTCGAGATGCCCGAGGAGTGCCCCTCCTGCGGGACACCTCTCCTAGAACGGGGCCCCTTCACTTTCTGCCCGAATGGCTTCGAGTGCCCGGCACAGCTTGCCGGGAGACTGCTGCATCTCGGCTCGCGCAACGCCCTGGATATCGAGGGTCTGGGGGACGAGACCGCCAGGCTGTTGGTCGAGCAGGGGCTGGTTCGGCAGCTGCCCGACCTCTTCGATTTGCAGGTGGAGCAGCTGCAGGACCTGGATGGTTTCGCGGCGAAATCAGCGACCAACCTCGTCGATGGCATTCGGCGCGCCTCGCATGCGGAACTGTGGCGGTTTCTGGTTGCACTCGGGATTCCCGAGGTGGGCGTTGCCGTAGCTCGTCAGTTGGCTCGTCACTTTCGGTCCATCGACGCGCTCAGACAAACCGACAACGAAGCGCTTCAGGATGTCGATGGCGTCGGCCCCAGAATGGCGGAGCAGATCGTCGGGTTCTTCGTCGAGCCGCACAACGCACAGGTGCTGGATCGGCTGTTGGACGGTCGAGTGGAGCTGCTCGAGCCTGAGGATGAGGCGGTCTCGGCGGACCTGGCGGGCCTCCGTTTCGTTCTGACCGGCGGGCTGGAACGCCTCTCTCGTGGCGAAGCCAAGGAGATCCTGGAGTCACTGGGGGCCAAGGTGACCTCGGCCGTGTCCTCGAAGACCGACTATGTGGTCGCTGGAGCGGATCCCGGGTCGAAGCTCGAGAAGGCCGAGCAGTTGGGGCTCCAGATCCTCGACGAGGAAGCCTTTCTGAAGCTGTTGCGGGACAGCGGCGCTACTGCCTGACGACGGGTGATCCCGATTCGGCCTCTGGTAATACATCGGGCCACCATCCGCCCGGCTGGTTGATCTCGAACGGACAGGTCGCTTGAATGCCGAGCTCCTCGAGCATGGGGTGATCGGAACGCAGAATCGGATGCGTCACGTTCATGGCTTCGCACCGGTAACCACCGCAGCGATACATGGGGCTGCCAAAGGACATGGCAATGAGAAGTGTGCAGGTCAGGGCGGTATAGAGGGCGGTCCCCTTTAGAGCCAGGCGGCGCTGCGGGCCCTTCAACAGCGTCTCTCCAGCGAGAACCGAGGGCATGACCGCCAGATGGAGGAGGACGACGATTTGCCAGCTCATGGTCGTGGTGGGTGAAGCGAAGCAGGCCAGCAGGGTGATGAGAAACGACCATCTCACGACCCCCTTCAACCACGTGCGGTCCGAAGTCTGGGGGGAGCTGGGTCGCCACCAACCGCTGGAGCGGCGCCACAGACGCAGATTCGCCCAGATCGCCACGGGAACTGTAAGGAGTCCCAGCATCCACCACACTGCCGGCAAGACCGGTGCAATCGCCCGTCCGGCCGTGGGCCCGAGCAGGGCGCTGAAATCGAGGCAGAACATCGAGTCGCTGACGGCCAGCGAATCGAGACGGAGCCAGTAGCCGAGACCGCGGGTGAGGTAGCTCAAAGGGCGCAGTCCGGACGCCAGAAGACCCTCTCCTTGCGGCACCAGCGATGGGTCTTGCAGCATGGCCAGGAGCCAGGGCATAAGAGAAGCCGTCACGACGGTGGCTCCCAGCACCGCGCCTCCGAAGTGGATCTTGAAGTAACCCCGCCACCAGAGGACGAGGGAGATCGGCACCAGCAGGATCGCCGAAGCGTGTAGCTGCGCCGGCAGGCCGATCGCCAGCACGAGCAGGAAGCTGACCCAGAACCTTGCCCGGTAGCGCTGCTGGTACATGCTCCAGAAGTGCAGGGCTCCGAAGAACAGCATGTAGTTGGGGTTCCAGAGGAACGTCGAGTGGTACAGACGCCAGGGGCTGAGCCAGTACAGGACCGCGAAGAGCAGCCGACCCTCCCGCCCGGTGACCCGGGCGACGAGGCGATCCAGCAGACAGTAGGCGATGATCTGGAGACCGAGAATCAGGAGAGTAGGAGCGCGATGGTGCCGCCAGACGACTAGCGGTAGGCCGGTGACGAGGGCCGTCAGCCCACCCGGCGCCTTGCCGCCAGCCGAGGTGGGCAGTCCGAAGGGAATCCACTCACCAGTGGTGATCAGAAACCACCCGCGGGCCAGCATATTGAGCTGGTCCCCCGCCACCTGGCTGCGAACGAGCATCAGGATGGAGAAGAAGGCCCCGAGCAGGACGACGAGCCAGTAGAAGCGGTCCCTCCGCACGCGGCAACTGTATCAGCGGGAGAATCGATGAACGGCGGGCGCAGGGACTAGAATCGAGGTGGAGGATGCGGATGGAGAATCTCGAGATTGCCAAGGTGCTGTCGCAGATGGCCGACTTGTTGGAGATCCAGGACGCCAATCCTTTCCGCGTCCGCGCCTACCGAAACGCCGCCCGTTTCGTCGATGGGCATGCCAAGCCGATGCGCAAGCTGGTCGAAGAGGAGAGTGACCTGACGGACCTGCCCGGCATCGGCAAGGAGATGGCCAGGCACATCCACGAGCTGATCGAAACGGCAGGGCTGTCGGTTCTCGACGAGTTGGCCGAGAAGATTCCCCGCTCGCTCATCGACGTCATCGAGCTACCTGGAGTGGGTCCGAAGAAGGCCAAGAAACTCTGGAAGGAGCTCGGCGTCGAAACGGTGGACGAGCTCGAGCAGCGCGCCGAGGCTGGAGACGTCGCGGCGCTGGATGGGTTCGGAGAGAAGAGCCAAGAGAAGATCCTCACCGGCATCGAACAGTTCCGACAGCACCGCAGCCGCTTCAAGCTGGTGGAAGCCGATCTGCTGGTACAACCCCTACTCGAATACCTACAGGAGAGCTCCGAGATCGAGCGCCTCGAGGTTGCCGGCAGTTACCGTCGCCGGGTAGAGACGGTCGGTGACATCGATCTGCTGGCCATCGCCAGCGACGCCGAGGCGGTGATGGATCGATTCACCGCGTACCCGAAAGTCACCCAGATACAAATGTCGGGCGGCACGCGCGGTAGGGTCTCGTTGCAGTCCGGACTGGAAGTCGATCTGCGCATCCTCACCGAACCGAGTTATGGGGCGGCCCTGGTCTATTTCACCGGCTCCAAAGAGCACAACATCAAGCTGCGCAAGCGGGCCATCGAGCGGGGGTTGAGGCTCTCGGAGTACGGGGTCTTTCGAGAGGACGGTGGCGGCGAGGACGAGTCAGAAGAGAAGGATCCATGGGCTGGCGAGCAACTAGCCGGTCGGACCGAGAAGGAAGTGTACTCCACCGTGGAGCTGCCCTGGATCGAGCCGGAGCTACGGGAGGATCGTGGCGAAGTCGAGGCTGCGGCCAGGGGCGAGCTGCCCGTCTTGGTGGAGCTGTCCGACATGAAGGGCGACCTGCAGATGCACTCCACCTGGTCGGATGGCAAGAACAGCATCGAGGAGATGGTGGCGGCCTGTGCCGCTCGGGGCTACGAGTACATGGCCCTGACCGATCACAGCAAGGCTCTGGCTATGACCGGAGGTCTCGATGCCAAGCGTATCCGCGAGCAGTGGAAGGAGATCGAAGAGGTCCAGGAGCGGCACCCGGAGATCCGCATCCTGAGGAGTCAGGAAGTGGACATCCTGGCTGATGGCACGCTGGACCAGGACGAGGATGTGTTGGAGGAGCTCGATCTGGTGGTCGTCTCCGTTCACTCCCGCTTCGATCTGCCTGCGGCCGAGCAGACGGCACGGGTTCTGACGGCTCTCCAGCATCCACATGTCGATGTCCTCGCCCACCCGACCGGCAGGCTCATCAACCGTCGACCACCCTTCGACCTACAGATCGATGAAGTATTGGACTGCGCCAAAGAGAATGGCGTCGTAGTGGAGCTCAATGCGCATCCGGAACGTCTGGATCTCAAGGACAGCCACTTGATGCTGGCGCGCGAGTTGGGCTTGAAGGTGGCGATCAGCACCGATGCCCATCGGGCTCGGGATCTCGATCTCATGCACTACGGCGTCGAACAGGCCAGGCGAGCCTGGCTATCGAAGGCGGATGTGGTGAACGCACTGCCGCTGGAGGAGTTCCTGCAGCTGCTACGCAGCTAGCGCGAGGGGCGTAGGGGCGTAGGGGCGTAAGGGGCTAGAAAGCAAGGGGCCTAGTGGGTGTGCTCTTCGGCGTGGCCAAGCACGCTCTCGCACTGATCGGGGGTCAGGAGACCCTCGCTTTGCAGTCGAAGGGCGAGGAACTCCGCGATCGTCGTCAGGTCCCAGAGTGCCAGCTTCTGGGCCTCCATGGGACTCAGAGCCTCGTGCCGAATGGCGAGGAACAAAAGAAATTCGGCCAGGGTGTCGATCACTGGCCTGCCCTCGGGCGAGGCCTTGAGGGCGCTGTCGATTCCAGGTAGCTGCAAAGACATTAGTAAGTCCGCGGTCGTTCCCGTCCGTTCGCGACCATCCTCGCGCAATCGGCGAGAGGACGCAGTTAGCTTCTCCACTGCGGTGGGGCTGGAAGGTGTGCTGGCTCAGTATCCGGCCAGTGAGCGGGCCTCGTCGAGGAGGTCGAAGACTCTCTCCTGGTGCCGCGCTGGGTTGCCGTAAGTCGAGGCCGTGCCCCGGGCCATGGAATCGAACTGCGAGTACATCGTGCGCAGCTCGCCGGCCGCCTCGGCAGCCTTGCGACATGCTTCGGAGAGACACGTGCAGGACATCTCAGCGTCTCGAATCTCGGACTCGATATCCCAACTGGCAGTGGACCACTCGTCCGAGTCGACAGGTCCGGAGCTGAATCGCCTGGCGAGCTGGCCGAGGCTGTCGTTGGCGTGGGCGACGCTTTCGATGCAGGGCCCGGCAGGATCCGAGGTGTCGCCCTCGGTTGCTTCGTAGCTGCGGGCCGTCGGGGCGAACTGTTCCTGGATCCAGGGCAGGCCGCGGGTCAGTGCGAAGTAGATGAGAGCCATGACCACCGCGAAAGATACGAGTTTGGAGAGCATAGTGATCGTCCTCTCAGGATTCCCTGGGCTTGGAGGTCGCCGTCATCCTGCGTCGTTGGGCGATTTCGGGCGCCTCCTTGAGGCAGGTTCCCAGGATCCCCAGTGAGGTCCAGAAGGCTGCTAGACCGGTTCGCTTGAGCTCGGCCGGGGAATCGCCAATCTGCGGAAAACCCTTCTCGTCGGGCTGCTGGCCTTCCCAATCGCGAAACAGACGCCCCCACTCACTCTCCAGGACCTCGGCCATCTGCTTCTTGGCCTTGAATGGATACCAGAAAGTGTCGTGGTACAGCACGCTGGCGGCGTAGGCCCACGGTGCCAGCACGGTCTTCAGGGACCACTCGATGGGCTTCTTGAGTGGGCCCCAGTAGATCTTGTGCTGCATCCGTGAAGCAAAGGTCATCTTCTTGAATGGTCCGACAAAATTCCAACGCTCGGCGGCAGCCGAAGCGTCGCCGACCAACTCGATCTCTCGGAGGTCGCCGCAGCCGAGCCCGAGCTCGTGAGCCAGACGGATGAAGCGAATGTCCATGGGGTCGAAGCCCATCAGCGCCGCGGCCACCGCATCGATGGCCACCTGGTCCGAGCTGGCGAGGATCACGTTCTTGACGTGCGGAATCATGCATCTCGGTCCAGGTCCGTCGCCCGCGAAGGTGCCGTCCATGACCGCGAAGACCCCGCGGTGGATCTTTTTCTGAATCATCAGGAGATCGACCAGGGTCTCGTGAATCACCGGATGGGTCCAGTGTCGCTTCTCGTTGAGAAGACCTCCGAAGGCGTTCTTCATCGCGCCAGTGGTCGTGGTGAAGACATGGGTCTTCACCGTCGGGAGATGAATGATGTTCTCGCCGATGAATCGTCGCGGGATGTGGAAGCCCTGCGGGTATACGTCGTTGAGGCAGAGGAAATCGTCCGCCAGATCGCCCACCGCATCGCGAATGTGAATCCACTCCTCGCCTTCGTACAGATGGACGTTGTCGAGCCCATGAGCTTCGACAACCGGCAGCTGCTTGTTCTCACGCTCACCCAGATGGGCGTCGATGACGACGGTCCGGTTGTGACAGGCGTGGATCAGCGAGGGATCGTAGCCGTCCTGAAGCATCGTTCGAATGACACCGTCGAGCTGCCAGGGCGTGGTAGAGCTGCCCGGGTAGAAGAAGTGCCACGAGATGTTCACCTTCAGCGCAGTGTCGGCATCGGGAGCGATGACTTGCCTGTAGCCGGCCAGGTGCATGAGCTCCGCATAGTCGGCAATCACCGAGCCCGGCTCGGTCTTGAGAATCGCTACACGAGATTTCGTCATGGAATCCGCCCTTGGAGGTGGGCGGGAGTGTACCACTGTGTGACTGTGAGAATGAGAACCCGGGGGTGGTGATGCCCCAGCGGCGGCCGCGGCACGAGCCGTGGCCGCCGAGGGATCAATGGCAAAGGTCCGAGGCGTGCGTCAGGAGAATGTCATGCACCTCTTCAGGGGAAAGGTGGCCATCCTGTTGCAGGCGGAGGGCCAGGTACTCAGCGATCGTTATCAAATCCCAATTCAGCAACTCCGTGGCTTCGTCCTGGCTGATGGCGCTGTCGCGCACAGCCAGTTGCAGGAGGGCGTCTGCCACCGCATCGATCGATGGCGGGGGACAGTGCCTGAGCTCAGCTACGACGAGTTCTTTGGGTTGTTCCATGACCTTTACCTCAAGCTCGGACGTGGGCTTTGCTGTCGAGGTTCGGCTGTCGAATCTTCGGTCTTCTCCTTGGCGCTCGGCTGGTATCGACGGACCCAATACCGGTAATACTCCCCGGAGGCGGTAAGGTTCTCGCAAACCTGTGCGCACCGCTCGCAGAGAAACTTGTCGGTCAGGGACCCGCAGTCCGGGCAACGGTGTGGAGAGTTCCGAATCATCGAGTGCTTGCTCCAACTCTCATTGTGGCGTTTCTCTCAGTTCACTCGACGTATACAGCAGGAAGCGTGCCAAGGGTAAAGCTCCTTGAAAACACCTATTTCTATACAGTTATGAATCGGCGACCTGTCAATTAATGGCAACGAAGTGACAGGCGATGATGGATGGATTCAAAATTTTGGAACAAAGAATCGACTGGCACCTTGCCGAAATGCTGGAGGAAGACGAATGATTCAACGAGAAACCGCCGGAAATGTGGAGGTGCTGCGGTTGCACCACGGCAAGGTGAATGCTCTGGATACAGAGCTGCTACAAGCCCTCGACGATCATCTTGTGGCTCTGGAAGAGGAGCCCTGGCGAGCTGTTGTCATGACAGGAGAGGGCCGGGCCTTTTCAGCCGGGCTCGACTTGCCGAGAGTTGTCGAAGGTGGTGCCGAGTACGTTACGTCGTTGCTGGAGGTGCTCACTCGACTTCTGCTGAGACTCATCCGTTTTCCGCGGCCAACAGTGGCTGCCATCAATGGGCATGCCATCGCTGGCGGGTGCATTCTGCCCTGCGCCTGTGACTCTCGCCTCATGGCCGCCGGCAGCGGGCGCATCGGAGTGACCGAGCTGCTGGTCGGGGTACCGTTTCCGACTGCCGTTCTGGAACCGTTTCGCGAGGTGGTGGACCCCCGCTATCTGCGACGCCTGGTCTACGAGTCGTCACTGCTCTCGGCTGAAGAGGCTCTCGATGCCGGCCTCGTGAATGAAGTGCTACCACCCGAGGATCTGATCCCTCGATCTCTGGAGCTGGGGGAAACGTTGGCCCGCATTCGACCGCCGGTCTTCGCGATGACGAAGCGTCAGCTGACAACTCCCCTGCTCGAACGGATCGAGCGATTGACCGCACTGCACGAGTCCGCCGCCGAGGATCTCTGGTTCGGCGAAGAGGCTCTCGACACCATCCGCCGATTCGTCGAGAAGACTCTCTAACGAATCGAGTCGGGAGAGACGACCCGGGTCAGCCAGCTCTCCACATACTCACGGTGCAGCGGCGTGTCGGGGAAGCTCTCCTCGGCCCCATAGGGGTAGGTGCTCATGGCCCTGAACGGCAGCGGCTCCACCTGTTCGCCCGCGCCCGTGTTGCGATCGGCGTCTTTGTCCCAGCCGTGGCTCTCGAGGAACAGGGTGCGTCGCCATCCGGGCTGCACCGCAGGCAGGTCGGAGGCGTCGAACACCAGGGACATCTCGTCTCCGGGAGCCATGATCACCGAGCGATCGTCGGAGTCCTGAAGCAGCTCCTGGACATCGCCGTAACGGGTGTAGTTGCCGGGGAACGCCAGCCAGGGCGACTCGGTGCTCACCCGCTCGTAGTCGAACAGATGAGGGCCGTTCGGCGCCTGTCGGAACATCTCAGAGAAGCCGCGATAGTGCAGATCGGCTGTGGTTGGAGCCAATCGAGCCTGGACAACCGGCTCGTGATCCGCGATGGCCGTCGACCAGGCGATTCGGTCCCACGACAGCCATTGAGTACCGACGATGCGAAGACGTTTCGCTCCCTCTGGCAGCGGAGGAGTGTCGACGACCATGGTTTTGGATTTGCCTGCCGGGAAGCCCATCGATGGCATCAGGACCTGCCAGCCGTCTTCAGTCTCGACTTCCAGACGCGGCGGCCAGGTCGCGAGATCCGGGCGTTGGGCGACAGCCAGATTCAGACTCGCATCGGAGGGGAAGATCCAACCATCCAGATGCAGACGGATCGCGGTCGAAGGTGCTTCGCCCAGATCGAGAGTGAATTGCCAGGGCTCTGCCGCTACCCCTTGATAGACGCTCTTCACCCAGCCATCCGCGAAGACTCCGTCCCGGGTGGCGACTCGGTTCGTCACCTCGACTCCGCTGGCGTCCCAGGCCCGGGCAACCTGCCTGAGATCCCGGGTGGCGAGAACGACCTCGGGCAGAGCGTGGCCCGGGATGATGCGCAGATTACTGGCCACCTCGAGGTCCTCGGGATGATCGACAACCCAGGCCCGGACGTAGTCGAAGAAAGCCGCTTCCCACAGCTCTTCAGTGACCATGAGGCGGTAGGCCCCATCGATGGTCACCGCGCCGTCCACTCGAACCAACTCTTCGGGGTCGGAGCTCGCCCACACGCCAGGAGCTACCGGTAGCCCGGCGGGTGCGCCCCACAGTAGATCGGTGACGAACCGGACGCGCTCGCCGTCCCACGCATAGAGGAACGGACAGCTGCCTTTGAGCAGCTGTTCTTCGACGATCCACTGGTTGGCAGGTGGCTGCAGCCGATTCTGTGGCACACCGTTAGTCCAGACGGCGCGCAGGATCTCCACCGTCGGCTGTTGGCCGAGGCCGAAATGGGTGACGTCGGAGGTCACTTCCTGGTACTGGTAGGCCCGACCGTGGATGACCTCGAGGCTGGCGCCAAAGCCGAAGATGTTGTTCTTGCTGTTGCCCTTGTCGAGACCGCGCAGCCGCACCATCATGCATTGGTTGTTGCTGCCACCCCGGTTCTCGAGCCGGGTCAGACCCTCGGGACCTCCAATCAGAAGGTCCAGATCACAATCCTGATCGAGATCGACCGCCACCAGGGAGGAGGCAGCACTCGGAGTCCCTTCAGCCGAGAGTCTCTCGAAGGTGGGGCCGGGTCGCTGAGCCGCGATGGCGACGCCGGAAGGGCCGGCCATAGCCAGATCCATCCGGCCATCATTGTCGGCGTCGAAGACCGCAATCGAGCTCCAGTTCCCTTCTGTTTCAAGTTTCGAGCCGAGGTCCCAGGGTTCGAACCGTCCTCCTTTGTTGTGGAAGACCTGCAGCTGGGCACCACCTGTCACCAGGTCGGTGAGACCGTCGTTGTCCAGGTCCGAGCTGACGACGATCGTCGCCGCCTTGCCGCCGGCCAGGCCACCTGCAGCCGTGCGATCGACGAACTGGCCCTGGCGAAGGTTGTCCAGCCAGGTCAAACCGTCGTCATGGGCCAGGATCAGGTCCACGTCCCCGTCCCGATCCAGGTCACTGGCCCTCACATCGTTGATGTTCTCCGGTCCTCCAGTGGGCAGGCTCTTGCTACCCACTGCCTCCAAGGGTCCGCGAAGAGCGTTTCTGTAGAGCTCGCCACTGGCGCTCTTGCCTCCGAAGAGGGCCAGGTCCAGGTCGCCTTCGATATCGAAGTCCAGGACCGTACCGGCTGTGGCACCGCTTGCCTGCAACCCGAAATTCTCGGTAGCTGGTGCGAAGCTCCCTTCAGGCTGGCCCTTGAAGACGTGCACGACCTCGGCGCCAAGGGCAATGAGATCGAGGTGACCGTCGTTGTCGAGATCGGCGACCAGCAGTCGCTGCGCTCCCGGTGCGGGCAGCCTCGACGCAGCCTGAGCCGGGTCCGCGGCAAGCCAGACTTCTAGAGTGGTGTTGCCCTCCGGGGTGAGAAAGACCCAGTCGCTCTTCTGGTCGTCATCGAAATCGCCACTCGCCAGGGCTGTCCCGCCTACTGGTGCGGCCGATGCCGCCTGGCCGTGGAAGGTCACCTTCGCGGGCTCGCCCATGCTCGTGAGAGGAGGCTCGCCTTGAAAGTAGAGGAGCGGCCACCCCTGGATGCCCGGTGCCACCTCGCGGAGGCCTTCTTTGTACATGGCGGTGATCTTCAACACGTTCTCGAGCCGCAGAGCGGGCACCCTCGCGGCCTCGAAGTCGTCCGCCTCGAGCGCGGCGAGGATCTGGTCGATCAGAGTCATGGCTGCGGCCGGCGCCTGCCAGGCCGTCTCCTGAATTCGTAGGAAGATCTTGCTGGCGCCCGCCCGATCACCCGAGGCCAGGGCCCGCTGGCCCGCCTGGAGAAGGAGGACGGGATTCTCGGGTCGAAGCCGAATGAGGCCTTCCAGGGCCTGAGCGGCCGCGGCCTCAGCGCCTTCACCGGCGTAGGTCGTGGCCTGCCGGTAGAGGGCATATTGAACCGCCACGTTGTTCGGTGCAGCCTGGGCGGCCTTCTGGTACTCGGGCAGCGCCTGGTCCGGTTTGCCTCCCCACTGCAGGATCTCTCCTCGGATGGTCAGGATGTCCGGATTGCCGGGCGACTTGGCCAAGGCCTCGTCGACTCGGGTCAGTGCCTCGTCGAACTTCTGCTGTCTCATCAATGCGATGGAGAGGTTGGCGTAACCCAGCGGGTCGTCGGGCAGAATCTGGATCAGCTCCCGAAAGGCCTCTTCGGCCAGGGCAGGCTGCTCGTTCTCCAGCTGGGCATTGCCCACATTGCGGAGCTCTACCGCCTGGTCGGGCACGGATGCTTGAATGGGCAGTGCGACTGCGAGGACGACGACAAGGACAAGCGTCGAGGGTTTCATGGTGACAACATTCTACGCCAGCCTCCATGGTGGAGGCTGGCTGGATGGGGCTTGAGGTTGATACGTCCGAGCTTTGCCCGGCCGATCTTTGAGGTCTTGAGGGTGGATCAGCCCGCGTACAGTGGCTGATCTTTGACGGTTGAAGCGGCCGGCAGGCACGACCAGGCGCCTCAACCCTAAGGGTCGGTAGGACGGTGGATGTAGAGGCAGGACTTGCCGCCGTCGAGGTCCTTCTGGATGGTAACCTCCCTTCACCATGGATACGGTAGACGAGCATCGCGAAGCGGCGCCGAAGGTTCTGCGTTTTTCGGTCATCACGGTCAGTGACAGCCGCACGTTGGAGACAGACATCAGCGGCCAGAGCATCTGTGAATTGGCCATCGCCGCCGGGCATCAGATCCATGGGCACGAGATCGTCTCGGATGACAGGTTGGAGATTCGTACTCAACTCCAAGCGGTTCTGGCCGACGAGGGAGTCGATGTTCTGGTGTTAAATGGGGGTACCGGTTTCTCGCCACGGGACGTGACCAGCGAGGTCGTCGAGCCGCTCCTGGACACGACTCTTTACGGATTCGGTGAGCTCTTTCGGATGCTCTCGTGGCGGCAGGTAGGAGCGGCGGCCATGCTGAGCCGTGCGGTCGCCGGTCTCATTGGCAAGAGAGCGGTTTTCGTTTTGCCTGGCTCGCCCAAAGCCGTCGAGCTAGCCATGGAACAGCTCATCCTGCCCGAAGCGGCTCACCTTCTGAGCCAAGTCGAGAGATCGGATTGACCGCCCTCATGCCCGAAGCTCGCCCACGCCTCTACCTCATCGATGGCTACTCGAATATCTTTCGGGCCTTCTATGCCATTCGGCACCTCTCCAACTCGAAGGGGGAGCCGACCAACGCCGTCTACGGCTTTGTGCAGATGCTGCGCAAGCTGCTGCGCGACGAGCAGCCCGATCTGATCGGTGTGGCGCTGGATGTCTCGCGCCGGACCGTGCGGACCGAGAAGTTCGAGGACTACAAGGCCAACCGGGCGCCGATGCCCGAGGAGTTGCGAGGCCAGATCCCACAGATTCGCAAGGCCCTCGAGGCGCACCGGATCCCGATCCTCGAGATGGAGAACTACGAAGCCGACGACGTGCTGGGCAGCCTGGCAGGCAAAGCCGCGGAGGAGGGCTACGACGTCATCTTGGTGAGTGCCGACAAGGACTTGATGCAGCTCGTCGACGACCACGTCTTCTTGATGCATACCGGTCGGAACAAGCTCTACGACCCTGCGGGTGTCGAGGAGGACTTCGGTGTGCCACCGGGCCAGGTGGTCGAGGTCCTGGCTCTCAAAGGGGACTCCGTGGACAACGTCCCCGGCGTACCTGGAATCGGCGAGAAGGGCGCGATCCAGCTGGTCCGAGAGTATGGGACGGTCGAGAACCTTCTCGAACGAGCCGAGGAGATCAAACGCAAAAGCTATAGGGAAGGGCTGCAGGACAACCACGAGCTGGCTCTGCTCTCGAAGGAGCTGGTGACCATCCACACCGATTTAGCGCTCGATTTCGAACCGGAACGACTGCAGCATGAAGAGCCTGACACGGCAGCTCTCAAGGAACTGTTTCGGGAGCTGGAGTTCTTTTCGCTGGTCGACGAGCTGGAGGTCGGCGGGCCGGCAGAGGACATTCCCGCCGCAACAGCGATTGTCTCAGCCGAGCAATGGAGTCAACACGTCGGTGGTTGGGTCGGTGAGATCTCGCTGGCGGCTGTCGGCGATCCACCGGTGGGCCTGGCCGCGTCGGCCGAGGAGTCGGAGCCAGTCTTCGCGGACTTCACTCAGCCGGGAGTCCGTGAGGCAGTGCTCGAGTCTCTGGAAGGTTGGGTCGAGGACGAAGGCCGGCGACTCGTGGGGCACGATCTCAAGGAGGTCCTGCGTCTTGGCGGCCCTGGCGCGACTGTGAATGCCACCCTCCTCGACACGATGTTGATCTCCTACGTGCTGCGCCCCGCCTCGCGGGCACATGCCCTGGAAGAAGTGGCTCTCGAGCGCCTCAACCAGAAGATCTCCAGTGCCAAGGAGGTCGGACTGACGGGAGGTTCGCTTCAGTTGGACGATACCGCTCTCCTGGCCTATGCCGGAGAACAGGTGGTCGTGCCGCAGCGATTGCTGCCCGGGTTGATGAAAGAGCTCGGCGACGGAGATCTCTCCCGCGTCTATCGGGAGATCGACGCTCCCCTGATCCCTGTCCTGATGAGGATGGAAGAAAACGGAATTCTGTTGGACCGCGACTTTCTCGAGGCGATGTCCAGCCAACTCGGTGGGGAGCTGGACGAGTTGCGCACAGAGATCTTCAAGGTGGCGGGGGAGGAGTTCAACATCAACTCGCCGCAGCAGCTCGGCGTCATCCTCTTCGAGAAGCTGCAATATCCGGTGATCAAGAAGACCCGCAAGACCAAGAGCTACGCTACCGGTGCAGACATCCTCCAGCAGCTCGCCCTGCAGGGCTACCCGCTGCCCGAGCTCATCTTGCGCTATCGGGAGCTCAGCAAGCTCAAGTCCACCTATGTGGATGCCCTTCCGGCCCTTGTCGCTGAAGATGGTCGCGTCCACACGCGCTATGAGCAGGCGGTGGCGGCCACGGGTCGACTCTCTTCGGTCAATCCGAACCTGCAGAACATTCCGGTGCGAACCGAGCTGGGCCAGCGTATCCGCAAGGCCTTCGTGGCTTCCGAAGATCATCTTCTCTTGGTGGCGGACTACAACCAGATCGAGCTGCGGGTGTTGGCGCATATCGCCGCAGATACGGCACTCATCGAGGCCTTCGCATCGGGCGAGGATATTCATCGCGCTACGGCGGCGGCGGTCTTCGGCGTGGCGCCGGAGCTGGTGATGGTCGAGCAGCGACGTGCCGCCAAGACGATCAACTTCGGAATCATCTACGGCATCAGCGCTTTCGGGCTGGGACGGAACCTGGGGATCCATCCCTCCGAAGCCGACCTCTTCATTCAGGCCTACTTCGAGCGTTATCCGGGTGTGAGGACCTACATGGACGAGACGCTAGCTAGCGCGGGAGAGTCCGGCAAGGTGGAGACCCTCTATGGCCGGGCTCGTTGGCTGCCGGAGATCCAGGCGACGAATCGCAACCGGCGCGAGAACGCTCAGCGCATGGCGATCAACGCCCGCATCCAGGGAACGGCGGCCGATCTGCTGAAGATGGCCATGATCACCCTGGACGATGAGCTGCGACGCCAGTACCCGACTTCGAGACTTCTCCTGACGGTGCACGACGAACTGGTTCTGGAAGTGCCGACCGGTGACCTGGACTCGGTAGCCGAGCTGGTCCGTGAGACCATGGAAGGCGTGGAACAGCTGAAGGTACCCCTGGTCGTGGATGTAGGGAGTGGCCCCACCTGGTTCGACGCCAAAGCCTAGAATTCACCTGAACGGACCTGCCTCTGGGCAGGCCAGAGTCTTCGAGGTGAAGCCGATGGAAGAGGAACGTCTCATCGAGTTGTTGGTCGAGCTCCACGAGGGCCTGCCGCGGCTCGGACCCGGCAACGACGAGTCCACACTGAGGGCTTTGAGCCTTTGCGAGGACTTGCCCTCCAAACCTGAGATCCTGGATGTGGGTTGCGGCACCGGAGCGCAGACCCTCGCGCTGGCCGCGAATAGCGACGGCCACTTGACGGCGGTGGATCTGATTCCTGACTTCCTGGCCCAACTCGACAAGAGCGTCGTTCGCCAAGGACTCGAGGATCGCGTCGAGATCCGAGCAGCGGACATGAACGAGCTGCCCTTTCCGGAGGCCAGCTTCGATCTCGTTTGGAGTGAGGGCGCGATCTACATCATGGGCTTCGACAACGGCCTCACCGAGTGGCGACCCCTGGTCAAGCCTGGTGGCTACCTCGTCGTTTCCGAGGTGTCGTGGTTCCGACCGGACCCGCCGCAGGAGGTGTTGGATTTCTGGCAGGAGAACTATCCTGCCATTCGTACCGTTGATGAGAACCTCGCTGCCGCCAGAGATCGAGGATGGTTGCCGGTGGGGAGCTTCCACCTGCCCAAGGAAGGTTGGGTCCAGGAGTACTACAGGCAGCTCGAGGAACGCCTCGCCGATTTCCGCCAGGCCAAAGCCGACGACCCGGACGCCCAGGGGGTTGCCGACCTGACCGAGCTCGAGATGTCCATGTTCTCTCGCTACTCAGACTTCTACGGCTACGAGTTCTACATCCTGCGCCGCGCCGACTAGCTGGCGTATGGTGGCGCGCAGGACCGAGAAGGGAAGGCACTCGCACAATGAGGCAGTCAATCTGGATCGCGGTGGTGTCGGTCGCCTTCCTAGTCCTGTTGTCCACGGACGCACCAGGACAATCCGACAGCGATCCAGCCCGACAGGCCGACGTCGCCAAGCATATGGAGAACGGTCGCGAAGCTCTTCGACAAGGCAGGTTCGAGAGGGCGACTCGGGCCTTCGAGCAGGCTGACAGATTGGCGGGCGGTAGCTCGGCGCCGGCGCTCCTCGGAATCGCCGCGGCGCAGCTTCAGATGGCGCGCTTCGACGAGGCTGCTCAAAGTGCGGAGAAGGCTCTTGCTGTGGCCTCGGGAATCCCGGATCAGGCGACGGCTCACAACCTGGTGGGGACTGCATTTTGGGGGCTCTACAACACAGCCCCGGAGCAGCAGGAGGCCTCTGTATTGCTCCTCGAGAGGGCCGAATCGGCATTCGGCCAGGCCCTTCAGCTGTCGGCAGGCAACCTGAGTATCGCCTGGTCCAATCTCGCGCTCGTCTTGGAGAAGGAGGGCCGCTTTGCGGATGCCGAGGCCGTGCTGCAGGAATACCTCGAGCGCGTCCCAGAAAGCCAGTCCGCGAAGGAGCGGTTGGTTCTGCTGCAGGAACAACAGGAGTTCAAGGAGTTCGATCAGCGGTGGATCGATCTGGTCGGCGAAGGTCAGTTGACCGAAGCGGTGCGTGTGATCGAGCAGTATCTCAGTCGATCTTCCAACTATCCCAGAGCCCGATCTCGAGTTTGCTGGTTGCGGGTAGCCGGATTCGAGGTCGATGGGATTCCACGTCATGGGTCCGGTCTTGATGCTGCCGCCGTCGAGACAAGAGCGAAGGCGGCCGACCTACCCATCAAGGTGGAAGGTGATGTCGAACCGCCCGAGTTCCTCGAGGGTCCCGAGCCAAGCTACACGGACGAGGCCCGGACAGCTCAGGTCTTCGGCAAAGTGGTTCTCGAAGCGGTCATCGACAAGCAGGGGAGTGTCCATTGCGCTGCGATTGTCGCCGATTTGCCCTTCGGCCTCGGCCAGTCAGCTGTCGCCGCTGTCCAGAAGTGGCGCTTTGAGCCAGCGACTCGGAACGGTCAGCCCGTGAATGTGAAATACACCTTCACAATCGGCTTCAGCCTGGATTGATCCGTCGGCAAGTGCGGCGAATCGAGCTTCGAGCTAGTCGGCCAGCGGCAAACCGCTGGGTACTACCATCGGCGTATCCCGGCGGATATCGATGCTGTTGGGATCGGTCAGGGCGTACATGAACTCCATCAGCAGCTCGAACTCCTTCTGCGTCAGATGACGCGCCGCGAGCTCGTTGGCTTCGACGATGTCGGCGACCAGCTCTGCATCGTCCAGCACCTGGAAGTCGATCGCAGCCAGGTCCTCTCGATAGGGCAGGACGACCTGATTGCGGTTGTAGCTCTGCATCGAGGAGACGGTGTCGAGTTGGTGTCGCACCATGTCGCGGAGGTTGTTGAAGGCCCCGATGTGTCCCCATGGGCCTGTCAAGGCGACGTTGCGAAGCGTGGGAGTCCGAAACTTGAATCGGTCGGCCTCGTCGCCAGTCACCTGCTCGCGTCCGAAGTCTTCGTGGCCGCTTTCGCCGTCGCCCTTCCCCGGGCCTATCTGGGGCATGCATACAGCGTGAAAGTCGTTGTCAGTTTGGAAGGAGCCGCTGTGGCAGGCGGCGCATCCGGCTTTGCCATAGAAGAGGTTCATTCCCTTGCGCGCCTTCGCGCTCATGGCTTGCCTGTCGCCTCTCAGAAAGCGGTCGAAAGGGCTCATGTCCGCTCGCCAGGCCGAAGCCTCGAAGGCACCGATGGCGTTGGCCGCGTGAACGTAAGTGATGTCACCCGCGGAGTTGATGTCCGCAAAAGCCTCAATGAAGAGGTCGACGTAGGTCTCGTTGGATCTAAGGCGATCCGCCAGACGCTCCCACAGGAGGGGGAGGTCGCCGAGGGCAGCAGCTTGGGAGATCTCGTTTTCGTCGCCCTGGCCGGCCATCTCTGCCGGCGAGGTGACTGGGAACATGGCCTGGGCGGCCAGAACGTTGTCGAGACCCTCGGGGAAGTCATCGCCAGCGGGATTCCGGAATCCAGATGGCTGGGAGGGATCGACTTCGAGCCTGCCGTCATGGAACATGCGATGGAACTCTTTGGCGCCAAGATTGAAGACTGGCGGAGCGTTGCGCGGTACCCGTTCGTGAATGGCGTCCTGGCCCGAACCTGTGTCGCGGGTCATCCCGAGCCCTCGGCCGCCTTCTCCGACGGGCAGCGACAGGCCATCCCCCGTATCGGTCAGGGAGTGGTGGCAGGTGGCGCAGGAGATGTTGCGGTTGCCGCTGAGGAGCTTGTCGAAGAACAGGAGGCGCCCGAGCTCCACTTTCAGAGGATCGGGTCGGCCATTGTCGTAGTAGTCACGATCGGTTATCGGTCTCGGTAACCGGGGTCCCCAGGAGTTGCCTTCACCCCGCTCGCTGGGAGGCTGTGGCGCCCGGTTCGGCTGCTGTGCCCAGCTTGTCGACGGACTGACGGCGACCAGTAGGCTGAGCAAGATCATATTTGGCGACAAAGGGCGTAGGCTCGACATGACTCTCCTCCCAAGATGCCTGTGTCACAAGAGTCCAGCATAGCCACGAAAGCGCGGCATTTCAAATCAGAGTCTCAGAGTGAAAGGGCGAGAGGCAACACCCTTTTGGGTGGGTATTTTCTGGGAGCCAGGACAGCGAGCTCCGACGATGCTCACTTCTCGGTCAACAGTTCGCGGAGCACGACCCGGTAGGCGGGCCGATACGCGTCCGCGTAGCTCTTCGAGTGGTGGACGGCGGGGTACCCTTTTCTCTTCAGGGCCGCAAAATGGGCCTCGAGCTCTGAAGGCGAGAAGGGCAGGAGATTCTCTCGTGCCAACTCCACCGCGCGCTCACAGTAGCTTTCGAGGGCGAGGGGGTCTCCCGAAAATTCCTCTGCGGTTCTCGCGAAGGCGTCGAGCAGAAGGTCCATTTCTCGACCCGATTGAAGGTGCGGTCGGAGGTTGACTCTCACCAGCCGGCCGTCTGGGCTGAGTGACTCGTACAGGGACTCGTCGGGTGATGCGGCACTGGATCGCTGCAGCATAGCGAGCTCACGGTCCATCCACTGACTCGCAGCTTCGCGGTTGGGAATGGCGTGCTCACTTCCCATGGCTGCCTGGTGGAGAAGCTTGTAGAGATCGTCCGGCTGCATTTTCGGGTATCGATCGAGGTGAAACTGGAGAACCTGCTCCAGGTCTCCTTCCTGACCGGCTGAGGGCTGAGTCGCTGAGAAGAACAGGCCGATCAGGGCGAAGGCAACTAGCCAGCGCTGTGTCGCCGAGCCATGACTGCGGATGGAGCGATTCTTCACGAGCGATCAGGGAAATTCGGCCGGTGACATCCCGATGTCGATGATGGAACAACCTTCGCGAACCTCGATACCGGCTGTTCTCGCCTCTTCGAGAATCGGGCGGTCTGCCGAGCCCGGGTTGAACCAGACCTCGACACCGCTCATTCCGGCGAGCTCGGTCAGGATCAACCGTGTTCGGGGCGGGGAAAGGTAGAGACTGATCCTGTCCAGCGGGACCGGGATGGCCTCGAGGGATCGGTAGACAGAGAGGCCTTCGATCTCTTCCTCGTGAGGGTTGATTGGATAGACATCCCAGCCGGCGCTCTTGTAGGCGCGAACACACTTGTTGCCGAATTTGCTGCGATCCCTGGAGGCCCCAACGATCGCTATTGCTTTGTCACTCATCCGGTAGTCCTCACAATCTGGCGAGCGTCGCCGACGCGACGCGTGACGCCCGTTGAGTCGAGATGCTCCAAGATCGGGATGGCCCATTTTCGCGTCAAGTCGAACCGTTCCTTGAAATCTCCGACGCTGATCGACCCGAGGTCGCTGGACCGCAGCTCTTCGGCAACTTTGGCCAGTGCCTGCGAGGAGATGAAGAGACCACCCGGTAGTCGCGCCAGTTTCTTGCTCTGCACCAGATAGTGGATCACGCCATCCAGGATTTGCTGTTTGGCATCCAGTTCCTTGCAGACATCGCTCGGCGAGGGTGGACGCAAGCCGGCTGCATCGAAGCGCTGCAGAATCGACCTGCTGAGCGCGGATTCGGTGTCAGTCAGGTTGGCGCTGCGGCCAGGAAGGTTGATCATGTCCCCGTTCACGACGAGGACTTTCTGGGCTTCGAGCCAGCCGAGATAGACGTCATCGAGCTCGGAGCCGCGTCCCGGGAGGATGTGATCAACGGCCTCGGCCTTAGGCATGCCCTGCGCCAGACGCTGGCGCTGAAAGTAGGACTTGAGAACCCGGCTGGCCCGCTCGACGACCCGACGATAGGCGCTGGGAGCCAGCCAGCGGGCGCTGTGGCCCGGCCCCGGATCGACCCGCAGTGCCTGCTGATTGGAGACCAGCGCGGCGAGCTCCGGTTCGATGGAGCTCGGCTCCACGCCCAGGCGGCGAGCCAGTGCCTCGGTCTCGACTCCGGCCTCTCCCGCCTCCTCGACCCAGAGAGCGAGCGCATCCCGGGTCTCGCCTTCCAGCGCTTGCAACGCGCCGCCGAGTTGTGCACCCCGGCGGCGGTGCCAGACCGGGTCCAGGATCTGGCCTCCACCCAGAGTCGATTGTGGCGACGGGCGGCGGACGATGAAGTGGTCACCCCGAATGGCCGTGACCGGGCCCTGGAGGCGGATCTCCACCAGGCCCGTACTGCCGGGCTCGAGCGGGCCACTCAGGGGGCGGAGTCGGCCGAGCACTTCGCTTGCGTAGAGGTGAAAGCGAATCGGCACAGAGCCGCGAATGGCCTTCGGCGCATCGGGCAGCAGCGTCATCCGACCCGCCAGGCTGGTGGTCGTCCCGAACTTGCCTGGTGTCACGAGCTGCTCGCCCCGTTCCAGGGCCTCGTGCTTGGTGCCGGTCAGCTGCAGAGCCGTCCGCTCGCCGGCCACTGCTTGCTCTCGGGTAGAGCCGTGCACCTGAATGCTGCGGACCCGGGTCTTGCTACCTGAAGGCAGTAGGTCCAGGGTGTCGCCGACCCGTGCCCTGCCACTCACCAGAGTGCCGGTGATGACGAGGCCGAGGCCTTTGAGCAGGAAAGCTCGATCGACGGGGAGCCGGCAGGGCTGTGTCAGGTCGACCTCGGCTTCGTGTTGCCCCGCCAGCTCGAGAAGGCTGGATCGCAGCTCGGGTAGCCCGGTGCCCGTCACGCTCGAGACGGGGAGGATCTGGGCGCCCGAGAAGGGAGTCTCGGACAACAACTCCTCGACCTCCATGGTCGCCAGCTCGACGATATCTTCTGTGACCAGATCGGATTTGGTCAGAGCTACCAGGCAGCCGGGAATGTCGAGCAACGAGCAGATGTCGACATGTTCACGGGTCTGGGGCTTGACCCCTTCGTCGGCGGCTACGACGAGGAGCAGGACGCGAATGCCTCCTAGCCCGGCCAGCGCGTTGTGTACGAAGCGTTCGTGCCCTGGTACATCGATGAAACCAACCTGGAGGTCCTCTTCCCGCAGGTGGGCGAAGCCGAGATCGATGGTGATGCCGCGTTCCTTCTCTTCGATCCAGCGGTCACAGTCGATGCCCGTCAGGGCCTCGACCAATCGGGTCTTGCCGTGGTCGATATGGCCCGCGGTGCCGACGATGACCCGCCGCACCTCTGCGGCAGCTTCAGTCTTGATCGACAAGGGTTTGGCGCGCCAGGCGGTTGATGGTGGAGCCGTCCGCACGGCCACTGTACCGCGCCATCATGGCTTTCATGGTCGGTCCGATGCCCTGTGGTCCGCTCAGGCCCTCGCTCTCGACGAAGGAGCGGATGGCAAGTGCGAGCTCTTCTTCGTCGACCGCCGGCGGTAGGTACTCCTCGAGGATCGCAGCCTCCCGCTCTTCCTTGTCAGCCAGATCCTCACGCCCGCCGGAGCGATACTGCTCGCTCGCCTCGTGCCGTTGCTTGATGCCCTTGCGGGTCAGGCTCCAGAGGGTCTCTTCATCAACCTCTGCCCCGGTACGGATCCTCTCGTTGTGGATCGCACTGAGGAGCATTCGGAGGGTAGCGAGGCGTTCCTGTTCACCGGCCTTGAGAGCCGCCTGCACCTGCTTTTCTATTTCCTGCTGCGGTGTCGTCATGGCCGCATTATATGGCGCCGTGAAAGTGCTTACTGCTGGGGAAGAGTGATCGTGAAAATGGTGCCCTGCGGCTCGTTGTCGTCCGCCTGGATGGTGCCGTGGTGGTCGCTGACGATGCGGTGCACGATGGACAGTCCAAGGCCCGTACCGCGCCGCTTGGTCGAGAAGTGCGGCAGAAACAACTTGTCCTTGGCTTCAGGCGGGATGCCTTCTCCGGTGTCGGAGATGTTGATCTCCAGGCTGCCGTTGCGGCGATGGACGGCTACCGAGACCTCACCCGGGGCGCTGGTAGCGTCGAGCGCGTTGTCGAGCAGGTTGATCAGAGCGCGCTTGATCTGTTCCGCATCGAATCGCGCCGTCTGGGCATCGTCATCGATGTGCGCCGTGACTTCGACTCCCGGCTTGATCCCACGATAGAGGTTCAGTGCCTCGTCGATCAGGCTGTCGAGCTCCACTTCGCCGAGTCGGGGCAACGGCATGCGCGCGAACCGGGAGAACTCGTCCACCATCGACTTCATGGTCTCGACTTCGCGGGTGATGAGCTCGACACCTTCTTCGAGGGTCTCACCGAGGTCCGGCGCTTTCTGCTGGTGCTTCTTGAGCATGCGCTCGGCGGAGAGCCGAATCGGGGTCAGGGGGTTCTTGATCTCGTGCGCAATGCGGCGGGCGGCCTCGCTCCAAGCCGCCATCTGTTGAGCCTTGACCAGCTCGGTCAGCTCTTCGAGCACCATGACCCGACCGCTGACCATGTCGTGTCGGTCGCGCATCGTCGTGACCTTGGCCTCGAATGTCTTCCATTCGTCGCCCAACATCATCCTGAAGTCCTGGGTGATGCGCCGCGATTGCCCGGCGTCCATCTCGAAGAGCTCCGCCAGCTTGCCTCGCTCGGGATCGCTCCATGCCTCTCTCACGGGTTTGCCGACACAGTCGCTCTCCTCTTGTTGCAGCATCTTGAGGGCGGCGCCGTTGCAGGTCAGCACGGTGCCTTCTTCATCGACCGAGATCACGCCTGCCGCCAGATTCTGTAGGACCGCACTGATCACGGCTCTTTCCTCGGCCAGGCGTTGATTCGACATCAGCAGTTCCAGGTTGCTCTCCTCCAGCAGCTCCTTGTTGCGATGTAGCTCCGCTGTCATGCTGTTGAAAGAGTGCACCAATACTCCGAGCTCGTCGTCGGCGTCTACCTCGACCTGGAAGTCCAGATCGCCGTCGGAGATTCTCTTGGTGGCCTCGGCCAGGGCCTGGATCGGTACGGTGATCTGTCGGGCGAGGTAGAGACCGACCCAGGACGAGGCCAGGAGGATGAGCAGGGTGACCATCAGGAAGTTCAGTAGGTAGCCGGCTTCGATGCGGCCCTTGCTGACTTCCAGTTGTCGATAGCCCTGGTAGGCCTGGATGAGTTGTCGACTCTTGCTGGCGATGTCGGCATCGAGCAGCGTGCCGGCGACTGTCAGTGTGCGGTCTTCCAGAGTCTCCTCATCACCCGGTGCTGCCACCGCGGTCAGCAGCAGTCGCTCCTCGCCTCCACCGACGCTGACCATGCGGCTGGCCTCGGTGTTACGGAGGGCTTCGACCAGAAAACGCTCTCCGGGCTCGGGCAGGTCCTCCAAGCCGGACTGGGGGTTGAGGAGGGCATGCACGAACTGTGTTCCGTCGTAGACCGCCAGGAAGTCGAGCTCCAAATCCTCCAGCAGCTGGCCCATGCGGCGCTGTACCTGCGGCCGCCGACGGGGATTGCGGGGGCTCTCTTCCTCGATCTCTCGCAAGGCGCGGGAGGTATCCCTCAGGGCCGTGTGCTCGATCTGGCGAAACAGCTCCTGGGCTACCGCGTGTCCCTGTGTGGCCACAGCTTGAATCGCTGGCTCGTCGAACCACTGATTGATCCAACCTTGCAGCATGCGGCTTCCATAGGCGAAGAGCAGCAGCACCGGGATCAGGGACAAACCGATATAGGTGGCGACCAGCCTGGTCTTGAACTTCGAGCCCAGGATCCGGTTGTGACGCTCCATAACCAGCTTGAACAGGTTGCGTGCCAGGACGAACAGAACGGCCAGGATGAGGGTGAGATTGATGTACCAGAGGATGAAAAGGAGGACCCTGTTGGTGACCAGCTCCGAGGGCAGGTCCTGCCCCCGCTGGGTCAGGTAGTAGAGCAGCGAGAGCGCCAGCAACAGGATGGCCAGGCCGCCGATGATCCAGCGGGTGTCCTTTCTGTAGGTTCGAATTCGCTCGCGCAGTGACATGAAGATGGAGTGGAGCTTCTCGGCGTTGTCAGGGCTCGGTGGCCGGGGGTCGGAACTTCCTTGTCGTGACCCAGTCGGTCTCGATCCGCGTCGGGATGAGGAGCATGATGGTTCGAGAACCCAACTTGGCCCGGGCCTTGATCAGGTAGCGCTTGTCGGGGTTGAGGTCAGTCCCTAGAACGAAGGCCGGAATCGACTCGATTCGCGTCATGGCTCGCTCGAGCTCATCGCGGTCACGGGCGATTCGACTATCGACCAACTTTCCATCCTGCTTGAAGTTGATGAGGTACTCGCGGGTCACGGCGTTGTACATGGCCACCACCTGGAGCTCGCTCGTGTCGATTCGGTTGTCGGCCCACCGGAGATGGTCCCGTAGAAGATTGAACTGATAGGTGAAGCCGGTGGCCAGCCCTGTTTGAATCTGTTCGAAGAGCTCGTCGGTGAACGCACCCACGAGATCGAAGCTCAGCACGACCCGCTGTTCATCGAGCACCAGGTCCGGCTCGGTGAGGTAGGGCTTATCGGCCGACGAGCCGAAGAACAGGAAGGCAGTCAGAGCCCAGGTCGTGGTCCACAACATCGACGCTCAACTCTAGCACTGACTCCAAGGCCACCCTGGAGTCAGGCGCGATAGACTGCCGATTCCTCGGAGACGCGGGGCGCGCCGAGAATGCCGCTCCTGCAACGGGGGCGAGAGGACCTCGAGAACTCAATGGGCAAGCCCAAGTCGAAGTACAAACAGTTCGCCAGCAATCGGAAGGCGCGGCACGACTACGACATCCTCGAGCGGATGGAGGCCGGCATCTCCCTGCTTGGAACTGAAGTGAAGTCGGTGCGCAATGGCAAGGTGCAGCTCAAGGACTCCTACGTCGAGATCCGCGGCACCGAAGCGTGGCTGGTCGGCGCCCACATCGGGCCCTACAGCCATGGCAACCGAGAGAACCACGATCCAGAGCGGCCACGCAAGTTGTTGTTGAACCGACGGGAGATCGATCGCATCTTCGGTCGGACGACGATCCAGGGTCAGACCTGTATTCCCCTGTCGGTCTATCTCAAAGGCAATCGGATCAAGGTCGAGATCGCTCTCGCCAAAGGCAAGCGGCTTTACGACAAGCGTCAGGCGGAGAAGGAAAAGCTGTTGGACAGAGAAGCGAGGGAGGCGATGGGGGAGTAGGAGAGCCTACTCCTTGTCCACGGTCACGCTCGTGGTGGAGCGGCGCTTGGCACGCCCACCGGTGTCCTGAATTCTGGCCAGCGCGGTCTGTCCGCCGTATTTCTCGACGATGCGGTCGTCGTAGTCGTCGGAGACGTTGGCCACGGCGGCGATGGAACCCAGCAGGTTCTTGCGATCGAGGGTCTTGCCGAACAACGCGTGGGAAAAGAAGATGTCCCGGCCGACGAGTGAGAAAGCGCCGACGGGAAGCTCGTGGTTGAGCTCGAGGAGGCCTAAAAGCAGCTCTTCTTCGGGCTCGACGCCCTGGGCGCAGTAGGCGGTCACCAGCACAATCGTCTCTTCGGGCCCGTAGGGCTCGACGGAGACTTCCAGCACGGTGCTGCCATAGCCAACGTAGAAGTGTCCGTTCTCTGGGTCGAGGTAGGGGTTCTCGAAAAGCTCCAGAAGGTACTTGTGAACTTCTTCGTGTGTGTGCTCGTGATGGGTGTGTTCGAAGTGCATCTCGTCAGCCTCCGCGGACCTACTCTAACAGTTATGCCGCGACCCGATCGAGGATTTGTCGACAAACTTCTGGCGAGCTGCCATGGCCGGCCAGGTCTGCGCGAGCTACCCATCCGGGTGGTTCATCTGCCACCCCGGGGTGAGGTGGCCAACCACCCTTCCGAGCGTTATGGCTCGTCATCAAGGGCCGGTATTGTCGGGCGGTAAGAGCCCGCTGCCCGGAGTGAGGATGTATGTTCGGAGGGACGTCCTTCACTCCGGGCGGGGGGAGGGGAGATCGATTGGCTTGACTTAGCGAGATCGAAACCCTAGATTGCTGAGGATCATTGCCCTACTGCCTGCAGCCTCGAAGGGGACGAGAAGGGAATCTTCCACGGCGGCCTTTCACCAAGGAGGTTCGTACCATGACGTCAAAGAGATTGTTGGTTGTGGGTATGGGAATCGCTGGCCTTTTGCTGGCGTCGATCTCGCCGCTGCAGGCCGCGGGCTTCGGCATCTTCGAGCACGGTACGAAAGCGATGGGCATGTCGAGTGCCTTCACGGCGCAAGCCGACGACCCCTCGGCGATGTTCTTCAACGCGGCTGGCATTGCGTTCCAGCACGAGCGTGACTTCATGCTCGGTGTCACCTACATCTTCTCGACCGAGGCCGATTTCCAGGGAGCCGCTCCCTTTCCTGGCCCCAATGTCAGCGAGGAGCAGGAGAAGCTCTCCGAGTTTCCGCCCCACTTCTACTGGGTGGAACCGATCAACGATCGGATGACCTTCGGTCTGGGCATCAACGCGCCGTTCGGCCTGTCGACGGAGTGGAAGAATACGGATGACTTCACAGGTCGCTACGTCAGCACCTTTGCTGCCCTCCAGGCAATTGACATCAATCCGACATTCGGCTGGATGGCCACCGACAACTTCGGCATCGGCGTCGGGCTGATCGGCCGGTTCTCGGAGGTCGAGCTGCAGAACCGGACGTTCTACAACATCGGAGTCAATCCGAATCCGCCGTGCCTGGATCCCGACGTGAGTCATCCGCTCTGCGGCCCCGAGATCGCCGCTTCGTCGATCAAGGGTGGGTACGACTACGGGTACGGCTTCAACTTGGGGATTCTGCACAAATACAACAACAGTTTCTCCTGGGGTCTGTCCTACCGGAGTGGGATCAGCGTAGAGTACGACGGCGACCTGAACCTGACGCAGATCCTCACGGGCATTCCGCCGCTCGATGGTTTGCTGGGGGCGGTTCTCCCCTTTGGCCAGACGCTTGGCGGCAAGACCGAGATCGATTTTCCCGACATCGCAAGCCTGGGCTTCCACTTCATGGCTTCGCCGGCACTGGGCTTCGAGGTCGACATCAACTGGGCGGGTTGGAGCTCCTTTGACACCTTGGTCATTCAGGTCGACAGTCCGACGCTTCCCGATGGTACGCCAGCCCTCGGCGACATCGTCCGCCCGCAGAACTGGGACGATTCCTACAATTACCGTCTGGGTGTCCACTGGAACAGTAGCGAGAGCGCCCAATGGCGTTTTGGCTATGTATACGACGAGACACCACAACCGACGGCGGGAGCCAGCCCATTGCTGCCCGACGCGAATCGGAACGGGTTCACGTTTGGCTACGGACACCAGGGCAATAGCATGAGCTGGGATCTGGCGGTGATGTACCTACCCTTCGATTCGAAGACCGTCGAGGGTGAGTCCGACAACTACTACTTCGGTGAATACAACCAGACTGCGTGGCTGGTCGGAGTCTCGGTTGGTTTCTAGATAGAGAAACCTCGGTCTCGATCGCAGGCTGGTGGTCGCGACCTGGTCATTCGAGGGTGGGCTGGTAGACTCCAGCCCACTTTTTTTTGGTTCGGACTGCCTATTTCATGGATAGCATTCACATCCGCGGTGCCCGCGAGCACAACCTCAAGAACATCGATCTGGAAATCCCACGCAATCGCCTCGTGGTGATCACCGGCGTTTCCGGCTCTGGCAAGTCCTCCCTGGCCTTCGACACGCTCTACGCCGAGGGCCAGCGGCGCTACGTCGAGTCGCTCTCGGCCTACGCCAGGCAGTTCTTGCAGCAGATGGAGAAGCCCGATGTGGACTCCATCGAGGGGCTCTCACCGGCCATCTCCATCGAGCAGAAGTCGGTGTCACGAAACCCTCGCTCAACGGTGGGCACCGTGACCGAGATCCACGATTACCTGAGGCTGCTGTTCGCCTCTGTCGGCACCCCTCACTGCCCCAACTGCGGTCAAGAGATCCGACCCCAGACGGTCCAGCAGATGGTGGATCGAGTGATGGCTCTGCCCGCAGGCTCTCGTCTCGTCCTCTACGCTCCTTACGTCCGCGGCAAGAAAGGTGAGTACAAGAAGCAGCTGGCGCAAATGGTCAAGGAGGGCTTCATTCGGGCCCGCATCGACGGCCAGACGATCGACTTGCAGGGCAAATTGCCGGTCCTGGACAAGCAGAGGAAGCACAACATCGACATCGTCGTGGACCGTCTGGTCGTCAAGCCCGAGATCGAGCAGCGCCTGGCGAGCTCCATCGAAACGGCCCTCAAGGTCGGCGGCGGGTTGCTGGTGTTGGCCCCGATGTCGCTACCCGAGGAAACACTGTCGCAGAAATACGCCTGTATCGACTGCGGCACCAGCCTCTCCGAGATCACGCCAAGGCTGTTTTCCTTCAACAGTCCTTTCGGGGCGTGTCCCTCCTGCTCCGGGTTGGGAACCCACATGGGTGTCGATCCGGACAAGATCATCGCCGACCCGGAAAGGTCCCTCTCGGCGGGTGCCATCGCACCGTGGCCCAGTAGCTCGAAGTCCTGGCGTATGCGCATGACCCAGACCCTGGCGAGTGAGCTGGGCTTCTCGCTCGAGACGCCATGGTGCGACCTGCCGGAACCGATCCGCCAGATCATCCTGCACGGCAGTGGCGACAAAGAGATGACCTTCGAGCTCAGTGGCAAGCGCTCGAGCTACAAGTGGCGTGGCAGCTACGAAGGCGTCATCCCCAGACTGGAGCGCCGCCACAAGGAAACCGACTCCGCGACCGTTCGTCACGAGATCGAGAAGTACATGTCGGTTCATACCTGTGGCGCCTGCGAGGGCCGCAGGCTGCGACCGGAAGCCCTGGCCGTGACGCTCACAGGGCGGCATATCCAAGAGCTCTCGGCGATGACCGTGTCGGATCTGCGCCAGTTCTTGGCTGGGCTGAAACTCAACAAGCGCCAGAAGGCGATTGCTCTCAAGGTGGTTCAGGAGATCACGGATCGCCTCGGATTCCTGGACGATGTCGGGGTTGGCTATCTCAGCCTCGAACGGGCTTCGGGAACGCTATCCGGGGGGGAGAGCCAGAGGATCCGGCTGGCTACACAGATCGGTAGCAAGCTGATGGGAGTGCTGTATGTGCTGGACGAGCCCTCGATCGGGCTGCACCAGCGCGACAACGCCAAGCTGATAGCCACTCTGCAGGGTATGCGCGATCTGGGCAACACGGTGCTGGTCGTGGAACACGACGAGGAGACCATTCGTTCGGCCGACTGGGTCATCGATCTCGGACCCGGTGCCGGCATCCATGGCGGAGAAGTGACCGCGGCCGACACACCGGAGGCGATCGCGAAGAGCGCCGACACCCTGACGGGGAAGTACCTGCGTGGCGAGATGGAAGTGCCTGTGCCGCCAAAGAGACGGCCACAGAACGGCGACCGACTGGTGATACTCGGCGCTCATCACAACAACCTCAAAGGGCTGGAGGTGGCGTTCCCCATCGGCCTTTTTACCGTGGTGACCGGGGTCTCCGGCTCGGGCAAGAGCAGCCTGGTCAACGACATTCTCTACCGAGCCCTGGCTACGCACTTCTACCGAGCCGCTGAGAAGGCTGGGGCTCATCAGGGCATCGAGGGTCTCGACGAGCTGGACAAGGTCATCGCGATCGATCAGAGCCCCATCGGCAGGACGCCACGCTCCAACCCCGCCACCTACACCAATGTTTTCGGACACATTCGTAACCTCATGGCCAAGACGCCCGAAGCGCGGCAGCGTGGCTACAAGCCGGGTCGTTTCAGCTTCAATGTCAAAGGGGGGCGCTGCGAGGCCTGCAAAGGGGATGGGCAGATCAAGATCGAAATGCACTTCCTGCCCGACATCTACGTCACCTGCGAGGTCTGCGGTGGGCAGCGCTACGATCGGGAGACCCTGACTGTCACATACAAGGGTCTGAACATCGCCGAGATTCTGGACCTGTCGGTCGAGCAGGCGCGGGAAGTCTTCCGCAACATACCGGCCATCGATCGGATTCTGACCACCCTCGATGAGGTCGGCCTTGGCTATATCCATCTCGGCCAGCCCGCAACGACGTTGTCGGGTGGTGAAGCACAGAGAGTCAAACTCGCCAAGGAGCTGTGCAAACGGTCGACGGGTCGAACTCTGTATCTCCTGGACGAGCCGACGACTGGTCTGCACTTCGACGATGTCGGCAAGCTGTTGCGACTGCTGCACCGATTGACCGATCTCGGCAACACGGTGGTGGTCATCGAGCACAATCTGGAGGTCATCAAGACCGCCGATTGGATCATCGACCTCGGCCCGGAAGGCGGGGACGCCGGTGGCTATCTGGTCGCTGAGGGACCACCCGAGAAGGTGGCTCGAGTCAAGAAGAGCTACACGGGTCAGTACTTGAAGCGGATCCTCGGCAAGAAGCGCACCCCTGTGCCCCCAAGCTCATAGGCCGTTGTGTCCTTCACGCATTCCGCTGCGGAAGGCAATGGAAACCCTGTAGAATCAGCGCGATAGCGATGAACGAAGCGCGAGCGACTTTCGCTGAAAAGCGGCGCATCCTGCAGCTGGAGACCCTCTACGATCTGGCTGTGGCGCTGCACGCGCACCGGCCGGAGCAGGAGCTGGTGGACGAGTTACTGGAGAGGGTCTGCGCGGTTCTGGACCCCGAGGCGGCGGTGGCTGTAACCCGAGACGAGTACGGTGCGGGTCGCGCCGCGGCGAGTGTCGGTTGGCCCGCCGCTCCACCCGAAGCCTCGACGCTGCTTTCTGCGCCTCTCTGGCGGGAGCTCTTGGCAAGCGGGCAGTCGCTGTCACAGCGCGATGGAGAGTTGGTGGCGAGGGACTATCACGAGATTCTCGCGACTCCCCTGGTGAATCGAGGGGTCTATCTGGGCTATCTAGCTGTTCTCGACAAGGAACAGCGGGGCGGTGAGCGGGTCGGGTTCGCCGGTGAGGACCGGCGTTTTCTGGAGTCGGTCGCGGCGCTGGCTGGCGTCGCCCTGGACAGTGCTCGTCAGGTTGCGGATCTGGAGGTCCAGCGGGAGCGCCTGCAGGAGGAGAACAAGGCGCTGCGAGATCATCTGGCCGATCAGGTGGCGGGTCACAGGATCGTGGCCCATGCACCCCCGATGCGGCGGGTGCTGGAGCTCGTCGAAAGGGTGGCACCCCGAGGCGTCAGCGTTGTCGTTCGAGGCGAGAGCGGTACCGGCAAGGAGCTCATCGCCAAGCTGCTGCATTTCCACTCGGCTCGCAGTGGCGCCTTGGTGGCAGTCAACTGCGGAGCGCTGCCCGAGTCTCTCCTCGAAAGTGAGTTGTTCGGTATCGAAGGAGGGGTTGCAACTGGAGTCGATGCGCGTCGGGGAAAGTTCGAGCTGGCGGATGGTGGCACGCTCTTTTTGGACGAGATCGGAGACATGCAACCAGCGCTTCAAGTCAAGCTGCTGAGAGCACTCCAGGAGCGTGAGATCGTTAGAGTCGGCGGTCACCAGGCGACTCCCGTCGATGTGCGCCTGATCGCTGCGACCCACCAGGACCTCGAGAGTCTGGTGGCGGAGAAGCGCTTTCGCGAGGACCTCTACTATCGACTGAAAGGGGTCGAGATTCAGCTTCCTCCCCTGCGAGAGCGCCGTCAGGACATACCGCATCTGGTTCGATATTTCGCCGAAGGATTCTGCCAGCGCGAAGAGATCGAGCTGCCTCGATTTCCGGCCGAGACTCTGGCCGAGCTGATGAGCTACCAGTTCCCAGGCAATGTTCGAGAGTTGCAGAATCTCGTCGAGGCGGCGGTTTCCCTGGCCGAGGGAGTCATCGAGCCGCAACTGGTGCGATCGCTGATGGGTGAGGTCGGCGGCGCTGATGGACCCGAACCGCTCGACCTGTCGACAGCGGAGCGATTGCACATCTCGAGGGTGCTTCGCCTGGTCGGAGGCAACAAGAGTCGGGCCGCAACACTCCTCGGCATCGATCGACGAACACTGCAAAGGAAGGGCTACTGAAGTACGGATGCGGCATAATAGCCCACGCGAGGCAAAATGTCTCAATCGAAGATGAAAGCAACACCTCTTGCGGTTTCTTCGTGATGAGCATTGAGCAATCCGAGGATGCTTGCGGCATAATGCCGCACTCGCGATGCGCATGATGCCGCGTCATGGATCGAAGCTTCCATGCAAAAGACTGTAAACAGGAGACTTATGGGACTGGTGGTGGTCAATGCCGCAGTTGGCAGCGAGTTTGCTGGTTCAGATGTGCGAACCAGGGAGATCACCGATGCTGCAATCGATTCGAAGGGCACTACCCCTACCGCAAGTTCCAGTCCACGCAGTCGTTTGTGGCACCTCGGTGTTGGCTTTCGGCTGGCTCCTGGCAAACGACAGTATCAAGCCCATTGCAGTCTATTTGCTCCAAATCTACCTGGCCTTTTGAATCGGGCCTGGGAGGTAACATGATGGAGCTCGGATGGAGGTATGGCCAGTAGCGCCGTTCTAAGGGAGGTCACTCTGACCCTCCCTATGCTGCCGGACATGGAGATTGCGGCCAGCAAGACCGCAACTGCCTTGGCGGAGTTCATGGAGATGAGCTCCGATAAGATAGACGAAGTCCGGATGGCGGTGGTGGAAGCCTGCATCAACAGTTTCGAGCACAGCCAGGCGGATGATCGAAAGGTCGAGATCCAGTTCGCCGTGCTAGGGAACGACGAGCCGGAAAGGCTCCAGATTACGATCCGTGACTCCGGTGTCGGTTTCACTCCGGAGAGTCTGGTGAAGCCGAGAATCGAGGATAAGCTCAAGGCTGCGAGCAAGCGAGGATGGGGACTAACGATCATCAAGGGACTGATGGACGAGGTCGACATTCACTCTGGCCCTCGTGGAACGACCGTTGTGATGAGTAAGCTGCGCTGATCTCGGGGAGTGATGACATGACCGAAATGTTGAAAGTGACCGTCGACCGTCGGCATCCGATGGCGGTGATCTATACCGAGGGTTACATCAACAACCAGGGGGGAGAGGAGATCGCCCGCGTGGCGTACGACCTGATCGACGAGGACCACAAGGTGCTGTTGCTCAACCTCCAAGGAACCAAGATCGTCAACTCGATCGGCATCTCCATCCTGATCGAGATCATCGAGAAGATGCTGGAGATCGATGGCAAGCTCGCCTTCTGCAATCTCACGCCGACGATCGAAAAGACTTTTCACATCATGGGGCTAGCCCAGTACGCCAAGATCTTTCCCGACGAGGGAGTAGCGCTCGGCGAGCTGGCCGGCTAAGGAGAAGATGAGCCCTCCTTCTGCCCCACTTGCACGAAAGTTGAGCTGGGAGGATGTCCTTGGCGCTGCTGAGCGGCGTGAAGGGGAGCGTGCCTATCTGGTGCGCCTGCTGCAGATGCTTTGCCAGACTCAGGGCTTCAAGGCGGCAGCGCTCTATTCTCAGAGCAGCGAGTGCTTCGATCGCCAGGTGGTCTGGGGCTCGGAGGCCTTCCCGGCTTCGATCGAAGGGGGCGGCTCGGCTGGCTTCGAGAGCCTCGAGCTGCCGGAGGGTCGCCTTCTCTTCGCTCCTGCTGAGGGTGATTGGCGACGTCCAAAGGGACCGGTCGTGCTCGCCCTGGCGTCGGGACTCCGCGCGGCTGTCCTGAGACAACGGCTCAAGGAGCAGAGCTTCGCCGTCAACTATCGAGGCGTCGAGCTCGAGTCCCTCTACGATGTCGGTTTGGCGATTGCGTCGATGCTCAACCTCGAGCAGCTCGGCGAAGAGATCCTGTTGCGAGCCGTATCGCTGCTGGATGCCCGGCGGGGTGCCCTGTACCTGCGGAGTGCCGGACGACTGGTGCTCGATCACACCCTCGGCGGTGATGCCAGGCCCGAACTGCCTCTGGATGATCCTCAAGTGGCTGAGGTCCTGGGACCGGGTCTTGGCAAAGACCAGGACTTGCTGCCTGGTGCCCGATATCTGATGGCAGTGCCGGTCGGCGCTGAGCCGAACTCGCGGGGCATTCTGCTCGTCGCCGACAAGGAGAGCCGCAGCGGTGTAGGACCGTTTCCAGACCCTGATCGGCGGACGCTCGCGCTGTTCGCCAACCAGGCCGCTACCGCGCTCGAGACTGCCTACCTGCATCGCCAGGCGTTGGAGAAGGAACGGCTCGAGAGAGAGATCGAGCTGGCCGCCGACATCCAGCGCCGTCTTCTCCCGACCACGTTTCCTGTCGTCGAGAATTTCGACCTGGCGGGCTGGAGCAGGCCTGCCCGCCACGTGGGCGGTGACTTCTACGATCTGATGCGCACGAGGGAGGGGCGGATCGGAGCGGTTCTGGCTGACGTTTCGGGCAAGGGCCTACCGGCAGCTCTCATGGTCTCCACGATTCACTCCGCCCTGCGACTGCTGGTCGAGCAGGAAGAAATCGGACCCGAGCTCGTGCGACTTCTGAATCGCCATATTTCTGCTTCCACGGCGCCCAATAAATTCATTACTCTGCTGCTGGCAGAGCTCGATCCTGCCTCGAGCGAGGTGCGCTTTGTCAACGCGGGCCACAACCCGGGCGTTGTGATCCGCAGCGATGGCGACGTCAGAGAAATGGGCTCCGGCGGCTTGCCGCTAGGTCTGTTCGCAGAGAGCTCCTACGAGGCCGGCCGACTGCATCTCGAGGCTGGCGATCTGCTGTGTATCTACAGTGATGGACTTACCGAATGCGAATCACCAACCGATGAGGAGTTCGGTCTTCCGCGACTGGTCGATCTTCTCCGCTCCACGACCGATCGATCTCTGTCAGAGGTCATTCGGACCGTTGACTCCGCAGTGACAGACTTTGCCCAAGGGCTCAACCAGGGCGACGACCAGACGCTGGTTCTGATCCGTCGCACGGCGTGAGCCTGGCTCCAACAGCCGATCTCGTTCCAGGTAGTCCTCAGTCTCTTGTTTGTCAAAGCTCCTCGAGCAGGGGCCGAAAGCTCGAAGTGTCGGCGATCGCCAGCGCCGGAGTCGAAATCCCACCGATGACCCCGTCATGGCTGAGTCTGACCACGGACTCGGACCCGACTCCCAGGAGATTCGAGAAGGCGCGCAGAAGGCTGTCCTCCCAGATCAGGTCGGGCAGTCCTTCCGCGAGTCTTCCTTCGCTGATGCGCCTCACTCCCCGAGCGTGGGCGCGAATCTGGACTCGCGACGGCTCGAAGCACTCCACCTGGTCCAACCAACCGATCCACAGGCCACCATCGGCGGCCCTTAGCAGCTCTTCCTCCGATTGGTCTCCGGGTACCAGATAGAGGTTCATGGCTCGGGCGTCGTTGCCGCCGATCGCATGGGCCGTCGCTTCGAGGCCCAACTGAGCCGCCTGACGTTGATCCAGGGCCGGCGTCTTCGGCGCTCCTTTCAAAATCAGATCGACCGGTCGCTTGGCGGTTCCTTCCAGATCGAAGGGGAAGGGCAAGCCAGCTGGGTCGGTAGCGTCATCGCGCAGATTGATGGCTCTATCGAAGACCTGGACGTCGAGATGCTGACGCAGAAAGGAGCTGCCCTGGTAGTAGGAGATGGCGGAGAAGGCCACCCGATTGAGGATGTCGCACAGCCCAGCCGTGGCCTCCGCGGAGAGCACCACGGGGAGGGGGCCTGAGGCGAGATCGGCTTCGGGTCCGGAGGCATGGCGCTGTTTGGCCCGGTCGAACACGCCAGCGATCCCGAGACCCTCGAGACTGCGAGCAGCCGACGCTGCCCTGCCGCCGCCCGGTCTTCGACCGATCCTGGCCTCGATGCCAGAGGCAGTTACTGCGGCTTGCCGACGTACTCCCCGAGTGTTGAAGACGGCAATGCGGGCGGCAGTCCATTCGAGGTCCAGGATGCCCCGCTGCCGGGCCCAGGGCTCTAGAAGCCGCTCGGCGCGCTGCGCATTCAGCTGCGCGATCTGGGGATCCCAGAGTCCACCGATCTCTGGCAAGGGTGTCTCATCAGCCGGCACATGGAGAAGCCCCGGCAGCGGCTCTCGGCTCCGAGATTGTGCGATGGCGAGTCGGATGCTGTTCTCCAGCTCACCAATCTCGCCGAACCCGGTGCGATGACTGCCGACCCTGCGGCGGTCGATGACACGGACCATGATCGTGCGTTCGTGGTTGAGCCGCCCTTCGATCTGGCGATTGCGTTTTCGACTCTTGCCGCGGCGTTTCTCCAGCCAGACGATCTCGGTTTCGTCAGCCGGGGAGTTGAGCAGCACAGTTTCGATGCGATCGGAGATCGTTTCGAGGCTCAAGAACTCGGACTCAAGGGTGGAATTGCGAATGGCCACAGTTCTCCACTAGGAATCGGGTTAGAAGGTCGTTTCTTGGCTCTGAGAAGGCCCTGGTAGGGGACTGGCCAGCGTCGTCTGAGCTCGGTCTGCCGTTCGACACAGGACTCCTCGGAGGCCCGGCTCCAGCAACCTCTCCCGCCGCAGTTGATTGGCCAGCGGTGCCGAGCTTTTCTTCAAGACGCGAATGTAGTTGTCGGTCGTGCCTTGCCATACTCCCTCTCGACAGGCTTCCCAGAGGACCTCGATGTCGGAATCGAGATGTTGTTTCTCGAACTCTCTGGCGCTTTCCCCGGCGATCTCCATCAACCGTTTCATTCTCTGACGCTTGACGGCGTGAGGCACCTGATCCGGTAGCTCGGCCGCTTCGGTGCCTGGGCGTGCTGAATACGGGAAGGCGTGAATCCTGGCGAACTTCATCCCTTCGATGCATCGAAGGCTTGCCTCGAATTCCTCGTCGGTCTCGCCGGGGAAGCCGACGATCACGTCAGTCGTCACGGCGATCCCGGGGACCTCTCTCTTGACCTCCCGCACGAGACCCTCGAAATCGGCAGCGTTGTACGGCCGCCGCATGCGCTCGAGGGTCGATGTGCAGCCGCTCTGCAGAGAGAAGTGGAGGTGTCGGCAGAGGCGAGGGGCCCTGAGTAGGTCGAGGAGCCGCCTGTCGAACTGCCAGGGTGCGATCGAAGTCAGTCGAAGGCGACTTCGATCCGAAGTCAGAAGCAGTTGCTCGACCAGATCGAACAGGCGTAGGTGTCCCCAGCGATACGAGGAGATCTGGACGCCGGTGATGACAATTTCGCCAAAACCACCAGCGCTCAAGTCCTCGACATCCTGCACGATGTCATCGAAGGGACGGCTGCGCTGCTTGCCGCGGGTCTGCGGAATGATGCAGAAGGCACAGCGCATGCCGCAGCCATCTTCGATCTTGACGAGGGTCCGGCTGTTGCCGAACTCGATGGGCACGAAAGGTAAAGGCAGCTCAGTGGGCTCGGTCAGGGAAGGCGCAAGATCGGGGAACGTGTCGCGGACGCGTTCCAGCAGTGATTCTTTGTCGCGATTGGCCACAACCAGATCGACTCCAGCCAGGGAAGCCGCTTCTTGTGGGTCCGCTTCCACGTAACAGCCGGTCAGGACCGTCTTCAAGGTCGGGTTGACCCGACGGCCGCGCCGCGCTGTCTTGCGGGAGTCCCGCGCCGCCATGTGGGTAACGGTACAGGTGTTGACAACGTGCAGGTCGGCCTCGGTGAGCTCGCCGGCAATCGAGTAGCCTGCAGCGCGAAAGCGACGCGCCAAGTGCTCGAGCTCGGCCTGATTGAGCTTGCATCCCAGGTTGCTGAAGAAGACCCTCATCGGCCGCCTATTGTACAGAGTCGCCAGAGCTCGAGCTTCAAGGTCTGCGGCTGGCTCGGCAATTGCACGTCCGAGGAAGCAGCATGATTTGCCGCAGCCAGGAATCTAGAATTCAGGCTGCGGCGCGACGATTGAGGAGTGCAGCGCGCATGGCCACTCAGCATGACGTCACCGAACGTGGACACCATCGACCTCGACCTGGGCGCATGCGGCCCCGGAGTACCGGTCGAATCAGCGGGCTCAAGAGGCGGTGTGGGCAACCTTCCTCGGGGTATCATGAGAGTTCCTGCCTGGCAGCGGTCTGGCGGGCTGCCAATCGGGTTTCAGGCAATGTCGGAGGGTGGATGAGGTTGGAGGTCTTACAGTGATGTGGCGCAATCTGGGGAACCGGCGTAGAGTGTTGTTGGTGAGCGCTCTCCTGCTCGCCTCGACTCCGATGAGACTGTGGGCTCAGACCAGCGGCTTTGTCGACCAGAGAAGGTCGATGGTCGAGGAGCAGATCCTCCGGCGCGGGGTCTCTGAGCGCAAGGTCCTGGGTGCGATGGAAGAGGTGCCTCGCCACGTCTTCGTGCCCGAGCCCCTGAGGGACCAGGCCTACGCCGATGGCCCGCTGTCCATTGGCTCGGGACAGACCATCTCACAGCCCTACATCGTGGCCCTGATGACCTCGCTGCTCGAGTTGAATGGCGATGAAAGGGTGCTAGAGATTGGCACGGGTTCTGGATACCAGGCGGCTGTTCTCTCGCGACTGGTCAAGGATGTCTACACTGTCGAGATCCGCGAAGAGTTGGGTGAGAAGGCCCAGAAGACGCTCGAGGATCTGGGCTATACGAACGTGCACTTTCGGATCGGTGACGGTTACCAGGGTTGGCCGGAGGCGGCACCCTTCGACGGCATCATGGTGACTGCCGCTCCGGACCGGGTGCCGGAACCGCTGATCGATCAGCTGAAGGTCGGAGGGAAGTTGGTGATTCCCGTTGGCGACTTCTTTCAGGATCTCTTGGTCGTTACCAAGACTGCCGACGGCATCGAACAGCGGGAGATCATTCCCGTACGCTTCGTGCCGATGATCGGTGAAGTCGAAGGCGACAATCCTGGCGACCGCTGAACCGACTCTTGCAGCAAACCACCCAGGCCTTGGAACTCCCGAAGCCCTTAAGGCCCTAAGCTCCTGGGCCTTGCGCTATCCGCTGATCCGCCGTGGTTCCTCGTCGATGGGCTCCGGTGCGGTGAGGTCGCGCTTGGTCTGCTCCGAGACCTTCAACTCGGCCAGCCTGCGCCCCATCGGCAGTAGCCTGCGGTCGAAAGTCCCGACAGCTCGGTTGTAGGCGTCGAGGGCCGACTTGAGTCCCTTGCGGACACCCTCCAGCTCTACTCCCAGCTTCGAGGCCCTGTCGTAGAGCTCGCGAGCAGCGGCGGCTATGGCGTCCGCGTTCTCGGCCATGGAGCGTTGCTGCCAGTAGATGGCCACAGTGCGCAAGAGTGCCACGAGAGTGGTCGGAGTGGCGATCAGCACCTTCGAACGCAGAGCCTCGACCTGCAGGTCGGGATCCTTGGAGAAGGCCGCACTCAAGAACGGATCGCCAGGCAGGAAAAGGACCACCAGATCGAGGTCGGAGCCGATGGCCTCGGCATAGTTGCGTGCGGCCAAGGCTTTGACGTGTCCCTTGAGCGCTTTGACGTGCCGCTCGAGGGCAGCTTCGCGCGCCGCTTCGTCCGTCGATTCAGTGGCCTCGAGGTAGTCGGTCAGCGGTGCTTTCGCATCGACGGCGATCTTCCTGCCACCTGGCAGGTTGACGATCATGTCCGGACGGCCACCGTCACCGATCGTTGTCTGCTCCTCGAAGTCGCAGTGATCGGTCATGCCGGCCAGCTCGGCGACGTTGCGCAAAGCGATCTCTCCCCAGCGACCGCGAACCTGGGAGCTCCTGAGCGCCGTAGTCAGCGAGGTGGTCTGGTCCTGCAGGGTCTGGGTGGCCTTCGCCAAAGTCTCTACCTGCTGATCGATTCGGGAGTAGGCCTCGACCCGGGCCTGCTCGATCAAAAGGGTCTTCTCATCGAGTTTTCCCAGGGTCTCTCGAAGTGGGCTCAAGAGGGTTTCGATCGCCGTCTTGCGTTCCTCCAATTCGGCGCGGCCCCGCTCCTCGCTCGTCTTGAAGCGCTCCTGCGCCAGATTCAGGAACTGCTTGCTACTGCCGGCCAGCGCCTCGGCCGCCAACGCCTTGAAGCGGTTCTCGAGCTCGGTCTTGGACTGCTCGCTGAACATCTTGAGCTCGGCGATGAGCTGCTCTGCCTTGACCTCTCGCTCCTGGGCAACGGCCACCTGGTTGCCGAGCTCGCTGAGGCCGGAGCGTGCCTCTTCGAGCCGGGCCTCGAGCTCTTCGCGACGGGTCGCCTCGAGCTGTGCTGCAGCTCGAGCCGCCGATAGCAGACCTGTTGCATCGAGTAGCTCTCTCTGGGATCGACCTGCCTTGACCAGGAAAGCGGCCGCAACTCCAACGATGGCTCCCACAAGGAAGCTCAGAAGAAGCGGCAGGAGGCTCTCGAAAGTCATACTGCTTTCCGTAACGAAGCGCAGCAAGCAATGGCCAGGCTACAACGTCGGGCTTTGCCATCTTACTACCACGGCGCAGGGTGGATTCGGCAGGTCTCTGACTCGCGCTCGGAGCCCGATCGATGAGGCTACAATAGTGTCGCTGGACGCCGATCTTCTCGGAGTGGCTGTGGACCGCAATCGATCAACGAATCGTATGGCCTGGGAGTTTCTGGCACTTCTGGGCGTAGTGATCGGCTCAGGGTGCGCGAGCTTCAAGCCAGTTCCAATGGATGACGTTGGGTTCCTGGATCGCGCGGAGAGCCAGACCGAGGGCGATTTGACGGTCAGCGTCGTCGTGCTCTCTCAGGATGAGGCGAGGCAAGCTTTCGATTCCAAGTTGTACAAGAAGAAGATCCAGCCGGTCTGGGTCCAGGTCGAGAACAGGAGCCAGGAGCAGTTCTGGTTTCTGCCACGGGATCTGGACGCCGAGTATTTCTCACCTCTGGAGGTGGCCTGGAAGAGCCACCGCACGTGGGCGAAGTCGACGAATCGTGAGATCGACCACTATTTCCACGGCAAGCAGATGTTTCTCTCGGTGCCCGCCGAAAGTGTCGCCTCGGGATTCGTGTTCACGAATCGCAATCGGGGGGCCAAGTGGGTGTCTGTAACGCTAATGAGCAATGACATCGTCGAGAACTTCGGATTCCTGCTGCCGGTGCCCGGATTCAAGGCCGATTTCGATCAGGTCGACCCCGACACTCTCCCAGCCGCCGAGGACCTCGTCGACCTGGATGAGGAAGGGCTGCAGGGTTGGATCGCAGAGCAGCAGTGCTGTGTGACCAATGCCAAGGGGACCGTGAACGGAGATCCTCTGAACATCGTCGTGGTTGGAACGGACCTGACAATCTGGCCGGCCTTCATTCGTGCCGGGTGGACCCCCACGGCTTCGATGCGCGGTAGCTCGATTCTCAAGTTGGGGGTCGCCGGGATCTTCGGAACCGGCTATCGGTACGCTCCGATCAGTCCTCTCTACCTCTTCGGGCGGCCCCAGGACATAGCCCTGCAGAAGGCTCGGGACAATGTTCACGAGCGTAACCACCTACGACTCTGGCTGGCGCCGGTGACGTTCGCAGGCAAGCCCGTGATGATTGGTCAGATCAGCCGCGACATCGGCACTCGACTCACCACCAAGAGCTCTACCTTCACGACCCACAAGATCGACCCCGACGTCGATGAGACGCGGGCCTACCTGACCCAGGATCTGATGTACTCGCAGGCACTGGAAGCATGGGGACATGTGGATGGAGGTACGTCGGCGTCCTTCGACGAGCCGGGAAGGAACCTGACCGGTGATCCCTATTTCACGGATGGAATGCTGGCCGTCTACTTCCTGACCGATGCTCCTACATCGGTTCTGGATGTCGAGTATCTGCGCTGGGACACTCCCTCGCCGCGATAGCAGGCTGCAACCAGGAGAAATGATGGCCATCACCCTCACCGGCAAGTCACTGACGATGGAAGACGTCGAAGCGGTAGCCCGCCGGGGCGAACCGGTCGAGCTGCATTCAGAAGCCGTACAGCGCATCAACGATTGTCGCGCTTTCATCGAGCAGCGCATCGTCGCCCGCGAGATCATGTATGGCGTCAATACCGGCATCGGCGAGTTCAGCGAGGTCGTACTCGACGACGATCAGGTGCGTGAGTTTCAGCGATACCTGGTTTATAACCACGCAGCGGGCATCGGAGATCCAGCCCCGGTCGATCATGTGCGTGCCGCGATGCTGCTACGCGCCAACATGCAAGCCAAGGGGCACTCGGCCTGCCGATTGGAGATCACCGAGACTCTGGTGGAGATGCTCAATGGAGGCGTCACTCCGGTGGTCTGTGAGAAGGGCTCGGTAGGGGCCTGTGGCGACCTGGCGCCGATGAGCCAGATCGCCCTTCTGATGATGGGTGAAGGCGAGGCTTTCTATCGAGGCGAACGGTTGCCGGGTTCCGAGGCGTTGGAACGAGCCGGAATTCCGATCCCTGGCCTCCAGGCCCGGGACGGGCTTTCGACCATCAACGGCTCCAATCTGCTTACCGCGATCGGGGCTCTGGCGCTCTATGATGCCGAGCGTTGGGTCAAGCAAGCCGAAATCGGCGCCGCCCTGTCGCTCGAGGCACTGCGGGCCAATATGAAGCCCTATGACCCGCGGCTGCACGAAATGAGGGGCTTCCAAGGTGCCGTGATCACTGCCGCCAATCTGCGCCGGATCATGGATGGCTCCGACCTGCTGACCGGTAAGGAGAAGGTCAAGGTTCAGGATGCCTACAGCATGCGATCGACGCCTCAGGTCATCGGTGCGGCCCGCGATCAGATGCGCTGGACGCGACAACAGATCGAGATCGAGATCAACGGCATCGGAGACAATCCAGTCTTCTTGCCCGAGGACCAGGTGGTGCTGACAGGGGCAAATTTCCAGGGAACCCCGGTCAGTCTGCCGATCGACACCCTGGGCGCTGCCATCACCATGGTGTGCGTGCTCTCCGAACGCCGCATGAATCGGCTGACCAATCCGGCCTTGAGCGCCGGCTTGCCACCGTTCTTGACCAAAGGGGCTGGCATGTTCTCCGGCATGATGCTCAGCCAGTACACCGCCGACATGCAGATTGTCGAGCAGAAGTTGCTCTCTGCCCCCGCCTTCATTCAATCGATACCGGCCGCCGCGGATCAGGAGGACTTCGTATCGATGGGTATGAACTCGGCGCTGAAGACGAGGCAGATCCTGGACGTTGCCTGCGGGGTGTTGGGAATCGAGTTGATGGCCGCGGCGCAGGCGCTCGATTTGCGGGATTTCACTCCCGGACGCGGTTCCCGGGCGGCGCATGCCGCCATTCGGCGCCATGTCGACTTCCTGGACGAGGATCGCCCGCTCTATTGCGACCACAACGCGATGATGACCGTGGTCCGCGACCTCGACGTGCTCGAGGCTGTGGAGGCCGAGGTGGGCGAGCTCGCGACCTACTGAAGCCAGCAGATCCTAGGCTCTGTGCTTTGGGTGGATTGAATGGTGGAGCAGAGGGGACTCGAACCCCCGACCCCCACGTTGCGAACGTGGTGCTCTCCCGGCTGAGCTACTGCCCCACGCCAAAGTCGGCAGCGAATTGTACCTCTGGCGCCAAGGTGCCACAAGCTCCTACCTACTCGGCTGGAGCGTTGCCGTTCTGAAGCTCTCAGCTACCAGGTCGCTTCGTCACCATTGGTGGGTAGCTGGGCTCGGGGTCTCGGCGAGTCTCCAGACCGCAGAACGGCGGCGAGCGCCTTGCGCGACTGGTCTTCGCCATGGTTGAGAAAGACCTGCCCTGGGGTGCTGGGTAGGTCCTCGAACCAGCGTACAAGCTCCCCCTGATCGGCATGCGCCGACAGGCCATGCAACAGCAGGATCTCTGCCTCGACCGGTATCGGTTGACCGTGAATGGAGACGGTCTCGGCGCCGTCTACCAGAGCTCGTCCGCGGGTGCCTCCTGCCTGGTAGCCGACGAAGACCACAGCGTTCTTGGAGTCAGCCAAGCGATGCTTCAAGTGGTGGACGACGCGGCCCCCGGTTGCCATACCGCTCGCAGAGACGATCACGGCTGGCTCTGTCCGGTTGTTGAGGGCCTTGGACTGCTCGGAGCTGAGGCATCGCTGGAAACGATCCGGGGCCAGCGGATCGAGATGCTGTTCCACGAGCTCCTTCAGGTCCTCGTCGTGCTCGGCGGTTGCCTGATCGTAGAGATCGGTGGCCTTGATCGCCATGGGGCTGTCGAGGAACACCGCGTTCGGATCCAGTTTTCCATCGTCCGCCAGCTGCGACAGGTGATAGAGGACTTCCTGAGTGCGACCCAGGGCAAAAGCGGGGATGATCACGGTGCCTCCCCGCTTGAAGACCCGATGGATCACCTCCTTGAATCGCCGTTCGGGATCGGTCTGTTGGTGATGCCGATCGCCGTAGGTAGACTCCAGAATCAAGGCGGCAGGAGGGGCGAGAGGCGGCTCTGGGTCCTTGATGATGGGTACGTCGTATCGTCCGACGTCGCCGGAAAAGCACCAGCTCCGTCGCTGTCCGTCGCTGCCTTTAGCCTCGATTTCGAGACTGGCGGCGCCGAGCAGGTGGCCGGCGCGACGGCACCGAACATGAATGCCCGGCAGGATCTCCGTCGCCTGGTCGAAGGCGAGAGGCTTGAGGAGCTTCAACGTCTGTCGAGCGTCCTTGGCTGTATACAGCGGGCGTGGGTCCGCGTGGCGGCTGTAGCCCTTCTTCGCTGCGTAGCGGGCTTGCTCCTCTTGCAGATGGCCGGCGTCCTGCAGGATGAGCGACACCAGCCCACGGCTCGGCTTCGAGCAGTAGATCGGACCTTCGAACCCCTCCGCGACCAATCGTGGCAGCAGACCCGTGTGATCCAGGTGGGCGTGCGTCAGGAGGACGGCCCCGAGCTCATGCGGTTTGTACCGAAATGTCCTCCAGTTCGACTGCTCCAGCTCTTCGTTTCCCTGGTACAGGCCGCAGTCCACGAGAACCTGGGTCTCTCCCCATTGCAGATGGGTGCTGCTACCCGTTACCGAACCGCACGCGCCGCAAAAGGTGACTCGCCCCATGGTCGTAGGCTCCTCTGAGAATTCAAGCTGTGATCGTACCACCGGTGTGGCTGGCCTACTGTGCCGCGTGAGCTGTTCTGTTGTGGTGCGATGGTGGATGGTGTACCTTTAGAGGAAGTAGGGAAACCCGTATGCAGGAGGAAGAAATGTCGGACAAGTTGAAAGATATCGACGCAGCGATCGACAAAGATGCGAAGGCAGCTGAGAAGAGCGCGAATGAGAGCCTCGACAAGGCGCGCCAGAAGTTCTCCGAGGTAGCCAGCGAGGTCGAGAAGAAGGTCAAGGACATCGGTGGAGGCGCCACTCAGCAAGTCAAGGAGTCGGCGGAGAAGGCCGGAGTCGTAGCCAAGGAAAAGTACGGCGCGGCGAAGGATGTCGCCAAGGAGAAATACGACGTGGCCAAGGATGTGGCCAAGGAAAAGTACGACGTAGCCAAGGATGTGGCCAAGGAGAAGTACGACGTGGCCAAAGACAAGGCGCGTTACGGCTACGACAAGGCTCGCAAGGACATGGACCATCTGACGGAGGACGTCAACGAGTACGTCCGGGACAATCCGGGCAAGTCGGTTTTGATGGCCGCCGGTGTCGGGTTCGTGTTGGGCTTGCTGCTGCGGGGCCGCCGCGACTAATCGAGGGGGAGTTGGTGGAAGAACAGATTCCCGGGGCCGATGAGGTTGTGGACGAGGTCCTGCCGGCAGAGTTGGATTGGCAGAGACTGGTGCGCCGCTATCCGATCGCATCGATTACCATCGCTGCGATCGGCGGCTATGTCCTGGGCCGCAATCGTGGCGAGGAGATCGTCGAGGCGCTGTCCAATCACGCGGCCGACCTGGTGACTGGGCAGGTCAACGACGTCCTGGGCAGGCACATCCTGTAGCGTCGTTCGCCGCCGACCGGCTGGCCGTGAGTTCCCACCGTCGTCGTGCGTCAAATCCTTCATATCTCCGACGTCCACTTCGGCCCCCCTCACCTATCCGAGCTGGCCGCCGGAGTTCTTACCTTCATCGAAGACCGCAAGCCCGACCTGGTGGTCATCTCTGGTGATCTGACTCAGCGCGCCAAGCCCCACCAGTTTCAGGAGGCGCGGCAGTTCGTCGATCAGATTTCGGTACCGACACTCGTGGTTCCGGGTAACCACGACGTGCCCCTCTATCGATTCTGGGAGCGCTTCCTGAGCCCCTACGGGGCTTACAGCCGTCACTTTAGCGCGGAGCTCGAGCCCGTCTATCGAGATGAGGAGCTGCTGGTCGTGGGTATCAACACCGCGCATGGCTGGACCTTCAAGGATGGCAGGATTCGGCTGCGCCGATTACTGGAAGTGGCGCAAGTGCTCGAAGATGCACCGCCCGATCTACTGAAGGTGGTTGTGGCTCATCATCATCTGATACCACCACCCTGGTTCGGCACCCAACGAGTCCTCACGAACGCCTATGAAGCGATGGATCTGTTTACCTCCCTGGGGGTCGACCTGATCCTCTCCGGGCATCTGCATCAGTCGTTCATCGGTAACTCGGAGGAGTTCTATCCCCAGGGCAGACCTCCGGTGGTGATTCTTCATTCGGGCACCACGACCTCGAACCGGGGCCGGGCCAGAGAGCGTGACAAGAACACCTGCAACTGGATCCAGGTCGGAGGCGATTTCATGGTGGTGTCGAACTTCCGCTGGGAGCCGTCACTGCACCGTTTCGCGGAGCACAGCCGCCACTGGTACCCACGGCATTGTCGCTCTCCCTACACGCTGGAAGGCCTGGTCGAGCCGCTTGGTGGCGAAGCCGAATCGCCCGGGACGACAGCGATCCTGCGCTGACCAGACGTTGAGGCGCCCGGTCGCACCTCCCGGCCGATCTTTGAGGGCTTGGGGTTGAGGCGTCTGTCGCTAGCTCCAGCCGGTCCTTGAGGGCTTGGAGCTGAGAGGGTCGATCTGGACCAGGGATCTCCCCCGTCTGCGGCCTCACCCGACCATGCCCCTCCGACGAGGGAGACCCATGGCCCGATCTACCACCGTCGAGACACATCGAGATTCCGACTACTGACTCACTCCCTACGCCCCTAGGCCCCTTCACCCCTAGGCCCCTACACCCCAGACCTCCACGAAATGATCGTCAATGGATCAGGACCCAGGACCTCAGAACCCCAGGATGGGTCGGAAGACTCCGGACTCGGAGTGATGGAGAGTCTATGGCCGAATGGTCTCTGATTTGCCATCGCACAACCATCCGAGTGTTCTATGATCCACTGGGCTTCGCAGCGAGGAGGCCAACAACTGAGGATTGTTACGAATGAGTACTACAGATCTGACAACAACCCCAGCCGCAGTGGATGACTTGAGACTCGCTGATGAGCTGGAGAACTTCCAGGAGATCGCCGGAGTCCTGAAGCCGTCGTGGGGCGCCATCCCGAAACTCTCCGGCGTCGATATCAGCGCCGTCTCCCTTCCTTTGCAGGGAACTGCGGGCGGTGATCACGTCATCTTCATCGACTTCAACCGGCGCTACGATCTACCGCAGCGCATCGAGGCGGCTCTGAGGGAAGGTTCTGAGGAAGTCGCGGATCGGTTGCGTGAATGTCGGCATCGCGCCGGAATCCTGTTGGCCGACGTCTCGGGGCATCGGGTGACGGACGCGTTGATCGCAGCGATGCTGCATCAGGCGTTTCTCGTCGGGGCCTACTACGAGCTCGATCGCTTCGGCGAGATCACCACCAAGCTGTTCGAGCACATCAATCAGCGATTTTTCGCTACCACGAAGATCAACAAGTACCTGACAATGATCTACGGTGAGATCTGGGAGCAGGGACGATTCCGATTCATGTCGGCCGGGCATCCCAGGCCGATGGTGTTCTCTCGAGAGTTCGGGGAATTTGTCGACATCAGCGAGGATAGGCTCGTCTCGTATCCTCCGGTCGGCATGTTTCCCTCCGATACCAGCCTGAGCGAACGGGTGGAGGCTGGACGTCTCGAATCCAAACAACCCTACACGGTCAACGAGATCGATCTGCTGGCCAACGGCGACATCCTGCTGCTCTATACCGATGGGCTGTCGGAGCACGCCGATGGTGAGTACTTCCCTGCAGCAATTGAGCAGACCCTTGCCCGAGTCAGGGACCAGAGCGCCGCGATCATCTGCGAGAAGCTGAAGCAGGATGTTCTTGCTTTCGCGCCCGCCACGGACGACATCAGCTTCGTGGTGATCAAAAAGACCTGAAACGGGTGGGGCTCATCGCCTAGGGGTTGTAGGCGGTGGGGACGAACTCGTCGTCCTCCTGCAGCAAGCGCTCGAATTTCAGGAAGTCGTAGTAGCCGCACTTCCTGAGGCCCGGATAGTCGCCACAGATGGCGGGACGGGATTCGTAGATCGTGCACATCCGGGTCTCCTGGTCGAGGAATCTGCAGGCGGTCCCGTAGTGCTCGTCCCTGCGGTGACGGAGAACCCGCTCACCGGGCTCGTGGCCCTTCTTGGTGAACTTTCTCCTCGCCTCCTTGCGGGAGATTCCGAAGTGCTTGGCCAGGCGGCCGATGTCCTTGTTGTCGATGATGATCCTGGCGTAGGAGCAGCAATAAGCCGGACAGAGGTCGCAGTCGTAAAGGAGTTTGAGTGCCTTTTTTTTCGCCATGACGGGCGGATTGTACCCGACGCCGAGGAGATTGTGAGATGGAATTCGGGGTCGATCTAGGTCCGGGTTTTTCGTCGCTGCCGCAAGCGCTCCAGGCGCTGGTCCCGCAGCGCGGCAGCGGCCAGCCGCTGATCGACGATGCGATCGGATTCATCGACGATCTCGACTCCAAGCACGGTCTCGGTCAAGTCCTCGAGAGTCACCAGGCCGGAGATACCGCCATGTTCGTCGATGGCCATGGCGATGGGCTCACGGCGCTCGAGGATCTGTCGCATGGCCGCGGCGACGGTTGCCACCTCCGGGATGAAGGGAATGGGACGCATCAGGCTCTCGAGCGTGGTGTCCTGGTGACAGCCGTTGGCGGCTCTCTTCAGGATCTCGCGCTGTAACACGTAGCCGACAACGTTGTCCCGGCTGTCACGAAACAGGGGAATGCGGCTTACCGCCTCGGCTTCCCGATCGGCCAGCAGATCCGCGATGGTTGCGTCGGCGGGAAGCATCACGGCGACAGTTCGGGGCGTCATGACATCTTCGACCCGCACCTCTTCGAAGCGCAGGAGATTCTCGAAAATTCTCGACTCCCCAGGTGAGATGGCGCCGTGATGTGCGGCGGTGGCGATGGTGGAGGCGAGCTCACCCCGCGACAGCGTCGGTGCGTGCCCGCGGGTCAGCAGCCGGGTCAAGAGCCGCGAGACTACGAGGACCGGCGTCATTGCCTTGGTCAGAATATGAAGAGACCAGCCGACGAAGCCGGAGAGGCGGCGCGAGTAGACCGCCCCCAAGGTTTTCGGGATGATCTCGGAGACGACCAGGATGAGGAAGGTCAGAGCGCCCGAGAAGACGCCCATCCAGGCACTGCCGAAGACCTTGGCTGCCTGGGCCCCGGCAAGGGTTGCTCCCAAGGTGTTCGCCACCGTGTTCAGGGTCAGGATAGCGCTGATGGCGTCATCGACGTGAGTCTGTTTCAGGTTCAGGAGTAACCCCGCACCCTGGCTCCCCTCATCTCGCTGGTGGGCGAGATTGACATTGCGGGAGGAGAGTAGAGCAGCCTCCAGAAGCGAGCAGGCGAACGAGACTCCGACCGCCAGGCCGACATAGAGAACGAGCAGACTCAGGACGGTTCTCCTGGAAGGACTGGGTGAAGTCTCGAAGGGCGTTGCATGGAGTCGATCGGTCAGCCGAGCTTGTACAACCGCCCGAGGAGTGACTGCAGAGGGAAGCGCTGCAGTCGACCCGCGGCTGCGGCCTGCTCATCGTAGGTCTGGACCTCGTCGGGCTCGATGCCGTCTCCCCACATCAAGATCGGCAGTGGGTCCGCAGCATGCTGTCCGCTCTCGGAGAGAGTGGCGTGGTCGGAGGCAACGATAATCCGCAGCGGTTGGGGGACATTGTCTACGAGCCAGCTCAATTCTTGATCGATTCTCTCCAGGAACTCCAATTTGAGGTCTGGCCTCCGATCGTGAGCCGCGATGTCGGCGCCTTTGAAGTGCAACACGACGAGGTCGTTGCGGCCCAGCTCCTTCAGAGCCGCTCGGACTTTGGCTTCGAGGTCGGTGTCCAGATTCGCCGTCATGCCCTCTTCGGTGACGGTCTTGCCGCCCAACCACTTGGCAATCCCGAGGAGGGTGCGGTCGCCACCCACGAACGCGACTCGCAGCGGCAGACCCCCGTCCTCCAAGGGCAGAAGGCGATGCAGCCGTCCCGCCCCGCGGGTCAGAATGGCGTTGGCTGGCGCCAGACCTTCGGCCGCTCGCTGGCGATTGATCGGGTGAGTCGCCAGAATTCGCCGCGCTTCCTGCTCGAAGAGGGCTAGAACTGCAGCCGTGAGAACGGCTTGGTCGTCGTCGGGATCCACTGGCTTGGGGACGAGTGGTGGACCGGGAACGGCACCCTCGCCAGGATCACTACCCTGAATTGCCGGCGAAAGCCGCTCGCCACGGAGAACGATCGCCAGCCTGTGCTCGGTCCCGGCTTTGACTCGGACCTCCACTTCACGGTCGAGACCCGAGGGCAACGGCAGTCGGTCCAGTGCAGCTGCCAATTCGGCAGCCTGCTCTCGGATCCTTCCCGCCCGTCGGTCGATGACCCGCCCGTTTTCGTCCAGGGTCGCGAAATTGCCCCGCAGGGCAATGTCGCCGTCTTTGATCGACACGCCGGCTCCGAGAGCCTCGATCGGACCCCGCTTCATGGCTTGTGGTGATTGGCCGAGCAGTGCCAGATTACCCGCTGCGGTGTCGGGTACGACTCCGGGTGCCACCGGATCGGCAACTCCACACTGTCCTTCTCTCGCCAGGCGGTCGAGAGTCGGAGTTTTCGCAGCCTGCAGCGGGGTTCGACCGCCCAGGGCCCGGACCGGGCGGTCGGCCAGTCCGTCGATGACCACCAGTAGGGTGGCTTTGGGATGCTGGTGGGGAGTCCAATCCTCCTGACCGAGCTTGGGGAGGCTGCGCTCCAGGATGCTGGTCACGACTCTCATCGTGGCCTCGACAGGCGGGTCGCCTTCTGAGGTGTCGAGAATGGGTCGATCGTGCTGTTCGGCCTGCAGCAGAATGTAGTCGTGAATCGTTCGAATGGAGGCGAAGCTCTCGAGATAGCGCTCGGCGAGTCGCCCCCCGGCTCGGCTGCGGGCCAAGAAGCGGGTGCGGTGAGCCTCTTCGTTCAGCGTCGCCAAGACGAGAGGCACTTGGTAGACGGCGCCCTCGAGGTCGGGGAAGGGCACCATGCCGGGGTGGACGTGAACACCCTCGACGATGATGCTCATGTTCTCGACCATGGCCCGCTCGACCACAGCCCGGACGCCGACGCAGACTCGAGTCGCCTGCTCCTCGAAGGTCGCGATGAGGCGTTGGGCGTGGTCGACTTCCTGCGCGGCGCCCAACCATGCCTCCGCGGAGGTCTGGTCGTAGGGCGGTGCCACCTCGAAGCTGGAGCTGTGGAGGGCCGGCAGAATGGATGGAGTGAACACCATTCGCATCACCTGGCGGATCGTGTCGGTGGCGTTGATCCGATAGATCCGTAGGAGTGGTCCGAGCTCGAGAGCCAGGGTCGACTTGCCGGTGCCGCTGGCCCCTCCGACATAGATCACCAGCGGTCGGGGCAAGCGGTGGATTCTCCGAATGGCTCGATAGCGGAGAGCTGCCTGCTTGCCTTGGAGGCGCTCCAGGAGATCGCCGACGCGTCTGGCCACCTCGCCACTCTGCAGGACAGAGACGTTTTCGCTCAGGAGCTCGGCCTCGAGCTCCGTGACCAACCGGTAGGCGCGATCCAGATCGAGTCCGGCGGCATGGATGCTGCGCGCCAGCAGACCCCTGGAGAAGGGTTGCTCCTGGCCGGCGTAGACTACTCTCACTCCCTCGGTGTCGGGCGCCACCTCGCTGCGCAGTTGGCTGGCGTTGTCGTCGTTACGCTCCACCTGTTCGAGAACGAGATCTCGAAGCTCGCTGGTGCTCACCTCGTCACGGTCGCCGAGGCGATCACGAATGGCGCGTGCGATGGCATAGGCAGGGTCGAAATCCAGGCCACGCTGGATGAGATCGTGGGTGATCATGCCGCGCAGGAATCGCTGGCGACTGCCATCGGCAGAGACAACGAGCAGCTGCTTGCGGCCCTTGGAAGAGCTGCGAGGTTTGTCGTCCGGTTCGCTGGCCATGATGATAGGGGATGAGATCGAAGGGCCTCGCCGCCGCTACCCTGACATGGGCCCAGATCGCCGGTGAAGCCACCCAGAGTCTATGGCGATTGCGATCCGGGGCACAAGCGAGGGGCCATTTGGCCGTTTCGGCTGGTCGCCTCGGGCGGGTTACTCGTCGAGGCCAGGCGTCAGCAGCAGTTTCGGTGAGACGAGCCAATGTAGCGTTCCGAGACCGGCTCTACACTCTGCCCAATCGTCGATCGGAAAATCGATCCTCGCCATGGCCGCCGTTGGCATTCGGGGTTGGCCTCCTCCCGTCAGCTCACCGACGAGCTCGGACCAGGTCGGCTCGTGTCCGACCAGGAGGATCCGTGAGAATATCGCCTCCTGGGCCTTGACCACGGAGAGCACGGTGGCAGGGTTCGATCCGTAGAACTCCTCGCAAAGCGCCATCGGACAGTCCCAACTGCCACTCTGGCTCGCGATTTCTGCGGTCGTGCGTGCCCGGACAGCCGTCGAGGACAAGATCAGGTCGGGCTGGAGCTCGAGCTTTGCAAGGAAGCGTCCCATGAGACGGGCCGCGCTGACGCCCCGCTTGGCAAGGGGGCGCTCGTGATCCGATTCGAAGCTCGTTTTCCAGTCCGATTTGGCGTGCCGCAAGATCAGTAGTTGCTTCAAGTGACGTACTCCCTTGTTCCGATCCGTCTGTTCTTGCACTCTATCCCAAGGCGGCGGCGAGCCCTGGCCTACCGACCGACCCTGCTGCCGCAAGGTTGGTAGAATCAACAGCTTGCCTCGATCGACGGACTCACTCGACGCAACGCCTGAAGGGATCTGAGCTGACGATGACGGTGACGGAAGACAAGAAATCGGCCTCGAACAAGACTGCTGCCAAGGCGGTCAACCTCAATCACCGGATCTACTACTTCAACCGCGAGTTGAGCTGGCTCCAATTCAATGATCGGGTGCTCGAGGAGGCGCTCGATGAGCGTCACCCCCTTCTCGAAAGGGTCAAGTTCCTCTCGATCTTCTCGAGCAACCTGGACGAGTTCTTCATGATCCGGGTCTCTGGCCTGCGACGTCAGCTGGCCGGAGGAGCCCTGAAGGCGCCGCCGGACGGTATGTCACCTGGCGAGCAGTTGAAGGCGATTCGAAGCCGCCTCGATCCCGCCCTCGAAGAGGCCGCAGACTGTTGGAAAGACGAACTGCTCCCCCAACTGAAGGACGCCGGTGTCAACGTGCTTGCCTACGAAGAGCTCAAGAGCAAGCAGCGGAAGCTCTTGCGTAAGCACTTCAAGAGAGAGATCTTCCCGGTCCTGACCCCGCTGGCATTCGATCCAGGGCATCCGTTCCCGCATATTTCCAACCTGAGCGTCAACCTGGCGGCAGTCATCGACGATCCGGGTAGGGGAGAGAAGTTCGCCCGGGTCAAGGTGCCTCATATGTTCCCGCGGTTTGTCCGCGTTCCCAGCGAGGAGAAAGCCGGGCGTGACGAGGAACGGGGACTGGAAGGATCCGAATCGATGAACTTCGTCTGGCTCGAGGAGGTCATCGCTGCCAATCTGGACACTCTCTTCCCGGGTCTGAACGTCGAAGCCGCCTACCCCTTCCGGGTGACCAGGGATGCCGATGTGGAGATCGAGGAAGACGAAGCCTCGGACCTGCTGTCGGCCATGGAGGTCGTGGTGGGGCAGCGTCAGTTCGGCTCGGCGGTGCGGCTCGAGGTCGACGCTCGAATGCCGGCTCGTGTGAGGGATATTCTGGTCGACAACCTGGGGCTGTCGCGTTATCAAGTCTTTGCCGTGAACGGTCCTCTGGGTCAGTCGGATCTCATGGAGCTGACCAAGCTCGATCTACCCGCTTTGAAAGACGCTCCGTTTACACCGAGTGAACCCAAGGCGCTCAAAGGTGAGGAGAGTGTCTTCTCCGTTCTCAAACGGCGCAATCTGCTGCTCTATCACCCCTACGACAGCTTCCGTCCGGTGGTCGACTTTGTCCGCGAAGCGGCCAAGGACCCGGAAGTCCTGGCCATCAAGCAAACGCTGTATCGGGTCGGACCCAACTCGCCAATTGTGGAAGCGCTGCGGCATGCCAGGGAAAACGGCAAGCAGGTTTCAGTGCTCGTGGAGCTGAAGGCCCGCTTCGATGAAGAGAACAACATCGTCTGGGCGCGGTCCTTGGAAGAGGCCGGGGTGCATGTCGTCTACGGTGTGATGGGCCTCAAGACCCACGCCAAGATGTGCCTGGTGGTTCGGCGGGAGCCGGACGGGGTCAAACGCTACGTCCATCTGGGCACCGGCAACTACAACCCGGTCACGGCGCGCATCTACACAGACCAGGGATATCTGACTGCCGATGCCGACATAACGGCCGATGTTTCGGAGCTCTTCAATGCCCTGACGGGGTACTCCAGAGAGGATCATTACCGCAAGCTGCTGGTGGCGCCCGGCAAGATGCGAGAACAGATCCTGGAGAGGATTCAGCGCGAGATCGACTGCCACCGAAAGGATGGCAACGGTCACCTGGCGTTCAAGATGAACTCCCTGGTCGACAAGGCCTGCATTCGGGCTCTGTACGAAGCGTCGATCGCCGGTGTCAAGGTGGATCTCCAGATCCGCGGCATCTGTTGCCTACGCCCTGGGGTGGAGAGGATCAGCGAGAACATCACAGTCACCTCGATTGTCGGGCGATTTCTGGAACACAGCCGCATCTACTACTTCCGCAACGGCGGGCAGGAAGAGATCCTGCTAGGCAGTGCCGATCTGATGCCGCGGAATCTCGGCGGCAGGGTCGAAACCCTGTTCCCGGTCGAGGACGAGAGATTGAAGCGAGCTCTGCGGGACGAGATCCTCGATCTCCATCTGCACGACAATGTGCAGTCCAGTCAGCTGATGAGCGATGGTGGGTACGTGCGCCTGAGTCCTGGCGAGGGCGACCCGGTCATCGACTCTCAGAGCCTGCTTCTGAAGCAGGCGGGCTCCTGGCACCTGGACGAGTAGGGTCCGTCAGACCGTCGTCGAGTTGAGTTGACTCCTCAACCCTTGCCCTTGTCGCTCTTCTTCGAGCCCTTCTTCTTGTTGTTGTCGTTTTTTTCGTTTGCGGCAGCCCGTTGGGCCTCGGGCTCTTGCAGATTCGCTTCCAGAGCGGCGATCAGGGTCTCCTGGGTCTTGACCCTGGCCCACAGCTTGTCGTTGCCCTCGATGATGGTCCAGGGTGCGGAGAGGGTGCTGGTCTTCCTAAGCATGTCGATCAGGGCCTCTTCGTAGAGGCCCCACTTGCGTCGGTTTCGCCAGTCTTCTTCTGTGAGCTTCCACTGCTTGTGGGGTGTCTTGCGGCGAGCCTCGAAACGGCTGAGCTGCTCCTCGGCACTGATCTCGAACCACAGTTTGACGAGGATCATGCCGTGATCGGTGAGCTGGCGCTCGAAGTGGTTGATCTCTCGATAGGCTCGCTTCCACTCGTCTTCGGTGGCGAAACCTTCGACCCTCTCGACGAGAACACGTCCATACCAGGAGCGGTCGAAGATCACGATCTGCTTGTCGTCTGGGGATTTCAGGCGACGCCAGAAGCGCCAAAGGTAATGATGGGTCTTGTCCTCTCCATCCGGCGCTGCGATCGAGTAGACCTCGTAGCCACGAGGGTCGATCTTTTCGGTCGCTCGCCGGATGGAACCCCCCTTTCCCGCCGCGTCCCACCCTTCCACGACGACGATCAGCGACCGCTTTTGCTGGTACAGCCTGAATGCCAACTCGCGGAGCTTGAGTTGACAGTCCAGCTTGCGCTGCCTGTACTCCTCGTGGTCCAATCGCTTACTCAGATCGACTGTGGGGAGCATCAGTAGTCTTCCTCATCGTCGTCGATCTCGTCGAAGCCGGGTACTTCGCAACCGTGGCGTTCCAGCCCCTCTTCCATGGCTTCGATGATGGCCTGAAGGACCCGCACGCGTGTCCACCGGTGATCTGTTGCTGCGACCAGGGTCCATGGCCCCCATTCGGTCTCGGTTCTTTCGAGCATCTCCTCGACCGCCAGCCGGTAGTCACCATAGCGCTCGTTCTGGGCCCAGTCCTCGGGCTCCACCTGCCAGCTGGTTCTGGGATCCGATTCCAAGTCCTTCAAACGGCTAGCCTGCTCCTTCTCGTCGATATGGAGAAAGAGCTTGGCCAGAAGATAGCGATCGTCGACCAGCGCCTGCTCGTAAGCCGTGATGTCGTTGTAGGCCTGCGTCAACTGCACCGGTTCGATCATGCCATCGACTCGCTCCTCCAGGACTCGGCCGTACCAGCTGTGGTCGAAGATGGCGATCTCGCCCCAGTTGGGCAGTTTGGCCCAGAAGCGCCACATCCAGGGTAGAAGGCTTTCGAAGGTGCGGGGCTCACGAATGGCGTGGAGACTGAAACCCCTCGGTTCCAGTCGCTGGGTGATCTTGCTGATGACCGAGCCCTTTCCAGACGCATCCCAGCCTTCCAGGACGACGAGCGTCGCCAACTTCTCCTTCCAGCAGGCGCGCTGCAATTGGTGAAGCCGGCGTTGGAGCTCTGGAAGCTGCTCCTTGTAGTCGGTCTTCGATAGCTCTCGGCTGAGATTTAGGGCTTCCAGCATTTCGGTTCAGCGACCGGTTCGTGAACTGTTCAGCGTTCGGTTGGATTGTCTCATAGAGAGAGGCGACTGACGATCTCCGACCAGAGGGCTTCGTAGGCCCGGGTAGGCTCCGCTGATGGGGCGAAGGAGGGCAGAGGTGCACGACGCAATCCCATCTGCTCGACCAGGCTGGAGTACGGAATGGCTGTTTCGAGCATGTCCGGATGATGCTCGGTGGGTGAGGCGCAGATGCGTTTGTGGAGGGACTTGCGCCGGTCCACCATGCACAGGAACGGATAGAGTCGTGGCCGCGTGGCGCCCCTGTCGCGCAGATGCTGATCGAGTTGATCGAGCGTCCGCAATGAGAGCGTTGTCGGAATCGTTGGAGACAAGAGAACGTCTGCCGCGACGAAGATGCTCTCGGAGACCAGGGAGATGCTCGGAGCGCAATCGAGGAAGAGGTAGTCGTACTGCAACGAGAGGGGAAGCAGCAGGCTTGCCATCTGCCTGGTCGGCTTCTTGCTCTGCACCAGGTCCAGGTCCATGTTGCGATAGGTGAAGTCGGCCGGCAAGATGTCGAGGCCCTCGAAATCCGTGCCCCGAATCGTCGCATCGAGGGGCCGCTTGCCTTTCAGGAGCTTCTTCGCACCGCCTTTTACTTTGGCTCGGACCCTGAAGTAGAAGGTGGCTGCAGCCTGGGGATCCAGGTCCCAAATCAACGTGCGGGCGCCGCCCCTGGCCGCCAGGTATGCCAGGTTGACCGCCGTCGCCGTCTTCCCGACCCCACCTTTGATGTTGTACGTGGCGAAGACCCTCACGCGGCCACCGTCTTCGTTGGCTTGAAGAGCGCCCGGAAACGGACCCGGTTCTTCTTGGAGGCGAACTTCGCGAACTCCTGCTGGAAGCGCTGTCGCTCCACCGCCTGCCGTGTCTCCAACCTGTCGACCAGACGGCCCAATGCCATCAGGGTCTCCTCCGTGGCCAGGCCTTCCTGGAACATGTCGTGGGCAAAGCGCTGCAAACTGTCCTGTTGGACCTCCAGGTCGTTGAAGTCTCCCAGGTTGTCCTGCAGGCGCTTGAGCGCTTTGATGAGGGCCCCGATTTCGCGCTCGTCATAGAGGCTGCGGAAGAACTCGAGCAGATAACGCAGCTTCTTGCAGTCGATTCGCAACCTGTGGAGCAGCTCTGGTGGGGCGTCGCTGCCGTTGACGCGACCCTGTTTGAGGACTTTGCGATAGGTCTTCCAGATGCGGGACGAGGCCGCACGCAAGATCGGCTCCTGCGCCAGGGGAGGAGCATCGGTCTCTGGAAGAGTCTCGTCCAGGAACGACTCCCAGTCTTGAATCAATCGGGTGAACCGTTCTGAGTCCAGTTGCTCCACCAGCCTCGTATGCTCGAGGCGCTGGTGCCGGTTGAGGTACTCGTGCAGGGGTTCCAGGTGAGGTCCCAGGTGTTCGGGCAGGCTGTCGCGATACTCGGGCATCTTCAGGAGATAGACGTCGAGGTCACGATTGGTGCCGGTCGCCTGTCCGAGCCATGCGAACTCGCGCCTGAAGTGCTCGACGATGGGTGGCGGATAGACGTCCTTGATCTGAGTCAGGGCGGCTCGGGTACGACGAACGCCGACGCGGAAATCGTGCAAGAACTCGGTGTCGAGGTCCTGTCGGAGGCCCGCCTCGTTGTTCTGGATCGCACTCAGCAGCGTCTTGTGAATCCGTTTCGAGGCTTCATCGCTGCGCATCTCGGGGGAGAGTCGGACCTCGAATCTCGAGGGGCCGGCGGTCGGATCCTCTCCCAGCAGATCCAGGGCCGTCATGAGCTGATCCGTCGGCGCCAGGGGAAGTTGTTGCTCGCGCTCCAGGTAAGCCAGGAGAGCCTTGAACTCCTTGGCGTACCCTCGTACCGGCTCTGCCGTCAGGACAGCGGGAAGCTCCAACGGCAGAGCTGTCGATTCCGGGCTGTTGACCGAGCCTTGGCTGAAATGAAGTCGCGCCACGGTCTTCTGGTTGCCGTCGAGGACGTGTAGCGTTTCTCCTCGGCTCGCAATTTCCAAACGTGGCAACAAGCGCCGCATCTCCACCACAGATTCGAGCTCTGTCCTGAAGGGGCCTGGAGGGAGATCCCAAGCAAAACTGGGGCTGCTGTCGAGGCGGAGCCGAAAACGGGCTGGACCGTCCAAGGCGCTCCAGCGCAAGATCGTGGCTCGTGCATCCTTGGTGGAGAGGAGGCTTCCCCCATCTTTGAAGAGGCGCCAGTCAAAAGTGTCCAAGTAGGTGCCGCGAGTGTCTCGGTGAGTCTCGAGCCTTCCAGGGAACTGCTCTGCCGACGATTGGAGAACCGCCCGACCTTGGCTCGGAGACTCGACTTGAAAGCTGATCGGGATCGGGTTCATGACTCGGTACCGAAGGTCACTTGTGCTTCTTGCCTTTCCTCTTCTTCTTGCCTTTCCTCTTCTTCTTGTTCGTTCCCTTGCTTTTTCTCTGGTCCTTCTTCTTCTTGCCGTCAGACTTCTTATTACTCTTCTTGCCGCCCTTTTTCTTTTTCGCCTTCTTGTCCTTCTTTTTCGACTTGCTGGTCGATTCAGTGACCTCGGGCGAAGGCTGCCGCGATCGAAGGATGGCTTGGCCGATCGCCGCCGCTCTCGCCGTACCGAAACCAGGGAGGGAGGCCAGCTCTTGGGGTGAGAGTGCGGCCAACGCTTCCACGGTCTCGATACCGTTGCCGGCCAGAACCTGGGCGGTGTGCGGACCGATTCCGGGTATGTCGGTGACTTTGGCTTGACCCATAGCTCTTCCTCCAGTCCCTCCCCTGTTCGACAGAGGAGTTTACAACGGCAGATTCAAAGGGGGCGAAGAATGCCCTCGTTGCCTCTAGCCTAGTAGCCCAAGGTTCCGGCTGCAGCGAGATTTCTCTCACGGCCGAGGCGCGAGCCTCAGTCTAGCCGTACCGGCCTTCGATGTAGTCGGCTGTCTCCTGATGCGCCGGCGTCACGAAGAGCTCTTCCGTGGGCGTGTGCTCGATCACCTTGCCCAACAGCATGAAAATGCACTCCTCGCTTGCTCGACGAGCCTGGGCCATGTTGTGCGTGACGATGAGGATGGTGTATTCGCCACGCAGCTCCCAGATGAGCTCTTCCACTGCCTCCGTCCCCGTCGGGTCGAGAGCCGAGCAGGGCTCGTCCATCAGCAGTACGGCTGGTTTGACGGGCAGGAGTCTTGCGATGCAGAGCTTCTGCTGCTCTTCGAGAGAAAGCTCGATGGCGGGTCGATCCAACCGGTCCTTGACCGTTTCCCAGAGCAGGACCTCCCGGAGCGCCTTCTCGACGATCTCGTCCCGTTCACTAGTCGAGATCTTCTGGCTTCCCTTGGCGAGACGGTAGCCGAAGATCACGTTCTGCCGGATCGATAGGGGCAGAGGGTTCGGCCTCTGGAACACCATGCCGATGTGTTGGCGGACCTGACCGAGATCTACCTCGGGTCCGTAGATGTCGTGGCCGAGGACCAGGATGCTGCCCGTCGTCCTCACATACCCCAGGCGTTCGTTGATTCGGTTGACGCTGCGCAAGAAAGTCGTCTTGCCACAGCCCGAGGGTCCGATCATCGAAGTGATGATGCCTTGCTTGATCTCGAGATCGATGTCGTACAGCGCCTGGAAGGTGCCGTACCAGAGGTTCAGCTTCTCGGTCTCGATGGCGAGTGCCTCTGTGGGCGGCCCGTTATCCAAAACGGCCCTCCACATAGGCCTGAGTGCGTTCGTCGCTCGCCTTGCGGGTGAATAGATCTTCGGTGTCGGCCACTTCGACCAGCTCACCCATGAGAAAGAACGCCGTTCGATCAGCCAACCGGCGCGCCTGCTGCACCAGGTTGGTGACCAGGACGATGGTTACCTCCTCTTTGAGGACCTTGAGGACGTCTTCGATGCGCATGGTCGTAACCGGGTCGATGGCGATGGAGAACTCATCCAGCAGCAGCAGGTCCGGATCCTGGGACAGCGCTCGAGCGATGGTCAAGCGCTGCTGTTGGCCGCCCGAAAGCAGGCTGCCGAGGGAGTTGAGCCGGTCCTTGACCTCGTCCCAGAGAGCCGCTCGCTGGAGGCACCGCTCGACGATCTCGTCGAGCACGGCTTTCTTCTTGACTCCGCTCAGGCGTGGCGCCAGGGAGACGTTGTCGTAGATGGTCATCGGGAGGCCGACGGGAAGAGGGAAAACGACACCGATGTGACGGCGCAAGGCGTAGACATTGCGCCACTTGTCGACGTCACGGCCATCGAAGCGTATGGTCCCATCGACTCTCATTCCGGGCGTGAAGAGATCCATCCGATTCAGGGCTCGCAAGAAGGAGGTCTTGCCGCTGTTGGCCGGTCCGATGATGCCGAAGATCTCGTTCTCTCGGATATCCAGGCTCACGTCCTCAAGGGCGATCTTCTGCCCGTAGCGGATGGTCAGATTCCTGACTTCCACTTTGGGCCTAGCGTCACCCGGCTGGGAGGCGGTCTGTCCTACCACTTCTTCTTACCTCGGAGATACATGCGAAAGCCGATCGACACGGCGTTCATGGCGAGGACCATGCCGATGAGCACGAGGGCGACACCGAAAGGCATCGCCTCCGGGACGCCCGGAACCTGCGTCGAGATCACGAACAGGTGAAGCGACATGGCCATGGTCTGATCGAACACGCTCTGCGGCAGGAATGGAAGGAAGAACGCCGCACCGGTGAACATGATGGGCGCTGTCTCGCCTGCGGTCCTCGAGACTTCGAGGATGACGCCGGTGAGGATACCGCTGATCGAATTGGGCAGCACGACGTGGCGAATGGTCTGCCATCGGCTGGCGCCCATGTTCCAGCAGGCTTCCCGGAAGGCATGCGGTACCGCCTGTAGCGATTCACGCGTCGCCACGATGACGACGGGCAGGGTCATGATGGCCAGGGTCAGGCTGGCGGCGAGGATGCTCGTGCCGAAACGGAAGAACAGGACGAAGGCACCAACCCCGAAGAGCGCGTGAACAATGGAGGGAACCCCCGCCAGGTTGATGATCGCCAGGTTGATCATCCGGGTCAGCCAGTTGTCCGGAGCGTACTCGCTGAGATAGAGGGCCGCGGCGACCCCGACGGGAACCGACGCCAGCAGTGCTACCGCAACCAGCCAGATGGTTCCCACGAGAGCTGGAAAGATCCCTCCCGCCGTCATCCCGTCCTTGGGCTCGGTGAAGAGAAAGTCGACGGAGATGATGGGTCCACCTTTGTAGACCAGCACGCCAAGGATCACCAGGACCGGCAGGATGAGCAAGACCGTCATCAGGAGGAACAGCAGGCCCCACAGGCGCTCCACCTTGTGATTGCGGATGTTGAGCTCGGTGGCCTCGAACACGACGTCAAGCCCTATTTCTTGCGGATCCCGCGGACAACCAGATCGGCTGTCAGATTGATGATGAAGGTGATGAGAAACAGGAAGATTCCCAGCGTGAAGAGGGCTCGGTAGTGGTCCGATCCCACGGCCGTCTCACCGAGCTCGGCTGCGATGGTGGCGGTCAGCGCCCTGACCGAGTCGAAGATACTGGTGGGTAGATTGATCGAGTGGCCGCTGGCCATCAGGACTGCCATCGTTTCGCCGAAGCCCCTACCCACGCCCAGCAGCACCGCGGCGACGAGACCATTCTTGGCGGCTGGAATCACTACCCTGAGGATGACCTGCCAGCGTGTCGCACCCATGGCCTCTGCGGCTTCCCGATAGGTGTCGGGTACGGCCTTGAGCGAGTCCTCGGCAATCGTGGTCATGATCGGGGCAGCCATCAGTCCGAGAATGAACCCGGCATTGAGCACGTTCAAGCCCACCGGCACGTTGAAGAGCTTGATGATCAGGGGATTCATGATGCTCAGTCCGATGAAACCCCAGACCACGGACGGGATGGCGGCCAGCAGCTCCACCAGCACCTTGAGGACTTCTCTGGTCTTGCCGGTGGCGAACTCTCCGATGTAGATCGCCGCGCCAAGAGAAAAGGGTACCGCCACCAACATCGCCAGTCCGGTAACGCTGGCTGTGCCCGCAATCAGCGCTAGCGCACCGTAGGTCGGATTGTGCTCAGAGGTGGGTCGCCAGCGTGGCGAAGTGAAGAATTCGGCAATATCGAATCGGCCGAGGAGAAAGGGAAGGCCCTCCTTCGTGATAAAGACGAAGATGCCGATGATGAAGATGATGGCCGACACTCCGCCGACGAAGACAAGAACCTGCACTGCCTTGTCGATGTACCAAGCAAGGTCACGACGGTCGAGGTCGGCACCAGGAGGATGGCTCAGGTCGCGCCCTCCCCGCGAAGCGTCTCCATGAGCTCACGAATCGAGTGCTTGAGATTCTGGAATGCCTCTTCCATCAGCGCCGCGGATCGTTCGGCGTCGAGATCGCTGGGAATGGGATCGATATCCCACTCGAGAAGTACTGTGCGAAACGGGGTCTCTTCAATTCGGGAGCCGGAGCCTTTGCCTACAGCGACGATGACGTGAAAATCGGCCAACTGGTCCACGGTGTGGTCCAGTCTCTTCGGAGAGAGTGAGTCTCCATCCAGGCCCCGGGCGTCCATGAACACCTCGGTGGCGGGCAGCAGACGATCTGCCGGGGCCCAGCCGGCGCTCTGATAGACACCGCCGTCGGGAAAAGCCTTGCGAGCGAATGCTTCTGCCAGCTGGCTCAAGGCATCATTACGTTCGTCGAAGAAGAGGATCCGGTATACCTTCTCACTCTTGGTCTCGCCGGCAACAGCGAAGAGGGTGTCCTCACAGATGTTCTTGGACTGATCGGCCACTCGGCCGATGCGGTTGAAGATCACCAGCGTAGCGAAGAGATCCCGGATGGGTCTGGCGCCCGCTTCACCTTCCTGGAGCAGATCTCGGAAGACCTTCTGGTAGGTGCTCTCGATCTGGCTCGCCATTCCCTTGGTGCCTCTGGCAAGCTCTGGGTTCTGCGTGTTGAACGACTCCATGGCCTGGCGAAACATGCGCTGAGCCTGGTCGGCGATCAACTGGACGTCGCTGGCAACCGAGCCACTGGGGACCGTTGACAACTGAATCGCTTCCCGGGCTATGGCTACCGCGTAGTCTCCGATTCTCTCGAGCTCGACGTCCAAACGCAGCACTGAAGAGACGAACCGTAGGTGCCCCGCACTCGGCAGGTGGCGGGCTATGAAGCCATAGCAGAGCTTGTCGATCGTCCGAATTTCTCGATTGATGGGCTTGTCGCCCATGACAACCTGATTCGCCAGAGCTCGATCGAGCTTCAGGGCCGATCGCACGGCTCTCTCGAGGGCCGTTTCGACCTGTTCGCCAACCTCTTCGATGCGCTCGCGAATCGCAGCGAGGTCCTCTTCCAGACGTTTCTCGTAGTGGGTCATGGCCTTGCGACCCCTTTCTTCTCAGCGACCTCAGCCGCAGGTGACAGTCCGAACTGGAGCGTATCCCTTTTCCTGAATGATGCACTGGCCCTCGTCACTCAGGATCCAGTCGAGGTATTCCTTGATGGCTCCCTCGGGTTGCCCCGAGGTGTACATGAAGAGCGGGCGGGCGATGGGATACGTGCGATCGATGGCGGTCGCGACAGAGGGTGCGATGCAATCACTGCCCTCCTCCGCAGCGACACAGGGCATCTTCACCTCGTGGGTCGCATAGGCCAGGCCACTGTAGCCGATTGCGCAAGGTGTGTTCAGGACCAGATCTACGACGTCCTTGGACCCGTGCATGTCTCGAGAGCCCATCTTGTAGTCGCGCCCCCTGCCGAGCACGGCTTCCTTGAAGTACACGTAAGTCCCGGAGTTGTTCTGACGACTGACGCGGACGATCTCGTTGCTGTCGCATCCGGGAATCTCGACCCCGATCTGATCCCAGGACTCGACGGGTCCTTCCTCACCGTAGATGTCGGCCAGCTGGGCCAGCGTGAAGCTCTCGACCGGATTGTCGGTGTGCAGGAAGACGGCCAGGGCGTCATAGCCAACCGTCCACTCCACTGGCTCGATACCGTTGGCCCGAGCCATCTCGAACTCCTTGTCCTTCATCTTCCGGCTGGCATTGGCAATGTCCACCGTGCCGTTGATCATGGACGAGATCCCGGTTCCGGAACCGCCGCCCGTCACCGCGACCGCCACGTTCGGGTTGACCTCCTTGTACTCCTCGGCCCAGGCCTGGGCCACGTTGACGAGGGTGTCGGAGCCCTTGTTCTGGATCACGCCTCGTCCGCCTCTGCTTCCATCCTGGCTCCTGGGGCCGCATGCGGCCAGTGCTAGCAAGACGACCAAAGTCCAGTACTTGTTCATGATCAGCTCTCCTTGATTGTGTCTCGATATGGGTGTGGAACTCTCGATGGGTTTGAATCGGTTCGAGACACCGGCCGCAGTTCTGGTCTCGACCGAAGCCGGGTCCATCGGAACTCTAGACGAAGCCTGTGACATTCGTGTGACAGGTTTCCATATCGAAATTCAGCTTCGCCTTCACCTCCAGTCAGAGTTGGTCAGTTGTCACACTCGAGTCGTCGGGAGGTGGCGTAGCCTACCTCTTCGAGGATGCATTGACCCGCGTCGCTCAAGACCCAGTCCAAGTAGGTCGCCACCGCTCCGGTCGGTCGGCCCTTGGTCACCATCATGAGAGGACGGGACAACGGGTAGGTGCCGTCTTCGGCGCTCTCCATCGAAGGGGTCACGCACGACCCGGCCTCTTCGATGGCAAAACAAGGCATTCTGACTTCGGTCGGTGGAACATAGGCCAGGGCGGTGTAGCCGAGTGCGCATGGAGTCTTGGCGACTGCTTCAACCACCTCACGTGACCCTTGCAGGTCGCGCGAGCCGAGCTTGTATTCCCGTGCAGGGCCGAGAATCTCTGTGCGGAGGAACTCGTAGGTTCCGGAGCTACTCTGGCGGCTGATGCGGACAATCTCATCGCTGGGGCAGCCGGGCACCGTCACTCCGAGTTGACTCCAAGTGTCGATGGGCCCTTCCTCGCCGAGGATCTCGGCTAACCGTTGGGCCGTCAGCGAGTCGACAGGGTTGTCCGGGTGAACGATGAACGCGGGTGCGTCGAACCCGACAATCGTCTCGACCGGAGTGAATCCAGAGGTCTCCGCCGCGTCGAACTCGCTTGGCTTGAGACGCCGCGTCGCGTTGGCAATGTCGACGGTTCCGTTGGTCAGTCCCGCAATCCCGTGTCCAGAACCGCCTCCAGATACGGAGACGCCCGGATGCGATTCCGCTGCAGAAAACCGCTCTGCCCACACCAGAGCAACGATCACCATCGAGTCCGAGCCGGCGTTCCGGATCGTCGCCCGCTGGTCCAGAGGATTCACCGGTTGCCGACTGCACCCAGCGAGCGAACCGAGTAGCAGTCCCTGACACAAGACCAGCGATGCGAAGCAGCGAGCCTTCCCCATGTATCCCTCCAGTGATCACCCGGTCCTCCCGTCGCGGATCAGGCGTCGTTGGTACTAGAATCCGACTGCACCAGAGCCTTCGACCGGGCATCCTGGGTCTCGAGGAATTCATGTTACTGCCGATGACGCCAATCTGCCACCCGTTGGGTCCAGGAGGCTTGCACAGTGCGAGACGCCGCAGCCACCAGTAGGGGTGTGGCAGCCGATGCCGCCCATCTCGAACGCTCCTCCCTGGCGCTTCGACTGATTCTGCTGGGCGCCCTGCTGTTCGGGTTCTTTGTGGGCCTGGACATGATGGGCCTGTCGTTCAAGCTCTTTGGAAAGGGCTTTGCCGAGGGCTTGATCGAGAGAACCTCCAACCCATTCGTCGGCCTCTTCGTCGGGATACTCGCCACGACCCTTGTCCAAAGCTCTTCCACAACCACGTCCATGATCGTGGCCCTGGTGGCTGCGGGGGCTCTGACCATCGAAGGTGCCATCCCGATGGTGATGGGTGCGAACATCGGCACATCGGTGACCAACACGTTGGTCTCGTTGGCTCACGTGACGCGTCGCGAGGAGTTCCAAAGAGCTTTTGCCGGCGCCACCGTGCACGATTTCTTCAACTGGTTGGCGGTCTTGATCCTGTTGCCTCTCGAATTGGCGACAGGGTATCTGGCTCGCTCTGCGGCTTTCTTCGAGACCGTGCTGGAGGGAGCTGGGGGATTTAGACTGTTCGACCCCTTGAAAGCGGCGGTCAGGCCCGTCTCTTCGGGGCTGGCAGAGTTGTTCGGCAATTCCGGAATCTTGGTTCTCATCGTCGGAGTCGGTCTACTGATCGCCAGCTTGAAGTTCCTGGTGGATCTCCTCAAGGTACTGATGACCGGGCGGGCCGAGGCAACGCTTCACCGCACCCTATTCCGCTCCGCAATGGCGGCCGCAACAGCTGGTTTGGTGGTAACCGTCATGGTCCAAAGCAGCTCGATTACGACGTCGCTGATGGTGCCGCTGGTCGGCGCCGGGGTCGTGACACTCGAGCAGGTCTTCCCGTTTACCATCGGTGCCAATGTCGGCACCACCGTGACGGCCATGTTGGCCGCCCTGTCGACGGGCAGCCCCGCTGCCGTCAGTGTCGCGCTGTCGCATTTGATCTTCAATCTCAGCGCCGCGGTGTTGATTTATGTGCCCAAGCCGATCCGCGCCATTCCGCTGACCCTGGCGAAAGCGCTGGGCAAGATGGCGGCCAGAAACCGACTCTTGGCAGCCGCCTACATCCTGGTCTTCTTCTTCGGGCTGCCGATCTTGCTACTGTTGTTGACAGGAGCCCTTTGACTCGAGAGAGCTTTCGTAGGAGAACTTCCATGTTTCAACGACTCTTTGGTGCCGACTCGAAATCCAAGCTGGTGGAAGCTGCGTTCGAGGATGTGACGACGATGTTTCGGCAGTCCGCCAAGATGCTGGATCTCTCGGTGGGGGCCCTATTGAACAACGAGGCGCTGGAGGTCGACCTCGAAGATATGGACGATGTGGTGGACGAAGGGGAGCGCATGGTCCGGCGGACTATTCTCCAGCATCTCAGCGTCAATCCCCGACAGGACCTCGTCGCCAGCCTGATTCTGGTGAGCACCGTTCAGGATGCCGAGAGGATTGGAGACTTCGCCCGCGGTCTTGGAGAGCTGGTCCAGCTCGCCGGGAGCCCTCGCGAAGGACAGTTCGCTGACGAGCTTCGGGCTCTGGCCGATCGGCTCCGTCCGATGTTCGATGTCTGCGAGCAGGCCTTCAGTGACGACGACGTGAAGAAGGCCCGCCGGGTTGTGGAGACCCATATCGAACTCAAGCAGGCGTTCAAAGACTACACGGCGAAGGTCGCCAAGAGTGAGCTCACTGCCGACATGGCAATCGTCTATGCAAGTGCGGCGCGCATCTTGAGACGGATCAGCGCTCACCTGAGCAATATCGCTTCCACCGTGGTTCAACCCTACGATCGCATCCGTCATGGCGATGAGGATGTGTGAGCCTCCTCGTCGCCCCAACAATCCGCTCCGAGCAACTGTCGAACGGACTTCAGGTCTGTCTCGTCGAGCGTAGGCAAGCTCCAGTAGTCGCTACTGCCCTGTGCTATAGGGCAGGCACTCTCGACGAACCCCCTGGGCGGGAGGGTGTAGCTCATTTCCTCGAGCACATGATGTTTCGCGGCTCGAGTGAGTTTGGCGAGGGTGAGATCGACCGCTTGACCCAGGCTCTGGGCGGCTCGAACAATGCCGACACCTCTCACGATTGCACGACCTACTACTTTTCCTTTGCGAAGGATCGGTGGACTATCGCGCTGGAGATCGAGGCGGATCGAATGGCTGGACTACTCCTCGAGCCCGCGGTGGTCGAAGCCGAACGAGCGATCATCCTCGAAGAAGTGAAGATGCACCAGGATGACCCGTGGGATGCGCTCGAAGAGCAGGTCATGGCGGCTCTCTACGGCCACCATGCGTATGGCAGACCCGTTCTGGGTACTGTCGATTCCCTCGAGCGTGTCGATCGATTGGCGTTGGCCGAATTTCAATCGAGGTGCTATCGACCCGAGAACGCAGTGTTGGCCATTGCTGGGGATGTCGGGCCGGAAGCCTTCGACGAGGTCGAACGGTTCTTCGCCGGGGCGTCTGGCGGTGAGAGGCTGAGACCCCGGTCGCTGGGAGAGATGGGACCGAGCAGCGCCCAGCGTGTCGAGCGACGCCAAGGTGAGGTAGCGCGTGTGCTCTGTGCGGTTCGAGCTCCGGCCCTCGGAGAGCCAGAGTATCCCGCGATGAGGCTGATGGCTGCGATGCTAGGGGCCGGTCGTGCCAGTCGGTTGAATCGATGTCTGGTCGAAGAAGCACGCTCTTGTGCCTTCGTGTCCGTTGAAATGACCGAGACATTGGTGGCCGGAGCTTTGTTCATCGCGGCGGAGGTCATTCCAGGTTGGCGTCCACCGAAAGTGGAACGAATGCTAATGAGTGAGCTCGAGCGGTTTGCCAGGGGATCTTTCGAGGCGGGAGAGTTGGCCCGGGCCAAAAGTCTCCTGATCGCCGATTGGGTGTTCGGACACGAACAGGCTCAGGAGATGGCGCTGACCATTGCCAACGCCGGAGCTTTGATGGACCCCGAGCTGCCAGCTCGCCACCTCGAGAAGATACAACGCTGCAGTCTGCATGAGGTACAGGATGCCGCGGCGCAGTATCTGGGCGCTGCCACCCCAAAGGTCGTCGGTTGGTCGTTGCCCGCCAACAGTCGGAGTTGAGAGTCGATATGCCTGCATCCTCCATCCGAGTTCGCTCGTTGTGTGACTCCAAGGTGGTCTCGGTTCAGGTCAGGTTGACAGGCGGGTCGCGGACCGAACAGGTTCCTGGCCAGGCTTCGATCACGGGGAGGATGCTGGCAGAGGGTACCGAGCGGCGCGACTGGCGCCAGATCGCGGAGCAGGCCGAGGACCTAGGAATGTCGGTCACGGCGTTCGGAGGCCTGGAGACGATCGGTGTGGCGATCGAAGCCCTGGCCCAAGACTGGGAACGGGCTGTCGAGTGGGCTGCGGAGCTGGTCTTGGAGCCGTCTTTCCCGCAGGATCGGTTCGAGTGGCTGGTTCAGCAGACCTCAGCCGAACTGCGCTCGCTGGGGGATCAGCCGGATGTGAGGACGGGTTGGGAGTTCTTGAACCAGCTCTACCACCCTCACCCGAGATCGCGTCCAGTTCAAGGAACCCTCGAGGGACTTGCGTCGCTGGAGAAGGGAGCCTGCGCGGGATTCTGGCGAGAGAGCTTGTCGAGCTGTCGACTCGTAACGATTTGTGGAGGATTCGAGGACGAAGATCAAGTGATCGGGCGCGCGGAGTCACTGTTCGGTCAGCCGCCACCAGGAAGCTCGGAGCAGCTGGTCGCTGCTCCCCGAGGCGGTGGTAGGGCCCATAGGAAGGTGTCGATCGCAGGCGCGGATCAGGCACATCTCTATGCCGGACATCTGACGATCCCGAGGACCGATCCCGATCTGCCTGCAATGCAAGTGCTGAGCGTCATTCTCGGCTCTGGTTCCGTTCTATCCGGCCGACTCCCTCAGCGGCTCAGGGAGCGCGAAGGGCTGGCCTATGTCGCCAGTGCCAGTGCCGCTGCGGGCGCTGGTCTGGATCCGGGTCGGTTCGTCGTCTATCTGGGTACGGCTGTCGAAAGCCTGGAGCGGGCCGAGAGCTACATGCGGGAGGAGATCGACTTGTTGATCTCCCATGGAGTCACGGAGAGGGAAGTGGAAGAAGCCAAGTCCTATCTGATCGGGCGCGAGCCGTTCCGCCGAGAAACTGCTCGCCAGTGGGCCGAGCTATTGGCTGAGGCGGAGCTGTACGGTGAGCCGGTCGATCGCCCCGAGTGGTGCACGAATCGGTGGCGCCAGGTAAGCCGGGAGGAAGTCGAGGCTGCAGCGCGAAGACACCTGCGCCCAGCAGAGATCAAGGTGACGGTTGGAATGCCCTCTTGATCGCTCACCCGCCCTTGCTTGCGCCTGCCTCGGAGCCGCCCGTCTAAAGTAGTTGGCTCGCCAGATTGGCGAGCTCGGAGCGTTCGCCCTTCTCGAGGTTGACGTGGGCGTACAGCGGATTGTCAGTGATGCGGTCGATCAGGTAGGAGAGTCCGTTGCTCTGGGTGTCGAGATAAGGGGTGTCGATCTGGAAGATATCGCCTGTGAAGACGACCTTGGTTCCTTCGCCGGCTCGTGTGATGACGGTCTTGACTTCATGCGGCGTCAGATTCTGCGCTTCGTCGACGATGAAGATGATGTGCGACAAGCTGCGACCGCGGATGTAGGCCAGCGGCAGCACATGCAGTTTGTCGTTCTCGATCATCTCCTGAATCTTCCGGTGCTCCTTCTGGGACGAGCTGAACAGATTCTTGATCAAACCCAGGTTGTCCCAAAGGGGCTGCATGTAGGGTCCGATCTTCGACTGGATGTCTCCGGGAAGAAATCCAATGTCGCGATTCCCTAGCGGCACGATCGGGCGGGTCAGGTAGATCTGTCGGAAGTTCCGCCTCTGCTCCAGCGCTCCGGCCAGAGCGAGGAGGGTCTTGCCGGTTCCCGCCGGGCCGGTCAGGGAAACCAACGAGATCTGGGGACTGAGGATGGCGTGCATCGCGAAGATCTGCTCGGCGTTGCGGGGCGAGACTCCGTAGGCGGAGCTCTTGGTCACCGGTTCGATTCTTTTCTGCTGGGGATTGAAGTACGCCAGAGCCGACTGCGTTCCGCCTTTGAAGATGAAGTACTGATTGGCGGGCGGTGCCTCCTCGAGCAGGTCCTCCCAGGCCAGGAAACCCTCCTCGAAGAGTCGATCGATGAGCGGATTGGCGATCTCGAGCTCCCTGGTGCCTTTGTAGAGATGCTGAATGTCCCTGATGCGGACACTCTCGTAGTCCTCCGCGACGAGTCCCAGTCCCCGCGCCTTGACGCGTAGGTTGATGTCCTTGCTGACCAGGATCACCTTGCGCTCGGTCTCCTTCTCGGCGATCTGGAAGGCCGCATTGAGAATCCGATGATCGTTCTTTCGCGGGCTGAAGACCTGGGTCACCTGTGGCTCGATCGGTTGGTCGGTCACGATGCGGAACCGACCCTTGGCGGGACCGTTGATCGGAGTCCAGGTCCGAACGTCGACCGACTCCGACAGGTGGTCGAGCTCTCGCATAAAGCCGCGGGCTTGCAGATTGATGACGCCGTTGCCTTTCTTGAACTGGTCGAGCTCCTCTAGGACGGTGATCGGCACCACCACATCGTGCTCATCGAAGTTGTTGATGGCGTTGGCGTCGTAGAGGATGACAGAGGTATCGAGAACGAAGATCTTGGTCATATCGTTGTCAGTCGGCGGAGGCAGTTGCACGGCGCTCGGAGGGCTGGATGGAGACCATGGTAATCGCCATGACGAGAGTAGCAGCACCCATCCATTGCCAGGGGCGCAGTACCGAGCCGTTGATCAAATAGTCGAGCAGGATCGCGCTCAAGGGTAAGCACAGCTCACAGATGGCCGAGACGCTGGCACGCACACGCGTCAGGCCGAAGTAGTACAAGAAGATGGCGCCGCTGCCGGTGGTCAGGCCGATGGTGAGAATTAGCAGCCAGTTGAACCGGGTCACTTCGCCGAAGGGCAGCCCCTGACCCGAGAGGAGCAAGTAGATCAAAGTGAACAGGGCGGTCAGGCCGTAGCGACCGAAGGTCGCCTGCCGAAAGTCGAGCACCTTCAGAATTCTCTTGCCGAGAACGGTTGCCGTGCCGAATGCGGCCGCCGCAAGGGCTGCCCAGGCAGCGGCGATGGCCGTCGTCGTGCCACCACTCAAGTCCGGAATCTGGGCACCGAAGGTCAGCAGGTAGGCGCCGACCAGGGCGACAGCCGACCAGCCCACGAACCGGGTGGTCAGAGGCTCTTTGAGCACGATGGCGGCGAGAACGATGGCGAAGACGGGTTGCAACTTCTGAAGTAGAACCACCACGCTGACCTGACTGAAGTTCACCATGAACAGGGCCTTGACGATGGCGAACGTTCCCAGGACCCCTCCGGTGAGAGCTACCAGGCCGAGGAAGATCCAGTCGATTGTCGACAAGGCCGCCAGGGCCCGATAGCTCCTGTGGAGCACGGGTTGCATCAACAGGAACGGCACCGCGTGGAGGAGGAACACCACGAAGGGTACGGACAAATTGAACAGGCGGGGGGTCAGAACGACGCCATCCAGGCCCCATAGGACGGCGGCAATACAGATTGCCAGTGCTCCTTGGTAGGCGGATCGCATGAGGCGGCGCGATGCTAGCACTCTTCGCCCTGTTGAGGACAAGAAGAAACCCCCACCGGAGCTGGGGGGAGGCCAGTGTGAAGTCTCCGGCGGGGCTGGTAAACACCTGGGAGGTATTACCATGTGTAGTCTCTTCCGGTGACGGGGCGATGAGGTGAAGAGACAGTGACAGCAGAGTGACAACAGCCTTCGGGGGTCGTCCGCCCCGCGCGAAAGGGATATAAAGGCACCATGCAACGGCGTGGGATCGTTGATCTGGGGTCCAACACTGCCAGGCTCGTGGACTACCTGGTGGAGCCGGGCGAGTGGTACCGACTGGCCCATCAGATTCGCCAACCGGTGCGGCTCGGTCAGGGGCTTGGCGAAGATGGGCTGATTTCAGAGAAAGCGATGCGCAGGGCCGGCAAAGCGCTCGAACTCTTTGCCCAGTATGCGAAGGCCACCGGCCTCGGCAGTCTTGAGGTGCTTGGCACAAGTGCCCTCAGGGACGCTGCGAACCGCGATGTGTTTCTCGACGGCGTGGCCGACCTGGGGCTCGACATCGATGTGCTATCGGGTGAGGAGGAGGCCAAGCTCGGTGTGCTGGCAGTGGCCAACGGCTTCGATCTCGAGGATGCCGCCGTGATGGACCTCGGGGGCGGTAGTGCTCAGCTGTCGCTCATGCAGGGTCGACGGTTCGCCGGGGGTCGGGCCTATCCCCTGGGGGCAGTTCGACTCAGCGAGCGGTTCCTGCTCTCCGACCCCCCGAAGAAGCGCCAGATTGCGGCGCTCGAGGCGGCTGTCGAGGCCGAGCTCGGAGGAGTCGTGCGGGAGATGCAGGTGCACGACTTACCACTCGTGGCCATGGGTGGCACGATCCGCAACCTGGCTCGAGCAGTGCAGAAGGAACAAGAGTATCCGCTGATGGAGAGGGTCCATGGCTTTTTCCTGAAGCTCGAGGATCTGGAGGAACTCGTCTCACGCCTTCTTGAGCTCAAAGCCAAGAAACGGGCTCGGGTACCGGGAATCAAGTCGGATCGGGCCGACATCATTGTCGCCGGTGGCCTGGTGTATCGCTGGCTCCTGCGCCAGGCTCGTCTCGACGGCGTCTGGATATCGGGCTCCGGCCTGCGTGAGGGGGCGCTCCTTCGGCACCTCCTGCCGCCTCCCCATCTGATCGAGAATCTGCGATCGTTCAGCGTCCAGAACCTTCTCCAGAAGTACTCGCAATCGAAAGAGCACATCGAGCTGATGAGAGTGCTCTCGGGCAAGCTATTCGACGGCCTGAAGGCACTCCACGGCTTCGGGGATCGCGAGATGGATCTTCTCGATGCCGCCACCGTGCTGCAAGACATCGGCTTGGCGGTCAATTACTTCCGTCACGACCGGCACGGTGCCTATCTGGTCTCGTCGGCACCCCTGATGGGCTTCACTCACCGTGAACAGGCGCTGCTCGCGCAGCTCGTTCGCTATCACCTGCGCGGCAGACCGCGGCTAGGAATCTATGAACCGATCTGCGAGCCGGACGACAAGCGCTTGCTTCTGACCCTTGCAGCCTGCTTACGGGTGGCGGACCATCTCGAGCGACCGCGCGGTAGGCGTGTCCAAGACCTGGAAGTGGAGATCGGTGATTCCGAGGTCCTAGTCCGTCCCGTGGCAGCCGAGGATCTGGCCCTCGAGCTCTGGCAGATCGACCAGCATGGAGAGCTCTTCGAGGCGGCATTCGGCCGCGCGCTGGTCGTGAAGCCCATCTATCGAGAGAGCAGGAGTACTGTTAGTCCGCCTCCCCAGACTGTCACAGATCTGTAACACCACTTTCGTCTAGTCCGCCGCTGGGCCAGCGTAGACTTTCTGGGCTATGTTCGAGTTCGCCTCTGTTCAGCCCGCCAACGATCAACCCATTCAGGCAGCCGATCGCGAGGACCGAGGACCGGCGATCGTCGCGGACATCCCCGACCCTGTCGTCGAGATCGAGAACCTCTCGCTGTATTACGGCGACAAGCAGGCTCTCAATGACATCTCGATGAAGATCCCGCACAAGCAGATCACGGCCTACATCGGTCCGTCGGGGTGCGGAAAGTCGACCCTACTGCGTTGTTTGAATCGTCTCAATGATCTGATCCCAGGCGTCAGGATCGACGGCACCATAGAGTTCGAAGGCCTCGACATCTACAGAAAGGGTGTCGACGTCAATCGTCTGCGCAAGCGAATCGGGATGGTCTTTCAGAAGCCCAATCCGTTCCCCAAGTCGATCTTCGACAACATCGCGTACGGGTGCCAGATCAAGGGCTTGACAGGTCGGGTCGAGCTGGAGGAGATCGTCGAGCACAGCCTGCGCCGGGCCGCCTTGTGGGACGAGGTCAAGGACCGCCTGGATGACGACGCCTATGGCCTCTCGGGTGGACAGCAGCAGCGGCTGTGCATCGCCAGGGCCATCGCCACCGAGCCGGAGGTCATTCTGTTCGACGAGCCCTGCTCGGCGCTCGACCCGATCTCCACGGGAAAGATCGAAGACCTGATGCAGGAGCTCAAGCAGCACTACTCCCAGGTCATCGTCACCCATAACATGCAGCAGGCCTCGAGAATCTCCGACTACACGGCCTTCATGTATCTGGGGGATCTGGTCGAATACGGGTTGACCAAGAGCCTGTTCGTCAACCCGATCAAACAGCAGACCGAAGACTACATCACCGGTCGTTTCGGCTGATCCAGCGCTGTCACCACTTGCGCTCGGTCTTGCGGCGGATGATGACCGCCGCCAGGTTCATCACGATCAGGAAAGCCAGCAGCACCATGATGGCTGCTGAGGTCTTCTCGACGAAGGCCCGTTCAGGGCTGTCCGCCCAGAGGTATACCTGTACGGGTAGAACCGTTGCGGGATCGAAGATGCTCGCTGGGATGTCCACGATGAAGGCCACCATACCGATCATCAACAGAGGGGCCGTCTCTCCCAGGGCCTGCGCCATGCCGATGATGGTTCCGGTGAGGATCCCCGGCAGGGACAGAGGCAGGATGTGGTGGAACATCACCTGCATGGGTGAGGCTCCCAGGCCGTAGGCCGCTTCCTCGATCGAGGGTGGGATCGACTGCATCGCGGCTCGGGCCGGGATAATGATCCGGGGCAGCGTCATCAGGCTCAAGACGATGCCGCCCACCAAGGGAGCCGAGCGCGGCATATGGAAGAAGTTGAGGAACACCGCCAGCCCCAGCAAGCCATAGACGATGGAGGGTACGGCGGCGAGGTTGTTGATGTTGACCTCGATGAGATCGGTGATCCGGTTCTTGGGTGCGAACTCCTCCAGGTAGATCGCGGAGGCGATGCCGAGGGGAAACGACAGCGCCAGGCAGACCAGCATCGTGAAGGCCGAGCCGACAGCGGCTCCCCTGACACCCGCCAGTTCGGGTTCCCGAGAGTCTCCGGCCGTGAAGAATCTCTTGTTGAATCGGCTCTTCACCAGACCCTTGTCCTCCAGAGTGTCGATCCAGGTGATCTCGTGGTCCGAGACTCGACGCGACTCCTCGGCGACGTCTCGCGGGATCTTCCCCTTCAGCAGCATGTCGATGTCATCGGAAGCCGGCACCCAGATCATCTCGGTCGTTCCGATCACGCCCGGATTGGCCTCGACCCGCTTCTGCAGCTCGTAGGGCGTCGAGTTTGAGACCAGGCCGGCCAGCTTGCGCGTCTCGGTTCTTCCGGTGACGTCGGGAAACTGACGCGTCAGGGAGTCACGCACGACAGCGTTGTAGTTCGCGGCGGCCAGATCCTCGGGGTCCCTTGAGCCGGAGGGGTCGATGACCTCGGGATCGAAGTAGACCTCGAGGCCGACGAAGTGCTGGGTGAAGGCCGAGTAGCCCTTGGAGATGATGCTGGTGAACAAGACGGCCAGGAAGATACCCCCCACGATCAGAGCCGAAGCACAGGCGAGCTTGAATCGACGCTCGGTCCGATAGCGGCGTCGCAATCGGCCTGCGACGGCGTCGCGGGTCAGCAGTGCAGAGGCGCTGGAGGAGACGCTGCTATTCATACTGCTCCCGGTATTTTCGAACCACCTGAAGGGCGATCACGTTGAGGACCAGGGTGACGAGGAACAGGACCAGTCCCAGGGCGAAGGCGGCCAGCGTCTTGGCGCTGTCGAACTCCTGGTCACCGATGAGCAGCGTGACGATCTGCACCGTCACCGTGGTGACGGCCTGCAGCGGATTCGCCGTCAGATTGGCGGCCAGACCGGCGGCCATCACCACGATCATGGTCTCGCCGATGGCCCGGGAGACCGCCAAAAGGATGCCGCCGACGATGCCCGGCAGAGCGGCGGGGAAGATAACCCGTCGGATGGTCTCCGACTGGGTCGCGCCGAGGCCGAAGGAGGCCTCACGCAAGCCCTGGGGCACGGCGCTGATGACGTCGTCCGAGATTGAGGAGACGAAGGGGATGATCATGATCCCCATGACGCCACCCGCCGCCAGGGCGCTCTCCGAGGCGACATTCAAGCCCACGCCCTGCCCCCAAGCGCGGATCACGGGCGCGACGGTCAGGGCGGCGAAGAATCCATAGACGACGGTAGGAATCCCAGCGAGGATCTCGAGCATCGGCTTGGCGACCGTGCGCAGTCGCGGCGACGCGTACTCGGACATGTAGATCGCCGACAGCAGACCGATCGGCACCGCGACGACCATCGCGATGGCGCTGATCAACATCGTGCCGGTGAACAGGGGTACGGCGCCGAAGGAACCCGAACTGCCGACCTGATCGGCGCGCAGGGCCGTCTGAGGGCTCCACTCGAGCCCGAAGAGAAACTCGGTCACCGGGACCATGCGGAAGAAGCGAATCGCCTCGAAGAGCAACGACAAGACGATGCCGACTGTCGTGAAGATGGCGATGGTGGAGCCGATCCCCAAGATGACCTTGGTGGTTGCCTCGACCCGGTGCATGGCACGCAGGCGATCGGAGATCAGAAAGTAGCCGAGAGCGACGCCGCCAATGCACAGGAGCAGCGCCAGCAGAGTGCGGGCGGTCGCGCTGGTCCTCTTCAAGCTCGTGATGTGATCGGCGGCCGATTCCAGCGTCGCATCGACCTCGCTGCTGACGATGTTGCCACTGGCCAGATTCTTGGCGTCGTTGAGGAAGAGATTCAGCCGTTCCGGTGCCAGCTGGCGCACTTCGGTCGGCAGATCGGCGACGACCAGCTTGTCGATGATGGCCGATTCACTCGCGGTCCAGAGCCCGAGGACGATGATGGCCGGCAAGAGAGCCCACATCAGGATCCAGGACCCGTAGTAGCCGGGCAGGGAATTGAGCTGTTTCGGATGATCGACCAGCGAGAGGGCACGCCGCCGGCCCATCTGATAGCCGATGGTGGAGAGCACCAGCAGGGTGACGATCAGAAGCCACGTATTCATGCTTGGTGAGAATCCCTCCCCTGACCTTCAGACAAGTTGAAAAGAAGAGGTCCGGTGGTCCGAACGCGACTGGACCACCGGCCTCGATTCTCAGAGTGCTTACTAGACGTTGTTCTTCAAGGCCCGGGCTTCGTCGCCCAAAGCCTTGCGCTCGTCGTCCGGCATCGGAATGAGGCCGGCATCCGAGAGATAGCCACCGTCGCCCCAGGCGCGATCGGAGGTGAACTCCTTGACGTACTCGGCGATACCCGGGATCACGCCGGCGTGGGCGTCCTTGACATAGAAGAACAAGGGTCGCGAGACCGGATAGCTACCCTTGGCAATCGCCTCGAAGGTCGGGACCTCGCCGTCGATGCGGCTACCCTGCACCTTGTCCGAGTTTTGGTCCAGGAAGCTGAATCCGAAGATCCCGAGAGCGTCTTCGTTGGCCTGGAGCTTCTGGACGATCAGGTTGTCGTTCTCGCCGGCTTCGACGTAGGCGCCGTCCTCACGGATCGTATGGCAGATCTCCTTGTACTTGTTCTTGTCGGTATCCTTGAGCTTCTTGATCCAGTCGTACGTCTTGCAGCCGCCTTCCATCGCCAGCTCGACAAAGGCGTCGCGGGTACCGGAGGTGGGCGGTGGACCGAGCACCTCGATCTTGGTGGCCGGCAGACTGGGATCGATGTCCTTCCAGGTCTTGTAGGGATTGGGCTTGAGCTCGCCGTCGGGGCCCGCTGGAGTCATCTTGGCCAGCGCCAAAAAGAGCCGCCGGCGGGTCAGGTCCATGCGCTCGGTTTCGATCGAGTTGGCGACGACAATGCCGTCATAGCCGATCTTGACCTCGGTGATTTCCTTGACACCGTTCTTGTGGCACATCTCGACTTCGGAGCTCTTGATGGCCCGGGAGGAGTTGGTGATATCTGGATGCTCGACACCGACGCCGGCGCAGAACAGCTTCAGGCCGCCGCCCGAACCGGTGCTTTCGATCACGGGTGTCTTGAACTGGGTGCTGCGACCGAACTGCTCGGCCACTTTGGTGGCGAACGGATAGACGGTCGAGGACCCAACGATGCGGATCTGATCGCGCTGCGCGAAGGCGGTGACGCTCATGGCCAGCCCGATCACCAGAAACATAACAACGGACTTCTTCATTTTCGATGGTCTCCTCTCCTCAGTTGCTGGGAATGTCCCCAAAAGGCCGAAACAGCAGCGGCCTCTGCATGGAAAGGCTATGGAGCCGTTGCGACGGCGCGGCTACGGTGGAGTGACGTCTATGTGACGAACCCGCGGGGGCTAGCCGAACCGGCCAGTGATGTAGGCCTCGGTCTGTTCCTTCTGGGGCCGTACGAAAAGCTCGTCGGTCTTACCGTATTCGATCAAATTCCCGAGGTACATGAAGGCGGTGAGGTCGGAGATTCTCGAAGCCTGTTGCATGTTGTGGGTGACGATCACCTGGGTGTAGTCCTTCTTGAGCTCCAGCATGAGCTCTTCGATCTTGTTCGTGGAGATCGGATCCAGGGCCGAGCAGGGCTCGTCGTAGAGAATGACTTCGGGCTCGACCGCGATGGCCCGCGCGATGCACAGTCGTTGTTGCTGCCCTCCCGAGAGCCCCAGGGCCCTCTCCTGGAGACGATCCTTGACCTCGTCCCAGAGGGCAGCCCCCTTGAGGCTCTTCTCGACCACCTCGTCGAGCACCGACTTCTGACGGATGCCCTGCAAGCGCAGTCCATAGACCACGTTCTCGTAGATCGTCTTGGGGAACGGATTCGACTTCTGAAAGACCATCCCGACTCGCTTGCGCAGCAGATTGGTGTCGAAGGAGGGATCGAGAATGCTCTCTCCCTCGAACCGGATATCGCCTTCGGTGCGGACGATGGGGATGAGATCGTTGAGTCTGTTGATGCACCGCAGGAGGGTCGACTTGCCGCAGCCCGAAGGCCCTATGTAGGCGGTGATCTGGTTCTTGGGGATCTTCATCGAGATGTTTCTCAACGCCTGCGCGTCGCCGTACCAGAGCGACAGATCCTCGATCTCGAGAAGTGGATCCTCGATCGGGGGGTTCAGTGCTGGATCGAATGACTGGTCCAGCGGCTTGGCCTGTTGCGTCGACTCGGAGGAGACAGCGCTCATTCCGACCTCACGATCCTTCTGTGTCGGCGGCTGTCACTTCGCTGCCGGATTGCAGATGGCGGATGTCCTTGCCCTCGACGAAGAAGATGACGTCCTCGGCGATATTGGTGGCGTGATCGGCAACCCTCTCCAGATCGCGGCAGATGAACAGCAGCTGCAAACCCCGAGTGACGTTCGTCGGGTCTTCGATCATGTAGGTCAGTAGCTCGCGAAGGAGCTGTTCGTACATGGCGTCGACGTGATCATCGTTCTGGCACACCCGAATGGCCAGCTCGGTATCCCTGTCGATCAGGGAATCCAGACTCTCGCGGACCATCTCGCGCACAAACTGAGTCAGCCTGGGAAGATCGACGTACGGCTTCAGCGGGGGTTGCTCGTTGAGCAGGGCTACCGACTTGCAGATGTTGACGGCGAGGTCGCCGATCCTCTCCAGATCGGTGTTGATCTTCATCACCGCCACCAGGAATCGCATATCGACGGCGGTTGGTTGCTGCGTCGCCATGATGGTTTCGCACGATCGGTCGATATCGATCTGCAGCTGATCGATTTTGGAATCCTGCTCGAGGATGGCTTGGCTGCGCTCGGTGTCGCGATCGATAAGCGCCTGAACGGCCCCGGCCACCATCTCCTCGACCAGGGCACCCATCCGCAGCAGGATCTGACGGACCTCGGTGAGGGCTTGATCCATATGTCGTTCCATGAGACGAATCGTCCTTTCGTTGCCCCATTCTAGGGTGTCGTTCAGGGGCTCGCCAGCGGAGGAGAGGACCTGGTACCACCTGCCATCGGCAGGGGGGGGCCTTTCGCCCGAGGATGGTGAGCCTCGTCCGAACAGGATCCAGCATGCTCGGCTCGATAGCGTGAAGGCACCGTTACAGTCCTGTGACACTCGAGAGTGGTATTCCGCCGGCTCTGTCGCAGAAATGCCACAGCCTCGACGCACTGCTGATGCATCGGGTTCCTACACTGCCTCCCGCGGCCGTTCTGGCTGGATGGTAGGACGGCCCGAATTTCGAGCCAGATTGATTTCGACGATCACGCAAGAGTCATGAACACTCAAGGAGGAGAACGACCCATGTACAGACGTTTTCTATTTGTCCTCTTGGTGTCCTGCGCTACGGTGGGGGGCCTGACCCCTGCGGCCGATGCCGGCATCGTGGTCTACGAGGACGGAGACAAGTTCATCGAGATTGGCGCCCGAATTCAGTTGCAGTATCTGTATTTCAGCGAAGATCCGAGATTGGGTGAAGGGGACTCACAGGACACGATCTTCTTCCGACGTTTGCGGCCTTACATCGCGGGCTCGGTCACGAAGAACTGGTTGGGCAAGCTCCAGTTCGACATGGGCAAGTCTCTCGATCAGGACGAGCTGGCGGTCAAGGATGCGTACATGCAGTACACGGGCTGGAAGAATCACAAAATCTTCATCGGTAACTCGAAGGCCGTGTTCTCTCGGGAGTTCCTGACGTCCTCGAAGCGCCAGCAGACCGTCGAGCGGTGGTTTGTCGGTCAGCACAATTTCGGCAGCCCCGATCGGATGCTCGGCTTTCGGCTCGATGGCAACACCGACAACAAGAGATTCGAGTACAAGCTCAACATCGGCGGACAGAGCTTCGATCCCGATAACAAGCGAATGGATTTCGATACCCCCGTCAACGACGCGGGTGACTTCACTCTGGGGTGGGTCGGTGCGGGGCGAGTGACCTACTATCCGAAGGAGCCGATCAAGCGAGACCAGGGTGACTTCCAGCGAGGGTCGTTCAACTACGCTGTCGAGGCGGCGGCGTTCTACTGGACGAGCAACGACAACGATTTGAAGTACATCGACGAGGCAGACGGCACCACGGTCTGCACCAACGAGAAGAAGTGCGATCTGGACACCGCCACGGGCTGGGAGCTCAGCGGCGGCCTTCGCGGTCACGGATTGTCCGTGGATCTGGAGTACAACCAGGTGGCCGGCGAGATGCTGGCCAAACACTTCGTTGACGACGATGGAAGCCTGATACCCCTCGACAGTGGCATGTACGTCAACGGCGAGACCACGATCACGAAGTGGCAGCTCGAGGGTGGCTATATGCTGGCCAATATTCCCCTCGAGTTCGTCTACAAGCGCGACAGTATGGATGCGGACGGCTACGAGAAGGAGTGGTATGCGAATGATCTCGGTGTCAACTACTTCTTCAATCAGCACAAGGCCAAGGTTCAGCTCCTCTATCGTATGGAGTCGAATGTGAACGGCGCCGATGGCGACGACCGCAACCAGCTCGTCATGCAGTGGCAGTTCGTCTTCTAGGCTCCGATCGAGCCGCTTCGGAATCCGTTTTCCCGAGGCCGGCGACAAACCGTCGCCGGCCTCACTGTTCATTCGAGACAGTCCTCCAAGCGCGGCGGGTTCGGTCCGATCCGGTGGCGGATGCCGGATTGTCTCGAGCCATCCGGAAGGGGTGCTTGGGGAATCCTTGGATCTGATAATTTGGCGGAACTCGGATTCACGATTCCAATGGAGTTGCCTACGAACAGAAAGAGTGTCGACTATGACTGAGAGAACCATGCCCAAAACGGTTGCGGTCTGGCTCCTATTGGGGTTTCTGGTGGGGGTCTCGGGCTTCGCCGCGGATGCGGCAGACCAGGGACTGGATCCCCTTGTGGCAGAGGTTGTCGAGATGCTCGATGCAGGGGTCTCGGACGGCTTGATCCTGCAATGGCTGGAATCGACTGGCCGTCGGCCCGTGGATATCGGCAGTGAGGGGCTCATCGCGCTGACCGAGGCTCAGGCCTCCGAGTCGTTGATGTCCCGGTTGTTGGAGCTCGTGGGGGAGGAGCGCCCTGGGGCCACGATGGCGCCGCCAGCTGCCACCCAGACGGGACCTACGCTCCGGGAGGTGTCCTCTGCGGAGGCAGCCGATGGTTCGCTGGAAGTTATCATCCGGCTCAGTGGAAAGAGGATGTGGGTCGAAGAGGACGAGCCCGACTCGCCCCGCGACGAGAGATGGAATGTCTTCCTCTACCTGGATGGAGATCTCGTGGCGTGGACGAGACCCGACCAGCAGGGTGAGGCGGTCGAGGCGCGCCGGGTGATCCGGGCGGGGAGTCGGGAGATGCGGGTCATTCTGCAGCGCTACGAGAAGGTGCGGGGTGGCTGGACCTACGAGTCTTTGGCGGTCCCGACTCTGGTCGCTTTCGATGCCCAGGTCGGAGACCCGCTCGAGATCGAGGTGGACTTGAAGCGGAGCTGGGGCCTGTGGCGGGACCGTAACGACGGCGGTCCGCTTTCCTATGTCATTCGACAAGGTGTGAGGGTCCTCGGCGAGAGCGACGGGGCGGGTGGAAATCCCGTTGGTTGGCAGCCGGTTTGCGAGGACGTCGAGGCGAACTTCCCCGAGTCCCAGGGAGTTCCGAGGGCCTACCGCAGCTCCATGAGTCGCTGCGTGCGCTGGGCGGATCTGTGGAACGGCCCGGGCCAGAACACGTCACGCACGGAGATCCTAGAGGACCTCGCGGAGTACGACTTCGAGCCGCCGGTTCGATAGCCCGAGCCGACCAGTTGACGGCTCTAGGAATGGCGCACCGGTAGGAAGATCCGAAACGTCGATCCCTCGCCGAGGCGACTCTCCACTTCGACTCTGCCGCCGTGAATCTGAGCCACGTGTTTGACGATGGCCAGACCGAGGCCGGTTCCACCCTCGTCCCGACTGCGACCTTTGTCGACTCGGTAGAAACGCTCGAAGACACGATCGATGGAGGCGGCGGGGATGCCGATCCCGGTGTCGTGCACCTGGATGACGACCCGGTCGGGCTCGGGCTTCAGTTGCACGGTGACCTGGCCTCCTTTGCGGTTGTATTTGATGGCGTTGTCCAGGAGGTTGATGAACAGTCGCTGCAGGGCTTCGGCGTCGCCAGACAGTGTTGGAATCGGCGACTCTTCGACCTCCAGATGGATTTGCTTCTCGGCGATCTGAGGGGCCAGGGTTTCGAGACAGTCATCGAGAATGCGCTCGAGGTCGACGGTCCGTCTCTCGAGATGACCTTCGAGATTCTCCAATCTGGACAGCGTCAGCAGGTCTTCGAGTAGCGTCTGGAGTCTGGAGCACTGTTGCAGGATCCGGCCCAGGAATCGGGACGAGGCCTCGGGCTCCTGCATCGCGCCATCCCGCAGTGTCTCCGTATACCCGCGGATTGCGGACAGGGGTGTCTTGAGCTCGTGGGAGATATTGGCGATGAAGTCCCGGCGGACCTGGGTGAGCCGAATCACATCGGTGATGTCGCGGGCCACGACGACAGCACCCAGGCCTTCACCGAGCGGCGTGCTGGCCAGCGCCACGTGCCGACTCGGCTGAGCCTGAACCTCGATCTCCGCAGTGCTGCCCAGGCCGCTGACCAGTGTTGAAACGATGAGGTCTTCGAGCTCGGTCTGACGGGTCAGCTCCAGCGGAGAGCGACCGGCTGTCTCCCCGCGGACCTCGAAGATGCGCTCGAAAGCCCGGTTGGCGAGCCAGACGAATCCTTCCGAGTCGGTCACCAGCACCCCCTCGCCCATGCTGGCGACGACGGCCCTGAGGTGGGCACGCTCGGTTGCGAGATCATCGATTCGAGTCTCGGCCTCCTCGGCGACACGATTGAGGAACTTGCCGATGCGAGCCAGCTCCGGATCGGACGGCAGCGCGACGCGGTGACCGAAGTCCCCTCGTTCCATCCTCTCGGCACCGGCGACCAGATCGGGCAGGGCTTTCGAGATGCGCCACTCCAGCCACCAGAGGAGCCCGCTCATTGCCAGAAGGGCGGCGAGGGACGCCGCGACGAGGACCCAGCCCAGGCTTCGACGGAGCATCTGCAGGCCGGCCAACGGCTGGGCCAATCGCAGCACGAACCTCCCCTCCGCCGAGGCTACGACCCGAGCGGCATAGACGTATTGCAGGCCTGTCGTGGCACTGCGCCGAACCGACGAGCCCTGACCGCTACCGAGAGCGGCGCTGATCTCGGGTCGCCCGGCGTGGTTGTCCATGCGTTCGACCTGCTCCCACGAGCGTGAGCTGTCCGCGACGACGAGCCCGTCGGACCGGATTACGGTCATGCGCACCTCGGCGCCGCGGGTGAGCTCGTGAACCAGGTCCTGGAGCTCTCTCGGCCGCATGGACAGGCGGCCGGTGAGCGAGTCGGCGACGATGGGGAGGGTATTGAGCAGCTGGCGTGCGGCGCTTTGCCGCTGGAGATTGCTCAGTAGAATCCAGAGGATCCCCGTTGATACCAGCAAGGCCGCGAAGGCCGGCAGGGCGAGGGCGAGGCGCAGCCGGTTGGAGAAGAAGGAGCGACGCATCGAGAGTCACTCGCGCAGGCGGTAACCCACGCCGACCACTGTCTCGATTCGGTCGGCCTCTGAACCCAGCTTCCGCCGGAGACGTCGGATGTGGGTGTCTACCGTACGGCTATCGACGTCTTCGGAGTATCGCCAGACGTCGGTGAGGAGGCTTTCACGGGTCTGCACGCGATTGCGTCGCTCCAGGAGGATGGTGAGCAGCCGGAACTCGGTGGCGGTCAGTGGAATCTCCTCTCCGTCCAGGAACAATCGGTGACCTGCCACGTCGAGTCGAATCGCGCCTACCTCCAGCAGCTCTGCCGATTCTTCGACACCCTTGCCGCGCCGCAGGACCGCTTTGACCCTCAGCACGACCTCGCGAGGGCTGAAGGGCTTGGTGATGTAATCGTCGGCGCCGAGCTCCAGGCCGACAATGCGGTCGACCTCTTCGCCCTTGGCGGTGAGCATGAGCAGCGGAATCTGATCGGTTCTGGCATCTCGCCTCAGAATACGGGTCAGCTCCAGGCCATCCAGACCGGGCAGCATCAGATCCAGGATCACGAGATCGGGTGGCTTCTTCCGGATGGCCTCCAGTGCCGTGTCGCCACGAGACTCGATGTCGACGATATAGCCCTCCTTGACGAGGTTGTATTCCAGAACTTCCGCAATGGCGGGCTCGTCCTCGACGATGAGAATTCGATTCTCGGCCATGGGTCAGAAGATTAGCACGCGATTTCTCCACAAGGTGCGTGGAAAAGTCTGTGGAAGACGCGGTGGAAAACCGGCTGAAGACTGAGATTGCGGCCGCCCCGTTGCTGATTGAACAGAGAATTGTGCAGTTCTTGTAAGTTCCTTTAAAGCAATGGTTTAGAAGGTTTCGCTCAAATCACGACCGGGGTGTCGATCAGCGCTGTGACCCTTTTCCACAGCAGCTCTTGTGGAAACCTGACTTGAAGCTCTTAAGTCGTTGCCTGTCAAATAGTTACCGACGATCAGCAAGAGCCGTAGCGAGTCGCTTCTCTTGTCACCAAACCGTCACATCGGGGTGAGCGGACGGTGCCGACCTGTGAATCCTGCTGGTATAGTTCCGGTGGCTGTCAACCGACCTCTCCAACTCCTTCTCAGCGAGCCTGAAACCATGTCAGAGAACCCTCCCGTTCGTCGCACTCCGCTCTATGAAGCTCACTTGGCGGCCGGTAGCAAGTTGGTCGAGTTTGCCGGTTGGGAAATGCCCGTTCAATACTCTGGAGTCCTACAAGAACACCGCGCTGTACGCACGGCAGCGGGGATTTTCGATGTCTCGCACATGGGTGAGTTCCGGGTCGCTGGCGAGGGTGCAGAGGCTTTCCTGCAGAGAATGACTCCCAATGATGTCGCCAAATTGCAGCCGGGCCGCATCCATTACAGTGGCCTGCTGACAGAGGAGGGCACCTACGTCGACGATCTGCTGATCTACCGCCTGGCGCCCGACGAGTTTCTTCTCGTGGTTAACGCTGCAAATGCAGACAAGGACCTGGCCTGGCTTCAGAAGCACATCGACACCGGAGTCATTCTGAAAGATGTCTCGTCGGACTATGGTCTGATCGCTCTGCAAGGACCGAAGGCCGAATCGATACTCTCGGGGCTCACGGACACGGAGTTGTCGGGCATTCGGTACTACGCTTTCGAGCCGGGTGAGGTCGCCGGTCAATCAGCGATCATTTCGCGCACCGGCTACACCGGCGAGGACGGGTTCGAGCTCTATCTGGCGCCCGAAGACACGCCGCCTGTCTGGGATCGCCTGCTGGAAGTGGGGCGGCCGGAAGGCCTGGTACCAACTGGCCTGGGAGCTCGCGACACCTTGCGGATGGAGGCGGCGATGGCGCTGTACGGCCACGAGATCGACGACACCATCACGCCCCTCGAAGCGGGTCTGCAGTGGGTTGTCAAGCTCGAAGCGGCCGACTTCATCGGTCGCCAGGTTCTGGTCGCGATGAAGGAGGCGGGTCTCGCTCGGAAGCTGGTCGGCTTCAATGTCGAGGGGCGTGGAATCGCTCGCCAGGGACACAAGGTCGTGGCCGATGGCGAGGAGGTCGGCTTCGTGACGAGCGGTACCTTCAGTCCGACTCTCGAGAAGGCTCTCGGGATGGCTTACGTACCAGTCTCGATGGCTACCGCAGGGACACCCTTGAGCTTGAATGTTCGAGGCAAGTTGATTCCCGCCGTGGTCGTCGATCTGCCCTTCTACAAGCGGGCGAAGTGAGGGAGCTCCGGCGCCGATCCATGCTGCGGAAGACCTGCGAATTGGCGAACCAGAAGAGATAAGCTATCGATCGAGAACGACACTTTGCCCGACGGCCACGGGTAGGCGCCGAGGGCGGATGAGATAGGGAGGAAGCAGATGTATCCGGAAAGTCTTCGTTACTCGAAGGACCATGAGTGGGTGAGCGTCGAGGGCGATATCTGCATCGTCGGCATCACCCACTACGCGCAGGACGAGTTGGGCGAGGTGGTTTTCGTGGAAGTGCCGGAGCCGGGCCAGGAGTTCGATGCCCACGACGAGATCGGCACCATCGAGTCGGTGAAGGCCGTGGCCGAGGTCTTCACGCCGGTCACTGGAGAGATCGTGGAGGCCAACGAAGCTCTGGCAGAAACGCCGGAGCTCATCAACAAGGACCCACATGGAGAGGGTTGGTTGGTGAAGATTCGTTTCAGCTCACAGGGCGACCTGGAAGAGTTGATGGACTCGGCGGCCTACGAGAAGTTCCTGGAAGACGGTGAGTAGAGCGGTTTGGAGCTTGTCCTCCTCGCATTCTTCTTCCTCTGCTGGCTAGCGGCACTGGCCTCGTTTGTCGGACTGCTGCCGATTGCCGGCCTGCTCGACCTGGGGCTGTACCAGTACTACGGGTTGGCCGCCTTTCTTGGCTGGCTAGCTGGCAATGTCTACCTCAAACGCGCGCAGCGAGTTCCGAAGCCTCTCAGGCTGCGTTTGATGCTGGTGTACCTATTGGGAACTCCGGGCCTGCTCTATCTGACTAGAGCCCTGGCCTCGCTACCTTCCCAATCGTTTGCACCCCTGGCGCCTCTCTACGCCAGCGGAGTCTTCGCCATCTTCTTTCTGGTACCCGTGACTCTCAAGGGCAGCTTCGGGCAGCGTGATTCGAGGTCCTAGGGCTGGGTTGCCCTATCCTGGCGGCTCGACCAGCATCGCATCCCCATACGAGAAGAACCGGTAGCGACGCTCGATCGCCTCCTGGTAAGCCTCGAGAACGCTCTCTTTGCCGGCGAAGGCAGCGACCAGCATCAGCAGGGTGGAGCGCGGCAAGTGAAAGTTGGTCAGGAGAAGGTCGACAGCCTGGAATGGAAAGCCTGGCGTGATGAACAGATCGGTGCTGCCCTCACTTTCCACGATCGAGCCCTCGAATTGTCGCGCCACCGTCTCCAGAGTGCGAACCGAGGTGGTGCCGACGGCGATGATGCGCCCGCCCTGCCGCTTGGCTTCGCTGATGGCGGCCGCCGTTTCGGCTGGGACTCGGTAGGTCTCGGATTCCATCTTGTGCTCGTGCACGAGATCGGCAGTGACTGGCTTGAAAGTCCCGATCCCGACGTGCAGCGTCAGCTCGGCAAGCCCAATGCCAGCCTCGCGGAGGCTGGTCAGGAGCTCCTCGTTGAAATGAAGGCCGGCAGTCGGAGCAGCGATGGCGCCGAGAAACCTGGCGAAGACAGTCTGGTACCTGGTCCGATCCTCGGGCTGGTCGTCGCGCTTGATGTAGGGGGGCAGCGGGACATGCCCGAGACGCTCCAGGTGAGGTTCAATCGGCTCGGAGAACTGGACCCGATAGCGTCCGTCGTCCGACTTTTCTCGAATCTCGACACCCAGGCCATCGGCAAGAAGCAGACGCGTGCCTCGGCGGACTCGACGGCCAGGTTTCAGCAGCGCGGTCCAGTGAGTCTCGGTCAGCCGTTCGACGAGCAGCAGCTCGACCTGACCTCCGGTAGCCTCGCGCCAGGCATGGAGACGGGCTGGCATTACCTTGGTGTTGTTGACCACGAGCAGATCGCCGGCGGTCAGCAGTCGAGGTAGGTCCGTGACCTGAAGGTGTTGGCGGGTGCCGTCGCGAGCGAGGTACAGGAGACGACTCTCACCACGCGGGGCGGCTTGCTGAGCAATGAGCTCGGTTGGTAGACGATAGTCGAATTCCGAGGTCAGCATGGCAACCCCTCTTCGGTATGGGGATCGAGGCTGTCCCGGAGTCCATCTCCGAGTAGGTTGAAGGCCACCACGGCCAGGCAGATGGCGATCCCCGGAAAAGCGGCGACCCACCAGGCGGTGGTCAGTGCCGAGGCCCCATCGGCCACCATGTTGCCCCAACTGGGAATCGGCGGTTGCACTCCGAAGCCCAGGAAGGAAAGGGCCGCTTCGATGAGGATCAGGTCGCCGATTCGCAGCGTCGTGTCGATGAGCACGGGTGGCAGAGCGTTGGGCAACAGGTGCCGCCAGAAGATGCGGATTGGATGCAGACCGACCCCCCTGGCTGCAACCACGAAGTCGCGCTCGCGAAGGCTCAGGATCTCGGCCCGGACCAGTCGACTGGCGGCCATCCAGCTGGTGCTTCCCAGCACGAGAATCACCGCCAGCAGGTCGATCTCGAACATCGCCGTGATGGCCAGTACCAGAAAGAGGCGAGGGAACATCAAGAGTCCATCGACGAAGCGCATGAGGAGCCCGTCGATCCATCCACCGGCAAGTGCTGCCGCGCCTCCCACGGCGATGCCCAGAGTCAGGGAGAGCCCCGCGGCGAGCAGGCCGATCAGGAGCGAGACGCGGGCTCCGTAGAGAATTCTCGACCAGATGTCGCGGCCGTACTTATCAGTACCGAGTAAGAAGATCCGGCGGCGCGAGACGTTGTCCTCCGACACACTGGCGAATCGATCCAGTGGCAGCGTCTCGCTCTGTCCGAGTCGCCGCACGACCACTCCGGTTTCTGTGACCTCGGCGCTTTCCGCCAGGAGCCACCCACCGTCCTGAAGAGGAAGGGCCACACGGCTGCTGAACGGAGGCAGGAATCTGCCTGCGACCGGATCCATCTGCTCGTAGGGGGCCTGCGGTGCGAAGATCGGAGCACCGATGGCGAGAGCACTCAATGCTGCGGCGATCAACAGGCCTAGCCGACTCAAAGGCGATCGAGGTAGGCGGATCCTGTGGGTGCGGTCGGCGATCATTGCCGCGCCCTCGGATCAGCGACGCCATGGAGTAGATCCGCCACCAGATTCCCGAGCACGACCAAGATGCCGGTCAATGCGGTCGTTGCGAGAACGACCGGATAGTCACGGCTCAGGATCGAGTCGAAGGTGAGTCGTCCCAGGCCGGGCCAGGAGAACACGACCTCGACCACCAGGGCGCCGCTCAGAAGCAGAGGCAAGGTAAGGCCGAACAGCTGCAGGATGGGCGCTGCCGCGTTTCGCAGGGCGTGAACCCAGACAATCCGCCTCTCGGTCAATCCCTTGGCACGAGCGGTGCGGATATAGTCCTGGCCCAATTCCTCCAACAGGCTGTTGCGGGTGAATCGGGCCGTTCCACCGGCCGCTGCCAGTCCGAGGACCAGGGCTGGAAGCGCGAGATGGTGGAGGATGTCGACCTTTCGGGCCAACGGTGAGAGGGAGGCTGCGTCGATTGACTGCAGGTGGCCCGGCGGGAAGAGAGGCCAGTCGTAGCTCAAAAGCAGCAGTGCCATGAGCCCGGTCCAGAAGATCGGCAAGGAGTAGGCGACCATGGATGCAAGACGGATCAGGTGGTCTGTGGGGGATCCGGCATGCCGTGCGGCGGTGACCCCGGCGCCGAGTCCGACTCCAAACTGAATGAGGAGACCGGCAGTCGTCAGTAGTAGGGTCGGCCACGCATACTCTGCGATGACCTCGGTTACGGGTCGGGAGTGTACGAAGGAGATACCCCAGTCACCCTCGAGAACAACGGCCTTGAGCCAACTCAGGTATTGGGCCGCCAAAGGGCGATCGAGCCCATAGGCGCTGCGCATGGCGTCTCGTTGCTCGCCGGTGAGGCGCGGGTCCTGGAGGACCAGAGTGGGGTCTCCGGGAGCCAGATGAATAAAGAAGAAGGTGAAGCTCAGGACGATGAGAACCAGCAGTACCGCCGCGGCGGAGCGGCGAATCAGGAAGCCCAGCATCGTGGAGCTCATCGCGGCCTCGGCTCGAGATCAGTTCGCCTCGCCAAGCCACCATTCCCGGAGTCGGAAGTAGGGGCTGACGGGGCTCGGAGCGGCGTCTTGCAGGCGCTCGGAAGCTGCGGAGAGTCGCTGCGGCTCCCAGAGGAAAGTATAGGGCTGAGAACGATGCAGGATAGCTTCGGCCTGTCGCAGCAACTTCAAGCGCTCGACAGGTTCGGTCTCCAAATTGGCGGCATCGATGAGCCGGTCCAGGTCGGGGTCGGAATACTGGCCGAAGTTGTAGCCATCTTCGATCGATCGACTGTGAAAGGCATAGGCTAAGTCCATGGAGGTGTCGATATCCCAGCCGCCGAGCATGGCGTCGAAGTCGTGCTCCAGGGCGCGGCTGACGACGGTATTGAACTCGAGTTGTCGGACACGAGCCTCGATACCCGCTCGGCGTAGATGCTCTTGAACCATGACCGCGGCATCGATCCTCACCTGACTACCGGTGTTGGTGATCAGCTCGAAGGAGAACGGCTCACCCCCTTTGTCCAGGATTCCGTCCCCATCCGAGTCACTCCAACCCTTGGATTGCAAGATCTGACGAGAAGCCTCGAGATCGAATGGCACCGGCTGGAGGTCGGGGTCATGGGCCCAGGTGCTGGTCAGAATGGGCGAGACGGCGATTCTGGCGAAGCCGTACCAGAGCGTGTCGATGATCTCCTGCCGGTCGATGGCCAGGGTCAGGGCGCGACGCACCTCTGGATCGGCGAATAGCGGGCGCTGGGTGTTCCAACAGATGTAGTTGAACTGGCGGGCCCAGAAGCGGAGGATCTGGATCCCCTGCTCCTCGAGGGGCAGTACCTCGGAGGGAGGAACCTGCTCGACGAAGTCGACCTCGCCCGCCCGCAGCTCGCCAATTTGATTCTGTTTTTGGGGTACCACCCGAAGGATCACTCGATCGAGCCGGGGTAGGTCGGGCTCGTGGTAGGACTCGTTACGAAGCAGGACGATCTGCTCCTGTCGGGTCCAGCTCTCCAGGGTGAAGGGGCCATTGACGACGAGATGATTCTCGAACCACCGCTCATTGGCTCGCCATGCAGCGAATGGCAGCTCACTCCATACATGTTTCGGCAGGATCACCCCTTCATTGAGCTCGGCCAGCTGACTGGGGGAGCGTTGCCGAAAGTGGACTCTTACCTTGAGCCGGTCGATGACTTCGATCTCTCGGATGTTGTCCTTCGACTGAGCGTAGCCCCAGGCGAGCTCGGGGTCGGTCTGAGCCTGCCAGGTCCATCGCACGTCCTCGGCGGTCACCGGCACGCCATCAGACCAGGAAACGCCCGAGCGCAATACGAGATCGAGTGAGGCGTGATCTGGGGACCATTCGAAGCTCTCGACAAGACGTGGCTCGAACGTTGGAGGGTGTTCGGTGAAGTCGGATTGCTCTTCGAACAGGTGCAGAAACAGGCGATCGAGGACCGCCGTCGTCTGGGTGTCGGCACCCGAGACGAGTGGGTTGATGCCGTGGATATCATTGCTGATTGCCAACACCAGAGTGCCGCCTCGGCGTGGGGTGTCTTCGGTGGTCGGGGTCCTCTCGCCCACTTCCCGCTGCTGGCAGCCCGACCATAGAAGGACAGCGGTGACGAGAGTCGCCAGCAGGACTGAGGTGGCGCGCCGATCGGGTTCAGGGCTCATGCAGTGAATCCGGGAGATTGTCGCGTGATGTCGATGGGTGCATGCTAACCAACCGCTCTTTCAAGGGTCAATGAAGTCCGTGATAGGGCGAACCGAAGGCTTGCTATCCTTGGGTGATGTCTTCGCAAGCACCGTCGGCCTCCTCCCGAAGGCTGTTTGTCGTGGCCCTCTTGCTGGGTCTTTTCATTTTCTTGGACATCGGGCTCTTCGGCTGGCTTCTCTTCCGCTCGCTCTCGAAGCGTGAGATTGAACGGGTGCTGTTGGAGACGCGCGAGGAGGCAGAGGGCCTGGCCGAAAAGCTGGCGGGTACCGCGGCAGAGGCTGGCGGCGATCTGTACACGGTGACGGCCATGGAGAGGGAGGTCCAGACCTACATCGATTCCATCCTGAAACAGCGCAAGTTCGTGCGCACCGTCGAAGTCGTCGACGGTGAGGGTCGATTGGTCTTCCGCGGTGCCGGAGAGACGGTCCTGGAAGTGGCGCCGTCTGACGGGCTGGTGGTGCAGGAAAGGGAGGTACCTTCCGTTGTCGAGGAGAGGCCGATCGAGAGGGAGGCCACGTTTCCTCTCGAAGTTCCCATCGACGAGCTCTACGATTTGAACCTTCCCATCGGCGAGCTCGGCTTCCTGCGTGTCGGGATCAGCCAGGGAGAGCTGCAGCGCAGCATTGAGACCTTGCGCTCGGAGTTGGTGCAGAAGACTGCGGTCGTCGCCGCGCTGAGTCTCGTCGTTCTGCTACTGGCCTTTGCCATCATCTGGCGGTTGTGGAAACGGGGGCAAATGCTCCAAGAGCAAGCGCGCGAAGCGGAGCGCATGGCCTACATCGGCACGTTGGCGTCCGGTCTGGCGCATGAGATTCGCAATCCCTTGAACTCCCTGAACCTGAATATGCAGCTCCTGGAAGAGGAGCTGTCGGGCCGGGTCGATACCCCGCCCGAGGTGCAGTCCAGTGGCAGACTCATGTCGATCACCCGGGACGAGATCCATCGGCTGGAGCGGCTGGTGACGGATTTTCTCCAGTATGCACGTCCGCGGCCCTTGGAGCTGGAGGAGATTCCCGCAATCGAGCTCCTGGAGCGGTGCCGGGAGATACTGAAGGGTGAGATCCAGGCCAGAGGTGCGCGTTTGAGGGTCGAGGATGGGAGCGGGGGTGCGAAAGTCCGCGTCGATCCCGGGCAGATGAACCAGCTACTGCTGAATCTGGTGCAAAACGCTCTCGCCGCGAGTGAAGACCAGGAGGGCGGCGGTGTCGAGGAAGTTCGATTGGCAGTGAGCCGAGACCAGGGCCGAGTGGTCTTCGAGGTGGAGGATCATGGCAGCGGCATGCCTCAGGAAGTCCAGTCGCAGATGTTCGATCTCTTCTATTCGACCCGCAAAGGAGGCACCGGCCTGGGTTTGCCGGTCGTGAGGAGGATCGCCGAGACTCACCACGCGGACCTGACAGTCGTCAGTCGGCCTGGTGAGGGAACTTTGATTCGTCTGGCGCTACCCGAGGAGCTTCCATCAGGCACGCCCGAAGAGGCGTCGGTCCCTCAGGCTTCGATGAGTGCGTCGAAATCTTCCTGGGTCAAGAATTGATCGGTCTCTTCGCTGGTGCAGAGCTCGCAGTAGGCTTCGGTCACTTCGTCGTTCTCCCACTCGAAGACGTAGCACGCTGCCTCGCAGTTGAGACAAATCAGGTAGTCTGGTCTGGCCACGGGTCTCTCCTTTGGATGAAGAACAGCATAGCAAAGACCTCCGGGCCTGGCTGTGAGGTTCGAAATGGGGACTCCAGGTCGTGCTGCTATCGGTGTTGACCCTGTTTAACCCTTCATGCTACCCTCGCGCGTCTGCGCCCTGAGTGGCGACACGGGAGGGTCATATCCATGTATGCAGTCATCGAAACCGGAGGCAAACAGTACCGGGTGCAGCCCGGCGACGTCATCGACGTCGAGAAGACGCCGGTTTCCGGGAAGAAGATCAAGAAGGTGAAGTTCGACCGCATCCTGCTGGTCGGTGATGACAAAGGCACCAAGGTGGGGGCACCCACCGTCGAAGGCGCTGTCGTGACCGCCACCCTGATGGACGAGGTGCGAGGACCCAAGATCAAGGTCTTCAAGATGAAGCGCCGCAAGGGCTACCGTCGGCTCACCGGTCATCGGCAGGACCTCCTGCGAGTGCGGATCGACAAGATCGAGGCCTCTACGGCGAGCAAGGCCAAGGCAGAGACGGCCGACAAGAAGGAAGGTTGATGGCTTATGGCACATAAAAAGGGACAGGGCTCTAGCCGCAACGGGCGGGATTCCAATGCGCAGCACCTGGGCGTCAAACGATTCGGTGGCCAGACGGTGACCGGTGGAACGATCATCGTTCGCCAGCGGGGGACGAAGTTCTTCCCGGGTCTGAACGTCGGCCGGGGCAAAGACGACACGCTCTTCGCCAAGGCAGATGGTGTGGTGCAGTTTCAGAACAGGGGCCGACGAGGTAAGTTCGTCAACATCCTGCCGGCCGAGTAGGTTCCAGCTCGGCGGTTGAAGCCGGCCTCGGTCCCGAGCAGTTGGCTCACCAGAATTGATCTTCTTAGACGAAGCCGTAATTCATGTCCGCGCCGGACGTGGAGGTAACGGCTGCGTCGCCTTTCGCAGAGAGAAGTACGTGCCCAGAGGAGGTCCCTCCGGAGGTGATGGTGGCCATGGCGGCGCCGTCATCCTGGTTGGCGATGAAGGGCTCAACACCCTCTACCACCTCCGCTTTCGCTCGATCTACCCTGCGGAGCGGGGGCGCCATGGCGAGGGCTCCAACAAGACTGGGCGATCGGGCAGTAGCCTCGAAGTCAGGGTGCCGCCGGGCACCCAGGTCTACGACTCCGACGATTCGACCCCGGTGGGCGAGATCTTGGAGCACGGTGAGCGCCTGGTTGTTGCCGCCGGCGGTCGGGGCGGCCGGGGTAACGCTCGCTTCGCCACCTCCACCAACAGAGCTCCCGATCGGGCAGACCCGGGAGAGGAGGGTGTCGAGCGCCGACTCCGGTTGGAGCTCAAGCTGCTCGCAGATGTCGGTGTGGTGGGTCTGCCCAACGCCGGCAAGTCGACCCTGATCAGTGTCATCTCGGCAGCTCGACCGCGCATTGCGGACTATCCATTCACCACCCTGGTGCCCCAATTGGGTGTGGTGGCCGATGGGCCGACTGCCGAGCCCTTCGTGGTCGCTGATTTGCCGGGGCTGATCGAGGGCGCGTCTCAGGGTGCCGGACTCGGGCACCAGTTCCTGCGCCACGTCGAACGGTGCAGGGTGCTACTTCATCTGGTGGACCTGGCAGCCCAGGATGGCAGCGCCGAAGACGACTTGAAGACTATCGAGCACGAGATGGAGGCCTTCGATCCTGGACTCATGGCCAGACCCCGCTGGATCGTGGGGACCAAGCTGGACTCCGCTCGGGAGGACCGGAGGGAGAACCTGAGAGAGGCGGCGCGTCAAAGGGGTCTGAGCTACACCGAGATAAGCTCGGTGAGTCAGACAGGCATCAAGGAGCTGGTCAACGGCTTGCGACAGCTGCTGGCAGAGGTCGCGGACTCATGAAAATCGGTCTATTCGGTGGCACCTTCGATCCGATTCACTTCGGCCACATTCTGCCGGTGAAGGAGGCGCAGGCCCAACTCGGCCTTGACCAGGTCATCTACCTGCCGACCGCCATGCCGCCCCACAAGCCGGGAGGGCAGGTTGCACCACCTCAAGCCCGATGGACGATGGTAGAGCTGGCGCTCTTGCGGGAACCGGGACTGGTCGCCGACCCCTTCGAGCTGGCACCGATGCGAGAGGCCTTCACGGTGGATTCTGTGGAGCATTTTCGCTCCACGATACCGGCAGCCGACCTGTACCTTCTCATCGGCTGCGACAGCTTCGCTGAGCTTCATACCTGGAGTCGCTGGGAGGAGCTCGTTGCCATGGTCAAGCTCGCGGTTCTGGTCCGTCCAGATTGGCGACCTGGTGCCCTGGAAGCGCAACTGACACCCGAAGTGTCCGCGCTGATAGGACAGGACAACGTCTCGTTCATCACCAATCAGCCGGTAGCAGTCTCGGCCACCCAGCTGCGTCGGATGCTGGCCGAGGGAGCCCAGCCGCCCGCAGGTTGGTTACCGGAATTGGTGCTAGAGTACATTCAGAAGTACGACCTCTATCGATGACCGACCCGACCCTCAGCCCGCCGGATATCGCCGCTCGATGTCGGGAGGTGGTGGCTGCTGCGGAAGACCTCAAGGCCAACCGTCTCAGGGTCCTGGCGCTCTCCGAGATCAGCTCGCTGGCCGACTACTTCGTGGTTTGCAGTGGGAGCAGTGGGCGTCAGGTCCAAGCGATTTCGGACGCAGTCATCCAGAGATTGCGTGCTGAGAGCGTTCGGCCCCACCATGTCGAAGGCTATGAGGCGGCCCGTTGGGTGCTGCTGGACTTCGGCGACTTCGTCGTCCATGTCTTCGACGAGGAGACCCGCTCCTTCTACGGCCTCGAAAAGCTGTGGGCCGACGCTCCCGATGTGACCCACGAGCTCACGCAGTGACCAGCGCTTCACCCGTTTCCGAGCTTCTTGCGCACTCCCCCTCCCTGGAGCAGCAGATCCGGGGCGCCGAGCGGGCGGCACGCACAGATGTCCCGGTGCTGATCCTCGGAGAGCCGGGTACTGGGCGTTCGGCGATCGCCAGGGCGATTCATGCCACCAGTTTGCGGTCCGATGGCGCCCTCGTCGAAGTGGACATCAGCGCCATCCCCAGCTCACTGTTCGAGAGTGAGCTCTTCGGGTATCGCCCGGGAGCGTTCACCGGCGCCGAGTCACCACTGGCCGGCCGAGTAGCAACCGCGGACGGTGGGACTCTGTTGTTGGATCACGTCGAGGACATCCCTATCGGAGCGCAGCCGAAGTTGTTGCGCTTGCTGGCAGAGAGCACCTATGCCCCTTTGGGTGGATCCGATCGACATGCCAATGTTCGGTTCTTGGGGATAGGGTCCGATGATCTGCCCTCCAGAGTCGCCAGTGGCGCTTTTCGGTCGGATCTCTTCTATCGGATGGAGGTCGTTACTCTTCGTTTGCCGACTCTCAGGGAGCGTCGAGAGGACTTCGCGTCGCTCGTCGAGTTCTTCCTGCTGGATCTCGGAGAGCGTTTCGGAATCAGCGATGTGAAGCTCTCGACCAGTGCTCGAGAGTGGATGGTGGAGTACCCCTGGCCGGGCAACCTGCGAGAGCTGAGAAATGTTCTCGAGCGAGCCCTGATCCTGCAGGGGACGGGCCCCCTGAATCCGCCGTGCCCTGATCGTCGTAGCGGCCCACCCGAGTCTCTTCAGGCGGTCGAGCGGCGCCAGATCCTGCGGGCGCTGGCCTACACCCGCGGCCACCAGGGGCGAGCCTCCGAGCTGCTCGGCATCAGTCGCAAGACCCTGTGGGAAAAGCGCCGCCGCTACGACATCCCCTGAGGGCTTGAGGTTGAGGCGACCGGGCGTTCCTTCCGGCCGACCTTTGAGGGCTTGGGGCGTTGGGGGCGAGGCCGATTGTCACTTTGGCCGCCAAGCTGTCCATTTTGGGTGCTAAGTGGTGCTTTTTGGAGGGTGGTCTGGCACTGCTGGCCTGGACTGCCCAACGCCGGGTGGGAGGTTTTGAAGCGGCCGTCGCCTCTGGCGGCCGTTGCTACATCCCTGCAATACGTTGGTGATCTGGAGGCTCGTCCGGGTGGTCCGTAGGGGGACGGCGTCGGCTACTCAGACTGCAGCGGGCGGGCCGCCCCCTTGTCTCGTCATCGCGCGGGATCTCTTGTGCTCTGTGAAGGCCCTTGCGCTGCGCTCGACTCGGCACCCCCTGTCGAACCACCCGAACGAACCTCTGGCACCGTTAAAGGCAATAGGGGCTTAGGGCAGTAGGGGCGTAAGGGCCTAGGGGTTTCGAGGAATGGGAGGGGGGCCCACGGCCTCAAAGATCGTCGGGAGGTACGACCGGACGCCTCAGCCCTCTAACGGCCTTTCCATTCGGCTGGACGCTTCTCCAGGAAAGCCGCCACGCCTTCCTGCTTGTCTGCGGTGGAAAAGCAGAGGCAGAAGAGATCGCGCTCGTACAGGACGCCTTCCTCGATGGCGAGGCGTTGGCTGGCGCGGACTGCCTGCTTGGCGACCTTCAGGGTCAACGGGCTCTTGGACGCTATCTTTGCGGCCAGCTCCAGCGTCTGGTCACGAAGCTCGTCAGCCGGCGCCACCATCTCCACGAGACCGATCTCCTTGGCTTCCGCGGCGCCGATCATGTCGCCTGTGAGGATCATGCGCATGGCGTGACCTGGTCCGACGAGACGGGGCAGGCGTTGGGTGCCACCGCCACCGGGGATCAGGCCCAGATTGATCTCGGGCTGGCCGAATCGAGCCTTATCAGAAGCGATGCGCAGATCACACGAGATGGCAAGCTCGCAACCGCCACCCAGGCAGAAGCCGTTGATCATGGCGATGACCGGTTTGGGAAAGCTCGACATGACGTCGAAGATCCGAGGCGAGCGCATGGCATGCCGCTGGTCGAAGGGACTTCGACCTTCGAACTCACCGATATCCGCGCCGGCAATGAAGGCCTTCTCCCCGGCGCCTGTGAGCACGACCGCGCCGATACTGTCGTCAACGGCGATCTCATCGAGCAGCTCCAGCATCTCGTCACGGACCTGCTGATTGAGAGCGTTCATCTTGTCGGGCCGGTTGATGGTGAGAATCACCACTCGACCAACCTGTTCTTTGAGAATGGTCTCGGGCATGTCGATCTTCCTCCAACAGGGCGCAATGAGTTATTTGTGCTGCCAGTCGGGTGTCCGCTTCTCGAGGAAGGCGGCCAGTCCCTCTTGCATGTCTTGCGTTTCGATCAGCTCTTCCAAATAGAGTCGCTCGCTCTCCGCCAGCGCTTCGTCGAATGACCGGTCGCGACCGGCCAGAATCGCTCGTTTCAGCAATCTGAGCACGGGCAGGCTCCTTCGAGCGATCTGATCCTTGAGTCGCTCGAGCTCGATGTCGAGCTCGTCAGCCGGCACCTGTCGGCTGACGAAACCCATCTGCTCGGCTTCATCGCAGTCGACATTGCGCCCAGTGATCAGCAGGTCGAAGGTCTTCGCCGGGCCAATGCGTTTCGGATAGAGGGCCGTCGCCAACGGCGGGATGCAGCCGAGCTCGATCTCGGGCTGCCCGAAGCGACTGTTATCGCTGGCCAGAACGATGTCGCAGCCCGCTGCCAGCTCCATGCCGCCACCCAGGCAATGGCCCTGAACTGCGGCAATGCTCACCGCCCTCATCTGCCGAAGGCAGCGAATCGCGCCGTGAAAGTCCTCCAGCATGGTCGGTACCAGCTCTCGCGTGTGGTCCTCTACCGCAACCCCAGCCGAGAAGGCCGTCTCGCCGGCGCCACGGAGGACCACCGCGGCCAACTCTTCATCCTGGTCGAGCCGTCGGAGCTGAAGTCGCAGCTCGGCCAGAATGTCGAGATCGAGGATGTTCAAAGGTGGGCGGTTCAGCGTGATCGTGACGATCCGCTTGTGTCGCTCAATGATCAGTTTCTGACTCATGACGAGAACCCCTCGGTGAGCACCGCCAGGCCCACTCCACCGGCCGACCCACCAGCGGCTATACGAATGTCGAAGCTCAGACGCCCTTGAATTCGGGCTTGCGCTTTTCGATGTAAGCGCTCAAGCCCTCCTGAGCATCTGCGCTCTGGAACAGCTGCTGCTGCAACTCTCGCTCGATGGCCAGGCCGCTCTCGAAAGGCACCTCGGCTCCCGACTGCACCGACCGCTTGATTCGGCCCACGGCTTTCGAAGCCATGTTGGGCGGGCAGAACTTCTTGGCGAAGTCGTGGATCTGACCCATGAAGTCGTCGCCGTCCAAGATGTCGTTCACCAGGCCCAATTCTTGACCCTCCTCGAAGGACAGAAGGCGGCCGGTCACCATTAGATCGATGGCCCGGCTCTTACCAACGAGACGAGCCAACCGCTGGGTGCCGCCCGTGCCCGGCAGGACCCCGAGATTGATCTCTGGTAGTCCGAGCTTGCCACCATCCTTCTTGGCGAGGCGGAGGTCGGCGGCCATCGCGATCTCGAGGCCGCCCCCTACCGTATGACCGTTGAGGGCAGCTAGAACCAGCTTTGGCGTGTGCTCGAGCCGATTCAGGGTCTCGTTGGCGTGTAGGCAGAAGTTGTACTTGAAGTAGGGGTCGGACTTCTTCAACATGTTGATATTGGCACCGGCACAGAAGAACTTCTCGCCTAGGCCTGTAAGGACCAGGACATGGACTTCTTCGTCGAACCGGGCCTTGAGAATCGCTGTGTCCAAGTCACACATCATCTCGTGGGTGTAGGTGTTTGCCGGCGGGTCGGTGAGCGTCAAGTAGGCAACGCCATCTCGCACTTCGTAGTTGACGAGCGTCGGGTCGTTGGTGGTTCCTTCAGCGTCAGGCTGAGCCATAATCTTCCTCCAGTTGCAATTGGGGTGGCGGCGTGGCGCGGGCCGCCCCGCTTTGGGATCGCCTCGGTCGGCTATTGTTACACGTGCCTGGAAGGCTAGCAAATAGGGTCAGGGCCCTCGCAGCCACCCCGAGGTTGCCCTGAAGCCGTCGGAATCTTTAGAATTTCTCTTCTCGATCATGTCTCGCTCACGGCCACTCGGATGATTACGGGCTACAACACCGACGTCCCCCACTCCGATGTGGTCTTTCATGTACAGACCGAGGACAAGGGTATTGCCAGCGCTTTCATCGAAAGCCTGGTCTACGTCGGTGGTCAGGTGCTGGCCAAGAAGAGGACGAGCTACAAAAGCGCCCTGGATGCAGGCGAGGGCAAGAAGCGCATCGTCGAGCTGATGGACCAACAGCACCGATTGACGATCGCCGAGATTCAAAGCGGCAAGTACGACAGCCAGGTTCCGGGAGGCAAGGCCGCCGAGTCATCGATGAGCGCTGAGGAGTTCCTGAAAGACCCGAAGGTGGCTCCCGAGGTGGAGGTGGAGCACCTGCCGACGCCGGAACCGACTCGTCAAGTCGCGACTTCGGAAGCGGAGAGCCCGACCCTCGACCAGATCATCATGGACTACCTCAACTCGGAGTCCGAGCAGGAGGCCCTGATTCTGATGATGGACGCGGATCACGAATTCGCTCTCGGTGAGACCGTGGCTTTGCGTTTCCGCACCAAAGGCAGCCTGAGCGGACAGGCCGTGCCGGGGACTCGGATCTCGGTCAAGATGATCTCCACCGTCGTCGGTCCGGCCACCCTGGCGCAGGGTGAGACCAATGCCGGGGGCGAGCTCAAATTGTCGGTAACGATCCCTGCCCTGCAGCGCGGCAGCAGTGCCCTGATCGTGACTGCCAGCAGTGCGATTGGCACAGCCGAGATCAAGCAACTACTGTAGGTAGAATAGCTTCGAATCTTCCCTCTCGCACTTGACGCGAGAGCGTGTATAATCCCCCGTTCGAGGGCCGCTAGCTCAACTGGCAGAGCAGCAGACTCTTAATCTGCGGGTTCGGGGTTCGAGTCCCTTTCTCCTTACTCAACACCTGCCGCTTTCTTCCTCCTCATGGGCCACCCATGGGCCAGTTGGTATTCAAAAAACCACCGAGAATCTAGCCTAGAGCCTTCGGCGGCAGCGTCCGTGCTTTCTTAGTTTCTTCGATCAGTTCCTGCACTTTCTCCCGCACCATCTCGCTGACACTGCGCTCGGTGTAGGCGGAGATGAGCCGCAGCGCCTTCCTTTCCTCAGGAGCGAGGTAGATGACTACCCGCATGAGGCCGCCAGATGTGACGGTGGTCTCGCCACCTTTCGGGCCCTTTGGGACCTTGCCCTTGGCGGCCTTCTTGATACCTTTACCGCTGCTCGTTGGAGTCATCGCTGTTTCCCTGCCAGATGTTCCTCTTGGCGTTGGGCGTTGATGTGCCGCCCCTGCGGCTGCGTCATGCGGATGATAACATATCGGCAACATGGGTGCATAGGCATATGTGATTATGGGCCCGTAGAGACACGAACCCTGATCCCCAGCCACTCTTACCCTCAAAGATGATCAAAGTGGCCTCAGGGCGATTCTGAGGCGATTGTGGGCTTGGTGAGGGCCTGCTCAGAGCGCGCACTCAGCAAGGGCGATTTAGTGGACTGAGGTCAACCTCGTTGAACCACCTGGGTTCAGTCCCGATGTCTCGCCTTCTGAATGAAGTGCATCAGTGGCTTGAAGGAGATTTCGGAGAACCATCGGCCAGACGCTCCAAGGTAGGATGGGTTTAGGAATGGCGATGTGCCTAGTCGAAGGGCACCAGTTCGTTTTGAAGGAGGTGGGAATTGCAGCTAGGCGCAGATGACACCGCCTTCGTGGTGATTACTGCTACGGTAGTTGTGGCGTTGTTGGTTTGTTGGTCTTCGCAGCGTTTCTTTAGGTACTTGAAACTTCATCATCGAGAGTTGTGGGATGAATTGGGAAGACCACATGCCTTTCTGAATCAATCGACCGATGCCACCAACTTTCTGCTACGAGGTCAGTATAGGCACCTCAAAGACCCTCGACTGAATCGTCATGGAAGCATTTGGAAGGTGACGATGATGGGCTTTGTGGCAGCACTCTGGCTAGCACTCATATCCCTGGTGGTGAGTCAGTTGTGACTCGAATCCAACTGGTGTGCCAGAGGTCATGAATGAAATGAGAACCTGACAGCGATGTGGAACGCACTTCTCACCACCACTTGGTCAGCGCTCGTGGTGCTTGTCGTGACTCTCCTCATTGTCTGGTATTTGCTCCTGCGACGCCTGCGGCACCACCATGAAGAACTCTGGCACTCCTTCGGAGAGCCGAGATTTTTCAGAACAACGATTCAGAAGCAGAATGATGTTCGGAAGTTCCTACGTTCGGGGGAGTACAGGAAACTCGGTGATCCTCAAATGGACCTGCTTGTACTTCTGGCAAAGATCCTAAACCCTCTTGCATCGTTGCTGTTTGTGGTCTGGGTCGTTGGAGAGTTGTTGATGTGCTGGGTCCCGTGATTCAGTCCGAAAGAGAGGATTGCTTGAGAGTTGGAGCCCTCTTCGCGCTTGGTGATGCTCGCCTGCTTCTGGTGGCGCTGACGATGTTCTTCGGTTGTGGCCTGATGAGTGCCGCAAAAGAGGACACTCCAACCTACAGAATCAGCAGTCTTCCAGAAGATGCGGTCCTTGAGTATGGGTTTCACGGAGGATACGGCTTAACGTCGCCTCGGTATCACCTGTACGGTGATGGGCTCCTAGTTCGGGAGGTGATCGACAAAATGACTAACCGAGCAGTAACCACCAAAGAGCTTCAACTCTCGCTGCAGGATGTCGATGCCCTAATGCAAATGGTGGTTGAGTCTGGAGTGCCGGAATTGACACAGCACAAGATTCGCGCTGTGGTTGGGCCGGGGTCGTTGGTCCAAGACGCATGGATGGTGGTCTTGCAGCTACGGTTCGAGAGCTATCAAAGAGAAGGGAAAGCGGAGATAGCCCCATTTGAGCCGAAGATTACAATGGAAACACCGTCACTGGTGGCCGAGGCGTTTCCTGATTTCCGAGAAGCACATGCTCTGGTAGCGCTCAACGAAGCGCTAGAAGAGTACTTCGAACAGTCTGGAACTGAGGCGGTGATGGAAGCCTCCCAGGGCCCACCCGGCAACTGACAGATGAAGGTGCTATGAGGGGCTCGATGGTCATTCAGAAGTACGTCACCTGCCTAGGTCTAGTAGCCCTGCTTTTTGCGGGTTGTTCGCGAAGCGGGGCAGAAGAGTTCACGCCGAACGAGATGTCTACGGGTGTACAGGACGTTGACGCGATGAACTTGGAAAGGACATTCACATTCTCCGCAGATCCCGCAGTTGCGGTCCTTCAACTTCACTGGAGCGGCGGCTTGCGAATGGATACCGTTGAGTACTCTCTTCTAGGTGATGGGCGTCTTCGCAAGGTGCGCAGGTCTAGGAGCGCTCTTCACGAGAGCGAAGAAGTGGAGTTGTCGTATGGCGAAGCCGAGGCTCTCCTACGGCTGGCCGTCGACGGCGGGCTGATGGAATGGGACTGGGACCGTCTTCGGGCGCAATTTGTCGCTGCAGCGGGGCATGAACCCGCAGGTACGGACTCGAGGATCCTCCAATTTCGAATTGTCCTTGAGACCTATTCGGGGATTATGGAATCGCACGAGGGTTCAATAGCAAAGACGTTCTCGACCTCATCTCCCGCTCTCCTCAGACGAGAAGCACCTGAGATCAGAGAAATCGCAGCGCTTGATGAGTTGAGTCAGCAATTGGCGCGCTATTTCGGGCGGTAAACGCGGCGGGGATAGCTCCCGACCTTGGCCGGTGGAGTTCCGGCGCGTGTGGCGCGCATACATTTCTCCTTACCCCTGTTAGGGCTGGTGAAGGTGGGTGTAGGGTAGGGGGCTCAGAAGAGCGTTCCCTCAGTTGGGCTGCGCTGCAGCGTTTGGACGAATCCACTCACGAACCTGCTTCTCACAGTCTCCACGTTTCTGCAGTACAAATGTGCCGACCAATCGCGGATCGAAAGCCAATCAAGGTCCCGGTCTGTTCTGAAGGACTCGCCTTCTTCGGGGCCAAGGCAAGGGGACGTTTAGAAGACTCCAAGTCTTAACAGTCTTCCAGGTGGCACCGTCGGGTTTTTGCATTCTTGCCTTCGTCGCTGTCTTGCCTCTGTAGAACTCGACGATTCGGTAATCCCCTGACAGCAGCCCGGCGACCTCTTGGCGGCACAGTCGCCTAACGCTCTCTTCACCACATGGGAACCATGAACCGCGAAAGGCGCCGGCTTCGAGAAACACCTCGTCAATTTGCAAGTTCAGGTTGACATCAAATAGCAGACCTCTCTGGCGGGGGATGTCCAGGTTCAGATCGAGACCACTTTCGGCAGGCTGCCTCAGCAGTCGGGCCGCTTCCTTCCGTGCAGTGTGGTCGATCATTGGTGCGATTCTCGGCTCATCGCTTCAGTTCACTCGCCTGGCCGTGAGGCTCGTAACGCCCGAATCGTAGCCTCATACTGGTTGTCACCGAGAGCGACGACTGTCAAGAATCCCACCAGCTTCTGCCCATCGGGCGATTCCTGCTGGAATATCTGCATGTCGCTGACAGTCCCGCTCGACTCCGCGTCAGGAAGCCATCCCTGTTCCACCATCTGACCTCCGAAGTGCCTCGCCACTGCGACTCGAGACATGTCCACCTTGAACAGGTTGCTCCTGCTGCGGGAGTCTCCAAGACCCTGGCTGCCTGAGTTCCCCCCACCCCCGCCGCCAATCCAAACGGAGTCCTCGGGGAGATGTAGGGTGGGAAGGAAGCGTTCGAACTGGTCATAGTGGCGGTCCCCCACTAGTCGCCATCGGTCCGAACTGCCAGGCCAGCAGTCATCATCATCGAGAATGTCTAGTACTGCGAGAGTCTGATCCTGAAGCGGATGAACAACCACCGACAGCAATCTGTGGTCAGGGCCGCAAAGGGACACTTCTTCCGAGTCTGAATAGACGAACCCACCAGGCTGGGCAGGTCCCTTTTCAGCGGCTCGCCATTCCCCGCTCAACAGCGCCGCGCGGATGAGATCTCTCGCCTGGTCGGGTTTGCTGGGAACGCGTACCGCAACTCGCGCCCACGTCTCTGAGCTGGCACTTGCGACTACAGTGGCTCCGCTGGGAAGGGGGACCAGCTCTTGCAGCCCCGCCGGCATGCCTCCAGGCGTGACCGCCGGTACGCCACGAAACTTGGACGACAGCATTGCTGAAACCTCTTCTGCGGACACGCAGTTCGACACTGTCTGCGAGAAGACCGGCATCACGAAGCAGCCCAGCATGAGACCGAGAAGGAGACCAACTCGTCCTTCGCTTCGGAAAAGAGCCACGGCACACCTCCGATCTTGGAGCGGTTGAAACCTCATTCTACTGATCCCCCTCTGGAACATGTCCGACTTGTTCCCGTAGGTGACCTCAGAGACTGATATCAACCCCGTTGAAGACCCGTCTTCAGTCCCGATCCCTTGAGTTTTCGCCCAAGGCGGCGAACCTGCCAACGAAGCCGAATATACCGACAAACGTCACCAGTCCCATCCAAAACCCCTTGTAGATAGCTACGTAGATTCCGGCGGCAAGACCCGCGATGAACGCGAACACGATCAACGCGAGAGGCAGAGTTCCCTCATCCCAACGAGACATGACGTACCTTAAAGGACTGTAGCACTAGAACCACTGCGACCCGACTTCGACGGGAGTCCCTCTACCTTCCCGGGAGGGTGGTGCATCGTTTATGTAGTGCCTGCTAGGGTGCCTCCAGCAGAGATGAAGCTAACAGGTAGATCGACTCTGTTGGTAGCTGTGGCCCAGGTCCTCCTGGCGGCCAGCTTTTCCTCCCCTCAGGGGAGATACCTCTCGGACGACGAGAGTGGCGTCAGGCAGATCAGAGAGACAGGAGATCAACGCATTTGCAGAGTTGTCAGCACGGTTGAGCACCCACACCATTCGGAGGAGGAACGCAGAGAGTTCGAGTCGTTCACCAAGCTGTTCCATCTCAGTCTTCTAGAGGCGGAAGGAATACAGGTCGGGAATGGAGACCCCTGTGAAGGCGGTACCCTCGAATTGGCGATGAGGACCGCCAAAGACGAAGAGCGCGAGTACTTCTTCACAACCGTGGTTGTTCAGTACTTCGCCCACGAACCGACCAGAGAGAACCTCGGTGAAGCTGAGCCGGCGTGGGTGAAAGCCGGAGCCATAGACCCGATTCGTTACAAATCGAAGGATGCAGACAGAGATGACTGGGTCTACTTCCTGACCGGCAAGACGCTCGAGCTACACCTGAAGCTCTTCCACGAATTCGTGTCAGATTGGAAGGAGGCTCACGGGACCCCCTCGTGAGAGCTGGTATGGACTCGCTGGGGTTGGCGGGTGATCCTGCCGCAAAGACCGGTATCGCAGCCTTGTCCGAGGAATACTTTGGATTGCCGCCAGAGGCCCTGGTGGTCGTAATCGTGGCCTCTGCAATTGGGTTCGGAGCGTCACTTCTGTTTACCCGCTCCTACCTCCGACGAGTAGGGAAACCTTGGACCTCGGCGTTGCATCCTCGGTTTATGCTTGATGCGGATTTCAACAAGAGAGAGCTGCTGATCTTGGGCGCCACGTTTGCCCTAGTATTTCTCTGGCTGTTGCTCTCCTCTTTCGTGAGGGGTTGGTTGAAGTACAGATAGCTCCTGCACCATCCTTGTCTTTTTCGTTCTGGGGTGTGTTCCATGAGCGCTCCCTCCAGTCCAAATACCTTGGTAGTTAGGCCCGCCACTCAGACCGGGCATGACGGTTGAGTGGGGGTGCGGCATCGTGGTCCACTGGAGGGGTTCCCCAGGGAGGTCAGGGCGTCGGTTACACTTCTCTTGGTCAAATTGTGCGGAGGGGGCTAATGCTCAAGCTGATCGGTTATCCCGCGATCGTAGTCTCGAGCCTGAGTCTGGTGGCTAGTCTGGCGATTATCCTAGCTGCGCCCACCGGATGGATAGACTCCGAAGATGTGGTCCTCCTAGCCATGATCTTGAGCATCGTTGTTCCTGGAGGAGCCGCGATTCTGATCGTCAATACGGAGTTCGAGAATCTGTCTCAGCGCCAAGTGATGAAGCTGAGCTGGGAGTTGTGTCCTCGCTGGATGCGGCTTCTGGGGAGGATCCTGATTGCCATGGGTTTTCTAGCCTTCCTTGGAGAGGTTGCGGTAGGAGCCATTGGAACCTCCTCTGAAACCGAAGGTTCCACAGCTCTCTCCACGGGCGGTTTTGGACTCGTGATTCATGCGTGGGCAATCGTCTTGATCTATGGAGCAATGCAGTTGCAGGAGAATCTAGCCCGGTCTCGGTGCAAGTTCGGTCACGAGGTCCCGTTGGGTGCGAAGTTCTGTCCCGAGTGTGGTGAAAGAGCTAACCCAGAAGGCGCTCGACTCGAGTGAGTACTCAGGTCGAGTCAAGTCAATCGCACTACCCGAAGACGTGGCGACTGCTGAGCAGCGTCCCGTTAGGCTGTTGTGGAAATGGTCTCAGCTGAAGGTAGTCTCCAGCTTGACGCCACCACCCGGATGGCGATTGGCTGCATTGTCGCGGCACTGGCATTCGAGTTGTTTGCGGTGGGCGCGATGGTCTGGCAAGAGTCCCAAGCCGTCGGCCTCCCAGTCTTGTTAGGCTGCGTTGGGGTACTCGGGATGGGAGTTCTCTTGGCCTCCGTTTGCAGCTTCTTGATCTGGTTTCATCGAGCTTACAGGCGCTTGGAAGTCCTCGAGGTGGGGAATCGTAGGTACTCCGCCACTTGGGCTGTTCTGGGGTGGTTCATTCCGTTTCTAAACTTGGTTCGTCCGTACCGCGTGGCCATCGAAATCTGGGAAAGGACGGACTCCTACTGCTGCCTGCAAGCGGGCGGGCCGGCAGCTCCGCCGGAAAGTACCCGGCGTGTGTGGAGCGCATTCATCCGCTCTGAACCCGGTCGGGGCTGGTGAAGGTGGGTGTGGGGTATGGGGCTCGGACCACCAGGCGCTCTGCTGTGCAACTAGGCAGCTGCTCTAGCGGGAATCCGAGAAGCGGCGAAAGAGAACGTGAGCCACCTCGGCGGCGGAGGGATTCGCATTCAGGGCCGCGACAAACGCTGGTGAGCCTCTGATACGGTGCCTGCCGGCAACGATCATTTCCCGCCACGAGACAAGAAGCACTAGCCTGGCAGATCTTCTCGGGCAAGAGGGATGGTTGTTGGCTCTGTCGGGAGTCGTGGTTGTGGTCTAGCGAACCAGAAGTGGATCATGACGAGCACCCACCCAGTTGGGTAGTGCGTCGTAGTTGCTGATCTGGTAGTTATCAGTAGGAGCGAACTCGGTGAGCGTATCTTCTTTCTGCCAGCGGGTAACTAGTGGAGCAGTGAGAAATTATGCCCTCATCCTGCTGTCGTTTCTAATAGGGGCGCTGCTTCATGCTCAGGAGTCCATTCGTCTAGGCGACGAGTTCCAGGTCAACTCCTACACCCCGGGAAACCAATGGCGTTCCGATGTAGCAGTGGACGCCCAGAGCAACTTCGTGGTCGTCTGGCAAAGCCGAACGTCGCCCGGCACAGACGCGAGCTGCTACAGCATCCAGGCGCAGCGCTACGACTGCGATGGGACACCTGTCGGAGGACAGTTTCAGGTCAACTCCTATACGACGAGCTGCCAGGAGATCCCCAGGGTGGCAACCGATCCACAGGGCAACTTCGTGGTTGTCTGGGAGAGCTATGGGTCGTACGGCTCGGACGCGAGCTACCACAGCATTCAGGCGCAAAAGTATGATGCCAACGGAACTCCTCTTGGGGGCCAGTTCCAGGTCAACTCCTACACCACCGGAAACCAATGGTGGTCCGATGTTGCAATGGACGCCCAGGGCAACTTCGTGGTGGTCTGGACAAGCTGGGGTTCCTTCGGCACAGACTCAAGCCCCGAGAGCATTCAAGCGCAGTACTACGACTCCAGTGGCACGCCCGTGAGAGGAGAGTTTCAGGTCAATAGCTATACAACGTACAGCCAAATCCGACCCGCAGTGGCTGTCGACGCCCAGGGCAACTTCGTGGTGGTCTGGGGCAGCTGGGGATCGTACGGCACAGACACAAACTTCTGGAACGTGCAGGGTCAGCGATTCACCGGCAAGGGCTTGGCTTTGGGTAGAGAGTTCCAGGTCAACAGCCTCAGTGAAGACATCCAAAACTCGCCCAGAGTGGCGGCGGGTGCGAACGGCAGCTTCGTTGTCGTCTGGAGAACAGACGGCGAGTCCCCCGGCACCGATTCCAGTGTCAGCAGTGTCCAGGGGCGGCGCTTCGACGCCAGTGGAAGAGCATTGGGTAGCCAGTTTCAGATTAACTCCTACACCATTAACCGCCAGGAAGAAGCCGCAGTAGCCTTGGACACAGAGGGCAACTATGTGGTCGCCTGGGCGAGCTTGGGTTCGGATGGCACGGACACCAGTTCCTGGAGTGTCCAAGGTCAACGCTTCACCAGCAATGGCTCACCTCTGGGAGACGAGTTCCAGGTCAACAGCTACACCTCGATTCATCAGCGCCGCCCAGCTCTGGCTGTTGGACCAAACGGTACATTCGTGGTCGTATGGGAGAGCTATGGTTCGTACGGCACGGATACGAGCCAGGCCAGTATCCAGGCTCAGCTCTACGCCACATCGATCTTCGCGGACGGCTTTGAGTCAGGGGATACGTCTGCATGGGACGACACCGTGCCCTAGCCGGCGAATACCCGGCGCGTGTGGAGCCCACTCATTCACAACTACCCCTGTGGGGGCTGGCCAAGGTGGGTGTGGGGTGGAGGGCACGCGTGAATCGCCAGAGGTTGGCCAGCGAGACCCTGCCTTGCTAGCTATACATTGCGAATATGTCGCAGATCTCTGCAAGGTGCTGTCTCACAGTAACTTACGTGCGTTACCGCTGTCTCAGATACTGCAAAGTACCCTGGTTTAGCCTACTCCCAGGAGTCCTCCAGAGCGGGCAGGAGGCAGAGAGAGGGAGAGGAAATCCCAATAGGCAAGGCTGGTGGCAGGCGGGGCGAGTGTTGACTGTTTGTAGTCCCAGCACTCCGAACGGCATCACGAAGCAGCGCACTCCGAGACACGCCTTGGGGGCGTGCTCGGTATTCTGCTGGCTAGCGGGATGCTCCCGAAGAGCGTTCTCAGTCAGCCGATAACTAGCCCAATTTGAATTGGGCTGAATCGGCTGCTAGCCAGATCCTCTAGTGGAAGGATTCGTAAGAGGTCCTAGAAAGTATCCTAGGCATATGAGCCCTGACTGCGCCCCAGCTCTGGGGGGTTGAATCCCCCAAGTCTGGGGCGCAGGAGGTGAGTGAGAGGGTAGAGCTGAAGGGTATAGATTGCTACTCTTCTAACCTCCTTCTAAGCCCTCTATACCTCCCCAGTTCCCCCCTCTTAGCACGAAGTGCCCCACCCCTCCATTTACTGATTTTCTGTTCTTATCCCTAGGCTCTCCAAGTCTCTTCGAACGGTTCTCGGGTGGCTGCCGATCGCCGCTGCCAGCTGTCTCAGCGAGAAGGGCAGGGGGTCACCGTGAGTCTCGGCGAGATGTTCAAGTGCCTCGTGTCGCCGCCGCTGCTCCAGCTTCCTTTTGCCCTTCTCAGGCCTATACTCAAAGTCGGGCCGAATGCTGAGCAGTTCAAGATTGTCGGCTTCCTCAACAGTGACCCCCAGGAGCCTGGCGACGGTCTTGTTCCTAGGCGGGTTCAGGTTTGAGAGTCCGCTTTTCATCTGAGTTCGCGCTTCATGCGGTGCCATCTCAGGATGGCAATGCTCTGCGATTTTCAGTACCTCTCTCTCGATCGCTTCGTCGGGGTACCCGATACCGCGCAGTATCGTGGCTGCTAGGTAACACGCATGCCGACGAGTACCCTGAGAGAACCCGCCTCTCGCGTAGCGGATGATCTGAAACTCTACCCACAGGCGTTCATACCTGGCCTTTTGCGCCTTGCGCTTGGGTGCGAGCTGGGCGATCTCCTGGTCCGTTTTTTTCGGCCTTGGCCGTGGCGGCTTCTTTCTGACTTCTGGCTCTTTCTCAAGACCCAGGTACTCCCGTAATTCCTCCAATGTGTAGCTGGCGGGGAATCCGCTGTCCTCGAGGTAGACGAAGTACTCAACAGGCAACCCGACCTTGGAGTTGATACTCCCGGCAACTCGCTGATGAGTCGTCACCTTGACAGGATCCTCGTCGGGTTCAAGCTCAGGGCGAGTGGCATTCAACCTTGCGACTAGAGCCAGATTGATTCGTTCCTGAAGTCTCCTATTGCGATACCAAGCCTTTGGCGGCGATGTACCCAGCTGTCCCTGAATCAGCCTCGCTAGTTCGAGCGCAGGTGGATCACTCTCATCGACAAGAAACCAGTAGGGGCGGACTCCACGCCCAGTGCGCTCGATGGCCGAGATCGGAGGCACCAGTCTTTCGGATTCCAGTCCCTTTAAATACCCCATGGCTGTCGTGAAATCCAGCTGTTCGCAATCGCAATCTACCCAAACCGCTGTCAGACGGTGATAGCTTTTCTCCGTGGGCCATGGCCTCGGACCGTAGACAGTGTTGATGGATACGTAGGCGTCAGTCTTCAGCTGATTGATCACGGGCTGCCATGTGATCACGTACTCCAGGCGCTCAAGTGGCACCGAGCCTCTGAACCGACCTGCGTACAGAAACCGTGGTTGGTCGTCAGTCTTTCTCCAGAAGTGAACATAGCGACCACCAAAGTCCAGATTCCAGCGGTTGCTGTGGAAGTACTTGAGGTGCCCAACACTTAGCCCTTCAGCGCCAAAATGCAGCTCCTTCTTCAATAGTTGCCTCCCCCATGTGGGCCAGAAACAGTCTCTAGACAGCCCTGTAATCGCCCGTATTTGGCCTCTGTCGGACGTTCCCTCTAAACCCGAACATCCGCTCATTCATGCGGCTCACTACCTTGGTCGTGTGCTGATCGGACAGGTGACTGTACCTCTTAACTACTGCCAGGGTCTTGTGTCCGAGAACCTCGGCGATCTCGGCGAGGGTGGCACCGCTCATGGCGAGATATGAGGCAGCCGTGTGGCGGAGATCGTGAAAGCGGAAGTCGTCGATTCGAGCCTTTCTGAGAGCGCGCTCCCATGCCTTTCTCGGGAAAGTCGCTTTTCCGCCTGGAGCAGGGAAAACGAGGTCGGTGTCCATCCGTCTGACCTTTCTCATCTCGCGAAGCAGCTCCGCCGCGTAGCCGGTCACGGGAACCGCCCTCCGTTCACCGTTCTTGGTGTGATGGATGATAGCCAGGCCACGGCTGCTGTCTATGTCATTCCAACAGAGCCCGAGAAGCTCACTCTGACGGGCACCCGTGGAGAGAGCCAAGACCACTAGAGGATAGAGTCTCCGCTCACTGCTGCTTCGACAAGATGCGAGTAGTTGGTCTCTCTCGTAGTCGGACAGAAACCGTACTCGCCCGCGAGGCTCGCGCTCTCTGGACACGGATCTGACAGGGTTGGTCCCTGTCCAGCCCACTTCTCTGATTGCGAAGGTGAAGGCGTGAGAGAGCGCTGCAAGGTATCGATTCACCGTGCCAGCTGCCCTTCGTGTTCCCTTCGGAGTCAGACCTCTGGAGAGTACCTTCTTTCGGCTCGCTACCAGCTCGGGTGTTACATGCGCCAAGCAGTAACCTCCGAGCTGGGCCTTCCACCAGAGCAGCTGAGCCCTTTGAACCCGAATGCTTGCCGGTTTGCCCGGCATGGCTTCGACAAGGTAAAGGTCTACCAGCTCGCCAAGCGTACGGCGCTGAGCTTGGCTAGTCCTGAGGTACCGCCCTTCCCGAATCCCGGTCTCTGTCTGCTCTGCCCACTGCTTGGCGAGACTCTTCTTTTGAAAGGTCGCTGTCTGAGGGGGAAACCCCTTAATACGAACTCGAGCCCGGTAGCTGATGGTCCCTGTTTTCGATATCCTGCGTTGAATGGTGGCCACGGAGACCTCCTCTTGGGTCTGTGGTCCACGGGTTGTCCAACGAGGAGGAAGATTGTCGGTAACGATCCCTGCCCTGCAACGCGGCAGCAGTGCCCTGATCGTGACTGCCAGCAGTGCGATTGGCACAGCCGAGATCAAGCAACTACTGTAGGTAGAATAGCTTCGGATCTTCCCTCTCGCACTTGACGCGAGAGCGTGTATAATCCCCCGTTCGAGGGCCGCTAGCTCAACTGGCAGAGCAGCAGACTCTTAATCTGCGGGTTCGGGGTTCGAGTCCCTGGCGGCTCACCAGCCTTTTCAATCTCTCCCCGGTGCATCAGCATCGCCTAGCCGGAAGAGTTCGGTGCGAAAGTGGCGGAATTGGTAGACGCGCTAGACTTAGGATCTAGTCCCGTAAAGGGGTGGGGGTTCGAGTCCCCCCTTTCGCACCATATCGTCATTCCACGAACCCACTCATAGTATGGCCAGAAAGGACCTTCTGCTCCCGTGAGCGTAGTGCTATCCATCGAAGACGTCGGGCCCTGTCGTAAGCAGCTCAAGGTCGAGGTACCCGCACCGGCGGTAGAGGCCGAGTCGAAGCGTGTTGTCGAGGAGTATCGAAAGCACGCCAAGTTGCCAGGCTTCCGCCAAGGCAAGGTGCCGACAGAGTTGGTGAAACAGAAGTTCCACAAAGAAATCGAGCAGGATGTTGTCGAGCGACTCCTGCCCCGGTACTGGAAACAGGCCGAGGCCGAGAGCGAGCTGGATCCCCTGTTGCCTCCGAGCGTCGACGAGGTCGACTACCAACCCGGTGCCCCCCTGACCTTCGTAGCATCGGTCGAGACTCGACCCGAGATCGAGCTGGGGAGCCTCGAGGACTTCGAGCTACCGGATTTCGAGACCGAGCCCACCGAGGAGGAGATCGGGCAAGCGCTCGAGGACATGCGACGAGCCGTCGCCGAGTGGGTGGCAGCAGACAGGCCGGCCGCGACCGGTGATCTGGTTGCAGGCCAGCTGGCCCAGCTCGACCCGGAGAGCGGCGAGCCTGGAGCCGAGAAGCCCTTCAGCTTCGAGGTGGGCGATCCTCAGGTATGGGAAGAGCTCACTTTGGAAGTCACAGGCAAGCAGGCCGGCCAACAGGCCGATTTCTTCCGCCAGGAGGGCGAAGGGGACGATGCGGTCTCACGCCGCTTCCGGGTCAAGGTCGAGGCGGTTCGCGAGCGGGATCTCCCCGCATTGGATGATTCGTTGGCGGCCCAGTTCGGCGACTATGCAGACGTGGACGCGCTGCGACAGGGAGTGCGAGGGGAGCTCAGGCGCGGCAAAGCGTCGGAGCGCAGTCAGCAGCGTGAACGGGCGATGCTGGACCAGCTGCTCGAGCGTCACCCCTTCGAACTGCCACAGGGAGTCGTGGACAACGAGATCGAGGGTATGCTCAAGGAGTACGCCCAGAGTCTGGCCGGGCAAGGGGTCGATTTGGAGAACGCCGATCTCGATTGGCCTACCATGGCCGAACAGATCCGGCCGCAGGCCGAGCGCCGGGTCCACGCTCGACTGCTGCTCGATGCCATCACTTCCCATCAGAAGATCGAAGTCGGTGAAGAGGACTTCGAGGCCGCGTTGGCCGCCATCGGCAGGGCTCAGGGGCGAAGCGCAGTCAGTGTTCGGCAGGCTCTGGACAAGTCTGGCAACCTGATCGGCTTCAGGGCTCAATTGGCCAGGGAGAAGGCCATCAAGAGTCTCCTCGGCGAAGAATCGGTCGAGCCGACACCCGAGAGTGGGGAGCCCGAGACCGAATCCGAGAACGAAGGTTGACTGGTACGGAGTCGAAAACGATGCTGATTCCCATGGTCGTAGAACAGACGAATCGGGGCGAGCGAGCCTACGACATCTACTCGCGTCTGCTGAAAGACAACATTATCTTTCTAGGTCGTCCTATCGATGACGATGTCTCCAATCTGGTCATCGCCCAGATGCTCTTTCTCGAGGCAGAGAACCCGGAGAAGGACATCGCTCTCTATGTCAACTCGCCTGGGGGTTCAATTACCGCCGGGCTGGCAATCTACGACACGATGCAATACATCAAGCCCGACGTCTCCACGCTTTGCGTCGGGCAGGCGGCATCGATGGCAGCAGTTCTCCTGGCGGCAGGTACCAAGGGTAAGAGGTCGGTCCTGCCCAACAGCCGAGTTCTGATTCATCAGCCGCTCCTGTACGGGTTGCAGGGCCAGCAGACGGACATCGACATTCACGCCAAAGACCTCTTGCGCATGCGCGAGAAGATCGAGGAGATTCTGGCTCAGCACACCGGCAAAACGATCGAAGAGATTCACCACGACACCGAGCGAGACAAGATTCTGGCGGCACCTGATGCCGTGGAGTACGGCCTCGCCGATCAGGTCATGGATCGTCGGCCAGCCTTCTGATTTATAGCGAAATACGTTCTGATGCATAAGGAGATTTCGCTTCGATCTGCTATCATTCTCTCAGAAGAAGCACGGCGGCAAGCCCATCTGCCGCGGCGCTCTGCGATCGTTTGTGCAGACGTTGGTGGCATGGAATAGGGAGTTGAGATCGGATTGTTGTGGAGAGTAACTACTGATGCGAGCTAGAGCCCATCGTGGCTCGGGTCATCGGAGCCAGCAAGCCGTTTCTTGGAGGATTGATGCCTAAGAAGGACAACAGCGAAGACACACTGCGGTGCTCGTTCTGTAACAAGAGCCAGCGCGAAGTGAAGAAACTGATCGCAGGGCCGACGGTCTTCATCTGCGACGAGTGTGTTGATATCTGCCTGGACATCATCGCCGAGGATCGACTTCTCGAACAGCAACAGGAAACCGCACTGCCGAAGCCGCGGGAGATCGATGACTTCCTCGATGAGTATGTGGTCGATCAGCACATAGCCAAGAAGAAGCTCTCCGTGGCCGTCTACAACCACTACAAGCGAATCGATTTCGTCGAGAAGGCGCGCAGTGAGGTCGAGCTTCAGAAGTCCAACATCTTGCTGATTGGGCCGACCGGGACCGGTAAGACCCTGCTGGCGCAGACACTCGCGAAGCTGCTGTCCGTGCCGTTCACCATTGCGGACGCCACCACGCTGACCGAGGCGGGCTATGTCGGAGAGGATGTCGAGAACATCATTCTCAAGCTCTACCAGGCTTCGGGCAATGACAAGGAAAAGACGCAGCGCGGCATCGTCTATATCGATGAGATCGACAAAATCGCCCGCAAGAGCGACAACCCATCGATCACCCGGGACGTCTCCGGTGAGGGCGTGCAACAGGCGCTGCTGAAGATTCTCGAGGGCACTTTGTGCAACGTGCCGCCCCAGGGGGGACGCAAACACCCGCACCAGGAGTTTCTGCAGATCGACACCACGAACATTCTGTTCATTTGTGGTGGTGCATTCGTCGGCCTGGAAGAGATGATCGAGCACCGACTGAATGAAAAGACCCTGGGCTTCGGTGCCGAGATCAAGAATCACAAAGAGCGCCGGTCGAGCGAGCTGTTGCAGCACGTCACGCCTGAGGATCTGATCAAGTACGGGTTGATTCCCGAGTTCGTAGGTCGGTTGCCGGTCATCGCGACCCTCGGAGACCTGGACGAGGACGCGTTGGTTCGAATCCTCAAGGAGCCCAAGAACAGCCTGGTGCGTCAGTACCAGACCATGTTCGAGCTGGAAGATGTGGGTCTCGAGTTTACCGATGGTGCGCTGAGGCAGGTCGCAGCCGAAGCGGCGAAGCGCAATGTCGGGGCCCGGGGTCTGAGGATCATCCTCGAGGAATTGATGCTCGATCTGATGTACAACATCCCCTCGCAGCGGGATGTCAAAGACTGCGTAATCGACGAGGAGACCGTGTTGAATCGGAAACAACCGGCTCCTCTCAAGAAAGCCGTTTAAGAAAGCCGTCGAGCCTGATAGGCTCTGGGTCGGCAAACCTCCGACTCGATCGGCTCCCCATAAATCGACGCAGACGGTAGTAGGCGAGCATGAGCTCAACCTTTATCAGCACCAGTAAGACCCGACTTCCAGTCGTCCCGTTGCGGGACATGGTGGTCTTTCCCCACATGATGGCGCCGTTCATCATCGGTCGAGAACATTCGGTCAAGGCCCTCGAGTACAGTCTTCTAGAGGCCGACAAATCGATCTTCTTGGTGGCCCAGCTCGATCCCAAGGTGGACGAGCCGGAGCGCCAGGACATGTACGACGTCGGTGTCGTAGCCCAGGTCGTGCAGAACCTCAAGCTGCCCAACGGCAACGTCAAGGTCATGGTGGAAGGCGTCCAGCGGGCCAGGCTTGTCGAGTTGGAGCAGGAGGCCGGCACGTTGTTCGCCGAGGTCGAGGCCTACGACATCGAGTTTCCGACCGACGAAAAAGTGGAGGCCTACATCAACAAAGTCCTCGGAGTCTTCGAGCAGTACGCGAAGGTGTCGCATCACCTCGCCTTCGAGGGGCTGGTTTCGACCATCAAACTCGACAATGCGGATCAGTTCACCGACCAGTTGGCTGCCCATCTCATGGTGTCAACGGCCGAGAAGCAGTCGCTGCTCGAGGTCCTGAATCCCTTCGAGCGCTTGCAGCACATGAACGATCTGCTGGATGTGGAGCTCGAGAAGTTCAATATCGACAAGCGGATCAACGTCAGTGTGAAGAAGCAGATGGAGAAGGCCCAGAAGGAGTACTACCTCAACGAGAAGATCAAGGCCATCCATCAGGAGCTGGGGCGCAAGGACGACCGCTCGGACGAGATCGAGGAGCTCAAGGAGCGGATCGAAGAGGCGGGTCTGCCCAAGGAGGCGCGCGAGAAGGCCGATCAGGAGCTCAAGCGGCTGGAGGCCATGCCGCCGGTCTCGGCTGAGGCCACCGTATCCCGGAACTACATTGACTGGCTCGTCAGTGTGCCTTGGAAGAAGCGCAGCCGTGAGATCAAGGATCTGGATCGGGCCCAGCGAATTCTCGACGAGGATCACTACGGCCTGGAGAAGATCAAGGAGAGGATCCTGGAGTTCCTCGCCGTGCGACAGCTGACGCGCCAAACGCAGAGCTCGATCATCTGTTTCGTTGGACCTCCGGGTGTCGGCAAGTCCTCCTTGGCGAAGTCGATCGCTCGCGCTACGGGGCGGAAGTTCGTGCGGCTTTCGCTGGGTGGAGTCCGGGACGAGGCCGAAGTTCGAGGCCATCGCCGTACCTACATCGGGGCCTTTCCGGGTCAGATCATCCAGATGATGAAAAAGGCCGAGACGGTAAATCCGGTTTTCCTATTGGACGAGATCGAGAAGATGTCGATGGACTTCCGCGGCGATCCGTCGGCGGCGCTGCTCGAAGTCTTGGATCCAGAGCAGAACGACTCCTTTCTGGATCACTACCTGGATGTCGAGTACGACCTGTCGAACGTCATGTTCATTGCCACAGCCAATATCAGCCATACCATCCCGCCAGCCCTGCTGGATCGGATGGAGGTGATTCACCTGACCGGCTACACGCTCAACGAGAAGCTGGAGATCGCCAAGAGCTTCTTGATTCCGAAGCAGCTCAAGGCCCACGGCCTGGACGAGGACGTGACTGTCTTCGAGGAGAGCGGTACACAGACTCTGATCGAGAGCTACACCCGAGAGGCCGGTGTGCGGAACCTGGAGAGGGAGATCGCCAAGGTCTGTCGCAAGGTGGCCCGCAAGATCGTTCAACAAGGCAAGAAGAAGGACCGGGAAGCGCTTCGAATCACCCCGGATACGGTCTCCGACTACCTGGGTAAGATCAAATACCACCCCCGTCGCAAGAACGAGGAGTCGGAGATTGGTGTGGCTACCGGTCTGGCCTGGACCGAAGCCGGTGGCGAGCTGCTCGAGACCGAGGTCGGTCTGATGGCTGGCAAGGGCAAGCTGATTCTGACGGGAAAGCTGGGTGAGGTCATGCAGGAATCGGCTCGGGCGGCGGTGTCTTACCTCAGGAGCCGAGCCGATATTCTGGGCGTCGATCCGGACTTCAACGACAAGTATGATCTCCATATCCACGTCCCGGAAGGCGCCATTCCGAAGGACGGTCCTTCCGCCGGGATCACCATGGCCACAGCCTTGATCTCGGCAGCAACAGGTGTGCCGGTCCGAAAGGACCTGGCGATGACCGGCGAGATCACCTTGAGAGGCAAAGTTCTGCCGGTGGGTGGGATCAAGCACAAGCTTTTGGCGGCTTACCGGGCCGATATCACCGAGTTGATTTTGCCGAAGCCGAACGAGAAAGATCTCGACGAAATCCCCGCCGAGGTCCGTGAGCGGCTGGAGCTTCATCTGGTCGAATCCATGGACGAGGTGTTGAGCCTGGCGCTCGACGGTGATGCAACTCCGGTTTCGAAAGGGGAAGCTGGGTTCGAGGACTCTTCAACGGAACCGCCTGTGCAGCCTGGATCGGTAGCTCATTGAGCCGGTCCTCGAAATCGCTGCAGGCTCCACAGGTCTCGTGAGGGAGTCGCGTCGCAACCAGGAAGCCATTTCGACCGCCGACGAACGAGTTCGGTGGTCTTCCTCAGATTCAAGGGCGATGCAGAGAGGCAACGAGGGGGGGAGTGAGAAACCAGCAGGCTCTTTTCATCCGATCGGCTCCGACGCGAAAGGAATTTCTGGATGACGGTCGGGCAGAAGTGGCGTTCGTCGGCCGCTCCAACGTCGGCAAGTCGACCCTGCTGAATCGGCTTCTCGGCCGTAAGAACCTGGCCAGAATCAGCTCGAGTCCAGGCAAGACGCGTGTCATCAACTACTTCTTGATCGAGTCGCGCTTCTACTTCGTCGATTTGCCGGGTTATGGCTATGCCAAGGTCGCCAGAAGCGAACGCCAGAGTTGGGCAAAACTGATGGAGCAGTATTTTCAGCAGGTGCAGCATCGAGTTCATGTCATTCAGCTGGTGGACGGCAAGGTAGGTGCCACCGAGCTGGATGTTCAAGCCAACGAATATCTGTCGAGCTTGGGTTGTGGGCGGACGGTGGTTGCCACCAAGATGGACCGCATTCGCGCCAACCAACGAGCTCGTCAATTGGCGGGAATCCGCGACCAACTGACACTGCAAGATGAGTCACTGATCGCCTTCTCCGCCCAAACCGGTGAAGGCGTCAAAGAGCTCTGGAGGCAGATCAACCTTTTTCTCCAGCAGTTTGAGGGCGAGGCGAACTGAGTGAGGATGAACATGGCCAAGTCAAACGAAGATCCAGCAACCCCCGAGAATCAGCCCGAAGAGCCCAAGGCGGTGGAGCAGGCTGCAGAGCCGCACGAAGAGCCCAAGGCAGTGGAGCAGGCTGCAGAGCCGCAATCGGCAGATCAGCCCGAGGAGCCGAAGGCTACCGAGCCGACAGAAGAGGTGAAGGCTGCAGAACCGTCTCAGGATTCAAAGACGGCGGAGCCATCGGAGAGCGGGCCGAAAGACGGTGGACGGGGCCCCAGGGACAAGTCGGCGAAACAGGGCAAGCACTCCGATCGGCAGAGATCGAGGAATCGGCCGAATCGGGACAAGCGCACGGAAAAGAAGGACACCTTGGACATCAGGATTCTCAAGGAGATGACCATTTCCGACATGGTCCAGGTGGCCAAGGACCTGGGTGTCGAAGGTGCATCGACGCTGCGCAAGCAGGAGCTCATCTTCAAGATCCTCCAGGTGCAGACCGAGAAGAGCGGTCTCATCTTCGCCGAGGGAGTGTTGGAATGCCTGCCGGATGGCTTCGGGTTCTTGCGGGCGCCGGAGTACAACTATCTGCCGGGCCCGGATGACATCTACGTCTCACCGAGCCAAATTCGAAGGTTCGATTTGCGCACCGGTGACACAGTTTCCGGCCAGGTGCGTCAGCCCAAGGAGGGCGAGCGCTACTTCGCCTTGATCAAAGTCGAGGCGGTCAACTTCGAGCACCCTGAGGTGGCACGGAACAAGATCTTCTTCGACAACTTGACGCCGTTGTACCCGCTGGAACGGATCCAGCTCGAAAACACGGGGGAAATGTCCTCCAGAGTCTTGGACCTGGTAACGCCCATGGGCAAGGGGCAGAGGGCTCTGATTGTGGCGCCTCCCCGAACCGGTAAGACAATGCTGCTGCAGGCGTTGGCTCACTCGGTGGCTCAGAACCACCCGGACGTCGTCCTTATCGTTCTGCTCATCGACGAGCGGCCGGAAGAGGTCACGGACATGGAGCGCTCCGTGCAGGGTGAGGTCGTTTCCTCCACCTTCGACGAACCGGCGACTCGCCACGTGCAGGTTGCGGAGATGGTCATCGAAAAGGCCAAGCGGCTCGTCGAGCACAAGAAGGACGTCGTGATTCTGCTGGACTCGATCACCCGACTCGCACGCGCCTACAACACGGTTCAACCGCCGTCGGGCAAAGTGCTCTCCGGTGGTATCGATGCCAACGCCCTGCATCGTCCGAAGCGCTTCTTCGGCGCCGCCAGAAACGTCGAAGAGGGTGGCTCGTTGACCATCATCGCCACCGCCCTGGTCGACACCGGTAGTCGCATGGACGACGTCATCTTCGAGGAGTTCAAGGGTACCGGCAACAGCGAGATCCACCTCGACCGCAAACTGGTGGACAAGCGCGTCTTCCCGGCCATCGATATCAACAAGTCGGGTACTCGCAAGGAAGAGCTGCTCCTGAGCGAGGACGAGCTGCGCCGTGTCTGGGTGCTGAGAAAGGTCTTGAATCCCCTTTCGACCGTGGAGAGTATGGAGCTCCTTCTCGACAAGCTGAAGAAGACCAAGACCAATCAGGACTTCCTCAACGCGATGTCGAAGTAAACCAAGGGCGTGCCTGTGCGCGTCGGCATCGTCGACTACCTCAACAGCAGGCCTCTGGCATGGGCCTTTCGCAAAGGCGCCGAGGCAGGTGCCTTCGTGCCCTTCCACCTGCCTCCTGCGGCAGTGGCTGCAAAGCTGGCAGATGGAACTCTGGACATCGGACTGATCCCCTCGATCGAGGTGCAGCGTATCCCCGGTCTGCGCCTGCTGCCGGGTTTGTGCATTGCGGCGACGCACGAAGTGCGCAGCGTCCTCCTGGTCAGCAAGGTGTCGCCCCGCCACATCCGCCGTCTAGCTCTCGATGAGAACAGCAGGACTTCCGTGGCGCTGGCCAAGATCGTCCTGCAACGGGCCTATGGCGTCAGCCCAGAGTGTGTCTCGCGACCACCCGAGATCGAAGCGATGATGGACGAGGCCGATGCAGCATTGGTCATCGGCGATCCGGCCCTGCAGGTGTCGGCGGCGAGCTACTGCATCCTCGACCTGGCAGCCGAATGGCGGCGGCTCACCGGTCTGCCCTTCGTTTTTGCTGTTTGGGCGGTGCGATCCAATGTAGAGGTGGACGGCCTCACATCCGTCTTTACCCGCAGCCTCGAGCAGGGGATGAAGAATCTGGACAGTCTGATCTCGGAGGCGGCAGAGGACATTGGGTTGAGCTCGGATGAGCTGAGAGAGTATCTGACGGTCAATCTGTCGTTCGAGCTGGGTCACGACGAGTTGGCCGGTCTGAGAGAGTTCTACGCTCTGGCCGCCGAAATGAATCTCATTCCCGAAGCGCGGCCGATACAGTTCCTCGACGCTTGCCCATCCCAGACCGATTCCGTAGAGTAGCGCTCACTATGCACTTGGAGCCATCTGGCCGCCCTGTGGCGGAGATCCTGGGTGATGTGCAGCTGGGCGAGAGGATCTCTGCTGGAGATGCTCACACCCTGCTCGTGGACGGAGATCTTCTGGAATTGGGATTGGCCGCTCATGCTGTGCGAGCTCGGTGCAACGAGCCGGCGGTAGCAACCTACAACATCGATCGCAACATCAACTACACGAACGTCTGCGTGTACAAGTGCCGATTCTGTGCCTTCTACCGAGAGCCGGGTGACCCCCAGGGATATGTGCTGCCCTTCGATGAGATCGGCCGCAAGATCGAGGAGACCTTGGCGCTCAACGGTACCGGAATCCTCCTCCAGGGCGGAGTGCATCCTGATCTACCCCTGAGCTTCTATGAAGATCTGTTGAGCTACATTCGAGAGAACTATACGGCCATCCACTTGCACGCCTTCTCGCCACCCGAAGTCAGATTCATAGCCAAGAAGGAGCGTCTGAGCTTCTTCGAGGTCATCGCCCGACTCAAGAAGGCCGGTCTGATGTCGATACCCGGCGGGGGTGCGGAGCTCCTCTCGGACGCGGTGCGGAAGGAGGTCCTCGCCTACACGAAGGTCTCTGCAGACGAGTGGATCGAGGTCATGCGGCAGGCGCATGCAAACGATCTGCGCACTTCGGCAACCATGATGTACGGCATGGGCGAGCCGTTGGAGGCCCGGATCGAGCACTTGCAGCGGGTCCGGGACCTGCAGGACGAGACGGGTGGCTTCACGGCCTTCATCTCCTGGACCTTCCAGCACGAGCACACCGACATGCAAGACGTGCCGGAGACCTTCGCTCATGAGTACCTCAAGACGCTGGCGGTGTCGCGGCTGTTTCTCGACAACATCCAGCACCTCCAGTCCAGTTGGGTGACGCAGGGCAAGAAGATCGGACAGTTGGGCCTGATGTTCGGTGCCGATGACATGGGCTCGATCATGATCGAGGAGAATGTCGTGTCGGCGGCCGGTACCTCCTACCGAATGAGTCAGGACGAAATGGAGCACTTGATTGCCTCGGCCGGATTCTCGCCGCGCCAGCGCACCAACCTCTACGAGCGTTTGGTCACCCGCGAGGAAACGGTCGAGTTGGCTCAGCGCTACCGTCACGCACTGACACCTCAGAACCGGGACCTGGCGTCTCCACTTCCCATCGTCGGTTGATGGCCGACAGCGCGCCGGGCGTGCCGGGTAGTCGATATGCGTCCGAACAGCCGACCCGCTGATTCCGCAGGGCACAAGTTCGAAGGGCTATTGGCCGCCCTGCTGTCAGGGGCGTCGCTGCTGATCCTGATGGGATTCCTCTGGCCGGGATTGTTCAGCTGGGTGCTGCAGGCCCTGCTGGTCACGGCCATGCCGGTCCTCTTGATCCTGCTCTCGCGCTCGCGCTCGCTCTCCCGCACGCTTCTGATTGCCATGGCAGCTCTCTGGTCGCTGCTCGGTGGCAGCTGGGTGGTATTGATCTGGCTCGATGGAGGAGGAGTCCTCCGTTTCGGCGGGATTCCGCTGGCCCTCTGGATTCTGGTCTGTGGCCTGGTTCTCTTGCCACTCGCTTTGGTGTCCTGGGCCTATGCCGCCACATTCAGACCGCCTGCTCGGCCCTCCGACGGGGCTCGCCGTGAGGCCCTGTCGGCGAGATCCTCCGAGCGTGGGAGCTCGTGATGGTGCCGCTCCTGGAGCAGCCCTGGCTGACGGCGGCTACCGTGCTGTCGCTCGCCACCGTTCTGGTGATCGGAATATGGAGCGGCGCGCGCACCCGGACTGCGAGAGACTTCTTCGTTGCGGGTCGCCGAGTGGGGCTTTGGGTGATCGCCCTGGCGACAATGACTTCGGCTTTCAGTGGATTCGTCTTTCTTGGCGGGCCAGGCTTGACGTACAGCATCGGAGTCGCCTCTCTCTTCATTGTCGTGCCGGTGGGCTTCACGTCCGGTCTCCTCTGCTGGGTGCTGGCGAGGCGACTCGTCTTGCTCGCGGATCTGGACGAGGTCTTTACGATCCCCGACGCTCTGAGCTTGCGCTTCAGGAGCAAGACGACGACTGCTCTCGGAAGCGTCGCCATCCTGGTCGGCACTGTTGGCTATCTCGCCGCCCAGCTGCTGGCTCTCGGAATTCTCATTGAGACAATTCTCGGGACTCGCCATTTCTTCGGTGAGCGGAGCCTCCTGGTAGCCATGTCCATCGGCCTCGGCATCCTGGTCTTCTACAGCGTCCTTGGCGGCATGTTGGCCGGGGTCTATACCGACCTGGTGCAGGGTGCGGTGATGCTGGTCGGTTCCCTTCTGGTCTTCGGCCAGACCCTGAAAGCGGGTGGCGGCATCAGCGGGATGGCGAGCTCGATTCTGGCCAGCAAAGGGATGGAGGGTTTCTTCGAGCCCTTTGCCCGTGTCCCCTTTTCGGTCGCGCTCGGGTTCTTTTTCGTCTTCGGCGTCGGTGTGCTGGGTCAACCGCAGATGGTCCACAAGTTCCTCATGCTGGAGAGGGTCGAGCAGCTTCGGTGGATGCCGCTCGTTCTGGGCGGATCCCAGGTTGTCTGCCTCCTCATCTGGGTCGGCATCGGGCTCGTCGTGCCGGCCCTGGTGGCCGACGGTCGGCTAGCGCCCCTTGGCAACCCCGATGCTGCCACGCTCCAGTTCCTCTTGGAGTTTGTTCCGGATGCACTCGCGGGCGTGGTGATTGCCGCAGCGCTGGCGGCGATCATGTCGACGGCCGACTCGTTTCTGAACATCGGAGCGGCCGTGCTGGTTCGAGATCTACCGCGTCTTCTGGGTCGGCCAGTGCGCGCCCAACTGGCAGCGGGCCGGGTGGCGACGTTGATCCTGGCCCTGGTCGCGGGTGGGCTCGCCCTGACGTACGGTGATCTGATTGCATTGTTGGGGACCTTTGCCTTCGGCACCTTGGCGGCTGCTCTGGCTCCGACACTGGCCGTCGGGATGAGCTGGTCCCGGGTCACTCCAGCAGCGGCGTCAGCCTCGATCGCGACGGGGCTGATCGTCAACCTCGGGCTGGAGATTCTGAGCCGGGTCCAGACGCTACCCGCCGGGGTGGCAGAGGCTCTCAGCGGATTCGCCATCCCATCTGCCGTGGCTCTTGCGGCTTCTTTCAGCGTTCTGAGCCTGGTGACCTGGCTGGGCGGGGCCTCAGAGACGGATGTTCCTGAAGCGGTCCTCGAGATCGTCGAGTCCTGATCGTGGCCGCTGTGGACGACAGGTTCCCTGTTCTGTAGAGTTCTGTTCTGTAGAGTTCCATGTGAACAGAGATTCAGATTCGCTTCGATGATGATTCGCTTTCTCGTCAATCCATCGTCTGGCGGTGGCAAGGGCGCCAAGTCACTGCCGCAGATCCGTGAGCTGGCGGCTGCTGCCGGCAGCGAAGTCTGGCTGAGCAGGGATGCGGCAGACCTGACGCGCCTGGCGAAAAGAGCAGTCGATGAGGGTGTCGAGCGACTCGTTGTCGCCGGTGGGGACGGAACCTTCCATCAAGTCGAGCAGGGCTTGGCCGGTACGGAGTGCGCGATGGGACTCGTCCCGCTTGGCCGCGGCAACGATCTTGCTCGGACTCTCCAGGTACCCGAGGTCGTGGAAGAGGCTGTTCAGTTCGCTCTGCAGGAGTCGATCGCCAGTATCGACCTGGGTCGCGTCGGTTCCTATTGCTTTGCTGGGTACTGTGGAGTTGGCTTCGACAGCGAGGTTGCCGGATACGTTCATGCTGGCAGTGGACTCGTCAAGGGTCCTCTAGCTTATCCAGTTGGTGTCCTGCGCAATGTCTTGTTCTACCGCAGTCCGACAGTCCGCGTCGAACACGACGGCGGCGTCATCGAGGGCCCCAGGCTCTTCGTTTCGATCGTCAACTGCCGACGCTTTGGTGGGGGCATGATCATCGCCCCGGATGCCAGCCTGACCGACGGCCTGCTGGATCTCGTGGCCGTGGATGATATTTCACGGTTGGAGCTACTGCAGCTCTTTCCCAAGGTCTACAAGGGAGCCCATGTGGGACACCGAGCCGTCGAGATCGTCCGCACCAGGAAAGTGCGTATTGCAGTCGATCGGCCGATGAATATGTTCAGCGACGGTGAACCCATGCTGGAAGTCGACCAGCATGGGGTCACCGTCGAGATCTGGCCCGCTGCCCTGCGCGTTGTCGGGCGTCCGTGCTAGCTAGCCGGGAACCTACCCGACGTCGAACTCTACGCCCTGAGCCAGCGGCAGCTGCCGACCGTAGTTGATCGTGCAGGTCTGGCGTCGCATGTAGGCCTTCCAGGAATCGGATCCGGCTTCGCGTCCGCCGCCGGTCTCCTTCTCCCCACCGAAAGCGCCGCCGATCTCCGCGCCCGAGGTGCCGATGTTGACGTTGGCGATACCGCAATCACTGCCGGCCGGCGACAGGAACTGCTCGGCCGAGAGCAAGTTGGTGGTGAAGACGGCGGATGAGAGTCCCTGCGGAACGCTGTTGTGGGTGGCGATGGCTTCGTCCAGATTGTCGAACTCGAAGAGGTAGAGGATCGGCGCAAAGGTCTCTTCGCAGGTGATCGGCATGTCGCCCGATGCTTCGACGAGGGTCGGCTCGACGAAGAACCCGGGTCCTTCCAGAACACCGCCGCCGTAGAGAACCTTGGCGCCTTGCTGCTGCGCGGTCTCGAGAGCAGCAACCATGTCATCGACAGCCTTCTTGTCGACCAGGGGGCCCATCAGGGTTGCTGGGTCCATCGGATCGCCGATCGTGATCGACTTGTAGGCCTGTACCAGGCGCTGTTTCATCTCAGTGGCGATTCCCTTCTGCAGGAAAAGCCGCCGATTGGTGGTGCAGCGCTGGCCCGCGGTACCGACCGCCGCGAAGAGCACGGCCCGCAGCGCCATGTCCAAGTCTGCATCGTCCGTCACGATGATCCCGTTGTTGCCCCCCAATTCCAGCAGGCTGCGACCCAGGCGTTGGGCCACGACCTGACCCACGCCTCGACCCATGGAAACAGAGCCGGTAGCGGAAATCAAAGGTACTCGGGAGTCGGCGACCAGGTGTTGACCAACCTCCTTGCGGTCGCCGATCACCAGATTGAAGATCGGCGGGGCGTCATTTGCCTCCAGGACCTCTTGCGCGATCTTGCTGATCGCCAGCCCACACAGAGGCGTTTTCGAGGAGGGCTTCCAGATCATGGAGTCTCCGCAGACCGCTGCCACAGTCGCGTTCCACGCCCAGACGGCAACCGGGAAATTGAAAGCCGTGACGATTCCGACCGGACCGAGGGGATGCCACTGCTCGTACATCCGATGCTCGTCGCGCTCGGAGTGCATCGACAGGCCATAGAGCTGACGCGACATGCCCACCGCCAGATCGACCATGTCGATCATCTCCTGAACCTCTCCGAGCCCTTCACTGAGGATCTTTCCCATCTCCAGAGTGACGAGGCGTCCTAGGGCATCCTTCTTCTGGCGCAAAGCGTCGCCGAGCTGGCGAACCACCTCTCCCCGCTTGGGGGCGGGCCAGGTTCGCCACTCGGCAAACGCCTCGGCGGTGGCGGCGGCAACCGTCTCATAGTCGTCGGCGGTGGCCGCTCGGACGGTCGCCAGGACCTCGCCGGTGGTCGGATTGATGGACTCCACCTTCGTGCCCTGGGTGTCCAACCACCGACCACAAAAGGCTCCCGAGTTGTCGTCGTCGATACCCAGGCTGGTCAGGAGCTCTGAGACGGAAGAATCGGTCGCTGTTGTCATGGTCATTCTCCTGGGCTCGAGGGCATGAATTCTCCACAGGAGCTGTGGATATTTCTGCGGAAAAGAACCCCTGCCCGAGCCTTAGGTTGTGTAGGTACAACACTTTGAACCGTTTTGCACAGTTCCTTGTGCAATTTGGATAAACCCTTTGTTATCTGATGTTTACGAATCATGGCGAATTGTTCGCGAGGCGCTGGGTGAGCCGTATCTCATTGATTTTCCGCAGCTTACGAGCTTTGCCCTGTTTTCGCTGCAGCCTCAACGTCAGAAGTCGGAGTTTCTCGGCCGGGGCCAAACCAAAGATCGAACCTTGTACTTCGAGCTTTGACCGGAACGGTCGGGCGACGATGGAGCGGCAGCTACGCAGGTCCTCCAATACCCCTCGGCAGGAGAATGTAGCACCCGTCTGTCGCGGGGGTCAATCGAAACGACTGGGGTTCTGCGGGCCGCGCTGTACGAGCTCGGCAGAAACCGCGGTTCGGTTTCGGCCGGTTTCCTTGGCAACGTACATCGCGGCGTCGGAAAGACGCAACAGCGTACTTTTGCAGCGGTCGGTCGATTGCTCGGCGCTGGCATGCCGATTCAACGACGCGATGCCAATGGAGCAGGTCTGCCCGGTCAGCCGCAGGACGTCTGGCTGGACTTCACCGGGCTTGTCGCAGAACGTCATGCTGACGATTGCCTGGCGCATCTCCTCGGCCAGATCGATCGCTTGCTCGAGATCCAGGGAGGGCGCCGCAATGACGAACTCGTCGCCACCATAGCGTGCTGCGAGCGCCCCGACCTTATGGCTCATTCCCTGCAGCAGCTGGCCCACCTCGCGCAGGACCTGACTGCCAGCCAGATGACCATGACTGTCGTTGACGCGTTTGAAGAAATCGAGATCGAGGAAGAGGAGCGACAGATCGACTTCCCGTTGTCGACAGTCTTCAATGGCCCGGCTGAGTGCGATGTGGAGATAACGGTCGTTGTAGAGACCTGTGAGATTGTCCCGTTTGGCGATCTCCTGTGCCAGCCGGCCGTCGAGGACGTTCTGAATGGAAACCGAGATGTAGCCGGCGAAGATCTCCAACAGATTGACATCCTGCTGACTGTAGTCGCCGGCACCGCGGCGGTTGATCAGCTCCAGAACTCCGCAAACCTCCTGTTCTATGCGAATGGGGATGGCCACCAGGGAGTCGGGACGATAGTCGTGTGCGTCGGCGAAGTCCCGGTTGAAGAACTGATCCTCTTGTAGATCGACGGTGCGATACGACTGGCCGGTGATGTAGACGTGTCCGCCGACTCCCTGGTCTGCGGAGACGGTCTGACCGACCAGGCGATCAGCCTTCTCACCAAATGTGGCGATGAAGGTGAGGCTGTTCCGATGCCGGTCTGGCAGCTTCTTCTTCGGGTTGTCGAGCAGGATGGACCCGGCCTCCGACGGGACGAACTCGTTCGCCTTCCGCAGGATCGCCACCAGAACCTCGGAGAGGTTCATCTCGAGGAAAATAGGGCTGGCCCGACGGCGCTCGAGGAAGCGCTCCAATCTGGGTAGCTCGAGACAGTGGAATTCCGTCATTCACCTGTCCTCACGGCCGGGACCTTGAAACCATAGCAGAAGCTTTAGAACCCGAGAATCGAGAACTCCACAGTGTCCGATAGACCGTCGGGCACCGGCATGAGGTCTGTTGTTCATTCCAACCCGGGCGCCCGGTCCTATGGCAAGATGGAGAGCCCTGCTGCCTGGCTGTCAGAAAGCGATTTCAATGCCGCAACCCCAGCTCAAGAAACGACTCGGTCAGCATCATCTCCGGCAGGGCTCCATCTGTCTGCCACTCATCGACTTCCTCGACCCGGCGGGGTCGAAAGTCGTGGAGATCGGGCCCGGTGGAGGAGTCTTGACCGCCGAGCTGCTGACGGCGGGCGCAACCGTCTTGGCCTGGGAGCTCGACCACGAGTGGGCCTTTGCCCTTCGCCGCCGGCCTCGGCTGCGGCAGGCAGCCGTCGTGGTTGGTGACGCATTGGACATGCCCTGGGCACTTCTGCCGGCTGGGACCCTGGTGGCCGGTAACCTGCCGTACCAGGTCAGTACCGTGTTGATCGGCCAACTGCTACCTCACTGGCAAGTCATTCCAAAGGCCTGCTTTCTGGTCCAGTGGGAGGTTGCCGAGCGCCTGCGGGCAACTCCGGGCGATCGGGCCTATGGGGCGTTGAGCGTTCTGACCTCGGCGCGGGCCAGGGTCACGGTCTTATCGCGAGTAGCCCGCGAAGCGTTTTACCCGCCGCCCAAAGTCGACGGCGCATTCGTCGGCTTGACCCTGGGCAAGCCACCCCTTCCCGAAGCCGAGATGGGAGCTTTCGCAGATACTGTGCGCGTGGCCTTCGCCCAACGGCGGAAAATGCTCCGCAATAGTCTCGCTGGCAGATGGGGGAGAGCGGCGGCGGTGGAAGCCATCTCGATCGTGGGTCTGGACCCCAAGTCCCGAGCCGAAGAGCTCTCTTTGAACGATTTCCTGGCCTTGCACGAGGCCCTCTGGAGTAGCTCCGGGGATCTCGTCTCCGGTGGAGCCTAAAGATCTCTCAGTGCTAGACTTGCAGCCCTCTGGAGGGCAGCCGGCTGACCAAGCGCAAGAAGAAGAAAGTGGATTCAGGCGGGCGATTGACGCCTGAGAAGAGGTCCGAGCTGTTCGGGATCTCGTGGATTGTGGTGGCCGTTCTCCTCGGCGTCAGCCTCGGAACCTATCAGCCGACAGATCCCAGCTTCTTTCATCAGACTCCTCAGCCGGGGCCGGTGCAGAACCTGGCCGGCCGCTTCGGTGCCGAAGTGGCGGCCTTTGTCTTCGAGATCTTCGGCTTCACGGCCCTGCTCCTGCCGGTTCTGCTTCTGCTGACCGGGTGGAGAAAGTTCTGGAATCGAGAAGGGCAAACGGTTGTCGGCCGAGGAGTGGGAGCGGTCGTCGTGATGGTGACGCTGCCAGCCCTCCTGCAGTCCCTCCTGGGGGTCGTCACCTGGCGTGGCGTGGAGATGTCCGCAGGAGGTTTGGTCGGGAGCCTGGTTGGCGATTCCTTGGAACGCCTTCTCAACCCCGCCGGCACTCTGGTCGTGCTGGGTGGTGGGGTTCTGATCGGCTTCACGATGCTCATCCAATCGACGCTGGGCGACTTTCTGATCGCCTGGCGCCAGCGCCTGCTGTCGTGGTGGGACCGGCTCTCCTTCGGGTGGGCGCGGCATCGAGAGAGACGCACAAAGGAACAATCCAGGCGCCGGGTGATGACGAAACATCTGGAGAGGGCCGCCGAGAAAAAGAGTCAGCAGGCGATGGCCACCAAGGTGACGAAACTGCCCTCGACGAGCGACTCCAAGGTCGATCTGCCGCTGCGAGTCGAGGAGAAGGAAGGCCAGGGTAGCTTTTCCGTCCGCAAGGTGAAGGTCGAGAAACCCAAGAAGGAGAGGCGCGAGGCGCCGAAAACGAAGCAGAAACGGATCGCCTTCGAGGACAAGGTGCCACCCATCGCCGAGGCCCTGCCGCCCCTGAACCTGCTGCAGCTGGATGCCATCGAGACCAGCGTCGACGAAAACGAGTTGGTGAGGTTGGGAGAGCTGATCCGAGCTCGTTGCGCAGAATTCGGGGTCGAGGGCACGGTCGTGGCGATCAGTCCCGGTCCAGTGGTGACCATTTTCGAGTTTCAACCGGCGCCTGGCGTCAAGGTGAGTCAGATCGTCAGTCTGCAGGACGATCTCGCCCTGGCCTTGAAGGCCGAAGCGATCCGTATCGAGCGACTGCCCGGGCGATCGACGCTGGGCATCGAAGTTCCCAACAAGAAGAAGGCGATCATTCACCTCGGCCACCTGCTCTCGCAGGGTGAGTTCCGAAAGTCCCCATCGCCCCTGACGGTGGCACTCGGCACCACTCTGCACGGAGAGCCCTATTTCTCGGATCTGGCGGGGATGCCGCATCTGTTGGTCGCTGGAGCGACGGGCTCGGGCAAGAGCGTCGGTCTTCAGAGCATGATTACCTCGATCCTCTACAAAGCGACACGGGATGAGGTGCAGTTCATCTTCATCGATCCCAAACGGATCGAGCTCGGGGTCTACGCCAACATCCCGCATCTCAAGGCCGAGGTCGTCGTGGAGCCGAAAAAGGCCGCCAATGCCCTGCGCTGGGCGGTCAGTGAGATGGAGCGTCGCTATCGGCTCCTGGCCGAGGCCCACGTTCGGTCCCTGGACTACTACAACCGGGCCATCCGCAACCCGGAGGTGCGCAAGCGACTGGCCTTGTCCGAAGGCGATGTCGAGGTCCAGGACGCCGATCTCAAGCCGTTGCCCTACTACGTCATCGTTATCGACGAGTTGGCCGATCTCATGATGGTGGCGGCGAACGAGGTCGAGGCTTCGATCGCTCGTCTGGCGCAGATGGCTCGCGCCGTCGGCATCCATCTCATCGTCGCTACCCAAAGACCCTCGGTGGACGTCCTGACCGGGACCATCAAAGCCAACTTTCCATGCCGGCTGGCCTACGCGACGGTGTCGAAAATCGATTCCAGAACGATCCTCGATCAAGCCGGAGCCGAGAAGCTCCTCGGGCGGGGTGACGCGTTGTTCATGCCACCCGGGACCTCGAGGATTCTGCGCCTTCACGGCTCCTATGTCACCGAACAGGAGACGGCCGCACTGGTGCGCTGGATGAAGAAGAGGGGCAAGCCGGATTTCGACCCCGCCGTACTGGCTCCGCCACCGGAAGAAGATCGGTCGAGTGGTGGCTCTGGCGGTGGCGACGATCCTCTGTTCGAAGAGGCGGCCCGTTTGGTCGTGTCCGAGCGGCAGGGTTCGGCAAGCTTTCTGCAGAGGCGCATGCGAGTCGGCTTTTCGAGAGCTGCTCGGCTCATCGACATGATGGAACAGGACGGGCTCCTGGGCCCGCCCCAGGGCAGCAAGCCGCGCGAGGTGCTGGTCAAGTCGGATTACTTCACCGAGGTCGACGAAGTTAGAGAAGAGGTCTAGCCCGTGAGGCCATAAGCAATGCGGGCTGAATCCCTGGACCGACTGGTCTTTTTTGGAACTCCTGATTTCGCGGTACCGACCTTGCGGGCACTGTGCGATGCCGGCCGGGCACCGGTCCAGGTGATCTCGCAGCCATCTCGCCCGGCTGGTCGTGGAAGACACTCAAAGAACCCACCGATCGTGGAGTGGGCACTACGCAATGACTTGGCCGTGGTCCAGCCTCCCGATGTCCGGGACCCGGACTTCTTGGCGCTGATGAGTGACCTGACGCCTGCGGTAGCCGTGGTGGTGGCGTTTGGCCAGATCTTCCCCAAAGTCCTTCTCGAGATTCCGACTCGAGGGTGCATCAACCTACACGCCTCGCTGCTGCCTTCGTACCGCGGCGCTGCTCCGATTCAGGCTGCCATCATCGCCGGCGAGAGTCATACAGGCGTGACCACGATGCAAATGGAGGAGGGGCTCGACAGCGGTCCCATCCTGCTCCAAGAGGAGGTAGTGATCAGGCCGCGGGATACGGCTGCGGAGCTCTCGCCTCGTCTGGCCGAAGTCGGTGCGGGACTGATGGTTCGAACTCTGGAGGCCCTGGAGTCGACTGGTATCGAGAGGAGACCCCAGACTCATGACGAGGCGACAATGGCACCGCGCTTACGCAAGGCCGACGGGGAGCTGGATTGGCGCCAGAGTGCGGTGCGACTCTTCAACCGGATCCGGGGAGTCACTCCATGGCCGGGGGCGTTCACGAAGTTGAGAGAACAGCCGCTGAAGATCCTCTGGGGCGAGGATCTAGAGGGGGCAGGGGTGGCGCGAGGCGGCGAGCCTGGCAGGTACCTGGGCATGATCGACGGGCGGATGGCAGTCAGCTGTGGTGAGGGGACCATCCTGGGCATCGAACGAGTGCAGCGCCCCGGCAAGAAGGCCCTTGAAGTGTCCCAGTTCGTCAACGGTGAACCGATCGAAGTGGGAGAGCGCTTCGGGTGAATGCGCCGCGCCGAAACGTCCGCGCGCTGGCCTGCACGGTTCTCGAGAACACCCTGTCCTCTCTGGCGCCAGTCGATCCAGCTCTGAGGACGTTCGACCGCGACCTCGAGGAGCGCGATCGCCGCCTGCTTCATCAGCTGGTGTTCGGCGTCTTGCGCTGGCTGCGAAGAATCGACGACATCATCGAGACAGCCTCGTCTCGTCGCCTGGAGGCGATTGAAAGAGCACTCCATTGGTCGTTGAGAGTCGGTGTCTACCAGCTCGTATTTCTGGATCGAGTACCGGCCCACGCCGCGGTCAGCGAGTCTGTGAACCTCGCCAGGAAGCGGACCCATCGCGGCGGTGCCGGATTCGTGAATGCCGTTCTTCGGAAGGTAGCGGCAGCTTCGTCACTCGAAGACTGGCCCGTGACGGCCGAGGATCCCGTGCAGCGCATCGGCATCGAGACGAGCCACTCCGACTTTCTGATTCGGGAGTGGATCCGACAGTATGGAGAACGCCAGGCGGAAACACTGGCAAAGGCCAACAATCGGCCCAAGCCCTTGCATCTCTTGAGTTTCGCCGACCGTGGAGGCCGGGAAGCGCTGGCTGATGGCCTCGCCGCGGAAGGCATCGTCAGCGAGGTGTCTTCCCTGGCGCCGATGGGACTCATCGTCAGGCAAGGCAATCCGCTGGAGACAAGAGCCTTTCGGCAGGGCGATTTCTACATTCAGGACGAGGCGAGCCAGGCAGCCGCGTTGATTCCTCCACCCCGTGATGGCGAAACCATCTTTGACTCTGCGGCCTTTCCCGGCGGCAAGAGTCTCTCGTTGCTGGCTACCGGGACAGATGTCAGGCTGCTGAGTGCCGATGTTGGATTGCCGCGGCTCGAGCTCCTGGTGGGCAATCTGCAGCGGCTCGGCCGCGAGATCCCGTTCATCGTCATGGACGCAAGAGAACGCGCCATCGAAAAGTCATTCGATCGCGTCTTGGTGGATCTGCCGTGCTCGGGGACCGGTACTCTGCGCAAGCACCCGGAGCTGAAATGGAGGGTGAGCTTGCCGGAGATCGAGCGGCTGTCGGCAATGTCCGTGTCCCTGCTCGAGGGTGCGGCGCAGCTTGTCGAGCCTGGTGGGATGCTATCTGCGATCACCTGCTCGTTGGAGGATACCGAGAACGAAAGGGTAGCGGACCGGTTCCTGGAGCGACACAGTGACTTCAGCCGCATGAACCTGGCAGAGCGGTTGACATCACCGCTCGCCAAGTTCGAGCAGGGTCCCGGCCTGTGGAGGATTCTGACGGGTGGCGACCACGATGGGTTCACGGTTCAGGTCTTCTGCCGGTCGCGAGGCGCTGTCTGATCGGTCGGCGTTCGCCGCGGCCGATAGAGCCTCGCGAGTCGCTCAGCCGGTACTCCAGCGAAGTAGAGGCCCCAAATCAACCAGTTGAGGGCGACGGTGCGCCCGATCCCGTCCTCCAGATATCGGCGCGCCGAAGTCGTCGCCTCGAGCGGCAGCACGACGACTTCGCCGCATTGTTTCATTCGTCGAATGAGGTCGAGATCCTCCAGGGCTGCCCAGTTCCGAAAGCCCCCCAACTCGTCGAAGGTGGTGCGGCGCACGAATTGAGCCTGATCGCCCAGTGGGGATCGGGTGAGGCGGGTTCGCAGCTGGACCAGCTTCGAGCCCACAGCCATGACCCTGTTGTCAGTATCGAAGCGCACCTGGAAGCCGCCGCCGATTTTCCCGCTGCCGATCGCTTCTCGAATCGCTGGAACGGCTCCAGGGGGAAGCCTTGTGTCGGCGTGCAGGAACACCAATACCTCACTAATGGTGGCAGCGACCCCACGGTTGAGCTGCGGTCCCCGACCCGCCGCCCCGGTTATGACCCGGGCTCCGAGCTCTTCTGCCGTGCGAAGGGTCTGGTCCCGACTTCCTCCGTCACTGACCACGACCTCATCGGCCGCTGAGAGGATCGCGGGGAGGCTCCGTCTGAGGGACGACTCTTCGTCGAGAGTGGGGATGATGGCTGCGACGGTAATGGTCGCCAAGATGGCGGAATGCTAGCATAGGCCTTTGCCCGCATGAGCTCCTCGAACCCCTTCAGCCACTTGGATGACCGCGGCCAGGCCCGCATGGTCGACGTGTCCGAGAAATCGATCACGCGACGGGTCGCCGAGGCCTCGTGCAGGGTCAAGCTCTCTCAGGAAACCGTTTCGAGGCTAGGTGATTTGCCCAAAGGCGACGCCTACACCGTGGCCCGATTGGCCGGTATTCAGGGTGCCAAGCGAACCGGTGATCTGGTCCCGCTGGCCCATCCACTAGGACTCGATCAGGTCGAGGTGGAGATCGTTCCCGAGGCCGGGGGCGTGAGAATTCGGAGCCGGGTGATCGTCACGGCTCGCACCGGGGCCGAGCTCGAGGCGATGGTCGCCTGCTCGACGGCGGCGCTGGCCCTCTACGACATGGTGAAGGCGGTCGAGCGGGATGCCGTCATCGGGGATCTTCGTCTGGAAGCCAAGAGTGGAGGGCGAAGCGGGGAGTTCAGGCGACAGGAATGATTCTCACCGGTTTGGATCGGCTTCTGGCCGACGACGAGGCTCTAGCGGGCAGGAGTTACGGTCTCCTCGTCCACGGTGCGTCTGTGAGCGCCGACCTGGTGCCCGCGCATCTCGCCCTGGCGGGCGCCGGGGCCCCTGCCTTGCTGCTCGGGCCGGAGCACGGCCTCTACGGTATCGAGCAGGACATGGTGCCCTCGGCCGATCAGGTCGATCCCTGGACGGGTTTGCGGGTCGTCTCGCTGTATGGAGATAGCGAGCAGTCTCTGCGCGCCGACAGGAGCCACTTCAGCGATCTCGACCTGTTGATTGTCGATCTTCAAGATGTGGGTTCCCGCTACTACACATACGCGGCAACGGCGGTGTGGGCAGCGGAGGTGGCCCTGGGGGAAGGGTGTGAGGTTTGGGTGCTCGATCGACCGAATCCAATCGGCGGCATGGTGGTCGAAGGCAACCTGCGTCGAGAGGGCTTCGAGTCCTTCGTCGGGGCGTTCGAGATACCGGTGCGCCATGGCCTGACGCTGGGAGAGTTGATGCGCTTCGAGGCGGCGCGCCGAAACTGGCCGAAGGGCCTCCGTGTCTGGGGCATGGCAGGGTGGCATCGTTCGATGCTCTGGGAGGAGACCGATCGCGTCTGGATGGCTCCCTCACCCAATATTCCGACGGCGCGAACCGCTCTCGTCTATCCAGGACTCTGCCTCCTGGAAGGAACCGAGCTCTCGGAGGGGCGAGGGACCACACGCCCGTTCGAATTGGTCGGCGCACCGGGAGTCGATGCGGTGCGGCTGGCCCATGAGCTCAACGCTCGCGGGCTGTCGGGTGTGCGATTCGTGCCGACCCTCTTCCGGCCCGTGTTCCACAAACACGCGGCAGAGGTCTGTGGAGGGGTCGAGATCAAGGTGACGGATCCGTGGGCCTTTCAACCCTATCGCTGCGGTGTCGAGGTCTTGTATGGATTTCTACGCGTCGCACCCGACGCCTTCGGTTGGCGCCAGCAAGCCTACGAGTTCGTCAGCGATCGGCCGGCGATCGATCTGCTGACAGGCAGCAGTGAGCTCAGGGAGATCCTGGAGTCTGGAGAGGACCCCGCAGCCTGGTGCGATTCGTGGACGGATCAAGAGGACCAGTTCCGACGCGACTGTGAGCCCTGGCTGCTCTACACCCGAGTGACAGGATCGTGAAGCGCATCCATCTTCTCCGGGTCGAAGGAAAAGCCGATGAGTACGTCGACCTGATCGAGGCGCTGCGGGCCGACGGTAGGCGTGTCGGTTGGCTCGACCTCGGCCCCGTACAAGTCCCCACCGCGTTGACTCTCGCCTCCGAGACCGGCGTGCTCCGGGCCGTGGCCGTTGACGAGGGTGTGACGGTAGCCGTCAAACCTCGGGCCGGCAGTGCAGTCATGAAAGATCTGCTGCGCGAGTATTTCGTCGGCTGTGCGGTGGTACTGGTCAGAGGAGGTGAAGGGCTGCCGTGTCTCTCGGCAGAGAAGGGGCATTGGCTTCTGGAGGTGCCAGGAGCAGTGAGCCGAATGCTGGACACCGACGGTTTGGTTGCGGTCCTCAGAAAGCCGCGACCCTTCGGTTCTCGATAGCTGACACTCTCTCCACTCGACGCCGAGATGTATGCCCCCGTCACGGTTGACCCCTGAAGAGAGGCGGTGGCACAATGCCGCCGCTCGCAATTGAGAGACCTTCCATTCCTTCCAGAGGTGAAAAAAGGCCATGACACGCCCGTCCATTCAGTTCTTCCTTCCCGGCCCGACCTACGTTCTGCCGAGCGTTCGCGAAGCCATGCTGGCCGAAGTCGTTGGGCACCGCTCGCCTAGCTTCAAGGCGCTGTACGAGTCCATGGCGCCGCAATTGCAGTCGGTCTTTCGTACCAGTGGCGACGTTATGGTGGCGACGGGCAGCGCGACGCTGGTCATGGAGAGCGCTGTCGTCTCGACGGTCGAGTCGCGTGTCCTGAACCTGGTTTGCGGCGCCTTTTCCGAACGCTGGCACCAGATCTGCCTCTCGCTGGGCAAGCAGGCAGATCGAGTGTCGGTTCCCTGGGGGCAGGCCGTGGATCCGGACCTGGTGCGGGAGGCATTGCGCCGCCAGCGCTACGAGGCGGTGACCCTGGTCCACAACGAGACCTCGACCGGTGTGATCAACCCGCTGGAGACTCTGGCCTCGGTGGTGCGGGAGGAGAGTGATGCCCTACTGTTGGTCGACACTGTCTCTTCGCTGGCAGGAGCTCCCATCGAAACGGATCAGTGGGGGCTGGACGTCGTACTAGCCAGTGTGCAGAAGGCGATGGCAGCGCCTCCAGGTCTGACGGTGTTCAGTCTCTCGGAGCGGGCCGCCGCGCAGGCAGGTCGGCTGGAGAATCGTGGCTTCTACACCGATCTGCTGCGCTACCGTGACAAGCATCGAGCCGGCGGCACGATCACGACTCCAGCCGTATCGGTGTTCTATTCCCTCGACCGCCAGTTGGACAACATCGTCGATGAAGGGATGGAGGCCCGATGGAGTCGTCACGCCGACCTCCAGGAGCAGACCGCTCGTTGGGTCGAGGCGCGAGGCCTGGACTGGGCCAGTGAATCCGGCAGTCGATCACCAACGATCAGTTGCCTCCGGGCTCCTTCCAATCGCTCTGCTCCAACAATTGTGGAAGGGCTCGCGCGTCTCGGCTTCACGGTCGGAGGAGGGTACGGGAAGTGGAAACCGGACACCTTTCGGATCGGCCACATGGGCGAGGTGCGGAGCGAGGACTTGGAGGGTCTCTTAGGGGCCCTCGATGCTGTGTTGGAGGTAGACGAGCGATGAAGCGCATCCTGGTTGCCGACCCGTTGCATGGCGCGGGCCTGGAGATCTTGCGGCAGAGTGGTTCAGAAGTTCATCTGCTATCGGCCGAGGAACGTTCCGGGCTGGGAGAGATGATCGGCGGTTTCGACGCCCTGATCGTCAGAAGCATGACGCAAGTCGATGCCGAGCTCCTGCGCCAGGGCAAGAACCTCAAGGTCGTGGGTCGGGCCGGAATCGGCGTCGACAACGTGGATGTGGCAACCGCAACCGAGCTCGGCATCCTGGTCGTCAACGCCCCTACTGCGAACCTGATCTCGGCGACTGAGCACACGTTCGCACTGCTGCTGGCACTGGCGCGCAACGTGCCAGCCGCCCATCAGTCTCTGTTGGCCGGCGAGTGGGAACGCAAGCGGTTCCTGGGAATCGAGCTCAACGGTAAGACCCTCGGGCTCATCGGCCTCGGCCGCATCGGGCAGAACGTTGCCTATCGAGCCAAAGCATTCGGCATGAAAGTCCTGGCATTCGATCCCTATCTGGATGCCTCGGCAGCTCGCCGTCTCGACGTCGAGCTGGCAGAGCTCGACGCGCTCCTGAAGCGGTCCGACATCGTTTCTGTCCACACGCCGCTTACGGAGCAGACGAGGGGCCTTCTGGACGACGCGTCGATTGCCCGTATGAAGTCGGGGGCCTTGCTGGTGAACTGTGCGCGTGGAGGGGTTCTGGACGAGGACGCAGCGCTCCAAGCCCTGGAGTCGGGACACCTTGGCGGCTTGGCCTTGGACGTCTTCGAGCAGGAACCTCCCGTCGTCTCCGAGCTGCTGAATCACCCGAGGGTCGTAGTGACACCGCACATTGGAGCTCAGACCCGAGAAGCACAGGAGAGGGTAGCCACCGAAACGGCACGAATGGTGCTCGGAGCCCTGGAAGGGTCTCTGGAGTTGACGGCAGTCAACCTGCCGTTTTCGCCGACCGGCGGGCGTGCTCAGCACTTCGTAGCACTGGCAGAGCAGCTGGGTTCCCTGTGCACCTCGCTGTTGGGCGCGAGTGTCCTCGAAGTCAAAGTCGAGCTCTGGGGAATGGATGAGGACATTCGGGTGCCCCTGACCATCGCGGCACTCAAGGGAGCGCTGTCGCCTTTCCTTGGAGAAGCAGTCAACTTTGTCAACGCGGAGAAGATTGCCGAAAGCAGGGGCATCGAGGTCGTGCGCTCGGTCTATCACTCCTCTGGGGAGTACCCTGAGCTCGTGGGAGTGACACTCAGCGGCGAGAATGGCAGCGTCGAAGTCGCTGGTACCGTGTTCGGAGACTCCGATCCCCGGGTCGTGCGGTTGGAGGGCTACCGCCTCGAGTTTCGAGCCAAAGGACGTCTCCTGGTCCTCCGTAACAGCGATGTCCCAGGGGTGGTCGGTACGCTGGGTACATTTCTAGGCGAAGCGGGAATCAACATCGCTGAAATCCACCTGGCCCGCAAGACGGGTGGTGGGGAAGCGTTGGCAGTGCTGCGTCTCGATCAGGCGCCGCCCGAGGCTACGGTTGCTGCTCTCGAGGCGCTGCCGGAGGTCAGCCGAGTGCAGGTGGTCGATCTGGAGTCAAACTAGCAGCTGGGAGACTGGGAGATGGCAAGAGTTGGCGTTGCATTTGGCGGTCGAAGCGTCGAGCACCAGGTTTCGATCCGCTCAGCGAGGACGGTCATCGGAGCCCTCCAGGCGGCAGGCCATGAGGTCGTGCCGCTGGGCATCGCGCAGAACGGCCGCTGGCTCGATCAGGCTGTCTCACAGCGCGCCGTGAATGGTGACATCGACAGTCTGGGGGTAGTGGAGGAACCGCTGGCTCCCACACTTGAGAATCTGCTGGATTCCTCGATCGAGGTGCTCTTCCCGGTTGTTCACGGCACCTGGGGAGAAGACGGTACCTTGCAGGGTCTATGCGAGATGCTGGATCTCCCCTATGTCGGAGCGGGTGTCGGCGCCAGCTCTCTGGCCATGGATAAAGTGCTCTGCAAGCGGCAGCTCGAAAGCTACGGGCTGCCCGTCGTGGAGTACGGATCGGTCAGCAGGTCGAGTTTCGAGGCCGACCCGGAGCGGGCCCTGAAGGAGCTCCCCGAGCTGCCGTTCCCGGTCTTCGTGAAGCCCAGCGTCGGTGGGTCGAGCGTCGGTGTTCGAAAGATCGCCGGTCCTGAGGAGCTGCCAGCGGCCATCGCCTTTGCTCTCGGTTTCGACAACACCGCGTTGGTCGAGAGGGGAGTCTGCGGGCGTGAGCTGGAGTGCTCGGTTCTCGGTGACCAACAGCTGCAGGCTTCGGCGGTTGGTGAGATCCTGCCGGGCAACCCGTTCTACGACTACGAGGACAAGTACCTTCTGGATGCGGCCGAGCTGAAGATCCCGGCCGATTTGCCGTCGGGGCTCGCCGAGCGAATTCGTTCCTTGGCGGTGGAATCGTTCGCCGCGGTCGGTGGTCACGGCATGGCTCGGGTGGATTTCCTCCTCGAAGGGGAAACCGGGATCTTCATCAACGAGATCAATACTCTGCCGGGCTTTACCAGCATTTCGATGTACCCCAAGCTCTGGGAAGAGGCGGGGCTGTCCCTGCCAGAGCTGGTCGACCGCCTGGTCGAGATCGCCATCAGCGTGCACCGCCGTCGTCGGTCCCTCGACCAGGGCATCAAAGACTGGCTCGCACAACTAGAGGGTTGAAGCGCCCGGTCGTGCCTCCCGGCCGGTCCTTGGGGGCTTGGGGTTGAACCGTCCGTCGTCCCTCCGGCCGACAAAAGCGGTGACAGGCACGTCATTCCATGGGGCGCCGCACGAGGCTCTCCCCCGTCGTCCTGGGCCTCCGGCTGGAGACCTCGCACGCGGCCTTGCACCTGTGTACCCTCCAAGCCCCTACTCCTTTAGGCCCCCCGAAGCCCTTGTTTTTTTGGCGGTGCTAGGAGGTTCGTTCGGGTGGTTCGACAGGGGGGCGCCGAGTCGAGCGCAGCGCAAGGTCCAAGATAGGCCACAGGAGTTGGGGCGCGAATACGAGACGAGGCGGCGGCCCCCCATGGAAGTCTGAGTAGCCGCCGCCGTCCGCCTGCGAACCACCCGGACGGGCCTCTACCAGATATCGGTTCGCTGACGAGAGCCCTGGGCGTGAGTCGATCAGGTGCCGGTCTTCAAGACCGGGTAGTAGCCGAGCTGCCGCAGCTGCCGCTCAGCCTGTTGCGCTTGCTTCCTGTTTTTGAAGGGTCCCACTAGGACACGGTGCCACCCGCCCTGTGACTGCACTTGGACTTTGGGCTGGCTGGAATGCAGCTCGTGGCGCAATTGCTTGGCGTGGGACTTCTCCTGGAAGGCCGCCACCTGCAACCAGAACCCGCCAGGCTGCGCCGCCAACTCTGCGGTCTGGAGGACTCTGAGCTCGATGGGGGCTGTGCCTGGTCCTAGCATGTCCAGATCTTCGGCTGCCGAGTACGACAGGTCGATGACTCTGCCTCGAACAAAGGGGCCCCGGTCATTGATTCGCACCTTGGTTCGCTTGCCGTTGTCGCGATTGCGAACTTCCACGACGGTGCCAAGAGGAAGCGACTTGTGCGCCGCAGTGTGGTCGTACATGTCGTAGGTCTCACCACTGGCAGTCGCACGACCGTGAAACCCGGGGCCGTACCACGAGGCGAGGCCGCGCTCGGTGAATCCGACCTGCCCTTCCTGGGCCCGCCTCCCCGTGGCGCAGGAGAGGCTATGGAGTAGAGAAAGTACGACCAGAATCAGCAGAGGTCCTGGGTTCGTCCCCTGCCGATGGAATCGCACCGCTAGACCCTGGGCTCCTCGACCGCGGCTGCCTCGACGTCGGCCAGGGCCGGCTCGACGAACTCGTCGAGGAACTCCGTCACCTGCTCGGCCGAGCGGCCGATGAAGCGCATCGGATCGAGACTGGCCTGGACCTCCTCCGGGTCCAGATCGAACGCCGGGTCGGCCAGCACGAGCTCGATCAGTGGGTTGTCTTCGCCTCGGGAAACCGCCTCATGTGCCACCATGCTGTGCTTGCGCAGCAGCTCGTGGAGCTCCTGGCGGTCGCCTCCCTGCATCGTGGCGATCATGAGCAAGCTCTCGGTGGCCATGAAGGGGAGCTCGCGTCCAACATGGAACTTGATACGGTCTTCTCGAACGTTCAAGCGGCCCACCATGCCCGCAGCCAGCGTCAGGATGGCGTCACTCAACAGAAAGGCATCCGGTATCACCAAGCGACGGTTGGCGGAATCGTCCAGACTACGCTCCAGCCATTGGGTGGCGGCATTCATGGGCCCGTTGAGTCCATCGATCATCAGCCTTCTCGCCAGAGCACACATCCGTTCCGCCCGAATCGGGTTCCGCTTGTAGGCCATGGCGGAAGAGCCGACCTGGGTCGCATCGAAGGGCTCGGAGAGCTCACCCATTCCCTGCAGGAGGCGCAGGTCGGTGCCCAGCTTGTGGCAGGACTCGCCTATCCCCGTCAGGGCGGCAAGCACCTGCGAGTCCAGCTTGCGGGGATAGGTTTGACCCGTGACCGGGAAGCTGCCGGCGAAGCCCAACTTCTCGGCGAAGAGCCTGTCGAGCTCGCGAACCTTGGCGTGATCGCCACCGAACAGGGTCAGATAGCTGGCCTGTGTGCCCGTCGTGCCCTTGACCCCCCGGCACCGGAAACCCTGCAGAATCGCCTCGACGGCCGCCAGGTCCATCAGGAAGTCTTGCAGCCAGATACAGGCGCGCTTGCCGACAGTGGTCAGCTGGGCGGGCTGCAGATGAGTGAAGGCGAGGGTAGGAATCGAGCGGGTGCCGCGAGCGAAGGAAGCCAGCTCGCGGAGGACTGTGGCCAGTCGACTCCTGGTGAGCTCCAGCGCCTCCCGGTTGAGGAGAGCGTCGGTGTTGTCGGTGACGAAGGCGCTGGTGGCCCCGAGGTGGAGGATGCTGCCCGCGTCACCAGCCTGCTCGGCGAAGTGCCGCAGATGGGCGACGACATCGTGACGTGTCTGGCGCTCGATCTCGGCGACCCTGTCCAGGTCGAGGTCGCCCACCACTCGCTCGAGATCGTCGAGATGCTGTTGGGTGATGGAGAGGCCCAGCTCCCGCTGGCTGTCGGCCAGGGCGATCCACAGCCGCCGCCAGCACAAGTACCGATGGGAAGCCGAGAAGATGTCGGCCATCTCCTGCGACGCGTAGCGTTCGAAAAGCGGATTCTGAGGGGGTCGATTGGCCATGATCAGGCATGAATTCTAACAGAGGGAGAAGGGCCTCGAACGGGCTCGGCAGGTCTGCTAGCATCGGCGCGGTCTTGTCCTAGGAGGGAGTCCACCGTGAAAGCCAGAAGCCTGATTTCCGTCGCCGATCTGACACCTGACGAGCTGCAAGGACTCTTCGCTTTGACCGCTCGAGTCAAGAGAGAGCCCGAGCGCTATCGATCTCGCCTGAGTGGCAAGAGCCTGGGCCTCATCTTCGAGAAGTCATCGACCCGTACGCGAGTGAGCTTCGAGGTCGGGATGTTCCAGTTGGGTGGGTTGGGGCTCTTTCTGTCGAGCCGCGACCTGCAGTTGGGACGAGGCGAAGCGATCTCGGATACCGCCCAGGTCTTATCTCGATACGTCGATGGAATCATGGCTCGAACCTTCGCGCACCAGACGATCGTGGACCTGGCAAAGTACGCCACGATTCCCGTCATCAACGGGCTTTCCGACGACCTCCACCCCTGCCAGGCATTGGCCGATTTCTTTACCCTGAAGGAAGTCTTCGGCGACCTCATGGGTCGCAAGCTGGCCTATGTCGGTGACGGCAACAACGTCGCCCACTCGCTGATGATCACGGCGCCCATGGTGGGTATGGACATCGCTGTGGCGACGCCCGAAGGCTTCGAGCCCGACGACGCGTACCTGGAGAAGGCCCGGGCCGGTGCCACCGAGGCAGGTACTGACATCGAGGTCACGAACGATCCCGCTGCTGCGGCGGCCGGCGCCTCGGCGGTCTATACGGATGTCTGGGCTTCCATGGGGCAGGAGGAGGAAGCCGCGCAGCGACTGAAGCTCTTCGACGGCTTCGAGGTCGATGCGGCGATGATGTCGCAGGCGCTGCCGGAAGCCGTCTTCCTCCACTGTCTACCCTGTCATCGCGGTGAGGAAGTCTCGGCCGAGGTGGCGGACGGGCCCCAGAGTCGGATCTTCGACGAGGCGGAGAATCGTCTTCACGCCCAGAAGGCGCTGATGCTCTGGTTGATGGCTGGGGAGAGTCTCTAGATTTCGGGTCGCGCCAGTTTTTCCAGAAGGGCACTCCAAGCTCGACCGCGGTGACTCAAGCTATCTTTGGCCTCGGGACTCAGTTCGGCGTAGGTCAGCTCTTCTCCCTCGGGTACGAAGATCGGGTCCCACCCAAACCCCTGATCACCACGTGGAGGTAGCACCACCCGACCTCGCGTCTCGCCTACGGCAATGATCTCTCGCTCCGGCAGCAGGAGGAGGAGCGCGCACCGGGCCGTGACTCGATCGTCACCCATGGCGATGGCTGTCTTGGCGATGCCCTCGGCTCCGATCGCGGCGAGCATCCACTTCACCAGCGGTCCCGGGAAGCCCGCCATCGCGGCGAGCTCCAACCCGGTCTCTTCCACGACCAGTGGTCTTTGCAGGCGTCGATAGGCTTCTGCACCCTTCGCCTCGAGAACCTCGATCAGATCCAGCGACTGGATCTCGGGCAGGTCGAGCTCGACGGCTGCGAGCTCCGCGCCACACAGACGGCGAGCCTCTGCCAGCTTGCCCTGGTTTCCGGTCACCAGAGCCACACCCTGCAGGACCTCGGTCGCGGCTCGTCGGAGCTCCTCTTGGCTGTCGGGTCCCAGGTTGAGGTTTGTCATCCTCGGCTGGCAGGCTTCAGCTGATCGATGATCTCATCGACCTGGCGCCGAAGGTCCTCGAGCGAACCGTTGTTCCACAAGACGTGGTGCGAGGCGTCGCGGCGTTGCTCTCCACTGCCCTGAGCCTCGAGTCTCCGCTGTGCCTCTGCCTCGTCCATGCCGCGACCCGAGGCCCGAAGCAAGCGAAGCTCAGGATCGGCTTCCACGGTGATGACCAGGTCACACTCGGCATTCAGGCCCGACTCGACCAGAAGAGTGGCCTCCAGAACCGCGACGGCTTGTGGCGCGGCGAACTCCTCGAATCGATTCCGGACCAGGGGGTGGATGGCCTCTTCCAACTGGCGCCGAGCCTCGTCGTCAGAAAAGACCAGTTCAGCCAGCCGCGGGCGATTCACGCTGCCGTCCTCGAGGAGGAAGTTCTCGCCGAAGAGGCTCTGGACCCGAGCCGCGCCGGCTGCGCCCGATCCATAGAGCTCCGCCACAACCCTGTCGGCATCCAGCACTGGAATGCCGGCTTCCTCGAGCCAGCGGCCGACCGTTGACTTGCCAGCCGCCAGCCCGCCGGTCAGCCCGATGCGCTGTGCACCCATGGCGCCTCTACGATGCAGCCACCGAGATGCCTTGCCGGAGTCTGGCCGCCCGCAATGTGTTGACCAGCAGCATGGCGCGGGTCAGCGGCCCGACGCCTCCTGGTACGGGCGTGATGGCCGAGGTCAGGGGAGCAACCCGGGTGAAGTCCACGTCACCAACCAACACGGAGCCCTTGTCCTCGAATCGCGTCCGTCGCGCCTCGTCACCCGGGAAGAGCCGCTCGACTTCAGAGGCCTCAGTGATCCGGTTGATCCCGACGTCGACAACCACGGCGCCCTCTTTGACGTGCTCGGGGCCGAAGAAGGCCGTCCTGCCGATGGCGCCGATCAGAAGATCTGCAGTTCGGCAAACTGCCGGCAGGTCCCTGGTGCGCGAGTGGCAGAAGGTGACGGTGCAGTTCTGGCGCAGGAGCAGCGCTCCCATGGGCTTGCCGACGATGGTGCTGCGACCCACGATCACCGCCTGTTGGCCTTCCAGCGGAATCCCACTGCGGCGCAGCATCTCCATGATGCCGCTCGGGGTTGCCGGCACGAAGCCAGGTTCATCGAGCCAAAGGTGCCCGACGCTTTCGGGATGAAAACCGTCCACATCCTTGGCGGGCGACACCCGAGCCAGCGTCAACTTCTCGTCGAGCCCCGATGGCAGGGGTAGCTGTACCAGAATGCCATCGATAGCGGGGTCGTCGTTCAGCTCGTCGATGAGGGATAGAAGCTCGTCTTGAGGGCAGTCAGGGGGCCGCCGAATGGTGCGGCTGAGAATCCCCACCTTTTCGCAGTCGCGGGCCTTCGATCGAACGTAGACCTCGGAAGCTGGGTTCTCACCGATCAACAGGGCCGCCAGGCCGGGCGGGCGTCCTCCACCTTCGATGAGCTCGGTCACACTTGCCGCCACTTCGCTTCGAATCTGCTTGGCGAGGGCGTTGCCGTCCAAGATCTTCGTCATGAATCTCGCCTTCCTGTGTAAAGACACACAATGCCACCGGTCAAATCATGCCAGTGGGCGTCACGGAATCCGACATCCTCCATCCGCCGGGTGAACTCTTCCCGCTGAGGAAATTGCATCACCGAGTCGGGCAAATAGGTGTAGGCCGACCCGCGCGGGGAAAGCCAGCCACCGATTCGCGGCAGGATGTTGCGGAAATAGAACAAGTAGGGTTTGCGCAGGAGGTCGCTGCGCGGCAGGGCGAACTCGAGAATCGCCGTTTCGCCGTCGCTCTCCAAGACGCGGTGCATTTCGCGCAGGGCTGCGTCCAGATCGGCCACATTTCGCAGCCCGAAGGATACGGTTATGGCCCCCAGGCTCTTCGAGGGCAAGGGTAGCTGCAGTGTATCGCTGGCGAACCCGGCGGGCTTCGGAGCTAGTATCCGACCGAACTTACGGTGGGCGATCCTCAGCATCGGCACCGAGAAGTCCGCTGCCAGGACTCTCGGGGTCCGCTTGCGGAGAGCCAGGGCCTGGTCGCCGGTTCCGGCGCAGACATCGAGAACCGGGGCGCCGTTGGCCAGAGTCAGGGCATCGGCGGCCTTGCGTCGCCAGCGTTGGTCCAGATTGGCTGAGAGGAGGCGATTGAGCAGGTCGTACCGGGGCGCCACGGCGCTGAACATGCGTTCGATCGTCTGGCCACTCTTGTCGACCGGCTGATTGTCGCCCTGCATTCGGTGAGTGTATATTCAAGCGCCAGGAGGGAGAAGCCGGACTCTGAAGGCCGCCACTGCCGACAGGGGCCACCCCTCGATTCGGCTGCCCTGGAGTGCTTGACATTCAAGCAGGGCCTCCTTAATATCAGAGGTCCTTTGCCTGGCAAGGGTCGGGCATTTTCTGTCAAGAACGAGAACGAACGAGCGACATCATGAAAACGTATAGCCCCAAGAAGGGTGAAGTCGACCGCAATTGGTACGTCGTGGATGCTTCTGACCAGACTGTCGGCCGGCTCTGCACGCACGTGGCCCGTCTGCTCACCGGCAAGCACAAGCCACAGTACGCACCGCACATCGATACCGGCGACTTCGTCATCGTGATCAACGCCGAGAAGGCTGTCTTCTCCGGCCGCAAGGAAGACCAGAAGGTCTACTACCGGCACAGCATGCATCCGGGCGGCCTGAAGTCCAGGACGGCGGCTCAGATGCGCAGCCAGCGGCCAACCAGGCTGATCGAATACGCGGTGAAGGGAATGCTGCCCAAGAATAAGCTGGGTCGCCACCAGCTTCGGAAGCTCAAGGTCTATACCGGGGCGGAGCATCCACATCAGGCTCAGCAGCCTGAAGCGATTTCATTTACTTGAAGGATGTAGCCTGGGAGGAGAGAGGTTTGAGTGATCTTCAGTATTACGGAACGGGCCGGCGCAAGACGGCTACTGCTCGCATCTTCTTGCGGCCAGGAGCTGGCAAATGGACCGTAAACGGACGCGATCTGGAACACTACTTTCCCAACAGGGTGCTGCGCATGGTTGTCAGGCAGCCCCTGTTGGCGACCGAGACGGATGAGAAGTTCGATATCTATGCGACGGTGATTGGCGGTGGTCCGACAGGCCAGGCCGGTGCCGTTCGACACGGTATCTCCAGAGCTTTGCTGCAATACAACGGTGAGCTGCGCGAGCGCCTCAAGGCTGCCGGTCTGCTGACCCGCGATTCACGAAAGAAAGAGCGCAAGAAGTACGGGCAGAAGGGCGCCCGAGCTCGCTTCCAGTTCAGCAAGAGATAGGGAATCTGAAGGAGGAGTTCGTTGGTAGACATCAAGATGAGGGATCTGCTGGAGGCTGGAGTCCACTTTGGGCACCAGACTCGGCGATGGAATCCGAAGATGAAGCGCTATATCTTCGGCAAGCGCAATGGGATCTACATCATCGATCTGCAGCGGACCCTGGTGCTGTTTCGGCAGGCCGCAGAGTTCGCAAGTGGCTTGGGGCGGCAGGGACGGCGCTTGCTGTTCGTCGGCACCAAGCGGCAGGCGCAAGATGTGATCGAAGAAGAATCCCGGCGCTGTGGACAGTTCTACATGACACACCGCTGGCTGGGTGGAACGCTGACCAACTTCGTCACGATCCGCGCTTCCGTCGAGCGTCTGAAGGACATCGAGGCGCGATTGACCGATGAGAGCAGCCCGCTCACCAAGAAGGAGAAGCTGCGCCTCAATCGTGACCGCGAGAAGATGACCCGCAATCTGGAAGGGATTCGGGACATGACCTCGCTGCCGGATGCGGTCTTCATCGTCGATCCGAAGAAAGAGCACATTGCTGTCGCCGAAGCCAACAAGCTCGGCATTCCGGTCATCGCCATTGTCGACACCAATTGTGATCCGGAGGAGGTCGACTACTCGATTCCCGGCAATGACGACGCGATCCGATCGATCCGACTCTTCGCGTCGAAGATCGCGGATGCCTACCTGGAAGGCTCATCGGAGCTCGAGCAACAGATCGAGATCGAAGCCAAGGATGCAGGCGAGGTCGAAGAGGTCAAGCCAACTGAGGACAAAGAGGCGGCTGCACCGGGGGCGGAGGAGAAAGCCTCCGTCGAGAGCGCTGCGCCGGCCCAGTAGGCGACCCTGCGAGGGTGCAGCTGTCCGCGCGGCTGCCAATCGATAAACGAGGTTCAGTTCCCGGTGCCGAGATCGGCGCCGGAGTGTTTCAACACACAGAAAGCCAAAGGATGCCGTGCCGCGAGGTGGAACGCTGCCGGCCCATGGGCGGAACTTAAAAGACTCTAGCCGGACCCTGCTTCGTGCTGGGCTGTAGAGATGTCAGAAAGAGGGATTCGACGATGCAAGTAACGCCACAGTTGGTCAAGGAATTGCGCGAGCGTACAGGTGCGGGAATGATGGACTGCAAGCGGGCGCTGGTCGACACGGAAGGTGATGTCGAGAAAGCGATCGACCTGCTTCGCAAACAGGGAATGGCGACGGCGGCCAAGAAGGCTGGCAGGGTTGCAGCCGAAGGGATCGTCGGCTCCTATATTCATGCCGGAGGGAGAATCGGTGTCTTGCTCGAGGTCAACTGCGAAACCGACTTCGTGGCCCGAACCGATGACTTCCAGGCCCTGGTGAAGGACCTGGCGATGCACATCGCTGCCGCGGACCCACGAGTTATCGGTCGCGACGAGGTGACGGACGACATTCTCGACAGCGAACGTGCCATCTATCGTGAGCAGGCAATCGAGTCGGGCAAGCCCGAGAACGTCGTGGATCGCATCGTCGAGGGTAAGATTGAGAAGTTCTATTCCGAGTCGGTGCTCATGGAGCAAGCCTTCATCAAGAATCCGGACGTCACCGTTGAGGAGATGGTAACGGCGGTGGTCGCCAAGCTGGGTGAGAACATTCAGGTTCGCAGGTTCGCCCGCTTCAAGGTTGGCGAAGGTGTCGAGAAGCCGGCCGTCGATTTCGCGGCAGAGATCAAGGCCCAGGTCGCAGGTTGAGACGATTGTCGAACCATGTCGGACAAACCGATATTCAAACGGGTCCTTCTGAAGCTCTCGGGTGAAGCCCTCATGGGCAGCCAGAGCTTCGGGATCGACGAGGCTATCGTCGCCCGAGTGGCGGATGAGATTCGAGATATCTGCGAGTTGGGCGTCGAGCTGGCAGTGGTCGTTGGCGGCGGCAACATCATTCGTGGTGTGACTGCCAGCGGTCGCGGTCTGGATCGAGTAACCGGTGACAACATGGGGATGCTCGCGACCGTCATCAATGCCCTGGCACTGCAGGACGCATTGGAGAAGCGCGACGTCACAACCCGTGTGCAAACGGCCATCGAGATCCGGGATGTGGCGGAGCCGTTCATTCGGCGTCGCGCCATTCGCCATCTGGAGAAGGGGAGGGTCGTCATCTTCGCAGGTGGCACTGGCAACCCCTACTTCACCACCGATAGTGCCGCCGGGCTGCGCGCCAACGAGATCCACGCGGAGGTCCTTCTGAAGGGCACCAACGTGGATGGTGTCTACACCGCGGATCCTGCCAAGGACAGCACCGCCGAGCTGCTGCGTGAAATCAGCTATCAGCAGGTATTGGAGAAGAACCTCCGGGTCATGGACACGGCTGCCATCAGCCTGTGTCGTGACAACGACATTCCGATCATTGTTTTCCGATTGATGGAACCGGGAAACCTGAGACGAGTGGTGTGCGGGGAAGCAGTGGGGTCGGTTGTCCGATAGAAGTTGGGTTTTGGGTGCAAGGCCGGATGCTGGCACAATAGGAAGAGTCGAACGTAGCGATTCGCAAAGAGGCTCGGACTGGCAATCGAGGAGGCAATATGAAAGAGCTGTTTCTTGAGATCGAGGTCAAGATGAAGGAAGCCTTGGACCACTTTCATGAGGAATTGAAGCACCTCCGAACCGGACGCGCCTCGTTGGCCATGCTCGACGGAGTATCGGTGGACTACTACGGCACGCCGACTCCCATGAATCAGGTGGCCAAGCTCTCAGTACCAGAGGCCACGCTGATCCTGGCGCAGCCTTACGACTCTTCGCTCATTCCCCTCATCGAGAAGGCCGTCATGCAGGCCAACCTCGGATTGAATCCTTCCAGCGACGGCAAGGTCGTGAGGATTCCCGTCCCGCCGCTCACCGAAGAACGCCGCAAAGAGATCGTCAAGCGAGCCCACGACCTGGCCGAGACCGCCCGTAACGCGGTGCGGCACGCCCGTCGGGAGGGCAACGACAGGCTCAAGGTCATGGAGAAGGACAAAGAGATCGGGCAGGACGATGAGCATCGCGGCATGGACGAGCATCAGAGGCTCCACGACCACTACATCGGTGAGATCAATGCGACTCTCGAGCACAAGGAGGAGGACCTCCTTACGGTCTGAATGGCCGCTGAGGCGACCCGCAGATTTCTCTTGCCCCTCAGCGACCTAGCGGCCTCCACGAGTGTCTTGATCCCCGCTGCCGGCCGGGGTGAGCGTTTCGGTGGTTCATTGCCGAAACAAATCACGCCAGTCTGTGGTCAACCTCTTCTTCGCTGGACCGTGCGCCGGTTCCTGGACGCCGGCCTGACCTCCATCACGGTGGCTGTGCCGCAGGAACTGCTTAGCGAAGCCCCTGTCAGGGTGCTGGACGATTCCAGGGTCAGATGGGTCGCGGGCGGAGGCTCGCGCCAGGAGTCCGTGCGGGCCTGTCTCGACTCGACTCCGGGAGGCGACGATGATCTCGTGATCGTTCACGACGGAGCGCGTCCCGTCTTGAAATCAGAGGATCTTCGAAGGGTAGTAGAGGCCGCAGCGAGCGCCGACGGCGCTGTGCTGGGCCGCATGGTCAGCGATACCCTCAAGGAAGTCGAGGACGGTTGGGTCGTTCGGACCATTCAACGGACTCGGCTGTTTCGTGCCGAGACACCGCAAGTGTTTCGGCGCTCTCTCCTCGAGCAGGCCCTCGACCGGAGTCGCCAGGACGGGTTCGTGGGTACCGACGAGGCATCAATCGTCGAGAGGCTACAGGGAGTGAGAATTCGGGCGTTGGAAGCGATCGGCCCCAACCCGAAGCTCACTGTGGCAGCGGATCTGCCTATGATCGAGACTCTCTTGTCCCGCTCCTCGGTTGCGGCGAGTCTGGATCCGGAAGGGTAGTCATGGGGAGTCTCGGATGAGTTTTCGAATTGGCCAGGGCTACGACGTTCATCGACTGATCGAGGGCCGGCCCCTGGTCTTGGGCGGCGAGGTGATCCCGTTCGATCGGGGTCTCGATGGCTTCAGTGACGCCGACGTGCTGCTCCACGCTCTCGGAGACGCTCTGCTGGGTGCTGCCGGCCTGGGGGATCTCGGCAGACACTTTCCACCCGGCGATGCCAAGTGGAAGGACGCAGACAGCTGCGACCTTCTCCGCGAGATCCTGTTTCAGGTGGGGGACGCAGGCTATCGCGTCGTGAACTGCGATCTGACACTGATCGCCGAAGCTCCCAAGCTGGCGCCGTATTCGAGCTCGATTCGACGTCGATTGGCGGACCTGATGGAGATGGAAGTCGACGCCGTCGGACTCAAGGCGACGACCAATGAGAAGTTGGGCTGGATTGGCCGCGGCGAAGGGATGGCGGCCATGGCTGTCGTCCTGCTGCAGGGAAAGTAGCAGATGAGCGAGTCGCCGAATCTGGTCTTCGGGTTTCACCCTGTCAGGGAGGCCTTGCGCCACAACCCCCATCGGGTCCGCAAGGTCCTGGTGAGCAAAGGGCCTGCGAACCGCCGCCGTCGGGATATCGAAGATCTCTGCACGAAGTACTCGGTGAAGGTAGAGCAGGTGGCCGAGGGAGATCTGTCCCGAAGGGTGCCAGGAGTTCACAACGGCTTCGCTGCCGAGCTCGCGGCGGCCACCGCCACCGACCTGGAATCGACTCGCGACAGCGACCTCGTAGTGCTGCTCGAGGATGTCCAGGATCCGCGCAATCTGGGCGCCATCCTGCGGGTGTGCGAGGGGGCAGGGGTCGGCAGGGTCCAGGTCCGGGATCGGGGCTCAGCGCCCTTGTCGCCGACCGTCGTCAAGGCTTCGGCCGGAGCCAGCGAGTGGCTCGATGTGGAGCGCATAACCAACACGGCGGCCGAGATCAGCCGCTTCAAAGAAGCGGGATACTGGGTCTACGGAGCCGCTGCCGAAGGACGCCCAGCGTGGGAGATCGATCTTAAGGGTAAGGTCGTGCTCTGCTTCGGAGGCGAAGCGAATGGCCTGCGATCCCGAACGCGTGAGCTCTGTGACGAGTTGGTGGCCCTGCCGATGCGCGGTCGGGTCGAATCCTTGAACGTCTCCGCAGCTGCCGCAGCCATCCTCTTTGAGGCGGTGAGGCAGCGCACCACCGCGAAGAACGACGGGTCCTGACGAGCTTCGAGATCCCAAGGATGCTCGTCGATCCTGAGTTCTTGCTCGGGCGTCGGGCTGCGGCTACACTTCTGCGTTCCGACCAGGGCTGCGAGTATTCGGTGGACCGGGGTCGATATGCCGGCATAGCTCAGGGGTAGAGCAGCTGTCTTGTAAACAGCAGGTCCTCGGTTCGAATCCGGGTGCCGGCTCCAAGTACCCTTCGCCGCCAGAGTCTTCTGAACGGTATTTCATGAGTCAGTTTGAATGACCGATTCTACAAGTGACGAGTCCCTTCTTCAGAAGCTTCTGGAGCTGCGAGCGCACAGCGGATATCTGGCTCGATTGAGCGAGACGGAGGTGCGGGAGTTCGTCGGCGACCTCGAAGAGGTGGCCTGCGCGAAGGGCGACAGACTCATCGAGCTCGGCGAGACTGTCGACCGCGTTTTCATCGTTGTCCGTGGCAGCCTCGTAGCCAGCACGGTCGGCGAGGACGGTCGCGAGCTAATCGTCCGTGAAATGGCGCCAGGAGATCTCCTCGGGGTCGGCGCCCTGCTGGCCGGCGGAACCCATTCCGCGGTGGTGCGGGCAACCGCGGACTGCAGTCTCGCGGCACTCTCCCGTCAGGGTTTCGACAAGCTTCTCGAGCGCGACTCGGAGACCTGGCTGAAGATCTCGGAGATGGTCATCGAGTGGATGCAGGAGTCGCAGCTCGCCACCTACCTGAACGAGCTCTTCGGGCCCTTCAAGGTCGACGAGCTCGATGTCCTTCGCGACCTGGAGTCTGAGGTCGAGCTCATCACCCTGGCGGGCGGCGAGACCCTCTTTCAGCAGAGCGATCCCGGGGACTCGGCGTACATCGTGATGAGTGGGCGCGTTCGTGTGGTGATCGATCTGGCGGCCGGTGGGGAGCGCACTTTGAACGAGCTGGGCAGGGGTGAGGTGCTCGGTGAGATGGCCCTGCTGACAGGTGACAGCCGCTCGGCCACAGTCTACGCGGTGCGCGATACAGACCTGGCCCGCATATCGCGGCGGGGCTTCCACCGCCTGATCGAGAAGCGACCGGAGTCGCTGCGCAATCTGTCGCACATCATCGCCGACCGCCTGCAACGCCACAGCCATATTCATGTACCAGGTCACAAGCGAGGATCATGCACTGGAATCGTTGCCCTGGATCCCGCTCTCGATCTCGTGCCGGTACTCGGCCCGTTGGTCGAACACCTGCGGGTTTACGGCTCGGTCGCGGTTCTGACCAGTGACGAAGTCGATCGGGCACTCGGCGTCAGTCGGATAGCCCAATCCTCAGACAGCGACCCGACCTACCTGCGCCTCTCTCGTTGGTTGCACGAGCGTGAGGAGAACTACCGGTTCGTTCTATACGTGGCCGATTCCACTTGGACGGCCTGGACCGAGCGATGCGCCCGGCAATCGGATCGCTGCCTCTACTTCGCCGACGATTCGGGCGACCCGCGGACTGGAGAGATGGAGAAGCGGCTCGAGGCTCGGTGGCAGGGTGTCAGAGCCCCACAGCGTAGCCTTGTCCTGTTGCACCCACCCGATCTGGACAGACCTCGGAACACCGCCAGGTGGTTGGATTCCCGCCACGTCGAGTCCTGTTATCACTTGCGTCGGGATCACGCCGGTGACCTGGCTCGCCTGGCCCGCATCATCGGCGATCGGGCCGTCGGTCTGGTGCTCGGTGGCGGGGGAGCGCGGGGATTCGCACATCTCGGAGTCATTCGAGCGATGGAGGAGCTGGGTATCCCGATCGACATGATTGGCGGTAGCAGCATCGGTGCCCCGGTGGCCGGACCTACGGCTCAGGGACAGTCTGCCGAACAGGGGCTGGAGACGATCTCTCACCATTTTCGATCACTTCTCGATTACACCCTGCCGTTCGCTTCGCTACTGGCCGGTCGACGGATCACTGCGTCGATCGAGAAGGGCGGCGGGTCGTGGGATATCGAGGATCTGTGGATCCCCTACTACTGCGTTTCGACCAATCTCACGACGGGCCGAACGGTGGTTCACCGGCGGGGCTCCGCGGTGCGCGCGGTTCGAGCCAGTGTCGCGATACCAGGAGTTCTGCCGCCGGTGCCGGAGGGCGACGATCTGCTGGTGGATGGTGGTGTGCTGAACAACCTGCCGATCGACGCCATGCGCGAGATCAATCCGAGCGGCCCGGTCATTGCGGTCGACGTTCTTCCGCCCCGCGGGCCTCGAGCCAAGGGCGACTACGGGCTGAGTGTTTCGGGTTGGCGTCTCGCCCTGGGTAAGGTCCTGCCGGGACTCAAGTCTCTGCCCGTTCCGACTCTTGGGAACACCATCATGCGCTCGATGTTCGTCGGGTCGGAAGGCGCCCGCGCTGAGATGCTGCGCGAGGGCCTGGCCGACCTTTATCTCAGCATCAATGCCTCCGGTATCGGTCTGCTCGAGTTCGATGCTGTCGAGAAGGTGGCGAAGATCGGCTATGAAGCGTCCCAGCGGCCGCTTCGGCAGTGGCTCGAGTCGGGGGGCCTCGCAGATCGCTAATTCGAGGACCTGGCTTTGTCGCCCGGAGCTCGGCACTTGCAGGGGACGTCGCCATCTGGCCGCAGCGAAGGTTGCGCAATTCGGATTGTCGGGTCCCTCGACCCCATTGTAAGATCTTAGGATAGGCCGCATAGATCGAGAGACTGCGCCTCGGCCATGATTTACGGGGCCGGCTGATGCAGTCTGGAATCGGCGCGGCGCGGCTAAAGTTACAGGAGATCTGTTATGCCTATATTCCTGATCATCGCTATTGTTCTCGCAGCTGTCACTGCTCTTTTCGCAATCCAGAATTCGACCGTCATCACGGTCTCTTTTTTGGGTTGGGAGTGGGATGCCTCACTAGCATTGATCCTGATTCTGACACTCGGTATTGGGATCTTGATCGGCTACCTGGCCGGTCTCCCGTCATCGTTGAAGAAGGGGAGTCAGTTGCGTCAGGTCAAGCGCGATCTGGGGGCACTGGAGGAGACCAACGTCAGCCTGTCGCCTCCACCAGAGGAGGATCGCGCAGGCGAAATCTGAGCAGGATTCGAGGTAAGATGAGCGACTGACCTAAACAGAAGGAGAGTTGAGCCATGTGGGATCTGATTATCAGTTTGATCGTAGGCGGAGTCATCGGCTGGGCTGCCAGCTTGATTATGAAAACCAATGTGCAGATGGGAATCATCGCCAATGTCATCGTCGGAATTGTCGGTTCGGCGTTGGGTTTCTGGCTGGCTGGAGTGCTGGGGATGGCCGCAGGCGGTGGCTTCATGCGTTGGTTGTTTGCGATCGGCGGGGCCGTGATTCTGATCGCCATCCTGAAGGCGCTGAACATCTTCAAGTAGGACCAGAATCATCAACTCTCCAGCACCTGTCGCACTCGGGTGAAAGAGGTTTCGTGATTAGGGCTGGATTCCGCAGGGATTTCCATGTCGGGAGTCTCTCGATTACGCCGGCCGTCTTTTGCGACTTCACTGAAGAGCAGGACCTTTTCATCTTTGACCCCGGTATCGGAAGGTGTTTCTGAGCCGCTGGTCAATTCGAGCAGAGTCGGTAGCCAGGAGGCGGCCAGCGACTCGTCATAATCTGAAAGGAGTAACCAATGTCTGTAGCCAAAGTTACTGAGATTTCCTCATCTTCCAAGGAGAGCTTCGACGATGCGATCAAGAAGGGCATCAAGCGGGCCGACGAGACCCTGGACAAGATCCAGGGAGCGTGGGTCAATGAGATGAAGGTGAAGGTCGATGACGGCGAGATCGTCGAGTACCGTGTCAACCTGAAGGTCACGTTCGTGCTCAAGGACTGAAGCCATGGCCTCAGCACTCGATGAACTGATGAGTTCCCTGCAGGACTCGGGCGGTATCGGCCAGATGAGCCGGTCGACCGGTCTCGGGGAAAACGATGTCACTAAGTTGCTGAGCGGTGCTTTGCCGGCCCTGCTCGCTGGCCTATCCCGCAACGCTGCCTCGACCGACGGCGCGGTGGGCCTACTGGCCGCGCTCGACCGCGACCACGACGGCAGCATCATGGACGATGTGGCGGGCTACCTGGCGGGAGCCGGAGCTGCCGCTGCGGGTTCCGGGATCCTTCGCCATGCCTTCGGCGAGCGTCAGGATCAGGTCGAGACCGCGCTCAGTCGGTCGTCGGGATTGGACCGCGGATCCGTCGGCCAGATGCTGGCGATGGCGGCACCGCTAGTGCTGGGATACCTTGGACGGCAGCAACGCGCTCAAGGCCTGGATGCGTCCGGATTGGCCTCCATGCTCGAGCGTGAGCAGGGTCTGATCCAGTCGCGAGCGCCCGAGGCAGCCGGCATGCTGAATCGACTGTTGGATGCCGACCAGGATGGCAGCATCATGGACGAAGTCACCGAAATGGGTTCCAGCTTGCTCGGAGCCTTTCTCAAGCAGAGCTGACAAAGAGAGGAGATGGAGAGATGACTGACGAAACGAAGAACACTTGGGACAAAGCCAAGGAGATGGCAGAGGGCGCGTACGAGAAGACCAAGGAGATGGGCGAGGAGGCCTTGGACAAGGCGGAGGAGCTGGCCGGAGAAGCCGGGAAGATGGCCAGCGATGCGGGCAAGGCGATCGCCGATACGGCCGAGGATGCCTGGGACGCCACCGCCGGTGCCGCCGACTCGGTTGCCGACAAGGCCAAAGAAGCCCTGGGAATGGCGGAGAATGCCGCTGAAGATGTGGCTGACGACGTAGCCGATGCCGCCAAGGACGTAGCTGACGACATCAAGAAGATCTGAGGCCAGCTGACCAATGCGTTGGACATCATCGGGCAGAAGTCGAAACATAGAAGATCGCCGGGCCCAGAAGCCCGCCTACCGCCGGCCGGCACCGCTGGGTTGTGGAGGCATGATCTTCATCCTGGTGATCAGCTATCTGATGGGCTGGAATCCGCTGCCACTGCTAATGATGAGCGGTGGTGGCGGTGGACAGCCGCAGCCGTCCTCGCAGGTCCAGGATGGTTCTTACCAGGCAAACCCACAGGAAGAGGAGCTCGTCGATTTTGTTTCGTTCGTGCTCGACGACGTGCAAGCGGTTTGGGCCAAGAACTTGCCCCGTTATGGCGTTCAGTACCGTGATGCCAAGCTGGTGCTATTTCGAGACGTAGTACGGTCTGCCTGCGGCTTGGCTTCGGCAGCTACGGGACCGTTCTATTGTCCGGCCGATGAGAAGGTCTACATCGATTTGGGTTTCTATGACGAGCTGCGCCGGCGTTTCGGTGCCTCGGGCGATTTCGCTCAGGCCTACGTGCTGGCCCACGAGATCGGGCATCACGTGCAGAAGATCACTGGCGTCGAGCAGGAGGTTCGTCGAAGGCAGCGAGATCGACCTCGGATGGCGAACGACTTTTCAGTCCTGATGGAGCTGCAGGCAGACTGCCTGGCCGGCCTGTGGGGATACTCGACGGCGCGCCGCGATATTCTCGAAGCTGGGGATGTCGAGGAAGGTCTGAATGCTGCGGCAGCGATCGGAGATGATCGCATCCAGAGAATGTCCGGGCAGTACGTGAACCCGGATGCGTTCACACACGGTTCCTCGAGGCAGAGGACAAAGTGGTTCCGACGTGGTTTGGAAACAGGCGATCTGGATGCCTGTGACACGTTCGGTGCGCCTGGATCCTAGAACGACAGGCGCTCGGCAGCTTTGCGAGGACCTCGGATCCTCCTGGATTGTTTTGAAGGCTTGTTGATGAGGGGCTCGCACCCTCCTGAGACGATTGCAACGACTGAAAGGAGAAGGTAATGGGATTTTTCGATTTCATGAAGGGGTCTGGGAAGGACGTCAAAGCTCCGGAACCCAAGGACATGACTCAGCAATACAGCGCAGCGGAGAAGCAGGACATCAACAACCGGCGGCGGGCCATGGCCCTCGCCAACGAAGTCGAGAGTCTTGGGCTGGAAATCCAGGAGCTGGCGGTCAAGGTCGATGGTGACGTCGCCACGATCAGCGGTACGGTCGCCGGCCAGGCCACCAAGGAGAAGGTGATTCTGGCCGTCGGAAATACCGTCGGAATTGCCAGGGTCGACGATCGGATCGAGGTAAGCGCTCCTGAGCCGGAGGCGCAGTTCCATACTGTAGCCAGCGGTGAGAGCCTTTCGTTGATTGCCAAGAAGTACTACGGCGATGCGATGAAATACCCGGTCATCTTCGAGGCCAACAAGCCGATGCTGACCGATCCGGACAAAATCTATCCAGGTCAGGTTCTGCGCATCCCGCCGGTGGAGTAGGACGTCAAGGCCGAAGAGCTCGGCCGAGCGCTCGACTGACTGGGGTATAGTCGGCGGCCCTAGAGGCCGGCCGAGAGGGGCGCTGGTTTGGGCGTCCCGTCTTTTTGCCTGTCAAATCGATGTTGACCGGAGGGTAGATGACATGAATATCGAGGAAGTTACGGCTGTGTCCGTGGAGCTGCTCACTCAGTGGGGTCTCAAGGTCGTCGGTGCCATTGCGCTGTTGATCATCGGCCGCATGGTCGCTGGGCTACTCCGCAAGCTCACCCGCAGGGCCATGACCAAAGCTGAAGTCGATGCGACTCTGATTCCGTTCTTGAGCAGCATGGTTTACTACCTGGCGATTGCGGTGGTTCTCATCGCCGTGCTCGGTCTGTTCGGAATCCAGACGACTTCGCTGATCGCCATTCTCGGTGCCGCCGGCCTGGCCGTCGGTTTGGCGCTGCAGGGTACCCTGTCCCACTTCGCGTCGGGGATCATGCTGTTGATCTTCCGGCCCTTTCGGGTGGGTGATGTCGTCGAGGTTGGCGGTACCCTCGGCACGGTGCAGGAGATCGGTATTTTTACGACCACATTGACCAGTCCCGACAACATCAAGATCACGGTGCCCAATTCTCAGGTCTACGGCACCACGATCAAGAACATGAATGGCTACGAGACCCGCCGTGTGGATATGGTCATGGGAGTCTCCTATGACGACGACCTGGGGCTTGCCATGGAGACCATGCGGCGCGTGATTCAGGAAGACGATCGCGTCCTGGCAGATCCAACGCCACAGATCGCGGTGGCCGAGCTCGGCGACTCTTCAGTCAACTTCGTTGTCAGGCCGTGGTGCAAAGCTGAGGACTACTTCGGCGTGAAGTTCGATCTGACGCGACGATTCAAGGAAGAGCTGGAGGCCGCCGGTTGCTCGATTCCCTTTCCACAACGCGATGTCCACCTGTATCCGGAGGCCGGGTCAGCTGAGATGTAGCAGGCGGCCGTCTGGAGCCAGGCGAAATCTGAGAGTTGCTGTCTCCTTAGGCTGGGTGCCAAGGGAGAATTTGCGACGAGTGGAGAACGAGACTGGTTGACGAGGTTCGAGTTTGCTACTATTCGCGACTGCGTGGAGGTGTAGCCGAGTGGTCAAAGGCAGCAGACTGTAAATCTGCCGGGCAAAGCCCTACGGTGGTTCGAATCCATCCACCTCCACCATTTTCTCTTCAAGCGGGAGTAACTCAGTGGTAGAGTCTCGGCCTTCCAAGCCGTTGGTCGCGGGTTCGATTCCCGTCTCCCGCTCCATTCTGAATCCCGAGCCTCGTTCCCGAGGAGACTAGAGGCCCCCCGGGCTCCCTGCAGGAGCTGTCGGGTCTATTGCCGGCTCCTGGGGTTGTGGAGATGGTGGGAATCTGAGAGACTCCCGCTGCGCATTGCGACGCCCCCCGGACAGGCCCTCAAGGGTCGGCGGGATGGTCAAGGAATTCGGGGCTTTACAGGCGTAAAAAGAAGGGCTATACTCACAAATTCCGCTAGCCGCTCGAAGGATGCCGAGTGGCAAGGGGGTTTGCGGTCTAGCCGACGCCTACGTAGCTCAGGGGTAGAGCACTTCCTTGGTAAGGAAGAGGTCACCGGTTCAAATCCGGTCGTGGGCTCCAGGCGCACCGAGACACTATTGAATTGAAATTGAACCGCTGCAACTACCTGCAGGGTCGCTAACCTTTCAGGAGGAGAACGGAACCGCCATGGCCAAGGAGAAGTTTGAGCGCACGAAGCCGCACGTGAATGTGGGGACGATTGGTCACGTCGATCATGGTAAGACGACGTTGACGGCGGCGATCACGAAGGCACTGGAGAAGAAGGGGATGGCGAGCTTCATCGCCTTCGACGAGATCGACAAGGCTCCGGAAGAGAAGGAGCGCGGGATTACGATCGCCACAGCGCATGTGGAGTACGAGACGGAGAAGCGTCACTACGCCCATGTGGACTGTCCGGGTCACGCCGATTATGTGAAGAACATGATCACGGGCGCGGCGCAGATGGACGGTGCGGTGCTGGTGGTCTCAGCGGCGGACGGTCCGATGCCGCAGACCCGAGAGCACGTGCTGCTGGCGCGTCAGGTCGGGGTGCCGTATATCGTGGTGTACCTGAACAAGACGGACATGGTGGATGATCCCGAGCTGCTCGACCTGGTGGAGCTGGAGGTCCGGGACCTGCTGTCGTCGTACGACTTTCCTGGCGACGACATTCCGGTGATCCGGGGCTCGGCGCTCAAGGCTCTGGAGGCCGAGGACGCGGACGCGCCGGAAGCCGAGACGGTTTTCGAGCTGATGGAGGCTCTGGACAGCTACATCCCCGAGCCGGAGCGCGACGTGGACAAGGACTTTCTGATGCCGATCGAGGATATTTTCTCGATTTCCGGTCGTGGCACGGTGGTAACGGGCCGAGTCGATCGTGGCATTGTGAAGGTGGGTGAGGAGATCGAGATCGTCGGTATTCGTCCGACGACGAAGACGGTCGTCACGGGCGTCGAGATGTTTCGCAAGCTGCTGGATCAGGGGCAGGCGGGCGACAACATCGGCGTGCTGCTGCGGGGTACGAAGAAGGACGAGGTGGAGCGTGGTCAGGTGCTGGCGAAGCCGGGCTCGATTACGCCGCACACGAAGTTCAAGGGTGAGGTTTACGTGCTGAGCAAGGACGAGGGTGGGCGCCATACGCCGTTTTTCAACGGCTATCGTCCGCAGTTCTACTTTCGCACGACGGATGTGACGGGGTCGTCGACATTGCCGGAGGGTACGGAGATGGTGATGCCGGGCGACAACGTGAACCTGACGGTAGAGCTGATCGCGCCGATCGCCATGGAAAAGGGCGTTCGTTTCGCGATTCGTGAAGGCGGCCGAACGGTCGGCGCCGGCACCGTCACCGAGATCATCGAGTAGGGGGTCGACTCGAGAGACAGGTAGGGGGGCAGTACAGGCCAGTAGCTCCAACTGGTAGAGCGTCGGTCTCCAAAACCGAATGTTGGGGGTTCGAATCCCTCCTGGCCTGCCATCGTCTCCACGGGTTTTGTTGAAGAGGTTGTAGAGATTCTGAGACTCACTAGTCTTGGGCGAGGCTCGCAAGCCGTCCGGGACGTTGGGAGTCGGAATCGATGACTAGCCGTCGAGAGGCCAGGACGTGGTATCGATCAGCGAAGGCTACAGGAAGATCAAGACTTTCTTGTCCGAGACACGGTCGGAGTTGAAGAAGGTGACCTTCCCGCCGCGGGACGAGGTGATCTCCACGACGATTGTCGTAATTATCACCAGTGTCATCTTCGCCTTCTATCTCTGGATGGCCGATATCGTGATCATCAAGCTCTACGAAGGCATTATCAGGGTGCTTGGATGATGACTACGGCGACAGGCAACGAGGCCAGCAATGGTAGTGCAGAGCCGGGGAAGCCGGGCATGAGGTGGTACATCGTTCATACCTATTCCGGCTTCGAGGACAGAGTCAAAGAGACGCTGCGCCAGCGAGCCGAGGCCCTGGAGATGGGCGAAGCTTTCGGTGAGATCCACATTCCCACCGAGACCATCGTCGAGTATCGGGGTGGCAAGAAGAAGGAGACGCAGCGCAAGTTCTTCCCTGGCTACATCCTGGTTGAAATGGTGATGTCGGACGCCGCCTGGCACGTGGTCAAGAACACCCCGAAAGTTACGGGGTTCGTCGGTAGTGGCAAGAAGCCGACGCCGCTGACGCAGGAAGAGGTCGAACAGATTCTGCAGCAGGTGGTCAGCGCACGCGAGAAGCCGAAGCCGAAGTACATCTTCGATAAGGGCGAGCCGGTCAAGATTATAGACGGACCATTCAATAACTTCACCGGCGTGGTTGAAGACGTCAATCTGGACCGCAACACCCTCAAGGTCATGGTGACGATCTTCGGTCGGGCAACGCCCGTTGAATTGGATTTTAGTCAGGTTCAGAAACTCTAGTTTTTCTTGAAGAGCGCGTGAGGACACGAGAGTAATGGCCAAAAAAGTCGTTGGGCAGATCAAGCTCCAGATACCGGCCGGTCAGGCTTCGCCGGCGCCGCCGGTCGGCCCGGCCCTGGGTCAGGCTGGTGTGAACATCATGGACTTCTGCAAGGCGTTCAACGCCCGTACCCAGAGTGAGAACGGCATGATCATCCCCGTGGTGATTACCGTCTACGCCGACCGCAGCTACACCTTCATAACCAAGACGCCGCCTGCCGCCGTGCTGTTGAAGAAGGCGGCCGGTATCGAGAAGGCCTCTGGCGAGCCCAATCGGGAAAAGGTGGGGAAGGTGACGCGGGCTCAGGTCGAGGAAATCGCCAAGACCAAGGATCCGGATCTCAATGCCGCCAGCCTGGAGGCTGCGGTGCGCATCATCGAGGGCACGGCCCGCTCCATGGGTATCGAGGTAGAGGGCTAGTCGTCAGCGCGGTTGGAGGATTATTCGTGGCACGTCACGGCAAGAATTTCAAGCAGGCAAGTGAGAAGGTGGAGTCCCATCCGTACAGCCTGTCGGAGGCAGTTGGGCTCGCCAAGGAGTCGGCGTTCGCCAAGTTCGACGAGACCATGGAGGTCGCCATGCGCCTGGGAGTCGATCCCAGGCATGCCGACCAGATGGTTCGGGGCACCGTTGCCCTGCCGCACGGCACCGGCAAGAGTGTGCGGGTATTGGTCTTTGCTGGCGGCGAGAAGGTGAAAGAAGCCGAAGATGCCGGCGCCGACCACGTGGGTGGAGACGAGATGGCCAAGAAGGTCAAAGAGGGTTGGCTCGACTTCGACGCCGTGGTGGCGACTCCGGACATGATGAAGGTTGTCGGTGGTCTTGGTCGGGTGCTGGGCCCAAGGGGCCTGATGCCCAATCCGAAGACCGGTACCGTGACCTTCGATGTCGGTCAGGCCGTCGAGCAGATCAAGGCGGGAAAGATCGAGTTTCGCGTCGACAAGGCCGGCATCGTGCACGCGCCATTTGGGAAGGCGTCGTTTTCTGCCGAGCAGCTTCAGGAGAATGTCGAGGCGTTGATCGGTGCGGTGCTCAAGGCCCGCCCCGCCTCTGCCAAAGGCAAATACGTCAAGTCGGTGAGCGTCTCCTCGACCATGGGTCCCGGGATCCGGGTCGATGAAACCGCGTTCGCGGTTGCGGAGGCCTAGGGGAATCGAAGATGCCGCTGAGTCGTCAGAAAAAGGAACAGTTGGTCGAAAGCTACCAGGAGGGGCTGGCGGCTGCGCCGCATGTCTTTCTGATTAGTTACAAGGGGATCTCGGTGCCACAGGTGACCGAGCTTCGACGCCGGATTCGCGAGATCGGCGGCACCTATACGGTCGTCAAGAACCGATTGGTGCTGAGAGCCATCGATGGCAAGGTGCTCGAGGAGCTCAAGAGTGAGTTCGAGGGCCCAACCGCTGTTGCCTACAGCGAGGACGACCCAGTCTCACTGGCCAAGACCCTGACCGAGTATGCGAAGGAAGTCCCGGCTCTCGAGTTCAAGACCAGTCTGGTTGAAGGTCAGTTCATCGAAGCGCAGGAGGTCAAGGAGATCGCCTCGCTGCCGAGCCGAGAAGAGTTGATTACCAAGCTCGTGTATCTGCTGCAGTCGCCGATCACCAGCTTCGTCCGAATCCTGGGTGCCCTGCCGAAGCAGTTCGTAGTGGTGCTGGATCAGGTTCGGCAGCAGAAGGAAGGATCCGAGTAGCAGGGACAAGAGTTGGCCGAGGGGGTGCAGGAACACCTCTCGTAGCAAGAAGAAATTGAGTCCGATTTTCAGTGATAGAGGAGACCGAGAGAAATGGCGATCGCAGCAGAAGACTTCATCAAGCAGATCGATGAGATGACAGTTCTGGAGCTCAATGGTTTGGTCAAAGAGCTCGAGGAGCACTACGGCGTCTCGGCGGCGGCAGCTGCCGTACCCATGGCAGCGGCAGCTCCTGGTGCCGGCGGTGGCGACGCCGCGGCTGAGGAGCAGACAGAGTTCGATGTGGTATTGACCGCTATCGGTGACAAGAAGATCAATGTCATCAAGGCGGTTCGCGAGGTCACCAGCCTCGGTCTGAAGGATGCCAAGGACCTTGTCGAGTCGGCCCCAGCGACGGTGAAAGAAGCCGTCTCCAAGGACGAGGCCGAAGAAATGAAGAAGAAGTTCGAAGAAGTGGGCGCTCAGGTAGAGATCAAGTAATGAAGCCCAAGTGGGCGACTTTACCTGTTGAAACTAGCGAACCCATTTGCGGAACGAAAGCCTCGACGCACGATCGGGTGCCAACGGGCTCACGACATTCCCTTCCTGCAGTCGCGCCAGTCGGTGCGGCCGGTAGGGGTATGCGTCTGACTCGGTAGAACGCGCCGAGGGCGGTGGCCTGGTCTAGCCCCGCCTGATTTTCCGACTCGGAAGAGACCTTAGGAGCCTCTCTTATGGAAATTACAACCCAGGATCAGAACCGCGAGCGCAAGGATTTTTCGACGATTCGGACGTCTCTGGCGATCCCGAATCTCATCGACGTGCAGCGTCGGTCCTATGAGCGGTTTCTGCAGATGAACCTGCTTCCCGACGAGCGGGAAGGCCGGGGTCTGCAGGCGGTCTTCACGAGCATTTTTCCGTTCTCCGACTTCAGGGAAACCTGTTCTCTCGATTTCGTGAAGTACACCATCGGCGACTGGCAATGTAAGTGCGGCGAGCTCAGTGGTCTCGAGTATCTGCGCATGACCTGTTCGAACTGCAGTGCCAAGATCATGACCGAACATCCGCACGAAGAGACCGTGGATTGTCCCGAGTGCGGCGTGATCAACAAGAATCGGGTGACGCGCTGCGACATCTGCGGCAATCCGGTCGATCTGCAGCTCACTTACTCGATCTCGGAGTGCCAGGAGCGGGGAATGACCCACGCCGTGCCGCTTCGCGTGACGTTTCGGCTCTTTGTTTTCGACAAGGATCCCGAGACTGGCGCCCGAATGATGCGTGACGCCAAGGAGGAAGAGGTCTACTTCGGTGACATTCCGCTGATGACCGACAATGGCACCTTCGTCATCAATGGCACGGAGCGGGTCATCGTTAGTCAGTTGCACCGCAGCCCGGGAGTGTTCTTCACCAAGCAAACTCCCCGCTCTTTCCTGGCCAAGATCATTCCCTATCGCGGCTCGTGGGTCGAGTTCGAGTATGACCAGAAGGAAGTCTTGAGCATTCGGATCGACCGCAAGCGCAAGTTTCATGGCACGGTCTTTCTGCGCGCTCTTGGCCTCGAGGACAATGAAGCGATTCTGCGGCGGTTCTATACGCCGATTCCCGCCAAGCCGGCCGGCAGGGGCAAGTTGGTCTTGTCGATTCCTCCGGCGGTGCTCGAGCAGGAAAGGCTGAAGGATCGCCATAGTCGCGGTCGACGCAATGCCTATCGCCTGTTCGCCGGCTTGAAGCTGGATGAGGCTGGTATCGAGACGCTCGACAAGGGCAAGGATCTCGAGGAGTCTGTGCGGATCGCCGATCTCGATCGAGCCCTTTTCATCTCCGACGTTGTGGACCTGGACACGGGCGAAGTGCTGTTCGAGGCCAACGAGCTGGTGCCGGAAGATCTCGAGGACCGTCTCAAGGGTCGCAAGCACACCGATCTGGAGCTCTTCTTTCCCGATTGGGAGGTCGTTGGGAACATCTTGACCAACACCCTGGCCAAGGACCACACCACCAATGCCAAGGATGCCCTGATCGAGATCTACCGCCGCATGCGACCGGGTGACCCGCCGACTCTGGAGAGCGCTCGGTCTCTGTTCTATGGCATGTTCTTCGACGCCAAGCGGTACGATTTCTCTCGTGTCGGGCGGTTCAAGTTCAACATCAAGCTCGACACCGAAGTGCCGGTGGATCAGAAGACCCTGTCGGCCGACGACTTCCTGAAGGTGGTCGAGTACTTCCTCCGCCTGCATCGAGACGTCGGCAGGGTCGATGACATCGACAATCTCGGCAATCGGCGCGTGCGGACTGTCGGGGAGTTGCTGGAGAACCAGTTCCGAGTTGGTCTGGTTCGCATGGAGCGGGCCATCAAGGAGAAGATGTCCGTCCACCAGGACATCGACTCGGCGATGCCGCATGACCTGATCAACTCGAAGCCGGTGATCGCGGCGATCAAGGAGTTCTTCGGTTCATCACAGCTTTCGCAGTTCATGGACCAAACGAACCCGCTTTCCGAGGTCACCCACAAGCGGCGTCTGTCGGCCTTGGGGCCGGGGGGCTTGTCCCGAGAGCGGGCTGGGTTCGAGGTTCGCGACGTCCATGCTTCCCATTATGGCCGCATCTGTCCCATTGAAACTCCTGAAGGGCCCAATATCGGCTTGATCTCGTCCCTGGCAACCTATGCTCGGGTCAACGAGTACGGCTTCATCGAGAGTCCCTACAAAAAGGTCGAAGGTGGTCGCGTCATCGATCACTTCAGAGTTACGAGGATCGGCGACGGTCCCTTCAAGCTCGGTCAGATCGTGACCGGCGACGAGTTGGAGGCCGCCAACAACAAGCTCAAACGTGGGCGCAAGCGGCAGGTCGACGGTGAGCCACATGCCTGGTATCTGACGGCCTGGGAAGAAGAAAAATACATCATTGCCCAGGCCAACGCCGAGGTCGACGATCGAGGCAACCTGGTCGAGGAGCGAGTTACCTCGCGATCCGGAGGCGATTTCGTAACGGTAGAGCGGGACCGCGTGGACTACATGGACATCAGTCCGAAGCAGTTGGTGTCCGTGGCGGCCGCGTTGATCCCCTTTCTCGAGCACGACGACGCCAACCGCGCTCTGATGGGTTCGAACATGCAACGGCAGGCTGTACCGCTGCTGCGCAGTGAGGCGCCGATCGTGGGTACCGGGCTCGAGTCCATCGTGGCTCGTGACTCCGGCGCCGTTGTGCTCTGCAAGCGGGGCGGCATCGTCGATTCTGTCGACTCGGAACGGGTCATCGTTCGTGTCGAGGGCGAGGACGCGGATACCGGCGAGGCGAAGGATTTCGGTGCCGACATCTATCAGCTGACCAAGTTCCGGCGTTCCAATCAGAATACCTGCGTGACCCAGAAACCGGTGGTGGATCAGGGGAAGAGGGTCCGAAAGGGTGATGTTTTGGCCGACGGTCCCAGCACCGATGAAGGAGAGTTGGCCCTGGGGCGGAACGTGCTGGTGGCTTTCATGCCCTGGCGGGGTTACAACTTCGAGGACGCGATCCTGGTCTCCGAGCGGTTGGTCAAAGACGACTACTTCACCTCGATTCACATCGAGGAATTCGAGATCGAGGCCAGGGACACGAAGTTGGGTCCCGAGGAGATCACGCGCGACATTCCCAATGTCTCCGAGTCCGCGCTGCGAGATCTGGACGACAGCGGCATCGTGCGCATCGGAGCCACGGTCAAGCCGGGCGACATTCTCGTTGGCAAGGTGACGCCAAAGGGCGAGACTCAGCTGACCCCTGAAGAGAAGCTCCTGCGAGCCATCTTCGGCGAGAAGGCTGGCGACGTGCGCGACGCCAGCCTCAAGGTACCACCGGGCATCGAAGGAACGGTGGTCGATGTGAAGATCTTCTCTCGCAAGGGTGTCGAGAAGGACATTCGGGCACAGGAGATCGAGGAATCGGAGATCGCCAGGCTCGAGAAGAACATCAAAGACCAGGTGCGGATCTATACCGAAGAGCGCAACAAGAAGATCACCGATCTGATGGTGGGCGCCAAGGTGACTGCGGCCGTCGGCAGTCGTGCCGGCGAGAAGCTGCTCAAGAAGGGCGACAAGGTCACCTTGAAGGCCCTCGAAGCGCTCAGTCGGCAAGAAGTCCAGCGTCTGCCGATTTCGGACAAGAAGCTTCTCAAGACCGTGGCCGAGGTCTATCGCAGCACGGACTCCTTTATCGAAGTCCTGCACAAGGTCAACGAGGAGCGGATCCAGCTTCTGCAGAAGGGCGATGAGCTGCCGCCAGGCGTCATCAAGCTCGTCAAGGTCTATGTCGCCATGAAGCGCAAGCTGCAGGTCGGCGACAAGATGGCTGGTCGGCACGGTAACAAGGGCGTCATCTCGCGTGTGTTGCCGGAAGAGGATATGCCGTATCTGCCGGATGGAACGCCAGTGGAGATCGTCTTGAACCCGCTGGGTGTTCCCAGTCGAATGAACGTCGGGCAGATTCTGGAGACGCATCTCGGCTGGGCGGGTCAGATACTGGGGTTGCATTTCGCGACCGCGGTGTTCGACGGGGCGCATGAGTCGGATCTCAAGGGCTTCCTCGCCGATGCCAATCTGCCCTCCTCGGGTAAGGCGACGCTCCACGATGGCATGACCGGAGAGCCGTTCGAGCAGGAAGTGACGGTGGGCTACATCTATATGCTGAAGCTCTCCCACTTGGTAGACGACAAGATTCACGCTCGCTCCATTGGCCCATACTCGCTGATCACGCAGCAGCCGCTGGGAGGCAAGGCCCAGTTTGGTGGTCAGAGGTTCGGTGAGATGGAGGTCTGGGCATTGGAGGCCTACGGCGCGGCCTACACCTTGCAGGAATTGCTCACAGTCAAGAGCGATGACGTGGAAGGCCGTAGTCGTATTTACGAAGCCCTGGTGAAGGGAGATGTCCCCGAGGATCCGGGTCTGCCCGAGTCCTTCAACGTATTAGTGCGGGAGCTTCAGAGCTTGTGTCTCGATGTAGAGCTCTTGAAGGTCTAACGGCGGAACCGGAACCAGGTTGGAGAAAGTCGACGACCGACTCCCTAGGGAAGGAGGAATCACCTTGCAGCCCCTTCGAACAATGAACAAACCGACAGCGCTCAGGGACTTCAACGCGATCAAGATCTCGGTGGCATCACCGGAGAAGATTCGCTCGTGGAGCCATGGCGAGGTGACGAAAGCCGAAACCATCAACTACCGGACGTTCAAACCGGAACGTGACGGTCTGTTTTGCGCCAAGATCTTCGGTCCGATCTCGGACTGGGAGTGCCTGTGCGGCAAATACAAGCGGATGAAGCACCGCGGTGTCGTCTGCGACAAGTGCGGGGTGGAAGTGACCCGATCACGCGTGCGCCGTGAGCGCATGGGCCACATCGAGTTGGCGAGCCCGGTCTCTCACGTCTGGTTCTTCAAGGGGCTGCCGAGTCGTATCGGTCACCTCCTGGATTTGAGTCTCAGGGACCTGGAGAGGATCCTCTATTTCGAAAGCTACGTAGTCATCGACCCGGGCGACACGGAACTCGAAGAAAGCGAGCTGCTTTCCGAAGAGCGATTCCGAGAAGTGCGTGACACGTTCGGGGCAGATGCTTTCGAGGCGCGCATGGGTGCCGAGGCGATCAAGGAGCTGCTGAGCCGCATCGACCCCGACGAGCTGTCCGAAGAGCTCCGCATCGTCATGAAGACCGAGACGAGTCAGATTCGGCGCCTCAAGGCCGCCAAGCGACTGAAGGTCGTCGAGGCCTTCCGCAAGAGCGGTCATCGGCCCGAATGGATGATTCTCGACGTCATTCCCGTAATTCCTCCCGAGTTGCGTCCCCTGGTGCCGCTCGATGGTGGCCGGTTCGCGACCAGTGACCTGAACGACTTGTACCGTCGAGTCATCAACCGTAACAACCGCCTCAAGAAGCTGCTGGAGCTGCGGGCTCCCGAGGTCATCGTCCGCAACGAGAAGCGCATGCTGCAGGAAGCGGTGGATGCCCTGTTCGACAACGGGCGGCGGGGACGGGTGTTGAAAGGCTCCAACAACCGGCCTCTCAAATCGCTCTCCGACACCCTGAAGGGAAAACAGGGCAGGTTCCGGCAGAATCTCCTCGGCAAGCGAGTCGACTATTCGGGACGCTCGGTCATCGTGGTCGGGCCCGAGCTGCAGCTCCATCAGTGCGGTCTGCCGAAGAAGATGGCTTTGGAGCTCTTCAAGCCGTTCATCTACAACCGGCTCGAAGAAAAGGAACTGGTTGGCACGATCAAGGCCGCAAAGGAGATGGTGGAACGGGAAGAGGATGCCGTCTGGGATGCCCTCGAAGAGGTCATCCAGGACCATCTGGTACTTCTCAATCGTGCTCCCACCCTGCATCGACTCGGCATTCAGGCTTTCGAGCCGGTGCTCATCGAGGGCAAGGCGATCAAGATTCATCCGCTGGTCTGTGCCGCCTTCAACGCCGACTTCGACGGCGACCAGATGGCGGTCCATGTGCCGCTATCCCCCAAGGCTCAGATCGAGAGCCATGTGCTCATGCTGTCGTCCAACAACATCCTGAGCCCTGCCAGCGGCCGCCCACTCGCCGTGCCGAGTCAGGACATGGTGCTTGGTGCCTACTACTTGACGATGCGGCGAGAAGGGGCCAAGGGCGAGGGTCGCACCTTTCACGACTTCGATTCTGTGCTCCTGGCGCTGCACGAGGGTGTCGTCGAAACCCAGGCGCAGATCCGGGTCCGCTACACCGGCTCCTACATCAATCTGGAGACCCAATATCACGACCAGGACCTCCTGCATGCCGACGTGGATCAGCTGGATCGTCAGTTGATCGAGACCACAGTCGGCCGGGTCATCCTGAATATGCACTTGCCGGAGCAAGTTCCGTTTGTCAACGGATTGCTGAAGAAGCGGGCACTCCAGGAACTGGTGGGCTACTGCTACATTGAGCACGGCAACGACATGACCGTGAAGATGCTGGACGAGATGAAGGAAGTCAGCTTCCTCTATGCGACCAAGGCCGGCGTGTCGTTCGGCATCGACGACATGGTGATCCCAGCCAAGAAGACTGCGATCCTCGACAAGGCGCGATCGGATGTCATTCAGATCGAAAAGCAGCGCACGGGGGGAGTCATCACGGCCGGTGAGCGACACAACAAGATCATCGACATCTGGCACCGCGTGACCGAGAAGGTCTCGGAAGAGATGTTCAGCGACATGGCGGATGTCGAGGAGAGGAAGGGCCAATTCAATCCCATTCGCCTGATGGCCGATTCCGGTGCTCGAGGCTCTCGCGAGCAGGTGCGACAGCTGGCCGGTATGCGAGGCCTGATGTCCAAGCCTTCGGGTGAGATCATCGAGACCCCGATTACGGCCAACTTCCGAGAGGGTCTGTCGGTCATTCAGTACTTCATCTCGACTCACGGAGCTCGAAAGGGTTTGGCCGACACAGCCTTGAAGACAGCTGATTCGGGATACCTCACCCGCCGCTTGGTGGACGTGGCGCAAGACGTGATTGTGACCGAGGAAGACTGTGGAACCATCGATGGCATCTTCGTCACAGCCATCATGGAGGGTGGCGACATCCTCGAGCCGTTGCGGGACCGGATCGCGGGTCGAGTCTGTCAGGAAGATGTTCACGACCCTGCTGGTGGAGCACTGCTGTGCGGCATCGGGCAGGAGGTGACCGAATCTATTGCCAACACGATCCAGGCGGCAGGGATCGAACGGGTGAAGATCCGATCGGCGCTCAGCTGTGAGACCCGGCGAGGAGTGTGTATCGCCTGTTACGGACGCAATCTGGCTACGAGCAGGACGACCAATATCGGCGAAGCCGTCGGTGTCATTGCGGCCCAGTCGATTGGAGAGCCTGGGACGCAGTTGACCATGAGGACCTTCCACTACGGGGGTACCGCCAGTCGCGTTTCGGAGCAGTCGAAGCACGCCGCCACGAATCCAGGTACTGTCAAGTTCATCAACGTCTCGACGGTGGAGAGCAAAGAAGGCGACCTGGTGGTGGTCAACCGCAACGGCAAGTTGGTGATCGTGGATGCGCGAGATCGTGAGCTGGAGCGCTACGCCCTGGCCTACGGCTCCCGTCTGCTGGTCCGCGACGGGCAGGAGATCAAGCCGGAAACCGAGCTTGTCGAGTGGGATCCCTTCACCTCGTCCGTTCTCACCGAGATCGCAGGCAAGGTCAGTTTTCACGATGTCATCGAAGGCGAGAACGTGCGCGAAGAGACCGACCCTGTGACGGGTTTGTCGCAGCGCATCATCGTGGACGCACCGCAGGCAGAGAAGCGGGCTCCCGCGGTCGTCGTCTCTGGGCGAGGGAAGGAAGAGAAGAAGTACCTACTGCCGACCGGTTCGCATCTCATGGTGCTGGACGGGGCGTCGGTATTCCCTGGCGACGTATTGGTGAAAATCCCACGCGAAACCACCAAGACCAAAGACATCACAGGCGGTCTGCCACGCGTGGTGGAGCTCTTCGAAGCTCGTAGCCCCAAGGAGCCGGCGATCATCAGCGAGATCGATGGCACCGTGCAGCTGGGAGACATTCAGAAGGGCATGCGCAAGGTGGTGGTGCAGAGCGAAAGCGGCGACGTTCGCGAGTATCTGGTGCCCCGCTCCGTTCACATCAACGTGCACAACGGAGAGTGGATTCGTGCTGGCGAGGCTCTGATCGATGGGCCCATCAACCCTCACGACATCCTGCAGGTTCTGGGTGAGAACGAGCTGCAGCGCTACCTGGTGGACAAGATCCAGGAGGTGTACCGTTCGCAGAGCGTATCCATCAACGACAAGCACATCGAGGTGATTGTGCGGCAGATGATGCGCTCGGTGAAGATCGAGGAGGTCGGAGATACCGAGTTCCTCATCGACGAGCAGGTCGACAAGTGGCGATTCCAGGAAGAGAACCAGCGCGTGCTGGATGCGGGCGGCAGCCCGTCCATCGGGCGGCCCATGCTGCAGGGCATCACCAAGGCCTCGCTCTCGACCGAGAGCTTCATCTCGGCGGCCAGCTTCCAGGAAACGACTCGCGTGCTCACCGAAGCCGCTATCTACGGCAAGGTGGACTACCTCCGGGGTCTGAAGGAGAACGTCATCGTCGGCCGCTTGATCCCTGCCGGGACGGGGATGGCGAAATACCACGACTTCCACATGGAAGATGTCGTGTACGAGGATGATCTGGAAGGCGACGAGGAGCTGCTTTTCGACTTCAGTGAGGGCGAAATTCGGGCCCTGCCTCAGGAGGTAGTGGAGAGCGAGTAGAGAGCCGACAAGGGGAAGCCCCGCGATCGAGTTTGCCCCTTGACGTTGGGGTGCTCGGACTGCTAACTTAGCGCGGTTCGGCGGTCCCTGAGGTCCACCTGGACTGGCCAGGGGTAGTTTCGCTCAATTTGGAGTTTCTTGCAGTCACCCGCTGGGGTGTTCGGGTGGGCGTTGACGGGTGCGATAAAGGCTTGTAGTCGTTCGAAGAGAGATACGGGAGAGTTTGGTCGATGCCGACGATTCATCAATTGGTTCGCAAGGGGCGGAAACGCCACAAGGCGAAGACAAAGAGTCCGGCGCTGCAGGCGTCACCGCAGAAGCGGGGAGTCTGCGTGCGGGTTTACACGCAGACACCCAAAAAGCCGAATTCGGCGCTGCGCAAAGTGGCACGTGTGCGCTTGACGAACGGCATCGAGGTGACGACCTACATTCCGGGCGTCGGTCACAATCTGCAGGAGCACTCCATCGTCTTGATCCGTGGAGGGCGTGTGAAGGACCTGCCAGGAGTTCGTTATCACGTCGTGCGTGGCACCCTCGACGCCGTCGGCGTCGAAGACCGGCGACAGAGTCGTTCCAAGTATGGCGCCAAGCGTCCCAAGTCATAGCTGAGATGCAGGTAAGAGGTTGAATCGAGATGCCCAGGCGAATCGCACCAGATAAGCGGGAAGTACTTCCTGATCCCGTCTACAACTCTCAGTTGTTGAGCAAGTTCATCAACGTGATCATGAAGGACGGCAAGAAATCGGTTGCCGAACGGATCCTCTATGACGCCCTCGACATCGTCAGTGAGCGGAGTGGGGAGGATCCCTTGAAGGTATTCAAGAAGGCAGTGGAGGGGGTCAAGCCAGCGGTGGAGGTGAAGTCGCGCCGGGTAGGCGGCTCTACCTATCAGGTGCCGATGGAGGTGCGTCCCAATCGTCGCTTGGCCCTGTCGTTTCGCTGGATTCTCCAAAGCGCAATGCGTCGCGGTGAAAAGACCATGAATCAGCGGCTCGCGGGTGAGCTGCTGGACGCTGCGGAGAACCGTGGTGCCGCTATCAAGAAGAGGGAGGATACCCACCGAATGGCCGAAGCCAACAAGGCCTTCGCTCACTACCGCTGGTAGCGCCGGTATTCCCCGCAGAGGCGGGAAGTAACGAGGCCGCATGGGTAATGGAAAGTCGTTTCTGCGACGGCACGGGGATGCTGTCGCTTTTGTGCCGAAAGGAAAAGAGCCAAGAAGCTCAGGGTAGGTAGATCGTCATGTCTCGCAAGATTTCACTCGAAAAAACGCGCAATATCGGCATCATGGCGCATATCGATGCCGGTAAGACGACGACTACCGAGCGCATCCTCTACTACACCGGGGTGAACTACAAGATCGGTGAAGTGCACGACGGAACCGCGACCATGGACTGGATGGTCCAGGAGCAGGAAAGAGGGATCACCATCACCTCGGCCGCGACGACCTGCTTCTGGAAGGACTATCGCATCAACATCATCGATACCCCGGGGCACGTCGACTTCACCGCCGAGGTGGAACGGTCTCTGCGGGTGTTGGATGGAGCTATCGCAGTTTTCGACGCCGTGGCCGGAGTCGAGCCGCAGACGGAAACGGTCTGGAGGCAAGCCGATGGCTATCGGGTCCCCAGAATGGCCTTCATCAACAAAATGGACCGGGTCGGCGCCGACTTCGAGCGCTGCGTTTCCATGATGCGCTCCCGGTTGGCTGCCGCGCCGGTGGTTCTGCAGCTGCCCTGGGGCAAAGAGGATGGCTTTCAAGGCGTCATCGATCTTCTCGAGATGCGAGGGGTTGCCTATACCGACGAGTCGCTGGGTGCCGACTTCGAGCTGGTGGACCTGCCAGACGGCTATGCCGAGCAGGCTCTCAAGGCGCGTGAAGAGATGGTCGAGACTGTCGCCGAAACGGACGACAATCTGTTGGAGAAGTATCTCTCTGGAGAGGAAATCACCAACGACGAGCTGCGAGCGGCGATCAGGCGAGCCACGGTGACGAATCGGCTGCAGCCTGTCCTGTGCGGTAGCGCTTTCAAGAACAAAGGCGTGCAGCCTCTCCTGGATGCCGTCATCGAATTTCTGCCGTCGCCGCTGGATGTCCCGGCGATGGAGGGCACGAATCCAGACAATGGTCAGCAGGAGACCCGGGAGAGCTCTGACGAAGGGCCCTTCTCCGCCCTCGTCTTCAAGATCATGACCGACCCTTTCGTTGGTCAGTTGGCGTATTTCCGCGTCTACTCCGGTCACGTCGAAACTGGCGATTCCGTGCTCAACGTGGCGTCTGGCAAGAAAGAGCGCATCGGTAGGCTCCTGAAGATGCACGCCAACAAGCGTGAGGAGATTTCGGAAGTCTGGGCTGGGGATATCGCTGCGGCGGTGGGTCTCAAAGGGGTCACAACCGGCGACACCATCTCCGATCCCAAGAATCCTGTGCTGCTCGAGTCCATGAGCTTTCCGGAGCCCGTCATCGCAGTCTCTATCGAGCCCAAGACCAAGGCCGACCAGGAGAAGCTGGCTCTGACTTTGGGCAAGCTTCAGCAGGAGGACCCGACCTTCAGGGTGCATACGGAGCCCGATACCGGGCAGACCCTGATCTCCGGCATGGGCGAGTTGCATCTCGAGATCATCACCGACCGCCTGGTCCGGGAGTTCAACGTTGGGGCCAATATCGGCACCCCGCAGGTGGCATACAAAGAGTCCCTGACGCTCGAGGCTCCGGGCGAGGGTCGGTTCGTCCGGCAGAGTGGTGGCCGTGGTCAATTCGGTCACTGCAAGATTCGTTTGCGCCCGGGGCCCGATGGCGACTTCACATTCAACGACAACATCAAGGGCGGCGCGATTCCCAGGGAGTTCATCAAGCCTGTGGAGCAGGGAATCCGCGAAGCGATGGAGACCGGGCCGTTGGCCGGGTATCCCATTACCGGCGTCGAGGTCGATCTCTACGACGGCACCTTTCATGAGGTGGACTCCTCGGAGTTGGCCTTCAAGATCGCCGGCTCGATGGCGTTTCAAGATGCTTGTAAGAAGGCGAACCCGGTTCTCCTGGAGCCGGTCATGTCGGTCGAGGTCGTCACCCCGGAGGAGTACATGGGTGACGTGATTGGAGATGTCACATCGCGGCGGGGGCGCGTGCAGCACATGGAGGCTCGGGGCAATGCTCAGGTTCTCAGCTGCAAGGTGCCATTGTCGGAGATGTTCGGATATGCCACCGACCTGCGCTCGGTGACGCAGGGTCGGGCGACCTACTCGATGCAGTTCTCGAGCTACGAGCAGGCGCCGAAGAGTATTAGCGAAGAGGTCGTGGCAAGAGCCGCGGGATAAGTCGTTTTTCTGTACTGAGAGACAAGCAAAGGTAAGGATCGAGGAGAAGGTCATGGCCAAGGAGAAGTTTGAGCGCACGAAGCCGCACGTGAATGTGGGGACGATTGGTCACGTCGATCATGGTAAGACGACGTTGACGGCGGCGATCACGAAGGCACTGGAGAAGAAGGGGATGGCGAGCTTCATCGCCTTCGACGAGATCGACAAGGCTCCGGAAGAGAAGGAGCGCGGGATTACGATCGCCACAGCGCATGTGGAGTACGAGACGGAGAAGCGTCACTACGCCCATGTGGACTGTCCGGGTCACGCCGATTATGTGAAGAACATGATCACGGGCGCGGCGCAGATGGACGGTGCGGTGCTGGTGGTCTCAGCGGCGGACGGTCCGATGCCGCAGACCCGAGAGCACGTGCTGCTGGCGCGTCAGGTCGGGGTGCCGTATATCGTGGTGTACCTGAACAAGACGGACATGGTGGATGATCCCGAGCTGCTCGACCTGGTGGAGCTGGAGGTCCGGGACCTGCTGTCGTCGTACGACTTTCCTGGCGACGACATTCCGGTGATCCGGGGCTCGGCGCTCAAGGCTCTGGAGGCCGAGGACGCGGACGCGCCGGAAGCCGAGACGGTTTTCGAGCTGATGGAGGCTCTGGACAGCTACATCCCCGAGCCGGAGCGCGACGTGGACAAGGACTTTCTGATGCCGATCGAGGATATTTTCTCGATTTCCGGTCGTGGCACGGTGGTAACGGGCCGAGTCGATCGTGGCATTGTGAAGGTGGGTGAGGAGATCGAGATCGTCGGTATTCGTCCGACGACGAAGACGGTCGTCACGGGCGTCGAGATGTTTCGCAAGCTGCTGGATCAGGGGCAGGCGGGCGACAACATCGGCGTGCTGCTGCGGGGTACGAAGAAGGACGAGGTGGAGCGTGGTCAGGTGCTGGCGAAGCCGGGCTCGATTACGCCGCACACGAAGTTCAAGGGTGAGGTTTACGTGCTGAGCAAGGACGAGGGTGGGCGCCATACGCCGTTTTTCAACGGCTATCGTCCGCAGTTCTACTTTCGCACGACGGATGTGACGGGGTCGTCGACATTGCCGGAGGGTACGGAGATGGTGATGCCGGGCGACAACGTGAACCTGACGGTAGAGCTGATCGCGCCGATCGCCATGGAAAAGGGCGTTCGTTTCGCGATTCGTGAAGGCGGCCGAACGGTCGGCGCCGGCACCGTCACCGAGATCATCGAGTAGGTGGGAATCGAGTCTGTCGAGGGGGACTGGCAATGGTCAACGAAAAGATCCGTATTCGCCTCAAGGCGTACGACTATCGAATTCTCGATACCTCTACCGGGGAAATCGTCGATACGGCGAGACGGACCGGCGCCCGCGTCGTGGGCCCGATCCCGCTGCCGACCCATATCGCCCGTTATACGGTGAATCGGGGTCCACACGTCGACAAGAAGTCGCGCGAGCAGTTCGAGATTCGGACGCACAAGCGGCTGCTCGATATCTTCGAGCCCACCAGTCAGACCGTCGATGCCCTGATGAAACTGGAGTTGCCAGCTGGTGTCGATGTGGAAATCAAGGCATTTGGCAAATAGGTAGAAGAGGTTCGAAGCGATGCAAGGCATCTTGGGTAAGAAACTCGGCATGACGCAGATCTTTGCCGATGACGGTCAGGCGCACCCCGTCACCGTCATCCAGGCGGGACCCTGTCTGGTCGTTCAGCGCAAGACCGCTGACAAGGACGGCTATGAGGCGGTCCAGCTCGGCCTGGTCGAGGAGCGACCGGCGCGTCGCGTCACCAAGCCACAGATTGGCCATTTCGATAAGGCTGGAGTGGCTCCGATGCGGCGTCTGGTCGAGTTCGACGTCGATTCGGCGGACGAATCGAAGGCCGGCGATCAGGTGAAGGTGGACATCTTCTCGGTAGACGAGTTTGTCGATGTCGTCGGTACGAGCAAAGGCAAGGGCTTTCAGGGCGTCATCAAACGCCATGGTTTCGGTGGTGGTAAAGCAACCCATGGGTCTATGTTTCATCGGGCTCCAGGGTCGATTGGTCAGGCGTCTGACCCCTCGCGTGTGTTTCCCGGGACCAAGCTGCCTGGGCAGACCGGCAACGTCCGGATCACGAAGAAGAACCTGCGGGTGGTGAAGATCGACGCAGAGAAGAATCTGCTATTTATCAAAGGCGCCGTGCCCGGTCCGAAGAACGGGTATGTAGCAGTCAAGCGAGCCAAGCGAGGCTAGGTCGCAGGGGGACGCGATGAAGGTTGCAGTCAAGAGTCTGGACAACAAGAAGGTCAGGGACATCGAGCTCCCGGACGAGGTGTTTGGCTATCCCTACAAGGAACACCTCATTCACTCGGCAGTGCTGTCCTACTTGGCGGCGCGGCGCAGCGGCACGCACAAGACCAAGACCCGAAAAGAGGTCGCGGGATCGGGACGCAAGCTGTGGCGCCAGAAGGGTACGGGACGGGCCCGTATCGGAGGGATTCGCTCTCCGCTGTGGCGCGGTGGTGGCACGGTGCACGGTCCTCAGCCCCGGAGTCACGCCGACAAGCTGACTCCGCGTGAAAAGCGCAACGCTCTGAAGTCGGCGCTGTCTCGGAAGTTGAAGGATGCGGAGATTCTGGTGGTGGATCGGCTCGAGATGGATACTCACAAGACCAAGGAGTTGGCTGGAAAGCTCGCGGGCCTCGGGGTGTCGGGGCGGGCGTTGCTGGTCGATACCCACGGCAATGAGAATCTGACGATCGCAGCCCGCAACAACCCGAAAGTCAAGACTGTCGACGCGCTGGCTGTCAACGTCTACGACGTGGTGGACAGATCTCACATCGTGGTGTCGGAAGACGCTTTGAACCGTATTGTGGAGGTGTTGTCCAAATGAGAGTCCAGGACATCATTCGGCGCCCGCTGATCACGGAGAAGTCGACGATGCAGCGCGACGAGTCCAATACCGTCGCTTTCGAGGTCGATCGCAAGGCCAACAAGATCGATGTCAAGCGGGCCGTCGAGGCGCAGTTCAAGGTCAAGGTGGCCGAGGTCCGCATCGCGGCGATGCACGGCAAGGTTCGTCGGCAGGGTCGATTCGAAGGTCGGCGACCCGACTGGAAGAAGGCTTACGTGCGCTTGGCGGAGGGTGAGAAGACCATCGAGTTCTTCGAGGGCGTATGACATCGGCGGTGATTGAGGTCGAGCTTCGGCACCGATCTCCCGCCAGCTGTTCGACTATCGGAACGCTGTCCGGATAAAGCAGCGAAAGGAATCAAGAGACATGGCAGTCAAGCAATACAAACCCACGAACCCCGCGAGCCGCAATCGGTCGGTCTCGACGTTCGAGGAGCTGACGGCGAACAGCCCCCACAAACCGCTCGCCAAAGGTAAGAAGCGGATCGGTGGGCGGAACAACAAGGGACAGACCACCGTTCGATTTCGCGGTGGCGGCCATAAACGGCGCTACCGCGTGGTGGATTTCAAGCGGGACAAGCACGGCGTTCCCGCCAAGGTCTCCACGGTCGAGTACGATCCGAACCGGTCAGCTCACATCGCCCTGTTGAGCTATGCAGACGGCGAGAAGCGCTACATTCTCTGGCCCCATGGGCTGGAAGTGGGGGTGGAAGTGCTCTCCGGCGAGGACGCTCCAGTCAATCTGGGCAATGCTCTTCCCATCCGTGAGATCCCGGTCGGTACGATCATCCACAATGTCGAGCTCAAGATCGGCAAGGGTGGTCAGTTGGTCAGAAGCGCCGGGGGTGGAGCGCAGTTGATGGCCAAAGAGGGCAGCTATGCGCAGGTGAAGCTGCCTTCGGGTGAGGTGCGAAAGGTGCACCTGGGCTGCTATGCGACGATCGGACAGGTTGGCAACCTGGATCACGGCAATATCTCTTCCGGCAAGGCAGGCCGAACTCGCTGGCAGGGTCGTCGTCCGCACAATCGCGGCGTAACCATGAATCCGGTCGACCATCCGATGGGTGGTGGAGAAGGCAAGAGCTCGGGTGGGCGTCACCCTTGCACTCCGTGGGGCTTCCCGACCAAGGGCTACAAGACCCGCAAGAACAAGCGAACCGACAACATGATCGTGCGCCGCCGCAAGCGCAAATAAGGGTGGAGAAGCGATATGGCTCGATCTCTCAAGAAGGGTTACTTCATCGACTATCACCTGGAGGACAAGGTGAAGGCGGCGGTTGGTACGAACGACCAGCGCGTCATCAAGACGTGGTCTCGTCGCTCGACGATTACGCCCGACATGGTGGGGCGCACCATCGCGGTGCACAACGGCATCAAGTTCATTCCGGTCTTCGTCACCGAGAACATGGTCGGCCACAAGTTGGGCGAGTTCGCGATGACGCGGACGTTCCGTGGTCACGGTGGCAAGAGAGTAGAGAAGATGGGTCGCCCCCGGTAGGGTGCGAGGCCAAGATCTTTAAGAGGACCTTCGGTAATGGAAGTAACAGCGCGACACAGGTACCTGCAGACCTCACCGCAAAAGGTGAGACTGGTTGCCGATCAGATTCGTGGCAAGGGCGTTCAGGACGCGGCCAACATCTTGGAGTTGAGCAAGAAGGGAGTGGCACAACCGCTGCGCAAGCTGCTGCAGTCGGCGATCGCCAATGCCGAGAACCTCGACGACCAGCTGGATGTGGATCGGCTGTATGTCAAGGAGATCTTCGTCGATGGCGGGCCGACGCTGAAGCGTATTCGGCCTCAACCCATGGGACGGGCATTTCGCATCTTGAAGCGCCAGAGTCACGTGACGATCAAACTGGATACCCGGAAGGGTGAATAGCTCGCGACGGCTAAGGAGACGATAGTGGGGCAGAAAACTCATCCGTATGGGTTCCGGCTGGTTTACAACAAGTCCTGGAAGTCGCGTTGGTATGCGGACAAGGACTACGCCAGGCTCTTGCACGAAGATCTCGATTTGCGGGCCCGGCTGAAGAAGCGACTGTCGCACGCCGGAGTCAGTGAGATCGACATCGAGCGGGCGGCCGACAAACTGCGTGTCACGATCTACACTTCGAGGCCGGGAATCATCATCGGTCGCAAGGGTGCCGAGGTCGACAAGTTGCGCGATGACCTGATGAAGCACATGGGCCGCGAAGTGCATATCAATATCCAGGAGATTCAGCGGCCCGAGCTCGATGCCCAGCTGGTAGCCGAGAATATCGCTGGCCAGCTGCTTCGTCGGGTGGCCTTTCGCCGCGCCATGAAGAAGCAGATGGAGTCGGCTTTTCGGTTCGGAGCAAAGGGCTTCAAGATCATGGTGTCGGGAAGGCTCGGCGGCAATGAGATCGCCCGGACGGAGTGGTATCAGGAAGGCCGTCTGCCGCTCCACACCCTGAAGGCGGAGATCGACTATGGCTTCGCCGAATCGCGCACGACCTATGGAGTCATTGGCTGCAAGGTGTGGATTTACAAAGGTGATCTGTTGCGGGAGAAAGCCCGCCGCGCGGCGATCTGATCGATTCGAGGAGTCAAGATCATGTTGATGCCCAAGAAGGTGAAGTACAGGAAGAAGCAGCGCGGCCGGCGTCGAGGCAAGGCGAAGGGTGGGGACTACATCGCCTTCGGCGACCACGCTCTGCAGGCCCTGGAAACAGGTTGGGTCAGCTCTCGGCAGATCGAATCGGCTCGAATTGCGATCGCCAGAGGTGTGAAGCGTGGTGGCAAGATCTGGATCCGTGTGTTTCCGGACAAGCCAATCACCAAGAAGCCCCTCGAGACACGAATGGGTAAGGGAAAGGGCAACCCTGAAGGTTGGGTAGCTGTCGTCAAGCCAGGTCGGATTCTGTTCGAGGTCGAAGGTGTCGACCCTGAGCTCACCAAGAGGGCGATCGAGCTGGCTTCGTACAAATTCGGCATCAAGACGCGATACATCTCGCGCGACCATACGGCCTGGTGAGGTGAGTGATGAAGGCTTCGGAGTTGAGAGAGCAGACTGTTGAAGAGCTGCAGGACCGGGAGAAAGAGCTAGCTGAAAAGCTCTTCGCCCTGCGACTGCAGAGGGTGACGGGCCAGTTGGAGAGCCCGGCGAAAATGCGCGAGGCCAAGCGGGATCTCGCTCGAGTTCTGACGGTCCTTCGCGAGAAGCGGGACTAGACGAAGGAATTATTCGGAGAGCAAGGTGATGTCGGAGCAAGCAGCGACAGCCAGCCGTGGGCGGCAACAGGTGAAAGTAGGCACAGTGGTCAAAGACCAGATGGATAAAACTGTCGTGGTTGCTGTTACCAACACTGTGATGCACCGCCTGTACCGCCGCTACCTCAAGCGAACATCGAAGTTCTTTGCCCATGACGAGAACAACGAGTGCCGCCTTGGCGATCGCGTTCAGATCGTCTCCAGTCGTCCGCTCTCGAAGCAGAAGCGGTGGCGGGTCAAAGAGATCCTGAAGAGGGCGGAGGGTAGCTGACGATGATTCAGATGGGCACAGTATTGGACGTAGCAGACAATTCCGGCGCTCGGAAGATTGCCTGCATTCAAATGCGAGGCGGTTCTTCGGGTCAGTACGGCGGCCTCGGCGATGTGATCACCGCGTCGGTCAAGGAAGCGACCCCCGAAGGTACCGTCAAGAAGGGGCAGGTCGTCAGAGCGGTCATCGTTCGAACTCGGCGGTCCTACCGGCGCCGAGATGGCAGTCATATCCGGTTCGACTCCAATTCGGCGGTACTGGTCAACGATGCAGGCGAGCCGGTGGGCACTCGAGTCTTCGGTCCCGTAGCTCGAGAGTTGCGAGAGAAGCGGTTCATGAAGATCGTCTCATTGGCACCGGAGGTGCTGTAGCTCGCTCGACGGCTCGATTCTGGGCCGGTCTCGAACGGGAACTGCGGAGTTAAGGATGATGCGCAAGGTCAACATCAAGAAGAACGACGAGGTTGTGGTGATTCTCGGTCGGAACCGAGGAGTCAAGGGACGGGTCCTGCGGGTCTTCCCTGGCGATGCGACAGCGATTGTCGAGCGCGCCAATATGATCAAACGGCACACACGACCGAACCCGAACAAGCAGATCCAGGGTGGCATCGTGGAGCGAGAGGCTCCGATCCGCCTGTCGAATCTGAAACTGATCTGCCCCGAGTGCGGCAAACCGACTCGGATCGGGCGGAAGCGATTGGCTGACGGCAGTGGAGTGCGGGTCTGCAAAGCCTGCGACGCTACCTTCAATTGAGCTGAGAGGACAAAAGTCAGATGGCTAGCAAGAAAGACGCGAAGGCGGGCGCCAAAGCGGCTGCCGGTGCGCCGGGTGGCAACGGCTACGTTCCGCGGCTGAAGACACGATACTCGGAAGAGATTGTCGGAAAGCTGAGTGGCGAGTTTGGTATCGAGAACGTCATGGCCGTGCCGCGTCTCGAGAAGATCGTGCTCAACATGGGCCTCGGAGAGGCGACCCAGAACATCAAGATCCTCGATACGGCGGTCGAAGAGTTGGCGCAGGTTGCGGGACAGCAGCCGACGATTACCCGGGCGAAGAAATCGATTGCCGCCTTCAAGGTGCGGGAGGGCATGCCGATTGGTTGCCGGGTGACGCTGCGAGGGAATCTGATGTGGAACTTCCTGGATCGTTTGATCGCGACGGCTCTGCCTCGGGTGCGTGACTTTCGGGGCGTGCCGAGCGGCAGCTTCGACGGCCGTGGCAACTACACCCTGGGTGTGCGGGACCATTTGATCTTCCCTGATCTCGACTACGACAAGGTGGATCGTTCCAAGGGTCTCAATATCACGATCGTGACCAGTGCCAAGAACGATGAGCAGGCCTTCTATCTGCTGCGCGAGCTGGGAATGCCCTTCGCTATCAGCCGATCTGGCGCTGCTGCTGAATAGATTTCAAGGAGATTGAACGTGGCAACCACTGCGAAAATAGCCAAGAATCTGAAAGAGCCGAAGTACGCCGTCCGGCATCGGAATCGCTGTCAGCGCTGTGGGCGCCCACGCGGTTATCTGCGCAAATTCGGTCTCTGCCGAATCTGCTTTCGCAACCTGGCCCTGCAGGGTTACCTGCCGGGAGTCATCAAGGCCAGTTGGTAGAAACGAGTGCTAGGAATCATGAGTAGCGAAGAGAGACAGGGGCCAGTGGAGGAACAATCATGACTATGACCGATCCGGTCGCAGATCTGCTGAGTCGGATCCGCACCGCATACATGGCGAAGCATGATCGCCTGGATGTACCGGCATCGAAGCTCAAGATCGAGGTCTGTCGGATCCTGAAGGAGCAAGGGTACGTGGAGTCGTTCGAGCACCTCGATAGCGATCCGGTAAAGAAACAGGTGCGCATCTATCTGCGCTATACCCCCGACGGGGAGCCCTTGATCCGGAGTATCAAACGGATCAGCAAGCCGGGTCGCCGCGTCTACAAGGGGGCTGAAGAGATCCGTCCTGTCTTGAACGGACTTGGCGTCGGAATCATCTCGACTTCACAGGGACTGCTGACCGACTCGGAGGCGCGGCAGCGTCGCGTCGGTGGCGAAGTCCTCTGTGAGGTCTGGTAGGAGGCCAGTGGCATGTCGCGCGTAGGAAGAGAGCCCATTTCGATTCCCCAGGGTGTCAAGGTGACGGTGGAGGATCGGGTATTCGTGGCCGAAGGCCCCAAGGGCAAGGTCAGCCAGTCGCTACTGGAAGGCATCCCGGTGGAGATTGAGGACGGCACCGTGACCGTAAACCGGATCGACGACTCCGGAGATCTGCGTTCGAAGCACGGTCTGATGCGAGCGCTGTTGGCCAATGCGGTGCAAGGTGTTTCGGAGGGTTTCAGCAAGCAGTTGGAGATCCACGGCGTCGGTTACCGCGCGTCACTCCAGGGCAGTGAGATTCACCTGTCGCTGGGCTACTCGCACCCGGTTGTGTTTCCGGTTCCCGAGGGAATCGAGGTCCAGGTGGACGAGAAGGCGGGCAAGATAACGGTCAGCGGTGCCGACCGCCAACAGGTGGGTCAGGTGGCGGCCAATATCCGACGCTTGCGCAAGCCGGAACCCTACAAGGGTAAGGGGATTCGCTATTCCGACGAGGTGGTGCGTCGCAAGGTCGGCAAGGCTGGCGCTACCGCCAAGTAGAGAGGGCCGAGGAGAGATCATGGACAAGGCACAGGAAAAGTACTTGCGTCGGAGGCGGGCCCACAGGCGGGTGCGCAGATCGGTGCAGGGTTCGACCGATCGCCCCCGGCTGGCGGTATACAAGAGCCTCAAGTTTGTCTACGCGCAGGTCATCGACGACCAGCAGGGTGTCACTCTGGTGCAGGCCAACTCGGGAGAACCCGAGATTCTGCAGAAGCTCGAGGGTGGCAGCAAGTCCAAGGCGGCGGCGCGGATGGTGGGCGAGATCGTGGGTGAGCGCGCCAAGGCAAAGGGTATCGAAGCCGTAGTCTTCGACCGCGGTGGTTACATCTTTCACGGCAGGGTCAAGGAAGTGGCGGAAGGTGCCCGCTCCAAGGGCCTGGATTTCTAGCCTGGGAAGCAGTCTGCTGATAGGCGAAGCGGAGGAGAATCAAGTTGGCTAGAGACTTTAACAGCGAACCCGAGTTTTTCGAGCAGGTCATCGATATCAACCGAGTGACGAAAGTCGTCAAGGGTGGTAAGAACTTCTCCTTCACGGCTCTGGTCGTGATCGGCGACGGAAATGGTCGTGTGGGATATGGATCCGGCAAGGCCAAGGAGGTCCCCACCGCCATTCGTAAGGGGATCGACATCGCCAAGAAGAACCTCTTCAAGTTTCCGATGCGAGGCACCACGGTGCCGCATGAGGCATTGGGACGCTTCGGAGCGAGTCGAGTGCTTCTCAAGCCCGCTTCCGAAGGCACCGGCGTCATTGCCGGAGGTGCTGTCAGGGCGGTGGTGGAAAGCGCTGGATATCAGGACATCCTCACCAAGTCGCTGGGATCGAAGAATCCCAACAACGTGGTGAAGGCGACCATGGACGCACTGGCGCAGCTGCGCAGCGAGAACGAGGTGCGTCGCCTGCGCGGTCTGGAGGAGCTCGCGCCAGCCGCCGAAAAGGCCCAGGTCGACGACAACTAGAAGAGTCGGGGAAGAGCCATGGCGAAGCAGAATATGCTGAAGATACGACAAACGAGGAGCCCGATTGGGCGTCCCAAGAACCAGCACGAGGTGCTCAGAAGCCTCGGTCTGAGACGCATCCGACATGAGGTGATGCGAGAGGATACCCCCGCAGTCAGGGGCATGGTAGCCAAGATCCCTCATCTGGCAGAGATCGTGGAGGAATCGTGATGAAGTTGCATGACCTTTCGCCGGCCAAAGGCTCCAAGCGGCCCAAGAAGCGGATCGGGCGCGGCCCGGGTTCGGGGCACGGAAAGACCGCGGGTCGGGGTCACAAGGGACAGCGATCGCGCTCCGGTTTCAGTCAGCGAGCTGGATTCGAGGGCGGCCAGATGCCGTTGGTGCGGAGAGTCCCAAAGCGGGGCTTCACCAATATTTTCAGAACGGAGTATCAGGTAGTCAACGTCGCTCGACTCGCCGACCTCGAGGGTGAGGTTACCCCTGAGAGCTTGGTCGAGCAGGGGCTGGTCCGGTCGGGTCAGCCTGTCAAGGTGCTCGGCAATGGCGAGATAGCGACGGCCCTGAAGGTGAAGGCCCATAAATTCAGCGCCACTGCGCGCGCCAAGATCGAGGCTGCCGGTGGCAGCTGCGAGGTGGTTGAGTCGTGATCGAGAGCTTTCGCAATATCTTTGCGATTCCCGAGCTGCGCAAGAGGGTGCTGTTCACCTTCGGACTGCTTGCCGTCTATCGGATCGGCTGCAACATTCCCACTCCAGGGATCGATCCGCAGGCTCTTGTCGAATTCATGGCGGCAATGCAGAACACGCTGCTGGGCTTCGTGAACACGTTTACCGGAGGCAGCTTGAAGCGCGTCGCTGTCTTTGCGCTGGGCATCATGCCCTACATCACGTCGTCCATCATCTTGCAGCTGTTGACGGTCGTGTGGCCGTACCTGGAGAAGCTCTCCAAAGAGGGCGAGCTAGGTCGGCGCAAGATCACCCAGTACACGCGCTACCTGACGATGGGTATTTCACTGATCCAGTCGGCGGGTATCAGTCTGTGGCTGGAAAAGACCACCACGCCGGGTGGTGCATCGCTGGTGCCTCATCCAGGTTGGGGTTTTCGAGTGATCACTATGCTCACCCTGACCACCGGATGTGCCTTCGTGATGTGGCTGGGAGAGCAGATCACCGAACGGGGTGTGGGCAACGGTATCTCCTTGATCATCTTCGCGGGCATCGTGGTCGGTCTTCCCGGCGCCATCGTTCAGACGATCAGCAGTCTCCAAAGCGGTACCACATCGGTGCTCAAGATGCTGATTCTGATCGTCTTCATGTTTGGGGTGGTGGCCTTCATCGTTTACATGGAGCGTGCCCAACGTCGAATACCCGTGCAATATGCCAAGCGAGTGGTGGGGCGCAGGATCTACGGTGGGCAAAATACCTATCTGCCTCTGCGGGTCAACACCGGCGGTGTGATTCCAGTCATCTTCGCCAGTTCAGTGGTGATGATTCCGACGACGATCGCTGGCATGTTCCAGAATGAGTGGTTGCGGAGCATCGCCGACGCGATCTCCTGGGGGCAGCCGATCTATTACCTGCTCTACGCCAGCGCGATCATCTTCTTCAGCTACTTCTACGTGTCGATCATCTTCAACCCAGCGGATACGGCTGAAAATCTCCGCAAGTATGGTGGCTTCATTCCAGGTATTCGCTCGGGCAGGCGAACCGCCGAGTACATCGACCGCATCCTCACGCGGCTGACATTGGTGGGTGCCGTCTACTTGGCAGCCGTCTCCATCCTGCCGGAGTTCCTGCTCAGCGGTATGAAGGTCGAGGGACTGCCGTTTATCGGCGCCACCCTCGACGCGGTGATGCCCGCCTGGTTCACCCAGGGAATGGGGATTCAGTTCTACTTCGGTGGCACATCCCTGCTGATCGTTGTCGGTGTCGCCATGGACACGGTCCAGCAGGTCGAGAGTCAATTGGTGATGCGCAATTACGAAGGATTCATGAAACGAGGGAGGATCCGAGGCCGCAAGGGATAGGGCAATCCCGGACGATCTCGGAACAGACCTGTGATGCGACTCATACTTCTTGGAGCTCCCGGCTCGGGCAAAGGGACCCAGGCGGCCCTTCTGGCCGAAGAGCTGGCCATCCCTGCCATTTCCACTGGCGAGATGCTGCGCCAGGCCGTGGAAGCAGGGACGACCCTCGGAGAGAAGGTCAGGCAAGTCATGAGCTCGGGAGATCTGGTCGACGACGCCACAATGGGGGAAGTCGTCAGGGAGCGCCTTGCCAACGAAGATGCGAAGGGTGGGTTCATCCTGGATGGCTACCCACGCACACTGGCGCAGGCCGATCTGCTGGCAGAGATCTTGACCGACATGGAGTCGGAGCTGGATGGTGTGCTCTACCTCAAGGTGCCGGAGACCGTCTTGATCGAGCGAATTCTGGGCCGAAAGCGTGCCGATGACAAGGAAGATGTCATCCGGCAGCGACTTTTGGTCTACCGCCGACAGACACAGCCGCTGGTCGAGTATTACGAACAGCGTGGTCAGCTGATTCCTATCGAAGGCGATCGTCTGATCGAAGAGGTCGCAGCGGTCCTGCTGGAGGCCCTGGGCCGGAAGGTGGATGCGTAATGGTCCTGAAGACCAGCGGTGAGATCGAGCTTATGGACGAGGCCAATCGCATCGTCCATCGGGTTCTGGATGGAATCACCGACTTGATCGTCCCTGGTGCGACCACCGCCGAACTCGATGGCTTCGCGGAGGAGTTCATCCGCCAGGCTGGAGGGGTCCCCGCCTTCCTGAACTACCGCGGGTTCCCAGCCACTCTGTGCACCTCGATCAACGACGTCATCGTGCACGGCATCCCGAACGAGACGCCACTGGAGCAGGGGGACATCATCGGTGTCGATTGTGGGGTGCTGTACAAGGGTTACTATGGCGACGCTGCTCGCACCTATGCTGTGGGTGAGATCAGCTCCCAGGCCTGGCAGTTGATGGAGGTGACTCGGGAGTCGCTCGATCTCGCGATCCAGGTGATCGAGCCAGGCAAGCGGTTGTCGGACATCGGGCACACGGTTCAGAGCCATGTCGAGAAATTCGGCTTCTCGGTGGTCAGAGAATTCGTTGGGCATGGAATCGGTGCTGCGCTGCACGAGGATCCGCAGGTGCCCAATTTCGGCCAACCCGGGCGGGGACCCATGCTCGAGCCTGGGATGGTCCTGGCAATCGAGCCCATGGTCAATGCGGGCCAGCCCGGCGTCAAGGTAGACGCCGATGGTTGGACCGCCCGCACCACCGACGGTGCCCTGTCGGCGCACTACGAGTTTTCGGTTGCAGTGACCGAGACGGGGCAAAAAGTTCTAGGCCGCAGCGTGGCTGCGGTTGCTTGACGGCTGTTCGACTGAAGCCCAAGGAGAAGATTTGGCCAAAGAAGAAGCGATCGAAGTCGAAGCTGTGGTGGTTGAGCCTCTGCCAAACGCCATGTTTCGTGTCGAGCTCGAGAATGGCCACCAAGTATTGGCACACGTCTCCGGAAAGATGCGGAAACACTTCATCCGCATTTTGCCGGGCGACAGAGTCCGTGTGGAGTTGTCTCCGTACGATCTCAGCCGCGGCCGTATCGTCTATAGATTGAGGTAATCGAGGAAGTCGTTATGAAAGTACGTTCGTCAGTCAAGCGAATGTGTCCAAAGTGCAAGATCATCAGGCGCCACGGTGTCGTTAGGGTGATCTGTGAGAACCCCAAACACAAGCAACGACAAGGGTAAGGTGTAGCCATGGCGCGAATAGCAGGAGTCGATCTGCCTCCGAGCAAACAGGTCTGGGTCGGTCTGACCTATATCTACGGTATCGGACGGACTCGGTCTCGCAAGATCCTCGAGACAGCCGAGGTCGAAGCGACAGTCAAGGTCAAGGATCTGACGGAAGAAGAGGCTCGCCGCATCCGACAGGTGATTCAGGATGAGGGGCGCGTTGAAGGAGATCTGCGAAAAGAGGTCGGACAGAACATCCGGCGTCTCATCGAGATCGGCTCCTACAGGGGAGTTCGTCATCGAAGGAATCTTCCCTTGCGAGGACAGAGAACGCACACCAATGCGCGTACCCGAAAGGGGCCGAAGCGTGGAGCCGTCGCGGGCAAGAAGCAGGTCAAGAAATAGAAATTGAGGTGAAGGATGGCGAAAGCGCACAGCGGAGGCAAGGACCGGAGGAAGAAGGAAAAGAGGATTGTTCCTCACGGTGTAGCCCATATCAAGGCGACGTTCAACAACACGTTGATCACGATCTCCGACCCTGAAGGCAATGTGGTGAGCTGGTCTTCGGCCGGTCGAATCGGGTTCAAGGGCTCGCGGAAGGGAACTCCTTTCGCTGCCCAGGTCGCAGGTCAGAACGCCGCTCAGAATGCTCGGGACGTGGGCATGAGAACGATCGACGTCGAGGTCAACGGGCCAGGTGGCGGTCGCGAGTCTGCGATTCGCGCTCTGGGATCGGCTGGATTGACGGTGAAGTCCATCCGAGACGTCACTCCGATTCCGCACAACGGTTGTCGGCCGCGGAAGCGGAGAAGAGTCTAGAACTCATGAAAAAAGGTCAGGAAACTAGTCATTGGATTCCAGGGGTACTGGTTGCATTCGACGCGAGTGGTGTCGAGATGAGCCAGGGCCGGCTGATTCGAGCGCGGGAAGGAGAAGGATAAAGTGGCACGATATACGGGACCCGTTTGCCGACTGTGTCGTCGGGAGCGGATGAAATTGTTCCTCAAGGGTGATCGCTGCTTCAAAGAGAAGTGTGCTATTGAGCGGCGAGCCTATCCGCCAGGTCAGCACGGCCAGCGCCGCGGACGGCGGCCTTCTGGCTACGGCCCGCAGCTGCGGGAGAAACAGAAGGTCAAGCGAATCTACGGAGTGTTCGAAAAGCAGTTCCGGAACTACTTCGCAGCTGCTGCTGGCAAGAAGGGGGTCACAGGCGACAACCTCTTGATCAGTCTCGAACGGCGCCTGGACAACGTGGTCTATAGCCTGGGCTTCGCTTCATCGAGATCCCAGGCCCGGCAACTGGTGCGCCATGGCCACATCGAGGTCGACGGTCGCAAGACGACCATCCCTTCGTATCAGGTCAAGGCCGGCCAGCAGGTCGGGGTCAAGGAAAACAGCCGCAAGAACGAAATCATTCGAGTCAGCGTGGAGACCGCCAGAGGGCGGGGCATTCCGAGTTGGCTCGAGCTGGACCCAGAGAATTTTGTCGGCAAGGCCATTGCTCTGCCGACTCGCGACGACATCAAGCTGCCCGTTGAGGAGCAGTTGATCGTCGAGCTGTACAGTCGATAGTGGCTGGCTTCTGAGCGATCCAGGAAACGTCTCGAACAAGGAGTCGTCTTATGCTTTGGAAGGGTTTCCAACGCCCCAAACGAATTGAAGTCGATGGCGAAACGCTGTCGCCGACGTATGGCAAGTTCATCGCGCAGCCTTTCGAAAGAGGCTTCGCGACGACGGTGGGCAATGCGCTGCGTCGATCACTCCTCTCCTCGGTCGAAGGTGCCGCCATTACGTCGGTCCAGATCGAGGGAGTGTTGCACGAGTTCTCCTCCATGCCAGGCGTGGTCGAGGACGTCACAGACATCATCTTGAATCTCAAAGAGATTCCGATCCTGATGCATTCCGAGGGCCCGAAGTTTCTCAGCTTGGATGTGAGTGGGCCTGGAGAAATCACCGCTGGTCAGTTGACCGGTGACCCGCAGGTCGAGATCTGCGATCCCGATACGCACATCGCGACTTTGAACGAAGAGGGCAAGCTCAAGCTACAGGCTCAGGTCGTTCTCGGTCGGGGTTATGTCAGCGCCGAGAAGAACTTCGACGAGAGTCTGGGAATTGGCTGGATTCCGGTGGATTCCGTGCACTCTCCGGTCAAGCGCGTCACCTACAAGGTCGAGGCCGCCCGTGTCGGGCGCGCCACGGACTACGAGCGCCTCGTCATGGAATTGTGGACGAATGGCACGGTGAAGCCCGAAGAGGCGGTATCGCTTGGGGCCACTCTGCTCAAGGATCACTTGACGATTTTCGTCGACTCCGAAGAGAGCATGGTCGAGGAAGTGGCGACCAGTGACGCCGATGAATTCTCCGGTATCGATGCGATTCTGTCGAAGTCGATTGACGAGTTGGACCTGTCGGTGCGGTCCGCCAATTGTTTGAAGAATGCCAGTATCTACACCTTGCGCGACCTGGTACGCAGGTCCGAGAAAGACATGCTCGAGACCAAGAACTTCGGTCGCAAGTCGCTCGAGGAGGTGCAGGATATTCTGACCAGTCTCGGTCTGCGGCTGGGAATGGACGTTCCCGAGGAGTCAGTCCGAGCGCCTTTCTAAAGGCCTCGAGCAAGGAGTCGTCAATGCGTCATCAAGTCAAGGGTAGAAAACTGGGGCGGTCTCCCGCCCACCGCAAGGCTCTCTTTCGCAACCAGTTGAGCTCGCTGGTGAAGGCGGAGCGCATCCGGACGACGCTGCAAAAAGCCAAGGAGCTTCGCCCCCTGGCCGAGAAGGTCGTCACGCAAGGTAAGCGCGACACTCTTCATGCGCGGCGCCAGGTCAACCGGCTGATCAGTGACCGGGAGCTGGTCAAGAAGCTGTTCGACGAGATCGCTCCTCGATATCACGAGCGGCCGGGTGGCTACACGCGTATTATCAAGCTCGGGCCGCGCAAGGGCGATGGCGCTGAGATGGCTTATCTCGAGTTCGTCGACCGCGGTGAGGCCGAGACCGCAACGGACAAGAAGAGCAAGAAGGCAACCAAGAAGGCTAAGGCGAAGTCGGACGACTAGCGGGCCCACACACGAGCTACGATTGGTTGTTTCGGCAGCCAGACAAGAAAAACGACCGGCCATCACGGCCGGTCGTTTTTCTTCTGCAGCCTGGAGGAAGTGAAACTAGTGATGATGGTCCTCTTCCTTCTCCTTCTGCGCTGCGGCGATGATCTTCTCCTGGATCTGCCGGGGGACCTCTTCGTAGTGGAACATCTCCATGTGAAAACTGGAACGTCCCTGGGTCATGGACCGCAACGCTGGGGAGTAGTCCAACATCTCGGATAGCGGCACTGTGGCGCTGACGACCTGCGAGCCGTTTTTGCTGTCCATGCCTTGCGGGCGACCGCGCCTCTGCGACAGGTCGCTCATGATGTCGCCCATGAACTCCTCGGTGGTCGTGATCTCGACCTTCATGATGGGCTCGAGGAGGGTGGGACCCGCCTTGGCCATGGCGTCCTTGAAGGCCAGTGATCCGGCGATCTTGAATGCCATCTCGGAGGAGTCGACATCGTGATATTGGCCATCTTGAAGCCGCACTTTGAAGCCGACCACGGGGTACCCGGCCAGATACCCCCGGTGCGCCGCCTCATGGATACCCTTCTCCACAGCTGGCCGGTAGCCTTGGGGAATCGAGCCACCAAAGATCTCGTCGATGAACTCGAACTCCTCGTCGCCGGTCGTCGGTTCGATGGTGATCCTGCAATCAGCGAATTGACCGCGTCCACCGGTCTGCTTCTTGTGTCGGCCATGCCCGGGCGCCGACTTTCGAATGGTCTCGCGGTAGGGCACCTTCGGAGGGTGCAGAATCACTTCCACGTTGAATCGCTTCTTGAGCTTCGCCACGGCGATCTCGACGTGGAGCTGGCCACTTCCCGCCAATAGGAATTCTCCGGTCTCGGCATTGCGCCGGCTGTGTAGCCTGGGATCTTCCTCCTGCAGGCGGGCCAGCGACTCACTGATCTTCTCTTCGTCACCCTTCGATTTCGGCTCGATGGCAAAAGCGATCGCATCCTCTCGTGGGGCTAGCCAGGCCAGCCTGACGGGCGAGGCCTTCTCACACAGCGTGTTTCCGGTATGGGCGTGCTTGAGTTTTGCGACACCGCCGATGTCGCCGGTCACCAGGCCTGGCACGGCGCTACCTGTCTTGCCCTGCATGACCATGAGATGTCCGACCTTCTCGTCCATCTCCTGCTGGAAATTCCAATACGGGGTATCGGACGCGAGTCTGCCCGAGACCACTCGCAGCAAGGAGACCTTGCCAGTGAATGGGTCGCTCAGCGTCTTGAATACCAGAGTGGCTACCTTGCCGTCCGGGTCACAAGCCAGGTCCTGCTCCTCGCCGCCGAAATCGACCGCTGGAAAGCTACCCCGATCAATGGGTGACGGCAGAGTCTCGACGATGGAGTCGAGCAGTGTGGCAGGGCCAATTCCATGTAGCGAAGAGCTCAACGTGACTGGGAAGAGCTTGCGCTCCTGTACAGCCCGACGCAGGCCTTCTTTGAGCTCGTCTGCGGACAGCTCGCCCGCTTCAAAGAACTTCTCGAGCAGGGCGTCATCGGTCTCCGCGACAGCCTCGACCAGAGCATTCTTCCACTGGTTGAAGTCCTCCTGCGCGGCTTCGGGAATGTCTGTTGTCTTGCCCTTGCCGTCTCCATCGTTGGTGAAGATCATGGCTCTGTCGCTGATCAGATCGATGACCCCCTCGAAGTCCTGGGAGAGGCCAATCGGCACCTGAATCGGAATCACCTCCCGACCAAAGGCCTTCCGCATCTGCTCTACAGCGCTCTTGAGCTCGGCGCGATCTCGATCCATCTTGGTGAGATGAAGCATCACCGGTTGGCCAATCTGGGTGGCATACTCCCAGACCTTCTCGCTCGTAACCTCGACGCCCGAGGCGGCGTTGATGCACAGCAGGGTCGCGTCGGCAGCGCGCATGGCACTACGCGTCTCATCGAAGAAGATGCCATATCCAGGACAATCGAGAAGGTTGATCTTGTGCTGCTGCCAAGGGGTGAAACAGATGGCCAGGCCGATGGAGATGCCGCGGTCGATCTCTTCGGAATCGAAGTCGGTGATGGTGTTCCCGTCCTCGACCTTGTTGAGTCGATTGACGACACCGCCGGCGTAGAGCAGGGCGCTGGCCAGAGTCGTTTTACCGGTATCACTGTGGCCGGTAACAGCGACGTTTCTGATCATGTCTGGACTCTCGACCTGCATGCTTTGAACCTCCTATCGAGCCAACAAAATGAGCCGTAACTATAGCACAGCAGCGGCGCTCTGATGGCGACTTTGATGGCCTCGTAACTTACGGAAAAAAAAGGACTTAAGGGGTCTTTGAATTCGACTTCAACGACTTGGTTTGAGTCCCCGACGCGCTGTGCGCTGGAGAGGAAATCGAGAGCCGTCCCAAGCACCACTCAGGTGGGAACGTTGCCGGCTTCCAGCACCTCCTGTGGCGCCACGACGGAGATTGGGCCGAAGCCCTCGAGCTGGGGTTCTAGCTTGTCCGCCGGGCCAACCGCCACGATCGTCATCCGAGTCGGTCGCAGGTGCTTCCTTGCCAATGATTGGATAGCCGTCGGCTCGAGATTGCGGACGATCTCGAGTTGTCGATCGAAGTAGTCGTCGGGAAGAGACGCGACCCCGAGGTCGGCCAAGCGACTGGCGAGGCCGTCGATCCGTTGCAGGGAATAGGGGAAGACTCCCAAAAGGTAGGTCTTGGTGTCCTGCAGCTCCTCTTCGCCGACGCTTTCGTCTTGCAGTCGGTGCAGCTCTGCAAGGATCTTCTCGGTGCCGATCCCGACTCCCGCCGTTTCGACGTCGGCCGCGACTTGAAACGGACCGGGTCCGAGGCGGGAGGAGAAGCTGCTGCTGGCGCCGTAGGTTATGCCCAATTCTTCACGCAGGATGAGGTTGATGCGACTCGTGAACTTGCCGCCCAGAAGGCTGTTCAAGACCTGCAGTGATCCGAAGTCGGAATGGGTACGTGGGACGGAAGGGTGGGCGATTCGCAGTGTTGTCTGAGCGGCTTCCGCTCTGTCCACGACAATGACTCTCGTCTCCTCCCGATCACGGCCTTGAATTGGTGCCGCGGCCCGCGGCTCGCCTCCGACCCAGCCGCCGAAAGCGTTCTCGATAGCTGCTTTCGCGGCCAACAGGTCGAGATCTCCCGTCAGGATCAGTGAGGAGCCTTGCGGGTTGAGATGCTGTTGATAGAAGCTGAGAAGAGAGTTGCGGTCGAGAGCCTGCACCGAATCGGAGGTGCCAAGCGGAGACTGCCCGTAGGCCGTCCCCGGATAGAGGGCCCCAGCCACGGCGTCGGTTGCCAGTGCGGAGGGCTGCGAGGCCCTCGTTTGCAGATTTGCCAGTCTCTGCTGGCGAAGTCGTTCGATCTCGCCTGCCGGGAAAGTGGCTTTATCGACGATATGAGCCAGCAGTTCGAGGCCTGCCGCCAGATGCTGTGACAGCAGGCTGATCGAGAGCCAGCTGGTGTTCCAGTCGGCCTGGCTGAACAGAAAGCCCCCCAGGCGGTCGACTCTCGCGGCGATCTCCATGGCGGAGTAGTCCTCGGTTCCTTCATCGAGAAGCTCGGCCACCAGGGTGGCTCGCCCCGCCTTCGCTGGCGAATCGTGCCAGGCTCCAGCTGGGCAGGCCAGGTGCAGGCTTACCAGCGGACCGCGGTCGATCGAGGCCAGATAGACCTCGAGGCCGGACGGCAGTTGGAAATGATCGAAATGCGGGAAAGTGAAAGGGACGACGCCGCCCGGTGCGGGAGCCTTGGTGCGAATCTCGTTTTTGACGTTGTCCACGCCCAGCCTCCTCAGGCTATCGGGGTATCACCCGAATGGTGACGGCCTTTTCCGGGGTCAGGCGATCTCGGGCCACCGAGGCCAGATCCTCGGCACTTTGGCCGAGATAGCGTTCAATCTCGCTCGTGATGCGCTGCGGCTCGTCGAAATAGGTGGTGAACAGCGACAGCAGGTCGGCCCGGTCGTCGAGTGCCTGGAGTTGGTCACTGAACGAAGTGACGAGCTTGTTGCGTGCCCTTGCCAGGTCAGCGCTGCGGAGCTTGCCGCTGGCGACCGTCTCGATGGCGCCGTGGACGATCTCTTCCAGCTCTGCGAGATCGGTGTCTGGACGACCGGTTGCCACGACAACGAAACTGGCGGCCAACTCCGTTGGCAAGACGAAGGCGCTGACATCCTGTGCAATCTGACGCTCGTAGACCAGTTGCCGGTAGAGGGGACTGGTCTTGCCGCCTGTCAAGGCTGCACTCAGGAGGTCGGCGGAGTACCATTCTGGTTCCCCGAAGGTAGGCAGTCTGAACGCCATATACACCCTCGGCAACTGGATGTCGTCGTCGAGGGTCACAACCTGCCCGAGCATCTCGTCTGGCAGTGTGGCGTCGACTTCGGGACGCGCCAATCCTCTGGGAATCGGGCCAAAGTAGGTCTCGACGAGCCGCAGGGCTTCGTCTGGGTCGAAGTGACCGGCCAGAGTCAGCACCGCGTTGTCGGGTGTGTAGAAGGTGCGGAAAAAGGCCTCCACATCCTCTTGTTCAGCGGCAGCGATGTCGTCCATGTAGCCGATCACCGGCCAATGATAGGGATGGCTGGCGGGGAAGAGCGTCTCGTTCAGGCGCTCGAAGGCCCGACCGTAGGGTTGATTGTCGACCCTTTGGCGACGCTCGTTCATCACGACTTCGCGCTGATTCTCGAGCTTCTCGCTGTCGAGGGCCGGCAGAAAGAAGCCCATTCGGTCGGACTCGAGCCACAGCCCCAAGCTCAGGCAGTGAGCCGGCAGAGTCTCGTAGTAGTTCGTGCGATCGAACCAGGTGGAGCCGTTGGCGACACCGCCAACCTGCTGCACGAGGCGAAAGTGGTCGTTCTTGCCGACATGCTGGCTGCCCTGGAACAGCATGTGCTCGAAGAGGTGTGCCAAGCCTGTCTTGCCAGGGACCTCGTTCTTCGAGCCGACGTGATACCAAAGGTTGATGGCCACCAGCGGTAGGCTGGTGTCGGGCTGCAGGACCACTTGCAGGCCGTTGGCCAGAGTGTGTCGCTCGATCGGAAATCGAGCTGAAGATACGGTGCTCACTCGCCGGTAGTCCTCTAGGGGTGGCGGAAGACGTATTCCTGGAACCCGTTGCGCAGGAGAAACGAAGTCTCGACCTCGAAATCGGCGAGCCAGCGTTTCAGGTCGGGTTCCTTGAAGAGGGGTGACGGACGCCCGATCTCTGAGTCGATGGTGTAGGAGAGGGTTTCCGTGTCGATGATACGGAAACCGATCGGCTGGCTGGGCATCTCCTTGGAATTCGTGATGAGGGCGAAGATGAGACTGTCGGGTCGGCAGAGGCGAGCCAACTGGCGACCGAGGCTTGCCACCTGCTCGCCGCTCAGGTAGTTCAGAAGATCCCAGGCGAGGATGAGGTCGAAGGGGCCGAGGTCGTCCGGTGGGAGCTCTTTGGTGAGCAGGCGTTCGAGCAGCTTTGTGTCCTTGGGGAGTCCACCGGCTCGGCTCCTGAGAGTGTGGTGAAGATCGGCAATGTAGAGCTTCGGGGCGTAGCGACCGACGAAGGAGACATTGGGTCCAGTGGCCGCTCCGAGGTCCAGGACCCTGGCTCGTCGCTTTTCCAGCATGCGGCGCAGAACATACTTCAATGCCAGAGTGTGGTGCTGAACCGAGCCCGATTTCAGCTGACTCGCCGCGTCGTTCCAGCGCTGTCGAGACCTCTGCTTCACACGTTTGAGCCTAGGACCTTGAGAGTGGGTCCCCTGGAGGCTTCGACTTCGCCGGTGAGGCAGGCTGCCGAGGTCCACCAGAGGGAGTGGCCTGGATGCCAGGACCCTTCCCCATAGCTGGTATCTGCTGACCAGGCTTGGGTTGAGCGTGCTGCGCGGCGCCTTCCATGTCGATCGAGCCCTTGAATCGCGACCCATTCTCGAGATTGACCCGGGGTGCCACCAGGTTGCCCGTCACCTGGCCGGAGGCTTCGATGATGATCTCTTGTTCTCCGTACAGGTCTCCGATCACCTCGCCTTCGACGCGGATGGCTTTGGCGTGGATGTCCGCCTGGACCTTGCCTGATTTGCCGACCGTCACATCCTGTCCTCGTAACGAGATCTTGCCCTCGATGCGGCCCTGAATTCTCAAGTTCTCCTGGCCAGTCACCTCACCTTTGATGGAGACACTGGTACCAATCATGGCCACTGACTCCGATCGCGGCTGGGGGCGGCTCGGCGGCGGCGGTGGAGCAGTGGGCTGTGCTGCGATGGGCTCGTCTTCCTTTTTCTTCCACACCTTGGGAGCCTCCAGTTGAGATCAGCGAGTCGATGAGCGAATCCTGAGGGTATTGAGGGGTAGATGCAAAGTCAAGCCGTTTGACTTACGCTCGAGTTTCGCCCTAGAATCCTGCCATGGCCCGTTACCTCACGGAGCGACAAAAGCAGGTCTTGGACTTCGTGCGCCAGTTTGCGGCCGAAAACGGATACGCTCCCACGCATCGCGAGATCTGCGAGGAATTCGGATTCTCCTCGTATGGGACCGTCCACAAGCACCTCAAACTGCTTGAAAGCAAGGGCTATCTGCGCCGTCACTGGAACCAGAAGCGGGGCGTCGAGCTGTCGTCTCAGGCGGTCTCGGAGAGCGAGCCGAGTCTGTCGAGATTGCCCTTTTTTGGCCGCATCGCTGCCGGGCGCCCAATCGAAGCCGTTGCAGGAGACGAGAGCGTGACGGTTCCCGAGCACCTTTTGGGAGCCGTTCCGGAAGACCATTTCGTCCTCAAGGTGGTTGGGGATTCGATGATTGAAGAGGGTATCCACGACGGCGACCTGGTTGTCGTTTCCCGGCGGGACGAGGCGGGTGTCGGCGAGATGGTCGTGGCGTTGGTGGGTGATGAAGCGACGCTCAAGCGATTCTTCCCTGAAGGTGACCGTGTCCGATTGCAGCCTGCCAATCAGCGCATGGAACCGATCTACGCCGCTGCCAATGAGGTCAGGGTGCAAGGGGTCGTCGTCGGCCTGATGCGTAAGTTCTGACGCTCGACTCTCAACACCCCGCTGTCTGCTGTGGCCCATTCCCTAGGTCCAGGTGGAGTCTCTGTGTACAATCTGCCGTGAACCGATGAACCTCGAACAACTGCTCAAATTCGTCACCGAGAAGGGCGCCTCGGATCTTCATCTGAAGCCGATGCGTCCGCCCATGCTGCGGATTCACGGGCGCCTGATTCCGATCGAGGCCGAGCCCCTGAAGCCGGAGAAGATCAAAGAGATGCTGCTGCCGATTTTGACCCCGCAGCAGAAGGCCAAGCTGGACGAGACTCTGGCCGTGGATCTGGGCTATGGGGTCAGGGGTCTGGCACGTTTCCGCGGCAACATCTACATGCAACGTGGCACCCTGGCGGCCGCTTTTCGACGCATTCCGTACGACATCCTCGGCGTCGACGAACTGGATTTGCCCGAGGTCCTCTACGAATTCTGCGACCTACCCATGGGCCTGGTCCTGGTCACCGGACCGACAGGTAGCGGCAAGTCCACGACACTTGCCGCCATGGTCAAGAGGATCACAGCACGGCGCCCGGTGCATCTTCTAACCATCGAGGACCCCATCGAATTCCTCTTTGGAGACGACGTCGCGTCCATCGCACAGCGGGAGGTCGGGACGGACACGGTCTCTTTTGCCGAGGCGCTGCGCAACGCCATGCGACAGGATCCCGACGTCATCATGGTTGGCGAGATGCGCGATCCTGAAACCGTCTCGACGGTGCTGACGGCGGCGGAGACGGGGCACCTGGTTTTCTCCACACTCCATACCAACAGCGCCTCCCAGACCATCGATCGAATCCTCGACACGTTCTCCGGTGATAGCCAGAAGCAGGCTCGGGTGCAGCTCACACAGGTACTCAAAGGGGTTGTCTCGATGCAGTTGGTCGAGCGCCAGGACGGCCAGGGTCTGGTGGCGGCCATGGAGATCATGCGGGCCACCCCTCGGATCTGCGAGCTGATTGACAGGGGTGAGACGGCAAAGCTCATGGAGGAGATGGAGTCTTCGGTTTCGTTCTTCCGAATGCAGTCCATGAACCAGTCGTTGCTGGCCCTCCTGGTTCACGGCACGATCACCTATGCCGAGGCGATGAGGAACTCTTCCGACCCCGAGGACCTCTCATTGAAAATGCGCAAGATGTTCCCGGCCATCGAGGAACGAGGAGGCGATATGAGCCCGACAACGTCGGATTTCTCTCAGATCATGGAGCTGCAGCAGTACCGCAAGCTGTACGAAGAGCAGGAGGAGAAATTCAAGATCCGCCTGGCCGAGAAGGAGTCGGAGATCACCAAGCTCGACCATTCGGTGGCCGATCGGGACCATGACATTCAGGAGCTCAAGGAGCAGGCCGAGGAGATGGAGCGGCAGACCGAAAAGCTGCGCAATGAGTACTCGAGACTGCGCAAGGAAGCTCAGGAGAAGATCGACAAGCTCTCCGAGCGAATCAAAGAGCTCAACCAACGCCTCATGAACTCTCGCTGAATGCGAGCTCGGGGTGTCCGGCCCTCGGGGTCCTGGGCTCCCGCTCTAGAATCAACTCTTTGTACCAGATCTGTGGAGGGCGAATTCCCTCGCTAGGGCCAGTGCGTCGTCGCGGGTGGAGATACCACCTTCGACTTGACGGCGCTCTATGGTTGCAAGGATCTGGCCAAGCATCCGACCCTCCGGGATGTCGAGATGATCGATCAGATCTCTGGCTGAGAGCAGTGGTTCGGGGTCGAAGATCTCTGCACCGGAGTCGCGACACAGTGCATCGAGACCGTCCAGATACCCGCGGAAGGCTGCCTCAGTCTGGAAACTCGGGTCGCGAGCGGCGAGAAAACAGGTCACGGTGGGCCACAGGCTGCCACTTCGATGCAGGTACCAGCGCTGGCTCACGGTGTCGAGAGGCAGAGCGAGCCAGCCGAGGAGTTGGTGCAGTTTCTTGCTGGTGGCCCTGGTCAGTAGCCCCTTCTGTCGAGCGCTCTCGACGGTTTCGGTAGCCGACTGTTCCTGGTCAGACACCAGCTGATCGAACAAGATAGCCTGCCGTGCGATTGCCCTGTCGGCGCGATCGCCAGCCAGGTCGAGGAATAGCTCCAGGTGGTGCAGTCGGTTGATCAGGCCAGCCGCATCCTCGAGCTGGCCAAACCCAGTTCGGGGCTGCCAGAGACCTGGATAGAGTGCCAATCGGACGAGGAGATCGGCCGAAGTCAGGAAGTCGGGAAGCTCCAGAAGAGTCTCCAACTCGACTCGAATGCGCTCGCCTGCGACCTTCACGAGATCTGCTGCGGAGTCGGAGGCCAACTCCAACGTTGGCTCGAGAGTCTTGAATCCGGGGAGCTGACCCGCGAAACGAGCCAGGCGAAGCACTCGCAGTGGGTCGCTGGAGAAACTGGTTTCGGAAGTGGCTCGAAGGAGCCTGCTAGCGAGATCCGTGAGACCAAGAAAGGGATCGACGACGACTCCACTGGAAATCTCGACGGCAAACGAATGGATGGTCAGGTCGCGACGAGCCAGATCGACTGCCAATGGAACTCCCCGCCGATCCCAGAGATCCAGCGTCAGGTCGTGGGCAACCAGTCGATAGGCCGCAAAACGGTCCCCTCCCAACTCGACCAGTCGGGCCGGCAGGCTCGAGGCGAGTCGTTGGGCGATGGACAGGCCGTCGCTCTCGACAACCAGATCCAGGTCGCGATACCCGAGGCCCAGAGCGGTATCCCGCAAGGCGCCGCCGACCAAATGACAGGCAGTGGTGCCAGCTGCCTCCGCCATCAGCTTGAGAGGGCGTTGCTGCAACAGAATGGCAAAGGATGCCGCCTGATCGGCGCTATGCTGAGGCGGGTCCGTCTCTGGTCGGGTCATGGCGAAATGCGATCGGCAGTGACCTGTGGAAGTCGCCTGTTGCCTTGCCTGGCTGTCAACACTAAAATTTAACTTTAACAAATGGCTATAACTACCGACGAATCAAGGGGAATTTTGCTTTGACGAAAAGCCTGAGAGTGCTGGTGGCAGGATTGTTCTGCCTCCTCGCTCTGGGACCCCCCGTGGTGGCCGAGGACTCCGAGCCAGAGCCAGCGACGCTGCGGGTCCACCTTCGCGATGGCTCGGTAGCCGTATTGACCGAGAGCCAGGATCTCTATCTCGAGGCCTCGCCGAGAAGGGGCGAAGGGCTGCTGAGCTTCAGCCGTCGATTCTGCTCGAACGAGGACGCGGCCTCGATGGTCGCGGCAGAGAACGGCGGCTCTCAGAAACTCCTGGCAGGGATTCGCTACCGAATTCCCTTCGCAGCACTCGACAGTACGTATCAGGTGCAGATCGTGGTCGGTTTGTTCGAGGACGACAGGGCTGTCGCTGAAGGCTGGCAGCATCGGGTGCACAGCGCCAATGGGCACTCGAGGGAGAGTCTTTGGAATGTCGCGGAGTGGTTCACCGGGCAAGGTGACAACTACCGGGTGATTCGGGAAAGCAACCAGCTCGATGATGACGATCTGACTCCCGGCCAGGTAATCCTCGTCCCGGCACATCTACTGCGCCCGTCTTTGCGCGCCGCATTGCCACCCAGCTCGCCGTACCATCTCGGATACGCCGCTGACCAGGAGGGTGAGTTCGCCATCTATCGGTTGAAACCTGGAGAGGCGCTCTATTCGAGCGTGGTGGTGCGTTTTACCGGACGAGTTTTCGCTGAGGATGTCAACGCCCTGGCGCAGGAGGTAGCCAAGAGGAGCGGGATTCGAGATGTGACGGACATCCCCATCGGCTATGAAGTGAAGGTTCCTTTCAGCTTGCTCTTGCCCGAGTATCTGCCTGCCGGACATCCCGAGCGCCAGGAGTACGAGCAAGGACTGATGGCTAGCGCCCAGTTCAGCAACGCGGTGACGGCGAGCCGGCTAGCGGGCGTCACCGTAGTCCTGGATGCGGGGCATGGCGGCAAGGATGTCGGGGCATCGGTGTCGGGGGTCTGGGAGAGTCTCTACGTCTACGACATCATGGTGCGGGCCATGAAGCTCCTCGAAGGCAGTACCGCTGCCACGGTCATCGCTACGACTCAGGACGGTCGCGCTCACACCGCCTCGCAGCGAGATCAACTTCCCTATTCAAAGGGTCATCGGGTGCTGACGACCCCGAACTACCAGATCGAAGACTCGCGGGTCGGGGTGCACCTGCGGTGGTACCTGTCCAACAGCATCTACAGGCAGGCGGTCGAGAACGGTGGCGATCCTGACAAGGTGGTGTTCGTCTCCATTCACGCCGATTCCTTGCATTCGTCCCTGCGGGGAGCCATGGTGTACATACCCGGCGCCAAGTATCGGTCAGGCACGTACGGCAAGAGTGGAGCCGTCTACGCTTCGCGACGGGAGGTCAAGGAGCGCCCCCAGGTGACCTATTCGAGTCGCGAGCGAGTCAAGAGTGAAGGACTGTCGAGAGAGCTGGCCTCGAACATCCTGGGAGCCTTTCACGATCGGGGCCTGGCAGTTCATCCGGACAAACCTGTCCGTGAGAAGGTCATCCGCCAGCGTCGAGCTTGGGTTCCCGCGGTTCTGCGGTACAACGCCATCCCGGCACAGGTTCTGCTGGAGGTCTGCAATCTGGCAAATTCCCAGGATCGCAAGCTCATACAGACTGCGGAGTTTCGCCAGCAGGTGGCTAAAGCAGTCGTTAGCGGAATCCTCAGCTACTATGGCCAGGCCGAGGGCGATGACTCTCAGCGGGTCGCGGTGGCTGGCCGTTAGGGCCGTTGCGGGAACTTTCGCCCCTCGATCGGGGTCCCATTGTCCAGAGGCGGGTTGGCAGGATCGGGTCACAGCCCGCCCGCGGGAGACCCATGAAAGCTGCTGTCCTCATGGCGAAAGCAACGGGTGATACCGATCTGGAGCTTGTCGAGCTCCACCGTTACGGCGATCCAGCGGCATTCGAGGAGATCTACAGGCGTCACGCAGAGATGGTCTTCAATGTGGCTCTTCGCATGACGGGTGACGCCGAGGAAGCCGCCGACGTTTCGCAGGAGACATTTCTGAGGGTGCACCGCTACTGTGCTCGGTTTCGCGGGCGTTCTAGCCTCAAGACATGGATCTACCGGGTCACCGTCAACTGTTGCCGGAGTCGATATCGGAAGAACCAGTCCTGGAAGAATAGATTCTTGTCGGGTTCACTGGAGAAGGTGGAACAGCTGCCGGATACCCGCCGGGGACCGGAGGACCGCACGCTGGCCCGTGATCGGGGTGACGTAGTCATGCAGTCTCTGCGGCGCCTTCCCGAGCCCTTTCGTGAGGCCGTGGTCCTGCGTGACCTCGAAGGTCTCAGCTACGAGGAGATTGCGGGTGTGCTCGGAGTCAGGATCGGCACCGTACGTTCGAGAATCGCTCGGGGTCGAGATCGACTGCGGATCCTGCTGGAGAGTTCAAAGTCATGCGACACGCATCGATAGAAGTGCTGTCAAGCTATCTGGATGGTGAGCTGACGTCGGATCGTCGGCGACAGGTCGAGCTACACCTAGATGAGTGCCAGGAATGTCGCCATCGACTCGAGGGGCTGCATGGTGTCGTTGAGAACCTCGAGAGATTGGGACGAATCTCGCCGGCACCTTTTCTCGAGCGGCAGGTGCTACACAGTGCCGCAACCAGCGCGTACCCTCAGAGCCTGATGGATCGCCTGGAGAAGGGTGCCTCACGGCTGCACATCGAGCGCTGGGTATGGATGCCGACGTTCGGCATGGTCATCGCTCTGGTATCGATCATCTACCTGTTCTCTTGGGGGCTCGAACGGCGGAATCATGGTCTGCCGGTTGTCTTCAACGACGAGACGCCAGAGGTGAAGAGTGCAGACAACCTCGGGTCCCCTCAGCGTCTGCGGCAAGAGTCGATGCTGGGCGAGGCACCGGATGAGGCGCTGTCGCCTCGGACTGCCCAAGTCGGAGACCGGTCCTTCGAGCTCGTGGACGGTCTGTGGATCGAGAAGGGGGTGGATCCGAGGGCGCCGTCGATGTCCGTGGACCCTGTCGAAACGGGCGCACCAGAGTGGTTGGAGCAGTTGCCGAATCTGGCCGAGCTAGAACGCCTCGGCGGCCCTGTCCGCCTACGAATCGGCGATCGGTTGGTCCAGCTCGAGTTCAATCGGGGGGAGTAGGCGACCGACCCGCTCGTCTCCCGCTGTCAGGAGATGGGCGCCCGTGGTCGGTGGGGGAGTCGACCTAGCTTCGAGTCCCGACCTGCTTCAGCTCGTACTTCTTACCCTCGATCACCACGTCGTCTCCCACCCTGCTACCCAGAAGGGACTGCCCCAGCTCGGAGTCATAGGAGATGATGTCCTTCTCGGGGGCGCTTTCCCACGGTCCTAGGATCGTCAGGGATCGGTCATCCCCGTCGGCGGACTGGAGCAAGAGTGTGCTACCGATTCGAACTTCAGAGGAATCGATGCTGGAGGGATCGAAGGTTCGCACGCGACCCAGGTCCCCTTTGAGTGCCTCGACGCGAGCTGAAAGATACTCATGTCTCTGTCGGGCCGACTTGTACTCGAAATTCTCCCTCAGGTCTCCCATCGCCCGAGCCTCTTCGATGGCACGCCGATTGGCCGGAATCTCTTCGTCCAGCAACTTCTTGAGCTCTCGCCGACGGGATTCGATGGATTCCGCCGTGGCATACAGAGGGATCTCGAGATCCGGGCGGAGAGCTGGAAACCGCAAATGCAGGGCATTGATGAGAGGTTCCCGTAGGTAGTCTTCGAGCGCCGCTCTCTCGATCGCCTTCTCGGCCTGGGTCGCCTGATCCGGAGTGAGCTGGGAGAGCAGATGAGGCAGTGAGCCGCCGGTTTCGAACAACTTCGTCAGCCTGACGCGATAGGGAGTGAACTCGGGCCAGTGAAGGGCCGAGATGATGAGCTGAATCAAGCGCAGCGAATTGCGGTCGCCGAACTGCGACTCCGACTCCGCATTCTCGGCCAGCCAGACGAAGGCTGCCGGCATCGGCCGCGGCTTGCTGATGAGATCGTCGATGAAAGCTTGGAGATGATCGTTCTCCTCGGCTTCCATCGACTGGGCGAGGAAATTGAGGAGACGCGTGTCGTCTTCTCTCCCGAGCTGAGCTCGAAAGATCGCTCCCCAATCCGCTCTGCAAGCACGAGTCTGCTGTAGGGCCTGCTCTCTGAGAGCGCGATCCTCGATCCCGGAGACCAGGTCGGCTGGATTCGGGCTGGCTTCGAGAATCGAAGTCGGTGAGCCGTCCCCGGAAGGCGTTGCTGCCGCCTTGTCGAGCGCCAGAGCGACCGCCAAAGCAGTCGAGGGGTCCTTGGTCAGGGACTCATCGACGAGGCTTTGAAGTTCGGAGACCATGGCCGCTTTGAGCTCTTCGGAACGACCGGAGTTCCTCCGGAAGAGCTCGATCTTCTGGGCTGGATCGGCAGCGGAAAAATCCCGCTTCATCGACTCGATGGCATCGGCGTCGCTCGCCGCCCAGCCATAGCTCTGGCGGCTCCCAGATCCCTCGGTGAGGATCTGCGGATGCTTGCGAGCCGCCGACCACCAGGATGTCCATTCGGCGTCGGTGACGATGCCGGTCAGCACCCGCTTGATGTCTCCTGCCGAACGAGGTTCTGGATAGCTGCGCAGGAGGGCCAGCAGGAGCTCGCCGGGATTCTCATCCTTGAGCTGCAGAAGCTCACCGGGATTTTCTAGCTTGCGGCGTAGAATGTGGCCGGCTGGCAGCGGGTGCAGAAGCTTGGCGGCGGCCCGGAAGCCAACTCTCAAGCCTGGTTGGTGTTCGAGGTCGACCTTGAAATTGTCGAGCTCGAGGTTGACCTCGATCACCCGGCCGGCGCCCTTGCCCTCCATCCAGACCGGTGCTCCGACTTCGAATTGCAGGATCCGCCGCAGTCTGTCGACCTTGGTCCAGGTCTTCGGAATGTCTTCCCTGGCCTTCAGCAGCCCCACCTTCTCGATTACGCCTTCCAGGCTTGGAGAGTTCTCATAGAGCTGGCGAACCGTTTCCAGTATGGCGTCGTGGAGCTGAGTCGCGTCGGGATAGAGCCAGTCCAGCCCACGCAGGACCTCGAGCCGGGTAGACCAGTCGCCAGTCTCTCGTATTCGATCTTCCAGAAGCTCGATCAGGAATGTTGCACGATCCTGCTCATCGGCTGCGACGAGGGCCTGCGCTACCGCGACGAAGAACTCGTGATCGGTTGGCTGATCGGCGAGTCGCTCGAGCCAACGATCCTCGATGGGATCGAACTCTCCCTCGTCGATGAGCTGCTGGATTTCTGCTGTATCACTCATGTCGGGCGGGGATTGTATACCAGGCCGCCGGAGTGGGCGGCCTGGGGGTTGAGACGGCCGATCGAACCAGGGATCTCCCCCGTCTGCGGCCTCACCCGACCATGCCCCTCCGACGAGGGAGACCCATGGCCCGATCTACCACCTGCGAGATACATCAATAATCGGATTGCTGACTCACTCCCTACGCCCTTAAGCCCCTTAGCCCCTGCTACCCTCACCGGTGCCAGAGGCTCGTCCGGGTGGCTCGACAGGGGGCCGTGACGAGACGAGGCGGCGGCCCCCCGTCGCAGTCTGAGTAGCCGGCGCTGTCCCCCTGCGGGCCACCCGGACGAGCCTCTCAGAGAAGAGAGTCATGCGCGCAGGATCCGACTGACCAGACCCTGTTCCACAGCGGTCGGTCGGCCGAGGAGTTAGAGTAACTGGCCGATGAGTGATGAATCGCCCAAGAGCCTGGCGGTTCGCTTGCGCGAGTCCGATGCGGACGAGCTGATGAAGCTCTTGCAGAAGCACCTTCATGAGCTCGAGGTGCCCGAGGTCCGGCAGGTGGTCCGCAATCCGTTTCTCACCCAACAGGCCATCGAGCTGCTGCTCGAGGAGCGCCGACTGCTGGCGTACTCGGAGATCAAGAGAAGCCTTGTCTGCCACCCGAGAACGCCGGAGATCAGGGCTCGGCGACTCGTGCCCACACTGTTCTGGCGTGATCTGATTCAGATCAGCGGTGACGGTCGCGTGCCGCCCAAAGTGAGGCGCAGTGCCGATCTACAGCTGCGGGGTCGGCTGCAGGGGCTGTCGGTCGGAGAACGGATGTCGATTGCCAGGCGGGCCAGCCCAACCTTGATCCAGCAGCTCCGCATGGACAAGGACCCGCGGGTAGTCGAGGCTCTGTTGGAGAACCCGAGGCTGACCGAGGGCAGTCTGATGCCCTTGCTCGGAAGTGACCGGGCCAGCCCCAAGGCTCTGGCTTTGGTTGCGAGGCATCGAAGGTGGGGCATCCGCTATGGTGTGAAGTCAGCCCTTTGCCGGAATGCGAGGACTCCGCCCGAGATCTGTCTGGGTCTCCTGTCACAACTCAAGAAGTCCGACCTGAGGGCCGTCTTCCAGGATCGGCGCTTGCCTGCCGTAGTGCGTCGGAGGGCTGGGACCCTCCTGGGACAGGAACCGCGCTGAGATGTTCTCCCGTGGGGCATTTGACCAGGCCTCGACTGGTTCACTAGAGTAGCTTCCTGTAGTAGTAAGCTGTGGTTCTGTAGCGGGTCGCTGCAGGACAGCGGCTTGGGTGTGCGCGAATGTCCTCGCCAAATCGATACAGCAACCGGCAACCACCTTGGGAACAGGGCGCGGAAGCCGATGTCATCTCCTTCGGAACCTGGCTGCGCAGGCAGCGCGAGTTGCGAGAGATCAGTCTGCGTGAAATCGCGGACGTGACCAAGATCAGCATCCGGTACCTCGAAGCCCTCGAGCAGGATCGGTTCGATGTCCTACCAGCGCCGGTCTTCGCGCACGGCTTCCTGAGGGAATACGCACGATACGTCGGACTCGATGCCGATGAGGTCGTCAACTCGTACCTGACTGCCCAGAAGGCGACTGAGCCCGACGAGGCAGACGACCCCCAGCCGGTCGCGCGCAGGCGAGAAACAAAACGCCCCACCGGGGTGCTCCTGGCTTTGGCAGCGGTCCTCATCCTGGCACTCGTTGCGGTGCTCGCCTACTTTGCAGAGTCGTTCCGAGGCGAGGCACGGTCGGAGCCGCCGCCCATGGCGGCGCCGGTGACTCAGCCAGCCCCGAAACCGCTTCCGGTCCTCGAGTCGGAGCCGGAGCCGGTCGTGCCACTGCTGGTCACCATCGACTTCTCAGAGGAGTGCTGGATCGAAGCGACGATCGATGGGGAAGGGCAGGTCAACGAGCTACACGTGCCCGGCGAATCGCTGCGCATCGAAGCTCAGGAGACGGTCAGCCTGACGATCGGCAACCCGGAAGCAGTCCGTGTCGAGGTCAATGGGCAACCGTTCCCTATTGCGGCCCCGGCAGGGCAGGTGCTTCGAGGTCTCGAGATCGACCTGGCCGCATTGCAGGCGTCGGATCCGACTGAACCGTGATCGAAGACGGCACCTCACAGTCTCTCTCTGAAAGAGTCCTATCCGGTGAAAATCGGGAGCTCCAGCTCCTCGTCGCCAGAAGCATGTTTCCACTGCCGGTGGAGATCATGATTCCGCTGCAGATTCGACTCAGCAGTGTCGAAGACGCAGAGGTTGCGGCCGCTGCGGCCGAGTCTCTGGGGAGTCTCGATCCCGAAATCGTCGGCCCGGTCATCGTCGAATCGGAAGAGGCCGAGGTGGTCGCCTACTTCGCGTCGCGAACCGATCAGCCTGCTCTCATTGAGACGATCATTCAGCACCGACTGGTGCCCACAGAGGTGCTGGCGCAGATGGCGGTAGGTCTGTCGCCCGAGCTGCAGGAGATCCTGCTTCTGCGCCAGGATGCGATTCTCGAGGAGCCGTTGCTTCTGGATCGACTGGAAGAGAATCCCGAGCTCACATCGTATGCCGAGAGGCGCATCCGCGAGTATCGTGAGCACCTTCTGCCACGACAGCGCCAACCGGACGAGGAAGAGGCTCCGGAAGCCGAGGTGGAAGAGCTGACTGACGAGGAGGTCGAGGAGGCCATCACGTGGGCCAGGAAGGAACCTAGCAAAGGCGAGCTGGACGAAGTGACGGGGCTCACCGAGGCCCAGATCCGTACTTTGCCGATTCCCGTTCGCCTCAAGTTGAGTCGGGGAGCCTCGCGCACGCTACGGAATATCCTCGTCAAGGACAAGAATCCCATGGTCGCCGTTTCGGTGATGACCGGCAATGCCATGGGCGATGGGGAGGTCGAGTTGATCGCTTCCAGCAAGGTGGTGGCCGAAGAGGTCTTGGAGACTATCGCCCGGAGCCGGCAATGGGGCAGGCGGTATTCGATCGTCCACACTCTGGTGAAGAACCCGAGAATGCCAGCTGGCCTGGCGGCACGGCTGGTTCCCAGGTTGGGTGTCCGTGACCTCAGGGTCTTGAGCCGGGACCGCAATGTCTCGGAAGTGGTTCGATCGACGGCCACAAGGTTGTATAGAATCAAGTCCAAGTGACGGAATGACAATGAGCGTCAATTACTACACGATTCTGGGTGTGCCCAGCAACGCGACGACGAATCAGATTCGCGAGCGGTTTCTGCAGCTGGCTCGTGAACAACATCCCGATCGCTATGCCGCTGCAGAGAAGGACGACGCAGAGGCCCAGTTCCAACAGGTGACGCAGGCGTACAATGTGCTCGTCGACCCCGATCGGCGGCGGCAGTACGACCAGGAGTTGGCACAACAAACGACAGGCTCCGAAGCGACGTCTTCTGGTCAGGCGGCGCGGGTCTATATCAAGCGCGGGGTGGAATCCTACAAGAAGAAGAACTATACGCAGGCGGTAGAGTTTTTCGAACGCGCTACCCAGGACAGCCCGAGCGATGCCCAGGCCTGGTACTACCTGGCGCGAGCATTGAACCACCGCTCCGCCTGGCTGTCACGGGCTCTGGCAGCTGCCGCCAAGTCCTGCGAGCTGGACTCGATGAATGCGACCTACCTGAAGCTGGCTGGCGAGTTGGCTTCTCAGGCGGGGATGACCTCTCGTGCGGAGAGATACCTCCAGAATGCTCTCACCTTCGGTGGCGACGACTCGGAGGTTCAACTGGCTCTCGATCAGGTGCGAAGGAACAAGAGGTCTTGACTTGCGCGAGGCGCGACTGCTTTGAGCTTACGAGTTAAAGCTGCCGGACTGTCAGATGTGGGGCGGACACGCTCTCACAACGAGGATAGCTTCAATATCGACGTGGAGCACGGCTTCTTTCTGGTCGCCGATGGCATGGGCGGTCACGGCAATGGCGAGGTGGCTTCGAGCCTGACGATCGAAGCGGCGTCGGACTTCCTTCGGCACGCCGAGGGCAGCGTGTCCGGTGAAGGCGACGAGGCCGGTACGGGGGATTCGGTCTCGCGAACCCTTCGTTTGGCGATCGAGGCGGGCCACGACAAGGTGGTCGGAGCCGTTGCCGAAGATGAAGCCCTGACAGGTATGGGGACGACGGTCGTAGGACTGAAGCTCGGACCAGAGCTTGTGTCCGTAGCCCATGTCGGTGACAGTCGGGCCTATCTGTTACGGAACGCCGGAATGCAGCTGGTCACGGAAGACCATACGTGGGTCAACGAGCAGGTCAAGGCTGGCTATCTATCACCGGATCAAGCCCGAACCCACCCTCTCAAGAGTGTCGTTACTCGGGCCATCGGCGGCGAGCACGACGTCGACGTGGAAGTCCAGGAGGTCGACGTCGAGTCGGGTGATTGCATCCTGCTCTGTTCGGACGGATTGACGACGATGCTGACGGACGAGGAGATCCGCTCTCACCTCGTGGCAGAGACGGATCTCGAGGATCGATGCGCCGCCATGGTTCAGCACGCCAATGCCCGCGGCGGCGTCGACAACATCACCGTGATCCTGCTCGAGTTCGAAACCGACTCCAACTCCTGAGTGCAGCGAGAGACGGTTTTACTCTCCGTACAGGTACCCGTTCCTACCCCGGACCCTGAATTCTGGATTGCGGGTCGTGACCTCGACCGCTTGATACCCCTTTTGACCCCTCTCGTGCTCGGCGCTGTAGCTCAATAGGTAATAGCCGTTGTTGTCCTCGACCACCTTGATGAGTGGTGTCTGGAAATTGACGAAATTGAAATAGAACGTGCCGTCGGTGTCGGAAGACAGGAGGCTGAGAACGTTTTCCACCTGATCCTGACCGGGGCTCTGCACGCCGAGGTTCTTGAACCAGGAGATGGAATAGACGGCGACGTTGTTGTCATTCAGCGCTTGCATCATCGGGGGGTAGTAGCGGGGGTCGGGATAGAAAGTCCCGAAGTCGTTCTGGTCTCCGAATCCGAAGCTGAACAGCAGCATGTTCTTGCGGCCCATGATGTGGCCCGCGGCCTCGGCGGTCAGGGACAAGCCGCTGTAGACGCGGCGAGTCTGTCTCCGGAGCTCCTTGCCCTGCGGTAGGTTCTGGCGCAGGGAGGGTCCCTCATGCATCGCGGTCCTTGATGGCCAGGTGCTTTCCGGGTCCTTCATCTTGGCGACGCTCTCCAACGCGTCGACGAGCTCCTGACGATCGAGGGTGAAGTCCTGGTGGATCTTCAGCTTGACGTCATAGCTCAGGACGGCCACGTAGTCGTAGGCCAGAGTCTCTTCTTCGACCCAGACCTTCGCCCACCGCAGCGCGTCGAGGACATTGCTGGTGATCGAAGGGTCTTCGAAGCGCTGATCGTGAAAGAAGAGGATGAAGAAGCGATCCGACGGTACCTCGTCCGGTTGAACCCCGAGACGCTCTGCAACTTGCGCCGACTCGACGAATCGGCGGTTGCTGTAGAAGGTGGCCGAGGTCACTTCGACCTCTTCGCCGCCGTCTTTGACGATGAAATCCTCGGGCTGCAAGCCGACGATGACGTTGCCGGACGAATCAGAGACCAGCACATCGAGGAGGACTTCGGTTACATCGATCTGTCCGCGGAACTCGGACTGGGGCTCATCCTGGGCCGACGAGCTCAGCGGCATCACGAGGGTGAGAATCAGGGCAGTTGTCAGGCAGGCTATTGGTCTCATGTCGAGGGACTCCTTACTTGGTAATTCCCGGGGCACTCTAACGCCAAAGTCCTTTTCGGTTTGAGTCGAAACGATCCAGTCTCTATCTCAGTGCAAATAGCGGGCCAGTCGTGTTTCTCGGGTTCGCGACTGGCGAGTCTGCCTTTTCCCGGCCGATCGTAGGCGAGAGAGTCTCAGCTGTGCACGCGGCATTGTCTACCGGGAGACCCGGTGGGTGACATCTGTTGTGGACACTTCGAGACCAGGTGGCAGCCTGGCAAGCTCCCGCTAGCCGAACGTGGCGTAGATTCCCGCACCTTCGGAAGCCTCGAGAAGAGCCGTCGAAGGTCGGAACCGTTGGCCATGCTCTTCCTCCAATCGCCGCAGGACTTGGACCAGGTGCTCGATTCCTTGGCAGTCTGCCCACCGGCACAGCCCACCGCGAAACGGCGGCAAGCCGGTTCCCATGATCATGGCGAGATCGAGGTCCGCTGGGCTTCGCACCAGTCCTTCCGCCAGGCATCGTGCCGCCTCGTTGACCATCGGCAGGACCATCCGATCGACGAGGGGACCCTGAACGGACGGGCTTGTGTTGGGGGGCAAGCCGAGACTCTGGTAGATCGCTTGGTTCGGCTTCTTTCGCTCTTGCCCGTCGTACAGGTAAAAACCCGCCCCGGTCTTGATCCCGAGCTGATCGGGGCTGACCAGGCGGTCTGCCCACGTTGGTAGGACCAGGCGCTCGCCGAAGGCCTGCGACAAGATATGCGACACCTTGACGGCCACATCGATGCCGACGGTGTCGATCAGAGCCAACGGCCCCAAGGGCATCCCCCAGTCTGTCATGGCGCCATCGATGTGCTCGATTCCGTTCCCTTCACCCAGTAGCCACAGCGCTTCGGTCATATAGAAGGTTAGAAGACGGTTGACCAGAAACCCCGGGCCGTCCTGTACTACTACGGGGGTCTTACCTAGGCTCCGGCAGAGCGCGAGGATCGTCTGCAGGGTCTGCGGGCTCGTCTTCGAGCCCTGGATGACCTCGACCAGGGGCATGCGGTGAACGGGGTTGAAGAAGTGCATCCCGACGACCCGCTCGGGGATGGGGGTGTCGCGACCGATCCGATCGATCGAAAGAGACGACGTGTTGGAGGCCAGGACCGTCTCCGGCCCGACGCGCTCGGCAACCTCGGAGAAGGCCTTTTGCTTGATCTCGAGGTTCTCGACAATCGCCTCGATGACCAGATCGACGCGCTCGAAGCCGGAGTAATCGAGGCAGGGTAGCAAGAGGTTCATCTTCTCGGCAGCCTCGGGTGGTGTCATTCGCCGGCGCCCGACCAGTTTCTGAAAGACCTGGTTGGCGTGAGCCATACCGGTGGCCAGGGGTGTCGTTCCCAGGTCTTTGAGGCGAACGGGGATCCCAGCCTTTTGGGCGAGGATCTGTGCGATGCCACCTCCCATGACGCCAGCCCCCAGTACAGCCGCTTCGGATATCGGATGTTGGTCTGGGCTTGCCGAGTCTGCCTCGCGCTTGGAAGACTCCATGATCTTGAAAATGTGGATGAGGTTCTTGCAAACCGGCGACACGGCCAGCTCGCCTGTAGCCCTTGCTTCCGCCTGCATTCCAGCTTCCAAACCGCGACGGACTCCAACTTCGACCACCTCGATGGCTCGTAGCGCAGCAGGATAGTGCCCACCTGTCGCCTTCAGGACTTTCTTCCTTGCCTGTCCGAAGACAATCTGGCGTCCAACTGGGTTCTTGTCGAGAAGAGTGGTTTTCAGATCAGCGCGTCTCTTGGAAGGTGGTCGACCCGCCATGACTTGCTCGGCGAAGTGGCGCACCTCCTGCATGAAAGTCGGGTCCGGCAACAGGGCATCGGCCAGTCCGATCCTGAAGGCCTTCCGACCATCGACCGATTTGCCACCAACGATGATGTCCAAAGCCGCTGCCAATCCAGTGCGACGAGGCAGGCGGCTGCAGCCGCCCCAGGCTGGGACGATGCCGATTCGAACCTCCGGTAGGCCGATTCGCACGGTGTCTCGATCGCTGATCAGAATGTAGTCGCCAGCCAAGGAGAGCTCCGTACCGCCACCAACGCAGGTCGCCCGAATTGCGGCTATGGTGGGAAACGGCAACTCACTCCAGGCTTGGAACAGGCGCTGTCCCACTTTTGCGCCCTCTTCCGCCACCGCGGGATCGGTGACGTCGGCGATCTCGTCGATGTCGGCGCCGGCCACGAAGTTGCCGTCCTTGCCTGACACCAGAACCAGGCAGCGAATGTCCCGGCGGTTGGACAGGCTCTCGATGAGCGTCTCGAGCTCGCCGAGAGCCGTCCGCGTGAAGACGTTGACTCTCTTGTCCGGCAGGTCGAAGACCAGGGTCGCTAGACCGCTGCTCGATACCTCGAGATCAAAGGCTGAAGACATACTCGGAAGCTCTCGATCCAGACGGCCTGGCTAGGCGGGCGCATCGCCCTGGTAGAGCTGATCGATGACGCCCGAGTACTTCTCGTTGATTACCCGCCGCTTGATCTTCTGCGTCGGGGTCAGCTCGCCGGTCTCGATGGTGAAATCGGCAGGCAGCACCTCCCAGATCCGGATCTGTTCGTACCGCGCCAGGCCTTCGTTGACAACTCGGATCTCTTCGGTGAAGAGAGTCTGGACCTGCTCAGAGCCGAGCAGTGCCGACATCTCGGTGACGTCGAGTCCCTGCTGGATAGCCCACGCTTGGAGAGTCTCGAAGTCGGGTACCAGCAGCGCCGCCAGGAGCTTGCGCCGATCGCCAATGACTACGGCCTGACCGATGAAACGACTTCCTTTGAGGGCATTCTCGATCGGCGCCGGGGCCACATTCTTGCCGTAGGCGTTGACGATGATCTCCTTCTTGCGGTCGGTGATCTTCAAGAACCCATCGCTGTCGATTTCACCGATGTCACCGGTATGGAACCAACCTTCGGGGTCGATGGCTTCAGCCGTCTGCTCGGGCAGGTTGTGATAGCCCACCATGATCTGTGGACCCCGGGCGAGGATCTCGCCGTCTTTGGCGATGCGCAGCTCGGTCTCGGGGATTGCCGGTCCGACGCTGCCGAGACGGACTCGGCCTGTGGCATTGACCGTCAAGACGGGGGAGGTCTCGGAAAGCCCATAGCCCTCGAAGATCTGGATGCCGGCGCCCCAGAAGAACTCGGCGAGGTCACGCGACAATGGTGCCCCACCCGACATGGCGAACTGGAAGTTGGTTCCCAGGCGTGCCTTGATCTTGCCGAAGACCAACTTGTCCGCCAGGGCCAGCTTGAGGCCGAGCAGCCCCGATGTCTTCTTCTCCTGCAGCCGATCAGGCAGTGCCTGGCGCGCGACCTCCACGGCCCAGCGAAAGATCTTCTGTTTCAAAGGAGAGCTGGAGGCCACGTTCTCCTGCACCTTGGCCAAGATCTTTTCGTAGACGCGAGGCACGGACACGAAGACGTGTGGGTTGACCTCTTGGAAGTTCTGGGCCACGGCCTGTACTGATTCGGCATAGGCGATGCTGACGCCTTTGTAGAAGTAGATGTAGTCGACCATTCGTTCGAAGGAGTGAGACAGCGGTAGGAACGAAAGCGCCGTCCAGCCGTTCTCGATATCCATCATTTGTAGCGCATTGACAACGTTGGAGGCGATATTGCGGTGCGTCAGCACAACGCCCTTGGGGTTGCCGGTAGTGCCACTGGTATAGATGAAAGTCGCAACGTCATCGGGCTCTGCCTCGCGAGCGGTGGTTTCGAGCTCTTCGCGGGTCAGTGGGTCGGTGCCGGCCAGGAGTTGCTCGAGCGTCGGCACTCCGGCGGTCTCACCTTTGCCGATGAGCACGAATCGGGTGACGTTCGGCATTTCGTGTCGCCGGCTCAAGAGTCCCTGCAGGCGTTGGGTGCCCTCGACGAAAACGATGTTGGCGCCGCAATCGTTGACGATGTAGGCGGCCTGATCCGGGGTCAAGGTCGGATAGATCGGCACCAGAACCGCCCCAGAGCAGAGCGTGGCGAAATCGACAGTCGGCCAGTGCGGGCCGTTCTCCGCCATCAGTGCGATGCGGTCGCCCTTCTGGACCCCGAACTCCCGCAGCGCCCCGACCAATCGCTGTACCCGGTCCACCAGCTCGGTGGTTGGAATCGGCTGGAATTGGCCTGCGGTTTTGTACTGCAGACAGTTGGGCATCTGATAGCTCGCTGCCTGCAGGAAAAGCTCGTTGAGCGTTTGAATCGACATCCCATCCCCCCTTCTACGGGTTGGCCTTTGACTGTAGGAAAAGTCTACCTCATGCTGAATCCCTTGGTGCGGAAAGTCGGATACCGCGGATCGTTCTTGACCATGCCTGGCGCCGGCGGTATTCTTTCGCGTCTCTCCCGCGCTCTTCGCCTGGCATAGACCAGAGGCGATCGAGTTCGGTGTGGTTCCTTTCGGGGCGTAGCTCAGCCTGGTAGAGCGCACGGTTCGGGACCGTGAGGCCGGAGGTTCAAATCCTCTCGCCCCGACCAGTCTTTCAATCCCGACAAGAAGAGGAAGGCATGGCCTCGCAGCGGTTCAATCCGTATGCTCCAGCGGAGACCGACCTTCCGGAGCTCTCCCTCAGGGCGATAGTCCTCGGAATCCCCATCGTTGTAGAGCCAGGTGGGATGGGACCAGGCACCGGCTTGCGGCTCACGCCCGCATCTCCTATCCTGGGGTCGCCTTTTGACGGTGGAACGCGCATAGCGCTGAGGAGGTTGATGTGATCTACGTCTGGTCGATCGCCATTTACTTGCTGTTTCTGGTCGGGGTCAGTGTTCACAAGAGCCGCAAGGTCAAGACGCAGGACGACTTCATGGTGGCTGGCAGGGGTGTGACCTCCATGTTCCTCGTCGGCACGCTGGTCTGCACCTGGATCGGCTCCGGGAGTCTCTTTGGTGGCGCCGGACGGGCCTTTCGTCAAGGCTTTTCGGCTCTCTGGATGAGCGCTGGAGCCTGGCTCGGCCTGGCGATCGTCTACTACCTGGCTCCTCGGGTCCGCAAGATCGCCCAGTACACAGTGCCTGACATCCTGGAGACGCGATACAACGCCGCGTCTCGCGTGCTCGGGACCATCGCGATCGTAATCGCCTACCTCACCATCGCCGGTTATCAGTTCATCGGTGGCGGCAGGCTGTTGGAGATCGTCACCGAAGGAGCCATCAGCGCCGACACGGGCAAGATCGTCGTCTGCGTGCTGGTCGTCCTCTACACGGTCATGGCCGGCATGTCGTCGATCGTTGCGCTGGACGTGTTCAACGGCATTCTCATCACATTGGGAGTGATTATCGCCGCGCCGCTGGCGCTCAAAGGGGCCGGTGGCTGGGAAGGACTGACGACGACCCTGCCGGAGACCCACTTTACGGTTTTCGGAGCGCCCGGCATCGCTGCGGCGCTCGGGTTGTTCCTGCCGACGTTTTTCCTCTTGTTGGGTGAGAGCAGCATCTACCAGAAATTCATGTCAGCCAAAGATGGCAAGTCGGCACGCCGGGCCGTGATCGGCATGATCGTCGGAGTCATCATCATCGAAACCGTACTGAATGCGACGGCGATCTTCGGTGCCGGTCAGTACTGGACGGACGCCGCATTCCGCACTGCTGACGGAGCGCTGAACCGGGCCACGACGGAGACGATTCTGCTGCAACTGGCGTTCGAAAAGCTGCCGCTGATGGCAGGCATTCTGCTTCTGATCGGCGGCTCGGCAATCGTCTTCTCGACGGCCAATACCTTCCTCATGGTGCCGTCCACGAACCTGACCCGGGACATTTTTCAACGGTTCATTCGGCCCGATGCGAGCGACAAGACCATCATCTGGTTCCAGCGGTTGATGATCGTGCTCCTGGCAGGCGTGACCCTGCTGGTGACGACGCAATTCGAGAACATCCTGGATATGGCGCTCTATGCCTACACGATGGTCGGTGCCGCCGTGACACCGGCCTTGCTGGCAGCCTTTTTGTGGCGGCGGGTGACTCCCCTGGGCGGCATGGTCTCCATCGCCGCCGGGATGCTTGGGACCATCGTATTCGCCGGCCTGGCGCGCGCTGGTATGGAGAGTCTGCCGCTCGGATTCATGAACTTGCCGTTGGACTACGACTACATCATCTATCCGGCGGGCTTCCTGTCGTTCGCATCGTTGATCATTGTCAGCTTTCTGACGCCACAGTCTCCCCCGGAGAAGTGGCAGCCGTTCTGGGAATAGCTCCGCCGCCGAGCTCACGGCAGCGAGGTGGTGGATACTCGTCTGAGATCGGAGCGGATCGGTCGCGCAGTTTCCCTTCAGCTGCACTGTTGAAGATGGAAGGAGAGCGATTCAAGCCGGGATTTCGAAGGTTCAGGAGGTTGCTGTCATGGAGTCGGTCCGAAGAAGTGCAGTCGCCGGTCTCTTCTATCCGAGCTCACCTCGCGAGCTCCAGTCGATGGTCGAGGAGTACCTGGAGAAGGCGCCGGGAGGAGGGCACACGGAGACGGGTCCCAAAGCGGTCATCGTGCCGCATGCCGGCTTTGTCTATTCCGGCCCGATAGCGGGCTCAGCCTTGTCGCTATTGCGCCGAGAATCCGACCAGATTCGACGAATTGTGCTCCTGGGTCCGGCCCATCGGGTGCCGGTACGTGGTCTCGCCTTGCCCGGTGTCGATGGTTTCGAGACGCCTCTGGGTGTCGTGCCGGTCGATGCCGAGCTGGTCGATCAGGTGGTTGGCTTGCCGCAGGTCGGGATCAGTCGAGAGGCTCACGCGCCGGAGCACTGCCTGGAAGTGGAGCTGCCATTCCTGCAGGTGCTACTCGGCTCGTTCAGCGTTCTGCCCCTGTTGGTTGGGGACGCGACGCCGGGTGAAGTGGCTGCAGTGCTGGACTGCGTCTGGGGTGGTGCCGAGACCCGAATCGTCATCAGCTCCGATCTCTCCCACTATCTCGAGTATTCACAGGCGCAGGAGGTCGACGCAAGAACGGCCGAGGAAGTCATGGCTCTGCGGTCGCCCATCTCGGTGAATCAGGCCTGTGGGGCAGGGGCCATCAATGGTCTGCTGGTCGCGGCGGTCGAGCACGGCCTGAAAGCGAGCCTGCTGGACTTGCGAAGCTCGGGAGACACCGCTGGCGACCGATCCCGGGTCGTGGGATACGGTGCCTTCGCCTTTGCCGAGCCACACTGAGGAGGAGGATTCCTTGTCTGATGACCGTCGAGGAGAGACCCTCCTCAGGATCGCGCGACACACCCTGCTCGAGATGTTCGAAGCCCCTGACGAGCCACAAGAGGTGGAGCCTTGGCTCGAGGAGAAGGGCGCCTGTTTCGTGACTCTGCGCCGGGGTTCCGAGCTGCGAGGGTGTATTGGCACGATCCTGCCTCACCGATCCCTGATCGAGGATCTGCGCGCCAATACCGTGGCCGCCGCGAGGCGCGACCCGCGATTTCCCCCGCTTGCCAGAGAAGAGCTCGATCTCACCGTTATCCAGGTGTCGCTGCTGTCGCCGCTGCAGGCGATGCAATTCGATAGCGAGGCGGACCTGGTGCGGCAATTGAGGCCCAACCTCGATGGCCTGGTTCTGGAGTACGGTCCCCAGCGCGGCACTTTCTTGCCAGCGGTTTGGAAGGATTTGCCGGATCCGCCGACATTTCTCGCTCACCTGAAGCGAAAATCCGGCCTCGCAGCGGACTTCTGGTCCCCAGAGATCCGCATTCGCCGCTATACGACCGAGAGTTGGACCGAGGCCAGCTAGCGGCTCTGGGCGTTCTCACTCCGCCCTGAGCGCCTCGATCGGGTCGAGACTCGCGGCGCGTCTGGCTGGCATCACACCAGACAGCAGGCCGACGGCGAAGCTCACCGTCACTGCCAGAGCGACGAATAGGAAGGGTGTGCGGATCGGCAGCCCCGGCACGGCGACACGAAGCAGCGCACAGAGCGCCAGCCCGCAGCCGATTCCAATCAGACCGCCGAGGGTGGAGAGCGTCGCTGCCTCGGTGAGAAACACCAACTGCACCTGTCTCCGTGTTGCGCCGATGGATCGGATGAGACCGATCTCGTTCATACGCTCGCCGACTGCGATCCACATCATGGTGAGTATCCCGATCACCCCGACGAGAAGGGAAACCCCGCCGATGGCGCCGACGGCCATGGTGATGATGTTCATGATGTTGCCGAAGACTTCCAACATGGCGGCTTGCGAGGTGATGGCGAAGTCCTCTTTGCCGCCATGTCTGTCGGTCAGGACCAGCCGCACGCTTTCCTTCACCTCGTCCAACATGCTGGCATTGGCGAAGGTCAGGTCGATCTCCATGAGCTCATCCATGTTGAAGATCTTCATGGCAGAGGCGACAGGGATATAGGCGGCATCGTCCAGGTCGAAGCCCAGGAACTGCCCCTTGGGCTCCATCAGGCCGACGACCCGGAATCGAGACCCGGCGATGCGAACAAACTGTCCCAGCGCATTGCCATTCCCGAAGAGCTCTCTCTTGAGCTTCGGTCCCAATACTGCCTGGGCCACCCCCCGGCGAGGATCACCCGATGGCCAGAAGGAGCCGACCCGAACTCCCCACTGCCAGACCGTTGGAACCTCGGGCGTGACCCCATAGACAAAGACGCTCCGCCCTCGGCCGCCGCCTTCGACGCGAGCCGAGCCAAAGGTCATCGGTACGACTTCCAGGACGCCTGGAATTCGAGCCAGAGCCTCCGCATCATCGATGGTCAGTTTGTGGGTCGTGCCTCCCAGGGCCCCTGGCAGTCCCGATGTCTCCGACTTCCCTGGGTTGATGCCAATCAGATTGGTTCCGAACTGGGTGAACTGGGACACCATGTAGGCTCGAGTGCCTTCGCCAATCGACGTCAGGAGAATCACCGACGCGATGCCGATGGCGACGCCCAGCATGGAAAGAACCGAGCGCAGTCGGTGTCCGCGGATCGCCCTCAGAGCGAGAAAGATCAATTCACGCATGACTTCCCACTCGCGGCTCTTCTCTCACGAAGACGCGCCTCGGGTGCGGAATGGCCAGAGTCTGCGGCGAATGCAATCATCGCCCGGCGAGTGCGATTACGGGGTCGAGCCGGCTCGCGCGACGCGCTGGCAGGAGCCCAAAGGTGATGCCAACCGCCACCGATACCAGGAGGGCGGCTGCGACCGCCCAATTGGGCGGAGCGGCTGGAAAGGCTGGATAGACTCTCACCAGGACTCCCACCATCAGCCAACCGAACCCGAGACCGACCAGTCCTCCGAAGGTCGAAAGCAGCGCCGCCTCGGTGAGAAAGACGGAGAGAATCTGGCGCCTGCCCACTCCCAGCGCCTTGAGCAGCCCGACCTCGCGCGTGCGCTCGGAAACCGAGACCAGCATCACATTCATGATGCCGATGCCGGCTACCGTCAGGGAGATTGCGGCGATGGCTCCCAAGGCCAGCGTGAGGGCTGTCAGGATGCCTGAGAATGTCGTCAGCAGTGCATCCTGGCTGATGACGGTGATGTCTTCCTCGCCGTGACGTTCGGTCAGCAGTCGGCGGGATTTGTCCCGCAGCATATCGATGTCCGCGTGGCTGGAGGACTGAATCAGGATACGGAACAACGAGGTCCGATTGAACATCTGCATGGCGGTTGTTACCGGCACCATCGCCAGGTCGTCGAAATCGACGCCCATCTTGACACCCTGCCAGGCCAGGACACCGATGACCCGTATTCTCCAGCCACCGATCCGAATGATCTTGCCGACGGGGTCTTCTCCCGCGAAGACCTCCCGCGCCAACTTTGGGCCCACGACCGCCACGGGCGAGCCACGGAACATCTCTTCATTGGGAAGGAAGCTACCCTTGGCGACCTCGATCTGGCGTGCCAGCATGTAGTCGTGGGTCGTGCCCAGAATCGCCACCTGCCTGCGGCGCTCACCGAAGGCGACCTGCTCGGTACCCATGGTCAGTGGGGCGACTCTCTGAATCTCGGCAATCGAGCGCACCAGCGCCTCAGCATCCTGTAGCGTCAGGTCGTTGGGCACACCACCAGCGCCCACGGTACCGGTGGTCTCGGTTTTGCCCGGCACGACGATCAGCAGATTGGTGCCGAGACTGGCGAACTGGTCGATGACATACCGGCGGGCACCCTCTCCCAAAGCTGTGAGAATCACGACGGCAGCCACCCCGATCACGACTCCCAGCAGGCTCAACGCAGTGCGCAGCCCATGGCCGGTCAGGCCCTTTAAAGAGAATCGGAAGAGATCGGCCAGTGTCATGTGCCCCTCGTGATAGGTCTCAAGCCTCGTCCTCCTCGGCCAGCATCGCGAGGACCTCGCTGATCTGGTCACTGGCGACCCGCCGCTCGATTCGCCCATCCACGAGCACCAGAATGCGCTCGGCTCGGTGGGCTACCTTCGGATCGTGAGTCACGACGATGAGTGTCAGACCTTCGTCGTTCATCCGATCCAGCAGGTCGAGGACGACTTTCCCCGATGCGCTGTCGAGGTTGCCGGTCGGCTCGTCGGCCAGCAGTATCTCGGGCTCCATGACTGTGGCGCGGGCCAGTGCGACTCGTTGACGTTCGCCGCCGGAGAGCTGATCGGGAAGATGGTCGGCGCGGTGCGTCAGCCCGACGGCCTCGAGCGCGCTCGCCACCCGACGTCGGCGCTCGGCTCTCGGCTGTCCGGCGAAGATCATCGGTAGCTCCACGTTCTCGGCCGCCGATAGCCGATGCACGAGGTGGAAGAATTGAAACACGAACCCGATCTTGTGGCGGCGCACCATAGTGAGTGCCGATTCATCCAGCTCGGCGACTTCCTGGTCGTCGAGGCGGAAGCTGCCTGTCGATGGTTTGTCGAGACAGCCGAGAATGTTGAGCAGGGTGGATTTGCCAGACCCGGACGGTCCCATGATCGCGACGTGCTCTCCGGGCTGGATCTCCTCGTCGATATCGACCAGGGCGTGGACCGGCTGATCGCCGACCTGGAACGTGCGACTGATTTTCGACAGCTTGATCATCGGAGGATAGCCGCTCCCTCAATCTACTCGTCAGGTTCAGAGGCAGCTTCGGCCAGGGCCCCGTCTTCGACCTCTTGCCGATCGAGAGAGGTCACAATCAGATCTCCCTCGGACAGGCCGTCGACGATCTCGGTGAAGTTCCAGTTGCGCAGGCCCAACTCTACCGCTCGCTCGCTCAGCCGGTCTCCTTCCAGTACGAGGACCTTGCCGCCCTCGATCAAGGAGGAAGTCGAGATCCGCAGCACGTCTTGGCGTGTGCTCAGAATCACTTCGACGTCGGCTGAGGTTCCAGGCAGCAGGAGGGTTTCCCTCAGGTCGGTAAGCTCGACCTCGATCTCGACGGTGCGATTCTGTGCCTCGATGTCGAGGACATAGGGAGCTACCCGGGTGACGATCCCGGCGAAATCTCTGTCGCGGTGGGAATCGACCGTCACTCGCGTCGGTTGGTTGGCGTGAATCCGAGCCGAGTCCACTTCATCCATCGGTGCGCTCACGTAGAGGGAATCGGGGTCCAGCACATCGATCACCGGTGGAACCGGCAGCGCTGGAGGGGAGGGCGTCGTCCACTCGCCGACTTCGGTCGCGACTTCGGCTACGACGCCGGCAAACGGTGCCCGGACAATGGTCTTGTCGACCTCCGTATGAGCCACCGCCACCGCCGCTGAGGCGCGCTCGACCGTGGCGCCTGCCGCAGCGCAGGCAGCGTCTGCGGCACGTTTCCCGCTGTCGATCTCGTCCAGGAGATCTGCCGAGATGATGCTCTCCTCGGCCAGTCGTTCGGAGCGCTCGAGCTCGCGACTGGAGCGTTCCGCTGCGAGGCAGGCCCGGTCCCTTTCGGCCCGGGTGGCCTCGAGGTCTTCCTCCGCCAGTCTCAGGCGCGCCCTCTGGAGACTGTCGTCCAAGCGCAGGAGGGTATTGCCGGCCATGACCCGATCGCCTTCGCGAAACGGCACCTCGACGACCAGTCCCCCATACTCCGGCGACAACTTCGCCCGGCGGCGGGCCTTGACGGTACCCGCTCTGGAGTTGGTGACGGTCTCCTCTACCAGACCCCGAGTCACCGCCTGGACCTCGACCTCGATCGGCTTGGGCTTGAAGACCGTCATCTTCAAGGCGATGCCAACCGCGACGAGAAGAGCCACGACGAGAAACCGTTTGAGCCATTTGTTCATGGGTTCACCCCGATGCGCGTAGGTCCGATCTCGAACTGTAGCAGAGGGGAGCGGTGGAGTTCCCAGGTGATCTTGCTCCCTCTTGGGCAGGCGGGTACCATAGCCGAGGACAGGGTCTTCTGCCCTGGTTCGACGATTCACCAATCAGGTACGGCGAGATCGAAATGAAGAGGATTTTGGTCACAGGAGCTCTGGGTCAGATCGGCTCGGAGCTGGTTCCCGCATTGCGTCGCAAGTATGGCTCCGACAACGTGGTCGCCTCTGACATTCGGGTGATTCGGCTCGAACAGATCGGTGACGAAGGCCCGTTCGAGGTCTTGGACTGCACCCGTCTCAGGCAGTTGTTGGAGGTCGTCCGTCGGTACGACATCGACACGGTCTTTCACCTTGCTGCCCTGCTCTCGGCAGTCGCTGAAGAGAAACCGCAAGTGGCGTGGGATGTCAACATGGGTGGCCTCTATCGGGTTCTGGAAGTGGCTCGCCAGACACGCTGCGCGGTGTTCTTCCCAAGCTCGATTGGAGCCTTTGGACCCGGCACACCGAAGGACCTGGCACCGCAGGATACGGTGCAGCGGCCCAACACGATGTATGGCGTCACGAAGGTGTCCGGGGAGTTGCTGTGCGACTACTATCACCAGCGCTTCGGTGTTGACACGCGCGGCGTGCGCTTTCCTGGGCTGATTTCCTACGGGGCCCCGCCTGGAGGTGGCACGACGGATTACGCAGTGGAGATCTTCTACGCTGCGATTCAGCATCAGGGCTATACCTGCTTTTTGGGCCGCGACACGTGCCTCGACATGATGTACATGCCCGACGCGGTGCGGGCGACGATTGGTGTCATGGAAGCCGAATCGACCAACCTCGAGCATAGAAACGCCTTCAATGTGGCGGCCATGAACTTCACCCCCGAGCGCCTGGCCGAGGAGATTCGACGGCACATACCGGAGTTCACGATCGACTATCAGGTGGATCCGGTGCGTCAGTCGATCGCCGACTCGTGGCCGAACTCACTCGACGATTCGGCGGCGCGACAAGAATGGGGCTGGGCCCCGGAGTACGACATCGAGACCATGACGTTGGAGATGCTCGAGAAGCTTCGCGTCAAGCTCGCAGTCGATGGCTGATTACAAACGACGGAATCGCGCCGATAGGCCGATGGGGTCCGACCCCTTTGACTGAGAAGGAGAGCTGCAATGCCTTGCGATCGATTGGATCAGGCCCTGAGTCGAGAACTTGCTGAGCTGCGGGAAATGGGGACTCTGAAAGGTGCCGAGTCCGTTGTGACGAGGGTAGTCCCGGCCGACGGCGAGAGGGGGCCCCGATTCGAGCTGGCCGGCGACACGCAGCAGCAGTACCTGCGGATGAATTCCAACAGCTATCTGGGTTTGTCGTTGCGTCAGGAGCTGGTCGAGGCCGAGGAGGTGGCAGCTCGTCGATTCGGTACTGGCCCCGGAGCTGTACGGTTCATCAGCGGCACTTACCAGGCCCATGTGGATCTGGAGGCCCGACTCGCGGCCTACCATGATCGTCAGGCTGGGATGGTCTTCAGCTCTGCCTACGCCACGACCATGGGCGTCTTGCCCGCGTTGATTACCAGCGACACGGTGGTCATCAGTGATGCCTTGAACCACAATTGCATCATCAACGCCATGCGATTGGCCCGGCCCGGGGCGAAAGAAGTCTACGACCACGTAGATCTGGCAGACCTGGACAAAAAGCTGGATTCTGCGGCTGGCACCCACCGTCGTGCCTTGGTGGTGACCGACGGCATATTCAGTATGCGGGGTGACTGGGCCCCTCTGTCGGAGATCCTCGCGCTAGCACGCTCGTACGACTCCCGGTTCGAGGAGAACGTCGTGGTCGTCGTCGACGACTCCCACGGTGTCGGTGCCTTCGGCAAGACCGGTCGAGGCACCGAGGAGTTCACTGGCAGTGATCAAGCAGATGTGCTGGTGGCGACTCTCGGCAAGGCCTTCGGGGTCAACGGTGGCTACGTGGTCGGTGGCGAGCGCCTGATCGAGTATCTGCGCGAGAAGTCTGCGTTCTACATCTATTCGAATCCGATTACTCCGGCCGAGGCTTCGGCGGCGCTGCGGGCCGTGGAATTGGTCGACAGTCCTCAGGGTCTGGAAATGCTGGAGCATCTCAGGGCGATGACCGCAAGATTCGAGCAGGGACTGGTGAACCTGGGCTTCGAGACGATTCCTGGAGAGCATCCAGTGGTGCCGCTGATGGTTCGGGATACGGCTCGCACGTCGTCCCTCGTAGGACACTTGAAGCGCCACGGTGTCCTCGCTACGGGTCTCAACTTTCCTGTGGTTCCCAAGGGAGATGAGGAGATCCGCTTTCAGGTGTCGGCGGATCACACGCCCTACGATATCGACTACACCCTGGGGGTTCTGGGGTCGTTCGAATAGCCGCAGGATTGCAGGCCCGGCGGCTTGCAGTTCGAGATCTATTGAAGTGAGAAACGGATCGTCAGGCTGAAGTAGACAGCCACCGGCTCACCTTGCATCGTCGCCGGCTCGAACTTCCACTGCATGGCGGTTTCGACCGCTGATTCACCGAGCCCCATGGGCAGACCCTTCAGGACCTTCACGTCCCGAACGTTACCTTCCGCATCGATGATGGCCTCCAGAATGACCACTCCCTGAATTCGCCCCTGCCGCGCTTCCTCGGTATAGGGAGGGGCGGGGGAGAAGGTCTTTCTGGGAGGTAGGACCGACCCGCCCACCTTCATCGGTCCGCTGCCGGGATAGCGGCCAAACCCCTGAGGAACATTGGGCACTCCGAAGACCGCGTCGTCGAAGTCCGTCAGGTCGGTGTCGGGTGCATCGACGTTCTCGACGATAATCGGCTCGGGCTCGTCCGGTGTCGGATCCGGTATCGGGACCTTCTTGCGCTTCTCGGAGCGCTTGGGAATCTGCTGCTGCTGTTGCGGCGGAGGGGGGTTGAAGCGGATCTGCTGCACGACGTAGACCTCTTGCTTACGACCCACTCGCATCGGCTTGGCCTCCATTTCGGGCAGGTTCAATGCGAACAGAAGCACATGGAGGCCAGCAGCGACGGCAATCGCGATCCGCGTGCGGATCTTCGACTCTCTTTCTTCAGCAGACGTGTCGATCTCGGGCACGTAACCGAGGTGCACCCTGATGGTCTTCGGTTCCCCACCCTTGACGCGTTGCCAGCTGGAGCTGTCTTCGAACATATTCAGATCAACCGATGCAATTCTCGGGCCGTCACGTCTTGATTAGATACGGAGAAGGTGCCACCGGGTTCCCATCACTTCGATGGGTGCTCGAATAGAGGCCATGTCATGCGGACCGCTCGAGCCGGGCGAAGACTACCCCAACGTCCGTCATTCTAGCTGCCGGCGAAGGCGGTTCGCTTGTCCGGCAAGGCAAACCCTCCCATCAGCCCGGCTCGTAGGACGAACTCTTCGGACAGCAATCGGTATGCCTCGGCGCCGGGAGAGCCGGGGTCGAACTCGAAAATGGTCTGACCCTGTGCCGGGGCCTCCGCCAAACGGATATTGGTACGGATCTCCACCGCGAAGACCCGCTCTTCGAATTCCGCGCGGATTTGGCGTACGTTGTCCCGGTTCGCTCGGGTCCGGTAGTCGACCATGGTGAGCACGACTCCGAGCAGGCGGGTGGGGCTACCCAGGCGCTGGCAAAGTCGGTCGGCTGACGCGCAGACATTGCGGACTCCTTCGATAGCCAGATAGTGGGGTACGGCTGGGACGATATAGCAGTCCGATGCCATCAGAGCGTTGACCGGTGCCAACGAGGGAAATGCTGGGCAGTCGATGAGCACGAAGTCGAAGCTGTCAGCGACCACCGAGAGCTCCTCTTTCAGCAGGCTTTCCCGCCTTGGCAACGGTCCCAACTCGCGGTCGAGGCTGGTCAGATCGGTCGAGGCCGTGACCAGATAGAGACCCATGACTCTGGTCGCTCTGATGGCATCCGCGATCGGATAGGAGTTCAAGAGCACATCGGCTGACGAGGGAGCCAAAGCCCATCTGGATACCCCCAGGGAGAGCGAGGTCGAAGCCTGGCTATCGAGATCCAGCAGCAGGACTTTGTAGCCCTGGCCAGCCAGGGCCGCTGCTAGATTGACGGAAGTCGTGGTTTTTCCCACACCTCCTTTTCTGCTCAGGATGGCAGTAATCACAACTCTTCCCTAAGGCACACGGACCCGCTCCACGCATGCAGTGGTTGGAGGCCAGGCGGTGCCACGGTTCAGCCGCTAGCTATTCTAGCTCGTCGAACCGCTCTACGGCCGGAAGGGCAGGCGAACGAGGGTCGTAGGCCAGGGGCGGCGGCGAAATCCATAGATGGAAAAGGCGAGGGCGGGAGTGCGGTCCATCGTCAGACCCAAGCCTCCGCCAGGTGCTCGGGCAGCGCCTTCGATTCCCAATTGCACGATCCTGTCGACGTCGTCTCCACTCGCCCGGAGTGCCTCCATTGTCCGTTGAGTCAAGTCGTCCCTGTCCTTCAACTTGGCGGTCTGCAAGAGCCTCGGTTCGAGGCGCACCGCGGTTGCCGCCCAATGCGGAGCCTCGGGGTGCTGCGGTCGACTCAGCGCCATCAGGAAAGGTGGCAAAGGTGCAAGAGGATCCAAGTTCCGTGCCTTCACCAGAGTCTCCAGGGTCCAATCAGCCGAGATTTCCATGCCCATGAAGCCGGCTGTCAGCCAAAAAGCTGCTAGTCCTTCGGCCTCTTCGGCGGCCTGCAAAGCGAGCCGGGCCGACTCTTCATCGATGCCCTGGAGGGTGCCTTGAAGCCATGCCTTTCTGGCCCCATAGAGAGGGAACGCAGGATCCAGGTCCCTGGCCCAACCAATCTCGTCCAGGGCTCGAATCGGGGTTTCGGCGGCTACGGCCCGATCATAGTGGACCTGTGCCAGGACCTTGGGTAGGAGCAAGGCGCATACCGGCAGGAGGTACAGCAAAGTGAACAGAAGTCGTGGTCGAATGCCACGGGACCCAGTTTCGGATCTGCTGGCCAGACTCGCTCCGGATGCGGTGATGGCGGCAGCTGGAAGAGCGAGGATGCTAATGGCGGCATTGCCCAGGAGGAAGAGAGATCCACCGGCCAGCCCGAGCAGGGCAGTGAGCTGTGCCGGGCTTCGGCGTCGATTGTTGTCTCGAGACCCGCTTCGGGCGATGAAGAGTATCCAGAGGCAGGCGGCGAGCACCAGACCTGTCAGGCCGAGCTCGAACGCCAGTTGAGCGGGTAGCGAGTGTAAGTCCCCGACGACCTGGCTGGGTGGATTGACCCCAGGATCCGGCCTCAGGAAGCGGGCAATCAGCCAGGGTGTCGAGCCAGGACCCCAACCCATCAGCGGGCGCTCGACGAAGCCGTCCCAGGAGGCCCGCAGGTAGAGGAATCGCGCCTCGGCGGAGAGGTCGGTTGCGGTGAGAATGCGCCAGCCTCTCGGTAGCTGGCTCAGGGCCGCGAGCCCTGCAGCAGTTGCGAAGGGCAACCGAAGTGCTGGCCACCATAGGGCTGCCAGAGCACCCTGTAGCGCCAGGACCACCATGCCGAGCATCGAGCCGGTTGCCAAAATGGCACTAACTCCCATGGTCAGGGCTGTGGCAGCAAGCCAGCGACGAGCCCCGGTTTTTTGGAGTCCAGCCGCGGCCATGGGGAGGAGAAAGACAAGCCATCCGGCGAGCAGGTTGTGGTGGCCGAGTGGCATGGCGGCGCGGGAGGAGTCGAGGTGAAGCCACTGCAAGAGGCTCCAACCGGCGACGGCTACGACGACCACCGAAATGGTGACCAGACCGATCTGGAGTTGCTCCGGTTGGCGCCAGCATCGTGCGACGCCAGCAGGCGCCGTGAGGAACGCCGGCAGGAGAAGAACACCCACCAGGCCAGCCCTACCGACGGGAGACAGGTACCAGCTCGTGATAGCGGTTGCGACGAGAGCGAGCGGGAGCAGTGTTCCGAGCCGTGTACCGAGGCGAAGCGGGTCCGGCCAGTCAGCGGCGCCGATCAGAGCCAACAACAACACAGAGGCGAAGCCGACGGCACTGCCGCCCGCAGTTGCGCCGCCCGGCAACGTGCCGTACCAGAACGATAGAAGGGCCAGGAGGAGGCCCGGCACTACGGAACGATAGAGATTACCCCGGACTGGGTTCACGGACCGGGAGCGACGGCTGGCGTGTCGTCTCCGAAGAGCAGCTCCAGGTCCAGCCTTCCCGTGCTACCGATGGACGGCACGAACGATTGCGGTCGCGGAGTCGGTTGGGTTCGGGGCGCCGTCGTCTGGGATGGAGCTGGGCTCGAAGGGCTACTGGGCCTTGGGGTCGTCGTCCGAGGGTAGGAGACGGATCCGCCGCTGCGGGGAGTCGATGACGTCGATGAAGGCGGACTGGACGAGCCGGTGTAGCCTACGCCTTGTCCCACGGTGGTTGGAAGGAGGTCTTCTTCGGTCAGCCTTCGGGGCGAGTCGCTCGACTCCTGTTGTCCCGCCTCGGGATAGGTGCTTTCAGACCCGAGATCTTCCTGGTCGATCGCGGACTCTTCGACAGGTTCCCAGCGGGCTTTAGGCTGCGGCTCCCGGACCTCTGTCGCCTCGGAATCGACTCCTGCTTGATCGACAGGCTCTTCTCTCCAGGTGAGGGTCTCTCCCTCGGGGTGGGACTCCGGTTCGGCACCTGGCTCGACGTCCGGAGTGGTGACCGGCTCTGCACCTGAAGCTGGGATCAGCAGTGCCGCTACCTGGTTCGGTCTCTGATAGAGGCGGGGTGCCTGGGCCGCCTCCACTTTCGCCAGATAGAGGCGCAGCTGTGACTCGGTAAGGTAGCGGTTCTCGATGATGTGCGGATTGACGGCTGGGGAAGCGAGGTCGGGATCCAAGGCCAGAGCCCTCGTGTAATAGTCCACGGCTTTGTTGCGACGTCCGGCCAAAGCACTGAGCGTTCCCAACTGGTACAGGGACCAGGCGTGCTGCGGCTGGATGGCGAGCACCCGGTTCAGTTCCTTCTTCGCCTGGCTACTATTACCCTGTTCCATCAGCACGAGAGCCAGGTTGTACCGCGTCGCGGTGTTGTCGGGACTGATCTCGAGAGACTGGCGATAGATCTCCTCCGCTTCGGCGATCGATCCAGCCAGAACGAGGAGATTTCCGAGATCGTTGAGGATCTCGGGGTCGTTCGGATTTTGCGAGGCTTGAGCCCGCTGCGCCTCGACAGCCTCGTACAGATTGGGAGGTGACGTTGCCGGGGAAACGGAACTGCAGAACAACAAAGCTGCGACGGTGACAAGGCCAGATAAACGCACAATCTACTCCTTCCGGTCACGGGACACAGCCCAGTTAGCCATGCGCCTCCCAAGGCGGGCAGCCTGCGAGACAGAATCGCTGACAGCGAGGCTCCCTGAGCGATGGTAGCACGAGCCTGAAAGCGTGAAGCCCTGGTGGAGCGGCACCCGATCGCTCAGGGAACCAGACCTTGTTGCCTCAGCCACTCGGTATTCAGCTTGGAGAGATACCGCTCACCCGAATCGGGGAAGAGCGTCACCACGAGAGCATCCCCAGGGAGAGGTTTGGCGATCTGGCGTGCCGCGACGGCGGCGGCACCTCCCGAAGAGCCGGTGAAGATCGCCTCCTGGCGCGACAACTCGAAGACAGCCTTGTAGGCGCTGCTGTCGTCGACCGTGACGACCTCGTCGATGCTGTCCATCCAGACGCTCTCTGGAAGCAGGTCTTCGCCGATACCATCGATCAGGTAGGGGCGGATCTGATCTTTGGGTGGCAGCTCTCCATGTTCCTTGAAGAACCGGTAGATGCTGCCGACCGGGTCTACACCGATAACGCGAATCTCGGGATTCTGTTCCTTGAGATACCTGGCCACTCCGCTGATCGTGCCCCCTGTGCCGATCCCTGCGACCCAGTGGGTGATCCTGCCCTCCGTCTGTTGCCAGATCTCGGGCCCCGTGCTTCGGTAGTGGGCTTCGGGGTTGGCCTGGTTGTAGTACTGGTAGGGCAGGAAGGCGCCCCGTTCCTCTCGGATTCGCTCCGCCGTCCGGTAGTAGGAGCTTGGATCGTCGGGCTCGACGTCGGCTGGACAGACGATGACTTCGACGCCGAAAGCCTCCAACAGCGAGACCTTCTCCAACGGGATCTTGTCCGTCACTGTGCACACCAGGGGGTAGCCCTTGAGGATTGCCGCCATGGCCAGGCCGAGTCCTGTATTGCCTGATGTCGGCTCGACGATGGTGTCCCCTGGCCGCAACTCGCCCGCCTCCTCTGCCGCTTCGATCATCGCCAGACCGATACGGTCCTTGACGCTACCTCCGGGGTTGAAGTACTCGAGTTTGACGGCCAGTGAGGCCGGCCCTGGGAAGAAGCGATCCAATCGTACGATCGGCGTGTCGCCCAGGGTGTCCAGTATGTTGTTGAAAAGTTTCATAGAATCGGTGCCTCCCAGTGCAGCTGAGCTCTCGATTCGGGTAGGGTCGGCAAATCTAGCACACGGGAAAGATGGCGCTGATCTCATCCCCGAATTGGGAGTAGAGCCTCGGCTTTGCCGGACCGACGACGATTCAAGGAGGTAGTTATGTTGCGATTCGATTCTTGCTCGACACCATGCAGCGCCCGCTCGTTTCTCGGGATGCTGCTGATGGTTCTTGTGATGGCGGGTGCTGGTGCTGTGGTGTCCGCTGCCTCCCCCGAGGAGGGAGAGCTTCGTTTGAAGAATGTTCGCCAGCTGACATTCGGAGGGGAGAACGCTGAAGCCTACTGGTCTCCCGATGGCCGCGAGCTGATCATGCAATCGACTCGAGAGCCCTACGCCTGTGACCAGATCTTCAGGCTCGCTGTCGAAGGATCAGTAGATCCGATTCTGGTCTCGACGGGCAAGGGTAGGACGACCTGTGCCTATTTCACTGCCGATGGCGAGAGGGTTCTGTACTCATCGACGCATCTCGAGGGCCCCGAATGTCCTCCCGTGCCCGATCACTCCCAGGGCTATGTCTGGCCGCTCTACGACAGCATGGATATCTTCAGCGCCAAGACTGACGGCTCGGACCTTCAGAAACTCACCAATTCTGGATCCTATGATGCCGAAGCCACGGTCTGCAGCCGGGACGGCTCGATCGTATTCACTTCGACGCGCGACGGCGACCTCGATCTCTATTCGATGGACGCGGATGGCGGCAACGTCAGGCGATTGACCGACACGCCCGGCTACGATGGCGGGGCGTTCTTTTCAGCCGACTGCACCAAAATTGTCTGGCGAGCCTCGAGGCCGGCGCCTGGAGAAGAGCTCGAGGACTACCGGCGTTTACTGACGGAGAACCTGGTCCGGCCGTCCAAGCTGGAGGTCTTCGTTGCCAACGCGGACGGCAGCGAGGCGCAACAGGTAACCGATCTGGGGGCCGCGTCATTTGCACCGTTCTTCCACCCGTCGGGTCAACGGATTCTGTTCTCGACCAACCATGGCGATCCATCGGGTCGCGAGTTCGACATCTGGGCGGTCGACGTCGATGGGAGCAATCTCGAGCGGATCACCTTCAGCCCGGGTTTCGACGGTTTTCCAATGTTCTCCCCGGATGGATCCAGGCTGGCGTTCGCCTCGAATCGGAATCAGCAGAAGCCCGGGGAGACCAACGTCTTCGTGGCTGACTGGGTAGAGACCTCGAAGAAGTAGTCGGTCGATTCATCGGGAATCTCGGTCGCATGTCTTTGCTGGGCCATGCCTGGACCATGGGCGCCTATCTACGGCGCTGGCTGCGTCCTCAGAGACCACCGCCATCAGAGAGTTGGACCGGTTTCGTCGAGGATCCCCGCCGCGGCTCCCTCCGACTGACAGGCAGATTGAATCGGGTCGATGGGGCGCCGGGGCTGGTCGTTTTGTTGCACGGCCTGGGAGGCTGTGCCGATAGCTCCTACCTCGTTCCCGGCGCCGCAGCCTGCGTCGCGGCCGGCCTCTCCTGCTTGCGACTCAACCTGCGGGGTGCAGACCGGCGTGGTGAGGATGTCTACCATGCAGGTCTGACAGCCGATCTTCGTGCCGCGGTGACGAGTGATGTTGCTCGTGACCACCACCATGTCTGGGTCATCGGTTACTCCATGGGGGGGCACATCGGATTGCGTCTGGCGGTGGACGTCGAGGACTGTCCGGTCCGGGCGGTCGCCGCTATCTGCCCCCCCGTGGATTTGCTGGCGACGTGCAGGCTCCTGGATCGTCCTTCTCGGTGGCCCTACAGAATCTATCTTCTGCGACAACTCACCGAGATCTACGCGGAAGTGGCCCGCCGGCACCCGGATGGTCCCTCTGTGGAGGAGGTGGCAGCAGCCCGCTCCTTCCTGGAGTTCGATGGCCTGGTGGTGGCGCCACGATACGGTTTTCGCGACGCTCTCGACTACTATGAAAAGGCCAGCGTCGGTCCCTTGCTGCCTCACCTGAGAGTCCCGAGCCTGATTGTCGCTGCTGAAAAGGACCCGATGGTTCCGGCCGAGAGCCTCCGCCATGCCTTCGAGGCGCCAGCCGAGAATCTGCAGGTATTCTGGAGCCCACAGGGTGGGCATCTCGCCTTTCCTGGTACCGTGGGGCTGCTCGGCGGCAAGAACGGCAGTTTGGAGGCTCAGGTCGTAGAATGGTTGCAGCGACAGTGATCCGCCGGGGAAGGCAGCTCCAGTGGTCCAGTTGCGGTATCCTCGGAATTCGAAATGCTATCTCCCGACTCCCGGTTCCGTTGGTTGGCTCCCAACCTGATCACCGCGGCGAACATCAGCGCCGGCTTCCTCTCCATGTTGGCGGCCTCGGAGGGGCTGTTCAGGGGAGCCGTCTACCTCCTGATGTTGGCTGTCCTGCTGGACCTGTTCGATGGCAAGGTGGCTCGACGACTGAATGCCACCAGTGAATTCGGTCAGGAAATGGACAGCTTCAGCGATGCCGTGAGCTTTTGTGCGGCGCCCGCGTTCTTGGCTCATGCGGCGATCCTGCGCCCCCTCGGACCGACGGGTGTGATCGTAGCCCTGGCCTACCTCCTGGCCGGTGTCCTGCGTCTCGCACGCTTCAACCTGACGACCGACGCTCACAGCAAGGCTCGGTCGACCACCGGGGTTCCGACGCCGGTTGGAGCGGGCTATGTCATGGCTCTGGTCCTGATGAGAGATCAGATTCCGGTTGCCGTGGCCGCATTGGTCGTGTTGATTCTGGCGGCACTCATGGTTTCGCGCCTGCCGCTACCCGAGTTTCGCGGCAAGAGCAGCGTCACGTTGGCGCTGTTGGTGGGGATCTTCAACTACTTTGCAGTGGTGGCCTGGCCCAACTGGTACACGGTCGGGTGGTGGAACTTCTGGAATGTGGTGATTCTACTGGTTGCCAAGAGCGAAGATCGGCGCTTCCAGGAAGCCAGTTCGACTTCATGAGCGCCGATGAGGGGCGCGAGAACCGACTCGCTGCCGAGACAAGTCCCTATCTTCAGCTACACAAGACCAACCCCGTAGACTGGTATCCATGGGGTGAGGCGGCCCTCGCCAGGGCGAAGGCTGAGGATAAACCGATCTTCCTTTCGGTCGGCTACTCGACCTGCTATTGGTGTCACGTGATGGAACGGGAGTCTTTCTCCGATCCGGCGATCGCCGAGACGATGAATCGGCATTTCGTGTGCATCAAAGTGGACCGGGAGGAGAGACCCGATATCGACGAGATCTACATGTTGGCGACGCAGATCCTGTCGCATCACGGTGGTTGGCCAAACTCCGTCTTTCTGACGTCCGAATTGCAGCCCTTCTTCGCTGGCACCTATTTTCCGCCCCGTGACGTAGCTGGTCGCCCTGGTTTCGTCACCGTCTTGAACTCCCTGGACGAGGCCTGGAGAAGCCGGCGGCAGGACGTCGAGGAGCAGGCCAGGAGTGTCGCTGACGCGATGCACCGCTACCTCGCGGATCAGCGGGGAGCCCCTGCAGGGCTGGTGGGCGAGGTTCCCATCGGCCGGGCAGTGAGTGATCTCGAGCACCATTTCGACAGCCGCTGGGGTGGCTTTGGGGGCGCTCCCAAGTTCCCGACACCGGCCAACCTCATGTTGCTGCAGGAGGTCGCGTCAGGAAACGACTCGGCCGCCCGCATGCTGTCGAAAACGCTCGACAGCATGGCGCGAGGTGGCATTTTCGACCAACTGGCCGGCGGCTTCCATCGATACTCGACCGATGCGGAGTGGAAGGTGCCCCATTTCGAGAAGATGCTTTACGACAACGGTCTTCTCCTAGAGGTCTACGCCAGGGAGTGGGCTCGCACGGCGGATCCTGAAGCGGCCCGAATCGTGCGACAAACGGCACGATACCTCGCCTCCGAGATGACCTCTCCCGACGGAGCGTTCTGGAGCGCGGTCGATGCCGAGACCGAGGGTCGTGAAGGTGCCTACTATGTTTGGCAACGCGAGGAGCTGCGGGAAGCTCTCGGTCGCGAGGACTTCGGCTTCCTGGCTTCGTTGCTCGGGTTCGACGGACCACCTTTCTTCGAAGCGGATCGGTACGTACTCCATCTCCCAGAAGAAGTCGAAGATCAAGCGCGGCGGAGGCGAATGGATCGCGAGGAGCTGTGGGCACAAATCCGACCCCTGGCGGCGCGGCTGCTGGAGGTCCGTCGTCGACGCCAGCGACCGGCGATCGACGACAAGATCCTGACCGACTGGAACGGGCTGGCGATCGCGGGATTGGCGACGGCCGGCCGCCTGCTGCCTGACGGGGCAATGACGAAACAGGCTGTGGCCGCGGCCGAATTCGTGCTGGCCACAATGTGTCCTGAGGGCGGTCCCCTGAAGCACACCTGGCGCACGGGTACCGCGCGGGTCGATGCCTTTCTCGCCGATTACGCCTTCCTGATCTGGGGGCTGTTGGATCTTCATGAGACAACGGGTGAGAGTCGCTGGTTGGCGCAGGCCCTGCGTTTGGCCGAGGAGCAGGAGGTGCGCCTGGGCGACCCCGAGGGGGGCTATTTCGTAGCCGCCGCGAGTGAGGAGCTGCCATTTCGCAGCAAGGAGATCTTCGACGGAGCCTTGCCGAGCGGCAATGGGATCGCTGCCCAGAATCTCTTGCGGCTCGGAGTAGCCACCGGTGAGGCTCGCTGGTTGGAAAGGGCCCAGAAGTTGATCGGCACTTTCTCCTCCCTACTCGAGCAGCGGCCGGAAGCTGTCAAGACACTGTTGGTGGCCGCGCATCGTGCTCAGAAGGGGAAACGTCGATTTGCGGCGGCCGACGTCTCGGGAGAGAGGGCTGATACGCCCGAGGGTTCGTTCGATTTGGACGAAGAGTCGCGTCAGAAGATCTCGGCCGCCCTGTCGATCGGCGAGCCCGATGAGGCAGGGTGGCGACCGTTTCGATTGGCGCTCGAGATCGAGACCGGATGGCATATCAATGCACCAGGCGGCGACGAGACCAGTCGCCCGGTCAGCCTGCAGGGTGAGGCGGTCGAGATTCGAGACCTCGGTTGGCCCGAGGCTGATTGGATGCGCCTCAGTGGGTCTTTCGAGGCGATTCGCGTCTACGAGGGCGTGATCCAGATCTTCGGACAGCTACGAAGTGATTCCGAGGTCCCGGCACGACTGTGGCTCGATGCCCAGCCCTGTGATGCGACGCGATGCTTGCCGTTGGCCCGCATCGAGCTGCCGCTGGCAGCGGCAGCCGAGCTGGCGACGGAATCGGGTGATGGATAGGCCACGCCACGCACAGATCCCATTGAGAGAGCTTCAGGAGCGGGCTATACTGAATCACTGAGATGAGATCCACACTGTCTACGCGTCCTTTGTCCGCTTTCAGACTGGCAGCCGCTCTCGGGCTGCTTCTCGTTGGAGCGCTGTTGTTCGCTGCGGAACCGGAGCCGGCTCCCGAGGCGGAGCGGGTTGTGGTGCTGGTCAGCGTGGACTCCATCATCCATCCCGTTGCCGAGACTTTCATTGTCGAATCTCTGGCTCAGGCGGACGACCTCGGCGCCGAGGCTTTCGTGATCGAGCTATCGACTCCTGGCGGTCTGCTCACCTCCACGCGGGAAATCTTCACAGCCATGCTCGAGGCGGAGACTCCGGTGGTCGTTTTCGTTTCTCCACGGGGCTCGCAGGCGGCCTCTGCCGGCTTCTTCCTCCTCATGGCGGCCGATGTGGCGGCCATGTCGCCAGGTACGAATACCGGAGCCGCTCACCCTGTGGGCGGCCAGGGCGAGGAGATCGAGGGCCCCATGGGCGAGAAGGTGGAGAAGGATGCTGCCGCCACGATCCGCTCGTTGGCCACCCGCAGTGGTCGCAATGCTGAGCTGGCGGAGGAGGCGGTGCTGGAAAGCCGGTCATTCACCGCCGATGAGGCGCTGGACTCCGGGTTGGTCGACATCCTGGCGGCCAACATCCCAGAGCTTCTGGAAGCGCTGGATGGCATAGAAGTGAGTCGAGAGGGACGGGACACCGTCGTGCTCCAGACAGTGGGCGCCAGGATCGAGACCCTGGAGATGTCCGGTTTCCAGAAGTTTCTCTCGACCATCGCTCACCCCAATATCGCCTATATCTTGCTGACCCTGGGCGGTCTGGGCCTCTACTTCGAGCTGTCGAATCCTGGCGCGGTCCTGCCCGGCGTGGTGGGTGGAATCTGCCTGATTCTGGCGTTCTTCGCCCTTTCGGTCCTGCCCGTCAACTATGCGGGGATCGCCTTGATCATCTTGGCGATGATCTTCTTTATCGCCGAGGTCAAGGTCACCAGCTATGGACTGCTGACCGTGGCTGGCGTGATAGCACTGGTTCTCGGCTCTCTGATGCTCTTCAAGAGTGCGGATCCGGCGATTCGGGTGAGCTTGGAGTTGATCGTGTCGATGGCCATTTTCACTCTGGTCGTAGTGACGTTCCTGGTGTCGATGGTCGTGCGCGCTCATCGTGTCCAGGTGGCAACCGGTGCGGAGGGTCTGCTTCACAAGCATGGGGTGGCGCGGACTCGGGTCGCCGGACGAGGAAAAGTCTTCGTGCACGGCGAGATCTGGGACGCGGCAGCCGACGAAGAGATTCCCGCTGGGTCTCCAATCGAGGTAGTCTCTGTCGACGGTCTGAGGTTGCGCGTGCGAGCCGAGACCAGACAAGAACTGCAAAGCAACGGGGAGATAACATGACGCTCTACGGTCTGATTTTTGTGGTCTTCTTGGGAATTGTCTTCCTGAGCCGCTGGGTCAACATCCTCAACGAGTACGAGCGGGCCGTCATCTTTCGGCTCGGTCGCCTCCTACCCGAGACGAAGGGTCCCGGTCTGGTCTTGATCTTCTGGCCCATCGACAAGATGGTGAAGATCTCTTTGAGGACCGTGGTTCACGATGTGCCCTCACAGGACGTCATCACCAAGGACAACGTTTCGGTGAAGGTCAACGCGGTGGTCTACTTCCGGGTCATGGATCCGACCAAGGCCGTGGTCGAAGTGGAGAACTACTTGTTCGCGACCAGCCAGATGGCGCAGACGACCTTGCGCTCGGTCCTGGGGCAGGCTGAGCTGGACGAGCTGCTCTCCGAGCGTGAGAAGCTGAACGAAGAGCTGCAGACGATCATCGACGCCCACACCGATCCGTGGGGTGTCAAGGTCTCGTCAGTCGAGGTCAAACACGTCGATCTGCCGCAGGAGATGCAACGTGCCATGGCCAAGCAGGCCGAGGCCGAGCGCGAGAAGCGGGCCAAGATCATCCACGCCGAGGGAGAGATGCAGGCTTCTCACCGCCTGGCTGAGGCTGCAAATATCATCAGTCAGAATCCCACGACGTTGCAGCTGCGCTACCTCCAGACGCTGACCGAGATCGCTGCCGAGCAGAACTCGACGATTCTGTTCCCGATTCCTATCGATCTCGTCAAAGCCTTCATGCCGCAGTCCGACAACTAACCATCTCTGGTGGAGTCGATTGAGCCTTGAGTCAGTCCAACGAACCCAGCTACTACGAGATCGCCCTCACCAACCGACAGGTTCTGATGGTGTTCGTGGTGCTGCTTGTCTGCGTTGTGATCGCCTTCATCTCGGGCGTCTGGGTGGGCCGAGGCAACGACTCGGCACTGCCGACAGTAGGCCTTGCCGAGGTCGAATCGACCGACGCGGAGACCGGGGCCCCAGAAGTCGGCGAGCTGAATTTCTTTGCCGAGAAGTCCGAAGTCGATCGAGGCAGTGGGACGCTTGCCCAGGCCGCCGAGACGCCGAGCACCGGGACGACGCTGCTGGAGGATGTCAGCAAAGACAAGACCTCACGAGAGGCGGTGCCTGAGTCGACTACGCCACCGCCAGCCGCTGTCGAGCAAGCCCGTTCAGAACCGACTCCCGAGCCGGTCGCGTCTGCAGCCACGCAACCGGAGAGTGCAGCCCCCGCTGGGCAGGGCGAGCACGTCATCCAGGTCTTCTCGTCGACCGATCAGCAGCAGGCAAAGCAACTGATCCAGACACTGACCAGTGGTGGGTATCCTGCTTTTCTGTCCCCTGTCGATGTCCGGGGTCAGACCATGTACCGGGTACGAATTGGTCCCTACGTCGATCCGGAGGAAGCGGAAACCGTGGCTGAACGGGTCCGCAAGTCCTACCGACTCGACACCTGGGTAACGCGCTAGAGTCTGGTGTCGGCTGGCGATCCCAGGAGGAGAAAGCCTGATCCCAGGCTGTGCTGTTCTCAAATCTTCGCCCGAAGCCACTCTTGAGGCGTCTCTTCGTTCATGAGCTCGTGCCCGCGCTCCTGGCCTTGGTCAGCGGCGCTATCTGGGCATTCTGTTTCGCCCGCCAGCCGCTGAACGCGGTCAGTTGGGTTGCGCTTGTTCCCCTGTTGCTTCTGTTGGGCCACCGGCGAGCCTGGTGGCTCGGGTTTCTGCACGGTCTGGCCTTCTGGTTGGTCTCGATTCCCTGGATCGCTCCAACGCTCGAGGTCTACGGCCAGCTCCCACCCTGGATGGCTCGCTTGGCGCTCGTCGCGGCTTGCGGCTACCTGGGCTCCTATTCCGCTCTGTTTGCCTGGCTGGCCGCACCCGTTTGGAAGCGAAGGGGAGTGCTGGCCCTGGTCGGCCCTCCGACCCTGTGGATTGCCGTGGAATGGCTCCGAACCTATCTACTGGGTGGATTCCCATGGAACCTGGCTGCCTACGCATGGGTCGATCTTCCAGGGGCTCTGCCCCTGGCGGCCTGGATTGGCTGCTACGGGGTCTCGCTGCTTCTGCTTCTGGCCAACAGCGGCGTAGCGCGAGGTGTTGCCGACCGTCGGTGGCAGCCTGTTGCCGTCACCCTGGGCCCGATCGTGCTCTTGCTGGTGTTGGGAGCTTGGAGCCCCGCTTGGACGGTGAGGGACAGCGGCGTCGATGGCGACCCTGTCAGGGTCGTACAGCCGAATATCCAGAATCTTGTTGAGTGGGATCGAGATCTGGTGGAGTCCAACTATCGCCAGCTTCTCGAGCTCTCGGGGCGGGCCTGCGACGCGCCAGGGGCCCTGCTGGTCTGGCCTGAGAGTGCGACCTGGCCCTACTCCTACGGTCGTGACGCCGGCCTGAGGTCGGATGTGCACAGATTGGCGCAGTCGGGTTGTTCGGTCCTTCTCAACACGGTCTTGGAGTCAGAGGAAGGCGACACGAACTCGGCACTTCTGGTTTCGACAACAGGAGAACCAACGCGCTACGACAAGAGGCACCTGGTGCCGTTCGGCGAGTTCGTTCCCATGGCCGGTTGGCTGCCCTTCCTGGACAAACTGGCCAGGAACGCCGGCGATTTCGCGACCGGCCACGGCCCAGCCCTCCTGAGATGGGGCGAGCAGGAGATCGGCGCCGCGATCTGCTTCGAGATCGTCTACCCGGCTCCCCTGGCAGAACAGGTCAGGCACGGTGCGACCGTCCTTGTGACCATTACCAACGATGCCTGGTACGGTGATAGCTCGGCACCGTGGCAGCACTTTCGCGCCGCTCGATTCCGGGCGGCAGAGAATCGACGTACGGTTCTGCGCGCGGCGATCACCGGTGTTTCCGCGATCATCGGTCCCGACGGCTCTGTACAGCAGTTCCTGGGAGTCGGCGAGCAGGGAGTTCTCGAAGCCCAGGTTGCAGGTCGCCGCGACCTGACGGTCTTTACCCGAGCCCCGTGGCTCGTGCCTTTGCTCTGCTGCTTTGTGGGTGGCTTTGCTATATTCGTCGGCCGCAGGAGATAAGACGATCATGACTTCACCAGAGATCCAACAGCACCTCGAACGACTCGAGTCCCGCCTCTTGACCCTTCGGGGGTATCTTTGAGGGCACCGACCTCGAAGGACAGATCCAGACAATCGACAAGAAGATGGAGGCGCCCGGCTTCTGGGACGACCGGGTTGGCGCTGCCCCTCTGCTGCAGAAGCGTCGCAGCCTCGAGAAGCGGCTGGCGACCCTGAATCGACTGCGTGAGGACGCTGAAGAGCTGGCCGCTTGGCAGGAGCTCCTGGCAGAAGGGGAAGGCGACGACGAGGTCGATCAATTCCTCGCACGTCTCGAGCTCGAGCTGCATCAGCTCGAGTTGCAGCTCAAGCTCTCGGGATCGGACGACGACAAGAGCGCCCTGGTCGCGGTTCATCCCGGCGCTGGGGGTACCGAATCGCAGGACTGGGCCGAGATGCTCCTGCGGATGTACCTCCGTTGGGCCGAGCAGAACAACTTCGAGACCGAGCTCCTCGACCGCCTCGAAGGGGATGAGGCGGGAATCAAGAGCGCGACCTTTGCGGTACGCGGGGACTACGCATACGGCTACTTGCACGGCGAGTCCGGTGTTCATCGGCTGGTGAGAATCAGTCCCTTCGACGCCGCGAGCCGCCGGCACACATCCTTCGCTTCGGTGTTCGTCTACCCGGAAGTCGATGACGACGTCGAGATCGAGATCAACGACGGCGACTTGCGGGTCGACACCTATCGTGCTTCCGGGGCTGGTGGTCAGCATGTCAACAAGACCGAGTCGGCCGTGCGGATCACCCACCTGCCATCTGGCATTGCGGTGGCGTGCCAGAACGAGCGCAGCCAGCACAAGAACCGTGCTACCGCCATGAAGATCCTGCGATCGCGTCTCTATGATCTCGAGATCAGCAAGCGTGAGGCAGAAGCGGCGATCACAGAAGGACAGAAGATGGAGATCGCCTGGGGCAGCCAGATCCGAAGCTACGTCCTGCACCCCTACCGCATGGTCAAGGATCATCGCACCAACATCGAGGTGGGAGATGCCGATCGGGTGCTGGACGGGGGCGTCGATCCTTTCATCGAGTCCTGGTTGGATCAGCAGATGGGCGATCGCGGCCAGAGCGACAAGAAGCCTGCAGATTGAGGTCTCTGCCTCCTCCAGGTTCTGCCATGGCGAATCAGCTTGCCATCGACTACGTCTCGCCGCTGCCACCCGTGCGCTCGGGGATAGCGGACTACAGCCTGGACCTGTTGCCGAATCTGGAGAAGCTGTGCGATTTGCGCGTGATTCGACTCCCGGATCAGCCAGTCGATGCAGCCGTGATCGAACGCTGGGACCCGCAACCGGCGGAGCTCACCGGCCAGGCTGGCCGGTTGCCGCTCTACCAGATGGGCAACAACCGATATCACGAAGGGGTCGAAGCTCTGGCCCTCGAGCGGCCAGGAGTGCTGACCCTGCACGACCTGGTTCTGCATCATCTGGCCGTGGAGCTGACTCTGGCGGAGGGCGTTCTCGAGCCCTATCTCGAGCGACTGGCGGCCGACCACGGTTGGGTAGGCGAGGCCGTGGGGCAAGCCAGGAAGTGGTGGGAGATAGGACAAGCAGCACTGTTCACCTTGCATGCCCATCGAACCCTACTGCGGTCGCAACGTGGAGTCCTCGTCCACAGTGAGTGGGCCGTCGAGACGCTTGGCGAGAACGATCCAGAGCTGCAGGTACGCAAGGTGCCCATGGGCGTGCCTCTACCGGACCGCCCGGATCCCCAGGCGGGTCTCGAGTTCCGGCGGCGACTCGGGCTGGAAGAGGGAACTCCTCTCCTGGGCTCTTTCGGATTCCAGACACCGATCAAGCGCACGGAACGCGTCATCGCCGCTCTGGCCAGTGAGGAGTTGGCGGCGGCGCACTTGGTTATCGCTGGAGAGGTTTCACCGGCACTCGATCTGGAGGCAGAGGCTCGTCGACTTGGCGTCGCCGACCGGATTCACATCACCGGGTTTCTCGACTACCAAGAGTTCGAGGCGGCGATCAGTGCCTGCGATCTGTGTGTCAACCTGCGATATCCGACCGCCGGGGAGACTTCAGCGTCGCTGCTGCGGGTCCTGGCAGTGGGTCGAGCCGTTGTCGTTTCCGACTACGCTCAATCGGCCGAGCTGCCCGACGAAGTTGTCATCAAGGTTCCCCTGGGTGAGGCCGAAGTAGAATCTCTCGCCTCTCGTCTCGGTGAGCTGCTCGAGGATCGGAGCCGGCTGCGAGCCATGGCTGAGGCGGCTCGCCAGTACATGCGGTCGAATCACGATCCAGCCAGGGCCGCCGCGGCCGTGGTGGAGGCGTGCCAAGAGATGATCTCTTTGAGTCCTCCGGGGCCTGGCAGGCCAGAATTGGAGCCGCCAACGACTCGCTTCTGGTACCAGGTCGATGGCGAGATCGAAGTCGAGGGTGCTGAAGAGCCCTGGCCAGAGGGCGAGCGTCGCCGTCTCCGTGTCGAGCTTCGGAACACCGGCCTGGCGCGGTGGCTACCCAGTAGAGAGGAGACGGGGGGGCTGGTACTGCAGACCCACTGGCGCCGAGGGGCGGCACAGGAGCCTATGGATTCACACTGGTTTCGAGTCCCCCGACCCGTCGCTCCCGGCGAATCGACGATTCTCGATGCCGAGGTGAGGCGCCCCCTTGGCGGCCGGTTGCTGATCGTGGAGCCGCATTTGGCGGAGATTGCGGGGTTCCGCTCACTCGGGGGCCCCTGGTGGTACCGGATTTTTAGCTAGGCCATGAACGACGATTGGACCAACGCAGGCGGGCGCAGGAGCTCGATCATTCTGGTAATCGTGGTCGCTCTTTGGGGCCTCACCGTCGCCGTTCTCGATCGACCGGGCTGGCCGCGCTGGATCGGGGAGGAAGCGACCCACGTTCTGCAGGCCGAGAGCCTGGCACACGATCTGGATGCGGTCTTTGATGGCAAGGACCGTCAGCGGGCAGCGACGACTGGGGTCGAGATTACGGGTTTGCGCCTGCGCGATGGACGTCTCGACGAGGAACCGGTGTTCGCGCGTCCTGTCTTCTACTCCGCTTATTTGGCGCCTTTCGTTCGTCTTGCTCCATCCAGAGGTCCGACACTAGCGAACCTGTTGTTGCTCTGCATGGCCGTGGGACTGGCCAGTCGCCGCCTCCACATGCGCCTCGGTTCCTCGGCGCCCTGGCTTGTCGGCCTGTTCCTGTTCGCATCGCTCACTTTTCGGTTTCTGCAGGTCGGCGAGCCTCCGATCTTCCTGCTGGCACTGGCTGTGACGGCGTTCTACCTGGTGTATGGCCTGGAGGAGCCGGTCTCGGAAGGACCTGCGGAGATGTACCGGTCGTTGCCGACTCGGGGCAGGATCGGCGGGCGTTGGGGCGCCGCGGGATTGCTGCTCGGCCTGATGGCCACCTTCAATCCCGTCTACATCCTCTTGGCCGTGCCTGCCGTTGCAGCGGCGCCACGCGATCGTCGGCGGGCTGCTCTGGGTTTCCTTACAGTCGGGCTCTTGACGGTTATGGTGGTCAACGGTCTGGTGGAGTGGGGTAGGGCCGGCAGCTGGCAGCTGCCGTTTCCCGAGTCGTCGTCTTCGGTCCTGCTGGCGGCGGAGCCACTAGGCCAGGGGCAGTTGAGCGATCTGTCTGGAGCGTCCCTTTCGAGCCCATTCGAGGCTGCCCCCGGGAGGCCCTACCCGGCTCGTATCAGCGCTCGGTTGACGGCCTGGAACGCCGCCTATGCGATCGTCGGGCGCCACCTGGGATTGTTGCCGTTCTTCTTCCCGGTTGTACTTCTCCTGGGCCTGTGGACCATGGGGTCCGGACGCTCTACTCTGGTGACGACCTGTTGGGTCGCGGTCGGTCTCATTGTGCTGCTGTCACCCTTCGATTTCGTTGGCGGCTCGACACCGATTGGCAACCGCTGGTTCGTGCCCCTGTTCGGGGCCCTGTGGTTCGTTCCGTCCCGCCCGCCCCGGCTCCGATGGATAGGCATCACGGCGGCTTTGGCTGGCCTCTTTCTCTATCCGGTCTGGCTCGCACCGGCGGGCTCACCTATCGAGGCCGATGGCAGCTTGCAGCACGCCAACAGCCTGGCTGCGAGTTACCTGCCTCTGGAGACCAGTCAGCGCTCGCTGCCGAGCTTCGGTGAGATCCTCGGGCGAGGTGCCTGGGTCCGGTCGATGAGGAACACGGTCCGGCTGCGAAGCACAGGTCGGTGGGAGTTGGAGGGTGGGCGACCGGCGGAATTGCTGGTCGCTTCGCCGGCGGCGCTGGACTCCCTGTACCTCGAATTCGGCGGTGGAGCCCAGCCCGAGCTCGAGGTGAAGGGCGGAGTGTTGGGCAACATGGTGTTGCAGCCCAATGGCCGGGTGGCGTTTCACATCGGCGACCTCGATCCGGCGGCGCGCCATCCGACCTGGTGGGAGGAGACCGACCAGGATCTCTATGATCTGAAGCTGAGAATGCCCGGTGCCGAGGACAGCAAGCAAGTCTTCTCGGTGACCGGTTTGTCACTGCCTGACCGAGGGGCCGACCCATGACCGACGAACAGGGACCGAATAGTTGGATCCTGGAGGTGAGGCGACGCCTGGCTTCGCCATCGCCGCAACGATTGCCGGCCAGTGATGCCCGGGAGGCAGCGGTACTCGTACCGTTGTTCGTCGACGCGGGCGAGCTCTGGACACTGCTCACCAAGCGGGCTGAGTCGCTACCCCACCACAAGAGTCAGATCGCTTTCCCGGGGGGAGGGCGGGAGATCGGAGAGGATCCCTGGGCCGCCGCCCTGCGCGAGACCGAGGAGGAGCTTGGCTTCGACAGCAAGCAGGTGGTCCGAATGGGTGAGCTGGACGAGGCCGAGACGCCGAGCGGTTTCCGGATCATTCCGTGCGTGGGTGCGGTGCCGAGCGGCGTCGAGACGAACATCAACGAAGACGAGATCGCGGAGGTTTTCGCGGTCCCACTGCTGGCCTTCACGGACTTCAGAGCGATCGAGGATCGAATCGTGAAGATCGACGGCATCGAGCGCATGATCCGTGTCTACCATCTGGGTTCCCGACAGGTCTGGGGCCTCACCGCTCGAATCATGCAGAACCTGTTGCATCGCCTCGGGCTGGAGATGCCGGAAGAGGAGGGGTGAGGATCGAGGCGAAGCTCGGCCGGTTGTCCATCTTCCTGGGTCCGGCCGCCTGTCTCATCCTCTTGAGCTGTTCCGTGCGCCATATCGTCTATCCGGCTCCGGCAGTCAGCGTCGCAGACCCCCCTCGGCCCTTGCGCAGTGTGGAGTGGAGCCTCGCGGACGGTAGCCGGATCTCGGCCTGGGTCCATGACGATCCGGGCGCACCGCCAGGGCGACCGGTCGTGCTGTTCCTGCACGGGAATGGCGAGAATCTGGAAACGATGCGTCGGGCCGGTCTCTTCGAGGAGTTGCTGGCCCTCGACGCTCCGTTCGTAGCCCTCGACTACCCTGGCTACGGCAGGAGCTCGGGAGCGCCATCCGAGTCCTCCCTCCTGGAAGCCGGGTCGGTGGCTCTCGAGTGGATGCACCAGCGCTTCGCAGACCGACCTCGGGTCGTCGTGGGCTGGTCGCTGGGAGCGGCAGTGGCCGTCGGGCTGGTGGCTGCAAATCCCGATCGGTGCGACGGCTTGGTCGCGATGAGTGCCTGGACTTCGCTGGCCGACGTCGGGGCCTCTCACTTTCCCAGGTGGCTGGTGGAGATCGCGGTAGCCGATCGGTACGAGTCAACCGTGGCTGCCGAACGGGTCACCTGTCCTGGGCTGGTCATCCATGGCTCCAGAGATCAGATCATTCCAGTAGACCAGGGGAGGGAAGTGGGGCGGGCGCTGGGCGCAGAGTGGTTGGAGGTACCTTCGGCGGGCCACAATGATCTGCTGAGCCAAGACATCGTGTGGCGCCGGCTGGCTGATTTTCTGGCTTCGATTCAGGATTCAACGCCGCCCGAAGGGTCCTCCGGGCTGTGAGATAATCGGATCTTGCACAAGACATCGATCCTGGAGGCGAAACGACAATGACGACTGTGACACAAAAGACGACGGGAATTGATCGCATCACCGAGCTACTCGGCGACGAAGCCGACAGCCTGCTGAATCACACCTGCAGGGGCATCCCGAAGGAAACCCTGCATTTGCCGGGTTCGGATCACATCGACCGGTGCTTCGGGCCCTCGGATCGCAAGCCGATTGTGCTGGTGAACCTGGCCCGCCTCTACAATTCGGGTCGTCTGGCTGGCAGTGGCTACCTGTCCATTCTGCCGGTGGATCAGGGTATCGAGCACTCCGCAGCCGCCTCGTTCGCGCCGAATCCGGCGTACTTCGATCCAGAGAACATCGTGCGGTTGGCGATCGAGGGCGGCTGCAACGGCGTCGCCTCGACCCTGGGTGTTCTGGGCTCCATCAGTCGCCAGTACGCTCACAAGATCCCTTTCGTGGTCAAGATCAACCACAACGAAATACTGACCTACCCCAACCGATACAAGCAGGTTCTCTTCGCGCAGGTCGAGCAGGCCTGGGAGCTGGGGGCGGCCGCTGTCGGCGCGACGATCTACTTCGGCTCGGAGGACTGTGATCGCGAGTTGGTCGAGATTTCCGAGGCGTTCGCTCAAGCCCACGACCTCGGGCTGGCGACGATCCTCTGGTGCTATCTGCGGAATCCCGCCTTCAAGAAAGAGGGCGTGGACTACCACGACGCGGCCGATCTGACAGGCCAGGCCAACCATCTCGGTGTGACCATCGAGGCGGATATCGTCAAACAGAAGCAGGCCACGAAGGATGGCGGCTACACGGCCATTAATTTCGGTAAGACCAGTCCGCTGGTCTACAGCGAATTGAGCTCCGATCACCCAGTCGATCTCGTCCGGTGGCAGGTAGCCAACTGCTACATGGGAAGAGTAGGCATGATCAACTCGGGCGGCGCATCGGGCGGTCAGGGCGATCTGGCCCAGGCCGTTCGAACCGCCGTGATCAACAAGCGCGGCGGTGGTACCGGACTGATCTCGGGCCGCAAGGCATTCCAGCGACCGATGGCCGAAGGTGTCGAGCTTCTGAACGCCATCCAGGATGTTTTCCTGAATCCAGAGATCACTGTCGCCTAGCTCTGGTGCGAGCTCACCTCGGGAGTTTCGAAGACCATGGCAGAGCAACGCGATCTCGTCATCATCGGCAGTGGTCCTGGCGGCTACGTCGCCGCGATTCGTGCCGCACAGTTGGGCCTCGGTGTCACCGTGGTGGAGAAGGACCCCAAATTCGGCGGCACCTGCCTGCACCGAGGGTGCATTCCGACCAAGGCGCTTCTCCGCACGGCGGGCATGTTGGACGACATCCGGTCAGCGGAGAAGTTCGGGATCGAAGTGGCTGCGCCGAGCTTGGATCTGGACCGGGCTCAGGCATTCAAGCAGCAGGTCGTCGACAAGAGCGCCAAGGGAATCGAGTACCTGTTCAAGAAGTACGGCGTCGAAGGTGTTCAGGGTAGGGGCCGGCTGGTCGGTAGCCATGAGGTCGAAGTGCGGGGTGAGACCGGCACGATCACATTCGGGGCCCGCAACATTCTGATCGCCACGGGCTCGATTCCACGCCAGTTGCCGTTTGTCTCTACAGACGGCGAGCGCGTCCTGAGCTCGGACGATGTTCTGGAGTTAACGACGATTCCTGAGTCGCTGGTGGTCCTGGGCGCGGGTGCCGTGGGCTGTGAGTTCGCCTCGATCTTCAATTCGTTCGGGTCTGAAGTGGTTCTGGTCGAGATGCTGCCTCGCGTGCTGCCTCTCGAGGACGAGGAGGTCTCGAAGCAGCTGCAGCGTTCGCTGAAGAAGAGGGGAATCAAGGTCCTCACTGGCAGTCGGTTGAAAGATGTCGTGCCGACGGGGAGTGGGCTCGAGATTGGCGTCGAGAGGGAAAAGGGAGACGGCAAGCAGTTGTCTGCCGAGGCGCTGTTGGTGGCCGTCGGGCGAGCGCCAGTGACCTCGGATCTAGGACTGGAAGCGCTAGGAATCAAGCTCGATCGCGGCTACATCGAAGTCAACGATCTGATGCAGACCGACGTGCCCCACATTTACGCCATCGGAGATGTCGTCAATACGCCATGGTTGGCCCATGTCGCGTCGGCCGAAGGCATCCTGGCCGTCGAGCATGTGGCGGGCCAGGAGGTGCGGCCGATCGACTACGATCGAATTCCGGCCGTCACCTACTGCGATCCGGAAGTAGCCAGTGTCGGCCTGACGGAATCGCAAGCCAAAGAGCGAGGCTACGACGTCGCGACTGGCAAGTTCCCGTTCACAGCGCTGGCCAAGGCAGCGATCGAGGGTCACACCGAAGGCTTCGTCAAGGTGGTTCGAGAGAAGCGCTACGACGAGCTCCTGGGAGTCCATATCATCGGCCGCCACGCCACCGACCTGATCGCCGAAGCCTGTGTCGCTCTGCAGGTCGAATCGACGACAGAGGAGTTGTTTCGAACCATTCATGCTCATCCGACGCTGTCGGAGGCCGTCGCGGAGGCAGCGCATGCGGCCGTCGGGCATGCGATCCATATCTGATGGACCTGTGGCGAGCGGATCGATTGGCGCTGGAATCGAAGCTGACCAGGAGCCGCGAATCGGGGAATCGAGTCGAGTAAGGGAGAGACCTACATGGCGACAGAAGTCATCATGCCCGAGATGGGCGAATCCATCGCCGAGGGCACCATCACGAAATGGCTGGTCCAGGTCGGAGAGCGAGTGGAGAGAGACCAGCCTTTGTTCGAGGTTTCGACCGACAAGGTCGATGCCGAGATTCCCAGTCCGGCCTCCGGAACCCTCCTGGTGGTGCACCACGGGGAAGGTGCAACCGTTCAGGTCAATGAGCTGGTCGCCATCGTCGGGGAGCCTGGTGAGCAACCGGAGGCCCAACCGGTGGCGGCGCCGGCTGGAGTCGAGGCCCCGGTTGTCGAGGCCTCGGAGCCCATTGAGGCCGCGGTCGAACAACCTGCTCCCGTTGCGGAGCCCGCTCCGACGCAGCAGGTAGTGGTCGGCGAAGATAGTCAGCTTGTCGACAGAATTCGTCGGTTCTCGAGTCCACTGGTCCGCAAGATGGCGGCTGCAGAGGGGGTCGATCTCTCGCAGATCCAGGGTACGGGAATCCAGGGACGGGTGACCAAGCAGGACATGCAGGAGTACTTGGAGCGCCGATCGGCGGCACCGCCTTCGACGGCAGCCCCACCTCCCGCTGCTCCGGCTTCGCCGATGCGCACGGCAGAAGTCGTCACAGCGGCTCGACGTGCGCCAGTCGGTGACTTTCAGGTCGCTGCCTACCACGAGGGGGACAACGTCGAGATCGAGCCGATGTCCAATATCCGTCGCCTGACGGCGTCTCATATGGTCTATTCCAAGGCCACTTCGGCGCACGTCAGCACGGTCTTCCACGTCGACCTGTCCAGAGTGGCCAAGGTGAGGGCCCGCGCCAAGCGAGGCTTCGCGCAGACCCACGGTACGAAGCTCACCTTCATGCCGTTCATCTTCAAGGCGGTGGCCAACGCGCTCACCGCCTTTCCAAATCTGAATTCGTCCATCGACGGCACCAACATCGTGCACAAGAAGGACATCAACCTGGGTATGGCTGTCGCTCTCGATTGGGGCCTTCTGGTACCCGTCATCCGACACGCCGATCGGCTCAACCTCGTTGGCCTCGCGAAGACAGCCAACGATCTGGCCGAGCGCGCCCGAAGCAAGCGTCTGAGTCCGGAGGAAGTTCAGGGCGGCACTTTTACGGTGACAAACCCAGGAGTCTTCGGCTCGCTGTTCGGTACTCCCATCATCAATCAGCCCCAGGTGGCGATCCTGGGCATCGGGGCCATCGAGAAGCGTCCGGTGGTGGTGAACGACGACGATGGTAACGACACCATCGCGATCAAGACCATGTGTTATTTCGCTCTGACCTTCGATCATCGCCTGGTCGACGGCGCCGAGGCCGACAGCTTCATGAATCACCTCCGGCGAACCCTGCTGGAGGAGACCTGGTCGGAGCTCGATTCGTTTCAGTAGCCGCGCCCTGGTCGAGCCCGTCGCGAGAGCACTCACGGAGCGCTCGAGACAACGGTCCACAGGTGAGAGGAATTACCCTGCGAGCTTTGGATTGGAGCTACCTCGGCACGCTGGACTACCGGCGATCGCTGGCGCTACAGGAGTTACGCCGAGAGAAGCTTCGTGCCGGTCAGGCGAATGAAGCGTTGCTCCTACTCGAGCACCCTCACACCTACACGCTGGGCCGCAACGCCGATCGCGCCGACATCCTGGCCGGTTCGGATTGGTTGCAGTCCAGGGGAGTGAAAGTCGAGGAGTGTGACCGCGGCGGTCAGGTCACCTACCATGGTCCCGGCCAGCTCGTCGGCTATCCGATCCTCGACCTGAATCCAGATCGACGCGACCTGAGACGCTACGTGCGTGACTTGCAGGAAGTCCTGGTCCGTGTGTTGGCCGAGGTCGGCCTGGCCGCCGAGCCTCGTTCGAAGAGTCCTGAGATCGGCGTCTGGGTGGAGGGGAAGAAGATCGCCTCTCTCGGTGTTCATGTCAGTCGGTGGATCACGACCCACGGATTCGCTCTCAACGTGAACACCGATCTGAGCTACTTTGCCGCCATTGTGCCGTGCGGCATCCAGGGAGTGGAGATGACGTCGGTCGCTGAGCTCACAGGAAGGAATCTGCCGCTGAAAGACCTGGCGGCCTTGTGTGTCCACCACACGGCCGAGGTCTTTCAACGTCGCCCGCTCGCCATGACTTCCGAAGAGTTGATGGGCTGATGACCTACCGGTTCGTCGAACATACGGCCGACGTCGGTGTCGAGCTCGAGGCGAGCAGCTACGAGGGATTGCTGTCCGAGGGTCTTTTGGCGCTCACTGACACTCTGACCGAGGTCGAGCGGGTGAGCCTGGAGATCGAGCTGTCCGTCGATCTCCGTGCGCCGAGTCGTGAGGATCTTTTGGTCGGTTGGCTCAACGAGCTGGTCTACCTCTTTGATTCGAAATCGGTGCTGCTGCGCCAATCGGACATCGGAGTCGGGAAAGAAGGCGGCGAGTGGCGTCTACGGGCAACGGTAGGCGGTGAGCGCTACGATCCTGAACGGCACCGTATCAAAACGCTGATCAAGGCGGTCACCTACCACCAACTGGCGGTGAGATCATCGACGTCTGGATGGCAGGCCCGAGTCGTCTTTGACATCTGATCCGGCGATACTTGCGGTAGTAGACCGACAGGACTAGCCTCTAGAGGACAGGCACGGCAAGACCAATCGTGTTCGGGTGGAGGATCGGATCGATGAGAATCGAACAGGTCGATGAGTTCCGCTGGAGGATTCCCAAGCAGGGAAAGATGCAAGTCGATGGCCTGATCTTCGCGAGTGCAGCGATGATGAGCGACATCCGCCACGACCCATGCCTTCAACAAGTCGTCAACGTAGCTCATCTACCGGGGATTGTCGGGGCTTCCATGGCCATGCCCGATATCCACTGGGGCTATGGTTTTCCCATCGGTGGCGTCGCCGCAATGGACGGCAAGAAGGGTGTCGTCTCGCCGGGCGGTGTCGGCTACGACATCAACTGAGGCGTTCGCCTCTTGCGCTCAGGTCTGAGTCGCTCCGAAATCCAGCCCAAACTGAGGCACCTCGTGACCCGCCTCTATCAGAACATCCCAACCGGCATCGGCAAGGGCCGTGGCGATCTGCGGTTGAATCGACAGGAGCTGACAGGGGTCATGACTCGAGGGGCGGCGTGGTGCGTCGACCGGGGGATGGGCTACGAAGAGGACTTGGAGTTCCTCGAGGAGAAAGGCTGTATCGAGGGAGCGCGGCCCGATCTGGTGACGGACAAGGCCTATCAACGAGGGCGAAGTCAGCTTGGATCGTTGGGCTCGGGGAATCACTTCGCGGAAATCCAGTATGTGGCTGAAATCTACGACGAAGTTGCAGCTACCGCTTTGGGCCTCTTCGAGGACCAGGTGACTCTGACGATTCACAGTGGATCGAGAGGCCTCGGTCACCAGGTCTGCACGGACCACCTCCGGGTGATGGTGGAAGCGGCGGCTCGGTACGGCATCGAGCTACCCGATCGTCAGCTCTGTTGCGCTCCCATTCAATCCGCGGAAGGACGCCATTACCTTGGTGCCATGTCGGCGGCCGCCAACTTCGCCTTCGCCAATCGGCAGGTCATGACGCACTGGGCTCGCGAGAGTTTCATGCAGACCCTGGGCCTGGGACCCGGCCGGGCTGGGCTCGACGTGGTTTACGATGTCTGTCACAACATCGCGAAGTTCGAGACGTTCGAGCTCGACGGTAGGAGTCGACGCCTCTGCGTTCACCGCAAAGGAGCCACCCGGGCTTATCCACCCGGTCACCCGCAGACACCCGAGGCCTACAGGGAAGTCGGGCAGCCTGTATTGATTCCCGGGGATATGGGACGCTACTCCTATGTGCTCGTGGGAACCGAGAAAGCCTACCGTGAGACCTATGGCTCCACTTGTCATGGGGCGGGCAGAAGGCTCAGCCGCAAGCAGGCCAAGAAGCAGGCGAGAGGGAGAAGACTCTTGGAGGAGCTCGAAAATGAGGGTGTTGTGGTGATGGCCGCCGGAATGGGCACGGTAGCCGAGGAGATGCCCGAGGCATACAAAGACGTCTCGGTTGTGGTCGACGTGGTTCAAGGCGCCGGGATCAGCCGCAAAGTCGCCCAACTGAAACCGATGGGAGTGATCAAGGGATGAGTGCCGAGAAACAGAGCGCCAGGTTCACTTCAGAGTCTATGGATGCGGCGGAGGCGACCGCTCCATCTTCTTCGGATCAACGAGCCGACGCGATTCTCGATCGCTGGCGGAGCGTGATTCCCGAGATCGAGTGGGCCGTGCAGGCGTCACTTATCGAACGGATCCGACGCCTCAAGAAGCAGCGAAAAGCCGTCATTCTGGCCCACAACTACCAGACGCCCGAGATCTTCTTTGGTGTCGCCGATTTCACCGGGGATTCGCTGGGTCTGGCGCGGCAGGGGTCCGAAACCGAGGCGGAGGTCATCGTCCTCTGTGGAGTCCACTTCATGGCGGAGACGGCGAAGATCTTGAGCCCAGAGAAGACGGTGCTCCTTCCCGACCAGGAGGCGGGTTGCTCCTTGGCCAGCTCATTAGCGGCCGGTGATGTGCGGCAGCTCCGCGAGCGCTATCCAGGAGTTCCCGTGGTGAGCTATGTGAATACTTCCGCGGCCGTCAAAGCGGAGTCCGATATCTGCTGTACCTCGGCGAACGCCGTGGAAGTGGTGCAGTCGCTCGATAGCGATCGGGTGATTCTTCTTCCGGACGAATACCTCGGCGACTACGTGGCGCGACACTCGGACGTGGAGATCATTCGGTGGGAGGGCCGTTGCGAGGTCCATGAGCGCTTCTCTGCCGAGGAGGTGCGCGGCTATCGGCAGCAGCATCCTGGAATCCAGGTTCTGGCACACCCCGAATGTCCGAGCGACGTGCTGACGGAGGCGGATTTCGTCGGCTCGACCAGCGGCATGATTCGTCATCTCGAGAGCAGCCGGCCCGAGCGGGTCGTGCTGATGACGGAATGCTCCATGAGTGACAATCTGGCGCTGGAGTTGCCCGCAATCGAGTTTGTTCGTCCCCGCAGTCTCTGTCCTCACATGAAGCTGATCACCCTACCCAAGATCGCCCAGGCACTGCAGGCCCTCGAGCCGAGAGTCGAGGTGCCAGCAGCGATCGCTGCTGGCGCCAGACAGGCCCTTCAGGCGATGCTCGGTGTGAGCCGGTAGCATATTTCTCGTGCCGTGGCGCCGCCGTGTCGAGAGTGTTCGTACCCCCGGGGCGATCGTATAAACTCGGGCTCCCGTGTCCGACTCTCTGGTGCAATTAGGCAAGAGCTCTACTGGCGGATCTCGAAGACAACCCCGCCCAGAGTGGCTGCGCATCCGGCTCTCGACGCCGCAGCGCTATCACGAGGTCAATGGTCTCGTCGAAGGCTTGAGCCTGAACACGGTCTGTCAGGAGGCTCGATGTCCCAACATCTACGAGTGTTGGGGCGAGCACGGTACGGCCACGTTCATGATCCTCGGCGATATCTGCACACGCCGCTGCGGCTTCTGTGCCGTGACATCGGGAAGACCCCGACCCGGGGTTGAGGCGGCCGAGCCGGAGAACGTGGCGCAGGCCGTCGCAGCGATGGAGTTGAGGCACGCGGTCATTACCTCCGTCGATCGGGACGACCTGGACGATGGCGGAGCGACTCACTTCGCCGATGTTATCGAGGCCATCCATCACCGAACTCCTCAAACAGCCGTTGAGGTCCTGACACCCGATTTTCGGGGCGTCCCGGGGGCGTTGGACATCGTTTTGGCTGCGGCTCCGGAGGTCTTCTCCCACAACATGGAAACGGTCCCTCGGCTCTACCGAACAGCGAGACCTGGTAGCCGCTATGAGCGTTCTCTCGGATTGCTCGAGTCGGCGGCTGAGCGCCAGAACCGGGGAGAGTTCTCAGGGCGCCTGAAGACAGGGATCATGGTTGGGCTCGGTGAGAGTCCGAATGAGGTTCGGGAGACTCTTCGGGAGATCCGACAGACCGGTGTCGAGATCTTGACCATTGGCCAGTATCTGCAGCCGACTTCAGCCCATCTGCCGGTGGAGCGATGGGTCCACCCCGACGAGTTCGCGAGCTACCGTGACTTCGCCCTGTCTCTCGGGTTCGATCACTGCGAATCCGGGCCTCTCGTGAGAAGCAGCTATCACGCCCACGAGCACGTGGCCGCCTCTGGTTGAAGATCAGGTCAGGCCGGCGTTGGAAGCCAGTTTTCTTGCTCGCCTGCCTGCCCGCCAGCTGACACACCACAGTCCGGAGGCGATCAGGGCGAAGCCGATCGCTTGGCGCCAGGTCAACAGCTCGGAGAGAAAAATCCTCGACAGCAGGGCCGTCAGAAGTGGCTGGAGCGTGGTGTAGGCAGCAGCCAACAGAGCAGAAGATCGTTGGATGGCCCATGAGTTGATCAGGTAGCTCAGCGCGGTTGGGAAGATCAGGATGAAGAGGATGCCCATCCAGGTAGAGCTGGAGAGAGTACTGAGCGAGGTGCGAGCAAGAGTGCCACCACCGACAGCGACGACCCCGAGACTGCCGAACAAGAAAGCGCCGGCGATGACCGTTTGCCATGGAAGCTGGCGCAGGATCGGGCGCTGCAGGACCAGGAAGGCGGCAAAGCTGAGGCCGTTGATCAGGATCAGCAGGTTTCCGATCAGGGTGCCGTCGTCGAGAGAAAAGCGCATCGGGTCGAGGATCACGAGGGCGCCGCAAATCGCCAGGATGACTCCTACAAGGCGGTAGGGTCCGATGCGCTCGAGGCCCAGGAGAGCGGCCACACCAACCGCGAAGGCTGGTACTGACGTCATCAGGATGGCCGCGTTGGTCGGGGTGGTGTAGCTCAGTCCGACGATGAACAGGACCTGGTTGAGGAAGACACCCAGGAAACCAAGCAGCACCAGCTTGGGCAGCCACCGGAGATCGGGCCACCTGGCACCTCGTCGGGCCGCGATGATCAATAGGACTGGCGTCGCGAAGAGGACTCGGAGGCAGGCAAGAGCCAGGGGAGGAACATCTTCCAGAACCATCTTGCCGACAACATGAAGGCCACTGAAGCTGGCTTGTACAGCCAGCAAGGCCAGGTGCAAGGCAAAGAGGCCCTGCCAGCCGGAATCGTCGATGGATGAAGTTTCGTCGGGATGGACGGCTCCGTCTGAGTCTTGCATGCTCTGATCCCGAAGTGCCGGCCGAGGATCCTGTCCAGCGTTGGCGCCAAGATTGTGACCAACTTCTGCTGCCTTGGCAACGGCTCTTCGATGGTCCTACGTCTTGTGATGCGACCAAGGCATCGTGTCGGGGTCGGTTTGCGCGGCCCATGGCTAGCGGCTAGAATCGTCGCGGTTTCAAAGCTGTCAATTCGGGTCTATCGACCCATTTAGGAGATTACCCAACTCATGACCGAGTCAGAGACCACAGTGCTCATTCGCCAGTTGGAAGACACAGATATCGGAGGCATAACGGCGCTCGACGAGAAGATCGGTGGTGAGTACCGACCCGAGGTTTGGGAGCGCCGGATCGGCTACTATCTGAGACGGGACCCCGAAGCGCAGGTCGTGGCGGAAGTCGATGGCAGGCTCGCCGGCTTCATGCTCGGCGAGGTGCGGTCCGGCGAGTTCGGCCTCGAGGAGCCGACGGGATGGATCGAGGTGATGGGTGTGGATCCAGACATGCGCGGCCAGGCCATCGGCAGACAGCTGGCGGAGCAGATCCTGCACCACTTTCAGAGTCAGGGTGCCTCGAGCGTTCGGACTCTGGTCGATGAGACGATGACAGAGATTGCTGGCTTTTTCGACAGCTTGGGCTTCGAGCCCGCTCCGTTGCGCTCTTTCGTCAAGAACCTGTAGCTGAACCGATTCGAGCCCTGGGCCAGGAGGCCGGGAGTTATCCCATGAATGTGACCAAGACCTACATACCGAAGAAATTCCATCAGGCGGTCGTCAAATGGCAGGAGACGTATCTGCCCGACTTCGACTTCCTGCTCGACAACTGGGACAAGTACTTCCCGCAGGACACCCAGTTCGAGCTTTGCGCGTTTCGCGAGATGGGAATGTGCAACGAGATCGAGTGTGGCGACCAGAAGGGCAAGGCCAAGTTTCAGCACGCTGCCGAGATGGAGCAGCAACAGGGCGGCCATCTATTGGGTGCCTTGAAGGCGCAGGCGAGCACCGAGTTCGGCTCCATTCAGCAGCACCAGCTGACACTGGCGAGGGCTCAGGAGGAAGAGGAGCAGTTCTGGATCCTGCGAATGATGGCCGAGGAGCTAAGACACGGCTACCAGATGTTCCATCTCCTGCTGGAGGATGACTGGAGTGACGTCACCGACCAGTCGGGGCCAGAGATGGTGGAAGAGATCCTCTCGATGCAGACGGGCTCCCACATCCTGGGAGCTTTCAACATCGATTTCGACTCGTTCATCGACAATGTGACGTTTTGTGCCCTGATCGATCGGGTGGGGAAATACCAGCTATCCATGCAGCGGATCAGCGCCTACAAGCCGATGGCCGAGAGCATGCCGCAGATGCTTCGGGAGGAGGCCTTCCATTTGGCGGCAGGGGTCGTGCCGCTGCGCCGCTGGATGGAGAAGGCGGCCCAGGATTCGGTCTACATCACCACTCAGGACATCCAGAAGGCGATCAACAAATGGCTCCCACGGGGCCTCGAGATGTTCGGAGATGAACGGGGCGGTGGCACCAACGTGCGCTACGGGCTCAAACCGATGAAGAACGCCGAGGCGCAAGAGCAGTACTACCAGGAGGTGGGCAAGGTCGTTCGCGATTTGAACATGCGCTTCATTCGGGCGCGACTGCCCGAGCTTTCGCTGTCCAATGCCGAAGCTCTGCTCGAGAAGCTGTTGGCGGATGGTGGAAACAGTCAGGGTATCTCCTGGGAGGACCTCGTTCACATGCCCCACAGGAATTTCTTCAGGCGGCGCGGCGTACCCGCCTTCGAAATGGTGGGCTGGGACGGCGAGGTGTTCGACGATGCCGAGGCCTACCTTCGACATCTGAAGACACACCTGCCGGACGGCTACCGGGCAGGTCGGGACTTCAAGGATTACGCGCAGATGATTCACCGGGTTCACGCTGGAGAGCTGACCCGGGATGAAGCGGCCCGAACGATGCCGAGTTTGCGGCGCGTGGGGGGTGTCTGTCCGTGCTCTCGTGCGGTAAGGTGGGTGGCGGAGGAGCCTGACGCAATCGTCTCGGGCGGCAGTGTGTAAGCGACTCGCTGAGCGGCCCCCGAACCTATCGAACTAACCCTGACAACGGAGCGGAACCATGAGTCTGTTTGGCCGGCTCGTAGTGACGACTTTGCCCCTTGTACCCAAGCCCGTGGTGGGGAAAGTCGCCTCACGGTACGTAGCAGGGGAAACACTGGACGAAGCGCTAGAAGAGGTGCGCAAGCTGAACGCCCAGGGTGCTGTTGCCACCATGGATGTATTGGGAGAGGAGGTCAGTGAACGACCCAAGGCGGAGGCTGCGGTCGAGGAGTACATTCGCCTCTTCCAGGCCATCGAATCTTCGGGTGTCGACTCGAACGTCTCGATCAAGCCGACGCTTCTGGGCTTGAAGATCGACGAGGGCTTCTGCCGCGACAATATCGAGCGCATCGCCTCGACAGCCGCGACGATCGGCAACTTCGTGCGCATCGACATGGAGGACCATACCTGCACCGATGCCACGCTGCGGATCTATCAGGACCTGCAGCCCAAGTACGGCAACCTGGGTGTCGTCTTCCAGTCCTACATGCGGCGCACTCTGCAGGATATCGAGGAGATGCCGGAGTCGGGCAGCAATATCAGGCTCTGTAAAGGCATTTACATCGAACCCAGAAAAGTCGCCTGGAAGGGCTATGAAACGGTGCGGTACAACTTCGTGGCTGCCTTGGAGAAGATGATCCACCGAGGCATCTACGCCGCGGTCGCAACCCACGATGAATATCTGGTCTGCGCGGCCGTGGCCCTTCTCGAGCGCCACCAGGTGCCCCACGATCGCTACGAATTTCAGATGCTCCTGGGAGTCGACGAGGAGCTGCGACAGATCCTGATCGACGCCGGGCACCGGCTACGGGTCTATGTGCCGTACGGCAAGGACTGGTACCCGTATTCGACTCGGCGGCTGCGAGAGAACCCCGAGATGGCCATTCACGTCATGCGAGCCATGCTCGGAGTGCGCAAGCAGTAGCCGATGACGATAGAATTCCAAGCAATGGGGAAGTTGCTGTAAACTTTGCTACGCAATTGACTTAGGGGGATGTTTCATTCTTTTCCTTCGCTCTCTGGTGGAGGTGGTCCATGCCAGCTGTAGATGATGTCAAGGTTCTGAACCAAGTCGGGCTGTTCGAAGGCCTGAGCACCGAAGATCTCAATCGTCTCAATCTCCTGTTGCACAAGCGTGCCTTTGCGACAGGGCTCAACATCATCACCGTGGCTCAACCCGGTGATCTGGTCTACGTGCTTCTCGACGGCACCGTCAAGATCTATGTCGATCAGTTGGATGGCTCCGAGGTCATCCTGGCCTTCCTGGGCCCCGGCGACACCTTTGGAGAAATGAGCATGGTGGACACGGCGGGGCGCTCGGCCAACGTCATCGCGCTGGAGGAGTGCAACTGCTTGATCATGGATCGCAACGCCTTCTATCAGTGCCTCAAAAGCATGAAGGGACTGAGCTACAACCTGGTTCGGCTCCTGAGTCGGCGACTGCGCCTGGCCAACGAGCAGATTCAGGCGCTGTCGACCCTCGACGTACGGGGCAGGGTGGCCCGTCAGCTGTTGGCTTTCGCGCAGCAGTACGGCGAGTCCGATCCTTCGAACAACGTGCGAATTCCGCTGCGACTGACGCAGACCGATGTGGCGGCGCTGGTCGGTGCATCGAGGGAGAGGGTCAACCAGGTCATCGTCGACTTCAAGGACAGCGGCTTCATTTCGGTAGACCCATCTCACCGGTTCACGGTGCACGACGTCCAGGCGCTGGTCGGGCGCTGTCAGTAGTTTTCCAGTCAACTCAGAAATTGGACATCTTCGACGCTCGGGTCGAAGATGTCGTCCCTGTGTGGGCAGAGCTGGGCTTTGCTAGACTTTCGCTCCGCCCATGTTCCTCGATCCTCGCTATCTCTGTTCTCCGCAGCTGCCCACCACCTGGGCTCGGCGGATCGTCTAGGCGCGCCTGGGGAAGACCAAGTGCTGCGAGATCTACAGGTCCGAAATCTGGCGGTTCTCGAAGATGTCGCGATCGAGTTCGGTCCCGGCTTGAATGTCCTTACCGGAGAAACCGGTGCCGGCAAGTCCATCGTGGTGGATTCGCTGGCGCTACTGGCGGGAGTGCGGGCAACCGGTGAGCTGATTCGGTCGGGAGAGCAGGTTCTTTCCGTCACGGGTGTGTTCGAGCCGGAAGGCGAGCAGTGGCGCCCGATCCTCGAGCAGGCGGGCTTGCCCTGCGATGCGGATGAACTGGTCGTGCGACGGGAGATCAGTCGGGAAGGGCGCAACAGAGTCTTTGTTCAGGACCAACCGGTCACCCTTGCATTGCTCACACGACTAGCGCCTCAGCTGATACGGATACATGGCCAGCGCGAGGAATTGGGCCTCGTTTCGGCGCCACTGCAGCGCCAATGGCTCGATCGATCCGGTGGCGATGACGCCACCGAGCCGCGGCGTCGGGTCGAGGAGCAATTCGGTCTTCTTCGCGAAGTAAGTGCGAGACTCCAGCGCCTGCAAGGCGACGATCGATTGCGCCAGGAGCGACTGGACCTGCTGCGCTTTCAGAGTGGCGAGATCGACGCTGCCAGGCTGCAGGCTGGCGAAGAGCACGGTTTGAGGGTTGAAAGGGACGTGCAGCGTCATGTCGAGGCTATCGGCGCCGCCCTTGGAGAGTCGCTCGCGGCGCTGTTCGAGGAGGACAGCTCCGCCTCCGAGAGACTCTCGATGGCAGCTCGCAGGCTCGCTGAGATCGCGGAGTGGGAAGAACGGGCTGCTCCGTGGTCGGAGGAGCTCGAAGCGATGTCCATCGGGCTGCAGGAGATGGCCCATGGAATCCGACAACGGCTCGACTCGTTGGAGGCCGACCCAGAGCGGTTGAACGACATCGAGGAACGCCTTGCGGTGATCGAGCGGCTGGTTCGCAAGTATGGGCCGACGACGACGGCGGTGCTCGACTACCGTCGGCAGATCGGTGATGAGCTCGAGGAGCTGTTGGGAGATGTGGAGCAGGGGGGAGAGTTGGAGAATCAGCTGCTCGAAGCCCTGGAGGAGTTTCGCCAGGTGGCCACGGACCTGTCGCATCGGCGCCTCGAATGGGGCCGGCTACTGGCGGCGCGGGTGCACCGGGAGCTGCGCGATCTGGCGATGCCCAAAGCGCGCTTCGACGTCGAGCTGTCGAGACGACGACACGAAGGCAGTCGCCTCGAGATCGACGGCGAGCCGGTGGATTTCTCGGTGAACGGCTTTGACCAGGTGACTTTCAAGCTGGCTGCCAACCCGGGTGAGGAGATGCTGTCGCTGGCCAGTAGCGCCTCTGGGGGTGAGCTGTCGAGGATCTATCTGGCACTGCAACTGGCCGTACGAGGAGAGGGTGCTGGAGAGGTGCCGACTCTGGTCTTCGACGAAGTCGATGCCGGTGTCGGTGGTGCCGAAGCGGCCATTTTGGGCAGCAAGCTCCAGAGCCTCGCTGTTGGCGGTCAGATTCTTGCCGTAACTCATCTGGCGCAGGTGGCCAGCCATGCCGATCGGCACTTCAGGGTCAGCAAACGAGTCAGCGAAGGACGTACGGCCACCATGGTCGACGCCTTGGCGGAGCCCGAGAGGGTCGAAGAGGTGGCGCGGATGCTGGCCGGCAAGCGGGTGACCTCGTTGTCTCGCTCCCATGCCGCAGAGCTCATTTCTTCAACCGTACGGGAGGAGCCATGAAGCCTCAGACCGCGGTGTGGAAATGGGGTGATTCGCTGGAGGGAGTCCGGGAGACCCTGGCCGCAGGAGGGATGCTGGCGATACCGACGGAGTCCAGCTACGCCCTCGCGACCAATCCGAGAAGCCAGGAGGGGGTGGATGGTGTATTCCGGTTCAAGGCGCGATCGGCTGACAAGCCGTTGCCAGTGGTGACCGGAAGCTTGGAGCAACTCGCCGAGCTGGGCATCGACATCCAGGACCCTCGGCTTCGGATGCTGGCTAGCCTGTGGCCGGCACCGCTGAGCGTCGTGGTACCGATCGTCCGACCCTTGCCTGCGACTGGTTGCAGCCGGTCGCTGGCGGTGAGGATTCCGGACCACCCACGTCTGGTCGAGATGCTCACTCGGCTCGAGACTCCCTTGACGGCGACCAGTGCCAACAGGAGCGGCGAACCGCCCGTCTGTGACTCGGTCGAGATGGCTCTACGATTGGCGGGCTGGCGGGCAGTCGTCGTCGATGATGGACTCCTGGCTGGTGGCCTGCCTTCCACGATGGTGGCCCTCGGTTCAGGGGGACTCGAGGTGTTGCGAGTCGGTCGCTACCCGGTAGGTTTGCTGCGGCAACGACTGGCGGAGCTGGGTTGGAGCGCGGGCTTTTCCGCAACGGTTGCGGAAAAGTCTGCGGATCGCCCCGCGGGAGCCCGATGAATGCGGAGCCTTTACGGAATGCATAGGTTTTTGTGCAGTCTCGCTTTTGTCGTCCTCGTGCCGATCGGCCTGAGGGCCGACGAGGGACTGTTTCCCTTGGAGGAAGTGCGGCCCGGCCTGACCGGCTATGGCCTGTCCGTTTTCGAAGGCGGCATCCCCGAACGATTCGAGGTCGAAGTGCTGGGGGTATGGCGCAACACACAGCCGTCCACGAGTTTCATCCTGGCTCGATTGGAGGGCCGGGGCCTCGAGACGAGCGGTGTGATTGCTGGCATGAGCGGCAGCCCGGTCTATGTCGACGATCGCTTGTTGGGAGCAGTCTCTTTTTCGTGGTTGTTCGCCAATGAGGCGGTGGCGGGGATCACCCCCATCGAACAGATGCGGCGTCTGAGCTCCGTGGCCCCTTCCACGACCTCCGCAGCAGCTGGCAGCAGGTCGCGAGACCTCCGAGCTCTGGTCACCGGCTCTCTGACATGGCAAGACGTTCTCGCTCCCCTCACAGGTCTCCAGCGCACAGGTCTCGAATCTGCGGTCAGCGGTGTCCAATGGAGCACGGTCGGCTTCGGGAGCGCGACGCTCGGGCCTCTGGCCGAAGCTCTCGGCAGCCTCGCTCCCGCTGGCCAATCGTCGGACGCCGAAGGCTTGGATCTGGTCGCGGGATCCTCGGTTTCCGGGGTGCTGGTCGACGGTGACCTGCGGCTCGCAGCGACCGGTACCGTCACCGAACGCCGCGGCGACGAGATCCTCGCCTTCGGTCATCCGTTCCTGGGTGTCGGGCCTCTCAGCGTGCCTATGGCCACGAGCGAAGTCATTACAGTCCTATCGAATCAGATGAACTCGTTCAAGATCGCCAACCTCGGAGCCGTCGTCGGCGCCTTCGACATGGATCGGGCAGCGGGATTGCGTGGTCATGTCGGAGCGGTGGCCCCGATGGTGCCCGTCGATGTGCGAGTCGTTGGCCTCGAAGACCGACGGTTCGAGCTGCGAGTCGCCGACCTGCCGCTTCTGAGCCCAACCCTTGTCGCCATCGCTACCCTCGGCTCTCTCGAGGCCGCGTCGCGGGGTGCTGGCAGTCAGGGACTGGACCTCGACGCACGCTTCGACCTGGCAGAGTGGGGCGAAGTCGAGATACGCCAGAGCTTCGATGGCGAGCTGGCATCGCAGGAGTCGGCCTTCTACCTCTTTGCCTTCACAGACTTCTTTCTCAATAACAGTTTCGAGGCCGTGACCCTGGAGTCGATCGAGATCGAGATCAGGCAGCAGCCTGAGCCCAGGATTGCGCGGTTGGTAGGGGCCCACGTCAACCAGACCCTCGTTCGTCCGGGCGACGAGATCGAGTTGGTGGTCGACTTGCAGGCGTATCGGGGCGATGCCTTCCGCGCCACGTTGACGCTCGATGTGCCCACCGGTCTTCCCGAAGGGCGGTACTCGCTGTTGGTCGGCGATGGGGTCAGTGTCGACATGGCGCGACTGGAGGTGGAGAAGACGGCGCCTCAGACATTCCCTCAGGCTCTCAGATTTCTGCGCTCGTTTCATTCGAGCCGCGACCTGGTCGCCCTTGGGGTCTTTCGCGGCGCCGGCCTGTCGGTAGGGGGCGAAGTCCTGCCGCAGCTGCCGGCCTCCATTCGGTCGTTGTGGAGTGCCGCGCCTTCGACCAGCGCCAGGCCTCTGGAGCTGGCTGTGGCGCAGGAAAGCGTGATCAGCCTGGACCAGCCTCTCGAGGGCATTGTTCGGGTCGATCTTCAGGTGCAGCGCGAAGGTCCGCTCAAGGAAGAGCCGGCGACCGGAGAGCCTCCTGCGACAGGCGGCGATCACCAGCGCCCCACTTCAACGACTACAGGTACCGAGGGCGGTGACTCCTAGAGGGGTCCAAGTAGACGAGGAGCCGATGTGACGAGACGATCGATGGCTGGGCAGCGCTGGAGAACTGAATTGCGAGGTTTGGGTAGGTTGGTTCTGGTTCTGGTTCTGGTTCTGGGTCTGATCGGCCTTTCTCAGCCGATCGAGTCCAGGGTGCAGATCTATTCGATGCAGAGCCGAGCGGCCTTCTTGGCCGGCACGCTGGATGGAATCGGCGTGGACTCGCTCGGAACGCTGCGCCTCGCGGATCGGGTGGAGCGCCTGACCGAGGTCAACGAACCGTTCCTCCTGTCGGCGGCCCCTCATCCCGATGGTTGGGTGGTCGGCACGGGCAACGGGGGGCGGATCCTGTTGATCGATCGCCTGGGTGGAGCGACGGTGCTTTTCGAGGCGCCGGAGCCGGAGATCTTTGCTGTTTGGGCGGCAGAGGATGGCGTCGTGTTCGCCGGCTCGTCACCGAACGGCAGGGTATACCGCATCCATGATGGTGAGACGACGGTCTTTTTCGATCCTGAGCAGACGTACATCTGGGATCTCGAGCGTGCCCCTTCTGGAGGTCTCCTGGTGGCGACCGGGACGGACGGCAAGCTCTTCGAGGTCGTCGCCGAGGGACAGGCGGAGGTGCTGTTCGACAGTCAGGACACGCATTTGCGGGCTCTGAAGGCGCTGCCAAATGGACAGGTGCTCATGGGCACGGCCGGCGAAGGTCTGATTCTGAGACTCGACCCGGATGGCAGCGTTCGCACTCTCTATGATGCGGCGCAGCCGGAGGTGGTGTCGTTCGCCGCGGATCCGGATGGCAGCTGCTACGCGGCGGTTCTGGCTTCGGAGGCGAGTCTGGTGAGCCTCGGTCAGACTGCGAAAGAGCCGTCCGACCAGGAGGAGACGGGCTCTGAGGATGGGGACGAGGGCGGTGAGGTGACGGTCGAGATCACGGTGTCGGCTCAGGGTAGTGGTGGGGAGTCCGACATGGTGGGGACCCGGCCGAGCGGCTTTCAGGGTCCCCGGTCGGAGATCCTGAAGATTTCTGCAGGCGGCCTGGTCGAGTCGCTAGTCAGCTTTGAGGAGGAGACGGTCTACAGCGTCGGCTGGCATCGTGGCCAACTCTGGGTGGGTACGGGCCTGGAGGGCAAGGTCTTCAGCATGAGAGACGGCAAGCCGGTGCTGGAGAAAGACGTCGATGAACGTCAGGTCGTGGTGCTCCTGGACGACGATCCTGGACCCGCCTTTGCGACCACGAATGCCGCGGCTCTCTACCGCATCTCGGGGCATACCGAGCGACGAGGGGTCTACACGAGCCCGACCCTGGATGCCCAGCAATTCTCTACCTTCGGCAATCTTCGGTGGCAGGGCAAGAGCCCGCAGGGGAGTCGAGTGCGATTCTCGTTTCGCAGCGGCATGAGCTCGGACCCCGATCGAACCTGGTCCTCCTGGAGCGAGTGGCAAAGCGGAGCGGAGGTTCCCCTGACACAGTTGCCCGCCGGTCGGTACTTTCAATGGCGGGCGGAGTTGGAGGCCGACGGTGGCGACTCCCCGATTCTCAGTGAGATTCTGATCTCGTACAAACAGGCCAATCTGCCGCCGAGAATCGAGAGCTTAGCGGTGATGGAGCCGGGGCAGGTGCTGGTGCCGGCGAATTTCAATCCGACGCAACAGATCTACGAGCCGGTACATCCAGATCGCCAGGGGATCTTCACAGTCCTGGAAGTGGAAGCACCCCAGGAGAATCGGCGCATGAAGACTCTCTGGAAGAAGGGCTTCCGAACGCTGCGATGGAAGTCGGAGGATCCCAACGAGGATACTCTGTTCGCCGATCTGGAGTTTCGACGGGCCGATGGCAATGGGGATTGGTTGCCGATGGCCCGAGACCTGAAGGACTCTCACCACAGCTTCGACGCGACGGCGTTGCCGGATGGCCGATACCGCTTCAGACTGATCGTGAGAGATCGAGTCCGCTCCGAAGAGCCGGAAGCGCAGCAATCCGAGGAGATCAGCGAGCCTGTCCTCGTGGACCACAGCACCCCAAAGCTGATCAGTGTCGATCGCCAGTCCGGCAGCCTGGAAGTGGCGGTCGAAGACCACCTGAGCCCCCTGCGTCGTGCCGAGTTCAGTATCGATGCTGGAGAATGGCTGCCAGCCAGGCCGGTTGATGGACTTCTGGACGGACAGCGTGAGAGACTGCTGGTGGATCTTCCGGAATCTGGGAAGCTTGTCTTGCTGCGGCTCATGGATGCTGCATTCAACGTCGTGACTTTCGATCTATCGCAGGGTGGGCAATGAGTAGAAAGCGAATCGCCGTCTATCCGGGCTCCTTCGACCCGATTCACAACGGCCATCTGGACATCATCGGTCGGTGCCGTTCGGTCTTCGACGAAGTGGTGGTAGCCGTCCTCGGCAACGAAGAAAAGAAGCCTGTCTTCTCTGTCAAGGAGCGCATGGACATGATCACTCATGAGCTCCGGGAGTGCGAAGACTGCAGGGTCGAGAGCTTTTCCGGCCTGCTGGCCGATTTCATGGACCAGGCGGGCGCCCGCACGATCATTCGTGGGCTGCGCGCCGTATCGGACTTCGAGTACGAGTTTCAGATGGCTTTGATGAACCGACGGCTGAATCCGCGGATCGAAACGGTCTTCATGGTACCCAAGGAGGAGTACATCTACCTGTCGAGCCGTCTGGTCAAGGAGGTTTTCTTCCTGGGTGGTGACCTCACTGGATTGGTGCCTGAGAATGTCCTGCGTGAGCTCGGTGACAGGGCCGCGGAGCGGGGCTGAGAGGGCGTCTGTTGACTCTGGATCCAGCACTGGGTGCCTTCATCCAGCAGATGCCGAAGGTAGAGCTCCACGTCCATCTGGAAGGCGCCATCCGTCCCCACACGCTCCTCCAATTAGCGCAGCGCCATCGAGTTTCGCTGCCCGCCGACACCGTCGAAGGGCTGCGCGAGTGGTTCCGATTTCGGAATTTCGAGCATTTCGTCGAGATCTATCTGGCCTGTAGCCAGAGCCTGCTCGAGCCCGAGGACTTTCAGCTCGTGGCGAGGGAGTTTCTGGCAGAACAAGCGGCCCAGAACATCCGCTACAGCGAGGTTCACTTCACCATAGCCACCCACCTCCGCAATGGCGCCAATGGGGCCGAGGTCGCCGCGGCGTTGAGCGAGACCCTGGAAGAAGGGGAGACGCGCTGGGACGTCAAGGCTCGGTGGATTCCGGACATCGTGCGGGATGTTTCACGGGAGTGGGCGGACCGAACGCTAGAGTGGGCCTTGGATGGGCGGGGTCAGGGCGTGGTGGCTCTTGGGCTTTCGGGCTTCGAAGCCTCTCCTGACGAGCCGTTTCGCGAGCACTTTCGCGTTGCCGGCGAGGAAGGCCTTCACCGGGTCGCCCATGCCGGTGAGCATGAAGGTCCCGACTCGATACGCTCGGCACTGGAGGTCTGCGCGCCCGAGAGAATCGGACATGGGATCCGTGCGGTAGATGATGCCGAGCTCTTGCGGGAGCTTGCGGAACGCCGGATTCCCCTCGAGATCTGCCCGACCTCCAACGTGAAGCTGGGAGCGGTTGCAGAGCTGAAGAGCCATCCTATCGAGACGATCCGGCGCGCCGGTGTCCCGGTCACCGTCAATTCTGACGACCCTCCCCTGTTCGAGACGACGCTGACCCAGGAGTTTCAAGAGCTGTCGGCGACCTTCGGTTATCGGGCGGAGGATGCAGCTGCGCTGAGCTGGGCTGCCCTCCAGCAGGCGTTCCTCTCCGAGGAGGAGCGAGGTCAGCTGGAGACCGACTTCCGCCGCCAGTTCAGAGAGCTTGGTGCCCGCCATCTGGGCGACGAGGCGATTCTCGAGCGTGGGCTCGCCGCCGCCTGGAACCAATAGTCTGACAAGGAGATTCGAATGTCCGAACCGAAGGTGGCTGCAAAGAGTCCCGCGGTCGTGGAGCTGGAGCCCGGGACCTATTATTGGTGCCGATGTGGACGCGCAGAGAAACAGCCGTTTTGTGACGGCTCTCACGCTGGCACCGAGTTCAGTTCGCTGAAATTCGAGCTGGGTGAGAAAAAACGGGTGGCCCTGTGCCAGTGCAAGCACACGGCCAACCCGCCGTATTGTGACGGCGCCCACGCCCGGTTGGACTAGGCGACGGGAACCTGATCTCAGTCGAGCTCTGCGAGGGCTTCCTTGCGGGCCGCCTCGAACTCGTCTCCGGGCTTCCAGCTCGGCAGCTCATCGGTCTGAGCGATGGACAGACCGGCCTCGAAGGCCAGCACCGAGTCTTCGATGATGCCCTCGAAGTTCCAATCGTCTGTCATCTCGTCGCTCGGCTGGTGGTAGTGGGCAGCCCCCCATGCCTCGGTCTGCTCCTGGCCCCATCCCTCGGGTCGATCAATGTAGGTCTTGCCGCTACTGGCATAGATCGCCGGCACGCCAATCTTCGAGAAGTTGAATTGGTCGGAGCGGTAGAAGGACCCGTGGTCTGGCGACTGGTCGCCCTCCACGGTTCGTTCTTGGCGGGCGGCCGCAGCCACGACAACATCGTCGAGCGACGATTTTCCAAAACCGATATAGGCGACGTCGCTGGTCCGGCCGAAGATATTGGTGCTGTCGATGTTGATGTTGGCGGCGATCCTGCCGGGGTGAAAAGTGGGGTTCTTGGCGTAGTACTCGGACCCCAGGAGTCCCTGCTCCTCACCGGCGACGAACAGGAAGAGAACCGAACGTCGCGGCGGCTCGGCGAGGCGAGTGAACGCGTCCGCGATTGTCAGTGTCTGAGCGCATCCCCCGGCGTTGTCCAAGGCACCGTTGTAGATGTTGTCGCCTTCTTCGTTCGGCTCGCCAATTCCGAAGTGGTCGTGATGCGCCGTGTAGACGACGACCTCGTTCTTCAGGACCGGATCGCTGCCTTCCAACAGGCCAGCGACGTTCCCAGTCTCCACTTTCTCGACGGTGTTCTCGAGCACTAGGGAAGTGGTGATTCCCAGTGGAACCGGCGCGAAGTCACGGCTTCTGGCCGCTTCACGAAGAGCGTCGAGCTCGTGTCCGGAGAAAGCCACGAGCTCGCGAGCGGCTTCTTCGGTGATCCAGGCTGAGACTTGCGAGCGTGGTTCATCACCGGCCGGCAGCTCGAACTGTGCACCGGTCCAGGAGCTCTGCACAACCTGCCAGCCATAGCCGGCGGAAGGTGTCGTATGAATGATGATGGCTCCTGCGGCGCCATGCTGGGCAGCGAGCTCGTATTTGTAGGTCCAGCGTCCGTAGTAGAGCCGCCGGTTGCCTTCGAAGAGCTCGGGATCCCAGTCGGGATCGTTGTTCATCACCAGCAGGACCTTGCCCTTCAGGTCGGCTCCCTGGAAATCGTCCCAACCATATTCCGGGGCGTCGATGCCGTAGCCGATAAACACGACCTCGGCGTCGTCGATCTGGGACTTGTCGCTCTGCACGCCGCTGCCGGCGATGAAGTCGTCCCAGTAGTCGAGACTCAGATTCCCATCTCGACCTTCGAAGGACCACTCTGCAGGTGCCTTCGAAGTGATGCTCATGATCTCGAACCGTTGCTGCCATTCACCGTCCTGGGCACCCGGTTGCAGGCCCAGGCCAGCCATCGTGTCCTGCAGATACTGACGGGCCTTCTCGTCGCCGGGACTGGCGGGTGCTCTGCCCTCGAACTCGTCACTCGACAGAGTGGCGATATGGGCCTTCAGAGCCTCTTCAGTGATGGCCTCGGCTGCAGTCTCGACTCCGGCCGGAAGATCTAGTGAGACGGTCGCCTCGACCTCTTCAGCGGTCGGTGAGGGCTGCTGGCAGGCCAAGAAGGGCAGGGCCACACTCGCCATGAGGGCCACAATGAGCCACTTCGTGATGTCCTTCGAGAATTCGCTGTTCATGGATCCCCTCCAAGGGAAGATAGGTGAAGTACAGAACTCTAACAGAGGAGGGGCCTTTCGGAGGACGGTTCCGGCGCCCGGATTTGCCCGCCGGCGGCAGGCCAGGTGAGGGGCGGCTTGCGGCCCGGAGTCCAGCGCGTTATGGTTTTCAGTATGGCGCAACAGGTTCGGGAGGCGGAGTCATGAAAGCGGGACTGAATTGACGGCTCAGGGAACCACAGTCCGGACAGTCGTCAGGGATTGCCTGTATCTCAATTGGGCGTTTCCGGAGAGGGCCCTGCCAACTCTTCCCGAGCCGCTGAGATACGAAGTGCACGTGGATGCCGAGGACCGTCTGGTCTTTGGTTCTGCGCTTCTCTTCCGCCACGAGCATCTTCACGTGGCCGGTTTGCCCTTCCTGCGACTTTCCTACCCGCAGCTCAACTTCCGCTTCTACGTCACGGACCACGAAGACGTGCCGTCGATCTTTCTGCATCGCCTGCTGGTTCCCCACTGGGTCGTCCCCGGCTCACGATGGCTGGCAGGCCAACCGGCAGTAGGAGGGAGATTCAGTTTCCCGGCCCCCGCCGGGGAAACCGATGCCGGTACCTGGCAATGGGAAGTGCATCGGGAGGAGAGTCTCCGGCTCACGGCCCGCCAGGGCGCTCCGCACGTCGGCGCCGGCCCTTCGCTGGGCACCTGGGAGCGGATGACTTCCTACTTCCGCCAACGGCGACGAGCCTATCTCGTGGCGGGTGGTGGTTTACGGTCCGTCGAGACCAGCCAACGCTCGGTCCCGATCTGGCCTCTGAACGTCGAGATGCAGGATCGACAGCTGCTCGATCTCTGCGTGCCGCTTCCCGAGGGCACCATCTGGCCCGAGCTGCACTCGGCCTGGTTGTGCCCCGAGATACCCTTCGTATTCGAGTTGGACACAGCCGCGGCGCGAGAGGCCTTGCGGCGGGCGGCGACGACGGTGGCGACCGATCCGGCGATGCTGGAAGCGGCCAATCATCACTCGCGGCGGTGTGCGACTCGGCCCTCGCGCGGCGCGATGCTGTGCTAGCATCCTGGCGGTGAATTCGACCCCAAAAGCAGGACGCAGAGAGCAGAAGATAGCCGTAATCCCGGGTGATGGCATTGGCCCGGAAGTGACGGCCGAGGCAATGAAGGTGCTGTCTGCCGTGCAGCAGAAATGGAGCCTGGATCTGACCCCGATCCAGTTTCCGTGGAGCGCGGATCACTACCTACAGACCGGCGAGACGCTACCTGTCGGCGCTTTGGACGATCTGCGTGACAATTTCGATGCGATCTACATCGGGGCCTTTGGCGATCCCAGGGTGCCCGACATGAAGCATGCTGCAGACGTGCTGCTGGGCATCCGATTCGGCCTCGATCTCTACATCAACTTCCGCCCCATCAAGCTCTATGCGGAGCACCTCAGCCCACTAAGAGGCAAGGGTGTTGCCGAGGTGGATTTCGTGGTCTTCCGGGAGAACACGGAAGGCGCCTATGTCGGAGTCGGAGGCATCTTCAAGCAGGATACAGCCGATGAAGTGGCGGTGCAGGAGGAAATCCACACTCGCAAAGGGGTCGAGCGAATCTTGCGGGCGGCTTTCGAGTACGCCAAGGAGCGCAGCCTGGGCAAGGTCTGCATGGCCGACAAATCGAACGTCATGCGGTTCGGTCACGACCTCTGGCAGCGCGCTTTCTCGGCGGTCTCATCCGACTATCCTGAAATCGAGGCGTCTCATCTATTCGTCGATGCGTTGGCCATGCAGTTGGTTCGCAAGCCCGAGCAATTCGAGGTCATCGTCACCAACAATATGTTCGGCGACATTCTCACCGACCTTGGAGCCGCCCTGCAGGGTGGGCTCGGGATGGCCGCCTCGGCCAATCTCCATCCTGGGCGAACGTCGATGTTCGAACCGGTTCATGGTTCGGCGCCCAAGTACGCTGGCCAGGGAACGGCAAATCCGATGGCCGCAGTCTTGACTCTGGCCCTACTGTTGGACGATCTGGGACATCCGGAAGCGGCGGCAGCGGTCGAAGCGGCTGTCGGGCAGGCTCTCGAGGAGGCAGTCACTACCGCCGATCTGGGCGGTCGAAGCACAACGTCGGCAGTCGGTGATTTCCTGGCCAGAGCCACAGGCGGTCGCTGAGCCCGCCTGAAATTCGATGTCCGATCGCAAGACCGCGACCGGTTCGCCAACGGAGCCTCCCTGGCTGCGAGCCGTTCAGCGCTATCTAGAATCTCTCTCCTTGGAACGTGGACTCTCGGAGCGCACGGTCGAGGCATATGGCTCGGACCTGCTCCGCCTGGGTGAGTCTCTTGGCGAACAGGGAGTCGAACCTCTGCAGGCCGACCAGGAAGCCATAGCGGCTCATCTGAGACTTCTGCGCCGACAGGAATTGTCACCGCGTTCCATTGCCAGAGCCCTGGTGTCGATTCGGGGCTTCTACCGGCACTTGGTGGAGGTCGGGGACCGAGCCGACAACCCTGCCGTCAATCTCTCGCCGCCACGACTCTGGCGTCGGTTGCCGAAGGTGCTGACGGAACCTCAAGTCGAGGCACTTCTCGGGGCGCCAGACGTCGAAAAGGTGGCGGGTCTTCGCGACAAGGCCATGCTGGAGCTGCTCTACGCCACCGGGCTGCGGGTCAGCGAGTTGGTTGGGCTGCAACTCTCCCAGCTGCGCTTGGATTTCGGCTTTATCGTGGTGCTCGGCAAGGGTGGAAAGGAGCGAGTGGTACCGGTAGGGGAGCAGGCCGAAGGCTGGTTGACCCGCTACCTCGGGGAGGCTCGCCCGCAACTTCTGTCGGGTCGACACGAGGTCGTCTTCGTGAATCAGCGGGGGATGCCGCTGAGCCGACAGGGATTCTGGAAGATCATCAAGAACCATGGTCTGCGAGTGGGAGTTGCAGGGGTCTCTCCCCACATCTTGCGCCACAGCTTCGCTACCCATCTTCTCGAGCACGGGGCCGATCTGCGAGCCGTGCAGATGATGTTGGGACACTCCGACATCTCGACGACCCAGATCTACACTCACATTCACGCCCAGAGGTTGCGCAGCCTCTACGACCAATTCCATCCGAGGAGTAGCTCGACTTGAGCCACTGGCGAGAGTTTGGCGTTCGGGTGTCGCTGTTGGCCCTGTTTCTCGCGGCCCCGTCCAGCTCGATTGCTGAGCTCGTGGTGATGACAGATGGCCAGGTGCTCAAAGTAGAGTCGTTCGAGCGCCACGAGGACCAGATCTCGCTGGGCCTTCCAGATGGAGGTCGATTGATCCTTGCCATGGATCGGGTAGCTCGCATTCTCGAGGACGAGATCGTCGATGGCCCACCGACTCCAGAGCGCTACAGAGTAGGTGACCTGAGACTCTGGTTCGAAGAACCTCAAGGTGTACCCGATACGCCGTTCGGTGAGCTGATCTACGAGACTTCTCGACGCTACCAGGTGAATCCCGCTGTCGTCGCTGCCATGGTCCGGGCGGAGTCGGCCTTCGACCCCTGGGCGGTGTCGCCCAAAGGTGCGATGGGTCTACTACAGTTGATGCCTGCTACCGCCAAGCGATTCGGGCTCAGTGATCGTCAGTTCTTCGAGCCAGCCGAGAATCTGGATGCTGGGGTGCGCTACATCAAGTGGCTCGGCGAGAGATTCGGCGGCGATCTGACTCTGGTCCTGGCCGGTTACAACGCGGGCGAGGCCATGGTCCAGCGACACGAAGGAGTGCCACCGTTCCGCGAGACCGACAACTACATTCAGAGGGTGTTGGAGTTTGCCGATCGCGCCGCTGAGGGGCGATAGTGCATGGCTACGAGGGTCTGGTCGTCCGAGGCGGGGAGACCCTGCGTGTGGTCTGCGATTGCCGTCAGAAGCCGTTCGCGAATCTGCTCCGCGCTGGCGGCCGGCCCTTGTAGTGCTTCTCTGAGCCGATCGTAGCCGAACGGTTCTCCTGTCGGATCGAGGGCCTCGATCAGACCGTCAGAAAGCCAGACGACAACGTCGTCGGCCTCCAGGTTGATCTGCTTCTGGCCGAAGGACTCGCCGAGCGCTCCGAGGGGATTGCCGGTCAGTAGAATTTCCTCCACTTCGCCGTCACGAACGAGGTAGGTGGGCGGGTGGCCGGCATTCGTCAACTCCATCTCGCCGCGCGAAAGATCGATGAAGGCGATGGCTGCCGTGACGAAGAACCGCCGCTCATTCTCAGAGCTGACCATCGAGCTCAGTCGCCGGAGAATCTCCTCGGCCGGCTTTCCTTCCTCCACCAGGATGACGAGTGCGGCCTTCAACATGGCCATGCGCAGCCCGGTCGGCAAGCCGTGACCGGAGACGTCGGCGATGACCACCACCAGACGCTCGGCGTCGAGGCGCAGGATGTCGAAGTAGTCGCCGCCAATAGCCGCACTCGGCTCGAAGAGGGTCGAGAATTCTGCAGCTTCGGAGCTCGGGATGTTTGCCGGAATGAGGCTCTGCTGGAGGTCGCGGGCGATTTGTAGCTCCTTTTCGATAATCTCCTTCTGGGCAATTGCGGTGACGGAATCCTCGAGGTTGGCGGTCATCTCGTTGAAGGAGCGCTGCAGCTCGCCGATCTGGTCTCGCCGCTTGACGGGAATTCGAGTGGAGAAGTCTCCTGCCCGCACGGAATCGGTGGCTCGACTCAGTCGATTGACCGCCCGGCTGAGCGCGAAGATCAAAAAGAAGGCCATGAGGAAGGCCAGGCCATAGATGGTTGCCAGGAGGCCCGTCGCCGAGATGAGGCTGGCCCAGATCGCAGTATTGACCTCTGCCGAGCCTGAGAAGAGACGGCGGAAGACTGTCGAGGGTCTGCCTCGGAGCGTGGCGACAACATAGTCGGTCAGCACCGCTCCGTCCTCCAGGCTGCGGAGTGGACCTGCCAGCTCACCCCAGAGAAGGATGGGACGTTGCCACCAGGGTTGTTCCTGGCCCGCAGTGGGCTCGGGCTCGACCTCGGTCTGGGTTTCGCCCCTGCCGCCTTTGAAGGGCGCCAAGGCATACTCCCGACTACCGAGGCTGAGTTGGATCGTGCCCTCTTTGTCCGGATCATCGGCGCGCATCAGGGTGACATCGAGTCCGTTGTGGCGCTCCAGCTCCTCGGCGATCGGCGCGACGAACGCTGCCAGGACACCCCTGTTCTCGCTAGAAGCCCTGCCAATGAGGGTGGGAGTTTCGTCGGCAAGCGCCACGAATGACTGAATTGGCTCGCCTCGATCCGGCTCGGGCTCCTGGATCGTCTGATCGTCCAGCCATCCGGGCCAGCGAGAAGGCAACAGCTTCGAGCCGGCGACTCGCCGCCCCTTGCGGTAGTAGGCGAAGTCGATCCGATCGGAGCGGTCCAGCTCGGCATTCTGGCCGCTGGTGAACTCGACCAGAGCGGTCTCGGCCGCATGCTGCACCTCGAGCTGGAGCGAGCTGGTGGAATCACGATAGAGGTGGCCCAGGAAATAGCCACTCAAGAGAAAGCCATTGAGGATCAGCAGTAGCGCCAGGAGTGGGATGGGGAAGATGCCGATCAGGAAGTAGGAGAATGCCAATCTGCGGCCGACACTCCACAGGAACTTTTGGAGACCCTTCCATAGCAGCAAGAGAAGGGCCATGAGCGCCAGGCCGAGCAGTAGTCCCTTGGCCAGGAAGGACATGAGGGAGGACTCGGCCGCGAAGGCCACAACGGCCAGCAGAGCGATGGCCAGGGCCACCATCATCAGCAATGCAGAGCGGAGAAAGCCTGAAGTTCTGGACATGGAAGGTTCGCCCCAAGTGTGGGCGCCATCTCTCGATCACCTTGCACTACGAAGATCGGAGGAGAAGGGTTCGCTGAAAGGCTCGGATCCCATCCCTGGGGGCCTACCCAGCCCGACCGAACGACCAGCAACCTCGAAGCGCCAAATCCATCATAGCTTGAAACAAGAATCTGCAGCCGGTCGTTCTGCTTTCTGGTAGACTCGTCGGCGCCGGAGGGATGAAACCAATGTGTCGTTCCAGCCCTTCCTCCGGAGTCGAATGGTTCCCATTGACGTAGATGAGCGAGGCCTAGCCAGCTCTAGGTTCTCCCCTTATCCCAAAACACTTTGGTGAAGGATCGATGACTACTCGAACTACTGACGAGACGACCGTGCCGGAGCGCCAGGTTGAGCACGAGAAGATGGGCGAAGTGGTGGTTCGCTTTGCCGGCGACTCCGGCGACGGAATGCAGCTCACTGGCAACCAGTTCACCAGCACATCGGCCCTCATGGGCAATGATCTAGCCACCTTTCCGGACTTCCCGGCCGAGATCAGGGCGCCAGCTGGCTCGATCGCAGGCGTATCGGCGTTCCAGGTTCGCATTGCCGACTACGACATCCATACTCCAGGCGACGCCCCCGACGCGCTCGTGGCGATGAATCCAGCAGCGCTCATCAAGTCGCTACCGGATCTTCGTCCCAACGGCATCATCATTGCGAACTCCGACGAGTTCGATGAGCGCAATCTGAAGAAGGCGGGCTACCAGGGTAACCCTCTCGAAGATGGGAGCCTGGACGGATATCGCCTCTACACAGCTGCGGTCACGACCATGACCCGACGGGCGTTGGAGGATACCGGGCTGGATGTGAAGACTCAGGACCGGTGCAAGAACTTCTTCGCCCTGGGAATGATCTACTGGCTCTACAGCCGCCCGGTCGAGACCTCTGTCGCTTGGTTGAAGCAGAAGTTCAAACGACGGCCGGAAATCGCCGCTGCCAATGAGCTGGCCCTCAAGGCCGGTTACAACTTCTGCGATATTACCGAGGTCTTCCAGGTGCGCTATGAGGTGGAGCCGGCTCAACTCGAGCCAGGGATCTACCGCAATATCATTGGCAACAGTGCCCTGGCAGTAGGGCTGGTGACGGCCAGCCGGCGCAGTGGTTTGCCGCTCTACCTGGGCAGCTATCCGATCACCCCGGCGAGCGACATCTTGCACGAGCTGGCTCGTTTCAAGAACTACGGAGTCACGACATTTCAGGCGGAGGACGAGATTGCGGCCGTCTGCGCTTCCATCGGGGCCTCCTTCGGCGGGGCGTTGGCCGTGACGACTACGAGCGGCCCCGGCCTTGCTCTCAAGTCGGAGGCGATCAATCTGGCGATCATGGTGGAGTTGCCCCTCGTCGTCTGCAACATCCAGCGTGGTGGTCCGTCCACAGGTCTGCCCACGAAGACGGAGCAATCGGATCTCTTGCAGGCCATGTTCGGTCGCAACGGCGACTCTCCGGTGCCTGTTCTCGCAGCCAATTCGCCAGCCGATTGCTTCGAAACGGCCATCGAAGCGTGCCGCATCGCCGTCAAATACATGGTGCCGGTCATTCTTCTCTCCGATGGCTACATCGCGAACGGTTCCGAGCCCTGGAGACTCCCCGACCTCGAGTCGCTGCCCGACCTCAGAACCGAGTTCTGGTCGAAGGCGGAAGGGTTCCAACCCTACTCCCGAGACGAGGCCACTCTGGCCAGGCCCTGGGCCGTGCCAGGTACCCCAGGACTCGAGCATCGCCTCGGGGGACTGGAGAAGGAAGACCTGACTGGCAATGTTTCCTACAGCGCCACGAATCACCAGAAGATGACCAAGTACCGGGCTGACAAGGTGAAACGCATCGCACAAGAGATCCCGCCGCTGGAGATCAATGGGGACCCGGATGGTGATTTGCTTGTCGTGGGATGGGGGAGCACGCTGGGCGCCGTCGCAGGTGCTGTGCGGCAGGCACGGCGCGAAGGCCTGAATGTAAGTCAGATTCACCTGAAGTACATCAATCCTTTTCCTAACGATCTGGGCGATGTCATGGGCCGCTTCGAGCGGATCCTGGTACCGGAAATGAACTCCGGCCAACTGGCGCTCCTGCTGCGGGCGGAGTACCTCCGAGAGGTCGTCAGCCAAAGCAAAGTCAAAGGCAAGCCGTTCTTTCGTTACGAGATCTACGACAAGATCAAAGAGATCCTGGAGGCCTGAAGCGATGTCCGTTGAATTACCTGTACTGAAGAAGAAGGACTTTCAGACCGATCAGGAGGTTCGCTGGTGCCCGGGTTGTGGCGACTACGCCATTCTGTCGGCGGTGCAGTCGTTTTTCCCGACCCTGGGAATTCCCAAAGAGAACTTCGTCGTCGTTTCCGGCATCGGTTGCTCGAGCCGTTTTCCGTACTACATGGATACTTTTGGTTTCCACTCCATTCACGGCAGGGCGCCCGGTATCGCCACCGGGATCAAGATGGCCAGGCCGGAGCTGGAGGTCTGGGTTGCAACCGGGGATGGTGACGCCATGTCGATCGGCGGCAACCACCTGATCCACCTCCTGCGCCGCAATGTCGGCGTCAAGATCGTCATGTTCAACAACCAGATCTATGGTCTCACCAAGGGGCAGTACTCGCCGACCAGTGAGGTCGGAAAGCGGACCAAGTCCACCCCCTTCGGCTCTATCGACAGGCCTTTCAACCCGCTCTCGCTGGCGCTCGGCGCTGGCGCCACATTCGTCGCCAGAACCGTCGACATCTTCCAGCGGCATCTGAAGGAGACGCTGCGGCAGGCCGTCGAGCACGAGGGCTCTGCCTTCATCGAGGTGTATCAGAACTGCAACATCTTCAACGATGGGGCCTTCAAGTACATGACGGACAAAGAGTCGAGAGAAAGTCACTCGATTGCGCTCGAGCACGGACAACCCCTGGTGTTTGGCAAGGAAAAGAACCTTGGAATCCGCATGAACTGCACCCAGCCGGAGGTCGTGGAGTTGGGCAACGGCTTGGGACCGGACGACTGCCTCGTGTGGGATGCTCACGACCCCAATCCGGCGCTGGCGTTTCTGATAGCCCAGCTGTCGCCACCGGAGTTCCCGACCCCGATCGGGGTTTTTCGCTCTGTCTCGCGACCAGCGTACGAGTTGGCATCCGTCGCTCAGATCGAGGAGCTGACCGAGGCCCGGGGAGAGGGCACGCTCCGCGACCTGATCTACTCGGGCGAGCTGTGGACCGTTCGTCAGGATGGAACCGTGGCCAGCGGTGTGGAAAAGGTCTGAGCCTGTAGAAGACTGGGACTTCAGAGATCGATCAAGAAGGTGTCGGCCTCTACGACCTCCGGGTCCAGAGAGAATTCGTAGAGCGCCAGCCCCCCGAACAGCGCTCGCACGTTAGGGAACCCTTCCGCTTGCAGCTCGCCCGCAAGCAGAACCGACTTCGATCCGTCGTCGTCGATCAATACCACCTGTTGGTCGACCAGTGGCCTCCAGTCCGGTCCTGACATGGGCACGGCGCCACGTAGAGTCTTGCTCTCAGGCGACTGCCGCACATCGATGAGCAGTGGGGCCTTGCCTTCACGGAGTCTGCGAAAGAGGGTGAAGGGCGAAACCTCGAGCCGCGGATCGAAGGACACGATCGGCTTGTTGTCACTTCGGAAGCTTGTCGGCACGGGAAACTCCTGACCAGGTCATGCTGCCTGAATCGGCAACCACATCGGGCTGATTCTCACTCGTCCCCGAGATTGGCCCACACCAGACCGGAAACGATCTTGGGTAGGAATCGGGTCGACTTCGGTGGTAGCAGGGCATGTTCGGCTGTCGCCAAAGAGAAGTCCTGGGGAGACATGGGCGGCAGTAGAAATCCAGCTGCGAGCGCGCCATCGCGGATCGCAGCTACGAGCTGCTCTCCACTGGAGCGATAGACGATCCTGCCGTCGAGCGCTGCCTCTGCCTCGAGTCCGAGCCGCGGTAGAACAGCGTCGTGCAGCCAGCCGACAGCCAAATGGCGGGCGGAGGGGAGCATGCCAGCCGGCGCGCTCTCCTGGTCAAAGGACCAGATCTCGGGTGGGCGGCCCGCTGCCAGGGCTATCAGGGCAGGTTGTGGCTCTGCTGCGATAGCGGCTGCGAGGCCGACCCCTGAAGTCGCGTCGCAGGGTCGCCGACCACTGGCCAGGTCTGCGGCCGAGCTTAGATCGACCGCTGTCGGGAGCCCGCGATGGATCGGATCGATGGCCAGGCCGCGGGCGGTCAGGCTGGTGATCACGGCTAGCTTTCTCGCTTCGCCGGAGCCGATCTTCAAGCCCCTCTCGGTGGCATGCTGGAGGGCGACCTCGTATCGGTGATGGCCGTCGGCGATGAGGCCTGGACAGCTGCTCAGAAGACTTCGGTACCTGTCGATGCGAGCCGCGTCGTCGAGGTGGTAGAGCCGGTGTCGGTTGCCGAACGAGTCGTGGTGCTCGACCAGGAAGGCGTCCTCCCGGGCATCCTCGATCAACAGGGAGTCCAGGCCGCCGTCGTCGTCGCTGAGGAGCAGAATGGGCTCCAGGTCGGCGTTTGTGGTGCGCAATAGCTCCAGCCGCTCGTCGACGGTCTTCTGGACCGTCTTCTCGTGCGGTCGAATGACCCCGCCGGTTGGGGCCTCGAGGCCGACGAGAGCCGTCAGGCCGAGTCGACGACCGCCGCCCGGCAGAAGTACTTCGTAAGGGTAGATTGCCTGAGCATGATCCTGTTGCAGCGTGCCGTCTCGCAGCCATTGTTCGTGAGTGTGGTGAGCGCTTGCATGCGGGCCACCGTGGCTCGACGCTATGGGTCGAGTCAGCCAGGCGAAATGGCGTGGGTTCTCTCGCAGTCGAGCAGCGAAGGCGTCGTCGATCTGATCGTACGGCGGTGCCGCCAGGCTGCCGCGGTCAGCGAGCCCATCGGCATACCGGACTCCCTTGAAAGCGAAAAGACGCATGGTGAGTGGAGCGGCTATTCTACTCGCAGCCGCTTCGCCTGGCGATCGCTAGTATCGATCGACTCGGGATCTCGCTGTCCGGTCGGAGTTCGTCCCCGCATATACTGCTACTTCCAATGTCGGAGAAACTCCCTTCCATACCCGGCGAAGTGTTTCGGTCCTGTCGCCGCGACAGGATCAATGCCGAGTCGGCGAGCATCGCCTACTATTTCTTCCTGTCGTTCTTCCCAATGATCCTGACCCTGTTCGGCCTCACGGGTCTGATCGGGCGGCAGACGGCTTTCGATTGGGTGATGGAGGAGTTGCTGGTAGCTCTACCGCCGGCGGCCGCGGAAACGATCGGTCGCTTCGTGCTGCAGGTCACCGATTCGCGCAGTCCCGGCGCTTTGTCTGTCGGCGTCCTGTTGACGGTCTGGACAGCTTCGAATGTCTTCTCCGCCTTGGCCGATGGCCTCAACAAGCCTTACAAGGCCAAGCGAGCACACCGTTGGTGGAAGAAGCGTGCGCTGTCGCTGGCCATGCTTCTTTTGCTCGCGGCAGCTCTGGTCGCCCAGGCTGCGATTCTACTGGCGGGCCCTGAAGTGGCCAGGATTCTGCGGGTCGAACCGTTCGGAGCTGGTCTCCGATGGCCGCTCACTATTGCGCTCTCGATCTTCATGATGTGGTTCATCTACTTCACGCTGCCCAACCATGATCAGAGTCGATCCAAGCGGTGGATCTTGGCCGGGGCGATTACGGGTACGTTTCTCTGGGCTCTGGCCACGGTCGGCTTCCGCCTCTTCCTGGCCAATAGCGGGCGCTTCAGCGCTGTCTACGGCATCGTTGGAGGCATGGTGGCGCTCCTCATCTGGCTGTACCTGACCGCCATGGCGATCCTGATTGGAGGCGAGGTGTCCGCAGTTCTCGAACGCCGGCTTGGGAGGAAGAGCTCCCCGCCCGAGGTCCCAGAACCCGAGCCCCAGGATCCCGGGCGCCAGACCCGGTAGGAGATCTCCCACCGGGCTCGACTCTAGTGCTCGTCTGAGTCAGGGCCAACCAGGTCACCCTCCAGCTCGCGCAGTCTTTCTTCCAGGGCTTCGAGGCGTTCGAGGAGCTCCTCACGACTCGTGCTGTAGCTGTGCAGTCGTTCCTGCCAATCCTCGCTCGGCCATTCGGTATTCAGGCGATCGATGGCTTCGTCGAAGGCCCTGGCCTGCAATTCGATGACCTCCTCGAAGTCACCCTCCGGCAAGACGACGGTGTGGTGGCCTTCTTCATCGCCGAGCCGGAACCGACGAATGTCGACTTGCGGTCGCTCCATCTTCGTGAGCGTGGCGTCGAAGGCTAACGATTGGGCGTTCCTCCACGCCTCGATCCGGACGACATCCCCTTCCTCATGATCCGAGATCTCATGAAACAGGTCGATGAAGGAACCGATCGACTCATTGTCGACCGTCGTCAGGATGTCTCCGACCTGAAGGCCAGCATTCTGAGCCGGGCTACCGTCGGCCACACGCGAGATCATGACTCCAGTTTCAGAGGGAGCCCCGAAGTGCTCTCTCAGCTCGGGGGTCAGCTCGACTGCCTCGACGCCGAGATAGCCTCGGTTGCCCATGATCCCAGTGCCATGAGCCATCACATGTCGGCCTCCGGGCCCGGCGACCCTGATGACCCGGGTCTGCCGTACCTCATCGTTCTCCACGTCCTGATCCGAGGCCCAGAGAGCTGGTATGACAACTAGGCCGACGGCCAGGAGGCTGAGTCCCACGAGCGAGGTCCTGCGAAGCCTGAAGCGAGATTCGCTGGTGTTCATGGTCAAGGTTCTCCTTTTCTTCTCATTGAATTCGTCGACCGTCGGCGTCGGAACGCCGATTGCCGGTCGCCGTGGATCGGATGTCGAGTTTCGTTGGGTCGAGACCGCTCTGGCCGAGGTCGAGGACGAGATCGACACGGCTGTCGCCACCCAGGTACAGGACCGGCGGCGGTTGGGCAGCGAGCGAGCGCAACTCATCCACTTCGCTCTGCAGACTTTCGTACTCTTGGCGTAGGAGGAACTGAGTGTTGGTTTCGCTCGGTATCGATTCGGTGGTGGGGTAGTAACGCAGCCAGATGCCAAGGGCAAGGCTGCCCGCCGCCAAGGTTGCGAGTGCGACGGCCCAACGCGGCGATATGCCACGCAGCTTCGACGGTTCGCGATGAGCGAGCTCGTCCAGTACCCGTCCGGTGAAGTCCTCGGAGGCACGTTCCGAGGACAGCTCGCGCATCGCTTTCTCGAGCGGCGATGGATTCTGGTTTCGAGTCACGATGGTCCTCCCGTCTGATACGACTCGAGGTCGTCCCGCAGCAGCGCGCGACCGCGATGCAGCCGTGACTTGACCGTTCCTGCCTGGATGCCCAGGAGGTCGGCGATCTCCTGGTGGCTCTTATCCTCCAGGTATGAAAGCACGATGGGGGCTCGGTAGCGCAGCGGCAGCTTGGTGATGGCCCGCGTCAGTGTCTGTTGCAGCTCGTGTCTCAGTACTTCGGTCTGTTGAACGGCTTCCGTTCGATGGCCATTGGAGTGGAAGAAGGCCGGGCGAAGTCTCGACCATCGTTGATGGCGCCTTGCTTCGCTGCGCACCAGATTGGTGGCAATGCGGTAGAGATAGGACTGAAGTCGGCCCCGCTCGGAGTATCGGTGGCCCCTCTCGTAGAGGCGCAGAAAAGCCTCCTGGGCCAGGTCTTCGGCCTGGCTCTTGCTGCCAGTCAGGCGCGTCAGGTAGTTCACAAGGCCATCCTTGTGACGATCCACCAGTTGTCCGAAGGCGGATCGATTGCCTTGGCGTGCCAGCTGGAAAAGGTCGCTATCGCTGTATGCCGCCGTCTCGCTCACGGCTCCTCCCATCCCTTATAACGCTCGAAGAGCGTCAGGGTTCCGACGGCGAAGGTTCGCTGTCGGTCGTGGGAGTGGGCTCTGAGCCCCTTTCCTTGAGTCTGCGACGGTAGGTGGGAGGGCTGACTCCCAGTAGCAGGGACCCGATACGGACATCATCCGGGAAGCGCGTGACGATCTCGTCGAGGAGAATCTCCTGCACCTGATCCAGGAGTTGCCCCTGCTCTCTGGCGGGGGAGTGCACCAGGTCGGATAGCACCCGTTGAACCTCGTTCCAGCTACCGGAACGGGGTGCCAGGCCCGACTGAATCTGCTGGCTGACCTTCTTCAGGCGGCGTCGGAAAGTGCTCTCGGGCAGGCCCACGAACAGACACCCACGCCGGGCTACGTGGTCAGCTGCGGCCCCGGCCTCGAGAATCAGGTCGTCGGTCAACCAGCGTCCGAGAGGCAGGCCGAGGGGGGGATCGCTTTCCGCCGCCAGAGCGATCTGGCGCTGCAGGGCTGACCGCAGCTCCAATAGGGGATCGAGGCGGCGCTCCTCTACCGGGTCTTCGCGCTGCGAGCCGCCGCCGTCGTTCGTCGCGAGCGATGCCCGGGCCCCTGCGGTCACGGGGCGGTAACCCGCGGTATCGTTCGCTTCGCCGGTCAAGCCGAGCTCTTCGGGCTCGAGCTCTTCATTGTCACTGAGAATCACGCTTTGGAGAAGGCGATTCTGGAGCTCGCGAACATTGCCGGGCCAGGGATGGGCCAGCATGGCCACTTCTGCGGCCTGCGATAGGCCTCGTGCCTGTCTCTGATACTGCACTGCGTACAGCTCGAGGAAGTGTCGCGCCAGGTGGAGGATGTCGTCCGGACGCTCTGTTAGAGGCGGAATCCTCAAGTGCAGCACGTTGAGCCGGTGGTAGAGGTCTTCCCTGAAACGCCCCGCCATCACCTCGCTCGCCAAGTCTCGGTTGGTCGCTGCGAGGATCCTCACATCCACCCGACGGGTCTTCGAGCCACCTACCGTCATGAACTGTTTCTCTTGGACGAAACGCAGTAGCTTGCTCTGTACCTCGAGGGGCAGCTCGCCGATCTCGTCCAGCAGAACCGTGCCGCCGTTGGCTTGCATTAGACGTCCTGCTCGACTCTGCTGGGCGCCGGTGTAGGCGCCCTTCTCGTGCCCGAAGAGCTCACTTTCGATCAACGACGAGGCGATGGCTCCGCAATCGACAACCACCAATGGAGCGTTGCGGCGGGGGCTCAGCTGATGGATCGTCCGAGCCAACAGTTCCTTGCCAGTGCCGCTGGCTCCGGCAATCAGAACCGTCGCGTCTGTGGGAGCCACGCGGCGGGCGGTTCCGACCAGGGCCTCCATTTCGTCCGAGCGGTATACGAGCTTGACTTGCTGTAGCGCTTGCCGAAGGTCGCTCAACTCGGCCCGGAGCGCGCGATGCTTCTTTTCTTGCCGCTGTCTTTCCAACTCTGCGAGGCGGGCCCTGTCCATGGCGACCGCCAACTGCGCCGACAGCGCCTTGAGGAAGATGAGGTCGGACGATTCGAGAGTCATGGATCGACGCTTGCCGTCGATCATCAGGCAGCCGAGGCATTCGCTCCCGGCCGTCAGAGGTACGGCGAAGAAGACCCGCTTCGCGGGTGGAGGTTCATCGCCATCCACCGTCGGGGCGTCATAGATGGCCTCGCTGGCCTCCATCTCGGCGACGGCGATCTGCAGGTGCTGCCGCTCCTCGGGATCGAGCTCGAGAGTCTCGATTCGAGTCTGCAATCCACCGGTGCCGTCGATCCGTGTGAGACCCCGCAGCAATTGCAGTTGACCTTCTTCGTCTCGAGTAAAGAGCCCGATGCGACTGGGAGAGAAAGCGGTATAGAGGCGATCGACCACCTGGGCCGCAAGATCGTCGAAGGCGTCGTGTAAGGCGATGATGTCGAGGGTGTCCCGGAGCAGCACCATATTGCGGTAGTCCTTCGCCATGTTGCCGGTAAAGATGCCGCTCAAGCGGTCGAAGCTGCCGACCTGTTGGGAGGCGAAGTCCTCCTGCCAGCTGACCACCGTGCCGCCACCCATGCGTTTGGCTGTGTTGAGAGCCTGATCCGCCCTGCGGACGAGATCGAGAGGATGGGCGACAGTCTTTTCGCCAGGCTCGAGAGTGGCTAGCCCTACGCTGAACGACAGCGAGACCTGGCCATCCAAGAACTGGAGGCTGCCGAGGTGCTGTTCAACGCGTTCGGCGATCTCGCGAGCCTCCTGGGTAGGAGTTTCGGCAAGAATCGCCGCGAAGACCACGCCTCCGTAGCGTGATACCAGATCGGTGACGCGCAGCGTCGTTCGCAAGGCGTCACTGATGGCGCGCACGCAGTGGTCCCCGCTCTCACGGCCGAAGCGCTCGTTGACGGTGTAGAAGTCGTCCGGGTTGATGAGAAGCAGAGTCAACTGGGCGTCGCTGTCTTCGATCTCCTGGAACCGTTCGGCGAGAACGGCCTGGAACTCCTTGCGATCGGGCAGACCGGTCGTGGGATCCTTGAGGATGGCGGAGACCTGACTGGTGTGGCTGGCCAGAGCGCCGCCCAGGGCGAACAGCCAATCCCACCAGTGCTCCGGATCCTTGGCCTTACGGAGGTTACTGGGTAGGTAACTGCTGGCGAGGCGCTCCAGGACAGTGCCCTTACCGGCGGCGAAGCGAAGACCGATCCAGGCTCCCAGGAGAATGCTCCCCTTGCTGTCTTGGGCGTCGGTGCGACGTCGGTTTCCCTCGTCGCCGAAGAGCGCTCCCAAGGTCCAGGGAGGTTCCACAGACGGCAGCGGCACGATTCCGGAGTCGGCAGCCTGGCTGATGACGAGAGATGGGATTCCGGAGTTCTCCTCCTGCTCGCTATCCGAGCTGGCCCTGGCCATGTCGTTGGCGAACGCTTCTGCCGACTCGAGGTCTTCGAGCTCCGGAACCGGTGGCGCCTCGCCGTCGTGGATCAGGACAGGCCGCGCCAGGCGACTCATGGGCGCCGGTATGAAGAGGCTGGCACACTCGGCGCCGCTGAGACGACGGATACCCTGGACGTAGGACCGTAGCAGTGCAGGTGCTTCAATCATGATCAGATTCCTGGGCGGAAGAGAGGCGAAATTCGCACCAAAGTGGTGCATGCGCCACAATTTCGCCCGAGCGTAGCATGGCGCCAGCGACGCGACAGTCGAATATTTCGCAGTATTCCCCGGCCCGTCAGCGGTCGAGTATCCGCCCCAGCAGCCACCCGAGCAGGCTCAGCAGGGAACCCGAGCCTGCGACGCTCTCCGACCAGCCAGTGCCCAAGGTCGGCATCTGTCGGTCGAAATCGGCTCGACGCTCGAGATCGGCTTCCATCTCCTTGCGAAGGTGTTGGGCCTCGGATTCGCGTCCGGTGCGGATCCAACCCACAACCGCATCGAGCTCATTGGCATCGAACCACAGACCGTGGGGTCGGCAGCTGTCGAGAATGATGCCGCTCTTGCGACCGAAGTTCAATCGGTGCATCAGCTTGCCGCACACCGGGCAAGGACGATAGAGGCGAGCCTGGTCCCTCCCAGCTGTTGGAACGGTCTGCTTCGGGACCTTCTGATTCGATGTGAGCTCGGCGGCCAGGGAAGAGCTTCTCGCTCTCTCCATCAGGACCTGCGCCGTGTCCTTGGCCAGCCAGAGACCGGCGCAGCGAGGGCACTCGAGGACCGATACCGGGGGTTGGCCAAGCTCACGACTGGTCAGGTGGACGGAGTCAGAGCACGCCGGGCATGGTGTCAGGCTCGGTTCTCCAGCTCTGCCGGCAGGTAGCAGCGGGGTAGCGCAGTGATGGCAGTAGCGGGCCTGGTCGCTGACGCGAGCCATGCACTCTGGGCAGATCGTGTGGAGGTCCCGTTCGTGAAGAGTGAAGTCCGCGTCGCAGAAACGGCAGGTGGCCGAGTCAGCCTGGCGGGGCGCTCCACACGCCGAGCAGCGCACCACCGCAGCGTCGTGAGGTGCTGGGATCGGAACTTCGAGAGTCTCGCTGCAAAGACAACGGAATCGGTCTCCGGCCTGCAGCTTCCCGGCGTCGTATTGACGCTTGCAGGCAGGACATGAAACGAGAAGCCGCATGCAAGAAGGATGGTGCAAACCAACTTTGGAGTCAATTGAATCCGTCAGTAGCGTCGAGAACCGGGAAGTCGACTGAAACAAACGGCGATTGCGATACGTAGAAACGAGCGTCGGAACCAATACGCCAGAGCAATCCATGCCAGATCGACGGAGGCTGACATGACAGAGCGATACGAAGCGAAGAACGACACCGGAAGAGGCAAGAAGCTGTGGCGGTGGCTGTCGTTGACAGTTGCCGTTCTTCTGCTGGCCGCGGGCACAGTGACAATGATGAGCGTCAGGGCGGCCCGAGCCAATGAGGCCTCGACGGCGGAGGATAACGCCGATACTTCCGAGACCGCTGAGGCGACCGCGGACTCTGGCGAGGAGAAAGAGGGCGAAGAGGAAGGTGACGACGCCAAGACGCCAGTGCCGGTCGAAGTAGCTGCGGTGTCGGAAGGCACGGTCTCCGCTTACATCAGTTCGACCGCCAATCTGGTAGCCGAGAACGAAGTCAAGGTCCTTTCGGAGGTCGAAGGACGAGTTCTGACTTTGCGAGTCGAGGAAGGTGATTGGGTCAAGAACGGACAAGTGTTGGCCAGTCTGGTGCGAGACGATGAGCAGATCGCCTTCAAGAAGGCGCAGCTCAAGGAGACCAACGCGCGCGCCGCGTTCGATCGAGCCAAGGAGCTGGTGGACAGGGAGCTCATCAGTCGCGAAGAGTTCGACAAGCTGTCGATCGACTATGAGATCGCTGGCCAGGAGCTCGCCGAAGCCGAATGGGCGCTGAAGAAGACCACCATCGTGGCGCCGTTCTCGGGCCGGGTCACGGCTCGTATGACGCAGCTGGGCCAACATGTTCGCCCGGGTGACGAGCTCTTTCAGGTCACCGATTTCAATCCGCTCATTGCTCGCATTTATCTGCCAGAGAGGGATGTTCTGGGACTGGAGGAAGGTCGCACCGTGCAGATTCGCCTCGATGCCGCCGACCAGGTGTCTTTCGCTGGTCGGATACGCCAGATCAGCCCGGTGGTCGACACGTCGACCGGCACGGTCAAGCTGACCGTGGAAGCCACGGAGCCACCCAAAGAGGTGCGCCCCGGCAGCTTCGTCACGGTGAACATCGTGCGCGAGACCCACCCGGAAGCGTTGCTCGTGCGTCGCGAGGCGGTGCTCCGAGAGCTGCAAAAGGCTCACGTCTTTGTGGCCGAGGACGATATCGCCGAGAAGAGGTCGGTGACGCTGGGTCTCGAGGAGGGCGACCTGATCGAGGTGATCTCCGGTGTCGAGGCCGGTGACCAGGTCATCGTCGCCGGTCAGGGCGGCCTGAAGGACGGTTCCGCCGTCAAGATCCTGATTGCAGACGCCAACGCCGGATAGGTTCACAGACCATGCGACTCGTTGATTTTTCCCTGCACCGTCGGGTGACGGTCTCGATGGTTGCTGTCGCCCTCGTTCTGTTCGGCCTGGTCGCTTTCGGCCGGCTCTCCATCAATCTGCTGCCGGATCTTTCGTATCCGAGCCTGACTGTGGAGACCAAGCTCTCCGGTGCTGCACCGGCCGAGATGGAGTCCCTGGTCTCCCGCCCCATCGAGGAGTCGGTCGGCATCGTCTCCGGAGTGAAGCGCCTGACTTCAGTCTCACGTCCTGGGTTGTCGCAGGTGACGATGGAGTTCGAGTGGGGCCGCAACATGGACTTCGCGTCGCTCGATGTGCGACAGAAGCTCGATGTCGTGAGGCTCCCCCGGGACGTGACAAAGCCCGTGGTGCTGCGCTTCGATCCCACGAACGATCCGATTCTGCGTCTCTACCTGCAAGGGTCGGATGACCTCTTCCAGCTGCGATATGTGGCGGAGGAGGTGCTCAAAAAGGACCTGGAGTCGACCGAAGGCGTGGCCGCGATCAAAGTCAACGGTGGCTATGAGGAGGAGATCCAGGTCCGGGTAGACGAAGGGAAACTGGCGCTCCTGGGCCTCAGCATCCAGGATGTGAACGAGACGCTGCTGAAGGAGAACGTCAATCAGGCTGGTGGCAGTCTCTACGAGGAGGAAGCCCGCTACCTGGTGCGCTCGAACAACGAGTTCGTGGACCTGGAGGACATCATGGAAACGGTCCTCCTGGCCCAGGATGGGCGGGTGGTCCGGGTGGCGGATGTCGGAGAAGTGACCCGCGGCCACAAGCAGCGCGAAGTCATTACCCGATTCGACGGCCAGGAGGCAGTGGAGCTGGCGATCTACAAGGAAGGTGACGCCAACACCGTCCAGGTCGCCAAAGCAGTCGAGGGTCGCCTCGAGAGCATCTCCAAGGAGCTTCCAGAAGGCATCGAAGTCGTCACGGGGCTGGACCAGTCCGAGTTCATCCAGGCCTCGATTCGGGAGGTCCTGAGCAACGCGTTCTTGGGTGGCGGAATCGCCATTCTGGTCCTGCTCTTCTTCCTCAAAGATGCGCGCAGCACCCTGATCATCGGAGTTTCCATCCCGATCTCGGTGGTCGCTACCTTCTTCCTGATGTATCGCACCGGCACCTCGCTCAACATCATGTCTCTCGGTGGCCTGGCCCTCGGTGTCGGCATGCTGGTGGACAACGCTATTGTGGTGTTGGAGTCCATCTTCAAGCACCGCGAAGCGGGGGCTTCGGCTTTCGAAGCCGCACGCGCTGGAGCATCGGAAGTCGGCCGAGCGGTGGCGGCTTCGACACTGACCACAGTCGCTGTCTTCTTGCCGGTTGTCTTTCTGCAGGGAATCGCGGCACAGCTCTTTCGCGATATGGCGTTGACTGTCTCGTTTGCGCTCATCGCCTCGCTGGCCGTGGCCCTGACCCTCATCCCCATGATGTCGGCACTGGCCGGCGGCAGCCCGGCCGAGAGTGTTGGGGTGGTGGCTGCAGCGCAGCCGGAAGGCAAACTGCGCCGATTCTTCCGCCTGGTGTTTCTCGGTCTGCCGTCCCTTCTGGTGCGTGGCATCCGCTTCGTGCTGCGTTGGGTCGGTAAGGGGCTGGCTCTGCTGGCACTTCCTCTGTCGAAGGCCTTCGACAAGACTCTGGGCGCGATCGCGGCGGCCTACCCACATATTTTGCGGGGCGCTCTGCGGACGCGTCTGGTTGTCCTCGCCATCGTGCTGGTGGCTTTCGCGGGCTCGATCTGGATGATTCCGCGACTCGGATTCGATCTCGTCCCGACGCTGTCGCAGGGCGAGTTCAGCTTTCTGGTGGAGCTTCCAGAAGGGACTCCGCTCGAAATCACCGATCGCTTCATCAACGATGTGGAGTTGGTGCTGGATGGCAATGACCTGGTCGCTTCCCACTCCTCGATGGCGGGTGGCAGGGGACTGTCTCTCACCAACACCGGAACCGAGGGTGAGAATGCGGGTCGCATCCAGGTACGGATGGCCGATGGCACGACGCCGGAGCAGGAATCCAGTGTCATCAGTGAGCTTCGGGATGAGCTCGAGATCTCCGGTCTGGCGCGCTTCAAATTCGAGCGGCCGACCTTCTTCAGTTTTCGGACTCCGATCGAGGTGGAGGTCTACAGTGACAATCTGGCCGAGCTGCACCTCGCCACCGCCGAGCTCAAGGAGCGCATCGACCAGATTCCGGGTCTGGTGGACGTCAAGTCCTCGGCGGAGTTGGGCAATCCCGAGCTGCAGATCGCCTTCGATCGCAACCAACTCTCTCAGCTCGGGCTCAATCTGGGCGATGTGGCGGACACCCTGCGAAAGAAGGTGCAAGGTGACGTAGCCACGCGCTTCACCGAGGGCGACCGGGAGATCGACATCGTGGTGCGCTCGGTGGATCTCGGGCAGGCTTCGGTCGGTGACGTCAACAACTTCATCATCGCTCAACGAGACAATGTTCCGATCTATCTGAAGTCCGTGGCCAAGGTCAACCTGGTCGAGGGCCCGAGCGAGATTCGACGCATCGGCCAGAAACGAACCGGGGTGATCTCGGGGAATCTGGCGGGGCGTGACATGGGGGCTGTGGCGGCGGATGTCCGGGCAGTTCTGGCCGAAACCCCCTTGCCGGCCGGCGTCACCGCAGCCCTGAGCGGACAGGAGGAAGAACGGACCGAGGCCGTCCGCTCGCTGATGATGGCCATGGCGCTGGCAGTGTTCCTGGTCTATCTGGTGATGGCATCGCAGTTCGAGTCGTTTCTGCATCCCTTCATCATCATCTTCACCCTGCCGCTGGGAGCCATCGGGGTCATCGGTGCCCTGGCGATCACCGGTCGATCGATCAATATCGTCGCCATGATCGGGGCGGTGATGCTGGCCGGAATCGTCGTCAACAACGCCATCGTGTTGGTAGATGCCGTCAATCAGCGGCGTCGGTCCGGCATGGGGCGCACCGAGGCCCTGGTCAGTGCGGGCAGCGATCGACTCAGGCCGATCCTCATGACCTCGGCGACGACCATTCTCGGACTCCTGCCGATGGCGTTGGGTCTTGGCGAGGGGGCCGAGCTGAGAGCTCCCCTGGCAATCACCGTTATCGGTGGCCTCAGTGTCGCCACGGTGCTGACGCTGGTCGTCATCCCAGTGGTCTACTCCCTGGTCGATCGTCGGCCCGACACGGTAGCCGACGTCGAGCTGGCCGCAGACTCGGAGGCTATTGATGGCTTGGTCGTGCAGCCTGTCGGAGAAACGAGCTGATGAAGTTCTCGCACCTGGCGGTCAACCGACCGATTACAACAGCGATGTTGCTGATCAGTGTTCTGGTGATCGGCGGTATCGCCATCGCGCGCATGCCGCTGGCGTATCTTCCCGAGGTCGACGTTCCCTTCATCGGTGTACAGATCCCCTACCCGAACTCCAATCCCAAAGAGATCGAGAAGGAGATCGTCAAGCCGGTCGAGGAAGTTCTGTCGACGCTGTCGGGAGTCAAGACACTCAATGGCACGGCCAGCGCCGACCAGGCCGAGTTCTTCCTGGAATTCGACTGGGGCAACGAGTTGGACATCGTTCGCATGCAGGTCAGCGAGAAGATGGACCAGATCAAGCCGGAGCTGCCCCAAGACATCGGCGACGTCGTCATCTTCTCCTTCAATACCAGCGACATCCCGGTTGTGCAGGCGCGACTCTCGGCGCAAGGCGTCGACCTGTCAGAGAACTACGAGCTCATCGAAGCCCGCATCCTGAACCGCATTCGGCGGGTGCCGGGTGTGGCCAGGGTGACGCTGGAGGGGGTCGAGCCGCGAGAGATCTTCATCGATCTGATCCTCGACAGAGTCAAGGAGCACAACGTCGATGTCGGTGCTCTGATCGACCAACTGCGAGGCGCTTCGTCCAACCTGGTCCTGGGGCAGATCGAGGATGGTGGACTGCGATTCAATGCCAGGGCTCTCGGTGAGTTCACCTCGGTGGAGGAGCTCAGCAATCTGATCATCAACGATCAGGGCTTGAGAGTCAGCGACATTGCCGAGATCAGCTACGAAGAGCCGCCCTATCCGCATGGGCGTCATCTCGATCGACAGTTCGCGGTGGCCTTGGAGGTCTATAAGGAGTCCACCGGCAATACGGTCGATGTCGTGCGCAGTGTGATGGCAGTGATCCAGAACGACATCAACAACGATCCGTTGCTGCAAGGGGTCACACTCTTCGTCTTCGAGGACCAGGAAGAGGAGATCTCCGGTGGCCTCCAGGGTCTCCTGAAAGCAGGGAACATCGGTGCCCTGTTGGCGATGTTCAGTCTCTACTTCTTCCTGCGGCGCTTCGACTCGACACTCATCGTCTCCATGTCCATCCCGTTTTCGATCATTGCTGCCTGCGGCCTGATGTACTTCATGGGCAAGAGCCTCAACGTCCTGTCGATGATGGGGCTCATGTTGGCGGTCGGTATGCTGGTGGACAACGCCGTCGTGGTCCTGGAATCCATCGACCGGATCCACCGATCCGAACCGGACCGCAAGAAGGCGGCCAAGATCGGGGCCGACCAGGTGGCCATCGCTGTCTCGGCCTCGACCCTCACCACGCTCATCGTCTTCTTGCCCCTGATCGTCGGCGCCAAGGTGCAACTCACCACTTGGCTGGGAGAGATTGGAATTGCCATTGCCATTGCTTTGGCCTGCTCCCTGTTTTCGTCGTTGACCCTGATTCCACTCATGTCGGCCCATTTTCTCGGCCGCAAGAAGCCGCAGCCGGTCAAATCCGTCACCTGGCTCGAAGATCGGTACGTCTCCCTGCTGGGTTGGACCTTGCATCACAAGGTCAAGACTCTCGGGTTGCTGCTTCTCGTGCTCGGTATCGGCCTGGTGCCGTTCTTTACAGGCATGGTCGAGTCGGCAATCTTTTCTGGTGCGGTCAACACAAGACTCTTCCTGCAGTACGAGTTTGCTGACTTCACCTACAAGTTGGATGCCGAGAGGGTCGTGGACCAGGTAGAGGAGGTCCTCGATGAGCACCGCGAGGAGTTCCTCATCGAATCCATCTACAGCTACTTCGCCGAGAATCGAGCTGAAACCTCACTCGTCCTGAATCGTCAGGACCTCGATGATGACGCTATCAAGGAGTTGCGCCAGAAGGTCAGGGAGGCATTGCCTGAGATTGCTGGAGTCAAGCTCTACTTCGACGACGAGGAGGACGAGGGAGGCAGCACGACCTACTTTGCGGTCAAGCTCTTCGGTCAGGACACGGATGTGCTCGAGAGCTTCGCTACCGAGGCGGCCAGGCGTGTGGAGACGCTCGAAGGCGTGCAGGATATTCGGACCTCGTTCCGCGACTCGCAGCGCGAGATCCAGGTCAAGATCGATCGCGACAAGGCCCAGCGTCTCGGGTTGACGGCCCAGGACCTGGCCGACATCTTCTCGTTCAGCCTCGGCTCGATGCGGCTGCCGCGCTTCAATGCCGGCGAGCGCGAGGTCGATACCTGGTTGGCACTGCGATTGGAAGACCGTCAGAACCTGGAGGACTTGAGGCAGATCCAGATCGGTGGCGGCAACGGCCAGAGTCCCTTCGTACTGGGCGATATCGCAAGTTTCGAGGTCGTCCCGCGACCCAAGGAGATCGTGCGCGAGAACCGCAAGGTCAGGGTCGCAGTGCGCGGCACCTACGAAGGAGAGGACTGGGAGGAGACCCAGGAAGAGATGGCCGGTTTGATGGATGCCTTCGACTTGCCACCCGGCTATTCCTGGTCATGGGGCGACCGCATCATCGAGCAGCAGGATCAGAACTCACAGATGGGAATCAACTTCCTGTTGGCGTTGGTGCTGGTCTATCTGGTCATGGCGTCGCTGTTCGAGTCCCTGGCGCAGCCGTTCGCCATCTTGTTCTCGATCCCGTTCGCTCTACCTGGTGTGGCCTGGATGCTGGCTCTGACCGGCACCACTTTCAATCTCATGGGGCAGATCGGCTTGCTGATCCTGATGGGAATCGTCGTCAACAACGGCATCGTCCTGTTGGATCACATCAACCGGCTTCGACGTACGGGTCTCGAGAGGGACCAGGCAATTCTGCAAGCGGGTCGCGACCGTCTGCGTCCGATCCTGATGACTGCGGCAACGACGATCATCGGCCTGCTGCCCCTGGCTCTCCGCGGCCCGAATACGGCCGGCATCTTCTACTACCCGCTGGCCAGGACCGTCATGGGAGGACTGATGTCTTCGGCGGTGCTGACCCTCGTGGTGCTGCCCTACGTCATGATCGGAGTCGAAGGCGTTGCCCATTGGGCGAAGCGGGTGTGGAGAGGTTCCGGAATGCGGCGGCTTGCGGCGACCTCGGACGGTGATGGACCTGCCACCGAGCCAGCGGTTGTGCTACCGGGGAACTAGACGAGAGCTCTTCTATTTCGGTCGATCGATGAAAGATCTGGCTGCCGGGCCGCGGACGGTCATCCCCTTTCCCTGGTTCGAGACCTGCCTATTGTCCTGGCGCCAGATCTTTCATCGATCGACCCTCGTCTCTCGATCGCGGCTGACGTCACACCGCACGAGGTTTCTTCGCATGGCGGCCTGACGCCGCCGCAACGGCGCGGGGATATACTACCGGCCACATGCCCGAGTCGTCGTCGCCTCCGGCTCCCCTGACGAGAGATCTGCTGCGGGAGCTGCACGCCTTCCTGAGCCTCGAAGCGCCATTTCTGATTCGCGATTTGCCGCAGGTCGCGACCGAAGAGCGGCTGGAAAAGGCCCTTCTGCAGCGCATCGGTGCGCGCTATCGGACCGGTCCGGGATTCGCTGCTCATGAGCTCTACCCTGCGGTAACCCACCAAATGGCGGTAGCGGGGGGAAGAAGAGACCTGGAGACGTTGGTGCGGGGTTTCTTCGAGCGCCGGCGGATCAAGGCAACTCTTACAGCGCCCGAGCGCCGGTTGATGCTGCGCACGATGCTGCTGACGCGCGAGGTGGACGACTTCTTGAAGCGTGCCTTCGACAGAAGGGAGATTCGCTGGCAGTCCCACCCCTCCCCACAGAAGGGGTTTCGATCGACCGGCCAGGAGGCCATCGTCGGCGCTGCTCTACGTCTGCGGCGCTATCCGGAGTACGGCCAGGGAGAGACCTACCGGGGCGACTACATCAGTCCGCTGATTCGCGATCTGGGTGCCCTGCTCATGTTTCTGCCCGATCCGCTGCATCCCCTTCTGGTGCAGTACGGCAAGACCGGTACACCCGTCGATGGACGGGATATTCATCTCGGGGACTTCGACCGCGGAGTCTTGCCACCGGCGGCGCCATTGGCGACCGCCACCCAGACTCTCGTAGGAATGGCCTATGCCTTCAAGTCACGCCAGGAGGATCGCGTTTGTGTGAGCTTCATCGGCGATGGCGGCTCGAGCCTGGGCGAGTGGCACGAAGCGGTGAACCTGGCGGCCACCCAGCGCCTGAACATGGTCTTCGTGGTCGAGAACAATCAGTGGGCGCTGGGCACTCACGTCTCGGAGCAGACAGTGGCGCGCCGCTTCGCCGCCAAGGCTGCGGGCTATGGAATCCCCGGTGTGACGTTGTTTGGCAATGATCCCGACGAAGTGGCAGCTGGCTTGACCTGGGCAGCCGAGCGGGCCCGATTGGGACGAGGGCCGGCGCTGATCGAGTTGATCACCTACCGTCAGGCCGGCCATGCACACCACGACGACGATCGATTCCACGGTAGCTCGGAGGCCAAGATCGCTGGCTACGAATTTGCGGAAGAAGCCGCAGCCTGGAAAGCCGCGGATCCGATCGCTCTCTACTCCCGACGATTGAAGAAGCTGGGTCTGATGACAGATCGAGACCTGGCTGCCATGAAGCGGCAGGTTCGCGAGGAGGTCTCGGCGGCGGCTGGAGCGGCCGCCAGAGCCGAATGGCCGGAGCCGGCCGTCTATCGAGATCGGGTCTTCGCACCGAGCGTTGCCAGTTCTTCGTCAATCTCGAAAGAGCCCCAGACCAAGACAATGTCCTACGACGAAGCGGTGCGCCAGGCCATGACCGAGTTGATGGACGACGATGAAGGGGTCTTCGTTCTGGGCGAGGATGTGGGCGGGCGCTATGGGGGTGCTTTCGGAGTCACGCGGGGCCTTGCGAAGCGTTTCGGGCAGAGCCGATGTTTGAATACCCCGCTTGCCGAGTCGGCCATCGTGGGCTGCGGGGTGGGGGCTGCGCTACTGGGCATGCGGCCGATCGTGGAGATCCAGTTTGCCGACTTCCTGGCGCCGGCGTTCAACGCGCTGGTGAACAACGCGGCGAAGATCCACTGGCGTTGGGGCCGTCCTGTGCCGATGGTGGTGCGACTGCCTTACGGCGGAGCGACCGGCAACCAGTCGAAGCTGCTGGGCGGTGGGCCGTATCACAGTCAATGTCCGGAGATGTGGTTCGTCAGCACCCCAGGTTGGAAGATCGTGGCGCCCTCCAACCCGGCAGACGCCAAGGGTCTGATGATCTCTGCAGTTCGAGACCAGAACCCGGTGATCTTCTTGGAGGCCAAGGGCCTCTATGGCTTCTTTCGTACGGACCTGCGTCAAGAGGTGCCGTTGGGGGTCGAGCACGCCATCCCACTCGGCGAAGCCGCGATCGCGCGTCAGGGGACGGATCTTTCGATTGTCACCTACGGCGCCATGGTCTGGACTGCCCTCGAGGCCGCCGATGCCTTGGCAGCGGCAGGCGTCGATGCAGAAGTCGTGGATCTGCGGAGCCTGGTGCCGCTCGACGAGAAGACGCTGTTCGAGTCGGTGGAGAAGACCAATCGGGTCCTGATTCTGCACGAGGATACGCGTCGTGGCGGGCTCGCCGGCGAGTTGGCGGCGCTGATCAGCGATGAGCGCTTCTACTTCCTGGATGCGCCAATTCGGCGAGTCACGGCGCCGGATACGCCTGTGCCGTACGCACCGCCGCTGGAGCTGGACTACCTACCCAAGGCTGAACAGGTTGTCGAGGCGGCGCTCCAACTTCTGGAGGAGTAGCCTCGAGTCGCTCAGCGTCTACTCGTTCGATCCCGTCGCAACCGCTGGGTCCGCAGACGGAGCGATCGCACCGTCTCCACCCCAGAAGCTCCGTAGGGCCCGTCGGGCCTCGGGATCCTTCATCGAGAAGTCCCGATCCCAGGGGTCGGGACCGGGGATCCACTTCCACCAGAACATTCCCCGCACGAAGGGTTGCTCTTCGACTCGCTGCAAGGCGACCTCGATCAGCCTTTCTCTCAAACGCAGTGCCTCGGGGCTGGTCTCCATTCGAGGGCTCCACGGTTCACGCGCCGCTGCGTTGGATCGGCTGTAGCCGATCTCGGCGAAAAAGACAGGCTTGTTCCGATGGGCTGATGAGATCGACGCGAGCTGTCGCAGAGGCTCGTCCCAGCCCTGCCAGAGTGTCTCTCGACTGGGGTCGTCGTCGAGGCTCAACGGGAAGTAGGCGTGAACTCCGATCCAATCGAGGGCATCCCAGAACGGCACCCGGTCGAGGCTGTCCCAGTTGGCGGCATAGGTCACCCTACCGTCATAGACCTCACGAACCGCGGCGATGATGCGGCGCCATTCCGTCTCGCGGTGTGTGGTCTTTTCGTATTCCACACCGACGGCGAAGATCTCGATGCCGCTCCTCTGGGCGAATCGCGCCTGGTCGACGATGAAGTGCTGGTAATCGTCGAAGAATCTCTGCCAGGCAGCCTCATCTGCGCCGAATTCGATATCGCCACGCCATTCGAAGCTGCCCCAGTAGGCCAGGTGGGGCTTCCAGAAGATCTGCATTCCAGCGGCGCGGGCGATCTCGACAGCCTTCTCGAGGTAGCCGACTTCCGCTGCAGGATGGCCAGAGACGGAGCCGTCGGGACGAACCCTCGCGTAAGGATGAATTGCGATCCATCCGACGCCGAGCTCGTCCAATTGGCCGAGAGCATCAACCATCGAGGGCGAGCCCCAGATCTGCCCGGCGCGGGGGCACGACACGACCATCCCCCTCATGAAGATCTCCTCCGTGAGGTCGGTGCTCGTCGAGATCTTGGCGCCCGCAGTTGGCTCGGCCATTGTTGGCGACGACAGGACCGCGAGGATTGCCGCCAGCAGGATCGAACGCAGGCTGGAGGTCTTGAAGGGCCTCATCGAGAGAAGGTTCGTGGATGGAGGTCCGAAGGTTCGGCTTTCGGCCTTCATTTCAGGGCCTCGAGGGTCATTGGGTCTCGGGTCGGCAGGTGCCGGACGCGATGCTTGGTCGCCTTTTCGAGGTTGGACTGCCCCTCAGGCGCGCTCTGAGCGATGTCCTGCCAGCGGCCGACGACAAGAAAGAGGAGTCGATCTGGTTTCAGGAATGCTCTGGCAGCGTTCAAGACATCTTCGGCAGTCGTGGCTTCGATACCCTTCAGGTAACGGTTCCAGTAGTCGTGGGGCCGGGACAGGAGCTCGTTCTCGGCTAGCTGTCCGGCGGTCTCCTCGGCGGTATCGAACGAAAGTCGCAGCTTGCCCAAGATCGTCTGTTTGGCGACCTCCAGCTCGGTTGGGTGCACCGGCTCCGTGCGGATTCGATGCAGCTCGTCGAGACTGAGCTCGACGGCTCGGGCCACCTGAGAGCCGCGAGTGCCGAAGAGAATCTGGAAATCACCGACCCACAACTCGCCCGGATCGATTCTCGCCGAGGCTCTGTAGACCAATCCCTCGGCCGTCCGCAGTCGCCCCGCGATGCGTGAGATTGCACCGGAACCACCGAGAATCTCACCGAGAACCTCGAGGGCAAACCGGTCGTCAGAATCCCAGCCTACTTCTCGAGGCAGCCTCGATCCCAGGGCGACTTTGGCCTGGGGTGTGTCGCTTTCGTAGTGATAAAGGCCCGGGATCGGCTCGAGGTCCGGGCCTGCAGGTGGCCAGGCGATCTCGCTGTTCCGAGCTGGGTCCGCTGCTTCCTCTGGCCACCGGGCGATTCCTTTCTCGAGTGCGGCGAGGAGCGAATCGACCTCGAAGTCGCCAGAAACGGCGAAGATGAAGTTCTCCGGCCGCCAGTAGGTGTGGTGAAAGCGGGCCATGGCTTCGCGATCGATGGCTGCGAGGGTGGCAGGCGTCAGCGGCGCCGTGGTGAAGTGCTGCCGACCGAAGACCAGCCATTGCCACTCTCTTTCGAGAATGTCGAGCGGGTCCTGATTCCGCCGGCTCATGCTCTCGAGTAGGTTGGTCTTGGCACTGGCGAGCCGATCCTCCTGGAATGCCGGTGAGGAAAGGACCTCGAAGAGCAGATCCAGCCCCTCGTCGAGAGCCCAGGTGGGGACGCTGAGGCTGGCGGCGCTGCGGGTAAACCCGGAAAACGTCTGGATGCGAGCTCCCAAGTCATCGACCTGGTTGTCGAATCGGTCGGCCGATCGGAGCCCCGTACCGCCCCTTCGCACCAGGGCGCCGGTCAAGGATGCGAGGCCAACCTGCTGAGGCGGCTCGAGAAACGAGCCGCCGCGCAGTGCTACCGTGACCTCGACGAGAGGCAGCGTGTGGTCCTCGGCCAGATAGACCACAGGGCCACCCGTGATCTCACGTCGGCGGCCGTCGACCTGTGGGAGCTGGATGTTCCGAGCACCGAAGCGCAGCTCGAAGGGGTTGGCCGGAATCGAAGACTCCTGCGCGGCAGACGCGAAGCTGCCGCCGACGAGCCACAGGACGCATGTGAGGCCCACAGGGTTGAGTCTCAAGGCGCCATCTCTTCGTCGAACTCGCGACCACCAGAGACCGCCAGTCGATCACCCTCACCGGTCTGTTGATAGAAAGCCACGGTTCTTCCGGCGGAGTCGAGAAAGCGTCGGGCCGCGGCGCGAACCTGCTCTGCTTCGATCTCCAGCACCTGCCGCGGCCAGTTATTGATCTCCTGCCAGTTGCCCATTCCCTGGTAGACAAGGAGCTGGGCGAGGAGCGAAGCAGGGTCCTTGAGTCGCCGAAAGGAATCGGCGGTCAGTCGGTTCTTGGCCCGCTGGAGCTCCTCATCGGTCACGAGATCGGTTTGCAGCCTGACGACTTCCTGGTCCCAGGCAGTCAGGAGATCTTCTGGGCTCGATGTCCCCTTCGTTTCGGCTTGAAAGGTGAAATACCCCGCCTGTCGCAACTGGCTCTGTAGCGCGGAAGCCGAAAACGCGATTTGCCTGCCCAGGACCATTGAGCGGTAGAGCCTGCCGGTCCGTCCATTGAGAACGGCAGCCAGCACCTCCAGCACGCGCGAGTCCTCCTCCCCGAAAGCCGCCGAGGGATACAGGACCTTCACCCCCGACGGGCATCGGCAATCCACGGTCAGGGTGCGTTTGCTCTCATCGGCGGCGGGCATCACCGCCGCCAAGTTTCGGGGGCTGGCCTGCCGGGGAGGCAGGCGTTGGAAGTACCTCTCGGCGAGTCTGCGAACTCGCTCGGCATCGAAGGCTCCGACCAGGGCCGCCGTGATGCGGCCTGGCGTGTAGTGCTGTTTGAAGAAGGTGCGGGCCGAGTTACGGTCGAGACCCTCCAGATCTTCGGGCTCTCCCTGCGGATCCCAGGAGTAGGGGTGTTGGCCCCAGAACTCCGAACTCAGTCGCTCATCAGCAGCTCCTGTGGGACTGGACTCGATGCGGAGACGCCGCTCCTCATGGATGACATCGAGCTCTTTGTAGAACTCCCGGAAGACGGGCTCCAGTAACCGGTCTGATTCCAGCCAAAACCAGGTCTCGAGCTTCTCGGATGGCACTGTGACGTAATAGAAAGTCAGGTCTCGCAAGGTATGGGCGTTGAGACCGACAGCGCCCAACCGGGAGTAGATCAGTGAGAACTCGCCGAGACGGGCTTGCGCCCGAGCCTCGGCCTGCACTTGCCGCAAGTTCTCTTCGGATTGGGCTATCTGTCTCCCGAGCTTGGCCCGCCGCTTCGATCCAGCCTCCGAGAGCTCCGACCGCAGTTCACGCAGCTCGGACTGCAACTGGTCTTCCCGGTCGAGCAGGACCAACTCCTTCTCGATGTCACGGGTGCCGACGGTTCGCGTTCCTTTGAACATCAGATGCTCGAGGAGGTGGCTGAGACCGGTGCTGCCTGGTGCCTCGTCGGCCGATCCGACCTCGACCACCCAGCCGGCGGCGACAGTCGTCATTTCTGGCCTTTCGACCAGCAGAATCCTCATGCCGTTGGCGAGCTGAACGGTCTCGACAGGCACCTGCGCGGTGAGATCAGGTGCCGCGTCGAGCGAGACGAACCCAAGCGACAGGAAAGTGGCCCACAGCAGAACGCTGCGCCAGCAGGGCGATCGACGGCGAGCGTCGACTAGGGGTGCAAAATCAGGTGCCAAGTTCTCATCCGGTTGCAGAACGGGACAGGCTGCTCAGCGGCGTTCGATCGTAGCACGGCACCTTCTCAGGTGAGGGTCCCAGGATTGCCGGGTCTGCGGTACCATTCGTTTGAAGTGAAGAGACTCGCATGGCTCCTGCTCAACGGTCTGCAGGCCGTCTTCCTGTTTTTGTGGACCGCCTTCTGGGTTACGGTCGTTCTCGTCGTACGGGTGCTGACCGGGGGGCCGAAGCTTCCCTTGACGATCGCACGCAAGCTGTGGCTGCCTGGGGCTCTCTGGGCGGTGGGAGCGCGTCTGGAAGTCGAGATCTCACCGCGCAACGATTTTTCTTCCAAACCGGCGCTTTTTGTGTCCAATCATCGCTCGTTTTACGACATTCCGGCTTTGGTCGGGGCGGTACCGACCAACCTCCATTTCCTGGCCAAGAAGGAGGTCCGCAAGATCCCGTTTCTGGGACTCTACGCGGCAGCGATGGGTATGGTCTTCATCGATCGAGCCGACAGTGCGGCCTCGAGAACCAGTGTCGAGCACATGTCACGACTGCTGGAAGAAGGCGCCAGCATGGCCTCCTACCCGGAGGGGACCCGCAGCCGGAGTGGCGATCTCCTTCCCTTCAAGACCGGCAGCTTCGTGGCTGCGATCAAAGCTGGTGTACCGGTCGTGCCCGTGAGCATCTCTGGAAGTGAGAAGGTACTGCCCGCGGATGGCTTCTCGCCTCGCCCCGGTCTGATCAGGGTGTCGATCGGCGAGCCGATCCCAACGGCGCAAATGGACCTCGAGGATCGGCGCAGGCTGGCCGACGAGGCGCGAGATCAAGTGGCTGAGATGCTGCAGCGGGCCGAAGGCCATCGTGGGGCCGACCGGGGGCCGGAAACAAAGGCTCCATCGGAGCTGTAGCACGAATTCAGATGCAAGACAGGCGGAGAGCCGGCTGGTTTCATGGAACCGCGGTGGCTATTCGTTCTTCTCGGTCGCCAGTGCCAGAACTTCGTGCAGTCGCTTGGCGTCGAATGGTTTGGCCAGGAAGTACTGACCACCGATGATCGGTCCCCGCCGCTGCACTTCGTCGCCATCCACCAGTCCGGTCAAGAAGACGATCGGGATGTCGGCGGTCTCGGGATCCTCCCGTAGCTTCTGGGCTACGGTGGCGCCGTCCATGCGAGGCAGAACGATGTCGAGCAGGATGGCATCGGGACGGGTGTCTTCGACCATGAGAAGGGCCTCTACGCCATGGCTTGCGGTCACCACCTCATGACCCTCGAGCTCCAGCATCGCCGAGACGAGCTGGAGTATCTGGTCTTCATCGTCGACAACCAAAATCCGCATGATGCAGGCTCTCGGGCTCCGTCAGGGGTAGTCCCAGAATTGGTGACCGCCACCCGATCCAGCCCGCGAGAATCGTAGCATGGGGCCTGGTTCGCAGCCCTCTGCTAACATCTCGCAGCTCGATGACTAGTCTTGGAAACTCAGTGGTCGGGGCCGTCCTGGCCGGAGGCCAAAGCCGCCGCCTGGGGCAGGACAAGGCACTGCTGTCCTGGTCGGGAAGGGCCTTGCTGCTGCGTCCTTTCGAGATTCTTCAGACAGTGTTTTCGGAAGTCGTTGTGGTCACGGTTTCCGGGCGAGCGTACGAGGACCTCGGAGTACCTGTGATTCACGATCGGTTCGAGGGGCAGGGTCCTCTAGCGGGCATTCACGCCGCCCTCGAGTGGGCAGGCTCGCGCCCAGTGTTTGTCACGGCCTGTGACTTGCCCAATGTCAGCGCCGAGCTCGTCGGCCACGTCGCTGACTTGGGCTGTGAGTCGCCGACTCTCGGCCCGCAGAACAAGGAGCCCAAAGCTCAACCAAGGGCCAGAGTTGCGGTCTGGAATGGGCGCCAGCAGCCACTTTTTGGGCTCTACTCTGCATCGTGTCGGGAGCCAATGGAAGCGAGGCTCCGCGACGGTCGTCTGGAAGCCTGGCGTTTTCTGGCCGAGATCGATACGACGCCAGTGCCCATTACCCCCGAGCTCGAGCTCTATCGACCCGATCTACTACTGAACGTCAACTCTCGCGCGGACCTTCAACCGAGATCTCCTGAAAGGGCCCACGAGCCCTCGAGATAGAGATGAGCGACGCCTCGAGAAGGAAAGGAGCTCCTGGAGCCTCGGTACCCGCCACCGTGTTGATGGTGAGGGGGGCAGAGATCGAAGAGAGTGCCGATACTGTGGCGACAGAGGAGCCTCTGGAGATCAGGGTTGCGGTCGAGATCGAGGGCCACAGGGAAAGCCACAGTGTTGCCGTCACAATGCGAACCCCGGGCAACGACTTCGAGCTGGCGGCCGGGTTTCTCTGCGGCGAAGGGATGCTCACCAACCAGAATGAGGTCTGGCGTATCGATCATTGCGATGCCGCCTCGGCGGGTGAGCCCGGCAACGTGGTCGAGGTCCACCTGAGACCTGGAGTCGAGTTCGACTTCCAACGGCTCACCCGCCATGTCTTTACTTCTTCCAGTTGTGGAGTCTGCGGCAAGGCCTCTCTCGAGGCGGTCCAGATCGCCTGTTCAAGCACCCCGATCGGAACCATTCGGCTCCACCGGCAGCAATTGGTGCAACTGCCTGGTTCCCTGCGGCAGTCGCAGCCTGTGTTTTCAGAGACCGGAGGTCTGCATGCCGCAGGACTCTTCGACGGAACAGGTCGGCTCTTGGCTCTACGGGAAGATGTCGGGCGACACAATGCCGTCGACAAGGTCGTGGGGTCTTTGCTCCTCGGCGGCGACCTTCCCGCATCCGATCGAATCCTCCTGGTGAGTGGTCGGGCCAGCTTCGAGTTGGTCCAGAAGGCCGCTTTGGCTGGAATTCCTGTTCTGGCAGCGGTTGGCGCACCCAGTAGCCTGGCGGTCGACTTGGCCCGGGAAATGGAGATGACCCTGGTTGGGTTCCTGCGGGATGGGCGTTTCAATCTCTACACCGGCTCGGATCGCCTGGCAGTAGAGTGATGGGGCCAGCCTCTGCCTGCAAGAGGATCTGTCGATGACCGAGATCGACCACGAGCCTGACGCTGGGGATTGGCTCCTCTTCGACACGCATGCCCACCTTTGTGATCCGGCGTTCGAAGCTGATCGCGAAGAGGTTCTCGAACGGGCAAGAAGAGCGGGAGTGGGGGCGATCATCGCAGTTGGAGAAGACCTCCAGGATGCGCGCTTCAATTTGGCGCTGGCTCGCGAGTATCCGTGGATTGTGCGTGCTGCGGCGGGGCTGTTTCCGACGAACCTCGACCTGGGCCAGGCAGAAGAGCTGGAACAGTGGATTCGACGGCATGCCGACGATCTGATCGCGATCGGGGAAGTCGGGCTGGACTTCTGGAAGGTCGAGGGTGAGGACGATAGGGCAGTACAGAGAGAGATCTTCGAGCGGTTCGTGTTGCTGGCCATCGAGCTCGATCTGCCGCTGAACGTCCATTCACGGTCAGCCGGTGCCGCAACTGTCGAGCTCTTGTTGGACTCGGGTGTCAGCCGAGTGCAGCTCCACGCCTTCGATGGCCGCGCCTCGAAAGCTCTCCCAGCCATCGAGGCCGGCTTCTTCCTGTCGATCCCACCCTCGGTGGTGCGCTCACGTCAGAAGCAGAAGCTGGTTCGGCACGTTCCGTTGCAGAACCTGCTGTTGGAGACTGACAGCCCAGTTTTGGGCGTCGAGCCAGGTGAGCGCAACGAGCCCGCCAACCTCACCCTCGCGTTGCGAGCGGTGGCCGATCTCAAAGGCGTTCATCCGCAGGCGATTGCGGAGGCCACTCGCGACAACGCTATTCGCCTCTATGGCAGAGCCCTCCTCAACGACGAGAGTGACCGCAGCGGTTCGACTACCGGGAGCTTGTCTGCTGGGTGATCTTCCACCCGTCGTCGGAGCGGGCCACTGCGAATGAAGTCGCCACCGTTTCGTCTCGCTGATCAGTGCGAATCGACAGGTAGAAGGAGGCTTGGCCTTCGGTGGCCGTAGGAGCCGAGATCTCGAGCGCGGAAACCGCTATGCGGATGAAGGAGGCCTCCGTCATTTCTCGTTTCATGCGGGCTTCCCACTGGGCGCGCGTCTCTCTTCCGGCTGGCTTGAAATCGGCTGCGTAATAAGACAGGACCTCGTTCGACTCTCTACTCTCCCAGGCCTCCGCCCAGTCCTGAACGAGTCTTTCAATCGCCTCTTCCGCTCGCCGATTCATGGGCGGGGCGTCGGCTGCGGGAGGTTGGTCGGTAGGGGAGACCTCGATGGGGCTGGCGGGGCCAGTTTTCCCACCTTCCACCATGGCACGGGGTGGCTCCTCTTCTTCAACGGGGGGGCGGGTGGACTGAAACCAGAGCCCGATTGCCAAGACTCCGGCCATGAGGAGTGCACCAACTGCCCACAACAGGCGAGTGCCCGCCGTTCTATCTTGAAGTGAGCGTCGAGGCGTCGAGGGGACCTCCGGGTCGAGGCCGACAACGTCTTCCGTCGGACTACCGAGGTCGAATGGCTCACCCCCCATTTCGAGGTGCTTGTCGATGAGGTACCGGATCATCCGACGGCTCTGAGCGTCCACGTCGACGAATTTCACCCCCATCCCCGCCGGTCTGTCGGTGGCCTCATCGTGCTCGCGGTCCCAGATGACCCGCGCCGTGCCTTGAATGGGGCTCCAGTCCTCGATACGAAACCGGAAGGAGAGAGTCGTGCCGACCGGTGCTGGCTCAGGACTCTGAATGAACATCCCCGAGGTGGAGATGTTGGCCGACATGGCCGTGACCAGAAGCTCGAAGTTGGGGAACTTGAGCTCCATCTCCTGCTCGATGGCAGCCCTCTTTGCTTGGCCGGGAAGGCTCATGCCGTCCGGGGTCTGGTGCGGTGTCGTCATTGGTCTCCTGGCTCGTCTACGCGAAGATTATAGCCGGGGACCGACATATGTTGAGTTGAGCCGCCACCCCGCGGGGCGGGTTGGTCACAGTCGTCTGGGTGGTGTGCCGCTGCCTTGCCAGGCGTACACTTTTACGTGGTACTTCCTGGAGACCATTCAAGGCCTAATCAGACGACAAAGCAAGAGCCGAGGCAAGCCAAGGAACGGTCGTTACAACGATTCCGTTCGCGACTTGGTTCAGGCGCTCTGAAGGGTTACTCGAAACAATCAGGCAGGGGATCAAAGCCTCACGAGGTGTTCCATGAGCACGACACGAGAGGAAGTGGTCAGCACGGTATGCCAGGCCTACGGCAAGGATCGAGGTCGTCTGCTGGATATCGCACGGGATGTGCAAGAGAAGCTGGGGTGTGTTGACGGCAAGTCGGTGAATCACATCGCCGAGGAGTTGTCCATTCCAAGAGTCGAGGTGGCGAGCCTCGTTTCCTTCTATTCGTTTCTCTACAGCGAGCCCCAGGGACAGGTTCGGATCCATCTCTGCAACGATGTTCCGGACATGATGAAGGGTACCGCCAGGATCGTTGCCGAGCTCGAGGAGGAGCTGGGAATCCAGGTCGGCGAGACGACTCCGGATGGCAATTTCTCGCTGGACTTCGCCTCCTGCATCGGTCTCTCGGATCAGGCTCCGGCGGCTCTGGTGAACGATCTGATGGTACCTCGCCTGGGCCCTGGGACGGCCCGACGCGGAGTTCAGATACTCAAGGAGCGGGGTGAGCTCAAAGAGCTCAATCGGCTCCTGATTCGGAACCATGGTGACGGCAACAATGCCCACGATCTCGTTCGTTCGGCCTGCAGCAACAACCTTCGACAGGCTGGCGAGGTGATCTTCGCCGACATGGACCGAGGTGACGCTCTCGAGAAGGCGCTGGCCATGAGCCCGGTAGAGGTCATTCGGGAGATCAAGACGTCTCGGCTTCGGGGTCGGGGAGGCGCCGGATTCCCGACCGGCATGAAGTGGGAGTTCACTCGCGCTGCGGAGGGTGATCGGCGTTATCTCATCTGCAACGCAGACGAGGGCGAGCCTGGGACCTTCAAGGATCGAGTCATACTCACGGAGCGCCCCGACCTGCTCTTCGAGGGTATGACCGTTGGTGGCTACGCCATTGGGGCCGAGAAAGGGCTGGTCTATCTGCGTGCCGAGTACGCCTACCTGCAGGAGTTCCTGGAGCATGTGCTGGACGAACGCCGCGAGCTCGGTCTGTTGGGCGAGTCTGTTGGCGGCAAGGAGGGTTTCAATTTCGATATTCGAATCCAGATGGGGGCTGGAGCCTACATCTGTGGAGAGGAAACGGCGCTGATCAGCTCCTGCGAGGGCTTGCGAGGCGACCCGAAGAATCGACCGCCCTTCCCTGCTCAGCAGGGCTATCTCGGCAAGCCGACTTCGGTGAACAACGTGGAAACCCTCTGCTGCGTAGCACGAATCCTCGAGCGCGGCTCCGGGTGGTTCGCTTCCATCGGCACTTCTGGAAGCACGGGAACGAAGCTACTCAGTATCTCCGGCGACTGCATGAGGCCTGGTGTGTACGAGGTCCCCTTCGGAATCCGGTTGCGGCAGGTCTTGGAGATGTGCGACGCGGAAGAGCCGATGGCCGCCCAGGTAGGTGGCCCTAGCGGCAAGATGGTCGGCGAAGCCGACTTCGATCGGACGATCTGCTTCGACGACCTGGCGACGGGGGGGTCGCTGATGGTCTTTGGCAGGGACCGCGACGTGCTCGAGATCACGTCTCAGTTCCTGCAGTTCTTCATTCACGAGAGCTGCGGATACTGCACTCCATGTCGGGTCGGCAACGTTCTGCTCCAGGAACGCCTCGACAAGATTCGCGCCGGCTATGGGGAGCCGTCAGACCTCGACTATCTCCAGCGGCTAGGCGAGTCGATCAAGATGGCGAGTCGCTGCGGGTTGGGGCAGACCTCTCCCAATCCCGTTCTATCGACGCTCGAGAACTTTCGCTCCGCCTATGAAGAGCGGCTATCGGCACCGGCCGGGGGCGAGCATTCAAGTTTCGATCTCCAGTCTGCGCTGAGTACGTCTCGAGCGCTCACCGGCAGGAAATCGGTCCATTTCGAGGAGTAGCGGGTAACCATCATGAGCGAGCGGATTTCCCTGACCATCGACGGCCATACCATCGAAGCCAGATCCGGGCAGACGATCCTGGAAGCAGCCCAGGAGGCTGGGGTCTACATACCGCGCCTGTGCTGGATGAAGGGCCTTTCGTCCTTCGGCAGCTGCCGCCTTTGCACGGTGCGGGTGAACGGTAGATCTCAATCCGCTTGCACCCAGCCGGCGGTCCCCGGCATGATCGTCGAGAACGACACGGAGGAGCTGAGAGAGCTGCGCCGCAGCCTCATCGACATGCTCTTCGTCGAGGGCAACCACTTCTGCATGTTCTGTGAGAAGAGCGGGGATTGCGAGCTCCAGGCGCTGGCCTACCGACTGGGCATCACGGCTCCACAGTACCCTTTCTTGTTTCCCCAGCGCGAGCTCGACGCCTCGCACCCCGACATCTTCGTCGACCGGAATCGCTGCATTCTCTGCGGCCGTTGCGTCCGAGCCTCCCAGGAGGTGGATGGCAAGCATGTCTTCGGCTTCGTGGGGCGCGGTCCGGAGAAGCGGCTGGCGGTCAATGCCGAGTCGGGTCTGGGCGGGACGGATGCAGCGGCCGAGGACGAAGCGGTGGCGGCCTGTCCGACCGGGTCGTTGCTGGCCAAGCGCGTTGGCTACGCGGTGCCGGTAGGACAACGCAGATTCGACCATCAACCCATCGGTTCCGAGATTGAACGAGCGCAGTCCGACGAGTGAGAAGCGAGTCATGGGCAAACCAAGAGTAGCGACGACGTCTCTGTGCGGCTGCTTCGGCTGCCATATGTCCCTGTTGGATATCGACGAGCGGATCCTGAGTCTGGTCGAGTTGATCGACTTCGACCGCTCACCGATCAACGACATCAAGCAGATCTCCGGGCCAGTGGAGATTGGACTGGTGGAGGGCGGCTGCGCCAACGAGGAGAATGTCAAAGTCCTGCAGGAGTTCCGCCAGCACTGCAAGGTCCTGATCTCCGTTGGTGACTGCGCTATCAACGGCGGTATCCCGGCGATGCGGAACCTGGTGCCGTTGGGAGAGTGCTTCGAGGAGGCTTTTCTCAATGGACCGACGGTGGTCAATCCGGCAGGCAAGATCCCGGACGACGAGGAGATTCCGTTGCTCCTCGATCGGGTCTATCCCTGTCACGAAGTGGTGAAGGTCGACTACCACCTGCCAGGATGCCCTCCCTCCGCCGACACCCTATGGGAGGCCTTGACCGCCCTTCTCGAGGGCCGTGACCTCGAGCTTCCCTACGAGCTGGTCAAGTACGACTGAGACCCGGTCAGAGGAAAAATCATGTCAACCCCGAATACCAGAAGAGTCGTTATCGAGCCCCTCACACGGGTAGAGGGCCACGGCAAAGTCACCCTTCTCCTGGATGAGAACAACCGCGTCGAACAGGCGCGACTCCATATCGTCGAGTTTCGCGGTTTCGAACGCTTCATTCAGGGCCGTCCCTTTTGGGAGCTGCCGGTCTTGGTGCAACGACTTTGTGGCATCTGCCCGGTGAGCCACCACCTTTGCGCCGCCAAGGCGGTGGATGGGATTGTCGGGGCCGAAAAGCTGACCCCCACCGGGGAGAAGATGCGTCGGCTCATGCACTACGGGCAGATGTACCAATCCCATGCCCTGCACTTCTTTTATCTGGCTTCTCCGGATCTGCTTTTCGGTTTCGATGCACCTGTCGAAAAGCGCAATGTCATCGGTGTCATCGCCGAGTATCCGGAGCTGGCGGTCCAGGGCGTCATGATGCGGAAGTTCGGTCAGGAGATCATCAAGGCGACTGCCGGCAAGAAGGTGCACGGTACAGGAGCGATTCCTGGTGGAATCAACAAGAACCTCTCGATCGAAGAGCGTGACGCCCTCCTGGCTGACATGGACAAGATGCTGGAGTGGAGTCGAACGGCCGTCAAGATCGCCAAGGACTACACCCTGGAGAATCTGGATGAAGTTGCGGGCTTCGGGTCCTTCGATTCCAATCACCTGTCGATCGTCGGCCAGGATGGCGCCATGGATCTGTATGACGGCAATCTCAGAGCCATCGACTCGGCTGGAGAACCGATCATCGACCAGGTGGATCCACAGGACTATCTGGATGTCATCGCCGAGGAGGTGCGTCCCTGGACCTACATGAAGTTTCCCTTCCTGAAGAGCGTGGGTCCTGAAGAGGGTTGGTATCGCGTGGGTCCGCTGGCTCGAATCAATACCTGCGACTTCATCGACACTCCCGAAGCGGACGCGGCCCGCCAGGACTTCCTTTCGCTCACCGATGGCAAGCCCAGCAACGTGACCATGGCCTACCACTGGGCTCGCATGATCGAGGCCCTTCACTCGGCGGAGAAGATCCAACAACTGCTGCACGACGAAGACTTGCAGGGCGACGACCTGGTGGCCGACTCCGGAGAGCGGCGAGACGAGTATGTAGCCATTCTCGAGGCACCCAGGGGCACCCTCGTGCATCACTACAAGGTCGACGAAAACGACCAGGTGACCATGGCCAATCTGATCGTCTCGACGACCTGCAACAACGAGGCGATGAACCGCACGGTCCAGAAGATCGCTAGTGACGCCATTTCCGGCGTTCCCGAGATCACGGAAGGACTGCTGAACAACATCGAAGTGGGGATCCGGGCCTACGACCCCTGTCTGTCGTGCGCCACCCACGCTCTCGGGCAGATGCCCCTCGAGGTTACTTTGGTCGACCGGCAGGGCAGGATGCTCGACCGGCTGGCGAGGCCTGAATGACCGCTAAGGGAACTCTGGTCCTGGGTTGGGGAAATCCTGGTCGCCTCGATGACGGGATTGGCCCGGCCTTTGCGGCGAGCCTGAAGACGATGCACCTTCCCGGAGTCGAGGTCGACTCTGACTACCAGCTTCAGATCGAGGACGCGTCCGAGATCGCTGCCTTCGAGCGAGTCGTGTTCGTCGATGCCGATCGCGGCGGCGCCGAGCCATTCTGGTTGCATCGCATCTACCCCTCCCCGAAGGCGGCGAGCGGTTCGAGCTTCACGACGCATAGCGTCTCGCCTGGCGCGGTACTGACGATGACTCACGAGCTGTTCGATGCCGAGCCAGAGGCCTGGTTGTTGGGGATTCGTGGCTACGAGTTCAGCGACTTCGGAGAAGAGCTTTCAGACAGAGCAAGAGAGAACCTGCAGCAAGCGTTGGAATTCGTCAGCTCGGCGCTGCTTGACGGCAGCCTTCATGAGGTAGAACCCCCTGTGGACCCGCCGGCGGACTCGCCGGGATTGTGAGGACGAATCATGCAAGACGGAAAGCACGTGATTCTCTGCATCGACGACGACCCCGACATTCTTTCCTTCCTGGAGATCGTCCTCGAGTCGGAAGGTTACGTCTACGCTGGTGCCGCCAGTGCCGAAGAGGGCCTCAGGGAGTTCAAGCAGATCGATCCCGATCTCATCATCGTCGACCTGATGATGGAGGAGGTGGACGCAGGGACGGGCTTCGCCAAAGAGCTCAAGGTCCTCCAGAATCGGGCCCCTGTCTTCATGCTGAGCTCGGTGGGCGACAACCTGAACCTGACGACGGATACCGCGACCCTCGGCCTGGCCGGCGTCTTCCAGAAGCCCCTGGCGAAAGAGACACTCCTTTCAGTGCTGAAGGCGAAGCTGTCGGAAGATTGAGAGCGTTCCAGCCCCGGGTTGCGCTGGGCCGCTAGAGGTCTAGAGGTCTCGAGGTCTCGAGGTCTTGAGGGGGCTTGTCCTGGCGGATGGGCAGCTCGATCGTTACGGTCGTTCCCTGGCCCTCTTCGCTCGACAGCTCGAGCGTACCGCCGTGCCTTTCGACCGTCTTCTTGACCAGGACGAGACCCAGTCCAGTCCCCTCGGCGGTGAGCTTCTTGGCGTTCGAAGCGCGGAAGAACTCATGAAAGAGCTTGTCTTGCTCAACCGCGGGAATGCCAATGCCGGAATCGCTGACTCGGATCTGGACTCTGTCGGGGCCGTCTTGCCGAAAGTGGACCTCGACCTCGCCGCCTTCGGGGGTGTACTTGATGGCGTTGGAAACCAGGTTCTCCATGACCTGTTCGAGCAAGTCGGCACCACTGTCCACGTCGGGAATGCCCTCCTCGACGGTCACCTCGAGACTAAGCCCCTGGCGGGCGGCTGCCTCGCGAAATGTTTGCTCTGTGTAGCTGGCCAGCTCGGTGAGGTCGACAACAACATCGGGAATCTCGCGGCTCCAGTCCCGTGTCTTGGCGATCGTCAATAGCTCGCCTATCGTCTGGTTCAGGGATCGCAGTCGGACCTCGATACGCTTCAGGTAGTCGGCTTGTTGGTCCGTCATCTCTCCGAGCAGGCCCTCTTCGAAGAGATCCAGCATCGTCAGGCCAGCGCCGAGTGGGGCGCGCAGGTTGTGCGCCACCTGCAGCATGAACTGTGTGCGCTCCTGCATCAGAGCCTCGATGGACTCATAGGCCCTGGCACCGTCGATGGCGATGGCCACGAGCTCGGCGGCCAGCTGGAGATAGTCGGTATCACTGGCTTGGAAGTGATCGGGAGCCTGCGAATAGAAGCCCAGCGTTCCGATGACCCTGTCTTCGACCTTGAGGGGGGCCAGAACAGCCGACCGGATGCCGAGGGCGCTGAGCTCCTGCCGCAGCTGCAATGTGTCGTCCTCGTCGATTCTCGCCTCTACAAGGGTCTCTCCATCGATGATCCGCTGATTCAAGGGACTCTGGTCCAGATGGACGACCTTCTCCTGGGTCAGCTCACTCGGCAGCCCGTGGGCAGCAACGTACCGCAGGGTCTTCCCGTCTTCGGACAGCAGCTTGACAGCCACCGCAGGAATCTCCATGACCTTGGCCAACTCCGAGGTCGCAGTGGCGAGGATAGGCTCGAGATGCCGCTCCCCTCCGATCGTCCGGACAATGGCATAGAGGCTGTTGAGCTTCTCATTCAGATCGGCCATCTTTGTCGTAGCCACGGCGAGTTCTCGCACCCGCCTTCTCAGTCGGCCCATGATCCGGCTCACCATGACGACCACCAGGAAAAGGGTCGCAGCGAAGAAGAGCAACATGAGAACCGCGGAGACAGTGTTGCTGACGACCAGGGCTGGCTCGCCGTGATAGACGATGTAGTAACTGGGATACCAGCCCGTCACGTCACCGACAAGCAGAATCCAGAGTCCTCCGACTGCCAGTCCCGCCAGGCCATAGGCCGTCCCTGGGGAGAACTGAATCGCGGCGATGATGACGTGAAAGACCAGGAAGAAGATCAGCGGGCTCGCCACGCCACCGGTGAAGTGGAGAAGCAGGAGCATGGCGGCATAGTCGACGAGCACCTCGAGGACGGTGAAGACTCGATCCAGCTGAGGATCGGCCTGCAGCCGACTCTCATAGCGACTGAAGATCCAGGCGAAGACTGCGTTGTAGAGGGGGCTCGCGAGTGCGATCAGCAGGATCGGCACCACTTGGAACTCGAACCCCAGGGCCAGGCCCACCAGGACGCCCGCGACCATGAGAGGGGCGACGGCCCAGCGCATCTTGATCTGCCAGAAGCCCCGTCGGCCCCACAATTGAGGGAGGTTCTGGCGTCCCGGAATCAGCTCACGGGCGGCCAATTCGCTGGAAATGATCGGGTCGTCTCGCAGCATCTGGAGAGCGGCAGAAGAGAGGGGTGCTCGGCCAAGATCGATCGCTGTTCGATCTTCACAGGGATGCTAACACGGGCCTGTGAAGCCGCTGGATCGGCAGGCTCAGGCTACTCGGTCGAGGGCTCGGCCTCGGCATGTCCTACCGGTGGGCTGGGAAGCGCCTCCCTGGCCTTCTGGAGCTTTCTATAGAGCGTGCGCTCGCTGACTCCGAGCCGCCGAGCCAGCGCCCGTTGGCTACCGCCAGTTCGGGACGCTGCCCATCCGATGTAAAGCGCCTCCACATCGCTCAAGGGCACCACATCTCCCTCGAAGCTCAGTCGTGGTCTCGAGACTTCTTTGCCTGTCAGGCAGGCACTGGGGAGATGTTCTGGCAGGATGATTTTTCCGTCTGCTGTCAGACAAGCGCGTTCCAGGATTTGGATCAACTCGCGGACATTTCCCGGAAAGTCGTAGGCTTGCAGCGCCTCGATTGTGCTGGGATCGACCTCAGGGCGGGGCTGTAGGAGCTCCAATCGGTGCAGCAGGCTGTCGACGAGAATCGGGATGTCGGTGATTCTGTCTCGCAGGGAGGGCACCGCGATGGGGAATCCTCCGATCTGATGTCGTAGGTCGTCCCGAAAACGACCGGTCCTGGCGAGGTCGTCGAGGCTGTGCGTCGAGGAGCAGATGAGGCGGAACTCCGATCGCTGGGACTGGGTGGCTCCTTCGGGTATGTAGGAACCGGTCTCGAGCAGGCGGAGCAACTTCACTTGTGCGGCCGAGCTGAGAGTCTCCACCTCCTTGAGAAACAGTGTGCCGCCATCAACCGCTCCGACGAAACCGGTCCGGGATTCATCGGCTCCTGGAAAAGCTCCCTTGGTGTGGCCAAAGAGCTCGCGCTCGAACTGCCATTCGTGAAGGGCCGCACAGTCGACCGGAACAAAGACGCGGTGAGCGCGAGGACTGATCTCGTGAAGCGCCCTGGCGACGAGCTCCTTGCCGGTTCCCGCCTCCCCGAAGATGGCCACCGACTTCTCGGTCGGTCCGACGAGCTCCAGATCCTGCAGCATCCGATTGAACATCGGTGAGCGACCCACCAACCGATCTCGACTGGCCGTGGCGCTGGCGATCTTTAGCGGCTTCAAGACCTCGAGGAAGTTGTCGAGCTCGCCGGTCTCGTCGAAGAGCGGCCGCATGACAATGGCAGTATGGACATCGCCCTCCGGGGTTCTGTGAACATGGACGGTGCGTGCCGGCTCTCCCGTTTCGAAGCTGCGCTGCAGGGGACAGAGCTCGGAGATGCCTTCGCAAGGCACATCGCGGCAGTGGGAGACCTCGAAACAAGGTCGGCCCTTCACATCGTGTCCATCGGAGAAGACCGAACGGAACTGCTCGTTGGTGGCGACGATCACTCGATCGCGACCGAGCAACATGGCGGCATCGGGCAGGGCCTCCAGTAGAGCCGCGAAGCGGCCGTTTCGGGGTGGGTGCGTGACTTGCTCTTTCATGCTGGGTTCCTCGCTGCCACTGGTGTCAGTCCCTGGTGGGAAGTCCCGACACCGAAGGCGTTTGTCGGAGTCTCCGGATTCTCGTCATCACCTAGTCGTCGTGGGCGTTCCTGAGAGTTGCTGCCCAGCCTCCTCCCTCCTTCAGTTCGAAATTGCTACAAGCTTCGTGCCAAGCTCGGGCAGCCTCGAAATCTTCTCTCCCGAGTCGGATGGGTCGGACGCCGCAATAGGGAGAAGCCTCCCCGTCGCCAGGTTTCGAGAGCGGCCCGCGGGCATTTCGTCGAGTCCCCAACCCGGGACTGCAACCGGTGTCAGAGCGCCGGTGGATCCTCTGCCGGGGATGGCAGAAAAGGGCGCGGCTCGGGCAGCCAGGGCGTCTCTCTCGAACGGGTCTGCCGACTCCGTCCAGCGCTCGAAGTCCTCGAAGAACGCTTTGATTCTTGGGTCTTGTCGGGAGTCCCTGTCCGGTTTTGCTGCCACCTGGCAGAGCCATCTGCCTGTTCTGGCACACCTATTGCGCTATCTGCTGGAAACGCAAGGACAGGAGGCGTCCAAGCCTTCTAGAGCGCAGCGGGGCCCCGCGACGGCCTTGGTCATGGAGCTGGAGAAAGACCATGACCGATCACATTCACCGCCAACCGGAAGCTGTCGTCCTGGGTCTGCAGCTGAACCGAGAGTCGATTGCAGCTGGTGACCAGCTGAAGGTGTGGTTTCGAGACCGAAGGGAGGTGGCATATCGATTTTATTGCGGTCGAGGGGGCGGAGAAACGAAGTCTTCACAGGCTAACCATGATTAAAGAAGAGACCTTCTATGGAGGATGGAAATGAACCAGATGAGCCAGAAATCGTGCCTGATCCTCGGGCTCGCGCTGAGCGTCCTGCTGGCAATTGCTCCGGCGACCCTGGCCGAAAAGCCGGAGGATCCGGGAGGCAAGCCGCAGGATGAACCCGGTGGAAGCTCCGATTTTGCCGTTCTGTATGGCGATCTCTACGTCCTGGAAAGGGATGGGAACGGCGTGCCGGTGACTCGCATCGTCACCTACGACGACCCCGAGTATTCAGAACCTGTCGACGTCGATTGCCTGCAACCGATCGCCGCAGACTGCTCGATGTTGAACCTGTGGGGAGAGATGCCGGGATTCGATGCCGAGCTCTACGACCCATGCGAGATCCACGTTGATGACCTGGAGTTGGCTCAGGAAGTCTCCTTTGGGCGCCAGAGCGTCGTGCGGACCGACCCTACGGTTATTGACAGCGCCTACTTCGAGGCCTTGAAAGTCCTCAACTCCGCGACGGAATACTACGATCCCGACAATGAGCTCCTGGATGTCTCCTTGCCCGTTCGCCTCGACCCGGCGGGAAGGTTCGAGTTCTACATTCCGGTTGTCGAGGGCGCGACCGGCTGCGTGGCGCTCGAGGATTGCGCCTGGAAGACGATCGATTCGCCCTTGGAGAATCTGGGTTTTTACCGCACTCTGATGCTCGACGGCTGCTTGATGCCCGTCACGGTCACCCGTGGTTACACGGATAGTACCAACACGCTTTCGGCGACTGCGGCCGGCTACCTGGTCGACGCAGACCTGGGCCATTTGATCTGTGGAATGGTCGACGGAGAGCTGGTACCCGATGAGCATCCGGAAAGCCTCGACATGTTGATGGCAGCGGCCTTCTGGGGAGGAGCCGCTGACAAGACGAGCCCGGTGGCCCTTGACGAGTTCATCAACGCGAACACCTACCTGGGGATCAACTCGTACGTAAGAGTCGGGGGGACCAAGAAGAAGCCGGAGTTGGAATTCACCTACTTCGACTTCACTCCCTTCAGTTATGACCGCGCTGCTACCCATCCCGCGGGAGGAGTGGATCCAGGAGAGGGTTTGCCGCCCATTCCGTCGAGTGCCACGGTCTTGGGGCTTGCGACAGAGGAGCCGACGTTCGAAATTGTCACTCCTTTGATTCTGTTCTCGGGATCTCCTCCTGGAGTAGATCTGGAGACTGTCGCAGTCCCGGTCTGCAGGGATGGAGTGATGCTCGGGCCCTGCCTCGGCGGCTCCGGGGATGAAGGCCATTGCGGGCCGGCGAACTACTTCGAACAGGCCACGGAAGATGCTCGCAAGATCGTCTGGTTCGTCCACAACTGGCACATTCCAGAGATCGCGTACTGAAACAAGCTGTCCAATCGGGCGTTCGCCTCGCTCGATCGCCAGGTGGCGGAGCCTTTTGAAGGCCCCGCCGCCTCTGCGTTGGGAAGACTCGGCAGTCGAACCCGTCAAGTTGCTTGATCTGCCGAACGTCGATCTCAGGAACCGGACTGACAAAGATGTCAGCAGGTCGGTTGCGTATTGGTACCGGACCGCCGCCGGTGGCAGCTATCTGCTCGTCCGTAAGACTTGATTGCAGGATAGAGCAGTTGATTCGCTCTCCATGTAGCCTGTAAATAGTTACAAATAAGGCACTTAAGCTGAATGACTTGCGACGTACTACATGGTCATGTTTGGCGTAGTCTGCTGGCTCGCTGCTTGCTACGGAGGTCTCCACCGACATCGAGCAAGGGCTGCGAGTGGGAGGTCGATGCAATCGTTTCAGCAGGAAGGAGGAGGCACGATGCGAACCTGGAGAGTTGGATGGATGATTGTGACGGCCGCGGTGCTGCTCCCGGCGGTCCCGGCGATCGCGCAGGATCACGGCAGCGGCGGTCACGGTGGTGGTAGTGGCGGCGGTTGTGGCGACCTGTTCGGCGATCTGATCCATATTCTGCGTGACGATGTCACCGGTCAGCCCATACTGGCGAAACGCTGGATAGAGATGCCGAAGGAAATACCGGGATACGGCTGGGGCTACTGCCCGATCCCAGTGGACATCGACGGGGTGGAGCTCGGCTTTGCCCCCCTGAGCTGTGACGTCGATCCGGCGGACGAGGCCAGGGTCGTGGAGGTCGACTACTTCGGCCGTCTTAGCGGCGGGCGCGTCAAAGAGCGCAACATCCGCATGCACTTCGACGAGGTGATTCGCAAGATCCGCCACTCGGAGGTCGTCGACCGAAACGCGGCAGGACGATTGAAGATGGGTGAGGGTTGCGATCTGGGCAGCGATCCGATCACCTGTTCTTTGTGGATCGAGCTCGACTCGCCCGTGGAGAACATGGCCGTCTTCCATCGCCTGATGAAGTACGGCCATTTCCAGACGGATCCCAACGAGGAGGATCTCTGGGCCCATGGGGATCCTGCGGCGGGTACGGAGTACCACCCAGCGCTGCGGGCCAACGATTGGGGGAAATTCGTCGGCGAGCTGGTTCACTTGGTACCAGGAAAAGTCGGTGAGGAGGCGGAGTGCTTCTACCCCAACCCCGACTCGCTAGCTCCACCGGACGTGCCCTTCAATCCGCAGTGCGCAGTGCCACACAGGTTGAAGAAGCATGACTTCAATCAAGCGGCCTCGCTCCTTGGCACGGCAGCGAGCAAGGACGGTTGGGTGACCGACCACCTGGTCCAGTACCTCGGGCGCATCCTCAGGCTCACTGTCGATACAACCGACAATCCGTCAGGCGGTAGCCTGCCGACCAAGAAGACCCTGCCGGCCCTGGTCCGGGAATGCCAAGTGGAAGCTGGCTGGGACCCCGATCCCGATTCGGAGGATCAAGTCGAGCCGCCGTATGTTTTCACCGACTGCGAGGTCGTCGAGGCGATTCCTGCCATGGAGAACTACGAGCTGTTCGTCGATCTGCAGGAGGAGTTCGTCGACTTCGGCAAAGTGAATTTCAAACGCTGGCAGCGCTATCGCGACGAAGCGGGAATTCCCCTCGAAGTCGCTGTCATCGAGCCCCTGGGCTGGGTGCAGGAGCCCTGCGACTTCGATCCGGGTTCCGAAGAGCCCTATTGCGCAGCAGCGTCCTGGATGCCGGTGCAGGATCCTGGCGTACCGCTGATCGAGTGGCTTCGCTCTGTCAACTCCGGATTGGGTAGTGGCAGGGACATCGACGGCTTCGTCAAGGCTACGAACGACGCCATCCGTTCGGTACAGTTCATCCATAACTACCGCATCCCAGTCGACCTTTGGGACTTCGACTACTGAAGCGGCGGCAATCCGGTGCTCCGCTGGTCTGGGAGTGCTGCTGATCCGGGCCGGGGGTTCTCCAACCTTCGGCCCGCTGTTCTTGTGGCAACGCTCCGGGGACGTCTCGGGTTCGGGCTCGGTCAGTGTTCCCTCAGTCGTCGGTAGAGGGTGCGCTCCGAGATTCCCAGCCGATCAGCCAGCTGGGCGCGCGAGCCGTCGAAGCGACTGCCCATCCATTGGATGTAGCGGGTTTCGACATCGTCGAGAGATAGGATTCGGTCGATGTCGATGGGGATCGGCATCTCGCAGCCCACGTTTGTGTCGTTCGTCCCGATCAGGGGCAGGTGCTCCCGGTCGATGCGGCCGCTATCGCTGAGTAGGCAGGCGCGTTCCAGCATGTTATGCAGCTCGCGAACATTGCCTGGGAAGCTGTGAGACCGCAGCACCTCGAGGGCCTCGTCGGTCAGGTGGCAGTGGCCGCCGCAGCCCAGGCGATCGAAGATGCAAGCGGCCAGCAACGGAATGTCCTCCCATCTCTCGCGCAGCGTCGGCAGGTGGATCGGAAAGGCACTGATCCGATAGTAGAGGTCTTCGCGGAACTGCTCGGCCTCGACCAGCTTCGTCAGGTCGCGGTGGGTAGCGCAGACCAATCGGAAGTCGGAGCGCCGCTGCTCGACGCTGCCGACCCGCCGAAAGGTGCCAGTTTCGAGCAGTCGCAGCAGCTTGACCTGCAGCGACAGCGGAATGTCCCCCACTTCGTCGAGGAAGAGGGTGCCCTCGTTGGCCACCTCGACCAGACCTCGCTTGCGCTCATGAGCCCCGGTGAAGGAGCCCTTTTCGTGGCCAAAGAGCTCGCTCTCGAACAGTGTTTCGGTGAGCCCCGAGCAGTCCAGGGGTACGAAGGGACCGCTGCTCCGTGAGCTCAACGAGTGAACCGCACGGGACACCAGATCCTTGCCGGTACCCGATTCGCCGAGCAGCAGCACCGTCGTCGGGGTGTCAGCGACCCGCGTTACGAGGTCGAGCATGCGCTCGAAGGCGGGTGATCGCCCGACCATCTGTCCGTCTCGAGAGGACTTGAGGCTGGCGATCTGTTGCGGGGCCAGCACCTCCAGATAGAAGCGGATTCGGCCACGGTTGTCGCAGAGCGGATGCACGGTGACCGACTCGTGTTGCTCGCCTTCGGCGGTGTGGTGGATGTGCAGCGCCGGACACCGCGTGCCGCTGGCTCGGGCTCCGGCCAGGGGACAGCTTTCGCCGAGCTGGTCGCAGGGAATCCTGTAGTGGTGAGAGACCTCGTAGCAGTGCTTACCACAGACCCGATCGCCCTCCGCGAAGTGTTCGCGGTAGGCCTGGTTGGCAGCGACGATCTGATGTTCATCGTTGATGATGACCGCCGGCTCGCGAAGCCCCTCGAGCACCGAGGGCAGCGTGACGTCCGAGAGGGGGGAGATTCTGTTGCTATCGATCATGTTTGACTCTCAGCGGCCGGGGCCGTTGCCTCTCTGCCCGTGTCCGCCGCGTCCCCCCATCGCTCCCTGACCGGGACCCCCCTGCCAGGCGCCGACGCCATCCCAGAGCGGGATACGGTGGAGCGTGCGCAGGCGCAGCATGGTGTGGCGGGTCAGGTTCTGGACCTTGTGCACCTTGGCGGGTCCATCATCGGCTGGGAAGACTCGAGCTTGTATCTGGTCCCCCTGTTCGACCTGGAAATCAACTTCATCTAGGGCGGCTTTGGGTGCCAGCAGGAGGTCCATTTTCTTCCCCTCTGCTCCCGTGGGTGCGAGGGTTACCGACAGGACTTCGAGATCGCCCTCACCCGGTGCCGATGCGACGCTCAGAACCGTGCCCTCGACCGTGATGAGCGAGGAGCGCAGATCGTCCTTGGAGCTGGCCCCGATCAGCATGAGCACCGCAAGGCAGATTGCTGCAAATCGGAGCCTCATCGCACGGGTCCCCGGGTACCTACGGTTGGTGTCGAGACACCGAAGGAAGTGCCGAAGAGAATCGTGAAGTCCTGAGCGGCGTCCGTTAGCCCGAGAGTAGTGAGAAGGCGCCAGCGCATCTTGCCAAGACTGCGCAGGCCGAAGCCCAATGCCGCCCTTGAGCCCAGGCCATCGACGACTTCGGGATTGCCCTCCACCCAACCCGACAGGATCAACCGGCCGCCCAGTGGTTCACTCTCGACACCGACGTAGCCCTCGACAACGTCGTTCAGGGTCTGCCAATCGGGATCGCCCAGGTAGTTCCAGCCGAAACCGCCGAAGCCCGTGGCGGACCAGAACCGGTACTCACTTGTCAGACCGAGGTAGGCGTCCCACTCGCCGGTGCCGAGCCCTTCGTCGGGATCGGCGGTCGGTACCTTCACTTGCGCTCCGAGATCCATTCGAAAGACCTTGGCACCACCTCCCATCAGGCGCCGGCTGCCAGCCAATCGAACATCTCCCAGGCCGGAGACCCACTCGTCCTCGACGGTGGTGACCGGGTCCGAGGTCTGGCCGTCGCTCGAGTCGGATCCGGTGCCCCCGGCCGAGCCGTTGCCGGAATTCGAAGAGATCTGGCTGGCGCTCTGCCCGCCAGATCCGTGCGGTCCTCGCGGCTTTCCCGGTACCGGTCCCTGTCCACTCGGGATGGGTGCGCCGAGTTCCTTCCGCAGAAAGCCGACGTCGGCTCTGAACTGGTACTTGTCGCCGGTCACGAAGGTGAGCTGGCCAGCTTGGGCAGCGGTATCAGTGTCGGTACCATAGCTCGCCTGCGTGATTCCACCCAGTAGGAAGAGCTCACCACTGAAAGCGACTACTGGGGTCGACGCCAGCAGGGCCGCGACGATGAGGAGAACGACAGTTTTGTCAGACATGATCGATTCAGCGGGTCGTCGAGCAAGATCGAGTGTCGAATACGGCATACAGCACCGCAATTCCTGTGCCATCCTGAGCCCTCGATTCGACACCTTCGAGCGCCCGATGTTCGACAATTTCGTCGAATACGGTCCTCGGTTACGACGATTCTTGCCGGTACTTGGCCAGTTTGTATCGTAGGGCCCTCTCGGAGATTCCCAGTCGGGATGCGGCCCTGGTCTGGTTGCCGCTCTCCAGCTGCAGAGCCTCGTCGATGGCGACCCGCTCGAGGGCTTCGATTCTTGCGGGCAGGCTGGCGTCCGCTCCCGCATCCTCGGTCGTCGAGGTTTGGGTGGCGCCCAGGATCGAAGCTGGAAGGTCGTCGATGCTGATCAGGCTTCCCCGCGCCAGGACCAGGCATCGCTGAACGAGGTTCTCCAGCTCACGTACGTTGCCGGGAAAGTCGTAGCGAACGACGAGATCCATGGCCTCCCGCGAGAAGCTCTTCGACTCCCCGCCTGCAGCTCCGACATGCTTGTCGAGAAAATGATCGACAAGCAGGGGAATGTCGGACCGTCGTCTGCGCAGCGGTGGCAGCTCGATCGTCACCACCGCGAGACGGTAGTAAAGGTCCTCTCTGAAGCTTCCCTCCTGCAGCCGCGCCGGAAGATCGTGGTGCGTCGCGGCCACGACTCTGACGTCGACGGCAATGGGCCGATTGGAGCCGACTCTTTCGATGGACCGCTCCTGCAGGACACGCAAGAGTTTGACCTGGATCTCTGACGGCAGCTCGCCGATCTCATCCAGGAACAGGGTGCCACCTTTGGCACTCTCGAATCGGCCCGCCCGTGAGCGATCGGCTCCCGTGAAAGCGCCGCGCTCGTGGCCAAAGAGCTCGCTCTCTAGAAGCGTGGGGGAGAGCGCGGCTGCATTGACGGCTACGAAAGGTCCGTCGGCCCTCGGACTGGCGGCGTGGATGGCGCGAGCCAGAAGCTCCTTGCCGGTGCCACTCTCACCGAGGAGCAGAACGGAGACGTTCGAAGGGGCCACTCGGGCCACCTTCGAGAGGGTCTCTGCCATGGGTCCGCCCGCGGTGACGATTCCGGGGAGTGACTCGATCTCGCCGAGCCGCTGTCTCAGCTCACGATTCTCTCGTTTGAGTTGCCGCTCTGCCAGGCAACGGCCTATCACCTGTTCCACCTCATCCAGATCGAGTGGTTTGAGCAGATAGTTGCAGGCACCGTCCTTGAGAGCCTCGACCGCTCCTTGCACTGTTCCGTAGGCGGTCACGAGAACGACGCCAACCTCGGGGTTCTGCGACTTGATCTCCCGCAGCAGCTCGGAGCCCTCCATCCCGGGCATCCGGAGGTCGGTGACGACCAGGTCGATCGGCTGACTGCTCAGTCGATCGAGGGCCTCGTGGCCGTCCCCGGCTTCGACGGTTTCGACTCCGAGGTCCCGGAGGAAACCACTCAGCATCTCCCGCTGCGCTGGGTCGTCTTCGACAATGAGAATGCATCCTTCCAGAGTCATGCCTCTGCCTTTCAGTCGATTGGGAGCTTCATCACCGCTTCTGCTCCGCCATCTTCGAGATTGACTAGGGTCACCGATCCTCCATGGTCCTCGGCAACCCGCTTGACCAGTGCCAAGCCAAGCCCGGTGCCGGAATCTCGGCCCGTCACGAAGGGATCGAAAAACCTGCCGTCCAACTCCGGGTCGAGCCCTGGTCCCTGGTCCTGAATGCGAATCAGTGCCATGCCGTTGTGCTCTGCCGCTTGCACGGCAATCCGCCCCCCAGAGGGGCTAGCCTGAATAGCGTTGCGAATGAGGTTGATCATGGCTCTGTGGATGGATTGCCGGTCAATCCTCGCGGAAGCCGAGCCGGAGACCTCCTCGAGCAGCACGCCTCGATCGGCAGCTTCTTCGGACATCAGGTCCAAGACCTCCCGCGCGATGGTCACCAGATCGGTTTCGGAGCGCCGGTCGGACACCGGGCTCGCCAATTCGAGAAAACCCCGCAGAACTCCTTCGAGGCGGCCAATCTCTGCCCGAATGCGACCGGCAATGCGCCGCAACTCGGTGTTGTCGGGCAACTTTCTCTCGAGGCGTTGAGCTGCCAGGCCGATGGCGTTCATCGGGCTCCGAACTTCGTGGGCCATTCCCGCCGTCAAGGCACCGGCGGCAGCCAGTCGCTCGCTGCGACGTCGTGCAGTCTCGGCCTCGGCTAGCCGTTGACTGGCCTCCTCACGCTCACGGGCGCGCAGTCGACTGACGACGGCGAACCCGGCCGCGCTGACGGCGAAGCCGGTCAGGATCAGCCCGAGTAACAGGGACCTCCACATGGTCTGCGAGGCCGTTCGTTGGAGTCCGCTACCGTCCAAGCCGACGCGTAGGGCAGCGCTGGTTCCGGCCGGTGATTCGATGGGCATTTCCACTTCTAGAGCGGTCTGCCCGCGGAGATCGAAGAGTCGCTGGTTCGATGGCGGCCTCGGTGGCACGGCGCCATCGTCCCAGGCGACGTCGACCACATTCCCAGAAGGTTCCTCGCGATAGCTGAGGTAGAGCACCCCTCCTGCGCCTACCAGTCTTTGCAGCAGGTTCTCGACCCCGAGCCGACGCGCGAAGGTTCGGGCCGTAGACGGATGAACTCGGACCAGCACTACGCCTCCGGAGGGCGTTCGCACAGCAGCGCCCAGATGCTCGACACCGTCTTCGAGTGAGGTGCCCAGAACAACCTCATCGGCGTCTTTGTTGAAGAGGTCTTGTAGCTCGTCTTTGACCCTTTCGGGCACCCCTTCCCCCAGGAGCTGGCGTTCTTGCTGGTCTGAGTCATAGAAGACGACCGAGTCGAGGCCGTTGTTGGCCGCCAGATCTTCGAGCAGCTCCTGGTCGTCTCTCCCAGCCTGTCGCAGCTCCGCCAGGAGGCGCGCGTTGTCGAGCATCTTCCAGGCAATGATCTCGTCGAGCTCGCGGCTGGCATGGGATGCGGCCACCAGCCCTGGTCCGAGCGACCTCGCCAGGACGGTGGCTTGTGCGGTGAGCGCTGCCTGGACCTGGCTGCGCTGATGGCGCGCTTCGAGGATAGTCCAGCTGAATAGCAGGACAGCCAGCAGCAGGGAGAAGACAACTAAGGTACGGGCGCGAGCTGGGCTCACGGGCACATCCTAGCGCGCTGTCGGGGTTCGAGCGAAGCGCAGAAAGGCAAAGGGGGCGGTGCCGACCGCCCCCGAGCTCGTGTTGTGTGTGCTGCTGATCGTGTCAACCTCTGCCGTTGCCGCCGCGGTTTCCACCACCGCCACCGCCTCCACCACGGTTGCCGCCACCCTGGCCTCCGCCCTGGCAGTTGCCGTTTCCAGTCCCCTGGTTGTTCCCACGCTGATGTCCCGCTCCGGAGCCATCCCGGAGCCGCTGCTGGGTCCCGACCATCTGGCCACCCTGGTTCTTGTAAGAGCTCATCTGTCTGTTGCGTTTCACCTTCATCGATTGCACCTGTCCAGCCTGGCCCCCAGATCCCTGCATGACCCGGGCCCGAACCTGGTCTCCGACCTGCACGCAATCGGCGCACTGGCCTGCTCGACCCAGCCTCAGCTGCATCTCCTCGCCCTGTCGGGTTCTGATGGTGAAGTGATCGAACTCGCCATCGTTCTGGGTCTGTTGCTGCTGTTGGAGTTGGATCACCTCTCCTCGCACCTTCTGGGTACTCTCCTGAGCCGAGAGGGGGAGGGTGGTGTAGAGGGCCGCCACGATTATCAGGGTCATGATCTTTGCTGCTCGTTTCATGGTTTCGTTCCTCCGCATTTCCGCAGTGGGTCTGGTTTGTGAGTCCTCTTTCATGCCCATCAACGGTGGGATATAGCAGAGTTCGTGCCAGATCTTGAGAGCGTTGTAACTGTTGAGTTGAATGCTACTTATGAGAGAGGCGTCGCGTTCTCGACGCTTTCTCGCTTCGACAATCGCGTCGAATGAGAGGCCTGGCTTCGACGGATCTTGCCGCCCGGATCGGCGTTGGGATCCGGCATGCTCGCTGAGCGAGACGCTTCTTTGCGCCTGCTCTCCCAAGGGCTTGTGATTTTCTTCACAAGCTGTTATGATCCTTTCAAGTTAGCTCGAAAGAGCTGGAGAGTATTGACTGGGAGGTTCCCCTTTCGAAGAGTGTTTTCCTACCAACTCTATCGGAGATCGCAAGATCTCGAACGCCTCTAGATACTCCTATCCCATTCCCTGGAAATCACCAGGGTAAAGTCGAAACCAACCAACCTACAACGGAACCTCCCAATCCTCTCTCTCCGATCGCAAGATCGGAGGGGGAGCTCCGCGCTGTCTCCTGAGACCAGCAGAATCAGTGATGGGGCCGGTCGAATTTCTTCTCGCCCGCCTCGATGCGGGCCTCCAGACGGTTCTGTCTCGGGCAGAGCATCCAGACGCAGAGTCTTCCCGGCTACCGTAAAGATCACCGCGCCCCACGATGTTTGTTGATTGATCGTCCCCATGACATTGGGGATCGAAGTCAGGAATGCTGCAGTTCGTTGGATTGCCCAGTTCGAGTGCGCCGTCTCTGTCCCAGTCTGGCTTAGACTATCCCAGCGATGTCGACCAAAAAGGAAGGACTCGGTGACAATGAGAGCTTCGAAGTGAGCCGCGATCCAGCATCGATCCGGAGCGGCTCGAGGCAGGCACCTTTCTTCTCGGTCGTGATTCCCGTACTGAATGGAGGGCCGGTGTTTCGAGAGTCTCTCGCAGCGCTGCACCGATCGTCCTTCAGGGACTTCGAGGTGTGGGTTGTGGATGACGGCTCGACCGATGGTTCCGTCGCGGCGGCCGAAGAGTCAGGGGCTCGTCTCCTGGGGACTCGGGGACGGCAGGGACCTTCCGTGGCCCGCAATCTGGGGGCTGAGAAGGCTCGGGGGGAGTTCCTCTTGTTTGTCGATGCCGACTGCAGTGTCGGGCCGGAGACGCTGAGCCTGGCGGCAGCCGCGTTGCGCGCCGACGAATCACTGGATGCTCTGTTCGGGTCCTACGATGACGAGCCGGCCGCCCCCGGATGGGTGGCACAGTACAAGAACTTGCAGCACCACTGGGTTCATCAGCAGGGAGCCCCCGATGCCTCGACCTTCTGGGCCGGTTGCGGCGCGATTCGCCGCCGAGTCTTCCTGGACCTGGGGGGCTTCGACGAGGTTCGCTACCCTCGGCCCACCATCGAAGACATCGAGTTGGGTTACCGACTACGGGCCTCGGGCCGGCGCATTCGCCTCGCCAAGGAGGTGCAGGTCAAGCACCACAAGGCCTGGTCTCTGCAGAGCGTCGTTCAGAGCGACCTTTTCGACCGGGGAATCCCCTGGAGTGAGCTCCTCGCCGGTCGTGAAGGACCCGCCAAGGAGCTCAATCTCGGCTCGGGCGGTCGGCTGAGCGTGGTCTCGGCCGTTCTGTTGCTGGCCTCCTTCGTCCTGATTCTGTTCGAGCCACGCTGGGCTCTTCTGGCTGGCCTCGCCCTCGCAACCTTGCTCTGGCTGAATAGGGACTTCTACAGGTTTCTATCGTCCAAGCGAGGACCGGCCTTTCTACTCGTAGCTCTACCTCTGCATTGGCTCTACTACCTGAATTGCGCCGTCGCGTTTCCTGTCGGCCAGTTGCGCTACCAATGGCGTAAGTTGCTGAAGGCAGTAGGGGCTTAGGGGAATGGGCGAGGGCCCCACAGCCTCAAAGGTAGGCCGGAGGCAGGATGGACTCCTCAACCCCCAAGCCCCAAGGTTCGGCCGGAAGGTACGGCCGGACGCCTCAACCCTCATGGTGGGATGGGCGACTGGGTCGTGCATCTTCTGGGATGCCCCCGATCAGGGCGAGCGTCGCGCTGTACGTCACGATGCCGGCGAGCAGTCGCAGAAGCCAGGACGAGCTCGGTCCCAGCCAGAGGAGCAGCGCTGTCATCACCGCGGACGCCACGATCGGTTTGATCAGGAGGCCGAACGCAATATCGACTTTCAGCCGCCGACAAGCCAGGTAGTCGAGAGTCAGGATGAGCCCTTCGGCGATCACCGTGGCGACAGCTGCCCCCATGATGCCGTGCCTGGGGATGAGAATCAGATTCAAGACGATGTTGAGAGATGCGGCGATCGCCTGGATCCACATCAAGACCCGGGTCCGGTCGTGGGCCAACAAAGTAATTCCCAACAGGCCGTGCAGGAACATGAACGCGACGCTGACGAGGAGCAGGCGAAAGGCGTCGGCTCCCTCGCCGTACTCGGGACCGAACAGATTGACGAGAAGCGGGCCGGCGAGGAGGATCCCGCCTGTAGCCATGGGGATTGCGAGCGCGGCGCAAAACTCGAGGGCTCGATTGACGAGCTGACTGACCTCCTGGGACGATCGGTGGGCGGCTCTGGAGAGAGCGGGTAGATAGGCCACCTGCAGGGAGTGGCCGATGAGGATGACGAGAAAGCAGATTCGATAGGCCGCTGTGTAAAGGCCAACGGCGATCTCCCCAATCAGCAGGGAGAGTAGGACGACATCGAAAACGTTGATCAGGGCGCGGAGCAATTGGCCAATGACGAAAGGGACCGAGGCTCGAAAGATCGACCGGGCCTTGTCCAGATCGGGGGTCCAGGGAGATCCCTTGAAGAGAGGCACGGCCAGATAGGCAGCCCCAACAAGCTCACCGAAGAGGACGCAGATCGGCACCCAGAGAATATTCTCGGGTCCGCGGACGACAAGAAAGAGCGCCGCCACATAGACGGCCTGTCCCAGGATCAGGCTGATTCCGACGCGACGGTTTCTCGCCAGCCCCTTGTACACCCAGCCGGTGTCCAGGGACAGGGAGATGTAAGTGAGGGCGGTGAGCATGACGACCCACTTGACGATCTCCGGCTTGTCGAGCACCAGGGTTCCCAGATAGGTCAGCAGAAAGACCCCGCTTGCAAGAGCCAGACGCAGCACGATGACCCCGCCGGTCACGGGCGCGATTTGACCTGGGTGGCGGGCCACCTCGCGTGCCCCCACAGGACCGAAACCGGCCCTCAGAGCAATTGCGAAGTAGCTGCAAACTGCGGTGGCGAAGCCGATGACGCCGAATCCGTAGACTCCGAGTCGGCGCGCGAGATAAGCGGTGCCGATGAAAGCGACCGCCTTCGAAATGACGATTCCGCTGCCCAGGGATAGAAAATTGTCCAACACGGTACTGGACCCCATTGGACTGTCGGGCGATTGGCTCCGATTGTCCGAGGTCGAGCCTTCGAGACCATGATCGATCTGGGTACCGTCGGCGTCGGGGAGTTCGGATTCAGCAGCGGCCAAAGGTTTGAGCTCGAGAAGAGGGTGCGATCGTTTTCCGGGTCGTGGTGCGTTGAACTCTATCCTCTCCGGCTGTTCAGCGGGAGGGAGCCGGCGATCGTGGGTCGGGATAGGATAGGCGCCGACTCATGAGCAAGACCATCATTATCGGCGCCGGTCCGGCCGGTCTCACCGCGGCCAATGAGTTGCTCACTCTGGGCCACCCCGCAGAAGTCTACGAGATGGATGCGGTGGTTGGCGGGATCTCTCGCACCGCTCAGTATCGCGGCTATCGATTCGATATCGGCGGACACCGGTTCTTCACCAAGGTTCCGGCGGTCCAGGAGCTGTGGGAAGAGGTGCTCGGCGACGATCTCTTGGAGCGCCCCCGGCTCTCCAGGATCTACTACAACGACAAGTTCTTCGACTACCCCTTGAAGCCTCTGAACGCACTGCGGGGACTCGGACCGATCGAAGCGGGTCGAGTGGGCCTGAGCTATCTCTGGGCTCAGGTGGCGCCTCACCCTACCGAGAACAACTTCGAGGAGTGGGTCTCCAACCGGTTCGGCCGTCGTCTTTTCGAAGTCTTCTTCAAGACCTACACAGAGAAGGTGTGGGGCATGCCCTGCACGGAGATCAGCGCTGACTGGGCTGCGCAGCGCATCAAGAACCTGGACCTGTTCAAGGCAGTCAAGAATTCTCTGATCGGCTCGGTGGGTGATCGGGAGGTCATCACGACGCTGATCGACCGCTTCCACTATCCGCGACTCGGTCCTGGAATGATGTGGGAGCGTCTCACCGAGCGACTAAGGGAATCGGGCACACCTGTGCACCTCGAGACTCCGGTGCAAGAGCTGCATCACCGCGACGGCCGAATTACGGCCGTCACGGTCGGAGCGGCCGACGGTGGAGGCAACAGGGAATTGCCGGCAGATCACGTCATCTCTTCGATGCCCCTCCGAGAGCTGCTATTGAGCTTTTCTCCACCGCCGCCGGCCGAAGTCCGGCAGGCGGCGAACCGACTGCGATACCGCGATTTCCTCACGGTGATTCTGATCGTGCGACAGAAAGATGTGTTCCCCGACAACTGGATCTACATCCACTCGCCGGATGTCCGGGTCGGTCGCGTACAGAATTTCGGCAGCTGGAGCCCCGAGATGGTGCCCGATGCTTCGACGACCTCACTCGGACTGGAGTACTTCGTTCAGGAGGGCGATGACCTGTGGAGCTCCTCTGACGAGGCCCTTCTCGAGCTCGGAGCTCGGGAGCTGGCCGTCCTCGGTCTGGCTCCGGAGGAGAGCGTGGTTGACGGCACCGTCGTCCGCATGCCGAAGGCCTACCCGGTCTACGATGACGCGTACAAAGAGGCGCTGGCCCTGATTCGAGGCTATCTCTCCGGCTTCCCGAATCTGCAGGTCATAGGACGCAACGGCCAGCACCGCTACAACAATCAGGACCATTCGATGCTGGCGGGGATGCTGGCGGCACGCAATGTTCTCGGCGAGTCGCACGATGTCTGGGCGGTCAACGTGGAGCAGGAGTACCACGAGGAGGTCTCGGACGGCGAGGGGAAGGTCAAGGACCGGTTGACCCCCGAGCGCCTGGATCGACCCGAGCTCGAAGAGCTCATTCAGCAGGCGTTTGCGCGCTTCGATCCCATCGCTCTAGGTACGGCGGTCGGTTCCGTTGCCGCTCTCATCCTCTTTGCGAGCACAGTGGCGCTCCTGCTCGAAGGCAGTGATCCGCTGGGCCCGACGCTTTCGCTTCTGGGTCAGTTCCTGACCGGCTATCAGGTATCCTGGACTGGAGCGCTCGTCGGTTTTGCAGAGGCCGGAGTGCTCGGGTTCGGGCTCGGCTGGCTGATGGCCAAGATGATGAATCTGCTGGTGGGTGCGACCGAAAGGTCGATCCGCCGCCGTCTGGAGATTGGAGAGGTCTTGGATCCACTGAATGCCGGAGAGCTATGACGCGAAAGAGCACAGCTGATGAAGAGACCCTGATCCGCTCCGCCGTGGCGCGCTTGCGAGCCGGCATCTTGGCCATCGCCTGCGGCCTTCTGGCCGGCACCGGACTCTTCGTCGCCACCGTGTGGCTCGTTCTCCAGGGCGGAGAGACGGTCGGGCCGCATCTCGGCTTGTTGCGCTACTACCTACCTGGATATTCGGTCACCTGGCCTGGCGCTTTCCTGGGCTTCTTCTATGGTTTTCTTCTCGGCGTCATCGTCGGTGGCATGACCGGTTGGATCTACAATCGAGTGGCTGACTGGAGACAATCTCGATAGAGGGCAAGCTGGAGAGCCGTCAATCTCGCCGGCCGAGGGCGGTCGGTCTATGAACCCGGGGGGTCTCGCAAGACGATGGAGCTAAAGGGTCGGATCGCGCTGGTCACCGGCGCCGCTCACCGGCTGGGCAAGGCTGTCGCGACGGCTTTGGCAGCAGAGGGATGCCACCTGGTCGTCCACTTCGGCCGCTCGGCGCGACAAGCCGCCCAGACCGTCGACGAATTGTCGGCCGTGGGGGTAGAGGCGGTGGCGATGGCAGCCGACCTCTCGCAGGAGGACGAGATCGAGGGGCTCTTCTCGCGGGTCGAAACCCAGTTTGGCAAGCTCGACATTCTCGTCAACAGCGCGGCTAGTTTCGAGCAGCAGGCATTCGACGCTGTGCGAGCCGAAGACTGGGATCGGGTCATGGCGGTGAATCTGCGAGCCCCTTTTCTCTGCACCCGACAAGCCGCCCGGCTGATGAGAGCGAGCCGACGGGAAGAAGAGCTGCCGGCACTGGTCGTAAACATGGTCGATCTCAGCGCCGTCTCGCCCTGGCCGGGGTACGTCCAGCATGGCGTCAGCAAAGCGGGATTGCTTCAGTTGACTAGAATCGCTGCCAGGGAGTTGGCTCCGGGGGTACGAGTCAACGCGATTCTGCCGGGCGCAGTCCTCCCCCCACCCGGGATGGAAGCGCAGAGTGAGCAATGGCGGAAGATGGGCGAGCTTCTGCCGGTCGGTCGGACTGGTGAGCCTTCCCAGGTTGGTCGAACGGCAGTTTTCTTGGCGCAAAACGACTTCATAACCGGCGAAGTGATCTTCGTCGACGGTGGAGAGCATCTCCTTGGTGCGGGTCATCGTCGGTCGGTCGAGGAGATCTGAGTTACGAATCCCAGGAGCGCTCGATTCATGACAGACGACAAGCTATTGATCAACGATCTTCTCCTGAGGGGCATCGTGGGCCTCAACGACTGGGAGAGAGAGAAGAAGCAGGACATCCTGATCAATCTGACGGTCTTTGTGGACACCAGGGCCGCTGGTGAGTCCGATGACATTGAAGATTCGGTCAACTACCGCACGCTCACGAAGGCCATCATCCAGTATGTGGAAGGATCTTCCCACTACCTGGTGGAGACGCTGGCGGCAGCGATAGCGAAGATCGCGATCGTGGACTTCGGAGCCCAAGGTATCCGAGTTCGCGTCGAGAAGATGGGTGCCTTGCGTTTTTCTCGCTCGGTCGGTGTGGAGATCGAGCGCCGCCGCGCGGATTTCGATTGAGCCTTGGGCACTCCTGCTTTCTCTCCGACACTGCTCTTGATGGGTTCGAACATCGAGCCCAGGGTCAATATCGCCCGCGCTGCGACCTTGCTGCTCGAGTCTTTCCCGCAGGTCCGTTTTTCGCGCGTCTTCGAGACTGAGCCCGTCGGAGCAGCGGACGCGCCCTGGTTTCTCAACGCTGCGGCGGCGATCTCGACCGATCTCAGTCCCCTGGAATTGAAATACCAGCTCTTACGGCCATTGGAGTCGAGCCTCGGGCGGCGACGTTGCTCCGACCGGAATGCCCCGAGAACCATCGATCTGGACATCGCCATGTGCGGTGACCTTGTGATGAAGGTCAAAGCGGAGGGTCTGGAGATCCCAGATCCTCAAATCTTGAACACAGCTCATATCGCTCTGCCTCTGGCCGATCTCGCGCCTGAAATGTTGCATCCCATCACTGGACAGTCCTTACGGGAGATTGCCGCGGGCCTGACCGGTGGTGCCTCGGTGAAGCCGGTTGTTGATATGGAATTGGGCGGGGTGTGAGGGCAATTCCGATGTGGACTCCGATAAGGTTCCAAGATGCGTAGGCCCGTGGCTCGCCTGACCCGATCGTGGATGGTCCTGGTAGGGCTGCTGATCTGTTCAGCGGCCTACTCTCTACCAGCGCCGACCCGCTTGGAGTTCATCGGCGAAGCTCTTGTCCCACCCGGTTCGCAGGTGGAGGGTCGGAGTGTGGGTGGTCTGTCGGGGATTGCCTACGAGCCGAGCTCGGACCGATTCTTCGTGGTTTCGGACGAACCCGGGAATCGCTTCCCAGCCAGTTTCTTCGTTCTGGAGATCGACCTGAAAGAAGGTCGGCTCGAGAAGGGGGCCGTGCGCGTCACAGATGTGGTGACGCTGCAAGATGAACCTGGTCAGCCCTTCCCGACAAATGGCGTCGATCCGGAGGGCGCTGTTTTCACCTCTGATGGCAACCTCCTCATTTCGTCCGAGGGTCAGGCCAGCGCCGGAGTTCCTCCATTCGTGCGTGAGTTCGGGGTCGATGGCCGACCGATAAGAGCGTTCGAGCTACCATCCCGGTACCTGCCGTCTCCTGGCCACGGAGTGAGGCACAACCTTGCGTTCGAAGCCCTCACCATCAGCCCCGACAGCCGATACGCCATTGTGGCTACTGAGAACGCTCTGGCGCAGGATGGGCCGAAATCCTCCCTGGAGACCAGGAGCCCTGCACGGTTGGCTAGATTCGACATGCGGGGCGGGTCACTGGTCGACGAGTATTTGTATTGGGTAGAGCCAGTGGCCAGCCCGGCCACCCTGACAGACGGCCTCGAGGTGGCCGGTTTGGTGGAACTGATCGCCCTGGACGAGACTCGTCTGTTGGCGCTGGAGAGATCCTTCTCGATGGGAGCAGGCAACGCGATTCGCCTCTTCCTGGTCTCGCTGGAAGGAGCCACGGACATCAGCAGCCATGAGTCGCTGGCGGCGATCGATCTCGAGACGGTTCGGCCGGTGACCAAGCAACTACTCATCGATCTTGATGACCTTGGCGTCAGTTTGGACAACCTGGAAGGCATGACTTTCGGCCCGCAGCTCGCCGATGGGCGGCGCAGCCTGATTCTTGTTGGTGACGACAATTTCAACTACCCGATCCAGGTCTCGCAGATCCTTGCCTTCGCTGTCGGCTCAGAGCCGATGGGCATTTCTCAGGCTCAGGGGGCTGGTCACACGTCGCCGCTGGAAGGTCAGTGGGTGGGAGGGATCGCCGGTGTCGTGACGGCGCTGCAAGGGGGCCGGGAGGCAGGTTTCTGGATGCAGGAGTCGGAAGGCGAAACGGCACCTGACACATCGCAGGCCATTCAAGTTCTGGCAGAACAGGCCGGTGATGTCTCGATCGGTGACCGGGTCGAAGCCTGGGGTCGCGTCGTAGAGATGGACAACCGATACGGCCTGACCGTCACGGTGCTCGAGGCGAGCTCGCTCGAGGTCCTCGAGAGTAATGTCGACCTGCCGCCTGGCGGTCCAGATTGGTGAGGCAGGCAGAAAGCCGCCTGGCTCGGTGGTGGACAACGATGGCTTGCAGTGGTTCGAGCCTGAGTTCGACGGCCTCGACTTCTGGGAGAGCATGGAGGGAATGAGAGTCGAAGTTCGACGGTCGACCGTTGTCGGACCGACCACTCGACATGGCGATGTTGTCGTGATCGGAGATTCGGGACTGATCGCGTCGCACAGGACCAGCGCTGGGGGCGTCCTCCTACGGCCCGGTGAGATGAATCCGCAGCGCTTGGTCGTTGACTCGTTTCGAGTCGGAGGAGCTCCGTCGACGGCAGTCGGTGATCGCTTCGACGGCGAGATCGTGGGTATCCTGGACTACCGATTCGGAGCGTATCGCCTGCTTGCGACGCAGCCCCTCCCCGAAGTGACGAGTCGACGACGGGAGGTAGCTCGAAGCCGGTTGACCGGGGGGCGCGGCAGCCTGACCCTTGCCACCTACAACGTCGAGAACCTGGATCCGTCGGCCGGCCGTGAGCGCTTTCGGAAACTCGGGTTGGTGATCGTCGATCACTTGCGAAGTCCCGACATCCTGGCTCTGCAGGAGGTCCAGGACAACAGCGGTGCCGAGGACAACGGCGTCGTCGAGGCGGATGAGACGTTCGAGGGACTGATTCAGGCGATCGGTGCGGCCGGAGGACCGACCTACGACTACGTCCAGATCGATCCAGTGGATGGTGCTGACGGCGGGCAGCCCGGGGCCAATATTCGAGTCGGATACCTATTCAACCCCGCTCGAGTCCAACTTCGCCGCCGCGGTTCAGATACGACGTCGGGGCCATCGACAGCCGCCACTCTGGGCGCGCGTGGAGCCGGGTTGTCGGTGAATCCCGGTCTCGTCGAACCGCAGCATCCTGCCTTCTCGGGTGACGAGGCCCGAGGTTTCGAACCGGGTCGCAAGGCGCTGGCGGTGGAGTTCGAGTTCCGAGGCGAGAAGCTCTTCGTGGTCAACAATCACTGGAAGTCGAAACGGGGTGACGAGCCGATTTTCGGCGTCCGCCAACCGCCTTTCTGGTCCACGGAAGATCAGCGCTCACAGCAGGCAGCGGTCATTGGTGGATTCGCCCAAGCACTCACCAGGTTGGATCCGTTGGCGAGAGTGATCGTGCTGGGAGACCTCAACGACCACGAGTTCCGAAGCCCACTGCGGGTCCTGGAGGGGGCCGGTCTGGTGAATCTCATGGGACTGGTACCCGTGGCGGACCGATACTCGTTCAACTACCGTGGCAACTCGCAGCTCCTGGACCACGTGCTGGTCAGCCGCAGCCTGTACGACACGGCGAATCCCGAGGTCGACGTCATCCACATCAACGCCGATGTCGCCGCCGACGAGAGAGCGAGTGACCACGATCCGGTCGTGGTGCGGCTGCATCTGGATTGATGGGTCCGACGGGGTTTCAGGATTCGGATCCGTCGAGGAACTGTCTGGCGAACTCGACGAACGTGTGAGCGTCGCTGAAATTGCTGACGATCCCCACCGAGATACGGACGGCACCGGTACTCTTGCCGTCGATGCACAGTCGGAAGTCGTCGTAGGTCATGCCTTGGTCCGAGCTCGTGAAGCAGGTGACGAGCTCCTGCTTGGAGAGTCCCAGCGCCATTTCGCCAGCGCCGGGATTGCAGAAGCAGCCCGTGCGCAATGAGATCATCTTGGCGCTGGCCTGCTCTTCGACGATGTCGTGGTCGATGACTCGGCCATTCGCATCGTAGAAGTTCAGGGTGATCGTGCCGCCGCGCTGCTCGGAGGCCCGCGGGCCAAAGATCTGAATCAGCGGCCGACCATTCTCGTGTCTCAGGGCGCCGAGGGACTCGATGAGCCAACTGGTCAGGCACGCGACCCGTAGGTGAATCTGATCCAGCCCGACCTTTTCGAGGAAGTCGAGACCGATGTCGATGGCCGGGATGTTGGCGTAGTCCAGGGTGCCGTCTTCGAATGCGGCGGATCCAGCCGCCATGGTGTGACGGTCGGCTTGGACCGATGCCACCTCGATCGTACCGCCGGCGAACCAGGGCCGATGGAGCTTCTCGAGGGCTGGCCACCGCGCAATGAGTGCGCCGACACCGGTGGGGTAGCCAAACATCTTGTAGAACGACAGGGCAACATAGTCCGGATGGTAGCGATCCAGGTCGAGCCGGTTGGTCGGCACGAAGGCGGCGGCATCGAGGAGCACGTCCCAACCGTGATCCTGAGCCCTCTCGATCCACTCCAATGGATGTTGAACTCCGGAGAAGTTCGACTGGGCAGGAAAGGCGAAGAGGTTGTGGCCACCCTGCTTGGCGAGGCTCCAGGAGGAGTCCAACAGCGCTTCCGGTACCCGCATCTCCGGAGGAGCGACCGGAATATAGGTGGTCCTCGCCCCGTGGGCCCGGTCGAATTCGCGGATGCCGTTGACAGAGTTGTGATTGTCGAAGGTCAGGAGGAACTGGTCCCCGGGCTCGAAGGGATAGGACTCTCCGACCAGCTTCAGAGCGTGGCTCGCATTGGCGGTGAAGACGACGCCGTACTCACTGGGCGAAGCGTTGAAGAACTCGAGAATGTGCTGCCGCGTCTTCTCGACGAGCTCGGTCGTTCCGAGTGAGGTGGGATTCGTCGAGTGGGGATTGCCAAAGACCGTATCGCGCAGGAGGGCGGAATGGCGCTCGATCTGACGCTTGCCGTAGAGTCCACCGCCTGTGTAATCCAGGTAGACGTGGCCGTGGCGGTCGAGTCGCTCGAAATCCGTCTTGCGAAGCTCATCCAAAACGGCGGTCTCGCCGAAATCGGGACACGATTGCTGGAAGGCCTCGTAGGCCTGCTGGTGCTTCGAGGGCGAAGTGCCGGAGTCAGTCATGGTCGGGAAGAGTGGTGGGTTCGTGGCTGCGGGCAAAGGCTAGCGGATCCCGGCATCCTCGATCAAGCATATTGCGACTATAATTCCGCCACTCCGCACTTCTCTCCACGCCATGACGACCTCGACGCAGACTCAGTCCCAGACCGGCGAGGCGAAGGGTGCCCTTGAGATCGCCGAATCTCAGGCGGCTTCGGGAAGGACGACACTGGACCCTGCAACGGTACCTCGCGAGCTGGGACGTGTGGAGGCGGTGGAGTCCGGACCGACGCTGATCTGTATCGGAGGCCTGCACGGTAACGAGCCGGCGGGGGTCCTGGCGATCGATCGGGTTCTCCAACAGATCTATCGACGGGAGGAAGGCCTCTGCGGGCGCATGGTGGGAATAGCCGGAAATCTCCGAGCGCTGGCGGCTGGCCGCCGCTACGTCGAGCACGATCTCAACCGGGCCTGGCGACCAGGTCGGGTGGAGCAGCTACAAGCGCTGCCTGGACCTCTGGATGGCGAGGACCAGGAGTTGGTCGAGTTGAATGCGGTGTTGAGCGGAGTCCTCGACGAGGCGCCGGGCAGGATCTTCCTGCTGGATCTGCACACGATTTCGGGACCAGGACCGGCGTTCGCCATTCTCGACGACACTTTGCAGAACAGAGAGGTGGCACTGGACTTTCCCGTACCTCTCGTCCTGGGCCTCGAGGAAGAGTTGAGCGGAACCTTGGCCAACTACATGACCGCACGGGGAGTTACGGTCGTTGGATTCGAAGCCGGCCTGCACGATGACCCGATGTCTGTGGATCGGGCGGCCGCTGCTATCTGGATTGCCCTGGACTCCTGTGGGATCTTCGAGCACGAGAGCCGCTTGGAGGTAGCGGCGGCGAGAGATCTGCTGCAGCAGCAGAACGGGTGCCCAGCCCGGATCGTCGAGGTGCGATACCGACACAGTGTCGAGGCTGGAGATAGCTTCGAGATGGACCCCGGGTTCAGCAGCTTTCAGCCGATCGAGGCCGGGCAGGAAATAGGCACCGCCAGCCGGGGTCGAGTCGAGGCCCCCCGTTCGGGCCTGCTCCTCATGCCGCTCTACCAGGATCAGGGGAATGACGGGTTCTTCTTGGTGAACGAAGTCCGGCCTGCCTGGCTACCATTCTCGGCCGCTGTGCGGCGAGTGGGAGTGGAGCGTTTTCTGCATCTGCTGCCGGGTGTCGAGCGCCATCCAAACCGGCGGCAGACCTTCATCGTGGATCGTCGCTACGCTCGCTGGATGGCGCCACAGCTCTTCCATCTGCTGGGATTCCGTCAGGAAGGCAAAGACGGTCCGTGCTTGACCATGACCCGGCGCCGTGACCAGCTGCGCTGACGAGAACCACAGGGTCCGGTGCTAGACTTCTCGCCGTGACCATGCCTGCTGCTGCAGTCCGCGGCGCGGACGTCATCCAACACTCGTTCGACGAATTCCAGACCCGATTCAGGGCCGTTACGAGGCGTGCCATGGAGCGCTTCGAGAACCGCGACTGGGACGGCATTCGTCGGGATACGGTCAAGAGACTCGGCCTCCAGCCGCAGGCCGTCGGGGAGACGTTCGAGGCGCTGCAGGATCAAATCGGGGAGAAGATCTCCGACCGGGAGCTGTGGCCGGCGATGAAAGAGGCCTACTCGCTGGCCATTCTCGGACGCAACGATTTCGAAGTCGCCCAGACGTTCTTCAACTCCCTGACCCGGCGGGTCTTTCCACACGTCGGAGTCGACCCCAGCATCGACTTCATATCCGACGATTTTCCCCTCCCCTACAGGGGTTGGGAGATGGCCAGCACGCGGCTCTATGCCGTTCGACAGGTCGATTCTGGAGTCGTTCGAAGAGTTCTGGAAGACGCCGCTTTTCGCGTTGCATTCTCCGATCTTCATGGCGATGCCACGTTGGCTGCCGACCGTCTGCGGCGAGACATTGTCCTCGCTTTCGGCTCGGAGAAAATCGAGGCCCTGGACATTCTTCGACCCGTGTTCATTCGCAACAAGGCCGCCTACATCATCGGCCGGGTGCGGCGGGGTGAGCGGATCCTGCCGCTGGTGATTGCCATCTTGAATCGTCCGGGAGGCTTGCGGGTCGATGCCGTTCTGACCAGTGAGGAGGACGTCAGTATCGCTTTCAGCTTCGCCCGCTGGTACTTCCATGCGGACATCGCCAGCCCACGTCAGGTGATCGGATTTCTGCACTCGATCCTGCCGCGCAAGCGAATCGGTGAGCTCTATCTGTCCCTGGGCTACAACAAGCATGGCAAGACCGAGTTCTACCGCGACCTGATGAAGGACATCGACGCCTCGCAAGAGCGTTTTGTCGTCGCCCCCGGCCAGCCAGGGCTCGTCATGTCGGTCTTCACGCTGCCCTCGTTTCCATTCGTCTTCAAAGTGATCAAGGACTTCTTCCCGCCCTCGAAGCAGGTGACCCGTGAGGAAGTCATCCAGAAGTACCGCGATGTCATGCTTCATGATCGAGTGGGGCGCCTGGTGGATTTCCAGGAGTTCGAGCACCTGACCTTCCGCCAGGAGAGGTTCTCCGAGGAGCTGCTCGAAGAGCTCTTGAGGGTCGCTTCCCAAACGGTCTCACTCCAGGGTGGAGAGGTGGTGATTCGCCACCTCTATATCGGCCGTCGCGTGACGCCCCTGGATATCTTCGTGAACGAGGCCTCGCCAGAGGAATCGCGAGCCGCGGTCATCGACTGGGGAGTGACGCTCAAGGACCTGGCAGCGGCCAACGTCTTCGCCGGCGATATGTTGCTGAAGAACTTCGGGGTGACGCGCCACAATCGGGTCGTCTTCTACGACTACGATGAGATCTGTGCGCTGTCCGCTTGTCGATTCCGGAAGATTCCTCCGCCACGAAACGACTTCGAGGCGATGGCTCCGGAGCCATGGTTCTCCGTCGCCGATGAGGACGTCTTCCCCGAAGAGATGAAGAGCTTCCTCGGACTGCGGGGTGAGTTGGAGGGTGTGTTCATGGAGCACCACTCCGATCTGTTCGAGGCTGAGTACTGGCGTCGAACCCAGGAGAGAATCGTTCAGGGAGAGATCATCGACATCTACCCCTATTCTACGGACCGACGACTGAGGGCCGATCCGCAGGCACCGGGCTCGGGTGCCAGCTGGGGGTAGAGCAGGGTCGACGCGAGCCCTAAGTCTTCTCGCCGTACTGGTCCGTCATCCATTCCCGGTAGGTCTCGTCCATCACCGAGCGCCACCACGGTTCGTTGTCCACAAACCAGAGGACCGTCGAATCCAGGCCCTTGGCAAAGGCGATGGTCGAGCCGAAGCCGAGCTCGCCTTCGAGCCGACTCGAATCGATCGCGTACCGACGATCATGCCCGGGTCGGTCGGTCACGAACTCGATGACCGACTCGCAAGAGCGACCCTGGGACGGCGGGGCCTCGGGATATCGATCGGCAAGCTCGGGTCTCTCCGCGAACAGCTTGTCAACAGAGCGGCAGAGCAGATGGACCAGGTCGAGGTTCGTCTGTTCGTTGCGACTGCCGATGTTGTAGATCTCTCCAACACCGCCCCGTTCGAGGATCAATTCGATGCCGCGGCAATGATCGTCGACGTGGAGCCAATCCCGGACATTCTCACCGTCGCCGTAGACAGGGAGTGCCTTGCCGACCAACAGATTGACGATACACAGGGGAATGAGCTTCTCAGGGAACTGATAGGGACCATAGTTGTTGGAGCAATTGCTGATGCTGGTTGGCAGGCCATAGGTGTGCTGATAGGCCCGGACCAGGTGGTCGGAGGCCGCTTTGCTGGCCGCGTAGGGCGAGTTCGGAGAATAGGGGGTCGTCTCGGTAAAGGCTGCTTCCGAAGGGCCGAGTGATCCGTACACCTCGTCGGTGGAGACGTGATGGAAGCGGGGGCTCTCGAAATCTCGATCAGGACCTTCCAGCCAGACCCGACGGGCTGCCTTCAGGAGGCTATGGGTGCCGTTGATATTGACATCGACGAAGATGTCGGGCCCGGAGATGGAACGATCGACATGCGACTCCGCGGCCAGATGAACGATGGTGTCGAGAGATTCCGTTCGCAGCAGCTCTTCGACCCGTTTCTGGTCCCGGATGTCGCCGTGCACGAATCGGTAGCCTGGGTGAGCAGTCGCTGCCTCCAGGTTGGCCAGGTTGCCGGCGTAGGTCAGCGAATCGAGAACGACCAGTCGATCGTCCGGGTGCTGCCGGATCCAGTAGTGAATGAAGTTCGAGCCGATGAACCCGGCACCGCCGGTCACCAGGAGTCTAGGCATGGTCAGGTTCTCCCAACTCGGCCAACATCGAGCGCAGAGCGATCCGCCAATGTGGTGGCCGGATCGCGAGCTGAGTCCAGGTCGCAGTCTTGTCCAGCACGCTGTACTGGGGACGTCTTGCCGGCGTTGGATAGTCGCGGGTGGCGATGGGTCGAATTTCGACGGGCCGGTCGAGGAGGTGACAGGAAAGTGCTTCTTCCTGGATTGCGACGGCGAAATCGTACCAGGAGGCGACCCCGGCATCCGTCCAGTGATGCAGGCCCCGCAGGTCGCTCGAAGCTGCAGCCTGCCATATCGCTACGGCCAGTCCCTTCGCCCATGTTGGCGTGCCGATCTGATCGGCGACAATCTCGAGATCTTGTCGGCCGTTCAGCCGCTTCAGCAGCGCTGTCACGAAGTTGCTCCCGAAGCTGGAATAGAGCCAGGCCGTGCGCAGGATCAGGGCGGCACCGTTCGTAGCCTCGAGCACGTACTCCTCTCCACGTCGCTTGCTGGAGCCATACACATTCTGCGGATTCGGCGTGTCCAGCGGCTGATACGGGCGGCTTTGCGCGCCATCGAAGACGAAGTCGGTGGAGATATGAAGGACCCGAGAACCGTGCCTGACCGCGGCTCGGCCGACGTTTCGGGCGCCCTCGGCGTTGACCTGGAAGGCGAGGTCACGCTCTTGCTCGGCGCGGTCTACTGCGGTGTACGCGGCGGCGTTGACAATCAGGTCCGGCTCGAGCTCGGCGACCTTTCGGTCCACACTTTCGACGTCGGTGATGTCGAGATCGCTTTGCCTGCAGCCAGTCAGCTCGAAGGTGGCCGGCGCAGTCCGCAAGATCTCGCACCCCAACTGCCCGTCGGCGCCGGTGAGGAGAACCTTCAAGGGAAGCACTCCGCGGCCTGGAACCGGACGCCAGCGGCATCCTTGGCAGAGACCTTCGGCGGCAGGTTCGAAGTCAAGGGCCAGTCGATCGCGAGATCGGGGTCGTTCCAGATCACGGTGCGCTCGGCTCCAGGCGAGTAGAAGTCGGTGCATTTGTAGAGCACTTCTGCCTCTTCGCTGACGACGTAGAAGCCGTGCGCGAAGCCGGGCGGCACCCAGAGCATCTCTCTGTTCGTAGCACTCAGGGTCGCTCCGACCCACTGTCCGAAGGAAGAGGAGCTCCGTCGCAGGTCGACGGCGACATCATAGATTTCCCCGACCACCGCTCTGACGAGTTTTCCCTGCGCCCGGTCGATCTGGTAGTGAAGTCCGCGCAGGCACCCAGCTGTGGACTGGGAGTGGTTGTCCTGAACAAATCGTGCCTCCAACCCTTCCTGGGAGAAAGTCTGGGCGTTCCAGCTCTCGAAGAAAAAGCCTCGTTCATCTTCGATCAGCCGAGGACGAATGCGTAGGACGTCTGGGATCGCCGTCGCCATGACCTCGGGAGCCAGGCTCATCGGTCTTCTCTCAGGGCTGCCAGCAGATAGGTCGCGTAGCCGCTCTCACCAAATCCAGCCGCCAGCTGGTCCAGGTCGGAAGCCGTGATGAAACCCATTCGGAAGGCGATCTCCTCGGGGCAGGCGATCTTCAGGCCTTGGCGCTTCTCGATCACTCTCACGAAGACGGCCGCGTCCAACAGGGAGTCGTGAGTTCCGGTATCGAGCCAGGCCGTTCCACGCCCGAGAATCTCTACAGCGAGCTGACCGCGCTCGAGATAGGCTCGGTTGACGTCGGTGATCTCGAGCTCGCCGCGCGCCGACGGTTGTAGTGCCTTGGCAATTTCGACCACCTGATGGTCGTAGAAGTACAGGCCCGTTACCGCGTAATGGGACATGGGGCTGGCGGGTTTCTCGACGATGTCGAGAGCCTTCCCATCGGCGTCGAAGCTGACGACACCGTAGCGCTCGGGATCCGTAACGTAGTAGCCGAAGACGGTAGCGCCTTGCGTACGACTCGCTGCAACCATGAGCTTGTCTGCCAGTCCTTCGGCGTAGAAGATGTTGTCGCCGAGAATCAACGTGACCGGATCGCCGGCGATGAACTTCTCGCCAATGAGGAAGGCTTGCGCGATGCCCTTTGGCTCCTCTTGAACGGCATAGTCGAGTGAGATGCCCCACTGCGAGCCGTCGCCCAGAAAAGACTCGAAGGCAGGCTGATCACGGGGTGTCGTAATGACCAGGATGCTCCGGATACCCGCCAACATCAGGGTGGACAGCGGATAGTGGATCATCGGCTTGTCGTAGACCGGCATGAGCTGTTTGCTGACTCCGTGGGTCAGTGGCAGGAGTCGCTTGCCGGCCCCTCCGGCCAGGATGATGCCTTTGTGAATGTTCCCAGACGAGTCTGGTCTCGGATTGTCTGCCATGACCTTCAGGCTCCTCGCAACAGCCGGTTCGAATTCAGTGCTTGACCCCACGGCTCCAGTGGTTGCCCCAGTATAGGGCTAGAGGCCTCAGCAGGGGAAAGAACAGCTCGGCTGCCGAGCGTACGCGTCGTTGCCGCAAGCCCCGACCGAGGTCTGCATAGATCCCAGGCTGCATCATGTCTTTGGTCATGTCGAGCAGGGAGTAGTTCTCGCCCAGAAAGCTCCACCCGAAACCTTCGCTCTGGCAGCGTCTGACGAGTGCGCCGAGGTCGTAGTCATGGCTGTGGAAGACGACGGCATCCTCCTGGTAGAAAATCGACGCGCCCCGCTCGACGGCACGGCGCTGCCACAACTTGTCCTCCATGATGGGTGCCTGGCCGAAGGGGATCTCTTCCCAAGCATCGCGTCGAATTGCCGCGTTGACGGTTGAGAAACCGATGCCGAAGAACCGCGCGATCCAGCGCTCGGACTCGCGGGTGAAGTAGAAACGCTCACCGCAGGAGTCCCAGTAGAACCGGTCAGCGGTCTCTGGTAGCTCCTGAATCGCACCTTGAACGGCCGCGTACTCGGGGCCTGCAAGGAGCGGCTCGGTCAGTGAGCTCAGCCAGTCTTCGGTCGCTGGAATGGCATCTTGGTTCAAGAAGACCAGGACGTCGCCGTTCGCAGATCGGGCACCCAGGTCCCTCGTCAGCCCATGGTCGAACTCCGACTTTCGAATCGAGATCACCTGGGCCCCGAATTGCTCCATCGTCGCGACGTCCTTCGCTGACGAGCCTGAGTCGACGCAGATCAGCTCGACAGATCTCGCTGTTTGCTGGTGCGAGATGGCGGCCAGGCAATTGTGGAGCCGCTCCCCGCCGTTGTACGTCGGGATTACCACCGAGATGTCTACTGGCTGCCTGCCGTGCTTGGCGGTCGAGGGTTCGACGACGGGCCGATTCGGAGAGCCTGCGTCTCCGATCTCGCGCGCCCCGATGCTCAACGCATGGTCGGCCGCACTCCGCAGGAGCTCTTCGTACCCGGCCAGCTGAAGGGCCGCACTCGCCTCCCAGGTGTAACTTTCTTCGACCAGGCGGCGGCAGTTCAGGGACAGGGTCGCGACGAGATCGTCGTTGTCGAGGGTCGAGATCGCTGCCCGGGCGAAATCGGCGGGCTCGTCCGCGATCAGCAGATGCTGCTCGTGGCGGCATTCGATGCCCTCGGCTCCCAGGCGGGTGGAGATCACCGGTGCACCGCAAGCGAAGGCCTCGAGAATCTTCAGGCGGGTGCCGGACCCGGCGCGTATCGGCGCCACGAGTGCACGATGGTGTCGGTAGTACGGTGCGAGCTCGGGGACCTCGCCGACGACATCGACTCCTTCCAGCTCGCCGAACCGGTAGAGAGAGTCAGGCGCATTGGCGCCGACCACCGAGATCTCCGTTCCAGGCCGGGCGCGCAGGATCTCCGGCCAGATTGCAGCGAAGAAGTGCTCGATCGCGTCCAGGTTCGGTAGATGCTCGAAGTTGCCCACAAACAGCAGGCGCTGGTTGCGCTCGCTGATCGGTGAGGGTCGGTAGGCGTCGGTGTCTACGGCGTTGGGCACGACCCGCAGCCGCCGATGGCCATCGGGAAGATAGGCCGCCAGATACTCGGCGTCTTCGGCGGACATCATCTGGACCTGGTCGGCTCTTCTCACCACTTGGAGCTCGTATCGGACCTGCCGCATCCAATCGCCGAAGGAGTGACCGAAGGCCCGCGAAGCGGCGAATCGCTCGTGAAACCCTTTGCGTCGGCGGCGTCCGAGCGAGCGGAAAGCGATATCGATCTCGCTCACGGCTACCTTGACGCGACTGAACTCGGGCAGGCCGTACTGACCGAGCTCCGTGTACTCGAGTTGCAGGATGTCGATCTTTTCCTCGGACAGAATCTGGGCGATCCGTCGGGCCAGCTCGTCAGAGTGGAAGAGTCGCTGACTCGGAGCATCTAGGCCGAGGCGGTCGCGGCTGAAGTCGGGCTCCCAGTGATGGAGGTGGACCTTCTTGGCGAAGGGCTCGAGGGCCTGCTGTTGGGCCACATCGTCGTCCTCCCGGGTGAAGACGATCAGGTGGAGGTCGCAGTGCTCGGCAAGGCGTCGAATCAGATTGAACAGCCGGACCGCGCCTCCATGGCTCGGTGGGTAGATGGAGTAGGGGCTAACCATGAGCACCCTTGGGCGGCGCTCCGAAGTCCGATTCGCTAGACCGCCGCGACCTGGATCGAGCAGGGCCTCGCCTGCGGGTCTTCCTCTTCCGCGCCTGATTCTGGCGGCGACTTGCTCGCTAGAGGTCGAGAACAGCAAGAGCAGCCATCCGAAGCTCTTGCTGGTGATCGACAGGGCTTTGCGAAGGACTCTGAGCGGCGCCTCGAACGCCCACCGAGTAGCGCGCCTGATGCCTTGCAGTCCACTTCGCGCGGCTTCCTTGGGAGACTGTCGAAGACCCGCTGCTACTCGTATTGCGGCGGTTCTGAGGCCGAGGTAGCCGGCCCACGAAGCGAGCAGGGAGCGCCCCACCTTGGAGCCCTGCAGGTCGTCCAGGTCGGTCTTGGCGCTCTGCCACTGCTCATAGAGCCAGTATTTGTCTTGCAGGGTCTTCTCGTGCTCGTCTCGCGCTGCCGCCAGAGTGCGCTCCAGCCGACTCTTCTCGTGGTCGAGGAGCTCGGCGGATTGAGCGGACCGTTCGCGAAGCGCTTCCTTTCGTTCGACCCGCTCGGCAAGCTCGAGAGTCTGTTTTTCGTATTCTCTGGTCTGCTGCTCCAGAGCTTCGATGCGCTCACGGTTGTTCTTGTGATCCTCGGCAGCCAGCTTCTTCAACTGCTCTTGCTGTTCGGCGAGAGTCTGGTTGGTCGCGACGAGATCTCGATTGGTTGCTTGCAGCTCGCCAATGGTCTCTGCCTGCTCTCTCACTCGATCGTCGAACTCGTCGAGTAAGCCTCCTACTCTCTCGATCTCGGCTTCGTAGGTTGCCTTGTCCGCGGCGTGGGATTGCTCCAGCAGCTCGTTGTGCTTGTCGAAGTCGGTCTGGCGCTCCGCCAGTGAGCGCTGGGCCTCTGACAGCTGTGCCGAGACCTCTGCCACCTCCGATTCCCTTCGGCCGAGGGAATGCTCCAAGGACCTTTCGCGCTCGCCGCCAATCAAGGATCCGAAGGCGCTGCTGGCGCGATCGAATTCGACTCGCACACGGACGAGCTGTGCCATCGGTCGGCTGGCCTGTGGCGCTTCCTTCAATTGGCGGAGAGCCTCGAAGCTATCCATGACCCAGGGCGATACATCTGGGTTGAGGCCCATATCCGAGGCGGAGCTGGAGTGGTGCCGCAGCGAGGGGGACAGGAACTCCTCGATCTCCTCTGACGCCCCTTTCGGTTTCTCTGGCCAGACGATCCCTAGGCCTTGGGTCGCTCGATTGACGACTGTGGACCAATCCTGCAGAAGAGCCTCGTAGTCCATGAAGGCTCGCGGCATCCCTCGCGTGGCTTTCTCCATGTCCAGTACATGGCGAAGCCAGAGGATGAGCGACTTGGAGGTGTCGAAGTCGTCGCGGCGGGCCAGCGACGCGGCGACCTCCAGCGGATTGCGGTTGAGCAGCAACGGCAGAGGCTCGGCTCCGAAGTTTTCGAGCAGGCTCATCCAGAAAGGCACGAACCGGCAGATGCGAGGATCCTTGATGACGAAGAGCGAGGAGTCGGAGAAGTCCTCCTCCAGCACCCCTAGAATCTCGTCAGAGAAGCTCTTGCCCGCAGCGGTCTCGAAGAATGCAGCCGGGAACTCCCGCGGATCATCCCAGGCGGAGCCGGCCGCGGCCAACATTCTGTCGTGAATATCGACCAGCTTGGCCGATTCCCAGAAGCCGGTGTCGTTGACCCCAGGGACCGGTTCCAGCAACTTGGCGGGTAGGTCGGCGCCGAGCAGGCTCAGGACCCGGGTGATCGCCGAGGTACCGCTACGGTGCATTCCGAGCACCAGGATGGCTTGGCGGGCAGGTTGTTTCTTCTCAGCTGGCAAGGCTTCCTCGCTCCAGTCGCCCAATTACAGCAGATCTGAGACGAGGTTCAAGTCGAGGGCGGCCTGGTCGGCGTTTGTCATTCAAAGGGTAGCCACGGCTTGGGTGGCCCGGCTTCCGGTAGAGGCTGATATCGCGGCATCCTGAAGGGCACGTCGATGCAGGCCAGAAAGAAGGCGCGGAGCGTGGCGCGGGTGCAGCGTTGATAGAGGTGGTCGGCTTCCGATGTTCCGCCATCGGTGCCTCGTGTGTTGGCAAAGTAGACCCGCAGCCCCTTTCGCAACCCAGGGTGGCCCGCATGCTGGTAGTGAATGATCGCTTCCGAACGACCCTGAGCCGCGAATCGATTCACCATCCATTCAGGCGTGATGCGGCTGGCATCGACCCAGTGGCGAATTCGAGCGGCCGGGGTATAGACAATCTGACCACCACCACGCTCGATGCGCAGACAGTGCTCGATCTCTTCGCATGAGTTCAGGGAGCGGCCTTTGCGACCCAGATGGGGGCTGAACGGGCCGAAGCGCTCGAAAGCCTCGGCTCGATAGGCGATGTTGGCACCGCGTGGATACTCGTTGTAGGTCAGGGGCAGGATCTCCGGGCCCTTGTCCCAGACGGTCAGGTAGGGAAGGAACCGATCGTCCAACCAATCCGGCAGCTCGCCCTGGAACAGGGGCTCGACCGGGCCGCCAGCGCAGAGGACTCGAGGATGGGCGAGAGCTTCTGCGATCCCCGAAACCCAGTCCTTGGCAGGAAAGGCGTCGTCGTCGAGAAAGGCGAGAATCCGACCGCGAGCGGCGCGAATTCCGGCGTTGCGGGTGGCCGAGAGCCCCACTTCCTTCTCGACCATGACCCGAACTCTCTCCGGGTTGGCCTTCTCGAGTCCTCTCGCCAGCTGCAGCGTGTCGTCCGTGGAGTTGTTGTCCACGATCAGGAGCTCCCAATCCACGTTGGGGGCCTCCATTTCGAGCATGGTCGCGCCTGCGTCTGCAAGCAATCGGGATCGGTTCCGTGTGCAGACGATAACGCTGACTTCCGGACCGGAGCTCATGGAGTGGATCATATGCGAGGATGCGGCGGGTTCATTCTCGAAGTCTGCCGCTCCGGATGTCGCGACTTCACAGTCTCAGCAATGAGGTGCGGACCAGCTCGTACCGCGGGATAGGATGACATGCATGGTCGACGTGCCCGAGGGTGGTGAGCCGCAGTCTGCCAAGAACGTGATTTCCCAGGTCCAGAAGAAGGTGCCACGACTCCTGGTCATCGATCACCGGATGGTCACGCCGGATCGGGATGCGGGTTCGCTCCGAATGTGGCGCGTTCTCGAGATTCTGAGGTCGCTGGGAAGCGAGGTGACCTACGCAACAGCCGACCTGAGTGTGTCGGGTCCATGGGCAACTCGGTTGCAGGAGATGGGGGTGAAGGTGCTACGGCCCCCTTTCAGCCTGTCGCTCAGACGACACTTGCGCCGGGATGGCGCCCGCTACGATGGGACCTGGCTGTGTCGCGTTGCTGTTGCGCAGCGATATGTTCCCAGCATTCGGAAGTACTGCCCCGAAACGAAAATGATCTTCGATACCGTGGATCTTCATTTCCTGCGCGAGCAACGGGAAGCCGAGCTGTCCGGTGACGCCAGGGCCAAGAAGCAGGCCGCCGAGACGCGTCGGGCCGAGTTGTCTGTTATCCGGCAGGTCGATGCGACGATCCTGGTAAGTCCCGACGAAGCCCACATCGTTCATGAAGAGTGTCCGGAAGCCAACTTGCGAATCCTGTCGATGATCCATGAGCCGCTCTCGGAAGTGGCGGATTTCGAAGCCCGTCGGGGGCTCCTGTTCGTGGGTGGATTCGAGCACCGTCCCAACCAGGATGGTGTGGAGTGGTTTGTTTCGAGAGTTCTGCCGAAGATCCGTCAGTCGCTACCCGAGGAGCCTTTCTGGATCGTCGGCAGTGGAGCAACCCGGCATATGCAGCGCATCGCCGCTCCAGGAGTGACCGTCGTAGGGTGGGTGCTCGACCTGGCATCGATCTACGCTCGTGCCCGGGTTTGCGTCGCGCCGCTACGCTACGGAGCGGGTGTGAAAGGGAAGATAACCCAGGCTCTAGCCCATGGGCTGCCCTGTGTCGCCACACCCGTCGCCTGTGAGGGGATGCCCCTGAATCACGAAGAGAGCGTCCTGATGGCTGACGATGAGACCTCGTTCGCGGCGGAGGTAGTGCGACTGCATCAGGATCGCGACATGTGGCAATCGCTGTCGTCAGCCGGCCTTCAGATCGTCGCAGAGCACTATTCGAGAGAGCGGGCCAGAGACGAAGTCGCCGATCTCCTGGGCCGGTTCATCCGGTAATCTAGTAGACTGCGCGCCGCCGTTCTGCGAGTCCTGTCCGGGTCGAGACCATGGTATCTGTGCTGCCAATCCAAGCTTCCCAAGAGATCTCCAACCGGTCGCTCATCCCAGGTTGGTGTCTGGCGATATTGCTGCTGCTCGCCTTGGCAGGCTGCGCGACCGAGCCAGCCAGTGAGCAGAACGACGTGCCGATGCAGGTCCAAGCTGAGCCTCATCCGGTCATCATCTTCGACATCGATACACTGCGTGCCGATCGCCTGGGTTGCTACGGCAACTCCAGGCCGACAAGTCCGGTCATCGACTCGCTCGCCGAAGAGGGCGTGCTCTTCGAGTGGGCTTTCAGCCAGGCCCCGACGACGCCGCCGTCCCAGGCTTCGATTCTGACGTCGCTCTACCCTTCGGTGCATGGCGTCAAGGGCAGAAAGGACCGTCTCGCAAAGGAGATTACAACCCTGGGCGAAGTCTTCTCAGACTTCGGCTTTGCCACGGGTGCGTTCGTGGATGGCGGCTACATGAATCGAGGCTTCGGGCTTCTACAGGGCTTCAAGACCAAGGTCGATCGTCGCGGCGGGCTCGAAGTCATCGGTCCGCAGGCCCTCGAGTGGATGCGTGAGCATGCCGATGAGAACTTCCTGCTCCTGGTCCACACCTACGATGTCCATACTCCGTACGATCCTCCCGAACCCTGGCGCTCTCAGTTCCTCGAGGGAGTGGCTCCGCCGACGCCCGGCTTCGAGCCCACCGCCCTGGCAATGGAGACCATCCGACAGAGCGGCGACACCGATCAACCCCTGACCTTGCCCGACAACGATGTGGCCTATGCACTGGCGCTCTACGATGCAGGCATCCGTTACGTGGATGACTGGATCGGCCGATTCGTCACCGAGCTGGAGGCTCTCGGGATCTTCGATCGAGCCACCCTGGTTGTGATCTCGGATCACGGCGAGGAGTTCCAGGAGCACGGCTCGGTACTGCACGAGAAGCTCTACTCGACGGTAACCCGGGTGCCTCTGATCATTCGATCGCCGATGGCCCTGGGTGGTTCTCAGGTCTCCGATGTGGTGGAGACCATCGACCTCATGCCGACGCTTCTGGAGCTGGTCGGGGCTACAGCCCCGGAGCAGGCACAGGGGCGCAGCGCGGCGCCTCTGCTGAGAGGAGAGGAGCTGGAGCCCAAGTCGGCGTTCAGTGAGTCGAGGTTCTTCGGTCGGCAGCGCGCTGTGACGAGCTCCGCAGAGCGCCTGATCTTCAGTCAGGATTCAGGCCGCATCGAGCTCTATGAGTACAAGCGGGACATCCAGGAGCAGGAGGATCTCGCCAGCCGCGATCCCAACACCGTGTCCCAGCTCAAGCGCGAGCTCACGGACTGGTTCGATTTGATGCGGAGCACCGAGGTGGCGACATCCGGCTACGGCGAGCTCGACCCCGAGGTCGAAGAGCAGCTGCGGGCTCTCGGCTACCTCGATTAGGCCCGACGGCAGGGCCCGTGGCCCGAGATCATTGGATATAGCCGAGAGCCTTCAAGCGCTCTCGTTCTGCATCGGTCAGCACGCTGTCACCCGACGCTGTCACTCCTGGCTCTTCCCTGTGGAGCTCCTGGGCCATTGTTCGGTTGGCCTTCACCAGTTCTTTGAGCTCCTTGCGGAGGCGAGCCGTCAGCTCCGGGTGGGATTCTGCGAGGTTGGTTGTCTCGCCCGGATCCTGCCGGAGATCGTAGACCTCCTCGGTGCCAGCTTTCAGGTCGTGAATGATCTTGTGGTCGTCGGTCCGCATGGCGAAGCGCATTCGGTTCAGCTTGTTCTGGCTCAGGGCGGCTCGCTCGGTGAAGGGGTCGCCCTGGATCAGGGGTACGAGACTCCTGCCCTGGAGCGGATGCGAGGCTTGCAGACCAATCAGATCGAGGACGGTTGGTAGCAGGTCCACGATCTCGATCTGGGTGTCTATTCTGGTCCCTGCCAGGTGCTGTCGAGGCAGCTTCAGAAGCAGGTCGACCCGCACCGACTCGTCGTAGATCTGACTGTGCAGGAACTTGCCGTGCTCCTGGAACTCCTCGCCGTGATCCGAGGTGAGCACGATGAGGGACCTGTCATAGAGACTCTGTTCCTCGAGGAGGCTGAAGAGCTTCCCCAGGTCGCGATCCAGGTAGCGGACGCCGGATTCGTACAGCCTGCGAAGGCTCGCGACGTGCGCGTCGGGAACGACGCGTCCTTCACGGTCGGCTTCGAGCAGGAATTGCGTCGCGCAGCGCCCCTGGTCGTCACAGAAGGCGTCCTTCTCGACCGTTCCCAGATCGTCACGGAACCTGGCGGGGGAGTAGTAGGGCAATCGATTGCGCCCCTGCTGAAAGAAGTCCGAGTGGGCATCCATGTAGTGCAGGAAGAGAAACAGGGGCCGTGGGTCTTCGGCTGCCGCGGCCAGCGCTTCCGCGGCGCTGGCGTTGACCCTGTCTGAATAGGTCAGCCGGTGCGGCAGTCGCTGGTAGTCCTCGAAGCCTCGCCCGAATCCGAATTCGGCCTTCAGCCAGTCATTGGTCACCCTGCCAGTGGTCCGGTAGCCGGCCTCCTGCAGGATTTCGGACAAAGTCTGGATGCTGCCGGAGAGGCTTTCCTTCGGTGTCGTGACGCGATGAACCTGGGGATACAGGCCAGTGAACATCGACATGTGCGAGGCCAGGGTGAAGGGCATGGGGACCACGACCTTGGTCAAGAGCACCGAATCGACTGCGAACTGATCGAGGCTGGGCGTCAGGGAGGGTTCCTCGCCCCGCGTTGCGCCCAGCGCATCCCAACGCAGGGTGTCCAACGAGATGAAGATGATCGGTGGCAGCTCTCGAGTGGTCTGCCGCGACCCGCAACCGGGTAGCGCGATAGCAGCCAAGGTCAGCGTCAGGGCGGCGGCTCGCAGGAGGCGTTGTCTGCACAGTGAGGCGAAGGGGCGGGACATGGGTCGAGTCTCTAGTCGATGTAGCCCAGAGATCGGAGTTGTTCCAGAGTGTCGTCGTCGAACTCCATGGTTTCATCGGAGACGGAGGTGTCGATACCTGCTAGCTCTCGTTCCATCAGGTCGGTCAACTCGGCAACCAACTCGGGCCGCTCCGCCGAAAGATCGACCTTCTCGTCGGGGTCGGCGCGGAGGTCGAAGAGTTGGACGAACCCGTCGTAGCGTCGAATCAGCTTGAACCTTCCGAAGGTGATGGCGCGCGAATCGGGTCCGTAGGCCGGCGATTCGGCGAGCGATGGCTGCGGCTCGCAGCTCGGCGCTTCTTGGCTGCTGGTCAGAAAGGCGGTCAGGCTGTTGCCTCTCAACCCCTCAGGAATCGGCAGACTCAGCGCCTCCAACGAGGTCGGAACGACATCTACCAGTCGGGCCGGGCACTCGACGCGTCGGCCCTCGTCGATACCGGGCCCTCGGAAAATCAGGGGAACGTGCAAGAGCTCCTGGTACATCGAGTGGCCATGACCGATGCCCCAGAATCCTCGCGGATCCTGTGCGAGCTCCCTCTCTTGCTTGGCATGGTCCCAGAACTCCTCACCGTGATCCGAGGTCACGATGATCAGAGTTTCTTCCAACTGTCCGGCCTGTTGTAGGGCATCGAGCAGGCGTCCGATCTCCGTGTCCACGTAGCGCAGAGCGCCATCGTAGAGGGCCAGCTTGTGGTCCCGAAAGAGCGTGAAGTTCGGGCCCTTGAAATTGTCGTGTGAGCCGAAACGCCAGTCTGTGTATTTCTTGTCGCGGGGTCCCGGAAGCTCCTTGCCGAACATGGTGAAGAAGGGCTCGGGCGGCACGAGCGGCTGGTGCAGATCCATGTACTGAACGTAGAGGAAGAACGGCTCGCCTTCCACAGCGGTGAGGAAGTCCAGCGCACTGTCGGTCAGCGTGGTTGCATCCGTCCTTTCGACTTGCGCCACATCGAAACCACGCTTGAAGCGGCCAAAGAGGTAGGGGTTGGCCGACACCAGCGCCGTGCGGAAGTCGGCATCCGAGAGGATTTGTCCCAGGGTCCGAGTCTCCTTGCGCAGTTGCCGGACCTCGGAATCACTGAGGTTGCGAACCTCTCCGGTGATTCCGGCCCCGTGCTCGCTCGGGTAGAGCGATGTGAGCAGGCTGGCGGTCGCCGGAACCGTCCAGTTCGATTGCGAGAGTGCCAGGTCGAAAACAACACCCTCTGAAGCCAACTGGTCGATCCGGGGGGTTGTCGGACGATCGTTGCCATAGAGGCTCATCCGATCGGTGCGCAGCGTATCGAGGCACAAGATGACCAGGTTGCGAGCCGACGGGGTGGTACCCGGATCGGGGTCATTTGGCGTGCCGCACGAGATCTGGATGAGGCCGAGCCAGGCCAAGAAGACGGCGGTGCAGGAGGTTCTCATCTGTGATTTGGAGAGCATGCTTGACTGGTGGGGACCGAGCCCACCCATGTTCGAGCAGGTCGATCTTCGGTCCGCTCCGAGACTATCGCAAACGTGGAACCTACCGGTATTAAGATGCGGCAGGGTCGGCCTTACGGGCCGGATGTGGGTTTGACGCTCCAGGGTGAAGCTGGTAGGAAATGGACTACTCATGAAATGCCGAGGGTACAGACTTGGTGTTGTGGCTCTGGTGATTCTGGCTGGCCTATCTGTTGCCAGCTGCTCGGGCCCTGATCGTCCGCAGTCGGTGGTGGTAATCACCATGGACACGACACGTGCCGATCACCTGGGTCCGTACGGCTACGACGACGCTCAGACTCCCACCATCGAGCGTCTCGCTGCCGATGGAACGCTCTACGAACGGGCCTATTCGGTCACCGCGGAGACACTTCCCTCCCACTCCAGCATCTTCTCCGGCCTCTATCCTCCCAGTCATGCGGTGCGTTTGAATCTCTCCTTCAAGCTGGCCGACGAGGTCACGACGCTGGCTGAGGTCCTGCGGAGAGAGGGGTTTTTCACGGCGGCAGTCACCGCCGCCTCCGTCCTGGAACGTCGCTTCGGGCTCAATCAGGGCTTCGAGGTTTACGAAGGGCCGGAGATCGACGAGCAGAAGCCGGGCCGGCTCACCGAGTTCAGTGCCGAGGTCGTGACCACGAAAGCCCTCAGCGCTATCTACGAGCATGGCGAGGGTCCGTTCTTCCTCTGGGCCCACTACTACGATCCGCACAGCCCCTTCGAGCCCAGATATCCCTTCCAGGCCCCGGATGGCACGCCACCAGAGAGCGTTGAGCTCTACGATCTCGAGATCGCCTATACCGATTATTGGATCGACCGCTTGCTCGAGGGTCTCGAGACTCACGTCGGACTGGAGGACACGCTTATCGTCTTCACTGCCGACCACGGCGAAAGCCTCGGCGATCATGGCGAGTCGTATCACACGCTCTTCATCTACGATTCCACGGCCCACGTGCCCATGATCTTGGTCGGTCCTGGTGTTCCCAGGGGCCAGCGAGTTGCCGAAGTGGTTTCCTCCGTGGACCTCTTCTCGACCGTGCTGGCTCTCCTGGGGCTCGAGGCACCTCCGAGCAATTCGCGGATCCTTCCCGGTCTACCCGTCAGCCCCGAGACTGCAACGGTCGATCGGGTGGCCTATAGCGACTCCATGACGCCACCACTACGGTACGGCTGGCATTCCCTGGAGGCGGTCCGCACCGATGAATGGTTCTATATCCGCGCTCCAGACGAGGAGCTCTATCACTTCGACGGCAGGGACCCCGGCCAAGTGGCCAACCTCTTCCAGGTCGAGGAAGAGGCAGCATCGGAGATGCGGCAGGTCCTGGCCGGGACCAAAGGAGCGATGCCTTCCGTGGCCGACGACCAGGTGGCCGAGCGCATGACCAGCGAGGCCGAACGGCAGGCGCTCGAGGCCCTGGGCTACATTGACAGCGGGTCGGACTCCGCAACGGATGCGGAATCCAACGTTCTGGATCCGAAGGACATGGTAGAGGTGGAGGAGGCCATCCAGCTGGCCAGGCTCGCCAGCCGCATGGGCCGCCTCGAGACTTCCGAAGATCTCTTGAGCTGGGCGACCACGGCCGACCCGGAGAACTTCACAGTCTGGATGCAGCTCGGCAAGACCCGTCTCGCCGCGGGCAATCTGGAGGCCGCTCTCGAAGCGCTGTATCGCTCCCTGGAGATCAAACCCGAGTCCTGGGAGGTCCAGGTCCAGGTGGCGGCAGCGGAAGAGAAGCAGGGCAACCTGAAGGCCGCCGAATCGATGCTCGACAAGGCACTGGCAACCAGCCCGTTCCCGGTCGAGGTCTGGCGATCTCTCGTCAAGATGCGCCTTCAGTCGGGTGACCGAGATGGTGCTACCGACGCACTCCGCGAGATCTTGGAGTTGGAACCCGACAACGAGCGGGCCCGCAAGACCCTGGAAGCCATGCCTGCGGGCGAGGCCCAGTAACCTTCCAAAGCCACTCTCGGGCAGTGTTCCGCTGCTTGGAGTCCTCACAACTTGTTGGACCCCTGGCGTCTATGTAGCACGGAGCACAGACATATTCCTTCTCGTCTATACTTCAGCTGAAAGAAAAGAAAGTTCCTAAGGAGAGCACCTCGCGATGATCTCGAGGCTGAATCCTGTGCAGCATGCCCTGGTGGCAACCCAAGTGGGCTCTGCCGAGGGGAGTGCTGTGCAAAACCTGACAGAAAGGAGTAGGGAATGCGAGCGCGAGTAGTGGTAGGTCTTGTTGTCATCAGTCTGGTCGCGGCGGTAGGTGCCGCTGCTCCAGGGTCCGGTGCCAAGGCAGTCGCAACCGAAAGCGTGTCGGCGACGGGCCTTTCAATCACGCCGCAGGTTGCCTACGAGCAGGCGATGCTGCGAATCACAGGCCCCCAGGGCTACCACGGGAGGCAGAAGTTCGAAGCTGGAGCTGCCATTCAGGCGGACCTGACCTCCTTTGGCAGCAAGTCGTCCCACGGGAACCGTCAGCAACGTGGAGTTCGAGAGGAGCTCGCCGAGCGGACAGCGATGCCCAATGGACGGTACAAGTTCGAGGTGGCCTTCATGGCCGGCGGCAAGAAGGTCGGCGTCCATTCCGGAATGTTCTTCGTCGAGGGCGGTCTTACCGTCAGCCGGGATTCCAAGAGGTCGCAGCTGGCGCAGGTCCGTCAGGATCTGGGTCGGGAGCGACAACAGATGGCTGCCAAGGGATCGCGCCCCCAGATGTCGTCGGAAAAGCGTGGATCGGGGCTCAGGAGCGGCAAGACCGAGGCACCCATGTCCACGGAGGCACCGGTCACGGAGGGCTATCCCATCGCCGATTACATCGTTCTGTACCCCTACTCTGTTCCTACAACTTGGCTGGGCCTGGTGGCGTACGACTATCTCACCTATCAGTACGAGTCGATGTCGATCTCGAACTACGCTGGCGACCTCAGGATCGCCGACTACTACTACCCGTCCTACTTCAATCCTTACATTCGGGATCTCATGACCGTGACTAGCTACGGCAACGTCGGCATCGGCACGACCGCGCCCTATAACAGGCTGGAGGTGACTGGCTACCCCTCGCAATTTGGGATCGGCTACGATGGATACTACAGTTCGGTGGGTGTCGGGTTTGCGGGTTTTTGGCTCTATGACGACGACTACGAACCCATCGCCACGTTCAACCATAACGCGGATGCCTTTACCCTGGTCGTCGATGCTGAGGGCGTGGGCGTGGGCGACTTCCCCTACGTCTACCCTTATGGTTTCACTGTCCCCGCTGTGGATCTCCATGTAAAGGACGAAGATCCCCAACTCCTGATCGAGTCCAGCTCAGGCACGACGGCGGGCCGTACCTTGGCCTACATGAAGAATCCCGGCGATGTCCGGATGTTCTGGGAGAACACCGACTCTGGAGACATCTGGCAGATGTCGATGCTCTCGACGGTGCTGCAGATGGCGACGCCGACCGGCAATGGAAAGTTTCGGGTCCGGAAGAGCGGCGGCTTGCAGGCCTTGAATGGGTCAACCGAGATAATGGCCCTCAACTCGACCGGGGACCTGACAGTGAAGTCGGTGACCGAGACCTCCAGCCGAGAGGCCAAGAATGGATTCGAATCCGTGGATGGGCTCTCGGTCCTGGAGAAGGTGGCAGCCTTGCCCATCTCAGAGTGGAGCTACAAGGTCGACAACCCCGGGGTGCGGCACCTCGGTCCGATGGCCGAGGATTTTCATGCCGCCTTCGGCCTGGGCAAGACCGGCAAGGGCATCACCTCGGTCGACACCACGGGCGTGGCCCTGGCCGCCATTCAGGGCTTGAATCAGAAGCTGATGGAGAAGAACGCCCAGCTGGAGCAGCGCTTGCTCGAACTCGAGGAGATGGTGCAAGCACTGGCCGAGCACTAGAGGATAGAGCAGCGTGATGTTGGCATAGCTGCCGCAAATCTCATACCGCATCGCTTTCCTGGGCGCGTCTCCGACCTGAATCGGAGACGCGCCCCTTTCTTTGAACCCCGGGCTCGGGCCCGATTGTGAAATCCGTCACAGTTCTACACCCTCCCTCCGATATACTCGTTTCTATCGAGTCGATGTAGTTTGGTGGGTAATGCCTCGTGGCGATTTCGAGGGTTTCTAACCAGATGTTCCGTGGCAGGTCGATGCGGCCGAGTCGGCGGGAGATTTCTAAAAACCTAACAGAAAGGAGACAGGAATGAGGACAAAAGTAACTTGTGGATTGTTCATGCTTGTGTTGGCGACCCTGCCGGTCCTGGCGCAACCTGTGGCGACGGAAAGCGTGTCGGCAGCCGGCCTTTCGATCGCGACCGGAGTTGCCTACGAGGAGGCAACGCTGCGAGTGACAGGCCCAAATGGCTATAGCCTCAATCAGAGATTCGAGGGTGGTAGCCCAATCATGGTAGATCTGCTTGCCGAAGGTAGTTTCGGTAGGCCTGGAATGTCTGCGCTCAAGCGCAATGAGGTAGAGATTGGCCGAGGATTGACCGACGGTCTGTACAGGTTCGAAACGATCTTCTTGGCCGGCGGCAAGAAAGTCGACGTCCATTCGGGGACCTTCTTCGTCGAAAGTGGACTGGCGATCAGTCGAGATGCCAAACGGGCAGATCTGGGCGAGGTGCGTGACGATCTACTCCTCGACGCCGAACATCTGGCGGACAGTCAGACAGTGGCAGACAACGTCGATGGTCTGTCTTACACGGAATCATACGCCGCACAAGATCACATCGATATTTTTGATGGCGCCAACGACGGGCTGACGTTTCTGTCTCTCGATTCGGACACGAGCGGTGGAAGCCTGATCAACTACATGTTCACGTATAACGACAGCGGTGTTTTTAAGATCGGAACCAGTACCAACAGCTCCCGGCCCGTTCCTGATGTGAACTTGGTCAACATCGATTCAACCGCAAAAGTCGGAATAGGTACCACGACGCCAGAAGCATTCTCCCGAATGCACATCCGTGGCGCGACATCGGGTCTCATGGTGCTCGAAGAGGGCGATACTGGTCTTGAGACATGGGTAGGACCCTTCGATGACAAGTTCTTGATTGATGGTATAGGTGGTGGGATCGAGGTTGGCATCTTGAATAGCAACGGGAATTTTGGGATTGGCACCTTCACTCCCGAAGCCAAGCTTCATATTGAGGACAACGAGCCTCAGATTCTGGTGAATTCGACCGGAGCGACCACAGGCCGCACCCTCGCCTACCTGAAGAACAACGGTGATGTGAGGTTCTTCTGGGAGAACACCAACTCCGGAGACATCTGGCAGATGTCGATGCTCTCTACGGTCCTACAGATGTCGTCACCCACCGGGGTGGGAAAATTCAGGGTGCGGAAGAGCGGCGGCCTGCAGGCGTTGAATGGCTCGACGGAGATCATGGCCCTCAACTCGACAGGTGACCTGACGGTCAAATCGGTGACCCAGACCTCGAGTCGCGAGCAGAAGCTGGGATTCGAGTCGGTCGATGGGATCTCGGTCTTGGACAAGGTGGCCGGACTCCCGATCTCGGAGTGGAGCTACAAGGCCGACAATCCGTCGGTTCGCCACCTCGGTCCGATGTCGGAGGACTTCCACGCGGCATTCGGCCTCGGCAAGACCGACAAGGGTCTGACGTCAGTCGACACTGCCGGCGTGGCGCTGGCGGCCATCCAGGGCCTGAACCAGAAGCTGGAAGAGAAGGACGCCAGGATCGGCGAGCTGGAGCAGCGACTGCTCGAGCTCGAAGAGCTGGTGCAGGCGTTGGCCGAGCACTAGAGGATAGCGCAGCGTGAGGTTGGCATAGCCGCCGCAAATCTCACGCCGCATAGCTTTCTTGGGCGCGTTTCCGGGCTGACCGGAGACGCGCCTTTTTCTCTCTGGTCCCTTGGTCGAATCATCGGCGACTTGCTCGCCGCGTCCGTTATACTGAATTTGTTCGAGTCAGCTGTGCATTCGGGGGGAATGCCTCGTGCCAAACTCGAGATCTCATCTCAGACGAGAGGCCCTTGGCAGGCCGATATGGCCGTGTCCATGGGACAAGTCTAGGAACCCCTACGAAAAGGAGGAGGCGATGACGGCGAGAGCGATAGTCGGATTGGCGTTGATGAGCCTGGTGGCGGTGGCATCCGTGGCCGCACCGGGGCCGCAGGCTCGAGTGGTAGCCATCGAGAACTTGTCGGCAACGGGCCTTACGATCACTCCACAGATCGCTTACGAGCGGGCGACCCTGCGCATTCAGGGCCCGCATGGCTACGTGGGTCGGCAGAGGTTCGAGGTGGGGGAGCCCATCCAGATCGACCTGGCCTCCTTTGGCAGGAGATCGGCCGGACTCCGGCACCAGAGACCAGGCCTGCAGGACGAACCGGCGAATCGGGTTGCGATGCCCGACGGCCGCTACAAGCTCGAGGTCGTCTTTGTGGCTCGCGACAAGAAGGCGGGTGTCCACAACGGGATGTTCTTTGTAGAACAGGGCCTGGCAGTCAGTCGGGACGTCAAACGGGCTCAGCTGGCTACCCTGCGAGGCGACCTGGCCAAGACTCGTCAACAGATCGCAGCAGGCAATCGGGGTGGAGCACCGATGTCCGTCGAGCGCCCCGGCCGTCGACTCTCCGGCGAGGGGACCGGTGGGCCGATATCGTTCGAGGCTCCAATACCCGAGGGCGCCGGCTTTGCCGACTACCTATCGGTATACCCGGTCTTGCGCCCCAACTACACCTGGTCGGCCCTGGGCAATCAACCAGGGCCTTACTCTTCGGCGGCTTGGTCGATGATCCACTCCTACGGCTACCTGGGCTTTTATTACGGTGGGTATCCCTATCCCCTGGACCACATTGCCGGCTATCCGTACCCACAGGTCAGCTTCACTCCCGCCTATGGCTACTACGGAACCAGGGTCGGAATCGGCACGACCACGCCGGTGGAGACGCTGGACATCAATGGTGCCTACGCATACTGGGGACAGTTCGGTATCACCGGATATGGCGGCTACCGAAGCTACGTGGGTGTCGGGGGCCTCGGTCTGTGGCTGTACGACGACGACTATGAGCCGATCGTCAACTTCAATCACGGGGCGGATCCGGGGACCTTGGTGGTGGATGCCGAGGGTGTGGGCGTCGGCGACTTCTCCTACGGCGTTCCCTTGCAGGATCTTCACGTCAAGGCGGACGAACCGCAGCTGCTCGTGGAGTCCACCGCCGGGACGACTACTGGCCGCACTCTGGCCTATATGAAAAATCCTGGCGATGTTCGGATGTTCTGGGAGAACTCGGATTCCGGGGACGTCTGGCAAATGTCGCTTTTGGCGACGGTACTCCAGATGTCGACCCCGTCTGGAGATGGCAAGTTTCGCGTTCGCAAGAATGGGGGCTTGCAGGCGTTGAACGGCTCGACCACCATCCTGGACCTCAACGCTACGGGCGATCTGACGGTCAAGTCGGTGACGGAGACTTCCAGCCGCGACGCCAAGCGGGGGTTCGAGACCGTGAATGGGCTGTCGGTTCTCGAGAAAGTGGCCGCCCTGCCCATTAGCGAGTGGAGTTATCGTGCCGACAGCCCTTCCGTGCGCCATCTCGGTCCCATGGCCGAGGACTTTCATGCCGCGTTCGGTTTGGGCAAAACGAACAAGGGACTGACGTCAGTGGACACTTCAGGTGTGGCCCTGGCGGCGATTCAAGGCCTGAACGAGAAGCTGGTTGAAAAGGACGCCCGGATCGCCGAGCTCGAATCCCGGCTGCAGGGGGTCGAGGAGATGGAACTCCGACTGCTAGAGCTCGAGCAGATCGTCGAGACTCTGGTGGAGCATTGACGGTACCGGGGTGCAGGGACCGTGACGACATCCCTGGAGATGGCTGATCATGCCTACAATGTGGCCGTGGATGACAGCACAACTGGACTCGGCGTGGCGGAGTTTGGCGTAAAATGACACTGTCTACGTATAGATAGTCAGTGGAACCGAGACAAATGCAGTTTCTGTTATAAGATAGCTTGACAAACCCGGAAAGGCTTTGTAGGTTGAGTTGAGCAGAGGTACATCCGGAAAAGGTGACGTCGAAACGGAGGATTGCCATGACCAAGATCAAGTACACAGTTTTGCTTGCAGCCCTAGTTGTTCTTTTGCCCGCAATGGCCAGCGCCAATGCCCTTGATGTCAACGCCAACGCGGCGCTGACGGGCTCGGTCGGGACCGCCTGTGGTGGCAGTCCTTGTGGCCTCGAGGTCCAGATTACGGACCAGGACCAGGCCTACGTCGCTTCGACCCATCCGGATGCGGAATCTCACGTCGTTATTACCTTCCGAGTCGACCCCAACGACATCGTGTTGCCCGACTATGGGCCGGACGACAAGCCTGGACGGATTCGTGTCCTCAAGGCCTTCAACGATGCGGCATCCTCTCGCCAGCATATGTTCGTCACCGTAAAGAGGGGTGCATCGGCCTACAGGTTGGCGGTGCTGCAGCGGAACAACAACGGGGACTTCGCGTTCATCGGAGAGTTCTTCCTGGGAAACAAGGACAGCGAGATCAAGATCGATTGGACAGCGGGGAACCCTGGTACTGTCGTGGTCTACCGAGATGGCACTGAGTTTGCCAGGAGAGAGACCCTCAACTTCGCGAACCACAACATCGACGAGGTCCGCCTGGGTGCTCCTGGTGGCGATCCTGATGCCATCACTGCTGGAGTCTCGGGAAGCGTCTACCTGGACGAGTACGTTTCGACCCGTTAAGCCTGTCTACCTGTCCGATTATGTCGAAGGCCCTCTGTGGTTACACAGGGGGTCTTTTCTTTGCCCGGCGATCGTTGCCGAGTGCTTGCCGAAGCCAAAAAGCTCTGGCACAATCGACGCGTTCTGAGGCTACCCTCCCCTGCCTCGGTGCAGGGACAAGATCGTGAAAAAAGCTACGAGTGCTCTTCTCCTGACCGTGCTCACGCTGGCTCTGCTGGAAGTCGGTTCGTGGGTCTACCTGTCCGTTTTCGAGGATCTGACCTACGCTGATCTCGCGGCAGAGAAGAACAGACAAGTCAATATCGTCATGGCGGGGAAGAACCCCGGCGACGTGAGGTTCTGGAACAACCAGAAATTTCAGCTGCATCCCTATTTCGGATATACGCTCGAGCCCTGGAGCGCTGACGGCGTCAACAACGCTGGACTGATCTCCGAGAAGACCTACCCTTACGTGTCGGACGGAAGCTCCCTTGCAGTGGGTGTCTTCGGTGGTTCGGTGGCAGGGAACATCTTCTTCCATATCGACAAGGTGCGTCGGCAGCAGCTGGAGAAGCTCCTGCTTCCCCTTGTCGCCGAGAAGGGATATACGAGCGTTGAATTCCTGAACTTCACGCTGGGAGGCTACAAGCAGCCCATCGATCTGTTCAACTTCATCTACTACCTCGAAACGATCGACGTCGCCATATTCATCGGCGGGTTCAACGAGGTCCATCAATTCAGCACCAACGTGGAGGACCATGAGTTTCCAGCCGACTTCCCGAAGTGGAAGTACTGGAGAACGCTAGGGGAGGGAACCTTCAGCCCAGCCGAGCTCAGGCTCATCGGCCGACTGGCGAGAAATCGCGATTGGCAGAACGCTGTGACCGGCTTTGCGTCGGCACCCGTGTTGAATCGCAGCATGTTCGTGCACATGCTCTGGAGAGCGGCAACGGCTGTCCTGATGAAATCGGTGAATGAGAGCAGGGCGGAGTTGGATGAAGAGGAGGGCAACGAGCGTGTCTATCCTCAGGTCGCCGACAGCGGTGACTTGGAAGATATCGCTGGTGTCTTTCTCGACAAACTCGGCAGTTATATCAGAAGCGCTGACGCGGTCGGGCGGGCTGGTCAGGTGCTGACTTTGTTCGTCATTCAGCCCAATCAGTACGTTCCGAGCTCGAAGCCGCTCAGCGACGTCGAGAAACGTGACTTCTTGACCAGCGAGAACCTGCCCCAGGTCATCTCTGAATGGTACCCGCGAATCCGCGAACTGTATGGCGAGCTCGGTGCAGAGGGCATCTTTACCGTCGATTTGACTGAGGTGTTCTCCGATACGCAAGAGACCACCTACGCGGACGAGTGCTGCCATCTCAATGCTCTGGGTCGCAGAATCGTAACCGACAAGATTTTCGAGTCCATGATTTCCAGGGAAGGGTTTCTGGACACTCTGCCGAGGACGGATCAGCGGCAAAGGAACGAGCTGCGATGAGGACATCCCGTTGGCGGGTAGCGTTGCTTCTTCCGATGGCAGGTCTGGCGCTCGGATGCTCGGGAAGTCCAGAAGGGGTCGTGGTCGAGAGTTCCTGCGATGGATGCAACGTCCTCCTGATCTCCATCGACACCCTGCGAGCGGATCATCTGGGCACCTATGGGTACGGCAGGGAGACCTCACCCGCCATCGATGCGCTGGCGTCCGAGTCGGTGGTCTTCGAGAGGGCCTACAGCACCTCCTACCACACCGCCGATTCCCACATGTCCATCTTCACCTCGCTCTACCCGTCGGTGCATGGAGTGCGAAACAGCAAGGGTAAGACAGGGCAGGTGCTCTCGGCTTCTGTCCCGACGCTGCCCGAGATTTTCCAGGCCAATGGGTACGCCACTGCGGGGTTCCACGGCGGCGGCAATGTCTCTGGCTTCTACGGATTTGCCAGGGGCTTCGAGAAGTACAAGCGAACAGATGAGGTCGGTGACGCCATTGCCTGGATCCAGGAGACGGGTCCCAGACCTTTCTTCGCGTTCGTCCACACCTATCACGTTCACGATCCCTACACTCCGCTGCCACCGTATGACTCCTGGTTTGCTGAAGACTATGACGGCCCCATCTCCGCCGATCGAGAGTCGCTGCTGGCGCAAACGGACGACGAGAGCTTCAACGAGCTGCGGGATGTCTTCTGGAATCAGATCGATCCGTCGAGCCAAGCAGACATCGAGCACCTGAAAGCCCTCTACGACGGCCAGATTCGAGACATCGACGGCCGCATCGGGGCGTTGATCGAGGCCGCGTTGGCGGCCGATGAGAGAACGGTCGTCGTGTTGCTCTCGGACCACGGTGAGGAGTTTCAGGAGCACGGCAAGTTTCTTCACGACCAGCTCTATGAGGAGTTGCTGTGGGTACCGCTCATTCTCCGTTTGCCTTCCGGTGAACGGAGTCGGGTCGAGGAGCGGGTCAGCCTCATCGACATCGCCCCGACATTGTTGGACCTGCTGGGCCTCGAAGCTCCGGCCCAATTCCAGGGCGCCAGCCTCCTCCCAGTCCTGGCGGGTAAGGAGGACCGACCCCTGATCTACGGCGAGAAGGTTGTGCGAGCTCCGGGGATCGACGATGAAGCAGAAGACGGTGAACCGGGGATTCGGGCGGCCCTGATCTCCGACGACTGGAAGGTCATCACTGCCAGGTCCCAGGAGTTGTACTATCTACCCGACGATCGGCTGGAGCAGAGCAACCTGGCTGCGAAGAGTCCGAAGATGAGAGGCCTTCTCAAGCTGCTGGCGGATGTAAACCGACGCAACGCCGCGCTCCGCAAAGAGCTTGGTACCGGTCGAGGAGAACGACAAGGGCTGGACGAGGAGACCCTCGAAGAGCTCGAGGCTTTGGGCTATCTGGGGAACTAGCCACGAGCCGGCCTAGGGGGATTTCGCCGCCAGTTGCCTGAATAGCGCCGCGTACTGTTCGGTGACAGCTTGCCAGCTGTAGCGAGCTGACGCCAGGGCCGCGGCGCGACGGGCGGGGTCCTCCCTGAGATCCGGGTCGCCAGTCAGAGCCTGCAACTGTGCGGTGAGAGTCGATGGCCGCCGGGCATCGAAATAGAGGCCGGTTTCGGCAGCCACCTCCCGATTCTCGGGCGTGTCGTTGACCACGACGCAGTTGCCATAACCCATCGCCTCGACAAGGGCCGGATGGGTGCCTCCGACCTCGGTGGCATGGATGTAGGCCAGCGAGTGGGAAAGCAACTCCTGATAGCCCTGTCCATAGATTGGTCCCGGGAACAGGACTCTGGGGTCAGCGCCCTCCGTAAAGCCTCGAACGAACCGATCTGCGTAGGGGGCCCCTCCCACCATCACGAGGGGCAGGTCGCCATCCACAGCCCGGTAGGCCTCTGCCACGCGGTGGGGATTGTTCTCGGGCTCGAACCGGCTGACGTACAGGAAGAACCGCCGTGACTCGAGGCCAAGTCGCTGCATCGTCTCGCCCGGCTGCAGGGGCTGCGGATCCACTCCGTATTTCAGCACCGTCGAGTCGGCCTTGCGGTTCTCGAGGTAGTACTCGCGAATCACTTCCGCATCGGTGATCAGGGTGGTGGGGACCAGGACCGCCAGTCGCTCGGATAGCGAGTACGCCAGCCGTCCCAGAGGGCCCCACTTGGCTCGTTGTCGCTCGATTCCATCGACATGCAGAGCCACCGGAGTGCCGCCAACTCTCAGCAGGGGAACGAAGATGGCGTTGACCGAGTTGACGACCAGCGCGGCGTCGAAATCTTGGCGTGCAGCATGTAGGCAGGCGAGCAGTGTGTGGATCGGAGTATCCAGGTACTTGGTTCGCACGGTCGGTAGGACGGTGAGCTTCACTCCTCGGTAGCAGCCCATGTCGCGAGGTGTGTAGTGACTGCGGCAGTAGACCGTTACATCGAGGCCCGAACGAGCGAGCCGAGTAGAGAGCTCCTCCATGAGGGTCTCGTAACCACCATAGCGGGCCGGAATCCCGCGGCTGCCGATCAGGGCTACCTTCAAGGGGCTCAAAGAGGAAGTCCCTTTCGAAAGAACCATCGATTGATGGCCGCATCGCTGACCGTGCACCGACTACGGATCACATGTCGACGGCGGCGGATCTCTCGCCGATGTTTCCAGAGCCATCCATAGGCAGCAAGAGAGCTCCTCTCCATGAGCAGCACATAGGCGAAGGCGGCCAGGTCGCGAAATAGGGCCGGGACACCCGTCAGCAGAAGATTCATGCCGTTCTGGTGATAGCACCGCAAGAGGTAGCGGTTTTTCAACGAGTGCATGTTGACCTGCTGGGACATCTTCCGGCGCCGACTCGGCAGGTTGTGCCGGCGATGCTCGCAGAGGGCGCCGGGCTCATAGAGAACCTCCCAACCCCGTTCCTGGAGCCGGAAGCAGAGCTCGGCATCCTCGCGGAAGGAGTGGAACTCGGAGAGAAAGATCTCGCCGTCGACGGCCGCATCGTCCAACGCCTGGCGACGAAAGAGCGAAGCCGCACCCGTGGCGCCGAACACCCTGTCGGCGAGCGTCCATCGCCCCTCGACCGGTTCGCCCGAGCCGCGATCGAAATGGCGCCAGGTGGGTGACAGGACCATGCCGCAGGCGTCCAGAAGCTCTGCTTCGGATGAGTGTCGGGGCCGGGTCAGCCTGCCGGCGAGAGCACCTACCCGAACGTCGGGATGCTTCACTGCTCGTTCGAGGAGGCGCGAGACGTAGTGTGGATCCGGTCGGGCGTCGGGGTTCAGGGTCAGCACCCACGGTGCCTCGGTCTGAGCCAGCGCTTCGTTCATGCCGCCAGCAAAGCCAAGGTTCGCTGACAGGGAGCGGTGCACCAGCGGAATTTCAGGCGGGTGCTCCCGATCGACAACACCGACGCTGTCGTCGGTACTGGCGCAGTCCACGACCACCAGCTCGAGTGGTCTGTGGCGCAAGGCGCTCACCGACTCGAGGCAGCCTCGCAGGTCGCCCTCGGAGTTGAACGTGATGATGCAAACGGCGACTTTCCCCGCTTCCACGACTCAGCCTCCTGATGCTTCCGAGTGGGGTTCATCATGGGGGCTCCGACTGCGGGAGCGAGGTAGCTTCCAACCGGTCAGCGCTCCGAGGAGCAGCTCGGACAGGCCGCTGAGCGCTTCACGGCGTGAGGCAGCGCGACTCGGCTTTCGAAGAACCAGCAACGGCATCCTGACCGTGGCTGCGGCTGCAGTCAGCGATCGGGCGACGATAGCCGACGCCTTCGAGTGGTGCTTGCCCAAGTATCGCCCCAGGTTCCGGTAGTAGGTCCAGAGGAATGGGCCGTATCCCAACTTCGGCACCGTGGCTCCGAGCCGGTGCTCGAAGCTCGCAGCGGGCCAATAGACCAGGGTCCGACCAGCCATCAGCAGACGCCGCGCCAGATCGACGTCCTCGAACCAGGCCGGAAAGAACTCCGCGTCGAAGCCACCGATCTCTTCCAGAGCGCTGCGTCGCAGGGCGAGGGCGGCCGCGGCCGGTTGTTCCACGACTGTTCCTGCAGACGGCTCGTCCGCCGGTCCCTGACCGGCTGGAATCATCAGCGACTGGAGAAGGAGGGTAGAGGAGTGTGGGATGGGACGAAGCTGCCATCGATGCTGGGTGCTGCCGTCTGTCGACACGAGCCTGGGAGCCAGGCCCGCAGCCTCGGGATGATGCTCCAGACCTTCGATCAATCTCTCCAAGGCTGCCGGCGCTGGCCTGACATCGGCGTTGAGGATCAGAATTATCGGCGCCTCTGTCACTTCGAGGGCGGCGTTGACAGCGCCTCCGAAACCGAGATTCCTTTCCGGCTCGAGGAGCCGGGCGCCGACGAGCCCTCCTCCCAGAGATCTGGAGTTGTCAACGACGATCAGCTCGAATCGGCTGTCTACGGGCCAGGCCTCCGCAAGCTTCAGAAGCTCTTCGTCGCAGTGCCAATTGACCGCGATTCCTGTCAGGACCGGGCCTGTGGTGCGACCTGGAGTAGTAGTTGACACTCCGCTAACTCTACTCGGGTTTGTGTCGGTGATCGACGCCGATTTGTGGCTCACCCGTGTTGGCGAAGAGGCTGAGGTTGGTCGCGGCTCGCACCCAGCCATCCAGGATACCGACAGATTTTCGAACGTCGAGATCGACAGCTGCCCGTCCAAGGTCGAGCATGTCTCGGCCGAGGAGCTTCGGGAGGTGACTCCAGAACGTTCGGCCCTGGGTTCGAGCCAAGACCAGGTACCGATTGCCATAGATCAGGCTGTAGCGGTGCATGGGCTGCTTCTTGGTGGTTGTCCCACTGGCGTGAAAGGCTCGCGCTGCCGGTACCGAGAGGGCCGTGTAGCCGGCAGCTCGGAGTCGGCAGGCGAGGTCCACATCCTCGTAGTAGGACTCGAGTCGGACGTCGAAGAACTCCGAATCCGCCAGGGCCACTGCGTCCAGTGCCGCGCGCTTGTAGAGTGCTGCCGTAGCTGACACGCCAAAGGTCTCCTCTGCCGGCAGGCTGACCGTCGGAGCAGCGTCCCCGTGACCCTTTTGGATAGCCTGCCAGCTGCGGTTCCATTCGAGGCCCCGCCCATCCACTCGGTCCGGTTGCAGCATCTGCAGGTTCAGTCCTTGAGCAGCGGCGGCCCGCGGCGCTGCGCCCAACGCCGCGATCAGGGTGGAGGCCCAATCGGGCTCGATCGTGGCGTCGTCATTGAGCAGCGCGACGTATTCCGAGGTGCTCACGGCGATGCCCAGGTTGCAGGCCTCGGAAAAGCCAACTCCACGGTGGGTAGCCACGAGCTTCAGTCCCGGTACCGATTCGAACCGCGGCTCCATGGTTGGAGGGTGAACCAGAAGAACTTCGACTCGCACACCTTCCGAGGCAGCTGCCGACTCGAGGCAGTCCTTCAGATAGTGGCTGGCCCCCAGGGAGGGGACCACGAAGGTCACGTCAGGATTCGGCAAAACCTTCCGAGTACCGTTGCAGGACTTCGTCTGTCGGTCCTGCGGCCTTCAATTGTCCGCGCTCGATCCAGATGGCTCGAGTGCAGTGATCGGCAATGGCCTCCATTTGATGGGATACCAGGAGGATCGCCGTGCCTTGCGACCGGAATTCATGGATCCTCGCCAGGCACTTTTCCTGAAACCCCGCGTCGCCAACGGCCAGCAGCTCGTCGATCAACAGGATGTCGGGCCGGAACATGGTCGCCACGGCAAATCCGAGGCGGGCCAGCATGCCGCTGGAGTAGTTGCGAATCGGCAAATCGATGAACTCTTCGAGCTCGGAGAAGGCGATGACCTCGGCGAGATGAGCCTGCACGACCCGACTGGAGTAGCCGAAGAGAGCTGCATTGAGGAAGACGTTCTCCCGGCCGGTCAAGTCGTAGTGGAATCCGGCGCCCAGTTCCAAGAGGGGAGCGACCTGTCCTCGCACCACAACCCGGCCGCCCGTTGGTGTCAGAACCCTGGAGATCACTTTCAGAAGTGTGCTCTTGCCGGCTCCATTGCGCCCCACGACGCCGACAAACTCTCCAGGCCGGATGTCCAGGTCCAACGATCGCAAGGCCCAGAGCTCACGATGCTCGAGTTTGCCGGTGATGCGCTTCAGCACATACTCCTTGAAGCTGACGATTCTCTCGGTCGGCATCGAGAAGCGGACTTCGATGCTGGTCAGAGCGATCGCGGACTCGACGGTCTGGGGACTCTCCCGGGAGGGGGCCGGTGCCGTGTCAGCTACGGTAGTCAAAAACGCTCCTCTGGGTGGCAAACACCCACCATCCTACGGCCAGGGAGGCCAGGCTGAAGCCAATGGCAGCCAGCCAGTTCTCGACCGGTGCCACACGGCCCAGAATGACCGGGTCTCGGACCAGGACCACGAGGTGATAAAGGGGATTGAGGAGGAAGTACTTCTGAAACTGAGGCGGCACGATCTCCAGTGGATAAATGATGGGAGTGGCGTAGAGCCACCCAGTGAGCAGCACCTGGTAGGTCAGCTTCACGTCGTGAAAAAAGGCTCCCAGGGTAGCGACCAGGAGACCTACCCCCAACGCGAACAGGGCGGTGATCAGCATGCCGAGTGGGATGGTCACGAGAGCCCAGGACAGAGGATGATGCAGGAAAAGCATGATCCCGAAGAGTGGAATCAGGGCGATCGCCCAGCTCACGAGATAGGTGATCACCGTGGCAACTGCGAAAGCGCTGCGGGGCACATAGATGCGGCTCGCCAGGCCCAGGCTGGCAACGGTCTCTTCCACGATCTGTAGAGTCGAACGATTGAAGAAATCGAACAACAGCAAGCCCGACAAGATGTAGAGAGGATAGGGGTAGTCGCCGGCCTCGAAACGAAACACCTGGGAGAAGACGATCGTCAGGATCGTCATCAACATCAACGGTTCGAGCAGGGTCCAAAGGACTCCGAGAATGGACCGCTTGTACCGGAGCTTGATGTTGCGTCGACTCCACTGCAGGACCAGATCCCAGAACCGGACCAGCTCCTGGGCTTCTTCGATCGCTGGATGAGGTCTCTTGGCGGAGTCGTAGACTTGCCGTCGTAGCGCAGGCGAAGTCGGGGCTGAGGTGGAAGAGAGAGTCATCGACCGACTTCCAGTCACGGAGCTCGGGTACTCAGGGTCAACCCCACCTAGCCGAGCGGCTCAGGACGATCCGGAGCTCTGATCCCACAGTCGCCTATGGGACTTCGGGCTCGTCATTCTCGTCGTCGGGAGCGACGACCGATTCCGTCCACTCCCGCTCGTCGCCAGCCTCGAAACCGTCTTCGTGGATGGCGGGCTCTCCTTCGGACGTGACGCTGGCTTCCGGATTCGGAGCCTGGTCAGTTTCACCTTCTGGCGAGGAGCCGCTGCAGGCGACGAGGGAGGAAACCAGCAGGATGGCAGCGAAGATCGTTGAGAAACGCCGTTTCATGATGATTCGATCCTATACCACCGGGCTCCTGGTTGACCGTGAGAAGTCACACCTGTGATCGGCAAGGCATGGAGTGCCTCGACCCCACTTGAGAATCGACCCTGTGTCTCAGAGTGCTTCGACGCTGGAGAGGTTCCAGCGGCAGTCCGAACTGGAGGCTTGTGGTATCATTGCAATTCGTGTTTTTCACGTCTTCCATCGCAACGGTTGCGTGCCCGGTCCCTGCACTTGGGCCCCTCCTACCAGCGTGACTGTTCAGTGTTAGTCCCCTTCGATGCTTCGGAAACCAGGTGAGCTCTGAGTTGCTCGCTTTGTTCGTCGTGGTCCCACAACCGAACTTAAGCCATACTGGAAAGGAGTCTAGAAATTAGTAAGGATATTCAGCCCCGCGTAAATCGCCAGATTCGAAAGAGTCCGGTGCGGCTCATCGACGTCGACGGTGCCCAGTTGGGCGTAGTGCCATTGGAGGATGCCCGCAAGAGGGCCGAGGACAGCGGTCTGGATCTCGTCGAGGTCGGTGCCGGTGCAAACCCGCCGGTTGTCCGAATTCTCGATTGGGGCAAGCTCAAGTACGAAAAAGAGAAGAAGGCCCGTGAGGCCAGGAAGAAGACCCACGTCATCGAGGTCAAGGAAGTGAAGTACCGGCCGAGCATCGACGAGCACGACTACGAGATCAAGACGAAGCGTGCCCGCCGGTTCCTCGAGACCGGGAAGAAGGTCAAAGTGACCATCTTCTTCCGCTATCGCCAGCTGCGCAGGCCAGAGCTGGGAGTGCAGATCTTGGACAAGGTAACCAAGGCATTGGCCGACGTCGGAACCGTCGAGTCGAGGTCTCGTCTCGATGGGCGTCGAATGGTCATGGTCCTGGCTCCGTTGCCGACAGAAACCCAGAAGAAGCAACAGGACACGGCCTCCAAGAAGAGCCAGAAGCCGTCTCCCGCCGCAACACCCTGATTCTCAGGAGCTCCCTCAGGAGGACTCTGTCTCCGCTACCGCTCTGACCGCCCGCTCGATAGCTCCCGGCTCCAGTTCCTCCAGCTCATAACGGACATTGGCGACCGGCTTGTTGATCTTGAGGACTCTCCCAAGCTCGATGGGAGTGCCCTCCACCACAACATCCGCGTCGACAGCGTTGATCGTGGCCTCCAATTCGCGGATCTGGTCCTCACCGTAGCCCATTGCGGGTAGGACCCTTCTCGAGTTGGGATAGGCCTCGTAGGTGTCCTTGATCGAGCCGACGGCGTAGGGAACAGGATCGACGATCTCGGCGGCACCTGAGTTCTGAGCCGCGAACCAGCCGGCCCCATAGCTCATCCCACCATGGGTCAGAGTCGGTCCATCTTCGATGACCAGGGCCCGCTTGCCGCGAATCAACTCTGGCTGATCCACGGTGATGGCGGAGCGACACTGCACCACTTCCGCTTCGGGGTTGTAGGCCTGGCAGTTGTCCAGCACGGTCTGCAGATCCTCGGGGTTCGCCGTCTCCACCTTGTTGACGATCAACATGTCGGCCAGCAAGAAGTTGGTCTCGCCAGGGAAATAGCTCAGTTCGTGGCCCGGCCGGTGGGGGTCCACCAGGGTCATGAAGAGGTCGGGTCGGTAGAAGGGTGTGTCGTTGTTGCCCCCGTCCCAGAGGATCAGGTCGGCTTCCTTCTCCGCCTCCCGCAGGATCTTCTCGTAGTCGATTCCGGCATAGACGACGAAGCCGTTGTCGATGTGCGGCTCGTACTCCTCGCGCTCTTCGATCGTGCATTCATGGCGGTCGAGGTCCTCATAGGCGGCGAACCTCTGGCAGATCTGCTTCGATAGATCTCCGTAAGGCATGGGGTGGCGGACCGCCACCACCTTCTTGCCGAGTTGCCTCAGGATCCTGGAGACGTAACGACTGGTCTGCGACTTGCCGACACCCGTTCGCACGGCGGTGATCGCGATGACCGGTTTGGAGGAAGCCAACATGGTCTTGCTCACCGAGCAGACTCCGAAGTGGCTCCCCCAGCCGATCACCCGACTGGCCTTGTCCATGACGTAGTCGAAGGGCACATCCGAATACGAGAACCAGACCTCATCGACCTTCTTCTCCCTGACGATCGCTTCCAGGTCCTCCTCTGCGTGGATGGGGACGCCCTCCGGGTAGAGGTCACCTGCTAGCTCGGTGGGGTAGGTGCGACCCTCGATGTCGGGAATCTGGGTGGCCGTGAAAGCCACGACGTCATAGTCGGAGTTATCGCGAAACAAGCAGTTGAAATTGTGGAAATCACGTCCTGCTGCACCCATGATCACAACCCTGGTACGTGCCATCGATCGTTCCTCCTGGAGTCTGACTGAAAGGTGTTCGAAGCAGACCTGCGGTGGCCAGACTACCCCTAATCGGATCGTTGATCAAACCCCACCTGTCCGGGCGGGGTTCGAGCCTGCCTGAGAAGTCGTGGCGGCACCCCTCGGTAGATGAAACAATGCACTCCCAGTGCCGATCCACCCCTCGGTGGTAGAACCTCTTGCTTCGGACCCTCGTCGTCCTGCAGAGAGGTGAGCGGGTGAGGCCGGCGGCTTTGCGATGCTGTGGATTCTGAGATAATCGGCGGAGACTTTAGGTCCTGCCGCACGTCCGTGCTTCCAGACACAAGGAGACTGAACTCATGAGCCCGACACCTGTGCCCCGTCCGATCGGAGAAGTCGCAGCGGATCTCGGAGTAAGACCCGAACACCTGGTGCCCTATGGCGATGACAAGGCGAAGATCCGGCCCGAAGCGCGAGACAGCGGCAGGGCGCCCGGCAAGCTGGTTCTGGTCTCGGCGATCACACCGACCAGCGCTGGAGAGGGCAAGACGACCACCTCGATCGGTCTGGCTCAGGGCATGGCCAAGATCGGCAAGCAAGTCTGTCTGGCGCTTCGTGAACCCTCTCTGGGACCGACATTCGGCTTGAAGGGGGGCGCCACAGGTGGCGGCAAGTCCGTTCTGGTGCCGACAGCCGACATCAATCTCCATTTCACGGGTGACTTTCACGCCATCACCTCGGCCAACAATCTGCTCGCTGCGATCGTTGACAATCACATCTACCACGGCAAGAAGCCGAGGATCGATTCTCGGCAGGTCCTCTGGCGTCGGGTCATCGATCTCAACGACCGAGCCCTGCGCCACGTCGTGATCGGCCTTGGCGGCAAGCTGCAGGGTGTTCCCCGAGAGACCGGCTTCGACATCACGCCGGCCTCCGAAATCATGGCTGTGCTCTGTCTCGCCGAGAACGAAAATGACCTCAGGGCACGTCTGGCCAGGCTGCTCGTGGCCTTTACCTACAGAAACGAGCCGGTAAAGGCCGCCGACCTGGAAGCCGTCGGCGCCATGATGGTTCTTCTGAGGGATGCGCTGATGCCGAATCTCGTGCAGACAGGTGAGGGTGTTCCGGCGATGGTTCACGGTGGGCCCTTCGCCAACATCGCCCACGGCTGCAACTCGGTCATCGCCACCAAGATGGCCATGGCGTATAGCGATTGGACGATCACCGAAGCCGGATTCGGCTTCGATCTCGGGGCGGAGAAGTTCTTCGATATCAAGTGTGTTTCCGCCGGCCTCGATCCCGCCGCTGTCGTCTTGGTGGCAACGATCAGGGCGCTGAAGCGGCATGGAGGGGTGGCCAAGGCGGACTTGGACAAGCCGGATGCGCAGGCCGTCGAGCGTGGCCTGGGCAATCTTCGCAAGCACGTCGAGAACATTCGCGCCTTTGGAGAAACCCCCGTGGTGGCCCTCAACAAGTTCGGTGCCGACACCCCTGACGAGATTGCGGTGGTGCGTGAGGCCTGCGAAGCCATGGGGGCTCCGTTTGCCGTGTCGGATATCTTCGACAAAGGAGGCGACGGCGGTGTCGAGTTGGCCGAAACCCTCGTCCATCACGCCGAGAAGGCATCAGGTCCTTTCCGACCGCTCTACGATTGGTCGGAGCCGGTGAAGAACAAGATCGGCAAGATCGCTCGGTCCATGTATGGAGCCAGCGAAATCGCCTATACCAAGCCCGCGGAGCGCCAGCTCAAGAGGATCGAAGAGTTGGGCTACGACAACCTGCCGATCTGCATGGCCAAGACGCCGACCTCGCTGACGGACGATCCGACTCTAGCGGGGAGACCGACGGATTTCGGTATTACGGTGCGTGATTTCGTGGTCTCGGCCGGAGCCGGATTCGTGGTGCCGCTGCTGGGCGACATCATGCGTATGCCTGGCCTGCCGGTCACGCCGCAGGCGAGTCGGATGGATCTGGAGGATGGAGAAGTGAAGGGCCTGCTGGGAGGCTGAAGAAATAGATCAATCGGGGGGTCGTCCGCGACCCCCTTTCATCGGTCAGCCTATCGAGATCATTCGACCTGCACGGAGTCCAGATAGAGCACGAGCTCACGGATCTTCCGATGGGCCCGTTCTTCTGCCGTCTCGTCCCCGCCGGGAGGTTCCGCACCGGACGTCTGAAAGACGTCGCCCCACACCGGCATCTCCTTCATGCCGTGTCCGCGAATCTGCTCGCGGCCGTCGATAGACTTCATGACACGGTCGGCGGGAAACGTCCCGCCGCTCTCCTGGGTGAGGAGTGTCAGGTCGGTCGGTTGGACAGTCAGAAGCTCAGCCAACGTGCCGTCGCCCTTGGCTTTGGCGCCGTGACAGTTGATGCAGTAGACCCGATAGGTCACCCGTCCTTTGGCGACCAGGAAGGCTGAGTCCTCGGTTGCACCGTCGGCGGGTCCGGCCACGGAAAGCACCAGGAGTATTGCGGCACACACGAGGATCGCGCCGCGCCCGGCGGCGAATAGGAATTGGCCACGGTCTTCGCGGTTTTTCATGGCTACCTCCCCCTCCTTGCAGGGTCTGTCGAGGTCCTATCTGTCTCAATACCGTAAGACTACTCCTCTGGCGTCGATTTCACAATGCAGCAGCCAAGGCTCCTGGCGGTTCTGTTGGCGGCCGGACTATTGAGCCTCGATGCCGTTTTCTGGCGGCGCACGAGGCTTCGGCGCAGGTCGACGTCTTGATCGCGAAGGAGGGTCGATCCATAATCTCCTGCACTTACTAGCGAACGGCCAGGCCTGCCACGAGCACCCCTGAGGCCGGAAGGAAGATCCGACGATCATGCGACAGCTCATCGAAGAGATCGAAGCTTGGAGAAGACAGGGCTTCGGAGTGGCCTTGGCCACAGTAGTCAAGGTCTGGGGGTCGGCACCCCGCCCTCTGGGCTCGAAGATGGCAATCCGGGATGACGGGCAGATGGCTGGCTCGGTCAGCGGCGGCTGCATCGAGGCGGCAGTCTGTCAGGAAGCCGAGAGGGTGCTCGCTTCGAGTCAAAGTACTTTGGTGAGCTATGGAGTGGAGGACGAGGAGGCCTGGAGCCTGGGCCTGAGCTGTGGCGGTGAGATCGAAGTGTTCATCGAGAGGGTGCCTGAGGTGCAGGAGGTCATGCTGGAGGCGATTCGACGCTCTATCACGGACCAGGAGGAGTTAGTAGCGTTGGCGACTGTCGTGGCGGGCCCGGGCACTGGGTACCAGCTCTTGGTTTGGCCAGGCGGTCAGACGCTCGGTGATCTCGGTTCGCCGCGACTGAATCAGCGGGCTGCCCTCTACGCCGAACAGCTGATTCCTACCCAACAATGCGGCCGCAAGACCTTCGACCGCGAGGCTCACACGGTGGATGTCTTTTTCGAGGTTCTGGCACCGCCCCCGAGATTGGTGGTCATTGGTGCGGTTCACGTTGCGGCCCACCTGATCGAGTTCGCGGGGGACCTCGGTTTCGAGACGATTCTGGTAGATCCACGGTCGGCATTCTTGGAACAAGAGCGGTTTGCCAAAGCAGACCAACTCGTCGGGGCCTGGCCGCAGGAGGCTCTCTCGGAGGTTGGAATCGACGCGAGTACTTTCGTCGCAGTGCTCAGCCACGACCCCAAAATCGACTTGCCGGCCATCGAATCGGCCCTGCGCAGCCCTGCCCGGTACATCGGAGTCCTCGGTTCGAAGAAATCACACCGGAAGAGGGTATCGACACTCTTGGAGAGGGGATTCTCTGACGAGGAACTGAGACGGTTGCACGCCCCCATTGGGCTCGATCTCGGTGGGCGTCGGGCGGTGGAGATCGCCCTGGCCATCGCTGCTCAGATGGTCGCGGTCCATCATGGCCAGTCAGGCTCTCCAAAGAATGCCGGATAGCTCGACCGTCACGGGTGTGCTGCTGGCTGCTGGCCCTTCACGGCGATTCATGGCGGCGGTGCCGAAACAGCTCTGGCCCATCGATGGCGAACCTCTCGTCGCGAGAGTCGCGAAGGCTGCCCTGGAATCGAGAGTCGCGGAGCTCATCGTAGTCGTCGGGCACGAGGCGGACCGGGTCTCTGACGTTCTGGCAGGGCTCAGGGTCAGAATCGTCGCCAACCCGGCATTCATGGAAGGTCAGGCCAGCTCTGTGAAGTCGGGTCTCTCGGCGATCGGTCTCGAGGCCTCGGGAGCGCTGTTCATCCCGGCGGATCAACCGCTCCTCGGCTGCGACTTGATCGATCGGCTGATCCTGTCGTTCGAGGTCACCGGTGGGCCGATCGTGGTGCCAACCTTCGAGGGAGAACGAGGCGCACCTGTTCTCTTCGCTCGAAGTCTCTTTCATGAGTTGGCAGGGTTGGTGGGAGACGCAGGAGGGCGGCAGCTGTTCTCGCGTCACGCCGACAACGTTGTCGAGCTGCCACTCACGGACCCAGCTCCGCTGATAGATGTAGACACTCCGGAGGATCTGGAGAAGCTCGGTCTCTAGTCGGCTCGGGTGCCGAACATCCTGTCTCCAGCATCACCCAGCCCCGGCACGATATAGGCCCTCTCGTCCAGTCGTTCATCGACCGCGGCCGTTACGATGGGTACCTCCGGGTGGTGAGCGTGGAAGTTCGTGATGCCTTCCGGCGCGGCCAACAGGCTCACCACCTTGAGTGAGCGTGGTTCTTGCAGCTGGATCCGATCAACGGCAGCGACCGCCGTGTTGCCGGTCGCGAGCATCGGATCGACGAGCAGCACGTCTCGCTCGTGGAGGTCGCCTGGCAGTTTGAAGTAGTACTCGCTGGGGCTGTGTGTCGTCTCGTCTCGTCTCAGCCCGATGTGTCCCACTCTGGCCGACGGCAGGATATGCAGCATTCCGTCCAGGAGGCCCAGCCCGGCCCTCAGGACCCCAACCAGGACGATCTTCTTGCCATCCAGCAAGGGCGCCCGAGTTTTCGCCAATGGCGTCTCGATCTCGTGCAGAGTCAGCGGCAGGTCGCGGGTGACCTCGTACGCGAGCAGCATGCTGATCTCGGAGAGCAGGGCTCGGAACGAAGCGGTACAGGTCTGCTTCCTTCTCATCAGCGTCAGCTTGTGTTGAATGAGGGGATGGTCCACTACCGTAACGCTGCCTTGCATGGGTTCTCCTTGAAGTCTGTGGGCCAACGGCCACCGAAGATGCTACCGCATCGATTCGCCGGCCTTGCCTTCCGGCAGGCCGCCCAGATCGAACGAACGGGCGAGGGTATCCGCAACGGCCAGGCCATCCAGCGTCGGTAGCAGACGGGATCGATCGATCGTCGCCAGTCCGCTCTCGACGAGTCGTTCGATCGTCACTCGGTTGCTCTCCCACAGCGCCGGCCCCAGTCCGTCGGGCAGGTCCGCGAAGTCGACTCCGGCGTAGGTTCTCAGTCCCATCATCAGACGCTCGAGAACGAGACTTCCGGCGCCCAGTTCCTCATGGCTCTCGATGGGCAAACGGCCTTTTCCCAAAGGTGCCATCCAACCCTTGATCTTGCGAGCATTCCACCATCTCCGACGGCCAGAGAACGAGTGAGCGGAGGGACCGAGACCGAGGTAGGGCGCATGAGTCCAGTATTTCTGGTTGTGGAGGGACCGGTGCTCCCGGCCGGCTGCAAAATTGGAGACCTCGTAGCCCGGCAGACCGCCGTTGCCCAGGTGATGATGGGTGAGCAGGAAGAGGTCGGCTTGCTCGTCGTTGCCCATCTCCACCAGTTCACCCCGCTGTTGGCGGAAGCCGAAAGGGGTTCGGGGATGAACGGTCAGCTGATAGCAGGAGAGATGTTGTGGCCCCGCTGCCAGAGCCTGGTCGAGATCGCGGCGCCAGTCCATCGGGGTCTGGCCTGGCAGGCCGTAGATTAGATCCATGGCAACGGTGTCGAAGCCAGCTTCGAGGGCGATGTCGAGACTCTGCTTGGCGATTCGCGGCGAGTGTTGTCGGCCCAGAAAGGAAAGAGAGCGCTGGGAAAAGGACTGTACGCCCAGACTGATCGTCCGAAATCCCATCTCTCGCCACGCCGTCACCGAGTCTGCGTTGACATCCTCCGGATTGGCCTCGAGGAACAACCAGACATCGTCGCGGACTTGCAGTTTGGATCGAACGGCTTCGAGCAGCCTCTCGAGATCCCTCGGCGGCAGCATCGAGGGAGTGCCGCCACCGAGGTAGATCGTCTCGAACAGCCGTTGTGGCGGATCCCGCAGCAGGTCTGGCCAGCCGGAGTCCGCCAGCAGCTCGATCTCGAGCAACAGGTGGGTCAGGTAGCGGTCCTGCCAGGAGCGATCTCCAGTCAGGACCGAGAAATCGCAATAGGGGCAGATGTGGGTACAGAACGGAACGTGGATGTAGAGCCCTGGGCCGTTGAAATCACTCACTTCTGGGAGTCGGACTTGAGTACCGCCATGAACGCTGATTGTGGGATCTCCACGGCCCCGACCACCTTCATCCGCTTCTTGCCTTCGCGCTGCTTTTCCAGCAGCTTTCTCTTGCGAGTGATGTCTCCGCCGTAGCACTTGGCCGTCACATCTTTGCGGTAGGCGTTGATCGTGGACCGGGCGATGATCTGGCCGCCGATCGCCCCCTGAATAGCGATCTTGAACTGCTGACGTGGGATCGTCTCTTCGAGCCGCTCGCAGTAGCGCATTGCCCTGGCTCGGGACATGTCCCGATGCACCAGTTGTGAGAGTGCGTCGACCGGCTCGCCATTCACCAGAATATCGACCTTGACCAGATCGGTTGGCCGGTAGTCCAGCATGTCGTAGTCGAAGGACCCATACCCTTGCGTGACGGTCTTGAGCTTGTCGTAGAAATCGAACAACACCTCGGCCAGCGGCAGCTCGGAAGTCAGCTCGACTCGGCCAACGGCCAAGTAGTTGAAGGTCGTGTTCAATCCGCGCTTCTCACGACACAGCTCCATGACGACCCCGATGTAGCGCTCGGGCATCATGATCGAGGCCTTGATGTAGGGCTCGGTGGCACTCTCGATCTGGGACGGGTCGGGATAGAGGGTCGGATTGTCGACGGCGATCTCCTCGCCACTGCTGAGCGTGATTTCGTATCGCACGGATGGAGCCGACAAAATCAGGGACAGGTCGTATTCCCGTCGCAGCCTCTCTTGCACGACATCGAGGTGTAGCAGGCCCAGGAACCCGCAGCGAAAGCCGAATCCGAGGGCGGCGGAAGAGTCCTTTTCGTAGGTCAGGGCGGCGTCATTGAGGGCCAGCTTGTCGAGAGCTGTTGCGAGATCCTCGTAGTCGTCCGTTGACATTGGATAGATCGAAGAGAAGACGACGGGTTTGGCTTCCTTGTAGCCAGGCAGAGGCTCGCTGGCTGGGCTCTTGGCATCGGTGATGGTGTCGCCGATCGCGATGTCTCGTACGGTCTTGATGCCAGCAATGACGTAGCCTACCGATCCGGCAGACAATTCGTCGGTCTCGACCCTGCGAAGCTGCAGTTGCCCGACTTCTTCCACTTCGAATTCCTTGTCGGAGTGCATCAGACGAATTCGTTGGCCTGCTCGAAGACGACCTTCCTTGACGCGACAGAGCATGACGACACCTCGATAGACGTCGTACTGCGCATCGAAGATCAGTGCCTGGAGCCTGGCTGCGGGGTCTCCGGTGGGTGGAGGGAGCTTCTGAACCACCGCTTCGAGCACAGCCTCGATGCCGGTGCCCTGTTTGGCTGAGCAGAGTGCAGCTTCGTAGGGATCGAGTCCGAGGTCTTCTGAAATCTCCTCTCGCGCCCGCTCGACATCGGCGGACGGCAAGTCGATCTTGTTGATGACCGGCACCACCTCGAGGTCGTACTCCAGTGCCAAGTAGAGGTTGGCCACGGTCTGCGCCTCGACACCCTGAGATGCATCGACTAGCAGCAGTGCGCCTTCGCAGGACATCAGAGAACGGCGAACCTCGTGCGAAAAGTCGACATGTCCGGGTGTGTCGATCAGGTTGAGCGTGTACTGATTGCCATCCTGAGCTTTGTAGAGGAGGCTCACGGTATTGCTCTTGATCGTGATCCCACGCTCTCGTTCAATATCCATGGAGTCGAGAATCTGGTCCCGAAACTCCCGGTCTTCGACCCCACCACAGCTCTGGATCAGTCGATCGGCCAGCGTCGACTTGCCATGATCGATGTGAGCGATGATGCAGAAATTGCGGATCAGTTCCACGCTTGATGTTCTCCCGACTTCGACTCCGGCCCCGGTGTCGTCGGGACCTCGGCCTTTCGAGCCGTGAGTTTACCTCCGATGCTCCCGGCGTGAGACGACAATTCACAGCCGAGAGTCGGTTTTGGCGCTAGAATGGGGGCAACCGTTAGCCTAGTGGCGCCCGGATTTACCTGATGACCGGCTACCCCCAGGACCCTACGTCGTCGAGTAGCTCGCCTGTCGAGCCGGATGAACCGCTCGTTGTTCTGGAATTCTCCAGCTTCGAGGATTTTCTCAACAGCTGCGCCTCCAGGATCTCCCCATCGGGATTGTTTCTCGAGGTCGAGCCCAGGGAACGAGTCAGCTCGCCCCTGCGCTTCGAGTTGCGCATTCGCGATGGATTCCGCCTGCTGCGAGGCGAAGGAAAAGTCACTCGAGTGCACGACCCGCTGCCAACGACGGGCGATGTTGCTGGCGTGACCGTGCGCTTCACAAGCCTCGATGAGGCCAGCCAGAAGCTCTTGCCGGTAGTGCTGGATCACTATCATCAGAGAGGCGTGCCCTTGCTGGACATGGAGGTGGAGAGTCCTGGAGTCGAAGTCGAGGTCACGGAGCAGGAGACAGCGCGAGACGTAGCCGCCGAAGTCACACTGGACGATCTCTGGGAGGAGTTCGAGGTCGTTGCGGAGCGTCCACTGGAGACACCGGCCGACGAGAGCTCAGGGGTGGGCGAATCGGAACCACGTCTGATCGAGGCAGAGCAGTTCGTGACCGACACCAACTCGCAAGAGACTGGCGACGAGTTGGAGGTGGCTCTGGAGTCCGTCGACCGGTCGGAGCCGGGGGTCGAAACCCTCGAGACAATCGAAGGCGAGGACAGCAAGACCGAGATTGCCGAGGCGGCAGAGCTCGAGCCGGAGATTGCGGAGGCAGTCGAAGACGAGGCAGAGCATGTAGAAGAGGTCATCGAAGCTGTGGTGCAGGAGACGGTCCTCGAGGAGGACCCTCTCGACCTCGCTGGTGTGCTTCCGACCGCACCTGGGGCATCGATTTCGTCGAGTGAGGATTTCGAGCTCCTGCCGGACGATGGTGCCGAGCTCGAAGAAGCGCAACCGAAACCCTGGTGGCAGCGTCGCGAGCTCTGGCTTTTTCTCCTCATGGCCTTTCTGGGCATTCTTGTCGGCATCGTCGTCTATCTGAAGTACATGGATGGATACGAGTGGCCCTGGTCCAGCAGCTCGGATCGGGGGCAAACGACGCCTGCCGAGGTTGTCGTGACGGATGGCAAAGAGGTGCCTGACGGCAGAGACATCATTGCCGTCTATGACTTCGAGGACCCTACCCAGGTCGAGGCCAGATTGGGGGACGCGGAAGGAGAGGACACTACGTCCGAATCACTGACGCCAAGCCAGAGTAGTCGAGGAGAGCCAACTCCCCGAGCTCGCCCGAAGCAGGCCGGCAAGCAGAACCAGAAGCAGGCCGGCACGCAAAGGAAGACCCCCGCCCGTCCACCTGCCGATCTGGTGCTGACCGGCGTCGATCGCATTACCTGGCAGGAGTCCCAGGATCAGACTGTCCTGACTCTGTGGGGCGATGGTCCCTTCGACACCGATCAGTTGGTGGTCTTTCGATTGGATACCGGTACTCCGAGGCAGGTCGTCAAGATTCTGGGTATCTCCCGACCCTTCTCAGATCGCAATCTGGCGGTCGGTACGAGCCACGTTTCGGCAATCCGGACTGGCCTTCATACTGGGGATGTAGGTCAGGAGCTGCATGTCGTGGCCGATCTCGAAGATCCAGCGGTGCGGATGCGCCGCGTGGAGTCCGAGGGCTCCCAACTCCACGTCTACTTTTCGAGGCTCTGACTCCCAGGTCGAAGCACGACCTTGAGGCTTTCGCGGCGCAGCATGCTGTCTAGGGCCTCTGCCGTGTGCTCCAAAGGCATCTCGCGAGACAGGAGTATGCCGACCGGCAGGCAATGACGCGCCAGAAGGTCGAGGGCTCTCGTGACTGTGGCGGGACGGTGATGGTAGGCGCCCCGAACGACGATCTCGTCATAGTGGATTCTGGTCGTGTCGAGGGACAGCCTGGTCCCCGGGGGGCAGCCTCCGAATAACAGCACTTCGCCGCCTGGCCGGATGCAGACGGTGGCCAGCTCCCAGCCAGAGACCGTACCCGTGGCATCGACAGCGAGGTCGAATCCGAGGCCGCTGTCAGCCAACCCCAGGATCGCCGCAACCGCTTCTGAGTCCACTGGTTCGAGAGCGGCGTCAGCACCCATTTGGATTGCCACCTCCCGCCGCCCAGAGTGCGGATCGACAAGAACCACCCGATGGCCTGCCGAGGAGAGGGCGCCAACAAGCAGTTGGCCGATGGGGCCGCCCCCGAGGACGACTACATCTCTGGCCGCTGACAGTGAACACGCCTCGATTCCGTGCAGGACACAGGCGAGAGGCTCGGTCAGGCAGGCATGCTCGGCGGACAATCCGGGTGGTACTGGATAGGTGCTCCTCCTGACGAAGCGTGCCGGCACCGGCAGATAGTCGGCAAAGGCGCCGTTGAGGTAGAGCAGGTCCCGACAGAGATTCTCTCGACCGGCAGTACAGTACTGGCAGTGACTGCAAGACGCCGAGTTGAGGACGACCACGACGTCGCCCGGCCGCTGATGCTCGACTCCCTCACCAACCGCGACGACAGTGCCGGCGCATTCATGGCCGAAAGGCGATGGCACCTGAAGCATTCGCGGGTGACCCCCTTGCTTGTAGACCTTGAGATCGGTGCCGCACGTCGTTGCGACATCGACGCGCAGCGTCAGCTCACCGGCTTGGGGCTCTGGCAGTTCCAGGTCTCTGATCTCGATCCGTTCCGGGCCGAGCAGGCAGGCGGCCCGATAGCTCTCAGGGAGCTGCATGGCCACCATCTTCCACTCCGGGCTCGAGCAGGATCTTGAGGGCCTTCTGCTGGCTGGCCAGCTCGACGGCTCTCTGGAAGTTCCGCAGCGGCAGGCGATGACTGACCAGGGGAGTCGGATCGAGCCGCCCCGAAGTCAAGAGTGCGAAGACCCTGCTCTGCTCGTTCAAAGATCCCGAGTAGGTGCCAATCACTCGTCGCTCGTGCTTGAAGATCTGATTCATCTGTACCGCCAGGGGGGCACCCGGTCTCGCATGAGCGAACAGGATCAAGCTACCTCCCTCTCGAGTCAACGGCAGTGCCTCTGCGGTGGCAGCTGGGAGGCCCACAGTGTCGAAGACGACATCGGCTCCGGCTCCTTCGCAGAGGTGCTCGACCGCTTCGGCGAGCGTCTCGGGTGAGGTCACGACGTCGGCTCCCAGGGCTCTGGCGTGCTGTCGCCGCTCGGGAATCGGATCACTCATGGCGACGCGAATGCCGCGATATAGAGCGCGGAGTAGCAGCAAATGAAGCAGACCCATGCTGCCGCAGCCGAGGACGATCGCCGAGATGGGCTGCTGGGACGAGGAATCGGCACTGGGAAGTCCCGCTCTGTCGATGCCCCTGAGGACGCAAGCAGCCGGTTCCATGAAGATCGCCGCCGCGTCGGGTAGCTCGGAGGGCAACGCTCGGGCAGCTCTCTCGACGGCTGGCCTCTTGACCAGTACGAACTCGCTGAAGCCTCCGGGAGCCAGTTGGTTCTCTCGGAAAGTCGAACAGAGAGTCTCGCTTCCACGCCGACAAAGGGAACACTTCCCACAGGCTACGTGGTGAGGGACGGTGATTCTCTGATCCAGCTGGAAGCGGGCCACTCCTGGTCCCAGCGCCGCTACGCTGCCGACCAACTCGTGGCCGAGGACGGTACCGATCGCAATGGCGTCATTCTCGAGCTTGAAGAGATCGGTTCCGCAGAAGCCGCAGCAGCGCAGTCTGAGCAGGATCTCGCCTTCGGCAGGCTCGGGAATCGAGAGCTCTTCCAGTCGGGACTCGCCCCGCCCGGCGTAGAGAACTGCCCGCATCGTCCCGACTTCGACTGGCTCATCCATTCAGGAGAGGTAGACCTCCCTGACGGCGTCCATAGCAGCTATTCCCCGGCTGGGATCGGAGGTCGAGCAGAGCAGATCGCTCAGAGCCTTGAGAAGGGTGTGTACATTCTCGCGCCGGGCAGATTCGCCCATCAGGCCGACTCGCCATACTTTGCCGGCAAACTCACCGAGGCCGCCACCGATCTCGATGCTGTGCTCGTCGAGAATTCGCCGTCTAACCTGAGCCTCGTCCAGACCGTCCGGTACCCAGACCGCGTTGAGAACAGGCAGTCGGTGACCTTGTTGTGCGGCCGGTTCGAAGCCGAGCTCATGCAAGCCCGCCATCAGAGCACGGCTGTGAAGGCGGTGTCGGGCATAGCGGCATTCGAGCCCCTCTTCGAGGACCACTGCCAGGGCTTCGTGGAGGGCGTAGTTCATGGAGATGGGCGCCGTGTGGTGATAGGTCCTTTGGCGCTCGGTCCAGTACTGCTGAATCATGGCCAGGTCCAGGTACCAACTGATCACCTTGGACCTGCGCCGGCCGAGTTTCTCGATGGCTCTCGGTCCGAATGTCAGCGGCGCGAGGCCGGGCGGGCAGCTGAGGCATTTCTGAGTTGCCGAGTAGCAGGCATCGATCAGCCACTCGTCGATCTTCAGCTCGATTCCCGCCAGCGAAGTCACGGCATCGACGATCAGAAGACAGTCACGCTCCCGGCAGAGTCGACCGATCTCGACCAAGGGCTGGCAGGCTCCCGTCGAGGTCTCGGCATGGACGATGGCGACAATTCGAGTGTCGGGAAATCGATCCAGGGCCGCTTCGATCTCTTCCGGCTCGAAGACCTCTCCCCAGGGGCGGTCGATGCGATGCAACTGGCCGCCGATGCGCTCGACGATGTCGCTCATCCGATTACCGAAGACACCGTTGACGCAGACCAGCACCCCGTCACCGGGCTCGACGAGATTGACGAAAGCCGCCTCCATTCCAGCGCTGCCGGTCCCCGAGATGGCAATCGTCAACTGGTTCTCGGTGCAGAAGACGTCCCTCAGGCGCTGCTGCGTCTGCGTCATCAGCTCCAGAAACTGAGGATCCAGGTGACCCACCAGCGGCCGCCCGATCGCCTCGTAGACACGCGAATGGACCATGGACGGTCCCGGGCCCAGCAGGATTCGTCGGGTTGGAGATTCAACGACCGAGGTTTCGAATTCAGTGGTCATACGACATAGCGTGTCACAGGACTCTGGACCAGGGGAAGCGCGGTGTTGGTCGGTCGGGTGGGCGCGATCTAGGGCTTGATCCAGTCGTCGACAGTGTCTGTGACGTAGGCGGGACGGGTGGTCTCCGACCAGGGCCAGTCGATGAGCAGACCGCTCCCGATGCCCTTGGCGACGGACTCGCCGAAGAGCAGGTCGACGAGATACATGGCGACGTCGTAGCTGCGGGCTCCACCTTGCGACGTCAGCACCTTGCCGTCGTGAACGAAGCTCGCATTGACGCGCACGTCCAGGTCCGGGAAGGCCTCGGCAAAAGTCTGGTAGTCGGCTGGAAATGTCGTGCAGGCGTGACCATCCAAGAGCCCTGCTTCGGCCAGGATGAAGGCTCCCCAGCACAGTGAAACGACGAACCGCGCATCCCCTCCCGCTGCCTTGACCCAGGCCACCAAACGCTCGTCGCTCCGGTTGTCGTCCCGACTGTGTTCAGCGCTCGGTACGACGAGAATGTCGAGTTTGGGCGCCGTGTCGAAAGTGTAGTCGGGCAGGATTCGGAGACCCTCTGCGGTCGTGATGGGACGCTCGTCGGGAGCGACCGTAAAGACTTCGATGCCGGGGTGCGGGGCCGAGTGGGAGGCGGTGTGCTGAAAGACGTCCCAGGGGGCCATCAGCTCGGTGTTGTAGACGCCGTCGACAATCAGAAAGCCGGCGCGAATCGGGCGGTTCTGAGGCAGGGTCTCAGCGGCCCTGGCAGGCCACGGAATGCCGCCAAGAACGACGAGCAGGGCGAGGGCGAAGCCCCGCCCAAAATGCACAGCATGCGGCGTCCCCTTCATCAATCTCGACCTCCCCGGTGATTGTTGAACAACTGCGGAAGTCTAGCACCAGGGTGTGCAGTCGGCCCCTCATTCGGGCCTGGTTCGTGGTTGTCATAGAATACGCGCCAACCCAGTCTCCCGAGAGGCTGCACAACCAGTCGCTATCACTTCCAGGAGGTGTAGTAGTGCCTTACAGTCCCCTGATAGTAAACCCCATGAAGGCGGAGCTGACTTCGATCGGGTTCCAAGAGCTCCTGACATCTGACGATGTCGATGCGTTCATGACCGACATGCAGGGAACAGCTCTGCTGGTCATCAACTCGGTTTGCGGCTGCGCCGCAGGTCAGGCGCGGCCCGGAGTTCATCTGGCTCTGCAAAACGAAACTCGCCCCGATCACCTGGTCACGGTTTTTGCCGGACAGGAGACCGAGGCCACCAAGCGAGCTCGGAGCTACTTCGAGGACATTCCTCCCAGCAGCCCCTGCATCGCGCTGTTCAAAGATGGAGAGTTGGTCTACTTCGTGCCTCGCCACCGGATCGAGAGCCGCACTGCGGAGGATGTCGCGGCGGATCTCCAATCGGCTTTCGACCGCTATTTCGCTACATCTCCCGCTTCCTGAATGGGCACTTTCCACCAGGACAAGGGGGAGCTGCACGGCATCACCGTCGTCGTCGACACGGTAGGCGATGAGGTCTACATCGGTCGCTGCGACGAGATGACGGAACAGCAGATCATCCTCCACGACGTCGATGTTCATCGGGACGGTGAGGAGGGGCGGTCGAAAGAGGACTACGTAGTCCGAGCCGCCCAGTTCGGAATCTGGAAGCAGTTCGAACGGCTGGCGATTCCAGCCGCATCCATCGCCTCCGTGCGGCGACTTGGAGATCTCTGAGCAGTGGCTGCGATGATACTGGCGGCTGGGGCGCTGTGGTGCGCTCTGGCTGTAGCCGCGGGAGCCTTCGGTGCCCATGCCCTGGCCGACCGTCTCGATGTCCGCTCGCTCGCCCTCTGGGAGACGGCAGCGCGGTACCTGATGTATGGCGGCCTGGGTGCTGCTCTCGTTGGCATGGCGGGAGTGCAGTGGCCACGTGATGGGCTGGTCTATGCGGGGATCAGCCTTCTCGCTGGAGCTCTCGTCTTCAGCGGCACAGTGGGCGCCATCGCTCTGGGGGCGCCGCGCTGGCTCGGGGCCGTGACGCCGATTGGCGGCCTCCTCATGATTGCTGGATTCCTCGTTTTTGCCTGGACCGCTTGGCGGCTCTAGCCGGCGGCCTCGAACATCGTCTCGAGCAATTGCACCTGGCGCGACTCGGCGATACGATGAGCCAGGATCCCTTTCGGGTCCTCTTTCTCACGAAACGACTTCTCATCACGGAGGTTTGATTCATGGCCAACGGCATCGTGCGCGTTCCGGAACCGATCAATGAGCCCATTCAGCCCTATGGGCCCGGCTCAGCGGAGAAGGCTTCATTGAAGCAGAGACTCGACCAGATGCTGGTCGAGCAGGTCGAGGTCCCTGTCATCGTCGGTGGTCAGGAGATTCGGACAGGAAAGACGGTAGAGACGGTCTGCCCTCATGATCACGGTCACGTGTTGGCGACGGTTCACCAGGCTGGAGCCGCCGAGGTGGACAAGGCTGTGGCAGCGGCGGGGGAGGCCTGGAAAGAATGGTCAGAGATGAGTTGGGAGGCTCGTGCGGCGGTGTTCCTGAAGGCCGCCGACCTGCTGGCCGGGCCTTGGCGGGACACGCTCAACGCCGCCACGATGTTGAATCAATCGAAGACCGTGTTCCAAGCCGAGATCGACTCGGCTTGCGAGTTGGTCGATTTCTGGCGTTTCAACCCCTACTACATGCGGCAGCTCTATACCGAGCAACCCGGTTCGGTGCGTGGGCTCTGGGACTATGTCGAGTTTCGGGCTCTCGAGGGTTTTGTTTTTGCGGTAACACCGTTCAACTTCACGTCGATCGCCGGCAATCTTCCCACCGCACCAGCGCTCATGGGCGACGTGGTCTTGTGGAAGCCGGCCTCCACCTCACCGCTGTCGGGTTACTACATCATGAAGCTCTTGGAAGAGGCGGGCCTGCCTCCCGGGGTCATCAACTTCCTGCCAGGCCGCGGCTCTCAGGTCGGCAATCCAGTCATGGCGCGGCCCGAGTTGGCCGGCATCCACTTCACAGGTTCCACGGCCGTGTTCCAGGGGATGTGGAAGCAGATCGGTAGCGATATCGCCAACTACCAAACCTATCCCCGCATCGTCGGTGAAACCGGTGGCAAAGACTTCGTATTCGCCCACCCTTCAGCCGATGTCCAGTCTGTGGTGATCGCCCTGGTACGGGGCGCCTTCGAGTACCAGGGACAGAAGTGCTCGGCTGCCTCACGAGCCTACATCCCGAAATCGCTTTGGAGTCGGGTCAGGAGCGGTTTGGAGAAGGAAGTCAGCGATATCGCAGTGGGAACGCCGATGGACTTCCGGAATTTCATGTGCGCCGTCATCGACGAAGCCAGTTTCGACAACACCATGAGCTATATCGACTATGCCAAGTCGACCGACGGTTTCGAGATCGTCTGTGGAGGTGAAGGGGACAAGACGGAGGGCTACTACATTCAGCCCACGGTCGTGCTGTCCACGGATCCGCGCTCGAAGCTCATGCAGGAGGAGATCTTCGCCCCGGTCCTGACCATTCACGTCTACGACGATGCCGCTCTGGAGGAGACGTTGGAGCTCTGTGATACGACGAGCCCGTATGCCTTGACAGGTGCGATCTTCGCCACCGACCGCAGGGACATCACCAAGATGGCGAATGCTCTGCGGCACTCGGCCGGCAACTTCTACATCAATGACAAGCCGACCGGCGCTGTCGTTGGCCAACAGCCCTTCGGTGGTTCGCGGGCCTCGGGTACCAATGACAAGGCCGGATCGATGATGAACCTGCTCCGGTGGACCTCGCAGCGCTCGATCAAAGAGACCTTTGTCTCACCCACCTCGTTCGCCTATCCGCATATGGGCGAGGAGTAGCAAAGTTGGCCGATCAGAGGTGAGGGTGGTTCTCAGGGCGCCAGGTGGGAAAAATCGATGAACGGTGGTGACCTCATTGCGCAGGTCCTCGAGAAGCACGGTGTGCGCTTCCTCTTCACCCTGTGCGGTGGGCACATATCGCCGATTCTGGTAGGCGCGAAACAGCTCGGCATTCGGGTCGTGGATGTGCGCCACGAAGCCACGGCTGTCTTTGCGGCCGACGCGGTAGCCAGACTGTCGGGAACACCGGGTGTCGTGGCTGTGACGGCGGGGCCAGGGGTCACGAACACGATCACGGCCCTGAAGAACGCCCAGATGGCGCAGTCCCCCATCCTGGTGTTGGGAGGCGCGACGGGCACTGTCTTGAAGGGTCGGGGCGCGCTGCAGGACATCGACCAGATGGCCCTGGTGGCGCCACACGTCAAATGGGCGACCTCGGTCAGCCGTGTGCGCGACCTGGTGCCTGCAGTCCAAAAGGCGCTCGATCTGGCACGGAGCGGCGTGCCTGGTCCAGTGTTTGTGGAGTGTCCCCTGGATCTGCTCTACGACGAAGAGCTGGTCCGCGGGATGTATGGCGCCAAAGCGTCAGCAGGCAAGACTCGGAGCCTCGGTCAACGGGCTCTCGGAGCCTATTTGCGACGTCATGTGAACCGACTGTTCGCCGGAGCGCAGGACGTCGATATCTCGGAGCCTGTCGCTTCGCCGGTCCCTCTGCCTGCGAGCCGGGAGCTTCGCAAGGCGGCCAGGATCCTCGCTGCGGCTCGCAGTCCGGTTCTCATGGTTGGCAGCCAGGCCCTTCTCGAGACGGACCAGGTCGAGGCTCTGGCGGCGTCCGTCGAGAGGCTGGGAATCCCCGTCTATCTGTCCGGGATGGCGAGAGGGCTGTTGGGTAGGAATCACCCTTTGCAGCTCCGCCACAAGCGCCGCGAGGCATTGCGCCAGGCCGACCTTGTGTTGTTGGCCGGAGTGCCCTGCGATTTTCGACTCGACTATGGACGTCAGATCCCGCGCCAAGCCCGCCTGGTTGCGGTGAATCGAAGTGCAACCGAGGTACGGAAGAATCGCCGTCCCACCCTCGGTGCGGTGGCCGACCCCGGGCTCTTTCTGATTCGCCTGGCGCAGCTCACGAAGGTCGGAGAGTCATGGGCCGGTTGGCTGTCGACCCTGCGAGAAAGGGATGAAGAGCGGCAGCGGGAAATCGCTCACCAGGCCAGTACGACGATCGAGAACCTGAACCCCATCGACTTTCTGCAATCGATCGAAAAGGTCCTTCCCGACGATAGCGTGCTGGTGGTCGATGGTGGCGATTTCGTGGCGACAGCCTCCTATGTTCTTTCTCCCCGTGGTCCTCTGAGCTGGCTCGATCCGGGCGCGTTTGGCACCCTGGGCGTCGGCGCGGGCTTTGCCCTCGGCGCCAAGCTCTGCCGTCCCGAGGCCGAGGTATGGCTGTTGTACGGCGACGGATCCTGCGCCTACAGCCTGGCCGAGATCGACACGTTTGTGCGCCATCAGCTGCCGGTGATCGCAGTGGTCGGCAACGATGCCAGCTGGGCGCAAATCGCCCGGGATCAGATCGAGCTTCTGAAGGATGATGTGGGTACTGTGCTGCTCCACACGGACTACGATGTCGTTGCCGAGGGCTATGGCGGCAAGGGCATTCGACTCGCTTCGCCTGCAGGAGCCTCAGCCGCTCTCGCCAATGCTCGTCAGGTGGCCGCAGCCGGCAAACCCGTCCTGATCAACGCGATCATCGGCAAGACCGACTTCCGCAAAGGCTCGATCTCGGTGTGACCCCCCTCCCACCCTGAGGGTCGAGGCGGCCGGCGTACCTTCGGCCGATCTTTGAGGGCTTGGGGGCGTAGGGGCGGGGCCGTTATGTCAGTTTGGCTGCTGAGCTGACCATTTTGCGTGCTAAGTGGTGCTTTTTCGAGGGTAGGCTGGCACTGCTGGCCGGCACAGGTCCGGCCGCTTCAAGACTCGGACGACCCGAACGGACCCTTGGCACCGGTGAGGGTAGTAGGGGCTTAGGAGCATAGGGGCTTAAGGGCGTAGGGGGTGAGTCAGTAGTCGGAATCTCGATGTGTCTCGAGGATGGTAGATCGGGCCATGGGTCTCCCTCGTCGGAGGGGCATGGTCGGGTGAGGCCGCAGACGGGGGAGATCCCTGGCCCGATCGGCCGTCTCAACGCCAAGACCTCAAAGATCGGCCGGAAGGTACGACCGGACACCTCAATCCTGGAGGCCCATTTCGCGGTCGAGTGCGGCGGTCAGGGTGTTCATACGGTTCTCGATCTCCAGACGACCGGCTTCGATCGCCTCTGCGTCGGCGTTTCTTGGGATCTCCACGAAGCCCTCGACGCGGTAGAGCATTCTGGCAAAGGGCTTCGGCAGAATGAACCGATCCCAGCTGTTGAACTGCCAGGCTCGGTCGGTGCTCCAGGTTACCCAGACGACCGGCAGCCCAGTCAGGGCGGCCACGAGGGCAACGCCTTGTTTGGCTTGGTAGCGGGGTCCGAGAGGACCGTCGGGCGTGATGGCGAGGTGACTCTCGCGCGAGGCGGTCACCAGTTGCCTGACTGCGGCCTTGCCACCGCGTGTCGAGCTCCCTCGTACCGAGCCGATGCCGAATCGTTCGACGATGCGAGCGATGATCTCGCCGTCGCCGTGCCGACTGATCAGCACTTGGACGGGCTGTAGCTCATCGGCGACCCGAAGCAGACCGATTTGTCGGTTGTGCCAGAAAGCGAGGATGACCTTGCCGCTCTCTCGTAGTCTTTGCAGGTGCCCAGGTAGGTCGAGCTCGACGCGCCAACTCCTGATCAGGAGGGGAAGGAGGAAGCCACCAAAGACATGAATGGCGAACCACTCGAGTAGATGCCGCTTCCACCGCTTGCGTCGGGGCGGTCTGGCGCTTTCGGTGTCTTGCACGGCTGCCATTCTAACGCCGCAGGAGTGGGGAAATGGGGAGCTGTCTCGGCTACACTAGTCGGTGGAGGCAGTGGCCTCCCGCCACGTTGTCGTCCAACCTTCAGGAGGGGAAGATCATGATTCGACGGACAGCCGGTTTGGCCTTGGGGTTGCTGTGTGTGAGCAGTGGCCTGATGGCGGCTTCGCTTGCCGGGTTTTCGGCCCAGGATCTGGTGACCATGGACCGAATCTCGGATCCTCAGCCGTCTCCCGACGGCGAGAGTATTGCCTTTGTGAGACGACAAACGGACTTGGAGGCAGACAGGGGGCGTACCGACATCTGGATGATCGATGCGACGGGCGCCAACCTTCGTCGGGTCACCAAGCACGAAGCCTCCGACAGCAGTCCCAGATGGTCCGCTGACGGGCGCCACCTCTACTTTCTCTCGTCCAGATCAGACTCCTCCCAGGTGTGGCAGGTACGAGCCGGTGGGGGGGATCTGAAACAGGTCACCGATCTTCCGCTGGACGTCAGCGGTTTTGTGCTGTCGCCTGACGGAGCGAGTGTGGCCCTCGCCCTGGATGTCTTTGTCGATTGCGATGGACTCGATTGCACGCGTCAGAGACTCGAGGAGCGGGAGGCCGCCAAGGAGACCGGCCGGATCTACGACCAGCTGTTCGTGCGACATTGGGATACATGGAAGGATGGCCGCCGGTCGCACCTGTTCATCCACCCGATCGGAGGGGGTCAGGTTGTCGACCTTATGCCCGGGATGATGGCCGACAGCCCCTCGAGGCCGTTCGGCGGTACCGAAGAGATTGCCTTTACGCCTGATGGCAGGGGCCTTGTCTTCACGGCTCGCGACGTCGGTCCGGCCGAGCCCTGGTCCACCGACTTCGATCTCTACTATGTACCTGTGGATGCTTCGTCACCTCCTCGTTGCTTGACCGAAGCGAACGAGGCCTGGGACACCCAACCGGTCTTCTCGCCCGATGGAAAGACCCTGGCCTACCTGGCGATGGAACGACCCGGGTTCGAAGCCGATCGCTTTCGTATCGTGTTGATGGACTGGAATACCGGGGAACAAGCCGTCTTGACGGAAGACTGGGACTACTCGGCTGGCTCGATCGCTTTTTCTGCAAGCGGAGACACCATATACACCACGGCTTCAGATCGTGGTCAGGTGTCCCTCTTCTCTATCGACGTCAAGTCCGGCAAGCCTCTGATGCTCTTGGGTGAGGGCCATGTCCGCTCGCCTGCGGTTGTCGGTGAGAGTATCGTCTTCGGTCTCGACACCTTGAGCTCGCCGGTGGACCTCTTCCTGATGGATCTCGGGAGCGGCGACTTCCGTCAACTGACCCATGTGAACGCCGATCGTCTCGCCGGCGTCGCGCTGGGGGAAGCGGAGCAGTTCTCGTTTCCGGGCTGGAATGGGGAAACCGTCTACGGCTATGTCGTCAAGCCCGCGAATTTCGATCCGTCCCGGGCCTATCCGGTCGCCTTTCTGATCCACGGCGGCCCCCAGGGATCCTTCGGCAACGACTTCCACTATCGCTGGAATCCCCAGACCTACACCGGTGCCGGATACGCGGCCGTGATGATCGATTTTCATGGCTCGGTCGGCTATGGGCAGGCCTTCACAGATTCCATCCGGGGCGATTGGGGTGGCAAGCCCCTGGAGGATCTCCAGAAGGGGTTAGCAGCCGCCTTGAAGAACAACCCGTGGATGGATGGTGAGCGCGTCTGCGCCTTGGGCGCCTCCTACGGTGGCTACATGATCAACTGGATCGCGGGCAATTGGCCAGAGCGATTTCGCTGCTTGGTCAATCACGATGGAACGCTCGATCAACGGATGATGTACTTCTCCACGGAGGAGCTGTGGTTTCCCGAGTGGGAGCACGGAGGCCCCTTCTGGGAGAACCCCGAGGGGCACGAGCGACACAATCCGGTCCTGTTCGTGGAGCAGTGGCAGACGCCGATGTTGGTGATCCACGGAGCGCTGGATTTTCGTCTCCCCGAGACCCAGGGCCTGGCAGCGTTCACGGCCCTGCAGCGGCGGGGTATTCCCAGTCGGTTGCTGTACTTCCCGGACGAGAACCACTGGGTGCTGAGGCCCTCCAACAGCCTCTTGTGGCACCAGACCGTACTGGACTGGCTCGATCGTTGGCTGAAAGAAGATGGCTAGAATCGGCTCGTGACTATCAGAGCCGGTGAAGTCAGCGTGGTCGTCCCGACCTTCGATCGGGCGTCGGTGTTGCCGCGCGCCCTCGATTCGGTGATCGAACAGACACGCCTGCCGGCAGAAGTGATCGTCGTCGACGACGGATCGACCGACGCCACCGCTGAGCTGGTCGAGTCCCGATTCCCAGGAGTTCGCCTGCTGCGCCAGGAGAACCTCGGCGTCAGCGCGGCCCGCAATCGGGGAATCGAAGCCTCGACGGGCGAGTGGATAGCGCTACTGGACTCGGATGACGAGTGGCAGCCGCGAAAGCTCGAACGCCAGGTAGCCGCGTTGGGAGACCAGCCGGATATGAGGGTCTGTCACACCGACGAGATCTGGATTCGCCATGGGCGGCGTGTCAATCCGCGACACATTCATGCCAAGCACGGCGGCTGGATCTTCGAGCACTGCCTGCCCCTTTGTGCCATGTCGCCTTCGTCGATTCTGATTCATCGCAGCGTCTTCGAAGCGGTCGGGATATTCGACGAGGACCTGCCCGCCTGTGAGGACTATGACCTCTGGCTCCGCATCTGTAGCCGCTACCCGGTCCTCTACCTCGGCGAGCCTCTGGTGGTGAAGTACGGTGGGCACGAGGACCAGTTGTCGCGGCAGGTATGGGGTCTCGATCGGTTCCGAATTCGAGCTCTCGAAAAGGTCCTGGAGGCGGGACATCTAGGTCCTCCAGAATGGCAGGCCGCCGCTGCGACGTTGCTTCAGAAAATCGAGGTCTACTTGGCGGGGGTGAGGAAGAGAGGCAGATTGGAGGAGGCCGCCGAATACGAGAGGCGTTTCGAACACTGGCGGGTCGAGCTGGATCGAGTAGGGTGATGATTCAACTCGTCGTCGCTTTACCGGCCGAAGCCCGAGGTCTCGCTAAGGGTCTGGGGCTGCGGAGAATCCGGGCCAGCTACAGATCGTGTCGGATCTATCGCGCTAGGGCTCTCGGTCTCCAGGTCTCGGGCCCGGGTCGGGGTCGTGCTGCGCGTGCCGTGGAGTCGATCGTCGAGCGACTGGAGTCCCCGGAGTCGCAGGGCTGGCTCAACGTCGGGATCGCCGGTCACCCGGATCTCGCTCCAGGGACCTGTCTGCTCGCCGAGGAGATTGTCGAGACGGCCACTGGCCGCTCCTGGCGACCGAGAATCCCTTTCCAGACGAGCTGCATCAGAGCCTCGGTTCGAACCGTCGACCGTCCAGAGACTGAGTTCCCATTCCATGCCGCGTTCGACATGGAGGCCTCCGGCTTCTTTGCCGCTGCCAGCCGGATCGCCACCCCTGGCCAGGTGCAGGTACTCAAAGTTGTCTCCGACAATCGCGGCGACGACTTGAATGCACTGACCGGCAAACGGGTCGAGGAGTTGATGCTCGACGCCTGTCCCCAGATCGCAGAGCTCCTGGGCCGTATGGCGAGGCTCTGCGGGCAGCGAGATTACGTGGTGGATTGACAGTCGAGGAGATCCCGGGTTAGCCTCGCGGTCGGAGATTATTCATGAGCTTTGCGAATCGTCACCACCATCATTCTCATGACAACCCCAGAAGGGGCGGAGTGATGGTGTAGGCACGAGTTCCAAAGACCGAAACCAGAGCGCCGGCCCCGAGCCGGCGTTTTTCTTTCTACGGAGATCGAGGCGTCGGCCGGGGGAGGCGGGGAGGAGAGCATGGCGACAAGACCGAAGCTTCGATTGGCGATTCCCAAGGGCCGCATGCAGGACGGTGTGGTCGATGTACTGGCTGGAGCCGGGATCCGTCTCAGCGACACAGCGCGGGGCTACCGCCCCTTCATTTCCCTGCCAGACTGCGAAGTCAAGCTCCTCAAGCCCCAGAACATCGTCGAGATGCTTCAGGCCGGTTCTCGAGATCTCGGCTTCTCAGGCGCGGACTGGGTGTCGGAGCTCGATGGTCGACTCGAGGAGCTAGTAGATACCGGATTGGATCCGGTCCAGCTGGTGGTGGCGGCGCCGGCAGAGCTTCTCGACCGGGGTTGTCTACCGGAACGTCCTCTAGTCGTTGCCTCCGAATACGAGCGGCTGACCCGAGGCTGGATCGAGACCCGGTGTATCACCGCCAAGTTCGTCCATTCCTACGGAGCAACCGAGGTCTTTCCTCCCGAAGATGCCGATCTGATCGTCGACAACACGGCTACGGGTTCGACGCTCGTGGCCAATGGATTGCAGATTGTCGATCAGCTGATGGAGTCGTCGACCCGGCTCTACGCCAGTCCCGAGGCCATGCGGGATCCAGGTAGACGGCAGTCGATCGAGGACTTCGTGCTGCTGGTGAGATCCGTGCTCGAGGCGCGAAGTCGGGTCATGGTCGAGGTCAATGTCGCTCCTGACCGACTCGAGAGTGTACTGGAGGTCCTTCCGTGTATGCGAGAGCCGACGGTCTCTCCGTTGGCTGGTGGTACTGGCTTCGCAGTCAAGGCAGCGGTTCCCAGCCTCGATATTCCCTCGATCATTCCCACTTTGAAGAGCCGCGGAGGTGCAGATGTCGTGGTGACACGACTCGCGCAGATCGTGCCATGAGCGCTATCTCGACGGTCTTGCGTCCACGGCCCAGTGTGGCCGAGATTTCCACCTACGAGCCTCACCAGCGCAGGGTCGGCATCGATCTCTGGCTGGATGCCAACGAGGCCATCGCTCCGCTTCCTGAGCTGGCCAAGAGTCTACGAAGGGCGTTCGACTCGGTGCATCGGTACCCGAACAACGTTGAGCTGGAGAGCCTTCTGTCGCAGTCCTTCGGAATCGAGCCCGAGCAGGTTCTGATCACGGCGGGGGGTGACGATGGACTCGAGAGGGGTGTGCGGGCTGTCTGCTCACCCGGACGTGAAGTGATTCTCACCAGTCCGAGCTTCGAGATGCTGCAGCGGTATGTGCTGCTGAATGGTGGATCGATCACCGAGCTGTCCTGGTGGTCGGGTGAGTGGCCGGTCGACGAGGCGTTGGCAAAGGCCTCCTCGCGCACCTGTGCAATTGCTGTGGTGAGCCCGAACAATCCGACTGGCAGTGTCATTACTGCGGAGGCGCTGAGGCGCCTGGCGAAGTCGCTGCCGGGCGTGCTGCTGCTTCTCGATCACGCCTACGTGGACTTCGCCGATGAGGACCTGACAGCGACGGCTTTGGAATATCCGAACGTCGTGGTCCTTCGAACGCTCTCCAAGGCCTGGGCGGCGGCCGGCTTGCGGGTCGGCTATGCGTTGGGGGACGCGCAAGTCATTTCGTGGCTCAGGGCGGCTGGCCAGCCGTATCCAGTCAGCGGCCCCTCCCTGATCGCGGCCAATCGACTTCTTTCAGAGCCCCAGAGGATCGCTCCATCAGTCGAGAGGGTTCGGCGACAACGCTACCGGATCCTCGAAGGGCTCCGGGCCGTGGGTCTAGAGGCGATGGACTCGCAGGCCAACTTCGTTCTGGCACGATCTCGGGATTCGGACTGGATCCTCGACGGCTTGGCTGGTCTGGGAATCGCGGTACGCGCTTTTCCGGGAAGACCCGACCTCGAAGATTGTTTGCGCATTACAGTTCCGAGCGAGGAGGTCCATGTCGACCGGTTGCTGCGAGCCATTCGGACTACTCTCGAACCGCAGGCTGTGCTGTTTGACCTCGATGGTGTTCTTGCCGATGTGTCCAGATCCTATCGTTTAGCGATCATCGAGACGGCACGGGTCTTTGGAGTCGAGCTGACCGCAGAGGAGATTACCCAATCCAAGGCGGCTGGCAACAGTAACAACGACTGGCTCTTGACGCAGGTGTTGCTGCGACAGCGCGGGCTGGAAAAGCCATTGGCGAAGATCCGAGATGTTTTCGAATCTTTCTATCAGGGGACTGATGGGCAGGCTGGATTGTGGAAGGACGAGCCTTTGCTGATCGACCGCGATGTTCTGCGCGATCTGGCCGCGAGGTACCCACTGGCGATCGTGACCGGAAGGCCCAGGTCCGATGCTGTCCGGTTCCTCGAGATGCACCGCATACGGAAGTTCTTCTCTGCACTGACGACGATGGAGTACGGGCCCGCCAAACCCGATCCGGCACCAGTCCTGTCGGTCCTCGATTCCCTGTCCATAGAGCGAGCCTGGATGATCGGTGATACGCCCGACGACATCTTGGCGGCCCGCGCGGCCGGTGTGCTTCCGATCGGTGTGATGTCTCCCGCCGACGAGGCAGAGCAGGCTCGGAGGGGCCTCACACAGGCCTCCAGGGTACTTCGAACTGTCAACCAGATTCAGGAGATGCTGCCATGAAGACGCGGAGTATTCACATCGACAGAAGAACCTCGGAGACAGCCGTGACGGTTGATCTGGAGCTCCTTGGTACTCGGCAGGTCGAGATCGCAACGGGCATAGGATTTCTCGATCACCTTTTATCGGCGCTGGCCTTTCATGCCGGGTGGAACCTGAGTCTCACGTGCACGGGCGACCTCGGGATCGACGATCACCATACGGCCGAAGACAGTGCCTTGGCGCTCGGAGAGGCAGTGGGGAGCCTGCTCGGTGACCGTAGCGGCATTCGCCGCTTTGGATCGGCTCATGTGCCCTTGGACGAGTCGCTGGCGCGGGCGGTGGTGGATCTTTCAGCACGCCCTTGGCCGGAGATTCACCTTGGTTTGGCGCGGGAGCGGCTGGGAGGCCTGTCGGCTGAGAACGTGGGGCACGTGCTGACCTCGTTTGCGATGCAGGCCCGATGTGCTCTGCATGTCGATCTCTTGCGGGGTACCAATGATCATCACAGAGCCGAAGCTGCTTTCAAGGCTACCGCTCTGGCCTTTCGGCAGGCCTTGGAGCCAGCAGACTTTCAGGGTGTACCGAGCACCAAAGGGAGGCTCGCATGAGCGTCGCTTCGGTCGCTGTGGTGCGCACCGGCGCGGCGAACTTGGCCTCGGTACTGGTAGCCCTGAGACGAGCTGGCAGCCGGCCCGATCTCGTGGCCTCCCCAGAAGGGGTGGAATCGGCTGGAGCGCTGGTGCTTCCGGGAGTGGGAGCCTTCGAGTCCGTGATGAGTCGACTAAATGCGGCTGGGCTTGTCGAGCCTCTTGTCGAAAGGATTCGCGGTGGCCGACCGACACTGGCGATCTGCCTCGGCCTGCAGCTGCTCGCCGAGTCGAGCGAGGAAGCGCCTGGAGTTCGAGGACTCGGTGCGCTTCGGACCCAAGTCAGCCGTTTTCCCGCCTCGGTCAGAGTACCGCAGCTAGGCTGGAATCGAGTTATCGCAGGCCCTGGATGCCATCTCCTTGAAGATGGTGTCGCCTACTTCGCAAACTCGTTTCGATTGCGGGCGGCCCCGGATTGGGTTTCGGCGACTGCCGACCACGGGGGTCCCTTCGTGGCTGGGGTCGAGAAGGGGGCCGTTCTCGGATGCCAGTTCCATCCCGAGCTCTCTGGAGCTTGGGGCCAGCGGCTCCTGCAACGCTGGCTTTCTGCTGCCCAGGGAGCCTCGTGATGCTCTTGCCACGAGTCATACCCTGTCTGGACGTCGCCGGCGGTCGGGTCGTGAAAGGAGTTCGGTTTCAGGGCCTGAGGGACACGGGTGATCCGGTGGTACTGGCCCGAACCTATGCGGAATCCGGTGCTGACGAGATCGTGATTCTCGACGTCGGAGCGACGCCGGAGATGCGAGATCACAGCGTGGAGACGGTGCACGCAGTCCGTGAGGTCCTACCCCTGCCACTCACCGTTGGCGGTGGAGTGCGCCAGGTAGCCGACGCCGAAGCCCTGCTCGAAGCCGGTGCTGACAAGGTCGCTGTCAACACGGCGGCGGTCGAGGACCCGAGCCTGCTGTCACGATTGGCGTCACGCTTTGGCTGCCAGTGCACAGTTCTGGCGATCGACGCGGCCCTCGATGGGGAGCGATGGTCGATCGTCGTTCGTTCGGGCCGTGATCGACTCGACCACGACGCTGTCGAGTGGGCTCGTCGGGCTGCCGATCTCGGTGCGGGAGAGATCCTGTTGACGAGCTGGGATCGGGACGGAACGCGCAGCGGCTACGACCTTGAGCTCTTGTCCGCGATCCGTCGAGCCGTGACCGTTCCGGTGATCGCTTCAGGTGGTGCGGCAGGACCTGAACACATGGTGGCAGCGATTCGAGCCGGGGCCGACGCGGTTCTGGCCGCCTCGATCTTCCACGAAGGCCACTACACGGTAAATGACCTGAAACGAGATCTGGAGAAGCAGGGATTGGAGGTGCGTCGATGATCGTACCGTCGATCGACTTGATGAACGGTCATGCTGTGCAGCTTGTCGGGGGTAGGGATCTGGCGATCGATGCTGGCGACCCGATGGCGGTAGCGGAGCGCTTTTCAGTGGCCGGAGAGCTGGCCGTCATCGACCTGGATGCAGCGCTCGGGCGAGGTTCGAATCGACGCCTGATCGAGCGCCTCGTACGACGCTTTCGGTGTCGGGTCGGAGGTGGGATACGGTCTGTCGATGCTGCCTTGGACTGGATCGACGCGGGAGCGGAGCAGGTGATCCTCGGCACTGCAGCGACGCCCGGGATCCTGCAGGAGCTACCTCGGGATCGGGTCATTGCTGCGGTCGACAGCGTCGAAGGTCGGGTGGTGGTGGACGGTTGGCGTCGCGAGGCGGGGGACCGCCTGATGGATCGCATCACCGCACTCGAGGGATTGGTCGGCGGCTTTCTGGTGACCTTCGTCGAGCGGGAGGGCCGCCTTGAAGGTACCGATCTGGAGCGGGCTCGAGCTGTCGTTGGTGGCGCGGGTGGGGCGACAGTTACTGTCGCTGGCGGCGTCTCTAACACCGAGGAGATCGCGGCTCTCGACGCAATTGGCGCTGACGCCCAGGTGGGCATGGCTCTCTACAATGGTCAGCTACCTCTGGCGGCTGGAATCGAGGCTCCGCTCAAGTCGGATAGACCGGACGGGCTATGGCCGACCGTCGTCTGCGATGAGGACGGTCGGGCGCTCGGCCTGGTTTTCTCGAGCTCAGAGAGCCTACGCCAGGCTGTCGACCGCAGGCAGGGAATCTACGAATCGCGACGGCGCGGTTTGTGGGTTAAAGGAGAGACCTCGGGGAACTTCCAAGAGTTGCTGGAGGTCAGGCCCGATTGTGATCGTGATGCGCTTCGCTTCACTGTCCGCCAGGCCGGGCAAGGCCACTGCCATCGAGGTACTCGGACCTGTTGGGGTCCCGACGGTGGATTGGGAGCGCTGGAGCGACGACTGGCCGAGCGCCTGGGCTCCGACGATATCGATTCCTACTCGCGGATACTGGCCGGTGATTCTGACCGTCTCCGGAGCAAGCTCAACGAAGAAGCCGACGAGCTCGCTGTGGCCCTTGAGCATCATGACGTGGTGTGGGAAGCGGCGGACCTTTTGTACTTCGCGGCGCTGAAGTTGGCGTCTGCTGAAGTGTCCTGGTATGAGGTGCTTCGAGAGCTCGACCGCAGAGATCGAGTGAGCCGCCGCCGCGACGGGAGCCGCAAATTTTCGATGAGCAGTTCGATCGATCGACCAGGAGGCGTGCAGTGACGCACTTTCGATGGGCGCGACTGACTCCTGACGAGGTTCACGAGCTCCCTCGCCTCCCGGTCGACCAGTTGACTCTGGCGACGGCCGGGGAGATTGTCGAAGCGGTAGAACGACAGGGAGAGACCGCGGTCCGGCGATACGCGGAGCACTTTGGCGAGCTCGAACCTGGCAGGCCCTGGATGCTCGATGCTGACGATCTGAGGCGGGCCCTGACGGCTCTCGACAGCTCCCAGCGAGCCCTGTTGGAGCGAGCGGCGGAGCGAATCGAGCGCTTCGCCGTCGCACAACGGGATTCGATTCGAGATTTCTCCCTCTCCGTACCCGGTGGTCTCGTGGGTCAGGAGCTGGTGCCGATTCAAAGAGCGGGGTGCTACGCCCCCGGTGGGCGGTATCCGCTTCCTTCGTCCGTCCTGATGACCGCCTTGACGGCTCGCGTTGCAGGTGTCGATGAGGTTTGGGTGGCGTCACCTCGGCCGCAGCCGATCCAGATTGCGGCCGCGGCGGTAGCGGGTGCCAACGGACTCCTGGCTGTCGGTGGAGCGCATGCGATCGCCGCCCTTGCATTCGGAGTTGGATGTAGGCAGCCATGTGACGTTGTCGTCGGTCCTGGAAACCGCTGGGTTACCGCTGCCAAGCATCTGGTGGCGGGCAGGGTTGGCATCGACATGCTCGCTGGGCCTTCCGAGCTCGTCGTGCTAGCTGACACCAGTGCCCAACCAACCCTCGTTGCCGCGGATCTCCTGGCTCAGGCCGAGCACGATCCTGATGCTCTTCCGATTCTGGTAAGCGTCGATACTCGGCTCGTCGATCAGGTCGAATCGGCCCTCATGGCACAACTCGAGAGCCTTCCAACAGCCGAGATTGCAGTGATCGCACTCCAGCGCGGCTTCGCGGTCACGGCCGGCAGCCTCTCGGAGGCTGCAGCGATCTGCGACCGTCTGGCTCCTGAGCATCTACAGGTGGTGACGGAGCACCCTGATCGGGACGCGGGTCTCCTGCACCACTACGGTGCCCTGTTTCTGGGCCCGTCGAGCGCCGAGGTCTTTGCGGACTACGGAATCGGCCCAAACCACACCTTGCCAACCGGAGGTAGTGCCAGGTATCGGGGGGGTCTTTCAGTGCTGGATTTTCTTCGAGTCCGTACCTGGATGGCGCTCAACAGCAAGACATCGGAGATGTCACTAGTTGAGGACAGTGCCGAATTCGCCCGACTTGAGGGCCTCGAGGCGCATGCTCGATCAGCCCTGATTCGAAATCCGAGGGGCGTTGGGATGAAGTAGCTCGTCCGGATCATGGGGCCGAGTAGCCGGTCAGCTCGACGTAGCCTCGGCCCGAGATCGGTATCCCCTGGCGGTCGCCTTCCACCCGTACTGCGCCTTCCCAATAGAGAACCGACAGGCGAAGCTCTTGATCCTGCAGGACTGGCTCGATCGTCAGCTCCAGTCCCTCTTCTGGCACAGTCAGGAGCCAGCCCGAGGGGTACTGCACTCCGGTCTCTGAACTGGTCCACCTGTCCAGGACCTCGAGTCGGAAGTCGTTCCACAATAAGGAGGAGCGTGAGCCCTCTGCCTCGATGAGGCTGCCGCTGCTCATCGGATCGGCAGTCCCATCGTCACGCCGTATCTGATAGACCATCAGGTCGGTACCATCGTCGAGTTGCAACGCGAACCAGTCCCAGCCGCTCTGGTTCGCCTCGAGAGCGCTGGTGCTCCACTCTCGGTCGAACCAGCTGTTGCCTCGAACCTCGAGCTCGCGCCCTTCGAGGTGGATCTGGCCGGACGTTGCAAGTCGAGTGAAGGCATAGTAGTACGAGGCGTTGCCCGGCTCGCTTCCTTTGCGGCTCAGACCGGCCTCGCCTTGGAGCACGATGGGCTTTGTTGCGACGAGCTCCAGGTCCAGTGCGAGCTCTCCAGCCGAAGCCTTCAATCGAAACGTGGAAGAGGAGTCGTCTCTGCTCAACTCCCAGTCTTCGAGCCAGGCCCGAAATGGCGCCGGCTCGACACCGGCCAGGCCGGCGGCGCCGCGCGCGAACCTCTCGACGGCAAAGAAGCGGCTGTTCTCGACATCGGTCAGAGCGAGATGGCCCATATAGACCTGCCGTGTGGCCCACCGCGATCGCCTTGGTGTCTGCTCGGCTGCCAGGGCATTTCGAAACAGGGTGAATTGGTAGCCGAATCGACGTCCCGACGAGGTGGTCAGATTGCCGGTCAAATACCACCATTCGGTGCGAAAGTCGGGGTGGGAGCCAAGGTCCTCGGGGAAGACGAACAGCCTCGGCTCAGTGGCGCGAGCGAAGCCCTCCGCCTCTCCTGACAGCAAGTGGGAAAGCTCGAGGCCGGCGGTCGCAACTGGCCTATTCTCATCGGTCAGCTGGTCATCAGGAGGAGTGCGGCAGCCAACGAAGGACAGCACCGTCAAAACCAGCAGGTGCCGCAGGAAACCATTCCACACGACAGGCCAGCGCATGCTACTCCTCCCGCAGCGCTTCGGAGGGCCGTGTGCGAGCCATCCGCCACGCCGGGTAGAGGCCGGCAAGCAATGCCGCTACAACACCCACCGCGACGGCTTGGACCAGAGTGAGAGGAAAGAGATCCAATTCGAGGCTCCAACCGAACGATCGCCGATTGATGGTGTAGACCATGATGGCGGCCATCGACACACCAACAGGCAAGGAAAGCAGCCCGGCAGTCAAACCCATGAGGCCCGTCTGCTGGGTCACCAGCATCCACAGCTGACCTGGGGTCAGGCCGCAGGCTCGCATCACGCCCAGCTCCCGGGTGCGCTCGAGCTGCAGCGCCAGCAGTGCGCTCAGAACTCCGACGAAGGCGACGAGGACCGCCAATGTGCGCAGTACTCCGGTGATGACGAAGGTGCGATCGAAAATGCGCATCGACTCTTGCCGCAATTGGCTGTTGCTGCTGAGCCGCACCCGCAGGTCGGGTGGTAGGCGGCCACGGATTAGCTCGCTCAGCTCGTCGAGATTCGTGCCGGCTGCGGTATGAATGGAGAGGGCCGTCGCTCCATCATCGCTCCAGCCCCGCTGGTAGAGGGATCGATCGAGCATCAGCAGGCCCTGTTCGGTCGAGTAGTCGTAGAAGATTCCGGCGATGGGCAGCTCGAAGACCTCTTTCGCTGAGAGGATCCTGACGCTGTCACCCTCCTCGAGGCCGCGTCGATAGGCGAAGGACTCTGAGACCATGACGGCCTCGCCTGCCTCGATTCGGCGCCAGATCGCCGTCGGATCTCCTTGCCGAAAAGCAAATGCTCCGTGGCTTTCCGGCGACAGCTCGAAGGCCACGGCTTGAACGGACTCGCCGTCGACGACTGCCGAGAAGTGGGTGAGGAGGTTGATCGCGAGAACCTGATCGAGGTCCGTGATCGTGTCGATCGTCGCCTGGTCGATGGTGACACCGCCCGGCGAGAAGCGGCGGGCGGGTGCTGTGAATACCGACAAATAGAGATCCGCCGGCAGCGCATATTCGAGCCATCGGTTCACCGTGCCACGGAAGCTCCGCACCATGAGATCCACCCCGACCGTCACCGAGAGCGCCATCATCAGGGCGGCGATGGCGATTCCGGTGCGGCTGAGAGCGGTTACGACTCCGCGCGTGGCGATCCGGCCGAGCTGACCGGAAATTGCGCCGGCGAAAGGTGTCAGCCAGCGCATGAGTGCCATCGTGGCGAGCGGTGTCAGCAAGGCGTAGCCAACCAGTACAGCGAACAGGCCAACAAAGGCGAGCCACAGGGCGCCGCTCGGAAGGAAGATCAGGCCGGTACCGAGAATCAGCAGCAGGACTCCAAGAAACGACAGCGCAGGAATAGCGCGGTGAACCCGTGACTCGAGCTCGGAGCGCACCAATGCCTCCCGGGGCTCCGTGTTGGTCGCTTCGATAGAGGGTGCAATCGCCGCCGCTGCCGTCGCCGTCAACCCAAGGAGACCTCCTTTCAGGAGCGTCCATGGGGCCACTGCCACTTCTCGGACGTCGACTGCGAAATAGAGATCGTTGATGGTCTGGGTGACGCGACCGATGAGGCTCTGACCGAGCCACAGACCGGCCAGCTCGCCGAGGATGGTGCCCGCAGCTCCGATGAGCACAGCCTCCCCCAAGATCAGCAGGAAGATCTCTCTACGGGTCGTTCCCAGTACCCGCAGAATCGCCAGAAGGGGACGCCGTTGCACGACAGCGAAGGTCATGGTGTTGTAGATGAGGAAGGCGCCGCAAAGCAGGGCCAGTAGGCTCAGTGCCTGCAGGTTGAGCCGGAAAGCCCGGGTCATCTGCTCCGCCGTCGACGTTCGACCGCGCCTGGATCGTAGGTCGGTGGTCGGTGGCAAGATCGCCGCGACACTCTCCTCGAACTCGGCTTCTGTCAGTGCGGGCGGTCGAATCAAGTCGATGCGCGTCAGACTCCCGACAAGACCGAGAGTCTCCTGGGCCGTAGCTATGTCGACGACGAGTAGGTCCCGGATTGCGGCCAGCTGGGCATCGTCCGTCGCCTGCAGATGGCCTACCAAAACCAAGGTTCGCACCGCGCCGCCAATGTCGACCTCGAATTCGTCTCCGGGCTCGATGCCGAGAGAGCTCGCGGCGTCAGCGGCCAGAAGGGCAGCCCCCGGTAGGGTCAGGAAGACCCCGAGATCGAGGCTGCCCTGTGGCCCCGAGCTGGTGAAGTTGCGAAACCGGGCTTCAGCGAACGGCTCGATGCCCATGATGGAAAAGGTTGGGGAGTCTGGCCTCAGAAGCTTGGCATGGCCCTCGACCACCGGGGCCACGCGACGCAAGCCGAGATCGATGCGGAGCTGCTGGTAGAGCTCCTCGGGGACGACACCGTCGAGACCGACAATCTGGTGTGTCGCTTTGCCGGCGATCGTGTCCGTGGAAAGCTCGAATGCTCTGAGAGCACTGCCGTTGGCGACATCGATACCGACGACGACGGCGACACCGAGAGCAACTCCCAGAATGGCCAGGGCGAGCTGCAGGGGATGGCGCTGCAGGTGCCGAAGACTCGACTTCCAAAGGAGTCTCTTCACGCTGGGCCTTCCTTGTCGAGCTCGACGAGCCGCCCGTTCTCGATGGTGAGGATGCGGTCGGCCAGCCCGACGACCTGCTGACTGTGAGTAGCCATCAGCAAAGTGCGACCACTCTGGCGGGTCAGGCTGTCGAGCAGGTCGATGACTTGCCGGCCCGTCCCGACATCCAAATTGCCGGTGGGTTCGTCGGCCAGAATGAGCTGCGGCTGATGGATCAGGCCTCGCGCCACCGCAACCCGCTGTCGCTCACCGCCGGAAAGACGGTCCGGGAAAGAGTCGGCTCGGTCGACAAGTCCAACCGCTGAGAGCATCTCCAGACAAGGCCCCCGCATCACCTCGGTGCTGGCCCCATCGAGCTCGAGAGGCAGAAGCAGGTTTTCCAGAACCGTCAATGTCGGCAGCAGATTGAAGAACTGGAAGATGAAACCGATGTTGCGTCTTCGAAACAGGGTGCGATCTCGCTCCCCAAGGCTGGTGATCTCGATGCCGCCAATCGCAACACTTCCGCTGTCGGGCTGATCGAGTCCGCCGAGAAGGTTGAGCAGTGTCGACTTCCCGGAGCCGCTTCTCCCCAAGAGGACGACCAGCTCCCCTGGCTGAACGAGTAAGTCGACGCCTTCGAGAACGATGTGATCCCGATCTGCCTCGCGATAGCTCTTCGAGACACCGCTCAAGTCGATCGTCGGTGCTCGATCGGATAGATCAGTGGTCATGGAACGGCTCCTCTCGCGCGTCTGGCAATTGGCGTGGTGGCTGAACTGATGTCCGCTAGAATGCCACAGGAGGATTGAATGAGCGAGCGCAAGTACAAGCAGAGCGGTTACCAGGACGATGAGCCCCGCGAGAAGAGGTCGCGGCCTTCGGGGCCGCGCGAGAAATCCGACAAGCCACGCGGCCGTGGTTTGGGCAAGCCGACGAAGTCGGTCTTCCGGTGCAGCCGATGCGGCCAGAGTCAGGCAGTGGGGCAGGATGTGGCGTTCGATGCGACCTGCTCTGGATGTGGCGACGATCTGCATGCCTGCACGAATTGCACGCACTTCGACAGCTCGGCACCGATGGAATGCCGCTTGGAGATTCCACAGCCCATCGCCAAGAAGTCGAAGCGCAATCAGTGTGACCTCTTCGAACCCAAAACGACTCAGGAGTTCGAAAAGGAAACTCCACCGCCTGATGACGCGAGGGCGGCCTTCGATGCTCTATTCAAGCTATAGCGGCTGCTTGTCCCATAACTGACCGAGTGATTCCTGCGGGAGAGCATGATGTCCGATCCCACAGCCGTTGTTCAGAAGATCGGGGACTTTGTATGGGGTCCTTTTCTGCTCATTCCTCTCCTGCTGCTGACCGGTCTGTACCTGACGATTCGCCTTCGCGGTATCCAGTTCCGCAAGCTCTGGCACTCCCTCTACGTTGCTCTGATCGTCCGACGGGAGAAGGGGGCTGAAGGCGACATCTCTCACTTTCAGGCGCTGATGACGGCGCTGGCAGCCACGGTTGGGACTGGAAACATCGTCGGGGTGGCAACAGCGATCGCAACCGGCGGCCCGGGGGCGCTCTTCTGGATGTGGATGACCGGTCTGGTGGGGATGGCGACCAAGTTCTCCGAGGCCCTGCTGTCGGTCAAATTCCGCGTTACCGACGAGAGGGGAGAGCAGTGCGGTGGCCCGATGTACTACTTGGCCAACGGTATCCGGTGGCGAGGCCTGGGCAAGACCCTTGGGTGGCTCTTCGCGTTGTTCGCGGTCTTTGCCTCATTCGGCATCGGCAACATGGTGCAGTCGAACTCGGTGGCGCACGCGCTGAACTCGTCCTTCAGATTGCCGGTCTGGGTCACCGGGTTGATTCTGGCGGTTGCAGCAGGACTGGTGATCCTCGGTGGAATCAAGTCCATCGGCAGATTTACCGGGATCTTCGTACCGGTCATGATTGCCGCCTACATGCTCGGCTCAGGGCTGGTGTTGATTCGGTTTGCAGGCCAGATTCCCGCGGCGCTCGGCCTGGTGTTCGAAGGCGCCTTCAGCGGTACCGCGGCTGTCGGCGGTTTTGCGGGGGCGGCTGTTCGTCAGGCGATTCGATTCGGCGTGGCCCGGGGAATTTTCTCCAACGAATCGGGTCTCGGTTCGGCGGGCATCGCTGCTGCCGCGGCGCAGACCAAGGAGCCGGTGCGCCAGGCTCTGGTTTCCATGACGCAGACTTTCATCGACACCATCGTCGTGTGCTCGTTCACTGGCCTGGCCATCCTGGTGACCGGTGGCTGGCAAGAGGGTCTCAATGGCGCCGCCCTGACCCAGTTCGCATTCGCTCACGGGCTGCCAGGGGAGTGGGGAGGATGGATCGTGGCGGTCTGCCTGTCGATGTTCGCTTTCTCGACCATGCTCGGGTGGAGCTACTACGGAGAGAAGAGCGTCGAATACCTGATGGGAGAGCGGTTCATTCTGCCGTATCGGATCCTCTTCATCGGCGCCATCTTTTTTGGTGCCATTCGGAGCCTCGACTTCGTCTGGGGACTGTCCGACGTCATGAATGGACTCATGGCGCTTCCCAACCTCGTGGGCTTGCTGCTGCTGAGCGGGGTCATCGTCAAAGAGACGCGCGACTACTTCAAGCGCACAGGCGAGTAGATTTGCTCTTCTCAGTGGCCGCCGACCTGGTGGCGTCACTGCACTTTGCGTTTGTTGTTTTTGTGTTGTTGGGCGGCCTCCTCGTGGTGCGTTGGCCCCAATGGGCGTGGCTACATCTGCCGGCGGTGGCATGGGGCGTTTCGATCGAGCTCATGGGATGGCTCTGCCCCCTGACTCCGCTCGAGAACCGATTGCGCAATGAGGCTGGGCTTGCAGGCTACGAGGGTGGATTCGTCGAGCACTACCTGCTTCCAGTTCTCTATCCGGAGTCTCTCACCCGCTCGATGCAGATCGTGTTGGGTCTGTTGGTTCTGCTGATCAACGTCGGTCTCTACGGCTCGATGCTCAGAAAGAGAGGTCGCGACTCGAATTAGACGGCCCTGCCTCTCCCATGACGCAGGCGCCTGTGCTAGATTTCCCGATCATGAAAACACTAGTCAGCGTCATCATGGGCTCGCGCTCCGATTGGGGTGTCATGGAGCACGCCATCAAGACCCTCGAGAGCCTCGGCATCGAGCACGATGTCAGGATCCTCTCGGCTCATCGGACTCCCGATGCGCTTGTCACTTACATGGCCGAGGCGGAGGATGGCGGCACGGAGGTCTTTATCGGTGCGGCTGGCGGTGCCGCACATCTGGCCGGCGTCATGGCGGCCCAAACTGTGCTGCCGGTTTTGGGAGTGCCAATGGAATCGAAGCTCCAGGGAATCGACTCCCTGCTCTCCATGGTGCAGATGCCTGCGGGCATCCCGGTGGCGACCTTCGCTGTGGGCAAGGCCGGTGCGATCAATGCGGCCCTGTTTGCGGCGGCGGTTCTGGCGGCGACGCACCCAGAGGTCGGAGAGGCTCTGCGGGTCTTCCGCAAGGCCCAGTCGGAGAAGATCCTGGCAGACCCCGATCCCCGGCTACCCGCACCGGACTGAGCGGTCCTCGAATCCGCAGACGCTGCTCATCCAGAAGACGTTCAGATACCAGGGCTCGCTAGTTCAGGCCGGGCTGGGTGAGAACGAATCCTTCTTCCTCTTTGGTCTGTCGGACGATCTCCCGGACATCGGCCAGCAGCTGCTTGGCGTCGAATACGATGCCGTCCTTGATGGTGTAGCGCACGCCACCGACGCGGACGACCTCGTTGTTCTCGTTCAGCTTGATGGCGCCAGTGCCGTAGAGGACCTTGAGGTTCTCCAGCGGATTGGCGTCGACAATCACCAAGTCAGCGAGCTTTCCCGCCTCCACTGAACCGATCTCGTCGTCCCGGCCGAGGGCCTCAGCGCCATTCAGCGTCGCGGCGCGAATCACCTCGAGTGGATGAAAGCCGGCCTCCTGCAGCAGCTCCAACTCGCGAATGTAGCCGAAGCCATAGATCTTGTAGATGTAGCCGGAATCCGAACCCGTGGTGACTCTTCCTCCCCGGTTCTTGAAATCGTTGACGAAGCTCATCCAAAGACGGAAGTTCTCCTTCCAGGCGATCTCGTCGGCGGTTGTCCAGTAGTACCAGTAAGAGGCGTGATTCTCGCGGTTGGGTGCGAAAAACCTCCACAAGGAGGGCAAGGTGTACATCTCATGCCATTCATCGCCGCGGATCCGCATCAGGTCGCGGTTCGCTTCGTAGGGAGTGAATGTCGGGTTGATGGTGAAGTCGAGCTCGATGAGCTCGTCCATGACCTCGTACCAGAGCTCGCTCCCTCGGGGCGCTGCCTGCTTCCATAGCTGGCCGGCCTGGCCGAAGCGATCGAGCTCGTTGGCGTAGTTGTAGTCCAAGGGGTAGTCCTGGACGGTCTGGCCGGTGAACAGGGCTTCGGGCAGCCCGTACCAGTGCTCCATGCTGGTCAGTCCCCATCGCGCCGTGTCGAGAACGTTGACCCGGGTCACCGCCATCTGGGCATGGTGGCAGGCGCTGCGCAGTCCCTGAATTTCGGCTTCGTCCAGGGCGGCTTCCATGATCTTGGGAGGGGCGCCGAAGAACTTGATGCCTTCGGCCCCCCGAGCAGCAGCCTCCCGGACCCATTCACGGGCCTGATCCGGGGTCGTGAACGGTTCCTGTCTGCCCGCTCCGAAGAACAGATAGGGATGAATCCGTGGCGCAGTGATCTCGTTGCGGGCGCTCTTGGCCTGGTGCTCCAGGACCCAATCGAGACCGTTGCCACTGCCAGGCTCTCGTATCGTCGTGATGCCGTGGCCCATCCACAGCTTGAGGACGTATTCGGCCGGCGTGCCCTGCTCGACCCCGCCGATGTGACCGTGCATGTCGATGAGCCCTGGCAGGATGTACATGCCTTCGACGTCGATCTCCCGGTCGTCGGGTCCAGCTTGGGGCCTGCTCTCTGCGTCGACCGCAACGCCTGGAACTCCCACGTTCCGGATGTCGACGATCCGATTGCCCTCGACGATGATGTCGACGGGCCCGATCGCCGGTGCGCCCGTACCGTCGATCAGCGTGCCACCTCGCAGGATCAATCGCTGGAACGGGCCCTCGCCTTCATTGCGTGGTGGGGCTTCGGGTATCGATCGGGGTGTGTCCTCGGCTGGCAGAACCGCTGCGGACAACAGCGAGAGTGCGACCACGGCAGATCGGATCGTCCAGCGGAACATCGAGCGTCGAGCCTGTCTCATGAGTTGATCTTTCCCCCCTGGAGCGGGCAGCCTTGCCGAAATGACTTACCGACCGCACTGCATCGTAGGGTCTTTCTATCAGGGAGAACCCGACCAAGCAATCCGTCTGGTGAGGGTGTGGTGCTTCGGCGTTGGCCGTCCATGAGTCGGCTGCCTTCTCACTCTGGCTTCCACGAAATAGAGGGCTTCCGTACAATCGGCGGATGGGGCCTGGTCAGGAGCTTTCGGTGAGGTGGAGAAGAGATCGATGGGTCGGCTGCTCGAGAGCGATCAGGCTCCTCGGGTCGATGCTCCTGCTGCTGGCCATGGCAGGCTGCTCCGATCGCACTGGCGGTTCTGGAGACAGCGTCGTCCTCGTCATGGTGGATACCCTACGGGCGGATCACCTCGGCTGCTACGGCTACGAGCGCGATACCTCACCCCATCTGGACAGCCTGGCGTCGGCAGGAGTGCTGTTCGAGAACTTCTATTCGGTGGCTCCCTGGACGAATCCCTCGATCGCTTCGCTGTTCACCGGCAGATATCCGCGCGCTGTCTTCCCGCCCCTGCCGCACAAGAAGGCCATTGGCATCCCCCTGCCGAGTCAGCTCCCGACGCTGGCCGAGCGGCTGCAGCTGGAGGGCTATCGCACGGTCGCACTGGTAGACCACCCAGGCATCAATCCGGAGCTGCAGTTCGACCAGGGCTTCGAGCGCTGGAGCAACCTGTTTCGGGAAGGCGATTTCGACACCTGGGCCGTGACAGATTCGGACTTCGTTCTAGAACAGGTCGAGGCTGCTTTGGACGAGCTCGGAGGAGAGACGTTCTTCCTCTATCTCCACCTGGTCTATCCCCATCGTCCCTACGCGCCTCCACCGCCGTACGACACGATGTTCGGACCCTCGGGGCCGAAGACGGGGCGTGCCCACCGACAGACCATGATCAACGCCTACGACGGCGAAGTTCGGTACACCGATGACCTGATCGGCCGTGTCGCCGGTGTCCTGGAGGGGCGAGGCTTGACTGCATCGACCTGGCTGGTGGTGACCTCCGACCATGGGGAGGGCTTTTGGGAGCACAACCAGGCCGAGCACGGCAACTCCTTCTTCAACGAGCTGATCCGGGTACCCCTGGTCTTGGTTCCGCCGCGTCGGGAAGGTGTGGCTGGGCTCCGAGTCGAGTCTCCGGCCAGCCTGGTCGATTTGAAGCCGACGATCCTGGGTCTGGCTGGCGTCGAGCCGGTGGCGGATCTGGAAGGTCGTGATCTGCGCACCAGTTGGTTGAACCCTGCCGAGTTCGAGGCTCCCCGGTGGTTGTTTCTCGCCAGCCCTCATTCGAAGGATGTAGAGGCTGCCGCTGTCGTTCGTGGAGATCTGAAGTACATCGACCGGCTGCCCTGGCGACGGGCCAGACCGGCCCTCTACGATCTGTCTGAGGACCCGGATGAGAAGCACAACCTGGCCGAGTCTTCTCCCAGGGCGGCGGAAATGAGCCGCCGGTTGCAGGCTCACCTGAATCAGACCGAGCAGCAGCGCGCTGGCCTGCTGGGCGAAGACGAGGTGGAGCTCGACGAAGAGGTTCTCGATCGCCTCCGGGCTCTGGGGTATCTCCAATAGGATAGGGCCTGGTTGAGGGGAGAGAAGAGATGAGCGCACTCGTCACGGCATTGTGCTTCGTGGGCTACTTTTTCGGCTACGTCTTCTACTCCCGATTCCTGGCCAGACGGCTTTTTGAGCTCGACCCTGCTGCGGAAACGCCATCTCATCAACTGCGCGACGGCGTCGACTACGTGCCGACGAATCGCTTTGTCCTCTTTGGCCACCACTGGGCGTCGATCACCGGCCTTTCCCCAATGCTGGGGCCGGCTGTTGCGGTGATCTGGGGCTGGCTCCCTGCCATGCTCTGGGTGCTCTTGGGCGCTCTCTTCGTGGGCTGCGTGCACGATTTCGGCTCGCTCGTCGTCAGCATGCGGGCCAAGGGAATGTCCATCGGCAAGGTGACCGAAGGCATCATCGGCAAGCGGGCCAAGACGCTCTTCCATCTCATCATCTTCTTCGGAATCGCCCTGGCCATGGGGGTCTTCGTCTACGTCATCGCGGTGATGTTCTCGATCAGCGACGCCTGGGATCCCGAGCAGCCGATGGCCGATCCGTCGTCCTTTCCGTCGGCGGTGTTCCCGTCCGGCGTTCTCATCGGTCTCGCCATGATCATGGGCTACCTGCTCTACAAGAAGAAGTTCCCCTTGCTGCCGACCACGGTCGTTGGCTTCGTGCTGATGTTGGCTGCGGTATGGGGAGGACTGCGCTTCCCGCTGCTGTGGATGGATCGTGCTGACTGGCCCGACTTGAATGTCTGGATCGTGATTCTTCTGCTCTACTCCTTCGTGGCCTCGGTGCTGCCTGTGTGGAGCCTTCTGCAGGCCAGGGACTTCCTCAACTCCCTCCTGCTCTACCTCGGCCTGGCCCTCTGCTATCTGGGTGTCTTCGTGTGGCGGCCGGAGTTCGCCGCACCCGCTTTTCGGGCCCATCCCGAAGGCGCTCCCAGCTTCTATCCCTTCGTATTCATCATCATCGCCTGTGGTGCGGCCAGCGGCTTTCACTCCCTGGTCGCCTCGGGCACCACGGCCAAGCAGATCGACAAAGAGACCGATGCCCGATTCATCGGCTATGGCGGCATGGTGGGCGAGTCCCTGTTGGGACTATTGGCAGTCCTGGCTTGTACCGCTGGAATTCTGGGCACGGGTGGATATCAGCCCGCGGAGGTTTGGGCCAATACCTATCGGGATTGGGATTCGATGGCGTCGCTCGGCACCCAGGTCGGGGTCTTTATCACTGGGGCGGCGCAGTTCATCGAGAAGCTGGGGGTGGCGGATCACCGCCTGGCAACAGCCTTCATCGCCGTGGTCGTCGTCTCGTTTGCCCTGACAACACTCGACTCGGCCACCCGTCTCTTGCGATTCAACATCGCGGAGATCGGTGAAACGCTGCATCTGCGAGTTCTCGACAACCGATTCCTGAGCTCTTTTCTGGCGGTGGGTGTCATTGCCTTCTTCGCGTTTTACAAGATCGGCGGCCGGCCGGCTGGCCTGGCCCTGTGGCGACTGTTCGGCACGACCAACCAACTGCTGGCAGGTCTGGCCTTGCTGGCGGTGACTCTCTATCTGGTCCAGAGGGGCAAGAGCCCCTGGTTCACGGGTGTGCCGATGCTATTCATGGCGGTGACGACGATTCTCGCCATGGTCTCCAACCTGAAGGACTTTTGGGCCCAAAGGGGTGAAGGCGGTGGGCCGCTGTTCGCGATCGGACTGATCCTGCTGGTACTGGCGATCTGGCTCATGGCCGAGGGAGTCATGGCCCTGTTCCGCTTTCGCAAGCAGAAGCCGATCGACACCATGCAGGTGATCTACTCCGATGACAGCTGAGCGCTTCGCAGCTGTACTCCTCGCTCGACGCCCGGAATTTCGGTAATCAAGTCGGAACCGAAGGCTCCAGCTGGAGTCCAGGCGCCGGGCTCCAGGGCGCCAGCCAGTATTCTCGATACGAGCTCAACGGCCGCGGATGCCGTCAACGCGTAGCCCTCCGGGACTTCGAGGGTCGCCTCTCGACTGGCGCCCGCCTCGTTTCGGGCTTCGCCCCACAAGTGGACTCTGGCTCCGGTGCGGGTCTCGGCGTCGGGCCCCACGATGGTCCTCCCGATCCACCACTGGAGAAGGCGTTTGACCGGTACCGTACCGATGACCGGCAGCAAGGGCCGCAGTCTCCGCAGCTGCCGAATGCGCGGTTCGGGTGTCCCTGTGTAGACACGGATATTGGGGATCCCCGTAGTGTGAAACGCGGTGGAGACATCCCCCCAGGGAATCGTCATCGCCCAGCGCGATCCGCAGGCGAACTCGATTCGACGGGCGTCCTGCGCCAACGGAGTTGCGACAATCTTCCCGTCGCGTCGTTCGGCACCGGCATGCGGCATGGCTTCCACAGCGGTACGGAGTGTGCCCCGACTGGCACTGCCGCGGTCCGAAGTGAACGCCAGATCCAGATGGGTGGCGTCGGGTAGAGCGTGCGCCAGGGTGGCTGCCAGACAATCGCTGGGCACCACGTCGAAGCCGACGCCAGGAAGCAACACCACGCCAGCCGCGCGGGCCGCCTCATCACGATGCAAGATCGATTCGAATACGCCGATCTCGCCAGTGATGTCGAGGTAGTGGGTTGCCGTGGCAAGGCATGCGTCCACCATCGGACGGCTTGTTTGAATGAAAGGGCCGGCAGCATGTAGAACGGCCGAGACCTTCTCGAGAGTAGCCCGGAGAGAACCAGGGTCGTTCAGCTCGAGGACCTTCGCCTCGAGTCCGAGTTCGTCAGCCAACTTTTGGAGGGGCTGCCGTCTTCTACCGGCCAGGACAGGTGCAAGTCCCCTTCGAGCGGCCTCTCTGGCGATCAGCTCTCCAGTGTAGCCATAGGCGCCGTACAGCAGCCAAGGGGTCGAAGGCATGGCTCGTAATTTCTATTCTTGCTGGGAGCTCGGATAGCGATCCGAGGCCCCAATTGTCAGTCGTCGTCTCAAAGGACTTCGAGCCTCGAGTGGCCCTCCACGACTTCTCCTACCAGAGCAGCAGTGTGGCCGGCGTCGAGGAGTGCCTGGAGCAGGGGTTCCACTTGAATGGGTGGCGTGGCCAGAAGCAGGCCGCCGGAAGTCTGCGGGTCGAAGAGCAGTTCTCGCTGGGGCTTCTTGAGTCCGGCTTGGATCTCGATCTCGTCTTCCACGTTCGCTTCGTTGGCGACGGTCGACAGGGTCGAAACCCCTTTCTTCACCAGCCGATAAAAGCTCTCGTAGACGGGCAGGTCCGAAAATCTCAGCCGAACCCCGACTTTCGATGCCCTGGCGATTTCCATTGCGTGACCAGCGATCCCGAAGCCGGTGATGTCCGTGGCGGCTTTGACACCGTGACGCAGAGCGAGTTGTGCTGCGGCATGGTTCAATCGTTCCATTTCGACCAGCGCCGGCTCGAGCTCGGCCGCATCCATTTTGCCGGCTTTGAAGGCGTTGATCAGCACGCCAGTGCCCAGGGGCTTGGTGAGGATGAGCTGCTCTCCAGGGCGAGCATTCGAGTTGGTCAGGATTTGCTCGGGGTCGGCCTCGCCGATGACCGACAGGCCGAACTTGAGCTCGTCGTCCTCGACCGAGTGACCGCCGAGGAGCACGGCTCCCGACTCGGCTATCGCCTCGGCAGCCCCCTGCAGAATCTCGCCGTAGACACCGTCCGGAATCCCCTTGGCAGGGAAGCAGCAGATGTTGAGCGCAAACAGGGCTTTGCCTCCCATGGCAAACACATCCGAGAGAGAGTTCGCAGCCGAGATCCTGCCATAGCGAAAGGGGTCGTCGCAGACGGGAGTGATGAAGTCCAGGGTCGCGACCAGGGCTCTGTCCCCCAGCAGATAGACGCCGGCGTCGTCGGCTGTTTCCGGGCCGACCAGGACCTTCGGATCTCCACCGGCCACTTGCATCAGTGGCGCGACCATTTCATGTAGGTCCCCCGGACCTACCTTGGCGGCTCACCCGCCGGTCGTGGCGCAGTCTGTGAGTCGGAACTTGCGTCGAAACAATGCCATGGCAATGTCGATGTTAGCTCATTCGGGCTACCTGAGATGACAGCGCAACGGGCGATAGGTGGTCCGACACCACGAGAGTAGAATGGCTTCGATGAGCACTGCAGCCGAGATCGACCTGTCCGTCAGCAGCTTGCCCTTGCTGGTTCGGGGTGGGACGGTTCTCACCCTCGATGACCAGGCGACCGTGCTCGACGGTGCAGACCTGTTGATTGTCGAAGGTCGCATCCAGGAGATGGGCAGTACGGTGGTGCCTCCCGCCGGCAGTCAGATCCTCGATGTCGATGGCTGCCTGGTGCTGCCCGGAATGATTCAGGGTCACATCCATCTCGGGCAGACCTTCTTCCGCGGGCTGGCCGAGGGCCGCACACTCCTTTCCTGGCTCCAGGAGCGCATCTGGCCCTTGGAAGCGGCACACGACGATGAGAGTGCCTATTGGTGCGGGATGCTCGGAGCGGCGGAGTGCCTGTTGTCGGGCACGACCACAGTCCAGGACATCGGACTTGGGCCCGGAGCCCGCGGTCTCCTCGCCGCAATTCGAAAGTCGGGACTGCGCGGCCTGGCAGGTATCTGCCTCATGGATGGTGGCGAGGGCATGCCGGCGACGTTGGCTGGTGACACCGACAACGTGCTGTCCGAGACAGCGTCGCTCGGGGATGAGGTCGATGGTTGGGAGGGAAGTCGGGTCGGCTACGTCCTCAACCCGAGGTTCATTCTGAGCTGCACTGACGAGCTCTGGAGCGGCATCCGGCACTTGGCGAGCGAAAAGGGCTGGCCCATCCATACCCATGCCCTGGAGCAAAAGGAAGAATCCCTGGCCGTCATGCAGTTGAAGGGTGGATTGGACGAGATCGACTACTTCGACGCCACCGGCATCCTGGCTTCAGATCTGAGAATCGCCCATGGGGTCCAGCTCGATGCGCGGCATTTGCAGCGGCTCTCCAGGGAGTCGTTCAGTGTCGTGCATTGCCCGAGCGCCAACCTGAAGCTGGGTTCGGGCATCGCCGACGTCGTCGGTATCCGCGCGGCTGGGATCCCCGTCGGGATCGGTGCAGATGGAGCACCCTGCAACAACGATCTCGATATTCTGGAGGAGGTGCGATTGGCGGCCCTGCTGCAGCAGGTCGGTCACGGTCCTGCCGCTTTCACCGGGCTCGACGCACTGCGGCTGGCGACGAGTGAAGGTGCAACAGCCATCGGACTCGGAGCGGATGCCGGTAGCCTCGAGGTCGGGAAGATGGCGGATCTGGTCGTCCTGAGCGCCGACCGACCGGAGCTGCTAGCCGCCTCGATGGTCGATCTGCATGACCTCGTCGCATTTGGCGCTTCACGTGCCTCCGTGCGCCACGTTGTCGTCGGTGGCGAGATCCTCGTCGAGAACGGTCGACTCATTGGTCTGGATCTGGCGGAGATTCGACAGGAAGCGTCGCGCTGTCTGGAAGAGCTCCTTCAGAGAGTGCGTTTCTAGTTCCGCGCTGCCTGCTCATCGTCGCTCCACAGTAGACGAGGGATGGCAGGCCTAGCGTCAAAACCAGCAGATAGTGGATTCCCCGGTAGAGGAGCACTCCGGCCGTGGCTTCGACGCCATCGAGTCCGAAGGAGACGTAGAGGCCGACCATGGCGGCTTCCGTTGTGGCAACGCCGCCGGGAGTACCGGTGACCAGTCCTGCCGCCAGGCCGAGGGCAATCGCTGCGCCGACGGCCATCGGCCGCACCGGCGTTCCCAGGCTGTCGAAGATCAGCCACTGTGCTGCTACATTCAACGAGAAGATCAGGATTCCGGTTGCCGCCATGCGAGCCTGCAGGGCAACATCGGAGAAGCTCTGGAGAAGGCTGCGGAAGAGCTCTTGTCCGCCGGCAAACAGGGGGCCGAGCCTTTTGCCCCTCCTTTCCGCCTTGAGTCCAATCAGCGTCGCGATCGGTCGGGCGTTGTCAGCCCGGGCCTGCTGCCGCCAGAATGCCAGCGCCCCCACGATCAGGACCAGGCTCAGACCGAGCCCGATCGCCAAATCGGTGAATCCGGACCAAGCTGCGACCGCGATCAAGGCAAGCCAGGTAGCTGCACCGAGCACGATCTGGTGCGAGACCTGATCGACCAGGACGGTGGCGTAGATCTTCGAGAAGGGTTGGTCGAGCTGCCGGCTGACACAGCGAGCACGGAGTATGCCGCCAAAGAGGCGCGCCGTGGGCGTTAGATGATTCACCAACACCGCGGCGAGCTGTGCAGCCTGGCCGAGGAGCCAGGGCGGACGAAAGCCAGCTGCCCCGAGGACCAGGGCCCAGCGAAGGTAGAGCAGAAGAAATCTCCCTGTCAGGGCTGCTGCGGCTGCGATCATCCCGGCATGGCTAACGCCTTTCATCTGCAGCTTCAGCTGACTCCAGCCGACCTGCTCGAGAAGGCGCCAGGCAAGGACGAGGACCGCAACCAGCACTATCAGTTGCGCCGCCCTGATCAGCCAGCGACTCACCGGCATCCGGCCTCGAATCAGGGCTGCCGGCTGGCTGGAGGTCTCCGAGGTCGAGTCAACCATCGTCAGGTCACCCTATCGCGGTCGTCTAAATCTGGTAGATTGCCGCGGTTATGAGGTGCCGAAAGATCTTTTCGCGGGTGCTACCCACCCTCGCGTTCCTGAGCCTTCTCCTGCCTGGGCCCTCCTTGGGTGCTGCCGAGCTGCGGCCCAACATTCTGGTGATATCGGTAGACACCTTGCGGGCCGATCGCATGGGGAGCTACGGTTACTCGCGCCGAACATCCCCTCATATCGACGGTCTTCTGGCCAAGGGAGTCCGGTTCGCAGAGGCCCGCACCGTGGAGCCGTTGACCGCTCCGGCCCTGGCCTCGATGCTGACCTCACTGACGCCGCACGAGCATGGCTCGACCCGCAACGGTCTTCGTGTTCGACCGGAACTGCCATCGCTGCCAAAGGTCCTCAGGCGCCACGGCTACCAGACCGGCGCTTTCGTGGGCAGTTGGACCTTGCGAGAAAAGCTCTGGGCGATGTCAGGCCACTTCGATCACTTCGAAGAAGTGCTGACAAAGGCTCGATGGCTCGGCATGGTCAAGCGCGAAGCGACGGCTGAAGACCTCAATGAAGTGGCGCTCGAATGGCTTTCTGGGCAGGTCGAGGGTGGCTCATCGCGTCCGGTCTTCCTTTGGGTCCACTACGTCGAGCCGCATGCACCGTACGTGTTGCAACGGGACTTCATGGATCAGATCGGTAGCGCGCCGGACCACAACAACTATTCGGACAGCAACAAGTACGACTCGGAGATCGCCTATGTCGACTTCCAGATCGCGAAGCTCCTCGAAGCGGTCGAGGCGCTGGTGCCGAATGGCAACACCATGGTCCTGTTCGTGTCGGACCATGGCGAGAGTCTGGGTGAGCATGGCTATTGGGGCCACGGCAGGCATCTCTACGAACCGACGCTGCACATTCCCATGGGCATCACGTGGCCCGGACACGTCGAGCCGAGAGTCGTCGCGGCGCCGGCACTCATCATCGACCTGGCACCGACGGTCGTCGGTCTTCTCGGGATCGAAGTGCCCGATTTCTTCCAGGGAATGGACTGGTCCAAGGTCTTCGCAGGCGCGGCGGAAGAGCCGACTGACCGCGTGACCTTTTATCAGGCCCACCGTGGTTCAGTGGGGGCGAAGGAAGATCAGACCAAGGTCCGCGAGAAGGGCTTGCTGGAAGTGGCGCAGTTGGAGAATGGCAAGAAGGAGATCCTTCGGGTCACCAACGGCCGTCGGCGAGTTTTCGATCTTGCGAGCGATCCGGGAGAGCTGGAAAGCCTCGTACTGGAGCAGTCGGAGATTTCCGAAGGTCTACAGCGTTGGTTGGAGCGAGTCAAGGCCGGGCTTGTTCTGGCAGACGAGCTGCCGCCACCATCCATCAGCGATGAAGACATGGATGCGCTCCGTGCCCTTGGGTACCTGGAGTAGGGGGACTATCGGCCTCGCCAGATTTTCCAGCGGTCGATCACCCGATCCCCGCGAACCACCACATACTCGTCGAAACAGGCCACCGCCAAGCAGGAGTGCACCGGTGCGATTCGAACCCGCGCTCCGACAGCAAGAGAGCTGTCTACAATGCCGTGCTCCTGGGAGAGAGAGCTAACGCGGGTAGGTTTCGGCTGCGGGGTAGGCGGCAGGACTTCGAGAATCTTCCCAAAGTTGGCGTCGCCACCGGTTGTGGAGAGTGCGTCCTTCGATAGAGCGAGTGCTCCCGCGTCGATGACGCTATGGCTGGCCTCCGGTTGACAGGAGACCACGCTTGCGAGGACGGTCACCGCGCAATCGTCGATACTGCAAGAGCCTAGCTCTGCCTGCATCTGATCGTAGAAGACGTAGTTGCCGGGCCGCATTTCATCGACGCCCGTTAGGTCTGTCACCACCGACATCGTAGGTGTGGATCCCACCGAGACCGACGGGACTTCGATCCCCGATCCTCGAAGTCTCTCGGCAAGCCTGACAAGGGAGGAGCGCTCTTGCTCAGCCACCGCCGACAGCTCGGCTCGGGTGCGGGTCTTGTATGCATGGCCGGCGTGGGTCAGAAGTCCATTGAAGCGGAGAGTCGAGGATGCGTCGAGCCTCTGGGCCAGCTCGTGGGCGAGGGGACCGTCAGGGTCGACTCCGGCCCTGTGGTAGCCGCAATCGACCTTCATCCAGACTCGAAGAGCATGGCCCGATGCCTCGAGAGCTTCCAAGGTTGCGATCGAGTCTGCAACGAGCCCCAGATCGATTTCGTGGGCAATGTGTATCGCCTCGTCGAGCCGGTTGAGGATGACAGGAAATGCCCAGGTCAAATCGTCGAAACCATGCTCGGCGAAGACTCTGGCCTCTTCGAGAGTGGAGACCGTCAGGCCGGAGCACCCCAGATCCCTCTGCAGTCGTGCAATCTCCAGGCACTTGTGAGTCTTGATGTGTGGACGAAGCCCGACGCCGAGCGCGGCCGCCCGTTCACTCATTCGGCGGAGGTTTCCTTCCACACGGTCCAGGTCCAGGATCAGTGCAGGGGTGGGAATCTCTTCGAGGGTCTTCACGATCGGGTGTACCTCCTGTCGGCCCAAAGGAACCAGAGCTCGGTATCGGGTCGGCTCTCGAGGTTCATCGCTCGCTGCACCGCCGCAGCGTACAGGTCCTCTTGCGGGGCATAGGCCTCGGCCCGCGCCGCCAGGTCCTCAGCGGCCTCAATACGGTCGGTTTTGAAGTCGACGATGATCAGCGCTTTGCTCTCAGGACACCGATAGAGCAGATCGATAGCGCCAGAGTAGAAGCCGGTGGGGCCAGTGTCGTCGTCCGGTGGTGCCAGAAGCACGGGAATCTCACGTCCCAGCACTGCCTCTTGCAGATCGGTAAATCGTTGCAGCAGCTCGCCGCTGCCGATTCGCTCCAGAAGCTCGGTTGCCCTTTCAGTGGTAGCGGACAGCTCGCCTTGCGGTGCCGATGTGCTCAGATCTGCAAGTAAGGCCTTGCGTTGCCGCTGCCACTCGGCCTCTGGTGGCTCCTGTAGATTCCAGGTCTCGAACAGGCGATGGATCAACTCTCCTACCACGCGTGCCCCAGATCGTCGGCCAGCCTCGACCCGAGCCTCCCTGCCTTCGTCCAGTAGGCGTTCTAGCCGAGCTCCGGCGTCGGACGACATCGAGGACTGGAAGGGTCGGGCCATCCGATGGCCAGCTGCCACCGCCTGATCCGCCAGCGTCCGCGAGTCGCTCAGGGCCCTCTGTAGCGAGATCGACTGGGAGACCGGTTCGGCTCCTTTGATCTCATCGCCGCTCGAGGCGCCGAGGGCCGGGAACTTCCACCGTGCAAGTCCGGAGTCCTGAAAGGCGACGCCGTTCTCGAGGCAGTCAGCCGCGAGACGGCCGGGTCGGGTCGGGATGTCGGCTCGATGGGACAAGAGATCCAGGTAGGTCTTGGCTCTTTCCGGCGCCGTCTCGGCGAGCTCTTTGGGCCAATTCCCAGCCACGACGAGTCGATCCTCAGCTCGGGTCATGGCCACGTAGAGCGTGCGCACGAGCTCGGCGGATTCCACCCGTTGCCGGTGTTCGTCAACCTGGCGAAAGCCGAGCGTCGGACTTCGGAAGAGCACGTACTCTGCCGGCTTGCCGGGAATCCATCGCGGGTCCAGGTCGATGGACTGGCGCCGTTTCGGCGGTGGGGAAGCGTGCGCCTGAGCCAGATAGACGTGACGAAACTGTAGACCCTTCGCGCCGTGAATGGTCATGACCTGTACTGCATCCAGGACCGCGTCCTCGGGCAGCGCCTCCTTTTCATCCTCGGCTTCCGACACACCTCGCCTGAGGGACCTCAAGATCGCCTGGATGTCGCCTCCCCGCTCCTCGAGAGAGGTCTCCAGGCGACGGAAGAACCGCTCGAGGTTGGCGAGCCGATAGTGGCCAAGGTAGCGGGCTGTTTCGGTTACGTCGAACAGGAGTCGTCGGCGCAGTAGCTCCACGAACCGGTCGGGCGGGTCCTGGCGGAAGGATCGACGGAGGAGAGCCAGGTTGGCGACAGCCTCCTGGACGCTGACCTGCCAATCCTCGATGCTGTCGATCCCCGGTATCGATTCGTCGAGCCCCTTGGCCGCCTCGTCGATCAGGACCAGGGCCTGATCGAGCCCAGAATCCGAGGGCCCTGCAAGGTCGGTGAGTAGCGCCGGGAAGTCGGTCGCCCAGAGGCGGAGCAATGCAGCGTCGGGAAGGCCGGCGGTTGCCGAGCGCAGAAATGCCACCACGGCAACGTGATCGACCGGGTGAATGATGGCACGCACCAGAGACGAGGCCTCGATGATCTCGCGCCGGCGGTAGTATTGCCTGCTACTGCCAACGAGGAAGGGTAGGCCATGATCCCGAAACGCGTCGAGATAGGTCTCCAGGTGGGTCGTGGCGCGCAGCAGGAGTCCGAAGTCACTCCACGACGCATCAGCCTCGTCATGCAGGCGACGGATGTCACCGGCGATGGCTAGCGCTTCGCACTCGGCCACTGCGTCTGCTTTGGCGTCGGGCAGCGGAGCCGCGGAGTCATCGCACCTGGGCCAGGAGATCCAGTACTCGACCGCTGCGGGGTCGTTCGCCGTGCTGGAAGAGAAGTCGATCGGATCCCGATGCGGGAGGAGCGGCTCGAAAGTGGGCTGCAGGCCTTCGCGGTGGACCATGATGGGATGAAACGCGCGCTCGACCTCCTCCAATACCGCCGCAGTCGACCGGAAGTTGACAGCCAGTTGGCAGACCTCGGCCCCCTCCCCCTTGGCTCGCTCGACGAACGCATCGAAGGAGGCCAGGTCGGCGTTGCGCCACCCATAGATGGACTGCTTGGGATCCCCGACGACGAATAGGCCGGGTCGCTTCCCGACGTCCCCTTCCAGAGCCAGGCTTTGAACGATCTCACTCTGCAGCCGGTCGGTGTCCTGAAACTCGTCGACCAGGAGCTGGCGGAGCCGACCGCGCTCTCGCGCCAGCGCCAGTGAGCCCGGCTTCAAGAGGCGATGCGCTCCGGCGAGAAGGGACTGGAAGGTGGCTATACCCCTGGCTCGAAGCTCGACCTCCAACTGGGCCATCAGTGGTTGGAGACTGCGGCGCGCCAGATCGAAAAGCAGTGGGTCGATCTGCAGGAGATGCTTTAGCGTCGTATGGAGCTCGAGAGCCGCTCGGGCGAGGGGCTCTTCGAGGGGCCCGAGGGCCGCACTCTCCGACTGGTTGAAGCGTCCTGAGCTCCATTCCTGGAGCCGCTTGAGGAGGTTGTCGGTCCACTCGTCAGCGAGAGCGGCCAGAAGGCTCGCCAGAGTGGCTGCATCGGCATCCTCCGCGGCCGTGGCTGCGTCTCGGCTGTGATCCACGGCAGCGGCGACGGCCAGAGCCAACTTGGAGCGTTTCTGGGATCGAATGGCGGCCCCACTAATGTCCTGGAATCGGGCGCAGGTAGTGATCAGGTCCTCGCGAACCCGACGCACCGCCGAGCGATCGAACGGGTCGCGCTCGAGCGCCTGAGCCGTCAAGCCCCGGCTGGCCAGCTCGTAGAGGGCGTCGGCCACTTCCTGTGGTCCTTGCCCCAGGGTTGCCAGTCGGGACAGGGGTTCGTCTGGTGAGGTTGAAAAGGAGCTCTTGGCGGCTGATTCCACGAGCCGATGACAGGTCTCCCTCAGCAGGCGCCCTTCTGCATCGACCTGGAGGTCTGTGGCCAGTCGGGCTTCCAGCGAGTAGGTCGTGAGCAGGGTTCTGCAGTAGGAGTGGATCGTCCGGATCGTCAGATGGTCCAGCCCACCGATCAGCGCCCGGGCTCGACGCTCGAGGAGGTCGGTGGAGGGCTCGAATGGAAGCCAGTCCGGACGGAACCAGACCAGCTCGGCAAGATCACCGCCGGCGATCTGCGCCAGGGTTGCGGCGACCCGGTTGGCCATTTCGGCGGCGGCGGCCTCGGTGAAGGTGATGGCGACCACCCCCTCCAGAACTCGGCGAGCTACGGTCGCCTCGCTGGCCTCGCCTCGCTTGGCAGCTTCGGGTTCGAGCTCCTCGAGGGTTTGGAGTGCCCCTTCCCAGCCCGGACTGAGGCACCAGGAGAGAATCCGCGAGACGAGGATCGTGGTCTTGCCGGTACCGGCGCCTGCCATCACCACCAGGGGGCGATCGAATACCGAATGAGCCGCTCGGCGAGCTCTCTCGTCGCGAACCTGCAAATCACTCGACATCATCAGGAGTTTCCATCTCCTGCACGATCGGCCTCGTCGAGCTCGGCAAGTCGCTTCGAGTCCAGAACCCAGATTCCGATTCCACTGCGCTCGGCGCTGGCGGGCTCGTCGGGTCCGACGACGTAGGTCTCCAGGTGCTCCGCCATCCAGGTTCGCAGACGACCTCGCGCTCCTGAATCGTGCCGCAAGCAGGCTTCCGCCACCTCGCAGAAGTCACAACGCCGCGGCGCCTTGTCCCTGTCCGCTTCGATGAGGCGAGGCAGGAAGGAGCCCTGTCTCCAAGCATCGATCAGAGTCGAAGTGGCCCTGTGGAAGGCACGTTGCGCTTCCTCGTTGCCATTGTCGATGCCAATGTCACGAGCCGCTTCCGGGCCTTCGATGTCGGGCTTGAGAAAGAGATATCTGCCACGCGATCGCGGTGTTCCTGCGGCCTGAGCATAGGCAATGGCCTGGAGCGACTTACCAGCCCGAATCCTCTTGATCAGGTTCTTTTGGCGCGTGGCGCCGGTTGCAGCGGTGCTGATGTCGTTCCTGCCGGTCTTGTAGTCGACCAGATTCTCATGGCCGCCATCGATATCCACCCGGTCTGCCCGGAAGTGGAGGTCTTGCTCTTCGCCGTCTTCGAGGCGCAACGTCAGCCGACCTTCGATCTCCACCGCCACGGTGGGCACTCCGACTCCGGAGGCCCACTCGAGGTGGCAGGCCTGGTCGAGGTATGGCCTGGCGACTCGTGCGAGCATCTTGGAGAAGCCCCGCATTCCGATGCCGTGCCGGCGGGCCACGAGTTCTGCCTGGCGGTCCAGGAGGTCGTCGAGTTCCCGGTCGGCGGGCCACTTCACGGTGTGCGGAGCCATGGAGCGAGCTGTCTCGAGGTCGGTGGCTGGAGTTGGTAGCTGAGACCTGACGATGCGCTCGAGGCAACGGTGGACCAGGTCGCCCACCAGCACGGGGCTGATTCCGGGCAGGATCTCCAGAGGATCGGGGAGGGCCTCGAGCCGCAGCAGTCGCTCGAGAAACGTCTGCCAGGGGCAGGCTGCAAGGGCCTCGAGGGCAGTGACGTAGAGACGACGCCCGGCCCGCAGGTCCTGGTCGTCGAGAATGGGTCCGACGAAGCCGAAGAAGGGACCCAGCCTCCCGAACGTGAGCTCTCCTTCGCCTCCACCCCGGACGGGGTCCAGTTCGCCGAGAACTCGGAGTCGAGCTCTTGCGAGCCTGTCAGGGCTGGAAATTGCAGGCAGAAGCTCGGCCTGGTCGATGTACTTCCAGTCCACTGGAGTTCTGGTGCTCTCGGCCATCGCTGCGGAGAGGAAGCCTTCGAGATCCTCTCGAGGTCGCCAAATGGCGGCGTTGACAGCATGTTCGTAGGCCGGTCGGGAGATTCTCGATCCGTTGAATTCGGCTTTCGGCGTCAGAGTGAACAGGGGCTGGACGGTTGGCGGGTCACGCCATTCTTGGAGATTCTGTGCCGCCTCCGACCAGCGCATTCTCTCGACGAGTGGCGACACGCTGAGCGGGCTGCCATCGTCGTCGACGCCCTGCCAGGAGAGAGTCACGGCAGGACTGGAGGCGAGGAGCTGCGCGAAGAGGAAGCGCTCCTCTGAGAATCCCGCGAGCTTTCGGGCGAGGTCAGGCAGGACTCCGTAGCCCTCCCGACTCATCACCTGGCGCAGCGAGTCCGGAAGCAGCGGGTCTTCTCGCACCACCCGTGGAAAGACTCCCCGATTCAGTCCGGCGACGAAGAGATGCTCGAACGTGCGTCCACGAGCTTCGGTCACATCGAGAACTTGGACGCCGCCGCCGTCGCCGCCGAGAGAATCGCGGCCGAGCTCTGACCACCCCGAGTCCAGCCACGTCACCAGCTCATCGAAAGTCAGGGGCAGGGTAGCGCGGGTCTGCTCCAGGAGTCGGTCGGCCGTTCGGTTGAGCACCAGAGCCTCCTCTCCATCAGCCGGCCACTGCAGGTCGTCGAGGAGGAATCCTCTCAGCTCATTGGCGTGTTGCTCGAGTGTCTTCACCTTGTACCAGCGATCGAGGCGCTGGCAGATTCGGCGCGCTTCGTGCCTTGCTCGTACAACCTCGAGGCCCGGGATCGTGCGGCGCTCCAAGTTGCGATTCGGGATTCCTTCAGCGTCCTCGTGCTCGGAGAACGTGCCGTGAACGGGCAAGGGGAGGCTGTTGTCCGCCGTGTCCCTGGCAAGCTCGAGATCGGCCGTTTCCTCGAGCCTCGCGGCGCCGAAGCCATAGAGGGCTAGCTTCAAATCGAAGCTGTCTTTTTCACTCCATGCCAAACTAGCGTCGAGCCAGCGCTCGACCGGCGCCGAGCTGCCCTGTTTCAGGACGTCCAGGACGGCCCCAACTCGCCTCCCGAACTCGGTTCGCGGTCCGCCAGCACCAATGGCCGAGAACGGAATTCCCATGCGCCAGAATTGGGTGCGAAGGATCGAAACATAGGGGTCGAGCTGTCGCGCCACGACACCGATGCTCTCTGGTCTGGCCCCGCCGTCGAGCAGGAGGCGAATCTGATCCGCTATGTGACGGATCTCGGCTTGACCACCCAGAGATCGAAAGAGTTGTATCGAACCCCGTGGATGACTGGTTGGTTCGATATCCGCATCTCCAGTAACCAGGAAGAGGCGCTCCTCGAATCGACGGCCGAAAGCGATCCCCTCATCGGTTTCCTCGGGCCACGCCGGGTCGGGAGGTCGGTCGAGATACAAAATGCCCGGCTTCGCTTCGAGTAGTGCCTGAATCAGGTCGGTCGCAACACCCGTCGCGTCGGCGAATCCGTAAACCAGGACCTTTCTGGCTGCAACGGCCTCCGGGTGGGCTCGAATCCACTCTGCGGCGTGCCGCATGAGAGAGGAGGGCCTCGTGTCGCCCTCTTCGAAAAGGTTCTCAGCACACCGGCTGGCGATCCTGATCAGAGCCCGGGACCGTTCCAGTTCTGCATTGGAGGCCCGCTCGAGGCCCTCCTCTTCCAGGACTTCGTCGATGGCTTCTGCCAGGGCCGGGTCGAACCCGGCATCCATGAGGTCTTCGATCGGACGCACCACCGAGGTGTAGCCATCATGTAGATGGTCGAGCGAGCGCCGCAGGGAGGGTTCCTGTGAGGCCAATCGCCGCACCAGAATGGGCAGCAGGTCGGCACCTCCCTGGTCGATCCCTGCGGTTCGAGAAGCGATGTCTCTGGCGATCCCGTAGAGAGTCAGACACTGGATCCCAGCCGAGGCCCCTCGCTGATGGGCCACGATTCGGTCCAGGAGATGCAACCGGAGACTTTTCGAGGGGACTACGACCAGAAGGGGCTGCGCCAGAGCTTCATCGCCGGCACTCTCGAGCTCGTCGTCGAGGTCTGCAAGCAACAGCCGCTCGCAGGCCATGGGTCCACGACCTACCCGAAGTCTGGGCCTTTGGGCTGGGCGAATCCCTTCGTGCACAATGTCGCTATGCGAGCATGCCGACAGGGCACTGTCAATAGAGACTCTCTATCCGGAGCACCGTACGGACAAGATTGGTGGCAAACGGTCGATCGCCTCTCACCTGAGCGTCGAGACTAGATGGCAGAAGGACAGTGGCCATTGGGACCTCGTTGCATCTCGGATCCCACGTCTACGGTCCGGCTTCTGGGACAGCTGAACGCTGCCAGATACTAGCTCAGATCGAGCCAGGGAGAGGATCTGATGCCAGTCGAGAGATCCTGAATGAGGCCCTGACCGTGTAGGCTTGATGTAGGCTATGGCGAGGCTCTGAGGGTTGACCGGGCCGAGAGAGGAGACCATGGGGGAGCTGATACTGATCGTAGACGACGAGCCGGGCATCCTGACCGCGCTGGCCGGCGTCTTGAACGATGAGGGATACGAGACGGCCTGCACCCAGAGTGGGGAAGAGGCTCTGACTTTGTACGAGGAACAACACCCGGCGGTCGTCTTTCTCGATATCTGGCTGCCCGACCGGGATGGGCTGGAAACACTACAGGCTCTCCGGGAAGCGGACCCGGCGGCCGCCGTGGTCATGATGTCGGGACATGGCACGGCCTCGACGGCTGTCAAAGCGATCAAGATGGGTGCCTTCGACTACGTCGAAAAGCCCATCTCCTACAACCAGGTCGTGGATAGCGTAGTGGGCGCTCTGAAATATCGTCAGTCTCTTGCCTCCGATGCTTCACTTCTGAGCTCCCTGGAGCGGACGAAGACCCGGCTCGACCAGGAACGAAATCTGACGCCGGCACCGGAGCTGCCCCTGCTCCAAGAGGGTACACAGCCTCAGCGCACCATCCATAAGAGCGTTGTCTTATACGGTCTCGGCTTGCACTCGGGTCGTCGGACCGGAATGGCCATCCAACCGCTACCCCCGAACAGTGGCATCCACTTCGTTACGCTACCCGCCAATACCCACATCCCGGCGTTTGTCGGCGAGGTCGCCGAAACCGACTACGCCACGACGGTCTCCAGCAACGGCGACAGCATCCGGACGGTGGAGCATCTGCTGTCGGCGCTGCACGCCTATGGCGTTACCAATCTACTGATCAAGGTGCATGGGGAGATCCCGGTTCTGGACGGCTCGGCGCTGGAGTTCTGCAAGTCGCTGGAGGATGCCGGAGTCGAAGAGCAGAACGAGCCACGCAAGGAGCTCGTCATCGATCGCCGCTACGAGGTCGGGGACAACGAAGAGAAGGTCTTGTCGGTGGAACCTTCCGACGATTTCTCGATTTCCTATCGGCTGAGCTATCCGCCTCCCGTTGGGGAGCAGTCCTTCGACTTTCGCCTCACGACCCCTCAGCAGTACAGACAGGAGATCGCACCGGCCCGAACTTTCGGGTTCATGCGTGACATGAAGATGATGAACGAGCTCGGACTGGCTTCGGGTGGAAGGCTGGACAACTGCATTCTGGTCGGTGAGGACAACGTGATCAACACAGAGCTTCGATTCGCGGACGAGTTCGTCAGGCACAAGATTCTGGACATCATTGGGGACCTCTACCTGTTGGGCTATCCGATCCGAGGACGGGTGACCGCTCAGCTGACCGGGCATCGCAATAACATCGCGCTGCTGCGTACGATTCAGGAGGCCAACGTCTGACTCTGGAGCACTCGAAGGTTTGTATGGTGGCAGCGGAAGCCGTACCGTTTGCCAAAGTCGGAGGCCTGGGTGACTTCACGCCGGCGCTGGCCCAGAATCTGAGCCTGGTCGGGCACGAGGTGCGTCTGTTCTTCCCCTTCTACGGGAGCATCGACCGCCACTCCCTGGATTTCGGACCGGTAGAGTTCCTGCAAGACGTCGAAGTCGAGATGGGTGCACGGGTCATTCAGTTCTCGGTCATGTACACGTGGCTTGCGGGCAGCTCTCTGCAGGTCTATCTCGTCGATTGCCCCGAGCTCTACCATCGACCGGGTGTCTATACCGAGGATCCGGACGAGGTGGTTCGATTCGGTTTGCTGTGCCGGGCGGCTCTCGAGAGCTGTCAGCGGATGGGCTGGTCCCCCGACATCATCCACTGCAACGACTGGCACACGGCCTTGATCCCCACCTATCTTCGTGCACTCTACGCATGGGACGAGCTGCTGGCAGGCGCCAAGACCGTGCTCACCATGCACAATGTTGGTTATCAGGGGATCTTCAGCGCCTCGGTGCTAGAGGATCTCGGGCTGGCAGACTACTCCTCCTACTTCGATGCCGAGGACTTGCAGTCGGGCACGGTAAATCTCCTGAAGACGGGGCTACTGCATGCCGACCAGCTGACCACGGTGAGTCCGACGCACGCCGAGGAGATCCAGACACCCGAGTTTGGTATGGGGCTGGAGAGCTTGCTGCGATCCCGCTCCGACCGGCTGGAAGGAATCTTGAATGGTGTCGACTATGGCGAGTGGAATCCGGCTACCGACTCGCTGATTCCGTTCAACTACTCGGCAGAAGATCTGAGTGGCAAAGAGCGCAACAAGCGGGCGCTGATGCAGGATCTGTCACTGCCCTACGATCCGCAGGCGCCGGTCCTGGGCGTCGTCTCTCGGCTCGTGCACCAGAAGGGGATCGACCTTCTCGAGGGCGCATTACCAGAGCTTCTGGACTCGTTGGACCTCCGTCTGGTGGTTCTGGGAACCGGGGAACCGCAGTTCGAATCGATGTTTCGGTCGCTGCACAACCAATTCCCGCGCAAGGTGTCGTTCTACAGGGGCTATAGCAACGAGTTGGCCCATCGAATCGAAGCCGGGAGTGACCTGTTCCTGATGCCCTCACTCTACGAGCCCTGCGGGCTGAATCAGATGTACAGCCTGCACTACGGCACCGTACCCGTCGTGCGGGCCACCGGTGGCCTGGCCGATTCCATCCAGCCTTGGGATCCCAGGGCCGGTACCGGTACCGGCTTTCTGTTCGAGGAGTACTCGAGCGAGGCCCTGTCCGAAGCCGTCCATCGCGCACTCAATGCCTTTCGGGACCAACCCGCTTGGCGCAAGCTGATGCTCAACGGTATGGGCCAGGATTTCTCCTGGAGAAAGCAGGTCGGGAAGTACGAAGCGCTTTACGAGCGCGTGCTGCAGAGGGCGGATGAGCGACCTTCTAGCTCCCAGCTCGAGATCTGACGTCGCTCAGGACTACTACTACTCCAACCCCTCTTTGGTCTCCGCGACCAGGTGGTCGACGACCGCCTCCAGATCTCCCGTCTCCTGATAGACGGCCAGCTGCCGATCGGCGCTCGTCCCCTCTTTGAGGATCGTGTGCACGTACTCGACTTCCTTGCGAACGTTGAGCTCGTCGACGACGTCCTCGATGATCTCCAGAAGCTCGCAAATCAGGTCCCGGGCCGGTACTTCCCGGCCGCGTCCGAAGTCGATCAGGTTGCCCTGAATACCGTAGCGGACGGCCCGCCATTTGTTCTCTTCGATCAGATGATGACGGTAGCGGCGCCACGAGCGATTCGACTGTCGAAGGCGGATGAGTTTGCCGACGATGGCCAGCATGAGGGCCGCCAGACAGATGGCTTCGTCCACCTTGGTGCAGATGTCGCAGACTCGAAACTCGAGTGTCGGGAAGTTCGGGTGTGGGCGAATGTCCCACCAGATTGTGGTGGCATCTTGAATGCTGCCCGTCTTGACCAATAGGTCGACGAATCGTTGATGCTCGGCCCAGGACTGGAACGAAGGCGGTGGTCCGGATCGCGGTAGACCCTCGAAAACAATGGACCGATAGGACTTGAGGCCGGTGTTCCGACCATGCCAGAAGGGTGAGCTGGTCGACAGCGCCAGCAGATGAGGCAGGAAGTATCGGGCCTGATCCATGACGTCGATCATCAGCTCGCGATCGTCGATCCCGATGTGGACGTGCATCCCGAAGATGAGCATCCGTCGGGCTACTTCGGCCATCTGCTCGAGGTGGCGCGAGTAGCGCTCCATCTCGGTGACTTCTTGGTTCTTCCAACTCGAGAAGGGGTGCGTGCTGGCAGCCAACACCTGGAGCCCGTTGGACTCGGCGAGCTCGGCCACCGACTGGCGCAGTCGCACCAGCTCGGAGCGAGCCTCTTGCATGTCATGACAGATGCGACTGCCAACCTCGACCTGGGACTGCAGTAGCTCGGCCTTGATCTGATCTTTGAGTACCAACTGTCCCTGCTCGAGGATCTCCTGGATGTAGGAGGTCAGCTCGCAAGTGGCCGGGTCGATGACCTGGTACTCCTCTTCGATTCCGATGGTGAGCTTGGGTAGCGCCATGGGGATCTCCTCCGCAGTGCCGTCACGAATGCCGGCAGTGTAGCACCTGCGCGGCCTCGGCGATCGATGCCGGGCTCCCAGGCGCGTGCTACGATTATCGCTCGTCAGTCCTGCATGACTGCCTCAGCCTGCATCTCCGGCTATGACGTCTGAGAACACCATGTCGCCTCAGGAGCGCGTCACGTTTCACTTCACTCGCGAGAGCATCGTTCGCGACTACCGGATCGCCTACCAGAGTCGACAGGCCAGCCTCCTTGGCCGCAAGGAGGTGCTCACCGGCAAGGCCAAATTCGGCATTTTCGGTGATGGCAAGGAAGTGGCTCAGGTCGCTCTGGCGCGGGCCTTCCGCAAAGGCGACTTTCGGTCGGGCTACTACAGGGATCAAACCCTGATGTTTGCGCTGGGGCTGCTGAGAATCGACGAGTTTTTCGCGCAGCTCTATGCCGATTCCGAGCCGGATCGAGATCCGTCGTCGGGCGGCCGACAAATGAACTCGCACTTCGCGACTCGACTGCTGACCGAAGACGGCAACTGGAAGCCGCTGACGGACTCGTTCAATTCGACAGCCGATCTGTCACCGACGGGAGCGCAGATGCCGCGCCTCGTTGGTTTGGCGTTTGCTTCGAGACTCTACCGGCACCTGGAAGGGCTCGATCACTTGAGCGGATTCTCGAAGCATGGAGATGAGATCGCCTTCGGGACCATCGGTGACGCCAGCTGCGCAGAAGGGGTCTTCTGGGAATCCGTCAACGCTGCTGGCGCTCTGAAGGCTCCCATGTTGCTGTCGATTTGGGACGATGGCTACGGTATCTCGGTGCCGACCGAGTTTCACATCACGAAGGGCCATTTGTCGTCGATTCTGCGGGGCTTCCAGCGTGCCCCGGGCGACGACGAGGGGTTCGATCTCTACACCGTCAAGGGCTGGGACTATCCAGCCTTGTGCGAGACGTACCTCAATGCCGCCGAAGTCGTGCGGCGAGAGCATGTCCCTGCCATCGTCCATGTGGCAGAGCTGACGCAGCCGCAAGGTCATTCCACCTCTGGAAGCCATGAGCGGTACAAGTCGGAGGAGAGGTTGGGCTGGGAGCGAGACCATGATTGCCTGGTTCGCATGCGGGAGTGGATGATCGAAGAGAAAATCGCGCCGCACGAAGAGCTGAGCCGTTTTGAAGACGAGGACCGGCAACTCGTCGAAGAGCTCCAACGTCGCGCTTGGGAGAGTTGTCGCAGGCCGGTCGAAGATGAGAAGAGGGTCCTGATCCAGCTGACTTCGGAGCTAGCCGAGGCCTCGGCCCATGAGGCCCAGATCGAAGGCGTTCTGAAGCGCCTGGGGCGATTGGCCAATCCGCACCGGCGGGATCTCCTCGGGGCAGCGCAGGAGTCACTGATCCACACCCGTACGGAGAAGAGCCAGATTCGGGACCAACTGGTCGAGTGGCGCGACGAGATGGAGGAGGCCGGTTACCAACGCTACGGTAGCTATCTACACAGCGAGTCGGAGGCTTCGGCTCTCACGGTGGAGGTCGTCGAGGCACAGTTCAGCGACAGCTCTCCGCTTGTCAACGGCTTCGAAGTTCTCAATCGGTGCTTCGACGAGGCACTCGGCCGCTATCCCAACCTGGTGGCGTTCGGTGAGGATGTCGGGCAACTCGGTGACGTCAATCAGGGATTCATGGGACTGCAGGAGAAGTACGGTGACCTGAGGGTTTCGGACACCGGAATCCGCGAGGCTACGATCCTCGGTCAGGCCATCGGCATGGCATTGCGAGGTCTGCGCCCTCTGGCGGAGATTCAGTATCTCGACTATGTACTCTACGCTTTACAGATCATGTCGGATGACCTGGCAACTCTGCACTGGCGTACGCGAGGCGGTCAGAAAGCTCCTGTGATCGTCCGTACACGCGGCCACCGGCTCGAGGGAATCTGGCACTCGGGCTCGATGATCTCCGGCATTCTGAATCTGGTCCGTGGAATGCACGTTTGCGTGCCCCGCAACATGGTGCAGGCAGCCGGCATGTTCAACACCCTGCTGCGGTCGGACGATCCGGCTCTGCTCATCGAGGTGTTGAACGGCTACAGGTTGAAAGAGCGTCTGCCGGACAATATCGGCGAGTTCACGGTCCCCCTCGGTCGACCCGAAGTCCTCCGAGAAGGCCGGGATGTGACGCTGGTGACGTATGGAGCTTGCTGCCGCCTGGCGATCGAAGCAGCTGAAATGCTGACCCAGGTGGGAATCGACCTGGAGGTCATCGACGTCCAGACGCTCGATCCCTTCGATCTGGAGGGGAGGGTGAGGGCCTCTCTCGAGAAGACGAACCGCATCGTGTTTCTCGACGAGGACGTCCCCGGCGGCACGACCGCCTACATGATGCAAAAGGTCCTGGAGGTTCAGGGAGGGTTCGATTGGCTGGACGCTCCGCCCCGCACGTTGTCAGCGCAGGCACATCGACCGGCCTACGGGTCCGATGGTGACTACTTCTCCAAGCCCAACCGCGAGCAGATCTTCTCGACGGTCTACGACCTGATGCATCACTCAGACCCAGCCCGCTTTCCTTCACTCGGTACCTGACAGCTGTCGACTTGAGGTCCGTCCGGGTGGTTTGCAGGAGTGCTGGGCCCCAGGATATCTGGCGGTCTTCGAGGGGTTCGACGCGTGGCCCCCAGGGGGCTATCCTCCCTTCCACAGCAACCAACCCCCTGGAGGTCCCCACGCCGAACCCTCACCCGTTGGAGAGACCTCGCACCGAGCTGTGGACCCCCAGGCCCTTACGCCCCTAAGCCCTTAGTGCCGTTACCGGTGCCAGAGGTTCGTCCGGATGGCCCGCCGGGGGACGGCGTCGGCTACTCAGACTGCAACGGGGGGCCGCCGCCTCGTCTCGTCATCGCGCCTCATCTCCTGTGAACTCTGACGGCTCTTGCGCTGCGCTCGACTCGGCGCCCCCTGTCGAACCACCCGAACGAACCTCTGGCACCGATGAGGGCTTAGGGATGTAGGGGCCTAAGGGCGTAAGGGGCGAGTCAGTAGACGGATTCTTGACATGCTTCGAGGGTGGTAGATCGGGCCATGGGTCTCCCTCGTCGGAGGGGCATGGTCGGGTGAGGCCGCAGACGGGGGAGATCCATGGTTCGATCGGCCGTCTCGACCCTCAAACCCCCAAAGGCCGGCTGGAGCAAGCGACAGCCGCCTCAACCCCAAGCCCTCAAAGAACACCCGGCGGTGAGCCGGGTGCCTCAACCTGGAACGAGGCACCGTTCATCCGAGCGAGCTCCCGTGAGAGCTCGCTCAAAAGGACGGTGCTGTAGAGAAAGGGCTCCAGCGCCCCTCGGCGGGTCAAGCCCACACCGAGGGACGGCTGAAGCTGAGGTGGACGGCGGAGTATCGGCCCGACTAGTTGGCTCCGACCGTCTCCTCGAAGGCTCTGGCACCCCAGCCGAAGGCCTCCTCATTGAGCTCGATCATGGCGCAGTTGTGTCGCAGCGCCTGTCGAACGGACGTCAGGAAGGTCTCCTTGGGGAACAATTGGGTCGCAGCCTGCAGGGCTCCCAGTGCTACGACGTTTTTCACTTTGGCGGCGCCCAGATCCATGGCGATCTCGGTGCATGGGACTCCAACCATCGTTACCGATGGATCGAGCTCTGGCGGCTCCGCAATGACGGAGCTGTCGTAGACGACCGTGCCGCCAGGCAGGACGGTGGGTCCGAACTTCTCCAAGCTGGGGGCGTTGAAGGCGACCAGCAGGTGGGGTCTCGGAGCTGCGGGAGACAGCACTTCTTCGTTGGCGACGTGCACGTCGGCATAGGAGGTGCCGCCCCGGGACTCCGGCCCATAGCTGGGGATGTGCGTGGAGTCGAATCCTTCGGTCACCGCTGCCTTGGCGATGAGCATCGCCGCGGTCTGAGCCCCGTCGCCGCCGGCGCCTGCCAGTTTGAGGCCAATGTCGTGCTCGTCGATGTGGACCGGAAACCCCTCGCAGTGGCGCTCGACCGCTGCCGATGTGGCACCGACCACCTCGACGATCCGGTCCGGTTCGAAGCTCGGTTTGTCGAGGTGGAACCAGGGGTCGTTGTCCAGATCCTTCTTGACGCCGAGTGGGAAGATGGGTTCCATGTTCTCCCTAACCCATTTCTCCGTTTCGACAGGAGTCAACTTGAGATGGGTCGGGCACTCCGCGAGGACCTCGACGAATCCCACACCCCGATTGTCGATCTGACACTGCAGGGCCTTCTTGATGGCTTTCTTGGTCCGCATCCGGAGCTTGTTGTCGTACAGTGCGACGCGCTCGACGTAGACCGTGCCGTCGAGCAAGGCCATGGTCTCGGCAACCTTCATCGGTAGACCGGTGATGCGCTCGCGGCCCGCTGGCGTCGTGGCGCTCTTCTGACCCATCAGCGTGGTGGGGGCCATTTGACCGCCCGTCATCCCGTAGATGGCGTTGTTGACGAAGATGACGGTGAGGGGAATGCCCATTTGCGCCGCCTGGACGATTTCCGCGATGCCGATAGAAGCAAGGTCGCCATCTCCCTGGTAGCTGATCAGGACCGCGTCCGGATTGGCAACCTTGTGGCCAATGGCGACGGCCGGAGCCCGACCATGAGCGGCCTGGGTATTGCCGACGTCCAGGTAGTAGTACATGAATACGCTACAGCCGACAGGAGAGACCGCGATCGTGCGATCCTGGATCTCCAGCTCGGCGATGCACTCGGCGAGGTACTTCTGGATCAACCCGTGACCACAGCCGGGGCAATAGTGGGTGCTCTGCCCTTTGAGTCCCTCGCCATGGGAGTGACGTTCGAACTTCTCATAGAAGACGTTGCTCATGCTGCCACCTCCAGGAGTGAGGTGAGTTTGTCGACAATCTCCTCGAGTGACGGCAGGATGCCGCCGAAGTGTCGGACATTCTCGATCCGAGGGTCACCAATGCCGGCGTGGCTCAAGGCGAGCCGCAGTTCGTCTTCGAGCTGCCCATTGCTACCTTCCACGACAAGCAGGCCTTCGACGTTGTCGATGATGCCGGTCAGGGCGTCGATGGGGAAGGGCCATAGAGTGATCGGACGGAAGAGGCCGGCCTTGATCCCTTCCTGCCGCAGCTTCTGGACCGCACCCTTGGCCATCCGGGCCGGTGTGTTGCAGGCCACGATCAGCCAGTCGGCGTCGTCGCATTGGTAGAGATCGGCCCGCTGTTCCGCCGCTGCCATCCGCTCGTACTTCTCGTTGAGGTGGATGTTGTGAGCTTCGAGATCGGGCTCGGAGAGGAAGATCGAGCTGATGAGATTACCGCGATGCATCTCGTCTCCCCAGACCGCCCACTCCGGAAGACCCGGCTTGACCATCGAGTCGGGGAGCGTCACCCGCCCGGTCATCTGCCCCAGGTAACCGTCACCGGCGATGACCACGGGATGGCGGTACTTGAACGCCAGTTCGAAGGCCAGCATGGCCATCTCGAGCATTTCTTGTGGCGTCGATGGTGCAAGCACCGGTGCGTGCGTATTGCCATGCCCGAGGCCGCGACAGAGCAGCTTGATGTCGGCCTGTTCGGGTGCGATGTTCCCCAGGCCCGGGCCGCCTCGCATGACGTCCACGATGACGCCCGGGACTTCGGCTCCGATCATGTAGGAGATGCCCTCCACCATGAGGCTGAAGCCAGGCGAGGAGGTGAAGGTCATGCAGCGCATCCCGGCGCCACCGCAGCCGTACATCATGTTGATGGTCGCGACTTCGCTAACCGCCTGAATGAACACGCCATCGATTTCGGGCAGCAGCTTGGCCATCAGCTCCGCTCCCTCGGTCGAAGGCGTGATGGGGTAGCCGAAGAAGTGGCGACAGCCGGCGAGGATGGCGCCGATCGACGCAGCGTGATTGCCCTTCAGAACGAGAGGCTCCAGGGCGGGCAACGGAACTCGCTCGTCGGGAATGGCGACCGGCTCCTGGTGGGCCGTCGTCTCTTTCGGGCCGAAGAGCTTCGCCGGGTCGAACATCTCGGTCTCGAACTCGTTGGGCACGGGGGCCAGGCCGAAAGGCTCGGGACAGGCACTGAAGCAGAGACCGCAGCCAGAACAGGCTTCGAGATCGAGGACGATCGGTGTGAAGCCGGTTGAGGGTTCGATTTCGGTGCCCAGTGTGATGCAGCCCTTGGGACAGGCGTCGATGCACCGTCCACAGGCCTTGCAGAACTGCGGCATGACGTAGGGTTTGGGTCGGGTTTTGGGGTTTTCGGTAGGCATAACACTCCTCTTCAGATCTTGCAGGAGTCCGCTAGAAACGGCGCGCTTGAATCGTCGGGCCGACGAGGTGGAGCGCCTTCGGAGCACTCGCGAAAAGCATGCACGACACGGCGGTTTTCGCCAATACCCGATGAGGTGGGACGTCCCACCCACCTGTAGGGGTGGCCGCGGTTTTCAGTACGAGAAATGGTCTACATGAAGCCGAGCTGCAGCCGCGCAGCGTCGGTCATCATGTTGGGGTTCCAGGGCGGGTCGAAGACGATTTCGACCTCGGTCTCTTCGATGCCGGAGATCGCTTCGAGGCGAGCGCGGACATCTTCGGCCAACACAGGTCCCATACCGCAACCAGGGGCTGTGAGAGTCATCTTGATCTCGACTCGGAAGCCGCCTTCCGACCGGTCTTCGACCTGGCAGTTGTAGATCAGCCCCAAGTCGACGATATTGACCGGTATCTCGGGATCGAAGCACTTCTTCATTTCCGACCAGATGAGCTGTTCGAGAGACTCCGCGTCAGCTGGAGCGGCCGCTGCGCTGGCGCTCTCCACCGGCTCTTTGCCGAGTGCATCGGCGTTGCGCTCGTCGATGCGATACATGGCACCTCGATCGGTCATGACGGTAAAGCTACCGCCCAGGCTCTGGGTGATGAGAACCTTGGTCCCCTCCGGTATCGTTACCGGTGAACCGTCGGGAATCTGGATCGCCCCGACCTCCCGTTGGATGCTCACTTCTTCGTACATACGGTCTGTCCTCGCCGCTGACCCCGGGTCCATCTAGACGCCTTATCGAGGCAGGATGCCGGAGTATAGCAACCGCAGCGTGCCGGAGCAGACGGCGCTCTCAACGGTCCAAGTGGGGGGCGGGCACGAGGGGAACTCCCAGCTCCTCGATCCGAGAGTAGCCGGCCTGGGCGAGGGCCTCGAGGAGCTGCTCGATGTGCTGTCGGTTCTTGACCTCCAGGGTGAGCTCGACGTCGACCTGCCAGAAGGCTGTTTCGGTAAAGACGCGATTGTGGAGAATGTGGAGGACGTTGGCTTCTCGTTCGGCGACGACGGCCAGCATCCGCGCCAACCCCCCTGGACGGTCCTTGACCGTGATTCCCAGCCTTACGAGTCGATGCTGCTTGAGCAACGAGCGCTCGATAATCCGCCCGAGGATGTTGAGATCGATATTGGCGCCGCAGAGAATGACCACCACCTTCTTGCCGGCGAGCTGGGGAAATCTCCCATTGCGAATGGCGCAGTAGCCAGCCGCGCCTGCTCCCTCGGCCAGGCTCTTGCCGGTCTCCAGCAGCTCGTAGACGGCCCCCTCGATCTCGGCCTCCGAGACGAGCTCGATGCCATCGACCAGTCGACGGATGATGGGGAAGGTCAAATCGCCGGGCTTCTTGAGGGTGATGCCCTCGGCGATCGTCGGTGTGACCTCCGAGGAGCGCCACTCTCCGGCGTCGAAGCTCTGCTTCATGGCGGGCGCTGCCTCACTCTGCACACCGTAGATCTCGACATCAGGTCGTTGTGCCTTGACGGCGGTAGCGATACCGGAGATCAGCCCGCCACCGCCGATGGGTGAGACGATGGCTTCCAAGTCGGGAACCTGCTCGAGAATCTCGAGGCCGACGGTACCTTGACCCGCGATCACGGCCGCATCGTCGAAGGGGTGCACGAACGTCATGCCCCTCTGCTCCTCGAGCTCGCGGGCTCGCCCCAGCGACTCATCCAGGTTCTGACCATGCAGTTCGACGCTGGCCCCGAGCTCCTGTGTACGAGTGATCTTGACCAGAGGTGTGCTTTCCGGCATCACGATCAGTGCATCGACTCCGACCACCCCGGCCGCATAGGCCAAGCCCTGGGCATGATTGCCAGCCGAAGCGGCAATGACACCTCTCGATCGCTCCTCCTGGTTGAGCGTGAGAATGCGGTTCAAGGCTCCCCGGGGTTTGAAGGAACCAGTGCGCTGCAGTGTCTCGTACTTGAGAAACAGGTGGACGCCGCACCGTTCCGAGAGGGCCTCGGACTCGAGGCAGGGTGTCTCCTTGATGGCTCCCTCCGAGAGTCGGGAGCGAGCGTCGAGAATATGGCGGAGCTCGATCATGGCAAATCTCACAGTTCTCAGTTTCCCCGGTGGGGCAGAATCAGCAATACTGGAAACGTATCAGACCGCCCCGGAAGGAACGCAATCGATGCTCCGAGTCCAACCACGCCGACGATTCGACTGGCTGCTGGGTGGCTTCCTACTTTTGGCAGTGCCGTGTGTCTCCTGGGCGGGGGTTCATACGCCGCTGGGCACCCAGGGCCCACTGACCTTTCCGATTCAGGCTCCTGGCGAGTGCTTCAACTGCCACGCAGACTACGACCCGGATCACATAGAGCCTTGGGATACCTGGGCCGGATCCATGATGGCGAACGCAGCTCGGGATCCGATCTTCTGGGCTGCCGTAGACGTGGCCAATCATGATGGAGCCGAGTTGGGGTTCGAGGGTGTGGGCGAGTTCTGCTTACGGTGCCACACACCATCGGGTTGGCTCGCGGGCCGAGCGAATGCGGGCAGCGGAGCCGATCCTGTCGGTGACGCGGATGGTTGTGGCTTGTCTGGTGATCTCGATGGGACCGACAACGACTTCTCCGGTCTCACCTGCCACTTCTGCCACCGAATGCAGATCAACGCCGATCCACCGGCCGGGCAGGATTCGGTCTATCTGGAGAATGCAAGTTTCTGGATCGACGACGAAATCTGCCCCACGACGATGCCCCCGGCACAAGAGCCCTGCCGTGCAGGTCCCTACAACTACGACGGGTTGCCGCACCACTCCCTGCCGATGCACGAGTGGGCGTACTCCCAGTACGAAGTGAGCAACGACCTCTGCGGCAACTGTCACAACGTCACCAGCCCGTTGCTCAACCTGAAGGACGAGAGTGGCCAGGACACGGGAGTGCCCTTTCCGATCGAGCGCACCTTCAAGGAGTGGCAACAGAGCGCCCTGGGTGACACGGGATCGCCGCAGTTCGAGAACTGCTCGGCGTGCCACATGCCCGATGCGACCCAGGATCCGGCTTGTGCATCGAGTCAGTGTCGGAACAACCGGACCGGAGACATGCCAATTCATCAGCTGGCGGGGGGCAACGCCTGGATCCCGCAGGTTCTCAAAGGGGAATATGGAGTCGGTCTCGATCGCGATGCCAGCTTCGACGCTACAACGGAATGGGCTCTGGACCTCCTGCAGAACCAGTCGGCCGGTGTCGATGTCTCCGTGCCGACCGTGGTCGGGGCTGGCGAGGAGCTCGATTTCGTAGTCCGAGTCACCAATCTCACCGGCCACAAGCTGCCGACCGGCTACGGCGAGGGGCGCCGGATGTGGTTGCATGTGGTCATCCGGGACGGGGAGGGCAGTGAGATCTGGGAAAGCGGTGCCTGGAGCCCGAGCACCGGGGAGCTGAGCCGGGACGATCAGTTGCAGATCTACGAGGTGCGGCAAGGCATCTGGAACTACAACGGAACCGGCGGATGTGACGTGGAGTCCGCCGCCACGGGCCACCACCTGTTCCACTTCGTGAAGAACGACTGTGTGGCGCTGGACAATCGAATTCCTCCGCTGGGATTCACCGGCGCGACCGATCTCGAGACCCAGCCAGTCGGATACGCCTACCCTGAGACCGCTCCCGGCTCCGGAATCCTGGTCAACTACGATGACGTGGGTTACAAGGTGACGGTGCCTGAGTCGACTCCGTCGCCTGTGAGTGTGGAAGCGACCTTGCGGTACCAGACTGCCAGCAAGGAGTACATCGAATTTCTCCGCGACGAGGCGATTGACAACGACTTTCCCGACGATTGCATCCCTGGCAGCGGGGCCCAGGCTCTGGGCCTGAGCCGGGGAGAGTACCTCTATACACTCTGGAACGATCCCAGCTACGGTCGGTCGCCGCCGGTCGACATGGCTGCCGATAGCGCTGCGGTGGAAGTGGTCGATGAGATCTTCGCTGATGGTTTCGAGAGCGGAGACTCCAGCGCCTGGAGCTCGTCGGTGCCCTTCAGTCCGTGACCTTCAACCGCTCGAAGCGAACGCGGCTTCGACAATCGACCGGGCTTCGGACTGGATGCGTTCCAGGTGGTCCTGCCCCAGAAAGCTCTCGGCGTAGATCTTGTAGACCTCCTCGGTTCCCGAGGGTCGGGCGGCGAACCAGCCGTTGTGTGCCACTACCTTGAGACCACCGATCGGAGCGTCGTTGCCGGGTGCGTGGGTCAGGATGGCCTCGATGGGCTCGCCGGCCAATTCGTTTGCCGCGATTTGATTCGGTGAGAGGTTCTTCAGGGCTTCTTTCTGCTCTGGTGTGGCAGGTGCGTCGATGCGTTCGTAGATCGGCTCGCCGAACTGCTCGGTGAGCTTCCCGTAGTACTCGCCAGGGTCCCGACCGCTTCTGGCCATGATCTCGGCGGCGAGCAAGTCGAGAATGAAGCCGTCCTTGTCGGTGGTCCAGACCTTGCCGTCAAACCTCAGGAACGAGGCACCCGCGCTCTCTTCGCCGCCGAAGCCATAGCTGCCGTCCAGCAGTCCGTTGACGAACCATTTGAAGCCGACGGGCACCTCCTTCAGGGTCCTACCCAGGTGGGCCGTCAGCCGATCGATGATGCTGCTGCTGACCAGGGTCTTTCCCACGGCTGCCGTCGAGGGCCAGTCGGGGCGGTTCTGGAACAGGTAGTCAATGGCGACTGCCAGGTAGTGGTTGGGATTCATCAGGCCGGCGCCTGGCGTCACGATGCCGTGACGATCGAAGTCGGGGTCATTCCCGAAGGCGATATCGAATCGGTCTTTCAGATCGATGAGCCCCGCCATGGCCGAGGGTGACGAGCAGTCCATCCGGATCTTGCCGTCGCGGTCCACCCGCATGAAGCGAAAAGTGGGGTCCACGTCTGGATTGACCACTGCGAGGTCCAACCCATATCGCTCCGCGATGGGCTCCCAGTAAGCGACCCCTGAGCCACCCATCGGGTCGGTACCGATCTTCAGTCCGGACAATCGGATAGCCTCCATATCCACCACGGTTCCCAGGTCGCCGACATAGCTCTCGATGTAGTCGTGCTCCTGAATGTTGGCTCTGGCCCTGGCCGTCTCGAAGGCGACGCGCTGGACCCCTCGGTTGCCTCCCCGCATGAGCTCGTTTGCTCGATCGGCGATCCAGCTGGTGACCTGGGTATCGGCAGGACCGCCATGAGGCGGGTTGTACTTGAAGCCGCCGTCGTCCGGCGGATTGTGCGAGGGAGTGATCACGATGCCGTCGGCGAGACCGCTCTGACGATCTCGATTGTGGGTCAAGATGGCGTGCGAGATGACCGGAGTCGGCGTGTAGCCCTCATCCCGTGCCACACGAACCTCCACGTCGTTGGCGGCCAGAACCTCCAGTGCCGTCATCTGTGCGGGGGTCGACAGGGCATGGGTGTCGCGGCCCAGGAAGAGGGGCCCGTCGATGCCCTGGAGGCGCCGATACTCGGCAATAGCCTGGCTGATGGCCAGGATGTGGGCCTCATTGAAGCTGTGTCGCAGCGAGGAGCCCCGGTGTCCTGACGTCCCGAAGGCCACGAGCTGCCCGGCCGAGGCTGGGTCGGGTCGGTAGGAGTAGTAGGCGGCGATCAGTGATGGAACATCCACCAGCAGCGAAGCTGGTGCCGGCTGGCCGGCAAGATCATGCAATGACACAGGGAATCCTCCCTAGAGCGTGCGCTCATGTCGATGAAGTAATAAACTAGTGGCAACCGCTCGTTGATTCAACTCAATGCCAACGGAACTCGTGACAAAAGGGAATCTGTCATCTTTGGAGGTGCTCGAATGAAACCGAATCTGAAGCTCTATGTCGTGTTGGTCGTCTTTGCTCTTATGGCGATGCCCAGTCTGGCCCAGAAGACCCCACCCAGCATGGTCGCCGCCTACGACTCGCTGGCCACGATCATTCTGAGCGTACCGCAAGCCGAGGAGGACCTGGTCAGAGCGATTCTGGACGGTCACTATCACGGTGCCAAGGCCTATATGAAGCAGGGCATGTACAACGAAGCCGCCGCGGAGATGGCGTTGTTCGCCAGCGAGGGTGACAACGCGGTGGCGGGAATCCGCAAAAGATTGGTCGAAGGTGGGCACCACCACAACGCGGCTGGTGAAGAGCAAGGCATCTATGAAGAAGGCTATGTGTTGGTGACCCGGGAGGCCAAGAAGGAAATGTTGGCTGCCTCGACGGCCTTGCGTCAAGCCAAGGATGATGTCGCACGGGAGGCAGCCTGGAAAGAGTTTGCCGCCTTTGCCGAGGAAACCCTGGCTGAGTAAGGCCGGCATCCCAAGCAAGCAGTAGTGCAGAGACTCATCGTATTGGTGGCGGTGACGATCCCGACCATCGCGTCTGGATCGTCGCCGCCCTATTTCGTCGATATCGCCGCCGAGGCTGGTGTCGTTGCGCCGACCTGGTGCGGCCGCGACGACAAACCCCACATCATGGAGTCGAACGGCACCGGGCTCGGTCTGGTCGACTACGACTCCGATGGTGATCTGGACCTCTACCTCGTGAACGGCTGGCGTCTGGAGGGCGAGGAGATTGCCGAGCGTGGTCGGGACGTCTTGTATCGCAATGAGGGCCATGGCCAATTCCTGGATGTCACCGCAGCCGCCGGGTTGGGCTCGGACGCCTGGGGTTCCGGAATGGCGACCGGAGACGCCAACGGCGACGGGTTGGTGGACCTTTTTGTGACCAACTTCGGAACAGACGTCCTGTATCTCAACCGCGGCGACGGCACCTTCGAAGAGCACTCGGAGTCACCGAACCTGGAGGGCTGGTCGGCCGGGGCGGTCTTCTTCGATGCGGACGGCGACGGGGACGAAGACCTCTATGTGGGTGGATACATCGACTGCACGCTGCAGGAAGTCCTCGAAGAAAAGCCCAGCCTGGTCTGGGAGGGCATCAATGTGATGCTCGGGCCCTTCGGACTCGAGGGGCTCGGCAACAAGTTCTTCAGGAATCAGGGTGGCGGCAAGTTCGAGGAAGCGACCGAAGAGGTGGGCCTCGAGGACGTCGGGCTGTTCTACACCTTCGGCATCCTCGCTGCGGACCTCGACGGCGATCTGGACCTGGATATCTACGCGGCGAACGATTCCAATCCCAACTACCTCTACAGCAACGACGGTGGTGTGTTTCAGGAAGTCGGTTTGTGGAGCGGTGCGGCCCTGGACGAGGGCGGCGCCGCCCAGGCTGGCATGGGGCTCGCCGCCGGGGATATCGAGAGCGACGGTCTGGTCGATCTGTTGGTCACGAACTTTCAGCAGGACATGTCGACGCTATACCGCAACCTGGGGGAGATGATTTTCGAGGATGTCACCCGCAGCGTGCAGCTCGGCGGACCGACGTTCTCGCTGCTTTCCTGGGGAACGACCCTGTCGGATCTCGACCAGGATGGCGACCTGGATATCTTCGTGGCCAACGGCCACATCTATCCTCAAGCGGATCTCGTTGCCGACAAGGTCGGCGGTGGCTTTCGGCAGCCCAACCTTCTGCTCGTCGACCAGGACGGGACCCTGGTCGATGTCTCCTCCGAGGCGGGCCCTGGTCTCGCCGTCGAAGAAGTGAGCCATGGAGTGGCGGTCGGCGATATCGACTTCGATGGCGACTTGGACATAGCCATTTCCAATGTCGACGAACCCCCGACGCTGCTGAGAAACGACACCGAGGAGCCGGGCGCCTTCTTGCTCGTCGATGCACCCCTGGCCGTGCGAGTGGAGGCCGTACATGGGGAAGAAAAGTGGATCCGGCATCGGGTGATCGGCGGGTCCTTCCTGTCGGTTAGCGATCGACGTTTCCACTTCGGTTTCGGCGCGGCGCGACAACTGGACGATCTGACGCTCATCTGGCCAGACGGCTTCCAGCGCAGACTGCTCGACGTCCCTATGAACCACACCCTCAAGCTCGAACGGTGAGCCCAGGCGCGAGCCCGGCTGATTCGGCATTTCTGGTACGGCGATTGCTATTAGAAGTCAGGTGAGGTGCCGCCGGGGCCTGAGAAGAGGCGCCAGCGCGCCTCAACAGGTCATTTTGGCGCGTCGCGGGAGCGACAGGGATCCCTTGTGGCACTTGTGATCGCTGGCCATACGAGAGGTGAACATGGAGGGGAACTCGAAACAAAGTGCGGGCGAGCTGCTGATCGGGGTGCAGGGTCTGGTCAAGCACTACGGCCCGATTCGGGCCGTCGACGGCATCAGCTTCGAGGTCCGCAGAGGCGATGTGCTGGGCTTTCTGGGTCCGAATGGGGCGGGAAAGACCACCGCCATGAAGATGATCACCGGTTTCGTGGAGCCCGATCGGGGCCGGGTGATCGTTGCCGGTCATGACCTTGCCCATGAATCGTTGGAAGCGCGTCGCAAGATGGGCTACCTACCCGAGACCGCGCCGGCCTACGGTGAAATGACGGTGGCTGGCTTTCTCGAGTTCATCGCTGAGGCTCGCGGGGTGGGCAACGTCGCTGCAGCCCTGGACAGAGTGATCGAGGCGGCTGCCTTGGGTCGTGTCGTTCATCAGACGATCGAAACGCTGTCGAAAGGATTTCAGCGGCGGGTGAGCTTGGCCCAGGCGCTGATCCACGACCCGGAAGTGCTGATTCTCGATGAGCCGACTGACGGCCTCGACCCCAATCAGAAGGCGGTTGTTCAGGAGCTCATCGCCGGTCTGTCAAAGGGTAGGGCGATCGTTTTGTCGACCCATATCCTCGATGAAGCGGAAAGAGTCTGCAATCGGGCCCTGGTCATTTCCGAGGGCAAGATCCTGGTGGACTCCACCCCCGAGGCGCTGATCTCCAGGGCTCCCAATCACAACGTCATGCGACTCGTGCTGGACTCGAGTGCGGTTCCTGATCTGCTCACTTCTCTGGAGGGGAAGCTCTGGTGCGACCGGGTGGAACGGCTCTCCGAGACGACCATCGATGTCTATCCGCAGCATGGCGAGAATCACCTCGGGGAGATGATGGAGCTGACCGCGAGCCTGGAAATTCACAGCATTCATCTGCAGGAGGGGCGCTTGAACGAGCTCTTTCGCGACATCACTCGAGGGGTGGAGGCATGAGGCGCTTCACCGGCATGAAGCCGGTTTTTCGGCGAGAGTTCAAGGCTTATTTTTCTTCACCCCTGGGTTACGTCTACATCGTCATCTTTCTGGTGGCGAGCGGTTTTCTGACGCTGTCGAGGGATTTCGGGCGCCTGTTGGAGCTCCGTCAGACCGACCTGACGCCTTTCTTCAACTACCTGCCATGGCTCTTCGTGGTCCTGGTGCCGGCGGTAGCCATGCGTCTGTGGGCTGAGGAGCGCAAGTCTGGAACCGTGGAGCTGCTGTTGACCCTGCCGATCACACTGGAAGGCGCCTATCTCGGCAAGTTCCTCGCAGGTTGGAGCTTCCTGGGAGTTTCCCTGCTCCTTACTTGGCCCGTGGTCTTTCAGGCGGCACGTCTCGGAGACCCCGATTGGGGCGTCGTTCTGAGCGGTTACCTGGCCTCGTTTCTGACAGCTGGAGCCTTCCTCGCGGTCGGCATGTTGTTCTCGGCGCTGAGTCGCAATCAGGTGGTGGCCTTCATCTTGGCCGTCGCCGCCTCGGTCGCTTTTCTCCTGCTCGGCCTGCCACAGACCCTCGAGACGATAGGCAACCTGCTGGGAGGCTACGTGGGGCAGCTGTTCGCCAGCATCAGTCTGGTCGACCATTTCGAAGCGATGAGCCGAGGGCTGATCGAACTGCGATCGCTGGTCTTCTTCCTTCTGTTCACCGTCGGTTGGCTGGCCAGCGGAATGCTGGTTCTGGACCGCACTCGGGCATCGTAGGTGGGGAGCGGCGACATGTGGAACAGCAGGTTATTGACCATCGTACTGATCGGGCTGACGACCCTGTTCGCGAATCATCTGGCCTTCCGCGCTCTGGAGGGTAGCCGGTTCGACGTCACGGCGGACGGTCTGTACTCCCTGAGCGACGGTAGCAAGGACATTCTGCAGAGGATGATCGAAGAAGGCGTCAAACCGATCGAGATCGACCTCTTCTTCTCGGAGACGACGGGAAAGACGCTGCCTCGCTTCATCAAGAATTTCGTTACCTATGAGCGCTACCTGCGGAGCCTGCTGAAGGAATACGAGAGGGCTTCGGAGGGCCGGATTCAGGTGCGCTTCATCGATCCGGTGACGGACAGCGACGAGGCCGAGGACGCTCTGGACTTCGGGCTCGATGGCAAAGCGATCAACCAGGAGGGCGACCTCTTTTTCTTTGGCCTGGTCTTTCAGACCCAGACCGGGAGTCGGGATGTGATCGACTTCCTGTGGCCCAATCAGCAGGAGACCATCGAGTACGAGATCTCCAAGAAGATCCACTCATTGCTGTGGCCCTCCGGCAAGACGATCGGCATCCTGTCGTCTCTGGAGGTCTTTGGCGGCGCCAACAATCCGTACATGGCGCAAATGCTGGCCGCCCAGGGCCGCACACCGCCCGAAAAGTGGATCGCCGTCCAGGTGTTGGAAGAGTCGTACCAGGTGCGACCGATCGATACCGGCACGGACCACATTTCACCAGACGAGTTCGACCTGGTTGTTGTCATCCACCCCAAAGGCCTGAGCACCAGGACTCTCTGGGCACTCGACGAGTGGGTCGTCCGGGGAGGCAACACGATGGTCTTTCTGGACCCCTATGCCCTGGACGACCGGCCGCCGGAGAACCCTCAACAGCCCTGGCAGAGCCTGCAGTACCGACCCGCCTCCGACTTGGCGGATCTCTTGGCAGCCTGGGGTCTTCGCATGCCCGCAGATCAGTTTGCGGCCGACCTCGAGCTGGCTGTCAGGCGGGCGGTGGGCCCGCGAGGTCCTGCGGAGACCGTGGTGGTCGACCTCGCCATGGAGGAAGCCGATCGGCAAGCAACCATGGACACCTCTCACCCGATTCTCCAGGGAATCTCGAGTTTGCGGTTTCTCTTGGCCGGTGCTCTGGAACCGACAGGGCGGGAAGGAGTAGCGACGTCACGGTTGGTTGGGACGACCGAGAGCGGCGGCAAACTCGACATCGAGCCCGGCTTCGGGGATGGCGACGCTCTGGCCTACACCGACTTGAACAGTCCATCCCGGTTGCGCGATGCGTTGGTGCCCGGCGATGGCGTGGTCGCTCTGGGCTATCAGGTCAGCGGCCGTATCGCCTCGGCCTTTCCACAGGGGGTCGAGTTTCCGGCGCAGGAGCCCGAGACCCCTCCGGGTCTGCCTCCGGGAGTGGAGATTCCGCCGCCTGCCGACGCCGAGATGATCCGCCGGGAACCGGTACCCGAGTCCGAGCGCGGGGAGGCTACAGTGCTGGTTTTCTCGGACGTCGACGTATTGTCGGACGCCATCGCTTTCGAACGCAATTTCCTGGGACTGGTGATGAGCGCCAACGACAACCACAAGTTGCTCCTGAACAGCGTCGATTTCCTTCTGGGCGCCAGGGAGCTGATGGCCGTCAGGGCGAAACAGTCGATCACCCGCCCCTTCGTTCTGTTCGACGAGATCGAGGCCACGGCCGAGAAAGAGACGCTCGATCGAGAACGGCAGCTGAGGGCGGATGTCGAGGCGGCAGAGGTGGAGCTGCGGGCGAAACAGCAGGAGCTCAGTGGCAACAACGCGGCACTCTTCCAGAAGCGCCTGCAGGACGAAGTGGACCGACTCAACGAGACGGTTCAAGAGGGCAATCGCGAGTTGAGAGAAATCCGCCAAGCGAGGCGTGAAGCATTGCAGAAGGAGGAGGCCAAGGTTCGCAGGTCGGTGCTGGGCTGGATGCCGACTCTGGTACTGGTCGTTGGCCTGACACTGGCTGTGCGCCGACGCAGGAAGCACGTTCAGGCCCTGGGGAGGTAAAGGGTGAGTTCCGTGAGCAAGACGAATCGCAATCTGACGATCCTTACCTTGGTGTTGATGGCCCTGTCTCTGTGGGCCTACCGGGAGAGCGTCAGTCGAGCCGACCGGTTTCAGCGAGGGCAGGCGTTTTTGTCGAACCTCAATCCAGATGAGATCGCCCGAGTGGAGATTCGTCAGGCCGGCGCATCGGTGACCTTGGAAAGGCAGGGCGAGACATTTCGAGTCGTCGAGCAGCAGGGGTATCCGGCGAGCAATGCGGCGGTCAATCGACTGTTGGGAGATCTGCTGGAGATCAGCCTGGAGAAGGAGGTAGGACGCGGCACTGACCTGTCGTCGGAGCTGGGGCTGGAACCTGTCGAGGACTCCACGGTGGAGGTGTCTTTCCATGACGCCGCCCAGAAGGAGATGGTCCGTGTGCGGCTTGGTAGGGCGTTCGAAGGTGGCTCGGGGCGCTATGTGCAGAGGCTGGACCGGCCCGATGCCCCCATCTATCTCACGTCAGAGAGAATCGACGTCGCTGTCGATAGCAACGCTTTCCTCCGCCAGCAGATCCTCGACGTGGAGGGCTCGGAGGTCCTTCGCGTCGAAGGGCCGGACTTCACTCTGGCCAGGCCTGCCGAGGGCGGCGGGCTGAGCCTGATCGATGCCGCGGCCTCGGCTGAGATAGAGGTCGCCAAGGTCAACGGCCTCGAGTCGATCTTGAGAGGTCTGAGCTTCGAGAACGTCTTTGTCGCCGACGACGAGACAGTCCGGGATCTGGATTTTCGACCGGGCATGAGCATCGATCTGCAGGACGGCAGTGGCTATGACCTGTCGGTTGCCGAGCGAGAAGGCCGCTACTACCTGAGAATTGCGGGACGACATTTGGTATCCCAGGTGGCGATTTCCCTCGACGAGGCCGAAGAGGAGCTGCAGGAGAAAGCCGACATGCTGACCCGGGCTGACGAAATCGAGGACTTCAATCAGTTCCACGGCAGCTGGATCTACGAGGTCAGTCAGGCCGACGGCAAGAACCTTCTGCTGCGCAAGGCCGACCTTGTGAAGGTGGCAACGACTTGAAATCTGGGGCGCGAAGAAGGGCTCTGGTGCTGGTGGCGGCGCTCGAGCTCGCAGCGGCGAGCTCGATGGCGGACGTCGGCGATCTGTTGCGACAGAACTCGATTGTGCCTGTCGAGCCGCCGACCGGAGCGGCCGACTTCACGTTGCCCATGCTCGCTGGTGGCAGCGGTTCACTGTCCGACTTTCAGGGCCAGTGGGTGGTCCTGACTTTCTGGGCCAGTTGGTGCGGGCCCTGCCGCATGGAGATGCCGACACTCGAGAAGCTCCACCAGCAACGTAGTGAGTCCGGCCTGGCGGTCATCGGTGTTTCGCTGGATTCGTCTCGGCATCTGGCCGATTCTTTTGCCAGTGAGCTGCAAGTGAGCTTTCCGCAGTTCTGGGACGAGGCGGGCCGCGTTGGAACCGACTATCGGGCTACCGCCATTCCTCTGACGTATCTCATCGACCCAGGCGGTCGAGTCGTGGGTACATCGCGCGGGGCGCGAGACTGGTCGGCCCTGGAGCCGATGCTGGACCGCCTTCTCGCGCAGGAGCCGGTGGAGATCGCATCGAGTGGATACTCGCAAGACGGACCGCTGGAGCTGCCCGCGGTTCTCGATCCCCCGACCGCCGAGATCTCCCTGGTGCAGAGCTCGCAGCGCGTGGGTGAGGCGTTCCATCTGGATATCCGAATGCACTGGGTCGGAACGCTCGAAGAGTATCTACCGCAGCCCCCGAAGGTGAGACTCCCCGAAGGCGTATCGATCGAAAGCACTGTGGCTTCGACCGATAGCAGAGACAGTGGAAGCGTCGTCTCGTATCGGATCACTCTGAAAGCAGATCGCCCCGGCAATTTCGCACTCGACCCCGTGGAGCTGAGGTACATCCCGAGCTCGACTGGGAGTCCAGTTGTCAGCCTGGTCGACGGGCCCACGGTCGAGGTCTTGGCTTCGGGTCTGAGCACTTTGAAGCCCCGCTCCGTAGCCCTTCTTGGAGGAGCGCTGATCCTGCTCGCCGTAGGAGCATTGCTGTACGCGCGACGACCCTCGACTCCTGAGACCGGCACCGATCGGGAGCTCGAGCGCTATCGGGCTCTGCGGGCCCGATTCGATGCCTGTCGTGCTCTGCGCCTGGAGGGCCGTGGCGGCGAGGTTGCTCTTGGCCTGGCCGAGTTGGAATTGGAGCTGGCGGGCGAGGACGAGGTCGAGCGAAGCAGGTTGCAGGAGCTCATCGAGAGCTTGCGCTTTGGTGGCCAGGTGCCCCCGAGCTCCGAGTTGGACCGAGCCCAACGAAACATCGAACGACAGATCGAGGAATTGCGGCCGGATCCGGACCACCAGGTCCGCTCTCGCCTGCGAATGACGGATAGAACGAGCTGATTCGAAGGATCGGCTGGAGGAATTGCCATGAGTGTTGCGCCCGAAGAGCTGGCACCCGAAATCGAAGCCCAGGCCCAGCAGCTCGACAAGCTGCGAGAGGAGATCGCCAAGGTCATCGTCGGTCAGGCCTACATGGTGGATCGACTGTTGATGGCGCTGATCGCCGACGGTCACATTCTGATCGAGGGCATTCCGGGCCTGGCCAAGACGACGGCCGTCAAGGCGGTTGCAGCTGCCCTGCATACGGGGTTCTCTCGCATCCAATTCACTCCAGATCTGTTGCCAGCCGATCTGATCGGGACCGAAATCTACCGGCCTCAGCATCTGGACTTCCAAGTCAAGACCGGCCCCATCTTCAGCAACCTCGTGTTGGCGGACGAGATCAATCGTGCTCCGGCCAAGGTGCAGAGTGCCCTTCTCGAGGCCATGCAAGAGCGGCAGGTGACCATCGGTGACGAGACTCACGCCCTGCCCGACCCCTTCCTCGTGCTGGCCACCCAGAATCCGATCGAGCAGGAGGGCACCTACCCGCTGCCCGAAGCGCAAGTGGATCGCTTCATGCTCAAGCTGAAGGTCGGATATCCGAACAAGGAAGAGGAGAAGGAGATCCTGCGCCGAATGGCGAATCGGCAAAAGCCTACGATCGAACCGGTTCTCGGTCCGGAGGACATCCAGAAGATGCGCCAGGTGGCGGACCAGATCTACCTGGATCCGAAGGTCGAGGACTACATCGTGGACGTCGTCTTCGCGACGCGCGAGCCGGCGGTCTACAAGCTCGAGAAGCTGGAGAACCTGATCGACTACGGGGCTTCGCCGCGGGCCAGCATCTTTCTGGCGCAGACTGCCAAAGTCCAGGCCTTCATGTCGGGTCGTGCCTATGTGACTCCGCAGGATGTCAAGAACGTGGGTCCGGATGTACTGCGGCACCGGATCCTGCTCTCGTACGAAGCCGAGGCCCAGGACCTGACCTCGGACGACGTCGTTCAGGAGGTCTTCAACACGGTGGACGTTCCTTAGGGTCACCGCGTTTTGAAGCGGCCGGACCTGTGTGCCGGCCGATCTCTGAGGCAACAACGCGAACCAGGAAACGAAGAGATCGATGAAGATCGGGACCCGACAGCGGCAGGAAGAGCAGCAGGACCTGGCGGAGGTACTGTCGCCCGAGCTCTTCCAGAAGATCAAGGCGATTCAGATCCGCACACAGCGGCTGGTCAACGACGCCTTTGCTGGCGAGTATGAGAGTGCCTTTCGCGGCCGGGGTATGGAGTTCGAGGAGGTGCGTGCCTACCAGCCCGGTGACGACATCCGACATATCAACTGGCCTGTCACGGCCCGAATGGGCACGCCATTCGTCAAATTGCACCGGGAAGAACGTGAGCTGACGGTCATGCTGGTCGTGGACGTGAGCTCATCGGGAGCCTTCGGCAGCGGCGCCAAGCTCAAGAACGAGGTGGCCGCAGAGATCGCGGCGCTCCTCGCCTATACCGCCATCAAGAGCAACGACCGGGTCGGCCTGATCATCTTCTCGGATCGGATCGAGCACTTCATCCCGCCGAAGAAGGGTCGCTCTCATGTCTGGCGGGTGATCCGCGACATCCTGACGTTCCGTGCGCCCCGCCGCCGCACCGATCTGCAGGGCGCCCTGGATTACATGAGCAAGGTCCTGCGACGCCGGGTCGTGGCGTTCGTGATCTCGGACTTCATGGATGAGGGCTACGAGGACATCCTGAGGATCTCCGCCCGTCGGCACGATCTCACCGCCGTTGTGGTCAGAGATCGACGGGAAAAGGAGTTGCCGAGGATCGGCATCCTGGAGCTGGAAGACGCCGAGACCGGCGAGACCCTGCTGGTCGATACCAGCGACTCGAACCTGGCCGACGGACTCCGATTGCTCGATCGAGAAGACGGCGATCAGCGGGCTCGTCTGTTGCGCTCGGCTGGCGCCGGCGAGGTCGGAATTGAAGCCGACGATCCCCACTATGTGGACTCGTTGGTGCGCTACTTCCATGTCCGAGAGCGGCGGCGGTAGTGATGGAGGAATGTGATGGATCTGCGTGAGCCGCCCATATCGGCCCCTGTATCGAGGGTCGATCCTCTCAGCCGCGGGCTGTTGGTGCTTCTCTTGCTCGTCGTCCTGGTCTTCGGACTGCTCCTGTTGTCGAGATCACGACGCGTCGGTAGCCCGGAAGAGGCCGAGAGCATTCGCGAAGTTGCCGCGAAGCTGCAAGCGGCAGGGGCCTTGGACGAAGCAGCTTTGCAGTACGGGCGCTACCTGGAGGCCGGCAACCCAGACCGGGAAGTTCGGGCCGGCATAGCGATGAGCCTGGGCAACAATTACCTGGGAACGGGTCAGTACGAGAGCGCCTTGAGGTGGTTCTACGAAGCCGAGACGCTGGGAGCCGGTGAGAGCAACGAGGAGCTGGCCGGCAAGATCGTCCAGACTCTCGAGCGCCTGGGGCGGTCCTTCGCCGCTCAGGCTGCGCTGGCCAGTCGAGCCGGACTGGGGGAGAGCGCTGTCGAGCGTCCGACCGACGACCCGGTGGTGGCGCGCATAGGAGCCGACGAGATTCGTCAGTCCGAGGTCGAGCGTGCCCTCGACGACCTGCCTGCAGAGTTGGCGAGCCAGATGGCCTCGGCCGAGGCGCGGGCCCGGTTTCTCGAGCAGTATGTGGCCGATGAGCTGCTGTGGCGCAAGGCACTGAAGCTCGAGTACGACAAGGATCCAGAGGTCCTGCGCCGGCACGATGCGCTTCTCAAGCAGCTGGTGGTGTCCCGGTTTGCCGAGACGGAGGTCCTGAGTCGGATCGAGGTCGACGAGGCGGATCTTCGCAACTACTTCGACGCCAACCGGGACCGATTCGCTGCGCCGGCCCAGGACGGGCAGGAAGCCCAAGAGCCCTCGTTCGAGGCAGTGCGATCGGTGGTGGAGCGTGACTATCGACGCATGAAGATGCAGTCGGCCTATCAGGCGCTGATCGATAGCGAGTTGGCGACTCAAGATGTCGAGCTGATGCCGGAGAACATGATTCGTGTGCAATAGGACCGACAGTAGGGCGAGCTGGTCGAAGGGTCGCGCTGGGCGCAGTGCGCTTCTGGCTGGCGCCCTTCTCCTGGTCGGGTGCGCGCGCACGCCCGAAGCCCACCCTGATGAGGTGTCGAGAGCGCCTGTCGAAGTCCATGCTGCCGTCGATCGGGCTGTGGCCACCACCGGTGATCTGATTACTTTTCGGGTGACGGTCGACTACGACCCTGCCTGGGAGGTCCTGATTCCCGAGGCCGGCTCCGAGATCGCTGGGTTCCGCATTGTGGACATCGGGCGAGACGAGCCGCTGCAGAGCCGGGGCCGAGTCGCCGATACCAGGACGTATCAGTTGAGAGCGGATCTGGTGGGCTCTTATGTTCTGCCGCCGATCTCCGTGTCCTACAGGCCACGTGCATCTGGCGCAACGCAGCCGAAGGAGGGGCGGGACGACGACGAGGAGGCGTGGAGCGAGGCCAGGACCTCCGAAATCTTCGTCGAAGTCGAGTCGGTTCTGCCGACGGCAGGCCAGGCCGAGGACATTCGAGATCTCAAGCCGCTGCGAGACGTCCGAAGCCGACCTCCTTGGATGTGGATCGGTGTGGGAGCCCTGATTGTGATCGCCGTGGCGCTGGCGATCGCCTGGTGGGTACGTCGATGGCGACGTCGTCGGTCGGAGATACCGCCAAGGCCGGCGCACGAGATCGCCTTCGCAACGCTGGCCGCCCTTCGGCAGACAGATTTCGACGATCCAGAAGCCGTCCGTTGGTTCTATTTCCAGATCTCGGAGACGGTGCGCTCCTACGTTGAAAACCGGTTCGCCTTCAATGCCACCGATCTCACCACGGAAGAGATTCTCGACTGGTTGGACCAGGGAGAGGGGCCAGGGGAGAGCCAGGGTGGGCAGTTGAGGCAGTTTCTGAAAGAGACCGATCAGGTCAAGTTCGCGCACCAGGAACCCACCCAGGGCGATATCGAAGGCACCTACGAACAGGCGTTGAGCTTCGTGGAGGCGACCCGTGAGCCCGATGAGCCGCTGGAGGAAGCGGCATGACCGGGCTGTACTTCGCCGATCAGTGGCTGCTGTGGGTGTTGGTGCCGTTGTTCATCGTCTGGGTCGTCGCCTGGTGGGTAATGCCCTGGCTGGCTCGCCGGTGGGGCAGGCAAGCCGCTGTGAGGTACTCGAGCATCGACACGCTGAAGCGTCTGAAACCCTCGCGACGGATCCTCATCCGACGCTTCGTGGAAGGAATCAGGATTCTCGTCATCGCACTTCTGGTCCTGGCGATGGCCCGACCCCAGACTGGTCGCAAGCAGACCCAGGTCCGGACCGAGGGCATCGACATCGTCTTGGTGCTCGATACGTCGGGCAGCATGCAGGCGCTCGATCTCGATGCCGACCGGCCGATCAGCCGCCGGCGCAACCGCTTGGAAGTGGCGAAGGAGGTCGTCGAGGAGTTTGTCCAGGGGCGGACGAACGACCAGGTCGGTCTGGTGGTGTTCGGAAACGAAGCCTTCACCCAGTGTCCTCTGACCCTGGACCACGGCATTGTGGCTACCTTTCTGGAAGGGATCGAGATCGGCATGGCCGGTGACGCAACGGCCATCGGGTCGGCTCTCGGCACCGCCGTGAAGCGATTGAGAGATTCCCAGGCCGACTCGAAAGTGATCATCCTGCTCACGGACGGCCGTAGCAACGCGGGGGCCCTGAGTCCCCAGAAGGCGGCGGAAATCGCCGCGACCTTCGGCATCAAGGTGTACACGATCGGCGCCGGGACGCGCGGCAAAGCGCCATTCGTAGTGGATTCCCTGTTTGGCAAACAGGTCGTCTACGAGAGTGTCGAGATCGACGAAGAGACCTTGCGTGAGATCGCCGAACGCACGGCAGGCCTGTACTTCCGCGCCGAGGACACCGACGCGCTGAAGTCGATCTACGAAGAGATCGACGAGATGGAGAAGACGGAGATCCAGACGAGCTCCTACATGGAGTACAACGAGCAGTTTCGACGTTTCTTGATACCCGCTCTGGCTCTTCTACTTCTGGAAGTGGTGCTTCTGGGAACCCGCTATCGGAAGCTGCCCTGAGACCATGAGAGCTCGAATCCATCTGTTGCTCCTGCCGCTGGTCCTCGCCACCGCGGGCTGCCAGGATGTTCGAGTCGGCAGTCCAAGCTCCTTGTGGCTTCTGTGGCTCGCTCCACTCATGGTGGCCTTTTATGTCTTCACCTTTCGCTCGAGCACGCTGCTCCTCAGACGCTTCGCGTCGCCCGAGTTGCTGGCTCGCCTGATGGCTGGAGTCAGCCGCCCACGCCAAGTTCTCAAGGCAATTCTCGTCCTACTGGGTGTCATCGCAACCGTTCTGGCGCTCGCCGAGTTGAAGTACGGTTTCACCTGGGAGGAAGTGACTCGGGAAGGCGTCGATATCGTCGTGGCCCTGGACGTCTCCGACAGCATGCTGGTCGAAGATGCAGAGAGTGGCGGTCAGCTCAGCCGCCTCGAGCGCGCCAAGCGTGAGATCGCCGATCTGCTCGACCTGCTGCAGGGCGACAGAATCGGTTTGGTGGCCTTCGCTGGAACCGCCTTCCTGGAATGCCCATTGACGCTGGATTACGGCGCCGCGTCGATCTTTCTGGACAGCCTCGATACCGATCTCATACCGGTGAAGGGGACCGACCTGGCAGAGGCGATTCGCGTCTCGCTGCGGGCTTTCGAGGGGGCCGGCAGCAACTCCCAGGCGATGATCCTGATCACCGACGGTGAAGACCATGGCGGCCAGGCACTGCAAGCGGCCGAAGAGGCCAAGGTGGCTGGAGTCCGAATCTTCACCATCGGAATCGGCCGCGACGAAGGGGCCCCGATCCCGGCCAGCGGTGGTGGATTTCGCCGGGACCGACGCGGCGACATCATCCTCAGCCGGCTGGACGAGCCGACCTTGCAGAAGGTCGCTCTGGAAACGGGTGGCCGGTACGTCCGATCGGTGACAGGCGACGTTGATCTCGAACAAATCTACTCCCAGGGCATCAAAGCGGTTCTGGAGGACCAGGAGCTCGGATCCAAACGGCGACAGCGGTGGGAAGAGCGCTTCCAATGGCTGGTGGCGCTGGCGCTTTTCTTCCTGATGCTGGAGCCTCTGATCTCACCACGTCGGCGGCGAGGAGAAGGAAATGTCTAGGCCTGACTGGTGGCTGTGGTTGGCAGCTGTCTCGGTTGGTTGGACCAGCCTCAATGCCCAGGTACCTCCACCCGAGGAGCTGGCCGCTCGAGAGGAGGTCGCCGAGGCGCAAAAATCACAGGAAGGGAAGCGTCGCCGTCCTGACAGCCCGTACGAGGCCTACGATGCGGGGCTCTTCGACGAGGCTCTCCAGGGCTTCGTCGACTTGCAGGTGGAACGCCCCGAGGACCCGGAGGTCGCTCTCAACGTCGGCAGCACCCAATACCAGATGCGGAACTTTCCGCAAGCCGATCGGACTTTTTCGAAGGCGGCGATGGCTCAGGATCCGAGCGTCCGAGGACAGGCGCTCTACAACCTTGGAAATTCGGCCTATCGACAGGGTCGGCTGCAGGAGGCCGTCGAGCTCTACAAGGCTGCGCTCGAGATCGACCCTGACGACGAAGACGCCAAGTTCAATCTCGAGTTCGTCCGTGACGAGATTCGTCGGCGACATGAAGAGGCCCAGAAGCGACAGCAGGAACAGCAGGACCAAGAGCAGGATCAACAGCAGCAGAACGAGTCGCAGGACCAGAGTCAGGAGTCGGATCAGCAAGAGCAGGGTGGTCAGCCCGAAGGCGAAGATGAGCAACAAGGAGAGCAGGAAGGCCAGCAATCGCAGCCTGAGGGAACCCAGGATAGCGATCAGGATGGCCTCTCCGACGCACAGGAGCAGAGTGCCGAGAACCCGACGGATCCGAGCGATGCCGACAGTGACGACGATGGCCTGGCGGACGGGGCGGAAGATTTGAATCGCAACGGGCGAGTGGATCCAGAAGAGACCGATCCCAATCAAGCGGATACCGATGGCGACGGTGTTCCCGACAGCCAGGAAGCCCAAGCTGGCGGCGCTGCCTCCGTCGATCCAGAGTCCCTCGAAGGACTGACTCCCGAGGAAGCGGAACGCTACCTCCAGGCCCTCCAGGAAGGCCGTCCGGATCGACAGCATGCCGGGCGAGGCAGGCGGGTGAAAGGAGACAAGGACTGGTGAGGAAGCGGGAATTCCGACTCCGGTCGTGTTTCGCGCTGGCTTGCGTCATCGGCTTCGGACTCTCGTCCGTGGCTTCGGCAGCGAGTGTAGTGGCGACGATCGACCGCCCCGAGGCGACGGTCGAAGATCAGCTACTGCTGACGGTCGTCATCGAGGGCTCCAGAGGGGCTCAACCAGAACTGCCAGAGATGCCGGAGTTCGATGTCCACTCGCGCGGTCAATCGACCCAAATGAGCTTCATCAACGGCCGCATGAGCTCGAGTGTCACCTTCACCTACCTGTTGGTCCCGAAGGCGACGGGCGTTTTTCAGATTGGCACAGTGACATCGGAGATCGATGGCGAGGTGGTGGCCAGCCAGCCCATCGAGGTGCGAATCCTCGCCGCCTCCGCGCAGCCACAGCAGCAGCGTGATCTCTTCATCACCTCTCGCGTATCGACCACCAACCCGTTTGTCGGCCAGGAAGTGATCTACATCTGGCGGTTCTACCGGCGCGTGCGGATCGGCGATGCTCGACTCGAGCCCCTGGAGTTCCATGGTTTCCTGGTAGAGGACCTGGGCGAGGTGCGCGAGTACCAGACCACCGTCAACGGTGTGGAGTATCTGGTCAGTGAGATCCGCAAGGCACTGTTTCCTCAAGAGGTCGGCTCGTCAGTCATTCCTGCCTCGCGGCTGACATGTGAGGTCCTGGTCCGTGACTCGCGGCGCAGAAGAAGCCTGATGGACGATTTCTTCGGTGCGGCCTCGACGGAAACCAAGGTATTGCGCAGTGCCCAGATCGACATCGAGGTGCGGCCCCTGCCGCCACCACCGGCTGGATTCTCGGGCCTGGTCGGGAGCTTCGCCATCGACGCTGCGATGAGCAAGCAGCAGCTCAAGGTCGGAGAATCGGCGACTCTGCGTCTGACGGTGAGCGGCAATGGCAACGTCCAGCTGATCAGCGAGCCCGAGCTTGCAGACCTTCCCACTTTCAAGATCTATGGGGACCAGCCTGAACGGTCGATCAACCGCAGCGGTCGCTCGCTCACGGGATCCCGCTCATTCAGCAAGGCCTTGGTTCCGCTGGAGTCCGGGAACTGGGTCATTCCCCCTGTCGAGATTCTCTATTTCGATCCCGAGACGGCAGATTTTCAGACAGCTTCCACTGCGGAGATCGCCCTGAGCGTCTCCCCGGGGGAAGGTGCAGAAGACCTCCACCTGACGGAATCCATCGCTCCCAGCACGGGCAAGGTCGCGGTCCGTATCCTGGCAGATGACATCCTGCCCATCTACGGCGAACTGGATGCCGTCTCGAGGCCTGCCAATTCTCGCCGCTCGACGGGTCTCTTTCTTCTCGGGATGGTCCTGCCGATCGGTCTCTACTTTTCGGCTCGATCCATTCAGCGGCACCGCTGGAGGTTGGAGCACGACGTGGCTTTTCAACGCCACCGGGTGGCCTTCAGACGAGCCCGGAAACAGCTCCAGAAGCTCTCTGCAATGGATGGCGATCAGGGGCAGCTGGGCCAGTCCACATCGCTGTGCTTGCGTCAGTACATCGGCGACAAGCTGGGGCTGGAGGGCGCCGCCCTGACGCCCGAAGAGCTGCACGATCTGCTGAGCGCAGAAGGTGTGAGTGAGGACTTGGCTGTCGAGACCCACGAGCTCCTGGAACGGCTGGAAGCAGCCCAGTTCGGAGCGGCCTCCCTCGAAGCCGGCAGCCTAAATCAACAGGCCACTCTCCTGCTCAAACGGCTGGAAGGAGAGCTCAAGAAATGAGCCGTTGGCAAATCTCGAGCTTGGTCGGATGGGTGATGCTGGTCCTTCACCCTGCCGGTTCCTACGCAGCGCAAGTGGAGCCTGCGAAAGAGGCTCCCGTCGGGATTGCTGAAGTGAAGACCTCTCCGGATAGAGTCTCGATGGAGCAGCCGCCGGTCGAGCTACACGGTGGGCTCTCTCGAGCACTGGCGGCAGAGATCTTCTTGAACGCGAATGCTGCCTACGAAGAGAGCGACTATGCGACAGCGGCAGCGGGTTACGAACGACTGGTGAGAGAGGGTTTCGACGATGGAAGGGTCCAGTTCAACCTGGGCAACGCGCTGCTGCGTAGGGGCGAGCTCGGTAGAGCCATTGCTTCCTATCGGAGAAGTCAGGCCGCAAGGCCTCGAGACGAGGATGTCCGGGCGAACTTGGACTTCGCTCGCCAGAGCACCAAGGATGCGATTGCTCCTCCAGAACCGTCGGAAGTCCTCTCGACCCTCTTCTTCTGGCACTTCCGCCTCAGTAATCGAGATCTCGTCTTCGTCTTGTTGGCTGTCAACCTGGTCTTCTGGGCCGTTCTCGGTCTCGGATTGATATGGCCGGGTCGGGAGCTGATCCGGTGGACCTCTTTCACTCTCCTGCTGGTTCTCCTGACCCTGGCGATCTCGCTATTCGTACACCTTTTCTTGGATCGACCTGTGGCGGTCATCGTGCCCCAGGAGGTTGCCGCTCACACGGCTCCGGATGAGACGTCGGTGATTCGCTTCAAGCTGCACGCGGGTACCGAGCTACGGGTTCAGGACGAGCGACAAGGCTGGGTCCGCGTCAGCCTGCCGGACGGGCAACAGGGATGGGTCGGCGAGGAGTGGGTCGAGCTGGTGTACCGCTGACGGGGAGCCGCTGGGGTCAGCGGAGTTGCAGGCTTGCTTCGTACATCTTCCCGTCGCGTAGGTACTGCAGGTCCAAGGTTTCCCCTGGCGGGCTCCGCTTCAGGTACTCGAAGAAGTCCTTGTCGCTCAGTAGTCCGTAGTGGCCGAGCCAGAGGATGAGATCTCCCTTTCTCAGGCCGGCCCGGGCAGCTGGGCTCTTCTTGTTCACATTGTCGACCAGAGCCCCGCGAAGGTTCAGCTTCTTGTAGTTCAACTCCACGAAGCGCAGGCCGATCTTCTTCGGTGGTATCGGTTTGCTGCGCCCCCGGGGCGCGGCCTTCGAGCCAGAGGCAATGGCCCGCTCGTTCGCCAGGCGACCTCTCACAGTCTGCAGATTTCTGCGTGCTGCTGCGGAATCGGGATCGAGACTGAGCGCTCGGGTGTAGGCTGCTTCGGCTGGTTGCAGTGCTTTGGTCGCCACCAGGACGTGGCCGAGGTCGAGGAAGAGGTCGGCTCGAGTCGGTTCGAGTGAAGTGGCTCGATCGAGGCTCGTTGCCGCCGTTTCGAGATCACCGGCCGCCTGTTGGGCGAGGCCCAGAATGTGCCATGCCTCGGCATCACTCGGGTCCCATTGCACAGCTCGACTAGCGGACTCGATGGCAGCGTCGTAGCTGCCCTGCTGGTAGAGGATCGAGGCGACCTGGACCGCGGCGGGCGCGGCTTCCTTCTGGCTGTTTTCAGGATCGGCTTCGATCGCCCTCCGAAAGGTCAGGTTCGCCTGCTCGAGAGATCCAAGTTGGAACTGGGCGTGACCCAGGCTCGCCCAGAGTGCGGCGTTCCTGGGATGAAGCTCGAGGCTCCTGGTCAGCAGGTCGACAGCCTCGGGACCGCGGGCGCTATCGGTCAGCGCGCCAGCCAGGTCCATGGCCAGTGCAGTGTCCTCCGGGTCGAGCTTGAAGGCTGTCTGCAGTGCTTTTGTGGCCGCGGGATGGTTGCCCTGCTCTTGGCGCACAAGTCCCAGGTTCTTCCAGGCCAGGACGTCGTCCGGCTGGACGCGGGTGGCCTCGAGAAAGGCCTCCTCGGCATCCTGCCATTCACCCTGGTTGAAAAAGAGGACGCCGATGCTGGTTTGGGCTTTGGCCCGCAGACCCGTGGCACCGGCAGAAGTGTCGTTGAAGGTGATCGAGGCGACCCGCTCGAAGCCGGTCATGGCCTGGTCTTCAGCACCCTGCCTGAGGTCCAGTAGAGCGAGGTTGTAGATCGCTATGGCATTGTCGGGAGTCAGATCCAAGGCCTCCTGAAGGCGCTGCCGAGCCAGGGAGTCCTGATTTGCCTCCATGGCGACGAGACCTTCCTGGATCTTCTGCGCGGCCTGTCGTTGGTGCCTCCTGTCTACCTCTTCCAGGGCCCTCTGATACAGCACTTCAAAGTCGCGGTTGTAGTGGCTGGCGTCGAAGGGATACTGCGGATCGATCACCAGCGCCTGGGTAAGAGAGTCGAGGGCGGGGAGATTCTGCTGTTGGAGATGCTGGAGCCAGGCGGCCGTGACGAAAGCTCGTGCCCTGGCCTCCTCCGACAGCTCGACCTGGGCGATCTCCAGGTAGAGACGGGTCGCGCCCTGCAGATCACCCTCGGCATAGCGCTCACCGGCCAACTGGTGCAGGTTGCCGACGTCGGCGCTGTCGGCAGTCTGGGCGGTACTCAGCGGCGGCAGAAGGAGCCAAAGGAAGGCGAGGAGAAGAGTCGCTGATTGGTGAGAATTGTGATCCACGGGTGTCTCCCGATTCCGATCTACTGGTTGTTCCCAGGTCGATTCCGAACCGATAGCTCCTGCTGGCCGGTCAGGTCGAAGGTCACGACCGTTTCCTCGCTGGGTTGAATCTGAAGCTGGGTCGTTGCCAGGGGCGCCGTGGCTCCTTCGAGAGGGTAGAGCTCGAGTCGATGAGCCCCCGGCGACAGCTTCTTGTTCCGTAGTGGGCTGCTGCCCACGAGATTGCCGTCGACGGCGACAAGACCCTGCGGCGATCCGAGGCTCGCCTGCACTGTCAGCTGGCCAGGCCGCTGAATCGGACTCCGTAGCGTCCGCTGCTCTCCCGACTCCAACTTCAGTCGGACGGTCTGTCTGGAGGAGTACTCGGGTGTGGACAGCGAAAAGACTGCCCTGTGATCCCCCGGAGGAAGCTGGAGCGAACGACCCCTCGAGAGCGCCATGGGGCGGCCGCGGTCGATCGAGACCGTGGTTTCTGGATGCCAGCTGGCGGCGAGTGTGAGCGTGGCGTCCACGATGAGCGGTACTTCGGGTTCCGGGTCCGGCTCATCGTCATGACTCGAGGCCGCGGCGTCCGTCGCGGGTTCACTGGCTCCCGGATCCTCGACTTCGGTACCGGCGGTAGGCTGCACCTCCTGAGACCCTTCCTGTCCGGCCGTGGAGGCCGAAACTGGAATGCTCTGGCTACTTGGCTCCGGCTGCGACGACGAGGCTCGAGCTTTTACCGCCCCGGTCGGTTGGGTGCTGTCGCCCGACTCTGCTACGACCAGTGAAGAGCCGGCAGGTAGTGACGGTGGCAGCTCCTCAGGCCATGGTGCTACACCGCGCATTCCGAGCCAGGCGTAGCCCGCTCCGCAGGCCGCTATGGCGAGGATGGAGATCAAGATCCTCTTGAAATTGAGCCGCCGATTCGGAATGGCGATTCCAGTCGGGGTCCACTCATGTTGAATGACGGGGTCGAAGGCATCTCGTTCCCTGGCAGCCTGGGCGGGTATTCGACCGGGGTCGATGCCTGTGCTCTCAGGACTCTGCAAGGGGGGCGAGGATGATTTGCGTAGGGCCGCGGTCAGGTCCCTGGAACTGGTATCGGCCTTCAGGTCCTCGCGGATGGACTCGAGAGCCTCGATGATCTCACCACAATGCGGGTAGCGTCGCCCCGGCTCCTTCTCGAGGCAGCGGAAGACCAGCTGACGCAGACCCTCGGGACACACCGAGGGCGGAAGAGTGATCGGCCTGGGATCGTCGTTCAGAATCTCGTACAGAATGGCTGAGATCGTCTCCTGCGAGAAGGGGCGCTCGCCCGTGACCAGTTCGTAGGCAAGGACTCCGAAGGAGAAGATGTCGGTCCTGCCATCGGCCGTCTCGCCACGGATCTGTTCGGGGGCGAGATAGGCGGCTGTTCCCATCGTCGTCCCAGCCGCTGTCAAACGCGTGTCGGAGTGCTGCAACGTGGCGACGCCGAAATCCATGATCTTCGCGGTGCCATCCTCGAGGATCCGGATGTTCGCAGGCTTGATGTCCCGATGAACCACACCCTTGGAGTGGGCATACTGGAGCCCGCGAGCGATATGAATCAAATAGAGAAGTCGTTCGGGTTGAGGCACGAAGGCCCGGTTGGTGATCTTCTTGTCGAGATCTTCTCCAGACAGGAATTCCTGCACCAGAAAGGGCGTCCCCGCCTCGGTACCGAAGTCGAAGATGCGAACGATGTTGGGGTGGTCGAGCTGGCCCGCGATCTGCGCTTCACGGGTGTAGCGTTGCTTCAGCTCGTCGTCGGGCGACGTACAGGTCTTGATTGCGACGAATCGCTGAATGAGCGGGTCGAAGCCCTTGTAGACGATGCCAAAACCGCCCTCGCCGATTCGATCCACCACCTCGTACTTGCCGAGATGGGGAGGCGCGGCCGCGTTTGCGGTCGCCAATGGTCGATCTGCTTGTGGTAGCCCCTGCAAATCTCACCTCCCGGCCCGTCTCAGGTGAGTCGGCCGGAAGCGCCTCCGGCGAGCGATTCAGGGACGGGTCGGCGCCTGGGTTCCGCGGCTGCGGAACCCAGGTTTCATGGTAGAGGTGGGTGGGCGTAAGTCCTATGAAATGGATCACTTCCGGCGTTTTTCAATAGCGCCAGCTGGTCAGGTCGGCCCCTTCTGGAGCCGATTCTTCGATGCGTTGCAGAATCCTGGGCAGGTAGAACGTGTTGTATCGCAGGCGAGACAGGCTATTGGGGTTCTCGTGGTCGCCGTTCCAGCAGTGTTCGGCGCGGTCACCGTAGTCCACCAGGCCGCCGTAGTAGGGGTCTGTAGTGGATTCCAGGAACTCCTCCATCAGGTAGACGGCGTTGTTGAGATAGTAGTTGTCCATGTCGCCGCAATAGATGTGGATCTTGCCTTCGAGCTGCCGACCCAAGGATGCCCAGTTCTCCTCGAGCACCAGACGTAGGTCGTACTTCTTCCAGTGTTCTGCCACCTCGGGGTCGATCTCACCCGTTTGCTTGTCCCAGATGGGGGCAGGGTAGCCGTCGGCTCCAACGGGTGAATAGACTGCCTGCCAGATGTCGTATTGGTCGCCAGATCGGGAATTCGAGCCCAGGGCGAGCTCCATGAGGTTCGAGTCCTCGAGAGTCGCGTTCACCTGGCCGAGCCAGTTTCGATGCCCAGGACGGGCGACGCGGTTGAATTCGCCCTCGTCGTAGTAGGCATTCCGGTCCTCATAGATATTGACTACCGTGTAGGCGCGAAAGTCGATCGGGTCAGGGCAGGCGGCGAAGCACCCGTTGTACTGGTCCGGATAGAACACCTGGGCGGCCAGAGCTTCCCAACCTCCGGTGGAGCCGCCGTACAGAAAGCGGGCCCAGGGCTCACCGAGTCCACGAAACTTCTCTTCGATGTAGGGGATCAACTCGTAGGTAATGGCATCTCCGTACGGGCCTAGATTGGCGGAGTTCACAGCGTAGGAGTCGTCGTAGTAGGGATTGGCGTGCTGGATTTCGATGGCCAGAAATCTCGGAAAATCGTCTCCCTTCCATGTCTGGTAGAAGTCGAAGGCCTCCTGCTGAACGATCTTGTTGTAGCACTCGACCTGAAACCGCTCACTGTACTCGCATTCCAGATCGGGATCGGGTGGTGTCGTTCGAAAACCGCCGAAATCATCAGGAAAATGGCCGTGAAAGATCATCAGCGGATACCGCGCTTCCGCGTGCTCATCGAATCCCCTCGGCAGCAGGACATGGGCGCCGAGATACATCGGCCTGCCCCAGAACTCGGTCAACAGCTCGCTTTGAATCTTCACGTGCTTGATGTAGGCCGTGTCCTCGGGCTCCTCGATGGGAGGGATGATCTGGTCCAGAACGATCTCGATGCGACTTTCTTCGGCAGGGTCGAGGGGCATTTGAACAGGCGTGCTGTACAGGTTGCCCGGGGCACGATTCCAGTGCTGTCCCTCGCCTCGATCCATCGGTAGCTTGACGACGTGGCCGTCGGAGCGGCGAAAGGTCTCGTAGCGGTGGAGAACCGCCTGGACCCAGTAGTCACCAACCGGCAGATCTGCAAGACTCCGGATGGGGTAGCCGAAGGTTGTAGCGTCGATGATGGCCAGTGCTCCAGGGGCCAGGCCCTCGACATCGACGCCTGCGATCTGAATGGCTTCGACCCCCGCTGAGACCTGCATCCGGGGCTCGTCCGAGGCGTCTCTCGAGATCAGGAGCAAGACTCTTCCATCGAGATTCTGATCCTGCGTAGCGGCCTCGAAGCGGACCGCGAACTCCAGGGCGACGGTCGATGCAGACATGGCCAGCGAGGCGGCCATACAAGCCAGCAATATCCCCAGGGGTCGCGTTTGTAGTCGGACCTTCTTCGGGTGCAGTTGGGTAGACATGGATTCCCTCCCTTTCTACTCGAAGCGCGGCAGAGGCAGTCTATCTCGTCGCTGAGCGGGGAGATGCCGGTTTGCAGCCTGCGGGTTAGAATTGTCGACCATGATGATCGCACCGCTGCCTCGGAACTCCTTCGATTCGGCCCTCGAGGGTCATGGCCTGGAGCCCTTGCGCCGTGGGCCCGTGACAACCCTGCAGGTCAATGTGGGGCTGGTCTGCAATCAGGCTTGCCACCACTGCCATGTCGAGGCAGGCCCGACTCGGACCGAGACCATGGAGTCCGCAACGGTGGAGAGGATCGTGGAGCTTCTATCCTCCGATCCGGTGGTCGAGAACCTCGATCTCACCGGTGGCGCGCCGGAGCTGAATCGTCATTTCAGGCCACTGGTCCAGTGGGGGCGACAGAGAGGTCTGCGCGTCATCGATCGCTGCAACCTGACCGTGCTCGAAGAGCCGGGCCAAGAAGACACAGCAGAGTTCCTGGCCGCGAACCGGGTCGAGATCGTAGCCTCCCTGCCCTGCTACCTGCAGGAGAATGTCGATCGGCAGAGGGGCAGGGGAGTTTACGAGAAGAGCATTGCGGCTCTCAGTCGCCTCAATGCCCTGGGCTATGGCGTGTCGGGAACGGGATTGTCCTTGCACCTGGTCTACAACCCGGGGGGCGCGAGTTTACCGCCTTCACAAGCCGATCTCGAGCCCAGCTATCGACGCGAGCTCAGATCCCGGTTCGGACTCGAGTTCACCAATCTGCTGACCCTGACCAATATGCCCATCCGCCGCTTCGCCGATTTTCTGCAGCGGACCCAACAGCACGCTGCCTATCACTCCTTACTGGTCAACCACTTCAACCCGGCCACTGTGGCGGAGTTGATGTGTCGGTCGCTTCTCTCTGTCGGGTACGACGGTCGACTCTACGATTGCGACTTCAATCAGATGCTGGCCCTGCCAGTGGCGCAAGGCCGCGAGACGATCTGGCAGTTGGAAAGCCTGCAGGAGGTAGAGGGCTCGCCAATTGTCACCGGCTCGCACTGCCTCGGGTGCACAGCGGGCGCTGGTTCCAGCTGCGGCGGAGCGCTAGCCTGAGTAGCACCCCTGCCTTCGATCTCAGTTGAATGACGCGATGGCTTCGTCTTCGTCTTCGAAGATCTCGAAGACGCGCGCGATCTGCGTGATGGTGAGGACATCCCGGATGTTCGAGGGCAGGCGGAGCAGCTTGATCTGTCCACCAGACTCTGTGACCTTCTTGTAGGCCGCCACCAACTCCGCCATTCCTGAGGAGTCCATCTTGCTGGCTTTCTGGAAATCCACCAGGAGACTCATCGAGCCCGCGGCGAGCGCTTCATCGACTGCATCCCTGAAGGCAATATCTCCGATGCCGATCGTGATTTTGCCCGCCGGCTGGAGGATGGTGACGCCATCTCGGCTACGCACTGGAATCTTCATGACTCGACCTCCTTGGAGCCTGAGTCTGAGGCAGACGACGGGAGACGTTTTTTGAGAGTCACCTGGGTCGCGCCTTGGCTGTCGAACTTGAAATCGACTTCGTCCATGAAGGCTCTCATCAGCAGAATCCCTCGGCCACTGGAATTGAACAGGTTGTCAGTGGCCAGAGGATCGGGAACCGCGTCGACGTCGAATCCACTCCCCTCGTCTGTAATACGCAGCGCCATCACATCCTGTTTCAAATCGCAGCAGAGCTCGACCTTCTTGGTCGGGTCTTGCTTGTTGCCATGCCGCATTCCATTGGCAACCGCCTCTCGAATGGCCAGCCCAAGTCGCTCCACCGTTTCCTCGTCGAATCCGAAATGCCGCATGGAGGCTTCCATGACAGCGTCGACGAGGTCGATGTTCTCGAAGCGACTCGCGATCGCTACCTTGATTTGAAGATCTTGTTCTGCCATATCAGTCAAGGTCACGAAGTGTAGCAAACGCCCTTCCGGGAGGTCGACGACCACCCCGGAAGGACTTCTGCGGCATCTCTACTCCGGAATCAGTACCGCCGGAGCCGCTTTCTCTCTCACCAGTCGATTGAGCTCTGCAATCTCTTCGCCAACGACGCCGTCCAGTTCCGCCAGATAGCCGTCCAGCTCGCCTCGCAGGTCGCGATAGAGCTCGATGGCCCCGTCGGTCGGTGCTGCGTCGGCACTTTGCACGCCGCTCATGACATCCAGGATCTTGTTGTCGAGACGAGGTGGGTAGTTGAGAGTGTCCTGAGAGGATTCGTTCTTGGTCTGATAGATCTTCTCTTCGATGCTGGTGAGCTGCTCGCCGATCGTTTCTGAGATCTCGGCGATGCCGTCTCCATAGCCAGCCTTCTCCAACCGCTCGGCCAGCACCTCGACCTGGGAACGCATGTCGCGGATCTTGCCGAGCGCCTGATGGCTGGCGCTCAGAGTCTCCCAGATTTCGGTCGCCAGCTCGTACTGGGCAACCAGGTCCGCCTGGCTGACGTCGATCCGGGGATCCTTGACCAATTGGATGTCCACCGTCTGGCTCCAGTCGCCGAGAGTCAGACGAGCCTGGTAGCTACCTGGCGGGACGATCGGGCCACTGGCCATCCCCCAGAGGACGGCGTCTTCGACGAGCTCCGCATCGTGCCGGCGCAGGTTCCACACATACCGGTTGAGACCCGTCTCGGCTGTCAGCTTGCGACTGCCGGCCGCCTCCGGAAAGAAGCGCCGCCATGGGCTCGGCGCCTGGGGCTCGTCCTTCTCACTGGAGAGGGTCCGCAAGACAGATCCTTTCGCGTCCAGAATCTCGAGCTGAAGCTCGTCCTCGATCTCCGCGCCCAGCAGGTAGTAGAGGATGACTCCAGTCGGGGGGTTCGAGCCCGAACCACCGCTGCCGAAGCCACCGCCACCGCCGAATCGATAGGTCGTCCGTGGTTGAAACAGGTGGGCCTCTGCATCAGCCATTTCCGGGGTCATGCTGTGCAGCGGGGTCAGGTCGTCGAGGATCCAGAAGGAGCGACCCTGTGTCGCTACGACCAGGTCCCGGCCTGTGATGGCCATGTCGGTAATCGGTGTGATGGGCAGATTCTGTTGGAAGGGTTCCCAAGTCTGGCCATCGTCGAACGAGGAATAGAGGCCGAACTCCGTGCCTGCGAACAGGAGTCCTTTTCTGTCCGGGTCCTCGCGAATCACTCGAACGAAGTGATCGGCGGGGATCCCATTCGTGCCTGTGGTAATCAAAGACCAGCTGTCACCATAGTCGTTGGTGCGAAAGACATACGGCGTGAAGTCGTCTGTCCGGTAGCGCGTTACCGCAAGGAAGGCGCGTCCGGGGTCGTGAGAGGAGAGCTCGATCATGTTGACCTGGCCCCAGTCCGGCATCCCGGCTGGCGTGATCTCGTTCCAGGTCTCGCCATTGTCACGAGACAGGTGCACCCTGCCGTCGTCGGTTCCCGCCCAGAGGAGTCCCTGTGTTTGCTTCGACTCCTCGAAGGCGAAGATCGTGTCGTAGACCTCGACGCCCGTGTTGTCCCACGTCAGGTCACCACCCGCGTAGCCCTGTTTTTCTGCATCGTTGCGAGTCAGATCGGGACTGATCACCTCCCAGGACTGACCGTGATCGGTAGAGCGGTGCACGAACTGCGACGTGTGGTAGAGGACATCGGGATCATGCGGGGAGAGCCGGATGGGAGCGTTCCACTGAAAGCGGTAGCGCAGATCCTTGGCTGCCTGACCAACAGCGAGTTGAGGATAGGCATTGATCTCCCTCTCCTGGCCGGTGGCGTGGTCGTATCGTCCTATGGAACCGCCGTAGCAGCCAGCGTAGGAGATATTGGGATCACGCGGATCGACCGCTACGTGGCCACTCTCGCAGCCACCGATGACATACCAGTCATGGCGAGCGATACCCGAGGACGAGGTACGGCTGGGCAGGGAGACGCACGAATTGTCCTGCTGGCAACCGTAGACGCGGTAGGGGAACTGGTTGTCCACCGTGACGCGATACATCTCCGACGTAGGTTGGTTGCCCTGCGTCGACCAGGTCTGGCCACCGTTGAAGCTGACGTTGGCACCACCGTCATTGCCGTTGATCAGGTTCATCGGATTGTCGGCGTTGATCCAGAGATCGTGATGGTCGCCGTGAGGGGCCCGGATGTAGGAAAACGTCTTGCCGTCGTCGGTCGATTTCCAGATGCCGGTATTCAGCACGTAGACCGTTTGCGAGCTCTGAGGATCCGCAAAGACATGCGTGTAGTACCAGGCCCGTTGCCTGAAATTCCTGTCAGGGTTGATGAGGCGAAATTCATCGCCACCGTCATCGGATCGGAAAAGGCCGCCTTCGTCCGCTTCGACAAGGGCCCAGACCCGACTGGAATCAGCCGCTGAAACACTGACTCCGATGCGTCCTTTGATTCCCTCTGGTAAGCCCTCGGTCAGCTCCTCCCAAGAGTTTCCACCGTCCTTGGTTCGGTAGAGGCCACTGAACTCTCCACCGCTCAGCATGGTCCATGGCTTGCGCTCGGCCTCCCAGATGGCGGCAAACAGGACGCGCGGGTTCGAGGGATCCATCGTCAGGTCCACTGCTCCAGCTCGTTCGTTCACATACAGGACCTTGTCCCAAGTCGAGCCGCCGTCGAGGGAGCGGAACACGCCCCGTTCGTCGTTGGGCCCGAAAATGTGCCCCAGAGCTGCGACGTAGACGACATCGGGATCCTTCGGGTGCACGTGGATGCGGGCTATCTGTCCCGCTTCGACGAGACCGACGTGATCCCAGGTCTTGCCCGCATCGGTGGAGCGATACACGCCGTTACCCGGTGACACGTTCCCTCTTGGACAGGCGGAGCCGGTACCGACATAGACGACGTTCGGATCCGAAGGCGCTACAGCAACGGCGCCGACCGAACCCACCTCGAAGCTGTCGTCCGAGATGTTCTTCCACGAGGTCCCCGCGTCGGTGGTCTTCCAGACGCCTCCTCCAGTCGAGCCCATGTAGTAGGTCAGGGAGTCGCCTGGGACTCCGGTGACAGCCGTAACACGGCCGCCTCGGAAGGGACCGATGTTGCGGAACTTCATGGCTTCGAGAAAAGCTTCTTCGGAGTCGTCTTGCGACTCGCTGTCGGCAGCCAGCACTGGCTGGCCGATGACCATGAGAGTTAGGCAGAAGAGCAGCCCTGCCACCAGGGCGACGAGACTCGGGTTCCCCCCCAAGTGCTGTGAACGCATCACGTTCCTCCGAAATTTGAGACCGACTTATGGGTTTGAGACTACCCTCCAACGACAGGCGAAAGCGAAGTATACCTCTGGTGTCGACGCCTTGATATCAGGTCAGGTGACCGCCATGACGACCGCGTCGGTAAGGTAGGGATTGTCGAATTTCACCAACTCACCCGCGGCTTTCCCCGGTATGGGAAGGAGCCTTGCGGCCAGTGGCTTCTGAAGCCTGTGCGCCAGGGCAGCGACGTCACCGACAATGGCCTCCAACGAGTGCGTGTCGATATCTCCGGGCAGCGGAACGACGTCGAGACCGGTGCCGCAGACGGCGGAGTAGAGCAGGAGATCGTTCAGGCAGAACCGCCCCTCGGCAGCGCGCTGCGCCAGCCGGATGTCTTCCAGGACTGGCAGCATCAACCCCGAATAGCCACACCTTGGTATCGAAGTCTCGGCGATAGCCCCGGTCACCGTCGCGCAGGCGCTCAAGGTCGAAGCGGAGCCAAACGGCAGCCCCGTCAGATTCTCGATCGCGAGGGCGATGCTGGCATCGAGGCCTGGAGCTGGGCTCAGGTCGATACCCAGAAATTTCCTGCAATGCTGGTCAGCGATTGCAGTGGCGATGGCTGCAATCGGCTTCACACGCTCATCGAGGATTTGCCGCAGACGGGATCTTGCCGTCGGCAGATCCGAGGCTCCATCGAAGGCGAGCTCGACCAGCCGGGCTGATTCGAGGCCGATACTGAAGGCCGGCTCACCGGCATGCAGAGCGACGGGGAAGTAGGGTGTGCCCGGTGGGATGTGCGCTGCGGCGGCGAACCGGAAGTTCGATCCACCTCCCGCTGTCGCGGCGGCCAGCGCCAGCATGATTCGAGCCGCGACTCGCTGTGCCCGGGCATCGATTCCACCCTCGGGCGACGCCACCGAGATGCTGAAGCTCAGGTTCGACGTGGCTTGGATGAGCGCCGCCGCCCAATTCGCGATGGCCTCGGCCGAGCCCCCCTGGTGTTCGATCGGTCCGATAGAGAGGAGAGCATCGATCTCCGAGACCAGGGAGTCCATTCGCTCCAGGACCGGCAGAGCGAGAGACAGGAATTTGGCGTCAGCCGAGCGGACCAGGGATTGAGTTGCGAGTCGCACTGTCTGCACTTCGAGTCCGGCCTGCAGAAACTCGCTTCGAGCGGAGTCGAGGAAGACGAGGTCTTCCTCCAGGATTCCTGTCTCGGGTAGCCCTGGGATCTCTCGACCTGCCGTGATGGTGCGGACCCTCAGCGGAGGGGCGGTATTCGGGTCGATGGTCTCTGGTGCCATGAGTCGTCTGGCCGGGATCGGTGCGACAACCGCGGGTCACTAAGGGTCCGTCTTGTAGGCGGACCAATCGCCTGAAGCAGGCCGTCCTGCCGACAGGTCGAAGGCGAACCACCTGCCTCGGATCTCGCCCTTGACGGTGTCGAGCACGCCTTTCACTGTCGCCACCGCGCCCTTGCTCGTGTCGATCATCTCGAGTTGTAGCTTGTCGCCTACCAGGGTGCCCCGCATGGCACCCTGGTTGCCATTGCTCATTCGGTAGGTGCCGGTTACCAGGAGGTTTTCGGCTTCCAGCTCGAAGACCCCATACAGATCGATTGGCTGCGCCTCGACCCGCCAAACTCCGGCGATGCCACCGCTGCGTTCTTGTCGGCGTTCTGCCGTCACCTCGTACTCCTGGACGATGCTGGAGAGTCGGCGCATGCGCTCGTACATTCGCTGACGGGCTGCAGCGCTTTCTTTGGCGCGAGCACAGGCCGCCTCGATTGCCACTCCCACTTCTTCCTCCAAGAGCCCGAAGTTCGACAGCGAGGCGTTGGGGTCCTCGATCAGCTCGTCGAGCTCGGCATTGAGCCGCTGCAGATCGGCTACCGCTCGATTCTCGCGGGCTCGAGCACGACCATACGCCGCGACCTCCTCGTCGAGCAGGCCGGCCTCGACGGAGAAGGCACTTTGGAGGCTGGCCGCGGTCTCAGCCGGTGCAGCAAGAGTCGGAAATACAACCAAGAGAACGGAACACAAAAGCAGCATCTTGAAGCTTCGCATCTCTCTATCCTAGCTTGAATTTCGGTCGGCTTCGCACCGGGTTTCGAAGGTGTTCCGAGCCCTATCTGTAACGAACCGGGAGCTCGTTGGACGAATTATCACCGCTCGTCGATGGGCGGCGGAGTCCGGACTCCAGGAAGCAGCCGATCACGATCACATTCACACGAGGAGACCAGACATGAAGCGAAAGAAGTGCTTCCTCGGAGGCACCCTACTCCTGTTCGTAGCAGCTCTGCCTACGGTCGCGGCAGCCGGCACGGAGACCTTGACAATCTTGAACAAAGCGATCAGTCCCGAGAATCGGACCCTCTCCTTCGATCTCTGGAACACCACTGACCATGTGATCACAGCCTGGCGCCTCAGCTTGGCCCACGACGATGGCTTCGGAAAGAGCCGGCGCTCGATCCTGGATCAGGACTTTGCCCTGAGTGCATCGAGGGCAGGAAACGTGGAGCCAGCCATTCGGGGCGCCAGGATCGAGGGACCGATCCAGCCCGGCGAGGTGGTTGCCTCGGAATGGGGCATCGAGCTGCCTACAGGAGGACACGAAGCTGCGGCCCTTGGTCTGCGAGTGGCGGCAGTGGTGTTCGAAGATGGGAGCTTCGCTGGTGATCCAGACGGTTCGAGGGCGATTCTCGCGGCACGATCGGCGCGTCTCGAGGAGATGCGGCAGGCCCTCGACTTCCTGCGGGAGACAGGTGCGGCAGGCTTGCGAGGCGGCCTGGCCAAGCGGAGATTTGCGGCCAAGGCCCAGGAGCTCCGAGAGGAGAGCAGGGGTTCCGAGATGGCAGATGGACTTCGCAGGGAGGTCGCTGCTCAGATGTCGGCTGCCAAGTTGGAGGTGGCCGAGCTCCTCGAATCTCTCCAGGATTCGATCGGGGTCGAGGTCTGGACAGGAGACGATGGGCCTGTCGATACTGCTATTCGGGACCTGCAGGCACAAATCGACGCTGGTGAGAGCCGTGAGGCTCGAAAGGAGGCGCAATGATGAGGCGTTCGCGAACTGGGCTGTTGTCGAGCCTTGCCGTTGGCTTCCTGTTGCTCGGCTCCATCGATGCTTCGCAGGCTCTCTGTAAGGGCTCCCTGAATGTGGTCGGTGGTGGCTCGGAAATGTCTCGTCGGTGCCCTTCACCGAATCTGAGGAAGACGTGGCGCATCGAATGTCAGGACGCCTGTGACTATGTGACGTCATCGTTTCAGCAAACGCTGACGGGCTTCGGTGATTGTATGAAGGATCCGAAGTGCACCACCGGCATCAAATGCCTGCCGCTCGCGGGCAGCGACATTCGAGCTTACAATCCGCCCTCACTATCCAGCAGTATCTTGAATCGTGCCGGTCGGTACACCCTACCGCCGTGCGTCTCTCCGGCCTGTTTCACCAGTAGCGTCAATACGATGACGGTCTACTGTGACTGTGATGGCGACCACCCAGGTTGGTGGTGTGCGGAGAACGATCCCCTGATCCTCAGTCTCGACGACTCCATCTACCGACTGACGGATCGCGATGGTGGTGTCGAGTTCGATTTGGGTGCCAAGGGTGTCGCCCATCAGGTTCCCTGGACCGCCAGGCTCTCGAACGAGGCGTTCTTGGTGCTGGATCGTGATGGCAATGGCACGATCGATGATGGAACCGAGTTGTTCGGCGATGTGACTCCTCAGCACCAGACAGCCAACCCCAATGGATTCGAGGCTCTGGCCTTGTACGATGACTCCTTGAGCGGTGGCAATGAGGATGGTCGGATCGATGCAGCGGATGAGATCTTCATCAGGCTCCAGCTTTGGATCGATCGGAATCACAACGGTCGATCCGAGTCGGCAGAACTGAGCTATCTCTCGGACTCGGAGGTCGTGTGGATCGGCCTCTCTTACAGGCAGAGTGATCGGGTGGATCGTTTTGGCAACGAGTTTCGCTATCGTGGTCGAGTAGGCCTGGCCAGCGGCCAAAAGCGGGCGATCTGGAACGTGTTCTTGAACGCCGAGTGAGCCAGACGCCCCGATCCGGAGGACTTCGAATGCACCGGAGGCCGGTGGCCTGGAGCGGGCGCTGGCCTCCGGTCCTTACACAGGAGGTAGAGAGATGCTGGGGTTTTCCCTGACGAAGGTTGTGGAGGTTCTGGTCGTTGTGCTGGTGCCGATGGCGATGGTTTTTCTCGGGGATCGCAATACATCGCTGCCCAGTCGGCTGGCATTGGGCCTGGGCCTGGTGGGCGGGTTGCTTTTCTTGGTGTCCGTCCTCTCCAGTTCGGGTGTTGCAGAGGAGTACTTGGTGGCGGCGACGGTCGGTCTGGGCCTTGGCGGCTGGTCGCGGTCTACTTCACCCTGATGATGAAGTAGGTGCCGTGGTACTGCGGACGGCCGTCCCCTCCATGGTTGTGGTTGCCGTTGACGTTGATCTGCAGATCGTGCGTATGCCGGAAGCCACGGTTGCCCGACGAGTCGAGATAGCGGGGTGAGCCTGACACCTGATTCACTCGATTGGTCGCGTTGCCGCGGTGATTGTGCTGGCCGCCCATGGTGATCTCGTTGGATCCACCCGTGCTGTTCAGCTCATCCGCGGAGGCCACGCCCATGACAAATCGGTTGTCCATGAGGTTGGGTAGCGCTTTGCCATGAAACGGCGAATTGGCATCGCTGACGGTTCGACCGTCGCAGGGGAGCCACCCCTGAGGTAGCGAGTCGAGGCTGCCAACGTAGGGCAGAATGGCACCGACCGGGACACCGATGAGGTTCGAGCCTCCGCCGCTGGAAGCCGGATCGGCAGGGGCCATGTCCCCACGGTCGGGCTGTGCAAGGAGTCCGAAAGCGCCAAGGGCGGATACTCCTGCAACAACCAAGATGAGCCAGAGCCGGTGCTGTCGGGATGAGGGTCTCATGCTGATCTCCTTGCCGCCGTTTGGCAAGCGGTCCGTTCAATCGTTCGGTTACTACCCGAGCCTAGCAGTTTCACCTCGAAAAGGCGGTGGACTCCAGGCTCTCGGCCCATTCGGTCTCGATCGTTGCCGGCCCGGGCATCTTCTGGACAAGGAAGATCTCGGCCAGACGCCGATGGGCATCCACGTCCCGGGTGACGTCGTAGAGATACAAGGAATGGCCCAGGATCGCTTCTGGCTCGCGTGAGGCGAGCCAGGCAAAGGCCTCGGGCGTTGGCCGATAGACACCCTGTATGTGCGTTGCCGAAACAGCTAAAAGCGCCCGTACTTCCTGGCGTAGGTCGAGGTTTGGATCGCCTCTACGCGGTCGCGACGATTCGTAGTGCACCGGCAGGTAGTGGATGCCGTACGCCTCGGGGTCGGCATTGCCAAAGTAGGAAAGGTAGACGCCGTCAATACCCTCGTTGGCGAGGTAGGAATCGAGGTGGCGTAGCTCCTGGCCCCAGTCGAGGTTGGAGTCGGCCAGGTAGTCTATTGCTGAGTCGGGATCGCCGATGAGCTGATTGAAATAGGCGATGTAATGCGGCTGGGCCGTTACCGTGTCGACCACCATCCAGATTCCCAGGGCGCCGAGAAGCAGGCGCCAACCAGGTCCCTTGCGGTGCCAGATTCGAGCGCCAGCTTCACCCGCGATCAGAAAGAGCAGTGGGAAGAAGGGCAGTAGATGTCGCAGCCCTATCTGGAGGTCCGATAGTGAAGCGACGACGAAGAACAGCGCCGAAGGAAAGACCAGCCAGAGAGTGACGACGTGGCGATGCGGTGAGCTGCGAAGCATCAAGAGGGCTGCCGCGAGCAGCAGCAGGAACGGTATCGGGGTTTTCAGTAGGAACGCGACGAGAAAGTAGATGGGCGACCCGCTGACGGAGAGTCGTCCGAGCAGGTAGTTCTCGTGCCCGGCCGCGCTGTGAAACAGAACCTCCTTTACGGAGGAGAAGAAGGCCCCGAGGTCCCCGAAGTAGATCGTCGTAAGAACCACTGTAGAAGCTGCCAGACAGAGGCCGCTGTGAACTAGAAAATCCTTGCGGCTCGGTGGTTTTGCGCGCCAGGTCCAGGCCAGGATGAACAGATAGATCGGCAGCAGGATGACGGCCGAGCCCTTGGTCGCCAGGGCGATGCCGAGTCCGACGCCAGCCACCACAGCCCGTCCAGATGTCGGCTGCTCGACATAGCGATACAGACAGAAGAGAGCGAGAGGGAAGGCGAGGGCGATCGCCAGGTCCGTGGTAGCGAGGTGGCCGTGCGCCAGGATCAGTGGGTTGAAAGCGCACGAAAAAAGGGCGATCGCTCCGGCTGGAGGGCCGAACAGGCGGTTGCCCCACCACCAGAGAAAGATCCCGAGCAGGATCGAAATTCCGATCACCATCCGTCGCGCCGGCATCAGCATCTGATCGGCAGGCACCGTGTTCTCGTAGAGAAACTCGACGCTCAGAGGCCAGTAGGGAGGCATCGATCCGTCGGGATTCGCCTCTGCCTCGTCGATGGGTAGGAAAAGCAATGGCAGCGCTTCGATCAGCCGTGCCAGGGGTGGATGCTCACGATCGATGTCGTAGCGACCTGTCTTCCAGAGATGGTGCCCCGCGACCAGGTTGGGAGGCTCGTCCATGATTCCCGAGTCGTGTCGGGCCGCGCCGTAGGACAAGCCGAAGAGCGCTCCGAGAAGGAGGATTGGAATCAGCGCCGTAAGCACTCGCCGCAGAGCGGGGAGGATCGATCTGGCTCGGGATGGGGGCATGGTTCCTTGGCTCAGCAGTCAAGAAAGGGGCGACTAGACGACGATGCCGGACCTGTTGTGCATGGATGCTCTCATGTTATGGCAAGATCCACGGATCTGAGATTCTTCGCATGACCTCGACGTTTCGAGGCGGCGAGCCGATCGGCTCGAATTGGGATGTCCGGGGCAGATCGGCAGATAGAATGTCGAGGTCCATCGAGGCATGCTCGACTCGTCGATCTGGCGAGCTACGACGTTGAAAGGGAGGAGAGCTTTGAAGAAACTACTCATTCTCGCAATGCTGCTCATCGGAGCGACCGGAGCCTGGGCCGGGGAGCTGGCGGGTGTCACCATGCCGGACACGGTGCAGGTGGGTGACGACTCTCTGTCACTCAACGGAATGGGGCTGCGCAAAAAGTCCATCATCAAGGTCTATGTAGGGGGTCTTTACCTGTCCGAACCCAGTAGCGAAGCTGGGAACATCCTGGCTGCTGACAGCCCTCGCGTGACCCGCATGAGCTTCCTCCGGGGAGTCAAGGCGGGTCAGCTGTGTGGGGGATGGACTGAGGGTCTCGAGAACAACACGCCTGGCGCCAGCGCCGAGGTTGCCCAGCAGTTCGAGACGCTTTGTAGCTACATGGAAGACATGGGCAAAGGCGACGCCATGGTCTACGCCTATGAACCGGGCAAGGGGACCACCGTCGAAGTCAATGGAGCGGTCAAGGGAACCCTCGGCGGAAAGCCCTTCGCTGACGCCCTTTTTGCGTGCTGGATCGGAGACGAACCGCCCAGTGCTGAATTCAGGGATGGGCTGCTGGGCCGATCGCACTAGCCTCGAATTGCGAGCCTGTTGCTAGGGCCCGATGCCCATCCAGCGGGGTAGGTCGGCGATGGAGTCGAGCACTGCGTCGGCTGTTTCCAGAGTGGTTGCCTCTGCCTCGGGTCTGTACTTGCCTGTGCGGACAGCAACTGCGACAAGGCCGGCCGCGTGGGCGCCTCTGATGTCGGCCTCCAGATCGTCGCCGACCATGGCGATTCGGTCCGTGGCGAGACCGAAATCTCGAGCGACGGTGCGAAACAGCTCTGGGCTGGGCTTGCCCACGAGGTGAGCCTCCAGGTCGGTGGCGAATTCGAGCGCCGCCACGAAGGGGCCGGCATCGAGACTCAGCTGGCCTTGGTGTTTCCAGAAGCGATTCTTCTGCATCGCGACCAGTTCCGCTCCTGCCATCAGGGCTCGAAAGGCCCTGTCCAGAATCTCGAATGTCCACTGGTCCCCGAGGTCGGCGACCACGACGAAGTCGGGGCTGTGACTGTCCAGATCGAATTCTGCGAACTCCTCTCGGGTCGCAGGATCGACCAGCAACATCAGCTTTTCTGCGCCGCGCTCCCGTAGCCAGGCGGCTGTCACCGCTGGAGCAGTGAGGCAGTCCTGAACTGGGACATCCAGACCGACGGCTGAAAGTTGAGAGAGAAGCTCAGCTCGCGGCCGCCGTGTCGTATTGGTCAGAAACCGGAAGGGGATCCCTGCTCGCCGTAATCTGGACAGGCTGTCGATGGCCCCGTCGATCGGAACATTGTCCTGCAGGATGGTTCCATCGATGTCGAGAAGACAGCCTTCGATTCCTCTGTGGACGCTCTCAGGTGAGCCCAAAGTGCGATCTCCTCCCAGAGTTTCAGGGTTGTTCCCTGAGGCAGTCGCAGCCGCGGTGCTCAACCCTCGACAAGCTCTGAATAGAGTCCGAACAGTACCAGGAATAGGAGAGTCCCGGCGATGATCGGGACTGGGTTGGTCGACAGAAGGCCATCGGTGCCACCACCAATGTTGGCGAGGGCTGTGCCGGTCCGACCCAGCCAAGAGCGGACCAGCGGCCAGCTCATGGCGGTTCCAATCGCCAACCCTACGGCACCGGTGGCCAGGGCGATTTTCTCCGCGGCACGAATTGGCCTCGTGGCTCTGTCGGCTGCCTGGAGTAGGCGTTGCTGCCGAGCTTGAATCCAGATCCGGCCCGGGTCGGGCAATCTCGATAGCTCCGGCGCCCGACGAGCCTCGCTCTGCAAAAGGTCGTCGATCGAGACGGCCTCCGAGCAGGATCGGCAGGTGGCGAGGTGTCGGCTCAGCTCTGCGGTCAGACCGTCAGACCGGGTCGCTACCAGTATCTGGTCTTCCAAGGCGCACGGTCGATCTCTCATGAGTCTTCCTCCACGCTGCGATTCGACTCTTCGAGCATAGCGGCGAGCTTCTTTCTGGCCCGAAACAACAGAAGTCGAATGCTGCCTGCCTTGAGACCCAGAATCTCGGCGATCTCCTTGTGGCTGAAGCGCTCCACATGGCCCAGCCAGAGCAGCTCCCGCTCTCTGGGTTTGAGTTGCATCATGGCCCTTCGCAGATCATGCTGTAGGTGGACCTGGTGCTCGTGGCCCTTGACGCTGGGTTCGTGCTCGAGAGGTAGCTGGGCCCGTTGGGCACCCCTGAAGTGATCACGAAGAAGGTTGGTGGCGATTCTGAAAAGGTAGTTCTTGGCGTGATCTTCGCTCTCAGGCTCGAAATTGGCCCGCAGAAAGCGAAAATAGGACTCCTGAACGAGATCGTCGGCCAGCGAGCCGTTACCCGTGGCTCTGGCTATGTAGCCCCAAAGTGGACGCGCGGTTCGGTCATAGAGGGCTCGGAAAGCGGCTTCGTCGAGGCCACCCTTCCGCCCGGTGGTTTCGGTGGTCTGGATCGCAAGGTCATCGACCACGGCAACTCCGCTGGCACTTAGAGACCATAGCATTGCAGTCTCACCTTCCGTTGCTCCGACGAGCCCGTCTGCCTGGCCCTGATTCGGCTCGGCAGCCAAGCTGGGAGAGGCCCCTCTCTCTGGTCGAGTCTAGTTACCCTTCTGCCCATTGAGGAGTCCCCAGCTGCGGGAGAGCCGAGTCGAGACTGCAGCCGAGACCAGAAAGCCGATTCCCAAGGCCAGGCTCAGGGTACCGATGAAGATCATCCCCAGGCTGTCATGGGTATCGGTAAACCGTGATTCCATGATCAAGAATGCCATTCCCGCCGCTGTCAAAATGAGCCCGACCTGGACTGAGCCGAGGATCCGTTTTAGCGGACTGGCCTGCTCGATCGTCGCAGAGAGGAGAAACCTCTCGCCCACGTCGCTCTCCAGGTAGGTGCGCAAGTCGTCGTTGGAGTTGAATTTGTCGAGTAGCTTGCCCTGCAGCTCTGCTTGTAGGGTGGTGGTCTTCAGTTGTCGGCGATGTCCGAGATAGGAGCGAAAGATCCAGCCCAGCGTTGCCAGTATTCCCACGCTTCCCAGAATTGGTGCCAAAACGTCCATGATCGTCTCCTTTGTTCAAATCGGGCAGCTGTCAGGTGTCGTTTGTCTAGACTGCCTCATTCCGACTCTTACAACGACCGGAAGGCAAATTGGTTAACAGCCCTGCCGGGATCTTGTCATCCCATGTGCAGTCCTCAACTGCTACAGAGCTCGAGAAGCCCCAGAATACTTGGGTGTTCGACTCCGTGCACATAATGTCCCTGTGTTCGGCTCTCGTCGCGGGGCTGAACCTCCTGCTGGGCGCCTACATCATCCTGCGGAATCGTCGGGAGCGTCTGAATCAGATCTTCTTCCTTATCAGCGTCTGCTTCGCGATGTGGTCTTTCGCCTTCGCCTTCTGGCCCTCGGCCCCCACCAAGGAGTACGCCTGGTTCTGGTTTCGTCTCTCTGCGATTGGGTGGACCCTCACCCCTTCTCTCCTTCTGCACTTCCTGATCCTTATCTCACGCCGGGATCACGTGCTGCAGAGCCGGTGGAGCTACCCGGTGATCTACCTGCCGGGTATCTATTTCTTCCTGCAAGCGCAGTTCGGTCGTATGGGGGTCGTTGACTTCGTGCAGACGCCCTTTGGCTGGTCGGATGTTTACCAGCCGATGACCTTCAGCTTTGCCGGTTACTTGATCTACTTCTCGCTCTACATCTGCATTGGGATGGTCTTGGTGCTGCTGTGGGGATTGCGGACCGAGAGAGTCGCGGAGCGCCGCCAGTCCCAGATCCTTTTGATCATGGGCCTGCCGGTTCTGGTCGTCGTAGCGCTGTCGGGCATCTTTCTGCCCATGTGGGGCATCCGAAGACCGCCCGAGGTAGCACATCTGGTAGCCGCTCTCTGGGTGCTCAGTATCTGGTTCGCGGTCTTGCGCTACCGACTGATGATCCTGAGTCCGGCAATCGTCGCGCCAGACATCTTCCGGACCATGGCCGATGCGGCCGTACTGGTCGACCTCGAAAACCAGGTCGTTGGCCTGAATCGATCCGCCGAGGACCTGCTCGGCGCCAAGGAGCAACAGCTCAGAGGTTCGGCGGTCGAAGGGCTGTTCGAGACTGCAGACTCGACGGAGTCAGAGACCATACGCCGGCTGATCGCCAGCTCCGAGGGACGCACGATGGAGCTCAACATGCGACGGCGGTCAGGAGATACAGCGACCTTGAGAGTCTCCGTCTCCAAAGTGAGGGATCGGTTCGCGCAACCCCTGGGGACGGTTCTCCTGATGCGGGACATCAGCGACCAGAAGCGAGCCGAAGCCGACTTGAAGTACTTGACGACGCACGACCCCTTGACCGACCTGCCCAATCGGTCGTTGCTCAGCGATCGCTTGAAGAGGGCTCTGCAGAGGGCGATTCGGGAGAAGCACCCCTTTGCCCTCCTGATGTTCGATCTCGACGATTTCAGGCGGATCAACGACGCCTATGGTCCGCAGAGTGGAGACCTCGTGCTGCAGGAGGCTGCTCGTCGCCTCAACCGCTCTGTGCGCGGCTTGGACACCGTGTGTCGGCTCGGCGGAGACGAGTTCATGATCGTGGTCGAAGACCTGCTCGAATCGGGTGACTCCGACATCGTTGCGCAGCGCATTCTGGATTCGTTCGCAGAGCCGATCGAGGCCGAGGAGCGGTCGATCACCGTTACCGGCTCGATTGGCATCAGCACCTATCCGTTCGACGGCCTCGACACGGAGACCCTGGTCAAGAAGGCGGACCTGGCGCTCACCAGCTCGAAGCAGCGGGGCAGGGGCGGCTATCAGTACTACGCACCTCGCATGGATGCCATGAACCGTCAGCGGGTGGCCATCGAGCAAGGACTTCAAGAAGCGATCGCAGCAGACGAGTTCTACCTCGTCTACCAACCTTTGGTGGATTTCTCTTCCGGCAAGATCGCAGGAATCGAGGCCCTGATCCGCTGGCAGTCGAGAGACCTGGGTTTGATGAGTCCGCTGAGCTTCATTCCGATTGCGGAGAGATCAGGGTTGATCGTGCCGATTGGGGAGTGGGTCCTGAGAACCGCCTGCGCAGCCAACCGCCAGTGGCAGGACGAAGGGTTCCCGGCAGTTCCCATCGGCGTCAATATCTCGGCCCGGCAGCTCCAGGAGCCGAATTTCGTCGAGATGGTGGAGACGGTGCTGCAGGAGACCGGCTTGAGGCCAGAGCTCCTCGAGCTCGAGCTCACCGAGAGTACTGCCATGGAGGATGTTTCTCGATCCCAGGCGCTGCTGACGCAACTGCAGGAGGGTGGGGTCCAGATCGTCATCGACGATTTCGGCACCGGCTACTCGTCCCTCATGCGACTCAAGCTGCTACCCATGGACACGGTAAAGGTCGATCGCTCCTTCATCGAGAACATCGCCAGGGATCCAAAGGACCGAGCATTGGTGATGGCGATTGTCGCCATGGCTCGCAACCTGGGTGTCAAAGTGGTGGCCGAAGGCGTCGAGACGATGGAGCAGCTCGAGGTGCTGCGTTCCTTCGAGACCCAGCCGCTCGCCGTGCTGCGCTGCGACAAGGTGCAGGGGAACCTCTTCAGCACGCCCGTCGGGACCGAGGGTGTGCCGTCGCTCTTCGATCTCGCCGCGGATGACGACGGCCCGTTCGAGAGCATTCGGCGAGTAGTCGCCCATAGGTCGAGAGCCCTCCGTCAGTAGAATGGAGGGGCCATGGAGGCCTCTCGAGAAGCGAAACTCGCCGACGCCGTCGGTGAGATCGAGGCCTGCCTGCGCCAGGACTCGAACCCGGAGCGGGCGCGCGGGGCTAAGCGCTATCTCAAGAGCGATCTCGACTTCCTCGGCGTCGGGGTGCCCGATCTCCGACGGCAGGTTAGCTCTTGGTCGCGGCATCATCCCGCTATCGATCGCCTGGCTCTCTCCGAGTTGTGCCGAGCCCTCTGGCGGCGCCGCATCAACGAGCTGCGCATCTTCGCCATCGAGCTACTTCGGGATCGCCAGGACTGCCTGGAGCGCTCCGATATCGAGTTGCTGGAGTGGATGCTGAGGCGCTCGAACACCTGGGCCTATGTCGATGCCATCGCAGTCCATCTGGTGGGTCCGATGGTGGAGCGGTTCCCTCGACTCTCGAGAGAGATGGACCGATGGGCCAGGGACGATGAATTCTGGTTGCGCCGCGCCGCGATGCTGGCGCTGCTGCTTCCCCTGCGTCGGGGCGCGGGCGACTGGAAGCGCTTCGAGCGCTATGCGGACGACATGCTGGAGGAGAAGGAGTTCTTCATTCGCAAGGCGATCGGCTGGGTGCTGCGAGAGGTGAGCAAGAAGGACACGGAGAGAGTCTCCGGGTTCGTCGGCCCGCGGATCGGCCGCATCTCGGGAGTGACGCTTCGCGAAGCCGTCAAATATCTACCCGAAGACGAGAAGGAAAACCTGCTGCGGGCCTTCCGAGCCCGCTAGGTGCAACCTCACGGGGTCACAGGCAATAGTTCTAGTGTGTGAACCGCTGGTCCCGGCAGGAACGGTGTCGGCTCACCGCGGGCCCAGGCTTCGTGTCCAGCCCGAAAGAAGGGCGACAAGGGGTGCCCGCTCTGGCCCCCAGGCATGTGGAAGATCCCCTGCTCTTCCTGGCCGGGCGAGACAACAAACCGTTGGGAGGCTCCGTGGGTGGGGCTCTGCACACGGGGCATGTGCGAGTCGCCTGGCAATTGGTCAGCAGGCATGTTCAGCCATGCCGCCAGAAAGGGCAGCGAGCCGCTCAGCGGATGGTGGATCCTGGCCGTGTTGCGGTCGCCCCACGTGCGATCCTGAAGCGCGATCTCGGCGTCCGAGAAGTAGTCGAGGGTATCGTCGACAGCGCGTTGGAAGAGGTCCTGCCAGCTCTCGAATGCAGGTGGGAGGAAGTGGAAGGGCTGCTCCTGTACCAGTGCCCAGAGCGGCCCTTCCGACTGATTGAGCAAGCCGTAGTCGAAGCGCTCGTCGGCAGCTTTGCATGGCGCCGTAATGGCATCGAAGACGAGGCTCTGGACGTTCTGGCGGTAGGCTCGCACCATTCGATAGCCGACCGAGTCCACAGCGGCTCGGCCGCCCCATTGCGAAACCAACGCATCGAGCTCGGCATAGGCTCTACCAGTCGTCGAAACCAGGGGATCCAGGACGTTGAGTAGCTGAGCCTGCCAGGCCTCGAGAAAGAGGGCACGGTCGTCGAGTTGGGTCTCGAGCAGGTCTGTCTCGGTCGCCCTTTCGAGCGCCAGCAGATCGTCCCGAATCTGCCGGGCACGCGCCCCGAGAGCGAAGCCTCCGTCGCCGATCTTGGCCAACATTTCACCCTCGACGAGCCGGTTGTTCGCCGACCAGATGCGGCCAATAGGAGGGTCGACCAACCGCGGGTATTCATCGGCTTCCAGCCATCCGTCCCAGCCCCGGGAGCCGTCGTTCCAGGTGGTTGGCAGGCGACCGGTGTGGCCGAAGCGTCGGGGGATGGCGCCCATGATCGTCCATCCGATGTGGCCTTCCACGTCGGCGACGACGAGGTTCTGGGGCGGAGCTCCGACCGTAGCAGCGATCCTCAGCGCCTCATCGACGGTTCTGGCGCCTTCCAGAAATTGGAGATTCGCATTGGCGCCCTGTGGATCGTGGGCAATCCAGCGCACCGCTCGCTGTCGCCCGAGGTGGTCGCGGTCCACGATCGGTCCCCAGATCGTTTCATCCACGGTCAGGTGCTGGTCTCTGCCGCCTCGGACGCGAATGATCTGGGCGTTGTGGTCCATGGGCAGCGATCCGGTGGGGGTCAGGTATCTTTCATTGTCTTCCGGATCTGCCAGAAGAACGACGAGATCGCTCCAGTCGCCCTGGGAGTTGGTATAGCCCCAGGCGATCTCCCCGTTGCTTCCCGCGATGACGAATGGAGTTCCTGGCAGTGTGATACCCGTCACGCTGCGCTCCCGATCAGGCCGTTTCCTGTCGGGATAGATCAGGCGGGCCCGATACCAGATGTTGGGAACAGAGAGTCCGAGGTGCATGTCGTCGGCCATCAGGGCCCGGCCGTCTGCGGCGTGGCTGCCGGCAACAGCCCAGTTGTTGCTGCCGATCATGATCTGGGCCGGGTTCCCTGCCGACCGCCCCGAGGTCGTGCTGCTCGCCCCGGGAGAGGGCACTGTGGCGCGCAGATCAAGAACGCCCGGACCCGGTATGGGAGGAGTGGAGAAGGGCTCTCCAGAGACTGGAGCATCCCATTCGGTGCCGGGAGAGGCCAGGAACTCGTAGAGCTCCGGGCCCAGAACATCCTTAAGAACCCCCAGCGTCGATTCGCGCCGACCGTTCGCGTCATTGAGCTCGAAGAACATGTTGTAGAGCACCAGTAGCGAGTCGACATCCAACCAATCCTCGGGTTCCAGACCGAGAACCATGTACTCGAACGGTGGCTCCTCGAGACTGGCTAGACCGGCGTTGACGCCTTCGGAGTAGGCTTGAAAAAAGTCCCAACTCTCCTGAGACAGCGCCCTCTTCGTGGCTTCAGCCCTCTCTCTGAACCGGTGCAGCCGATAGCGCTTGTCAGCGTTCAAGGCGACTTCTCCGAAAAGCTCAGACAGCTCCCCGGCTCCACGGCGCCGGAGCAGGTCCATTTGGAAAAACCGGTCCTGGGCGTGCAGATATCCCAGTGCCGTTGCGACGTCCCTGCGGCTCTCACCGCTGAGCGTGGGGATTCCGAGCTCGTCTCGCTCGACCAGTACCCGGGCACCGAGGGCTGGCAGGATCGCCGATCCCTCGAGCTGGGGCAGGCTGCCGTTGATCTGTTGCCATGCCCAGTAGCCTCCCAATGCCAGCAGCAGCAACGCCGAGAGCAGAAGGGCCATGGCGGTGCGGATGCCCCGCCCCGGCCAATTCTGGCGGGACGGCGCGGTTGGACTGATGGGAGTCGGGATTTCCGGGCTACCCGAAGGCATTTCGACGGCCCTCATTCGTCGCCTGTTGTGCTGATCAATCCCTCGAGGACTGTGAGAGCTCGTGCCAGCTCATCGACGAGAGGCCCGTGCTGAACCGGGCAGCGGCGTCGAAAGATCTCCAGCAGGCTTTGGTAGTACCAGATCGTCTGATCCTGGCTGGCCGAGAAGCGCTGCCACAGTTGGTCGCCGACGCGACGATACTCGAATACCAGGGAGCGCACATTGTGGACTTTGTCCGCAAGAGAGACCAGCAAGGTGGACTCGGGTGCAGTCTCCAGATGCTCCAGATAGCGCTCCTTCCGCGGCTGCCATCGAGGCTTCGGAGATTCCAGTGTGTCGCTACAGTCCTCCACAATAGCGGCCACGGAGTCTCCGAATCGGCGACGGATCTCCTCGAGGACCGGGCGTCCCCCGCAGTCTTCAGCCGTGTCGTGGAGCAGCGCGGCCATGGCTTCGTCCTCACCTCCACCGTTCTCGAGGACAAGCGCGGTGACCGCCATCAGATGACTGATGGTCGGCACCTGGGTCTTCTTGCGTACCTGGGCGCAATGCAGCCGTTCCGCAAAGAGAAACGCTTCCGCGAAGCGCGGGGTCATTGGCACGATGGAATCGGACATATCTCTCTCCTGGAATGGCAGGTGCTGGCGCTCTCTGGGCGCTAGTCGAAGTCGAAAAGACGGGTGCTGAAATAGCGCTCGCCGCGGTCTCCGAAGAGCACCACGATGTTGCCGCCGTCCATTTCGGTCGCCAGCTGTTGAGCGGCCCAAAGAGCGGCGCCGGAGCTCAGGCCCGCGATGACGCCTTCCTGCCGAGCGATCTGAACAGTCGTTTCATAGGCTGCGTCCTCGGGCACTTCGATCGTCTCGTCCAGGAGACCGCGGTCGTAGATCGGCGGCTGATAGGTCTCGGAGCTATGCTTGAGACCGTCGATCTTGGCACGGGGCTCGCCGCCGGGCTCCACGGCCACGATCCGGGCGTCGATTCCCTGATCCCGGAAATAGTGCGCTGCTCCCATCAAGGTGCCGCCGGTGCCGAAGCCGGCCACGAATGTATCGACCCGGCCATCGAGTTGGCGGGCGACCTCGGCTGACGTACCACGACTGTGCGCGACGATGTTGTCGGGGTTTTCATTCTGATTGATATAGAAGTAGCTCTCGGGGTCTTCCCCGATGAGGGCTTGTGCTCCCCAGATGTGGCTGTCGGGATCGTCCTTGGTGGTCAGCACCAGATCGGCACCCCAGTAGCGCAGCATCTTTCTCCTCTCGATCGTCTTGTTCTCGAGCATGAAGAGTCGCAGCTTGTAGCCCTTGACGGCCGCCACCATCCCGAGGGCGATACCGGTGTTGCCACTGGTGGCTTCGATGATCGTCATGCCGGGCCGCAGCTCGCCGCGGCGCTCGGCTTCTTCGATCATGTGCAGGGCGATGCGATCCTTCAGCGAGCCGCTGGGGTTGCTGAGCTCGAGCTTGGCCCAGATCTGGACTGCCGGGTTGGAGCTCGAGCGCTGGAGGCGAATCAGTGGGGTGTTGCCGATGAATTCGAGTAGATTGTCGTTGGTGGTCATGGTCGGTCGACGTCGGCTCCTGGGTTGACGGTGAGCGAGGCACCCCTAGGATAGGGGCAACTCGTTCCCGGATCAATTGGTCGCGGTGGGTGACCATGATTCCCGACGGTAGCCCATTCCCCGGCTCGAGGGCCTGGCCTACCCGCAAGGATGGCTGCACCGCCCCTTTTTCGGGTATGGTGCTGCACCGAGTCAGCCCATAGACTGCTGTTCCGATACAGCCAATCGGTAGGAAGAACTTCAGGGAGATACCGCCATGACCTCCGGACTCGACAGGGAAACTCTCGAACTCAGTTTGGAGGCCTTTCGCGATTTCGCAGCGGCAAAGCTGTCGGACGACGTGCTTCTCGACCTGGATGCTCGGGACGAGTTTCCTGTGGACCTGGTTCGCGAGCTCTGTGGGTCGGGTTTGGGTATTCAATTGCTGTTCATCGACGAGGAGTACGGTGGTATGGGTGGCGGAGCCTTCGATGTCTACCGGATCTGCGAGGCGCTTGCAGAGGTGGACCTGGGGATCGCTACCGGGGTCCTGGCAACCTTTCTCGGTAGCGATCCGATTCGCTTCGGCGGCTCCGAGGAACAGAAGAAACACTGGCTCGGACGAATTGCCGAGGAGGGACTTCTCTTTGCCTACTGTGCTACCGAGCCGGAGGCGGGAAGCGATCTTGGCGCCCTCAAGTCGACCGCCGAGAGGATCGAGAAGGACGGCGAGGTTGTCGGCTACTCGATCAGCGGCAGCAAGCAGTGGATCAGCAACGGCGGCTTTGCGGATGTCTATACCGTGCTCGCCACCGCGCCCGACGGGCCGAGCTGGTTCATCGTCGAAGCCGGTGCCGAAGGCTTGAGCCCTGGCCAGCCGGAGGACAAGCACGGAATTCGCGCCAGCAATACCGCCGCAGTCGGTCTGACCGACGTCAAGGTCGATGCCGATCGACTCGTTGGTGGCAAGGAGGGGCAAGGGCTTCTCCAGGCGCAGGCAGTGTTCGGCTACACACGACTGATGGTCGCCGCGTTCGGCCTGGGTGGTGGATGGGCGGCTCTCGATCGCGCGATTCCCTATTCCACTGAGAGAATCCAGGGTGGCAGCCCGCTTTCAGAGAAGCAGGGTTTCACCCACAAGTTGATCGTGCCCAACGTGGCGTGGCTCGAAGCCGGTCGTGCCTACATCGAAGAGACCGCGCGACGGATCGACAGTGGAGAAGGAACTCTCAATACCGAAGGGGCCATTGCCAAGTACCTTTCGAGCGAAGCCGGCCTGAAGGCAGCGGAGGCCAGTATCCAGGCCCTGGGTGGCTATGGCTACACCCGCGAGTACATGGTGGAGAAGATCCGGCGCGATGTGCGCATCACGACGATCTACGAGGGCACTTCCGAGATTCTGGAGATGACCATCGCGCGGGATCTCTGGCAGCTCCACCTCAAAACGCGGGGCGAGCATTTCCACGAGCGGGCGCGCACATTCGAGACCTTGCACTCGAGGCACCCGAACCTGGGCGCTGACATCGTGGCTTTGACGTTTCATGCTCTGGCCGAGGTCATGGAGCGATCGCGAGTGGCGCGATTGACAAGGAACCAGCACCTGCTGCTCCGGTTGGGCGAGCTGATCGCTTACGCGGAAGGGGCTGCGGGCCTGGTCGGCAGGGCGGCTGAGTCGGCGGAGGGTGCGCTCGACTCGAAAGCCGATCGCCGCATGAATCATGAGACCCTGGCGATCCTCGGTCGGATCTGTGCGCGACAAGCCGCCTCGATGGTGGCATCCCAGGGGATCCAATGGGTCGTCGGCGCTGGCGGAGTCGCTGGGCCGGCCGGCGTCGGGGACCTCGAAGCCGCGTTGGACGTGGCTCGAATACACCAGGCTCAGGCAGGCCTGATGGAAGATCTGAATCTGGCGGCCGATCGGATCTACGATCGCCAGACCGCATGATGCCGAGTCGAGCCTCCTCCGGGCAAAGTAGAGTCGGGGGTCGATGAAGTTCCCGCCACCGGGTCGGACCTGGGGCGTGACGGAAGGAAAGAACGCGAGATGAAGAACAGCAGACATCGGGCAGTCGCCATCGTTGGTGTCGGGGCGGTGCTTCCGGATGCGCCGGACGCTCCGACCTTCTGGGAGAACATCAAACAGAGTCGGTACAGCATCAGTGAGGTTCCCAAAGAACGGTGGGATCCAGAGCTGTTCTGGGATCCCGACCCCAAGGCGCCGGCGAAGACCTACTCGAAGATCGGCGGCTGGGTGAAGGAGTGGGCCTGGGAGCCGCTGAAGTGGAATCTGCCAATCCCACCGAGAGTGGGCGAGTCCATGGATCGGACCCAGAAGTGGGCCCTGGTGGGCGCTCGCGAGGCATTGGCAGACTATGGGTATCCGCAGCGCCCCCTGGACCGTGAACGGACAGCCGTGATCCTGGGCAACGCCATGGGCGGCGACCTTCACTACGAGACGGCCACCCGTATCTCCTATCCCGAGATCGCCCAGGAGCTGCGGCGAGCGCCGAGTTTCGCGGCGCTGCCGGAGGAAGTCCGGGCCAAGGTCAGCGACGAGCTCGGCAGCCAGGTGAGTGAGCTCTATCCCCGGATCACCGAAGACACGATGCCAGGAGAGCTGGCGAACATCATTGCCGGCCGGATTGCCAATCTGTTCGACTTTCATGGACCGAACTACGTGGTCGATGCGGCCTGCGCTTCCGCCATGGCAGCGATTCACGCCGCCATCGAGGGGCTCGAGGAAGAGGACTACGACGCCGTTCTGACGGGTGGAATCGACGCCAACATGAGCGCCGCTACGTATACCAAGTTCTGCAAGATCGGCGCCCTTTCCGCGACCGGGACCCGGCCGTTCGCCGATGGCGCCGATGGCTTCGTCATGGGCGAAGGAGCGGCCATCTTCTTGTTGAAGCGGCTGCGCGATGCCGAGCGGGACGGTGACTCCATCTATGCCGTGATTCGCGGTCTGGGCGGATCGAGTGATGGCCGGGGCAAGGGGATCACGGCGCCCAATCCGGTCGGTCAACGATTGGCGGTGGAGAGAGCCTGGAGACGGGCTGGACTGGTTCCAGATGGGGCCACGCTCATCGAAGGGCACGGCACTTCGACACGGGTCGGAGACGTAGTGGAGCTGCAGTGTCTGACCGAGGCATTCATCCCCTACGGATTTGCACCCGGCTCGCTGCCTCTCGGCTCGGTCAAGTCGAACATCGGCCACCTCAAGGGCGCGGCCGGTGCGGCTGGGATTCTGAAGGCGACCTATGCCTTGCGGGACCAGGTCCTACCTCCGAGCCTCGGTTTCGAGCGCCCCAATCCCAATATCGACTTCACGAGCTGCCCATTCTTCGTCAATACGAAGCTGCGGCCCTGGACGGCTCGAGAAGGACAGGTGAGGCGGGCTGGCGTCAGTGCTTTCGGCTTTGGTGGAACCAACTTCCATGCGATTCTGGAGGAGTACGTTCCCGGCCAGATTGTCGACCGGCCAGAACCTGTCCTTACCGTGGCCCGAGAGTTTGGTTCATCGGCTGTCACGAAGAGCGAAAAGGTGCCGCTGCGGGGCGCCCTGGTCCTGGGCGGTGATTCCCTGGCCGATGTCGAGGTCAGACTCAAAGGTGTGCTCGCCAAGGCAGAGTCTGGAGAGCTGCCGCAAGTCCAGGCACCAGCTGAAGCGGACCTGCGAAGCACCACCCGGTTGGCAATCGACTACGGTGACGGCGCTGAGTTGATCAAGAAAGGCGGCAGGGCGCTGTCGACGATCGAGTCGGGCAAGCTCGAGACCTGGAAGGCGCTCCGGGGTCGAGGCATCTTCCTTGGAACGGGCCAGCCGCCCAAGGTCGCCATGCTCTTTACGGGTCAGGGATCGCAGTATCTCAACATGCTGAGACAGCTGGCCTCGGACGAGCCGGTGGTGACCGAGACCTTTCGCGAGGCCGACGAGGTCATGAAGCCGCTGCTCGGCCGCCCTCTGACCGAGTACCTGTTCGTCGACCCCATGGGTCCGCTCGAAGAAGAGGCCGCCAATGATGCGCTGCGCCAGACAGCCATCACCCAACCGGCGGTGCTGGCGACGGACATAGCTCTGTTGAGGCTCCTGGGTACCTATGGTGTCGTGCCAGACATGGTGATGGGCCACAGCCTCGGTGAGTACGGCGCACTGGTGGCTTCGGGGGCGATCAGCTTCGCTCACGCCCTGGAGGCCGTCAGTGCCCGTGGGCAGGAGATGAGCCGGATCTCGACGGACGACAACGGCTGGATGGCCGCGGTCTTCGCCCCCTTGGAGGAGATCGAGCGCATTCTCTCGACGATCGAGGGCTACGTCGTTGTGGCCAATATCAACAGCTATAGCGAAGCGGTCATCGGCGGCGCCAGCCAGGCCGTCGAGAGGGCCATCGAGGCGCTGCAAGCGGCTGGGTACCAGGCTCAGCGACTACCGGTGAGCCACGCTTTTCACACGCAGATCGTGGCTCCATCCAGCGCCGCAGTTCGGCAGGTGTTGGGAAGGATGGGACTGCAGCCGCCGGAGATTCCCGTTGTCGCCAACGTCAGCGGCGACTTCTACCCGATGGGACCGGGAGTCGAGCCCGAGATGATCGAAATTCTCGCCCGTCAGGTCGCCGAACCCGTGCAGTTCGTCAAGGGATTGGAGGCTCTGTACCGTGCCGGCACGAGGGTGTTTGTCGAGTGTGGCCCGAAACGGGCCCTGCAAGGCATGGTTCGAAGCGTCTTTCAAGAGCGCGACGACGCCGTTTCCCTGTCCACGAATCATCCGCGCATGGGTGACGTGGCCTCCTTCAACCAGGCCCTGTGCGGACTGTACTCGGCAGGGCTGGGTGTCGGCAGGGTTCCTGTTGCCGAGGAGCCCATCGTCATGCGGAGCCCGGTCGGGTCGCGGCCCGCCCTGGCCGTGGACTCCGAGATCGAGTCGATTCAGGCACCGGCCGATGCGGCAGGTGTCGACGCCTCTCGTCTCGACAAGGCCGCCTACCTCGAGTTGGGACAGATGTTCGCCGGTTTCCTCGACAAAGGCCTCGAAGTGGTGGGCCGCAAGAGCGCGCCCACAACCTCCGAGCGCGGGGTCGTGATTACAGGTGCGGCCATCGGATTGCCGGGTACCGCGAAGGTGTTCGACGACTCGAATCTGGGACGACTCTTGACGGGCCAGCAGTTCATCGGAGAGGTACCGGACGATCTGCGACAGGAGATGGTGGCGAGGAACATCACGAGACTGGTGAAGAGCGAGAACGGTGGCCCGAGATTCGAGACCATCGAGGGCGTCGATGAGGTGATCAAGCTGGCGGCGCGCCGAGGGGAATTGGATCTGGTCGAAGAGTTCGGCTTCCCGAGCGACCGCCTGGAAGCGCTGGACGTGGTGACCGAGTTGGCCATCGGATCGGGACTCGACGCCCTCCGGGATGCTGGACTACCGCTCGTCAGGCGCTACAAAACCACGACGACTGGCAGCAAGCTCCCTGACCAATGGGGCCTGGCCGACGAGGTGCGCGACGAAACCGGCGTGATCTTCGCGTCCGCCTTCCCGGGCGTCAACTATTTCGCCAGGGAGTCGGGTCGTTACTACACCGCGCAGGCCGCCCAACGACGCCTCGAGGAGCTGCAGAGTCTGAAAGACCGGATGAGCTCGAGCGGAACGGTTTCCGATGAGTCCATGAGCGAGTTGGATCGGCATCTGGACGAGGCGCGAGAAGAAGTCGAGGCCAGCCCCTACACCTTCGATCGACGATTCCTCTTCAGACTCTTGTCGATGGGCCACTCCCAGATGGCCGAGTTCATCGGCGCCCGGGGGCCGAACACACAGATCAACGCAGCCTGTGCCAGTGGTACACAGGCCATCGGTTTGGCCTCGGACTGGATCCGCGCTGGTCGTTGCCGTCGAGTCGTGATCGTCTCGGCGGACGACGTGACGAGCGACGATTTGATGGGCTGGATCGGAGCCGGCTTCCTGGCCACGGGTGCGGCGGCTACCGATGCCGAGGTCGAGGAGGCCGCCATCCCGTTCGATCGGCGTCGTCACGGCATGCTGATCGGCATGGGGGCGGCGGCAATCGTCGTGGAAAGCGAGGAGTCGGCAAGCGAGAGAGGGATTCAGCCCATCTGCGAGGTGCTGGCGACCGCCACGGCCAACAGCGCCTATCACGGCACCCGTCTCGATGTTGCCCATATCTCCGAGACGATGGAACGGCTCATTACCGAGGCCGAAAAGAAATGGGGTATCGATCGATCTCAGATCGCTCCGGAGACGGTCTTTATCTCCCATGAAACCTACACACCTGCCAGGGGTGGCAGTGCGCAGGCCGAGATCTTTGCCCTCCGAAGTGTCTTCGGAGAGCTGGCTGACAAAATTGTCATAGCGAACACCAAGGGCTATACGGGACATCCGATGGGAGTGGGAATCGAGGACGTCCTGGCCATCAAGGCCCTGGAGACCGGTTTGGTACCTCCGGTGGCCAACTTCAAGGAAGTCGACCCGGAGCTCGGAGAGCTCAATCTGTCCCGTGGTGGCAGCTACCCGGTGCGCTATGCGCTGCGGCTGGCCGCCGGATTCGGATCGCAGATCAGCATGGTATTGCTCCGATGGGTCCCCGCCCCGGGTGGCCAACGCCCGGAGATCGACCAGCTGGGCTACGACTATCGTCGCGTCGAGCCAGAGAGATGGCGGCAATGGTTGGACTGGGCCAGCGGTCATCCAGGTGCCGAAGTCGAAGTCGAGCACCGGACTCTGCGGATCAGAGACGAGGGGCCGCCGAGCCAGGTCCTGCCTCGGCCAGTGGCAAACCAGGAGCACCCCGCAGCTCCACCTGCCGATTTCAGCCGTCCTGCCCAGGTCGCATCTGAGCAGGAGCCGACGGCGGCAGCCGGCCAAGATCCATCCGAGCCGTCGCCGCAGCCCATCCGGCCTTCGACTGCTTCGGTGGCTCCACCTCCAACCCCTGTTGGTGGCTTGGATCCCATCCAGAAACGCGTCTTGGAGATCGTGGCGGCGACGACTGGCTATCCGGAAGAGATGTTGGACCTGGATCTGGACATGGAGGCCGATCTGGGGATCGACACGGTGAAGCAGGCGGAGATGTTCGCGGCGATCCGCGAGGAGTGGGACATCCCGCGTGACGATACGTTGCAGCTGCGGGACTACCCGACATTGGCCCGAGCGATTCAGTTCGTCTTCGACCGACGGCCCGACCTGAAGGGCCAGGAGGTGATAGCTGCAGCTGCGGCCCCTGCAGCCGTCGAGAGCCAGGCGGAATCTGCGTCCGACGACGCGGTCCATCCCGTTCAAAAGCGAGTTCTGGAGATCGTCGCGGCGACGACTGGCTATCCGGAAGAGATGTTGGATCTGGATCTGGACATGGAGGCCGATCTGGGGATCGACACGGTGAAGCAGGCGGAGATGTTCGCGGCGATCCGCGAGGAGTGGGACATTCCGCGTGACGACACGTTGCAGCTGCGGGACTACCCGACATTGGCCCGAGCGATTCAGTTCGTCTTCGACCGACGGCCTGATCTCGCTCCGGGAGCGACCGCAGATGCTTCCGCCAGTGCTCCCGAGACTCCGGTTCCTGGGACTGAAGAAGAGCACACTCGGGAAATACCTACTGCCGCGACTTCGGTGCACCGCAGGGTGCCGGCCGTGATGCTGTTACCCGCTCTCGACCTCTGCAAGAGGACCGGCGTCCGATTGCAGAAGGGCTCGCGTGTGGTTGTCATGGCGGACAGGGGTGGTGTCGGCAAGGCCCTGGAGCAGCGACTCGAACGATTGGGTGCCGAGGTTCTCCTCCTGGAGGCCAACCTCGATGCCGAGGAGGTCGTGCCTCGTCTCGAGGAGTGGAAGAGGGATGGCGAGGTGCAGGGGATGTACTGGCTTCCCGCGCTCGATGCGTCTGGAGATGCATCCAGCTCCGTGCCCGAGGAGTGGCAGGCGGGCCTGACGCGCCGGGTCAAGTTGTTGTTCCAGGTTGCAAAGGTGCTGTACGACTCCTTGAATCGAGCCGATTCGTTCCTGGTTGCCGGCACCCGCCTGGGAGGTCGGCACGGCTACGATGAAGCTGGGGCTTGGGCCCCACTCGGAGGCGGAGTCTGCGGCTTCACCAAGGCCCTCAAGAGGGAAAGGCCAGCGTCGCTCATCAAGGTCGTCGACTTCGAGCCCTCACGGGCGACCGCGGCTCCGGCCGATCGGCTCATCGAGGAGACTCTGCGGGATCCCGGCTCGGTCGAAGTGGGTTACTTCGGAGCCGAGCGATGGGGAGTCGGTCTGCGGGAGGAGGCCCTGGAAGAAGCCGCCGAACCTGTCGAGATGGGCGCTGAAAGTGTCTTTGTTGTCACCGGAGCCGCTGGCAGCATCGTTTCGGCGATCGTGGCGGATCTGGCGCAAGGCTCGCAAGGCATCTTTCATTTGCTGGATCTCGCACCGCCTCCCGACCCTGAAGAAGAAGACCTGCAGCGATTTCGTTCGGACCCCGAGTCTCTGAGGATGGAGCTCTTCGAGCGCATGAAGGCCGAAGGGGAACGGGCCACCCCAGCCAAGGTGGAGCGCCAGCTCTCCGTCCTCGAGCGGTCTCGATCGGCTCTGGAAGCCATAGAGTCCGTGGAGGCTGTCGGTGGGCAGGCGCACTACCACTCGGTTGACCTGCTCGACGCCGAGGCGGTGACTCGAGTTATCGACGAGGTGCGCGAGCGCCATGGCAGGATCGACTTCCTCATCCACGCCGCCGGCCTCGAGATCAGCCATGCCCTGAGCGACAAGAGTGCCGAGGAGTTCGACCTCGTTTTCGACGTCAAGAGCCAGGGTTGGTTCCATCTTCTCGAAGCGGCAGCAGAGATGCCCCTGGGCGCGACGGTTGTGTTCAGCTCCATCGCGGGGCGTTTCGGCAACGCGGGTCAAACGGACTACAGTGCGGCCAACGATTTGCTCTGCAAACTCACCTCGAATCTGCGTAGGAGTCGCCCCCAGACGCGCGGTGTGGCGATCGACTGGACCGCCTGGGCTGGAATCGGAATGGCCAGTCGCGGATCGATCCCGAAAATGATGGAACTGGCCGGGATCGGAATGTTGTCGCCCGAGTCGGCCCTGCCGATCGTCCGGCAGGAGCTCACAGCCGGAACCCGGGGCGAGGTGGTGATTGCCGAGTCCCTGGGTTTATTGCTGGAGGACTGGGATCCGGAGGGCGGGTTGGACTCCGAAGCCATTCGGTCAAGGCAGCGGGGACCGATGATCGCCGGCTTCGAATCACGGCAGACGCCACGGGGTCTGGTGGCCGAAGGACTGTTGAGCCCCACTGAGCAGCCGTTCCTCGACGACCATCGGATCGAAGGAACAGCGGTCTTGCCAGGAGTCATGGGAATCGAGGCCTTTGCCGAGGTCGCCGGTCTTCTGGTGCCTGATCGGCAGGTCACGAGACTCGAGGAGGTGGAGTTCCTGTCGCCCTTCAAGTTCTATCGGGATGAGCCCCGGGCTGTGGAGGTGTCGGCCTTTCTGGGTCTGGAAGGGGAGGAGGTCGTTGCCGCTTGTCGATTGCTGGGCCGGCGGCAATTGGCCCTGCAAGCGGAGGAACAGGAAACCGTGCACTTCGTCGGTCGAGCCTGGATGGGAGATCCGTCCCCTGCTGCTGCTTCTATCCAAGCTCCAGCAGCTCCCCAGGAAGCTCTGCGCGGGTGCGGACATCTATCGCGTCTATTTCCACGGTCCGGCCTACCAGGTACTCGACCTCGCATGGCGACAAGAGTCGAGTCTGATCGGCAGGTTGTCAGAAGAGCTTCCTCCGAATCACCTTCCGAAGGAGCGAGCCCTGCAAATGGCTCCGCGCCTCATCGAGCTCTGTTTTCAGACAGCCGGACTCTGGGAGATTTCACAGAGTGGCAGGCTGGGCCTTCCCTGGAAGGTGGCGTCGGTCAGCGTTCATCGACCCGAAGACGCCGCTCGGGGTCGCATCTTGGCGGTCGTGCAGCCGGCCTCCGACGGTGGTTTCGATGCCCAGGTCATCGACGAGGCAGGCAATCTACTGGTGGATCTGTCGGGCTACAGGACCGTCGAGTCTGCAACGGAGGTCGAGCCTGAAGCACTGGCCAAGCTGCGCAGCTTCCTGGGCTAGTTCTTAGAGACGGTCGAGATGAATCCGAGAGAGGGAGCCCATCACCAGAGGTCGAGTCCTGGCCCCTGGTGGCTGGCGAAGGGTCTCGAAGAGCTTCCCACCAACCTGGATTGGCTGAGCTCGGAAGAGCACCGACATCTGGCGAGACTCGGGGTCGAGAAGCGGCGCCACGACTGGCTGCTTGGACGCTGGACTGCCAAATCGGCACTCCTGCAAAGCCCTTACTTTCCGGGCTCCGGCACGGCTCCTGAGGAATTGACCGTCTGGCAGGCCGCAGACGGGGCTCCGGAAGCTCTGTTCCGAGGGCGAGCTCTACCGCTGACTCTCTCTATCAGCCATCGAAGTGGTCGAGGATTGTGTGTTCTGGCCCCCGAGGCGCTGCTTGTCGGCTGTGACCTCGAGACAGTCGAGGCCCGAAGCCCTGCCTTCTTGCAGGACTACTTCACGTCCGATGAGCAGGCTGCTCTGCGGGCGGCTCCTGCCAACGGCAGAGATCGAATCGCGACACTGTTCTGGGGGGCGAAGGAGAGCGCCCTGAAGGCACTGAGGCTAGGGCTGAGAGCCGATACCCGACGGATCCGGGTCGAATTGCCTGCCGAGTCGGGGGCAGACGAGAAATGGTGCAACCTGGTCGTGCGGGATAGGGAGTCCGATCGGGGGTTCGGAGGGTGGTTTCGGATGCTGGAAGGGCTGACCTTGGTGGTGGTTTCCTCGCCTCCTTCCGAGGCTCCTGTGTCTCTGGTAGGAAATTCCAGATCTGGCAGCTGGTCAGAGGGCAGGGGGGGAAAAGGTGGCGACCTCTGAGCGGGAGGTCGTCACCTGGCGGGTTAGGGTTTGAGGATGTCTAGGCGGGTTCCTATGAGGGTTGCTCGGTAGGCTTCCATACGCCTAGAAAGTAAAGCAAATCCCGTGCCAACCAAATCGTAGTTCGCGGTCATCGACTCGGAGGCCTCAGAGGCCCAACCCGGCCGAGGTCCTGTCCAAATCACTCGATTCAGGGGCTTGCACCAATACCAGGAAACCAGGGCGTCCTCATCAGGTTACAAGAAGGCGTTGTGACGTCCAGTCCCGGCCAAGTTCGGGCGCGCTCATCCCGACCTGCTGCCGAGGTTCAGACTCCCAGCGCCCGAGCGGCTTCCTCGAAGTCTTCACTGCGGACATAGATCACGTAACCGTAGCCGCCCTGTCCGTCGGCGACGCCGGTCGAGGCATAGACGTTGACATCGGCGTCGAAGAGGGCACGGTGGGACTCTGCCAGTGCCCCGAGCTCATCGTCGCCCTGAATCAGCAGGGCATGTTGCGGTCCGGTGAGGACCAGTCCTGCTGCACCCGCGACCCGCATGAGTGCGTCGGCGCTCTTTGGGAAGAGCATCAACTGCGTGTGCTCGGGCCCAGCTGGGATGGCGCTGAAGGCGAGGAGGCTGACGCCCGAGCTGGCCAGCTGGGACAGCAGGCGGTAGGCCTCGCCAGGTCGGTCGGTGACGGTGGCGTGAAAGTAGTCGACGCGCTGGATGTTGGTGGCCATGCTTTCCCCCTTCTTGTCGGGTCGTCGATCTCGAGTCGGGCCGCACTGGACCCGAATCGAGTCGAACTTCTTGTCCTTAACCCCCGAGATCACCATCGAAGCCCGGGGGAAGATGGCAACGATCCCGTCAATCTGTGCCGGCAGTCTGCCCGCCTGGCTAGGAGATCTCGGCCGTCATTCAGACGCTCCTAGCCGAGATTGGGGGCCTCGTCTTCGGCGTCCGCCAGGTCGTTGGGAACGCCCAGGCGAGCGCAGGCAGCTGCGTACATCTGCAGTGTAGCTTTTTTGGCCTTCTGAAGCTCGGTCAGCCGGTCCTTCACCTTGGCAAGCTCAGCGGCGATCTGCTGATCCAGCTCATCGACTTCCTGCTTGGTGATTTCCAGAGACTGCTCGTAGAACTTACGGTTGTCGTCGCTCAGGGTCATGGTTTCCTCCAGTCCGCTCCGGGCTGCAGTGGTCGCGAGACGCCGGCAGCCACCGGTGCTCGATCGAACTCAGTCCACGGAAGATTCAAATCGATTCTGCCTTTCATCGTTATGCCATCAGGGCTGAAACTGTACCGCCAACTCATGCCACATCTTCACCGGAACACCGTCCTTGGTGGCGGCCCTGAAGGTCGCCCTACGGGCCGCTTCCAGGGTCTCCTCGTCGAGGCCGACCTTCTGTCTCAGGCCTTCCACCAACCTGGCCTCCAGGACCTGGCCGTTCTCATCGACCAGTACCGCGATTCGAACCGTGCCCGTCGCTCCGACTCGCCGGGCCACTTCTGAGTAGGCCGGTGGCCGGAACGACTGCACCAGGGGTCCGATGACTCCCGGTCCCTGCTCGACCAGATCTCCCGGCTGCGTCGCTGTCGCCTCTTCGGCTGGCGGCGCACTCGGCAGATCTGGCTCTGGCTCGGTTGCCTCCGGTTCAGTTGATGAATCCGGGCTTTCTGGCGGCTCGCCTCCCTCGGCTGTCAAGGGCGGGCTGGTCTCGAGTCCGGCGCTCTCCGAGTCCAATGAGATGGGCTCTTCGGCATCTCGATCTGCACCAAGCGAGGTGGAATTGGCGAGCTCGTCCTGGCCGAAAGGCGCGGACTCGGCTTCCTGAATGGTCGCGTCCCCGTTGTCGGTAGTCAGGTCCTGGCTTGTCGCTGCAGGCTCGGTCGAGTCGGGGATGAGCTCTGCGGAGGCCCTGGCGTCCAGCTCACCATCGGCGGCAAACTCCGGCGTCGAGATCAGCTCTTGAACCCTCTGGAGGTCCTCTTCGACTCGCCTCTCCAACTCGGGATCCGCGGTGCCCGCCTGAGTCTCTCGAGGTGGCGGCTGCTGGGCGACGTCGGTCTGGGGCTGGGTTTCGCCGGCTGAGGCCTCATCGACCGCATTGTCTTCGGGAGCGACCTGCAAGACAGGCTCTGCGGGTGCTTGATCTTCGGGTTCAGGGGAAGGTGCAGCCTGTTCTCGGGTCGCTGCCGGGGGAGCTGCCCGAGTTGAACTGTCTTGGGGTGCTGTCTGATCCTCCGGGTCATCGGGATCGGGATCCAGACTGGCCTCTACCGCCTCGGGACGAAAGATCTCGGTTCTGGTGACCTGTGGTGACGCCATCCCCGAAGAATCCTGTGAATCCGGCGACTCACCCAGGCGGCCTGCGGCCAGGTACCCACCGATCGCGAGCAAGACCACCACGGGCAGCAGCCTGGACAGCCACTTGAGGAAACCAGGACGCTGCTTCTCCTCCTCCTCGTCGGCTTCTTCCCCGACTCCTTCGACGATTGCCTCGTCCAGAAGGTCTTCCAAGGGCTCGGTCGATTGCTCGTCAACCTCTTCGGCTGCCGGTTCCGTTACGGCTGTGTCACGCTCCAGGGCCGTCGGCTCGCTCTTCTTGGTGGCCGACTCGGGCAGATCCAGCAACTCGCGAACGTAGCTACTCATCTCTCTTTGCCCTGGAGTCGGGTCGAACTCGGCCAGCAGCTCTTCGAGGCCGCCGAGCAGCTCGCCTGCCGTCTCGTACCGTTCGTCGGTCTCCTTGGCCAGTGCCTTGAGCAACAGGCCCTTGACTCGAGAGGGGATAGCCGGGTCCTGGATCACCCTTTCCGGCGTCTCACACTCCCGAACGGCTTCCAGCACGGCCAGCTCGCTTTCGCCAGTGAAGAGCCGCTCACCGGTGAGCATCTCGAAGAGCAGCGTGCCGGTGGAGAAGATGTCGGAGCGCGGATCGATGGGGCGCCCCCAGGCTTGCTCGGGCGACATGTACTGGAGCTTCCCCTTCAGGGCACCCATCTGTGTGGTGCTGATCTTGGACACCGCTTTGGCGATTCCGAAGTCACAGAGCTTGATGTCGCCTTCATAGCTGATCAGAACATTCTGGGGTGAGACATCGCGGTGCACGAGTCCGAGCTCGGTGTTGTTGAAGTCCTTGCTGCGGTGCGCATAGTCGAGAGCGTCGGCGATCCGGGATGCGATGTAGAGTGCCAAGCCGGCTGGCAGTGGCTTGTCCCTCTTGCGTCCGGCATCGAGTAGGTGGCGGAGATTTTGTCCCTCGACATACTCCATGGCGATGAAGTAGTCATCATCGACCTTGCCCAGGTCGTAGATGTGGGTGATGTTCTTGTGATTCAGTTGGGCGGCCAACTTGGCCTCGTCGATGAACATGTCGACGAAATCCTGGTTCTCGGCGGGTTGAGGGAGAATCTTCTTGATCGCGACTCGCTTCTCGAAGCCCTCGACTCCCTGACGGCGCGCCTTCCAGACTTCGGCCATGCCGCCGAGGCCGATTCGTTCTTCGAGGGAGTACTCACCGAACTCGATCACAGGCTCGGAAGCCTGCTCCGGCTCCGGCTCGACTGCATCGACTGCCTGGTCGGGTTCTTCCGAGACGTCCTCTTCGTCGGCTGCTTCCGAGGTCTCTTCTGGCTCGTCTTCCTCCGCCTCGAGCTCTTCGGAAGTCTCAACCGCGTCCATCTCGTCGGCCTCTTCGGAAGCCGGCTCGTCAGGCTCGACATCGAGCGGGATGACGGGACCGTCCGGGGACCGGGGCTTGGCGATGTCGAGGTCACCGAGGGCCTGCGATAGCAGACTGTCGACGTCTGTCGTTGTCTCACGATCGACCTCGGTCTTGTCAGGCTCGGTTGCAGCCCCCAAGGAGGCAGCGAGAACGCCGGCCAGGGTATCGCTGAGCTTGGCTTCGAGATCGTCGTCCCGGTCTTCGACAGCAGGGGGCGTCTCGGGCTTCGGTGGAGCTGGCGTTGCGGCGGTTTCGCGCAAGAGCTCGGCTACATCCAGTTCTTCCTCCGGCTCGCCGACTTCCCTCGCCTGGGCTTCCACCGCATCGACGAGTGCCGGGACCGCCTCCTTGGCCAGCTCCTCCAGGTCTGACAGATCCATCATGCTGTCGTCTTGACTGGCGGCTGGCGCTTCAGCGGCGGCGGTCTCTTCGGGCTCTTCCTCGTCCTCCTCTACCGGCTGCACCGCAGTTGCGACTTCAACCTCGGCAGCTTCGACCTCTTCCTCGGTTTCTTCGGATTCGAGATCTTCCAACTCGATCTCCTCTGAAGAGGTCTCATCGCTGGGGGTGGTTTCTTCTGCAGGGTCTTGCTTTGCCTCGGATGCGGCTGCTTGTTTCGCGATGTCCTTGTCCAGGATGTCATCGAGGAGATCGCCGAAGATCTCCTCCGAAGAGAGGATTCGAACATCCGCTGCCGTGTCGGTCGCGGCCTTCTTGTCGCTCGCGGTGGAGAGCTTGTCTTTGATTGTTGCGATCAGCTCTTCGGTCTGAACAGGCTTGGTAAGGACAGCTTCGACGTCCTCGCCATCAACCGGGCTCTCTTCTTGGGAGCTCAAGAGCACGACCCCTGGTCCGCCACTGCGGCGAGAAAAGGTCCGCACGAGATCGTCGATCCCCTTGAGCTCGTCGTTCAAGAGAACGAGCTGTGGGGCGAACTCGGAGGCTGCCCTCAGAGCCTGTGCGCGGCTCTTTACCGTCTTGACCAGCCAGCCCTGAGAGGCCAGCACGGACCGAACGAGATCGATGGTCGAAGCTTTCGTCTTCCGCCAGTAGGATCAACGCCATAGCGGTCTCCCGTCGTGGATGAGTTTTTTTAGCACTGTATCTCTCTCGCGGTCAATGTAATCTCAACGTGAACCCATTGCTCGACAGAGGTTTAGCCGGCTCGTGAGTTGAGGGAGAGAGGCGTCATTGAGATAGAGTCCGCGTTGGAGAAAACCGTGGAGAAGAGACCAGACCAGGCCGGATCGAGGGATCCGAAAGCCGCCCGACCGGCGCCCGAGCGCGAAGGTGCGGCAGCGCGATCGCTTCTCGATCGACTGTCAAGGCCGCTGGCAGACCTGCGAATCTCGGTCACCGATCGCTGCAATTTCCGGTGCCGATACTGCATGCCGAAGGAAGTGTTCGGCTCGGACTTTGTCTTTCTGCCACGCTCGGAGATTCTCACTTTCGAGGAGATCGTTCGCCTGGCTCGAGTCTTTCATGGACTGGGAGTCCGCAAGTTTCGCCTCACCGGTGGGGAACCGTTGCTGCGGTCCGATCTACCGGTCCTCATCGAGATGCTGGTCGCTCTGCCCGACGCCGAGGTGGCGCTGACTACGAACGGAGCACTGCTGGCTCAGCAGGCGCCAGCACTGGCGGCGGCTGGTCTCGATCGGGTGACCGTTAGCCTGGACGCCGTCGATGACGAGGTCTTCCATCGGTTCAACGACGTCCGATTTCCCGTCGCGGATGTGTTGAAGGGAATCGCTGCCGCTGTCGCCTCGGATCTCGCGCCCATCAAGGTGAACGCCGTCATCAAGAGGGGAGTCAATGACAGTCACCTGATCGAGTTGGCCGAGCACTTCAAGGGCAGCAACGTCATTCTCCGCCTTATCGAGTACATGGACGTCGGCAACACGAACGGTTGGAGAATGGACGATGTCGTCTCGGGAGTCGAGATCGTCGAGAGGTTGCAGGCAATCCACCCAATGGAGCCGGTCGAGCCCAATCACCCAGGAGAGGTCGCGAAGCGGTGGCGATACAAGGATGGAGAAGGCGAGATCGGGCTCATCACCTCGGTAACCCAGCCGTTCTGTGGTGATTGCACCCGGGCGCGTCTGTCGGCCGATGGGCGGATCTTCACCTGCCTGTTCGCCGCCGAGGGGTTCGATATTCGCCAGGCTCTTCGCGACGGCTCGGATGACGCCGCACTCGCCGACCTCGTCGCCTCGATCTGGACTCGAAGGCGTGACCGCTACTCCGAGCTGCGAGCCGAGGCCACGCCGGAACACCGTCGGGTCGAGATGTCGTACATCGGCGGTTGAGCAGGTCGGCAGCTTCCCGTTCCAAACGCAGAAAACAGCTCCGATTTCGCCAGTTTTTGGGCGGGATTGCCGAATTTGTGGAGGATTCCACTGCTCTTGCCGGCCAAGTGGCTTACTCTGAATGCGGAAGGAATCCGCTCGATTGGGGGCATTCGTCCCTGCCTGAAACAGGCGGAGGAAGGTGCGATGAGACCTAGCCAACAACAGAACCCCAATTCACTGCACGCCGTTGATTCGGATCCCCGAGTTTCGAATCGGGTGCCTCTAGAGCGCAAGGTAATCCTCAAGTTCCACGACTTCGGTGGTTTTTCCATCGAGTACTCGGCCAACGTCTCGACCTCCGGCATGTTCGTCAAGACGACCTCGCCGAAGCCCGTAGGGTCGATCTTCATCTTCGAGATCTGGCTGGGCGACGAGCGCAAGCTCGTGCACGGCCTGGGCGAAGTGATCTGGGTTCGTGACCAGGACGAGTCCTCGGACCGACCCGCCGGCATGGGTGTGTCCTACGTCAAGCTGGATGACGAGAGTCGGGTCGCCATCGGACGCATCGTCGAGCGTCACCTTCTGGAGGTGAGTGGCGCGGCAGTCGATGCGAGTTGGGACTCCGAAACGACAGCTGTCGATGATTTCAAGAGCGACAGTCTTCGACCGATGCCGATCGAGGATCGACGCTCCGGCGAGCTTCTGGTCCTCGATGAGAACGAGTTGCAGCTCGATGACCCCCTCGGCCCGCCGATGGAGTCCGGTGTCATTGCAACCCAGCCGCGTTCAGGTCAGGGCTCTCGTCGTGGTCGGACGGTGCTCTGGCTGGCTCTGCTGCTGGCCGTAGCCGGGGGCGTCGGATACCTGTGGTACAGCGGCCTCGTGCCGCCGCTGGGGCCCTGGCTGGAAGGCCTGATGTGATGAGCGCTCTTCTGATCACTATCGTCGTCGCCTTGGCGACGGCCGTTTTGCCTCTGAGCCGTCTCGCAACGGCTTCCTGCGCCTCCATGCGCAGACGTCGATAGTCCGAGGCCGGTCGTTTCTGTCCGGCGTCCCAACTCGGACCCGTCCTACTCGTTCCCATCTGCGATAGAGTCTGGCCTCGCTTTCCGCGCGACCTTGTCGACGGTCGGAGCCGGGGAGCTCGATCGATATCCTGCCTCTGGTTGGGGGAACGCTTATGAGACATTCGAGTCCGTTGGCCTTCGCGGCCGTGATTCTGCTGCTCGGCCCGATGACCCTTGCGGCGCCCGCCGGCGCCGAGTACACCACCCACAAAATGGAGGTCGCCCTGGATCCTGTGGATGGCGAAATCCGGGTGACCGACCGAATCCAGCTGGGTTCGACGCTCGGCGATGAGCCGGTGGAGTTCCTTCTCAATGCTGCATTGGAGATCGAGAGCTCGAGCCCGCCGGTGGAACAAGTGCCGCTCGGCGAATTCGATGGCTTCTTCGGGATCAACGGTGCCAGCATCGAGCTCGATTCCGACCTCGAGCTGGCCCGATACCGCCTGACGTCGATCCCCGATGACGGACTCCTGACGGTCTCGTACCAGGGGGGCATGGATTTCGGTCTCTCCGCCCAGAAGGAGGAGTACACCCGTGGCTTCCGGGAGACGGCAGGGATCGTCGGCGAGGAAGGGGTCTACCTGGCGGCGAGCGGGTTCTGGTACCCGTATTTCAGCGCGTCGCTCATCGAGTTCGATCTCGCTATCGATCAGCCGTCAGACTGGCATGTGATCAGCCAGGGAAATGGGGCGTCTCGGGGTGATGACGGACGAGCTGTCTGGTCTTCGGGTGGTCCCATGGATGAGATCTATCTCGTCGGGGGCCCCCTGATCGCCTACCGAGAGGCCGCCGGCGCCGTCGAGGCGCAGGTCTACCTTCACGAAGCCGACGATGCGCTGGCTGACAAATACCTGAAAGCGACGGCGCAATATGTCGAGATGTATCGAGAGCTCATTGGCCCCTACCCATACGAGAAATTCGCTCTGGTAGAGAACTTCTGGGAGACAGGCTATGGGATGCCCTCGTTCACCCTGCTGGGCCCGCAGGTCATTCGCTTTCCTTTCATCCTGACCTCCTCCTATCCTCACGAGATTCTCCACAACTGGTGGGGCAACTCCGTCTTCGTGGACTATGCCACCGGCAACTGGTGCGAGGGCCTTACGGCCTACATGGCCGACCACTTGATCCAGGAGCAACGCGGCAAAGGAGAGGACTACCGGCGTGCGACGGTGCAGAAATATCGCAACTACGTGAAGGAAAGCCGGGACTTTCCGTTGAAAGACTTTCGCTCTCGCCATAGCGCCGCAACGGAAGCCGTCGGCTATGGGAAGACGCTGATGGGTTACCACATGCTGCGGCTGCATGTCGGTGACGAGGCTTTCCGCCGCAGCATGGCTCGGTTCTATCGCGATTTCAGGAACAAGCGCGCTTCATTCGGTGATCTTCAGGCCACCTTCGAAGCTGAAACGGGAGAGGATCTCACCTGGTTCTTCGAGCCGTGGGTCGAGCGCCCAGGTGCTGCCGCGCTCGAGATCGCGGTGCAGGGCGTACAGGAGTCGGACGGTGGCTTCACTGTCAACGCCTCCCTCGTCCAGAGCCAGGCAGCCGATTTCTTCGAGCTCGAAGTGCCGATCGCCCTGCTGACCGAGAGCGGTACCGAAGTCACGGTGGTTCGCACCACTGGCAGAGAGACTCCGTTCACCCTCGAAGTCGCCTCCCGACCGCTGGCCATCCAAGCCGATCCCCAGTTCGATGTGTTCAGACTTCTGGACGCGCGCGAGATCCCGCCATCCATTGGTCAGATCTTCGGTGAGCCGGAGATTCTGGCAGTGCTGCCATCGGCGGCAGACGAGTCCGAGCTGGAGGCCTACCGGGCTCTGGCCGAGGGTTGGCAGAGCGATAGTCACTCCGTCGAAGTGGTGTTGGACAGCGCCCTGGAAAGCCTGCCGTCGGATCGGGCCGTCTGGGTCCTGGGACGCGAGAATCGGCTGGCGGAGGAGCTTTTCGGGGAGGGTCTGGCGAGAGTCGAGGTCAGTCCGGAGCGGTTGGGCCTGGGTGAAGAAGAGGTGGCTTGGAGCGATCACTCCATGGTTGTCATTCGTCGTCATCCCGCCCAGGTCGACAAGGCTGTGGGTTGGTTGGTCGTCGAGCCCCGAGCGGCCTTTGCTGGCCTGGGTCGCAAGCTGCCACATTACGGCAAGTACTCGTACCTGGCCTTCGAGGGCGAGGAGCCGGCAAACGTGGTGAAGGGTCAGTGGCCTACCAGTGACTCCCCCTTGCTCGTCGATCTGCGCGCCGAGGGCGAAGCCCGTGGCACTGCGCTGCCGGCGATGCAGCTGCCGGAGAGGCAGGCCCTGGCGGATCTGCCCCCCGTCTTCTCCCAGTCTCGTTTGATGGAGCACGTCGAGTACCTGGCCTCAACCGAACTCGAAGGCAGAGGAGTAGGTACTGCAGGGCTCGAAGAGGCAGCTCGGTATCTCGTCGGGCAGTTCGAGCAAGCGGGACTGGAACCCGCTGGAGACAACGGCTCGTTCTATCAACGTTTCACCATGCAGCAGGGACCCGAGGGAGCACCGGTTGATGTGACCAACGTCATCGGAGTGCTGCCAGGGGCTCGAGCCGATTGGAGTGATCAGGCCGTGGTTGTCGGCGCTCATTTCGATCACCTCGGGTCTGGCTGGCCGGACGTGCACAGCGGTGACGAGGGGAAGATCCATCCTGGAGCGGACGACAACGCGAGCGGTGTCGCGGTTCTCATCGAGCTGGCCAAGGCTCTGGCGGAAGGCGAGTCCCCGCAGAGGAGTCTGGTCTTCGTCGGCTTCACCGGTGAGGAGGCCGGTCGGGCTGGCTCGAAGTACTACGTGGCCAATCCGATACCCGTGCCCCTGTCCGGCATTCGAGCGGTCGTCAATATCGACACGGTCGGGCGGTTGGGCGAAGGTGCTGTTTCGATCCTGGGAACGGGCACCGCGGACGAGTGGCAGCACATCTTCCGAGGGGCTTCCTATGTCACCGGCGTGGACAGCCGCAACATTCCTGAATCGGCGGAGGCCTCGGATCAGATGAGCTTCATCGAGAAGGGGATCCCGGGAGTGCAGATCTTCACGCAGGCCCATGGTGACTACCATCGGCCGGGTGACACGGCGGACAAGATCGACGGCGCCGGCCTGGTCAAAGTAGCAACGCTGGTCAAAGAGTCCGTCGTCTATCTGGGAGGGCGCGAAGATCCCTTGACGGTAAAGATCGAAGGGCAGTCGTCAGGTCCAGCGAGCGGTCCTCCAGCGGCAGGTCCGTCGGGAGGACGTCGGGTGCGCTTCGGTACGGTGCCGGATTTCGCCTTCCAGGGGCCCGGAGTCAAGGTGAGCGAAGTCTCGGCAGACTCGCCTGCGGAGAAGGCCGGTTTTCTGGCAGGTGACACGCTGATGGCTATCGGCGACCAGGAAGTGACGGATTTGCGAACCTACTCTCAGATCCTCCGCACCCTGGAACCAGGCCAGACTGTCGATGCGAAGGTATTGCGAGAGGGTGAAGAGATCGTCTTGCCCGTCACGGTGGAAGAACGCTGATGAGGAGATCTGGATCATGGGCTGCACGAGTGATTGGAACCGTCGGTGGCGGGGAGTCGTCCCATTGTTCTTGCTGAGTCTGGCGATGCTGGGGACCGGATGTGGTCAACAAGAGGCCGCCCCGGAACCCGAGGAAGATCTGCAGGCTCGTGCGGACAGGATCGCTCAGGAGAGCATCATCGTCGATACCCACATCGACGTTCCCTACCGGATGCAGAAAGGGCGAGAAGACCTTTCCCGACGCACCGCGGATGGAGATTTCGACTATCCGAGAGCGGTCGAAGGGGGACTGAACGCGCCCTTCATGTCCATCTACACTCCAGCCGAGCTGCAGGTGTCCGGAGGCTCGAAGGAGTTGGCGGACACGCTGATCGATCTGGTCGAAGGGTTCGAACAGGAGTGGCCCGACAAGTTCTCTCTGGCCCGTTCCCCGCAGGATGTCCGGGACAATTTCGAGGCTGGGCTGATCTCGCTGCCGCTGGGCATGGAAAATGGCGCGCCGATTGGTGACGATCTTGCCAACCTGGTTTACTTCCGCGATCGGGGTGTCCGCTATATCACCCTGACCCATGGCAAGAGCAACCAGATCAGCGATTCCTCCTACGACGAGGAACGCGTCTGGGAAGGCCTGAGCCCGTTCGGGCGGCAAGTTGTCGAGGAGATGAATCGACAAGGGATCATGATCGACGTCTCTCATGTCACCGATGAGGCCTTCGACCAGGTTCTCGATCTGACCCGGGCTCCGGTGATCGCTTCGCACTCTTCGTGCCGCTCCTTTACCGGCGACTGGGAGCGCAACATGAGTGACGAGATGATCCGTCGCCTAGGCGAGAACGGTGGCGTCATCCATATCAACTTCGGTTCTGCCTTTCTGACCCAGGAGGCCTGGGAAACTTCGCAGGCCATGTGGGAGGCGGTTGGGAAGTACCAAGAGGAACAGGATCTGGAGGAGGGCGACGAGGCCGTTGAAGCGTTCGCCGAAGCCTACCGGGCGGAGAACCCGCAGGTGCTGGCGGACGTGACGGATGTCGTGGATCACATTGACCATGCGGTCGCGCTGGCGGGAATCGACCACGTCGGAATCGGCTCCGACTTCGATGGTGTGGGTCCGTCGACCCCGACGGGGCTCGAGGACGTCTCCTACTACCCGAACCTGATTCGTCACCTGCTCGAGCGGGGATACTCCGACGAGGATGTCCGGAAGATCCTGGGAGAGAACACTCTGAGGGTCTGGGCCGAGGTGGAGAAGGTGGCCGCCGAGCTTTGAAGCGGCCGGACCTGTGCCGGCCATGTTTGTCCATCGTTTGGCCTCTGAGCTGTCCTTTTTGGGCGCTAAATGGTGCTTTTTTGGCGTTGGTGTGGCACGGGTCTCCTGCCCCCTGAAGACACTGGTGGACCCCCAGTGTGTCACGGGCCCCGCCGCTAGCGCATTGCCTGTCGTCAGGGCTTGCGGGCGGCCAAGAGGCGGGACTTGGTGGCCACATCTACCAGGCTCTCGAATCGAAGACCCAGCTGCGCGAGCCAGGTCTCGACTTGCGCGACCGTGTAGCAGTCGCCACCCTCCGTGCTCACCAACATGTTGACGGCAAACACAGCTCCTCCGGGAGGGTTGAGTCGATCCTCGTCGAGCAGAAAGTCCTTGATGACGAGCCGTCCCCCGGGTTCGAGAGCGGTGGCGCATCGGCCGAGCAGCTGCCGATTGATGGCGGCCGAGTAGATGTGCACGACGTTGGAGAGGAAGATCAGATCGTAGGGGCCTCCCAGGTCGTCCTCCAGAGCGTTGCCAGCCCGGCAGGTAATGCGTCCTTGGAGCTCGGCCGCGCGAATGTTCCCCTCGGCGACCGCCAACGTGCTCTCGGTATCCAGGACCACGACTTCGAGCTCGGGATGGCGTCGGGCGAACTCGATGGCGTAGATAGCGGGTCCACCCCCGATATCCAACATGCGTCGAACGCCCTCGAGATCGAGGACCTCACTGGTCGCGGCGGCCGACACCCTGCCGACGTCAGCCATGGCTCGAGCGAACTGCGCCTCGTTGCCGACGAGCGCCGGATCCAGATGCTCATCGGCAACTGGCCGCCCATGGACGACTGCATCGTGTAGGTGGCCCCAGCGCTCGTACAGCTTGGCCGTATGTTGAAGGGAGTGAACGCGGGAGGTTGGTGAGCTCGGCAGTAGGAACTGCTCGACTAGCGGGCCGTTGCCGTAGCCACCGTCCTCTCGTAGAAGGAGGCCTTCGGCCACGAGGGCATCACAGAGGATCCTCACCCCACGTTGATCGGCATCGAGCCTGCTGCTCAGTTCTTCGGCGTCAAGGGGTCCTTCGATCAACCTCTCGAACAACCCGAGACGATTGGCGGTCAGCAGGATCTGGCAGGCTCGATAGCCGGACGCCATCCTGTCGACCGGGTCTGTGAAGTGCTCTCCCGGTGGGTTGGGGTCTTTCGTGGTCATGGGCTTCAACTGGTTTCAGCCAACTTCTCGGCCCGGTTCCGATACAGGTCGGGATCGACGACACTGGCCATTTTCTCGACATCGAGGTGGCCGCCGAGGAACTCGTTGATCGCGCCAGCGGCCTGCAAGGGCTCGTCGAGGACCTGGCGATAGTGGACCTCGAGATGCTCGAATTGCGGTTGGTGCTTGAGCAGGTAGTTGGCCTTCCAGAGGTCGTTCTCATAGAGCTCGACCATGCGCTCGTCCTCGGTCTCGGAGGTCTCGTCGCGTCGTTGCAGCATCTTCTGCTGGGACGCCAGGACCTCGCTCAGATCACGGCGCATGAACAGTACCTTGTAGTTGTAGTCGGGTGGCAGCTCCTTGAGCAGGTACGAGATGATCTTGATGGCCTGCCCTTTGGCGTCGTCGAGCCAACGGAAATCGTTCTCCTTGGCGAGGTCTTTGACGCGCTCCAATTCGTAGTAGCCCTTGGGATTGTCTTCATCGGCGGAGCGCACCCCGTCCGAAACGATGGAAAACCCAGTTGCCTCCAGCATCTTCATGGCCATCGAAGTGCCAGAGCGGGGCAGGCCGGAGACGATGATGACCGGCTCTCCAAACCGCAGTCGTCGGTAGAGGCTTCTGAGATTGAATGCCATGCGGAGTCTTCCTGAATGGTCGGGTAGTGGGTGTTCGGATTCGCGATGTTGTGTATATAATACCAGTCCATTTTGGCGCCCGGGCTACTGCACAGCGTCGGGGCGCCTTTTTTCGAAACACACTATAGAGCAGGAGAAGGTTTGTTGAGCCGCAAGACAACGACGGCATCCAAGAGGTTCAGCTGGACGACACTCGGGTTGGTGATGTGGCTGGGGCTGGCGATCGTGCCGCCCGCGGCTGCCTACGTAGGCCCTGGTGCCGGTTTCGCTCTGCTGTCCTCGTTTCTGGTCATCTTCACGACGATTCTGCTGGCCATCGTCGCTTTTCTCGCCTGGCCGTTTCGGATGTTGTGGCGAATGCTGCGCCAGAAGCAGCGGGCCAGGCCGAACATCAAACGCTTCATCGTGGTCGGACTCGACGGTCAGGACCCGCGATTGACGGATCGCTTCATGGCGGAGGGCAAGCTGCCCAACTTCGAGCGCCTTGCCAAACAGGGGACCTACTCGAAGCTGCGGACAACCTTTCCCTCGGTTTCACCGGTCGCCTGGTCATCCTTCAGTACCGGGACCTCGCCCGCCAAGCACAACATCTTCGACTTCCTGGATCGCGACCTGAGAACCTACTTGCCACTGTTGTCGTCGACGCACATCGGCAGCATCGACAAGTTCCTGAAGCTTGGGAAGTACAAAATCCCCATGCAGAAGCCCGAGCTCCGGCTGCTGCGGAAATCCAAGCCCTTCTGGACCATTCTGGGCGAGCACCGTATCTGGAGCACCGTGCTGCGAGTGCCGATCACCTTCCCGCCGGACAAGTTCTACGGAGCTCAGCTGAGCGCCATGTGCGTTCCTGACTTGTTGGGTACCCAGGGGACATTTCTCCTCTTCACGACGCGGCCTCCTGAAGGTGAGTTCAAGGAAGGCGGCATGCGGGTGCCGCTCGAAGGTACCGGAGATCATTTCGAGACCCAGCTCGAGGGGCCCGAGAACATGTTCCTGCAAGGGGATCCTCCCTTGAGCCTGCCCATGACCCTCGATGTCAATCGAGAGGCCAAGACCGTCAAGCTCAATCTCGCTGGGGAAGACTACGAGCTCCGTCGTGGCGAGCTCAGCGATTGGATCACCCTGACGTTCAAGGCGGCGCCGGGAATCAAGGTGTCCGGCATCTGCCGGATGCAGATTACCGAGATGGAAGAGCATCTGTCGCTCTACATCACGCCTATCAGCCTGGATCCCGAGAATCCGGCCATGCCTGTCTCCCACCCGTCGTACTACTCGACGTATCTGGCGAAGAGAATCGGTCCGTATTCGACTCTCGGATTGGCCGAAGATACGTGGGCTTTGAACGAGGAAGTGACCGACGATGCCACGTTTCTCGAGCAGACGCTGGATATCGACACCGAGCGGGAGAAGATGTTCTTCACCGCCATGGACCGCCTCAAGCAGGGTTCGCTGGTCTGCGTCTGGGATGCAACGGACCGCATCCAGCACATGTTCTGGCGCTATATAGAGGAAGGCCATCCGGCCGCCCGTGGCAAGGAAGACGCCAAGCACAGGAATGCGATCGAAGAGCTCTACAAGCGCAACGACGCGCTGGTGGGTAGGGTCGTCAAGAAACTCAAGAAGGGTGACGTCCTCGTCGTCTGTTCGGATCACGGATTTACCTCCTTTCGGCGGGGTATCAACCTCAATAGCTGGCTGCTGGCCAACGGCTACCTGAAGCTCAAGGAGGGCTGCGACGGTGCTTCGGAGTGGCTACGTGAGGTCGATTGGTCCCAGACCAAGGCCTACGCTCTCGGTCTGACCGGCATGTTCCTGAACCTCGAGGGTCGTGAGAGCGAGGGGATCGTCGCGCCTGGTGAAGAGGCCGAGGCTCTGAAAGCAGAGCTCATCGAGAAGATCAGCGGCCTCGTGGACGAGGAAAAGGGCGAGGTCGGCATCGTCGAAGTCTTCGACACGCACAAGCTCTACCAGGGGCCTTACCTCGGCAACGCACCCGACTTTCTGATCGGCTACAACCATGGCTACCGGACCTCGTGGGATTGCGCCACCGGTGTTGTGGCCGGGCCGGTCTTCGAAGACAACACCAAAGCCTGGAGCGGTGACCACTGTGTCGATCCGCGGCTCGTACCCGGTGTGCTGTTCTGCAGTCACAAGATCGACGATGACGACCCGGCGCTGATCGACATCGCCCCCACGGCGCTGCAGCTTTTCGGCGTAGGTGTCCCACCGCATATGGAAGGCAAGCCGCTGTTCAGTAGCGAAACGATGTCGAGCGGCAGGCTCAAGAAGCTCGAATTGGAGCAGTCCGATGTTTAGGCATTCATCTCGGCGTCTGTCCACAGGTCTCCGCGTCGCTATCGCGATAGGGGTGGTGGCGAGTGTCGCGTTTCTGGCGAGTGGGATGATCGCCTGCGGCAGCAAGTCCGCCGCCGCCGACTCGGGCAAGAAGGTCATCGTCCTGGGATTCGACGGGTTGGACTACGAGTTGACCCAGCGTCTGATGGCTGAAGGCCGAATGCCCAATTTCTCGCGTTTAGCCGATGCCGGAGGCTTCGCGCCGCTGGAGACCTCCGTTCCGCCGCAAAGCCCGGTCGCCTGGTCGAACTTCATTACCGGCATGGACTCCGGGGGCCACGGGATCTACGATTTCGTCCACCGCGATCCGGAGACGATGCTGCCGTACCTGTCGACCAGCAAGACGGAAGATGCCGGCAGAGTTCTCGAGGTCGGCAAGTACGAGTTCCCCTTGTCCGGCGGCGAGGTGGAGCTGCTTCGGCATGGGACCCCGTTCTGGGAAGTGTTGGAAGACCACGACATCGAGACCACCATTATTCGCATCCCCGCCAACTTCCCGCCTTCGGGCACGGCGACGAGAGAGTTGAGCGGTATGGGCACGCCCGACCTGCTGGGAACCTCGGGGACCTTCTCTTTCTTCACCTCCGAGCTCTTCGCTTTCCAGGGCGAGGACATCAGCGGCGGTGAGGTCTACGAGGTCTATCCGTACGACAACACGGTCGAGGCCTCGCTGTTCGGCCCCGACAATCCGTTCCTGCAGGAAAAGGAGAAGATCGAGCTTCCGTTCACGGTCTATCTGGACGTGGAGGAGGCGGCGGTCAAGCTCGAAGTCGGAGAGACAGAGCTCATCCTGCAGGTCGGCGAGTGGAGCGATTGGGTGCCGATCGATTTCGAGCTCATCCCCACGCAGACCGTGCGGGCCATCGTGCGGTTCCATCTCAAGCAGGTGCATCCCGAGCTGGAGCTCTACGCCTCGCCACTGAACATCGATCCAGCGCAACCGGTCATGCCGATCTCGACACCGGACGACTACTCGGCCGAACTGGCCGCAGCCACCGGGCGTTTCTACACGCAGGAGATGCCGGAGGATACGAAAGTTCTGAGCGCTGGTATCTTCTCGCGAGACGAGTTCCTGGAGCAGGCCAGACTGACAGCCGATCAGTTCCTGGAGCAGTACAAGTACGTCCTGAGTGAGTTTCGTTCGGGGCTGCTGTTCTACTACTTCGGCAACGTCGATCAGACATCGCATATGCTGATGAAGACGCTCGATCCCGGGCACCCGGCCTACGATTCCGAGGTCGACGCGCCGTTCGCTCACGTCATCGAGGATCTCTACATCGAATTGGATGGCGTCGTCGGTTACACGCTCGACAGTATGCCGGAGGGGACGAAGCTGATCGTCATGTCCGACCACGGATTCACCAGCTGGCGGCGGTCGTTCAATCTCAATACCTGGTTGATGGAAAACGGCTACGCGGTGCTGAAGGACCCGAATGTAAGGAAGGATCCGGGCTGGCTGCTCAACGTCGACTGGTCGCAGACCCGGGCCTACGGCCTCGGTCTCAACGGGCTTTATCTCAATCTGAAGGGCCGGGAGAAGGAAGGCATCGTCGACCCCGCCGACCGCGAAGCCCTGATGAAGGAGATCGCTGACAAGTTACTGGCGACGATGGATCCAGTGACCGGTGAGCCTGCGGTCACCAAGGTCTACTTCCGAGAAGAGGTCTACAGGGATCGAGGCTATCTAGAGATCGGGCCCGACCTCCAGGTCGGTTACGCCAAGGGAACCAGGGGGTCCAATGAATCGGCCTCAGGAGAGTTTCCTCCCGAGATCATCGTGGACAACACCGAGGAATGGAACGGCGATCACTGCATGGATCACGAAGCCGTGCCGGGAATCCTCCTCACCAACGAACCGCTGAGCCGACCGGCACCGAGTCTCAAGGAGCTGGGCGCGTCGATTCTGGCCGAGTTCGGCGTCAACGAGGGATTCCCGGTGCTCGAAGCGCCGGCGCCGGCCGGCTGAAGGCTAAAGAAGTAGATAGGGAGCACATGACGATGCTGGGAACGACGAAAGTCAAGCTGGACAAGGATCTGGTGAACAAGGTCAAGCGCTACGCGGACATCGCTGGCTACTCGACGCCGGAAGAGTTCATCACCCACGCTTTGGAGAAGGAGCTGTCGAAGCTCGAAGGAGCGGACTCCGAAGAAGAGATCAAGAAGCGCCTACGAGGTCTGGGGTATATCTCGTAGGGGCTCGAGGACTTGCCGAGGCCACTGAAAGAATGACTGTTCTGAACTCGATACTGCAGACGCTGGTGAACGGGCTGCTGTTCCCCTTTCGGCAATTCCCGATCGGGGCACTGGTCCTGATCTCGATTGTCACCGCGGTGGGGATGCTGCTGGTCTTCAAGAAGACCTCCAACCAGACCGCTCTCGAGGCGGTCAAGAAGCGCATCCACGCTTGCCTGTTCGAGATCCGACTCTTCAACGACGATTTGGGTGCGATCTTTCGCGCCCAATTCGAGATCTTGAGGACGAACCTGACCTATCTGCGTCTGCAGTTGGTGCCGCTGGTCTTCATCTTGCCGCCCATGATCCTGCTGCTGACGCAGCTGCAGCCCCACTATGGGTACCAGGGACTCCACATCGGGGAGCCGGTTCTGGTCAAGGTGAGGGTGGCAGACTCACTGGCCGGAGAAGGAGCCGCGAAGCCGGCGGTGGACCTCGAAGTGCCGAGTGGGCTGAAATTGGAGACTCCCGCCGTGTGGATACCCTCCCGCGGTGAGTTGGCCTGGCGAATGGTGGCAGAGGCGGCCGGCGAATACGACCTGACGGTGCACCTGGGCGATGAGAGCTTCGACAAGAGCGTCGAGGTCTCAGAGGAGTTCTTGAGTCGGTCACCGCTAAGGGCCGTGCCGGGGTTCGTAGATCAGCTGCTCTATCCCGCCGAGAAGCCGCTGCCCAAGGGGGCGTCGGTGAGAGCCATCGAGCTCGCCTACCCCGAGGATCCCACCTTTCTCTTCATGCCCCGTTGGATGTGGATCTTCTTCGTCTTCACCATCGTCTTCGCCTTCGCCTTGCGCAAACCGATGAAGGTCACGATCTAACCAAGGGGCGGGGCTTGTCCCCGCCCGCGATCCCTGGAAGCGGCCGGACCCGCGCCGGTCGGCTGTGCGTCCACGGATCTTTGAAGCGGCCGGACCTGTGCCGGCCGGCTGTGCGTCCACGGATCTTTGAAGCGGCCGGACCTGTGCCGGCCGGCTGTGCGTCCACGGATCTTTGAAGCGGCCGGACCTGTGCCGGCCGGGGTGGGTGCGCGAAGGCAGGGCCGACCGCCCCGAAGGGCGGTCGACGTGGGAGGAGGGGGGTAGGAGGGGAATCGAAAGGGACAGACTTGAAGGAGCAAGATGGGTGCCAGTCCCAGTCCACCCTCCAAATAGGCCCTGATTTACTGAAGTTATGGGCTTCCCGGCCTCGGTCGGGATTAGAAAAGACTGCTCAGATCTGCAAAATTGTGGCTGGAAAATCAGCCACGCCCTCGAAAAATTGTCGCTCAGAGGCGGGAGAGAGGCACTCAGTCGAGCTGCGCGGAGGTCGATCCGTTCTCGGCTACGATGATTCTCAGCACGTGAGTTTCGCCGCCCAGGAGGCTCGCGGGCACATTGACGATCTGCGTCTCCTTGCCTTCCGAGGAGACGTAGATTCGAAACTCGGTGTCGCCAGCCGAGATCTGTTGTTGAGCTTCGAGCCTGCCTGCCGTGCCCTTCTTGAGGAACAGGCGGCCCTTTCTCGGTAAATCGAAAGGGCTGTAGGAGAATCTGGTCGTCGTCCGCGTAGACGGTGACAATCCCCTTCGGCAAGTAGCTGAATAGATCGACCTTGAGCCGGGACCAATCGGGACGGCCCACCGCCGGGTCGGGTGTCGGCGCCCGGGCGGCCCCAGGAGTCGCAACCGCGGCTCGTATCGGTTCGACAGAGGGAGGGCTGATTTGCGCTGCCTCGGCTTCGGCGGCCTGCTGCTTTTCGGCGGCTTGCGCCCTTCGTCTCGCCTCGTCCCGCGAATTCTTGACCCGATGGGCGAGCTCCAATGCATCGGGACTTTCGGGGTCGATGTCGAGAAGCTGTTGTACGACCTGTGTCGCTTTGTCGAACCGGCCGGAGCGTAGGGCTCTGGTGCCCTCTTCGAACAGGGCCGCGAACTCTTCATCGTTCACCTTCTGCTCTTGTTGGAGCACGACCTGCCGCTCAGCCCGCTTTCTCAGCTCGGTGACTCCCTCGAGGTTGGGCGCGATGTCCTCGGCTCTGGAGAAGACCCTGGCTGCGATTGCCGGCTCGTCTTCCTGCAGCAAGCGGTGTCCCTCCTTGAGCAGCGGCACGATGCGCTGTCGGAGCCGGTGCTCGGCGGAGAAGCCCAGGTTGTCGAAGTCACCTGGATGCGCCAGCCATATTGTCAGAAGGCCGAGTAGGAGCGCTGATACCAAGGTGATGCATGCGACCAGGGCGGTTCTTCGCCACTCGAGGTCGAGTTGCAGCTGGTCCAACATGGGGCGCAGCTGATCGCGCATCCGCTGCCAGCTCCATGACTGGTCTTGCGTGCCAAAGGTGCCGTTCTCGGGCACTGAATCGTTCTCGGCTGTGGAGTCTGGAACGGCAGGAACTACAGGAACGGATGTGGAATCAAGGTCCGGCAGGTTGAGGACGTCCTCACCGGTGCGGTCCCAGAATACGGAATCGGGCTCTGTCTCTGGCGACTCTGCCGCTGTCTCAGCCGAAGGCGCTAGCTCGGAAAGATCCTGAGTGGAGACCTGATCCAGGTCCTGCTCGGTCGCGACGGGTGGGGGCTCGGTTCTGGGCTGAGGAATCGGTTCGGGTTGCGGATGTGCCTGCGCCACGGGATCCACGGCGCCCAGAAGAGCCGAGGCGAATTCGCCGGGACTGGCGAAACGACCCGCGGGATCAACGTGCAGCGCCTGCGCAAGGACGCTCTGGACATGAGGGGAGAGCTCGTCGACCTCGGAGGGAAGGCGGTCCATCATGCCCCGCGCGATCTTCCACAGGACTTCGACCGAGTTCTCACCCGTGTAGGCCGGCAGCCCAGTCAACATCTCGTAGGCCACGACCCCGAGCGAGTAGACATCGGCCCGGCGGCCGATTTCCTTGCCTTGGGCCTGCTCAGGAGCCGCATAGCGGGGTGTTCCCATCGCCGGGCGATCGGCAGTTTCGCCACTGTTGCTGCCCAGTCGAGCGATTCCGAAATCGATCAACCGAGCGGTCTCGTCGTCGCTGATCAGGATATTGCCGGGCTTGATGTCGCCGTGCACGACTCCCTTGGAATGGGCATGGTCGAGCGCCGCAGCCACTTGCGTCGTCACCGCAAGAGCGAAGTCCATGGGAAGCGGCATGCCTGCTGTCAGCAGGGCTCTCAGGCTGGTTCCGTGGACATACTCCATGACCACGAAAGGTGGCGCTCCACCCTCGCCGGCGACGATCTCATGGACTGTCACGATATTGGGATGGGACAGGAGTTTGGCGACCTGGGCCTCGCGAAGGAGGGATTCCCAGTCACCGGGAGAGCCCTCGGGCTCGCCGCCAGGGACCAGGGTCTTGATGGCGACGATGCTGCCCGTGTTCGGGTCACTGGCCAGATAGATCGACCCCATGGCGCCATCGGCCAAAGGCTCGATGACCTCGTAGCGTCCATACCTCTCCTGCGCCGCGTGTTCCATGGCCGATTCCAAGGATAGACGAGTTGTTTTCAGGAGAATATGGAACCATCCACAAGCCGAATCCGCGGCGAATGGGCCTGGATCGGACTTGGTATCCGTTTGGTCCGAATGGCCTTGCCGCGAGCCTCCTGGTTGGGGAGAATAGCGGTGCTCCGGAGACCGATGGAGTGCGCAACCCGATTTGAATCGACGCGAAGGAGTTCAGCATGGCCCCTATCGATGCCAATCAGTGCCGCCCGGGCACGAAGCTACTACTCGACGGAGAGCTCTATACAGTTCTCGAACGAGCCCATCACAAGCCTGGTAAGGGAGGCGCCTTCGTGCGTTTCAAGCTCAAGGGAATCGTCACCGGCAAGGTGGTCGACCACACCGTTCGGGCCGGCTCCAAGATGGAGCGGGCGGACGTGACGACCCAGCCGATGCAGTACCTGTATCAGCAGGGTGACGATTTCGTGTTCATGGATATGGAGAGCTACGAGCAGGTCACCATCTCCAGCGAACTGATGGGTCTAATGGCGCAGTTCCTGGTCGAGAGCACCGAGGTTCAGGTCACAATGTACGAGGGCCAGGCGATTGGCGTCCAATTGCCGCAGAAGATGGAGTTCGAGGTGGTGGATACCATCGACAACGCGGCCAGGGGCAACACGGCAACCGGTGCCACCAAGGAGGCTACGCTCGAGACCGGCTTCAACCTGCAGGTTCCCATGTTCATCAAGACAGGCGATCGAGTCCGGATCTTGACCGAGGACGGGAGCTATCTGGAGCGCGCCTAGGTGCTGGATACCGCCCGCTACTGGCTGGCGCTGATTCTGGTGGTCTCGTTTCCACCGGCCTTCCTCTACTGGTTTGTCATCCACCCCTTTGCAGACTTCTGGCGTCAGCTGGGTCCCCTCAAAACCCATTTGATCGTGGGGCCGGCGATGATTCTGGTGGGTTTCGGGATTTACAGATTCGAGGCGCCGCTGATGCGAGTCGATTTCGGATTCGTGCCGGCCTTTGCCGTCCTGGCTGTACTGTCCTACGCGTTCGCCGGGATTCTCGAGCTCCTGTGCCGGCGATACCTCAAGCTCAGGATCCTGGTGGGCGTTCCAGAGCTGAGTGATGATCCTTCGGCTGGAGGTCTTTTGACTGAGGGCATCTACGGGCGCATACGCCACCCCCGCTATGTCAGCGTCTTCTTCGGCGGCCTCGCTGTTGCCCTCTTCTCGAACTACCTGGCCACCTGGGTGCTGCAGATCCTGCTGATACCGATCATCTACCTGCTCGCCATCATCGAGGAGCGCGAGCTTCGCGAGCGATTCGGCGAAGAGTACGAGCGCTATATGGAGAGGGTGCCGAGGTTCGTGCCGCGATTCAGTTGAGGACGGACCAAATCCAAGGGGAAACCGCACCGCAATTGGCAGGCATTCTAATCGCTCCGGTTCTCTGGCTACTTCAGGCTGGTGGGCAGATGTAGATCGGAATCGAGTGGTCCGGTCAGCCCGTATATGATGGATGCCTAGGACCTAGCCGCTGAACTTTTGAGCGATCCGGTATTTTCTGGGGATGTTTGATTTTGGGTTCCATAAGCATGTACAGAGGACCAACTGACACCTGCCCTCTCGACTGTTCAGGCACTCCTCGCGGTGGTCCCCTTACGAGTCGATCCATCCAACGAGGACTACCGAGTCGCAGAGTCTGGAAGTAGCAATGGGGCCGAAGAACGACACAGAGGCTATTCTGATGAACGAGGCTATCTCCCCTCGGATATCGGTGGTGATTCCAGCGCACAACGAAGCTGCTTCGCTGAGCGAGACCCTGAAAAGGACCTTACAAGTCCTGTCATCAAACTCCATCGCAGCCGAAGTCTTGGTAGTCGACGACGGTTCGACTGATAGTACCTGGGATCTAATTCAAGACTTTTCTCGCCGAGATCAGCGAGTGAGTGGCATCTCCTTCAGTCGGAACTTCGGAAAAGAGAGAGCAATCTGTGCTGGTCTGGAATCCGCTACCGGTCAAGCGGTTGTCGTGATGGATGCAGATTTGCAACACCCACCCAGAATCATTCCCGAACTCATCGAGAAGTGGTCTGAAGGGTTCCACGTTGTTGATGGAGTAAAACGCTCCCGAGGGAAGGAGACCTGGATCAGTACCAAGCTTGCGAAGGCCTTCTATGGTCTTTTTGCTTTGGCTGCTGGAATCGACCTTGAAGGACAAAGTGATTTCAAGCTTCTCGACCGAAAGGCAGTCGAGCAGTGGAATCGAATGCCTGAGCGGACAGTCTTCTTTCGTGGTATGTCTTCTTGGCTGGGTTTCAGAAGATCAAGCGTAGAGTTCGATGTCGAGGATCGCGTAGCCGGTTCGAGCACGTGGTCGCGAGCCAATTTGGCAAGATTGGCGCTGTCTGCCATCACTTCGTTTTCTTCCATTCCTCTTCGACTGGTGACCTTTACAGGGTTACTGTTCTTCGTATTTGCGGTCGTCTTAGGGATTCAAACGGTCTACAGGTGGGCGATCGGCGAAGCATTTACAGGATTCCCGACGGTCATCCTTCTTATCCTGATTACCTCGAGTCTGGTCATGCTGGCACTAGGAATCATCGGAGAGTACCTGGCAAAGATCTACGATGAAATCAAGGGACGTCCTAGATTCGTGATAGAGGATCGCTGCGGTTTTGATGGGTGGAGTCCGCCTGCGAGAAAACTGCAATGAAGTTTGTTCCCCGCTTGATTGCACACGAAAAGGTGCGGCCCCAAGGTGTCCTGCTAGTCGTTCTTCTGGGGACGCTGCTGAGTGCTGGTCTCGTGTTCCTGGTCGATTTCCCGCCCGTTCAGGATTTTCCGAACCACCTCCTACGCCAACACATCATCGAGAATATGGACGTCAGGCCGTATTCTGATTACATTGCCCTTGATCCATCATTCCGGCCCAACATGACCTCAGACATAATTCTGGGTGCTCTCAGGAGAGTTCTGGACCTGGACTCGGCGGGCAAGGTGTTGTTGAGTCTGGAGTTGTTGGTCATCAATTTAGGGGCGGCCCTTTTCCTCAGGCGGTTTGGTGCCAGCCTCGCGGGTGCCTTCCTTGCTGTTCACTTGAGTGCTAGCTGGGTGTTTCTGAAGGGTCTCATGAACTTTGGGTTTGGCGTGGGCTTCGGATTGGCGTGGTTGTCCATACTCTGGGGGCAGGATCGCATCTCATTTCCGCGGTGGGTGGTCGCGGCAGGGCTCGGTGTGGCCACGGTCGTGAGTCATGGATTTGTCTTCCTGGCCTCCTTGTTCCTGATCTTCGCAGGCCTTTTGACCGAGGGGAAGTACTTGTCGAGACGGGCGTTGATGAGCATGCTTTCAGCGCTACCGGGGACCGCGATCTTTGTCCTGTTTATTCTGAACATCAGGGAGAGCTCGCAGCTCGGTGCGAACAGATTCATCTACGCGGCGAATCTTGAGCATCTGTTCGTCTGGAACCCACTCGGTATCTGGGCAAGAGTGAGCGGCAGTCTCGATGAGATGCTCGCGGTGATCGCCTGGGCACTCCTATTCGCTGCTTGTGTTCTTACCGGGCGAAGAGCCCTTCAATTGAGGAGGGCTGGAAGAGACAGTCTCATGGTGACTGTCTGGGGATTCGTATTGGGCTCCATCTGTCTATACCTGTTGCTTCCAGGCAGGCTGTCTGGAGGCTGGGGTCTTATGAAAGTCCGAATCTGCCTGATTCTGTTCTTCGTCAGCTTGCCGTTGTTGTCTTTTTTGACGGTGAGGCTCAGAGGTATTGCTGCCGTCGTTGCATTCGGGGTGTGGGCCTTGGGATTCGGTCTCAGTTTTGTGGACTACCGCGACTTCAGCCACAATGTGTCGGCCTACATGGAAGTAGCTGACAAACTGCCCAGAGAGGGCGTGGTGCTATCACTCAATCTCATGGCCCCAGGCAGGACCTTGAACCCGTATCAGCATATCTGGGGCTACGCTTGCATCAGGAAGGACTGTCTTTCTCAGGAACTGTTTGCTGACGAGTACATACAACAGATCTACTTTGACCGGCCCCTGCTGGGAAGAAAGAAAGTTGTTCCCCCGTATGAACCGTCTTCCATCTCCGAGGCTTTGGAAGGCGGTCAATACGATGCGGTACTGATAGCTGGTGAAGCGCCTAGCTCGCTCCTGGAGCCTACTCAACTGTGGCAGGTGGCGGCGACCAATAAGAGCGGCACGTTGATGGTGCCCAAATGAGACTATGGGCTACCAGCTGTGCCCTATTACAGTTGCTAGGAGCTTCCGGCTCGACCTTCAATGCCTCGTCGCCAAGGTCTTCCGGTTGATTTCCCAGCGGAGCCTCCCTTTCGAACTCCTCCAGAAGGCACTATCTAGGGCTTCTTCCTCTTGAACCCACCTCCCGATCTCTATGGCAAGCTAGGCGTGATGGGGAGGTGAGGTCGCGTTCGGGACCAGATCTCTGGAGGACAAAATGAGAACTCATGCTCGAATAGCTCAACGAGGTTCTAGTGACCGAGTCCTGTCGCTCTGGCTGCTCGCTATGGTACTACTGCACCTTCTACTCGATCTGGCTCTTCGAGCACTTCCCGACTCAGGATGGGCCCATTCACCTTTCCAATGCGAGAGTCTTCCTCGAATACGACAATCCAGCATGTTCCGTACTGCCTGAGTACTACCAGCTGAAGTCCGGTGTTGGCCCGAACTGGTTCTCTCTTCTGTCTTTGGCGGGCCTGCTCAAGCTTTTCTCTCCTGAGATAGCAGAAAAGGTGTTTCTAAGCGCCTATGTTCTTGCTCTCGTAGGCTCAGCCTACTTCGCGATTCTGGGAATCAGCAGGAGGAACAGATTTCTACTGCTTCTCGTGTTTCCCTTCGTCTTCAATTACTTCGTCTTCCTCGGCTTCTACAACTTCATCTTCGGTCTACCATTTGTCTTCTTGTTTCTCGGAATAGTCCTCAGGTCAGGTTCCAGGCTCGGGTGGCGGGAGGCTGGTCTCCTGGCCCTGGCGTCTGTGCTGGCCTTCTTCATCCACCCCTTGACGATGCTTGCGGCCTGGTTCATGGCCCTGCCTCCCTTGGCTGCGAAGGTCATCCTCACCCATCCAGAGGCTGGGGAGACCGGGAAAGTACCATCAGGCCGATTAATCAACTCCTTGCTCCGGCGGGCAATACCCATCGGGATGGCTGCATTGCCCAGCGCTGGTCTCTTCCTGCATTACTGGCTGACACATTCCGGCTCTTCGGCAGTACGCCAATCTCTCCTTAGACTGGCGCGCAACGCAGTCGGCCTGGGCTCCATCATCACTCACTCTCGGTGGGAGGTTTTGCCGTCGCTGGTTCTCTCTGGAAGTTTTCTCGTGATTGGAGTCAGTGTCCTTCGGAGAGGTGCGCTGAAGGGCAAGCGGGCTTCGGCGGTTGGCCTACTGATAGCCGTTATTGCAATGTTCGCGCTCTACTTCGTAGCGCCCAACTCAGCCGGAGGCGGCAACTGGATCAACGCTCGTTTGTTGCTCTACCCTTTCTTGACGACGGTGTTGTGGTTTGCATGCTACCGGTTCAGCCGACGTGAGAGAGGGGGCATTATCGTCGTCGCTTCGTTGGTAACGCTTGTTCTCCTTGGATTCCATCTTCGGAGCGTATCTAGCCTCAGCGCAGAAATCGAGCAGAGCCTAGCCTGTGGCGCAGATGTTCCGGCAAACGCTACAGTGCTCCCAGTCAGTCTGTCGCGTCGGGGTCGGGATGAGACGGGTGCTCCAATTTCGTGGAAGGCGGCATCCTTCGGTCATTTCGCAGGGTATGTGGCGGCCGACCGGTGCTTGGTTCAGTTCGACAACTACGCTGCATGGAAAGGGTACTTCCCGGTTTCCTGGCGGTCGGAGTTGAGTCCCAGAGAGGGCCGCCTATGGCCAGATGGTCCTGAGGGTGATCGTCCGGCAGTGAACATTCGGAAGTACGAGGAGCTTACAGGTGGGCGAGTCGACTATGTTCTCCTGCGAGACTTGCGCCCGGAGGATCTCCAGAATCAAGAAGTAGTAGACCTCCTGGATCAACTGGGCAGGGGCTTCGAGGAGGTCTGCCGCGATGGTCTGCTTGGCGAAACCTATCTTTACCGGAGAAACGATCCGGGCACTGAAAGAGCGTTGCAAGATTGAAGCCTAAGAGCTTGTTGAAAAACCCGTCATCGCGCACGATTGGGGACATGCTGTCCCTTGACACCTGTTAACCTGACCAACGATCACGGGTCTTGAGAGGTATTCACTCATGTCGAGAGAATCATTTGGAATTCTGATATTGCGTGTTCTTGCTGTCGGATTCCTGGCTGGAGCCCTCGTGAGTGCGGTTGCGTCTTGCTCGTTGTTTTGGTTGGTGGACTTCTCCAGTCACCTGGGGGATCTCTTCGTTCTGAGCCTCTATGCCGTTGTGCACTTCGGGGCTGTGGGTGCTGTTATAGCAGGAGCCCTTGGCCTTCTCTTCTGGTGGCTTTCAAAGTCTGAGCTGGTTTCTCTTGCCCCTCAGGGATTCTTGAATGGACTGCTGGTGTTCTGTCTTGGTCAAGCAGCCTTGCTCGTGTTTGGTGTTTGGAACCTGGTCAGGCAGCGACCCACCTACCTGACAGCACTCCCTGTCGTGCTGCCGATTCTGCTCGGTTTTTGTTTTGTCTTGTGGCTCTCCGCAAGAGCCTCTCGGTCCTCTTCTCGAGGGGAGTCGAGGCGAGTTCCGGCCTTGTACCGCCCTCGGATCGTACTTGCAGTGCTCCTTACGACTCTTGTGGTGCCGCCAATCTTCGGCTTTTTGAGCTTTGATAGATCGACTGCGGGTGACAGAGAGACGACAGTGGGGAGTGCAGTGAGCCCTGTTGAGATTTCGAATCGGCCTCGGCTTCTGGTGGTCGGCTGGGATGCCGCAACCTGGGATGTTCTGGATCCCCTCCTCGCACAGGGTCGCCTTCCCAATCTCGCGGGGCTCATTGAGCAGGGGAGCCGCGTGACTCTGTGGGCCAGACCTCAGGTTCTTCAGCCTTTCACCGACTCGGCGAGCGGTGGTGCAAGGTCGCCGGCATTGTGGGAGTCCATCGCTACTGGGAAGTCTCCACGCCAACATGGTATCTGGGACTTCAGGATCAAGCGCTTCTGGGGTGTGAAGCAACCGGTTCCTTTTCGCTTGGCGGGAGAGTACCTTGGCGAAACAGCTGCAAGAAGTAGTGCATTGGCCCGAGCAAAGCGCTTCTGGTCCATTCTGGACGACGCTGGATTGAAGACAGCGACTGTGGGTTGGTTGACTACTTGGCCGGCGTGCTCGATGGAGCGCGGGATTATCGTCAGCGATCGAGCGGCCTACGGGCAAGAGGATGCAGGCTACCCGAGGGACTGTATCGACTCCGATCCCTTGTGGATGGCTGCGAAAGAGGAGCGGCGTCGGCTCCTGGAAGGGCTCTCTCCGGAGCTTCAGGAAGTCATCGCTAGAGCATGGAGTCAGGCAGCAAGACTGAAGAAAACAAGAGGATAATGGCCTATCTACATGACTTGGAAGTAGACATCTTCAAGTACCTGGCAGCCAAGAGCTTACTTGCTGCCGAAAGCCCGCCGGATCTTGTGGCAATCGTGTTCAAGGTCACGGATCTTGTTCAGCACAAGTTCTGGGGTTTCTTCGATCCTCAGTCCTTCGGCCTTGATTCGACCCCGGAGTCGGAAGTGATGGGGCAGGTGATCCCAGGTACCTACGAGCAACTCGACGTCCTTTTGGGGGATTCGTTGGAAACCTCGGGTCCGGAGACCTCGGTTATCGTGCTGTCTGACCATGGTGCCGGCCCATGGGTATCCGGTGGGATCGCCGGTTTCGTGAAGAAGTTCATTCAGAGGTCGTTCCATCCAGACTACTCTGGGAATCATCGGTTCAGCGGGATGGCAAGCTTCAGTGGTCCAAAGTTCCGCCCGGGTGACGTCGTGCTGGATGCCTGGGGAGAGGATATCGCTCCGACGATCCTGCACTACTTTGGACTTCCCGTGGCTGATGACATGACCGGGAGGGCTCTGGTCAGTGTTTTTGATGACAGCGTTCGTGACGACAGGCAGAGTGCGACGGTTTCTTCCTATGGGCCACCTCCAGAATTGGTCGATCCAGAGTCCAGCGGATCTGAGACTGACGAAGAGATATTGGAGAGATTGAAGAGTCTTGGTTACGTCCAGTAACTATAAGATCTTGAGGGCTCGAGGTTCGCCCAGCAGTCCGGGTTGTGTCACTGGGAGTTGGCCTTGATCGACACCAGAAGATGCAGATTGCCTCGATCCCGCAGTCGAAGGCTGAGAGATTAAGAATGACGGAAGACACAGGTTCGCAGCGATTGAGGTTGTTGAGGTTGGCTCTTGGAACGAGCCTTCTGTGGAGTCTCCTTGTTGGTGTTGGGGTCTTCGTTTCGATCACTCTCTAGGTTTATGTAATGACGCCTCCTATTTCGTGGGGCCGTAGCAATCGTAATTGCTCTGCGTCAGCGCACAGCTATCTGCGCTGCTGATGGTCTCTTCGGCCCTGATCGTCGGAGTATTGCTTAGAAGTTGGCCTTGAGAGCTCTCGGGGGAGTGCGACTGAAATTGAGAAAAATAAATACCAGCTGGCCTAGCGGTGCCCCCATTTACGATTGTCGTGCCCATGCTGTTGCTGGGAGTGAACGTTATTCTCTTGCGCTATCGATACTCCCCGATAAGCATTTTGACCGATACGGCCATTGTTCTGGCAAGTGCGTTCGTCTTCGTGATGGTCGTCAGATGGCTTTCGACGAAGGAGTTGGACTTTGT
>CAVQNG010000026.1:0-24448 GCA_963713825.1 uncultured Acidobacteriota bacterium
AGCGACATGGTGAATCCAACCCCGGCCAGACAACTGGCGCCCCAGATCTGTCCCCAGGTGACCCCGGACGGCAGGGCAGCCCGGCCGGACTTGATAGCCAACCAGCTGAACAAGAAGACGCCGATCTGCTTGCCGAGCACCAAACCCAGAACGATGCCGAGGCTCACCGGGTTGGCCAGGATCTGAAAGATATCTCCGCTAATCGTGACCCCCGCATTGAAGAAAGCAAAGAGCGGCAGGATCAGAAACGCTTGCCCCAGGTGCAGGTAGCGCTCCAGGACCAGGCCCGGCGGCAACATGTCGGTAGCCGCAAGATCGATCGTCCGTAAGGCCTCGTACTGCTCGTTGTTCGAAACCATGCTCTCCTGCGTCAGCGTGGAACTCTCGAGCTTGCGCCAACTCGTTTCGAGCATGTCCACGAACTGGTGCGGATCCAGCCGAGCGCGGACCGGCACCACCATGGCAACCAGGATGCCTGCGACCGTGGCGTGCACGCCCGAGGCGAAGACCGCCAGCCAGACTCCGAGCAGGAGAAAGACGTAGACGCCAACTCGACGGACATTGGCCTTGGAAGCCGCAAGCAGCAGGAAGAGGAAGACCGCAGCCACGATCAGCGCGCTCAGATTGACCTTCTCCGTATAGAACAGAGCGATCACCAGAACGGCACCCATGTCGTCGGCGATCGCCAGGGCGGTCAAAAAGATCTTCAACCCGAGCGGTACCCGCTTGCCAAAGATCGCGAGAATACCCAGCGCAAACGCGATGTCGGTCGCCATGGGGATTCCCCATCCAGCCTCACCTTCGCCGCCGACGTTGAACATGAGGTAGATCGCTGCTGGCACGACCATGCCGCCGATCGCCGCTGTCACCGGCAAGATCGCCTGCTTGAACGAAGAAAGCTCACCGAGAACCATCTCCCGCTTGATCTCGAGACCGACCACGAAGAAGAAGACCGCCATCAGGAGGTCGTTGATCCAGTGCTGGAGCGACAACTTGAAGCCGTGGTCGCCCCAGGAGATGCCGACATAGGTCTGGGTCAGCTGCCGGTAGCTGTCGGCGGCCGGTGAGTTGGCCCAGATTAGCGCCAGGATCGTGCAAGCCAGCAGCACCACGCTGCCGGCCACTTCGGAATGGAGAAAGCGCTGGAAGAACCCGTGATTCGTTCTGCCCGCGGACTGTTCACCTTGACTCATGAAGTTCGCTGCCTTTCGATCATGCCAGCGTGTATTCGCGATGGTGGTGCGCCACCTTGCCAATTGCCAGGATGTAGGCGGCCGTTCGAAGGTCGGGTACGTCGTGCCGCGAGCGCCACACCCCGCGAATGCCACCGTAGGCTTCGCGCATCGTGTCTTCGAGCCCTGAGAGAACCAGGTTGCGCTCATCCGCCTCCTGCTGAAAAGCCTTGGCAAACCCTTCAGGCACCTGCGTTTTGAGAACGGTCTCCAGTAGCTCCATGGCTGCTTCCGAGCGCATCTGCATGAGCCGACGCCCCATGCGGCCAAACCTCATGTGTGCGAGGTTCTTGGTCCACTCGAAGTAGGACACGGTCACGCCTCCGGCATTGACGTACATGTCCGGCAGGATCACCTTGCCCGCCTCGAGCAGCATGGAGTCGGCCTCGGCGGTGACGGGACCATTCGCCGCTTCGGCAATGAGCTTCGCCTCGATCCTCGACGCATTTTCACCCGTGATCTGTCCCTCGAGGGCCGCCGGGACCAGGATGTCGCATGCATCTTCGAGGGCCTTTGGTCCGTCTTCCAGATACTCCGCACCGGGGAAGCCCTTCACGCCGCCATTGGCCGTGATGTATTGGCGCACCTCTTCGACGGGTAGCCCATTGGGGCTGCGAAGGGCGCCATCACGCTCGATGATCGCCACGATCTTGGAGCCGTCCTCTTCTTCTAGGAACTTGGCGGCGTGATAGCCCACATTGCCCAGACCCTGAACCACCACCCTCTTACCGGCCAAGCCCCCCTCGAGACCCGCGGCTTCCACGTCCTGCGGATAACAGAAGAACTCGCGGAGCGCGTACTGCACGCCTCGTCCGGTCGCCTGCACCCTGCCCCGAATCCCACCCATCTCTGGGGGCTTGCCAGTGATACAGGCGATGGCGTCGATATCGTCGGGATGCAGCGTGCGGTAGGTGTCGGCCATCCAGGCCATCTCGCGAGCACCGGTACCCATGTCGGGGGCCGGCACATTCTGGCTCGGACTGATGAAGCCCCGCTTGTCGAGCTCCAGGGTGAATCGGCGAGTGATCCGTTCCATCTGGTGGCGCTCGTACTTGCGGGGGTCGATCTTCAAGCCTCCTTTGGCCCCCCCGAAGGGGACATCCACGACAGCACACTTGAAGGTCATCAGGGTGGCCAGGGCCTCGACCTCTTCTTGATCGACCTCCGGGGCATAGCGGATACCGCCTTTGGTCGGCAGGAGATGCTCGCTGTGATTCGCTCGCCAGCCCTCGAAAATCTGCCATTTACCCGCAATCTTCACTGGGAATCGCATCTGATAGACCGCTCGACAGCGCTGGAGAACCTCGCCCAGGCCGGGTGGTAGGTCCATCAGCCCAATGGCTCGATCCAACATCGATTCGACGCTGCTCAGGAATGTGGAAGTCTTCTTTGAGCTCATCTTCGTTCTCCCTGTTCAGCTGTTCTTTGTGGACTCGTCGGCCCTGGCTGCCCCGTAGATTCGCCGCATGTCCGGTAACTCGGTGCAGTAGTAGTGCACCCAGATATAGAGATGCGAGAAAACGGCCGACAGAAGCGCCGCCTTCGAGGCCCAGATCAGCCCCGGCAACCACACGATCATCAGGCCGAAGGTGTACATCCCGTTTCGGGTGAACCGAAAGATGCCCTTCCGCACGAAGGGCTTGGCTCGGTAGGCGGGATCGAAGTGATCGATGCCGAGAGCGCGTCGATAGCCGAAATACCGTGTCACCGAGAAAAAGGTGTAGAAGACAGGGATTGCCAACAAGAGGGCCAGAGCATTGAGTAGACCCCGATTGGCGTCCAGGCTGCCCTGATCAGCAACGGCCGTGGTGGTCAGGGTGAACAGCCGCGCCAAGGAGAGCAGCGCAAAACCGGCACCGTAGACCCTGAACCCCAGGGGTCCGAGACTCCGGCTGAGCCATTGGTAGTGAAGCTCCATTCGCCAACAGATCCAGACCCAGACCTGATGCAGAATGGGAAACAGAATCGAGAGCCAGAACCAGGTAGCTGTGGATACGCCCAGACAGCTGCCGTCGAGGAACCCTTCGGTGCGGCTGATCCAGCCTATGGGGAGCAGCAATGCCAGGAGCAGCAGGAAATGCATACCCTGGTTTTCATAGATGGAGTCTCGACTCAAACTACCGGTCTTTCTGGAACGAAAAGACTCCGCCCGTGCGCGACCAACGGGCGTCACCATCGATCGTCGCTGGCTCGTGCCGCCACACCAGGATGGACTCGAGAACGGTAAAGACCGCCAGGGTGTTCTCGCCACCTTCTTCGACCACCGGGGTATAGGTCCTGCCCTGGGTATCGACCAGATAGGACACCTTGACGCGTTGTCCGACAAGAGCATTGCGTTTGCGGCTGGGTGAGGGAATGTCGGCTCGCTCCACGACCCGTGAGGGCTGAATCTCGCCGCCGTCCGAAGGCAGCCACTCACCTTCGGCCGACAGACGCTCGATCGCCGAGGGTTGATCGCGAAAGGGACTGGCATCGAACATACCCACCAGACCACTGTAGCTCTGGACCAGTTCGGCCCGCAGGTTCGGCACCATGATCTGAGCCATGTCCCAGTGCCAGAGCGCCTCCCGGTCCTGGTGCATTGTTGCCTCGGCGACCGCCTGCATGGCCAGGGCGTAGCCCATGGCGGTGCGCTCCTGACTCAGGCCGCGATTGAAGAGACCCCAGGCGATATCCCTGGCGTTGGAGCGGGTAATCACCGGGTTGCCGAAGAGTAGCTGTAGCGAGACCTCTCGCAGGGCCTTGCGGATCCTCTCGTCCTTGACCGCGTCGAGTGGAAGCTCGGCCGAAAGGCTGGCCGCCTGTCCTACCAGCAGAACGGCCAGGATCAGAATCGTCGTCAGTCGCGATTTCACGGCGCTATGTTACCTATCATGAGCGTTCTCGCCCAAGCCACCCCGCCCTGCTCGGGTCCTGTTTGTCGAGCAACGATCGCGCTGGTTAGAATCTCCTCCAAGAGCGAGGAGACTCTATGTGTTTGCCAACAGGCCGCCTGTGGGCTGGCCCTGTGACCGAATGGATGTGGCGCCACCTGCTGTGCTGTCTTCTCGGTCTGTTCGCAGGATCGAGCTTGTGGGCTACCGGTGAGTCCCCGCAGTACGAATGGACCGGTGTGTCCCGCATCGTCGCCATCGGCGACGTTCACGGCTCCTACGACAAGCTGGTCTCTCTATTGAAGGGAACCGGCATCGTCGACGAGGCTCTGGCCTGGAGCGGTGGAGCGGCTCATTTGGTCCTGATGGGAGACCTGATCGACCGTGGGCCGCAGGAAATACCTGTCCTGGATCTCGTCAGGCGGCTAGAAGAGGAAGCCCCTTCCGCCGGCGGGCGAGTTCACGTCCTGCTGGGCAACCACGAGGTCATGAATCTTGTTCGCGACCTCAGATACGTGCCGGAGGAGGGCTTTCGGATCTTTGCTGCGGCCGAGAAGAAGAAGGACCGGACGAAGGCCTGGCAGCGCTTCCGAACCGGGATGGCATCGCCAACGGTACCGCTCGGGGAGGTCAAAGCCGCTTTCGATCAGCGCTATCCACCAGGCTATCTGGCGCGGATTCGGGCCTTCGCTCCCGAGGGCGAGTACGGCTCCTGGATTCTCCAACATCCGGCCGTCATCAAGATCAACGATGTGGTGTTCTTGCACGGCGGGCTGACCGACATCGTCGCTAGTTTGGGTCTGGAAGCGATCAACAGCCAAGTTGCCGACGGCATCGTCGAGTTCGTCGCCACCATGGTCGCACTGGAAGGGGCGGTAGCCGGGCCCGCGGACTTCGAGGGGGTCTACAGCGCAGCGCTGGCACTGGTCGAGAAAGGGGGCCGGGATGCCAGGACCGAAGCGGCGAGAAACCTCCGGCGGCTCTATGGGTCTCTCGCCTTCAGCCCCACAGGACCCCTGTGGTATCGCGGCAACTCGCTGGAGAACGAAAGGGTCGAGAGAGCCAGCCTCGACCGATCCCTGACGGCGCTCGGTGCTCGTGCGGTCGTCGTGGCTCACACCCCTACCGGCTCAGGTCGCATCACCTCGCGCTTCAAAGGCCAGATCTTCCGAGCCGATGTGGGCATGGCCTATGGCCGGGAGCCGCTGGCGTTGGTCATCGAGGCAGACGACTTCGAGGTCTTCGACCCGACGATCGCAGCGTCGGCTCCACCAATCGTCGAGTTACCTCAGGGAGAGGGGTGGTCGAGGTTCAGCGAGCAGCTGACGGACACCCAGTTGGAGACCTTCCTGCGGCAAGCCGAAGTCGTAGCCTGCACCGTTGTCCACAAGCTCGACCGCTCAGCGGACGTCTGCGATCTGGAGGGCGAGGGTCCCGAGTTGCGGGCCGTCTTCTTGAAGATCGACGAGGCGCCAGAACCCGGACAGCCCGCGGCAGCGGCCTTCCGCACCTACCGTCACGAGATCGCCGCCTATCGTCTCGACCGCCTTCTGGGTCTCGATCTGGTACCCGTCACCGTCGAGCGCAGCATCGAAGGCGTTCCAGGCTCGATGCAGGTCTTCCCTGAGGGTGCCGTTGATCTCACTCTCCTCGAGACCTACGACCAGATGCATCTCCTGGACGGGCTGGAAGATGAGAGGGTGATGGCAGATATCTTCAGCGCCCTGTTGGCAGTGGAGGAGCGCCATAATGCCGGCCAGATGTTCTTGCCCCAGGACCGACGTCTGGCCCTGGCCGACAGCACCAAGGCATTTCCAACTTCAGCTGAGCCGGGCTCGGGCCTGCCGAGTCCTTGCGGGCCTCTGGACCCCGAGCTCGAGATGGGCCTCAAGTCGCTGAGCCGGCGGCAGCTCGATGAGGCTGTCGGCACCCTGCTCTCGACGCAACAGATCGACGGGCTGCTCTTCCGGCGCGATAGGATTCTAGAGATATGCGATGCTCCAGGACTGGAATCGGGAGAGTGATATGAAATTCGCCAAGTGTCTCGTCGCGCTGATGCTCATGCTGATGGCGGCCCATCTGCAGGCTGCCGTGGCAGTACAGGTGGCCAAGACGGTCGACTTCACGCAGTTCAAGACCTTCGCCTGGAGACAGGGCACTCCGGCACCCGACCCTGGAACCGAGACGATGATCCGGAACGCGATCCAGAAGGAGCTCCTGGCCAAGGGTCTTACCCGAGTCGACGGCGATGCCGATCTCCTGGTCTTGACGCACGCTCGGCAAGCCAGCGAGTTGCGCGAAGACGTGGACATCCTCGGCGTGCAGCAGCGTTGGCCTGACGATTCGGAGCCCGACGGGGTCTCCGGAGATACCCTTCGCGAGGTCGAGGTCGGAACCCTGGTTGTCGACTTGCTGGACGGTAACAGTCGCTTGAACATCTGGCGCGGCACTGCCACCAGAACCCTGAGCGCAAGCCCGAAAGCTGCGCGCAAGCAGATCGACAAGGCCGTCAAGAAGATGTTCGAGAGCTTCCCTGCCAAGGCCGACTAGTCCGGATCACTCTTGCTTCTTGGCATCCGGAATTCATCGGTCCTACCGAACATTCCGACCAGGCGGGCCAGGGTCACCGCCACGAAGAGTTGCCCGACCACGGCCTCCATCCAGGTAGCGGTCTGTGCTATCGGCGTCATGGGCAACATGTCGCCGTACCCGAGGGTCGTCAGCGTCACGAAGCTGAAGTAGATGAAGAAGAACTCGGCGCCGAAGTTGACGTATTCCTCGAGCGTTTGGAAGTCCATGGCGTTCGCCGTGAAAGCGGTCTGATCGAACGCCGCGATGACGCCATAGCCGATCGCCCAGGCCAGGCCCAGCAGCAGGTAGACGTTGACTGCGGCCGCCAGCTTGTCAACGCTCACCCTGCCTGGCGCCAAAACGGTTCGATAGACCATGGCGATCACGAACCCGATGAAGAGCAGGCTCGAAATCGCCGCGACGAGCAGTGAGATTGGACTCGGAGCCGAGTAGGCGAGCATCTGGAGCAGAATCGCCGGAACGCCCAGGATCACTGTCCTCTGTCGATTGGCCTTCGTGGTCCCGAGGTTGATCGAAGCCAGGATCAACTCGACGACGAAGGCCAGTCGGTAAAAGCGGACCGCTCCGAACTCCACCGAGATCGGATAGAGCATGAACAGGACGATCAGGGAGAACAGCAGCGTGACGTTGCGCTCTTCTCGCGAATACCGATGCCAGAAGCGATCACCCAGCATTTCGACCCCTAAAGCTCCTCGGACTTCAATTCTCTGGGAAGTGGGTGAACACCCGGCGCGTGGCTTTGGAGGCCTTCGCCCGGAGCTTCTCGAAAGTGCGAGCCAGCTCGGTCACCCAACCGCTCCAAACCATCTCCTCGGTCGCGGTGTCGACGACTTCGAAGACCAAGGTTCCTTCCCGATAGGAGCGCATCGAATGGGCCTGAGGGTCGCCGATCCACTTGACCCCCGGTGCCAGCTGCTTCGTCACCCCCTCGATATCGGTCATGTCGGTGCCGAAGCCGACGTAGTTGATCATCAAGTCGGGCGACTGCTCCCGTTCGACCCGCTCATAGCCCTTGCGCTCGAGCTCGGCGTCAGCCGCCTTCTTGATCGTCACGTCGAGAGGAGAGCCGTCGGCCACCGGATGATCGCCCTCTACGTCGAGGTGCGGAGCCCATGCGTAGGTCGCGTACTTGGAGAAGCTCACTCCGTCTTTCGCGCGGATGTCCACATCTTGCGCCGCAACGCTGACGGCTACCATCAGGCAGATCACCGCGCAGATAACGATGGATCTCAGCATCACTCTCTCCTCTCGCGGAATTCAGGCAATGGCGCCCGATTTCGGCAGACAGACGTTAGCACAAGGTTCCGCACTCCCCTGTCGCATCGCCGGCTTCGAGCTCCACGGAGTCACCGCCCTTCTCAGCACACGATCCGCCTTTCTTCGCCGGATTTCGGGCTACAATCCTTGGGGTCAATCGATCATGCGATCACAGGGTCACTGAAACACCATGAATCGAAAACACTACGTGGTCATGGGGGCTGGCGAGGTGGGCTACCACCTGGCCCAGACCCTTTCCCAGCAGGGCGAAGATGTCACCGTCATCGAGCTGGACCCGGCCCGCCAGGAGCGCATTGACGAGGAGCTGGATGTGCGAGTGGTCGGCGGCAACGGCGCCCATCCGCCCGTTCTCGCGGCTGCCGGAGTCGAAGGCTGTGAGCTCTTCATGGCGGTCTCTTCGTCCGATGAGTCCAATCTGGCGGCAGCGAATCTCGCCAAGGCTCTCGGAGCTCAACGGACCGTTGTGCGGGTAGCGGTAGCCGAAGAGGTCATCACCTACCGTCGGCTCCTGGAGCAGGTATTCGCGGTCGACCTTCTGCTTTCCACCCAGCTCCTGACCACAACGCGCGTCCTCAACGAGATTCACGGTCATGCCACCATGGCGGTCGAGTATCTGGCGGCCGGCAAGGTCCAGCTTCGCAAGATCCACCTCGACGCCGACTCGCCGCTGGTCAAACAACCATTGCGGGATGTAGTGCTCCCCAGGAACTCCTTGGTCGCTGCGTTCTATCGTGGCGACGATCTCATCATTCCCGGTGGGGACGATCAGGCGCAGGAGGGCGATGACGCGCTGATTCTCGGCACTTCGGATGTCATCGAGCAAGCCGAACTGGCCGTCAGCAATCATCGAAAGGTGATCGGCAAGGTCGTCATCGCGGGCGGTGGCGAAACCGGCAGCTCCGTCGCCAGGGCCCTCGCCCCTTTGGAGATTCCCGTCAAGATCATCGAGATCGAGAAGAGTGTCGCTCAGCGACTCGCCGCCGAGTTTCCCCAATTCGAGATCATTCACGGCGACGCCACCGATCTGGCCTTGCTCAAGGCCGAGCGAATCGGCCTTGCCAAGAGCTTCGTCGGCCTCACGGCCAACGACGAGAGCAATCTGATGGCCTGCTTGTTGGCCCAGGAGCTCGGCGTCGAACAGGTCCTGGCGATGGTGCACCGGTCGGAGACGACGCAGCTCTGGAGACGACTCGGAATGCAGGAGGTCTTCAGTCCTCGGACGCTGGCCCGGGAGCGGATCGAGGAGTACATCGAAAGTGGATACAGCGCCAACATCGTGTCTCTGCACAAGGGTGCTGCCCAGGTCTTGGAGCGCAAGTTGGCCGAGGCGAGCCCCGCCTCCGGCGTCACCCTCGCCGAGATGAGCCCACCGCGCGGCATGATCGTGGGTGCTGTTATGCGGGGTGACGATGTCTTCGTGCCGCGCGGCAACGACCGGCTGGAGGCCGGGGATCTGGTGATCCTCTTCGTCCACGAATCCGAGCTGGATACTGTCCGCCTGCTGTTCCCGGGCCGCGAACGGTCGTGAGATTGCTCCGGTGAATTTTCGCGTTCCACTTCGCTTCCTCGGCAGACTTGTCTTGCTGCTGGCGGCCATGAACCTGGCCCCGGCGCTCTGCTCCGCCTTCTACGGTGAGTGGAAGGTGGTCATCGCCTTCCTGGTGTCCAGCCTGATCACCGCCATCGCGGGCGGCATCATGGTCGGCATCGGCGGCGAAAAGGGCGAGAGCTACCGCCGGGAGGGAATTCTCGTCGTGGTGGGCGGCTGGGTGTTGGCCTCGCTCTTCGGGGCGATCCCTTATCTGCTCGCTGGCACGTTCTTGAGTCCGATCGACGCGCTGTTCGAGTCGGCCTCCGGTTTCACGACAACCGGCGCCTCGGTGATGACCGCGATCGAGGGTCACGCCCTCGGCATCCTGTTCTGGCGCAGCTTCACCCAATGGCTGGGCGGCATGGGGATCATCGTCCTGTTCGTGGCGCTTCTCCCGGAGTTGGGCCCCGGCGCTCGCTTCCTCTACAAACTCGAGGTGCCCGGCCCGACTTCCGAGGCACTCGGGTCTCGAATTACCCACACCGCGGGGGTTCTCTGGAAGATCTACCTGCTGCTGTCCGGTGCCGAGACGGTCCTGCTGATGGCTTGCGGCATGAACCTGTACGACGCCCTGACCCACACCTTCTCCACGATGTCCACTGGCGGGTTCTCGCCACGCAACGCATCGGTGGCCGCGTTCCAGTCACCACTGGTGGAGATCGTCATCATCATCTTCATGGTCCTGGCCGGCACGAATTTTTCCCTTTTCTACGGCCTCAGGAAGCGCCGCGGCTGGAATCTCTATCGAGATCCCGAGTTCCGTCTCTATCTCAACGTCATGCTCGGTATCGCAGCGGTCATCACTTTCGACCTGCTGCGCAGGGGCGCCTACGAGAACGGGCCGCGGGCCGCCCTGGATTCCGCCTTCCAAACCGTCTCCATCATGACGACCACCGGTTTCGCCACCGCCGATTTCGACACCTGGCCCGTGCTGTCGCGCATGCTGATCGTCGGTCTTATGTTCGTCGGTGGCTGCGCTGGCTCGACGGGAGGCTCGATGAAGGTGATGCGCATGCTGATCGGCTTGCGCTCGGCGTTCCGTGAGGCGCGCCTGATCTTCAGTCCCAACACGATGATGGCGGTCTTCGTGGGTGGCAAGTCGGTGCCCGACGCCATCGTTCGCAGCGTGGCGGGTTTCTTTATCCTCTACCTGAGTATCTGGGGTCTCGGCACTTTGTTGCTGAGCATCTCGGGTCCTGATCTTGTAACCAGCGCCACCGCGTCCGCTGCCACACTGGGCAATATCGGCCCGGGGCTCGCCATGGTCGGACCAACCCAGAACTTCGCCTTCTTCAGTGGCTGGGACAAGGCCCTGATGGTCCTGCTGATGTGGATGGGGAGGCTCGAGATCTACTCGATCGTCGCCCTGTTCAGTCGTGCCTTCTGGCGACCCTGAGCTCAGGCGAACAGCGTTGGGGCTTTCGGCTCTGCCGGCGGCTTGTCCGCTTCCAACACCGTGCCATCGGATTTACGGTACTTGCCGCGACCCAGGTGCAACAGGCTGCGGTTGCGCCCCTGGCTCTTGGCCATCCTCAGGGCTTCGTCGGCCAGGACGAGCAACTCCTTGCCATCCTTGACGAACAGCTCAGGGTAGGCCGCGATGCCGGCGCTCAGGCGAAGATGAACCCTCTCGTCCTTCGCAGTGAACACCGTACGCTGTACTTCCAGGCGAAGTCGTTCCGCCACCCGTTGCGCCGTCTCTCCGTTGGTCTGATCCAGGACCACTGCAAACTCTTCGCCGCCATATCGGCAGCAGAGGTCGGTCTCGCGGCGGTGCTTCTCGAGCACTTCCGCGATTCGTAGGAGCGCCCGGTCACCGACGTCGTGCCCGTAGGTGTCGTTGACCTTCTTGAATCGATCCAGGTCGCACATGATGACCGCCATCGTGCCGCCTTCGTCGCGGATCGCCGAGAACACAGCCTCGAGCCGGGCCTCCAGAACCCCTCGATCGGCCAGGCCCGTCAGTGAGTCATGCTTGGCACGTCGATCGAGCAGCGCTCGATGGACCGAGGAGGCGACCTGTGGCAACAGGGAGTCCAACAGCTCCACCGAGGTGGGTTCGAGGCGCCGCGGGTCGCACCAGAACCGCACCCGCGCGATCGTCTCTCCATCACCCTTCAACTCGCGGCCGAGGATCTTCCACGACGAGCGCCGGTGGATGCCGGGCATCGCGGGTGGGCTATCGGCCGGCTCGGGAAGACCCTCTTCGATTTGATCATCGGGCCCCGCGAACCAGCTCCTGGGGCCACCGTCTCCTTGCAGCAGCTCGAATTGGAACCAGGAGAACGGCACCACGTTGCGACACTCCTCCAGGACCTGGCCGACCATGCCGGCCAAATCGGGGCTGCGAAAAATGATTCGGTGGCCGGCTCGCGTCACCTCCCAGAGCTCCGAGACCTGACCGACCGCCCGCCGGCGCAGGTGGAGGTTCCTCGCCGTCTCGGCTGCCAGCAGGCCCAGGGCCAGAAGCGGCACGAGAGCCACGGGCCAGCCCAGGGTCGCCACCACCGGGACGAAGGCCATACCCACCAGCCAGCCGACGCAGTCGAGACTCGCCGACCCGGCCAGCTCCACCCATCGCAGTCCCACCAGTCGCCGCGCCCATTGGAGGTCCAGCAATTGCAGCGCCAAGAACACCACGAGATAGGTGGCAACCGCCAGCAGCTGCCAGCCCAGGTTCTCGTTGGCTCTGCCGCCCTGCCAGACCCAACCCGCAGCAAGGGTTGCCAGTACGAGTCGGCCGCCCCCACCCACCGACTCCATCGACAGCCCTGTTCGGGCCGGACGGGCCGGCCTCGAAGGCAACAGGCGTAGCAGCACTTCCCTCGAGATGTAGGCAATCACCACCAGCCACGCGGCCAACGCACTGCCAAAGAAACCCACCGTCACGGGTAGGGCCATCGTCCCCAGGTTGAGGGTCCAGCGCTGCCTCGATCCGTGCAGGCTAGCCGCGACGGCGACCATACATAGCACCAGGTATGGCCAGCGAGCCGTCGACTCTGGGGCCGGCAGCCAGCGCTCCCACAACGGCGCGGCCAGAAGCAGGGTCGCGGCGACCGCTGCTGGCACCAGTCCACGGAGAGTCTCGACGCGAGACGAAGATCGCTTCATCGTTCTCAGACGGGCCGATCGTATGCTGTCTGCCCCAGTTCCTCAATCGGCTCTGACACAATCGGCACCGACCAGCTTCTCATGACCGATCTCAACCATCCACGGCGTACTCCCGAGCTCATGGACTCTCCAACGCTCTCCTTCGCCGAGACGGAGCGAGCGCTCGCCGATCTCGAGCGGATCAATCGATGGACGCTGGGACTGCTGGCGGCCCGCCGTGCACTGAAACAGCGCCTTGTTCCTGACGGGCGAGGGCAGGTGCTGCTGGATATCGGCACTGGTTCCGGGCAGGTCTCCGCCGTCTTGGCCAGCGACAGTCGGTGCGGTGGGGTCGAGCTCAAAACCATCGGTGTCGACTTCAAGCTCTGCCATCTGGTGATCGGACGCCAACGCGGTCACCGTCAGCTGAGAGTCGTGGCCTCCGCAGAGCAGTTGCCGTTCCGCACCGGAGCTCTTGACTGGGTCCTGTCCAACCTCTTCTTTCACCACTTTGACGAGCCGGAAAATTCGACAATCCTGGCCGAAATGCGCCGTGTCTGCCGACGGGCTGCGCTCGTCGTCGATCTACGCCAGTCGCTGCTGGCTCGCCTACTCGCCCGACTACTGCTTCCGCTCCTCGGCGCGGGGCGTGTTGCGCTCTACGATGGAAAGCTGTCAGCAGACCAAGCTTGGCACTTGGACAGAATTCAGGAGTTGGCTGATGCCCAGGAAACCTCGGAGGTGCGAAAGCGCTTTCCCTTCCGTTTCTCCCTGGTGATGGCACCCGCGTCATCCAACATTGCGAGCGAGGAGCCCTGAGTATCTCCCATAGCTTGACTTCGTCGTGGTCGAGTCAAGCTCTGTAGGACGGTGCCCGCATGAATCATGCGGGTCCAGCGAGATCGCTCCATGTCGGCAGCAGGTCGAAGCCGTCAGCCTTCTCGATAGCGCGTACGATCGCCTGCGCCACGGCCATTTCAGCCAGGGTTCCGACCTGATGGAGATGCGCCGGCACATCCCCGGTGGCGAGAGTCACCACCAGGTCGCCATCGTAGAGGGAGAGCGCTGGAACGAAGCAGCGGTAGAAACCACCGAAGGCCATCTCACAGACCTTGCGCAGCGCCGCCTTGTCGAGATCGGCGTCGGTCATCACGACGGCCAGCGTCGTATTGGACTCCCAGGCATGGCCCAGGGTCGGCGGCAACGACATCATGACCCGGCGAGCATCGGCCGGGTCGAGTGAATCAGGGGCCCTTCGACAGCCAGCGAGCCACTTCCCGGTGTCGGGGTGGCGCACATCCCCGAAAGCGTTGACAGCCACAGCCGCGGCCACGGTCGGCCCATCTGGCAGGCTGAAGCTGACGAACCCGAAGCCGCCCTTCATGCCGCTGGCAGGCCCCAGAGCCTTGCCGACGGTGGCACCCGTCCCCGCCCCGAGGCTGCCCGAGGTGATCAGGCCGGAAGCGGCAGAAAACAGCGCCGCCTCCACCAGATCGGAGCCCGGACGGGCTGCCGGGTCACCGAAGCCCAAATCGAAGAGGATGGCAGTCGGTACCACCGGCACCACCCCGAGCCCGGTGTCGAATCCAAAGCCGCCGCGCTCCAGATGCTCGACGACCAGGTCGGCACACGACAGGCCGAAACCACTGCCCCCCGCCAATACCACCGCGTGGGCCCTGCTCGCCAGGCTGTGGGTGAGCATCAGGGAGTCGAACTGTCGGGTACCGGTCGCGGTTCCCCGCACCTCAGCGGCAGCGGTAGCTCCTTCCGGACAGAGAAGGACCGTCACGCCGGTCATGCCCTGGGTATCGGAGCCATGCCCGATGGTGAACCCGGGTATCGAGAGTCGGTCACCTGGCGTCGGTAGCGGGGCGAGCTTCGGCATAGATAAGGATTGTACCGCCAGCCTCTAGTTCGCACCCCGTTTGCGGCCAGCTTCCACCATCGGGCAGAATGACCCGAGGTGAAGACCTTCGACCTGCCCTCCCCACCCTGGATCCTGGCCCACCGCGGAGCCTCGGGAGAGGCCCCCGAGAACACACTCGAGAGCTTCCTGCTGGCGGTCGAGCAGGGTGCTGACGTCATCGAGCTCGACCTGTGGCTGACCCGTGACGGCCGACTCGTCGCCTTTCACGATGTCGAGCTGCGAGCCGGACTGCAGCGCAAGGCGCCCGTCGAATCTCTGACCCTGTACCGCTTTCAGCGAGCGCTAAGAAAGGGTAGTGGCATCGAGGCACCCACACTCCAGCAAATCCTCAGGGCCCTGCCGGAGTCCCAGCCCCTGATTCTCGACATCAAACGCCGCGGTGCCGATCCAAAGGCCATCAGCAACACCCTGGCCGCAGCCCTCGAGGGGCGACACCAGGTTCTGTTCTCCAGCTTCGATTGGTCTCTTCTGGCCGAGCTCAAGGCGTGGCTGCCTGAGTATCGGGTCGCACCGATCGGGGATCGCAAACCGGGCGCGCTCCTGGAAGCCGCGATCGAGTTGGACTCCTTCAGTGTGCATTGCCATCGCAAGCTCGCTCGTCGTGAGTTCTTGCTGGCGGCGGCCGAAGCCGGCAAACCACCCCTGGTCTACACGATCAACCGGCCATTCCTCGCCCGCAATGTACTGCACCGGGGTGCCGCCGGTATCTTTACCGACTACCCCGGCAAGCTCCGCAAGAGTCTCGCCAGGTCAGCTCGATGACCTCGGACGATCTCTCTCTGGCCGTTGTGGATCTCGGATCCACTCTCGCGAAGGGCGGGCTCTACTCCCTGGACGGAAGCTGCCGACTCAGCACATCCTTGCCGGTCGAGGTCTACGCCAACGGCGCGTCCTTCGAACACGATCCACATGCGCTGCTCGAGACAGTCGAGGCCCTATTGGCTCGGCTTCAAGAGGCCGGGCCTCTCTCTGCCATCGGCGTCACTTGCCAGCGATCTACTTGCCTGCTCTGGGAACAGTCCAACGGCCGTGCGCTGACCCCGGCCATCTCCTGGCAGGACGGCAGTGCCACAGACGTTGTCGAGCGACTCGCCCTGCACGCCCCCGAAGTCGCCTCACGCAGCGGTCTTCACCTGTCGCCCCACTACGCCGCACCAAAACTGAGTCGATTGTTGAGCTCCCAACCCGGTCTCCGCCGTCGTGCTGAAGCCGGCGAGGTCGTAGCGGGAACCCTCGATGCCTTTCTCATGCACCATCTTACGGGCGAGCCCTCGACCGAAGGTGGGCACGCCGGCCGCACCCTGCTCTACAACCTGGAGGCCGACGCCTGGGATCCGACCCTCTGTCACCTTTTCGAGATTCCTCGCGCTGCCTTGCCGCGGCTCAGGCCCTCGATCGGCTTTCGAGGCCAGTGGCAAGGCCTCCCCGTGACCGCAGTTGCTGGCGATCAACAAGCAGCCCTGCTGGCGCAGGGCGGTTGGGAGGAAGGAGTCACGGCGGCCCACTTTGGCACCGGCGCCTTTGTGCTCGCCGGCACCGGGGACCAACTCCGCCGTCATCCAGGTCTGCTCTCGGCGGTTGTCGCGAGCTCCTCGTCCGATCGGCACTTTCAGCTCGAAGGAGCCGTCAACAGCGCCGGCTCCGCCATGGATTGGATCTCGGGCGAAACCGGTCTCGGCCCCGAGGAATGGGGCCAGCGTCCCCTGGAGCCCGAACGCCTCCCACGCGTTTTGCCCGCTCTTGCCGGGCTCGGTACACCCTGGTGGCGCCCCGAGATCCGAACAGTCGTCCAGGAAACCGGTGCTCACACCTCGCCTCTTGAGCTTGCCGCTGGTGTGCTGGTCGGCGTGGCCATGCGGGTCGTGGATTGCTTCGAGACGCTTGCCGCTTCGGGAGCCGCAGCGGAAGTCTTCCGGCTGAGTGGGAAACTGACCCGCTGCAGGGCTCTCGTCGACCTGATCGCCAATCTCACTCAAATTCCGGTCGAGGTGTCGGCGGAAGAGGAGCCGGGGCTGGCCGGCATCGCCCGTCTCGCTGCCGTCGGTCTCGAGCCCGACTCGACGTCACTGAGCGGCGGTACTCCCGTGAGCTACACCCAAGACCCCGAATGGTCTTTCGACCGCGCCCACGCCGCCCGTTCCGACTGGCGCGACTTCGTCCACCGCGTCCTGAACAACTGACCATCGTGAGGCCCGTCCGGGTGGCTCGCAGGGGGACGGCGTCGGCTACTCAGACTGCAATGGGGGGCCGCCACCTTGTCTCGTCATCGCGCCTCAGCTCTTGTGCTCTTTGATGGCCCTTGCGCTGCGCTCGACTCGGCACCCCCTGACGAACCACCTGACGAACCTCGGGCACCGATGAAGGCAATAGGGCCTTAGCTTATAGGGGCGCAAGGGCACAAGGGGTGAGTCAGCAGTCGGACTCACGAATGCGTCACGAGGGTGGTAGATCGGGCCATGGGTCTCCCTCGTCGGAGGGGCTGGTCGCGTGAGGCCGCAGACGAGGAAGATCCCTGGTCCGATCGGCCGGCTCAACCCTCGAGCGCCTCAGCCCCTATTGCCCTACCCCCGGCTCGTGCCAGCCGGGGCGAGACCAGCTGTTGGGCTCGTTCGGTACGGGTTTGAGGCCGGCGGATTCGAGGCGCTCGCCGAGCAGGTCGAGAAACGAGTGGCGTCCGTCTACGACCGCCAGGTTCAGGAAGAACTCGCGGCCCTGGCCGAGCTTCTTCTCGTGCACGATGCGCAGTGATTCTGTCTCCTTGCGAGGCGCACTGGAGAGCACGCGAGCATAGGGAATCCGGCGCACACGGAAAGTGTGCAGGGGTTGGTAGGAAAGGAAGTTCCTCCCGACCAGAACGGCCGGCTTGCCAGCCGTCCACCAGATCTTGAAGAGCGTCAACCAGAACAGCACACCGTAGAACAGCAGCACCCCGAAGGCACGGCCGAGTGGTGCGGAGCCCGGGGTCTTGAAGAACCAGGCCACCCCACCCAGAAGCGCCACGACCCCGACTCCCCAGACCATCGCCTTCCGACAGCTGCGTCGCACCCAGGGACGGAAGGCAAAGGCCACCCGCTCGGCTGTGGCTCCCTCTCGATTCGGCTCTTCCGACATGGCTCGCTCTCCGGGCGGCACTCTACCTCAGGGCAGCGACCGAGATAGACTCGTGCACTGATTGCAACCTTCCCCGAGGAGTCTCCATGACCGCTGACAAGATCCGCCGCATCGCCGTCAACACGGGAGGCGGAGACGCGCCCGGGCTCAATGCCGTTCTTCGGGCCATCGTGTTGTCCAGCATTCGGCGTGGTTGGGAGGTGGTCGGCATTCAGAAGGGCTACGCCGGGCTTCTCGACACCAGCAAGATCGAGACCCTCGATCATGGTCGCGTGCGCGGCATCACGCACCTGGGGGGCACGATCCTGGGCACGGCCAACAAGGGCGATCCGTTCGAGATGCCGATGAAGCTGCCCGATGGCACCGAGACCACGATCGACCGGTCCGACGAATTGGTGGAGAACTTTCACCGGCTCGGCCTCGACGCCATGATCGCCATCGGGGGTGATGGCTCGATGCGCATCGCACACCGCCTGGCGGACAAAGGCATCCCGATCGTCGGAGTGCCCAAGACCATCGACAACGATCTGGCAGGCACTGTCGTAGCCTTCGGTTTCGATACTGCCGTCACGGTGGCCACCGAAGCCGTGGATCGCCTCCACTCGACCGCCGAGGCCCATGAGAGGGTCTTCACCGTCGAGGTCATGGGACGCTACGCGGGGTGGATCGCCTTACACTCCGCCATCGCCGGAGGTGCCGACGTGGCCCTCATCCCAGAGATTCCGTTCGACATCGACATCGTCTGCCGGAAGATCATGAGCCGCGAAGCGAGGGGGCGTCGCTTCAGCCTGGTGGTGGTGGCCGAAGGTGCTCGACCCGTGGACGGCGAGATGGTGGCCCAGGGCCCCAAAGAACTGGGCCGGGAGATCCAACTCGGTGGCATCGGTGTGCAGGTCGCCCTTCAGATCGCCGAACGCACCGGCAAAGAGACTCGCAACGTGGTCCTGGGACACCTGCAGCGGGGGGGCACTCCCACCCCCCGCGACCGGATCCTGGCCCTGCGATTCGGAGCAGCCGCGGTCCGGGTCCTGGCGGAGGGTCAGACCAACGTCATGGTGGCCCTCGACCCGCCGACGGTCAAGACCGTCCCCCTGACTGATGCGACGAGTCGCATGAAGACCGTTCCCCTGGACTCCGACACCGTATGCACCGCCCGGGAGCTCGGTATGTGTCTGGGCGACGAGTGGGAGGGTGCCAACTACTAACTGGTCAGTCCCGCGTGGAGCCATCTCATGAAGGCTTTCCTCGGCATCGCCCGCGCCAAGTTTTTGCTGCTACCGGTCACCCTGGTAGCGGTGGGTACCGCCGCTGCAGCCTACGACGGCACTTTCGACTTCATCAACACGCTGCTCGCTCTGGTCGGTTTGACGGCCATGCACGTGTCGGTCAATTCGCTGAATGAGTACAGCGACTTCCGCCGTGGCATCGATCTGGCCACGGAGCGCACCCCGTTCAGCGGCGGCAGCGGCACTCTGCCATCTGGAGCACTCCCGGCCAGCGCGGCTCTCTACCTGGGCCTCGGGGCAGCTCTGCTGGGACTGGGGATCGGCATCTACTTCTTCTTTGAGTTCGGTTGGAAGCTGCTGCCGATCTTCGTGCTGGGCGCCGTCAGCGTGCTGGGCTACAGCGAGCTGCTCGCCCGGGCCTACGTCGGCGAGATCTTCGCTGGTCTCGGGCTGGGGACCCTTCCCGTCCTGGGCACCGCCATGGTTCAAGGTGGCGAGCTCGGGGCCGCGGCCGTGGCAGCCTCGATCCCCCCGTTCTTCATGACTTTCAATCTCCTTCTGCTCAACGAATTTCCCGACGAGAAAGCTGACCAGGAAGGCGGGCGCAGGAATCTGGTGCGTCTCATGGGGCGTGTTGGCGCCGCACGAACTTATGTAGTGTTCGGGTGGGCGGTGCCGCTCTGCCTTCTTGCCGCGGTGGCTATCGGTTCCCTGCCCGTCCTCTGTCTTCTGGCCTGCCTGCCCAGTCTGGCGCTGATCGGACCGAGCCGATGGGCCCTCACCACACCGCTCGAACCAGTACCTCTGCCGGCGCTCGGCGCCAATGTGATCTGGAACCTGACCACCAACACGGTGCTCGCCCTCTGCCTGGCGATCGCCATGATCCTCTAGCAAGCGGGGAATTCCGATGACACTCGAGAGCCTGAATCCTGTTTCCGGCGAGCGGATCGCCACATACGAAGAGATGACTCCTGACGAGGTGGGAGAAATTCTCGTCACCTGCCATGAGACCTTTCTCCAGTGGAGCCGTACCGACCTCCAGCACCGAGCGAGGCTTCTGAAGCGGGTCGGTGGTCTTCTTCGCGAGCGTCGAGACGGACTCGCCGAGCTCATGACGATCGAGATGGGAAAACCCATCACCCAGGCCCGGGCCGAGGTCGACAAGTGCGCCTGGGTCTGTGACTACTACGCGGAGAATGCCGAGAGTCATCTGTCGTCCGAGATCGTCGAGACGGATGCCACCAAGAGCTACGTCTGCTTCGAGCCTCTCGGCGTGGTGCTCGCTGTAATGCCCTGGAACTTCCCGTTCTGGCAGGTGCTGCGCTTCGCAGCTCCGGCGCTGATGGCCGGCAACACGGCAGCGCTCAAGCACGCGAGCAACGTGCAGGGTTGTGCTCTCGCCATCGAGGACCTCTTCCGGGAGGCTGGAGCTCCCGAAGGCGCCTTTCGCACCCTGGTCCTAGGTAGCCGGGCCGCCAGCGTCGCCATCGAGCATCCGCGAGTCGCGGCGGTCACTCTCACGGGCAGCACGCCGGCCGGGCGCCAGGTCGCGGCGATGGCTGGATCCCTTCTCAAGAAGACCGTCCTGGAGTTGGGAGGTAGCGACCCTTATGTGATTCTCGAGGATGCCGATCTGGAACTTGCAGTGGCAGCCTGTGTGACTGGCCGCATCCTCAATACAGGCCAGAGCTGCATCGCCGCCAAGCGCTTCATTGTTCCTGATGCGGTGCGCGGAGAGTTCGAGAAGCGGCTCGTAGAGCTCATGGGGCGTCAGAGTGTTGGCGACCCCATGCAGGAGGAGACCGAAGTCGGGCCCATGGCCAGGGCCGACCTGCGCGACGAGTTGCACGACCAGGTCGAGCGCAGTCTCCAGGGCGGAGCACGCTGTCTGCTGGGAGGCGAGGTCCCAGAAGGCCCCGGCGCCTTCTATCCTCCGACCGTGCTCACGGACGTGACGGCGGGAATGGCCGCCTACGAGGAGGAGCTCTTCGGACCCGTGGCCGCTGTTGTGCCCGTGGCCGATGAAGAGGAGGCCATCCGCGTCGCCAACGACACGCCTTTCGGGTTGGGGGCGGCGGTATTCACGCGAGATGTCGCGCGAGGAGAGGAGATTGCAGCGCAGCGACTTCAGGCCGGCTCCTGCTTCGTCAACACCTTCGTGAAGTCGGACCCGCGCTTGCCTTTCGGCGGCATCAAGGGCTCAGGCTACGGTCGTGAGCTCGGCTCGTTCGGTATCCGCGAGTTCGTCAACATCAAGACGGTCTATGTCGCGTAGCCCGGCTGTGCCGGGCTCGCTCGGGGGTTGAACCGTCCGGGCCTTTGAGGGCTTGGGGGTTGAGGCGGCCGGTCGTACCTTCCGGCCGATCTTTGGGGCAATGGGGCCCCCGACCCTGCTATCTCCGAGTCTTCCCGATGTAGATGTAGATACGGTCTTGAGAATCAAGTTTCCTCATAGTGTGGGTTGAAGGGTTGCTGGTGTAGGAGTACTCCGTAGACGAGGTGTAGGAGTTTCCTCATGGCGGCGACGAGAGCGCTTTTCTTGGCGAGTCCTTGTTGGAGTTTGCGTTCATAGAAGGTCTTGAGGATGGGGTTCCATCGCACGCCGACAAGCGCTGCCATATAGAGGGCACGCCGGAGTCGCCAGTTGCCCTGCTTGGAGATGCGGGGTCGTTTCCGCACCGAGGATCCAGACTCAAACAGGATCGGTTCCAGTCCAGCGTAGCGGGTCAGTTGTTTCGGGTTGGCTTGGAGGAGTTGGGGCCCATACTCGGCCAGTAGGGTGAGCGCGGTTTTGGGTCCGATGCCTGGGATCGAGAGCAGCAGTCGGTAGGACTGTCGTGTCTGAGGGTCGTGTTGCACGAGGTCGTGAGCCTCTCGCTCGACTTGGTCGAGCTCGAGCTTCAAGGCGTCGAGCAGGCTCTGGAGCCTGGTGGCGAGCTGAGTCGGTAGCTGGGGATCGGCCAAGGCCTTTTCCTGCCGGTCACGGGCTCGGTCCAGCAAGCCCTGCAGCTCCAGGTGATGGCGCCATAGGGCCCGCAGGGTCTGGGCGCGCCGGGATTTCGGCGGCTCGAGAGCCGGTGGAAAGGTTTCGGCAAAGTGCACCAGCAAAGCGGCATCGATGGCGTCGGTCTTGCTGCGTTCGGGCGAGGCTTTGGCAAAGTCGCGTAGCCGCCGGGGATTGATGCAGGCGTAGGGGATCGAGGGTTCGAGACCGTCGAGCCAGCGGGCCACAGGCAGCCAGTAAGGTCCTGTGGCCTCAAAGACGATGCCGAGCCCTGAGGTCTTCGGCAGCCACTGCTGAAAAGCCTCAAAGCCTTCCTCCGTCATGGGGAAGCACTGCGTCTCGAAGTCAGTCTGGGATCGTTGCGCGGCGACGAAGTCCTGTTTTGCGATGTCGATGCCAATCCAGGTGATGGGCTGCATGCTTACCTCCTCGCAGTTTCAGTAAACTGGGAGGGTCAAGAGGTCGGTGCCTACCTTGCACATACAGGCTCAGTACGGCCTTCGATACGGTGCGGCATCGGCGGGGGCGCTTATCTACTCGCTCAGGCTCTACGGCCGTCGGGAGGGAGCAGCGTCTAATCCCCGCTGCCTCTTGACCTTGAGAGCCCTCCGTACCAGAGGGCTCTCTGTTTCTGAGGAGATAAAGATACAAGGGGAGGGGCTTGCCCCCTCCCGCGGGAGCCCGCAAGGGGCTCCCCTACAAGGCCGACGCCGTCCCCCTGCGAACCACCCGGATGGACCTCCGGCTTACAACCTCGTTGGAGAGCAGGACGATCGGCCAGGAGAGGCGCCACCCGACTGAACCCCTACCCCCTTAGACCCCTACTGCCCTATGCCCCTGTTACCCAGGACCCAAGCCCCAAGCCGGATGGGAGGGCGGGCAGATCAGGGAGAGGGAGTCGCGGCCTCGACAAGGGGCCGGCCATCGACTTCATCCGGAATCGGGATGCCCATCAGGTGCGCGAGCGTCGGTGCCAGGTCGACCGTCCTGGCGGGAACCTCCAGCGTCTCGGGTTTCAGGCCCGGAGCCAGAACAACGAAAGGAACGTGGGTGTCGTACTCGTACGGCGACCCATGGGTGGTGACATTGCCCACCGACGGCATGAAGTACTCCTCGAACTGGATCAGGAAGTCGGCGCTGCGCTCTGGGTAATAGCTGTTCGCAAACAGCCACCGGAAGTGCTCATTCTCGTCGACCTCTTGCTGCAGATCCGAGCTGGTCCAGACCGCCTCGACCGCGGGACATTGCTCGAGTAGACCAGCGGTTTCCTCCTCCAGTTCGACCCGTGGTCGACCTGTCAGCTCGATCAGGTCCGGGACCAACCTTGGCCCTGGCACCAGCCAGCTGTCCACTCCGTACTTCTTTGCCAGTTGCGCTCCGACCTGCTGCAGACAGACCACCGTTTCCGAGTCCACCCGCCGGCCTGTCAGACCCTGGTCGTGGCGTACCTCGGGCACCGGGACCACGCCATGATCGGCGCTGAATCCAACGACCATATTCTCGAGTCCCACTCTCTCGTCGAGGTAGTCGAGAAGCGAGCCCACCGTACGATCCAGGCGCAGTAGGGTATCGATGTACTCCCTGCTGTTCGGCCCATGATCGTGCCCCACATAGTCCGGCGCCGAGAAGCTCAGAGCCAAAAGGTCCGGGCTGCCATCGGACCCCAGGTCCTCGGCTTCGATGAGCACGCGGGCGAACTGAGCCAGGTACGCATCCCACCACGGGGAGTCGCGAATCGCAGAGTAGAAGCTCTCATCGGGAGCGGGTCGTGGTGGGCCGAAGGTGATGGGTAGCTCTTTATGGAATGGTCCGAAGTCGAGCTCCTCCAATTGAAGCTCCTCGATGGACTCGGGTGCCAACGGAAGGGGCTCCCACACCTCGCCGAATCTCACGTCGAGGAGTTTCCTGTCGTCAAAATCCCGGAGCCATTCCGGCTCGACGTAATACTCCGAGGTTTCATATCCGCCAATTTCATCGTCGAACCAGTACGCGCCATCGGCTCCCTTTCCGCCCATCAGAATGGCTGCCCGATCCTTGCCGCTGGCTGCGAAGACCTTGGCTTCCGGGTAGGTAGCCTTGATCCACTCTCCGAGGGTCGTTCGCTCGAGCTCCTGGGGCGACTCGTCGTAGACATCGTCATCGATGGCCCACCGGCTCTCCACGCTGCCTTCTTCGATCCACCAATTGCTGACGATGCCGTGGTGGCGAGGAAAGCAGCCGGTGGCGAGGGTGGCATGCCCAGGAGCGGTCTCGGTGAGAGCGTGGGCGTGATGCGCCTGTGTAAAGCTCACCCCTCGATCCAGAAGGGTGCGAAAACCGCCGGTGAAGAGCGGAGAAACTCGCTCCAGGTCATCGGCGCTGAATTGATCCACCACCAGGAGGAGGACGAGCCGTGGCGTGCCCTCTGGTGGCGTCTTGCCGCTGGGTGCCTGGTCTGCTTTCTCGACGGCTCCCGGCTGACAGGCAGACATCGCCAGGCTGGCAGCTAGTGCCAGCCCAGCGAAGAATCGCCAAGATATGAATC
>CAVQNG010000027.1:0-23076 GCA_963713825.1 uncultured Acidobacteriota bacterium
CGACATGGTGAATCGCAACCCGGCGAGCGAAACCGGCGCCCCAGATCTGTCCTGAGGTGACCCCGGACGGCAGGGCAGCCCGGCCGGACTTGATAGCCAACCAGCTGAAAAAGAAGACGCCGATCTGCTTGCCGAGCACCAAACCCATACGATGCCGAGGCTCACCGGGTTGGCCAGGATCTGAAAGATATCTCCGCTAATCGTGACCCCCGCATTGAAGAAAGCAAAGAGCGGCAGGATCAGAAACGCTTGCCCCAGGTGCAGGTAGCGCTCCAGGACCAGGCCCGGCGGCAACATGTCGGTAGCCGCAAGATCGATCGTCCGTAAGGCCTCGTACTGCTCGTTGTTCGAAACCATGCTCTCCTGCGTCAGCGTGGAACTCTCGAGCTTGCGCCAACTCGTTTCGAGCATGTCCACGCTCGAACTGGTGCGGATCCAGCCGAGCGCGGACCGGCACCACCATGGCAACCAGGATGCCTGCGACCGTGGCGTGCACGCCCGAGGCGAAGACCGCCAGCCAGACTCCGAGCAGGAGAAAGACGTAAACGCCTACTCATGGGACATTGGCCTTGGAAGCCGCAAGCAGCAGGAAGAGGAAGACCGCAGCCACGATCAGCGCGCTCAGATTGACCTTCTCCGTATAGAACAGAGCGATCACCAGAACGGCACCCATGTCGTCGGCGATCGCCAGGGCGGTCAAAAAGATCTTCAACCCGAGCGGTACCCGCTTGCCAAAGATCGCGAGAATACCCAGCGCAAACGCGATGTCGGTCGCCATGGGGATTCCCCATCCAGCCTCACCTTCGCCGCCGACGTTGAACATGAGGTAGATCGCTGCTGGCACGACCATGCCGCCGATCGCCGCTGTCACCGGCAAGATCGCCTGCTTGAACGAAGAAAGCTCACCGAGAACCATCTCCCGCTTGATCTCGAGACCGACCACGAAGAAGAAGACCGCCATCAGAAGGTCGTTGATCCAGTGCTGGAGTGACAGCTTGAAGCCGTGGTCGCCCCAGGAGATGCCGACATAGGTCTGGGTCAGCTGCCGGTAGCTGTCGGCGGCCGGTGAGTTGGCCCAGATTAGCGCCAGGATCTCGTGCCACCCAGCAGCACCACGCTGCCGGCCACTTCGGAATGGAGAAAGCGCTGGAAGAACCCGTGATTCGTTCTGCCCGCGGACTGTTCACCTTGACTCATGAAGTTCGCTGCCTTTCGATCATGCCAGCGTGTATTCGCGATGGTGGTGCGCCACCTTGCCAATTGCCAGGGATGTAGGCGGCCGTTCGAAAGCTGTCGGGAACCGTTGTGCCGCGAGCGCCACACCCCGCGAATGCCACCGTAGGCTTCGCGCATCGTGTCTTCGAGCCCTGAGAGAACCAGGTTGCGCGCATCCGCCTCCTGCTGAAAAGCCTTGGCAAACCCTTCAGGCACCTGCGTTTTGAGAACGGTCTCCAGTAGCTCCATGGCTGCTTCCGAGCGCATCTGCATGAGCCGACGCCCCATGCGGCCAAACCTCATGTGTGCGAGGTTCTTGGTCCACTCGAAGTAGGACACGGTCACGCCTCCGGCATTGACGTACATGTCCGGCAGGATCACCTTGCCCGCCTCGAGCAGCATGGAAGTCGGCCTCGGCGGTGACGGGACCATTCGCCGCTTCGGCAATGAGCTTCGCCTCGATCCTCGACGCATTTTCACCCGTGATCTGTCCCTCGAGGGCCGCCGGGACCAGGATGTCGCATGCATCTTCGAGGGCCTGTGGTCGCTTCCAGATATCCGCACCGGGGAAGCCCTTCACGCCGCCATTGGCCGTGATGTATTGGCGCACCTCTTCGACGGGTAGCCCATTGGGGCTTCGAAGGGCGCCATCACGCTCGATGATCGCCACGATCTTGGAGCCGTCCTCTTCTTCTAGGAACTTGGCGGCGTGATAGCCCACATTGCCCAGACCCTGAACCACCACCCTCTTACCGGCCAAGCCCCCCTCGAGACCCGCGGCTTCCACGTCCTGCGGATAACAGAAGAACTCGCGGAGCGCGTACTGCACGCCTCGTCCGGTCGCCTGCACCCTGCCCCGAATCCCACCCATCTCTGGGGGCTTGCCAGTGATACAGGCGATGGCGTCGATATCGTCGGGATGCAGCGTGGGGTAGGTGTCGGCCATCCAGGCCATCTCGCGAGCACCGGTACCCATGTCGGGGGCCGGCACATTCTGGCTCGGACTGATGAAGCCCCGCTTGTCGAGCTCCAGGGTGAATCGGCGAGTGATCCGTTCCATCTGGTGGCGCTCGTACTTGCGGGGGTCGATCTTCAAGCCTCCTTGGCCCCCCCGAAGGGGACATCCACGACAGCACACTTGAAGGTCATCAGGGTGGCCAGGGCCTCGACCTCTTCTTGATCGACCTCCGGGGCATAGCGGATACCGCCTTTGGTCGGCAGGAGATGCTCGCTGTGATTCGCTCGCCAGCCCTCGAAAATCTGCCATTTACCCGCAATCTTCACTGGGAATCGCATCTGATAGACCGCTCGACAGCGCTGGAGAACCTCGCCCAGGCCGGGTGGTAGGTCCATCAGCCCAATGGCTCGATCCAACATCGATTCGACGCTGCTCAGGAATGTGGAAGTCTTCTTTGAGCTCATCTTCGTTCTCCCTGTTCAGCTGTTCTTTGTGGACTCGTCGGCCCTGGCTGCCCCGTAGATTCGCCGCATGTCCGGTAACTCGGTGCAGTAGTAGTGCACCCAGATATAGAGATGCGAGAAAACGGCCGACAGAAGCGCCGCCTTCGAGGCCCAGATCAGCCCCGGCAACCACACGATCATCAGGCCGAAGGTGTACATCCCGTTTCGGGTGAACCGAAAGATGCCTTTTCGCACGAAGGGCTTGGCTCGGTAGGCGGGATCGAAGTGATCGATGCCGAGAGCGCGTCGATAGCCGAAATACCGTGTCACCGAGAAAAAGGTGTAGAAGACAGGGATTGCCAACAAGAGGGCCAGAGCATTGAGTAGACCCCGATTGGCGTCCAGGCTGCCCTGATCAGCAACGGCCGTGGTGGTCAGGGTGAACAGCCGCGCCAAGGAGAGCAGCGCAAAACCGGCACCGTAGACTCTGAACCCCCAGGGTCCGAGACTCCGGCTGAGCCATTGATAGTGCAGCTCCATTCGCCAACAGATCCAGACCCAGACCTGATGCAGAATGGGAAACAGAATCGAGAGCCAGAACCAGGTGGCTGTGGATACACCTAGCCAACTGCCATCGAGGAACCCTTCGGTACGGCTGATCCAGCTTACGGGGAGTAGCAATACCAGGAGCAGCAGACAATGCAGACCCTGGTTTTCATAGATGGAGTCTCGACTCAAACTACCGATCTTTCTGGAACGAAAAGACACCGCCCGTGCGCGACCACCGAGCGTCGCCATCGATCGTCGCTGACTCGTGCCGCCACACCAGGATGGACTCGAGAACGGTGAAGACCGCCAGGGTGTTCTCACCACCTTCTTCGACCACCGGGGTATAGGTCCTGCCCTGGGTATCGACCAGATAGGACACCTTGACGCGTTGTCCGACAAGGGCATTGCGCTTACGGCTCGGCGAGGGAATGTCGGCTCGCTCCACGACCCGTGCGGGCTGAATCTCGCCGCCGTCCGAAGGCAGCCACTCACCTTCGGCCGACAGACGCTCGATCGCCGAGGGTTGATCGCGAAAGGGACTGGCATCGAACATACCCACCAGACCACTGTAGCTCTGCACCAGTTCGGCCCGCAGGTTCGGCACCATGATCTGAGCCATGTCCCAGTGCCAGAGCGCCTCCCGGTCCTGGTGCAGAGTCGCCTCGGCGACCGCCTGCATGGCCAGGGCGTAGCCCATGGCGGTGCGCTCCTGGCTCAGGCCGCGATTGAAGAGACCCCAGGCGATATCCCTGGCGTTCGAGCGGGTCATCACCGGGTTGCCGAAGAGTAGCTGTAGCGAGACCTCTCGCAGGGCCTTGCGGATCTTCTCGTCCTTGACCGCGTCGAGTGGAAGCTCGGCCGAAAGGCTGGCCGCCTGTCCCACCAGCAGAACGACCAGGATCAGAATCGTCGTCAGTCTGGATTTCACGGCGCTATGTTACCTGTCATGAGCGTTCTCGCCCAAGCGAGAGCAGCGCCAACCCGGTTGCGTTTGTCGGGCGGAGAGCGCGCTGGTTAGAATCTCCTCCAAGAGCGAGGAGACTCTATGTGTTTGCCAACAGGCCGCCTGTGGGCTGGCCCTGTGACCGAATGGATGTGGCGCCACCTGCTGTGCTGTCTTCTCGGTCTGTTCGCAGGATCGAGCTTGTGGGCTACCGGTGAGTCCCCGAGTACGAATGGACCGGTGTGTCCCGCATCGTCGCCATCGGCGACGTTCACGGCTCCTACGACAAGCTGGTCTCTCTATTGAAGGGAACCGGCATCGTCGACGAGGCGCTGGCCTGGAGCGGTGGAGCGGCTCATTTGGTCCTGATGGGAGACCTGATCGACCGTGGGCCGCAGGAAATACCTGTCCTGGATCTCGTCAGGCGGCTAGAAGAGGAAGCCCCTTCCGCCGGCGGGCGAGTTCACGTCCTGCTGGGCAACCACGAGGTCATGAATCTTGTTCGCGACCTCAGATACGTGCCGGAGGAGGGCTTTCGGATCTTCGCTGCGGCCGAGAAGAAGAAGGACCGGACGAAGGCCTGGCAGCGCTTCCGAACCGGGATGGCATCGCCAACGGTACCGCTCGGGGAGGTCAAAGCCGCTTTCGATCAGCGCTATCCACCAGGCTATCTGGCGCGGATTCGGGCCTTCGCTCCCGAGGGCGAGTACGGCTCCTGGATTCTCCAACATCCGGCCGTCATCAAGATCAACGATGTGGTGTTCTTGCACGGCGGGCTGACCGACATCGTCGCTAGTTTGGGTCTGGAAGCGATCAACAGCCAAGTTGCCGACGGCATCGTCGAGTTCGTCGCCACCATGGTCGCACTGGAAGGGGCGGTAGCCGGGCCCGCGGACTTCGAGGGGGTCTACAGCGCAGCGCTGGCACTGGTCGAGAAAGGGGGCCGGGATGCCAGGACCGAAGCGGCGAGAAACCTCCGGCGGCTCTATGGGTCTCTCGCCTTCAGCCCCACAGGACCCCTGTGGTATCGCGGCAACTCGCTGGAGAACGAAAGGGTCGAGAGAGCCAGCCTCGACCGATCCCTGACGGCGCTCGGTGCTCGTGCGGTCGTCGTGGCTCACACCCCTACCGGCTCAGGTCGCATCACCTCGCGCTTCAAAGGCCAGATCTTCCGAGCCGATGTGGGCATGGCCTATGGCCGGGAGCCGCTGGCGTTGGTCATCGAGGCAGACGACTTCGAGGTCTTCGACCCGACGATCGCAGCGTCGGCTCCACCAATCGTCGAGTTACCTCAGGGAGAGGGGTGGTCGAGGTTCAGCGAGCAGCTGACGGACACCCAGTTGGAGACCTTCCTGCGGCAAGCCGAAGTCGTAGCCTGCACCGTTGTCCACAAGCTCGACCGCTCAGCGGACGTCTGCGATCTGGAGGGCGAGGGTCCCGAGTTGCGGGCCGTCTTCTTGAAGATCGACGAGGCGCCAGAACCCGGACAGCCCGCGGCAGCGGCCTTCCGCACCTACCGTCACGAGATCGCCGCCTATCGTCTCGACCGCCTTCTGGGTCTCGATCTGGTACCCGTCACCGTCGAGCGCAGCATCGAAGGCGTTCCAGGCTCGATGCAGGTCTTCCCTGAGGGTGCCGTTGATCTCACTCTCCTCGAGACCTACGACCAGATGCATCTCCTGGACGGGCTGGAAGATGAGAGGGTGATGGCAGATATCTTCAGCGCCCTGTTGGCAGTGGAGGAGCGCCATAATGCCGGCCAGATGTTCTTGCCCCAGGACCGACGTCTGGCCCTGGCCGACAGCACCAAGGCATTTCCAACTTCAGCTGAGCCGGGCTCGGGCCTGCCGAGTCCTTGCGGGCCTCTGGACCCCGAGCTCGAGATGGGCCTCAAGTCGCTGAGCCGGCGGCAGCTCGATGAGGCTGTCGGCACCCTGCTCTCGACGCAACAGATCGACGGGCTGCTCTTCCGGCGCGATAGGATTCTAGAGATATGCGATGCTCCAGGACTGGAATCGGGAGAGTGATATGAAATTCGCCAAGTGTCTCGTCGCGCTGATGCTCATGCTGATGGCGGCCCATCTGCAGGCTGCCGTGGCAGTACAGGTGGCCAAGACGGTCGACTTCACGCAGTTCAAGACCTTCGCCTGGAGACAGGGCACTCCGGCACCCGACCCTGGAACCGAGACGATGATCCGGAACGCGATCCAGAAGGAGCTCCTGGCCAAGGGTCTTACCCGAGTCGACGGCGATGCCGATCTCCTGGTCTTGACGCACGCTCGGCAAGCCAGCGAGTTGCGCGAAGACGTGGACATCCTCGGCGTGCAGCAGCGTTGGCCTGACGATTCGGAGCCCGACGGGGTCTCCGGAGATACCCTTCGCGAGGTCGAGGTCGGAACCCTGGTTGTCGACTTGCTGGACGGTAACAGTCGGCTTGAACATCTGGCGCGGCACTGCCACCAGAACCCTAAGCGCAAGCCCGAAAGCTGCGCGCAAGCAGATCGACAAGGCCGTCAAGAAGATGTTCGAGAGCTTCCCTGCCAAGGCCGACTAGTCCGGATCACTCTTGCTTCTTGGCATCCGGAATTCATCGGTCCTACCGAACATTCCGACCAGGCGGGCCAGGGTCACCGCCACGAAGAGTTGCCCGACCACGGCCTCCATCCAGGTAGCGGTCTGTGCTATCGGCGTCATGGGCAACATGTCGCCGTACCCGAGGGTCGTCAGCGTCACGAAGCTGAAGTAGATGAAGAAGAACTCGGCGCCGAAGTTGACGTATTCCTCGAGCGTTTGGAAGTCCATGGCGTTCGCCGTGAAAGCGGTCTGATCGAACGCCGCGATGACGCCATAGCCGATCGCCCAGGCCAGGCCCAGCAGCAGGTAGACGTTGACTGCGGCCGCCAGCTTGTCAACGCTACCCTGCCTGGCGCCAAAACGGTTCGATAGACCATGGCGATCACGAACCCGATGAAGAGCAGGCTCGAAATCGCCGCGACGAGCAGTGAGATCGGACTCGGAGCCGAGTAGGCGAGCATCTGGAGCAGAATCGCCGGAACGCCCAGGATCACTGTCCTCTGTCGATTGGCCTTCGTGGTCCCGAGGTTGATCGAAGCCAGGATCAACTCGACGACGAAGGCCAGTCGGTAGAAGCGGACCGCTCCGAACTCCACCGAGATCGGATAGAGCATGAACAGGACGATCAGGGAGAACAGCAGCGTGACGTTGCGCTCTTCTCGCGAATACCGATGCCAGAAGCGATCACCCAGCATTTCGACCCCTAAAGCTCCTCGGACTTCAATTCTCTGGGAAGTGGGTGAACACCCGGCGCGTGGCTTTGGAGGCCTTCGCCCGGAGCTTCTCGAAAGTGCGAGCCAGCTCGGTCACCCAACCGCTCCAAACCATCTCCTCGGTCGCGGTGTCGACGACTTCGAAGACCAAGGTTCCTTCCCGATAGGAGCGCATCGAATGGGCCTGAGGGTCGCCGATCCACTTGACCCCCGGTGCCAGCTGCTTCGTCACCCCCTCGATATCGGTCATGTCGGTGCCGAAGCCGACGTAGTTGATCATCAAGTCGGGCGACTGCTCCCGTTCGACCCGCTCATAGCCCTTGCGCTCGAGCTCGGCGTCAGCCGCCTTCTTGATCGTCACGTCGAGAGGAGAGCCGTCGGCCACCGGATGATCGCCCTCTACGTCGAGGTGCGGAGCCCATGCGTAGGTCGCGTACTTGGAGAAGCTCACTCCGTCTTTCGCGCGGATGTCCACATCTTGCGCCGCAACGCTGACGGCTACCATCAGGCAGATCACCGCGCAGATAACGATGGATCTCAGCATCACTCTCTCCTCTCGCGGAATTCAGGCAATGGCGCCCGATTTCGGCAGACAGACGTTAGCACAAGGTTCCGCACTCCCCTGTCGCATCGCCGGCTTCGAGCTCCACGGAGTCACCGCCCTTCTCAGCACACGATCCGCCTTTCTTCGCCGGATTTCGGGCTACAATCCTTGGGGTCAATCGATCATGCGATCACAGGGTCACTGAAACACCATGAATCGAAAACACTACGTGGTCATGGGGGCTGGCGAGGTGGGCTACCACCTGGCCCAGACCCTTTCCAGCAGGGCGAAGATGTCACCGTCATCGAGCTGGACCCGGCCCGCCAGGAGCGCATTGACGAGGAGCTGGATGTGCGAGTGGTCGGCGGCAACGGCGCCCATCCGCCCGTTCTCGCGGCTGCCGGAGTCGAAGGCTGTGAGCTCTTCATGGCGGTCTCTTCGTCCGATGAGTCCAATCTGGCGGCAGCGAATCTCGCCAAGGCTCTCGGAGCTCAACGGACCGTTGTGCGGGTAGCGGTAGCCGAAGAGGTCATCACCTACCGTCGGCTCCTGGAGCAGGTATTCGCGGTCGACCTTCTGCTTTCCACCCAGCTCCTGACCACAACGCGCGTCCTCAACGAGATTCACGGTCATGCCACCATGGCGGTCGAGTATCTGGCGGCCGGCAAGGTCCAGCTTCGCAAGATCCACCTCGACGCCGACTCGCCGCTGGTCAAACAACCATTGCGGGATGTAGTGCTCCCCAGGAACTCCTTGGTCGCTGCGTTCTATCGTGGCGACGATCTCATCATTCCCGGTGGGGACGATCAGGCGCAGGAGGGCGATGACGCGCTGATTCTCGGCACTTCGGATGTCATCGAGCAAGCCGAACTGGCCGTCAGCAATCATCGAAAGGTGATCGGCAAGGTCGTCATCGCGGGCGGTGGCGAAACCGGCAGCTCCGTCGCCAGGGCCCTCGCCCCTTTGGAGATTCCCGTCAAGATCATCGAGATCGAGAAGAGTGTCGCTCAGCGACTCGCCGCCGAGTTTCCCGAATTCGAGATCATTCACGGCGACGCCACCGATCTGGCCTTGCTCAAGGCCGAGCGAATCGGCCTTGCCAAGAGCTTCGTCGGCCTCACGGCCAACGACGAGAGCAATCTGATGGCCTGCTTGTTGGCCCAGGAGCTCGGCGTCGAACAGGTCCTGGCGATGGTGCACCGGTCGGAGACGACGCAGCTCTGGAGACGACTCGGAATGCAGGAGGTCTTCAGTCCTCGGACGCTGGCCCGGGAGCGGATCGAGGAGTACATCGAAAGTGGATACAGCGCCAACATCGTGTCTCTGCACAAGGGTGCTGCCCAGGTCTTGGAGCGCAAGTTGGCCGAGGCGAGCCCCGCCTCCGGCGTCACCCTCGCCGAGATGAGCCCACCGCGCGGCATGATCGTGGGTGCTGTTATGCGGGGTGACGATGTCTTCGTGCCGCGCGGCAACGACCGGCTGGAGGCCGGGGATCTGGTGATCCTCTTCGTCCACGAATCCGAGCTGGATACTGTCCGCCTGCTGTTCCCGGGCCGCGAACGGTCGTGAGATTGCTCCGGTGAATTTTCGCGTTCCACTTCGCTTCCTCGGCAGACTTGTCTTGCTGCTGGCGGCCATGAACCTGGCCCCGGCGCTCTGCTCCGCCTTCTACGGTGAGTGGAAGGTGGTCATCGCCTTCCTGGTGTCCAGCCTGATCACCGCCATCGCGGGCGGCATCATGGTCGGCATCGGCGGCGAAAAGGGCGAGAGCTACCGCCGGGAGGGAATTCTCGTCGTGGTGGGCGGCTGGGTGTTGGCCTCGCTCTTCGGGGCGATCCCTTATCTGCTCGCTGGCACGTTCTTGAGTCCGATCGACGCGCTGTTCGAGTCGGCCTCCGGTTTCACGACAACCGGCGCCTCGGTGATGACCGCGATCGAGGGTCACGCCCTCGGCATCCTGTTCTGGCGCAGCTTCACCCAATGGCTGGGCGGCATGGGGATCATCGTCCTGTTCGTGGCGCTTCTCCCGGAGTTGGGCCCCGGCGCTCGCTTCCTCTACAAACTCGAGGTGCCCGGCCCGACTTCCGAGGCACTCGGGTCTCGAATTACCCACACCGCGGGGGTTCTCTGGAAGATCTACCTGCTGCTGTCCGGTGCCGAGACGGTCCTGCTGATGGCTTGCGGCATGAACCTGTACGACGCCCTGACCCACACCTTCTCCACGATGTCCACTGGCGGGTTCTCGCCACGCAACGCATCGGTGGCCGCGTTCCAGTCACCACTGGTGGAGATCGTCATCATCATCTTCATGGTCCTGGCCGGCACGAATTTTTCCCTTTTCTACGGCCTCAGGAAGCGCCGCGGCTGGAATCTCTATCGAGATCCCGAGTTCCGTCTCTATCTGAACGTCATGCTCGGTATCGCAGCGGTCATCACTTTCGACCTGCTGCGCAGGGGCGCCTACGAGAACGGGCCGCGGGCCGCCCTGGATTCCGCCTTCCAAACCGTCTCCATCATGACGACCACCGGTTTCGCCACCGCCGATTTCGACACCTGGCCCGTGCTGTCGCGCATGCTGATCGTCGGTCTCATGTTCGTCGGTGGCTGCGCTGGCTCGACGGGAGGCTCGATGAAGGTGATGCGCATGCTGATCGGCTTGCGCTCGGCGTTCCGTGAGGCGCGCCTGATCTTCAGTCCCAACACGATGATGGCGGTCTTCGTGGGTGGCAAGTCGGTGCCCGACGCCATCGTTCGCAGCGTGGCGGGTTTCTTTATCCTCTACCTGAGTATCTGGGGTCTCGGCACTTTGTTGCTGAGCATCTCGGGTCCTGATCTTGTAACCAGCGCCACCGCGTCCGCTGCCACACTGGGCAATATCGGCCCGGGGCTCGCCATGGTCGGACCAACCCAGAACTTCGCCTTCTTCAGTGGCTGGGACAAGGCCCTGATGGTCCTGCTGATGTGGATGGGGAGGCTCGAGATCTACTCGATCGTCGCCCTGTTCAGTCGTGCCTTCTGGCGACCCTGAGCTCAGGCGAACAGCGTTGGGGCTTTCGGCTCCGCCGGCGGCTTGTCCGCTTCCAACACCGTGCCATCGGATTTGCGGTACTTGCCGCGACCCAGGTGCAACAGGCTGCGGTTGCGCCCCTGGCTCTTGGCCATCCTCAGGGCTTCGTCGGCCAGGACGAGCAACTCCTTGCCATCCTTGACGAACAGCTCAGGGTAGGCCGCGATGCCGGCGCTCAGGCGAAGATGAACCCTCTCGTCCTTCGCAGTGAACACCGTACGCTGTACTTCCAGGCGAAGTCGTTCCGCCACCCGTTGCGCCGTCTCTCCGTTGGTCTGATCCAGGACCACTGCAAACTCTTCGCCGCCATATCGGCAGCAGAGGTCGGTCTCGCGGCGGTGCTTCTCGAGCACTTCCGCGATTCGTAGGAGCGCCCGGTCACCGACGTCGTGCCCGTAGGTGTCGTTGACCTTCTTGAATCGATCCAGGTCGCACATGATGACCGCCATCGTGCCGCCTTCGTCGCGGATCGCCGAGAACACAGCCTCGAGCCGGGCCTCCAGAACCCCTCGATCGGCCAGGCCCGTCAGTGAGTCATGCTTGGCACGTCGATCGAGCAGCGCTCGATGGACCGAGGAGGCGACCTGTGGCAACAGGGAGTCCAACAGCTCCACCGAGGTGGGTTCGAGGCGCCGCGGGTCGCACCAGAACCGCACCCGCGCGATCGTCTCTCCATCACCCTTCAACTCGCGGCCGAGGATCTTCCACGACGAGCGCCGGTGGATGCCGGGCATCGCGGGTGGGCTATCGGCCGGCTCGGGAAGACCCTCTTCGATTTGATCATCGGGCCCCGCGAACCAGCTCCTGGGGCCACCGTCTCCTTGCAGCAGCTCGAATTGGAACCAGGAGAACGGCACCACGTTGCGACACTCCTCCAGGACCTGGCCGACCATGCCGGCCAAATCGGGGCTGCGAAAAATGATTCGGTGGCCGGCTCGCGTCACCTCCCAGAGCTCCGAGACCTGACCGACCGCCCGCCGGCGCAGGTGGAGGTTCCTCGCCGTCTCGGCTGCCAGCAGGCCCAGGGCCAGAAGCGGCACGAGAGCCACGGGCCAGCCCAGGGTCGCCACCACCGGGACGAAGGCCATACCCACCAGCCAGCCGACGCAGTCGAGACTCGCCGACCCGGCCAGCTCCACCCATCGCAGTCCCACCAGTCGCCGCGCCCATTGGAGGTCCAGCAATTGCAGCGCCAAGAACACCACGAGATAGGTGGCAACCGCCAGCAGCTGCCAGCCCAGGTTCTCGTTGGCTCTGCCGCCCTGCCAGACCCAACCCGCAGCAAGGGTTGCCAGTACGAGTCGGCCGCCCCCACCCACCGACTCCATCGACAGCCCTGTTCGGGCCGGACGGGCCGGCCTCGAAGGCAACAGGCGTAGCAGCACTTCCCTCGAGATGTAGGCAATCACCACCAGCCACGCGGCCAACGCACTGCCAAAGAAACCCACCGTCACGGGTAGGGCCATCGTCCCCAGGTTGAGGGTCCAGCGCTGCCTCGATCCGTGCAGGCTAGCCGCGACGGCGACCATACATAGCACCAGGTATGGCCAGCGAGCCGTCGACTCTGGGGCCGGCAGCCAGCGCTCCCACAACGGCGCGGCCAGAAGCAGGGTCGCGGCGACCGCTGCTGGCACCAGTCCACGGAGAGTCTCGACGCGAGACGAAGATCGCTTCATCGTTCTCAGACGGGCCGATCGTATGCTGTCTGCCCCAGTTCCTCAATCGGCTCTGACACAATCGGCACCGACCAGCTTCTCATGACCGATCTCAACCATCCACGGCGTACTCCCGAGCTCATGGACTCTCCAACGCTCTCCTTCGCCGAGACGGAGCGAGCGCTCGCCGATCTCGAGCGGATCAATCGATGGACGCTGGGACTGCTGGCGGCCCGCCGTGCACTGAAACAGCGCCTTGTTCCTGACGGGCGAGGGCAGGTGCTGCTGGATATCGGCACTGGTTCCGGGCAGGTCTCCGCCGTCTTGGCCAGCGACAGTCGGTGCGGTGGGGTCGAGCTCAAAACCATCGGTGTCGACTTCAAGCTCTGCCATCTGGTGATCGGACGCCAACGCGGTCACCGTCAGCTGAGAGTCGTGGCCTCCGCAGAGCAGTTGCCGTTCCGCACCGGAGCTCTTGACTGGGTCCTGTCCAACCTCTTCTTTCACCACTTTGACGAGCCGGAAAATTCGACAATCCTGGCCGAAATGCGCCGTGTCTGCCGACGGGCTGCGCTCGTCGTCGATCTACGCCAGTCGCTGCTGGCTCGCCTACTCGCCCGACTACTGCTTCCGCTCCTCGGCGCGGGGCGTGTTGCGCTCTACGATGGAAAGCTGTCAGCAGACCAAGCTTGGCACTTGGACAGAATTCAGGAGTTGGCTGATGCCCAGGAAACCTCGGAGGTGCGAAAGCGCTTTCCCTTCCGTTTCTCCCTGGTGATGGCACCCGCGTCATCCAACATTGCGAGCGAGGAGCCCTGAGTATCTCCCATAGCTTGACTTCGTCGTGGTCGAGTCAAGCTCTGTAGGACGGTGCCCGCATGAATCATGCGGGTCCAGCGAGATCGCTCCATGTCGGCAGCAGGTCGAAGCCGTCAGCCTTCTCGATAGCGCGTACGATCGCCTGCGCCACGGCCATTTCAGCCAGGGTTCCGACCTGATGGAGATGCGCCGGCACATCCCCGGTGGCGAGAGTCACCACCAGGTCGCCATCGTAGAGGGAGAGCGCTGGAACGAAGCAGCGGTAGAAACCACCGAAGGCCATCTCACAGACCTTGCGCAGCGCCGCCTTGTCGAGATCGGCGTCGGTCATCACGACGGCCAGCGTCGTATTGGACTCCCAGGCATGGCCCAGGGTCGGCGGCAACGACATCATGACCCGGCGAGCATCGGCCGGGTCGAGTGAATCAGGGGCCCTTCGACAGCCAGCGAGCCACTTCCCGGTGTCGGGGTGGCGCACATCCCCGAAAGCGTTGACAGCCACAGCCGCGGCCACGGTCGGCCCATCTGGCAGGCTGAAGCTGACGAACCCGAAGCCGCCCTTCATGCCGCTGGCAGGCCCCAGAGCCTTGCCGACGGTGGCACCCGTCCCCGCCCCGAGGCTGCCCGAGGTGATCAGGCCGGAAGCGGCAGAAAACAGCGCCGCCTCCACCAGATCGGAGCCCGGACGGGCTGCCGGGTCACCGAAGCCCAAATCGAAGAGGATGGCAGTCGGTACCACCGGCACCACCCCGAGCCCGGTGTCGAATCCAAAGCCGCCGCGCTCCAGATGCTCGACGACCAGGTCGGCACACGACAGGCCGAAACCACTGCCCCCCGCCAATACCACCGCGTGGGCCCTGCTCGCCAGGCTGTGGGTGAGCATCAGGGAGTCGAACTGTCGGGTACCGGTCGCGGTTCCCCGCACCTCAGCGGCAGCGGTAGCTCCTTCCGGACAGAGAAGGACCGTCACGCCGGTCATGCCCTGGGTATCGGAGCCATGCCCGATGGTGAACCCGGGTATCGAGAGTCGGTCACCTGGCGTCGGTAGCGGGGCGAGCTTCGGCATAGATAAGGATTGTACCGCCAGCCTCTAGTTCGCACCCCGTTTGCGGCCAGCTTCCACCATCGGGCAGAATGACCCGAGGTGAAGACCTTCGACCTGCCCTCCCCACCCTGGATCCTGGCCCACCGCGGAGCCTCGGGAGAGGCCCCCGAGAACACACTCGAGAGCTTCCTGCTGGCGGTCGAGCAGGGTGCTGACGTCATCGAGCTCGACCTGTGGCTGACCCGTGACGGCCGACTCGTCGCCTTTCACGATGTCGAGCTGCGAGCCGGACTGCAGCGCAAGGCGCCCGTCGAATCTCTGACCCTGTACCGCTTTCAGCGAGCGCTAAGAAAGGGTAGTGGCATCGAGGCACCCACACTCCAGCAAATCCTCAGGGCCCTGCCGGAGTCCCAGCCCCTGATTCTCGACATCAAACGCCGCGGTGCCGATCCAAAGGCCATCAGCAACACCCTGGCCGCAGCCCTCGAGGGGCGACACCAGGTTCTGTTCTCCAGCTTCGATTGGTCTCTTCTGGCCGAGCTCAAGGCGTGGCTGCCTGAGTATCGGGTCGCACCGATCGGGGATCGCAAACCGGGCGCGCTCCTGGAAGCCGCGATCGAGTTGGACTCCTTCAGTGTGCATTGCCATCGCAAGCTCGCTCGTCGTGAGTTCTTGCTGGCGGCGGCCGAAGCCGGCAAACCACCCCTGGTCTACACGATCAACCGGCCATTCCTCGCCCGCAATGTACTGCACCGGGGTGCCGCCGGTATCTTTACCGACTACCCCGGCAAGCTCCGCAAGAGTCTCGCCAGGTCAGCTCGATGACCTCGGACGATCTCTCTCTGGCCGTTGTGGATCTCGGATCCACTCTCGCGAAGGGCGGGCTCTACTCCCTGGACGGAAGCTGCCGACTCAGCACATCCTTGCCGGTCGAGGTCTACGCCAACGGCGCGTCCTTCGAACACGATCCACATGCGCTGCTCGAGACAGTCGAGGCCCTATTGGCTCGGCTTCAAGAGGCCGGGCCTCTCTCTGCCATCGGCGTCACTTGCCAGCGATCTACTTGCCTGCTCTGGGAACAGTCCAACGGCCGTGCGCTGACCCCGGCCATCTCCTGGCAGGACGGCAGTGCCACAGACGTTGTCGAGCGACTCGCCCTGCACGCCCCCGAAGTCGCCTCACGCAGCGGTCTTCACCTGTCGCCCCACTACGCCGCACCAAAACTGAGTCGATTGTTGAGCTCCCAACCCGGTCTCCGCCGTCGTGCTGAAGCCGGCGAGGTCGTAGCGGGAACCCTCGATGCCTTTCTCATGCACCATCTTACGGGCGAGCCCTCGACCGAAGGTGGGCACGCCGGCCGCACCCTGCTCTACAACCTGGAGGCCGACGCCTGGGATCCGACCCTCTGTCACCTTTTCGAGATTCCTCGCGCTGCCTTGCCGCGGCTCAGGCCCTCGATCGGCTTTCGAGGCCAGTGGCAAGGCCTCCCCGTGACCGCAGTTGCTGGCGATCAACAAGCAGCCCTGCTGGCGCAGGGCGGTTGGGAGGAAGGAGTCACGGCGGCCCACTTTGGCACCGGCGCCTTTGTGCTCGCCGGCACCGGGGACCAACTCCGCCGTCATCCAGGTCTGCTCTCGGCGGTTGTCGCGAGTTCCTCGTCCGCTCGGCACTTTCAGCTCGAAGGAGCCGTCAACAGCGCCGGCTCCGCCATGGATTGGATCTGGGGCGAAACCGGTCTCGGCCCCGAGGAATGGGGCCAGCATCCCCTCGAGCCCGAACGCCTCCCACGCGTTCTGCCCGCTCTTGCCGGGCTCGGTACACCCTGGTGGCGACCCGAGATTCGGACAGTCGTTCAGGAAACCGGTGCTCACACCTCGCCGCGTGAGCTTACCGATGGTGTGCTGGTCGGCGTGGCCATGCGGGTCGTGGATTGCTTCGAGACGCTTGCCGCTTCGGGAACCGCAGCGGAGGTCTTTCGGCTGAGTGGAAAACTGACCCGCTGCAGGGCTCTCGTCGACCTGATCGCCAATCTCACTCAAATTCCGGTCGAGGTGTCGGCGGAAGAGGAGCCGGGGCTCGCCGGCATCGCCCGTCTCGCCGCCGCCGGTCTCGAGCCCGACTCGACGTCACTGAGCGGCGGTACTCCCGTGAGCTACACCCGAGACCCCGAATGGCCCCTCGACCGCGCCCACGCCGCCCGTTCCGACTGGCGCGACTTCGTCCACCGCGTCCTGAACAACTGACCATCGTAGAGGTCCGTCCGGGTGGCTCGCAGGGGGACGGCGTCGGCTACTCAGACTGCAATGGGGGGCCGCCACCTTGTCTCGTCATCGCGCCTCATCTCTTGTGCTCTTTGATGGCCCTTGCGCTGCGCTCGACTCGGCACCCCCTGACGAACCACCTGAACGAACCTCGGGCACCGTTGAAGGCAATAGGGGCTTAGGTTAGTAGGGGCGCAAGGGCACAAGGGGTGAGTCAGCAGTCGGACTCTCAATGTGTCTCGAGGGTGGTAGATCGGGCCATGGGTCTCCCTCGTCGGAGGGGCATGGTCGGGTGAGGCCGCAGACGAGGGAGATCCCTGGTCCGATCGGCCGTCTCAACCCTCAAGCCCCTAAGCCCCTATTGCCCTACCCCCGGCTCGTGCCAGCCAGGGCGGGACCAGGTGTTGGGCTCGTTCGGTACGGGTTTGAGGCCGGCGGATTCGAGGCGCTCGCCGAGCAGGTCGAGAAACGAGTGGCGTCCGTCTACGACCGCCAGGTTCAGGAAGAACTCGCGGCCCTGTCCGGGCTTCTTCTCGTGCACGATGCGCAGTGATTCTGTCTCCTTGCGAGGGGCACTGGAGAGCACGCGAGCATAGGGAATCCGGCGCACACGGAAGGTGTGTAGGGGTTGGTAGGAAAGGAAGTTCCTCCCGACCAGAACGGCCGGCTTGCCAGCCGTCCACCAGATCTTGAGAAGCGTCAACCAGAACAGCACACCGTAGAACAGCAGCACCCCGAAGGCACGGCCGAGTGGTGCGGAGCCCGGGGTCTTGAAGAACCAGGCCACCCCACCCAGAAGCGCCACGACCCCGACTCCCCAGACCATCGCTTTCCGACAGCTGCGTCGCACCCAGGGGCGGAAGGCAAAGGCCACCCGCTCGGCTGTGGGTCGCTCTCGATTCGGCTCTTCCAACATGGCTCGCTCTCCGGGCGGCACTCTACCCCAGGGCAGCGACCGAGATAGACTCGTGCACTGATTGCCGCCTTCCCAGAGGAGCCTCCATGACCACTGACAAGATCCGCCGCATCGCCGTCAACACAGGAGGCGGCGACGCGCCCGGCCTCAACGCTGTTCTTCGGGCCATCGTACTGTCCAGCATCCGGCGAGGCTGGGAGGTGGTCGGTATCCAGAAGGGTTACGCCGGGCTGCTCGACACCAGCAAGATCGAAATACTCGACCACGGTCGTGTCCGCGGCATCACGCACCTGGGGGGCACGATCCTGGGCACGGCCAACAAGGGCGACCCGTTCGAGATGCCGCTGAAGCTGCCCGATGGCACCGAGACCACGATCGACCGGTCCGACGAATTGGTGGAGAACTTCCACCGGCTCGGTCTCGACGCCATGATCGCCATCGGGGGTGATGGCTCGATGCGCATCGCACACCGCCTGGCGGACAAGGGCATCCCGATCGTCGGAGTGCCCAAGACCATCGACAACGATCTTGCCGGCACTGTCGTCGCCTTCGGCTTCGACACGGCTGTCATGGTGGCCACCGAAGCCGTCGATCGCCTCCACTCGACAGCCGAGGCCCATGAGCGGGTCTTCACCGTCGAGGTCATGGGACGCTACGCGGGGTGGATCGCCTTACACTCCGCCATCGCCGGAGGCGCCGACGTGGCCCTCATCCCAGAGATTCCGTTCGACATCGACATCGTCTGCCGGAAGATCATGAGCCGCGAAGCGCGGGGGCGTCGCTTCAGCCTGGTGGTGGTAGCCGAAGGTGCTCGACCCGTGGACGGCGAGATGGTGGCCCAGGGCCCCAAAGAGCTGGGCCGGGAGATCCAACTCGGTGGCATCAGTGAGCAGGTCGCCCTTCAGATCGCCGAACGCACCGGCAAAGAGACTCGCAACGTGGTCCTGGGACACCTGCAGCGGGGGGGCACTCCCACCGCCCGCGACCGGATCCTGGCCCTGCGATTCGGGGCAGCTGCGGTCCGGGTCCTGGCGGAGGGTCAGACCAACGTCATGGTGGCCCTCGACCCGCCGACGGTCAAGACCGTCCCCCTGAGCGATGCGACGAGTCGCATGAAGACCGTTCCCCTGGACTCGGACACCGTATGCACGGCCAGGGAGCTCGGTATCTGTCTGGGCGATGAGTGGGAGGGTGCCAACTACTAACTGGTCCGTCCCGCGTGGAGCCATCTCATGAAGGCTTTCCTCGGCATCGCTCGCGCCAAATTCCTACTGCTACCGGTGACTCTGGTGGCGGTAGGTGCGGCGGCGGGGGCCCACGATGGCGCCTTCGATCTGGTCAACACGCTCCTGGCCCTCATCGGCCTTACCGCCATGCACGTATCGGTCAATTCGCTGAACGAGTACAGCGACTTCCGACGTGGTATCGACCTGGCCACCGAGCGCACCCCGTTCAGTGGGGGTAGCGGCACTCTGCCGTCCGGGGCTCTCCCGGCCAGCGCGGCCCTCTACCTGGGCCTCGGAGCGGCTATTCTGGGTCTGGTAATCGGCATCTACTTCTTCTCACAGTTTGGCTTGATGTTGCTGCCGATCTTCGTGCTGGGCGCCGTCAGCGTGCTGGGCTACAGCGACCTGCTCTCCCGGGCCTACGTCGGTGAGATCTTCGCTGGTCTCGGGTTGGGGACCCTTCCCGTCCTGGGCACCTCCATGGTTCAAGGTGGCGAGCTGGGGGCCGTGGCCGTGGCAGCCTCGATCCCGCCGTTCTTCATGACTTTCAATCTCCTTCTGCTCAACGAGTTCCCCGACGAGGAAGCTGATCAGGAAGGCGGGCGCAGGAACCTGGTGCGTCTCATGGGGCGTGTTGGCGCCGCACGAACTTATGTAGTGTTCGGGTGGGCGGTGCCGCTCTGCCTTCTTGCCGCGGTGGCTATCGGTTCCCTGCCCGTCCTCTGTCTTCTGGCCTGCCTGCCTAGTCTGGCGCTGATCGGACCGAGCCGATGGGCCCTCACCACACCGCTCGAACCAGTACCTCTGCCGGCGCTCGGCGCCAATGTGATCTGGAACCTGACCACCAACACGGTGCTCGCCCTCTGCCTGGCGATCGCCATGATCCTCTAGCAAGCGGGGAATTCCGATGACACTCGAGAGCCTGAATCCTGTTTCTGGCGAGCGGATCGCCACGTACGAAGAGATGACCCCTGACGAGGTGGAAGAAATTCTCGTCACCTGCCATGACACCTTCCTCGAGTGGAGCCGCACCGACTTCCAGCACCGAGCGAGGCTTCTGAAACGGGTCGGTGGTCTTCTTCGCGACCGTCGAGACGGACTCGCCGAGCTCATGACGCTCGAGATGGGCAAGCCGATCACCCAGGCCCGGGCCGAAGTCGACAAGTGCGCCTGGGTTTGCGACTACTACGCGGACAATGCCGAGACTCATCTCTCGCCCGAGATCGTCGAGACAGATGCCACCAAGAGTTACGTCTGCTTCGAGCCCTTGGGCGTCGTCCTGGCGGTGATGCCCTGGAACTTCCCGTTCTGGCAGGTGCTGCGTTTCGCGGCTCCGGCGCTGATGGCCGGCAACACGGCGGCTCTCAAGCACGCGAGCAACGTGCAGGGTTGTGCTCTCGCCATCGAGGACCTCTTCCGGGAGGCTGGAGCTCCCGAAGGCGCCTTTCGCACCCTGGTCCTCGGTAGCCGGACAGCCAGTGTCGCCATCGAGCATCCGCGAGTCGCGGCGGTGACTCTCACGGGCAGCACGCCGGCCGGTCGCAAAGTCGCCGCGCTGGCTGGATCCCTTCTGAAGAAGACCGTCCTGGAGTTGGGAGGTAGCGACCCCTACGTGATTCTCGAGGATGCCGATCTCGAACTCGCAGTGGCAGCCTGTGTGACTGGCCGCATTCTCAACACGGGTCAGAGCTGCATCGCGGCCAAGCGCTTCATCGTTCCTGATGCGGTGCGAGGAGAGTTCGAGAAGCGGCTCGTAGAGCTCATGGGGCGTCAGAATGTTGGCGACCCCCTGCTGGATGAGACCGCGGTGGGGCCCATGGCACGCGCCGACCTACGCGACGAGTTGCACGACCAGGTCGAGCGCAGTCTCCAGGCCGGAGCAGGCTGTCTGCTGGGAGGCGAGGTTCCAGAAGGCCCCGGTGCCTTCTATCCTCCGACCGTGCTCACGGACGTGACGGCGGGAATGGCCGCCTACGAGGAAGAGCTCTTCGGACCCGTGGCCGCTGTTCTACCCGTGGCCGATGAAGAGGAGGCCATCCGCGTCGCCAACGACACGCCTTTCGGATTGGGGGCGGCGGTATTCACGCGAGATGTCGCGCGCGGAGAGGAGATCGCAGCGAAGCGACTGCAAGCCGGCTCCTGCTTCGTCAACGCCTTCGTGAAGTCGGACCCGCGCTTGCCCTTCGGGGGCATCAAGGGCTCAGGCTACGGTCGCGAGCTCGGCTCGTTCGGAATCCGCGAGTTCGTCAACATCAAGACGGTCTATGTCGCGTAGCCCGGCTGTGCCGGGCTCGCTCTGGGGTTGAACCGTCCGGGCGTTCCTTCCGGCCGGCCTTTGAGGGCTTGGGGGTTGAGGCGGCCGGCGCCTCTGCCGGCCGTTCTTTGAGGACTTGGGGGGACCAAAGGCCCAAACCCCAGTATCCCTAAGCCCTTACGCCCCTAGGCCCCTACTGTCCTATGCCACTGTTACCCCGGACCCAAGCCCCGAGCCGGATGGGCGGGCGGGCAGATCAGGGAGAGGGAGTCGCGGCCTCGACAAGGGGCCGGCCATCGACTTCTTCCGGAATCGGGATTCCCAACAAGTTGGCCAGCGTCGGGGCCAGATCGACCGTTCGTGCGGGAACATCCAGCGTCTCGGGCTTCAAGCCCGGAGCCAGGACAACGAAAGGAACGTGAGTGTCGTAGGCATACGGCGAACCGTGAGTCGTGACGTAGCCCACCGTCGGCATGAAGTACTCCTCGAATTGAATCAGGAAATCCGGGCTTCGCTCAGGGTAGTAGCTATTTGCGTACAACCAGCGAGCACTATCGCTGTCGTCGATGTCCTGAAGCAGCTCTGACCCGGTCCAGACAGCCTCGACCGCAGGACACTGTTCGAGCAACTGAGCGGTCTCCTCCTCCAAATCTGGCCGCGCTCGACCAGTCGCCTCGACCAAGCCAGGGGCCAATCTCGGTCCCGTGATCAACCAACTCTCCACGCCATGCCTGTCCGCAAGTTGCCCGCCTACGCGTTGCAGACAGAGAACCGTCTCCGAGGTTACCCGTCGACCGGCCAGACCTTGGTCATGGCGCACCTCGGGTACCGGCACCACCCCGTGGTCGGCGCTCCATCCCAGGATCGTGTTCTCGAGTCCCACCCGCTCATCGATGAAATCCAACAGTTCACCCACAGTGCGATCCAATCGCAGGAGGACATCGACGTATTCCCGACTGTGCGGCCCGTGATCGTGTCCCACGTAGTCGGGTGTCGAGAAGCTCAGGGCCAGTAGATCTGGGCTGTTATCCATTCCCAGGTCCTCGGCCTCGACAAGATGACGGGCGAATTGAGCCAAATACTCGTCCCACCAAGGCGAGTCGCGCGCCGCAGAGTAAAAGCTGTCATCGGGTGTGGGCCGCGGCCGACCGATGGACATGGGTAATTCGTTGAGAAGGGGCCCGAATCCGAGTTTCTGTAGCTGAAGATCCTCAATGGCTTCGTCTGTCAGCGGCAGAGGCTTCCACATCTGACCGAACCGCGCATCGAGAATCCTCTGGTCGTTGAAGCTGTCGAGCCATTCCGGCTCGACGTAGTACTCCGAGGTCTCGTATCCACCGATCTCCTCGTCGTACCAGAACGCGCCGTCGGCCTCCATCCCGCCCATGAGGATGGCTGCCCGATCCTTGCCGCTGGCCGAGAAGACCTTGGACTCCGGGTAACTGGCCTTGATCCAGTCCCCCAGAGTCCTCCTCTCGAGCTCCCGTGGTGACTCGTCGTAGAGATCGTCGTCGATGGCATATCGGCTCACCAGGTGGCCCTCTTCGATCCACCGATTGCTGACGATACCATGGTGACGCGGGAAGCTCCCGGTAGCGAGAGTGGCATGCCCGGGAGCAGTCTCCGTGAGGGCGTGGGCGTGATGGGCCTGAGTGAAGATCACCCCTCGATCCAGAAGGGTGCGGAAACCGCCGGTGAAGAGCGGGGCGATCCGCTCCAAATCATCGGCGCTGAACTGATCCACGACCAGTAGGAGCACAAGCCTCGGGGTACCTTCTGGGCAGCTCCACGCTTGCCTCCCTACTTTCCTCCTCGACGGCTCCCGGTTGACAGGCGAACAACGCCAGGCCGGCAGTCAGTGCCAGCCCGGCGAACAGTCGCCTAGACAGAAATG
>CAVQNG010000028.1:0-26003 GCA_963713825.1 uncultured Acidobacteriota bacterium
GGAGGGTGCCAGGGGCTTTTGGGAGGCTGTGACTGGGTTGCGCTTGGCGTCGTCGAGTCCGCAGCCGGCGGCCAGCAGACCGAGAGTCAGCGCCAGTAACCAACGAGATCCAGAGTTGATCATCGTTTCAGGGTACTCGACGAGTAGGCCTGCGACCAGACCGATGAGACTACAGCCGATGCCTCCTCGTCCTTTGAAGAAAGCTGGTCCTGCTATAGCTGATAGGGTGATCTCAGACTGAGGATCTGCCAGATGCATAGGTCCCGGCGGCGAGCTGCTCCGACCTGAAGATCTTCAGCGGAAGTGTCCCATCGCTTTTCGCTCCTTCTTTCAGGAGACCACGATGCGCCGACACTCGAGGCTCGTAACCTACCTGAGGAGCCTTGTCCTCCTCTCGACTTGCTGGATCCTTGCGAGCACCCATCCTCTAATTGCCCAAGAGGCGCGACATGCGGATGTAACAGAGGTGGTCGTCATCGAGGTCCCCGTGCAGGTGACCAAGGGCGGCAAGCCGGTGCGAGGGCTGACTCCTGAGCATTTCGAGCTCTTCGACGGCCGAAAGCAGCGGGGGCTGACAGGCTTCGACGCCTATGACCTCTCCGGCACGAGCGCCGCTCCGAGCCAGATAAGACCTCGAATTCCAGCCGCCGCCCAACGCAAATTCCTTCTGTTCTTCGACCTGTCGTTCTCGGCACCCGATTCGATTGTGCAGGCCCGAGAAGCAGCAAGAGAACTTGTGTCCGAGGGTCTAGATCCGAGCGACCTGGTGGGCGTTGCGGCCTGGTCCGCCTCAAGCGGCTCCAACGTGATCCTCGGGTTCACCTCCGATCGTCGGCAGGCTGCGTTGGCGATCGAGACCCTGGGCCTAGGACAGCTGGCCGAAGCAAGACGGGACCCGTTGGGGCTCAGATTTGAAGAAATGAGAAATGAGCCTTCGAAGCAGCCTACCGACGGATCCTTTGACTGGTTTTCCCCCACCGGAACGGTCACAGGGAGCGCCGGGCTCCGACACTCGTTGATGCAAATGCAATCTTCGACGCAACAAGCCAGCGAGAGGAACGCCATCCTAGCGCTGCTTAGCTCCCTCTCTGAGGTCGCCGAGCTGTTGCGCTCAGTGGACGGCCGCAAATACCTCGTCCTTCTTTCCGAGGGCTTCGACAGCTCGGTCGTGTTCGGTCAGGGCGGGGGCGCCACTCGTGAAGAGCAGGAAGCGATCCAGAGACAGATCTCAGCCTCGGCCTTCGGTGACTATCAAAATATCGACAGTAACCTGCGCTTTGGTGACACCTCGACCCAGAACGAGATGGGTCGAGTGCAACAGGAGTTCATGCGAGCCGACTGCGTGATTCACGCAGTGGACATCGGTGGCCTCCGTGCCGGGGGCGACGAGCGAGCTCGCCGGGAGAGCAGGCATGGGTTGTTTGTGATGGCTGATGGGACCGGTGGGGAGTTCTTCGAGAACTACGGCAATTTGAGCAAGGCGATGGAGGCGATGCTCGAGCGCACCAGCGTCACCTACGTGCTGGCCTTCCAAGCTGAAGACCTGAAGCTGGATGGCGAGTTTCACAAGCTGAAGGTGAAGCTCGAGGGTGCACCCAAGGGCGCCCGATTGGTGTATCGACCCGGCTACTTCGCTCCCAGACCCTACTCCGAGATCTCACAGCGAGAGCGAAGCCTGTCGGCTGCCTCTCGTCTGTTCGGGGCGCCCGGCGGAGAGCTGGGCGTCGCCACGCTGGCCGCAGCCTTCGAGTCGGGCTCGCAGTCGGCCTATGTCCCCTCGTTGATCGAGATCGATGGGGCAGACCTGCTGAAGGGGACCGAGGGCGGGCAGGTCGCCGCTGAGATCTACGCCTATGCCATCGCGAAGAATGGCGAGGTGCGGGACTACTACAGCCAGATCCTCGGCATCGATCTTCAAAAGGCAGGTCCTGCCCTCGAGGAGAAGGGGCTGAAGCTCTGGAGTCAGTTCGAAGTTCCGCCTGGCGAGTACGTCGCCAGGGTGCTGGTTCGTAATGCGGTGACAGGCACCTCGGGAGTGGCGGTAGCTCCGTTTCGAGTGCCGGACGCCGGTGAGCAGGAGCCGGCGCTGCTGCCGCCGCTGTTTCCCGAACCGGCGGGGCAGTGGCTGAACATCCGCGGCCAGCGCGCCGAGGAGTCCGAGCACGATTACCCCTTCACGGTGCAGGGACAAGCCTTCGAACCCGCCGTCAAGCCTGTCCTGGTACCCGGCCAGAGCACTCCTGTACTTCTCGCTGGGTACGACATCGGAGACCCGGTCCAGATCCAGGGCGAGCTTTTCACGCTCGATGGAAAGCCAGAAGGAAGAGTCTTCATGAATGTCGGTGAGCCGAGGGCTGGTGACCGGCCCGGCCTGATGCAGTGGGCCGCAACCCTGAGTGCAAGCGGTGTGGAGCCGGGCGATTACATTCTGAAAGTCACCGCAACCGAGCCGGATTCCGGCGAAACCCATTCCAGCTCGATCATGGTGTCAGTTTCCGGCTGACCTTGTGGGATCGGCGCCCGAAGGTGGCGTCTACCTCCATTCCCCAGCAGCCACGAACCCCGCCCAGTAGAAGGGATGGGTGCTAGCTCCCGCCTCGCGCCGCGCTGCCAGAAGATGGAGGTTGGTCCGATGCACCGCCTCGATCGTAGTCGAGCCTTCCAAGAACCGGTATTGGTAAAGACGCGTCATCCATTCACGGGTGACATCGTCGTCCACTGGCCACAGGCTCATGATCAGGGTGCGGGCGCCTGCGGCAGCGAAGGCGCGACGGAGGCCAAACACACCTTCACCTGTCTGTATGTCGCCGAGTCCGCTCTCGCAAGCCGAGAGGACGGCCCACTCGACACCGAACAGATCGAGAGCCGCCACCTCCTCGGCGGTCAAGATGCCGTCGTCCTCCTCCGGGAGCGCAGCTTGCCGGTGATTCGCACCCGCAAATGCCAAGCCCGACCGCAGCAAGGGGCTCTCGAGCTCGACAGCAGTCCGGCGAAGATGAGGGAAGTCGTGGACCGGACAGTCGTCACCGAGATAGAAGCCGTGAGTGGATAAGTGCAGCACCTGGCGACCCGTGGCAAGACGTTTGAAGCTCGTCTCGATAGCCTCGCCTCGGAGGAGCGTCGTGACGGGCGGTGATGGCTCCAGACTCTGCCAGATCTCGGCGACTTCCTGGACCTCGATCTCACTGGCCGGCAAGGGTTCGAAGCGCATGGCTTGAAAGCTCCCGCACGTCGAGCGAAGGCCACGAAACATGCCGGCCTGGTCTGTCTCGGACACAGGCGACGAGCCGGCGGCTCCGATTCCGACTTCCTGGGTCTTGGGCAGATGCGCCAGTTCGTCGAAGTCCGGATTGCCAATCGCCAGTAGGCCTTCACCCTTCACCTCGGCGACTTCTCTTACAAGGTCACGCTCGGCGGACAGATAGTGAAGTCGGGGCCCGACCTCCGCTAGATAGTCAGTCTGTCCAACGGGCAGCGCGGCCAGGTTGATGAGATGGAGGCTTCCATCCGGGACAACGAAAACTCGCTCGAGACCGGCCAGATAGGACTCGATCGGCTCCCAGAGGCGCTCGCGAAGTCGCTTGGCGACCCCGCGGTAGTCCTGCTCCCTAGCGGCTGAGCTCCCCAGGGTGGTCTGTGCTTCCCTTTCGAGCTCGGCCCGCAGCTCTGTGACCAACGCGTCGATATCGCTGGCTACTCCCAACTCGACGAGCTCGATCTTGGTACTGTCGGCCCGAACCACGTAGGCCAGATACGAGGGAACAGGCTCAGCGGCCAGGTCCACGGCGCGACCGTTTCCAGGGATTCGAAAGTGTTGGAACTGGGTGAAGCCAAGCAGGCCGCTCCTCGGCGGCAACGAAGCCTTGACTTCATCCAAACCAACTCCCTTTCCCTGCTCGCGAATGCGAAATCGTCGGTCGGCCTCGGCGAGGGCCCGTTCGGTCCTGTCGCGCTCTCTCCTCGCATTCCCCAGCGCCAGGGTAAAGGAGTCGAGCGCATCTGGGGCGCCTGGTCCCTGAACCGTCAGATAAGCCAGTCTCTTTCGAGACCGCGTCAGATCTTGCATCAGACGGGAGGTTCCCATGGCCGCGCTTGTCGAGAATGCCTGGCGACGGTCGGCCATCTCGTCCACTACCAAGGCTCGTGAACGGATCAGAGCCTCGATTCCTTGCTGCCTGGTGCCCGACTCCGGCCTGTCGATCAATAGGGAAAGCACTCTGTCGAGGCCCGATGGACGGTTTGCTGCGTATTGCAGAGCGACCCGCTCACTCAACCCAGTGAGCATGAGCCGGGAATGCTCCCTGGCGACCTCCTCGGCCTGGATGGCGTGCTCGAAGGCCTCCGCCCATTGCCCCGAGTGGATCCAAGCATCCGCGATCTTCAAGCGGGTCGAAGCGGCGCGAGGATTCTGGCGCCCGTGGAGCCGCTCGAGGATGGATACCGCCTCCTCGTAGATCGGGATCGCCTGGCTTTCTGCTCCCATAACGACAATGAGATCGGCCAGGGCGATCAGGTTCTCTGCGACATCATGGTTCGGGACATCGAGGCCGGGTTTGCGGACCAGGAGACCTCGACTCAAGACCTCTCGAGCTTCTTCGTACCAACCTCTTTCCCGAAGCACGATGCCCAGCGCTCTTGCAGCCACATCTGCCTTTGGAGTTCCAGGGTCGGTAGCGCATTCATTGATTTCACAGGCTCGACGGGCAAGCTTCTCCGCTTGCTCGAGGTCTCCAGTCGCCAAGTCGAGGGCCGACAGGGCGACGTAGTGGCCTGCCGTGTGCTCGCCGTCGATACCATAGAGATCAACAGCGATCTGAAGAGCCTGTTCGAGGTGAAGCCGTGCATCCTCGAGCTCGCCCAGGTCGGTCTCGAGCCGTCCGAGGTTGTTGAGTAACCAGGCGGCTTCGATGCACCCAGGCCCGAAGGCTCGCTCTGTGATTCCGAGAGCCTTCTCGTACAGTTGCCGGGCAGAGACCAGGTCACCCTGCTGATGCCGAAGGTGCCCCATGGCGCCATAGGTATGCGCCGACAACCCGATCTCGGGATATTCCTCGAAGATCGAGATGGACCGCCATAGGCTCTCTTCGGCACCGACCGGATTCCCGCGAATCTCCTGGAGGTGATGGATGCCGAATAGGTAGTGGCCGACGAGGGGGTGGTCTGGCCCCAGCGATTCTTCCAGAGACTCCAAGGCCGTTCGCATGAGCTCGAACGATTCCTGGTAGCGATGGAGATCGTGAAGCACGAAGCCGTACAGGTAGAGACTCTGAGCGACGAGAGGGTGGTCTTCCGGAAGCACTCTCCGCCGAATCTCGAGCGCCCGTCGAGCCAGGGGTTCGGCAGTGGTTCTGTAGTCCCCAGACAGCGAGTGGATGTGGAACTCGGCAAGTCCGGTGAGCATCTCCGCCAGAGCCAGCTCATCCGGCTTCGAAGCGCTCTCTGCGATGCCGACGGCCAGGGCAGAATGCCATTCGGAGTCTCTCCTTGGACCCGTGTGCAGGAAACGCTTGCCGAGTCGGTTGTGGACCCGGGCCACGCTGATCTCGTTGGAGCTCGGGCTCGACTCGTAGATCTGCAGGGCACGGCTCAGGAGAGCTCCGGCCATGGCGTAGCTGTCCATCTCGAGCAGCACGTCTGCCTTGCGCAGCAGACTGTCGGCGATCAGCGGATCGTTTGTACCCAGCTGCGCTTCTCGAATCGCCAGTGCCCGGTCTGCCAGCTCGCGGGTTTCGGGCAGGCTCGACTTGCCACCGAGCCGAAGGGCTTCGACAAGGAGGTCCAGAACCGCCGCAATTGCGAGGGAGTCCGGGCCCGTCTGTCTTTCAATCTGGGGCAGGAGGGCGCGGGCCGACACTTCCGCGTCGGTGTAGAGACCGGCGTAGTTCAGCTGTTCGACCTGGTTGGTCACCAGGGTAGGAGGCTGAGCTTCAGTCGAGGCGAGCGCAGCTGTACATGCCACCGCGCAGCCGGCCCAGAAGAGTGTCATCTGCCAGCTTCGTCTCGACATTGTTTGGCTCAGTCGGAGAGTTGTTCGAGAACCTCCTGCGCCTGAGATTGCAGCTCGCCCTCCATGGAGATCACATCGGACAGGTCTTTTCGCGCGGGTTCGATATTGCCGCCGCGCAGATAGGCCTTGGCGCGGTAGAAATGAGCCCATTCCCGATACTCGGAATCTCCCATTTCGGCGATACGGCTCAGGCTGTCGATGGCCTTGTCGGGCTCGTCTTCCAGGAGGTAGCAAGCCCCGAGATAGAAATGGGCCTTGGCGAGATCAGGATCGAGCTCGACAGCAGCCTCCAGTCCCGGAATCGCCTGGGCGAAGTCACCATGCTGATAGGCAACCATGGATTCCTTGAACTGCAGCTCTCCCTCTCCTTCCACCGACCGAAGAGTCCGGGGTTTGTAGGGAGGAGCCTCGACCATGGAGGCCGCGACGAGAGCCTGATTCGACGGTGTGCCCGCCCAGGGAGCGATCCAGAGAACCAGGCCGAGACCCAGCACGAGCATTGCCGCGGCCAGCAGCCACCAGGGGTTAATCTCATGGCCAAACCGCCCTGCCCGGCTCAAGACCTTCCGAGGAGCACTCGAAAGCGCGGTACGGACCGCAGCATGGTCTTGGAGGGCTTCATGACACCGGTCGCACTCGAAGAAATGCTGCTCGAACGCTTCGGCCTCCTGCTCGCTCAGCTCTCCGGCGGAGTAGCGTTCGACGATGTCGGTGTCTGTCACGTACTTACAGTCCAAAGTGGCACCTCTGTCTAAGAGTAGCGATTTCAGCGATTTCGTGACCCCTTTTCCTTTAGGAACTCACGCACATGGCGCAACGCCCGTGACTTGCGTTTGCGAACGACCTCGGAGCTGAGGCCCATTTGGGCTGCGATCTCGGAAGGCTTCAGACCGTCGATTAGGCTCGACTGCAGAATCGCTTGGTCGCTGGTTTTCAGAGACTGAATCGCTTGGAGGGCTAGCTGGCTCCGCTCGGCACTCACGAAACACTGTTCGGGATCCGGCAGCTCGATTTCGACGTCGGTGGGCAGTGCCACCTCCTTCTGCTGTCCTCGACGGCGATGGAAGTAGCTGATCCTGTTTCGAGCGGTGGTGCAGATGTACCCGGCCAGACCATCGTAATTGCGCAGACGACCTTCGCGGAGCGCGGACAGTACCGAGATCATGACCTCTTGTGCGAGGTCTCGTGCGACTTCCTGGTCTCCGGTCCGAGCCAGGGCCATGGCGAAGACGCGACAGTAGAACTGTTCCACCAGCTCAGTCTCGGCTTCGGAATCGCCGAGTTGGATCCGCTCTACCAGACCGGCTGTGCCGCTCTCGGATGCCATCGTCCCCTCGAGGGTTTCAATGCTTGACCCCCTGATTCTATGCGGCCCCTCCTCCTCCCCGATAGCACATCGATCGGATTCGATCTTTCCCGGTCACAAATCCTGATCTCGAGCATCTCTATTCATGAACGATCCGAAAGGAGGACGTGATGAAGAGAGTGTCGAAGCACCTATTGGCAGTTGCGATGCTGCTATTCCTAGGGGCCACCGTCTGCAGCGCCAACCTGATCAGCTACTCAACATGGCCGGCGCGTCGGGACAAGATGATGGTCATGGACGAGGACGGAGGCAATCCGGTCGAGCTTCTCGTGATGAGCAAGGGCTCGTTCCCGACGGGTGGCTCGATCTCACCGGCGGGCTTGGAGGAGACCTGGATCGTCTTCAATGATCTCGAGAACATCTACAAGATCCGACCCGACGGCAGCGACCAGACCCTGGTCCTTTGCGCCCCGGGCACGAATCACCCTTTTGGCCTGGGCGATCCGATCTGGTCGCCCGACGGATCCGAGATTCTCGTCACGCCCTATGATGAATTTCATCCCTCAGCCTTCCTCGCGCTGGTTCCCGCGGACCACACCGCGGGCGACACCTGCAACAGTGAATGGACCCAGATCTATGAATTCGACCCGCCCTGGGGCCTGGATGCAGAGCCTGCCTGGAACCATGATGGCTCCCGAATCGCCTTTACTGCATGGAAGCCATCAACCGACCCGGAACGACCCGACGGGGAAATCCAACTGGTCGTCATCGATCGTCTGGCGTCGGGGGCCTGGGAGCGTATCGATGATCCCATCCCTCTAGATTACGGCTTCTCACATATGGACTTCTCCTGGCGACCGCAGCCAGAGAGCGGTCTTCTGATCTTCCGCATGAGGGACGACTATGGCGTCTGGCTCGGTTCAATCGACCTGGCTACCGGCGACTGGGACTACGTGCTCGACGGAGGCAGTCGAATCGAGATGACTCTCGGTAGTACCCCCCGGTGGTCGTCCAACGGGGAGGAGATTCTCTTCACGGACCCCGAGGGCGATCTCGTTATCTGGAATTACCTCAACGGTTCCCGCCGGACGGTTGGCTCGGGTACCTGGGCTGATTGGCAGCGGGATGTGGTCGTCAGCTCTTGTGAAACGGATTCCGAGTGCGACGACGGCAACCTGTGCACGCTCGATTCCTGCGTCGCGGGAAGCTGTGACCACGAGTCCCTGAATGGTGGCGACTGCGGCGATGGCGGCTGGTGTGACGAAGGTATCTGCTTCGAGCCCGAGTGCAGCGTCGCAGTAAATTGCGAGGACTTCAACGAGTGCACAACCGAGGAGTGCGTCGGCAACGCCTGTGTCGTGACCAACGTCGCAGCGGAAACTCCCTGCACCGATGACGGAGACTTCTGCACGGTCGACGCCTGCAACGGAGCTGGCGTGTGCGAGAGCGTCTTCGACCCGGAGATTTTCGGTTGCGAGCCAGTCTGCTTGCCCAAGGACATTCCCTGCGATACCGGGGCCGAATGCTGCTCCGGACTCTGCCACCCGAAGAAGCTGGTCTGCAAGTAGGGAGGCTGCCTGGTCGAGTCGGCTCGGTTCGATATGCGGTTGAGTCACTGCCATCACGCGTTGCGAGCATCGGCCGGACTGCAGGGTCCGGCCGATGTCCGTCGTCGAATCGGGAGGGCCGATCGCAGCCCAAGGCGGGTCGAAGGAGTAGACTGTTCCAAGCGGGCTTCAGACTTCGGTGAAGAAGACAGGAGGTAGGGAGATGCCTCGACGACACTGGAAGCTCCACGGCGGCACTGCAACGTTTGGCGTCTTGGGTTTGCTAGTGGCGGTCTGGTCCTGCAGTGGAGGCGGCGAGGGTGGTGTCGGACCCACGGCGCCGCAACCGCCATCCGATCATCCGACGTTCCTCTCCGGAAGGTACTACGGGGCGTCGAAGCTGACGTCTGTCTCCGGCTGTGGCTGCGTCGCCGAGGTCGCCCAGAACTGGCTGAGCTCGGATTCGGAGGATCCCTTCATTTATAGACAGGACCCAATCAACAGGTTCGAATGGGAGATCCAACAGCTCGATGCCGACATCAGGGGCACCATACTTTTCTTCAATTGGAACAAGGGACTCTCCGGGCCGGCATCCTGCGAGGTCGAAGGATCGAAACCGAACTTCTTGGAGAACGACGGCCTGTTCAGCGCGAGCACACTGAGCTGTGAGGGAGCGACGATGCACGTCGAGTGCGCCAACGGCAGGGCACGAGAGCTCGAGCTCGAGGGCCTGCACTGGCAGGGGACTCTACACAGGCAAAACTATGGAAGTGACGGCGAGTGGAGCGGAACGTGGAGCTGCCGCGACTCGCAGACCGGCAATCCGGTTGGATCCCTCACCCTTCGCGGGGAGTGGGCCATGCTACACGACGGCAACCCCGTCTGGATTGTCATAGGCTGACGGGCGATTCTCAGGAGTCCCTGTTTCGCCTCATGAGGCGGATCAGCACCTCTCTCCAACTGGAGGCGGGCCAAGGGAAGGGGGCTGGTGGGCTCGAGGAAAGAGAGGGCAGAGGTGCGCTCTTGGGATAGACCTTTGCTGGCGAATGGTCGTCGCTCGTTCCGTCGTGCCGAAGCAGCTCTTCCAGGAGCTCCTCGATGGTATCGGGTGGAAGGGTTGGAAGCACCTCGCTGAACCAATGCTGGACGGCTTCGATATTGGTGGGGTCCACCTCTCCATAGCGCGCCGCGATGTCTACAAAGGCTCCAATCGGGGTCGGCATGTAGTTACCTCACGCTACCGAAGCGGATCTAGGCTCCGGCTTGCCTCGAGTGCGGCGTCAACCGTGTAGTAGCAGTAGCGACCGTCACTAGGCTTGATCAGTCGCCTCGGACTGCGAGGCAGTCTCTGGTCGGCAGGTAGTGCCGTCATGCCCCGACTCTCATACCAGTCCAGAAGGACTTCACCTCCATCCTCGTCGGCGTAGAGAGCTGTTCGTCCGAGGTGTCTCTTGTTGAACGAATGGGTGACCGCCGTGTCGAGGGCAAGGCTCCCCAGGCGCTTGGGGAGTCGGTCCTCGGACAAAGGGTGGCCCTCGATCGTCAGCAGGGCCTCATCCGGTGCTGTAGACATGAACCAGACGAAGGCGCTCTTCTGTTTCGGGGCGTTCAAGGCCGGGTATCGCCCCAGAAGTTGCACGAGTGCACAGGGAATGAAGTGGCCCGCTTCTTCAGCGCTAATCCCAACCGTGTAGCCGGCAGGTTGGCGCGCCATCACACCGCCAGCGACCGTAGCGAACGGCACATAGAGCAACCAGTTCCAGTCCCGATCCACCCGGTCTGGGTCTCGATCGATGATGGGCTGCACGTGCGAGTGCCACCACCGCACATGGGGAACAGTCATGTGGGCAACGCGAAGGTTCACCGGCTCACCGCTTCGGGTGGGAGCCCGGCGGACGAAGCGCGCTCCTTTCCACCGTCTCAGATCCATGGCAACAACTCGGTCCCAGCTAGCTTATCGGAGGTTGGAGCCGATCGGCTCGAGGGCTCCAATACAATTGGGATCAGGACCCGTGCAGAGGATTCACATGGCATCGGGACGCCCAGGGCTCGAAGCCCGAAGGGCAGGTTGCGAAGCTTGATCTCCAAGCTCTACTGGAACACCTACACTCTCTGGCATGCCCGGCGAGAGGCGAGGCTGTCGTATTCCCCGGTGGATCAGATCCTGGCCATGCGGGATCAGCGCTTCAGAGGGATGGTGAAGCACGCCTACCGGACCGTGCCTTTCTATCGGGATCTTCTCGACGACCTTCGTCTGGTGCCAGGGGATTTTCAGACGGCCGGCGATCTTTCGAAGCTGCCGGTCATCACGGGACAGGATCTTGCGAGTGATCCTCACGGTTTCCTGTCCAGCAGGTACTCGGAAGAGAACACCCTGGAGCTGAGCACGACCGGCACCACCGGACAGTTCAAGCGGATCTTCTTCGATTCGGCAGCCCTCTTTCAGGCGCGGGCGGCAGGGTTGCGGAAGCGGCAAGTCATTGCCCGATTGCTGGGGCGGTCTGGCACCTATCGGGAGCTGGCGGTCGCCCGGGAGGGAGGGACCTTCCCAGTGATCAGGGACTTCTACCGAGATCGATCATGGACCCCACAGCGGTTCGATTTGAATCGAGAGTCGATCTCCCCGGCCGATTCCTTCGCGAAGAACATCGAGGTGATCAATGCCTTCAGACCCGAGGTCATCATCGGTTTCGGGGCCTACATCGGGGCGATCTTCCGGTTCGCATCGGAGAACGGTCTCGAGGTGTTGCCGCCCAAGGTGATTCAGTACGGGGGGGACATGCTGCCCCCTCCTGAGAGGCGGCTGCTCGAAGAGCATTACGGGATTAGGGTTGTCTCGGCTTTTCAGGCCTGCGAAGCGCTGAACGTCGCGTTTCAGTGCGAGGAGGGGAGTGGATTCCACATCAGTCTCGACCAGGTCGCCGTAAGGGCCGTGGACGGTCAGGGGCAGGATGTGCCAGAGGGCACTTCTGGCGACCTGGTGATCTCGAACCTCACCAACCGGGCTACGGTCCTGCTGAACTACCGACTGGGAGACCGAGTGACCCTGGCCAAGGAGCCCTGCCCGTGCGGTCGGACCCTGCCCTTGATCGAGACTCTCGATGGGCGGGCCGAGGACCTCATACTGCGACCAGGGGGTGAGCGGGCTCACGAATCGGTGATCCTGTCGCAACTCTACGATGCGCCCGGGCTGCTGCTGCTCCAACTGGAGCAGTTGGCACTGCAAGAGTTCATCCTGAGGGTGGTCAGTCGGCGGGAAGTCGAGTGGTCCGAGACCGAGGGCTATCTCGACAGCACCCTGCGCTCGGTACTCGGAGCTGGGGACGACCTCAAGGTCACCATCGAGCGGGTCGACGATATTCCCTGCGAGCCTTCTGGCAAGTTCAAGGCGATTCGATCGGCCTGCACGCCGTGAGCGCTTTGCGCTGGGTGCGGTTCTCTAGTCGGTGCGGAGTGCGGCCACCGGATCGACCGTAGCGGCCCGGTGGGTAGGGACGTAGGCAGCGAGGACCGCTGCCAGGACCAACACGACGGCGCCGCCTGCGAGGCTCAATGGGTCGGTGGGCTCGACACCATAGAGGAGCCCTCGCACCAGACGCGTCACCCCGAAAGAGACGACCAACCCGACCACGAGGCCGAAGAGGACCGGCGTCAGGGCGCGGCGGAGGATGAGTCGGCCGACGTCGGAGCGCTTGGCTCCGAGGGCCATGCGGACACCAATTTCCCTGGTCCTGCGACTCACGGCGAGGCTGACCACGCTGAAGATGCCGATCGCCGCCAGTGCCAGTCCGAGAAAGGCGAGGGCGGAGAACATCTCGGCATTCATGCGCTGGGTGTAGAGAAATCCCCTCACGACCTCGGTGTAGGGCAGCACATTGACGATGGCGAGATAGGGCTCGAAGTCGCGCAACCACCTATGGAGGAGGGGCAGCGAGCTGGCTGGGTCGAGTTTCGTAGTGACCAGAAGTGCGCTTCCCGTTGGATAGCGATGCTGGGCATAGGGGAAGTAGACCATCGCCGGAGCTGCAGCGAGAAAGTCCTCGGGTTTGGCGTCGCGCACGACCCCGACGATCTCGAACTCGCGCTCAGGTCCCTCCACCATGTCGTCGTTCCACCAGAGTCGCCCGCCCACCGCCTCTCTACCGGCGAAGAACCGGCGGGCGAGCTCTTCGTTGATCACCGCCACGTCCGGGGCGTCGGCGGCATCGGTGTCGAGAAAGCTCCGCCCATCGAGCAGCTCGATCTCGAGAGTGGCAAAGAACCCGGGCACCACTCTCGACTGAACGATGGAGACGAGCTCGTCCTGGCCTTCCACCCGCATTTCGGCTGAGGCCTGGCCTGAAAGGGGAGCGTTTTGCGCGATGGTGACGGCGTCGACCCAGGGCTCTTCGGCGAGCCGCTCCCTCAACTCGTCGAAGAACTGCTCCCGCCCTTCGGGCTCCAACTGCGTGCTACTCGTGGAGATGTGCGTCCCAACGAGGTCTTCGTATGAGAAGCCGGGATCGATGTTGCTGACGTTGGAGAGTGTTCGGACGACCAGGCCCGCGACCACTAGAAGCACGACTGAGAGGGCAACCTGGGAGGCGACCAGCAGATCGTGAAGGCCAGGCAAGCGGAGACCCCACAGCCGATGATGTCCACCTCCCGACATGACCGAGTCGGTCTGGAGTGTAGGCATGAGGTGTCGACCAGAGGCGCGCAGTGCCGGTAACAGCCCTGCCACGATTCCGGTGACGATTGAAATAGCGACCGCGAAGATCACGACGCGCCAATCGACAGAAACCTCTCGCGAGACGTTGGCCCCCCAGACACTGGGTCGCGCGAAGTAGGAGCCGAGCCTCGTGGTCAGCGGACCGCTCAACAGCAGTGCGATGACTCCTGCGATGGTCGAAAGGAGAACGCTCTCGGTGAGCACCTGCCTCAAGAGTCGGCCCCGAGAGGCGCCGAGCGCCGCCCGCATCGCCAGCTCCCGCTGCTTCCTCAAGGCTACCGACAGCAGGAGGTTCGCCACGTTGGCGTAGGTCAGGAGCAGGAGAACCCCCGCCGCCACCATCATGAGGCGCAAGGTCGGTTGCTCGGCGACACGATCCCGCGGGTCGATCCATGTGGCCGGACCCAGGCTCAGGCGCCGCGGCGCAGTCGTCCTGGGGTAGGCCTCCTCTAGTCCGGCTGCGGTCAGGGAGAGTTGCTCCAGAGCCCGCTCTGGGCTCACATCCTGCCCGAGTCGACCGAAGACCCGAATGAGAGGAACGTTGCGATCTTCGGATGCCGCAGCCCAACTGGTGTAGCGGTCCTTGAAGGGTGCGATGGGTATCCAGACGTCGGGCCGGTTGTCGGAGGTCGAGCCCAGGAACTTCGGTGATGCGACACCCACGATCGTGAAGGGCCGATTGTTGAGATAGAGGGTGCTGCCGAGAATAGAGTCCTCGCCGCCAAAGCTGCGTTGCCACCAGGCGTGGGAAAGAACGGCTACGGGGTCGGCACCGGGCCGATCATCGTCGGCTGTCAGGCCTCGGCCGATTCCCATTTCGATCTCCAGCACTCGGAAGTAGTCGCCAGAGACAGCTTCGAGGAAGGCCACGCCCGTCTCGGTAGCGTGCCGCACACTGGCAGCGTAGTAGGCCTGGGCTGCAGCCAACCCAGCGAAGGCGTCATCCGACGCCGAGCCGTTGGCCTCTGCGTAGTCCAGGAAGTCCAGGTAGGAGATGTCCTGGTAGGGCTCCTCTGGCTCGACTTCGTAGACCCGCACAAGGCGTCGGGCTTCTACCCCTGGAAAGGACTGTTGAAAGCCGTTGATGTAGGTGAAGACGGCGACGCAGGCCGCCAGACCGAGCGCCAGGATGGTCACGACCACGATCGGGATGAGCGGCCGACGCCGGATGCTACGAATGGATGCACGCAGATCGTGCGTTAGCTGAGACATGTTCCCTCCAGCCCGTCCTCCGTACTACGTAGCCTGTGTCTCGAAGTTCAAGCGGGTCATGAGCCTGATCTGGGCAACTGGACCCCCAACGCTTCGCGATCCTTCTCGGAGATCGCCTCGAAACGACGGGCCTCGAACTCGAGATACTGGTCCTCGGCATCGCCCTTGCCCAGGACGTAGCCAGTGACTTCCCCGAGCGCATGAAAGAGGAGGTTGAGAATGAGAGCCGGCAGGATCTTCGGCATCAGGGAGTGTTGCTGGGTCAGGGGGCGAATCTCGGGTAGGAGACGCTTGAGGCGGACGACCGGGATGAGCGGCCCACCGCAGACATAGATCAGGCGCTGGAGAGCGCCCCACTCTTCGCCTTCGACTCTAGAGCCGCCGTAGAGCTTGCCTCCCCAGAACGCTTGCAGGATCCAGGCTGAGAATCGGGAGATGTTGATGTGGTTCGTGGAGATTCCGGGGAGCAGGTAGAGGCTGTTTCCCTGTTGGCGAAGCTCGTCCTGCAGGATTCCCTCCACCGCCAGAAGCCGCGGCAGGTTCGCTTGGCGCTCCATGAGATGCTCGCGTCGGTAGGAGCTGTTGTGCCACGGGGTCTGAGGAACCGGGCCGGCCAGCCCGGCGTGGCTCCAGCGGCTGAAGCAGGCCAGGTAGTTGGTCCAGCTGAGAGTCGATCCAGGGTTGGCGTTGCGGATGATGGGGCCTACCACCGCATGGCCCTCGCGATGGGCGGCGATGATCGCCTCGGCCCAGCCCGGTTCCGGCCAGGAGTGATCCTCGCCGAACACCACCCACTCTGCCCTCGCTTCGGCAACAGCCAGAGCCTTCGCAGCCGCCAGCGACTGGATTTCCCCGACCTCGATGACCCGCAGGTCGAAGAATCCCTCCGCCACCGCAGGATCGAGCTGCAAATCCTCATCCGAAGGGGCGACGATCAGCACTTCGAGCTCCAAGCAGGCGGTCTGGGCCTGATAGTGCTCGAGGGTCTTGCGGATTCGCTGGTAGTTGTCGATCGTCGGCAGTACGACCGAAAGGCTGGGTCGGTTTTCCGGTCGAGGGGCGGAGGACATCATCGAGGCTGTCTCCTTGGCATCGGGCGGGTGGTCGAGTTCAGGCGCGCGTGTACTTGTCCGCGATCTCACGCCACGGACCTTGGGCGTGCAGCGTGGTGAGGTTCCCGAAATGGCCGGCGAAGGACCGGTCGATGAAGATGATGTCCTCCGGGAAGTGCGCGTCCATGGACTGGGACCAGTTGGCGGCGCCGAGCTGCATGATCTTTTCGTAGAACTGCTCGTCCTCACCGAAGACGTACGGTGGATCCTGCCGCATCATTTCCAGGATCAGGTCGAAGTAGGGATCGATGATGTCTTGGCCGATGGCTACCGGTCCGGTCTGGAAGACACCCAGCTCCAAGAGCAGGTCGGGTATGTCCTCTCTTTGGTCATCGAGAACAGCACGAACGAGAGCGGTGTAGCCTGTGGCGATCTTTTCGGAAATCCGCTTCATGCAGCCGAAGTCGTAGACCACCACCCTGCCGTCGTCGAGGAAGGCGAAGTTGGCCAGATTCGGATCGGCGTGCAGGAGGCGGTCATGGAACAGCCCCCGGACCTGGAACTCGAAGAGCACTCGGCCCCACTCGTTCTTGAGCTCCTGGGGATAACGGTCAGAGATCGCCTCGCGCGGTTTGATGCCTCCGACGAACTCCATCGTCAGCACGTTCTTGGTGCTCAGCTCGTCGATAACCTGCGGGATCACGATCTCTGGTACGTCGGCGTAGAGAGCCGCCATCTGCCGCATGTTCTCGGCTTCGTGCTCGTAGTCGAGCTCTTCCAGTAGCCGATCCCGGACTTCCTCCCAGAGCGGCTCGAAGTCGGCCTTGAAGAACATGCTGAACAGCGACTGGAAGAGGCGCTTCAGGTTCTTGAGATCGGCTTTGACGATGTGGTCGATGGCCGGGTACTGGATCTTGACGGCCGCGGGGCGGCCGTCCTTCAACGTGGCTCTGTGGACCTGCCCGATGGAAGCCGAGGCGTAGGCTTCCTCATCGAAATCGGCGAACAGCTCTCCGATCGGCGCCTTCAGAGCTCCTTCCACCTCGTAGCGCATCACCTCGGTGGGCACGCTGGGAGCCTTCTGCTGCAAGAGGGACAGCACCTCCGCGACTTCGGGAGGCAGCATCGACTCGTGCAGACTGAGCATCTGACCCACCTTCATGGCGGCACCCTTCATCTCGCCCAGCGTCTCGACGATGCGGAGGGCATTTTTGACCATGTTCTCGGTTTGTCGCAGCTGCTTGGTGGGTCCCGAGAACGCAAAGTCGATGGCTCGCTCGGTAGCCACGGAGGTGCCGACGCGGCCCATCAAGCTACCGATCTTGACGATGCGTCCGAGGGACGAAGTCGTGGGTTTCTTCTCAGTCATCGGGTTCTTCCCGTCACTCGCATGCCTTCCACCGAGTGTGATCGATTCTATTCGCTAGGCAGCAGAGCTGTTCGGAAGCGCCCCGACCGTGTTCGGAGTTGGGACGGATTCTGGCCGCCAGGCGCGACAGATCCTTGAGTTCAGGGCCTCTGGCCTCTTGGCCTGCATCTTGCTGTCAATGCCCTATCGATGGCAGCTCATCCCTGATCACAAGAGGAACAAGGGAGCCTCGATATGAGCACCGATCAGCCTCGACACCCATCGCGCCCTGGCATCTTCACCGACCTCGGTCCCGACATCCGATTCGGTCTCCGGAATCTCGTTCGGCGGCCCGCCTTCGCGGCGATCGTCGTCTTGACCCTGGCGATCGGCATCGGCGCGACGACGGCCATGTACAGCACCATTGATGCGGTGCTCTTGAGTCGGCTCCGATTCGAGGCGCCAGACCGTCTGGTGCTCGGAAGGGGAACGGATACCAATGGCCTGATACCGCAGGTCTCCGGGTACGACTACTACGACTACCGCGAGCAGAACCAGAGCTTCGAATCGCTGGCTGCCCTGACCAACTTCACTGTCCCAGTCACGATTCTGGGGGACGCCGAGCCGGAACGTGCAACGGCCACGCTGGTGACCTGGGACCTCTTTCAGACTCTGGGTGTCGTTCCTGTAGCGGGGCGGCTCTTTTCAGCCGAGGAAGCATCGGAAGGCCGCGACACGGCACTCTTGATCAGCCACTCCTATTGGCAGAGCCGATTCGGAGGATCGCCAGAGGCCGTCGGCAGCACCCTGAACCTGAGCCTGGGTGGTCCCCATACCGTTATAGGAGTCATGCCAGCCGGATTTCACTTCTTGCGGCAATCCGACATCTGGCGGCTCACCTACCGCGACGGCCCGGCGGCCAACGCCCGGAGGTTTCACAACCTCGTCGTGGTTGGACGACTGAAGCCGGAAACCACCCTGCAGCAGGCCCAGTCGGAGATGGACGCCATCTCGGAGCGTCTCGAGGAGCTGTATCCAGACACGAATCAAAACAAAGCGCTTCTTCTGACAGGCTTGCATGAGGCCCTGGTAGAGAACGTGCGTCGCAGCCTCCTGATGCTGATGGCGGCCTCGATTCTGGTTCTGCTGCTCGCCTGCGGCAATGCGTCCAGTCTTCTTCTGGCGAGGGGTCAAGGTCGCACGGTGGAGATTGCCGTTCGCTCGGCGATGGGGGCCTCGAGATGGCGTCTGGTCCGCCTCCTGCTTACCGAGAGCATGCTGATGGCGCTCGTGGCCGGGATCCTGGGGCTCGGTCTCGCTCATCTCTTCCAGAGCCTGTTGACGAGGCTTCTGCCGATGGGAAGGATAGGAATCGACAGTCCGCCGATCGACACCCCCGTTCTGCTCTTCACTCTGGGCATCTCCATCCTCACCGGGATTGTCTTCGCGACGATTCCTGCTCTTCGTGCCTCGTCGATCGAGCTTGCTCAACACCTCAGTGCCGGTGGTCGGCGCACGACGTCGGATCGCAGGACTACCTACTTACGGAACGCGATCGTGGTTCTGCAGGTGGCTGTCTCGGTGATGCTGTTGATCGGCGCCGGACTCCTGATGCGGAGTCTCGCGAACCAGATGCGGGTCGACTTGGGATTCGAGGCTACCAACCTGCTGACAGCGGAGGTCGAGCTGCCAGAAGAGAGCTATCCCGAGCCCGCACAGAGGATCGCTTTCTTCACCTCCCTGGTCGAGGAAGTCGAGGCGGTTCCCGGTGTGGAGGGCGTCGGCCTGGTCAATCGGTTGCCAATTCGTGACAGCGCAGGCGACACCTACATCCATCCGGTCGGTCAGCCGCCGGATTCGCGGGACAACAGAATTTCGGCTGATTTCCGCCTCATGTTGCCCGGGTACCTCGCCACCATGAGAATTCCGCTCCTGGACGGTAGGGACATAGCTGCCAGCGATGGTCCACGGAGCGAGCCGGTGCTGATCCTCAGCGACTCTCTGAGTCGCGTGCTATTTGCCGATTCAGATCCGATAGGACAGGAGGTCGTCGTGGATGCCGGCCGGCCGATCACTCTTCGCGTCATCGGCATCGCAGCCGACGCTCGTTTGAACGCTGTCCGGAGCAGTCCCAGGCATTCCATGTACGCTTCGTATCCTCAGCTGCCGATGGAGAGAATGAAGCTCGCAGTTCGCACCGCTGGACCGCCCACGGAGTCGATCGGGCCCATCCGCGAGATCTTGGCTCGCAAAGATCACAACATCCCCTTGGCGGAGCCGGCTTCGATGGAGTCGATCATCGATGAGGCGATTGCCGACTCCCGTGTGGTCACGCTATCCCTTGGCGTCTTCTCGGCCATCGCGCTGCTGCTCTCTCTGGTCGGGCTCTATGGAGTGCTCAGCTATTTTGTGAACGAGCGGCATCAGGAGATTGGTGTGAGGATGGCCCTCGGTGCCAGTGCCCGCCAAGTGGTGAGCTTCGTTCTCTCTCGAGCGATGGCAATGGTCGCCATCGGTCTGATATTCGGGTTGGTCGGATCCTTCTGGGCCTCCCGGCTCATTCAGCGCCTACTCTTTCAGGTCGAGTCGGCAGACCCTTCGACGATGGGTGCGGTGACGCTCTCTTTTGTCGTAGTGGCACTCATGACTTGCGCCCTGCCCGCCTGGCGTGCCTCGCGGGTCGACCCGGCGAGTGCCCTGCAGGCTGAGTGAACCCCTGCAAACCGACGTTCTTGTTGGATTCCCACTGCTCTGCTACCAAGGGCTGAGCAGTGAGAATTTGACAAATTTATATCGTGTTGCTATATATAGAGGCACAATATATCGATGATCACAGTATCTCTCTGACCTCTTGGCTGACGAACCCACGGAATCACCGACCAGCAAGAGTCCTTCGACACCGATGTTGGATATCCAGAATCTGAGCCGCAGCTGTAATGAGGTCCTGATTCTTTCGACCCTCTCATCGGGGCCCCGCCACGGCTACCAGCTAGCCCTCGAGCTCGAAGAGAACAGTCGTAGTGCGTTCCGATTCAAGCACGGCACGCTCTACCCGATCCTGCACAAACTGGAAAACGATGGTCTGATCCGTGGCGATTGGCTCGAGGAAGAGGGCAAGCGGAGACGTAAGAGCTATCAATTGACCGCGGCCGGCCGCCACCGGCTGAGTGAACAGGTCGTCGAGTGGAGTGAGTTCTTCGAGCGCTTCTTCAACGTCGTCGTGGAGAGTTGAACGATGAAACGTTTCGCACGTGTCCTCAGTGAGATCCATGATCAGCTGCAGATCCCGGAACCCTCGCGTACCAGGGTCCTGCTGGAGATGGCCTCGGACCTGGAAGACAGCGATCAGAGTCGGAGTCTTCGTCGGAGTCGGCTACGCGCACGTCGAGTCGAGGCTGTTCGACATGTGGCTGCGTCGACGCCATTGACCAGTCGATAGGATGCACCTGCGAACACCTGCAACAGTCTTCCCGAGCAAATTGACCTAGAATCCCCGGTTGGGGCGCGGTGGGTTCTTTGCGTCCGGCCGGAGGTCAAGCTAATGAGAATCGGAAATCCGAGTTGCACGCCGGTTGTACTCGTGCTCGCTCTGCTCGCTGGTGCGTCGGCGGCTCCTTTGTCCGCTCAGTCCGAGATGCCACCACCAGAGCCTGAAGTGGGCGAATCGGAGGCAGAGCCAACCGAAGAGGACGTGCATCTCCTTTCCGATGTCGAGCTGCTCCTGAAGTACGAGAGAGTCAAAGAGCTGGATCAAGCCAAGCTGGAGAAGGTCCGAAAGGAGCTCGAGGAACAACAGGCGCTCTTCGATGTCATCAGGACAACGACCTACGATCTCACAGTCGAGCTGGAGGAGAAGCAGAAGGAGCTCGAGAAGCTCGGTGAGGCTGAGGAAGCCGACACGAGATCGGCTCTAGAAGCCGTGATCAGCGATCTCCAGAAGGACTTGGAGCTCTACAAGGCGCAATCGGATTTGGAGCTGACGGCCGAGACCAATCTGCGACGGCAGATCGAATCCCTGGAGAAGAAGCAGGAGCGCGAACAGCGGGCGATCGATACTCTGCGGGGTGTTGAACCAAGCGCGCCGAAGCCGGCTCCTGTGTCCGAGCCCGAGGCAACCACCGAAGCTTCGGGCGGCCTATCGGTTCCGATGCCGGGTGTACCCGCAGTATCGGATGGCAGAGCTGTTGCTACGCCGGCGACGACCAGGCCGCGACTCGAGACAACAGCGCAAGTCGAAGCCAAGAGGAACCTGGATCGCAAGCAAGTCGAGGTCGAATCTGCCGAACTGGCGGTCGTCGAGTACGTCAAGCGCCGAGAATCTCTGCAGGAGCAGATCGAGTTCGAGACCGTGCTGCTCGAGACGACGGAGCAATCGGTGAAGAACCTCGAGAAGGCAGGACAACACTGGCAGGAGCAAGCGGCTCGGAGAACCGAAGCAGGGGCCGATCCTGCGGATGTCGAGAAGCTCCAGAAAGACGCGGCAGCCGTCGAAGTGGTGCTGGAAGCGAGGCGGAACAGAGTTGAGGAGCGACGGGAGTATCTCGCCTCGCTCGTACAGCGCCTGGAGGCCCAGAAGTCAGAAGAAGGACTCGTAATGGAGCAGCTCGAAGAAGGGCGCCGAGAGGTCAAGAAGGCGCAGGAGAGACTGTACTGGCTGGAGAGCCCGATCCATCCCGCCAATGTCTCGCGATGGTTCCGGGACCGGGGTCCTCGCATTCTCTTCGTCATTGTCGTGGCAGCAGTCCTTCTCTTTCTGTTGAAGGTGTCGGCTCGCACCGTAGCCAGGCTCACGGTTCGCAAACGCAGGGGGGATCGTGCTCCCACGGTCAGACGGGCCGACACGTTGGCATTGAGTTTTCGTAGTGCAGCCTCCCTTCTTATTGTGGTCGGCGGGACCATCCTCGTCCTGCAGGAGGCGGGGATCGACGTCAAGACGGTCCTTGGAGGTGCCGCAATTCTCGGCTTGGCCCTGGCTTTCGGCGCTCAAAACCTGATGCGGGACTACTTCACCGGATTCATGATTCTGCTGGAAGATCAGTATGAGCTGGGAGATCTCGTCTCGATCGGTGACGTCACCGGCAGGGTCGAGATGGTGAACATGCGGACCACAATGCTGCGCGATCTCGAGGGCAGGGTTCACTTCATCCCCAACGGTGAGGTCAAATCGGTAACGAACCGTTCCTACGTGTGGGGCAGAGCGGTAGTCGAGGTTCCCGTGGGCTACAAAGAGAACGTGGATCGGGTAATGGCGGTCCTCCTCGAAGTTGCCGCAGAGCTTCGAGACGATCCGGATTTTGGTCCCTGGGTGACCAATGAGCCCGTGATGCTCGGAGTCGACCGGTTCACTGAGTTCGGCGTCATCATCAAGTTCATCATCGAGACACTGCCGGACAAGATGTTCCCGGTCCGACGAGAGATGCTACGGCGGGTCAAGAACGAGTTCGACAAGGTGGGAATCGAGATTTCCGTCCCCTACCGGATGAATCTGCAACCGAAAGCGGATGAGCCTGACCTGACCTGACCTGATCGGATTCCCGAGGCCCTTCGATCCTCACTCGACGATAGCGCTCCAGGAGTTGGTGTCCCCCGCCTCGAACCCGTCCGAGAAGAGCCTGAACCGCAGCTCGAAATCGACGCCTGTCGTTCCGACCTGATGCATCACGGAGATCGGCATCCCAAGTGTGGGGTCGCAGGTCTCGGCGCAGACTATGTCGTCGAACAGCTCGTCGGCGTAGTCCTGGACCAGCACCGAGGTGTCCGTATGAGCGTAGTAGGTGCCAGGTGGCAGCCCGCAGGTCTTGAACTTGCCGTCGCCGAGTAGTGGACGCCGCCAGGTCACCTTCGAGACCGGGTCTCCTCCGCTGTCGAAGATGAGCACGTCGGTGCCACCGAGTGCTCTGGCCCACGTCTCGTCGAGCACGGAACCCTCGAACCAACCTCCCAAACTCAGTGTGAAGTCGATGCCGGACACCTCCGAGCTACCCGCGATCAGGATAGGTGATCCTTGGGCCAGGTCGCAGAACTCGCCTCCACCCAGACAAGCCTCCTCGTTGTAGAGCTCGTCGAGATAGCCGGCAAAGTTACGCGTGGCGGCGTAGTAGGTGCCTGCGGGGACCGCGCCCCAGGTTGTATAGGTGCCGTCGGACCTGACTCGGGCGCCGGCGGCGACTCGTCCCGAAGCAGTGACGATCACTACCTCGCTGTCGTCGATGGGAAGACCGGTACCCGCTTCTGTGACCGTCCCGGAGACCTTCGCTCCCTTCGTCAGGGCGAAGTCGATTCCGGTCGTCGTGCTGCCTACGGTGACCGCAATCGAGGTCGCCGAGTCGAATTCACAGGCTCCGATGCATGGCTCGTCGGAGTGGACTTCGTTGACATAGCCCTGGCCGTTGCTGGTCCTGGAGTAGTAGCTGCCGGTAGGGACCCCGACCTTCATGACGTAGTCGCCGTTCGTGTCAGTGCTCGTCGACTGGATCCAGTTGCCCGCCAGGTCGTGGACATGGACGCCGATGTTTTGAAGGTCAGTGTGAGTGCTGGCGTCCGTCACGCTGCCCGAGATCAGGCCTCCCTTGGAAAGGGAGAAGTCGATGTCGTAGAGCTCCTCATCCGCACTGATCACGAGAGGCTCACCGTCGGTCGCGACGCAGTATGCGCAGGGCAGGTCGTTGTAGAGCTTGTTGATATAGCCGAGGTCATTCCAGGTTTTGACGAAGTGGAGGCCGGCGGCGAATCCCTCATTGATCGTGTAATCCCCGGAGGCGTCCGTTCCAGCCCTGGAAAGAAGCTGACCACTCGAGCTCCAGACCTCGATATGGATGCCCTCGATTGGGGCACCGCTGCCGTCCTCAGTAACGGTTCCCGAGATCTGAGCTCCTTTCCCGAGGTCGATGTCTATGTGGGCTGTAATCGAACCTGCGGTAACGACGATGGGCGTCCCAGTCGTTATGACGCAACCGAAGCAGAGAATGTTGTCGTAGAGCTCGTGGAGAAAACCCTGATCGTTCCATGTCCGCGCGAAGTAGGTGCCGGGTGGCAGCGCGGGGCTCAGAAAGTCGCCTGAGCCGTCGGTAGAAGGATTGCTGATGAACTCCCCGGTTGGCGTGAAGAGATCCACGAAGACCCCTTCGATGGGCAATCCGGATCCGTCCTCGGTGACCATTCCCGAGATTCTCCCGCCGGCGGCGAGCTCGAAGTCGATTCCTGGGGTCGTCACGCCAGCGGCCACCAGGATGTCGTCTCCTAGCATCAGATCACACCAGTTGGGACAGGAGATCCCGTCGTAGAGTTCGTTGACGTAGCCCTGATGGTTCCAGGTCTTGGCGTGGTAGGTACCGGGCGGCAGGCTGTTGTAGATCGTGTAGTTGCCCGAGCCGTCTGTCTTGCCATAGGTAACGTGATTCCCGGCAGCGTCCATGATGTTGACCTCGACGTCTGCGAGGGGCGTGCCCATCCCTTCTTCGGTGACCGTGCCCGATATCAGCCCGCCCGAGCTCAACGCGAAATCGATTCCTGAGGTCGTGACTCCCATGTCCACTTCGATGGCAAGCCCGGACGACAGGTCACACCAGGAGGGGCAGATGATGTCGTGGTAGAGCTCGTCGATGTAGCCGAGATTGTTCACGGTCTTGGCGTAGTAGTCGCCCTCGGGCAGGCCGCGATCCGCAATGTAGTCCCCTGATGCGTTGGTCCAACCCGTTGTGGCGTAGTTTTCGGAAGAGTCGAACACGTCTATGGCCACGCCCACGAGAACCGGCCCTGAAGGGTCTACCTTGACGTTGCCGGCGATGGAACCGCCCTTTTCGAGCGTGAAGTCGACGTCGGTTGTCACCTCTCCCGTCTCCACCACGATCGTGTCTCCAGTAGTCGGGTCGCATCCGTAGGGACAGAATCTTTCGTTGTAGAGCTCGTCGACATACTGAGACCAGTTGTAGGTTGCTGAGTAGTAGTCTCCCGCGAGAAGACCCGCAGAGGCATAGTTGCCTGAGCCGTCAGTTCCGATATTGCCGATCCACTCGCCCTTGGAATCGAAGAAGTCTACGAGGATGGGCTCCAGCCCGACCTTGGTGTCGGCATCGGTGACGGTGCCAGAGATGGTGCCCCCCAAAACGAGTTGAAAGTCGATACCCGAGTTGTCGCTGCCGACAGTCACGGTGATGGGATCGCCGTCGGGGAGGTGGCAGTAGAAGAAGCAGGGGCGGTCGTTGTAGAGCTCGTTGATGTAGCCTGTCAAGTCGAGAGTGTTGGCGACATAGTCGCCGGCCGCCAGGCCAGGCGAGGTGAAGTGCCCGGAGCCGTCGGTGATGGCACTTGCGGCCCAGTCACCATTCGAATGGGAGATGTTGACCAAAACACCCTCGATCCCGTTGGTCGTGTTGCTATCCGTGATGGTGCCGGAGAAAGTCCCGGTGCTGACAAGGGGGGTCTCTTGGTCGAGACTAAATGAGCTCGCCACGAGGGGGCGTCGCTCCAGTTCGAGTCCGGTTCGGGTAGCGAGCTCGGCTCGCAGCCGATCGAGCTCTAGTGTGAGGAGTCCGAGATGAAGCCTCAGCTGCGCCTCGGTTCTGACCGGGTGCTCCGAGGCCAAAGCCAGGTTCCAATGCTCGATTCGCCGCAGCTGGTCAGCGATCGACTGCAGGTCCGGTGATTCGGCGGTGCGTCCGGAGATCTCCTCGAGAATCTGGAGCTCGGCTCTCAGCGCATCGATCTGTTCGGTGGGAAGAGGTACCCCCCGTTCGGCTCGGTGTCCCGGAGTGGCTCCGGCAGCTGTTCCTGGAGGTGCGAGGCAGAGCAGGGAAACGAAGGCGACCGACAGGAGAATCT
>CAVQNG010000029.1:0-23509 GCA_963713825.1 uncultured Acidobacteriota bacterium
TCTTCCTCGGTCTGCGGCAGATCGTAGGCCTGACCCTCGGCTTCCTTCTGGCGCAGCTCCTCGAGCTCCGCCTTGTTTGCCTTTTTCTTCTTGTTGGAGTCGGAGATGGCGCCACCCGCGGCACCGCCGGCCGCGCCCACTGCGGCACCGACCACCGCTCCGCCAAGGTCACCCCCCACCAACAGACCGAGAATCGCCCCGCCGGCTGCCCCTCGGCCGGCCCAGCGGCCGGTGCCACTTTTGGCGAGAAGTGGTGTGCTCGCCAGGGCGACCATGAGGGCAAGACTCGTCAGTTTCTTAGCTCGGTTCATACGGAGATCCTTCCCATGAATGACTCTTTGTGTAACGAGCGCATGGTCCCGTGAGACAACGACCTCGTACGGGGGCTGCATCCTATCAGAGGTGCTTGATGTCGTGATGTTATAGAGCTTGATGCTATGATGTCACCATGAGAACAACGGTGCGAATCGAAGACGATCTGCTTCTCGAGCTCAAAGACAAAGCCGCCCAAGAGGGATCCTCTCTTGCCAGGGTCTTCAACCAGGCCCTGCGAGCCGGGCTGCGAGCTGAGCAGAAGACCAAGAAACCCCGCCCTGGTTACCACGAGAAGACTCATTCGTTGGGTGTCCCCCGAGTCGACCTCACCAAGGCACTGTCTCTTTCCACGCAACTGGAAGACGACGAAGCTCTTCGCAAGGTGCAGCTGCGCAAATGAAACTGGTCGACCTCAACGTCCTGCTCTACATCGTCAACGAGGACGCGGTTCATCACCAAGCGTCTCTCGATTGGTGGGAAGAGACTCTACAGGGAGATGAGCCCGTGGGCCTCGCCTGGGTGGTTCTACTCGGCTTTCTTCGGCTGAGTACGAACCCGACTATCTTTCCTTCTCCTCTAGATTCCGAAACCGCGCTTGCCAAGGTCGGAACCTGGTTGTCTCTCTACCAGGCTCGCCTTGTCCGGGAGAGTGACGACCACTGGCATATCCTCTGTGGCCTTCTTGCCGAAACTGGCAGCGCCGGAAACCTGACAACGGATGGGCACCTGGCCGCTCTGGCCATCAGTCATGGTGCGACCCTCGTCTCCTTCGACAACGACTTCGCGCGCTTCCCAGGTCTGCGTTGGGAGAGCCCACCAGGCTAAGCACCATTTCCGTCCGAGAGACTCTCACTCCTTGCCTGACAACTGACTCAGCTCGCTCTCGAGCGCCCACAGGCTTGTCTTCGTCTTGGCGAGGCTCTCAAGCGCTGCCGAGAGTCGTGCCGCTTCCTCTTCGCCATAGGCGGCCGTCAGCACCTCCATCCTCGACGGCCAGTCGTCGAGCGAGGCGAATTCGTCAAACCCGTAGAAATAGGTCAGCTGCGAGCGATCGCCGCCGATGGCGTTACCGTAGACGAGCCAGGTCTGTTCTCCGCCCGCCTGCTCGAAGGCCTTCTTGACGCGCAGTGCCAGGGCTGAGTACTCGACCAGGCACTGTCAACTTGGCGTTTGTCGAGCGAGATTGGAGCCGAAAAGGCAGCTCGTTTCTGGATCAGTCAGGCGCACGTCACCTCAGACCAAACAAGGAAGGAGCGGGCACGCAGTATCCGGTGGTTGGCTGGCCGCAGCAGATGCCGCCCGACCCTGAAGAGATTCAGGATGACTCCGTGAACCGACAAGAATCGTTGGGCTTGAGCGACGGACTTGAACCTTCGCATCCTTCGCTCCCGTTGTCGGGTTCGCTGATGGGAGACCTCGGCCCGATTGTTGGCGTAGCGGCCGGTGTCGTGAACAACGGAAGGCATTACAGTTCGATGCGCTGCCCCATAACTCCTCAGCTTGTCGGTCACCAGCCGCCGAGGTTCGCTTCCCTGGCCCTTGAAGAGCTTGCGAAAGAACCGCTTGGCTGCACGCCGATCGCGACGCGGCTGCACGAGAATGTCGAGGACGTCGCCGTCCTGATCAACAGCGCGCCAGAGATACTGCCGCTGACCCTGGATCGTGACCAAGAGCTCATCCAGGTGCCAGGTGTCGCCCAGGCGACCTTCTCGCCGCTTGAGCTTTCGAGCGTACTGAGCACCAAACTTCCGAGACCACTGTCGGATGGTCTCGTAGGACACGATGACGCCCCGCTTGGCGAGGAGGTCTTCAACATCTCGGAAGCTCAAACAGAATCGGTAGTAGAGCCAAACAGCGTGGCTGATGACCTCGGGCGGGGACCGGTATCCGCGGTAGCTCGGTGTTTTGGCGTTCATCGGCGCAGTCTGCCAGGCAACGCCTCAACTTGACAGTACCGTGCAAACCGTCGGACCAGCGGTTTTCCCGCCTCTGGAGGCGCTTTGGGAGACTCGCTGGGGGCGGGCTCGTCCGAGACACGGCGGGGAGTTCGGTAGTATGGCCTCCAATCCTGGGTCTGGAACTGGAACAGGGAGCCAAATGGCAGATCTCGGATTAGACGAAGGCTGGTATACCGCGTTTCGAGCCTCAGAGAGGTCACGTGGGTTCGAATCGCGTTTAGGACACAAGTACACACCAAGATTGGGTACACGAAGATGGTGTATCTGAATTTGACTGGTTGAGTGCGCTCGGCGGAGGCCTCGGAAGGGAGTGCAATGTCGATGAACAAGTCGGAAGAAGAGCCGGTCCCGATCGGCGCGGGACGGGGGGCGCACTACTGGGGTCGCTTCTATGCCCTGCTCAGCATCGCGGCGATCGTGGCGACGATCGGACTCCTTTCCAACTCCGGTGCGATCGTCATTGCCGGCATGCTCCTCGCGCCGCTGATGGAGCCGATCCTCGGGATCTCCTCCACGCTGGTTCAGGGCTATCTCGGACGGGTTGTTCGCCTTCTCGGTGCAACGCTCGTGGCCGCGATCGTCACGGTCGCCTGGGGCTACGTCATCCTGGTGGTCTTCGACATCCCAAGTGGCGTGGAGATCCCCTCCGAGGTGATGTCGCGTACCAGTCCGGGCCTCCCGGATCTCCTCGTGGCGCTCGTGGCCGGCATCGCTGGGTCCTACGTACAGATGCGCCGCGAGGAGGCTGGCCTGCTACCGGGCGTCGCCATCGGCGTATCCCTCGTGCCGCCGCTGGCGGCTTCGGGGATGCTGCTGTACTTCGACCAGCCCGCGCTCGCCGGGGAGGCGGCACTGCTCTTCCTCACCAACCTCGCCGCCATCGTGCTTTCGGCCTGTGCCGTGTTCTTCGCCCTCGGCCTACGCCCCGCCCGCAGTGGACGCGGTAAGCCGCTGGCCGTCTGGCTCGGCACCGCCGCGTCCCTCCTGGTCGTCGTCGTGATTGCCGGGCACCTGACGGACAGGACCCTGCATCACCTCCGCGAAGCCCATGAGGAGCAGCGGATCACGACGGTCGTCAAGGACTGGGCGGGCAGTCACCCCGTCGAGATTCACAAGATCGACGTGAGAGACGACATCGTCGAGATCCGACTTCTCTTCGGGGTTCCCTGGACCGGGGCGGATGAACTGGTCACTCCCGGAGCGCTCGTGTCGAAGTCGCTATCCAAGGTGACCCTGAGAGACCGCATCGCCTCGACGTTGGAGCGCAACGTCACCATCCTGCTCAGTGGCCAGATTGTCTTCGAGGAATCGATGGAGGCAGTACCTCCGAGGCCGTGAAACTCGAACCCTGTTTCGGCTGCGGGGCCTCAGTGCCCTCGATCGACGGGCCAACACATCGCTACATGTTCTCTTCGCCTGGCTGTTGGGCATCTAGATGTGCCGCTGGATGCGGTCCTCCACCCGGTCGCCCGTTCCGCCCAAGACGCGACCGAAAACCAGCAAGTGGCGAGTAGCCTGTCTTCAACCTTCGCTTACTACGCAGGTCTTAAGAACTGTCGCCAGTTCCTGGGTCGGGGTTTGCCCTTGGCCAACCGGGAATCGTCTGACAAAAATGAACCGACCAAGGAGAACACCATGAAACGTCGAACAATCCATTGCTTACTCGCCGTCCTCACGCTGTCCCTCATGCTGGTGGGTTCCGCCACCGCAGGCGAAGACAGAATCGCCCGTTCCAGGTCTGCCGCACCAGCCTCCATCAGCGACGACGCGACCGTGATGGAAGGCGACGGCACGAATCTCCATGAAGGCAGCAATGGCTGGACATGCATGCCCGATACGATGCCCAACGACGGCGCCCCGATGTGTAATGACGCAATGTGGACTGAAACCTGGCAGCCGCCGTTCGGATCTGGATCTCCGATCTGTTCTCTTGGTTGCGGTTAGCCCACGTCGGTGACGAATCCGTAAGAGCCCACAAGAATCGCAAACAGAATCCAGGCCACGACAGTCAACACGGCGTGGACTGCTGTGCTGGCTGTTACCGCCAGGGTCACGGTGACGGCCAGAAAGAGAAGCAGCCACTCGAGGATCGGATCAAGTTGGCCGAAAATCACCGGGTAGATCGACATCCCCCACACCACGGCCACCGACATGGTGGCAAAAAAGCTGCGGTGGACTCGGTAGTAGTACTGTCGTGAGTCGATATCCGGTTCGGAGCCGAGGTCGGGAATCAGGATGTTGGTGGCAGCGGACAGCGCCACTGGTCCGCCAAGAAGAAAGAGATAGGTGAGATAGTTCCAGTCTGTTGCCAGCCGGAATTCCCAGAAGCTCCACCAGACGTGAAAATAGAGTAACAGCAACAGCGAGAGCCAAGCGCCGTGCAGCCAGTAGGGCCGTACCTGAGCCCGGTGCTTGACCATCTCACCTACCGCGGTGATCAGACGCACCACGCCCATGCCCAAGAGGACCGCGAACATGACAGCGAGGAATGGAAATGCGGAGACGGTCATCGACTATCGATGATAGCTCACCAGTGGTGGATGAGCTTCTACAACGAGCGCCGACCGCACTCGTTGCTCGACGACCGGACGCCCGAGGAGGCGTACACTGACGACGGGGCTGCTCGGAGACCGGGGCTTCGCCCCGCCGCCTCACAGCTCTAAAGAGGAAGCAGCCTGAATCATGAACCCGCATCCCACCTTAGCTGTCACTGAAAACTGTCCGAAGGATGGGGTCCACCTCTGTAGTACATCGCCTCGATTTGACCGTTTGCCGAGATGCCCTAGATGGCGATGGTAAAACAACGTCAAAAGATCTTATGCATCACTTCTCTCCGCAATCAACAACCAAGATATCGATTGGTGCATTTAAGAAAAAAAAGGCCGTCACAAAGACGGCCTTTTTCCCTAATTGCTGTTTGCAACTACTAGTTAGTAGTGGCCTTATTCGCTTCTTCGATCTGTTTCTGCATCTTCGTCAAATTGAACGAACCTGGTGTTTGGCTGGGCGGGTAGTCCTTGAAGGTCATCATGAACTCACCAACCATCTCGGTGATTGGCACCATAACGAAAGCGTGATCGAGCCACCAGTCGTAATAAGTGTTCGAGTTTTCCTGGGCTTTTTCATACGGATCGCGTCGCAGATTGAAAATCAATGGGGCGCGTAACGTTACAAATGGTTCCAGCCAGAGAGCCATTGTTTTAGCACGCATCTCCTGGAAGGTAATCTTCCAATCTTGGTAGCGGGCAGCAACAAGCTCGCCGACATCACTTACATAGATGAACTCATCGCGTGGCGACTCTTTCACCTTGCCCGTCAGGTAATCGAGCTGGTTATAGCCATCAATGTAGTTCTTGTAAGTGCGACCATTGAGCTCTACACCCTTCAAAAGCTCTTCCTTGATGTCGGGTGCACCGGCGATAGCAGCAAATGTAGGCAGCCAATCTTCGTGTGCAACAAGACCATTGAGGGTTACGCCTGCAGGGAAATGACCGGGCCAACGTACAAAGGCAGGCACACGGTAAGCACCTTCCCAGTTGGTGTTCTTTTCACTGCGGAATGGTGTGGTGCCAGCATCGGGCCAGGTATTGTAGTGCACGCCGTTATCGGTGGAATACTGAACAACCGTGTTATCGGCAATACCCAGATCATCCAGCAACTCGAGGAACTGGCCGACATGCATGTCGTGTTCAACCATGCCGTCACCGTATTCATCCTGCCCAGAAATACCTACATGTTCTTCCTTTAGATGGGTGCGAAAGTGCATGCGCGTGCCATTCCACCAAACAAAAAATGGTTTGTCAGCTTTGACCTGCTCTGTAATGAATTTCTTGGCGGCTGCAACAGTTTCATCATCAACTGTTTCCATGCGCTTTATGGTCAGCGGGCCTGTGTCTTCAACCTTCTGTCCACCCTGGCCATCAGCCCAGGAATGGATCACCCCGCGCGGGCCATACTTTTTACGAAACTCGGGATCTTTCGGATAGTCTCTGTGCTCCGGTTCTTCTTCGGCATTCAAATGATAGAGATTGCCCATGAATTCGTCGAAGCCGTGCATCGTCGGCAGATGCTCATCGAGATCGCCTACGTGATTTTTGCCAAACTGGCCTGTTGCGTAACCTTGGCTTTTCAGTACCGTGGCCATCGTCACATCCGTTTTCTGCCAGCCTTCCTTCGCACCAGGTAAACCGACCTTGGTCATACCACTGCGAACAGGGACACTTCCGCTGATGAAAGCCGCTCGACCTGCCGTGCAACTTTGTTGAGCGTAATAGTCAGTGAAACCTAGGCCTTCTTTGGCGATGCGGTCAATGTTGGGCGTCATATAACCCATCAAGCCGCGATTGTTATAGCTGATATTTTCGATGCCGATATCATCTCCCCAGATAACCAGGATATTCGGCTTCTCCTGGGCCATGGCTCCTGTAGTCAGGGCCAACACCAAAAGGAACAATGCAGCTGCTACGAATTTGCTTTGTCGCATCCAACCTCTCCTTTTCTGTCCATTGACTTGTGTTGATGCAATCGCGTCACACATCTACAGGTGCTTCGTACCACTCCTCAACGCTCGCAGGCGATCCCTTCAACGCTGCGGGTCTCTCGGGTCTTGAGAATCGCCTGGTCCGCCGCGACGCTCGCCGCACGGGCCGCCGCCCCACCGAGGTCGCCTCCCACCAGCAGACCGAGAATGGCACCACCGGCGGCCCCTCTGCCAGCCCAGCGCTTGGCGACCTTGCCGGCGAACAGTGGCGGTGTCATCAAGAGACAACCCATCAGGAGCAAGACAAGTGTGCGAATTTCGGTCATGGTGCTCTTCTTTCCCGTTTCCTGCCACTCTGTTCCACGCAACCTCTAGCGGGTCCTTCCCGGGCCTCGAAAGGGAAACGTGAACCCGATGCGGACAACCCAGTCGGGGGCACCGTCGGGCTTGACTACGTTGGCGTAGGCCTGCAAGGACACATTCATCCTCGCTGGATCGAACTCGAAGCTCCTGCCGATGCCACCGCCCAGCGGCACGAGCCATCTCTGCCCCGAGGCGGCGTTCCAGTTCGCCGTGATGATGGGTGCGGAGACGAAGAACCATTTCCCGCCGAGGGTACGTCGGACCAGCCCTCGCGCCAGCAGCTGATGAATCTCCGCCCGGTCGGAATCGCCGGCAAACGACCATCGATTGGCGGCGAGTACCCCGAACCGCCAGGCGCCGACCTGGTGGCCGAGGCGCACCGCCGGCCCCGCCTGCCACTTGCCGCTGCCCAGAAGATCGTCGGTCGCGATGGGAATACCGACGGCCACCCCCACACCCCACATCGAACCCTCGGATGTCGTTCGCGTGTAGAAGACGGCGTCGGTGAGATCACCGAGGCCGAAGACCTTGGGTCCGGGAATCGGTTCCGGGTTGCCGGGAGCACCGGGTCTTCCTCCCGGCGCATCCGCGATCGTCACCATCGCGACGTTGACCAACTTCCAATCTTCGCGGACAACAATGGAGTTGACGGGAATCACTCGTCCGATGATGGCGTCGCCGTTGTCGGCTCCGGAGTCGGATTCGATCTCGAACGGCAGCAAGAAGACGCGTCCCACGGCCTCCTGCGCCACCACCGCAGCCGCCCACATCCCAACGACTGCCATCACCAGGAGGACTCTCGTCGAGCTCTTTCGTGCCAAGATCATTTTCCTCGAATACCCTCAGCTCCTCGACTGCGATTCGATACGTCTTACTCTGTCACCCACTCGTGAGCGTCGTGGAATCTGAACTCGACAAGGAATCGTAGATCATTGACAGTACCTTCGGCGGGCCGCACGAGATTGTGAAAAAACTGCAAACCGAGGTTCATCTGTGCCCAGCCGAGCTCGAAGTGTCGCTGTACGCCACCGCCCACAGGGAGATACAACTTGTCACCCGACGGTTTGTTCCAGTACACCTGGATGCCGTAGGGAACGTACGTCAGGTCCCAGTGCTCGCTCACCGAATAGAAGGCAAACGGCTTGATCATGAGCATGTTGACGCTCTTGCGATCCTCGTCGCCGGCAACCGACCAGACCTGCAGCGCGATGGCGCCGGCGAACCAGCGGCCGCTCTCGTACTCGTAATCGAAGCTGGGTCCGAACGACCACTTGCCGCTGCCGAGGGTGTCGTCCGAGGCGGTCGGGAACTGAGCCGCCACCCCAGGCGCGAAATGGTGTTTCCCGTGGTGTTCACTCTTCTTCGAAAACCAGAACGCGGTGAGCAAGTCGGTGATGCCATCGGCGGCCGCGGTGCCCGGATCCGGATTACCCGCCGGTTGACCCGGTACGCCGCGGCTGTACTCCGCCACCTCGAAGTACGAGATGTTCTTGATCTCGAGGCTCTTCAGGCTGAGCTTGCTCTCGAACTCCATTCCCAGCGTGGTCGCGTCGTCGCTCTCGTCCCGCAGGAAGCTGCGAAAGATCCAGTTGGCGTAGCGGTTGAGTCGGAGTCCCCTCGCGTCGGTGTCTACTGCCTCGCCATGCTCCTCCTGCGCTAGAAGAGGTTTCTCGGCGCCGACGATCAGCAGGACGACAGCGATGGCGATGAGCACGACAAGGCTTCTCGAGTTCATGTCAGGGTTCTCCCAGCAGCAGTTCGATTCGTTTCGTTCGCCCTATCCACGGGCATCGAGCGAGTTGTTGGTGTGCACGTGGGTATCCCCCCAGAAGATCTCGGTGTTGCCGATGCCCGACTGACCTTGGGCGTTTTCGTAGTGGCGCACTGTCAGGCGCGGCAAGATGGTGAAGCCCTTCAAGGGAATGGGCGCCACGATCCGCAGCTGGGCGAAGTCCGTATTGCCCGGCTTTCGGGTCTCGCCATTGGCGAGCTCGTCTTCGTGATAGCCAGGCATCACCTGCCAGGCGAACTGGAACGACCACTGGGTCGCTGTCGAATCCAGAGCCATGGTTGCGCGGTCTTCGTCCGAGATCTCGGAGGTTGCTTCATCGCTCTCGGCCGCATCTGCCACTGTCGCATCCTGTTCATCCGCCTTGGCTGCGGCGTGTCCGCATATCCAAAGCGCGAGCACAAGGACCAGCCCGAGGCTTCCAAGGCTTCGCTGTTTGACTATCTTCATGATCACGCTCCTGTTCTGTGAGACTTCACTCGCTGTCGATGGCAACCGCCCAAGATCATCTCCTGCCGCGAAGATGTGGCGAATCCCGGTCATGCCTCATCGTGGCTTCGCTCCACCGGATCGAGAAATTCCAGGATCTTCATCTCCTCCATTCGTCCCAGAACCTCGATTGCACCGAGGAGCGCTTCGACAGGAACGGAGCGCAGCCTCTCGTCCATGGCCGCCTGTGAGCTCCAGCTCTCTCGCCATAGGAACATGTTCTCTGTGCCTACTCTCTCGAAACAACTGCGACTGCACGGCCCCGTCGATTCCCTGGAATCCGAAAGCAACGACATCGCGGTCTGGAGGAACTCGACTCGGTTTGCCGGCGCAATCCAGAACGTGATCTCAAAGCCGACCCGACCACCAGGGGCCTTCCGCCGCGATACAGATGCTTGTAGGGTTGTCACGTAGAGGACTTACTGCACCCTCTGTGCCAGACTGGTTCATTCCTGGAGCGCTTCTGTAAAGTACTGATTCAGTTGGCTTTACCGATGTTCTCTGATCGCCGAGGGTCGTGCTGGCGGCCCTGCGGGCACGAAATGCCGTCGCGACACGATATTTCGTAGCAGAGCTGCTAAGCTCTTCGCCGATGAGTTTATTGATAACCGGGTGGGTCGTAGCCGCTGCCATTTGCGTGTCCCTCGCAATGCTGCAGCTCTTGATCTGGCTGCTCCGGCGCAGCGAGACAAGCTACCTGATCTTCTCCGTGGCGACGCTGGCGGCTGCGGGGGTGGCCGTCGCCGAGATCGGAATGAGCGGCGCCAACTCCGTCGATGCCTTCATCAACAACTTCAAGCTGGCCAACTACTGCATCGCAGCCCTTTTCACTTCCCTGGCCTGGTTCGTGGTCAGCTACTCCGACTCGCGGCGACGCTTGCTCGCCTGGGTCGCGACCGGCGGCTGGCTGGTCGGCGCTCTTATCAATCTAGCGCGACCGACCGGTCTCGCCCTGGCAGAGGTCTCGGGCTTGGACCAGGTCGTCACGTCCTGGGGGGAGACCTACACGGTCGCCATCGCCCAGACGGACGCCACCAAAATCCTCTCCGACATTTCGGCTCTCGTTGTCCTGCTCTTGGCCTTCTTGAGCTTTCTCGATCTGATGCGTTCTGGTCAGCGTCGACGCGCGGCCATTCTCGGGGCGATCAGCCTCTTCCTGGGTCTTGCCCTCGTCCACACCACCCTCGTGGACCTCGGCCTCCTCGCTTCGCCCTACCTGATCAGCTACTTCTTTCTCGCGATCGTCCTCGTGACCAGCTACCAACTGGCGGCGGAGGTCGCCCGGGCATCCGTGCTCTCGGAGCAAGTACGCTCCGACGAACATCGCTGGCGGTCCCTGCTCGAAGGAGTCCAACTCCTGGTGGCAGGAATCCAAGCCGATGGCACCCTCGACTACGTCAACCCCCATCTCTGCGCCGTGGCAGGCTATTCGCCATCGGAGCTAGTCGGACAGCACATCCGCATGCTGCTTCCCGAAGACGAGCGCGAGCGCGTTCTGCCGAGACTGAAGCGAGCAGCAGGTGGCGAATTAGAGGCGAGTTTCGAGTCTCGACTCCTAACCAAGGCCGGCGAGCCACGAACCATCGTCTGGCGCAATGCCCTCATCCGAGGCGCTGATGCCGCGGCGACGCAGATTCTGAGCGTCGGGGTCGATGTCACAGCGCACCGGGAAGCCGAGAGCTCTCGGGACAGGGCGCTGGCGGAGGTCGAAGCCCTCAAGTCGCAGCTCGAGGAGGAGAACCTCTATCTCAAGGAGGAGATCAAGCTCGAGGGGGACTTCTCGAACATCATCGGCGAGAGCGAGGCTCTCAAGTATGTCCTCTTTCGCATCGAGCAGGTCGCCCCCGCGAATACGACCGTCCTGATCCAGGGCGAGACCGGTGTCGGCAAGGAGCTCGTCGCTCGCGCCATTCACGAGCGGAGCCAACGTTCTGCCGGGGCCTTCGTGCGACTCAACTGCGCGGCGCTGCCGGCCAGCCTGGTCGAGAGCGAGCTCTTCGGCCATGTGGCTGGTGCCTTTACCGATGCAAAAGGCAAGCGCGTCGGACGCTTCGAGTTGGCCAACGGCGGCACGCTGTTCCTCGACGAGGTCAGCGAGCTACCCATGGATCTGCAACCCAAGTTGTTACGAGTCCTGCAAGACGGAGAGTTCGAGGCGGTGGGCAGCTCAGAAACCCGCAAGACCAACGTTCGACTGATCGCTGCAACGAACCGAAATCTCGAGGAGGAGGTCGAACAGGGTCGGTTTCGCGAGGATCTCTTCTACCGGCTCCACGTCTACCCGATCACCGTCCCGCCGCTGCGAGATCGACAGCAGGACATTTCGCTGCTGGTCGAGCACTTCCTGCCACAGATCTGCTCGCGAGTCGGAAGAACCGTCTGCGAGGTCCCCTCCGGTGCCTTGCGGATCCTCCAGAGCTACTCCTGGCCCGGCAACGTTCGGCAGCTACAGAATGTGCTCGAAGAGTCGGTCGTGATCTCTACCGGCCGGGTTCTTCGCTTGCCGGCCCATTTCGGTGACTCTCCTGCACAAGAGATCGAGCCGACTGGCTTCAAGAGCCTGGCCGAGTTTGAGAGGGACTACATTCGGAGCGTGCTCGAAGCCACCCATGGCCAGGTTGGTGGTGAGGGCGGCGCAGCCGAGATCCTGGGTCTCCACCCCAACACCCTGCGCTCCCGGATGAAGAAACTGGGCATCTCCCTCAAGGATCTCGCCTCCCGTTGAGCCGGGAATCGGCTGCGCCGGCACCAAGAGGAAAATCCGATCGAGATACCAGTCCCAGTACGTGTTCGAGGTGATCGTCGCCTTCTCGTACGGATCGGTTCGGAGATTGAACAACCAGGGCATCCGCGAAAACGTATACGGCTCGCTCCAGATATCTAGAGTGCCCTGCGACCGCTGCTGAGCGAAGACGATCTTCCAGTTGTCGTAGCGCAGTCCTGTGAGGTCACCGTCATCATCCTCTTCGGCATTCAGGTGGTAGAGATTGCCTTCGAAAGACGCTCTGGCCGGTGATGAAGGCCGACCGTCCCTCGGTGCAGCTCTGCTCGGCGTAGTAGTCGGTGAAGATCATCCCCTCTTTGGCGACGCGGTCGATGTTCGGGCTTTGGAAACCTATCAGGCCCTTGGTGTAGGCGCTGACGTCACTCTGCCCGATATCGTCGCCCCAGATGAAGACGATGTTCGGCTTGTCCTGGGCGGCGACCATCGTGGTCATCGAGAGGGCCACCAGAGCACCTGCCACCAAAGTGAACTTCTTGTTCTTCGTTCAAGATCTTCTTTCTTGTTTCTCAGATTACTCCGAAGAGCTTACGCCTAATGTTGTCGTTACGGCTTGCACAACGTCAGACTCGGGCTACTCCCGGGATCGCTCTGCCAGACAAGTCCGAAGCCTCGATCTGAAGGTGTGAAAGAAATGTCGGCACCAGGTCCAACGGATCGATGTCTCCCTGGTCGCCGCGCGCCGAGACGCCTGGCCCGGCCGCAGCAAAAAACCCGTAGGGAGAATGATCGGTTCCCCTGTGGAAACCGGTCTTGCCCTGATGGATCTCGCCCCGGGGGTGAACCACATGGTCCACGAAGTGCTCGGCCTCCTGCCACTCCGCAAAAAGATCCGGCAACTCTCTGGGGGGCTCGCTGTCGAAGAGCTCTGCGGTACGGTAGACGGTCTTGATGGCAGCTTGACCCGTCACGGGGTCGATCAGCTGTTTCAAGTCCCTCTCCAACTCATTCAGCGCCGCGTCGTACTCCTCTCCTGGTTCGACAATGCCCTGCGGCTCCCGCCCTTTCAGGTTGACCCGAAACTGACCGGTGTACAGGGATGGAATGCAGAAGATGCGCGTCCGTGACCAGTCGGTCGACGACCTGAACTTCTCGCTGATCAGCTTCTCCTGCGCCTCACGCGAGAGCGCCCTGCTGAGAAGGTCTCGCCACGACTGGGGCAGCAGCTGTCGGAGCGTCTGCGTGAAACTGAAACCCGACGGACCTTCAGGCGCGTGCTGGTAGCCCAGTTGCCAGCAGATCGCCTCGTTCAACCCTTGAGCCGGCCACTGCGGCTTGAGACCGACGGAGGAGACGACGAACACATTGGGGTCGGCCCCCAGCACCCCCTGGATGAGTCCCATCTCTCTGTCGATTGCCTGGTAGATGTTCTTGACCGCATTCCCCATCTCTGTGGACTTCGGCGCCTCGTGATCCGCTTCGACAAGGTACTTCCAGAATTGATGTCCGCCCGTGTGGCACTCCCCGAAGACCGCGACAATGAGATCGAACTGATCGCCGGTGAGCAGCTCTCGACAGAGCTCCCCTTTCTTGCGGACACGCTCCATCAGCCGTCGGTAGATCTCTCGATCCCCCTCTTCGGTCGACTCCGGCTCTTCGTGGATGACCCTCCGAGGACCGAAAGATCCCTCGATCCGCTGGAGTAACTCAGCAGGAAATGTCGACGCTTCGAAGTAGGGGTAGTGTGTCGCCCATTCCGAGAGCTGAATCCCCGACTGCGGCTCTGGGCCGGCGATGTCCGGAACATCGATAACGGCGACCCGCTCGTCACCACCGAGCCGGCGCCAGAAGGGCTCGACTTCGAGGAAGCGACCCCGAGCGGGAGCTAGATCGTAGGTGCCTGGAACGAGCTGGCGGAAGTAGTGATACCCATGCTTCGATCGCGACACGCCGCTCATCAGGGAGACCCACATCCCGTGCTCACAGAACATCTCAGGCCCCGCCGTTCTCGCCCAACAGCCGCCTTTCATGAGTGATCCCAGGGTGGGAAGCGTTCCATCCATACCCCATCGGTGGAGCAAGCCAGGATCCCCGGCGTCGAACCCGAAGACCACCAAGGGTGACGAACTTGTACCGTCCTTCTTCATCTCTGTCCTTCCCTCCCGGTCAGGTCCTCATACAGCGAGACCACGCGGCCGACGCTCCGGTCCACGGTGTACTCCGCCAGCGCCACCTCCCTGCCAGCCGCTCCCATGGCTTCGCATCGTTCTCGGTTCGTGAGCAGCTCCATCAAGACCTCCGACCACGCCATGTCGTCCCCAGGAGGAACCAGCACTCCGGTGCCTTGCCGGACGATATCGCGAAGGCCACCACCGTCGCTGGCCACCACGGCAGTACCGCGCATCATCGCTTCGATGGCAACCATACCGAACGGCTCCTCCCACTGCGAAGGCACAGCCTGAACCCAAGCGGAGTCCAGGTGCCTCTCCATCTCCGCCCTTTCCAAGGCTCCAGAGAAGTCGACCTTGTCGTCGATCCCGAGCTCGACAGCAAGTCCCTGCAAATCAGTCCTCTGCGGTCCGTCACCGACAATTTCGAGCCGCGCTTCGGGTAGCTCCACCAAGACTCTCCTGAACGCGTGGAGTAACGTGTCGACCCCCTTCTCCGTTGACAATCGCCCCGCGTATGCAAGCCTGGGTTCGTTGGCAAGTGGCGGACGTGGCTGCCGCTGCCTGCAGCCGTTGGGGATGATCCGGCATGGACCCACACCCTCGGCCTCGAGCCGCTCCTTCATGGCCCGGCTGGTCGTCACCAGAGCGTCGAAGACATCCATGTCTCGGCGCCAGAGATGGTGCTGAACCATCATGGCCGCCCAACTTGGCAGCGTCATGCATCGGCTTCGCAGACAGACTCTCCCAGGCTGTGATTCGCACCGGCTACCATCGGGAAGCATCTTCCTGCCCGTCGGACAGATGGGCTTGTAGACCACTATGTGATAGATCGAGCGATACCCACGGAGTGGGCCCAGAATCATGGGTGAGAGCTGCCAGAGAAACATCTTGATGTGGACCACGTCGGGCCGATACTCATCGAGAGCCCGTTGCAGGGATCGACGCGCCGAGAGGTTGACTGTCGAGGAGAGCGCTTGCAGCGGTGAGGTGGTGCCAAAGCAGGTGTCATTGGCGAAAGACGGTCCGGGGATCAACTCCGCCCGACTTGCAAACACGCGTACCTCGTGACCGCGTCGGCGCAGCCCGTCCCGCAGCGCCTCGAGCGTGATCTCCGCTCCTGCGGTCGGCGTAGCGTAGTCGTTGACCAGGAGGACCTTCATCCTGCCGGTACCAGGAGATGGACACTCAACTGTCCGCAACCTCCGCCTCGACGCGAACTGTCCTCGATTCCTCGGCTGACCGCATCGCCGTATCCAATAGAGACAGACCACGAAGACCATCATCGAGATCAGGCATGGCAGGGCGGCCTTCTCGGGCCGCTCGAGAGAATTCGTTCAGGGCCTCCGAGTAGCTCGCCTCGGGTACCCCACCGCGGAGCTTGCGCTGCCAATAGGAGAGGTCAGCCAGCGCCCCCACGGCATTCGATACCCGGAGCAGTCGTACCCGATCGAGCGTAGTCGGATGTACCTCTATTCGATCGCTGCGATAGCGATCGATGACGATCCTGCCGGCGTCGCCATAGATCTCGATGCGGTCGTCCTCCACCGAGCTGATCGTGGCCAGGATATGAACGGCTACGCCGCCCTCCATCTCCAGCCGAACCGCCGCCGTATCGTCCTCGGAATGAACCGCTCGCAGGTGGCACGAGATGGCCAGTGGTCGGGATTGCAGTAGCCATGGCAGCAGATCGAGATGGTGCGACGCCAGGTCCAGCAACGCTCCGCCGCCGGTCTCCCGCTGCCGCTTCCAGTCGGGCAGATCCCGCAAGGGGGTGGAGAAGACGGTCTGCGCGGCTACCACCCGGCCGATCCGCCCCTTGGCTATCAACCGGCGCGCCTCCCCTTGCATGCTGCCGAAGCGGTAGTTGTGACCGATCATGCCGGTCGTTCCCGCCGCCTTCCATGCCGCGACGACCTCCCGCGCGGCTGCCAGGGTCGGAGCCATGGGTTTCTCCAGATAGACGTGCAATCCCCTGGCGAAGGCGGCGGCGGCGGCGCCAGCGTGCAGTGCGTTCGGCAGGGTAATCACCACGGCGTCGAGCTGGACCTCGTCAAGAAGCGTCTCGACCCCATCGAATACCGCGGCAGCAGGAAGACAACGGCTCACCTCTTCCCGCCGGGCGGCGTCCGCCTCGGCTATTGCAACTACATCGACGCCCTCGAGCCCTGCCAGCACCGGCAGATGGATGTGCTCGGCCACCCGACCGTAGCCCAGCAGGGCCACCCTGAGTTTGCTGTCCACTATGCTCGACTCCTATCAAGGGCTGTTCGGCGACCTTGCATTTCGAAGAACCCTATACTCCCATGGTCGAACGCTCGCGTGGAGAAATGGCATCCGCGAGCTCGAAACCGGGTTCCCGCCACCTATACTTGGCGCTCGATGACTGCCACACCGCAACCTCCGATCGACTCCCAACCCCGATCGCGAAAGAGGACCCGACTCATGGCCATCGCGTTGCTGTTCTTCCACATTCTTGGGGCGATCTCCTCCGTGCACGCCATCATGAGTACCCGGACGGCGCAGGGAGCTGTCGCTTGGGTCGTTTCGCTCAATACCTTCCCCTACATCGCCGTCCCGGCCTACTGGGTTCTCGGCCGCAACAAATTCCAGGGCTATGTCACCGCCCGGCAACTGGTCGACGAGGAGCTCCTCCAAGTGGCGCCCGAAACCGTAGCTCACGTCGAAGAATTCATGGTCGCTCACGACGATCTCTCTCCCGGCCTGAGGATGGTCGACACTCTCACCGACATGCCGTTCACCAAAGGCAACGACGTGGAGCTCCTGATCGACGGCGATGCCACATTCGAGAGCATCATCGCCGGAATCGAGGGTGCCAGGGACTACGTTCTGTTTCAGTTCTACATCATCAAGGACGATCGTGTCGGCACGCAGCTCAAGGATCTCCTGATCGAGAAGGCCCACCAGGGGGTGAGGGTCTTCTTTCTCTACGACGAGATTGGCAGCAGCAAGCTATCCCGGAGCTACCGCCAGGAGCTCCAGGATGCCGGCGTCGAAGTCTCGGCGTTCAACACGACGCAAGGGCGCCGCAATCGCTTCCAGCTCAACTTCCGCAACCACCGCAAGATCGTGGTCGTGGACGGACATACCGCCTGGATCGGTGGGCACAATGTCGGCGACGAGTATCTGGGTCGCGACCCGAAGTTCGGACACTGGCGCGACACCCACGTGCGAATGGAGGGGCCCGCCGTCATCGGAGCGCAGATCTCCTTCGCCGAGGACTGGTACTGGGCGACTCGCGAGTCGCTCGCTCTCGACTGGCGACCCGACCCCTCGGCGACCGGTGACCGCAAGATGCTGGTGATTCCCACATCGCCTGCCGACGTGCGGGAGACCGCCTCACTGATGTTCATCCAGGCCATCTCCGGAGCTCTGGATCGGGTCTGGATTGCGAGCCCCTACTTCGTGCCGGATGAAGGCGTTCTCAAAGCCCTCGAGTTGGCCGATCTGCGAGGGGTTGACGTGCGCATCCTGATTCCCGACGAGCCCGATCACATGCTGGTGTATCTCGCGGCGTTCACCTTCGTCGATGAGCTCGCCAATACCGGCATCAGTTTCTATCGCTACACAGGTGGCTTCCTGCACCAGAAGGTGGTGCTCGTCGATGACCACGTTGCAGTGGTCGGAACCGCCAACCTGGACAATCGCTCCCTACGGTTGAACTTCGAGGTCTCGGCCTTGGTGGTAGATACCGAGTTTGCAGGCGAGATCGCCGACATGCTCGAGAGAGACTTCGCCCAGTCGCGTCGGATGCGCCGCGGCGAGTTCCCGGACAAGCCTCGCTGGTTTCAGTTCGCCGCTCGAGCGGCGAGACTCACCGCCCCGATTCTCTGAAGCCGCGCTTTGTGTCTCATTCCAGGACGAGCCTGAAAGCGCGGGGCTGGATGGGGCGGTTGTTATCGAAGCCCAACAGATCGTGATAGTGCTGGAGCTGCTCTGGAGAAGCGATGATGGGCCGTTTGAGGACGATCCACTTGACTCCCTCCGTGCAGGGAGGGGTGGTCAGCGAGCCGTTGTACAGGAAGTACTCCGATCGGTCCCTGACCAGTTCGTTGAGATCCACCGGATCTGCGAAGGGGTCCTCGCCGCGCGCAGCCCTGAATGACGGCAACTTGTTCAACAGCGCGTTGGTCTCGCCCTCCTGGAACAGCAGTCCCACGACAACGTACTCTCCCTCCTCGTTCTGGTGAACCCAATGCGTCTCCATCGGGTAGGCCGCACCATCGACCAAGTGCTCGCTCGGGCTGTGAAAATGAAACTGCTTGAGCTCGAACTGCCCATCGTCGAGGAGGATGTGGTTGCCGGGTCTCACATTCTCCTGGATGGCATGCCCGGTGTTGACCTCGACGAGATTGCCGGGGTTGGTGTAGTCGAAGATCAGCTCGGGTAGGTCGGCGTCGAAATCGGCCACCAGATCGATCGGTGACTGGTTCTTCCCCCTGGTGCACATGTCGAATTCCTCTGCCAGCTCGCCCCAATGCTCCGGTCCCTCATCACCCTCGTAGGTCCAGTGGGCGCCTTCGCTTGCCCAGGCAGATGGAGCTACAGCAGCGATCGCTGTCAGCAGCATGAAACACAGCAACGCGGGTATGTAACGCATCAAGAAATCCCCTTTCCCGGCAGATGTGGTTCGAGATCGACCAGGTGTCATAGTCCAGCCGAAAGTCTATCCGTGTCGCTGGCGAAGGAAACCTACCATTGCGGCGGTGACCGCCTCGGGTTGCTCGAGGGTCGAAAGGTGACCAGCGCGCGGGATCTCGACCAGCTTCGAGTCGGGCAAACCCGCATCGATCTTCTTCGACAGTCGCGCGGGCAGAGAGCGATCCTCGGAGCCGAAGATGACCAGGGAGGGAACCTCGATCTCGCCCAGGCGGGCGACGACCGAGTCCCGGCGCATCAGCATCTCCAGGAAACGACGCATCGACTCCGGGTCGGCGGCGGCGAACCAGGCTCTCCATTCCTCGACCAGCGGTCGGTTCTCGCGGCAGGTCGTGGGACCAAACATCCCTTTGACAACGGCAGGCAAGAAGGGACGCAAGCCCACCAAGCGGGTCCCCGCTCCCATGGGCCTGGACTTGAGCCTGATCCAGAGCCGCTCGGCATCAGCATCGGTGTCCAAGAGAACCAGCGAACGGACCCGCTCCGGGTAGCGGAGCGCAGCTCGCATCGCGGTCATCCCGCCGACAGACAGACCGGCCCAAACGGCCCGTTCGATCCCGAGGTGATCCAATAGTGCCACCGAGTCCTCGACCAGGTCGTAGACGTCGAGGTCTTCCCGCAGTGGACTACTCCGCCCGTGGCCTCGGTAGTCTGGGTTGATCACCCGGTAGGACCGCGCCAACTCGGGCGCTTGGTAGCGCCACATCTCAACTGAGCAGAAGAAGCTGTGGCCCAGCAGAATCGCCGGTCCCTCGCCCATCGTCTCGTAGTAGATCTGGTGGTGCTGGTGCTTGAAAACCGGCATCGGGAGCCTGACCTTAGTCTACAGGCTCCCGTCGGACCTCGAGCTTCGGCTAGCTCGAGCCTCGTCCTCCGTACTCCTCGCGCAGGGACTCGGTGTCCCAGCCCAAGTCCCGCGTCTCGCCGCGGTCCTCGAGGTCACTCAAGAGGAGTGATTCGAGATCGCCGATGCGCTGGCGGGCCGTATGAAAATAGAGCTTGTCATCGTGTCGCATCTTGGACAGCTCGCGCACCGCCTCCTCGTCATGAAGGCGGAACTTCTGCGCCGCCCGGAAGGCCTGAAAGGCCCTCCGCCCCAGCAAACGCAGGGCTTCGACGCCAGTCCGCAGTCCGGTGTCCAGCTTCTCCCGAAAGACGTGCTCGACACCCGCCTCGAGCAGATCGTAGGCTTCGCGACGACCGCGCGCGCGGACGAGAAGAATGAGATGCGGAAAGTGCCTCTGCACCATGTCGACCAGCTCCAGCCTCTTGTCGTGGGAATCGATGGCCACTACGAATAGCTTGGCATGCTCGGCGCCTGCCGCGCGCAGCAGGTCGATGCGGCACGCATCCCCGTAGAAGACCTTCATGCCCAACTTGCGAAGCAGGTCGACACGATCCGAGTCGTACTCGAGAACCGTGGTCCCCACGCCGTTGGCACGCAACAAGCGGCCCACTATGCTGCCGAAGCTTCCGAAACCAGCGATGATGACAGGGTTCTCCTCGTCGACGAGGTCCGGCGCACGCTCTTCGCGCTCCCGGGTACCGATGCGCGGCTGCACGATCTTCTCGTTCAGGAGCATCAGGATCGGCGTCGCCGCCATCGTCAGCGCCACGACGGCGATCAGGGTCGATACCAGATCCGCCGGCACGACACGTTCCCGCACCGCGAACGACAGAAGCACGAAGGCGAATTCGCCTCCCTGGGCCAACGAAAACGAGAACAGGAGTTTCTGGTCCATGCTCATACGGAAGACCCGCCCCAGGATGAACAGGATCGCCCACTTGACGACGATCAACAGCAACATGAGCGACAGCACCAGCCCGAGGTTGCGACCAATCAAACCGAAGTCGATCGCCGCACCAACGGCGATGAAGAAGAGGCCGAGCAGCAACCCCTTGAAGGGCTCGATGTCGCTTTCGAGCTCATGACGATACTCACTGCGCGCCAGGACGACTCCGGCCAGAAACGTGCCCAGGGCCGGACTGACACCGACCTTGCTCATCAGCATGGCGGTGCCGATGACCAGCAGCAAGGCTGCTGCCGTGAACAGCTCGCGCATCCCCGTGCGAGCGATGAAACGAAAGAAGGGCTGCAACAGATATCGACCGAAGAGGATGATGACGGCGACCGCGGCGAGGACCACCAGCGTCTCGGCCCATCCAGGCAGACCCTCGACCCAGGTGGTGCTGTGACTGCCCTCGCCGGCAGCGTGCTGGGCCCGTCCTGCGGTAGCCAGAAGCGGCAGGATGGCGAGGATGGGAATCACTGCGATGTCCTGGAAGAGCAGCACCGAGAACGCACTTCGGCCGCCAGAGGTCCTCAACAGGCCTTTTTCACTGAGGGTCTGGAGGACGATGGCGGTGGAAGAGAGCGCCAGGGACAGACCGATCGCCAGGGCCGGCCGCCAATCGAGCCCGAAAAGCACACCGATGACAGCCAGAATGATCGCCGTCGCCACAACCTGTGAGCCGCCTAGCCCCAGAATCGGCGCCCGCAGGCTCCAGACTCGGGCCGGCTCGAGCTCGAGGCCGATCAGAAAGAGCATCAACACCACCCCGAACTCGGCGAAGTGTAAGACGTCCTGCCCTTCGTCGCCGATCAGGCCCAGGACGAAGGGACCAATAACGACCCCGGCAAGCAGATATCCCAGAACCGAGCCCAAGCCCAGCCGCTTGGCGATCGGCACTGACACTACCGCCGCGGCCAAGAAGGTCAACGCTTGCAGGAAGAAGCCTTCACCGTACATCAAGCTCGCTCCGTTGCTTCCAGCAGTAGCTCGTCGAGTCGACAGTTGATCCGCGGCCGGGCATGAGCGGCCTCGATATCCAGGCTCTCTTCGCACAGGGCTTCGACAAGTCGTCGATAGTCGTCGGCGTGAGAGCGAATCTCCTCGCTCGTCATGCCATGGGTTCCGTGCACGACGAAGGGTGGCAGGTACTCCACGCCGCACAGGCGGAATGTCTGCTGGATCGGAGCCAGGAACTGACGCATCGTGAAACGGTTGAGTCCTTCGGATGCATAGGCCTGCTCCCGGCCGCCCGTGGTGACGACGCTGATCGCCTTCTTGCCTTGCAACATCTTGCCTTCCGAGCCATAGGCCCACCCATGTTCCAGCACGAGATCCTGCCACTCCTTGAGCATCGCCGGGGTGCTGTACCAGAAGAAGGGGTGCTGCAAGACGATCACGTCGTGTTGGACCAACAGGTCCTGCTCCCTAGGCACATCAATATCGAACTCGGGATAGGTCTCATAGAGATCGTGGAAAGTGACCCCGGGCAACTCGCGCACTGCCGCTGCCAATTGCCGATTGACACGCGACTTCTCCAGTGCCGGGTGGGCGAAGAGGACCAGAATCCTGTTCATTGAAACACTCTCCTTCCTCGTCGTGGAGAATTAGGATACAGGATCCCGTCCCCTCTCCCTTTCACGGGCTGTGCCCACCCTCGGGGTCGATGCACGGCAAGCGCGACGACAGAATCCCGCCGGGAAAGACCGTGATTGCGGGGGGGCGGCCTCTACTGCACGAGATGGGTGTCTTCGTTGACCGAGACCCAGTTGTACCAGAAGGTGTCGAATCCGGTGAGCTGTTCGGCTCCAGCTGCCTTGCCCGCTCTCGCCAGCTCCAGGAGATCTTTCGATTGACTGGCCTGGTTTGCCAGGGTCGCCGGAACGACCCAGCCTCGAGTCGACTCGAAGATGGCGGCCTTTTTGCCGCGATAGAGGAAGAGTCGCTGGTCGCCCCAGCCCTCGACTTCGAGGACCTTGCCTCCCGCAAAGGCGGTATGAGGCACGGCATAGGGCTCGTCGTCCCTCCAGAAGGAGTAGATGGAATCTTTCGGCGCCAGCCGATGGTCGTCGATCTCGAGATCGCGGAAGGTGCCTTCGGACTCGAAATAGTTGTCATAGGGGTTGTTCTCGATGTGCTCCTCACCGTCGACGGAAAGCACCAGGGTGTCTGGATGGCGCCGGCGCCAGTCCTTCCAGGTGACCTTCTCGCCCCGGGGAAACTCCACCAGCTCGACGCCGTCCAGCTCTCCGCCGATGGCGTCGGAGGTCATGATCGACCACCAGCTGTCCGTCTCGCGATCCCGCATCACCAGGGAGGCATCCATCAGCGCCCCCGAGGCCTCGAAGTTCAGTTCCTTCTCTCCTACTTTGCGGTCGTAGACTACGGCCGTGTTGGCGAGCGGTCACCACACGGCAGCGAACGAGTTTTCGCCGATCCTGTCGTTCACCACTTCGTGCCGGTTGAGCAGGTTCAGGCTGTAGGCGCGAGCCTGCCCATCGATCTCCACTCCCAGGATCCAGGCGTCGTCCGCGATCTCCGCTTCCCCGGCGCTGACGAACTCTGGATTGAAGATCGCGGCGATCTTGCCCCGCTCGAGGATTTGCTCCACTCCCTCCGGCAGCTCGTCAGCCAGCATCGCACTCCCCAGACCGGCGCCCAGGCCAAGCAGGGCAAGCATCGTTCGTTTGCGCATCGCTCTCTCCAATTGCAATCCCCTCCGTTCGCCCACACTGCATCTACGGCTGCAGTGCCT
>CAVQNG010000030.1:0-6345 GCA_963713825.1 uncultured Acidobacteriota bacterium
TACAACCGACAACAAGGAGCCACAAGGCCAGGCAGATCCAGATTCTCGGCTTCATTCGGGGTTTGCTATCTCGGCGTGGTTGCGGGTCGCTGCGGCTTTTCGAGACGCGACTCTAGCAAAGGAAGAGCTCCACCGTGCCCCCCGTCATGTGAACCAACAGTCCAACCAGGAGGAATCCTTGGTGGCCTCCCCCCCCTGAGGCGCAAGCGGCTGACCGATGCCTACTGCACTGTTGCGGACCAAGCCGAGAGATCGCCCGATTCGAACCCGTCGAAGAACATGGACTGTCGCTCGAAGACGGCGGTGCAGCTGGTGTTCCCAACCAGAGTGACCTGGCCGTCGTAGCAGTCGGCATCTCCCAGCCACTTCCGGAACTCCGACCCCGGCTCCGGCTCCGGGGTCAAGCTCACCATGGTCGAAGCCAGATAAACCTCCGAGCAGTCACTGCCACAATCGATGCCGGGAGGCTCACTCGTCACCCGACCGTGGCCTGCACCCGTGCGGCCGACGTTGAGCCGGAAAGACCCCTCCGGTGTGCCGATGGTGTTGAGATGCTCGTTGGTTACGATCGGCGCGTTGGTGTCGAACACGATGGAAGCCTGGTTGACGATTTCGGTGCCGTCTGGGAGATCCGCCAGAAGGTCGATCGAGAACCCGATGTGGCCCTGACCCCGCCCCGTTCCATCTTCGGGAGGCAAGAAGCCGGCAAACGGATCCATGGGCAGCTCACCAGTTGCAGGATCCAGGGTACGAAACGTCACCTTGAGGCAGCCGGGTTCGAACATGAGATCGAGCTCGGAGTCGATCTCGACCCACCAATTACTCTGCTCCCCTCGGTAGTCCGGAATTGTCACGCGATGAGAGAAAAGCGCGTCGTCTCCCGGGTTGGCGACGATGACATCGCCAAAGGCAACCTCGTTCAGCCGCAGGGTCGACCAGTCGAGCTCGGCAGACAGGCAGTCCGTCACGAAGACCTCCTGTGCCGGTGCTGTCGCTGCCGGCAGGTTCTCGAAGTAGACCGCATAGTCCATCTGCTCACCCGCTTCGATGTATCCGCCCGTCCCGACTCCCGCAGTACCGATCTTTTCGTTCGGGTCGGAACCGTAAACATACTCGGATGTCGCTCCTCCCGCTCCTGATTGCGAACCGCCAGGTGGCGATGGGGGATCTACAGAACCTCCAGAGCAGCAGTAGGCCGGTGGCGGCCCGGGATCCCAGAAACCCGACCCAGAGCTCTCTGGCATTGCGGCGGAACCGGCGGGCAAATTCAGAAGGGTTGCTGGCTCGGACCAGACCGTTCCCTGGCGCTCGGACCAAAAGACTCGCCAGTCATGGGCCGTTTCGAGATCCCCATCGGTATCCTGCGCCCAAACCAGCATCAGATTCGTGTATGGGCTATGAGCGAGAGCGGGTCTCTCAGCGAGATCCGCCGAAGCTACCGCTTCTGGCGTGCCCCATGAGCTCCCGCTCCAGGTGGCCACATAGACAGTCCATCCGGCTCCAGATTCGTTGAGCCAGGCACCGTTCAACTCGCCCGACGGGCCCGCGGCAAGTGCCGTCTGCTCGTCACGACCCGGAATCGCGCTGAGTATGGCCGGAGCACTCCAGACATCGCCCACCCGCCTCGAATAGAAGATGTCAGCCTCCTCCGCTGCCGCCAGGAGAGCCGGAATCAGGCTCGCCGGAGGATCTGCGTAGTTCAGGCCAGCGTTCGACGCCTGGGACCAGATGACCATCGGGTTGCCAACCGAGTCGAAGACGATCGATGGGTCTTTGACGAGATTGATGTCTGGGGTCACTGGAATCGGCGCGCTCCAGTCGGTCCCAGTCCAGGACGACACGAAAACGCGAGCACCGAGGGAGGCCGTGGGCTCGTCCTTGGTCCAAGTCACCAGGAGCTCTCCCGTCGAGCTCCGAGCAACCGCAGGCACTCCGTCGTTCAGCAAATCCAGGTCGACGCCTGCCAAGACTGGAAGACCCTCGTAGATCGCACCTGTTCCGATGTGGGCCTCTTTCGTGTAAACGACTTCCTCATAGATTGGGATGTCGTCCTCACTCTCCGCAGGTTGGTAGCTCTCGATGACCAGCTCGTCTCCTCTGATATCGAGTGAGAAGGGTTGAGGTGGTGGAGGGTTCTGCTCGGGCTTGCACCACTCCTTCTTCCAGCTCGTGCCAAGCAAGCCCCAAAGCGCCTCGAGCCTTCCCTCCAGCGTGAAACAGACCTTCTCGAAGCAGTAGCTGCTGTAAGCGAAAGCGCAGTCCGCAGGGTTTCTGGGTGGCACGTATAGACCCCAGAGTACCTGCCCGGTACCACTGGCTGAGCCCCTTGCAGCTCCACCCAGGGCCTCGACAACGACTGTCGGCGTGACCCCGAGGGTCGAGGCAAAGCCTCCTTCATCAGGCAGTCCTATCGGCAGAGTCTTCCAGGTCATGGCCCCTCCGGCTGTCGCGGAGAGAACAGCAGATATTCTCACCTGGCCTGCTATCGCCGGAATCGGAATGATGACCACAGGTCCGCGTTCCCCCGACACCCCGAGATTGAACGCCAAGCTGCCCTCGTCGAAGACGTAGCGAGCCCTACAATCCGAGCCCCCCTGGGCCTTCCACCTGAACTGGCCGTCGAAACTTCCCTGAAGGTTGAGGAAGTCCCCGACTACGATCTTCGTTCCCAGGGTTCCACTGCGGGTCAGGATGCAACCGCCACTCGAGCAGAGACCGCCGTTCAAGAAGAAACCATAGTCTCCGCCGACCACGGGCACTTGTCGATTGAGAGCAAAGGACAGTCCGAAACTCAGGTCGACGCAGGCCGCCTCTGGAGCCAGCAGGTTCTCGAAGGCAAAGTGCGACTCGAGCGACGGCTGAGGACTGGAGGAAAGATCCGGTAGATCGAAGTACAAGTCCGAATCGTCAGCGATCTCAAGATCACGCTGCAGCCAGAGAACGATCGGATCGTGGTTCGAGTCGGCCGCCACAGCGAGCCCCGTATCGGTGAAACCATCGCTGGTCAGTGCCTGGGGTGCCGACCAAATCACGTCGTAACCGCTGTCGACTCCGGTAACCCAAGAAATCGTCCGCGGCGACTCCAGCGACTCCCAGGCCACCAGCCAACCTGGACTCGTACCCCCGTTGAGGAGTCCAGCGTCCCAGGTCACGACCGGGCGGGTGCCCGCGGCTTCGGGGATCGTGCCCGAGTAAGACCACCTGGGGTTGCCGACGTTCTTGGCCCACCAGATGTTGCCTTCCGCATGCCAGACCGCCAGGGTCTGGAAGTTGCCATTCATGGCCATGGCTGGACTGTGCTCGGCCGGGAAGGGAGGTTCCGGGACTTCCTCAGATTCCAGTAGATCGACTGCATAGAGCTCGAGTCCCGCCGTTTCGTCCAAGCCCACGGCCAGGGTCAGGGGAGACTCGAGCCGATAGTCGTCGACCCAGATCTCGTAGGGCCCCTCCTCCAATCCATCGAGCAGGAAGAACCCAGGGCGGCCGGATTCAGTCTCCACTTGACGAATCGACAGGCCGTCGAGACTCCGGGCACGAATCGTCGCCCCGACAAGCGGCTCGAACGTGTCTTGATGACGGAGCGTTCCACTGATGATCTCTTCGGGAGTACCCTGGGCGAAGCCAATCTCCGAGCGGATCAGCCGACCGACATCGTGAGCCGGTACTCCATAGTCGGCTAGGTTTGCGGCATCACCCCGGAGCACCTGCTTGTACTCTCCCCAGGTGTCGCCCAGCCTGTCGATGAGATCCGGCCACAGGGTGTCCCACTCGGCGGGAGCGATATCCTCGGGGCGCATCGCATCCTTGTAGGTCGCCCAGTTGATGACCCCTGCGTCATCCGTGGTTATCGATAGATCGAACTCGGCGACATGAGGCCCCCAGGGCCCGATGAAGTACACCGGAATCCTCCGCTCTTCACCCGGAGTCAGTATCTCCGGCTGGGAAGTCCCCCCCACTCCCAGGACCTCCACTTCGTTCCCCAAGATGCGACTCTGATCGAGTGATACCAACACGTTGCTCCGAACCGTGAAGAGCGGCGCAGGGAGATTGGCGTCGCCGGTATTGGAGTACTCCAACCACAGCACATTCTTTCGGTCCGGCCGGATGAACTGTGGAGCCACGAGGTTGGTCTCCAATCGAGGCCCGATCCCAGGCTGAATGTCGAAGACATCGACCAAAGTCTCCACAGTCATATCCGGCCACGTCACCTCGAGATCGTAGAGCCCGACAGTTGCTCCCGTGAGATCGAACTGGGCCAGGAGCTCGACCTCGGAGTCGATTTCGACTGCCATGGGCGTCAAGATCTCCGCGCCGTCCAACTGGACCTGCATTCCTTCCTCGAAGCCGAGGCCTCGAATCAGCAGGCTGGCTTCGCCAGCATTGCCGGCACTTCGCGGCGCCAGATCACTCAGGTGATGGTCCACGTATCGGGCGGTGATGGTGTACTCACCGCCTCCCGGATCGATCTCATCTCCGAACACTGTCAGGTAGTAAGTGGCCTCTGCGGTCGGCGCGATGAGAAGCTCGTATGTGCCCTGATGGGTGGGGCCATCAGCCTTGAAATAACTGTGTTCCGCCTGACCGCTCAGAGTAAGGGATCCGATACCAGCGAGCGGGCTCAACTCGATCAGGAGGGACTCCCCAGCAGCCGACTCGAAGGAGAAGAAGTCCGCACCTCGCTGAGAGATATCGCCCAAGAACGACTCACCCTCGGTGAGTCGCGTCAGGTTCGTTGCGGCTCTGCCCGTGCGCCTGACGTCGTGCTGATGGGTCGGCCAGGGTGCCGGCGCTACCCCACCGTTATCATCGTGGATGGCATAGAGCACCCCACCAGTGCCGATGTAGATGGTGCCGTCTTCTCCAAGAGTGGCGCTCGTATGCCCGCTCTGGCCACCGATATTGAGGGTCCAACGCAGGGTTCCGTCAGGCCACACAGATTGGAGATTGTGGGTTGTCGTCCAGATGATGGTGCCATTCCTGGCGACGGCCGGAGTCCCATAGGCGTTCACCCCAGCACATCCTCCCGCCAGAAGGTACTGCCACAAAGGCGCACCATCCGGTCCAAACGCGAACAGATCGCACGGGCCGAAGTACAACGTCCCATCGGGCCCGACCGATGCCCCGCCATACAAGGCGTACTGGGGGCCGTTCTGCCAGCGAACCGAGCCATCCGGGTTTATCGCGTACAGGTCGTTGTCGAACTTGCCGTAGATTGCTCCATCGAGTCCGATGGCGAGATCCGTTCTGACGTATCCCACCGGCGCATGCCAAAGGAGGTTCCCTTCGGGGTCGAAAGCCCGGAGGCCGTCACCCGCAGAGTAGATTGTCCCGTCAGCCGCCAGGACTTGAGGCACATTGGAGCCTGCCAGAGGGACATCCCATTTCAGGTCACCACTCGGTGTGAAAGCGTTCCTCCCGATGTAGATCGTGCCATCCGCTCCGATTACTGGCTGACCTCCTACCCCATACTGCTCATCTGTACGCCAAAGCTCGTTTCCGTCGAGATCGATCGCTTGCAGCTGATGGTATCCATTGCTGTAGGCGACGTAGATCGTTCCGTCAGCGCCGATGGCTGGGGACCATGCCGATGCGCCAGGATTCACATATTCGGCAGGCGAAGCGTTGCTTCCTGTCAGGTACTTCGTCCAACGGATGGTCCCATTGGGATTTGCAGCGATCAGTTCGATATAGCCGACGTTGGGCGATGTCTCGTGCCACTCGAAGTAGACGATCGTTCCGTCGGGCGCGATCGCTGGCGAGCCCCAGACCCACACCGCCCCTCGATCGATACTCCACTTCAAGGTACCTGGTTCCTGAGCCGATGCCCTGATGCCGCCCAAACTGGATGCCAAGATGCAACAGAGTCCGACTAGCAGCGCAAGCTCACTGGATCGATGGGGACCACCGACTCGACGCTCGAATCCACACAAAGGCATGGCTCCTCCCTTCGAACGCAACTGCAGCGCGCTTCGGCAGCCCGGCGGTCTTGGGTCCTTCGTGGCGGGACTCCGTCGCGGAGGAGGCGAGGACCCGTTGGCTTTGCGCCCCTGTCTTTCGACAGGTTTGCCTTTGTCGGTGCAGTATTTTCTTACCAGACTGGGTGCTTCGAGAACACACCCGAACGGGTAGGCCCATAGCCAGGAGGCTATAGGTCGAATCTCCGTACCTGACAATGGAAGAACGGACAGGGAGTCCCCAGGGAAGGAGAGATTCTCCGCTCACGAGTCTTGGACCGGAGACTCCGCTTGAACTCTTCGTCTTCTTACTTCTCGATAGCAAGATCAGGATGCTTGCCGGCTGTGATCTCGGAAAGCATACGCATGGGTTCCTCACTTTTGTTCGGAT
>CAVQNG010000031.1:0-11798 GCA_963713825.1 uncultured Acidobacteriota bacterium
CTTGAGGTGTCGGAAGCCGCCGCCGGGCCTCTTCTGTAACGCTTAGAAGGTCCGTCCCGACCAATCGGTGTCATGAAGGCGAATACAGACTTGGAAGGAATATGCCCATTCGGGCTTGAATGGGGATGCCGAAAGCGGCATAATTGTGAAGACCGAGGATGATGGGAGTCGAAAAGGCCCTCGTCATCCTGAGTGGAGAGATCAAGACGCCTCCGCTCTCTGTGCCAGCGCGTCGAGAGATCGGCTTCCTGATTCGCAAGCAGTACCTGATCAGCGATCTGAAAGAAGACGGTGGACCGCGCGAGATCGCGATCGATCCGATCATCGGTTCGATCGGCATCGGCTACAAATTCTAGTCATATTTTTGAACCGCCTCGGAGAGGCAACGGAACTAGGAGGAAGCAAAACGTACGGATTCAAAGCATTCATCTTTGATGGCAAGAAGACGGCAGGCAAGGCGCTGGACACCCTCGAGGACTACACGCCGGCCTACGTGTGGATCGACGACGTGGCGGTGGTCACGAAGAGCAAGCATGGTTCCATCCGTGTACACAGCACCTGGGCCCAGGACGACAGCGTTGTCGGAGCGGGCACAGGCATGGGTGCCTTGACCGGCGCTGTGGTGGGCGTGCTTCGGACCGGCAGGCGCGATCGCCGGTGCGATGACCGGTGGCTCGCTGGGCTTTCCTTTTGGCGCCTCGGCCGACATGGCCTTCGACGATCCTCGCCTGGATGATTTCGCCGACTCTCTGGTCAATGACTCCTCGTCTCTGATCCTGGTGGGCGATGATGCCGCGTTGACCGAGTTCACCGCCCGATGACGCATCGGTGCGGCAAAGTAGTCCGACCGATCTCAACGAGGACGACATCAGGCGCTGCGCAAGGCGATGAAGAAGGCGTAGGACTCCATACCGGCTTACGAATCACAGCAGACTACAGAACCAGTTTGCGTCAATCAAACACCAAATGGAGAGAGACAGACATGGGAATCGATTTTCAACTTCACAGAGCCTCTGTAGACATTTCGAAGGGACTTCGCCAATTCCAGAAGGCGGACAAAGAGCTCTACAACGACAACGTCGACTCAGCGGCCAGGCACTACGATAAGGGGCTGGACAAGTTTGCCTCCGCCATGGACCACCTGGCGAATGCCGAAGACGATGCCTACAGCAAGGCTGGCTGCGGATCGACAAGGGCAACCAGGAAATGCGCAAGGTCGTCGACGAGTACGACAGCGGCAACCCCGACAGCGCGCAAAAGCACTATGACAGCGCTTTGAGCTACTACGACGAGGCCCTGGACCTGCTCGGCTAACCCAAGGAGAAGGACGCGATCTGGACTAGTGCCCAGAGGCTGCGACCTCTGGGCACTGGGTTCGGTTCTCGGAGAGCTGCTGGAACCGGGGATACCGCCTTGGAAGACGGCAAGCGCTTTCGTATCGAGTACAACGTCTCCTTCTACCGCCTGGCGCCACCGCGAAGAATCGGCTGGCACCTTCTGGCCCGTGCGGAGAATTGGATGGGCGGTCGGGTCACCACCGTCGAAGAATGGCTCGAGCTGTCTCCTGAGGAAGTTGCCATCATCGACATGAAGATTCAGCTCGGTGAGGAGCTCAAGGCGCTCCGCCGCAGGAAGAAGCTCTCGCAGGAGAAGGCCGCAGAGATCCTCAACACGAGTCAGGGTCGGGTGTCTAAGATGGAAAGAGGGCAGGCCTCCCTCGACCAGCTTGCATGGTCTCTGCTCGTGATGGGAAAGTCGAGGAAAGCTTTGGCCCGAGCAATCTTGGGAAGTGCGGGGGCGTAGGGGCTGGGCTTGCCCCCGCCCGTGTCATCTCAGCTGCCCAATAGATCGTCAGCCAGCACCTTGATGCCGCATTTGGGGCACTCGACGTCGCCCTCGGGTGTCACGTGGGTGTGATCGACGAACGCGAGGGGTCGCCCCTCGTCGCCGAAGAGCACATCGCACCAGGGGCAGCGCACCTCGGCCTCCTGTTTCGGCCGGCGGGTCTTCGCCAGCTTCTTGACGCTCTCGAGAGTCGGCGCCCGGTTGCCATCGAGGACCCCGGCATCCTGCATCAGCCCCACGAGCTCCTCCCAGGAAAGCTCGATCGAACGAATCTGATAGTCGAGAATGCGGATGCGCAGGCCATCCTCGGTCCACTCGATCACGCAGCCGTCCGTCGGCAGGTGAAGTCGCCCTCGTGGTTTGCTCGGCTCGCTCATGACAACGTGAAGGGGAGTCTACCGGTGGTCGGGTGCCCTGTCATCGAGAAATCCTCGAAGCTCTTACCCGTCAATGCCACAAGGCGCAGTGCACCGACCAGCAAGGCCTGAGCATAGATGTATGTACATGATTCGATGGAACTTAGGCCGAATCCCACCACCTCCGCCGGCTCGAGCTCGATGAGATCGTCGTTGCCCATGATGAAGAAGATCGGAACCTCCACCTCAAGCAGCTTTGCTACCATCTGCTCGGCACTGAGCTTCTGAGCTTCGAGATCATCTTCGACTTCCTCCGCAAACCCCAGCAGATCCCCAGCTAAAACAACCGCCTCCGGCCCGAGCGCCCCCGCCTGCCCCACGAACCACCCGACGATCCCCAGATTTCCGTGAAAGTCCGCTCCAGCAAGGATTCGCATTCCTTGGAGTCTAGCGCCACTACGGTTGCCGATCCGGAGAAGTGCTGTGTACCTCACAGGGCGTTTACAAGTAACGATTCTCAAGGAACTCGTCTCTTATTGAGGGGGGGTTGAGCATCGACCTAGATTCAACAGCCTCCCGAACCTTCGGCGTCGAGCGCCAGACGACCAGTCCCAACCCTGGTGGTGGCGTGGGGCCGTTGCTTTGCGTTGCAGAGTCGAGAGAAGATAGGCTGGCGTAAACAGTGAGTTCAAGGGGCACCATGATCGGTAGCACCCTGGCCCATTACAAGATCCTCGACAAGCTCGGGGCGGGTGGTATGGGTGAGGTGTACCTTGCTGAAGACACTCGCCTGAAACGTCAGGTAGCCCTCAAGGTTCTCGCGGCCGAGGTCACGGAAGACCCGAAGCGCCTCCAGCGCTTCCATCAAGAGGCGGAAGTCCTCGCGGCTCTGAGCCACCCGAACATCGTAACGATCTATTCGGTCGAGGAAGTCGACGACTTTCCCTTCCTGACCATGGAGTTGGTGGCCGGAAAGCGACTCTCGGACCTGCAGAGAAAGGGTGGGCTGCCGCTCAAGAAGATCTTCCAGATCTCCATTCCACTCGCTGATGCCCTGGCCTCGGCTCATGAGAAAGGGATCATCCACCGGGACCTCAAACCCGGCAATATCATGGTCGATCGCGAGGGTCGCACCAAGGTCCTCGACTTCGGGCTGGCCAAGCTCCGCCAGGAGCTATCTACGGAGTTCGACTGGAGCGAGGCGCCGACAGTCCAGCTCAGTGATGAATCGAAGATCGTCGGCACCCTGCCCTACATGTCACCGGAGCAGATCGACGGCCGTGCAGTCGATGCGCGATCCGACATCTTCTCGTTGGGAGTGGTGCTCTACGAGCTCGCTACGGGCTCTCGACCCTTCAAGGGCCACAGCTCGGCCACTCTGATTCCGCAGATCATGCGGGACATGCCGCCAGATGCCGACCTGGTCAGGCGAGAGCTGCCGCACCATTTCGGCCGTATCGTTCGCCGTTGCCTCGAGAAGGATCCCGATCGCAGATATCAGGCGGCCAAGGACGTGCGTAATGAGCTGGCCGACCTGCAGCGGGAGCTCGAATCGAGTGTCAGTGACAGCTCTCGCTCGAGAGACCTGGTGAAGGCACCCCTTCCAGGCTGGCTTCGATGGCTTGCTGTCGGGCTCGCCATCCTTGGCCTGGTGGGCCTGGGCATTCTCGCAAAACTGTGGCTCACCGGTGGCGAAGACGACGATTTACCGCAGCCGATTCCGGTCGAGGCCACTGCGGATCGCAAGATGATCGTCGTTCTTCCATTCGAAAACCTGGGGTCGCCGGAGGATGAGTTCTTTGCCGAGGGCATGACGGACGAGGTCGCGAGCCGCCTGGCATCGGTTCCCGAGCTCGGCGTCATCTCCCGCACTAGCGCGATGCAGTACAAGGAGACACGCCCACCGCTCGGCCAGATTGTGGCCGAGCTGGGCGTCGACTATGTCCTGGAGGGCTCTGTGCGCTGGGAGCACGACCCCAACGGCCAGGGCCGGGTCGGGATCATTCCGCAGCTCATTCGAACGGCCGATGACACGCAGCAATGGTCGGGCCGCTACGTGCGTGTCCTGGACGACGTCTTCGCGATCCAAGGAGAGATTGCGGAAGAGGTCATCCGTGAGCTGCAACTGGTGATGGGCGAGCCGGAGCTGGAGGCGATGAAGGAGCGCCCGACCGAGAGCCTCGAGGCCTACCACTCTTATCTGCGAGCCATGGAGTATCGGCGAGCCCCGGACTACTCTCACGATGGCCTCGTGCTTGCGGCTCAACTGCTGGAGAGAGCCGTGGAGCTGGACCCGGGATTCGCGCGGGCCTGGGCGGAGCTGGCCTGGGTTCATTCGATGATCTACTTCAACGACGATTGGTCCGAGAGCCGAAGGACCCTGGCGAGCGACGCCTTGGAGGCTGCAGAGGATCTGGCACCGGACTCCTCCATCGTTCACAGCGCAGCAGGTTTCTATCAGTACAGAGTCGAGAGGGACTACGACAGTGCCCTGGAGGAATTCGCTCTGGCGTTGCAGAAGCATCCAGGTGACGTCGATGTGCTGGCGGGGATCGGCTACCTTCATCGCCGTCGTGGCGAATTGGACGAAGCGCTCGAGGTCCTACTGAGAGTCGTCGAGCTCGATCCGAGAAACGCCGCCACTGCCAGCGATCTTGCAGACACTCTATACGCGATGCGGCGCTGTGAGGCTGCGGCGCCCTATGCCGACGCGGCAGTGGCCATGGCTCCGGATGAGGCCGAGTTCTGGGGTACGAAGACATTTAATGAGCTCTGCAGTACTGGAAGTATCGAGGCGGCGCGCAACGTGCTAGACAGCGTACCGATTCCAGACGATCCTGCGCTGATCTACTATGCGGCCACTCTCGATCTCTATGAGCGGGACTACGATAATGCTCTGAAGCGCCTGGATACCGAGTCGCTGAACACTCTTGGTGTTTTCGGCCAGGTCGAGCTGCACCACCTCGCGGCTCTTGCCAATGATCGCCTGCGTCGACCCGCCGCAGCCAGGGAATGGATGGAAGCGAGTCTATCCGTTGCGTTGGAGGCCCTCAGTGGGCAACCAGAGGATGCCTGGCTGCAGAGCCAGCTGGCGCGAACGTATGCCTACCTGGGCGATGGCGAGAAAGCCCTGGAGCTAGGTCACAGAGCCGCAGAAACCTATAAGGCTGACCGGTTCTCAGGTCCCAGGTTCGAGGAAGATTTGGCAGTCATACAAATGACGATAGGTAATCACGACCGAGCGATCGACTTTCTCGAAGAGCTGCTCTCCCTCGACTACCAGAACGCGATCGGACTGTTTCAGTTGAAGCTGGATCCACTGTGGGATCCGCTTCGCGACCATCCCAGGTTTGCGAAGCTAGTCAAATCGTAGGGCTTGCGAAAGGAGCTTGAGAACATGACGAAGAAGTGCTGGGATCTGAACCTGGTGGCGGTGTGGGATTCGGATGCACAGAACATGGTGCTGCGGTGCAAGAAAACCACGAACCCGCCGCCCATGCTTATGGATTGCAGTGAGGCTGAACCCTTCGGGAGTGTGGATCTTGAGCAGCTGCTTGCAGAATTGAAAGCTGCCGCAGAGGAAGCGTCCTCCTAGACTGTAGTCTGGTGACGAGAGCTTCGAGGGGCTCTCGGCGAACAGTCCTTGAGAAGAATGCCTCTCGCCTCGGGGAGAGCCGTTAGGGTGCTTGCATAATGGCTCTGGAACATGCCGCCCCCGGCCGGAAAGCTCCTTCCCGGCTTTCCGTGGCAGCCCTTCGTTCGGCGGAAGCGCTCCGGTCAGACGAAGTGGAGGTGATCGCCGATCATCTCTACTCCTACAACAGCATTCCCATTTCACCGGAATGGCAAAGCCGCTTGGCGAACCGGTCGGGTATCGAGCAGGCGCTAGGCCTGTCTTCACACTCCGAGCTGCGTTCGACTCTCGAAGTGAACTGGCTGCAATTGCCAAGTTCCGCTGTGTCCGGATGGCTCACCTGGTTGGGCCGAGGGAGCGGTCTGGAGTTGGGTGGAGGCGGTCCCGAGTTCAAACTCTACGTGAGCCCGGCAGTCGAATCGCTGGAGAACGTGTTCCCCGAGCTCGTTCGGGCCCTGACCTCTAGCCGGGCTCGGTCGTTCAAAGCTGGTGCAGATTCTGTGGGTCTGCTCCGGCCGGACAAGCTGGTCGCCTACTTCTCCGATATAGGTGATCTGGCAAGCGTGGCTTATGAGCTCGAGCGCCGTCTCGCGGGAGTGGTTGCCCAGGGCGTGCCATTCACCGCGGAGATCTCCAGCGATGGTCTCTTGTCCTGGGGTGTCGACCCGCCGACTCGTTCCAGCGCGCGGGGCCGCCGAGCTCCGAGTTGGCGGGAATGGATCTGCATTCGACTTGCCATGGCACTCGTCGAGGCTAGGCAAGAGGAGGACGGAACCGAACCGCTGTGGCCTCTGGCGGTCAAGCGGCTCGAAGACGACGGAATCCAGGTTGATCGCTGGCTACCCTCGCCGCAGCTATGGCGTTACCCACCGTGATGGAGACGCAGAAGGGCAGTTCGAAGCGTGCAGCAGTGTTCCGCCTTGCACCAGGTGTGCAGGTCGTGCCGGCGGAGCGATTGCCAGAGGAAAGTCGTGACCGGCTCGAGGAACGAGAGGGACGCTTCGCGCTGGTGCGCCACGGGGCCAGAAGCAGTGCCCTCCTCGTAGACGAGGAGATTGCGGCTTTCGTCGATCAGTTTCGCGAGCCCGTCACGATTGCGGAGGCGCTGATCAGCTTGGGTCAGGCGCGACATCGGGATCCGCAGAAGCTGTTGATAGAGACGTTTCCAATTCTCAAGACTCTCGTGCAACGACGGTTTCTTGTCGAGGTCGAGGGCGGCTCGGTCGCCCGCCGGGAAGGTCAGGTGCTCGACTCGGGCGACCGAGTCGGCGAGCTGACGATTCTGCGGCCCATCCAGCGCCTGGAAGACACCGAGGTCTTCCAGGTGCGATTGTCCGACCAACGATTCGGCGCCCTCAAGATCGGCGGTGCTGGGGTCTCGGCGGGCCGCGAAAGGCTCGCGTATGAGGAGAGCATCCTCCGCTTCTTGGTGGATGCCGATCTGGCGCCAGCCGTGCTCGGTGTCGGCGAGCACGAAAGCCGGCATTATCTGCTCCTGGAGTGGAGGCCAGGGAGCGCCCCGACGGTTGTCTCCGAAGAATCGCGACGCCGAGGCGGAGATGAGGCCCGGCATCTCCTACTGGAGACCTGCTGCCGAATCCTGCAGACCTATGGGGATCTGCATCGCCGTGGCGTGATCCACGGCGATATCAGTCCGAACAACATCGTGATCGACCGCCAAGGCAGAGTCACCTTGCTCGACTTCGGAGACGCGTCGCGGACTGGGCCAGGGGGAGAGTCGCCGTGGGGGCACACAGGAGTGTCGATCTACTTCGAGCCGGAATACGCGCGAGCCGTCCTGGATGGCGAGTTGGCGCCAGCCGCCTCCGAGGCGGGTGAGCAGTATGCACTCGCGGCGCTCGTCTATGAGCTCATCGTGGGGGTGCCCTACCTCGATTTCGACCTGCGGTGGGAGGCCCTGCTCCAGCAGATTAACGAGGAACCACCAGCGTCATTCGCCGAGCGTGGCTTGCCCTGCTGGCCGGCTGTCGAAGACGTCTTGATGCGGGCTCTGTCCAAGCGGCCCGGGCAGCGCTTTCCATCAGTAGCTGCGATGGCGGACGCACTACTCGAAGTAGAGTCACCCGTCATTGCGGTTGACCGGGCTGCTGATTCGCTTGGCGACGAGCTCGAAGATCTGGTCGAGCAGTTTGCCCACACTGGGCTGGAGAAAGGTCCCGGGTCGGTAAGCGGCGAACCTTCGTCTAATGTCGGCTCCGTTTACGACGGTGCGGCGGGAGTAGCTCTCGCCCTCTATCGGATTTCCCGTCAGCGGGAAGACGATTCGCTCCTCGAGCCTGCTGATGACTGGATCCAAAGGGCCATTGCCGAAGTAGACGCAAACAATGCGAGTGAAAGCGCTCCCAGAGCTTCCGTGTTTCTCGGTGCCGCCGGGGCGTATCTCGTGGAGGCGAAGATCTCGGCTACGCTTGGTCGAGCCCATCGCTGCGCCATGGCACTCGAGAAATCAGTCCAAAGTGTGCATGCGGACACCTCTCGCATGGATCTCATCGATGGCCGGTCGAGTCGTCTCCTTTCTCTTTGCGCGCTCCTCAGCCAGGGTGAGTGCGGTCTTCCGGTCGAGCGATCCCGCCTCGAAGAGATGGGTGGGGAGGTTGCGCAATCCCTCTGGGCGGAGCTCGAAGAGGCGCCGCCGATCGGTGACTCCGTCGGCCATTTGGGATTGGCTCACGGGTGGGCTGGATTTCTCTACGCCATACTGCAGTGGTGTCGGTCGGTGGGCGCAAAGCCTCTAGCCCATCTGGAGAGGCGCCTGGAAGAGATCGCAAGTCAGTCATTGCCCGTCGGACGCGGTCTGATGTGGCCTTGGCGCCTACCTCTCCGAGAGACGCGGGCCCCGCAGTTCATGGCCGGTTGGTGTAACGGCAGCGCGGGCTACGTCTTCCTCTGGACCACGGCAGCGCGTGTTTTCAGTGAGGACTCATATCTTGAGCTAGCAAGGGGCGCGGCCTGGAATGCTTGGGAGAGTGCTCAGCGCGATGCGAGCCTCTGCTGTGGCCTGGTGGGCCGCTCCTATGCGCTACTCGACCTGTTCCAGGCTACGGGGGAGACCCTCTGGTTGGACCGTGCCCGGGATCTGGCCAGAATTGCGGCCCACGAGGGAGTATTCGACAGCGGCAGCTCCGAAGGACTCTTCAAGGGCCGGTTGGGCTTGGCTCTCCTGGCTTCGGATCTCGAGCATCCCGAGAGAGCTTGGTTCCCTTTCTTGGGTCCCGAGCCCGCGCTTAGTTCCGATGACAGCGGCCACGGGGGTGACGTTGATGACCACGGCAACTAGCGGTGTGTGACTTGGTAGCCGAGTTCGGTGTGGATCCAACCAGCAATGCTAACAACCGCTTGGAGGAGAACGAGATGCCTATGCCGCCAGATTGGCTCGTCGCCTGGACTGACTACGGGTTGAAGTTACTTGCGATGATTGCGGCAATCAAAGCGCTCTGGACCGGCGCGACGTTGTTTGCCCTCAAAGCGGACCAAATAAGACAGAAGGGGCAAGAGCCCAAAGGGGGTTAACCTCCGGTTGTGTGGGAGGCAGCTCGCCTCAGCCCCGAGTGCGATGCGGACTCTTGATGGCACTCTGATCCTAGCCTGTTGGGTGATGAGCGCTCTCGACGAGACCGTCATCATTAACCGGCGTAGGAGAGAAGACACCTACGTGGTGTGTCCGGCGGAGGCGAGGCTGCCGGACTAGGAGGACTCGCTCCCGCAGATGTCTTCACACTTCTCTTTCGCGTAATCCCAGGCTGAGAATCGCACGGGCACCTCGTCCTCTGAGACGATGAAGGGGCCCTCTCCGAACATCTTGTACTTGCCGTACAGCTGGCCCGCGCTGAATCCAGGCTCGTAAGACTCCACGAGCCACTGGTCCACGTGTCTCCGGCAGGCTTCGATTGCATCTTCGGCCGTCTCGAACATACCCAGCTTGTAGCGCTCGGACTCGTCCTGGTAGTGGTAGTTGTCGTCGACGAGGACCGTGTATCTGATCGAGGACGGGTCCCCTGGCTTGCTTCTTGTCGACCGCGACTCCTCTAGGAGCCTGCCAAGCTCATCGAGCGACCGCCTCAGATCGTCCAGGAGGCCTTCGAGTTGGGAGAGCTCTCGCTTCTCGTAGACCTGGAGCAGTCGATGGTAGTACCAGACGGTCCCGCGACACCCTTTGTTGAACCGTTTCCACAGGGTGTCGCCAACGGTACGAAAATCCCGGGTAATGCACCCGAGGTTGTGAACCTTGTCAGCGGCGGAGACCAGGAGGGTTGCCTCGGAAGCGGTCTCGAGATGCTCTAGGTAACGGCGCTTGCGATCGAGCCACGGAGGTTTGGGCTTTTCGAACGTGTCGCTGCACTCGGCCACGATGTTTCCCACTCGGTCTCCGAACAGCCTCCGAATCTCCTTCAGCGTCTCCTCGCCTCCCTGGTCCTCGGGACCATCATGCAACAGGGCTGCGATGACCTGCTCCTCGTCGCCACCGTTTTGCTGAACCAGTGCTGCCACCGCCATGAGGTGGGAGACGTAGGGGATGTCTGTGCCCTTGCGGACTTGCCCACCATGGAGTCGAGCGGCGAAGGCGAACGCCTCGACTAGGCGTTCGCTCGTTTCCTGGCTCTCGGGGTGGCTCATCCTCCGTTCCCCCTCTCTTCCTTCGGATCGGTCATGACCGGTCGGCAGCGACTCTACCGCGGCTCTGGAGTCTTGTCATCGAGCCATGATGGAGCCATTACAATAGAGTTATGTACATGATTCGATGGGACTTAGGCCGACTCCCACCACCTCCGCCTGGCCTGCTCGATCAGCTCGAAGACCCGGCCATCGTCGGAGTCGGTGGTACGCCCGGTCAGCTTGTCGACCCAACGATCAGGCAGAGCCTCGCGGCCATGGAGCGCCCCGACCGCCGCGCCGACGATGGCTGCGATCGTGTCGTTGTCCCGGGTGTCGTTGACGGCCCGCACCATCGCGGCCTCGGCATCGTCCCCGTGGCACATCAAGATGTAGAGCACGCAGGGCACCGTCTCCAGGAGGTAGGCACCGGAGTACCAGCTTTCGCAGGCTTCGAGCGTCGTCAGGTCCCGTTCAAACGCGGCTGGCACCTTCTCCTCGACGAACCGCCACAGCGATCCCTGATAGTCCGGAAAGTCGCCACCTCTCGGCCGGTAGTCCTCCCGGTGCTCGAGCTCTCTGGCGACCCGAACGTAGGAGTCCACCCACCACTGGGGCTCCGGAGCTTCGCTCATCCCGAGCAGCTCCCAGAGAATCGAGACGAAGGCCACGCAAGCAGCAATCGAAGCCGAGTCGTTGTGGGTGATCGCGGCAGAGAGCGCAGTATCGGTCCACAGCGCGGGTGAGGGATCTCGCAAGTGCGGCACCAGTATGGGGGCGATCCGCATCAGGGCCCCATTGCCGGCCGATTGGGGTCCACATTTCCACCAGGGCCGTGTACCGCCCTTGTAGTTCCGGAGGAAACCCCTCACTGTCGATCCAAGGCCGAAGATCTTGCCCCGGCAAAAGCGTGCCGCCACCCGGTCGGGGTCGAAGCCATCGTCCTCCAGCATCTGCTCCAGGGCCCAGAAGGCGAGTTGCGTATCGTCGGAGGGGTAGCCCTCCTCCCTGCCGTTGTATCGATTCGGCCGGTAATCACGAATCTCCCCGAACAACTGGCGGCGGTCGGCCGGCACCAAGCCCTCGGAGGTGATCCCCAGCGCATCGCCAATTGCCAGCCCCAGCAGCATGCCCTCGACCTTGGAGAACGAGATCTCACTCGGTAGTGGGGAAGGGTTGTTGTCGAACAGCTCCGAGGCCTGGATGTCGATCGCCTTGCGATCGAGAAGCTCGTTCAGGAGGGTCCGGTTTGCCGTGTCAGCACTGGTCGAGCTCATCATCGTTGCTCCTTGGGTTGGCTCTTTGTTCCCGGGTAGTTCTGCCCTGTTCAATTCCAGTTTGCCACTCGGTCA
>CAVQNG010000032.1:0-31331 GCA_963713825.1 uncultured Acidobacteriota bacterium
GGGCGATCAGGATTTAGCCTGAAGGTCACTACTCGGCCTAGGGGAGGGTCTTGACCCCGCCCGAGGCACTCGCATTCGAGTACCGTCAAACCGTTTGGAGGATTTCTTAGGGCGTAGTCGGACTGGCCGACTTCTCGTCGTCGTCGTCGATCAGCAGATACAAGCCGGCTGCCGCGCCGACGCCCGCGCCGACCTTCCACCAGATTGCGGCGGGCGGTCTACAGTCACAGGTCAGATCGAGAGGGTTGCGATCCTTGCAGGCGAGGTAGGCCGTCTTGCCGACATAGGTCGGTGCCACACTCGCCGCCACTTCGAGAAGCTGCCAAGCGCAGTCAGCCTCTTTGCGGTTCGGCCCGGTGCAGGCCTGCCAGAGTTCTGCGCTCCAATCCTGGAGCTCGCAGAGGCGCTCGGTATCCTCAGCCGAAGCCGACTCCGAGACGCGTGCTCCCTCCTGGATCTGGCCCTTCCTGATCGAGCTGTAGAGCGTTGCTGGCGGTCAGGAACTCAACCTCTCCGGAGCCATCGGTATAGGCCACGCTGCCGGAGCGCACGTCCAGGCGAACATCGGCACCGACGCTTGCCACCACGGCATCGGTCTTCTCGGAGAAAGCCAGGACGCGGCCATTGCTCAGATGCACGATGGCAGGCGTCACACCGGTCTCCACCCGTGCCGGGCTCAGCAGGGTCGTACCGGAAGGAGCACCGACCCCATCTACCTTGGCTCCGGCGGTCGCCGTCTGCTAATTGCGATCGCTGCCACGCCAGGTGAGGCGAACAGGACGATAGCTCCGGCGAGTGCCAGTAGCCGCCCGGAGAATCCTGGAAGTCCTTTGTTGATCACTATTTACAAGTCTCCCTCCAGCCCAGTGTAAACCAGTCCAGGCCGGTATCGCAATGCACTTTTCGACAGGCTCTTTGCAGCCCCAATAGCGACGCGCTTCACACTGGACCGGCAGACCCTCTGGTACACTAAGCACTCAATTCAAGGGGCTTAACGCCCCCATTTTTCTGTCCCCTGGCATGGCAGATCGACCTGACCCGACACCTGGCTCCAATCTACCTCTACCTTTTCAGGTCGGAGGAGGACTTCCTGCTCTCCGACAGGTGCCGCCGGCCTTCTATCCGGAGGAAGAGGAGGGGCTATCCCTTCAGCACTATCTGCACGTCCTCCTACGCCGAAAGTGGTTCCTGGCAGCTGTAGCCTTCACGATCGTCGTTCTGGCTGCCCTGCAAGTTTTCACCACGACGCCCATGTATCGGGCCACAGCTCGACTCCAGGTCGACCCGGAAGGCGACAAGATCGTCCCATTTCAGGAAGTCGCCGGGTCCGAGCTGGCTGGTGGCTGGTTCATTGAAAACTACATGTGGACCCAGACGGAGAATCTGCAGTCCCAAAGCCTGGCCCTGCGTGTTGTGGACAAGCTCGATCTGGCCGACGATCCGGCCTTCAACACCAAGGTCCACCCCGGCGCTCTGGTGTCGCTCAAGAACGGACTCGCCAAGCTGGTGGGTGCTCCTTTCGGGATTGGCAGAGAGGCGTCGAGCGTCGAGCCCACCCCGGAAGTGAGGGACGCTGCGGCGGCTGCCAGGCTGACAGGCTCCGTCTCGGCTCAGCCGGTCCGCAATACCCGCTTGATAGAGGTGAGCTACATTTCACCGGATCCCGAGCTTTCCGCCAGAGTCGTCAACGTCCTCACCGAAGAGTTTATCGAGCAGAACCTCCAGGGCAAGTTCGACGCTACGAATCGCGCGAGCGAGTTTCTTCGCAAGCAGCTCGAGGAGCTGCAGATTCAGGTGGAGAAGACCGAACGGGAGCTACTGGACTACGCCAAACGCAACAACATAGTCAATCTCTCCGAGCGCGAGACCATCGCTCGTAAGCGCCTGGCCGATCTTTCTGATCAGCTCACAGAGACAGAGACTGGGCTGATCGCGGACCAGTCCCGCTACAGGCTTCTCAATCGGCTACCCTGCAGGCCTTTCCTGAAGGCCTGAAGAATGACGCCATCTACCGCCTCGAGCAGCGCCTGTCCGAGGCCAAGAGCCGGCTGGCGGGCTTTTCCAGTCGCTACGGCCCCGAGTGGCCCGCAGTCAAGGAGACCCGCCTGGAGATCGCCGAGTTGGAGCAGCAGCTACAGGCCGAGAAGCGCCAGGCCCTGACTTCCGCCCAACAGGACTACGAGCTGTCTCGCGACCGGCACAGCAAGCTCGAAGAGGCAGTGGAGAAGCAGCGTTTCTTGGTTGACGATCTCAACGAGAGCTCCATTCAGTACAACATCCTCGATCGCGAGGTGAACTCTAACAAAGAGCTGTACCAGGGCCTGCTGCAGCGCCTCAAGGAGGCAGGCGTGGCAGCCGGCCTGCGCTCCAGCAACATCCGAATCGCCGATGCGGCCGAACCTCCCAGCAGCCGTTCGACTCCTAGAAGAGGTAGGACGCTGGCCCTGGCCCTGATTCTGGGCTTGTTTCTGGGCACGGGCCTGGTCCTTCTGCTGGAGGTTCTGGACAACACCCTCAAGACACCCGACGACGTTACTCAATATCTGGGCCTGCCCGCCCTTGGCACCGTACCCAGCCTGGCTGATTCCGCAAAAGGGCTGGATCGAGGGACTTGGCCGCTTCCGGAACGGGAAGTCACGGGATACCCTCGCTTGATCTATGACGAAGGCAAGCTACCCCACGCCAGGGCCTTGGAGGCCTATCGATCCCTGCGAACGGCTCTCCTGCTCTCCCATTCCGGCAAGCCGCCGCAGACCATTCTCGTCACGTCCGCCTTGCCTGGCGAGGGGAAGAGCACGACCGCGGCCAATACGGCTATAGCGTTGGCACAGACGGGAGCGCGCACTCTCATCGTCGATCTCGACATGCGGAAGCCTTCGCTGGGTGAAGCTTTCGGGATCAATGCCGAGCAGGGGATGAGCACGTTCCTGTCCGGCATGTCCGACCTCTCCTCCCAGATTCGCGAGACCGGGTTACCGAACCTCATGATGGTTCCGGCCGGGCCCAGGGCACCGAATCCGGCGGAACTGATCGGCTCCAAGCGAATGGCAACCGGCATGCAGCTCATGCGGGAGTATTTCACCTACGTGGTGATCGATTCGCCGCCGGTTCTCGAGCTCAGCGATGGCATGGTCGTCTCCCAGTATGTGGATGGGGTCATCCTGGTGGCGCGAGGCGGCAAGACTCCGCGCAAGGCAGTGCAAAGGGCCAGTGACCAGCTCTTGCAGATCGGCGCCAAGCTCCTGGGCGTGCTGGTGAACAACGTGCGCCCCGGGCAGAGTGGTTACGGCTACTACGGCTCCATGGGCAGCTACTACGAGCGCTACTACAGCGAGTCCGACTCCAACCAGCGCACGGCTTGAATACTCGAGAAAGACGCGGCAAGTGATGCCTGAGACGGCTCGCCGAGGTTGGGTCACGGCCTTGGTTGCGCTTGTCTTCGGCCTCGTACTGGCATGGGGGATGCTCCGCTTCGGTGGTGCTGAGACGGCCATCCTCTACCGGATCTTCCTTCTCCTTCTAGTCCCAGGGACGCTGGCAGTCGTCGGATTGCCGATGCGGCGCTTGGCCTCACCTCGCTTCGTTCTGGTTCTTGTCGTTGGGCTGCTATTGCTTGGCGGGGTTGCACTGAAACCGAACCTCGAGGGACGCGGATATGTTCATCTGACGGTGGGCTGGCTGGCCTTGTTTCTGACTCTCAGAGTCGGGCTGGGAAACCGCTCACTGATTCGGTTTATGGCCTATGTGTTGATACTGCTTGGTGCAGTGGAGGCCCTCTACGGGCTAGCGCAAGCCATAGGTGGAGTGGACTTCATTGGCAGCTACTACCGCGGGTCGGGCCGCATTGCCACCGGCACCCTGATCAATCAGAACCACTTCGCGGGAATGCTCAACATGACTCTGCCCCTGGGCCTCGGGATCCTGTTTTCGAGGTATGCCAGCCGCCGTAGGCGCGACGAGCCCCGCTCCGAGTCGTTGGCGGTGATTTGGATCGTGATCCTGGCCAGCTCCTTGATGGGACTCGCGGTGCTGCTCTCTCAATCCCGCGGGGGTACGATCAGCCTCATTGCCACCTTGCTGTTTTTGACGTTTCTGTTGGGCTTCGGCCGTAAGCTCTCCCGGGGAAGAAACCTCTCGGGCATGGTCGCCTGGGTCCTCCTGGCCACCATCCTGGGGCTCGGCCTGGTGGTAGGGGTCGATGCGCTGTTGGATCGATTCGGCCGCCTGGATCAGGATCTCGAACGGTTCACCATCTACAGCGACACACTGGAGATGATCGGGGATGAACCCGTCACTGGGGTCGGCCCTGGAATGTACCGCTGGAGGTTTCGACCCTACCAAACGGTGGATGTGGCCCGACTCTACGATCATGCCCACAACGACTATCTCGAGAGCGCCGCGGAGTGGGGAGTTCCTTTGGCTCTTCTGGTTTGGGGATTCGTTCTCTGGCGTTTCAGCCGCACAGTGACGGTGTTTTTGACGTCGAGAGACTCCGAGCGACGGGGCCTCGCATTGGGCTGCTCGGCGGCCATCTTCTCGATCCTGACCCATAGTCTGGTCGATTTCACTCTGCAGATCCCCGCCCTTCTCATGCTCTTCTGCACGATCCTCGGTCTGGCCTGGTGTCTGGACGTCAGGCGGCGGCGAAACGATCCGATCTCCGCCGACGGAGTCGTGGCCATCGAGTCGCGGAGGGTCGTTCGATGACGGTCCAGTCCAAAACCCAGCAGGGAGGTTTTGGCGATGCTCCTGTCGGGCTGGCGCTGCGAGTGCTGCTCCTGATCGGGATGGCACTGTCGGGGTGGCAGGTGCTGAAATGGGCCCAGGCCCTCGATTTGGCCATACCCCGAAATGGGGTAACAGGATTGGAGCAGGCCCTGGAGCGGGACCCGAACTACTCGAGGGCGCAGTACCTCTTGGGAATGGTGCGGCGAGATATTCCGGGATTCGAGGATCTGGACACCTCCCTGCAACACTTCGCCCAAGCCGTTGGTCTCAACCCTTACAGCTGGCGGTACCGCCAAGAGCAATCCCGTGTGTTGGAGTTGGCCGGTAGCATAGCAAAGGCCGAAGATGCACTGGTAGAAGCGATTCGGCTCAACCCTCGAAGCGGCGCGTACCGCTGGCGTTTAGCCAACTTTCACCTTCGCCAAGGCTCCCAGCACGACGCCGTGCGCGAGATTGGCGCCGCAATCTACCTGGATCCGAGCCTCCAGCCTCCGGCTCTCTCCATGCTTCTCAAGCTGGGCCTCGACCTGGCTTCGATCGACGAGATCTGGCCAACTGATCGAATGGCCCGACTCCGCTTGCTGCGCGGCCTTTGCTCATTGTCTGTCGCTCCGTCGTTCGACGTTGGAACGGGTTCGGCTGCCGCCGACGGACTCTGGACCGATCTCCTGGCCGTCGAGCCTCCGATCTCGATGAACGACGGCCGGTTCTTCCCGCAATTCCTATTGACGATCGACCAACCCGCGGCGGCCCGAGAGGCCTGGATCGACCTCGCCAGTCGAAACGGACTTCTCGATTCCAAATTCAACTCAGGCCAAAACTCAATCTGGAATGGTGACTTCGAGCTTCCGCTGCAGGGCAGGCCTCTCGGTTGGGTGCTGGGCCGATCCGAACACTTCAAGGCGAACCCGGTACAGGTTGAAGGTATCGATTCAGGCACAGCAATGAGGATCGAGTTCTTGGGCACAGAGAACCTCAACTTTGCGGGGTTGAGTCAGGATTTCGTGATCGAGCCAGGGACGAAGTACCAGCTCACCGGTCACCTGCGAACCGAAGAGATCAGCACCGACGAGGGATTGTTCCTGGAAGTCGTCGGGAAGACGAGCCATCGAGTGCTGCTGAGCACGGATCCAGTTCGGGGTACCGAAGACTGGAGAGAGGAGTCAGGCACCCTTGAGGTGGGGGGCGAATGGGAGGTGCTGATGATTCGCTTGCGAAGGCGACCCAGTCGAATGCTCGATGGCAAGATTCGTGGCAAGATATGGCTCGACAAGGTCAGTCTGGAGCCAGTCGGTCCGTGAGCCAGGTCCAATGAGCCAGGTCCTAGTACACAAGTGTCCTGCCTGCCGGGTGAAAACGGAGTCCGTACGGATTCCGCCGCGGGGTTTCATCCAGACCTTCGTCCTGCTGCGTTTCGGCTTCTTTCCTTATCGATGCTTGGCTTGCGGCGCTCGCTATGTCCGCCTGCGGCGCTCGACCCTCGACCTGGATTTGGAAGGACCGGAGGCTCCTCTCAAGCCGACACCTCTGGTCGCGAAGCAGTTCCTTTCGACGCGTGATCATCAGCAGTTCCAGGACTTGGTCGGAGAGATCAAGAAGGCGGAGAAATGGGCCGGTTTGGAGCCCACAGAAGGTGAGGACCAGGAAGACGGCAAGGACGCGAAAGAGTGAGATCTCCGGCCGTTCGTTGGGCCGCTGCCTCTCTTGTAGTGTTGACTTGGCTAGGGGCTGCTACTACAGGCGCAGCGGTGGAGCGTGGAACACTCGCGATTCAATCGAAACCCAACGTCGAGGTGCGTTGGGAAGGTGTCCTCTTGGGTACCACCGATCTGTCCGGCCAGATGTCGATCGGCAACATTCCCCCGGGAACCTACACCCTCACCTTCACTTCCCCGGGCTTCACCACCCGAGTCGATTCTGTCGAAGTTTCCCCAGGACTCCAGGAATTGGATGCTTCCCTGAGTGCGACAACAGAGCAGACCCTGGATCCGGTGCCTGCCCCCGAGGTTCCAGAGTCCGATGTAGGGGAGGGGCTTGTCCCCTCCCTCGGCGTGGAGTCATCCACCCTCATCCTCCTCGTAGTGGTGGCCATTCTCGTTCTCACCGCCTTCCTGCTTGCCGACCGTCACTCGCGCCGTCGACAAACCGCTGCCAAGCCTCAGGGTCCTCGGATCGTCGTCCAGGGGACCTCCACACCGCCAAGGAAGCTGCCGACGTTCTACGATGACCTCAAGACCCGGGAGACCGACCTCGAGAAGCTCCGTGATGTCGGCTCTGGCCGATCCCAACGGCAGGTTATCGACGTAGAGGTCGCAGATCACGGTCCAGTGGAGGACGACCGGTGAGCACTGGTTCGGCCCTACTCCTGGTCGCGGTCATCGTCAGCGCAGAGAATGGAGCGGCCCGAATCGACCAGGGCTCTTCCCATGGGCTCGAGCCAGGCGACCAGGGCCAGGTCTTTTATGCTCTGATCGTAGACGGCCGAGCCCAGAGGATCGATGCAGGCTCGGCCAGAGTGCTCGATACCAACGAAAGTACTGCCTCTGTCCAGGCAGCACCCGGGACCGAGCTCCGCCCCGGCTACGAGATTGAATTCAAGCTGCCCACGTCTCGTACAAAGGCCCCACCGGCTGATCTAGGGGAGGGGCCTGCCCCCTCCCTCGACCCTGATGCGGATATCGCCCCTGCTCCCTCACCCGTTGATTTGCCCCCACCCTTGCCTATTGTCACGGCCGAAACCGCGCCTACCATTGAAGCGGCCGGACCTGTGCCGGCCGGGGTGCGTTCGCCCGAGCCCGATGCGATTTCGGCTCCCGCTCCCTCGCCCCCAACACGTACCACGGTCCTGATCCCCGCTGGCAGCTACTCGATCGGTCGCGATCTCCTGACCGCCGAATTTCACAACCAGACTCCGAGGTTCGAATTCGAAACAAGAGCAATCACGATCGATCGGCGACCGGTCACGGTCGAGCAGTACCTGGCTGCCGAAAACTCTCCTATTGGCGAACAGATCCCGACCGATCCAGTCCGGGCAGTCACGTGGCTCGAAGCCGAGTCTTACTGTCACTCCGTAGGAGGGCGGCTTCCCTCCGAGCTCGAGTGGGAGATCGCTGTTCAGCTGCCCGACGTCGAAAGCCCATCGGGTTTGCTGGAGTGGACAGAGTCCTGGTATTCGCCCTATCCGGGCAACGTTCGCCAAGAAGAGCAGTACGGCACGACCTACCGCGTTCTGCGTGGCGGCCCATCGGGAGCCACCTTCGACCCTCATGCGCGACGCTTCATGGCTCCTGATCAACGCAACTCTAGTGTCGGCTTCCGCTGCGCTAGCGCTGATGGGTAGATGTAGGCTACCGATAGCCATGCGCTTCGTCGATCTGCACTGTCACCTCCTCCCAGGTCTGGACGATGGAGCCGCTTCGCTTCAGGACAGCGTGGACATACTCCGGTTTGCCTATCAGCGGCGGACCCGGGGGGTCGTGGCCACACCGCATTCCTTTCAGCCAATGTTCACGACGCCCGGCCCGGTCGAGCTGCATGACGCCTTTGCTCGGCTGATGAATGACCTGCGCCAGCTCTCCCAGGAGGCCGAGACGTCGTTTCTGACGGAGATGGCAATCTACCTCGGCTCGGAGAATCTGGTTTCCCCCGAGTTCCTGGAAGCTCTCGCGAACCGAGAGGTCCTGCCCGTCAATGGGAGCCGCTACCTGATGGTGGAGTTCCCTCCTTTTCTCGCCTATTCTCTTGTCGAGTCGGCCATCGAGAAGATTCTGGCCGCGGAGCTGGTACCTCTCCTGGCCCACGTCGAACGCTATGGGTTCTTTCATCGGCGACCGGGGAGAGTGGGCAACCTGAGGCAGAAGGGCTGCGTGATCCAAGTGAATGCCGAAATTCTCGAAGAGGGCAGGCTGGGAGATGGCTCGAGACTCGCGCTGTCCCTGGCCAGGCGCGGGCATCTGGACGTCATCGCATCGGATGGTCACGACGTCGGGGCCCGTCCTCCCGACATGCAGGGCGCCTTCGAACGGCTATCCAAGGGATTCTCCGAGGAGAGTCTCCACACCTGGATGTGGGAGAATCCGGTTCGGATCCTGGGCAATCGGGACCTGGTTTCGGCTGTTTGAATGCAGGCTTGGAAGGGGGGAGGCTGAGCGGCATGAAACAGGTAGGACCCAAAAGTAGACTTGGGGAGTGGTGCAAGCGATGCCTGGGAGTCGTAGGAGCTCTCTTCCTCTGCCAACTCCTGTTCCAGCCAACCGCGTCGGCTCAGTTCACTCAGTACACGCCACCTGGCACCTTCAATGAGAGCCGGGAAAGCACTGATCTCGTTCTCCAGCGCAACATCGACGAGGCCCGTTGGAAGGCAGGCCGCGTTCTGCTGGATCCTTGGTTTGGCGTGAGAGATATCGGTTACGTCAGTAACGTTCAAGGCACGGGCGTCTCCGACTACACCGCCACCGCGGGAATCGGCATCCGAGGATGGCTGCCGCTCGGCTCGGAATTCACCCTCGCTGCCCACTTTCTTCCAGAGTATGTCTGGTGGAAGGACCTCACGAGCCGGAACCGATGGAACGGTCGCTACGGCGTCGGGCTCTTCGGCAATCTTGGACGAACCGGCCTGGAGCTGTCGGCTACACGCGTTGATGATGCGACCTTCTTCAGCCGGGAGTTCGAGGACCGGGTCAACAACCGAGTCGACGAAGTCCTGGCCAAAGTCGAGGTCGATCTGGGACGTAGCTTCAGGCTGTTCACGAGTGGAACCGTACGGTCGATCAACTACCTGCCCGATGACGAGGATGATGTCATCGGGTTGAGCGCAGTCGATCGCGATGAGGGGATCTTCCGTCTTGGAGTCGGCTTCACCCTGCCGCGGGGCTTCGAGGTCGGTGTCGGGATCGAGGCCTCTGATGTCAGCTTCGATCCAGGACCTAGTGATTTTTCCAACTCGGGCCTCTCACCGCTGATCCTGGCACGCTACGAGGGGTCGTCTCTCAGCTTCGACGCGGATATGGCATTTCGCTCGTTGGACCCGGAAGGCAGTGGCTCCCGATTCGTCGAGTACGATGGCACTACGGGTCACCTTCAGCTGGGGTGGCGAACCATGGGTCGTTTGCAGCTCCAGCTGTTCGGCGGTAGGGACCTCGTGTATTCCTTCTCAGACCTCTGGGCCTATTTCGAGGACTCTTCGATCGGCGTCGGCTTGCGGGGAGGATTGAGCTCCTGGGCCAACGCTCGTGTCTTCGTGGAAACCGGCGACAACGAGTACACACCCATCGAATCGAGTGGCCCTTACCGCGCCGATGACTACTCGGCCTGGGGCGGAGACATCGATTTGAAGTTCGACCGGGTGAGGGTCTACTTGCAAGTCAGCCGAACCAGCTATGACTCGAACTTCCCCGGAGGGGACCGAGACTTGACCATTTGGAGCTCCTCGATCGGACTTGGCTTCGGCAGTGGCCTGTCGTGGTGATCGACTTCGCAAGATTCCCGAGCATCAGTTGGGTAGACTTCCCTTGATCATGAAGATTCGAAAGCTCGATATCTCTTGTTGGACGCTCCTGCTGGGGGCGGTCTTGGTATTGACGGCTGTGAGCTCCATTGCTCAAACGGGCGCGACGCCGGCCGCGGATTCGAGCGTCATTATTGGCCCCGGGGATCTACTCGAAGTATCTGTGCTCGGCATCGAGGAGTTGAGCCGACGTGTGCAGGTCCTTGGTGATGGTTCCATCACCTTGCCCCCGCTCGGAAACTTCGTCGTTGCCGGCCAAACAGTTCAGCAGCTGGAGGCTACTGTGGCCAAGATGTTGGCCGACAATCGCCTGGTCAACGATCCTCAGGTCTCCATTTTCGTGGCCGAGTCGGTCGGCGGTGGAGTGTCGGTCCAAGGGGCGGTGCTCAAACCCGGCAGGTACAACCTCGTAGGCAGCAATACCCTGATCGAGGTCGTCGGTCAGGCCGGTGGTCTGGCCCACGACGCGGGCGGCCGCATCCTGGTTATGCGTGGGAGTCCCGAAATGGGCCAAGAGACCCTCGAGATCGATGTAGAGAGGCTCATGGAGGCAGGCGATGTGACGGCCAACATCAGCCTGCGCCCTGGCGACATTGTGGTAGTGCCGCGAGGTCGCAAGCTGCGGGTTTACGTCACCGGTGCTGTGAAGAGGCCTGGTGCAGTCGAGTACTCGAGTACGGAAGGGATCACGGTGCTCCAGGCAATCACCGCTGCCGGTGGCCCCACCGAACGCGCCAACCTCAAGAAAGTCACTATCAACCGCCGCCTCTCCGATGGCACGGAAGACCGCCTCCAGGTCAACGTCAAGAAGATCCAGAACGGCAAGGAGCCGGACCTACTGCTGGACCGCAACGACACGGTAGTGGTGGGGGAGTGGTTGCTTTGATGAAGGAGAGCAGTCTATTGGTGCCGTTCTCGATCCACTGTGTGGTGGGAGCGTCAGAAGATCTGCAAATTCCTCGAAGTCGTGAGTCTCCGGATTGGCTGCACATCTGGTCCCTGAGCTTGGCGCTAAAGCGCAGCAAATTGCATTCCTAGCTCAGGATAGGCATTGTCCTGGATTCCCCATCTGCTTCGAACGGGCCCCAGCCAGGGCACCGTAGTCCGTGAAGTCACAACAGCATCGTTGACGCTGCTGTCAGTCCGAAGTCTAGGTCTGGCTCTGGGCTTAGTAGCCAACATCCTACTGGCGCGTTTGTTGGGCGTAGAGGAATACGGAGTTTGGGCTGTCATCATGGCAACCATTGCCTTACTCGTGATTCCTGCTTCGGTTGGACTTCCCACTCTCCTTGTAAGAGAGGTGGCGATGGCTCGTGCCAGGGATGACTGGTCAACTCTGCTGGGTGTCTACAAGTGGTCTTTGCGAGTGGCACTGGCCACCTCGCTAGCCATCGGATTAGTGTGGGGAGGTATCGCTCTTCTACTACCAATCCGTCAGGTTCTGTCTCCGCTTCTCATTGCTGCTGTGGCGTTGATGATTCCGCTTCGCTCCTTGGCGGCCGTGCAATCAGGATATCTCCGTGGGCTCAACCATGTATCCTTGTCCGCTCTACCCGAATTCACAGGGGACCGCCTTGTTTTAGTGGGCTTTCTTACCTTTGTCTACCTGTATTTGCCGGACCGGTTTTCATTGTCTACGGCGATCTGGATTCAGGTTGGAGCGGCTGCACTAACCCTGTCCTTGTTGATCGGCCTTGGGTATCGCCTAGTGCCGGCCTTATCTAGAATTGCTAAGAGCGCGAGTCAGCGATCCTCCTGGAGAAAGTCGGCATTGACATTGGCCGCGACGCAGGGTCTCTTCGAACTTCAGGCTCAGATAGACAAACTGATGATTGGCGGATTGTCCAGTCCTGGTCAGGTGGGTCTATATTCGAGTGCGCAGCGATGGGCAAGCCTCTTGGGTTTCTTGATGGTCACAGTTAATCTGGTGCTGGGACCGGTGTTCGCTGACCTACTGGCTAGAGAAGATCGGAAGGGTGCCGAACAGTTGGCGCGGAAAGCGGTACTGATTGTCTTCGCTCTTGGGTTCGTGGGGGCGATATTTTTCTGGTTGTGGGGTGAGAATTTGTTGGGTCTCTTCGGAGCGGATTTCATCGTTGGAGATAGCGCGCTCAGGTTGCTTTTGGTGGGTCAGTTGGTGAATCTAGGCGCTGGAGCCGTCGGCACAATTTTGGTCATGGCCAAAAGGGAGACTATCGTCACTGCCGCAGTGGGCATCTCGACGATCGTCAACATGCTGTTGAACCTAGCACTCGTTCGACGGTTTGGAGCGAATGGTGCCGCAATGGCCACTTCTATCAGCACGATTTCTTGGAACCTGATTCTCTTGTGGGCGGTTCGTCGGTTTCTCGGGATCAATCCCTCCATCTTTGGAGGTGCTCTATGCCGGGCGTGAACTCTCTGTCCGATTTGAATCTCTTTCTTGTCGGCGCGCCGAAATGTGGTACTACCGCTATGTTCGATTTCCTCGGACAACATCCCGAGATTTTCTTTCCTCAGGTGAAGGAACTCCACTTTTTCGGTTTGGATCTGGAGATAGGTCCACCTGCCGCAAATTTCTCGACTAAGCCTCGGTCAGAAGAAGAGATTGCTCGGTACTTGAGCTTCTTCGAAAGCGCGGCAAATGAGCCTGTACGGGGCGAGGGTTCGGTTTTCTATCTCTTTTCTCGCACGGCGGCTTCTGAAATCGCAAGTGCCTGTCCTAGCGCCCGGATCTTGATAATGCTCCGAAATCCAATAGACGTTGTGTGCTCTCTTCACAGCCAGTATTTGTTCGACGGGAACGAGTCTGAAGAGCGCCTGGACGAGGCCCTGGGCCTGGCCGCAGACCGCTTGAAGGGTGGGAGCATTCCGCCAGGTTCTCATTTTCCTGCTGGCCTTCAATACCTAGATGTGGTCGACTTCCATCCTCAAGTGGAGCGCTACATAGAGGAGTTCGGGAGAGAGAGAGTGTATGTGATACTCCTTGAGGAGTTCTCTGCAGACAATCGAACCGAATACGAGCGAGTTCTCAGGTTCTTGGAAGTTGGAACCACGGAGATGCCCTCTTTTCGCAAGGTCAATCGGAACAAGTACGCTCGAAGTAGGATACTGAGAGATGTCCTAAAACGTCCTCCGGCCTCATTCAAGGTGGCGGGAAGGCTACTCCCGAGAAGACTCCGCACCGAGATTAGGAAGAACCTGCTCTCTTTGAATCGAGTCGAGTCAGAACGGCTGCCTGTTGGCGGCCAGCTGCGGGAGCGTTTGATTTCCGAACTTGAACCTGGACTTGATGCTCTGGGTGAACTGCTCGAGGTGGATGTCAGATCTGTATGGGCCATCTAAGTCTCATCTCAGACTGCCCATTGTGTTCCGCGCAGGACAGCGAGGTGGTTGAGGAGATTTCCGTCAGCCAGATTGCCTTGCTGTACGGCCGCTTGATTCCTGGGTATCACCTGGAAGGGACATTCAGCTCAGAGAAAATCACTCTAGCTACATGCAATCAGTGTGGCCTTGGCTACTTCACTCCGGCCCCTGTGGCTCCGACCCACCTTTACGAGGAACTCTCAAAACTCCCGTGGTACTACCGGGGTGAAAAGCCTGAGTTTGACTTCGCCCGGAGGTTTGTAAAGCCTGGCAACACAGTACTAGATGTTGGTTGTGGGGGCGCTGCGTTTGCCCAGTACCTGGCGGGGGGAAAGTACGTAGGAATAGATGAGAATCCTGACGCCGTTCGTCGCGCACGGGAGAGAGGTGCAGAAGTAGAGCAATCATCGTTGGAGGAGTTCTCAGGCCTTGGGTATTCCAACTTCGACGTAGTTTGTGCATTCCAGGTGCTGGAGCACGTGCTCTCGCCAAGCAAGTTCCTCGATCAGCTAGTTGGATGGACCAAGGTTGGAGGTGTCATCGTCATATCCGTCCCTGCTGCAGACTCGTTCGTGTCGCTGGAAGTCAATGAGCCTCTTAACCTCCCACCTCACCATCTGACATGGTGGTTTGATCGAGCCCTGAACTATGTTGCCGAGATCGAAGGTCTGGATCTGATTTGGCTTCATCATGAGAGCTTGTCTGAACAGTTTCGGGCCCGGTACTCGAGGTGCCTGGTGAACGAAGTGCTGACGAGGGCCCACTTGAGAGAGCGTAGGATTGTTGACTCCTCTCAGCTGGGCGCTGTCGCCTTGCGCTTGTCTTCCCTGCTGGGGAGACTCGTGGAAATCGGACTGAAGAATCCCAGGTTGTCTCCTCGGGGACATTCAGTGACGGCTGTGTTTCAGAAGCCTCTACTGCCATGAGGGTCGCGCTGGTCAGCTCATTCGATCGGCGGGGCGGGGCGGGGATAGCTGCCCACAGATTGCATTTGGGATTAAGGGCGTCCGGAATCGAGAGTCAGATGATCGTTCAGTTTCGCGATTCGGATGACCCTTCCGTCGTTGGTCCTGTGAACAAACTGGAGAGGATGTACCAGAACGTCGGCGAAGCTGTGGATCGAGTGCCACTTGCATTGTATCGACAGAAGTCCCGGAGTCTCTTCCGTCTGCAATGGCTCCCAGGCAGTGGGCGTAAGCGGATCGAGCGGAGCAAGCCTGAGATCGTCAATCTGCACTCGTTTGGAGGCGGATTCTTGAGTTTGGGAAGCGTGGCTCGGGTTGGGGTTCCGATCGTATGGACCATGCACGACAAGTGGTGCCTTTCCGGAGGTTGCCACTTCTCCGGCACGTGTAGGGCTTATTCTGAATGTTGTGGGCGCTGTCCAATCCTCGGGAGTAGATTCTCTTGGGATCTCTCACGATGGGTTTGGAAGAGAAAGAAGCACCTCTATTCAAGAAAACTCATCTGCTTTGTGACCCCGAGCCAGTGGTTGGCTCAAGAGGCTCGACAGAGTTCTCTATTGGGAGGTGCCCGAGTTGAGGTCATTCCGAACGGGATCGACCTCGATCGGTTCTGTCCGGTCGAGAAACGCGCTGCCCGTGAGGTACTTGGATTGGACCCGGATTCGCCCGTAGTCCTTTTCGGTGCGGAATCTGCGGCGGTCGACGATCGCAAAGGGCACCAGTTCCTGTCGCCGACACTTGCTTCGCTGGGAGCTCTGAACCTACCGAGGCCGGTGAAGTTGCTTGTTTTCGGATCGTCTCGATTCGAAGGCAATGTAGAACAACCTTATGAAGTGAAATTTCTTGGCCGCCTCGAAGACGATCTAGCCTTGAAGATCGCCTACTCTGCCGCAGATGTGTTTCTTTGCCCCTCGACGGAGGACAATCTGCCAAACACCGTTGTCGAGGCGATGGCCTGCGGGACCCCAACAGTTGCATTCTCTGTCGGTGGACTTCCAGAGCTTATCGATCAGGGGAGAACAGGCTATTTGGCGGAACCTTTTGATGTGCAAGATTTGGCAAAGGGTATATTGGATGTTCTTCTCAATCCTGAGTTTGCACGCGAGGCGCGAGCAAAGGCGGTTCGTGAGTTCGATGCCAGCCTCCAGGCCAGCCGATACGATGCTCTCTTTCAGGAGTTAATTGCCAGTAGTAGTCGATCGAGCAGTGGCTGAGCGAAGATCCCAGAAATCGATCTTCGACTCTCCTCTCGGTGAGTTATGGGATCTGGCTCCCAGTACAGAGGACATTCGGTCACCCCGGTGGAGAACGCGCGCTCTAGTCTCGTACATTGATCAATGGCGGAGACCAGAGAAGGGACTTGTCCGACGGTGCGAGAGTCCGCTACTTGACTTATCCAAGGTCGGTACGGCGCACCCAGTATGGAGCCGAATCTGAAATGAACAAGATTAGCCTTCAGCGGTCGCTCCCGGACGACAGACCGTTGGGAGTTGGAATTGTAACTCTCAATTGGAACGGCTGGTCAGACACTATCGACCTCCTGAACAGTCTCGAAGAGGTCGACTACCAACCGCTGTCTGTTGTGGTTATCGACAATGCTTCGTCAGACGAATCTGTGAAGCGAATTGAAGAGTGGATGAGGCAAAGCCAGTCTCCCTACCGTGTTCTTCAGACTCCCAGAGACCTTCAGGAAGGGGCCTTGGAAAACACTGCATCGAAAATGGGGAGTCTTGGACCGGGTTTCAATCTCGTCTGTTCGCACACGAACCTGGGTTTTTGTCGCGGTAATAACCTCGGCATGGAGTTGGCTTTTCAGAGCGGCACAGACATTGCCGTCGTTCTCAACAATGACACCCTCGTATCCAAGGGGTTTCTTGCACCGATGGTAGACGTGGTCGAGAACAATCCAGATGTAGGAGTTGTTGGGGGAGTAATCACCTACTGCTCGGATCCGAATATCATTTGGTACGCTGGTGGAAAATTCAACAGATTCCTAACCGCTCACAGGCTCGGAAACGGAGAACCTCTGTCGTCTCTAAAGGCGACAGGCCCGTTCGATACTGAGTGGATCAGCGGTTGCATGACCCTGATCCCCGCTTGGGTCTACGAGAAGACCAAGGGTTTTTCAGAGGAGTACTTCATCTGGAGCGAGGAGTGGGACCACTCTCTTCGTGTATCTCAGGCAGGCTATCGGCTGGTGGTTGTACCGGCTGCGAGGATCTGCCACAAGATCGGAAAGTCACTTGGGGTCATGAAGCCACTCAACTACTACTACGGTATCCGGAACGGACTCCTGTTTCAGCGCAAGTTCCTCCCGTACTATCTCTGGTATCCATATTTTGGCTACTACCTTGTGAACAGAGCGGTTCGCTATCTCCAACTTGCGCTTGTAGGCCGGGCAGACCTGGCGGTTGCTGGATTTGCGGCGATCCGCGATTTCATTCTCGGCAGGAGTGGGATGTGGCGGGCACAAAAGCGAGACTCCTAGGCTTTGGAAGAGATGCGTCTGCAACATATTGCTGAATCCAGAGGATCGAAAGAGCGATTGCAGGCGTCTCATCTGACGGGGGGTCCTCATTGAGACGTGCCCCCTGGCTGCTATTGCCGTTTCTGTTTCTTCCTAATCTGGTGCCAGTACAAGGAACAGGCTTTGGAGATCTGGAGTTCTCGGATCTTCTGATTGGGCCGTATCTTGCACTGGTGCTGTGGCTGTTTGTGAAAAGACGCACCGGCCGACGCAGGAGTTCGAGCCCATTGGCAGGTGTACTGCCATTCGCTCTCTTCTTCTTAGCGTGGGCATTTCTCTCGACCATTACTGCTGGATTGAGGTATGGGTTCGAAGTGCTGCTTCCCGTGCAGTTCGGTCTTCTCAAACTCCTGAAGTTCTCGGTCTATGGTGTGGCCGCGTGGCTTACGGTTGGCCTAGTGAGCAATGGTCGTGATTTGACTAGATTTCTCTGGGCGATCGCAGTAGGCGCACTCGTGATGGCAGCATCCATGAGTCTGTCAGCTCCAGGGTCGAGTGATTCTTCAATCGGCGGACTGTTCGAGTACAAGTCAGAGAACGCGGCGAGTGTGGGGCTAGCCATTCTGATCATGTTCCTTGGGGCGGCTTTCGCCGCTAACTGGGGATCCCGAAAGTGGCGGTCTGCAGCGCCGTGGGTGCTGGTTGCGGTGTTCCTGGGGTTCGCCTTCTCAGAAGGTCGCGGTGGCTGGCTGGCTGCTGCCATGGGATTGCTATGGGTCCTGTATCGCAAGGGAATGAAGCTTCGATCATGGGCAATTGTCGGGGTGGTGATAGTGGTCGGAGTTGTCGTGTATCAGAAGGTGCCAACGTTTCAAGAAGAAATGGACCGGACATTGAACCCGGCCCCCGAGTATCTTCACCAGTATGAAGTAGGGATGATGGGAGTAGACGAAGGTGGGCGCTTTTCCTATTGGCGCCGCGAAGGAAGCAAGATACTCGATGCGCCGCTCCTTGGGCGTGGCTTCTTCAACAGGTTCCCAGGTTCCGGTCTCAATTGGACCGGAAGTCACAATTTCTGGCTTCAGATGTTTCTCGAAACCGGAGTCGTCGGCGGCCTCGTTGTGCTAACGATTTTTTGGCTCTTCTGGACACAGTCGGGCAAGTACTCGCTGCTACCCAGCGAGGCGGCGCTGGTCGCGGGATTTGTTGGAGGGATGGGAGGTGAGTACTTTTACGGCGGGATGCCCTTGTTTTCGCTAATCGTGGTCCTTGCCCCACTTGGACTCCTGACATCTGAAAGAGCCTCACGAGTAATGACTGCCCAGTGGCCGGGAGTAGGCGGCTAAGATCGTGTCCCCCAAGCCCCTTGTCTCTGTATTGATGCCTTCGTACAACTCGCGGGCCACGCTGCCGATGGCCCTGGCATCACTGGCCTCTCAGACCGTTCTGGATTGGGAGTGCATTCTTGTTGACGACGGATCGAGCGACGATTCCGGAATGCTAGTTCGGAGATTTGATGATCAAAGGTTGAGACCTTTCCGGTTGCATGAGAACCAAGGTCGTCCGATAGCCAGGGAAATCGCCCTCGGCAAGGCAAGGGGTAAGTACTTGTGCATGTTGGATGCTGACGACTGGTACTACCCAAGAAAGCTAGAAGAGCAGTTGGAGGTTCTGGAATCAAATCCAGATCTGTCTCTCCTGGGAACTGGCATGGCCATCGTTGACTCGGGTATGGAGCTCTTGGCAATTCGAGCGGGAATGCATGACCAGAAAGGCGATTCTGAAGTTGGTCGGACATTTCTGCGGCTTGGACGCCCCCCAATATCGCATGCCACAGCGATGATCCGATGTTCTGAGATCACTCAGGCTCATTTCGATCCACAGTTCGAGGTGGCGGAGGATGTCGATTTTCTTCTTCAAGTCCTATGGGGGAGGCAATTCAGTGAGCTGCCAGAACCTCTTTACGCCTATGAGGAACCAGACGCGGCCAATGTGGATGAAATGAGACTCGCTCTTCGAAGTTTGCAGGGAGTCTTCTGGAAGCATAGAAATCTGGGTCCGTCGAGAGCCTTTCGTGAAATCGCTGTGGCCTGGTGCAAGAGCCTGATCTATTCGGTAGTGGTGCCACTTGGTCTCGGAGATCGAATTGTTCGCCGGCGATCGACTCGACCGAAAAGTAAGGAGAAGGAAGACTTCTACCGGGCGCGTGCCGAAGTTCGGCAGCTTGCGCAAGGGATGTTTGAGACAGGCTAGACACGAGGTGGAGCCGGACCACCAGGCTTGGGAAAATCGTGACTTCTCGACACCGGATCAGCGTCCAGGAAGTTTTTTGGCCAATCGCAGGTACTCTTCAACTACGGCGTTGTTCACTTTTCGGGAGTCAAACTTGGCGATGGCCCGCTCCTGAGCTCGAGCACCCAGGCGGAGTCGTAGCTCTGGTTGGTCGATGAGCCTTTGAAGTGCTGCAGCTAGCGCACCGGTTGTTCTGGGGGGCACCAAGAGGCCGGTTACATCGTTCACCACAGCGTCGGAAAGGCCGGTGATTTCAGTCGCGACAGTCGGCAATCCCATGGCAGCAGCTTCTATCACGGCGGTCCCAAACCCCTCTCTGTAGCTGGGTAGACAGAGAATGTCAGATGCGCCCAGATATCGCTCGGGACTAGGTGAGAACCCGGTGCAGTGTATGCGGATGTGGCCTTCGATAGTCGACAGTGTGCTTGGTGGCAGGGGATCCAAGGCAGGCTCCAGTGGCCCTACAAGGAGCAAGTGCAAGAGACGATGGCCCTCCGCTAGTCCCTGAAACGCTTCCACGAGTTCAACCAGTCCCTTGTCGCGGGTCAGACGGCCGACGAAGACAATTAGGAGCGCTTCCTGAGAGATGCCGAGTTCTTCTCGGACTTGCCTTCGAGAGTCCTCTCTACTGCCGGAAGAGCCGAAGCGCTGCAGATTGACCCCGCTGATTGACCCCTGTGCCAAAACAGAAATCTTCCTGGGCTTCACAACGCCGTCATTTATAAGGAAGTCTCTTTGAGATGAACTGTCGGCATAGGTTTGTGTCGATAGAGACCCAATGAGACGATCGCAGCCCTTCAGCCCTAGCCTGGCTACTCCCGATAGAGTTTGCCAGCGTTGCCCTGTGAAAGTGTGGAGGCGGATTGGGATCCTGGAAAACACTCCGGCCAATGCAGAGAGCAGACCCGCTTTGGGTGTTGATGAATGAACAATGTCGAAGTGTCCGTCTCTCAAGACTCGCGTCAGCCTGGCAAGTGACCTGATGTCTTTGACTGGAGCAGGTTCTCGATTCATGGGGACCGAGCAGAACGGCACGTTTAGTTCTGACGCCACGCGAGATAGCCCCTTCCCATCGCCTGACACAAGAGTGACTTCAATCCCACTGTCTCGAATCGCGGCTACTTGGTCTAGAAGCAACGCCCTGAATGTGAAAGGCGAGCTGGCTACTCTTGCCAGGCGCAAAGGTCTGATCGCGTTTTGGTTCATCGTAGAAGGCTGGGATCAGACTTGCTTTCGGTCACATTTGCTACCAGCTGGTTGGAGTCTTGTCGAGGTGAGGTAGTAGAGTCGTGTTTCGAACGTTCTAGTGAGAGTATCAACTGCCGACTCGAGTCAGATTGATTGACAATTGAGTCTCGATCGTACTCTAGCCTGGATCGGTCTTCTTCTCGATCCGTTACTCTCTTGAAGGGGTTTCGTGCCACTAGATCAGCATCGGGAGTGTGATATCGGGAGCTCAGTGACGTGAATTCCAGAGGTTTGTACGTGAGACTGGGAAAGAGGGCTTTGGACTTGAGTCTGACGTTGTTGGCGGCCCCTATTTGGATTCCTCTAGTAGTCATTCTGAGTGTCCTGATTCGGCTGACTCTCGGTTCACCGGTCTTCTTCCGGCAAATGCGGCCAGGTTTCCGGGGCGGCAAGTTCGAGATTCTCAAATTGCGGACAATGAAGGAGAGTCCTGACGTAGACGGAGAAATGATCGCGGATCAGAATCGAATGACTCGGTTTGGGAGATTGTTGCGAGGCACCTCTCTTGACGAGCTTCCTGAGCTGATCAATGTCCTGAAAGGTGAGATGAGCCTGGTAGGGCCAAGGCCTTTGCTGATGCAGTATCTAGACCGCTATACGACACGGCAGGCGCGGCGCCATGAGGTCCTCGCGGGAATCACGGGTTGGGCGCAAGTCAATGGTCGTAACGCGATAACTTGGGAAGAGAAGTTCGAGTTCGACATTTGGTACGTTGACAATATGAGCCTCTGGCTGGATTGAAGATTCTCGGGATGACGGTCTGGAAGGTTCTGAAGGGAGAAGGGTTGAGCGCGGCGGGACACGCCACGATGCCAGAGTTCATGGGGACCCCTGATGAGTGAGTCGGTAGTAGTTATCGGAGCGGGTGGGCATGCGAAGGTTGTCCTGGCAACCCTGGAGGCACTGGGGACTGAGGTGACCGGGATCTTCGACGACAGCGCGGATCTTTGGGGAACGCAGCTTCTGGGCCACGAAGTCAAAGGCCCGGTCCAAGAGGCGCAGAGCTACGGGGCGCCGGGCATTCTGGCCATTGGCTCGAACCGCCAGCGGCAGAAACTTGCGGAGGAGCTGTCGCTCGAGTGGGTGTCAGCCATCCACCCCTCCGCTTTGGTCCACGAAACTGTGGAGGTTGGGCCTGGCTCCGTCATCTTCGCTGGAGCGATAGTCCAGCCCGAGACGGTCATTGGTGATCACGTCATCGTCAATACGGGCGCGAGGATCGACCACGACTGCCGGATCGGCTCGTTCGCGCATATTGCTCCAGGAGCGTCCTTGGCTGGGACGGTGGCGATCGGCCAGGGAGCCCTAATGGGTATTGGGAGTTGCGCGATTCCCGGAGTGACAATCGGCGATTGGTCTGTCGTAGGGGCAGGCGCTGCCGCTGTAAGTGACCTCGATTCGCAGGTCACTGCCACCGGAGTACCCGCGAAGTCGGCTGCGGGAGACCTCTCTTCATGAGCCGGGTCTTTCTTTCACCACCTCACTTGGGTGAGTCCGAGTTGGAACTCGTCAAGGGTGTTTTTGCGAGCAACTGGATTGCTCCAGTAGGTCCTGACGTGGAGGCCTTCGAGCGGGAGTTCGCGGAGACGGTAGGCGTGGGCAGTGCTGCGGCACTGTCCTCGGGAACGGCGGCGCTGCACCTCGCGCTGAAGCTCCTCGGTGTCGGGACAGGAGATCTGGTGATCTGCTCGAATCTGACCTTTGCCGCCACTGCCTTCGCAATTCACTACGTCGGGGCAGAGCCGGTATTCGTGGATTGCGACTCTTCGACTTGGAACATGGATCCCGGCCTTCTTGGCGAGGCTTTGGAGACCCTGGCTGGTGAGGGGACGCTTCCCAAGGCTGCGATCGTCGTGGACCTCTACGGTCAGAGTGCTGATTGGGAGCCGATTCAGGAAGCCTGCGCCAGATTCGGTGTTCCGATTGTCGAAGATGCCGCGGAAGCTCTGGGCGCCACTTATGGAGACACTCCTCTGGGTCGTTTCGGCCAATTCGGTGTCTTCTCATTCAACGGCAACAAGATCATCACGACATCGGGTGGTGGGATGTTGGTGTCCGACGATAAGTCGGCCATCGTGAAGGCTCGCAAGTTGGCCAGCCAGGCGAGGGAGGATGCGCCACACTACGAGCACACGGAGATCGGCTACAACTACCGATTGTCCAATGTCCTGGCGGCCATCGGGCGAGGCCAACTTCGAGTACTGGAAGACCGAGTGGCTGCGCGTCGGCGGATTTTCGACTGGTATCAGGAATTTCTTGGAGATCTGCCCGGGGTGCGATTCATGCCCGAAGCAGAGTATGGGCGAAGCACTCGGTGGCTCACCTGCCTGACCGTCGATCCTCGCGACTTTGGGGCCGCCCGGGAGGAGATTCGCTTGGCTCTCGAGATCGACGACATCGAAGCTCGTCCCGTATGGAAGCCGATGCACATGCAACCGGTCTTTCAAGGAGCTCGAATCTTCGGCGGGTCTGTTGCGGAAGAGCTCTTTGAAAAAGGGCTTTGTCTACCGTCGGGGTCAGCGATGACGAAAAGCGAAGTTGAGCGTGTCTCGAAAATCGTCCGCGGTTGCAGTGTCTAACTGAGGTCCCGGCAATCGGTGCGGCAAGGACTCCGCTTCTCCCCACCTTCAATTGATGTACCCGCGGAAGTCGATTGGCTTCTTCTACGGGCTCTTGGGCGTGAGTTCACTGCCTGGGATGAAACGGGGACTCTCGATCCCAAGGGACTTTCCGAACTTGCGGGGGCAGTCGGACTACTTGGCCGAGTACGAGCTCGTTGGCCTCGTGAGAAGCTGGTTCCCGAGCTGGGTGCCGGCTTGTTGGAAGAGGCAGACAGGGCTATTCACCGGATTGCGGCGAACGAGCTGCTTCAAGGGTGTCCTCACAGATTGCCGGCATGGCCAGCGAAGAGGGAGAACCCTCCATCTTCCTGAAAGGCCTGGCGCTCCAATTGGGAGGCCATTCGATTGCGGGAGCTCGCCAAGCAAGTGACATCGATGTGTTGGTACCGCGTGACGCTGCCGAGTCTCTGTCTCGGACTCTCATCCAGGAGGGGAGCACCAAGCTCGAAATCCAGCCGCAAGAGCATCACCTTCACCCCGTTGGACCATCCGCTGGGAGCGGTAGTGGAGATTCATGTGGACCTTCGAGGGGTCAATCTGGAGGGGAGAGGAGCAGCCAGCAGACCAAAGTTTGCATCAGCTCAGGCCAATGCCGAGCTCTCGAAGGGTGGCCCAAGAGTGACTGAGTTCCGATTCGAACCTTTTGATGGCCCACCTACTTGTACATGGCCTCGGACAACACGGTTTCTCACCGGGGGCATACCCATTGATACAACTCTTGGCTGACCTGCAGGATTTGGGCTTCACCGGCGAGCAGGGTGAGCGATTCATGGAGGGAAGAGTGTCCTCTGGATCCAGAATGAAGTCTCTCAAAGAGGAAATTGGCAGGGACCAAGAAGATGTGTTGCGCCAGCTGGAAGAGGGGCGAGAGGGCTTCCGAGATCGTGGTTGCAGGTAGCTGCCGCCCCTTGATTCTCAAGCACATGTTGGCTGGATCGATGGATGCCGAGTATCGACAGTCTCTGAAGCTCTCTGCTGTTACCCGACCTTGGGATTCGGCGAGGTCCGGGTCTGACGGGTCTTCTTCGCAACATGAGTAGTGCGATCTTCTTGACGAGAGGTCAGATCGACGTGATCTACGGACAGCCACAGACCGAGGTTGGCTATCTCGCTAGAAGGCTGTGGCGCCCCCTTCGATCTCGTGGGCCGAACCCTCAAGACCTTGCAGGCCAAGAAGAAGCTTCGATTCCGCGAATAGGTGGGGGAGATCGACCCTCTGCTGTAGTAGGGTTCCAGGGACCGTGCCATGAACGAATCGAACAGTGAGAGTCCCCGATCGCAGCCATCCTCGCCCTTGATCGGTGAGGAGCAGGGGCGTCGGAATCAGTTTTGGTCTCGTTTCTTCTCTCGCCAGGCCCAGTTCGTCCTCGACATCTCTGTCCTTTGCATAGCCTTCGTCATCGCCTATCTGCTGCGGTTCGAGTTTCAGCTCGACACTTCCCAACTGCAGCGACTGCTGGCCCAGCTGCCGCTGGTGGTGCTAATTCAGATTGGTGCACTGGTTCTGGCCGGTGTCTACAGCTTCATCTGGCGCTACGTTGGATTGGCCGAGATGGCTTCGTTCGTGAGAGCGGCCCTCTGGTCGGGATTGATTCTCTTGGTCGGGCGGTTGGCCTTGCCATCGTCTCTCCAGATCTGGCGAGTACCTCTTTCCATCATCCTGATGAGCACGTTCTTCGGATTTGCCGGAGTCGTGACGATTCGGGTGCTCCGTCGGATCCTCTTCGAGCGCTTCGAGCAGAAACGTCGACCGGTGGAGCCGTACAAGCGCAAACGGATTCTTGATGGTCGGTGCTGGCAGAGCAGGTGTTCTGGCAGCCCGCGAGATTCGCGGCCGGGGCGATATGGATGTGTGGATCAAGGGTTTCCATCGACGATGATCCACGCAAGCAGGGGGCTGTCATCCAAGGCAAGAAGGTCCTTGGGACGACGGACGATCTCCCCGAAATATGCCGATCCACGGACATCGACCACGTCATCATCACGATTGCCCAGATCTCCAGAGAGAGCTACGAAGATTCGTGGCGATCTGTGAGGAAATTCCCCTCAGGACTCGCATCATCCCGGGGCTCTACGAGATTCTCGAAGGGCGAGTCGGGATCACGAGATTTCGGGACATCCAGATCGAAGATCTCCTGGGCCGGGCAACCGTGCAACTGGAGCAGGAAGCGGTAGAACCGTTCATCAAGAACAAGACGGTGCTGGTGACCGGGGCGGGAGGCTCGATCGGAGCCGAACTGTCGAAGCAGATCGCCCGGATCGGACCCACCAACATCATTCTCCTGGAGCGAGCGGAGTTCGCACTGTTTCAGATCGACCGAGAGCTCTCTGGTGATTGGCCGCAGCTGAGCATTCAGCCCGTGGTGGCAGACATCTGTGACCGCAATCGGGTACGACAGTTCTTTCGACCGTTGGAAGCCTGAAGTGGTCTGCCCATGCTCCCGCTCACAAACATGTTCCACTGACCAATCCAATCCTTGCGAGGCGGTGAAGTCCAACACCCTGGGGACATGGATCGTGGGCGAGGTCGCGGGAGAGTTCGGCTGCGAGGCAATGGTTGTGGTGTCCACGGACAAAGCCGTCCGTCCGACGTCGGTAATGGGAGCGACGAAGAGAGTCGCAGAGCTTGCGGTGCAAGAGCTCGACGCGCGCAATGGCACTCGTTATGTGGCTGTGCGCTTCGGCAATGTGCTGGGTTCTACGGGGTCGGTCATTCCGATCTTTCGCGAGCAGATCGAGGCGGGTGGGCCGGTGACCGTGACGCATCCCGAGATGGTGCGCTACTTCATGACCATCCCGGAGGCGGCTCAGCTGGTGTTGCAGGCTGGCGCGATGGGTGAGGGAGGCGAGATCTTCATCCTCGATATGGGAGAGCCCGTGCGAATCCTCGACCTGGCCCGGGACATGATCACGCTCAATGGCCTGGTGCCGGACGAGGACATCGAGATCGAGATCACGGGAATGCGGCCGGGTGAGAAGCTCTTCGAGGAGCTTCAGACCGACGCCGAGTCGATCGCCAAGACGCGGCATCCGAAGATCTTCATCGGGAACATCAACTCCTATCCTTCGGAGCAGATCCTTGGAGCGCTGGACCGGCTGCGTGACTTGTCTGCGGGCGGCGAAGAGGCTGAAGTTCGATCGTTCCTGAACGAGTTTCTGTCCGAGGCGAAGCTCACCATCTAGTTCGCAAGGTCGAGTCCCCCAACCTATTTCGATAGCAGGGGCAGGAAGCGCTCCCCGATGGCCTCCGGCTCGTTCATGGGCTTGCCGGTCAGCTCGAGCCAGGCGTGGGCCTCCAAATCGCCCCCCTGTTTCTGGACGCCGATCTTGAGCTCAGCCTCGACGCCGCGCTTGCGGAGCATTCTTTGCCGTGTCAGTGAGCGCTCGAGGCACTGCATGCGCCACAAATGATTGTTGGCTGCCGCATCGACGCACCAAGCGAGGCGAGAGTAGTCCTCTCGAGTCGCTTCCTCTGTCTGTGGTGTCTCGATGACAGGTACCCGAGCCCACGTCTCGACGGCAGGGAACGGTCGTGTTCGCAGCGCCACGCGGAACCCCAGCAGGAGTATCCAGGCTTCCACCAGCCAGCGTCTCTCAGCCCAGGTCAGACCAAGGATCTGCTCAGTCTTGCTCATGCACGATCTCGAGGAGGCCCTGGTCGCAGAGCTCCTGCGTCAGTGATTGGAGGTCTCGCTGGAGTCGAGCACCGTCTACCTCGAACTCGTCCAGGAGGTCGAAGGCGGCTTGTTCCAGCGTCCCGTGCTTTTCCAGGGCCAGCCACATGCGTGTGCCGACGTCGTCGAGGCCAAAATAGAAGCCGGTGGAGAGGTTCAGAAGAACAGTCTCGTTCTCCAACTCTCGAAAGACGACCTGTTCTGGTACTTTGACTCGCACTGCATTCTCCGTGATCGGGTGGCGGCTTCCCGGGTAGGATAGCAGCGCATGCTGACAACATGCGGAGGACTATCGACAGTACCGAGGTTTTGAATCGTGACGACAGAAGGCAAGAAGAAGGAAGTGGGAACGTGGTGGGTATCCGGCTTGCGTGTCGCTAGCGATCGCCCGCTGATCGAAGTCGAACCGAGCAGTGACCAAGACGTGGATCTGCAAGTGCTGTTTCGGGCTGATCCGGGGAGCGAGGTCGATGTCGGAGTGCTTTCCTCGGCCGACAGCTCAGGCGACTGGTTCAAGTTGATGGATAAGGACGCAGCGCTGGCGTGGATCCGCGCTGACGGGCGATTGGCCCTGGTCGCGGAGGGCGAGGCGTTGGTCCGCGGTTTCGATGCATTGGTTCGACGGGTCGTGCCTTTCGCAGCTGCTTTGCAGGACCGGGTTGTACTCCACGCCTCGTCGGTCCTTGCTGATGACGGTGTGCATGCGTTTATCGGTGCCAGTGGCGCTGGCAAGTCGAGCCTCGCGGAGTGCCTGGGCGATCAGGGGTTCCCCGTTCTGTCGGATGATCTGTTGCTGTGCCTACCGACCGATACCGGGATCGTGATCCCGCGCCCAGGGCAGGATGAAGACGACGAGTCGGGGCCCGCACTCGCCGCCGTCTATTTCGTCGAGCGTGAGGTGGCGCTCGACAAGATCGATCTCCAGGAGATGGCTGAGGAGGAGTGTTTCAAAGGTCTGCTGCAGCACGGTTTCGGAGAGTTGAGTGTTCCGAAGATCTGGGCAGCCCAGTTCGAGCTCTACTCGATCATCTCGGAGCAGTGCAAAGCCTACCGGCTGCGGCTCCCCGATTCTCTGGGACGGCTCGCAGAGTCCGCTGAGACCTTGGCTCGAGGCTGGAGCCCGGTCCAAGATTGACCCCTTCGCCAACCCAGCCGACATGAGTGGCATCGCCGGAATCGTGCATTGGGATGGTCGCCCAGTGGCGGATGGCGATCTCGGACGCATGCTGGGGGCGATCCGCCACCGCGGGCCCGATGGCCTGGTAGGAGAGGTCACAGAGTCGGTGGCGCTCGGACAGGCGAGGCTCGCAATGCGGGCTGAGGAGCGAGAGCACACCCAGCCGGTGTGGCTGCCAGACCGCTCTTGCGCCATCGTGGCGGACGCCAGGCTCTACAACCGGGAAGAGCTTCTGAGCGATATGGCTGGCGCGAATCGGATCGCCGGCCCGGCTTCGGATGCTGCGCTTCTTCTCGCGGGTTACGAGCGCTGGGGCGTCGAGGTGCTTCAGCGCCTCAATGGTGACTTCGCTTTCGCCATCTGGGACTCGTCGAAACAGCAGATCTTCGCGGCTCGGGATCCGTTCGGAGCCAAGCCATTCGTATTCTGGTCCGGCAGCGACACGTTTCGATTCGGTTCCGAGCCGAAGCAGCTCCTGATCTTCCCCGAAGTGCCGGTTGAGCCCGAGAGTCAGACCGTCGTCGAGCATCTTCTGGACTTGCCAAAGGCTCGGGAGCTGACCTTCTTCCGTGGGGTGCATCGGCTGCGGGCCGCGCACTTCCTGGTGGCTTCTGCCGACGGCATCGCCCAGCGCACCTATTGGCACCCAGAGAGCCTCGGTCTTCTCGAGCTGTCTTCAGAGGAAGAGGCCTTCGATCGCTTTCGCGCTTTGTTCAAGCAGTCCATCGCAAGTCGACTCGGGACCGACGGGTCTGTCGGTGCGCAGCTGAGCGGAGGTTTGGACTCCTCATCGGTGGCTGCCATGGCGGCGGAGATCTACGGCGACGCAGGCGAGGATCTGCCCCAGCTGGAGACCATTTCGGAAACCTATGCGAGTTTTCCCTGCGACGAGACTCCTTACATCGAAACGATGGCCGAGTGGCTTCCTTTTCCCTCTCGTCGGATCGATTGCTCGGAATTCGATTTCGCCTCGTCGATCGAGACGGAGGTCTGGAATGAAGATGGGCCGACCGCAGAGCTGACCCCGGACCGGACCCGGAGCAACTCCGAGGTGTTGTCGAGTTTCGATGCGCGGATCCTGATGACCGGGTATGGAGGGGATGAGCTGACCTGGGATCCGGAATGGGCTCCCGACCTGCTGAAGCAGGGTCGGGTGCTGTCGGCCTTGGAGCAGTCCTGGCAGCTGAGCCGTTTACCGGAAGAGGATGCCTTGCCGTCGATCCTCAAGAGGGCGATCGTGCAATCAATACCCGAGAGCCTGAGGGCGTCCTTGGCAGCGATACGTCCGCGAAGGACCCTGGAGTGGCCCGTTCACCTGCAGCCTGATCTGCTTCGCCCTATCGGAGATGTCGAAGAGCCCCTCGAGTCGAGGAACACGTCCTTCTCGTCTGCCCAGCGAACCGTCCTCCGATGGCTCACCGACCCTCTGCTGTATTGGAATCTGGAACGGCTCGAACAGCGGTACGCGTTCTGGGGCGTGGAGATGAGGCATCCCTTCTTCGACAGAGGATTGGCCGAGTTGGTTCTGACCACTCCGTTCGAACGTAGGGTCGCTCCGCCCAGCAGGCGCAAGGCGCTGCTGCAAGAGGCTATGCAAGGGATCCTGCCGCCAGAGATTCTCCGGCGGCGCAGTCAGGTCGTGTTCGACTCCTACTTCCAGGAGGCCTGGCGGCAGTGGCAGCCACGTTTGAGGGCAGTGATCCACTCCTCAGATGCATGGCTCTCTGAGCCCTATACTGATCGAGAGACAGTCCTCTCGTGGCTGGAATCACCGGCCCGGGATGAGACGATGCCGATGCGGGTGCTGTCGCAGGTCTGGGCAGCCTTGGGTCTGGAGGTTTGGCTCAGGGGCCTTGGTCGCTACTCGGCTGCGGAGTATGATGATGCATCGCAATCGCTGGGAGATGAAGACCATGCCTGACAACTATCGCGACCCGAAAAGAAACCAAAGCGGCTCGAAGACTCGCAAACCCTACAACAAGCCCGAGCTGAAGAAGCACGGCCACATGGCCGACGTCACCCAGAAGAGCGGTAACAACTTCGACAATAGCCAACAGTGGCAGTCGAAGAAGTAGTAGGTCTCTCGCCGCTTGGCGCATGCCTCGCACGCCCCTTACAGCACGACTCTTCTGCTTTTCCGATGGCGTTTTCCGCCAGGTCAATTCTGCGATCTTGGCCCTTTATCAGGGCTTCTGGTTGGGTTGGATGGGATCGAAGTCCCTGAACGAAGCGACTCGCCTCTACTACGCGGGACGATCGAAGTACCTGGACTCCGAGTACAACACCTCAGGCTTGAAGGACTGGGAGGCTCGTATCGCGGATCGCTACTTCAGCGACTGTCGGACCTTGCTCGTCGGTGCTGTTGGTGGCGGGAGAGAAGCGGTGGCTCTGGCCGAGAGAGGAAAGGCTGTTACGGCCTTCGAATGCTCCGCAGAACTGGCCCAGAGTGCCCGTGATGTGCTTTCCAGAGAGGGACTGATTGCCGAGGTGATGACGGTGGCCCCCAGCGAGGTGCCAAGTCTCGACACCTGTTTCGATGGAGCTGTGGTGGGCCTGGGTGGCTACATGCACATCCCGGGCAAGGCCGTCAGAGTGCGCTTCCTCCAGGATCTTCGAGATCGGGTCGAGTCTGGAGCGCCGCTGCTACTCTCCTTCTTCACCCGCACTCCCGACTCTCGGTTCTTCCTCTGGAGCCGAAGGGTGGCCCGTTTCATTCGCCGACTTCGATTCAGCCGGGAGGAGGTGGATCTGGGGGACGCGGTGGACAGGTCCTTCGACCATCACTTCACGCAGGAAGAGATTGCCGCTGAGCTGGCCGCCGCCGGCTTCGAGCTGGTCGACTACGGCGAGGACCCGATAGGCCATGCCGTGGGCCTGGCTACACGTGTGATTCCTCGAACTGCTCCTCTTCGGTAGAGCCCTGGATGGCCGATAGAACGTCGCTCTGGGTGATGAGAGTGGTGATCAGGTCGAAGTAGCCGGCCCCCACTTCACGCTGGTGCTTGGTGGCGGTGTAGCCGCTGGTTTCGGCTGCGAACTCCTGCTCCTGGAGCTCCACGTAGGCCGCCATCTGCCGTGCCTTGTAGCCCTTGGCCAGCTCGAACATGACGTAGTTCAAGGAGTGGAAACCGGCCAGGGTGATGAACTGGAAGCGGTAGCCCATTGTCGCCAACGCGCGCTGGAACTTGGCGATGGTCGCATCGTCCAGGTTCTTTTTCCAGTTGAAGGAGGGTGAGCAGTTGTAGGCCAGGGGCTTGCCTGGGAACTTCTCGTGGATGGCGTCGGCGAACTGCTGCGCCTCGTCCAGG
>CAVQNG010000033.1:0-11928 GCA_963713825.1 uncultured Acidobacteriota bacterium
GACCTCGATTCCGAAAGAGACGTCAGGAGCCCTCGAGCACTCACCACCTGGCTGCGGTCCTTGTGTGGGGACTGGTCAGTCAGTCACTCCGCGGCTCCAGTCGATCTGCGAGCCATCGAACCACTGAAGGGCTCTCCACTGGCGATCGACGTCTACATCTGGCTCACCTACTGGACGAGCTATCTGCGCCGACGGTGCACGATCCCACAAGCAAGTTCGGCGCGTCGCCAGCCGGCTCGCTACCGGCGGCGACAGACTCTCACTCTGATTGCGCGACAACAGGACTCAGGTCGCTCCCCCACCCCAGCGGGTGGTGTGCTGAAAGCGACCCTTTCGGTAGGGTCGAGGGGTCTGAAGCGAAAAGCTGATCTGTTCACCGGTTTCGTGCTGCGAGATCGGGCGATATGTTGCTTGAGAGCTCTTCAGGGAGGGGAGCATGAGCGACAAAGTAGCCACGACCCAGTGGAGCCAGGTCCTCGCCGCCAGAGACGGTTCCGACACCGAAGCTCGGGCGGCTCTGGAGAGCCTCTGCCAGACCTACTGGCAACCCCTTTACGCCTACATCCGACATCAGGGCTCGAGCCCTGAGGAAGCCAGCGACCTCACGCAGGGCTTCTTTGCCGAGCTCCTGGAGAAGGATTTCCTCGCGGATGTCGACCCCTCGAAAGGTCGGTTCCGCGCCTTCCTCCTGGCCTCGCTGCGACACTTCCTGTCCCATCAGAGGGATCAGGCCCGCACGCTCAAACGGGGTGGTGGCACCCGCACCCTGTCGCTCGATACCGGCGTGGCTGAAAAGCGCTACTCGGGAGAGCCAGCCTCTGGGCAGACTCCAGAGGAGGTCTTCGAGCGGCGCTGGGCCATGACCGTACTCGACCGCGCTATGGATCGGCTTCGCAAGGAGTCGACGGCAGACACTGATCCGAACCAGTTCGAGCTTCTCCGCCAGTATCTGACGGGCGGCGAGCCTCACTCGCCCTACAAGCAGGTCGCCCACTCCCTCGGGATGAGCGAAGGGGCCGTCAAGACGGCCGTCCACCGTCTGCGCAAGCAATACGGCCAATCCCTACGAACAGAAATCGCAGAAGTCGTGAGCAATCCCGCCGATGTCGACGACGAGGTCCGACATCTATTGGCGGTCGTTCGACCCCAATCAGGATCGGGGGAGTAACCAGTAGTCGGCAATCCGTCTATTTCTCTCGAACCTGACAACCGTGGAGGGCTTCCGGTTGGAAACGGTCGAGAGAGAGATGAACCCCGCACCGCTGAAGTGCTCGGCCTGCAATACCCCGCTGTCGCAGGAAGGCGACAGCGTTGGCCTGTGTCCGGGGTGTCTGCTGGAGTTGGCGCTCGATGACACTTCTTTCGAGGCCGAAGTCCTAGAAGATCCTGAAGAAGCGCCGACCCTCCAATACTCCGGCTACACCTTTGAAGAAGGTCAGATTCAAGGCGAGCGGTATCGGGTCCGGTCGCTCCTCGGCCGGGGCGGCATGGGCGAGGTCTGGCGGGCCTACGACTTGAAGCTCCGCCAGGATGTGGCGCTCAAGGCCCTGCGAACCGAGCTGATCGAGGATTCCGACGCACTCGAAACGCTGCGCCAGGAAGTACGCACGGCTCGCGAGGTGATCTCCCCCAACGTCTGCCGCGTCTTCGACCTCCAAGAGCTCGACGGTCAAGAGCTGGTGTCGATGGAGTACATCGACGGCACCACGCTGCAGGAGATTCTCAAAGAACGGTCTCCTCTAGACCTCGACGAGGCGAGAGAGATCGCCTCCCAATTCCTGGCCGGCCTCGAAGCCATCCACGCTGCCGGCCTGGTCCACCGAGACATCAAGCCCGAAAACGTCATGGTCACCCGCACCGGGCGGGTTGTCGTCATGGACTTCGGCATCGCCAAGGGATTAGGCGATGGCAAAGGGGGTCTCATCGCCGGGACCCCGGCCTACATGTCCCCAGAGCAAGGCGAAGGGCGAGGAGCTCGATGCCCGCTCCGACGTCTTCTCCGCCGGTGTTGTGCTGGCGGAGATGGTGGAGCCTGATGGGGTCCAAACCTTGGAGGATCGCCGGGGCCTCTGGGAGGCGCTTCACCAGAAGACTCCCGAGGTTGCAGAGACGCCCTGGTCGCGAGTCATCGGCCGGTGCATTGCCGGAGATCCGGACGGGCGCTATGAGAGCGCGGCGGAATTGGCAAGGGCCCTCGAAGAAGTCACTCTCCGGGCTGTCGGCGATGACACGGCACACCCCTACCCCGGGCTCTCCGCCTTTCAGGAAGAGGACGCCCAGTACTTCTTCGGCCGGGAGCTGGAAGTCGAGGCTCTGTGGAAGAAGCTGCGCCGGCCGTCTCTGCTGGCAGTGATCGGTCCCTCCGGAGCCGGCAAGAGCTCCTTCCTGCGTGCGGGCCTGCTGCCGACGCTGACCAACGGCTGGCAGGCGGTCATCACGACACCCGGCAACCGACCCTTCTCCAATCTGGCTCAGGCCCTGGCCCCGAAGCTGGGCGAGGCGACCGGCACCGCCGAGCTGTTGCTGCGCTTTGACGAACCAGACATCGCGATCGAACTGCTCGCCGACTGGCGAAAACAGTCCAGGCACGGCTTGGTAATCCTCGATCAATTCGAGGAGCTCTTCACCCAGAACCCGGAAGCGGTCCAGGACTCCTTCGCCGAGCTCCTCGGGCGCCTCCCTCTCGAAGCCGATCTCTTCGTGCTGCTCTCCATGCGGGATGACTTCGTGATGCACTGCCATCGCTTCGAGGCCTTGCGACCCATCTTCTCGGAGCTCACGCCTCTCGACCCACCGTTGGGCTCCGCCCTGCGCCGTGCTCTCGTCGAGCCCGCCCTGCGCTGCGGCTATCGATTCGAGGAGGAAGCGATCATCGAAGAGATGCTCACCGAGGTCGAAGGCCAGCGGGGGGCCCTGCCTCTTCTCGCTTTCGCCGCGGCCCAACTCTGGGAGCGCCGCGACCGTGACACCGGACTCCTGACCCGCAAGAGCTACGAGCAGATCGGCGGAGTGAGTGGTGCGCTCGCCCAACACGCCGAAGCGATGCTTGACTACGTCGGCGAGGCCAACGTGCCGATCGTTCGCGAGCTCTTCCGCAACCTCGTCACCGCTCAAGGCACTCGTGCGGCGAGGGACCGGGAGGAGCTCCTCTCCGTCTTCGACGGCGAGCAGCCGGCCGGCAGAGGCACCGGCCGCTTCAAGACCGATGTAGGGGCGGGGCTTGCCCCCGCCCGCGGTGATGAAACGTCGGAGGTACCACAACCACGGGCGCCCGCAAGGGGCGCCCCTACATCCACCCGAGAGGACGCCGCTGGCGTTCTCTCTTCCCTCATCGACGCCCGCCTCCTCACCTCCTACGAGGTTCCGCCTACCGAAGAAGCAGCCGAACCGCAGCATCGCATCGAGATCGTCCACGAATCGCTGCTGTCGAACTGGCCTCGCCTGGTTCGGTGGCAAAGGCAGGATGCCGACAGCGCGCAGATGCGCGACGAACTCAGGAGTCAGGCGAAGCTCTGGGACGAGCATGGACGCTCGGAGGACTACCTCTGGACCGGCACCGCCTTCAAGGAGTACGAGCTCTGGCGTGAGCGCTACCCCGGGGGGCTCACCCAGATCGAAGAGACCTTCGCCAAAGCGATGACTACGCTCGCCGAGCGCCGCAAGCGGCGGCGGCGAGTCGCGATCGGTGCGGTGCTGATCATTGCCATAGCAATCGCCACGGCGATGGGAGTTTTGTGGCGCCAGAGCGAGGCGGCTCGGCAACTGGCGGAGGCCGAGACTCTCCGCGCCGAAGCCGGCAAGCTCATTGCGCTGGGTGAGCTGGAGATCGATACCTATCCGACAGCGGCACTCGCCTGGGCTACCAAGAGTCTGGAGCTGGCGGACACCCTCGAAGGGCGAAGGCTCGCGCTGCGTGCGCTACAGCAGGGCCCGCCAGCAACCCTGCTCAGGGCGGGGCACGACCCCGGTGCCGAGGGCAACCAGATCCGCGAGCTCGCTTTCAGTCCGAGCGGTCAATGGCTTGCAACCTCCGGATCGGAGAACGCCGAACTCCGCTTCCATGACGGCAGTAGCCCGGTAGTCGTCGGCCACTACTCGCGCACTGGTCAGTGGCTCCAGATCGCCTTCGGAGGCGACGATCTGTTGATCACCGATCAAGGTGGTGACCTCCGCTGGTGGTCGATTCCGGGCGGAGACGAGCTTCGGCGGGCTGAGCGTGATCGAGGTCGACTCCACTGGCCAGCAGCGGGCGGATACTTCAGCTACTCGAAAGCCGGGGGACAGGTGTCGATGCAATTCTGGCCCTCTGGAGAGGGACCCGCAAAACCTGTGGGTTCGATGCCTACCTGGCAGGCCACCGCCATCGATGCATCGGGCTCCGGGATGACGTACAGCCGGGAGGGAACCATCTACTGGCGCTCTCTCGAGGATTGGAGCCAGCCTCCCCGCCGGCTGGCTGAGCATGACGAGACGGTTGTCGAGCTCACCTTCCACCCCGGAGGCGAGCGCGTCGCCGCTGTCGATGAGTCGGGCGAGGTTCGGATATGGCCGGTCATCGATGGCGCGAGAGAGCCGCTCCGATCCCTGCAAGCGGGCGAGCTACGCCAGATTCTCTACGACCCGAGCGGGCGCTGGCTTGCGGCCCAGGGAGTCGTGGAGGGCAGCCCGACCGTTCGGCTCTGGGATCTGCTTGCGCCTCAGGGCGCTGTGCCCATGACGCTGCGGAGAACCGACGACGTCTTCGCCCAGTCACTCGCCTTCCATCCCAGCAAGCCTTGGCTGGTCACGGCCAACATGAACGGCGCCGGTTTCTGGCCGCTCGATACACCGTACCCCTGGACACTGACTGGTCACGAGGGATCGGTATTCGATGTCGCCTTCACCCCTGACGGGAAGTGGCTGATCTCCGCTGGGAGCGATGGCGTCCAAGCCTGGCCACTCGCCGATCAGAATAATCGTGCCTCTCGACCCCTTCTTCGAAAGGAACTCCGATTCGCCGAGATCGATATTCAATCTTCGGGCCGACACTTGGCAGTAGCCGCACAGGACGGCACCGTGCTAGTCATTCCGCTGACCGGAGCTCCCATTCGCAAATTGAGCGGCTTCGCTGAATCCGCCACCGCGGCTGGCATTCTCGTTGCCTTCAGCCCCGAAGGTCGGCTGCTCGCTGCGGTGCCAAGATTCGCTCCCCCACAAGAGTCTGTCATCCGGGTCTGGGATCTCGACTCGAACGAGATGCGGGTTCTTGGACCGGTTACGGGCCAATCTGCCTATCTGCAATTCGTCGACAATGACTCACTCCAGTGGAGTGGCGCGAGCCAGTCAGGTGAAGGGGGAGGTGAAAAGACCTTCAACCTGGGTGATGGGAGTATCGAGATCTCCGCGGATACGGGGTCCGAGTGGTTCAGAACTGTCAGTCGGAGTCGCACCTTCGCGATCAGTGTTGACAAGGACCCGAGCTCAGCGGAGGGTTTCGAACTGGTCCGACACAATCTCGACACAGGTCAGCCGCAGGCCATCGCGACTCATGGAGACAACACCTGGGCCATTGGCTTGGATCGCTCGGACCGCTGGCTCGTTACTGGCGGTTACAGCGACGGCCTAGTACGGGTGGGACCGGTCTCCGGCGATGAGCCTCATCTTCTCTACGGTCACAGAGGATTGGTGCGGGCCGTAGCCGTCTCGCCCGACGGGCGATGGATCGCCTCAGGAGGCGACGATGGAACGGTCCGTCTCTGGCCGATGCCGGATCTGGAGAAACCGCCTCTCCACACCCTGCCTCACGAAGAGCTGATCGCCAAGCTTCACTCCCTCACTAACCTCCGCGTGGTCGAAGATCCTGAATCCTCCACCGGCTGGAAGGTTGAAGACGGTCCCTTTCCGGGATGGAAGGAGGTGCCAAAGTGGTGAGAACGTGCGCCAGAGCCCTACTTCTCATGCTGCTACTGGCTTCTCTGGCAGGAGCAGACACCGCCGGTCAGCTTTCCGGAGTGGTGACAGACAACGATGGCGCGCCCCTGCCAGGGGCGATGGTGTCGGCGAGCTCCCCAACTCAAATCGGCGGAGACCAGCTCACGCAGACCGACGCAAGCGGATGGTTCCAATACCCACGGCTGGCGCCCGGCCTCTACATGGTGGTGATAACACTCGAGGGCTTCGCCACCCAGGAGCTCAAAGAAGTCCAGGTCAGGGTCGATCGCATGACCCAGCTGAGGGTCTCCCTGCCCCTGGCGCGCTTCGCTGACACGGTGATCGTCACTGAGACGACACCGGTCTTGGATCCAGAGCAGGTGTTCACCGGCCAGACATTCACGAGCGAGTACATCCAAGAGACCCGGTCGAACTTCTTCGGGCTTCAGTATCAGGTCCCCGGTAGCTCAACGCCTTCGGGTGCCACAGACGACTCGAATTGGCGTCAGATCTCGGGCTCGACTCCGCCCGACAACAGCTACTACCTGGACGGTGTTCAGGCCACGAGGTGGGACCAAAGGCTGCCGAACATGACGCTCGCCTTCCTGCCCTTCGATGCCTATCAGGAGGCTGTCAGCCATACTGCAGGCTTCGAAGCCGAATACGGTCAGGCCACGGGTGGGGTCATCAACCTCGTCACCAAGTCGGGGGGCAATCGCTTCGCGGGCTCGGTCGACCTCAACTACACCGACACCAACCTCACCGCAGCGGGCGATCACTTCGACCCAGAGGACCGGGTTGCCGACGACCTCCGGCTCAACGCGACATTCGGCGGGCCGATCCTCCGAGACCGGCTCTGGTTCTTCTCCGCATTTCAGAACTGGTCCTACAGCCGGACGCCGAGAGGGGCGCCCACGACCATCGAAGGTGGGGGCCCGACCTTCCTCGGCAAGCTGACATGGCAAGCGAGTCCCTCCTGGACTCTCATGGGAAGGCTGTCGAGCCAGTCGGGATTCGCAGAGAACTTCAATTCCTCGCCATTCAGGGCGCCGGAAGCGACAGGCCATTGGGATCTGGGCGAGGATCTCGGATCCCTCGAGCTCGCGGGAGTGCTTTCCGACAATCTGCTCTGGAGCTTGCGCACCAGCCGAAGAGATGCGGAGGAAGCCGACGTCAGACCAGAAGACGGCGATCTTCTGAGCATCGGCCACTTCAACTTCATCACCGGTGAAGAGTATGGGAACTATTGGGGGCAGTTCTCTGACACGAGCAGCCAGAACCAGATCGAGAGCGACATCACGTGGTTCACTGATGAAGCCTGGGGATCCCACGTGATCAAGGCAGGCTTCGGCTACGGCGAGCCGCGGCTCACCAGCGAGTGGTGTTACAACGGCAGCGGACAGCCGTGCGCGGTGGGAGTCGAAGGGTTTTCCTTCGAGGATGCCGTCGGCACCGCGGGCAGCCCGATTCCCAGTGCAATGTGGGTGGCACAAGCATCGGGTCCAGCGGAATTTGGGGCGACCTACCTCGACGCCTACGCTCAGGATGCCTGGCGAGTCCTCCCGGGGCTAACTCTGAAGCTCGGATTGCGGTGGGACCAGGTCGTTCACGAGAACAACCTGAGAGAGGGGATCGCCGACTTCTCGAAGCTGCAGCCTCGCCTCGGGGTGGCCTGGGATGTGACCGGCAATGGGCGCAACCTTCTTCGGGCCTCCTGGGGTCGCTTCATGAGTCCGGGAATCGGGTGGATGACGGACTCGACCAATGTGCTTCTCAATTCGGCCGAGGAGCTGTGGCTCTCGTGCTCCTCGGAGATAGGAATCACCGACCCCGGGGCCTGTGCCGCCTTGTCGGAGGCTCTCGGTGCCGGGTACCGACTCGATCCAGAAGGCTGGGACCCAGCCGGTTGGGTTCTCTTTCCGAGCCTCGTATTTGGATCGGAGCCCGCCGAAACCGTGAATGGTCTACGACCGAACTTGGTGGACCAGTGGATGATCGGCTTCGAGCGGGAGCTCTTCCGCCGCACCGCCTTCGAGGTCAGCTACATCAACAAGCAGGGCAAGGACTTCTTCGACGACACCTGCAACGGCAACCTGCCGGAGCCCTCCGTCGATGCCGACTGTGACTACTACGTGATCACGAATCTTCCGCAGATGAGATCGGAGTACGAGGCCCTCTGGCTGCGTGTCGAGAGCCGAGCCTTCGACTGGCTGCACTTGCTCGGGTCCTGGGTGATCGCGGACGCCAAGGGTTCGACCGACTTCAACAGCGGCATCACAGAGAACTTCGACCAGTACCCGGTCCACTTCGAGAACCGCTTCGGGTATCTGTCCTCCCAGAGTCGGCACCGCTTCAAGCTCAGCGGCTTTGTACTACTGCCCTACGATTTCTCCGTCGCGGTCTTCGGTTGGTGGAATTCGGATTTTCGATGGACGCCAGTGGAACCAGCCAGAACGGTCGGCCCCGAGTTCTATGGCGAGGTCTTTTTCGAGCCGCGTGGCAACCGCAAAGAAGATGGCGTCTATCAGCTGGATCTCCAGGTCGGCAAGAGTTTTGGCCTCGGCCCCACCCGCCTGAAGCTCATCGCCACCATCATCAACGTCTTCGACTCGGAGCGGCCGAGAGCCGTCTGCAACCGTGTCACCGGCTGCGGCGACCTCGACCTGGGCGACCCCATCGCCTGGCAGCTCCCCCGCCGCTACGAGCTGGGGCTGAGGGTGGAGTTCTAGAGGGCCGCCGAAGGGCAGCATCCTCTCCCCCAATACCCGGAGCTGGCTGTGGAGCAACGCAGGGCAGATCCGTGACATTTCTCTAGAAAATCGTCTATTTGTTCCAGAGGGGGTTTCAAGTCCGATGCTGGGAATCGCCGAACCGGGAATAGCGACCGAGTTTGGAGCTGCGGTTGAAGATAGGACGAGTGACGAGGTCGTCGGCATCAAGCTCTATCCGCCTCTCTCCGTATTGAAGACTGCGGCCCTGATGCTCGTGACGCTGTCCTTTTACCAGATCTTCTGGTTCTACCGCACGGCCCGAGACGTACGCGAGGGGTTCGACATCTCACTCAAACCATGGAAATGGCCCTTTGCCACCTTGTTCGCGCTGGCGGCAGCAATTGCCGGAAGAAACCTGGCAGACCGGCTCGAGAGCTGGGCACTCGAGGTCTCAGCACCGAGGGCCAGGTTTTTCGACCCCTTGGTCATCGGGTTTGCGATATTCGTTCTCAGTGTTGCCGCATACGCGTCTGAACCGCTCTCGAATGACTGGTTGTTCTTTTCCGGGGCACTCGGCTTGTCAATCCCGTTCCTGCTGATGCAGCACCAACTGAATTTGATCAAGGATCGATACGACCCGAGTGTCTTCCGGACCGCCGCGAACCGGTACACCGGTAAGCAAATCGCCGCTCTCGCAGTCTTCGGTCTCATCGGCGCACTCAGCGTCGCCATCTTCGCGTTCGATGCTTGGCAGAGAAGAAGCGCAGAAGAAGTCGGTGTTGGAGAGGTGTTCAGTGATGACCAGAGCGGTTTCCAGGTCAGCATACAGGACGCGGACTGGTCGAGCGTCGATCCTGGCTATCTGAGCTACGAGTCCGCCATGGAATTCCTGGGACCTGACGAGTTCACCTGGGCAGCCGTCTTCTCCTATCCCAACACCGCCCTCGACGCCGTCATGGACACTCGAATCGGAATCGTCACCAGTGAGTACCATGGCGCCAGCTGCACCCAATCCAAGTCCCTGGCGGAGAACGGCATGGACGTCGTTGGGCTCATCTACTGCACTGGGAGTGATTTCGCCAGTGATGAGTTCGCTTACGTGTCGCGGACGCTGGCCAGCGCTGACCGTGCCGCGGAGATCTTGGGCTTCACATCCGAGTACCCGAAGGGTGTCTTCAGCACGAAGGTGGCGAGGATCGAGAAGTTCGTCAAGGGATTGGAGCTGATCCCATGAAATGGCATGCTTCTCTCCTGGTCGTGATGAGCTTTGTCCTGCTGGGACTTGGTTCTCCCGACGCCCATGCCCGAGCGACTCGGATCAACGCGAACCTTACTTGGGCCTCTGCCGCAGAAGCTCCCAGGCTTCCTGAGGAGTTGGCAAATCTCATCGATTTCAGCGACCCCGGTCTTGACGAGAACCTCATCTGGCTGCTGCGATCGAATCGCGTCGATATCGATTCTGACACCGTGGTGACGACCAGTCAGCACATCATCAAATACCTCTCCAGCGAAGGCCTCGGCATCCTGGGAGAATTCCCCGTTCTGTACGATGCAGGAACAGACCACGTGACGGTGCAGCAGGCGCTGGTCATCGACTCTCTGGGTGTCGTGCACCTGGTCGACCCAACCACCGTGCAGGTCATCCCTCATGGGAGCGATCAGGTGTTCTCGGACACGACCTACGCGGTCCTTCCATTCAAAGGCCTGAACGTCGGCTCGGTGGTGGTCGTCCGTTACACCACAACGACGGCACGAGACAAGTTACACGTTCCGTGGTTCCTGCAGTTCGAAGAACAGTCGCACTTTTCTCAGAGAAAGCTCGAATTCGAGGTTTCATGGTCGAGCGCCGACTTGAAACCGGCCTGGTCCTCCGAGTACGAGGGCACCGTCTGCCGACAGCCCGATGACCTGTCACTGATCTGCAGTGCCACAGATCTCCCGAAGTTTCCCGCCGATCCAGACGTCAATTACCCTGACCTGATCCCACACTTCACGGTGGCCGAGAACCTGAGCTGGGCCGAGGTGACCCGTTACACCAGCGACCTCATCGCTTCGGCCTACTCTGGTCACCCGGGCGTCGCGGCTACTGCCAGAAGATTGACCGACGGGCTGGAGACAGACCTCGAGAAGCTCGAAGCCTTGCATCGATTCGTGGTCAAGGAGATCCGCTATCTGGGGCTGGCGCACGGCCGCAGCGCCTACTTCCCGCACAGTACCGATGCGACACTCAGCCACCGCTATGGCGACTGCAAAGACAAGACTGCTCTGCTCATCGAGATGCTCGACGCCATCGGCATCGAGAGTCATCCGGTCCTGGTCGCTACCGATCACCGTGACCCCGACAAACTCAGAGTTCCTTCCGGTGGCTACTTCGACCACTTGATCGCGTGTGGTGACTCGAGAGATGGACAGCAATTCTGCGTTGACACCACTGATCCGTACACAGGAGTCGCCTCCTTGAATCCCTGGCTGCAGGGCCGAGTGGCCCTTCCCCTGTCCGGTGACAGCGGTCCCGTGCAATTGCCGGTCGAAACCTACTCCTGGTCCATCCAGGAGGTACTGAAGCGACGTCTCGAACCGGACGGTTCGGTGAGCGAGCAGAGCGAGGTGTCCTATGGCGGAGGGCTGGGAACCTCCTTTCGAGGCATCCTGACAGGGCTCGGTGAGGACGACCGAATCACCTGGGCGATGGACGACTATCACAACACCATCTCTCCGAACACGGACCCGGAGTTCAGCTTCTCGGGGATCGAGTCGATCAACGACGATCTGGTGGTTTCCTGGACCGCCACCCAACTGAACGTAACCGATCCGTCAGGGTGCTACCTCTACGCCTTTGAGCCCGCGTGGCTCAACCAGGTACTTCCCAACTTGATCTCGAGCAATCAGCACCATGGCTACGAGTTTCAAGGCTTCCAATACAGCGGCAGAGCAATCCTCACGGTTGCCGACATCTGGGAAATCCAGGGAACCGGACCTCGGATCGAGTTCGAATCCGATTACGGGACGATGCGGCGGCAGTATGAAACTCGCGGCAATCGGGTCGTCGTCCGCACCGAGGTCGAGCTGCCCTACACCTTCGTCCCCCTCGACGAGCTCGAGAAGTTCAATCGATTCCTGAAAATCCTGATGACCGAGAACCGATTGAGTCTTCGTGCACACTTCAAGCGCTAGTAAGGAATCCGAGACTCGACTCTGCAATAGGAAGTGGCAGTCGCTTTCGGACCCTGAGGACGGTGCGCAGACGTTTCCGCGGAAACGTCGGAAATGCGAATAGGGGGTAGCCGATTCTGCGACGCTTTGGGGA
>CAVQNG010000034.1:0-155932 GCA_963713825.1 uncultured Acidobacteriota bacterium
TCCTTGCGCGAGCGAGGGCAAAGTGATGCACTGGTAGTCTGATGGAAGGGCCGGTCTACGGGAAAGACGACCCGAAGTTGAGGAGAGTTACGAACGGTTACACTCGCCTTGACCGATGATCTCCCGGAAACGTGAAACTCGAAGTGAACGCCACCGACCCCGTGATCGCCGCTCCTGCCGAGTGGGAAGAACCGATCCGCGCCGAGATCTTCGGCATCGAGCGCCTCGCGCAGCACGCCGAGAGCCTGGCCGCGGCACAGCGCAGCACCGAAGGACCCTCCAAAGGACGGAATCTCCTCCCGAGGGTCCGCGACAATGCCCAGGTGCTCCTGGCCGCTTACCGAAACATCGCCGGAGACGGTCAGGGAGAAGGGCGAGATCACGCCCGCAGCGGAATGGCTCCTCGACAACTTCTATATCGTGGAGGAACAGATCCGCGGAATCCGGGACCACCTTCCTGGAGAGCTACTACCGCCTGCTGCCGAAGATCGCCGCGGGCCACCTCGCGGGATACCCACGCGTCTATGCGTTGACCTGGGCCTACGTCGCCCATACTGACAGTCGGTTCGAGCTTGAGACGCTGCAGCGATTCGTGCGCGCCTACCAGGGTGTCCAGCCGCTCACCATCGGGGAGCTCTGGGCGGTACCCATCCACCTGCGCGTCGCTCTGGTGGAAAATCTGCGGCGGCTGTCGCAGCTGATCGTCCGCTCCCGGCACGCGCGCGCCCAGGCCGATGAGCTGGCCGACCGCCTGCTGGGCCTGAGCGGCCGACCGGCTGAGCACGCTGACGCTGTTCTGGGACCTCTCGATGACGTCCCACTGCGCCGCTCGTTCACCGTCCAGCTCGTCCAGCGGCTTCGTGACCAGGGACCTTCGATCATGCCGGCCCTGGCCTGGCTCGACAGGAAGGTGAGCTCCCAGGGAAGGTCGGCCGATGAGTTGGTGTCCGAGGAGCTCAGTGCCCAGGCCGCGGCCAGTGTGACCGTCCGCAACATCATCACCAGCATGCGGTGGATGTCCTCCATCGACTGGCTCGAGTTTTTCGAGGGCGTCAGTCTGGTGGACGAAGTCCTCCGCGCCGCTCCCGGGTTTGCGGCCTCCGATTTCGCGACGCGGGACGACTACCGCGGCCAGATCGAGGTGCTCTCCCGGGGTTCTGGGCGATCGGAGATCGAGGTAGCACGGGAAAGTGTGCTCCTGGCCGAGAACGCAGCCCGAGGACAAGGGGCAGCGGCAGGCCCAGAGGTGGAGGCCGACTCTCGCGAGAGCGAGCTGGGGCTTCCCGCTGTTTCCGAGCGCGCCGAGGAGGACCCGGGGTACTACCTTCTTTCCCGGGGCAGACCGGCTTTCGAGAGGCGTCTAGGGTTTCGCGTTCCGTGGCGAAACCGGCTTCGCCGCTTCCATCGCGCCCATGCGACCGCCGGATACCTGGGATCGATTGCTCTCCTCACCGCCCTCCTGCTCTCAGGCCTGCTTTTCTTCACCTGGACGGCCGGGGCGAGCCTCTCGGCCCTCGTCTTGCTCGGGATTCTGGGTCTGGTGCCCGCCTCGGAGATCGCGGTGTCCCTCGTCCATCGCCTGGTGCCGCTTCTCGTTCGACCCAAGTTGCTGCCCAAGCTCGAGCTTGCTCGAGGCGTGCCTCCGGAGCTTCGAACCATGGTCGTCGTGCCGATGCTGCTCACGAGCCGTGACGACATCGAAGAGCAGGTCGAGCGGCTCGAGGTGCACTACCTGGCAAATCCTGAAGGCCATCTGCACTATGCCCTGCTGAGCGACTGGGCGGACGCGCCCAGCGAACATATCCCCGGCGACGAGGATCTCCTCGCCGCGCTGGCCGACGGCATCGCGCGCCTCAATCAGAGATACGAGGGTCTTCCCGGAGGCGGCAGTCGTTTCCTCTTGCTGCATCGTCGACGCCTCTGGAACGAGAAGGAAGGCAAATGGATTGGCTGGGAAAGGAAGCGCGGGAAACTCCACGAGCTGAACCGGCTTCTTCGCGGCGCCAGCGACACCACCTTCATTCCAGTCTCCGGACAATCACCCTCGGTGCCCCAGGGGGTCCGCTTCGTCATTACCCTGGACGCCGACACCCGGCTTCCCAAGGCGAGCGCCTACCGCCTCGTTGGGGCAGCAGCTCATCCGTTGAATCGACCGCGCTTCGATCGCCGGAAAGGCCGCGTCGTCGAGGGCTACGCGGTCATTCAGCCCCGGATCACGCCGTCCTTGCCGACAGGTCCGAAAAGCACGGATTTCCAGCGGATCATCTCGGGCCCTGGAGGCGTCGACCCGTACGCGGCGGCCGTCTCCGATGTGTATCAGGACCTCTTCGGCGAGGGATCCTTCACGGGAAAAGGAATCTACGACGTCGATGCCTTCGAGACGGCGCTCGAGGGAAAAGTCCCGGAGAACACGCTCCTCAGCCACGATCTGTTCGAGGGCTCGTTTGCGCGCGCCGGGTTGGCGACCGATGTGGATCTATTCGAAGATTTCCCCACCAACTACGAGGTGGCCGCACGCCGCCTGCATCGATGGGTGCGGGGCGACTGGCAGCTCCTACCCTGGATCCTGGGACAGGCGCGCGACGCCACGGGGCAGAAGCAGAGAGCTGGTACCCCCGCCCGAAGCCGTTGGAAGATGGTGGACAATCTCCGCCGAAGTCTCGTCGCGCCGTTCGCGTTTCTGGTAGCGGTGGCCGGCTGGGTTCTACCTGCTGTTCCGCCCCTCCTCTGGACCGGCCTGCTCGTCGGAGTCGTCGCTGTGCCGACCGTCATCCCGGTCCTCGACGGCCTCCTGCCGGGGCGATGGGGGATCTCCAAGCGGAGCCACCTGCGGGCCGTAGGAAGGGACATCTCCGTGGCCGCGTCGCAGATGCTCCTGGCCATCTCCATGCTGGCCCATCAGGCCTGGCTGATGGTGGATGCAGTGGTGCGTACGCTCGGGCGGCTCTACTTCACGAAGAGGAACCTGCTCGAGTGGGTGGCGGCTGCACAGTCGGGCTACGGGATCGACCTGAGGCTCCGGGCCTTCTACCAGCACCTTCGCTGGGGTCTGGTCCTGGCAGTAGGAGCGGGCTTGCTCGTCGTTGTCCTGAAGCCAGAAGCCTATCCCGTGGCAGCGCCGTTCGTCCTCCTCTGGCTGCTGGCGCCCGTCCTCGCGTGGTGGGTGAGTGTCCCAGCGAGGATCGCAAAGTCACAGATTCTCTCGTCCCAGGAGACGCGCTTCTTGCGGCTCATCGCCCGTCAGACCTGGCGCTTCTTCGAGACCTTTGTGGACGAGGAGGAGCATGCCCTTCCGCCGGACAACTTTCAGGAAGATCCCGAGCCAGTCGAAGCCCACCGCACCTCGCCGACGAATCTGGGTCTATATCTCCTGAGCACAGTGGTCGCCCATGACTTCGGCTGGATTGGGGTTCTGGAGACGGTGGAGCGGCTCGAAGCCACGCTTCAGACGATGGGCGAGTTGCGCCGCGTCCGAGGCCACTTCTGCAACTGGTACGACACGCGGGACCTCCGGCCCTTGGAGCCCATCTACGTTTCCACCGTGGACAGTGGCAATCTGGCCGGGCACCTGATCGCCCTATCTCAAAGTTGCCGCGAGCTCATACAGCGCCCCCTCTTCGGCCCGGAGGTCCTGGGAGGGGTCCGCGACGCTCTCCAGTTGGTTCTCGATTCCGTGGAGATGGCCGAGCATGCCCAGCCTACGGGGATGGCCACCGCGGTGCAGCTGGGTGAGGCCGCGGCAACGATGTCGGTCGCTCTCGAGGATCCACCGACGTCCCTTCCCGAATGGGTCGAAAGGCTCGACAAGCTGGAGACCCAGGCGGAGATTCTTCTGGATATCGCCCGCACTCTCTCGAACGATGTCGAGGACGGGACCCTATCCGAGGTCCTGACCTGGGCCGAGGCGGTTCAGAACTGCGTTCAGAGCCACATCCGCGATCTCGAGACGAGCTTGCCCGAGGGGGCGACGGCCCTAGAACACCGTCTCTCGGCCCTCGCACTGCTCGCCGAGGGGATGGTCCGGGCCATGGACTTTCGGTTCCTCTACGACTCTTCGCGTCGGCTATTTTCCATTGGCTACCGGGTGACCGAAGGCAGGCTCGATCCCAGCAGCTACGACCTGCTGGCCTCAGAGGCTAGGTTGGCAAGCTTCCTAGCCATCGCCAAGGGCGACGTTTCACCCCGACACTGGTTCCTCCTCGGCCGGTCTCTCACTCCGGTGGGGCGTGGTGCGGCCCTCGTCTCGTGGTCGGGGTCCATGTTCGAATACCTGATGCCGCTCCTTGTCATGCGGCAACCCGCCCACAGTCTTCTGGATCTCACCTGTCGTCTCGTCGTGGGGCGCCAGATCCGATACGGCACCGAGCGGAAGGTCCCGTGGGGGGTTTCGGAATCAGCCTACAACGTTCGCGACGTGCAGCTCACGTATCAGTACTCGGCGTTTGGCGTGCCCGGATTGGGGCTCAAGCGAGGGCTGTTCGAAGACGTGGTCGTGGCTCCCTACGCCACCGCCCTCGCGGCCATGGTGAATCCCAAGGCCGCCCTGAACAACTTTGCCCGCCTGGAGGAAGTCGGTGCCCGAGGCGTCTACGGGTTCTACGAAGCCCTCGATTACACCCCTTCGAGGTTGCCGGACGATGCCGAGGTCGCCGTGGTCCGGGCATACATGGCCCATCACCAGGGGATGACCCTCGTCGCCCTCGGCAACGTGCTTCACGATGGCCTCACCCGAAGGCGTTTTCACGCCCATCCCTTGGTCCAGGCCGCGGAGCTCCTGCTCCAGGAGCGCACGCCGCGTGCGGTGGCCGTGGCCCGACCCCGGGGCGAGGAAGTGCGGGAGGCCGCGCTCGTGCGCGACCTCGTTCCCGCCACCCTGCGGCGGTTCGAGTCGCCGCACGACATCACTCCCCGCACTCATCTCCTTTCCAACGGACGCTACACGGTCATGGTCACGGCGGCGGGCTCCGGGTTCAGCCGCTGGGGGGACCTTGCCGTCACCCGCTGGCGGGAGGACACAACACGTGACTGCTGGGGCTCGTTCCTCTTCTTGCGGGACGTGGAGACCGGTGACGTGTGGTCCGCTGGATTCCAGCCAAGCGGAACCGAAGCGGACACCTACGAAGTCGTCTATTCCGAAGACCGGGCCAAGATCATGCAGCATCATCGCTCCCTTTGGATCGCCCTGGAGATCGTGGTTTCCCCCGAGGACGACGCCGAGCTTCGCCGGCTGACGGTGACCAATCTCGACAACCATGACCGTGAGATCGATGTCACGTCCTATGCCGAGGTCGTGCTGGCTCCGCAGGGTGCGGACGAGGCCCATCCCGCCTTCTCGAATCTGTTTGTAGAAACGGAGTTCGTCCCCGAGCTCGGGACGCTGCTGGCTACACGGCGCCCTCGTTCGGCAGTCGAGCCCCAGGTCTGGCTCGCCCATCTGACCGCAGTCGAGGGGGAGACGGACGGCGATCTGCAGTACGAGAGCGACCGGGCACGCTTTCTGGGCCGCGGCCGCAGGGTTCGAACGCCGCTCTCTGTGGTTGGCGGGGAGGCACTTTCGAACACGGCGGGAACGGTTCTGGATCCAATTGTGAGCCTCCGTCATCGCGTCGCGATTCCTGCTCGAGGAACAGTCAATCTCGTCTTCACCTGGCTCGTGGCGCCTTCCCGGAAAGAGGCCCTCGAGAGTGCGGAGAAGTACCACCAGTCGGCAACGTTCGAGCGGGAAAGCTCTTTGGCTTGGACTCAGGCTTACGTCCAGCTGCACCACCTCCGGATCAACCGGGACGAGGCGCATCTCTTCCAGCGTCTGGCCAATCGTCTGCTCTACGCCGATCCAACGCTGCGTGCGGCACCTCAGGACCTGGCCAGGAGCCGCGGCGGTCCGTCCGGGCTCTGGGCCTACGGCATCTCCGGCGATCGTCCGATCGCGCTGCTAAGCATCGAAACGGAGGAGGACCTGCAGCTCGTAAGGCAGCTCCTGCGAGCACACGAGTACTGGTACCGAAAGGGGATTGCCGCCGACCTGGTGATCCTGAATGCACAAGGCACTTCCTACGCACCAGGCCTCCAGGCGTCCATCGAAGCAATGGTGCAAGCGATCCAGTCCGCGGCCGGTCACGAGGACCATCCCGAGCATGGAGGCGTATTCTCGCTCAGGGCCGACCTCGTGCCACGGCGGGATCGGATCCTGTTGCGTGCTGCGGCGCGAGTGGTGATTCTGGCGCGCCGGGGTACGCTGGCTGAGCAGGTGGTGCGTCTGCAGCGGGTGAGGCCGGGGCCTGGGCCGCCGCGACTCCACTCGCCGCGCGAGACGGCCGAGACCGTTGCTGCCCCCTCGCTGGATCTCGAGTTCTTCAATGGCCTGGGGGGATTCACACCGGACGGCCGCGAATATGTCACGGCTCTGGGCAAGGGGCAGTGGACCCCGGCTCCCTGGATCAATGTTGTGTCCAACCCGGGATTCGGTTTCCAGGTTTCCGAGTCGGGCTCGGGCTATACCTGGTGCGAGAACAGCCGGGAGAACAAGCTCACGCCGTGGTCCAACGATCCCGTCAGCGACGCTCCGGGCGAGACGTTCTATGTGCGAGACGAGGACAGTGGTCTGCTCTGGGGGCCGACCTGTCTCCCCATCCGCGAAGAAGCCTGGCCCTATGTCATCCGGCACGGTCAAGGGTACAGTCGATTCGAGCACACATCGCACGGCATCGCACTGGATCTCCTGCAGTTCGTACCGCTGGATGATCCGATCAAGATCTCTCGCCTCATTCTGGAGAATCGGTCCGGCCACAGAAGGCGTCTCTCGGTGACGGCCTATGCGGAGTGGGTGCTGGGTGTTGGGCGCACGGGTGCCGCGCCTTTCGTGGTTACTGAAGTCGATCCCGCGACGGGAGCCATGTTTGCGCGCAATACCTGGAACGGAGAGTTCGCGAACCGGATCGCATTCGCCGATCTGTGCGGCCGCCAAACCTCCTGGACTGGCGACCGCCTCGAGTTTCTGGGCCGCAACGCCGACCTCGAACATCCCGCGTCGCTCGAACATGGCGCGGAGTTTTCGGGCAAGACCGGAGCCGGCCTGGATCCGTGTGCCGCCTTGCAGACCAAAGTGGAGCTTGAACCGGGACAACGCACCGAAGTGCTGTTCTTTCTGGGGCAGGGGGACAGCCATGAGCAGGCTCGATTCCTGGTCGATCGCTACCGCACGATGAACTGCGATGCGGTTCTCCGCGAGGTCCAGGAGCACTGGGACCGGATTCTGGGTGCGGTCCAGGTCAAGACCCCCGAGCCCTCCATGGACCTTCTCCTCAACCGCTGGCTGCTCTATCAAACACTCTCCTGTCGAATCTGGGGCCGCTCTGCGTTCTATCAATCAGGAGGAGCGTACGGATTCCGCGACCAGCTGCAGGACGTCATGGCCCTGGCGGTGACGGAGCCCGAGATCGCGCGCCAGCATCTCCTGCGGGCCTCAACCCGGCAGTTTCCTGAAGGCGATGTCCAGCACTGGTGGCATCCACCCACCGGCCGCGGAGTTCGGACCCGGATTTCCGACGACCGCCTCTGGCTGCCGTATGCGGTGGCACATTATCTGAAGACGACTGAGGATCGGACGGTTCTCGATGCGCAGATTCCGTGGCTCGAGGGGGCGGCTCTCGAGGAGGACCAGCAAGAAGCTTACTTCGAGCCCGATGGGTCGGAGGATCAGGCGACACTCTACGAACATTGCGCCCGGGCCCTGGACCGCAGTCTCGAGGTGGGCAGCCACGGCCTTCCCTTGATGGGGGCCGGGGATTGGAACGATGGCATGAACCGTGTCGGCCACGAAGGCCGGGGAGAAAGTGTCTGGCTGGGCTGGTTTCTTCTTGCCAACCTCGAGGAGTTCGCCAGAATCGCCGCCACGCGCGACGAGGTCGAACGTGCCGCACGGTGGCGGATGGGTGCCGCTTCTCTCAAGGCCTCTCTGGAGCGGGAGGGGTGGGACGGCGCTTGGTACAAACGGGCCTTCTTCGACGACGGGACACCGCTCGGCTCGGCGGAGAACGACGAATGCCAGATCGACTCCATATCCCAGTCCTGGGCGGTCCTTTCGGGCGCTGGCAGTGAGGAGCGAGCCCGTCAGGCCATGGAGTCCGTGGAGCGACGGCTCGTTCGCCGGGAAAGCGGGCTTTTGCTGCTGCTCTACCCGCCATTCGACCGGACCCCCCTGGACCCGGGTTACATCAAGGGATACGTTCCCGGAATCCGGGAGAACGGCGGACAGTACACCCACGCCGCCATATGGTCGGTCGCGGCCTTCGCCATGCTCGGCGAGGGAGACAAGGCCACCGATCTCTTCAACCTGCTGAACCCCATCCAGCATACGAGCAGTGGGGCGGATCTTCACCGGTACAAGGTGGAGCCGTACGCAATAGCCGCAGACGTCTACTCCGAACCTCCTCACGAGGGCCGGGGGGGATGGACCTGGTACACGGGGGCGGCTGCCTGGCTTTACCGCGCCGGCCTGGAGTGGATTCTCGGATTCCAGAAGCGAGGCTCCGCCCTCTGCATCGATCCGTGTATCCCGAAGGATTGGAAACGCTTCGAGATCGCCTACCGTCATGGCGACACGCTCTACCGGATCACCGTCGAAAACCCGCACGGAGTGTGCCGGGGGGTATCCCGGGTCAGCCTTGACGGAACCCTGCTTCAGGGAGAAGCGCTTGTCCCTTTGGCCGACGACGCTCGCGAACACGAAGTCCAGGTGGTGCTCGGATAGGCCTTCGAGCCATGGGTTCGAAGGCCGCCGTCGAGGGATTGCAGATGTCGAGCGCTGGATACCGAAGAAGAAAAAGGACCCCCCTTGCGGAGGGTCCGAGCCAGCTTCACCGCGGCCGAGGTCCCGAGAACCTCGGCTGCGAGTAGCGACTAATGCGAGTAGCGACTAAAAGGACGGCCGGCTATCGGAGCCGCCGCCGTCACGCCGTGGCCGCGCCTCGTTGACGGTGAGGCTGCGGTCTCCGAGAGTGGTTCCATTGAGTGCGCTGATCGCCGAGTCGGCGCCAGCAAGAGCCATTTCCACGAAGCCGAAGCCCCGCGACTGACCGGTTTGGCGGTCGGTGATCAGTTTGACGGACTCGACGGCGCCGTGCTCGGTGAAGAGCTGGCGGAGATCGTCTTCGGTCGTGTTGAAGGACAGATTGCCCACATAGATTTTCTTCATAGTCTCTCTTTTTCCTTTTTCGTGTAACCGAGGCCGTGACCTCGCTACACCGATATTCCTAAACGATTCCTGGATCGGAATCTTCCGATCGAGCAAGTTCGCCTGTTGTCAGTTGGGAAAGCGGCTACTTCAGGAAGAACTCGGGATGCTTCAGGCTGCAGTGCACCCACTTGGCAGAGCGGTCCTACTCGTCCTCTTCACACTAGGGTAGTCCAAGACCGAAGTCAACCGCCGGTCCCAGATCAAGACTCTTGAGACAGTCGGGATTGCCGGACCCCAGGGTAGCGCAATGTGGCGTTGGGACTGGCCTGGGCCCCGACCAGCTCGGAGAGCCTCGACGCGCGCCCATTGGCCACTCGATCCGACCGCAGGGCACAGTACTTCATTTTGATCGATCGCGCCGGCAGTCGAGACTCGCCGATTTGCTGTAAATACTTGAAATGATGAGAGATCCGTCCGTGGCCGGGTACTTGCACTGCTCTCCGGGTGGCTCCAGGTGAACCTGCTCGCGCTCGGCTTCCGGAGCCACCACGGCACTCTCGCAGAAGATCGGAGAAAAATAGATGAGAAACGACACGGGCATGACAGAGGCTAGCCAGCAGTACGCAGCGGCCCATGCGGCGCACCACGGGACGAAGGACTTGCGTGCAGCTCTCGAGCTTTACAAGGGCATCCTGGCCGCGCATCCGGACACCCAGGAGGCCGGGTACTCCCGGTCACAGATGCAGAACATCATCAAGGAAGTGGTCCCAGAGCGGGAGCTCTTGGAAGCTCAGGCGGGCATGGCAATGGCCCACTTCGGCGAGGATCGACAGCAGGAGAGACGGATTCCGGTGCCGCCGATGGGGGAGGCAAGGGCATGATCAAGATGAAGGCGGTTCAGAGAGCCTCGCGGCGACGGGGCATGGGAGGCATGGGCGAGGGTATGGGGGGTATGTATTGATGCCGCTCCTCTACTGCGCGCGAAGGATCGAGGCCGGCTTGGCTCTCGAGGCGACCGGGGCAGTGCTCCTCACCCCCTCCACGATTGGTGGACCGGATGTGAAGGGCCATTCGCGATCGTGCTGGGCAGGGCCATGACGTCGCCCCACGGCCCCGGGCCGCTGTCGACAGACTTCGACACCTGGCAGACCGAGGCGCTGTCGGATCAGGCCAAGATCCTGGAATCCGTCCTCGAGTGCCTTCCCGATGGGGTCATTCTTGCCGATCTGTCGGGCACGTTCCTGATCTTCAACAAAGCCGCCAAGCAGATCCTCGGCATCGGGCAACGGGTTGTGCCCTCGACGGACTGGGCGCAAACCTACGGCTTCTTTCACTCCGACGAGGTCACTCCCTACTCCAGTGACGAGCTACCGCTGGCGCGGGCTCTGCGGGGGCAAGAGGTCAACGGCGCCGAGGTTTTCGTCCGCAACAAACAGGTGCCTGACGGCCGCTGGATCAAGGCAAGCGCCGTGCCGTGGCGAGATGAGACGGGCGCAACGCGAGGAGCCCTCGTCATCTTTCGCGACTTCAGCGACGAGAAGAGGTCGCAGGAGCTCAACGAGCGTCTTTCCAACGTCGTGGAGCAGACCGCCGACTCGGTCTTCATCACAGATCGGACCGGCACGATCGTCTACGTCAATCCGGCTTTCGAGAAGGTCACAGGGTATTCGCGAGACGAGGCGCTAGGCAGCACCCCACGGCTGCTCAAGTCCGGCGAACATGACGGGCATTTCTACAAAGAGCTCTGGGACACCGTGCTCGGCGGTCGCGTGTTCCGGGGAACCCTGCTCAACCGGAAGAAGAACGGACAGGATTTCCATTCCGAGCAGACGATCAGTCCCATCGTCGGCGCCGACGGGCGCTGCGTGTCTCTGGTATCCGTAGCGAAAGACATCACCGAGCGCCTGCGCGCCGAGCGGCAGGAGGCGCAGCTGGAGGCGGCGCACGCGATTCAAATGAGGCTTTATCCGAGAGAGGTACCACAGGTCCCGGGTTTCGACATCGCGGGTGCTGTCCATCCGGCCGAGTCTCTGTGCGGCGACTACTTCGACTTCTTTCCCATGCCGGGCGGCTGCATCGGAATGACGATCGCGGACGTTTGCGGTCACGGAGTCGGCCCGGCGATCCTCATGGCCCAGGCCCGCGCCTACCTGCGCTCGCTCGCGCTCACGCACGCCGACGTCGGCGAGATTCTCTGCCGGCTCAACGACATCCTCACCGTCGAGGGATCGCAGCGGGAGTTCGTGACCCAGATTCTCCTGCGCCTCGATCCGGACGCGAGGACCCTGGTATTCGCCAACGCCGGGCACCCGTCAGGGCTCCTGCTCGACTGCAACGGCGATGTCCGGGAAGAGCTCCGGAGTGGCGGCCTTCCCTTGGGCCTCTTCACAGATCAGCTCTATTCGTCGAGCCGGGCGATTCGCTTGGAGCCCGGCGACGTCTTGGTCCTGTTTACCGACGGGATCGTCGAGTCCAGTGACCTCGCCGGGAGCGAGTTCGGGACCAGACGGGTCCTCGAGCTCATTCGAAGCCACCGCGGAGATCCCGCCCATCAGATCCTGGAGGCCCTCAATGAAGCGGCCTGCAGCTTTCAATCCGGTGGCCCGCAGCTCGACGACATGACGGCGGTCGTCTGCAAGGTCGAGGGCTAGGATCGATTTGCGCCTTTGCCGCCGATCGATCCCCAGTTCTTGAGTTTTCGGTAGAGCGTCGCCGAGCCGATCTGGAGCTGCTCGGCAGTGCGGGGCGGGAGGACCGAGATCTTGCGCGCCGTCCGAATTGCTGCGTCCGCGAGTATCAGCCGGACGAGCGGCAAGATGTCGTCCGTGCGATCACGCAGCGGTGGAACATGCAGCTCCACCACTTTGAGCCGATAGTAGAGGTCCTGCCGAAAGGTTCCTTTGTCGATCCCGGCGGCCAGGTCGCGGTTGGTGGCTACTAGGACCCCAGGGTAGCGCAATGTGGCGTTGGGTCTGGCCTGGGCCCCGACCAGCTCGGAGAGCCTCGACGCGCGCCCATCGGCCACTCGATCCGACCACAGGGCAAAGTACTTCATTTTGATCGATCGCGCCGACAGTCGAGACTCGCCGATTTGCTGTAAATCCTTGAAATGATGAGAGATGCGTCCGTGGCCAGGTACTTGCACTGTTCTCAGGGTGGCTCCAGGTGAACCTGCTCGCGCTCGGCTTCCGGAGCCACCACGGCACTCTCGCAGGAGATCGGAGAAAAATAGATGAGAAACGACACGGGCATGATCAAGATGAAGGCGGTTCGGAGAGCCTCGCGGCGTAGACTGATCTCCTCATGCTGGTGGCTGGCCTTTGTTCTATTCCTGTTCGTCGCGCCCGCAGTTGCTACCGCAGAGGCCGACCCGACCGAAGCACCGATGAACTCTCACGCGAGGCGCTACGGAGGCGGTTGGGAGTGCGATTGGGGCTACCGGAACGTCGATCAGTCCTGCTTAGCCGTCCAGGTGCCTCCGGATGCTTATCTGGACTCTTCCGGGAACGGATGGGAGTGCAGTCGAGGCTACCGGAAAGTGGGCGAAACCTGCGCCATGATCGAAGTACCAACTGAGGCCTTCCTGAGATCTGGCGGGGGTAGTTGGGAGTGCGCTCGAGGGTACCGACGGGTGGACCAGTCCTGCGTTGCGGTCGAGGTGCCTGAGAACGCCTATCTAACCGACTCCTACGGCAGCGAATGGCAGTGCGATCGGGGTTATCGACCGGTCAACGAGGCCTGCTCCGAGGTCGTCGCGCCTCCGAACGCATTCCTGAATTCGCGCGGACGCGATTGGAAGTGCGACCGAGGCTACCGGCGGGTCGACCAGTCCTGCGTAGCAGTCAAGGTGCCTGCACACGGCTATCTCGACGCTGACGGTAGCGGCTTTATGTGCGAGCGGGGCTTCCAACAAAGCGGTAGCTTGTGCGCCTCCATCGAGATACCTCCACAAGCTCATCTCGTGCCCTCGGGAAGGGACTGGCAATGCGATCGTGGGTTCCGGAGAAGTCACGATTCGTGCGTCGCGGTCGAAGTGCCTGAGCACGGCTACCTCGACTCCATTGTGCGTGATTGGGAGTGCGAGCGGGGTTACGTGAAGACCGGCCTTTCGTGTCTGGCGTTGGTGGTACCAGCGAACGCTCACATCGGCTATTCCGGAAACGATTGGGCTTGCAACTCGGATCATCGGCGGCAGGGTGACGGCTGCACTGCGAACTAGATGTAGAGGTCGGATGGGGATCCGAAGCAACCAGGGGAATTGCTCATCGACCCCTTTGCGACCCGAGGAGCGAAAATGAGAGTCGATTCACGATCAAAAGGGGCTGGGGCTGTGAAACTGCCCGATGTCGAGCCACTCGTGGGTAGGAAGAATGAGAGCGACGCCGATCGTTTGCGGAGGACGACGACTCCGGAGGTCATGAGCGTGGAGCTGGTGTCGGCATTTGCCGGAGACCGCGACTTGACCGAAACCGATCGCAATCTCATTCGTTTGCAGAAGATGGTCAGGGGCGACGAATTCTACTCGGATCTGCTTTATGCAATCTCTCACCACTACTTCGCCCCCGAGATCGCAGCGACTCTGTGGCAGGAAATCCTCTCACACAAGCACCTGATTTCGGTGCAACTTGGCAGGAACGTGCGCGTTACTGTCGCCACTTTGGACTATCTCTCGAACATCACGAGTGAGCTGCCGAACCCGACTCTCATCACCGAGACCTACGTCTCGGAAATAGCCAGTCTCGCGATGCGCGACGGGATGACAGGCCTCTTCAACCACTCGACCTGCTACGAATTGCTGGAGTTGGAGCTCAGAAACCACCGGCGATACGGCGTTGGCGTGTCCCTATTGCTTCTGGACATCGATGACTTCAAGTCCGTGAACGATAGGAAGGGCCATCAAGAGGGAGACAGGATTCTGGTCGAGCTCGCCAGGACCCTGACAGAGCAGGCGAGAGATACCGATATCTGTTGTCGCCTTGGCGGTGATGAGTTCGTGGTCATTCTGCGTCTGACGAACGATCCGAAGGAGGCGTTCAATATGGCCGAGAGGATCAGAGCGCAGGTCGCCACCATCGCCTGTAATGGTCAACGACTGGCCATCAGCGTTGGAGTGGCCTTGTGCGATCACCTGACCAACTCGCCGCGAGCGCTTGTTGAAAGAGCAGATCGAGCCCTGCACAAGGCGAAGATGGACGGCAAGGATCGGGTCATCCTGGCTGGTCGAGACCGTACAGACCTCGTTGGGGAGCAGGCCACCGATAGGCTGGCCTCTCCTATTTCTGATCCGCGCGATTGGCTCGAACGAGACCCCAGCTCTTGAGTCTTCGGTACAGCGTCACCGAGCCGATTCGCAGCTGTTCGGCGGTGCGTGTCCGGTTTCCGTCGTTGAGTTTCAGGACCGCAAGGATGTACTCCTTCTCGACATCGGCCAGCGACTGCACTACTCCTGCGCTGACTATCGGCTTGGGAAACGCCTGGCGGATCTCCTCGGGCAGATCGTCGAGGCCGACGCGACTTCCACGCGCCAGCGCGACAGCGCGCTCCATGGCGTTCTCGAGCTCGCGCACGTTGCCCGGCCAGTCGTAGCGCAGTAGCTGATCGGCAGCCTGCGGGGAGAGGCCTGAGATCTCACGAGCCATCCGAACTACCGCGTCCGCGAGCAGCACGCGGGCGAGCGGCAAAATGTCGTCTCTGCGATCACGCAGAGGGGGAACGTGCAGCTCGACGACCTTGAGCCGGTAGTAGAGGTCCTGCCGGAAGCCGCCTTCTGCGACTTCATGGGCCAGATCACGGTTGGTGGCAGCCAGGACCCGCACATCCACTGGCCGGCTCTTGTTCTCCCCGACCCGACGGATCTCCTTCTCCTGAAGCACCCGCAAGAGTTTGACTTGCATGCCCGGAGAAACATCGCCGATCTCGTCGAGCAGCAAGCTGCCGCGGTTGGCCGCTTCGAACAGGCCGGGCCGATCCGATGCCGCGCCGGTGAACGCGCCGCGCTTGTGTCCGAAGAGCTCACTCTCGAGGAGGGTCTCGGTGATGGCGCCGCAATTGACGGCGATGAAAGGTCCCGCTGCGCGGGTCGACTCGTCGTGGACGAGCCGCGCGACTCGCTCCTTCCCGACTCCGCTCTCGCCGGTTATCAGCACCGTCGCATCGACTTTGGCCACCCGTTGTGCCAGGTCCACCACCTGCTGCATCTTCGGGCTCTTGGTTACGAGCCCCAGCGGCTCGTCCACGTCGCGTGCGATGCGCACCAAGGCTCGACGGTGCGCTCGGAGCTTCTCCTCGGCGGCCTTCAAAGTCTCCGTGACCCTGCTGAGCGAAACATCGAGGCATTCCTCGAGGCGCCCAGTGTCGAAGAACGCCAGCGCATCGGCGTGTTCTTCACCCCACTCTTCGCGGGTGCGTCCCAGGAGGTGGCACGCCGCGTGCCCCTCGCCCAAACAGCGATTCTCGATCACGTAGGTTTCCTGGCCGGTGGTGTGGCTTACGTAGCCGCTCATGAGGCCGCAAATAGTCCAGCACACCGCCGAATCGGAGCGACCGAAGTGGAGGAGATGCTGCTCCGCCTCGTAGGAGGCCAACAGCACCGCCCCCTCCTTGGTGAGCGGGTCCTCACTTCCCGACTGGGTGCGGAAAAGTCCCTCGAGGGCGTAGATCTGGGGTCCGGCGCGACGCCACTCCTCGGCGTCTTCCCACTCGAATTCCTTCTTCATGGCTGCAGCCATGCGCCAGCCGTGGGCGAAACCAAACTGAGTGAGCACCGTGCGGGCAGCGGTGAGGCCAAAGTTCTCGACGAGATAGTGCCGCAAGAGTCCCATCGCCACAGCGTCGACCAGGAGCGCACGCTGTCCGGCGAAACGAATTACGCCTCCCTCCGCGTCCAGTTCCAGGAGTTCCTTGTGATGCAGATCCTCGACGCGCATGGGTCACCTCTTTCAAATTGAAAGTACCATACCTTCATTTCGACCGACCCTGTGAGCAGTCGGATCCAGGCGTGACCAAACTGCCTAAAGTCAAAGGGAGATCGATCTGTGGCCGGGGAATTGCAACAAGAACAATAAGAATCAGTATGGCGGCAGCAGACGTCGCAAGCCCGCAGTGGGGGCGGGAGCAGGTGCCCGATGGAAGGGAGAGAAGATGCTGGACAGGCTGCAAAACGAAGGCGCCTTGGCCGACTGGGAGAACGAAGGAGGTCACATTCAGGCACAGCCTCGGCACCGCGATGGGTACGAGGAGCGCGAGGAGACATCAGGCAGGGATCGCCCAGAGGAACGGGGTGATGAGCGCTGTCGAGGCGTTCAGACGGCAGCGCGCCAGCGTGGGGCCCTAGCGTTCGAGGCGGGACAGGGAGCCCGCCAATGATCGCGCTCCGCAGGGCCAACCAGCGCCACTATGACCAGCGGCGCAAACAGGAGATCTGGCTCACATTCGACCGACGGAACCGAGCAGACCCATTTGCCGACGGTTTCGGGAACCTCGAGAGCCTCAGCGAGAAACGCCTGCCGCCGGGCACAAGCGCCTTACGACACCCGCATCACAATGCGGAGACCGTTACCTACGTCCGCGAGGGCGCGCTTGCCTACGAGGATTCGACGGGTCGCTCGGGTGTGCTGCTCGCCGGCGAGTTCCAGTGCCTGACCTCTGGGCGCGGTATTCGGCGCAGCGAGACGAATGCGTCGCGCACCAGCGGCTTGCAGGTGTTTCAGGTCGAGCTGAGCTCGTCTGGGGCTGAGCTCGAGTCCGGTGAGGAGCAGAAACGCTTCAGCACGGCGGAGCGTCGAGGAGAGTTGTGCGTCATCGCCTCGCCCGACGCACGGAGAGGCTCGCTACCCATCCACCAGGACGCCCTGATGTACTCGGCCTTGCTCAACGCCGGTCAGCACGTGATCCACGAGATTTCGCAGGGGCGAAGTGTGTGGCTCCACCTGGTCCAGGGAGAGGCGACCTTCGCCAATGTCGTCCTGACCACGGGCGACGGCGTCGGAGTCAGAGCGGAGAGCGCGATGTCACTGACCGCGCGGGAAGAGACCGAGATCCTGCTTTTCGACCTCGGCGAACAGTCGCCGAGGTCTGGCAAGAAGAAGGTGCGAGATTCGTGATCGTCGGTCTCGCCGAAGCCTTTAGGGCTTCGGGAAGAACCACAATTACCTGCTGAAAGGGAGACAGGCTATGGGAGACAAGAGTCAGAAGGACAAGGAAAAGGGCCGGAAACAGAAAGTCGCAAAAGAAGCAAAGAAGGAGACAAGCAGGCGGGAGAAGCAAGCCAAGGCACCAGGCTTCAGTACGCTAACCAGATAGGTAAAAGCCCTTCGGTAGGGGTGAGGTGCTTCAGCGAGGTTCACGTAGCCAGTTACGCTGCGGGGTCCGCCTTGCAGGGGTCAACACCCTGAAATCGAAGGCTACTCGAGCCAATTGGGAGAATGAACATGGGTAAGACTATTGCTGAAATTGTTGGCGAGAATCGGGCAAAGTTCTCGGTAGATGCCGACCAGACAGTCGGCCAGGTGATCGAATATATGTATGGCAACAAGGTGGGGGCTGTCGCGGTCTGTGACGGGGACAATGTCGTCGGGGTCTTTTCAGAGAGAGATCTGCTCAGGCGGGTTGTGCATGAAGCTCTCGACCCAGATCGGGTCGCCATCCAAGACGTCATGACCAGCCCGGTGTTTTGGATCTCCATGGACGAACGCTACGAGGTGGCAAAGGCGATCATGGTCGACAAGGACGTGCGCCATTTAGTAGTCAAGGATGGCAAGCGCAGGTTTCGGGGCTTTGTCTCTTCGCGAGAGCTCCTGGAGGCTGACCTTTGGGATTCTCGAGACCTCGTGGGCAAACTGAACGATGACTACTACGCTCATCAGTTTCAGCCCTAGATCAACAAGGGCGATTCGCTTGCCCGAGAAACCTCACGCGGCGCCCGAAGCGATCGAGTGGTCCCTTCAGACGACTGCACTGTGGAATTCGACCAGCGAGGAGTTATTCGTCCGCCACTGCCAGGATGCGACACCGGTTCCGTCGAGGTAGGAGTAGGTTCCTTCGCCGACGGCTTCGAGTCCGGTGACCCCTCCGCCTGGTCCAGCACGGTTCAGTAGTCAGCTCAGCCCCTCTTGATCTTCCAGCCGCGCCTCGCGCCCGGCCGTCTCTTGCCCGCAGGTTTCGGGGGGAGTCCCCAACGCGGGATCACGCCGCCCGCCGTGTACCGTCCACCGGAAACCACCTCTCAATCGGAATCCGCGAGGCGTCAAGTCCCCTTGGGGACACTATTTGTTTTCAGTAACTTACAGATCTTGACTCAATCCCCGACGCTTCCAGGTAATCAAAGGGAAAGCACCGGGGCAGGTCAGCAGCCAATTCCACAGGAGGTCAACTCTTCCCGTGGTACTATCATGGCAGCAGTAAACTGACTTAGCGGGGACCTCTCGTTGACACTCGGCCAAACCTGGCCGGCAAGATTCTGTCGCCTCCTCTGAGCCCATCTCGAGGAGGGACGATGTCCCAAGAACCGCTATTCACGCCGCCACACATACTGGAGCCCCCTAGTGGACGCGCGGCCCAAGCCGCTGCGGTGTTGTCCGTGACACCAGCCAACGGTCGACAAGTGCGCGTCGCGACCGCAGTCGTGTACTGCGAGGGCAACTTCGGTGCCAGCGACGGCAAGACCGCCAACGGGCTCGTTCGCCACTCGGAGAAGTACGCGATCCGCTCGGTCATCGACAGCGAAAAGGCTGGCTTGGATGCCGGTTCGGTGCTCGACGGGGAGCCGAACGGCATCCCCATCTGTCGCGACCTCGTCGAGGCATTGGCGCAGTCGGAAGATCTGCCCGACTACTTCATCTTCGGGATTGCGCCGGCCAGCGGCACATTGTCGACCTACGAGCGCGGCCTCGTGCTCGAGGCCATAGGACTTGGGATGAACGTCGTGAACGGCCTGCATGAGTTCCTGAACGACGACCCAGAGTTCAGCGCGGCCAGCGCAGCGAGCCATGTGGAGATCCTCGACGTCCGCAAGCCCCGCCCCAAGAAGGACCTGCGGTTGTTCAGCGGTGACATCGCCCTGGTCACCTGCCCGCGCATTGCCGTGCTCGGAACCGACTGCGCCATCGGCAAACGCACGACTTCCACCATCCTGGCCCATGCCCTCAACGCCAGCGGTTTGAAGGCGGTGATGGTCGGCACAGGCCAGACGGGGCTGATTCAAGGTGCCCGTTACGGCATCGCGCTGGATGCCGTCCCCTCCCAGTTCTGCTCGGGTGAGCTCGAGGCGACGATCATCGAGGCGTTCGAGGGCGAGGACCCCGACGTGATCATCATCGAAGGGCAAGGAGCCTTGAGTCATCCCGCCTACTCGACTTCTGCCTTCATCCTGCGCGGCAGCTGCCCTGACGCCGTCGTGCTGCAGCACGCACCTGGGCGGCCCCATCGCTGCGACTTCGAACAGATGACGATGCCAACGCCAGCCAGCGAGATCCATCTCATCGAAACCTTCGCTGACACCAAGGTCATCGGCCTCACGATCAACCATGAGCACATGACCGACTTCGAGGTCGCCGCGGCTATAAGACGCTACGAGCGCGAGCTCGGCATCCCCGCCACCGATGCGCTGAGCCGCCCGACTGAGCATCTGGTGGACATGGTCCTGGCGGCGTTCCCAGAGCTCGCTGAGAAACAAATGGCCGCAGCGGGATGAGCGCGCCCCGCTTGGAGATCGACCTCGACAAAATCCAGCACAACGCCCGCTCACTGGTCGAACGGCTGGCCGTGGGCGGAATTTCGGTCACGGGCGTTACCAAGGCGACCCTCGGCTCGCCCGAGATCGCTGGAGCGTTGCTGCGGGCGGGAGTGCGTAGGCTCGGCGACTCTCGCATCGAGAACATAGAAGCAATGCGGCTTGCCCGCGTGCCGGCCTCGATGACGCTCATCCGTTCTCCGATGCTCAGTCAGGGGGATCGGGTCGTGGCGCAAGCCGACGTTAGTTTCAACACCGAGCTCGACGTCATCAGCAAGCTCTCGTGCGCCGCACAGAGGATGGGGAAGACGCACGGGATCGTACTCATGGTCGAGTTGGGGGACCTTCGTGAAGGCATCCTGCCAGGTGACCTCGAGCCCTGCGTGCGCCAAGCGCTTCGATTCCCGAACATCACGCTCGAGGGCATAGGCACCAATCTCGCCTGCCAGAGCGGAGTGGAACCCGACGCCAAGAACATGGCCGAGCTGTCCGCGCTGGTCGCTTCGATCGAGGCAACCTTCGGTGTCAAGCTCGGCATTGTCTCCGGAGGCAATTCCGCCAACCTCCCATGGGCGCTCAACGGCGCAGACAAGGGGCGTGTCAACGATCTCCGGCTGGGTGAATCACTCCTGCTCGGTCGCGAACCGCTGCGTCGCCAGCCGATCGACGGCCTGCACACCGACGCCATCACGCTGGTAGCCGAGGTCATCGAGTCGATGGTCAAGCCATCGCAGCCTTGGGGCAAGATCGCACAGACCGCGTTCGGGGAGAAGTCACCCGCGTTGGATCGGGGCGATATCTCGCACACGATCCTGGCCATCGGGCACCAAGACACCGATCCGGACGGTCTCTTCCCGCCTGGCGGGATCGAGATCCTGGGGGCCAGTAGTGACCACCTCATCACGGACTCCGGCCAGCAGCGCCTGTCTGTCGGCGGCGAGGTCAGGTTCCAGCTCAACTACAGCGCGATGATGCGCGCCATGACGTCGCCTTTCGTCGCCAAAGTCATGCCGGTCCAGGCGGCCACATCGCCCGTGTTATCTGCGACGTGGCCGGGCCTGTACGACGACTCTCGGGTCGACAAGAAGAAACGAATCGAGGTCGGAGAAACGGCCGGTTAGCCCGCCTCCGCAGAGGTCTGAGTGCCCCCTATCCCACCAAGGCCCAGAGACAGCACCGGTGACTCTTCAGGCAGCACCGCTACCTTGCGTTAGCTGCTCTTGAATGGCATCTGTGTGCTCCTCGATTCTTTGGAAGCACCGTCTGAAGGTCTTCCAATCCCGACCGTACGGGTCTTGGATGGTCTCAGATCGAGATGCGAAGGCTGAAAACAATACCGTTTTGGCAGGGGCGACTGCCGGGTAGTCACTCACCAGGTGGGCGAGATTGAACCAATCCATTGCCAGGACCAGGTCGGCTCGATCGAATAGCTCTGGCGTCATCTTCTGAGGTCTGTGGCTGGTCAGATCGATACCCAGTGAATCAGCGCAAGCGATGGCCATGGCATCCGCCGAGGAATCGGAGGCATGGGTGCCGCAGGACGCAATCTCTATACCTCGAGGGCCCAGCTGTTTCTTCATCAGCGCTTCGGCAAAGGCCGAGCGGATGATATTGCCGTGACAGACGATCAGAATCGAGCGTGCTCGTGCGATCTTTGGAACAGTCGATCGACCGAGTCCCAGTCGCATTCGCAGATACGCAAGTTTCCCCTTGCCGGTGAGCTTCGTGAATCTCTTCAGCCCGGGCGGCAAGCTCTTGAGCAGCTTACGTCCGACCTGTTCCAGTTCGCCCACGGGAGCGAGTAGGTCGTTCAAGCGCCAGACTGCGTCTGTCGTGAAAGGCGGCAGGAACCTGAGAAACGATGCGATCTCTCTGGAAGGGGAGGACGCAAGTATCCACTCCGGTGGGCGATTCGCCAGATAGCCCACCAGGCGTTCGATCCTGCCTGCGGTCCAAGCGATTCGCGCACCTACTCGGTAGCTCTCTGGCACCTGCGGGTCCATGCCGTGCAGGAGCTGCCATTGATACCAGGGAAACTCGAGTCCTGCGACGTCGGCGAGCGCGAGAGATCCCCAGAACCGGCCATTGACTTCAATCAGGGTGGCCTCTCGAGTCTCCGGATGATAGCGATACTCGACCATTGCCGCGCCCTGCCAACCCAGCTCTTCAAGCAGAGCTTTCGACATCTGCAGCAGCTGCTCATCAGGGTAGACAGCTCGAGCCAGCACACTTACACCCCCCGTCGCAGGCAGATCCTCTTCCCTTTCGTGCTGGAATACTGCCAGGGCTTTTCCAGAGTCGATCAGTAGCTCCACTCCAATGCCGATTCCAGGCACGTACTCCTGGAACAGGAAGTGATGGCGAGCTCCTTGCCAATCCGTTAGAAACCCTCGAAACGCCTCCTCGTCTTCGATGTGGAGGACTTTGACCGAAGAGCGAAGTGCTTTGTTTGCGGGCTTGGCGACGATGGGGAAGCTCAGGTGCAGATCATCCGCTCGGTCGACAGTCGCGCCCATCTGTGTTCTCGGTAAACGGAAGCCGAGTGCTTTGGCGGCAGCGAGGGTTTTCTCCTTGGACAGAACGGATGCAACGACTTCGGCGGGCGGACAAGCAATATGAGCCGATGCGCTGAGCAGGTGGCGATGCTGAGCAATGGCTGCGAGTGCCAGATCGTTGGTGGCAAAGATGGTGTCGTACCCATCCTGGTCGATGAGCCGCAACAATGTCTCGGCAACCGCTGACGGGTCTTCCAGCGAGCCAATGGGGTGCCGCTGGCGAATGTGGACGGATCGACAAGGCACGTCTCGTGGAAACGCGATATCGACAGAAATGCCGTGGCGGTCCAGGCATCGGGCGATCGCGATTGCGATTCGATGGTTGGAGCCGACAACGAGAGTCGGCGGCGAAGCCTGTTGTCGCTTCTTCAGTCTCAAACGTGAAGGCTCATCGCTGGCAATCGGTGAATCCTGCGTAGCAGGGCCAGTTGCCCAATGTGATAGGCCTCATGGTGGAGCATGAAGCCGATGCTGCCAAGTAGGGACTCGTCTTCGAATGGAAACGAGTACTCCATGACGGGTGGTGTTTGTGAGAGCGAGTCGGCGTCGAGTGTCTCGAACCTGTTGTCGAGCGCTGCCGTCACCTCCAGCCAGGCGGTCCGCATCTCTGCCAGGGAAGGGTAGATTTCGATCTCGTCGATCGTTTGTGCCGACGCGGTGATCTGCTCGAACGGGTTGGACTCTGACAGTCCGACGAATTTGGCCATGTAGTGTCGGGCATCGTGCATGTGCAGGCCGATGTAGGCCATGCTGCTGGTATCCTCGTTGGGCCTCAGGCGGGCAGTCTCGTCACTGACCTCGTCGAAGCAGTTCAGGAAAAGGCGGGTATGCAGTCGCAACATTGCGTGCATGGGAACAACTCGGCTATCCATGGGCGTGACCTCCTCTCGAGACCCGAAGGCGCGAATTGGGGAAGCAAGCGCCTGCGACGCTACAATTCCGTCGAGTAGCGGAATGCCGGATTCCAGAGCGCAGTTTGTAAGGTCTGGATTCCGTGATCGAAATCATGACTAGGGCCATCCTATCGCTTGTAGCGCTGCTGTCCTCTATCGGCTGTCAGAAGCCGCTGGCACTCGTTCGTCCCGAGGTGCCGAGTCTGACCGTGCGACTCGACATTCCAGCCCCGGAGACCTCGGCCGGCGGCCTGGTGGTCGCCGACCTCAACCAGGACGAGCGGCCGGACTTTGTGGTCACGGTGCCTGGTCATCTCGCGGTGTACGACAACAGCGGAAGCGAGCTTTGGATCGAGCGAAGCGACATCGTGGTCAGCAGCAAGAGCGAAGCCAATGGCCTTCCCGGGCACAACGGCCCCGGTGTGGCAGCTGGGGACGTGGATGGAGACGGCGCCATCGAAGTGGTCTTCCTGACCAAGGATGGAGCTCTTCATGTGGTCGATGGAGCGACGGGCAGATCCGAGCTTCAGGTCAGTCCACCGATCCCCGCAGGGGCCGAACGGTGGGAGCTGGCCATGGTCGCCGACTTTCGGGGGGAGGGGGACCGGGACCTCCTTCTGCAGGCCACCAATCTTGAAGGGTATCGGACCGGCAAGTACCTCGCCGCCTACTCGTACGAAGGATTGGTGAATGGTGAGGAGCCGCTCTGGTCTTCCGACAGCTTCGAATCCTGTGCCCACAACGGTGCCCGGTTGAGTGACCTCGATGGCGATGGAAGAGACGAGGTATTGGGAGGACAGATCGTATCTGCTGCTGGGGAGGTGATCGCCGAGCCTGCGGACTTCGAAGGGCACATGGATAGCGTCTTTGTCAACGACTTGGTGCCCGACATTCCGGGACTGGAAGTCGTTCTTCTCGAGGAAGGATCGGATCAGGTGCAGGTCTTGGGCATGGACGGACCCGTCTGGCGAAACCACCTCCGAGAGCAGGAGCCTCAGAATGCGGCGGTGGGGAGGTTTTCCCCGGACTCGGACGAGGTCTTCGTCTGGTGTCGAAGTCGTTACAGGAAGCACCAGAAGCCGTTCGTCTTCAACAGTCGTGGAGAGATGGTCTTCGAGTACGAGATGAAGCGGTCCGCGCCTCTGGGCTGGACTGCCGAGGGAGTGGAAGTGATCCACACCATCGACTGGACGGGCGAAGAGACCCAGCTCGCCTGTGCGAAAGAACGTCATAAGAGAGGCAGTGTCGTGCTCTTCGAACCCCTGACAGGAAGATTCGTGAGAATCTTCAAGGAAGAGGCCGACCGGCTCTATGTGGCCGATGTGCTGGGCGACTGGCGCGAAGAGGTCATCGTTCTCAATGGGAACGAGCTCCACGTGTACGAGAACAACGATCCAAATCCCCGACCCGACCGCGAGCGGCTCTGGACCGACCGCAACTACCGTCGCCTGAAGCAGTACCACAACTACTACTCACCCTGAGCGAGGCAGAGTGTTGTTTCGTGGGGCTTAAGGGCTTAGGGGCTCAGGGATGCCGAGGCCCTGGGGAACCGTTCGTTCACCCATTCCTCGATTGCCTCTCTTACCGCCTCGGGGCTCTCGGTGAGGGGCCAGTGGTTGGCATCGATGCTCGTGAAGACTACGTCGGGAAAGTGCTCGAGAGCCTCGCGGTTGATCTGAGGATCCGCGAAGGTGATGCCAGTGGAAAGAAGAATCGCAACGGGAACGGTGATGGTTTCCAAGTCGGGCAGAGTCGCGGTTGTGGCGATGAGCTGCTGTAGGTAGTTGGCTGTGGGTTGGTACCGGAGAATGGGCCCCAGGGCGCTGTACCGCTTGGCGATCTCTTCGGCCGACTGCCCTTCCTGGAGGGCGGCGCGAGTCTCTCGATCGAGCTCTCGAAGGTCCCTGTCGGGAATTCGGCGCCGCCTGAGACCCAGGGCGTTGAGGCTCTGAATGCCCCAGACTGCAGCTTGAAACAGTGGACGGGCGTGGCTGACCCTTCTTTGGCTCCCGATCAGTGCACTCCGGACGACCGGGTCGATCAAAACGAGGCCTTGTGCCCTTTCAGGGTGATCGTGCGCGAATTGAATGGCGATCTGCGCCCCGAGACTGTGGCCGACCAGGAGGGCCTTGGGATAACTCTCGGCATCGAGCAGATGTGCGAGGTCCCGACTCCAGAGGTCGAGGCCGATCCGGCCGCGATGGAAGGACTGACCGTTGCCCCTCATGTCGGGCCGCAACAGGTCCCACGAGCCTGAAAGAGACGTTGCATCGACGAGCTCGGACCATCGGCTGTGATTGCTCGCGGCCCCGTGGACCATCAGGATCACGGGTGCCGGCTGGTCTGGCGCTCGCCTCAACCAATAGGTCAGTCGACAATCGTCAGAAGTCGTGATGGCACGTTCCATGTCGCCCCTCCGTGCGGCCTGGGGTTATAGTGACAGATCTAGCGAGAATGGGAATCGAGAGGTCTTCTTCAGGAGGTTCGTCATGAAACGAGCATTATTTGCACTGGCAGTCCTGGCGATTGTCGGATCCTGGGCGGTGCCGTCTTTAGCTCAGATCGGCACGGGAGACGTCGGGCAGCAGGCCCGCAGAGGCATGGAAATGGCCATGATGGATCTCGAGAACCAGAGCCTCGGGGTCACCGAAGAGTCGATGAAAGAGAGCATCGGTGAGGAGGCACTGGCAGCTTTTCTTGCAGGTACCGTGGTGCGATTGGAGCTCTTCCCAGACGGCAGGTTCACCTCCTATTCCATGTTGGGGGGCGAGCTGGTTTCGTTCAAAGTCGGCAAGGAGTCGTTTGCGCCCGGCGAAGATTGGTCCCTGGACGAGAACGAATGGGTACAGCGGAGCGGGGAATTCACCGTGCCGAAGAAGGCACAGAAGATCTCCCTCACGGTTCAGGCCGGGGAAGACGAAGTCACTGCCAAGTGCTTCAACAAGTACCGCGGAACGGAGGGTCCAGTCACGTTCTACGTTGGGCCTCTGGACGGGTATTTCTGTCTGGGCCTGCTCGATGAGGGAGGATCCGAGGGATGAAGATTCAGAGCATCACCATCCATCAGGTCGATCTTCCACTGCATGAAGGTAGTTACAAATGGTCAGGTGGCAAGTCGGTCACAGTCTTCGATAGCACGATCGTGAAGATCGAAACCGACGCGGGCGTTACCGGTTTTGGAGAGGTCTGCCCTCTGGGTCCCTTCTACCTACCGGCCTATGGCCCCGGTGCCAGGGCTGGCATCGCGGAGCTCGCACCGCATCTGCTCGGCGAGGATCCGACCCATTTGGACCGAATCAACCGGCTCATGGACCATCACCTCAAGGGTCATCCCTACGCCAAGTCTGCTCTGGATATCGCCTGCTGGGACATCCTCGGTCAGGTGACCGGGCAACCGGTGTGCACTCTACTCGGGGGCCGCTATGAGGAAGATTTCGTGCTCTACAGAGCGATCTCCCAGGAGAGCCCTGAAGCAATGGCAGCCAGCGTGGAGGGTTATCGCTCTGAAGGCTACCGGAGGTTCCAGCTGAAGGTGGGTGGCGACCCCGATACCGACATCGAGCGAATTCGCGCTGTCGCGGCGGTGATCGAGAGTGGAGACAAGTTGATTGCCGATGCCAACACCGGCTGGCTGATGCACGAGGCAGCGCGGGTGGTTCGCGCTGTGAGAGACGTCGATGTCTACATCGAGCAGCCTTGCCCCAGCTATGAAGAGTGTCTGACCATTCGCCGCCGCACCGACCATCCTTTCGTCTTGGATGAGGTGATCGACGGAATCGAGCCTCTGCTGCGAGGCCACGCCGATGGAGCCATGGACGTGGTCAACATCAAGATCAGCAAGTTCGGGGGTCTGACGAAGGCCCGTCAGGCGCGAGACCTGTGCGTTTCACTGGGAATCGCGATGACCATCGAGGACAGCTGGGGAGGGGACATCACAACGGCGGCCATTGCTCATCTGGCTCACAGCACACCGACGGAGATGCTGTTTACCGCCACTGATTTCAATAGCTATGTCACGGTGAGCACCGCTGAAGGCGCGCCGCAGCGGAACCAGGGCCGCCTTGCTGCCTCTGAAGCTCCAGGCTTGGGTCTTCAGCCGCGGCTGGAAGTGCTCGGTGATCCCGTAGCTCGGTGGGAGGCTGGTTGAGGGGGCGGCTCGACCGGTCTCACTCGACCCACAGCGGTACCCGCTCGAAGCGATCGACGTCGATCAAACCCTGATCGGTCAGCTTCAGGCTCGGGATGACCTCCAGGGCCAGGAAGCTCATGGCCATGAAGGGGTCATGGAGACTGGAGCCGAGCCCTCGAGCTGCCGCGATTGCCTTGTCCAATCCGTCCCGCACTTCCTCGACGGGAGAGTCGTTCATCAGGCCGCCAATGGGCAGAGGTAGCTCAGCCAGCACCTGGTCCCCTTCGGCGACCACCAATCCTCCACCCAGGGCTGCGGCCCGTCGGGTTGCGGTCCACATAGAGGTGTCATCGGCGCCGACGACTACCAGGTTGTGGTGGTCGTGAGCGATAGAGGAAGACAGCGCCCCGCGCTCGAGTCCCATCCCCTGAACGAAGCCCTTGCCCATGGCTCCAGAGGCTCGGTGCCTCTCGATGACGGCGATCTTGAGCAGGTCCCGGCTGGGATCGGCTTCAGCTTCGGCCGTATCAGATTCGAAGGTGGCCGTGAGGTGCTTGGTGACGAGTTGATCGGGAATGATGCCGATGACCCGAGCCTGGCCGCCATGGTTGTCGATGGAGAAGTCGACCCGGTCCCAGTCGATATTCATGGTGCTACGCAACGGATGGGAGTCATGGGCCAGACGGGGGAGGAGCATTCTGCCTTCCCGTGCTACGGGCCGACCGCCCCGGAACACCAAGTGAGGCGAGGGAGCTTCGAGATCGTTGAAGGCGACCAGGTCGGCTCGCCTGCCTGGGCTGATGGCGCCACGGTCGGAAAGCCCGAAATACCGAGCTGCATTCCAGGTGGCCATACGAATCGCGCGAATCGGTTCCAGACCGCGGGCTATGGCGGTTCGAATCATGTAGTCGATGTGGCCCTGGTCCAGCAGATCCCTGGGCTGGCGATCATCCGTGCAGAAGCAGAACCGATGTTGGTTGTCCGCATTCACCAGCGGTAGCAATGCCTCCAGATTGTGGGCGTTGCTCGCCTCTCGAATGAAAATGGTCAGTCCCATTCGGAGTTTCTCGCGGGCCTCCTCTGCCGTCGTGGATTCGTGATCGGAGCCGATGCCAGCCGCCACGTAGCCGGCCAGGTCCTTACCGCTCAGACCTGGGCAGTGGCCATCGATCGGGTAGTCGTCGAACGCCTGTATCTTTGCCAATACTTCGGTGTCGGCCGACAAGACACCGGGAAAATTCATCACTTCCGCCAGGCCGATGACCCACGGGTCGGATTTGAACGGCGCCAGATCGTAGCTGTGCAAGGTGGCGCCGGCAGTCTCCATGTGGGTGGCGGGGACGCAAGACGGTGCCATCACGAACATGCTGAGAGGCCCGTCCTTGGCGCTCTCGAACATGAAGCGGATTCCCTCGGTGCCTAGAACATTGGCAATCTCGTGAGGGTCGGTTATGACCGTCGTGGTGCCCCTTGGAACCACGGCTCGAGCAAACTCCGCCGGTGGCACGAGACTGCTTTCGATGTGCACGTGGGCGTCGATGAAGCCGGGCGCCAGATAGGCCCCCTCCAGGTCCAATCGGTCCTGAGCCGGATAGTCCCCCAGCCCAACGATGCGGGATCGTGCGAGGGCCACGGAGGTTTCCTGGATCTCGCCGCTGAGGACGTTGACGACCTTGGCGTTCTCGATCAGGAGATCGGCGGGAGCTTCACCCCGTGCATGTTGGATGAGGGTATCGAGTTCCATGCTTGGTCTCCTTGGGGGCCCGGCTCGGGCCTCGGGCGCCATTCTAGCGCCGCCCGAGTCCCATCGGGTGGTCTCATCAACGAAACGCGTAGAAAGTGATCAGCAGCCCGCACAGCAAGTAGAGCAGCGGATGGACTTCCCGAAAGCGCCCTGACAGGACGCGAATGATGACGAACGAGACCAGCCCGAGCGTGATTCCGTTGGCAATGGAGTAGGTAAAAGGCATGGCGGCGATGGTCAGCAGGGCCGGAACCGCCTGATCGGGAGCAGTCCAGTCGAGATCCTTCGAACCGCGCATCATCAGAGCTCCGACCAGAATCAGGGCGGGTGCAGTGGCGATGGCAGGTACGGCGACGAGCAGCGGAGTGAAGAACAAGGACAAGAGGAAGAGCATGGCCACGGCCACGGCAGTCAACCCCGTCCGTCCTCCCTCTTCGACGCCCGTGGCGGATTCGACGTAGCTGGTGACTGTGCTCGTGCCGAGCAGTGCGCCGACCGAGGTGCCTACGGCATCCGCCGTGAAGGCTCGATTGGCGCGCGTCAGTTGACCCCTGTCATCGACAAAGCCGGCCAGGCGACCGACGCCGATAAGCGTCCCTGCCGTATCGAAGAAGTCGACAAACAGGAACGCCAGGATGACGCCGAGCATCTTGCCCGTCAGGAGCCCGTGGAAGTCCAAGGCGAACAATGTCTCGCGGGGGAGCGAGGGGATTGTCAGGACCGCTTCGGGCCCTGGAGCGATCCCTGAGATCCAGGCCACGCCAGCTACGATCAAGATCCCGTACAAAATCGCGCCTCGGATGCGTCGGGTCATCAGTGCGGCCATCAGCAAAAGGCCGGCCATGGCAAGAAGGGTAGGTGCGGCGCGAATGTCACCCATGCCAACCAGGGTGTCGGCGTGATCGACGACGACGCCCGAGCTTTGCAGTCCGATCATGGCCAGGAAGAGGCCGATTCCGGCCATGGTTGCGACCTTGATCTGCACCGGGATGGCCTGAACCAGGGCACTTCGGGCCCCCGTTACAGCCAGGATCAGGAAGAGAAGTCCCTCGATGAACACCGCCGCCAGGGCGATCCGCCAATCCACACCCATAGCACCGACGACTCCGAAGGTAAAATAGGCGTTGAGGCCCATTCCAGGCGCCAAAGCGAAAGGGAGATTGGCCCACAGGCCCATCAGCAGCGTGGCCGTGGCCGAAGCGATCGCCGTTGCCACGACGACATCCTCACGGGGAAGCCCCGCTTGCGAGAGGATCTGGGGATTGACGAAGAGAATGTAGGAAAGGGTCAGGAACGTCGTTGCGCCAGCCCGAAACTCGGTGGAAACTGTGGTTCCCGCCTGTTCGAGATCGAAGATCTGTTCCAGCTTGTCCTTCACCATCTTGGCGATTCTAACGACCAGCGGAAAATTGGATGAAACGTTTTGGCCTCCTCGAGCGTCTATTTATATGAGGCCAAACGATCACGCTTGAGACATGGTAGCCCATCCTCGATATCCCGAGATCTGCGTCGAGTCGCACAGCCACAACCCTCTCGCCCTGGTTGCTGCGGTGAGGGAGGCCATGCGGCTGGCTCACATCGAGACCTCCGAGATCAGCCGCTTCTCGGATCAAGCCCTGACAGCCCCGGAGCCACAGCGGATTCGCGAGGTCTGTGGGAAGTGGGTGATTCTCAACGACAACGGCCGGCTCGATTGAACCGGTCTTCCTACTCGCTCTGCTGACCGGCTACAACGGTTCTGACCGACAGCTGCTTTCCAGCCACCTCGACCTTGATCTTGCGCAGCTCGCTTTCTTCGAGGGCGCGCTCGGTGGAGAAGGAGAGGATGTACTGGCTGCGAAGCTCCTCGTTGATCTGGGCATAGGCCTCGTCGAGCTGGTCCATCTGCGTGATGTAGAAGATCCCCCCGCCCGTACCCTCGGTGACAGACTCGAGATCGATCTTCCTGAGCGCGCGGCGGGGATTCTGAATTCCGGCCAGGGACAGGATGTAGACCGGCACACCGAGCTGCTTCCCGTACTGAATGCAGCGCCTGGGCCCATAGCGGCTCTGCACGTCGTCTCCATCCGTCAGCAAGACCAGAGCCTTGCGACCTTCGGCCTCCTCGAACTGCAGCATCGAGAAGATGATGGCGTCGTAAACGGCGGTCAGGCCCTCGGGCTCCAACGAATTGAAGGTGGAGAAGAGCTCCAATAGGTCGCCGGTCGTGGCTTGAGCGAGTCGCGGTTTGCTGTCGAAGTCGACGAGGAAGGCCTGGTCCAATGGTCCGACGGTGGCGCCGAGGAACTGTGCTCCCGCCTTCTTGGTATCGATCATCAGGGCCCACATGCTCTCCGAGGTGTCGATGACGAGGCCTAGAACCAGTGGCACGTCGGCCGCCAAGGCGAAGCGATCCACGGTTCTCTTTTCGCCGCCTACCTTGATGGTGAAGTCCTCTGGCTGGAGCCCCCGAACGACCTGGCCATCGCGATCGCTGACGACGACGTTGAGCTCGACGAGGTTGACCACGACGAGCTCACTGAGGCTCTGTGGATCGAGCAGTACGGCATCCTCCAAGGAACTGTCATCGTCCAGATAGGCCACCACCCGAACGTAGTCCTGTGCGCCGGGGGCAGGGGAGGTGAGCTCGGCGCGAAACGGCTCCTCGGTAAGGGTGGCAGCCAGCTCTTCGTTCCAGTAGAACTCGACGCGATCTAGGCTGCGGCCCGGTGGAGCGCTCACATCGGCTGTCACGACGGCACTGCCCGAGGATGGGTCGCCTTCGATGTCCCGAATGCGCACCTCGAAGGAGCGACCTACCTGGTTGATCCGAATCTCGTGCGACCCGAGGCGCCGGCCGTCACCGGACAGGGCATCGGCTCTAACGACGTGGGGCTTGGTCTCGGCGCCGAACTCCATGACGGTGCGGAATGGTGGCTTCGGGTCGGTTGCCACCTTCTCGTTGTCGAGAAAGAACTCGACCTGCGCGACCCTCGGATCACTGCCGAGAGTGTCGATCCGGACCTTGCCTGTCACCGGCTGGCGCCTCGGCGGCAGCAGCCGGATCAGCTTGCCGGCCGTCGAGGAGCCGCTGGAGCCGGTCTCCGATGAGCGGCGTGGAGCGTTCCATTCTGCGACCCGTCGGCCGCTACCTCCTCCCAGGGAGTGATTCGAAATGTCGAGCGTGGCCGCGCCCCACAACCCCGTGTTGAGCTCCTCGACGACGACGACGCCTTGCGTCAAGTCCTCCGGCACCAAGATCGCTTGGCGGTACCGCCAGCGGTCCATCCCCGACAGGCTGCCAGGCCGAATCTGCTCATAGCCGATCGACGGTGGGTCGTCGATGACGGTCAGCGCCATCGTGACCCTGAACTGGGGGCTCTCGACGTTCTGAATGCCTTGCAGGTCCAGGCCGATCTCGAGCAGTGCTCCCATCATGCCGGGACGAGAGGCGTCAGCGGTGTCAGGCCGGAGAATCGCCTCGATCGGAAGTGAGTGAGTGTCGGCGTCAGGCTCGTCGAAGAGACGACCAGCCCGTGCTGCCGAGACCCAGAGCGGAGTTGCCGCGGAGATCCACTTGGGTGCCAGAACGCCTTGGCCTGAATCCCCGGCCCTCACTTGGAGCGTCAGAGGCTGGCCTGTCGATTCGCCAGCGACCATGACTCGCAAGCGCTGGGCGTCGCCCAGCGCGCTCAGAGCGGCAGCAAATTCGTCGCGGCTCGAAGCGACGAGGCCCCCAGTCGCGTCTGCCAGTACCCGGACCCCTGATCGGGAGGCGGGGAAGAGCTCGTCGGCCGACTGTCTGGGCTCGAGTCCGACGACGGTCCAACCAGTCACGGCCAGCAATTGGCCGACCTGAGGCAGGAGCCCTGCGTCCTCGTTGGTCTCGGTAGCCGACGTGCCCCCGTAGAAGAGCTGCGGTGAATGATCGACGGCCTCTTGCGCCACGATCAGGCAGCGAGGCGTTCCCTGATTGCCGGACGCTAGCCATCCGGCGAGCTCGCCCAAGTGATCGGACAGGATATTGAGCTCACGATTGAGGGCTGCTCCTGGATCCAGCAGCTGTCGGCCTTGCTCGGGTTCCCGGAGGGCCGCCCGCTGATCTTCCAGCTCGCCGGCCGTTTCCACCAGGTCGTAGTAGAGCTCCAGGGTTTCTCTGATTGCCTCCGGATCGCGCGTCGACTCGAGGGCCGTCTCGGCGAAGGGCTCGGCGACGACGATTCGAACGGCCCCAATGCGGGTCAAATTCTCGGCCTGGGAACCCAACCACTCGAATGCTTGCTGCATCCCGCTGCGGGTGGAAAGAACGGGATCCAGATAGACCTCGAAGTGCCAAGAGGAGGCTCCGGACGTCGTACCCTTGTCAAGCCGGCGCAGATCGATCTTGTGCACGGGACTTCCATCAACGAGAACTTCGAGGTCCTGGAGACTTGGTCTCTCCGCGCTTGCGCTCGGGGCGAGGAGGAGAACCTCACGCTCCACCGCGAGGCGATCAGCTCCCTCGCCCTGGAAGCCGATCTCCGGAGGCCTTTCTGAGGATGGGGTCAGGGGAGGAATGGAGCCCTGAACCGCGTTCGCCCCGAGCACTAGCGCCAGGACCAGAAACCCCTCAGCAAGGCTTGGAAGGCGGCCGGCGAGATTTTGGCCGGCCGCCCTGGGAGTGCAATTGCGTTTCATTCCGAGGCCCTTCGACAGGTGACTAGAGAACGAATAGAAACAGCAGCACCAATAGACCGAGAATGACAAGAAGCCCCTTCGTCCTGCCCGTCATTGGGGATTGTCCACCCTTCTTGTCTGGTTTGGCCTGCCGCGAGACCTTGCTCCCGGACACCTTGGCGGGCGGCGACTTGGCTCGAGACTCAGTCTTCCTGGTGCTTGGCTGTTCCGGCGATGGAACCGTGTCCGAGCGGTGGTCAGGCCTTTGCAGTAGTTGCGGTCGCTGGACGGGGCCTTTGGGCGCTGGCTCCGTCAACCCCTCGACTCCGAGGCTTTCGAGCGCCTCGAAAACTGCGGCCCTCAATCTGTCGCGATTGGTCTCGTCGAGATGCCCGAACTGGACACCCATTCCGGAGGGGACCTCGGGACCGAGCGAGTGGGCACGAATCCAGACGACCTCACCAACTCCACGGATGGGTTCTCCTTCGCCCAACTGTAGCTCGAAGCGCAGGAGCGTACCGACCGGTCTTGGGTTCCTTCCTTGGACGAACATGCCGCCGATCGACAGATTGGCTGTGAAGCCATCCTGGGGCTCTTCCAAGGTGTCGAATTGAAGGCGCACCGGAGCCGCCAGTGGGGCTCGGGAATTTTCCCGGAACTGGTGCTCAGAGGGGCCTGTGGGTGGCACAGCCCAGGGATGCTAGCAGATCGATGACAGCTGGACATTCCGGTGATTTCGTCGGTTACTGGTAGAATCGAGCGCCCCTGCCTCTCTCGAGTGTCCTCAATGGAAGCGAATTCGCGCACTCCCTCGCTAGCTTTCTCGTCGCGTGCCGAGCGCGGGGCCGAGGAATCCCACCCAACGGCGGGCTTCTTCCATCGCCCTGTCCGACCGGTCAAGCCGAGGCAGAAGGGCTCTATCGAGGTACCTGACCGCTACGTCATCCGAGAAGACGAGGCTGGCTCGTATCTGAGTTGCCTCGAGGCTCCGGAGTTGATGGTTCGAGTCGATCGCGATCTTTCCTTCACTGCGAGTGCCGCCCGCAAGGCGGATGAGGGGACCATATTTCTGGATGGCGTCGCGCAAGGCGAGCCCTTCATGGAACTCGAACGGCGTGTCTATAACCTGGATCATCACGAGGGTTGTGTCCGACACTTCACGCTGTCGACCTGTGAACAGGCCCTGGTGCTGGTGGCCCGTGGTCTGGATCTGAGGGAGAAGCCCTGGCAGGTGTACGCCAATGAGCCGGACCTGGATGTCGTACTGGCCGTCTGGGTATTGTGCAACGGCATGCATCTACAGGCCGAGGACTCGGCGATCCGCAATGCGGTGGTTCCCCTGGTGAGACTCGAAGGCCTGATCGACTCGCACGGCCTCGAGTTGTACGAGCTCTCCGGCTATCCGCGACAGATGGTGGACGAGATCACCGGCAGTCTCGAGTCGCTGCGGGAAACCGAGCTGAAGCTCAAGACGGATGGCAAGTGGGAGGGAGCCGACCTGCTCAGGTACCTCCGGGATCAGCTGCGCCTGCTAGACCAGATGGTGTACCCGGCGGACTTCTTCGAGGCCTTTCGCGGTATCGAGGAGCTCGCGAAGACCGAGCTCACTGACAATAGGATCGCTGTGGTTTGCCGCTGCGATTGCGGCATCTACGAGCTGGAGAAGGAGCTGAAGCGTTTGTATGGCAAGCGGCTCGGGATCGTTGGGCTGCAGAAGGGGCCTGGCGTCTACACGCTACGCCAGGTAGATCCGTTTCTGCCAGTCGATCTCAACGAGGCTTTTCGCAAGCTCAACGTGCTGGACCCTGCCGTCCAGCGCGGCGGCTCGAGCAATCGCTGGGGTGGCTCGGGGGAGATTGGCGGCTCGCCTCGCAAGACCGGCACCGCCATGAGTCCGGTCGACATCGCCGAGGCAGTGAAGCTGGCCTATCGCCGGCCCGGACTGTGGGACCGGTTGCGCTCGATTGGGCTCGCAGTGGGCCTCAGCGCGCTTCCCATGGTGGCAGGCTGGCTCGTCGTGATGTGGAATCAAGTGGTTGATGAGCCGCTGGGCCTGTTCTCAGACCGCCTGCTGGAGTTCCTCGCGATGTCCAGCGCAGTCGCGATCTGTTGTCTCTTGTTGCTGGGGCGTCGGCGGAAGCGGCGGGTCTTCGGCCTGCAAGCTCCTGAGGGTAGGGGCTGGACTCTGATGGCTCCGGTCGTCGCTCTGGGCGGCCTGGCTGGAGGGGTCTGGGTCTTCTTGCAGTCCTGGTTGCAAGCCGGGACGCTGGGCTCTTTCGGGGTGCCACAGCTCCTGGCACTGGTGGGTTTCCCGCTGCTTGCAGAGGTCGTCTTTCGCGGCGTGGCGCACGGCGTCATGGTGCACGATTTCAGCGTGCAACACGCCCAGGGCCGCTGGTTCGTGTCGTGGCCTGTTGCAATATCCGCGCTGCTGTTTGTCATTTGGAGCTTGATCCTCCGACCCCTGGTGATTACGGACCTCTGGTGGCCCGGTCTGTCGTCCTGGATTCTTCCCTTTGGAGCTGCCGTATCCGGCTTGGCGCTCGGGATGGCAAGAGAGCGTTCGGGCAGCCTGCTCGCTTCTCTTGGCCTGCACTACCTGGCAGTGGCAATCGGTCTGGTTATCGTCTCGATTCTCCGCTAGAGTCTGCCTCTCGCGGTGGCTCTGGCGGCTCGAGAATGAGCTCCCTACCCATGAAGTCCTATCGGATCAACGAGATTTTCTTCAGCCTGCAGGGTGAAGGTGCGCGCACGGGACAGCCGAGTCTGTTCTTGCGATTTTCGAAGTGTAACTTGACCTGTAAGGTCGAGACCCATGGTTTCGATTGCGACACGGAGTTCGAATCTGGCCGGGACCTGACCGTCGATGAGATCCTCGCCGAGCTGAAGGCTCTCACCGCAGAGTGCTCCTGGGTGGTGCTGACTGGCGGAGAGCCAGCTCTCCAGATCGACCGGGCGTTGATCGACGCGCTGCACGAGGCCGGCTACCAGCTGGCTATCGAGACCAATGGGACCGTCGAGCTGCCGCCGGGCCTGGATTGGGTCACGGTCAGCCCGAAGGTCGCCGAGCACGCGATTCGACAACGGGTTGCTGACGAGGTGAAATATGTTCGTACATACGGACAGGCCCTTCCCGAAACCTCGGTCAAGGCTGAGAAGTTCTGGATTTCTCCAGCCTTCGAGGGTGATCGAGTCGATCCGCGGACACTCGAGTGGTGTGTGCAACTGGTCAAGGACAATCCGCACTGGGGACTTTCCCCACAAATGCACAAGTTCTGGGGCCTTCGATAGCCAGAGGGGAATGTCTCCATGGCTCCTTTCTTTGGCTAGGTGAGAGTGCTACCTTTTTGGATAGCCCCGAGCTACCCGTGTGTTTCGGAGATCACTACCCCTAATGAGGTTCCTCTCGCACCGGTGTTTTCGTAGAGTCTGTTTGGGAATGTTGAGTAGGAGCCGCTGAACACATGTCTTTGATCGCATTGAGAGCACGTCTGTCGGGTCGGCCCCAGGGTGGCAGCCGGACGGACAGATCTGCGCCTTCGGCTCCGGACGCTCGTCCCCACCTGGTGTTGCGCCGTCTGCTTCCCGTGGCACCGTCGGTGATCGCGGCAGTCATACTGGTCGCCTATCACCTGGTGCTTCTCTGGCATCGATTGACCGACTTGAGTTTGCTGCAGCCGGCTGTCGCCGTGCGGTGGATCGTCACGGTCGGTCTCTTGATTGGCCTTCGGCGGATGCAGGTGGCAGGCCTTCCCTTGCTTTGGGGGCGAAGAGCGCTTGCCTTTTGGCTGCTTGTTTTGCTCCTCCATGTGAGCTTCCTTGGACCGCTCTCCACCGAGTCGTCAGCCTCGGGAGATTGGAGCACCAGTGTCGGTTTGGCACTGGTCCTGCCGGCAGCAACGCCGCTGGTGCTGTTGTCGACGTTTCTGCTGGCCTGCTGGCTCGCGGCAAGAGCCACAGTAGCGAACTCACGACCACTGCAGTTACTGGCCTTTACGATCGCCAGCGCCGAGCACCCCTCCAGGGGAGGGTGGCTCCCGTCTCACTCCTCGAGACCCCCTCCAGCTACCTGCTGACATCGGTTTACAACGCCGCCGACCCCTCGAAACGGCACGCTCGCTGTGGCTGCCCGAGGGAACCTGCTCGCACGGGCTCGAGATCCGGGTTCGGGCAAACCGTAGAACGATCAGCAACACTCTTTTGGAAGGAATTTGGAACCATGCTCAGAACGACACAAGCAGTAGTCTGGATCTGCCTGCTGGCGCTGGTAATCGTGCCGGTCTCGAGTTGGGCGGCTCCGTCGCCTCAGCAGGATGAGGACGCGACAGTCGACCAAGAAACAGATGCCGAAACCCCCGAAGGCGAAGGGGATACAGAACCCGCCGACTCTTTCTTCGAGGCCACCACAGTCACGGCCACTGGGACGGAGGTCGACGTATTCAGCATTGCGACTCCAGTCTCGGTGATTCCCGAGGAAGAGATCGAGAGGAAGCTTCCCGAGAACGCCGTCGATCTCTTCAGGGCACAGCCAGGCGTAGACGTCAACGGTGTAGGCCCCAATCAGGCCAGGCCCATTATTCGAGGCCAGCGGGGTCTCAGGGTCCTGTTCATGGAGAACGGGCTGCGTCTGAACAACGCCCGCCGACAGTCCGATTTCGGCGAAGTTTCGGGTCTCATCGATATGGGTAGCGTCGGCAGTGTCGAGGTCTTGAGAGGCCCTGCTTCCGTCCTCTACGGGACCGACGCAATCGGTGGCGTCTTGAATCTGGTGACCAAGTCACCCGCCTATGGAGACGGCAGTTGGACGGCTGGCTCCCTGGGACTCGGGTACCAGGACGCCAGCGATGGTTTCAGGGCTCAAGGCTATGTTCAGGGCCGGCAGCAGAAGTGGGCCTTCAATCTGGGTGCCACGTACCGTGACTCCTCGGACTACCTGGCAGCCGGTGGCAGCTATGGCGATATCACGTTGCCGGACGACACCCCGGTCAACGACACCGGACTGCAGGACGACTCCGTCTACGGCTTCCTGTCTTACGACTTCACCGACAGTCAGCTGTTGTCGTTCCGGTTCAACCGCTACCGGGCTGGCGAGACCGGGTTCGGTTGGGTGGATCCGATTCTCCTGGGTGAGCTGGACAAGGTCCAGATTACTTATCCTTTCCAGGATTTCGACCGATATACGATGGAGTACAACGCCAGTGCCCTCCAGTCTGCCCTGGCGAACACGGTGAGAGTCAACCTGCTGTACCAGGAGAATTCGCGGGAGCTCGTCAACAATATCGACGCCTACGACGACGTCGTTTTCGGGCAACCGTTGCCGCCTGGAATGTTCTTCCATGTGGGCGTGAACACCGAGAACTTCACGGATCTGTCGACCCTGGGCTTGCGGGCCGAGGCGAGCAAGATCCTGGGTGACAATCACCTGCTCTCCTATGGCGGCGAGTACTACGACGATGACTCGTTCAACACCGACTACTCGTTCACCTACGGTGCTTTGGCGATGCAGATGGACCCGACCCTGCCGCCCGAGGACATCACCCCGCCCTTCTTCACGGATGAGGACGACATCGCCAACACTCCCAACGCGGAGAACATCGCCTGGGGCCTGTTCGCCCAGGATCAGTTCCTGATCGGCAGCCGGTTCTCGGGTACCGCCGGTATTCGGTATGCGAATACCGAGACCAAGGCAAAGGAGACCCCAGGCCTGGACACGACGGGCTTGGATTTTTCCGACGACGACTTCGTCGGGGCGGTCAGCGGCGTCTATCAGGTAACGAGCAATCTCAATGTCGTCGGCACCGCCGGCACCGCTTTCCGGGCGCCCAATATCGTGGAGAGGCTCTTCAACGGTCTGACGCCAGAAGGCAGTGGTTATCAGATTCTCAATTCGGATCTGAAGTCCGAGAACAGCACCAACTTCGATCTGGGCATGAAGTACAGGCGCATGAACGCCGTCTTCGAGCTCATGATCTTCCGCAACGAGATCAAGGACGGCATCGTGCAGGAGTTCCTGAGCGACGAGGAGATTGCCCAGCTGCCGCCTGATGTGCAAGAGGAGATCGAGGATTCGGGCGCCAGTGTTGTCGTACAGCAGCAGAACGTCTCCAAGCTCCGATACGAGGGAGTCGAGACCGTCATCGGTTGGCGCGCCAATAATGGAGTCTCTATCGGAGCCAACTACACTTATCTCGATGCCGAGCGGGTCGACACGGGCACTCCGACTGGCGATACCTATAAGAACAAATTCAACTTTCACACCCGCTACGATCGCCCCACTGGTAGGTACTGGGTCGAGTATCGCTTGCGTCACAACGGCAGTACCGATTCCGTCAACGATCCCGATGCGCCGATCCCGGCGGTTGGTTTGACGTTGCCGGCTTTTACCATACACACCCTGAGCGGCGGCGTGGTGCTGTTCGAAAGAGGCAGACAGCAGCACACCCTGACCCTGGTGATCGACAACTTCAGCGACGAGCTCTACTCCGAGTTCTCGAACGCCACCTTCTTCCGCCCGCAGTCGAGGCGGAACTTTCTCGTCAACTATCGTCTGCGGATCTGACCCAGACCTGACTTCCCTCTCGGCCCCGGAGTCCGCTCGGATTTCGGGGCCTTTTTCCTTGCCGTCGGAGGGACTGACTAAGGGAGCTGGCTGTGACGGGGAGGCAGGGCCTCTATTTCTAACCCCGCTATCTCGCGCAGTGCTGCCTCGGTATAACGTGCTGTCATCAGGCCGCGCCATTGGGCCTTGAAATCGGTGTTGTCCATCGGTGTTGCCAGTTTTCGAGCCTGCTGAGCGACTTCTTCGATTCGCTCCTCGGTCAGCGGGTGGCCGCGCAGGAGTTCGGAAACTGCCTCCACGGCAACGGGCCGCGATCCAACTGCACCCAGGAAGATCCGGGCGTCAGAGACGACGTTGTTGTCAGTGAACCAGACGGCAGCGGCTACGGACAGCACGGCAAAATCGATGGAACCACGGCGACGAAGCTTCCAGAAGCTCGACCGACAGTGCTCTTGGTCACTCTCGGCAGGAATCAGCACCTGCGTCACGATCTCGTCGGAGCGCTTCGCCAGATAGTCGATGCCGTCGTCGCGATACAAGTCGGTGAGGGCCAGGTCCCTTTCGCCCCTGGCCGACAGCAGGCTCACCCTGGCATCCAGTGCGGCGAGCATGGGGGCTGAATCGGCGGCGGTGTGCGCCCAACAGCGCGAAGAGCTGGGGGCGACCCAACAGACCGTGCCATCCTCTTTCATGCAGTAGTCGATGGCTCGGCGCCAATCTTCGGTCTGGTTGTAGTACGTGCAGCGGGTGTCGAGGCAGATGTTTCCACCCAAAGTCCCCATTTGGCGCAAGGGAGGCGAGGCTATCGAAGCGACCGCCTGAGCCAGGGCGGGGTAGCGTTGCCGCAATGCCGAATCCCGGACCACGTCCTCGAGCAGGGTCGTAGCGCCGATCCGAGCCTCGCTGGATGGGTCGATCGCATCGATGCCCGCCATATCCCCGATCGACATGAGGCTGACGACCGTCTCCGGCTTCTGGTGGCGCCGTTTCATGTTCGGCCAGAGGTCGGTGCCGCCCGCGACAACTCGAGCGCCCGGTCCTTCGGAGGCGAGGATCGTCGCGGCCTCACGAGTCGAGTCCGGCATGTGGAATCTGAATTGGGGCAAACGGAGCATTGCGGTTCCTGTTCACTCCTCGAAGACTCGGAGCGCGAGTCGAGTCATTTGGTGGTCAGAGCTCCATCCTTCCGCTTCAGGGCTTCGGTGCGGTCCGACATAGTGCCCGTGTCACCACGCATCTTGGAAGAGCGCTTCCGCTTGGGATCATTGCTAGCCCTGCCATCTCCACCCTCGTCCGGCGTCGGCACGAGGAGCGTCTCCCCGAAGTTCACACGAGGGAAGCCTGTCGGGCCGAATCGAGCTTCTTCACCTCTTTCACCTGCCAGCAAGGCCTGGTGGATCATGTGGGGCTGGATCGGCACCTGATCGATGCGGACGCCGACCGCGTCGTGGATTGCGTTGGCCAGTGCCGGGGGTATGGGAAGTAGCGGCCCCTGACCTACCTCCTTGGCACCGAAGGGACCCTCCGGATCTGGATCCTCGATCAGGTAGCTGGTCACCTCGGGCATATCGAGGCAGGTCGGGCTTTTGTATTCGAGCATTGAAGGCATCTTGTGCACGAGAGCGTCAGACATGTGCCTTGGCAGGCGACGGAATGCCTGTTCCTCCATCATGGCCTCTCCCAGACCCATGTAGACGGAACCCTCGATCTGACCCAGGACCAGTGTCGGGTTGATGGCCCGGCCGATGTCGTGGGCCAGCCAGACGTGAACGGGGCGATAGATGCCGCTCGTCGGGTCCACTTCCACCTCGATGACAGCGGCCGAGTAGGAGTAGGTGGGCGAAGGCCCGACCCCGGCGCCGCGGTATTTGCCCGGCGAGCGGGGCGGAATGTACGAGCCGACCGTGCCGAGCGTTCCGAATCGAGCCTCGGTCGTGATGACCGAATCCTCGAAGCTCAGGCCGCCCTCCGGATGCGCCGCGTCGAAGACCCGCCGGTTGGCGAAAACCAGATTCTCAGGTGCCGTCTCGAGGCGCTCGGCAACGGCTGTCGCGATGAGCTCACGAGCCCGCATTGCCGCCTGGACTGCGGCGTTGCCAGCCATGAGGGTTACCCTGGAGGAGTAGCTACCCAGGTCGACAGGTGTGAGGTCCGTGTCTGCCACGCAGAGTCGGATGTCCTTCAAATCCACGCCCAAGACATCGGCCACGAGTGCGGCCAATACCGAATCGGAACCCTGCCCGATTTCGGTCTCGCCACAGAACAGCGCGATGCCGCCAGAGCGGTCGAGCTTGAGCTGGACTCCCGACTGCGGGAGATGATTCCAGTAGATGGGTAGACCGGCGCCGCACATGTAGGCGCCACACGCCAATCCGAGACCACGGCCCTCTGGTAACTTGCCTCGGCGTTGGCGCCATCCACTTCCTTCGACGACCGCTTCGATGCAGCGCCGCAAAGCGATCGTGCCCAAGCGCAGCCAGTTGGCGGTCACCTGGCCCGGGGAAGCGAGATTGGCCAGTCTCAGGTCTGCCGGATCGAGGTCCAGCTTCTCTGCCGCCTTGTCCAGATGAACCTCGAATGCAAAGCGCGGTTGCGGCGTTCCATGGCCTCGCTTGGGACCGCAGGGTGGCTTGTTGGTGAAACAGCGCACACCGTCGAATTGATAGCGCGGCAGCGAGTAAGTTGCCGTCTGCAGAGCTCCCGTGTAGTACGTGGAAGCCACTCCGTAGCTGCCGTAGGCGCCGCCGTCGAGAGCGGTCTGGAGGTGCTGGGCCGTGATCGCCCCCTCTTTCGAGAAGCCGGTTCGGATCTTCATCGCCACCGGATGGCGCCCCCGGTGGCAATAGAAGACCTCCTCGCGATTGAGGACTATCTTGGCCGGCCTGCCGAGCTCGAGGGCCATCTTCGCGGCGACGATCTCGTGGTTGAAGGGATCGCTCTTGCCGCCGAATCCACCCCCGTTGGGGCAAGCGATGACTCGGATCCGGGAGGCGGGAAGTCCCAAGACCCGGGTGAGAGCACGGTGCAGATAGTGGGGTGTCTGAGTCGAAGAGTAGATGGTGACCCGGTCGACATCTTCGGGGACCGCTACCGTAGCGTGCTGCTCTAGCGCCAGATGAGTGTTGCCTTCGTAGAAGAATTGATCGTCGAGAATCAGGTCGGCATTGTCGAAGCCGGTCTGGAGGTCGCCAAATCGCAGAGACACGCTCTTGTGGACGTTGCCCTCAGAGCCGTAGTCGTGAATGCGAGGCTCGGGAGTGCCGAGGGCTTCTTCGACCGAAGCGATGGTTGGTAGCGGCTCGTATTCGACCTCGACGCAGAGGGCGGCCTCGTAGGCCGCGTCTTCGGAAGTCGCTGCCACCGCTGCGACGGGATCGCCGACGAATCGCACACGGTCGAGACAGAGAGCGTGCTCGTCCTGGGAAACCGGCAGGATGCCGAAAGTCTCTGGCATGTCGGAGCCGACAAGGCTGCCGAGATACCCCGCCACCTTCTCGGCCTGCCCGAAGTCGATTGACGAGATCTTGCCGTGGGGAATCGTGGATCGCACCAGACGGAGGTGACACATCCGTGGGAACTCGAGGTCATCGGCAAACCGAGTCACGCCACTGACCTTGTCCCGACCATCGACGCGGCGGAACGGCCTGCCGATGTAACGACCCGATGTGGGATCGAAGGGACCGGCCTCGTGGCGAGTTTTGGATTCACCCATCGTTCTGGTCCAGGTTCTCTTGAGTTTCTCGTCCAGACAATTCAGCCGGCATCGGAGGAGGGAGGAGGAGTGCCATGGAGGGTTTCGGTCGAGTAGGGGCGCTCTTCGCCACGCATTCGAGCGGCAGCCACCTCGACGGCCTGGACGATCTTGTGGTACCCGGTACAGCGACAGAGATTCCCGGACAGTGCTTCTTCGATCTGATTTCTGGATGGCGTCTGTTCGTCCTGCAGAAGCGCGATCGATGTCATGAGGATGCCTGGGGTGCAATAGCCACACTGCGCGGCATTGAGATCGGCCATGGCGGTCTGCAGCGGGTGAAGCTCATTGGATTCCTGCAAGCCCTCGACGGTCTGGACGTTCTTGCCCGCCAACTGGGCGGCCAGAAGCAGGCAAGAGAGAATCGGTCGACCGTCCACCAGTACCGTGCAGGCCCCACACTCGCCCAACTCGCATCCGTGCTTGGTCCCAGTGAGTCGAAGCTGCTCGCGCAAGACCTCGAGCAAGGTGTGATGGGTCGGAAAGGAGAGGGTCCTGGTCTCACCGTTGACGGTCAGCTCGAGGGATGTGATTTGCTCCGACATGGCAGTCTCGTTGATACAGCTTCGAGGGCGGACTCAGGCGTCCTTCGCCGGCGCCGGCTCGGGTGAGTCTGGCAAGACAGGCTCGACTTCCAGCCTGAAGACCAGGGTATCCGCGAATTGCCCTACGAGCTACGAAATTCTGGCCAGATGCAGCTTGGCTGTCAAGCGGGCTCTCGAGTCGCGGAGCTCACCCTTCAAGTGTTGCGGATGCCGAGAAATCAGGGAGCTGCCGGCGATTGCTCGAGCTCGAAGGGGAGGATCTCTTCTTCTCGAATCACCATCCGGCCCTGAACGTAGTCGCGGAGCCGCTCGCGAGCGCCTTCTGGGAGGCGGACGAAGGTCACGCCCATTCCCTGGGTCTGCTCGGTGCCGGGACTGGTGTGGCGAACGACTTTGACCGCGCCGTCGATCGGCCGTGGATCTCCAGGCAGATGAAAGGTCACCTCGACCTCACTGCCCACTGGGGCTCGGCGACTGGTGTGGATCAGCATGCCCGATTCGGACACGTTCGAGGTCTGACAGGCGCGCAGTAGATTGCCGGTTTCGACTGCGAGCTGCAGCTGAACCAGCAGGCGGCTCGTCTTTCGCTGCGCCACCCCGAGGCTGGCTGCCACGTGCTGTTGCAGGGCCTCGGCAGAGGCGCCGATTGGCAGGACTTCGACTCTGTCGCTATCGATCTGGGCGCCCAGGTCTTCGGCGTGCTCGTCTTTCGTCAGCAGAACGACCGGCGAATGGGCGTTGGCGAGAGTGGGGGACTGGAGGATCTCGAGGAAGTCGACGATGCTCAGGTCGGGAAGAGGATACTCGGCGACGATCAGGTCGTACCTCACGTTGGTAGCCAGGATCAGACTCCGGGTGCCGTTGGTGGCTCGGGTCACCTCCATGGATGCCCGCGTGAAGATCGGTTCCATCTTCTCGAAGACCGAGTCCTGCGTGATGATAGCGAGGATCTTTTTTGTCGATTCCATGGTGGAAGCCCCTCTTCGTTGGCACCCTTCGGATTGACCGACTAGAGCGCTATTCTTCGTCCAGCAGGAGTCGTGCTGCAGTGAAGTGCTTCACATTGGAGGTGGAGTCATGAGTCTCGAGATCGTCCAGATCGATGCCTTTTCGTCACAGCCGTTCGGCGGCAACCCTGCCGCGGTCTGCTTGCTACCGAGATATCCAAGCAACGAATGGCTTCTTTCAGTCGCTCGAGAGATGAACCTGTCGGAGACCGCATTTCTGAAACCGCGGCAAGACGGCTTCGAATTGCGGTGGTTCACACCCGAGGTCGAAGTCGAGCTCTGCGGTCACGCGACTCTCGCGAGTGCACACTTTCTGTGGCAACAGGGACTACTGGAACCGGCGGAGCCGGCGCGATTTCACACCCTCAGCGGTTGGTTGGTCGCACAGCAACGGCAGGGTTGGATCGAAATGGACTTCCCGGCCGAACCGCCAGACGCGGTCTCGGCCACCCCAGTACTGCTTCGCGCGCTGGGAGTGGAGGCTCTCTACGTCGGCAAGAACCGCTTCGACTACCTGGTCGAGGTCGAGTCCGAATCGATCCTTCGGCAGATACAGCCGGACTTCAAGCTCCTTGCCGAGGTTTGCGACCGCGGTGTCATGGTGACCAGCGGCACCGACCAGACGGAGATCGACTTCGTGTCACGCTTTTTCGCTCCAGCCGTCGGAGTCGACGAAGACCCCGTGACCGGATCTGCACATTGCTGCTTGGCTCCGTTCTGGTCCCGAAGGCTGGCCAAGGACGAGCTGGTGGGCTTTCAGGCCTCCCGCCGCGGCGGAGTGGTGAGGACCCGACTGCAAGGGAATCGAGTCCTGCTTTCCGGCCAGGCTGTCACAGTTCTCGAGGGCCACCTGCAACTCGAGGTGCCTACCTCGTAGGCGGTTGCCAGCTGGCGTTGGGTGGCCGGAAGTAGACCTTGAGCCTGGCGAAACGGGGTTCCTCTGCGGAGGTGTTCTCGAAGATGCCCCACACCACCGTCGCATTGAAACCGCGCTGGACGACCGGGCTCGCAAGCCACTGGACCTGGGCCAGTGGACAACCGCGGTCTGGAGCACACTCTCCGCCACTGGCGTCGTCGTAGGCCTCGTATCGAAAACCGACGAAGCGGACGGACTTTGGAAGAACTACCGAAACAACCTGACAATTGCTCACTCCTCCAAGGTAACGCCCCAACTTCTGCGTGTACGCTTGGGAGACCGAGGACTCGGCCGATTTCAGCGCCTCGTTGCTCGAGCCGTCGGCGGCGGGGCCCACGAAACCGGAGAGCTCCAACTGCATGGAGTTCCCCAGGCCATCAGCCGCCTCCCGAGCGGCAGGGGTGACCGCGGCCGGACATGGGACGCTACCGGCGGCGACCGCCTGAGTGGCGGTGACCGCCCATTCTCCGGTCCTGCACTCAGAGCAGCTCCCATCTCGATAGGTGGAGATCTCGGGAGCGTCCCGTGGGACCGCAATCGGTGGTGCACTGGGTGGCGCCGCTGGTTCGACCGCGGGAGCCTCGACTGCTGGAGCCGGAGCTGGCTCGACCTCGGCTGTTTCCATGGATTCGGGTACTTTCGCTGGTGTCGGCTCCAGACTCGGAGCCTCCTCCGTGACGCCGGACTGGACTGCAGTTGTAGACGTCGATTCCGGTAGAGCCTCTGAAGGCTGAGGCTCGGAGGGTGTTTCCGTGACCTCTGTGAGCTCGATTGGAGGCGCTGCCTCGACCGGTTTTGCGATGCCGGGCTCCGGCTCACTTGGTAGCGGTACCTGTGTTTCGGCGATCTCTTCCGCCACCTCGGGTGCCAGAGCCGGCTCGAGTTCCGTGGGTGCTGCTTCGGTGGCGACCGTCTCTGTTGGGATTCCCGACTGGCTCTCTGGCTCTTCAGTGACAGAGGGCGCTTCGATGGTGGGCTCGGGCTGCGGCTCGACTTCCTGAGGCGCTGGCAAGTCTTCCTCTTCTGGCTCGGGGTCCGGCATCGGCGTGAGCTCTGGAACTCGGACTTCCTGCACCTCCGGAATCGAGGGTTCGATCTCCGCAGCCGCAGGCTCGGCGGCTGATGGCGCCGGTGGCTCCTCTGCGACCTGGCTCACGGGCGCGGGGGCAGGCTGGGGCTCGGTCTTCTCCTGCGGGACTGGCTCGTCCTCGATCGTCGGCCTCGGTGCTGGGGCGGCTTCCACTGGTGGTGCTGTCTGGGTTCGAGCCTCCTGGGAGGGAAGCGGAGAGCTGGCGTCCCTCGGGTTCCCCTTCGAGAGCTTGACTTTCATGGGAGTCAGAGACCGGCCTCCGGCCTCCAGGAACGAAGCGTTGATGGACGGTTTCTTGCCGCGCGACAGTTCGAATACCGCCACGTAGGAAAGGAAATCTGGATGTAGAACCTCGACTTGCCAGGGGCCTGCAGCAAGACCCGCGACGACGGCTCGGCCCTTGGAATCTGTTGCTACTTGCGGGGGATTGCCCTCGGATCCTCGACCCTGGAAGCTGAGTACGACCCGGGCTTCCGGGATGGGCTTGCCCTTCGAGTCGGAAGCCTGGATCCCGATGGCTTCGGTCCCGCTCCAAGTCTGGGCCTGGGCAGGAATAGTGATAGCCAGGGCGAGAAGGCCGGCAGCCAGGGCCAAGAGGCGGTGGTGATGCATCGTATCCCCCTTCGATTGCGTCAGCGGGAGGCAGACCTGTTCGATCACTGCTCCGAGCAGCTTACCCTCAGGGAGGCGCTCGGACAAGCCGTCGTGAGCGGATGCCTGCGGACCCCGCCCGTCTGGCTCCCCTGATACGATTGGCGCGAATTTCAGGAGGAACCTATGAATCCTTTGCGACAACTCCAGGCTCAGGGGCAAGCGGTCTGGTTGGACTACATCCGTCGGGACATTCTGCTCGACGGGTCTTTGCGCCGCATGGTGGAGGACGATGGGGTCACTGGCGTGACCAGCAATCCAGCCATTTTTCAGAAGGCGATTGGCGAGAGTGAGCTCTACGACTCAGCCATCCAGGACTATTTGACCGGTGAGCCCGAGGGCAGCGTGGAGGATCTCTATGAGGCCCTGGTCGTCGAGGACATCCGCCTCGCTGCTGACATCTTGACGTCGGTCTTCGAAAGTACGAGCGGCCGGGACGGGTTTGTGAGTCTGGAGGTGTCTCCGCACCTGGCTCGCGATGCCGAGGGTACGCTGGCCGAAGCGAGGCATCTTTGGCAACGAGTCGGACGACCCAACCTGATGATCAAGGTGCCGGCCACTGGCGAGTGCGTTCCAGCGATCGAGGGTTTGCTGGCGGAAGGAATCAACGTCAATGTGACCCTGATGTTCTCAATGGCTCACTACGAGGCTGTCGCCGGGGCCTACCTGCGAGGTCTGGAGCGCTGCGAGAGCCCGGATCGAACGGCTTCGGTGGCATCGTTTTTTGTCAGTCGCGTCGACACGAAAGTAGACGAGATACTGGAGAACCTGGGCAGCGAGGCGGCAGCCCAGCTCATGGGTAAGATCGCCATCGCCAACTCGAAGTTGACCTATGCTCGATACCAGGACGTGTTCGAGGGTGCTGTCTTCGAGGCGATGCGAAGTCGTGGCGCGGTCCCCCAGCGAGTCCTATGGGCCAGTACCAGCACCAAGAACCCCGCTTATCGTGACGTGATCTACGTCGAGGAGCTTGTCGGTCCCAATACGGTCAATACGATTCCACCGGAGACCCTGGAGGCTTTCCGCGATCACGGGAAGGTAGGGCCGACGCTTCTCGAGGACTGGAGCGGAGCCCGAAGGGAGCTCGACGAGCTCGCCTCCCTCGGCGTTGATCTGGCGATCGCCACGGAAGAGCTCCAGCAAGAGGGTCTCGAGAAGTTCGCCATGCCCTTCGATAGCCTTCTGGATACCTTGCGGAGCAAGCGAGATTCCCTGCGACCGGGTGTCTCGCTGAGCTCGACAGTCGAATGAGATTCCGATTGCACTCAGACATGCATTCCGGTAGGTCGGGATGAGAGGCGGCAACCCGTTCCAGGGTGGCAGGGGCGGCGGATTCGGTGGGGAATTCGCAGGCCTCACGGGTCCGGTACCACGGGACTTGTGGATCCTTCTGGGTGTCGTCTTCGGCACCTTCACCCTGCAGTTCTTCCAGGCGACGGCATGGTTGCCCGAACTGCTTCGCCTCACACCCCTGGTCTGGAGAACTGGGTTCCTATGGCAACTGGCGACCTATCCCTTCATCGGCACGGGCGCTCCCAATTTCTGGTTCGTTCTCGAGCTGCTGATTCTCTTTCTGTTCGGCCGCAGCGTTCTCAGCCGTCTCGGTAGACGTGGCTTCTGGAAGCTCCTGCTGTCCTCGACTGTGGTGGCAGGAGTTGCAGCGGCGGTGGTCGGATTGCTCGCGGATTGGATGACCGGGCCAGGACCGCCGCCGGCTTCTACTCTGGTTCTCATGCAAGGCCAGCGCATGGTGCTGACGATTCTGATCGCCGCCTTCGCGACGATGAATCAGAACGCCACGATTCTGCTTTTCTTCGTGCTACCGATTCAAGCGCGATGGTTCCTTTTCCTGGAAATTCTCTTTGCTTTTCTCGGCTTCCTGGCCACCCATGACCTGGCAGGGTTCATCGGTCTTTGTGTGGCGGTTGGCTTCACCTATGGTGCTCTGACCGGTTGGCGATCCCAGAACTTCCTGCGCCGTGGCAGATTGCATCTGCAGCAGCAGTGGCTGCGCTTCAAATTGAAATGGATGCGAAAGAAACATGGCATCCACGTCGTGCGCGATGACGACGACCCTCGCGGTCCTTGGCTTCACTGAGCGGCGGGAATTTTCCCTCGATTGACAGACGTTTGAAGTGATGAGCCGTTCCCGGCAAAGGGCAGGGACTCCAAAGGGATCGGGGAGGATGGGAGGGCGAGCCATTCATTCGAGAAACTCCCTGCCGCTGCACTTCAGCCACAAAGGAGAGTCATGTCGGATACATTGACGTTACCAGTACTTCCACTCCGGGACACCGTTGTTTTTCCCGGGGTTACGACGCCCATCGGTGCCGGACGTCCCGGTACCCTGCGGGCAATTCAGGCTGTCTCGAGCTCCAAGGAAAAGCTGGTTTTCGCGGTATCGCAGCGCGAAAACCGCGAGATGGTCACCCCGGATCGCCTCCACACCATCGGTACCGTGGCGCGAATCGGCCAGCTGCAGAGAGTCACGGGAGGTGTTCAATTCCTCCTGCATGGCGAATACAGAGGTATCGCCCTTCGGATCAGTGAATCGAGCGGTGACTACCTGGAGGCTGTCGTTCGCCAAGCGGAGGAAATGTCGCCGAGCGATCCTGCTGACACGGCCTTTCTGGCTTTACAGCGAGAGGTCCGCGAAAGGGCGCTCGAGCTGGGGCAGAAGGCGGGATTCCCCGAGGACGTCGTCAAGCAGGTCCTGACTTCGGCCGAAGACTCGGCTCGACTTGCCGATCTGGTTGCCGCCTATCTGGAGGTGCCTCACCTGGAGCGACAGATGCTCCTGGAGACCCTCTCGGTCGAGGAGAGGCTGCGCCAGGTGCTCTTGCAGGTGCAGCGTCAAATCGGCGTGCTCGATGCGCAGCAGGACATCAAAAGCAAGGTCCAGCGAGAGCTTGGCGATCGGCAGCGCGAGATGGTGCTCCGTGAGCAGCTCAAGGCAATTCAAGAGGAGCTGGGAGAGACCGATGGCGATCCTGGAATCGGGGAGCTCAAGAACAGCCTGGATGCTCTGGACCTTCCCCCCGAGGCGCAAAAGGAAGTCGATCGGGAGCTCGATCGTTTGGAGCGGATGAACCGTGAGTCGATGGAGCACCAAGTCATTCGCACCTACCTGGAGAACGTTGCTGAGCTACCCTGGAACACCCGCAGCGAAGACGATCTGGATCTGCATCGGGCTGCCGACATTCTCGATGAGGACCACTACGGTCTGCAGGATGTCAAGGATCGGGTCCTGGAGTTTCTGGCCGTTCGCCAGCTGCAATCCGATCGGGAGCTGCGCCAAAAGGAGAAGGCCGAGGACGAATTGGTATCTGACTCCGAGATCCTGGAGAGCGGGTCCGAAGTCGCCGCGGCTTCGATGGCTGACGAGGCGTCTGAAGACAGTCCAGCCACGGGCGATCGACGGGTCGAGGAGGACCAGAACGCCAAGGGCCCGATTCTGCTGTTCGTCGGTCCTCCAGGTGTTGGTAAGACCTCGATTGCGAAGTCGATCGCGCGGGCCATGGGTAGAAAGTACGTCCGCATCTCACTGGGAGGCGCACGTGACGAGGCCGACATCCGAGGTCACCGCCGGACCTACGTCGGGGCCATGCCGGGTCGCATTCTGAAGGGGATGAAACAGGCGGGCACGAAGAACCCGGTCTTTCTGCTCGACGAGGTCGACAAGCTGGGGGTGTCCTACCAGGGCGATCCAGCGAGCGCCCTCCTCGAAGTCCTGGATCCGGCCCAGAACGACAGCTTCGTCGATCACTATCTCGGTGTTCCATTCGACCTGTCGGAGGTGCTGTTCGTCACCACGGCCAACTTCATCCAGAGCATTCCGGGGCCCCTCTTGGACCGCATGGAGATCGTCGAGTTCACCGGCTATACCGAACGGGAGAAGTTGGAGATCGCCAAGCGCTATCTGGTGCCTCGACAGTTGACCGGCAACGCCCTGGACGAGGGAACTCTGACGATCACGGACGAGGCGCTGGCAGAAGTCATCGCGCACTACACCCGTGAGGCTGGGGTGCGGCAGCTCGAGCGAGAGATCGGTCGGTTGGCCCGAAAAGTAGCCCGAAAGATTGCCACCAAAGAGGTGGAGACCTTCGAGGTGTCGCCGCCAAGCGTCACGGACCTGCTGGGCCGGTCGAAGATTCATCCCGAGAAGATGTCGCGCGAAGACCAGGTCGGAGTGGCGACAGGGATGTTCTATACACCCGTCGGTGGAGACATCATGTTCGTCGAGGTCAGCACCATGCGGGGGAAAGGCGAGCTTGTCCTGACCGGACAGCTCGGCGATGTGATGAAGGAATCAGCTCGGGCCGCATGGAGCTACGCGCGCTCTCATGCAGCGGAGCTCGACATCCCCGAGGACATCTTCGAGCAAAGAGATGCTCACATCCACTGTCCGGCGGGTGCCATCCCGAAGGACGGGCCGTCGGCAGGTGTCACGATGGCTACGGCGCTGGTGTCGGCGCTGTCGGGCCGGCCGGCCAGGCACGATACGGCCATGACCGGCGAGATCACGCTTTCGGGTCGGGTGCTGCCTATCGGCGGCGTCAAAGAGAAGGTGTTGGGAGCGGTGAGGTCCGGCATTCATCGGATTATTCTGCCTTCCGAGAACGAGAGGGATCTCGACGACCTTCCGGAGGATGTCAGGAACAGACTGGAAGTGATCGCCGTCAACGAGCTCGGTGAGGTGCTGGGTCCGGCAATTCAGGGCGGCTCGTTCGAGGACGGCAAGCTCTTGTTCAGTGAGGTCGAGAATAGCCGACCGGAGCGACCGTCCAAGCAACTCCAGCACTGAGCTGGCCCGCAGATCCCGTATACTTCCGCCGTCATCGGTATTCTGGTGGGAGAGAGCTGCTGTGCGGAATCGATTCATCATGGTGCTGGCAGTGGCGGTTGCAGCAGCCGTCTCGTTGTGTTCCTCTGCGGGTGCTCAGGAAAAACAGGCCATCAAGCTGGAGAACGCGAGGCTCGTCTACGAGGAGATGGTCGACGCCAAGGAGGGAGGCGTCCCGTCCAACCTCCGGGCGGAGGCCATGTGTGTCGCTGTCATCCCTCACGTAGTCAAGGGCGGCTTCCTGGTTGGTGGCCGCCACGGCAACGGAGTCATGAGTTGCCACGATGACGGGGGAATCTGGAGCCCGCCTGTCTTCATCGAGATCAGCGGCGCCAGCTTGGGGCTGCAGGTCGGCGGTCACGCCAGTGACCTGGTGCTGTTCTTCATGACCGAGAAAGCTGCCCGATCCCTGATGACGAGCAAGTTCACTCTGGGAGGAGATGCCAGCGTCGCGGCGGGTCCAGTCGGCAGGGAGACGCAGCCAGACTCGGATCCGAATGAAGAAGCGGAAATCTACTCCTATGCCAGGGCCCGTGGGCTGTTCGCCGGAGTCTCACTGCAAGGCAGCCAGCTGGCTCCTGATCAGAAGGCGATCGAGAGCTACTACGGCGAGCGGATCTTCCCGGAGAAGATCGTCTTCGAACATTGGGTACCGCGGTATCCCCCCGAAGCCAGGGCCTTCGCGGATTCCTTGCCCTGAGTGGCTAGAGGCCCGTGTGTTGGACAAGGTCTGGGAAGGTCTCTAAGGGTGCTGTGAAGGCACCTCAGACTCCTTCGAGCTCCTCGAGGCGCTTTGCAGCTTGTTCGATCTCCGACTTCAGTCGGTCGATCGCGGACTCGACTTCGGCCAGCTGGTCCTGCAGGGATCGCCTCTGGATCTCGAGGCGCTTGTCGTGGCTCTGCAGCCAGCGCAGGGAAGTCCGAAGGCGCGCGGCTTCCTCTTGACTCCGGTTCACCACGCCTCGAGACCACCGTTTCGGATCGACCTCATCATCGTTTCTTGGCCTCTTTCTGTAACTGCTCGATCAGGGCTCGTTCCTCTTCGGGCGGTCTTCGCATGCACAGGGCCCGATGGTCGTAGGTGTAGGAAAAGGCCCCCGAGAAAGGCTTGCTGAACTGGAAGTTGAAGTTCCACGCAGATTGCCCATCTTTCTTCGTCGAGCTCCACGGACAGCAGGCAGTCAGCCGGAACTTGGCGGGCAGGTTGTAGGCACCCTGGGCCATCGGTCGGAGCAAAGTCTCCAGATCGTCGAGGCTTGGAAGGGTCCAGTCTTCGAAGCCCGCCAGTACCAACGCTTTGCAGTAGGTAGCGGCACGGTGCCAATCGACGTCCCGACCGTTATCGGCGGTCGTCCAGAGCAGGCCGGTCGCCGGATCGAGGTAGACACTGCTGACCTTTTCCTCGACGATCCTCTCCTGCTCGAGAGCTTCGACGATCGAGGCGATCAGGGCACTCGAGACGAACGGGGCCGAGACAGGGCTCGACTCTACGGCTTCGTCGGATAGGGTCGGCTGGCCGAAGGCACTGGCTGTCGAGCCCATCAGGACGAGCACTTGTAGTGCCAAGGAGCGAAGAAGGTTGGAACTGAACGGGAGAAGCATGGAGCGGGCTGGTGATCGAGATCGTCGCGAGACGTAGGAGGTCATTGTTCTGACTGGTGCCAGCGGGTGCTGGGTCTGTCGAAGCGAAAACTCAGATCAGACCACCCAGAGAGCCGGTGAGAATAACCTGACAGTTCGGACAGAGCATGACCTGGCCCCGGCGTGGAAGGCTGGAAACGAAGTTCACCTTCGTCCTGAGAATCCGAACTACCAGAAGCGATTCGATCTTCTCTCGACAGTGAGGGCACACAGCAGCGGACTCGAGGGTGAATTCCGCTTCAATTTCCCGCTCGCCCATTTTCTGATCCATGACAGCTCCCTTCGATCGATGTCGTGCGGCCGAAAGCCAGAGGAACACGTCTCTGCCGCGCTTGGCCGAGAAGGTCGATTTGCCTGTGATTGTAGCCCATGTTCCTGCTGATCGAGGTGGGTCGATCCGGGGTTGGATTGGTCGCCTCGAGCGACTCTGAGAGCCGTCGAATCGCCAGTTCGCGCCGGACTCCAGAAGCCGTTCCCTATGCTACGATCATCGGCTCGGTGCCTACCATGAATGGACCTCGGCGAAACGAGTTGATTGGTGAGACTCTGCGACGATTCGTGCGTCGCGGAGCCTCAGCCCATTTGTCCAAACTCCTGGGCAAGACAAGGCCAGAGGACGTGGCCCTGCAGTTCCCTCGCCTGACTCCGGCCGAGCAGCTCGAGGTCTTCGAAATCCTCATCGAGGAATACCCCGACAGTGCCGGAGACGTCCTGGTCGAGCTGGAGCCGCAGCAGCAGCAGGCGGTTATCGAGGCCCTGGACCGTCCGAGGATTGCGAGAGTGTTGTCGAACATGTCTGTCGACGATGCGGTCTCGCTGGTCGATTCGCTGCCTCCCGAGCTCAGAGATGAGCTGCTCGAGATTGTCGATCTCCGAAACTTGAACGAGCTGCAAACCCATCTGACCTTTGGCGACGACACGGCTGGGCGGTTGATGGACACCGCCTATCTGGCGCTCGACGAGGCGATGACCGTAGCCGATGCGATCGGCGAAGTGCAGCGATCATCCGAGCTCGACAACGTCTTCTATCTCTACGTAGTGGATGGAGAGCACCACCTGGTGGGGGTCACTTCCTTGAGACAGTTACTGCTGTCACGCCCCGAGAGGACGTTGGGAGAGGTCATGACCCGGTCGGTCATCAAAGTCCATACAGACACCGATCAAGAGGAAGTCGCGCAGCTGACCGCTCGGTACAACCTGCTGGCAATGCCGGTCACCGACGACTCGAATCATCTGGCTGGGATCGTGACGCTCGACGACATCATCGACGTCGTCGAAGAAGAGGCCAACGAAGATTTCTTCAAGATGGTCGGTACCACCGATGACGAGCTGGTGTACCAGGACCGCTCGTTCAAAGTCGCCGGCTTCCGTCTGCCCTGGCTTTTGATCAACATGGCCGGCCTGCTGTTGGCCGGTGCGTTGATCGGCTTCTTCGAAGTGACGTGGAAGGAAGCCGCTCTTCTGGTGACATTCTTGCCGGTGGTGATGGGGATGGGAGGTAACATCGGTTCCCAGACATCGACCATAGCGGTTCGGGGACTCGCCACCGGGCGAATCGTCCTTGGCGAGTCCGTACGTCGCTTTCTCTGGCAACAGTTCAAGGTCGGAACGGTCCTGGCTGTGGTCTGCGCCTTACTGATCGGCGTCGGTGGCATGATCTGGGGCGCCAGCCCGGCCTATGGTCTGGTCGTCGGTCTCTCTCTGTTTCTGGTTCTGATGCTGGCTTCCGTCAATGGAGCCATGATTCCGATCGTCTTCGAACGGCTGGGTGTAGATCCCGCGGTGGCAGCCGGTCCGCTGGTGACCACTTCGAACGACATCACCGGGATCCTCATCTACTTCGGCCTCGCTTCGATGTTCATCGAGTTCCTGGTGCGATAAAGCCAGGATCACAACGCCAAACCGACGATTACTGAAAATAAGAGATGGAACTACGCAGCGCAGAAGCGCTTCTCTTGGATGTCGTGGATCTTCACGACTACGATCGCATAGTGACTTTCTTGACTCGAGAGTGGGGCAAGAAGAGGGGAGTGGCAAAAGGGGCGCGCCGCAAGCACAGTCGATTCGGAGGGCAGCTCCAGCCGCTGGCCCGGGCTCGGGTCGATTGGATGGAGAAGGACAATCGGGATCTGGTGCGAATTTCGGCAGTCGATCTTCAGCGCAGCGCCCGACAGCTGCAGGAGGACCTCGAAGGACTTCTACTGAGCGCCTATCTGGCCGATCACATTCAGGAATTCGTGCAGGAGAACGAACCCAGTGACCTGTTCTTTCGATTGTTGGACTCGACAGTGCTGGCGGTAGTCGAGGGGGTAGATCGGGGGCTGGCAACGCGATATTTTGAGGCCTGGGTTCTCAGGCTGGCCGGGATTTTCCCGGTGCCGGAGCTCTGCCCGCATTGCGGTCGGGTTCTAGAGGCCTCGGGAGTCGTGCTGCTGGCCAGCGGTGAGTCCATGGTCTGCGCGGCTTGTGGGACAGCAGAAGGAAGAGCCAGGAAGGTCTCGCCCGAGGCAGTGATGTTTCTCCGACGCATCGATGGCGCCAAGCTGGTGGACATGGATCGCCAGCCTCCGAGGGAGTCGACGCTCGACGAGATCGAGCAAATCTGTACCCTGGTTCGAAGGAGTTTCTTGCAGCACGAGCTCAGGAGCTACCAAGTCATCCGTGAAACGATTGCGGGGTTGCCTGGCAAGCCGGTGCCCCCTTCCGAGAATCCTTGAGTAGAGAGAAGACACGTGCAAAGCTTTCAAGAGTTGATTCTTCGTCTTCAGACCTTCTGGGCTGAGCGGGGATGCGTCGTGCAGCAGCCGTACGACCTGGAGGTCGGAGCGGGCACCATGCATCCAGACACATTCCTGCGGGTCCTGGGACCCGAGCCGTGGAATGTCGCCTACGTCCAGCCCTCCAGACGCCCGGCCGACGCCCGCTACGGAGAGAACCCTTTTCGGCTCGGCAAGCACTACCAGCTCCAGGTGGTCCTGAAGCCCTCCCCGAAAGACGTACAGGCTGTATACATCGACAGTCTTCGGGCACTGGGTGTCGATCTCGAGGTTCACGACCTGCGGTTCGAGGAGGACAACTGGGAGGCTCCAACCCTGGGCGCCTGGGGAGTCGGCTGGCAGGTCATGCTGGACGGCATGGAGATCACCCAATTTACCTACTTCCAGCAGGCCGGTGGAATCGAGTTGAAGCCCATCAGCGCCGAGATCACCTATGGCCTCGAGCGGATCACCATGTTTCTGGGCTTGTCGCGAAGTGTCTACGATGTCGAGTGGGTGCCGGGCGGCGTGAGCTACGGCCTCGTTCGCCATCAGGACGAAGTGGAGTTTTCGAAGTACTACTTTGAAGTAGCCGACGTGGAGTTCTTGAAGATCAGGTTCGACGGCAACGAGAAGGAGGCCGAGCGCTGCCTGGAGGCTGGTCTGGTGTTACCGGCCTATGAATGTGCCCTGAAATGCTCGCACCTGTTCAACGTTATGGACGCGAGAGGCGCAGTCTCGGTCACCGAGAGGGTGGCCTTGATCAAGCGGGTTCGCAACCTGGCGGTGGCCTGCGCGCACGAGTATGTGGCCAGTCGCGAAAGGCTCGGCTATCCATTGTTGGCAAAGGACAGGGGCTCAGCTGGCGTCAAGGAGGAGGTGCACGATGGCCGGGAGTGAGTTCCTCCTCGAAGTGCGCTGTGAAGAGATTCCGGCCAGAATGCTGCAACCGGCGATGCGGGAACTGGCGACGCGGCTCTTCGAAGAGCTCATGGCCTTGAACCTGGCACCCGCAGAAATGGAGACCGGCTTCACGCCCCGGCGACTGATTCTCATGCTCAAGGGCCTACCCTCGAGAGAGAACGATCGCGACGAGGAGCTTGTCGGACCGCCTGTCAAAGCCGCGTTCGACAACGAGGGTCTCCCGACCCGTGCTGCCGAAGGATTCGCACGAAAATGCGGTGTAGAGGTCGAAGCCTTGCAACGAAAAGAGACCGACAAGGGAGAGTACCTGGCCGCTACCCGTAGCATCGTGGGTCGGCCGGTGTCCGAAGTCTTGTCTGAGCTGGTGCCACCCCTTGTCGAGGGACTCGGCTGGGCCAAGACCATGCGCTGGGGCGTTGGCGAAGGGCCCTGGGTGCGACCGATTCACGGTGTCGTGGCGCTCTGCGATGGCGAAGTCGTGCCGTGCAGCGTCTTCGACGTTACGTCTGGTTCCGAAACTTCGGGTCACGCGGTTCTTTCACCACGGCCGTTTACGATTCGTAGCGTCGCCGACTACCGCCGAAAGATGGCCCGGCGACAAATCGTCATTCGGTTCGAAGAGCGTCGTCAGGATCTCCAGCGGCAACTCGATGCTGCTGCAAAGAGTCTGGGCGGCGAGTTGGTGGCAGATCCGGAGTTGTTGGATCGGCTGACGGCGATTTGCGAGATTCCAGGCACGGTAGTGGGCAGATTCGAGCCAGCCTTTCTGTCCTTGCCACGTGAGGTGCTGATCACCAGCTTGCGGGACCATCAGAGCGCTTTCACCCTGGAGTCCGGAGGCATGCTGCTACCGAACTTCATCACGGTGATGGACCGTCCCGACGACCCAAAGGGTCGGGTCAAGGCAGGCAATGAATGGGTCGTGGCGGCTCGCCTCGAGGACGCACGGTTCTTTTTCAAGGAAGACGGCAAGACGGGCCTCGAGAAGCGTAGAGAGAAACTGGATCACCTCACATTTCACGCCAAGCTCGGTAGTTACGCCGACAAGACGAAGCGAACTACCGAGCTGACCAAGGAAATCTGTCAGTCCCTGGAGTGGGATGGCGATCTCGAGGATGCAATCCAGGCGGCGCAGCTGCTGAAGGTCGATCTGACCTCGGAGATGGTCAAGGAGTTCACTTCCCTTCAGGGCCTCGTCGGGGGTCTGTACGCCGAGCGTGAGGAGTATCCGGTCGACGTGTGGCAGGCGATCTACGATCAATACCTGCCGGCTTCCACCGAGGACGCGATCCCACGGGGGAAAGTAGGGCAGGCGACGGCTCTCGCAGACCGCATCGACACCCTGGTGGGAATGTTCGGACTCGGCCTCATCCCGAGTGGCAGTCGAGATCCGTTCGGGCTGCGCAGAGCGGGGCAAGGAGTGGTTCGAATCCTCCTGGAAGGGGATTTGCCACTGGATCTGGATCTGATTGCGGCCAGGAGCGTTTTGCTCTTCGGCGACATCCTGGAGCGCAGCGGCAAGGAGATCCTGTCCGATCTTCGCCTCTTCCTGCAGGACCGGGTGCGCCACCTGCTGAGCCTCCGGGGCTATGCCTACGACACCATCGAAGCGGCGCTGGCCGCCGGTAGCTCGAATCTGCCAGACCTTCTGGCACGCGTCGATGCCGTCCACAAGGTGCGAGAGGAGAAGGACTTTCTCTCGGTGGTGTTGGCAGCCAAGCGCATTGCGAACATTCTTCGGGAGTCCCCGGATCAAGAGCTCGAGGAGTCTCGGCTAAAAGAGCCTGCCGAACGAGATCTTCATAGCGCCGCCGCATCCTTGCGCAACGATATCGATCAGGCAGAGAACGAAGGAGACTATGAACAGGGTCTGCGAGCGATCGCGAAACTCTCAGAGCCGCTGGACAGGTTCTTCGTCGAAGTCCTGGTCATGGATGAGAATCGCGAGTTGAGGAACAATCGGCTCGCGTTGCTGCAGAACATCCAGCGCATGATCTCGCGGACGGCGCTTTTGACCGAGGTCGTGGTAGACAAGAGTGAGCATCGTGAGCGCGGGGAATCCAAATCGTCCATCTAGGGTCGCTGCAAAGGGCCCATGATCCGTGAACGGAAGTGAGAGGGAAATCATGAGTGAGAAGTGGATCTATTTCTTCGGCGACGGAAGTGCCGAAGGTCGTGGTGATCAAAAGCAGCTGTTGGGTGGAAAGGGCGCCGGCCTGGCCGAGATGAGTGGTCTTGGCATACCGGTTCCGCCGGGATTCACGTTGACGACCGAAGCGTGCATTCACTACCACGCCAACGATAAGAACTATCCCGATGGCTTGGAGGAGCAGTTCGCCGCACAGCTGCATCGGTTGGAAGAGCTCCAGGGGCGGAAATTCGGGGACCCTCAGAATCCCCTTCTGCTGTCCGTCAGATCCGGCGGCCCCGTGTCCATGCCAGGGATGATGGATACGGTGCTGAACCTGGGCCTGAATCGCGACATCGTCGACGCTCAGGTTGCTGCCGGCGTCGACGCCCGGTTCATCCGTGATTGCTACCGACGTCTGCTGACGATGTATGGAGATGTTGTACTCGGTGTTCCTCATGCCCGTTTCGAAGAAGTTCTGGCCGCAGTCCGGAAGGACGAAGGGGTCGAGACCGACTACGAGATATCGGCGGCTGGACTGGGAAGGATCGTCGAAGCCTTCGAGGCAATCATCGAGCGCAGTGGCAAGCCCTTTCCAAAGGAGCCGATCGACCAACTCTGGGGCGGTGTGCGCGCGGTGTTCGATAGCTGGAATGTCCAGCGAGCGCTTGACTACCGACGACTCCACGGGTTGCCGGAAGATTCAGGTACGGGCGTCAATGTACAGACGATGGTGTTCGGAAATCTCGGTCCCGACTGTGCGACCGGTGTCGCTTTCACGCGAGATCCGGCAACCGGCGAGAACAGGATCTATGGTGAGTACCTGGTCAATGCTCAGGGGGAGGATGTGGTAGCTGGGACTCGGACTCCCCACGCCATCGCCCCACGCGACGGGTCGAGTGGCCTGGGTGACGACTTCCCCGAGGCCTTCGAGACCCTGGAGGGGGTCTGCGCCACCTTGGAGGACCATCGACGTGACATGCAGGACGTGGAGTTCACAATCGAGCACGGCAAGCTCTACATGCTGCAGACCCGGGATGGCAAGCGCACTGGGGCTGCGGCGGTCCGAGTTGCGGTGGAGATGGAGGAGGAAGGACGAATCAGTCTCCAGGAGGCCCTGTCGAGAGTCGTGCCGGAGCAATTGAACCAGCTTCTGGCCCCTGTTTTCGACCTCGAGGAGAAGCGGCTCGCTGTAACCGGTGACCGACTGCTGGCCAAGGGCCTCGCGGCCGGGCCTGGAGCGGCTTCGGGCCGCATCGCTCTATCGGCGGACCGAGCTGCTGAGATGGCGGAGTCCGGCCCGGTGCTCCTGGTGCGCGATGAGACTTCGCCCGAGGACATTGTCGGCATGCACGCGTCGGCTGGCATCCTTACCAGCCGTGGAGGCATGACCTCTCATGCGGCGGTGGTGGCGCGTGGCCTCGGTAAGCCCTGTATCGTCGGGGCCGGGGCGATCGCTGTCAACGAGGAGAAAGGTGAGCTTCGCGTCGACGGCAAGGTCTTCAAGGAGGGAGATCAGCTATCGATCGATGGCACGACGGGTGAGGTGATTGCTGGGGAGCTGTCGCCCAGACCCTCCGAGGTGCTGCGCGTTCTCTTGGAGGGGCAGGAGGCCGAGTCACCGGTAGTCCATGCCTTTTCCGAGATCCTGAACTGGGCGGATGGCGAGCGGCGAATGAAGGTGCGGGCCAACGCTGACACGCCGCATGATGCGACAGTGGCGCGAGCTCTCGGTGCCGAAGGGATTGGACTGTGTCGGACCGAGCACATGTTCTTCGAAGAAGACCGGTTGCCCTGGGTTCGCCAGTTGATCCTGGCACAGGAGGAGGAGCAGAGGCAGGCGGCTCTGACCCATCTTCTGCCGGTGCAGCAGCAAGACTTCGTGGGCATTTTCGAAGCGATGGATGGGTTGCCGGTTACAGTCCGGTTACTCGATCCGCCGCTGCATGAGTTCCTGCCCCGGGACGCGAAGGTGATCGAGCAGGTTGCCGACCAGATGGGCATCTCGGCCGACGAGGTGAAGGCGAAATCGGAGGCGCTCAGCGAATTCAACCCCATGCTGGGTCATCGTGGATGTCGCCTCGGGCTGACTTCACCGGAGATCTACGACATGCAGGTGGAGGCCATCGTTCGCGCTGCCTGCACCTTGAGCGCGCAGGGTAGGGACCCACGGCCGGAGATCATGGTACCCCTTGTTGGTAGTGAAGAAGAGATGGCCCGATTGAGGGGTCGAATCGAAGCGGTGGTCAAACGGGTGAAGGAGGAGCTCAGCGCGGACATCGGCATACCCATTGGAACCATGATCGAGGTGCCCCGTGCTGCCCTCGTGGCGGATAGGATCGCCCTCTTCGCAGATTTCTTTTCCTTTGGAACCAATGATTTGACTCAGATGGCATATGGCTTTTCGCGCGACGACGCCAGCCGCTTTCTGCCGGACTATCTCGAATCGGGAATCCTGGCGACGGACCCGTTCGAACGGCTGGACGTCGAAGGTGTCGGGCAATTGGTCTCTATGGCCTGTGAGCGCGGGCGTCAAACCCGCAGTGATCTCAAGATCGGCATCTGCGGGGAGCACGGCGGCGAATCGCACTCCATCGACTTTTTCGAAACGTGTGCCCTCGACTACGTGTCGTGCTCACCCTATCGAGTTCCAATTGCCCGTCTCGCGGCAGCCCGCGCCACCATGAACAAGGCTTGAGCGCGGAGCGTGAGGCAGCTGACTCGGAATAGCCTGAGAGTCGTCAAGGAGCCAAGTGCGACCTGGGTCGTGTGAACATGTAGTGACAAATTGCCAAAAACACGCCGTCTGGCAGGCGGCTGTGGTACAACGACTTGAGAATGGGGCGGGCGCACTGGCTTCTTGGGGCGCCGGGTCCTGACCAAACGGAAGGAGTTTTGCCTATGCAGCCCATACGAGTGGGCCTGGCGGGATTTGGGAGGATTGGCCGGAATCTGTTCCGCATCCTCTACAAAAACCCGGAGGTTCGAATTGGTGCCATCAGTGATACGGCAGACCATGCAGCTCTCGAGTACCTCATCCGGTTCGACACGATCTTCGGTCCCTTTCCGGAGGAGCTGAGCGTCAAGGAGGGCAACCTCTACGTCCATGGCCAACAGATTCCGATGTTCTCGGGTCAGCGGCCGGGTGATGTCCCCTGGGGCGATCTCGGGATCGACGTCGTCGTGGAAGCGACCGGGCAACAGCGGACTCGTGAGGAGTTGGAAGGGCACCTGGAAGCCGGGGCCAAGGCAGTCATCCTCTGCGCTCCTCCCAAGGACCCACCCGACATCACGATCGTGATGGGCGTCAATGATCAGGATCTTCGATACGAAGACAGGATCATCTCCAATGCTTCTTGCACGGCCCACTGCGCGGCACCGGTGATCAAGATTCTGCAGGAGGCATTCGGGATCGAGAAGGCCTTCTTGAATACCGTTCACGCCTACACCAACCAGCAGCGTCTGGCGGATGTGCCGGCGAAAGACCCACGCCGTGGTAGGGCGGCAGCGGAGAACATCATTCCGCAGCGCACCAACTCGGCGCAGATGATCATGGGTCTGATTCCGGCGCTCGAGGGCCGAGTTACCGGCGAAGCGATGAACGTTCCGGTGCCGAACGGCTCCTGTGTCGATCTGGTCTGCTGGCACGAGAAGCCGGTCACCGTGACTGCCGTCAACGAAGTCATCCGGACGGCGGCATCCGGCAACAGGTGGGCTGGAATTTTGCACTACGAGGACGACCCGATCGTCTCCAGCGACATCATTCGGAGCCCTTACTCGAGCACGTTCGACTCGCTTGCCACGATGGTTTTGAGAGATCGTGTTTCGAAGACTCTTTCCTGGTACGACAACGGCTGGGGCTATGCTCACAGAGTCGTGGACCTGATCCGCTGCTGGATGAAGCTGGATCTCGAGGAGGCTGCCTGATGGCACTGCGAGTAGGTATCAACGGCTTCGGCCGCATTGGAAGGAGTGTCTTCCGGATCCTGAGCGATCGGGATGACATCGAAGTGGTAGCCGTCAACGACCTCTACGAGAACCAGCAGTTGGCGTATCTCTTGAAGTACGACACGGTCATGGGGGTGCTCGACAAGGACGTCTCAGTCGAGGGCGACCTGATGTTCGTCAATGGTGATCGAATCGCGATGATCGACGAGATGAACCCTGCCGACCTTCCTTGGGCCGATCTGGGTGTCGATGTTGTCGTCGAGTCCACAGGGGTCTTCCGACTCCGCGAACAGCTGGAGAAGCATCTCGAGGCCGGGGCGAAAAGGGTCATTCTCACTGTGCCGCCGAAGGACGAGATCGACGCCACGATCGTGATCGGAGTCAATGACCAGGATCTCGACCCCGCGGATCGGATCGTCTCCAACGCCTCCTGTACCACGAATTGTCTGGCTCCCATTGCCAAGATCCTCGATGATGCCTTCGGGCTCGAAGAGGGATTCTTGACAACGGTCCATGCTTACACCAATGACCAGCGGCTAGCCGATGTGCCGCATAAAGATCGCCGCCGAAGTCGTGCCGCGGCCGAGAACATCATCCCTACGACCACCGGCGCAGCCCGGGCCGTTGGCAAGGTGCTGCCTCATCTGGAAGGCAAGCTGGACGGTATGGCGATGCGAGTACCGGTGCCCGATGGCTCCATTGTGGACCTCGTCTGCCGATTCGCAGCCGCACCCTCGCGCCAAGAGATCAATGCGGCTGTTCGAGAGGCTGCCGAGGGTCCGATGAAGAGGGTCGTCGAGTACAGTGAGGTGCCTCTGGTGTCCAGCGACATCATCGGCAACCCGCATTCATCGATCTTCGATGCCTTGTCGACTTCGACACAAGATGAGGGGTTCGCCAAGGTCGTATCGTGGTACGACAACGAGTGGGGCTACTCGAATCGGGTGGTGGATCTGATGGAACGCTGGCTGGAGATGGATAGCTGATCGGGCGATTCATCGCTGCGCCGAGCACGCCTGCCGACTGGAGTGCTTGATCGCCTGAGTCGATTGGTCGACAATGGTTGTCGAGCCGCTCCGCGGCGCGCCACGGACGAGCGGAATCGGCAAATTCAGGAAGCCGGAGGTATTGGCATGGACAAGGTGGTAACCGCGATTCTCGGTGGAGGGCAGGGTTCGCGCCTGGAACCTCTGACCCGTTATCGCGCCAAGCCGGCGGTTCCAGTGGCGGGGAAGTTCCGTCTCATCGACATTCCCATCAGCAACAGTCTGCATGCCGGAATCGATCGGATCTACGTACTGACGCAGTTCAACAGCGCCTCCCTGCATCGACACATCGCCCAGTCCTACCGGTTCGATGTCTTCAGCCGCGGCTTCGTGAACATCCTGGCCGCCGAGCAGAGCGTCTCCAATCGGGATTGGTATCAGGGCACGGCTGACGCTGTGCGTCAGAATCTGCCGCGCCTGATCTACAAGCGGCCCTCCGAGGTTCTTGTTCTGTCCGGCGATCAGCTCTATCTGATGGCGCTGAAGAACTTCGTCGAGTGGCATCGGGCCAATCTGGCGGACCTCACGGTCGCGGTCAAAGCAGTGCCGAGGACTGAGGCTCACGCTTTTGGGGTGATGAAGATCGATTCCCAGGGTCGGATCATCGATTTCGTCGAGAAGCCCCAGGAGGAAGCCCAAATCGACGAGCTGGTGGTGCCGCCACAGTCGTTGGAGCGTCTCGGATTCGAGCCCGGACCGGACCAGTGTCTGGCCAGCATGGGGATCTATGTCTTCAGGCCTGCCGTGTTGAAAGCACTCCTGGACGATACCGATGCGACCGATTTCGGGCACGAAGTGATACCGAGTGCCGTACCTGACCTGCGGGTGTATGCCTTCGGCTATTCGGGATACTGGCGTGACATCGGAACAATCGATGCCTTTCATCATGCCAACCTGGAGCTGACGCGGCCGGTTCCACCCCTGGATCTCTACAGCCCGAGAACACCGTTCTATACCCATCCGAGGTTCTTGCCGGGAACCAAGATCGATGACTGCTCGGTCCATCACTCGGTCATCTGCGAGGGAAGTGTCGTCTCCGGCGCCAGCATCAGTAATTCCATCGTTGGAATTCGGTCGATGATCCGCCAAGGAACCGTCATCGACAGCACCGTCATGATGGGAGCGAACCTCTACGAGTGGGAGTCCGATACGCCAGACGTGCCTCTGATCGGCATCGGTCGAAACTGCACGATTCGCAATGCGATCATCGACCTGGATTCGAGCATCGGAGATGGGGTGCAGCTGACCAATGAGGCTGGTCGCGATGAAGTCATCGAGGAGGAGTACGCCATTCGGGGTGGGATCATCGTCATCCCGAGAGGTTCTTCGATTCCCAGTGGGACGGTCATCTGACGACGCGCACCGATGAAGCTCTTCCTGCCTGGCTCTTTGCGTCGACAGCTCGGAGTGACACCCGAGGCGATGGCCTCGAGAGGTGGACTGGAGCTCCGGACAGCGCAGGATAGCCGTGATCTGGCGTACCGACTGAAGTTGATCGCTCGGGAGCGAGGTGTCGCCGCCACGGCGCCCAGTGGCGGCACGATCCACGGCCTGGCCCTCCTCGAAGAGGTGTGGCAACGGCTGATCGGTCGCTACTTGCAGAGTCGGGATTCCAGACTCTTGCATCGAGCCCTCGAGGTGCTGGCACAGCAGATCGGCGACAGGACCCTGCAGGAGGTGCTCGACAGGTTTGCCGCGGATTTCCTGGTACTCGACGCTGTTGCCTGCGAGGACTCGGCGGTTGGCAGCTCCGGCAGCAGTCACCTGACCGATCAGCAGGAGGTCTTCAAGGAGCTCCTCGTCTTCTGGCTCATCCACTCCAATCCTGCTGTCGGCCCGCAACTCGATCTGCTGCACGACTGCGACCTCGTCAAGGAACCCCTGTTCGAGACCTTTGCGTCGGCCCTGGAGGAGTTTCTTTCGAGCCTGCCAGGCCTCGATGAAGAGGACGAGAGCCTGCTCGCCATGCTGCTGGCTCCCTATCGAGCCGCACCAGATTCCATCGGTGAACAGCTCCGCTTGCTGTTGGCTCGCTGGGGCAAGATCCTGGCTGGGCTAGAGGGTCAGATTCAGCTGGGAATCGACGTCATAACGGAAGAAGAGGAGCCTAGGTTCAGTGGGGGAGCAGGCCCGATTCAAGCTCCATCCCTGGCCGCAGAGTCCGGCACCGGGGCGGCGAGCTTCAGTCTGGACGGGGATTGGATGCCGGAGCTGGTCCTGGTTGCCAAGAATGTCTTTGTTTGGCTCGACCAGATCTCGAAAGTTCATGGGCGACCGATTCGTCGGCTCGACGAGATTCCGGATCCAGCCCTGGAGGATCTGGCCCATTCTGGCTTCAGTGGTCTGTGGCTGATCGGAATTTGGGAGCGCAGTCTGGCCTCGGCTCACATCAAGCGGGAAGCGGGCAATCCCGAGGCGATGGCCTCGGCGTACTCCCTGAGGCGATACCAGGTGGCCGAAAGCCTGGGAGGTGATACGGCGCTGGATGTGCTGGAGCATCGGGCTGCGAGGCATGGGATCCGCCTCGCCGCAGACATGGTTCCGAACCACACCGGTCTCGATTCCGACTGGCTCCTGGACCATCCAGACTGGTTTCTGGGCGAGCCTGTCTGCCCTTTCCCCAGCTACAGCTTCGAGGGGCCGGACCTGTCTCCCTCCTCCGAGGTCGGGATTTTTCTGGAGGATCACTACTGGGACCGCAGTGATGCGGCTGTGGTCTTCAAGCGCCTCGACCGCAGGTCTGGCGACGCTCTCTTCGTTTATCACGGCAATGATGGAACATCGATGCCATGGAACGACACGGCGCAGTTGGACTATCTCAACGCGGAGCTGCGGGAAGCCGTCATCGGCACGATCGTCAGTGTAGCCAGGAGTTTCCCCGTCATTCGTTTCGATGCGGCGATGACTCTGGCCAAGAAGCACTTTCAACGGTTGTGGTTCCCGGAGCCGGGAGATTCGGGTGCGATACCCTCCCGCGCCGAACGGGGGCTGTCCAAAGCCGAGTTCGACCGCTACATGCCGAAGGAGTTCTGGCGCGAGGTCGTGGACCGGGTCAGCGTCGAAGCTCCTGACACCCTGCTCATGGCCGAGGCCTTCTGGCTGATGGAGGGCTACTTCGTTCGGACTCTCGGCATGCACCGCGTTTACAACAGCGCCTTCATGAACATGCTCCGCGATCGCAAGAACGCAGAGTACCGAGCGCTCATCAAGGAAACCCTGGAGTACGACCCGCGGATTCTCGGTCGCTATGTCAACTTCATGAGCAATCCGGACGAAGCGACGGCGGTCGAGCAGTTCGGACGTGACGATTTCTACTTCGGCATCTGTACGCTGATGGCGACGCTGCCCGGCCTGCCAATGTTCGGCCATGGGCAAGTCGATGGACTGAGTGAGAAGTACGGAATGGAGTACGCCCAGGCGTACCGCGACGAGCAGGCTGATGACGGGATGGTGGCGCGTCACCGTTGGCAGATCGCTCCTCTGCTACATCGCCGCGAGCTGTTCGCTGGCGTCGAGAATTTTCTATTCTTCGATTGCTTCCGCAGCAGTGGGGAGGTCGATCAGGACGTGTTTGCTTTCTCGAATGGCACTGCCGAGGAGAGGGTCGTCGTCCTCTTCAACAATGGCGAAGCTGCGACGAGAGTCCGGCTTCAGGAGTCGGTGCCGTTTCGACAAGTCAATGCTGGCGAAGAGACTGGCGCGGTGAGAACCAGAATGCTCAGCGAGGGATTGGGATTGGGAAGTGATCGGCGCCTCATGGTGCGGTTCGTCGACCGCATCTCTGGTCAGGAGTTCCTGGTTCGCTCCGAGGGCGTGGCCTCGCAGGGTCTCGAGGTCGACCTGGAACCCTTTCAGTGCCGCGTGTTCGAGAATTTCACAAGTCTGTGGGATCAGGATGGTCGTTGGGGGCCATTGGCCTCTCGTTTGGCCGGCAGGGGAGTCGACGACCTTCAGGTCGCCCAGCGTGGGCTGGAGTTGGAGCCGCTGCACATGGCCTTCGAGGAGGCCCTCTCCACGCCACTGATGGGCCGCCTGATGGAGTTGCCCGAGTCGGCAGATGGGAGCCGAAGTCAGGAATGCAAAGAGCTCCTGCAGAACGGTCTCAGTGGTCTTCTGGACTGGATCGCGCGTCGGTGGAGCCAGACCCGGGGACACGATTCCGAAGAGGCCGATGCCGAGGCTTGGCTTCGGGCTGTGTTCTCATTGCTGGACGATCCCGAATCGGCCGAGACCGCCGATCTGCCTGAGGCTGAGGAATCGAGCGAGTCGAAGTCAGTGCAGACCCTCAGACAATCGCCAGAGATTCTGGTAGGGCTGTCAGCCTGGCTGATGATCCAGGCGTCGACCGACGTCCTGCGTCGCTCCCTGGCCGATTCGGAGTTGATCGATGATTGGCGGCCGTGTGCGGGCGTCGAAGAGCAGCTGATGTCGCTGAATGTGCCGTACGTCAGGGTTCGGGGTCTGTCGCAGACGCTGGACCTGGCTGTGCGAAGACGCTGGCAGTCGATGGACCCGCCGAGCACGCCTTTGGAGTTGCTTGGCTCATGGCTGGCCGACGAGGAGATACGACGCATTCTCGACGTCCATCGATTCGAGACGGAGGAGTATCTGAGGAAGGAGGCCCTCGAGATTCTCCTGCGTTGGCACTTCCTGCAGGCAGTCCTGTACGAGAGGATCGGTTTCGGCCCGGAGGACGTCGATCAGGAAGCTCGGGTCGAGGCTTGGTGGGAACTGGTCAATGGCGTCACCGAAATGGCGGCAGCTTCCGAATACCGGGTTCGAGATCTGCTCGACCGATTGGAACGATCGAGCGAACCCTGAGCCTGCCCCTGGGGTTCCGCAGCCCGTCTGATCTCACAAGTCCGGTTCGAAGACAAGCAGCGCCACCGAATGTGGAGCCAGGTTGAGGCAGTGGGATCGCAGCCGTCTGGTGCGCAGGGTTGTGGTGTTGAACACCTGCTCCCAGGATCCAGGCGTCCCATCTTCTGGCATTTCGAATAGGCAGCTGTGGGCACCACTGTTGAACAGAGCGAGCGTCGGCCTTGGGGTTTCCAACCACAGTAATCCGATGGGATCCAGGCGGTCGTGGCTCCAATCGACCGCGGTCATGGGGGAGCCGTCAGGGGAGATCCATACGAGTTTCTCGGAAATCTGGAGCCGACTCGAAAGCGCCAGCCCAAGATCCCGCCTGGCGGTGAATGCCTGGCGGCAGAACTCCAAAATCTCGAGCCGGTCCGAGTCCAGGTCCCAGTTGATCCAAGTCGTCGGGTCGTCGATGCAGTAGGCGTTGTTGTTGCCCTGCTGGCTTCGTCCAAGCTCGTCTCCATGGCTGAGCATGGGAATGCCCTGAGAGAGTGCGAGAGATGCCAGAAAGCAGCGCTGAATTCGCAGTCGCTGAGTGCGGATGGAAGCGGATTGGGTGGGGCCCTCGACGCCCCAGTTACGACTCAGATTGTGGTTGTGTCCGTCGCGATTCTCTTCGCCATTGGCCCAGTTGTGCTTTTTCTCGTAGCTGACCAGATCGTGCAGCGTAAAGCCGTCGTGGCTAGTGACGAAATTGATGCTTGCTGTGGCGGGCTTCCTCGAGGGTCCGAAGACGTCCGCGCTGCCGGTGACGGACTCGGCAAATCCTCGTGTGGTTGACAGGTCGGAGCGCCAGAAGGAGCGCAGACGGTCGCGATATCTGTCATTCCACTCCGACCAGGCGAGCGGAAACTGGCCTAGGCGGTACCCCTCGGGTCCCAGGTCCCAGGGCTCGGCGATCAACTTGACTCCGGATAGCACGGAATCGGACTCGAGCGCCTCGAAGAATGGGGCTGCGGCGTCGTAGTCCTGTTCGGTTCGGCCGAGGCTCGTCGCGAGATCGAACCGAAAGCCGTCGACATGCATCTCCTTGATCCAGTATCGCAGGCAATCGACGAGAAATCGGACGACGATCGGATTGCCACAGTGAAGCGTGTTGCCACAGCCTGTGAAGTCCTGGTAGTAGCGGCGTTCGGCCGGCTGCAAACGATAGTAGAGGGAGTTGTCGAGGCCCCGAAAGGTCAGGGTAGGGCCGAGATGGTTGCCCTCGGCCGTGTGATTGAAGACCACGTCCAGCAGCACTTCTATTCCCGCCGCGTGTAGCCCGCGTACCATCGCCTTGAACTCCTGGACCTGGGCACCGTCGTGAGTGGCGTACCCTGCGTGGGGTGCAAAGAGTCCCAAGGGGTTGTAGCCGAAGTAGTTGGTCAGCCCATGGTGGGAGAGGGGCTCTTCTGTGGCGATCTGCTGGACAGGCAGGAGCTCTACGGCGGTGATGCCCAAGCTCTGAAGATGGTCGATCACCGGCTCCTGAATCATGCCGAGGTAGGTACCGCGCAGCGGCGCGGGTACGCCCGGGTGCAGTCGGGTCATGCCTTTGACGTGGCATTCGTAGATCACACTCTTTTCCCACGGCGTTTGTGGTGGTCTGTCGTCCTGCCAGTCGAAGCGTGGGTCGACGACGACGGAGCGGGGCACGTAGGGCGCGCTATCTTCCAGGTTGGGTAGATCGTCGCTCTCGAACCGGCGAGAACCGAACAACGCAGGATGCCAGCGAAGCTCTCCTGTTACGGCTCGAGCGGCTGGGTCCAGTAGCAGCTTCGAGGTATTGAAACGATGTCCAGCGGACGGTTCCCAGGGGCCATCGACTCGGAAGCCGTACAGCTGGCCCGGCTCGACCTCACGGCTCGAGCCGATCCACAAATCTGGAGAAATTCGCTCCAAGGCCAGTCGGCGTGTTTCGTGATCCGGGTGTGTCGCATCGAACAGGCAAAGCTCGACCGCCGTAGCGGTAGCAGATCTGAGGCTGAACCGGGTTTCTTCGCCGTTCCAGATGGCACCGGGAACCGAGTCCAAGGGGTGTTCACCAGCCTTCACGCCGGTGGTCCCATCGACTCGGTTTCGAGGCGCCCCGCCAGGACTGTGATCCTCCGAAGCTGCGCCGCGGTTGGGTCGTCGGCCATCTCGGGTTGAAGCCTCCATACCCAATTGCCCTCTGCAGAGCTGGGAGTGTTCATCCGATGGCGCCCATCGAGGCCGAGCACGTCCTGCATGGGGAAGATCGACAAGTCGGCAACCGAGGTCGAGACGCTGCGGATCAGGTCCCAGTGGGCACGGTTACCGTCTCCACCGACATAGTCGAGGACTCTCTGGCGCTTCTCAGGCTCGAGTTCTTCGAGCCACCCGACCGAAGTGTCGTTGTCATGAGTCCCAGTGTAGGCGACGGTGTTCCGAGTGAAGTTGTGGGGCAGATGCTCGCTGTCGGGAGAGTCGAAGCCGAACTGCAGGACCTTCATGCCCGGCAACCCGAGATTCGACTTCAGTTCTCGGACCTCGGACGTGATGTGACCCAGATCTTCTGCCACTAGGGGCAGCTCACCGAGTACCTCGCGGAGCCGCTCGAAGAGGTGAACTCCCGGACCCGGGGTCCACTGACCGTTGACCGCTGTCGGTTCACTGGCGTCGATCTCCCAATAGTCGGCGAAGGCTCGAAAGTGGTCGATGCGGATGCTGTCGTAGGTGGCGAGGCTGTAACCGACTCGTTCTATCCACCAACGGTAGCCGTCCTCTGCGTGAGAGTCCCATCGAAACACCGGGTTGCCCCAGCGCTGGCCGGTTTCGCTGAAGTAGTCAGGCGGCACACCTGCAACGAAGGTAGGCTGCCCCTCTCCGTCTACCTTGAACAGATGCCGGTGAGCCCAGACATCGGCGCTGTCCAGGGCGACATAGAATGGCATGTCTCCCAGCAAGCGGACAGAGCGCTGTCGCGCAGTCTCTCTCAAGCGACTCCACTGGTCGGCAAATAGGTACTGAACGAACTGGTGGTAGCCGATGTCATCCTCGAGCTGCTGTCGGACCGAGGCCATGGCGGCAGCCTCACGATCTCGGAGAGCCGGGGTCCATTCTGACCACGGTTTGCCGTCGAAGTGAGCCTTCAGGGAGGCAAACATCGCCCAGTCCTCGAGCCACGAATCTTGCTCAGGTCTGGTGGCCCAGTCCTCGAACAGCTCTCGGTGTCGATTCGGGTTGGATTGTCGAAACCGATTCCAAGCAAGCCTCAGGAGCCGGGATTTCCATTCGCCGGCCATCTCGTATTGGACGCTTTCATTGTCGAAAGGCGGCACGCCCACCAGGTCGGAGGCGGTCAGGAGACCGCCCTCTTCTAAATCCTGGGGAGAGATCAGTTGTGGGTTGCCCGCGAAGGCCGAAGATCCGTCATAGGGCGAATGGCCGGCGCCGGCCGGAACGAGCGGCAGCATCTGCCAGGTCGTTTGTCCGGCTTCCTGAAGCCAGCTCAGAAAGTGGCGAGAGCTGGGTCCCAGGTCTCCGATGCCAAAAGGCCCCGGCAGGGAAGTTGGGTGCAGCAAGATACCCGAGGCTCGTCGAGTCATGGGCGGGATGATAACCTGACGCGCTGAAATTCCCCCTGGGGTGTGAATGACATGCCCCGTAGGGTTCGAGATTCTAGACCCAATCGCGAGGTGGTGGATTGCCCGACAGTAACCGACGTATCAAGATTCCGTGTCGCCAAGTAGCTGACATCGAGCTGCCCCGAGAAGTGGAGAGGCTCTACGACCTGGCCTACAACCTGTGGTGGAGTTGGACTCCGCGGGCGAGACAGCTGTTCTCATCGATCAAAGTCGATTCGTGGGCACGCTACCGCAACCCGGTGGACCTGTTGCTGAACGTGGATCGTCACCAATGGGAGCAGCTCATCAGCAGCGATGCCTTCATGGGCTCGTACTCGAGGCTGATGCAGGATTTCGATCGGTATCTGAACGGCGGGTCCGACACCTGGTTCGAGCGCCACTACCCGGACCACGATGGCGGTCCGGTGGCGTATTTCTCGATGGAGTACGGCTTGGATCGTTCACTGGCCATCTACTCGGGTGGACTCGGGGTGCTCAGCGGTGACCACTGTAAGAGCGCCAGTGACCTGGGGCTACCATTCGTCGGTGTCGGTCTGCTGTACCGCTCCGGATATTTCAACCAGGCCATCGATGCCGACGGCATTCAGCAGCACATCTACCCCGACTACGACTTCAATCGCCTGCCGGTCAGGCCGGCCATGGATGAAAGAGGCAGAGATGTGGTCGTTGGGATCCCCCTGCCTGGACGAGAAGTCCAGGCCAAGGTATGGGTTGCCGAGGTAGGCCGAGTTTCCATTCTGCTTCTGGATACGGACCTGCCCGCCAACGACCCGGCCGACCGGCCGATCGCCAAGGTCCTGTATGTGCGGGGTCGAGAGATGCGATTGGTCCAGGAGATGATTCTGGGAGTTGGAGGAGTGAAAGCGCTCGCGGCTCTGGGTATCGAGCCCGCCTTGTGGCACATCAACGAAGGGCACAGCGTCCTGCTGCAACTGGAGAGGATGAGGACTGCAATCGTTGCCGAGGGGGTCGATTTCGAGACCGCTCTGGAGAGGGTCGGCGAGAACGTGGCTTTCACGACGCACACTCCGGTGCCGGCAGGCAACGAGCAATTCGACCCCGATCTCGCCACCAGCTACCTCGAGCTGTGGTCCGAGCCCCTGGGCACGAGCTCCGAGCGCCTTCTGCAAGTGGGAAATCCGGACCATGGCGAACCCGACCAGCCCTTCAATTTGACGGCCTTCGCCTTGCGAACCAGCAGTTTCGCCAACGGTGTGAGTCGCTTGAACGCCGAGGTCGCGGATCGGATGTGGCGGCACCTGTTCGCCGATCCCCCGGCCGAGGAGCCGGTCGTGCAGCCGATTACCAACGGCATTCATCTCCCGACCTGGTTGGGAACCGAGCTCCAGAATCTTTTCGCCGTGCAGCTCGGACCAGACTGGCAAGAGAGGCTCCTCGATCCGAAAGCGTGGGAGTTTGTCTATCAGCTTGCCAATGAGGATCTCTGGGCAGCGCATCGGTCTCAGAAAGAGCGGCTGATGCGATTCTCGCGATCCCGTCTCCTGGAGCAGTACGCCCGGCACGGCCGACCACCTTCCAAGTTGAGAGAGGTGGCGGCATTCTTCTCGGACGAGGCATTGACCATAGGTTTTGCACGCCGATTCGCAACCTACAAGAGAGCGGGACTGTTGTTCAGTGATCTGCACCGATTGAGGGGCATCGTTCGCAGCACAGAGAGGCCAGTGTGCATTCTCTTGGCAGGCAAGGCCCACCCAGCAGATCGACCCGCTCAGGAGCTCATCCAGCACCTGTTCATGCTCAGCCAAGAAGCCGATCTCGAGGGTCGAGTGGCCTTTATCGAAAATTACAACATGCGGGTTGGACGCATGCTGGTGCAGGGTGTGGATGTCTGGTTGAACACGCCTCGGCGACCGTTCGAGGCCAGTGGAACCAGCGGCCAGAAGGCTGCAGTCAACGGCGTTCTCAATTGCAGCATTCTCGATGGCTGGTGGCCGGAAGGCTTCGACGGTGAGAACGGTTGGTCGATCGGTGCCGGGGAGACTGCAGCCGAAGAGTGGCAGCAGGATCAGCACGATGCCAATTCGCTCTACTCGATTCTCGAGGAGCAAATTCTCCCCACCTACTACGAGCGCGACCAGCAGGGTTTGCCGGTGCGATGGATCGAGATGATGAAGCGATCGATCGCCTCGATCGGAGCGCGCTTCTCGGCGAGTCGAATGGTTCGGGAGTACACTGATCGGGCGTACATGCCCCTGGCTGGCGCCAAAGTGAGTCCCGAACGGGACTAGAGCTTCCATTGTCCGGAATTGTCCGATGCTGCCGCCGAGGATAGGGCATCCGTCGGAGGAGGACACTGCGTGACCACCATTCAGATCCTCGATGATCGACTGATCAGTCAGATCGCGGCCGGGGAAGTCGTCGAGCGTCCCGCCTCGGTCGTCAAGGAGTTGGTGGAGAATGCCATCGACGCCGGCGCCCGATCGATTCGGGTGGACCTCGAAGCAGGCGGCAAACGCTCCATTCGGGTCATGGACGACGGTGTAGGCATGGATCGCAATGATGCTCTGCTGGCCTTCGATCGCCATGCTACGAGCAAGATCGAGAGCTTTGATGATCTTCAGGGCGTCGCAACGCTCGGCTTTCGGGGCGAGGCCCTTGCTGCCATCTCGGCTGTGGCCCGGGTCGAGCTGACCACTGCCAAGGAGCCTGGTGACGGACATCGCATCCGAATCGACGGAGGTCATATCCGCTCGGTGGAACCGGCGGCTCACCCGAAGGGTACCTTGGTCGAGGTTCGATCCCTGTTCTTCAATGTGCCGGCGCGTCGCAAGTTCCTCAAGACCGTTCCCACGGAGCTGCGCCGGGCAACAGAGGTCGTCCAGGGCTATGCCCTGGCCAGACCCGAGATCGGCTTCACCCTCTCACATGAAGGCCGGACACTTCTGGAGGCCTCGCCTGCCGGAGACGATCTTGACGCGGCCCGGCGACGGGTCGCCGAGCTCTTCGGTGCACCGGCGGGCCAGGAGCTGGTCGAGTTCTCTCGGCAGGGCGCTGGAGGGGAGCGGATCTGGGGGCTCGTAGGAAATCGCAAGCGGGGTCGCGGCAGGCGCATCTTCACGTTCGTCAATCGCCGGCTCCTGAGAGATCGAACCGTGATGGCTGCGTTCTATAGGACGGTCCGAGAGACCTGGCGGAGCGACGAATTCCCCGCCCTCTTCCTCTTCTTGGACATTCCACCCGAAGAAGTGGACGTCAACGTGCATCCGCAAAAGGCGGAAGTCCGGTTCAGGGATGGGCGATTCTTCGGCCGTCTCGCCTCTTGCCTGCAGGAGGCGCTGGAGCGAGCGAGAGGGGAGGAACCAGCGCCTCTAGCGGTGCCCGACGGCCTGCCCGGGACTCCATTCGTCTGGCAGGGACTCGGCGAGCGTTCCCATTCCTGGACTGGCCGGAAGGCTGATGGAGGTGACAGCGGTGAGGTCAGAGAGCTCGATGGGGAGTGGTCCGGGGAGGGAGACAGTCGATTGGCCGATGTGTCATTCGCCCCTCTCGCCAGGTCACCAGTGCCCCTTACGGGCCGGTCGGGCGTGGCGCGACCATTTCGGCTTCTGGGACAGTACAAGGGCACCCTGATCCTGCTCGAAGGGCCTGATGGTCTCTATCTCGTGGATCAACACGTGGCCCACGAAAGGGTCTTGTACGAGCGATTCCGTCGCCAACTGGCAGACACTGTCGTCCGAAGCCAGCGCCTTCTGGACCCGATTCTTCTGGAGCTCGCTCCCGCCGAGGCCATGAAGCTGGCCGAGATGGGACCCGATCTCGAGCAACTGGGGTTCTCTCTGAGCGAAATGTCGGGCAACGTGGTGGCCGTCAGCGCCACTCCCGCGGTGTTGACTCCTGGGTTGGCGGAGCAGATGCTGGTCAGCCTGGCGAGCGAAACCGGCGAAAATGACTCGACTGCCGAGGAATTGAAAAGACGCCTGCTGGAAGCCCTGGCCGCAAGCCAGTCCTGCCGTGCAGCGGTGAAGATGCACCACCAGCTTTCCGCCGAGGAGATGGAGTCCCTGATGAGTGAGCTGTTCACAGCGGAACAGCCGTACGCCTGCCCTCACGGCAGGCCGATCGTGCTGAAAATGGCGGACATAGAGCTGGAGCGGCGGTTCGGCCGGAGGTGAGTCGCCGTCGACCTTCGAGGTCGCAGCGGCGCCGGGGCAGTGCTAGCATGGCGCGCGATGTTGGAGAACCTTGTATCGCTCGGCGAACTCGAGGAACGGCTTCGATACCACTTCGAGAATTCGAGGCTGCTCGAAGCGGCTCTCACCCATACGTCCTGGGCCAACGAACATGGGGTGGATGACGACTACGAGAGGCTGGAGTTCCTCGGCGATGCGATCGTGGGTGCCGTGGCGGCCAGCTGGCTCTACGAACGACGTCCGGATCTGGACGAAGGGGAGCTCTCGAAGCTCAAAAGCTACGTCGTTAGCGAGTCTGTCCTGGCAGCGCATGCCGAGCATCTCGGCCTTGGAGAGTATCTCCGCCTGGGAGTGGGGGAGATCCGGTCGGGGGGACGTGAGAAGCGATCTTTGTTGGCCGATGCCATGGAGGCTGTGATCGGCGCGGTGTTTCAGGATGGCGGGCTCGAGGCGGCGCAGCGGATCGCTCAGCAGCTCTTGGAGATGGCGCTGGGCGAAGAGATCGAGATTCCAGAGGTGCAAGACTCGAAGACCGCTCTGCAAGAGGCTGTCCAGGCTACGGGTGGACACCTGCCGGAGTATCGCCACGTGGCCGAGGAGGGGCCGGATCACAGGAAGCGGTTTCATGTCGAGTGCTGGGTCGAAGGCCGTCTTCTGGGTGATGGCGACGGCAGCACGAAGAAGCAGGCCGAGCAAAGCGCTGCCCGGACAGCCCTGGCGGCACTGAACCATGAACCACCGGAGAGCGACACGGCTCTTCATTGACCAGCAACCACCGAGTGCGTGGGGCGCGATAGGACTGAAAGATGCAGAGGATCAAGGAGCTGCCGAAGCGAATCGGTGAAGAAGTCGTCCTGCAGGGCTGGCTGACGACCGCTCGATCGAGCGGCAAGATCGCCTTCCTGCAAGTTAGGGATGGTAGCGGCGTCGTTCAGGCCGTCGCCAGTCGGGGAGAGCTTTCCGAGCTCGCCTGGGAGGAGGTGCAGAAAGCAACCCAGGAATCCGCCATTCGGGTGACGGGCAATGTCAGTGAAGACCCTCGATCACCGAGCGGTGTCGAGATCCACTTGAGCGATTTCTCCGTTCTTCATCTGTCGGAGGATTTTCCCATCACCAAGAAGGAGCACGGCACCGGCTTTTTGATGGAAAACCGACACCTTTGGCTGCGGTCCAGTCGGCAGCGGGCGGCGCTGAAGATCCGCAGCGAAGTGTGCCAGGCCATCCGCGATTTCCACTACGAGCGGGACTTTGTTCTCATCGACTCACCCATCCTGACTCCAGCTGCGTGCGAGGGGACTTCCACCCTCTTCGAGACAGACTACTTCGGGGAGCAAGCCTACCTGAGTCAGTCTGGGCAGCTCTACCTCGAGCCAGCTGCGGCGGTCTTTGGCAAGGTGTACTGTTTCGGGCCCACCTTTAGAGCCGAGAAATCGAAGACGAGACGTCACCTCATGGAGTTCTGGATGGTCGAGCCCGAGGTGGCCTTCTTGGAGTTCGCTGGGCTATGTGACCTGGCTGAGGAGTTCATCAGCTACCTGGTGGCCAGGGTCCTCGAGCGTGGCGCTGAGGAGTTGAAGGTGTTGGAGAGAGAGACCGCCAAGCTCGAAGCTGCAACGAGCCCGTTTCCGAGGATTACCTACACCGAAGCCGTGGCGAAGCTCAAAGAGGCAGGAGTGTCGATCGAGTGGGGCGAGGACTTCGGTGGCGATGATGAGACGATTCTGGCCGAGCAGTTCGATCGGCCCGTTCTCGTGACGCATTATCCGACCGCTCTCAAGGCCTTCTACATGGAGCCCGATCCGGAGAATCCGGAGTTGGCCCTGGCTGTCGATGTGCTGGCACCGGAAGGATACGGTGAGATCATCGGGGGAAGCCAGAGGATTCACGATCATGATCTGCTCAAGCGACGTCTCGAGGAGCACGAGCTGCCGCTCGAGGCCTTCCAGTGGTATCTGGATGTGCGGCGGTACGGCACGTTTCCCCACAGTGGATTCGGCATGGGTATCGAGCGATTCGTGGCCTGGGTGTGCGGCTTGAAGCACCTGCGAGAGACCATTCCCTACCCGCGAATGCTGAACAAGATCTACCCCTAGAACCCCGGTTCGAGTTGGCGGAATCCTCACGTTCCCTCACCTACGCCGCCCTGGCGGTGCTGATCCTGATCTGGGGTACAACCTGGGCGGTGATCCGCATCGGCCTGCGGGGTTTGCCGCCGTTCACCGGAGTTGCGATGCGATTCGGCATCGCGGCCATCGTGCTTTTCGCGGTAGCTCGGGCCTTCGGGGTGAGGCCGGATCGGGGTCGTCGAGCTCGGGTCCTGGGAGCCGTCAACGCCGCCCTGGCGTTCTCGTTGTCCTACGGCGTCGTCTACTGGGCGGAGCAGTGGGTGCCGTCTGGCCTGGCCTCCGTTCTGTTCTCCACCTTTCCCTTGATGGTCGCGGGGTTGGCCCATTTCGCGCTGCCCGGGGAGCGCATTCAACTCGCCTCTGCGGCCGGAATTCTCGTCGGATTCTTGGGGGTCTTGGTGATTTTTTCAGAGGATCTGGCAGCCCTGGGCGGGCAGCAGGCAGTCACGGCTTCGATCGTGTTCCTGCTGTCTCCCCTGGCTGCTGCAGTCGCGAATGTGGTGGTCAAGCGCTGGGGCAAGGGCGTCCATCCATTGTCGCTGACAGCCCCCCCCATGGCCGCTACCGCCGTGATCATGGGTGTCCTGGCCGTGATCTTCGAGAGAGGCCGGCAACTTTCGTTCGACGCGAGCTCTGTGGGGGCTTTGCTCTATCTCGCGATTGCTGGCACCGCGGTGACGTTCTTCCTCTACTTCTGGCTCCTGGATCGCTTGCCGGCGACGCGGCTGTCACTCATCACCTACGGGATACCGGTTGTTGCCGTGACAGTCGGTACTCTCGGGCTTGGAGAGCCATTTACTGGTCGAATGCTCATGGGCTCAGGCCTGGTTCTGGTGGGCGTGTCGCTGGCGGTTGGGCTGTCGCCGGGCAATAAGAGCTCGACGTAGCCACCGTTCGTCTGCTTGCCGGAGGTTGTTGCAGAGAACGAGCCGAGGCTCAGGGTGCCTCGATACCCCGATTGTTGCGACGGAATAGGGTCTTCCAGGTCTTGAGATCAGCGGCAAGCTCCCTCAAGGCCGACGCCCAGGAGCCCCTGGCTATGCTCCATACGAGAAGAGCCGCCAGGAGCACGGCAGAAGCCACTTCTACCAGGCCGGCAGATTCTCCGGCCCCGATCGCGATCGGTGGACGCAGGGTCATGCCGAGACGATCGAGAGCCAGATCGAGCCCGTAGCCCATTCCAAGAGCGGTTACGATGACGCTACCGAGGTAGATGGCGACGAACCTCCTGCCGAAGACCTTCGCGATGACAACCAGCGACGAGGCGTTGGTGGCCGGGCCGGCGAGTAGAAAGACCAGCGCCGCTCCGGGACTGATTCCTTTGAGCATGAGGGCTGCGGCGACCGGCGTGCTGGCGGAGGCGCACATGTAGAGCGGTACGCCCATCAGCAACATCGTGAAGAGGGCCCGCGAACCCTGGCCTACCGCGGTCTCCACGAGGCTGTCGGGGACCAGGGCGGTGATGACTCCGGTAAGCAGGAAACCACTGACCAGCCAGAACCCGATCTCGTCCACCATGGTGACGAAACCGTAGCGCAGGGCGCGCTGGGTGAGTTGTCGTGGTCCCTCGGAACGAACGGAGGGTGAACAGCACTGGTCCGGCGCCGGATCGCTCTTGGACCCGACTTCGGGATCCTTCTCAGGGTCCCTGGGCGCGAGCAGTGAGGAAGCAGCTGCCACCAGGCTTGTCACGAGCGCGGCGATGGGTCGCAGTACTGCCATCAGAGGTCCCATCAGACCCCAGGTGAGCAGGATCGAGTCGACACCTGTCTCCGGTGTTGAGACGAGGAATGCCAGGCTGGCCTCGCGGCTGGCGCCTTTTCTGGACAGCTCGATGGTCACAGGAACCACAGCGCAGGAGCACAGAGGTAAAGGTATTCCGAGGCAGGCGGCGCGAAACGTGGCGCCGAATCCCGGCTTCCCGAGCCATCTCGAGATCTTCTCCGATGGAATCAAGACCGCCATCAGGCCCGCGGCTCCGAGCCCCAGGACTACGTAAGGGCTGGCGACGAGAAATACGCCCCAGGTGGCATTCAGGATCTCGATCAAGGTAGCCATGGTTTTGCCGCGCTGATGGTAGCTGTGCTCCACTTCTGGAGGCAAATCCAGGCATCCGATTCGACAGTGGGTTCGATCTCTGTGGTTTGCTAGACTCTGCGGCGCTCATGGATACGAAGAAGCCAGCCCAGCGGGTGGGGATGATCAGTCTCGGTTGCCCGAAGAACCGGGTCGACAGCGAGATCATGCTGGGTGAGCTCCGCAAGCGGGGGCACGAAATCGTCAGTGAGATCGGCGATGCCGAAACCGTCATCGTCAATACCTGTGGCTTCATCGAGGGGGCGAAGCAGGAGTCCATCGACACCATTCTGGAAGTCGCGGCCGCGAAGCAGAGTGGTGTGAAACAGGTGCTCGTGGCTGGTTGCATGGTGAATCGGGATGCGCCCGAGCTTGCACGGGAGATTCCCGAGATCGATGGCTTCATTGGACTGGACGACCTGCGAGATGTGGACAAGCTCGTCCAATTGGGCGGTGCCGAGCCGCGACCGCCATCGCCTTCCCACCTCGTCTTCGATCATCAAGCCGAGCGACTTCTGACGACTCCGGGCTATGCCTACCTGAAGGTTGCGGAGGGATGCGACAACCCGTGCACGTTCTGTGCGATCCCGTTGTGGCGCGGGCGATTCCGCAGCCGAACGATCACCAGCCTCGTGGAGGAGGCTCGGCGCGTGGAACGCGAGGGGGCTCGTGAGCTGTGCCTCATCGCCCAGGATACGACGCGCTACGGTGAGGACATTGGATTGGGGCGACACGGTCTGCTGCGACTGGTTGAAGAGCTTTTGTCGTCGACCTCGTTCACGTGGATTCGTTTCCTCTACGCCTACCCGACAACCCTGGACATCAAGTTGCTCGAGCTCATGGGCCAGGAAGAGCGCTTCGTTTCCTACGTCGACATGCCGCTCCAACACAGCCATCGAGAGATTCTCCGAGCCATGCAGCGCGGTGGATCGGGCGAAACCTATCTGGAGTTGCTGGAGACGATCCGCGCCCTGGTTCCTGATGTCTTCCTACGCTCGACCTTCATTGTCGGTTTTCCTGGAGAGGAGGAGAACCACTTCCAACACCTCATGGACTTCGTGGAGCAGGCTCGTCTCGACCACGTGGGAGCTTTCGCCTACAGTCCCGAGGTAGATACCCCGGCCGCCGAGTTGCGAGGGCGAGTTCCGAGGACTCTCGCCAGAAACCGGTATGAGCAACTTCTGGAGCGCCAGCGTCCGATCTCTCTGGCGAGTCGGGAGCGGTTGGTTGGAAAGCGCCTGCAGGTCCTGGTCGAGGGCGCCTGCGACGAGTCGGAGCATCTGCTGGAAGGGCGCCACTACGGCATGGCCCCGGACATCGACGGCAGGCTCTTGATCAATGATGGGCTGGCACCGGCAGGCGAGATTGTGGAGGTCGAGATCACGGCAGCCTTCCCGGATGATCTGGTGGGGCGAATCGTTGGCCCCCGCTCAGTCCCCGGAATCCAGATTGCCGGCGGATGACGGACGACTTTGCTGCCATGGTAGTCATCGAAGATGCTTGGCGTTGGCCCGAATCTCGCGGCCCCAGCGTTGTCACCATCGGCAATTTCGATGGCATTCACATCGGTCAACAGGCGATCCTGGATCAACTCGTGAAGCGTCAACGGGCTACGGGGCTCGATTCGGTAATGGTGACCTTCGAGCCCCACCCACAGACCGTGCTGCGACCGAGTCAATCGCCTCCGCACCTCACGACCCGCAGTCAGAAGCGTGCGTTGGTGGAGCGCCTGGGGGTGGCCACGATCGCCGAGGTGCGATTCGACGAGGCATTCGCGGAGACGACTGCAGCGCAGTTCGTCGAGACCTTCTTGCACGAGAAGCTCCAGGCAGTCGAAGTCTATGTGGGGAGCCAGTTCGTTTTCGGGCGTCGCAAGGAGGGGAACCTCGACCTGCTGCAGGAGCTTGGGGGCTCTCTCGGCTTCGAAGCGTTCGGTGTCGAGGAAGTGGTCTTTGATGGTCGAGCCGTGTCGAGCACCCGGATCCGCCAGGCGATTCATGAGGGCGGCGTCATGGACGCCGCCGCAATGCTGGGCAGGGCCTATTCCATCTACGGCACCGTTGTGCGTGGAGACGGACGGGGCAAGCTGCTGGGCTGGCCGACGATCAACGTCGCCACGGCTCACGAGTTGCTACCGAGGGATGGCGTCTACGCATCGAAGGCGTGGCTCCCCGCGGCGGGCCAACTGTTGAATTCGGTGACCAACGTCGGGTCTCGTCCGACCTTCTCCGCAGGTGGCCAGAGAGTGGTCGAAAGTCATCTCCTGGACTTCGACGAGCAGATCTATGGCAAGAGGGTAGAATTGTGCTTCCTCGAGAGGCTGCGCGGAGAGCAGGCCTTCCCTTCGGCCGGGGCGCTCACCAGCCAGATCGAACAGGATGTAGGGCAAGCGCGAGAATACTTGCAGCAGGAGAATTGTTTAGAGTTCATGCCGACGATCGGCGAGTGATGCCGACCGGATGGTGTCGAGCGAATCAACCACTTTGTGAAGCTTCAGGAAGAAGACAACCAAGGAAGGAACCCATGGCAGACAACATTACGACAGTCAGTTCCGAGAGCTGGGAAGACGATGTGTTGAACTCCGACAGACCCGTCCTGGTCGATTTCTGGGCGGCTTGGTGTGGCCCGTGCAAGATGGTGGCCCCGGTTCTCGATGAGTTGGCTGGTGAGATGGGCGACAAGGTGCGGGTCGCCAAGTTGAATGTCGATGAGAACCAAGAGATAGCTCTGAAGTATGGCGTCAGGGGAATCCCGACCTTCATTCTGTTCAAAGATGGCGAAGTCGCGGACCGGATGACCGGAGCGATGCCCAAGAGTGCCTTCGAGCAGCTCATCGAGCGCAACACCTGAGCACTGTGTGGGCAGGTATTTCTGGTCGGGAGAGGCTGGCCTCGACCGGGGCCCCTCCCGGTGTCGGGTGTCATGAAGGGGCCAGTCTGCGATGAATCACTACGAGAAACTCGGGCAGTTCTACCTCGGCCGTACCACAGCCACAGACGGCGGCGAGGGCGAGCAGCCCTTGTTGCTGTACGAATCGAAGGACCTGCTAACGCATGCCGTTTGCGTTGGCATGACGGGCAGCGGCAAGACGGGGCTCTGCATAGGGCTGATCGAAGAGGCTGCGATCGATGGCATTCCTGCCATCGTCGTCGATCCCAAAGGCGACCTCGGCAACCTGCTTCTGACGTTCCCCGAGTTGCGCCCCGAGGATTTTCTGCCTTGGGTCAACAAGGACGAGGCCCTCCAGCAGGGCGTCAGCGTCGAGGATTTCGCTGCGAGCCAGGCCGAGTTGTGGAGCAACGGCCTGCAGCAGTGGGGGCAAAGCGGCGAACGGATCGGCCGGCTTAAGGAGTCGGCCGACTTTGCGATTTTCACACCCGGCAGCGAAGCGGGGTTGCCGATCTCGGTACTGGACTCTTTCAAGGCCCCGTCACCCACCGATTGGGACGATGCCGACCTGATTCGCGATCGGATCGAGTCCACCGTCACGGGCCTACTCAGCCTTCTGGGGATCGAGGCCGATCCGATCCAGAGTCCAGAGCACATTCTCCTGTCGAACCTGCTCGAGCACTTCTGGCAGACCGGCACCGACGTCGGCCTGGTCGATCTCATTCAAGGAGTCCAGACACCGCCTTTCGATCGGGTCGGAGCCTTCGACCTGGAGACGTTCTACTCGACCTCCAAGCGAACCACTCTGGCCATCAAGCTGAACAACCTCCTGGCTGCACCCAGTTTTCAAAGCTGGCTCGAAGGAGCGCCCCTCGACCTGGAGGAACTGCTCTACACGGAGTCTGGTCGACCCCGCGTGGCGGTCTTCTCGATCGCCCACCTCTCCGACCAGCAGCGCATGTTCTTTGTCACACTCCTACTGAACGAGACTCTGAGTTGGATTCGCCGCCGGCCTGGAACCAACAGCCTGCGGGCCCTCTTGTACATGGATGAGATCTTCGGTTACCTGCCTCCCGTAGCCGAGCCACCCTCGAAGAAACCCCTTCTGACGTTGCTCAAGCAGGCCAGGGCCTACGGTCTGGGCGTCGTCTTGGCCACCCAGAACCCCGGCGACCTCGACTACAAGGGCCTGGCGAATATCGGTACCTGGTTCCTGGGCCGACTGCAGGCCGAGCGAGACAAGGAGAAGGTTCTCGAGGGTCTCAAGGGAGTGACGGTCGATGGCGGCCCGAGTCGGAAGGAGCTGGACCGACTGCTCAGCGGACTCAAGAAGCGGACCTTTCTCCTTCACAATGTGAATGAGGACGGCCCGGTGTTGTTCGAGACGAGGTGGGTGATGTCGTACCTGCGGGGGCCTCTGACCCGAGATCAGATCCGCACGCTGATGGCTGACCGGAGACTCGAGGAACCGGCGACAGAGGAGGCTGAGAGCACAGAGGCTTCCGCGGCTGACATGTCTGTCTCGGGTTCTGACGAGGCGGCGGCCGCCCAAGCTCCAGCAGCTGCCCCAACAGGCGCGCTCGAGAGTCCGGAGGTCGATCCCGACGTCGACCAGTACTTCTTTCAGCGGTCCTCAGACGATCCCGCCTCGCCTCACTATGTGCCCTTCCTGCTGGGAGTGGGGAAGGTCGACTTTGTCGACCGGAAGACACGGGAGATTCTGTCCACCGACAAGGTCGAGCTGATCCTGCCACTCGAGGCAGAACAGGGTGAGGTCGATTGGTCGGTAGCCCAGGTCTTCGAGGCCGGGATCGACCAGCTTGGTCGAGAGCCAGCCACGGAGGCCACGTGGGGGTCGGTTCCTGAAGCGGCTCGAGATTCCACGAGCTACAAGGCGTGGAAGAAGGACCTGGAGGATTCTCTGTATCGGCAGCGCCGACTCGAGATGTTCGAGAGCCCAGTGCTGAAGGTGACGTCGCTGCCGAAAGAGCCCGAACGCGATTTCAGAATCCGCCTGGCCGATCTTTCTCGCGCGGAGAGAGACCGACGGCTCGAAGCGCTGCGGGACTCCTTTTCAACCCGGCGGAGGAAGCTGGAAGATCGTTTGGAGCAAGCCGAAGGCCGTCTGGCGAAAGAAAAGGATCAGGCGAGTCGGGCCAAGCTGGAGACCGCCGTTTCGATCGGCACCACCCTGCTGTCTGTTCTGACAGGTCGGCGAAGACTCAGTCAGACGACGATCAACCGAGCCGGCTCTTCGATTCGCGATGCTCAGGATTCGTCGCGGCAGGCCGAGGATGTTCGAGAGGCGAGAGAGTCGCTGGGGGCTCTCGAGGCGGAGCTCAGAGGGCTGGAGGAGGACCTGGCCCAGCAGGTAGAGGAGCTGGGACGAGATCTGGATCCGTACGAAGCGGAGCTCAAAACCCTGGTGATCCAGCCACGCCGAAGCGATGTGGATGTCCGGTCGGTGAGCTTGCTCTGGCTGAGTGACTAGAGGTTCCCGACCGGTGGGAGTCGACCTGCTGAGCTCGGACTCGGATCAGCGTTGTCGTTCGACCCAATAGTTGGGAGCTTCCTTGGTGATCAGCACGTCGTGGGCGTGGCTCTCTTTGAGCCCTGCCGAAGTGACTCTGACAAACCGGGCTTCGGCTCTCAACTCGCCGATGTCACCGCACCCGGCCAATCCCATACCCGACCGTAGCCCTCCCGTCAGCTGCGGCAGCATCTGGTGGACGCTGCCCTTGTAGGGGACCATGCCTTCGATGCCTTCCGGAACCATCTTGCTGAGCTCCCCGTTGGCGTCTTGAAAGTAGCGATCGGCGCTGCCCTTGGCCATGGCAGACAGCGAGCCCATTCCTCGGTAGGCCTTGAAGGTCCGCCCCTGATAGAGGATGGTTTCTCCGGGACTCTCTTCGGTGCCGGCAAACAGTGAGCCGATCATGACCGAGTGAGCGCCAGCGGCGATTGCTTTGCTGATATCGCCAGAGAACTTGATGCCACCATCGGCAATCACCGGGATGTCCTTTTCGGTCGCCGCCTCGCAAGCCTGTTGGATTGCGGTGATCTGTGGCATGCCGGCCCCGGTGACGACTCGTGTGGTGCAGATGGAGCCTGGGCCGATCCCGACCTTGACGGCGTCCACATCGCGGTCGATCAGAGCCTGAGCGCCAGCCCGGGTGGCGACGTTGCCGGCGATCAGCTTGATGTCCGGGTACTGCTCCCTGAGAGTCGCGAGGGCCGACAGGACTCCGGCGCTATGAGCGTGTGAGGAGTCGAGTAGAAGAAAATCCACCTGTGCATCGATCAGAGCGGCTGCCCTATCCAGGCTATCCGTCGAAGCCCCGACTGCCGCCCCAACGCGTAGCCGGCCCAGCTCGTCCTTGCAGGCGCGGGGGAACTCGATCGCCTTTTGAATGTCCTTGACGGTAATGAGTCCCTTCAGGCTGCCGGCGGCGTCGACCACCAGCAGTTTCTCGATCTTGTGTTGGTGCAGGAGTGCCTTGGCCTCCTCCAGGGTCGTACCCTCGGCCACTGTGACCAGCTCCTCCTTGGTCATCAGGTCGTCGATCCGCTTGTCCAGGTTGGTTTCGAATCTGAGATCGCGGTTGGTGAGAATGCCGACGAGCCGACCGCCGTCCGAGGTCACAGGCACTCCGGAGATCTTGTAGCGCGCCATGACCTCCAACGCCTCGCCAATGCGCTGCTCGGGGCGCATCGTCACCGGATCGACGATCATCCCAGCTTCACTGCGTTTGACTTTGTCCACCTCTTCAGCCTGCGCGTCGATGGAGAGGTTCTTGTGGATGACGCCAACGCCGCCAGCCTGGGCAACGGCGATCGCCAGGCGCGACTCCGTGACCGTATCCATGGCCGCTGTGGTCACGGGAATGTTCATGTCGATGCCTCGACACAGGCGGGTCTTCAAATCGACCTCGTTGGGATGCACCTCGGAGTGACCCGGAGCGATCAGGACATCGTCGAAAGTAAGGGCTTCTTCAGGCAGCTTGTTGTGCTGGCTCATGATGGACTCACGTGAATGTAGTGAAGAGAAGGCCCCCGCAGGGGCCGGCCGTGGCTAGCGTATCAGAAGCCAGGCGTGGGGAGGCGAAGGGATGGGAGCCGGGTTCCGCCAGCGGCGGCCTAGCCGACCGCACCGGCTGCGCTGCCGCAGCACTTCTTGTACTTCTTGCCCGATCCGCATGGGCAAGGATCGTTGCGCCCCACCTTTTCTCCCTTGCGGACCATGGTCTGGGGCTTCTGACGCTGGGCCGACTTGAAGGGCGCTGAAAAACGCATGTCGGCTGGGGGAGCCTGACGTCGGCGATGTTGCGCGGCCAGCTGCTCCGCCGACACGGGCTCGAACAGGAAGAGCTTCTTGACCACCGAGTCTTCGATGTGCTCTTTCATCTGTTGAAAGATCTCGTAGCTCTCCTTCTTGTACTCCTGCTTGGGATCTCGCTGACCGTAGCCACGCAGACCGATGCCCTCTTTGAGGTGATCGAGAGCCAGAAGGTGGTCCTTCCAGGCCTGGTCCACCTCGCGCAGCAGGACGTAGCGCTCGAAGGTGTGCATGATCTCTTCGCCGTAGCGTTCCTCTTTCTCACCATATTTGGCCTTGACGGCCGAGACCAGTGCCTCTTCGATCTCTTCGACTCCCATCTCTTCGATCTCCAGATCCGATTGGTTCAGATCGATGCCGAAATAGGCGAGAGCGTCGGTGCGGATCTCCGACAGATTCCAGTCCCGGGGGTCGGCCTTCTCCGGGCAGTGGGTCTGGATGATGTAGCCGATGATGTCCTCGGCAGTGCGCAGGACGTACTCCGTGCCCTCACGGCCGCTCAAGATGTCCTTGCGCAACTCGTAGATCGCTTCGCGCTGCTTGTTCATCACATCGTCGTACTCGAGGAGGTGCTTGCGGACCTCGAAATTGCGGCCTTCGACCTGCTTCTGAGCCCTTTCGATGGCCTTGGTGACCATCCTGTGCTCGATGGGCTCGCCCTCGACCATGCCCCGTCCGATGAAGCCCTTCATGCGTTCCGATCCGAAGATCCGCATCAGATCGTCTTCGAGCGACAGATAGAAACGAGACGAGCCCGGGTCCCCCTGTCTTCCCGACCGGCCTCTCAACTGATTGTCGATGCGGCGGGACTCGTGTCGCTCCGTGCCCAGGATGTGCAAGCCGCCCGCTTCCAGGACCTCTTGGCGTTCGGCCTCGCAGGCCTTCTTGTAGCGCTCGAGCGCTTCTTCGTAGGCCTGGGCATTCTCAGCCGGGTCGACTTCGCTTCTGGCGAGGGCGACAGGGTTGCCCCCGAGGACGATGTCGGTACCGCGACCGGCCATGTTGGTGGCCAGGGTCACGGTTCCCTTGCGGCCGGCCTGGGCCACGATGGAGGCCTCCCTCTCGTGGTACTTGGCATTGAGCACGACGTGGGGGATCCCTTTGCGCTTGAGCAGCCGCGACAGGAGCTCACTGGTCTCGATGGAGATCGTGCCAACCAGAGTGGGCTGCCCGCGGTGATGACAGTCGGCCAATTCCTCGGCCACGGCGGTCCACTTCTCCTTCGCTGAACGGTAGATGAGGTCTGGCCGGTCATCGCGGACCATCTCCTGGTTGGTGGGGATGACGACCACGTCGAGATCGTAGATCTCACCGAACTCGGTCGCTTCGGTCTCCGCGGTACCGGTCATACCGCTGAGCTTGTCGTACATGCGGAAGTAATTCTGGAATGTGATCGTTGCGAGGGTCTGATTCTCGCGCTCGATGCGGACGCTCTCCTTGGCCTCGACAGCCTGGTGAAGTCCATCCGACCACCGCCGTCCCGGCATCATGCGGCCGGTGAACTCGTCGACGATGACAACCTGATTGTCCTTGACCAGGTAGTCGACATCCCTCTTGAAGAGGTTGTGAGCTCGCAGACCCTGGTTGATGCCATGCAGGAGGTCCATGTTCTCGATGTCGTACAGGTTTTCGATGCCGAGGAGCTTTTCGGCATGCGTGCTGCCCTCTTCAGTCAGAGTGACGGTGTGCGCTTTTTCGTCCACCAGGAAATCCCCGGTGGTGTACTTCCTGCCGTCCGGCTCTTCGATCTCTTCACCCCGTTTCAACCTGGGAATGATGCGATCGATGCGGGAGTACTTGTCGACGGAATCCTCGGAAGGGCCCGAGATGATCAGGGGCGTTCTGGCTTCGTCGACAAGGATCGAGTCGACTTCGTCGACGATGGCGAAATGATGGCCCCGTTGCACCATCGACTCGAGGTCGAACTTCATGTTGTCGCGCAGGTAGTCGAAGCCGAACTCGTTGTTGGTGCCGTAGGTCACATCGGCGGCGTAGGCGGCCTGGCGGTCCGCGTCGGGCATGTCGTGCTGAACGATGCCGACGGTAAGACCCAGAAATCGGTAGATCTCACCCATCCACTCCGCGTCTCGTCGAGCCAGATAGTCGTTGACGGTTACCACATGAGCTCCCTTGCCCTCGAGAGCGTTGAGGTAGACCGGCATCGTGGCGACCAGTGTCTTGCCCTCACCGGTCTTCATCTCGGCGATCATGCCCTGGTGCAGGACGATGCCGCCGACAAGCTGAACGTCGAAGGGGCGCATTCCGACCGCTCGGATGGCGGCTTCACGGACCACTGCGAAGGCGGGTACAAGAAGGTCGTCGAGGGCGGTGCCCTTTTCAACCTGCTGGCGGAACTCCGCGGTCTTGGCCCGAAGGGCCTCGTCGGAGAGCGCCTGAATCTCAGGTTCTAGAGCGTTGATGGCCTCCACTAGGGGCTGCATCCGCTTGATGTCGCGCTCGTGTTTGCTGCCGAAGACTTTGGTGAGGGCTCGATTGAGCATTCTGGAACTCTCTCTTGAGCTGGAGTAGGGGCAGAGACGCCCCGACAGGCGTTAACAAGGTCAGTGTAGCAAAGATTCCCTCGGACTCCTGGCCGTGCAGCAGGCCTGGCGGTCCGAATACGAAGGTCTGTTCGGGCTCAGGAGCGGCTCGGCCGCTTGTCCAGGATGTAGGCCAGGGGATTGACGGGTTGCCCTTCGACCCGGACCTCGTAATGCAAATGGAAGCCTGTCGTGCGCCCGGTATTGCCGACGAATCCGATCACTTCGCCGCGGCGGACTCGCTGGCCGGGCTCGACGTTGTAGCTCGCCAAGTGGCCGTAGCGTGTCACCACTCCATGACCGTGCGACAGATCGACAGAGTTCCCGAGGCGCCCGTTGCGCCGTGCACGCAAGACGACGGCGTCGGCCGTTGCCTTGACCGGTTGACCCGGGGAGGTGGAGATGTCGATGGCTCGATGCAGGGCGCGCTGTCCCGTGACGGGGTCGCTACGATACCCGTAGCTGCTGGTCAGAAGGCCGCGAACAGGCGAGATCGAGGGCGTAGCCGCAGCCAACTGCAGTCTCTCAGCCAACTCGGCGCTGATGCTCTGCAGGCCCCGGTCCAGAAGATCGGCGCGGTCGTTGAGATGTCCGAGCCTACCTTGCTCTGGCAGAAGTAGGTCTTCACCGCCGATGCCTGGGTCCTGTTCGAGTCCCAGGCCGTCGAGTCCTGCCACGATGGCCAATTGCCGGGTCCGATCCTCGAAGTCGGCCAATTGCCGGGTGAGGTCCCGGACACTGGTCTCAAAGTCCTGGTTGACTTCCCGGAGACGGAGGTTTTCCTTCTCCAGTTGCGTCAACTGGGCCTTGTCGATTGAGGCAAAAAAGAAGGACCAGGTCGAAACCACCGCCAAGAGCAACAGCAGCACAGCCGCAAGGGCCGCCACCGCGAGTTGACGCGAGCTGACGGTCCATTTGCGGAACTTGGCGCGCGAATGCGGCACCAAGATGATGGTGTGGTGCTTCAGTCCCATGACAATTCGACAAGAGTCAAGGCGGCTAGGTCTTCCCCCAAGAAGAAACTGGCCCGGTCGGGGCCTATTCTACTTTGGCTATGACGACTGTCAAGGTGAGGGGGCGGAGCCGACAGGAGCGGTTCGGACAACCTGTCGGCTCCACCCATCGTTCTCGGGTTTAGCCTTCGTTCGTGCCGCCCGACAGAGGGTGGCGGATGCGACTCTCAGGCCTGGTCGATGTCGATCAGCCCCTGCCCTCGATCAGGCTCTCGACGACGGACGGATCCGCCAGCGTCGAGGTGTCACCCAGATTGCCGGTGTCCTTCTCGGCCACCTTGCGAAGAATGCGTCGCATGATCTTGCCCGACCTGGTTTTGGGTAGAGCCGGCGCAAACTGGATGGCCTCCGGAGTCGCAATTGGTCCGATCTCGGTGCGGACATGCTTCACGAGGGCCATGCGCAGCTCGTCACTGGGTTCGACACCTTCGACCGGAGTCACGAAGGCGTAGAGACCCTGACCCTTGATGTCGTGGGGTACCGGTGTAACGGCCGCTTCAGCGACCGAGGGGTGACTGACCAGGGCGCTCTCGATCTCGGCAGTTCCCAGACGGTGGCCCGAGACGTTGACGACATCGTCGATGCGGCCCATCAGCCAGAAGTCACCATCCTCATCGACTCGGCAGCCATCGGCCGTGAAGTACAGATCGGAGTACATTGTGAAATAGGTGTCGATGAAACGGTCGTGATCGCCCCACATGGTGCGCATCATGCCCGGCCAGGGTTTGCGCACGCAGAGCTTGCCGCCCTCATTGGCATCGCACTCGCTGCCATCGTCGCGCAGAACGACTGCATCGACTCCAAAGAAGGGTCGCGAGGCGCTTCCAGGCTTCAGGGTGTGCGCACCCGGGAAGGGCGTGATCATGAAGCCACCGGTTTCCGTCTGCCACCAGGTGTCGACAATCGGGCAGCGCCCGTGTCCAATGCGGTCGTAGTACCACATCCAGGCCTCGGGGTTGATCGGTTCGCCGACTGTGCCGAGCACTCGCAGCGAGTCCAGCTTGTACTTGGCAGGCCACTCATCGCCCAGCCGCATCAGCGCCCGCAAAGCGGTCGGCGCCGTATAGAAGACCGTGACGCCGAACTTGTCACAGATCTGCCAGAAGCGGCCGGCGTCGGGGTAGGTCGGCACACCCTCGAACATGAGCGAGGTGGCACCGTTCGCCAGCGGTCCGTAGACGATGTAGCTGTGGCCTGTCACCCAGCCGATGTCGGCGGTGCACCAGTAGATGTCGTCGTCATGGACGTCGAAAATGAGCTTGTGAGACAGGCTCGTATGCATCAGGTAGCCGCCGGTCGTGTGAACCACGCCCTTGGGCTTGCCGGTGGAGCCGGAGGTGTAGAGGATGAAGAGCATGTCCTCGGCGTTCATGGGCTCCGCTTCGCATTCGGTGTCGACCTTGGCCATCTCATCGCCGTACCAGACATCCCTGCCCTCCTGCATGCCGCAGGGCTCGTCATTGACCTTCACCACGATCACCGTCTCGACCGATGGAGTTTCCTTGACAGCCTCGTCGACGATGTCCTTGAGGTGGATCTGCTTGCCGGACCGGCGCAGGATATTGGCCGTGATGATCATCTTGCAGTCGGAGTCGTTGACGCGGCCGCGGATCGCCTCGGCGCTGAAGCCGCCGAAGATCACGGAGTGGATGGCGCCGATTCGCGCACAAGCCAGCATGGCGACTGCCAGCTCTGGAACCATCCCTAAGTAGACGGCGACTCGATCGCCCTTCTGGATGCCGTGGGCCTTGAGAACGTTGGCGAATCGACGGACCTCGTCGTAGAGCTCGCGATAGGTGATGTGCTGGACCGCGTCCTCTTCTTCACCTTGCCAGATGATCGCCGTCTTGTTCTCGATGGGCGTTCCCATGTGCCGATCGAGACAGTTGTAGGACACATTGAGGGCACCGTCGGCAAACCAGGTGTGCTCGATGCGGCGGTTCTCGGTGTCCCAGACGTACTCGAGTGTCTTCGTGGGCTCCTTGAACCAGGACAGGCTCTTGGCCTGCTCGAGCCAGAATTCGTCGGGTTGCTCGATCGACATGCGCCACATCGTCTCGAACTCTTCCGGGCTCGAGATGTGTGCCCTGCCACGAACTTCTTCGGACGGAGGGAAGGTCCGCTTCTCGGTCATCAGAGATTCGATGGACTTTTTCTTGGATTCCATGATTGTGCTCATCTCCCTAGGCTGTCCATGAGTGGATCAAAGACTGTATCGTGATTCGGAATGCTTCGAAGCGAGATTGCGAGTCGCACGAGTGGATGCCAGTGCCGGACTTTTCCCCTTTTCTGGATCGACTTGCTGCGAGTGCTGCGGCTCCAGGAGTCTGGAGATTGACGGGCTCCCCAAAGGGGTGCCCTGAGTCTCATCGTAGTGTTGCAGCGAGTCGTGTTCGAAGGAACACCCGGCGGGGTAGGACGTCGCCTACCCCTTGAGGGCGTTGAATTTGGGCCCAACAATGCTACTTTTTTCCGAGTGGTCGGGGCCGCCCGAAGCAGGGTGGTCGACCGAGCTTCCCACGATCGGAAACTCCTTTTCGTTTCACCCATAAATAAGAGCTCGGAGGGACAGTATGAGCAGGGAATCTGCCGGCAATCGCTGGACCGTAATCCTCGGAGGCCTGATCGTTCAGATCATCCTAGGTACCGTCTACGCCTTCAGCGTTTTTGTTAAACCCCTGGAGTCACAGATGGGTTGGGACCGGGCCACTACGCAGTGGGCCTTCTCGGTTACCTTGGCGACGTTCGCAATCGTGATGATTCCAGCGGGCCGTCTTCAGGACCGGATCGGGCCCCGAAAAGTCGCCTCGATCGGTGGCATCCTTCTCGGGATCTCTTTCCTGGCCGGGGCCCTCTTGGTAGCACCTGAACGCCCCTGGGCTCTGTATCTGACTTACGGCGTCATCGGCGGTGCCGGAATCGGTTTCGCCTATGTCTGTCCCATCGCCGCAGCAGTCAAGTGGTTCCCTGACAAGAAGGGGCTGATCACCGGACTGGCGGTGGCCGGGTTCGGTGCCGGGGCACTCTTTTTCGCCGGTCCTGCTTCGGTTCTGTTGCAAGCGCCCGGAGGAGGAGAAGAGGGATTGGGCTTGCTCCAGATCATCATGATCGGCCTGGGTTTCTCTGCGGGCCCTGGTTTCGGGATCGGCTGGCGGGCCTTCTTCGTCATGCACGGCCTGGTAGCAGGAGTCGGTGTGCTACTGGGAGCCTCTCTTCTGCGGAACCCCCCCGAGGGTTGGAAGCCACCGGGATGGTCTCCCGATCCAGCTGTGGTCAAGGTCCAGCGGGATGTTGAATGGCACGAGATGCTCAATCGACCTCTGGCCTGCATGCTGTGGATCACCTTCATCTTCGGTGCCACGTCTGGCCTTCTCGCGATCGGTCAGTGGAAGCCCATGATGGGCACGATTCTCGGTGGTAGCACTTTTGCGCCCGCGTGGATGGGCAGCTTCGGGCGATTCGTGGAGCCGGTCGGAATCTTGGCCATCTTCAACGCCATCGGTCGAATCTTCTGGGGCAAGATCAGCGACATCATCGATCGCCCGCGCGCCATGATGATCATGTATCTGGGACAGGGACTGGCCTTCATGCTGCTGGCCGGAATCGACTCGGTATTGGCGGTGTTTGTGGCCTCGGCCTGGGTCGGCCTCAACTTTGGTGGTAACTTCGCCCTCTTTCCGTCTGCCACGGCCGACTATTTCGGTACCAAGAATCTGGGCATGAACTACGGATGGATCTTCACAGCATACGGTGTGGCGGGCATTCTCGGACCGGCGGTGGGAGGAGTCTTGTTCGACGCCACCCAGGACTACATCCTGGCCTTCCTGTTCGCCGGGGTCCTGTGCTTTCTCGCCGCTGCCTGTTCGATCGTGGTTTGGGCTTTGTCGAGAAGACCCGTAGACGGAGCCGAAACGAGCAATGCTTGAATCGTTGTTGAAGCCCCAGTCGGTTGCAGTTCTCGGCGCCTCGCGGAATGCCGGTAAGGTCGGCCACGAAGTCCTGGCCAACCTGCTGAAAGGAGGTTTCGAGGGGGCCATCTACCCGGTAAACCCGGGAGCCGAGGAGATCCTGGGCCTGCGCTGCTACCCGGACGTTGCTTCCATCGGCGAGCCGGTGGATCTCTGCCTGGTCGCGTTGCCCGTCGCCAAGGTCGAGGCAGCGGTCAAGGAAGCTCTGGCCTCCAAGGTCGGGGCGATGGTCATCCTGACCGCCGGTTTCAAGGAGGTGGGGGAGGATGGAGCCGACCTCGAGGCGAGAATCGCCGGTCTCTGTGGCCAGCATCGGGTCCGGCTCATGGGTCCGAACTCTGTGGGGCTGATCAACGCGCATCATGCGCTGAACGCCACCTTTGCACCCGTCATGCCTCCTGCCGGAGGCATTTCGGTGATCTCGCAGTCCGGCGCCCTCTGTGTCGCCATTCTGGATTGGGCCGCAAGTCAGGGAATCGGCTTGGGGACTACGGTCAGCTTCGGCAACAAGGCCGACCTCAATGAGGTCGACTTCCTGGAGGCGCTGGCCGAGGACGAGCAGACGCGGGTTATCACCGGCTATCTAGAGAGCATCGACGATGGCGAGAGGTTTCTGGCAGCTGCCCAGGAGGCGGCCGACATCAAGCCGGTTGTGATTCTCAAGGTTGGGGTGACGGCCGCTGGTGCCAAAGCGGCCTCATCCCACACCGGCAGCCTGGCGGGTGCGGACATTGCCTATTGGGCTGCCTTCAAGCGCGCCGGCGTGATTCGAGCCGAGACGTTCGAGTCGCTGTTCGACTACGCGCAAGCCTTCGCCATGCAACCTCTGCCAAAAGGTAGGCGTCTGGCGGTCATCACCAATGCTGGCGGGCCGGGCATCATGGCCGCGGATGCGGCGGAAGGCTCGGGGCTGGACTTGGCGTCGCCGGATGCTGTCACGCAGAAGGCCCTGCGAGCGACGCTGCCGGCCGAGGCTGCAGTGGGCAATCCGATTGATGTCATCGGGGACGCGGATCCTGACCGCTACATGGCCGCGTTCGAGACGGTCCAAGCCAGTGATTTCAGCGATGCGATCCTGCTGATCGCGACGCCCCAGAACATGACCAGGCCGGTGGAGCTGGCGAATCGGCTGGCCGCAGCCCATGACGGCAAGAAACCGCTTGTGGCGGCGTTCATGGGTGGTGACGGAGTGGAAGAGGCGCGGCGCATTCTGACGGCGCTGAACATCCCGAGCTATCCATCCCCTGAGAGGGCCGTCCGGGCACTCAGGGGGATGGCGGACTACGCTGCTTGGCGCGACAGACCCCCCCGGGTTGTAACCCGTTTCCCCGTCAATCGACGCCGAGTCGAAAGGGTGATCCGGTGGCACAGACGAATGAAGCTCGATCAGATCGGTGAGGTGGAAGGCAAAGAGATCCTGCGGGCCTATGACTTCACCATTCCTCCCGGCCGTCTTTGCGAAACGTCGAGCCAGGCCGTCGAGGCTGCCAATCAAATTGGCTATCCGGTGGTGATGAAGATCGTCTCACCGGACATCATCCACAAGTCGGACGTTGGGGGTGTGCGGCTCAGTCTGGCCACGTCCGAGCAGGTCAGGGACGCCTTCGACCTACTGATGCTCCGATCGACCCGCAGCGTGCCGGAAGCCCGGGTCCGTGGCGCTTATGTGGAGGCTATGGGAAAGCGGGGCCGCGAGGTGATTCTGGGAATGACCCGGGATCCCCAGTTCGGACCGATGCTGATGTTCGGTCTTGGTGGGATTTTCGTCGAGGTCATGAAGGACGTGACTTTTCACCTGGCGCCGATCACCGCAGAGGAAGCCATGCAGATGCTGAGAGCCACCCGTTCCTACGCTCTGCTGACCGGTGCGCGCGGAGAATCCGCAGTGGATCTGGAAGCGATCGCCGGCGGTCTGCAACGCATCAGCCAACTGTCGACGGACTACCCCGAGATCGTCGAGCTGGATCTGAATCCCTTTATCGTGGGGCAGGTGGGCGGTGAATCCTATGTTGCCGATGCCCGTATGGCCTTGGGCCCCCAGGAGGTGGAGAAATGAGTCGCTTCGACACTGCCTGGAAGGAGAAGTACTCGGACATGATCGCCACTGCTGACGAGGCTGTCGCCAGTTTGCAGCCTGGGCAGAGGGTCTTCATCGGGACCGGTTGTGCCGAGCCCCTCGAGCTGGTGCGAGCGCTCACCAAGCGGTCGCAGGAGCTGCCCGATACCGAGATCGTGCATCTCTTGACCTTCGGCGAGGCGCCTTACGCGCACCGGGAGATGACCCGCTACTTTCGCATCAACAGCTTCTTCATCGCGGAGAACGTCAGGGAGATCATCCAAGAGGGTCTCGGGGACTACACCCCCGTCTTCCTGTCAGACATCCCACGCCTGTTCAGTAGCGGACAATTGCCGCTGGACGCGGCTCTCATTCAGGTGACACCACCCGATGAGAATGGCATGTGCAGTCTCGGCGTGTCGGTCGATATAGTCAGGAGCGCGGCGGAAAACGCCTCGTTGGTCATCGCGCAGGTCAACCCCAACATGCCGTGGACGCACGGTACGTCCCAGATCCACGTCTTCGACCTGGATGTCTTGGTTCCCAGTGACGAGCCGATCCTCGAGACTTCCTACGCCGAGGCCACGGAAGACACTCGCCAGATTGCCGAGTACGTTGCGGCCCTGGTCGAGGACGGCTCCACGATCGAAGTCGGTATCGGGCGAATTCCCCATGCGCTGCTTTCGTTCCTCGCAGGGAAAAAGGACCTCGGCATCCACACCGAGATGATCACTGACGGAATCGTCGATCTCATCGAGGCTGGAGTCATCAACGGTAGCCGCAAGACGCTGGACAGAGGCAAGATTGTCGCCAGCTTCTGCCTCGGTACCCGCAAGCTCTACGACTACATCGACGACAATCCACTCTTCAGTTTTCGGCCCACCGAGTACGTCAATGACCCGTTCATCATTAGTCAGCATCACAAGATGGTGGCCATCAACGTCGCTCTGGAAGTGGATCTCACAGGACAGGTCTGCGCCGATTCGATCGGCACCAAGTTCTTCTCGGGCGTCGGAGGTCAAGTCGACTTCAACCGTGGTGCTGCGCGAGCTCACAAGGGCAAGGCTATTATCGCCCTACCCTCGACTGCCAGAGGCGGCAGTGTGTCACGCATCGTGACGTACTTGAGCCCCGGAGCGGGAGTTGTCACCACGAGGGCGGACGTGCACTACGTGATCACCGAGTACGGCGCGGCCTACCTCCATGGCAAGAGCGTTCAGGAAAGGGCTCTGGCCCTGATCTCCGTGGCGCATCCGGATTTTCGAGCCAAGCTGCTCCGCGATGCCATCGAGGCTCGGTATCTGTCGGCGGATTTCGCCGATGTCGAAGGCAAGATCGTCATTGGCCCCAAAGAGCTATCCACCACCATGCTTCTCACCGATGGGACACAGATCGGATTCCGTCCGATTCATCCCACCGATGAGCATCGGATGAGAAACCTCTTCTACGAGCTGTCCCAGCAGACGATCTACTACCGTTTCATGAGCGACCTGAAACGGCTGCCTCGCAAGCAGATTCAGGACTTCGTCTACATCGATCACCGCAACGACATCGCCGTCGTCGGAACCGTGCCGGAGGCCGACGGGGAGCGCATCGTGGCCATCGGTCGCTACTTCCTGGATCCGACCACGAACCTTGCCGAGGTCGCCTTCGTCGTGCTCGACGGATGGCAGGGCAAGGGCATAGGGACCTTTCTCTTCAATCACCTGATGAAGATCGCCAGGCGCAACGGCATCCGAGGCTTCACGGCAGAAGTCCTGTCCCAGAATAGAGCCATGCAGGCCGTCTTCGACCGCAGCAACTGCAAGACGCGCAGCCGCCTCGCCGAAGGGGTCTACAGCTACGAGATGATCTTCGATTGAGCTTGATTCTGCTCGATCGAGGCAGAGAAAAAGCCGCCGACTCGAGCTCGAGTCGGCGGCCGATTTTGACTCCCTGGCTACCCTAGCCGACCGGTACGATATCCGGCTCTTCTTCTTCCAATTCGGCCATCGGTGGCAATTCCAGGTCACTGGCCTCCTGGGCATCGACGACGGCGATGGCGGCCATGTTCACCACATCCTTGGCCTCGCAGCCGTATTGCAGTAAGTGAACCGGCAGGTTCATGCCGGTGAGAATCGGGCCAATCGCCTCGGCCCCTGCCAGTCGCTGGACCAACTTGAAAGCGACATTCGCCGACTGGATTTCTGGAAAGACCAGCACGTTCGCGCGGCGCTTCAAGTTGCTGAAAGGGTAGAACTCCTCGATCAGCCTCGGTTCGACCGCGGTGTCCGCCTGCATCTCCCCGTCCACCATGAGGTCGGGTCTGCGGAGGCGGACCAGTTCGGTCGCCTTCTGGACCTTCGTGACATCTGGATGAGAGACACTCCCAAAATTGGAGAACGAGAGCATCGCGACGCGCGGCTCGACGTGGAAATGTTCGGCGACTTCGGCGCTGCTCAAGGCGATGTCTGCCAGCTCTTCGGCGGAAGGATTGATGTTCACGGTTGGATCCGCGAAGAAGTAGACCCTGTCCTTGACGATCATCATGAAGACGCTGGCGACGATCGACAGATCAGGCCGTGGCCCGATGATCTTGAGGAAGGTCCGCAGCGTCTCGGGGTAGTGATGACTGATGCCACCCACGACAGCGTCGGCATCGCCTTGCCTGAGCATCATGGCGCCCCAGGCCATGGGATCCCGCAGGGCATTGCGAGCGTCGGCTCGGGTGATGCCCTTGCGGTGGCGAAGGTCGAACAACGCCTCGGTGTACTGCTTCCACCGGTCCTTGTTGGCCGTCGGCTCCTCGATGACGACGTTGTCGAGGTGGAGATCCAGCTCATCGATCCGTCGGCGGATGCGTTCCTCGTTGCCGAGCAGGACAGGCTCCGCGAAACCCTCGTCGACGATGACTTGCGCCGCCCGCAGGATCTTTCGATCCGCTCCTTCGGGAAGCACCAGCCGCTTGGGAGCGATCTTGGCGCGATTGATAATGATGCGCATCACGTGCTGCGCCTTGCCGAGACGCCTCTCGAGCTCTTCCTTGTACTCCTCGATGTCCACGGGGTGCTGAGCCACGCCGCTGTCCATGGCGGCCTGGGCGACGGCTGCGGCCTCCCAGATGAGAACCCGATGATCGAACGGCTTCGGGATCAGGTACTCCCGTCCGAAATGGAGGGTATCCACTCCGTAGGCGTTCATGACCGAGTCGGGCACGTCCTGTTTGGCGAGATCGGCCAACGCCTTCGTCGCCGCCAGCTTCATCTCTTCGTTGATGGTTGTGGCTCGGACATCCAAGGCACCCCTGAAGATGAAGGGGAAGCCGAGGACGTTATTGACCTGGTTGGGATAGTCGGAGCGGCCGGTGGCCATGATCACGTCCGAACGAGCCGCCTTCGCATCGTCGTAAGTGATTTCCGGATCGGGGTTCGCCATGGCGAAGATGATCGGATTCTCGGCCATGCTACGCACCATGTCCTGGCTGACCTGATCCGCCTTGGAGAGTCCTACGAAGACGTCCGCGCCAGCGATGGCGTCAGCTAGGGTCCTGGCGTCGGTGTCGTTCGCCAGCTTCTCCTTGAAGGGGTTCATGCCCTCCTTGCGACCCTTGTAGACAACCCCCTTGCTGTCGCAGAGCATGAGGTTCTCGGGATTGACTCCGAGGCTGATGTAGAAGGTGGCGCAGGCAATGCCGCTGGCTCCGGCACCGTTGAATACGACTCGTGCCTCACCGATGTCCTTGCCGACCAACTCCAGGGCGTTCAGCAGCGCGGCGCCAGAGATGATCGCCGTGCCGTGCTGATCGTCGTGGAAGACCGGAATCGACAGCTTCTTTTTGAGGGCCTCTTCGATATAGAAGCACTCGGGTGCCTTGATGTCCTCCAGATTGATGCCGCCGAAAGTGGGCTCCAGCAGCTCGCAGGCCTTGATGATCTCATCGGGGTCGTGACTGTCGATTTCAATGTCGAAGACATCCACGTCGGCGAACCTCTTGAAAAGGACGCCCTTGCCCTCCATGACCGGCTTGCCGGCGAGGGCTCCAATGTCGCCGAGGCCCAGAACCGCAGTGCCGTTCGACACCACTGCCACGAGATTGCCCCTACCCGTGTAGCGATAAGCCTCTTCCGGCGCCTCGTGAATCCGGCGACAGGGCACGGCTACACCTGGTGTGTAGGCGAGGGACAGATCTCGTTGGGTGATACAGGGTTTGCTCGAGATGACCTCCAGCTTGCCAGGACGCCCTTTCGAGTGGTAATCGAGAGCTTCTTGATCACGAATCTTCATGACAATCGTCCTCCTCGGGACTCTCCCTCAGTGGAGGTCCCAGCTGCCCAAAACTGTGACACCAGAATCCTGGCTTCGCAACGCCCCGATTAGGGAGTTTGCACCTACTCCGTAGGGTAGGCAGCAACTGGCACTTTAGGCTGCCTCTAGATCAGGCTTGATAACGACGGTCGAGCGATCGGTACTGAATCGCTTCCGCCAGATGTGGTGGCTGAACCGCAGGACAGCCTTCGAGATCGGCGATGGTGCGTGCCACCCTGAGCAGCCGGTGCACGGATCGCGCCGAAAGGCCGAGCTTCTCGAAGGCTGTTTCGAGGAGAGACCTCCCAGCTCGAGTCAGATCGCAGGCGTCCTCGAGGGCGTCTCCGCTGAGGGAGGAGTTGTAGGGGGTGGGAAAGCCGTCCTCGAACCTGGTGCCCTGGAGCGTTCGGGCAGCTTGGATACGAGTGGCTACAGTGGCCGTCGATTCTCCGGACCTGCCGTCGAGCTCCTCGAGCGAGATCGCTGGCACTTCGATGTGCAGATCGATCCGATCCAGGAGAGGTCCCGAGATCTTCGAGCGGTACCTCGCAACCTGGGCTGGCGGGCAGACGCACTCGTGCCGTGTGTCGCCGAGATGCCCGCAGGGGCAGGGGTTCATGGCTGCCAGCAGAATGAAACGAGCCGGGAACCGCAAACGGGCACGGGCCCGCACAACGGTGAGCTCGCCTTCCTCCATGGGTTGGCGCAGCGCCTCGAGGGTGTCCCTTCGGAACTCGGGAAGCTCGTCGAGGAATAGGACTCCGTGATGGGCCAGCGTCGCTTCTCCGGGTCGGGGGAAGCTGCCACCGCCAACCATGCCGGCGGTGCTGATACTGGGGTGGGGGCTGCGAAACGGCCGCGAAGTCACCAGGCCTTCGGGAGGGTCTGCTGCCACCAGCGACTGGACCTTCGTCACGGCGATTGCTTCGGTTTGGGTCAGGGCAGGCAGAAGCGGTCCCAGTCTTCGCGCCAGCATGGTCTTACCCGCACCGGGAGGGCCGATGAGCAGCATGTTGTGCCCGCCTGCGGCGGCGATCTCGAGGGCTCTCTTGGCGGCCTCCTGGCCTCGCACCTCGGCCAGGTCGGGCCTGCTCGCACCTACCAGGTGGATCGGTGGCCGACCCTGACGAGGTGGTAATGGAGAGTTGCCCACCAGGTGCTCGATGGTCTCGGCCAGGTTGCGAACTCCCACGACCGGGACTGCGTCGAGCGCCGCAGCTTCGGCGCTGTTCGCAGCCGGGAGGAGAACCTCGGTGACTCCCTGTCTACATCCGAGCTCAGCGATGGCGAGCGCTCCGCGAATGGGCCGAATACCGCCATCGAGCCCCAATTCGCCGCAGAAGAGACGGCCGTCGAGACAATCGGGCGGGATCTGGTCGTAGGCCGACAACAGGGCCAACGCAATCGCCAGATCCAGGTGGTTGCCCTCCTTGCGGACGTCCGCTGGAGCCAGGTTGATAATCACCGCTCGGGGCTCGAGCTTGAAGCCACAGTTTCGGATCGCCGAGCGCACCCGTTCACGACTCTCCCGTACGGCGGTATCCGGCAACCCGACGATCTGCATCTGCGGCAGGGCGTTGTGGAGATCCACCTCGATCTGAATGGGTATGGCCTCCACACCCCAGGGCGAGGCCGAAGTGGCACGAGCCAGCATCGTCTTGAAAGACGAATACGACGACCGGAATCTTGCACCCTGTCCGTGCCGTAAACCCCGTCTGGCAAATTGCGGGCGGGAATGGGCTCTGATTCTTCGATGGGCGCGCCTCGGTACTGACAAGCCAAGGCGCTGACTGGCAGACTACGCCGATGAATGCGAAAACATCGAGCTACCACGGGTACCGGATCCCGCCCGAGATCATCCGACAGCCGTCTCGGAAGTCTGGTGCGGAGTACGCACGAAAGCTCAAGCCCAACGATTCTTGTCGATCCAGGGAGTCATCCTGAATCTCTTCAGGGTCGGACGGCATCTGCTTGGGCCAGCCAACCACCGGATGCTGCGAGCCGGCTCGTTCCTCGTTTGGTCTGAGGTGACTCGCGCCTGACTGATCCAGAAACGAGCTGCCTTTTGGGCCCAAGCCTCGCTCGGCAGACGCTAGGTTGACAGTACCCTCGGCAGTCAACCCGGACACAATCGCTGGGCTAATACAAAAGGCCGAACTGCCTTCGCGCCCTCGGGGAGACAGTGTTACGGTAACTATCTATGACTTCCTCTGAGTCGAGCCGAGTTGTGCAGCGCAGCGCAGGGCTGCACGTGGCGCTGATCAGCATTCACGGCCTCATTCGAGGGCATGAACTCGAGCTCGGGCGAGATGCCGACACGGGCGGTCAAACGCTGTACGTGGTGGAGTTGGCCCGAGCGCTTGCCGAGCGGTCCGACATAGCTCAGGTCGATCTGCTCACCCGGCGAGTCGTGGACTTGAATGTCGGTGACGACTACGCGCAGCCGATCGAAGACCTTGCCGGGAAGGCCCGTATCGTGCGTCTCGATTGCGGCCCTGAAGAGTACCTTCGCAAGGAAGAGCTGTGGGATCACCTGGACACGTTTGTCGACAACGCGATGGCGTTCTACGCGGAAAAGGAGCGCACTCCGGATGTCGTGCACAGCCACTATGCGGACGCGGGCTACGCGGGCGTCAGGCTTTCGAACCTGCTCGGCTTGCCCCTGATTCACACCGGCCACTCTTTGGGCCGCGTGAAGCGTCGGCGGCTCCTGGCGTCAGGTCTGATCGCCGAGTCGATCGAGCAGCGATACAACATGACGCGCCGCATCGACGCCGAAGAGGAGACTTTGGCTGCCGCGGAGCTGGTGATCGTTTCGACCGCCAACGAGATCGAGGAGCAGTACGAGCTCTACGATCACTACCAGCCGGAGCAGATGCGGGTCGTGCCTCCAGGTACAGACCTCGGGCGCTTCAGGGCTCCGGATGGGAGTGAGCGCGAACACCCAATCTATAAAGTGCTCTGTCGGTTTCTGAGGGATCCGGAGAAGCCGATGGTGTTGGCCCTGGCTCGGCCAGATGAGAGGAAGAACCTGATTGGTCTGGTCGAGGCGTATGGAGAATCGGAGCGGCTTCAGCATGAGGCCAACCTGGTGATCGTCGCCGGTACTCGCGAAGACCTGCGGGAGATGGAGGATGCGGCAGCGCAGGTGCAGCTCGATATTCTCCTCGGCATCGACTCGAACGATCTCTATGGCAAGGTTGCATTTCCGAAGCGGCTCACTCCGGACGATGTCGCTCATCTCTATCGTCTGGCTGCGTTGAGCGGTGGGCTGTTCATCAACCCGGCCTTGACCGAGCCTTTTGGCCTCACTTTGATTGAAGCGGCGGCAAGTGGATTGCCAATCGTCGCCACCGAGGACGGCGGACCGAGCGACATCATCGCCAACTGCTCGAACGGTCTACTTGTCGATCCCCTGGACTCTGATGCGATGACTTCGGCCATGCTCGAGGTGCTTTCAGGCGGCGAGCGCTGGAGACAACTGTCAGAGAACGGCCTCGAGGGCGTGCGAGAGCATTATTCGTGGTCTGCGCACGCCGACCGTTATCTCTCCGAGCTGCGACCGATCCTGGCGAGGGTCGAGCCGAGACCGCAGCCAAAGCTCCGGCGCCGGCCGATGATCTACCACGATCTGGCACTGTTTACGGATCTGGATCAGAACCTTCTCGGGGATCGGGCGTCCTTGGCGGAGCTCGTCTCCCTATTGAGAGAAAACCGCAAGAGCGCCACTTTCGGCATCGCCACCGGACGCCGGCTCGATTCGGCGCTCAAGGCAATGCGGAGATACGGAATCCCGCAGCCGGATGTGCTCATCACGTCGGTCGGTACCGAGATTCACTACGCGCCACGGATGACGCTCGATACGGCATGGTCCGAGCACATCGATCACCTGTGGACGCCGAGAACCCTGCGCCGGATTCTGACCGAGCTCCCCGGCCTCGAGCTGCAGCCCAGGAGAGAACGCAGCCGCTTCAAGTTGAGCTACTACTACGATGCGAAGAAGGCGCCGTCGTACGAAGAGATCCTGAGTATCTTGCGGCAGAGGGATCAGACGGTGAACGCCTTCTTGTCGTTCGGTCAGTATCTGGATCTCACGCCGATTCGCGCCTCGAAGGGGTTTGCAGTGCGATGGTTTGCCGAACATTGGGACATTCCGGTCGAGAAGATCCTGGCTGCCGGAGGCTCAGGAACGGACGAGGACATGATGCGTGGCAACACGCTTGCTGTCGTTGTCGCCAACCGGCACGAAGAGGAGCTGTCGCAGCTCACCGACGTCGATCGCATCTTCTTTGCCACGAAACCCTACGCCGCAGGCATCGTCGAGGCCATCGAGCACTACGATTTCTTCGGAGATTGCCGGGCACCGGGTGAGGCGTGAGCCGGCGAATCCTCATCTGTACCGACCTCGACGGCACATTGATCCCTGATGGACGCGCGCCCGAGTCGCCCTCAGCCAGAGAGCGCTTCGCGCGGGTCGTCGCCCGATCCGAGGTGACGCTTGCCTACGTAACGGGTCGCCATCAGGCGCTCGTCGAGGAAGCGATCGTCGGTTTCTCCCTGCCGGTCCCGCAGATCGTGATCGCTGATGTCGGAGCGACGATCTACGACATAGATCAGGGAAGCTGGCGGTCATGGAAGTCGTGGGAGAGCAAGCTGGCGGAGCAGTGGGACACCAGTACGGCGAAGGGGCTCATCATGCTTCTGCCTGAGGAGTTCGCCGGTCTCCGGGCTCAGGAGGCAAGCAAGCAGGCCGAGTTCAAGGTCAGCTTCTACCTCGAGAGCGGCGCTGACTCCCGGCAGATCCTGGCCAACGTCAGGGATCGGCTCGCGCGGCTCGAAACGCCCGCGCGGTTGATCTTCAGCCGGGACAGCTTCGGGATAGGCTTGCTCGATCTGCTGCCGCCGGCGGCCGGTAAGCTTTCGGCCATCGAGTTCCTTATGGAACAACGAGGCTTTCGACCTGAGGGTACCGTTTTCTCTGGCGACAGCGGCAACGACCTGGAAGTCCTGGCGAGCCGTCTTCCTTCCGTCCTGGTGGCCAATGCGGGCGCGGAGGTCCAGGAGCAGGCGCGGGAGACGGCCGCCGCGAAAGGCCACTCGGAGGCCCTGTACATCGCGCGCGGCGGCCTCCTTGGCATGAACGCCAACTACGCGGCAGGCATTTTGGAGGGCCTCGTGCATTTTCTGCCGGAGACGTCCGATTGGGTGCGCTGACCGATTCCGAGACCGTCGAGCGGGTCGTGGTCTTCGGAGAAGTGCTGTTTGACCGTTTCCCGGATGGTTGCGAGGTCCTGGGCGGTGCTCCGTTCAATGTGGCGTGGAATCTCCAGGCTCTTGACGCGCGACCAATCCTGATCAGTCGAGTTGGCAATGACCGGTTCGGCAGGCGAATCCTGGCCGCGATGAAGGAGTGGGGGATGGACCTTGCCGGAATGCAGGTCGACGAGCACCTTCCGACCGGAACGGTCGAAGTGGCCCTGGTCGGCGGAGAACCGAGATTCGACATCGTTGCTGATCGCGCGTACGACGCTATCGACCAGGAGTTGATTGCCGAGCTCCCCGCAGGCTTCGTTCTCTATCACGGGAGCCTTGCGTGTCGCTCGCGACAATCCCGCGCCGCTCTCGAAAGCCTCATCCGGCGTGGTCCGGGGTCCGTCTTTTTCGACGTCAATCTGCGCTCTCCCTGGTGGGACGAAGGGCGCGTTCATGGACTGATCTGCACCGCGAACGAAGTCAAGATGAACGAAGACGAGCTCGAGCGGTTGTCGCCCGGAGCGCGAGGACGTGAGAGTCGAGCGTCCGACTTGCTCTCTCGCTATGGCTGCGATCGACTGCATCTCACCCGGGGCGCGCACGGTGCGATAACCTTTGCCGTTCGAGGTGGGCCTTACGAGGTGAGGCCGGCGAGCGAGACGGAGATCGTCGACACGGTAGGAGCGGGGGACGCGTTCTCCTCCGTGCTCATTCTCGGCCGAGTACGGGATTGGCCCCTCGAAACGACGCTTGAAAGGGCTCAGGAGTTTGCGGCTGCGGTGGTCGGGCTGCGTGGCGCGACGACGACGGAGCGCATCTTCTACGAGCGGTTCACGAAGGCCTGGAATTCTTGATGAACTCGAACAGCAAACTCGCGAACGACCTCAGACGCTTCCTCAACGAGGAACCGGCGTCGGCTCGAGACTTCTTCCATCAGCTAAGGGCCGCAGAACGGCCGTTTCTCCTTCGCAGTGACGTGCAGGATATTCTGGCCGGGTTTTGTGCCAGTGATGGGGCCCCGGCGGCCGAAGAGAGCCCCTTGGTGCAGGCACTCGACATCGCTCAGGAGGTGACGATCGAGCCGAACTGGATCTACCTCGCGCTGCGGCGCAGGCCGGCGAGTTGGGCGTATCTGCGCATACACCTGGAGACGCTTGCCGTTGAGGCGGTCGATGTGGCCGGGTACCTTGCCTGCAAGGAGCGGCTTGTCGATGGTGCGACAGCCGACGAAGACTGGACTCTCGAGATCGATCTCGAGCCCTTTTCGCGCCACCTCGCGAAGCTCAAGGAGGCCAGATCGATCGGGCGAGGTGTGGAGTTTCTCAATCGTCGTCTTTCGAGTCGTTTGTTCGAGGGAGGAGGAAAGGGGGAAGAGCTTCTTCTCGATTTTCTCCGCGTGCACGCGTATCGCGACAGACAGCTCTTGCTCAACGGTTCAATCCAGGACGTGGCCGATTTGCGTCGAGCTCTGCGTGAAGCGATCGACCGGCTCTCTCGCCTGGGCACGGCAGCGACCTGGCACGAGCACCAACCAGCGCTGCGAGCGCTTGGCTTCGAGCCTGGTTGGGGGCGCACGGTCGCCCAGGTCATTGAGACCATGGGTTTACTGCTCGACATTCTGGAGGCCCCATCACCGGACGCGCTCGAGACCTTCCTGGGTCGGCTGCCGATGATCTTTTCGATCGCGATCATCTCGCCGCACGGTTGGTTTGGTCAGGCAAACGTCCTGGGCCGACCCGACACCGGAGGCCAGGTCGTCTACATTTTGGATCAGGTGCGAGCGCTCGAACAGGAGATGCGACGCGGTCTCTTCGACCAAGGGCTCAACATCGCTCCGCAGATCGTCGTTGTGACGCGTTTGATTCCTGAAGCTGAAGGGACCACCTGCGATCAACGCGTTGAGGAGATCGCGGCGACAAGGAATGCGCGAATCCTGCGCGTGCCGTTCCGTGAGCCTGCCGGTGACATCGTGCCACACTGGATCTCCCGGTTCGAGATCTGGCCCTATCTGGAGCGCTTCGCGCGTGATGTCGAGCGTGAGCTGCCGACCGAGCTCGGCGGGCGACCTGATCTGGTCATCGGCAACTACTCGGACGGCAACCTGGTGGCGTCGCTGCTGGCGCCACGGCTCGGTGTGACCCAGTGCAACATCGCGCACGCGCTGGAGAAGACCAAGTACCTGTTCTCAGATCTCTACTGGCGCGAGAACGACGACAAATACCACTTCTCGTGTCAGTTCACGGCCGACCTGATCTCGATGAATGCCGCCGACTTCATCATCACGAGCACCTATCAGGAGATCGCGGGGACCGAGGACAGCATCGGCCAATACGAAGCCCACAGCGCTTTCACGATGCCGGGTCTCTACCGGGTGGTGCAGGGGATCGACGTGCTCGATCCCAAGTTCAACATCGTCTCCCCGGGCGCCGCCGCCGACCTCTTCTTTCCGGCCAGCAAAGAGGATCTGCGGTTGACGCACCTGCTGCCCGAGCTCCAAGAGCTGGTCTGCGGGGATCGTGAGGACGGCTCGGCGTGGGGAGTGCTCGCAAAGCCCGAGAGACCGCTTCTTTTCAGCATGGCGCGGCTCGACCGAATCAAGAACATTACCGGAGTGGTGGACTGGTTCGGCAAAAGCGAGCGTCTTCGCGAACAGGCGAATCTACTCATTGTTGGCGGCTTCGTCGATCCCCAGCGCTCGCAGGATGCCGACGAGCTCGAGCAGATCGAGCTCATGCACGAGCTTCTCGAGACCCATGATCTTCGGGGCAATGTGCGCTGGCTCGAGGCGGAGGTGGACAGAGAACGCAACGGCGAGCTCTATCGGTTCGTCGCGGACCAGAAGGGGGCCTTCGTCCAGCCGGCGCTGTTCGAAGCGTTCGGTCTCACTGTCATCGAGGCCATGAGCACGGGGCTTCCGACGTTTGCGACCTGCTTTGGAGGACCGCTCGAGATCATCGAGGACGGCGTATCGGGATTCCACATCGATCCGAACCACGGCGAGGAGGCAGCCGAGAAGATGGCTGCGTTCTTCGAGAAGTGTTCGGAGGATCCCGGATACTGGGAGCGGATTTCCCAAGGAGCGCTGGCGAGGGTCGGCAGTCGCTACACGTGGACGCGGTATGCGGAGCGACTCCTGACGCTCTCGCGCGTTTACGGCTTCTGGAGGTACGTAACGCATCTCGAACGTGACGAGACGCAGCGATACCTCGAGATGCTGTATGCGCTGCAGTACCGCCCTCTGGCCGAACGCATGAGCTGAAGGCGTGGCCGGCCCCGAATTCAGCTTCTCTCCTCTCGATCTCGCAATCATCGGGCTCTACGCCGCGGTTGACCTCACCCCCTGAAACGAGTCCAGGTTGAGCGTTAGGATTCAGCGCTGTGACCCGCCCCCAGAGTTTGCACCACCCATCCTCCGCCAGCAGCGACAGTTCGTTGACCAGGTTCCAGGGTCAGCGCTTGGGCACTGAGATCTTTGCTGATGGGTTCGAATCTGGCGACGCGAGTGCCTGGTCCGGCACGGTGCCCTGACGCCGAGTGAGCTCAGGGGATGCAGACGAACTCGCTGCGGGCCAGCACGCGACCCGTGTCGTCGCGTGCCTCGACGGCCCAGTCACCGGCGACGCCCGGATAGAGCGTCTGGGCGCTGTAGGTCCTCCAGCTGGGCCCGCCGATCTTCAGCGACAGGTGCGTGGCTTCCACGCCCTTGTGGAGCCAGACGTGGTCGATCCTGTCGCCGCGAGCTCCGCCCTGCACGCGGGTCCAGAACCATACCCGCGTTCCAGCGGTGAATCGGTCGTTCCGGCCCACGAGGTACCGGTTCTCGACGGCGGTACCGACACCGTACTCAGGGATACTCAGCAGCGACGCGGCGGGGGTCGGGTCAGCGGAACGAGACTCGGGCGGCTTCACCGGAGTCGGAGCGACAGCAACGGGTGCCTCTACTTGGGTCGCGGCGACCTGGGCCAGCGCCGCCGCGGGAGTCGGAGCGACATCTGCCGGCGCCTTCGACGGGGAAGTCTCCGGTTCGACCGGAGCGGCGGCCACCGTCGAAGGCGTCGTCGATGCGGTCCCGTCTCGCGACAGCATCCACCAGGCTGCGAGCATCGCGATTGCCACGACGACCAGCGCAACGAGCCAAGGCGAATATCGCGGTCGGCTTGCCGCGTCAGTCGGGATCGTAGGGGGCGCGGTCTCGGCGACCTGGTCCACCGCGATTTCCTCGATCCTGTGGAGAGACTTGTCGCGCTCCCGGTCATAGTCCTCGATCATCAGGCCGGCATCGACCTGCAGACATTCGGCGTACCCGTGGAGACACTCCATCATCGCGGCCTCGTCGGGCAGCGCGTCGAAGTCGTTGCGCTCGAGAGCCAGTAGGAGGTCGTGATCGACGCGGAGAATGTCGGCCACGGCCTGGATGGTCAGCCCGCGGTCCTCCCGCTCAGTCTTCAGCCTGTCCCCGAAGGTATCCATCGACACATTCTCTCCCAGCTGTCAAGCTGGGGACGCGTTGCCGTCAACTCGAGGTGGTGCGGACGGCAACGTCGAGAAGGACGAGGGCCGGTTTGCAAGCACCTTGTCGAGTGCCCTGACAGGTAGAGGTCTGGTGGTATCGTTCGAGCGCGGGTGTAGCCCATTCAGGGTGCAGATAGGCGGGGAAATTCCATGATCGAGCTGACAGGTACCGGATTGACTCTCGAGCAGTTCGATGCCGTCGTGCATGAGCAGGAACCCTGCGAGGTCTCGGGCCAGGCCCGAGAGGCCCTGACTCGGTCCAGAGAGGTGATCCAGCGCCTCGAAGCTCGTGCGATGGACGGAGAACCGGTCTACGGCGTCAATACCGGTTTCGGCGACCTGGCCAGGGTCCGAATTCCCCAGGATCAGATCCGTGTCCTGCAGGAACGGCTGGTCATGAGCCATGCAGCTGGAGTCGGAGATCCCCTGCCTTCCGAAGTGGTGCGGGGCATGCTTCTACTGCGATCCAACGCCCTGGCGAGAGGCTTCTCTGGGGTGCGGCCGGAGCTCGTGGAATTTCTGCTCGGCATGCTCAATCGGGACCTCCTGCCGGTGGTGCCAAGTCGTGGCTCGGTCGGAGCCAGCGGCGATCTGGCGCCGTTGGCTCACTTGGCTCTGCCGGTGATCGGCCGCGGCCGAGTTCGTTTCGAGGGCGAAGAGATGTTGACCGTCGAAGGTCTGCAGCGAGTCGGCCTCGAGCCTGTTGGCCTCGAACCCAAAGAGGGCTTGGCACTGATCAACGGTACTCAGGCGATGACCTCGCTGTTGGCCCTGGCGGTTCTCGAGGTCCGACGCCAGGTGAAGGTCGCCGATCTGATCGGCGCCTTGACCACCGAGGCTCTACTTGGCACCGATACCCCTTTTCAAGCGCGGATCCATGAGCTCAGGTCCTACCCGGGTCAGCGTGCGAGCGCAGCGAATCTCTGGGACCTGATGCAGAGCTCGGGGATTCGTGAATCGCATCGAGAGAATGATCCGCGCGTCCAGGATCCCTATTCGGTCCGCTGCATGCCCCAGGTCCACGGAGCCGTGCGTGACGTGCTGACGGATGTAGAGCGTCGCCTCGAGATCGAGATGAATGCTGTCACCGACAATCCACTGGTCTTTGCCGAGGACGACGAGATCCTGAGTGGTGGCAACTTCCATGGCGAGCCGATTGCCATGGCCGCCGATTTTCTGGCCGTCGCGACGGCCGAGCTGGGCTCCATCAGCGAGCGTCGAATCGACAAGCTGACCGATTCGACTTTCTCTGGGCTGCCGCCGTTTCTGACCGAGGATCCGGGCCTGAACTCCGGGTTCATGATCGGTCAGGTCACCGCCGCGGCACTCGTCAGCGAAAACAAGACACTGGCTCATCCAGCGAGCGTCGACTCGATCCCGACCTCGGCGGAGAAGGAGGACCACGTCTCCATGGGGATGTGGGCAGCGCTCAAGCTCGGTCAGGTGGTGAGAAACGTCGACCGTATCCTGGGGATCGAGCTGCTGGCCGCCGCCCAGGGGATCGATCTCAGGCAACCTTTGCATCCAAGTCCGGCTTTGTCGCGGTTGCACGACTCGATTCGCAAGCTGGTGCCGAAATGGGAAGAGGATCGCGAGCTGGCACCCGATTTGGCCGTGGCGGAGAGATTTATCGCCGAAGACATCGAGCCTCACATTAGCGACCTGCAGTGATTGCGAGGAGGAAGGACCAGCAATGACCACGAGAACCGCGATACGGGCTCCACGGGGCACGACGATCAGTTGCAAGGGATGGCAGCAGGAAGCGGCCCTGCGAATGCTGATGAACAATCTGGACCCGGAAGTCGCCGAGCATCCTGAAGAGCTCATCGTCTACGGCGGTTCGGGCAAGGCGGCCCGCAATTGGGAGTGCTACGAAGCCATCGTCGACAGCTTGAAGAGATTGGAGTCCGACGAGACTCTGCTGGTCCAGTCCGGCAAACCCGTGGCCATCTTCCGGACCCACGAAGAAGCACCACGGGTTTTGATCGCCAATGCTCTCCTTGTACCCCATTGGGCAACCGCCGACGAATTCCGGCGATTGGAAGGGCTGGGCCTGACGATGTTCGGGCAGATGACGGCAGGTTCCTGGATATACATCGGCACCCAGGGGATCCTCCAGGGCACATACGAGACCCTGGCGGAGTGCGCCCGTCAGCATTTCGACGGCTCGCTGCAAGGCACCCTGACCGTGACGGCAGGTCTCGGCGGCATGGGTGGAGCGCAGCCTCTGGCGGTCACCATGAACGGTGGAGTCTGCCTGGTTGCCGAGGTCGATCCAAGTAGGATCGAGCGGCGCCTCGAAACCCGTTATCTCGATGAGGTCGCGTCCGACATTGCCTCGGGGGTCGAGCAGGCTCTGGCGGCCAAGCGGCAGGGCCAGGCCGTTTCTATTGCCGTCGAGGCCAACGCCGTGGACCTCCTCGAGTATCTGGTCGAACAAGAGATCACTCCGGAAGCTCTGACCGACCAGACGTCTGCTCACGACGCACTGAACGGCTACTTCCCGCATGGGATCTCTTTTCAAGCAGCGTTGGATCTCAGAGCGGCGGATCCTGACCTCTACCAGTCGAAGTCATTGGCATCCATGGCGGCCCACGTTCGAGCCATGCTGGCTCTCCAGAAGCGAGGCGCCGTGACCTTCGACTACGGCAACAATCTCCGTGGTCAAGCACTGGAGGTCGGAGTCGAGGATGCGTTCGAGATCGGCGGATTTGTGCCCCTCTTCGTTCGACCTCTCTTCTGTGAGGGCAAAGGACCCTTTCGCTGGGCGGTTCTGTCTGGGGATCCGAAGGACCTCGCAGTCACCGATGCAGCGATTCTCGAGCTGTTTCCCGAGGATGAAGCCCTCGCCCGCTGGATCCGCCTGGCGCGTGAAAAGGTGGCGTTCCAAGGGCTGCCGTCGCGCATCTGTTGGCTCGGCTATGGTGAGCGTGCGAAGGCGGGGAAGGCCTTCAACGAGCTGGTGGCTGCCGGCAAAGTATCGGCACCCATTGTCATCGGCCGCGACCATCTGGACTGCGGCTCCGTCGCGTCGCCGAATCGGGAGACCGAAGGTATGAAAGACGGCTCGGACGCCATCGCGGACTGGCCGATCCTCAACGCTCTCTTGAATGCGGTCAATGGGGCTTCCTGGGTGTCGGTGCACCACGGAGGTGGAGTGGGCATCGGCTACTCCCTACACGCCGGGATGGTGATCGTGGCCGACGGAACAGAGTCCGCAGCCAGACGTCTCGAGCGGGTCCTGACCGGCGATCCGGGAATCGGGGTGGTAAGGCACGCCGACGCCGGGTATGAAGAGGCCATCGACAACGCGCGTCGCCATGGCATCGATGTCCCCATGCTTTGAGGAGAGACAAGGCTACTCCTGCAGGACTCGAATCGCGGGCAGGTAGCCGACTCATGATCAGCAATCTCCAGGCCTTCAGGCGGCAGGCGTGGCTCTTGGCGGCGCCGTTTCTGGTCCTCCTGGCGGGTCTTGGTCTCTACGCGCTCGCAACTCTTACCGCCGGTAACCCCGACCGCCTTCGGGTTGGCATCGAGAGGGGATACATACGAGCCTGGGAAGGACTCGACCGGGTCGCCGAACAGGCGGTGTCGAAGCTGGGAGGGCCTCCTACGGACGAACCCGGGCTCCTTGCAGCCTTCCAAACGTTGTCCGCGGTGGCAGTCCAGGCGGAGCTTCCCGGCCTCTCGATCTACCTGCTCGATCCGCAAGGAAACCCGACAGTCTGGTCTGGCGCTGGGATCGTGCACGACCTTGGACCCCGAGATCCGTTGGTGCCGGGCAGGGATTTCTTGGCCAGCTTCAGCTCGGTCAGTCTGCTGAGCGTCGTGTCCCTCGAAGGCTCTGGCGCCGGCTGGCACCTGGTTGCAGGAAGGAGTTTTTCCGTCGATGGGTTGCCGTTCTCGACCTGGATGACAGCGGCTAGAGGCCGGGCTCTCCGATGGTCGATTGTGAAGGAAGGCGCCGCGTCGGCTGATGAGGACGTGCTGAAAATCGAACCAGCCCATACGCCAGCTCTCCTGGTCGATCTGGGCTCCTTGTCGCGCTCGACCTGGTGGTACTCGGGAGGCAGCGACTTGGCGAGGGTGGCTTGGCTGACCCTCGGTCTGCTGCTTCTTGCGCAGGCAGGGTTGCGCTTTCGAGGTGCTGGCCTCGACAGGGAGAAGAGACCCTCCTCACGGGCCGAGTACCGCCGCCTGGGGATGTGGCTGGCAGCTGGTTTGGCATCTCTCATGTTGGCTAGCGATGGCCCGGTGTGGGCGGTCGCCATGGCTCCCGCAGGTCTGCTACTGACGGTGTTCGGATTGAGAAGTGCGCCGTTGCACAGCCGGCCCCGTCTTGCCGTCACTGCTGGAGTTGGTGCCGGCGCTGTGCTCTTGGCGGTGTCGATAGCGGTGCAGAGATATGGAGGAGCGCAGGAGATTGGACTGGGACTGATGGCAGGGTCCAGTGGCCTGGCCATGGGAGTGGCAATTTTCGCTCTGGCGCTTGGCCTGCTCTCACTCACAGTCGGAGGTATCGAAGGCGCCACTCCCGTTGCGAGCCGTTGGGCTTGGCTGGCGCTAGCGATCCTGATCGTGGCCGGAGCTTCTCAAGACCTGACGTGGGTTGCTGCGGCTGGTGCACTGGTGGCCGGCGCCGCGACGGCGGCATGGTGCTGGACCGGCTTCCGGGGAGTCCGATCGGCCTCGCTTCTGACCCTTGGGGTCCTGGCGGCAGTGACCGCTGCAGTCCACTGGCAGATCGCCTATCGGATCTGTCGCCTCGATGAGCTGGAGTCGACGGCTCTGCCGGCTACAGCACCAGCCACACCCGGGGAGCTGGACCGGATCTCTGCGGAGCTGGCCGAGTTCTTCATCGCCAGAAGCGTCGAGGATTTCGTCGTCGGCGAGCCTTCGGACCTGGAGCGGCAGGATCTGGCATTCGAGGTCTGGAACCGGTCTCCCCTGGCTTCGTACGGTGCTCTGTCAGCCCTCACCGTGGCGTCCCCAGAGGGGTGGCGGTCGACATTTTCGTTCGGTCTTCCGATGGGGGAGGAGGGCGATCTGGATCCCGCACCTTCGCGTTGGGAAGGTCTGCGGGTCCCTGGCTGGGAAGAGGCTCTGTTGGGCGGTGACGGATTTCTACTTTTGCACGGCGAGCCTTGGGCGCGAGTCCATTTCTGGTTGGCGCTGAAGCCGGGGTTTCGTCTCGAGCCCGAAGAGGCCGAGGATTTGGCGGCCGGCTTGTTGCGAGGCGGTCCTGCTGCTCGCGGGCCCACACAGCAGGGGCTGGGCTCGGCGATCTTCGCGCTCTACGACCGAGATGGAGGCCCTGTGTTGACACCATGGCCGGAGGCCCCGCCTCTGGAAGGCCGACTTCTTCAGGGTGGCCGCGGAGTGACACGGACTCCTGACGGCCCAGCGGATGTGGCCGCCGCAGCGGATCCAGAAGCTATTCGAGCTCTTCTTCTGCCGCGTCTCGGTCCTCTTGGCGCACTGGAGAAGATTGGTCTCCAGGTCATGGATGCGATCGCGGCCGTGGGTCTGTTGGGCTTGATCGTCGTCTTGCCCGGTGTGCGGTGGCGAGATCTCCGAAGTGGTGCTCGCCGCACCTGGCGTTCCTACTCGAAGCGCCTGCTCCTGGTCTATGCCCTGCTGCTGCTCGTCCCTCTCTTGTTGATGAATGGGATCGTAGTTCGCCTGCTCGAAGAACGGCTACAGGAAGAACAGCAGGCTGCAGGCAAGTCGGCCCTCGAATCTGCACAGCAGGTTCTGGGAGAGTACATCCTCTCGCTCCAGCCTGGCTTCGGAATCGATGCGGCTCTGGACGACGAGTTGTTGATCTGGATTTCGAGCGTCGTCCATCACGAGGTCAATCTCTACTGGCGCAGTAACGTCTATGCCTCGAGCAAGCCCGAGCTGTTCACGGCCGGGCTCCTGCCGAAGCGTATTCCGGGAGAGATGTTCTCCAGGTTGACGCTGCTCGGCTACGAGGTCTCCTCCCGCATCAACCGCGCGGGGGATGTCGAGTATCTGGAGCTCTACGCCCCTCTCACTGTGCCTGGGGTACCCCTTGGCCAGAGTCGGCTGTTCCTGTCGATTCCGCTGCTGGCTCAACAGGAGGAGACCGAAGCGGAGATCGCAGCGATACGACGTGCAGCGGTTCTGGGAACATCGATTCTTCTGCTTGTGGTGGCGGCGTTGGGCAGCCGATTGGCGCGCGGATTCACGAATCCCCTGATGGAGATCGTCGAGGGCACGCAGCGTATCGCCGGGGGAGAGACGTCGCTGCAACTGAACCCTACCGAGCTGGAATTGGCAACGCTCGTCGAGGCCATCGACCGCATGGCCAGTCGGATCGCGGAGGGGAGGAGGCTGATTCTCCGCGAAAAGCACGTGGTCGAGATGGTGGTCGACAACATCACAGCGGGTGTTGTCTCCTTGGATGGAGAACGTCGGGTGCTGACAGCGAATCGGGTGGCCCTCGAGCTCTTGGCCTGCGAGGTCGGCAGCTCGATCGAGGCGGCGCTCGACTCCGATTCTCGACTCGAGCCGATTTCTACTTGGCTGAGTCGCGCCGGCAACCGGCTGCTCCAAGAAACAGTGCATCTGGAAGACCCCGACTCGGAGGAACGTCAGGAATGGTCCCTGGTCTGGGCACCTCTTCCGGGCCCAGGTGAGCCCTCGGCTCTTCTCGTCGTGGAGGACGTGACCGAGGTTCTTCGAGGTCAGCGTTTGCAGGCCTGGGCCGAAATGGCGCGCATGATTGCCCATGAAATCAAGAACCCGCTGACGCCGATCCGCCTCTCTGCGGAGCATCTGCGCGAGGTCTATGCCAGCGACCCACAAAACCTGGAGAGCGTCTTCGAAAGTTGCACCACCAACATCTTGAAGCAGGTGGGGGAGCTGCAGGAGATCGCCAGCGAGTTTTCGACCTACAGCAGAATTCCCAAGATGGATGCGACGCGTGGTGATCTGCTCGAGGTCGTGCAGGAAGTCGTCGATGCCTACCGGACGGCTCCGCCCCGGGGTGTCGAGATCTCGCTCGCGACGACACACGACACTGTGACCGCCGACCTCGACAACAGGCTCGTGAGTCGCGCGCTGCGCAATCTCATCGAAAACGCCCTCAACGCGACTCCAGCCGGGGGCAAGGTGGAGATCCGGGTCGAGGTCGAAGATGGCCTGGCGAGGATCTCCGTTGCCGACAGTGGTCCCGGCGTAGAGCAGGAGTTGCTGGCGCGGATTTTCGAGCCCTACTTCTCGACGCACGACTCGGGCACCGGTCTGGGTTTGCCCATCGCCTGTCGCATAGCAGAGGAGCACCACGGAGGGGTTACAGCTCACAATCGACAGGGGGGCGGATTGAAGGTAACGCTCAGCCTGCCTCTTGCAGCCGACTAGCATCGGTGCGACTCCTGCAATGGAAGACACCGCTCCAGATTGCGATACGATCGGTCCCCGTTGAGGCCGGCGCGCCGGTGCGGTCGGCCGTACCCATCCGAAAACAGCTCAGATAAGAGGGGCTCCTTCATGCGACGCATCTTTCTGCTGGCCACAATTCTGCCCATGATCGTTGGTTGTGCCTCAGTGGGTACACAGACCGTGGACAACTCGAGCACAGCTCCCGAGAGCTCCACCGAGGCAAGTGAAGCCGAGGGTCACGAGGGCCTCCTGACGATGCAGTTCGAGCGCCAGGCGGGGAAGGTGTGGCTCGACCTGCCCGGCGGTCTCGAGGAAGGTGAGGAGCTCGGGTCGTTCCTCTACGTCGAGGGTCTGGTAGCTGGTCTGGGTTCCAATCCAGTGGGCTTGGATCGGGGCCGCATCGGCAGCACGCGGGTGATCAGTCTCCGTCGCCAGGGCAACAAACTCCTGGTGGTCGAGCCCAACCTCCGTTACCGGGCACTCACGACGGATGACTGGCAGGTGAGGGCCACAGAGGAGTCCTTCGCCACTTCGGTGCTATGGGCTGGAGAGATCGAATCCAAGAGCGTTGGTGGCGGCAACCGTGTGGACTTCACCGGCTTCCTGGTCAGGGATTCACATGGGGTCGTCTCCACCCTGAGGGACTCCGAGCAGGGAATTTTTGCTCTGGATGAGAGCCGGAGCGCAGTCGACTTCAACGCCTGCTACGTGTTTCCCGACAACGTGGAAATGGAAGTCCTGCTCACCTACACCTCCGATGAGCCCGGAAGCGAGGTGGCGCGAACGGCACCGACTCCGGGGAGCTTCTCGTTGGTTCAGCATCACTCCCTGGTTCGACTCCCGGACGACGGCTACCGCCCCCGGCGTTTCGATCCCAGAGCAGCCTCCTACGAGATTCGATTTGCCGACTACGCGGCCGCCCTCGATGAGCCGATCGACCGGCGCTGGATCGCTCGCCATCGCTTGGAGAAAGTCACCCCCGGTGCCGGGAGCTCCGCCGTGGTTGAGCCGATCGTCTACTACGTGGACAGGGCGATTCCCGAACCGGTGCGCAGTGCCGTCGTCGAGGGAGTCAGCTGGTGGGCCGAGGCCTTCGAGAAGGCAGGCTTCCAGGATGCCTTTCGCGTCGAGGTCCTTCCAGAAGGCATTCATCCGTTCGACGTGCGCTACAACGTCGTGCAATGGGTCCATCGCGAAACAAGGGGATGGTCCTACGGCGGTGGGGTGACCGATCCGCGCACCGGCGAGATCATCCAGGGTCATGTTCGCCTCGGGTCGCTGCGGGTGCGTCAGGATCGACTCCTGTTCGAGGGCATGGCGGGCACCGACAAGACGGGCAGCGGTGCTGCTGATGACCCTGTCGAGCTGGCGCTGGCTCGTATCCGCCAGCTGGCGGCCCACGAGGTTGGCCACACGCTGGGCTTGGCGCACAACTTTGCCGCCAGTACCTATGCCGGTCGAGCTTCGGTGATGGATTATCCGGCACCTCTGGTGCGCCCAGTCGGAGGCGACGAGCTGGATTTCAGCCAGGCCTACGGCGTTGGAGTCGGTTCCTGGGACCTGTTTTCCATTCGTTTCGCCTACAGCGAGTTCGCCCCTGGAGCTGACGAGGAAGCCGAGCTCGAGAGCATGATCGCGGCGGCTCTCGACGCCAATCACATCTTTCTGACGGACCAGGATGCGCGCCCCGCGGGTGCGGCCCAGCCGCTGGCGAATTTGTGGGACAACGGCAGCGACCCTGTGGCGCAGTTGCGCGAGGAGATGGAGGTTCGGCGCATCGCGATGCAGCGGTTTGGCCCTGGCAATGTTCGGCTCGGGACCCCCCTGGCGCTCCTGCACGAGGTCTTCGTGCCCCTCTATTTCCACCACCGCTATCAGGTCACGGCCACGGCCAAGATGCTGGGCGGAGTCGACTACCGCAATGCCGTTCGGGGTGATGGCCAGCCTCTTGCTTTGCCAATATCCGCCTCCCAGCAGAGAGCTGCTCTGGAGGCCCTGCTGGAGACCCTGAACCCACAGGCTCTGGACACCCCCGAGTCGGTATTGCAGCTCCTGATGCCGAGACCAGCTGGGTACGGTCGGAATCGGGAAATGCTCACCGGGGGTACCAATCCGATGTTCGACGCTTTGGGAGCCGCAGGCACGGCCGCCGATATGACTCTGGCTGCCCTGCTGCAGTCGGAGCGCGCTGCTCGCATGGTGGACCAACATCGCCGCGACGCCTCCCAGCCTGATTTTTCGGAAGTCCTCGAAGCCGTCGTTGCAGCGTCTTTCGCGGACGGTGTCGAGTCGGAGCGGCTCGCCGGAATCCAGAGACGCATCCAGGAGGTTGTCGTGCGGCGCTTGATAGTTCTGTCCGAAGACCCCGGTGCGGCTGGTGGGGTGAGGGCACAGGTCGACTGGCAGCTGGGTCGGATTCTCGAACGTCTCGAGGCCCTGGAGGCAATCGAGTCCCCAGAGGGAGTCCAGGCGGCCTATCTGGCGCTTGCGATCCGGCGTCATCAGAACCCGGCGGCCGAGAGGGCCGTGAGCCCTCCGACGGCCTCGCCGCTGCCTCCTGGTGATCCCATCGGCGGGTTCTCGGGCGTTAGAGCGGGGTGCTCTTGGAGCGAGTCAGTGGGCAGCTGGTAGGGCAGGCCCGTGGTAAGGTAGCTCGCGATCGTGAGTCAGAAAAAGCTGTCATCGAAGGCCTACGAGTTGAAGCCGGGTGAGAAGTATGTCCCGTTCACAGCGGGGCAGACGCTGCCGGAGTTCACCTTCAAGGCGGCGATTTCGGGCATCCTCCTCGGTGTCATCTTCGGGGCCGCGAATACCTACCTGGGGCTCAAGGCCGGTCTGACCATCAGTACCTCCATCCCGGTGGCGGTCTTGACGGTCGTGGCGTTTCGGCTGTGGGGTGCCTTTGGCGGCAAGCACAGCATTCTGGAAGCCAACATGTCGCAGACCATCGGCTCTGCCAGCTCTTCGGTGGCGTCCGGTGTGCTGTTCACGATTCCCGCCCTCTTCATCTGGGGTATGAACCCGGCCTGGCGTCAGATAACGCTGTTGGCGATGTGCGGCGGATTGATCGGTGTGTTGGCGATGATTCCCTTGCGGCGCTATCTCATCAAGCGCGAGCACGGAGTCCTGCCGTATCCCGAGGGTCTGGCCTGTGCCGAGGTCCTGGTTGCGGCGGAGAGCGGCGGTCGGCAGGCGGCACCTGTCTTCTGGGGTATCGGCGTGGGAATGCTGTTCAAGCTGATCACCGATGGCTTCCGGATCGTGCACGACGAGTTCGAGCAGGTCCTGGCTTTCAAGGCGAACCTGGCGATCGCCGTTTCACCGGCTCTGATCGGCGTCGGGTACATCCTGGGAATCCGCATCGCCACGGTAATGGTCGCCGGCGGCGCGCTGTCGGCTTTTGTGATCATTCCCCTGATCAACTTGTGGGGGAGCGGGCTTGCGGAGCCACTCTTCCCCGAAACGCAAAAGCTCATCGTCGACATGAGCGCTGGTCAGATCTGGAACCGCTATGTGCGCTATATCGGGGCTGGAGCGGTGGCAACCGGCGGCATCATTACCCTGGTCAAGTCGATTCCGACGATGATCGAGTCCTTCAAGCTGGGTGTGGCGCAGATTGGCAAAAGTAGTGGCGCCCAGGCGGTGGATCGTACGGACCAGGATCTCTCCTACAGGTTCATGCTGTTGGCCCTGCTTGGAATCTTGGCGGTGTTGACTTTCGTGCCGGGAATTCTGGGTTATCTCGACTCGATAGCGGCGCGAGCAGTCGCCAGCGTCGCCATTGCTGTTTTCGCGTTCTTCTTCGTCACTGTGAGCTCACGAATCGTCGGGCTCGTCGGCGTCACCTCCAACCCAACTTCTGGGATGACCATCGCCACGCTGCTCGGTACCAGCCTGATCTTCTACCTGTTGGGATGGACCGATATGGCCGGCAAGGCGACAGCCCTGATGGTCGGCACCGTGGTCTGCATCGCCGCATCGATCGCCGGTGATACGTCACAGGACTTGAAGACGGGGTTTCTCCTGGGGGCGACGCCACGCAAGCAGCAGATCGGAGAGCTGATCGGCGTCATTACATCGGCCGGCGTCGTCTGTGCCGTTGTGATGATGCTGAACAACACCGTCGAGGGTGGGTTGGGGGGTGCCGAACTGCCGGCGCCGCAGGCCGTTCTGATGGCGCTGGTCATCGACGGGGTACTGGATCAGAACCTTCCCTGGACCCTCATCCTCATCGGCGTGGCGATAGCGGGCGTGGCGGCGCTGTTCAAGGTTCCCGTGCTGGCCTTCGCTGTCGGTGTCTACCTGCCTCTGTCCACCATGGCTGCGGTCTTCCTGGGCGGCTTGGTGCGTTGGTGGCTGACCAGGGCAGCCGACCCGGCTGTCGCCGAGCACAGGCGAGAGCAGGGCGTCCTTTTCGGTTCCGGTCTGGTCGGTGGGGGCGGCCTCACGGGTGTGCTGCTGGCGATCTGGGTGGGTATGCGAGGTGGTCGCCGGATCGAAGGCTTCTCGGAAGTCATCTCCGAGCGAGCTGGCAACGTGATGGCCCTCTTGGCCATCTTCGCAATACTCGGCTTGATGGCTTTCTTCGCGAGCCGCGGATCTCCGGCGGATGACGATGGTCGGGCCGGCGACGAGTCGCAGTGACCACTGAGTGGCGTATCGAGCAACCGAACCACACCAGCAACAAAGCTGTGCTCAAAGGCGGCGTTCTAGCAGGTATCGCTGTGATGGCTTTGATGCTGTCTTTGTCGGTTTGTGCCGAGGAGAAGTCAGCGGCTCCGAGTGAAGTACTCCGTCTAGGAGTGCAGGTTCGTGAGGTTCGGCCCCACGATTCCGGAGCGTTCACCCAGGGCTTGCTGTGGAGCGAGGGGAAGCTCTATGAGAGCACGGGCGAGTACGGAGAATCCTCTCTCCGGCGAGTCGATCCGGTTTCAGGCGCAGTGGAGAAGCAGGTCTCCCTGCCGGCTGACCTGTTCGGGGAAGGCTTGGCCCTGGTCGATAACAGATTGATCCAGCTCACCTGGCAGCGTGGGCTTGCCCTGGTGTACGACCTGGAAACGTTCGAGGTGATCGATCGCTACTCCTATGAGGGAGAGGGTTGGGGCCTGTGCGACGACGGCTACCGGCTGTTCATGAGCGATGGCACCGCAACGCTGTCTCTGCGAGACCGTGATTCCTTCGAGGAAATGGATCGACTGCAGGTCACGCTCGAAGGACGGGCGCTGGGCGCTCTGAACGAACTGGAGTGTGCCGAAGGTTGGGTCTATGCGAACGTCTATCAGACCGATGCGATCGTCCGCATCGATCCGCAGACGGGTGAGGTCGGAGCGGTCATCAACGCCGCAGGCCTGCTGAGTCCAGAGGAACAGGCGGCAGCCGAGGTGCTCAACGGCATCGCCTACCGCAGTGACACGAGTTCCTTCTTGTTGACGGGAAAGTACTGGCCTTCGATGTTCGAGGTCGAATTCACCCCACCGGCGTCTCGACCTTGAGCATCCTTGCGAGGACCTGGCGCATCTTGTCGGGCAGGTCCAGATCGGGGAAGACGTCGCGCACTTCGTCACGACTGACGTAGAGCCAGATGTCATCCCATTGGGCGTAGCGCAGCATGTTCGAGATTGCCCAGAGGCGCTCTTCCTGGGTGCCCTTTTCGAGGATTCGCTTCAACTCCTGCGGACTGATACTCCGGTCCGGGAAGAAGTAGAGAGGTTGCGACTTCTCTTCGATCTGCGGTTTCTGGTCGTTGGCCGTCATCGCTCCCCTGCAGTATAACTCGGCTGGATGGTCGATCAACCGACCGGCGACTTGACGATGGGGTGTGGGTCGGCTAGATTTTTGATCGCTTTGGGAGTTCCTGAGCGGGCATAACTCAGCTGGTAGAGTGCAAGCTTCCCAAGCTTGATGTCGCGGGTTCGAGTCCCGTTGCCCGCTCCATTCACAGTTTGGAGACGCAGCCTGACCTGACGCCCTTCAACTGCCTACCTGGAAGGATCACTTTCATCCGACTTCCGATCGGCAGATCCAACAACTTCAAGTACCAGTAAAGGGGAGACCCGATGGCCCTGTTCAACCGTGAAGACGAAAACCCCGATGTTCCTTCTGCGCCCAGAACGCCCAGCCCTGCCGTGACCCAGAAGGCCTCGGGCGGCGGCCGGAGCACCTATATCGGGCCAGGGGTCAAGATCAAAGGTGAGATCTCGGCGGATGCCGAAATGGTCGTGGATGGGGAGGTCCAGGGCCGTATGGAATTACAGGAGAATCTGATCATCGGGCCCAAAGGGGTCGTCAATGGCGACATCGTCGCCCGCTCGGTCCAGGTCAATGGCAAAGTGATGGGCAATGTTCGAGGTACCGACCGTTTCGAGCTGGCACAGAGCGGTCGCATCGAAGGCGACGTGGTTTCGCCGCGGGTCGTCATTGCGGAAGGAGCCTTTTTCAAGGGCAATGTGGAGATGACCTCCCAGCAGGCACCGAGCAAGCCGGCAACAGGTCCGACCCAGCCGGGCACCGCGGCGCCTCAGATGGACAAATCCAGTGAGCAGACCAAACCTTCTCCTGGTGCCTCGACCGGCACCGGGACCGTGACAGGGGGTCAAAAGTGATCGTCGGAATTCCCAAGGAAATCAAGAATCACGAGTATCGTGTCGGCATGATTCCGGCTGGCGTGCATGCACTCGCCGACGCCGGTCACACCGTCTATGTCCAGACCAACGCCGGAGAGGGTAGCGGTATCACCGACATCGAGTATGCCGAGGCTGGTGCCGAGATTCTCGCGGATGCGAAATCGGTCTACGAACAGTCGGAGATGATCGTCAAGGTCAAGGAGCCTGTCGAACCGGAGTACGATCTCTTGCAGCAGGGCCAGACCCTGTTTACCTACCTGCATCTGGCACCCATACCGGAGTTGACAGAACTGCTCTGCCAGCGCGAAGTGGCTGGGGTTGCCTACGAGACCATCACCGACGAGAGAGGCGGGCTGCCGCTGCTGACTCCCATGTCCGAGGTGGCGGGTCGCATGGCGGTTCTGATGGGTGCCTACTACCTGCAGGGTGTAACCGGGGGTAGGGGAACGCTCCTCTCCGGCGTGCCCGGTGTCCCCCCGGGAGATGTGGTCATCCTCGGTGGCGGTATCGTCGGCCTGAACTCGGCCAAGATGGCGCTCGGGTTGGGTGCCAGGGTCACCATTCTCGAGACCAGCCTCGACCGAATGCGGTGGCTGGACAACACCTTCCACGGCATGCTGACCACCCTGTCGAGTAACCATCACAACCTGATGGCGGCGTTGGGGCGGGCCGATGTTCTGGTCGGAGCGGTTCTGATTCCGGGTGCCTCCGCGCCGAAGCTCGTGACGCGAGAAATGCTTGGGGCAATGAAGCCGGGCAGCGTGGTGGTCGATGTGGCAGTGGATCAGGGTGGGTGCTTCGAGACGACGAAGGCGACCACCCATTCTGAACCGATCTACGAGGTAGACGGCATCGTTCACTACTGTGTCGCCAACATGCCGGGCGCCGTGCCCAGGACCTCTACCTTCGCGCTCAACAACGCGACAATTCCTTACGCACTGGCGTTGGCCAACAAGGGAGTCGAGAGGGCTGTGAAGGAGGATCCAGGCCTGTTTGAAGGTGTCAACACCTACAAAGGCCACATTACCTTCGAAGCTGTTGCAGACTCTCAGGGCCGGCCGTACAAGGCCCTCGATACTCTGCTCGACTGATTCGACCTCACCAGGCAGGGAGCTCGGGCAGCTCCCTGCCTGTCACTACCTTCCAGAGAGCTTCGAGATCATCGGGTAGCGGGGCTTCGAACCGCATGGCAGCTCCGCTCACCGGGTGGGTGAGCTGCAGGCGCCAGGCGTGGAGGGCCGGCCTCGAGAAATCCTGCAGGGGCCGTCGAATCTGCCGGTCGAGACTCTTCCAACGGGCTTCACCGTAGATCGGATCGCCGATCAGAGGATGTCCGTCGGCCTTGAGGTGGACTCTGATCTGGTGAGTCCTGCCCGTTGCCAGGTTGACGTTGAGAAGCGAGATTCCCTTTTCGAACTCGAGGAGCTCGTAGTCGGTTCTGGCCGGTCGCCCGGCGCGGCGGATGGACATCTCTTTCCTACGGTTCGGATGACGGCCGATCGGTAGCTCGATGCTCCCCGTCGGGTTCGTCGGCCGGCCGTAGACCATCGCGAGGTAGGTCTTCTGGACGCGGCGCTCGGCGAAAGCGGAAGTCAACGCCTGATAGGCCTTGTCGTTCAGGGCCACGACGAGCACGCCGGTGGTGTCCTTGTCCAGCCGGTGCACGATGCCGGGACGACCCGTCCCGCCAACCCTGGCGGTGGCGGGATAATGCAACAAGAGGCGATGGGCCAGGGTACCCGTCGTGCGCCCGGCACCAGGGTGAACCGTCAATTCTGACGGCTTGTTCAGGACCACGAGATCGGCGTCCTCGTACAGAACTTCGAGGTCGCCGGCTTCGGGCTCCATTCCTTCGTCGAGCTGGCGGTCCAAGGGGGTGTAGTCGATCCGCTCTCCGACGCTCAGCGAGTGCGAGGCCTTGGCGGCCCCACCACCGACCTGTACGTGACCGGCACGAATCCACTGCTGGATCTGGTTTCGGGGCAGGTCCAGCCTCTTTGCCAGAAAGCGGTCCAACCTCGCCCCCGCGTCTTCGGGCGGTACGTCGATGGTCTGCTTGTCCGCCACGGTGATCAGCAGCTCCCCTGTACGAGCCTCAATTGCCGGATTGGGAGGGCACCTCGGCCGGCTCATTCCGACTGAAGAAAATGTCGAGCGCCATCAAGCAAATGCCGATGGTGATGGCGCTGTCCGCCACATTGAAAGTGTGCCAGTGGTAGTTGCGGAAATAGGCGTCGATGAAGTCGGTGACGGCTTTGTTGGCGATCCGGTCGATGAGGTTGCCCACGGCACCCCCCATGATCAGGGCCAGCGCCGTCAGCAGTATGCGGTCGGTTGGGGGTGTGCGCCAGAAGACGAAACCGACCAGCGTGAGTGCCGCGATGCCGAGCAGAGCGAGGATCATCCAACCCCAGCTGCTGCCGTGAGCCGCGAACATCCCGAAGGCTACCCCGGTATTCTCGACGTAGATGAAGTTGAGAAACCCTGGCACCACGACAAAGGGCCCGTGGTCGATGAGGCGGCTCTCTACGAGCCACTTGGTCCACTGATCCAGCACGACCACGGTGAGGCTCAACAGGAGGTACAGGGGCTTGTGTCCTTCGAGTCGAATCATGTCGTGCTCTTCTCGGCGATGGCCACGGCGGCAGCGTAGGCGCCATCGTGGGTGATGGAAAGGTGAACCTGGGTGATGCCGAGCAGCGCTGCCCGCTTGGCTGCGGCGCCATGCAGTCTTACCCCCGGGGCTCCATGCTCTTGCTTGACCACCTCGACTTGAGAGAATCCCAGTCCGGCAGACCAGCCGGTTCCCAGAGCTTTGAGAACGGCCTCTTTCGCCGCGAAAAGACCGGCCAGGTGTTGAATGAGAGCCCGATCCCCACGGGGTTCGACCTCCCCTGAAAGGCAGATGCGCCGCACGAACCGCTCACCGTAGAGAGCGTAAATCCTCTCCATGCGGTCGATTTCGACCATGTCCAGACCGATTCCAGAGATTCCGTTCATCATTTCGGATCAGTTTCGAGGGGTCTCAACAAGCGGCGCCAGCCAAGCGGCTCGATTCTAACGCCACCTGAGGTGCGCGGCTTGCCGCCGTTCAGGACGAGGTGCGTGACCTCCGCGCCAGGGCCATCAGGTCCAGATCATGAGCCGCCCACACGAGATGCACGACACCGAAGCCGCTCAAGAGTCCGCGAACGGCCGGCATCAGCAGGATTCTCTGCAGCTCGGGGTTCGAAACATGGAGGATCAGACGCTCCCATCCTCCTCCCCATGGCAGCAAGAGCAGAATGGCCCCAGCCTCGATGCAGTAGAGGACAAATAGGATCCGACCAAGAGAATCGAGCCGCATGTGCGGCCCGATTCTAAACGACACGTGAGTCGAATACTCGAATCAATTCGGCGGTGGGGAAGAGCTGCCACGGGATATAGCTGTGCCGCTCGACCGGTGACCGCTCGAAGAGCGTCCACCAGAGCGCGACGAGCCAACCCGTCCACCGACTGTCGACCTGGAAGTCGAGCTACCCCGCCCATAGGTACCCGATCGGGACTGATGGCTCTGTACCTGAGACCTGCCGTACCCCGGACTGCTCCCCGAACCGCCGTAGGACCGTCTCGTGGTAGAGGGTCGGGAATTGGTACTCGGAGACCGTGAACCGCCGAAGCCTGGGCTACTCCCGAAGCCACCGAAGTACCTCGTCGATGTCGGGCGCTCGGTCCAGGATCGCTGCGTCTGCGTGGAACCATAGCCCGGGCTGGAACCGAGGCCACCAGTCGAGCTTCGATAGGTCGGCCTGACTGACGTCGATGTGTCTTGGCGGCTACGGTCACGATAGGACCGAACTCCGTCCCACACTCTTCGAGAAGTGGTCGGCTGGGTCCTTGCCGCTGGGCTGGAGCTCAGGGTTCGACGATTTCTCCAATCCCCGGCAGCTGGAGTCTCCGCCGGCGAGCGTGAGCTCATGGATTGAGCGCCGGGGGTGGACGAGAGGCTCCGAGAGGGCGAGTCTGGACGAGAAGCGGACCTGGAAAGGCTGGCGGTAGCGCCAGAAGCTGAAGGGCTGCTTTGGGTCACCCGCCTGTTCTCGAAGCGAGCATTGGAGGTCAAAGGGGCGGTTCTTTGCCGCGGAGTCGATGCGCCTACAGTCGAAGCCCTCGACAGTGTCGATCCCCCGCCAATTCGTGGCCCGACAGCCTGCTCTACTCGAGACGGGAGGTTTCGACTCCGTGCCACCCATGGCGTCACATCGGGGAGGTCCGCGCCGCCGCGATTGCCACTGGCACGCGTTCTCGAGGCTGTCAGGGCGTTCATGGCCGCCTCGGGTCGATTCCAGAGGTCGGGCGTGAGGGCTCGTGTGTCGGTGGCAATGATGCCGCGGGGGACTTCCTGCAGGGCTCCCATATTGCTCAACTGAGCTCCCGAATGATGGTAGCTACCGTGATGCGCCACCTGGGGACCCCTGTTGTGCCCGAAATGACGGTGCTGGCAGAAGGTCCAGTTGGCCCAATGTCTGGGACTTCCTCCCGCCCAACCGAAGACTCCATGGCGGAAGCCGAAGCCCCAGGTCGGCCGATAACTCGGCCAGTAGTAGTTCGTATAGTAGGGGCGCGGTACCCAGCCGACATAGGTCGGGCCCCAGTACCAGAAGACAGATGCGGGGGAATAGACCGGGCCTGGGTACCAGACCCAACCCCAGCCCGGCGCGAGATCCCAGCCGCCATAGTGGTAGGTCACCCAACCCCAGGGCTCGGTGGAGACCCAGGTCAAGCCACTGGGAGAGTGCACCCACCAACCAGCGTGATAGGGGCGCCATCCTGCTGTCACATTGGGGCGCCACGCCGAGCGACCGCCGACGCTCACCCAGTGACCATTTCTGGCCAGCGGTGCGGAGGCGTAGGCAAGGCCAGGATCGACGTACCGTGAATCGGACGGGTTGAATTGGGCCAGGAGTTCGTCGCCCCAGCGCTCCAGCTCATCCCTTGTTCCCGCTCTCTCGACGCGAACGAGCGGAGAAGTCGCGCCCTCCACAAGCACCTGCTCCCCAGACCGCACGATCGAGGAGCCCTGCTCGGTAACAACTTCGGCGAAGCCCTCCCGAACGACGATCTCGCTCCAGTCCGATCCGTTGGTACGGATTCGGTAGGTGCCCCTGTTCTGGAGATAGACCGATGCGTTCTGTGTATCGACGCGAAAGGCCTCCGAGCTGGCAACATCATTCGGTAACACGAGCTGGATCTCTCCCTGGAGGAGTCGCAGCACATTGAGTTGATCCTCGGAATCGGCGGAGAGAGCGAGGTGCTGAAAGGAGAGCTCACTGTCGCCGTCGAGGCGCAGGTAGGTTCCGTCTGGCAGCAGGGCCTCGACCCGACTACCGAAGGCGACTCGGATCTCGTCAGCCACCATCAATGGATAGTTCGCAACCAGCTCGACCAGAGTGTTGGAGCTGGCTTGTTTCAGGTCCGCCCGACCCTCGATGACCCGGACGAAGCCGTAGGATGTTTGGTCTTGCGCTGCCGATGGTGCCGGCGATGCCATCAGCGCAGCGATGATCAAGCCGAGAAGGCTCGGGAACGGAATCGGTTGGCGGCGAAGGCGTGTTTTCATGACGGCCCCTTTAGACTCCCAGTTTCCTCATCACAAGACAAGTAGAGCAAGAAATGGACCAATCAGCCGGCTCAGGCGCCAGCGACTCATGGGCTGCGTCGGTTCTGCCCACGGCTGCAGGCTTCCATGAGCAGTGCAGGGCCGCTACTCCTACTGTCTGCAGAATCGATTTCGCTATAATCAATCGTTCGATTGCCGCTGCCTGTGGTCATTTTCTCGCGGCGGTGTCATCTCGAGTGCACATGTGAAGCCGCCGGTTCCTTTCTGATATCGCTCTCCCATCAAGCCTAAAGCCGTGTCTCTAAAGAAGTGGTTCAGCAGCCAACCGGCCAAAAGCAGGCCGGAAGAGGCGGTCGACGTCGACGACCTGATCACCCTGCAGCGGTACGGGGAGGCCGAGGAGCAGCTGCAGAGGTTCCTCAGGAAGAGTCCCTATGACCTCCGGGCTCGGCAGAAGTTGGCTGAGCTCTACAAGAAGACCGGACGCCTCGATGAGGCTGCCACCGAGTACATGGAGATCGCGGACAAGTATGCCAAGGAAGGCTTCCACGACAAGGCTTTGGCACTGCTGGCCCAGGTCTCGAAGCTGGCTCCCGTGGCCGACAAGGTCTGGCCGAAGATCGAACGCCTGCGCCGCGCCAAGGAGCTCGAGCAACACCGCCCCGCGATCATGGAAGCTCTGTTGGGTAGGCGCAGCGGCAGCTCCCAGAGCACAGTCGCCTCGATCAAGTTCGACCGACTCTGGTCGAGCCTGGTCCGGACCCGACTGGTGGACCGGCTTGATACAGAGCAGCTGAAACAGTTGTTCAGTGCTTTTCGGATCGAGAGTTCAGAGCCCAAGGACGAGATCGCCCGACGGGGTCAGAAGCTCGAAGCGATGTTCTTTCTGGTGTCTGGCAAGGTGGAAGTAATGGTGACACTTCCCGGTGGCAGCTCGCCGGTTCTGCGGGTCCTGGAGGCGGGATCGTTGTTTGGCGAGCAGGCTCTCTTCGAGCACCAGCCGTGGGTCGCAACGTATCGGACAGCAGAGAAGTCGATGTTGCTGAGGTTGGATCGCCACGGTTTGGAGACCGCACTGCACGGAAACCCCGATCCTCGTGGACTGCTGGATGTCCTCCGCGAACAGAAACTGGACACCGTGGTCGCCGAGGCTGTGGGCAAGACCCTGGACGACTGACGCATGGCCTTTCTTTCCATCAAGGTCCATCCCGACCCGGTCCTACGGGTCAAATGTGCCACCGTCGAGACGTTCGACGAGGAGTTGAAACGTTTGGCGAAAGACATGATTCAAACGATGAATGCAGCTCCCGGCGTGGGGCTGGCTGCATGTCAGGTGGGACGGGGGATCCGGATAGCAATCGTAGATCCAAGCGCCGGGGAGGATCCCAAAGCGCTGCACGTTCTGGTGAATCCGGAGGTGGTGGAGGAGCGGGGCCGGGAAGTCGATGACGAGGGTTGTCTCTCGATACCCGGCATCACCGAGAAGGTCGCGCGCCCTGCCTACGTGAAGATCGAGGCGCAGGATCTCGAGGGTGAACCGTTCGGTTTGGAAGGTGAAGGGCTGATGGCGCGGGTCATCTGCCACGAGGTGGATCATCTCAACGGTGTGCTGTTCATCGATCACCTCGCAGGCCTGCGCAAGCAAAGAGTCAGGCGCAAGATGAAGCGCCTGGCCCGAGGCCAGGAGGCCGTGGGATGAAGGTCGGTTTCCGCGCTCTCTCCTGGATTGCTTTCGTGGTAGTCGCGGTCGTGTTCAGCTCGTTCGGATGTGGCGGCGGTGGAGGAGGTGGAGGGGGCCCGACAGAACCGCCACCACCTTCGTCGGGGGTGAGTTTCACACCAGCTGGATCTGCGGGCTCCAACTCGATCTACCTGGCTCAGGGAGCCAATACTTCGGCCAACCGCTTCGTCCTGGACGTCAAGGCCTCGCAGGTAGATGATCTTTATGGTGTGAGCTTCGAGCTCGAGTACCCGAACGCCCAGCTGCGTTGGATCCCAGGCGGCACGAAAGAAGGTAGCTTCCTGAGTGCGAACGGCTCGACCGACCTCATCGTCGAGGCAGATTCTCCAGGCGTGATTCTCGTCGGGCTGAGCCTGCTTGGTGACGTTGAAGGTGCTGACGGGTCGGGAACCCTTCTCTCCCTGGAGTTCGAACCCATCAGCTCTGGCTCCGGTCCCATGCAAATGAAGAAGCATGATGCCGTCAACTCCACAGGTGACGTCATGGGCCAGGTCCAGTGGATCGGCGGCTCGGTCAGTGTGACCGGGTAGCCCCGCGGAGTTCTCCTTGCTGAATCCAGTCTTCTACAACACCTTGGGTCGTGCGATCGGTCCTTTGGAGACGACGGTTCCTGGTGAGGTCCGTATGTACACCTGTGGGCCGACCGTCTACAACACCGCCCACATCGGTAACATGCGGACGTTTCTCTTCGAAGATGTGCTGCGCCGCAGCCTCCAGTTCTTGGGTTGGCAGGTCGAGCAGGTGATGAATCTCACCGATGTCGATGACAAGACCATCGATGGCGCGGCCAGCGCCGGGGTCTCGCTGCGTGAGTTCACGCAGCCCTTCATCAATTCCTTCTTCGAGGACCTGGACCGTCTGCATATTCAACGCGCAGAGCACTATCCACGGGCCACCGAGCACATTGCCGAAATGCTGCAGCTGATCCAGGCACTGGTGGAGAAGGGCTACGCCTACGAGAGCGACGGTTCGGTCTTCTTTCGCATCGGCGAGGACGCGGACTACGGCAAGCTCTCAGGCTTCGACCTGAGCCAGGTGCGCCAGGGGGAGCGCGTTGCCAGTGACGACTACGACAAGGAAGACGTGCGGGATTTCGTCTTATGGAAGGGGGCCAAGGAGGGCGAGCCCGCCTGGGATTCCCCCTGGGGCCCGGGACGACCGGGCTGGCACCTCGAGTGCTCGGCCATGGGTATGAAATATCTCGGCGAAACGTTCGACATCCATTGCGGTGGGGTAGACAACATCTTCCCTCACCACGAGAACGAGATCGCCCAGAGCGAGTCGGCCACGGGCAAGCCGTTCGTCCACACCTGGATCCATGCCGAGCATCTGATCGTCGATGGCGAGAAGATGTCGAAATCGCTCGGCAACTTCTACACCCTGCAGGATCTCCTAGATCGGGGAGCCGACCTCCGGGCGCTGCGTTACCAGCTGCTGAGTGTCCACTACCGAAAAAAGCTGAACTTCACCTTCGATGGTCTCGCCGACGCGGGCGCGGCGCTCAAGCGTCTCGACGAGATGCGGTTTCGGCTGCAGCATGCAATCGAGAGGCGAAGCGGAAGGTGATTCAGCCATCGGTTCCGCCTGCGAGCGGCTGGTTCAGGAGTTCGGAGATGCTCTGGCGAATGACCTCAACACCTCAGAGGCCCTGGCGGTAGTGTTCGGCTTCGTCAGGGAAGTCAACCAGGCCATCGATGGAGAAAGCCTGAAGGTGGGGGACCGTCAACGTGTGCTGGATGCACTGGCCCGCGTCGATGAGGTGCTGGGTGTTCTGGATGCCGACGAGTGGCGAGATGCCACGACTGATGGGTTGAGCGATGAAGAAATCGATCAGCTGCTGGTGGAGCGTCGAGAGGCGCGGGCGGCGCGCGACTTCGCCCGGGCTGACGAAATCCGCGACCAGCTCACGGCCCAGGGTATCGTTCTCGAAGACACACCGACCGGCACCCGCTGGAAGCGCCAGTGAGTGGCGCCGGTAGGTTCCGACAACAGAAGAACACCCATGACCGAGGTCGATCGGCCGAGGCCGACGGTGTCCGTTGGCTCGAGGAGCGAGGCTTCGAGGTTGTTGCCCGCAACGTCCGAACCAGGGCGGGGGAGCTCGATGTCGTCGGGCTGGATGGCGACACTCTCGCCTTCGTCGAGATCAAGGCACGATCGACGCGGCAATTCGGCCCGGCTGCGACTGCTGTTCCGCCGTCCAAACAACACCGGATTGCACGCGCTGCGGCTCTGTATCTGACGAGACATCCACATTCGGGTCCTTGTCGCTTGGATGTGCTGGCCATGGACATGGAGGAGGCGGGATGGTCCTTCCAGTGGATTCGGAATGCCTTCGAGGTCAGCTAGGCGGCCCACAATGTCGAGCCGACCTTGACAGGTCCTGCAACCAGCAATAGTCTCTGTAGTTCCACGAGCGGGAATAGCTCAGTGGTAGAGCACAACCTTGCCAAGGTTGGGGTCGCGGGTTCAAATCCCGTTTCCCGCTCCAAAGCTTAGAGTTCTTTGGAATGGGGCCGCCATGAGTCGGCCTCTTGCAGTTTGCGGCCTGTTTTCGAGGCCGCCCTGCCTCAAGGCGACGTAGCCAAGTGGTAAGGCAAGGGTCTGCAAAACCCTCATTCGTCGGTTCGATTCCGACCGTCGCCTCCAATCAGTCCAACAATATAAAGTCAGTACGGTCAGGTACTTACGGGGTGATTCCCGGAGGATGGCCTGTAGTGTTCAGGGGGCAGCACCCTGAACCGATTGCTGTATACTGCGGGAGTCTTACCAATTCAGAGGAGGTTAGAAGATGTGGAAGATTCTGCCCATGGCTTGGCTGTGCCTGCTGGCCCTGATTGTCGCATCACCTTCGGTGGCCGGCGAGCTCAGTGCGCAGCAGGTATTCGATCAATTGAAGGGCCTGGATGGTACCTGGGAAGGTCAGCCGGAAGGCGAAGGCGAGGAAGCGAAGGCGGAAGCCGAGGCTGCCGGTCCCGTGAAGCATGAAATCCAGGTCTCTGCCGCCGGTACGGTGGTGATGGAAACCATGAACCCCGGGACCGATGGCGAAATGATCAACATGTACCATCTCGACGGTGACGACCTGCTTCTGACTCACTACTGTGCAGGTGGCAACCAGCCCCAGATGCGGCTCGACCTTGCCGAGAGCACCGAGGATCTCTTGGTGTTCAATTTCGTCGGTGGAACGAACCTCGATCCCGCGACCGATCACTACATTGGCTCGGCTCGAATCGAGATCGTCGACAGCGATCACATGGAGAGCGTCTGGGGCGCCTATTCGGGCACCGAGCAGGTCGCGACCATGACGTTTCATCTCGAGCGCACCGACTGATCGGCGCAGATCGAGGGCCTGTTTCTTATCAGTCCGATTCTTCTTCCTGGGGAGTACCGGGCCCCACGAGCGCCAATCGGCCTGAGGTGTCGAAGACGGCGTTGGTCATCCGGCGGGGGATTTGCCGCCTCCAAGCACCGAGGGCGCTATGTCCAGCGATGGCATAAGTTACATCCGGTCCGATTTTGGTGACCTGTGGGATCGTTAGATCCTGTCGGCGAAAGAAGGACCGAGCGATGGTCTGCCGCGTCGCTCTCTTGCCGACCATCCGGTAGGCATTCCATAGCTCGGGTGCGACTGCCACGGTCTTTGGCCGGGCAGCCTCGATCTCCTCACGAAAGGTCACCCAGGGATAGAGGATCAAATCTCCACGCTGCTTGAGAAATCGCTGCGCCACGCTCTGCTGCACGAGCACGAATCCAGGTCCGAACAAAGCCAGCAACAGAAGGACCATCGCCGCTGGTCGGGCGGAGCGCGCCAGAAGAACCACGATCGCCACCGCCACCAGTAGCCACCCCGCCCAAATCCACGCCATTCCCAAAGACGAGCCAGGAGTGAATTCTCCGATCCGTGCTGGATTGATCAGGAGAACCAGGACTGCAGAGGCGGCAATCAACGGCACAAAGACGCGAGGTGAGAGCAGTCGCCTCCACGACCCATCCTCCAGGCCGAGCCAGTAGAACAAGGCTCCGACCGAGAGGGCGCACATGGGCAGGATCGGATAGATGTGACGCTTCGAAAAGGTATGAGGTGCCCAGGCATAGACCGCGACCAGCAGTAGGAAGTAGGCGAGTGGCATCAGAAAGAGGATGCGCACCTCGATTCTCTTGCGACGCAGCGTCGCCACAACCGGTGCCACCAGGGCCAGCAGCCACATGAAGCGCATCGCCTGCAGCGGGGCAGGAGCGCCGGGGGCCCAGAGGACCCGGGTCCAGCGGGAGACACTGGCCACGACTCCGGTTTCCCGTCGAAAGTGGATTCGGGTCACGGAGCCGGGGTCGAGTGTGACGCTGTACCAGAAGTCGCCGAGGAACCAGGCATCGAGAGACATCAGCACCAACATCGCAGCGACCGCCCCAGCGAACCAGAAGATCATCTTGCGAGCGAAACCCCGCAAGTCGATGCGGCCCTCGGTCCACAGGAACAACATCGGCAGCCAACCGAGGATGATTCCGGTCTCCTTGGACTTGCAGGCTGCGACGGTGAGTGCTCCGATCAGCAGCTCGTGCCACAGGACCCGCCCTCGATCCGGCTCGCTCCGAAGCGCCAGGAGATAAACCATCACTGCCAGCGTCACGAACATCATGGTGGTGTAGTCGGCAAAGGCGCCACCGGCGAGGCCCAGTATCGAGCCCTGGCTGATCAGCACGAAGAGGGTGACCGTCACGGTTCGCAGCTGCAGGTGAGGTCCGAGGGCTCGGCAGCCCACCGCCAGCGCGGTCACCGTTGTGGAGAACATGAACGACCAGTAGGTGCGGGAGCCGAGAAAGCCGTCGCCATCCCGCAGCCAGATGAAGGCTTTCAGTAGGTAGACGTGCACGTATCGGAAGAAGAACCAGTCACCCTTGGCGGGAAACAGGGCCTTGTAGACATAACGCACATCGTCGCCGCCCAACAGGGGCGCAGTGAACCGGGTTGTCCAGAGCCAGCACAACACGAACAGACCGGCGAAGAAACCCGCGTAGAGCATCGCTAGGTTGCCCCAGCCCGATCCCTGGCTGGGTCCTGTCAGCTCGCTAGGTTGGGGTCTTCTTACTGAGCGCAAGCCAACCCGCGCCAGGAGGAACGCGGCCATCACGACCAGGACGCCGAGCAGCTGTCGGTACGGTCTTGCCACGGGAGCCAGGATGTTGCGCACCAGTTGGTGTAACCGAACCGGTCTCCGGGCGTGGAGTCTTTCGACCGGCAAGGGTGCAAGCTTGCCGTCGGGTGGAATCCATCGGGCCCAGAGCCGGCTATGGCCGCGGGTCTGATTGAACCCCACTTCGATGGCATGAGCTCCACGCTCGAGATCGACGGAGGACTCCTTCTTCGAAGTTCTCTCGCCGTCCAGGATCAGGTAGCCGCCCTGGTCGGCCGTGAGCTTGAAGAGGTACGTGCCGCTGGTTTCCACCATCAGCCATCCCCTCCAGCGCACGCTGAAGATCTTCTTCGATACGAGAGGGCGGAGGTCCTCTGGTCCGAAGACTCGAGGTTCACCGATGTCTACGTAGATCGGCGAGCCTTCCCAGTTTGGCGTCAATGGGAAGTACTCGACTCTCAGCCCGGGCCGATCCACGATCAGCACGAATCCCAGCCCACCCAGGAGGATCGCCGCGATCAGGCAGAGGACGGCGGAACGTAGCGTGGTCGAAGACCTTGGAGCCCGCTTGTTTTCGTCCGAAGCTGCGCTCTGCTCGCGCCCTTCTGCATCTCCGAGAGTGTCAGTCGATCCTTGCAGCATGTTTGCGGAGAGTATTCCAGGCCGCGGATTGGTGTCCAGCGCAGTTCCTGACGGGTGCAGGCATGCGACTTGCGTGTGGATCCTGCAGGAGGGTAGGCATGATGACCAAGTCCTCGATAGGTCTGCTGTTGCTGTCCGTTGTTGGTACTCCCATGGCACACGCGCAGGTCCCGTCCGGTGAATCGGCCCATCCATTTGCCGCGAGCATGGAGGAGCGGCGCCGCACGATTGTCGATACTGAACGCGGCATCACCCAGGAAGCGATGATGGAGAGCATCGGAGAGGAGCAGATGAAGGCGTTTCTCGACGCCGCTCTGGTCCGGTTGGTGCTTTCACCAGAGGGTAAGTTCACTTCCTACACCATGCCAGGAGGGGAGTTGGTCTCGTTCAAGCTCGGCCGAAAGGCGATCTCGACGGGCCAGGGATCGTCCCTGAACGAGAACGATTGGGTCGTCAGGACTGGGGAGTACCCGGTCCCCAAGCGTCCACAATCTGTGACCCTGTCGATCAGAGCGGGTGACAGCCAGATCGACGCCAAGTGCTTCAACGAGTTCGAGCCCTCGGATCAGCCGGTGACCTTTCATATGGGGATGCTGGAAGGTGTTTTTTGCGTCGGATTGGTTGAGGACGGCGGATAGCGAACCGTCGTCGCCCGTCTCCTACCGGCGTGGGTCGAGGATCCGCGGGCGCCAGCTCTGTGACCGATTTCACAGTTTCTGCGATGGGCGCATGGCAGTCTGGTTGTTCTAGGAGGTAGCCATGAAGAAAGTCGAGCAGAGCCGGTTCCAGGGGTTTGTCGTCATTGCGTGCCTCGTCGCCTTGGCAGGACTCCTCGTCATCGCATGTAGCAGCGAATCTTCGAGTCCTACGGAGCCTGTTGCGGACGCGACCGCTTCGGGAACTGGCTCCAGTGATTCTGGAAGCTCGGATAGCTCAGGCAGCTCTGACGATTCGAGCGGCACGACAGACACCGAGGTCACTGGAGGTTCCCTTCAGATCAGCATGACCGACGCCCCGACCGACGAGATCTGTCAGCTCGTCGTGTTCATCGAGGATCTGAGGGTCAAGAAGGATGGCTCGCCGGCGCAGATCCTGGGCGCGGTCAACGGGATTGGCGCGTACGACCTTATGCAACTTCAGAACGGCCAGGAGATCGTTCTCGGCAACTTCGATGTCGAAACCGGCCTCTACCAGTTCATTGAGATGTTGCTGGATGAGAGCCAGAGCTACGTCGTCGAGAAGATCGACCCAGACGATCCGGACATCATCACCAACTGTGAAATAGAGCAGGTGCCGCTCAAGATCCCGAGCGAGAAGTTCAAGATCAACGGCGGCCCGTTCGAAGTCGACGAGCAGACGGAAGTCCTGATCGATTTCGACGCCAAGAACTCTCTGAAGACGACCGGCAACGGCAAGACCTATCAGCTCAAGGCCGACGTCTCGATCGTCGATGTCGATCCCTAGGTATCCTGAAGGCGGCTGGTAGATTCTGGGGGCGCCCCTCGTGGGCGCCCTCTTTGAATCCATCAGGGAGTCGTGTCCGGACTCGTCGAGGACCAGCCGGAGCTATCCCCCGACTCGAAGCCGTCATTGAAGACCGGCTCGGCGCTGACGCAGAGACCGCTGTCGCGGAAGTTGGCGAAGGTCAACGCCGTCTTGTCGAGACTCAGGTGATTGTCGGCGTCACAGCCTGGCGCCCCATTGCCCTCTGTGCAGTTGGTCTTGGTGCCAGCCGCTACTCCCATCGGATCGCCCCCGTAGCTCACGAGCGGGTTCGACCAGTACTGCAGTCGAGAACAATTGAATCCCGAGGCACTGCACTCGCTGTTGTAGGCCATGACCGTTCGCCAGCGGTCGGGTGGATTTACGAAGCCGTGACTGTGAGCCCATGGGGTCTTCGAATCATCAACGTACCAGTCGTGTCGGGCTCCCATGTTGTGCCCCAACTCGTGCCCAAAACTGTAGTAGCCCGTGGCGCACGTGTAGCTGACGAGGGAGAACGCCGATCCCGCAAAGGACGACGAGACGTTCGACATGAGGTAGGCCATGCCGCAATACTGCGTGTCCCCGACGATCAGCACCACGGCATCAGCACAGCTCGCGTCACGCAGGCTGTGAACTCCGTCCATGTAGCCATCAGAGGTGCCGGCCAGGCGCGACAGGGTCGTCGGCCAACTGAATCCGGTCTCGCTGTAGGCAACTTCCTGGGTGTCCTGAAGGGTGAGCCGTTGGCTGATTCCGCTGTTGGAGTAGGACTGATTGGTTTCGACCACCGCCAGGTCGATCAGATTCTCGACCGCAGTCGTGCCACCGGCCTTGTCACGGGCCGTCGGGGTGTAGGCGACCACGATGTCGATGTTGCTGCCGTCGTCCGCGGCCTCGAAGCTCTCTGGGAAGGCTGGTTCGGCTCTCGAGATTTCAATGGGCTCGATCTCCGGAGCGTAGGTCGCAGGGTCGACTTCACGCACGATGTGAAGCCCGTCTCGGTCGGGACGAATCAGAAACAGGGACTCTCCGGTGTTGACGGTGCCAGTCAGGGCGCCATCGCGAATCACCAGGCTGACGGTTCCGGAGGAGATCTCCTCGAGACGGCCAGTCCAGTAGTGACCCCCAGATTCCAATCGGCCAGCCTCGTCGAGTCGCGCAGTGTAGGTTGCGTCCGGAAAGAGATTCAGCACCAGAGACTGGGCCTGCGCCGCCTCGATCGCTGTGATGAGTTGTGGATCCAAGGCTACATCGCGGCTGCGTAGAGCGGGGCTGGAAGTCTCCTCGAATCCGTCCTGGTTCCGGGCATCGACCGGAGTAAAAAGACCTGTATCGGCGCGGCCATGCGCCGGAATGAGGTATCCGAAAGTGAGCGCGAGAAGCAGAGTCGAGGTCTTTCGCATGATCTGAGCTCCCAATGGGTCATCGAGTGTTCGGGCGCGCAGGATGCCACGCGGGGCCCAGGACCGCAAGTAACTTGGGCACATCCTGAGAGATCCGAGCTTTGCGGCAATCGTACGGTTTGACAAGCGCCCCATCGATTCGATGTAGTGCACCTCATGGTTTCGAAGCATCTATCAGAGCTCTTCGGAGGGTCAGTCACGGCTCTGAGGTTCGTGAAGGAGCTCCGTGGTTTCCTCAGGGATCCGTTCGATCTCGATCGCGAATTGGCAGGGCTCCGGCACCAACTTGCAACACGGGAGGAGTCCTTTGTCGAGGTGTTGCGCCAGGGGGTCTTCGAGAAGCCAACCAGCCCCTACAGGGCACTGATGCGACAAGCGGGTATCAGCCGTGAAGACGTCGAGCTGTTGGTGGGCAGAGAGGGCGTCGAGGGTGCACTCTCGGTGCTATTCGACGCCGGCGTTCGGGTGAGTCTCGACGAGTTCAAGGGCCGTCGGCCCATCGAACGATCGGGTCTCCACCTCGACGTACGAGCCTCCGACTTTGACAATCCCCTGGCGCGTTCGCATTTCGAGGCCAGCACGGGAGGGAGTCGCGGGGCCGGCACGCGCCTGATGATCGATCTGGACCTGCTGCGTTACGAGTCGATTCACCTGTTCCTCTCTTTGCAGTCTCTCGGTGCTCTCGACCGACCGGCGGGTCTCTGGCGGCCGCTTCCACCCGGCGTGACCGGCATCAAGGAGCTCCTCTACCGGGCTCGAATCGGACGCCTGCCTGAGGTCTGGTTCAGCCAGAACCGCTATCACTTGCGGTGGGAGGACGCTCGATCGGCGACCTTCGCGCTCTGCGCCCTGGGTGGAAGTCGCCTGTGGGGAAGGCCCCTTGCGGTGCCCCGGTACCTGCCTCTGGATCGCGCTGTCGAAGTGGCCGAGTGGCTCGCGGGTCGAGCCGGTGTGGAGGACGCCGCGCTGTTGGACACGAATGTGTCCTCGGCCGTTCGGGTTTGCAAGGCGGCAATCGAGGCTAATCTCGACATTTCGGGGACGCTGTTCCGCACCGGGGGCGAGCCTCTCACACCGGCGAGAGCCGAGATCGTCGCCGAGACTGGCAGTCGGGTGGTGTGCAACTACGGCATTGCGGAGGCCGGTCGGCTGGGCCTGGCTTGCGGCGCGCCGCAGCAACTCGACGACGTCCATTTGCTGACCGACAAGATCGCAGTCGTCCAGCGGCCTACGGCCCCCTTTCAGGGAGGGCCGGAGTTCGAGGCGCTTTGGGTGACGACATTGCATCCAGCCACGCCGAAGCTGATGCTCAATGTCGAGATCGGGGACTACGCCGAGCGTTCGAGCCGCCACTGCGAGTGTGCCCTGGGCCAGGCCGGCTTCGGTGAGCATCTACACACGATCCGCAGTTATGAAAAGCTCACCAGCGAAGGGATGCACTTCGTTGGAAGCGAGCTGATGAATCTGCTGGAAAACGTTCTCCCAGGACGCTTCGGTGGTGGGGCCAACGACTATCAGCTGGTCGAGGAGGAACTCGATGGCTTGGCTCGGGTGAGTCTGCTGGTGAGCCCCAGCGTCGGTCCGGTTAGCGAGTCGGAGATTCGAGAGCTCGTCTTGGATTCCCTCGGGCGGGGAGGGCAGGGTCGAGCGATGATGAGTCAGTGGTGGAAGGAAAGCGCGACTCTCAGAGTTGAGCGCCGCGAGCCCCTGCCGACCGGGGCAGCAAAGGTGCTGCCACTCCATGTTCGGAAGGACGCTCCTCGGTGAAGTCGGGCTGTCTGGGGGAGCGGACGTGAGTGTGAAGATTCGTTCGTACAGGAAAGAAGATGCCGGTGGGGTTGTCGAGGTGTATCGCGACGCCTACGATGTGCTGCGGGCCAGCCGTGGTGGCCGCCACTCCGATGAGATTGTCGACCGCATTCAATCAATGTCCGACGAGGCTTTGCTGGACCGACTCCTCGTTGGCTACTATCTCGTGGTTGCCGAGGACGAAGAAGACGGCGCCCTCCTGGGCATCGGAGCGGTCAGCGACCGGTGGATCGATCGTGTGCTCAGGAGCGCTCGCAGCAAGAGCCACTATGTCAGGCAGGGATTGCAGCGAGGCAAGGGAGGCGTTGGCCTCGGGACCCTGCTGCGGGATGTCACGCTGGGGCGGGCAAGAGAGCTCGGCTACAGGAAAGTGTGGGGCTATTCCCAGCCCGAGTCGAAGGGCTGGCACGGCAAGTTCGGAGCGCGATTCTACCCACGCCACGACACTTACAATCCCGAGCATTCGATGATGGTGCACTACTACGAGATCGAGCTGAGGAAGAGCATCTGGAACTCCGTCAGGATAGAGCCCTGTCTCATTCGGCTGGGCACGCTGATACCGACCCTCGAGGCGAGATTTCGGAATCGAAGGGGGACCGATGGCCCCCACAAGGAGCGTTCGGGCGAGAAATAGGGTCTCTTTCCGGAAGGAACCGAAAGGAACCAAGATGAGAATCGCACTGATTCAGCAGGAAGCTACTCAGGACAAGCAGAACAACTTGAATCGGGGTCTCGAAGCTGCACGGCAGGCGGCAGGAGACGGGGCGGAGGTGGTTGGCTTCGCCGAACTGGCCTTCGAGCCGTTCTACCCGCAGCGCCCGGCGAGTGGCGATGTGAAAGAGCTGGCCGAGACCGGTGCCAGGTCCTATCACCGAGAGCTTTCAGGAGCTTGCTGCCGAGCTAGGGGTCGTCGTGGTGCTCAACCTCTTCGAGCGGGAGGGTGACAAGACCTTCGACACTTCGCCAGTCATCGACGCCGACGGCACGCTTCTGGGCCGAACCCGGATGGTCCACATCACCGAATACGACTGTTTTCACGAGCAGGGCTACTACGCCGAAGGCGACAGGGGTGCACCGGTCTATTCGACTCGTGCCGGCAAGATCGGAGTCGCAATCTGCTACGACCGGCACTATCCGGAGTACATGCGGGCCCTGGCGCTGAATGGGGCAGAGGTCGTGTTCATTCCCCAGGCAGGGTCGGTAGGGGAGTGGCCGGAAGGCCTCTACGAGGCCGAGATGCGGGTCGCCGCCTTTCAGAATGGCTACTTCACGGCACTGTGCAATCGTGTCGGCAAGGAAGAGTGTCTGACATTCGGCGGCGAGTCGTTCCTCTGCGCGCCTTCGGGGTGCGTCATAGCTCGCGCCCCTGCTCTGGAAGAAGCGATACTCCACGCGGAGCTCGATCTCGAGGCGGTCGTCGAGTCCTACGCCCGCAAGTTGTTTCTTCGCGACCGCAGGCCCGAGCTTTATGCCGACTGGCTGGCCCGCTGATAGCGATCAGAACCAGCGGGCACCAATCCGAAACCTCGGCCCCGCCGGAGTCTCGGTAGACGTCGAGCCTCAGGGAAAAGCGTCGTCAGGAAAAGCATCGTTTTTGGCGCGAGAAGCATCGAATGACAGGTGAGCCGTCGAATAGACTTGGTCTGGAGCGCAAGCCGGGGTGAGCCACGGCAGGGAGAGGAGAAGCTGCGATGCGGAAATTGAAGGTTGCCCTTCCCGAGAAACTGTCCGCTGGGGTGCGGGCTCGTGTCTCGGAGTGGCAGCTCGCGGGCAAGGTCGAGCGACTTTGGGGCCGCGATGCCTCCCTTTGGACTGGCGGCAACGAGGCGAGCTGGCTCGGTTGGCTCGATATCGTCGGTCAGCAGGGCTCAGAAGTCGAATCGCTTCTGGAATTCGCTCGGGAGATTCAGGATGAGGAGTTCACCGATGTCGTCGTCCTGGGGATGGGAGGTTCGAGCCTTTGCCCCGAGGTGTTGAGTCAGAGTTTCGGCCTCCAGGCGGGATACCCGCGACTCCAGATCCTCGACTCGACTGTTCCAGCTCAGGTCCTGGCGCTTCAGGAGAGCCTCGACCTCGCCTCGACCCTGTTCATCGTCTCCAGCAAATCGGGCACGACCCTCGAACCGAACGTCTTCTTGAGCTACTTCCTGGACCGGGTACGCCAAGAGCCGGGGGTGGACGATGCGGCCCAGCATTTCGTCGCGATCACCGACCCTGGGTCGGCACTGCAGACGTTTGCCGAGGCTGAGGGCTTTCGACGCATCTTCTTCGGAGTACCGGAGATCGGTGGCCGCTTTTCTGCCCTGTCGAACTTTGGAATGGTTCCGGCGGCGGCCATGGGCCTCGATCTGGGGCGTTGGTTAGCCCGCGCCAGGGCCATGGCCCTGGCCTGTGCAGAGACGGGGGATGGCACGGAGAATCCGGGCCTCCTGTTGGGTGCGCTGATTGGCGAGTGCCAGCGTCACGGTCGCGACAAGATGACGATTGTCGGCTCACCAGGAATTCGCGACCTGGGTGCCTGGCTGGAACAACTGGTGGCCGAATCGACGGGCAAGGATGGCAAGGCCGTGATTCCCGTGGACCGGGAAGAGATAGGCCAAGCAGATACATATGGAGAGGATCGTCTATTCATCTACCTGCGTTTGGATGAGTCCCCCGATCCAGCTCAGGACGAGGCGATCGGGCGCTTGGTCAAGGCCGGCCAGCCGGTCGTGCAGATCTCTCTGGCCGATCGCTACGACCTCGCGGCGGAGTTCTTTCGATGGGAGTTCGCGACGGCTGTGGTGGGGTCGATCATGGGTGTGGATCCGTTCAACCAGCCCGATGTGGAGGCCAGCAAACTCGCCAGCAAGCGGTTGACCGAAGCCTATGAGCTCAGTGGCTCCCTGCCGTCGGACCAGCCTGTCCTGACGGATGAGGAGACCGGCATACTCTTGTTCGCCGACGATCGCAATCGAGACGCTCTGAGCTCTCGAGCGCATGACGGCTCTCTCGCGGCTTGGCTGCGGGCACACTTCAAGCGCCTGGGACCGAGCGACTATTTCGCTCTGCTGGCCTATCTCGAAATGAACGAAGGCAACGAGCGCGAGCTGCAGACGATCCGGCAAGCGGTTCGAGAACGCTACTCGGTGGCTACCTGCCTTGGTTTCGGCCCCCGATTTCTACATTCGACTGGGCAAGCCTACAAGGGAGGCCCGAACTCCGGGGTCTTCCTCCAGATCACCGGTGACGACGTTGAAGATCTCCCGATTCCGGGGCGCAAGTACACTTTCGGGATCGTCAAGGCAGCTCAGGCAAGCGGCGACCTCGAAGTGCTCGAAGAGCGGGCCCGTCGGGCTCTTACGGTCCACCTTCGTGGCAACTCGGCCGAAGCTCTCCCCAGGTTGAGGCGCCTGATTCTGGAGGCCCTCGAATAGAGGCGGAATCGGCTAAGTCCCTTCGTTGTTATGAGAAGAAAGGACGGCCGTAGTAGAATCGCGGGCCCGATCACAGGAGATCGGCTCCTGTACCACCCCCTGGTTTGTGGACGAAGACGATTGTGAAGATTCCGATTCAGATCATCATCCTGATGGGTGCAGCAGTCCTGGTCGCCTCGGCGAGTGCCGCTGGGGTCCTCCAAGCGACGCTCGAGGGCGGTGAGCTGTATGCCGTGCAGGGGCGGGACACGCTCCGAATCGGACGCCTTGGTGGAGCCGAGCAGGAGGTCGATGTCGCTTCGGGGGCGTCGATTCATGCCCTCGAGCCCACCCGCGCCGGGTGGTTGGCGGCGGGTCACCGGGCGACCGCCGATGGCACTGAGCTCCTGTTGATCGAGCAGAGCGAGGGCACGATCCAATCGCTTCCCGTTCCTCAGGTCCTGGGCGCCAAGCTCAGCGGACAGCCGATCCTGCTGATGCAGGACGATTCCCTGGTAGGACTGGTCTGGGCCGCTGGGAACGAGCTCCGGGGCCTCGAGATCTGGGCAGCGGAGTGGTTCCATGGGAGGTGGGGCGAGCCCGAGCTTGTCTCCCCGAAGGGGCCCGGCAGTCAGGTCGCGCCCAGAGCCTTGGTTCTTGACGACGGCAGCTGGTTGGTGGTCTGGGCAGCCTACGACGGCGAGGACGACGAAATCGTCTGGAGTGTTCGAAGCCGGGCTGGGTGGACGAAACCGTCGAGAGTCGCCGATGACAATGCGGTGCCCGATATCACCCCGCGATTGCTCGCAATCGATGGGGGAGCCCTGCTCGCCTGGAGCTGGTACGACGGCAACGACTACCGGATGAGGACGTCGCGCTTCCTCGACGGGAGTTGGACGACTCCCGAGTCGTTCGGGGACAAGGGCTCCCTCTATCCGACGGTCATTCAGACCGACGAGGGCGGGCTGCTGTTGTACAAGACTGTCGAGCCGGCATCCTGGACCGTGCTGGCCTTGGACCGGCAGGGAGTAGCAAGTCGCCGTGCTGTTGTGACGGATGACTCCGAAGATCGACCGCTCCTCGCGATCGACGAGTCGAATGGCGCCTTGCTGCGATGGCAGGCCGCCTACGGGCGCTTCGATCTGGCGCGGGATCGGGCCGCGGCCTGGCAGGATCTACCATGAAGTGGTCGGTCTTTTCGGCGACGCTTCTCTTGAGCGTGGTGTTCGCGGCCACGGATGCCGAGGCGCAGTTTCGATACCTGTGCTTTGGCGACAGCATCACTCTGGGCAACTATGACGACGAGTACGATGTCGGCGATCCTGCGCATGGATATCCGGGGCGGCTGGCGGGATTCGAGAACGGGGCGAGTGAGCCGAAGCGCCTGAATTGTTCCGTCAACAACTGCGAGGTCGTAAACAAGGGCAAGTCGGGCGAGAAGACTCCGGGTGGGCTCACTCGCATCGACAATGTCCTCAATAACAACCCCTCCCACGTGCTGTTGCTCATGGAGGGTACGAACGACATCTTTGTCGAGTACGACAAGGACTATCCCACATGGTCCTTTGAAACCATGGTCTTCAACCTGAAGGAGATGGCCAGGAAGGCCGAAGATCGGGGCACCGACGCCGTGCACGCCTCGATCATCTGGTTTCATCCGAACGGGGATCATGGGACCTCCAAGAACGGCCAGGTCCGCGATCTGCGGGACGAGATGGCCAGTACGGCTAGCGCTAACGATCGGTATTTCGTTGATATCTGGAATGTGCTGTGCCCCGTCAGTGGAGATGTCCACGGGCACACTCAGACTCAATGCTTCGACCTCCACTACGCAGATGCGCCGCCTGATGATCGCGGCCATCCGGTCGGGTCGGGGTACGACATGATGGCCGACGAGTTCTACGACGTCATCACCTCGGAGCCGGTACCCGGTGCTCCGGCCACCGTCAATCCCAAGAACACGATCTCCACGGGCACGCCCACATTCACCTGGGAGCGCGAGGTCCCGAATCGGGCAACGTGGTATCGGCTCCAGTTGGACGACAGTGTTGGCACCATTCTGGATATTTGGCTGAAAGCGGACGACTACTGCAATGCGAGCTCATGCTCCTACCAGCCGGGCAATCTGGCCGACGGCAGTCACAGCTGGCGAGTCAGAGGCCGCAACCCCAGCGGCACTGGGAACTGGAGCGCCTCGCGGTCTTTCGCGGTGTCCACGAACCGGCTCTTCTTCGACGGTTTCGAGTCCGGCAACACCTCCGCCTGGTCAGCCTCCTTACCCTAGCCTCCGTTGCTACAATCCCTACCAGGCCGGAGTGGCGGAACTGGCAGACGCAGGGGACTTAAAATCCCCCCTCCGCAAGGAGTTGCGGGTTCGAATCCCGCCTCCGGCACCATCATAAACTCCACAAAAAAATAGACTTACGGCTCTCTAGGGTGCCTCCCTTCGTGGCCGCTATCCAGGCCGGAGGTAACAATTTTGGTAACACTGCGCTCCGATTGAGAGCTGCACTCGACAAGCGCGAGCTATCGAAATCGGAACCTCCGCGATCCGAGCGACCATGTAGATTAGTCTCGCAAAGGCCTCGATCGTTACAGCCGCCTTCGGCACTCTCATCTCTGGAGTTCGAATCAAGTCGGGGTGAAGCTCACACGCTAGATGCGTGGAACCGGGGGTCACGTCAGTGGCATTGCTTCAGCTGAAGTGCTCCCCAGTTTGATATCACACTCCCGGTTCAGGCGCCTCACCCCCTTTCTGACACACCTCTGACCGCGAGTCGCGAGCCCTTCTCGGCCCTGCATCCATTCGGAAGACTCTGTGAGGCCGTCACTGACCCGCGGTGCCCGTCAAGAGATGCTCGACCGTCAGAAGTAGGTCCGGCAAGTCCTGTCGAATGAGGTGCCAAACGATCTCGTGGTCGATCGTGTCGTATCCGTGCGCCAGGATGTTCCGGAAAGCGACGATACGAGGTGTCTCGCCGGGATGGTCTGCTGTCGCTGGATCAGCGCGCCGTATCCGTGGGTGTTCCTGTCTTCAGAGTCCGGTTACCGACCTCGAGAGGGAAGAGGCCCGTGGCGTGCAGGTGTCGGCGTCGCGGCAGTGGTTCTCGTGCCAGCCTCTGCGGGGCGCTTAGGACCGGACCGGCGATGTCTGCGCGACTCGCTCCCTGCGCTTGACCTATGACTCGAGCGTTGATTCTTTCAGAACGCATGAATCTTTCGATCATACGGTCTTGATTCAGATGTCGCTTCTCCCCTAGGCTAATAACGAGTATCGCGGCAGCTGACCGGGCTTCACTAGCAGTCGGATTGAGGATCCTCTTTCGCCCAGCTAGGGCCCAACATGAGACGCTTCAAGAGCATCCTTCTCTACGCGAATCGAGGGTCGAGCTCCAGTGCTGCGCTCGATGGGCGCTGGCACTGGCCGCCGAGAATCAGGCCTTTCTCCACGTGGTCGACGTCCTGCCCGGTGCGAAGGAAGGCAGAGTGTCGGCGAGGGGCATTCTCCGATCCAGAAAGTCCGAAGTCGCAGCGAGGCTCAGGGCGCTGGGTAGGTTCGTGGAACCTGGCTGGAGGCGAGGTGTGGCCGTTCAGGTCGAGGTTCTAGTTGGCAGGCCGTTCGTTGAGATCATCCGAGCTGTCCTACGCAATGGGCACGATCTGGTGGTCCTCAACGCCGAATCACAGGAAGGTCGTCGAGGAGACCCGCAGCCGAGAACGGGGGTGCACCTCCTTAGGGACTGTCCATGTGCGGTCTGGATGGTCAAAGGGGACCAGCGCGAACCTCACCGGCGAGTGCTGGCCGCCGTGGACGCGGACGAGATTGGAGCGGCGCCCAGAATGAGAGTCTGAGGGTACTGGAGTTCGCGAAGTCAGTGGCGGAGTCCGGAACTGTGAACTTCGAATCGTCTACGGTTTGGGCCATTGGACCTCCGACTACTCAGTGAGCAGGCTGGGCCGTCACGATTCTCGACTAGATCAGCTTCTACAGCGGTGCGACCTGAGCCTTGCGCATCACCATGTCTACATAGAGAGCGGAGCAGTCGTAGACGTCGTCGCCACTCTCTGCGCGGAGGTCGACGTGCTCGTCATCGGAACGGTCTGGAGGGGCGGGCCGGCCGGAGTCCTGGTCGCGGACGCTGCACAGGACGCTTTGGCGCGAGTCGATTGTTCCGTCCTGGCCGTGAAGCCGGAGGGGCTGATCACACCGCCGCGGTTCAGTGGGCGGCCGTCCTCCCGGGCGAGTCGTGTCACGTCCCGGGCGGCGTGAGGCGGCCTCATCAGGTGTCCCTCGGGAAGGGGAACCGATCTCGCGTCTCTACGCCCCAGCTTCCTCGCCAGAGTCGCAAATCGCCAACACAGCAGGGTGCTGCAACTGCCGCTCGACGGTGACCGCATAGTAGCGGGCGTGGGTGCCTTCCAGTGTGCCTACGCACTCGACGCCGTATTCGCGTTTGAGGTCGTCTGCGATCGACAGTGGGGCTGGAAACAGCCCGACGCCAATCCAGCCGAAATTTTTCATCAGAGCCCCGTCCTCGAACACTCCAGCCACTCTGGGTTGGACTCCGTGCGTGTCCGACCACCGACCGAACGATCTGCGGATGGAGGAGTTGGGGGTCGGCAGAAGAACCGGCGCCCCCTCCATCGACCCTGGAAACCCGTGACAGTGCTGCCGAGCCAGCTCCGGAGTACCGAAGATAGCTATGACGCCTCTGGGGAAGCCGGCTGAAAGCCTGCACGGTGGATCCCGGCTTGGCAGGTGCATCGAGGAGACCAGATCGAGACGATGCAGCGCCAATTCACCGAGGAGGAGCTCGGAATGCCCTTCTCGGCAGTTCAATAGAATCTCCGGAGAATCAATGAACGCGGGCTGCAGGAGCTTCGTGGCTAGCAGTTTTGGCACGGCATCTGCGATTCCAACCTGGAGGCTGAGTGGGCCTCCGTATCCCAGCCCGTGACCGCGTGGGTCAGTTCCCTGCCGAGCCCGAAGATCTGTTCAGCGTAGCGGAAGGCTATATGACCGACATCGGTCAGACGGATGTTCCGGCCCACCCTTCTGAAGAGCTTCACCTGGAGAGCTTCTCCAATTGACCAACCTGCGAGCTGATCGTAGAAGGCGATATGTCGAGGACCTGGCTAGCGGGCGAGATCCCGCCCTCTCTGGCGACGATCCAGAAGTCGTAGAGGTGTTGGAAGTTCAGGAAGTCGATCGGCATTCTTCATTCTAGCAAAGCGATGACATAGGTCTATTGTTCTCTCGTGATTCAAGTATTCCAAGCTGACTTTTGCGTCGGAGGTGCGCTAAGCACTCCGCTCGACAGGTCGGTCGAGCTCGTGACAGTAGGCCAGGCGAGCCAACGGGCTATTTGTTCTCTGAGAACGAACGAATCATTCGATCCTGCTGCTTGACCAATTGATGTCTGGCGGTTAGTCTAAGGCTGACCGAAGCGGGAGGTGCCCGCGACAGGAATGGGAAAATCATCGCGATCCAGGGCAAGTCCAAGCAACAAAGAGCCAACAGGCAGCGGGAGCACCAGAGAGCCGCCGGTAGGTACGACCGCGAGGGTGCGCAGGATCAGACACCGATTCACTCGGGGTATTGCGCGGTCTTTTCTCACCTTTGGCAGTCAGGAAAAAAGAGCCGTCTGGCGGGGAAGGTAGATGTATCGCAGGTGCGCAGGAAAACTCCGCCCGGCAGAGGCGGCCTAACGCGAACGAACTCTGGATCGCCCGCTCCGAGTCGCGAAGGGAAGGGATATGAAGCGTTTTCGCAACATCTTGCTCGTTGCCGGCCTGGGGGACGGACCGGTACCTAGGTACCTGTTCGCTCGAGCGCTCACCCTCTCCAAGAGAAACACGGCGAAGCTGACGCTGATCGATATCGTGCCCAGGCTGGGGCTCATTCCCGAGGTTCTCCCCACGAGGTGCTCGAGCTCACCTCGAGTCATCGGCGCGAGTCGCTGCTTCGACTCACGGAGAGAGCGCGAGAGCAGGGGATCGAGGTGGAGACAGCACTCGCAGCCGGAACGCCCTTCCTCGAGATCACTCGCCGGGTTCAGCGGTCAGGCACGATCTCGTGATCACCGATGGGGGTCGGGGCGAGGAGCGAGGAGTTGATGGACAGCACGACCATGCACCTGATGCGCAAGTGCCCTTGCGCGATCTGGGTCGTTCGGCCGATCGGCAGCACCAGGTAAGAGAGGATCTTGGCCGCAGTCGACCCCGACCCAACCGATGCGGAAAGGACTCTCTCAACCGCAAGATCATGGAACTTGCGATCTCCCTGGCGAAGCTCGAGGCGAGCGAACTCCACGTTGTTCACGCGTGGGAACAGTTCGGACTTCCGGTCGGTTCGTCAGGAGATTCTGGGTGAAGTGGCAGGAGAGCGCGCGCGCCGAGGTCAAGAGCCGGTTCTGCGAGCTGCTCTCGGAACACCCAGCCGGCTCGATCCTCAAGTCCATCTTGTAAGGGGAAAGCCAGCTCCCTCGATCTCCCGGCTCGCTCGGTGAGAAGCAAATCGACTTGCTCGTCATGGGCACCGTCTGCCGGACAGGGATCGCGGCTTCTTCATCGGCAAACTGCGGAAGGGGTTCTCCAGAGAGTCGGCTGCTCACTCTTGGCGGTCAAGCCTCGAGGGTTTGTCTCGCCAATCGAGCCTGTCGGTGATTCCAGCCGTCTGAGTGGGCCGTCCGGTGTGCGGAGAGGACAAACCGCTCCGAGGAGCCTCTCACCGCCCCTCGGGGCTCGGTCCAAATTAGATTCGTCGCATCGCTGCTTCGGCGGGTCTCGGCAGCGGGCGGGAGCTCGCGCCGGTGGTCGGCGTCGTTGCATTCTTCCAGATCGCCGTTCTGCGCCAGCCTTTCCCGAACCTGGCTGAGATGGTCGCGGGCCTGGTGCTCATCCTGGTCGGCTTGACCTCTTCGTGCCCGGTCAGGAATGGGCCTTTTTCCCCTCGGGGAATCGATGGCCTGGGACTTCGCACGAAAGGGTCACGTCGGGTGGCTGCTGGCCTTCGGGTTCGCTCTCGGTTTCGGAACCACCGTTGCCGAGCCGGCGCTAATCGCGGTATCTCGAGAAGCGGCCGCTGCCGCAGCGCGGTCCGGAGCGATTGCAAGCAAATGGGGAGGCTGCGGCGAGCTACGCCATGGCGCTGCGGGAAACGGTGGCGCGGTCCGTCGGTTGCGCGGCGGGCTTCGGCGTGTTCTTCGCATCGTCGAGGGTCGGCCTGCTTCACTGGCTGATCAGCGTCTGGAGGCTACGGCCTGGTCGCCGGATTGACCGAGCTCGCACCTCCCAAGATCATCGGGATCTCCAACGATTAGTGGGGGGCGACGACATCGACGATCACCGTTCCGCTGGTGACGGCTC
>CAVQNG010000035.1:0-21934 GCA_963713825.1 uncultured Acidobacteriota bacterium
CCAGCCCTTTTCCTCCTTTTCGCTCCTAGCTAGACACCGCTAACTCACTCTAGTAGAGTAGTTTACAGAGATACGTTTGGCGGCATCTCTCCCCGCAGTACCTACTGCACGCTGCGGCGTCGTACCGCTTGATTCGCTGGTTTTTGGTTACCACTATGGTTACCACTTTCGCGAGTCTCGGGTTGGAAGGAAGATCGCTGAATGCCGAGAACGAGCAAGGACCTCACCAAGCGCGAGCTCGATTCCCTCCGCCGCCAAGCCCAGCGAGATCCCGAGTTTCGGGCAATGAGGGCGGACGGAGGGCAGGCAGGCCTGTGTGTCCGGGTCCGTGGCGGCCGCGTCGAGTTCTGGTTCCGGACCCGCCGGCCGGGCGGCAAGCGCGTCATGCGGCGCATCGGCAACTTCGGCGACCTGACCCTCGATCAGGCTCGGGAGACGGCGCAGGAGTGGCACTGGATCAGGTCCTCGAGGCGCGACGTCGTCCAGGTCCTCGACGAGCGCGAGCGCGAGGCGGTGACGGTAGGGGACATCGTGGACGCGTACCTCCAAGACTTCCGCCAGCGAGTCGAGACCGGTGCCCGCCGAGGCAAGCGCTCGAGTTACACCGAGGCCGAGCGGATGCTCACCAAGCGCGTCGTCCCGAAACTCGGCGGCATGCCGGTGCGGAGCCTCACTGCCGAGCGGGTCCGCGCCCTCCATCGCAGCATGAGCGACACCCCGGGCGCGGCCAATCGCATGCTCACTGCTCTCGGAGCGGCCCTCGCCTTCAGTCAGCGCGAAGGCCTGGTATCTGCCGACTTCAGCAACCCGTGTGGCCACGTCCAGCGATTTCGCGAGGAGGGCCGCCGGCGCTCTCTCACCCGCGAGGAGCTCGGGCGGCTCGGTACTGTCCTGGCCGATGCGGCGACCTCCGGCAAGGTGGAGGTTGAGGACAAAGCACACAAAGTCCACCCATCCGTCATCCTGACCGTTCGCCTCCTGGCCCTGACCGGCCTCCGCCGCGGCGAGCTGCTCGGCAGTCCCCACGCCGAGAGAAGGGGAGGTGTTGACGGGCTGCGATGGAAGGACGTTGACCTCGACGCCGGAGTCGTCACGCTCGCGGATTCCAAGACCGGCTCCCAACGCCGCGTCATCGGCCAGGCCGCCGCCGATCTCCTCCGCGAGGCCAAGCCCAAGTCAGCCCACCCTGACGACTGCGTCTGCCCAGGCCCCAAGGACCGCCGCAAGCCCTACCGAGCCATCAATAACGCCCGACGCCTCATCTGGAAAGCCGCGGAGCTTCCGCTCGAGCGCGGCTGTGATCTGCATTCTTTACGCCACTCCTTCGCCAGCATAGGTGCCCATGTCCACAACGGACGCTACGCGGCCTTTGTCGCCCCGCTGCTGGGCCACGGCTACCAGAAGCGCTCGATCACAGAGCGCTACATCCACCAGAACCCGGAAGCCCTACAGCCTGCCGCCGACGCTATCGCAGATGCCATCGCACTTCTCCTTGGCCTTGTCGGAAAGGGCAAAGTCGTTGCGATCACACGCACTGGGTCGGCCTGAGCGGCTCGCTAGGTGGCCGTAGGTTCGGTACGGCAAGTACATCCGACAAGGGCGACATATTGGATGCGCCTAGCCCGTCCTATCCAAGAATGGGATCATATGTAACTTGAACTCAGAGAATCGGTTACGCGCGGGTTGAGTCCGCCATGGAGAGGCGATTCGTACCCCTAGGCCGATTATTGGCACCCTACGGGAAAGAGGACGCTCGGGTCTTCGTGCGACCGGGATTTGAGCTTCTATGTCAGGATTTTTGGGCTCTGCGGCAACTATACTAGTAGAGGCAACCACATCACGAGCCTGCTTTGCACAGCAGGAACGGAACCTTAACCTCGCTGAAGGAGTCTAGTGTACATAAAGGAGTCCCTATGAGACAGAACTTGTGCACAACTGTACTACTTGTCTCCGTTCTGGCTGTTACGAGTTTCTTGTTCCTGTGTTGCGGTGGGCTATTCGCAGAGGAGGGAAGCTCCAAGGTGAGCTTCTTCTTCCCGAGCGACCCAGAGTTCGTCGTCCTTGAGTATCACTATGGCTACAGCTCTGGAATCCCGCCGTTGAGAGTGTCGGGCGACGGGACCGTCCGTGCTTACAAGAGATGGGCTTCCTATAGTGCTGCACCCACCCTAGAGGAGCGTGTCTTGATTCCGGCGGGCACGCATACTGCCCAGTTGTCGTTCGATGAAATCAACGATCTCATTCGACGCTTACTGGACACCGGTCTGCTCGCATTCGACGAGGATCTGGTGCAAGCGCAGCTAAGAGAAGCCCGGCGCATAGAGCGAGAGGAAACCGGTATCGGGCACACGACGGGCGACGCAGGAGTCCATGCGATCTATTTGCGCCTCCAGGAGATTCGTTTCTCGCCAGACGCAGAGCCGGTCAAAGACTACGAATTGCGGGTTCTCTGGCGGGAGCGCGACTTGGATCTGGACCGGGCCGTAGAGCTCTACCCTGAGATTACGGAATTAGGACGATTCCATGACGCAATCACGATTCTCCGAGGCATTTACAACGACACTATCCAGAGCACAGCTTCTGAATAGGGAGCACCCATTGTGAATGCTTCCCTACAACGTCTCTTCGTCATTGGCTTGTTAGTGCCCATTGAAGCTCTCGTGGCCGGTGTCTTCAACCTAGGCCCAACCTACCCTGTGGAAAGTGTCTTGCACCCCATGGGCTATACCGGGCAGCCGGGACAGCTCACCGTTACCGTCTGCATTGACCCGGCTTCACCCTTTGCAGCCCAGGCATCGGCACCCCTGGAAAGGGCACTCCAAACTTGGAACGCATTGACAGGGGAAGGGCCGAACCGGGTCACCGGCAGCTCAGAGATTCCCCCAGGATCGGCGGATTTCGAGTCGGTTGCTCTACATGAGCTTGGTCACTGTGCCATGGGCCTGGGTCACACAAATCTTGGCTCGAGCCTAGATCCTATCCAGGTACTTTTCTACTATCACGCCACCAAGTCATTCGAAGGGCCAAACGGAGTCTTCAATTTTGACTCGATTGGGGCGGATGGGTCCTGGGGTACTGGGGACGATCTGCGCGGCGACGATATCAACAAGAACTTCTTCAACGTCAGTACCAATGACCCCTTTGCTTTGCCTCTACCTTCTGATATCGACTCCTCAACTTACTCTGTGATTATTGGGAATCTGCCCGGTGGGGTACTTTCTCCGCAAACGGATCGTTCGTAGTCGGAGATACCCTCGGCTATCCCGACACGGGAGCCGTGATGTTTGATAGGTATGACGCCCAGGTCGAAGCTCGGAAACTCGCCGCTGACGATGAAGCAACGGTGCGCTATGGCATGAGTGGACTTGACGAGCATGAGAACTCCCTGGACGACTATACGATTCACCTGGAGTTCCTCGATGCTACAGATGTCTGTGATATCCCTATAACGTTCGCTCCTATTCTGCCAAATCCTCCTCTTGTCCTCGGGCGCTGTCTTCCCCAGGACGAGTTGATCAGTAACAACCACTATCGGTTGACCGATGTCTCGCTAACATTCAATGACGCCGCGCCGTGGTGGTTCGGGGTTTCTCCCGACTTGATTTTCAGTGACGGCTTCGAGTCCGGCGATACCTCCGCCTGGGACGACACGGTTCCCTAGTCGATAAGCGTCGCGGGGATGCTTCCTGCTCTTGGGCGGTAGATCCTCGGCGTGTGCGGGGAACACTCATTCACTCACACCTTTTGTACCTGTCCATTTCTCATCCGTCCTGTAGCCAGCAGTCTTAGCGCCAGTGGCGGATATCCTCACCGCGAGATGATTCGCCTTCTTGGAGTGCTGCTCCGATCCGCCGCGGCCGCCCCAAAAGACCCGACAGTGTTCCCCGTAGGGTGCCAAAAGTCGGCCGACATAGCTAAAACCGAGCCTCGCATGGACGATCTGGCCGCCTCGGCTTATCCTACTGACCCTCCCCCCGTTTCCGCGCAATCAGGATTAGGGTTCGGAGCCAGCAGCAGCGATCTGCCTTGAACTGCCCCGAACCTCCCTGCGAGGTCGGGCTTGGACGTGGGGTGGAGAAGGGCAAAGGAGCAGTCCGGTGTCAGTCTCGTCCTACCCGAAAACAGGATCGTGGTGCAATTCAACCTCAGAGAACCGGGTTACGTGAGGGTAGACTTTGCCAATGAGGGCCGACTCTTACCCCGTAGGATGCCAAAACTCGGCCGATGCAGGCAAGACCGGGCCTAACCTCGACAAGTCGGATCCCTCGGCCGATTTATTGCACCATACGCCGTCCTATCCGTGAATTCGGGCTTGGGCATCCGGCGATGCTAGCAGCCACTCGTCCCCGGATTTCTGCAACAACGCCACACGAACCTACTTTCGGATAGGACGGGTTTTGGCGACCGACAGCTAGTCGGCCGAATTCTCGGATAGGACGAGAAACGCCGCGTGACCCGCCCTAGGGAGTGGGTTTAGCCACCCGGTCGGGCAGCGGTGGGAATTCCCAATGGGTAGTTTTGCTCAAGAGGTGTCAGATATCGGAGTGTTCAGGGAACATCATAGTATAAGGAAGGATGCTCGGAATCCACCGTCGAGCTCGCAGGGTTGCGACAATTGGGTTGCGGGAGCTGGGGGCAGACGATGCACATCCGCGTGAATTCCGGAGATCTAGTATGAGTGACTCGCGCGAGGGGACAAGGGCTCCCAGAACGGGGACAGATGATGAGCACCTCAGAGGTCTCCGCGCCCTGGAAAAGTATGGGTTTGGGCCACTGGCCCCTATCGGGCAACACCGGGTGTATGAGGATATGGCCAATGTGTTCACTCAGGGGAAGCAGGCTAACCGATTCTGCATCGTAAGTTGGGGGCGGCTGAAGGTCTGTTTCCAGACCCATGACGGCCGCTCGTTGACTCTGGGTCTTGTTGGCCCCGGACAAGTGGTCGGCTTCGCAAGCGCTTTGGGGGGGCGGCTTCGGTGAACCTGTGTCGTAGCGCTTCAGGAGACTGGATGCTTGATCCTGCTCCGGGATCGGTTTCTAGAGTTTCTCTCGAAGGAGCCTCACCTCCTAGGCGATCTCCTGCCCTTGTTGACACGCAACCTGGTCGGATGCACTAATTGCCTTGCAGAATCCGGTTGCACCCGGGTGGAAACACGGATCGCTCGCGTGTTCAAAAGCCTCCTGAGGGACCCCGAGGTGGGCGTTCAGGAGACGGGCCAGATTTCCTTGCGCCTGTCCCGGAGGGAGCTTGCGGACCTGGCCGGAACGACCGTGGAATCCTGCAGCCGGGTAATGAGTACATGGCGACGGAAGCAGATTCTGGTGACAAGCGATGAAGGGTTCCTCATCAAGGACCTATCCGCTATCCAGAGGCTGGGGCAGTAGCAAGGAGTCAGAGCATCCTGACTCAGCCTGCTAGTGCCCCTAGAATCAACATTGGCCATCACATCGGAGCCCTTTGACCGCGGTCAACTGGTTGATCGTGGTCATTGTCAGTCGATGGCGAGAGTTGTTGAATGTCCTGAGGGGCTCAGAAACTCTGAGTCCTAAGTCATTCAAAGGAGGTGCAGATGCCGATGAAGCTCGTTGTACTTGCGGCGATAGGGCTCGTTGCATCCTCTGTTTTGGCTCAAGTAGGGCCTACGACAGTGACCCTCGGCGAGGGCTCGAACAGGGTTGAGTTCAAAGAGGAGCTTTCAGGACAGCAGATTCCTGAGTATATGGTGGTAGCGCAGTTCTTTCGAACTGCAGCGCTTCTCCGCGAAGCGCCGAATATCGGCTATGAAGTGTTCCTCGGCAGATTCGGTATTCAACCAGAAAGTAAATGGGACGGAATCGTAGAGGAGGCGATCCTCGCTGCAAAGCCGATTCTTGAGAGGAAGACAGTCGATTTCTCGCTTGCAGACGATGAGGCTGCTTTCAGGAGTCACCAGGCTTGGGCCGAAGACGAGAAGGCTCGAGACTTTGCGCACGTATATAGGAAGCTTCTGGCTGATTTGCGCAAGGCGGACTATCCGATGGGGCAATGGGAGAAGTCTCTGAACGAAAGGGTCCGGGAGAATATGAGCATTCACATGACCGACCCTGAGTCAGATCGTGCTGCATTGAATCGAGTGGCAGAGGCGTTCGACGAGGAATTGAGGAATAATTGAGATGGCGCTGGAGGAGACAACAATGAAGAACTGTATCCTGTTCGTTCTCATTTTCGTGCTGGGTCTTGTATCGCCAGGCTATGCAACTGATGCCATAGTGTCTGGAGAGGCGTATGGGGCGCAGGATGGTCATTGCACCGCAGCGTTTGCTGCGGGTCACTCAGTTGAGATGTTTAACATCGATCCAGACCATGAGGACCTGTTCTTTCGGGTAGTCGGAGACATTAACGATTACACACGTAACCGCACTATTGGTCCAGGCTGCGGAACAACTGGGGCACTAAACCAGACACAGTCCTTGGCCTGTTTCAGCGAAGGACGGGGTAGATGCGACATGAGGTACCCCATGGAGTACGGGGCGTTGAGCGAAGGCGGCATAGTTACTATTGGCGGCAGCGCCTACCACTATGATGCTCAAACCCCTGATTTGCTCATTTGCCATATCTGGCTGCCCTGAGCACTTTCTCGATGTCCAATCACTTCACCCGCCGGATGAAGTGCATGCCGTAGATGGCGTCGCCATCGCGGAGCAAATCCCTGGTAGTCGTATCGTGGGGAAAGGCGTGGATGATCTGCAGAAAGGCGATCTTGGGGTCCTTCGTGTTCTGAGGCCCGACTCTGCAAGAAGGAGGCGAGGGCGTCCTATCCGAAAATAAGATCGTGTTGCAAATCATACTCAGAGAATGGGTTACGTGCGGGTAGGGTTCGCGAATGAGAGCCGATTCGTACCCCGCAGGGTGCCAATGATTGACCCACACCTCACTTGGCCCAGTTATCGCACCCGTTGGACTTGGGATCGACCTGCAGCGAGCTGCGTGTGACTGCCCCAATCCCCATTCTGGGTCCGGGCTTGAACGTGGGGTGGAGAAGGGTAAAGCAGCAGGCCGGCGTCGGTTAGCCGGAGGCGGACAGCGGGGCAGACGCATACGACTTCGCGAAGGCGTGTGCAGAAACTCCGACGAAAATCCCGAGACCGAGAATAGGCAGCACCAAACTGGTCCTCCAGGGCCTTCCATGGAATCAGGCACGGCCGCCGGAGGTAGCTCATCCGGTGAGTGAGCCAGATGTAGATGTCGATTGCCAGCCGAGAGTTCTTCAGGAGTTCGATGGCTCGGAGATCTACGGGTACGGCGGAGCGGGTGATTTCCTGAAAGAACTGGCGACTGAGGACAAGCTCCGCATTCCAGGTTGGTTTTCGCCATTGGAAGCACGCCTTGAGGAGCTCAAGAGTGGGGTCGCTAGACGTGATCAGGCCGCGACCGCTCTCTAGCGTTCGGAAGTCCTTGGAGTATTGCCACTGGAATCGGGTGGAGACGAGGCGCTGAAGTTGGTCGTCAAGTCGCCTGGCAGTGCCGCGCAGCCCGCTGATCGGCGTAAGACCAAGCCTGCGAGCCAAGTCGTTGGGAGTGCGTCCAAGATCGATCTCGGGGCTCTTCGTACAAACAGCTTGGGTGGTTAGATAGATGAGGATAAGGCAGGATAGAGACCGTAAGGAAGGCCGATCGAGCGATGCGCGTCGAGGCGCAGGGCGTAGCGTCCATTGGTTCTTTCGAAGCGACGATCCGTCGGTCGGCTGTGATGAAGGGTCGCGAGGACTAGGATGCGGGGCATGAAGCCGAGGGGCTAGCCGAGGCGGTCTTCGAGAGACTCCGCGAAGAGCCTTCGGTCTACCTCCTGCCGGAATACGAAGTCCCTTCTTCTCAGTACGAGGTGCTGGAAGAGTGCCGCCAGAAAGAGCGACTGCCGGTGGTTTTGAGCGGCGGTTGACCATCTCTTACAGCTGTAGTACGATGGTTCGCCATCGACTTCGACCCGTTTGGGTGTGGCCTTGACAGTTACCGGAAAGGAGCATCGGACTTGGACCATCGGATTTCAAAGGCGCATCGCCGGATCGCCACTCGCGACCCGAGTGCACTTCTCAATCAGAGCCAGGCCGCTTCCCTAATCGGAGTCTCCGAGCGCACGTTGGAGTGCTGGCGCTGGAAGGGTAACGGTCCGGCGTTCGTAAAGATCTCGAGTCGGGCTGTCAGGTATCGGCGCCAGGACATCGAGAAGTGGGTGAGCGACCGGATTCAGCGCTCAACGAGTGAAGAGCTGCCCAGGTGAGCGGCTCGCGCCAGCGGCGTTCCCAAACTGATCCCCACTTTTGGGGTCCACTGAAACTGCCCCATAGCCCCGAGCTCGAACGCGCCGTCCTCGGTGGCCTGCAGCACGCACCCGATGTCGGAACGGCTTTATCGCGCCTTGAGGCGGACGATTTCGTTTCCGAGTGCCACCGGACCATCCTTCGCGCGATCGAGGCTCTCGCCGCGCAGGGGCGCCGAGCTGACCTACCCCAGCTGATCGACACGCTGGAGCAGGCGGGTGACCTGGTCGATGTTGGGGGACGGGCCTATGTCGCCAAGCTGGATCTCGATCTCGTTCCCTCCAATCTCGGCGGTTACATCGACCGCCTGAAAGAGCTCCGCGCCCTCCGCGAAGCTGCGCTCTCGGCCGAGCGCTTCCTCGGTGCGCTGGGAGACTCGGTGCCGGCGAGGATCCCGGACGCTCTGGCGGCTCTCGAGGCTCAGTTTGGGAACGCTTCGGCTTCCGCTGCCTCAGCCGAGCCCAACCGGTTCAAGCGCCTGGCCGAAGTCAAGCCGGAATCGGTGGAATTCCTCTGGAAGCCCTACCTGCCTGTGGGGAAGCTCACGCTTCTCGAGGGCGACCCGGGCCAGGGCAAGAGCTACCTCGCGGCAGCGATCGCAGCTAGCGGGTCGCGCGGCCGCCATCTGCCGGGCTCGACATTCTTCGAGCCCTGGAGCACCCTGATCCTAACCGCGGAGGACGGCCTGGCCGACACTCTTCGACCTCGGCTCGACCGGCTAGAAGCCGATGTCGACCGGATCTTCGGCGTCGAAGACCTCTTGGACTTGAGCACGCAGCAGGGCCTCGGCGTCCTCGAGCGAGCCATCTGCGAGCGGAAGCCACGTCTGGTGGTGATCGATCCTGTGGTCGCCTACGTCGGAGCCAGGACCGATCTCCACCGGGCGAACCAGGTTCGGGCTGTTCTCGGGCCCCTGGCGCGTCTCGCGGCGAAGACCCGCACGGCGGTCGTGGCGATCCGGCACTTGAACAAGTCCCAGGGCGCCCACTCCCTCTACCGTGGCCACGGATCGATCGACTTCACCGCGGCGGCCCGGAGCGTGCTCCTTGTCGGCTCGGACCCTGAGGACGCCGAGAGCCGGGTGGTCATTCACCTGAAAAGCAATCTGGCCCGCGTCGGCCGCTCGCTCGCCTACACGATTCGGCAAGGCGTCTTCGCCTGGTCTGGGTGGAGCCAGCTAACCGCGTGGGATCTCCTCCAGGACGACCGGACCGCCGAGGAACGCACGGCAATCGGGGAGGCCAAGGACTTTCTGGTGGAGCTTCTCGCCGATGGACCGCAGGCCTCGAAGGACGTGCTCCAGGGGGCGAAGGCGGCCGGGGTGTCGGAGAAGACCCTCAGGCGAGCCAAGAGCCAGCTCAAGGTCAAGGTAAGGAAGACCGGGTTTCAGGGCACTTGGTGCTGGGCTCTCCCGGGCGCTGAGAGCTCGAAGGTGGCCACGGGACCCAAAGATGGCCAAGGAGGCCATAGGGGTACCTTTGGCCATCTTTGGGAAGACGGTGCGAGAACGGATGAAAATCGGCCCGGGTAGCGAGGTTCGGTGGAGTGGGCGGGTGGTGGTCGCTGGGATGCCCGATGAAGGGTAACCCGGCTCGACGTGAAATGAGCGGAACGGAAGACAGCGAGACTACGTAGTAAGACGCGTCATGTCGCCATGCAGAGGAGAGACCTGAATTGAGGAATCCGATGGTGGCGGTCTCCCCCAATCGGGAGATGCTTGGGTTGGCAAGACAACGACCCGGGCATCGAGCCCGAAAGGAGGAACACCGCCATGGAACGATACATCGGTGTCGACGTCCACCGCGACAGCTCGACGATCTGTGTGCTGAGCGCTACCGGCAAGCGCGTGACCCAGGAGGTCGTGGCCACCAACGGGCATGCCCTGGTCAGCTCGGTGGGCAAGCTGCGGGGAACGCTGCACATTTGCATCGAAGAGAGTACCTGGAGCGAATGGCTCTACGAGATCCTCTCGCCACATGCGGCCCAGCTGGTGGTCTACCAGAACGAGTGGTCACCGGGAGCCAAGAGCGATGCAATCGATGCGCACGGCCTGGCCGAGAAGCTGCGCATCGGCCTGGCCGGACCCGGAGTGTTCAAGTCCCCAAGACGTTTCCGGCAGCTACGCGAGTGGGCCCGTGTCTATCGTGTGATGACTCAGGATGTCGCGCGGACCAAGAATCGGCTCAAGAGCCACCTGCGCCGCCGTGGGATTCACTGCTCAGGGAACAGCGTCTACGATCCCCAGCACCGAGACCCGTGGCTGGAGCAGTTGCCCGCGGCGATGCGAGCGCCGGCGAGACTCCTCGGACTCGAGCTCGACTCCGTGACCGCGCTGAGAGCCGAGGCCGAGCGGGCTCTGGTCAAGGAGTCGCACACGTATCGGATCTCGAGGGTGCTGGAGACGGCTCCGGGCATCGGACCGATCCGGGCGGCGATGCTGATCGCGACCGTCATCACGCCGCACCGGTTTCGCAGCAAACGGCAATTCTGGAGCTACTGCGGTTTCGGAGTCGTCACGCGCAGCTCGGCCGACTGGGTGCAGACCGAAAGCGGCTGGATCAAGGCCCAGGCCGTCCAGACTCGAGGGCTCAATCGCAACCACAATCCGACGCTCAAGGCGATCTTCAAGGGCGCGGCCATTACAGCCATTCATCAGACCAAGGCCGGTCATCCCTTGAAAGAGGCTTACAACCGGCTCCTGGAGGCCGGCACTCGCCCGCCCTTGGCCAGGCTGACGATTGCACGCAAGATCGCCGCAACCGTACTGGCCATGTGGAAGAACGAGGAGGTCTACCGAGCCATGACCTAGGCGCCCGACTCCCGACCGGAACGGACCGACAACCGCGACCGGCGGAGGCGGGCCTGGTGTCGAGGCGCCAAACGGCTCTCCGGCAAAAGGATTCGAGGGACAGCATCGACGCATTGCATGGCCCAGGACAAACCGTCCAAGGCACTCCAGCGAGACTATGCACCCTCACCGAACCGAACGAAGAGATGGCCCACGAGGCCCGAATGCGAGCATGGTTCATCTGCCGCGAGACCAGAACAAAACTGTCTTCCAAGCCGGCGAGGCGATGGAGCCCGCCACGACCACCAACCCGAGCTCCCGGTAGCGATCCAGGTCCGTCGTCCACCCTGACGCTCGAAGTCCAGCGCCTCGAGCACACAGGATGGGTGTGGACAGCACTTCGCTTCCTATGCGAGCAATGCTTTCGTAATACGCGACTCCGTCACGCATTCGAAAGCGCTCAGCCTTTTCGCACCGCTCCGCGGTGCTCAAGAGGCCCACTCAATGCGCATGGCTGCCCATGAAGAAGGTACGCCAGCCTCGCTTCACTCTTGTGAAACCAGTCCGCTTTGCTCCCGAGGAGTGGGAGAAGATTCAAGTCCGCGCCTCTGAGGTTCGGCTACCACCCAGCACCTATGTCCGCCAGACGTCTCTGGGGTACCGTCTATCCGGGCGAATCAACGCGAGAGCCATCTGCGAGCTGGGCCGGATCGGCAACAACCTCAACCAGCTCGCGAGGCTCGCCAACACAACCGGCCGACTCGAACACAGCCAGCAACTCGAAGCCGTCCTCGACGAGCTCCTCGATGCCATAAGGCGCCTGGCCTGAAGCGCGGGATCGTCCATCCAACTACCGAAGAAGGCAACTCTCACTGCTCGTCGTCACAGCTCTGTTTACCTTGCAGTTTGACCGGTCCTACACCATAATTGCTACCAAGCACTTAGGACGCTTTGAAGGGAGGCTGCTGGTTATGGCCAAATCTCGATTGAGAGCGCCACTGTTCCTAATCGCCGCGCTGATGGCCCAGTCGTCACCCAGCGCTCAGGCGAGTCCTCCAGAGCACTACTCGCTCAGCGGACGAGATGCTCCAACTTTCATGGTGCTGGGGAGCTTCATTAGCCTAGCAGCCGCTGCCTACCTGGCCGACGATCCGGAGCACTACACCGAATTCTGCGCGGAATTCGGCATCAAGTCAGAGTGGCCATCTGCCCGCAGTCTGGGCACGGCCTACCTGTTCATCGATGAGGAGTACAGGGTGCGGGTGGCGCAGGCCAACCAGACCTCCACATTCTCAGATTTCGAAGGTCGAGACCCAAATGAGTGGAAGAATGAGGCTCTGGGTCGGTCCTTTGGAGAGCTCTTCGAGGAGCTGCGGAGCGATGGCCTCAGGCGCGATCTAGAGGGATTCATCATCTTGCTCGAGGCCCGACTTCGCGATGGCTTCACGGCATACAGCACCAACCCCTTCATTGAAGCGGATCTGTCCGACAAGGCCGACAAGTTCTGGACTGCAATGGAAGGAGCAAGCGAGCAAGCACGAGAATACCGACTGGAAGGAGTGGAGCAGTGAGTCGACTATCAGTCTTTGGATTGATCGCCTTGCTGGCGATAATCGGGGCTTCGCCTGTGGGGGCGCTGTCCTGGCAGGTCCAGTCTTTCGTCTTCGCCAGCGAGAAGCCTACGGGTCCCAACTCGTCGAAGGTCAACGCCAGGGGAACGCACCGACTCTCGATCGACACGGATCCCGGCGACTCAGGCAACGCCAACATCGTGAGGAGTGGTACGGAGCTACTCCAGGACTCGGACGAAATGGACGACTGCGGGACATCGCTGCAGAGCTACCCCGCAACGACGTTTCATCAATGCACTACCGAGTACACCCAAGATCCGTGCGAGGACGCATCTTGGACCGCTGTGACAAAGGCCTGGATAAACGGCTCTACCGACACCGAATCGTCTGTTCCGAAGGATGTGACCTGCACCTGCACCTAGTCGCTGGATGGCAGTCTCAGGACTGCACTGGTGATGGCGGAAGATCCGTCTATCTGGGAGGCACCTAACTGGCGAGGCTCGCCAACTCAACCGGCCGTCTCGAACACAGCCAGCAACTCGAAGCCGTCCTCGACGAGCTCCTTGATGCCATAAGACGCCTGGCCTGAAGCTCGCAATCAGCTGCCCAGCACCTGCACCTCGCTCGACTCCACCTAAGGTTCCGCTAGCTCCCTTTCCTCGGTTGCTCGAGCCTCAGGTATTCCTCGAATACGCGGGAGATCGCTGCACTTCTCGAGGTCACGCTCAGCTTTCTGTAGAGCCGTTTGATGTGACTGTGAACGGTGTGCCGCGAGATCCCAATCTCTCTCGCGGTCCCTTTCTCTGTCCTTTTGTTGAGGAGACCACGGACAATCTCTTCTTCCCTCGGCGACAACCTGAGTCGCTGTGAGAGAAGTGACCAGACCCCATCCGACAAGAGCCGGTGCTTCCTACCAGGATCACCAGACATGCTGCTTTGTCTCCTGGGGGACCCAAACGTTACAGCTGATCTCCTCAGTCGGGGTTTCAGCTTGCCGGCGCCGGCCATGCGCGGGGGCGATCTCGGTCTCCTGGTCGGAGCTCGCGACCCTTCGATTCAGCGGGCCCTCACTATCAAAGTTGTCGCAGAAACCCGATCTCTGACGCAACTCTCACAGATCCGCCTATGCCCATGCGTTCACTTCACGGCTGGGCCGTGCGCCGTGGGCGTCAAGCGAAGCTCGATCTTGGTGTCCCCTAAATAGGTGACACCTAATTAGGTGACGCCTAAATAGGGGAATTGACTGAACCCATCTCCCAAGGGACGCTTCACTTGTCCGACTAGAGAACCGGGAGCTTTCGAGGCCATGCACCTGGACCATGGGGAATCTGGGGAAATGGAGGGGCCACTTTCACCGGCATCGAATCTTGAAACAGGGCGTTCGGCTGACCAATCGACTTTCATGTCGGCCGACAACACCCGTGGTCAGGGCGCTCTGATATCTCGAGCTCTCGCATCCGATGCGTTGCGCTTGTGTGGCCACCTGAACAGCCGATAGCTGGTCTTACAGGAGGAGGGATCCATGACACGTTCCGCTTGCTCGAGGCTCACGAACAGAACACCTGCCGCTGCGCGAAAGCTGCTATTCCGACTTGCTGGAATTTGCCTCCTTCTGATCATTCCTGCTCGCCTGATCGCGCAAGTCTGTTCCCCGGAGGTCGGCTACAACATTGATCTCGCAGTCCGACCGGGGGCAATTTTTGAGGAGGAAAACTGTAGCCAGTACAGCATCTACTCACACTGCTATGAGGGCGAATTCTCGGCCCTACGTTACGAGGTCATTCCCTCCGAGTGCAATCCGGAAGATGAGACCTGTAGCGTCCGCGCTGTTCAGTCGATCGATCTTCCTGGTCTCAGCCAGAACGACTTCGAGCCCTGCTGCACGCCAGCCCTGATCTTCTGGGAGAGCTCCGCAGGCGCAACCGTGGCTCGGTGCGGCTTTCAGTATGCGCAGATCCGTGACGATCTCGTGGACGCAAGAATCACAGGAGGTGGATTCAGCTGCTCTGAACCCGACGAGCTCGTCACCGCCGACACCTATACGATCACAGCGATCACATGCCCGGAGGACGCATTTGGGTGCGACAAGACCGTCGAGACTTCGCTACCGTTCACAGGCGCGGCCGTAGCTGCGGCACTCTGTCCTCCACCGCCTCCCAAAGACGAGTGCTCCGACTGTGAAACTTGTCCTGCCGGGGACAGCGGCACAAGCGTTGCGGGCGGTGGTCCGAGTTTGACCCCGGATCAGAGTGGCCCTGGCGCAACACTTCGCTATCGCGCTGGTGGCGTGGGACACCAGGGCTATCCCGGCTCGACAGAATGGACCAGCGCACTCGGCCGGTACTGGTCCCATGACTACGCAGAGCGGATCGTTCCGGATCCCCAAACAGGTGACGAGACTCACGTATGGCTGATTACCAAGCATGGGAGCTTTCGAGAATTCCAGGACTTGGGAGTGGGCAATACCTATGACACCAACTCCCCCAGCGATGAGTATCGAACCCTCGAATGGCTGGGAGCTGGTCTTGGATGGGAGCTTCACGACCTCGACGGCACCGTCCAGTCCTTCGACTCCAGTGGCCACTGGACTCAGACAGTTGACCGAAATGGAAACGCAACTGAGGCCCACTACGACGCCTTCGATAGGCTCGAGTGGGTCGGCTTTCCTGACGAGCGGCGCGAGGATTTCACGTATCACACGAGTGGCAAGCTCGAGTCCATCACCGAGGTGGGAGTCGACGGCACGACGATGCGTACCTGGCTCTACACGTGGGTGAGTGATGATCTGACGCGAATCGAGCGACCCGACGGCACCGCACTCGAGCTCTTCTACGAGGACCCGTCATTCCCAAGCTACCTGACGCGGATGGAACTTGTCGGTACATCTGGAGGACGCCGGATCGAGCGCGCCTGGAGCTACGATGGCGAGGGAAACGTCGAGAAAACCTGGCGCGGCGCCTTGAACTTCACCGACGAGGATGCCGTGGACCAGTGGAGCTTGGCATTCGACAATCCACAGTTCCCGACGGTCACTGAGCTCACCGATCCGCTCGGCGGTACTGCCACCTATACCCTGGAGCGGGACACAGCGAGCCTCAAGGCCAAGGTCATGACGATCTCCGGAGACTGCCCCTCTTGCAGTCTGGGCCCCAACTCACAGCTCTTCTATGAGGATCCAGATCATCCCCTGCTGGTTACCCGCAAGATCGACGGCAAGGGGAACGAGACCCACTTCACCTACACGACCGAGGGTCAGGTGGAATCCAAGACGGAGGCGTTCGGCACCGCACTCCTCCGCACGACGGACTGGCAGTACGATTCCAACTTCCCGGCTCTTGTGACGCTCATCCGGGTTCCCTCCACTTCCGGCTCGAGCTACCGTGAGACGGCGATGAGCTATGACCCAGTCACCGGAGACATGGATTGGATGGAAGTCCGGGGTTTCGAGGAGCTCGACGGCCAGCCTCCCCTGGACTTCTTCGCGAACCGGACCCTTTACGACTACAACGATGCAGGCAGGTCGCTGACGATCGATCCGCCGGGTTTCGATCCCGCGCCTCCTGGTTTCGACACTGACGAGGTTGTCTTCACCTACGATTCCGACCGCGGGGACTTGATTCCAGAGACGCGAGCCGATCCCGAGGTCGGGATCACGTCGTTCGGCTACGATCCCTTCAATCGACGCACGGAAGTCACCGACCCCAACGGAGTCACCACGAAGACGACCTACGATGACCTCAATCGGGTGACCTCGGTCATTCAGGGCTTCGGCTCTGGCGACGAGTTGGTGACGAGCCACACGTACACCCAGTTCGGGGATCTCTTTCGTACCACTCTTCCCAGAGGCAACCTCATCGAGTACGGCTACGATGCCACCGGCCGCTTGGAGTCGATCGAGCGCAAGCCCGACGCCACGACCCCGGGTGAGAGGACCTTCTGGATCGTCGATAACGCTGGCAACCGGACGACGGAGAAGCTCCAGTCCTGGTCCGGCACCTGGCAGACTCAGTCCGAAACCGACTACCAGTACACATCGCGGTGTCAACTCGACAAGGTCATCCGCGCTCCGGGGACCGCCGAAGAGAGCGTGACGGAGTATGCCTACGACTGTAACGGCAACCTCGAGCAGGTCTGGGACGCGAATCACCCCTCCGCCGGTCAGTCCGCGCCGGCCACTCAAACCTATTCCTACGACGAGCTGAACCGACTGAAATCTGTAACCCAGCCCTGGGAGGGTGGCGGAGACGCGACTACCACCTATGGCTACGACGTCCAAGACCACTTGACCTCGGCAACGGATGCGGAAGGCAACCTCACGACCTACACCTACAGCGACCGGGATCTTCTGACCAAGGAGATCTCGCCGGCATCCGGCACCACGACCTACACCTACAACGAGCATGGCGAGCTCCTGACCGAGACCGACCCACGAGGCATCACGATCACCCGGACCGTCGACGCGCTCGACCGGCTCATGACTGTGACCTATCCCACAGACACTGACCTCGACACGACGTTTACTTATGATGAGAACCTGGGAGATGTCTCAAACATTGCCATCGGGAGACTCGTGAAGATCGAGCGTGGCAGCCAGCCGCCGGTTGTCTACCACTGGGACCAGTTTGGGCGAAGGACCCGAGACGGCGAGCTGGGGTATGGGTACGACGACAACGGCAACCGCACCTCGATTGCCTACCCCGGCAGCAGCGTTGTGACCTATACCCACGACTTTGCCGATCGGCCGAGGTCTCTCGAGGTCCAGATCGGGGAGAGCACGTCCCAGACCCTCGTGAGCGACGCCAGCTATGGCCCCAGCGGCCCCCTGACTGGCTTGACCTTCGGCAACGGTCTAAGCGAGACACGGACGTTCGACGGGCGGTATTATCCCGATGCCGTGCAGGTCTCCGACCCCAGCACGCTGCTCAGTTGGGACTACACTGTCGACAAGGTGGGCAACGTGACTTCCATCGCCGACGGCCTCAACAGCTCCAACGACCGCAGCTTCGGCTATGCCCCCGTCCATTACTTCCTCGAGTGTGCCGCGGGACCCTGGAGTCCTCTCGGTTCGAGCTGTGACCCTGTAACGGAGAGTCCACGGCTCTGGGAGTACGACAGGATCGGCAATCGGACGAGGGCCGAGAATCTCCCCACCATGGGACCCGATGAGACCTACCTCTACGAGCCGAGCTCGGGCTCCGGGAACTCGCCCCTGCTCGATGCCATCGATCCGGATCCGGTGGACGGCACCCGCTACTACTACACCTTCGACGCCTCCGGCAACCTCACCCAGGTGGATCGGAGCGGCAATGTCATCGACTTCACCTGGGATGAAGCGGGGCGACTCCAACGGGCCGAGCGCACTGCGGCGGATGAGGCCGTAACCTTCACCTACGATGGCCGCTCCTTCCTGAGCCTGGCCGCCGAGGATGCGGACCCACCGCCCCCGGAAAGCCTTCCCTTCAGCGATGGCTTCGAGAGTGGGGACCTTTCGGCATGGTCTTCCTGTGTCGGTGGACCTGGCTGTGGCACGACCGTGCGCAGTGTCGTGCCCACCTACAGCTCTGAAGGTCTGCTCTACGCCTTGGGAGACGAGAGCGGCTACGCGGAAGTGTTCTACTTCGCAGGGAGACCCGTAGCCCAGGTCGACACAGCAGGGCCTGATCCAGAGTGGACCGTTTTGACCACGGATCACCTGGGGACTCCGATCTTTGCGGCAGATCTCGATGGAATCGAGCTCTGGCAGGGCGGATTCGAGCCCTTCGGTGAGGACTACGCGGATGCTCAAGGGATGGGGATCTTCCTGCGCCTGCCCGGTCAGTGGGAGGATTCCGTCTGGCAGGCCGCCATCGACGGGGCACCGCTCTACTACAACGTTCACCGCTGGTATGAGTACGGAACGGGGAGGTATACGAGGGTGGATCCGACCGGCCTATTGCCAGACCTGGACCTCCTACAGTATCCGGCAACCCGACAGGCGCCGCGCAGCCAATTCACTTGGGCCTTGGAGAATGTGGTTCACCCCTATGGGTACGCTCGCGAGAGCCCACTCGTATACCTCGATGTCAACGGCGCCAATCCACTCAAGTACCTTGATCCCAGATGTATCTTCTGGGGAATTGTCTGCATTAAGAGCTCTACTAACTGCAGGGAACGCTGGGAGTGCATCTTCCGCGAAAACCCGGAGGCGGCGCCAACCTATTTCCAAGAGGTGGGCGTGAGCAGCTTCTCAGGGTTCTACTTTGAGGTCTGCCTCAATATTCCATCCTGCAGGAAGGCCCTCCGATACTGCGGGAAGGTGCCGGGGCTCCCCAAGCCGACGAGGTAGAGATGCGATCAAGAGTTATCAAGGAAGCAATCATTCTTGGCCTGCTCGGGCTTCTCGCTTACGCGGCAGTCGAGGCGATACAGGCGATACTCGGTGTCGGTCCGTTCGGAAGGGCAATCGCTCTACTGCAGAACCCAGAACACCTGTCAGAAGCAGGCGCAGCGTCTGAGGAGTTCTTTGCAATGGGCGCCGCCCATGGTGCCCTCAATGTCTGGGTTCTGCATCCCCTGATCTTGGCAAGCCTCGCGATTCTCTACGCTCAGCGAGAAAAATCTGTATTGGGTCTACCTATCATCGCACTCCCGCTTGCGCTTGCAGGCTCCTTCCTTGCCTTCCCACTGGTACTGTACTTGCTACTAGGGTACAGCGGTTGGACCTGGGTTGTATGGTGGCTCTCGCGAAGCCTCTGGGTGAAGTACTCAGTGCCAACCAATGTTTGATGCGCTAGGCGATCGCAAGGATTCCCGAGGTTCGGCGCCTTACTTACAGCCTCCACCGCTGGTACGAGCACGGGACCGGAAGGTATACGAGGGTGGATCCGCTGGGGCTCAGCGAAGGGCCGAACCTCTACGTATATGGACTAAGTAATCCGCTGCGGTACTTGGACCCCCGGGGCCTTGCCACGCTTACCTGCCAGAGACCCTTGCGAAAGCTTCCTGACGAGGGCAGGCGGAGTGGTCCCGAGTGGCCGGTCAACCCCTTCTTCCACGAGTACTTCTGCATCACAACTCCCGAGGGCGATGTCGAGTGTCACGGCCAAACCACCCCATGGAGATTTCCGTGGGGTCCTGGAGCACCAACTGAGAACGATACCCTCGATCCTGAGAAGTGCGACGAGATAGCACCTGACGATTGGTGCTTCGAGAACTGCCTCCGGGAGCGTGCTGCGCAGCCACGGCCAACGTATGGACTTTTTGGCCCAGGCACGAACTGCCAAGAGTGGACTGGGGACGCGGTGCTAGGGTGTCGACAGAGATGCAACATCTTTCCCCCTGAGAAGGTCCCTTACTGCCAGCAAGTGCCAGATGACCCTCGCTGTATATTCAAGTATTGAGGATTCTTGATGCGCCAATCGGAAATCGCAGCGAGAGCAGTCAGGGAGTTGTGGGTTGGTCTTGCAGTAGGTGCGCTGTGTGTAGCTCTATACGAACATAGTATGGGACGAACTGACGAGTTGGGCATAGCCCTTGGCTGGATCATGGCGTTTCTGTCGTTTCCTGCGAGCCTCCTAGGCGGTGTAATAGGAGGAGGACTCGGGTGGGTCATCTTCAAGCTAGGAGGGGGCAGCTGGATGGAAGATGTTTGGGGACTCGTACTCCTTTGGCTTGTGATGTTCGCGGTCGGATATCTACAGTGGTTTGTGATTATTCCTAGCCTTGCATCTCGCATGCGAGAGCGAAGAACTGGCCGAGCTGCCAGCTCGACAACAGGCGAGAGATGACCGGCAGTCATATCGTGTCCAGGCAACTTCTGAGTAGATTGTGTAAACGTCCACCGCTGGTATGAGTATGGGACCGGGAGGTATACCAGAGTGGATCCGCTGGGGATTGAAGGCGGCCAAAATGCCTTCTCCTACGCTGATAGCAGGCCTACCCTCCTTTTGGATCCGACTGGATTGGCGGTTCTTGTTTGCAGCCGGCAGGCTGGCGGTCTGTTTAGGCCGTTTCCGTTCAACCACTCCTACTTCTGGGACGATAGAGACTCTCTGCCGCCGGGGCGTCGCAGATTCTGCGGCAAAGGCCCCTCGACAACAGAGCTCGGACCGCCAGTCGGATCAGGGGGGATGGGTGACCAGTGCAGTCGAATTCCAGGGAGTGATGGTCTGGAAGATAAGCTCATAGACTGCTGCGAGCTAGAGAAGCGAATTCACAGCGGCTGGTTTCCAGTCACGAATGACTGCCACTCTCCCCTGAAGACTTGCCAGGAGCTATTCCTCCGCAATCAGTCTCCAACTCCAGCGCCTGGCGGTCGGGTCGGCCCACGGTGCGTTATCTGCCCGGCTAGCCCGAGACGGTTTCCGGGGGCCCTATAGCCAGGACTCTTGACTGGGGGATCGATTTGCAGCTGATAGGCCTACTATTGCTCGTGCTTCCGTTTGCTGTGGCGCTCGGGCTCTTCCAGAATCGGGGCAGAGCTCAGCGCCAAACTGCAGTAGTCGCCCTCGCAAGCTTGGTTACACTTGGCATCACTGCCACCTATTCTGCAGTTCTTGGCCGCGGTTCTGGTGACACTTGGCTGGGCATTGTCGTCGTGTGTCTAGCACCGTACGCCCTCGTCCTTGGCGCACTGCAACTGCCCATCTTGCGAGGTCGTCCGGTCCTGGTGTTCGTGTTCGCCCCGCTAGTGTACTTTCTTGGTCTCTTTGCCATCGTTGTTCTTGCAGTAAACGCTGGATTGGTTGGGCCGCCTTTCTGACCGAGGTGTTACAGCGCTCATCCACCGCGATGAAGGCAATAAGTTGACCGACAGGAAGCGAGCTTCACAGTCCATGTCCCTTGGCTATCCGCTGAGTGCGAGGAGAACCAATGCTAAACCTGAAAGGAAAGCCCCTTGGATCTTGGCAGAGTCGGTTCGATTTGAGAATGCCCGTTGCGCAGTATGTGCTGATCCTTGCCATCTTGGCACTTCTGGGCTGTGACGGCCAGGTCTTCCTTTCGATTGCAGGCCCTCCGGAATGGGAAAGTGCCATCGTCAGACTGAATGGAATTGAAATCGCCCGGATGAAGGGCGTCAAACAAGAAGGTGAGGAGAGTTTCTCGAGCTCGGGCGCGTTCGTCAAAGTCCCGCTAGCCCGTAAGGGATTCAAACCCAAGCCGATGGGTTCGCAGAGGCTGACGCCGGCACCTCAGCTGTGCGCCCCAAGTCGTGATCTTAGGTGACCAAGAAGGTCACCACGTCTTCCGACCAGCCCTGTAAAGTACTGTAAAAAATGCACTTAGCGGTTCTTACTCT
>CAVQNG010000036.1:0-14461 GCA_963713825.1 uncultured Acidobacteriota bacterium
TTCGTCAGTTGGGGCAGCTCATCGAGACTGGTTACGCCTCAAGAACGACCCAGCTTGGTGATGCGTGGATCGTTCTCGATCTTGAAGACCGGTCCACTGGCCTCGTTGAGATACTCCAGATCTGCCTGCTTGGCCTCGGCATTGGTCACCATGGTCCGGAACTTGTATAGAGGAAACCGCCGCTTGCCGAGACCGATTCTCTCCTGAACGAACAAAGTAGGGCCCTTCGAGCCGAGCTTGATCGCAAGACAGATCGCCAGGAAGACCGGTGCCAGGAGCACCATGACAACTCCGGATATGATGATATCGAGAGTCCTCTTGACGGCCATGGACCCGCCATCCATTCGGCCTGTGGTCAACGTGATGAAAGGCTGGTCGTCGAAAGTCTCGACTCTGGCGCTAGCCACCTTGACGTTGAAGAAATCAGATAGGAGACGAACGGTGATGCCTTGTTGCTCGCAGGCACGAACCACCTGCTCCGAGTCGAAATAGCACGACGGTGCCGGCAACCCTAAAACCACCTCGTCGACGACGCTGGCCCTCAGATAGGCTTCAAAGTCATCCAGAGAGCAGACCAGCTTCTCTCCCTTGGTGGCGAGTGCCTCGAGCCCGTGCCAGGGCTTGTCGGCGAAACCGAGAACCACCATTCCAGCTTCCGGATGCGCACGAAGACGTTCGGCGAAGTCCATGGTTCGAGAGTTGGTGCCGACGATCAGGACATTGCGCAGGTTTCGCCCCTTGCGCCGCACCGATTCGAGCACTCCACGCAGCATCAACCTCGACAGCAGTGTGAGGCCAGTACTGAGGACCCAGAAGACCACCACAAACTTGGTAGTGATGATCTGGATGTCGAACAGAATGCCAGCGTTGAAGATGGCAACCGTGCCGATTGTTGTCGCTTTCAGGACGTCCAACGCCTCCTGACCGAAGGTCTGAAGGCGGTGGGAGCGATACAACCCGAGCCACGAGAGCACGAGGTGCCACAAGAGCAGGAAACCAAGAAACAGGATGATGTTCGAGAGCTTCAGCCGAACGGCAAGCAGCCTGCCGAAAGAAATACCTTCAGGTTGGAGAATTGCCAGCCAGACCGACAAGCCGAAGGCCAGAACCATCAGAGCGAGATCTGTGGCCTTCCAGAATGCGAAGATGATTTGCCGTCGGATCCTCATCTAGCGGATACCCGTACCTGGCCGCCTAGCCTCCCTCTGGGCTGCCTATGTTCGAATTGATACTGCATCGGTGGCTACCAGTCAATCATCTTGACCACAGGCTATGGCTGTTCAGGGGCTAGATCCCGCAGTACCACTGCACCGACCGTGCCGGATTAGATCTGGCTGCCCACTCTGCTTCGTCGGGACGAAGGCGAGCGAGCGGACCTCCGGGGTGCCGTGATGAAGCCCTGGTAGGTCTCGATCCCGAACTCCTCCTGCACGTACTCCGAAAGAGCTCGGTTCAACTCGAGCCCCATGACCTCGATTGCTGCCATCTAAGTCTCTTCTCGACCCGGAGTCTCTCTCACCGCTTGGCGGGCTTCGGAGGAACCGAGATAGAGCACGACCCCAAATGCAAGGGTTGCCACCTGCCCCAATCGGAACCCCAGCATCATAAGCAGGGCGTAGGAGGCCGGAGCCCCGATGAAGGAGAAGAGCGCCTCGAGGGTGACCTCAGCCACTCCGAGGCCACCCGGCGTCAGCGGAATCCCGGTGCTCAACAGGCCGAATGGAATGGCGACGAGATAGGAGGCCAACGGCGGCACATCAGGCCAAAGCGACAGACCGCCGAGGATGAGCGAGCCGACGAAGAGCGCCTGGATAACGACACTCAGCAGCAGTGCGGCAACGACGGCACCCTTGGTCTGCTGAAACGAAGCAGCTGCGTGGACCAGAGCAGCCAGTGGGGGGCCGAGCTTCGGAATCCGCCGAATCCTAGATGCCAGGTTCTCGAGTGGCCAACGCCAGAGGAGAAAAACAGCTAGAGCCGCCAGAGCGAGACCCAGAAGCCCGAGATTCCAGCGAGCCAGCGCGACCAGAGGCTCGCTTTCCCGAATCGACCCCCACCAGAAGATGGCGATCAGACCGGTCAGGACCAGCAGACCGAGCAGGCCCACGATGCGATGGACCACGATCGTCGAGACTGCGATCGGGCGCTGGTGGCTCCCTGGCGATGAGCGCGGCCTTCACCAGGTCGCCTCCCACCGCACCCGGTATCAGGAAGTTGAAAAAGGTGCCGATCAGGCCGAGGCGCAGCGCATCGAAGATCGTGAACGGCAGCCCCTGGGCCTTGACGAGGTAGTACAGCGAAGGAAGGAGAGCAATGTTCCGACCACGGTCAGGAGAATCGCCCCGATCATCCACGGCCACAAGACCTCCAACTCGCCGAGCAGAGCGAGGTCGTCCCGCAGCATCCAGAGCAAGCCTGCCAGTAAGGCCGCGGCGAGGCCCAGGGCAAGGATGCTCGCTCGAGATCGACGTTCCATGGCGACGGTATGGTAGACCACTTTCGCACTTTCGTCTTCGACATGGGCTCAACGGGATATAGCTATGGGTTACTGATTCGCTTGTGGAGCGAATGTCGAAACCTTAAACTCACGCCGACTCATGCTTCCAAGCGCCTGATGTTCGGACCTCGAGAGTACCTAACCAGTCACTGACACGATCTACCTCCTGCCATGCGAGTCGACATTATCGGAGCGGGCATCTCCGGTCTGGCGACGGCCTACCACCTTGTAAGGCAGCGGCCAGACCTGGAGCTTCACGTCTGGGAAAAGGATGCTGGCCCTGGTGGCCTCGCAGGCTGCTTCAGCACCGAGGGCTTCCACGGTCGAGAAGTTCTACCACCACATCTTCAAGGGCGACACTCACCTGATCGGACTGTTCTCGCCGAGCTCGGCCTGAGCGACGACCTGATGTGGCGGCCCGCCAACACCGGGAGCTACTACTTCCAGCAGGCCTACCGGCTGTCCTCTCCAATCGACATCCTCAAGTTCCAGCCGCTGGCCTTTCATCGACAGGATTCGGCTGGGACTGATGGTGGTCCATGCGAGAACGGTTCGCGACTGGCGCAAGCTGGATGCGATCTCGGCCGAGGAGTACATTCGCAGGACAGCAGGCTCCAAGGTTTTTGAAGTCCTCTGGCAACCTCTCCCTGCACGGCAAGTTCGGCGACCTGAGTGGCGACATCTCGGCCGCCTGGCTGTGGTCGAAGCTCGTCGAACAGAGGTGGCTCCCGGGATCGGAAGGGGCACGAGGTCCTGGGCTACCTGCGTGGCGGCCTCGGTCGGATGTTCGACCGGCTAATGGAAGAAATCGAAAAAGCCGGAGCCACGGTGCACCTGTCGAGCGGTGTCGAGGCCATGGAGACGGAGGGAGACCGAATCGCCTCGATCGTCACGCGAGAGGGCACGTTCCCGACCGACCTCGTCGTCTCTGGAGCACAGCTGCCGGACCTTCACAAACTCCTACCGGCGAGCACAGAAGCTTTGGCGAACCAACTCTCAAGGATCGAATTTCTCGGCAACGTGTGCCTGGTGCTAGTGCTGCCCAGGCAGCTTTCGCAGTTCTATTGGACGAACGTGATGGACCCCGACGCTCCCTTCGTGGGGATCATCGAGCAGACCAACTGGGTCGACCCCGCAGACTTGAACCGCAAGCGCCTGGTCTACATCTCGGCCTACTGCCCAGCCACCGACGAGCGCTTCGGGATGGAGGCCAACGAGTTTCTCGAGTTCTACTTGCCGTGGATTCAGAAACTGTTTCCGAGCTTCTCCTCCAAAGAGGTCGAGAGAGCGCTCGTCTGGAAGGCCGACTACGCCCAGGCGGTTGTGACTACGGGCTATTCCGCCCTTGTGCCGGAGATACGGACCCCCCGCCAATCTGCTACTCTGCACCATGGCCCAGATCTTCCCTCAGGACCGCCAGGTTTCGAACGGCGTTAAGCTCGCCAAGCAGACCGCTCGAATCGCGGCGGACTACCTCCAGGAGAAGGGCACGTGATCTCACTCGTCATCCCGGTCTTCAACGAAGAGGAGAACCTGCCACTGCTGTGGCGACGGATAGAGGAGTCGGCAGCAAACCTGTGGGAGGGCGAGGATTTCGAGGTCCTCTTCGTCGACGATGGGTCGAGGGACCGCTCCGTCGCGATCCTACCAGTCTGGCTACTGAACATCCGGAGATCCGGGTTGTGAAACTGTCTCGCAACTTCGGGACAAGGCGGCCCTGTCGGCTGGCCTTCATCATGCCCGTGGTGATGCCGTGGTGTTGATGGACGCCGACTTGCAGGACCCGCCGGAGCTAGTGGCGGAGTTCCTCGAGAAGTGGCGCCAGGGCTGGCATGTAGCGTACGCGGTCCGCAAGGCCCGCAAAGAGGTATTCTGGAAGCGGTGGAGCTACCTGCTCTTCTACAGAATACTGAGAGGCTTGAGCAGCGTGGAGATCCCGGCTGACTCTGGCGACTTCTGTCTGATGGACCGGAGAGTCGTGCAGGTCATCAAGGACGAGATGCCGGAGCAGGCCCGATTCCTGAGGGGCTTACGAGCCTACGCGGGGTTCCGGCAGATCGGAGTGCCCTACGATCGCCCCGAGCGGGCCGGAGGGGAGGCGAAATACTCCCTTAGTGACCTGGTGCAGCTCGCCGTCTCCGGTGTGGTCGGCTTCTCCTTCGTGCCCTTGAAGAATAGCCACCTGGGTCGGTTTCCTGGTCGCCGTGCCGTCCTTCTTTGTCGGCATCTTGTTTGTTTTGCACCGCATTTTCGACTTCCCGATACTCGGCCGCTACGCCACCGAGACCCCTGGACTCGCGACCCTGGTCGTCGGGCAGTTCTTCCTCGGTGGCGTGATCCTCATCATGCTGGGGATCCTGGGCGAGTACATCGGCCGAATCTACCTCGAGGTCAAGAAGCGCCCCAGCTTCATCGTAGACCGGATCATCGGTGACGACGAGTGACCGGAGCCGTCGCAAGCGACCGGAATCAAGCCAGGCTCTATTGGACCCTGGCGGTCCTGCTTCTTTTCGGCGGCATCTTCTTTCGCTTCTACGACCTCACGGGACAGAGCCTGTGGTATGACGAAGGAGTCTCGCTGGAGTTCAGTGACGGCGACTCCCCCGGGTTGGTCGTCGAGAAGCTCGGCACGACCCTCACCAGTGAGCGCTACCAACCGCTGTACTTCCTACTTCTCTACTTCTGGCGGCAGCTCTGCGGCTCCTCCGAGTGGGCCCTGAGGTCTCTCTCGGCCATTCTCGGGATCTTGGTCTTGCTGGTCTCCGTCCCGGTCGTCCGGTCCTGTCTCGACGGCAGGCAGCGTCCAGCGGCAATAGGCTTCATGGCCCTGAGCAGCTTCGCAATCTACTACAGCCAGGAAGTCCGGCCTTACAGCCTGCTGATCCTCGTCTGCGTCTTCCACTGGCTGCTGATCGGCAAGAGCCTCGAATATTCGCAAACCCGTGGTCGAACGGGAGCGCTGCTGCTTCCGACTGCCATCGTGAGCCTCTTGGGAGGATTGACCAGTCTGTTCTTTACCTTCCACGTTGCTTCTACCGGTGGGGCCTGGCTGCTGACTCGCGGAAAGAGACCACGGGAATGGAGCTTCTGGATCGTATCTGCTCTCGCCCTCATCCCGAGCCTCGCGTTTTTTGCATTGGCAGGCACTGATGGCGGTGGTGACAGTGCTGTGGTCAGCCGCACGGAGAACTCGATCCTCGCCAATGCAGCTTTCTCCCTATACGGTCTTCTCGTGGGAACGACCTATGGCCCTCCGGTGGCCGAGCTACGACTCGGAGCCTGGGGAGCCGCTCTGCAACAGAGCTGGGCGAGTCTGCTCGTGTTTGGCATCGTCTGCGTCGGGCTCGTCTTCTCGACGGTCCTTGCTCTAAAAGAGGATACTTCGAATACAGCTGATGGAAACCGACTGAGATTCGATTACATCCTGAAAGCGCTGGGCCTGGGAGTTCTGGTTCTCCTGGTGTTCGCCTACCTGACCAAATTGAACTGGCTGCCGCGCCACTCGACGGTACTCCTGCCTCCCCTCGCAATGGCCCTTGGCTATCTTGTTCCTGCACTCGAGTCGCGAAGCGTGATGCGAGAGAGAATCCGTACAGGGTCGGTCGTCGCACTGCTGGCCCTCAACCTCGTCTCCCTGTACCACTACTACAATGACGAGGCTCATCGACGCGGTGACTATCGAGGGGTCGCCAAGTTCTTGCGCGAAGAGCAGCCCGTACCGGTTGTTCTCCTTCTCGGCAGTCCCACCTTGCTCGAGTACTACGGCGCGCCTTCACATCTAGACGTTCGGTGGGAGATTGACCAAGAAAAGGTACTGTCGATCGACAACTATGTCGGCCCTGCCGGCATCTTCCTGGTCGTCATTAATCGCGAGGATTTGCTGCCCGGAGGTCTGCCTGGTGCAAAGGAGCTCCTAAGTCCGATTGCCAACTACCTCGACAGCCGAGATTTTTCAGGATTCAAAATAGCGAGATTCACTGAGACGTTCCATGATTCCGACAGGTGACTCTCGAGCGCTCGAACTGAATCCCGTCATTCGATGTAGCCGAGCGCTCGAAGCGCCTCCATCGCTTCTTCCTCTTCACTGACCGTTTCCTGCTCGACGCTTGAGTTCTGAACTTGAGTCGCTTCGGTGAAATTATCCAGGAGCAACCTCAGCGAATCCAGTCCAATGTCTGGGTTCTCGGCGAGGTTGTTCATCTCAAGTGGATCCACCTTCAGATTGTAGATTTCTTCCGAGCCGAGTTGATCCCGGTTACGAATGATCTTCAGGTCATCGACACGCGCTGTCTCCAATAGCTTCACCTCTCCGAAGTAGGCGACTTTTGATTCGAAGTCGTTCTCGAGCGAAACGTCAGACACGAGGCTGCGCCCCGAGATTGAGTCCGGAATTTGCACGCCGATGAGGTCCAGTATCGTAGGCATCAGGTCGATGAGCCCGACCGGGGCGTCCACGAACCTACCTGGATTCTCCAGACCAGGCCATCCCATGATTAGAGGCACCCGGAGCACCTCCTGGTAAAGCGTTCTACCATGGGTCTTCCCGCCATGATCGAGAAACTCCTCTCCATGGTCGGAGGTCACGACGACGATGGCATCCTCGAGAAGCCCCAACTCTTCGAGTCCTGCGAACAAACGTCCAATCTGGTCATCCACGAAGAGGATCTCGCCATCGTAAAGGTCGACGTTGTCCGCGACCCACTCCTTATCCGATTCCAGATGCACCGATTCCGTTGCCGCCACACCGGGAAAGCGGACAGCAGACTCCCGCTGATGGCTGAACGCTTCATCGAAGGGAGGTGGAGGGGAGTAGGGGTCATGAGGATCGATGTAGTGGACATACAAGAAGAGGGACTGGGCGTCACGATTTCGAGCGGCCATCTTCAGGGCGATCTCCGTGATGCCGTCACCAGGAGGAAGCGCACCGACCCTTTCTCCAAAGGCCTTCTCAGCAACCCAGGTCGTCGCGTCCCGAATCGACAATCGGACAGACTTTCCGACTTCAGACCGGGGTTCACGAGCGTGGACCTCATCGGAAGTCTGGCCTACCCCAGCTGTCCTCTCTGAAGGGAGAAGGCCTAGCTGATCCCTTCTTTCGGCCGCCCGAAGGCGGTTCGAAAGCTGCCTGGCCACCCGACCAAGGCTCGTGAAACGAAATGGGCTGATGGTTTCCGGTGAATGGAAGTCCATGAAGCCCTGAGTAAATCCGAATGTCGGCGCAATCAACGGATTGGCCGTGACGCCCAGCGTGGCATAGCCGGCATCTCTCAGGACTTCCGCCAATGTCACTACAGAGCCAGATAAGAAATCCTGGTTACCCTTCGCCCGGTGCGCAGAGGGATGCAACGAAGTGAATAGCGACGCCACGGAGGGCTTTGTCCAAGTCGACGAGGCGAGCGCCTGAGAAAAAACCACTCCCGACTCGGCAAGTCTCTCCAGGTAGGGGCTCGTCTTCCTCGAGTAGCCATACAGTGACAGGTGGTCCGCCCGCAGGGTATCCACCAACACAAAGATGACGTGAGGTTTTCGCTGCTTCGATTGAGTCTCTGGTGTCACCGAATCAGCCTCCGAAGTCAGGAGCCTCGGAGGCAACACCAGCATCGCGATCACGAAGGCGGGCAACGCGAAACCGAGGAAGGGGCGCAAAGCTCTGGCCCTTCGAGGAACTGAGTCGATGCGACGCTCAAATCCCGCCATGGCGATGGAGGCAATAGTGGCTACAGCTATGGAAGCCAAACTGGCCCCAACGAAGACAGTCACAACCCCGAGCGAGCCCATGTTCCGTGGAACCACCAACACTATCCGCACGGCAAGAAGTGCCAGCACCGCCAGGCCCAACAAGACCGCGAAGGTAGTGACCCGGACTCCCTTTGCTGGCCTACCTCTCTTGCATCTGATCCACTCGATCACAAGTGCACAGCCGGCTGCTATAAGCCCGGTCAGTAGACCCAGCACGATATGCGGATAGACGATGTGTCTATAGGCCAGAGGTAGGCTTCCAGAATAGGAATCGCCAGACTTCAGGAAGACGAAGGCAAACTCCGCGAGGCCGGCAAGACATCCAAGGAAAGCTCCGGCGAAAGCTCCCCAGATGAAGCCTGCGAGTGTTCTGGTCGCATTCATACCTGACGATTCTTCATTCAAGCCAGTTTCCCCGTTGGTTCAGCGAAGTTGGATGAAGTCACCGCAGGAGGTCGCAATAATCTCTCGTCTCGGCTGCCAACTTTGGGAGTAAGAACGGTCGAAGTCTAGCAGTGATACACACCGACAGCGAAGACACTCTGGACTGTCGACTGCGCAGCATTCTAACGACTCACACCCTGCCCGGAATCGATCTCTAGCGCATAGAAACTTCAGCCCAAATCGTATATCCCAAGACCCCCACGAGTAGACTACAATACCGTGCCGTTATCCGGTTCGCATTGGGAAACAGAATCGTGAGGCATCCCCCAAAAGTTGGACCGGGTGTCTGCGAGAATTTCTCACAACTGACCTGCCCCCAGACCCTGTACCACCTAGAGGTTGAGACTCCGGGCTCCCGACGCCTCCTGTTCATGCCCTGCAGCATACTCCCTGGGGGACATGTCCCCCAGGGAGCTGTGAGGGCGGTGGGGTGTAGTCGACCCTCCAGGCCTCTAGCTTCCTCCTGGCATCTTCGATTGAAAAGAATAGCTGGCCGTTGAGACATTCGTCCCGCAGACGACCGTTGAAACTCTCGATAAACGCATTCTCCACAGGCTTTCCCGGCCGAATGGTCTCGAGCTGGACCCCGCGCCGATAGGCCCAAGAGTCCATCGCTTTCGAGTAGAACTCCGAGCCGTTGTCGACCGTGATCGCCGAGGGCAACGGATGGTGGAACGAGAGCCGTTCCAGGGCGTGTGCGACGCTCTGGCCCGTCATCGAGACCCCGGCCTCAAGGAGGGGACATTCGCGGCTAAAGTTGTCCACTACGGTCAGGATCCGAAACTGACGTCCATTCTCCAATCGGTCGCTGACGAAATCCATCGACCAGCGCTCGTTGGGCGCCTCGGCCGGCGGCAGTACCAGGCGAAGATGGCTGGCCCGCTTACGGCGCTTCTTCGTGCGTACCGCCAAGCCTTCTTCGCAGTACAGTCGGTAGATCTTCTTATGATTCACCTTCCAGCCCTCACGCCGAAGTAGCACCCACAATCGCCGATACCCGAACCGTTGACGCGCTGCTGCCAGCTCTCGAAGCCGGCGGCGCAGCACTGGGTCCTCTTTCTTGACACTCGTGTACCGATGACTCGACCTCGCGAATTGAAGCAGCCCACACGCCCGACGCTCGCTGACCCGAAAGACATCTCGGAGCCAGATCACCAGCTCGCGCCTGCGTGCGGGCTTCAGAGCTTTTTTGTGGTGACCTCCTGCAGCATGTGCTTGTCCAGGCTCAGGTCTGCCACCAGTCCTTTGAGCTTCCGATTCTCCTCACGCAGATGCCGCAGCTCGCGGAGCTCCGCCACACCCATGCCGGCAAACTTGCGGCGCCAGGTGTAGAAGGTCTGCTGGCTCACGCCCATCTTGCGGCAGATCTCCGTGACCGGCGTCCCCGCCTCCGCCTGCCGCAGCACATAGGCAATCTGCTCGTCTGTGTACCGTTTCCGCTTCATCGATCTGGTCGGCCTCCGTTGTTTGTACCAGTTTGAATGTTAGTGAATCGCCGGTTGTTTGTCCTTTCGGCTGGCCGCTAGCGGCCAGCCGCGCGCTTCGGGTGCAGGGGGTCGGTAGCCGAGCGACTGGTGTGGCCGGACGTGGTTGTACTGCCACCGCCAGCGCTCGGTGAGCACCTGGACCTCCTTGAGCGTGTAGAAGATCTCGCCGTCGAGAAACTCGTCCCGGAGCCGCGCGTTGAAGGATTCGACGTAGCCGTTCTCCCAGGGACTGCCCGGCTCAATGAAGAGCGGAGCCACCTCCAGCCGGCCGAGCCACTCCCGGACCGCCTTGGCTGTGAATTCCGGGCCATTGTCGGACCGGATGTAGGTCGGCAGGCCTCGAGAGAGGAATAGGTCCGCCAGGGCTTCGATGACCTCCCAGGACGAGAGCTTCCGCGCCACGCGGATCGTCAAACACTCCCGCGTGAACTCGTCGACGACGACCAGCATCCGGTAGACGCGGCCATCTGTCGTCCGATCCTGGACGAAATCGTACGACCAGACGTGATTCGGCCCCTCCGCTCGTCGGCGGATGCGCGAGCCATCGTGGAGCCACAGACGGCGGCGCTTCGGCTGGCGTTTCGGGACCTTGAGCCCCTCCCGACGCCACAGGCGCTCGACCCGCTTCGGACTCGCGGCGAAACCCTCATCTCGGAGAAACCGGGCGATCTTGCGATACCCATAGCGACCGTACTGCAACGCCAGTTCGGTCATCCGGTTCACGAGCTCCCCCTCGTCGGTACGTGGCGATCCACGGTAGCGCTGGGTCGAACGGGGCTGGCCCAAAGCCCGACACGCTCGGCGCTCGGAGACGCCCAGCTTGCGTTGGGCGTGCTCCACGAGCTGCCTTCGGCGAGCCGGGCTCAGAAGTTTCCCGAGGCGGCCTCCTTCAAGATGGCGTTGTCCAGCATCGACATCCGCCAGCAGCTTCTTGAGCCGCGCGTTCTCCAGTTCGAGTGCCTTCAGGCGACGGATTTCACTTCGATCGAGTCCACCGTAGCGTTTGCGCCACCGGTAGAACGTCTGCTCCGAGATGCCTAGTTTGCGGCAGACCTCGGGGACCTTCAACCCTCGCCCCATCTCGATCTCCGCCTCCCGCAGCTTCACGATGATCTGCTCCGTCGAGTACCGCCTTGCGCCCATCACGGACCTCCTTTCGCCGATCCCTAGGAGCCGAAAACTAACACTCCAGGTGGATCAGATTTTGGAGGCTCGACCACCAATGTCAGGACGAAGTCACCCGAAGTCTCGTCCTTTTGAAGCTGCCCCCTACGCTGGACCGAGAGCTGTGAGAGATTCCCGGTCCAGCTTTCGGGGGATGCCTCAGTGATCGATGGCAACGCTCCGAGCGATGAGCCTTATCTTTGGACGGTGCCGTCGAACATTGCGTTGGGCAGCGACTACAAGGTGCAGCTGCGGGACTTGTCCGACAGCAGCTACGTGGATCGCTCGAACCGGATCTTCATTATCCAGGACTAGCCGGGATCGTTGCCCACGAGGTCAGAAAAAAGAATCGACCCCGCTTCTCATTGTGTTGGAAGGGTGGCAATGGGTCAGTTCAAAGAACCTGTGCTTAGTTCAGCTGGCCGCATGCTAGAGGGATAAAGCAAGTTCCTCGAGCAGCCGCGGTGCAATGGCATTCCAGCGGAACTGCTTGGCCCAGGCTCTGATCTCGGCCTCATCGAAGCTCGATCTCTGCTGGCAATAAGTCTTGATACCTGCAGCAATGCTCTCCGGACTCGAGTCGGGAATCAATAGGCCATTGACGCCTTCACCCACTGCGTCAGTCGCGCCCCCCTCACGGCTGCAGATTACGGGCACTCCCGCGGCCGAAGCCTCGATGTACACGATTCCGAAGCCTTCGACGTCTCCGGGCGATGCTTTCGAAGCGAGAACGAACAGGTCGGCCTCGGAATAGCAGTCCAGGAGCTCTCGCTCGTTGACGCGGCCAGCAAACCGAATTCGACCTTGCAGGCCCAGTTCGACTGTCAGCTCTTCAAGTCTGTGCCGGTCGTCACCGTCCCCGACCACTGTGTAAGTGATATTCATCGTGTCAGCGAGCAGGCCTACTGCTCGGATGACGCCGTCGATGTTCTTCCGAGATACGCTCTGGCTCAGCTTGGCCACGGAAAGAACCCTAAGACCTTCGGTGGGTTCCGTCCTTGGAACCGAGAAGAAGACCTTGTTCACCCCAGGTGGTGATACCCGAATCCTGGTGTCATCGAGGCCCATCTCTTTTTGAAACAGTTCTGCTGTCCTTGTGCTGTTGCAGAAGACGAGTCTTGGCAGACCAACAGCTCCTCGAATGGCATTTCTGCGCAGCGAATGCCGAAACTTTGCTGCGTAGGGCCTTCGCACCTTCTCGAGCCAACGCGGGCCGCATGGGATCCAGGGTCGGAGGAAGTCATTGCCATGAACGTATGCGAAAAACGGTTGGCGAAGGGTGCGAGCCAGAGGGATCAGGCCTGCATTGAGAGCCAGCCAGGCATCCACCTCGACTCTGTCCAGGGCTCTGCGGTCAGCCAACGGTTTCGTGGTCAACGAGGGATCCTCCGCAACTAGCGGGTCTCCGGTTCCAAGCCCTCGCCCGGTGAAGACGGAGACTTGGACATGGTCGGAGAGGGCCGCGACCAGGTCTCGAGCCAGAGATGGCATTCCACCAATCTGGGGAGGATACTCGGGAGCCAGAACTGCCAGATGAAAGGTGCTCGGCAGACTGGGCTCGGCTGGCTCCTCTGATTGAGCCCTGGTGGAGGTGCTCGAAGCCATTTCTCGTCGATCTGCCTTGTGTGTCACTCCCTACTCCTCGAGGGCTCGAGTATGACTGCCCATGATGACACCTCGGGCAGATATTGCTGGTTCGGCTTGGACCGACTCCGCCGCTGGCTCTACTGACCCGCGGGTAGCATTCGGTACGGAAGTGGATAGTCTGATCGAAATCATGCCAAGGCCTGTAAGAAGCCAGTAGAGGCTGTTGACCCAGTCGGTGTTCGTAAAGACCGACTCGACGGCATTGTGGGTCAGGATGCCAGCGAGTCCGGCAGCGATCAGAAGCCCTGCAGACGAGACCTGCTGTAGTCGAGGCTGTCTGGACACCAGAATTCCTCGACCCATGGCGATCAGGGCCAACGAAACATACAAAACCGTGGCGGGGAATCCGTAGGTCACGAGCAGGCTCAGGTACCCATTGTGTGGGGTTTTCGCTCCTCCTTTTCTGGACAGCTCCTCGTCCACATCGATCCCATATCCGAACCAGGGGCTTTTCAATGCCTTCTCCCAGAAGAAACCCCAGCGATTCTCGATACGCCATTGCATCGTGTTCTCCTCCATTGGGTTCGAAGATTGTCATGGCGCGTCGGACGGTGGGGCGGGTCAAGAGATCGGGCTTCAGCGCAAACAGAATGAGCACCGCGGCGAGGCCTACCGGCACGAACCTGAGGAACCGGGAACGTCCCTCGAGCCAGCTAGCAGGACCGCGACAACGGCGCACGTTCCCACTGCTGCACCTGCCGTAGCTCCTCTCGACCCCGCCCACAGCAGTACTCGTCCAAGTAGCAGCAAACTGAGGCCGTAGAACCACCGCGAACGCCTACTGGTCTCGAGGATGATCGATCCGAAGCAGATCACGAAAGGTACAACCAGAGCCGCCCCGAGGCTGTTGCCAGATCCAAAGGGACCTACCGCTTTCACACCGCGAAGCCCCTGGGGCAACGCCATCAGTGCGCAAATATTGCCGGCGAGAACGACAGCAGTCAGAGCATGCCTGGTGCCTTTGATGCTGTTGAGGAAGAGGGCAGCCAGAGGATAGAACAGAATTGGTTTCCATCCGAAACGATACACCTGGTAGATGATCCGGTGAATGGCTGTGAGGTGTTCCTGGTACTTGTCCGCTGTGAGGTATGCGACCGACATCAGGAGCCCCAGAGTGATCCAGACACCGAAGAAGGGAACTTGTTTTCGGACCTCCCGAAAAGTGAGCCGTTTTCGAACCAGGATTCCGAAGGTCAGGGCAGCGAAGATGACATCCGAAGGATCGAGTAGAACCCCGCCGATCTGAGTCTGCCCCTGGAAGGGCACCAGCAGCACATCGAGTAGGAGAAGGCTGTACAGGGGGGCCGTGAGAGCGAGTGGGAACGCCACCGCGCTCACGGCGACCAGAACTGTCGGTGATACCCTCATCGTGGGCTTTCTCTGGGGCTCTGGTTAGTCCTAGGCCCTTGCCAACGGAGGAGCGGCAGTTCCGGCCGTGCGGTCAGTCCGGCAACAACCTGACCAGCCATCTTGGAAGCCATTC
>CAVQNG010000037.1:0-30584 GCA_963713825.1 uncultured Acidobacteriota bacterium
GACTGGTTGCCGCGGTGGCTTAGAAGACTTCTTCCGGACTGAGGTTTTGATCGCAAGACTGTTACCTGAGTCGGCTATTTCGATCCCCTCGGAGTAGGCAACCGAACACCTCCGCATGATCGTCTCACTCAAGATCCTGGCCATTGTAGCGGGAATCGGACTGGTGTTGATCCTGGTCGCTCCCCTATACTCCTTGTTGCTTCTGGATCTACTTCTCGCGCCCGTACAAAGGCACACAGAGCTCGCCGGTGTGCTCCTCGATCAAACTGACCTGATCTTTGCACTCCTGGCGCTGGGATGGGTCTTACGGAGTCGGCTCGGTGTCCGTGAGATGCGAGCGCAAGTGCCCTATTTCTGGCTCTGGGTGACTCTCGGTGGGCTCTTGTCCCTAGTTTATCTGACGGCACCCATCAACCAGCCGTACCTCACAGCCTTCCATCGGGCGGTGTACCAAGTGTACCGGGCCAGCTGGAAGCCGATCCTCTACTTTCCTCTGGCCGCGATTCTGTTGAACACTCTGGGCCGCTCCCAACTGGCTGTCGCCACCGTCGTCCTTGCAGGCGACTTCTGCTCCTTGTACGCAATTCCGCAGGGTTATGAGGGGTTCCGTGCCGGCGGGCCCTTTCCCACCGGCAACACTCTGGGAGCGGTTCTCATCGTGCCGTTCGTGGCCGCGTTCGCGAAACTCGTATTTCCCCACACGATCCGACAACGTTGGTTCTATGGAGGGAGTCTGCTCCTGTGCGGACGCGCTCTCCTATTCGCGAGATCGAGAGGTGCATTCGCTGGAGTCCTGGCAGGAATTCTCCTGATACTCGCATTCCTGGCGCTCCGATCGACGGGAAGAAGCCGACTATTGAGACTTTTCCCTGTCGCCATAGGACTGGTGTTGCTGGTATTCGCTCTCAAGCCGGACGTGATGCAGCGACCCAACGTGCAACGATTGCTCACCTTGTCAGACCCAATGGAAGAGCGAACGATGCAATGGAGAGTGGAGAATCGATGGAATTTCTACTGGGAGAAGTCTTGGGAGAAACCTTGGCTCGGCCACGGGACCGACATCGACCGCTCACTGGTAAAGATCAGCGGTGCCAAAACGCCTCACAACTCTTATCTGAGCCTGGTCGTTGAGAACGGCTACCCGACCGCGATTCTCTATCTATTGCTGCTGTCACTCTCTATTGCACGGAGTCTCAAGTTCTATCGCAGCCAGTCGACCACTCCTGGGGGATTGCAGGGACTCCTTCTTGCGGCCGGCATCGTCGGCATTCTGGTCCACTTCATGGCTGACTCGATTATTAATCTGCCATACGTGTCAAAGACCCTTTGGCTCTTCGCGGGACTTGCCGCATCCCTACCCATGGTCGCACAAGCGGAGGAGAGTGAAACAGAGAATTCCGTCGAAATGTCGAGCGAGAACGGAATCGAACTCCCACTTCGCCCTGCAGCTCGAACGAGCCTTTCGAACCAAGCACCATCAACATAGCCCTTCCTTGCCCGGTCCTTCTAGGCTCAACGGCAGCGCTCCATTTCCCCCAGGGCGAAGTTCGGAATCTGGAAGCCGTCAACCCGAATTTCTGAGAGTGGTGAGACCCGCCCGGAGAGCCTTGCCCAGGCGCGACCGGTTGACCTTCGTAACTTGAAGGTAGGGCACCTGTCTGGCCCCGAACCTCCGGAAGTAACGTTCAATGGGCTCGATCATCGACCCGGCAAAATCGAACTCTCGCGACACCTCCCTCGCGAACCGAATCCCTTCCCAGATGATCAGGCTGTTCGCTCCACTGCTACGCAGGTCGGGGTCGGCACCGCTGAGGAGATAGGTTGTCTCAGCCTTCGAATAAGCGAAGAAGGTGGCTGCGTGCGCCCTTCCCTGGGAATCGACCGCTACGAGGATCTTACGCGCCCCATGACTTGCACAGGCGGCGTCGAGCCTGCAGAGAAACTCTCGACTGTGGGGGGCCTTGCGGCCTTGCCGCTCGAACGTCTTCTCGTGAAGAGCGAGAAAGCGATCGACATCGTCATCCACTTCGACTCTCACGACCTTCTGAGCCTTTCGGATATTCCGCCGAATCGAGCCGTTGAGTCCTTCCCAAATGGCGTCGATGTCCGATAGATCCGGCAGGACATAGGTGTAGCGCGTAGTCTGCTCGAATCCCTGCCAGAAGAACGGTAACCAGTTCGTCACCGTTCGGTGAAACTCCTGGCCGAAGTAACTGAAATCCGGCAGGGATTCGATCAACTCCATCATCAAGACTTTGGTGTCGGCGAACTTGGTTTGATAGGCCCCATCGATCTCCCGACACCAGGGGCCGAGGGTGTGGGTACTCGGGGGCATCACGAGACTTGGGGCTCCCAGCTTCGCCTCTCGTTGTAGGTAGGGCAGAACAGCTGCCGCTTCGTCGCCGCGCCAGGCCACGGCGTACTCACACTTCTCTCCTCCGACAGCTTCGAGCCACCAGGGCTGCAAGAACACAGGGGCGTCATCGAGCAACTGGCCAATCGCAGGGTACTTCGATGCCTCCGCTGCCTGAATTCTGGTTGGCTTTTCTCTCGGCGAATCTTCCATGAGCCTCAAACTCCACAGAGTCTCGCACCCGACTCTTGTCTTCTAGGACTTCGCTCGACGATTCTCGCCGCAGCCAACTGAGCCCGTGACGGAGTATTCCACAGTCATCTCCTGCAGTGGACATTCTTGACTGACAGCTCGTCCAGTCGGAGTCGTCCGGGCCGACTAGAACCAGCAGGGACAGCTTCCACCAGCGAATCTGTCTAGCTGGGGCCCAGTGACTCACCGGGCCAACGGCGCCGCACCCAGGCTGCGATCCGGGCTTCTTCGTCTTCCGAGAGACGCGGTCCCATCGAGCATTCGAAACTGCCCGGCACCGAGCCTCGGACTTCCAAAGGAATCCGATGGCTCTCGAGAAATTCCGCTACAGAATCCAAAGCTGCTGGAACATCTCCACACAGCTCTTCGTATTGCACAAACAAGAACTTACCAGAGCCGAACTTCCTACTGTCCTCGAGAATTTGCCTGTGAATGAAGTACACCTGGTCCACAACCTGCTCACAGTAGTGCTCTCGCTGGATCTGTGAAAGCTCCTTGGGAGGGACACTCCACCATTTCTCGGGGTCCTTCAGCAAACGATACCGAGCTTTTAGGATCGACCGCGCGTTAGCATCGGGCTCGCGCACGCCACCAGAAAGCAGGACCGGGAACGCCTCAACGAGGGGAGCGATGCGCATCGAATTGTAGGTATTCTTGTGCAGTAGTGGCGCTTCGAATAGGGCGGCCAAGGATATCAGCTCTCGGCTAAGCTCCTCGAGGTCGCCAGCCGAGGTCTTCCCTGGCCCAACATAGACATTCCCTCCTCTGGGAAACCAGCGATACCAGAACTCTCCGGCTTCTTGAGGCCAAGGACCCGCTCGTCCGCCCATAGTCCGACCGAAAACTGTTGCGCCGCTTCCGGAAGCTGAGCAGCAGCCGCTCAAGCAGCGCACCTAGGGCCGGACGTATAGACGAGCTCTGCCGAGAGTAATCGAAAGCTGGCGAATTCGAACCGACGGTCAAGACCTGCGACAAGCAGCGTGGTCCCCGACCGAGGAGGTCCAATAGAAACACTGGACCGGAATATCTGATCCAGCCAGACCCTTGTAAGCGCCTGGCGGCAGGTCGCAGGAGCCGGGAGACCTTGCGATTCAATCTTCGGCGGTAGTTGCAATCGGCATGGCGAATTCAATGCCTTCAGGATCCGATGATAGAGGGCTTCCATCTGGTCTACATTGCCCGCCCATTCGAATTTCTCGACAGCGATGCATCGCACCCTGTTCCCCATTTCCAATCTCTTCGAACGAATCCCCAAGCAAGCGGATAAGCGCTTCGGCAAGCTGGACTTCATTCTCGGAGTCGACCAGCAGGCCAGAGCCACCCTCCTCAACGATCTCAGGGACCCCTCCTATACGACTGGCCACCACCGGAAGACCGCAGGCGGCCGCTTCCAAAGCCGATACCCCAAACGACTCCCTTCGTGATGGCATGCAGAAAATACTGAATCGCCTCATCGTGGAAACGAGCTGATCGTGAGGCACGGCTGGGCCGATCTTCAAAGCGTGGGCCACGCCTAGATTCTCGGCGAGTCTCTGATAAGGCTCTCGATCACCCCTACCGACCATTTGCAGGCGGGCATTCGGGCGCTTTGCCAAGACTTTCGGCATTGCTCGTAGACAGGACGTCCGGACCATAGGTCGGAGCGAAGCGCTTCGCATAGCCGATGAGCGCCGGATTCTCCTCATTCTGGCTGGGCGTAGGGGAGAATTGTTCGGTATCGACACCGAACGGGATCACCTCGATGTCGGCTGGCTCCTTCATCAAGGGCAAGGTCGCATCACAAAGGAATCGCGAAGTGGCTGTGACAGCAACCGCCCGCTTCAGGATGCCTCGTTTGGCAGCGAGGATCTTCGGAGAGTCCTCTCCGGTACCGGTGACATCACTTCCCCACACAGAGACGACGAGATTCGGCCAACTCCGCGCCGCCAGTCGAATGGGTAGCGATGCGTTGAGATAGTGGAGGTGTACCAGATCCGGCCGAAACGACCTGACGCCTTGGCGAAGGTTCAGGTAGTTGAGCAACTTGAAAGGGATGGTCTCGGAGCCACGAGCCCAGCCTCGCACGGGTCGTCCTACCCGGCACGACAGAAGTCATCGGAGCCTCGGGAGTGACTGCAAACCAGGCGACTTGTTGGCCCCTGTGGTATAACGACTCGGCCCATCGCTTCGCGTGGATACTGGACCCGGGTGCAACAATGACGATCCGCATGAGGTTTCGGCTCTTGGATTCCTGCTTTCCGCTCCATCGTCTGAACGATCATCGAGACCCATACCCGATATCGGACCGAGACGACCGATCCTAGCCTTCAATGCATTGCCCATCAAGGAGTGCAGGTGGAAGCTGGCGATTCGTGACCTCTTAACAGCCTGTGAAGTCCCCATGGCCGCTATGGCTACTACAATCCCCTACCTGGGTGCCAGCATGAGGATCGCACACTGCATTCACGGACTTGGATTGGGGGGGGCGCAGAAGGTCCTCGAGACCCTGGTGACATCGCTCTCCACTCGTGATTTCGAGCACTTCGTCTATTGCTCGCTTGATGGACCCGTCCGTCCGAAGTTGCAAGCTGTCGGAGCCACGGTCAGGATCGTTCCCCGTTACCTTCCCAAGCTCGATCCATTCTTGATTCGTGGGTTGTGCCAGTTATTTCGTGCCCACGACGATCGAGCTCGTACACACCCATCTTTTCGGCGACAGTCTCCATGGTTTCCTGGCCGCACGGGCAGCAGGGCAAATGCCCATAGTGATGACGCTTCACAACAACCAGACGAGATTCACTCGGCTCCAGCAGCTCGGCTACCGATGGATGCTACCCAGATGCTCCGCAGTAGTAGCTTGCGCAGAGTCGGTGCGCTCTTCCTTCCTACTCGATCAGCCGAGCTTGAAAGACAAACTGACGCTCATACCCAACGGGATTCAGTTCCCCGTTCCTCCAGAGCTGAATCCCGAAAAGGTAGCAGACCTGAAGGATAACTTGAAATTGCAACCGGATTCCCTGGTCATTCTGGCCATGGGTCGTTTGGTCGAGCAGAAGGGCTACAGATACCTGCTTCAAGCGTTTTCATCCCTGCCTCTAATCCTGCAAGATCGAGCGCAGCTCCTCCTCTTGGGACAGGGCCCTTTGGAGCAGGAGCTGAAGGATCTCAGCCGAGCTCTCGGGCTCTCTGAGAGGGTCGTCTTCGGCGGCTATCGCCAAGACATAGTGGAGATCCTGGGCATCACCGACGTCGTCGTGTTCAGTTCCCTTTGGGAAGGTCTTCCGATAGCTCTTCTGGAGGCGATGGCGGCCAAGAAGTGTGTCGTGGCCACAAACATCCAGAGCTTTCGTGACGCCGTCGAGGCCGACCGCGAGGCGCTTCTGGCTCCTCCAGAAGACCCTGCTGCCCTCGGTGCAGCACTGGCTCGAGCCTTGTCGGACCCGAATCTCCGGGAAGAGCTCTCAGATCGGGCTCGCAAGCGGTTTCTGTCGGACTTCACCGCTGCAAAGATGGTTCAAGGATACGAGAGTCTCTATCGACAGCTGGTCCGATAGCATCGCCGAACGTGAGTCACGGTGTGCGTTAACCTGTTCTTGGTCTCGCTGGGCTTGCTGCTGGCCTTCACTCGCCACCAACCTGGTTTGTTGTCCGTTGTGAAGAAGTCCGCTGCTATCCGTGCGCAGATGCGATTTCATTCATGGAGACGTCCATCGCCTGGAGATTTGCAGACCAGGTCTACGCACATTCGACCGGTGGAACTCCTGGAGGGGATTGTGACTACGAGATCTATGAACGACTGCGGACCCTGGCAGACTCTCCTGATTCTCACCCTAGGCATTTCGGTCGGCTTCGCCAGTGTTGCATGGGCCCAAAGCAGGAGCCTGCCCGGCGATGAGCCTCGACTTGGCCCCATCGAGAACCCTTCGTCTCCTCTGCCTGCTCGCGGCTACCAGGAGCGGCCTTGCGGATTCGATCTGAACCACAACGGCATCATCGGGGAACCCGCTGACTGCAACGTCTGCGACGCCTCGCTGGTGGGCGGAAAGATCACCGCCAACACGGTGGACCCGGACGGCGACGGGACCGACGAAGACCTGATCTACGTCGACTGCGACGGTGGAAGCAATTTCAGCTACTGCGGCAGACCCGGATTCAAGCCCTGCCGCACGATCGACTATGCCTGGGATAACATCGCCGACGGCCCTGGAGATGGAGCCGAGGATATTGTCTGTTTCACCGGCACCTGTTCACCAGAGTCTTTCCGCCTCCCAGAAGCGTACAACGGAGTGCCAGGATACTGGACGAAACCGAAGACGGGCTCAGAAAGCCGCGACTGGCAATTCCCCGATAATCCCGCGATGCTGCTCGGATGGGACACCGACGATGACGGTCAATACCCGCCGTTCGATACTGACGACACCTCGGTCCTCAACGGAACTGGGAAGAAAGAAGCATTCAAACTCAACACCCATGTTGGTAATTCCTACTTCGAGATGGCCCATTTTGTCGCTCGAGACTATGGGACGCACACACCCGACGTGGACGGCGGACACTTCATCGTTATGTTCGAAGTGGCGAAAGACTCCACTCACGGACATCTTCATGACCTCAGTCTGCAAGGGATCAACAAGGGCGCCCGGCTGAAGAATCCCAATATTACTTTCCCTTGGTTTGCGTCCAGCCACTCTTCCTATATCGCCTTGACCAATATTGAAAGCCTTGAGGAAGGGTCCTACACCTTTAGAGGCAATGCCAGTCTCACCGGGGAAGTCATCGCGGGACCCTGGCGATTTCAGAATCTCACCATCACGGCCCACGGCTGCAATGAAGCGGCTTGTGGAACTCGTGCCTGGAAGACAGGGTGGAAACTGTGGGGATGGGCTGATGGAATCGAGATCCTGGACAGTGTCCTCGATGCGAACGTGGCAAAGTGGTCGCCGAGGACAGTCAACGGGATCGTCATCAATGCTCACACTCAGGACTGGGACATCATCAACAACGAGTTGATCGATTGGTCGGTAGCTATCAAAGTCGATGGAGTTCTTCCCCCTGCATACACCTTTGCCAAGAGATACACCGACGATATCGTTCTCAGTCGCAATCTGATTCGCAACTCCAGATGGGACCAGAACATCTCGATTCTGGTCGACGGCAGTGGTGGAAACGGTCAAGCCGTCAAGGACCTCTGGATTATCAACAACATCATGACCAGCTCATTGGAACCCAAAGCCCACGTTCACATCAAACAGGGCAATACAGAGGGTCCGAACGTCACGAACATTCGGGTCTACAACAATACGATGTTCGGCAGGGCAAACGACGTTCTCAAGGTGGCAGATCCTGGAACCGCATACCGATTCCAGAGACTTCATTTAAGAAACAACATCTTCGCGGGAGTCCCAGCGATATCGAAGAACCTGAAACTAGACTACATGCTAGATCACCTAGATTCCGATAACAACGTCTTCGATGCCTCGGCCACCTTTGTGGTCGCTGGGATGGAGCTCAGCTCGATCCCTGACTGGCGAGCCATGACCGGCGGAGACCTCTACTCTGTGGGCTGTAATCCAGCCTTCAGAGCCCCTCCTTTCGATCTGCGACTTTCGGGCGGTGATGAATGCGCCGTGGAGAAGGGCGCCTCCCTCCAGTACTTGACCTCGATCGACATCGAGCATGATAAGCGCCCTTACGGCAAGAAGTGGGATATTGGTGCAGACGAATGGGACGGTGGCTTCTTTTGGACTTCCTTCGAGAAAGGTGACCTCTCAGACTGGTCGGATTCTCTGCCATGAATTCTCATCGAGAGAACTCGATAGAAGCTCGATCCCTTTGAGACTACGAGGGGGGCTCTAGCAGAACTTTCAAACTGGAGTGTAGCCCTTCAATTTCATTCCAGGCTGCATCGCAACCAGAGCTTGCTTCCATTTGTTGTCCTCCATCCAGCTACCCACCTTGTAGTTCTTGCTATCTATTGTCGAGAAATTAAAGGCAAAACTCCTTGGATCCACGCCTAGAAAGTCCGCGAGCTCCTGAACTACCACCGCCGGATTCTCGCAGAGAGACTCGTAGCTAAATTCCGAGAAAGCCCCTTTCTCGCTCAGTTGGAGAGCTGTTCTAACGCGCTCGATCTCAAGAATGCAAGCGTTCCAGTATCTTGCACAGAGAAGGCGGTACTCCTCTTCGGCGAACACTCCATCAGGATAGGCTTGAAGATTCTTCTTCAGGTAGGACTCCACTACGGGAGGTCCCGCGCGAAATATGTGAAGAATCTTAGCCTTTGGATAGATCTCAAGAATCTTCGGAATCATGAAAGAGATCATGGCACTCTTTACGACAAAGACATCTCTTGTACCCTTCAGAACCTGATAGCCACGAAAAACATGGCCAATCTTCACTTGGTGATCCGCAGGCCAACTTTCCAGTGAGCTCTGGGTAAATCGAATCGGGTCTACCTCTATCGGAGGTCCTTCTCTTCGAGATTGGTTGAACGGGTACAGACTGGGATGCCAAAGCGTGTTTGCTTCGCTTGGAAACACCAAGATCTCTGGGTGAGACTCGAGTATTCTCACTAGCAGCGTTGTTCCACAGCGACCAGTTCCAACTATGAAGATGGGTCTTCCCGATCCTACGCTCGACCCAACCACCGCCTTGCTGGCGAGATAGCAAAAACCGTCTCGCACTGAGCGGCGAACCTTACCTAGGTGGTTGTCTTTGAACAGTGCGGCCATCCCCACTCCCTCATGAAATGTGCTCGCTGGCGTGAGACGGTTGCTGGACAGCTCCGCTACTGGCCCATGCAGCAGAGTTGGAGGCTAGAACGAAAAAAGAACCTACCACAAGAGAAGCAGAGAGCATTGTTCTGAGAAGCCACTTGCAAGGATACGAGACTCTCGCAGCGGAAAAGGCTAACAGGTGCACTGTCTTCGACTAGGAGTCCAACCCATCATTGCCTGCGATGCCGATTACCCGAGTCGTGTTAACGTTCGCCGCGGCTGGAGGGACGCGGCGGGTTTCAATTCTGAAAGGCCATCTAAGTCCACTCATTTATGCGGCTGACATACTTTCACTACCTGTGTGACGGGGACACAGCTCTCAATCACGTCAGACAATTTACGAGTGCTGCGAAGACCGCAGGATATCAGGTTGACGTCTGCGCTCTGGAAACGGGAAGCGAGGCCTCAGGAGACAGCATTTCCTCCAAGGATAGGACTCGTGACCTCTTGAAGCGCCACCTGAGCTTCCACCTGCATGAGCCCAAGAAGTTCCTGTCTAACTTTTCTTCGTATCATACAGCTGCTTCAGCACTCAAAGCGCATCGAACCGATGCAGTTCTTGTCCGGAACGAATTGCTGAGTCTGAGCGCCATCCTCGCCGGGAAGAGGGCCGGGCTGCCCATAATTCTCGAGGTCAACTCTCCCGCAGTGGAGTCACGTCGATACTTGGATCAGTATTTTCATCTACCCCGCCTCCCTGAAGCTATCGAGCGCAAGCAATTGTCGATGGCCGACGAGATCACAGTTGTATCAACCGCGCTGAGGGAGCACCTGATCGAGCAGTACAAGGTGCCGCCGGAGAAGTTCACTGTGGTTCCGAACGGTGCGGGCTTAGACCTTTTTCGACCTGACAATGTGCCAGACCCAGCCTTGGAGACAGGGCTCGGTAAGGCAACGATTGTCGGCTTCATCGGATCATTCGAAAAGTGGCACGGCCCAGAGCTTCTGCGCGACATGGTGCTTCGAGTCGCTACGGCCCGACCGGAAACCCGATTTCTTCTCGTGGGGGACGGACCAGAGCGGAAGGCGGTTGAAGAGCAACTTCACATCTGTTGCGGACCGTGTTCATTGTACGGGTAGGTTCCTTCACGAAAGAATTCCAGGAATCACTGCATTGATCGACGTGGCAGTGATGCCAGAGTCGAACTTCTATGGCTCGCCACTGAAGGTGATCGAGTGGATGGCCGCTGGTAGAGCGATCGTCGCACCCGACTACGGCCCCCTCTGCGAGAGTGATCGAATCGGGCAAGGAGGGTCTGCTGTTCCGCCGCGGCGACGCCGAAGACCTTGCCGCCGCAGTCGTCAAGCTGGTGGACGATCGCCGGGCTGCGCCAGCTACTGGGCGGTCCGCGCATCATCGCGCTCAGCAGTCCCTGTCGTGGTCTCACAATGCAGCCCGAGTCATTGAAGCTTGCGAGACGAGCGATCGAAAGTCACTCCCACAAGGCCATGCGAGCCCAGACCGATGAGCCCCCTTCTCCGCGGGAGTCGCTCTGCACTCCGCAGCTCTGTTTGCCGCTGGCTCAGCGGCTGACACGGACTCTCAGAGCCAGGCGCCTGCGAAGCGAGATCATCGACTCTTCATCCTTGAGTACCACGACATCTCTCCCGACGGGTCCGAGTTCGAAGGGACAATCTCGCAGACCCGATTTCGTCAGTCATCTCCAGTGGCTGAAGAAGCAGTTCCAGATCGACCACACTTCAGGAGGCAACCGAGAGACTGACGTCGGATGCACGACCTCGACCGCGATCTGGTCGTCCTGACTTTCGACGACGGCTACGAGGGCAACTTCACGGGGGCCTGGCCCGTTCTTGAAGTCGGAGGGCGTGCCCGCAACCATCTTCCTCACCACGGGATTCCTCGGAGGTCAGGGGCTGTGGTTCGATATCGCGAGGCGATACCTGGCTGCGGCCCAGAACGCACCGAACTTCCTCTCAGAAGAAGCACGCCGATTGTTGGCTACCGTATTCGGGAGCCTGGCCGGTGAACCGCGATCCCGAAAGCCTCGTGCAACGCCTGAAATATCTCGATCCGAAGGATCGATCGCAGCTCCTCGACGCACTGGCAGGGTCATCGCTTCCGCTCGAGCCTGCGGCCAAACCCCTGAGTTGGAGCCAGGTTCGAGAGATGCATCAGGGAGGCGTCGAGTTCGGTGGGCACACCGTCACCCACCCGATTCTCGCTCTCGAATCCCGGGAGAAACAGCAAGAGGAGATCCAGCGCTCCCGAGATCGGATCCAAGAGGAAACGGGAATCCTACCCACGACCTTCGCATACCCGAACGGATCTCGTCGAGACTACACCAACGAAACCGTAGACGTATTGAAGCAGATTGGGTTTCATGGAGCATGCACGACCGTCAGGGGATCCAACCGACCTGGATGTGATCCCTACAGGCTCCGGCGCATCGGAATAGGAAGCGACCCGACATGGGTCCTCGAGGCTCGTCTATCAGGCCTCTTCGACGACTCGGCCCGGAAGCTCTTACCTAAGTTCGCCTTCCGGGTAGGCGTTGTCTGACGAACTGTCGGACCAGGGCGAGCTCCGTATCCGAGAAGAACCCCAACAGCAACAGGAGCAACGGGAAAGGCGAGAATGCCCCAGAACAGGTGCCACGCCACTCCGAAAGGAGTGGGTGCTGGAGGCATCAGCAGAGCCATCCCGTAAGACGCTGACCGCTGCCAGAACCACCTTGAAGAGACGTCGATATTCGTACTCGATCGGGTAGAACCGCTGCGCCAGGAACCAGGCTCCTGTCGCGGAGAACAAGAAGGCGACCGCTGTAGCCGCCGCAGCACCCATCATTCCATAGTGGGGAATCAACAAGAAGTTCAAACCAATGTTGATCAGTGCCGTAATCCCGGAGAGCATCGGAAAGTAACGGGTCTTCCCCGCGATGTGGACCCCAGGATTGAGACAGAAGAAGACCCCGGTAAAAGCGTACCCGAGGGACACCAGAGGAACGACCTTGTAGGCCTCGGTATACCCCTCTCCTACCACGAAAGGGACCACGACGCGGCTGAATACCGAAAGGCCAACGACTGAAGCAGCCAGGACGGCTACCAGATAGGTCAGGACTCTGGCGTAGGTGGACTTGTGGCCAGGTCGGTCACTGATCGAAAACGCCAAGGCGGGCCACGCCAGCTGGAATGGCCAGACGATCAGGAACTGGATGACCATGCCGAACTTGTACCCGATCCCGTAGACCGCCACTTCATCGAGCTGACTGAATAGATTCAGGATGTAGCGATCAGAAAGGTTGTTGACCCAGCCCGTCAGGACGCCCGGAACCATGAGGAGCCCGAAGGTCAAGAGCGGTCTCGCAAGCTGGAGCTCAACGGCAAGATCGGACCGCTTGGACGCCATCCAGATCGCAACAGGGAGGGCCACGATATGTGAGATCAAGTTTCCAACAAGGACGCCCCTGACTCCCATCGAGAAGCGAACCACAAACAGGATGTTCAGGACCATTGCCACCAGGAACTGAAGGAGAACTACCGTGCTGTATGCGGTCGCCCGTTCTTCGGCTCGCAGGCCTGCCAAGAGCAGTGCGTTGACCGTGGAAAACAGCCCACTCAGGACCATGATTCGGACCAGATCTGCTGCTTCTGCGCTGTCGAAAAGCCATCGACTGATGGGCTCGGAAAGAAAAAACAGCAGAATGGTTCCCACCAGCAGCACAGGCATGCCAATCAGGTTGGCCGTACTCAAGATGCGCGCTTTGGCAGCCGCTGATTCCGTATCTCGGTGATAGCACTTCATGACCGCCGCCGGAAGTCCCAGCGCCAGAAGCCCAAAGGCAACTGTCGCGAACGCCGTAAGGAGCTCCAGAACCCCATACTCATCCGGCTTGATAAAGCGCGTGTAGATAGGGATGAGTAAGAAAGCCAGACCCTTCTGGGCCACCGACGCGGTTGCATAGACCCCTACCGAGGAGCGAGACGGCGAAAGTCCGACCGGAGATCGCTTGTCATGGTCGACTAAGCCGGCCCCTGGCCTCGGAGAGCACGGGCCAGATTCCGGAACACCTTCGCGACATGGGCTGGTCTTACGCTCCGGATAACCCGAGGATTGAGTTTGCGGGCAGATCGCAGCAGAACATCTTCGATCAGACGGCGACGACGCCATTGGGCTTCACTCACGCCGTTGCGAATCGCAGCGTTCGCCCGATCCAAATAGCGCTGGGCGACAATGTCACCCAGGGTAACCCTACCGTCCGTGAACCGGAAAGCTCGGGTCTCAAACCCGAGCAGCTTCGACTTTGACAGAGTCAACTCGACGACAAATGAGCTCCGGGACCGCTCGGTCTGGCGGATCGCCAGCTTGCCATCGATCTCGAGGTCGGTGGTCGCAGCATTGCCAAGGTTGTAAACGATGACACCATCCTGGTACCCCTCGACGCCCTGAACCACATGGGCATGATGACCCAGAATAGCTGTCGCACCCGCTTCGATCATCCGCCGGGCTTGCCGTACCTGGTCTGGGGACGGAAGATTCGAAAACTCGACTCCCCAGTGCACCGATACCAGCACGTGATCCACGTCGGGCCTGAGGGCCTCGATCTCTGCCAAAGCCTTAGTGACTTCAAAGGCGTTCACACCGTAGCCACTCGCACTCGCGACATGAGAAGGAACCGTGTCCGGTGCAGTGTAGGCCAGCCAGCCCAGTCTCATGCCGTTTCGCTCCAGGATCAAAGGGCGGGAGGCGCTCGATTCATCGGTCCCAGCACCCAGAAAACCAAGTTTCTTGGCTCGCAACAGGTCACAGACGGTCTGGAATCCCGAGTCGAAGCAGTCGAAGGCGTGGTTGTTGGAGAGGTTCAGGAGATCGACGTCGAGGATGCTCAGAGCGTCGCTGAGTGCCTCTGTACAACCGACCAGTCGAGGCTGCTTGTCGATCTCTCCTTCGGTGCCCGGAAGAGTCACCTCCAGATTGGCGAAAAGCAGATCGACGTCGTTTCGCAGGAGGGCCAGGTCTCCGAGGGCCATCTCGAGCCGGCCCTGCCGCTGATACTCGGTCCATTCCCCGTCAGCATGAGGTCCCCCAATGCAGCAATCCTCACCACCGACTTCGGGGTCTGCGACATGGAGCGGACACTATCAAACGCGCCCTGTTCGGGGGACGTCCAAGACCGATTCCATTGTGAGCCCCGCACGCCCATGAGAGGATAGCCTCGACTCTGTTCGAGGTTGGGAATTGACCACAACCTCGACCTTGGAATTCTGCGTGACAACTCCCTACCGCGTCCTCTTCCTGATCACCAGCAGCGGCACAGGAGGAGCTGAGAACCTCTTCAAGGAGCTCATCCTACGACTCGACCGGAGTCGGTTCGAGCCGCTCCTCTGTTCGCTAAGAGCTTCAGGCACTATGGCGAGAGAGGTCGAAGCCAGCGGAGTTCCGGTCTTGTCCCTCGAGATGTCGGAGCGACCTCATGCCACCGAAATGATTCGAGCATGGTCGCAACTAAGGAGGCTGTTTCGAGATCAGTCGATCGATCTAGTGCAGACTTCCCTCTACCGGGCCAACGTTCTGGCCTCGATGGCAGTACAGATGAGCCAGGACATGCCGAAAATCGTTACCAGCCAGCACAGCTTGGCGCCGCTGGCCGGGACCCTCCCCATTCTCATGACTCGGCAGTCGCACCGGCTCTCAGATCGTGTGGTAGCGGTCTCAGATGCCGTTCGCAGCTACATGATCGAGTCCGAAGGGGTGCCTTCCGAGCGAATCGTCACCATCCCGAACGGAGTCGACACGGAGAGATTTCACCCAATCGACAGAGGCGAGGCAACGCAATCTCTCGGCCTCGATCCGGACAGGAACTCGGCCGAGCCCATCATTGGAGCAGCAGGGCGACTCACCAAGGTCAAGGGTTTCGATGTTCTGATCGAGAGCGCCAGGCTGCTCGTTGATTCAGGAAGGCGCCCCAGGATCTTGATCGCTGGGGAGGGTCCGGAAGAACATTCTCTACAAAGCCAGATTGTGGAAGCCGGTCTTGGGGACCGCGTCCAGCTAATTGGACTTCAAGCAGAGATGGCAATGCTCTATGCGGCCTGCGACGTTTTCGTGCTCTCATCCCACAGGGAGGGCTCTCCCAGTGTGGTGCTCGAGGCGATGGCATCGGAGCGTCCAGTCATCGCCACCGCGGTGGGTGGGGTTCCTGAGATCATCGAAGACGGCCGATCGGGACTCCTCGTGCCTCCAGGCGAAGCAGAGCCGCTGGCCCGAGCCGTGGCCAAACTTCTCGATGATGAGCCCACCCGGCAAAGCATTGCCGCTCGGGGGCGCAAGCGTGTCGTCGGGGCCTTCGACCTGGATCAAATCACCAGCCGCTACGAGGAGCTCTATTCAGACCTAGTATCCCCGAAATCGGTACAACAACCTGAGGTAGGATCACCGCAATCACAGAAGAGCCGAATTGCGGACGAGGATCGCAGGCCGCGTCCGGTAGAAACAATGACTTCAATCAGTCCCCATCAGCGACAGGCTAAATGGGTCACGATCGTTGGATTTCTCCTTGTCCTAGTACTCATCGGCCTACGCTTGATCCACCTTGGAGCGGATCCTCCAGATTCCCTGTGGACTGAGAGTTTCGGCCCCTTTGTCGATGAGGGCTATAAAACGCTGGATGCGCGGAACCTAGCGCTGTTCGGCCAGACCCATTGGAACGATCAGGACGACTACCCAGGCTGGCTGCCTCGCAGCCCGATCACGCAGGTCGGCTTCCTGGCTGCTTTCCGGGTCCTGGGCCAGGAGATCGAAAGCGCCCGGCTCGTCACCGTCCTCTGGTTCCTGCTGATGCTCCTGGCCTTTCTTTGGGCAACCTCAGGCTCCTACCACCCTTCAGTCGTCTATCTGGGACTCGTACTGCTAGGAGTCAATCTGACCCTGTTCGCGTTCTCTCGGCTGGCAATCTTCGAGATTCCGATTGCCTTCTTCCTTCTGGTGTCTGTCCTGATGCTGAAGAAGCTGTCGGGACGACGCCCACTTGTTTCCCTTGCTGTGGTCCTCCTATGCCTGATTGTCAGCGCAGTCGGCATCAAGGCCTCAGCGGTGGTGTATTTCCTGCCCTTGATTGCGGCCTTCGGTCTCTTCTACCTGATCCAGCTGCCGAGTCGATCTTACCGACTAGGGATCCTCATCTCTTCTGCTCTCGTCCTGGGAGGGCTGCTGATCTTCTTCTTCGACTTCTGGATGCCACGGCTGGATCTGGACGGTCTTCGAGTCCTGAGGGAGTTCCTGGCCAGCCCGGCTGCCTGGGCTCACCCACTTCTCGTCTCAGCGGCCTTCCTGGCAATCGGACAAGGTCTCTACGAGGATTGGCGCCGCTTCCTCTCGACACCGTATCGCGTCTCTCTTATCGCCATTTGCGTTGGGGCGATCTTTCTCCTCAGCCTGTTCAGCTACAACCCCCTTCGATACTACGTTCCCATTCTGCCGGTATTCGTTCTTCTCGTCCTCGAATGGCTTCAGCTGGGGCCAGTGGACTCCAATCCTCGCGCTGAGGGCAACACTCTGACGAGGCTCGCGAGTGGTGGCATGCTGTTTCTGGCCCTGCTGTCGTTGGGCCTGGCTTCTAATCGTCTCCTTCTCGGATGGATCGTCCCGGAGCAGTATGCTGTCCCCTCCTACGTGGCTCCGCTCCGATTCACCCAGGTCTTCCTGATAGCCGCCGTCGCGGCCCTACTGATTACACTGACGCCTGCCCTTGGGCTGTTGTTCAAGAAGAGGGTCGCGAGCTCGATCGTGGTCTTCATACTGTTTCTGAGCGTGCTGGTAAACGCCACATCGGTTTCTCTGGCTATTGCGAGCCCCAGCCAGGAGCGAGCGAGGATCTCCCGCGAGGTCGAGGAACTGCTACCCCGAGGAGCCTCGATTGGAGGCGACTGGGCACCGCTCTTTGCGATCGGAACAGAGCTCAAGGCTCTCTACATGAATCAGGTCTTCAATGCGCCGGAGAGAGTCAAGCTGGTTCGGCCCGACTACCTATTGCTGAGTGACACCGTTCGGGATGAGGAACTACAGGAAGACCCTCGACGCTGACACAGAAGTAGATCTGGGAACCAGGATTTACGAGACGGAGTACAAGGATCGGCGGGTCTCAGTCCATCCCCTGAGGTACCGGAGTGGAACTGGGGAACCCCCATAGACCTCAGGTCGGGCGCAGCCGGCCCAGTCTCTGCTTGTCTCGAAGATCAACGACCTTCTGCAACCAACCTGCGATAGAACTTCTCGGTCTGCTCGGCACACCATCCCAGTCGGGCCAGCCATCGGGCTCGTTCGGCGACCAATTCTCGGTGCTGCTGAACCAGATCTGGAGACTCGAGGATCGCTCGCAAGCATTCCCTGAGAGCCTCGACGTCCTCCGGCGGGAAAACCACACCAGCCTCCCCTACCACTTCCAGATTCTCCGGGATAGAGGTCGTAAGGATGCAAGTGCCAAAACTGAGGGCTTCGAGTAGTGCTATCGAGAGGCCCTCGATGCTCGAGGGCAAAATAAACGCGTAGCAGTTGCTGAGCAACTCTTCGATGGTTTCGTGGTCGACCTTGCCGAGGAAGACAACCTCGTCCCAAGCCATCTCCTTGACACTCTGAATGTAGGAATCCGAGTAGCTGCTCCCACCAGCTAGGACCAGCTTCTTGGTCCTGGGAAGGGGCCTCAGCGCCTCCAGGAGCGTGTGAATGCCCTTTTCCGGCGAGATCCGACCTACATAGAGCAGGTAGCCATCGCTCTCCAGGCCGTAGGCTGCAATCCTGTCGATCGAGCGCGGTTCAGCAGGCACAACTGCGTTGCGAATCACAGTCGTTTCCCGACCATGAACCGCTCTATAGTGATCTCTCAAGGTCCCTGAGACCACTGATGTCCCAGATGGAAGTCGCACCGAGGCCCACTCGCCGGTCTGCAGCACCCAGCGAGCTAGTCTTCCCCACTTGGCCCGCTGCCAGTCCAGGCCTCGAACCGACACCACGGTCTTTTGCCCGCAGATCCGAGGCAGGATCGACAACGGCGCCGAGCCGAGAGCGTGGAACTGGACGATGTCGTAGCCGCGGAAGAGCGCATCGAAGGTGGATAGCACGCTGTGCGAAAGGGTCTCCAGATGCTTGCTGCGGAGCGAAGGAAGGCGCCGAACACGAATCCCGCGATAACTATCCGTCTCAGGCGTGAAATAGGTTCGGCAGTAGGCCGTCACCTCATGGCCCCGAGCCGCCAGGCGGGAGCCCACCTCTTCGTAGTAGGTCTCGATACCGCTGTAGGAGTTACCAACCCCACGAGCCCCAATAAAGGCGATCCTCAGCTTGTCGTCATTTGGAGTCATAGACAGCTCTGGCGCCAGCGAGCCTCGAGTCTCGAGCAGAAACCAGATCTCGCCCTGTCGACAAGACTACAACGAGACCCGCTCGCTTTGCAGCGGACCCGTTATCCACTGTTCTTTGCCTGGAGAGTGAGCTGAGACTAGAGAGACTCGATCTGTGCTACGACTACGAAGCCCCTGTCCCCTTGATGACCACGGGAACCGTCTTGGCGAGGATCTCCATGTCGAGCCAGAAGGACCATTCGTCGATGTATTGCATATCGAGCTCCATCCACCTCTCGAAGGTCACCCTGCTTCTTCCCTGGATCTGCCAGAGGCAGGTCAGGCCGGGACGAACGCTGAAGCGGCGCCGATGCCAGTCTTCACTGAAGCCTTCGTAGTCACGGACGGGCAGGGGCCGAGGCCCAACCAGGCTCATGTCACCCAGGAAGATGTTCATGAATTGTGGCAACTCATCGAGACTGGTACGCCGAAGGAAGCTACCGAGCTTGGTGATCCGAGGATCGTTCTCGATCTTGAAGACCGGCCCACTCGCCTCGTTGAGATGCTCTAAATCGGCCTGTTTCTTCTCGGCATCGAGCACCATGGTGCGGAACTTGTACAGCGGAAACCTTCTCTTGTTGAGCCCGATGCGCTCCTGTACGAAGAGTATGGGCCCCTTAGAGCCGATCTTGATCAGCAGGCAGATTGAGAGAAAGACCGGGGCCAACAAGATGATTGCAAGACCCGCAACTACGATATCGAGGACCCTCTTGACCGCAAGCGACCCGCCCTCCATGTTGCCAGTCACCAACGTTATGAAAGGTTGCCCATCGAGGGTCTCGACTTTCGCGCTGGCCACCTTGACATTGAAGAAGTCCGACAGCAAACGGACTGTGATTCCCTGCTTCTCGCAGGATCGGACCACCTGCTCGGAGTCGAAGTAGCAGGAGGGAGCCGGCAAGGCCAGGACCACCTCGTCGACCACGCTGTTCCGCAGGAACACTTCAAGATCTTCTAGGGAACACACCAACTTCTCGCCTTTGGCGGCAAGGGTCTCGAGTCCAAACCACGGCTTATCCGCGAAGCCAATGACTGCCATGCCTAACTCTGGATGAGAGCGCAGCCGGTCAGCAAAGCTCAGCGCCCGCGAGTTGGTGCCGACAATCAGCACGTTTCGTAGGTTTCGACCTCTGCGGCGGGCGGATTCCAGCACTCCTCTCAGGAGTAACCGTGACAGCAATGTGAGGGCAGTGCTGAGGACCCAGAAGACTACCGTGAACTTAGCCGAGATGATTTGAATATCGAAGATGATGCCAGCATTGAAAATCGCCACGGTGCCGATGGTCGTCGCCTTGAGAACGTCGAGCGCTTCCTGACCAAAGGTCTGTAGTCGATGAGATCGATACAACCCGAGCCATGACAGCACCAGGTGCCACAGCATGAGGAATCCGAGAAATAGGAGAATATTCGAGAGTTTCAGGCGTACTGAGAGAAGCCGTGCGAACGAGATCCCTTGCGGCTCCAGGATTGCAATCCAGACGGACAGACCGAAGGCCAGGACCATCAGAACCAGGTCTGTGGCCTTCCAGAATGCGAAGATGATCTGACGCCTGATCCTCATATGTCGGATACCCGTCCTAGGCCGTCCAGACCCATCCGACCGCCTACCCACGTTAGATACCCCAATATAGGGGATCCGTCAATCATATTGCTAACAGGCTATGAGGAGCTCGAAGCCTGACATGAGGCTTGGCCGTGGTCTACCATTACCTCGATGGCAGCCGTCAACGCCCTGTACTTAGTTGGCTATCGGAAGCCGCACCTAGGCCACTCAGAGGGAAAATAGTGATCTCAAGCAAGCTCGCCATTCGTTTTACGGCCGCTTCTCTGCTCGCCGCCCTGATTCTCTACCTGCTATTCAGGAACATCGATCTTCGTCTACTTGGTGAAACCATCAAGAGAAGCTCGTCCTGGGGATTGGCTCTGGCGGCTCTCGTCAACCTGCTCCAGTGGCCCGTCCGCGCAATTCGCTGGCAGCGTCTGGTCAAAGCCGGTGGTGAGCCCACATCGATGAGATCTGCACTCGAAGCAACAGTGATTGGCAACTCGATGTCCGTTGCGCTCCCCGGCCGCCTGGGCGAAGTCGCGCAACCGGCTCTACTCGCCCTCCGAGAGCGTATCTCCCTTGCGCTCTCCATGGGGTCCTTTGCAACGACTCGCGTCCTCGACGTGTTGACGGTCTTGGCCGGATTCGGGATTGGCCTCTTCCTGGCAGCACCCTCTGCGTGGGTCGCCTCATGGTCAACGATAGGGCGCAAGTTGTCGTACATGTCCCCCTTCATTGCGGCCAGCCTCCTGGGGGCCCTGGTCGTCGCATCCCGCTGGTACCTCAGCGCTCGACAGCGCTCCTGGGCCAGACGGTTCCGGCAGAACAGGATCGGGCGACAGCTGGACCTCATGACACTGGGCCTGAGCGGGTTGGCCAAACCCAAGGTGCTTATGGGCTCGCTCGCGTCGAGTATCGCCACTTGGCTCCTGATCTCAGCCTCTACCTGGGTAGGCCTGGCAGCATGCAACGTAGATCTACCGATAGCTGCAGTACTCGTTCTCATGCCTTTGCTGGTCATCGGTATCGCTGTACCGACACCAGCTGGCGTCGGCGGATATCACGCAGCCATGACCTTCGGCCTGGTACAGCTGTATTCCATCGACAGGACGGCTGCAGCCGGTGCGAGTATCCTGGTGCATCTCGTGCAGACCGTTCCCATCGTCGCCTTTGCGCTCGTGATCTACCTGACAGGGTCACGTTCGGTTCCGCGGATGGACCAGCTCCTCGATGCGACGAAAGAGGATCCGGTGGAAGACACTGAGGCAAAACGTCAAGAAAGCTAGCAGCTCACCTGTCAGAGACAGTGCTAAGATCCCCTCTCACTTTCGTCCGCAATATCCCCATGAAGAAGTCAGAACGCACCTTTACCTGGGTCCTTCTCTTGATCGTCCTGTCAGGGGGAGTGGTGAGAACAGCGATCTCGGTGCACCGGGAATGGATCGGCTACGACGAGGCCAGCTACCTCTTGATTGCCCGCAATGCCGCGGAGGGAGAGGGATTCGTCCAGTCCGAGTTGGCTGGCTACGCGGCAAAGTTCCACCCCTTGCCTACCTGGCACCGCAGGCACTGACCCGAGATCTTCGGCGACGAGCTCGTCGCTTCGAAGTTCCTCTTCATAACGCTCGGGATGCTCTCTGTTGGCCTCATCGGCCTTCTTGGACGAAGGTTATTCGGCTCGGAAGTAGGGCCTTCTTGCTGCTGCTCTGGTGGCCGTGGCCCCTGCCCTGACCTCCCTACTGGCTTCCTCGATCTCTCACACTCTCTTCCTTCCATTCTTCATCGGCGGCTGCTGGCTTGCCTGGGAGGCGGCCGAACAAGACAGGTTCTGGATGGCGCTACTCGGTGGCATTGCCATCGGCCTCTGCTGGTGGGCGCGCGCCGACGGGCTGCTCGTCGTACCGACCCTGGTCGTCTTCCTGCTGATCGGTTCCTATCTGCTGTCAGGCCCGAAGGCCGCGCTCAAGAATACTGTTGCATTCCTCCTCGGATTTCTTCGCCCTCTACCTGGGCTATGGAGTCTTCGTAGACACCATTTCGCAAGGCGCTGGGCAAGCCCACGGGCCACTATTCGATTTCCTGGTCTTTCCTCCCGACTGCAATTCCAGTCGAGACCTCCACAGCTATGAATCGTTGACACAACTGGCTCTCAACGAGCCTCAATGCATCGCGGCAGCCGTGGCTGAGAACCTTGATGTCGTGCCGTCCGTACTTTTCACCTGGACCGGATTTCCTGTCTTGCTGCTTCCCTTCATGGGGGCCGGGTGGTTGTTCTCTGCCTCGGGTGGACGCAGGATCCTGGCGGCACATCTGCTGATCCTGGCTGCAATCCTTCCTCTTGCCTTCTACCTGCCTTTCTACTACTCGGAAACCCGGTACGTAGCGCCCTACGCCGCCATGGCATTCCTATGGTGCGCACGAGGCATCCTGGCTGTCTCCAGAGAATTGAAGGGCCTTGCCCCACGATTCGCCACACCCGTCATGGTGGCCGGCGCACTGGCTTTTCTCCTCTCCATCACCGTGTTCCACTCGAAACGCATGGATACCATGGGTGGGCTCGAGTTCGTACGCGCCGGGCAGTGGATTGACCGAAAACAGCGCAGAGGACACCATCGTCCTCACCTCGCAGTCCCAAGTGGGCTACTACTCCAAGAGGCCCTGGACCTACCCGCCCGGACTTTCAGACCAAGCAAAGTGGTCCACCATGTCAGACAAGAGGGTCCTGCTCGTTGTTGACGATCGCAGGTTCTTCGAGAAGAACCGTGAATGGCGAGAAGCCCGCGAGAGGGTGGTCCAACTTCTCTCAGCACCCATCTACGAAGATGTCGAAACTGGACCCGACCTGCGTATCTATGAAATCGGACCGGACGCGCATCGATCGAATCACCGCTCTGGTACTTGAAACGTCACTGGACTGATCTACCGCCTGCGCAACTGCTCGACAGCGGCAAGGCGCCTTGATTCGGCGCGCCGAGATTTCACCTGCCTGGGGATGTCTTGAACGTCGAAGACCACGAACTGCAGCAGGAGTTGGAATCCCAACATGATCGGTAGGACTGCGACCATCACGGTTCCGGTAGTTGCCGGAACACCCGTCTTGATCGAGATGGCCCAGAAGACCGCACCCCAAGCCGCACCGAAGATCATCAAAATCAAACCCACAACGAGGAAAAGCGACGCCACCGAGAAATTCCGGACGAAGTATCGCTGCCAAACCCTCCGTAGAAAGAGTCGGAAGAGATGCACTGGAAACTCGATGAGAGTTTTCAAGATCGAAAGTGAGCTTTCCTCGTCGCCATACCTGGCAGGGACGTCGACATCGGCAACGACGGCTCTCTGGAGATTGAGCTCGATGAGCATGCCGCTCTCGAAGAAATAGCCGCGGTGCACCTGGCTGTCGTCGATGGACTCGAACACATCGGCATCGATTGCTGTATATCCGTTCGTCGGGTCGAAGATGTTCCAGTACCCGCTTGCCGCTTTGGTCAGAAAGGACAGCCCCAGGTTTCCGATGCGCCTTGGAAGCGGCATCTGCTGCAGAGGGCCGGTCTGGACAAAACGATTCGCTTTGGAGTAGTCGGCCTTGCCGGAGAGAATCGGTTGGATCAGAGGGTGCAGATGCTCTACCGGCATCTGATCGTCTCCATCCATCTTGACCAGGATCGTTGCGCCCTCCTCGATTCCCTTTCGATAGCCGGTGAGCATGGCTCCGCCGACCCCCTGATTCTTCCCGTGGCGCACCAATACCAGCCGAGGGTCGTCGATCCGCTCGAGAGCTTCGACCGTTTCATCCGGGCTGCAGTCATCGACTGCAACGACCTTGGAGACCCATGGCGGCAGCTGCCGAATCACCTTCTCGATGAATGGTGCCACCCGATAGCAGGGAATCACTACGCAAATGCTCTCCGCCTCGGATATGGATTCAGTCTGATTCGACATGGCTTTTCCCCAATGATTCGAACGGCCGCCAGTCGACAAGCAACAGCCAGCCACCACTCAATACCAGAAGTAGGCTCCACAGAAGTCTGGTTCCAGAAGCCAACCTCAACAGTCTCAATGGCAACCAACTTGCGTCTTCGGTCATTCTATCTCTGAGCCTTCAACCGAGGATATTGGTCACTAGCGCCTTCTGGTATCGCCGAAGTCGAAATGTCTATGTTACGGCCCGGGTTGCTCACGAATCTTGAACTCGAAGGATCTTCCGGCTACTGGATGTAGCCCAGGCTTTTCAATCTCTCCAACATCTCTTCGTCAGTCTCGGATCCACCGGATTCTGGATCGACCAATTGCGACGGTGGACCATAGGAGGTAACCGTGGCAAGCGACCTTTCGTCACGGACGCCTTCATAAAGAAGATCAACCAATGCTCTCCCAGCCATGTCGTCAGCCACAGGAAGTCCAAAGTAGTGCAGGATCGTCGGTGCAATGTCCTCTCCCCAGGCATCCAGCAATACGTCACTCGAGCGGAACATTGGACCACTGAAGCTCGCCATCCCGTTCAGCCGATGGTTCCCAGAGTAGTCCGGATGGAACGACCTCTGAATGAACTTCTTCACGAATCCGCCTATTCCACCAGCTACCCAAGGGCCTGCACCATGATCAGATAGCACAATCACTGAGGTCTCCGGACCCGAAGTCTCAATCAATTCCCCCAATAGGACGTCGAGTTGCTCGTAGGCGCCTGGAATCACCTGACCCATCACTTCCGACTCCGGGGTCGACTCCAGGCCGAAGGATTGCGGGTCGAAGAAACCCCAGAACTTGTGCTGAACAAGATCCGAGGTCATGAATACGACTGCCAATAGATTCGGCGGGTCTTCCGCGACGAGTAGGCTTTTCGCTGCCAGGTATTTGAAAATGTCGGCTCGCAGGTCATGAAGGTAGGCCCTGATCCTTTCGGTTTCTTCAGTCCTGGTGTCTGACTCCAAGGCTCTAGCGATGACTTCCTGTAGCTCCGGAGAGAGATTCTCCAGGAGCCGAATCCGCTCCTCCTTCGAGGCTATCCACAAAGCACTGGAGTCGACACACCCCCGTGGGTAGACGGCACTTTCTTGGCCGTACGCTGCTCGGCTGCTGACAGTGATCCCACGCTTCATCAAGTGAGCAGGCCAGGTCGACCACCAACCCACTGTCGCTGTCTTGAATCCAGCTTCGTCCAAGATGGACCAGAATCGCTTGGCTCGTGCCAATGCACCACTTGTTGCAGCTGTTTCTCCCAGATACTCCCCTGCCACACGAAAAGGCACAGATTGCTTCACACCCCAGAAGCGCTTGATCCTGAAGTCCCAGATACCATGTTGGCGTGGTGACTTCCCGGTAGCGATGGACTCCCACACTGCAGGCGACCGTGCACCGCCGCTCGCCGAGTCGGCGAAAGGCTGAATTACTTGAGGTCTGGCCCACAGAGTCACCCGACTTCCCTGCTCAATCAGCCCAGCGAGATTGGGGAGGCGACCCTGTGCGAGAAGGGGATCGAGAACATCCCAGGTTGCCGCATCCCAGCCGACCACCAGGAGCCGAGGCCGATTCGAATTTTCGACAGGGGTCACTGCACTCCCGACTAGCGTCTCTGTGTCACCCGCAGCCGATCTGTCAAAACTCAACAAGCCGAAGATTGGCGGCACTACAAGAGTCGCAAGGAGCACTGCAACAACGATCCGAGGGCGGTACAGGGCCGGGTCTCGCCAAGACTCCCCTCGAGCAGAGGCCCGAGAGGCTCTTGCGGAGAGCCATAGAACGAAACAAAAACCGAGCAGAATCGGCAGCACGACAGGGAGTGCTGTCAAGTAGGTGGGTCGCTGCCTGACCAGGTTCCAAACACCAAACACGAGCAAGGCTGCTTGACCAAGACAGAACACCAGCAGTCCATTCAAGAATCCCTGAGGGGCGAGAGAAACCAGCCCAGACCTTGATAGCCACCAGTAAAGGAGGCCGAGACCTCCTGCCAGAACGGTGCCCACGGCCCCGAAGTGCGCAACAGAATAGAAACTCAGAATAAAGAGATCCCCCAAGTGGCTGGAGAAGTCCACTAACCAAAACAACGCGCAAGACGCAACCGCGCCCACGAGGGTTCCAGCCAGGAATCCGACAGCAAGAGCACGCAATATCAGAATTCCAAATGATTCTCTCGACATGAGCGGATACCTCTCAAGACTCGTGATCGTTGGCCAGGTTGACAGGTGTCAAGGAACACCATGTCCCCAATCGTGCGCGATGACGGGTTTTTCAACAAGCTCTTAGGCTTCAATCTTGCACCACTCTTTCAGTGCCCGGATCGTTTCTCCGGTAAAGATAGGTTTCGCCAAACAGACCATCGCGGCAGACCTCCTCGAAGCCCCTGCCCAGCTGATCCAGGAGGTCTACTACTTCTTGATTCTGGAGATCCTCCGGGCGCAAGTCTCGCAGGAGAACATAGTCGACTCGCCCACCTGTAAGCTCCTCGTACTTCCGGATGTTCACTGCCGGATGATCACCCTCTGGACCATCTGGCCATAGACGGCCCCTTCTGGGACTCAAAGCCGACCGCCAGGAGACCGGGAAGTACCCTTTCCATGCCGCGTAGTTGTCGAACTGAACCATGCACCGGCCGGCCGCCACATACCCTGCGAAATGACTGAACGATGCTGTCTTCCACGATAGCGGAGCACCGATCTCATCCCGACCCCGACGCGAGAAACTGACGGGGAGCACGGTAGAGTCCGCCGCAACATCTGCTCCACAGGCTAAGCTCTGCTCGACTTCTGCGCTGAGCCTGGACACGCTCCAAAGATGGAATCCAAGGAGAGCCAGCGTTACCAACGAAGCGACGACGCTAATGACAGATCTCTCACGCCGACTGAACCGATAGCAAGCAAACCACAACACCGCCACCAGGAACGGGTAGAGGAGTAGACGAGCGTTGATCCAGTTGCCTCCTCCAGCTGAGCTGGGCGCCACGAAGTAGAGCGCGAACATTGCGGCAATGGCTATCAGAAGGCCAACTGCAGAGGACCGCTTATCCTTCAGAGCATCTCTCCGAAGGACGCCGAATCCGATGACGAGAAAACTCGCAGAAAGAACCAGCGACGGCACGGCCTCCCACCGAGAGTGAGTGATGATGGAGCCGAGGCCGACTGCGTTGCGCGCGAGTCTCGAAAAGGACTCGTGTACCGCCGCAGAGCCGGAATGTGTTAGCCAGTAATGAAGGAAGAGACCAGCGCTGGGTAATGCGGCCAACCCCACAGGCATTGCCCCCCGGAGCAAGGAGCTGATCGATCGGCCTTGTAGTGCTTTCCCCCCTCCTCAGCCTCTGGATCGGTGAGGATGACCTTCGCAGCCAAGGGAGGCAGGGCCATGAACCAGGCCGCAAGCATGGTCAGAGGATGGACGAAGAAGGCCAGCACAGACGCCATGGCCAGGAGACCAGCCTCCCGCCACCCGAGCCTATAGCCCGACCTGAGGACGATCCCGAGAAACAAAAAGACAAACGGTAGACCGAAGATGAAATTGTAGAAACCGAGGAAGACGAAGTAATTGAAGACAAAGGGAAACACGAGAAGCAGTAGAAATCTGTTCCTCCTGCTGCTTCCCAGGATCGCAAAGTAGGCTGAGCCTACAAGAGCAAGAACATAAGCGCTCAGAAACAGCTTCTCTGCTATCTCGGGAGAGAACAGCCTGAGCAGCCCTGCCAAGGACAGAAGAGAGAACCAGTTCGGGCCCACACCTGAATTCAGTCGGTAGTACTCAGGCAGTACGGGACATGCTGGATTGCCGTACTCGAGGAGGACCTTCGCATTCGAAAGGTGAATGGGGCCGTCCTGAGTCGGGAAGTACTCGAAGAGCCAGATGGGGAGAAGGTGCAGTAGTGCCAGAGCGAGCAGCCAGAGCGAAAGGACTCGGTCACTGGACCTGGGAGAAGCAGCCTGAGGATGAGCTTTCATTTTGTCTTCGCCGGAAACTGACAAACGGAGGTGGACGCCCCAAGAGGCGAAATTGTGCATCAAGTCCCCAGTTTGAGCAACAGTCAGCGTCGCAGATAGCCATAACGCTATGACACTTGTTGCTAGAGTAGCGGATTAAGGGAGATGAGCAGCGGAACTCCCGATGTGTTCGTCCAGACCCGAGGTCGAGTCCAAGAGTTCATGCCTAGCCAGTGTGTTCCATCGCTGCGAGTAGCCGTATTGGCAGGTCTTGCCACGGCATTGTTGGATTTCGATTGGAACCTCATCGCGACTCGGCCCCACGAGCTCTATCCAGATCTTCTGCTAGGGCCACTGCTGTTTCTCTTCTTCGTCAGCTCGATCCTGGTCGCTACTGGACTAGGGATCGGCGGACGATTTGCACGTGAGCAGGCGGGGGACGAAGAGAGTACCTGGGCGGCAGGTTGGATCTCGTTCATTGTTCTGTGGGTCCTGTTTTTCAACCTGTCTGATTCACGGTTGTTGCTGGGTGACTTGAACTCAGTTCTGCGTTTGCTGGCAGTCACTAGCGTTGCAGCCATTGGCGCCTATGTCGTCGCTCGCTTGATGGGTTCAATGACTCGGGCTCGACCGTCGGGAGAAGCGTCGACTTTCATCAGCCTCGACGATCTGCTTCTCTTGATGACCGCGCTCCTGGTTCTGTTGGTGCCTTTCCTCCTGGCGGAGATCATTCTGGTCGAGGGAATCTTTTCTGCCGGGTCGGTTTTGGCGCTCCTGTGCTTCGCTGCGGCTGTTCTAGTTCTCGTCCTTGCCTACTTTCGGAGACGGTCTGTCTTCAGATGGCTCGCCCTGGGGCTCGTGGTTCTCTTCTTCGCATCGCTTCTGGTCATCGGAGCGAGGTCCAGAGGCCTGCCTAGATCCAAGGCCACAGCCTCCACCAACCCGTCTGACCAGCCACCGATAGTCCTGATCACGATCGACACACTCCGGGCCGATTCTCTGGGGAGCTACGGCAGTGAGATAGGCCTGACCCCGAGCCTGGATGAGCTGGCCCGAGAGAGCGTCCTTTTCGAGCGCACTGTGGCCTCGTCCCCATGGACCATGCCTTCCATGGCCTCGATCATGACCGGCGTATCCACCCTGGTGCACCAGACACCGGATCGCAGCCCGGACCTCCCTCTCGCTCTTCCAACACTGGCAGAGTCTCTCCAGAATCACGGGTACCTGACCCTGGGGGTCGGTCGGAACGCTCATCTCAGGGCGTCCACTGGTTTTTCGAGAGGATTCGACCTCTACCGCTTCTACCCCCGCACCTACCTGGCAGGTTCCCTGGGCACACAGCTTCTCCGAGCGGCCTCCCCCGCTGCCATCGACAACGAGGCGACGACCCGAGACCTGGCTCGAAGAGCAGCTACCCTCGTCGAAAAATACTCGACCGAGCCCTTCTTCCTCTGGCTCCACCTCTTCGATCCGCACATTCCCTATGAGCCTCCAGAGGAGTTTCTCTCGCGGAGCCCGGAACTCGAGAGGCTCGGGGCCCGCTTCGACAAGGTCAGGGAGGTCCGATCGGGGCGGTTGTTCCCCGATAGCGAACAGCGTGCTTGGATCCAGAGCCTCTATGAGGGCGAGATTCGGTATGTGGACCACGAGATCGGACAGTTCCTCTCGACTCTCGAGCGACTCGACCTGTTCGATCCGGCACTGATTGTCGTGACCTCCGACCACGGGGAGGAGTTCTGGGAACATGGTGGCTTCGAGCATGGTCACGCCCTGAACAACAAAGTGATCGGGGTTCCTTTGATCATCAAACCACCAAGAAGTCCCCAAGCTTCGTCCTTCCAGGGGCGGCGGGTTGTTCTACCTGTTTCCATTGAGAGTGTGAGGTCCACCATCCTGGACCTGGTTGGGGCGCCAGCGGGCGATCCTGATCTCCCGCTAGCCAGGTCCCTGGTGCCCTATTGGGCAGCGTCTCAGCTCGAGCACTCCTCTGACCCGATCATCAGCGGGGCCGTTCGTTACTTCGGCCAACAGCTCTCGGTTGTTCTGGGGCGCTACAAATACATCCGCCATCTCGAAGACGGCCGTGAAGAACTCTACGACCTGGTTGTGGATCCGGATGAGTCCGACAACCTCGCCTTTTCCCAGCCGGACTTGACGCTGGAGCTGTCCGAAGCGCTGGATCGAGAGGTCGATGAAGGCCGGCGGATCGCCAATGAGCTCGGCATCGGCCAAGGCTCTGCCGAGGTCCACATGGACAAAGAAACGGAGCGTGAGCTGCGCTCTCTGGGCTACATCGAGTAGTCGCGACCCGAGAGGACTGTCCGCCCGGCCAAACTTCGATCACGGGGAGCCGAACCGCGGCACAAACCTCGGCACCCTCTCCATATAGCGCTCGTACTCCTCGCCGAATCGCTCCAAGAGCTCACGCT
>CAVQNG010000038.1:0-12797 GCA_963713825.1 uncultured Acidobacteriota bacterium
GATCTCGATTCCGATCTTGAACTTCCCTTCTCACCCTCGCTGAACGGAAACTTCGGGAAACGGCTCCATCCCCCAAGCCCTGAGCCAGCCGGCGGTTCTGCTGCGCCGCCGACCCTTCCAGGAAGCTCCACAGGACCGGTTCGGTGCCGACTTCGCCCGAACTAGAGTCCCGAAGAGGACTTCTGTCCTCGCCTCTCGATCTGTCTGACCCGATGAGCCGGCGCGATTGTTCGTGGTGGCGCGCACTTGCTTCCAGTGCGTTGGTCCGCGGGGCAACTTCGTTGACCGGGGTGTAACGAATCTGTTGGTTGCGGCCTTCTTCTAGTGGACGACCAGGAAGGAGGGCCAATATGACCCAGAACAGATCACTCATCGTAGCTTTCACTGTCTTGCTGCTGCTCGGCGCCCTGAACGCCGATGGGCAGCTGGTGAACCGATTGGGCATGACCGATCAAATCGTCATCGTCGCCAAGAGCGGCCGGGGTTTTCGCTCCATTCAAGCCGCCCTGGACAGCATCACGGATGCAAGTGAAGACAACCCCTATCTGGTGTACGTAGCACCCGGAGTCTACGCAGGGCGGGTCGTCATGAAGCACTTCGTGGACATCGAGGGCGCCGGCGAGCACCTTACGAGGATTGTCTCCGCGGGGCCAAGAACCCTCAAGGGCGCCGACGCGGCGCTGCGATCGCTGACTGTTGAATGCACCGGAATCGACAGCTGCACCGCGATCGACAACCGGGCTGCTCTGAAGATCACTCACGTCACCATCAAGGCGTCCGGCAGATGGGCCACCGGCATTGGTACCTGTTGCGGAGATCTGACTCTGAAGGACGTGACGGTAGCGGTAGTCCCAACTCCGGAGTCAGGCCTGTGTCGTGGCAACGGCATTCTTGGCAGATGCATGTTGGGCTGCACGCCTGTTCTGCTGTTTGACGACCTCTCGATGCTGGTTGCGAATGACGAATGCACCAACACCGGTGTTTACCTTCGGGACGACTTCGAGATGACGAATTCGAGCATTGTCGTCGAGGGTGAACCGGCGTCCATCAGCGTCTTCGCCGGAGGCTCGTCGGCCGTTCTGAAGCATGTGACGGTTGCTGGAGACAGCTGGGCCGTCGGGTCTTATGGGGCGCTGAAGATAAAGCATTCAGAGATCAGTGGAGCGATTGCCACCGGGCTCGGGGAGGACGTTGCAATCTCCCACTCGGAGCTCACGGATCATGTGTCTGGGGACAGTGTCTCCTGCTTCTCCACCTGCGGCCCCAAAATGAGCGCTCTGGACGAGCATTGTCAGCCAATTCTCGAGTGAGGATGCTAGCTTATCTCGTCGTGCCCAATCAGCACCGATCACAGCGAAGGAGGACAGATCATGATTCACCATCGACTGAGGACAGGGATCGTCATTACTCTGCTGCTCCTCCGTGCCGCGACGGTCGAAGGACAGCTCTGGAACAAGTGGGGCGGCACGAACAACATCATCCAGGTAGCAAAGAACGGTGCAGCCTTCCACTCCATACAAGCGGCACTCGACAGCATCACAGATGCGACGGAGGACAACCCCTATCTGGTGTACGTGGCACCCGGGGTCTATGAAGAACAAATCGACATGAAGCCTTTCGTTGACATTGAGGGCGCAGGCGAGGCATTGACGAAAATCGTCTCAGGTAGAGACTACGCCATCAGCGGTTCCAGTCACGCGGAGCTCCGATCACTCACCCTCGAAGGTGCCGCTTCCTGCGAGAGGGTCCTGTGGGTAGGCTCCGGTCAATCCGCATCCGTTTCTGACGTCACGATCAGAGCCTCGGGCCACGAACCACGGGGTATCGAAATCTGGTACGCGGGACCAACATACCTCAAGCATGTGACGATTGAGATCGCTCCGACCTCAGGCTGGGGCTCTGGTATCAGAATCGCCAGATCAACGGCGGTCCTAGATGGCGTCACGCTGCTGGCCACAAGCGATGAACGCGGCTCCTACGGCATCGTCGCTTTTTCAGCCGAGTCAGTTCTCGAAGTCAGGAACTCGATAATCGTTGCCGACGGCCCAGGATCACAAGGCATCCTGGGCTACGGCCTGACTGGGCTGCAGCGGACTTCAGTTCTCGGAGAAGCCTGTGCGATTACAGTTGGGACCCTTGGCTCAATGACAGTCCGAAGCTCGGAGATCAGGGGAGGGATCTGCAACTACGGGGTCGCGTCCCTGCTCCATTCGCAGCTGGATGGTGCTGTGGCAGGGGCCACCACGCCAAGCTGTTTCTCTGTACACGACGCTGACGTGAAGCCTCTTGACGGCGATTGTCGATCACCCTCCGACTGAGGCGGCGGGCATTCACTCACGAGTACACTGGCGGTAGCGGCGGCAGTGCCATGATCCGGAATTGTCAACCACAACCTACGTCACCAACATGGCACTAGACCACGAGGCCGCTACCGCCGGCGCTGCTCCGAGCAACTAGAACCATCGGTCACCCCCTTGTCGGTGCAAGGACGTACCTATTCCTACCTCGACAGGTAGTGCTTCTTGAAAGGACTTCCTGTACTCTTGACGGGTCCGAAGAACCAAGCTGACTCTGCGGACGGCCTCGCGGTGCGAGCTCGTCCAGACTGTTGTTTCGGTTGCTCCTACGGGAGGGAGCATGAGCGGCAAGGTGGCCACGACTCAGTGGAGCCAGGTACTCGCCGCCAGAGACGGTTCCGACACGGAAGCGCGGGCGGCCCTGGAAAGCCTCTGCCAGACCTACTGGCAGCCCCTCTACGCCTATATCCGGCACCATGGCTCGAGTCCCGACGAAGCCATGGATTTGACGCAAGGCTTCTTCACAGAGCTCATGGAGAAGGATCTCCTGGCTAACGTCGATCCGTCGAAAGGTCGATTTCGCTCCTTCCTGCTGGCATCTCTCCGTCACTTCCTCGCACACGAGCGAAGACGGGACCGAACTCTCAAGCGTGGTGGCAGGACCCGGGTACTGTCTCTGGCCACCGACGTCGCTGAGGAGTTCTACGAGGGCGAGCCTGCCAGTCGCACACCGGAGGAAGTCTTCGAGGAGGGTTGGGCGTTGACTGTACTCGACCGCGCTATGGATCGCCTACGCGATCAGTCAAATGCCTACGGCGATCCGAACCAATTCGAACTGCTCAGGCAGTACCTGACCAGCGCGGAGCCTCAGGCACCCTACAACCAGGTCGCCCATGCCCTGGGTATGAACGAAGGGGCGGTGAGAACCGCCGTCCACCGCCTTCGAAAGCGCTTCGGCCAGTGCCTGCGCACCGAAATATCAGAGATCGTCGCCGACCCCGATGATGTCGATGATGAGATTCGGCATCTCCTGGAAGTCGTGAAACCCCAGTCAGGCCAAGTGAAGTAACACCTAGCCTGGCTTCGGTCTATTTCTCTCGAGCCTGACGACCGTGGATGCCCACGGCCGAGGATGGGAGAGAGACCATGAAGGCCGCATCGGTCCAGTGCCCGACATGTGGGGTACCCCTTTCGAGGAAGGGTGGTAGCGAAGGACTGTGCCCGAGCTGCCTTCTTTCGATGGCACTCGACGACACCTCTATCGAGGCCGAGGTGTTGGCGGAGTCGGAAGTAGACCGAGAGCACCTCCCTCCAGGCGACACCTTCCAGGAAGGCCGAGTCCTCGGCGGTCGCTACCGTTTTCGCTCGCTTGTCGGGCGAGGCGGCATGGGTGACGTCTGGAGAGCCTACGACCTGAAGCTCCGTCAGGATGTGGCACTGAAAGCACTGCGCCCCGAGCTGATCCAGAACAGGGAAGCGCTCGAGGCCCTGCGCAAGGAAGTCCGAGCGGCACGCCGAGTGATCTCACCCAACGTCTGCCGCGTCTACGATCTCGAGGAACTCGACGGCCAGGAGCTGGTGCTGATGGAGTACATCGATGGGACGACGCTCCAGGAGATTCTCGAGGAGCGCTCTCCCCTGGACCTCGTTGAAGCCCGAGAGATCGCCTCGCAGTTCCTGGCGGGACTGGAAGCGATTCACGATGCCGGCCTCGTGCACCGCGACATCAAGCCCGAGAACGTCATGATGACCCGCACCGGCCGGGTCGTCGTCATGGACTTCGGCATCACCAAAGGCCTTGGCGACAGCAGAAGTGGTTTCGTAGCCGGGACACCGCCCTACATGTCCCCCGAGCAAGCCCGGGGCGCCGATCTGGATGCCCGCTCGGATGTCTTCTCAGCCGGCATCCTTCTGGCGGAGATGGTTGAACCGCATGGGGTCAAGACCTTCGAGGATCGACAAGCGATCTGGGAGGCACTCCATCAGGAAGGACCCCATGTGACCGAGACCCCCTGGTCACGCGTGATTCGTCGGTGTGCTACGCCGGCTCCCGGCGAACGCTTCTCGAGCGCGGCAGAGCTGGCCAGAGCCCTCGAGGAGGTGACTCTACGAGCCGTCGGTGACGAACAGGCCCGCCCCTATCCGGGATTGGCAGCCTTCCAAGAGGAGGATGCGGATCACTTCTACGGCAGAGAGCTGGAAATCGAATCGCTGTGGAAGAAGCTTAGGCGGCCTCATCTGCTCGCTCTCATCGGGCCTTCAGGTGCTGGAAAAAGTTCCTTCCTGAGGGCGGGCTTGCTACCCACGCTGATCGACGGCTGGCAAGCGCTCGTGATGACTCCAGGGAACCGACCGTTCGACCACCTCGCTCGAGCACTGCCCGTGGAGCTACGCGATGTGCCGAGCGCAAGCTACCTCCTGCAACACCTCGAGGATCCCGACGTCGCGGTCGAGTTGCTGACCGAGTGGCGTCGAAGTCACACGCACGCGCTCCTCATCGTCGATCAATTCGAAGAGCTCTTCACCCAGAACACTGCAATAGTACAGTCATCGTTCGCCGATGTGCTGGGTCGATTGCCCCTCGAAGTCGACATTCACGTCCTGCTCTCGATGCGGGATGATTTTCTGTTCCATTGTCATCACTTCGAGGCCTTGCGGCCTATCCTCACGGATCTGACACTCCTGGGTGCTCCGACCGGGGCAGCTCTGCGGCGGGCTCTGGTCGAGCCAGCCCTGCGGTGCGGCTACGGCTTCGAGGACGAAGGAATCGTGGAGCAGATGCTGGGCGAGATCGAAGGCCAGCGTGGTGCCCTGCCCTTGCTCGCGTTTGCCGCCGCCCAGCTCTGGGACCGCCGCGACCGCGAGACCGGACTCCTGACTCGCAAGAGCTACCACCAAATCGGCGGCGTGAGTGGGGCCCTGGCTCAGCATGCGGAGGCGACTCTCGACTACATCGGCGAAGCCAACGTGCCGATTGTGCGTGAGATCTTTCGCAATCTCGTCACCGCCGAGGGCACCCGCGATTCTCGAGACCGCCAGGAGCTGTTCTCGGTCTTCGACAAACAGGGCACCGCTGGCGCGGGGTCTCGCAGCGCAGCGGCGAGCGTCCTGTCCACCCTCATCGACGCTCGCCTCCTCACCTCCTTCGAGGTCCCTGCCGACGAGGAAGGCGGTGGGCTGCACCACCGCATCGAGATCATCCACGAGTCCCTGCTTTCAAACTGGCCGCGGCTGGTGCGATGGCAGACACAAGACGCCGAAGGAGCACAGCTTCGCGACGAGCTTCGCAGCCAGGCCCGGATCTGGGAGGAGCACCGCCGCTCCGAGGACTATCTCTGGACCGGGAACGCATTCAAGGAGTACGAGCTTTGGCGCGAGCGTTACCCAGGTGGACTGACGGATACCGAGGAGGCCTTCGCGAGGGCGATGACCTCGTTTGCTGAGCGCCGCAGGCGGCAGAAAGGAATTGCGGTCACCACGGTCATTACTCTTCTCCTTGTTGGTCTGACCATTGTCGCTGGCTTCTGGCATCGGGCTGAGCAGGAACGTCTCCGGGCGGAATCCGGTCGCCTGCTGGCCCTGGGCGAGCTCGAGATCGACAGATATCCGACCGCCGCACTCGCCTGGGCGACCAAGAGCCTCGAGGTCTTCGACACCGAGGAGGGGCGCATGCTCGCCCTGCGTGCGCTCCAGATGGCTCCCCCGGCAACAGTACTTCCGGCGAACGAGGAGTCTCGGGCTTCTGGCCTCGTGTTCAGCCCGAGCGGGGAGTGGCTGGCGATCAACGGGTGGGACAGGGTGACCGTGCTTCCCGAAGATGGCAAGGAAGCTATCACTCTTGTCAACTATCCGAATCAGCTGTATCCACCGGCAGTCGCGTTCCCGCTCGATGACCTGGTCATTATCGAGAAGCAGGGTGAGTTCCGCTGGTTCTCCATTCCCGAGGGAAGGGAACTTCGCAGTGCCGAAGACAGCCGGGGACAACTCCACGCTCCGAGCGGCGATGGTTACTACAGCGTTTCGGTGGATGAGGAGGTGGCAGAAATTCGCTGGTGGCCCTACGAGGAAGGTGAGTCGCGGCTGATCGGCAGTATGCCGGCCTGGGGCAATGCCTTTGACATCGACACCAACGGCTCGAGGATGGCCTACAACAGGCAGGACCGGGTCTTCATTCGCTCGCTCGACGAGTGGATGCGGGCGCCCCGCCAGGTCGGCCAGCACCCGGCCGAGGTTCTGGAGCTCTCGTTTCACCCCTTAGGGGATCGAGTGGCGGCACGAGATGAGTTGGGAGAGTTGAAGATCTGGTCACTCGAAGGAGAATCAACTCGGCCGCTCCGAACCCTGGCAATGGGCAACCTCAAGGGGGTCGTGGTGCGGTCCCGGGTCGGGTATGGCCCGACCGGAAGGTGGCTGGGTTTCAGGGGAATGGAGCAAGGCGTCGCCTCGGTGCGCCTCTGGGACTTGAGCGCACCTCCTGCCGCTGAACCCCTGGTTCTCCGCAAGGCAGACGAGGTCTTTTCACACGGTGTCGCCCTGCACCCCAGTGGCCGGATGGTCGTCTCTGCCTACCTTGGCAATGCTGCATTCTGGCCCCTGCCCAGTCGATCTCGATCTGTGTTTCATGGGTTCGAAGGCAATGCGGGTGATCTGCAGTTCAGCCCAGATGGAAGTTGGCTTCTGCTATCGGTAGGACGAGACGGATTGCTTGCCTGGCCGCTCGAAGGTCAGAACGAGGGCAAGATGCGCGTGCTCACTGATGAGAGGCTCAGAGGCTTCACCTCGATGGCCTTCGATCCGAGCGGAAGAAATGTGGCGGTCTCGAGCTGGTCCACGGTGATGATCGTTCCGCTCGAGGGAGGAGAAGTTCGAGAGATGCCCGCCGAGTGGCCAGGACGGGGTCGTTACGGCATGGAGCTCGACTTCAGCCCTGACGGCCGTCTACTAGCTTCCGCCTTGATGAACGGCGCAGCAGAAGAGATGGTCATACGTGTCTGGGACCTGCTGACGAACAAGGTCCAGGTACTGGGACCGGTCCCTGGTAGCACCTCCTTTCTCCGCTTCGATGACAACCGAAGGCTCCGCTGGGTCGGGGCCGCGGGGGTCGTCCCGGGCGCTACGGGTGGAGAGAGAGTCTTCGATCTTGAAGACAACAGTGTCGAGGTAGTGGCAGAAGAGGGAATGGTCGCGACACGGGCACTCAGTTCCAACGGTGAATTCAAAATAGACGTGCACTGGGACGGCGACGCCTACAGCACCGAGGATCTCCGGTCCCACCTTGCCTGGAGTAGCCTCGACGGGAGGGAGACACGTCGCCTCGACACCCATCCAGACCCCTTCCGGATCGCCCTCCATCCTTCTGACCAGTGGATCATCAGTGGGGGGCTGGACGGTCCCTTGCGAGTCGGCCCGGTATCGGGAGAGGAACCGCACCTACTAATCGGCCATCGGGGCCTCGTTCGAACCATCGCGGTGTCTCCCGACGGTCGTTGGATTGCCTCGGTAGGCGACGACCGGACTGTGCGAGTCTGGCCTTTTCCGGACATGTCTAAACCACCCCTTCACACCCTGCCACATGATGAGCTGCTCGCCGAGCTCCATTCGCGGACCAACGTTCGAGTCGTCGAAAATTCCGACTCCCCGACTGGTTGGAAGCTCGGCTACGCGCCCTTCCCCGGCTGGGCCGCGATCCCCGAGTGGCCCTGATGCTGTACCTGGAAGGAGAGCCTCGATGAAAGCGGGAGCTGCTGTCCCATCCGCATGCCTGATCATCGCAATGGCTGCTGTAGTTCTGACCCTGGCCGAACCCGTTCACGCTGGAACTACGGGGCGGCTTTCGGGCTTTGTAGTCGACGGGGAAGGTGTGCCACTGCCCGGTGTCGCGGTCTCAGCGAGTTCTCCCAACCAGATCGGCGGAGTCCAGACGACCCAGACCGACGCCGAGGGATGGTTCCAGTATCCCCGTCTGAGCCCCGGGTACTTCACCGTGCGCCTCGAGCTCGACGGCTTCCACACCCAGGAGCTCACCGAGGTCCAGGTGCGCCTGGAGCGCATGGCTCAGGTGCGGGTCGTCCTGCCGCTCGCCAGATATGGGGACGAGATCACGGTCACCGAAACGACACCCGTAGTGGATCCTCAGAGAGTGTCCACGGGGCAGAGCTTCACCAACGACTTCATCCAGGAGGCAGCGGTCGGCCTAGGCGTTCGCTATTCGCACATACAGCTGATTCTGCAGGCGGCTGGGACCGGCTCCACGTTTCCGGCGGGAGAGTCTGGTTTCTACTTCACCCAGAGCGTTTTAGGGTCTACTGGGTCAGAGAACGTGTTCCTGATCGACGGCCTCGATGCTACGAGCCCGAGCTGGGGTGGCCCTCAGGTGGGATACCCAACCCTCGCCATCCAGGAGGTGGCCTTCGAATCGGGAGGCTTCCAAGCCGAGTTTGGACGTGCTACGGGTGGGGTCATCAATGCGCTGACGAAGTCCGGCAGCAATGCCTGGTCGGGAGCAGTCGATATCCGCTACACGGACAACAACCTCGAGACCTCTGGGGATCACTACAATCCCGACGAACAGACTTCGAGCACGAGCATCGCGGGCGTCACCCTCGGTGGCCGCCTCGTTCGCGACCGAGCCTGGTTCTTCGGCTCGCTCGAGTCGCACGACTACCGCTGGACCTGGCTCGATTCCCCCACCACGGAGCGACAGGCAAGCACCCCGGCCTTCATCAAGATCACCGGTCAGGCGGCTCCGAACTGGTTGGTCCAGGCAAAGTACCTCAGAACCCCTTTTGAGAGTACCAATGCGGGTTCCGGGACATTCACGGCTGCCGAGGCGACGGGTCGCTGGGAACGTCCCTACACCCTCTTCCAGGCCGAGGTGTCCGGGGTCTTGGCGCGAAGCCTCCTCTGGGAGATGCACATCGGTTCGGACTGGGTCGATGACGAATTGGGCCCCATGAGCGGTGACAACTCCCTGATACAGCACTACAACCTCGACACCGGACTCATAACCGGCAACTATCTGACGCTCCGCTCCACAGGCATCCGACGGGACCAGGTCGGCACTGATTTCACTTGGTTCGTGGATGAAGCCTTGGGCAGCCACGACATCAAGGTTGGGGGCGAAATTCACCAAACCTCCCAAGACCGGAATACGTGTTGGACCGGAATCCAGGGCGGAGGGCTCTGTCGGCAAGGCGAGGAAGGCTACCAGTACGGTGATCTATCCGCTTCCGGCACCAGCATTCCGTACCTGATGCAGGCCCTGTCGCCTTCGGGACCCTATGAAACGACGGGCTCGATCACCGACCTGTTCGTTCAGGATTCCTGGCGTGTGCGGCCGGATGTCACGCTTCAGCTCGGGCTTCGCTGGGACCGCGCGATCTACGACAACGACATAGGGCAGGAGGTGGCGGATCTCCAGATGCTCCAGCCCCGCCTCGGGGTCACCTGGGACCTGACGCGGAACGGACGCAATCTTCTTCGAGCATCGGGGGGCCGCTTCATGCACTCGAGCTTCCTTCAGTTGCCGCGCGCGGCGATCACCGCGGTGGAGACCGGAAGGATCTGGGGCTCCTGCACGACCATCGTGGGGGTGACTGATCCCGAGGTGTGCGCCGCAGTGGGTGCAAGCCAGGGTCTGGAATGGCGTTTTGATCCCAACCACTGGGATCCTGCGGGATGGCTACTCTTCAATACCGTCGGGTCAGAGCCCTCTGTCATCGCGTCCGATCTCACACCCCAGTACGTCGATACTTTCATCATCGGCTTCGAAAGGGAGCTCCTCCGCCGCACCTCTCTCGAGCTGAGTTACGTCGACAAGGCCACACGCGACGTGTTCGACGACACCTGTGTCGAAAACTACCCGACACCTACAACCGGTACCAGTTGCACTGGATTCATCATCGCCAATCTTCCCCAGGCTCGTCGCGACTACACCGGATGGCTCTTGAGCTTCGAAAGCCGAGCGCTGGATCGCCTCCACGTGCTGGCCTCGTACACCAACTCCAATTCCGAAGGCTCGACTCACAGCAATATCGCGTCGACCGATTGCGATCTGTATCCCTACCACTTCACGAATCGTGACGGCTATCTCGGCTATCACCGCAAGCACCGACTGAAGGCGAGCGGTTATGTCTTCTTGCCGCTGGACTTCGGCATCGGATTCAACGGAGTCTGGGGGTCGCCTTTCCGTTGGACCCCGGTCCGTCCTGCGGCCACCGTCGATCCAGGTGCCTGGGGCAACATTCTTGTCGAGCCCCGTGGTAGCCGTGAAGGAGACGAGTGGGGCCAGCTCGACGTCCAGCTCTCCAAGGATTTCAACCTCGGGCGCACCCGCCTACGGTTGATCGGAACGGTCCTCAACCTCTTCGACTCGGAGAACGCTACCGACATCTGCGGCCGGGTCAGCGGTTGTGGCGAGTACGAGCAAGGCGACGCCACCGAATGGCAGCTCCCCCGCCGCTACGAGCTGGGCTTGAGGGTTGAGTTCTAGATCCCTTCCTCAGACGGTCAGGCCCGGAGAGCGCCCCCGTCAATTGGGGGTAACAAATCTGTCCGCTTGGGCCTTCTATTAGCGGAGACAGTGAAAGTGCTTCGACGAAGGCACACCCGGAATAGCTCAGGGCCGAATCACCGGATCACCGTTCCTGTAAGGAGGGGCCGAAGTGCCTATCGATATGGCCGGCCGGGAATTCCCCCGATCCACATGCGGAAAGGATGTTCGAGATGAGAGAGAGGTTGAAAGTCTGTGCCGGACTGATTGTGCTTTTGTCAGCAATGGTCGGTGCCGGGGCGGTGTCGGCGAGTGAATCCTTAGACGCTGTTTTTGCGGTCTGGGGATCTCCAGATCGTTTCTGCCTTGGCGACGGTGGTGCAGGGTTCATGTGTAGTGATGTCAGCGATGACGAGGACGCTGGCGGGACGGTTGCGCTCGGCCTCGTGGATGGCGATCAGCACCCCGATGCTGTGTTTGCCAATCGCGCACATCAACGCGACCGTGTCTGCTTTGGCGACGGCTTGGGGAGATTTTCCTCTTGCAGTTATGTCGATACTGTAGCAGAAGGCTCATCCGGCGTGGCGCTCGGACTTATTGATGGCGATCAGCACCTCGACGCCATCATTGGAGGTCACAATGCGGCCACGCCGAATCGCGTATGCCTCGGAGATGGAGCCGGACAGTTCACCTGCAGCAACGTTGGCACCGACATCGTTGGTGCCACAGATGTTGCGCTGGGCCTAGTTGACAACGATCAGGTCCTTGACGCCGTCTTTGCAGTCTGGGGTACTGGTTTCCCGAGTCAGCCGCGCAATCGCATCTGCCTTGGGGACGGTTTGGGTGGCTTCACTTGCAGTGATGTCAGTAGCGACGAGTTCTACTCGACTGGCGTTGCTCTGGGCTACATCGACAACGACCAGATTCTCGATGCCGTCTTCGCCAACAAAGAACAACGCAACCGCGTCTGTATTGGCAATGGCCTGGGCGGCTTCACTTGTAGCGATGTCAGCACGGACGAACACTTCCACACGAGAGTTTCTTTGGGGTTGATCGACGACGATCAGAACCTCGATGCCGTGTTCGGGGTCGCCTTCGGTCGAAATCGAGTGTGCCTCGGAGATGGAGCCGGGCACTTCACCTGCGGCGATGTCAGTACCGACGAGTTCGACTCTCTTGGTGTCGCTCTAAGCTACGTCGACGACGATCAATACCTCGATGCTGTTTTCGGGAACTACCAGGCGCGGAATCGGTTGTGTCTCGGAGATGGCCTGGGTGGATTCAGCTGTACCGATCTTAGCTCCGACGAGAACGACACATATCACGTTGCCCTCGGAGACATGACCCCTCAGCTGTTATTCAGAGACGGCTTCGAGTCCGGCGACACCTCGGCGTGGTCGAATACAGTGGAATAGAAAGCTCTCACAGGCTGTTTCTGAGTGGCGGCACTTGCGCCCAGCCTTGTCTTCCTAGTCTGAACTATCGGGACAGTCATCTCAATATTCACGAGTCGCTCGCGTGGCTCCGAGATACCTCCCCTTGTCACGGAAACCTATCGGAAGGACTTACTGATAGTTCGGGAACCGTCCACAAGTTCCACCGAAATGGACCAGGAGTGGACCAAGGGGTTGGTTCGCATCCTCACGCCTTCGTGCACTGTTTCTCCCCTTTCGCCACTGCCCGTACTAGTTGGGTTACTAGGTGGGTGCCAGCCGATCTCGAATTTAGGCGCAGGGGTGGGTATTAGAGCAGGGGCGGGGTTTGCCCCCGCCTGAAGACGTTTCCGCGGAAACGTCGGAACTGCGAATAGGGGGCAGCCGATTCTGCGACGGTTCGGGGATATCAACAGGCCTTTGCTACGACTGGGTGTCAGGGTGGACTCCTGACGATCCACAACCTGAAGCGTAACGAAGCTCCATACAGATAGACCAAGATCTAGAAAGCTCCGGGGTACTGTTTCCCGGCTCGATTCCAGGCTGTCGGATCAGCTCAGCTCCATCACTGACTCA